>NZ_NOYI01000027.1 GCF_002258785.1 Rhodococcus sp. 06-235-1A
CAAAACCACAGCAGGACATCGATATCCGGGCCGCACCCTCTGGCATCCACCCACCGGAATGGACCCACGCCGGCGTGGGCTGATCAATCACGCCCACCACCCCGAGGAAGTGCTGTACCCACCCGACGACACCGGCGACGAGGAACCACGACAACCCGCATGACGGTCCGCACCAGCGTCAGGGCACAGCCCTGTCTGCGGTCGACCCTGCGCTGAAGCCAAAGGAATGCCGCGCAGAGGGAGATCCCGGTTGCGCCCAATCCCGATCAAGTCTTCGATGAGGGCAACGACCATCGGAGGGGTACGAGGACATGGCGTACGACGAACTTCTTGCAGACCGCGTTCGCGACATCCTCTCGGAGCAGGAGAGTCTGCGCGAGCAGAAGATGTTCGGCGGGCTCGCATTCATGGTGCGAGACAAAATGGTGGTGTGTGTCGGCACCGACGACCGTGCGCTGCTGGTTCGTGTGGATGGGGTCCATGAACCCGAATACCTCCAGCGCGACGGAGCGCACCACGCTGTGATGGGTCGAGACCGCTCGATGGGCCGAGGGTGGATCACCGTCGACGCAGATGCGCTGACAAGCGAGAAAGCACTGGAATTCTGGGTCGCCGCCGCGCTCGAATACAACTGCAACCGAGCCGACTGACAGCCTCTGCAAACGCTCCTCGTACTACCCGAACCCAGCGACGGCGCAGGCGGGGCACTCACAGCAGCGATCTCATTCGAGACTCTTCTCGAAGGGGTGCGATCCGACAGTCTTGGACGGCAAGCTCCGGTCGTACAGCGGGGTGTATCCGGCTGCCAGGTACAGGGCTACGGCTTCCGGCTGATTCCAGCCCGTCGTGAGATAGACCCGGCTATATCCACGCTCGCGTGCGCTGCGTTCCAGCTCGGCCACGACACGCTTGCCGAAGCCTCGACCCCGCTGTGATTGCGCCGTCCAAATTCGTTTGAGCTCGGCAGTGTCCTCGGCGTACTGCCGATACGCGCCGCCTGCAACAGGAACGCCGTCGTACAGGGCCACGAGCAGAACCCCACCGGGTGGCTCGAACTCGTGACCGGGATACGACTTCAACTCCTGATACTGCTCCCCAGGGGACCGGCCGTATCGTGACGCGTATTCGAGCGCCAGTTCCTGCAGCAACGGCGTTGCAAGGGGATCGTCCTGCCCGATCCTGACGAACTGGAGGCGTGCATCATCGGCACCGGTGACGCGGGCATTGACTTCGAACGTCGCACTCATGCTCTCCCCTGCCTTCGTGATCCGTCGACGAGATCGGCCACCACCTCACCGACGGCGGGCGCGAATTTGAAGCCATGGCCCGAGAATCCTGCCGCTACTACAGTGTTACCGCTGCGCGTGATAGCGAAGTTGGAGTCCGGCGTACTGGTGTACAGACACGTCGATGGGTCCGCGGATTTCGCGTCCACTCCCGGCAGCCACTTCCCGGCGTAGTCGATCAATCGCTGCACACCATCCGGGTTCGGCACGAAGCCACGGGTACGAGGACTCACGACCGGCCCCGTGGCATGCTCGCCGATCTTGATACCGTCGGGCGAAGACAATCCATAGATGCCGGCAGTATCGAGAAGTGCACCGGGATGGTGAATGAAGCTCGGCCACTGCATTTCTGGGCGCAACGGTACGAAATGCGCCGGCTGTTCCTGGGTGGTGACCAGCGGCGGAATCACTTCCTGCGGCACGAACTCGGATGTCCACGCCCCAGCAGCGAGAACGACCACGTCGGCAACATAGGTGCGGGTGTCCGTCACCACGTCGGAGCCGGAGATCTCACGCACCGGCGTCTCGTATTCGACGGTCGCACCGCCCGAGCGAGCTGCTTCGATCGCTGCGGCAACGCTGCGATCGGCGTGAAGTCGCCCGGCCGCAGCGTGGAACAGCACTGTGGTGTCGAATCGAAGTCCGGGCCACCGCTGCTGCGCAGCAACAGGTTCGAGAACCTCGAACTCGAGCCCAGCCCGCTTCAGTGCGTCGATCCTCGGATTCACCGTCGCCGGATCTCCATGATCGACTGCTCCCGTGACAGCCAACAATGCTGTGTCGGTCGCGGTTTCGAGATCGCGCCAGAGCGAGTGTGCCCGAGCGGCCAGTGATACGTAGTAGTCGTCGGCGTAAGCATGCCGAAAGATCCGTGAACTGCCGTGCGAGGCACCGTTCTTGTGTCCCGGCCCGAACTGCTCGAGCAGGGTGACATCGTGCCCGCGTCCTGCGATCTGCCACGCCGACGACGCTCCTATGATGCCGCCACCGACGACTACGACTTTCACCGTGTTCCTACGCCGCGGGCTTACGAGGCAGCCCGGGCGGGTTGACGACGGAGTCGGATACAGCCTCGGACTGCAGGCCCCACCGATCGATGACCCGCTGGTAGCTGCCATCGTCGATGGCATGTTGTAGTGCCTCGTGGATGGCCTCGATGAGACCGTTGTCCTTCTTTGTCAGCACCGCGATCTCTCCCTGCAACGCATCACCGGCTCCGGAGAACGTCCCGACGACCTTCGATTCCCCACTGGTTGCTGCGTGGTAGACGGCAGAGGGGTTCGGGCCCAGATAGCCGTCGATGCGCTTGGATCCCAGTGCCAGGTAGTAATCGGAGGTGTTCTGGTAGTAGGCCAGCTCCGCCGGCTGAAGACCTTCGGCCACGTTCGCCTCGTTCCAGTCCACCAACAGCTGCTCCTGGTTGGTGCCGGACCCGACGCCGATCTTCTTGCCTGCGATGTCCTGACGCTTCTCGACCTTCCAATCGGTGTCTTTCTGGGTCTCGAATGCGAGGTTGTCGAGCCGGTACGTGGCGAAGTCGTACTTGTCCTTGCGCTCCTCGGTGACCGTGACGTTGGAGATGAACACGTCGTTCTCACCGGAGTCGATCTTGACGAAGTTCTGCGACCAGTCGGCAACTTGCAGATCGACGTCCAGCCCGAGAATGTCGCCGACGAGGTAGGAGAAGTCGACCTCGGATCCGACGATGGTGGTGTCGTCGGTGGCGTAGAAGCGCAGCGGCGGCGCGGTCCCGCCCGAGCCGGTGACGATCAGCGTTCCTCGGTCTCGAATGGCCTGTGGCACTTTCGCTGCGATCTCGTCGACTTTGTCGACTCGCACTCGTTCGGTCTGCTCGGGAGTGAGGTCGAAGCTTTGCCCGTCCTCGGTGACGACCTGCGACTCGGCCTCCGGTTCGCTGCAGGCAGTCGCGGTGAGCGCCACGATGGCCAATGCTGCGGCCATGACCGTCAGCCTGCGTGATGGTTTCGACATGAGTGTTGTCCGTCTTTCGCTGAAGTGAGGTGGTTTACAGAACGTGGGAGAGGAAAGCTTTGGTCCGCTCGTGGTGCGGCGAATCGAGAAGAGTTGCAGGAGATCCCTGTTCGACGACGACGCCGGAATCCATGAATACGACGGTGTCGGCGATCTCGCGCGCGAAGCCCACTTCGTGCGTGACGATCACCAGCGTGGCACCATCGCGTGCAAGTCCGCGAATGACTTCGAGCACCTCGCCGACGAGCTCCGGATCGAGCGCCGAGGTGGGCTCGTCGAACAGAATCACTTTGGGGCGCAGCGCCAGTGCCCGCGCGATCGCGACTCGCTGTTGCTGGCCCCCGGAGAGCCGACGCGGGTAATCGTGCGCTTTCGCGGCAACGCCGACCCGCTCGAGCAGCGCCAGCGCTTCGGGCTCCACATCCGCACGCTTGCGCTTCTGCGCCGAAATCGGTGCCTCGATGACGTTCTCGAGTACCGTCAGGTGCGGAAACAGGTTGAAGTTCTGGAACACGAACCCGATCTGCGAACGCTGACGCAGAATCTCACGGTTGCTCAGCTCGTGCAGCTTGGTACCTCTGCGTTTGTAGCCCACCAGATCGCCGTCCACCCGCACGGTCCCCTGTTCGACTTTCTCGAGGTGATTGATGATGCGCAACAGGGTCGATTTGCCGGATCCGGACGGGCCGATGATCGCGGTGACCTCGCCGGGGCGGACGGTGAGGTCCACTCCTTTGAGCACCTCGAGGGGACCGTAGGACTTGTGCACTCCACGAACCTCCACTGCAAACTCGGTCTCTGAAGTGGACGTGGTGGCGTCGAGAGTGGTCATCGTGTTGCTCCTCGCGGGGCGAGGGTGATCTCGGCCAGCTTCTTGCGCAGCTTCTGGACGGGAGTGAGTTCGATTGTGCGCACTGCCCCCTTGGCATAGTGCCGCTCCACGTAGTACTGCACCACCGAGAGAATCGAGGTGAGAATGATGTACCAGACAGTGGCCACCATCAGCAGCGGCACCACTCGGCCGCTTCGGCCGTAGATGACCTGAACCTGGTAGAACAGCTCGGCGATGGCCATGACGGAGACGATCGACGTGCCTTTGAACAGGCTGATCACCTCGTTGGCCGCATTGGGCAAGATCCCCCGCATCGCCTGCGGAAGAATGATCTTGAAGAACTCTCGACTTTTCGGAATACCCAGTGCTGCAGACGCTTCCAGCTGTCCATGATCTACCGAGATGATACCGGCGCGGACGATCTCAGCGGAGTATGCGGCCTGATGCAGAGCGAGCCCGATGATCGCTGCCGTCGAGCCGCTGATGACGTTGTTGACGTCGAACTCGAAGAAGCTGGGTCCGAACGGAATTCCCACCGACAGGGTTTGGTAGAGATACGCGATGTTGAACCAGAACAGCAGCTGCACGATCAGGGGAATGGACCGGAACGCCCAGATATAGAACCACGAGATCACCTGCAGCACTGGGTTGTTCGACAGCCTCGCTACCGCAAGCGCGATACCGAGAGCGAAGCCGATCAGGGTTCCCCAGAACGTGAGCTGGATGGTGAGCCACAGGGCCGAGAGCACCGATTGTGCGGTGAAGTACTGGGCGAACGTGCCCCAGTCCCATCCCGGATTGGTGGCGAAGCCGTGCAGGAACTGAGCGACCACGACCAGGGTGGCGATGCTGATCACCCAACGCCACGGATGCCACTTCCTGGCGACGACGAGTTGCTCGTCCGGCAGTTCTGCGGTGTCGCTCGAACCGGTGGATTTCGGCGAGGTCTGTAGTTGCGTCACCGGAGCCGCCGGTGCGGATGGGCAGCGATCATCGCTGTGGTGCCTTTCGAAAGGGTGGACTGTGAGTACGCGAACCGGTCAGGCGGGCGTACGGATACAGGTGTTCATCAGCAGTTCCTCCATCGGTCCTGGCGGTAGCACCCACACGCCCGAGGGCGGGGTTGCTGCGACGTCGTAGAGCCAAGGTCTCTCGGTCGCTCTGGATGGTGACAGGAATGTATAGAACTTCAGATTGAAAAGTCAAGTGCGCGTGGTCTTTCGGGTTGAAATCACGATGATTTCAACCCTTGCCACGTTTCCGAACTGCCTGGTGTCAGCTGAAGGCGCCCCGGTATCGGGCAGCCGGATGCGACGCGGGCAGTCTGTCCCGGCCGGTGAGTTTGCGTCGGACGGTGCCCCGGCCGTACTCCCGTTGCGCCAGCCCGCGCTGCTGAAGAACCGGCATCAGATGTTCGATGAATTCCACGTAGCTGCCCGGGATCGTCGAGTTGATGACGTTGATCCCGTCGACGCCGGCGTCGCGCCACTGTTCGAGACGATCGGCGATGGACTCCGGCGTTCCCACCACCCGCCCGCTCCGAGTCCGCATGTGCGCCAGATCCCGAACGGTGGGTTCTCGATCGGTGATCGCCTCGCGGAGCCACGCCAACGTGCTCTGGGAGCCTTCTCCCTGCACCTGACCGATCGGGGTGTCCAGATCGTAGGAGCCCAGATCTATGCCGATCCCACCCGCAGCGTGCGCGATCATCGCCTCGTCGTCGACGTATTCGTCCAACTCCGCTTCTCTGCGTCGAGCTTCGCTCTCGGTGCTCCCGATGACGAACGACAGACCCTGGAAGAATTCGAGGTCCCCCACGGACCTACCGGCCTCGATGACCAGACGGCGCGTGTCGGCGATGAGCGAGCGCGCGGCCTCGGGTGTCGGAGACGCAATGAATTGGGCCTCGGCGTTACGCGCGGCGAAGCGTCGGCCCGTCGGAGATGAACCGGCCTGGAACAACAACGGCGTCCGCTGCGGCGATGGAGCCACGAGATGCGGGCCCTCGACGCTGTAGCGCGCGCCGACGTGATCGATCTTGTGCACCTTCGAGAAATCGCTGTGCCGACCGGATGCTTTGTCCTGCAACAGCGCTCCGTCGTCCCACGACCCTTCCCACAGCTTGTACACAACATCGACGTACTCGTCCGCCCAGGCATATCGATCCTCGTGGAGAGCCATATCTCCGAAGCCGAAGTTGCGCCAGGCGTTCGGCGACAGACTCGTCACGATGTTCCAGGCGATGCGGCCGTCCGACGCGTGATCGAGCGTGGACATCTTTCGCGCGAAGTTGAACGGATGCTCCTGCAGAATCGACGACGTCAACGCGATACCGAGATGCTCTGTCGCATAAGCGATCGCCGACGCGATCACGGTGGGATCGTTGCTGGGAATCTGCAATCCGGATTCGACGAACTTCTCCCACGAACCCTGATAGTCGTCGTACAGTCCCACGACATCGGCAAAGAATATGAAATCGAACTTGCCGCGCTCGAGTTCTTTCGCCAACGACACCCAATGCTCCAACGAGGAGAAATCGGTCTGCTCCGCCTCCGGCTTGCGCCACGCACCGTGCACGATATGAGACGTGGTGTTCATGACGAATGCGGAGAACCTGAGCGGCCGAGTCATACCGCCACCATGCCACGAATACACACGACGCGGCAGTCCACTATCGGCTGTTGCCGACCGCGTAGCCGATACCTACGAAATCGCCTGAAGACCTAGAGCTTTGCGATGAACAGCTGACCCGCCGGTACCATCGACTGCACGCAACCGAGGAGGTAAGGCTTGTTTCGCGACATGCCGCGCTATCAGCAACTGAACGCAGCGAGTGTCGTTTCTCTCGGTTCGCTGGTCGTGATCGGCACATTCCAAGCAGCCGACACGTCCGATCTGGTACGTCTGACCGCGCACGCGACCATTCTCGTGGCGGTCGTGGCGGCAATTATCCACGGGGTCAGGCACACTGCGATGAAGCCGACGTGGCTACTCCCCCGAATGACGCTGATACTGTTCGCTCTCGGCAGTCTCATGTGTGTCGTCGCAGGCGAGTACCTCCCCGCGGCGGTCGGCGCGATCCAGGCGGCATTGCTTCCGCTCTTGATGCTGGACGATCGATTGAACGCGCTCTTTCGGTACACCCCCGACGTGTCCTGAACAGGACCCTCGAATCACCCTGATTTCAACCATTGCGTCGCACCCTCGACGCGGCGAGCCTTTTCGGTAGCGAATCGTTCTGTGCGGGCTGGGTCTCGCGCAGCGTCGACGAAAGGAATGGGTCGCCACGATGCCGAACAGCTCTACCACGTCGAACAACACCGCAATCGCCATGATCGAACGCAGAATCTCCTCCGCCGCCGAATCCTGGGGCTGGCAGGTCGACGCACTCTGCCGCGGCCAGGACTCGGAGATCTTCTTCTCCCCGTCCGGCGAGGGCCGCTCGGCCCGCCGCGTACGGGAGGACCGCGCGAAGCAGGTGTGCGCTGGCTGCCGGGTCATCGAAGAGTGCCGACGATTCGCACTGGCCGCCAACGAACCGTTCGGAGTCTGGGGCGGAACGACTGCCCGCGAGCGACAACAGCACCGGGCCAACTCCCGACGTGCCGAGGAACTGCAGGCGAGTTAGCAGCAGGAGTGAAGCTTGCGGAACGACCCGATAGTTCAGGAGTGAAGCCAGCGGAACGACCCGATAGTTCACAATGGACGGGTGAGCGAAACCGAGAAGCCTCAGCAGTGGACGTACCTGATGGACATGGACGGCGTGCTCGTCCACGAGGATCACCTGATCCCCGGTGCCGACACGTTCCTCGCCGAACTGCAGGCCAACGAAATCCCGTTCATCGTACTGACCAACAATTCGATTCGTACCCCCCGTGACCTGCGCGCACGTCTCGCATTCACCGGTCTGGACATTCCGGAGAAGTCGATCTGGACCTCGGCTCTGGCCACCGCGACCTTCCTCGGCAATCAACGACCCGGTGGCAGCGCCTATGTCGTCGGCGAGTCCGGCTTGACCACCGCCCTGCACGACATCGGCTACACGCTCACCGACTCGAGCCCGGATTACGTGGTGCTCGGCGAGACCCGGACGTATTCGTTCGAGGCAATCACCACCGCCATTCGCCTCGTCGAGAAGGGCTCGCGCTTCATCGCCACCAACCCCGACGCCACCGGCCCCTCCCGTGAGGGTTCACTGCCCGCGACCGGTTCGGTGGCAGCGTTGATCACGAAGGCCACCGGCAAGGAGCCGTACTACGTGGGCAAGCCCAACGCATTGATGATGCGGTCGGCACTGCGCGCGATCGGCGGGCATTCCGAGAACACGCTGATGATCGGCGACCGGATGGACACCGACGTGCTCTCGGGCCTCGAAGCCGGACTGCAGACCATCCTGGTCCTCACCGGGATCTCGACGGTCCAGTCCGTCGAGCAGTACCCGTACCGACCGACCAAAGTTCTCGATTCCGTCGCAGACCTGGTGGGCCGCACTCAGAACCCGTTCTGATGACTCTCGAATTCGTTCTGTCCCGGCAGGATCACCACGTCGTCGGACTGGGTGTCCGGCACGCTTTTCCCGACGTCGCCGACGCGGTGGCCGCGGTCCGGGAAGGCCGAAATGTCGTCGGCGCACTCCCTTTCGACATGTCCGACGCCACCGCCCTGATCGAACCGGAGGAGTTCTACCGACTCGACGGGCCCTGGATGACAACCGATACCCTGCCGCCGCTACCGGCGGCAACCGTCGCACGACAGATTCCCGATCCGGACGTCCACGTGCAGCGAGTGCGAGATGTCGTCGAGCAATTGAAAGCCGGTGCAGCCGAGAAGATCGTGCTCGCGCGGGCCATCGAGGTGACCGCGGAATCGCCGATCGAGCCTGTCTCGGTGTTGAGCGCGTTGGTCTCCCGCGATCCGATGGGCAACGGCTTTCTGGCGAATCTGTCGCCCGCAGGTAAGACCGGCACGCACATCGTCGGCGCGAGCCCGGAACTGTTGGTTCGTAAGCGCGGCAACATCGTCAGCTGCCATCCGTTTGCCGGGACGGCTGCGCGTTCCACCGATCCCGACGAAGAAGCACGCATCTCCGCGGCGTTGGCGGCCAGCGCCAAGGATCAGGCCGAACACCGATTCGTCGTCGACGAGATCCGTGCTGCGTTGACGCCGTTCTGCGAGTCGCTGGAGGTGCCCGAGTCACCCCAGCTGAGCAGCACTCCGCAGCTGTGGCACCTGTCGACGCCGATCGTCGGCACCCTGGCCGATCCCGCGACCTCGGCGCTCGATCTCGCACTGGCGCTGCATCCCACGGCCGCCGTCGCCGGGGTTCCCCGCGCCGCGGCCATGGCTGCGATCGCAGACGTCGAGGGCTCCCGTGGCTTCTACGCCGGAGCCGTCGGGTGGACCGACGGCAGCGGCGACGGCGAATGGATGGTCACGATCCGCTGCATCGAACTCGCGGCGGACGGACTGTCCGGAACGGCCACCGCCGGCGGCGGCATCGTCGCAGATTCCGACCCCGACGCCGAACTGAACGAAACCACGGCCAAGTTCAGAACCGTGCTCAGCGTCTTCGAGCCCTGACGCAGATACGGACACTGCTACCGATCGATTGCGGCGTTGAGATCACGGTGAATCGAACTGTGTACATGACCGATCGACAATGGTCAGCTTGTTGAATTCCGCACTGCACCGGTGCAATTCGGGCAGTCTTCGACCAGCGAAAGGTATCGACATGTCGGTGGACACTCTTGTCGAGAATACGACAGCTCTGCGTGCGATCAAGATCGGTGGCAACCTCGGTGCCCGCATCGAAGGCGTGCGACTCGGCGGCGATCTCGATGCGAACACTGTCGAGTTCGTTCGGCGCGCTCTGCTCGAGCACAAGGTCATCTTCTTCAGCGGCCAGCACCACCTCGACGACGAAAGCCAGTATGCGTTCGCCGAATTGCTCGGGTCGCCGACCACCCCGCACCCCACTGTCACCTCACGTGGCACCAGAACACTGGCCATCGACTCCGAATACGGCAAGGCCAACAGCTGGCATTCGGATGTGACCTTCGTCGACCGAATCCCGAAGGCCTCCATCCTGCGTGCGGTCAGCCTCCCGGAATACGGCGGGAACACCACGTGGGCCTCACAGACCGCCGCCTACGCGCAGTTGCCGGATTCGTTGAAGGCGTTGGTGGACAACCTCTGGGCCACGCACTCGAACAACTACGACTACTCGGCGACTGCTGCAGAGAAGATTCGGAACGACAAGACCGAGGAGTACCGAAAGGAGTTCCAGTCCACTTACTTCGAGACCGAGCACCCAGTCGTCCGCGTGCACCCCGAAACCGGTGAGAAGACTCTGCTGCTCGGTCACTTCGTCAAGAACTTCATCGGATTGTCGACCAAGGAGTCGCAGACCCTGTTCGATCTCCTACAGAATCGAGTGACCAAGCTGGAGAACACTGTTCGCTGGACCTGGAGCCTGGGCGACGTGGCCATCTGGGACAACCGCGCCACCCAGCACTACGCCGTCGCAGACTGGGACGATCAGTACCGCCGCCTCGAACGCATCACCTTGGCCGGCGACGTGCCGGTACACCCCAACGGAGAGAAGAGCCGGGTGGTCGCAGGCGACGCGGCGCACTACTCCCTCATCGACAAGCCGCTACCGGTGACGCTCTGACACCGACTACTTCAGAGCCTGGTCCAGATCTCCGATCAGATCCTCGGTGTCCTCGAGGCCGATGGAAATGCGCACCACACCGTCGGTGATGCCCACTGCCGCACGGCCTTCCGGGCCCATCGCGCGGTGCGTGGTGGTGGCCGGATGAGTGATCAGTGTCTTGGAGTCGCCGAGGTTGTTGGAGATGTCGACGATACGCAACGCGTCCAGCACCTCGAAGGCGCGCTTCTTGCCCTCCCCCTCCGGTGCTTCGAGTTCGAAGGTCACGACGGTACCGCCGCCCGACATCTGCGACTTCGCCAGTGCGTACTGCGGATGTGATTGCAGGAACGGGTATTTCACCCAGCGCACCGCAGGGTGAGCTTCGAGGAACTCGGCGATCCGCAGCGCGGAATTCACCGAATGCCGCACCCGCACCGGCATCGTCTCGAGCCCTTTGAGCAGCGTCCAGGCATTGAACGGGCTCAGTGCCGGGCCGGTGTGCCGCATCAGAGTCTGCACCGGGCCTTCGATGTATTCCTTCGAGCCCAGGATCGCCCCGCCGAGTACCCGACCCTGGCCGTCGATGTGCTTGGTGCCCGAGTACACGACCACGTCGGCCCCGAGTTCCAGGCTGCGCTGCAGCAACGGCGTCGCGAAGACGTTGTCCAGCACCACCGTTGCTCCGGCAGCATGTGCCAGCTCGGAGACGCGCCGGACATCGACCAACGACTGCATCGGGTTGGACGGGGTCTCGAAGAACACCGCCGTCGTCGGCACCGACAGCGCCTGCTCCCACTGCTCGAGGTCTTCGCCGTCGACGAAGACGGTCTCGACGCCCCACCGCGGCAGAATCTCGTTGCAGACCACGAAGCAGGAGCCGAAAAGGCTACGCGCAGCGACCAATCGGTCACCGGCCTTCAGCAGTGCGCCCAATGCGGTGAACACCGCCGACATTCCGCTCGACGTCCCGAAGCATGCCTCGGCACCCTCGATCAGCCGCAGCCGCTCCTCGAACATCTTGACCGTCGGGTTGCCGTAGCGCGAGTACACGAAATGATCGATGTCGCCGGTGAACGCCTGCTCGGCCGCTCCGGCACTCTCGTACACGAAACCCGAAGAGAGATAGAGTGCTTCGGCGTTCTCGTCGAACCCGGATCGCATCAGACCGCCGCGAACTCCCAGCGTTCCCTGACCCACACCCTCGGGCAAGGGCTTGTCGAATCCGCCGCCTTTCGGAATGTTCGTCACGACTGCCTCCACGGCAACCCGACCGCACGCCAACCCGTGGCTCCGCGATGACCGTCGGCATCGGTGGCACCTTCGAAACCGTCGAGCACGTTGTAGGACGGACCGATTCCTGCAGCCGTCGCGGCTTCGGCAGCACCGATGGATCGCTGACCGGAGCGGCACAGGAACACCACCGGTCGATCGCCATCCACGCCTGCGGCTTTCAAGTCCTCGACGAAGTTCGTGTTCCGGGCACCGTCGGGGAAGCTGACCCATTCGATCAAGTGCGTGGGGCGGTCGATTCCGGACGTGTCAGGCACTCCGACGTACTGCCACTCGGCGCGCGTCCGAACGTCCACGAGCACGGCCTCGGGGTTGCTCTGCAACAACTCCCAGGCAGCTTCCGGGGTTATGTCACCTGCGTAGGTCACTTGATCAGCCTTCCGTCACTCGCTGTTTCGACATCACACACGCCATCACACATTGCACACCAGCCACTTGTCGTCGACGCGGACGAACTTCCACTGATCGTCGGTCTGCACTCCGGATTTCTCTTCCTTCAGCGGGACCTTCACCACACCGCGGTCGCCGTTGACCTCGTACTCCGACGGCACCCCGTCGATGGACGTCTCGCCGTTGCGCTCGACCTCGCCTGCTCGATCGGTTCGGTACTGCGCGTCGTCGCCGGGAACGAGGAGCGCAACCTGGTCGAAGCAGGTGTTCTCGCGCAACAGATCCGCATCGCCGGTGTTCTGTGCTTCGAGGAATCCGTCGACGGCGTCGGTGAGCAGCTGCGCCTGCGTCACGTTGTTCTCGGCGGGGGCGAACTTCGACGCTGCGAAGATGCCGACGAGCAGAACCACGACGATGCCCGCGGCGATGATGAACGGCCACGCGTTCGGTGGACGCTGCTCACCGGAGTCGGCAGCGGCCTTCGACGCGTTGTTTCGCGCTTCCTCACGACTGTCGACCCACTGCTGCCTACGTTCACTCCACGACGCCATGCGGCCAATCTTCCTCGATCCGACGGGCCGGGCACTATCGGGGTCCGACGGGAATGTCTCCTCGCAACGTGATGCGGTGCATCTTGCGATGCTCGGTGCCGTAGTCGCGATTGGCGTAGTGCGAGGTGCTGCGGTTGTCCCACAGCACCAGATCGCCCAGCCGCCAGCGGTGCCGCACGATGTGTTCGGGCTTGGTCAGGTGCGCGTACAGCAGATCCAGGATGCCGCGACTCTCGGCCTCCGACACCCCCACGATGTGCGAGGTGAAACCCGGATTGACGAAGAGCCCCTTGCGGCCGGTTTCCGGATGGACCCGCACGACGGGATGTTCGACGGGAACCAGCGCGGTGACTTCCTTGCCGTCCCACACATTCCCTTTTCCGCCGCGCTTCTGCGCGAGGTAGTAACCGAATTCGCGGTTGCCGTCGTGAATCGCCGTCAGCCCGTCGATCATTCGGCGAACGGGTGCGGACAGCGACTCGTAGGCGAGCTGACTGTCGGCCCAGTTGGTGTCGCCGCCGTGCGGTGGCAGGACGACGGGCCGCAGGATCGAGCCCATCGGCGGACGTTCCATGAACGTGACGTCGGTGTGCCAGACGTCGGCGAAACCGTTGTCCTGACTGTCGAGCGCGTAGACCTCGGGAGCGACGTGGCCGCTGTCGTGTACCGGGTGGCCGGCCGTGAGGTCGCCGAGACGACGGCCGAATTCGACGTGTGCCGCGTCGTCGAGCGTCTGCCCGCGCAGCACCAGAACCTTGTGGTCGACGAGCGCTCGGCGTACGGCATGAATCTGAGCATCGGACGCCGACGCGACGTCGAGCCCGATGACCTCGGCTCCGAACGACGGGCCGAGCTTGTCGAGCGTGAGAGTGGCGGTCTGTTCCAGGGTGGTCATGTGTCCTCGAATCCGTGCACGGCAGGGCGCTGATCTGCGGCAACGCTGCCGTCGAGAGAGGGGTCCCGTCCTGTTCAGGGAGGGGAAGGGCGTCGGGTCAGGTCACCGACAACACATGTTGGTGCAGGTACGACAGAAGTCGACGGTGAACCGTCGAACCAGGTATGTCGTGCGCACAGAGCAATTCCTACCGGAAACCGGGAAATCCGGCAAGTTTGCCCACTGCCCCAGCTCAGGTTGTCCTTAATTTATGCTGGGGTGTCCGCACTTCCCTCGAAGAAGGTAGCTCGCTGCACATGACTGATCAGACTCGTCCACTCCGCGTCGCCATCGTCGGTGCCGGACCGGCCGGCATCTATGCCGCCGACGCGCTCATGAAGTCCGACCACAATGTCAGCGGACCGGGCGTGAGCATCGACCTCTTCGAGCGCATGCCTGCACCGTTCGGGCTGATCCGCTACGGCGTGGCCCCGGACCACCCGCGCATCAAGGGCATCATCACCGCACTGCACAAGGTGCTCGACAAGCCGCAGGTTCGCCTGCTCGGCAACATCGACTACGGCACCGACATCACCCTCGACGACCTGCGCCGCTTCTACGACGCCGTCATCTTCTCCACCGGTGCCAACGCGGACCGCGCGCTGAACATCCCCGGCATCGACCTCGAGGGCAGCTACGGCGCCGCCGACTTCGTGTCCTGGTACGACGGCCACCCGGACGTGCCGCGCACCTGGCCGCTCGAGGCCGAGAAGGTCGCCGTCCTCGGCGTCGGAAACGTCGCTCTCGACGTCGCACGCGTCCTCGCCAAGACCGGCGACGAACTGCTGCCCACCGAAATCCCGGCCAACGTCTACGAGGGCCTCAAGGCGAACAAGGCCATCGAGGTGCACGTGTTCGGCCGCCGCGGACCGGCTCAGGCAAAGTTCACCCCGTTGGAGCTACGCGAGCTCGACCATTCCCCCAACATCGAGGTCATCGTCTCCCCCGAGGACATCGACTACGACGAGGGCTCGGAGCAGGCCCGCCGCAGCTCCAAGCAGATCGACATGGTTGCCAACACCCTGCAGGACTGGGCCATCCGCGACGTCGGCAGCCGCCCGCACAAGCTGTTCCTGCACTTCTTCGAGTCGCCAAGCGAGGTACTCGGTGAGGACGGCAAGGTCGTGGGTCTGCGCACCGAGCGCACCGAGCTCGACGGCACCGGCAACGTCAAGGGCACCGGCAAGTACAACGACTGGGACGTCCAGGCCGTCTACCGCGCCGTCGGCTACCTCAGCCAGAACATCAGCCAGCTCCCGTTCGACGAGCAGGCAGGCACCATCCCCAACGAGGCCGGACGCGTCGTCGAATCCCCGTCCTCGACCACCCCCGTTCCCGCCACGTACGTCACCGGCTGGATCAAGCGCGGACCCGTCGGCCTCATCGGTCACACCAAGGGCGACGCGAACGAGACGGTCGCCAACCTGCTCGAGGATGCACCGAGCTTCGTCGGTGCGGCCGAGCCTGATCTGGATGCCGTCACATCGTTCCTCGAAGGCAAGCAGGTTCCCTTCACCACCTGGGACGGCTGGTACCGCCTCGACGCGCACGAGCGTTCACTCGGTGAGCCCGAGGGCCGCGAGCGCGTGAAGGTCGTCGAGCGTGAGGACATGCTGAAGGCTTCCGAGCCCGACAAGGCCTGAGCGGCTGCGCCGCATGTGCACGAAACTTCGTAGCCCACTACGAAGTTTCGTGCACATGCGCGAAGCGCTCTACACCCGAACAGACAACAACTTGCCCTCTGTCTCGATTTTGCGTTGATGCTCGTTGAAATCCGGTGCAGCGCAGACGAACAGCGTGCGGCCGTCGGATCCGCCGAGTCCGCAGGCGAAGACCCCGAGATCGAAATCGAGCTGCTGGAGGATCTCCCCGCCCTGTGCAACGTGCAGCACTCGCTGCCCGAGCGCGTCGGCGATCCACATCGTGCCGTCGGTGTCGATGCAGCATCCGTCGGCGGCCACCTTCACCTCGCCCAGGGCCGTCGCCATATCTGTCGACGACGGTAGTTCGCCGAACGTCGCCCAGTCACGCCGCTCCCCCAGAGAACCGTCCTCGGCGATGTCGAAGGCACTGACCCGGTTGCCGACCGTCTCGTCCACCAGCAGTTCGCCCGACGCGGTGAATGCCATCCCGTTGGGGAAGTACAGATCCGAGGCCACGACGTGCGCAGAACCGTCGGGGTCCACGCGAATAAGATCGGCCGTCTCGACGGGGGCGAAGTTCATCAGATCGAACCCGAAGTTCCCGATGTACGCGCGGCCCTGCGCGTCCACGAGCATGTCGTTGAGGTTCGCGGACACGTACGTCGACAGATCGGCATGCACCGTCAGCGAGCCGTCGTGCTCGCGCAGCAGCAGCTTGTGGTCGCGCATCGACACGATCAGCAGTCGGCCGTCGGGCAACCAACCCAGGCCCGACGGCTGATTGGGTACCTCGGCTTCGACTCGCACATCGGACCCGTCCTCGAGAGCGGACAGGACACGGTGGGAGTAGAAGTCCGATACCCAGACCCTCCCCTCGTGCCAACGTGGACATTCGAAGTAGGTGTATCCGTCGAGAACGACAGTGGTCTCCGGTTTCATGTTTCGAATTCAAACACCGAGCACGGTGGCCGCGACGCCGAATGCGTGAGCTGGCATGCTGGGAGCCGTGTTCGACGCCCACCTACACATCATCGACCCGAAGTTTCCGCTCATCGAGAACCACGGTTTCCTGCCCGATCCGTACACCGTCTCGAACTACCTCTACGACGTCGACGGGCTCGGCATCACCGGCGGCGCGGTGATCTCGGGATCGTTCCAGGGCACCGATCAGACCTATCTGATGGCAGCACTGGAGACTCTGGGACGCGGCTGGGTGGGCGTGACTCAGATCGATCCGGAATGCTCCGACGAGGACATCGTCGCGCTGCACGACGCAGGCGTACGCGGAATGCGATTCAACCTCAAGCGCGGCGAGACCGACGTTCAGATGCTCACCACGCAGGCACGTCGCGTGCACGAATTGGTCGGATGGCACGCCGAGCTGTACGTCGATGCGTCCCTGCTGCTCTCGCTCGAACCCATCCTCGCGAAGTTGCCGGCGGTCAGCATCGATCACCTGGGCTTGTCCACTCAGGGGTTGCCGTACCTTCTGAACCTCGTCGACCGCGGAGTACGCGTCAAGGCAACCGGATTCGGTCGAGTGGATCTCGACATCGCCGACACGCTGCAGCAGATCCATCGAGTCAACCCCGCGGCGTTGATGTTCGGCACCGATCTACCGGGCACCCGAGCCCCACGTCCGTTCTCGGAGACCGACCTCGACATCATCACCCACGCTGTCGGTGGCGACCTCCCTGCCGTGCTCGACGGCAATGCCCGGGCTTGGTATCGCGTCTCCTGATCTATACGAGCACGGCTCCCCCGAGCCACACCGCCGAGGCGAGCAACGCACCGAACAGTTCCACCAGTATGGAGAGCCCGGCGGCCTTGGTGGCGTGCACGGTCGATCGCCAGGCCTCGGAATGGTTTCGGTGCCTGGGTACTTCGGCGACGTAGACCCCTGCGATGAACCCGATGAACAGCCCGACGACGGGGATGACGAAAAATCCGACGATGCCGAGTAGACCGCCGATCATCAGCGATCGCATCGGCACACCCGCTTCCCGCATGCGCCGACCCGGCCACGTGTACTTCACGACGCCGCTGAGTACCAGCAGCACCGTCGCGACCGCGAACACCGTCCAGGCGGCTGCTCCACCGGTGAGCCACGCCCAGACAGCGACGGCAGCGAAGATCAGGATGGTGCCGGGCAGAATGGGAACGACGATACCGACGAGGCCGACCAGAATCACCAGGCCGACCAGTATTTCTCCGAGCGCGCTCATGAGCTCAGTGTGCCCTGTGCCGGGTCAGACGACAGGACGAACCTTTCCTGCTGCCTCGCGTGCTCGGCTTCGTGCCGTCTCGATGTCCGACGCCGTCGACACCGCGACGCCCATCCGACGCCTGACGAAGCTCGTCGGCTTGCCGAACAGGCGCAGGTCGGTCTCGGCAACCGCCAACGCATCGGCGACGCCTTCGAAGGAAACGCCGTCCGCATCCACGCCGCCGTAGATCACCGCCGACGCACCGGGTGAGAGCAGCGCCGTGTCGATCGGCAGACCGAGCACGGCGCGGGCATGGAGCTCGAACTCCGAGAACCGTTGCGTACGAAGCGTTACCAGGCCGGTATCGTGTGGCCGCGGACTGACCTCGGAGAAATACACGTTGTCGCCCTGGACGAACAGCTCGACGCCGAACAATCCGCTCCCACCCAGTGCCGTCGTGATTCGCTCGGCAACATCGCGCGCACCGGCCAGGGCCGCGTCGGACATCGGTTGCGGCTGCCAGGATTCGACGTAGTCACCGGACTCCTGCAGGTGGCCGATCGGCTCGCAGAACGCTGTTCCATCCACCCCGCGCACAGTCAGAAGAGTTATCTCGTAATCGAAATCGACGAATCCCTCGACGATGACACGGCCGAGATCGACGCGGCCACCCTTCAACGCGTACTCCCACGCGGCCTCGACATCGTCCTCGCTGCGCACGACGGACTGCCCTTTGCCCGACGACGACATGACGGGCTTGATGACGGCAGGGAAACCAATGGTGGACAATGCTTCTCGAACCTGGCCCAGCGAATCGGCAAAGGCATAGGGCGACGTCGGCAGCCCGAGCTCCTCGGCAGCCAGACGCCTGATGCCCTCACGGTTCATCGTCAACTGCGTCGCCCGTGCCGTCGGAATGATCACCGTCCGGCCCCTGGCTTCCACCTCGGCCAACGCGTCCGTCGCAATGGCCTCGATCTCCGGGACAACGAAGTCCGGCTGCTGCGAATCGATCAGCGCCAGAAGCTCTTCGGGGTTGCTCATGTCGATCGTGAATGCATGATGCGCCACCTGGTGGCCAGGGGCATTGTCGTAGCGATCGACGGCGATCACCTCGACGCCGAGGCGCTGGAACGCGATGATCACCTCTTTGCCCAGCTCACCCGAGCCGAGCAGCATCACCCGGGTCGCCCCTGGAGTGAGCGGAGTACCGATACGGACGGGTTCTGGGGCAGTCACAGCCTTATTATCCACACCCACATTACTTGGACGACCTAGTACAGGTTAGTCTCCTGTCACAATCGCAGCGCACAACGTCGGAACGAGGCAAATTACGTGTCGAACACTGGTGGACCGCTCGCAGGGCTCCGCGTCGTCGAACTCGCAGGCATCGGGCCCGGCCCGCACGCCGCACTGCTCCTGGCCGACCTCGGCGCGGACGTCGTTCGCATCCAACGCGCCGGGCAGGTCTCTCCGCACGACCATCAACTGCGCAGTCGCACCATCGTCGAGGCGAACCTCAAGGACCCCGCCGACATCGAGAAGGTTCTCGGCCTCGTCGAGCGCGCCGACGTGCTGATCGAGGGATTCCGCCCCGGTGTCACCGAGCGACTCGGACTCGGACCCGACGACGCCTTGGCCCGCAACCCGCGCTTGGTCTACGGCCGCATGACCGGCTGGGGCCAGGAAGGCCCCTGGGCACAGACCGCAGGCCACGACATCAACTACATCTCCGTCACCGGCGTCCTCAACGCCATCGGCCGTGCGGGAGAGCGCCCGGTGCCGCCGCTGAACATGGTCGGCGACTTCGGTGGCGGCTCGATGTTCCTCGTCTTCGGCATCATGGCGGCGCTCTACGAGCGACAGAACTCCGGGCAGGGCCAGGTGGTCGACGCGGCCATGGTCGACGGCACGGCCGCACTCTCGCACATGATCTGGTCGTGGCGCGGAGTCGGAGCGTGGAGCGACGACCGCGGCACCAACCTGCTCGACACCGGCGCGCCGTTCTACGACACCTACGAGACCTCCGACGGCCAGTACATGGCAGTCGGCTCGCTCGAGCCGCAGTTCTACGCTCAGCTGCTCACCGGACTCGGCCTCTCCGATACGGATCTGCCATCGCAGATGGACAAGTCGCGTTGGCCGGAACTGCGCGAGAAGTTCACCTCGACATTCCTGTCGAAGACCCGCGACGAATGGGCCGCGATCTTCGACGGCACCGACGCCTGCGTATCGCCGGTCCTCACCTTCGCCGAAGCTCCGAACCACCCGCACATGAAGGATCGCGACTCACTCATCGACGTCGGCGGCGTCACGCAACACCGTCCGGCACCGCGATTCTCCCGCACCGAAAACGGAGTTCCGACGCCACCGCCGTCCACCGCCACCGACATCGCGTCGGTCTGGGTGTAACCGCCTGCGCGTCAGAACACCAGAGCCGGCTGTTCCGATTCGGCGCTGGGGGCGAGTGCTCGGTACGCCCCGGCCGTTGCGGCGACAGCGGCCCGAAGCTCTTGCGGCTCACGGGTGTACGGCAACCTGAGATAGCGCTCGAACGCACCCTCGACGCCGAATCGCGGTCCTGCCGCCAGCACCGCTCCGAATGCCGGAGCGGTGGCGGCGAGTGCACTCGACACCGGTGCAGGCAGCTGCAACCACAGCGACATACCGCCCTCGGAGCGGCGATAGCGCCAGTCCGGAAGATGCTCGGCCAGAGCGTCCTCGAGTACGTCACGACGTTCACGCAGTTGCGATCGGCGGAGCTCGAGTGCGGGTTCGGCGTCCTGCAGCAAGAACGACGACGCCAACTGATCCATGATCGACGTGCCGAGGTCGTGCGCCGCCCGCGAACCTGCGAGCTGGGATACCAGCGACGGGTGCGCCCTGATCCACCCGATGCGCAGTCCGCCCCAGAACGACTTGGACGCCGAGCCGATCGTGACGATGTCGGAGCCCGAGACCCGTCCGAACGACGCGACCGGTGGTGGCGGCGGGGCGTCGAGCCACAGGTCCACCATCGTCTCGTCGACGATGAGCGTCATGCGAGTGTCACGGGTGATGCGCGCGAGTTCGGCCCGGCCCTCGGCGTCCAGCACCTGCCCGGTCGGATTGTGAAAGTCCGGAATCAGGTACGCGACCTTGGCGGCCGTTTGCCGTGCGGCACTGCGAATTCCGTCGAGATCCCAGTCGCCGTCCGCGGGACGAACCGGCACCGGCACCGGCCGCGCGCCGACGCGTCGGATGGCCTCGAGCGCGTTGGGATAGGTCGGGTGATCGATCAGCACCCGATCACCGGGTGACGTCAACGTGCCCAGCAAGAGCCGAACTGCTTGCTGCGCACCGGATGTGACCATGATCTGATCCGCGGTCGTCGGTAGGCCACGCTCGACGAATCGCTGCGCGATGGCCTCCCGCAACACCGCCAAGCCGATGGGCTCCATTCCGTGCGTCGGCAGGTACGTCGGAAGTGCTTGCAGTGCAGACTCGTACGCGGCCGTCATGGTTCCGTCGGCGGCCGACATGGCAGCGTGAGACATGTCCACCACCGGACCCGACGTCGACGTCGACTGGATCAGCAGTCCGTTCGGGGTGGGGGCCGCAGGCAGCGCGACGGTACTGCGCGAACCCTGCTTGCTGATCAGATAGCCCTCGTCACGCAGCACCGAATAGGAGGAGGTGATGGTGGTGCGGCTCAAATCGAGTGCGGCCGACAGATCGCGCTCACTGGGCAGACCGACACCCAACGGAATCCGACCGTCGTGAATGAGGAGTCGAACGCCGTCCGCCAACGCGCGATACGTCGGACGCGACGCCTTGCGCCGGCCGGGTCCATCGGAGGAGGCGTCAGCGCGCCAGCTACCGAGATCGCGGGCCAGTGACGTTGCGTTGAGAACTCTCGAGGCCATGTTCTCCAGTATTGGCCCACTGGCATCGAACATTCAAGTCCATTCGGTCGTCTACTGGACTGCTCCCCGACCTCGGGTGGATACTGGACCCATGCCGAGCTGCACGCTCTTCGACACCGCCATCGGTCGCTGCGGTATCGCCTGGACCGACGACGGAGTAGCCGCGGTTGCGCTGCCCGAACCGTCGGACGAGGCAATGATCGACTACCTGACCGGCTTCGGTGCGGCAGAAGGGCCGGTCGACGCACTGGCCGCCGATGCCATCGACCGGATCACCGGACTCCTCGACGGCCGTGCCGTCGACTTGAGGCCGATACCGCTGGTGCTCGACGTTTCGGAGTTCGATGCGTCGGTGTACACCGTGTGCAGCGACATCCCTCGGGGCGCGACACTCACCTACGGCGACATCGCTCGCAGACTCGGCCATCCCGGTGCGGCGCAAGCGGTCGGCGGTGCACTCGGCCGCAACCCGGTGCCGATCATCGTTCCGTGCCACCGTGTGCTCGGTGCAGGCAGCGAAGTCGGCGGCTTCTCCGCGCCGGGTGGAGCGAACACCAAACAACGAATTCTTGGCATAGAAGGCGTACCGGGATTCGACGAGCCCACATTGTTCTGAATCAGAGCGCGGCGTTTATTCCGACCGTTCGACCGAATAAACCGCCGAAAACAGGGAGCAGAATTGTATTTCAGGCCGAAATTCCCAGTTCGGAAATAGGACCGTCGACCGCCGAGACCGATACAGCTTCCGGACCGGGGCTGACATCCGATTCCTCGCCCCGACCACCGATGGTGAACGCACCCACATCGGGCAGCCATCCGATGGCCCCGCGCTGGAAAAGGTTGTATCTGCCGGAGCCCGTCGGCGTCGGACGCTCGTTGCTGATCGGATAGCCAAGTGCCCCATAGGGTCCGCCGTGACCGAGGTACCAATCGAGTATGGGACCGTGCACCTCGTGCGCGCCACCTTCGGGAAGAGCGAACACAGTGGCATGGGTGAATTCGAGCATTCCGCCGCCCTCGGGACCGAGCATGAATTCACCGGCTTGAGCGCCGATCCAGGGATGTTCGTAAGTGAACCGATCGTATTGGTAGCTGAAAACTTCCAACCCGTTGTAATTTTCGGTCATCGCTGGAACCTCCGTCGCTTTACCTGAACCGATTATCCACGTCGGCGAGCAGATATGCAGCTCGATTCGGACATATATGTGGGATGCCGCAGAATTCGCTCTGTCTCGACCAGGCCTCACACACATGCGAAAGCCCCGAGGCTGGACGCCTCGGGGCTTTCGCATGTGGCAAGTTGCGTACCGCAGATTTCCTACCGCAGGATGTCCCGTCGAACGATGGTTTCGTCGCGACCCGGTCCGACGCCGATGCACGACATGTACGCGCCCGAGAGCTCTTCGAGACGCAGGACGTAGTTCTGCGCGTTGATGGGCAGTTCCTCGAACGTGCGGGCGCCGGAGATGTCTTCCCACCAACCGGGCATCTCTTCGTAGATCGGCTTCGCGTGATGGAAACCGGTCTGCGTCATCGGCATCTCGTCGTGCCGAACGCCGTCGACGTCGTACGCGACACAGATCGGCACCGTGTCCAGGCTGGACAGGACGTCGAGTTTGGTCAGGAAGTAGTCGGTGATGCCGTTGACGCGCGTGGCGTATCGCGCGATGACGGCGTCGAACCAGCCGGTGCGCCGTGCACGCCCGGTCGTCACGCCCACCTCGCCGCCCTGCTTGGCCAGGTACTCGCCGTGATTGTCGAACAGCTCCGTCGGGAACGGTCCCGAGCCGACACGCGTCGTGTACGCCTTCAGGATGCCGAGGACGGTCCCGATCTTGTTGGGGCCGATGCCGGAACCGACCGACGCGCCGCCCGCCGTCGGGTTCGAGGACGTGACGTAGGGGTACGTGCCGTGGTCGACGTCGAGCAGTGTGCCCTGCGAGCCCTCGAGCAGAATCGTCTCGCCGCGCTCGAGCGCCAGGTTCAACTGCAGCCTGGTATCGGTGATGCGATGCTTGAAGCCCTCGGCCTGCTCGAGCACCTCGTCGACCACCTGCTGCGAATCCAGTGCGCGCCGGTTGTAGATCTTCGAGAGCACCTGGTTCTTGAATTCCAGTGCGGCCTCGACCTTTTGGGTCAGGATCTTCTCGTCGAGCACATCCGCGGCCCGAACACCGACACGGGCGATCTTGTCCTGGTAGCACGGCCCGATTCCGCGCCCGGTGGTACCGATCTTCTTGGCCCCGAGGAAACGCTCGGTCACCTTGTCGATGGCTACGTGGTACGGCATGATCAGGTGCGCATCGGCACTGAGCAGCAGGTTCGAGGTGTCCACGCCGCGCTTCTCGAGGCCGTCGAGCTCGGTGAGGAGCACTCCCGGATCGACGACGACGCCATTGCCGATGACGTTCTTCACGCCCGGCGTGAGGATTCCCGACGGGATCAGGTGCAGAGCGAACTTGTCGCCGTTCGGCAGGACCACGGTGTGGCCGGCATTGTTACCGCCCTGGTAGCGCACCACCCACTGAAGTCGTTCGCCGAAAAGGTCGGTGGCTTTGCCTTTGCCCTCGTCGCCCCACTGGGCGCCGATCAGGACTATCGCCGGCATGTGCTCTCCTACGTTGCATTCGTGCGAGGACGTGCTGCAGATTTGCTCGAACGGACGCAGCAGTCACCATTTGTCGCAGGCGCGACAGTGGCCGGGAGAACAGTCTAGCCGAGCCGGTGAGCTGGCCCGCATGCCGCTACGGTGGAGTCGAAACGAGGGCACTATGGTCGCCTGAGGGTTCGACGAAGATCTAGGAGCGCCGTGACACCGTTCGTTCTGCACTGCGGGAACCCGCCGCTGCCGATCACGCTGACCGACGTCCCACTGCGCAGCGCCGACGCCGTACCGACCGACGACGACTGCAGCGGGATCTTCTCCGACATCGAATCGGTCCCTGCCCCCCGCATCATCGTCCTGGGCGACGATGCCTCCCTGGCCGCCGTGCTGACCCGACTGATGCGCACCGACCGCCTGCACGTCGAACTCGCTTTCGTGCCCGACACGGCCACCGACGCAGCGCACATCTACAAACTCGGCACCGGATCACGCGCCGCGAAAGTGGCACTGACAGGCTCGGCGTCGGGCACTCCCCTCATTCGCGACGACGCGGGCAAGGCGGTGGTCGGCCGGGCACTTCTCGGCGGGGCCGACGGAGCCGAACTCGAGGGCGAGGCCTACGTCGACGACACTCGCCTGTTCTCCGGCGTCGTACCCGGCGTCGAGGTGGCACCGACCGCGGAACTGCCCGGCCTTCGTGCGCGCGTGATCAGCCGACGACGTCTTCTACCCCGCCGCTGGGTGAGCGGGCGCGCAATGCAACTCGGTTCCCCTGCCGCGAACCTGATGCGCGACGGCATCGCCGGCGACCGAACGGTGAAGAGATCGACGTTCTACCGGCACCATCAGGAGTGGTTGCTGGTCCGATGACCGTTCCCTTGCGTCGCAGTCCCGTCCTGCCGAGCCCGGTCTTCGTCGCCGTTCTCGCCGTCGCAGGAGTGGGCGGCGCAGTGGCGTGGACAGCCGAGGACGTCACGTCCACCGCTGCACGCCTCGGGGTGTTCGTTCTGGTACTGGCCGGCTGGATCGCCTCGGTGTGCCTGCACGAATTCGGTCACGCGTTCACCGCGTTTCGCGCCGGGGATCGCGAGGTCGAGCTCCGCGGCTACCTGACGCTCAACCCGCTGAAGTACACCCACCCGTTGCTCTCGATCGTCTTGCCGGTCGTATTCATCGCGATCGGCGGAATCGGACTGCCGGGCGGTGCCGTATATCTGCGCACCGGCCAGTTCTCGGCATCGACGCAGCGGCGCATCGCCCTCGCCGGTCCGTTCGCCAATGCCGTTCTCGCCGTGTTACTTCTGATCGTCATTCGCGTGTTCGGCACGGACGGGACCCATCAGGCCTTCTGGTACGGGCTCAGCTTCCTGGCCTTCCTGCAGATCATGGCCACGATCCTCAACCTGATTCCGGTGCCGGGACTCGACGGATACGCCGCACTCGAACCCTCGCTCTCGCCCGCCACCCGTGCATCGATGAACCAGTTCAAGGGCTACGGAATCCTCGTTCTCGTGGCATTGCTGTTCGTGCCGGCAGTCAATTCGGCATTCTTCGGGGCGATCTACACCCTCTTCGGATTGTCCGGTGTTCCCGAGTTCTTCGCCGGCAACGGTAACTTCCTGATGCGATTCTGGCTGTGACTCAACTGTTCTCGCTCACGATGCTCGCCGCGACATCACGCAGCGATCGTCGCAGCGAAGCCGGCCCCAGCACACTGACTCCCCCGCCGAGCGCGATCAGCTGAGCGAGTGCGACCTCCTCGCTCTCGAGCATCAACTCCACCTCGGTCCAGCCGTCACTGTCGGCCGTGCCCAGATCCGGCGTGGCCGCGACTCCGATCACCCGAGGCAGGGCACGCACTGCGTTGTCGGACAATCGGACTCGACAGGGGAACCTCAGCAACGACCGATCGAACTCCACCATCGACGCATCCCACCACTGCGCGAGGTCGAACCCGACCGGCCGAAGCACGTCGGTAGCCTGCTCCACCACGCTCTCGATCCGGTCGACCCGAAACGACAGGATGCGCGCACCGCGAGTGGCCACCAAGTACCAGACCGACGCCTTCACCACCAGGCCGAGTGGCCCGACGACCCGGCTCCCCCCGCGGTAACGGATCTCGATCTCCCGACCACCGAGCACCGTCCGCGCCAAGACGGGCACCAACTCGTTCGCAACGGGCGCGGTGAACCAACCGGGAACATCGACGTGCACACGCTCACGCCACAGCTGCGCGCTCGCCCGGAGCGAGACCGGCAGCGCGCCGAGGAGCTTGCTCTCGGCAGCGGCGGTGGCGTCGGACAAGCCGAGGTCGGCCGCAACCGACGGCATACCGAGCAGCATCAGCGCCGACGTTTCGGTACCGGTCATGCCGGTCAGTTTCGACTGCCACCCGTCGAGCAATCGGATGCCGCCGCCGGGGCCGGGTTCGGTCCACAGCGGCACGCCCGCGGCCCCGAGCGCGCCGATGTCGCGGTAGATCGTGCGTACCGATACCTCGACCTCGTCCGCAAGGGACTGCGCGGTCGCCTGTCGCCCCTCTTGGAGCAACAACATGATCCGAAGCAACCGTGCGGAACGCATCTGCCCGATATTACTGACACACGATGTCAGTGATGGGGGTCGATACTCGCAACATGACGACGTGGAAAGACTTCTCGACAACCGCCCCGAACCTCGCATCGGCCGTACAGGCCAGATTCACCGCTCACAAACACCATGTGCTCGCGACGCTCCGCGCGGACGGCTCACCGCGGGTGAGCGGCACCGAGGTCGAGTTCGACGACAGTGGCGTCCTGCGCCTCGGTTCGATGCTCGGTGCCGTCAAGGCACGGGATCTGCAGCGCGACGGACGATTCGCGCTGCACAGCAATCCAGGGCATCACTCGATGGAGGGCGGGGATGCGAAGATCGGCGGTCGAGCCGTCGAAATCACCGATCCGGCTGCGCTGCAACCGATATTCGACGCTGCACCGGGCGAACTGGTGCCGTATCACGTGTTCGATCTCGACATCACCGAGGTCGTCCTGACGTCACTGGTGGACGATCACATGCAGATCGACGTGTGGCGTCCGGGCTTCGAGATACGCACGGTCACCAGGTGAGCTCTTCCTTGCAGGTCCGGCCGTGCGCGGTCGGTTCGACCTGAACCGTGGCGTGGTCGAGGCCGTAGGTGGACAACAGAGATCTGGCCCGGTCGAGCACCATCGACGACGACCCATCGCATTCGAGATGCACAGTGGCCACGTCCATTCCGGTGGTCAGCGTCCACACGTGCAGGTCGTGCACCCCCGTCACCCCCGGTAGCGCCGTCAGGTCGCCGGTCAACGCATCGACGTCGACGTGCCCTGGACTCGCCTGAGTGAGAATGCGCAGAGCCGAGCCGGCGAGCTTGATTGCGCGCGGGATCACCCACAGGGAGATCAGGACACCGACGACGATGTCGGCCCAGGTCCACTGAAACACGACCATCAGAACGCCTGCGACGAGCACCCCGACACTGCCGACTGCGTCGGCCAGAACTTCCATGTAGGCACCGCGCACTGCCAGGGAGTCCTTGGCATCGGCGCGAATGAGCAGCATGACGACGACATTGGCCGCGAGACCGGCTGTCGCAGTGAGGATGAGCGGTACGCCGGGGATTTCGGGAGCATCGCCGATGCGAGAGACCGCCTCGTACATGATGAACGCCGCGACACCCAGCAGTAGAACTGCATTCGCGATGGCAGTGAGCACCTCGGCCCGGTGCCAACCGAAAGTCCTTGCCGCGGCGGCACTTCCCTTGCGGGCCAGCAGAAGCGCGACCAACCCCATGGACATGCCGAGCACGTCGGTGAGCATGTGGCCTGCATCGGCGAGCAGACCGAGCGAACCGATGGCCACGGCCACGGTGGCCTCGACGACGAGGAACACCACCAGAATCGCCAACGCCACGACCATCTTGCGAATGCGGGCCTTGGGCGGCCCCACACCTGTGGACGAGTGACCGCCCACCCCGTGACTGTGCCCGTGACCCGCGCCCATGACTCCCCCTCGCTACCGATACCGACTTCCGGGAGTCACCATATGCGTACATACGCATATGTGCAATGGTGTGCGCTCAGGTCATTCCTCCGGCGGGACGTGCGGATGCTTCACCGTCGGCGGAAGCGTCGCCAACGCAGAAATACGCTTGAGGCCGGCGACCTGCAGCAAGTCGACGATGATCGACCGCAACTGCGCCAACACCACCGTCGCCGACAGGCCGGCGTTGGAGATCAACTCCGGCTTGGCACCGGCCGCGACCGACCGCAGCACTCGTGCTGCCTCCGCCGCATCCGGCTTCTGCCCCGGATCGGCGAGAATCATCTGCCGCAACACCTCCACGGCATGCGCCAGCTTCTCCACCTCGTCGACGACGCGCGGATCGAGAATCTCGTCGTCTCGTACCAGCGTCAGCGATCGCCGAGCGAGCACCCGGATGTTGCGGACGGCATTGTCGATCGGATCGGCCGTCGCCGCGAGGGCCGCCAGGCGATTGCGGTGATTCCAGTACATCGGCGAGATCCGGGCAATTTCCCGGCCTCCCTTGAGGTCGGTCCGCAGAGCATCGATACCCGACTGCGTTGCACGCGCCTTACGCAACGCCTCCTCGATCGGTTTGGGATCGTTCGCCACCAAACCGTCGGCTACCTTCTGCAGCACACTTGCAGCCGTCGCCAACACGCTCGCCGCATCCTTGCGTGCACGCCACACCGGATGTGTCGGAATCAACGCCACGATCGCGATGCCCACCAGACCGCCGACCAACGCGTCGACCATGCGGTTGGGGCCACCCATGTTGCCCGGCGGGATCAGGGTCGCCACCAGAACCGCGGACGATCCGGCCTGCATCGCGATGATCGGACCGCCGTCGAGGAACACCGCGGCCGACATCGCCAACACGACCACCAACGCGATCTGCCACGGCCCGCTACCGATCAGCGAGATGAGCAGATCGCCGACGCCGATGCCCACCGTCACTCCGACGACGAGCTCCGCCGATCGGCGCAGGCGAGCTCCGAGCGATACGCCCAGCGAGACGACCGCGGCGATCGGTGCGAAGAACGGGCTCTCGTGACCGACGATGTCCGTCGCGACGAACCACGCCACACCTGCCGCCAACGCGCACTGAATGATGGGCAGCAGCGACAACTTCAACCGAGCACTGCCCGACTTCAGCCGGGTCCGGCCTCGCGCCCGGCTGGCGCGGGCCCGATCAGCCCAGGCCGAGCGCTTCTGCTGCCTTGGGGTCACAGTCTTCGAGGAGGTCGAGGCAGCGGGCGTACTCGTCGTTCTCGTTGATGTCGCGGGCGGCTTTGGCGAGGACTGCGACGCATCGGAGGAATCCGCGGTTGGGCTCATGGCTGTACGGGACCGGCCCGAATCCCTTCCATCCATTACGACGCAACTGGTCCAGACCTCGGTGATATCCGGTGCGCGCATAGGCGTACGCGGTGATGGTGGCGCCCGACTCGAGAGATGCCTCGGCCAGGTAGGCCCAGGCGATCGACGCCGTCGGATGCGCAGCTGCGACCGTCTCGGGAGCCTCGTGGTTCAGCAGCGCGGATTCGGCCTCGTCGTCGCCGGGCAACAGTGTGGGTTGGGGTCCGAGCAGATCACCGAAAGAAGTCATGGCGCTCATTGTGCCCCTACGTCACCGAATCGTGTCCGAACACCCCCGGTGGCGCTCGCGCCGAGCCGCAGTCACGGTGGATAGGCTGCCAGCTGACGAAATCGAGACCACGTGGGTTTTCGGACGATTCGGTGAACGAGGGAGAATGCATGCCGGACGAGAACAAGAAGGCGTCCTCCGAGGCCGATGCAGCCACCGAGGCCGACGCAGCAACCGAGAAGATCGATCTGGGCAAGAAGAAGCAGGTCGACGATTCCGCAGGAATCCAGACGGAGAAAATCGACCTCGACGCCGAACCCCAGCCGAAGGACAAGCCCGAGACAGAGGACGCGGCGACCGAGAAGATCGCCACAGTTCCAACCGAAACGCCTGCAGCTCCGGCCGCGAAACCGGTCGTCTCGCAGACTGCCAAACCTACCGCGGCCCCGCGTCGCATCCCGCCGCGGGGCCCGTCCGATAGTTTTGCGAAACCCGTTGCAGCAGAACAGAAAATACCGGCAGCAGTGCCTCCACCGGTCGGACCTCGGAAAATCGAGCCGCAGCAGGCCGCACCCAAGCAGGCCGCACCCAAGCAGGCCGCACCCAAGCAGGTCGGGCCCCAGCGCATCGGGCCCGCGCCCGCAGGGCCGGGACAGCCGAGTCACAAGAAGTGGTGGGCGGCGCTGGTGGCCGCAATCGTCGTGATCGCGGCGGTGGCCGCCGGGGCATATCTGCTCGTCGACCGGACGAGCGAGGACAACTCACCCGAGGCGCAGATCCGGTCCACGGTCGAATCGTTCACCAGGGCACTGGCCGGCGGTGACCTGGCCACGCTGCGCAGCACCTCGTGTGGGGATCTGGCGACGTTCTACCGCGACATCCCGGACTCCGAATTCGCCGATGTCCACCGCGTCTCGGTGGAACAGGGCAGCATCCCGAATCTCGACAGCATCGACGCCATCCAGGTCGGCGACGACACCACCGCGATCGCTCAAGTCATCGCGCACACCGATGCCAATCCGAACGACAGGTCGCCGCGCACCTTCGACCTGCGCCTGGAAGGCGATCAGTGGAAGGTGTGCAGCTGACGCTGCATGTGCGCAGAAACTCGTAGCAGAGCACGAGTTTCCGCGCACGTGCGGCGAAGCCGCTCTATCCTGCGGATACGCTGCGGCCTGCGGACTTCAGGTCGTTGCACGCCTCGATGACACGGGCGGTCATACCGGCCTCGGCCTTCTTGAGGTAGCTGCGCGGGTCGTAGGCCTTCTTGTTGCCCACCTCGCCGTCGACCTTGAGCACACCGTCGTAGTTGGAGAAGAAGTGTCCGGCGATGGGGCGGCTGAACGCGTACTGGGTGTCGGTGTCGACGTTCATCTTCACGACGCCGTACTCGAGGGCCTCTTCGATTTCGCTCTTCGCCGAGCCCGATCCGCCGTGGAAGACGAAGTCGAACGGCTTGGAACCCGATGCCAGGCCGAGCTTCTCCGAAGCAACCTTCTGGCCGTCAGCGAGCACCGATGGCTTGAGCTTGACGTTGCCCGGCTTGTACACGCCGTGCACGTTGCCGAACGTCGCTGCCAGCAGGTACCGCGAGCCCGCATCACCTGCGCCGAGCGCCTCGACGGTCTTGAGGAAGTCTTCGTTGGAGGTGTAGAGCTTGTCGTTGATCTCGGCCTCGACGCCGTCTTCCTCGCCGCCGACGACGCCGATCTCGACCTCGAGAATGATGTTCGCCGCTGCAGCGCGGGCCAACAGGTCCTTGGCGATCTCGAGGTTCTCGTCGATCGGGATGGCCGAGCCGTCCCACATGTGCGACTGGAACAGCGGGTTCTTTCCTGCGTCGACGCGTTCCTGTGAGATCGCGATCAGCGGTCGAACGTACGTGTCCAGCTTGTCCTTGGGGCAGTGGTCGGTGTGCAACGCGATGGTGACGTCGTACTTGGCGGCGATCACGTGCGCGAACTCGGCCAGCGCCACTGCGCCGACGACCATGTCCTTGATGCCGAGGCCCGATCCGAACTCGGCACCTCCGGTGGAGAACTGGATGATGCCGTCGCTACCCGCGTCGGCGAAGCCCTTGATGGCGGCATTGATGGACTCGGAACCCACACAGTTGATTGCCGGAAAGGCGAACTTGTGTTCCTTCGCCCGGCCCAGCATCTCGGCGTAGACCTCGGGAGTTGCGATAGGCACGGCGTCATTCCTCCATTGAAAGTTCGATTGTGTCCTGTGCAGTATGGCAACCTCCCGGCGCGGTGTCGTGCGTACCCGCATCCCTGAGGTCATTCCACAGGCGCACCGAGAACGACGAACAGGCCATCGCGTTCACAGCCGGGCGACACCATCTATTCAGGACTTACCAGTTTCGGCCGGTAGTGTGGGCGCGGTGAGTCTCCTAGCTGCCTCGGAATCCGTGACGACGAACCTGGCCCTTTTGCCTGGATTCCTCGACCCGGTGAACCTGCTCAACTCTTTCGGTCACTGGGTGCTGATCGGGCTCCTGCTGGTGGTGTTCATCGAGTCCGGACTGCTGTTTCCGCTGCTCCCTGGCGATTCACTGCTCTTCACGGCAGGATTGATCGCGGCGTCGAAGTCCACCGAGATCGAGCCGTTCGCGTCCATCTGGACTCTCGTCATCCTGATTCCGATTGCGGCCATCCTCGGCGATCAGGTCGGCTACCTCATCGGCACCAAGGGTGGCGCGGCCCTGTTCAAGAGCAACGATTCGCGATTCTTCAAGAAGAAGTACATCGACGAATCGCACCTGTTCTTCGAAAAGCACGGTCCGATCACCATCATCCTGGCTCGCTTCGTGCCGATCGTGCGGACGTTCGCGCCGGTCGTCGCCGGTGCGTCGCACATGAAGTACTCACTGTTCCTCACGTACAACGTCGTCGGCGGCATCCTGTGGGGCGCGGGTGTGACGGTACTGGGATACCTGCTCGGGCAGATCGCGTTCATCCGTGAGCACGTCGACATCATCTTCCTGATCATCGTTGCCGTGTCCGTACTGCCCATCGTCATCGAGGTCGGCAAGCGCATGATCAAAGCCCGCAAGACTCCGCTCGGCGAGGCGGCCGACGCACTAGAGGCCGACGCCCCGGACGCCAAGTCCTGACCGAGATCCTCCGAAAGTGATCGAGTCCATGTCGTCGCTTACCACTGCGCTGCCGACCGTCTCCGTTCAGGCAGTCGGCAGCTTCGGCCCGCTGCAGACGGCAGGGCCCCTCGTCGTGTGGATCGTCGTGATGACGTTCGTGTTCATCGAATGCGCCGTGATCATCGGACTGTTCCTGCCCGGCGATTCGATGCTGATCACCGCAGGAATCGTGATGGCGACGCACGCGTCGGGCACCGGTCACATCTGGGCTCTGTCGCTCGGTGCGATGGTCGCCGCAATCGCGGGCAATCAGGTGGGATACATGATCGGCCACCGGACCGGCTCGACACTGGTGGCCCGCAAGAACGGCAAGTACCTCAACACCAAGAACCTGCACAAGGTGAATCTGCTCCTCGAGAAGCACGGATTCTGGGCTGTGCTCGTTGCGCGCTGGATTCCGTGGGTGCGCACTCTGTGCCCGCTCGTCGCGGGTGCCGCGAAGATGGATCACCGCAAGTACACGGTCGCCAGCACCCTCGGCGCAATCATCTGGGCCCCGGTGTTGCTGCTGATCGGGTTCTACTTCGGCTCGTTCATCGAAGGCATACCGTGGCTGATGCCCGTCGTCCTGATCAGCATGATCGTGCTGCTCGTCGTCGGAACCGGGCTCGGCATCTGGCAGTACCGCAAGGAAATGTCGCGCCCCGAGGAGATCATCGAGGTCGACGAGGTAGTCGAGTAGGGCGGAACCTAGTGTCCTGCAGCCGAGACTCGGTAGGCGGCTTCCATCAGCATCCAGCCGCTCAGCTGCACCGATAGGTCTCTCTCGGGTACGTCGGACGGTCGCACCGTGCCTTCGGTGAAGGTGGCGATGTGCAGTCCTTGCCCGGGGAATCGCGCCTCGCGGTTCCAGTCGGCTCCGAACAGCGGGTTGTCCTCCACTTCGAGTCGGTTCTCCCATGCGGCCTCGGCCGAGTTCAGGACGATCGCCGCGGCAAGTTCGCGGGCACGGTCGTCCGCCTCCGAGTCCCCTGGCAGCTCGACCGCGACCACCGCCAGGTAACGCGCGAGGATGGCGTTGAACAGGCCGCCGTCTCCCCCGCCGCCGCCGGTGATGACCAGGTTGCGGGTCAGGTGGTTCTCCACGGCGTCGACCAGCGCGTGGACCCGCTCGGCATGCCTCGGGTGGCCGAGCCGAATCGCGAGTTCGGTTTCGAGACCCAGGGTGACGCCCTGGCAGTAGCTGTAGATCGCGCGTTCGACCTGTCCCGGTTCACCCGCGTCGACGAGTGCGCGGGTGGAGTGCACTCCGTCGATGATCAAGCCGGTTCGGGGGTCCCTCAGGGTGCGGTCCATCCAGTCGGACATCTCCTGGGCCCGCCACAGTCGGCCGGTGCGCGCGAGCATGATCGCGGCAGGACCGTTGGCCGGGGCGTTGTAGAAGTCGGACTTCTTGCGCCACGGGATGCCTCCGCCCTCGGCCGGGGCCCAGGCATCGAACAATTCCATCTCGATCTGCTGGATGCCGCCGCGATTGCCCACGAAATGCTGCCGCTGCGCGCGCTCGAGCGCCAACCCGAGCCACGCCATGTCGTCGTAGTAGTTGTTGGTCCACCCGCTGATGTTGCGGGTTCGGTGCGCTCGGGTGATCTTGTTCAGACGCCGACGACGCTTGGCGGTGAGATCGCGGTCGGCGGCATCGACCGCGCAATCGAGAAGGTGCGCCTGCCACCAGTAGTGCCAACGCAGGAACAGCCGCTCCCGGCGAACCGGTGGCCAGGCGACGACTCCGAGCGTCGTGCCCGGCAGACCCCACAGCCGACGCATGTGCCGCGCGACGACGGCCCCCTCCGCAGCGTCCGCACGCTGCGACCACAACTCCTGCATACCGAGATCCTGCCACTACCGTTGCTGATTCGTTACATGCCGCCCCGGAACGGACGTGGCCTCACCATGCGTCGTCGAGATCTGCGTGCCGCCTGATCCACGAGTGCATGGCAATCCCGGCAGCGACACCAGCATTGATGCTCCGAGTGGATCCGAATTGAGCGATCGATACCGTCATCGACGCCGACTCACGGGCACTCTCGGTGACGCCCGGTCCCTCCTGACCGAAGAGCAGAAGGCAGTCCCGCGGCAGATCGGCCGTCTCGATGGGGACCGACCCAGGAGTGTTGTCGACGGCGACGACGACGAGCCCGTGTTCGGCCGCGAACGCCATCAGCGCCTCCACCGAGTCGTGGTGATGGATGTGCTGGTACCGGTCGGTGACCATCGCACCGCGGCGGTTCCATCGACGTCGCCCGACGATATGCACGGCCTGGGCGGCGAAGGCGTTGGCGGTGCGCACGACGGTGCCGATGTTGGCGTCGTTGGTGAAGTTCTCGATGGCGACGTGCAACGGGTGGCGTCGAGTATCGATGTCGGCAACGATCGCCTCCCGTCGCCAATATCGATAGGCGTCGACGACGTTCCGGCGGTCACCGTCGGCGAGAAGCTCGGGATCCAGCCGCGGATCGTCGGGTGGTGGTTCGGCATGGGTCTCCGCCCACGGTCCGACGCCGTGCGGATTCTCGCCCCACTCGGTCGGGCCGACGTCCTCCGACGGCGAAGCGCTCTCGCCGCTCAATAGATTTCGTTGCTGTCGGCCGCGATGCGGAATCCGTGGCCGGTCGCGTCGTCGACGCACGAGATGCCGTTCTCGGCGGACGTGCAGGTGAAGCCGGCTTCCGCGATGGTCGCGCCCACCGCGAGTGGTGGATCGATCGACTCCCCGCCCGAGGTGTACACCACCCCACCCGCGCACATGAAAGCCGCGGGACCGTCGTTGGTGACTCGAATACCGTTGCCCCAGTTGATCATACAATCGTCGGGTCGCGGCGGCACCGGCGTGGTGGTGCCCTGGCACCCGGCCTCGGTGCGGCTCGCCAACGGCACGATGCCGCACTGGAACAGACCGTCGGGGGAACTGAAGTAGTACGCGCCCCCGATGGCGGCGTAGGTCGTCTGCGGTTCGACCGTGGGCGGCGGTTCCGCCGGAGGCGGAGGAGGCGGTAGCGGCACCTCGGTAGTCGTGATCGGCGGGGCGGTGGTGGGCGCTGCCGTGGTCGTCGTTACCGCGGGCGTGGTGGTCGACGGCGGCGGAGACTGAGCCGCGGATTCACCACTGCATCCGGCGAGAACGAGAGCGGAGGCTGCGGCGATCCCGATCACCCCAGCCCGTACCGAACGAATTTTCCTTGCCCTGCTCGACCCGAACGTGCTCAGCATGAAAAAACCCCGACCCACCTTTCGACACCGACTGCTCGAAGGACCGACGATACCGGCGTCAGGGCCGGCATCGTCCGGCGAGGAGTTCTAGGTGTGGCTCAGGCGCCGGTTGACCTCACGAGTGAGCCATGCGGGCGAGAAGCGCGATCCGAGCGAGAGCGCCTTGGAAGGCAAGCCGACCGGGAAATGCACCTTGTGCAACCGACGCTTCACCGGACGGGTCGCCGCGAAGATCGCGTCGGACACATCTTTCACGGTCAGTTTGATACCCAACGAGCTCGTGGTGCCCGTCGAGACGCCCTGGGTCATCGCCGTCTGGACGAACAGCGGCCACATGGCCTTGACCGAGATGTCGTACTTGCTCCACTCGAGGTCCAACGCCTCGGTGATGCCGCGCACCGCGAACTTGGTTGCGCCGTACGTCACCAACTCGGGCTGACCGTAGATGGCCGACGCGGAGCACAGGTTGACGACCTGCGCGCCCGGTGTGTCCTTCAGGTAAGGGAACGCCGCGAGGGTGCCGTAGATGACCCCGTTGACGTTGATGTCGATCTGACGACGGTGCACCGCGAGCGGCATGTCCTCGAACGCACCCGCGGCCAGAATTCCGGCGTTGTTGATCAGGATGTCGAGTCGACGACCGTCGCCCTCGGCGACGAACTCCTTCAACCGGGTTTCCCACTGATCGGAGTTGGTTACATCCAAGATGCCGGTGACGACGCGGCCGCTGAGCGAGGCAGCTTCCTTGCCGAGCGATGCCAAGCCGGTCTCGTCGATGTCGTAGGCACCGACGAGGTAGCCACTGGCAGCGAACTTGAGAGCCGTCGCGCGGCCGATACCGGCTGCTGCGCCTGAGATGAAGACAGTTGGTCGAGTCACATCGATCACCGTACATGTAACCCTACTTGCCGGTAACCCCCTATCGTCGAATATCGAACAACCGCCGTCGGCGGCTCAGGAGCACCGAAGTGAACAACGCGAGAATCGTGCGATCCGTCGTCATCGTGACGATCGGCTACGGGGTCGTCCTGGCGATCTGGATCGGCTGGCTGCAGCCCCGGACTCCGCCCGGAACGCTTCCGTACCAGCTGGCGGCCCTGGTGGCCGGATTCGGCGCCGCTCTCGGACTGGCGATGATGATCGCCGGACGCCCCACGCGTGAGCAGAAACAACTGATCGAACACGGCGTCGAGGGCTGGGCGACGGTGGACGCCATCCGCCGAATCGACGACGACACCGCCGAGCTCGACCTCGAATTCACGGTTCCGGGATCGGCCAGCTACTTCGGAAAGATCGTCTACGACATACCGAATTCCGACACCTCGCGGTTCGAGCCCGGCACGGTGATCGCCGTCCGCGTCGATCCCGCCCACCGCGAACGGGTCCTGCTCCTACCTCGACCTCAGGGCCTCGACGAGTAGGACCTGCGCCGCCACATAGGTCGAGAGAACGATCGCCTCGGCTGCCCTGCGATGGCTCTCCTCGGTCAGAAACAGACGTCGGAACACGATCAGCGCATCGGAGGCGGTGAACAGCGCTCCGCCGATCATCAGCCGTCGATCGCCGCCCCGCGAGACCGCGCCCGCGGACAGCGTCGCGGTGGTTGCCAACACTGCCCCGTAGGCCGACAGGGTCGGCGCCACCGCTGGCTGCCGTCGGGCCAGGAGCACCGCCGCGGCCGCCCACCCCGCATACCTCGGGATCGCGTCGACCGGTGCGGGACGGGCACCCCGTCGGAGCAGCAGATACGTGTAGCTGCCCTGCATCACCGCGAACGCACGCGCACCCCATTCCAGGGCGGAGTCGTCGTCCGGATCGATCAACAGAACGTCGCCGACGGTAGCGGCCGCAAGGCCTGCCAACAGCACCCGATCACGCGCCGGATCGAGCCCGCTCGCCAGCGCCGGGACGATCAGCGGTTTGACTGCACGCTGCAACGACGAAGATCCCGTCCAAGCACCGACAACGGTCACCGCCCCCGCCGCCACCGCGGCCGCGCGAGCCCGCCGAACCCGACCGACACCCATTCCAGACCTCCACCGAAAAATCTCGTCACAGTGAAAGTCACATGTGACGCTGACCCCTATCGCTTGATACTCGCAGGTCGCGTCGCCATCGTGGAAAAGTCGGTCGGAAAATTTCGAGCAGTGGGGACCATCATGCGCCGCAAACTCACCGGGCAGGCCAGTTCTGCGCGCTCCGATGTCTTCGACCTCCCCAATCCGTTGCTCCGCGACTGCGACCTCCGTCAGGCGCGCATCAAGCGCTGGGTCACCGCCCTGCTCATCGTCATGGTTCCGGTGTCGCTGTGGATCGGTCTCAGCGCGCACGACGATCAGCAACAGCGGCTCGAAAATCAGAGAAACTCGATTCACCAGGTCACTGCGACCACGACCGACGTGGCAGAGACCGCATCGGTCGCATCGACCGAATTCGGATCGTCCGGCGCTGCAGCCGCCACCGCTGTCGACTCCCGCTGGGTATACCGGGGCATCGAACACACCGGACGCGTCAGCGTCGACACCGGTTCTCCGGTCGGGACCACCACCGAGATCTGGGTCGACAACAGCGGCAACCTGAGTTTGCGACCACTGACGTCGTCCGACGTCGCCGCCGCATCCATCTTCAACGCCATCGGTAGCTGGGTGCTGGCCGCGGTAGTTCTCATCGGCTTCTACCACCTGATGTGCTTCCGGTACGACGGTCGACGTAATGCGGAGTGGGATCGCGACATCGCCGATCTCCTGAGCCGACACTGACCGATCCCCTGATTCCTTCGGGATCAGGCCCGCGTTGCGATAGATAGTTAGTGTATGTAACAATAAATCGGTGAGTCACTCCGACGAAGACATCCGGGACCTTCTCTCACAGTTGGTCACCAGCTCATCGCGCTTCGTCCGATTGGCCGCGCGGTTCGGCAGCGACGAATGGCCGCGAGCATGGATGCGAGCCCTGTCGTTGCTCGAGGAATACCAGCCGGTGCGAATCAGCACCTTCGCCGAGCTGGATCGATGCTCCCAACCATCGGCGACGGCGTTGCTCGCCAAGCTGAGCAACGCCGACCTCGTCACCAGACGATCGGACCCCGACGACTCGCGCGCCGTGCTCGTCGAGATGACCGAGGCCGGCCACCGGTGGCTCGCCGACGGTCGACGCCACCTCGTCGACGGACTGGTCCCGTACCTGTCCGACCGTGACCCAGAACAGATCCAGAAACTGACCGACGGCTTGAGCGAGCTACGCAGCATTCTCGAGCCCGTCGATCACGGAATGAGAGGAACTCTTTCGTGACCGCCAGCACCTCCTCCGACAGCCTCTTGAAGCAACCCCGCGCGGTGTGGGCTGTCGCATTCGCCAGCGTCATCGCCTTCATGGGCATCGGCCTCGTGGATCCCATCCTCAAGCCGATCGGTGAGCAACTCGATGCCTCGCCGTCCCAGGTGTCACTGCTCTTCACCAGCTACATGCTCGTCACCGGCGTCGCAATGCTGATCACCGGAGTGGTGTCCAGCCGCTTCGGCCCGAAGCGGACATTGCTGGTGGGCCTGGCGATCATCGTCGTCTTCGCCGCGCTGGCCGGCACGTCCGGATCGGTCGGCGAGATCATCGGCTTCCGCGCCGGCTGGGGACTGGGCAACGCGCTCTTCATCGCCACGGCGCTGTCGACCATTGTCGGTGCCGCGTCGGGTGGAGTCGCGCGGGCGATCATCCTCTACGAGGCCGCGCTGGGTATCGGCATCGCGACCGGTCCCCTCGTCGGCGGCGTCCTGGGTGGATTCAGCTGGCGTGGACCGTTCTTCGGCGTCGCGGCCCTGATGGCCGTCGCGTTCATCCTGCTCATCGTCATGCTCCCCGACACCCCCAAGCCCGCGCACACCACCTCGATCCTCGATCCGTTTCGTGCGCTTCGGCACCGCGGATTGTTGACCGTCGGGATCACTGCTCTGCTCTACAACTACGGCTTCTTCACCCTGCTCGCGTACACGCCGTTCCCACTGGACATGGGCACCTACTCGATCGGATTCATCTTCTTCGGCTGGGGCCTGTGCCTGGCCGTGGCGTCGGTGTTCATCGCACCGAAGCTGCAGCGGGCCTTCGGAACGCTGAACATGATGATGCTCGCGCTCCTGCTGTTCGCCGTCGACCTGGGCGTCATGGCGATGTTCACCGAGAACAAGACCGTCCTGATCGTGGGAACCGTCGTGGCCGGGTTGTTCCTCGGCGTCAACAACACCCTGATCACCGAGACGGTCATGATCTCGGCACCGGTCGAACGGTCGACGGCATCGGCTGCCTACAGCTTCGTTCGCTTCACCGGTGGAGCAGCGGCGCCGTACCTGGCAGGCAAGCTGGGCGAGTCCAACATGCACGTGCCGTTCTGGGTGGGTGCCGCGTGCACCGCGCTGGCGATCGTCGTCCTTGCCACCGGACGGAAGGTGCTCGCTCACGTCGACGACCACGAACCTGCACCTCACAGCATCGACGAGGCCCGGGCTGTGACGGTCGGCGACTGAATTACGTTCATCCGAAAGCCTTTTCGCGACGGTCGAGATCACGGATCTCGGCCGTCGCGTCGCATCTGCGGCCCCTCTCGCCACATGAGCCTCATCCGTAACACTTCCATAACCAAACCACTGTAAAGCTCTTTTCTGTTTGCTGGACCGGACGGTTGGTTTACGGTTCCCCCATCACGGTTGTTCGTGTGACTCACCAACAACACTCGTTCCGCGTGGGAGGACGGGTGCGCGCAGCACGATGCTGCCACTGACCGAAGGGCCACAATCTCCATGTCGCAGAAGTCGATCGCCAGGTCCAAGAAGGCGCGCCTCGCCGCTGCCGGGGCCGCCATGGCGCTGTCCCTCTCCATCGCCGCACCGGGAATTGCCAGTGCGCAGGAACCGACGACCCCCGAAAGTTCCGCCGTCGAGCAGCCGGCCACCGAGGGCGGCACCGAATCCGGGGCCCCCGCCGCCGGAGAAGGCGCAGGCGTGGACGGATCGGCCACAGCCTCCGTCGACGGGCAGCTCCAAGCCCCCGCCCCCGCTGTCACCCCCGAGGATGCGGCCGCGGCCGCATCCTCGGGGGTGACAGCGGGGGCGGGGGCTTGGAGCTGCCCGTCGACGGAGGCTGTGGCCGATCCGTCCACGCCTGCGCCTTCTCCGGCGGCGGGGGCCCCGGATTCGGTGCCGCCCTCGGTGGCCGGCTGCTCGACGGCGGAACTTTCGGGGGTCGTCGGTTCCTGCGCACTGGCAATTCCCGGTGCGGCGATGGAGAGGGACAGCGCCATGGCGGCCCCGGCAGCGGCGAGGCGCGCCTTCTTGGACCTGGCGATCGACTTCTGCGACATGGAGATTGTGGCCCTTCGGTCAGTGGCAGCATCGTGCTGCGCGCACCCGTCCTCCCACGCGGAACGAGTGTTGTTGGTGAGTCACACGAACAACCGTGATGGGGGAACCGTAAACCAACCGTCCGGTCCAGCAAACAGAAAAGAGCTTTACAGTGGTTTGGTTATGGAAGTGTTACGGATGAGGCTCATGTGGCGAGAGGGGCCGCAGATGCGACGCGACGGCCGAGATCCGTGATCTCGACCGTCGCGAAAAGGCTTTCGGATGAACGTAATTCAGTCGCCGACCGTCACAGCCCGGGCCTCGTCGATGCTGTGAGGTGCAGGTTCGTGGTCGTCGACGTGAGCGAGCACCTTCCGTCCGGTGGCAAGGACGACGATCGCCAGCGCGGTGCACGCGGCACCCACCCAGAACGGCACGTGCATGTTGGACTCGCCCAGCTTGCCTGCCAGGTACGGCGCCGCTGCTCCACCGGTGAAGCGAACGAAGCTGTAGGCAGCCGATGCCGTCGACCGTTCGACCGGTGCCGAGATCATGACCGTCTCGGTGATCAGGGTGTTGTTGACGCCGAGGAACAACCCGGCCACGACGGTTCCCACGATCAGGACGGTCTTGTTCTCGGTGAACATCGCCATGACGCCCAGGTCGACGGCGAACAGCAGGAGCGCGAGCATCATCATGTTCAGCGTTCCGAAGGCCCGCTGCAGCTTCGGTGCGATGAACACCGACGCCACGGCCAGGCACAGGCCCCAGCCGAAGAAGATGAATCCGATCGAGTAGGTGCCCATGTCCAGTGGGAACGGCGTGTACGCGAGCAGGGTGAAGAAGCCGTAGTTGTAGAGCAGAGCAGTGATCCCGACGGTCAACAATCCGCGGTGCCGAAGCGCACGAAACGGATCGAGGATCGAGGTGGTGTGCGCGGGCTTGGGGGTGTCGGGGAGCATGACGATGAGCAGGATGAACGCGACGGCCATCAGGGCCGCGACGCCGAAGAACGGTCCACGCCAGCTGAATCCACCCAGGACGCCGCCGACGAGGGGACCGGTCGCGATGCCGATACCCAGCGCGGCCTCGTAGAGGATGATCGCCCGCGCGACTCCACCCGACGCGGCACCGACAATGGTCGACAGCGCCGTGGCGATGAAGAGCGCGTTGCCCAGTCCCCAGCCGGCGCGGAAGCCGATGATCTCGCCGACCGATCCGGACGTGCCGGCCAGCGCGGCGAAGACGACGATGATCGCCAGGCCCACCAGCAATGTCCGCTTCGGGCCGAAGCGGCTGGACACCACTCCGGTGATCAGCATTGCGACGCCGGTGACGAGCATGTAGCTGGTGAAGAGCAGTGACACCTGGGACGGCGAGGCATCGAGTTGCTCACCGATCGGCTTGAGGATGGGATCCACGAGGCCGATGCCCATGAAGGCGATGACGCTGGCGAATGCGACAGCCCACACCGCGCGGGGTTGCTTCAAGAGGCTGTCGGAGGAGGTGCTGGCGGTCACGAAAGAGTTCCTCTCATTCCGTGATCGACGGGCTCGAGAATGCTGCGTAGCTCGCTCAAGCCGTCGGTCAGTTTCTGGATCTGTTCTGGGTCACGGTCGGACAGGTACGGGACCAGTCCGTCGACGAGGTGGCGTCGACCGTCGGCGAGCCACCGGTGGCCGGCCTCGGTCATCTCGACGAGCACGGCGCGCGAGTCGTCGGGGTCCGATCGTCTGGTGACGAGGTCGGCGTTGCTCAGCTTGGCGAGCAACGCCGTCGCCGATGGTTGGGAGCATCGATCCAGCTCGGCGAAGGTGCTGATTCGCACCGGCTGGTATTCCTCGAGCAACGACAGGGCTCGCATCCATGCTCGCGGCCATTCGTCGCTGCCGAACCGCGCGGCCAATCGGACGAAGCGCGATGAGCTGGTGACCAACTGTGAGAGAAGGTCCCGGATGTCTTCGTCGGAGTGACTCACCGATTTATTGTTACATACACTAACTATCTATCGCAACGCGGGCCTGATCCCGAAGGAATCAGGGGATCGGTCAGTGTCGGCTCAGGAGATCGGCGATGTCGCGATCCCACTCCGCATTACGTCGACCGTCGTACCGGAAGCACATCAGGTGGTAGAAGCCGATGAGAACTACCGCGGCCAGCACCCAGCTACCGATGGCGTTGAAGATGGATGCGGCGGCGACGTCGGACGACGTCAGTGGTCGCAAACTCAGGTTGCCGCTGTTGTCGACCCAGATCTCGGTGGTGGTCCCGACCGGAGAACCGGTGTCGACGCTGACGCGTCCGGTGTGTTCGATGCCCCGGTATACCCAGCGGGAGTCGACAGCGGTGGCGGCTGCAGCGCCGGACGATCCGAATTCGGTCGATGCGACCGATGCGGTCTCTGCCACGTCGGTCGTGGTCGCAGTGACCTGGTGAATCGAGTTTCTCTGATTTTCGAGCCGCTGTTGCTGATCGTCGTGCGCGCTGAGACCGATCCACAGCGACACCGGAACCATGACGATGAGCAGGGCGGTGACCCAGCGCTTGATGCGCGCCTGACGGAGGTCGCAGTCGCGGAGCAACGGATTGGGGAGGTCGAAGACATCGGAGCGCGCAGAACTGGCCTGCCCGGTGAGTTTGCGGCGCATGATGGTCCCCACTGCTCGAAATTTTCCGACCGACTTTTCCACGATGGCGACGCGACCTGCGAGTATCAAGCGATAGGGGTCAGCGTCACATGTGACTTTCACTGTGACGAGATTTTTCGGTGGAGGTCTGGAATGGGTGTCGGTCGGGTTCGGCGGGCTCGCGCGGCCGCGGTGGCGGCGGGGGCGGTGACCGTTGTCGGTGCTTGGACGGGATCTTCGTCGTTGCAGCGTGCAGTCAAACCGCTGATCGTCCCGGCGCTGGCGAGCGGGCTCGATCCGGCGCGTGATCGGGTGCTGTTGGCAGGCCTTGCGGCCGCTACCGTCGGCGACGTTCTGTTGATCGATCCGGACGACGACTCCGCCCTGGAATGGGGTGCGCGTGCGTTCGCGGTGATGCAGGGCAGCTACACGTATCTGCTGCTCCGACGGGGTGCCCGTCCCGCACCGGTCGACGCGATCCCGAGGTATGCGGGGTGGGCGGCCGCGGCGGTGCTCCTGGCCCGACGGCAGCCAGCGGTGGCGCCGACCCTGTCGGCCTACGGGGCAGTGTTGGCAACCACCGCGACGCTGTCCGCGGGCGCGGTCTCGCGGGGCGGCGATCGACGGCTGATGATCGGCGGAGCGCTGTTCACCGCCTCCGATGCGCTGATCGTGTTCCGACGTCTGTTTCTGACCGAGGAGAGCCATCGCAGGGCAGCCGAGGCGATCGTTCTCTCGACCTATGTGGCGGCGCAGGTCCTACTCGTCGAGGCCCTGAGGTCGAGGTAGGAGCAGGACCCGTTCGCGGTGGGCGGGATCGACGCGGACGGCGATCACCGTGCCGGGCTCGAACCGCGAGGTGTCGGAATTCGGTATGTCGTAGACGATCTTTCCGAAGTAGCTGGCCGATCCCGGAACCGTGAATTCGAGGTCGAGCTCGGCGGTGTCGTCGTCGATTCGGCGGATGGCGTCCACCGTCGCCCAGCCCTCGACGCCGTGTTCGATCAGTTGTTTCTGCTCACGCGTGGGGCGTCCGGCGATCATCATCGCCAGTCCGAGAGCGGCGCCGAATCCGGCCACCAGGGCCGCCAGCTGGTACGGAAGCGTTCCGGGCGGAGTCCGGGGCTGCAGCCAGCCGATCCAGATCGCCAGGACGACCCCGTAGCCGATCGTCACGATGACGACGGATCGCACGATTCTCGCGTTGTTCACTTCGGTGCTCCTGAGCCGCCGACGGCGGTTGTTCGATATTCGACGATAGGGGGTTACCGGCAAGTAGGGTTACATGTACGGTGATCGATGTGACTCGACCAACTGTCTTCATCTCAGGCGCAGCAGCCGGTATCGGCCGCGCGACGGCTCTCAAGTTCGCTGCCAGTGGCTACCTCGTCGGTGCCTACGACATCGACGAGACCGGCTTGGCATCGCTCGGCAAGGAAGCTGCCTCGCTCAGCGGCCGCGTCGTCACCGGCATCTTGGATGTAACCAACTCCGATCAGTGGGAAACCCGGTTGAAGGAGTTCGTCGCCGAGGGCGACGGTCGTCGACTCGACATCCTGATCAACAACGCCGGAATTCTGGCCGCGGGTGCGTTCGAGGACATGCCGCTCGCGGTGCACCGTCGTCAGATCGACATCAACGTCAACGGGGTCATCTACGGCACCCTCGCGGCGTTCCCTTACCTGAAGGACACACCGGGCGCGCAGGTCGTCAACCTGTGCTCCGCGTCGGCCATCTACGGTCAGCCCGAGTTGGTGACGTACGGCGCAACCAAGTTCGCGGTGCGCGGCATCACCGAGGCGTTGGACCTCGAGTGGAGCAAGTACGACATCTCGGTCAAGGCCATGTGGCCGCTGTTCGTCCAGACGGCGATGACCCAGGGCGTCTCGACGGGCACCACGAGCTCGTTGGGTATCAAACTGACCGTGAAAGATGTGTCCGACGCGATCTTCGCGGCGACCCGTCCGGTGAAGCGTCGGTTGCACAAGGTGCATTTCCCGGTCGGCTTGCCTTCCAAGGCGCTCTCGCTCGGATCGCGCTTCTCGCCCGCATGGCTCACTCGTGAGGTCAACCGGCGCCTGAGCCACACCTAGAACTCCTCGCCGGACGATGCCGGCCCTGACGCCGGTATCGTCGGTCCTTCGAGCAGTCGGTGTCGAAAGGTGGGTCGGGGTTTTTTCATGCTGAGCACGTTCGGGTCGAGCAGGGCAAGGAAAATTCGTTCGGTACGGGCTGGGGTGATCGGGATCGCCGCAGCCTCCGCTCTCGTTCTCGCCGGATGCAGTGGTGAATCCGCGGCTCAGTCTCCGCCGCCGTCGACCACCACGCCCGCGGTAACGACGACCACGGCAGCGCCCACCACCGCCCCGCCGATCACGACTACCGAGGTGCCGCTACCGCCTCCTCCGCCTCCGGCGGAACCGCCGCCCACGGTCGAACCGCAGACGACCTACGCCGCCATCGGGGGCGCGTACTACTTCAGTTCCCCCGACGGTCTGTTCCAGTGCGGCATCGTGCCGTTGGCGAGCCGCACCGAGGCCGGGTGCCAGGGCACCACCACGCCGGTGCCGCCGCGACCCGACGATTGTATGATCAACTGGGGCAACGGTATTCGAGTCACCAACGACGGTCCCGCGGCTTTCATGTGCGCGGGTGGGGTGGTGTACACCTCGGGCGGGGAGTCGATCGATCCACCACTCGCGGTGGGCGCGACCATCGCGGAAGCCGGCTTCACCTGCACGTCCGCCGAGAACGGCATCTCGTGCGTCGACGACGCGACCGGCCACGGATTCCGCATCGCGGCCGACAGCAACGAAATCTATTGAGCGGCGAGAGCGCTTCGCCGTCGGAGGACGTCGGCCCGACCGAGTGGGGCGAGAATCCGCACGGCGTCGGACCGTGGGCGGAGACCCATGCCGAACCACCACCCGACGATCCGCGGCTGGATCCCGAGCTTCTCGCCGACGGTGACCGCCGGAACGTCGTCGACGCCTATCGATATTGGCGACGGGAGGCGATCGTTGCCGACATCGATACTCGACGCCACCCGTTGCACGTCGCCATCGAGAACTTCACCAACGACGCCAACATCGGCACCGTCGTGCGCACCGCCAACGCCTTCGCCGCCCAGGCCGTGCATATCGTCGGGCGACGTCGATGGAACCGCCGCGGTGCGATGGTCACCGACCGGTACCAGCACATCCATCACCACGACTCGGTGGAGGCGCTGATGGCGTTCGCGGCCGAACACGGGCTCGTCGTCGTCGCCGTCGACAACACTCCTGGGTCGGTCCCCATCGAGACGGCCGATCTGCCGCGGGACTGCCTTCTGCTCTTCGGTCAGGAGGGACCGGGCGTCACCGAGAGTGCCCGTGAGTCGGCGTCGATGACGGTATCGATCGCTCAATTCGGATCCACTCGGAGCATCAATGCTGGTGTCGCTGCCGGGATTGCCATGCACTCGTGGATCAGGCGGCACGCAGATCTCGACGACGCATGGTGAGGCCACGTCCGTTCCGGGGCGGCATGTAACGAATCAGCAACGGTAGTGGCAGGATCTCGGTATGCAGGAGTTGTGGTCGCAGCGTGCGGACGCTGCGGAGGGGGCCGTCGTCGCGCGGCACATGCGTCGGCTGTGGGGTCTGCCGGGCACGACGCTCGGAGTCGTCGCCTGGCCACCGGTTCGCCGGGAGCGGCTGTTCCTGCGTTGGCACTACTGGTGGCAGGCGCACCTTCTCGATTGCGCGGTCGATGCCGCCGACCGCGATCTCACCGCCAAGCGTCGTCGGCGTCTGAACAAGATCACCCGAGCGCACCGAACCCGCAACATCAGCGGGTGGACCAACAACTACTACGACGACATGGCGTGGCTCGGGTTGGCGCTCGAGCGCGCGCAGCGGCAGCATTTCGTGGGCAATCGCGGCGGCATCCAGCAGATCGAGATGGAATTGTTCGATGCCTGGGCCCCGGCCGAGGGCGGAGGCATCCCGTGGCGCAAGAAGTCCGACTTCTACAACGCCCCGGCCAACGGTCCTGCCGCGATCATGCTCGCGCGCACCGGCCGACTGTGGCGGGCCCAGGAGATGTCCGACTGGATGGACCGCACCCTGAGGGACCCCCGAACCGGCTTGATCATCGACGGAGTGCACTCCACCCGCGCACTCGTCGACGCGGGTGAACCGGGACAGGTCGAACGCGCGATCTACAGCTACTGCCAGGGCGTCACCCTGGGTCTCGAAACCGAACTCGCGATTCGGCTCGGCCACCCGAGGCATGCCGAGCGGGTCCACGCGCTGGTCGACGCCGTGGAGAACCACCTGACCCGCAACCTGGTCATCACCGGCGGCGGCGGGGGAGACGGCGGCCTGTTCAACGCCATCCTCGCGCGTTACCTGGCGGTGGTCGCGGTCGAGCTGCCAGGGGACTCGGAGGCGGACGACCGTGCCCGCGAACTTGCCGCGGCGATCGTCCTGAACTCGGCCGAGGCCGCATGGGAGAACCGACTCGAAGTGGAGGACAACCCGCTGTTCGGAGCCGACTGGAACCGCGAGGCGCGATTCCCCGGGCAAGGACTGCACATCGCCACCTTCACCGAAGGCACGGTGCGACCGTCCGACGTACCCGAGAGAGACCTATCGGTGCAGCTGAGCGGCTGGATGCTGATGGAAGCCGCCTACCGAGTCTCGGCTGCAGGACACTAGGTTCCGCCCTACTCGACTACCTCGTCGACCTCGATGATCTCCTCGGGGCGCGACATTTCCTTGCGGTACTGCCAGATGCCGAGCCCGGTTCCGACGACGAGCAGCACGATCATGCTGATCAGGACGACGGGCATCAGCCACGGTATGCCTTCGATGAACGAGCCGAAGTAGAACCCGATCAGCAGCAACACCGGGGCCCAGATGATTGCGCCGAGGGTGCTGGCGACCGTGTACTTGCGGTGATCCATCTTCGCGGCACCCGCGACGAGCGGGCACAGAGTGCGCACCCACGGAATCCAGCGCGCAACGAGCACAGCCCAGAATCCGTGCTTCTCGAGGAGCAGATTCACCTTGTGCAGGTTCTTGGTGTTGAGGTACTTGCCGTTCTTGCGGGCCACCAGTGTCGAGCCGGTCCGGTGGCCGATCATGTATCCCACCTGATTGCCCGCGATTGCGGCGACCATCGCACCGAGCGACAGAGCCCAGATGTGACCGGTGCCCGACGCGTGCGTCGCCATCACGATTCCTGCGGTGATCAGCATCGAATCGCCGGGCAGGAACAGTCCGATGATCACGGCGCATTCGATGAACACGAACGTCATCACGACGATCCACACGACGAGGGGCCCTGCCGTCTGCAGCGGGCCGAAGCTGCCGACTGCCTGAACGGAGACGGTCGGCAGCGCAGTGGTAAGCGACGACATGGACTCGATCACTTTCGGAGGATCTCGGTCAGGACTTGGCGTCCGGGGCGTCGGCCTCTAGTGCGTCGGCCGCCTCGCCGAGCGGAGTCTTGCGGGCTTTGATCATGCGCTTGCCGACCTCGATGACGATGGGCAGTACGGACACGGCAACGATGATCAGGAAGATGATGTCGACGTGCTCACGGATGAACGCGATCTGCCCGAGCAGGTATCCCAGTACCGTCACACCCGCGCCCCACAGGATGCCGCCGACGACGTTGTACGTGAGGAACAGTGAGTACTTCATGTGCGACGCACCGGCGACGACCGGCGCGAACGTCCGCACGATCGGCACGAAGCGAGCCAGGATGATGGTGATCGGACCGTGCTTTTCGAAGAACAGGTGCGATTCGTCGATGTACTTCTTCTTGAAGAATCGCGAATCGTTGCTCTTGAACAGGGCCGCGCCACCCTTGGTGCCGATGAGGTAGCCGACCTGATCGCCGAGGATGGCCGCAATCGGAATCAGGATGACGAGAGTCCAGATGGACGCGAACGGCTCGATCTCGGTGGACTTCGACGCCGCGATCAATCCTGCCGTGAAGAGCAGTGAATCGCCAGGGAGCAGCGGAAACAGCAGTCCGGACTCGATGAACACCACCAGCAGGAGCCCGATCAGCACCCAGTGACCGAAAGAGTTGAGCAGGTTCACCGGGTCGAGGAATCCAGGCAAAAGGGCCAGGTTCGTCGTCACGGATTCCGAGGCAGCTAGGAGACTCACCGCGCCCACACTACCGGCCGAAACTGGTAAGTCCTGAATAGATGGTGTCGCCCGGCTGTGAACGCGATGGCCTGTTCGTCGTTCTCGGTGCGCCTGTGGAATGACCTCAGGGATGCGGGTACGCACGACACCGCGCCGGGAGGTTGCCATACTGCACAGGACACAATCGAACTTTCAATGGAGGAATGACGCCGTGCCTATCGCAACTCCCGAGGTCTACGCCGAGATGCTGGGCCGGGCGAAGGAACACAAGTTCGCCTTTCCGGCAATCAACTGTGTGGGTTCCGAGTCCATCAATGCCGCCATCAAGGGCTTCGCCGACGCGGGTAGCGACGGCATCATCCAGTTCTCCACCGGAGGTGCCGAGTTCGGATCGGGCCTCGGCATCAAGGACATGGTCGTCGGCGCAGTGGCGCTGGCCGAGTTCGCGCACGTGATCGCCGCCAAGTACGACGTCACCATCGCGTTGCACACCGACCACTGCCCCAAGGACAAGCTGGACACGTACGTTCGACCGCTGATCGCGATCTCACAGGAACGCGTCGACGCAGGAAAGAACCCGCTGTTCCAGTCGCACATGTGGGACGGCTCGGCCATCCCGATCGACGAGAACCTCGAGATCGCCAAGGACCTGTTGGCCCGCGCTGCAGCGGCGAACATCATTCTCGAGGTCGAGATCGGCGTCGTCGGCGGCGAGGAAGACGGCGTCGAGGCCGAGATCAACGACAAGCTCTACACCTCCAACGAAGACTTCCTCAAGACCGTCGAGGCGCTCGGCGCAGGTGATGCGGGCTCGCGGTACCTGCTGGCAGCGACGTTCGGCAACGTGCACGGCGTGTACAAGCCGGGCAACGTCAAGCTCAAGCCATCGGTGCTCGCTGACGGCCAGAAGGTTGCTTCGGAGAAGCTCGGCCTGGCATCGGGTTCCAAGCCGTTCGACTTCGTCTTCCACGGCGGATCGGGCTCGGCGAAGAGCGAAATCGAAGAGGCCCTCGAGTACGGCGTCGTGAAGATGAACGTCGACACCGACACCCAGTACGCGTTCAGCCGCCCCATCGCCGGACACTTCTTCTCCAACTACGACGGTGTGCTCAAGGTCGACGGCGAGGTGGGCAACAAGAAGGCCTACGACCCGCGCAGCTACCTCAAGAAGGCCGAGGCCGGTATGACCGCCCGTGTCATCGAGGCGTGCAACGACCTGAAGTCCGCAGGCCGCAGCGTATCCGCAGGATAGAGCGGCTTCGCCGCACGTGCGCGGAAACTCGTGCTCTGCTACGAGTTTCTGCGCACATGCAGCGTCAGCTGCACACCTTCCACTGATCGCCTTCCAGGCGCAGGTCGAAGGTGCGCGGCGACCTGTCGTTCGGATTGGCATCGGTGTGCGCGATGACTTGAGCGATCGCGGTGGTGTCGTCGCCGACCTGGATGGCGTCGATGCTGTCGAGATTCGGGATGCTGCCCTGTTCCACCGAGACGCGGTGGACATCGGCGAATTCGGAGTCCGGGATGTCGCGGTAGAACGTCGCCAGATCCCCACACGAGGTGCTGCGCAGCGTGGCCAGGTCACCGCCGGCCAGTGCCCTGGTGAACGATTCGACCGTGGACCGGATCTGCGCCTCGGGTGAGTTGTCCTCGCTCGTCCGGTCGACGAGCAGATATGCCCCGGCGGCCACCGCCGCGATCACGACGATTGCGGCCACCAGCGCCGCCCACCACTTCTTGTGACTCGGCTGTCCCGGCCCTGCGGGCGCGGGCCCGATGCGCTGGGGCCCGACCTGCTTGGGTGCGGCCTGCTTGGGTGCGGCCTGCTTGGGTGCGGCCTGCTGCGGCTCGATTTTCCGAGGTCCGACCGGTGGAGGCACTGCTGCCGGTATTTTCTGTTCTGCTGCAACGGGTTTCGCAAAACTATCGGACGGGCCCCGCGGCGGGATGCGACGCGGGGCCGCGGTAGGTTTGGCAGTCTGCGAGACGACCGGTTTCGCGGCCGGAGCTGCAGGCGTTTCGGTTGGAACTGTGGCGATCTTCTCGGTCGCCGCGTCCTCTGTCTCGGGCTTGTCCTTCGGCTGGGGTTCGGCGTCGAGGTCGATTTTCTCCGTCTGGATTCCTGCGGAATCGTCGACCTGCTTCTTCTTGCCCAGATCGATCTTCTCGGTTGCTGCGTCGGCCTCGGTGGCTGCATCGGCCTCGGAGGACGCCTTCTTGTTCTCGTCCGGCATGCATTCTCCCTCGTTCACCGAATCGTCCGAAAACCCACGTGGTCTCGATTTCGTCAGCTGGCAGCCTATCCACCGTGACTGCGGCTCGGCGCGAGCGCCACCGGGGGTGTTCGGACACGATTCGGTGACGTAGGGGCACAATGAGCGCCATGACTTCTTTCGGTGATCTGCTCGGACCCCAACCCACACTGTTGCCCGGCGACGACGAGGCCGAATCCGCGCTGCTGAACCACGAGGCTCCCGAGACGGTCGCAGCTGCGCATCCGACGGCGTCGATCGCCTGGGCCTACCTGGCCGAGGCATCTCTCGAGTCGGGCGCCACCATCACCGCGTACGCCTATGCGCGCACCGGATATCACCGAGGTCTGGACCAGTTGCGTCGTAATGGATGGAAGGGATTCGGGCCGGTCCCGTACAGCCATGAGCCCAACCGCGGATTCCTCCGATGCGTCGCAGTCCTCGCCAAAGCCGCCCGCGACATCAACGAGAACGACGAGTACGCCCGCTGCCTCGACCTCCTCGAAGACTGTGACCCCAAGGCAGCAGAAGCGCTCGGCCTGGGCTGATCGGGCCCGCGCCAGCCGGGCGCGAGGCCGGACCCGGCTGAAGTCGGGCAGTGCTCGGTTGAAGTTGTCGCTGCTGCCCATCATTCAGTGCGCGTTGGCGGCAGGTGTGGCGTGGTTCGTCGCGACGGACATCGTCGGTCACGAGAGCCCGTTCTTCGCACCGATCGCCGCGGTCGTCTCGCTGGGCGTATCGCTCGGAGCTCGCCTGCGCCGATCGGCGGAGCTCGTCGTCGGAGTGACGGTGGGCATCGGCGTCGGCGATCTGCTCATCTCGCTGATCGGTAGCGGGCCGTGGCAGATCGCGTTGGTGGTCGTGTTGGCGATGTCGGCCGCGGTGTTCCTCGACGGCGGTCCGATCATCGCGATGCAGGCCGGATCGTCCGCGGTTCTGGTGGCGACCCTGATCCCGCCGGGCAACATGGGTGGCCCCAACCGCATGGTCGACGCGTTGGTCGGCGGTCTGGTGGGCATCGCGATCGTGGCGTTGATTCCGACACATCCGGTGTGGCGTGCACGCAAGGATGCGGCGAGCGTGTTGGCGACGGCTGCAAGTGTGCTGCAGAAGGTAGCCGACGGTTTGGTGGCGAACGATCCCAAACCGATCGAGGAGGCGTTGCGTAAGGCGCGTGCAACGCAGTCGGGTATCGATGCTCTGCGGACCGACCTCAAGGGAGGCCGGGAAATTGCCCGGATCTCGCCGATGTACTGGAATCACCGCAATCGCCTGGCGGCCCTCGCGGCGACGGCCGATCCGATCGACAATGCCGTCCGCAACATCCGGGTGCTCGCTCGGCGATCGCTGACGCTGGTACGAGACGACGAGATTCTCGATCCGCGCGTCGTCGACGAGGTGGAGAAGCTGGCGCATGCCGTGGAGGTGTTGCGGCAGATGATTCTCGCCGATCCGGGGCAGAAGCCGGATGCGGCGGAGGCAGCACGAGTGCTGCGGTCGGTCGCGGCCGGTGCCAAGCCGGAGTTGATCTCCAACGCCGGCCTGTCGGCGACGGTGGTGTTGGCGCAGTTGCGGTCGATCATCGTCGACTTGCTGCAGGTCGCCGGCCTCAAGCGTATTTCTGCGTTGGCGACGCTTCCGCCGACGGTGAAGCATCCGCACGTCCCGCCGGAGGAATGACCTGAGCGCACACCATTGCACATATGCGTATGTACGCATATGGTGACTCCCGGAAGTCGGTATCGGTAGCGAGGGGGAGTCATGGGCGCGGGTCACGGGCACAGTCACGGGGTGGGCGGTCACTCGTCCACAGGTGTGGGGCCGCCCAAGGCCCGCATTCGCAAGATGGTCGTGGCGTTGGCGATTCTGGTGGTGTTCCTCGTCGTCGAGGCCACCGTGGCCGTGGCCATCGGTTCGCTCGGTCTGCTCGCCGATGCAGGCCACATGCTCACCGACGTGCTCGGCATGTCCATGGGGTTGGTCGCGCTTCTGCTGGCCCGCAAGGGAAGTGCCGCCGCGGCAAGGACTTTCGGTTGGCACCGGGCCGAGGTGCTCACTGCCATCGCGAATGCAGTTCTACTGCTGGGTGTCGCGGCGTTCATCATGTACGAGGCGGTCTCTCGCATCGGCGATGCTCCCGAAATCCCCGGCGTACCGCTCATCCTCACTGCGACAGCCGGTCTCGCGGCCAATGTCGTCGTCATGCTGCTCATTCGCGCCGATGCCAAGGACTCCCTGGCAGTGCGCGGTGCCTACATGGAAGTTCTGGCCGACGCAGTCGGCAGTGTCGGGGTGCTCGTCGCAGGCGTTCTGATGGTCGTGTTTCAGTGGACCTGGGCCGACATCGTCGTCGGTGTCCTGATCTCCCTGTGGGTGATCCCGCGCGCAATCAAGCTCGCCGGCTCGGCTCTGCGCATTCTCACTCAGGCGAGTCCAGGGCACGTCGACGTCGATGCGTTGACCGGCGACCTGACGGCGCTACCGGGGGTGACGGGGGTGCACGACCTGCACGTGTGGACGCTGACCACCGGAATGGACGTGGCCACTGTGCATCTCGAATGCGATGGGTCGTCGTCGATGGTGCTCGACCGGGCCAGATCTCTGTTGTCCACCTACGGCCTCGACCACGCCACGGTTCAGGTCGAACCGACCGCGCACGGCCGGACCTGCAAGGAAGAGCTCACCTGGTGACCGTGCGTATCTCGAAGCCCGGACGCCACACGTCGATCTGCATGTGATCGTCCACCAGTGACGTCAGGACGACCTCGGTGATGTCGAGATCGAACACGTGATACGGCACCAGTTCGCCCGGTGCAGCGTCGAATATCGGTTGCAGCGCAGCCGGATCGGTGATTTCGACGGCTCGACCGCCGATCTTCGCATCCCCGCCCTCCATCGAGTGATGCCCTGGATTGCTGTGCAGCGCGAATCGTCCGTCGCGCTGCAGATCCCGTGCCTTGACGGCACCGAGCATCGAACCGAGGCGCAGGACGCCACTGTCGTCGAACTCGACCTCGGTGCCGCTCACCCGCGGTGAGCCGTCCGCGCGGAGCGTCGCGAGCACATGGTGTTTGTGAGCGGTGAATCTGGCCTGTACGGCCGATGCGAGGTTCGGGGCGGTTGTCGAGAAGTCTTTCCACGTCGTCATGTTGCGAGTATCGACCCCCATCACTGACATCGTGTGTCAGTAATATCGGGCAGATGCGTTCCGCACGGTTGCTTCGGATCATGTTGTTGCTCCAAGAGGGGCGACAGGCGACCGCGCAGTCCCTTGCGGACGAGGTCGAGGTATCGGTACGCACGATCTACCGCGACATCGGCGCGCTCGGGGCCGCGGGCGTGCCGCTGTGGACCGAACCCGGCCCCGGCGGCGGCATCCGATTGCTCGACGGGTGGCAGTCGAAACTGACCGGCATGACCGGTACCGAAACGTCGGCGCTGATGCTGCTCGGTATGCCGTCGGTTGCGGCCGACCTCGGCTTGTCCGACGCCACCGCCGCTGCCGAGAGCAAGCTCCTCGGCGCGCTGCCGGTCTCGCTCCGGGCGAGCGCGCAGCTGTGGCGTGAGCGTGTGCACGTCGATGTTCCCGGTTGGTTCACCGCGCCCGTTGCGAACGAGTTGGTGCCCGTCTTGGCGCGGACGGTGCTCGGTGGTCGGGAGATCGAGATCCGTTACCGCGGGGGGAGCCGGGTCGTCGGGCCACTCGGCCTGGTGGTGAAGGCGTCGGTCTGGTACTTGGTGGCCACTCGCGGTGCGCGCATCCTGTCGTTTCGGGTCGACCGGATCGAGAGCGTGGTGGAGCAGGCTACCGACGTGCTTCGGCCGGTCGGGTTCGACCTCGCGCAGTGGTGGGATGCGTCGATGGTGGAGTTCGATCGGTCGTTGCTGAGGTTCCCCTGTCGAGTCCGATTGTCCGACAACGCAGTGCGTGCCCTGCCTCGGGTGATCGGAGTCGCGGCCACGCCGGATCTGGGCACGGCCGACAGTGACGGCTGGACCGAGGTGGAGTTGATGCTCGAGAGCGAGGAGGTCGCACTCGCTCAGCTGATCGCGCTCGGCGGGGGAGTCAGTGTGCTGGGGCCGGCTTCGCTGCGACGATCGCTGCGTGATGTCGCGGCGAGCATCGTGAGCGAGAACAGTTGAGTCACAGCCAGAATCGCATCAGGAAGTTACCGTTGCCGGCGAAGAACTCGGGAACACCGGACAATCCGAAGAGGGTGTAGATCGCCCCGAAGAATGCCGAATTGACTGCCGGCACGAACAGCAATGCCACGAGAACGAGGATTCCGTAGCCCTTGAACTGGTTCATCGATGCACGGGTGGCGGGCGAGAGCGAGGGTTCGAGTGCGGCGTATCCGTCGAGTCCCGGCACCGGAATCAGGTTGAGGATCGTGGCCATGATCTGCAGGAAGGCCAGGAAGCTGAGCCCGTACCAGAAGGCCTGATGGGTCCCGTCCGTGCCGAACACGCGAATGACGATCAGAAGTAACACGGCGAGAACGGCATTGGCGAACGGACCGGCGAGGGCGATGCGCCGCTGCGTCGATGCCGAGAACTGGCCGGTGCGCAGATATACGGCACCGCCCGGCAGTCCGATTCCGCCGATCGCGATGAATACGACCGGCAAGACGATCGAGAGCAACGGGTGGGTGTACTTCAGCGGGTTGAGCGTCAGGTAGCCGCGGAGCTCGACCTCGCGATCCCCGGCGCGAAACGCGGTGAACGCGTGACCGAATTCGTGCAGGCACACCGAGGCGATCCAGCCGGCCAGTACCAGAACGAACACCCCGAGGCGTGCAGCGGTGGACGTGACGTCCTCGGCTGTCCACGCCACTGCGCCGCCCACTCCTGCGACGGCGAGAACGGCGACGAAGACCGGGCTCGGCAGGACGGGACTGCGACGCAAGGGAACGGTCATCGGACCAGCAACCACTCCTGATGGTGCCGGTAGAACGTCGATCTCTTCACCGTTCGGTCGCCGGCGATGCCGTCGCGCATCAGGTTCGCGGCAGGGGAACCGAGTTGCATTGCGCGCCCGCTCACCCAGCGGCGGGGTAGAAGACGTCGTCGGCTGATCACGCGCGCACGAAGGCCGGGCAGTTCCGCGGTCGGTGCCACCTCGACGCCGGGTACGACGCCGGAGAACAGGCGAGTGTCGTCGACGTAGGCCTCGCCCTCGAGTTCGGCTCCGTCGGCCCCGCCGAGAAGTGCCCGGCCGACCACCGCCTTGCCCGCGTCGTCGCGAATGAGGGGAGTGCCCGACGCCGAGCCTGTCAGTGCCACTTTCGCGGCGCGTGATCCGGTGCCGAGTTTGTAGATGTGCGCTGCGTCGGTGGCCGTGTCGGGCACGAAAGCGAGTTCGACGTGCAGGCGGTCGGTGCGCATCAGTCGGGTCAGCACGGCGGCCAGGGAGGCATCGTCGCCCAGGACGATGATGCGGGGGGCAGGGACCGATTCGATGTCGGAGAAGATCCCGCTGCAGTCGTCGTCGGTCGGTACGGCGTCGGCGCTGCGCAGTGGGACGTCGGTCAGCGTGATCGGCAGCGGCGGGTTCCCGCAGTGCAGAACGAACGGTGTCACGGCGCTCCTAGATCTTCGTCGAACCCTCAGGCGACCATAGTGCCCTCGTTTCGACTCCACCGTAGCGGCATGCGGGCCAGCTCACCGGCTCGGCTAGACTGTTCTCCCGGCCACTGTCGCGCCTGCGACAAATGGTGACTGCTGCGTCCGTTCGAGCAAATCTGCAGCACGTCCTCGCACGAATGCAACGTAGGAGAGCACATGCCGGCGATAGTCCTGATCGGCGCCCAGTGGGGCGACGAGGGCAAAGGCAAAGCCACCGACCTTTTCGGCGAACGACTTCAGTGGGTGGTGCGCTACCAGGGCGGTAACAATGCCGGCCACACCGTGGTCCTGCCGAACGGCGACAAGTTCGCTCTGCACCTGATCCCGTCGGGAATCCTCACGCCGGGCGTGAAGAACGTCATCGGCAATGGCGTCGTCGTCGATCCGGGAGTGCTCCTCACCGAGCTCGACGGCCTCGAGAAGCGCGGCGTGGACACCTCGAACCTGCTGCTCAGTGCCGATGCGCACCTGATCATGCCGTACCACGTAGCCATCGACAAGGTGACCGAGCGTTTCCTCGGGGCCAAGAAGATCGGTACCACCGGGCGCGGAATCGGGCCGTGCTACCAGGACAAGATCGCCCGTGTCGGTGTTCGGGCCGCGGATGTGCTCGACGAGAAGATCCTGACCCAAAAGGTCGAGGCCGCACTGGAATTCAAGAACCAGGTGCTCTCGAAGATCTACAACCGGCGCGCACTGGATTCGCAGCAGGTGGTCGACGAGGTGCTCGAGCAGGCCGAGGGCTTCAAGCATCGCATCACCGATACCAGGCTGCAGTTGAACCTGGCGCTCGAGCGCGGCGAGACGATTCTGCTCGAGGGCTCGCAGGGCACACTGCTCGACGTCGACCACGGCACGTACCCCTACGTCACGTCCTCGAACCCGACGGCGGGCGGCGCGTCGGTCGGTTCCGGCATCGGCCCCAACAAGATCGGGACCGTCCTCGGCATCCTGAAGGCGTACACGACGCGTGTCGGCTCGGGACCGTTCCCGACGGAGCTGTTCGACAATCACGGCGAGTACCTGGCCAAGCAGGGCGGCGAGGTGGGCGTGACGACCGGGCGTGCACGGCGCACCGGCTGGTTCGACGCCGTCATCGCGCGATACGCCACGCGCGTCAACGGCATCACCGACTACTTCCTGACCAAACTCGACGTCCTGTCCAGCCTGGACACGGTGCCGATCTGTGTCGCGTACGACGTCGACGGCGTTCGGCACGACGAGATGCCGATGACGCAGACCGGTTTCCATCACGCGAAGCCGATCTACGAAGAGATGCCCGGTTGGTGGGAAGACATCTCCGGCGCCCGCACGTTCGAGGAACTGCCCATCAACGCGCAGAACTACGTCCTGCGTCTCGAAGAGCTCTCGGGCGCGTACATGTCGTGCATCGGCGTCGGACCGGGTCGCGACGAAACCATCGTTCGACGGGACATCCTGCGGTAGGAAATCTGCGGTACGCAACTTGCCACATGCGAAAGCCCCGAGGCGTCCAGCCTCGGGGCTTTCGCATGTGTGTGAGGCCTGGTCGAGACAGAGCGAATTCTGCGGCATCCCACATATATGTCCGAATCGAGCTGCATATCTGCTCGCCGACGTGGATAATCGGTTCAGGTAAAGCGACGGAGGTTCCAGCGATGACCGAAAATTACAACGGGTTGGAAGTTTTCAGCTACCAATACGATCGGTTCACTTACGAACATCCCTGGATCGGCGCTCAAGCCGGTGAATTCATGCTCGGTCCCGAGGGCGGCGGAATGCTCGAATTCACCCATGCCACTGTGTTCGCTCTTCCCGAAGGTGGCGCGCACGAGGTGCACGGTCCCATACTCGATTGGTACCTCGGTCACGGCGGACCCTATGGGGCACTTGGCTATCCGATCAGCAACGAGCGTCCGACGCCGACGGGCTCCGGCAGATACAACCTTTTCCAGCGCGGGGCCATCGGATGGCTGCCCGATGTGGGTGCGTTCACCATCGGTGGTCGGGGCGAGGAATCGGATGTCAGCCCCGGTCCGGAAGCTGTATCGGTCTCGGCGGTCGACGGTCCTATTTCCGAACTGGGAATTTCGGCCTGAAATACAATTCTGCTCCCTGTTTTCGGCGGTTTATTCGGTCGAACGGTCGGAATAAACGCCGCGCTCTGATTCAGAACAATGTGGGCTCGTCGAATCCCGGTACGCCTTCTATGCCAAGAATTCGTTGTTTGGTGTTCGCTCCACCCGGCGCGGAGAAGCCGCCGACTTCGCTGCCTGCACCGAGCACACGGTGGCACGGAACGATGATCGGCACCGGGTTGCGGCCGAGTGCACCGCCGACCGCTTGCGCCGCACCGGGATGGCCGAGTCTGCGAGCGATGTCGCCGTAGGTGAGTGTCGCGCCCCGAGGGATGTCGCTGCACACGGTGTACACCGACGCATCGAACTCCGAAACGTCGAGCACCAGCGGTATCGGCCTCAAGTCGACGGCACGGCCGTCGAGGAGTCCGGTGATCCGGTCGATGGCATCGGCGGCCAGTGCGTCGACCGGCCCTTCTGCCGCACCGAAGCCGGTCAGGTAGTCGATCATTGCCTCGTCCGACGGTTCGGGCAGCGCAACCGCGGCTACTCCGTCGTCGGTCCAGGCGATACCGCAGCGACCGATGGCGGTGTCGAAGAGCGTGCAGCTCGGCATGGGTCCAGTATCCACCCGAGGTCGGGGAGCAGTCCAGTAGACGACCGAATGGACTTGAATGTTCGATGCCAGTGGGCCAATACTGGAGAACATGGCCTCGAGAGTTCTCAACGCAACGTCACTGGCCCGCGATCTCGGTAGCTGGCGCGCTGACGCCTCCTCCGATGGACCCGGCCGGCGCAAGGCGTCGCGTCCGACGTATCGCGCGTTGGCGGACGGCGTTCGACTCCTCATTCACGACGGTCGGATTCCGTTGGGTGTCGGTCTGCCCAGTGAGCGCGATCTGTCGGCCGCACTCGATTTGAGCCGCACCACCATCACCTCCTCCTATTCGGTGCTGCGTGACGAGGGCTATCTGATCAGCAAGCAGGGTTCGCGCAGTACCGTCGCGCTGCCTGCGGCCCCCACCCCGAACGGACTGCTGATCCAGTCGACGTCGACGTCGGGTCCGGTGGTGGACATGTCTCACGCTGCCATGTCGGCCGCCGACGGAACCATGACGGCCGCGTACGAGTCTGCACTGCAAGCACTTCCGACGTACCTGCCGACGCACGGAATGGAGCCCATCGGCTTGGCGGTGTTGCGGGAGGCCATCGCGCAGCGATTCGTCGAGCGTGGCCTACCGACGACCGCGGATCAGATCATGGTCACATCCGGTGCGCAGCAAGCAGTTCGGCTCTTGCTGGGCACGTTGACGTCACCCGGTGATCGGGTGCTGATCGATCACCCGACCTATCCCAACGCGCTCGAGGCCATCCGACGCGTCGGCGCGCGGCCGGTGCCGGTGCCGGTTCGTCCCGCGGACGGCGACTGGGATCTCGACGGAATTCGCAGTGCCGCACGGCAAACGGCCGCCAAGGTCGCGTACCTGATTCCGGACTTTCACAATCCGACCGGGCAGGTGCTGGACGCCGAGGGCCGGGCCGAACTCGCGCGCATCACCCGTGACACTCGCATGACGCTCATCGTCGACGAGACGATGGTGGACCTGTGGCTCGACGCCCCGCCGCCACCACCGGTCGCGTCGTTCGGACGGGTCTCGGGCTCCGACATCGTCACGATCGGCTCGGCGTCCAAGTCGTTCTGGGGCGGACTGCGCATCGGGTGGATCAGGGCGCACCCGTCGCTGGTATCCCAGCTCGCAGGTTCGCGGGCGGCGCACGACCTCGGCACGTCGATCATGGATCAGTTGGCGTCGTCGTTCTTGCTGCAGGACGCCGAACCCGCACTCGAGCTCCGCCGATCGCAACTGCGTGAACGTCGTGACGTACTCGAGGACGCTCTGGCCGAGCATCTTCCGGACTGGCGCTATCGCCGCTCCGAGGGCGGTATGTCGCTGTGGTTGCAGCTGCCTGCACCGGTGTCGAGTGCACTCGCCGCCACCGCTCCGGCATTCGGAGCGGTGCTGGCGGCAGGACCGCGATTCGGCGTCGAGGGTGCGTTCGAGCGCTATCTCAGGTTGCCGTACACCCGTGAGCCGCAAGAGCTTCGGGCCGCTGTCGCCGCAACGGCCGGGGCGTACCGAGCACTCGCCCCCAGCGCCGAATCGGAACAGCCGGCTCTGGTGTTCTGACGCGCAGGCGGTTACACCCAGACCGACGCGATGTCGGTGGCGGTGGACGGCGGTGGCGTCGGAACTCCGTTTTCGGTGCGGGAGAATCGCGGTGCCGGACGGTGTTGCGTGACGCCGCCGACGTCGATGAGTGAGTCGCGATCCTTCATGTGCGGGTGGTTCGGAGCTTCGGCGAAGGTGAGGACCGGCGATACGCAGGCGTCGGTGCCGTCGAAGATCGCGGCCCATTCGTCGCGGGTCTTCGACAGGAATGTCGAGGTGAACTTCTCGCGCAGTTCCGGCCAACGCGACTTGTCCATCTGCGATGGCAGATCCGTATCGGAGAGGCCGAGTCCGGTGAGCAGCTGAGCGTAGAACTGCGGCTCGAGCGAGCCGACTGCCATGTACTGGCCGTCGGAGGTCTCGTAGGTGTCGTAGAACGGCGCGCCGGTGTCGAGCAGGTTGGTGCCGCGGTCGTCGCTCCACGCTCCGACTCCGCGCCACGACCAGATCATGTGCGAGAGTGCGGCCGTGCCGTCGACCATGGCCGCGTCGACCACCTGGCCCTGCCCGGAGTTCTGTCGCTCGTAGAGCGCCGCCATGATGCCGAAGACGAGGAACATCGAGCCGCCACCGAAGTCGCCGACCATGTTCAGCGGCGGCACCGGGCGCTCTCCCGCACGGCCGATGGCGTTGAGGACGCCGGTGACGGAGATGTAGTTGATGTCGTGGCCTGCGGTCTGTGCCCAGGGGCCTTCCTGGCCCCAGCCGGTCATGCGGCCGTAGACCAAGCGCGGGTTGCGGGCCAAGGCGTCGTCGGGTCCGAGTCCGAGTCGCTCGGTGACACCGGGGCGGAATCCCTCGATCAGCACGTCGGCGCGCTCGACGAGGCCGAGAACCTTCTCGATGTCGGCGGGGTCCTTGAGGTTCGCCTCGACGATGGTGCGACTGCGCAGTTGATGGTCGTGCGGAGAGACCTGCCCGGCGCGTTGGATGCGAACGACGTCCGCGCCGAGGTCGGCCAGGAGCAGTGCGGCGTGCGGGCCGGGCCCGATGCCTGCGAGTTCGACGACGCGGAGCCCTGCGAGCGGTCCACCAGTGTTCGACACGTAATTTGCCTCGTTCCGACGTTGTGCGCTGCGATTGTGACAGGAGACTAACCTGTACTAGGTCGTCCAAGTAATGTGGGTGTGGATAATAAGGCTGTGACTGCCCCAGAACCCGTCCGTATCGGTACTCCGCTCACTCCAGGGGCGACCCGGGTGATGCTGCTCGGCTCGGGTGAGCTGGGCAAAGAGGTGATCATCGCGTTCCAGCGCCTCGGCGTCGAGGTGATCGCCGTCGATCGCTACGACAATGCCCCTGGCCACCAGGTGGCGCATCATGCATTCACGATCGACATGAGCAACCCCGAAGAGCTTCTGGCGCTGATCGATTCGCAGCAGCCGGACTTCGTTGTCCCGGAGATCGAGGCCATTGCGACGGACGCGTTGGCCGAGGTGGAAGCCAGGGGCCGGACGGTGATCATTCCGACGGCACGGGCGACGCAGTTGACGATGAACCGTGAGGGCATCAGGCGTCTGGCTGCCGAGGAGCTCGGGCTGCCGACGTCGCCCTATGCCTTTGCCGATTCGCTGGGCCAGGTTCGAGAAGCATTGTCCACCATTGGTTTCCCTGCCGTCATCAAGCCCGTCATGTCGTCGTCGGGCAAAGGGCAGTCCGTCGTGCGCAGCGAGGACGATGTCGAGGCCGCGTGGGAGTACGCGTTGAAGGGTGGCCGCGTCGATCTCGGCCGTGTCATCGTCGAGGGATTCGTCGATTTCGATTACGAGATAACTCTTCTGACTGTGCGCGGGGTGGATGGAACAGCGTTCTGCGAGCCGATCGGCCACCTGCAGGAGTCCGGTGACTACGTCGAATCCTGGCAGCCGCAACCGATGTCCGACGCGGCCCTGGCCGGTGCGCGCGATGTTGCCGAGCGAATCACGACGGCACTGGGTGGGAGCGGATTGTTCGGCGTCGAGCTGTTCGTCCAGGGCGACAACGTGTATTTCTCCGAGGTCAGTCCGCGGCCACACGATACCGGCCTGGTAACGCTTCGTACGCAACGGTTCTCGGAGTTCGAGCTCCATGCCCGCGCCGTGCTCGGTCTGCCGATCGACACGGCGCTGCTCTCACCCGGTGCGTCGGCGGTGATCTACGGCGGCGTGGATGCGGACGGCGTTTCCTTCGAAGGCGTCGCCGATGCGTTGGCGGTTGCCGAGACCGACCTGCGCCTGTTCGGCAAGCCGACGAGCTTCGTCAGGCGTCGGATGGGCGTCGCGGTGTCGACGGCGTCGGACATCGAGACGGCACGAAGCCGAGCACGCGAGGCAGCAGGAAAGGTTCGTCCTGTCGTCTGACCCGGCACAGGGCACACTGAGCTCATGAGCGCGCTCGGAGAAATACTGGTCGGCCTGGTGATTCTGGTCGGCCTCGTCGGTATCGTCGTTCCCATTCTGCCCGGCACCATCCTGATCTTCGCTGCCGTCGCTGTCTGGGCGTGGCTCACCGGTGGAGCAGCCGCCTGGACGGTGTTCGCGGTCGCGACGGTGCTGCTGGTACTCAGCGGCGTCGTGAAGTACACGTGGCCGGGTCGGCGCATGCGGGAAGCGGGTGTGCCGATGCGATCGCTGATGATCGGCGGTCTACTCGGCATCGTCGGATTTTTCGTCATCCCCGTCGTCGGGCTGTTCATCGGGTTCATCGCAGGGGTCTACGTCGCCGAAGTACCCAGGCACCGAAACCATTCCGAGGCCTGGCGATCGACCGTGCACGCCACCAAGGCCGCCGGGCTCTCCATACTGGTGGAACTGTTCGGTGCGTTGCTCGCCTCGGCGGTGTGGCTCGGGGGAGCCGTGCTCGTATAGATCAGGAGACGCGATACCAAGCCCGGGCATTGCCGTCGAGCACGGCAGGGAGGTCGCCACCGACAGCGTGGGTGATGATGTCGAGGTCGGTCTCCGAGAACGGACGTGGGGCTCGGGTGCCCGGTAGATCGGTGCCGAACATCAACGCCGCGGGGTTGACTCGATGGATCTGCTGCAGCGTGTCGGCGATGTCGAGATCCACTCGACCGAATCCGGTTGCCTTGACGCGTACTCCGCGGTCGACGAGGTTCAGAAGGTACGGCAACCCCTGAGTGGACAAGCCCAGGTGATCGATGCTGACCGCCGGCAACTTCGCGAGGATGGGTTCGAGCGAGAGCAGCAGGGACGCATCGACGTACAGCTCGGCGTGCCATCCGACCAATTCGTGCACGCGACGTGCCTGCGTGGTGAGCATCTGAACGTCGGTCTCGCCGCGCTTGAGGTTGAATCGCATTCCGCGTACGCCTGCGTCGTGCAGCGCGACGATGTCCTCGTCGGAGCATTCCGGATCGATCTGAGTCACGCCCACCCAGCCGCGTCCCAGAGTCTCCAGTGCTGCCATCAGATAGGTCTGATCGGTGCCCTGGAACGATCCCGAGATCACCGCGCCGCCGGTGATGCCGAGCCCGTCGACGTCGTAGAGGTAGTTCGAGACGGTGTACGGATCGGGCAGGAAACCGTGGTTCTCGATGAGCGGAAACTTCGGGTCGATGATGTGTAGGTGGGCGTCGAACACGGCTCCCAGCATGCCAGCTCACGCATTCGGCGTCGCGGCCACCGTGCTCGGTGTTTGAATTCGAAACATGAAACCGGAGACCACTGTCGTTCTCGACGGATACACCTACTTCGAATGTCCACGTTGGCACGAGGGGAGGGTCTGGGTATCGGACTTCTACTCCCACCGTGTCCTGTCCGCTCTCGAGGACGGGTCCGATGTGCGAGTCGAAGCCGAGGTACCCAATCAGCCGTCGGGCCTGGGTTGGTTGCCCGACGGCCGACTGCTGATCGTGTCGATGCGCGACCACAAGCTGCTGCTGCGCGAGCACGACGGCTCGCTGACGGTGCATGCCGATCTGTCGACGTACGTGTCCGCGAACCTCAACGACATGCTCGTGGACGCGCAGGGCCGCGCGTACATCGGGAACTTCGGGTTCGATCTGATGAACTTCGCCCCCGTCGAGACGGCCGATCTTATTCGCGTGGACCCCGACGGTTCTGCGCACGTCGTGGCCTCGGATCTGTACTTCCCCAACGGGATGGCATTCACCGCGTCGGGCGAACTGCTGGTGGACGAGACGGTCGGCAACCGGGTCAGTGCCTTCGACATCGCCGAGGACGGTTCTCTGGGGGAGCGGCGTGACTGGGCGACGTTCGGCGAACTACCGTCGTCGACAGATATGGCGACGGCCCTGGGCGAGGTGAAGGTGGCCGCCGACGGATGCTGCATCGACACCGACGGCACGATGTGGATCGCCGACGCGCTCGGGCAGCGAGTGCTGCACGTTGCACAGGGCGGGGAGATCCTCCAGCAGCTCGATTTCGATCTCGGGGTCTTCGCCTGCGGACTCGGCGGATCCGACGGCCGCACGCTGTTCGTCTGCGCTGCACCGGATTTCAACGAGCATCAACGCAAAATCGAGACAGAGGGCAAGTTGTTGTCTGTTCGGGTGTAGAGCGCTTCGCGCATGTGCACGAAACTTCGTAGTGGGCTACGAAGTTTCGTGCACATGCGGCGCAGCCGCTCAGGCCTTGTCGGGCTCGGAAGCCTTCAGCATGTCCTCACGCTCGACGACCTTCACGCGCTCGCGGCCCTCGGGCTCACCGAGTGAACGCTCGTGCGCGTCGAGGCGGTACCAGCCGTCCCAGGTGGTGAAGGGAACCTGCTTGCCTTCGAGGAACGATGTGACGGCATCCAGATCAGGCTCGGCCGCACCGACGAAGCTCGGTGCATCCTCGAGCAGGTTGGCGACCGTCTCGTTCGCGTCGCCCTTGGTGTGACCGATGAGGCCGACGGGTCCGCGCTTGATCCAGCCGGTGACGTACGTGGCGGGAACGGGGGTGGTCGAGGACGGGGATTCGACGACGCGTCCGGCCTCGTTGGGGATGGTGCCTGCCTGCTCGTCGAACGGGAGCTGGCTGATGTTCTGGCTGAGGTAGCCGACGGCGCGGTAGACGGCCTGGACGTCCCAGTCGTTGTACTTGCCGGTGCCCTTGACGTTGCCGGTGCCGTCGAGCTCGGTGCGCTCGGTGCGCAGACCCACGACCTTGCCGTCCTCACCGAGTACCTCGCTTGGCGACTCGAAGAAGTGCAGGAACAGCTTGTGCGGGCGGCTGCCGACGTCGCGGATGGCCCAGTCCTGCAGGGTGTTGGCAACCATGTCGATCTGCTTGGAGCTGCGGCGGGCCTGCTCCGAGCCCTCGTCGTAGTCGATGTCCTCGGGGGAGACGATGACCTCGATGTTGGGGGAATGGTCGAGCTCGCGTAGCTCCAACGGGGTGAACTTTGCCTGAGCCGGTCCGCGGCGGCCGAACACGTGCACCTCGATGGCCTTGTTCGCCTTGAGGCCCTCGTAGACGTTGGCCGGGATTTCGGTGGGCAGCAGTTCGTCGCCGGTCTTGGCGAGGACGCGTGCGACGTCGAGAGCGACGTTTCCGACGCCGAGGACGGCGACCTTCTCGGCCTCGAGCGGCCAGGTGCGCGGCACGTCCGGGTGGCCGTCGTACCAGGACACGAAGTCGGCGGCGCCGTAGCTGCCCTCGAGGTCGATGCCGGGGATGTTCAGCGCGCGGTCCGCGTTGGCACCGGTGGAGAAGATGACGGCGTCGTAGAAGCGGCGCAGGTCGTCGAGGGTGATGTCGGTGCCGTAGTCGATGTTGCCGAGCAGGCGAACCTGCGGCTTGTCGAGCACCTTGTGCAGTGCGGTGATGATGCCCTTGATGCGCGGGTGGTCCGGGGCCACGCCGTAGCGGATCAGCCCGAACGGTGCAGGCATGCGCTCGAAGAGGTCGATGCTCACGCCCGGTCCGCTGACATTGTGGTCGGACTTCATGAGCGCGTCGGCGGCATAGATGCCGGCCGGTCCGGCACCGACGATGGCGACGCGGAGTGGACGAGTCTGATCAGTCATGTGCAGCGAGCTACCTTCTTCGAGGGAAGTGCGGACACCCCAGCATAAATTAAGGACAACCTGAGCTGGGGCAGTGGGCAAACTTGCCGGATTTCCCGGTTTCCGGTAGGAATTGCTCTGTGCGCACGACATACCTGGTTCGACGGTTCACCGTCGACTTCTGTCGTACCTGCACCAACATGTGTTGTCGGTGACCTGACCCGACGCCCTTCCCCTCCCTGAACAGGACGGGACCCCTCTCTCGACGGCAGCGTTGCCGCAGATCAGCGCCCTGCCGTGCACGGATTCGAGGACACATGACCACCCTGGAACAGACCGCCACTCTCACGCTCGACAAGCTCGGCCCGTCGTTCGGAGCCGAGGTCATCGGGCTCGACGTCGCGTCGGCGTCCGATGCTCAGATTCATGCCGTACGCCGAGCGCTCGTCGACCACAAGGTTCTGGTGCTGCGCGGGCAGACGCTCGACGACGCGGCACACGTCGAATTCGGCCGTCGTCTCGGCGACCTCACGGCCGGCCACCCGGTACACGACAGCGGCCACGTCGCTCCCGAGGTCTACGCGCTCGACAGTCAGGACAACGGTTTCGCCGACGTCTGGCACACCGACGTCACGTTCATGGAACGTCCGCCGATGGGCTCGATCCTGCGGCCCGTCGTCCTGCCACCGCACGGCGGCGACACCAACTGGGCCGACAGTCAGCTCGCCTACGAGTCGCTGTCCGCACCCGTTCGCCGAATGATCGACGGGCTGACGGCGATTCACGACGGCAACCGCGAATTCGGTTACTACCTCGCGCAGAAGCGCGGCGGAAAAGGGAATGTGTGGGACGGCAAGGAAGTCACCGCGCTGGTTCCCGTCGAACATCCCGTCGTGCGGGTCCATCCGGAAACCGGCCGCAAGGGGCTCTTCGTCAATCCGGGTTTCACCTCGCACATCGTGGGGGTGTCGGAGGCCGAGAGTCGCGGCATCCTGGATCTGCTGTACGCGCACCTGACCAAGCCCGAACACATCGTGCGGCACCGCTGGCGGCTGGGCGATCTGGTGCTGTGGGACAACCGCAGCACCTCGCACTACGCCAATCGCGACTACGGCACCGAGCATCGCAAGATGCACCGCATCACGTTGCGAGGAGACATTCCCGTCGGACCCCGATAGTGCCCGGCCCGTCGGATCGAGGAAGATTGGCCGCATGGCGTCGTGGAGTGAACGTAGGCAGCAGTGGGTCGACAGTCGTGAGGAAGCGCGAAACAACGCGTCGAAGGCCGCTGCCGACTCCGGTGAGCAGCGTCCACCGAACGCGTGGCCGTTCATCATCGCCGCGGGCATCGTCGTGGTTCTGCTCGTCGGCATCTTCGCAGCGTCGAAGTTCGCCCCCGCCGAGAACAACGTGACGCAGGCGCAGCTGCTCACCGACGCCGTCGACGGATTCCTCGAAGCACAGAACACCGGCGATGCGGATCTGTTGCGCGAGAACACCTGCTTCGACCAGGTTGCGCTCCTCGTTCCCGGCGACGACGCGCAGTACCGAACCGATCGAGCAGGCGAGGTCGAGCGCAACGGCGAGACGTCCATCGACGGGGTGCCGTCGGAGTACGAGGTCAACGGCGACCGCGGTGTGGTGAAGGTCCCGCTGAAGGAAGAGAAATCCGGAGTGCAGACCGACGATCAGTGGAAGTTCGTCCGCGTCGACGACAAGTGGCTGGTGTGCAATGTGTGATGGCGTGTGTGATGTCGAAACAGCGAGTGACGGAAGGCTGATCAAGTGACCTACGCAGGTGACATAACCCCGGAAGCTGCCTGGGAGTTGTTGCAGAGCAACCCCGAGGCCGTGCTCGTGGACGTTCGGACGCGCGCCGAGTGGCAGTACGTCGGAGTGCCTGACACGTCCGGAATCGACCGCCCCACGCACTTGATCGAATGGGTCAGCTTCCCCGACGGTGCCCGGAACACGAACTTCGTCGAGGACTTGAAAGCCGCAGGCGTGGATGGCGATCGACCGGTGGTGTTCCTGTGCCGCTCCGGTCAGCGATCCATCGGTGCTGCCGAAGCCGCGACGGCTGCAGGAATCGGTCCGTCCTACAACGTGCTCGACGGTTTCGAAGGTGCCACCGATGCCGACGGTCATCGCGGAGCCACGGGTTGGCGTGCGGTCGGGTTGCCGTGGAGGCAGTCGTGACGAACATTCCGAAAGGCGGCGGATTCGACAAGCCCTTGCCCGAGGGTGTGGGTCAGGGAACGCTGGGAGTTCGCGGCGGTCTGATGCGATCCGGGTTCGACGAGAACGCCGAAGCACTCTATCTCTCTTCGGGTTTCGTGTACGAGAGTGCCGGAGCGGCCGAGCAGGCGTTCACCGGCGACATCGATCATTTCGTGTACTCGCGCTACGGCAACCCGACGGTCAAGATGTTCGAGGAGCGGCTGCGGCTGATCGAGGGTGCCGAGGCATGCTTCGGGACGTCGAGCGGAATGTCGGCGGTGTTCACCGCATTGGGCGCACTGCTGAAGGCCGGTGACCGATTGGTCGCTGCGCGTAGCCTTTTCGGCTCCTGCTTCGTGGTCTGCAACGAGATTCTGCCGCGGTGGGGCGTCGAGACCGTCTTCGTCGACGGCGAAGACCTCGAGCAGTGGGAGCAGGCGCTGTCGGTGCCGACGACGGCGGTGTTCTTCGAGACCCCGTCCAACCCGATGCAGTCGTTGGTCGATGTCCGGCGCGTCTCCGAGCTGGCACATGCTGCCGGAGCAACGGTGGTGCTGGACAACGTCTTCGCGACGCCGTTGCTGCAGCGCAGCCTGGAACTCGGGGCCGACGTGGTCGTGTACTCGGGCACCAAGCACATCGACGGCCAGGGTCGGGTACTCGGCGGGGCGATCCTGGGCTCGAAGGAATACATCGAAGGCCCGGTGCAGACTCTGATGCGGCACACCGGCCCGGCACTGAGCCCGTTCAATGCCTGGACGCTGCTCAAAGGGCTCGAGACGATGCCGGTGCGGGTGCGGCATTCGGTGAATTCCGCGCTGCGGATCGCCGAGTTCCTCGAAGCTCACCCTGCGGTGCGCTGGGTGAAATACCCGTTCCTGCAATCACATCCGCAGTACGCACTGGCGAAGTCGCAGATGTCGGGCGGCGGTACCGTCGTGACCTTCGAACTCGAAGCACCGGAGGGGGAGGGCAAGAAGCGCGCCTTCGAGGTGCTGGACGCGTTGCGTATCGTCGACATCTCCAACAACCTCGGCGACTCCAAGACACTGATCACTCATCCGGCCACCACCACGCACCGCGCGATGGGCCCGGAAGGCCGTGCGGCAGTGGGCATCACCGACGGTGTGGTGCGCATTTCCATCGGCCTCGAGGACACCGAGGATCTGATCGGAGATCTGGACCAGGCTCTGAAGTAGTCGGTGTCAGAGCGTCACCGGTAGCGGCTTGTCGATGAGGGAGTAGTGCGCCGCGTCGCCTGCGACCACCCGGCTCTTCTCTCCGTTGGGGTGTACCGGCACGTCGCCGGCCAAGGTGATGCGTTCGAGGCGGCGGTACTGATCGTCCCAGTCTGCGACGGCGTAGTGCTGGGTGGCGCGGTTGTCCCAGATGGCCACGTCGCCCAGGCTCCAGGTCCAGCGAACAGTGTTCTCCAGCTTGGTCACTCGATTCTGTAGGAGATCGAACAGGGTCTGCGACTCCTTGGTCGACAATCCGATGAAGTTCTTGACGAAGTGACCGAGCAGCAGAGTCTTCTCACCGGTTTCGGGGTGCACGCGGACGACTGGGTGCTCGGTCTCGAAGTAAGTGGACTGGAACTCCTTTCGGTACTCCTCGGTCTTGTCGTTCCGAATCTTCTCTGCAGCAGTCGCCGAGTAGTCGTAGTTGTTCGAGTGCGTGGCCCAGAGGTTGTCCACCAACGCCTTCAACGAATCCGGCAACTGCGCGTAGGCGGCGGTCTGTGAGGCCCACGTGGTGTTCCCGCCGTATTCCGGGAGGCTGACCGCACGCAGGATGGAGGCCTTCGGGATTCGGTCGACGAAGGTCACATCCGAATGCCAGCTGTTGGCCTTGCCGTATTCGGAGTCGATGGCCAGTGTTCTGGTGCCACGTGAGGTGACAGTGGGGTGCGGGGTGGTCGGCGACCCGAGCAATTCGGCGAACGCATACTGGCTTTCGTCGTCGAGGTGGTGCTGGCCGCTGAAGAAGATGACCTTGTGCTCGAGCAGAGCGCGCCGAACGAACTCGACAGTGTTCGCATCGAGATCGCCGCCGAGTCGCACGCCTTCGATGCGGGCACCGAGGTTGCCACCGATCTTGATCGCACGCAGAGCTGTCGTATTCTCGACAAGAGTGTCCACCGACATGTCGATACCTTTCGCTGGTCGAAGACTGCCCGAATTGCACCGGTGCAGTGCGGAATTCAACAAGCTGACCATTGTCGATCGGTCATGTACACAGTTCGATTCACCGTGATCTCAACGCCGCAATCGATCGGTAGCAGTGTCCGTATCTGCGTCAGGGCTCGAAGACGCTGAGCACGGTTCTGAACTTGGCCGTGGTTTCGTTCAGTTCGGCGTCGGGGTCGGAATCTGCGACGATGCCGCCGCCGGCGGTGGCCGTTCCGGACAGTCCGTCCGCCGCGAGTTCGATGCAGCGGATCGTGACCATCCATTCGCCGTCGCCGCTGCCGTCGGTCCACCCGACGGCTCCGGCGTAGAAGCCACGGGAGCCCTCGACGTCTGCGATCGCAGCCATGGCCGCGGCGCGGGGAACCCCGGCGACGGCGGCCGTGGGATGCAGCGCCAGTGCGAGATCGAGCGCCGAGGTCGCGGGATCGGCCAGGGTGCCGACGATCGGCGTCGACAGGTGCCACAGCTGCGGAGTGCTGCTCAGCTGGGGTGACTCGGGCACCTCCAGCGACTCGCAGAACGGCGTCAACGCAGCACGGATCTCGTCGACGACGAATCGGTGTTCGGCCTGATCCTTGGCGCTGGCCGCCAACGCCGCGGAGATGCGTGCTTCTTCGTCGGGATCGGTGGAACGCGCAGCCGTCCCGGCAAACGGATGGCAGCTGACGATGTTGCCGCGCTTACGAACCAACAGTTCCGGGCTCGCGCCGACGATGTGCGTGCCGGTCTTACCTGCGGGCGACAGATTCGCCAGAAAGCCGTTGCCCATCGGATCGCGGGAGACCAACGCGCTCAACACCGAGACAGGCTCGATCGGCGATTCCGCGGTCACCTCGATGGCCCGCGCGAGCACGATCTTCTCGGCTGCACCGGCTTTCAATTGCTCGACGACATCTCGCACTCGCTGCACGTGGACGTCCGGATCGGGAATCTGTCGTGCGACGGTTGCCGCCGGTAGCGGCGGCAGGGTATCGGTTGTCATCCAGGGCCCGTCGAGTCGGTAGAACTCCTCCGGTTCGATCAGGGCGGTGGCGTCGGACATGTCGAAAGGGAGTGCGCCGACGACATTTCGGCCTTCCCGGACCGCGGCCACCGCGTCGGCGACGTCGGGAAAAGCGTGCCGGACACCCAGTCCGACGACGTGGTGATCCTGCCGGGACAGAACGAATTCGAGAGTCATCAGAACGGGTTCTGAGTGCGGCCCACCAGGTCTGCGACGGAATCGAGAACTTTGGTCGGTCGGTACGGGTACTGCTCGACGGACTGGACCGTCGAGATCCCGGTGAGGACCAGGATGGTCTGCAGTCCGGCTTCGAGGCCCGAGAGCACGTCGGTGTCCATCCGGTCGCCGATCATCAGCGTGTTCTCGGAATGCCCGCCGATCGCGCGCAGTGCCGACCGCATCATCAATGCGTTGGGCTTGCCCACGTAGTACGGCTCCTTGCCGGTGGCCTTCGTGATCAACGCTGCCACCGAACCGGTCGCGGGCAGTGAACCCTCACGGGAGGGGCCGGTGGCGTCGGGGTTGGTGGCGATGAAGCGCGAGCCCTTCTCGACGAGGCGAATGGCGGTGGTGATTGCCTCGAACGAATACGTCCGGGTCTCGCCGAGCACCACGTAATCCGGGCTCGAGTCGGTGAGCGTGTAGCCGATGTCGTGCAGGGCGGTGGTCAAGCCGGACTCGCCGACGACATAGGCGCTGCCACCGGGTCGTTGATTGCCGAGGAAGGTCGCGGTGGCCAGAGCCGAGGTCCAGATCGACTTCTCCGGAATGTCCAGACCGGTGAATGCGAGACGTGCGCGCAGGTCACGGGGGGTACGAATCGAATTGTTGGTCAGTACGATGAACGGGATTTCGTTGGCCTGCAGTTCGGCGAGGAACGTGTCGGCACCGGGGATCAGGTGATCCTCGTGGACGAGCACGCCGTCCATGTCCATCAGGTACGTCCACTGCTGAGGCTTCTCGGTTTCGCTCACCCGTCCATTGTGAACTATCGGGTCGTTCCGCTGGCTTCACTCCTGAACTATCGGGTCGTTCCGCAAGCTTCACTCCTGCTGCTAACTCGCCTGCAGTTCCTCGGCACGTCGGGAGTTGGCCCGGTGCTGTTGTCGCTCGCGGGCAGTCGTTCCGCCCCAGACTCCGAACGGTTCGTTGGCGGCCAGTGCGAATCGTCGGCACTCTTCGATGACCCGGCAGCCAGCGCACACCTGCTTCGCGCGGTCCTCCCGTACGCGGCGGGCCGAGCGGCCCTCGCCGGACGGGGAGAAGAAGATCTCCGAGTCCTGGCCGCGGCAGAGTGCGTCGACCTGCCAGCCCCAGGATTCGGCGGCGGAGGAGATTCTGCGTTCGATCATGGCGATTGCGGTGTTGTTCGACGTGGTAGAGCTGTTCGGCATCGTGGCGACCCATTCCTTTCGTCGACGCTGCGCGAGACCCAGCCCGCACAGAACGATTCGCTACCGAAAAGGCTCGCCGCGTCGAGGGTGCGACGCAATGGTTGAAATCAGGGTGATTCGAGGGTCCTGTTCAGGACACGTCGGGGGTGTACCGAAAGAGCGCGTTCAATCGATCGTCCAGCATCAAGAGCGGAAGCAATGCCGCCTGGATCGCGCCGACCGCCGCGGGGAGGTACTCGCCTGCGACGACACACATGAGACTGCCGAGAGCGAACAGTATCAGCGTCATTCGGGGGAGTAGCCACGTCGGCTTCATCGCAGTGTGCCTGACCCCGTGGATAATTGCCGCCACGACCGCCACGAGAATGGTCGCGTGCGCGGTCAGACGTACCAGATCGGACGTGTCGGCTGCTTGGAATGTGCCGATCACGACCAGCGAACCGAGAGAAACGACACTCGCTGCGTTCAGTTGCTGATAGCGCGGCATGTCGCGAAACAAGCCTTACCTCCTCGGTTGCGTGCAGTCGATGGTACCGGCGGGTCAGCTGTTCATCGCAAAGCTCTAGGTCTTCAGGCGATTTCGTAGGTATCGGCTACGCGGTCGGCAACAGCCGATAGTGGACTGCCGCGTCGTGTGTATTCGTGGCATGGTGGCGGTATGACTCGGCCGCTCAGGTTCTCCGCATTCGTCATGAACACCACGTCTCATATCGTGCACGGTGCGTGGCGCAAGCCGGAGGCGGAGCAGACCGATTTCTCCTCGTTGGAGCATTGGGTGTCGTTGGCGAAAGAACTCGAGCGCGGCAAGTTCGATTTCATATTCTTTGCCGATGTCGTGGGACTGTACGACGACTATCAGGGTTCGTGGGAGAAGTTCGTCGAATCCGGATTGCAGATTCCCAGCAACGATCCCACCGTGATCGCGTCGGCGATCGCTTATGCGACAGAGCATCTCGGTATCGCGTTGACGTCGTCGATTCTGCAGGAGCATCCGTTCAACTTCGCGCGAAAGATGTCCACGCTCGATCACGCGTCGGACGGCCGCATCGCCTGGAACATCGTGACGAGTCTGTCGCCGAACGCCTGGCGCAACTTCGGCTTCGGAGATATGGCTCTCCACGAGGATCGATATGCCTGGGCGGACGAGTACGTCGATGTTGTGTACAAGCTGTGGGAAGGGTCGTGGGACGACGGAGCGCTGTTGCAGGACAAAGCATCCGGTCGGCACAGCGATTTCTCGAAGGTGCACAAGATCGATCACGTCGGCGCGCGCTACAGCGTCGAGGGCCCGCATCTCGTGGCTCCATCGCCGCAGCGGACGCCGTTGTTGTTCCAGGCCGGTTCATCTCCGACGGGCCGACGCTTCGCCGCGCGTAACGCCGAGGCCCAATTCATTGCGTCTCCGACACCCGAGGCCGCGCGCTCGCTCATCGCCGACACGCGCCGTCTGGTCATCGAGGCCGGTAGGTCCGTGGGGGACCTCGAATTCTTCCAGGGTCTGTCGTTCGTCATCGGGAGCACCGAGAGCGAAGCTCGACGCAGAGAAGCGGAGTTGGACGAATACGTCGACGACGAGGCGATGATCGCGCACGCTGCGGGTGGGATCGGCATAGATCTGGGCTCCTACGATCTGGACACCCCGATCGGTCAGGTGCAGGGAGAAGGCTCCCAGAGCACGTTGGCGTGGCTCCGCGAGGCGATCACCGATCGAGAACCCACCGTTCGGGATCTGGCGCACATGCGGACTCGGAGCGGGCGGGTGGTGGGAACGCCGGAGTCCATCGCCGATCGTCTCGAACAGTGGCGCGACGCCGGCGTCGACGGGATCAACGTCATCAACTCGACGATCCCGGGCAGCTACGTGGAATTCATCGAACATCTGATGCCGGTTCTTCAGCAGCGCGGGCTGGCGCAACGGGAGTACGGCCGGGGCACCGTCCGACGCAAACTCACCGGCCGGGACAGACTGCCCGCGTCGCATCCGGCTGCCCGATACCGGGGCGCCTTCAGCTGACACCAGGCAGTTCGGAAACGTGGCAAGGGTTGAAATCATCGTGATTTCAACCCGAAAGACCACGCGCACTTGACTTTTCAATCTGAAGTTCTATACATTCCTGTCACCATCCAGAGCGACCGAGAGACCTTGGCTCTACGACGTCGCAGCAACCCCGCCCTCGGGCGTGTGGGTGCTACCGCCAGGACCGATGGAGGAACTGCTGATGAACACCTGTATCCGTACGCCCGCCTGACCGGTTCGCGTACTCACAGTCCACCCTTTCGAAAGGCACCACAGCGATGATCGCTGCCCATCCGCACCGGCGGCTCCGGTGACGCAACTACAGACCTCGCCGAAATCCACCGGTTCGAGCGACACCGCAGAACTGCCGGACGAGCAACTCGTCGTCGCCAGGAAGTGGCATCCGTGGCGTTGGGTGATCAGCATCGCCACCCTGGTCGTGGTCGCTCAGTTCCTGCACGGCTTCGCCACCAATCCGGGATGGGACTGGGGCACGTTCGCCCAGTACTTCACCGCACAATCGGTGCTCTCGGCCCTGTGGCTCACCATCCAGCTCACGTTCTGGGGAACCCTGATCGGCTTCGCTCTCGGTATCGCGCTTGCGGTAGCGAGGCTGTCGAACAACCCAGTGCTGCAGGTGATCTCGTGGTTCTATATCTGGGCGTTCCGGTCCATTCCCCTGATCGTGCAGCTGCTGTTCTGGTTCAACATCGCGTATCTCTACCAAACCCTGTCGGTGGGAATTCCGTTCGGACCCAGCTTCTTCGAGTTCGACGTCAACAACGTCATCAGCGGCTCGACGGCAGCGATCATCGGGCTCGCTCTGCATCAGGCCGCATACTCCGCTGAGATCGTCCGCGCCGGTATCATCTCGGTAGATCATGGACAGCTGGAAGCGTCTGCAGCACTGGGTATTCCGAAAAGTCGAGAGTTCTTCAAGATCATTCTTCCGCAGGCGATGCGGGGGATCTTGCCCAATGCGGCCAACGAGGTGATCAGCCTGTTCAAAGGCACGTCGATCGTCTCCGTCATGGCCATCGCCGAGCTGTTCTACCAGGTTCAGGTCATCTACGGCCGAAGCGGCCGAGTGGTGCCGCTGCTGATGGTGGCCACTGTCTGGTACATCATTCTCACCTCGATTCTCTCGGTGGTGCAGTACTACGTGGAGCGGCACTATGCCAAGGGGGCAGTGCGCACAATCGAACTCACTCCCGTCCAGAAGCTGCGCAAGAAGCTGGCCGAGATCACCCTCGCCCCGCGAGGAGCAACACGATGACCACTCTCGACGCCACCACGTCCACTTCAGAGACCGAGTTTGCAGTGGAGGTTCGTGGAGTGCACAAGTCCTACGGTCCCCTCGAGGTGCTCAAAGGAGTGGACCTCACCGTCCGCCCCGGCGAGGTCACCGCGATCATCGGCCCGTCCGGATCCGGCAAATCGACCCTGTTGCGCATCATCAATCACCTCGAGAAAGTCGAACAGGGGACCGTGCGGGTGGACGGCGATCTGGTGGGCTACAAACGCAGAGGTACCAAGCTGCACGAGCTGAGCAACCGTGAGATTCTGCGTCAGCGTTCGCAGATCGGGTTCGTGTTCCAGAACTTCAACCTGTTTCCGCACCTGACGGTACTCGAGAACGTCATCGAGGCACCGATTTCGGCGCAGAAGCGCAAGCGTGCGGATGTGGAGCCCGAAGCGCTGGCGCTGCTCGAGCGGGTCGGCGTTGCCGCGAAAGCGCACGATTACCCGCGTCGGCTCTCCGGGGGCCAGCAACAGCGAGTCGCGATCGCGCGGGCACTGGCGCTGCGCCCCAAAGTGATTCTGTTCGACGAGCCCACCTCGGCGCTCGATCCGGAGCTCGTCGGCGAGGTGCTCGAAGTCATTCGCGGACTTGCACGCGATGGTGCCACGCTGGTGATCGTCACGCACGAAGTGGGCTTCGCGCGCGAGATCGCCGACACCGTCGTATTCATGGATTCCGGCGTCGTCGTCGAACAGGGATCTCCTGCAACTCTTCTCGATTCGCCGCACCACGAGCGGACCAAAGCTTTCCTCTCCCACGTTCTGTAAACCACCTCACTTCAGCGAAAGACGGACAACACTCATGTCGAAACCATCACGCAGGCTGACGGTCATGGCCGCAGCATTGGCCATCGTGGCGCTCACCGCGACTGCCTGCAGCGAACCGGAGGCCGAGTCGCAGGTCGTCACCGAGGACGGGCAAAGCTTCGACCTCACTCCCGAGCAGACCGAACGAGTGCGAGTCGACAAAGTCGACGAGATCGCAGCGAAAGTGCCACAGGCCATTCGAGACCGAGGAACGCTGATCGTCACCGGCTCGGGCGGGACCGCGCCGCCGCTGCGCTTCTACGCCACCGACGACACCACCATCGTCGGATCCGAGGTCGACTTCTCCTACCTCGTCGGCGACATTCTCGGGCTGGACGTCGATCTGCAAGTTGCCGACTGGTCGCAGAACTTCGTCAAGATCGACTCCGGTGAGAACGACGTGTTCATCTCCAACGTCACGGTCACCGAGGAGCGCAAGGACAAGTACGACTTCGCCACGTACCGGCTCGACAACCTCGCATTCGAGACCCAGAAAGACACCGATTGGAAGGTCGAGAAGCGTCAGGACATCGCAGGCAAGAAGATCGGCGTCGGGTCCGGCACCAACCAGGAGCAGCTGTTGGTGGACTGGAACGAGGCGAACGTGGCCGAAGGTCTTCAGCCGGCGGAGCTGGCCTACTACCAGAACACCTCCGATTACTACCTGGCACTGGGATCCAAGCGCATCGACGGCTATCTGGGCCCGAACCCCTCTGCCGTCTACCACGCAGCAACCAGTGGGGAATCGAAGGTCGTCGGGACGTTCTCCGGAGCCGGTGATGCGTTGCAGGGAGAGATCGCGGTGCTGACAAAGAAGGACAACGGTCTCATCGAGGCCATCCACGAGGCACTACAACATGCCATCGACGATGGCAGCTACCAGCGGGTCATCGATCGGTGGGGCCTGCAGTCCGAGGCTGTATCCGACTCCGTCGTCAACCCGCCCGGGCTGCCTCGTAAGCCCGCGGCGTAGGAACACGGTGAAAGTCGTAGTCGTCGGTGGCGGCATCATAGGAGCGTCGTCGGCGTGGCAGATCGCAGGACGCGGGCACGATGTCACCCTGCTCGAGCAGTTCGGGCCGGGACACAAGAACGGTGCCTCGCACGGCAGTTCACGGATCTTTCGGCATGCTTACGCCGACGACTACTACGTATCACTGGCCGCTCGGGCACACTCGCTCTGGCGCGATCTCGAAACCGCGACCGACACAGCATTGTTGGCTGTCACGGGAGCAGTCGATCATGGAGATCCGGCGACGGTGAATCCGAGGATCGACGCACTGAAGCGGGCTGGGCTCGAGTTCGAGGTTCTCGAACCTGTTGCTGCGCAGCAGCGGTGGCCCGGACTTCGATTCGACACCACAGTGCTGTTCCACGCTGCGGCCGGGCGACTTCACGCCGATCGCAGCGTTGCCGCAGCGATCGAAGCAGCTCGCTCGGGCGGTGCGACCGTCGAATACGAGACGCCGGTGCGTGAGATCTCCGGCTCCGACGTGGTGACGGACACCCGCACCTATGTTGCCGACGTGGTCGTTCTCGCTGCTGGGGCGTGGACATCCGAGTTCGTGCCGCAGGAAGTGATTCCGCCGCTGGTCACCACCCAGGAACAGCCGGCGCATTTCGTACCGTTGCGCCCAGAAATGCAGTGGCCGAGCTTCATTCACCATCCCGGTGCACTTCTCGATACTGCCGGCATCTATGGATTGTCTTCGCCCGACGGTATCAAGATCGGCGAGCATGCCACGGGGCCGGTCGTGAGTCCTCGTACCCGTGGCTTCGTGCCGAACCCGGATGGTGTGCAGCGATTGATCGACTACGCCGGGAAGTGGCTGCCGGGAGTGGACGCGAAATCCGCGGACCCATCGACGTGTCTGTACACCAGTACGCCGGACTCCAACTTCGCTATCACGCGCAGCGGTAACACTGTAGTAGCGGCAGGATTCTCGGGCCATGGCTTCAAATTCGCGCCCGCCGTCGGTGAGGTGGTGGCCGATCTCGTCGACGGATCACGAAGGCAGGGGAGAGCATGAGTGCGACGTTCGAAGTCAATGCCCGCGTCACCGGTGCCGATGATGCACGCCTCCAGTTCGTCAGGATCGGGCAGGACGATCCCCTTGCAACGCCGTTGCTGCAGGAACTGGCGCTCGAATACGCGTCACGATACGGCCGGTCCCCTGGGGAGCAGTATCAGGAGTTGAAGTCGTATCCCGGTCACGAGTTCGAGCCACCCGGTGGGGTTCTGCTCGTGGCCCTGTACGACGGCGTTCCTGTTGCAGGCGGCGCGTATCGGCAGTACGCCGAGGACACTGCCGAGCTCAAACGAATTTGGACGGCGCAATCACAGCGGGGTCGAGGCTTCGGCAAGCGTGTCGTGGCCGAGCTGGAACGCAGCGCACGCGAGCGTGGATATAGCCGGGTCTATCTCACGACGGGCTGGAATCAGCCGGAAGCCGTAGCCCTGTACCTGGCAGCCGGATACACCCCGCTGTACGACCGGAGCTTGCCGTCCAAGACTGTCGGATCGCACCCCTTCGAGAAGAGTCTCGAATGAGATCGCTGCTGTGAGTGCCCCGCCTGCGCCGTCGCTGGGTTCGGGTAGTACGAGGAGCGTTTGCAGAGGCTGTCAGTCGGCTCGGTTGCAGTTGTATTCGAGCGCGGCGGCGACCCAGAATTCCAGTGCTTTCTCGCTTGTCAGCGCATCTGCGTCGACGGTGATCCACCCTCGGCCCATCGAGCGGTCTCGACCCATCACAGCGTGGTGCGCTCCGTCGCGCTGGAGGTATTCGGGTTCATGGACCCCATCCACACGAACCAGCAGCGCACGGTCGTCGGTGCCGACACACACCACCATTTTGTCTCGCACCATGAATGCGAGCCCGCCGAACATCTTCTGCTCGCGCAGACTCTCCTGCTCCGAGAGGATGTCGCGAACGCGGTCTGCAAGAAGTTCGTCGTACGCCATGTCCTCGTACCCCTCCGATGGTCGTTGCCCTCATCGAAGACTTGATCGGGATTGGGCGCAACCGGGATCTCCCTCTGCGCGGCATTCCTTTGGCTTCAGCGCAGGGTCGACCGCAGACAGGGCTGTGCCCTGACGCTGGTGCGGACCGTCATGCGGGTTGTCGTGGTTCCTCGTCGCCGGTGTCGTCGGGTGGGTACAGCACTTCCTCGGGGTGGTGGGCGTGATTGATCAGCCCACGCCGGCGTGGGTCCATTCCGGTGGGTGGATGCCAGAGGGTGCGGCCCGGATATCGATGTCCTGCTGTGGTTTTGGTGGTCGCCCATTTTCCTGGTCCGGTGCCGACGAGGGCGTGGTGCATGTCGCAGCCGAAGGTCAGAGAGTCGATGTCGGTGGGTCCGCCGGTGGTCCAGTCATCGAGGTGGTGGGCTTGGCACCACGTCGCGGGACGGGTACAGGAGGGGAAGCTGCAACCGCGGTCTCGGGCGATGAGCACGATGCGTTGGTCGGCGGAGGCGATCCGTTTGGATCGGCCGAGGTAGAGGGCTCTGCCGTTGTCGTCGAAGATGGTCAGGTAGTGGTGGGCGTGGGAAGCCATACGGATCGCATCGCGGATGGACACGCGGGATCCGGTGGCGGTCATGGCGTAACCGCAGCCGGCTTCGAGGTCTTTCAGGCTCATGGTGACGATGGCGGTGACAGGCAGGCCGCGGTGGGTGCCGAGGGTGCCGGAGGCGAGTTTGTGCCGGAGCGCCATTTTCAGTGCGTCGTGGTGGCGTTCGCGTTGGGTGCGCTGATCCCGAGCGACTCGCGCCGCAGCCGCTGTGTCGGTGTCGGCAATGTCGTCGGGTTCAGGCGCGGTTTCGGACGCTGTGCCGCAACCACATTCGGTACTGTCACCGCAGCCGCTCTCAACGCCGTCGTTGTCACCGCAGCCGCGTTCGCCGTCCCCGTTGCAGTCCGTCCCATCCCACAGGCCTGCATCGCTGGAGCCGGCATCGTCGGGCGTCGGCCTGGGCTGCGGTGGGGCTGCAGCATCCTTACCGGAGGGCTTGTCGCTGTCGTTGTCGTCGCCGGTCTGGTCGCTACGTTCATCCCCGTGGACGACCGATGTCGGGTCGGCTGGATTGTTCACTCCCGGTTTCGCGGCTTTGGAGAACAGGGCTTCGAGGTAGGCGCGTAGTTCGGGGTCGACGCAGAAGTTTCCTTCCGACATCCCGTCGGCACCCTGCTCACCGAGATAGAAGAACGCATCCCGTCGCTTCCGCGGCCTCGGCTTTCCGTTCTTGTTCTTGTCCTTGTCCTCGTCCTCGTCGTGATCGCCGTCGGGGCTGAGGATCGAGTCCAGGTGCGCCACCAACGGCGCGAAATCGTCGGGCCGCCGGGTCGCTGCGTAGCCCACCAACTGCTCTTCAGCGAGGTCCCGGGTCTGCGGGTCCACACTCGACGGCAGATGGCGGAAGAATTCGCGGATCATCTGCACATGCTTGGCATCGAGCAACCCCGCCCGCAACGCAGCAGCAGTGTGCGGCAACAACGCCGGCAGCACTTCACCGGAGAGCGCGGTGCGATCCCCCAACTCCGCGGCCAGGCGCACTCGAGCCCCGGCTGTTCGTGGGGTGATCCGCAACATCCACGCCACCGAACACGGCACCGACCCGGGATACACATCGAGGCCGTGCTGCGCGATCAACTCGTTCAGCCAGGTATACGAATACGCCGTCACCGATCGAGTGAGTGTTTCCATGCGTTGGATCACCGCACGCCGGTCGGCATTCGTCCACGACACCGACCCCTGCCCGGCCAACTCCGCAACCGCGGACTCCACCCGATTCACCAATACCGACAACTCCGGATCGGACACGACAGGGGCAGGCGGCACCGTCTCGATGCCGTCCACCCCTGATCCGCCGTCCCCCGAAAGCATGAACAGAATCTATCGCGACCCACCGACAAGTATTCGAACGCACGTTCCCATGAACGCTCGACTATCGAGACGGCGCAGTGGGAGACGCGTCACCGGTGCCGTGGCCCGTTATGCGGCGGATTACACATGGATTGGAAATGTGACGTTGTCGATTCTGCGTAACGTCGAGTCGCGCCAGCGCAGGTGGGGGCGTTCAATAACGGTCGAGGCCGACGTAACGACCACAGCAGCGTTGCTGGTTTCGATGACGATCGCGCTGCATGTTCGTACCTCCGCCACTCGATTTCGAGTCGGTGCCCGTCAGCTGCGTGTGACCCAATGGGGATGATCGACATGAACGACGCATTTCGCTTGGCCGCCACGTACAGTTCGCCCAAAGAATTGGTCACCCGGCTTCAGTTCGGCACGACGGAATTGTGGCCCGAAGACGTCGACCTACCCACCCGTTGGCGCTACATGGCGGACCTGATCGATTCCGATCGAGGACTGCTCGCCGAATTGGACGGTGCATTGTCTGCACCGGTCGTGGACACGATCGCTGCGACTGCGGAACTGTGCAGACAATCGGCTACCGAGCGTGTGTTCGCGGCCGACTGGATGCTCCTTCGACGTGCCCTGGCATGGCTCGAACGAACCGGTTCCGAAGTCGATCGCGCATTGCTGGCCGTGGGAGACGAGTTGACTTTGATCGGTCTCGATGGAGAGGGACAGGATTTCTCGGTCGCGACTTGGCTGTGCATGGATGTGCTGGATCGTTTCACCGCCGCTGTCGGAACAGTCGGGTATTGGGTGCAACGGCTGAACGTCGACGCGTCGAACATGACCGGGCCGCAGCTCGATTCGAGTCCGACAGGCAGTGAGAGCGCTGAACTGACGGTGGCCGTCTGACAGTCGCGGACCCGTCGTAGCCGAACGCCGACGGTTTCAGCGGAAAGTCACTTGCAGGTCAGCAGCTCACTCGGACGACGTATCCCTTGCGCCTGTGCCGTCGGGCCCTGGGATGACCGTCGATGCGGATCGAATGGCATCGACGATGCTATCTCGGTTCCGATCGATGAACACCTGGTCCCGTGTATACAGCGCGACGTGCTCGTGCGCGGGGCCGTCCTCGGCTGCGATCTTCATGGCAGCGAGCCTGGCGATCACGATGTCAGGCAGTTCGGCACCCCGAGGATCGGGATAGATCGTGAAGATTCGGCGCAACCTGTCGTATCGATCGGTGCCCGGGTTCCACCCTCCGTCGGAGAAGTTCTCGTCGCTGCAGAGAGGCGCGAAACGATAGGCGAAATACGCCAGGTCGTCGATGCGTCGACCGGGCCCCGCTTCGTCGAAATCGATCAATGCGACGGCTGTCGAGCCTTCGAAGACGAAGTTGTACGGAGCTGCATCCCAGTGGCAGATCACCTCCGGGTCGACGCCGTCGGGCAGGTGTCGGGCATGGCCGTCGGGCAGTCGAAGCCCGACGGTGAGGTCGTGCAATCGACATAGGATCCGGGCAGCGCTCTCCAGTGCCTCGACGCTGCGCACGGCGGCCGGCATCGGATAGTTGCCGGCCGTCCCATGCCGATACGTGAGTATCTCTCGGCCACGATCGTCTGTTCCCAACAAGCGCGGTGCGTAGGGAAAACCTTTGCACTCCAGCTGGTTCAGGAGAAAGTGGACGGCCGCCGAGTGGTCTCCCGTCGCTCGACGTACCGTCTCGCCTACCCGATGCACGACGGTCCTGCTCCCTCCGGGCAACGGGATCTCTGTCTCGTCGTTCATGCTTCTACGGTCTCATGACGGGCGGAATTCCTACCCCGGTTGGCAACTGCGCCGACCCTCTCGTAGTATCGGGAAAGTAGGACCATCCAGAGCGACCGAGAGACCTGGCTCTTTGACGTCGCAGCAACCCCCCGGCTCGTCGGGTGAGGGTGCTACCGCCGGGACCGATGGAGGAATACACGTGAATACCCGAGTCGCCTCAGGTTTCGTCGACGGATGCCGTCGTATCCATGTCGATCTGTGCCGTCTGAACGGTTCGACCTGTCGTAGCTGACATTTCGGCTCCGTACTTTTCGACACCACACCTCATCATCTGCACGAACTCCTTCCTGGGCACACGTGGCTCGGACGCGGGACTTCTCGTGCGATCGACCAGATACCGGAGACACCCACGTGTCCACTCGCCCTGTCCTATTGGTGGCCGGAGTAATCGCCGCCACCGCCACACTGCTCGCCGGGTGCGCAGGTAGCGCCACCACCTCGGCTGCCGACGCAGGCCCACCGCAGTCCGGAGGGACGCTGCGTTACGGCCTGTCCGGCGCTCCTACCTGCTCCGACCCGGCTCAGGCAGGTACCAACCAGACGATCTACGTCACCCGGCAGGTGGTCGATTCGCTTACCGACCAGAACCCGGAAACCGGAGAAGTCGAGCCATGGTTGGCCGAGAGTTGGGAAGTCGGTGCCGACGCGAAGTCGTTCACTTTCCAGTTGAAAGACGGTGTGACGTTCAGTGACGGCACCCCGCTCGACGCCGCCGCAGTCAAGGACACTTTCGACGCCATCACCGGCACCCTCGGTGCCGCCAAGGCGCCGCTGGCTGCCAGTTACCTGACCGGATATCAAGGTGCCACCGTCGTCGACCCGCTCACCGTCCGCATCGACTTCTCGGCACCCAATGCGCAGTTCCTGCAGGCGAGTTCGACGCCTCAGCTCGGAATTCAGTCCACTGCGACGTCGGCGCAGTCGGCCGAGTCGCGGTGCTTGGGTACCAACATCGGATCGGGACCGTTCACCTACGTGGACTACCAGCAGGACCGTTCCGTCACCTTGGCCAAGCGAACCGGATACAACTGGGGCTCAGCGGTATTCGGTCACGAGGGCGAGGCATACCTGGACCGTATCCAGTTCACCATCGTGCCCGAGTCGGGTGTACGCACCGGTAGTTTGTCCTCCGACCAACTCGACGCGGTCAGCGACGCGCTACCGCAGGACGCTCCACAGATCGAGGCGACCGGTGGCCGGATCCTGACGGCATCCAACCCGGGCATTCCGTTCGGCATTCAGCCCAACGTCACTCGCGGTGCGCTACAGGACCCCGCCGTCCGGACGGCTCTGGTGCCGGCGATCAACCGTCAGGAACTCGTCGATACCGTCCTCGGACCGGACTTCCGAACGGCGACAGGCACGTTGGCCAGCGCCACGCCGGGGTACGTCGAACTCGCTGACGTCACCTACGATCCCGAGAAGTCGAAGTCGCTCCTCGACGCAGCGGGCTGGGCTCCCGGTGCCGACGGGATCCGCGAAAAGGACGGGCAGAAGCTGAGTTTCAAGGTCATGTACTCGGCCGTGTTCGCCGGCAACCAGGCGATTCTGGAGCTGACCCAGCAGCAATTGCGCGCGGTTGGCGTCGACCTCCAGCTCGAGCTGGTCTCCAATTCGGAGGCGACGGCGCGGCAGGGCACCAAGGACTACGACTCCACGTACTACAACAGCACCCGCGCCGACGGGGACATTCTCCGTACCTCGTTCGCCGTGGACGGCCGGAACTTGAACGCGCGCGGACCGATTCCGGATCTCGATGCATCGTTGGCCGAGCAGCTCTCGACCACCGACGTGGCCGAGCGCAACGAGATCCTCGCAACCGCGCAGCAGCAGGTGCTCGACAACGGTTTGTGGATTCCCACGATCGAGCTCTCACAGGCCGTCGGCGCGGCGTCGAAAGTACAGGATCTGAAGTTCGAGGCCTCCGCTCGCCTGCAGTTCTTCGATACCTGGCTGAGCGGGCAGTAGAGCCATGGCCCGCTACATCGGACAGCGAGTCCTGCAGGCACTGGCAGTGCTGTGGGCTGCGTTCACCATCTCGTTCATCGTGCTCTTCCTCCTTCCCTCGGACCCGGTCAGTCTTGCGGTGGATTCGGCCGGCTCGGGTACCCCGGCGGACGCTGCGGCCATCGCTGAACTGCAGGCTCGTTACGGCCTGGATCAGCCGGTGCTGGCGCAGTACTGGCACTCGCTGGTCGGGGCCGTGCAGGGCGATTTCGGATTGTCGATCGCCATCGGCCAACCGGTGACGACGGTCATTCTCGACGCGGTGCCCAGCACGCTCGGTTTGGCGGGGACCGCGCTTGTGCTGGCCGTCGTGTTCGGATCCGCGGTGGCCTACGCCGCCACGTACACCCAGATCGTCTGGCTGAAGAACCTGCTGCTCGCGCTCCCACCGCTCGGGGTGGCGGTGCCGACGTTCTGGGTAGGACTACTACTGCTGCAACTGTTCTCGTTCCGACTGCGTTGGTTCCCGGCGTTCGGTGACGCGGGCGCAGCGTCGTTGGTGCTGCCTGCGGTGACGCTCGCTCTGCCGACCGGCGCTGTCATTGCTCAGGTCCTCGCCACCAGCATGGCCACCACGTGGAAGCAGCCGTTCGTGGATGTGGCTCGCGCCAAGGGCGTCTCACGCCTTCGGGTGCAGACGCGACATGTTCTGCGACTGTCCTCGATCCCGGCCTTCACGATCGCCGGGGTATTGGTGGGCACCCTGCTGGCCGGATCGGTCGTGGTCGAGACGGTGTTCTCACGCGCCGGAGTCGGGCGGCTCACCCAGATGTCGGTGTTGGCCCAGGACATTCCAGTGGTGCAGGGCATCGTCGTTCTGACCTCGCTGGTCTTCGTCCTGGTCAATCTCGCAGTCGATCTGCTCTATCCGCTGATCGATCCGCGCATCGTGCGCGAGTACCGGCCCGCGCAGACCAGTGCAGAACCGGAGAAAGCTCATGTCTGACATCCTGATTCGTGAACCCGCCGTCCATTCGGCCATTCCCGCCGCAGGCGTGGAAACACCGGCACCCGCGCGGCGACCAGGTCCGCGAGATGTGTTGAAACATATCTGGCTCGGTGCCTCCGTGATCGTGCTGTTGCTGGCTCTCGGGTTCGCGCTGTTCCCGTCCGTCTTCGCGAGCGGCGACCCACTGGTGGGTATACCGGCGGACAAACTCCAGGCACCCAGCGCGACGCACTGGTTCGGCACCGACAACATCGGCCGCGACGTCTTCACCCGGGTGGTCCACGGTTCCGGTCTTTCTCTGACGGCAACGCTGTTGGCAGTCGGTATCGCGTTGGTCGTCGGCTCGATCATAGGTCTGGTCTCTGGTGCCGTCGGCGGAATAGTCGATGCGGTGCTGATGCGCATCGTCGATGTGTTGCTGTCGATTCCGACGCTGTTGCTCTCGCTGGCGCTGGTGACCGCTCTGGGCTTCGGTACCGTGAACGTCGCTATCGCCGTCGGTGTCACGCTGATCGCCAATTTCGCCAGAGTGATGCGCTCAGAAGTACTACGGGTGCGCAGATCCCTGTACGTCGAAGCGGCCTACGCCTCGGGTGTGCGGTGGTTCGATGTGTTCCGCACGCACATCCTCAGAAACTCTTACGGTCCCGTGATCGCGCTCGCTGCAGTCGAATTCGGTATGGCAGTTCTCGCGGTATCGGCGCTGAGCTTCCTCGGTTTCGGTGCTGCTCCGCCCACCCCGGAGTGGGGATCGCTGATTTCCGAGGGCCGCAACTTCCTGGCCACCGCCTGGTGGATGACCACACTGCCGGGATTGGTGATCGTGGCTGTCGTCGTGTCCGCGCACCGCCTAGGGCACGCACTCGAGAGGCGATCACAATGAGCCCCGTTCTCGAAGTAGAGAATCTGCACGTGAATTACGGCGAGACGACTGCTGTTGCCGGCATCGGGTTCACCGTCGACCGCGGTGAAGTGGTGGCCGTGGTCGGCGAATCGGGCTCCGGAAAGTCGACGACTGCGCACGCCCTCATCGGGCTGCTCTCGGGTTCCGGACGCATCGTGGGCGGATCGGTGACGTTCGACGGGCAGCGGCTCGATACGGCGTCGGACAAGACGCTGAACCGGTTGCGCGGCCGTCACATCGGACTCGTCCCGCAGGATCCGACCACCTCGCTGAACCCGGTGGTTCGCGTCGGCGACCAGGTTGCCGAGGTGCTGCGGGTGCACGGTCTGGCCGATCGCCGCTCCGCGAAGATCGAGGCGATTCGCATCCTCACCGAAGCCGGGCTGGACAACCCCGAGGTGCGGGCGCGGCAGTATCCGCAGGACCTGTCCGGTGGGCAGCGTCAGCGCGTACTGATCGGAATCGCTCTCGCGTGCCGCCCGGAACTGGTGATCGCCGACGAGCCGACCAGCGCCCTCGACGTCACGGTGCAGCGACGCATCCTCGACCATCTCGACGCCAGGATCGCCGAGACCGGTGCCGCAGTCCTGCTGATCACTCACGACTTGGGCGTGGCTGCCGATAGAGCCGATCGCTTGATCGTCATGAGCGCGGGTCGGATCGTCGAATCCGGCCCCACCGCAGTGGTACTGGCGAATCCGACCCATGCATATACGCGTCAGCTGTTGGCCGCGGCACCCTCGTTGAACACGGCCGTACGACCCGCGCGCACCACGGTCGGCGATCCGATTCTGACGGTCGGCGACGTCTCGAAGCGGTTCACCATCGGCCGCGGCGTTCACCTCGACGCGGTCAAGGGAGCCAACTTGACCGTCGAACGGGGGCGCACCGTTTCGCTCGTCGGCGAATCAGGTTCCGGCAAGTCCACGTTGGCGCGCATCGCGATCGGGCTCGAGACCGCGTCGTCGGGCACGGTCACGTTCGACGGTGTGGACATCACCGGTCTGCGCGGCAAGGCCAAGCGTGAATTGCGGCGGCGTGTTCAGATCGTCTATCAGAACCCGTACGCCTCACTGAACCCGAAGTTGCGCGTCGGGGATATCGTGCGAGAACCGTTGGATGCGTTCAAGATCGGTTCCTCTAGTGAGCGTTCCGAGCGGGCCAGGACGCTTCTCGATCAGGTAGCACTCACCAGCGACTACCTGGCCCGCCGGCCGGCCGAGCTCTCCGGTGGGCAGCGCCAACGCGTCGCCATCGCCCGAGCGTTGGCTCTCGCACCGGAACTGCTGGTGCTCGACGAGCCGGTCTCGGCCCTGGATGTGTCGGTGCAAGCACAGATCCTGACGCTGCTGGGCGACCTGCAGTCGGAGCTGGGTCTGAGCTACCTCTTCATCTCGCACGATCTGGCCGTGGTCCGTCAGATCAGCGACACCGTGGCCGTCATGCAATCCGGCGTCATCGTGGAATACGGCGACACCGCAGCGCTGTTCGACAATCCACAGCAGGATTACACCCGCGAGCTACTCGGGGCCATTCCCGGAAGCGCGCACGAGAAAGTGAGCACCAGTGTCTGAGAAGCTGTTCCTGACCGCGATAGAGCTGAAAGGCACCGGAGCACATCCGCAGGCCTGGCGTCGTCCTGATTCTCGCGCGGAAGAGGTGTTCACCGCAGGGTTCTGGATCGACCAGCTCCAGACTGCAGACCGAGCGGGTATCGATCTCGCGTTTCTGGGCGATTCGTTCGCCAGTCGGACTCTCGAGGCCGCGGCCATCGCGGCACGGGCAGCCGCCCCCACAGAGAAGATCGGGCTGGTGCCCACGATCACCGTCACGCACACCGAGCCGTTCCACGTCTCGAAGCAGATCGCCAGCCTGGATTTCGCCTCTCACGGCCGGGCCGGATGGCAGGTCGAGGTGAGTCCGGGGGCCGAGCAGGCAGCGCTGTTCGGACGGAAAGCCGAGCAGGACAACGGCAGCCTGTGGCGCGAGGCGGACGAAGCAATCGAGGTCGTCACCAGGCTCTGGGACAGCTGGGAGGACGACGCGGAGATCCGCGACGTCGAGTCGGGACGGTTCATCGACCGAGACAAGCTGCACTACATCGACTTCGAGGGTGAGAACTTCTCGGTCAAGGGTCCGTCGATCACTCCGAGATCCCCGCAAGGGCAGCCGCTCGTCGTGATTCGCGTCGACTCCGAGGAGTCGGTATCGGTGGCTGCTGCGCGCGCTGACATCGTCCGCATCGCCGCCGACACGGTCGAGGATGCGGCAACGACCGCCCTCCGAATTAGACGGGCCGTCATTGCCGAAGGTCGCGACCCGGTCGAGGTGTTCGTCCTACTGGACGTGGAGACCTTGGTATCCGATTCTGCCGCCGAGGAACTCGCTCAGCTCGACAACTGGGCGGGGCACGTCAGAGCCGCTGAGAGCGTGTCGCATATCGGCGACCTGGCAGGCCTTCATCTCCTGCTCGGTTCGATCGAAGCAGCCGGCCTGGACGGAGTCACACTGGTACCGCTCGCGTTGCCGTCAGGGATCCGATCACTACCGGCCACGGACACCCGCAGCGGATCGACTCTGCGCGAGCGTCTCGGCCTGACGCGTCCCGTCAATCGCTATGTACTCAAGGGGAAGAGCCTGTGACGAAGAAGCAGATACATCTGGGTGCCCATTTCCCCGGCGTCAACAACACCACTGTCTGGGCCGATCCGGAATCGAAGAGCCAGATCGAGTTCGACTCGTTCGTGCACCTCGCCGAATCGGCCGAGCGCGGTCTGTTCGACTTCTTCTTCCTTGCCGAAGGGCTGCGACTGCGAGAACATCGCAACAAGATCCACGATCTCGACGTGGTCGGTCGACCGGATACGCTCACCGTCCTCAATGCGCTTGCGTCGGTGACGACCAAGCTCGGACTTGCCGGGACGATCAACACCACGTTCAACGAACCGTTCGAGCTCGCCAAGCAGTTCTCTTCGCTGGATCATCTGTCCGACGGTAGGGCGGCATGGAACATGGTGACGTCCTCGGACGCGTTCACCGGCGAGAATTTTCGGCGGGGCGGTTATCTCGATCGTGCCGACCGTTATGTGCGTGCCAACGAGATCATCGACGTCGCGCAAAAGCTCTGGGACTCCTGGCAGTCCGACGCGTTCGTCGTCGAACGCGAGCGTGGCATCTTCGGTCGCGAGTCCGAGATCCGCGCAGTCTCGCATTCAGGTCCGCAATTCGATGTGCAGGGTCGCTTCACGCTGCCGCGCAGTCCGCAGGGGCATCCGGTTCTTCTGCAGGCGGGCGATTCCGACGAGGGCCGCGAGTTCGGTGCGGCCAAGGCCGACGCCATCTTCACCATCCACGGCACGCTCGAGGACGGACAGAAGTTCTACTCCGACGTCAAGGGTCGGCTCGCCAAGTACGGCCGCGAGCACGACGACCTGAAGGTGCTGCCCGCCGCGACTTTTGTGCTCGGCGATTCTGCGCAGGACGCCGCCGAGAAGGCGGACCACATCCGGCATCAGCAGGTCAGCGGCCGGACGGCCATCGCATTCCTCGAGCAGGTGTGGGGACAGGACCTGTCCGCCTACGACCCGGACGGGCCTTTGCCAGACATCGAACCCAGCGGCGATGTGTCCATCACCCGTGGTCGTGCGCGTCACGGCGACCCCAGAACCATTGCCCAGCAGTACCGCGAGCGCGCCGAAGCAGACAACCTGAGCATTCGTGAACTGATCATCGCGATGACGACGCGGCAGCAGTTCGTCGGAACCCCTGCGCAGGTGGCCGAGGAGATCGACAGCTACGTGCAGAACAACGCGAGCGACGGCTTCATCCTCGTCCCGCACATCACCCCAGCCGGCCTTGATGAATTCGTCGACAAGGTGATTCCGGAACTTCAGGACCGCGGCAGCTTCCGCACCGAATATGCCGGAACAACCTTGCGTGACCATCTCGGTCTGCGGCACCCGTACGAACAGCGTGAAGGAGTGCGAGCATCATGAGCGATTTCGAGCAGGACTGGAAGCAATGGCATGCCGACCGAGAGGCGTCCTACGGTGATCCTCTGGGGTGGGTCTCCTTGACCGGTTTGTATTGGCTGACAGATGAATTCGAGACCGTCGCGGACATTTCCGGCCGTTGGAAGGCGGACGCCGACTCGGTGACTGTCGAAGGGTTCGACGGCGTGACGACGTTGGATCCGGTGGAGGGTGCCCCTGGGATTCTGGTCGAGGACGGAGATCGGCGAATCGAGGTGATCCGTCGCACCGGATCGGTCGCGCTCCGGGTACATGACCCGAAGGCGCAGTCCTTGCAGTCTTACCACGGCATCCCGGCCTACGAGCCGAGCGAGAAGTTCGTTGCTGCCGGGACGTTCACCCCGTACGACTCGCCGGTGACCGTCACGACCGGAGCCGTGGTGGAAGGACTCGAACACCATCACTCGGCCGTGGGCACTCTCGACTTCGAGTTGGCCGGTACTGCTGGGCAACTGATTGCGTTCGGCGGCACTGGCAATGGTCTGAAGGTCCTGTTCACCGATGCGACAAGTGGTGTGACCACGTATCCGGCTGCGCGGATTTTGGCAGTGCCCGCTCCGGTAGACGGCACCGTCGTTCTCGATTTCAACCGGGCATCCAACCTTCCATGTGCGTTCACCGACTACGCGACGTGCCCCGTCGCGCCTGCTGAGAACAGGCTGACTGTCGCCGTCGAGGCAGGGGAGAAGAACCCGAGATGACGCGAGTTCCGTTGTCGGTTCTCGATCTGTCCCCGATCAGCGAGGGGTCGACGGTCGCGCAGGCGCTGCGAAACACTGTCGACCTTGCGCGCCAGACCGAGGAGTGGGGTTACGAGCGTTACTGGGTGGCCGAGCACCACTTCGTGGCCGCGGCCAGTTCTTCACCCGCAGTTTTGATCGGTCTGATTGCCGCTGCCACCAACCGGATTCGTGTCGGATCGGCTGCGGTCCAGCTCGGTTTCACGACAGCTGCTGCCGTTGTGGAGTCCTTCGGGACGGTGGATGCGTTGTATCCGGGACGTATCGATCTTGGTGTGGGTCGATCCGGGCAGCGGCGTGCCGAAGTGCTGTCCGGTGCCCCGGTACCCGAGCGGCCTCGCGATGCGCGAACGATCGACGGGGTGCTGTTTCCAGCTCCGTATTCACCTGTTGCACTGCTGAAGTCGGCCCGACTGGCAGCATCGCTGGGTGCCCTCCAGCAGCCCGAGGCGATCTCACCGGACTTCGGTGATCAGCTCGACGATATCGCGGCGCTGCTGTCCGGTACATATGAGCGAAACGGTGTGCCCTTGTCGGCCCGTCCCGGTGCGGGTGCCCAGGTGCAAGTGTGGTTGTTCGGAAGCAGTGCAGGGCCAAGCGCCCGTGAAGCGGGTGCTCGAGGACTACCGTTCGTCGCGAATTACCACGTCAGTCCTGGAACGACACTCGACGCGATCGACGAGTACCGGAGTGCATTCGTGCCGTCGGACACGTTGTCCCATCCGTATGTTGCAGTGTCAGCTGATGTGGTTGTGGGAGATTCGGATTCCAGCGCGCACGAGTTGGCGGCGTCGTTCCCCCAGTGGGTGTACAGCATTCGGAGCGGTCACGGTGCCGTCGAGTATCCGGATCCCAGGAGTCTCACACCGCTGTCCGACGAGCAGTACTCACTGGTGGCCGATCGCGTGGACACCCAATTCACCGGCTCGGCGGCGACGGTGTGCGACAAGCTCGATCGTCTGCAGAAGGCAACGTGCGCAGATGAACTGGTCGTCACCACGATGACCCACGACCACGCCGACCGGCTGCGCTCGTACGAACTGCTCGGCAAGGAGTGGGGACTACCGCGACTGCGCGTGTAGTGGGGAACAAACGATTCGACAGGACAGTTGAGGGCGGCATGACTCGAGTAGCGGTAGCAACATCATTCGGTGGGCCAGAGGTCGTCGAGATCGTCGATCGGGCTCTGCCCAAGCCTGCAGCAGGGCAGGTTCTGGTAGAGGTGAGGGCCATCGGGGTCAATCCGATCGATTACAAGCTCTACAGCGGCGCGTTCGGCACCGACGAGTCGTCGCTTCCGCTCCCGCTCGGTAGCGAAGCGGCCGGCGTCGTCGTTGCTGTCGGTAACGCGGCCGAAGGTGCGGGCGGGCCGATCTCGGTCGGCGACGAGGTGATCGTGTCCGGTGCGAAGGGGGCATACGCCGAGAAGATTCTCGTTCCTGCGGACGCGGTACTGCCGAAGCCCGCCTCTCTGGACTGGAATGTCGCTGCCGGCCTGCTCGTCGTCGCCGGTACCGCATACGACACGCTCGAAACGGTCGCTGCGTCGAGCGGCGACACCGTGCTCGTACACGGCGGGGCCGGCGGAGTCGGATCCATAGTCGTGCAGTTGGCAAAGGCCCGTGGTGCGACCGTGATCGCCACAGCGCGTGCGGAGAACAATGACGCTCTGCGGAAATACGGTGCGGTGCCGATCGAGTACGGCGAGGGATTGCTCGATCGTGTGCGGGCCGTGGCACCCGACGGCATCGATGCGGCCATCGACACGGTCGGCACCGACGAGGCCGTGGATGTATCCCTCGAATTGTTGACGGACAAAGCCCGTTTGGTCACGATCGCTGCCTTCGAGCGGGCCGCTAACGACGGTTTCCCTTCGGTGGGTGGCGGTAACCCGCAGAGCGCGGAACGGCGTAAGAAGGCAGCCCTGTCACTCGTGCGACAAGCAGGTGAGGGTGATTTCGAGGTCGTCGTCGCGAAGACGTTCCCGTTGGCGGACACGGCGACGGCGCATGCGGAGTTGAAAAGGGATCACCCACGCGGAAAGTTCGTGTTGATTCCGTGACGGCAAAGGTTGAGCGGGGCATTCACTTTTGCCTCCCGGAGGGGATGGCAGGAACCGCGGCGACTGGTTCGGCTGCCCTCGACAAATCGGTTGATGGTTGGTCACCCGGCTGACACCATCAGGCGCATGGAAGGATTCGACCCCGCGACGAGCTTCGGGCCGGAGGTGTCACGGCGATACGACAAATCCGTGCGTGGCGATGAGGACGACACCGTTCGCTTTCTCGCAGGTCTGGCCGCCGACGGATCTGCACTCGAGTTTGCTATCGGTACCGGACGTATCGCGATTCCGCTTGCACAACAGGGCATTCGAGTCGACGGTATCGAACTGTCGCCGGATATGATCGGTCGGTTGCGAGAGAGGCCGGGCGGCAACGAGATCGATGTGACGATCGGCGACATGTCGAGCGCGACCGGCCCAGCCGACGAATATTCGCTCGTCTACCTCGTCTACAACACGATCTACAACCTGCTGACCCAGGACGGTCAGGTGCGTTGCTTCGAGAATGCGGCCTCGCATCTGACGGCAACCGGAGTCTTCGTCGTCGAAGCCGGCGTGCCATCGGCATGGTTACGGGGGAACCAGTTCGTCAACGTCGAACGACTCAGTGCCGGTGAGGTGATTCTCGACGTGAATCGCTATGACCCACTGACGCAGATCCTCGACGAGAACCACGTCTCGTTCACCGATGACGGGGTTCGGCTGGGTCCGATCTCGTGCCGACTCATCTGGCCGGCCGAGATGGATCTGATGGCGAGAATCGCCGGTCTCGAGTTGCGGGACCGGTGGGGCGGTTGGAACGGCGAGCCCTTCACTGCCTCGAGTGAGCGGCACATCAGCGTGTACGCACGCAGGTAGTGGACCGGATCTGTCTGGTCCCTTTCGGTCGGAGCAGGCGTAGTCGAGTGTCAGCTTCGGCCCACCAGCCCCCGATCAGACAGTCACCAAACCGAATTGGTTCACCGGCCGCGGCAGGCCATAGTGCTCACGCAACGTCGATCCGGTGTATTCGGTTCGGAACAGGCCGCGAGCCCGCAGAATCGGGACCACCTCATCGACGAACACCTCGAGTCCGGAGGGGAGCGCCGGCGGCATGATGTTGAAGCCGTCTGCGGCTCCGCCGAGGAACCACTCTTCGATGGCGTCGGCCACCTGCAGCGGCGTACCGGTGAACGTGTGATGCCCGCGTCCGCCGCCGAGGCGACCGATCAGTTCCCGCACCGTGAGCCGTTCGCGTCGAGCAAGTTCCACGATCAGGGTGTAGCGGCTCTTGGCCTCTTCGATAGCGTCCTCGGGCAGTAGCTGCTCAGGAAGCTGTTCATCCAGATGCAGAGCCGTTGGATCCACTTTCAAGGTTTTCGCGAGCTGAACAAGTGCGTATTCGGGCACGATGAGCCGGTCCAGCTCGAGTTCGAGTGCGCGGGCCTCGGCCTCGGTCGAGCCGATGACCGGTACGATGCCGGGCAGAATTTTGATGTGGTCAGGATTTCGACCGACAGCAGCAGCGCGCGCCTTCAGATCTGCGTAGAACGCACGAGCATCGTCGATGGTCTGCTGCGCGGTGAACACTGCCTCGGCGTGCCGGGCCGCAAGATCCTTGCCGTCCTCGGACGAGCCCGCCTGGACCAGAAGTGGATACCCTTGGATCGGTCGCGGGACATTCAACGGCCCTCGGACCGAGAAGAATTCGCCTCGATGATCGACAGTCCTCACCCTGTCGTTGTGTCCCCATACGCCGGACTCCTTGTCCGCTGAGATCGCATCGTCGTCCCAGCTGTCCCACAACTTCTGAGCCACGTCGACGAATTCCGCCGCGCGGGCATACCGAACGTCGTGCTTGGGCAGCTCGTCGAGGTTGAAGTTCTGTGCCGCCTCCAGACCGGCCGTGGTGACGATGTTCCAGCCTGCACGACCGCCCGAGATGTGGTCGAGGGAGGCGAATGCACGCGCAAGGTTGAACGGTTCGTTGTAACTCGTTGTGGCAGTGGCTATCAGGCCGATTCGTTCGGTGACCGTCGATACGGCCGTCAGAATCTGCAACGGTTCGAGGTTCCCGGACGGGCGTAGCGCGACATTTGCCATCAATTGGGGGCTGTCGGCGAAGAAGATCGAATCGAACGTGCCGCGCTCGGCGATCTGGGCGAGACGTTGGTAGTGCTTGATATCGGTGCCGGAGCGCGCGTCGGATTCCGGCAGACGCCAGGACGACTCGTGATGACCGGTGGACATCAGGAAGGCATTGAAGTGCAGGGTCCTGGTCATGCGTGTGCTCCTTCCTCGACACCGAGAGCCTCGAGCAAGGCGTTGCGGTGCGAGACGAATCGGGGGTCGCCGTGACGACGCGGTGACGGTAGATCGATCTGGCGATCGGCAACGAAGCGGCCGTTGTCGAGTACGAGTACGCGATCGGCGAGTAGTACTGCCTCGTCGACGTCGTGCGTGACCAGCAGCACGGCAGGGTTGTGGCGCGCGCAGAGATCCCGCAACAGGACGTGCATGCGGATGCGGGTCAGTGCGTCGAGTGCACCGAATGGCTCGTCGGCAAGCAATAGCTCCGGCTCACGAACCAATGAGCGGGCCAACGCAACTCGCTGCTGTTCGCCGCCGGACAGTTCCTTGGGCCAGGCCCTCTCGCGGCCCTCCAGGCCCACCTCGGCGAGGGCGGCGCGGCCACGAGCAGAGGCATCGCGGCCGGCGAGTCCGAGGATGACGTTGTCGAGTACACGGGCCCACGGAAGCAAACGAGAGTCCTGGAAGACGACGGCTCGAGCTCGCGGCACGCGTAGGTCGCCGGAACCGAGTACGCCGTCATCCAATTCGGCGAATGCGCGAAGTAGCGTGCTCTTGCCCGAGCCGCTTCGCCCGAGCAGCGCAACGAACTCGCCCTTGTGTATATCGAGGTCGATGTTGTCCAACACGAGCCGATCGTCGAAACCTCTGCTGAGACCGCGAGCTTCGACTACTCGAGAATCGTTCGGCGTTGTTGTGGTGCTCAACCGCCCAGTGTCTGTCGCCATGCCAGTGCCTTTCTTTCGGCCGCCCGAACAAGGGTGTCGCCGATCAATCCGAACAGCGCGTACACCACCAACCCGACGACGATGATGTCGATCTGCCCGTAGGTGCGTGCCTGCGTCATCAAGTAGCCGATGCCGCTGGTGGCATTGACTTGTTCGACCACGACGAGTGCCAGCCACGAAATCGTGACCGCCATGCGCAGGCCGGTGAAGAAACCGGGGAGTGCGCCTGGGAGAGCGATCTTTCGGATGAACTGCCAGCGGGACAGATCGACGGTCTCGGCCAGCTCGACGAAACGTTTGTCGACTCCGCGCAATTGGGCATGGGTGTTGATGTAGACGGGGATGAGCACACTGGTGGTGATGACGATGATCTTCATCGACTCGCCGATTCCGAACCAGACGATGAACAAGGGGATCAGGGCCAGGGTGGGAATGGCGCGTTTGATCTGCACCGGCCCGTCGACCACAGCTTCACCGAGCCTGCTCAGGCCGGCGACGAGGGCGAGTACGACCCCGATGGCGACGCCCAGTACGAGTGAAATCCCTGCGCGCTGAACGGACGTGAGCAGATTGCTCTGCAGGCGACCGTCGGCGATCAGTTCGGCCGCGGCCTGGTAGATGGTCCAAGGAGCCGGGAGGGTCTGCGGGTCAAGCCATCCGGCGGCGGACGAGATCACCCAGAGAAGAAGGAGAAGCACAGGGCCGACGGCCAACCCGTACGGAATTGGCTTGCCCGGCCCCAGGCGCCGGGTCGAGGTACGCCGGGGCGCGAGCTTGCCGGTCGAGTCGAGTACGTGTGGCTTGCTGGTGCGGCGCAGTGCCAGGGTGGCCATCAGCTGTCCTCGCGCGTGCGGGTGGCGCCGACCTCGGTGACCGTCTCCGCGATGATCGGCTCGAACCGCAGGTCGAATCCGTCCGATGCGGTGACCTTCTCGGGCAGTTCGCCTGCTGCATCGATGACGTCGATGGTGTCCTGCTGGCGCTGTACCAGAGCCTCGTCGAGGACGGGGAAGGTCGCCGGTCCGAGCGACTCCACGATACGTCGACCGTCCGCTTCGGTGAGCCCCTGATTGTCCACGTAGTACGCCTGGATCCACTCGTCCGGGTTGTCGTTGGACCAGTCGATCGCGCGAATGTAGGACGCAACGTAGGCGCGCAGGGCTGCGGCCTTGGCGGGATCCTGCAGTGCTTCACGACGCGCGTACAGGTAGCTCAATCCTGTGGACGTGCCGTCGGACTCGCTGACGTCGATCAACGTTGTGCCCGGATTGGCAAGGAAGCGGGTCAAATTGGGCTCGTTCAGCGGCGCGACGTCCACCTGACCGGTGCGGATGGCGTCCGGAAACTCCGACAGCTGCAACCGGACGAGCTCGACGTCATCGGTGGTCAGGTCGGCAGCAGCCAACGCGCGCAACACGATTGCCTGCTGAGCGGTGCCCTCGGCGTAGGCGATCTTGGTGCCTCGCAGATCGGCGAGAGTGGTGATGTCTCGACCCGCGGCCACTGCGAGCCGAGTGTTGTTCGGGTCCGACTGGCGTGCAGCGATGATGGGCACATCCTGGCCGGCGATGAGTGCCTGGATCGGCGGGGTGTCGCCGACGATGGCGACGTCGGCGGCCCCGGCCCGGAAGGCCTCCAGAATCGCAGGTCCGCCCACGAAGTTTGCGAACTCGTAGTCGAACGGCAGAGCATCTGCTTCGCCCGATGCGGCCAGAACGGTCTGCTGAGCCTCCGATTGGTCCGCGATGACCAGCTTGGTTCCCTCCGGGACCTCGGTGGGCAGCGCAGCGTCGGCGGCGAGAGCGTTGTCCGGCGAATCGTCCGACGCACAACCGGACAGAGCCACGGCCACGGTGCACAGGGCGACCAGGGCTGTGGTCGCGGTTCGGAACGGTCGTCGTATGGCCATCAAGGTGCGCATGGGACCAGTGAAACGCGAGACTGATTGTTGAACAACAGTTTACGTTAGCGTGATTCTAAGTGCGCTTCACGATCATTTCGGTGGCCGAGCAGCTCGGCGGCGAGCTGATCGTTGTGTCGAAAGAACCCAGCGTTGGTCCTCGGCCGCGGGAAGGCGCTCGACCACGTGTGTCCAGCAACCCACGGCCCCACCGCATACCGGTTACCAGCGATCTCTCCCGACGCTGTAATCAATCGAGAGTGCCCGTCCACGGCTACTTTCGCGGCGCTCTGTTCGGTCGCGCGGATGTCGGTGATCTCCCCACGCGCATGCAGGGTGCGGAGTAGCTCGTCGCCCGCAGTGGCAATCGATGCGACGGGTAGGCGCGCGTCGATAAAGGTCGCGGCGTGCACCACCACATCGTGGGCAGCGCTGCGAGCGACGAAGGACGCGTCCTCCGCAGTGAAGGTGATGTCGGGCCCGAGGAAGTGGACCACTCCTGCCCGGCTGAGGGCCAGTAGCTGCTCGAGCCGCTCCGGGGGCGGGCCGCTGGCGACGAAGCTGAAGAACGAATGCAACCAGCCTTCGACGTCCGTTGCAACGGAGTGCGCTGGAATACGGCCGTGGCGCAACAACTCACCGAGCGTCATGTACACCGACAGCAATGCGGAGAAGACCGCTGCGTCGGAGCTGTAATGCGGATCGGCTCGACGGCGTAGATCGGTCTCGATGTACTCGTCCAGGTGTGTCCGAACATCCTCCAGGCTCTCGAATCGCACTCCGGCGAAGGGCTTGTCGATACGCGCAAGATCGATCCGGTCGTCGTCCTTCGGAACGAACTGCTCGACGAACCGACCGAGTTCCTCCGACTCCCACTCGATCTCGGCCAATCCGGTCTCGAAGTCCGCCCAGGATCCTGTGGTGCGCTCGGGATGGGCAGCGAACAGTTCGAAGTAGTGGGCCCAGGCAAGTTCTTTGGACGCCAGTGGCCAGATCTCGTCGCGGAAGTGCAGCGGTCCGTCGCCGGGGAACGCGTCGGCGGTGAAGTACTTCGGCAGAGGTGGCCGAGCGGTGGCGATGTCGTAGGAGAGTTTCGCGTGATACGGCACCCCGCGTCGCGAGCCTGCGTAGAGCACCGGCTCTCGGCCCGAAGGTGTGTACACGAGTGTGCCGTTCTCGCTCCGTGCAAAGGTGCCGCCGCGACTTTCCGCGAGCAACACCATCCAATCGATGAATGCCAGCCCGAGTCCCGCAACCAACACCGGCGCACTCGCAGGTACCGGGCTCGGGTCCAGATCTGCGGTGTATCCGGGGCCGATGTACGTCAACCCGTGGGCATTCGCGAAGTCTGCCAATTCTGTCTCCCGTTGTGAGGCAAGCGCATCGGGATGGCCTTGCGCGAGCAGAACCACGTCGGCGTGGATGGTCGAACCGTCGTCGAGAGTGACAACTCCGTCGGCCGACAGGTCTGTCGCCCGCGCGCGGTGTACATGCACGTGCGCTCTGGACCCAGCGATGGCGCGCTCGAACACCCAACCGAGGTAGCGACTCTGAAGGGTGCGTGAGGCGAACGATCCGGGCGTGAACCGCTCGAGCTCGTCCGAAAGTTCGGGGTCCGCGCGCAGTGTGTCTACGTGGTCGAGTACCCACTCGGCCAGCGTCGGACCCGTTCGTATGGGTCCGTCCACGACGGTGGTGTCGTCGGTGAACATGGTGACATCGGCAGCGACGGAATTCATCCACAGCAGTGGCGGTTGGCTGCCACGCCAGATTCTGCCTGCTCCGGGCGGGAAGGGATCGATCACGTGGATATCCGCGGCGGGCTCGCGTGCCAGAAGCCGTTCCAGCACGCCGGTACCGCGGGGGCCTGCGCCGACTATCGCAATGGTGAACGCGGTCACTGGCTTCCTTCCCGAGTGTGCAGACGTCTCGAAATCAAGTATGCACGTGCAGAAATCGGGGATTGCAGGTGTAAAAAATCACGCTGAGTAGAAGTCTTCCCTTTTCGGCCGGCGGCACTTTACCGTCGTTTCACATGACATTCGCAACAGTTCGGCACGAGGGCGCATGAGCGAGCGTCGTCGCACACTCAAGACCGTCACCGGCGTCAGTGGTGGAACCGATATCTACGACGCGGCAGTCGATTCCACGAAGTCCACCCTGGATCAGGCGCTCGAGGTCGCCAGAATTGCCGAGGCCAACAAGATCGATGCGCTCTTCGCGGCCGATCTGCTGAGCTTCGGGTCGCAAGGTGCGATCGGCGCCCAGGAACCGTTGATCTATCTGGCCGCGCTGGCTGCGGTCACCTCGGATGTCGGGTTGATCGCTACGGTCACCACGACGTTTCATCATCCGTTCAACCTGGCGAGGCTCTTCGGGACGCTCGACCACGTCAGCAACGGCCGTGCCGCGTGGAATGCCGTCACCTCGTCGTTGGGGGAGGAGAACTACAGCGACCTGGACCTGCCGAGCCCGGAGGAACGGTATGCCCGCGCCACCGAGTCGCTCGAGGTGGTGAACAAGTTGTTCGACAGCTGGAAGCCCGGCGCATTGACGTCGGGGCCGAAGGGCACGGAACTGGATTCCTCGCTGGTGCAGCGCATCGATCATCGGGGCAAGTACTTCACCGTCCAGGGTCCGCTGAACATTCCTGCCTTGCCGCAGCGTCGGCCGGTGCAGTTCCAGGCTGGGCAGTCCGCAGGCGGGATCGAGTTGGGTGCCCGATTCGCGGAGGTGGTGTTCACCTCACTTCCGACTTTCGAAGACGCCGTCACCTACACCAAGGCAGTGAGGACCCGGGCCGCCGAACTGGGTCGCGGTGACCAACTGCCCCTGATCTTCAGTTCCTTCCATGCCACCTACGGCGCGTCGGAAGCAGAAGTGGCGCAGATCGTTCGCGAGGCCGAGGATGCGACCGACTTCGAGGCCGGAAGAATACGGCTCGAAGACATGCTCGGTGGTGGCGTCGACCTGTCGGAATTGCCGCTGGACCAGCCGATCCCGGAGTCGGTGTTGCCCGACCCGTCCTCGGTCAACCGTCGACGCGGCCGGGTGGAAATCTTCGGCAAACTGGCGGCGCAGGGAAAAACGCTGCGCGAGTTGATCATCGCATCGAAGGACACCGGCCACTGGGCCGCGGCGGGAACCCCCGAGCAGCTGGCCGACGCCATCCAGGAACGCTACGACGCGGGCGTTCTCGATGTCATCTCCGTCGGCGGACTGACCGACTCACGGACAGGGGACTTCGTGCTCAACGGACTGTTCCCGGAACTGCGCACACGGGGCATCCTCGGCACCGATTACATCGGCGGAACCTTCCGCGAAAATCTCGAACTTCCTCCCTTGCCTCCGTTCGAATCAGCGTGATTGCAACGGGTGACGAATCTGGGCGGCGGGCCTAGCGTCGCGTTCATGACCTGGCTCAAAGCACGAGTAGCCGCTCTGATCGACCGCCTCGGATCCCAGTCTGCGTGCACCCACGCTGCCGTCGACTTCGGGATCCGCGGCTGACTCTCTCCGCGTTCGGTAAGCGTTGAATTGAAGTAGACGCTTACTGCATGCTGGCGTCATGACCGTTCACCGACCTGCCGCCGAGCTGGCGGCCGAGATTGTCAACGCCTGGAAAACGGACAGTCTGGACCGTGATTGGGTCGCTGCGCTGTTGGTGCGGGAATCGCTGCCCATCAGGCACCGTGGGGTCGCCGGTCCGGTCGAAGTTGCCCATGCCCAAGCGGTCCTCGAACGGTGTGCTCGAGAGGTTTCGCCCGTCTTCGAGGCCGAGACGTCGAAGTCGGCCGCCGAGCTGCTCAACGACGTGTTGGCATCGGTAGATGTTCGAGTCACCGTCTCGATTTCGGACGACTTCGCTCCGCACCTGCACTACGACGATGCGACGACGGGAATCGCCGAACGACTGCGGACCAACTGTCTGGTCGCGCTCGCGACCGTGTTGGCCGACCCGTCCGGTGCACTGCGGTTGGGAGTGTGCGACTCGTGCGAAAGTGCGTTCGTGGACTTCAGTCGCTCTGCGCGCCAACGCTTCTGCTCTCGTCGATGCGCTACTCGTACTCATGTGCGTCAGCATCGACGAAGGGTGTCGTGAACACGGCAATCCTCCGGTCGGCATTGCGGTTGGCAGGACTGGCCGGCTTGGCGCTGCTCGCGGAGCCGCTGAGCGGTCTCGCAGACACTGCCGCGGCCGGGTACCTGGGAGTGTCCGAGCAGAGCGCGCTTGCCCTCGGTGCCGGTGTGGTGACCACGACGACGTGGCTGCTCACTCCGTTGATGTTCGCGCAGACGACCCAGATTGCGCGGTTCCGGGTAGCAGGAGACCGAGTGGGGCTACAGGCGGCTGTACGAAGATCGGTTGCTCTCGCGGCGGTGTGGGGCCTCGTGCTCGCCTGCGGCGTCACGCTGTTCGCGTTGTCGACCGTCGCCGAGGGTGATGCCCGCGCCTACCTCCTGGTGCGGGCCGCTGGGTTGCCGGTGTCGGCAGTGGTACTGGCCGGCTACGGCGCGCTTCGCGGGGCCGGGCACGTCTCCGACGTCACCGCACTTGCGTTGGGCGGGGCGGTGATACACGTGGGAATCGTCGTTGCCTCTGTCTCGATGGATCTGGGGATCCTGGGCCTCGGTGCCGCATCGGGTCTGGCGCAGTTGGCCGTCGCCACAGTCGGATGGCGGATATTGGCGCGCCGCGGATTGTGGTTGCGTACGGCGTCATCCGGCAGCGGACGGGATCGATGGCAGACTTCGGTTGCCGCAGCTGGTCTGCTCGCGGTGCGCTCGGGGCTTCTCGGCGGCGCGACGCTGGCGATGACTGCAGCCGCAGTGCGGTCCTCGGCGGTGGACGCGGCCGCGCATCTGGTGGTGTATCAGGTGTGGTTGCTGGTGGTGCTGGCCGTCGAAGGGTGGAAGTCGGCGGCTCAAATTCTGGTGTCCTCGTCTCGATCGGACGCGGAGCGCTCGGAGGTGGAGAGGGCCGTACTGATCGGATCTATCGGGCTCGGAAGTGTTTCGGCAGCAGTTGTTTTCGCAATCGGGCCGCTGGCGATGCAGATGCTCGCGGCCTCGGAGGAGGTCGAGTCTGCGGCACGAACGATCTGGTGGCTGTCGGCTCTGAGCTTCGTTGTCGGTGCGGTGGCGTTCACCCGTGACGGAGTCGAGTTCGGCCGAGGTGCGTTCGGGGTGAATCTCATTCGCATCGGGCTCGGCACTGGCATCACCGTGGTCGGTGCCGGTGCCACATGGTTGACGGGCGATCTGAGGTGGATGTGGATCGGGATGCCGGTAGGTCTGCTGGTTCGAGCGGTCTGGCCCCATCGCAGGCTCCACGCGGCGAGTAGCCGGAGTCCGTCGCGTCTGCATTCTGGTTCCGATCCACGTCGGCCGTTCGCCTCTGGTACCTCGACATCGCCGTGAGATCCGCAGGAGCGAGCCTCGCTCTGCTACATCGGGCATCGAGCGATCTCTGCTCCTACGCCTGGCCGTCACCTCACGGCGAGGTGCACGTGAAGAAGCGAATCGAGAACTGGCTGTCCGATCGGGACAGAGGGTTCGCGCCCGACGCGCCGCGCAGGCTTCGCGATTCTCTCGCCGATCTTCCCGAGCTCGACGAGAGTGTCCAACTGGTGCACAACGACTTTCGAGCAGCGAACATCCTCACCGAGAATTCTCGGGTGGTGGGGGTCCTCGATTTCGACGAGGTGCGGACTGATCCTCCGGTGCTGGATCTGGCCAAGGCGAGCGTTTATCTCGGTACCCGTTTCACCGAGTGGCGACCCATACCGGCGTCGGTACGGCGATCGTTTCGGGCCGGCTACGAACAGGTGCCACCGTTGAGTTCTGCAGCGGCACAATGGTTCGACGTGCTGGTGCTGTGACATTCACCTGCTGCGGTTTCGGATGAGAACGACTCTGCGGGGTGGGTGTCGGAACTCTGACCGCCATTGCGTCGGGTTTGCCTCACGCTGATTCCAGGTGACGGTTGCCAAGACCTTCCCGCTTGCCGAGGCGGCCGTGGCGTCCGGCGGCAGGCCGCTGCCAACGTTCTGCGATCGGTTAGCGTGGGCGCATGAACTCGGCCACGGACGACCTCGTGAAGAGCTACCTCGACGCCCTCCATCGCGCCGACCTCGACGCGCTCGTGAGTCTGTTCGCGCCCGGTGCCGTCGTGCATTCGCCGCTGTACGGTCCGACGCCGGCACCCGACTTCTATCGGGCATTGTTCATCGATACCGCAAGCGCCGAGCTGACGTCGAAGGGCGTGGCCGAGGGGCGCACCTCGGCAGGAGCGCGGCTCGTCACGTTCTGGTTCCATTTCGACTGGCGGCTGCCCTCCGGGGTAGCTGCCCCGTTCGACGTCGTCGATGTAGCCGAACTCGACGACGACGGGCGCATCACAACACTGTCGATCGTGTACGACACCGTCGACGTGCGACCAGCTTTCGAGCGGGAGACCGGATCATCCTGGAGGTCGACGGAACAGGATCGGTAGCACCTGGCCGTCGAATCAGCGTGATTGCAGCGGGTGCACTATCGGGGCCGGCGAGCCTAGCGTCACGTTTATGACCTGGCTCGGAAGGCGACCGACGGCGATCATCGATCGCCTGGGATCGCAGTCCGCCTGCACCCATGCTGCTGTCGACTTCGGTGTCTGCGGGTGAGGGTCCAGACCCCACTCGCGCAGCGAATTCAGAGACCGAGTGGTGGCAGTCCAGGGTTGCCCAGGAGCTTCGGGACCATCGAAGTTCGCCGGGGAAAATGCGCCGCCGGCCCATTGTCGTCCGGATCTTGCAGCGCGAGAAGCAATCGGCGCCCATGATCAGGCAGCCTATCGTCGTTCGGCCATTCGTCCTGAGTGTTCACATCTGTATTCCTTGGTTTGCCTCACGCTGATCGGAACCCTTCACTCTCGGGCGAAACTGAGGCAGCGTGGGCTCTTGTGCAGGTATCGGTGCACGCCCCGGAGAAAGCAGGATCACGATGAGTTCGGAGTTGATCAGCCCCAGCGAAGCCGTGGCGGGCGAGGCCACGTTGGTGGATGTGCGAAGCGCACCGTCGAGAATCGAATTCGGCACGCTCGCAGGAGCGATCGTGGTCGACAAGGGCGATGTGGCAATCGAATTCGGTGCCGACAATCGCGACCGTTCCGAGCGCATCGTGGTGTTCTGCGGCTCGGTCGAGGGATCCGGCCCGGTCGTCGAGAAACTGAAAGAGCTGGGCTACACCAACGTCTCGCACGTCGACGGTGGCTTTCCCGCGCTGCGCGATGACGGCCTACCGATCCAGGGCGTGTGAGCGACAGTGGCTGACACCCTGTATTTCGCCCTCGAACTCGACGGCTACGACGAGTCACCCGAGCGGCTTCACAGCAACGTCGCGGACGCCGAACGCGCCGGATTCACTTTGGTCACCTTCGGTGATTCTTTGGTCTCGGCCCGGAATCGACTCGATGCAGGCACGCGTGCGGCGTTCGTAGCGTCGACGACGTCGACGATCGGTTTGGCCCCGACCGTCCACACCGTGACCACCGAACCCTTCTTTCTCGCAACACAACTCGCCAGTCTCGACTATGCATCCCACGGCCGGGGAGCCTGGGTGATCGGCGCAGACAACTCTCCCGCTGCTCATGCCGCAGTGGGATCGGAGGTGCGGTCGAGCGTGACCGCCGAGATCCGGGACGTCATCGAAGTCTCTCGGCGACTGTGGGATTCGTGGGAGGACGACGCGGTTATTCGTGACGCGGCGACCGGTCGATATCTCGACCCAGCCAAGGTGCATCACGTGCGGTTCGAGGGCGAATTCTTCGACGTCGTCGGGCCCCTGATCACCCCGCGTTCGCCGCAGGGTCAGGTGGTCGTCATGGGAGATGTAGATCTGGGCGTCACCGATCTGCTGGATGTGGCGTTGGTGCGCGGCGACGATGTCGCGGATCGGGCGGAAGCGGCGCGCGCAGATGGAGCAGCCCTGGTGTTCGCCGACATCGATACTCTGTCGGACGCCCAGTCGCTGGTCGGCGCGGCCGACGGTATCCGGTTGCATCTCGGGACGGACGCTGTGAAAGACCTTGCCGTCCCGGCACATCTGCTTCGCAGGCCGACCCCTGAACTCTCGCTGCGCGAGAATCTGGGACTAGCGCGTCCGGTCAGCCGCTACGCCGCCTCGGCTCAGAAATAGGGAGAAGAAATCATCGTGAGCACCAACGACCAGCACCCGGACACCGGCGCACCGTTCGACCCGAATGCACAGATCCATCTGGGCGTCTTCTATCCGGGAATCGGCGCCCAAACGGTCTGGGAGGATCCGAAGGCACCCGATCAGGTTGCGACCGACACCTTCGTGGAGGTGGCAACCAAGCTCGAACGCGGTCTGTTCGATGCCTTCTTCCTCGGCGACGGTCAGCGGGTGCGGGAGAACCGCGGTGCGATCCTGTCGACCGACATCGCCGGCAGGCCGGATGCGATCACTCAGCTCGCTGCATTGGCGTCGGTGACCGAGCGCATCGGCCTGGTCGCCACACAGAACACCACCTACAGCATCCCCGTCGAGCTCGCCCGGCGGTTGGCGAGCCTGGACATCCTCTCCGACGGGCGCGCCGGATGGAACATCGTCACGACCGACAATGCGTGGACGGGTGAGAACTTCCGTCGTGGCGGCTGGCTGGAGCACGAACGACGCTACGAGCGGGCCACCCAGGTAGTCGAACTGGCGAAACAGTATTGGGCAGGTTCGGATATCGACGCCGATACCGATCTGCTCAAAGCCCATGCAGCACCTAATGTTCGGTCCAGTGCGCAGGGCAGGCCGGTGCTCTTTCAGGCCGGGGATTCTTCGGGTGGACGCGATCTGGCCGCGAGGCACGCCGACGTCGTTTTCTCGGCCAACAACGCCTACGACTCGGCTGTCGCCTACGCGCGAGATCTCCGCGCGCGAACGGCTGCGTACGGTCGCGCCGCCGATGCGGTCAAGATTCTGCCGGGTGTCACCGTGGTTCTCGGTGACACCGAGTCGGAGGCGGAAGAGAAGGTTCGCTGGCTAAGATCCAACGCTTACAACGGAGTTCGCGCCATCGCGTTCCTCGAGCACTACTGGGGTAAGGACCTGTCGAGCTACGACCCGGAAGGTCCGCTGCCGGACATCGATCCGGTAGAGGACGAGCTCGACCCGTCCCGTGGAACCCTCGCGGTCGATGCACGTACCGGCAAGCTCGATCAGATTGCCCAGTGGCGTGCGTTGTCCGTGGAGAAAAGCCTGTCGATCCGCGAACTGGTACTCGAGATCTCGCCTGCGTCTCGGTTCCATTCCGGAACGCCTGCGGCGTTGGCCGATCGGTGGGCCGATCTGGTGCGGCACCGGGTGGTCGACGGATTCAACATCAACCCCTACCACTTGGGTGATGCCATCGACGACCTCGTGGACAAGCTGGTTCCGGCCTTACAAGAGCGCGGGGTGTACCGCACCGAGTACACGAACACCACGCTGCGCGGGCACCTCGGTCTCGACGAGCAGACCGCGTCTGAGCGGGAGCAGGCCTCGTAGGGCGCTTTGGAGCGCCCTACGAGTCGGGTCGAAGGGCAGGGCCGGTCAGCTCAACTCTGCGCGCGACCACTCGTTCACGAACTCCAGCCCACTGCGCACGAAGAGCTGGGTCACCGGGCAACGGCGAGCGACCTCGGATACGAACTTGTCGAAGGTCTCCTGGTCGGCGTCGGTCTGTACCGTGGCCTCAACCTTCACGGTGTCGAAGTTCGCATTTCCTTCGTCACCGTTCACGAGCACTGCGGTGTCGAGGTCGCCTTGGATGCGAAACGTGAACTCGCCGAGCTCGATTCCCAAGTCCTTGGCGACGAGGGCGGCCGTCACCTGGTTGCACGAGGTCAACGCACCGAGCGCGTAGAACAACGGGCTGGGTGCCTCGTCCTTCCCGCCGAATGCGGGATATGCATCGGTGTCGAATTGGTGGCCTGCATCGCCCTCGGCGACGAGGTGCTGGGCGACCCCGGTGCCGCTGGCATTGATCACGAAAGGAACGACGGACGTTCGAATAGAGCTGGTTGTCATGAATTCCGACGATGGCCCTCCGGCGACCGAAGCGGAAGGGTTCGGCTCATCGTGATTCGAACTCGGCAGAAGTCAGGCGGGGACGAAGCGGTCGCGTCGCAGAACTGGAACGACGTCGCTGCCGTTCAGTTCTGCAGCAATCGAGACGTCCCGCGGATATCCGGCGTCGATCAGTTCTCGCCCACTCGAACATGCTTCGAGGGCTGCCGGGAGTTCGGCCTCGATTGCTGTCCATGCGGCACCAACCATCCGGGCTTCGGGCGAAAGCGTCCGGCATCGCCCGTGACCAGCGATAGCACTGATCAGGGCACCGGCACCCCATAGATCCTCGACGGCCGGGCGTAGTGTCCCATCAGGCCACTTCTCGCCTGCGGCGATGACCGAGATCCGAGCGCCGTCGGCGAATTCTGCAGCAACCCACTGCGCGATCGCGTCGACGTTTCGTAGACACCCGCCGACAACGCACGAGACCGCCTCGGCCAATTCGTAACAGATGGTCGACCCGTTCGGCGAGGGCAACACGAGCCGCTCGGGTTTCGACGCTCGATCACGGATGGTCGGCGAGGACAGGCTGATCTGACCTCCTCGAGCGACGGATCGGCCGACCGCAAGAACGGCATCGTTGTGCTGCGCGTAGGCCTGTGCCTCGTCGCCCCGCACCCGGAAGGGCAATACCGTGATGCCGGCGTCCAGCGCCACGCTCAATGTCGTGGTGAACGACAACACATCCACCACGACTGCTAGATCACATTCGGGCGCAACAGCCTTCGCGCCCGACAATCCCCACTCGAACCGTATGTCGTACGACAATTGTCGGTGTGCAGAATTCACCGCGGTGATGCTACCTGCGCGCGGTCGCGAATCCGTGCCGCTATCGGCCTCGTCGTTCTCCGTCAGATGCTCCGATGTCCTGTCAACCCATCGACTCCGGATGATTCTGACTGTGTGCGGAAGGGTCGTCTCGCCCTACAGTTCATCGAGTGCCGTCGACGCTTCACCGTTCCGCCCGCCGAGAGACCGTGGCGGGATATCTCTTTCTGTTGCCGAGCCTGTTCGGTGTCGTGCTGTTCCTGCTCGTCCCGATCGCAGTGGTGATCTGGCTCGCCTTCCAGAAGTGGGACCTGATCGGTGACCCGTCGTTCGTGGGTTTCGACAATGTCAGCTCCGTGTTCCAGGACGGCCGATTCGCTCATTCCCTCCTTGTCACAACCGTATTCGTCGCCGTCGCGTTGCCCGCGCAGACGGTCGTCGGACTGTTTCTCGGTACTTTGCTGGCTCGCGGAGACCGAGGTGCGAGCGTATTTCGAGTGATACTGCTGCTGCCGTGGGTGTGTGCGCCGTTGGCACTCGGTGTAGTGTGGAAATGGATTGTCGCGCCGACGGACGGACTGCTCAATACCGTCATCGGGCACCGCATCGAATGGTTGGCAGAGCCGAAACTGGTTCTGCCCGTGCTGATCTTCGTCAGTGTGTGGACCAACGTCGGTTACGTATCACTCTTCTTTGCTGCCGGTCTCGGTGCCATCCCGCACGACATCGTCGAGGCGAGCCGGATCGATGGGGCCAACACCTGGCAGCAATTCCGCCACATCAAGCTTCCGCTGCTGCGCCCGACCACGTTCTTCGTTCTGGTGACCGGAATGATCGGCTCTTTTCAGATCTTCGATACCGCGTACGCCCTGGCTCCCAACGGGGGACCGCAGCGGGCTGCCGACGTCGTCAGCGGGCGTATCTACTACGAGGCGTTCAGTTCTTTTCATTTCGGTAACGCCGCTGTGATGGCCCTGGTCCTGTTCTTCGTGCTGGCTGTTTTCACAGTTGCGCAGCAGCGATACTTCTCTCGCCGAACCAGCTACGAGCTCAGCTGATGGCGACTCCGGCGTTCTCGAAACGTCATACGTCCACTGCCGTGGTGTACGTGATGCTGACCGCAGCCGCCCTGCTGATTCTGGTGCCGTTCCTGCTCAGTTTTCTCACCTCGTTCAAGACTGCCCGCCAGTTCGCCGGCACCGCGCCTACCTCGTTGCCTTCACCGCCGTCGACCGAGTCCTACTCACAGTTGCTCGGCAGCGGGTCGTTCGGACGCGCGATTCTGGTGACCGTCGCAGTAGCCGCGACCATCGTGATCGCACAGGTGACCTTCTCGATCATGGCCGCCTATGCCTTTGCACGACTGCATTTTCCGGGTCGTGACGTCTTGTTCTGGGTGTACCTTTCGACCATGATGGTTCCGGCGATCGTCACGCTGATCCCTCTGTACGCGATATTTTCGCAAACCGGTCTTCGAAACACGTTCTGGTCGTTGGTACTACCGACGATGTTCGGGTCGCCCTACGCCATCTTTCTGCTGCGTCAGCATTTCCTACGTATCCCGGAGGACCTGCTGGCGGCGGCCCGACTCGACGGAGCTGGACATCTGCGTACCCTGTGGCACATCGTGATTCCGGTGAGCAGGCCGATCATCGCAACCCTCGTGGTCATCACCGTCGTCACGCACTGGAACAACTTCCTGTGGCCGCTGATCATCACCAGCGGGGAGCGCTGGCAGGTGATCACTGTGGCGACGGCGAATCTGCAAAGCCAATACAACGGAAATTGGACTTTGGTGATGGCAGCGACGACGGTCGCCATCGTGCCGCTGGTCGCGCTGTTCATCGCATTCCACAAACACATCGTCGACTCGCTGGCGATCCGCGGATTCAACTGAGGAGGGGAAATTAGATGCAGCGCAACTATTTCAAAAGGGTAGTCGGTATTGTCGGTGCGTTGACACTGGCCGCAGGGCTGACTGCATGCGGATCGGGAGACGACAGTGACGCGGGTACTGTCACGTTCCGAATCTGGAGCGACGACGCTGTCGCCGCCGCCTACGAGGCGTCGTTCGACGAGTTCACGAAGCAGAATCCCGATATCACCGTCCAGGTGAATCAGGTTCCGTGGGTGAACTACTGGGACAAGCTGCGAGCAGACCTGTCCGGCGGCGGCGGTGACGACATCTTCTGGGTCAACGCGCCGAACTTCAGTAGCTACGCTGACAACGGCAGCCTGGTGGACGTCAGCGAAGCTCTGCCCGATGCCGTCTCAGGATTCGAGGACACCGCGGTTCGCCAGTACACACGCAACGATTCGCTATGGGGCGTGCCCCAGCTCATCGACGGTGGAAAAGTGCTGTACTACAACAAGAAGCTCGTCGCCGATGCGGGTGTCGATCTGGAAAACTTGACTTGGGATCCGAAAAACGTCGCAGCTGACACCTTCCTTCCGGCGCTTCGCAAGCTCACCGTGGACTCTGCCGGGCGGACGGCAGAGCAACCGGGTTTCGACGGATCCCAGGTGACGCAGTACGGATTCAACGCCGCCTACGATTTCGATGCCATCCTCGGTAACTTCATCGGCTCGAACGGTGGTCTGTACCAGGAGGACGGCAAGTACGTCTTCGGGAGCAACGAAAAGGCTATCGAGGCAATTCAGTACGCCGTAGGACTTGTCGATGACAGCAAGGTCGCGCCGTCGGCTGCGGACACCAACGACAACGCCGACTTCAGCGTCGACCAATTTCTGCAGGGCAAGCTCGCGGTGTTCGAGTCCGGAGCCTACAACTTGGCCAAGATCGACGAAGGTGCCGACTTCGAGTGGGGACTGGCTCCCATCCCTGCCGGACCGGCGGGCCGAATCCCGGTTACCAACAGCGTCATCGCTGCAGCCAATGCGAAGTCCGGGAACAACGAGTCGGTGCAGAAGGTGCTCGCCTGGATCGGTAGCTCCGAAGGCAGCGCTGCCCTCGGTGCCAGCGGTTCGTTGATCCCGGCGGTGACCGGAGCGCAGCAGTCCTACTTCGACTACTGGAGTGGAAAAGGCGTCGACGCGAGCGTGTTCCCGAAAGCCGTGCAGGAGGGCGTGCTCGAGAACGACCCGGTTCCGGGAGCGCAGGCAGCGGCTGCCGATATCGACTCCGCATTCAAGGAAATCTTCGCCGGACGGGCAGGATCGATTCCCGAAGCGCTCACGGCAGCGCAGGACGCCGCGAACGAACAGATCTCGGGTTAGGCATGAGAGCGGGAGAGGGTGGATCGATCAGGGTTCAGGGGCACGACACGGCCGTGAGACTGCTGTCGAGAGCGCGTGTCGACGATGGAAGCTAACGATCGGGTCTCGACTCGCGTGGGGTACGGCCACGCACGATCTACGATGGCCTCATGACTGCCGATCCGACCACGCCCGCACCGTCGACCAGCTCGGCGAACTGGAAGAGGCGGGGCATCCTCGTCGGAGCCGGCATCGTCCTGTTGTTGATCGCGTACTTCATCCTGGCGGCATTTCTTCCGCGCTGGTGGAGTCTGCGGGTCGAAGAACTGGCCGACCGCACGTTCACCAAGGGCATTCTGTGGGGCTTGCTGTTCGGGATCGTCTGTACGTTCGCGCCGCTGGTGTTCTTCTGGAGCGCCTGGTCGGTCCGCAAGGGTCGAGCGGGTAAGCAACTGGCCATCGGATCCGTGATTCTGGCTGTCGTCACGGCGATTCCGAACCTGTTGACGCTCACCATCGTTCTCGGCACCAGCAACGCGGCCCACGCAGGTGAACGCACCCTCGACACCAGTGCGCCTGGCTTCCGCGGCGCAACAGCACTCGGCGCGATCATCGCCGTGGTTCTGGTTGCTTTGTTGGTCTTCGTGGTGGTGCGGCGAAACCGCCGCCGTCGAGTTGCCGCTCTGTCGCAGTAATCGTCTGCTTGAGCAGCACGGCGCGAAAGTCGTGTGAAACACCCAGGCGGTCGGCGCTTCCTTCGGTGAACTGTGCTCGGCACTCCCCGGTGGTACTCCACCTTCGCCAGTCGTGCTGTGCACCTAGCAATTTACCGTTAGTGTTGATTCTTGTCATGAACGAAACATGTTTGCTCTGTGCGGAAGTGACCGGGAAGATCGAACTGCCCGGTGGTCTTCTTGCCGTATCGAACAGTGTTGTTGCGTTTCACCTTCCGGAACAGTCGATCGACGGCCGCGTGCTTCGGGGACATTCGATGGTATCGCCGATTCGGCACACCCCGAACTTCGGGACTCTGACCGACGTGGAAGCGGCCAAGGTAGGGCAGACGGTCACGGCGGTCTCACGCACCCTCACACGGCTCGGTGCCGAGTCCGTGTATGTCGCGGCGATCGGGCACAGTCATCCCCACCTGCATGTGCACGTCATTCCTCGGTGGCCGGGTGTCGATGCGTCGGTCGAGTGGTTCGCAGTTCGGGATGAGCCTGGGCCACACAGGGTCGATCGGCTCGGTGCCGAGAGCTTCGCAGCCGAGATGAAGCGTCTGATGCTCGCCTGACGTCAGGCGCTGCGCAATACCGACGGCTCGGTGATGATGCGGATTCCGGGCTCCGGGTCGAAGCGGTAGCCGGTTCCTCTGACCGTGGTGATCAGTCGACCGAACTGGCCGAGTTTGGTGCGCACCCTCGACAGGTGGACGTCGACGCTGCGTCCACCGTCGGATGTGTTGAGTTCGGATCTCGCAACGACGACGCGTGGATGCTGAGCCAGATACGCGAAGATCTCGAACTCGGTGTGACTGAGCCTCACGCTCTTGCCGCTCAGGATCACATCACGCGCGGGCAGGTCGATCACCAGCGGCGCATTCAGCTGATTTGCTTGCACATCGAAGCGAGTGAGGATTTTCGCTTGCGGCGCAAAACCTTTGGTAACACTGCGGACTGCCTCGGCGAGTGCGTGCAATTGTGGGCGGGTCAATCCCCGCAGAGAAGAAGTGCCGGAATCCGAGATCCGGACGATGACTGTGGCTTCGGTGCTCATGGCTGGTCGGCTCCTGTGACAAGTGTGTGCTGCGGATACTGGGCAGTTGGTCAGCGTGGGCAGCGACAGTTCTTGTTCACCCTCACAGGGTGATCGACGGCGGGCTCGTGCGCCAGAGATGCGCTCACCGTGATCGCAATTGTTGACCCCGTGAGCGCCGTCGTGTTGCGATCGGGTGTGACCGATGTATGCCAACCACGAACCGAACTCACGATCCGTGCCGTCGACTGGGATCATTCCGACGCCGAAGCGCTGCGCGCAGCGATGGCCGCCGAGGTAGGTCCCCGTTACGCCGACCGAGCCGCTCTGATGGCGAAGACCCAGGCCAACGCCGTCGACGAGAGCAGTGTGCATCGCACGTTCCTCGTATATCGCCGTGACTCGGAGGGTGTAGAGCAGGCCGTCGGACATGCGGCGCTGCGGTGGAACGGTTCCGATCTCGAGCTCAAGCGGATGTTCGTTCATCCCGACCATCGCGGCACAGGGGTATCGACCGCCCTGTTGGCGGCGTCGGAGAATGCCGCCCGTGACCAGGGCCTGTCACGATTGATACTGCAGACCGGAGACCGGCAGCCCGACGCAGTGCGACTGTACGAGAAGAGCGGTTACGCCCGAATCCCGGTGTTTCCTCCCTACGAGGTGCTGCCGTTCTCGAACACCTTCGAGAAGCGTTTGTAACTAGACACGCACGGTCATGATCTCGGCACCGTCGTCGGTGATGATGACCGTGTGCTCACTGTGCGCGGTGCGGCATCCCGTCGTGCTGCGTAGCGTCCATCCGTCGGTGTCGGTGACGAGTTCGTCGGTGTCTTCCATGATCCACGGCTCGAGTGCCAACATCAGGCCGGGGCGAAGGCCGTAGCCGCGGCCCGGGCGTCCGTTGTTGGACACATGTGGGTCCTGATGCATCGTGGACCCGATACCGTGACCGCCGAACTGCATGTTGATCGGGTAGCCGGCCTCGTGGAGGACCGTGCCGATGGCGTGCGAGATGTCGCCGATCTTGTTTCCCGGCCGCGCTGCAGCGATTCCCGCGGCCAGTGCCCGTTCGGTGGCGTCGATCATCGCGGTGTCTTCTTTTCGGGGCTCGCCGACGACGAAGCTGATGGCGGAGTCCGCTGCCACGCCGCCGAGGACCACGGCGAGATCGAGAGTCAGCAGATCGCCGTCGGTCAGCGCATAGTCGTGCGGAAGGCCATGCAGCACAGCATCGTTGACGGAGGTACAGATGTAGTGGCCGAACGGACCGCGGCCGAAGGACGGTGCGTAGTCGACGTAGCAGGACGTTGCCCCGGCCCCGAGGATGATGTCTTTGGTCCACTCGTCGATCTCGAGCAGGTTGGTGCCGACGGTGGCACGCTCGCGGACGGTCTGGAGAATCTCGGCGACCAATGCTCCCGATTTGCGTGCGAGGGGGATCTTGCTCGGCGGGAGAATTTCGATCATGGGGCGCCTTTCGTGGGTTATGCGATAACTATACCGGTATAACTATACCTCTAGGTCGGGGTGCTGCAGACTCGGAACCCGATATGGCCAGTGGACGTGTCCTCGGACGCCCCTGAGCGAGCCGACGTGCGATAGCGTCGACAGTAACTGTCGTGACACAGGTGCGATCCGCCGCGGATCACCCCGCGCAGGTCGCGGCGGGACGCATCGAACACGCCCGTCGTCCACTCCCACACGTTGCCGGTGCACTCGTACAGGCCGTATCCGTTGGGATCGAATGTTCTTGTAGCGCAGGTGTACACAGTGTCCGATGTCGAGCCGGGAAAGACGCCGCGCCAGGTCTTCATGCGTGAGAGATCCGGTTCGCTGCCCCATGGGAACGGTTGTTGCTCGAGTCCGCCTCTCGCCGCGAACTCCCACTGCGCCTCGGAAGGCAGCGCTGTCCCGGACCACGCGCAGAATGCCGCGGCGTCGCGTCGGGACACGTGAGTCACCGGGTGCTCCGGCAGGTCGCGGACGGCGTCGAGCAACGATTGCGGCCCGGCCGGTACCCGCCAGGTCGCGCCTGGAACGACGCGCCACCAGGGGGTCTCGGGAACAACGGGGGACCGGTCCGCGGCGGGGAGGGTGCCCGCGAACACGAGGGAATCTCCGAAGGTCTCCGCGTCTGTGACGAACCCGGTGGCATCGACGAACAACGCGAACTCGCGCACCGTCACCGTGGTGATACCGATGGAGAAGCTGTTCACGGCAACTCGGCGCACCGGTCCCTCCAGGTCTTCGGGATAGCTGAGTGGATCGTCGCTACCCATCGCAAACACAGTTCCGTTCAGGTCCACCATCGCGGGCGGTGTACCGGACCTCGACGTGCTGGTCGGGGCAGCCGCGATTCCGTTGCGATCGGGTGTACAGCATCCGGACATGTCTTCATGATCGCATCCTGTGCCGAACGATGTGCTAGGCAATAACAATGAGTGAAGAAAACGCCCTGATCGTCCACTGGCATGATCTGGGGCGTCATCTGGGCGCATACGGGGTGCGCTCGGTGTCGAGCCCACGCGTCGACGCGCTTGCCGCCGAGGGCATCCTGTTCACCCGCGCGCATGCCACCGCGCCACTGTGCTCGCCGTCGCGGGGTTCGCTGTTCACCGGCCGCTACCCGCAGAGCAACGGGCTCGTCGGCTTGGCTCACCACGGTTGGGAATATCGCCCTGGAGTCCAGACCCTGCCTGCTTTGCTCGGTGAATCAGGTTGGCAAACAACACTGTTCGGGATGCAGCATGAAACCTCGTTTCCTGCCAGGCTGGGATTCGAGACGTTCGATGTTTCGAATTCGTACTGCGAGTACGTCGTGGAGAAGGCGGACGAGTGGTTGCGCGAGGAGCGCCCCCGCCCCTTCCTGTTGACGGCAGGCTTCTTCGAGACGCACCGGCCCTACCCGAGGGAGCGATACACCCCGGTCGACGCCTCGTCGATCGAGGTTCCGGACTACCTGCCGGACACGCCGGAGGTCCGCGCCGATCTGGCCGAATTCCACGGGTCCGTCGAGGTTGCAGATGCGGCGGTGGGGGAGCTGCTCGACACGCTCGCCGAGACGAGGCTCGACGAGAACACCTGGGTGGTCTTCATGACCGACCACGGCCCGGCCTTCCCGCGCGCGAAGTCGACCTTGTACGAGGCGGGCACCGGTATCGCCATGATCGTCCGCCCTCCGAAGTCGCGCGGACTGCAACCGAAGGTCTACGACGAGTTGTTCAGTGGGGTCGACCTCGTGCCGACGCTGTTGGATCTGCTGGGGGTTCCGATACCCGATGAGGTGCAAGGGCTTTCGCATGCAGCGCAGCTGACCGGTGATCCCGCGGTGGCCCGCGACCAGGTGTTCACGTCGAAGACCTACCACGACTCGTTCGACCCCATCAGGGCCGTGCGGACAAAGGATTTCAGCTACATCGAGAACTACACGGACCGTCCGGAGCTGGATCTGCCGTGGGATATCGAGGAGAGCCCGTCCGGTCAGGCGGTAGCGGCTGCCGTGGCAGGCCCGAGAGCACGAACGGAACTCTACGACCTCAACACCGATCCAGGAGAAACCGTCAACGTCTACGACGACCCGGCGTATCGCACTGTTGCCGAGGATCTGGCGATGCGACTGCACACCTGGCGGGAGTACACCCGCGACGTGATTCCGTCGGACTTCGTCGGTACGCGCATCTCCGATCGCTACACCCAGGACTACGTCGTCGTGCACGGGCTGAAGCCGACGTCTCGTTCTCCGCTCAGTTCCGAGCGAGGAATCGACGCTGCACATGACGGCGAATCAGGCAAGGTTTAAACGCTGCGAGATTGAAATAGCCTGTTGCGCGCAGTCGTTGGAGTTCGTTTACGCTCTCGTCCATGAGCGAACCCCCACGTTCCTATCTGGTGCTTGCATCGCAGCGCAGTGGCAGCACCCTGCTCGTCGAATCGTTGCGCGCAACGGGTTTAGCGGGCGAGCCGCAGGAGTTCTTCCAGTACCTGCCGCGTACGTCGCTGGCACCCCAACCGCGTGAGTGGTTCACCGGCGTCGAGGACGAGTCCATCCTTCGTCTGCTCGCGCCGCTGGTCCTGGGCGCCCCGGCTACCGAGACCGCCGTGCAGTGGCGGGATCGAATTCGGGCGGCCGGGTGCAGCGACAACGGCGTCTGGGGCGGCAAACTGATGTGGAACCAGACACCGCTGCTCACCGGTTGGGCCGACGGACTACCCGACCGATCGGGTGACGATCTGCTCTCCGCCATCCACGACGTCGTCGACGACGATGTACTTCTCGTTCACGTCAGGCGCGAAGACACTGTGGCGCAGGCGGTATCGATGTGGAGAGCGGTGCAGACCCAAGTGTGGCGCGGCAGCGCCGATCCCGAGGTCGATGCTCGCGCCGAGTACAACGCCGACGGAATCGCACATCTGCATCGAATCCTCGTCGAGCAGGAAGAGTCCTGGAACCAGTGGTTCGCCGACGCCGGTGTCGAGCCCCTCGAGATCGGTTTCCGCGACCTGGCGTCCGATACCACCGCGCAGGTCGGACGCGTGCTCGACGCTCTGGGTCTCGATCCGGCGCTCGCTCCACCGCCTGCACTGAAGAGGCAGGGAAACAGTCGGTCCGATGACTGGATAGCGCGCTACACGGCCGAAAGGGTGAGCGCATGACTGCGAGTGTCGCAACTGTCGACGAGCTTCGAATACTCGAGGCCGAATCCGTGCACATCATTCGCGAGGTGGTAGCCGAACTCGAACGGCCTGTCCTGTTGTTCTCTGCGGGCAAGGACTCGATCGTATTGCTTCGGTTGGCAGAGAAAGCGTTTAGGCCATCGCCGCTGCCCTTCCCGGTATTGCATGTCGACACGGGACACAATTTTCCCGAGGTCATCGAATTTCGAGATCGACGCGTGCAGAGTTCGGGTCACAAGCTGGTCGTGGCGTCGGTGCAAGACTCTATCGATCGTGGCCGCTCGACCGAGGTCGGTGGGCCCAATGCTTCGCGAAACCGACTACAGACGCGAACTCTGTTGGACGCTTTGGAAGACGGCCGATACGACGCTGCCTTCGGCGGTGCGCGGCGCGACGAGGAGCGAGCCCGCGCGAAAGAGCGAGTGCTGAGCTTCCGCGACGAGTTCGGCCAGTGGGACCCGCGGGCCCAGCGCCCCGAGCCGTGGTCGCTGTACAACGGGCGCATCCGCCGCGGCGAGCAGGTTCGCGTCTTCCCGCTGAGCAACTGGACCGAGCTCGATATCTGGCGTTACATCGAACTCGAAGGCCTCGAACTGCCGTCCATCTACTTCGCGCACGAGCGAGAGGTGTTCGAGCGGGACGGAATCCTGCTCAGCACATCGGAGTTCACCTCGCCTACCGAGCACGAGCGAGCGGCGACGGAATGGGTGCGCTACCGCACAGTGGGCGATCTGACGATCACGGGAGCGGTGCGCTCGCACGCAACCGACATCGCCGGCGTCATCGGAGAAATCTCTGCGGCGACGGTATCCGAACGGGGAGAAACTCGCGCCGACGACAGAACATCGGTGGCCGCGATGGAAGACCGCAAGCGCGAGGGATACTTCTGATGACACGGCAACTTCTGAGGCTGGCAACGGCAGGTTCGGTCGACGACGGCAAGAGCACGCTGATCGGTCGGCTGATGTTCGATACCGACAGCCTGCCGCTCGACCACCTGGACGCGGTCACCAAGGACGGCGTCGCCGACCTCGCAGCACTGTCGGACGGGCTGCGCGCCGAGCAGGAGCAGGGCATCACGATCGATGTGGCGTACCGATTCTTCTCCACCGGATCGCGGAGCTACATCCTGGCCGATACCCCCGGTCACGAGAGATACACCCGCAACATGTTCACCGGTGCATCGACGGCCGACGTCGCAGTTCTGCTGGTCGACGCGCGCTCCGGAGTGCTGCGTCAAACACGCAGGCATGCCAGGATTTCGACGTTGCTCGGCGTCGAACACCTGGTTGCGGCCGTGAACAAGATCGACCTCGTCGGCTACGGCGAGGAACGGTTCCGTGAAGTGGAAGCCGAGCTTCGGCTCCTGACCGAGCGTCTGGGAGGCGTCGAGCTGACGGTGATCCCCTTGGCTGCCAAGGACGGCGACAACGTGGTGCACCGATCGGCGAACACGCCCTGGTACGACGGACCGACATTGCTCGAGCATCTCGAGGGCATCGAATTGGCAGCTCCCGCAGCGGAGCCCGCAGAGGTCCGACTGCCGATTCAGTGGGTGTCGCGACCCACCGTGGGAGAACGACGTAGGTACACCGGACGACTGTCGGCAGGCACACTCGCCGTCGGAGACGCGGTGATCGCGCTGCCGTCGGGGTCTCGTTCCACGGTGACCGGACTCGACACTCTGGACGATGAACGCACGACTGCCGTTGCGCCACTGTCAGTTTCGGTCCAGTTGGCAGACGATATCGACATCGGTCGTGGGGACGTCCTGGTCAGTGGCGTCGACGGTGCACACGAGCCGGTGCTCGCGCGCGAGATCGACGCAACGGTGTGCTGGTTCGGCGCGACTCCACTACGTGCCGGAGACCGTGTGTCGCTCAAACACACGGCCAGGACGGTCCGTGCGACAGTGCAAGCATTGCATTCCCGGCTCGATCCGGAAACGCTGGACGAGAAGGATTTACCGGTCGAGTTGTCGCTCAACGATATCGGTACCGTGACTCTCCGAACGTCGTCGGTGATCGTGGCCGATCCGTACCTGGGTAACCGAGATGCCGGTGCGTTCATTCTGATCGACGAATCCTCGAACGACACCGTCGGTGCGGGAACCATCGCCGAGGCGAGGGAGGTCAAGCCGGGTGAGCAGACCCGTAACGACATCAAGTGGCATCCCTCGGCGCTCGACCGCGCACACCGCTGGGGCGCAACGGGACAGAGCGGAGCAACCGTCTGGTTCACCGGTCTGCCGGCCTCGGGTAAATCGACAGTGGCGGTGGCGCTCGAACGCGCATTGGTCGAATCGGGCCGCACTGCATACCTTCTCGATGGCGACAACGTGCGCCACGGACTGTCCGACGATCTCGGTTTCAGCCCGGGCGACCGAGCCGAGAACATCCGCCGTGTGGGGCATTTGACGCGATTGCTCGCCGATGCCGGGGTGGTGGCGATCGCCTCGCTCGTGTCGCCGTTGGAATCGGACCGCGCTATCGCACGCGCACTGAACGACGCCGCGAAGCTCCCGTTCGTCGAGGTCGCCGTCAGCACTCCGTTGGAGGAGTGCGAGCGCCGTGACCCCAAGGGGCTCTACGCGCGAGCTCGGGCCGGCGAACTGAAGGGATTGACGGGCATCGACGCGCCGTACGAAGCGCCGTCGAACCCGGACCTGACGATCGATACCACCGGAGCCGACATCGACGATCTGGTGCAGAGGGTATTGGCGGTTCTGGAGGAACACGAGCTGCGTTGAGCAGACCGACGCTGTATGTCATCTGTGGTCTGCCCGCGACCGGAAAGTCGACTATCGCGTCGGCGATCGTGGCAGAGGCACAGTTGCCATTCGTGCGGGTGGACACGATAGAACATCAACTTGCCCTGGCGGCGTGCGGTGGTGGTTCGGCCGAACCGATCGGGCCGGCCGGTTACATGGTCGCTTACGCCGTCGCGGCCGATAATCTCGCGTTCGGAATTTCGGTGGTCGTCGAATGCGTGAACCCACTCGAGGTCACGCGCCAGGCGTGGCGAGACGTCGCGAATTCAGCGGGTGCCGACATCGTGGAATTCTTGGTGACATGTTCGGATACGAAGGAGCACCGACGCCGGGCCGAGGCGCGCTCGGTCGCAATTGTGGGCGACACCGGAAGCTTTCGGGCTCCGAGGTGGGATGAGATCGAGCGCCGCGAATACGATCACTGGACAAGCGAACACCGTGTACTCGATACCGCCGGACGTACACCGGCAATGTCGATTGCTGACGCCCGTGCGATTCTCTTTCCTGTGTCAGCTCACCCTCTCGACGAACCCATCCGCAATTCTCTAGACGGCGCACTCTCGCGCTTTGCGGTTCGGCGCGGACGGGTCATGCGCGCCGATCCCGAGGTGTCGCCGTTCCTGGTGCACCCGGACGTTCTCGATCCGCAGGACTGGGACGACATCGCCGCCTTGTTCGGACCACGCACCGTGGTGGCGCTCAACGGTCCGGAACGCGAATTGCCGGCGGGGTGGTCGCATGTGGAGACCTTCGGCTTGGTGCAGCTGATCGGCACTGGCCTCGAGACCCGACCCTTCGCGGACGCCGTCGTGCTGACGGCAGCGGATGTCCCCGAGATGCTCGAATTGGTTCGTCGCACGGAGCCAGGGCCGTTCCTGCCCCGGACGATCGAGCTCGGCACGTACCTCGGAGTCCGGCGCGAAGGGGCGTTGATCGCGATGGCGGGGGAGCGCATGCACCCACCGGGGTGGACGGAAATCAGCGCGGTCTGCACCGACCCGGCATTCCGAGGTCAAGGTCTGGCCACGGACCTGGTGCGCGCGGTCGGTCACGGTATTCGAGCCCGCGGCGACGAACCGTTCCTGCATGCGTCGGCTGCGAATGTGCGCGCCATCGACCTCTACCTGTCCATCGGATTCGAGCTGCGTCGGACATCGCAGCTGACGTTGGTTCGAACGCCCTCGCCGAACGCGAGATAGGTTCCGAGATCCGCTGTTGCTCGCTCAACCCTCGGAGACCTATCGTTACTTATGCGAATAAATGGCGATGTGATCTACGACGATGGACTGGTCCGTCTCGACGAGGCAGGCGTCACGCTGAGGTACTACTACTTCCCCTTGGCCACGAAGAAGTTCGTGGCGTACGACAGGATTCGCGCCGTCGACACCGCCGTCCTCGGCAACTGGAACGGTCGGTGGCGGCTGTGGGGTGCGTCGTGGATCGATCAGTGGCTTCCACTGGACGTGATGCGCCCCAAGAAGGACACTGCAGTGGTGCTCACCCTCCGCCGCATTTCGCCGGTCTTCACTCCCGACGATCCGGACCTGGTCGCCGATCTGATTCGCGAGCGCATGGCCGCACGACAGTGACGCGGCCCGACGAGCGGTTCACACTCGCCAGTGAGCGCACCTTTCTCGCCTGGCTGCGGACTTCGCTCGGGCTGCTGGCCGGCGGTATCGCGATCGTCCACCTCGTTCCCGATTTCAGTACGGGATGGGTTCGAACGGCACTCGGCCTGATTCTGATCGGACTTGCCGCCGCGGCACCGATCATCGGCCTGCGGCGGTGGATGCGTGTGCGGGCTGCCCTGGAGAACGGTGCACCGATGCCGGAGTCACGAGATCTGTGGATCTTCGCGGTCGGCATCGGCGTAGTGGCGGTGCTGGCCGCAGTGGTCACGGTTCTGGGGATCCAGTAGAGCGTGGCGAACCACCACAGGTGCACAATCGAATAACTAGGACGACCAACGACAGGAGTTCGGCGTGGCGCAGAGTCTCAAGCTGGGATACAAGGCATCGGCAGAGCAGTTCGGGCCGCGTGAGTTGGTCGAGCTCGGTGTACTCGCCGAGCAGCACGGTATGGATTCGGCGACGGTCAGTGATCACTTCCAGCCGTGGCGGCACGAGGGCGGGCATGCACCGTTCTCGCTTGCCTGGATGACGGCCGTCGGCGAGCGTACGAACACGATTCAGCTCGGCACTTCGGTGCTGACGCCGACGTTCCGCTACAACCCGTCGGTCATCGCGCAAGCATTCGCGACCATGGGCTGCCTGTATCCCGGACGCATCATGCTCGGGGTGGGAACGGGCGAGGCGCTCAACGAGATCGCCACCGGATTCACCGGCGAATGGCCGGAGTTCAAGGAACGTTTCGCGCGGCTGCGTGAGTCGGTGCGTTTGATGCGCGAGCTGTGGCTGGGTGACCGCGTCGACTTCGAGGGCGAGTACTACACGACCAAGGGCGCGTCGATCTACGACGTTCCCGAGGGCGGCATCCCGGTCTACATCGCCGCCGGCGGTCCCGTGGTGGCCCGCTACGCAGGACGCGCAGGCGACGGGTTCATCTGCACGTCGGGCAAGGGCATGGAGCTCTACACCGACAAGCTGCTGCCCGCAGTGGAAGAGGGTGCAGGCAAGGCCGAGCGCGACGCCGGTGAGATCGACAGGATGATCGAGATCAAGATCAGCTACGACACCGATCCCGAACTCGCACTGGAGAATTGCCGCTTCTGGGCCCCGCTGTCGCTGACGCCGGAACAGAAGCACTCGATCGACGATCCGATCGAGATGGAGAAGGCTGCCGACGAGTTGCCGATCGAGCAGGTCGCCAAGCGCTGGATCGTCGCATCGGATCCGGACGAGGCAGTGGAGAAGGTCAAGCAGTACACCGATGCGGGCCTGAACCACTTGGTGTTCCACGCGCCGGGCCACGACCAGAAGCGATTCCTCGAATTGTTCGAGAAGGATCTCGCACCGCGCCTGCGCAAGCTCGGCTAGTTACGAGGAACCCCCGAGATCGGCCGCGAGCGCGAACAATCGCATGTCGCGGTCGGTCCTGGTTTCGTATTCGCCGTACACCTCGACCATCGCGTCGAACTGTCGGTAGATGCGGGCCTTCTCGTCACCGGTGATGCGGGTGGCCGTCACCGGAATCTTCTTGCCGCCGATCGCAACAACGGCTTTCGGGTCGGCGAGGAGGTTCGACGTCCACGCCGGGTGGTGTTGCTGACCGAAATTGGAGCCCACGACATAGATCTTGTCGGCCTCCCGGTAGTACAGCAGCGGGCTCGTCCGCGGCTTGCCGGATTTGCGGCCGGTGGTGGTCAGCAACACCACCGGAGCGGCGATCGGGCCGAGGACGGTGAAGCGACCGTCGGATTTGGTCAGTAACCAGCGGTCGACGCCCGCGAGATTGCGGATGACCCACGAACCGGGCTTGGTCGACGCGAACTTCACAGCGGGCTTGCGGATGAACGAGGTCTCGCTGCCCCAGCGCACATCCGGGAACGGTGATTGGGCCATGGTTCATAGGACAACCCGACCGAGCCCGGTGTCAACACCCCACCTACTAAGCTTGGTGCCATGGCTGAGCCCAGCGGCACCGACGCGTCGGACATGTATCCCTCCAGCATCTACATCGCGTCACCGGAAGGGGACTCCGGGAAGTCGACCATCGCGCTCGGTGTACTGCAGATGCTTGCTGCCACCGCAGCCAGGGTGGGGGTGTTTCGGCCCATCGCACGCTCGACCGACGAACCCGATTACATTCTCGAGCTGCTCGTCGAGCACACCACCGCAGATCTGACGTACGAGCAGTCGCTCGGCGTCACCTACGAGCAGGTGCACACGGATCAGGACGCAGCGCTCAGCGACATAGTCAATCGGTACCACGAGGTGGCTGCCCAGTGCGACGCCGTGGTGATCGTGGGCAGCGACTACACCGATGTCGGCAGCCCCAGTGAACTCGGGTTCAATGCCCGCATCGCAGTCAATCTCGGTGCCCCGGTGCTGCTTGCGCTGCGCGGATCCGGACGTACACCCGATGAGATCGCGCAGTTGGCGGGCCTGTGCCAGGCCGAATTGCGCCAACATCACGCGCACCTGGCCGCGATCGTGGCCAACCGTTGTGCGCCCGACGATCTCGATGCCGTCACCGACGCGCTGGCGGCCGTCGGGGTACCGGCATGGAGCTTGCCCGAGATTCCCCTGCTCGTCGCCCCGACGATGGCAGAGCTGCTCGACGCGGTCGACGGCACGCTGTACAGCGGTGATTCGTCGCTGCTGCAGCGAGAAGCGTTGCGGGTCATGGTCGGCGGCATGACCGCCGAGCACATCCTCGAACGCCTCACCGAGGGCGTCGTCGTCATCGCGCCCGCAGACCGATCGGACGTACTGCTCGCACTCGTCAATGCCCATGAAGCCGAGGGCTTTCCGTCGCTCGCCGGCATCATCATGAACGGCGGGATCGAGCCCCACCCGGCGATCGCCCGACTGGTGGCGGGCCTCGGCCCGCGACTGCCGATCCTGACCACCGAGCTCGGTACCTTCGACACCGCCTCCGCCGCAGCGCAGACTCGTGGCCGGGTCGCGGTGGGATCGCAGCGCAAGGTCGACACCGCACTTGGCCTGATGGAACAGCGGGTGGATGCGAAAACCCTCCTCGGACGGCTGGATATCGCCATTCCGACCATCACGACACCGCAGATGTTCGAGTACCAGCTGATTCACCGGGCCCGCGCCGACCGCAAGCACATCGTCCTCCCCGAGGGTGGTGACGATCGTATTCTCCGGGCTGCCGGTCGACTGTTGCAGCGTCAGGTCGCGGACCTGACCATCCTCGGTGAGGAAGGACCGATCCGCCGCCGCGCTTCGGAACTGGGCGTTGACCTCGACAAGGCCACCGTCCTCGACCCGAACAACTGCGACTACGCCGAAGAGTTCGCAGTCGAATACACCGAACTGCGCAAGCACAAGGGCATGACCATCGATCGCGCCCGCGAGATCATGACCGACATCTCCTACTTCGGAACCATGATGGTGCACAAGGGAATTGCCGACGGCATGGTGTCGGGTGCGGCGCACACCACCGCACACACCATCAAACCGTCGTTCGAGATCATCAAGACCACCGAAGGCGTGTCGACGGTGTCGTCGATCTTCCTGATGTGCCTGTCCGATCGGGTGCTCGCCTACGGTGACTGCGCCGTCGTACCCGACCCGACGGCCGAGCAGCTGGCCGACATCGCCGTGTCCTCGGCGCAGACCGCGGCTCAGTTCGGCATCGAGCCGCGGGTGGCGATGCTGTCGTATTCCACGGGTGAGTCCGGTTCCGGAGCCGATGTCGACAAGGTTCGGCAGGCCACCGCAATTGTCCGCGAACGTAATCCGGAGCTGCTCGTGGAAGGGCCCATTCAGTACGACGCGGCCATCGAGCCATCCGTCGCCGCGTCCAAGCTGCCCGATTCCGACGTCGCGGGCCGAGCGACGGTCTTCATATTCCCCGACCTCAACACCGGCAACAACACCTACAAGGCCGTGCAGCGCAGCGCCGGTGCCGTCGCCGTCGGACCGGTTCTGCAGGGTCTGCGCAAGCCCGTCAACGATCTGTCCCGGGGTGCCCTCGTGGAGGACATCGTCAACACCGTTGCCATCACCGCGATCCAGGCCCAGGGCATCTCCGCGGCCGATGGGGAGGGCAAGTGAGCATCCTCGTCGTCAACTCCGGGTCGTCCTCGGTCAAGTTCCAACTCGTCGAACCCGACTCGGGCGAGGCACTGGCCAGTGGGCTCGTCGAGCGCATCGGTGAGTCCGACGGCCGCGTCGAACTCGACTATCAGGGCGAGAGCAGCGAGCGAATCCAGCGCATCGAGGACCACGGCGACGGTCTGGCTCTGGCGTTCGAGATGCTCGCCGACGCAGGCGTCGAACTCGGGTCGGATGTCACCGCCGTCGGGCATCGCGTCGTTCACGGCGGTACGGTGTTCTACCGTCCGACGATCATCGACGACGCCGTCGTGCAACAGATATCCGACCTGAGTAACCTTGCTCCACTGCACAATCCACCGAACGTACTGGGAATCGACGTCGCCAGGAAGCAGCTGCCGGACGTCCCGCACGTGGCAGTGTTCGATACCGCCTTCTTCCATTCCCTGCCCGATGCGGCCTCGACCTACGCCATCGACGCGACCGTCGCCGCCGAGCACGACATCAGGCGATACGGCTTTCACGGCACCTCGCATCACTACGTCTCGGACCAGGCGGCGCAATTCCTGGGCCGCGATCTCACTGACCTGAACCAGATCGTGCTGCACCTGGGCAACGGTGCCTCGGCATCGGCGGTCGCGGGCGGCAAAGCCGTCGACACGTCCATGGGCCTGACCCCGCTCGAGGGACTCGTCATGGGTACTCGCAGCGGCGACATCGACCCCGGCGTGATCATGCACCTGCGCCGCAGCGCAGACATGAGTGTCGACGACATCGATGCTCTACTGAACCGTCGTTCCGGGTTGATCGGGCTGTCCGGAGTCAACGACTTCAGGCAACTGCAGCAACGAATCGACGACGGCGACGCGAGCGCGCGGCTGGCCTACGACGTCTACATCCACCGCCTGCGCAAGTACATCGGCGCGTACATGCTCGGTCTCGGCCGACTCGACGTCATCACGTTCACCGCTGGTGTCGGCGAGAACGCGTCGGCTGTGCGCGCCGACGCGCTCGCGAACCTGACAGGCTTCGGCATCGAGGTCGACCCGGAGCGTAATGCAGTGCGCAGCAAGCACGCCCGGGTGATCTCCACCGACTCGTCGACCGTCACGGTGTTGGTGGTGCCGACCAACGAGGAGCTGGCCATTGCGCGCGCGACGAACGATCTGGTTCGAGCAGCCGACTAGAACAACGACCGTGGCCTGATCGCGTTGGCCAGGTCCACCAACGAGAAGCGGTGTGCGCGGTCGCTGGCGTTGCGGGCCAGGGCGCGCAGACCCTTCTCGGTGCCGCGTCGCAGTCCGTCCTCGGTGAACGGGACGCTGAGTATGGGCTCTCGTTCGGCCGTGGCCGCGTGGCCGGAGACGATCCAGTCCAGGGCCATCGCCAGCACCAGCGTCCGCATCTGCAGGGCCCGACTCTCGGCCTTGGGTAGCAACGCGACTCGGCGTGCGGCGGAGCGGAAGTCCGCCTCGGACAGTTCGGCTCGCGAGCGGTCCATCAGCAGCGTCAACACACTGGTCATGCGCGCCATCGAGTAGTGTCGCGAGCTGATCGGCACCTGGTCGAGGGCGGCGATGGCTCCGGTCTGATCGCCGCGCCGCTGCAATTGCCGGGCCAGGCCGAACGCCGAACTCACGATGCCGCGGTTGGTCCGCCATACCGCTCGGTACAGACCCTCCGCTCGGGCTCGCCACTTCTCGGCCTCCTCGGGGTTCCCCGAGGCCACATGGCCGAGCAGCTCCGAGGTGGCGCCGAGCGCGAGTTTGGGGGCGAGCTCGCCGGGCATCGCTCCGAGTACGTTGTCGAAACTCGTGAACGCAGAATCGTATTCGTGGTGCAGCAAAGCGAGCAGGCCGCTGTACCACTGCACCCGCCACGGATCGGCGGCGCTGTCGTCGGATTGCACCTTGGCCAGAATCTCCGTTGCCTCGACGATGTTACCCAGATCCAGGTGGGCTTTGACTTCGGCCAGGGTGATTTCCACACCCGTCTCGGCAGGAACGGAAGTGGTCGTGGAGTCAGCGGATCCGCCCGCGCTTGCGGTGACTCGCTCGATGCCGTTGCGCTTGGCGTGCTGCAGTGAGTCCAGAGTCTGCCTGGGTTCGACGTGTACCGCAGCCGCGAGGAGCGGCGCACTCGGATCGTTGGGGTCCACCAGCGGAACCGGAAGCGCAGCAACGACTTCTGCCGCCGTCATTCGTTCGTGGCGCACCGTGCCGTCCACGTAGGTATCGGTGCGGCCCACCGACTGTTCGGTGCCGAAAGTCGTGCGGGGTGGGCTGAACACCGTCGACAGACCGGGCCGCTCGACGCCGGTTCGGATGGCAAGAATTTCGCGCAGTACACCGGTTGCCTGCCCGGCGAATTCGTCCGCGGACCGGAACCGCCGAGTGGGGTCCTCGTGCGTGGCCCGCAGCAGTAGTCGATGAAGGGACGGAAACTGCTGCAGCACTTCGGAATCCTGCACCGACGGCAGGCCTTCGAGATACTTGCCGTTCTTCGACGGCATGTCCAACGTGAGGACCGCGAGCGTGCGGCCCACCGTGAAGATGTCCGACGCCACCGTCGGTCCCGTCTTGACGATCTCCGGTGCCTGGTAGCCCACTGTGCCGTACAGGTAGCCGTAGTCCTCGATACCCGCGACCGCGCCGAGGTCGATGAGTTTGATCTGGTCGTCGGAGACCATGATGTTCTCGGGTTTGAGGTCGTTGTAGACCAAGCCGATCGAATGCAGGTAGCCCAGTGCGGGAAGCACTTCGAGGACGTAGGCGAGTGCCTGCTCGACGGGCAGGCGGTCACCGTCGCACGTGCTGAGGATCTCGCGTAGCGAGCGTCCACCGACGTACTCCATGACGATGAAACCGACGCTGGTGCCGTCGCCGCGCGGCTGTTCGACGAAATTGTAGATCTTCACCACACCGGGATGCGCTACCTCGGCAAGGAACTGTCGCTCCGCGACCGCGACGGCATGGGCTTCCTCGTCGCCGAAATGCAGCAGCCCCTTGAGAACCACCCAGCGGTCGCTGACGTTGCGGTCGATGGCGAGATAGATCCAGCCGAGTCCGCCGTGCGCGATGCAGCCCTGCACATCGTATTGACCGACCACGCGATCGCCGGGCTCGAGCAGAGGGGTGAAGTCGAACGTCGAGCCGCAGTGCGGACATGTGCCCATGGCAACGTCGGGCTCGCCCGGTTCGCTGCGGCCGACCTTCGCGTTGCATTTCCAACAGAACCGCTTGTGCTGCGGCACCGTCGGATCCGACATCACCGCAGTTTCGGGGTCGACCGGGTCGACCCGGGGTACGTCGACCAGGCCGCCGCCGAGGCGTCGCCGAATGCCGGTGCTGCGCGATCGACCCGATCGTGACCGCCCGGTTCTGGCCCGAGTGGACGGGGGTTGTGCTGCAGTGGATTTCGCTGCTGCGCGGTCGTTCGAGCCGGCCGGTTTCCGCGATACTGCTTGGGTGCGCTCGCTGGTGTCGGCTCGCACGACTGCTTGCGTTCGTTCCGCCGGGGCGGTGGGTTGTTGTTCGTCGTCGTCCATTCGGTCCTCTAATCGCTGTACGACGCGCTGGGCGGACCGGGGGAGGGGCCGAGCACCGTCAGCCACCGGTTGTAGATGCGGTTCCACGTGCCGTCGGAGCGAATGCGGGCCAAAGTCCCATTGACGAAGCGCACCAGATCCTCACTGTTCCTGTTGATCCCGACGCCGTACGGTTCCGGGCTCAGGCTGTCTCCGACGATCTCGAGGTACGGGTCCTGTGCGGCGAGACCGGCGAGGATCGCGTCGTCGGTGCTGACGGCATCGACCTGGCGTTGTTGCAGCACCACAAGGCAATCCGACCACATCGGTACCGTCACCACGGTCGCGGCGGGTTGCAGCCGCTGCAGGCGGCGCAGCGAGGTGGTGCCCTCCACCGCGCACACCCGCTTGTCGGCCAGGTCCTCGACGCCGCGGATGCCCGAACCCTGTACCACCAGAACCCGATGCTGCGCTTGGAAATACACGGTGGAGAACTGCACGTCCTTGCGGCGAGCGCACGTGATGGTCATGGTCTTGACCACGATGTCCACCGACGAATCCTGCAGGGCCTCCAGCCGTTGCGCGGAGGTCAGGATACGAAAGTCCAACCGGTTCGGATCGCCGAACAGGTCCCGCGAGATCTCGCGAGCGATGTCCACGTCGAACCCGACCAATTGGCCGGTCATCGGATCGCGAAAGCTGAAAAGATTGCTGCCCGTGTCGAGTCCGACGACCAAGCGGCCCTTGGCGCGCAGCGCGTCCAGGGTCGGTTGCGGCACCGGCGGAGCATCGGCACCGGCCTGCAGCGGGCGCAGGCTGGCGGTGGGCCGAGCGCACTCGTCGTCGGCGGGAGTCTCGGTGGGTCGAGCTGCGACGGACGCGCCGTCCGGTAGTGGCGGCTCGGTGAACGTCGTATCGACCTGCGGCGCTGGGCTTTCCGGCGGCGCGCAACCGACCAACAGGGCGGTGGTCAGGATGCCGACGGCGAGCAGGCGCTTCACAGGTACTCACGCAGCCTGGGGAACAGGCCGACACAGAATGCCACCGAGGCGGCAACGGTGAGGACGTACGCACCGTTGGACAGGCCCGACAGCACCCACACCGAGCGGTCGATGTTGGTCCGCAGTTCGCGTCGGGCATTCTCGATCCCGTCGACCAGGACGCTGTCCAGCGCGTTGAACGCAGCCGCCGAATCGGACTGTCCGGTACCGGTGGCGATGGCGACCGCGCCGTTGAAGTCGCCGACCTCGAGCGCGGAATCGATGCGCGCATGCGAGGCGGACCAGTTGTTCAGGGCATCGGTCACAGCGGTATCGCCCTCGAACATCTCCGACATGCGAGAGACGTTGGCGTCGAACGATTGTCCGTAGTCCTGACTGCCGCCGCGACGCGCGAGGTCGAGTGTCTCGTCCGCCCTCGCCTGTTGCGCCAGAATGAAACCCGTCGTGTACGACTTCAGTGGCGACACACCGCGGTCGAGCGCGCGGTCGGTGGCGATCGACGAGATCAGTCCCACCACCAGCATCCAGCCGAGCAGGCCCACGACAGCGGCTGTGGCCGTGAGGAATCCGACGTTCAGGGTGCGGCGCGTCGTCCGCGAGAGGTACCACTGGCCGAGGCCCGTCATCACCAACAGGAACACCACCGACCCGATCGCGAAGAGCGGGGGACTGGTGAACCGTTCCTGATCGGCGGACACCCGCGATGCCTGCTCGGTGTACAGCTTCTCGGCGAGCGGCAGCAAACTGGTCTGCATCATCGTCGACGCCTCGCCGAGATACGCCGCGCCGACCGGGTTCCCGCTCCGGTTGTTGGCCCTGGCCGTCTCGACCAGACCGCTGTACACCGGCAAGCCGGCCGCGATCTGAGTCAGTACAGCGCTGGTGGCCTCGTCGTTGTCGGTCACCCCTGCCGAGGCCGCGATGAGTTCGGACGACGCCTCGCCGAGCGCCTGCGAGTAGCGCTCGCGCACCTCGGCCGGTTCGAGACCTCCCGCGATGAACGCGGTCGCGGCCGCCGCATCGGCCACCGACAGGGCTCCGTACAGGTTCTGCGCCGAGTTCGCGAACGGTTCGGTCCGCACCAACAGTGTGCCCAGGGTGTCGACCCGTTCGGTCACGGCAGTGGAGGCCAGATTGCCGACCGTCAATGCCAGGAGCACCAGGGCGGCTCCCATCGCGACCAACCGCGCAGGCGTCGAACGCATCGTGTATCGAACCGGTGGCTTGCCTGCAGCGGCACCGACGTGTGAAGCCGTTGTCGGGGGGACGGCAGCGGAGGGGGTAACGCCGGCCGCGATCACGCATCCGAGCATATAAGCAGGCGGGTCGTACTGCAGCCACTACCGCACAGTCACTACGGAAGGACAGTCACTACGGAAGGACAGTCACTACGGAAGGACAGTCACTGCGGAAGGACGGTTCCCTTACGCTGAAGAGCATGCGTGGTGACGGGGACGGTTGGCTGATCGGTGCGGACGGTTCTCGGCACTGGGGAAAGCATGGTGCCGCCGGGCTGTTGCTGCGGGCACCGTCGAACACCGGAGAACCTGTGGTGCTGCTACAGCACCGAGCCCTGTGGAGTCATCAGGGTGGAACGTGGGCGCTGCCCGGTGGGGCTCGCGACTCCCACGAGAGCACCGAGCACGCAGCGGTACGCGAGGCCAACGAGGAAGCAGGTATCGCAGCCGGACAGCTGTGCGTTCGCAGTGAGCGGGTCACTGCGAGTGTCGCGAGCGGCTGGTCGTACACCACCGTCGTCGCCGATACCGATCATCCGTTGACCACCGTGCCCAACGGAGAGAGCACCGAACTGCGCTGGGTGCCGGAATCGATCGTCGCCGATCTCCCGCTGCACCCGGGGTTCGCATCGAGTTGGCCGTCGTTGCGCACCGTCCCACTACGAGTGCTGCTGGACACCGCGAACGTGCTGGGGTCCCGCCCGAACGGGTGGTGGAAGGACCGCGCCGGGTCCACCGGTGCACTGCTCGCCTCGCTCGCCGAGACGTTGCCACGCACCGTCGAGCTACCCGGTGGCCAGTACGGATGGCTCACCCGAATCGAAGCGGTTCTCGAAGGCCAGGCCCGCGACGCCGTGGTGGACGATCCGCGCACCCGGGTGATTCTCGCCGACGGTAGCGGCGACGACACCCTCGCCGACCAGGCCCACCGGGGCGGAGATCTGACAGCGCTGGTCACCGCCGACCGCGGACTGCGTGACCGGCTGCCGGAATCCGTGCAGGTCCTGACGCCGTCGTCCGTGCTGGGTTGGCTCTAGGGCTCTAGGGCTGTAGCGCCTGCACCAACGAACGAGCGGCTGCTTGTGGGTCCCTGGCCTCGGTGATGGCGCGGACCACCACGATGCGGTCGGCACCGGCTGCCCGAACCTGATCCACGTTGGTCGCGTCGACGCCGCCGATGGCGAACCACGGCCGTTCCGGCAGCGAGTCCGCGGTGGCCCGCAGCGTCTCCAGCCCCGCGGCCTTGCGGTTGGGCTTGGTGGGCGTCGGCCACACCGGACCGACGGCGAAGTAGTCGACGCCGTCCTCGATCGCGGCGAGCGAGGACTGGGCGCGGTTCTGCGTCGAGCGCCCGATCACCACATCCGGACCGAGAATCTGCCGCGCGTAGTGCACCGGCAGATCGCCCTGACCGAGATGCAGCACATCTGCGCCGGAGGCCAACGCCAGATCCGCGCGATCGTTGACTGCCAACAGCGCACCGTGCCGCTTGGTCGCGGCGAGCAGAATCGCCAGCGCCGCGAGCTCGTCCTTGGCCTCGAGGGGCCCGAACTCGCGCTCGCCTGCGGAATTCTTGTCACGCAGCTGGATGATGTCGACGCCACCGGACAACGCGGCCTCGGCGAACTGCGCGAGGTCGCCCTTGTCGCGCCTGGCATCGGTACACAGGTACAGGCGAGCGGACGCAAGACGCTCACGGGGAGTCTGGTTGCGGGCGGTCTGAGATGGATGCACAGAGCGAACTGTATTCTCATGGTGGCCGCCACCGACGACGGAGTGGCCGAGAAATCGCGGGAGTCCCGAGGATCGTGGGGCTGAGAGTGGGTTCGCCGCCCTTACCGTCAATACCTGAACCCGATCATGCGGGCGCAGGGAGTGAGGACGTGAATCGCGTGCACATCGTCGTTATCGGCGGAGGCGTCATCGGGTTGTCGACGGCGCTGCGCCTGAGCCAGGACGGTCACCGGGTGGTCGTGCACGATCCCGCGTTGGGCAAGGGCGCATCGTGGGTCGCAGGCGGGATGTTGGCACCGCTGTCCGAGGGCTGGCCCGGCGAACACGAACTGCTGCACCTGGGCGCGGCGTCGTTGGCGCGTTGGCCGGAGTTTGCCCGACGGCTCCCCGGCCCCTCGGTGTTCTCCGCCACCGGGTCGATGACGGTTGCCCTCGACTCGGCCGATGCCGCCGATCTACGAACCATCGCCGAATGGGTGGGCGAACAGGGACACGAACTCGAGATTCTCGGCCGCGCACAGCTGCGTGAGCTCGAACCTGCTCTGGCCCAGAACATTCGACTCGGGCTGCTGGCACCGACCGAGTTATCGGTGGACAATCGGGCGCTGATCGCCGCGCTCGAGCAGGGGTGTCTCGATGCGGGAGTCGAGTTCGTGAACGCCCCGGTGGAGACCATTCCCGACGCCGATCAGGTGGTCCTGGCCGCGGGTGCGCAGTCGGCGGCGCTGTGGCCCACGCTCGAGGTCCGGCCGGTCAAGGGTGAAATCCTCCGGCTGCGTCGCCGACCGAGCGCCGCGCCCCCGCCGCACCGCACCGTTCGCGGAACCGTGCACGGCAGGCCGATCTACCTGGTGCCACGCGGGGACGGATTGGTCGTCGGCGCAACACAATACGAATCGGGCCAGGACACCCAGGTCACCGTCGCCGGGGTACGAGACCTGATAGCCGACGCCGAACGCCTCATGCCGAGCATCGGCGAATACGAGCTGTACGAAACCGCAGCCGGCCTGCGGCCCATGAGCCCGGACGGCCTGCCACTCATCGGCAGGCTGTCTCCCCGGTTGATCGCCGCCACCGGCCACGGCCGCAACGGCATCCTGCTCGCCCCCATCACCGCCGACGCGGTCGCCGCACTGATCTCCGGCGAGAGCATTCCCGAGGCGAAAGCAGCCGACCCCGAACGCTTCTCGCACATCTACAGCCCACAGATCGAAAGGACACCATGACACAGGTTGCCATCGGCATCACCGTCAACGGTGAGGACCACCTGCTCACCGAGGACATGACCATGCGTCGACTGCTCGAGTTCCTGGGGATGCCCGAGAAGGGTATCGCCGTCGCCGTCGACGGAGCGGTGCTGCCCAAGAGTCGCTGGGACAGCACCACCGTCGAAAAGGGTTGGACCATCGACATTCTCACCGCCGTGCAAGGCGGTTGAGGTCATGACGGGATTGACCATCGCAGGCCGCACCTTCACCTCCCGGCTCATCACCGGCACCGGAGGAGCAGCGAATCTCGCCGTACTCGAGGACGCCCTCGTCGCGTCGGGAACCGAACTGACCACCGTTGCGATGCGCCGCGTCGACGCCGCCGGTGGGACGGGAGTGCTGGATCTGCTGCGCCGGTTGAACATCGCCCCGCTGCCCAACACCGCAGGCTGCCGCGGCGCGGCCGAAGCAGTGCTCACCGCGCAACTGGGCCGTGAGGCGCTCGAGACCGACTGGGTGAAACTCGAAGTGATCGCCGACGAGCGAACCCTGCTGCCCGACGCCATCGAATTGGTCACGGCCGCAGAACAACTCGTGGACGACGGCTTCCAGGTGCTGCCGTACACCACCGACGACCCGGTGCTGGCCAAGCGTCTCGAAGACATCGGCTGCGTGGCCGTCATGCCGCTCGGCTCACCCATCGGCACGGGCCTCGGCATCGCCAACCCGCACAACATCGAGATGATCGTCGACGCGGCAACGGTACCGGTGATACTCGACGCGGGCATCGGCACCGCCAGTGACGCCACCCTTGCGATGGAACTCGGCTGCGATGCGGTGCTGCTCGCCACCGCGGTGACCCGCGCGAAGGATCCGGCGCTGATGGCGTCGGCGATGCGGAACGCGGTGGCGGCGGGTTACCAGGCGCGACATGCGGGCCGCATCCCGAAACGATTCTGGGCGCAGGCCAGCTCGCCCATGTGAGCGGCTGCGTCGGCGGCGCAGCACCTCCTGTGGTTCTGCGTATCCGGCAAACGCGCGCGCATTCGTGAAACGCGTGCGGAATAGTGGCGAGTACGGGGGCGATTCCGCGCGCACCTGACGAACGCGCACGCGTTTGCGACCGCGTGCCGCCCTGTGACCGACTGTCTCAGGGTGTGTGTCATCCGAAAGGATGATGGAAAAGGCGACTGTCGGTCGATGTGCGGACGCTGTCGATCGGGGAAGGTTGTACCCATGATCGAAGTGACAGGACTGACCAAGCAATACGGCGCGGTGACGGCGGTCGACAACCTCACCTTCACCATCAAACCCGGCATCGTGACCGGCTTCCTCGGCCCCAACGGCGCAGGCAAGTCGACCACCATGCGGATGATCCTCGGGCTCGACCGACCCACCTCGGGCACGGCGACCATCGAAGGCAAGAGCTACAGCCACCTGAAGCAGCCACTGCGTACCGTCGGCGCTCTGCTCGACGCCAAGTGGGTGCACCCCAATCGTTCGGCACGCGCACATCTCGAGTGGATGGCTGCGTCCAACGGCATCCCCAAGTCACGTGTCGAGGAGGTGCTGCGTCTGGTGGGTTTGTCCGAGGTCGCGAAGAAGAATGCGGGCGGATTCTCGCTCGGCATGTCGCAGCGGCTCGGTCTCGCCGGTGCTCTGCTGGGTGATCCCAAGGTGCTGCTGTTCGACGAGCCGGTCAACGGCCTCGATCCCGAGGGCATCGTCTGGATCCGAAAGTTCATGCAGCGCTTGGCAGCCGAGGGCCGCACGGTGCTGGTCTCGAGCCACCTGCTCTCGGAGATGGCGCAGACCGCAGAGCATCTCATCGTCATCGGACGCGGCAAGTTGATCTCGGACTCCTCGGTGCAGGAGTTCATCGACCATGCCTCCGAGGCGTCGGTGCGCGTGCGCAGCCCGCAGCTGGACGGTCTCCGACAGGCCTTGACCACAGCAGGGCTCACCGTGCGCGAGCCGGACAAGACCGATGAACTTCAGCCCTCGCTCGTGGTGCTGAACTCCACGACCGACACGATCGGCGATATCGCCGGACGGGCCGGAATCACCCTGCACGAGTTGGCCTCTCAGCGAGGCTCGCTCGAGGAAGCATTCATGAAACTCACCGGAGACACAGTGCAGTACCACGGCGCGGGCGCCGAAGACCAGAACACTCAGCAAGCGATGGGCGGGTCACTCTGATGGGCGTCTTGGCAGCAGAAAGAATCAAGTTCACCTCGACCAAATCGCCGTGGTGGTGCAGCGCGATCGTGGTGGTGTTCGGCCTCGGGTTCGGAGCCATCCTCGGTTGGGCCGCAAAGACGGCCATCGGGCCGGATGCTCCCGAGGGGCTTCCGCCGACCACCGCGTACGACGTCGTCGGTAGCGGTGTGGGTGGCCTGGGGATCATGGTGCTGATGATCCTGGCGGCCCTCACTGTCACCAGCGAATACCGCTTCGGCCTGATCCGGACGACATTCCAGGCGGTCACCAACCGGGCCTCGGTGCTCGGTGCCAAGGCGCTGATCGTCGGAGTGTACGGCGCGGTGCTGTCGTTGATCCTGGCGTTCGGTGCATTCTTCCTCGCGAAATCGATCGCGGGTGAAGAAGCAGGCGCGCTCCTGAGCTTCGACGTCGACGGCACGTGGCGAGTCATCTACGGCACCGCCGTCCTGGCGTTCGTTCAGATCGTTCTCGCTGTCGCGGTGGGTGCGCTCATCCGGCAGTCCGCCGGTGCCATCGCCGTCCTGCTGTTGTGGCCGTTGCTGATCGAGAGCCTCGTCGGAGTCATCCCGAAGGTCGGCGAGAAGATTCAGCCGTTCCTGCCCTTCAAGAATGCCGACCACTTCCTGGGCGGCTCGGCGGGGACCGACTTCCACTGGGGTCCGGTCGGCAGCCTGATCTACTTCGTCGTTTTCACCGCGGTGATCTTCGGAGCGGCCGTGTTCGTCGTCAATCGTCGGGACGCCTGACACCCCGCGATTTGTCTGGGTAGGGTGTCCGCTATGCGGATTTCCTTGCTTGCAGGTAGCGCCGTCACTGTGCTGATTCTGGCCGGTTGCTCGTCCACGTCGGACGAGGAACCGGCCAGAGTTTTCGCGACGCCCGATGGGCCGGGCCTGTCGGAAGCGGTCACAGAGGACGCTCTCGTCGGGCACCTCCAGGAATTGGAAACAATCGCCGCCGCGCACGACGGAAACCGTGCGGCCGGCACCGCCGGATACGACGCGAGCGTCGATTATGTTGTCTCGCAACTCGAATCCGCCGGGTTCGAGGTCACCACGCCGGAGTTCGAGTTCGAGACCTTCGAGGCGCAGACCCAAACCCTGTCGCTCGCAGGCACCGAGATTCCGGTGTTCGCGCTGAGCTACTCGCCGACCACCACGGCCGAGGGCATCACAGCCCGCGTCGTCGGAGCCCCCGCCGGTGCGGACGGGTGCGAGGCAGCCGACTACGCCGGCCTCGACCTGGCCGGTGCCGTCGCCGTCGTGCCGCGCGGCGTGTGCCCGTTCGGTGCGAAGCAGGCCGTCGCCGCCGAATTGGGTGCGGCCGCCGCGATCATCGTCAACAACGAACCGGGACCACTGGATTCGGGGACACTCGGTGATCCCGAGACCGCAAAGATTCCGACCGGCGGTGTCAGCCAGGAGGACGGCGCAGCGGTCCTCGCGGCACCCGAGGTCACGTTGACGCTCGTCACCACAACCGACACGACCACAAGTCGCAACATCATCGCCCAGACCACCACCGGCTCCACCGAGAACGTCGTGGTGGCGGGTGCCCACCTCGACAGCGTCCCCGAAGGCCCCGGTATCAACGACAACGGCACCGGCACATCTGCAGTGCTCGAGACGGCCCTGCAGATGGGCAGCGCGCCCGAGGTGACCAATGCGGTGCGCTTCGCGTTCTGGGGTGCCGAGGAGAACGGGCTCGTCGGTTCCACCAAGTACGTCGAGGGCCTGTCCGACGACGACAAGCGAAACATCGCGCTGTACTTGAACTTCGACATGATCGGTTCGCACAACCCCGGCTACCTCGCGTACGACGGCGACGACTCCGACAAGGTGGGTGAGCCCGCGGGACCGGCCGGATCCGACGCCATCGAGCGCACCTTCGTCGAGCGGCTGGCCGCCGACGGTGTCGCCGCCGACGGCACCGATTTCGACGGGCGCTCCGATTACGGCCCGTTCATCGAGGTCGGTATCCCTGCCGGCGGAGTCTTCAGCGGCGCGGACGAGAACAAGACCGCCGAGCAAGCTGCGAAGTGGGGCGGCACCGCGGACCAGACCTTCGACGAGAACTACCACACCGATCAGGACACCTTGGCAAACGTCGACCGCGCTGCGCTGGCGAAGAACGGTGCGGCAGTGGCCTACGGAATCGGCGTCTACGCGCAGTCGGTCGAGGGCCCCAACGGGGTGCCGGTCGGTGCCGAGCGCGAGGCCGCCCGCGCCGAAGGGTGACAGCAAGTATGTGTAACTGTGAGTTACGCTCGATGCTGTGAACGCAGTCGTCGATTCGGTGGTGGAGTGGGTTCGCACCACCAACCGAGCGCCCAAGGTGGTAGGCGCGGTACGGCGGGTGCGTCGAGCATTGCCCGGTGACCCCACGTTCGGCGATCCACTGTCGATAGACGGTCCGGGACGCGCACTTGCCGTCGCACGTGTGGCCGATCGTTTTTTGGCTGCGAACGGACTCGACGACGAACCGGGCGCATCCCGCGAAGTCGGCCTCGGTGCCCTGCAGGTGTGGCAGGCGATTCTCGAGCGAGCCGGCCGTGGTCGCGGCGAACAGGACGTCACGATCGTCTTCACCGATCTCGTCGGGTTCTCGTCGTGGTCACTCCGTGCGGGTGACACCGCGACCCTGACGCTGCTGCGCCAGGTGTCCAAAGCGGTCGAACCCGAGGTCGTGTTCCGAGGCGGGCACGTCGTCAAGAGACTGGGCGACGGCATCATGGCCGTGTTCACCGATGCGGGCAGAGCAGTCGACGCAGTGTTCGCGGCACGAGAGGCCATGAGCAGCGTCGTCGTCGACGGCTACACCCCGACGATGCGAGTGGGCATCCACACCGGCAGCCCACGCCAGGTCGGGTCGGACTGGCTCGGCGTCGACGTCACCGTCGCCGCCCGCGTGATGCAGACCGGCGGCAACGGCAACGTGATGATTTCCGCGGCAGCCCTCGAGGCAGTCCCGCCGGAGGTGCTCGACGCCTTGAGCGTGGTCTCCAAGCCTTATCGCCGCAGCTTTTTCGCTCCGAAGATCAAGGGCGCACCCGACGACCTACGCATCCTCCGACTCGTGCAGTCGCCACAGCGGTGACACCGGGCCGTGGCCGGCACCCAGATCGTAGGAAGCCGCCAGGCAGCGAGTGACCCAGTCCTTGCCGAATGCCACCGCGTCGGGCATCGAGTACCCGTGTGCCAGCGCTGACGCGATCGACGCAGCGAGGGTGTCGCCGCCGCCGTGATCGTTGCCGGTGTCGATGCGATCACTGGTGAATTCGAGGAACGTGTCGCCGTCGAACAGCAAGTCGGTGCTGTGCGTGGACGTACGCAGATGACCGCCCTTGACCAGCGCCCACTGCGCGCCCAAGCCGTGCAGGGCCTCGGCCGCGCGGTGTGCGGACGCGTCGTCGATCACCTCGATGCCGGTGATCAACCGGACCTCGTCGAGGTTGGGGGTCACCAGCGACGCGATGGGAAACAGGGTGTGCCGGATGGCGTCGAGGGCTTCGGCGTGCAGAAGTGGGTCGCCGTGCATCGACGCGCACACCGGATCGACGACCAGGGGGACCGGCCGGTCGCGGCCGATGCCCACCTCGGTGCACACGGCCGTGACCGCCTCGATGATGGCGGTGGACGCCAGCATCCCGGTCTTCGCTGCGCCGACGCCGATGTCCGAGACCACCGAGCGAACCTGGGCTGCCACGATCTCTGGCGGGATCTCGTGGAAGCCGGTCACGCCGACGGTGTTCTGGACCGTCACCGCTGCGACGGCAACGCATGCGTGGACGCCCAACATGGCCATCGTGCGGCTGTCCGCCTGGATTCCGGCCCCGCCACCGGAGTCGGTTCCGGCGATCGTCAGCGCGCGGACAGGAGTCTCGCCGTTGGGCGTGAGCGGTAGGAACTTCACGAGAGACGACAGTACCGGCGGGACGGAGACGACCGTCTCGGCGGCCGAATCCGAACCTGTGAATATTCGGTGAAAACACGACGTGGCTTCGAATGTTGTTGTATCACAACGTCGAACAGGGCAGCTTATGACCGATACCAGCATTCGAGTCGGGATGGACGGACAAACCTACGCATCCGAAGGTTTGTTGGTAGAAAAGGTGACAGAGCCACCGCACGCATGTTTAATAGTGGTGCACGTCACATTCGATTCACTCGTTCACCACCCCATACACAGCGAAGGAGGCGTCCCATGCTTGCGAGTTCTCCTAGCGCTGATGTCTCGATCAACAAAGATCAGAACAGGTTCGAGCTTCGATTGAACGGCGATCTCGTCGGGATCGTCGGATTCTTCGAGGTGGAGGGAAACGGTAAGCGCGCGACCCGCACGCACGTCGTGTCCTTCATGCACACCGTCATCACCGAGGACTTCGGTCATCAGGGCCTGGCCGGCATTCTGGTCCGTCGCGCGTTGGACAGTGCCCGTTCCTACGGGTGGAAAGTCAGGCCGGTCTGCACCTACGTGCAGCGGTTCGCCGCCGCGAATCCGGAGTACAACGACATGCTCGTCGCGCTCTGACGCTGTTCTCGGCGCGCACCGTCCGGTCACATCGGGGCCGGTCACATCGGGGCCGGTCACATTAGGGGCTCGACTCGGCGACGATCGATGCACTCACCTCGCGTCACGTTAGCAACACTGGTCTCATAGGTGACATGAGTCACATCATTCCTCGTCGCATCGACACGGTGATACCGGTCGAGCGTCCCGTCGTTCGTATCGAGGACGACGTCGATCACAACAGGTTCGATCTCTTCGTCGACGACGAGCTCGTCGGCATTCTCGGCTACCGCTTCGGTGACGGGGATGTGGGCGAGAATCGCGTCGTCGCTCTCATGCACACCGTCGTCAAGGAGGAGTACGGCGACCGCGGATGGGCCGGTGTGCTGGTGCGAGCCTCGCTCAACACCGCTCGGGATCGCCAGTGGCGCATCGTCCCCATCTGCACGTACGTGCGGCGATACCTGGCGCAACATCAGGAGTTCCTGGATTTGATCGTCGAGTAGAGAGCACTGCTCTTGTCCTGGCTGCCCGCAAGGTGAATACTGCTCCCTGTAGAGAGCGCCGCTCTCGGAAGGTTGGTATTCCCGATGCGTGCAGCTCTCTACCTGTTCGTCGGCATCATGTTCGCCGCCTACCCCGCCCTCCGGCCTTACTCGAGCGAGGTGGGCAGCGCGGGCGCCGACGCCTTTGCGTCCTCCAACTGGGTACTCGCCCATACCTTCGCCATGTTCGGCTTCGTCGCGCTCGGGCTGGCCGTGGTCTACGGCGGTCGACGGTCCGACCCCGCAGTGGTCGCCACCTGGATCGGCGTCGGGTTGGTTCTGCCGTACTACGGTGCGGAGACGTTCGCGCTACATGCCCTGGGCGTCGATGCCGCAGCGAACTCGAATCCCGGCCTGATCGATCTGGCCGATCCGATTCGATACTCGACGGTGCAGATGGTCATGTTCGGCGTCGGTCTCGTCTCGATCGCCGCCGGACTGGTGATATTTGCTCTACGCAACCGCTACGCGATGGTGCTGGCCGCAGGATTCGTGTTGTTTCTGCCGCAGTTCTACACCCCGCCGGCCGTGCGGATCGCTCACGGACTGCTGATTGCCGTGGGGGCGATCATCGCCGCCCGAGCGGTGGCCGGTAGTTCGGATCGCGCCGCTCAGCCGATCTCGACGATCACCGGAGCGTGATCGCTGGCTCCCTTGCCCTTGCGTTCTTCGCGGTCGATCGACGCACCGGTCACCCGTGAAGTCAGGGCGGGCGAGGTCAGGGCCATGTCGATGCGGAGGCCTTGCTTCTTCGGAAAACGCAGCTGCGTGTAGTCCCAGTAGGTATACGTCCTGGGCTCGGGGGTGAACTGCCGCGTCACCTCGGTGAATGCGGCGTCGGCGAACGCGGCGAACGCGTCACGCTCGGCCTGGGAGGTGTGGGTCTTGCCCTCGAACAGTGCCGGATCCCAGACGTCGTCGTCGGTGGGTGCGATGTTCCAGTCGCCCACGAGCGCGATCTGCGCCTGAGGATCGGCCGCCACCCATGCCTGCGCATCGGCTTTCAGAGCGGCGAGCCATTCGAGCTTGTAGGTGTAATGCGGATCGGCCAGTTCACGGCCGTTCGGTACGTACAGGCTCCAGACGCGCACGCCGTCGCACGTGGCTCCGATGGCGCGTGCCTCCTGGGCGGGATCGATCTCGGGATCTTTGCTGAATCCGGGCTGATCCTCGAATCCGACCTGCACATCGTCCAAGCCGACCCGTGACGCGATGGCGACACCGTTCCATTGACTCAGCCCGACGTGGGCCACCTCGTACCCGATATCGGTGAACCGCTGATACGGAAACTGTGCGTCCTTGCACTTGGTTTCCTGCATTGCCAACACATCGACGTCGGACCGCTGCAGCCAATCGACGATTCGATCCTGACGAGAGCGGACGGAGTTCACATTCCAAGTAGCCAAGCGCACGGGAAGGAACCTTATAGAACGCCTCCGACAGGGTGGTCAGCCGATCGCGGCGTCGGGTCGCGCGTAGCGATAACGGTGGTGGTCGGCGAAGCCCAGGTCTCGATACAGGGCCAGCGCGTCGGTGTTCTCCACGGCCACCTGCAGGTACGCGTGGGTGGCACCGTTCTCGCGTCCCCACCGCACCAACTCGCCGCACATCAGCGTGCCGAGACCGTTGCGCCGATGCTCGGGGTACACCCAGAGCGATGTCACTCCCACCCAGCAACGTCCGTCGGGGGCGGTGGTGACGGCAGCGCGTCCGACCGCGAGCGAGCCGATCGCGCCGAAGCCGAGTGTTCCGTCGTGGACGGCGGAGACCACCTCGGCTGCACCAGCCGGTGCCGCACGGCCCTGGTAGTGCAGGGACCGCAACCAGTCCTCGGTCGGCTGCGCGGTGACCGTTATCGCCGAGTCGCCTTCGCGCAGAACGAGATTCGAGATGTCCGCTGCCATGACGGCACTCTCGTCGTACGTCGACCATCCGGCTGGAGCGACGCCGAGGCGGTCGGGAAGCGAGAGCGTCGGCGTCACACCCCGTGCGGTGTATCGATCGGAGATTTTCGCCAGCGTCTCGGGCGTCGTCGACGCGCCGGGTTCGAGGGGTGCCGCCGAATTGGCGCGACCGGTGAAACCGTGGCCGAAGCGCAGCTGCCAACCGTCGACCCATTCGCGCTCGACGCCCGGCCACCCGTCGGCGGCGGCGGCTTCGAGGGCCCTGATCTCCGACGTTCGAATCGGCTTCGGGCCCAACGGTTTCAAGGCGACGACGCGATCGGTGGCGACCTGCACCAGTGCACCGTCCCGGCCGCGGACCGAGACCGCATCGGCGTCGAGTGCCAGCAGTTCGCCGATCACGTCCGTCATCGGATGGGTGTGCCCGGGCGGCAACCGATATCGGAGCATCACCCGCGTTCCCACCGGAACGCTCACCATGTGCCGGCCATCGAGCGGGTCAGTCCTCGTCTTCGTCGTCGTGCCCGAACGGATCGTCGACGGTCCCCGGTGTCCAGCTCAGTCCCGGCACGCCCCAGCCGGCCCGCTTGATGGCCTTCTTCGCGGCTCGCGCATGTCGGCCGATGAGCACATCGGTGTAGAGGAAGCCGTCGAGATGACCCACCTCGTGCTGAAGCATGCGAGCGAAGAAGCCGCGGCCCTCGATGTCGACGGGATCACCCTTGGCATCCGTGCCGGTCACCCGAGCCCACTCGGCGCGGCCGGTGGGGTGCTGCTCGCCCGGGACCGACAGACAGCCCTCGTCGTCGTCTTCGGGATCGGGCATCGTCTCGGGAATCTCGGACGTCTCGAGCACCGGGTTGACGACCTCGCCGCGGCGGCGGAAGATCTTGCCGTCCTCGCCTTGATCGGGGCAGTCGTAGATGAACAGACGCTTGCCGACACCGACCTGATTCGCGGCGAGACCGACACCGTTGGCGGCGGCCAAGGTCTCGTACATGTCGGCGATCAACTCGGCCAGCTCGGCGGGTGACTCGGTGACGGGAGCGGTTGGGGTGTGCAGCACCGGATCGCCGACGATCCGGATGGGAAGAATTGCCATGGTCGACAAGGATACCGGGAGTGGAGCCTGCGGAATGACCCAGCAGGTGAGGGAGTGGAGCTTGCGGAATGACCCAGTGGTGCGGGAGTGGAGCCTGCGGAATGACCCAGTGGTGCGGGAGTGGAGCCTGCGGAATGACCCAGTGGTGTGGGTCGCGCACGCGGTCGAGTAGGTGGAACACGCCACGCGCGGGCAGTCCGTAGGAGCCGTGTCCCCGGCGTCGAACGTGGTTGAATGATCTCCGAAGTACAAGTGTGTAATTCGGTCGGTGCCCGTACGGGTGCCGGCAGTGCTGGGGGAAGCAGACTCCCTCGGGGCGGGTGATGGATCCGGCCCAGGGGAGTCGAGAAGTCGAGGAGTGGGATGGACGGCGCAGCAGCGCGTGACTCGAACCAGTCTCAGCAGCCGGGACAATCGGATAGCTCTCAGGATCCGAACGAGGTCGGTGCGGACGGACTGAGTCGACGAGAGCACGACATCCTGTCCTTCGAGCGGCAGTGGTGGAAGTACGCCGGGGCGAAGGAAGAGGCCATCAAGGAACTCTTCTCCATGTCGGCCACCCGCTACTACCAGATCCTGAACGCATTGGTCGATCGTCCGGAAGCTCTCGCGGCAGACCCGATGCTGGTCAAACGTCTACGACGCCTGCGTGCGAGTCGGCAGAAGGCCCGTGCGGCGCGGCGGCTCGGTTTCGACGTCTGATCGCCTCACGATTCACGTGTTCCGAGTCGTCGTCGACGGTCGGCTAGGGTCGAGTACGTGAGCAGCCCCAACCCGGAACAGACCGGGCCACCACTCCGTGCCCTGGCCATGGTGTTGATCTCGCTCGCGATCCTGTTCGCAGCGATCGGCGCGCTCTCGCTCACCGGTTCCGGTTCCGAGGACGCCGCGGCCGAGCCGTCCGCAGTCGAGACGACCAGCACACCCGCCGCGGCTGCACCGACATCGCAGGCCCCGGTAGCTCAGGTTCCGGCAGGCGACGCGTCGACCAGCACCGCGCCCACCGGCTCCGCGTCGACCACCACCACGTCGGGCACTCCCGCCGATGTCGAAGTGCGGGTGCTGAACAACTCCAACGTCTCCGGCCTGGCGGCCGGCACAGCGAGCACGTTGACCGCCGAGGGGTGGAACGTCGCCGAGACGGGCAACTTCAGCGAAGCGCAGTTCGCCCAGACAGCGGTGTATTACGGGACCGCTGCAGGCGAAGAGCAGGCCGCGCAATCGATCGCCACCCAACTCGGTGTGCCGGCCGAGCCCAAGCCGACTTCGCTCGAATCCACGGTCGGCGTAGTCGTCATCGTGACCCAGTAGCTTTCGTGACCCAGTAGTTCAGCACGTCGACGACGTGCCCGGTTCGGTCGAATCGGGCGGCACGTTATCATTTTCCGAGCCCGGCGAAACTGCCTGAAAGAGGAGCGATTTCCGATGGACAAGTTCAAGCGACGCACTGCTGCGACCCGATCGTTGCGTTACGTGGCACCGGTCCTCGCGATCGCAGCGCTCGGTCTCTCCGCCTGCAGCAACGGTGAAGTGGCGTCCGACGTACCCGGTACGGTCCCGCCGGTCTGGAGCGGCGAAGCCGATCCGTCGGCAGCAGCCGTCGCGGGTGACGGTCGGGCCGAGTCCGGCTCCGCCGATGCCATCGAAGGAACACTGCGCAACGCTGCCGGTGCCGAGGTGGGCACGGTCTCGTTCGCGTCCGAGGGCGACAAGCTCACCGTCACCGCCGAGGTCGAGGGCATGACTCCCGGCTTCCACGGATTCCACGTTCATACCGTCGCGGCCTGCGAGCCGAATTCGGTGGCACCGACCGGCGGCGAGCCGGGCGCGTTCCTGTCTGCGGGCGGACACCTGCAGGTCGACGGCCGTACCGAGCACCCGGCCAGCGGTGACCTGACGTCCATTCAGGTCGGCGAGGACGGCACCGGACGACTCGTCACCACCACCGACACGATCACGCTCGACGATCTGCGCGCCGGCGGTGCCGGAACGTCCGTGATCGTGCACGAGGGTGCCGACAACTTCGCCAACATCCCGCCGCGGTACACGCTTCCCGACGGTGCCGCTGTGCCGGACATGACGACCCTGATGACCGGCGACGCCGGTGCTCGGGCAGCGTGCGCGGTACTGCAGTAGCTTGAGCGCTCCCCGGATCGACTTCGCGAGTTCGCCGCGCCCGACGCTGGGCGTCGAGTGGGAGATCGCTCTGGTCGACAAGAACACGCGGGACCTGGTCAACTCCGCCGAGGCGGTCATGTCCGGCGTCCACGATCTGGCCGGGGACACCCCGAGAGTGACGAAAGAGCTGCTGCGCAACACCGTCGAGCTCGTCACCGGAGTGTGTGAGAACGTCGGCGAAGCGATGGAAGACCTCGGAGGCTCCCTCGAGTTGGTACGGCGCGCCGCGGACCCGCTGGGTATAGATCTGTTCTCGGCGGGCACGCACCCGTTCGCCGAATGGTCCACCCAGCAGCTCACCAGCTCACCGAGCTACGACGAGCTGATCGCGCGCACCCAGTGGTGGGGTCGGCAGATGCTGATCTGGGGCGTGCACGTACATGTGGGAGTCTCGTCCCCACACAAGGTGTTTCCCATTCTGAACTCGCTGCTGCTGCAGTACCCGCACCTGCTGGCCCTGTCGGCGTCCTCGCCCATCTGGGCGGGCAACGACACCGGATACGCCAGCAACCGTGCGCTGATGTTCCAGCAACTGCCGACGGCAGGGCTGCCCTTCCAGTTCGAGGACTGGTCCCAGTTCGAGGGATTCGTCCGTGATCAGCTCAAGACCGGTGTCATCGAACAACTCGGCGGCATGCACTGGGACATCCGACCGGCACCGAAGTGGGGAACCATCGAGGTCCGGGTGTGCGACGGGGCGTCGAGCAAGCGTGAACTGGCAGCCCTCGTCGCGCTGACGCACTGCCTCATCGTCCACCTCGACGAGCGACTCGAAGCAGGAGAGACGCTGCCGTCCATCCCGCCGTGGCACGTGCAGGAGAACAAGTGGCGAGCCGCCCGGTACGGCCTCGACGCCGAGATCATCCTCGACTCGGACAGCAACGAGCGCCTGGTCACCGACGATCTGCACGACCTGCTCGAAAAGCTGACGCCGACGGCCGTCCGGCTCGGTTGCGTCGACGAGTTGGCTGCCGTTGCCGACATTCCCCGGCGCGGGGCGTCGTACCAGCGTCAGCGTGCGGTGGCCGAGGAATCCAACGGCGATCTGCGGGCCGTCGTCGAGTCCTTGGTGGCCGAGCTTCGGTCCTGATCCGGTGGCCGCTCGCTACTGATCGGACTCGTTCGGTTCCATCTCGTTGACGATCAGCAGGCCGTCGCGGCCCCTCTGTTCGCGGTAGGCGACGCGACCGACGGTGTGCGCGATGACCGGTGCGGTCACCAGAGTGAAGATGCCCACCAGCACGAGCATCCAGATGTCGACGTTGCCGCGCAGGCTGATGATGGCCCCGATCAGAACCAGGATCAGCCCCACCACCTGTGGCTTGGTGGCCGCGTGCATCCGCGAGAGGGTATCGGGGAAGCGCACGATGCCGACGGCGGCAGTGAACGCCAGCAGTGCCCCCAGCAGAATGAAGATGGAGGCAATGACCTGCGCAACGGTGCTCATTCGTCCCTCACTCTGAAGCGTGCGATGCTGACCGACCCGACGAAGCTGACCAGTGACAGCGCGACGATGGCGGGCACCAGGGTGGTGTCGCGGCTGTAGACGGCCCACACGCCGAGGCCGCACATCGAGACCGCGAGAATCGTGTCCATCGCGACGAGTCGGTCCAGCGTGCTGGGACCGTCGAGCAGGCGGTACGCGGTCAGGATCGCGGCGGCAATCAGGAGGGCGCCGGAGATGGCGAGAACGACGGTCACGTCCAGTCCCCCTTCCTCTTGTCGTCGGTCTTCTTGTCATCGCGTGGGGTAGCGGGATCACTCGACACCGGATCGTCGCCGAGCACCCCGTGATACTGCTCGTACTCCTGGTAGTGCAGCGGGCTCGGCTTCCAGTCGGAGTCTCGCTCGAATGCCGCGATGAAGAGTTTCTCGAGGTTCCGCACGTAGGCGTAGAAGCCGTCGACGGCCTTCTGGGTGCCCATGTCCAGTACGTGCACGTAGAGCAGGCGTCTGGTTCGGTCGATCTCGAGCACCATGGTTCCGGGCACGAGGTTCATCGCGTCGACGAACAGCGTGAGCACCAGATCGGACTTGATCGCGATGCGGCAGCGCAGCACTCCGGTGACCGGCGGGGCCTTCGGCCTGATCGCCAACCAGGCCACGCTGACGCTCGATTCCGCTGCGTAGTACAGAAAAACAACCGCGAGTTTGACGAGCGAGAACACGTGGATTCGGCCCTCGACCGGCACCCGCGGCAACGGCAGCAGCACCATGATCAGCAGCCCCACCGCGATACCGCCGAGAATGTTCGCTGCAGACACATTGCCCCACAACAGAACCCAGATGGCCGTCAGCCACGCGAGAGTCCACAGGCGAAGCAGAACGGAGCGGTTCATCTTCATCGGGTGCCCTCCTCGTTCGTGTGCGACTGCTCGTAGGCCTGATCGCCGACGAATTCCGCACCGCGCACCGCATCGATGTACACCGAGCGGTCGCGTAGATCCGCTGCCGCGCGATCGCTGATGTCGATGATGCGGCCGGCGAACACCGTCATCGCCAGACCGACGACGACGAGCCCGATCGTCGGGATCAACATGAAGGCCGGCATCCGTCCGACGTCCTCGCGGTCACCGAACTGGATGTCGGACGAGTCGTCGAGGAGAGCGGACGGGCTGTTGTCGGCCAGGTCGCCCTCGGGAGCGTCGGCGCGAGCCCGCCAGAACGCCTTGGTCCATACCCGGGCCACCACGTACAGCGTCAGCAGGCTGGTGACGGTACCGCCCGCCACGAGCAGCCAGGCCAACACGCTGCCCTGTTCGCTGCCGGCCTGCAGCAGAGCGACCTTGCCGATGAAGCCCGAGAACGGGGGAATGCCACCGAGATTGAGGGCGGGCACCAGGAACACGATCGCCAGCACCGGGCTGGCCGCGGCCAACCCTCCGAGGCGTCGCAGCGAGGACGAACCGGCCTGACGCTCGATGAGGCCGACGACGAGGAACAGGGTCGTCTGCACCAGAATGTGGTGCGCCACGTAGTAGATGGAGCCCGAGAGCCCCGACTGCGTCGACAGCGCGACACCGAAGATCATGTAACCGATGTGGCTGACGAGGGTGAACGACAACAGTCGTTTGATGTCGCTCTGGGCGATGGAGCCGAGGATGCCGACGAGCATCGTCAGCAGACCGCACACCATCAGCACGTTGTCGAGTGAGCCGTCGGGGAACAGCAGGGTGTGCGCGCGGATGATGGCGTACACACCGACTTTGGTGAGCAAACCGGCGAACACCGCAGTGACCGGAGCGGGGGCCGTGGGGTACGAGTCGGGGAGCCACGTCGACAGCGGGAACACTGCGGCCTTGATACCGAAGGCGACCAGCAGAACGGCGAAGATCGCGGTTCTCGTGCCCGGCGGGATGTCGTCCATCCGTACCGCGATGTGAGCCAGGTTGAGCGTTCCGGTGGCACCGTAGACCAGCGCGATACCGATCAGGAAGATCAGCGAGGACACCATCGAGACCATGACGTACGAGACGCCAGCACGGACGCGGTCGGCGCTGGCTCCCAGAGTCAGGAGCACGAACGAGGCCGCCAGCAGTACCTCGAAGCCGACGAACAGATTGAACAGGTCGCCGGCGAGGAATGCGTTGCACACACCTGCGGTCAACGCGAGATAGGTCGGCAGGAAGATCGAGACGGGCTGGTTCTCACTGCCGTCACGAATGCCCTGACCGATCGAATACACCATGACCGCGAGCAGCACGATGGACGAGACGACGAGCATCATCGCCGAAAGTCGGTCCACCACAAGGGAAATGCCGAGCGGTGAATCCCAACCGCCGACCTGAAGTGCGCTGGTGCCGTCGCGATCGGCGAGGTAGAGCATCGTCGACGAGATCGCGACCACTGCGGTCAGCGCGACGAGCGTGATGAAGCGCTGCGCGCGAGGTCGACGCCCCAGCACCAGCGTCAGTGCCGCGGCGAGCATCGGAATGAGAACGGGTAGTGGAGTCAGGGCATCGATCACGCCCGGGGAGATCGTCACTTGTCGTCTCCCTTCGTGTCGTCGGTGCTGTGGTCCTCTGTGCTGCGGTCGTCGGGGCGGCTGTCGTCCTTCTCTGCCGTATCGAGACCGTCGAGCCCGCGGAGTTGGGGGTTGTCGTCGTCGTTGTCGAAGTCGCCGTCGTGCAGATCCTCGTAGCACTCGAGGTCTTCGAGGTTCCTGATCTCCTCGAGGGGAATCGGGTTGCCCTTCGAGTCGAATGCATCGCCGCCGAAGCTCGGCTCGCCCGTCACCGGGTCGTCGGAGCGGTCGCGGTCGGGTGCCTCGGCCATCGACCGGCGTTTGGAGACCTTGGTGTCCTCGGGGTCGTTCTCGACGTCGTCCTTGGTGTTGAGCGTGAACGAGCGATAGGCGAGTGCGAGGACGAAGGCCGCGATGCCCATGGTGATGACGATCGCCGTCAGGATCATCGCCTGCGCCAACGGATCGGCCATGCTTTGGCTCAGCGAGTTGTCCCGGCCCACGATGGGCGGCGTACCGGCCGGCCCACCGACGGTGAGCAGCAACAGATTGACGCCGTTGCCGAACAGCAGGAGGCCGAGCAGCATCTTGGTGATGCTGCGTTCGAGCAGCAGGTAGACACCGGCGGCGACGAGAACACCGACGATGACGAGCATTCCGAGATCAGCGGTCATGGGGCGCTCACTCGGCCTTGGCTCTGCATTTCCACCTGTGCGTCGAGACGCGCTCCGAGGCTTCGGAGCACATCGAGTACCAACCCGACCACGATGAGATAGACACCGAGGTCGAAGAACAATGCGGTGACGAGCTTGATGTCACCGAGAATCGGCAGTGTCACTTCCAACGTCGCCGAGGACAGCGCAGGCGCGCCGAGGAACATCGACGCCACCGCGGTGCCGGCCGCGAAGATCAACCCGAGACCGAGGATCTTTCCGGCATCGATCGGCACTGCCTCGCCGAGCTCGTAGCGGCCACCCGCGAGATACCGCAGCACCAACGCCAAACCGGCCGTGAGGCCGCCGGCGAAACCGCCGCCGGGGGCGTTGTGGCCGGAGAAGAAGAAGTAGATCGAGAGCACCATGATGGTCGGGAAGATCAACCGCGTGGTGACCTCGAGGATCAACGAGCGATGCCGGGGATCGATCAGATCACCGCCGAGCAGCCACGTCGTCTCCGCCGCGAAGTTCCCATCCGAGGACGAGGCGGAAGCATTCGATGCGGGGGCGTCGGACACCCGCGGAGCGCTGCCGAACCGGCGGTTGCGGAAGACCAGGCTGGCCACGCCCGTGGCCGCGACGAGGAGGACACAGATCTCGCCGAGGGTGTCCCAGGCGCGGATGTCCACGAGGAGAACGTTGACGATGTTCTTGCCGTCGCCGAGTTCGTACGCCGCCTCGGGGAACTGCAACGACACCGGTGCGGCGCTGCGGGCGTTCATCGCGAATGCGCCCAACGCACTGACCGTGGCGCCGACGGCCACGGCGAGTGCGGCACGCGGTCCGCGAGATCCGGCCGATCCCCGGTCGTCGACCTCGGCCGGGAGCTTGCGCAGCACCAGCACGAACACCACGAGGGTCAGCGTTTCGACGAGGAACTGTGTCAGCGCCAGGTCCGGTGCGCCGTGGATGGCGAAGATGACGCCGCAGCCGTAGCCGGTGAGTCCGACGAGGATGACGCTGGCCAGGCGGTTACGCATGACGGTCGCGCCGAGGCCGCCTGCGATCATGATCACCCCGATGACCAGCTGCAGTGGGGTGTTCCACAGGGTGTAGTCCAGATCCGGCTTCTGCCCGACGATCAGCACGATGATCGGCAACAGCACCAGTGTCAACAGGATCGTGCCCTGGGTGAGGGGGAGAGAACCGCGCTGCGTGGTGCCGGTGAGGCGAATGGACAGGGTGTCCATGGACTTGAGCACGTTGTCGTAGATGCGGTCTGCGTTGCCGAGCGGGGGGTGCTCGAACTTGAGCCGGTTGACCACGCGGTGGGCGATGAACAACCCGACACCGCCGGTGACGACGACGACCGTCAGAGCGAGCGGCAGGTTGAAGCCGTGCCACAGTGCCAGGTGGTAGGGCTCCTGGCCGTAGGACGGCAAGGTGCGTGCGTACGGACTGACGATGCGGTCGACGATCGAGGAGGCGAACCCGGCGATCAACCCGAGTACTGCCAGGAATGCGGGGGCAGCCAGGAACAGAGCGGACGGTGCGTGCATTGCTCGCACCGACGGGCTCGGACGCTTGAGCTGCTTGCGCGCGAACGCGCCCCAGACGAACCGGATGCTGTAGGTAACCGTCAGGATCGAGCCGATGACCAGCCCCGCGACGACGAATGCCGCGACCGTGGGGTTCAGCGTCGGCGTGCTGATCACAGCCGACAGTGCCGTTTCCTTGCCGACGAACCCCAGCAGCGGTGGTAGGCCCGCCATGCTCGCAGCGGCGAGCGCGGCGATGGCGGCCAGCCACGGGGCCTTCTTGCCCAGGTGGGCGAGCTTGCGGATGTCGCGGGTGCCGGTGGTGTGGTCCACGACGCCGACGACCATGAACAGAGTTGCCTTGAACATCGCGTGCGCGATCACCATCGTGAGGCCGGCGAGCATGGCCTTCTCGGAGCCGATTCCGACCAACACCATCAGGAAGCCGAGCTGGCTGACGGTGCCGAACGCAAGGATCAGTTTGAGGTCGAACGCGCGCAGCGCTCGCCATCCGGCCAGGATCATCGACAGCAGCCCGAGGGTGATCACGGTCGCGCGCCACGGACCGGAATCGGCGAAACCGGGTGCCAACCGCGCCACCAGGTAGATGCCTGCTTTCACCATCGCCGCGGCATGGAGGTAACCACTGACCGGCGTCGGTGCGGCCATGGCCCCGGGGAGCCAGAAGTGCAGCGGCACGATGGCCGACTTGCTCAGTGCGCCGATGAGGACCAGGACGATCGCGACACCGGGCAACCAGCCGCCCGGCGCGTTCGCGACCAGCTCGGAGAGGTTGTAGGTGCCGGACACCTGCCCGAGGATGATGATGCCGACCAGCATCGCCAGGCCGCCTGCGGTGGTGACGAGCAGAGCCTGGGTGGCTGCTCGCCTGCTCGAGGCACGCTCGGCGTAGTGGCCGACGAGCAGGAACGACAGAACCGTCGTGATTTCCCAGAAGATGTAGAGCACGAGCATGTTGTCGCTGGTGATGAGGCCGAACATCGCGCCGGAGAAAGCGACCATCTCGGCGGCGAACAGCCCGAGGCGCGGCTCGTCGTCCTCGAAGTAACGGGCGCAGTACAGCAGAATCAACGCGCCGATGCCCAACACCAACAGCGACATGATGGCGGCGAGGGAGTCGAACCGCATGTCGATGTTCATCGACAGGCCCGGGACCCATTCGATGCTCAACTTCTGCTCGGTGTTCCAGTTACCGAACACCCAGACCAGGCTCAGTAACGGGACGAGGGCCAGCGGGAAGAAAGCGTTACGCCCCCACCACCGGACGAGGAGCGGCGCAAGTAGCGCAGCCGCGGCATGCGCAAGAAGAATGGCGAGCAAAAATCACTCCGTCGTCTCGGTCGCATCGGCGGCGAGGCCGAGGCGGTGGTCGTAGGGCGGCGATGAGTAGGGTCTGGAAATCCGTGTGAAATTCGATGTGTGTCTTTGTGAAATAACGAAGCGGCTCCCGAACGGCAGCGCGCTAGTTGTCGAGTTCCATCCTACTTTGCGAGGTCGGCGGCGTGCCAAGCGGTACAAAACGGTCGAAGCGGGTCAGTGAGAGGGGGCGCGTCGGTGAGCAATCCGAGACTCATTCGGACTGCCGGATTGGCCTACGTTCGGGATCGTCGAATGATCCAGACGCGATCGGTCGGCAAGTCCGCGTTCTACATGGCGGGCGGCAAGATCGACCCCGGTGAGACCGCCGAACAGGCACTGCACCGGGAGATCAGGGAAGAACTGGACGCCGCGGTGATCGGTGCCCGGCTCCTCGGGGTATTCGAGTGCGAGGCATGGGGGCACCCGGCGGGGACGCCGCTCGAGATCACCTGTTTCCTGGCCGATCTGTCCGGTGATCCCAGGCCGACCAGCGAGATCGCCGAGATCGCATACTTCACCCGCGACGAGTACGCCGCGATGCCCGACGTCGCTCCGGGGTCGCTGATGGTGTTCGAGCGAATGAAAGCGCTCGATTTGATCGATTGAAGCGCGTATGTTGGTGACGGGAGAACGTACGTTCTCTTCCGGTCACCGCGAAGGAGTCTTCATGACGAACCTGTCCCAGAAAGCCACCACCCTGCTCGAACTGCACAAGCCGGGAAACCCGGTCGTACTACCGACCGTGTGGGACGCCTGGTCCGCCAACCTGGCCGTCTCCGCAGGCTTCACTGCGCTGACCGTCGGTAGCCACCCCGTCTCTGACTCCATCGGCAAGCCGGACAACGAAGGCATCACCTTCGACGAACTGCTGGCCCGCATCTCCCAGATCTCCGGAGCCGTCGACGCACCGCTCTCGGTCGACATCGAATCCGGCTACGGCGAGGACCCCAAGCGCTTGATCGACGGGCTCATCTCGGCTGGAGCCGTCGGCCTCAACATCGAGGACACCGTGCACAGCGAGGGTGGACGCCTCCGCGAAGCACAGGAGCACGCCGACTTCGTCGGAGCACTGCGCGCAGCATCCGACGCCACCGACGTCCACGTGGTCATCAATGCCCGCACCGACCTGTTCGTCAAGGCGATCGGCGACGAGAACGATCGCGTCGACCGCGCCATCGCGCGGCTCGAGCTCTGCGCCGCAGCCGGAGCCGACTCGCTGTACCCCGTCGGCTTCCACAACGACGCCGATTACAAGCGTCTCGCCGAGGAGCTCCCACTGCCGATCAACGCCATCGCGAACCCGGCCGAGGGCGACCTGTCGCACTTCGCGTCCCTCGGTGTCGGACGCATCAGCTTCGGCCCGATCTTCCAGATGGTGCTCGCCAAGCGCGCCGAAGAGGTCCTCGCGCGCTGGAAGTGAGAGCGGCTTCGCCGCACGTGCACAGAACTTCGTAGCCTGCTACGAGTTTCCGTTCACGACCCGTAAGCCCGCAGATGCGCCACCTGCTCGGGATCGAGTGACGGCTTCACCGTCGCCCGAGCGGTGGCGACATCGGCGGCGGTGACGTCGGCGGCATCCATCGACCGACGCATCGCCGTCAACGCGGCCTCGCGAAGCAGTGCCGCGCAGTCGGCTGCGGAGTAGCCGTCGAGATCGCGGGCGAGTGCTTCCAGATCCACGTCCTCGGCGAGCGGAATGGACTTGCCCGACGCCTTCAGGATGTCCACGCGGGCATCGGAATCCGGCGGCGGCACGAACACCAGGCGTTCGAGCCGGCCGGGGCGCAGTAGTGCCGGGTCGATCAGATCGGGTCGGTTGGTCGCCCCGAGTACGACGACGTCACGCAACGGTTCGACGCCGTCGAGTTCGGTCAGCAGCGCCGCGACGACCCGATCGCCGACGCCGGAATCCGAACTCTGACCGCGTCGGGGCACGAGCGCATCGACCTCGTCGAGGAAGATCAGCGAGGGTGCAGAGTCCCGGGCGCGCTGAAACAGTTCTCGCACAGCCCTTTCCGAGGAGCCGACCCACTTGTCCATCAGCTCGGCACCTTTGACCGAGTGCACGCTCAGCTGCCCGGAGCTGGCCAGCGCCCGCACCAGAAACGTCTTGCCGCACCCGGGCGGACCGTAGAGCAGCACACCTCGCGGCGGCTCGATTCCCAAGCGCGCGAACGAATCCGGGTGGCGAAGCGGCCACAGGACCGCCTCGGTGAGTGCTTGCTTGGTCTCCACCATGTCGCCGACATCCTCGAGCGTGAGGCTGCCGATCGCCAGCTCCTCGCTGCCCGATCGCGACAGCGGGCGGATCACCTGAAGGGCGCCCACCAGATCGTCCTGCGTCAACGAGGCCGCGGCCGAATCGTTCGATGCACGCGCCGCCGCCCGCAGCGCCGCCTCCCGCGTCAATGCGGCCAGGTCGGCGACCACGAAACCTGGTGTCCGTGAAGCTATCTCGCCCAGGTCGACGTCGCCCTGCGGAACCTTGCGCAGCAGATGCTCCAGCAGACCCTTGCGGCCTGCCGCATCGGGGAGGGTGAGAGTGAGCTCGCGATCGCACAGGTCCTGACCGCGCAGTCTCGCATCGGTCGCCTCCGGATGGGCAGTCGTCGCGATCAGAGCCAGACCGGGAGTGTCGACGGCCCCGCGCAGCACATCGAGCACGAAGGTCGACGCCGGTTCGGGGTCGGAGGGCAGCAACGCGTCGACGTCGGTGATGAGCAGCACCCCGGAGCCGGCGAGTTCGTCCACTGCCGCGGTGACCCGATCGACCCGGGCCGACGCCTCGAGCGCACCGATCGACGGCCCGTCCAGCACGACGCATGCGCGTTCACCGATGACCGCGCGCGCCAACGTCGCCTTGCCCACCCCGCCCGGACCGGTGATCAACACCCCGAGATGTGGCGATGCACCGAGCGTGGCCAGCAGTTCCGATTCGTCCAGTGCCAGACGCAGCCATTCGGTGAGTTTCGCCTGCTGAGCGCTCACTCCCACGAGATCTGCCACGCTCACTCGCGGGGCCGCAGCCTTCGGCGCGGGAATCGACGCTGCCTGCGGCTGTGCGGCGGTGACGGTTCCCGACCCCCACCCGACCGCCGAATTGGGCTGCACGCTCACCGGACCACCCGACGGTTCGACGGCCGAGACCGTCAGCAACTCGGTGGTCCACGCCACCCCGAAGGTCCTCGACAGCGCCTGCGTCGCAGAAGTCGTCGAGGTGCCGGGTCCGAGATCGCGGGGGAGTAGTGAGACCGTATCGCCCACCGTCAACACCTTGCCGAGCAACGCTTGGCGCAGGGTGGCGTCGGAAATGGAACCGGTGGCGAGCGACGAGCCTGTCACCGTGACGCTCCTTGCACCGTAGACGGTGACGGGTCCAACTGCGACAGAGGCGTTTTCGCGAAGGCCGGTGTTGGACAGCGTCACGTCGTCCAGCAAGGCGGTGCCCTGAGGTGATCCATCGGGAGCCGCGGCGACGACGGCGGCCGTGCGTCGAGAACCTATGAGCGACAACGCATCCCACTCCCGCAGCCCCAGGGCTGCGAGAACTTCTGGATGAAGGCGCACAACGCCGCGCCTGGCATCGGCGGCCGAGGTGTTCAGGCGGGCAGTGAGAACGAGCTCAGGCGTCGTCGAGCGAGATTCGGTCACACACCCAACCTACTGGGGTCATTCCGCAGGCTCCACTCCCAACATTAGCTGCGAGGCACTAACTACGAGGTCGGCGCAGTCCCAGTCGAGCCTGCGACCGCCGATTGTTACCCGGCGCGCGTCGGATGGCCCGTCGCTCGGCTCGCCGTTCGGCCGGTTTGGCGTCCCAGGTGTACGGGCGCGCGGCCGTCCAGCGCTGCGAACGCACCGCGAACGGGATGTGCACCAGGTATGCCAGCACCAATCCCATGAGCAGAACGAGTGGGAAGGTGATGAGTGCGGCGGCGAGCAGAGCCACCAGAACCAGCAGGATCGCGGCCAGCCGCGGCGGCACCGAGACCGTCTTGAGGGCCAACGTGGGGATCCGGCTGACGATCAGGGCTGCGGTGAAGATCGACCACCCGGCGACGACGTAGAACGACGCCCACCAGCCGTCGCCGAATTCCTCGAACGCGGCAATCGGGGCCAGCGCGATGAGTGCGCCGGCGGGTGCGGGAACCCCGGTGAAGAATTCGCGTGCGTACGCGGGGGTGTCGTCCTCGTCGAGCAAGGTGTTGAAGCGCGCCAGCCGGAGCACGATGCTCACGGCGTAGACCAGTGCGACGATCCAACCGCCGCTGCTGCCCTCGAGCAGCGTCACGTACAGCACCAGTGCTGGTGCCACACCGAAGGAGATGGCGTCGGACAGCGAGTCCAGTTCGGCACCGATCTTGCTGGTGGCGTCGAGCAGTCGAGCGATTCGCCCGTCCAACGCATCGAGAATTGCGGCGGCACCGATCATGGCCAGTGCGGTGCCGAGTTGGCCGTCGAGGGCGAACTTGACCGCGGACAGCCCTGAACACAGGGCCAGGATCGTGACGACGGACGGGAGGAGACGAATGGCAGCAGGCGGCTTGGCGCGTCTGGTGATCATGTCGGTCTCTACTGCGGAAGCTCGGCGAGGACCGTCTCGGCACCGACCGCGCGTTGGCCACGTTCGACCAGCAGCGTCGTGCCTGCGGGGAAGTAGGTGTCGACGCGTGAACCGAATCGGATCAGTCCATAGGTGTCGCCGATCGAGAGGGTATCGCCCACCTTGGCGTTGTTGATGATGCGTCGCGCGATCAGACCGGCGATCTGCACGACGGCGACATCCTGACCCGAGGCGGTCCTGATGTGCATGCTGTTGCGTTCGTTGACTTCGCTGGCTTCGGCGAGATCGGCCGATTTGAACTGGCCGCGGCGATGAACGACCTCCACCACTCGGCCGCCGACCGGAACACGCTGAACGTGCACGTCCAAGACCGACAGGAAGATGCTCACGCGCGGGACCGGCTCGGAGCCGAGATCGAGCTCGGCCGGCGGGACGGCGGTGTCGACGAGTGTGACCAGACCGTCGGCCGGGGCCACGACGACGCCGGGGCGGTTCGGCGGCACCCGTGATGGATGGCGGAAGAAGGTGGCACAGGCTCCGGCGGCGACGAGCCCGGCATTGCGAACCCACTTCGATCGGCGACCGAGCAGTGCGACGGCGAGCGGACCGCCGACGAACGGCAGTCCTGCGGGGTGGAGCGGTGGAACCGTTTCACGGACCAGGTCGACGATGTGAGCCACTCCGGTGCGGGGCGGTTGATCAATCGGGGCGGGACGGCGTGCCACGGTCTCCTCTAACTATTCGTCGGACAGGTGTTGGCAGGTCGTGGTGCTGGAGCAGTCGAGGCGCGGACGCACGACTGCCGAGGCCCTCACAGCGTACGTGAGGTGCCCCGGCAGTCGGGAAGTGCAAGTGCGATCAGACGCGGCTGCGACCCGTCACGAGCTTGACCAGGAACAGCAGGATGCATGCGCCGATGAGGCAGGTGATGAAGCTGAAGATCAAGCCGCCCCCGGCTACGTCGACACCGACTGCGCTGAGCAGGAATCCGCCCAGGAGTCCGCCGATGATTCCGACGACGATGTTCAGGATGATACCCATCTGAGCATCGGTCTTCATGATCTTGCTGCCGATCCAGCCTGCGAGTCCACCGATGATGATCCAGGCAATCCAGCCGAGTGTGGGTGTCATGTTGCGCCCCCTCTTTCCGTGTTTGTTGAACGGGTCTGTTCGGAACGCCGGATGCCCGAGAGAAACAAACCTGAAACCTTCCTGAGAAGAATTATTTTTTCCCCAGCTTCTCGCTCTCGGCCTTGATGCGACGCAGGGTGCTGTTCATACCCTCCACGAGCTCGATGTCGAACTCGTCGATGCCGCCGAGGATGCGCTTGACCAGCAGTGACGACACGGTCGAGGTCCCGGTGGGCGCCTCTCGCTTCTCGACGACGGTCGTCCCGGTGGCAGTGGGGGTCAGGGTGTAGGACCAGATCGTCTTGTTCTCGACGACGCGAAAAGCGAGTTCACGGTTGGGCTCGAAGGTGACGACCTTCGAGGTGGTCGGCCAGACGAGCATGCCCTTGCGGTTGACGTTGAGCGTCTTGGTGCCTTTGCCTACCGGCCCGCCGAGGACCTTCATCTTCTTGCATTGCGGGCTCCATTCGCCCATGCGCTGAAGGTCGGAGACGATCGACCAGACGGTCTCGGGGCTCGCGGCGATATCGATCGTGGCTTCGAGGGTCTTGCTCAACGTGGGCCTCCGGTGGTGAGGTAAGTGCAACCGACTGTCACACTCAATCGTGCGCATCCTATGTGGTGGCTGACACAGCCGACCACGTAGGTGAGCGGAACTTCGTACCCTGCTACGAGTTACCGCTCCCCTGAGAGCGAAGCGAGCTCCCACTCCCACTCACATGCGAGCGCGGCGGGCGAGAACGAATGCGTACAACCCGTAGAGCGCGATGCCCACTCCCGCGAGGATCAGCAGCACCTGTCCGTAGGGCTGAGATCCGAGGGTCTTGACGGCACCGTCGATTCCGGTGGCCTTCGAGGGATCGGACTGCAGTACCGCCACGACGACGAGGATTCCGGCGCCCACGAGGGCAGTGCCCTTGGCTGCGTATCCGGCGATACCGAGCTTGACCACGGTTCCGCTCTGGTGCCCTTCGAGATCGTCGAGAAAGTTCTTCGATACGCCCTTGTAGACGTGGTACCCGCCGACGCCGATGACGACCAGCGCGACGACGATCAGCACGAACTTGCCGCCGCCGGATTCCATCAACCGGGCCGAGTAGCCGGCGTTCTGCTGTCCGCTGGACTTGCCCGAGCCGGTCGCGAACCCGTATGTGGAGAACGCGAACGCGAGGTAGACGACGGCAAGCGCCGCGGCCTTGAGACGATCGAGCGCACTTCCCTCGTCGGCGTCGGATTTCTTGCCGACGATCGCTTCAACGATTCGCCACAGGGCCAATGCAACAAAGGCCACCACGGCCACCCACAGGGCGATCTTTCCGCCGGGCTTGTCGGCCAGTTCGGCGAGCGCGCCGGATTGATCGGCGTTGCCCGCCTGCCCGAACGCCAGCCGCACGGCGATGTAGCCGATCAGGATGTGCAGCACTCCGCTGACGAAGTGGCCGGCTCGCGCCGCTTTCTCGAAGGCGCCGTTGTCCTGTACGGAATCGGCCACCGATTTGCTCGACGTGTTCACTTGCGTTCCCCGATCAGTAGATTTGGGCAGTCGTTTACCCCGGCCGAAGGTGAAGGAAACTGTCTCGAGCTGCGAAACGCCGCACGAGATCCCACCGCGGCGTTAACACCGAGCGGACACTGATCGATGTAGCAAGCGGAGTGTCGGGACCAACGAAGAAATTGTTCGGAGTGATCCACCGTGAAATTACAGTCGATTATGCGTCGTACCAGCAGTGATCTACCTCTGTTGAAGACCGCCAGGATGAGCGGAAGCCCACGCACCTGGCCGGCCGAGAAGCTCGAACGACTCCTCACCCCTGCGGAACTCGATCTGATCAGACGCGGCCGAATCTGACCCCGCTGTTCCAGGACTGCTTGCCTCCCATTCTGGGCGACGCGGTGGCATGCTCATGTCGTTGGTGAGCATCAGTTCTGGAGGGTCATGAAACCGGTCATTCTCAGTGTCGACGACGATCCCGGAGTATCGCGATCGGTCGCCCGCGACCTGCGCCGCCGCTACGGTGAGCAGTACCGCATCGTGCGCGCCGAATCGGGTGCCGGTGCGCTCGACGCGCTGAAGGAACTCACGCTGCGCGGCACCCCGGTGGCCATTCTGTTGGCCGACTACCGCATGCCGCAGATGAGCGGCATGGAATTTCTCGAACAGGCCATGGACCTTTTCCCGACGGCCCGCCGCATTCTGCTCACCGCCTACGCGGACACCGACGCGGCGATCGACGCCATCAACGTCATCGATCTCGATTACTACCTGCTCAAGCCGTGGGATCCGCCCGAGGAAAAGCTCTACCCCGTGCTCGACGCCCAGCTCGAAGCCTGGTGCGCGTACGACCACCGAGCCGTCGAGGACACCAAGATCGTCGGGCATCGCTGGTCTGCGCGGTCGTCGGAGATCCGTGAGTTCCTGGCTCGCAATCAGCTGCCCTACCGCTGGTACATGTCCGACGAGTCCGAGGGCGCGCGACTGTTGGCTGCGGCAGGCGTGGCCGAGGACAAGCTTCCGGTGGTCATCACCACCGAAGGGGACGCGCTGATCGAACCGTCCGACGCCGAGCTCGGCAACCGGCTCGGTCTGACCGTCTCGCCGTCGGAGGAGTTCTACGATCTCGTCGTCATCGGCGGCGGCCCGGCGGGGCTCGGAGCGGCGCTGTACGGCGCATCCGAGGGATTGCGGACGACCCTGATCGAGCGGACCGCGACGGGCGGTCAGGCCGGTCAGAGTTCTCGCATCGAGAATTATCTGGGATTTCCCGACGGGGTCTCGGGTGCGCAGCTGGCCGAGCGAGCCCGGCGGCAGGCGTTGAAGTTCGGTGCCGAGGTCGTCACCACACAGGACGTGGTGGGACTGGACGTCAACGGATCCGCGCGCACCGTACGGTTCGCGGACGGCCGCAGCATCAGTGCGCAGACGATCATCCTGTCCACCGGCGTTGCCTATCGACGACTGGACGCACCCGGAATCGACGACTTCACCGGCCGGGGCGTGTTCTACGGATCTGCGATGACGGAGGCCGCGCGCTGTGCCGAGCAGGACGTCTACATCGTGGGCGGGGCGAACTCGGCCGGGCAGGCAGCGGTGTACCTCTCGCGCGGGGCCAAGTCGGTCACCATCTTGATCCGTGCCACCTCGCTCGAAGCGTCGATGTCGTACTACCTGATCAAGCAGATCGAGGAGAATCCGAAGATCAGCGTTCGGCCGTGTACGGAGGTCGCGGGCGTGGCAGGCGACGGTCATCTCGAGTCGATCACGCTGCGCAACCGGGCCACCGACGAGACCTCGACGGTCGACGCGCAGTACCTGTTCCTGTTCATCGGTGCTGCCCCGCGTACCGAGTGGCTCGACGGGGTGCTCGTGCGGGACGATCATGGATTCGTGGTCACCGGACCGGATCTCGTCACCGACGGACGCGGACCTGCCGGGTGGACGCCCACCCGACTTCCGCATCACCTCGAGACGAGTGTGCCCGGGGTGTTCGCGGCCGGGGACGTTCGATCCGACTCGGCCAAACGTGTCGCGTCGGCAGTGGGAGAAGGAGCAATGGCCGTGATGTTGGTGCACAGATATCTGGCGAACCCGTGAGCACGCTCGCGTGTGATCCGGAGGAGTTGCGGACGCTTTTTCTGTTCGAGCATCTCACCGACTCTCAGCTGGCAGAGCTGTGTCGGGACGGGCGCATCGAGACGATCGAACCGGGGCCGGTGTATGCGGAGGGCGATCCGGCGACGTGTTTCTACGTGCTGATGGACGGTGCCGTGGTGCTCTCGAAGCTTTCGGGCGGGGAGGATCTGGTGATCAACAGGACGTCCCAGCGCGGGGTGTACGCCGGAGCGTGGCAGGCGTATCTCGGTGATCGAGTGCCGCAGACCTATCAGGGTTCGATGCGGGTGAGTGAACCCTCGCGTTTCTTCGTGCTCGACGCAGACTGTTTCGCGTCGATCGTGCGGGAATGGTTTCCGATGGCACTGCATCTGCTCGAAGGATTGTTCTTCGGAAATCAGAACACCAAGCAAGTGGTGGAACAGCGAGAGCGCTTGTTGGCGTTGGGTTCTTTGTCGGCCGGGTTGACGCACGAGCTCAACAATCCGGCGGCGGCCGCGGTACGGGCGACGTCTGCGTTGCGCAATCGGGTGGGACACATGCGGCAGAAGTTGGCGATGATCGCCGGTGGCACCCTCGACCGTGCGAGCCTGGCGCGTCTGGTCGAACTGCAGAACGAGGCCGTGGAGTTGGTGGCCAAGGCACCCAAGTTGACGGCCATGGAGGCGTCGGACCGCGAGGACGAACTCGGAGAATGGTTCGAGGACAAGGATATTCGAGACGGTTGGGATCTGGCCCCCACTTTCGTCTCGGCGGGCCTCGATGTGCCGTGGCTCGATCGGGTATCGGCGACCGTCGACGATCCGGCCATGCTCGAGGGTGCGATCAGGTGGCTCAACTACACGGTCGAAACCGAGTTGCTGATGAACGAGATTGCGGATTCGACCACGCGAATCTCCACGCTGGTCGGTGCCGCGAAGCAGTATTCACAGATGGATCGCGCGCCGTACCAGACCGTGGATGTGCGGGAGTTGCTCGACAGCACACTGATCATGTTGGGCCGCAAGATCGGTGACGACATCGCGGTGGTCAAGGAATACGATCCGGCGGTGCCGCCCATCCCGGCCTACGCCGCCGAACTCAACCAGGTGTGGACGAACCTGATCGACAACGCCGTTCAGGCGATGGAGGGTTCTGGGGTCTTGACGGTGCGTACGTCGTTGGACGAGGACCAGGTGCAGATCGAGATCTGTGATACCGGACCTGGTGTGCCGCAAGAGATTCGGTCACGCATCTTCGAGCCGTTCTTCACCACCAAGGCGGTCGGCGAGGGTACGGGTCTCGGCCTCGACATCTCGTGGCGCATCGTGGTGAAGAAGCATCAGGGTGACCTGCAGGTGGTGTCCGAGCCTGGGAACACGCGCTTCATCGTGAGACTGCCAGTCCAACCCGCTGTCGAGGAGGCATCATGACCATCGAAGGTATCGACCCGCAGGTTCCGCCGTCGGGACCCGGCTGCGTCGAATGCACGCAGACGCAGGGCTGGTGGGTGCACCTGCGTCGGTGTGCGCAGTGCGGTCATATCGGGTGCTGCGATTCCTCGCCGTCGCAGCATGCCAGTAAGCACGCCGAATCCACTCGACATCAGTTCGTGCGCAGCTACGAGCCCGGCGAGGAATGGTTCTACAACTACGCCGACGAACAGATGTACGACGGTCCGGAACTGGCTCCGCCGCAACACCATCCACTCGATCAGACGGTTCCCGGTCCGCGTGAGCGGGTGCCGTCGAACTGGCAGAGCCTGATCAATTGAACGAGAACCTGACCCGGCCCACCGACGTATCGGCCGAGGATTTCCTGGCCGCCGTCGAACATCCGGTTCGCCGCGCGGACGGTCTGGCTCTGGCCGAGATGATGGGTCGGGTGACCGGGCAGCCGGCAGTGATGTGGGGGCCGACGATGGTGGGTTTCGGTACCTACCGGTACACCACCGACAGTGGTCGTCGGGGCGAGTATTTCGTCGTCGGGTTCTCTCCGCGCAAGGCGAGTCTGTCTGTGTACGGCGCTACGTACGCCCCGGAATCGGACTCCTTGCTCGAACAGTTGGGAAAGCACAAGCGAGGAGCGGGTTGCCTGTACGTGAACAAACTCGCCGATGTGGACACGGCGGTGCTCGAGCGACTGGTGGCGATCAACTACCCACACATTCTGAGTAACCTCGCTCCATGACGTTGATTGCGGAGGATATGCTGCTGCTGTTGCTCGACGACGACTCGGGCAAACCGCTGGCCGACAGCACCAAGTTGCCGCGGGTGCTGGCAGGTGCGCTGGTCGTCGAGCTCGCCATGAGTGGATCGCTGCGGATCACCGGCCCCGATGAGCAGATCAAGAAGGATCACGTAGTCGTGTCGGGGGAACCGCCTGCCGAATCACTTCTGCGTCGGGTGTTCGACCTGGTGGCAACGACGTCACGTCCGCTGAAGCCGCAGAAAGTGATCGAGAAGTCGCAGAAGAATCTCGCCAAGGAACTGGCCGCGCGGCTGGTGGCTCAGGGCTTCGTCACCGAGAAAAAGGACAAGGTGTGGGGGCTCTTCCCCACCACGACGTGGCCTGCGGCCGACACCTCGCGGGAGAAGGTGCTGCGAGATGCGCTACGAAGCGCGCTCGTCGACGGTACGACGCCGTCGCCGCATTCGGCTGCGTTGATCTCACTCATCTCGGCAGTGGACCTGACGCACAAGGTGATCGCGGATGCGGACAAGAAGCTGTTGAAGAAGCGGGCCAAGGAGATCGCCGAGGGGGAGTGGGCCGGGGAGGCAGTGCGCAAGGCAGTCTCCGACGTCAACACTGCGGTGATGGCTGCTGTCATGGTGCCCGTCATCGTCTCGACCACGAGTAGCTGAGGCGACATGAGAAGCATTGCGATTCTGTTGTTCGACGACGTCGAGGTACTCGACGCGTGCGGGCCGTTCGAGGTGTTCTCGGTGGCCAATCGGGTGGCCGAACGTGCCGGTAGCGCAGCGCCTTTCGAGGTGTCGCTCGTTGGGCTCACGGACGGAGCGGTGCGTGCGCGAGGTGGCATGAGGATCGGCGTCGACACCACGATCGACGACCCGAGGCCCTACGACCTCGTCCTGATTCCCGGAGGCGTCGTCGACGCGGTCTCGGCGGACGGCCGGGTTCTGCAGTGGCTGCAGCGACTTCGACCCACCGCCGAGGTGGTCGCGTCGGTGTGCACGGGTGCGTTCGTGCTCGCGGCCGCGGGACTGCTCGACGAGCGTCCGGTCACCACGCACTGGGAAGACCTGGAGCAATTGGCCGCTCGATGGCCTGCGCTCGTCGTCCACGAGGCCGTTCGGTACATCGATCACGGCGATCTTGCGACGTCGGCCGGCATCAGTGCCGGTCTCGACCTGTCATTGCACCTGGTCGCGCGGTGGGCGGGAGCCGAACATGCTCTGCTCACCGCGGGCCAGATGGACTACGACTGGTCAGGCGCTGAGCACCCGTAGAACCAGCGCCACGACGGCGAACACGGCGAGTCCGGCCGCGGGTGCGAAGTCCTTGTCCTTGGCGCGAAGGTGCGCGGCAACCGCTCCGACGAAGTAGAGGATGACGCCGACTGCAGCTGCCACGCCGATGGGCCAGACCAACAGGCCGATCAGGAGGCCGATGGCACCGAGTATCTCCGCGTAGGCCAACCACGGAATCTTGTCGGCGGGGACGCCCACCTGCTCGAGCATCGGGATGACGGAGGGGTTCTTCGTCAGTTTGCCGATCGCGGAGAACGTGAGTGCGACGGCGAGCAGAACCGAGACGACGAGGGTAGCGATGAACATGATCCCTGCTTTCATTTCTGAGGCCACTAGTAATTCAGAAGTAGCAAGGCGGACTGTAGCACCTCGGTAGGGTGGAAGCATGGTCCCCAACGAGCAGCCTCACGATCCACGTGCCTGCGACGGAGCGTTGACCAAAGCTTTCGGCTTCCTCGGTAAGAGATGGAACGGAATTCTGCTGGCGACACTGATGAACGGGCCGATGGGATTCTCGGACCTCCGCCGCGCCGTCGGTGGCATCAGTGACTCGGTGCTGTCAGAACGTCTCGGCGAACTCGGCAAAGCCGGACTGGTGGCACGCGCCGTCACGGACGGGCCGCCCATCTCGGTGGAATACAGCCTGACGTCGTCCGGAGAGGCGCTGCTGCCGTCGTTGGAGGCACTCACCGACTGGGCTTCGAAAAACCTCTGACCCCCGCGAAGGCTCGCGAGGGTCAGAGTGCGGTCGAGACGGATCAGTTGGGGTTGTTCTGGTTCTGACCCTCGGCCGAGTCGGCGAACTCCTGAGTGTCGAACACTTCTCCGCCCAGTGGATCGACGGGCGCATTGTCGCTCGAGTATTCGACGGCTCCGGTCTCGGGATGAACCTCGAGCTGTTCGGTGGATACCTCGTGTACCGCGAGTACGACGGTTCCGCCGCGTGTCGGTGAGGTCAGTCCCTCGCGTGACGCTGCCAGGCCGGAGAACGTGCTCGAGATGCCCGCGGTCGCCCTCTTACGCGGAGCCGGCTGCTCTGGAGCGTCCGACTCGTTGCCGGAGACCTCTGGCGTGGTCGTCACTCGCACGTAGCGCGGAGTGGTGGCGACGTCGTAGCGGAAGGCCTTGAGCATCGACACGCACGCGAGCACCAGAATGATCGAGAACGGCACTGCCGTGGCTATCGACATCGTTTGCAGGGCTGTCAACGATCCCGTTCCGCCGATGAGGAGCAGAACCGTCGCTGCCACGCCTTCGAGAATCGACCAGTACACGCGGGTGATCTTCGGGGGCTCCAGGTCGCCGCCGGTGGAGAGGATGTCGATGACCAGCGAGCCGGAGTCGGAGGATGTCACGAAGAAGAACACGATGACGAAGATCGCCAGCACGCTGCTGATCGTCGCCAACGGCAACGTGTCGAGCAGCTGAAACAGACTCGTGTTGGTGTCGACGGCACCGTCGACCAGCAGGTCGCCGTTCTCGCGCTGACGCAGGATGCCGGCATCACCGAAGATCGTGAACCACAGCGACCCGATGATCGTCGGTGCCAGCAGCACCCCGAACACGAACTCGCGGATGGTGCGGCCGCGTGAGATACGGGCGATGAACATGCCGACGAACGGCGCCCAGCTCATCCACCAGCCCCAGTAGAAGATGGTCCAGTCGCCTGTCCAGCCGTCGTCGGAGAACGGTGACGTGCGCAGCATCAACTCGGGCAACGCCTGGATGTAGCCGCCGAGGTTCTGCACCCAGGACTGCATGAGGAACAGGCTCGGTCCGGCGATCAGAACGAAGACGGCCAGAGCTGCAGCCATTCCCATGTTGATGTTGGAGAGCCATTTGAGTCCTCGTGAGACGCCGGACACGACGGAGAACGTCGCGAGACCGGTGACTCCGGCGATGATGATGACCGTCACCCAGTTGTTGGTATCGACCCAACCCAGGTATTCGAGGCCGGCCGAGATCTGTTGCACACCGAATCCGAGCGAGGTGGCCACGCCGAACAACGTGCCGATGATGGCGACTGCGTCGATCGCATGGCCGATGCCGCCCTCGATGCGCTTGCGCCCCAGGAGCGGCTCGAGCAGCCAGCGCACGGACAGCGGGCGTCCCTTGCGGTACGTCATGTAGGCCAGCCCGAGGCCGACCACCACGTAGATGGCCCAGGCGTGCAAACCCCAGTGGAACAGGGTCAGCTCCATCGCCTGACGGGCGGCGGGGTCGGTGCTGCCGGGAACGCCGCCGGCTTCGGGCGGTGTGACGTAGTGCGAGAGAGGCTCGGCGACGCCGTAGAACACCAGGCCGATGCCCATGCCGGCACTGAACAGCATCGCGAACCAAGACAGGACGCCGAATTCGGGCTTCTCGTCGTCACGTCCGAGGCGGATGTTGCCGACTTTGCTCAGACCGCAGTACAGCGCGAACAGCACGAAGCCGGTGGTGGCCAGGATGTACCACCAGCCGACTCCGCTGGTGATGGCGTTGTTGAGATTGTCGAATGCATCGGCGGCAGTGCCGGCGTAGATCACCGAGAAGGCGATCATGACAAAAATGACGATAGATGCGGGGACGAAGACCGGCTTGAGCAGGCCGCCCCACGCTTCTTTTACTGCTTTCACTTACTTGACTTCCTTACAACTCGAGTCGAGGTGATCGGCTGACCACTATCGGTTTGCCGTTCTTTTTCCCTTGTTTTGGTCAAGTACCGGTAATCACCCTAAACGACATCGACGCAGGTGGCGAAACTCGCGAAGGCCGGTGAACTGGGAAACAGGCGCGCATGGGCTTTCTGCCGAGTCGCCCCCAACACCCGAACGGACTACAGTTCTGTCGATGCTGCGGACGTGTCCGGTCGTGTCACTCCTCGGATGCCGTGCTGCGAGTAGTGCTGCGCGACAGGCTATTCCATGACGGGACGATTGCAGCCGGGTTCGGAGTTCGCGGGCTTTCGGGTGCAGCGCCGTCTCGGTGTCGGGGGCATGAGCGAGGTGTACCTGGTTCTCGGGCGCGGACACGATCGGCTCGAGGCCCTCAAGATTCTGGACCGGGACGCCTCCCTGTCCCCGCGGCTACGCAGCAAGTTTCGGATGGAAGCTGCCGTCGCCACCCAGCTCGTGCACCCGAACATCGTGTCGGTGCACGAGCACGGTGAGTTCGAGCACCAGTTGTGGATGTCGATGCACTACGTGGACGGCTACAGCGCCGCGCGGCTCGTTGCCCGAGGGCAGATCGCGCTCGACGTGTCCCGAGTGGCGCGCATCGTTGCCGAGGTGGCCAAGGGACTCGACTATGCCCACTCGCACGGCGTCGTGCATCGGGACGTCAAGCCGGCGAACATCCTCATCTCCACCGAACGAATCGACGGATACGAGCAGGTGTTGCTGTCGGACTGGGGAATTGCGCGGATGCTCGACGATTCGACCCCGCTCGCTGCAGGGGGCACGGTGATGGCATCCATCCCCTACGCGGCACCGGAACTGCTTCGCGGTGGAGAGCTGAGTGCGCAGACCGACGTCTACGGCCTCGGCGCGACGCTGGTGGAACTGGCGACCGGACGCACTCCGTATCCGCTGAGCACGCCGTTGGCGATCACTGCTGCGCACCTGACAGCGGAGCCGCCTGCCGTGACGCGGCGGCGGCGATCACTACCGCGGGGACTCGACGCGGTGGTTGCACGCGCGTTGGCGAAGGAGCCATCGGATAGGTTCCAGACGTGCATCGAGCTCAGCGATGCGGTAGCGGCAGCCGTGGCGGCAGGGGTCCCCGAACCGCCGACGCGGCGCTCGCCCTTCACTCGATCACGCTGGCTGAAGTTTTCATGACCGAGGCGCGAAGAAGGCCCCACACCGACTCGGTGTGGGGCCTTCACTCATGAGGTCACTCCTCCGGATCGACCGGACGGTTCGCCACCACCGGGTACTGACCGGTGTAGCCGAGGCGTTCCTCGGCGACGGAGAGCACCTTGGTGCGCACCAGGTACCACCCGCCGATCAGTGCGGGAACGATGACCACCAGGGTGGCGATGGTCCACGAGCCGATCGGGGCGTCGAAGGCCATCAGCACCAGTACGCCGAACAGGAACACCAGAGTCGCGTAGCTGGTGTACGGCGCTCCGAACAGGCGGAACTTGGGCCGCTCCACGATGCCCTTCTTGGACCAGCGGTACAGCTGGATCTGGCACAGCACGATGGTGGCCCAGCTGGCGATGATGCCCAGTGCGGACATGTTCAGCACGATCTCGAATGCCTCGCCGGGAGCGATGGCATTGAGCGCGACACCGAACAGCGTGATGAAGCAGGTGAGCAGGATGCCGCCGAACGGAACGCCGCCCTTGGTCATCTTCTTGGTGAATTCCGGGGCACTGCCGTTCATCGCCATCGATCGAAGGATGCGGCCCGTCGAGTACAGACCGGCATTGAGGCTGGACAACGCTGCGGTGAGCACCACGATGTTCATGATGGTGCCCGCGCCGCCGAGGCCGATGCTCGAGAAGAACGTCACGAACGGTGACGTCCCGGACTGGTACGCGGTGTACGGCATCAGCAGTGCGAGCAGTACGAGCGAGCCGACGTAGAACAGTGCGATACGTGCGATGACCGAGTTGATCGCCCGCGGCATGATCTTCTCCGGGTTCTCGGTCTCACCCGCCGCGGTACCCACCAATTCGACTGCGGCATAGGCGAACACGACGCCGGAGATGACGATGACCAGCGGCCACGCACCCGACGGGAACAAGCCGCCGTTGTCGGTGATGAGACTGATGCCGGGCATCTGGGTACCGACGGGAATGCGGCCCGCGAGGAACACGACGCCGACGATCAGGAACGTCACCAACGCGATGACCTTGATGATGGCAGCCCAGAATTCCATCTCGCCGAACCACTTGACCGAGACGAGGTTGAGGCTCATGACGATGACGAGGGCGATCAAGGCGATGACCCACTGCGGGATCACCTCGAAGCTGCCCCAGTAGTGCATGTACGTCGCGATGGCCGTGACGTCCACGATGGCCGTCATCGCCCAGTTCAGGAAGTACATCCAGCCGGCGACGAAAGCGGCCTTCTCACCGAAGAACTCACGAGCGTACGAGACGAAGCTGCCCGACGACGGGCGGTGCAGCACCAGCTCACCGAGGGCGCGCAGGATGAAGAAGACGAAGATCCCGCAGAGGGCATAGGCGAGGAAGAGGCCGGGCCCGGCACTGGCGAGGCGGCCACCCGCGCCGAGAAACAGGCCGGTGCCGATTGCGCCACCGATCGCGATCATCTGCAACTGCCGAGGTTTGAGGCCCTTGTGGTAGCCCTCTTCCTCGTGGTCCATCGCCGAGTTGTCGTACGAGGTGTCGACCGTATCGGACATGTTTCGATCCTTACTGTCGCATTTATGGGGTTTTGTCCGAATTTGCAGACGTGAATTGCACTGTCTCCGAACGTTATTAGGGTCCGTCTCGCATACGGAAGGCGGCCTGTGTAAACAAATGCGGCGGGTGTAAACAGTGTGTGAAGGAGGCTCGTTCGGCTGAGCATCTGCTCGCAACTTCGGCGGGCGGTGGCGTCGGGCATGGGGTTGTCGTGGTTCGCCCCTCGGCCGGTACCGGTGGTCGACCTTGCACTCGCCATGGTCGAGTGCTAGAAATGCAGTTGGCACTCTCGACACGTGAGTGCCAGGTCGGGACACGGTGAGGCCGGGGAATCAACGACACCCCTGGTCGTCCGTCGCGGGCACCGAGCTCGGCCAGCAATGTGTCACCCCCAATCCGGAGGATCACTTCGCAATGGCCAAGATCATCGCGTTCGACGAAGAGGCACGCCGTGGCCTCGAGCGAGGCCTCAATGCCCTCGCCGACGCAGTAAAGGTGACGTTGGGCCCCAAGGGTCGCAACGTCGTACTCGAGAAGAAGTGGGGAGCTCCCACGATCACCAACGATGGTGTTTCCATCGCCAAGGAGATCGAGCTCGAAGATCCCTACGAGAAGATCGGTGCCGAGCTCGTCAAGGAGGTCGCCAAGAAGACGGACGACGTCGCAGGCGACGGCACCACCACCGCTACCGTTCTCGCCCAGGCACTCGTCCGTGAAGGCCTGCGCAACGTCGCAGCCGGCGCGAACCCGCTCGGCCTCAAGCGCGGCATCGAGAAGGCTGTTGCAGCCGTCACCGAGGCTCTGCTCGCGTCCGCCAAGGAGATCGACACCAAGGAGCAGATCGCTGCTACCGCTGGCATCTCCGCAGGCGACCCGTCCATCGGCGAGCTCATCGCCGAGGCAATGGACAAGGTCGGCAAGGAAGGCGTCATCACGGTCGAGGAGTCCAACACCTTCGGCCTGCAGCTCGAGCTCACCGAGGGGATGCGCTTCGACAAGGGCTACATCTCGGCGTACTTCGCCACCGATGCAGAGCGTCAGGAAGCCGTCCTCGAAGACGCGTACATCCTGCTCGTCAGCTCCAAGATCAGCACCGTCAAGGACCTGCTGCCGCTGCTGGAGAAGGTCATCCAGTCCGGCAAGCCGCTCGTCATCATCGCCGAGGACGTCGAGGGCGAAGCTCTCTCCACCCTCGTGGTGAACAAGATCCGTGGCACCTTCAAGTCCGTTGCCGTCAAGGCTCCCGGATTCGGTGACCGTCGCAAGGCGCAGCTCGCCGACATCGCCATCCTCACGGGCGGCGAGGTCATCAGCGAAGAGGTCGGCCTCTCCCTGGAGACCGCCGGACTCGAGCTGCTCGGTCAGGCACGCAAGGTCGTCATCACCAAGGACGAGACCACCATCGTCGAGGGCTCGGGAGATTCCGACGCCATCGCCGGTCGCGTCAACCAGATCCGCGCCGAGATCGAGAACTCCGATTCCGACTACGACCGCGAGAAGCTGCAGGAGCGCCTGGCCAAGCTGGCCGGTGGCGTTGCAGTCATCAAGGCCGGAGCCGCAACCGAGGTCGAGCTCAAGGAGCGCAAGCACCGCATCGAAGATGCAGTGCGTAACGCCAAGGCAGCCGTCGAAGAAGGCATCGTCGCCGGTGGCGGCGTGGCACTGCTCCAGGCAGCGCCCGCACTCGACAACCTCAAGCTCGACGGTGACGAGGCAACCGGCGTGAACATCGTTCGCGTCGCACTGTCCGCTCCGCTCAAGCAGATCGCATTCAACGCGGGCCTCGAGCCCGGCGTCGTTGCGGACAAGGTTGCCAACCTGCCCGCCGGTCACGGCCTCAACGCCGCGACCAACGAGTACGAGGACCTGCTCGCTGCAGGCATCAACGACCCGGTCAAGGTCACCCGCTCGGCACTGCAGAACGCAGCGTCCATCGCGGCTCTGTTCCTCACCACCGAGGCCGTCGTCGCCGACAAGCCCGAGAAGGCCGGAGCGCCCGCCGGCGATCCGACCGGTGGCATGGGCGGCATGGACTTCTGAGTCCAGCCCTCACGCACGAGAACAGCCCGGCACCTTTCGAGGTGCCGGGCTTTTTCGTGCGTGAATCGGGTGCAGTCAACCGCGCTCAGCGCGGTCAGTTGCACCCGATTCGCGGTGCTACCCGTCGAGTTTGTGGTTAGGGTCGGTCATGACTCGCATCCGCTCGATGGCTGCCGCACTTGCCGTGACCGCGGCCCTCGCGGGTTGTTCCACCTCGGGAACCGCCGCGCCCGCGTCCGCGCCGACGACCACCGATGCACCGGCCACGACCGAGCGCGCCGAGGCTACGACCACAGCGGTGCCCACTACCTCCAATGCCGCCGAGCCGTACGTCGTCGGCAGCACTCGGATCACCGGATCGACGGAGCATGCCACGTACGACGTCGCCATTCCGCAGCTCAGTGGTGGGAATCCCGCCGTGACGGCGGAATTCAACGAGTCGATGCGGGCGGCATTGCAGGACTTGATCGACGGCCACAACGGACAGGACTTCGTCCTCAGCGACGGCTACACGCCAAGCTCTACCTACGTCGGTAGGCGCGTGATCAGTTCCGAACAGATCACCGACTGGATCGCCGTGCCGGCCGGTGCCCATGGTGACTCGCTCATCTCGACCGTGACGATCGACGCCGACACCGCACAGCCGATCACCCTCGGCGATGCCTTCACCGACCTCGATACGGGCCTGGCCCGGCTGTCGGACCGAGCAGCGAAGATCCTGCCGGCCACCCGCGCAGGCGAGAACTTCGAACGCTCGGGCATCGAGCCGACGGTGGCCAACTTCGGCAACTGGACCGCATCACCGGAAGGGATGAACATTCACTTCGGTGACTACCAGGTGGGGGCCTATGGCATCGGCCTCATCACCATCACCGTGCCATGGACCGACCTGTCCGATGTCCTCGCGCCCGGCATGCAGGACGTGCTGAGCAGTTGACTGTCGGCACTGACCGCCGCCGCAGTGCGAGCATGGACCCATGATGATTCGCGCAGGAGTGTTGGATGTGGAGTTCGACCGCGTCGGCGATCCGTCCGGTCGCTCGGTGGTGCTGCTGCACGGGTTTCCGTACGACCCACGCGGTTACGACGACGTCGCCAGGCTGCTCGCCGAATCCGGCTACGACGTGGTGGTGCCGTACCTGCGCGGCTTCGGACCTACCCGGTTCGTCGACGCGGACACGATGCGCTCCGGAGAGCAGGCCGCGATCGGACACGACCTCCGTGAGCTGATTCTCGCGCTGAAGCTGAACCGGCCCATCGTCGCCGGCTACGACTGGGGTGGGCGAGCGGCCTGCGTCGTCGCCGCGGTGTGGCCCGAGTTGGTGTCCGGACTGGTGAGCGTGTCCGGATACCTGGTGCAGAACATCGCTGCGGCAGTGTCCACGCCGGTGCCACCACATCTGGAGAAGCGATACTGGTACCAGTACTACTTGCACTCCGAGCGGGGCCGCGCCGGGCTCGCGGCCTACCGTGCAGAGATCGCGCAGACGCTGTGGACGGATTGGTCGCCGACCTGGCGGTTCGGCGACTCCGAATTCGCGGCCACCGCACCCTCGTTCGACAACCCCGACTTCGTGGACGTGTCCGTGCATTCCTACCGGCACCGCTACGGCGTCGAGGCGGGGGATGCGGCCTACGCAGCGACGCAGGCACTGCTCACACAGCAACCGCGGATCACGGTGCCCACGGTCGTGATCGACCCGACCGAGGACACCGTCGCCTCGTTGTACGGCAGCCCGGACCACGCGGCGCACTTCACCGACCTGATCGATGTTCGACAGGTCGATTGCGGCCACAACCCGCCTCAGGAACTACCGGGGCAGTTCGCAGACGCCGTCGTGACGCTGGGCCAGGTGGTCCGGGATCGCGAACGGGACTAGTCGTACGAACTAGTCGACAGCGAGTTCGCCCAGTTCGTTCCAGTCGGTGCCGTCCACCTCTTGACTGATGATCTTCGGTGTCTCCTGCAGGTACGGCGGTAGATCCTTCTGGGCCTGCTTGAAGTGATCCGAGTTCACGTGCGTCGCACCGGCATCCGGGTCCTTGAAGGCCTCCACCAGGACGTACTCGGTGGGGTCGTCGAGGGTGCGCGACCAGAAATACCAGAGGCATCCCTCCTCGGCCTGGCAGGCTTCGGTGAAGTCGCGTGAAATCTCGGGCCAGTTGTCGGCGTGCTCGGGCTTGACCTTGAACTTGGCGGTGATGAAGATCAACGTTGCTCCCTGTGTTCGATGTGACGGTAGTTGTGGTGACGGCTTTTGGTACTACCCGGTTTCACGGTACGAGAATCGCGCGTCCGCGAACCCGTCCGTTGTCGAGGTCGTCGATGGCGCTCTGGAAGTCGTCCAACGAGTAGGTCTGCGTGTGCAGATTCACCGCGCCTCGTGCGGCGAGCGACATCAGATCGCACAGGTCGTTGTAGGACCCGACGAGATTGCCGACGATGTTCTTCTCCGCCGACACCAGGTCGATCGTCGGCACGTCGACGTTCTCGCCGTACCCGATGACGTGATAGTCGCCCGCGCGCCGGGTCATGGCCAATCCCTCTGCGGTGGAACCGTTCTCGCCGACGAAGTCGAGTACCACCTCGGCGCCGAATCCGCCCGTGAGTTCCATGACCTGGTCGACCTGAGTGCCGTCGGCGACCACCGCGTGATCGGCACCCAGAGTGAGGGCGAGCTTCACGGCATCGGCGTTGCGGTCGATGACGATGAGCTCCGCGGGTGACAGCGCCTCGAGCACCTGGATACCGATGTGGCCCAGGCCGCCTGCGCCGATGACGACGCACTTGTCGCGCGGAGTCAGCCGCCTGGCCGCCTTCGCCGCCGCGTGGTACGCCGTCAGACCGGCGTCTGCGAGTGCGGCCACCGCGGACGGTTCGAGCGATTCGTCGATCTTCACCACTGTCCTGGCGTTGGTACGCAGATAATCCGCATACCCACCGTTGGTATCGATTCCGGGGAAATCGCTTGTCTCGCAATGTACGTCGTCACCGGACCGGCACGCCCGGCACAATCCGCACGTGACCAACGGATGCAGGATCACCTTGTCGCCCTCGCGGACGTTGGTGACGGCCGATCCGACCGCGTGCACCCATCCGGCGTTCTCGTGCCCGATCGTGTACGGCAGTGTGACGCCGGACTTCTCGGCCCATTGGCCTTCGAGGATGTGCAGATCGGTACGGCATACGCCTGCGCCGCCGATCTTGACGATGACGTCGAGTGGGCCCTGTACTTCCGGAATCGGAACCTCGGTCATCTCCAGATTCTTGTGGTACCCGACCACCTGGACTGCGCGCATCGTGCTCATCGTGACTGCTCCTGTGTAGTGCTGTGCTGGACGGTGAGGGTGGCGAGGGGGATGAACGCGCCTTCCATGCGAGGTACTTGTTGCTCCTCCGAACCCGGGTAGCGGGTCTGCAGCAGTCCGCGACAGAAGTGCGCGTTGCCGTCGATCGAGACGCGGGTGGCGCGGGCTCGCCGCATCACCATCGTCAGATCCCCGGTGTGTGGACGGCCGGTGTGATCGACCAGAGCCGGAGCGGCCGGATCGACCCGCAGCCCGAGTGCCTCACGGCGGCGAAGCAGTGCGGTCGACGTGCGATCATCCGGAAGGTCTCCGAGAACCACTGCGGCCAAGTCGTTCTCGGTCGAGTCGGGATTGGCGCGCAACCATGCCATGAGCGACCGTTCCATCGCCGCCACATATGCCTTGCGGCGGAACGTCGCGCGCAATTCCTCCAGGTCTTCTTCGGCCTCGTGCCCGAAGGTGCCTCGATATCCCGCGTCGGCAGCGAGTCCCGCGTTGATCTTGTCCGAGTCGTGGTGATCGTCCAGCTCGACGAGAACCCGCTCGGTCCACGGCAACGCCGTCAAGACGTCCTTCGCATCCCCCGACATGAGGTACGCGAAGTTCGGAGAGCAGAACGACGTGGGTAGCCGGAGATGAACGTGGACGGTGCCCTCGTCGACCTCGAGGGATCGGACGAAGCCGAGATCGGTGATGGGCTCGTCCAATTCGGGATCCAGGACGACGCCGAGGGCGGCGTAGGCCTCGTCGTGCCTCGACAAGGTTGCAACTATCGTCATCTCAGACCGCCGCCAGATCGGCGCGCTCGGGCTGGCGCGGTCCGGTCTCGGTCTCGTCGGCGTCGGGCAACTGCAGTTCTGCCGGCACCGGGATGTCGTAGAGCTTCGCGGCGTTGAGCCCCAGGACCTTCTTCTTCTGCTCGAGCGTGATCGGTGCGTATTCGTCGAGGGACTCGTGGATCTGGAAGTCGACGAATCCTTCGACCAACCACTTGGGCGTCCACAGCGCGTAGTCGGAGGAGAAGAAGATGCGATCCTCGCCGAGCCAGTACAGGAGCTCACCCATGATCTGTCCGAAGTACTTCGGGCGCGTGTGCATGAACGGAATGGCGACGGCCAGACCCGCGTACACGTTGGGTTCCTGGGTCGCGATCCAGCAGAAGTCCTCGAGTCGTGGCAGTCCGCAGTGTTCGACGACGAAGTTCAGATCGGTGAAGTCGGTGGCCACATGGTCTACGTCCGCGACGTCGAACGCGTCACGATCGAGCGGACGAATCGTCGGTCCCTTGTGCACGTGGATGTTCTTGATGCCCACCTCGCGGCACACTTCGAGGTAGCGCCGCGTCCAGTCGTCGTCGAGCTTGTAGCCGCGGGAATCGCCGTGCCACTCGGCGGTGTACAGCTTGACGCCCTTCAGCCCGAAGCGTTCCGCGTCCGCGCGCAGTTGGTCGAGGCCGCGTTCGCCGTTGCGCGGGTCGAAGTGGTGGTTGTACGTCAACTTGTCCGGGTGAGCTGCCGCGAGTGCAGAGGCCTCCTCGGTCTGGCCGAAGCCGGACTTGTAGAACTCCCCGAGGTGAGCGGGCTGGAAGATGGCGTGATCCACGTACCCGATCTCGAACAGGTCGTGCATGAGTCGCTCGCCGCCCTGGTAGAGGTACTCGTCGTACGTCCACAATTCGCTCTCGGGGGAGAGGTTGCGGTGGTAGTCGTAGAAGCAGTCGATGAACTGTTTGCCGTGGATGTTGCGCTGATTCTGCTCCCGCGCATCCCACAGAGCGACATGGGCGTCGACGATGAAGAAGTTCTCGCCGTTCTTGGTGTACATGCGGTGTGCCTCCCGAGTTCTGCGATACGTGACGTGCGTCACGTCGTTGTGGGAACGACGGTAGGTCCGCAACGAGCCTCCGTGTCGGCCTCGGCGTCTCAATTCGAGACGTTGCCCCGGCAAGGATGGCGACTCGTGAATGTAACCTGGATCACATGGCAGATTCCGGGGGTCTCTCGCGGGCCCGACTCCATTCGGAGCCCCTCGCTGCCGTCTCGCATCGACTCCTCGCGTCGTGGCACCGCAGCCAGCGGTACGGGGTGTCACTCGACGAGGTTGCTCCGGTCTTCTCCGGAACCTACGACGACGAGTCCCTGTTCTACCGATGCGGTCGCGAGGTACTGAACGGGTTGCGCGACACCTTGGCGAACGAACCGGTGTCGATGATGCTGACCGATGCCGACGGTCTCGTGTTGGACCGCGTCAGCGCCGATCGCGAACTGCTGGCCGCGCTCGACCGCGTGCATCTGGCACCCGGCTTCTCGTATGCCGAGGACCAGGCCGGTACCAACGGCCTCGCGCTGGCGCTGGCGGATCAGGTGCCCGCGGTGGTGCGGGCGGACGAACACTATTCGCTCTCGCTCGCCGGGTACACGTGCGCGGCTGCTCCGGTTCTCGATCCACTCACCGGCCGGGTCGAGGGCTGCGTCAATCTGACCACCTGGTCGGAGTCGTCGTCGGATCTGCTTCTGGCCCTTGCGCAGTCGGCGGCGGGGAACACTTCGGCGATGATGCTCGCGCGGTCGCAGGGTCAGCATCCGCGGCCGGCCCCGCGCGGTGAGGTGTTCCGAGTCGAGACTGCGCACAGCGGTGCAGGATCCGGGATCGTCGACGCACTCTCACCGTCGTGGCGTGGCGCACTCGAATCAGCGAAATCCGCACTCGCCGAGCATGGTTCGGTGCTTCTGGTCGGCGAGGCCGGATCGGGTCGAGCGACCGTGCTGGCTCGAGCGCTACGAGCATCCCGGCCCCGCGGCCGCATCCTCAGCGCCGGTGCACCCGCTGCCCGTGACGTCGAAGCCTGGCTGGACCTGTGGACCCCCGAACTACCGAAACCCGATACCGCTGTGGTCATTCGCGATGTCGACCGGCTGCCTGCGCGTGCGGCGGACACGTTGGCAGAACTGCTTCGCCGCGCGGGCGACGGCGTGCCGGTGACCGTCACCGCGTCGAATTACGACGACGTTCCCACCGCACTCGCAGGCCTGCTGCGTACGGTCGTCGAATTGCCTGCACTACGGCATCGCCCCGAAGACATCTCGCCGCTCGCTCTGCACCTCGCGGGCCGGGTGCGCGGGCGGGCAGTGACTCTGACCGCCGCTGCCGAACGGGCACTGCGGGAGTACTCCTGGCCGGGCAACGTGGCGGAAGTGGCGACGGTGATGCATCAGGCCGCGATCCGCGCGGACGTCATCGGAGTCGAGCACCTGCCGCCCGAGGTGCTCTCGCGCAGCACCCATCGACTCACCCGCATCGAGACCTTCGAGCGCGACGAGATGATCCGCGTGCTCTCTCGGCCCGGCATCACCATGAACGAGGCGGCCGAGGAACTCGGTATGAGCCGAGCGACGATCTACCGCAAGAGAGATCGATACGGCATCACGCTTCGTTCCTGATCGCATACCCTCGGACCCATGGCCAGTAGCTCACCGTCGATCGAGATACCGGTGGGCGAGCGCAGCGTCCGCATCTCCAACCCCGACCGGGTCTATTTCCCCGAGAGCGGTGCCACCAAGCTGGATCTGGTGAACTACTACCTGAGCGTCGGCGACGGCATCGTGCGCGCGCTACGGGAACGCCCGTGCATGATGCACCGCTTTCCCAAGGGCCTGGCCGGCGACAAGGTGCACCAGAAGCGCGTGCCCAACGGCGCGCCGCCGTGGCTCGAGACGGTGCAGGTGACGTTTCCCCGCTACAACCGCACCGCGGACGAGCTGTGTGTGACGGAACTGGCCCACGTGGCCTGGGCGGTGCAGATGTCGACCGTCGAATTCCATCCGTGGAACAGCCGCCGCGCAGACGTCGAGCTGCCCGACGAATGGCGCATCGACCTCGACCCGATGCCCGATTGTTCCTTCGACCGGGTTCGACGCGTGGCCGGGGTCGTGCAGGAAGTGCTGAGTGATCTCGGTGCCGTCGGCTGGCCCAAGACCTCCGGCGGACACGGTCTGCACATCTACGTACGCATCGACCCGGCCCACGGATTCAAGGACTTGCGAAGGGCGGCACTGGCTTTCGCGCGGGAAGTCGAGCGCCGCGCACCCGAGGACGTGACGACGACGTGGTGGCGCAAGGACCGCGACCCGTCGAAACTGTTCGTGGACTACAACCAGAATGCCCGTGATCACACCATCGCCAGTGCGTATTCGGTGCGCGGAAATCAGCAGGCGACGGTATCGACGCCGATTTCCTGGGACGAGGTTGCCGACGTCGACCCTCGTGAGTTCACGATGTTCACGGTGCCCGCCAGATTCGCCGATCTGGGTGACCTTCACGCGGGCATCGACGATGCGGTGTTCGCAATCGACGAGCTACTCGAATGGGCGGAGCGGGACGAGCACGAGGGTTTGACGGAGCCCGAAGAGTAGCCGAACTCGAAGTTGTGGACGGAAATCAGCGAAAATCCGTCCACAACGTCGAGTTCGGCGGCAGGAGTGGAGCCTGCGGAACGACCCGCTTGGGCAGGAGTGGAGCCTGCGGAACGACCCGCTTGGGCAGGAGTGGAGCCTGCGGAACGACCCAGTTGCGCAGAGATCAGTCGGTGCCGGACTCGATGGCGGCGTGGTCGAGTGCCGAGGAGTCCACGGAACTGTCGGGGCTGCTGGCTGCGATGGCGTCGGCTCCGCCTGCGGGGAGTTCGCCGATCAGTTCGCCCCAGGCCGTGAGTTGATTCTGCGCGGCGTACTGCTCGAGCTTGCTGCGTGAATCGGCGATATCGAGGTTGCGCATCGTGAGCTGCCCGATGCGGTCGCCGGGGAAGAACGCCTGGCCCTGGCTGCGCTCCATCGACAACTTCTCGGGGTGGTAGCTGAAGTTGGTGCCCTGGGTGTCGACGATGGTGAAGTCCTGGCCGCGGCGCAGACGCACCGTCACGCTGCCGCTGACGACGTTGCCGACCCAGCGCTGCAGACCTTCGCGCAGCATCAGTGCCTGCGGGTCGAACCAGCGTCCCTCGTACAGCAGACGTCCGAGTCGACGGCCCTCGTTGTGGTACGAGGCGACGGTGTCCTCGTTGTGGATGGCGTTCACCAGACGCTCGTAGGTGATGTGCAGCAGTGCCATTCCGGGTGCCTCGTAGATGCCGCGGCTCTTGGCTTCGATGATGCGGTTCTCGATCTGATCGCTCATGCCGAGGCCGTGGCGGCCGCCGATGGCGTTGGCTTCCATGACCAGGTCGACGGGGCTGTCGAAGCTCTTGCCGTTGATCCGGACGGGGCGGCCGCGCTCGAACTCGACGGTGACCTCCTCGGGCGCGATCTCCACCTCGGGGTCCCAGAACCGAACGCCCATGATCGGGCTGACGATTTCGAGGGACGTGTCGAGGTACTCGAGCTTCTTCGCCTCGTGGGTGGCGCCCCAGATGTTGGCGTCGGTGGAGTACGCCTTCTCGGCGGAATCTCGGTAGGGGAGGGTGCGCTGGGTGAGCCATTGCGACATCTCGTGTCGGCCGCCGAGCTCGGCGACGAACGCCTCGTCGAGCCAGGGCTTGTAGATCCGCAGCTGCGGATTGGCGAGCAGGCCGTAGCGGTAGAACCGCTCGATGTCGTTGCCCTTGTACGTCGAACCGTCGCCCCAGATCGAGACGCCGTCTTCCTGCATGGCGCGCACCAGCATCGTGCCAGTGACCGCGCGGCCGAGGGGAGTGGTGTTGAAGTACGTCTGCAGTGACGAGCGAATGTGGAACGCGCCACAGGTCAGTGCAGCCAGACCCTCCTCGACGAGCGGCTCACGGCAGTCGATGAGCCGCGCCTGCTCGGCCCCGTAGGCCAGGCCGCGCTCGGGCACATCGGACAGATCCGGCTCGTCGTACTGGCCGATGTCTGCGGTGTACGCGTACGGAATCGCGCCGTGCTCGCGCATCCATGCGACCGCCACCGAGGTGTCGAGACCACCGGAGAATGCAATGCCGATTCGTTCGCCGACCGGGAGGGAGTTCAATACCTTCGTCACGGCAAGCAGCCTAGTCGGGCCAGCTCAGTCGTTCGGTCAGCTGGGCCGATCGGCGAGCGACTCCACCGCATTGCGCACCGCAGCGAGGTGCGCGGTCATGGCACCTGCTGCCGCGTCGTACTCGCCGGATCGGATGCCGTCGACGATGGCGTCGTGCTCGACGTTGGACTGCTGCTGCCGATGTGCAACGAGGTTGAGGGTCTCCGATTGCCGCGTCAAGGCATCGCGAATATCGACGATGATCGCCTCGAACACGCGATTCTTGCTCGCCCGCGCGATCGCGGTGTGGAACTGCGCGTCCAGCAGAACCCAGGCCTCGTGGTCGTCCTCCGAACGCATTTCGTCGGCCAGGCCGGCGAGCACCGTCAACTCCTCGTCGGTGCGGCGCTCTGCGGCCCAGCCGGCGGCAGGAATCTCCACGTGCGGGCGGGCCTCCATGAGTTCGCGGGCGGCGTAGTTACCGATGTCGAGGTCGCTGCCGACGCGGTCGCGAATGACGAACGTGCCCAGGCCCGTCTTGGTCTCGGTCAGGCCGAGGGCGTGGCAGGAACGCAGAGCTTCACGAATGACGGACCGGCTGACGCTGTGCCTGGCGGCAAGTGCCGCCTCGGACGGCAACTTCTGACCGACGGGGAGTTCGCCCGACGATATCGCCGCGCGCAGGTCTGCGAACACCGCCTCGGCTGCGCTCATCCGGGCGTTCGTGGGCGCACTGACTGCCCAGCTGTCCGACAGGTTCATGACGTGATCCTAGCGTGGGGTTGACCGATGAGGTGTTCTGCGCCACACTCTACCTGTCAGACAGCCGGACAGCTGGACACCCCCACTTAGGAGCGCACTGTGGCCGATACCCGCATCGAGAAGGATCTTCTCGGGGAACGTGACATCCCGACGAGCGTGTATTGGGGAATCCACACTCTGCGAGCCCTGGAAAATTTCCCCATCACCGGGCGCCCGATCTCCACCAACGCACACCTGGTTCGCGGCCTCGCGGCGGTGAAGTGGGCGGCCGCGTCGGCCAATCAGGATCTCGGAATTCTCGACGCCACCCGCGGGGAAGCGATCCGCGCGGCGTGCCAGGAGATTCTCGACGGTCAGTGGCACGAGCAGTTCGTCGTCGATGTCATTCAGGGCGGCGCGGGCACCTCGACCAACATGAACGCCAACGAGGTCATCGCGAACCGCGCCCTGGAGATTCTCGGGCATCCGCACGGTGACTACAGCATGCTGCATCCCAACGAGCACGTGAACGCCTCGCAGTCGACGAACGACGTGTACCCGACCTCGGTCAACATCGCGACCATCTTCGCGGTGCACGAGCTCATTGCATCGATGAAGGTGCTGCGAGACTCGTTCTCCCGCAAAGCAAGCGAATTCGCCACCGTCGTCAAGATGGGCCGCACCCAGCTGCAGGACGCGGTGCCGATGACCCTGGGGCAGGAGTTCGGCACCTACGCGATCATGATCGACGAGGACTGCTCACGCCTGGAAGAGGCGGCGCTGCTGGTGCACGAGATCAACCTCGGGGCCACCGCCATCGGCACCGGGCTCAATGCACCCGCCGGGTACACCGAATCGGCCGTCGCGCATCTGCGGACGATCACCGGCCTGCCGCTGGTGACCGCGACGGACCTCATCGAGGCCACCCAGGACGTCGGACAGTTCGTGCACCTCTCCGGTGTGCTCAAGCGCGTCGCAGTGAAGCTCTCGAAGATCTGCAACGACCTGCGCCTGCTGTCCTCCGGTCCGCGTGCCGGCTTCAACGAGATCAATCTGCCTCCGATGCAGGCGGGTTCGTCGATCATGCCCGGCAAGGTCAACCCCGTCATTCCCGAGGTTCTCAATCAGGTTGCCTACGAGGTGATCGGCCACGACGTCACCATCACGATGGCCGCCGAGGCAGGGCAGCTGCAGCTCAACGCATTCGAGCCGATCATCGTCAAATCCCTGTCCGACGGTATGGCGCACCTGAGTGCCGCGTGCCGAACCGTCGCGCATCGGTGTGTCGACGGCATCACCGCCAATGTCGATCTGCTGCGTGAGCGCGTGGAGAACTCCATCGGTCTGGTCACCGCGCTGAGCCCGTACCTCGGATATGTGGAATCCACTGCCATCGCGCAGGAAGCGCTGGTCAGTGGACGCAATGTCGTGGATCTCGTACTCGAGAAGGGCCTACTGGCGCGCGAGGAGCTGGATCGACTGCTGAGTCCCGAGCATCTCGCGAATCTGCGGGTGGCTCCCACCGAGCATGCTGTTGCTCCCGAGACGTCGACGAGGTGACACGATGAGCACAGAGAATCGGAGTGTCGATACCGACAAGGCCTTCAGCGAGGAAGACCTGGGGTATCGAAAAGAGCTGGCTCCGCGCCAGATTCAGATGATCGCCATCGGTGGCGCGATCGGTACAGGCCTCTTCATGGGTGCCGGCGGCCGACTGCACGACGCCGGTCCGGCCCTGGTGCTCGTGTACGCGCTGTGCGGATTCTTCGCCTTCCTGATCCTGCGCGCACTGGGCGAGCTGGTGATGCATCGACCGTCGTCGGGATCGTTCGTCTCGTATTCCCGCGAGTTCTTCGGGGAGAAGGTCGCTTTCGCGGCCGGTTGGCTGTACTGGATGAACTGGGCGATGACGGCCGTCGTGGATGTCACGGCTGTCGCGCTGTACATGAACTTCTTCAAGAAGTACTGGGCTCCGCTCGGTAACGTCGACCAATGGGTGTTCGCGCTCGCCGGCCTGGTGCTCGTTCTCGGGCTGAACCTGGTGTCGGTCAAGGTGTTCGGCGAGCTGGAGTTCTGGTTCGCGCTCATCAAAGTCGTTGCCCTGGTGACCTTCTTGGCGATCGGCACTTACTACGTCATCTTCGGAACCCCCATCGACGGGCAGGAACCGGGCCTGAGTGTGCTCACCGACAACGGTGGTCTCATCCCCAACGGATTGCTGCCGGCGATCGTCGTGATCCAGGGCGTCGTGTTCGCCTACGCCTCGATCGAGCTCGTCGGCACCGCGGCAGGGGAGACCCAGAACCCGGAGAAGGTGATACCCAAGGCGATCAACACCGTCATCGTCCGTATCGTCGTGTTCTACGTCGGCTCGGTGCTACTGCTCTCGTTGCTGTTGCCGTACACCGCCTATCAGGCCGGTGAGAGTCCGTTCGTGACGTTCTTCGGAGCCATCGACGTCGAGGGCGCGGACGCCATCATGAACCTCGTCGTCCTCACCGCAGCGCTGTCCTCCCTCAACGCCGGCCTGTACTCCACCGGACGCATTCTGCACTCGATGGCCGTCGCCGGCTCGGCCCCCAAATTCGCTGCGCGGATGAACAAGTCGGGAGTGCCGTACGGCGGTATCGCTTTGACCTCGGTGGTGACACTGCTCGGCGTCGTACTCAACGCCGTCGTGCCGGCGCAGGCCTTCGAGATCGTGCTCAACCTCGCCGCCCTCGGCATCATCAGCGCCTGGGCCGTCATCGTGGCGTGTCAGCTGAAGTTCTGGTCGCTGTCCAAGACCGGCGCGGTTACCCGACCTGCATTCCGACTGTTCGGTGCGCCGTACACCGGATACGCAACGCTAGGCTTCCTGGCGTGTGTACTCGTGCTGATGGCCTTCGACAAACCGGTGGGAACCTGGACGGTGGCGTCGATCCTGCTCATCGCGCCGATGCTCATCGGAGGATGGTTCTTGTGCCGCAAGCGAATTCGAGAGGTGGCGGCGCGCAGTGAGTAAGGAGTGGAGCCTGCAGGAACGACCCGAAAAGGTCAGCTTCGTGTCGCTGCTGACCACCGGTGGCACGATTGCCAGCAGTCGCGACGAGCACGGTGTCTCTCGGCCGGTTGCCGGTATCGGGGTCGATGTCGACGGTGTTCGGGTGCGCGAGGTGATGTCGAAGGACAGCTCGGCGTTGGACTTCGCCGATCTCGACACGATTCGCACTGCAGTGGCAGACGCTCTGGCCGAAGACGGCTGCATCGGAGTGGTGGTGCTGCACGGCACCGACACCATGGAGGAATCGGCGCTGTACGTCGATCTGTTCCACGACGACGAGCGTCCGGTGGTGTTCACCGGTGCGCAGCGCACTGCCGATCATGTCGATCCGGACGGCCCGAGCAACATCGCTGCGGCGGTGGCGGCTGCGCAGTGCGAACACGGTGTGCTCATCGCGTTCGGTGGGCGGTTGCTGCCTGCCCGGGGCGCGATCAAGAAGCACACCACCGAGCTCGATGCGTTTCGGTCGGCGGAGCTTCCTCGACCGAAACCCCTGCAGTGGAACCCCACTGCCGGGATCCGTGTGGACATCGTCGCGCTGTATCCCGGGGCCGACGGGCTGCAGATCGATGCGTGCCGCGAGGCCGGGGCGTCGGGCATCGTGCTCGAGGCGACGGGCTCGGGCAACACCAACGCCCGCGTCGTCCATGCGGTGAAGGAGGCAGTGGCGGCCGGGGTGCACGTGGTCGTCACGACGCGGGTGCCGTTCGGTGAGACCTCGCCGACCTACGGCGGCGGTGGGGGTGGGCACGATCTGCTCGATGCGGGTGCGGTGTTCTCCCGGGAACTGCGGGCCGGGCAGGCACGCGTCCAGTTGGCGGCGCTCATTGCCGCGGAAGCAGGTGCGATGGTTGTCCACAATTTCTTCTCGTAGGCGGAAACCCGTCTGCGGAGGCAAATATTGGTCACTTGGCGCACCACACCGGGAGGCATGACATGGGCACGATCGAGATCGAGTTCGCTCCGCACTGGGTGAATGCGGCGCTCGTGCGCGCGTTGGCGCGGCCGTTCATCACGATCGACGGCGTCGAGCATCGGCAGTCGTGGACCGCATCGTCCACCTATGCGCTCGAGCCGGGCAGTCACGACCTCACCGCCTTCATCCGGTACCGCGGTACGAGAGCGGCGCTGGGTACCGGCCGAAGAACTGTCTCAATCGATGCGGGAGAACATGTTTCGCTGCGCGCCCGCAACGGCTGGGCCAATCACATGCCGTTCGAGCTAGAGCTCCGACTCACCCCAACTCGCGACGTGTAGTTCGTCGCCGACCGTCACCGTGCCGTCCTGCACCACCGAGAACTTCGCTCCGAAAGCGACGCCCTTCTGCCGACCGCGGCGGTAGTCGCCCAGTGTGCGCAGCGGCTCCGGGCCGGTGCGCACACCGGTCGTCTGCTCGACGGTGGTGACGGCGCACCGGATTGCGAGTTTGGTGTACGCGAGGCGAGCAGACCCGATCCCGACCTCGCGTACCTCGTCTTCCCGGTGCGGGGAGTCCCAGCCGTCGACGACGATGTTGGGCCGAAAACGATCCATCGGCAGCGGTGCGTCGAGACGGGAGTTGAGCCCGGCCAAGGTGGCCGTGGAGAGGATGTGCACCGCCGCGCTGTCGGCGAATTGTGCTGAGCCGGGCCGAATTCCGTCGGTGACTCGGCCGTGGTCGCGCGGGGCGGCGACCAGCCTCGAGGGTTCTCCGATCACCTCGGTGAGCCAGGCAGCAACCTGATTGCCCTGATCGATTCCGCGCATCGGCGCGCGGAACATCGTGATGTCGCGCGCCTCGGAGTCGCGGTCCACCGGCACGGTCACCGAACCGGTGGACGCATGCGCGAGGGTCAACGACCCGTCCCCCACCGAACATCGGACGACCGCGAGAACGGGGTCGGTGCGTTGACTGCGAAAAGCGCCGTCTTCATCGATGATCATGAACGCTCGATCGTGTTCGAGCCCGGTGGCGCTCACCTGTGCCGAGTCGAGCACGGCACCAGCACAGCCTTTGACGGGATAGGTCACCAGAGACGACACGCGCACCCGTCGAGGATACTGGTCTTCATGACACGTGCTCTGTTGGTAGTGGATGTGCAGAACGATTTCACCGAGGGCGGCGCGCTCGCGGTGGCCGGCGGTGCCGAGGTAGCGCGCAAGATCAGTGCGTACCTGGCACGTCACGGCGACGAGTACGACCTCGTGGTGTCCTCGCGGGATTGGCACGACTCAGTGGGCGACAACGGCGGCCATTTCGCCACCGATGCCGCCCCGGATTTCGTCACCACCTGGCCGGTGCATTGCGTCGCGGGCACGGTCGGAGCCGAGTATCACCCGGACTACGCGACCGGTTCGGTCGACGTGCACGTCTACAAGGGCCAGGGGAAGCCGTCGTATTCCGCGTTCGAGGGCGTCACCGAGGACGGGACATCTCTGGCCGAGATCCTGTCCGCCAACGAGGTCACTGCCGTCGACGTCGTCGGACTCGCGACCGATTATTGCGTTCTGGCGTCGGCCAAGGATGCCGTGGCCGAGACGCTGAACGTGTGTGTTCTCACCGACCTCGTCGCGGGAGTTGCGCCCGAGTCCTCCGCCGCGGCCCTCGACGAGCTGCGGGCATCCGGCGCTTCGGTGGTCTAACTGTCGATCGTCGTGGTGATCGACGTGACCGACGGTGCCGCAGGGGTGCTTCCGAACCCGAAGGTCACCGGGGGAGTGACGGGAGTCAGCGATCCGAGATCCGCGCCCTGCCACGATGCCCGCACGTCGGTCACGCGATGCTGGTGCCTGGCCCCGTAGTACTCGCGTCGGCCGCCACCGGCGCTGCCGCGGGTGCGCACTCCGCGCAGCAACACTCGGGCGATGGGGTCACTGATCGCACAGAACCATGGTGCCGTGGACACCGCGTCGGGAACGAGACTCAACGCGCGGCCGAGTACGGTGGGCCCGGCAACTCGGATCTGCACCGACAGGTCACCCGCTGTCACCGATCGCCAATCGTCCTGCTGAGAGGCGAATGTCACCGGGACGAGCTCGGTGGCGTCGAAGGTGTACGTGGCGGTGACGAATTCCCGGACGTCCTCGTTGGGCGCGACGAGTAGGCGTCTCCCGTCGGCGAATTGGATCATGACGTCGGTGAACTCTCCGAGCGGCGACTTCGTCCAGTGCCCGACGACGATCCGCACACCGGACGTAGTGCCTACCCCGTAGATCTCACCGTGAAACCGTGATCTGGTCATCGTGCACCCTCACCTCGTCGGCACTGTGCGCTCCCAAACTGTGCGGTGCATAGTGGAGGTCATGGCGTCCTCGCAACCCACTGTATTCGTCCTTTTCGGCGCAACCGGAGACCTCGCGAAGCGAATGGTCCTGCCGTCGTTCTACCAACTTCACCTCGAGGGCCTGTTGCCCGAGAAATGGGTCCTGATCGGCAACGGGCGTAAGGATTCGTCCGACGACGAGTTCCGCGACCATGTCCGCAGCGTGCTCGACGAGTTCGTCGAGAACGTGGCCGAGGACGATTGGTCGACATTCTCCGAGCGAATCCGCTTCGCGGGCAACGGCTTCACCGTCGACGATCCCGGCAAGCTGCCCGAGGTCGTCGCCGAGGCGAAGAAGGACATCGGCGACGACGCCCAGTTGGTGCACTACATCGCGTTGCCGCCGAGCACCTTCGTCGACTACACGAAGGCCCTCGGTGCACACGACCTGGCCGACGGTGCCCGGGTGGTCTACGAGAAGCCTTTCGGGACCTCGCAGAGCAACTTCGAGGAACTCGACAAGGCCGTCCACGAGGTGGTCGACGAAAAGCAGGTCTATCGAATCGACCACTTCCTCGGTAAGGAAGCGACGCAGAACCTGCACGTGGCGCGGTTCGCCAACGGAATGATCAGTGGAATCTGGAACTCCGAGCACGTGGCGCAGGTACAGATCGACGTCCCCGAGACGCTCGACATCGACGACCGCGCCGAGTTCTACGACGCCACCGGTGCCGTGCTGGACATGCTCGTCACGCACCTGTTCCAGGTCGCGGCAGAGGTGGCGATGGAACCGCCCGCATCGCTGAAGGCCGATGATCTGCAATCGGCTCGCGAGACGGTGATCGGCCGGTTCCGTCCGCTGGACACCGCCGAAGTGGTTCTCGGTCAATACGACGGTTACCGCGACGTCGAGGGCGTGGACGAGAACTCGAAAGTCGACACGTTCGTCGCGGCCAAGTTGTGGGTAGACACCGATCGCTGGCGTGGGGTTCCGTTTCTGCTCCGCACCGGGAAGATGTTGGGTGTCAGCGAACAACGCGTCTCGTTGGTGTTCCGCAAGCCGGCCGACAGTCCGCTGGGCGAGCTGCCGGAGGACGGCGCGGTGCTCTCGTTCGACCTTTCGGGTGACGGGGCCATCGACATCGCCATGACGGTCAAGGAGCCGGGACCGGATTTCGACCTGTCCGTCGGACACCTGGCACTCCCGCTCGAATCGGTACCCGACGCCGAGCCGCTCAGCCCGTACGCGCGCCTGATTCTCGACGTGCTGGGCGGCGACCGTTCGCTGTTCACCCGGCCCGACGGTTTGGCGCACGTATGGGACGTGGCGGCACCGTTGCTGAGTGATCCGCCTGAGGTGAAGCCTTATGCACCCGGTTCCATGGGCCCTGCCGAGGCCGACCAACTCGCTGCACCGTGTGGCTGGTTGATCACCGGATAGAACGGACGCCTACCCATGCGCACGACCGGAATCGGGTGGTCAAAGACGTAGGGCCGGTTCTGAACCGGACAAACGGGGCGTATGACTTTTACTGCCGAAAGATGGCCCGACCGCCTTGGTCGAGGTTATGTTCTTGTCGCTCGGACGGCGCACAGGCCGAACGGCCTCGGCAATTTTTCGAAGGGAACAATTCATATGTTGTGGGAACTCATCACCGGACTTCTCGGCGGCGGCGAAGACGGCGGAATCATCGGTGGAATCGGTGACGGTATCGGCGGAATCATCACCGACGGCATCGCCGCGGGCATCTCCGATGCGATCACCGAACTCTTCACCGGTAGCGCCGAGGGAATCTCCAGCGCAAGCTAGCCGCGAAGCCCCGGGCCGGTTCGTTCGGGTCCGGGGCTTTGTCGTGTCCGGGCTGCGCTGTCATGCACGACGCGGCACCAGCATCAGGGCTGCGAGGTAGATCAGCACGACGGTCCCGCCGGTCAGGACCGCTCCGGCGACGGTGGCAAGGCGGACGACGTTGACGTCCCAGCCGAAGTATTCTGCGATGCCGCCGCACACACCTCCGATCATCTTCTGTGAACTGGACAGGGTGAATTCTCTGGGTGAACCGCTCTCGAATGTCATGGTGAAAAGTCTGCGTCATCAACGGCTTTCGGCGCATCGGGGGTTTCACCCATATCCACCCCGATAAACGGATGGTCCGAAAGCGCGGCGCGAACAAGATTCTCGACTTTTCCCGGTCGAGCCCTGGACCGCAGACTCCGGCGGGGGTTACGGTCGCTATCGATCGGCCGTGCGCGTACCCGGCCCGTCCCCCTTGCGGGCCGGGTACTCGCGCAGCGCTCCAGAGGCGTCGGGTGTTCACCGAATCGCCATGAATTGGTCACCGATGAGCACTAACTTTCGGCACATGACCGACAACGATCTCCGCAACGGTGAGGCTCCACGTACGAACCTGAGCGACTTGCTCGACATCACCGAGGCTGTCGATCTTGCCGACACCTCGGGCTTCACCGTCGACGACTCCGATGACGACGATCCGGTTCTGCTGACGGTTCCCGACGGCCACGTCGTCGATACCTGGCGGGAGAACTACCCGTACGACGAGCGCATGACCCGGGCGGAGTACGACCTCGAGAAGCGCCTGCTGCAGATCGAGCTTCTGAAGCTTCAGATGTGGACCAAGGAGACCGGGCGTCGTCACGTCATCATCTTCGAAGGTCGCGACGCCGCCGGTAAAGGCGGCACGATCAAGCGCTTCATGGAGCACCTGAACCCGCGTGGTGCCAGCGTCGTCGCTCTGGAGAAGCCCTCGGCGCGTGAGTCGACGGAGTGGTACTTCCAGCGTTACATCGCGCACCTACCCGCGGCCGGGGAGATCGTGATGTTCGACAGGTCCTGGTACAACCGGGCAGGCGTCGAGCGCGTCATGGGTTTCTGCACCGACGAGCAGCACGCCCAGTTCGTCCGTCAGGCACCACTGTTCGAGCAGATGCTCGTGGACGAGGGCATCAGCCTGACCAAGTTCTGGTTCTCGGTGTCGCAGCACGAGCAGCGCACCCGCTTCGCCATCAGGCAGGTCGACCCGGTGCGGCAATGGAAACTCTCCCCGATGGACCTTGCCTCGCTGGACAAGTGGGACGCGTACACCGCGGCGAAGGAAGAGAACTTCCGGGCCACCGATACCGATATCGCGCCGTGGACAGTGGTCAAGAGCAACGACAAGAAGCGCGCCCGCATCAACGCAATGCGTTTTGTGCTCAACAAGTTCGACTACGCCAACAAAGACCCCGAAATCGTCGGCAAAACCGACCCGTTGCTCGTCGGTCGCGCGAAAGACGTGATCGGCGAATAGTTTTCGCCGAGAACTCGGTCGCACTACCTATGAATCGTTGCGGTGCTACCGCTTCGAGATCTCGAGTTGGTACCGGGTGCTGCACCGGACGTCGGCGTGCGGTAGGAACGAGGGAGGTCGTATCACCTACGGCTGTACGTAAACACGAGCATCAGGAGATCCCATGGGTTCAGCAGCGCAGTTCTTCACCGACATCGCCACCGGCGTCTACGACGGCATCGTCGACGCGATCGTCGATCAGATCGTCGGCGTGTTGACCTCGGGTAGCGCCGCTTAGTCGTCCGTCACGGCCGCGGTCGCCGTCGGGGGGCGGCCGCGGCATCGGCGACGTCGTGATTGTTTTGTGATAGCTCACCAAGATTTTCGACTTTTAGTCCCGATTGTGTATACGGAACGTGATGTGAACGGGTAGAAATCTCCTTGCAGAGGAAATCGAGTGACGTCCGTCACTTTTGATCTGCGAATCCCCTCGACCAAGGAGCAACAGTTATGTCGGCTGAACTACTCGGTAGCCTCTTCGAGATTCTTCTTCCGCTCCTGCTTTCGGGCAGCGCGGCCTGACGACTGCAATCGCGGTCCGACCTTTCGAGTCGACGATGCCGGTACCCGAACAACGGGTACCGGCATCGTCGCTGAGTCCGACCGGAAGTCGTCGGTTCCGACAACTACGGTCCGGTGCGGTAGATGTGGCGGCCGACCGAACAGTGCGGTATCAATAGTGCGGCATCGATCAAACGGTGATCGGTGCATCGCACTCACCCAGGAGCACACGTGGACTTCTTCCAGTATGTCGCCAGCTTTTTCAGCACGGTCACCGGTAGCGCCGCGTTGGTAGACGGAGCCGGAAGCTCGACACCGGACGTCATCGTCACACCGTTCTGATCTCAGCTCTTCTTCGGGCCGTATCCGTGTAGTCGGCGGATGCGGCCCGACGTGTCTCGAGATGATGGTCGTCGTGCTTCGGCAATCCGGTGCAGTCCGCTCTCGTCCACCCATTTAAGGTGGCCCGATGGACACGGTACCCATCCAGATGCCCGACGGTTCGACGGTGCCGGTGTCACTCTTTCCCGGCGAAGGGCGTGACGATGCGCCCGTGATCGTCGTTCTCCCCGGCCTCGGTATTCCCGGTGGCTATTATCGCCTGTTCGCCGAGGCGCTCGTCTCGCGCGGATTTCACGCCGCGATCGGCGACCTACGCGGCCAGGGTGACAGTGTGCCGAAACCGAGTTCGGCGAGTCGGTACGGCTATCAAGAATTGGTGTCGGTCGATTTTCCAGCGATCTTCGAGGTTGTTCGGGAACGGTTTCCCGAGGCGACGCCGTACCTTCTGGGTCACAGCATGGGTGGGCAGCTCGGTTCGATGTATGCCGCTCGTATCCGAGGCAGGCTCGGTGGATTGATTCTGGTGGCGTCCGGATCGCCGTATCACCGTGGATTCGGCGCAACTCGTGGCGTCCCGTTGTACGTAGGGGCCGCCGCCATGGCGATCACCAGCAGCATCGCTGGGTTCTGGCCGGGGGACCGAATAGGTATCGGCGGCTTCGGTCGTCAGTCGCGCGTCCTCATCGACGACTGGTCCCGGTTCGCGCGCACCGGTTCGATCGAGCCGGCGGGGGCGGACATGGATTACGAGGAACGCATGGGCCGTCTGACCCTCCCGGTGCTCGCGGTGACCATCGAGGGTGATGACCTCGCGCCTCGTGGCTCGATGGACAACCTCGTCCGCAAGCTCGTTCATGCCGATGTCACCTCGAAGCACGTCGACGAGCCGCTCGGTCACAACGGTTGGATTCGTGACCCCACCGCGGTGGCCGACCTCGTCGCCGAGTGGATTCATCGCTAGGAGTCACTCCAGGGAAAGGTGCCGCCACAGAAATTCGTAGGTCAACGCCGTCTTGAACGCCAACTGCGCATTGTCCGACGCCCCGCCGTGTCCGCCCTCGATGTTCTCGTAGTAGCTCACGTCGTGCCCGAGTTCGGCCAGCAATGCGGCCATCTTGCGTGCGTGCCCGGGATGGACGCGATCGTCCCGAGTCGACGTGGCGATCAGAATCGGTGGATACCGACGCTCGGATGCGGCCACCACGTTCTGGTACGGGGAGTACTGGGAGATGAACTCCCACTCGGCCGGGTCGTCCGGGTTGCCGTACTCGGCCACCCATGAGGCACCCGCGAGCAATAGGTGGTACCGCTTCATGTCCAGCAATGGAACCTGACATACCAACGCGCCGAACAGCTCCGGGTACTTCGTCACCATGATGCCCATCAGTAGGCCGCCGTTGCTACCGCCCTGCGCGGCCAGCTGCTCGGTGGTGGTGATGCCCCGGGTGACGAGGTCGCGTGCGACAGCGGCGAAGTCCTCGTGCACCAGATGGCGTCCGGCGCGTAGTACCTGGGTGTGCCACGTCGGCCCGTACTCACCGCCACCGCGAATGTTGGCGACGACGTACGTGCCTCCTCGTTCGAGCCACGCCCGCCCCGTTGCGCCGCTGTAGCCGGGCGTCATCGAGATCTCGAAGCCGCCGTAGCCGTACAGCAATGTCGGGCCAGGGCCGGAATCGGTGCGGCGCACGACGAAGTAGGGGATGTCGGTGCCGTCGTCGGACCGAGCGAAGAACTGCTCGACCGTCATGCCGTCGGCGTCGAAGAATTCCGGGGCCTGCTTGAGTACTTCCAGCTCGCCGCCCACCGTGCCCACCAGCAGTGTCGCCGGTGTGAGATAGCCGGACGAGGAGAGGAAGAATTCGTCACCGTTCTCTTCGGCGTCGGTGCCGATGATCTCGGTGGACGTCAGGTCCGACAACCCGTCGATGGTGGTCGTGTCCCACTCCCTCGTGCGCGTTTTGCGTCCCTCCAGGTACGCAAAACGCGCACGAGGGGTCAGGACGTGCAGTTGCGTCCGCACGTCCTGCAGCGTCACCAGCAACAGGTGGTTCTCGGTCCAGGCGTACTGGTGCAGTGACGTGTGCGCATCCGGGGCGAACAGCACGGTGAGAGCTGTTGTGCCGGAAAGGAACTCGTCGAAATCTGCAGCGAGCAGCGCGCCGGCCGGATAGGTTTCGTCGCCGACCTGCCACGGCGTCATCGTGCGCACCAGCAACCAGTTCTCGTGCACCGAGGTCGACGCATCGGTCGGCGTCGGGATCAGCGTCAAACCGGATCCATCGAGCAGGTAGTTCTCGGAGTTGTAGAAGTCGGTGGCACGCTGCACGAAGTCGCGCTCGAAGCCCGGGGTGCGATCGTGCCAGGCGGAGATCGAGATGTCCTGTGCTTCACCCTCGAAGACGGTCTCGGCCTCGACGAGGGGAGTGCCGCGCCGCCACCGCTTGGTGATCCGCGGGTAGCCCGACTCGGTCAGTGACCCGTCCCCGAAATCGGTTCCGACGAAGACGGTGTCGGCGTCGATCCAACCGATGTCGGTCTTGGCCTCGGGCAGCGCGAACCCGCCGTCCTCCGGGGCGCGGAACGCGCGGGAGTCGATGTCGAATTCACGGACCACCGTCGCGTCGGCCCCACCGCGGGAGAGCGTGATCAGCGCCAGCCGCTGATCGGGGCGCAGTACCTGGGCCCCGCCCCACACCCAGTTCTCACCCTCGCTCTCGGCCAACGCGTCGACATCGAGCAGCACATCCCACGTAGGATTTTCGGTTCGGTACTCCTCCATCGTGGTGCGCCGCCAGAGGCCGCGAACATGCTCGGCATCGCGCCAGAAGTTGTAGAGGAAACGACCTCGGCGGCGGGCGTACGGGATTCGTGCATCGGTGTCGAGAACCTCACGGATGCGGGACTCGGTGGCGTCGAACTCGTCTCCGGACACTGCCTCGGTGGTCACCTCGTTGCGAGAGCGGACCCAATCGAGTGCCTGCTCGCCGGTGACGTCTTCGAGCCAGAGGTACGGGTCGTCCGAATGTGCCATTCCACAGTTCTAGCAGCAGTCGGACCATCGGGGTGGTCGGTGCCCGGGTGGCTACCGGCTGGTAACGAAGACCAGGTCGAGACAGCGTCGGACAGCACGACTACGCTGGGGACTCGTGACCTCACACTATGACGTCGTTGTCCTCGGAGCCGGTCCCGGTGGGTACGTCGCTGCTATCCGCGCGGCACAACTCGGACTCAGCACTGCCATCATCGAGAAGAAGTACTGGGGCGGTGTGTGCCTGAACGTGGGCTGCATCCCCTCGAAGGCCCTTCTCCGTAACGCCGAACTGGCGCACCTCTTCACCAAAGAGGCCAAGCTGTTCGGTATCTCGGGTGAAGCGTCCTTCGACTTCGGCGCAGCGTTCGACCGCAGCCGCAAGGTTGCCGACGGCCGCGTCAAGGGCATCCACTTCCTGATGAAGAAGAACAAGATCCCCGAGTACGACGGCAAGGGCACGTTCACCGATGCCAACACCATCGAGGTCGAGCTGACCAAGGGTGGCACCGAGACGATCACGTTCGACAACGCGATCATCGCGACCGGCAGCACCACCAAGTTGCTCCCGGGCACGGAACTGAGCGAGAACGTCGTCACGTACGAAGAGCAGATCATGACGAAGGACCTGCCGGGTTCGATCCTCATCGTCGGTGCCGGTGCGATCGGCATGGAGTTCGGCTACGTCCTCAAGAACTACGGAGTCGACGTCACCATCGTCGAGTTCCTCGATCGCGCGCTCCCCAACGAGGACAAAGACGTCTCGAAGGAAATCGAGAAGCAGTACAAGAAGCTCGGCGTCAAGATCATGACCGGCGCGGCCGTGCAGAGCATCGACGACGACGGCTCCAAGGTGACGGTCGCGGTCAAGAACAACAAGTCGGGCGAGACCGAGTCGATCACCGTCGACAAGGTGATGCAGTCCGTCGGTTTCGCGCCTCGCGTCGAGGGCTTCGGCCTGGAGAAGACCGGCGTCGAGCTCACCGATCGCGGTGCCATCGGCATCACGAACACGATGCAGACCAACGTGCCGCACATCTACGCCATCGGCGACGTCACCGCCAAGCTGCAGCTCGCCCACGTGGCCGAGGCACAGGCCGTCGTGGCTGCCGAAACGATCGGCGGCGCAGAGACATTGCCGATCGACGACTACCGCATGATGCCGCGTGCGACGTTCTGCCAGCCGCAGGTCGCGAGCTTCGGTCTCACCGAGGACCAGGCTCGCGAAGAAGCGCAGGCGCGCGGATCCGACATCAAGGTGGCGAACTTCCCGTTCGCTGCCAACGGCAAGGCACACGGCTTGGGCGACGCCACCGGCTTCGTCAAGCTCATCGCCGACACCGAGCACGGCGAGCTTCTCGGCGGCCACCTCATAGGACCGGACGTCTCGGAGCTGCTGCCCGAGCTGACCCTGGCCCAGAAGTGGGACCTCACGGTCAACGAGCTGGCCCGCAACGTCCACACGCACCCGACGCTGTCGGAGGCTCTGCAGGAAGCGATCCACGGCCTCGCAGGCCACATGATCAACTTCTGATCCTCTCCCCGAACACAACGGCGGCGACCACTTCGGTGGTCGCCGCCGTTCGTTTTGGGTGCTCTGCCTACGACTTTCGCCAGTGATCGAAGCGACCCTTGATGTCCGACGCCACGTCGCCGATTCCGTTGCCGACGGCGTCGACGGCACCGGTGAAGCCGCTACCGATGTCGCGCACCGTCTTGATCAGCGGGTCCTCCGAGGTGTCGAAGTTGTTCTTGTACGTGCGTGCCGCGTTGCGGAACTCCTCCGACACCTTGGCCTCGTGGTCGGTGGACCTACGCGGGTAGTCGCCTCGTAGCACGGTCGCGTACTCGCCGCTGTCGACCCACTTCTTCAGCTCGGCGGCGCGGAGCACCGAGAAGGGATGCGAGAGCAGTTCGAGATTGAGCAGCTTGAGCACGCCGTCACGCAGATCCCCACTGGACTCGTACTCGGCAGCTTGCTCGAGGAATGCGTCGACGTCGATCTCGCTGATGCGTGCGCCGCCCGCCAACTTCAGCTGCACGCGGATCGCGGTGTGCACATCCTGTCCGCACAGCAATCCCGCTCTGTCACCGGATAATTCGGACTTGCGCTGCCATTCCATCAGGCCGGCGATGACCGCGCGTAGGGCCCAGCCGCCCACCGGAACCCAGCCGACGGTGCCGGCGAGGCGCATCAGATGCATCAGCACGGTGCGATACACCGCGTGACCGGACAGCGCGTGGCCCAGCTCGTGTCCGACGACGAATCGCTGCTCCTCGTAGGTCATGATGTCGAGCATGCCGGTGGTCAGGACGATGAACGGGCGGTCCATGCCGATCGTGAACGCGTTGACCATGGGCGACTGAACCACGAACAGTTCGGGTGTCTCCTCGGCCCCGAGAATCTGCACGCAGTCGCTGCGTAGATCGTTCAGGTCCTTGAACTGACGACCGTCGACGCGCACCGCGGTGGCGAGGTACATCAGGCGATGCTGTCGTTCGCGCAACAGCCCGGACAGCGTGCGCAGAACGGTGTCGAAACCTTTGAGGGTGCGCAGGGTGACCAGCGCAGCTCGATCCGACGGGTGTTCCCACGTCCGAGAGGAGATGTCGGGGAATTCGATGCGGCTGCGATCCGGAGCGCTTGTCAATCTCTTCTCCCAGCGTCGACGAGAATCCAAAGTATCAGTAAAGGGGGCGAGCGGTCCGAACCCGAATCATGAAGCAGTGCTGGCGATTCTGTGAACACTCATAGCTCTGCAAGTGATGAAAACGTCACCTTGCCGTCGACCAGCTGATACTTTCCCTTTTCGACGCACCGAGGGGTTCGGCGCGTGCTGCGAGCGCAACCGCACGTGCCTCGCGTTGTCCACCTGGGGGGTCAGCCGAGTTGGCGATCCGATCGAGCCTCACCGGAACCGCAGGGTCCCGTGTGGTCTCCGGATTCCGGACGTTCGGGCGCGCTCTGGAGCTGGCACTCGATGCGTTCGTGCATCTGGTCGTCGACATCGTTCGCCTCCGACATCCGTGGCGCGACTCGATCGATCAGGCGTGGTTCGTGGTGACCGTGACCGCGGTTCCCGCCATCCTCGTCTCGATTCCGTTCGGGGTGATCGTCTCGGTGCAGGTCGGCTCGCTCACCGATCAGATCGGTGCCACCTCGATTGCCGGGGCCGCGGGCGGCCTCGGGGTGATCCGCCAGGGTGCGCCGATCGTCGCCGCACTACTTCTCGGTGGGGCTGCCGGTTCGGCCATAGCCGCAGATCTGGGATCGCGGACGATCCGCGACGAGATCGACGCACTGAAGACCATGGGCATCGACCCGGTGCGACGCCTCGTCGTGCCCCGGTTGGCGGCGATTCTCTTCGTGGCACCGCTGCTGTGCATCCTGATCGTCTTCATGGGTATCACCGCCGGCTACCTGATCAACGTCGGATTCCAGGGCGGCACCCCGGGCAGCTACATCTCCTCGTTCGCCTCCTTCGCCTCCGTCGGCGATCTGGTGGTGGCCCTGATCAAGACCGAGATCTTCGGGGTCATCGTGGTGATCGTCGCGTGCCAACGCGGATTCGCTGCTGTCGACGGTCCGCGTGGAGTTGCCAACGCCGTCAACGCCGCCGTCGTCATCGGGGTGATCTCGGCCTTCGCGGTCAACGTGGTCATCACGCAACTGGTCGCGATGTTCATGCCGCAGAAGCTCGGATAGGGGACAGACTTCGATGGCAACTCCGTCTCGGTATGCGCCGCGCGGCACCCTCCATGCCGGCAGGTACGTCCGTCGACTCGGGCGTATTCCCGGTTCGATGCTGCAGTCGCTGGGGCATCAGCTGACCTTCTGCATCCAGGTGCTCGCCGCTATTCCGCACACACTCCGCTCGTACCGCAGGCAGATGATGCTGATCCTCAGCGACATCACCTGGGGCAGCGGAGCTCTCGTCGTGGGCGGCGGAACGGTCTCGGTACTCGTGGTGCTCGGCATCGCGGTCGGTGCCTCCATCGGGATCGAGGGGTTCAACAGCCTGGGCATGGTGGGCATGGAACCGTTGACCGGCTTCGTCTCGGCCTACGCCAGTACCCGTGAACTCGCGCCGATGGTCGCGGCCATCGGATTCGCCGCCCAGGCAGGTTGCAGGATGACGGCCGAGATCGGGGCGATGCGCATCTCGGAGGAGATCGATGCACTCGAAGCGCAGGGCATTCGCTCGATTCCTTTCGTCGTCACCACGCGTGTCATCGCAGGAATCATCACCATCGTTCCGCTGTACCTTCTGACGCTGATCCTCAGTTACGTTGCGTGCCAAGTGGTTGTCGGCGTCTTCAACGGCCAGTCGTCCGGCACCTACGACCACTACTTCACAGCGTTCCTACAGCCGATGGACGTGGTGTGGTCGCTGCTCAAGGCGACGGTATTCGTCATCACCATCATCCTGATTCACGGCTACCAGGGCTACTACGCGTCCGGCGGGCCGGAAGGCGTAGGGCGTGCGTCGGGGCGGGCCATTCGCGCGAGCCTGATCGCCGTCGTCGTGCTGGACATGATCCTCACCATCGTGTTGTGGGGATTCGATTCGGGGATAAGGATTTCGGGGTAGCGATGGCCGTGTTCGAAGATCTGTCCGGACGGTCGGCGGGGCCGGCGACCCTGAGGGCGCGCGGTCTGATCGTTCTCGCCGTGATCACGGTGGTGGCAGTGTTGCTCACCGCATACGCCACAGGGTATTTCGAGTCGAGGTTCGCGCTCACCATCGATGCAGCGACCGTCGGCGACGGTCTCGCTCCCGGTGCCGAGGTTAAGTTCCGAGGACTGGCCATCGGAACCGTCGAGGAGATAGAGACTCTCGGGTTCGGTCGGCAACGGCTCGAACTGTCCATCGACGGGGCCCAATCGGCTGAGTTGACCGATACTCTGCAGGCTCAGTTCACCTCGTCCAACGTCTTCGGGTCGACGGCCATCGAGCTGATCTCCGACGGCACAGGCGGAGCCCTTCCGGAGAACTCGACGCTCACCATTGCGCCAGATAGTGCCAATGTCACTGTCACCAGTGTCTTTCGGCGAGTCGCGGCATTGACCGAGGTGCTCGACACGGACCAGGTGCAACACCTGAGGGACCTGCTGGCTCGGATCTCCTCGGACGTGTCGGAAAGCCTGAAGCCGTACTTCGACACCGCCCGCATGCTCACCGAGAATCAGATCGATCCGCTGTCGCTCAAGTTGCATCGCGGCGGCGAACTGGGACAGGGCATCGACGATCTCATACCGCCGCTGCTGGATCTTGTGGTGGGAGTAGTGGACAACAGTGCCTACTACGAGCCGATGGACAACAGAACCCGCACTCTCGACGCGATCGACGGGCTGAGTTATCAATTGCTTGTTCCGTTGGGCAAGTTGCTCGAGACGAACAACCCGGACCTGACGAAGCTGCTCTCGACGACGCTCGACCTGTTGGTACCGATCACCGCCTCGCTCGGCACGCTTGCTCCGGCATACGACCGGGTCCCGACGGTGATCGACGGGGTGTCCGATGCGTTCCCGATAGTCGACGGTGCGCCGCAACTACAGCTCGACGTCATCGTGCGCACCATGCCGAACATGGCGAGCGCAGTGTCCGCGTACGAAAGCCAGGGGGAGCGGTGATCAAAGTGAGCGGAACCGTCGTCAAGCTGGTGGTGTTCACGGTCGTGATCGTGCTGTGCGCATACGTGATCGTCGCGGCGTTGAGAACGCCGGTAGGCGGTGAGAAGTCCTACTACACAGCGACCTTCGACGATGTATCGGGGTTGTACGAGGGCGACGACGTTCGTATGTCCGGGGTGCAGATCGGCAAGGTCGAGTCGATCGAGCTCGACGGCTCACTGGCCACGGTGTCGATGGAGATCGAGTCCTCTCGGTCGGTGTACGAGACAACGCACGCAGCCGTCAGATACCAGAATCTGCTCGGTCAGCGGTACGTCGAACTGGTGCAATCGGGGTCCGATTCCGGGCTGCTGCTTCCTGCCGGTTCCACCATTGCGCTCGAGAACACGGTCCCGTCGTTCGACATCACCGAGCTGTTCAACGGTTTCCAGCCGATCTTCGACACATTGGACACCGACCAGCTGAACCTGTTCGCGGAGAACATCCTTCGGATGGTGCAGGGCGACGGCAGCGGAATAGCGCCGGTGTTGAGAGACATCGATACGATCACCACCTTCGCCACCCAACGTGAGGCGATCATCGCCCTGCTCATCGACAACCTGGGACGCATCTCCTCGACCATCGGCGGAAAGTCGGCTTCGGTGGCGAGCCTCGTAGAACAGTTGACCGCGCTGGTATCGCGATTGAGTACCGAGATGGATCGTGTCCTGTCTTCCCTCGACCACACCAATTACGGCTTCGGCCCACTGGTCGGACTGGGCGAGCAATTGCGCGACGCCTACGACGGCGGATACGCCCCGATCGACGGCATGCTTCGACGCTTGATACCGCAGACCGATCAGGTGACCGAGATCCTGGCGCTGACCCCGTCGTTGCTGACCGGATTGAACCAGCGCATCCCGGAACCGGGACAGACCTACTCGTGTAGTCGAGGGCAGCAGGACATACCGGGAATCGGCCGGATCGTTCTCGGCAATCAGAACTTGGTGGTGTGCCGATGAACGGGCCGCAGAGATCTCCGCGTCGGACCGTCCGCAAGGGTGTTCGCGACGAGCAGTCCGAGAACCGCAAGCATCTGATCTGGGGTGTCCTCGGTACGCTCGTGGCCGCGGTGCTGTTGCTGGGAGCAGGCGCGGTGTACGCCGTGCCGTTCGGCGAGCGGACCTACCTTGCGCATTTCGGCTCGTCCGGTGGCCTCGCGGCAGGTGACGAGATCAGATTGGCCGGGATCGCCGTCGGCACCGTACGCACAGTGGCGCTAGCCGGTGACCACGTCGATATCACGTTCGGTGTGGACCGCGATGTCTTCGTCGGTGATACCTCCAGTCTCTCGGTGCAATTGCTGACTCCGATCGGTGGGCACTACATCAAGCTCGTGTCCACCGGCGAGGCACCTCTCGGCGATACCCCCATTCCGACGGAACGCACCAAGACCCCGTTCGACCTCTCGAAGACACTCGAGCAAGTAACGCCGTTGGTCCGCGACATCGACGGCTCGACGCTGCGCGCGACCATCGCCGAAGTGGACGCAGCACTGACCGTCCAGCCGGAGTCGACTCGCCGGGTGGTCGACAATCTCACTGCACTCACCGATCTGATCGCTCAGCGTTCCGATCAGCTCGAACGAGGTCTGGCGGTATCCGACGAGTACACCGCGGCTCTGTCCTCCGATCAGCTGATGCTCGACGAGTTGGTGCGACAGTTGGGGACTCTGACGAAGGGCTTCGGTGACAAGCGCACGGACGTGGTCAGTGCATTCGATCTCTTGAAGCGCCTGTTCGCGCTGTTCCACCGGCCCCTGATGGCGTACGAGGAGGGCATCGAGCCTTCGGTGGTTCAGCTGGAGGAGATAGTGCAGAAGGTCTTCGCGCAATTCGGCGACTTCGATGCGGCGCTGACCCAGGTCAAGACCGCCTCCGACCAGATCGGCGCATTGGTGGCACACGGTGACGCCGATGGGGCGGTGGTCGACCAGTCTCAGAGCGTCGTCACCGGCGCGGGCGTGTGCATTCCGCTTCCGGGAAGGACATGCTGATGGCTCGGCAGTGGAAGCGACCGGTTGTGGTCGCAGTATCGCTGGTCGCAGTGGCCGCACTGACCGGTACCGTTGCGTCCGCGAGCGGTTCGCTCGATGTGGTGAGCCGAACCTCCAGTGTCTGTGCGGAATTCACCGACACGGTCGGCCTGTACGAGGGCAACTCGGTCACCATGCTCGGTGTTGCCGTGGGAACGGTGACGTCCATCTCCGCCGATGCCGGCGTTCCCGACGGCGTTCTGGTGACGATGGAGGTGGACGACAACCTGGCATTGCCTGCCGAGGTCGGTGCAGTCACATTGTCCAGTTCGGTCGTCACCGACCGGCATGTGGAGTTCACCGAGCCGTACACCGACGGGCCCGAATTCGATCGAGCCCAGTGCATTCCGCTGGCGCGCACGCGGACTCCTCTCGGTGCGAGCGAAACCTTCGATGCCGTTTCGAAGCTCGCCACGGACCTGCTCGGTCCGGCCGATGCAGACGGCAATCGACCGGAGATACTCGGCAACACCCTTCGATCGCTCGACGGTGCCCTCGACGGATCGGGGCCACAGCTCAATTCGGCCATCCAGCAGCTCTCGGTGCTGGTGGGTGAACCCACCGACCGCGACGCCACCGTGCGACGTCTGATCGACAACATCGACAAGCTCGTCGACGTGTTCGCGGTCAACTGGCCCGACGTCGCCAAGCTGCTCGACAACTTGAAGGCCGGCATGATCACGCTGTCCGAGTTCACGACGGAGTTCGCAGGTGCAGTGGACTTGGCGGTGGACTTCATTCCCGTCCTGGAGCGGCAACTCGACAAGTACGCCGACAAGGTATACGGGTTCCTCGACCAGCTGATACCCATCGTGGACGTGGGGCTGGGCCGTATCGGCGATATCAAGGACATTCTCGAACAGGTCCCCACCGTGAGCGATTCGTTGGTGACGCTCTACGACGAGGATCTGCGAGCGGGCCGATTGACCTACCACCCACCGCAATTCGAGATCGACACCAATTCTCCCAACGAGATCTGTGCCGTGATCAACAAGTACCGCCCCACCTGTTCGGCTGATCAGCAGCGCGGCGATGTCATCGATGTCGGCCTGGTGCAGTTGATTCTCGGATCGGCGGGATGGCGATGATGCGAACACGATTCCGGGCCGGAACAATTCTGGTGATCGGAACGGTGATCGCCGGGTGCAGCGTGAACCCGGCCGATCTGCCGATCCCCGGCAGCTATGTCGACGGCGACAAGTACACCGTGGACATCGAGTTCGCCAGCGTGCTCAACCTGCCCGCCAAGGCCAAGGTGGTCGTCGACGGCGTCGATGCCGGGGTTCTGGACCACGTCACCCTCGTCGACGACAAGGCCGTGGCAACGGTCGATCTCGCGGCCGCGGTCCGCCTTCCCGAGAATACGATCGCAGAGCTTCGGCAGAGCACGATTCTCGGCGAGATCTACATCTCGCTCCAGCCTCCCGAGAACGATTCCAGCGGAGGCGAACTGGCGGACGGAGACGTCATTCCACTCGAACGCACCATTCCTGCGGACAACGTCGAGGATGTGTTGCGCGGATTGTCGAACGTGGTGACCGGCGGGCACGTGGTGGAACTGCAGGAAGCGGTGAACAACGTCAACGCGGCGGTGCCGCAGGATCCACAGATGTTCGATCGGGTGAACGCTGCGGCCCGCGCGGCCATTACCGATCTCGGAGCGAACACCGTTGACATCGACCGTATTCTCGCTGCAGCAGAGGGAGTTTCGAACACGCTGGTACAGCAGGAGGCGGGACTGACGCGGGTGTTGGACCTGGGCCCATCGCGGGCGCAGGGACTGTCCGAGGTGCTCTTCAGCGTGGTGAATTTGATCCTCGCCCTCGGTTACGGGACGCAGCACGTCGGTGACGTACTCGCGCCGCCTTATCAGGAGTTGAGCGGCGCGATCGCCATAATCCTGCCCGCGATCATGACCATCTCGTCGGCCGACACCACGGTGCCGATGAACGCCGAAAAGGTGAACGCTCTGCTGCGAGAACGCCTCGTGCCGTTCTTCTCGACAACGCCGAACATCGCGATCGATTCGGTTCGGGCGGACGGGGTACCGGATCCCGGGGCCAGAGCGGACGAGATGATCGGCGTCCTGCGATCGATCGGAATCGTGCGATGAAGCTCTCCACCGTGTTCTCGCTCGTCGCACTGCTGGTGCTCACCGTGGCCGGTATCGGCTACATGAGTGTCGGTGTTCTGGGCATGGACCCACGTCGCGAACACAACACGGTGATCGTGGAACTGGCGACGTCGGGTGGGCTGATGGATACCTCCCAGGTCACGATGCGCGGCATGAAAGTCGGTGAGGTCGACGATATCGTCGTCACCGCCGCGGGACTGGATGTGACACTGAGTCTGGATGCGAGCCACGACATCCCGGTCGATTCGAAGGTGGTGGTTGCCAATCTGTCGGTGGCGGGGGAGCAGTACCTCGACATCCGGCCACGCCGCGCAGGCGCGCCTTTCCTACACGACGGGTCGGTCATTCCGGTGGATCGGACCCTCGTGTCGGCCACGGTCAGCGACACCCTCGGCAAGGTCGATGCACTGGTGGCGCAGATCGACACCGGTGCGCTTTCGGGGCTGGCAGACACTGCAAACACCGCGGTGCTGGGCCGCGACCCGGAGATCGACAACCTCGTCGACACTTTCAGGCTGCTGGCTCTGACGTTGCGGGACAAGAGTGAGGAGATTCGACATCTCTACGACAATGCGCAGCAGCTCGGCAGGAAGGCCTACGGCTACGGTCCGGTACTCACCGACGCCGGTCCGTGGGTGGGTACGACCGGCCAGGGAGTGTCGAGTCTGCTGCAAGCATTCGAGCAGTACTCGTATGTGGCCTCGGATGTGTGGGACGACCAGGTCGGCCCACTCGTCGCCAAGATCGACAGCTATCTGACACCGACGTCCCCGGATCTGGCGCTGATCGCCACGTTGTTGAAGCCGTACACGGCCCCCATCAAGCCGTTACGGGTCGACGCCGGGAAGATCATCGACATATTGGGCGGAGTCTTCCCGGAGGGAGGGCCCGCGCGAGTAGCCGTGACCATCCCGAACTGACCGATTTCTCGACTCGAAACGACATCACTGGAGTGACCCCGATGACCGATACCGCGACCGCTCAGGACCACGACACCACTGCCGAGAGCTCGGCAGGTGCCTCGGAATCGGCTGCCCCCGAAGCGGCGGCGACCACTGCACGTGCTTCCGGTCGGCCGATCTACCTGGTTGCTGCAGTCGCCGTTGCAGTGATCGCTGTTGTGCTCGCCGCGGTGTTCGGCTACCTGTGGCACTCCGCTGCAGGCGATCTCGACGCCGTGCGGCAGCAAGAGACGGATCGGCAGATTGCATTGAACACCGCCAAGGACTACACGACCAGATCGCTGACCTACGACTACAACGACCTCGACGCGTTCTTCGTGAGCGTCAAGGACGGTGCGGCGCAACCGTTGCAGGATCGGTACGACGGCGTGAAGGATGCGCTGACGGCAATCATGACCGAATCCCAGGTGGTCGCCTCGGGCGAAGCGCTCTCGGCAGCAATCGATTCCGAGACCGACGGGGTGTACAAGATATCGGTGTACGCGCAGCAGCAGACCCGCAACGTGCAGTCACCCGACGGCGGTTCGGTGGACAACATCCTGGCGGTCACAGTCTCCGATCACGACGGGCGCTGGATCGTCGACGACTACGGTCCCAAGAACTGAGACCGTTTCGGCCGGTTACTGCTTGGTGGCGCTGACGAATTGGGCCAGTCCGTGGATGTCCTGTTCCATATCGGTCATGCCTGCGCGGGCGAAAATATCGGTGAACTGATTCTTCGGGAACATCCTGACGCCCGCCAGGCCGGTCCCGAAGCCCACCACCGAACCGAGCGGTGCCGGGCGTGGCTCGCAGCTCGTCATGATGGCGATGCGTCCACCCGGCCGTAGGACGCGAATCAACTCGTCCAGCATCGTCATCGGCTTCGGAACGAGATAGAGCGCGGCGTAGCAACAGACGGCGTCGAACGTTGCGTCCGCATACGGCAGATGTGCTGCATCCCCGCGCACGTATGCCGCACGTGGGCCTCGGTTGTCGCGCACTGCCCGGGCAATCATCGCCTCGGAGATGTCGAACCCAACTGCGAGCCCATCACCGGTGAGAGCCTCGGACAGAAACTTCGTGAAATTCCCTGGGCCACAAGCGACATCGAGTACACGCTGGTGGCCGCTCAAGCGAAGGTCGGCGACGGCTTTGGCACGCTCGGCCGACATCGACATGCCGGCGATGCCCATCATGGACACTCCGAACGGGCGCCACAGCTTTTCGTAGATCGCCGCCACCACAGGATTGTTCATCGCGATACTCGCAGGCGACGGGTTCGGGGCCGGAACGTCCGGCAACAATTCGACGTAACCGCCGTCGGTGCGTGCCACACCGCGCAGCATCTCCGGCTCGATCATCTCGAGGGCGCGGCGCAGTGCCGTCTCGGGCGACTCGCTCATCGTCGTGGCGGCCGGTCGCCGTAGTCGCGTTCGACGCGCAGGGTGCCGAGAGTCGTTGCCAGACCGTCGTATTGGGTGACCAGCAGCATGAACTCGAGGAGTCGACGTTCGTCGAACTGCGTCGTGAGCTCGGCCCAGGTGGTGTCGGTGAGTGTCTTGGTGGCGATGAGTTCGTCGACGGCGGTCAGAATCGCGCGATAGCGCGAAGACAGGCCCGGTGCGTCGGGTCCGATCTTGATCGACTCCAGCAGATCCCGGTCGATGCCTGCGCGCCTGCCGAGCCGAACGTGGTGGTCCATCTCGTACGCGGACTCTCGAAGGTGAGCCACACGCAGGATTACCAGTTCGGATTCCTTGCGCGATATCTTGCCGCCGGGCATCAGGTGCGCGCTGTAGAACAGCCATGCTCGGAACAGACCACCGGTGCGGCCGAGGGTGGTGAACAGATGTGGATTCGGCACGCCTGCACCCTTGGCGATCACCTTGCAGATGACCCAGTTGATGGGCCCGAGAGTTGTGGCGGTACCGGACGGAATGCGTGGTGTGGTCACAGCCACACCGTACCCACTGACAGGCCGGACGTCACCGGGCAGATGAAGGCTAGGCTATCCTCTTTGTGATTCGACACAATTTCCCCTCGGAGGACCCTTGACGAAGTTCCATGCCCGCATCACGGCCCTCGCCCTCACCGTCGCCGCCCTCGGTGTCACCGCGACGGCGTGTTCGTCCACCGAGGCCACCTCCGACGCCCACGGCAGTGCGACGCGATCTGTCGAGACCGTCCGGGGAACGGTCGACGTTCCGGAAACGCCTCTGCGCGTGGTCACTCTCGAGCCGGTCGAGCTCGACACCACCGTCGCACTCGGCGTCGTGCCCGTCGGCACCGCAGTACTCAGCGAAGCGAGTGGGGTGCCGTCGTACCTCGGTACGGAAGCGGCTGGCATCGCAACGGTCGGCACGGTGACCGAACCGACCGTCGAAGACATCGCGGCCCTGCAACCCGACCTCATTCTCGGCACCGAGACTCGGCACGGTGAGTACTACGACCAGTTATCCGCCATTGCGCCGACGGTGTTCATCGCTTCCCAGTCCGATCCGTGGCGCGAGAGTGTCCGGTTCGTCGGGCGCATTCTCGGTAGGGAGGCGAAGGCGGAGGAACTGCTCACCGCGTACGACGACCGGTGCGCCGAGATCGCCGAAAAGCACGACACCGCTGGGAAGACCGCGCAGTTGATTCGCCCCCGCGCCGGTGAACTGACGTTGTACGGGCCGTCCTCGTTCGCCGGAAGCACCCTCGAGTGCGCAGGCTTCACCACTCCGCCGCGGCCGGAATGGGCCGACGAGATCTCCGTGGACCTCTCGCCCGAGCTGGCGGCCGAGGCGGCAGCTGATCTGATCGTCGTGACGGCGTCGGACCCGTCGGATCCCGCGGCGATTCCGGCATCGATCTCCGCCAACGCGGGCGTGCTGCCGAATCCGCATGCGGTGGATCTGTCGTACTGGATCACCGGTGTCGGGCCCATGGGCGGGCAGACCGTGCTCGACGACATCGATCGAATCCTGTCGGATCGCGGTTGACACTTCAGATCCGGACAGCACCCGCCAGCGCCGCGGCCTGCCGGGCTCGCTCGACCACCCGATCTCGAGACGAATCGATATGTGTCAGAAGCAGTTCCAGTGCCGAGTCCAAGGTCCCGGCCAGAACGTGCTCGACGATGTCGATGTGCTGATCGATCGCCGAGACGACGGCCGTGGCATCGAGTCCGCCGAGTATTCGGACCGGGCGCACCCGAGAGTTGACGGTGCACAGGGCTTCGGTCAGAGCCGAATTTCCGGACGCGGCAAGCAAGGTGACGTGGAAGTTCTCGTCCAGCGCCACCAGGTCGTCGGTGGTCTCGGGAGGATGTGCGCGCAGACCGATCCAGGTGTCGAGCAGGTTCGACAGCGACTCTCGATCGACGGGGTGCGACATCGAGCGCGTGATGCCGCGGGCTTCGAGGGTCGAGCGCAGCTCGTACAGATCGGGCAGTTCGCCGAGCCGTGGGCGGTACGCATGAAGACCGGCGTCGTCTCGGGTGACGAGACCATCGGCCTGTAATCGCGCCAGCGCCTCGCGCACCGGAGTGCGCGAGACACCGTACAGCTCCGCGAGACGCTCCTCGCCGAGCCGTTCCGTGGAGCTGATGGCACCGGAAACGAGATCCCGGCGCAGTGACGAGTAGACCTTCTCGCGAAGGTCCTTGCGCGGCACGATGCGTCCGGTCAGATCGCCATGGCTGCGCGGACGTCCGCCTCGGAGTCGGTACCGCCCACTCCGGTGGACGTGATGCGGCCGGCCTCGAGGATGTAGTAATTCTGTGCGGACTCGAGTGCGAAGCCGATGTGCTGCTCCACCAACAGAACTCCGAGACCTCCGCGTCGGGTGAGCTCGATGACGGTGCGTTCGATCTCGGCGACGACCGACGGCTGGATACCCTCGGTCGGCTCGTCCAGGATCAGCATTCTGGGTTCGGTGATCAGTGCCCGCGCGATGGCCAGCTGTTGGCGCTGACCACCCGAGAGCAATCCTGCTCTGCGACCGAGCAATTCCTTCAGCGCCGGAAACAGATCGAGTGCCTCGTCGACGAGAGCTTTGCCGCGCTTGCGGCCGTCGGCTACCACCTGCAGGTTCTCGGCCGTCGTCAACTGGCCGAACGACTGCTGACCCTGGGGCACGTAGGCGAGTCCGCGTGCGACGCGCGCGCTGGGACGCAACGCGCTCACGTCCTCACCGTCGAACATGACCTTGCCGGAGTTGACCTCGAGCAACCCCACCGCAGCCCGCAGCAGAGTGGTCTTGCCTGCGCCGTTGTGTCCCATCACCGCGGCGACACCGTCGGCCGGGACCGTCAGCGACGCACCGTGAATCACTTCGCTGCGACCGTAACCGGTACGCACGTCGACCAGTTCAAGCATGATCGGCTCCTTCTTCTGCGATCTGGTCGAGTTCCTCGCCCGCAGCTGCGGTGCCGAGATAGACCTCTTGGACTTTCGGATCTGCCTGTACCTCGGCCACCGTGCCCTCGGCCAGAACGCGTCCGGCAGCCAACACCGTGACCGAGGTGGCGAACATGCGCATGAAGTCCATGTCGTGCTCGACCACGACGACGGTCCGCTCACCGCCGATGCGCTGCAGTAGCTGTCCCGTCTCCTCGCGCTCCTCGTGGCTCATGCCTGCGACCGGCTCGTCGAGAAGGAGGACGTCGGCGTTCTGTACCAACAGCATTCCGATCTCGAGCCACTGCTTCTGACCGTGCGCGAGAATTCCGGCCGGCTTGTCGCGTTCGGCCGTGAGGCCTATCGTCTCGAGAGCCTCTTCGATTTGCGGAAGCACCGATCCCCGACGACGCAACATCGTCAGCACGGAACGTCCGGACCCGGCGGCGATATCGAGGTTCTGCAGCACCGTCAGATTCTCGAAGATGCTGGCGGTCTGAAAGGTACGACCGATGCCGAGGCGGGCGATCTGATGCACCTTCTTGCCGAGCAGTTCGACACCGGACTTGGTGACCGAGCCGGTCGCGGGAACGAGTCCGGTGATGGCGTCGATCAGTGTGGTCTTGCCTGCGCCGTTGGGCCCGATGAGGAAGCGCAGATCGCCCTGCATCAGCGTCAGATCGACATTGGTATTGGCCTTGAAACCGTCGAAACTGACCGTCAGGTCGCGGACTTCGAGATACTGACTCGACATGCCGGCGTTACCGCCGAACGTCGGTTGCGGGCCTTCGACGTGAATCATCGTGCGAGTTCCTTCTCTGGCTCTTCGCTCGGTTCGGGGACCGGCTCGAGTTCCTTCTTTCGTTTGCGCAGTGCGAACAGTCCGGCGATACCGGCGGGGAAGAACCCGACGACCACCACGAACAGCAGACCCTGCGCATACGTCCAGCCGGACGGGAACTGCTCGGACAGTGTGGTCTGAGCCCAGGCGACGCCCAGTGCACCGAGAACCGGACCGAGCAGCGTAGTGCGACCGCCGATGGCGACACCGATGAGAAACGCGATGGACGGGACGATGCCGACGTCGTTGGGGGAGATGATGCCGACGATCGGAACGAACAGTGCCCCGGCCAGTCCCGCGAAGAATGCCGCGGCCACGTACGCCACGATCTTGACGTTGGCGGGGTCGTACCCGAGGAACCGGACGCGCTCCTCCTGATCGCGTACCGCAACCAGCAGTTCGCCGTATCGCGAGTACATCAGCTGGCGGGTGATGGCCACGACCACGAGCAGTACACCTGCAGCGATGAAGAACAGCATCTGCTTGTTCGCTGGGTCGTTGAGATTGAACCCGAAGAACGTGCGGAATCTGTTGAGGCCGTTGGAGCCGCCCGTGGTCTGCTGGCCGATCAGCAGGATCGCGAAGGCCGCGGCGAGAGCCTGGCTCAGGATCGCGAAGTACGCGCCCTTGACCCGACGCTTGAACACGCCGAGACCGAGCACCAGCGCCACCAGGGCCGGCACGAACAGGATGCCCAGGATTGTCGTGATGGGCGAGGTGAACGGCACCCAGTAGGACGGCAGTTCACGAATTCCGGCGATCGACATGAAGTCCGGTACGTCGTCCCCGCGCAGATCTGCGTCGGAGATCTTCAGATGCATGGCCATGATGTAGGCACCGATGCCGAAGAAGACGCCCTGACCCAGGGTGAGCATTCCGCCTCGGCCCCAGGCCAATCCGATTCCGACCGCCACGATGGCGTAGCAGATGAACTTGCCGAGCAGATTCAATCGGAAGTCGCTGAGGACGGCAGGAGCGACGGCGAACAACAGTATCGCGGCGATGGCGAATCCCAGTAGGGCACCGCGCTTGGCGATGAATTCGCTCATACCAGGCTCCTTGTCTTGACGGCGAACAAGCCTTGCGGTCGGGCCTGCAGGAAGATCACGATGAGAACGAACACGATGACCTTGGCGATCGAGGCGGTGGTGCTGTATTCGATGAACGAGTTGAGGATCCCGAGGGCGAACGCCGCGATGACCGCACCCTTGATCTGGCCGAGGCCGCCGACGACGACCACCAGGAAGGCGTCGATCAGATAGCTCTGTCCCACAGTGGAACTGGTGGAACCGATCAGGGTGAGTGCGACGCCTGCGACACCGGCCAGGCCGGAACCGAGGAAGAACGTCGAGATGTCCGTCCTGCGGCTCGAGATGCCCGAGGTCTCCGCGAGATCGCGGTTCTGCACCACCGCGCGGATGCGTCGACCCATCGCGGTCTTCTTCAGTGCCACCGACAGTGCGACGACGGCGACGATCGCGAGCACGAGAATGAAGATTCTGGTCTTGGGAACCACGGCACCGAGGATGTCGACGCCGCCGCTGAGCCATCCAGGGGACACGACGTTGACTGCCGGAGCACCGAAGATGTCGCGGGCGAGCTGCTGCAGGATGAGCCCGACACCGAACGTGACGAGCAGGGTGTCCAGTGGGCGGTGGTACATGCGCTGAATCAGCGTGACCTCCAACAACACTCCCATTGCGCCGCCGACGAGGAAGCCGACGACGAGTGAGATGAACAGTGATGCGCCGCCGGTGGAGACGATCTGCTGCACCACATAGGCCGTGTACGAACCGGCCATGATGAACTCGCCGTGCGCCATGTTGATGACGCCCATCTGACCGAACGTCAGTGAGAGCCCGAGGGCGGCGAGCAAGAGAATGGATCCGATCGACAGGCCGGTGAACAACTGTCCGATCACGACGTCCATGGAGGGCTCCTTCGGAGCTCGTGCGCGTTTTGCGTAGCCACAGCTACGCAAAACGCGCACGAGGGATGGTCAGTTGAGGTCGGCGGCCCAGTCGTAGGTCTCGAGGAACGGGTCGGGTGCAATGGCCTCGGGGGATTCCCACACCGTGTAGATCAGTCCGTCGGCGCGAATCTCACCGATGCGCGCGGTCTTGGAGATGTGGTGGTTGTCGCCGTCGATGACGACCTCGCCCTCGGGGGCGGCGAAGCTGACGCCGTCGGCTGCGGCCTGAACATCTGCCACCGCGAAGGAATCGGCCTTCTCGACGGTGTTCTTCCACAGGTATACCGAGGTGTACGCGGCTTCCATAGGGTCCGAGGTGGGCTTGTCGGCACCGTACTTCGCCTTGTAGTCGGCGACGAACGTGGTGTTCTCCGGGCTGTCGACGGTCTGATAGTAGTTCCAGGCGGTCAGCTGGCCCTCGATGTTCGCGGCACCGATGCCCGCCACCTCTTCCTCGGCGATGGACACCGAGATGACCGGCATGTCAGCAGCTTTGAGGCCGGCGTTGGTGTACTCGCGGAAGAATGCGACGTTGGAATCACCGTTGAGAGTGTTGAACACCGCATCGGCGTCGGCGGAGCGCACCTTGTTGACGATCGTGGAGAAGTCCGTCGAACCGAGTGGGGTGTAGTCCTCACCCTTGATCTCGATGCCGTTGGCGGCCGCGTACGCCTTGATCTCGCGATTTGCGGTCTGGGGGAACACGTAGTCGCTGCCCACCAGGTAGAGGGACTTGACGCCCTTCTCTTTCAGGTAGTCCAGCGCCGGGATGATCTGCTGGTTGGTGGTGGCGCCGGTGTAGAAGATGTTCTTCGACGCCTCGAGGCCCTCGTACTGCACGGGGTAGTAGAGGAGTGCGTCGTTGTCCTCGAACACCGGCAGCATCGCCTTGCGGCTCGACGACGTCCAGCCGCCGAACACCGCTGCGACACAGTCGCTGCTGATCAGCTTCTCTGCTTTCTCGGCGAACACCGTCGGCTCGGATGCGCCGTCCTCTGCGACGATCTCGATCTGCTTACCGTTGACGCCACCCGCCGCGTTGATCTGTTCGACGGCAAGTGCGATCGAATCACGCACTGTCACTTCGCTGATCGCCATCGTGCCGGACAGGGAATTGAGCGAGCCGACCTTGATGGTGTCGCCCGAGGTGTCCACACAGGAGGTGGACGCGCCTCCGCCGCCCTCGGCGGAGGTGGTGTCGCTCGCCTTGCTCCCGCAGGCGGTGGCGACCAGGCTCAATGCAGCCAGCGCTGCGGGAACGACCATGACGCGTTTGACGGACACGCGCTTCGAGACAGCAGGCATCTACGGCCCTTTCGGAAGTTTGTATACAGAGTTGTATTCGCGATTGCGAACAGTAAAGGGCAAGTATTGCGCTGGTATGTTCCGCGGTGACGAGTCTGTTTCCCGCGTAACGCTGACGTAAAAGCATCAATATGACAACTACGCTTGACATTTTATGACAAGCAGAGTTGACTTTTGGCATGCCGGGAACGAATACCGTTCGCGAGCATCGCAAACTGGCACGCATCACCCAGGCCGAACTCGGCACCATCTGTGGGGTGAGCCGGCAGAGCATCGTCTCCGTCGAAGGCGGCGACTATGCCCCGAGCGTGTACCTGGCGTTGCGATTGGCCCGCGCACTCGACACGACGGTGGAAACACTGTTCGGAGACGAAGGAGACACGCAATCATGAGCGCATTCGTCAGAGCGGCTCGATTCGTAGGCGACCTCGACGACGAGTTCTACGCCGACGAGCTGCAACGCGACATCTGGAACGAGGCCTCGGCCGTCGGATTCCAGTCGTTGTTGTGGATCGGATTGATCACCGGTGCGGTCCTGCCCTTTGCGGCGGGTGTCACCGGGGCGTGGGTGGCGATCGGGGTCATCGTCGCGCTCCTCGTTGTCGCCTATGTCGTTGTGGGGTACGCCCGGGCTCGGGGGATCGACATGTACACCGTGCAGGAGTTGCGACGGCCCCGGTTGGCGGTCGGCGCGGTGCTGTATTTCCTGGGCTTCGGTGGAGCCGGGATTCGGCTACTGGTTCATTACGGCGGCGGCAGCTTCGGGTCGGTGTTGTTCGGGGCCGCGATCGGTGTGCCGTTGGGACTCGCGGCAGGAGTCATAGGGATCAGGAACAGGCGGCGGCGGGTGCGAAACGCCGAGCGCGCCGCGGAGAAGGCCGAGCTCATGAGATTGCAGACGGAGGACTGATTCGGCCCGCGGGAGTGGCTGCGCTCGGTTTTACACGGCGAATGGATACGTAAAGGTCTCGGTTCGATCAGTCCGTTCGCAGATTCGAAGCACGAGGGGTATGTTCTGACCGATGACATCGAGATTTTCCGGTGTCGGCGCTGTTGGCGGGCTGTCCGGACGCGAGTTCGTAACGTGAACGGCGATGCACCCGATGAAGAGAGAGGCTCGGTTCGAGGCCGATGACGATGTGTACGACCAATCCGTCTTTCGTCGCGCCACGAAGTACCAACGAGACCACGTCGGACGTTCACCTTCGGGTGGAGCAAGCTAACAGGGAAGTCGAGGCCGTGCGCAGAGACAAGAGTTACCTCAGACTCGTCGGGTCGAGCACGCCGCAGCCCACCATCGAGGTTCTCGGCGGACCCAAGACCATCACCGTTCACGTCGACAACGTCATCCCGGGCCAGATGTGCGAGGTTCTGCACAACGGCATGCTGACGCTGAGTCACCGCGTCATCGTGGACGAGAACACTTCGAGCATCGAGATCACCACGTTCGCCCTCAAGCCGGGCGAGTACAACGTATCTCTGCGCCTGGACGGACGACTGGACTGCGTGACCGAGGCGCAGACCGTCGTCGTCGGCGAGCACCTCGAAGTTCGACGCAGCTCGTAGGCTCGGCCGTCAGCCGAGAGTGCGCACCGAAGGCTGGTGCTGGGTGATGCAGTGGATGCCCCCGCCTCGCTCGAAGAGCGGCCGCGCGTCCACCGTCACCACTTTTCTACCCGGGTAGGCGTCTCGCAGTATTGCCGCCGCCTCGTTGTCGGATGGGTCGTCGTAGCTGCAGGCAATGACGCCGCCGTTGACGACGAGGTGGTTGATATAGCTGTAGTCGACGAAACCGTCGGCGTCACGCAGCGTCTGTGGAGCCGGCACCTCGACGATGTTCCAGTCCTCACCCGAGCCGCTGTGAGTGGCACGCAGGGTATCGACGATCAGTGCGCTGACCTCGTGATCGGGGTGAGCCTGATCACGTTGCCGGTGTACCAGAACAGTTCCCGGCGACGGAATGGCCGCGACGATATCGACGTGACCCCGTGTGCCGAACCGCATCGAATCCCGGGTCAATCCGCGGGGTAGCCAGATGACGTGCTGCGCACCGATGGTTCGCGCCAGCTCCGCCTCGATGTCCGCTTTCGACAGGCCTGGATTGCGCCCTGGGTCGAGCTGCACGGTCTCGGTGATCAGCACCGTCCCTGCGCCGTCGACGGCAATACCGCCCCCCTCGTTGACAATCGGGGACGTAACTCGTTGCACTGCAGCCTGATTCGCTACGAACTCGCCGATGCGGCTGTCCTTGTCCCATTGCGCCCAGTCCTGTGCGCCCCAGCCGTTGAAGATCCAATCGATCGCCGCGACCGATCCGTCGTCGGCATGAACGAACGTCGGACCGATGTCGCGCATCCAGGCGTCGTTCAACGGTGCCTCGACGACCTCGACGTCGCGGGAGAGGTACGTCGCTGCCACGGCACGCTCGGCCGGATCGACGACGACGGTCACCGGCTCGAACTCGGCAACCGCATGCGCGACGGCGGCCCAGGTGGAACGGGCCTCGTGCTTGGCCTCCGGATCGTCGCCGAGTGAGTAACCCTCGCACGGGAAGGCCATCCACACCTTGTCCTGCGGCGCGGTCTCGGACGGCATCGTGAACGTCGTTGCGGCGGTGTTCATTTGATCACCGGCGTCGCGGGGTGTCCGTCGCCGTACGGTGCGTCGGTGCGCACCGGATCGGTCAGGCGACCGTAGGTGTCGGGTCTGCGGGTGAGCAGGAACGGGAACAGCTCCAACCATTCTCGACGCTGATCGAGGTCGAGATCTGCAACGAGGACCGCCGGTTCGTCGCGAGGTGCCTGAACCAGGACGCGGCCGTAGGGATCGGAGATGAACGACGAACCGTAGAAGGTGATCTCACCCTCGTCGCCGCAGCGGTTCGGCACCACCATGAACAGGCCGTTCGAGATGCCGTGGCCGACGATGACGTGCTGCCACAGGGGCTGGGTGTCGAAGGCGGGGAACGACGGCTCGGATCCGATGGCCGTCGGATACGCGAGAATTTCTGCGCCGCCGAGTGCGTAACTGCGTGCGACCTCGGGAAACCATTCGTCCCAGCAGGTGGGCAGGCCCACTCGGGCGCCGCCGAGTTCTTGCGGTGCGTAGACGGGGTACGGGTCGTCGGCCGGACCGGCCCGAAAGTAGGTGTCCTCGTAGTAGCCGGCCGAGATGGGGATGTGCAATTTTCGGGTTCGCGCCAGCAGTTCGCCCGTCGGCGAGACCATGATGGCGGTGTTGAAGCCCAATCCGTCTGCGGCCTCGGACTTCTCGTACAGCGAGGCATGCACCACGATGCCGTTCGCCGCGGCGGCCTCGGCGGCGAGAGCGAACGTGGGGCCGGTGAGCAGATCCTCGGCCTCGCCGCCCGGGTTCGCTCCGGCGCGAGTGTCGGCGGGGTAGCGCAGCAGAGTGATCTCGGGCAGGAAGACGACCTCGGCCCCGAGCCCGGCGGCGGTGGAGATCGCTTCGATCAGTTCTGCTTTCAGCGCGGCGGCGTCGGGATTCCAGCGATGCTGCACCAGTGCGACGCGGAGCGGCGCTCGATCGGTCGGGGTGGTGCGAATCGGGGCCTCGGGGGCAGTGAGTGCGGTGATCGTCAGCATGGAACCTCCGATAAAACGAATGTGATTCGTTAAGTATTGTCGATGTCGATCGGAACCGCAAGAGGAAGAAAGGTGTGCACCGTGGGGAGACCGTCTGTGTCACTGTTGGACACCGAACGAATCACCACTGCCGCCCTCGCGCTGGTGGCCGATAGCGGTGGCTTCACCATTCCGCTCCTCGCCAAGAAACTGGGCGTCAGCCCGTCGTCGTTGTACAACCACGTGTCGGGTCGCGAAGAGATAGTCGAGTTGTTGCGCGAGCGCGCGATGTCCGAGGTCGCGCTCCCGGGGCACGGGCTCGATTGGCGTGAGACCGTCGCGCAGATCGCCCGCGCGTACCGCGACAGCTACGCCCGCTACCCACGTCTGATACCGCTGCTCACCGAGCATGCGGTCAACAGCGCCCATGCCTTCGGTATGTACAACGCATTGGCAGATGCCTTGTCGGCGGCCGACTTCGGACCCGCCGACGTACTCAACATCATCACCGTTCTCGACAGCTTCGTACTGGGCTCGGCGCTCGATCTGGCGGCACCGGAAGCCCCGTGGCGGCCCAGTGTGGAGGTCGGGCGCGCGCTGCGCGCAGCCCTCGACACCGCGTCCTCGAAGTCCTCCCGCTCCGACGAGGCCTTCGAGTACGGACTCCGTGCGCTGCTGGCCGGATTCGATCCTGTGGCCTCGGACGAGCTCGACGGTTAGTTCATCGGCAACAACCGCAGGCGCACCTTGACCTTGACGCTACGTCAATGCAGATCATCGAAGCATGAGTCGCATCCGTGTTGCTGTCCCGCTGTACATCGGTGGCGCGTCGTTGTCGCTTTTCGGCAACTCGGCCATCACTATCGTCCTGCCCTGGTTGGTGCTGGCGACGACCGGAAGCTTGGCGTCGGCAGGTCTGATCGCTGCGGCGGCGGGCATCGCAGCGGTGCCGGCAACGTTCGCCGGCGGTCGACTGATCGACCGATTCGGGGCACGCAACGTGGCCGTCGTCTCCGATCTCGGCAGTGCAACTGCGGTGTTCGGCCTGATCGTGGTGAGTGCGACGGTGGGGTTGTCGGTGCCATGGTTCGTGGTGCTGGGAGTGGCAGGCGCTGTCTTCGATGTGCCGGGCATGACGGCTCGTCAGGCGATGCTCGCCGACGTCGCGTCGATCTCGGGGACGTCGGTCACGGCGGTGGCCGGGTTCTTTCAGACCGGTTTCTCGCTGGCGTTCCTGGCCGGACCGGCTCTGGCGGGTCTGCTGTTGAGCATGCTGGACCCGATCGATGTCGTGGCCGTCACCGCCGCCTCGTCGTCGGCCGCTGCGGTGCTGACTGCGTTGGTTCCGGTCGTGGGGCAGGCGTTCGCGGCCGGTGCCGCGGGGTCGGGAAATGCGCTGGACCTGATCCGTCGCACGCCCGCACTGCGGGCGATGCTGCTTTTCGCGTTCCTCGCGAGTCTGGTCACCCCGCCGATGATCAGCCTGCTGCTGCCCGGCCACTTCAACGAGATCGGTGAACCCGGGCAGCTCGGCCTGGCCATGTCGGCGTTCGCCGTCGGTGCGTTGGCGGGGTCGGCCTTGTTCGCTTTCTTGGCCGCCCGATCGCGACGGTCCACGTTCGTGACGGGAATGGCTGCGATGACGATCGGCATCTGGCTGTTCGCACAGCTGCAGGGGTTCTGGATCGTCGCGGCCGGGATGCTCGTGATGGGTCTCGGATCCGGGCTGTTCGGTCCGATCTGGAATGTCTACGTGGCAGAACGCGTCCCCGCAGACGTTCGGGGGCGCGTCCTCGGCTGGCTGAACATGAGCGGGCTCGTGGCCGGTCCGATGGGGTTGGGACTGATGTCGGTGGTGCTCGTCGGCGGCGATCTCGGTCTCGGGGCCGTCGTGATGGGAGTCGGATGGACCGCTGTCGCTGCCTACGCCGTGCTGAGTCCGGGTGCGCGCGAGCTGACCGAACCGGTGCCGCACTCCGCCGGAGTGGACGGTTGATCGGCAAGAATGGTCGCCATGCTGCGTATCGGTGAGCTGGCTTCCTACGTGGGAGTGACGACCCGAACCGTGCGGTTCTACCACCAGCAGGGGCTGTTGGACGAGCCGCAACGCGACACCTCCGGTTACCGTCTCTACGACGGGGAGGCAGTGCTGCGGCTGTCACGTGTTGTTGCGCTAGCCTCGGCCGGTGTGCCACTGGCTCGCGTCCACGAGCTGCTCGACGCCTCACAGGAAACACTCGACGTTGCCTTGGTCGAGATCCACGCCGACCTGAACCGCAGGATCGAACGTCTGGAGAAGGATCGCGACCGACTCGGGCTGTTGCGTGCAGGCGATGCACTGGTCCTTCCCGATCTGATCGTCGGCCTGATCGAGCACCTGCGCGACGCAGGCATCGACTCCGGAGTGGTCGATCACTATCGCGACGCCTGGGTACTGACGTATGCCGTCTATCGATCCAGGCTCGATCCCTGGCTGGAAACGGTAGGCGGCGGCATGCTCCGAGACCCGGGATATCTGGCACTCATGGTGCGATCGTTCCGAGCAGCCGAGCTCGAACCCGAGGATCCACGGATCCAGGAGCTCGCGGACGACACGGTCGAATGGATGATCGACACCTGGGCGAGTGACGCCCGCGAGTGGTCGTTCGAGCGCGGTCTCGACGACCCTGCGGCCAACGCACTGCTCGCGGAGCAGTGGGCCGACCGCCCTGCCTGGGTGCGCATCACCGAGCTGATCGTGCAAGGCCTGCAGGAGCGCGGAATCGAGCATCCCCCACCCTGACGAAAGCCAGGGGGGATCGTCAGTCTTCGACTATCAGTGACGGAGTATCGCGGCGGAGAATGTTGCCCTTGAAGAATTCCGGCTTGCGCAGCGCTACCGCCGCCATGATGACGAGGCCGAGAACGATGATCCCCACGCCGATGAGGAAGACCATTCCGATGCCGAACAGTGATGAGCCGCTACCGAATTCGGGGTCCCAGGCATCGACCGAGGTCTGCACGAACACCACTGCCATCCCGACCCCGCCCAGTAGCGGTGCCAAGAACTTGAAGAAGACGTTGCGGGTGCTGGTGAACAGCTCCTCGCGGAAGTACCAGACACAGGCGAATGCCGTGATGCCGTAGTAGAAGCAGATCATCAGTCCCAGAGCGGCAATGGTGTCGGTGAGAACGTTGTCGCTCACCACCCGCATCACGGCATAGAACCCGGCCGACGCCCCGCCTGCGACGAGTGTCGCGAAGCCCGGGGTGCTGAATCGCGGTGTGATGGAGGCGAACCGCTTGGGTAGTGCCTGGTAGTGACCCATCGCGAGCAGAGTACGGGCCGGCGAGATGAACGTGGCCTGCAGCGAACTGGCGGAGCTGCTCAACACGGCCAGGGACAGCAGGATCGCGAACGGCCCCATCACCGGCCCGGCGAGGGCGGCGAACACGTTGTCGGTGGTGTCGGGATTCTGCAGTCCGTTTCCGGTGTCGCCGGTGCCGGCGAACAGCAGGGTTGCCACTGCCGTGAGCAAGTAGAGCACGATGATGAAGAACACCGTGACCAGCGCTGCGCGGCCGGGAATCTTTGCGCTGCCGGAGGTTTCCTCGTTGACCGTCAGGCAGACGTCCCAGCCCCAGTACATGAAGATCGACAGCGACAGGCCGGCCGTGAACGCCGAGAAGCTCGGGATGCCGAACGGGTCGAACCAGTCGAGGCTGAACGAGATGTCCTGCGCCCCGTCGCCTGCCCCCACCTTGACGAATGCGGCGATGATGAACCACGCCATCACCAGCAACTGGAACCCGAGCATCGTGTACTGGACGCGCTTGGTCTCCTGCATACCTCGATAACACAGCCACGCCGAAAGGGCCATGAACACCAGGCACGTGACGATGTTGACCAGTTTGTTGCCGGTCAGGTCGGCCAGCGAATCGTTGCTGGTGACCTGGGCGAGGAAGAGGTAGAAGAAGTCGACGGCCACCCCGGCGAGGTTCGAGAGCACGATGATGGTGGCGGCGATCAGGCCCCATCCGCCCATCCAGCCGACGTACGGACCGAACGCCTTCGAGGCCCACGTGAACGACGTGCCGCTGTCGGGCTCGGCAGCATTGAGCTCTCGATAACCCAACGCCACCAACAACATCGGGATGAAGCCGACGATGAAGATCGCGGGAAGGTGTACACCGACCTCGGTGACCGTCGGCCCGAGCGATGCCGTCAATGCGTACGCGGGTGCGATGGTCGAGATTCCCAGCACCACACTGGCGAGCAATCCGAGCTGGCCGGCCGACAGGCCCTTGGACTCGACGTCGACTACCTTGTGCTCATTCATCGTCGGCCTCCCTCGGAACAACGATCATCGGAACGGGAACGACCCGAAGCATCTTGGCGGCAACCGATCCCAGGAACAGGCGGTGAGGCTGCGCGAGTCGAGACGACCCGACCATCAACACGTCGCCGTCGTGCCAGTCGAGCGAAGAAGCGGCCTTCTCGATGCCGGAGCCCTCCGCCACCCTCAGCTGCACCTCCGATCCCGCGGGCAGTTCCGCTTGCACGATGCGCAATACTTCCTCGGCCTTGGCGAGACCACTCTGTCCCCGTGTCGATTGGTCTTCGGTGGACACGAGGGAGAGCAGGCGCAGCGGCAACTCCGCGGTGACGGAGAGGTCGGTGGCTGCCTCGACGAGTTCTGCTGCCCCAGGACGATTTCCGATGGCGCAGGTGATCTCCCGGATCCGCTGCGGCGGAGAGTGTCGATACCCCCGCGGAGCCAGTGCGAGCGGCACATGTGCCACGTGCAGCAGATCGCTGGTGACGGTGCCGATCGAGTGGCGACCGAGCAGACCGTCACCGGCCGCGCCGACGACGATCATGTAGGCGTCGCACTCGTCCACACAGTCGAGCAGGCCCTGTGCGAACGACTCGTCGAACAGCAGGTGTGCACTTGCCTGTACGTCCTCGGGCACCAGTTTCAGTGCCTCGGCCAACCACTCGGTGGCCTGGTCGATCAGGATGTCGTCGTACGCGGCCTCGACCGGCGCTTTGGACGGCACCGGCCGCTCTTGGGGCAGCACCAAGCAGATGTCCAGCGATGCCTGCAGAGAACGCGCGAGCGTTGCGCCCAGGGCGATTCCGTCCGCTCCACTCGGTGTTGCCTGGTACCCCACGATCAGACGCATGGGCGGACCTTCCCTGAAGTCGGTCGAGCTAATGGCAGGTGCTACCGGGATCGGTGTGGCACGACTTCGGTTCCGACGGTGTTACGTCGAGCGAGGGGTTTCGATCGAAGAATCCGAACGGCTTGAGCCAGAAGGAGACCGTGTCCGCGGGCATCACCGGCCAGTCCTCCGGCCGAGTGATGTGGTGGATGCCGAAGGTGTACCAGACGACGACATCGGTGTTCTCGATGCTTCGATCTGCCTCGGTCCACTCCGGAAGCCCGTGGTCGACGCCGCTCTGGTTGACGAACTCGCCGCTCGGCCAACGCTCGTCGGGCGAATTGGGGGTGACCCAGACGGTGTGACCGATCACCTGGGCGCGCTGGAAGATCGGCGACGCGGGATCGAACATGGACGGGATCGCCGCTCCCGGAACCAGCTTGTAGGCGGGCCGGGTGCCGAGGCCGTTGGTGACGTTGTCGTTGACGACCTTCCACGCCTTCTGGGTGTTCCAGTCGTAATCCTGCTTGCCCTCGGACTCGGTGGTCAGCGGAGTGTTGACCTGAGTCAGCGCGAGACCGTACGGATTGTCGGGGCCCATCGGAACGCGTTGCGTCTCACTGGAATACACGGTGTTCTCGGTGCCGTCGATGTCCAGATCGAGCCGAGCGACCAGGAAGTGCTGGTGATAGGGCGCGTAGGTCCGGTTGTCGACCAACGTTCCCGACGGATGGGAGCCGCCCTCTTCGAAGTGGGTGACGACCATGATGCCGGTCGCGCGAACCTCGCACTCGATGTTGCCGTCCTGATAGAACCGCCAGTAGACGAGGTACTCGTAGTTGGCGACGGTGGCGTGGAAGCTGACGGTGAGGCGGCGCATGCGACGCACCTCGGCTCCGGCGTCGTGATCGACGTGCTTCCACAGCACCGCATTGTCTTCTTCGTGGATACAGATCGCGTTGGTGATCGTGTACGGCTCGCCCTTGCTGTTGTGCAGCACCGCGTCGAGGTAGCGGATCTCACCGAGACAGTCGCAGCCGAGCTCGAGCGAGGTGGTCATGAAACCGAGACCCCACTCGCCGATGTCGAACGCGGTGCGCCGATAGTGATCCTCGGTGTGATCACGATATGGAACGACCATCTCCGCGAACGACATTCGATTCGCGACGGATCGTACGTTCCCGTTGTCGTTGTAGGTGACGGCGTGCAGCGTCATACCCTCGCGATAGTTGAATCCCACCCGCAGCGACCAGTTCTGCCACGTCAACTTGTTGCCGTCGAGCTCGAACGACGGTCCGTCGGACTGCGTGATCTCGAGAGGCTTCAGCGGCGGACGCGTGCTCGCATTCCTGATCCGCTCCGGGATGTGGCGAGGGACGTACTCGCCCATGATCTCCGGACGCTCGACCCGGTACGTGTCCTCGATCTCGAGCAGTTCCATCGTGTTCACGTCGATGACGCAGTGGAATCCGCCCACCGGTCCGGCGTAGGGATTGGCACCCTCCGCCGCCTTGACCCAGGTATCGGACCAGCCGAGGCGTCGTCCCTTGTACTTCTCCGGCGTCACCGCCTCGCCGTAGGTCCAGGTGTCCATGAACACCAGGTCCAGATCGGTGATGCCTCGATCGGCAAGGGCCGCAATCACATCGGGGTGGGCGCGCAGAGCCGCGTCGGCCTCCTCCCACTCGTCTACGGTGAAGTTGGGCTGCACGTCGGGAATGTGTGTCCACGATTCGGTGGTGCGATCGTCAAGCGACACCACGGCCTTGAAGGTGGTGTTCTCGTTGCGGTTCAACACCACCGAGACTGCTCGACGTGCGGGCACGGTCCCGTCCGCATCGAATGCGGCGACCTCGGCTTTGGCCGGTTCGATCATTTCGATGGAGGCGTAGCGCCAGCCGTCGCCGACACCGTGATCGCGGCCGAGAACCTCGGCCACGGCGGCGAATTCGTCGCTGGAGAGGGGATCGAGGGGGTGACGGTGTCTTTGAGGTGCGGTCATGCGATGGTCTCCGTCGAGCTCATGACGTGCTTGATGCGGGTGTAGTCCTCGACGCCGTAGGCAGAGAGATCCTTGCCGTAACCGGAGTACTTGAAGCCGCCGTGCGGCATTTCGGCCACCAGCGGGATGTGGCAGTTGACCCACACGGCACCGAAGTCCAGGGCTGCCGAGATGCGCAGTGTACGTGCGTGATCGGAGGTCCAGACACTCGATGCGAGTCCGAAGTCGACGTCGTTGGCAAGAGTGATCGCCTCGGCCTCGTCGGTGAACTTCTGCACCGTCAGCACCGGGCCGAACGTCTCCTCCTGCACGATGGGATCGGACTGCTGCACGCCGGTGATGATGGTGGGTTCGAAGAAGAAACCCTTGTCGCCGATGCGCTTGCCGCCGGTGACGATGGTGGCATGCGCGCCGATGCCCTCGACCTTGGCGCTCACCTGACCGAAGTGGTTGACGTTGTTCAGTGGGCCGAGGAAGGTATCGGGGTCGTCGGGTAGGCCGACTTTCAGTGTCTTCGCCTTGGCGACAAGGGCATCGACGAGGGTGTCGTGCACCGACTCGTGCACCAGAACGCGGGTGACGGCGGTGCAGTCCTGACCGGCGTTGAAGAACGCGGCTTCGGCGATGCCGTCGGCTGCCTTGGCGATGTCGACGTCGTCGAACACGATCGCCGGTGCCTTGCCGCCGAGTTCGAGGTGCGCCCGCTTGAGCTGCTTGGCGGCCGCCACGGCCACCGCGATGCCGGCGCGGACGGAGCCGGTGATCGATACCAGGCCGGGAGTCTTGTGCTCGACGATCGCGGCACCGGTGCCGCCGTTGCCGAGGACGACGTTGAGCACGCCGTCCGGAACGATGCCCTTGGACAGCTTCGCGAGCACCAACGTGCTCTCGGGAGTGGTGTCACTCGGCTTGAGCACGATGGTGTTGCCGGCGGCCAAGGCGGGCCCGATCTTCCAGATCGCCATCATGAACGGGTAGTTCCACGGGGTCACCTGGCCGACGACACCGATCGGTTCGCGGCGCACGTACGAGGTGAAGCCGTCCATGTATTCGCCCGCCGACTTGCCCTCGAGCATCCGGGCCGCGCCGGCGAAGAATCGGATCTGATCGGCGCCGACCGTGACTTCCTCGGCGGCGATGGTGGCCTTGGGCTGACCGGTGTTGCGGCTCTGCGCCTCGACGATATCGTCGCTGTGCGCCTCGATGGCGTCGGCGAGCTTCAGCAGCACTTTCTGCCGTTCACTCGGCGTCGTCTTGCCCCAGGTCTCGAATGCGCTGGCGGCGGCCGACATTGCGGCCTCGACGTCGGCCGCGTCGGAGATGGGGGAGTGGGCGACAACCGACTCGTCCACCGGATTCACCACCTCGAGCATCTCGGTGCCCGAGGGCGTCACGAACGCCCCGTCGATGTAGTTCTGCAGGACAGGCACCGTCATCACTCGAACCCCTAGCGTCGTAACTCCACCAATATTTCGGTTCTGCAAAGCCTGCACCTACGGAGGAGACTTCGCCACCCGACAACATGTCCAATCCATGACGGTGGCTCAGGACGAGATGTCGGGGTTGTCGGCGAGCGCTCTGACGCCGGCGATATAGGTCTCGAGACCGAGCTTCTCGAACGCCGGACGGGAGGTGGGATCGCCGAGATGTTCGGCCGAGGCCAGGATGTGCGGGAACTCCTCGGGATCGAGAGATTCCATCGTCGACGCCACCTCCCGCTCGACGTGTGCCCGACGCTCCGGCTCGACCTCGACACCGGTGAACAGCGGCTCGGTGATGAGCGAAATGGCGACCCGGACGCCGTGGCGGGCGAGTTGGGTGGCGTCGGGAAGGGAGAAGCCGGCCTCGCCGAGAGCCTTCAATGCCAATTCCATCGCAGCTCTGCTGTTGGGCGAGAACAGCATCCGAGGAACAACGATGCCGGCCGCGCCGGGATGAGCACGTAGGGCGCGCATTAAGTCCGAGAGCACGGTGCGTAGCTGTTCCCACCACGGATCGGTGGGATCGACGGTGAGTTCGAGGTCCTGACAGACGCGGTCGCCCATGGCGTCGAGCAGCTCGTCCTTGTTCTTCACATGCCAGTAGATCGCCATGGGGGAGACGCCGAGTTCGGTGGCGATCTTGCGGATGGTGAGCGAGTCCAAGCCGTGGCGGTATGCGACGTCGAGAGCGGCGTCTACGACGGCAGTCCTGGTCAGGCGGGGCATCAGCCGAACTATACAGGCGTACGAGTTGGTGCTAGCGTGAGTTGTACTTAGTACGAGAAAGGGGCGGAAGATGGACGACGTCATCCTCGTGGGCGGCGGAATCATGAGCGCGACATTGGGGACGCTGTTGCACAGACTCGAGCCGACGTGGTCGATCCGAGTGCTCGAGCGATTGCCTCGAGTGGCATCGGAAGCATCCGACGGATGGAACAACGCCGGAACCGGTCATGCCGGTCTGTGCGAAACCAACTACACGACACTGCGATCCGACGGTTCCGTCGACATCGACCGGGCGGTGGGTATCGCCGAGCAGTTCGCGACGACCCGACGTTTCTGGAAAACGCTGCCCCAGGCCGACTTCGTGCGCCCCGTGCCGCACATGACTCTCGTCCAGGGTGCCGACAACGTCGAATTTCTTCGCGCTCGGCATCGCGGCCTGAGTGCGCACCCATTGTTCGAGGCGATGGAGTACACCGAAGATGCTGCGGTGCTGCAGCAATGGTCGCCACTGGTGGCCGAGGGCCGTACGGGTTGTTGGGCTGCGACCCGAGACGTGACGGGTACCGACGTCGACTTCGGTGCAGCGACGCGGCAGCTGTTCGACGCCTTGTCCGCCGACGGCGCGCGCATCGAGACCGGCCGGGAAGTACATGGACTGAGTCAGGATCGAGATGGATCCTGGCGACTCGACGTGCGGGGCGGTCGGCCGGTGGAGCGAGCTCGATTCGTCTTCGTCGGGGCAGGTGGATGGGCCCTGAAGTTGCTGCGCCGAGCCGGGATTCCCGAGGCACGGGGCTACGGCCTGTTGCCGATCAGCGGACAATTTCTGCGCTGCGACCGGCCCGAGGTGGCCGACCGACACAACGTCAAGGTGTACGGGACGCCGCCGATAGGTGCGCCGCCGATGTCGGTGCCGCACCTGGACACTCGCATCGTCGACGGGCAACGCTCCATCCTGTTCGGTCCGTACGCCGGTGCGAACCCCAAATTTCTGAAGCACGGATCGCTGCTGGACCTTCCGCGATCGGTCACCCGGGACAACATCGGCTCGTTGTTGTCGATGGCGCGCCGCAACACGCCGTTGATCGGATTGCTGCTCTCCGAGTTGACCGCCACGCGGGGGAAGAAGATCGCCGCACTACGTGAGTTCGTCCCGAGTGTTGATTCGGCCGACTGGACGATCGTCAGTGCCGGTCAGCGTGCCCAGATCGTCAAGAACGGGGAACTGCGGTTCGGTACCGAAGTGGTTGCCTCGCAGGACGGGACGATTGCCGCGGTGCTCGGTGCATCACCCGGTGCATCCACGGCCGTGCCCATCATGATCGAGCTGCTGAATCGGTGCTTCCCGGAACGACAATGGGACTCTCACATGCGGGAGCTGCTCAGCGGCTAGCCTGTTGCGGTGGCAGACACAGAGGTGGGATACCGACAGATCGCCGACGACACCTGGGCCTTCATGCGGCCGCCCGGCAGCTGGGGACAAACCAACACCGGATTGATCGTGAGCCCCGGCTCCGCGTCGATGCTGATCGACACCGTCTGGGATGTGCACTGGGCGCAGCGGGTCGTCGCCGACACCGCCGAATTGGTTGCCGATGCGCCGATCACCGAAGTGCTCAACACCCACTCCGATGGCGATCACTGGTGGGGCAACGACACAGTTCCTGCCTCTGCCCGCATCACCACCAGTGCCGCGTCCTTGCATGCGATGAAAGAGGAGACGCCCCCGAAAGGGGTGGACGCGTTCGCCTCCTTCGGCGCGAAGGTCGGGTGGGTGCCGGGACCGGTCGGTGCAATGGGCTCGTACATGAGTCGGGTCCGCGGCGACGCCACCTTCCCCAAGACGCTGCCGCGATTGCCCGATCACACCTTCGAGACCACCGACACCATCGATGTGGCTGGGCGAGCGGTCCACCTGCGCTACCTCGGCCCGGCGCACACCGAGGGTGATCTCATCGCCCACCTACCCGACGCAGGAGTCGTATTCGCAGGCGACCTGCTGTTCATCGACGCGACCCCGGTGCTCTGGCACGGTCCGCTGCAGAACTGGATCGACGCTCTCGATCACCTGCTCGAGCTCGATGCTTCCGTCTACGTCCCCGGCCACGGACCGCTGTGCGGCACCGACGAGATTCGCGCCGTGCGGAACTACTGGACCTGGGTCTCCGAGGCCGGACGCAGCTGCTTCGACGCCGGACTCGGGCCCACCGAGGCGGCTCTGAACCTCCTGAAATCAGGCGAATTCGGGCAGTACGCCCACTGGGATTCACCGGAACGACTCATCCTGAGCATGAGTACCCTCTACCGCCTGTGGCGTGGCGAGCAGCCAGCGCCACCCACGCTGACGCGTCGAGCACGGGCGTTCGCGGACGCGGGGCGGTTCCTGCGAGAGCAGTGACATTCGAATCATGCCGAGCAGAATTCTGGCGCGTCGGTGAGGACACGGACATTCTGGACTCCGTGACGTCCTCTCCTGCCTCGTGGGTTCGCGTGTGACGCTCGGAAAGTCGTTCGAATCCCTCGGTTGGAAGTTTCGGTAGCACTATGCGCTTTCAGGTTCTCGACATCGTGTTCAACCCTCCGCATCCGGTCACCGGCGCAGTGGTGCCCCCGGCCGACAGATTCGACCGGTTGATCGAACTCGCCGTTCTCGCAGAAGAACTGGGCATCGATTCGTTTTCCGTGGGAGAACGGCACGCGGGAGACGTGCTCTCCTCCTCCCCGACGGTCATTCTCGGTGCGCTCGCCCAGGCCACTCACCGCATCCTGCTGTCCACCGGGGTCACCGTACTGTCGGTGTTGGATCCGATCCGCGTCGCCGAAGACCTCGGCACCGTCGACCAACTGAGTCGAGGTCGTCTCGAAGTCGTCATCGGCAAAGGCAACGAGGTACTGCAATATCCGCTGTTCGGACTCGACATCGCGCGTCAGTACGAGTACCTCACCGAAAACTACGAACTACTCCGCAGACTGATCCGTGAGGAGCACGTGGATTGGACCGGGCAGCATCGACATTCGTTGACGGACGCCACGACGCTGCCCAGGCCTTTCGACGGCCCCTTCCGGATCTGGCACGGCTCGGCCACCTCGGTGGAGGCCGTCGACCTGGCCGCCGAGTGGGGGGATCCCATCGTCACGGCAAATGCATTGCAGCCCAGGGAGAACTACAAGGTTCTGATCGACCGTTACCGCGAGCAATACCGCAATCACGGACACGACCCGGACAAGGCCTACGTGGGTTCGGGCTCCGGGGGGTTGTTCCTCGGTACGACGACCGAGGCCGCCGTTGCCGAATATCGACCGATCTACGAGGGCATCGTCGCGCAGCAGGACAAGCGCACCCACGACCCGGCGGCGAAAGGCAAGGTCACGAGCTTTCGGACCATCGACGACGCCGTCGCGCGGGGGCCGGCCCTGGTGGGGTCCTCGGAACGGGTCGCAGCGAAGATCCTCGATTATCACGATGCGTACGGCCATGACCTGCAGTCGGTTTCGATCAACCACGTCCTGGACTTCGAGCGTCAGAAGGACACGTTGCGACAGTTCGCGGAGGAAGTGATTCCGTTGGTGCGGGCCGAGGTGACGACCACGCTGTGGACGACCGAGGACAAGGACCGCGCCCGGGGATTCAGTGCGAGCTGAAGTGCGCCGTCAACGATGCCGCGTGTGCAAAGAGGCCGGACAGATCCGATGAATCCGGGGACGGTTCGAGCACCACGGTGGTGGCCCCGGCGTCGATCCAGCGTTGGACGTTGCTCGGGTCCGCTTCGGAATCGGACCTGCACGAGACGTAGACGACCACGTCGTGGCCCGGCCCGCCATCGATGTGGTCGATGGCCGTTCGCACCTGATCCGGTGACGTCTCGCTCGTGAGGATGGTTCCCACACCGGTCCGGCCACTCAGGGCGAGAGTCTTCGGCCCTGTCGCACCGACGAGCAGCGGCGGCGACTGCGCCGGGGGCCAATTCAACTTCACCTGATCGAGTGAGACGTAGCGACCCTGCACGGTGACCATCTCGCCCGCCAACAGGCTCGTCAACGCCTCCATCTGTTCGCTCAGCAACGTCAGGGGCGACTTCACTCGCGCGCCGATCTGACCCATCCACGACTGGACGCCGTGACCGAGTCCCACGCGGAGCCGCCGCGGATGGACCCGGGCGATGGTGGCGATCTCCATCGCGGTCGATGCCACGTTCCGCATCGGAGTGGGTAGCACCCCGATGCCGACGTTCACGCGATCGGTGCTCGCGAGAACCAGTGCAGCAGTGGACAGTCCACCGGAGAAGAAGCAGTCTTCCCACAACCACACCTCGTCGACGCCTGCGTGGTCGGCCGCACGTGCCGCCTCGACTATCGCCTCCGGTGGAACCTCGGGGCGAAGTACGACGCCGATTCGCGTCATTGCAGATCTCCTTCTTCTCAGCGGACGAGGTACGGGGACACCGAACTTCGGTGCTCGTCGATGTCGAGGTCCTTCCCCAGGGGAGGAAATGCGCGCTGCGGGCAGTTCGAGCGTTCGCACACTCGGCAGCCTGCTCCGATCGGGGTCGCGACCGACGAGCCCTGCACGTCCAGGCCGTCGGCATAGACGAGCCTACCGGCGTGCCGCAATTCGCAACCGAGTCCGATGGCGAAGGTCTTTCCGGGCTGACCGTATCGCGCGGCGCGGCGTTCCACAGTGCGTGCGATCCACAGATAGCTGCGGCCGTCGGGCATCTCGGCGATCTGCGTCATGATCTTGCCGGGATAGGCGAATGTCTCGTACACGTTCCACAGTGGGCAGGTTCCGCCGCTCGACGAGAAGTGAAAACCTGTGGCGGACTGTCGTTTCGACATGTTCCCGGCGCGATCGACGCGAACGAACGAGAACGGCACACCCCGTAATTCGGGTCTCTGCAAAGTGGAGAGTCGATGGCAGATGGTCTCGTAGCTGACCGAGAAGAAGGCAGAGAGCCGCTCGATGTCGTAACGGAAATCCTCGGCGACGTCGTGGAACTGGTGGTACGGCAACACCGTCGCGGCCGCGAAGTAGTTGGCGAAACCGAGCACTGCCAGCTTCTTCGACGATTCGCTCGAGAAATTTCCTTCGTCGGCCATCTTGTTCAGCAGGTCTCCGCATTCGAGGTACGCCAATTCCGCGGCGTACCTGAACACCTTCTGCCCACCGGACAGATGCGGAGAAATCTCCAACACTCGCGTCTGCGGATCGAATCGGTGCAGCACGTTCTCGCCGAGATCGATGCGATGGACGATCTGGACGTCGTGCACCGTCCGCAGGCGCTTGGCGATCTCGCCGCCCACATCGGCGCGATGGAACCGGATCCTGGAGGTCAGTGCCTCCGCTGCGGTGTCCAGTTCGTGTAGATAGTTCTGTCGCTGATAGAAGTAGTCGCGCACTTCCTCGTGCGGCTTGCTGATCGAACCACTGCCACTGCCATCGGAGAAGCGCTCCTCGGTAGCGGCCAGAAGCTGAGCCGTGGTATTGCGGTATCGGCGGTGCATGTTGACCATCGCCCGCGCCAGTTGTGGATGCGAGCTCACCATCTGCGCGATCTCGTGTGCGTCGGCGTCGATGTCCATGTCCTGATCGAGCGCGACCTCACGGAGTTCGGCGACCAACCTGGTGTCGTCCTCCGAAGAGAAGAAGGACGTGTCGACTCCGAACACCTCGGAGATCCGGAGTAGCACCGGCACCGTCAGCGGTCGCACATCGTGCTCGATCTGGTTGAGGTAGCTGGCCGAAATCCCCAGCTTCTGTGCCAGCGACACCTGGCTCATGCTGCGTTCGCTGCGGAGCTGCCGAAGCCGCACACCGACGAAGGTCTTGGACACATCGCCAGGCTACGCCTGCGAAGAAATGCCTTAACACCGTTCGCAACTAGCTGCTGGATCACAATTCGGTGATCATCGGGAACATTAGCCGAAGTAAAGGCGTATACCGGTATACGAGCTATTCATCAGGCACCTCGAGGAGCGGTCATGTCCAATCGTCAGCGCACATCGGAAATCGTCCGGGACGTCGTCGTCTTCGTCACCGGAGCTGTTCTCGTTGCATCCACCGTCTGGCTCCCGGTGCAGGGAGACCAGGAGGTCACCGGTGCCATCCTCGTACTCGGCATCCTCGCCGCATCCTCGGCGCTCTGGGCCATCGGATCCTCGTCGAGGCAGAGCCACTGGACCCACGTCGGTCTCGGTCTGCTGCTCGCAGTCTCGCCGGCCTTGATGGTGTTCCCGTCCGGACTGCTGGCCGCGGACCTGTTCGCCATCGTCGGCGGACTCGTGATCGCAGCCATGGGCGCGCTCGGAGTGGTTGCGTCGCGTCGGGCCCCGATCACCTCGCGGGTAGTGGCGTCCAGTGACGACCGGACCGGCGTTCGTATCTAGTACCCCAGCAACTGGTGCTCCACTCCCGTGGGCGCGTGCGATGAATCTCGTACGCGGGCACGGGAGTGGAGCATTTTGTGCTCCGTGGGTTCATCGCAGTCCCCGATGCAATCGGTGCTCCACTTGACGCGGCGGATCCGGGAAAACTCTCGTGCGGCCCGGCGAGTGGAGCACTGTGTGCTCTCATCGCCGCGATGCTCGACGCCGCCTGATCACCGACGCGATTTCGGCAGCCACGACGTCCGGCGCGGCGAGCACATCGAACGCCGAATAGCGCAGCACCAACCAGCCATCGAGCAGCAGGGCGTTCTGTCTACGCCGATCCTTGCTGAACACCTCTGCGGCGCTGTGAAATTCGCGCCCATCGACTTCGATGATCGTTCGGCTGCGCCGGTCGACGAGATCGCATACGTACGGCCCGACCGCCGCGTTCATCTCCAGGCGAAGTCCTACACGATGCAGCGCCCGTCCCAGCGCCCGCTCCGGTTCCGAGGCGAACCTCGTCACTGCCAACCGGACCTGACGGGCCAATTCTGCGTTGCCGCGTCGGCCCGGGAACCGCTCGAGCAAGCAGAGCAGCGATGCCGGGTCGAGTCCGAACTTCAGGCGCTCGTCGATCAGCAACTCGGCCTGTTCGCGGGGGAGTACTGCCAGGCAATCGAGCATCGTCTGGGCGGGCGAGGTGCAGGGGAGTGTCTCGACGTCGTCGACGAGTCGGGAATCGAGGGCGCGACGGTGCAGCCGAAGCCATGGCGGTGGCCGCAACCGGGCCGAGCGCGGGACGGTTGCATCGAGAATGGGCGGTTCGGTCGTCCAGCCGCGTAGGTATGCGGCCGAACGATGACTCAGTACCGCATCGGGTCGCCACAGGGCGATCGCGTGACACCGATCCATCGTCGACGGTTCCCCGCGCATGTGGACTGTCGGGAGAACGCGGGTGAAGCGTCGCGAGACGGTGCTGTGATGGAGGCCGGACGCGATGAGCTCTCGAAAAGTGGCAGGGCCGGGAGTGGAGCCTGCGGAATGACCTGGGTGGGTGGGAGTGGAGTTAATTGGCATGGGTGCAGCGTCGGGGATCGCCTGCGAGGTCTTCGATGCTCGACCTGGGGGGATGGAATGCCCTGTGGACAGGTGCCCACCTGTGGATGAGTGCAATCTGTGCTCCACTCGGTGGCGTCGGGCGGGGGATCCCGGCGAAAGTGATGTCGAGTGGAGCGGACCGTGCCATGCTCACATCGTGGGATGGATGTGCTGTGATGTCGATCACAGTATCGCGTAATTCTGACTCGATTCAGACGGTCTCTTCAAACCGTACAAGCGTCCTGTATGACATTTCGTGCATTGCGTTCATCAACTGGGGATTCGTCGCTACCGACGAGTAACCGCGCTGTCCGATCGGCCGGGTTCGCGTCGATCGAAAATTTGCAACATTAGCAAGGTACTCGAGAAAGCTAGCCAAGATTGGCACTAACAACTGGTAGACGCCTGTTTTCGGTTGTGCCATTGTTTTGGAGTACACCAGAAGGGCCTGGCAACGATGTGAAGATTCGTCTCGAGGCAGGCCGAGAAGCAGAAGAGACTGGAGCTGAAGATGTCGACCACCGGCACCCCGAAGACCACCGCCGAGATCCAGCAGGATTGGGACACCAACCCTCGCTGGAAGGGCGTCACCCGTAACTTCACCGCACAGCAGGTCTCCGACCTCCAGGGCACCGTCGTCGAAGAAGCGACACTAGCTCGCCGCGGCAGCGAAATCCTGTGGGATCTCGTGAACAACGAGGACTACATCAACTCGCTCGGTGCCCTCACCGGTAACCAGGCCGTGCAGCAGATTCGCGCCGGCCTCCAGGCGATCTACCTCTCCGGCTGGCAGGTCGCAGGCGACGCAAACCTCTCGGGCCACACCTACCCGGACCAGAGCCTCTACCCGGCCAACTCGGTGCCGTCGGTCGTTCGTCGTATCAACAACGCACTCCTGCGCGCCGACGAGATCGCCAAGATCGAGGGCGACACGTCCGTCAAGAACTGGGTCGCACCGATCGTCGCTGACGCCGAAGCCGGCTTCGGTGGCGCACTGAACGCCTACGAGCTGCAGAAGGCCATGATCGTGGCCGGTGCCGCAGGCGTGCACTGGGAAGATCAGCTCGCATCGGAGAAGAAGTGCGGCCACCTCGGTGGCAAGGTGCTCATCCCCACCCAGCAGCACATCCGCACCCTGACCTCCGCGCGTCTGGCATCGGACGTCGCCGACGTGCCGTCGGTCATCATCGCCCGCACCGACGCCGAGGCAGCAACGCTGATCACCTCCGACGTCGACGAGCGCGACCGTGAGTTCCTCGACGGAACCCGCACCGCAGAAGGCTTCTTCGGCGTCAAGAACGGCATCGAGCCCTGCATCGCTCGCGCCAAGGCCTACGCACCGTACGCAGACCTCATCTGGATGGAGACCGGCGTGCCGGACCTCGAGGTCGCCAAGAAGTTCTCCGAGTCGGTTCGCAGCGAGTTCCCGGACCAGCTCCTCGCCTACAACTGCTCGCCTTCGTTCAACTGGAAGGCACACCTGGACGACGCCACCATCGCGAAGTTCCAGAAGGAGCTCGGCGCGATGGGCTTCAAGTTCCAGTTCATCACCCTTGCAGGCTTCCACTCGCTCAACTACGGCATGTTCGACCTGGCACACGGCTACGCCCGCGAAGGCATGACCGCGTTCGTCGACCTGCAGGAGCGCGAATTCAAGGCTGCCGAAGAGCGCGGCTTCACCGCCATCAAGCACCAGCGTGAGGTTGGCGCAGGCTACTTCGACCGCATCGCCACCACCGTCGACCCCAACACCTCGACGGCTGCACTGAAGGGCTCCACCGAAGAAGGCCAGTTCCACTGAGCTAGCCCGCCTCCCCGGAGCTAACCCGCCTCCCCGGATCTTCAGCGCACTAGTCAGGCGGCCCCAGCGTTTCGTTGCGGGCCGCCTGACTCGTATCTGGGCACGTGTGCTGGTACCCCAGCAGAGTTACCCCCATCTCGCTTTGAGCTGTTGTTGCGCACTGTATTTCGAAGGAGTTTGCTGTGACGGTCGAGAGGGTGGGGATCGTCGGGGCCGGGCAGATGGGTGCAGGAATCGCGGAGGTCTGCGCCCGCGCACACGTCGACGTGTTGGTATACGAGCAGACTCGCGAGCTGGCGACGGCCGGCCGCAACCGCATCCTTCGATCACTCGACCGCGGCGTCAGCAGCGGCAAGATCACCGAACGTGAGCGTGAGCAGGCGGCGTGCAGGCTGCGTTTCACCTCCGATCTGGCAGACTTCGCCGACCGTCAACTCGTCGTCGAAGCAGTACTCGAGGACGAGAAGATCAAGGCCGACATTTTCGCCGAGCTCGACGCCGTGGTGATCGACCCCGGTGCCGTTCTGGCCTCGAACACCTCCTCGATTCGCATTACGACGCTCGGATCGGCCACCACGGCACCGGACAGGGTCGTCGGGCTGCATTTCTTCAATCCGGTACCGGTACTGCCGCTCGTCGAACTCGTCACCACCGATGCGACCTCCGAAGCAGTTGCCGACCGCGCCGAGAGATTCGCAGGCGACGTTCTCGGTAAGCAGGTGGTGCGCTCCGCAGACCGATCGGGCTTCGTCGTCAACGCGCTGCTCGTGCCGTATCTACTCTCCGCGATTCGTATGGTCGAATCGGGATTCGCCACCAAGGAAGACGTGGACAAAGCGACGGTGCTGGGGCTCGCGCACCCGATGGGGCCGCTCGCACTCGCCGATCTGATCGGTCTCGACACGGTGAAAGCCATTGCAGATTCGATGCACTCGGAATCCGAGGAACCGTTGTTCGCGGCACCTGCGCTGCTGCTGCGCATGGTCGAGGCAGGACAGATGGGCAAGAAGACCGGAGCCGGGTTCTATCGCTACGAGAACGGCCGGGTCGCAAAGTAACCGCCGTCTCGTAGCGCTATTGTCGTTCTGCCAGTTCAACTACGTCGATCGCAGGGAGCGCGTCAGTGAGCAAGTCCAAGAAGTCGAACGGTCTGGTCACCAAGGCATTCGGAATCGGATTGGCCGCCACCGGCGCCGCCCACTTCGTGGTCCCCGAGGCCTTCGAAGGAATCACCAAGCTCCCGTTCCCGAAGGACACGCGAACCTGGATCAGTCGCAACGGTGCCACCGAATTGGCAGTCGGTATTGCGATCGCGTACCCCAAGACTCGCAAGATCGGACTGATCGGTCTGGGCGCGTACGGCCTGTGGCTCGGAGCGAACATCGCCAAGAACGGCTGACGTTACTGTTGCGAACGACTCGTTTGGACTAGGAATAGCCTGGTCGCAGCGGTAGCTGTGTTGCGCTTACACAGATGCGTAGGTAGCAATGTAGTTATGACTTCAGCTACCGCTTACCAGGCCACCGCTCCTGACGCTCCGCTCGAGAAGGCAACGATCGAGCGACGCGCTCTCGGCCCCAACGACATCCTCATCGACGTCAAGTTCGCCGGCATCTGCCACTCCGACATCCACACCGCTCGCAACGAGTGGGGCGGCACCACGTACCCGGTCGTTCCCGGGCACGAAATCGCCGGCATCGTTGCCGAGGTCGGCACCGATGTGACCAGCCGCAAGGTGGGCGACCGCGTCGGCGTCGGCTGTTTCGTGGACTCCTGCGGCGAGTGCGAGGCATGCAAGGACGGCGACGAGCAGTACTGCACGAAGGGCGTCGTCCAGACGTACAACTCGAAGACCTACGAGGGTGAATTCACCAACGGCGGCTACTCCACCCAGATCGTCGTGACGGAGAAGTTCGTCCTCGGTATTCCGGAAGGCGTCGAGCTCGACGTCGCCGCACCTCTGCTGTGCGCAGGCATCACGCTGTACTCGCCGCTGAAGCACTGGGGAGCGGGCCCCGACAAGAAGGTCGCCATCATCGGCATGGGCGGCCTGGGACACATCGGCGTCAAGATCGCTCACGCCATGGGTGCACACGTCACCGTGCTGAGCCAGACCGACGCCAAGGAGGCCGACGGCAAGGCCTACGGTGCCGACGAGTACTACGCCACCAAGGACACCGCCGCACTCAAGGATCTGCAGGGCAAGTTCGACCTGATCCTCAACACCGTTTCCGCGAACCTGCCCATGGGCAAGTACCTGGGACTGTTGGCCCGCAACGGCACCCTCGTCGAGCTCGGTGTTCCCGAGAAGCCCCTCGAGGTGCCGGCATTCAACCTGTTGGCGAACCGTCGTTCGTTCGCCGGTTCGATGGTCGGCGGCATCGCCGAGACCCAGGAAATGTTGGACTTCTGCGCCGAGCACCACATCGGCGCCGAGATCGAGGTCATCCCGGCCGAGAAGATCAACGAGGCATACGACCGCGTCGTCAAGTCCGACGTGCGCTACCGCTTCGTGATCGACGCCGCGACGTTCTGATCTCCAGCACGCTTTACCCAGCATGAAGAGAAGGGCCCGCGACGACACGTCGCGGGCCCTTCTCGTTCAGCTCTCGGCGAGCCGCTTCTTCTCGTGCTCGACGTCGAAATCGGGTGCGGGCCAATCGAGATCGAGCTGCTCGAGTGCGTCGATCAGGATCTCGGTGACAGCCAAGCGGCTGTACCACTTACGGTCGGCCGGCACGACGTACCAGGGTGCGTGATCGGTATCCGTGCGATCGAGAACCCGCTGATATGCCGTCCGGTACTGCGGTAGGAAGCCGCGCTCGGTGACGTCACCCGGGTTGTACTTCCAGTGCTTGTCCGGCCGTTCGAGCCGCTCTTGCAACCGCTTCTTCTGCTCGTCCGCCGAGACGAACAAGGCGACCTTGACGATAATGGTTCCCTCGTCGGCCAACTCCTTCTCGAAGGCGTTGATCTCGTCGAATCGCTTCTCCCACACCTGCCGTGGCACCAGATCGTGCACCGCGACGACGAGTACGTCCTCGTAGTGGGAGCGATCGAACACCCCGATCCGGCCCGCCCGCGGAAGTGCCTTTCGGATACGCCACAGGTAGTGGTGCTGCTTCTCCAACTGCGTCGGAACTCCGAACGACGCCAGGTCCACTCCTTGCGGATCGACCATTCCGATGACGTGCTTGACCATTCCGCCCTTGCCCGCGGTATCCATGCCCTGCAGCACCAACAGAACCGATCTACTGTCGCCGGTGCGGCCGTGTGCGTAGAGCTTCTCCTGTAGCGCGGCCAGTACCGCGCCGCGCTCTTCCAGGACGTCGTTGCCGTGTGACTTCTTGCCGTCGAAGCCCGGTGTGGCCGTGAAGTCGATGTCCTCCACGCGTGGAGAGGCACTGGCGCGCAGCACATCGACGGGAGATTGCGTCCACAATTTCGAGTTGTCGGCCATGACCGATGAGACTACTTCTCTACGATGGAACGCATGGCCCCTACGATTGCAAAAGCCGAAACGGTATCGCGTGAGCAACTGCTCGAGTTCGTCTCTCCGCGGCATCACCACACGTTGATCACCCGCAAACGCGACGACAGTCTGCAGGTCTCGCCGGTGTCTGCCGGAGTGGACTCCGAGGGCCGCATCGTGATCGCCACGTACCCCGAGCGTGCGAAGGTACTGAACATTCGCCGCAATTCGGCCGTCACGGTGCTGGTGCACAGCGACGACTGGAACGGCGACTACGTCCAGGTCGACGGTACCGCCGAGATCATCGATCTACCCGACGCCGTCGAGCCTCTGGTGGAGTACTTCCGTAGCATCGCCGGCGAGCACTCGGATTGGGACGAGTACCGCGCGGCGATGGTGAAGCAGGGGAAGTCGTTGATACGCATCGTGATCGACACCTGGGGCCCGATCGCTGCGGGTGGATTCCCGCCAGGGAGAGTGTGACAAGCCCGCCGGGGAGAGTGTGACAAGCCCGCCGGGGAGAGTGTGACAAGCCCCCGGGGGCGTGTGATCTAGCCCTTCAGCGGCGCTGCGAACAGTGGCACTGCGTTTTCGAGTGCGTATCGGGTGCCCGCGACCGATGCGGCCGAGAATGCGTTGGACAGGTTGGTGTCACCGAGTACCACGAGGCGTCCGTCGCGTGCCGACGGTAGGCCCTGGATCGACGGGTTGTCGGTGATCACTTCGGGTCCGGTGCCGATGGGGAACATGACCGTGAGGTCGGCGTCGAGGGCGGCGACGTTCTCCTCGGACAGTTCGATGCTGAACGCTCCTGGCTCGGCGAGGTTCTGGATGGCCGGGGTGTTCGTCAGGCCGAGCGACTCGAGGAAGTCGACGCGGGTGTCGCCGCGCACGTAGGCGCCGATCTGCCCGCTGTAGAGCGTGCCGACGGCGACGGTCTTGTTCGCGAACTCCGGGTTGGCGGAGACGGTGTCGTCGAACAGTGCCTGGGTATCGTCGACGAGCTTCTTGCCCTCGTCGACCTTTCCGAGCGCCTGGGCGACGATCTCGGTCTGTCCGTCCCAGGTGGTGCCGTAGGCGACATCGGTTCCCGGCGGTGCCGCGACGGTGGGTGCGATGTCGGACAGTTGGTCGTACACGGCCTTGTCGTTGGTGCTGCGCGTCCACAGGATCAGGTCCGGTGCCAGCGCCGCAATCGATTCCATGTCGACGTCGAAGGTGCCGAGGATCGTGGGGTCGGTGTCGTAGGACTCGTCGACCCACGGGCCCAAGCCGTTTCCGCCGACGCCGAGCCAGTCGCTGGCACCGACGGGCTGGACGCCGAGCGCGAGCGCTGTTTCTGCATCGGACCAACCGAGCGCCACCACGCGCTGGGGGTTCTCCGGTACTTCGACGTCGCCGAACATGTCGGTGACGACGATTCCGCCGGCCTCGGAAGGATCGGCGCTGTCGCCGTCACCGGCGTCGGAGCTGCATGCGGTCAGGGTGAGAGCGAAGGCGAGAGCTGCCGCAGGCAGAGCCAACGAACGAGAAATGCGCATAGGGCACGCTAACCTATCAAGCGGCGAAATGCTCCACGATCTTTGCGCAGAAGGCCGGCAGGTCGTCCGGATTCCGGCTCGAGACCAGGTTGCCGTCCACGACCACTTCCTCGTCCACGACCGTCCCGCCTGCGTTGCGGATGTCGGTGCGGATGCTCGGGTAGGACGTCAACGTTCGCCCCTGCAGTACGTCGGCCTCGACGAGGGTCCAGGCTCCGTGGCAGATCACGCCGACCGGTTTGCGAGCCTGCACGAACGCGCGGACGAACTCGACTGCCTCGGCGTCGACGCGGAGTTGATCGGGGTTGGTGGTTCCGCCGGGCAGGATCAGCGCATCGAAGTCGTCGGCCGAGACGTCGGCGACGACGCGATCGACGGTGAAGGTATCGGCCGCATGGACGTCACTCTCCATGGCCTGAATGTCGCCATGGTCGAGCGAAACCAATGTGACTGTGGCTCCTGCATTTTCGACGGCCTCGCGAGGCTGTACCAGCTCTACCTGCTCGACGCCGTCGGTAGCGAGTATCGCGATGCGGCGTCCGGTCAATGTTTCGGTGGTCATGCGTCATCGAATGTCCGACCGAGCCGATTCTCAAACTGACGGGCGTCAGGACTCGTTCGGCTCGTCGACGAGCGGATGCGGCTGCGACTTGAACTTCGCGGGGGAACCGTCGGCCATGGCAACTCCGTGGATGCCGCCCCACATCATCATGCAGAGGTAGTCGATCAAATCGTCTGCGGACATGGACTTGTTGGAGATCCACCAGTGCGTCGCCAACTGGACCGCGCCGACGATGGCGAACGCCCACGGCACCGATCCGCCCGAGTCCATCTCGCGTTGACGCAGCCGCTCGCCCAGCACGGTGGAGAGCAACTCGGCGATCATCCGCTCGGATTCGGCGACGACATCGCGATTGTTGCCGGCGTTGTTCGCCATGACGTAGAGGTACACCTCGGGATCGGTGGCCACCGTCTCGACATAGGCGGTCACGACGATTCGGGTGAGCTCGTACTCGTCGAGTTCGTGCGAGATCGCGGAGTAGATGCGTGGGGCAAGCGTCGTCTCGACGTACCGCGACATGGTGGCGCTGGTCAGATCGTTCTTGTCGGTGAAGTATCGGTAGAGCACCGTCTTCGAGATACCGATCTCCGACGCGATCTCGTCCATACCGATGTCGCGCCCCCGCAGCCGGATTGCGGCCAACGTGCCGTCGACGAGTTCCTCGCGTCGAGCGATCTTGTGCTCGCGCCACCGACGTTTGCGACCGTCCGGCTTCTCGGCCTTGGGCTTTTCCTCGCTCGGCTCGGACTCGTCCAGTTTTGCCTCCGTCGTATTTCTCGCCACAGCACCACCCTATGCGCCTTCTCCGACACCATTGCAGGCTGCGTCCGGTTGATCTGCCACATTTCTGGGCACAATGTCGGTTGTGCAGCTCATGAACTTCGACGACGACACCAAACGTCGCGACCTCCGCAAGATGAAAACAGTCGCGACGGGCTTTCTCGTCTTCGCGTCGATCGTCTATCTGTTCTGCAGGTGGCAGGAGTCGACGGGTGCGGGAGCATGGGTGGGGTACGTGCGCGCGGCGTCGGAGGCCGGAATGGTGGGCGCGCTCGCGGACTGGTTCGCGGTGACCGCGCTGTTCAAGCATCCGCTGGGCATCCCCATTCCGCACACGGCGCTGATCAAGAAGAAGAAGGACCAGCTCGGCGCGAGCCTGAGCTCCTTCGTCGGCAGTAATTTCCTTGCGCCCGAGGTGGTCTCGGAGAAGGTCGCGTCGGCGCAGGTTCCGTTGCGATTGGGCACGTGGCTCGCCCAGCCCGACAACGCGGAACGCGTCGCGGCCGAGGCGGCGACCGTGTTGCACGGCGTCGTCGACGTGCTCAACGACGAGGACATCACCGCCGTCATCGACAGCACCATCGTGCGGCGTCTCGCCGATCCGCAGTGGGGCCCGCCGATCGGCCGGATCCTCGACGAGTTGCTCCGTGAGAACCGCCAGTTGCCGCTGATCGACATGCTCGCCGAGCGGGCTCATCAGTGGGCGCTCGGCAGCCAGGAGATGATCGATCGCGTCGTGGCGCGGGACTCTCCGAACTGGTCGCCGAAGTTCGTCGACACCTTGCTGGGCGAGAAGGTCTACAAGGAACTCGTCGAGTTCACCTGGAAGATCAGATCCAACCCCGAGCACGACGTGCGCCTGGCTGCCAACAAGTTCCTGGTCGACTACGCCAACGATCTTCAGCACGACCCGGTCACCATCGAGAAGGCCGAGAAGCTCAAGGCGCAGATCATGGGCCGCGAGGAGATCACCGGGCTCGCGGCGGCGACATGGAAGGTGGCCAAGCGTTTGATCACCGAGTCGGTCGACGATCCGACGAGCACGCTGCGCACCAAGATCAAGGAGAACACCGTCAACCTCGGGGTGCGCCTGCGCGACGACGAGGAATTGCGTGGAAAGGTCGACGGCTGGCTCCTCGGTGGGGCGAGTTACATCGCGGCGAACTACGCGGACGAGATCACCACCATCATCGGGGACACCGTCGCGCGGTGGGATGCAGAGGAGGCGAGCAAGAAGATCGAACTGCAGGTCGGACGCGATCTTCAGTTCATTCGGATCAATGGAACCGTCGTCGGATCCATTGCCGGACTGGCTATCTACACGGTCTCGGATCTGATCTTCGGGCACTAGTGCTAGCAGAGTGCTTGCAATAGTTAGCACCCTTGGGTACCGTCGTTCTCGAACACCGAATCCAGGAGGCCGACATGGCCGAGAACGAGGGAGATCTGGTCGCCAAAGCGACCGAAGCGACGCACGTCGTCGCCGAGGCAAGCGACATCGTCGCCGCGGTGGTGACAACGGCAGCCCAGGACATCGGTAGCTACATCCGGTCACAGCGAGAAGCCGCACAGGTTTCCATGCGACAGCTCGCAAGCCGTGCCGGAGTGAGCAATCCGTACCTGAGTCAGATCGAACGCGGACTACGCAATCCGTCCGCAGAGGTGCTCGCGCAGATAGCCAAGGGTCTGCGCGTCTCGTCCGAAGTGTTGTACATCCGGGCCGGGATCTTGGAAGCGCGTCCCCACGGTCCGGTGCGCGAAGCTCTGCTCGGCGACGAACACATCACCGAACGGCAGAAGCAAGTGCTGATCGAGATCTACGACTCGTTCTGTCGAGAGAACGAGTCGACGCAGGAGCCAGAACCCGACGAACAGGAGACACCAGATGTCTGATTCCAAGAACTTCGAGAACGTCAAGACCCCCATCTTCGCTGCCGTCGGTGCAGGCGACGCCGTGGTGCAGGCAGTAGCCGACGTCGTCGCTCAGGTGCGCTCGCGCGCCGAGAGCCGCACCAGCGAGGTCAACGCTCGCATCGCCGACCTGTCCGAAGAGGTCACCGAGGGCGTCGAGAGCCTGCGCGAGCGCCTGGCCAACCTGCCCGCCGAACTCCCCGACGAGATCGCCGAGCTGCGCGAGCGCTTCACCCCGGAAGAGCTGCGCAAGGTCGCCGAGGCGTACCTGAAGGTTGCCTCCGACCTGTACACCTCGCTCGCCGAGCGCGGCGAAGAGACCGTCGAGCGCATCCGTCGCACGCCCGCCGTCGAAGAGGGCCTCGAGCGCGCCAACTCCGCCGCCAACGACGTCGTCGACCTCACCGAGCAGGCTCTCGGAACCGTTGCCTCGCAGACCCGCGCAGTGGGCGAGCGCGCCGCAGCTCTGGCCGGCATCGCGTCGGACAAGGTTCGTGAAGGTGCCGAGGAAATCTCCGACGCCGCAGACGAACTCGCCGAGAACATCGACGAAGCAGGCGACGAAGCCAAGGACAAGGCCGTCGAGGCTTCCGACAAGGTGAGCGGCGTGGCGGGCAAGGTCGAGGCCAAGACCCGCAGCAGCGCCAACTCGCCGATCAAGAAGACGCCTGCACCGGCCAAGAAGACGGCACCGGCACCGGCCGCGAAGAAGGCCACTCCGGCTCCGGCCAAGAAGGCTCCGGCGAAGAAGACCACTCGCTAAAGCGTTCGTAAAGAAAACGACCCCTGCACCGCGCGGTGCAGGGGTCGTTTCTCGTACACTGGCGGGCGTGATTGCGAGCAGCTTCTCCCAGACGATCTTCTTGATCCTGCAAATCATCTCGATTGCCGGAGCCGCGTTCGCCATTTTCCATGCGCTGCGCCAACGGCCCGACGCATTTCCCGCGGCCGGAAAGCTGACCAAGAACGCCTGGTTGGGCATTCTGGCGGTAGGCCTGTTGCTGATGCTGATCGGCCCGATGGTCATCATGTTCTGGATCATCGGCATCGTCGGCGTCGCCGTGTACCTCGTCGACGTCCGTCCGAAGATCGACAGCATTCAGCGCGGACCCCGCTGGTAGGCAGGCGCATCGACGCCCACTCGATCGTGGGCGTACCGTCTACCGCACCCGCCAGGGGGTCGAGGTAGAGGGGATTTTCTGTGGTTTCACGCAAGGTAGTCGAACGTGTGTTGTTCGGAATCGGCAGCGCCGCTGCGGCCGCATCGGTCGGTGCATTCGTCGTCCGGCGGCGTCGCTTGCATTCGTTCACCAAGACGACCGACGTTCGGCCCGACGAGCTTCTGAAGCGCCCCACGATCGAGCCGCACATCACCGAGGTGGTCACCGACGACGGAGCTCACCTGCACGTCCGTAGCTACGGTGATGCCGATGCCGAACCGATCGTCTTCAGCCACGGGTGGACCTGCTCGGCCGACTACTGGTTTCCGCAGATCAACGCCCTCGCCGGTCGATACCGCGTCATCGCGTACGACCAGCGCGGCCATGGCCGCAGCGACGTCGGAACGCGGCCGCTGAGCCCGGACGTGCTGGCCGACGACCTCGCGTCGGTGCTCGCCGCGACTGTCGTCGAAGACAACAAGGCCGTCCTGGTGGGGCACAGCATGGGCGGTATGTCGATCATGGCGTGGGCCGGGAACTACCCCGAACAGGTCGATCGACTCGTCAGTGCCGTGCTGCTCGCCAGCACCGCGACCGACTCCCTCATCCGAGAGACCACCGTCATCCCGTTGCCGCAGCGCTTCCCGCGCGTTCCGGCACCGGTCGGTCGAGCCGTGCTGAGCTCGGCGCTGCCGTTGCGGCCGTCGCCGGTGACGCGCCAAGCCATCAAGTACATCTCGATGGCACCCGGAGCCACACCTGCCGAGGTCGCGTTCTGCGAGAAGATCGTGCTGGAATGCGCGCCGCGCACCCGCGGTGTCTGGGGTGCAGCGCTCACCGATCTCGACATCCGCGAGGCACTCGAGAACATGTCCGTTCCCACCAGCGTGCTCGTCGGATCTGCCGACCGCTTGACCCCGCCTGTGCACGCCCGCAAACTCGCCCGCGCCCTGGACGACCACGACCACCTGAGCAGACTCATCGTGATCCCCGGCATCGGACACATGAGCTCGGTGGAAGCAATCGACGAATTCAACGCCGAGGTCGTTCGGCTCTGTAACTTGTGATCTAGCTGAACACCACGGTCTTGCGGCCGTGCACCAGAACACGATCCTCCAGGTGCCATCGCAGACCACGGGAGAGCACCAGCTTCTCGATGTCGCGGCCCTGACGCACCATGTCGGTGACCTCGTCGGAATGGTCGACGCGGATGACGTCCTGCTCGATGATCGGACCGGCGTCGAGCTCGGCCGTCACGTAATGGCAGGTGGCACCGATGAGTTTGACGCCTCGCGCGAAGGCCTGGTGATACGGACGGGCACCGACGAACGACGGCAGGAAGCTGTGGTGAATGTTGATCGCCCGTCCCGCCCAGTGCGCGCACAGTGATTTCGGCAGCACCTGCATGAAGCGAGCCAGCACCACCGCGTGCGGGTCGTAGGAATCGACGAGCGAGCGAACCTCGTCGAAGGCAGGTCCGCGCTCGGCCGGATCCTTCGCGAATTCGACGTGATGAAACGGTGTGCCGTGCGCAGCGGCGATCGGCTCCAGCGACTTGTGGTTGCCGATCACCGCGGAGATCTGTGCGGGCAGTTCGCCGCCCGCCGCCCGTCCGAGCAGATCGTGCAGGCAGTGCGCTTCCTTGCTGACGAGCAATACCACTCGCTTGGGTTCGCCCGAATCATGCAGTGCCCATTCGGTTTCCGGACCCAGCTCGGCAGCCACCTCGGCGAACCGTGCACGCAGATCCTCGATGGACATGCTGACCGACGACGCCCGAACGGCCTGCCGGGTGAAGAACCAACCGGTGTCGGGATCGGCGTGGTACGCGGCCTCGACGATCCAACCACCGACGTCGGCGAGGAAGGTCGAGATGCGGGCGACGATGCCCGTCTTGTCGGGGCAACCGAGAGACAGTACGTAGCGGCGGTCCTCGGATACGGAAGAACTCATGCCGACGATTGTCTCAGGGCGCGCGGACCCCGGTTGCCACCAGTGTCCCGAGATCGATCGAATCGATCCCGCGCTCGGTCAGCAGCGCAGAGAACTCGGCCCGGATCTGCGTGCGAGTTCCGTCGTCGAACGGAGTCAACGCACCGCGCAGTGCGCTGCCCAGCACGAAATCCCACACGAACGATTCGGTTGCCGGTACGTGATTGGACAGCTCGACGACTCGAACGTCGGACGTTCCCGCGGCGGTGAGCCAGGCACCGAGGAGATCCGCTGTCTCCATCCTGCGGATCGGGTGATCGTCGACTCCGGCCGTCGGATCGGGCGCAGGGCCTGCGCTCGGCGGCCAGTGTCTGCCGATCACGTCGAAGAACGCGCCCGAATAGTCCCTGACCGAGCCCTGGCGCCACACCGTCACTCCGACGCGCCCGCCCGGGCGAACCAACGAGACGAGTCGCGCAAAGTCCTGCTCTGGATCGGGAAGGAAGAAGATGCCGTACGAGCAGGCCAGAGCGTCGTATCCGGCGTCGGGAACGGTCGACGGCGGTTCCCACACGGTGGCGTCGGCGAGAACGAAATCGATGTTGCGCAGAGCTCGATCGGTGGCCTTCACCCGGCCCACCTCCAACAGGCCGTCGGCGAGGTCGATGGCGTGCACGATGCCGTCGGGTCCGACGGCGGCCGCCGCAGGAATCGCCGACGCCCCGGTGCCGGAGCATACGTCCAGAACGGCCTCGCCGGACGCCAACTCGAGCGCGAAGGCGAGCGACTGCCCCGCCGGACCCCAGACCTGCGGCGTCACCGCGTCGAATTCCCTGCTGGTGGCATTGAAGGTGGCGGCGAGCGATGCTGCGGTCATGAGGAAAAATCGTAGACCGCCAAGGCTACGAAAGGGCGTGCTGTGAAAAGCTGGACTGCATGACACTCACCCGCGCTGCGCTCGCCGACATGGTCGACCACACGCTGCTCAAGCCGGAAGCGACGACGGCCGATGTGGCCGCTCTCATCGAGGAGGGCCGCGAGCTCGGGGTGCTCGCGGTGTGCGTCTCGCCGTCGATGTTGCCGATTCGCGCCGAGGGAATGCTCACCGCCGTCGTCGCCGGATTCCCGTCGGGCAAGCATCATTCGTTGATCAAGGGATCCGAGGCGCGTCTCGCGGTGCAGCAAGGTGCCGACGAGGTCGACATGGTGATCGACGTCGGAGCGGCCATTGCGGGGGACTACAACGCAGTATTGGCCGACATCGTCACCGTTCGCGAAGGCATCGGCAATGCCGTACTCAAGGTGATCATCGAGTCTGCAGCCCTGTCCGACGAGGCAATCGTCGAGGTCTGCCGCGCTGCCGAGAAGGCCGGTGCCGACTTCGTCAAGACATCCACAGGCTTCCATCCGGCCGGCGGCGCGAGCGTCGAAGCGGTGCGGCTGATGGCGGAGACCGTAGGCGGTCGCCTGGGCGTCAAGGCCAGCGGCGGCATCCGGACCACGGAGGCCGCCCTGGCGATGATCGACGCGGGCGCAACACGATTGGGGCTGTCGGGTACCCGCGCGGTGCTGGACGGGTTGAACTAGAGCGACTGCGTCGCACGTGCGCGGTAACTCGTAGTCCACTACGAGTTACCGCGCACGTGGGGCTACGCGACCAGCGAGCAACCCTCGGGCGTCGGCTGGTTCTGATCCTGCTGGGTCACGGGAATCGTGTACTGCCCGCCTTCGAGTGTGAGCTCGATGCCGGAGTCGGTGACGGTCAACGACGTCGGAGTCATGTCCAACGGGTACGCCTGCAGGCTGTCGGTCAGCACTCCGACGACCGAGTCGACCAGATCGGTCGGGATCCCGAGACCGAGAATCGAGGCGTCGACGGTCTGGAAGTCGACCCGGCCGTCCGCGACCTGCGGCTTGACGGTCAGCTTCGCGAGCGCGCCGACGGCGAATTCGAGGGTGCCCGCCGACGCGTCCGAGGTGACGCCCGAGACGATCGCGCCGATGCCCTGGCTCTGCAGGGTGCGGGTGATGCCGTCGGTGGACCACGAGATGTCCGCACTCGAGCTGCCGATGGTGCCGCCGGAATCGGCGGTCTGCGTCAGGTTCAGATCGCGTGCCTCGGCGTGCACGACCATGCCCTCGGCGGGGCCGAAGCGAGCGTCGTCGCTGTCGACGGTCACCGAGGAGACCTTCTTGTCCACCAACGAGAGCAATACCGGCTTGAAGCCGAGACCGACCTCGACCTGGCTACCGAGTTCGGATTCGAGCTGGCCGGCCAGGCACGACTTGATCTGTTGACGCACGAACAACTCGCCACCGATGACGGCGACGAGGAGAACGACAACGACGGAGACTGCGATCAACGGCACGCTGCTGCGCTTGGCTGTGGATGACATTCCCGGCAGTCTTCCCGATGATTCTGAGCAAGCTCTGTGAAACCCGCCGAACCCATGTCACGGAAACCAAAGTTTGTGATCTATAACACATTTTGACGTACGCTTGCGTCATGAGTACGACAGGACCGAGTGTGCAGGAACTGCACTCGCTCGCCACTCGTCAGGACGGCTACTTCACAGCCGAGCAGGCCGGCGAGCTCGGCTTCGATCCGGCAATGGTTCGCGTCAACCTGGCCACGGCTACGTGGACTCGCGTCGAGCGAAACCTGTTCCGGCTCGGGCAATGGCCCCACAGCGAGCTCGAAGTGTTCGCCATGTGGTGCGCCTGGTTCGGCGGCGAGGCAGTGATCTCGCACCAGAGCGCCGCAGAGCTACACGGATTCGGGCATCTGCACCCGCAATTCGTCCACCTCTGTGCGTTCGGAGACCTACGCCTGACCGACACCCGACTTGCCGTTCACCGTCTGCGACTCGAACCACGAGATGTCGAATCGGCGGGCACGTTCAACATCACCACGCCGGTGCGAACAGTGCTCGATCTCGCCGCAGGAGGAATCTCGCAGATCACTCTCGACGAGGTGGTGTGCGACGCCGTCGCGATCGGTCGCGTCGACCCGCAAGCGCTGTACTCCGAGGCGGGCAGCAGCACCGATCGAGTGGCCGAACGCGTCGAGCTGGCGTTGTCGGCCTGCACGTAGCCGATTCACGATGCCGGCGCAACCGTCGCCCAAGGCACCGTGAGTACGTTGTCGCGCATGCGTCGGCGGGGGAGTGTGATCGGAAGCCCCTGTTCGGCAAGCACTGTCAGAGCAGCGCGCCAGCGGACTCGGGGGCCGAAGGGTGCCAGTGGTGCCGAGACCGACCACGCTCGATCTGCGCGCTGCAGCAGATCGTGCACGAACTCACCCTCGATGTTGCGGTGTATCAATACCTTAGGGAGTCGCTCCGCGATGTCCGACGGCATCTCGACGTCGAACGGATCCCACGCCAGGGTCAGAGACCGCGGCCCTTCGGAGTCCAGGAGGACCCAGGCGCAGCGTCTACCCAACTCGTCGCAGGTACCGTCCACCAGCAGGCCGCCGGGTGCCAAGCGAGACTGAATGCGTTGCCAGGCAGCAGGAACCGCGTCCTCGGGATATTGCCGCAGTACGTTGAATGCCCGTACCAGGTTCGGGCGCAGCCCGGCCAACTCGAATCCCCCGCGAGCGAACTCCACGCCGCCAGTTCCCGGAACGACTCGGGCGGGGTCGATCTCGAGTCCGGTGACACGGAGGTCGGGCCTGACGGTGCGCAACCGCCCGGCGAGTTCGAGGGTCGTGTTCGGCATCGCCCCGTACCCGAGGTCGACGACGAGGGGATCCGGTGATTCGCGCAGGACGCGTCGAACATCGGAGTTGTGCATCAGCCACCGGTCGCTACGACGCAACCGATTGATGCCGGTGGTGCCGCGGGTGATGACGCCTTCAGGCCCCTTCAGTGGGCTAGGCGTTCTTCTCGAGCCAGTCGGCGGTCACTTCGCCCTCACCGCGCCACAGGTCGATGAGGTTGACGAGCATGAGCTGCTCGAGTTTGCCGCCGATGAACGGCAGGAAGACCTTGGCCTCGGAAGAGGTGCGCAGGGTCGAACCACCATTGGTCGGGAAGAGCGAGGTGGTGCCCTTCAGCGAACCCGGGCCGGCCGGAATCGACGCGTCGTAGTGACCCGCAGTGACTTCCTCGAAGGCGTCGAAGTGCACGTTGCGGGTGATGACCATGTCTTTCTTCATCACCGTCTGCGCGATATCGGGCAGCTCGGTCCGCGGGATGACGTGGTGCATCACGATGTCGATTCCGGCGTCGGACACCTCGAAGCTCTTCAGCTCGTTCTCCGAGTACTTACGCATCTCCTCGATGCGCGCATCCCAGTGATCGCGACTGGACAGCGCTGCATAGACCTGCTGCGTCGAGTGGGTGAACCGGGCGGAGTAGTTCATTCGGCGAGCCATAGTGCGCCAGGCTAGCTGTTCGCCTGTGCGGCAATCCAGTTACCGGTGAAGTCCTGCTCGTTGTCGATGAGGGACAGCACCTGCTCGCTGATCATCGATTCGATCTTGCCGCCGAAGATGGGGACCTTGACCTCGGTGGTGCCGGCCAGCGCAATGGTCGTCGTATCGCCCTTGGCATCGAGAGTGGTGGTGCCGGTGATGCGAGCCGGTGCCCCCTCCACGGTGGCTCCGAACGTGCCGTCGGCGTGGGTGCCGTCGAACGGTCCCCAGCTCTCGGTGCGTTCGATGATGAGGTCGCCCTTCTTGAAGGCGGTCACCGCGGACGGCAACTCCTCTTCGGGGACGGACTGGGTCATGACGACGTCGATGGTGCCGTCGCCGACGGTGACGCTCTTCAAGCTGGCACCGGGGCCGCCGATCTGCTCGATGCGGTCCTTCCAGTACTGCTCGGATGTCAGCGCTGCGTGGACCTTGTCGGCGGAGGCGGGCACAGTCGAGCTGTGCTCAATGGGGCGAGGCATCCACGCAGGTTACCGGGTGACTCTTCGCGCCATGCGCGACCGGTAGCGTGAGAGTCCGTGCCTACTGCAATTTCGGAGCTCACCACCATCCGCGTGGGTGGCCCGGCCCGTGAATTCACTGTCGCGACGAACGCCGACGAGTTGGTCTCCCTGGTGCGTGATGCGGATCGCGCAGGGACGGACGTGCTGGTCGTCGGCGGGGGATCCAACCTGGTCGTCGGCGACGAGGGGTTCGACGGCCGAGTGGTTCGGGTGACCGGGTCGCGGCTGGAGATAGACGGCGAGATCGTGACGGTCGACGCGGGCGTCGAGTGGGATGCTGTCGTCCAGGCGACGATCGATGCGGGACTGTCCGGGATGGAAGCGCTCTCGGGCATTCCCGGAACCACCGGCGCGACGCCGATCCAGAACGTCGGTGCGTACGGAGCGTCGACGTCGGAGCTGTTGCACAGTCTCACCGTCTACGACCGCGAGACCGAGGTGACGGCGGTGTGGACGCCGGAGCAGTGCGGCTTCGGTACCCATCGGTCGTCGGTGTTCAAGCGATCCTCGCGGTACGTGATTCTGGATGTGACGTTTGCGCTGAAGAAGACGACCGAGTCGCTTCCGGTGCGCTACGCAGCGTTGTCGGAGCGTCTGGATGTGCAGATCGGCGACGTAGTACCGGTACCGGACGTGCGCGCGGCCGTACTGGCTCTGCGCGGCGAACGCGGCATGGTCCTCGACGCAGACGACCACGACACGTGGAGCGTTGGATCGTTCTTCCTCAACCCGGTACTGCGGGAAGTGCCCGAGGCCGCCGCGCACGCGCCCCACTTCCCCGACCCCGCGGGAACCAAGATCCCGGCGGCCTGGCTGATTCAGAACGCAGGCTTTCCGCGCGGCTACGGGACCGAATTCGGCCGCGGGACCGCAGCCCTGTCGTCCAAACACGTGCTCGCCATCACCAACAGGGGCGGTGCAACGGCGTCGGACATCATGGCTCTTGCCGCACACGTCCGCGACGGTGTGCAGGAGAAGTTCGGCGTCACGCTGACGCCCGAGTGTGACCTCGTCAACTGCGCGCTGGGTTAGAGCCACCGAAAACGGCGCATACGATGGAGCTTTGTACGTCGGGCTCGTAGGAGGTAAATCAGTGCAGGTCACCAGCGTGGGACATGCGGGATTCCATATTCGGACCGAGGCCGGGAGCATCCTGTGCGATCCGTGGGTGAACCCGTCGTTCTACGCGTCGTGGTTCCCGTTCCCCGACAACTCGGGACTGGACTGGGACGCTCTGGGCGACTGCGACTACCTCTACGTCTCGCACCTGCACAAGGACCACTTCGATCCGCGGAACCTGGCCGAACACGTCAACAAGGACGCGACGGTGCTGCTGCCGGACTATCCGGTGCTCGATCTCAAGCAGGAGCTCGAGAAGCTCGGCTTCCACAAGTTCTACGAGACGACCGACTCGGTCAAACACACGATCTCCGGGCCCAAGGGCGATCTCGACATCATGATCATCGCGCTGCGCGCGCCCGCGGACGGGCCGATCGGTGACTCGGGGCTGGTTGTCTCCGACGGCAAGACCGTCGCGTTCAACATGAACGACGCGCGGCCGGTGGACCTGGACGTCATGACCGAGAATTTCGGTCCCGTGGACGTGCACATGCTGCAGTACTCGGGCGCGATCTGGTACCCGATGGTCTACGACATGGTGGCGCGCGCCAAGAAGAACTTCGGCATCCAGAAGCGGCAACGGCAGATGGATCGAGCGCGCCAGTACATCGAGCAGGTCGGCTCCACATGGGTCATTCCGTCCGCCGGCCCGCCGTGCTTCCTCGACGACGAACTGCGCTTCCTCAACGACGTCTACGGCGACCCGGCCAACGTGTTCCCGGACCAGATGGTGTTTCTCGAGCAGATGCGCCTGCACGGGCACGACAAGGGCCTGCTGATGATGCCCGGCACCGCTGCAACGTTCGACGGTTCCGAGCTGCTCTCGCACGAGCATCCCATTCCCACCGCCGAGGCGGAGGCCATCTTCACCACCGGCAAGGCCGAGTACATCGAGGCCTACGCCCAGCGTCAGGCATCGGTCATCGCGGCCGAGAAAGCGGGCTGGGCTCCGGCCGAGGGCGAGCCGCTGCTCGAGCCGCTTCGGGGTCTGTTCGAGCCGATCATGGCGCAGACGGACCTGATCTGCGACGGCATCGGCTACCCCGTCGGGATCACTATGGGTGACGAGACCGTCGTGCTGGACTTTCCGAAAAGGATTGTGCGCGAACCGATCTCGAACGAGAAGTTCCGTTACAGCTTCACCGTTCCGCCGGAGCTGGTACGTACCGCAGTACGCGACCGGGAGCCGGATTGGGTCAACTCGATCTTCCTGTCCACCCGCTTCCGCGCCCGACGCGTCGGCGGCTACAACGAATTCCTGTACACGTTCTTCAAATGCCTCACCGACGAACGCATCGCCTACGCCGACGGCTGGTTCTCCGAGGCGCACGACGACACCGCCACGATCACGATGGGCGGCTACGAAATCCAGCGCCGCTGCCCACACCTGAAAGCGGACCTGACGAAATTCGGCATCGTCGAGGGCAAGAAGCTCACCTGCAACCTGCACGGCTGGGACTGGAACCTCGAAACCGGCCGCTGTCTGACGTCGAAGGGTCACGAGCTGCGCACGCAGAAGCTCTGACTCTGCTGTGAGACTGCCCCCAAAACGACCCGGAAAAGTGGGGCAGTTCGCAGACGCAGGTACGTTGGATAACGTGCATGAGCAGGTAGAACAGACAAAACGGACGCGCGCGGTGTGGTTGATCGCCGTGCTCGTCGCCTTGGTGGCGTTGGTGGCAGGGTGCACCGTCGGATCCGGCGACGGAGGCTCGGGAGCCGCTGCCCCCACCACCGAGGCCGCGCCCGTTGTGAAGGTCACCGCGAACCCCGTAGCGGGTGCCGTCGACGTCAGTCCCGTCGCGCCCATCTCGGTCTCCGTGGCCGATGGAACGCTCACCGAGGTTGCGCTGACGAACCCCGAGGGCAAGGTCGTCCAGGGCGCGCTCTCACCCGACAAGACCTCGTATGCCGTCACCGAACCCCTTGGCTACGGCGTCGAGTACACGTGGTCCGGCTCGGCGGTCGGCAGCGACAACAAGACCGTGCCCATCGACGGAGCGTTCACCACGGTCGAACCGGACAGCCGAACCTCGGTGAGCACCAACATCGGCGACGGTCAGGAAGTCGGCATCGCCGCGCCGATCATCCTGCAGTTCGACTCGGCGATCGAGGACAAGGCGGCCGTAGAAAAGGCGTTGACGGTGACCACCAACCCGCCGACTCCCGGCGCATGGGCCTGGTTCCCCGACGACAACGGCTCACGCATCCACTGGCGTCCCACCAACTACTGGACGCCCGGTACGACGGTGTCTGTGGTCGCGAAGCTCTACGGCGTGAACTACGGCGACGGTGCCTACGGTGCCGACGACGTCACCCTGAACTTCAGCATCGGACGCAGCCAGGTGGTCGTCGCCGACGCCACCAGCCACCGCATGCAGGTGGTCCGCGACGGCGCGACGATCATGGACATCCCCGTCAGCTACGGCGAGGGCAACGAAGACCGCAACGTCACCCGCAGCGGCATCCACGTCGTCACCGAGAAGCACGAGGACTTCCTGATGTCCAACCCGCCGTTCTACGAGAACGTGCGCGAACGCTGGGCCGTGCGCATCTCCAACAACGGTGAGTTCATCCACGCCAACCCGCTGACCACCGGCGTGCAGGGTGCATCCAACGTCACCAACGGGTGTATCAACCTCTCCACCGAGGACGCGCAGCAGTATTTCGGTACGGCGATGTACGGCGATCCGGTGGAGGTCACCGGCACCCGCATCGACCTGTCCGCAGCGGACGGCGATCTGTACGACTGGGCGATCGACTGGCCGACCTGGGAGTCGATGTCGGCGCTTCCTGCCGGCGGAGCAGCCGCAACCACGACCCCCGCGACGACAGCACCTGCCACGACGACGGCACCTGCGCCCGCTGGCTGAGCGCTGCGCGCACGTGCATGGAAACTCGTAGCGCACTACGAGTTTCCATGCACATGGGCTACTTACGGGAGAAGCGCCCCGGACCGGCCTGATCGCGCGGCTTGATGATGATCTGATCGAGGTTGACGTGCGACGGGCGCGAGGCCACGAAGCCGATCACCTCGGCGATGTCGCTCGCCACGAGCGGCGTGATGCCCTGGTACACGGCGTCGGCCTTGGCTGCGTCACCGTCGAAGCGGACGAGCGAGAATTCGGTCTCCACGGCACCGGGTGCTACCTCGGTCAACCGCACCGGCTTACCCAGTAGTTCGCCGCGTAGCGTCCGATGCAGCACGGCCTGAGCGTGTTTGGCGGAGGTGTAGCCCGATCCGTTGTCGTACGCCTCGAACGCAGCAACCGAGGTGATCGTGACGATGAGGCCGTCGCCGGACTCGATCAGCTTGGGCAGCAACGACTTCGTGACCCGAAGCGTGCCGAGAACGTTGGTCTCCCACATCCAGCGCCAGTCGTCGAGGTCGGCGTCGATCACCGGAGCCAATCCCTTTGCGCCGCCTGCATTGTTGACCAGGACGTCGACGCGGGGGATCACCGCAGCGAACGCGGCGACCGAATCCTCGTCCGTGACATCGAGTTCCAGGGCCGTGCCGCCGATGTCCGACGCCAACTCCTCGAGCCGGTCGAGTCTGCGGGCACCGATCACCACGTGGAATCCGTCGGCGGCGAGTTGGCGGGCCGTGGCCGCGCCGATGCCGGAACTCGCTCCGGTGACGACGGCGATTCGGGTATCGGGTGCGATGTGTTCGGGCGAGGTCATGGGGAAATTCTAGTTCGGGAGAAACAGCGCTTCTGGACGGGCCCGATTGGACAATCGGGCTTCGAGTGCTAATTTTGGACTCATGTCCGCCAGTGAGACCACCGCGATGCGGGTCACCTATGTGACCGCGTCCCTCGGTTCTCGCTTGCCGCTTCCTCGGGAACTGTGTTGTCTCGGCCAAGGAACCTGTCTCTAGCCTTTTGCGCTACGGGCAGTCGGTTCGCGTGTCGTGGTCTTTCGTGACCACCGTGCTCGCCCTTGACCTGCATCACTTCGCACCGTCGTCGCTGTTCATTCGCGACGAAGGTCTCCACTGCTGAGGATCCACGACGGATGTCCGTAACCACGCTGCACCACCACCATGCTCGTCCCGCACTGCGCTCGCCCGGACGGGTCACCGCTCCCGCGTCGCGCGTCCAACTCGTCGCACCCGATCTGCGGATCGTCGACAGCCCCGTGGCGTCGGTGCTGCGGGTGGCCTGCGTCGAAGGCCCCATATCCCGCGACAGCGCAGCTCGCACAACAGGATTGAGCATCGCCACCGTCAATCGTCAGGTATCGGCTCTGCTCGGTGTCGGGCTGTTGCGCGAGCGCGCGGACCTGACGGCATCGGGCGCGATCGGACGGCCCCGGGTGCCGTTCGAGGTCAACCACGAACCGTTTTCGACGATCGGCATCCACATCGGTGCCGTCGTCACCGGCATCACCGTCAGCGACCTGCGCGGGCGCATCCTCGGCGCTGTCGAAATACCCACGCCAGGTGGATCCCCCGATGCGGCACTGGCTTCCGTCACTCGCAGTGCCGGAGCCTTTGCCGGACGCTGGCATCGCCGAACACCGCTGTGGGTCGGCGTAGCCATCGGCGGCCGTGTCGACAGCGCGAACGGCACCGTCGACCACCCGCGACTGGGGTGGGAGAACGGCCGCGTCGCCGGCATCATCGGCGGCGGACTCGGCCTTCCCATCTCGGTGTCCGGGCACGTCGAGGCCATGGCAGCCTCGGAATTGTTGCTCGCACCTCGACTGTCGGACACCGCGGCAGTGCAGAGCTCGAGCGGAACCTCCCTCTACTTCTACGCACGCGAGACCGCAGGCATGGCTCTGACGATCGACGGCCGCGTCCACACCCCGGCGAGCGGCCCCGGGTCCATCGCCCACCTGCCCACCGGATCATCGGCGCTGTGCGGATGTGGTAATCGAGGCTGCCTCGAGGCCTCGGTCAGTGATCGAGCGGTGGTCGCTGCTGCCGTCGACCGCAAGATCATTGCGAGCGTAGCCCGCGGAGCGACCCATGTCGCTGCGAGCGTAGCCCGCGGAGAGACCAATGTCGCTGCGCCGCAGCCACGTCCGAGTATTGCCGCGGTGTACCAGGCAGCACAGGGCGGTTCGGAGGCGGCGCGCGAACTGCTGGTCGAGCGCGCTCGGATACTGGGTCGGACGGTGGCGCTGCTGCGTGACATGTTCAATCCGGATCGCGTGGTACTCGGGGGCCAGGCGTTCACCGCGTACCCGGCCGGAATCCCGCACGTGGGCGAGGCCTTCACCGCGCATTCGACGCTGGCACGCCGGGATATTCGCGTCACCGGATTCGGCGACCGGGTGCAGGAATACGCCGCGACGGTGGTCTCTCTCAGCTCCCTGTACTCCGATCCGCTCGCGTCGATGCGCAGGGCTGCCGCGTAGGTTCACTTACCATGAGCACCCCTGCAGCAGGACCGGTTCGCCAGGCCACCGGGATCGACGGAGCCAATATCGTCTACCGCGTCAGCGGTGACCCCGAGGCGAGGCCACTGGTTCTGCTGCACGGGTGGGCGCAGAGCTCGGCGTGCTGGGGCGAGGGACTGTTGGCCAACTTGGCCGAGCGGTACCGCGTTGTCGCCGTCGACCTGCGTGGGCACGGCTACTCCGACGCCCCCGCGGCTGGGTACGACGACTCGAGGATCTGGGCCGGGGATGTGGAGGCGGTGCTCGCTGCAGAGGGCATCACTGCCGACGCTGTGCTCCTGGGCTGGTCCTACGGCGGTCTGGTGATCTGTGACTACCTCGCCGAACACGGATCCGGCGCGGTGGCGGGCATCGTGCTGGTCGGTGCGATCACCAGCATCGGTAGGGGAGAGGCAGGCGGACGCGTGGGGACGGCCATGCGAGCGGCGATCCCCGGTGCGATGGCAGAGGAACCCCGCGTTGCCATCAAGGCACTCGGTAGCTTCGGCAACGCGTTGACCGGGCCGGTAGAAGGGAAAGGGCCGCAAGCACAGGCGCTGTTCGGGTTGACCCTGTCCACCCGTCCGCGAGTGCGCGCAGCCCTGTTCGATCGGGCCGTCGGGCACGACGACCTGCTCCGCAGCCTCGATGTGCCGGCATTCGTACTGCACGGCACCGACGACACCGTCGTCGACGTCTCCGCCGGGCGTCACGCCGCGGAGTTGATTCCCACGGCCGTGGCGTCGTACTGGGAGGGCGTGGACCACGGCCCGTTCGTCGCCGATCCCCAGAGGTTCTTCGTCGAGGTGACCGAGTTTCTCGACAGCCTGGGTCGTTCCGCAGGCTGCACTCCCGGATGGTCTGAGTCTGCCCGGTCGTCCGACGGGGTAGTTATCGAGACGTAATGTGGAGGCGTGCACACTGAAGGAGTGACTGGACACCAGCTGAGCAGGGTCGCTGTGTTGTCCTTGCATACCTCCCCGCTCGCGCAGCCCGGAACGGGTGACGCGGGTGGCATGAACGTCTACGTGCTGCAGAGCGCCAAAGAGCTGGCCAAGCGGGGTGTGGAAGTCGAGATCTTCACCCGGGCGACGGCGTCGACCGACGCTCCCGTTGTCGAGGCAGCGCCAGGAGTGCTGGTCCGCAACATCGTTGCGGGACCGTTCGAGGGCCTGGACAAACACGACCTGCCCACACAGTTGTGCGCGTTCGCGGCCGGAGTGTTGCGTGAGGAAGCTCGGCACGAGCCCGGTTATTACGACCTGGTGCACTCGCACTACTGGCTCTCGGGGCAGGTCGGCTGGCTCGCTCGCGATCGGTGGGGAGTGCCGCTGGTACACACCGCGCACACCCTCGCCGCGGTCAAGAACGCGTCTCTGGCCGAGGGTGACTCGCCCGAGCCCGCGGCACGCCAGATCGGTGAGCAGCAGGTGGTGGCCGAGGCGGACAGGCTGATCGCCAACACCACCGAGGAAGCGAAGTCTCTCGTCGAGATCTATGGGGCGTCGCAGGATTCCATCGACGTGGTTGCGCCGGGAGCCGATCTGGCGCAATACAATCCGGGAGACAAGCACGCGGCTCGCGCCGAACTCGGTCTGAACCCCGACGAGTCGATCGTCGCATTCGTCGGCCGCATCCAACCGCTCAAAGCCCCCGATGTGCTCATCGCAGCGGCCGCCGAAGTGCTGCAGCGAGATCCGTCGTCGCCGCTTCGGGTTCTCATCGTCGGCGGGCCGTCGGGCAGCGGGTTGGATCGGCCCGACAGTCTCATCGATCTGGCCGAGAGTCTCGGGATCACCCCGCGGGTGACGTTCATGCCGCCGCAACCGTCGTCGCGCCTGGCGCAGGTCTACCGCGCCGCGGATGTCGTTGCGGTGCCGAGTTACAACGAATCGTTCGGCCTGGTCGCGATCGAAGCCCAGGCGTGCGGAACGCCGGTGTTGGCAGCGGATGTGGGCGGTCTCGGTGTAGCCGTGCGATCGGGCGAGACCGGCCGTCTGGTGCAGGGCCACCGCACCGAGGATTGGGCCGATGCACTCGCGTCCATGCTCTCGGATCGAACCGCATTGGCGGACATGGCAAGTGCGGCACCGCGGCACGCTCGAAACTTCTCGTGGGAGCACACAGCCGACGGGCTCATCGAGAGTTACCGGCAGGCCAAGTTCCACTTCGACCGCGGGGAGGCACCGAGCGAGTTCTCGCCGCGACGCGTCCGAGGATTGTCGAAACTACGCAGATCAGGAGCTGTGACTGCATGAGCGAGACCGCCGAACTGATCGACCGGGCCCTCGAGGACCGCGAGCTGGACTACACGCGGCGCGGAGAGGTGTTCACCGTCGAGCTGCCCGGTGAACGCAAATTGAAGACGACGACGATGTTGACCGTCGGGCATCACGGGGTACGCATCGAGGCATTCGTCTGCCGCAAGCCCGACGAGAACTTCGAGGGTGTCTACAAATATCTGCTGCGTAGAAACCGTCGTCTGTACGGAGTGCATTACACGATCGACAAGGTGGGCGACATCTACCTCGTGGGACGAATGTCGTTGCACGCGGTCAACGGCGACGAACTCGATCGCGTTCTCGGTCAGACGCTCGAAGCGGCGGACGGCGACTTCAACGTGCTGCTCGAACTGGGATTCGCGGAGTCCATCAAACGTGAATGGGCATGGCGGGTCTCGCGTGGCGAATCGTTGGCGAACCTGAAGGCGTTCGAGCATCTGGTAGGAGCAGACAAAGCCGGGCAAGCGTAACTCGCTCGAAATGGGTCGGTGTCGCTGCCCGTAACGTCCGGTTCATAGCCTGGCTGTCATGACCAGGCCCGAGGACGCCCGCCCGCCGGTGTTGCAGATGTTCGGTTACGGTCTGCAACATATTCTCTCGATGTTCGGTGGCGTCATCGCCGTACCGATCATCGTCGGGGGAGCGGCCGGGCTGTCCGGTGCCGACCAAGCCCTGTTGATCTCCTGCGCACTGTTCGTCAGTGGCGTGGCCACCGTTCTCCAGACCGTCGGTATTCCGTTCTTCGGCTCGCAACTGCCGCTGGTACAGGGTATTTCGTTTGCTTCGGTCTCGACGGTGCTGACGATCATCGGCAGCGCGGAAGACGGCCGAACCGGATTGCGCACGGTGCTCGGTGCCGTTCTGGTGGCCGCGCTGATCGGTTTGGCGATCGCGCCGTTCTTCTCCAAGATCGTCCGTTTCTTCCCGCCGCTGGTGACCGGCAGCATCATCACCGTCATCGGCCTGTCGCTGATGCCGGTGGCCGCACGCTGGATCACCGGCCAGGAAATGGTGGGCGGAGCCCCGAACCCGAACTACCTCGATCCCGGCAACATCGGACTGGCGATGTTCACCCTCCTCGCCGTGCTGGTGATGACCAAGATTCCGGGGCTGTCACGGTTGTCGATCCTGCTCGGACTCGTCGTCGGCACCATCGCAGCGCTGATCGTGGGAAAGACCGATTTCGACGGCGTCGGCGACGCATCCGTGGTGGCCGTGCCGACGCCCTTCGCGTTCGGTTCGCCGATCTTCGCCATCGGTGCGATCGTGTCGATGACCATCGTGATCCTGGTGATCATGGTCGAGACCACGGCCGACATTCTGGCCGTCGGTGAGGTCGTCGGAACGGACGTCGACTCCAAGCGCGTCGGTGACGGACTGCGCGCCGACATGGTGTCCTCGGCCGTCGCCCCGATCTTCAACACCTTCCCGGCCACGGCCTTCGCACAGAACGTGGGGCTGGTGGCGATGACCGGCATCAAGAGCCGCTTCGTCGTCGCGGTCGGCGGCGGCGTGCTTGCGCTGCTGGGCCTTTCGCCGGTTCTCGCGGCAGTCGTCGGTGTCGTCCCGCTGCCGGTACTCGGAGGGGCAGGAATCGCTCTGTTCGGAACCGTCGCAGCCAGCGGCATTCGCACCCTCGGCAAGGTGAACTACGACAACAACTCCAATGTGATCATCGTGGCGGTGACCTTGGCGTTCGGCCTCATTCCCGTTGTCGCGAGCGACTTCTGGGACGAATTTCCGGACTGGTTCGTCACCGTCTTCCATTCCGGAATCAGTGCCGCCAGCATCGTGGCAGTGGTCCTCAACGTATTCTTCAACGTATTCAGACCCGGTACGCCGCCGAACCCATCGGTGGTGGCAGCGGGGCCGGCAGTGATGGTGCGTGAGGACGAAGCGAAGGTGCTCGGCGAAGGCGGAAGCCTGCCCGAGAAGGCCGAGCCCAACAAGGACTCCTGAGTGAAATCCTGCGCACCCTCGCCCGCGCGAGTACCGTCCCGAACCAGACGAAGCACATCTAAATTGGAGGACATCTTGTCATTCGTTACCCGCACGAGTACGCGGAAGGCAGCACTCGGCGGCGTCGCGTCGCTCGGTGCCATCGCCCTGATCGCAGGCTGTGGATCCGCTCCCGAGGACGAAGGATCGGGCGGGGGTGGATCGAGTGACTTCCTGCCCTGCATGGTCTCCGACAGTGGCGGATTCGACGACAAGTCGTTCAACCAGCTCGGGTTCGAGGGTTTGACCGAAGCCTCCCAGGAGCTCGGCGTCGAGCCGCGCACCGTCGAGTCCGCGTCGCCCACCGACTACGCGCCCAACATCAACAACCTCGTCGATCAGGGCTGCAACCTCATCGTCACCGTCGGATTCGATCTGGCCGACGCCACCAAGGTCGCGGCCGAGGCCAACTCCGACATCGATTTCGCGATCATCGACGACTCCACCATCGATCTGCCGAATGTCAAGCCGCTGACGTACGACGCGTCGCAGTCGGCATTCCTCGCCGGTTACGCCGCCGCCAGCTACAGCAAGACCGGAGTGGTCGGCACCTTCGGTGGCTCGCAGCTGCCTACCGTCACCATCTTCATGGACGGTTTCGCCGACGGTGTGAACTACTTCAACGAGCAGAAGGGCAAGGCAGTCCGCGTCATCGGCTGGGACGTGCCCTCGCAGAACGGCTCGTTCACCGGTGGATTCACCGCCAACGAGGTTGCCAAGAACACCGCCCAGGGCTTGATCGACCAGAACGCGGACGTCATCTTCCCGGTCGGCGGACCCATCTATCAGAGTGCGGCGCAGGCCATTCGGGACTCCTCGCGTCCGGTCGCCCTCATCGGTGCCGACGCCGACGTCTTCGAGTCCGACCCCTCGGTCGGTGACCTGCTGCTCACCTCGGTGACCAAGGGCCTCAAGACCAGCGTCGACGAGGTGGTGGCCAACTCCGGCGCAGACAAGTTCGACAACGCTCCGTACGTGGGCACCCTGGAGAACGACGGCGTCGGCATTGCGCCGTTCCACGACTTCGAGTCCAAGGTCGACCCCGCACTGCAGGGCGAGCTGGACACGATCAAGGCAGGCATCGTCGACGGGTCCATCACCGTCGAGTCGCCGTCTGCACCCAAGTAGCACCAAGCGGTCGTAAAGGGATATGAAGCTCGAACTTCGCGGTATCACCAAACGATTCGGCTCGTTGATCGCCAACGACCACATCGATCTGAGCGTCGAATCCGGCGAGATCCATTGCCTCCTCGGCGAGAACGGTGCAGGCAAGTCCACGTTGATGAACGTGCTCAGTGGCCTGTATCGCGCCGAGGAGGGCCAGATTCTGCTCGACGACGTCGAGCAGAACTTCGCCGGTCCGGGCGAGGCCATGACTGCCGGGATCGGCATGGTGCATCAGCACTTCATGCTGATTCCGGTGTTCACCGTTGCCGAGAACATCGTGCTCGGCAACGAAACCACCTCGCTCGGTGGACGACTCGATCTCGTGGCAGCACGAAAGCTGGTACGAGAGATCTCCGCGAGGTTCGGCTTCGATCTCGATCCCGATGCTCTCGTCGACGACCTACCCGTCGGCGTGCAGCAGCGAGTGGAGATCGTCAAAGCACTCTCCCGTGAGGCCAAGGTGCTCGTGTTCGACGAGCCGACGGCCGTCCTGACACCGCAGGAAACCGACGATCTGATGCGGATCATGCGGGAGCTCGCGGCGTCGGGCACCACCATCGTCTTCATCACCCACAAGCTGCGCGAAGTACGCGAAGTGGCCGACAAGATCACCGTCATCCGGCTCGGCAAGGTCGTCGGCGAAGCGAAACCGACCGCCTCCAACACCGAACTCGCGGCCATGATGGTGGGACGTGATGTGCAGCTGACGGTTTCGAAGGACCCGGCGACGCCCGGGGCGGCGGCGCTGGTCATCGAGAACTTGTCGGTGTTCGACGCCCAGGGCAACAAGACTGTCGACGACGTCAGCCTCGAGGTCGCGGCAGGGGAGATCCTCGCCATCGCCGGAGTGCAGGGCAACGGCCAGACCGAGTTCGTCGAGGCTCTACTCGGGTTGCAGGACAACGTGTCCGGCAAGATCAGCCTCGACGGCAATTCACTCGTCGGATCGACGGTGCAGGACGTGCTCGACGCCGGAGTCGGCTTCGTTCCGGAGGACCGGACCGTCGACGGTTTGGTGGGCGAGTTCTCCATCGCCGAGAATCTGATGCTCGATCGCTCGAACAGCATGCCGTTCGTGCGGCGCGGAGCAGTGCAGCGCGACTATCTGGACACGTTCGCATCGGAGAAGTTGAGCGAATTCGATGTGCGGGCACCGGGAATCGGCACCGCCGTCGGACGCCTGTCCGGTGGCAACCAGCAGAAGGTGGTGCTCGCGCGCGAACTGAGCCGCGATCTGCGGCTGTTCGTCGCCGCGCAGCCCACTCGCGGAATCGACGTCGGATCCATCGAATTCGTGCACAAGCGCATCGTCGCCACCCGGGATTCGGGGATCCCGGTGATCGTGGTGTCGAGCGAACTGGATGAGGTGGCCGCACTGGCCGACCGCATCGCCGTCATGTATCGAGGAGCAATCGTGGGAATCGTCCCCGGGGATACGTCCCGCGAAACACTCGGATTGATGATGGGCGGTGAGCGCGGTGAGTGAGGCCCAGCAGACCCCGACATCCCAGCAGTCCCCGACATCCCCGCAGCCGTCGAAGTCTCACGTCGTATTGCGGCAGATCTTCACCGGCAGCGCCATCATCTCGGTTCTCGCAGTACTGCTCGCGCTGATCGTCGGTGCCGTGCTCATCGCCGCCACCAACTCGGGTGTTCAGGAGTCGGCAGGCTACTTCTTCTCACGTCCCACGGACATGCTGAAGGCCATCTGGGATTGCGTTGCCGGGGCGTACTCGTCGTTGTTCCAGGGTTCGGTGTACAACTTTCGACGTCCCGGATTCGAGAACGGCATCCGGCCGCTGACCGAGACTCTGACGTTCGCCACTCCCTTGATCGTCGCGGGACTCGGTGTGGCCCTTGCCTTCCGCGTCGGCATGTTCAACATCGGTGGCCGAGGCCAGACGCTCATCGCCGCCGCGTGTGCGGGCTGGGTGGGATTCGGGGTGAGCCTGCCTGCCGGACTGCACCTGCTGGTGGCCGTCGTCGCCGGAGTTCTCGGCGGCGCGGTGTGGGGCGGCATCGCCGGATTCCTCAAGGCGCGCACCGGTGCGCACGAGGTGATCGTCACCATCATGCTCAACTACATCGCGTTCTACTTCGTCGCGTACCTGTTGCGTACCCCCGGTGCGCTACAGGCACCGGGATCGAACAATCCCAAGACGGCCCCCATCGAATCGACCGCCGTGTTCCCGAAACTGTTCGGCGACAAGTACAACCTGCATCTCGGGTTCGTACTGGTGATCCTCGTGACCGTCGCGGTGTGGTGGCTGCTCGAACGATCGAGCCTCGGATTCCGCTTCCGCGCTGTCGGCGAGAATCCGCACGCCTCGCGCGTCGCCGGTATGAACGTCAACCGCATCTACCTGTACGCCATGATCATGTCCGGTGCGCTCGTCGGCCTTGCCGGAGTGGCCCAAGTCCTGGGCACCGTGACCACCGGATTCAGCGCCGACATCGATGCCGGAATCGGATTCGACGCCATCACCGTCGCACTGCTCGGCCGATCGAAACCGTGGGGCGTGTTCTTCGCGGGAATCCTGTTCGGCGCGTTCAAAGCCGGTGGGTTCGCCATGCAGGCGGCCGAAGGCGTGCCCATCGACATCGTGCTCGTCGTGCAGTCGGTGATCGTGCTGTTCATTGCTGCGCCGCCCCTGGTTCGAGCCGTGTTCCGATTGCCCAAACCAGGTGAAGAGAAACTCGCGAAGGCCGAGACCGCGAAGGTGGGTGCACTGTGACCGCCCCCGTCAACTCCGTCGTCGCCCCCGCCGAAGCAGTACTCGGCCGCAGCTGGAAGGTGCCGTCGATCCTCGGGCTCGTGACGTTGCTCGCTCTGGTGCTGTTCGTTGTCAAGAAGGGTTCGGGCACAAGCACATTCGCCTTGGCGTCCGAGGACGACTTCTTCGCGCTGCCTGCGGTCGGCGTGCCGTCGTACGGCACCGGTCTCGTCGTGGTGGTGTTGCTGGCCGTCATCACCGCGTATGCGGCGCTACTCGCCTCGCGATACCGCTCGGCACCGCTGTGGCTGCTCGCGGTGTTCGCCGTGCTGTTCGTGTTCGGATTCCTGGCCTGGGCAGCGGACGGTGAGACCATCCCGGTGCCCGGATTGCTCATCGGCGCAGTCGCTTTGAGCACCCCACTGATCTTCGGTGCCATGGGCGGGGTGATCTCCGAACGCGTCGGCGTCATCAACATCGCCATCGAAGGTCAGTTGCTCGCAGGCGCTTTCGTCAGCGCCGTCGTCGCGTCGATCACCGGTTCCACGTACGTCGCGCTACTCGCTGCACTGGTTGCAGGCGCATTGACTGCGTCCCTGCTGGCGGTCTTCTCCATTCGCTACTTCGTCAACCAGGTCATCGTGGGTGTGGTGCTCAACGTGCTGGTCGTCGGACTGACCAGCTTCCTGTACTCGGTGGTGCTGACCAAGAACGCCGAGACCCTCAACTCGCCACCCCGTTTCGCCCGCATCGACATTCCGGTGCTCTCTCAGATTCCGATCCTCGGTCCGGTGCTGTTTCGGCAGACCCTCATCGTGTACCTGATGTATGTGGCGGTAGCCCTGGTTTTCTTCGGGCTGTTCCACACCAAGTGGGGTCTGCGCCTGCGTGCCGTCGGTGAGCATCCGCAAGCCGCCGACACCGTCGGAATCAACGTGGCCCGAACTCGATTCTGGAACGTCTGCCTCGCCGGTGCCATCGCCGGACTCGGCGGTGCGTACTTCACGCTCGGATCCGTCGGCGCGTTCGGCAAGGAGATGACGGCCGGTGCCGGCTACATCGCACTGGCCGCCGTGATCTTCGGGCGGTGGGATCCGGTGCGCGCGACGCTCGCTGCACTGCTGTTCGGATTCGCGTCGAACCTGCAGAACGTGTTGGGCATCATAGGGTCTCCGGTGCCGAGCGAATTCATGTTGATGCTGCCCTACGTGGTGACCATCTTCGCCGTCGCCGGGCTGGTGGGCCACGTGCGAGGACCGGCAGCAGCGGGCAAACCGTACGCGTCCCGAAGTTAGCGCCCGCCCTACCTGACTCAGCGGTAGGGTCGCTGTCCGATGTGACCGCTTTCACTGTAAGGTTCGATCATTGTTGCCGCAGTTTTTCGAAGGAGAGCCATGAGCTTCCGCAGTCCCTTTCCCGACGTCGAGATCCCGAATCTCAGCGTCTACGACTTCCTGTTCGGCTCCATCGCCGAGTCCGATCTCGACAAGCCGGCTCTCATCGACGGCACCTCGGGTGCCGTCACCACCTACAAGTCGCTGATCGGCCAGATCGACGCCATCGCAGGAGCCCTGGCCGCGCGTGGACTCGAGGTCGGCGACGTCGTCGGACTGCACTCGCCGAACGTGCCTGCATTCGCGTCGGTGCTGCACGGCATCCTGCGCGCAGGCGGGACCGCGACGACGATCAACGCGCTGTACACGGCCGAGGACATCGCCAAGCAGCTCACCGGCTCCGGCGCGAAGTTCCTCTTCACCGTCTCGCCGCTGTACCCGCAGGCCAAGGCCGCCGCGGAGAAGGTCGGTCTCGACGCCGATCACGTGATCGTGCTCGACGGTGCCGAGGGGCACCCGAATCTGCGCGACCTGCTCACCCAGGGCGCACCTGCCCCCGAGGTCTCGTTCGATCCGGCGACGCATGTCGCGGTGCTGCCGTACTCCTCCGGCACGACGGGTGTGCCGAAGGGCGTCATCCTCACCCACCGCAACCTCGTCGCGAACGTGGCACAGATGGAACCGCGGGTGGGCATCGACAGCGACGACGCGATCCTGGCGCTGCTGCCGTTCTTCCACATCTACGGCCTGACGGTGCTGCTGAACATCGCGCTGAAACTGCGCGCGCATCTGGTGACGATGCCGAAGTTCGACCTCGTCGAATTCCTCCGGATCATTCAGGACCAGAAGCTGACGTACCTGTTCATCGCACCGCCGGTGGCCGTCGCGCTCGCCAAGCATCCGATGATCGATCAGTACGACCTCTCCAGCGTCCACACCATCTTCTCGGGTGCCGCACCGCTGGACGAGGAACTGGGCAAGGCCGTCGCCAAGCGTCTGAACACACGGGTTCGCCAGGGCTACGGCATGAGCGAGCTCAGCCCGGTCAGCCACGCCATCCCGTTCGATCGCGACGACATGCCGCTGAGCTCGGTTGGCCAGCCGCTGGCGAACACCGAGAACAAGCTCGTCGACCCGGGCACCCTCGAGGAAATCGACTTGCCCACAGAGGGATTGAGCAAGCCCGGTGAATTGTGGGTCAAGGGACCGAACGTGATGGTCGGGTACCTCAACAACCCCACCGCCACCGCCGAGACCCTCGACTCCGACGGCTACCTGCACACCGGCGACATTGCCGTCGTCGATCCCGAAGGCGTCGTCTACATCGTCGACCGCCTCAAGGAACTGATCAAGTACAAGGGCTACCAGGTGCCACCGGCCGAGCTGGAGGCACTGCTGCTCACGCACGAGGAGATCGCCGACGCCGCCGTCATCGGTGTGCTCGACGACGAGGGGGAGGAAATTCCCAAGGCATTCGTCGTGCGCCAGCAGGGTGCCACGATCGACGAGGAGGGCGTCATCGCTTTCGTCGCCGAGCGCGTCTCCCCGCACAAGAAGGTTCGCCGGGTCGAGTTCATCGACATCGTGCCGAAGTCTGCGGCCGGCAAGATTCTGCGCAAGGACCTGCGCTCGGCGGAGGCAGGCAAGTAGCTCGTTCTTCTGCACGACCCAGCGCACCCTCCATCGTTTCCGACGGTGGAGGGTGCGCCTGTGTCAGGCGGGCGCACTCATCGCCGGGCATCGGGTGAGGCGGTCGTATTCGTCCACGGTGATCAACGGCGGGCGGTCGACCAGCGACAGCGGTGCCACGCTCGCCGACAGACGGTCGCCCTCGGAGGCGAACGTGGTGAAACCGGCACCGGAGTCGTTCAGTCCCAACCGCGAGAACATGGTGGCGATGATCTGTCGACTCATGACGGCCAACTCGGAGGTCGGCCGATTTCGATGGCGGCGCGTTCCGAGTCCCACCTGCCCGATCGCGTCGGCCCCCGACCGGTGGTACGTGTCGAGCAGTAACCCGATCTCGACGCCGTAGCCCGGGGCGAACGGCAGAGATTCGAGCAGGTGCCGGGTGGCGGCGTATTCGCCGCCCAGCGGCTGGAAGACGCCGGCCAGTTCGGGGCGAAGTGCGGTCAGCAGAGGTCGCACGGTCAGTTGCGTGACGCGGCCCCCGCCGTCCTCGTCCGTACTGTCGCCGATCGTCAGCGGCCGGCGGTAGAAGCCCTTCACCAGCTCGACGCCCTCGCGCATGAGCAGCGGGCCCACGAGGGACGGCACGAAGTGCGAACCCGGATCGACCAGATCGGAGTCGACGAACACCACGATGTCGCCCGAGGTGGCCGCGACTCCTCGCCAGAGGACTTCTCCTTTTCCGTGGACGACGGACAAGCCGGGGAGCGCCTCTTCCCTGGAGACGACCGTCGCTCCGGCGGCACGCGCGCGGACCGCCGTGCGGTCGGTCGATCCCGAATCGAGTACGACCACTTCGTCGACGAGACTTCCGAGATGGGGGATCACGGACGCGATCACGCCCGCGACAGTGTCCTCCTCGTCGAGAGCGGGAAGCACGATCGAGATCGTCCGACCGCGTTTGGCCGCGATGATGTCCTCGAGCGGCCAGGGTGAACGGGCCCAGGTGGCAGTGAGGGCAGGAGTGCCCACGGCGTCGGTTCGGCTCATCGAGTTTCCTTCGTCATCGCTGAAAGTCACGGGTCAGGAAGTGCCGGTCGGAAGTCCCAACGACGGCGCGATCACCGACCACGAGTCGTGCAGGTCTTGTTGCCAGTAGGCCCACGAATGGGTTCCGTTGGGTCGGAAGTTGTAGGTGGCGGGGATGTTCAGTTCCTGCAGCCGCTGCTGCATCTGGCGTGAGCACGCATCGGTGGTCGCCTCGATGACGGCACCGACGGCAAGCTGTTGGGCGAGCTTGCCGTAGTCGCTACCGATACCCGGCCCGCCTGGCACGTCGAATGCGCCGGGCGCTCCCGACCCGCTGGAGATGTAGACCGCGACACCACGCAGGCCTTCGGCGTTGACATAGGGGTCGTTGGCAATCCACTCGGCGCTGCCGGAGGGTCCCCACATGTTGGCGGTCGACCCACCCCCGCGGGCCTCGACCACCGATCTCACGTACATCTCACCCACCGGGTCGCTGGTACGAGCACATCCACTGAACGACGCCACGGATCGGTACACGGAGGGATGGGCGATAGCCAATTGCAGAACGGATGTCCCGGCCATCGAGATACCGGCCACCGAATTCACGCCGTTGCTGTCGAGCACCTCGTTCATCAGCGGCGGCAGTTCCAGACCCAGAAAGGTGGACCACTTGTTTCGGCCCAGCACCGGATCGTCGCGCAACCAGTCGGTGTAGTAGCTCGCAGCGCCGCCCCGCGGGACCACCACGTTGACGTTCTTGTCGCCGAAATAGCCGGCAATGTCGGTCTGGTCGAACCAACTGCTGCCGCCGTCTCCACCGGCCGCGCCGTTGAGCAGATAGAGAACAGGAGCGCCGGGTGCCGCGGCCCGAAAGACGTCGACGCTGATGTCGCGGTCCATGGCCGCGGAATGCACCTGCACGACGTCGCGACGTTCTCCGATGCCCTCGATCCCGACGACCGAAGATGCTGTGTCGGCAGTTGCCACTGCTGCTGTGCCCGACGTGAGAACAACGACGGTCGCAAGCACACTGAGAGCCGAAACGGTCGCATCACGCAGGCGGTATCGGTCGATCATCTACCGTTCCTGACATCGTGGGGGCAGCGCGGAGCCTTGCTAACGGTCAGCGCGATGCGTCCGACGGTAGAGCGATTCTCTGGTCGTCACCACAATCTTGACGATCCTTCAGTTCTGACACAGATATCCCGGGATTATTTGTCGATTTTCCAAAATGCCGGGCCGTGGGGTGTTCTCCGTCTCGCTCGAATGATGCACTGGCCCCTCCGACGCACCTCACTGTGTCGCGTCGTATCTCTTCCCCTTCGAAAGGTTGTGTCGTGGTTGCATTCGGACTCATCGACGAGTGGGAGCCCACTCCAGGACTCCTCACCACGTGGTCGCCTACCGACGCTTCACGGGCCGCTGCCGCAGCTGCACCCGTCCACCCGGCACGCCCCTCGCACATACAGCAGGCATACCTCGAGGCCGCATACCGCAACCGAGGATCGTCCTTCCGCTTCTCCCGACTGTGCCTCGTCACGTTCCGCATCGAAGGAAAGTTGGACGCTGCGGCGATGGGACGAGCGTTCAATACGTTTGTCAAGCGCCATGATTCGTTCTCGAGTTGGTTCGAGACGACGTCGACCGGATCGGTGCGCCACGTCGTCGACGTCGACGACATCGCGCTGGAGGCGACTGCCTTCGGTATGCCCTCGGATGCGGCCGACATCCGTCGGCACGTCGAGGACACCACCCCTGGTCCGGAGAGTTGGGACTGCTTCTCCTTCGGGACGATCGAGCACGACGACCATTTCGTGGTGTATGCAGCGGTCGATCACCTCGACACCGACGGCATCTCACAGGCGCTGACGTACTACGAACTGCGACAGCTCTATCGCAACGCGGTGACAGGGGAGTCCGACGGACTGTTCACCCCGGGCAGCTACGTCGAGTACTGCACGCGTGAGCGTACCGAGAGCGACACCACGACCCTGGAGTCCGCGGCCGTGCGTACCTGGATCGACCTGGTGACGGACAACGGAGGCGACCTTCCGACGTTCCCACTTCCGCTGGGACGCAACAGTGTCGACTACACCAGAACGTCGCACAGCTCGTTTCCACTGTTCGACGGCGCGAAGGCCCAGGCGGTCGACGAGGCATGTGCGGGAGTGGGGGCGAAGTTCATCGGAGGCATCTTCGCCGCGGCGGCCTTGGCGGAATACGAGTTGGCCGGCCGAAACAGCTACCTGGGTCTGACGCCCAAGAGCACTCGAACTCTGCCGGGCGAATTCGCCTCGATCGGATGGTTCTCGAGTCTCGTTCCCGTGAAGTTCGAACTGGGTTCGCAACCGACTTTCCTCGGCCTCGCGGTCGTTGCTCAGCAGGCATTCGACTCCGGGAAGCTGCTGGCGAACACCTCCTACCACCGAGTTCTCGAATTGGTCGGTCCGGAACACGGAATCACCACCCAACCGGGTTGGACTGCCCCGATGATCTCGTACGTCGACGTCCGAAAGCTGCCGGGTGAAGCCGAACTCGACGCGGCCGGGGCCGGGCTGTACGGAAACCGCGGAAGCTCGGAAGAGGTCTTCATGTGGATCAACCGATTCGAAGATCACACCGGCGTGGAATTTCTGTACCCGGGAACCGACGAGGCAGATCGCTCGATCGATCTCTACTTCGCCAAGATCTTCGAGATCTTCACCGCCGTGGTCGAATCGGGCGATTACGTACCGCAGGTCCCCGACGCAAGTACCTTCGCGCGCGAGCTTCCGGACGTCAGCAGGGTATGACGCTCCGACGCAGCGGCTCGTGGATGACGCTGTGCGCCTGTTTGTTGGCAGTCACGATGCAGATGCTCGACGTCACCGCCGTCACCGTTGCGCTGCCCACGATCGCCACCGACCTCGACGGAACCGGCGCACAGCAAGTCTGGGTGCCAGCGGCGTATCTGTTGGCATTCGCGTGCGCGCTCCTCACGATGGCGAGAACAGGTGAGGTGTTCGGGCGTAGAAACACGTTCGTCGTCGGCACTGCGCTGTTCGCGTCGACCTCGGTGCTGTGCGCGTACGCACCCACCATCGAGCTGCTGATCTTCGGTCGCGTTCTGCAAGGGGTTGCGGGCGCGGCCATGTCGGCCCAGACCGTGGCCATCGTGACCGGAGCGTACTCCGGTGCACGGCGTACCACCGCGTTCGCTTTGTACGGTGGCGTCGCAGGGATCGCCGGTCTGGCCGGGCCGTCCGTCGGTGCGGTCCTTCTTCACCTCGATATCCTCGGAACAGGTTGGCGGGCAATATTTCTGATCAACGTACCGATCGCAGCAGCGGCGATAGTTCTCGGCCGTAGGTACGTCTGCGCCGGCTCAGGAAAGAAACGGTCGGGTGGCAGATTCGATCCGATCGGGGTTGCTTTGTGGTCGATGGGCGCCGTGCTGATCGTGTACCCCATCATGACGAGCTCGAGCCTGATGGCTGCAGCACCCGCTATGGGCATCGGGCTGGTTCTACTGTCCGTGTTCGCCGTGTGGGAACGGCACAGGACTGCGGCAGGTGCACATGCGATGGTCGATACCCGCATCTTCGCCGAGCGGGGCTTCACCTACGGTTGCGTCGTCTCTGCGCTGGTGTACGCCACTTTCACAGGATTCGTTCTGACGATGTCGGTGACGTTGCAGACCGGACTCGGTGACAGCGCGTCGACGGTGGGAGCCATCACGATCCCCTTCGCGCTCGGAGCCGTCGTGGCGTCACTGGCCGCGCCGATACTGTTCCGGCGCTGGGACTCTCGTGTGGTAGCGGTAGGTGCGGCGACGATGGGAGCATCTCTGTTCGTCCTCGGTAGCGCCGCCGACCACCTCGATCGGCCCGGCTTTCCGTGGTCGCTGACCATCCCACTGATTCTGGTCGGGGCAGGGTTGGGATCGGTGATCGCTCCGTTGCAGAGCACCATCGTCGCCGGGGTGAGCCCCGACGCCATCGGTTCTGCGTCGGGGATCATGCCGACGGTCCAACAGGTCGGGTCGGCTGTGGGTACTGCGGTCACCGGTGCCGTGTATTTCGCGATGCTCCCCGCACAGGCCGTTGCATCCGATCATCTGGCCGCACAGCAGAACGTGCTGTTCGGACTGGCAGCGACCATGGCCGTGGCCACTGCTGTCGCGATGGCATTGCCACGAGGCGACCGAGTGGTCACCGAACACGTGCGAGAGGCCGTGACGACGCCCCAGAGGTCGCCGTGACCGGCAGTCCGTCGAACGACGAGCATCGACCCGAAAAAAATGACGCAAGACAGTCCCCGGTTCGACCAACGGCCCGGGTCCAGAGGAAATCGAGAAGAGCTTTCATCATGCGCCGCACCCTGTTGACCCTGACGACCGCCGTCGGACTGATGTCGATGTTGTTCGTCACTGCACCTCACGCATCGGCTGCGCCCACCGATCCGACACCGGTGCCCGGCACGCTCTATGCGGCGGCCGCGGACCTGACCGGCAAGAACAACGGTGATGTGGTTGCGAACAGACGCTTTTCGAGTCCCCTGTACCCGGGCGCCGACATCTGGCAGATCCAGTACCGATCGTCCGACTCCAGAGGAGACGCGATCGCTGCCGTGACGACCGTGCTGGCGCCGGCGAACCGCGCACCCGGTGGGCCGCTGCTGTCGTATCAGCCGTTCGTCAACGCTCTCGGATTGCAATGCGCGCCATCGGAATCACTGTTCGGGGCCGATCCGACGACCGGTGTGCAGGAGCGCGAATTTCTCAACCTGGCCTTGATGCGTGGCTGGTCGGTGGCAGTCCCGGACCACCTCGGCCCCAAGAGTGCCTATGGCGCAGCCAAGCTCGGCGGTCAGATCACGCTCGACGGCATCCGCGCCGCGCAGCGTGTTCCCGAACTCGGACTGTCGACCAGTCCGGTCGGAATGGCCGGGTACTCGGGTGGTGGAATGGCGACGGCGTGGGCCGCGGCGCTCGCTCCGAGCTATGCACCCGAGCTGAACATCGTCGGTGCCGCAGCCGGAGGGGTGCCGGCCGATCTGGACAACATCGCTCGCGCGTTGGGCTTCCAACCGCACCAGGCATTCGGGCTCGCGTTTGCCGCGGCGATCGGACTCGAACGCGAGTACCCCGACCGTCTACCGATCACGGCTCAGCTCAATCCCACCGGTCTGGCGTTGAAGGATCAGGTCTCGAATGCGTGCACACCGGTGATTCTTGCCACCGGAGCCTTCAAGAGCGCACTGGCGGTCTCGACCAATACGTCGTTGGTGGACAGCCCGGAGGCACAGCAGATCATCGACGAGAACAGTTTGGTGAAGTATCCGGGCGTTCCCACCGCACCCACGCTTCTGTGGGGTAGCGACAACGACCCGCTCATTCCCATCGCTGCGTTGCGGGACACTGCTGCGCGGTACTGCGCGAGCGGGGCGACACTGCAGTTCGACGTCGTTCATGCCCCGCAGCACATTCAGGCGGCATTCGAGGGTCTGCCCGCCGCGCTCACATTCCTGGACAACAGGTTTCGGGATGTCGCGCCGCCGACGAACTGCCTCCGATGAGGGGATTCGCAACGGTCGTCGGTGCCACCACGACCGCGTTGGTCGTGGCCATGGCACCCGCTCACGCCGCGGAGCTTCCGGTGCTGGCCCCGCAATCGTTCGGCGACTTCTCGGTCCAGACCCGATATTTCGATGTCGCAGTGGGTCCCGAGCGAGATCAGCACTGCACCGTGGTGGGTGACATCTACGTTCCTAGCGATCTCGGACCCGATCGCCGGGCTCCGGCAATCCTGACCAGCCACGGTTTCGGCGGATCCAAGGACGACCAAGCCGGTGCCGCGGCGAGGTTCGCGACCCACGGCTACGTGGTGCTGTCGTACTCGGCGCTCGGATTCGGCGGTTCGACGTGCAAGATCTACTTCGCCGATCCGGACTTCGACGGCGTCGCCGCCTCCGCCCTCATCGGCTATCTGGCCGGCGACAACGAAGGAGCGTTCCTCGATCCTGCGCGCACGAAGCAGGCACCGGCCCTCGATGTCGTGCAGCTCGACGGCCCCGACGATCCGCGCGTCGGGTATCTCGGCGGATCCTACGCCGGCGCAACGGGATTGGCGACGGCATCGGTGGATCCGCGACTGGACACCGTCGCGTCGATGATCACGTGGAACGATCTGGCTCGCTCCATGGCACCGGACGGAGCCGGGCGCAGGTCTGTCGGCCCGGTCAAGAGCGTCTTCGGTTCTGCCTTTCTCGCGGCCGGTGCCATCCTCACCGGGCCGGGCGGGTATGCGGCCGATCCGGCGCGGGCCGATGGCTGCCCCAACTACGCCCAGTGGGTGTGCGACGCTGCATCCGCCTTCGCTGCCAATCGCGAACCGGAGCCGGCCACTCTCGAGGCGATGCGTCACGTCTCACCCGTGGACTATCTCGATCGCGTCGATGTCCCGGTGTTGCTCACGCAGGGCCAGAAGGATTCGTTGTTCAGCCTCGACGAGGCGGCCGCCACCTACGAGACCTTGCGTTCGCGTGGCGTCGAGACGTCCATGATCTGGCACTCGTGGGGACACAACGATCGGAAGGGGTATCCGGGGGAGTTCGACATCAAGGCTCCCGACCCGTTCACTCAGCACGAAGCGGCACTGGTGGGCAACTGGCTGGACCGACACCTCAAGGATCGCGACGTCGACCCAGGGCCGGCATTCACCTATTTCCGGGATTGGGTGCCCTACAGCGGCGTCGCGTCACCGGCCTACGAAGAATCGGACACATTTCCTGTCGGTGCCAGGCGCACATTCGACTTGGCCGATGGCACATTGTCCGAAGGTGTCGCCTCGAACAACGCATGGACACAGACGATTCGGGATGCGGGATCGTCGACGCACACCACCTTGGGGCTTCCGAGCATTGCCGCTGAGGTTCCCGTTCCTCGGGTCTCGATACCCGGTTCCGTCGCGGCCTGGACAACCGCGCCGCTGAACGAACCCGTCGACGTCGTCGGCGCACCGGAACTGTCCATCAACCCCACGGTGTCCGGGCCCGCGACGGTCTACGTCACCGTGCTCGACGTTGCACCGAACGGTGCGCGGAGTCCGATTCACGGACTCGTCGCACCCGCCGTTCTCACCGGATCCTCGGACCCGGTGACGATCTCGCTGCCCAGCATCGTCCACCGATTCGACCGTGGACACAGCATCGCCCTCGAGATCACGGCATCGGACCCCTCCTTCGCCGGTGGGCCCGGCCCGGCGGACGTCACCGTCTCCTCGACCGACCGGATCAACCAACTCTCCTTGCCCACCGTGACATGACAAAACCGTGCCATGAAAACAGTGCTGTGACACTTCGATCAGATATCTCCGAAAGGCTCGCCGTGATCCGAAAATTCTTTTCCCTGGGTTCCATTCTGGTGGCCCTCTGTGCGTCCCTGTTCACCACGGGCGCAATAGCTTCGGCAGCTCCCGCGCCGACAATTCCCGATCCGGACGTCTTCTACGCGGCACCGGCAGACATAGCCGATCACGCGCCGGGTGACATCCTCGCCAGCCGCCGAGCCGACGCATGGATGTATCCCAACACCGACATCTGGCAGCTCAAGTACCGGTCGACCAACTCGGCCGGGGCTCCCGTTGCCGCAGTGACCACCGTGCTCATGCCCCGAGGCAGAGGTGCGGGAACGCCGCTCGTGTCGTATCAAGCAGTGATCAACGCTCTGGGTGTCAAATGTGCACCGTCGCATGGTCTTTTCACGTACGAGATCGGTGAAGCTCCCAGCCTGTATCTGGGAATGGTCGCTCGTGGTTGGGCTGTCGCGGTTCCGGATTACCTCGGGCCCAACGGTGCCTACGGCGCTGCCGAATACGAAGGCCGCTTGACACTCGACGGCGTTCGGGCCGTGCAGAACTTCGAGCAGTTGCCGCTGAAGGACAGCCCCGTCGCTCTGCTCGGTTACTCCGGCGGCGCCCTGGCGACATCGTGGGCCGGCGCAATGGCACCTACCTACGCCCCCGAGTTGAACATCGTGGCCAGCGTTCAGGGCGGAATTCCGGCCGACCTGGAACTGATCGCAAAGAACCTGGGCTACAGCCCGATTCCGCATCCCGCCTTCGGAATGGCGCTGGCGGCATCTCTGGGACTCGAACGTGAATACCCGACCGAGTTCCCCGTCTCGGAGAACCTCAACGCGGCGGGTCTGGCATTGCGAGATCAGGTGAGCAACCAATGCAGGCGGCCCATCATCATCGGCGGAGCGTTCAAGAGCGCGCGGGATCTGTCGAACGTCGACATCGCATCGCTGCCGTCTGCTCAGGCGGTGTTGAAGAAGAACAGTCTCGTCGACTACGAAGGCGTTCCGACGGCCCCGGTGTACATGTGGCAGGGAATCAACGACTTCATCACCCCGTTCGCGCCGGTGAAAGAGACGGTCGATCGCTACTGCGCAGCCGGTGCCACCGTCCAGTTCCGGGCCTACCCGTTTGCCGAGCACTTCAGCGGATCGCTCGTCGGACTGCCCGAGGCGTACGCCTACGTGGACGCGCGATTCCGAGGTGAGCCGGCACCGTCGAATTGCGCGTAGTCACCGGACGCGCCACGTAGGTTCCACGACCTCACACCTTCTTTGACGACTGCGCGCCCTTGCTCTGAAGTGAGCGGGGGCGCGCAGTCGTCAGTAGGGGTGTGAGGTTGTTGTGATCGGTGGAACCGACGCGATGTTCGATGCGTCGAACAGATGTGAGCAGAACTCGGTGGACGGTGGCGGGTGTGGCCGCGGTGATGGTTCTGGTCGCCGGATGTGGCAACTCGACGTCGAGCGCGCCCGTGGCGGATTCGCCGACGTCGGTGGTTACTGCGCCGGTACCGAGTGAGCCGTGGGATCCGTGCACCATCCCCAACAGTGCTGTCGAGGCCGCGGGACTGGATGTGGAGAGTAAGACGTCGACGTTGGTCGGAGACAGGCCGATCTCCACCGATTGGATGATCTGTTCCTGGAGGAACCCTGACCCAGGCTCCTGGTATTTCCTCGGAGTGTTCTCCTCGGACCACGATCTCGCGTATCTGGAGGGAAACGATCAGTTCGGTGACTTCACCGTGGTCGACAGCGCCGGGGCCGTGCAGTTCCAGCGAACTGCGAACTACGAGGAGGTCAGCTGCGGTATCGCGTACGAAGTAGTTGGGGGAATTGTCTACTTCATTCTCGACGGGCGGGCTTCGAGAGAGCCTCGGGGCGATCCATGTGTCGAAGTCGAACGGCTTGGAAGTGCGCTCCGTTCATCGTTGCCACCGTCGAACCGATAGTCAGGGGCAGCTTGTGAGTTCAGGTCCGAATGAGCTTGGGACTGCGATGCTGACGTGGCGGGAATTGGCCACGCAGGCTGAGTCGGGTCAGCTGGAAATCCCGGAGGGCGTCGCGTTCCAGTGCGACAAAGTGTGTGCAGACTACATACTGCATCTCGAGTTGATGCTGGAGAAGACGAAGTGGTTGGTCGACGTCCGCGCATTCGGCACTCTTCCTTCTGCTCAGCAGTTGGGTGCGAAGTTCAAGAGACTTGCGGATGGTGAAGAGCGTTCGGCGGCTGTGTCCATTCGTCAGCACATCGAGGTCATCGAATTGATGCGATCGGTGTTCCGTCGCTATTTCGTCGAGACCGAAGAGGTCGATCGGAGTGTGGGAGCTCGGGTCAGCGATATCGGAGCAACTCTGGGGGAGTAGGTCCGGGAAACCATCGCGCCACCCGTCGAACATGTCCGAAATGTCCATGAACCAACTCCGGCAACACAATCGAGACAACACTGACGAATCGGATGACCTAGTCTGCGATCGTGAACAACTTCGCAGCTCGTCTGGTGCCGATGCGACCGCGTGATCCCAAGGAACCGCACAGGGCCGCGAGCCCGCTCGAATTGTTCTTCGACCTGGTGTTCGTGGTGGCCGTGAGTATCGCAGCGGTGCAACTCCATCACGCGCTCACCGAGAACCACCTTGTCGACGGTCTGCTCAGCTATGCACTCGTGTTCTTCGCGATCTGGTGGGCGTGGATGAACTTCACCTGGTTCGCAACGTCATTCGACAACGACGACTGGCTGTACCGCGCGCTGACCGTCGTGCAGATGGCCGGAGTCCTGGTACTCGCCGCCGGAATCGAACCGGCGTTCGTGGACCAGGATTTCGCCATCGTGGTGCTCGGTTACGTGGTGATGCGCGTGGCGATGGTGACTCAATGGATCCGCGCCTCGAAGAGTCCCGAACTGAGAAAGACTGCGCTGGCCTACGCGACAGGCATTGCGGGGGTGCAGGTTCTGTGGATTCTCTGGGCCCTGCTGCTCGAGGGCACCCCAGCCGTCATCGTGTTCGTCGTACTCGCAGGCGTCGAGATGTCGGTGCCGCTGATCGCCGAACGGAACGGCACCACACCCTGGCATCCCCACCACATCACCGAACGCTACGGACTGTTCACACTGATTCTGCTCGGCGAATCCCTACTCGCCTCGGCCAATGCGATCATCGAGGCGATCCACGACGAGACCGCCCTGGCACCGTTGATCTCGATCTCCGTCCTCACTCTCGTCGTCACCGCGAGCCTGTGGTGGATCTACTTCTGGCCCCCGCATCACCGAGCGATCGGCCAATTCGGCAACTCGGTGGTCTACGGCTACGCGCACTACTTCATCTTCGCGGCAGCGGGTGCGTTCTCGGCCGGCATCGAGGTCGAGATCGACGTGTTGACCGAACACAGCAAGCTCGGCGACGTCGCCGCGTCGTTCACCGTCACGGTGCCGATTGCGATATTCGTCCTCGGGGTCTGGCTGATCGCTATTCGCGCCCACGCGGACCGCATCGTCAACATCGCAGTTCCGCTGGGTGCCCTACTCGTGTTGTTCGACCCGATCATTCCCATCCCGATCACCCTCACCGCCGTCGTCATGATCGTCGTCGTCGCAGTCCTGGTCGCACGCAGGCCAAGAGACGTGGAGCATGAGAAACTGACCACATGAGTATCGGAACCCTGATCCTGCTTCGTCACGGCGAGAGCGAATGGAATGCGTCCAACCAGTTCACCGGTTGGGTGGACGTGCGACTGACCGAGAAGGGTGAGGCCGAGGGCAAGCGCGCAGGCCAGCTCCTGGCCGAGGCGGGTGTCCTGCCCGACCTGCTGTACACCTCGCTGCTGCGTCGCGCGATCAGCACTGCCAACCTCGCACTGGACGCTGCCGATCGGCACTGGATTCCCGTTGTTCGCGACTGGCGTCTCAACGAGCGGCACTACGGCGCGCTGCAGGGCCTGAACAAGGCCGAGACCAAGGACAAGTACGGCAACGAGCAGTTCATGCTGTGGCGTCGTAGCTACGACACCCCGCCGCCGCCCATCGAGATCGGCAGCGAGCACAGCCAGGACGCCGATCCGCGCTACGCCGACCTGGACAGCGTTCCGCTGACCGAGTGCCTTGCCGACGTCGTCGAGCGTCTGATCCCGTACTTCGAGGAGACGATCGTCGCCGATCTGAAGGCAGGCAAGACCGTCCTCGTCGCCGCACACGGCAACTCGCTGCGCGCGCTCGTGAAGTACCTCGACGAGATCTCCGACGCCGACATCGCCGAACTGAACATCCCCACCGGCATCCCGCTGCAGTACGACCTGGAGGAGGTCGACGGGAAGCTGAAGCCCACCAACCCGGGCGGCACCTACCTCGATCCCGAAGCAGCGGCCGCAGGCGCAGCTGCCGTGGCAAACCAGGGTGGTAAGTAACTCCGCCTCGCCCGAACCGACGTTTTGTCGGAACTGCAGGTGAACGATCGAAGAACACTGCCGACGGGGACTATGACGACCAGGGAAATGCCTGCACCCTGCGTATGTGAGCTGTCCATCGAACGTACGATTCCGGTGTGAGTGTTGCATCGGCCGTACTACTGGCTATCGCCGCGGCCTTCGTGGGATACCTCGTCGGCGGTGTTCTGATCCCGTACCTCAACACTCGGCATTCCGAGCGACGCCGGGCCACCTCCGGCCTCACGATGTCGCAGGTACTGGACCTGATCGTGCTCGCCTCGGAAAGCGGGATCGCCGTCGTCGACCAATTTCACGACGTGGTGCTGTTCAACCCGCGCGCCGAGGAGTTGGGCCTGGTGCGTAACCGTCTGATCGACGATCGGGCCTGGGACGCGGTTCTCAAGGTCCTCGCCGACGGACATCCCGTCGAGGTCGACCTCAGCTCGAAGAACCCGAGAACCGGCCGCGACAAGATCGCCGTCCGCTGCGTCGCGCGTCTGCTCAGCAAGGAAGACAAGCGCTTCGTGGTGCTGTTCGCCGACGACGATTCCGAGCAGGTCCGGATGGAAGCGACGCGTCGGGACTTCGTGGCCAACGTCAGCCACGAACTCAAGACACCCGTCGGCGCGATGAGCCTGCTGGCCGAGGCGCTGCTCGAATCCGCGGACGATCCCGATTCCGTCCGGCACTTCGGTGGCAAGGTTGTCGCCGAGTCCAAGCGGCTGGGCAACATGGTCACCGAACTGATCGCGCTTTCGCGACTGCAGGGTGCCGAGAAGCTGCCCGACCTCGAGGTCGTCGACGTCGACACCGTCGTCAACGAAGCGATGGACCGGTCGAAGCTGGCCGCCGAGAACGCCGGGATCTCCGTCACCACCGACCACCCGAGCGGCCTCGAAGTACTCGGAGACCAAGCTCTTCTGGTGACCGCGCTCGCCAACCTGATTCAGAACGCGATCGCCTACTCCTCCGATGGCTCGCCCGTCTCGGTCAGCCGGGCACTGCGCGGCTCCAACGTGGCGTTCGCCGTCACCGACCGCGGCATCGGCATCGCCAAGGGCGACCAGGAACGCGTCTTCGAGAGATTCTTCCGCGTCGACAAAGCTCGATCGCGGGCCACCGGCGGCACGGGCCTGGGCCTGGCCATCGCCAAACACGTCGCAGCGAACCACAACGGCAGCATCTCGCTGTGGAGCAAGCTGGGCACCGGATCCACCTTCACCCTCCAGATCCCTGCGTACTTCGAAGAAGAAGACGACGCTTCGGTTACAGAAAGAGAGAATCAGTGACCAACGTTCTGATCGTGGAAGACGAAGAGTCGTTGGCCGATCCATTGGCCTTCCTGCTCCGTAAGGAAGGCTTCGAGGCCACGGTCGTCGGCGACGGACCGTCGGCACTCGCGGAATTCGATCGCGCAGGAGCGGACATCGTGCTGCTCGACCTCATGCTCCCCGGCATGAGCGGAACCGACGTGTGCAAGCAATTGCGTTCGCGCTCAGGCGTTCCCGTCATCATGGTCACCGCGCGCGACAGCGAGATCGACAAAGTGGTCGGCCTCGAACTGGGTGCCGACGACTACGTCACGAAGCCGTACTCGGCGCGTGAACTCATCGCCCGCATCCGTGCGGTTCTGCGCCGGGGTTCCGACGCCGAGGTCGACGGTGGGCTCGACACCGGAGTGCTCGAAGCCGGCCCGGTGCGCATGGACGTCGAACGCCACGTGGTGATGGTCGGATCCGAGCAGATCACGTTGCCGCTCAAGGAATTCGACCTGCTCGAGTACCTGCTGCGGAACTCCGGCCGTGTGCTGACCCGCGGACAGTTGATCGACCGCGTGTGGGGAGCCGATTACGTGGGCGACACCAAGACGCTCGATGTGCACGTCAAGCGCCTGCGCTCGAAGATCGAGGCCGACCCGGCCAAGCCGGAACATCTCGTCACCGTGCGCGGACTGGGCTACAAACTCGAGGGATAGAGCCTGCGGCATGTGAGTGGAAACTCGTAGTGGGCTACGAGGTTTCGTGCACGTGCGGCGCAGCCGCTCTATCGACGCTGCGCCTCACGAGTGGCGGGATGGACCGCGATCAGGCCCAGACCGCGGCGACGCTTGCACAGCGATGCCAGTTCGTCGTACGCGGCCTTGCCGAGCAGTTCGGTCAACTCGGGCTTGTAGGACTCGAACACCTGCTTCGAGCCGACGTGCGCGTCGGGGGAGCCGGAGCAGTACCAGTGCAGATCGAGACCACCCTCGCCCCAGCCGCGTCGGTCGTACTCGCCGATGGTGGTCTTGAGGATCTCGGAGCCGTCCGGTCGTGTCACCCAGTCCTGGGTGCGCCTGATCGGCAGCTGCCAGCACACGTCGGGTTTGACCTCGAGTGGTTCGATGCCCTTGCGTAGCGCCATCGAGTGCAGTGCGCACCCGATTCCACCCTCGAATCCCGGACGGTTCTGGAAGATGCACGCACCCTTGTAGCGGCGCGTGCGCAGCGACTGCTCGTCGTCGAGATCGTCGTATTCGACGTATCCCTTCTTGCCCAGACCCTTGTCCATCAGCTGCCAGTCCTGTGGGGTGAGCAACTTCACCGACTCGTCGAGCTTGCGTTTGTCGTCCTCGTCGGACAGGAACGCGCCGTGTGAGCAGCACCCGTCGTCCGGGCGCCCCTCGACGGTTCCCTGACACGCCGGAGTGCCGAAGACGCAGGTCCAGTTGGACAACAGCCACGTCAGATCGGCGGCGATGAGGTGTTCCGAATTGTCGGGATCTGGGAATTCGACCCATTCTCGTGGGAAATCCATCTCGACCTCTGCAGCGAACGGTGGCTGCTCACGACCTGCTGTCACAAACCACGACGCTAGACCCAGTACCGTGGACCTGTGCGATTAGGGGTGCTCGACGTCGGTAGCAACACGGTGCATCTACTTGTCGTGGACGCTCATCGTGGCGCTCACCCGACTCCGATGAGCTCGAGCAAGGCGACGTTGCGTCTGTCCGAGAACACCGATGCGTTCGGCAACATCACCCCTGCGGGCGCGGATCGCCTCGTGAACGAGGTTCGTGAGTTCGCCGCCATCGCCACCCGATCCGGCTGCAGTGAACTGATGGCATTCGCCACGTCCGCTGTGCGCGACGCCCACAACTCCGACGACGTACTCGCTCGGGTACTCGCCGAAACCGGGGTCGCACTACAGACACTGTCCGGCGTGGACGAGGCGAGACTGACGTTCCTCGCGGTCCGGCGCTGGTACGGCTGGAGTGCGGGCCGCATCCTCGGACTCGACATCGGCGGTGGGTCGCTCGAGCTGGCGAGCGGAAGCGACGAGAATCCGGACGTCGCATTCTCGTTGCAGCTCGGTGCCGGCCGCCTCACCCGTGACTGGCTGGACGAGGACCCACCCGGCAAGCGGCGCATAGCGGTGCTCAGAGACTGGCTCGATGCGGAATTGGCCACGCCCGCCAAGGAACTGCTCGCCGCGGGCGATGCCGACCGGGCCGTGGGAACGTCGAAGACATTCCGTTCGTTGGCTCGCTTGACCGGCGCAGCGCCCTCCGTCGCCGGTCCGAGGGTGACGCGGACGCTCACCGCGAGTGGCTTGAGGCAACTCATAGCCTTCATATCGCGGATGACGGCCGCCGACCGTGCAGAATTGGAAGGCGTCAGCGCCGACAGGTCACCACAACTGGTGGCCGGGGCATTGGTAGCGGAGGCGAGCATGCGGGCTTTGTCGGTGGAGTCACTCGAGATCTGCCCGTGGGCGCTGAGGGAAGGTTTGATTTTGAGGAAGCTGGACACCGAAACCGACGGCGATCTGGTGGGGAGTTCGAGATGAGCGATGCCAATCCGGAAGACACCGGGCAGATCTCGGTTGCCGAACTGCTGGCACGCAACGGTCAGCAGACGAACCTCGGTGCAGGTGGACGCCGTCGCCGAGGAGTCAAGGGCGGCATCTCCGTCGCCGAGTTGACCGGTGAAATCCCCGTCGTGCGCGACGAGCCCGGCAGCCGCAGCGCTCCGGTGGTCGCCACGCCTGCTTCGGCGGTGTCCGAGCCCGAGACGCCGGTGGCTGTTCGGGCCGAGGCCGACGACGACGATTCGGCGAACGACGAGGCTCCTGCATTCCTGTCCGCACGCTCACAACCGGCCCGGCCGCAGAGCGCGCGCCCGGCTCCGTTCCAGCCGGTTGGTAGGCGCGAGAAGCAGCAACCCGAGCCGGAACTGCTGTCCGGCTCCACCACGGTCGCCGGTGACCTGCTGAACCGGTCGCACGACGACACCGAGCGCGGTCATCGCCCGTCTGCACCCGCGACGCCACCGGATCGGCAGCCGTACGGATCCACCGCGGCCGAACAGGGACGGAAGCGCAAGCCCGCAGGATTCACCGCGCCGCGCCAGGTCGAGGTGGCCGAGCCGAACACCGACGTCACTCCGCGTGCAGCGCTGATCGACGTCGACGACCTCGCCAAGACTGCGGTGTCCCCGCGCATCGCGCGCACCGACGACACCACATCCGTTCCCGCAGGCAAGCCCACGTCGACTTCCGCGGCCACGGCTCCTGCCGCGAAGGCCGCCGGTCTCGTCGAGACCGAGGCCCGGACCGGTACGAAGGACGACACCGCTGCGGTGTCGACCGGGGCACCATCGGACACCGAGTCGTCGGACACCGGGTCGTCGGACATCGGGTCGTCGGACACCGAGGCCGACAGTGCCGTTGCAGCTACTCGATCCGGCCGCCGCGCGTCTGCCGTCAAGGGCAAGGGCGGTGCCGTCCGACAGTGGTTGGTGCTCATCGGCCAGGCCGTGGTGGCGATCGTCGTCGGCGCATTGCTGTTCAAGGGCTTCGAGCAACTGTGGGACGTGTTGCCGTGGGTCGCGTTGGTGCTGTCGGTGCTGGTCATTGTCGGTCTCGTCGCGGTGGTGAGAATTCTGCGGCGCACCGATGATCTGATATCGATCGTCATCGCGATCGCTGTGGGTGTGTTCGTGACGCTCGGTCCGCTCGCCTTCCAGCTCAGTACCGGCTGAGCTGGACAGGCGATGGCTGCGAAGCGAATTCGGGTCGGGCTGTCCACGGCGTCGGTGTATCCACAGAACACCGAGGCGGCGTTTCGGTATGCGGCCGAGCTCGGTTACGACGGCGTGGAACTGATGGTGTGGGCCGAGTCGGTCAGCCAGGACGTCGACGCGGTGGCCGCGCTCTCACGGGAGTACTCGATGCCGGTCCAGGCGATCCACGCGCCGTGCCTGTTGATCTCGCAGCGGGTGTGGGGATCGGATCCCGTGGCCAAACTGGCCCGCTCGGTGGAGGCGGCCGAGAAGCTGGACTCGGCTACGGTCGTCGTGCATCCGCCGTTCCGCTGGCAACGCAAGTACAGCGACGGCTTCGCCGACCAGGTCGCCGAACTCGAATCGGACACCCACGTGGTCGTCGCGGTCGAAAACATGTTCCCGATGCGCGCCGACCGCTTCTTCGGGCGCAAGGAGAAGTCCGCACAGCGTCTCGAACGACGAGGCGGTCCCGGGGCTGCCCTGTCGGCGTTCTCGCCGTCGTACGACCCGACGGACGTCGGCCACGACCATTACACCCTCGACCTCTCGCACACGGCCACCGCGGGCTCGGACGCCCTCGAGATGCTCGACCGGATGGGCGAGGGTCTCGCACACCTGCATCTGGCCGACGGCCGAGGTGCGTCCGTCGACGAACATCTGATCCCCGGGCACGGCAGCCAGCCGTGTGTCGAGGTGTGCACCGAACTGGTGCGCCGCGGCTTCGGGGGCCAAGCGGTCATCGAGATCAACACTCAGAACGCGCGCACGGTGCCCGAGCGCTCGTCGATGCTCGACCAGGCGCTGCAGTTCGCCCGTGCACACCTGTCCTGAGGCCGCCGGTAAGTTGTCCGGAATGAGTTCCACCAGCCCCTTCAAGGCCGCCACGACCCTCACCACGCTCGACGTCGACGCCGACACCGCGTCGTTCGCAGGTGCGATCGATTCCACTTGGACCATCGGCCCCAAGGTGCACGGCGGCGCGATGCTCGCCGTCTGTGCCGCCGCGGCGCGCCGGCACATCGTCGGTACCGCTCCCGAGCAGGCCGCCATGCAGCCGCTGGCCGTCAGTGTCAGCTACCTTGCCGCGCCCGATCCCGGTGAGGTGGAGTTGGCGACGGTGGTGCGCAAGCGTGGCCGTCAGGTCTGCATCGTCGACGTCGAACTCACCCAGGCCGGACGCGTTGCCGTGCGGGCGGTGGTCACCCTCGGGTATGTCGATTCCGACGAACCGCAGCACGAGACTCCGACGTCGCTGGTGTCGATGCCCGTCGAACCTCCCGCCGAGACCCTCGCTGTTGCCGGCGATCATCCGATGGCGTCCATCGTGCATGTCGCCAAGGGCTGTGAGATGCGGATCGACGCGTCGTCGGCGTCGTTTCTGACCGGTGCGAAGGGCGAGGCGGAGATCAGATTGTGGGTGCGTCCCTTCGCGGGCGACGAGGCCGACGTCGATACCGCCGTGCTGTTCGCACTGATGACCGGGGACATCTCGGCTCCGGTGACGATGAACCGGGGAATGTTCGGTTGGGCTCCGACGGTGCAGTTGACCACCTACCTGCGGCGCCGTCCCGCCCCGGGGTGGCTGCGTGTGGCCGCGACCAGCACGGTCATCGGCAGCACCTGGTTCGAGGAGGACCATACGGTGCTGGACTCGACCGGCGCCGTTGTGGTGCAGAGCAGACAGTTGGCGATGGTGCCGCGCTCGAACTGACATGGCAGGCTTGGCCGCATGACGAGAATTGCAGTGATCGGCGGCGGACGGATCGGCGAGGCGTTGATTGCGGGACTCCTCGAGTCCGGCCACGCGGTACGCGATCTGGTGGTCGCCGAGAAGTCGGAGACCCGCGCGAAGGAGATCGCGAAGGAATTCGGTGTGCTCACCGCCGCCGTCGCCGACGCATCCGAGGGTGCCGATGTGATCGTGCTGGCGGTCAAGCCGGCCGACGTCGAGCAGGCGTTGACCGAGATCACCAAGATCGAGCTCGACGGCGAGCGCGAACAACTGATCGTCTCGCTGGCCGCAGGCGTCCCCACCGCGAAGTTCGAGCCCAAGCTCCCCGCCGGATTCCCGGTCGTCCGGGTCATGCCCAACACCCCGATGCTCGTGGGGGAGGGCGTCAGCGTGCTGGCACCGGGGAAGTACGCCCGCGCCGAGCACCTGGAACTGGTTCGTTCGATCCTCTCGGCCGTCGGCAAGGTGGTCGTGGTCAAGGAACATCAACTCGACGCCGTGACTGCGGTATCCGGGTCGGGTCCGGCCTATTTCTTCCTGGTGGCAGAGGCCATGATCGACGCAGGAGTGGGCCTGGGATTGACGCGCGAGGTGGCGTCGGCGCTCGTGGCTCAGACCATGGTGGGGTCCGGTGCGATGCTCGATCGGTCGGATCAGAGCGCAAGCGAGCTCCGATACGCGGTGACCTCGCCGGGCGGAACGACGGCCGCAGCGGTGCGTGAATTGGAGCGAAACGGCCTCCGAGCAGCGTTTTTCGACGCTCTCGGTGCTGCCAACGCCCGATCCATTGAGATGGGCATCACAGCAGATTGAAAAATCTTTTCCCCACTCCCGTCGCAGTAACCCCATCTGTCCCTATAGGCTCGGGGGCAGCACGTGCGTGTCTGTTCGGCAGGAGGGGAAGCCTGCCGCATGAGACGTGCCGGAGGTATGTGGATTGATGGCGTCTATAAACAAGCCGTCCAAGGGTTCGTCCCCGGACGGTCAACCGGCTCTGGCCGGAACGCAGTTCCTCACGGTCGCCGAAGTGGCGACGCTGATGAGGGTTTCGAAAATGACCGTGTACCGGCTGGTGCACGGCGGAGAATTGCCCGCTGTACGGGTGGGTCGATCTTTTCGTGTGCACGCCAAGGCGGTCCACGACTATCTCGAGACCTCGTACTTCGACGCAGGCTAGTAGTGCACGCGGGGCCGGTTTCGTAAGTTCCGGCTCACACCGGTAGGATTGGCGCTCGTCGTGCCAGCCAGCCGGTGTGTAGCCGTGGGCGAGTACGTGGCCCCAGCGCCAGCTCGGTGACCGCAGCCCGCGAGGGCTTGGTTGTCAGGTAGGCGTACGCAAACGGCGTGCGCGAAAACGCTAGAGAAGAACGTGAGGACACCCGCATGGGTTCAGTGATCAAGAAGCGTCGCAAGCGCATGTCGAAGAAGAAGCACCGCAAGCTGCTTCGTCGTACCCGCGTGCAGCGCAGGAAACTCGGCAAGTAGTCTGCCGACATCTGTTCACGAAGAGGCCCGTCACCGTCGTGGCGGGCCTCCTTCGTTCGAAGGCGGGCTTTGCTTCTCGACCTCACTCGAGCCCGCCCATCCAGTAGGCTTTGGACGGGAACCGATGTTGGGGGTGCGCAGTGAGTCCGAGCGATCGTGGGGTAGCCGCGCCCCGAGTGGTTCTGGTGACCGGGGCAAGCCGATTCCTCGGCGGTTACCTCGTCACTCGACTCGCCCAGAATCCGCAGATCGAGCGGGTGATCGCCGTCGACGCGAAGTCACCGAGCAAGGATCTGCTCCGGCGCATGGGGCGTGCCGAGTTCGTCCGCGCAGACATTCGAAACCCGTTGATCGGCAAAGTGATTCGCAATGCCGGCGTGGACACCGTCGTGCATGCCGCCACGGTGGCCAAACCGCCCAGGTCCGGCGGCCGCGCCACGATGAAAGACCTCAACGTCATCGGTGCGATGCAGCTGTTCGCGGTGTGCCAGAAGTCGCCGACGGTGGAGAAAGTGGTGCTGCGTTCGTCGTCGTCGGTGTACGGCTGCAGTGCCAAGGACCCGGCCAAGTTCACCGAGGAGATGAGTGCCCGACGCCCACCGCACGGTGCGTACGCGCGGGACACCATCGACATCGAGGGATACGTCCGTGGACTGGGCCGACGGCGACCCGACATCGCGGTGTCGATACTGCGCATGGCACCGCTGATCGGCCCGCGACTGAACGGCACCATCTCCCGGTACATGACCTCGCCGCTGATTCCGAGCATCATCGGCCGCGACGCGCGTATGCAATTGCTGCACGAGGAAGACGCCCTCGCCGCACTCGAGCGCGCCACCATCGGAGGACCCGCAGGGACGTTCAACATCGGAGCCGACGGCACGATCATGCTCTCGCAGGCGATTCGCCGCGCAGGCCGCATCCAGGTGCCGGTTCCGTTTCCGCTGTTCAAGAGCGTCGGCCGCGCTCTCATGGGCGGCATGATGCGTGAGTTCACCATGGAGCAGCTCGACTACTTCCATTTCGGATGCGGCCTCGACACCACCCGCATGCGCTCGGTCCTCGGCTTCGAGCCCCGGTGGACTACGGTTCAGGCATTCGACGATTTCGTTCGCGGCGCAGCGCTGCGGCCGGTCATCAGAACCGAGTGGGTCGACAGCGTCGAGGAACGACTGCTCGCGGCGGTCGACACGGGTGCGTCCACGGCGCACGCACTGGCATCATTGCGTAGTTCGGACACGTTGCGTAGTTCGGACACGTTGCGTAGTTCGGAAACGGTGCACAGTTCGGGAGGGGACAGGTGAGCGACGTGGCCAAAGTGATTCCACTGCACGGTGGCCGCTCCGTCCGCGCGTCCCAGGGCTCGCGTGAGCGGCACCCCTCCTCCTACACCGATCCGCGTGAGCCGACGCCGCTCCTCGACCCGGCCCCGGCCGACGCGTCGGCGATGGCGTCGGCGATACCGGCCCCACTGCTGTCGATGATCGACGACACCAAGACCACCGTCGTCGACCAGATCTCCTCGGTTGCGGAGTTCGTGCGCAGGCGGCTGGCCGGTGACTACAGCGTCGACGAGTTCGGATACGACCCGCACTTCGCGGACGCGATCTGGCTGCCCTTGCTGCGGCCTCTGTTCGACAAGTGGTTCCGTGTCGAAGTGAAGGGCATCGAGAACATCCCCTCCGACGGTGGAGCGCTCGTCGTCGCCAACCACGCGGGTGTCGTGCCCGTCGATGCACTGATGGCCTCGGTCGCCGTGCGTGATCACCACCCGGCGCACCGCCCGCTGCGAATGTTGGCCGCCGACATGGCATTCGAGATGCCGGGGGTCGGGACGATCGCGCGCAAGGCCGGGCACACGCTGGCATGCAATCCCGATGCCGAGCGCCTGCTGCGTACCGGTGAGGTCGCCGCGGTGTTCCCCGAGGGCTTCAAGGGCATCGGGAAGCCGTTCAGTGAGCGCTACAAGTTGCAGCGCTTCGGTCGAGGCGGGTTCGTCTCGGCTGCCCTGCGAACGGGTGCACCGATCATTCCGTGCTCGATCGTCGGCTCGGAAGAGATCTATCCCAAGATCGGCGACATCACGCCGTTGGCACGACTGATGGGCATGCCGTACTTTCCGGTCACGCCGTTCTTCCCGCACCTCGGCCCGCTGGGTCTGATCCCGTTGCCGTCCAAGTGGTACATCGAGTTCGGCAAGCCGATCCACACCGACTCGTACGACGCCACCGCATTCGAGGATCCGATGGTGCTGTTCGAGTTGACCGACCACGTCCGCGAAACCATTCAGCACACGCTGTATCGACTGCTTGCCAAGAGACGCAACGTCTTTCTGGGATAGCCTGCCCGTCGGGCTATCGTGTGGCGGTGCATATTCGCGACACTGCCCCTGCCGACCTGCCCGAGATTCTCGACATCCACAACGATGCGGTCGCCAACACCACGGCCATCTGGGACGAGGAGCAGGTCGACCTCGCCGATCGCACAGCCTGGTTCGAGGGTCGCATCGCCGCGGGCTACCCCGTTCTGACGGCCGAGGTCGACGGCCGGGTGGCCGGATACGCGTCGTACGCGCAGTGGCGGGTCAAGAGCGGCTACCGACACTCGGTCGAGCACTCGGTGTACATCCATCCGGATTTCTACCGTCGGGGCTTGGCCAGTGCCCTGCTGAGCGAATTGATCGAGCGGGCACGCGCGGGCAACGTGCACGTGCTGGTGGGATTCATCGAATCCGAGAACACGACGTCGATCGCGCTGCACGAGAAGCTCGGGTTCGTCACCGTCGGGCAGATGCCCCAGGTGGGCGTCAAGTTCGGTCGGTGGCTGGACCTGACGTTGATGCAGCTGACGCTCTGACTCACCAGCGCCGGTGGATCAGGCCTTGCGTCGGCCGATCACCGCGGCCAGTCCACCGCCCACCGCGCCCAACGCCAACGCGGTCGGAACGCCGATCTTGGCGGCCTTGCGCCCGGTGCGGTAGTCGCGAATTTCCCAACCGCGATTCTTGGCCAGCTCACGCAGGTCGGTATCGGGATTGATCGCCACGGCGGTACCGACCAGCGAGAGCATCGGGACATCGTTGTGGCTGTCCGAATATGCCGTGCAGCGCTTGAGGTTGAGGCCCTCACGCACAGCCAGAGAGCGCACCGCGTGCGCCTTGCCGATGCCGTGCAGGATGTCGCCGACGAGACGGCCGGTGAACACCCCGTCCTTGCTTTCGGCGACGGTACCGAGCGCACCGGTCAGCCCGAGCCGTTTGGCGATGATCTGCGCCAGCTCGAGGGGAGTGGCCGTGACGAGCCACACCTGCTGGCCTGCATCCAAGTGCATCTGAGCGAGAGCGCGGGTACCCGCCCAGATCTTGTCGGCGATCATCTCGTCGTAGATCTCCTCGCCGAGCCTGGTCAGCTCCGAGGTGGGACGACCGGTGATGAACGAGAGCGCCTTCTCGCGGCCACTGGCCACGTCCTCGCTGTTCTCCTTGCCGCTCACCCTGAATTTCACTTGCTGCCAAGCGAATTGGGCAAGGTCACCGCTGGTGAAGTACTTGCGGGCGGCGAGGCCCCGAGCGAAGTGGATGATCGACGCGCCCTGCACCATGGTGTTGTCGACGTCGAAGAACGCTGCCGCAGTGAGGTCCCGCGGAATCGCACCCTCGGATTCGATCTGCAGCGCCAGAGCGGCGTCGGCACTGGCCTCGCCTGCGACATTGGCGCGGACCTCGGCGTCGGACGGACCGAACGGATTGCGAATCCTGCGAATGCGACGCTTGAACTGCTTGTCCCCGCGTGGATCGTCGGTATCGACCATGTCGATATCGGGCGTGTCCTCGATCGGCAGGTCGCGTCCCCCGTCACTCACTTCGGTCCACCTCCCACTCGAGTACTGAATTGCAGGCCACTCGGTTACCCCCGCAGCCTAGCGGTGGAGCCCGACAGCACCGGCACGGGACAGCGCTCTGCGCAGGGAGCTCGGTGTTCGCGCAGCGGCGTGCACGTGTGACGTTCGTCTCCATCGGGCCCGTGTCACAGTGGACGGATGCAGACGACCCCCGACGGCGTGGCACTTCTCACCCGCGCCGGCTGCCATTCGTGCACCCACGCGCTCGACGTGCTGAGCGCGGTGTGCCGCGAATTCGACGTGACCGTCACCGTCGTCGACGTCGACGAGGCGGCGGCAGAATCGCCTGACCTGCGTGCGGAGTACGGCGACCGAGTGCCGGTGGTGCTGCTCGACGGCATCGAACACAGTTACTGGGAGGTGGACGTGCCTCGATTGCGGGCCGATCTCGTCCGGGCAGGGCACCCTAAGAACGTGTGATTGCTCTCTGTGTGCAGGTGAGGGCCGGTGTGCGCAACTTTGTTCATTCGTTCACAAGCAGTTACCGTGGTGTGAACAGCATTCGTGAAATAGACACGAACGCAGGATCAGCGTGAAGACCGGCATCGACGCCGTTCGGACGAGGAGCCCCAGACGTGACCGAAGAGCGCCCGTCGCCCAGCGGCGTAGAGCGGGTCATCCCTCAGGCTACGGTCACCCGTCTGGCGACGTACCTGCGGGTCCTCTCGATCCTCGCGGACGAGGGCGTTCTCATCGTCTCGAGTGAAGAACTCGCCACAGCGGCAGGCGTCGGATCGGCGAAACTACGCAAGGATCTCTCCTTTCTCGGCCCCAACGGCGTTCGCGGAGTCGGCTACGACGTAGCCCGCCTGCGCGCCAAGATCGAGAGCGCACTCGGGCTCGATCGCGGCCATCGCGTCGTGCTGGCCGGAGTCGGCAACCTGGGGCAGGCGCTGGCCGGATACGGCGGCTTCGCGCGCCGCGGCTTCACGATGGTCGGCCTCTTCGACCGCGACCCGGCGCGCGTGGGCACCGCGGTCGACGGCCTGACCGTTCGGCACGTAGACGAACTCGACAAGGCCTGCCGTGAACTCGAAGCGACCATCGGCGTCATCGCCACCCCTGACGACGCCGTGCACGCCGTTGCCGAAAAGCTCGTCGCGGGCGGCGTCGAATGCATCCTGAGCTTCTCGCCGATGGTGCTCGACGTCCCCGAGCACGTCGAGGTTCGGCGCGTGGATCTGGCCGTGGAGATGCAGGTGCTCTCCTTCAACAGCTCCCGCAACGTCTCCGAACCGGCCCGGATCGCCGAGCCTGCCATCGTCACCGTGCCTCGGCCCCAACCGGTCTCGCCGCCTCCGCTCACGTCCACTGCGCGTCTCGGTCGCAGTCACGGCCCACGTATCGCCGGTAACCCAAGCCCAGTCAACAGTTCGACAAGAAACGGATCGGTGATTGCACCGTGAGTGTCCTTCTCGTCGGGATATCGCACCGTAGCGCTCCCGTCGCAGTCCTCGAGCGTGTCGCCATCACGGACACCGATCGCCCGAAACTGACCGACAAGCTCATGGCCAGCGGAAGTATTTCCGAGGTCATGGTGGTGTCCACCTGCAATCGCGTCGAAATCTACGCCGTCGTCGACGCCTTCCACGGTGCATTGACCGCTGTGGGCGAAGTTCTCGGTGAGCACTCCGGGCTCGAGATCGCAGACCTGACCAAGCATGCGTACGTCCGCTACAGCGAAGCCGCCGTCGAGCACCTGTTCGCAGTGGCCAGCGGCCTGGATTCGATGGTCATCGGTGAACAGCAGATCCTCGGCCAGATCCGATCGGCCTACGCCGCCTCGGACGGGCAGCAGGCGTCGGGCCGAGTGATGCACGAGCTCGCTCAGCAGGCGCTGCGCGTCGGCAAGCGGGTACACAGCGAAACCGGCATCGACGCTGCCGGTGCCTCGGTGGTCTCGGTGGCCCTCGACCGCGCCGCCGACCGGTTCGACGGTTCCCTCGCAGGCCGCAAGGCCGTCGTCCTCGGAGCCGGAGCGATGGGCGGCCTCGCCGTCGCGCATCTCGGCCGGGCAGGAATCGGTGCGCTGACCGTGGTCAACCGCACCCGCGAGCGGGCCGACCATCTTGCCGAGAACGCCGTGTCCAACGGCATCGCGGCAACCTCGGTCGCCCTCGAAAGCCTGGCCGACGCCGTGGCCGAGGCCGACATCCTCGTCACCTGTACCGGAGCGGTGGGGGCCGTGGTCTCCATCGCCGACGCTCACCTCGCGCTCGCCCGCCGCGGCTCGGATCGACCGTTGGTGATCTGCGACCTCGGTCTGCCGCGCGACGTCGACGCCGCGGTGTCGGGTCTGCCGGGCATCACCGTCTTCGACATGGAGTCCCTGCAGCGCGATCCCGCTGCCGGTGCCGCGGCGAACGACGCGTCGGCCGCCCGCGAGATCGTCTCCAGTGAACTCTCGGGTTACCTTGCCGGACAACGACTTGCCGAGGTCACCCCCACCGTCACGGCACTGCGCCAGCGCGCCGCCGAGGTGGTCGAGGGAGAGCTGCTGCGCCTCGAATCGCGGCTGCCCGGGCTCGATTCGCCGCAGCGCGACGAGGTGGCCCGTACCGTGCGCCGCGTCGTGGACAAGTTGCTGCATTCGCCGACGGTGCGCGTCAAGCAGCTCGCCAGCACACCGGGCGGAGATTCGTACGCCGCTGCGCTACGCGAGCTGTTCGAGCTGAGCCCCGGCTCGGTCGACGCCGTTGCCACGCCGATGGAGATCGGCTCGCTGGAACTGGTGGACGATTTCACCGCCAGCCGCACCGATCTGCGCTCGGACTCCTATCCCGATGGCACCTCCGGTCAGGAGCGTGCCGAATGACCGGCATCGTCAAGATCGGTACTCGCGGAAGCCTTCTCGCGACCACCCAGGCCGATACCGTTCGGGTGGCCCTGGCCGCTGCAGGCGTCGAAGCGGAACTGGTGATCGTCAAGACGGCCGGCGACCTGTCTGCTGCTCCCGTGCAGACGATCGGCGTCGGCGTCTTCACCGCGGCGCTGCGCGAGGCGCTGGCCGACGGCACCGTCGACATCGCGGTGCACTCGTACAAGGATCTGCCGACGGCAGCCGACGAGCGGTTCACCATCGCCGCCATCCCGGCACGTGAGGATCCGCGTGACGCCCTGGTCGCCCGCGACGGACTGGTACTGGGCGAACTCCCCGCCGACGCGAAGGTCGGTACGTCCGCTCCCCGCCGGATTGCTCAATTGCGGGCTCTCGGACAGGGATTGGATGTTCAGCCGCTGCGTGGCAACCTCGACACCCGGATCGGGAAGGTGGCCTCGGGCGAACTCGACGCCGTCATCGTCGCCCGCGCCGGACTGTCCCGCATCGGCCGACTCGATGTCGTCACCGAAGCGCTCGACCCGGTTCAGTTGCTCCCGGCACCCGCACAGGGCGCGCTGGCAGTCGAGTGTCGTGTCGAAGACACCGATCTGGTGACCGCGATCGCCACCCTCGACGACGCACACTCGCGCGCCGCAGTGGCAGCCGAACGCGGACTGCTCGCCGAACTCGAAGCCGGCTGCACCGCTCCGGTCGGCGCGATCGCCGAGGTCGTCGAATCCATCGACGAGGACGGCCGCATCTTCGACGAACTGTCCTTGCGGGGCTGCGTCGCCGCCATCGACGGCAGCGACACCATCCGCGCGTCGATCGTCGGTTCCCCCGACCGAGCCGAGGAGCTGGGCCGGGAATTGGCCCGCGAACTGCTCGATCTCGGTGCGCGCGAACTCGTTTCAGTCACCGAACCAGCGCAGGCCGGTTCTCGGGTACAGGGTGGATCTCATGTCTAGGGCCATAACGGCACCCGTCCGCGGACGCGCCAAACGCACGGCGACCCGTCCCGTCGTACGACGTGAGTCGATCGCCACCGCTCGACTGATTCCGAAACGGGGCACCGCAACCCCGATAGAACTGCAGTACCCACACAAGACAGCACTGGAGAACAACCGATGAGCCCAGTCCGCAAGAACACCAACGGACGGATCCTGTTCGTGGGATCCGGGCCGGGTGACCCGGCTCTGCTCACGGTCCGGGCACGGGAAGTGCTCGGAGCGGCCGAGCTCGCATTCACCGATCCCGACGTCGACAAGGGCGTCACAGCCCTCGTCGGTGCCGATGTCCCGAGGGACGCGGAGACGGGCGAGAACGGTGTGGAGGTTCGTCCGGCCCTCGGCGAACCGGCCGAGGTCGCCAAAACTCTTCTCGCCGAAGCCAAGAACGGCCACGACGTGGTTCGCCTGGTTTCCGGTGATCCGCTCACGACCGACTCGGTGATCGCCGAGGTGAGTGCCGTCGCTCGCACTCACGTGCCGTTCGAGGTGCTTCCCGGCCTGCCCGCAGGATCGGCCGTCCCCAGCTACGCCGGCATGGCACTGGGTTCGGGTCACACCGAGGCCGACGTCCGCGGCGAGGTCGACTGGGCGGCACTCGCTGCTGCTCCCGGCCCGCTGGTGCTGCACGCCACGTCGGGGCATCTGGCCGAAACCGCCAGTGCCCTCGTCGAACACGGCCTGGCACCGCAGACGCCCGCGGCCATCACCGTTCGGGGCACCACCCGTCAGCAGCGCACGGTCGAGGCCACCCTCGCCACCCTCAACGACGCCGGATCCGAGCTCGTCGGTTCCCTCGTCGTCACCGTGGGCAAGGTCGTCTCGGGCCGAAACAAGATGTCCTGGTGGGAATCTCGCGCACTGTACGGCTGGACCGTGCTGGTGCCGCGTACCAAGGACCAGGCCGGCGAGATGAGCGATCGACTCGTCACCCACGGAGCCATCCCCATCGAGGTACCGACCATCGCCGTCGAACCCCCGCGCAGCCCGGCCCAGATGGAACGCTCCGTCAAGGGCTTGGTCGACGGCCGCTACCAGTGGGTCGTCTTCACCTCCACCAACGCCGTGCGCGCGGTGTGGGAGAAGTTCGAGGAGTTCGGTCTGGACGCCCGCGCATTCTCCGGCGTCAAGATCGCCTGTGTCGGTGAGGCAACCGCGGCCAAGGTGCGTTCGTTCGGCATCAACCCCGAGCTCGTGCCGTCGGGTGAGCAGAGCTCGCTCGGACTGCTCGAGGACTTCCCGCCGTACGACGAGGTGTTCGACCCGGTCAACCGAGTCCTACTCCCTCGCGCCGACATCGCTACCGAAACTCTCGCCGAGGGTCTGCGTGAGCGAGGCTGGGAAATCGACGACGTCACCGCGTACCGCACCGTCCGGGCAGCACCGCCCCCCGCCGAGACTCGCGAGATGATCAAGACCGGCGGATTCGACGCGGTGTGCTTCACGTCGAGCTCCACCGTCCGGAACCTGGTCGGCATCGCCGGAAAGCCGCACGCGCGCACGCTCGTTGCGTGTATCGGCCCGAAGACCGCCGAGACGGCCGTCGAGTTCGGTCTGCGGGTGGACGTGCAGCCCGAGTCGGCTCAGGTCGGACCGCTGGTCGAAGCTCTGGCCGAGCACGCGGCTCGCCTGCGCGCCGAGGGTGCACTGCCCCCGCCGCGAAAGAAGTCACGTAGGCGTTGACGCGCCTCGTGCGCGTTGTGCGTAGCTCCGACTACGCGCAACGCGCACGAGCCGAACGAAGTGAGGCAGGTTCCACCGTGTTCCCCACCGACCGTCCCCGACGCCTCCGCCGTACCCCGGCGCTGCGCCGGCTCGTGGCCGAAACTTCCTTGGAGCCACGGCATCTGGTGTTGCCGATGTTCGTGGCCGACGGCATTTCCGAGCCGCGGGCGATCAGCTCGATGCCTGGAGTGTTCCAGCACACGTTGGATTCGCTGAGCGCGGCTGCCGAGGAGGCCGTCACGGCAGGTGTCGGCGGGGTCATGTTGTTCGGGGTGCCCAAGGCCGAGGACAAGGACGAGATCGGCTCGGGCGGAACCGATCCCGACGGGATCCTCAACCGCGGGCTGGCGCGCCTGAAAGCCGATCTGGGGGATTCGACGGTCATCATGGCCGATACCTGCCTGGACGAGTTCACCTCGCACGGACACTGCGGGGTGCTGGGCGAGAACGGCTCGATCGACAACGACGCGACCCTGCTGCGCTACGTCGACATGGCCGTCGCGCAGGCGGATGCCGGTGCGCACCTGCTCGGACCGAGCGGGATGATGGACGGCCAGGTCGGTGCGATCCGCGCCGGACTCGACGCGGCGGGCCACGTCGAGGTGGGGCAGTTGGCGTACTCGGCCAAGTACGCCTCGGCGTTCTACGGACCGTTCCGCGAAGCGGTGGGTTCGTCGCTGCAGGGTGACCGCCGGACGTACCAGCAGGACGCGGCGAACCGTCGCGAGGCCACCCACGAGGTCGAGCTCGATCTCGCCGAGGGTGCCGACATGGTGATGGTCAAGCCGGCGATGTCCTATCTCGATATTCTTCGCGACGTCGCCGAGATGTCACCGGTTCCGGTTGCGGCGTACCAGATTTCCGGGGAATACTCCATGATCACCGCCGCTGCGCAGAACGGGTGGATCGATCGCGACGCCGCGGTGCTGGAATCGCTCGTCGGTATTCGGCGCGCCGGTGCCGATGTAGTACTGACCTATTGGGCTACCGAAGTGGCGGGCTGGCTGTGAACGATTTCCCTCCGGGACACAACCCCGACAAGCCCAACAATCCTCCGTCGCAACCGGATTGGCAGCGCTGGGAGCTCGAGCACGGGTTCCCGCAATCGGGCCCTGAGCTCGAACCCACCGCGCGTCCGGCGCCGGTCGACGTGGAAACGGCGCGCCACCTGTGGTGGGGAGTGGCGCTGATCGGGGCGGTCTCGGCTCTGTTCTCGGTGTGGACGCTGTTCGGAGCGCGCACGGAATTTGCGCAGTCGTTGCTCGACGAGCTCGCGGCGCAGGACGCGGCCGCGGACATGACCGTCGAATCCGCGCAGTCGATGGTGACGGTGATGCTCGTCGTCACGGTGTTCGTCGTGATCGGCTTCGGGGCATTGTTCCTGTTCTGGGTCAAGCGGATGCGCGCAGGCAAAATGTGGGCACGCATGCTGCTCACCATCATCGGATCGTTCACCGTGTTCACCACGATTCTCGACCTGTTCGCCATCGCGTCGAGCGCAGGCGCAGCGAACATCGTGATGAATGTGCTCGGTATCGGCCAGGGTGTGCTGGCAGCCGGGGCGATCTACCTGATGCACCGTCGTGAATCCAACGAATACTTCGTGGAGTCTCGAAAGCGATAGTTTCGGGCGTGTTCTCGGTCGCGGTATCGACTGTGTGACTAGCATCACTCTCGATATCGTCTCGAGTGATCGGATCCGACATGGCAGAGAACACCCCTGCAGCACCAGGCCTCACGCAGCCGGCAGTCGAATCGACGGTCGACCGCGAAGCCTGTCCCGCCGAGAGCGGCCGTCCCGGTTGGGCGCTGCTCGGACTGTTGCTGGCAGTCTCGGCCGCAATCGCGATCATGGCACTGGGGATCTCTGCCGGCTGAACCCAGGGTCCGCCCACGATGGCAGGATGTCTGGCGTGAGCGCAGACATCGACGCACCGTTCGTTCGACCCAGGGTGGTCTCGGCCGCCTACTGGCTGTGGTTGGCCTCGGCAGTGCTGTTGATCGTCGTCTGCATGATCGCCCTGACACTTCCCGTCGACCAGATTCGCGCGTCGTTCACGACCGGCGGAGCGTCGGACCAACAGATCGATTCCTTCCTCACCGTCTTTCGCGGACTCGGCGTGATCTTCGGGGTCGTCGGCCTGGCGATAGGGCTGATGTCCGGCCCCGTCCGCGGCGGAGATCGCAGGTTTCGACGTGCCCTGGTGGCGCTGTCGGGAGCCGTCGCGTTGCTGTTGACCTTCGCTGCGCTGGTGTTCCCGTTCGTGTTGCTGGTGATCACCGTTGCTCTGGTCGTCGCGGCCGTTCTCGTCTATCGGCCCTCCGCGCGGGAATGGTTCCACCGTGAGCAGTGAGACCCCCGTCGAGGAGACCGTCCTGTTCCACGAGCCCGGTGGACGGTGGCGCATGCTGGCGTGGGGGCCCGTGTTCTGCCTCGTGGTGCTCGTGGTCGAGCTGTTGTCCGGTCCCGTCGTCCACTACTTCGCCCTCCTGCTGTTCTCGGCGATACTCGTCGGTCTCACCTATGTGCAGCTGCGCGCTGCTCGGATGCACGTCAGCGTCGAACTCACCACCCGGCAACTGCGTCAGGGCACCGAGACCGTCGACGTCGCCGACATCGACGACATATTTCCGCCGGCCGAGTACGCCGACGACGAGTACGAGCCCAAGAGGTGGGAGACCGCGCGCGTGCTCGGCGAACTCGCGGGTGTGCCACGCAAACGCCACGGCATCGGGCTACGTCTGGTGGGCGGCGGACTGGTGCAGGCGTGGGCGAAGGACGACGACGGGTTGCGCGCGGCCCTCGAGACGGCGAAGCGGGAGTACCTGTGAGGAAGTCCGTGGGGTGGGCGGAGCTGGTGTCGGCGCTGATCGCGGTGATCGGCGCCGTGGTCTGCTGGAACGCAGGTGTTCGCCTCACAGCATTTCCTGAGGTTCCCGATGTGTCCCCGGCGTATACCGGAACGTTCTACTCGGGGTCCTGGATCGCGCTTGCCGCTCTTGCCGTCATCGTTGCTGGCCTGCTGATCGTCGACGGCGTACGCCGACTCCTCACCGAGGGGGCACCCCCTACCGGGTAGGGGTACCATCGGTCCCATGAGCAGCTACACCGCCGAGCAGGACGATCTGCTGAAGCGCTTGCGTCGCATCGAGGGCCAGGTGGCCGGGATATCGAGGATGGTCGCCGACGATCGCTATTGCATCGACGTTCTCACCCAGGTCTCCGCGGCGACCAAAGCGTTGCAGTCGGTCTCGCTCAAACTGCTCGACGCCCACCTCGCGGGATGCGTGGTCGAGGCCGCGAGGCAGGGCGGACCCGAGGCGGACGCGAAAGTGAAAGAGGCGTCCGAGGCCATCGCGCGCCTGGTTCGTTCCTGACGAAAGATGAGGTGATCGACGTGCAGACGACGTTTTCGGTCGAGGGTATGACGTGCGCACATTGTGCCGCGTCGGTGCGAGAAGAAGTAGCGGAGATCTCGGGAGTCACCGGCGTCGACGTCGATGTCGAAGCGGGATCGGTTGTGGTGAGCAGTGATTCGGAACTCGACCGCTCAGCGGTGGATGCCGCGATCGTCGAGGCCGGGTACCGAATCGCGTCGTGAGTCGGCGAATCACACCCTGAATGTGTTTAAGATCATGTGATACCGGTCATATCGGGCTGGTCGCGGATCGTCGTCAGGAGTGTGGATGAACAAGCTGGTGTCCAGTTCCGGAGTACTCGCCGCCAGCGTCTTCCTGACGCTCGCATGCTCGACGGGCGCAACGGCGCAGGCCGATCCGCTTCCCGATCTGACGGTCACCGAGGTGCTCACCGGACTCGCGAAACCGTGGGATGCGGTGGTCGCGCCGGATGGGACGGTGCTGACCGGTGAGCGTGCCGGACGGTTCGTGATCCGCGACGTCGGCGGTGCCACGCGCGAGCTGGCCGCGGACCTCGACGATCTGTACGCGTCGGGCGAGACCGGCCTCATGGGCATCGCCCTCGCGACGAATTTCGGTACCTCCAGAACCATCTACACGTGCCAGGGCGTACAGGGCGGCGGAGGCGGGACCGGTAGCGCCGGAACCGGCAGCGCGGGCGGCGGCAGCGACAACCACATCGCCGTGCTCTCGTGGACCGTCGACCCGGGGTGGACGGCGCTCACACGCACCGGCACCCTCGTCGACGACATTCCCGTCGCCGACGGCGGTCGTCACGGCGGCTGCCGAATTCTGGCTCATCCCGACGGCACCCTGTACGTCGGCACCGGAGACACTGCAACGCCGACGGTTCCGCAGGATCGAAACTCGTTGGGCGGCAAGGTTCTGCACATCAACGCCGACGGTTCGGCAGCCGCGGGTTCGCCGGATCGCATCTTCACCCTGGGGCACAGGAACGTGCAGGGGCTGGCGATTCGTCCCGGCACCGGCCAACTCTACGAGGTGGAGCAGGGCACGACCCGGGACGACGAGTTGAACCTCCTGGTGGCAGGCGGCAACTACGGGTACCGCCCCGATCGACTCCCGTTCATCTACGACGAGTCGGTACCGATGACCGATCCGACCCGCGTGCCCGGTGCGCGCGCCGCAGTGTGGAGCTCGGGCAGCCCCACCATCGCGACGCCCGGTCTGACGTTCGCGAGCGGCGCGGGATGGGGTTCGTGGAACGGGTCGGCCGTGGTGTCGAGTCAGCAGGGCGAGAAGCTCGTGTTCCTCAAGCTGTCCGAGGACGGCACGGAGTACGTCGACGAAGCCGACGCCCTGGAGGGTAAATACGGTCGACTGCGCTCGCTCACCAGCTTCGGCGATGACGGGGCCTTCCTGCTGACCACCGACAACGGAACCGACGACAAGGTTCTGCTCGTCACCCCCGCCGCCGACTGATGTGTGGCCCCGAGGTCGTCGAGACGGTACATCGCAGAATCGGCCGTAGGGCGCTGTTCGGGTCGTTGGGGGCCGCCGCGCTGACTGTTGCGGCGGCCGGAGCGGTGCGTGCCGAGCCTGTGGTCGCCTCGGCGATCCCGGCAGGTCGCTTGGTGGATCTGACCCACACCCTGAGTCCCACGTTTCCGGTGTGGCCGGGCAACGAACCGTTCTCGATGCGCCCCGTCGCCGGTTACGAGTTCGGCGGCTTCCTGGTCAACAAGCTTTCGTTCTGGGAGCACACGGGCACGCATATCGACGCGCCGGCGCATCGCGTTCGCGGCGGTGCGACAGCAGACATCCTGCCTTTGGAAGACCTGATCGCCCCGCTTGTCGTCGTGGACATCTCGGCCCGGGCTGGATCCGACCCGGAAGCCGTGGTCACGACCGAGGACATCGCGCAGTGGGAGCGCGAGCACGGCCGGATTCCGGACCGCGCATTGGTGGTGATGCACAGTGGCTGGCAGAACAGGCTGGCCGAGCGCGCAGCACCCGGGTTCGGCGGCGACGCGGCGCAGATGTTGGTGCACGAGCGCAACGTCGTTGGAATCGGGGTCGACACGCTCAGTCTCGACCGGATGAGCGACCGCGAATACCCGGCGCACACAGCAGTTCTCGGGGCCGGGCGCTACGGCGTCGAGGCACTGGCGGGTCTCGACGCGGTACCCCCGGCAGGGGCGACGGTCGTCGTCGGCGCACCGAAGCACGCGGGCGCGACCGGCGGTCCCTGCCGGGTCTTTGCGATAGTTCCCTAGCTCAGGTCCCGTTACCCGTCAGTGTGCGTGACTGGGGTTGTCGGCCGGCTCTTCCTCGGCTCCCGCCCCTGGCTCGCCGAGCATCGCAGCGCCGACCAACGCGTCGGGTATCCCGAATCCGTCGACCAGCAACTCCGCGTGCGGACGTAGCGTCCGGCACCGCTCGTTGATGGCGCGGGTGACAGCCTTGGACCGCTCGGTGGACAGGTAGCGGTGCTCGATGAACCAGGCCTTGTCCTTCTCGATCACCGACAGGGCGTACAGGTCGCAGACCTCCTCGAGCAGGTCTTTGGTATCGGCGTCCTCGCACGATTCGATGCCGGCGATGAACGCCTCGAAGATGATGCGATCGATGTGTGCGCTCGCAGCATGCAGAACGTGATCCTGCACCGCATTGAACGCCTCGAACGGGCTGGTCTCCTTGGACTTGGACTGCAGCCGGCGAGCGACGGTGGAGAGCAGGTACTCCTCGCGGTCCTCGAACATCTTGACCTGGGTGCCGCGGTTGAACAGCGAGCCCTCCTCCTCGTTGTCCTGACGGCGGTCGAGGATGGTCTGCATGATCGCCTGCGCCGCAGTGCGTTTGACGACGCGGTCACCGACCATGTCGGCGGCGAATTTGACCCATTCGACCGGGCTCATGGACTTGACGTCGTCGGCGTACGCGGTGAGCAGTTCCTTGGCCACCAACTGCGTGAGCACGTGATTGTCGCCCTCGAACGTGGTGAACACGTCGGTGTCGGCCTTGAGCGAGATCAATCGGTTCTCGGCGAGATAGCCTGCGCCGCCGCATGCTTCGCGGGCTTCCTGAATCGCGGCGGTGGCGTGCCAGGTGTTCGCTGCCTTGAGGCCAGCGGCTCTCGATTCGAGCTCGCGTTGCTCCTCGGCGTCGGGATTGTCCGCGGTCTGCAGCTCGTGCATCTTCGACACGAGTTCGTTCTGTGCGAACTGCAGGGCGTAGGACTTGGCAATCAGTGGGAACAGTCGACGCTGATGCACCAGGTAGTCCATGATCAGGACCTCCTGATCGGAATCGGGTGCGGCGAACTGCCTGCGCTGCAACGCATATCGCGTCGCGATGTCGAGGGCGACGCGGGCCGCTGCAGCGGCGCTGCCGCCGACCGTGACGCGGCCGCGGATCAACGTGCCGAGCATCGTGAAGAACCGTCGGGACTTGTTCTCGATGGGGGAGGAGTACGTACCGTCGTCGGAGACGTCGGCGTACTTGTTGAGCAGGTTGTCCCGCGGGATGCGGACGTGATCGAACATGATGCGGCCGTTGTCCACTCCGGGCAGACCGCCCTTGTACTGACAGTCCGAGGTGGTGACGCCGGGCAGGTCGTCGCCGTTCTCGTCGCGCAGCGGAACGAAGAAGCAGTGCACACCGTGGCTCTCGGGTTCCTCGCCCGGGCCTGCGGTGATGAGCTGAGCGAAGACCGCGGCGACAGTGGCGGTCTCGGCGGCACCACCGATGTAGTCCTTGCGCGAGGACGGTGTGGGGGAGTTGATGACGAACTCGTCCGTCTTCGGGTCGTAGGTGGCCGTGGTCTCGAGCGACTGCACGTCACTGCCGTGTCCGGTCTCGGTCATGGCGAAGCAGCCGAGCAGTTCGAGACTGATGATCTTGGGGACGTAGGCCTCGTGGTGGCGTTCGGTGCCGAGGTTCTCGATGGCACCACCGAACAGTCCCCACTGGACGCCGGCCTTGACCATCAGCGACAGGTCGCTCATTGCGAGCATCTCGATCATCGTCACCGCTGCGCCGACATCGCCGGTACCGCCGTGTTCCTTCTTGAAGCCGTTGTCTGCTGCACCGGCGGCGGCCAGAAGCTTGAGTTGCTCGAGTGCCTTGGTGCGGGCGATGACGGTGTTCGGCGTGTAGTGCGGACGGAACTCGTCGCGGGCCAATTGCCTGCGCGCCTCGTTCTTCACATCTCGCCAGCGGCCGTCCAGAGTGTTCCGAAGGTGATCCGTTGTGGTTGCCATACTCGACGGTAACCTTTCGCGGCCGCCTGTGAAGGCCGGAAGCTCAGACCGGCCAGACGAATTCTTTCCACACCGCCCGGAAGGTGCGCCAGAAGCCCGATTTCGCGTACGGACCGTCGTGGAACAGCGACGCACAATTGTCCTCCAGAGCCCTGGTGACCAGGGGACTGAAGTCGGTGAACTCGCCGATCAGGAACTCTTTGAATCCCGTCGGCCACGCCTGCTGGGCTGGTTCGTGTTCTGCCTCCACGACCGCGAGTGTAATGCAGCAGTAACATCGATGTTACAAATCACACTCACTTCAGCAGGGCGAACGCCTCCTGCGCCACGAGGAACGCGTAGCTGGACGGAATGAGATCGATGGCACCGTCGGCCCGGAACTGCTCGGTGACGATCCAGTCCTGACCGGACGAATCGGTGGCCAGGAACGCCGCGGCCAGATCACCGGGAGCATTGCCACCTTTGAAGCCCGAGTACGGCCACAGCGCCGCGTCGAGCTGCACGCCCGGGGTGATCGACAGGATGCGCCGGTTCTCCTCGGCTGCCGGGCCGGTCGCCAGGTAGCCCATCGCAGCACAGACATCCTGCGCGTTGGCGAACCACTCCACGCCGTCGGCGGACGCCGGATTGTCGAGGAAGTTCTCGAAGTCGATCTCGAGCGGTCGCGCGTCCGCTCGATCGAGCAACTCGACGCGGGCATCCGGATCCGCATCGGACCACTCGGCCCGCATGTTCGGATCGCCGAACCCGATGACGAAGAACTGCCGGGTGTCCATCATCGGTGTCATCACCGACGGATCGTGATGTCCCATGACGCCCAGTTGGCGTTCGACGCGTTCGCGGCCGAGGCGTTCCATCAACAGGTCTGTTGCGGTGTTATCGGACAACGAGATCATCTTCTCGGCTGCCTCCCGAACCGACACCGCGGTGCCGTCGGGCAGATTCTGCAGTTCGCCCGACGGCGCACTCTTGGTCTCGTCACGGACGGTGAGCTGCTCGTCCCACCGGACCGTGCCTGCCTCGATCTCGTCGGTGAGCGCGCCGAGGACGTACAACTTGAAGACCGACCCCAGAGGGAGCACGGCGTCGGCGTTGGTGGAGTAGACGGCCTCGCAGTCACCGCCGTTGAGACGAGATGCGCTGTAGGAGTAGTTCGGAGCCACCTTCGACAGTGCCGCATCGAGGTCGTCGAACGACGAGATCTCGGGAGTGTCCGGCCGGGCCAGAAATCCGTTGAGCTTGCCGTCGGCACCGATCGAGGTCGAGATCGTGGCTGGGATGCCCGCGGTGGTGAAACGCAGGACGCCGGTATCGGGGCCGGCCTCGAAGCCCGTGGCCACGTTCGGTGCTCCGGCGCGCAATTGTTCGAGTGGTGTGACGAGCCCGCCGAGCGGAGCGACCGCCTCGGCCAACTCGGGGCCGATGACAGCCTCCACTGCAGCTGGATCGGGCGTGTTCTCTCCGTTGATCCACTGCAGGATCCGGTCGTTGAGAGCGCCGAGGGGAGTCGAGGTGTCCACATCGAAGGTCGGTGTCGTGGTGGTTGTGGACGCAGGTGTTTCGGCTGTGCCTCCGCAGGCGGAGAGTGTCAGGGCTGTCGCGAGGGCAACGACTGCGAGTCTCGTCGTACTGCGCGGCATAGTCATTCTGCGATGCTAACGGATTCGGACATTTCGCCTTCGAGCGTGACGGAGACGGCGCTCACGGGTTGCTGTGGCAGGGTGCTGTGGCGTGTTGACTTCCGAGGACGTCCGTCGAATCGATTCCGACCACCTGTGGCACCCCTACAGCCGGTTCCCGGCGAGCGCGACCCCGCTGGTGGTCGACAGTGCATCCGGGGTTCGGCTGAACCTGGCCGACGGTCGGCAACTCGTCGACGGGATGAGTTCGTGGTGGGCGGCGGTGCACGGCTACCGGCATCCGGTGCTCGACGCCGCCGCGCACGATCAGCTGGGCCGGATGAGTCACGTCATGTTCGGCGGACTCACGCACGCGCCTGCTGCCAGATTGGCCGAGTTGCTGGTCGAGATCACCCCTGCTGGGCTCGACAAGGTGTTCCTCGCCGATTCCGGGTCGGTGTCGGTCGAGGTCGCAGTGAAGATGGCGTTGCAGTACTGGCGTGCCCGTGGCAAGCACGGTCGCACACGGCTGTTGACCTGGCGCGGTGGCTACCACGGCGACACGTTCGCGCCGATGAGCGTGTGCGATCCGGACGGTGGGATGCACACGCTGTGGACCGATGTGCTGGCGAAGCAGGTGTTCGCTCCGATTCCGCCCGCGGAGTTCGACAAGTCCTACGTCGCCGAATTCGAGCAGGTGCTCGCCGCGCACGCGAGCGAGCTGGCAGCGATCATCGTCGAGCCGATCGTTCAGGGCGCGGGCGGTATGCGATTCCATGACCCGCGGTATCTCGCGGAACTGCGCCGGCTGGCCGACGAGTACGGCGTGCTGCTGATCTTCGACGAGATCGCGACCGGGTTCGGTAGGACCGGAGAGTTGTTCGCCGCCGATCACGCGGGTGTTGCACCGGACATCATGTGTGTCGGCAAGGCGTTGACCGGCGGATATCTGACCCTGGCGGCGACGCTGTGCACCACCGACGTGGCCATGACGGTCTCGGGCGGTGAGGCCGGTGGCCTGATGCACGGGCCGACGTTCATGGGCAATCCGCTGGCGTGCGCGATCGCGGTGGCCTCGGTGGAATTGCTGCTCTCGCGCGACTGGCGCGGTGAGGTCGCCGGGCTTGAATCGGGCCTGGTCGACGGCCTCGTGCCCGCCCGGTCGCTCGCGGGGGTCGCCGACGTTCGCGTTCTCGGCGGCATCGGCGTCATCGAGTTGCACAACCCCGTGGACATAGTGCGGGCCACCGCTGCGGCCGTCGACGCGGGGGTATGGCTGCGGCCGTTCGGCCGCCTCGTCTACGCAATGCCGCCGTACATCTGCACCGAGGAGGACGTGGCGGCCATCGCTCAGGCCATGCTGGCGGTGGCTCGAAGCCATACTTGAACAGCGTTCAAGTATGGTGCTGGAATGACCGCTCTGAAGTGGCTCGACGCAGCCGCGCAGGACCGACGCAACGCGGGCCTCGAGCGCGTCGTCATCGCGCGTACCGCGGAGGACACGGTGCTGGATCTGGCGTCGAACGACTACCTCGGGCTGGCCCGGCATCCGGCGGTCATCGACGGGGCCTGCGCTGCCGTACGCCGATGGGGCGGCGGGTCCACCGGATCACGGCTGGTCACCGGGACGACGACGGCGCACGAGCGACTGGAGGAGAACCTCGCCGAGTTCGTCGGGGCCGCCTCCGGGCTGGTGTTTTCCTCCGGATACACCGCCAATCTCGGCGTCGTGACCGCGCTGGCAGGCCGAGGCTCACTGGTGATCTCCGACGCTGCGTCGCACGCCTCGCTGATCGATGCGTGTCGATTGTCTCGGGCGCGGGTGGCTGTCGCTCGACACTGCGATCCGCAGCACGTGGACCAACTGTTGCAGGAGCGTCCCGAACAGCGGGCCCTGGTGGTGACCGACTCGGTGTTCAGCGCAGACGGCGATCTCGCACCCTTGGCCGAGTTGTACTCGGTGTGTCGGCGACGGAACGCGGTGCTCGTCGTGGACGAAGCACACGGATTGGGTGTTCGCGGTGCCGGCGGGCGCGGGGCCGTCCACGAGGCCGGACTGGCCGGTGCACCCGACCTGGTGATCACCGCGACGTTGTCGAAGGCACTGGGGTCGCAGGGTGGCGTCGTTCTCGGTCCGACAGTGGTGCGCGCCCAGTTGCTGCACGCAGCGCGCACGTTCGTGTTCGATACCGGGCTCGCTCCCGCGTCGGTGGGCGCAGCGGCGGCAGCACTGAAAGTGCTACGCGCCGAACCTGAACGGGTCGACGCGATCGGCATGCGAGCAACGCAGCTGGCAGCTGCAGCCGGAGTATCGCCGACGCTATCGGCGGTGGTTCCGGTGATCCTGGGCGATGCTGCGCGGGCAGTGCGCGCGGCCGGCGACTGTCTGGACCTCGGTGTGCGCGTCGGATGCTTCCGGCCGCCGTCGGTTCCGGCCGATGCATCTCGGCTGCGACTGACCGCGCGCGCCGACCTCACCGACGCCGATATCGACCGTGCCGCATCGGTTCTGGCGACGGTGTTGAATGCGACGGTGTTGAATGCGGCGGTTCTGCGGTGACGGTTCTGCTCGTGACCGGAACGTCGACCGGCGTCGGCAAGACCGTGGTGACCGCAGGTATCGCGGCGGCCGCGTGCGCAGGCGGACGGACGGTGGCAGTGTGCAAACCGGCGCAGACCGGTGTCGGCGACGGCTCGGCGGAGGAGTCGGATATCGATGTGGTGGAACGTCTTTCGGGGGTGCGAGGGATCGAACTGGCTCGGTATCCGGAGCCGCTCGCTCCCGACGTCGCAGCACGTCGATCGGGCAGGCCGATGCTCGAACTCGGCGCCGTCGTCGACGCGGTGCGAGTGCTCGACGAGGGTCACGACCTCGTTCTGGTCGAAGGTGCGGGTGGAGTCGCGGTGCGGCTGGGTGCCGAAGGGTTCACCGTGCTCGACGTTGCCGGGGCCGTGTCTGCGCCGATCGTCATCGTGGCAAGTGCAGAGCTGGGAACGCTGAACCACAGTGCGCTGACCGTCGCTGCGGTGCGGGCAGCGGGCGTCGGATGTGCGGGGTTGGTGATCGGGTCGTGGCCCGCGGAACCGAGCCTGGCCGCGGGGGTCAACCGCGACGAGTTGCCGCTCGTGACGGGGCTCGAGCTGATCGCATCAGTGCCCGGCGGTGCAGGCGCGTTGGATGAGCAGGAATTCGGTGCGCTCGCCCGCACGATGTTCGGCGAGTTTACTGATTCGTTACTCGGGTAACCGACCAGGATCGTCTGCCGCTTCGGCATTCGAAACAGATCGGGAGTTCCAATTATGAGTACCGCTGTGTGGATCATCGTTGCAGTAGTCGTCGTAGTGCTGGTCGTTGCCGTCGCCTTGGTCGTGGCGCGCAAAGGCAAGGAACGAAAGAGGCTGGAAGCGAACGATATTCGCGAGAAGGCAGCCGATCAAGCGGCCATCGTCGAGGAGCGTGAGCTGCTGGCTCGCGAAAGTGAGGCCAAGGCGCGTCGGGCGCAGGCCGAGGCCGACGTCAAAGCCGCCGAGGCGGACAAGCTCGCCCAGCAGGCGCAGTCTCATCAGGGCGTCGCAGCGTCGTCCCGCGACGAGGTCGACTCGCAGTTCGAGCGCGCGAATCGGATCGACCCGGACGTGAAGAACGGCCGGAACACGACACACGACCGCAACGTGCGAGATGACCGGAACGTGCGAGATGACCGGAACGTTGCAGATGACCGTAACGCCATGGGCGACCACAATGTGACGGACGACCGCCACGTCACCGGCCACCGGGACTTCGTGGGCGATCCGGACGTGCCCCCGACGGCACCCCGGCACGAGCAGAACTAATCCGTCGAATTGTGCGGTAGCTCGAGCTCGACGACCTCGTGCTCGCCGAGATCGGGCCGCTCGTTGGTGATCTTCGCCTTGGCATAGGCGAACAGGTTGGACACCTTCGACCCGGGAGTCGACCAGTACTCCGCGCCCTCGGCGGCCACGTGGATCAACGCCACCTCACGGGAATCGGGGTTCTTCTCGAACCACGCGGCCGCCCGGCTGTTCCACAGTTCTTCGGCCTTCGTGGTGTTCTCGACCACGGCGGCCGTCCCCGAGAGCGACACCCAGCCCGCGCCGGTCTGAAACGAGACGTTGACGGTGGGATTCGCCGCGATATCGGCCACCTTGCGCGAGTCGTGAGCGGCGAAGAACCACAGGTCTCCATCGAACTCGGCCTCCTGCAATGCCATCGGGCGCGAGATGAGGTGCCCGTCTCGGCCGACCGTGGTGAACATGCAGAGTCCGGATTCGGACATCAGTTCGGCGACCTTGGTGACGCCGTCTGCGGCGCTGTCGGTGCCTGTTCTCTCGGTGTTCGTCATCGAAACCAACTACCCGGTGTGTAGCCCACTCAACCGTTAAGGTGACGAAACGGACACGGGTACCGGGAGGCTGCGCATGGGAAAGAATCTCGACAAGAACAATCGGCTGGACCTGCGCGTCAGCAACGACGAACGCGAGGTCGTGGTGAACACACTGGGCCTGGCGATGAGCGAGGGCCGCCTGACGCTGGTCGAGTACGAACAACGGCTCGACGCGGTATGGGCGTCGACGACTCGCGGCGACTTGGCCGAGATCGTTCGCGACTTGCCGGCCGCCGAGGAATCGACGGCCGTCGATGTCGCCCACACGGGGAGCGAGTGGCGCGAATATCTGGACGAGTGGCGCTGGTGGTTCGGCGGTGCCGTCGTGATGAACGGAATTTGGGCCGTTCAGTGGATCTCCGACGGCGAGCCGACCTCCTATTGGCCGCTGTGGCCCCTCGGAATCTGGGGCATCATCCTGATCGCGATGGTGTTCATGCCCGAGGACAAGAAAACCGACAACGATTGAGGCCGTCGCGCGAGCGCATTATTACGCCCTGTAGTTGGTGATTTCGCCGAACCTGGGACACTGGAAGTCGTGACTGCTCCTCTCGGCGACGACGCCCCCGTATCGGCCCAACTTTTCGCTCGCGCGAGCACGGTGATTCCCGGTGGCGTCAACTCGCCGGTGCGGGCATTCGCCTCGGTCGGCGGAACGCCTCGCTTCATCACGCAGGCCAGCGGTTACACGATGACCGACGCCGACGGGAAGTCCTACGTCGACCTCATCTCGTCGTGGGGCCCGATGATCCACGGGCACGCTCACCCGGCCATCGTCGAAGCCGTCCAGAAGGCCGCGGCAACCGGCCTGTCGTTCGGTGCACCCACCGAGCGCGAAATCGAGCTCGCCGAGGAAATCGTGCGCCGGGTCGGCCCCGTCGACCAGGTTCGCCTTGTGAATTCGGGCACAGAGGCCACCATGAGCGCGGTGCGTCTGGCCCGCGGATTCACCGGCCGCACCAAGATCCTGAAATTCTCCGGCTGCTACCACGGCCACGTCGACGCCCTGTTGGCCGACGCAGGCTCGGGTCTGGCCACCTTCGGGCTCCCGACCTCGCCCGGAGTCACCGGTGCACAGGCGTCGGACACCATCGTCGTTCCCTACAACGACCTCGCCGCCGTTTCTGCCGCATTCGAGGCCAACCCCGGCCAGATCGCCTGCATCATCACCGAGGCAGCCGCAGGAAACATGGGTGCGATTGCCCCGGTCACCGGCTTCAACGAGGGACTGCGGCACCTGGCCACCGAGCACGGCGCGCTGCTGATCATGGACGAGGTGATGACCGGGTTTCGCGTCAGCGCCGCCGGTTGGTACGGCATCGACGGTGTCGCGGGCGACCTCTACACCTTCGGCAAGGTCATGTCCGGTGGACTGCCGGCTGCCGCATTCGGTGGCCGAGCAGACATCATGGCCTACCTCGCGCCCGCCGGACCGGTGTACCAGGCGGGCACGCTCAGTGGTAACCCAGTGGCCGTCGCTGCCGGTCTGACGAGCCTGCAACTGGCCGACGCAGCCGTGTACGAGAAGCTGCAGGCCAACTCGCAGAGGCTCGGAACCCTGCTCGGCGACGCATTGATCGCCGAAGGCGTCACCCATCAGGTGCAGTTCGCGGGCACTATGGTGAGTGTGTTCTTCGCCGATGGACCCGTCACCGACTACGCGCAGGCCAAGGCCGCGCAGACATGGCGCTACCCGGCGTTCTTCCACGCTTTCCTCTCCCGCGGGGTCTACCCGCCGCCGAGCGCATTCGAGGCCTGGTTCGTCTCGGCCGCTCTCGACGACCGAGCCTTCGAGATCATCGCCGACGCAGCCCCTGCGGCAGCGAAAGCCGCCGCAGCCGCTGCAGCACCACTGTGACGTCTACACAGAAGTGATCATCACCCGACTAGCGAGAAACAGGACCCCGACGTGACCGAGGCCCCCGCAACACATCCGCACTCGACGACGCGCACCATCGTGCACGTCCTCCGGCACGGCGAGGTGCACAATCCCAAGGGGATCCTCTACGGGCGGCTGCCCGGCTTCAAGCTCTCGGTGACCGGCCAGTCGCAGGCCAAGGCAGTGGCGGACGCGCTTGCCGGCCACGACATCACCCACGTCGTGGCCTCCCCACTGCTCCGAGCACAGGAAACCGCCGGGCCCATCGCTGCGGCTCACGGCCTGACCATCGCCGAGGACGAGAACCTCATCGAAGCAGGTAACGAGTTCGAGGGACTGCGCGTTGCCGTCGGCGACGGCGCACTGCGCCGACCGCGACACTGGTGGAAGCTGCGCGACCCCTTCACCCCGTCCTGGGGCGAGCCGTACCTTCAGATCGCACACCGCATGCTCGCCGCCGTCAATGCGGCCCGCGTCGCAGCCGTCGGGCACGAGGCCGTCTGCGTCAGTCACCAACTCCCGGTCTGGACCCTGCGCCGATTTCTGCAAGGCGACCGGCTCTGGCACGACCCGCGAAACCGTCAGTGCGGGCTCGCGTCCCTGACCTCGTTGGTCTACGAGGGAGACCAGCTCGTCGACCTCGTCTACTCCGAGCCTGCAGGAGCGTCCGATCCGAGGATCTCCGGTGCGTAAATTCGTCCTCGCCGTCTGTGCTGCGTCTTCGGTCGCACTCGCCGCAGGGTGCTCGACCGGGACCGACGCGGTTGCTCAGGGTGGCACCTTCCAGTTCGTCTCGCCCGGCGGCAAGACCGACATCTTCTACGACCCGGACGAGCGCGGCACCATCGGCGAACTGTCCGGGCCCGACCTGATGACCGAGGGCAAAACGACGTCGTTGTCGGACTACGACGGGGACGTCGTCGTGCTCAACGTCTGGGGGCAGTGGTGCGGTCCGTGTCGCGGTGAGGCCGACGACCTGGAAGACGTCTACGAAGCCACCAAGGCGCAAGGCGTCGAATTCCTGGGCATCAACGTGCGCGACGAGTCGCAGACCGCCGCGCAGGACTTCGTCGTCAGCAACAACGTCAGCTACTCCTCCATCTACGACCCGCCGATGCGCACCCTGAACGCACTGGGCGGCGTTCCCACCTCCGTCATTCCGACGACCGTCGTGCTCGACCGGCAGCACCGCGTTGCCGCGGTGTTCCTGCGCGAACTGCTCGCCGAGGACCTGCAACCCGTCGTCGAACGCGTAGCAGCAGAGGAGCCAGTGCAGCAGTGAACGAGTTCTACCTTGCCGGGATCGGTGCGAGTTTCCAGGAAGCCGCGGCCTCCGGGCCGCTCGTCCTGGCCCTCGGTGCCTGCGTCCTGGCCGGGCTCGTCTCCTTCGCATCGCCGTGCGTCGTGCCGCTGGTGCCGGGCTACCTGTCGTATCTCGCCGGAGTCGTCGGCGCCGACGCGCCTGCCGTCAGCGCCGACGAAGCGGCGGTGAAGACGAAGGTGCGCAGCGGCCGGTTGCGCGTGGCCGGAGCGGCCGGACTGTTCGTCCTCGGATTCACCGTGGTGTTCGTTCTGGCAACCGCGTCGGTGTTCGGGGCAATTTCGGTGCTGTCGATCAACCGTGAATTGCTCATGCGCATCGGCGGCGTGGTCACCATCGCCATGGGACTGGTGTTCGTCGGACTGATCCCAGCGCTGCAGCGCGATGTGCGCTTCGAGCCGAAGCAGATCGGCTCACTGGCCGGAGCGCCGCTGCTCGGCGGAGTGTTCGCGCTCGGGTGGACCCCGTGCCTCGGTCCCACGCTCGCAGGCGTCATCTCACTCGCCGCGGGCACCGACGGTGCGACGGCAGCGCGCGGCGTCACCCTCATCGTGGCCTACTGCCTCGGCCTCGGCTTGCCGTTCGTGATCCTCGCGTTCGGTTCGGTCAGCGCTCTGCGAGGCGTCGGCTGGCTACGTACACATGCACGACAGATACAGGTGTTCGGCGGAATCATGTTGATAGCGGTAGGAATTGCACTGGTCACCGGTGCCTGGGATCAGTTCGTCGGTTGGGTACGCGACGCCTTCGTCTCCGATGTGGTGTTGCCGATATGACCGCCGATACCGAAGAGCGGACAGAAGCGTCGCCGCCCCACAAGCAGTCCATGCTCGGCCGGGGGGTGGCGCTGGTCCGCAACACCTGGCGCGGGCTCACCAGTATGCGGACCGCACTGGTGCTGCTGTTCCTGCTGGCGTTCGCCGCCGTGCCCGGTGCCCTGGTGCCGCAGCGCAGCCTCAACGCGGGCAAGGTCGATCAATACATCGCCGACCGGCCGACCCTCGGCCCGATCATGGACAAGTTCGAGCTGTTCGACGTGTTCGGCAGCTTCTGGTTCACCGCGATCTACGCACTGTTGTTCGTCTCGTTGATCGGCTGCATCCTGCCGCGGTGCATCGAGCACGCAAAGCAGTTGCGTACCAAGCCTGTACGCGCTCCCCGTAATTTCTCGCGGCTGCCGCATCACAGTCGGTACGACGTCGACGGAACGCCGGAGGAGATCGCAGCACAGGTCCGTAGTCAGTTGCGCGGCTGGCGCGTCGCCCAGCGAACCGAGGACGGCGGAGCCGTGACGCTCTCGGCCGAGAAGGGCTACGTCCGTGAACTCGGCAACCTCGTGTTTCATCTCTCGCTCGTCGGACTTCTGGCCGCCATCGCCATGGGAAAGCTCCTCGGCTACGAGGGCAACCGCATCGTCATCGCCGACGACGGACCCGGATTCTGCACCTCGACGCCCGCGAACTACGACTCGTTCCGCGCAGGCAATCTCGTGGACGGTACCGACCTCGAGCCGCTGTGCGTGCGGGTCAAGGACTTCACGGCCGACTACCTCGACAACGGCCAGGCCGAGATGTTCACCTCGAACATCGAGTACCAGGCCGGAGACGACCTGACGAACAACGTCTGGCGTGACGACCAGTTGCAGGTCAATCACCCGCTGCGTGTCGCAGGCGATCGTGTCTACCTGCAGGGCCACGGCTACGCACCCACGTTCACCGTGACGTTCCCGAACGGCGAAACCCGCACCGACACCATCCAGTGGCAGCCGACCGACGCAACGACATTCCTCTCCAGTGGCGTGCTGCGGGTCGACCCGCCCGGTGGCCTCTACCCCGACGCTCTGGAGCGCCGTAAGAACCAAATTGCCATCGAAGGGCTGTTCGCTCCGACGGCGTCGTTCCACGGCAGCTTGCTGTCGTCGAGTTTCCCGGCCATGAACGACCCCGCCGTCGCCATCGACATCTACAAGGGCGACACCGGACTCGACACCGGACTACCGCAGTCCATCTTCTCGCTGGATCAGGAGATGGTGGCCCAGGGCCGGCTCGTCAAACAGGACCGCGTCAACCTCATGCCGGGAGAATCCGCGACACTGAGCGACGGAACCGTCGTCACGTTCGATGGGGCGAAAGAGTTCGTCAACCTCCAGGTTTCACACGACCCGGCCCAGACCTGGGTGCTGGTGTTCGCGCTGACGATGATGGGCGGACTGCTCGTCTCACTGGTGATCAAGCGTCGCAGAATTTGGGTGCGACTCACCACCGACGCGCAGGCACGACGTACTGTAGTAGACCTCGGCGGACTTGCACGCACCGATCAGGCGGGGTGGGGCGAAGAGTTCGACCGCCTGTGCACCCGCCTGCTCGGCGACACCTCGAAACAGGAGAACTGACCGATGCCGATCAACGAGACCCTCTCGCAGTACAGCGACTGGTCGTTCGAATCAGCGTTCACCATCTACGTGCTCGCATTCGTCCTGCTCATCGCGCAGTACGCCTCCGCCAAGGCCACGGCTGCTCAGGCCAAGGAACTCGTCGGTGCCGGAGCGCCGGTGGTCGAAACCCGGCCGGGACGCGTCACCGAGGCACCCAAGCGCCCGCTCTCCGAGCGCCTCGCGGGCATGGGCTTCGCGTTGCTCGTGCCCGCCCTGGCACTGCACATCGCGTCGGTCGTGCTGCGTGGTTTCGCCACCCATCGATTCCCGCTCGGCAACATGTACGAGTTCGTCACCATGGCCACCGCGGCTGCCGCGGTGACCTCCGTGGTTGTTCTGCGCAAGAAGGCCATGCGTCCGATGCTGGTGTTCGTCCTCGCACCGATCATCGTGCTGATGTTCTTCGCCGCCACCAAGCTCTACGCCGACGCCGCCCCGGTCGTCCCCGCGCTGCGCTCGTACTGGCTGCCCATTCACGTCACCATCGTCAGCGTCGGCAGCGGCATTCTGCTGGTCTCCGGCGTTGCTTCCCTGCTGTTCCTGCTGCGCATCAAGCAGCCACTGGGAGAGGAAAGCGTCGGTTTCTGGGGCAAGTTCGCTTCCAAACTGCCCGATGCCCAAGCTCTCGACCGACTTGCATACAAGACGACCATCGTCGCGTTCCCGCTCTTCGGAGCAGGCGTCATCCTGGGCGCGATCTGGGCCGAGGCCGCGTGGGGCCGCTTCTGGGGCTGGGATCCCAAGGAGACGATGTCGTTCATCACCTGGATCATCTACGCCGCCTACCTGCACGCCCGCGCCACCTCCGGCTGGCGCAACACGCGCGCTGCGTGGATCAACGTCGCCGGATTCACCGCCATGCTGTTCAACCTCTTCATCATCAACATGGTGGTCTCGGGACTGCACAGCTATGCGGGCCTGAACTAGAACTCGACCGCTGCGCAGGCCGCTCAGCTGGTAGCGTCCGATCCGGCTCGATGGGGGAGACATCCGAGCCGGATCGAAGGATGTAGGACGCGAACTGGGGGGAATCGGTCATGGCCGATCGGCACGAGAACAATTGGCAACCCGTCCGGCCCTTGGACGAGGATGTGCCGGATGACCCCGTGCCGAATGACCCCGTGCCGAGTGACCACGTGCCGGAGCCGTCGGTGCTGCCGGCCTCGCCATCCGACGCGGCTGCCGAGATCGTCGAGACCGACGTGGAGCCCGCGGTTCAGCGTGAGCCCTTCCGCTCGACTCCGATCACGATGCCGCCCGAGAGCATCGACAACCCGCCGATAGCACCACCCGAGGTGACGCGAAGTCCAGCGGTTCCGAGTCCGGCCTCGGGCGCGCCGAAGACGGTCCCTGGGGCGACGACGGTCGAGAGGGGCGAAAGGCCCGCGGAGTCGGCTCCTGATGAGGTCGCAGAGACGTCAGCCGAGACTGCTGCGGCACCGACCACGCCCGTGAAGCCCACGGAACCGTCGAACACTCCTGTCGATTCCGGTGCCCCTGCGGACCCTCTGCCTTCCGAGCCCGAGCCCGAGCCTGTCCGGAACCCGCCGGTGATACCGGGACCGCCGCCTCAGCCCTGGATGCCGCAGAACCAGTTGATGCGACAGGATCTTGGTGGGCCGCAGAATCTTGGTGGGCCGCAGAATTATGGTGGGCCGCAAGGCCAGATGGTTCCACAGGGTGCTTGGAATCCACAGACCCAGTGGGCACCGCAGCCCGGTCCGTGGCCTCAACCGCCGAATCGAGTGGCACCGCAACAGGGCCGACCCTGGCAACCGGGCCCAGCCGACGCGCAGGTGGTCGGGTTGCAGATGCCGGTGGTCGCTCCGGGTCCGTCGGGTGCTCGGACCAGTCAGCAGCCGGTCTCCTCACGCGATCTCGGTAGCTCCTTGATCGTTCGGTCATCAAATGTTCCGCCGGTGGCAGGCTGGCGCAGGGCGCTGTATCTGATGTCCGGCGGTCGTATCGACGTGGGTAACAGTGCTGCCCAACAGCGACGTCTCGAGCTGACCGCACAAGTGGGTAGGAATCTTGTGGGCTGCTATCGCGTCGCGGTGCTCTCGCTGAAGGGTGGAGTCGGCAAAACGACGACGACGGCGACGCTGGGCTCGACGTTCGCCGACATTCGAGGTGATCGGGTGATCGCGATCGACGCGAACCCCGATCGAGGAACGTTGGGGCAGAAGGTTCCTTCCGAGACGGCGGCGACCGTCCGAAATCTGTTGCGCGACATGGATTCGCTCGACCGGTACAGCGACGTCCGGGCCTATACGTCGCAGAACGTCCACCGGCTCGAGGTGTTGGCGTCCGACTCTGATCCCGCAGCGTCGGAAGCGTTCAGCGGCGAGGACTACGACCGTGCAGTCGACTTGTTGGAGAAGTTCTACAGCATCGTCATCACGGACTGCGGCACCGGTTTGATGCATTCGGCCATGGAGAGCATTCTCGAAGGCACGGACACCTTGGTGGTCGTCAGCTCAGGGTCGGTGGACGGCGCACGGAGCGCGTCGGCAACCCTCGACTGGCTCGATGCGCACGGCTATCGGGAGCTGGTGTCGACGTCGGTCGCCGTGGTCAATGGGGTGAGACCCAGGGCAGGGAAAGTCGATCTGCAGAAGGTCGTCGAACATTTCGAACAACGATGCGCGCACGTCCGGACCATCCCTTTCGACCCGCATCTCGAGGAGGGGGCCGAAATCGAGTTGGATCGCCTTCGTGGACGCACGCGAAAGGCACTGTTGGAAGTGGCGGCGGCGGTCGCGGCCGGGTTCCCGGACTCGCCTAGTGCTTCACACCACCACTGAAAAACGACGAACCTCACTCGGTGGGTTCGGTGCCGGCCCCGGTTCCGTCTTTTCCGCCGCGGCGAGCCTCACGGTTTATTCGCCACAGAAAATCAGGATCGTCATCGGGTCCGACAGTGCGGGTGGGCGCAGCTCCAGTGCTGGGTCCGAAGGCCTTCCAGAACAACACAACCACTGCAACCAAACCGATCAACGCCAGTAGATAAATCACGACGCACCTCCTACTACGAGGGTAGCCGTCATGCAACACCCTCCGCACCCGTCGAGCGTCGAAGATTCCTGAGAAAGTTCGATGAGTTCGTGCGAGTGCGGAGGCCACGGGTAACCCGTAATTCCGACCGTCGAATCAGTGGTGTGAGCCGGCTTCCGTCGTCAGAGAGGTCAGCAGCTGCATGACCTCGGTCTCGCGGAATCGACGGTGGCCGCCGGGGGTGCGGAGCGATCCGAGGCGGCCGGCGTGGGCCCAGCGAGTCACGGTCTTGGGGTCGACGTGAAAAAGCGCTGCGACCTGACCCGGCGTGAGCAGTGAGTCCTGAGCCTTGTGAAATGTTGGTGCGCTCATCTGTCGTGTCCTCCTACGGTGCGGTTCGGCGCATTTGCGTCGAACCGGAGATATCGGTCTGCTGCGTTCGAAGCCCATGGTTGCACTCGAACCCCTAGGTACTCGACTGATACAAGGTTGGTAAAGGGGAGGTAATGGACAAATCGGTCACTCGGGGTGTGGGCCGGAACGGCCGCCGAGCCCGGTAACCTGGGGCCTGTGAGTGAAGCGACGAACGCCGACAACAGCGAACCGACCAGCGGAAATGCCGCGAAAGGTAGGTCGGCGAAGAAGTCTCTCGCGGTGAACCTGGGTATCTACACGTTCGCGCGACTGGCACTCGTGATCGTGATCGCGGCGGTCATCTTCGGCTCCGGTTTAACGTTCGGCGTGAAGGTTCCGGTACTCGTGGCCGCGATTTTCGCGGTGCTGATCTCGCTACCGCTATCGCTGCTTCTGTTCAAGCAGATGCGCATCCGCGTGAACGAATCCATCGCTGCAGTCGACGAGGACAGGCGCACCGCTCGCGCGGATCTGCAGTCGAAGCTGCGCGGTGAAGACGGCAAGAAATGACCGCCACGGTCGACCACTCGGGCTCGCGGGTATGGGTCGACAATGCCGTCAGGCTGATCGAGGCCGATTCCCAACGCAGTGCCGACACGCACCTGTTGCGATACCCCCTCCCCGCGGCGTGGGGAATTGCGCTGTATCTCAAAGACGAGTCCACTCACATAACCGGCAGCTTGAAGCATCGGCTGGCTCGGTCGTTGTTCTTGTACGCGATCTGCAACGGATGGGTCACCGAGCGAACGACGGTGATCGAGGCCTCTTCGGGCTCCACTGCTGTCAGTGAGGCATATTTTGCCGGGCTCCTCGGTCTCGAATTCGTCGCAGTGATGCCGCGGAGCACGAGTCAGGCCAAGGTCGAACTCATCGAGTCCCATGGCGGGAGGTGTCACTTCGTCGATCATCCCGGCGAGATGTACACCGAAGCGCATCGGCTGGCGGCCGAGCCCGACTCGCACTACATGGACCAGTTCACGCACGCGGAACGAGCCACGGACTGGCGCGGAAACAACAACATCGCCGAGTCGATCTTCGACCAACTTCGGCTGGAAGAAGCTCCCATTCCCGACTGGGTGGTCGTGGGTGCCGGGACCGGTGGAACAAGCGCCACCATCGGCCGGTATATCCGATACCGCAGGCATGCAACGAAGTTGGCGGTAGTCGACCCCGAGAACTCGGCATTCATCGGCGGCTACGAGACCGGCGATGCCGGATTCGAGACCGGCTTGTCCTCCCGCATCGAAGGCATCGGCCGACCGCGCGTCGAACCGTCGTTCGTCGGCCAGGTGATCGACCGGATGATCGCAGTTCCCGACGCCGCGTCGGTTGCCGCCGCGAGATTCACCTCGATGGCGCTCGGAAAGCGGGTGGGCGGATCGACCGGCACCAACATCTGGGGTGCCTTCGGGCTCATCGCAGAAATGATCGCTGCAGGCCGCACCGGGAGCGTGGTGACGTTGCTGTGCGACGGTGGAGATCGGTACGCGCAGACCTACTTCGACGACGCCTGGGTGGCGAACCAGGGTATGGATCTCGACGAACCGACCGCCGTCCTCGAACGGTTCGTTCGTACCGGCGTGTTCTGAGTCGGCCTATCTGCGTCGACCTATTTGCTCAGTACCAACGACGCCGCCGCAGTCGCGGCGGCCACCGTGGTGACAGCAGGCCACGCACCGATCTTCTTCGCAAGCGGGTGCGACGCACCGAACGCGACGAGGTAGGTCCCGAGCAGCGCGCCGGCCCGAGCCGACCCCGAGGTCTTCCGCCACTGCGCTGTGCACGCCACCCCGACGGTTGCAAGTACGGCTCCGCCGAGTTGGCGATTGTGCGACTGCCGGGCCACGGCGAAGCCGCCGAGCAAGCCGCCGGCAGCGAGTGCGGACGTGGCGATCGAGCGTCGAGCATCGTGGTCGGTCATATCCGTCACCCTAGTCGCGCCTGAACCCGCAGACTTCTGGCCAGGTGGTCTCGTTGCTCGATCACCAAGCGACGCAAGGCAGCCGGTGCCCACTCGTGCTCGGTGAGCCACGTGTCAGCGGCGCCGGTGGACGACTGCTGCGGAAACAGTCGAACGACGATGCGCCGTGCGATCTCGATGCTGCGTGCGCTCCACAGCGGTGCGATTGATTCGAAGTACTCGGTGGCGTAGGGCTGGGTCAGGTTCGGGTGATGACCCGCGCCGAAACCGGTGATGAAGGCGTCGAGGACGTCGTTGGATACGTCCTCGCGGTTGGTGATCGCACCCCACGCGTCGGCCTTGACCCCGGCGTCCGGTATCGCTGTCGACGCTGCGATGTGCGCGGTGCGTCCCGAGGAGGTGCCGTCTCCGGTCAGCTCGGCGTCGAGTTCGGTCACGCTCGCGTGGCCGGTGGAGGCAAGGGCCAGCCAGAACGCCCAGCGTTGATCGGGATCGAGTCGCAGCCCATCGATGGTGAGGGTGCCGTCGAGCAGTGCGCGCAGGTCCTCTGCCCGGACATCGTCCAGCCGAGCAGCCGAGGCGACCGCCCGCGCCCACACCAGCTGAGTATCGCTCCCGGGTTCGCTGGACCGCAGTTGTGTCCACGACGCCTCCAACCACTGCCGGGTGGGTTCGTTCCGCCGATCTTCTGGAAGGTAGTGCTCGAGTGTGTATGCAACGTTGGCCGTGACCGCCGAGAGGAGGCCGATCTTGGGCTCGTGGGGTGCGAATCTGGTTGCGATGTCGATGTATTCGAGTGGAGACATCTCGGCGTCCCGGGTGGAATTCCACAGCGCGGACCACACCAGTCCTCGCGCGAGGGGGTCGACGATGCGATCGAGGTGGCTCCGCACGGTGGACGTGGAGCGCTCGTCGAATCGGATCTTGGCGTAGGTCAGGTCGTCGTCGTTGAGCAGAACCAGTGCGGCATCGGGAAAGTCGACCGGCGTTCGTGCATCGGTGATGTCGAGTTCGTGGCGGTGTGTTCTCGTCAGGTTCCCCGCCTCGTCCAGATCGTAGAGCCCGACGGCAATGCGGTGCGGGCGCGGATCTGTTTGCTCGACGGCATCGCCGGTATAGGAAAGGGTCGAGACGCCGGTGGTCTGCAACCACGCTGCCGCCCAGGTGTCGAGTTCACGACCGCTGGCGGTGGCCATCTCGCTCAGCAGGTCGGTCAGTGTCGTGTTGCCGAAAGCGTGGGCTCGGAAGTAGTTGCGGGAGGCCGCGAAGAAGGCATCGGCACCGACGAATGCCCCCAGTTGTTTGAGGACGCTCGCCCCTTTGGCGTAAGTGATGCCATCGAAGTTGAGCTTGGCGGCCTCGAGATCGGTGATGTCGGCGACGATCGGATGGGTGGTCGGAAGCTGATCCTGTAGATAGGCCCACGCTTTCCGACGGTTCGCGAAACTGACCCACGCATCGGTGAAACGGGTGGCCGCGGCCGACGCGTACGCACCCATGAAATCGGCGAAGGACTCCTTGAGCCACAGATCGTCCCACCACTGCATCGTGACGAGGTTGCCGAACCACATGTGCGCCATCTCGTGCAGAATCGTGTTGGCGCGGGCCTCGTACTGGGCTTCGGTTGCCGCCGAACGGAATACATACGATTCGGTGAACGTGACGAGGCCGGGATTCTCCATCGCCCCGAGGTTGTATTCCGGGACGAAGATCTGGTCGTACTTCCCGAAAGGGTACGGATAGTCGAACTTGTCGTGGAAGAAGTCCAAACCTTGCTTCGTGACCTCGAAGATGTTCTCGGCGTCGAAGAACTCCCCGAGCGAGGCTCGGCAATACGCGCCGAGTGGCACGGTGAGTTCGCCTCTCGCCCAGGATGATTCAACGCGGTGATACGGACCGGCCGCAACCGCGGTGATATAGGTCGATATCGGCTGAGTCGGTGCGAATGTGGTGACAGTGTCGTTGCTGACACCCTCGCGGTTGGACAACACGGTCCATGCCGACGGAGCGGTGACCGTCAGGGTGAACGGAGCTTTGAGGTCCGGTTGCTCGAAGTTGGCGAACACCCGCCGTGCATCGGCCGGCTCGTACTGGGTGTACAGGTAGACGTTGTCGTCGACAGGGTCGACGAAGCGGTGCAGACCTTCACCGGATCGGCTGTAGTGACCGCGCGCGCTGATCCGGACGATGTTGTGCTCGGTGAGCCCGACCAACTGTATTCGGGCACCGTCGTAGTCGACCGGTGAGTCGGTCCCGTTGACGATCACTTCGCTCACGTCGGCCCCGATGAAGTCCACCCATGTCGCGGCAGTGGTCGCATCGAACTCGATGGTCGTGACCGTCTCGAACGTGTCGACGTCCATGTCCTCCGCGTGCAGGAGATCCAGATGGACGCGGTAACTCACCCCGCCGACGTGGCGCGAGCGCCTGCGAGTTTCGGTCCGGGTCAGGTTGGCGGTGCTCACCGAACCAACCCTAGGCGATTCTTTTTTCACAGGGTCGGCGCGGTGAAGTAGTGATTTCCGAGCGGATCGACGATGTGCAGGACTCCTTCCGGTAGCAATTCGGTGCGCCAGAGCTTGCGCGTTTTGAGGTTGTGGTGGAGCCGGCAGCGCGGGCCGATGTTCGACTCGATCGTCCAGCCCCCTCGTTCCGGATGGCGGTGATCGAATTCGACGATGTGGTCGAGGTCGCACCGTTCCGAGGGCACGTTGCAGCCAGGATGCAGGCAGTACGGATGTTCGGCGCGAACCCGCGCGGCAAGGGCCCTGCTCGGCGCATAGGTCAGCGCCCCCGGTGGCGGTTGCGTCATGCCTCCGTGTCCGTCGGGGTGTAGGACGTGGACGCCGTGTGGGTTGTTCTCGACCATGGCACGCCAACGTTCGATCAGGGTGCCTCCGCCAGGTCTCGATCGCGTGGCTGTGTCGAGAGGTGCCGGTGTCTCGGGACGCACCGCGTCGGGTGGCGCGGTATTCGGTGGTCCTGTGTCCGGTGGCTGCCGTAGCGGGAACTCGGATCCCGACGGCGCGAAACCTGCAGTCTCGGTTCCTGTTCCATCGTGTGCGTCGGACCCCGCGTCCGACGGGGCGGGAATCTCCGGTACCGGCTCACCGTGCGCGGGAGCCTCGGGATCCGCGTCGGCATCCCGCGAGGCCACGCACGTCGCGCACTCGCACAGCAGTGTCTCACCTCGCATCAGTGCCGTCTGGGCGTCGCCACGTCGTTGGTCGTCCGAACGTGGATCCTCGGGGTGCAGGTGGGTGACCTCGGCCTCGATTCGCGAAAGCTGTTCGTCGGCTTCGCCGTCGGTCATGACCGTAGTCAGGCTCGACAGCCCCCGTGCCCGGCGGCGAAGGCGGATTCGCTTTTCGGTGCGCGCGGCACGCTTGCGGACTGCACGGTCCCAGTCCGCATCGGCCTCGATGAGCAGCCGGTCGATTTCGCGACCCAGGGTGCCCGGAGCCATCTCTGCGGCGGCTTTGAGAATCTCGGCTTCGATGGCGACGACTGTTTCCGGTCGCGCGTGGAGCAGATGGTCGTGGATCGTCTTGACCCGTTCCCTGTCGAGGGAGCCGTCGACGAAACTGTTCCGCACGAGGGGACGCAGTCGACGCCACATCTGTAGCTCGTTGTGAACGGCGGCAAAGGTGGAGGACAGCGCCGCTGCCAGTTCGCAGATCGCCGAGCTGTACAGATCCTTCTCGGTCACACCGGTGACCCACGGAGATGGGCACGCCGTTCGCCCCCGAACGTAGCGGTCCATGAGGGCAAGCTCCGATGCGGCGGCAGCGTTGATCGTCCGTCGCGCGCACAGAACGTCGGCAAGCGCAGACTGATCCTCGGTCGTCCACACCGCTTGTCGTAGCCCCATGTCACCCCCCCAGCGACGAGGGATCGAACACTGATTCGACCCCGTTGCGAAAAGTGTAGAACGAGGCACCGACACATTCCTCGGCCCTGGTGGAGGGCCTCAGAGCGCGCTGATGGCGCGAGTCACATCGAGTTCGAGGAGGTAGTGATTCATGGCGATCGCTGCCTTCGAGCCTGCTGCCGCCGAATTGATCAGCTGGGCGGGAGAATCCGAGACGTTTCCCGCCGCCCAAAGGCCTGCCACGCTGGTGAGGCCGGCGGGGTCCGTGCTCACCCATCCGTTGTCGAGGCGCGAGCATCCGATCTGGGTGAGCAGGCCGTCGTTCGGGACGAACGTCGGGCCGACGAACACCACCGACCGAGGAACGACGGTCCCGTCGTCGAGCTCGATGCCGGTGACGACGCCGTCGCTCACGACCACCCGCACAACCGGTGTATCGACGACCCCGACGGACCGAGCGTCGAGTCGGAGGCGTTCGTCGTCACCCAGTTCGATGCCGTTGGTGAAGAAGACGACGTCTTCCGACCACTGGCGAATCAGCGAAGCCTGATGCACCGTGAACGGTCGATTGGACCCGCCGACAACGGCGATGGGCTGATCCCGTACCTCGTAGCCGTGGCAGTACGGACAGTGCAGAACCCCCGAACCCCACTGTTCCTGAACGCCGGGGATGTCGGGTAGCTCGTCGCGAAGGCCGGTGGCCACCACTACCGATCGAGAATCCAAGACAGTGCCGTCGCCGAGGTGAATCTCGAAACCGTTCTCGATTCGAGTGACGTTGCCCTGCAGAATCTCTCCGCCATACTGGATAACCTCCCGGCGACCGGCCCCCCGCAGCGCTTCGGGTGCGGAACCGTCGCGCGAGAGAAAGTTGTGGACATGGTCGGCGGGGGCATTGCGGGGCTTTCCGGCGTCGACGACGATCACCCGTCGGCGAGCGCGTGCCAATAGTGTTGCGGCACTGAGCCCGGCGGGTCCACCGCCGATCACCACGGTGTCGTACGTCAAGAGGGCTCCTCGAAGTCGATGGGCTAAAATCCGAACGTAGCAGAACTGTCAACTGGTTAACAATATTGGTGGTGACGATGACCGATGCCTCGCTTCGTGAGCTGACCTGCGCACGGTGGACCGAGATCAATCCGGACCTGGACACGTCGCCGATGCAGGTGGTGGCCCAGATCAAACGCATCGTCGCGCTGCTGGACCTGGCCGTCGAGCCGATCTACACCGCCGCCGACGTCACTGTGGCCGAGGTGGAATTGATGGTGCCGCTTCGCCACGCTGTCGAACCCGTGACGGCAGTGCGGCTGGCGGAGTTGCTCGGTATGAGTCGCGCCGGAGTGAGCAAGGCACTCGGGAAGCTCGAGCGCCGCGGTTTCATCGAGCGCGAGACCAACACCGAGGATCGACGGTCTGCTTCGATCACGTTGACCGAGACGGGGAAAACTGTTGTGGACGACGTCTTTCCCCGCGAGCTCGCGGCTCACGGGCGACTCTTCGACGCCTTGGGCGCTCGTCGTGAGCGCGTCCTCGAGGCGTTGTCCATCCTCGCGGAGTCGATGGAGGACGGGTCGGCATCGCTGTGATGGCCCGCCGACCTGTTCGAGGGCTACGCTCGCGATCAGGTGCGGGAGCGAGCTCGGAGGGACACACGATGAACACATTTCAGAAGTCGGCGGCAGCGTTCAACAGGGTTTTCATGGTTGTGATGAAGGCACCCGTGCTCGACAGGGTGCTCGGACGGTCGATGGGAATCCTGACCTACACCGGCCGAAAGTCCGGCAAGAAGATTTCACTGCCGCTGGCTATCAGCCGGAAAGGTGATCACCTGAAAGTCGGGGTGGCGATGCCGGACAAGAAGAACTGGTGGCGAAACTTCATGAACGGCGGCGGTCGCGTCGACGTCGACCTCGGCGGCGTTCATTACACCGGCCTCGCGACGGCGACCCGCGACGATCGCGGACGAGTGTTCGTCGACATCGCCTTGGATCGCTGAGTCCGCGAAACGGTCGATCAGGTCTCGTCGGCATGGACTGCGATGAGCGCCGCCTGAACTCGGTTCCGAGCCCCGGTCGTCCGCAGGATCGACGTGATGTGGACCTTGACCGTGCCCTCGGCCAGATGTAGTTCGGCGGCGATGTCGGCGTTGGACATGCCCCGGCCGATCAGTTGTATGACGTCCTGTTCGCGGGTGGTGAGTGCACGAAAGGCATTCTGCGCCCGTACTTTGCGATCGAGTCGCACAACCGTCGAGTCGGTGAGAAGTCTTCGGGCCACTGCAGGTGAGAAGTATGCACCTCCCTCAGCCACGGCTCGGACGGCAAGGATCAGCTCACGGGGATCACCGGACTTGAGTACGAACCCGTCGGCTCCACAGTTCATGGCCTCCGACACGTAGTCGTCCTCACCGAATGTCGTCACGATGAGGCACGGCAGGGTCGAGTTGTCCCGTCGCAGTTCGCGGAGAACCTCGAGACCGGAGAGTTCGGGCATTCGGATGTCGAGCACCGCGACATCCAGCAAGCGTGAACGCGTCATGTCCAGCGCCTCGCGTCCGGTGGCAGCCTCGCAGACGACGTTCAGATCCGGTTCGGTACCGAGGATCCCGATGATGCCGGCGCGGACGAGTGGTTCGTCGTCGGCGATCAAGATTCTGATCTGTCCCGATCGGATGTCGTTCACTCCGAGATCTGGCTTACTTCGGACACGGCGTCGCCGCCGTAGCAGACGCGATATCGGCTCCCGGACGAGTCGGCGAATCGATCGGCGGTGACGGCATACACGTGGCACTCACCTGTTCCCCCGGCCTCGCCGGGTAGTTCGTGATCGGGCAAGTAGCCGGCGGTGTCGTCTCGACTGTCACCCACGCCGATCTTTCGAAAGTCGTCCTCCGACAGTACAGCTCGTCGAGTCTCGAGCCAGTTGACGCTCTCCACCGCCGCCAGCAACGACACGGCAACAAGTGCAGCGCCAACGAGCAGCAACCGTCCGCGACGCTGGGCCCGCGTGAGACCGGCGATGTCTTCCTCCGGCGGCATGTCCATCGGGTCCATCGGCGACGGCCGGTGCGGAATCCGAGCACGGAGCTCGAATTCGCCTTCGCTCAGGTCGACTCGTAGGTCGCCTCCGCTACGGCGCAGAAGATCTGCCGTGGATTCGAGTCCGGTGCCTCTACCGAACACAGCGGTAAGCTCGACGGGGTTGCTCACGCGCACAGAAGAATACGCGCCGTCTTCGGTGAGCTGGACGGTGATCGGGAGTCCCGGTGCGTGCTTGCTGGCGTTGGTCAAGGCTTCCTGCAGCACTCGAAACAGTGGGGTGTGAGCCGCTTCCGGCAAGTTCGGCACGTCGATCGTGCTCGTCACCTCGACGTCGACGCCGGATTCACGAGCACGTTGGATCAACGCGTCGACGGTGTCTTGGCGAGGCAGGCCCGGTGCTGCTCCGACGCGCAGCGATTCGACGGAGTCGCCCAGTCGTTCCACTGCACGGGCCAGCTGCTTTCGTGCGGTACCCACCGATTCCTGTGCCGAGGGTGTCAGTGTGGAGTCGAGCTCGAGGCGGCCGAGGTCGAGGGCAACCAGACTCAGGGAATGCCCGAGGTCGTCGTGCAGGGACTCTGCGAGCTCGAGTCGCTCCTTGGCTCGATCCCGTTCCGCAGCAGCGGTTCTGCGCTGGCGTGTGGCAGCCAATTCCTCGACGGCCTGGTTGCGCACCCGCGTGCGGAGCTGCCAGGCGAAGCCGGCCAACCACGGAACTCCCATGCGAAGTGAGGCGTGGAGAATGTCCCGGGGAAGTTCTGTCCACACACTGCCCCAGCCGACCATGACTGCGATCAGAACGAACGACCCCAGAATCCAGGCCACGGCGATGCGTCGGACGGGGTTCGGGCCCAGCCCGATGGTCACTGCGCACGCGGCGACGGCCGCGGCGGTCCATGGGCCGGGACTCGGCACGGACGTGAGCGCGACGAGAGCGATGACCATCAGTGCGGCCGCCGCGCGGCGACGTGTGGACGCATCGACCCTGTTCATATCTCACATCCTCGATGATGGGCGCGTTGTGCGACTAGTACCAGGGTCATAGTCAGGTATCGACTTCGGTCGGATCTGCCCGGCTTCGACCCTTCATAGCGTCCTGAGCATGACTTCGACACGAACGCCGACCATGAACTCCTACTGCGGTTTTGCCCTCGCAACGGCTGTACTTCTCTGTCTGTCCGCGCTGACCTTCCCGATCCGCGAGCCCCTTTTTCGTTCGGTGGTCCGCGTATCGGACGCGGGCGTGCCGCACGCGCTGATCGCGGCAGTGGCCGAGGTCGGATTGCTCGTCTCGGTGGCGTCGGCGATCGTCCTCGCGGCCTGGACCTGGCTGCGGGATCGGGAATCGTTCGGGGTGCTGGTCGCGGGCGGCTGCGGGGTGGTGATCGCCTACCTCGCCAGCGAGGTGGTGAAGGTTCTTGTGGCCCAACCCCGGCCGTGCCGGACTATCGATGCGCCCACCGTCATCGCCTGCCCCGACGTCGATGATTGGTCGTGGCCGTCCAATCACGCCGTGCTCGCAGCAGCTGTGGCGACGGCCTGTGTCCTGGCCGTGCCTCGGAGCGCGTGGGTGGTATGCCCGGCGGCTGTGCTGATCGCCGTCGCACGGGTGTCGGCCGGAGTCCACTATCCGCACGACGTGCTGGCGGGGCTCGGTTTCGGCATCGTCGTCGTGCTGTCGACGGTGCCACTCCTTCGGCGGATGCAACGCGCTCTGTCAATCAAGGTTGACAACAATCGGTCTGTCAACCTACATTGACATCATGACCGAAGCCACTGCACTTGCCGCCGCAGCCGCCAGTCCCGATCCGGGGGAGGGGCTGCGTGCGGTAGCGGCCCTGCGTCGATTGCTGGAGCGGCTCGAGGCCGTTCAGGTTCGCAGTGCCAGAAGTCAGGGATGGTCCTGGCAGGCAATAGCCGATTCGCTGGGAGTCAGCAGGCAGGCCGTCCACAAGAAGCACGGCGGAAAAGGAAGGTAGACAGCCATGTTCGAGCGATTCACCACGTCCGCAAGGGCGGTAGTCGTCGATGCCCAGGGACAAGCGCGGGCACTGCACTCGCCGCGTATCGAGCCCACTCATCTGTTCCTCGGTGCGCTGGCAGTCGCTGAAGAGCCGCTGAAGAACGCGCTCGCCGAGGCCGGATTCACCGTCGATGGTGTACGCGTGGACGCGCAGTCTCAGGATGCGCGTGCGCTGCGTTCACTCGGGATCGACCTGGACGCCGTCCCGACGACCGTCGAGGCCGCCTTGGATCCGCACGCCGTCGACGGGGCTCGATCGGACGGCCTGAATCACATACCGTTCGCGCCGTCGGCCAAGGATGTATTGAAGCTGTCGCTGAAGGAAGCCGTCGAACGACACGATCGCAAGATCGGCGTCGAACATGTTCTTCTCGGTCTGGTTCGAGGTGCCGATCCATGGTTCACCGAACTGGTGCAGCGGCGGAGTTCGCTGGACGAGTTGCGCGCGGCGGTACTGCTCGTTCGGACGCCGTAGCCCCCGGGCGTCTCGGACCCTACGATGACGGCCATGAACTTTCTGATTCGGCTCGTGATCAATGCCGTTGCCATCTGGGTCGCCAAGGAATTCGTCGACGGAATCACCGTCACCAGTTCTGGCCGTGGCGACGGATGGGACATCGTGGTGCTGCTCGGTATCGCGGCTGTGTTGACGATCGTCAATGCGTTCATCAAGCCGATGGTGAAGCTTCTGTCGCTGCCGTTGTTGATTCTGACTCTCGGACTGTTCACTCTCGTGATCAATGCACTGATGCTGCTGTTGACGGGGTGGCTGTCGTCTCAGACCGGCTACGGCCTCGAGATCGTCGGGTTCGCCGCTGCGTTCTGGGGCGCGATCATCATCTCGATCGTGAACTTCCTGCTGGGCGCGTTCGTACCCGACAAGCGCTAGGCGAACGCAAGCGCCACGCCGGTGCTCGCCCCCCAGACGAGCATCGCCAAGCCCGAATCGCGCAGTGCGGGAATCAGTTCGAACCCGTGCGCACCCTTGCGTACCGGGGAGTTCGCGCGGGCGGCGAAGGGAAGTGCGAGCAGGCCGACGAGCGCCCATGGGGTGCGAGCGATCAGAACGACGGTCATCGCGAACGGCACCACCAGTAGTGCGAGATGCAGGTAGCGAGTGCGGGTGTCGCCCAATCGCACTGCGAGCGTGAGCTTTCCGGACTCGGTGTCGGTGGGGATGTCACGGAGGTTGTTGGCGACGAGCACGGCACTCGAGAACGATCCGACGGCCACCGCAGCCAGCACGCCTGCCCAGTCGATCTGCTCGGCCTGCACGAACTGAGTGCCGAGAACTGCCACGAGTCCGAAGAACACGAAGACGGCGATCTCGCCGAAACCGCTGTAGCCGTAGGGTTTCGAGCCGCCGGTGTAGTACCAGGCACCGGCGATGCAGACGAGTCCCACGATGACCAACCACCAGGCACTCGTCGCGGCCAGCGCCAGTCCGGCCACTGCGCCGACCGAGAAGCACGCGATGGCGGCCTTCTTGACCGCGCCTGCGGAGGCCGCTTTCGAGCCGACCAGCCGCAGCGGTCCGACTCGATCGTCGTCGGTGCCGCGGATTCCGTCGGAGTAGTCGTTGGCGAAATTGACGCCGACGATCAGTGCCAGCGAGACGATCAACGCCAGCAGTGCCTTCCACCACACGCCTGCGTCCAGCGACACGGCCGCGCCGGTGCCGACGAGGACGGGAGCGATCGCATTCGGGAGTGTGCGCGGTCGCGCACCTTCGATCCATTGCGCAGTGGTGGCCATGAGCGACGATCTTTCCGTATCTGTTCGACGGGTGAGAACGCGGCCGGTCAGAACGGCAGACGCGGCAATACCGGCAGCGGGATGACCGGCATCTGAACCCCGGGAATCTGCGGCAGCGGCACCGTCGGTGCCGGTGCAGGCACCGGTGGGTAGTAACGCGGCTTGTCCTGCACGTAGGGCGCCGGATCGGCAGCAGCAGGCGGCGGCGCGGAAGTCGTCGTCGGCGGTGGCGGTGGGACGTCGGGAACCGGTGCCGAGGTCGAGGCCGAGGTGGTGGTGGACGCAGGTTTCGAGGTGGACGGAATGCGCTCGCCCACACTGGCGGGGGTGCTCAACGGTTGGTCTCCGTCGCTCGATCCGAGTGCGGTGAACAACCCGATGGCGGCGATGACACCCGCGATGGGGAGCGCGATCATTCCCAGCCGCGTCAGCGCCGGTCGGTGCGAGACGAGGGGCGGCGCGTGGTTCGCGTCCACTTGGGTGGCGTGCACGGCCGCACCGCCGGCGATGACCAGCTCGGGCCGATCCGGGACGATGACCGGCAGCTGCAGGAAGCGTTCGAGGGTGGCCCGGATCAGCGGGACGTTGGATGTTCCGCCGATTGCTATGACGGCGTCGGGATAGAACTCGGCCTCGAGGCCGAGTTGGCGGACCGTCGCGGCGGCCTGCTCGGTGGAGCGCGCGATGGACAACTCGAAGATGTGCCGCTCGAGGAGGATGTGCTCGCCGTCGGGTGTACTGGTGGTCCGGTGCGTGGACAGCGCCTCTTTGACTCCGCGGCAGAAGGCGGTCAGCGCACTCTCCTCGTCGGGAGATTGCGGCGGCCGTACGATGCCCAGGCCGAGGATGTGCTCGCGGACCACGGCGTCGAAGGCCGCACCGCTGATGGCGGTTGTCCGCGTCGACCCGTAGGAGCGACCGGATTCGACGTCCACGATGTCGACTTTGACGCCGGTGTCGCCCGCATCGAACAGGGCGACCGTTCGGTGGTGGGACGCCAACCCGGGGCGTAGGTATTCCAACGCCGCGCCGGTCTCGTCTATCAGGTGCACATCGGAGACGTACTCCTCGGCCAGTGCGGCGGCGATCTCGGTGCGTTCCTCGGGCGCGCGGTAGGCGACGCCGAGCGATTGCGGTGCATCCGGCCGGTCGACGACGCCGCGGACGACGCGAGCCACGTCCTGAGCCGAGGGGGAGAGCTGCCAATCGTCGAACGGGGTGTCGTCGGTCCATGCGCCGTCTTCGGTGGTCCGAGCCGTGCGGATACCGCACGTGCCCAGTGACACACCCACGGACGAACGCATCGCTTCTCCGGCCTCTCCAATTCGATGACGGTGTTCAGGTACTCCGACAACGCGCCCTCACTACAGGCGACGAGGACACTGTACCGTCTCGCGGTTTGGTTAGAGGCTCGAAACAATCCGAACGTCAGGTCGAGACTGTTCGTGCCGACGCCTACGATCTGATGTCAGTGCCTACCGACATCGCGGATTCGCAGACGATTCACCTCACGGCCGAACTTCCGGTGGTGGGGATCCTCGGCGTCGTGACGACCGTGATCGACGGCAGTCCCGTGCCGGTTTCCGGTACACGTGCGCAGGCCCTGCTGGTGGCGTTGGCGCTGGATCCGGGGCGGTCGCGGTCCTCGCAGGCGCTCATCGAGGAGGTGTGGCCCGGCGAGCCTCCGCGATCACCGAAGAATGCTCTGCAGACACAGATTTCTCGGCTGCGATCGGCGCTGCCCAGCGGCGCTATCGAGAGCGGACCCGGGGGATATCGGTTGGTTCTGAGTACCGAGGACATCGATCTCGGTCGGGCCCGTGCTCTGCTCCGCGGCGCGGAGGGCTGCCTCGCTCAGGAGCAGTTCCAGGATGCACTCGACCTGGTGGTCGAAGCCCTCGGTTTGTGGCGAGGTCAGCCCATCGACTCCGTTCGGGTCGAGGCCGACGCGGTTGGGATGGCTCTGAAGTCACTTCGGGTCGCGGCCCTCCTCGGTCTGAGAAGATTCGGCGACGCCCTGCCGTATGCGCAGGCCCTCGCGGCCGAAGATACAGCCGACGAGCGCGCTGCCGCCGACCTCATGCGCGCGCTGCACGGTGTCGGCCGACCCAACGACGCGCTGACGGTGTTCGCGGAATTGCGCAACGATCTCGCCCAGCGGTTGGGAACGGATCCTTCGCCCGCGACGACTGCACTGAACGCCGAAATTCTCGGTCACGACGCTCCGAAGGTGCTGCGGACCATCGGTCTTCGTGCCGCGCCCAATGCCTTGATCGGTCGAGGCGACGACATCGATGCGATCGAGGAACTGCTGCACACCTCTCGCGTCACCACCGTCCTCGGTCCTGGCGGCGCGGGCAAGACACGCATCGCACATGCCCTCGGCCATCGAGCTGCCGATTCGATGCCGGTGGCGTTCGTGGAGTTGGCATCGCTGCGCAGTGGCGAGGACGTCGCCTCGGCGATCGGAGCCACCCTCGGATTGACCGAGGCGGATTTCACCGTAGGCAGTCTTCAGGTCGCCCGGGTGCACTCGATTCACGAGCGTTTGGTCGACGTCTTCTCGACCCGCCGAGGTTTGTTGATCCTCGACAACTGCGAGCACGTGATCGACGAGGTGGCGGCAGTCGTGGACGCGCTGGTGGCTGCGACGGATCTGGTGACGGTATTGGCGACCTCCCGTTCGCCGATGGGGTCGACGGCCGAATCGGTGTTCCCGCTGCCCTCGCTCGGCATCCTCGGCCCGAATTCGCCTGCAACAGAGCTTTTCTGCATCAGAGCTCGTGCAGTTCGCCCGTCCGTGCGACTCGATCCCGACGCAGTTGCGGCTCTGTGCCGCACCCTGGACGGCCTGCCCTTGGCCATCGAGTTGGCTGCAGCGCGAGTGAAGTCGATGAGTGTGGAGGACATCGGTACTCGGCTGCACAAACGATTCGCGCTGCTTCGATCGACGGACCGAACCCGTCCGGAACGCCATCGAACCTTGCACGCGGTCATCGACTGGAGTTGGAATCTGCTCGACGGTACAGAGCAGGCAACTCTTCGCCGGCTCTGTCGCTTTCCTGCGGGCTTCGATCTCGACGCGGCGCGAACGGTGGCGGAATGGTCCGAGGTCGAGGATGTGTCGTTCGCGCTCGACGGTCTGGTGAACCAGTCCATGCTCACCGTTGCCGAGACTTCTACGGGCGTGCGGTACCACATGCTCGAGACCGTGCGCGAGTACGGCGAGGAGCAGCTGGACGCGAGTGGGGAGGAAGAGCAGGTCGCACTACGGATGCGGGCCTGGTCGAGTGCGGTGTCGACGATGATATCCGCGGGCTATGCCGGTGGGCGTCCGGCAGAGATGGTTCTACTGCTCGAGGCGGAGCACGACAACCTGCTCTCCATCATGAGACATTCTTTCGCGCATGATGTTTCGGAACACGTCTGCACTCTCTTCTCGGTACTGGGCTACTTCTGGGCCATGCGCGGCGCGCATTCCGAGGTGCTGAACTGGGCCGACAGGGTGCAGAGCAGTATCCGCCGCGGGATCGCAGAGACACCCGACGACAACGCCGTCATGTGCATGCTGGTTCTGGCGGCGCATTTCGCCTACGGACGACAACTGCGTCGGGTAGCTCGAGTCCGAGTCGATCTTCGAAATCTGTTGCGCCACAGAACCGACATCTCACCGGGATTGCGGTTCAACGCCGAGGTGCTCGTTCACCACATCGGGGGTCGGGGGTTGGCCCGAAAGCTGGCTCTCGCCACTCGCTCCGAGTACGAGGATGTTCGCTGCAACGCGTACGTCGTTCGCGCGATGCTTGCTCAGAATTCGGGACGATTGCACGAATCGATTCGAGACGGTGAGCGCGCTCTCGCCATCGCGCGTAGTCGGGGTGATCTGTGGGCTGTGGGGTCCACCTCGCAAACACTCGCCAGCTCCTACGGTCTGGCAGGTGATCAAGCCACGGCCGCCGAGTACTACCGAACCTCCGCCGATGTCATGTGGACGATGCATGCCTACGAGGAGAGCATGCAAACCCGAACCTTCCTGGCAATGGCGTTGATCGGCTCGGGTCGGGTGGACGAGGGGCGGGCGCTGGTGGAGGAATTGGTTTCGGGAGGTATGGCGCAGGACTGGAGCCCGGGGAATTCCGGTGAGGTCGCTGATCGGGGGCCTGCCCACGATTCGGGCGCTCGGTGGGATCGTGCACAGCAGCAGTCGACGTCCGCGTCGCTGACCGCTGCACGGGCGGCGGCGGATGTGGAAGACGGTCACGTCGAACGAGGTTTGACACGATTTCGAGAAGCACTGGCGGTCGGGGGCTGGCCGTCGCAGGACGCGAGCGATCCGTTCATGACGATTCTGGTGTGCGCGGCTGTCGGAGCGCATGTATTGCACGGTCGTGCAAGGGATATGCGCGAAGCGGTGGGAGAGCTGGTGCGTACGCCCTGGAATGCGTTGGTGCCGAGGGGGTTCTACGACATCCCCATGCTCGGAGCGGTTGCGTGCGCGGTGGGTTCGTTCGAGGTCCAGTGCGGGGACAGCGAACGTGGAGTTCGGTTGCTGGCCGCGTCGCACCGGGCGGTGGCTCGCCAGGATTTTCCGTCGATGCGCATCGATCGGCACGTGACCGCAGCCCGCGCGATTGTCGGTGACCCTACGGTCGATGCCGGTATCGCGCGGGCTGCTGGTATCACCAGACATGCTGCACTGCAGGAGATCTTGGGTTTGCTACCCGTGTCCTAGGCCTTGCGCATGTACGACTTGACGGTCAGTGGGGCGAAGATGGCGACGATCACCACGGCTCCGACGAGTGAGTACACGACGTGAATACCGAAGTGTCCGTTGTTCGCCAGCTCTCGGACCGCCGTCACCAGGTGTGAGACGGGGTTGACATCGGCGAATGCCTGCAGCCAGTTGGGCATCGTGCTGGTGTCGACGAAGGCGTTGGACAGGAAGGTCAGCGGGAACAGCACCAGCATCGAGATGCCCTGGACCGAGGAGGCTTTGCTCATCAGGGTGCCCAGCAGGGCGAAGATCCAGCTGATCGCCCAGGCGCAGAACATCACCAGCAGGACGGCTCCGGCGAGGCCGAGTGCGCCACCTGCCGGGTGGTAGCCCATCGCGAACCCGGTGAGGAAACAGACGACCGCGGCGATCAGATAGCGGATGACGTCGGCCATCAATGCTCCTGCAAGCGGGGAGATTCGGGCGATCGGGAGAGACCGGAATCGGTCGAAGACACCCTTGTCCATGTCTTCTCGCAGCTGGGTTCCGGTGACGACGGAACCGGTGATCACCGTTTGCACCAGGATTCCGGGCACGATCATCGGCAGGTAGGACGTGACGTCGCCGGCGACCGCGCCGCCGAAGATGTAGCTGAACATCAGGGTGAAGATCACCGGTAGCAGCACCACATCGGTGAGTTGTTCGGGATTGTGTCGGAGTTTGAGCAGCCCGCGATATCCCATGGTGGCCGACTGGGCGGCGGTGCGGGCCAGGCCGATGTGTCGGACGACCGGACGGTCGGCGGGGCCGATGTACGTCGACGATTGCGGAGTGAGAGTAGTGGTCATGCTGCGTCCTCGTCTGTGCTCTTGCCGGTGAGGGTCAGGAAGACCTCGTCCAGGCTGGGTTTCGTGACGGTGATTTCGCTGACGTCGATGCCGAAGTCGCGCAGGCGAATCAAGATGTCGGGGGTCAGCGATGTGTCGGTCATGGGTGCAGTCAGACGGGCGGACTCGGGGCTGACCGACACGTCTGTGCCGAGTTGCTTCGCGACCAGAGCTCGGGCGTCGTCGATCTGGTGTCGGTCCGTGAGCGTCAGTGACAGCGCCGAGGTGCCTACCGAGGACTTGAGCCCGTCGGCGGTGTTCTCGGCGATCACGCGGCCGTGATCGATGACGGCGATACGATCGCACAGCTGGTCGGCCTCGTCGAGGTACTGAGTGGTCAGTAGAACGGTCGAGCCCGCCGCGACGAGCCGACGGATGGTGTCCCACATCTGGGCTCGGGTTCGGGGATCGAGACCGGTGGTCGGCTCGTCGAGGAACAGCAACGGCGGTGCCGAGATCAGGCTTGCTGCCAGATCGAGGCGTCGACGCATTCCACCGGAGAACAACTTCAACGGTCGCGACGCTGCGTCCGTCAATCCGAATTCTTCGAGGAGTTCGACGGCCTTGGCTTTGCTGTCGCGTCGACTCAGGCCGAGGAGTCGGGAGAAGACAACCAGATTCTCGGTTGCGGTGAGATCCTCGTCCACCGATGCGTACTGGCCGGTGACGCCGACGAGCGACCGGACCGCGGTGGCGTCGGCGACGACGTCTCGGCCGAAAACTCGGGCCGAGCCGCCGTCGGGTCGAAGGAGGGTGGCGAGCATGCGGACCGTTGTGGTCTTGCCTGCGCCGTTGGGACCGAGGACGCCGTAGACCGCCCCGGTGGGGACGGTCAGGCTGACGCCGTCGACCGCGCGCTGCTTGCCGAATGTCTTGACGAGGCCGTCGGCCTCGATAGCTGGTGTGGTCATGGGACAACGATCGCCCCGACCGCTTGCACGACGCGTACGTCGTGCTTGCGTCCGCTGTCCGGCCAGGTCAGAGCGGGAGCGAGGTCTCCGTGATGCCGACGCCGCCGGTTCCGCGCAGCTTTCTGAACCATTCGGTTCCGAACGCGGTGGTGAGGTCCTCGATCGACATCTGCAGAAACGGTCCGAAGTCTCCGACCTGGGTTTCGTGGGCTTCCATCGCGGCTCGTTTGGCGGCGATCACGCTGGAGACGTCGACGACCGTCGTGATCTCGGTTTCCGGCAGCCCGAACGTTTCCATGTCCGGCGGTGACGCCTCCTCACCCCAGTGGGGATTTGCCTCCATCAGTCGGCGCATGTGATCGCGGTTGGTCGTGGTTTCGTACACGTTCCTGGTCTCCGCGATCTCGGTGGCGCGCTTGCCGACCACGTGCACCTGAATGTGGTCGGGGTGGCCGTATCCACCGTTCGGGTCGTAGATCGTCACGACGTCTGCTTGCTCTTCGAGCAGTACATCGGCCAATCGCTGTGCCGCGGTGTCGACGTCGACATTGCAGAACGCGTCGGGATTGGCGTTCTCCGGAGTACCTGCCATGCCGGAATCGGCGTAGTGCAACCGGACGATGCGGGCGACCCCGAGGGCGGCTGCCGATCGATCCAGCTCGATGCGTCGGCGCTCGGCGAGCGTCTCGCCGTCCGTGAGAATTCCGTCGGGGTACTCGCCGAGGGCACCGTCGGTGGCGGTGACCAGGACGACGCGATGGCCGGCATCGGCAGCCAGACGCATCACCCCGCCGGTGCCGAACACTTCGTCGTCGGGATGCGCGTGGAAGCAGACCAGAACACTCATGCGTTGAATGCTTGCACGTCGAAGCGGGTGCGGCCCAGTCGGCGGGCCAATACGATCGTCGGGTGACCACACAGCGGTCGGCCTCGATACGTTCGTATTGGCGGGATTCACGAGCGGATCGATACTGCCGCGCATTGCATCCTGTCGGCATCTTCTTCGCTCTCGTGTTCTACGCGCTGTCGATGACTCCGTCTTTGCTGCCCCGCGTGTGGTACCTGCAAGCGGTGGCCACCGGAATCAGCGTTGCGATCGGTTACGGCGTCGGCTGCCTCGTTGCCTGGGTGGTTCGACTCTGCGGGGTGTCTCCGGACTGGTCCGAGCAGTGGCGTCGGCGCGGGTGGTGGGCGTTGGCCGTTGCTGCGGCGGTGGTGATTCCGCTGTTCCTGATCCTCGGTTCGTGGTGGCAGCAGATCGTGCGCAAGCTCGTCGGCGTGGAAGACCCCGGCCGGCCGTTGTACATCGCGGTGCTGGTGCTCGCTCTGGTGGTGGCCGCGGCCGTGCTCGCGCTGGGCCGTCTGCTGCGGCGACTGTCTCAGGCGTTGACGCGATGGGGCAAGCAGTACGTGCCGAAGCCGGTCGCGAGGATCGCCAGCGTGATCGTCGTGGCCCTGCTGGTGGTCTTCGCCGTCAACGGCGCGCTGATTCGCGGAATTGTGGCGGTCGCGGAGAAGTCCGCCTCGACTGCCGATCGCGGCAACCACGAGGGCGTGGAGAAGCCCACCGTGGCCGAACTGTCGGGGTCGGACGCCTCGAACGAGAAGTGGGAATCACTGGGGCAGGAGGGCCGACGCTTCGTCGTGTCCGGGGCGACGCCGGACGAGATAAGCGACTTCACCGGACGGCCTGCGGTGCAGCCGATCCGCGCCTACGCAGGAGTGGAGTCCGCGGATACGGTCGAGGGCGTCGCCGAGCGGGTGGTCGCAGAACTCGAACGCACCGGCGCGTTCTCCCGCGCAGTACTCGGCGTCGCGACGACCACCGGACGCGGGTGGGTGAACGAAAGTGTCGCTCGCCCTCTGGAATACCTGTACGACGGCAACTCGGCGATCGCGTCGATGCAGTACTCGTTCCTGCCGAGCCCGATGGCGTTTCTGGCCGACCGGCAGACTCCTCAGGACGCCGGCCGGGCATTGTTCGAGGCGATCTACGCGGTGTGGAGCGAACTCCCGGACAATTCACGACCCAAGTTGGTGCTGTTCGGCGAGAGCCTCGGTGCCTACGGCGGGCAGGATGCATTCAGCGGTGCACAGGACATGATTGCGCGCATCGACGGTGCCCTGTGGGTCGGCAACCCGAATTTCACCCCGCAGTGGGCGCGCATCACCGGTGGACGCGACGCCGGTTCCCGCGAGATCCTGCCGGTCGTCGACGGCGGCGAACACGTCCGTTTCGCTGGGTCCTCCGGTGATCTCGACATCGGCGGGCCGTGGGAAGAGCCGCGAATCGTGTACTGGCAGCACGCGTCCGACCCGATCGTGTGGTGGTCACCCGACCTGATTCTGGGCCGACCCGACTGGCTGAACGAACCCCGCGGCACCGACGTCGACCCCGGAGTGCAGTGGTTCCCGTTCGTGACCTTCTGGCAGTTGACCTTCGATCAGGTGTTCTCCACCGACGTCGACGACGGGCACGGACACAGCTACGGGGCCGACGCCGTACGTATGTGGGCCGACATCCTCGAGCCCGCCAATTGGTCCGACGCCGATGTGGAGCGGTTGTACGAGCAGATGGCGGGCTGAGGCGTCGCCGGCTCGGGTGCGCGGTCGACCACCTCCGCCGCAAACGCGCGCGCATTTGCCGGACGCGCGCAGGTTCGCTATCTGTTCGGCGACTACTTCGCGCGCACCTGACGAATGCGCACGCGTTTGTGCGTGAGACAGTGCATCATGCCGCCCAACCATGAGGATTTACCCTGTGCAGGTACTGGCTTGTCGACAGTTCTCGCGCTCGAACGAGAGCTGCAGACTGCGGAATGTCGACGTGACCGCGCCCGGCTGGCCCGCCTGCTCGCCGACGACTTCACCGAGGTCGGAGCCTCGGGTGCGGTGTGGGACAAGTCATCCATACTCGACATGCTCGGAAACGAAAACCCGGTGGACATCGAGGTGATCGAACTGAGTGGGAGAGAAATCAGTGTCGAATTCGTTCTGGTGCACTGGATTTCGCGGACCCTGACTATGCGTGCTCGCCGAACCTCACTGTGGCGACGCACGGAAACCGGATGGGAATCGGTCCACCATCAAGGCACGCCGCTCGGGTGATCGGCCAACCGGGGAACAGAAGTCGGCAGCCCGCTCAGCGCTTCGCCAGCATCGTTCGCAACTCCGCTCGATTCAGTTTTCCCGGACCCCGTGTCGGCAGTGAGTCGACCAGGAACAACTCTCGCGGTGCCGCGGTGATGTCCAGAGAAGCGGAAACGTGAGAGCGCAACTCCGCCAACGTCACTGGACCGGAAGCGACTACGGCCACCACGATCTTCTGGCCCAGTCGCTCGTCCGGCAATCCCACGACTGCGCATTCGAGTACTGCGGGATGCGTGATCAGTGCGGCTTCGACCACCTGCGGCACGACGGTCAAGCCGCCGGTCGAGATGGCCTCGTCCAGTCGCCCCGAGATGCTCAGCACTCCGTCGGTCACGGTTCCGGCATCGTCGGTGCGGAACCATCCCGGCTCGGCGAATGCCGGATGATCGGGCAGTCCGCGATACCCCGACGCCAGGGTTCTTCCGCCGAGTACGACCCTGCCCTCGTCGATGCGAATCACCGTGTCGTGCAGAGGAACTCCGTCGTACACGCAGCCACCGGCGGTTTCGCTCATGCCGTAGGTCCGCACCAGGCGGATTCCCGCCGCATGTGCTTTCTCCCGCAACGGAATCGGCGTCGCGGCCCCGCCGAGCAACACCGCGTCCAGTGACGCCAGGGCCGCCACCGCCTCGGGGTTCTCGAATGCCTTCACCAATTGTCCTGGCACCAGCGAGGTGTAGCGCAGTGGACCAGACATGCGGCCGACGGCGTCGATCAACGCTGCGGGGTCGAAGCCGTCCGACACGTCCATGATGACCGGCGATGTCCCGGCGAGCACGCTGCGCAGCAGCACCTGCATTCCGGCGATGTGATGCGCAGGTAGGGCCAGCAGCCACGAGCCCGGCCCGCCGAGTCGCTCCTCGGTTGCGGTCGCGGAGGCCACCAACGCGGACGCGGACAGCATGGCACCCTTGGGGATTCCCGTCGTACCGGAGGTCGCGACGACCAGGGCGACGCCGTCGTCGATGGGGGTTCCCGGTGCCAATGCGTCATGCAGGCGCTCGGTCTCGCGCGCATCGTTCGCGGGCACGGGAAGCATGGCCGGTCCGTCGCCGGCCAGGACGCGACTCAGCCGCGGCAGGAGATCTGCCGCGGCTGGTCCGGTGGGAACGGGAACGCTTTCGAGCACGATTGCGAGGTTAGTCCCCGCGTCTGATCGTGAACGGGTCGGCCAAGGGCCACCCGCCGGCGGCGAGGTTCGCTCGCACTCGATTGACGTCCTCGTCGCGGGGCAGTTCGTTGGTGACCTTGGTGATCGTGACGGAAATACCGGCCTTGTCGGCGGGCAGTTGACCGTCGGCGATGAGGGCGTCCATCACCGCCTGCACTTCCTCGTCGGACAGACGCCGAGTCAGGAGTGCAAGCAGGGGAACGTAATCCGCCTCGGGCACCCCGTCGGGATACCCGCCGCGAAGCCACCCGACGATCGAGTGGAGGAACGACGGCACCGCCATGGACTACAGGGCCGCCGGGTCTGCGAGCGGCCAGCCACCGGCGGCGAGGCGTGCCGAGACGCGGGAGATGTCCTCGTCCGTCGGCTCGGCGTCGATCTGATCACGGATGTACGTCGCGATCTCGTCGTGCGAGATCGCACCGTCCTCGAGGGCTCCGTTGGCGGGGGAGACCAGTTCGAGCACGATCTCCTGTACCTGGGTGTCGGTCAGCGCTGCGTGGCGCAGAAGAGCGACGAGTGGAAAGCGATCCTTGGGCGGAACGCCCTCGGGGTAACCGGCCCGGAGCCAGTCGAGCACCGATGCCGGGAAAGGGGTCTTCGTGGGGTCGGTCATAACGGACGAGTCCTTTCCTAGAAGACGGAGATGCCGAAGGTGGTGTCGAGGAAGTTCTTCATGATGAAGAGGATTCCGGCGACGATGGCGACGACGACGACGGCGAAGCAGACCACCGCTGCGGCAGTGGCCACCGCAGGACGAGCGACGCGAGTGGTGCCTGCGCCTGCAGTGTCGTCCGACGGTTCACCGACCGACAGTGCCTTGAGGCCGACAGCGAAGATCGCGGGCAGGCCTGCGCCGAGGAGCAGTCCCACGAGAACGACCTGCCAGAGCGAATCGAGTGTGTGCTTCAGGGTTTCCATGTGGCTTCAGACCTTCGCGGGAGAGTCGGAGTCGGTGGCGGCCGGGACGAGCCCGCCGTCCCACTCCGCGTTGACGTTGTTGGGGTCGACGGGCTCACGACGCGACCGGATGTACATGAAGGCTGCGAGTGCGACGAGGATGGCGAACACCACGAGGATGCCGGGCAGTCCGCCGATGGTGTGGGCGAGCAGCCAGCACACTGCGCCGACGACTCCGGCGAGCGGCAGGGTGATGACCCAGGCGACGGCCATGCGGCCTGCGACGTTCCAGCGCACTGCTGCGCCGGGCTTGCCGAGCCCCGATCCGAGGATCGAGCCGGTGGCGACCTGAGTGGTCGACAGCGGAAGGCCGAGGTGGCTGGAGGTCAGAATGATGGCTGCCGAGGAGGATTCGGCCGCCATGCCCTGTGGTGAGGCGATCTCGACCAGGCCCTTGCCCAGGGTGCGGATGACGCGCCAGCCGCCGAGGTACGTGCCGAGTGCGATCGCGAGTGCGCAGGTCACCTTGACCCACAGTGGCATCTCCGCGTCGGGAGAGACGGTGCCGTAGGCGACGAGGGCGAGAAAGATGACGCCCATCGTCTTCTGCGCGTCGTTGGTGCCGTGCGCGAGCGAGACGAGCGAGGCCGAACCGATCTGGCCCCAGCGGAATCCGCGCTCCTTGGACTTCTCGGGAACTGCGTTGGTGATGCGGTAGATGACCCAGGTTCCGACGGTGGCGACGAGGCCGGCGACTATCGGCGCGAGGACGGCGGGCAGCACGATCTTGCTCCAGACGCCGTCCCACACGACACCGCTGGTGCCGAGACCGGCCATCGTGGCACCGATCAAGCCGCCGAACAGCGCGTGCGAGGAGCTGGACGGGATGCCGAGCAACCAGGTGGCGAGGTTCCAGAGGATTCCGCCGACGAGGCCGGCGAAGATGATGGTCAGGAGGGCTTGGCCGCCGGTGTCGCCGAGGTTGACGATGCCTTTCGCAACGGTGGCTGCCACCTCGACGGACAGGAAGGCGCCGACCAGATTCAGGACGGCAGACAGGGTGACCGCAACTTTGGGCTTCAGTGCCCCCGTTGCGATCGACGTCGCCATGGCGTTGGCGGTGTCGTGGAAACCGTTGGTGAAGTCGAAGGCCAGTGCCGTGACGACCACCACGAGAAGGACGAGGAATTCAGCGCTCACGGTGAGAAGTGTGGGACACGAGCAGTGTTTCGTGGAAATTTCTTGCGAAGTGTTCTTCTTGGGCTCCTGGAAGTCGCGTCGTGTTCATTCTCCGTTCACTTTTTTGCCCTATATGTCCAATTCCACTATGGCGTGGCCCACGGCGGTCGTCGTCGTCGATCGAGTCGTTGTGGAACAGTGGAACACCGTGAAGGGATCGGGCATGGACGACGCGGTGTGGGCCGCTCTGTCGTACTTCGATTCGGTCGATCCCGCGCTCGCGGCCGACGCGCGTCTGGGGTGGGACGGTCTGGTCGAGGTGTCACCATCGGCGGGTCCCACGCAACATTCCGTGCAGACATTCCTCTGGGTGTACCTGAGGCACACCGCCGAGGGCCCCGACCGCGGCGTCGACATCGCTCGCGCGCTGGGGGAGTTGCTCGACCGACTCGGCCGCGTGGCCTACGCCGAGATCGCACGAAGTGCCGTCACCGAGCAACTCGTACGCGCGCCCGACGACGCGGCCTGGCTGCAGCAGTATCGAGCGGCCACCGAGCAGTCGGGTATCGGTGCCGTCGACACCGAACTGGTCACCTGGCAGGACACCCCGACCGGCATCGAGCGGTCCATCGTCGAAAAGATCGGCGAGACACTGGAAGTGGCGACCATCGCCGGCGAGTTCGAGCCGTCGAGGCCCGGTGGGCGACCGCTCGGTGTCAACGCCCAGGCCACGCGCCGACGTGGCGTCACCGATGCGGTGTTGACGTCCGATCGCGGCAAGGACGACTCCGAGGCCGTCCTGCTCGAGCAATTGCTCGACCATCGCATCGAACTGTGGAGCAGCTACAGCGCACCGCGGGCCGAGCTCTATCTGGGTTTGCGCGAGGCACTGCACGACGCCGCCCAGCCGGTGTACGGCTGTGTGCGTCGAGCGGAGAGCTTCATTGCGTGCATCGGCGACGGCGTGACGTTGACCGACGGCGGCTACCTACCGAACGATCTGGTCGCGCACATCGCGACGACGGTGTTTCTCCCGGCCGAGCGGCCCGTGACGATGGGTCGTGAACTGGACGTCGAGAAAGTTCTCATGCTCCGACGCCTCCTCATGCGGGTGCGCCTGTTGCGTCGTTCCGCCGGCCGGTTGGTTCCCACTGCCCGTACCAGGCAGCTGAGCTCCGACGGGCTGTGGCGGGTTCTCACCGGCGGCATCGTCGGCACGGAGTATCACCCGGACACCATCGCGGCCGAGGTCGTTCTCGCGCGCATGATCGTCGGTCACGACGTCGCCGACGTGGAGTCGACCGCCGACGATCTGGCGCGACTGTTGCGTGCCGAAGGATGGACTCATGCCGGCGAGCAGCCGGCTGCCGAGCACGCCGAGCCGCTGGCCAGGACCCTGGTGGCCGAGTTGAGCGCCCTCGGAACGTTCGAGTTGTCGCAGCCGGATCGCGGGTTCGGACCGGGGGCGGCCGGTTTCGTCGCGACCGACGAAGGCAAGCGGTTCGCCGCTGCGGTCCTGCGGCATCGCCTCCTGCATACGCGGTACCCGACGTTGTGACCACTCCGTGTTGGGCTATCGGTCGAAACTGCCGATCTCACACGGCTAAGCTCACTTGGATCCGGTTCCAGCACGGGCCCGGCTGTTCGTTGCGAGGAGATGCCGGTGGACGGTGAGGTCGCGGACACCGCGCGCTCCCAGTCTCGCCGTCAGAGCGACTCCGCTCGTCGATATCTCGATGTCGAGGCCACGACACCTGCCCTGTGTTCGACGGTCGAATTCGCGGCTCGCAGCGTCGGATTCGCCATCGCCCAGCTCAATGTCCTCGACGAGGACACCCAGTACACGCTGGTCAACATCGGTGGACCGCCGGTGTCGACCGTCTTGCGAGCCGACACACTGTGCGACGACGTGGTGCGTACCGGCGAGCCCGCGGTCGTCGCACACGGCCGCGTACACGCCACCACCCGGCAGCGCGCCATTCTCGACGACAACGGCATCGAGTCCTACGCTTCTGTTCCGTTGCGCGGGCGAGAAGGTCTGGTCATCGGCACGCTCTGCCTGCTCGATCGCACGTCGCGCTCGCTCTCGGGTGAGCAGATGCAGGAACTCGAACAGTTCGCCTCGGTGCTCGAGGAGCAACTCGATCTGCATCGCCGAGTCGGATCCGGTGTCATCCGGCTGGGCAGCGACAACGACATCGCCGACTCCATCGCCGACGGTCACATCGTCCCCTGGTTCCAGTCGATCGTGGATCTGCGGACGGAGGAGATCGTCGGCTTCGAAGCGTTGGCACGCTGGCACCACCCCACCCGCGGGATGGTGGTGCCCGCGGATTTCGTCCCGTTTGCCGAAGCCAGCGAGCTGATCATCGACGTCGACCTCAGTGTGCTCACCCAGGCTGCGGCCGAGATGAAAAAATGGCACGTCCACCGCCCCGACCTGCGGCTGACGGTCAACATCTCCGGACGCCACCTCGCCCATCCCGACGGCGTCAGCCAGCTGCAACGCGCCATCGCGTCCTCCGGGGTGTCGCCGTCGTCGATCTCGCTCGAGCTCACCGAAACCACTGCCGTCACACCGGGGCCGCTGCTGCGCAGGCACATCGACGACGTGCACCGGCTCGGCTTTCGGGTGTTGCTCGACGATTTCGGCTCCGGCTGGTCCTCACTCGAACGATTGGTGACGCTGCAGCCCGACGGCATCAAGATCGACGGGCACCTGACGCGATTCGTCGACACCGTGGCCGGGCGGGCGATGATCAGGTCCTTGGCAGGCGTGGCGAAGGACCTCGATCTGACGATGATCGTCGAAGGCATCGAAAGCCGCGAGCAGGCCGACGCGGCACTCGAGCTCGGTTGCACACTGGCACAGGGGTATCTGTGGTCGCGGCCGCAGTCGGCAACAGCGGTGCTACGCACGATCGCCGAGGGCCCGAAAGGCAGCTAGCGGTTGTCCTTTCGCAGAGGATGTTCCTGCGGGATCTGCACCAGCACGATGGGAATCCCGTCCGGATCCTCGATCCACATCTCGATCAGACCCCATGGCTCGGTTCTCGCTTCACGCACGATCTCGATACCGGCGGCGGTCAATTCCTCTGTGGCAGAAGCCACGTCACGAACCTGCAGCCACAGCGCACCGGAGAACGACCCGGACGCGTCACCTCGATGATGCGATGCGATCTCGAGCAATCCCTGGCCCGCGAAGAACACCGTGCCGCCGGGGTATTCGCGGAACACCGCGAGGGCGAGACCGTCTCGATAGAACTCGAGGGTCCTTCGGTAATCCGTCGGGCGCAGAATCGTCCGAGAAGCGAGAATGTCCACCCCGCATGGATAGCACGGATGGTCGGTCCCCGGGCTCCACTCACAGGACGCGCTTGACCACCCGATCACCGCCCGCAGCCTTGGCCTCGTACATCATCGAATCTGCCACCCGGGTGGCGCGCGTGACGATGTCGAAGTCCTGGTCCCATACCGCCGAATCCCAGTACACGATTGCGGCCCCGATGCTCACCGTCACCGAGACCGCGTCCGCCGGGTCTCGCAGCGCTTTGCGCACTCCGTGGATCAGCGCGTCGACGTGCAATCTCGACGTCGACACCACCGCGAGGTACTCCTCACCGCCTGTGCGGGCGAGCACTCCGTAGTCGCCGACATAGGCACCGAGCCGCTCGGCGATGCGCACGATGACGGCGTCTCCCTCCTCGTGCCCGAATTCGTCGTTGACGGCTTTGAAGCGGTCGATGTCGACCACCAAGACCGCCAAACACCGGTTCTCTTCGCGTCCCAGCACCCGCACGTCGTCCACCGACGCATCGAGACCGCGGCGATTGAGCAGGCCGGTCAGCGGATCTATCAACGAACTGCGGGCGTCGTCGGTCAGCACGCTCACGAGCAGGTGGGATGTGAGCGGCACACCCGCGATCGCGAGCAGCACCACGTCGGTCCGAAAGATCAGCGAGGCGATGCCCACCTCGCCCGTGTGGTGGGTCACGGCAGCGGCAGCCACCGTGCACGCCGTCGCGAAGACCAGGTGAGCCACCAGCCAGCGCGAGCTGAGGAAGAAGGTGAAGAAGGTGCCGATCACCGCGAACAGTGCGCAGGTGAGAATCGCGTCCGCTACCGGGTTGATCAACAATGTCGATGCCGTTCCCAGATCGGCGAACACCGCGAAGGCCACCACGCCGAGGTGACCGGGGAACGGCCTGGTGACCCACGCTGCACCGACAGCCACGACCGCGACGACCAGGAAAGCCTTCCACCCCAGTGCCACGGCGCTCCGGGAGGCGTCCGCAGAGAAGAGTGAGATCACTGCCAGTGCGCCGAAGTTGAGCGTCAGGAACGCCAGGACCCATCGGATGAGCCTGCCCGTGGGCCGCGAGTTCTGGAAGTCCGCCATCCAGCGGTAGTCGAAGGGCCGAGTGAACCAGGCGCGCACCGCACCCGAAGCGCCCACAGCACCGCCGTCACGACGATGCTGCGGCTGTGGATCCACGCGGGTCAGAAATATCGGGGGAACGGCGACCAATCGGGCTCGCGCTTGTCCAGGAAGGCGTCGCGCCCCTCCACGGCCTCGTCGGTCATATAGGCCAGTCGGGTCGCTTCACCGGCGAACAGTTGCTGGCCCACCAGGCCGTCGTCCTGCAAATTGAAGGCGTACTTCAACATTCGTTGGGCCTGCGGCGATTTCGCGTTGATCTTCGCGGCCCACTCGATGGCCGTGTTCTCGAGTTCGGCGTGATCGACCACTTTGTTCACTGCGCCCATCCGGTGCATCTCCTCGGCCGAGTACGTCTCGCCGAGAAAGAATATCTCTCGGGCGAACTTCTGACCGACCATCTTGGCCAGATATGCGCTGCCGTAACCACCGTCGAAGCTGCCGACGTCTGCGTCGGTCTGCTTGAATCGCGCATGCTCGCGGCTTGCCAGCGTCAGATCGCACACCACGTGCAGGCTGTGACCGCCGCCCGCTGCCCACCCGTTGACCAGACAGATGACCACCTTGGGCATGAACCGAATCAGGCGTTGCACCTCGAGGATGTGCAGGCGTCCGGCGCGAGCTCTGTCGACGGTATCGGCGGTTTCGCCGTCCGCGTACTGGTAGCCGCTGCGGCCGCGAATGCGCTGATCGCCACCGGAACAGAACGCCCAGCCGCCGTCCTTGCTGCTCGGTCCGTTGCCGGTGAGCAACACGGTTCCCACATCGGAGCTCACTCGAGCGTGTTCGAGTGCGCGGTAGAGCTCGTCGACGGTGTGCGGCCGGAAAGCGTTGCGAATCTCCGGTCGGTCGAACGCCACTCGCACGGTCGCGTCGGACACGTGGCGGTGATACGTGATGTCGGTCAGATCCTCGAAGCCGGGAACGGGGCGCCACAGTGCGGGAGTGAAGGTCACGGGCGCCAGCTTAACGGTGGCCGGGGCCTCGGTCCGGGCCGACCGGTCGGTGCAGCTAGCGTGCAGTCATGACCGATCCGATCGAGCTCGACCGAGATTCCGACCCCGAATACGACCACCACGGGGGCTTCCCGCGCTTCGTACCGGCGAAGGTGGGGCCCGAGTACGGGCAGCTGCTCGAGGCGCTGCGCACGGTGCAGGACCTTGCGGTGTCCACCTCGTTGCCGGCCGAGGTGACCGAGGCAGCTGCGGACAAGGCCAGGGAACTGATCGAGCTGTTGACTCCACACGTGGTGGCCGAGGGTCGCCAGACCGCAGGGCGCGTTCCTCGGCTGCCCGGTCGTGGCTCACTGCTGTTGCTGCCGTGGATCATCGAGAAGATCGACGCCGAGGGCGTGCGCAGCAGAGGCATGTTCCGTCGCTTCCATCTCGGTGGCAACTCCGCCGCGCACGGCGGCACACTGCCGCTGCTGTTCGACGACCTGTTCGGCCTGATCCAACACGCCTACGGCAGGCCCATCAGCCGGACGGCGTACCTGCACATCAACTACCGCAAGGTGACGCCGCTGAACACCGAGCTGGTCGTCGAGGGGGCGGTGGATCGGGTCGAGGGACGCAAGACGTTCATCAACGCTCGGCTCACGGATCTGGACGGCAACCTGTTGGCCGACTGCGAGGCGTTGATGGTGCAGTTGCTCCCGGGGCAGCAGTGATCCCCCCGATCGACGATGTGCTCGACGGTGCACATGTGCTCTCGATGCCGATGCGGACCAAGTTTCGCGGCATCACCACCCGCGAGGTGATGCTCGTTCACGGACCGGCCGGATGGGGTGAGTTCTCGCCGTTCCCCGAATACGACGACGTCGAGTCCGCTCCGTGGTTGGCGTCGGCGATCGAAGCCGCGTGGGACGGACCGCCGAGCCCGCTGCGTCGACGCATCCCGGTGAACGCGACGGTTCCCGCGGTGTCGGCCTCGGACGTGGCGTCCGTGTTGAGCCGGTTTCCTGGGGCCGAGACCGCCAAAGTGAAGGTGGCCGAGAAGGGGCAGACCCTCGCCGACGACGTCGCCCGGGTGCGCGCGGTCCGTGAACTGGTTCCGCGGGTTCGCGTCGATGCCAACGGCGGCTGGACCGTCGACGAGGCGGTTGCTGCGCTGAAGGCTCTGACCGCCGACGGTCCCCTCGAGTACGCCGAGCAGCCGTGCGCGTCGGTGCCCGAGTTGGTCGAAGTTCGGCGTCGGTCTCCGGGGGTGCGAGTGGCCGCCGACGAGAGCATTCGCCGAGCCGAGGACCCGATGAAGGTCGTTCGCGCAGGCGGAGCCGACATCGCGGTGCTCAAAGTCGCGCCTCTCGGCGGGATGCGGGCACTGCTCGAACTGGCAGGCGAGCTGGGGGAGTACGGGGTGCCGGTGGTGGTGTCGAGCGCGCTCGATTCGGCGGTCGGCATCTCGTCGGGGCTGGCCGCGGCCGCGGCGCTGCCGCATCTCGAATTCGCCTGTGGACTGGGAACGGGTGCATTGTTCGTCCGAGATGTCGCCCCGGCACTGGAAGTGGTCGACGGAACGTACCCGGCCGAGACCGCCGAACCCGACCCGCAGGCGCTGATCGAGCTCGATGCCGACGCCGATCGCACGCAGTGGTGGATCGAACGGGTTCGGCGCTGCCACGCCCTTCTGCGGTAGTCTTGCGCGCGGTCCGCGTTGGGCCGTAGACACATCTGGGAGGAAACTCGAAGTGGTTGCTGCACTCAAGGATTCACTGCTCGACGAGTCGAAGGCCGACGCTCTGCGCGCCGATGTCCTGGCACTGATCGACGCCGAGGTCGCGGACAAGAAGGGCGCGAGCGGCCTCGCGGTCAAGGGAGGATACGGCGCAGTGAAGAAGGTCGGGCCGTCGTACATCGACAGCGCGGTCTCGGCTCTGTGGCCCGATTTCGTGGACAAGCTCGACCCGTTCTGGCAGTCGTACAACGCAGCCCCGCAGGGCACGTTCGGTCAGTACCTCGTCGCCAACGGTGACGCCGCGTCCGACGCGCTGCTCTCGGTCACCGATGCGCGCATCGAGGAGACCGACAAGTCCGTCGTCAAGAAGTTCTACGGCAGCCTGCGTGGCTCGGCGAAGAAGAACGTCACCGAGGCGCTGCCGCGCGTGGGTGACCTGGTCGCCAAGCACGCCTGAGCGGCTTCGCCGCATGTGAGTGGAAATTCGTAGCAGGCTACGAATTTCCGTTCACATGCGCGTAGCGCTCAATCGCTCCCAATCGGCCTCGGTCTGATCGGCGTACAGCCGCGCGAAGCGGCACAGCGCGACGTCGAGCTCATCGGAATCGCCCGTGTATCCCGCGATCATCGACGCGCCGCTCGTGCGCGCATGTCCCTTGGCCAGTAGCCGGCCCACCACCCGTGCGTAGTCGACCAGAGCCGGCGCGTCGATCGACGACAGATCGATCGTGCCCTTCATGTTGCGAAATTGCCGCACGTAGTACTGCCGGCCGGCGATGGTGGTCCACCCCAGCAGCGGATCGCTGACGGTCTGCAAATCCTGCTGATATTCGACGACGCGTTGCCCCTGGTGATCGTGCCAGGCCGATTCTCCGTGCACGTAGGGCGCGAGCACCGACCGTCTGGCCTGCTTGAGCTGCAGAAACACCACATCGTCCTCGCTGGTGCCCTCGAGTAGCGCCACGTACGCCCGCAGCCCGACACTGCCGACGCCGACGACGCGATGCGCCACGTCGATCAGCGTGTATCCCCCGAGCACCCGACGCCAATGCGGGGTGAGCGTGAGCAGATATTCGTCCAGCCCGACGGCGAGGAGCTCTTCGTCCTTCGCCGAGATGCGCGTGGTGATCGGCGGCTCCTCGACGATCCTGCGCTTGCCCTCGTGCTCCTCGGTGAAGCGCGGCAACACACGGTCACTGGTGCGTCGACGCGCCTTCTTGGTGGCGCGTTTGATCTCCTTGCGCAACGACCCCGCAGTGGCGTCGCGCTGCAGCTTCTCCGCCGTCAGGCGTTGGAACGATCGCGACATCAGCGGCTCGTCCGCCAGCCTGGCCACCTCGATCCGATACGAGGACACACAGGCGGCGACGGCATCGCGGCACTGATCCTCGCTGCGTCCGTTCTGCCGCCCGGCCACCCAGATGCTCGCGGCGAGGCGTCGGAGATCCCATTCCCAGGCTCCGGGGTGTGCCTCGTCGAAGTCGTTGAGGTCGATCACGAGATCGCGCTCCGGCGATGCGTAGAACCCGAAGTTGCCGAGGTGAGCGTCGCCGCTGATCACCGGATTGATCCCGGTCGAGGGCAGCATCGCCACGTCCCGAGCCATGACGATGGCCGTGCCGCGCAGAAAGCCGTAGGGAGACTCGACCATTCGCTCGAGGCGGGTGGGGATCAGCCATTCGATGCGGCCCTGGTGCGAGTAGTCGATCTGCTTGACCGGGTCGGGTCGGTCCGGTGGCGCTGCCCAGTCGCCGAGGGACGCGATCGGTACCTTCTCGCGCAACCGTCGACCCAGCTCGTAGCGTTCGGCGCGGGGGAGGGGACGGGCGCGCAACGAGGCATACGACGCGCCGTCGACCTGTGGAGAGTCGGTGACGACGGTGTGACCTTTTCCGGAGCCGGACATGTGAGATCACACTAATCGAGCACTACGGGGCGGCTTTACCGAACTTCCAGTATCCGGTGAAGCTGATGTTGGACTTGGGCACTGCGCGATCGTTCACCAAATATCTGCGCAGTCCTGTCGCCAACCCTTGTTCGCCCGCCACGTAGACGAACGGGGCCCTCTCGGGAAGCTCGGCCTTCTGTACGGCGGCGAGTGCGGCGTCACCGGGCTTGGCATGCGGATGGGGGCGTACCACCCAGTGCAGCGCGACACCCGGCGGCACCTCCTGGGGCTGGATATCGGCCTCGGACGCCACCTCGATGAAGGCGACGGCCCGTAGATCCTCCGGTGACGATCGCAGAATTCCGAGAACAGCCGGAGCTGCACTCTCGTCGCCGACGACCAGCTGCCACGAGGCTTCGGTGGACGGGTTGTAGATGCGCCCTTCGTCGAAGATCGCGACGCGGTCGCCTGGAGCGGCCTTCTGGGCCCACGCCGACGCCGGACCCGCATGACCGTCGTGTTCGGTACCGTTTTCATGGGTCGTTCCGCGGGCTCCACTCCCGTGCACCACGAAGTCGACGTCCATTTCCGGACCGTCTCCGTGCACACCGTGGCCCGCAGACCGGAAGTTGCGGATGGTGTAGTTCCGGACGACCGGCTTGGTGTCCTTGGAGAAGGTCAGGTACTGCGCGTACCACAGCAGCGAGGTTGCGCTCGGTATACGCGGTTCGGTCTGGCCCGGTTGCGGAAGGAACAGGCGAAACCAGTGGTCGTAGCCCATGTATCGGAAGGTCGAGAGCGAGTCGCCGCCCAGGGTGACTCGAACGAAGCCGGGACTGATCGACTCGGCTGCCAGAACGCGCAGACGGTAGAACGCCGGATGCTCGGGTTTGAGATATTTCGCCATTCCCGAGAGGTTAGTACACCCTAAGTCGCAATGGTTGTGCGTCGATCCTCGCAAACCGCCCTCTGCGACGCCCGAGCGGCGCACAATCGAGGACGGCAGATCCTGGTCGGGACGAGTCCGAGAGTCGAGAATTCGATGAAGACGCAAGGTCGATTGTTCAGCGTTGCCCTGATGTGTTCCGCTGCGACGGCGATGAGCCCGGCCATCGCCGTTGCCGCCGTAGACCCGATCGGCGCGATTGCGCAGTCGGGAAATCGCGTCACCGTTTCCGTCGGAAACGGAGAGGAGGACGTGCGTTGCGCGGCCAACGCGAAGCAGGGGTCGGAGGACCGCGCCTATTCGGCTGTGGAGACGGTCCCTGTGTACGGCACTGCGACACTGACATTCGAGCTTGCGCTCGCCGGCGAGTACACCGTCTCGTGGGAGTGCTACCGGGATGCGACGTACGGAGCAGGATCCGCGACGGTCACCATCGCTCAGGATCTTCCTCGGGTGAGTGTTCTCGGACCCTTCGAGTTCTCGACCGGCTCGGCCGAGATCTTTGCCTCCGGGGTGCCAACCGCGCGACTGACGCAGGTCGGCCGCGACGTCACCTGGCGTGCGATCGCAGGCGACATCGATGTCCGTTGCCGCAGTCGAGTGTTCGACGGAACCGACCTCGTGACACAGACGCAGACCTACATCGTGCCCGCGCATGTGGCGGTGAATCTGACCGTCGTCGTTCCGGAAGACGGTGAGTACACCACCGACTGGACCTGCTTCACCCCGACGGCCACGTGGGGCAACGAAGCGTCTGCGGTACCCATCTCGGTTCCCGGAAATGTGGTCCCGCAGTTCGGCTCCAGCTGAGAATCGAACCCGAAGCCCGCAGTGCGGCAGCAGTAGTCGAACCGTTGCCGTGGTTCAGGTGTCGAGAGGCCGACACTGGTTCGCCCCGAGGGCGATCGTGGGCGATTCCGGTCTGTTCGCCCGGTCCGAACGGACCTCGAATGGTTGAATTCCCGCAATTGAGGGAGTGTCGGTATTTAGTCATTCGTAGGGAAATCGAACACTACCGAAATCGAGCCGATTCCATTGTCGAAATATGGCCACAATTGTGTTCCAGCGGCGCACACTGAGGTCGGAACATCCTGGTCGGGACGAGTCCGCGAACCGAGTATTCGATGAAGAACATTCTTCGATCGTTCTCCGCTTCCCCGGCGTTCACTGCTGCCTTTGTGTCGGACCCCGGCTCGATTCCTTGTTCGAGGCAAAAGATTCCCTCTCGCCACCGCCACCACGATGTGCAGTCGAGGGGGTGAGTGCGTTCGGGTCGTGCCAGTTCAGCGCGACGCAACTCGTGCTGAGTCGATTGCAGCAATGAAGCTGGAGAACAGGTCATGAGGAAAGAAGTCGCAACAATCGCCATCGCCGCGGCAGCCGTGGTGGGGACGGCTCCGCTGGCCACGGCGGCACCGGTTCCGGAAGACCGTCCCTCGGTCTCCGACGTGGTGGACGAACCACTGCTGAAAGCGAAGTCCACTCTTCGCGGCGAGGGCCACACGGTGACGACCCGTTACGTGGGGGAGGGAGCGTGCAACACCTTCCGGCAGGTGGTCACGAGTCAGTCCAAGGTCTGGATCGTCGGTCTCGACCCGCACTGGGTCGTCCGTCTGAAGACGGACTGCGAGTGACATCGCGCAATGGCAAGGACAATCAGGAAAGGGTGAGTAATTGCAACTGAAAACTAAATTGTCTATTCGAAGAATGGCCTCGAATACGACCGAAGTACTTCCCTGGGGTCCGGTGCGAGCGAGACTCGAATTCGTTTCCCATCGCGTGCTGCCCAATGCCATTCTGTCGGCCGAGGTTCATTCCGGTCTGTCTCGTCGATAGCGCTGGACGACTTTCGCTCCCACCGGCACCGCGAACAGCATCATGAATACTCGGATCACCTGCGCAGCCACGACGAAGGTCACATTCGCTCCGGTCGAGGCGGCGATCGCCAGTACCGCGTACACCCCGCCAGGGGTCGTCGCGAGGTAGCCCTCGTATCCGCTCGTCCCCGTCGCCGATGCCAACCACAATCCGAGCATCGCGCAGCCGACCGTGACGGCGATGATCAACATCAGCGATGCGGGCAGAACGCGCGAGATCGACTTCAGGCTGGAGACAGTGAAGCGCAGACCGGCCTGCCAGCCGATCACGATGTAGGCCGCCCACAGCAGCAGCGTCGGGACGGACGCGCCGAACGACACCCCGAGCACATCGGCGAGCGTGGCCATGATGAGCGGGCCGAGCAATGCGGGGGCAGGCAGCCGGATCGCCCGCGCGAGCACCACCCCGACGACGCCGCAGATCAGGACGAAGGCGAGATCGATCCAGAGCGCCTCGTGCACGTCGGCGGTGACCGTCGATTGTCCGGGCTGGGCTCGAAACACCAGCGTCGCGACCAGCGGCAACGTGGTGGTCACCAACACGACGCGGAGGTACTGCACCACCGCCACGACCCGTTCGTCGCCGCCGAGCTCCTGCGTGATCGCCACCAGTCCCGATGCGCCGCCTGCGACGAGGGCCAGGGCGCCGGTCAGCGAATCGACGTCTTTGCGTAGGCCGAGCAGCGCACCGGCGGCAATGGACAGCACCAGGGTGCCGATGCACGCCAACAGAACCGGCAGCCAGGTATCGCCCAGTGAGCTCAGGGTCTCGCGCTGCACCAGTGTCCCGATCTCGACGCCGAGTATCGCCTGCGCCGCCATCCCGAGCCGGCGCGGCAGCGGTGCTCTTTCGGTGCCGGTCGTCGGTGCCCATCCGGCAAGTGCGAACACGATGGCCACCAGCAGCGCGACGAACAACGCAGCCGACGGCACACCGAGTGCATCGGCTCCGACCGTCAGTGCGACCGTGACGAGAACCAGCAGCAGCCAGCGAATCAAGAAGGTCGCTCGATCTCGCGAACTTCGGGCGGCAGTCCCCATTCGGTACGACCCAGCCGACTCAGCGGGGCGATGGCGTCGAACTCGGGCAGGCCGTCCTCGGCCAGATATTCGGGACGCACCGACAGGGCGACGACGGTGCCCATGACGACGAAGCAGTTGCCCACCTCGACGACGCGATGCAGCCTCGCCTCGATGGCGATGGGTGCGGCTGCCACCCGGGGCGGCGTCACGATCGCGCTGGGTTCGCTCTCGATTCCGACGGCCTCGAACTCGCTGACGTCGTGATCGAAGCTCGCCGAGCTGTCGTTGACCTGATCGACCAACGGTGCTGTCGCCAGATTGACGACGAACTCGCCGGTGGCCTCGATGTTGCGAAGACTGTCCTTGCGGCTCACCGAGGTGAACTGGACTACCGGCGGCTCCACCGACGAGACCGTGAAGAAGCTGTACGGCGCGAGGTTCGCCACACCGTCGGCGGAGACCGTCGAGATCCATGCGATCGGCCTGGGGACCACCGACGCGGTCAGTAGCTGGTAGAAGCGGCGGGGGGAGACCTCATCGGGCCGGAAGACTGTACGCACGTCTCAATACTGTCAAAGCCCGGTTGCGGCGGCTGACCGGAGCATCTGACACTCTGGAAACTGTGAATCCGTCCACCGCCCAGGCCACTGCAGTCGTCGACGAACTGGCGCGCAGCGGGATCGAAGACGTCGTGCTCTGTCCCGGGTCGCGCAACGCCCCGTTGGCCTTCGCTCTGCAGGAAGCCGACCTGGCGGGACGGCTGCGGCTGCACATGCGCATCGACGAGCGGACGGCCGGCTTTCTCGCCATCGGCCTGAGCTTGGGCAGTGGCCAGCCCGTGCCGGTGGTGATGACCTCGGGTACTGCGGTGGCCAATCTGGGGCCCGCAGTCCTCGAGGCGAACTACGCCCGCATTCCGCTGATCGTCATCAGCGCCAACCGGCCCTACGAGATGCTCGGCACCGGTGCGAATCAGACCATCGAGCAGCTCGGTCTGTTCGGATCTCAGGTACGCGCGACCATCAGCCTCGGGCTCGCCGAGGAAGGTCCCAAGCAGAACAGTCAGTGGCGCAGCGCCGTCTCGCGCGTCATCGCGGCGGCGCGCGGTGCGCGCTCGGGGAACGCCGGGCCCGTGCATTTCGACATTCCGCTGAGGGAACCCCTGGTTCCCACCCTCGGCGATCCAGGGTCGCGTCCCGAAGGCCGGCCCGGCGGGCGGCCGTGGACCTCGACCACGCAGGCGACTCTCGACGTTCCCGTGGAACTGGATCTGACGATCGACACCGTGGTCGTCTCCGGTCACGGTGGCGCTGTGCGTCCGGAGCTGGCCGGGCTACCCACCGTCGCCGAGCCGACCGCGCCCCTGCACGGAATCCCGTTGCATCCGTTGGCTCTGGCGCAGTTGAAGCCGCGCCAGGCCGTCATCACCGGTCGGCCGACTCTGCATCGACAGGTCTCGACGTTGTTGGCCGACCCTGCGGTCGATGTCATTGCACTCACCACCGGACCTCGGTGGCCCGACGTCTCCGGCAACGTCCTGGCCACCGGCACTCGCGCCGTGACCACCGGTTCGCCCGACGAAGCCTGGATCGCTCGCTGCGCGGCTCTGTCGGAGCGAGCCGAAAAGGCTGTGCACGAGCAACTTCGAGAACACCCCAAGCCGACGGGGCTGCACGTGGCCGCCACGGTCATGTCGTCTCTACGGTCCGGAGATCAGCTGGTGCTCGGGGCATCCAACCCCGTGCGCGACGCGGCCCTGGTCTCGACTCCGGTCCCGGGCGTGAAAGTTCTCTCGAACCGCGGCGTGGCGGGCATCGACGGCACCGTGTCGACGGCCATCGGTGCGGCAATGGCCGGAAAGCGCCGCACCGTGGCACTTCTGGGAGATCTGACGTTCCTGCACGATGCGGCGGGACTGCTGATCGGCACCGGCGAGCCGCGTCCGGACGACCTGACGATCGTGGTTGCCAACGATGACGGTGGCGGGATTTTCGAGCTCCTCGAACAGGGTGACCCGCAGTATGCCGGTGTGTTCGAGCGTGTGTTCGGGACTCCGCACGGGATGGACCTCGGCGCGCTGTGCGGGGCCTATCGCGTCGAGCATCGGCTGGTGAATCCAACCGATCTGGCAACCGAACTCACCGGCCACGCCACGGGAATCAGAGTGCTGGAAGTGACCACCGAGCGATCGGGATTGCGGGACCTTCACGCGGCAATCCGCGCCCGACTGTAGAGAAGGCGTGTGTACGTGCCCGACCGAATATTCGCTGTGAAGGGAAGCCTGTGACGGGTGCATTCGAGGTACTGGTGGACGATGACCGTACTCAGCTCGAGGCGTTCATCGAGGACTACCGGATCGCGATCGAGGCAACCCTCGATGGTGTCACCGAGGAGCAGGCGCGGGAACGCTTGGTCCCTTCGGCCACAACGCTTCTCGGGCTGCTCAAGCATGTGACGTGGATGCAGCGAGTGTGGTTCGAGGAATGCATCGGGGGCGGGTCGAGGGTTGAGCTCGGCCTGGTTCGCAGTCCTGCGGAGTCCTTCGTGGTCGATGACGACGACACCATCGTCGGTGTCGTCGCGGCCCACAGACAGGCCTGCGCAACTGCTCGAGCGGTGGTAGTCGACGTGCCACTCGATGCCGTCGTAACGGGTCATCGCAGCGGGCCTCGTACGGTGCACTGGGTGTATCTTCAGGTGCTGAGGGAATTGGCCCACCACTGCGGCCATGCCGACATCCTGCGTGAGCAGTTACTCGCAGCCTGACCCGAAATTCCTCCACGCACACACGGCAGCGGACCGAGCGTCTCTCAGTTCTTCTGCGCGGCAACCCATTCCAGGGTTTCGCCCGTTTCCTGATCGATCATGTCCTTGATCATCTTGTTGATCAGGTCTTCGATCTTGCCGCCGACGAGTGGAATCTTCACCGTCGATTCGCCCGTGACGATCAGTTTCGCGCCGGTGCCGTCGGGTCGAAGCGACAGTGTGCCGTTCACCTTCGCGGGCAGGCCGGTTGTTCCGCCGATCAGCGTTCCCTCTGCATGGTCGCCCTCCAGCGCACCCCAGTGGTCGGTGCGGGAGACGATCAGCTTGCCCTTGATGACCTTCGTGACGAAGCCGGGGAGCTCGGAGGTGCCGACCTCTTCGGTGATGTCGACCGTCAGCCCGCCGTCGTCGTGCTTGGTCATCTCGTACCCGTCCGTCTTCTTCGCCTTGGCGAAGCGGGCCGCCCACTGGGCCTCGCTGGTCAGTGCTGCGTGCACGTCAGCGGGAGGATAGGAGGATTCGACGGTGAATTCGAAGCTGCGAGACATGAGTGCAGACGCTACCCGAGCCGAGGCGAATCGGCTGCGAAGTAACCTGTCGAGGTGACCGACACAGCCCGAGGCAGCAGAACGCTGCGCAGAACCCGGCTGGTAGTGCTCGTGGTCGCCGTGTCCATCTCCGTTCTGGCCGTACTGCTGGTGGTCGGAGCCTGGCGAAACGACGTCACGATCGACTCCGACAAGGGCACCGCCACTGCCGAGGTGCTTTCCGCCGGAAAATTGCGCTCGGCCGTCAGCTTCATCACCCCGGACGGTGTGACGCACAACCCGGCGCTCGGCGTGCTGTACCCCACCAACCTCATCGCCGGCCAACGCATCGAGGTCGAGTACTACAAGGCAGACCCGGACGTCGAACTGGTGCGTGTCGCCGGCCGCGACGCTACTGTCGCGATCGTTCCGGCCGGGTCGGTCATCGTCGTCACATGGTTGATTGCCGGGCCTGTGTTGTTCTGGCTTCGTCGAAAGGATACGAAGAATGCGTAACGCCAAGCACTTCGGCCTTGCCGCTCTCGGTTCGGTGGCCGGATTCGCATTGGTGAATTTCGGCAACATCGCGTCGTCGATCGTCGTGATGGTGCTTGCCGTGGTGTTCCTACTCGTTCTGACGACGCCGGTGCTGTATCCCCGGTCCCTGTCCGACGACGCCTCGCGCAACCAGGCGACCGAGAATTCGGTGCCGTTGGTCTACTGGCGTCCGGGATGCATCTTCTGTCTTCGTCTCCGAGTGGCGCTGTTACTGCGTGGGAGGAAGGCAGTGTGGACGAGCATCCGCCAGGATCCGGCTGCGGCGGCAAGAGTGCGGTCGGTCAACGACGGCAACGAAACGGTTCCGACGGTGTTCGCGGGCTCCGAACACCGCACCAACCCGAATCCGTCATGGGTGCTCGCGCAATTCGTGTGACGTTGGCCCACACGTAACGCTGTCCACATCTGGTCGACGGCGAGGCCACCCACACTGAGGATCGTGCGAGTAGCCATCGTTGCGGAATCGTTCTTACCCAACATGAACGGCGTCACCCACTCGGTGATCCGTGTCCTCGAACACCTCGACAAGACCGGGCACGAGGCCATCGTGGTCGCGCCAGACAATCCGTCCGGCCCGAAGGCCGCAACGTGGCACGACGACGTTCCTGTGCACCGGGTGCCGTCCGTCATGGTTCCGAAGGTGAGCTCGTTGCCCGTCGGTGTGCCGGGGCTCGGGATGGTGTCGGCGCTGCGCGCGTTCGCCCCCGACGTCGTCCATCTGGCGTCGCCGTTCCTGCTCGGGGCAGGCGGCCTGGCCGCCGCCAACCGATTGGACGTGCCTGCTGTTGCCGTCTATCAGACCGATGTCGCGGGTTTCGCCGCCAGTTACGGTCTGGGCCTGACGTCCAAGGCTGCTTGGCGCTGGACCAGGAGACTGCACCGCGGCGCGGCCCGAACCCTGGCACCGTCGACCTCGGCCGTCGACGCGTTGGAGCTGCACGGAATTCCGCGCGTGCACCGGTGGGCCAGGGGAGTGGACGCCGTTCGGTTCGCGCCCTCTGCCAAGTCGCAGACGCTCCGAAGCCAGTGGGGAGCCGGCGACAAACTGATAGTCGGCTTCGTCGGAAGGCTCGCCCCCGAGAAGCACGTCGAGCGGCTTTCCGTCCTGGCCACGGACCCGTCGATCCAGCTGGTGATCGTCGGCGGCGGACCCGACACGGCAGCACTGCAGGCGCTGATGCCGAACGCCATCTTCACCGGCCAACTCGGCGGAGCCGAGCTCGCGCAGGCCTACGCCAGCTTCGACATCTTCGTGCACCCGGGTGAACACGAAACCTTCTGCCAGGCAGTTCAGGAGGCACTCGCCAGCGGCGTGCCCGTCATCGGGCCCGATGCCGGCGGCCCGCGCGATCTGGTCTCGCACTGCCGCAACGGCTACCTGCTGCCGGTGGACAAGTTCACCGAATTGCTGCCCAGCGCCGTCGGAGCCCTCGCCGAACCCACCACCCAGGCGCGCTTCGGCGACGCCGCCCGCAAGTCGGTACTGCACCGCACCTGGCCGGCCATCTGCGACGAGCTGATTACGCATTACTACGACGTGCAAGGCATCACAGCGCCGCGGGTGCAGAAGATTGCTTGAGTAGTCTGGACCTCGTGGCCCAGACATCACGCGCAACCCTGGCAAAAGAGCCCCACGAGGTGGCGTCGATGTTCGACGGCGTCGCCCGCCGCTACGACATCACCAACACGGTTCTGTCGTTCGGGCAGGACCGCAGTTGGCGCAAGCTCACTCGTCGAGCGTTGGCTCTCGAAGCCGGCGAGCGGGTACTCGACCTCGCCGCAGGCACCGGTGTCTCCACCGTCGAACTCGGTCGAAGCGGGGCGTGGTGTGTGGCCACCGACTTCTCCAAGGGCATGTTGCAGGCAGGACTGCAGCGCGGAGTTCCGATGGTCGCAGGTGACGCGATGGCCCTGCCCTATGCCGATGCCAGCTTCGATGCCGCCACCATCTCGTTCGGTCTCCGGAACGTCTCGGACTTCGATGCCGGACTGCGCGAGATCGCCCGAGTCACCAAACCTGGTGGCCGTCTTGTGGTTTCGGAGTTCTCCACCCCGGTGTTCGGCCCGTTCCGCACCGTGTACATGGAGTACTTGATGAAGGCGCTACCGAAAGTCGCTCGCGCCGTGAGCAGTAACCCCGATGCGTACGTTTACCTCGCCGAGTCCATCCGTGCCTGGCCCACGCAGGAACAGTTGGCACAGCGCATCGCCGACGCCGGCTGGACCGACGTGCAGTGGCGAAACCTCACCGGCGGAATCGTCGCGCTGCACAAGGCAACTCGGCCGTAACGCTGCTGCTCGGTTACGGTTTCTCTGTGTTCGACACGACCAACTGCACTGCGGGAGGTATGGCCTTTCCCGGTCCGGCAGGAGTGGCCCGGTGCACGTGAAGTTCGATCATGCGGACGTCGTCGGTCCACAGTTCCCATGCGCCCCCGCGGGTGTGGCGAACCTCCATGGACGAGAGCCAGTGCTCGACGACGGACCGGATCGAATCGGCCAACGCGATCGCCTTCGAGTCCAGATCTGTGTTGACCATCAGGCCGACGGAGAACTCCGCGTCGGCACGCCCGGAATACACCCGCCACATGTAGTCGGACGGCGGGAACTGCCACTTGGTGTCGAGACAGCTTCCGTCACCGTCTATCGGCTCCGGCCTCCAGCCGAGGCGTTGCAACTCGGCAGTGGCTTCGTCCATCCGATCGACGAACCCGTATCGGAGAGCAAGATCGACCACGGCCAATGCGGCATCGGTGTTCACAGCGACGTCACGAAAACGGCGGTCGCGAATCGATTTTCAGTGACCCGGTTCCCGATGCCCGCCAGGTACGGGCGACGAGGTCACTGTCGGCCTCGGTGATCAGGTTGCCCATGCAGCGGACGGCGACTTTCATCAGTGCCCGCGAGCGCATGCCCACCGGTCCCGCCGCGGGCAGGAATCTCGGCACGGTCAACAGGCCGGCGAGGCGTCGCGCGATGGAGAAGGCCTGTCCGTAGTGCTCGCGCAGCAGGGTTGGCCAGGCGTCGGTGAGGTCGGGGTAATCGAGCAGGTCGACAACCAGGCGGCCGCCCTCGAGGCCGTAGTCGATGCCTTCGCCATTGAGCGGGTTCACACACGCTGCGGCGTCGCCGATGATGGCCCAGTTGGTGCCCGCCACTCCCGAGACCGCACCACCCATCGGCAGCAACGCCGATGCCACCGAGCGCAGTTCGCCTGTGAGCGCCCATTCCGGACGCCGCTGCTGGGTGTAGAGGTCGAGCAGCGGGCGCAAGGCCCCGGGTGCGGGTTTTTTGGCCGTGGCCAGGGTTCCGACGCCGATGTTGATGTTCCCGTCGTTCAGCGGGAAGACCCAGCCGTACCCGGGCTGCAGAGTGCCTGCGGCATCACGCAATTCGAGGTGCGAGCTGATCCACTCGTCGTCGCTGCGTCCCGAGGTGATGTATGCACGAGCTGCGACGCCGAATGCGGTGTCCCGATGCCACTGCCGCCCGAGTTGCTTGCCCAGGGTGGAGCGGACGCCGTCGGCGACGATCAGTGTGCGGCAGGAGATCTCGTGCGATCCGGAGGCGGTCTGCAGGGTCACCGAGCGGACCGTGTTCCCGTCACGAGTGACGGCAACGGCCTTGGCTCCCTCGGCCATGACGGCCCCGGATTCGACGGCAACCGCGCGAATTCGGTCGTCCAATTCGGTTCGGGGAACTGCACTTCCGACGGTCGGCAGGGATGTGCTCGGCCACTCGAGCTCCAGTTCCTGGCCGAATCCGCTCAAACGCAGACCGCGATTGCGCGCCTTGCCGCGCACCCATTCACCCAGGCCGAGCTGATCGAGTTCGGCGACTGCGCGAGGCGTCAGGCCATCGCCGCACGTCTTGTCGCGGGGAAAGACTGCGGCGTCGACCAGGACGACGTCGCGGCCGGATCGCGCTGCCCATGCCGCTGCCGACGATCCTGCGGGGCCCGCGCCCACGACCAGTACGTCGGTCGAGGTGGGTGGGGTGGGGAGGGGAGTGCTCACGCGTTCCAGTATCCGGATTTCCACGAACGTGGTGCGCCGAGGGCCTCCGGTTAACGCCGTGTGAACGCTTGTTTCATAGATCCAGAATCTATGGACGGATCGTTCATGGCGGGTCTAGCGTCTCTCACGTGCAACGACCGACCCTCCTTCTCGATTTCGACGGCACCGTGTGCCTCGGCGACGATCCCGTGTGGGCGTACGCCGATGCGGTGGCCATCTCCCTCGGCGACGACGCCGCCGCACACCTGCGTGCCGGGTTGACGGCTTTTCTGGACCGCGGCGCGGGGGACTACCTCGACGGGTACTCCGCCGTCCAGCAGCTGTCGGTGGGCGTCGACGCTGCCGTTCTCGCCGCCGCCTACGCGCAGTCCCGCGAGCGCCTCGCCGCAGGTGAGCTCGAGGTGTGGGCACCGGCCGGGCTCGCGGATTTTCTCGATCGAGTCTCGGCCGACGTGGTCCTGGCCACCAACGCCCCGCAGCGCGGCGTGGTGGAAACCCTCGAGCGTCTCGGTCTGACTGCGCGCATGGATCGGGTGTTCACCGATGCGGGTAAGCCCGAGAAAATGCCCGAGCTGGTGGACTCGCTTGTGGACATGCGGCCACCCCACCTGTTGGCCAGCGTCGGCGACATCTGGCGCAACGACCTCGATGCCCCGCATCGACGGGGCGCCGTCACCGCCTACATCGACCGTCACGGTCACCTCCGGCCCGAGGCGACCTTCTCCGCCACGACTTTCGAGGCCATGTACGACGAAATTGTCGAATGGTCCACCGATCCAGCAGCATTCGCACTCACTCACGAAGGACAGTCATGAGAATTCGCACGCCTCTGCTCGCGGTGGTCGCCACCGGTCTGCTCACCGCCTCGCTCGCCGGCTGTGGAGCCCGCGACGAATCCACCACCGAATCCTCGGCAGCCTCGCCCTGCACCGGGTCCAACTCTGCAGATGCAGCCGACCCGTCGGAGCTGACGCTGGCACTTGTCCCCTCGGGTGACGCCAACAAGCTCGTCGAAACCGTCAAGCCGCTGCAGGACGCACTGACCGAGCGCCTCGGCATTCCGGTCCGTGGCGTCATCACCCAGGATTACCAGGCGGCGGTGGAGGCCATCGGTGCAAACCAGGCGCAGATCGGCATGCTGCCGCCGCTGCAGATGGTGCAGGCCTGCAACAAGTACGGAGCCGAGCCGGCACTGCAGACCGTGCGCAAGGGCAAGACCACGTACGCCGCGCAGTTCTACACCAACAACCCCGACAAGTACTGCGACGACGCGCCCGTCACCGGGGCCAACGGCCTGCTGTACTGCAACGGCACCGAGAGCGGCACGGGCCCAGCGGGACTCGACTCGTTGAGCAAGATGAACGGTGCCAAGACCGTCATGCTCCAGTCCGCGTCCTCGGCCGGATTCGTCTTTCCCTCCGCTGCTCTGAAGGCGGCGGGCATCGACTCGACCACCGACTTGGATCTGACGCAGGTCACCTCGCACCCGGCAGCGGTGCTGTCGGTGAACAACGGCGACGACGAAGTGGGCGTGTCCTTCTGGGACGCCCGCGAGACCGTCGTCAAGGACACACCCGACGTCGCGAAGAACCTGGTCGTGTTCGCGTTGACCAACGAGATTCCCAACGACGGTGTCTCGATCAGTAGCTCACTCAGCCCTGACCTGCAGCAGCGCATCTCGGACGCGATGGAGGATTACGCATCCACCCCCGAGGGTGTCGAGGCCCTGACGGCGATCTACCAGATCACCGGGCTCGACAAGGCCGACCCCGCCGCGCTGCAGCAGGCGCAAACCGAGGCGGACTCCATCGGCCTGGGGAACTGACCGAAGATGAGCGGCGACGGCATCGCATTCGACAACGTCTCGGTAACGTATGCGGGCGGCCACACCGCGCTCGACGCAGTGACGCTGGATATTCCGGCAGGTCAGATGGTTGCCGTCGTCGGGTTGTCCGGCGCAGGAAAGTCCACGCTGATTCGTACCATCAACGGCCTCGTCCCCGTCACCTCCGGCACCGTGACCGTCGGTGATCGCGCCGTGAACGATGTGAGCAGCAAGGGGTTACGGGATCTGCGCGGCGACATCGGCATGATCTTCCAGGGCTTCAACCTGGCCAAGCGCACCAGCGTGCTGAACAACGTGATGATGGGCAGGCTGCACAGCTCGCCGACGTGGCGAACCCTGCTCGGTGCGTGGTCGGCGGACGACATCGAATTGGGAATGCAGGCTCTCGAGCGCGTCGAGATCGTCGGTAAGGCGTACGAGAAGGCGTCGTCCCTCTCCGGTGGTCAGCAGCAACGGGTCGCGATCGCGCGAGCACTGGCACAGCAGCCGCGGGTGATCCTCGCGGACGAACCGGTTGCCTCTCTCGATCCGCCGACCTCGCACGTCGTCATGCGAGACCTGCAGCGCATCAACGCAGAACTCGGCATCACCGTGGTGGTCAACCTGCACTTCCTCGATCTCGCCCGGCGCTACGGCGATCGGCTGATCGGACTGCGCGACGGGAAGGTCGTGTTCGACGGCCATGGCCGGGACGCCGACGAAGCGGTGTTCGAGAGCATCTACGGCCGGTCGCTGACCGCGGAGGACGTGCTGGAAGCAAAGGCAGAGCTGTGAGCGCTTCCGTTTCTGCCCGGCCGGTGAAACCGCGTTCGACATGGAAAACCGTTGTGACACTTGCCGTCATCGGGCTGATCACCGTCTGGGCGGGCATCGGTGTCGGTGCCGACCTCGGCGACATCATCGACAACTGGAGCAACGCCACCGGCAAGCTGATTCAACTGGTGCAGCCGGACTACTGGTTCTTTCCCGAGACCGTCGACGCCATCCTCGAGACCTTGCAGATGGCCGTCATCGCGACTGCCATCGGTGCCGCGATCTCCTTTCCTCTCAGTTTTGCCGCCTCACGCGTCACCAACCCGAGCCGGCCGCTGCTGACGGTGGTGCGCGGGATCATGAACGTCGTTCGCGCAGTGCCCGATCTGCTGTACGCGGCGGTGTTGGTCGCGGTGGTCGGCACCGGTGCGCTGTCGGGAATTCTCGCGCTGATCGTGTTCAACGTCGGCATCATCGTCAAGCTCGTCTCTGAGGCGCTCGACTCGGTCGATCGTGGTCCTCAGGAAGCCGCCCTCGCCGCCGGTGGCTCCTGGATCGCGGCCGATCGCAGTGCCGTGGCGCCGCAGATCTTTCCGGCCTTCGTCTCGCAGAGCCTCTACACGTTGGAGCTGAACGTCCGAGCCTCGGCGGTCATCGGACTCGTCGGCGCAGGTGGCCTCGGCATGCTCATCGACAACGTCCGCACCTTCTACAAGTATCACCAACTCAGCCTCATCATTCTCGAGATTCTCGTCATCGTCCTGGCGCTGGAACTGATCTCGTCCTGGGCCCGTCGAAAGTTGGTCGGATGAGCGTCATCGACCGCACCACCCGCGTCACCCCGGCTCGGCCGCGGAAACCGCGCAACCCCCTACACACCGCGGTGTGGGTCGGCATCTTCGCCGTGTTCGCACTCTCGTTGTACGGCATCGAAATTCGCTGGGACAGGTTGCTGGATCTCCCGCAGAATCTGGTGCGCTACGCCGGCCTGATGTTCGTGCCACCGGACGTCTCCGCGCTCGGCAAGGCCGTCTCGGCCACCATCGAATCGGTCCAGATGGCGTGGTTCGGAACGGTGCTCGGCATCGTCGTGTCGTTTCCTCTGAGCTTCCTCGCGGCCGCGAACATCGGGCCGCTCTGGCTGCGGTGGCCGCTGCGCGTGGTGTTCGCCGTCATCAGAGCCGTGCCCGAGGTGGTGATCGCAATCCTCATCCTCTCGGTCACCGGACTCACGGCGTTCACCGGAGCGCTCGCCATCGCCGTCGGCTCGGTCGGCACCCTCGGCAAGTGGGGATACGAGGCCATCGAAGGAGCGGAGAAGGGGCCGATCGAAGCAGCCAGGGCGGCAGGTGGCTCGACGGCTCAGATCGTGCGCTGGGGACTGTGGACCGACGTCGCCCCCGAAGTGTTCGCTTTCTGGCTCTATCGCTTCGAGATCAACGTCCGCGCGTCGGCCATCCTCGGCTTGATCGGCGCAGGCGGCATCGGCAGCATGTTGGTCGACAACGTGCAGTACCGACAGTGGGGTGCGGTGGGCATGCTGCTGATCGTCGTCGTGGTCATCACCGTGATCATCGATCAGATCTCCGGGCGGGTGCGTCGCCGCATCATCGACGGGCAGTGGGGCAGGAGCGGAGCCCGCGGAGCGACCAAACGGGGCTGGCGCGGATCGCGCAAGATATGAGCATGGATCTTGCGCCCGGTGGAGTCGTGCCGCACATCAGGTCGATCATTCCGTCGTTGCTCCCGGCCGAACGGGCCGTCGCCGAGGTCTTTCTCGAACGTCCCGCCGACATCGTCGAGATGTCCTCGCAGCAGGTCGCAGACGCGGCAGGCGCGTCGCGGGCCTCGGTGGTACGTACCTGCCAGAGTCTCGGCTTCGGCGGCTATCAACAGTTGAGGGTGCTGCTCGCGCGTGACGCGGCGCGAGCCCTACCCACCCAGGAGCGCTCGGCCGACGGTCCGTTCGCGATCGTGACGGAGACGTTCGCCCACGTCGGTGACTCGATCGCGGCGATGACGGCACTGTTGACCACCGAGGACGTCACGCGTGCCGTGTCCACCCTCGCCGGTGCCGAGTCCATCGTGGTGATCGGTAACGGACTCTCGGCCGCGCTGGCCGCCGATACCGACGCCCGGATGCGCTCGCTGGGTCTGCGCTCGTACGCTCCCACCGACTCCATCGCCCAACAGGTTGCCGTCCGGCTTCTCACCGACCGCGACGTCGCCCTGATCATCAGCGGGTCGGGCGCGACGAGTGCATCGACCAAGGCCGCGCAGGCTGCTCGGGAGCGAGGGGCCACCGTTGTGTCGGTGACGTCGTTCGCTCGCTCGACTCTCGCGGCCGCGTCGGACATTGCCCTGGTCGTGGGCATGCGAGATCTGAGTTTTCAGCGCGAACTTGCTGTCACCAGCCGGATTCCGCACGTGATCCTGCTCGAGGGGCTGATGGCCGCGCTGACCGACGCGTTGGGCGACGAGGCGTCCGCAGCGATGGCCGCGACGCTCGAAGTCATTTCCGGCAACCTCGGTGAGTGAAGCGTCACCTGTGGTCGGTGACACCGTCGCACCGGTGTGCACGCTAGGTTCACTACGGTAGAAGGCGAGCAGCGGCGCTCCGCTGCCGCCGGCATGTCGACGACAGGACAGGGACCAACATCGTGAGTACAGACGACGCTGCCGTAGCAACGGTCGTTGCCGGAGTCGACCTGGGTGACCCGGAGCTCGCGCGATCCGTCGCCGACGGCCTCGCACGCGTCGAGGAATTGATGATCAGTGAACTCTCCGACGGAGAAGAGTTCCTGACCGAGGCCGCGCTGCACCTGGCCAAGGCCGGCGGAAAGCGATTCCGGCCCCTGTTCACTGTGCTCACCGGCCAGCTGGGACCGTCACCGACCGACCCGGCGATCGTCACTGCCGCCACGGTCGTCGAGCTGGTACACCTGGCGACGCTCTACCACGACGACGTCATGGACGAGGCGTCGATGCGCCGAGGTGCGGAGAGCGCGAACTCACGCTGGGGCAACAGTGTGGCGATCCTCGCAGGCGACTATCTGTTCGCGCACGCGTCGCGGCTGGTGTCCACGCTCGGTCCCGACGCCGTGCGGATCATCGCCGAGACCTTCGCCGAGCTGGTCACCGGCCAGATGCGTGAGACGATCGGAGCGAAGGGTTCGGAGGATCCCGTCGCGCACTACTTGAAAGTCGTGTGGGAGAAGACCGGCTCGCTGATCGCGTCGTGCGGACGCTTCGGCGGAACGTTCAGCGGCGGCGACGCCGAGCACGTGGGACGCCTCGAGCGCCTCGGCGACGCCGTCGGTACTGCCTTCCAGATCTCCGACGACATCATCGACATCTCCTCGGCCACCGAGCAGTCCGGCAAGACTCCCGGGACCGACCTTCGCGAGGGTGTACACACGTTGCCGGTGCTCTTCGCACTGCGCGAAGAGGGTGCCGACGGCGACCGGCTGCGCGAGATCCTGGCCGGGCCGGTGACCGAGGACGCGCTGGTGACGGAGGCTCTCGAACTGTTGCAGCGTTCGCCCGGAATGGTCTCGGCGAAGAAGACACTCGGCGAGTATGCCGCTCGGGCTCATGCAGAACTCGCGTTGCTGCCGCAGGGCCCGGCCAATGACGCTCTCGGCCGATTGGTGGATTACACCGTCGAACGCGTGGGCTGACGACCGGGGAACTGCAGCTCGGGGTGTTTTCGTTGAATCGGGTAGTACCCGGTACGAGGAGGCACCTTCAGACATGAACGGCTACGCGAATGGCGTCAAAACTTTCGGCCTGCTGGTCGGGATGTCGGCGCTCATCGTCTTCATCGGCTCACTGTTCGGCAATGCGACGATTCTGATCGGCTCGATCGTCCTGGCCGTCGGCGTCAACGGCTACGCGTACTTCAACAGCGCGAAGATGGCGTTGCGGTCGATGCACGCGGTGCCGGTGACCGAGCTCGAGCAGCCGGCGATGTATCGGATCGTCCGCGAGTTGGCAACGGCCGCTCATCAGCCGATGCCTGCGCTGTACGTGAGTCCGACCGACAACCCCAATGCGTTCGCAACCGGACGCAACCCACGCAACGCTGCGGTGTGCTGCACCGAGGGCATTCTGCGCATCCTCGACGAGCGCGAACTGCGGGCGGTGCTCGGCCACGAACTCTCGCACGTCTACAACCGGGACATTCTGATCTCGTCGGTGGCAGGAGCGATGGCCGCCGTTATCTCCGGCCTGGCCAACCTGGCCTTCTTCGCCAACATCTTCGGCGGACGCGGCAACGGGGGACCGAACCCGATCGCGCTGCTGCTGGTGTCGATGCTGGGACCCATTGCCGCCACGCTGGTTCGCCTCGCGGTCTCTCGCTCGCGTGAGTACCAAGCCGACCAGTCCGGTGCCGAACTGACCGGCGATCCGCTGGCTCTTGCGTCGGCGCTGCGCAAGCTCGAGCAGGGAGTGCAGTTGGCGCCGCTGCCGCCCGAGCCGCGGTTGGCTGCCGAGTCGCATCTGATGATCGCCAATCCGTTCCGGATCGGCGACAAGGCGGGTGCGCTCTTCGCCACCCACCCGCCGATGGCCGACCGTATCGAGCGACTCGAGCGGATGGCCGGCCATCGGCCGTACTGACGGGAGCCTGCGGCATGTGAGCGGAAACTCGTAGCGGGCTACGAGGTTCCGTTCACATGCGGCGCAGCCGCTCTATCGGTAGTTGACGAACTGCAGTGCGATGCCGAAGTCCTCGTTCTTGAGCAACTGCTGGATGGCCTGGAGGTCGTCGCGCTTCTTGCTGCTCACACGCAGCTCGTCACCCTGGATCTGAGCCTTGACGCCCTTGGGGCCGTCGTCGCGGATCTTCTTGGAGATCTTCTTCGCGTTCTCGGTGGTGATGCCTTGCACGAGCTTGCCGGTGACTTTGTAGACCTTGCCGGACGCGGCCGGGTCGTTGGTCTCGAAAGCCTTGAGCGAGACGTCGCGTCGAATCAGCTTCTCCTTGAACACGTCGAGGGCAGCCTTGACCTTTTCCTCGGACTCGGAGGTGATGACGATGGTTTCGGCCTCGCCGCTGCCGGACCATTCGATACTGGTGTCGGAGCCGCGGAAGTCGAAGCGGGTCGCCAACTCCTTGGCGGCTTGTCCCAGAGCGTTGTCCACTTCCTGCCGGTCGACTTTGCTCACTACGTCGAAGGACGAATCAGCCACTTCTCACACTCTCCAGTCGAATCGAAAATTTGATGTGGCGATGGTGTCGGTCCACATCCTGCAGGGACTTTATCGGCCCGCTACCGACCGTATCCACCCGGTTTGCGTTCCGGGGGGACGTTCGTTGTATTCTTCTCACCGCGCCGAAGAGCAGTACGAGCTTCGATCGCAGCACGGCAGATTGCCCGAGCGGCCAATGGGAGCGGACTGTAAATCCGTCGGCTTATGCCTACGTAGGTTCGAATCCTACATCTGCCACACCTGGAACCCCGGCGAGTGTTCTCTCGCTGGGGTTTCCATGTGAAGAGGACATGGATGGGTCGCTGACCACGCAATTTGGTAGTCGGCGCTCCGAATGTGTAACCTCTTGAAGGCTTCAGCGCACGGCAACATGCGTAGTTGCTCGCCCCCTTAGCTCAGTCGGTAGAGCGTTTCCATGGTAAGGAAAAGGTCAACGGTTCGATTCCGTTAGGGGGCTCGCTGGATTGGATGGCTCGACGTCTCGTTCCCCACGTGGGATGGTGGACGATGAGCACCTGAGGCGGTGTAGCTCAGTTGGTAGAGCAAACGACTCATAATCGTTGCGTCGCCGGTTCAAGTCCGGTCACCGCTACACAGTAGGCAAGCACGACATGCAGCACCCACGAACAGTCCTGATTGACCCAGATCAGATTTACCCGAAAGTAGGCGTCCAGTGGCCTCCTCCACCGATGTGCGGCCCAAGATCACCTTGGCCTGCGAGGTTTGCAAGCACCGCAACTACATCACCAAGAAGAACCGTCGGAACGATCCCGACCGCATCGAGCTGAAGAAGTTCTGCTCCAACTGCGGCACGCACCGGGCTCACCGCGAGTCTCGCTGATCCGCACGGCTCGCTGGTTCGCAGTTCCGATCTCTAATCGGCGCCCGGCGTTAGGTCACATTTTCTTCCCCTAACGGCTCTTGCGTCCAGGGTAGAAAAGGTCTCCACCGTGTCACAAGCTCCACACGACGTCCCGGCCATGGATGCATCCGCACACGCGGCATCCATGGTCGGTTCTCATTTTCGCGTCGACGACTTCTACGAGGTCGGCCGTGAGAAGGTTCGTGAATATGCGCGTGCCGTCCAAGATTTTCATCCCGCGCATCACGACGAGGACGCAGCGAAGGGCCTCGGTTACGACGGTCTCCTCGCGCCCTTGACCTTCATTTCCCTGCTCGGCATCATGTCGCAGACCCGGATGTTGCAAGAGTTCATCACGGGATACGACCCGAGTCAGATTCTGCAGACCGATCAGAAGCTGGAATTCCATCGCCCGATCCAGGTGGGCGATCGAATTTTCTGCGACGTGTATCTCGAGTCGTTCCGGCAGATGAGCGGCAGCGACATCATGACCACCAAGAACATCATCACCGATCAGAACGGCGATCTCGTTCAGACCACCTGGACGACCATCGTGGCGCGTACCGGCGGGGAGATCGACGAGAACATCGCCCATGCGGTGAAGGAAGTGATCAGGCATGGCGCTTCGTAACTTCGACGACGTATCGGTCGGCGAGGAGCTGCCTGCGCGAGTGGTGTCCCTGACCCGCGGCGACCTGGTGAACTATGCGGGCGTGTCCGGCGATCCCAATCCGATCCACTGGAGCGACGAAGTCGTCGAGCTGGCCGGATTGGACGACGTCATCGCGCACGGAATGCTCACGATGGGCCTCGGTGCAGGCTTCGTCACGTCGTGGCTCGGCGACCCGGGTGCGGTCACCGAGTACAACGTGCGCTTCACCAGTGCGGTGTACGTCCCGGCCGACTCCCCGGCGTCGGTGGAGTTCACCGGCAAGATCAAGTCGGTGGACGCCGATGAGCGAACCGCGACGGTCGCCATCGTCGCGAAGTCCGCAGGCAAGAAGATTTTCGGGCGAGCGACCGCCACGGTCCGCTTGGCCTGAGCATGGTCGACCCGGTGGAGATCGTTCACCGCCGGGACGACGGGATTTATCTGTTCCGAAGGGTGTGCAGTACACTGAGATTTCTGGGGTAATCCGGCGCTCTGCGCTGCCCGCGTCCTCTTCCGGAGGGTCCGTGGGCCGTGTGTGAGTCGGATGGACACCAGAGCGGCCGAGAAGTTTCGGCCGAAGGGGCGTAGCTCAATTGGTAGAGCAACGGTCTCCAAAACCGTAGGTTGCAGGTTCAAGTCCTGTCGCCCCTGCCCAAGGTGTCAGCAACTGAGAGGAACGACGTGAGCGAGGAGCGCGGTAAGCGCGACGGTCGATCGGAGGAGTTCGAGAACTCTTCGGCTTCAGACGACGTCGCACCTGGCTCCGAGGGCCGTCTCTCCGATGCTGATACGTCCGCCGGTGATTCTTCGGAGGGCGCAGTCGTCCCCACCGGCAAGCGATCGTCCGGCAGGTCCCGCAGCGGCGCTGCAGGGGTGTCCGTGTCGAAGGCTCCAGCAGCATCGGCCAAGACCAAGCCAAGCAAGACACGTTCGGGCAAGGTCAAGGCCGACAAGCGACCGAATGTCTTTCTGCGTCTGCTGCAGTTCTTCCGCGAGGTCGTCGCCGAGCTCCGCAAGGTCATCTGGCCGAACAAGAAACAGATGGTCACCTACACCACCGTCGTGCTCGTCTTCCTGGCGTTCATGGTTGCGTACATCAGCGGCCTCGACGTGCTGTTCCTCAGGGGCGTCGGCTGGCTGTTCGGCTGACCGATACGGCTGCCGTGACTTTTCGACGATCGAACCGAGCAGGAAACTAGAGAAAGGGTGCTGACGTGAGCACGCCGCACAACGACGCCACCGAAGTGGCCGCATTCGACGCCGATGTCGAGGCGACCAAGCAGGGCCTCGAAGCGGAGCAGGCCGCTCAGGACCGCGAGACCGACGAAGCCATCAAGGCCGACGTCGCAGCAGCGACCGGCGAGGAAGTTGCCGTCGACGGTGCCGACGCGGCCGATGCCGACGTCACTGCCGAGCCCGAGGACCCCGTTGCCGAGATGAAGGCGGCCCTGCGCCGTGCTCCCGGCGACTGGTATGTCATCCACTCGTACGCCGGTTACGAGAACAAGGTCAAGGCCAACCTCGAGACCCGTGTGCAGAACCTCGACGTCGGTGACTACATCTTCCAGGTGGAAGTTCCCACCGAAGAGGTCACCGAGATCAAGAACGGTCAGCGCAAGCAGGTCAACCGCAAGGTTCTGCCCGGCTACATCCTGGTTCGCATGGAACTCAACGATGAGTCCTGGGGTGCGGTGCGCAACACTCCCGGCGTCACCGGATTCGTCGGCGCGACCTCGCGTCCGTCACCGTTGACCATCAACGAGGTCGTCAAGTTCCTGATGCCGCAGGAAGGCACCAAGAAGGACGCCAAGGCAGCCGCAGGCGCAGCCGACCAAGGTGGCGACACCACGTCGAAGCCGACCATCGAGGTCGACTTCGAGGTCGGCGAGTCGGTCACCGTCATGGACGGCCCGTTCGCGACCCTCCCCGCCAGCATCAGCGAGGTCAACGCCGAGCAGCAGAAGCTCAAGGTGCTGGTATCGATCTTCGGCCGCGAAACCCCGGTCGAGCTCGGCTTCACGCAGGTCTCCAAGATCTAGAAGCCGCGCGCACAGACTTGCAGTAGCAACCGCAAGAAACCCGAGCGAATACAAGGAAAAAGAAATGCCCCCGAAGAAGAAGAAGCTAGCCGGGATCATCAAGCTTCAGATCCAGGCCGGTGCCGCAAACCCGGCACCGCCCGTCGGCCCCGCATTGGGCCAGCACGGCGTCAACATCATGGAGTTCTGCAAGGCGTACAACGCCGCGACCGAGTCGCAGCGCGGCAACGTCGTGCCGGTCGAGATCTCGGTCTACGAAGACCGCACGTTCGACTTCAAGCTCAAGACTCCTCCCGCTGCCAAGCTGCTGCTCAAGGCTGCAGGCGTGGCAAAGGGCTCCGGCGAGCCGCACAAGACCAAGGTCGCCAAGGTGACCATGGATCAGGTGCGCGAGATCGCCAAGACCAAGCAGGAAGACCTCAACGCCAACGACATCGATCAGGCCGCGAAGATCATCGCCGGTACTGCTCGCTCGATGGGCATCACGGTCGAAGGCTGATTTTTCAGCCCTCAGCTACACAGCAATACACGTGGGAGAGCCGGCCAGGCTCGTCAACCACACTGAACTCGAACGAAGGACAGCAAGACATGGCAAAGCGCAGCAAGGCCTACCTCGAGCAGGCCGCCAAGATCGACCAGGACAACCTCTACTCGCCTCTCGAAGCCGCAAAGCTGGCCAAGGAGACCGCGTCGAGCAAGTTCGACCCCACTGTCGAGGTCGCAGTGCGACTCGGCGTCGACCCCCGCAAGGCCGACCAGATGGTGCGTGGCACCGTCAACCTTCCCCACGGCACCGGCAAGACCGCTCGGGTTATTGTTTTCGCCGCTGGTGAGAAGGCTGCAGAGGCCGAGGCAGCAGGAGCCGACGTCGTCGGCGCAGAAGATCTGATCGAGCGCATCCAGGGCGGATTCCTGGACTTCGACGCCGCGATCGCCACCCCCGATCAGATGGCCAAGGTCGGCCGCATCGCCCGTGTCCTCGGACCGCGTGGCCTGATGCCGAACCCGAAGACGGGCACGGTCACCAACGACGTGACCAAGGCTGTCAACGACATCAAGGGCGGCAAGATCAACTTCCGCGTCGACAAGCAGGCCAACCTGCACTTCGTCATCGGCAAGGCCTCGTTCGACGAGACCAAGCTGGTGGAGAACTACGGCGCAGCGCTGGACGAGATCCTGCGTGCGAAGCCGTCGTCGGCCAAGGGTCGTTACGTCAAGAAGGTCACCGTCTCGACCACCACCGGACCCGGCGTCCAGGTCGATCCGAACCGCACGCGCAACCTCCTCGAGGACGACGCGAACGCGTAATTTCGTATCCACGAACGAAGGCCGGTCTCCCTGGGGAGGCCGGCCTTCGTCGTGTTCGACCGAGGACCTAGGCAGCCTTCGCGCGGGCGAAGTTGGCCAGGATGATGCCGCTGATGCGGTCGAGCAATGCGGCGGGTAGGTCGTGGGCCATGCCGTCGATCAGCGTCAGTTCGGCGCCGGGGACTGCGCGGGCGATGGCCTTGCCGCCGGATGGCCGCACCAGTCTGTCGGCGGTGCCGTGGATGACGGTGGTCGGTGCAGTGATCTTCTTCGCGTAGGGCCGCAGACTGCCGGTGCCGGTGATCGCGGCCATCTGTCGGACGACGCCGGACGGGTTGTAGTTTCGCTCGTACATCACCTGAGCGATTTCGAGCTGCTCCTCGAGCGGAGTGCGGTAGCCGGGGGAGCCGATGGTGGCCAGCGTCTTCGCCGAGTGCGCGATGATCTCGTCCTTGGTGGCGTCCTTCCCGACGCCACCGAGCAGCGGCAGTAGTGCCCGCGGGTCCGGTGGGGGAAGGAACGGCTCGTTGGTGCTGGAGAAGAGTATGCCCACCGACTTGGTCCGTTCGGGATAGCTGCCGGCGAAGACCTGGGTGATCATGCCGCCCATCGAGGCCCCTACGACGTGGGCCGCGTCGATGTCGAGGTGGTCGAGTACTCCGACAGCATCGGCGGCCATGTCTGTGATCGTGTACGGCACGTCCGAGGCCATGCCGAGCTCGTGCCGGATCAGGCGCAGGATCTGGGATCCGCGTACCTTCTGCCCGGACATCTTCGTGGACAGCCCGATGTCACGGTTGTCGATTCGGATCACCCGGTATCCCGCGTCGACGAGGCGGGTGCAGAAGTCCATGGGCCACAACGTCAATTGCGCGGACAGGCCCATGATGAGCAGGACCGCCGGATCGTCGACCGAACCCATGTCCTCGTACGCGATCTCGACGGAATTCGACGGCGCGATGCCTTGTTCCATTCTCATGATGTCGTTCTACCAGCCCGGCTCGCCGAGTATCGGAGCCACCAGGTAACTCGGACTCTGCGGGTCGAGGACGATGTCCTGTCTGCGTAGTCGCGTGCGCACCAGATCCGGCAGAATCGGGATGAATCGTGGTGTGTCGGTGGCGAATACGTCGACACGAAGTCGGTGTCCGGCCACGATCACGGCCTCGGTGGTGAGGATGTCGATGTCGAGCTCGATGGGCTCACCGACGGGCACGGGGAGCAGTGCGGCTCGGGTGAGCGGATGGTACGGCTGGGTGTAGTCGCCGTTCGGGGCGAACAGCGAGCGCTCGTCGTCCACCGCGCGGCGCGAGGCGAGCAGGGCGCCGTTGCTGAGCACGGTCGAGGTTCCATCCGGGTCGACGTCGCAGATCATGATGGCCCACAGTGCTTCCGGCGCGTGGCACACGACCCGCAGATGCAGATTCATGGGACCGGACAGAACGGTGTCCGACTCGGCGGGCCCGGTGGTGAAGGTGACCGCGGCACCCTCGGCGAATCTGTTGTCGTAGGTGAATCCGCCGCCCAACACCGCCGTCACGCCGGCGAGAACCTGTGTGGTGTCGCGAGATACGACGGCTCTCAGCGAGGGGCGCACCGTCAGCTCTGCGGTGGAGTCGGCAGGCTCGGAGGTGAGAACACCGTCGGCGACGGCATGGCCGGCGGTGCCCGATGTCGCGGCCGACAGGTACAGCCTTCGAGGCTGCGCCTGGGGAGCCGGAAAGCGCCCGTGCGCAGTCCAATTGCCGCCTTGTCGACGCAGTGTGACGGGGCCGTAGTTCTCGATTCCGTTGTCCACATCGCGTAGCCATTTGTCGAACCACGCTCGTTCGAGTACGTCGAGTCGCGGTGGAAAGCCGGGTTCCCCGAATCCGATTCCGGGGTTGCCGTGGTAGCCGTCGCCGACGAGCAGTTGCTTGAATCCGCGGTCGAGGGGCAGCCGGTTGTAGATGTCGGGGGCAGAGCCGCCGAAGATGTCGTGCCAGCAACCGTACAAAAATGTCGGTGCGGCGATGTCCTCGACGACGGCATCGATGGTGTCATAGTACGGGTCGTCGTAGATTCGCGGGTCTCGTCCTGTGACAAAGCCTTTGGCCAGATCGAACAGGTTCGTGGCCGGTGATCGCGCGCGATCGCGCAGCCAGTCCACCGCATCGATTCCGCCGATGGCAGGTGCCCATTTGAGTCCGTTGACGGCGGCGAGCCACAGCGGTATGAACGCCGAGGTGGCTCCACCGGTGGCGAAGATTTCCCGAACGATGTCCACCGAGCCTTCGACGGCGAAGATCGCGTCGAGTCCGGCGGGTTGCTTGGCTGCAGCCTGCAGGGCGTTGATCGCGGAGTAGGAGATCCCGGCCATCCCCACCCTGCCGTTGCACCAGTACTGGCGTCGAGCCCAGTCGATCACTTCGATCGAGTCGAGCTGTTCGCGCGGCCCCAACACGTCCCACGTACCGTTGGAGCTGCCGGTGCCGCGGACGTCGACGATCATCTGGACGTACCCGCTGCGGACCATGTGGCGGTTGACCGAGAGCAGATCCGCCGCCCCGCCCGCCACGACACGGGTGATTTCGGTGATGCCGTCGAATCTGGTTCCGGTCAGGTCGAACGCGGCCGAGAAGGCTCTGATCGCACGGCCGAGAACAGGTGTCTCCAGAACGGTGTCGATGCCCTTGATCAGCAGCTTGTTGTAGGGAGTGAGGTTGAGGACTGTGGGAAACGTCCCCTCCACGGCCTGTCCCGACGCGTCCGCGGGGCGGAAGACATATGCGCGCAGCACAGTTCCGTCGCTCATCGGAATTCGGACGTTCGCGGAGACGGACACCCTCGGGTAGCGCGGTTGCTCGCGCACGAGCGCTGCCCATGCCGCCGCTGCATCGCCGCCGCTGGGATCGCGCACGGGTTGCAGGAGGGGGTGGGGGTGTACTGCCGTCATGAAGATCGATTAGACCCTCGAACGACCCCGTTTGTCCTGAGGAACGCCGATCGGTCGTCATCAGCTCCAACGAAACGGCCGTCGTCCTGTGATGTGTTGGGAACATTCTCAACAAAAGTTGAGCGCCGCTATGGGGCTTACCAGACTTTTTCGGTCACCGAGTCGCAGACCCGCGCGATTGCTAACGTCGGCCCGTCCGAAGTGACATGGGACACCGATCGTTGCAGGGGAGCGAGAATGCACGTAGAAGCACTGTTCGGAGACGGATCGTTGCGTCCGATCTGGCCGCACGCAGACGCACTGATCACCAACGAATGCCCGGGGCTTCGCTTCGGCGGGAAATACGCGGACGTCGTCGCGCTGAGCAACGGCGATCCGACGGCGCTGCGGCCGTTCATCGACGAAGAGACCCGTCGCCGCGTGGCCGCGATGCCACCCCCGCGTACCGACACCGCTCTGGTGTTCGGAGCCAACGGGTTTCTCGGGGCTCACCTGATCGGACGCCTGACCCGCGATGCGTCCGTCGACGTCGTTTACGCGATGGTTCGTCCCACCGAGGAGGAGTCGGCTCTCGAGCGCTTGCAGCGCACCCTCGATCAGTACGAGATCGCGGTGGACGCCGACAAGATTCGCATCGTCGAGGGCACTCCAACGACGTTCCGGTTCGGCCTCGACAAGGCCGCCTACTACGACCTGGCAGCCGGAGTGGGGCAGATCTTCAACTGCGCCAGTTCCACCGACTACACCGAAAGCTACGCCGAGCTGCGCGACGACTGGTTCGTCAGCGTCCTGCGCATCCTCGAATTCAGCGTCACGTCCACCCGCAAACACCTGACGTACGTGGGCAGTATCGGTGCTCACCTCTATCAGAAGCCCGAGGACTTCCGTCGTCCCGATTCGTGGTGGTACTCCGGGTACGCGCAGATGAAGTGGGTCAACGCAACGTTGCTGGGATGGCTGTCGATGTCGGACACCTACTCCGTCACCCTGTGCGAGGCCCCCTACATACTCGGCAGCACCGAACTCGGGCGTGACCCGGGCAGGGTCTACAGCTTCTGGCGCATCATCGAACTGGCGATCGCCGCCGGTGCCATCTGGGACGGCCCGGGAATGAACTACGTTCCGGTGGACGTGATGTGCGACGTCATGGCGAGCAACTCGTTGCGTAGCCATCCTCTGACGAGGCTGTTGCCGAGCAATCCCACCGGCTACGGTCACGATCTCTACGCCGACCTCCTCGGGCTCGATCTGGTGAGCTGGGAGGAGTTCAAGGAGCGCGTCAGCGCGCGCATCTCACCTCGGTTCGCCGAGACGATGCTGGCCGACAACATCGACAAGCTCATGCGCCTGGTGCACAAGCCCGAGGCCATTCTGCCGGTCGACTACGACGTCTCCTGGTGCGATCACCGCAGGCTCTTCGAGCTCTACTTCGAAAAGGCTCAGCTCAAGACGCTCACTCCCGCCGTCGCCAACTGACGTGGCGGACGGATTCGAGCCGACGTCGGTACGGTTGCGAGACCTGTCCGTCGGGCACGAGGTCACCAATGCCGTTCTCTCCCTGGGTTTCTACATCGTCTGTGGATCCATCGGGCTGCTGCCGGAACCGTTGCGAAACCGAGCGGCCGACGCCTTCGTCGGCTGGTCGGAAAGCATCGACGAACGCCGGCACACCTGATGTCCCTCGCGCGATGGGCTGTGGGCGTCGGCTCCGCAACGGCTGTTCCGTTCGCGCTGTTCGTCTACTGGCGCACGCGGTTCTTCTTTCGCGATCCGCATCGCGTACCGCCCGCCGATCCGCGGGCGGTAGTGGCACCCGCGGACGGGTTCGTCACGTACGTGAAACGGGTGGAGGCAGGTGCCACCGCGTTCGCCGTCAAGAAGGGGCGAACGATTGCCCTCGACGAGATCGCCGGCGTCTCCGCGTCCGACAGTGGATACCTCATCGGGATCTACATGTCGGAATACTCGGTGCACCGCAATCGAATTCCCATCTCGGGCACGGTCGGGATGCGAAGGCACCGGTCCGCGGCCCCGTTCAACAAGTCGATGGCCCGGGTCGGGGCCAATCTGTTGACGCGCCGAACTCCGTACGACGAGGGGTGCGACTATCTGCTCACCAACGAGCGGCTCACCATCTCGGTCGAGCATGCCTGCGGCGCGGTGGTGACGGTAACGCAGATAGCCGACCTGTGGGTGAACCGCATCGTCGCGCACATCGCGGTGGGCGACACGGTCGAGCGCGGCGAGCAGTACGGAATGATCAAATTCGGTTCACAGTGCGACGTGTTCGTGCCCGACGCACTGGTCGCGAGCATCGCCGTCCGGCCGGGGCAGTACGTGTTCGCGGGGGAGACCGTCGTGGTTCGGTCACCGATTTCTGTGTCCAGCAACATATCTCGTGAGAAGGAACGATGATCACCGTCGAACAGGTCGAGTCCGGTAAGGACTGGAAAGAATTCGAGGCCGTCGCCGATCTGGTGTACCGAGGTGACCCGCACCGACTGCCGGACGAGTCGATGGATCTCGATCGCATCCTGATCTCGCCGCCCGCCGCCATCGCGGCGACTCGCGATACGTGTGCCTTCGTCGCCCGTGAGGACGGCGTCGCCGTCGGACGGGTGGTGGCCATTCACGACAAGAGTTTCACCGAGTACACGGGCGAGTCGATCGGATTCTTCGGGTTCTACGAGGCCGTCGACGACCACGAGATCGCAACCGGCCTGCTCGACGCGGCAGCAACGTGGTTGTCGGCGCGCGGGCTGGCGACCATGTCCGGGCCGTTCGGGCCGTCGATGTTCTACAGCGCGGGCATCGTCGTCGACGAAGTGCCCGTCCTGCCACTGGTGGGGATGCCGCACAACCCGCTGTACTACGCCGCCCACTTCGAGAAGTGGGGCCTGGTGGGCATCAAGGACTTCTACAGCTATCTGTTCGACGATCCGTGCGTCATCTACAACCGTCCCGAATACGCCCGGCACATGCAGATTTTCGAGAAGATCAAGGCGCGGTCCGAGGTCACGTTCCGGTCGATGAAGTATCGGACGTTGCGCCGCGACGCACGCATCGTGCGGGACCTCTACAACAAGACGTTCGTGAACTTCTGGGGCTACTCTCCGCTGTCGTTCGTCGAACTGTTCGAGCTGCTGAAGATGATGCTGCCCGTACTCGATCGCAGGCTCACGCTGTTGGCGGAGTTGAACGGCAAGCCGGTCGGATTTCTGATGGGAATTCCGGACGTGAATCAGGCAGCCGCGAAGGCAGCGCACCTGAAATCGAGGTGGCTGCGCGACCTGGTGACGCTGTGGCACGTCAAGCGGCCGGGTCGGACCGACGTGATCGACGGTGTCCGCGTGGACATGCTGTTCGTCGATCCCGATTGCCCCGACCGGGCGGTGTCCTCGTTGCTCATCATGGAGATGTCGGTGCGGATGCGCGATCTCGGATTCACCAGAGTCGAAGCCGCGCCGGTACTCGACGACAGTCCCTGGATGAAAGGTTCGGTGCTCACTCGGATGGAGAAATCACCGCACCGCACCTACCGAATCTTCAGCCGCGAGCTCCCGCGGACATGACCGGGGCGGCAGTGCTGACATCCCACCGACACCGGCGCAGCATCGGCGACCGGTGGGGACGGACGGTCGCGCGTCGCAGATGGACCGTGCTGGCGGTGTGGCTGCTGCTGGCGGTGGGGTCGGCCGTGCTCTATCCGGCGCTGCAGAACTCCTTGGTGGGAGCCAACTTCTCCGTTCCGGGAACCGAATCCAGCCGCGCCGACCGACTCGTCGAACAGCATTTCGCGTCCTTCGGGTCCGAACAGCTCGTCGTCACGTTCACCTCCGATTCGGTGGACAGCCGGAACCCCGCCTTTCGTGAACGGGTAGGGGAGGTCGTCGGGGAGCTCCGGCAGTCACCGGACGTGCTGCGTGTCGTCGATCCCTACGAGAGCGCCGGATTCGTCCCGACGATCTCCGCGGACGGGACGTCGGCGCTGGCGTTCGTCGGCGTCGGCGGCGATCCGCGTGATCGCATCGCCGTGGCCGAACGGATACAGGAGCTGATCGGCGGCGCATCCCGTGACGGCGTCGAGGTGGCGGTCACCGGATACTCCCCGATGACCGTGGACCTGACGAAGGTCGAATCCGACGACGCCGTGCGCGCCGAGAGCATCGGACTGCCCATCGCGTTCGTGTTGCTGATCCTGGCTCTGGGTTCGGTGGTCGCCGGTGTCGTTCCGCTCGTCACCACGGGAATCGGAGTGCTGGCCGCCTTCGGAGTGTTCGCGCTCCTGTCCAACGTCATGACGTTCGATGTGCTGGTGACGACGGTGGCGTCGATGTTCGGGCTCGGTCTCGGTATCGATTACGCGCTGTTCATCGTCAGCCGATTCCGCGAGGAGATGGACCGAGCCGTTCCGGGCGAGCCCGACGGCCGTGCCCGCACCGACGCTGCCGTCGGTGCCGCCATGGGGACGGCCGGGCACACGATCGTCATCTCGGGATTGGTGGTGCTGATCGCTCTCGGTGCGTTGGCCATCGTCGATGTTCCTGCGGTGCAAAGCATTTCGTTCGTCGTTGCGCTGACGGTCGCGTGTGTCGTCATCGTGGCGTGGACCCTGCTGCCGGCGATCCTCGCAGTCCTGGGTCCGAGAATCTCCGGACTGTCACTCCCGCAGCGCTTTCAGCCACCGTCGGTCGGGGAACAGGCCGCGGCCGTCCCCACATGGTGGTCGCGATGGGCCCGGCACGTCATCGAACGGCCGTGGCGCTACACCGCCGTCACCGCGGCAGTTCTGTTCGCCTGCCTCGCACCGATCGGCTCGATTCAGTACGGCGTGGATCTCGGAGCCGACGCGCTGAGCGCCGAACCGAGTGGCAAAGCCAACGCGGTACTGACCGACAAGTTCGCTCCCGGCACCATCTCGCCCATCACCATCGTGTTCACCGGCGAGGACGACCGCCCACTCGATTCGGGTCAGACGTCGACGGTCGCGTCGTTCGCCGACGACGTCCGTGCCGATGGCCGCGTCGAATACGCACTCGCCCAGCAGGACGGTGGTCGGACGCTGCTGATCGTGGTTCCGTCGGTGCCGATCGATTCGACCGACGCCTCCGACCTGGTCGCGTCGATCAGATCGCAGGCTCTGGTGGCGGCCGAGCGCGACGGGACGAGTGTCTCGGTCGGTGGCACCACGGCACTGGTGGTCGACGCCTCGCAGGAGATCTCGAGCAAATTCCTCTTGGTCATCGCAGCCGTCTTGGCCTTCTCTCTGGTGTATCTGGGCATCGTGTTCCGAAGTGTGGTGATTCCGGTGAAGGCTGTAGCGATGAACCTGCTGGTCACCGGTGCCGCGCTCGGAGCGACCGTGGCCGTGTTCCAGTGGGGATGGGGTTCGTCGATCCTCGGCTTCGACAGCCCGGGGTACATCCAGGTGTACCTGCCCGTGACGGTGTTCGCCGTGGTCTTCGGGTTGTCGATGGACTACGAGGTGTTCCTCATCGGCCGGATGCGGGAAGTGTTCGTCCGAAACGCGGGAACCGACACCGACAGGGCCAACGACACGGCGATCGTCGACGGGCTCGAGCACACGGCCAGGCCGATCACCGCGGCAGCAGCGATCATGATCGCGGTGTTCGCGAGCTTCCTCACCGCCGACGTACTGGAGCTGCAACAGTTCGGCTTCGCGTTGGCCGTCGCCGTCCTGTTCGATGCCGTGCTGGTGCGAATGATGATGGTGCCCGCGATGATGAAGCTGTTCGGCGCTCGAAACTGGTGGCCGGGGGTGCGTCGGATTCAGGCTGCCGGGAGCTGAGCCGAAGCCAGCACGGAACCGTCGGAACTGCGGATCTCGATCTCGGTGACGTCGCCCCGAAGAACGGCGGCGTTCATGCGGCACTCGATGGTGATGTCGCTACCGAGAAACGTGCCGGACGGGAGTTCGGTACCCGACCGGTCGACGAGAACGACCTCGTAGGGGCCCCGACCGGATATGCCGTCCATCTCGAGGATGGTCTCGGTGCCCCAGGTGTGGGCAACGAGGCCGCCCTCGATGTCCACGCTCGGCACACTCGTGGTGAAGGCGACCTGCTCGTACGCACCGAGCGTGCCCGGTGGGCCGGTGATCGCGGCCGGTGGGTCCGCCGGTTGCCGAAAGGCGTCGATCCCGAGTACGACGCCACCGCCGACCACCAGTCCCACAGTGGCGGCTGCCGCCACCAGAGCGGCAGACCTACGTCGCCCACCGAATCGCGGCGCGTTGTTTTCACGAGGTGACCGCCACGCCGAGTCGCCCGTCGTACCCATAACTCGCTCGCGCAGGTCGGGCGACGTCGGAGATTCGAGCCACGGTCCGGTCGGACCGCGAGAACCGAGAGTCCCGGTCAGTGCGCGTAGTTCGGCGATGTCGGTGTCGACGGTGGGATCGGACGCGGCGAGCTCGCGCAGTTCGGCGGCTTCGTTCTCGTCGAGGTCGTAGGCGACGGCAGCGGCGATCAGCTCGGCTCGGCGATCGTCTCGGGCGTTCATGCTTCCTCCTGTCCGTCGAGATGGTCTCGGAGCGCCCTCAATGCGTAGAAGGCGCGGGTGCGCAGTGTTCGCACGGCCACTCCCGTCGACTCGGAGAGCTCCGCGTAGGTCGTTCCGGCCAGGTGCACGGCGACGACGACCTGTCGGTGGTCGGGAGAGAGCAGCGCCAGCGCGGCGATGATGCGCAGCCGCTCGTCGACGTCCGGACTGGTGTCCCTCGAGACCGCAACCGATTGCCGGTCGACGTCCTCGATCCGTTCCGACGCAGAGATCGGCATTCTGCTCAGCGACCGTTGGACGTCGACGATGACGTTGCGTTCGATGGCGAACAACCACGTGCGCAGCGATCCTCGACCTGGCTCGAAGCGGGATCGCGCTCGCCACGCGCGAAGGAACGTCTCCTGGACGCAATCCTCGGCGAGCGTTCGGTCGCGTAGCGCATTGACGGCGAAACCGAGCATGGCCGACGCGTGCTCGTCGTACGCGACAGCGACGTCGAAGTCCAGTTCGATCACGCTCCCGATGCTCATGACAGTGACTACGTCGACGGACGCCCGGGCGTTCATATCCGGGACTGGGATATTTCTTTACCGAGCTTTGAACATCGTGGCATCAACGGTCGTACACCTTTGCACGGGCTCGCCTGCCCGATACTCCCACGGAAGGCACACGAGATGACCACACGCTCGATCACCCGCCCGGCAATGTCCGTCCGCGGCACCGCCGCAGCAGTCGTCGGTGGCACGGCAACCGCTCTGATGCTGTTCACCGCCGCCCCCGCCGGGGCAGATACCCCTGTCGCCGAACCGGATTCGTTCACCAGCGCGTTCACCGCAATGGCCACACCCGACCAGGTGCTCAACGGCGAGGGCGTCGCCACGCCGGGTCAGCCCGGCGCGATGGGTACCTTCACACTGCGCATCAATTCCGATCTCGACATCGTCTGCTACGACATTGCGCTCGAGGGCGTCACCGGCGATTACATGAGCCCGGCCAAGACCGCCACGCACATTCACCAGGCGGCGGCGGGTGCCGCCGGTCCTCCGCGTCTGGCGTTCCCGAACCCCACGCCGATCGGCGACGGCCCGCGTACCAGCAGTGGGTGCATGCAGGGACCGTTCACCACCGGACTGACTCCGGCCGGTGCCACCGCCGACAGCGGAACCGGATTCACCCTCGATCAGATCGAAGCCGATCCCGCGGCCTTCGCTGCCGATACCCATACCGTCGACTTCTCGGCCGGAGCGGTACGCGGACAGCTCACCCAGATCCCGGTCGGGTCCGTTGCAACCGGAGGTGGCGGCTCGGCGCTGGCGCCCGATTCGGCGTCGAGCTCGGTGGTTCCCGTCGTCGGCGCGGTGGCTCTGGGTGCGATGGTCGTCGCGGGCGTGACGTTCGCGGCTCGACGCGAGGTGCGGAGCTGAGATATTCGGTCCTGATCGCGGCCGCGGCCGCGGCCGCGGCCGCGGTGGTGGTGGTGGGCTGTTCCTCACCGCCGCCGCCACAACCGCCGGCCGCGCCCGTGTCCTCACAGCCGCCGTCGAGTGCTGCCCCGACTGCGCCCGTGGTGGACTCGGTGCGACCGGCCCCGGCGCGAATGAGTGCTGAGGCGATCGATCTCGACGAGCCGTTGATCGGACTGGGTCTGACCGAGTCGGGGGAGATGCAGGTGCCGACCGATTACGACGACGTCGGGTGGTTCACCGGAGGGGGTCGACCCGGCGCGATCGGCAGCCCGACGGTGGTTGCCGGGCACGTCGATTCCACGACCGGGCCCGCGGTGTTCGATCGGTTGTCCGAACTGCGACCGGGCGATGTCGTGACGGTGGCGGACGAGGCGGGCGGCAGCACCGAGTACCTCGTCGACCGAGTCCGTGACTACGGCAAAGTGGAGTTCCCGACGGCGCTCGTCTTCGGCGCGGTGACTGCCGACGAGATCCGACTCATCACCTGCTCGGGTGATTTCGACTCAGCCGTCGGCAGTTACGAGCGCAACCTGGTCGTCTTCGGGGTCCGCCCCTAGTCGAGACGTTTTGGAGTTGGTCCGCCGCGTGTTGTAGTCTGGTCGACGGTTCGGATCACAAGTGCTCGCACTCGAATCCAGACCGCCCAATCAAGTTCTACCCAAGACCGTTGGTCACCGCCTTCTCGAAGGATTCACTTCCGGGAGTTGCGCGGTTGAAGGTCCGAGATCGCTTCGGACGGCCCACGCAGGAGAACGAGGTAGGGAACTTGTATGCGGCCCTCGCGGTTGCCCGCTCGTTCACGCCCCGTGTGCTTCTTGCGCCGGGGCGTTCGTCGTTTTCCGGCCCTCTCGCGATCGACACAACTTCCCACGAGAGGAGGCGAAGTATGGCAAAGCCCGAAAAGGTCTCAGCAGTATCGGAGATCACCGAACAGTTCAAGGGTTCGACGGCTGCCGTCGTCACGGAATACCGTGGCCTGTCGGTGTCCGGTCTGACTCAGCTCCGGCGTGCGCTCGGCGAAGGTGCCACGTACTCCGTCGCCAAGAACACCCTGGTCAAGCGCGCAGCTGCCGAGGCCGGTATCACCGGACTCGACGACTTGTTCGTCGGACCGACCGCCATTGCATTCATCAAGGGCGAGCCGGTCGACGCTGCGAAGGCCATCAAGGCCTTCGCGAAGGACAACAAGGCCTTGATCGTCAAGGGCGGCTACATGGACGGCGCGACGCTGTCCGTGGACGAGATCAACAAGATCGCAGACCTCGAGTCGCGCGAAATCCTGTTGGCCAAGCTCGCCGGCGCCATGAAGGGCAACTTGTCGAAGGCTGCAGGCCTGTTCAACGCTCCCGCATCGCAGTTCGCGCGTTTGGCGTTCGCGTTGCAGGAGAAGAAGGCTGCCGGCGCACCTGCCGCGGCCGAGGCACCTGCAGAAGCAGAAGCACCGGCGGAAGCTCCCGCCGAAAGCTGATCCGCTGGTATTGGCGAACAGCTCAGCTCCACACCACCAACACCATGCCGCGGATCAGCGGCCAGGTACTTACAGGAAGGACCCGCCACCATGGCGAAGCTCAGCACCGAAGAATTGCTCGACCAGTTCAAGGAGCTCACCCTCCTCGAGCTCAGCGAGTTCGTGAAGGCATTCGAGGAGACCTTCGAGGTTACCGCAGCTGCTCCCGTCGCTGTTGCTGCTGCAGGCGGCGGCGCTGCTCCCGCCGAGGCTGCTGAAGAGCAGGACGAGTTCGACGTCGTTCTCGAGTCGGCCGGCGACAAGAAGATCCAGGTCATCAAGGTCGTCCGTGAGGTCGTTTCCGGCCTCGGCCTGAAGGAAGCCAAGGACCTCGTCGAGAGCGCTCCGAAGGCAATCCTGGAGAAGGTAGCCAAGGATGCAGCCGAGGCTGCCAAGGAGAAGCTGGAAGCTGCCGGCGCAAAGATCTCCGTCAAGTAAGACCGCTTCGTTGCAGTCGTACTTCGTGCTCTGAACGCACGAGCGCAGAAGGGCCGTTCCCACCTCGGTGGGAGCGGCCCTTTTCTGTGTTTCGAGCCCTCCGCTTTTCTGTGTTTCAGGCGCTGGATCGGGCGCGTCGTTGTGATCGATCACTGACTCTGCTGGATCGCGTGACACCCGGATTCAGCCCCTGTTTACTCGGTCACGCCGAAGTCTGAAGCATGTCGAAGGGTTTCGGTTGGGTTCACTTGTGGTGTTTCACAGCATTGCGCGACTGGTACTTGTCACAGTTCTGGCGAGTCGCCGACCGTGTCGCGTGAGATGAGCCACACTGATGCAAGCTCTACAGCCTGACTCGGGGAAGTTCTTACTGGGCGGTAAGCTCCCGTGTCGGTGCGGACACCTGCATGGGATACAGTGACGCAACCCACATCCGGGTCGATGTGTACGAATTGTGGAGGTCAGCGTGGGAGTCGAGGTTTCGGTCGAAGGATTGACCAAGTCTTTCGGTGTACAGAAGATTTGGCAGGACGTGACGTTGACTCTGCCGAAGGGTGAAGTCAGTGCGCTCCTCGGTCCTTCCGGTACCGGCAAGTCGGTCTTCCTGAAGTCTCTGATCGGCCTCCTGCGTCCCGAACAGGGCAAGATCTTCATCGACGGAACCGACATCCTGCAGTGCTCCTCGCGTGAGCTCTACGAGATCAGGAAGCTGTTCGGGGTGCTGTTCCAGGACGGTGCGCTGTTCGGCTCGATGAACCTCTACGACAACGTCGCCTTCCCGCTCCGTGAGCACACCAAGAAGTCCGAGTCCGACATCCGCAAGATCGTCATGGAGAAGCTCGAACTGACGGGTCTGCTCGGTGCCGAGGACAAGCTGCCCGGCGAGATTTCCGGCGGTATGCGCAAGCGTGCCGGACTCGCCCGTGCCCTGGTGCTCGATCCCGAGATCATCCTGGTCGACGAGCCCGACTCCGGCCTCGATCCTGTTCGTACGACGTACATTTCGCAGACTCTCATCGATATCAACGCCAACATCGATGCCACGATCCTGATCGTCTCGCACAACATCAACCTCGCTCGTACGGTGCCCGACAACATCGGCATGCTCTTCCGTCGTCAGCTGGTGATGTTCGGGCCACGCGAGGTGCTGCTCACCAGTGACGAGCCGGTGGTCAAGCAGTTCCTCAACGGCACGATGATCGGTCCGATCGGCATGTCCGAGGAGAAGGACGAGGCGCAGATGGCGCACGAGCAGGCCCTCGTCGACGCCGGGCACCATGCAGGTGGCGTCGACGACGTCGAAGGCATCGTGCCGCAGATGAAGGCCACCCCCGGCACCCCGGTCCGTCAGGCCGTCGGACGCAGGCAGGAGCGGGTCCGTCAGATCATGCACACCCTGCCGCACAACGCGCAGGTCGCCATCCAGGAGAGCCTCGACACCACCGACCCCGGTCAGCAGTACCCCGCGTACGCCGGCCAGCAGGGCTACGACCAGCAGGGTTACGACCAGCAGGGTTACGACCAGCAGGGTTACGACCAGCAGGGCTACGGCGGACAAGGTCATGATCAACAGGGCTACCAAGCTCCTACGCAAGGTCGGGGTCAATAGCAGACATGGGGGGATCGAAGAAGTCCGCGTTCGCTCCGGCGAACGCCGCTCTGACACAAGCCGGCAATATCGTCGAACTTCTGGTCGAGGTCGTTCGGAACACCTTTCGGAGGCCGTTCCAGTTCCGTGAGTTCATCGAGCAGGCCTGGTTCATCGCCAGCGTGACGATTCTGCCGACTGCGCTCGTCGCCATTCCTTTCGGCGCTGTGGTCTCGTTGCAGACCGGATCGCTCATCAAGCAGCTCGGTGCCGAATCGTTCACCGGCGCGGCCAGTGTGCTCGCGGTCATCCAGCAGGGTTCACCTCTGGTGACAGCCCTGCTCGTTGCCGGTGCCGCTGGATCCGCGGTCACCGCAGACCTGGGATCGCGGACCATTCGCGAGGAGATCGACGCGATGCGGGTCCTGGGTATCGACCCGGTGCAGCGTTTGATCGTTCCGCGTGTGCTGGCCATGATTCTCATCGCTCTGTTGCTCAACGGCTTGGTTTCGGTCGTCGGCATCGCGGGTGGCTACTTCTTCAACGTGATCCTGCAGGGCGGTACACCCGGTGCGTACCTGGCATCGTTCTCGGCGTTGGCACAGCTTCCGGATCTCTATGTCGCAGAAGCGAAAGCGGCGATCTTCGGACTCATCGCGGGCATCATCGCCTCGTACAAGGGGCTCAACCCCAACCCCGGACCCAAGGGCGTCGGCGAGGCAGTGAACCAGACGGTGGTCATCACGTTCCTGCTGCTCTTCTTCGCCAACCTCATTCTGACCCTGGTGTACCTCCAGGTCGTCCCAGCGAAGGGAGCGTAACCGCGATGACTATCGCAAGAGGTCGCGGTGACCGCACACTGATGCGCGTCAAGCGTGTCGGAAATGCCCCGCTCAACGTGCTCGACCGCGCAGGCGAGCAGATGTCGTTCTATCTGCGGGCGATCGGGTGGATTCCCAAGACTGCAGTGCACTACAAGAAGGAAGTACTCCGCCTGCTGGCGGAGGTCACCTTCGGCAGCGGTGCGCTCGCCGTCATCGGCGGCACCATCGGCGTGATCGTGATGATGTCCGGCTTCACCGGCATCGTCGTCGGCCTGCAGGGCTACGCAGCGCTCGAACAGCTCGGTAGCTCCGTGCTCACCGGATTCCTATCCGCGTACGTCAACACCCGTGAAATCGCACCGATCGTCGCGGGCCTGGCGCTCTCGGCAACCGTCGGCTGCGGCTTCACCGCACAACTCGGTGCCATGCGGATCTCCGAGGAGATCGATGCGCTCGAGGTCATGGCTGTGCCGAGCGTGCCTTTCCTCGTCACCACCCGCATGATCGCCGGCTTCGTCGCGGTCATCCCGCTCTACATCGTGGGTCTGCTTGCGTCCTATGTCGCCTCGCGAGGGATCAGCACGATCTTCAACGGGCAGTCGTCGGGGTCGTACGACCACTACTTCAATCTGTTCCTACCTCCTGAAGATGTGCTGTATTCCTTCCTCAAGGTGCTCATCTTCGCCTTCGTGCTGATCATGATCCACTGCTACTACGGCTATCACGCCTCCGGCGGACCGGCAGGCGTCGGCGTCGCAGTGGGCCGCGCCGTGCGTACGGCAATCGTCACGATCGCCGTATTGGACTTCTTCCTGAGCCTCGCCATCTGGGGCACGACCACCACAGTGAGGGTTGCCGGATGATCGACTCGCCGTCGCGACTGCAGCGAGTACTGCTCGGACTTGCATTCTTCCTGGTGCTCATCCTGTTTCTCGGGTGGAGCATCACCTCCTACAACAAGACGTTCAAGTCCGTGGTGAACGTCAGCCTCGAAACCGACTCGGTCGGAAACTCTCTGCCGATGAATGCGGACGTGAAGGTGCGCGGAATGATCGTGGGCGAGGTCCGTTCTGCGGCCACCGTCGACGGTGTCGTCACGTCCCAATTGGCCATCGATCCGGACAAGGCACCGCTGATTCCGTCGAACGCGACGGCTCGGCTGCTTCCGAAGACTCTGTTCGGCGAGCGTTACGTGTCGCTGATCGTGCCCGAGAACGATTCGGCGTCGCCGATCACCGACGGCACGGTTCTGCGTCAGGACACGAGCGGGAACGCGATCGAGGTCGGGCAGCTGCTCGACGGCTTGCTCCCTCTGCTGCAGGCGATTCCGCCGCAGGATCTCGCCAACACCCTCGGGTCTCTTGCACAGGGTCTCAGCGGGCGTGGGGAGCAACTGGGGCAGACCATCGACAATCTGACGAACATCGTGTCGGGTCTGAACACGGAGCTGCCGAACATTCAGCAGACCCTCGTCGGCCTAGCAGATTTCTCCCAGACCTACGCGGATGCGGCGCCGGAATTGATCTCGGCTCTGGACAATCTGCGCACGACGGGCAACACCGTCGTCGAGCGTCAGTCCGGTCTCGAGACGTTGTACGGCTCGCTCACGTCGGTGTCGAACGTCACCGCGGACTTCCTGCAGGCGAATTCCGAGAATCTGATCAGCTTGGCGTCGAATTCGCGTGAGGCACTGGAATTGCTTGCGGAGTTCTCGCCGACGTTCGGCTGCACGTTCAGCCAGTTCGCCGAAGGTGCCAGGCGCGGCGCGATCGTGCTCGGCGAAGGCGACGACTACCCCGGCATCAACGTCTCCGCATCGTTCGTCAACCCGAAGGGCCGTTACTTGCCGAACCAGGACGAGCCACGCTTGTTCGACGATCGCGGAGCCACGTGCTTCGAGCCCGCAGCTCCGGGTGAGTTCTTCCCGCAGTACCCGGGAGGTTCCATCAACGACGGTTCCTACCAGGTGCCTACTCGTAACCCGGGTCCGCAGGAGATCCCAGGACAGGGACCACCGAAGTCGGCTCAGAGCTCCATCGTTCCGGCCATTGCCGAATCCGCGCAGCCGGCGAGCTACGAGGGATCGGACTTCGAACGCGACACCCTCGCCGTGATCTACGGACAGGCGAGTGGCGTTGCACCGGACAGTATTCCGTCGTGGGCCGCCGCTATCGGCGCTCCGGCATTGAGAGGAGCGGAGGTGAGCGTGAAATGAGAGGCCTTCTCGCGCCGATCATCAAGTTGGTCGTGTTCGCCGTGATCACGATCATCGCCACGGCCACCCTTGCCTTCACCATTGCCAATTCGAGCGGCGGCGGCGGCACGAAGTTCTCGGCTGTGTTCTCCGACGTCACGTCTCTCAACGAAGGCGACGAGGTTCGTATCGCAGGCGTTCGTGTCGGCCAGGTCGACACCATCGAGATCACCAACGAGCGCGAAGCGAAAGTCGGCTTCACACTCAGTAGCCGCGACTGGTTGCCGGCGAGTTCCACGGCAACCATCCGGTTCCGGAACCTGGTCGGCCAGCGCTACATCGCCATCGAGCAGGGCTCGGGGGACCAGGGCCAGAAGATCAACGGGGGTGCGACGATCCCGTTGGAGCGGACCAAGCCCGCGGTCAACCTGACCACACTGTTCGACGGTTTCCGGCCGCTGTTCACCACCCTCAGCGCAGACGACGTCAACAAGCTGTCGTACCAGATCATCCAGGTGTTCCAGGGGGAGTCGGGCACCATCAACGAGCTGGTATCCAACACGGCGAGTCTGACGAACACCGTCGCCGACAAGGATCAGGTCATCGGCCAGGTCATCACCAATCTCAACAACGTTCTGGCGACGGTCAATCAGAACGACGGCCAGCTCGACAGCTTGATCGTCAACACCCAGCAGCTCGTCTCGGGCCTGTCGGCCGACCGTGACGTGGTCGGCTCCGCCGTCACGTCGCTCGCCGGTCTGACGAACGCCACCGCAGACCTGCTCGAGCCGACTCGGCCGTCGATCCAGGGATCGGTGACCGCACTGAACACGTTGTCGGAGACGATCAATCGGCGCAGTGACGATGTGGACAAGGTCCTCGGGATTCTGCCGAACAAGCTGGACAAGCTCATCCGCACGGCCCAGCAGGGATCCTGGTTCACGTTCTACCTCTGCGGCATCGACATCGTCGCCGGACCGGGTAGCTCGCCGAATCTGAATCTGCCGACCGGGCTGCCGACCGTCAACCAGCCGCTGTACACGAACTCGGCAGAGCGTTGCAAAGCTGGGGGGATCAAGCAATGAAATCTCGTCGTAGTCCGGCCACCATCGGTGCGCTCGGTATCGCAATCATCCTGCTCGCCACGATGTCGGTCTTCTTTCTCGATCGGCTTCCGATCATCGGTGCAGGCTCGGTGTACACCGCGGAGTTCAGCGAAGCAGCTGGTCTCAAGCCGTCCAACGAGGTCCGTATCGCGGGCGTGAAGGTCGGCAAGGTCACCGATGTTCGTCTCGAAGGCGACCGGGTGCTCGTGGACTTCACGGTGCAGGACGCCTGGGTCGGCAACGAGTCACGCGCGGCCATCGCCATCAAGACACTGCTGGGCCAGAAGTATCTGGCCCTCGACCCGAGCGGACCGGACACCTTGAGCCCCAAGGACACGATTCCGCTCGATCGCACCACGTCTCCGTACGACGTCATCGATGCGTTCTCGGCAGCGGCTTCGACCATCAACGACATCGACACCGATCAACTCGCCACCAGCATGCGGACCCTGTCCGAGGCGTTCTCGGAGACGCCGGCGAACATCCGTGCCTCGTTGGACGGTGTGACTCGGCTGTCTCAGACGGTGGCAAGCCGTGACGAGGAACTGAAGAAGCTGTTCGCTGCCACCGGCGAGACATCGAAGGTGCTGGCCGACCGCAACGAGCAGTTCAACAAGTTGATCACAGATGCCGGCCCGTTGCTCGAAGAGCTCAACAACCGACAGCAGGCCATCTCGCAGCTTCTCACCGGCACACAGCGCGTGTCCCAGGAGCTGACCGGTCTGGTCCGCGACAACGAGGCCACCATCAACCCGATGCTGCAGCAGCTCAACGGTGTCATCGAGATCCTGCAGCGCAACAACGACAATCTCGACCGCGCACTCAAGTTGTACGAGCCGTTCATTCGCCTGTACACCAACGTGACCGGTAACGGCCGGTGGCTCGACATCGTCCTGGCCAACCTCACACCACCCGGAGTTCCGTTGATACCTGGTTACCGCGAGCCCTCGGTCGACAAGTTGGCGGGGAACTGATGACAGACACTCAGGCAGCGCCGCGAAACAAGAACAAGCTCGCAATCATCGCCGTCGTTGTGGTGGTCGCACTGGTCGTGGCTGTCGCAGGCTGGTGGCTGTTCACCAGGGCCGGAACGACCAAGATCACCGCATATTTCGACAAGTCGGTCGGCATCTACTCCGGCTCGGAGGTCCGCGTGCTCGGCGTCAAGGTCGGCACCGTCGACTCCGTCACCCCGATGGGCGACGACGTCGAGGTCGTCCTCCGAGTCGACCGGGGCATCGACATTCCGGCCGATGCAAAGGCCGTCCAGGTCACCCCCTCGCTCGTCGCCGATCGCTACGTTCAGCTCGCACCCGCGTACACCGGCGGCGACACGATGGCCAGCGGAACGACGATCGGTCGCGATCGCACGGCCACACCTGTCGAGGTCGACGAGCTGTACTCGTCGATCAACGACCTGTCCAAAGCTCTCGGACCCGACGGGGCCAACAAGGACGGTGCGCTCACGGACTTCGTGAACACCGGTGCGGCAAACCTCGACGGCAACGGTGAAGCGCTGGGCAACAGCATCACTCAGCTCTCGGCGGCGGGTCGGACCTTGAGCGACTCACGGACCGACGTGTTCGACACGATCAAGAACTTGCAGACCTTCGTCAGTGCGCTCGCCGTCAACGATCAGCAGGTACGCAACTTCAACACTCAGTTGGCCGACCTGACCGGCTTCCTGTCGGGTCAGCGTGAGGATCTCGGTGCTGCGCTGCAGCAACTGTCGGTAGCGCTCGGTGATGTCGCGACGTTCGTTGCGGACAACCGCACGGAACTCACGGACGCGGCCAACGGGCTCGTACAGCCCACGCAAACTCTGGCGGACAACCGTGAGCAGCTGGTGCAGACCTTGACGTTGCTGCCGCTGGCGATCAGCAACTTGGTCAATGCGTACGACGCCGAGTCGGGCACGCTCGCATCGCGTGCCAACCTGCAGAACGAGACGCAGGATCCGCTCGGCACCGTCTGCCGACTGATCGACCTCGGCAAGCTGGTACCGGGTGATCCTCGCTTCGAGGCTCTCGGTGCGCAGATTCAGCCGATCATCGATCAGTGCGCCAACATCACCACCATGATCCAGGCACCTCTCGCCGACCAGAACCGGATCGTGCTGCCGTTCGGGGTTCTCACCAACGACATCGAACAGAACGTATCTGTGCCCGGCACGGTCCCCGGTGTGGTCTCGCCCAAGCTGGGAACCAGCTCGATGCCAGGACTCGAGCAGTCGTACATCGGAGGTGGGGGACAGTGAGTACCCCTGTGAATCGGAATCGAGCTCGTGTGAAGCGTTCGTTGTCCCTGGGAGCAGGGCTCTGCGTGGTGGCGCTGTCTGCCGGCGCATGCTCGTCGGCGGGTATCTACGCCATCCCGCTGCCGGGTGGTGCCGACATCGGTGACAACCCGTTCAACCTGACAGTGCAGTTCGACGACGTTCTGGACCTCGTTCCGCAGTCGACCGTCAAGGTCGACGGTGTGGCCGTCGGCCGGGTCGACTCGATCACCGTTCCCAACGACGGATGGACCGCCGACGTCAACGTCATTCTGAACTCCGACGTGGACCTGCCGGCCAACGCGATCGCGTCGGTTCAGCAGACCAACCTGCTCGGCGAGAAGTTCGTGCAGCTCTCGGCACCTCCGGGTGACGAGGAGGCCGCCCGTCTGCAGGACGGTGCCACGATCCCGCTCGATCGAACCCGCCACGCCACCGACATCGAACAGGTGCTCGGCGCACTCTCGCTGCTGCTCAACGGTGGCGGCGTCGGACAGCTCTCACCGATCGTCAAGGAGTTGAGCACGGCATTCGACGGTCGTGAGGGCAAGACCAAAGACCTTCTGCAGCAGGCGAACACGCTGATCGACGGACTCAACCAGCAGCGTGACGACATCACCCGCGCCATCGACGGTCTCGACACACTCAGCGGTCGCGTCAACTCGCAGACCGACAAGATCGACGGGGTGCTGAAGGACCTGCCGATCGCCACCGAGGTTCTCGAGCAGCAGCGACCGCAGCTCACCGAAATGCTCGGTGCGCTCGATCGTCTCGGCTCGGTCGGCACCGACGTGATCAACCGGTCCAAGGACGATCTGATCGCCGACCTGCGGGCCCTGCGCCCCACGCTGCAGGCGCTCGCCGATTCGGCGGACGACGTGGTGACCTCGCTCGCGGTGATCCCGACACTGCCGTTCGCCGACGGCACCGAGAAGATCATCGAGGGCAACTCGGCCAACCTGTTCCTGTCGCTCGACCTGTCGATCGGAACTGCGCTGCGCAACTTCGGTGTGGGCGAGGGAGACCCCGTCTACATCCAGCCGAAGTACGGCAAGACACTCCCCGTCGTCGACCCGTCCAATCCGTACTACAACGGAAACGGACCACGTCCGGGCTGGCCGACGATTTCGCTGCTGCCGCTGCCACCGATCATCCCGTCGCCGGTTCCCGGCCCGGGTGCACCGGGTGCGGGTGAAAATCCAGCGCCTGCGCCGTTCGACCCGTTGGCACCGTTGAATGATCTGCTCGAACAGTTCGGAGTTGGCCAGTGAGATCGAAGCTCGTTCGGTACCAGTTGGTGATATTCGTCGTGGTCGCCGTAGTCGGGCTGATCTTCGTCGGCGGAAAGTACGTCCGCCTGGACAACATGCTCGGGTTCGGGCAGTACAACGTGGCGCTGAACCTCGCCGATTCCGGTGGAATATTCACCAACGCCGAGGTCACGTACCGCGGTGTTCCGGTGGGTACCGTCGGTGGGTTGCAGTTGACTCAGGACGGTGTCCAGGTCGAACTCAAGCTCGACAGCGGCGGGCCGGACATCCCGGCCGACACGAAGGCCGTCGTGGCGAACAGGTCCGCGATCGGTGAGCAGTACGTCGATCTGCAGCCACAGACCGACCAGGGACCGTTCCTGGTCGACGGCTCCCAGATCGCGGTGGCCGACACCGCGACACCCGTTCCGGTGGAGGACGTGCTCGCCAACACCAACACGCTGGTTCGGTCGGTGCCGCTCGACAACTTGACGAAGGTGGTCAACGAACTCGGTGTGGCCTTCGACGGCAAGGGCAACGATCTGCAATCGCTCGTCGATTCGCTCGGAAACATCTCCGAGGCAGGCAACGAGGCGTTGCCGCAGACGCTGGCGTTGGTGCGCGACGCGGTGCCGGTGCTCGACACGCAGTCCGAGCAGTCGGACCTCATCCGGGAGTTCTCCACCAGCCTGGATCAGGTGACGGCTCAGCTGAAGTCCAACGATCCCGACATCCGGCGGCTCATCGACACCGGAACCGCTGCCGGCGATCAGCTCGGTGGTCTGATCACCGATGCCGGTCCTGCTTTGACGACCGACATCAACAACCTTGCGTTGGTTGCCGCTCAGGCCGAGCCGCGGTATCTCGCTCTTCGTCCGTTCCTGACGTTCCTGCCTGCGCTCGGTGCCGGTATCTCCACCATCGTCCCGAACGACGGCACGATCCATCAGGGTCTGCTGCTCGAGGTGAACAACCCGCCGCCGTGCACGGTGGGCTACGAGGGCAGTCAGGCGATCCTCGACGAGGAGAAGCGCAAGAACCCCAACTTCGATCCGACGCGGGAGAACTACCCGCTGAACCTCGATGCGAACTGTGCGACTCCGCAGGGCAGCGTCACGGGCGTTCGTAGCGCGAACCGAATCGTCTTCGCCGATCCGGACGTGCCGCAGCCGTGGGACCTCAAGCCGAAGGTCGATCCCGAGAAGCTCAACCTCAACCCCATCGCCACCCAGTTGGCACCGCTCATCGGCGTCACGCCGAAGTAGCGGAATCGGAAGAACTGCTGCTCAGCACTATCGTCGGGCCGAGAGTGGTTCGGCCGGATATTACCGAGTAGTAGGGTGAAATTGTGAACTCGAGCACCGAAGCCCTGGAGTCCCCAGCGACTCCAGGGCAGAACAAGACAGCGAAAATTCTCCTTGCCGTCGTCACCGTGCTCGCCGTGGCGGCGCTCGCGGCGGCAGTGTTCTTCGGTTACGGCTGGGGCCAGGCGTTGCTCAGTCAGAAGCCGACCGCGGATACGCGCGACGCTGCCCTCACCGGCGCTCAGCAAGCGGCCGTCAACCTGAACACTGTGGACGCCGCCAACATCGATCAGTCGTTCGACAACATGAAGTCGTCCATCACCGGTGACTTGATGCTCAACGACCTAGAGCAGACGCGCTCGGGGATCACCGATCAGGTTCGTCAGTCCGGAGCCAAGAGCGAGGCCGAGGTTCTCCACGGCACCGTGACGGAACTGAGTACTGACGAGAACACTGCCACCGCGCTCGTGGTCATCGCCACGACCACCACCTGGCCCGACCGTGTCGAGCGAAGCAAGCTCACGATGCGACTGGCGATGGAAGAGGTCGACGGAGTGTGGAAGACCAACAAGGTCGACCCCATCGGTTCACGGATCTCGCTCGACAATCCGAGCACCAACCCCGTCATCCCGTCCGAACCGGGTGCCACCGACCCGAATGCGGTCACCCCCGGTACGGAAGCGACGCCGGCCCCACAGCCGGATTCCGGCGGCAACTGACGTTCCCCGGCAATGTCGTCTCCGTGTGTTGTGAAGTGAGTTTCGAAGGAGTTCTGTAGTGCCTCCCCAGCGTCGCAAGATCGTTCCACCCACCACCACCAGCAAGGTGCGCCGCAAGGTGGCCGGCACCGGAAAGCCTGTGCCCGCCGACTCGGACTCGACCCGCCTCGAAGGATCCGAGACGGCCGACAAGGCAGCCACTGACAAGATCGCCACGGACAAGCCGGTTGCCGACAGGACGGCTACGGACAAGCCGGTTGCCGACAAGACGGCCACCGATAAGCCCTCGCTCGCCAAGACAGGCGCAGGCAAGGCGGTCACAGGCAAGACCGTCACAGCCAAGACCGTTACCGGCAAGTCCGTCGCCGCCGAGACCGTCCCTGCCGAGTCCTCGCTCGCCGAGCCCGCGACAGCCGAATCCTCCGCTACGCCGTCCGCTGGAGCACGTTCGGGGATCGGCTACAAACACGTGATGATCGTCGCGGTCATCGCAGTGGTGCTCGGTGCATTCGCTGCGGTTGCTGCGTTCAAGCCTTTCGCCACCATCGACAATGCTGCTTGGGTGGATTCTGCCGCCACACAGGAAGTGACCTCGGCCACGACCGATGCGCTGCAGACCTTGTACACGTACAAGGCCGAGACGATCGATGCCGATTTCGATGCAGCTCGTGCGGTGTTGAATCAGTCGATGCTCGACGAGTTCAACTCCACCGCTGAGACAACCAAATCTGCTGTGGTGCAGACGAATACGGGAACCGAGGCCAGCGTGACGGACATCGGCGTCACGCGGCTGGAGGACGACAAGGCCGAGCTGCTCGCCAACGTGAACATCAGTGCAACGCAGAACGGTTCTGCGACGGGGAGTGCCGAGGGCCCGTTGACGGTCAACATGGAAAAGATCGACGGCACCTGGAAGCTGTCTGCCATCGACGATCAGTAGCGACCGTTTCGCCCGGTCTCTCGATCGAGCCCCGTTCGACGCAGAAACCCTGCTCGGGCGGGGCTTTCTCGTGCGCTGGTCGGTCATCTGTCGAGCGCCCGTGTCGGAGTTACCATCGCGATTGCGTCCTGGCTTGGGACGAGCCCTGGTTGTTCGGGACAACCATTTCGACGCTCGACAGCCAGGGGTGGATCCGACGAAAACGGAGCATGCTGGTCATGACTGACACAACTATCGATTTTTCCGCCCTGGAATCACGGTCCGGTCGATCGGGCTTTGCGGAGAACGTCAACCCGGAACTGTACCGACTTCTGTCTGCCCTGAATCTGGATCGCGAATACGTGCGCGGTGACGGGACCGTCCTGTTCGATGCCGCGGGCCGCCGGTATCTCGACTTCGCGGGGGCCTACGGTGCTCTACCGTTCGGCCACGGCCCCACCCCGATCTGGCAGGCGATCAACGATGTTCGCTGCAGCGGGGAGGCGATCTTCGTGCAGCCTTCGGTGCTGACTGCGGCGGGTGAACTTGCAGATCGGTTGGGACGCATCGCCCCGGACGGATTGACGCGAACGACGTTCGTCAACAGCGGTACCGAGGCGACCGAGGTAGCACTCAAGATCGCCCGCGCGCATACCGGGCGGCTGGGTGTGTTGACGACCGGGAACAGCTTCCACGGCAAGACGCTCGGAGCGTTGTCCGCTACCGGAAACATCAGGTACCAAACCGGATTCGGCGCACCGGTCGAGGGCTTCGACCATATTGCGTTCGGTGACGCCGATGCGCTCGACGCGGCTCTGGCGGCTGCGCCTGGGCACTACGCGGTGTTTCTGGTCGAGCCGATCCAGGGTGAGGGGGGAGTGGTGTGTCCCCCCGACGGCTATCTGCGCCGCGTGCGGGAGATCTGTGATCGGCACGGGGTGTTGCTCGCGCTCGACGAGGTGCAGACCGGACTCGGTCGTACCGGGCGGATGTTCGCGGCGGAACACGAAGGGGTGGTACCGGACATCATGACGGTGGCCAAGGCGCTCGGCGGCGGCATCGTGCCGGTGGGTGCGGTGCTGTGTGCACCGGCGCTGGTGAACGACAGCTTCGCGCTGCGCCACACGTCGACGTTCGCGGGCAATGCACTGGCGGCGCGGGTGGGCATCGCAGTTCTCGACGAGCTGACTCGAGACGACTGCGCTGTGGTGACGAACGTTGCCGTGCTCGGGCGGCAGTTGAAGAAGGATCTGCGCGCGCTGGCCGAGAAGTATCCGTCGGTAGTCACCGACGTTCGCGGACGCGGTTTGCTGCTCGGTGTCGAGCTCGGTGCAGACGTGAATTTCGTGGGGCGTCAGTCGCTGCTCGGGTCGATTGCGGAGCAACACAATCTGGCTGCGGTGATCTGCTCCTACCTGCTCAATGTCGAGGGGATCCGAGTTGCGCCGACTCTGTTCGGTACCAGAGTGATTCGGATCGAGCCACCACTGACGGTCTCGGCTGTGCAGTGTGCACGGTTGGTCGCGGCGCTGGACAGGGCACTCGGCTACGCCGCGGTGGGGGACCTGGACGGATTGTTCGGTCACCTGCTCGGCCGCTCGACCGTCGTCACTCCGCCGGCCCTCGCGGCGCTGCGTCCGGGTCGGACGCCCGATATCGCGGTGCGTCCGACGGATCGGCGGTTCGCGTTCATCGCGCACCCTCTCGATCTGGGGTTCTTCGCTGCATTCGATCCTGCGCTCGAGGTGTTCGATCACTCCGAGCGACAGGACCTGCTCGAGAGGTTCGCCGCGTCGACGTCCGAGCTCGACCCAGCGTCGTTCGTCATCGGCAGTGGCCGGGTCGCCGGGGGCGGGGGTGCAACGGCGCACGGTGACCTGATCGGCCTGCCGTACACGTCGGCGCAGTTGCTGCATCTGCCCACCGAGCAGGCGCTGCGGGTGGTCGGCGGTGCCGTCGAACTGGCGATCTCGCGCGGTGCGACGGTCGTGGGGCTGGGCGGCTATTCGTCGGTGATCACGGGGAACGGGCTTGGCCTCGGTGCAACGTCTCGACCCATCACCACCGGCAACACGTTCACCGCCGCGGCGAGTCTGCGAGCTGTTCGACGGGTGTGCCGCGAACGCGGTATCGATGTCGCGCAGGCCAGGGTGACGATTCTCGGTGCGGCCGGGGCCATCGGGCGGACCATCGGCAAACAGCTGGCCGGAGAGGTCGGCAGTATCGCGTTGGTCGGTAGGAAGGGCGAGAGCTCGGTCATCGCGCCCAAGCTGTGGGCGGCCGCGCAGGAGATGGTGGCGAGTGCGAGGAACGGGTCGGGTTCGGGAGACCTCGCCGTGGCTGCACACGAGGTCGATGGCGATCTGGACGATCTGATCAGATCACGTCATGTCGAATTCTTCACCGATCCCGTTGCTGCGGTACAGGATTCGTTGATCGTCATCGCTGCGACGTCGGCCCCGCATGCGCTGATCGATCCGACGGATCTGATGGAGGATGCCATCGTCTGCGATGTCGCTCAACCACCGAACATCGGCCGCGACGTGCGCGGTGAGCGGCCGGACGTGACGGTGTTCGACGGCGGCATCGTGCGGGTGCCGTCGGGTTCGGATTTCGGGTTGACCTACGGGTTGGCTCCGGGCCTGACGTACGCCTGCATGGCCGAGACGATGCTGATCGCGTTGTCCGGTGAGTTCGGTCTGCGCAGCATAGGCACCACGCTCGACGGCGAGAGCGTCGAACGGTTGGGTGAGCTGGCCGACGTCCACGGGTTCGCGCTCGCCGAGGCCACCCGATGGCGCGAGGTCAGTCAGTAGTCAGTAGGTCAGTAGGTCAGTAGTCGGCTGGGGCCGGAGTTCCCGGAGGTTCGTGGACTCCGGCCCCGCCCGTCTCGGTCCTGTCCTTGTCTGCCGACGTCGATCGTCTCGGAGTGGGATGACCCCACCAGTTCGCGTTCCCCATCAGTGTGACGAGGGCGGGCACGAGCATCATCCGCACGATGGTGGCGTCGATGAGAAGACCGACGATGATGCCGATGCCCACCAGTCGCATCATCGACAGTTCGGACAACGAGAAGAACGCGGTGACGCTGATGAGCAACAGCGCGGCGGCCGTCACGATCCGTCCGGTGCGAGCGGCTCCGATGCGGACTGCTTCCCTGGTGGTGGCTCCGTTGTCGTGGGCCTCGACGATGCGTGAGAGCAGAAAGATCTCGTAGTCGGTGGAGAGGCCGAACACGACCGCCATGACGAGGATGCTCATCGTGGACTGCAAGGGGCCTGCCGTGACGCCGATCAGCCCGCCGCCGTGGCCGTCGTGAAAGATCCAGGTGAGCACTCCGAAGGTGGCTGCCAGGCTGATCATCGCCATGGCAATTGCCTTGAGGCTGAGCACGATCGAACGAAATGCCAGTGTCGTCATCGTGAAAGTGGCCAGCACCATGATGGCCAACATCCACGGAATGGTGGAGTAGATCGCGTCGATGCCGTCCTCGCTCTGCGCGGTGCTGCCGCCCACGCTCAGCGTGGTCCCGGCGGGAGCGGGGATCGATCGAATCGCGTCGAGGGTCGCGAGTGCAGCCGGGGTGCGATCGGCCGAGGTCATGATGGCATCGACCACGGTCAGATTGTCGGCGCTGCCACTGGGAAACGCTGCCGCGACTCCGTCCGCGCGGCCGATGGCGTCGGTGACTGCCGAGACCGCGGCAGGGCTCGGCGGTGCATCGGTGACCGATTCGACGACGACGGTGACGCCGGTGTTCGCGAGCGTGAATTCGGTGAGGAGCTTCTGCGTCGCGATTCGGGCGGGCGAGTCCTGGGGCAGGCCGGTGTGGTCGAGGTCGCCCAGAGCTACGCCGGAGATGGGTGCGCTGAGCACGGCCAGCACGCCGACTATGGCGGCGGCGACGAGAACTGGCCTGCGCATGACACGGTCCGCCACTGTGCCCCAGAACTTCTGCGCCCGGGCCTCGCCGCGGTCGATCGCACCCTTGCGCCAGCTCAGGGAATCGATGCGGGGGCCGAGGAGGACGAGTGCAGCGGGGAGGGCGGTCAGCGAGATCGCGGCGGCGACGGCCACTGCTGCCATGCCGCCGAAGCCCAGTGAGCGGATCATCGCCTGCGGGAAGATGAGCATGCCGATGAAGCCGCAGATCAGCAACAGTGCCGAGAACGCCACGGTCCGGCCTGCGGTGGACATCGTGCGGCGTACCGCGTCCACCGTTTCGCGCCCGTCGCGTAACTCCTCTCGAAACCGCGTGATCACGAACAGGCTGTAGTCGACGGCCATTCCGAGTCCGACCAGGGACGCGATATTGGTCGCGAACACCGACACCTCGGAGACGCTGTTCAGTGCCCGCAGCACGGCCAGTGACGCCAGCACGCTCAGCCCGCCGATCACCAACGGAGTTCCTGCGGCGACGAGTCCGCCGAAGACGATCAGCAGCAGAACCAGCAGAATCGGGAAGGTGATGGTCTCGGCTCGCACCAGATCTGCTCGCGCTTGCTCGTTGTACGCGTCGACGACGGCCGAGAATCCACCGAACTGGACGGTCACCCCGTCGATCTTCAATCTTTCGCGCAGGTCCTGGTAGGACTTGACGCGTTGATCCTCGTCGCCGGTCAGTGTCAGCACCGCGAGGGCGGAGTTCCCGTCCGACGATCGCAGGCCTGGAGCGAAGGCGTCGGGCACCGTCCAATAGGAGACGGGATCACGGGCGAGCACTCCGGCGTCGATGTCGGCGAGGCTCGAGGCCACGGTGTCGCCGATTCCGTCGACCGTCCGACCGTCTGCGGGGGTGTAGATCACCGCGATGTCCGGAACGTCACGGCCGAACCGGGATTCGACGAGAGCATCGACTTTCGCCGACTCGCTGTCGGGGTCGCTGTAGCCACCGAGACTGAGTTCGTCGACGACGCCCAGGCCCCAGGTTCCGGCGAGCAGAACGGTCGCAACCACGACTGCCAGGACCCAGCGCGCACGGGCGACCACGAAGTCGACGACGGGCGAACCCCTGGTCACGCGGCACTACCGAAGGCTCGACGCCTGCATCCGACGTCGACCACTACCACCGTATTCATGTTGTCCCCCCGCGAGACGTGATGTGAGTGCTCCGTGAATATGCCTGTGGCACAGAGGAAGACCTGTCACGCGGCGAACCCGATCACCTGACGACGTCACCCCCGATTGCGACAGAGGAAATACAATCAGAAGCCGTGCTCGATTGCCATAGCAGCGTCGGATTCCCTCGGACCTCTTGACGAAGGAAGGCGCAGGGGTCACTCTTGTCGTGAAGGAGCACCCCCGTGGTGACGACCGCACGCGATCGGTCACCACAGCTTTCCGTTCGCCGCAGCTGTTCGTTCAGTTTCCTGCCGATACGGCGTCCGCTTCGCGGTCGCTCTCGGTCGGGTCGCGGCGAGGAAGGTCGACACGCTGTTGCCGACTCGGCGCGCGAACGGACCTCGGGTGCTACTTTTGATGCCCCCGTTGCGCTGTGCGCACATTTGGGGTACCTTTGGACGTTGCGCTGGCTGCCTCCTGTCCACCTCTCGATCGCTGTTACCCGAAAGCTCGTTTTCGGGCCGCTGTGATGGGGATTCGGTCTGGTTGCACCGGCCGAAATTCGCCCCACATATAGCAAACAGATACAGCGGCGGTCGCACTGCACGAGCGACCCGCGTGAGGTGCTGGAAGGACGCATCTTGGCAGTCTCTAGCCAGACCAAGGCAGTTGTCGGAACACCGGGAGCCCCGAGGAGGGTTTCGTTCGCGAACATTCGCGAGCCGTTGGAGGTACCCGGTCTCCTCGATGTACAGACGGATTCGTTCGAATGGCTGGTAGGTGCGCAGAGTTGGCGTGACCGTGCCGCCGCCCGGGGAGACAGCAGTGTCGCCGGTGGACTCGAGGACATCCTGACCGAGCTCTCTCCGATCGAGGACTTCTCGGGCTCGATGTCTCTCTCCTTCTCCGACCCACGATTCGACGAGGTCAAGGCCTCGACGGATGAGTGCAAGGACAAGGACATGACGTACGCGGCCCCGCTGTTCGTCACGGCCGAGTTCATCAACAACAACACCGGTGAGATCAAGAGCCAGACGGTCTTCATGGGTGATTTCCCGATGATGACCGACAAGGGCACCTTCATCATCAACGGCACCGAGCGTGTCGTTGTGTCGCAGCTGGTGCGTTCTCCGGGCGTCTACTTCGATCACTCGATCGACAAGACCACCGAGAAGGACCTGCACAGCGTCAAGGTGATCCCCGGCCGCGGTGCATGGCTCGAGTTCGACGTCGACAAGCGCGACACCGTCGGTGTCCGTATCGACCGCAAGCGTCGCCAGCCCGTCACGGTGCTGCTGAAGGCTCTCGGCTGGTCCACCGAGCAGATCACGGAGCGCTTCGGCTTCTCCGAGATCCTCATGGCCACCCTGGAGAAGGACAACACCGCCGGTACCGACGAGGCGCTCCTCGACATCTACCGCAAGCTGCGTCCGGGCGAGCCGCCGACCAAGGAGTCGGCGCAGACCCTGCTGGAGAACCTGTTCTTCAAGGACAAGCGCTACGACCTCGCTCGCGTGGGTCGCTACAAGATCAACAAGAAGCTCGGCCTCAACTCGGGTCAGCCCATCGTGGCGTCGACCCTCACCGAGGAAGACATCGTCGCGACCATCGAGTACCTCGTGCGTCTGCACGCAGGTGAGACCTCGATGACCGCACCCGACGGCGTCGAGGTTCCGGTCGAGGTCGACGACATCGACCACTTCGGCAACCGTCGCCTGCGTACCGTCGGCGAGCTCATCCAGAACCAGATCCGCGTGGGCCTGTCCCGCATGGAGCGCGTCGTGCGCGAACGTATGACGACTCAGGACGTCGAGGCGATCACGCCGCAGACCCTGATCAACATCCGTCCCGTCGTCGCTGCGATCAAGGAGTTCTTCGGAACGTCCCAGCTCTCGCAGTTCATGGACCAGAACAACCCGCTGTCGGGTCTGACGCACAAGCGGCGCCTGTCGGCACTGGGACCCGGCGGTCTCTCTCGTGAGCGCGCCGGCCTCGAGGTCCGCGACGTGCACCCCTCGCACTACGGCCGCATGTGCCCCATCGAGACCCCGGAAGGCCCCAACATCGGCCTGATCGGATCGCTGTCGGTGTACGCACGGGTCAACCCGTTCGGCTTCATCGAGACCCCGTACCGCAAGGTCGTCGACGGCAAGGTGACCGACGATGTCGATTACCTGACCGCCGACGAGGAGGACCGCCACACGCTCGCGCAGGCGAACTCTCCGGTCGACGATTCGGGTCACTTCATCGAGGACAAGATTCTCGTTCGTCGTAAGGGTGGAGAGGTCGAGTTCGTCTCGTCCGACGACATCGACTACATGGACGTGTCGCCTCGCCAGATGGTGTCGGTCGCAACCGCGATGATTCCGTTCCTCGAGCACGACGATGCAAACCGTGCCCTGATGGGCGCGAACATGCAGCGTCAGGCGGTCCCGCTGGTTCGCAGCGAGGCCCCGATCGTCGGAACCGGCATGGAACTGCGTGCCGCGGTCGACGCCGGTGACGTCGTCATCACCGAGAAGACCGGTGTCGTCGAAGAGGTCTCCGCCGATTACGTCACGGTCATGGCCGACGACGGAACCCGCAAGACCTACCGGATGCGCAAGTTCGCGCGTTCCAACCAGGGCACCTGCGCCAACCAGCGTCCGATCGTGGACGAGGGACAGCGCGTCGAGACCGGCCAGGTCCTCGCCGACGGCCCCTGCACCGAGAACGGTGAGATGGCACTCGGCAAGAACCTGCTGCTGGCGATCATGCCGTGGGAGGGCCACAACTACGAGGACGCGATCATTCTGTCGCAGCGCCTCGTGGAAGAGGACGTTCTCACCTCGATTCACATCGAGGAGCACGAGATCGATGCTCGCGACACCAAGCTCGGTGCCGAGGAGATCACTCGCGACATCCCGAACGTCTCCGACGAGGTTCTCGCGGACCTCGACGAGCGCGGCATCATCCGGATCGGTGCCGAGGTTCGTGACGGCGACGTGCTGGTCGGAAAGGTCACTCCGAAGGGCGAGACCGAGCTGACCCCCGAAGAGCGCCTGCTGCGCGCCATCTTCGGTGAGAAGGCTCGCGAAGTTCGCGACACCTCGCTCAAGGTTCCGCACGGCGAGAACGGAAAGGTCATCGGCATCCGCGTCTTCTCGCGCGACGACGACGACGATCTGCCTCCCGGCGTCAACGAGCTGGTCCGCGTCTACGTGGCTCAGAAGCGCAAGATCCAGGACGGCGACAAGCTCGCCGGCCGTCACGGCAACAAGGGCGTCATCGGCAAGATCCTCCCGCAGGAGGACATGCCGTTCCTGCCCGACGGCACCCCGATCGACATCATCCTGAACACGCACGGTGTTCCGCGTCGTATGAACATCGGTCAGGTCCTCGAAACCCACCTGGGTTGGATCGGCAAGACCGGTTGGAACGTGCAGATCGCCGCGGACGGCAGCAAGCCCGATTGGGCCGATCGCCTGCCCGAGGAGATGTTGGCGGCTCCGGCCGACAGCAACATCGCCACCCCGGTGTTCGACGGTGCCAAGGAGAATCAGCTCGCCGGCCTGCTGGAGAGCACGATTCCCAACCGCGACGGCGAGCAGATGGTCGGATCCGACGGAAAGGCCACGTTGTTCGACGGCCGCTCCGGCGAGCCGTTCCCGTACCCGGTGTCGGTGGGCTACATGTACATCATCAAGCTGCACCACTTGGTCGACGACAAGATCCACGCTCGTTCGACCGGGCCGTACTCGATGATCACGCAGCAGCCCCTCGGTGGTAAGGCTCAGTTCGGTGGGCAGCGCTTCGGTGAGATGGAGTGCTGGGCCATGCAGGCCTACGGTGCCGCGTACACGCTGCAGGAGCTTCTCACCATCAAGTCGGACGACGTTGTCGGCCGCGTGAAGGTGTACGAGGCGATCGTCAAGGGCGAGAACATCCCCGAGCCCGGTATCCCCGAGTCCTTCAAGGTGCTCCTCAAGGAGCTCCAGTCGCTGTGCCTCAACGTGGAGGTGCTGTCCTCGGACGGCGCTGCCATCACGATGGCCGACGGTGACGACGAAGACCTCGAGCGTGCCGCAGCCAACCTGGGAATCAACCTCTCCCGCAACGAAGCTGCCACGGTCGACGACCTCGCACAGTAGTTCTGTGGTCCGGTGGGCCTGCAGCGATGCAGGCCCACCGGGCGATATTTCTTGTTTTTGATTCGGTATCACAACACCCATAACGGGGAAAGGAAGTTACGTGCTCGACGTCAACTTCTTCGATGAACTTCGCATTGGCCTTGCCACTGCGGACGACATCCGTCAGTGGTCCTACGGCGAGGTCAAGAAGCCGGAGACCATCAACTACCGCACGCTCAAGCCCGAGAAGGACGGCCTCTTCTGCGAGAAGATCTTCGGCCCCACTCGGGACTGGGAGTGCTACTGCGGCAAGTACAAGCGCGTCCGCTTCAAGGGCATCATCTGTGAGCGCTGTGGCGTCGAGGTCACTCGCGCCAAGGTGCGTCGTGAGCGCATGGGTCACATCGAACTGGCCGCTCCGGTCACGCACATCTGGTACTTCAAGGGTGTGCCGTCCCGTCTGGGCTACCTGCTCGACCTGGCTCCGAAGGATCTCGAGAAGATCATCTACTTCGCTGCCTACGTCATCACCACGGTCGACGACGAGCTCCGTCACAACGAGCTCTCGACGCTCGAGGCCGAGATGGAGGTCGAGAAGAAGGCCGTCGCAGATCAGCGCGACGCCGATCTCGAGGCTCGCGCGCAGAAGCTCGAAGCCGACATCGCCGAGCTCGAAGCCGAGGGTGCCAAGTCCGACGTGCGTCGCAAGGTCAAGGACGGCGGCGAGCGCGAGATGCGTCAGCTCCGTGACCGCGCGCAGCGTGAGCTCGATCGTCTCGAAGAGATCTGGACCACGTTCACCAAGCTCGCTCCCAAGCAGCTCATCGTCGACGAGCTCATCTACCGCGAGCTCATCGACCGGTACGGCGAGTACTTCACCGGTGCCATGGGTGCCGAGTCGATCCAGAAGCTCATGCAGACCTTCGACATCGACGCCGAGGCGGAATCTCTTCGCGAGACCATCCGCAGTGGCAAGGGTCAGAAGAAGCTGCGTGCGCTCAAGCGTCTGAAGGTCGTCGCCGCATTCCAGGCCGGCCGTAACTCGCCGATGGGCATGGTCCTGGACGCTGTCCCGGTCATCCCGCCGGAGCTTCGTCCGATGGTGCAGCTCGACGGTGGCCGTTTCGCGACGTCCGACCTCAACGATCTGTACCGCCGCGTCATCAACCGCAACAACCGCCTCAAGCGTCTGATCGATCTCGGTGCTCCCGAGATCATCGTCAACAACGAGAAGCGGATGCTGCAGGAGTCGGTCGACGCCCTGTTCGACAACGGCCGTCGTGGACGTCCGGTCACCGGACCGGGTAACCGTCCGCTGAAGTCTCTCTCCGACTTGCTCAAGGGCAAGCAGGGTCGATTCCGTCAGAACCTCCTCGGCAAGCGCGTCGACTACTCGGGCCGTTCGGTCATCGTCGTCGGCCCGCAGCTCAAGCTGCACCAGTGCGGTCTGCCGAAGCTGATGGCTCTCGAGCTGTTCAAGCCGTTCGTGATGAAGCGTCTGGTGGATCTGAACCACGCGCAGAACATCAAGTCGGCCAAGCGCATGGTCGAGCGTCAGCGTCCGCAGGTGTGGGACGTTCTCGAAGAGGTCATCGCCGAGCACCCCGTGCTGCTGAACCGTGCACCCACCCTGCACCGGTTGGGCATCCAGGCGTTCGAGCCGCAGCTCGTCGAGGGCAAGGCCATTCAGCTGCACCCGCTCGTGTGTGAGGCGTTCAACGCCGACTTCGACGGTGACCAGATGGCTGTCCACCTCCCGCTGTCCGCCGAGGCTCAGGCCGAGGCACGCGTGTTGATGCTGTCGTCGAACAACATCCTCTCGCCTGCATCGGGCCGTCCGCTCGCCATGCCGCGTCTGGACATGGTGACGGGTCTGTACCACCTGACACGTCTGGACGCCGGTGCTGTCGGCGAGCGCGCCGACGCGAAGACCGACCATGCCGAGTTCGGGGCGTACTCCTCCCCGGCCGAGGCTCAGATGGCCGTCGACCGTGGATCGCTCACGGTGCAGTCGCAGATTCGGGTTCGTCTCACCACGCAGCGCCCGCCGCGTGAGATCGAGAACAAGCTGTTCCCCGAGGGCTGGAACCGCGGCGAGGCATGGACCGCGGAGACCACTCTGGGACGCGTGCTCTTCAACGAGCTGCTGCCGGCGGACTACCCGTTCGTCAACGAGCAGATGCCGAAGAAGCGTCAGTCGACCATCATCAACGATCTCGCCGAGCGTTACCCGATGATCGTCGTCGCACAGACCGTCGACAAGCTCAAGGACGCAGGCTTCTACTGGGCCACGCGTTCGGGTGTCACCATCTCGATCTCCGACGTCCTCGTGCCGCCGGAGAAGCCGCAGATCATGGAGACCTTCGAGGCTCAGGCCGATCAGATCGAGAAGAAGTACCAGCGCGGCGCTCTCGACAAGGTCGAGCGCAACTCCGCACTGGTCAAGATCTGGCAGGACGCGACCGAGCAGGTCGGTAAGGCCATGGAAGCGCACTTCCCCGACGACAACCCGATCCCGATGATCGTGAAGTCCGGCGCAGCCGGAAACATGACTCAGGTTCGCTCGCTCGCCGGTATGAAGGGCTTGGTGACCAACCCGAAGGGTGAGTTCATCCCTCGTCCGATCAAGTCTTCCTTCAAGGAAGGCCTGACGGTCCTCGAGTACTTCATCAACACGCACGGTGCTCGTAAGGGTCTGGCCGACACGGCGCTTCGTACCGCCGACTCGGGCTACCTGACGCGTCGTCTGGTCGACGTCTCGCAGGATGTCATCGTTCGGGAAACCGACTGTGGCACCGAGCGCGGCATCGTCACGACGATCGCCGAGAAGACGGCCGACGGCAAGATGATCCGCGACGCTCACGTCGAGACCAGCACGTACGCCCGCACGTTGGCGAACGACGCTGTCGACGAGAACGGCACGGTCATCGTCGCTCGCGGACACGATCTCGGTGACCCGGCCATCGACGCGCTGCTCGCTGCGGGCATCACGTCGGTCAAGGTTCGCTCGGTGCTCACCTGCACCACCGGCACCGGCGTTTGCGCCACCTGCTACGGCCGCTCGATGGCCACCGGCAAGCTGGTCGACATCGGTGAGGCCGTCGGTATCGTTGCCGCACAGTCCATCGGTGAGCCCGGAACTCAGCTGACCATGCGTACCTTCCACCAGGGTGGTGTCGCCGGAGATGACATCACCGGTGGTCTGCCTCGCGTGCAGGAGCTGTTCGAGGCACGTGTGCCGAAGGGCAAGGCTCCGATCGCGGACGTGTCGGGACGCATTCAGCTCGAGGACGGCGATCGTTTCTACAAGATCACCATCGTCCCGGACGACGGCGGCGAAGAGGTTGTCTACGACAAGCTCTCCAAGCGTCAGCGTCTGCGCGTCTTCAAGCACGACGACGGCACCGAGCGCCTTCTGGCGGACGGTGACCACGTCGAGGTCGGCCAGCAGCTCATGGAAGGTGCTGCCGATCCGCACGAGGTGCTGCGCGTGATGGGTCCTCGCCAGGTTCAGATTCACTTGGTCAACGAGGTCCAGGAGGTGTACCGGTCGCAGGGTGTGTCGATTCACGACAAGCACATCGAGACGATCGTGCGCCAGATGCTCCGTCGCGTGACGATCATCGACAGCGGCTCCACCGAATTCCTGCCCGGTTCACTCACCGAGCGCAGCGAATTCGAGTCGAGCAACCGTCGCGTCGTCTCCGAGGGTGGCGAGCCCGCAGCCGGACGTCCGGTCCTGATGGGTATCACCAAGGCGTCGCTGGCCACCGACTCGTGGCTGTCTGCAGCGTCCTTCCAGGAGACCACTCGTGTGCTCACCGATGCGGCGATCAACTGCCGCAGCGACAAGCTCATAGGTCTCAAGGAGAACGTCATCATCGGTAAGCTCATCCCGGCTGGTACCGGCATCAACCGGTACCGGAACATCACGGTGCAGCCGACCGAAGAGGCGCGTGCCGCGGCATACGCGGTGCCGTCGTACGACGATCAGTACTACAGCCCGGACGGCTTCGGCCAGGGAACCGGCGCTGCAGTGCCGCTCGACGACTACGGTTTCTCCAACGAATACCGCTAGAGCGACTTCGTCGCACGTGAGCAGAAATTCGTAGTCCACTACGAATTTCCGCTCACGACGACAGAGCTTGCAGACACAAGCCCCGCATCGACTTCGGTCGGTGCGGGGCTTTGTTGTATCTGGGGTGACGCAAAAAGGCCCTGCATCCAGAAATGCGTGCAGGCCCTTTTGCGGAGTCCATTGCTATGACGCAGGTCAGCCTTTCAGCCTGAAGGGCCTGTCAGTTTGACAGCCATCTTGGCGATACGCACTTGAACCCCGTGTAGTCTCCGGACATGTGTGATTCACCGGTGCGTTTGCTCGTCATTTCCGATTTGCATGCCCACGGCGGACCTGACGACGACTCCGCGCCTTCGTTACTTGGCTACGGGGGAGCCAGATCTCAAGCCAATAAGATGTTTGACTTGTGTGGGTCCTCGGTGGAGGAGATGGGGTGGTCAAAGGTAGATGCAATAATTTGCCCCGGCGATATTGCTCACCAGGCAGACGTGACTGGACTTGTAAACGCATGGGAAGATCTCAATAAGCTGTCTGTTCGCCTCGATGCGCCGCTCATTGCGACCGCAGGCAATCATGACTACGACAGCAGAGGGTCCGGTGGGCCCAACCCGAAGGCCTCGTTGATGGCGCTCTCGCCGTTGTTCCCATTTGAGCATCCGAAGGCCAGTGATGATCCTCAAATGCGATACTTTTCGCAAGATTACGCTGTGTACGACACCGACCGCATCAATCTAGTTAGTCTAAACTCTTCGTCTCACCACGGCTACGATGCCGATGGGCATCCCGAGTATCACCATGGTCGACTCGGGGACGTTGCCGCGACCCGACTGCCGGGGACCTTATCGGTTAGTAGCTTAAATAAGCGCGCGAACGTCCTATTGACGCATCACCATGTCGTACAGCTGCCCATGATCGACACGCGCGAACGGAGCCAGATGCTCGACGCGGAACTCTTATTGAGGACCCTCGAGGAATCAGGTGTCTGGTTGGTTGTGCATGGTCACAAGCACCGACCCTGGATCCACACAGCACACGGGGGCGGAGGTGCTCCCTATATCTTTTCGGCAAGCAGCTTCAGCGTAAACAACGGCGGCAACAACTTTGGTAACGCATTCCGCAACCAATTCCATGTCATAGAAATCCAGAACAGTGAAATCGCAGAGTCGCTTTCGCTCGACATTGCTGCGAAGGTCCACAGTTGGTCATGGACCGGACTGGACGGCTGGCGAAGAGCGGGCGCCAATGACGGGCTACCAGGGGAATGTGGATTGGGATGGCGAACCGGCCCACATCGGTTATCTTCCCAGATTGAAAGGTGGCTTGAGGCGCACCCCACTAATTCAGCTTCCTACCAGGATCTCCTTGAGTGGGAACCGCGATTGGACTATCTTCCACCAGATGATAAGCAGCGCGTTGTAGAAATTATGGGGTCGTTGGACGAACCAATCCGAGTGAGCCTTGATGAAGCCGGCCGCTGGCTCAAAATTGAAAAGCGGATTCTTGCAGAGGGAGTGTCCTGACATGAACGGACCGCTCCATCTTGGATCAGATTTTCTCCCCGAGCACATCAGCGCCTACAATGCGAACAAGCTTAGTGCTAGGGATATCGCGAAAACCTTTGTGCCCTCGGATGCTTTCTGGAAGATCCAACAATCAGGGAACTCTTTGTTGACAGGTCCACGCGGTAGCGGAAAGACAACGTTGCTTCGCATGCTGCAGTCTGAGGCCCTTGAGCACTGGCAGCATGAAAATGCAGATATTGCGCGCTTAAACGTGCAAGCGTCCGGAATATTTGTGGGTGCTGACCGATCGTGGAATGCGCAGCTGACAATGACATCCGCGGATATTGATCAGGGTTTGAAAACTTCGATCTCCTGGGGGGCGTTTTCATGTCATATCGCTCGAAGTGTGGTGCGGGCGATGAGCTACAGGACTAGCGGTCCATACGACCCAGAAGACATTGCCCATCTACGAGTCAGCATCACTGACGCGCAAGAAGAAACAATTTGTATCGCTTTAACGAAAATATACGAACTCCCTGTTGTCTGCTCCACATTCCAGTCGGTATCGTCCGAGTTTCAATCACGCTTGCGTTCGCTGGGTATTCTTCGCCGCGCATTCTTGGCTGGACGGGACCGGCAGATTCCATCTTGGGTCGACGCCGACCCTTTCGCTGATGCATCGTCAGCTCTTGAGGCATTTAATTCGATAAGTGGGGAAAATGACCATAAATGGAATCTGCTGTTCGATGAGCTAGAACTGGTACCGACGAGTATTGTTGATGAGCTGATCGGAAGGCTACGTGGCCCGGAGGCCGTGCTTTCGTACAAGCTTTCAATTTCACCCGCAGATCACGCGCTACGGGCTTTAGAGGGACGTTTAGCGGCCGTTCATGGGCAGGATTACGATCACGTCCCATTGACGTCGGCTTTTAGGCAGCCAAATGAAAAATTTACTCGGGATGTTATTAGTTCAATTCTACGAATGCGGCAACCGCCTATTGCAACAAGCCTAAACCGCCTTCTCGGCGCGAGTGAGATGGATAATCGGGAGTACCTGCACGCAGAGGACGCTAACGAGATTTCTGTTAAACGGTCAGGATCGGATCCGTATGCAGTAGGTAGCCAACTGTGGAAGCGATATGTAAGCTTGCGTGACAAAGATCCATCTTTCGCTTCCTATCTGCAAAGCAATGAGGTCGATCTAGAAGATCTCGGCAAGCTTAGTGCTTCAGCTCGTTCGTCTGCATTGCGGAAAATCCGGAATATCGTGTTGGTTCGTGATGAGTACCGAAATGATAGGGGCCGACGTCGGTCTCGTAAAACATATAAAATTTATACCGGGGCTGATAGTCTTCTTGCCCTGCCAGACGGCAATCCGCGAATGATCTTGGCGCTTGCAAAAGCAATTTTGAATCAGATCGACGCGTCATCTGTTGGGCGGAAATTGACAACAGCCGAGCAGAATCGAGTAATTGACGACACTCTCGATCGATTCTTGGCGCTCATCCGGGTGCAGCCTTCTTCGCTAGTCGACGGACGCGCCGTGTCGCTACTTGATTTGCTCGATGCGGTGGGTACAAACTTCTCCAAAAGGCTGGTCGAAGAGGACTTCAACGCAGATGCCCCACTTGGGTTCATCGTGGATAAAGCAACGCATCCGAAGATTGTAGAACTAGTCGAGTTGGGCGTCGATACAGGCTCGCTTATTTATGTGGCGAGGGATACGGCGGGAAAGCTGAGTGGTTCGGTTCTCGGGAGTCGGTTTAGACTCGCCCATATGCTTGCTCCGAGATATGGTTTGCCTATGAGACTGGGGAGAGATGTTTCTTTAAGTGGATTGCTCCCTGGTCGCTGGACGATTTCATCTCGCGGATCGGGTTCGAGGCGACCGGCGGAAGGTAACTCGGCCAGTCCCCAACTTCGCTTTGCATTGACTGAGGAGGAATAGCGATGTATTTCGACGAGTTTGATCCACGAGTAAATTTCGACTTAAAGCCCTTGCTTGAGAGCCGACAGGGACCAGAAGGGAGTCTCAACGGTCAGTATCGATATGATGCTCTGATCTGCACTCTCGGGTATGAAACTCGTGCACGGTATGTGGCGGAAAGATTGCAAAGAGAGACCGAAAATATTTGGGCGTTCTCGTACCCTGCAGTGGCTTCGTTTGATTACTCGCTGAACGAGGAAAGATATAAGGCAATGGGAACGATCTACCACACTAATGCTCATAGTTACAGGATATTCTTGAGAGAATTGGTAGCTGGACGCTTAGCAGCCAGGAGGGACGCGAATTCAGAGCAATCGCAGACGTTGCGGTTTGCAATCGACATCTCATCCATGGACCGTGATCGCCTTGCCGGTACGGTGTTAGCGCTGATGGTTGATCAAGTCGAGGAAATCGAGATCGACTTTTACTATTCGTGCGCAGATTTCGACGAAAAGCTCGTCGGAAGCGAAGGCCCTATTCACGTCAACCGACCAATTTCAGGTTTCGAGGGTTGGACCAGCACCCCCGATTTGCCGCTGGCGTGTGTGCTGGGCTTGGGTTTCGAGCACAACTTGGCGCTCGGCGCATTAGAGACATTGGAGCCTACGGACGCATATTTGTTTGTGGCAAGCGGGGTCGACGATCGTTACGACCACATTGTTATGGATCGGAATTCTGCGCTGATTGAGGGCGTCACGGAAAACATCTATCAGTATTCTGTTCGTTCGCCGATGAGAACTGCGCTGGCGGTTGAGTCGATCGTTCACTCGCTTGTGAGGAGTAGACGGGTAATACTAGTCCCGATTGGTACCAAAATATTTGCGCTTGCTTGCTTCCTTGTCGGAGTAGCTTACGGTGACGAATTGGCGGTTTGGAGGTTGTCCGCTGACTCTGCTCGAACGCCTGAGAACCGTGTCTGCACAACAGATCCAGTCGGTGTCAGTGTTCTTCTGCGAAAGAAGAAGTCTCTAACCTAATTTGGCGTACTCTTATTCGCGGAAACTGTAGTTAGTCGCCAATATTTCGCGCGTGGATGTGCGTGCGTTAGCCGAGGCGGCAAGGCCCCGATGAACATCGAAGCTTCGGATAGTCCACGTCGAAGTGGCAAGTGCTTTAAGCAGTTCGGCGTCAGCTTTGTAGGAAATCATCACTCTAACTCCGTTGCTGGTCAGTGTTTGAACCGATTCGATTAGGCGTCTTACGTCAGAATCTCGATACGTTTCGTATCCATACTCGCCGTACGTCTGGCGATTGGCGCTGAAGTACGGAGGGTCAAGGTAAGCAAAGTCTCCAGGCCTGCAAGCATGCAGAGCTTTCTCGAAATCTACGGACTTAAGCGTTGTACGTCGTAGGCGGCGGCCAAAAGCATGAAACTCGGCCAGTGTAGGAAGTGGTCCCGTTCGATTTCCGTAAGGAACGTTGAACTGTCCCTGTCGATTGGTTCTATATATCCCGTTGAAACAATTTCGATTGAGATACACAAATCGGGTCGCGCGATCTTGCTCAGACAGCGTCTCTGGTTTGATGTTCCTAATCTTGTAGTAAGTGTTCTCGTCATTAGGTATCAGCGTAAGTCGTCGGTAGATACCTTCTGTATCTCTCGATATCGACCTGTAGGCGCTAATCAACGCGAAATTGGCATCATTTAAAGTCGCCTTTTTGGGATTCAATGCAAGTAAGAAACATGCAGATCCGGCAAACGGCTCATGGTAACGGTCGAAGACGGTAGGCGCGGTCGCGAGCAGTAGGGGCAACAATCGACGTTTACTTCCAGCCCATCTTAAGATGGGGCCTGCAGTGGCATGCGAGGTTGAAGCAGAGTTCGTCATGGTCATCTATCAGCATTCGGTAACTTGTTTGATTCATCTGTGCGGGAAGGTGAACCAGTAAAAGATGTCGAGAAATTGTGCGTGGCGAGAAGCTCCTGCGTCGATTGGAAATCATCGGCCCAGCTGTTGGTCTCGTCAACGGTAAGCGCGAGTAAATCTTGGAGGTAGGCAATAGCCTTGAGAAGGGTTTCGCGTTCGAGCGACTCTCCTGCCACCTGACCTGCTGTTGCTAACGAAGCAATAAACGCTATTGTTAGGGATTCAATTTTGTGAATGGTTAGTTGGTCTCGTATCCATGAGGCGGATAGGTTAAAGAATTTGTCTACGGCGTATGCAAGAGCTGCCGTGGCGAGAAGGAGATAGCCTATCCCTAAGGGGATCGACCCCCAAATGGAGGAGATCGTAGGGACAACAGTGCCTGCCGTACCGGCGGTGAGTACAACCACTCGCAGTACCTTCGAACGCCATCGCTTTTTCTTCTTGTCGCCGACGTACCAGCGCCTGACATCTTTTCCGTAACTGAGGACGAAAAAAACCGTGTCTTCCGGACTCGAATCCATGCTTTCACGAAGCGAATCGAAGTCTATCTGTAGCTCGCGATTCGATTGCATCATCAGCGTTTGCCAGTTGGCCTATCGTCTCGAAAGTGGGTGTAAGACATTGGCAGGGTACCAGATGTTCTGTGGAACTGCGCTTAGTAAGGCGCAAATTTGCCGAACGGTGTTATTTTTCCGGATGACAGAGCCTGCAGACCTAAGCCCCGCATCGACTTCGGTCGATGCGGGGGTGGAGTCGTATCTGGGTGCGCGGTGTGTTTTCCGCGTCACTCGAGTCGGTACGGACATGAATGATCAAACATCCAGCACCATCGTGAACATCGGCGTGGCCATGTTCACCGTCTCAGACCAGGACGCGGCTCTCGAGTTCTATTCGCGTGTACTTGGCTTCGAGCTGCGCGACGATACGCGCTTCGGTCCCGAGGGCGAGTATCGGTGGGTTGAGGTGGCTCCGCCCGGTTCGACGGCGCGGCTCGCCCTGAATCCGCCGATGGGTGACTCGCCCGGCGGGGCCTCCATCGGTGTCGAAACTCCCGACGTCGAGGCGGAACATGCCCGACTGAGCGCGATCGGCGGTGTCGACATGGACGCGATTTCCGGGGCGGAGGACGGTGCGCCGCCCATGTTCGCGCTGCGTGATCCCGACGGCAATTCGGTGTGGGTGGTTCAGGCCTGATGCGGTAGATGATCAACCTCGGACCTATGTCCGCTGCGATCGCGCGGCCGCTGCCACACCGACGAGTGCCACGGCCGCGAAGGTGAACAGCAGCAACTGAGCCGATCGCAGCGTCGATGATTCTCCGAGGTTCACCAGCACTCCCGCAAGGGCTGCGCCGAAAGCGTTGGCTATCAGTTGGACGGTATTGATGGCGGCTGAGGCTCGTGCGCCTTCGCCCGGTTCGGTGACCGATGTCATGGCACCGACCGCCAGGTGCGGCCACGCGATTCCTATTCCGACTCCCGCGATGATCAGACCCACTACCCACAGGGTGACCAGGCCGGCACCTGCTCGGTCGGTGAGAAACGTTCCCATGGTGCACAATCCGGCGGCGACGAGGATCGGTCCACCGATGACGATCCGTCGTACGATGTGTGGTGCTGTGGCCGATGCGCTCGGTATCTCGCCGAGAGTCCATCCCAATGCCAGTGCAGCTCCGAGGAATCCGGCGGCCAACGGTGCCAAGCCTGCCAGTCGCTGGCCGAACAGCGGGATAAACGTCTCCACCGTCGAGGCGACGGCGAGGACGACGATGGTCAGGTACACCCATTTCAGGGACGATGCGCTGAAGGTCGACGGCGGTAGCACGCCGTGGGGTGCGTGACGGTCTGCAGCCACGAAGGCGACCAGGAGCAGCACGCCGGCCGAGACCATCACTGCGGTGGTGGTGAGGTTGGACATCACTCCGGCAGCGCTGACCGCCAGTGCAGCCGTGGTGAGGAGGGTCAGCGACAGGATCGGCACAGGGCTCGCCTCGGTGGTCTCGGTCGTGCGGACCGGGAGTGCCTTGGGGACGAGGGCGGCGACGGCGAGTGCCGCCACCACGAGCACACCGAACGCCATTCGCCAGGCACCGAATTGGGCGAAGATGCCGCCGATGGCCGGGCCTGCGAACGTTCCGACGCCCCACATCGCCGAGACCAGTGCAGCTCCACGGGTCCAGAGATGTTGTGGCAGAGCTGCGTTGATGACGGCGTAGCCGAGTCCTGCAAGGAGCCCGCCTCCTGCGCCCTGGATCGTTCGGCCCACCAGTAGCAGTTCCATCGTGGGGCTCAGAGCGCACACGACAGTTCCGAGAGCGAAGATCGTCAGGCCGATCAGGTAGGCACCTCGTGGTCCGCGGGCGGCGAGGACATTGCTGACCAGCATTGAGGAAATAACGGACGCAATGAGGAAAACCGTTGCCGTCCAGGCGTAGTAGCGCTGGCCGCCGATCTGGTCGATGGTTGTGGGGAGCAGGCTGGTGGTGAGGTAGACGTTGGTGGCGTACAGCGCTACGCCGCCCGCGAGGACGGTTGCGGTGCCGAGGTAGCGAGCGCTGAGCAGCTGTCGCCAGGTTCCTGTCGTGGGTTCGGTGGAGGGGTGCATGATGACGAAGGTTAGGATCTCAAGTGCACTTCAGGTCAAATCCGTTCGTCGGCTGGGAGGCAGGATGATCCGCAAGAGTGACGAGCTGCTGTCCATCGGTGAGGTTGCGGCCAGAACCGGTGCCGCAGTGTCGGCAGTTCGGTACTACGAGTCCCTCGGGCTCGTTCACGCCGAGCGGACGGCCGGGAACGTACGCAAGTTTCCACGTCACGTCATCAGGAGGATCTCGCTGATTCAGGTGGCGGTGCGGTTCGGGATACCACTGGCGGAGGTGGCCGAGGTCTTCGCGTCGTTGCCGTCGGGTCGCACCCCGAACAAGCGTGACTGGGCCAAGATCTCGTCCGCATGGAACCAGAGGTTGGAGGATCGGAAGCAGTCCATTGCGCGGATGCAACAGGAACTGACCGGGTGCATCGGCTGTGGCTGCCTCTCATTGAACAAGTGCACCTTGCTCAATCCGGGCGACGAGCTCGGTAAGGCGGGGCCGGGGGCGCAGCTGATCTGAAACAAACCCAACCGGTCGGAGAATCTCGTCGTCCGGGGGTCGGTGGGACGCTTCGACCGTTATCGTTGTCCAAATGCGAAAGACAACGCTCGTGCTTGCGCTGGTCATGGCGTGGATTTTCGCGGCCGCCCTCCCGGCCGGTGCGGTGCCAGGTGATGACCCGTCGTGGTCCGGCGATTATTCGCTGATGCGATTCGCGGCGAGCAAGACCGGCACGAGCGCAGCGGCGTCGCAGCGCGAACCGGATTTCTCCGACGTCTACACCTTCGCCACCGACTGCACCGCAGGAGAGTGCGTCGCCTCCGTTGTCGCCGGGCCACCACCGGCAAACGAGTCTCTTCAGAACCGCCCGATCGAGTACGTCTGGGACGGAACGAGCTGGGTGCACACCTACGACTGGGTGTGGGACTGCTACAAGGGCGAAGGCGTTCCCAAGGACTACAACGATGCTCGCTCGGTGGCCTACTACACCCCGAAACCCGACGGCAGCTTCGAGGGCGTGTGGACGACCACGATCTACGGCGGCTACTGCGACGGCACCGTGGTCGTGAACGTTGCTGCATATCCCGTCCCGCCGATTCCCGCCCTGCCTCCGATATTCGGCAGTAGCTGACAGGCCGAGGTTGCGTTCGTCGATTCATTCGTGATGGCAGACGGCCTCGAGGTCGATGCCGTTGACGTCGCGCACGAATGATCCGTAGTACGTGGCATGGTATTCCGGCTGCAGTCCCGGCGGCCGGAGCTCGACTGCTCCTGCCGACAGTGCCGCAGCGTGGAAGGCGTCGACCGTGGCGCGATCCGGGGCGCTGAATGCGAGATGAGTATGCGGTCCGATGGCCGAACCCGGCGCGTCCACGATCCAGAAGAAGGGCTTCACCCGCGCCCAACCGAACGCGATCATGGCGAGCTGGTTCGCCTCGGGGGTGTGCGGTACCCGCATGATCTCGGTGATACCGAGCGGTGCAAGTGCCGCGCCGTAGAACTCGGCGCTGGCGGCGAGATCGGCGACGCCGATGTTGAGGTGGTCGATTTGGGATCCGGTGCGGTCGGTGTTCGTCATGCCTGTGAGCTTTGTCTAGATTGCGGACGACTTCGGTCCTGAATCGGATGGATCCGTCGTGTTCACCTCGGCGTCGAATCGATGACGGGCGGAGTTTGCCCGGGCACGAGAGTCTCGACCAATGGTGAGACGGGGTAACGAGATACGGATCGGGCAGGACATCTCTTTGCGGGCGGGGGCCACACGTCGACAGTTTCTGACGTGGAGTGCATTGGTGGGGGCGCTGGCGTTCACTCCTGAACTCGCGGGAACCACGGCGACGGCAGGCGCGCAGTCCGTGGTGACGCCTGATTACCCGTTCCGTCTCGGCGTGGCCTCCGGCGACCCACTGCCCGATTCGGTGGTGCTGTGGACCAGGCTCGCCACCGATCCCTTCGCTCCGCTGGGTGGAATGACTCCGGGCGTCGTACCCGTGCGGTGGCAGATTGCGACCGACGAGCAATTCGCACACATCAGCCGCGAAGGGATCGAGCTCGCCACCGAATTCGACGGTTGGTCGATTCACGTCGACGTCCGCGGTCTGGAGCCGGCTCGCGAATACTTCTATCGTTTCCTCGTCGGAGCACACGCCAGCCCGATCGGACGCACCAAAACTGCACCGGCACTGGGCCAGCCGTCGAACAGGCTCGATTTCGCCTGGGCCTCGTGCCAGAAGTGGGAGGACGGTTTCTTCGGCGCGTACGGGGACCTGGCAGCCTCGAATCTCGACGTGGTGTTCTTTCTGGGCGACTACATCTACGAGTACGCGATCAAGGACGAGGGTGCGCGACAAGGCGAGCCGCGCACCGAGTCGGCGGCTCGAGAAACCATGGTGCTCAGCGACTATCGCGACAGATACGCGATGTACAAGGCAGATGAGAACCTCGCTGCCGCGCACGCGTCGGCACCGTTCGTCTCCACGTTCGACGATCACGAGGTGGACAACAACTGGGCCTCGCAGATCAGTCAGGACAACGACGATCCGCGAGAATTCCTGCTGCGCAGAGCCGATGCCTTCAAGGCGTGGTGGGAGAACACTCCGGTCCGCGCGAATCTGAAGCCCGTGGGCCCGGACATGAAGGTCTACCGTCGCTTCTCGTTCGGCGACCTGGTGGACTTCTCGGTGCTCGATACCCGGCAGTACCGCAGCGATCAGGCGCACGGAGACGGTGAGCATGCGCAGGACGCCGAGACGGCCGATCCATCGCGCACCATTACCGGTGCGGCACAGGAGCAATGGATCCTCGACGGGTTCGCGTCACCGTCGAGGTGGAACTTTCTGGCACACCAGACGGTCATCTCCGATCTGGCGCGGGTGCAGGGGGACGATCGCAAGGTCGGCATGGATCCGTGGAGCGGGTACGAGGCCTCGCGTCATCGCATCCTCGACGGAGCCAGGGATCGCGGCACGAAGAACGTGGCGTCGATCGTCGGCGACATTCATCGCACGATCGTCTCGGAGCTGAGGCGCGACTACCAGGATCAGGTGTCGCCGATACAAGGTGTGGAGATCGCGGCCACGTCGATCGCGTCGGGCAAGGACGGTGCCGATGTCGACACCGCCGGTGCGGCCATCGCGGAAGCCTCACCGCACGTCAAGTACGGCAACGCTCGGCGCGGCTACCTCCGCAGCACGCTGACGAACACCGAATGGCGTTCGGAGGTAAGGGTTCTCGATCGCGTTTCCACGCCGGGCGCATCGGTGCGAACCGCAGCCACGGTCACCGTCCCCGAAGGCCGCCCCGAGGTCCAGCTCGGCTAGCGCCTGTCGGCTAGCGCCCGTCGGCGATGATCTGTGCGACGTTGCGTTCGGCGAGTGCGGTGATGGTCAGCGACGGGTTGGCCGCTCCGGTGCTTCCCGGGATCAGCGCACCGTCGACGACGTAGAGTCCGGGGTGCCCCTTGACTCGGCCGTAGTCGTCGGTGACGTCGCCCAGTACCGCGCCGCCCAGGGGGTGGGCGGTGAAGGTGTCGTCGACGTCGCGGGTGAACGGTTCGGCCGCGACGATTGTGCCGCCGGCCTGGGCCATCCGGTTCTGTACTGCGCGTAGGGCTTCGACGGTGTCGCGACTGCCGCCCTTCGGCCAGTTGAGCGTCAACTTGTTTGCAGCGGAATCGAATCCGAAGCTTCCACGCAGTGGGTCGATGGTCATACCCAATGAGCCGATGAAGCCGAGGTTCACGGGAACGCCTGGTACGTACCAGTTCTCGACGGTCAGGGGCAGCCCGGAGTCGTCGGTGATGCGGGATGCGCACGGCGCTCCCTGCGGTCCGGCAGACATCGGGCCGAGCGACCGCGTCATCGAGGCGTCGCCGTTGGTACCCCATCCGGTGCCGACGAACTCGTTGAGGTTCGCGAGCGCTCCGGTGGTACGAGCGCGCATCAGTAGTTCGGTGGTACCGATGGATCCGGCTCCGAGGACGAGGGTGTCGCAGGTGACGGTGCGAGTCTCGACGACGTTGCCGAACGGGTCGAGTCGTTCGATCTCGACGCGGTAGCGGCCGCCGGATTCGGTTCCGATGGCTGCGACGCGGTGGCTGTGGCACACGGCCGCGCGACCGGTGGCCTCGGCCTGGGGGATGTAGTTCTGCGTCAGGTCGTGCTTGGCACCGTTGGAGTTGCCGAACGTGCTGGCTCCGACGGTCGCGGACGGCCTGGAGCGGCCGGCGATCTCGTCGCGCACGACGTTCCAGTTCCAGTTGCCGTCGACCGCTTCCGGGGTGAATCCTGCCCGCCGGGCGTGGTCGTCCCAGGTGCGCGAGTGCGTGAAGTTCGGGCTGTTGTAGACGTCCTCGGGCATCGTCGACGGCCGGAGCATCGAGCGCGCCTTGGGGTACCAGGTTGCGGCCATCTCGTCGTAGTTCAGACGTCCGCCGAAGGAGAGGTCGAAGAACTTCTTGTCGGGGGCGATGGTGACGCCGGTGTAGACGATCGAGCCGCCGCCGACGGCTGCGCCGCGCCAGACCGAGAGGTTCTCGTAGCGGGTGGTGTCGAGGACGCCGCCGAAGAGGTCGACCGGTCCGACGGGCATGCCGGTGATGTTGGTGAACGAGCTCTGCTGCCACAGTCCGCGTCCGTCTGCGGTCATGTCGGCGGTGAAGATCTCGCGCCAGGGGTCGCGCGGCCAGCGGAGTCCGCGCTCGAGCACGGTCACCTGGGTGCCGGCCTGCGCCATACGCAGAGCGGCGGCGCTGGCACCGAATCCGGAGCCGATGACGATGACGGATGAGTGGTCCGGTGGGCGCGGGGGATCGGCGAACAGTTCGGGAACCAGTGCTCGGATTCGTTCGGCACCGATCGGCAGCGCGCCTGCAGTAGGGGAGCCCGGTGTCCCGGTGGAGCTCAGGACCGGAGCGGTAGCAGCGCCGAGCATTCCGGCAGCGGCCAACCGCAGCAGTTGCCTTCGGTTCACGGAAAGTCCCCCTACTTGACTCACGGACAGCGTTGTCGATTCTGTCGTGTTTGCCGCGAGAAAGCGAACGGTTCGGTCGGTCTCGAGGATGGTTCCCAGCTCGGCCTCAGGTTTGCCTGTCAGACTCCGCTCATGGTTTCGGCATCGGCGGCTCTGTTACTGCTCGTCGTAGCGGTGGTCGGCATCGTGGCGCACCTGTTGGACGCGCGGGGGCAGTCGATGCTCGTGGCCGCTTCGTTGGCACATGTCCTCATGCTCGCTGCTCTCCCCGGCGCCGTTCTCGCGGCCGTGGCATTCGGGTGGTGGGGTCTGGCGGCCGGCGCGGCGGTACTGGCGAGTGCCGCCGCAACCCAGATGCCGCTGAAGCGGCGCAGATTTGAGAAAAAACGCAGATTCACCAGGAAATCCGACGAGTCGAACCTGACGGTGTTGCACGCCAACATCTGGCTGGGACAGGCCGATCTCGACGGGTTGGTGGCGTTGGTCGAGCAGCACCGACCCGACGTTCTGACGCTGGTCGAGCTGACACCGGAGGCCGACGCGCGTCTTCGCCCCAGGTTGGCGGGGTCGTTACCGCACGCGTACGTCAGTGCGGCGCCCGGCGGTAACGGCACCGGCATCTACAGCCGCCTCCCGCTCGTGGACGAGCAGCGCCACGACGGCTTCGTCACCGAACTGCTCTCGGCGCGGGTGGAGATGCCGGGCCGACCGCTGGTGTTCGCGGTTCACCCCGTGCCGCCGTGGCCGCGGGAGCCGTCCGAATGGGTCCGCGAGCTGGGGTTGCTACGGCAACTACTGGCCAAGATCCCCATCGACGACGGTCCCGTGGTGGTCGCGGGCGACTTCAACGCGACGCAGGATCATCGGCGATATCGAGACCTGCAGGACGGGCGTTTCGTCGATGCCGCGGTGGCAACCGGAGCCGGCATGCTCAGGACGTACCCGGCGCACACCTGGCACCCGCCTGTCATTGCCATCGATCACGTTCTGGTGGCCGACATGGCGGTTCGTTCGGTCGAGGCCGTGACGATTCCAGGCTCCGACCACCGCGGCATCCTGGCTCGGCTGGCCTTCTGTCCCAGTCAGAGCTGATCAGGGCTGCGCGGGCAACTGCTGCACCGACCACTTGTTGCCGTCGGGGTCGGCGAAGTACACGAACGTGCCCCAGCCCTCGTCCTTGGGCGGGTCGATGGTCAGTCCGGCCGCGGTGAGGTGTTCGTAGGCGTCCTGGACACTCTCCACGACCATCAGGATTCCGGCTCCCTTGCCCGGTTCGGCATCGGTGATGTTCTCGCCGATCGCGATGGAGCACGCCGAGCCCGGGGGAGTGAGCTGGACGTACCGGATGCCGTCCCAGGGGCGAGCATCGTGGTCGGCGTTGAAGCCGATCGAGACGTAGAAGTCCTTGGCGCGGTCGACGTCGGTGACGGCCAGGGTGACGAGTTCGAGCTTCATGGTGAGGTTCATGAGGCAATGATGAGCGCCATTGCGGACACATTCGGTCCGCTATGACATCTCGTCGAAGAATGTTTCGAGAATTCTTCGTCCGTCCACGGCGACGCGGCCGAGGACCTGTGCGCTCGGTGCCGTTCCCGCAGGCATGTGGGCGTCGAGCATCGGTTGCTGCGCAGGTGTGAGCTCGACGTGGAACTGCAGACCGAGACCGCTGCCGAACCGGAACGCCTGATTCCGGTAGAGATTCGAGCTGGCCAGGAGCACAGCCCCGACGGGCAGGTCGAACGTATCGGTGTGCCAGTGCACGACTGCCACCGGCTCTGTTCCGAACAGCGTCGCGCCGGCCTCGGTCGCGGTCACCTCACCGGAGCCGAACTCGGCAACCGGCCCCCGATACACCGCACATCCCTGCGAGGCGGCGAGGAGCTGCGCGCCGAGACACACCCCGAGCACGGGAATGTCCCGTCGCAGACACTCGGAGATCAGTTCTCGTTCGGTCCGCATGTGAGGGTGAGCGACATCGCCCCACGCGTCCATGGGTCCGCCCATCACGATCAACCCCGCGACCGCATCGGCTGTGGGCAACGAGTCCCCACTTCCCACCGCGGCCACCGTGTACTCGATTCCGCGCTCGGCCATGATCGTTCCGATCAGCGCGGGGCCCTCGACATCGACGTGCGTCAACACCCACCAACTCATGACGAGAAATATGCCCGACGCCCCGGCGGTTGTCCTGGCTGTGTTGCTTTCCATTCTCGACAGATCCCGCACTCGATCCGGTACGGACGACGCCTCGGCGCTGCGTCATACCGTCGAACGGGCGGTGCACGCGGAGAAGATCGGGCTGCATCGGTTCTGGTTGGCCGAGCATCACGGCGTTCCCGGCATCGCGTCGGGCGCTCCGGCGGTGTTGGCGGCGGCGGTGGCGTCGCGCACCTCACGCATCCGCGTCGGATCCGGGGGAGTGATGCTCCCCAACCATCAGCCGCTGATCGTGGCCGAGCAGTTCCTGATGTTGGAGTCCCTCTTTCCCGGCCGGATCGATCTGGGTGTCGGCCGTTCGCTCGGGTTCACCGAACCGGTGCGGGCAGCGCTGCGTCGAGACCGCGACGAACCGGATACCTTCGATACCGACATCGCCGAATTGCGTTCGTATCTGGACGGTTCGGCAGCGGTGACGGCGCGGCCTGCTGCTCCGTCTCCGCCGGTGTTCGTTCTCGCGACCGGTGCCGGTCTGGAGGTGGCCGCCCGCGCCGGGCTTCCGGTTGTCGTCGGTGGGCCGGTGCTCCAACACGATGATCCATTGGCGCTGTATCGCAAGCACTTTCGGCCCACTTCATCGAATCCCGAACCGTACGTGATCGTCTCGCTCGACGTCACGATCGCAGCCGACCCCGCCGATGCCCGCAGGCTGGCCGTTCCGGAGGCATGGGCGATGGCCAGGTCACGACGTGAGGGTGAATTTCCGGCCCTGGAACCGGCGTCGGCGATCGATGAATCGCAATGGACGCCGCAGACGAGGAACCGAATCGAGGCGTCATTGGCGTCGAGAATTCTCGGCACGGCGGGGCAGGTGCGTCCCCGGCTTGAAGCGTTGATCGAGCGCACCGGCGCGCACGAGATCATGGCTTCGACATCGACGTACGATCGCGCCGAATTGTTCGATGCAGACACTGCGTTCGCTCAGCTGGCCGGCGCGACCGGCTGAACCGGCGCGGTGGCCGCCAGCGCAGCCACGAGGTCGCGCTGAATGTCGGTAGCGGGCACGGTCGCGTCGACCACCGCCGATACCGGGAGTCGCAGTTTTCGGTCGGCCTCGGTGCGGAACACCAGCCCGGTCCGAGGAGCGCTGTCGGCGGTACTTGCGTACAGGATCGACCAGCTCTGCGGATGGTTGAGAAGTTCGGCGCTGGCGGTGTGATCCGACGCCACGGGAGGCCCGAACGTCAGTGGGAGCCCGCTACGTTTCATTTCACGCTCGATCACCCGGTGCAGCAGGATCTGCTCGCTGCGTTTGGGCAGCAGCAGTGGGTAGTCGGCGAGTTGGCTCAGGCTCGGGTTTCCCTCCCCGGCCAGGGGGTGGCCCTCGGGGAGAACGACGACGAGGTCCTCGGTCCACAGTTCGGTCACGTGCAGGCCCGAGCGTTCGACGCTGCCACGGATCAGCGCCACCTGGCAGTCGCCGGATGTCACCGCTTCGATCTGTTCTGCGAATCGTTTCAGGACGAAGTCGATCTCGGCGTCGGGATGGCGTTCGCGCACGGCGACGATGGCGGCGATGGCGTTCGCGGCGAAGGTCATGTTCCCGGTCAGGCGCAATTGGTTCCGGCGGCGCGCCGTCAGGGCCAGTGCCGCCTGCTCGAGCTCCACCATGTGCCGGGCGATGGATACCAATTGTGCTCCGACAACGGTCAATCGGACCGTGCGAGAGGTGCGCTCGAACAGGGGCTCACCGATCTCTCGTTCCAGCTTGGAAATCTGCAGGCTGATCGCCGATTGCGAGACGTAGCAACGCTCGGCGGCACGCGAGAAGTTCAGTTCCTCCCCGACTGCGAGGAAGTACTTCAGCTGTCGCAGTTCCATCCGCGTCTCCATCCATGAGTTCTACTCATGGATGCTATGTGAACTTCCGCGTTGATAGACCACCGAGGTCGGAGTTTCATGGAGGTAGTTCTCCAAGGGAAAGACTCGAGCCGAAAAGGAAAGTGCTGTGCAAACGTACGACGTCGTCATCGTGGGATCGGGATTCGGAGCATTGGCCGCCGCCAAGTCTCTGGGCAAGGCCGGTGTGACGTTCTCGCTGATCTCCAGCACCACCGAGCACCTCTTTCAGCCACTGCTTTACCAGGCCGCCACCGGAATGCTCTCGACGGGTGAAATCGCCCCGCCGATCCGGCGCATCCTCTCGCAGTACGACTCCGCCGACGTCCGTCTCGGACGTGTCGTCGATGTCGATCCCGAGGCTCACCAGGTCACCTACATCGGTGCCGGGCAGAGTCACACCATCGGCTTCGGTCGCCTCATCGTCGCAACCGGTGCCACCCAGGCGTACTTCGGCCGCGACGAGTTCAAGGACCGCACGTTCGCGCTCAAGACGGTGGACGACGCGATCGCGCTCCGTGAGCAAATCCTGAGCTGCTACGAGACCGCGCACATGACGACCGATCCGGCCGCCCGCAAGGAGTTGCTGAGCTTCGTCGTCGTCGGTGCAGGCGCGACGGGCGTCGAATTGGCCGGCCAGATCAGGGATCTCGCGCACCGGTACTTCGCCGGCTCGTTCCCCGACATCGACCCGGGCGACGTCACCGTCACCCTCGTCGACGGTGTGAAGGAAGTTCTCCCCGCGTTCGGCGGCAAGCTCAGCGCATACGCCCGCACGAAGCTCGAGAAGTCCGGCGTCGACGTCGTCACCGGGGCCATGGTCACCGACATCGCCGACGACGTCGTCACGGTGCAGGATGTCGACACCAAGACTTCGCGTACCTACCCGGCCAAGACCGTCATCTGGTCGGCGGGCGTTCAGGCGAGCGAGCTGGCAGCGACGATCGCCGAGCGCACCGGATGTGAAACCGACCGTGCCGGACGCCTTCTCGTACACGCCGACCTGACGGTCGGCTCGGCGAAGGACATCTACGCGATCGGCGACGTGACGTCGTTGAACAAGCTCCCCGGACAGTCACCGGTGGCGATGCAGCAGGGCAGGCACGTTGCGAAGATGATCATCGGGAAGGTCGACGCCGGAAAGCCGTTCGAATACACCGACAAGGGCAGCATGTCGATCGTCGGCCGATTCAGTGCTGTGGCACGGCTGTTCGGCAAGGTCGACATGTCCGGTCCGATCGCCTGGCTCATGTGGCTCGCGGTGCACCTGATGTACCTGGTCGGCTTCCGAAACCGCTACGTTGCGGTGGTGTCGTGGATGACGTCGTACATCGGCGACAAGCGCCCGCACTTCCAGTACACCGACCACTCTGCCGCCACGATCGAACCGCGGGCCGAGGTCGCCAGCGAGACTGCGGACGACGAGGAGCGCAACGCGGCCTAGGTCGCAATACCGTTTCGGTAGGCCCAGATCACCACGTGCACTCGGGTATTGACGTCGAGTTTGCGGCAGATGTTGCCGATGTGGGTCTTCACGGTGCTCTGTTCGAGGTGCAGTGCCCGGGCGATCTCGTTGTTGCCCAGGCCCTGCGCCAACAGCTGCACCACTTCCATCTCGCGAAGGCTCAGATCGTGTTGCGGTGCAGCGGAAGTAGCTGGACCCGGCGCGCCCCGGCGGGCGAATTCGGCCATCAGACGCGGAGTCAATCGTGGTGACAACACCGCCCCGCCGCCGGCGACGGTGACCACCGCCTCGGCGAGTTCGTCGGGGTCGGTGTCCTTGAGCAAGAAGCCCGATGCCCCGCTGTCGAGGGCCGCGAACACGTACTCGTCGAGGTCGAACGTGGTGACGACGATGACGCGCACGGTGTCGAATCGGGCCACAATCTCTCGTGTTGCAGTCAACCCGTCGCCGTTCGGCATTCTGATGTCCATCAGCACGACATCGGGCTGCAGTGCCGAAACTTGCTGTATCGCATGCTTTCCCGATGTCGCCTGGCCGACGACGCGGATCTCGGGGCGACCGGCGAGGAACAGTCCGAATCCCTGCCGAACCACGGGTTGGTCGTCGGCGATGAGTACGGTGATCATGCGTGCGACTCCATCGCACCAGTACCCCGCACACCGGCACCGCGCTCAGAGATCGTTCCGCCGACGGGGATTCGAGCGCACACGGTCCACGTCGTTCGGTCGTCGGACGATCCTGCATCGAGGGTGCCGCCGAGCAACGCAGCCCGCTCCCGCATTCCGAGGATACCGAATCCCTGCCCCGAGGACTCACGCTGTTTCGAGCCATCCGACGGCATCGTATTGGTGACGGTCACCTCGACGACCGACGAACGAACGGTCACCTGCACGCGCACAGCGCAGTTCGGCGCGTGGCGTCGGGCGTTGGACAGAGATTCCTGAACGACGCGATAGCAGGCCAGTTGCACTGCACTGTCGGTGTCGACTGTGTCTCCGGCGACGATTCCCCCGATGTCTGTCTCGATGGACGCGAACGACATTCGTGATTGCTCGATCAGATCGGGGATGTCGGCAATCATCGGCTGCGGTGCGTTCTGGTTCACAGTGCTCGAGAGGTTCACAGTGCTCGAGTTGTTCACAGTGCTCGGGCGCAGGATGCCGACGATCTGGCGCAGGCTGTCGAGGGTGCGTTGGCCGTGTCCGATTGCGCCGGTGAGCAGTTCGCGGGCCTGCTCCGGCTCGCTCGCGATGAGCGTCTTCGATGCTTTGGCTTGAATGAGCATGCCGGTCAGGTGGTGGGCAGCGACGTCGTGGAGCTCGCGCGCCATGGTTCTCCGTTCGTTCTCGAGCGCCTCGTTCAGCCGTTGCCGGTGTTCGAGTTCGGCTCGATCGAGTGCAGCCTCGTTCTCGAGTTCCTGCGCCCGGTTCCGTGCGATGTATTTGCCCAGAGCGATGAGCACGGTGTAATTGATGGCCAGGTTCACGACCTGCTCGGCCACGACGCCGAGTGTGCCACCGGGTCCGGCTGTGGCATCGGGGAAGGACAGGCGGGTGTCGACGCTGACCACGATTTCGAGGATCAGCCCGACGGCGAGGGGTGCGAACAGGCGCGGCCCGGTCACGCGAATAGCCAAGGCGGCGATGGCAAACCAGTACAGCGGGGTGAACCCGAGGGTCCGGTCGGGCAGCATCAGAATCAGCGCCACACTGATCGCCACCACCGTCAGATACGACGTGATGGGAAAGGATCGGCGCACGCACGTCACCGCGGTCATCGCCAGCAGTGCAACGACACTCACCGCGATGAGGCGTGGGCTGCTGACGAGTTCGTCTCTGGTGTCGCCGACCATGCCCGTGGAGAGTTGGAACCCGGCGTAGACGAGCGTGGCCAGCAGCATCTCGATCGGCAACACCACGGGATTGCGCGGCCGCCACGCGGGTCTGAACCTGCGCAGCATCCTGGAACCAGCCGGCACCCGAGCACCACCCAGCATCAGAGTCGACTCCGTTCTCCTGCCGCTTCTTTCGAGCTCGAGTTCTTCTTGCCCACTACCCACAGCGGTCCGGTGACGAACCAGAAGAACGTGATGACGCCGAGTGGTTGGATCACGGTCTTCAGCGCTGTTGCCTGCTCAGAGTCTGCCACGGTGTACGCCAGTCCGTAGGTGATCACCAGAGCGATCGCCGCTGCACCCAGCCACTTCACGAATCCTCGGATCTCGTTGCGGTAGGCCTGCGGACCGGTCTTCGGAGGCTTCACCGGTGCGGGGCCGCCGGCGAATCGGTGCGCGAAGCGCACATCGAGCCAGGCCACCGTCGAGTGCGCGAACACGACCGTCCACCCGAGGTAGATGCCGGCGAGACGGTGGGCGAATTCGACCTCGCCGCCACGGTGCAGATCCAGTGCCACCGCAGCGATCAGGACGACATCGAGTACTGGGAGCAGGGCGAGGGTGACGGTGCTGGCGCGTCGCATCCGTGCCACGTAGCGCAGGGACAGGCCACCGATCACCAGTACCCAGAAGCCGACCTCGCAGATCGCGATGGTGAGCAGAATCGAATTGTTCATGGCCCCATCTCATCGCGGCCGACGTGCGCGCGACACCCCCACGGAGGCGTCGTACCTGGTGGTTCGGCCGAAGGTACGACGCTGCGCTCCACCGAAAGTCGTAGCCGAACGCGCTACTGTGGAATCACGCATACAGGACACGTAGGCAATACCAGGGAGTCCGCCATGGCAGGCAAGAAGATCGACAGAGTGCACGCACAGTCCGCGTTGGAGACGGTTCGCGAGAACCCCGGCATCGCATTGATCGCCGCCGCACCTGCGTTGGTGGTGTTGGCAGTGGTGTGGTGGCTGCTCGGGTTCCCCGCCGCGTTGATTCTGCTGATCGCAGTAGGCGGCGCCAGCTACCTCTACCTCAGGAACCGCTGACTACTGATCGGCGCGCGGGATGCAGAACTCGGTGATCGTGGCCGACCCTGCAACGAGCTCTGCCCATGATTTTTCGGTGGTGAGCACTGCGATCGCAGAAGTGGGGAAGCGGTGCCGAACCTCGCGGGCTACGTCGGTGTCGTCGTCTGCCGCCAATTCGAGTGCGGTCCACGGTATTCCGGGTTCGTGCCCGACGACCAGCAACGTCGATACGGTCACGTCGTCGAAGTACGTGTCGGCGAGGTGGATCTCGTCGATGATCTCGTCAGCCGATCCGCCGTAGATGTCTCGCTCGAATCGAGTGGGTGTGTCAGTGAGACCGGTGGCGGCGAGGGTTTCGCGAGTGCGCAGGGCCGTCGAACACAGCACTGCGTCGACGCGACCGACGTGCTCGGCGATCCAGGCTCCGGCCAGTGCCGCCTCACGTTGGCCGCGGGCGGCCAGGGGGCGTTCGTGATCCGGTACTCCGTCGGGGTAGCCGGATTTGCCGTGCCGCATCAGCACGAGGGTCCTAGTGGTCGCCATGCCGTCCACCGTAAACGGTCAGAGGCGCAGAATCGGGGACAACGTTCACCGGTTCCGGGAAGACGAACTTACGCATCGCCCACCATCGGAATGCGGTTGCCAGCAACGTGCCGATGATGGATCCGCTGACGAAGTCGGCAATGTTTTCGGTGAGGAAGGACACGTTCGGCGCACGCAGATCCAGCATATAACTGGACACCCACAGCGGTAGCTGGTTGATTGCCAGGCCGGTTCCGGCGACGGCGAAGAACAGCGCTGCCTCGTGGTGACGACGGCGTCCGCCACGGGCTGTGAACGACCATTCCCGGTTCAGGATGTACGACACGATCGTCGCGATCAGCACGGCCAGAACGTTCGCTGTCACCGGCTTGTCCTGCAGGATCATCCACTTCAGGCCGAAGAACAGGACGACGGTGACGACGAACGTGATCGCTCCGACGATGAGGAACTTGAGGGCCTCGGCGTGCTTGACGAGGGGCTCGAGCCAGCGCTGGGGAACGTGGTCGGTGAGGCGGTCGGACACATGCATCCCATCGACGTTACCTCGAGTAACGGATCCGGCCGGATTCGTCGTGGCTGCGAGGACGGCCTAAAGCCGCGTCTTCAGGTAGTCCCGCAACAACCGACGCACCTCGTCGGCCGTCAGTTGTTCGGGATACGTCACTGCCTGCAGCGTCAGCCCGTCGATGAAGGTATGCAGTTCGGCCGCTGCACGTTCGTCCGCGGTGCTGTCGAAGCTGAATGCGGGGGAGTTCGGTCGATCGAGATCGTGCAGGTGCGCCCACGCGAGGCGGCACAGATACCGGCTGCCGAACCACCCGGCCGTCTTGAGGACAGCGAGTCGCTCGTCGAATCTGGCACGCACGATCGCTTCCAGCCACACCGACGCCTCGACGCGGCGGTCCTGGTCGAGCGGGAGCATTTCCTCGAGTATGCGGACCGCGCGGGTGAGCCCATCGCCGTCGGCGGAGTGTGCTTCCAACCGATGCACGATGCGTTGCGTCATGGCCTCGGCTGCGAAGAGGACGAGTTCTCCCTGATCGGAGAAGTAGTACCGCAGCGATCCGGGGGAGACGCCGGCTTCGGCGGCGACGCTGCGGACAGTCGCCCCGTTCATGCCTGCTTGCTCGATCACGCGCCAGACGGCAGCGACGATCTCCGCCCGGCGTGCGTCGTGGTCGACGATCTTCGGCATCGCTCTGTTCTAGCACGAGGAAATTTTTTCACACAACTGTACTGAAATCCTGTTACGGTACAGCTGTGTTAATTCAGCTGGCCGGGTTCGCGGTGGTGGACAGCATCGGAGTCGGGACTCTTGCGGTTCCGCTGTGGATGATGCTGCGGCCGTCGTTTCGGGTTCGAGTGGTACTGCTGCACCTCGGCGTGCTGGGGCTGCTGTATCTCGGGGTCGGCATCACGCTGCTGACGGTGTTCCAAGACGTGACCCTTGCGTCTGTGGCCAATGCCGTGCCCGGAAATGCGTGGGTGCGGATGGCAGTGGGTGTCGTCGTCCTGGTTGCGGGGCTCGTCTGCGATCGACGGCGTCGACGCCCGAGCGGCACGTGGTGGATGCGGGCACCGGCGAGCGCGCGAGGGGTGGCCCTACTCGCTGTTGCAGTGGGCGCGGTCGAGGTGGCGACGATGTTGCCTTACTTTGCCGCGATCGACACGGTGGCCGCGTCCGGCCGGGGATGGGCGTTCTCGGTCTCGATTCTCGCGGTCTACGTGCTCATCACCCTGCTGCCGGCTCTGGGTCTGCTCGCTGTCAGAGTCGCTGCATCGCAACGGTTTCCGGCACTTCAGCGGCGTCTGATGCGTCGCGTCCAACGCTGGAGTCAGGACGTGGTGGGGACGGTACTGATCGTCGTGGGTGCTCTGCTGGTCGCAGATGCTGCCATCGAAATGAATCTGGTCTGACCCGATGAAAGGATGCACGTGAAAGCAGGAAGAATCCGAGCAACCGATGCGCGCAGCATCGTCATGATCGTCGTCGGCGCAGTGTTGGCACTGTTCTTCTGGGACCTGCGGGTGTTCTGGTTCCAGGGCGGCCCACTCGGCTGCGTCCTGATGGTCCTTGCTGTGGTCGACGTATGGGACTCGCGGCGCGCCACCGGCAGGCGCGGGATTGTCCGCGAGTTACGCGACGACATTTTCGGACGCGAGGGCATTTTGGGACGCGACGATTCGACCGACGCACCGGACTGCGATGGTCGACGGTGACTCACATCGCCGCCACGGTACTGAATTTTCGGTCCCCGCGTGATAAACAGGTCCGGGGGTCGACAGCTGTTCGATAACAGGCGATGCGGTGCTGAGTGGATGGTGGTGACCTGGTGGCGAGCAGTCTGGATGCGAATGCCATGGCTCACTCGCGTCGGCGTGGCCTGACTGCAGCCGGTACTACGTTGATGGTTCTGTGCCTGGTGGCCGGTTGGGGCGTCGTCTACTTCATCGGCCTGGTGGGTGCGCTGTGGCGATTCCGCGAGCCCAATGCGCCTGCGCCCGTCCTTACGCTGTCGGATCAATGGATGGACCTTGCGGTCGGCCTGGTTCAGGTGGCGGTAGGGGTCGCGGCGATCGCTGCGGTGTATTTCGTTCGGCGTCGCACGTTGCCCGCGGTATGGCCGATGCGTCGCGGTACTGCGCTCGAGGCGGCGATCACCTGGTGCGCTGCAATCGGTGCTGCGTCCGCATTGCTGCTCGTACTGTCTCGGATGGATGTGCTCCGCTTCAGCTTCTCGGTTCCGGCTTCGGTCGAATCCGATTGGCTTGCAGTAGTTTCGGCTCTAGCCGTGGGTCTGCGCGAGGAGCCGATCCTGGTGGCGCTTCCGGTGCTGCTGCTCGTCGGCAGGGTGCCGATCTGGGCCATCATGGCGTTGTCGGCGACGATGCGGGGCTTCCTCTATCTGTATTTCGGCGGTGGTGGCTTCCTCTGGGCGTTGTGCTGGGGCGCGGCGGCGGTGTGGGTGTTCTATCGCTACCGACGGCTGTGGGTGTTGATCGCCGTGCACGGTCTGGTGATGAACGTTCAGGTGTTCGATCGAGTGATTCCGTCCGACAACGCCGCAACGATCATGCAGTGGGTCAACATCCTGATCCTGTTCACCGCGCTGCTCTGGTGGCTGACCCCGAGGGCGCTCGAGGCGTTTCTGCCGAACACGGTGGCCGTTCGGTACGCAGATTCGACCGTCGAGGCAACACCCATGGTGGCCGAGGTCGTGCTCAATCCCGAGAAGCTCGATCCGGATGCACCCACACGAAACCCGCCCGTCAAGCCCTGACCCTCACTACTGGGTACCCGCGCGCACAGCGGCGCGCGTGCGATCCCGGACCGCAAGGCCGGCGGCGATCATCGGTTCTGTGGACCGCAAGCTGCGGCACAACACGAAGGCACCTTCGAGGCTCGTCAGGCATCCCAGAGCCAGGCTCCGACATACTTCGTGCGGCAGGCCGGTTTCGGCGAACCACTGTGTGAGGCCGTCGATCCAGCCGGTGAACACGGCTTCCGTTGCGAGACGCAATCGTTCGTTGGTACTGGCCACTTCGAGTGCGATGGTCTCGATGGAGCACGCCTCGGTGTAGTCGAGTTCGACCAACAACGTTGCCGCCGAGGCGAAAATCTCGGGTATCCCGTCCACGACATCGGTGACGGCGGCAAGTTGCCTGCCGACCAGGAGGCCGTAGCGCACGCCCTCGGCATGAATGACCTCTTCGCTGATCTGCTCTTTGCCGCCGGGGAAGTGGTGGTAGATGGAACCGAAGGGGGCGTTGGCCGCCGCAGCGATCTGTTTGAGTCCGGTCGCGGTCATGCCTTGACGCCGGTACAGCTCTGCGGTCGCGTCGAGAATTCGCGCGCGAGTGTCATTGGCCATGAATATCGTCCTTGCATCCGAGCCTTGCATCCGAGAGTGCCCCAGAGTACCTTCCGATTCACTAGAACGATCTATCCAGTGGAGGATCTGTGAAGCGAGTCGACCTGGCGGCTGGACCTATCGACTACCTCGACACCGGCGGTGACGGCCCGGTGGTGGTTTTCGGGCATGGACTGCTCATGAACGAGACTCAGTGGCGCAAAGTGATCCCACTTCTCGGGGGCTATCGCTGCATCGCTCCGACGCTGCCCTTGGGTGCCCATCGGAGCCCGATGAATCCGGACGCAGACCTCACGCAGCGTGGCATCGCCAGGATCATCGCCGATTTCCTCGACGCGCTCGACCTCACCGATGTCACGTTGGTCCTCAACGACAGCGGCGGCGGGCAATTCATCGTCTCCGACGGCCGCGCCGATCGAGTCGGGCGTCTGGTCCTGGCGTCATGCGAGGCGTTCGACAACTTTCCGCCGAAGCCCGCCCGGCCGGCAGTGGCGCTCTGTCGAGTTCCCGGTGGTACCTCGCTGTTTCTGAAACTCCTCGGCACACAGTTCGTCCGACACGACAAGCGCGCGTGGGGCGGGCTCAGCAAGCGCGGGATTCCCGACGAGGTGCTCGACGACTGGTTCGCGCCTGCGACGCGCAACGCGGAGATCCGCCGCGATCTACGGAAGTTCGCCACCGGCACTCCATCGCGAAAGACTTTGTTGGCGTGGGCCGCTCGACTCTCGACGTTCGACCGCCCGGTCCTCGTCGTCTGGGCGACAGAGGACCCGATGATGCCACTCGCTCATGCGGACAGGCTTCGGAAATTGTTCGCCGACGCACGTCAGGTGCTCGTCGACGACTCGTGGACGCTCATTCCGGAAGATCAGCCCGAACGGTTCGCTGCGGCGCTGCGCGAGTTCGTCCCGGCCGACCCGGCGCAGGTGACGTCTCGGTGATTCCATGGTCGGCCGAATGCGCGACGGATCGAGTATCTGCGCACGGTTGACGTCACGTCGATTTCTTGTCGGACCCTTCTCGTACTATCGAATGCATGTTCGATATCGGTGGGTGGGGGGTGGCGGAGACGCCGCCGGTCGATGACTGCATCGCGGGATTTCTCGATGTCATCGCGCTCAACCGTGTCCACGAGAACCTTGCTCGCGCCGCGACTGTGCTCGCGTACTGCGACGTGCTCGAGATGCGGCTCGAAGCAGCCGAAGCCGCCGGTGGAGATCCGGCCGAGACCGTCCGCGGTGCCTTGTGCGACTTGGCAGTGACGATGACCGGCACGCGTCGCGATGCGTCGGTGGTTCACGACGTCGCGGAGCGTCTGCATCGAATGCCGTTGACGGCCTTGCGTTTCGTGACCGGCAGCTTCGACTGGTCGACGGTGGTCACCATCACCTCGGTGTTGCATCGCGCCAGTGACGAGACGATCGCCGCAATCGAATTCGAGGTGTGTGCGGCGGGTGGGCGAATGCGCCCACAGGCCTTGAGGAACCGGATCTGGCGACTGTGGATGAAGGCCGATCCGGACGGTGCTGCGGCGGCTCGAGAATCGTCGAAGTCAGAGGAAGTCGGAGTGCGGATCGACCGAACCGGTCCCGGCGGTATCTCGTCGCTCATCGCGAAGATAACGGATCTGGAAGCGGCCGAGGCAGATGCGCTCATCGTCGAGATCGTCGGCACGGTCTGCAAGGACGATCCGCGGTCGACGGGGATGCTGCGGGCCGCCGGGTTGATGGCCTTGCTGCACGGCGAGCATTCTTTGGTCTGTGAGTGCGATCGCGGAGACGAGTGCCCGGTTGCCGGTGCCGCCGATGATCTCCCTCCTCGGCGTGGGCATCTCCTGCAGATCGTAGTGGCGGTGGAGACGCTGCTAGGGCTGTCCTCGGATCCGGCGACCCTGGCCGACGGGTCTCCCATCGATCCCGAGGTGGCGCGCATCGTCGCTACCGACGCGAAATGGCAGGCATTGCTGACCGAGCTGGTGGAGATGCTGAAGCCCGAACAGGACAATCCCGACGAGGTCGGGCGGAATGGCGAGAGCTCAAACGGCAAGAGCCCGAACGGCAAAAGCCCGAAGGGCAAGAACTCGAACGACGACACCCCGGATGACGATGGTCCTGACGATGACGACGGTCCTGATGACGACGGCGGTCCTGACGGAGATGGACCCGGCGGTTCTGACGGCGATGGACCCGGCAGTCCCGATGATGGGGGCGCTGGTTCCATCGGAAGCGACGACCCGGATGACGGTCGCGGTCCCTCGATCAAGGGCTCGAACCACTCGGCTGACCCACGTAATCGTGACGATCCCGAAAACCCTGACGATCCGGTCTTACCGTCTCCACCCGGCTTACTCCTGTTGCGCACAGTGGTGGGCATCGGCCGTGTGTGCGGTGCCGCCGAGCTTCCGTCCGTACGTCTTGCGGATGCCCACTGCCGCCCACACGCCGCCCCGATACTGGGGGAGGAGTCTGTCCGCGACGGGCTTGTTGCACGGTGGCTTGCCTGGATTGCCGAACAGCCCGAGCGTGCTCGCGGCATCTTTCCCGACGGTCATGGTGGCGAGTCCGATCCGTCGCAGTCGAGGGTGACGTATCGGCCGAGTGCCCGGGTCGCCGCGTTCGTTCGGGCTGCTTATCGCACGTGTACGTTCCCGAACTGCTCCGTGCCGTCGGCCCGGTGTCAGATCGATCATCTGGTTCCGTTCGATCACGACGATCCCGAGCGTGGCGGCTGGACGATCGTGACCAATCTTCAGCCGGTGTGCGTGTTCCATCATCAAGCCAAGACCTCGAAGGCCTGGTCGGCGGTGATGCTCGCCGGAGGGGCGATTCTGTGGTCGAACTCCGTCGGTCTACGTGCGGTCACGTTGCCGGACTTCTCGATCGCATCGCCTCCTCGACGCCGCCGTCGCCGGAAGAAGTCGGCCGAGACTTCGCTGTCCCCGTGCGAACCCACCCGATGGGAGCTCGAATTCAATGGATCTGCACCGCCGACGCTCGAGGACTTTCGTTGTGCATCAACGGAAAACGAGAGAAGGAAAGTTGCAGAGAAGAGGCGGGCTTACCTCGACCATTGCCGCGTCGTCCACGTCCGGGTTCGGGCCGATCGCAGTCGGTACGACCCCGCGCCCTTCTAGAACCTAGACCTGCAACGTGTGGTCGGAGCCGCGCACCTGCTACCTTGAACGCCGTTCAAGTCTTTGGGGTAGGTCACCGCCCCACTCCTCGAGGAGCCATCCGTGTCAGAAGTCGACAGCAGTACTCGTCCGCCGAGCCGTAAGGTCAACCGAATGAACGTCTCCGCCCGCGACATGGCGCAGATCGCAGTGTTCGCAGCACTCATCGCTGCACTCGGCCTGCCGGGATCGATCACGGTCGGGTTCTCGGGCGTCCCCATCACCCTGCAGACCCTCGGCATCATCCTGTCCGGGGCCATCCTCGGGCCCCGTAAGGGCACCGCTGCAGTCCTGGTGTTCCTCGCGCTGACGATGATCGGTCTGCCGTTGCTGGCCGGCGGACGCACCGGTCTCGCCGCCATGGCCGGGCCCACCGTCGGGTACCTCATCGGCTGGATCCCGGCAGCTTTCCTCATCGGCCTGCTCACAGCGCGCATCCTGCCGAAGTACTCGATCGTGCTCGGTCTGCTGATCAACGCGCTCGGTGGCATCGTGGTCGTCTACGCATTCGGCATCATCGGACTCGTTCTGCGAACCGACGTCGGAGTCTGGGCTGCGATCACCAGCAACGGGCCGTTCCTGCCCGGCGACATCGCCAAAGTCGTCGTCGCCTCTGTCGTCGCGAAGAGCGTCCACCGTGCGTACCCGGGCCTGATCAAGGCGTGACCCTGGAGCTGGGAGGTCGAGGCAACGGCACCGCCATCGTCTGGGCGGGTCGCGCGCTCACGCACGCGGACCTGGACGACGCCATCGAGCAGTGGCCTCACCTCCCGGTGCACGACGCATCAGCGCTGGATCTACCCGAGGCGTTGATCTGTGTGTTCGCCGCAGCGCGGCGGGGCAGCGCGGTCCGTGTGGAGGACCCGGCCGCCCGTCCCGAGCGCCCTGCGAACATCGATCCCGACGCATTCCTGCTGGTCGCGACCTCCGGCTCCACCGGACGCCCCAAGCCGCTGGAGCGCACCGCCGCGTCGTGGGTCGACAGCTTTCCCGAATTCACCGAGATCACAGACATCCGCCCCACCGATTCTGTACTGATCACTGGCCCGCTGCACGCCACGATGTACCTGTTCGCCGCGGTGCACGCACTGTGGCTGGGGGCTTGCGTCACCGACGATCCGGCCGCGGCCACCGTCGTGCATGCGGTGCCCGCTGTTCTTCGCGACGTCGTCGGCCGGATGCCCAACGTGCGGGTTGCCATCGCGGCCGGGGCAGGACTGGATTCAGCTGCGGTGCAATCGATCTCCGCGGGTGAGACACGGCTGGTCGACTACTACGGATCGGCTGAACTGTCGCTGGTGGCGGCGCGGGTGATGGGCGAACACTCGTCACTGCGTCTGCTCCGCGATGTCGAGGCGCGCATCGAGGACGGGTATCTGTTCGTCCGCTCGCCGTACTCGGCACTCGGCTCCACGGGCTGGTTCGGTGTCGGTGATCTGGCCGAGCTCCGTGGCCGCGACCTTCTCGTCCACGGCCGAGGGGATGCGGCGATCAATGTCGGCGGCACCACCGTCATCGCCGAGGACGCGGAGAACATCCTGACCGCACTCGACGGCGTTCGAGCCGCGGCTGCCATCGGGTCTCCCCATGCGATATTGGGCGAAACAGTCTGTGCTGTCGTCGAACTCGACGGGACTCGTGATCTCGACCGTATCCGCGCCGATGCCCGCGCGATCATGGCCAAAGAGGCTCTGCCGCGAAAGTGGACGGTGGTAGAGCAGCTGCCTCGTACCGCGAGCGGCAAGATCGCCCGAAAAGCCCTGCTGTGAATGTCGCTGCTGTGATCACCCCCGTCGTCGTTGCGGCTAAACGTTCGGCAATAGGTATCGCTGGTCACGGCTTCGCCGGAACAACCGCACCGAACCTCGCTGCACCGGTGTTGAAAGCTGTTGCAGCAGAGATCAGTTCGCTCGCAATCCCGATCGACGACGTGATCCTCGGCAACTGTCTCGGCCCCGGCGGCGACGTTGCGCGTGTATCGGCCTTGCTCGCGGGACTCGGCGTCGGCGTTCCCGGCGTCACTGTCGATCGCCAATGCGGATCCGGGCTGGACGCCGTCATGCAGGCTGCATCGCGCATTCGCAGCGGCGACGAGACGTTGATTCTGGCGGGAGGCGTCGAATCGGCCAGTACGAGTCCGTGGCGGTTCTGGCCGCCGGTCGACGGCGCAGAACCTGTTCGGTACACCCGAGCACCATTCGCTCCCCACGGTTTCGACGATCCCGACATGGGGCTCGCCGCAGACGATCTCGCACGGATCCGCGGAATCGACCGGGAGCGGCAGGACGAATACGCCGCACGGTCCTTCGCCCGAGCTGCGGCCCACGACTTCTCCAGCGAGATCGTCCCGATCGGACAGATGGGCGCAGACGAGCGCATCCGCCCCAACATGACTGCCGAGCGCCTGGGCAGACTGCGCCCCACATTCACCTCCGACGGCACTGTGACTGCGGGCAACTCGTGCGGAATCTCCGACGGCGCAGCGGTTCTGGCGATCACCTCCAGCGAACGTGCCGCCGGAATGCCGGCACTGCGCATTCTCGGCAGCGCGGTGGCCGGGTCCGATCCCGCACTTCCCGGTCTGGGCCCGGTACCGGCGATCGAGAAGCTACTCGCGCGCACCGGGGTGTCACTCGACGACATCGGGGTCATCGAGATTACCGAGGCGTTCGCGTCGGTGGTGCTCGCGGTCTCGGATGCGCTCGGTCTCGACGAGGAGCGCATCTGCCCGGATGGTGGGGCCATCGCGATGGGTCATCCGTGGGGAGCCTCGGGCGCAATTCTGCTGGTGCGATTGGCGTCTCGGATGCTGCAACCGAACGGTCCGGCACTGGGATTGGCGGCCTGCGCCATCGGCGGCGGTCAAGGAATAGCGATGTTGGTGGAGCGAGTGACATGAGCAGGGTTACATGAGCAGCATCAAGTTCGAGAACATTTCCCACTCCTTCGGGGAGCGGCAGGTGCTCCGTGGCATCGACCTGGAATTCGACGAGCGACGCATCGGCATCATCGGATCAAATGGGTCGGGGAAGTCGACGCTGGCTCGGATGATCAACGGGTTGATCAAGCCCGACTCCGGCCGCGTCACGGTCGACGGCGTCGACGCCGCGAAGAAGGGCGCGCAGGTTCGCAAGAAGGTCGGGTTCGTGTTCACCGACCCCGACTCGCAGATCGTCATGCCCACTGTTGCAGAGGATCTCGCGTTCTCTCTGCGTAGGTCCGGGCTGAGCAAGAAAGAGGTAGCCGACCGCGTCGACGAAATTCTCGTCCGCTTTCGACTGGATCAGCATCGCGATCACCCGGCGCACCTGCTTTCCGGCGGACAGAAGCAATTGCTCGCGATCGGTGCCGTGTTGATCAGGCGGCCGGAGGTGGTCGTTGCGGACGAGCCGACCACGTTGCTCGATCTGCGCAACGGACGCGTCGTCGCGCAGGCCCTTGATTCGATGGATCAGCAAGTGATCGTCGTGACCCATCAACTTGCTCTGCTGGACAGCTTCGAGCGCGTCATCGTCATCGACGACGGCCGCGTCGCGTTCGACGGTGCCCCCGCAGCCGCGGTTCCGGCGTATCGGGAGTTGATCGGATGATCGGTCTCTACCGCCCCGGCACCTCGCTGCTGCACCGGATGAGTCCGGTCTGGAAACTCCTGTCGCTCATAGTTGCAATTTTGGCGACCGTGATCTTCGCGCGCACCCCGGTCGAGGTGGGCGTGGTGGCTCTGGTGGTCGCCGCCCTGTTCGCTGTGGCCGGCATTCCGGCGAAAGTAGCACTGGCGCAACTTCGTCCGGTGCTGTGGATGCTGCTGATCATCGGTGTGTTCCAGATACTGATCACCACGTGGCAGCGCGCCGTGGTGGTGTGCGGGGTGTTGGTGATTTCCGTTGCTCTGGCGGCACTGGTCACCCTGACGACCCGGGTGACCGACATGCTCGACACCGTCACGAGGGCACTCGAACCCGTCCGCCGCTTCGGGATCGACCCGGATCGCATCGGACTGCTCCTGGCCCTTGCCATTCGGTGCATCCCACTGTTGGCGACCATCGTGCAGGAGGTGTCGCAGGCCCGCAAGGCCCGCGGACTCCAGTGGTCGATGACGGCTCTGGCCACCCCGGTCCTCGTGCGCGCCCTCCGTACCGCCGACGCGATGGGTGATGCCCTCGTGGCCCGTGGTGTAGACGACGATGGTGTAGACGACGACGGTGTAGACGAAACACGCGATGACCAGTGAGCTTCTTGCCGCCCGAATAGCGCGGCATTCCGACCGCCAAGACATCGCAATTGTCGATGCGACCGACCGGATCACCTACCGCGAACTCTGGGATCGGGTGGTGCGCACCGCAGCATCGTTGACGGGGATGCGACGCATCGCGGTGCTGCCGACGTCGGACATCGGGTCGCTGGTCGTGGTTCTTGCGGCGATGCAGGCGGGAGTGAGTGTTGTTCTGCTGCACCGATATCTGCTCCCCGGGGACTTCGCCGACGCCGTGAGGGTGTGCGAACCCTCGCTGATTGTCGCGCATCCGCGCCAGCACGCACGAGTGCATCGTTGGGGTGCCGACACCGTGCTGGCGCCCGAGGAGCTCACCACCGGCCGTGCCGCGCCGCTCGATGCACCCGCACGCAGTGCCGAACTGCTGGTCGGCATCACGTCCGGCACCACCGGGCCACCGAAGTTGTTCGTGCGCAATCAGGCATCGTGGGCAGCCACCCTCGACCGCTCCGATGCGCTGTTCGAGCTCGAGCCGGGCGATCGAGTGTCTGCATCCGGCACCCTCGATCACACGCACTTTCTCTACGGTGCGGTGCACGGGCTCACCCGCGGTGCGACGGTGGACCTACGCAAGGCCGCGGTGGCTCTCGACGATGCTCCGACACATCTGTATTCGGTACCGACCATCGCCTGGGACATCGCTCGCTCCGGCGGCCGGTATCCCGGCGTCCGCGAGGTGCTCTCGTCTGCGGCGCGATGGCCGCAGTCTGCCCGCACGGCATTGGCGACGGTGCTACCGAACGCAACCATGACGCACTTCTACGGGGCGTCCGAGCTCAGTTTCGTCTCCTACGACCGAACCGAAAGCAGTGGCACAGAGGTCAGCGGACGGCTGTTCGGCGGGGTGGAGGCGGAGACCAGGAACGAACTGCTGTACGTGCGCAGCGACATGCTGTTCGACGGCTACCTGAGCCGGGTGGGCGACCACACCACCCTGACGAACGGGCCGGTCGACGGGTGGATGACGGTCGGCGATCGCGGCAGCATCGACAAAGGTCGACTGGCCTTGTTCGGCCGCGGAAGCGAGACGATCGTCCGAGCCGGACTCAACGTCGAACTGGCTCCCATCGAAGCGGCTCTGTTGTCGATCCCCGGCGTTCTCGATGCCGGCGTCGTCGGCGTGGAAGACGAACGAGCCGGGGAGGTTCCGGTAGTCGGAGTGGTTGTTGCACAGAGGAATGCGCTGTCCGCCAAGCAGATTCGACTGCAGCTCCGGCCGATGGTGCCCGGTCCGAGCCTACCGGTGGTGATCGCCGTCGTGGACGGGCTTCCACGCACACCGCGCGGCAAGCTCGACCGTCAGGCCTTGGCGGCAACCTTGGCGACGGTGCGGACCGACGATTCTCCCGCTGCTCCCGTGACGACGAACCAGACGGTGAGCGCACTGCCGTCGTAGCGGTGGCGCAGAGTGACGCGTTCGTTCGCCAGCACCGGGGTCAGGTACTCGATGACGGCGCGGTGCGGCGACGCCGCCAGCTCGGGCACGTCCACCAACAACTCCTCGATCGCGTGCCAGTAGACAGCATTGTTGAGATGGTTGAAGGGGTCGATATCGGTTGCCCGCAAAGGGAAGTGGAGGTCGGTGGGAGATTCGTCCGGCGCCGGTTCGGTCAGCCACGCCTTCCAACGCAACCGGTGCTGGTCGGTGGTTCTGGCTAGCATTTCCAATGCCCCGTCGCTGATGCGGGTCGGCATTCCCGTGTCCTTGCTGATGTTGATCCAGAAGCCCTCGGTTTCGATGCGGCCACCCTTCGGCGTCGTGAGCGCCACCCGCATGTTGGACCATCGCGTCGACATCGAGGAACACCACCGGCGCATGTGCACGCGGTCCGGGAAGTGGATGGGCTCGAAGACGTCGATGACGGTGCGTCGCACGATCCACATCGGATCGGTCTTGCCCAGCGGCGTGGCATCGAGATTGTCCGTGCCGATGTCCTGCAGATAGCGAGCGACTCCGTCGAACCGCAGTCGGTTGTTGGGATCGATGTCCCCGGTCCGCACCGGCCAGCTGGTCTCGAAGCCCTCACCGGGCGGCGGCTCCGGTGCCAGTTCGTCGTCGAAGCCGGCCGGTTCCACGCGTGCGTTGGTCACGTTCGCACTGTACGCGGACAGGCCGACAGTGCACCTCTAGACGATGTGACGGGCGCGCATTCCGTCGAACACCGGTGCCACGCGCACGACGTCGCCGGTGGTCGGAGCATGCACCATCTGGCCGTTGCCCATGTAGATCGCCACGTGTCCGGGACCGGCCGGTCCCCAGTTTCCGAACAGCAGATCACCGGGCTGCGCCAGTTCCATCGGTACCTCGGTGCCGACGTTCCACTGGGTCTCCGAGGTCCGGGGCAGCGTCACCTTCCCGCCCGATGCCTTGAACAGGGCGTACGACGTAAGGCCGGAGCAGTCGAACCCACCGCCGGACGGACCGTTGATGTTTCCGCCACCCCATACGTAGGGCAGCCCCAGGTAGTCCATCGCCAATTGCACTGCGCGGCCGCCCATTCCGGTGAGGTCGAGCCCCGCGAACGGGGTCAGTATCGCGGCGAACTGCGCTTCGGTCGCCCTGATGCGGGCGACGTACGGTTTGGTCTGTGTCTCGTAATCGACTGTGCCCGATGGCATACCACCTGATCGCAGCACCGCTCCCGCACCCGCGTTGTAGCCGGCGAGGGTCAGGTCCATCGTGTCACCGGAGACCTTGCCCTCTCGCTTCCAGCCGTCGACCTGCCCGTAGATATCGCACAGCATCGTGCCCGACGCCATGACCGAGTCTCCGACGCTGTTGACATCGACCACGCCGTTGCCGTCGTAGTCCTTGCCGTAGGTCGCCCACGTGCCCGGCATGAATTGCCCTGGTCCCTGCGCACCGGTGCTCGAGACCGGAGCGGTCGGCCCGTACCGAAAGCCGTTCTCGGCGGCATAGAGTGCGGCGATCGTGGTGGCCTTGACGCCCCCGCAGATGTTGCCCGCCTTCTGTAGCCACGGCACGAATGCGGTGATGGCTCCCACTGCACCCAAACCGATCGGGCCAACGTTGATACCGGTGAAGGTCACGGGCAGCCCGGGAAACAGTGCGCGGCGAATGGCCTCGGCCGATGCCATGAATGCCGTCTGGGTGGCGATATCGACTGCGGTGTACGTGCGGCCGGCGAATTGAACGGCTCCGGCCCCGAGAGCTGCGGCGGCGGTGGAGACAGCATTGGACGCGACAGCACTGGACGAGAACACGCTGAACGGCAGAGGACTGGACGCCGCTCCTGCAGTAGAAGCAGCCGCAACTGCCGCAGGTAGACCGGCCACTGCATCCGCCGAGTCGGTCGGTACTGCAGCAACCTCGGCGGCTTCGATATCGTCCACCGTCGGTAGGTTCGGCAGCATCGGTTCGACGGCAGTGTGCAGGCCGTCGGCGGCGTCGGACAACGTGCGGTCGGCGATGTCGGCGGCCGGCTCGGGCATCGTGCCCAAGAGTTCGGTCCACTGATCGCTCATCGTCTTCGCCTGATCCTCGGCGGTCGCAGCAATTTCTGCCGCCTGATCCGTCACCGCCTGATCCGGAATCGGAGCCGGGGCATCGGTTCCGGCAACAACACCGGCGGCGGACACGATGACGGCAACGATGACTGCGAATGGATCGCCTGCCATGTATCGACTCCTGCTACTCGAACGATCTTCCCCGAGCCAGTAGCTGTGATCAGGCTCACTCGGGTGCTGCACCCATCATGCACGGTGCAGCCGATCGACTCATGAGATTCGCAAAAGGAAATGCAGGGTTGTCAGATCAGGGTTTTCAGAACAGCGAGGCCCAGTAGTCCGAGAAGCGGATTCCGATGAGCGCGATAACGATTGCGTACCACACGGCGAGTAGCGTCCACCGCCATTCGAGGAAAAGACGGCCGACCGTGCCGGGGGCTTCTCCGGTGTTGGCCGAGCCGGTCTCGATCAATCGGCTCAGCGCCAGCACGAACAGCGGCATCGTCACCGCCCACACCACCATGCAGTAGGGGCACAGCGCACCGATCTCGTACAGGCTCTCGAAGATCAGCCAGTGCACGAACACTTCGCCGAGCAGGAGTCCGCCACTCATGCCGAGCCAGAACCAAAGCGGCAGTTCGACGCGGCCGAGCCACAGGACGCCGGCGACGAGCGCGATCGAGAATGCCGCGATGCCCAGAATGGGGTTCGGAAAACCGAAGAGCGCGGCCTGTTTCGTCACCATCACCGATCCGCACGAGAGAACCGGATTCAGGCTGCACGACGGGACGTACGACGCGTCCTCGAGCAGCTTGAATCGCTCGATCGTCAGCGTCGACGCAGCGAGCAGGCCGAAAGCGCTGAAGACGGTGAAGACGGCGGCACCGACGCGGGTCCTCATGCTCTGGTACCGGCTGCCGCTCAGTTACCGGCTGCTGCTGCGGCGGTGAGAATGTTCTCGGGCGTCGGGTTGGAGATGTCCGTGCCGTTGACGCGCACGCTCGGCGTTCCGTTGATGCCCTCGCCGATGACGGTCTGCGTCTGGCTGGTGACCCAGTCGGTGTAGCTGCCGTCGGTGATGCACGACGCGGTGGCCGGGGAGTCGGCACCCGCGGAGGCCGCGATCTCGACGAGCTTGTCGTCGGTCAATCCGGTGCCGTTCTCGGCGGGCTGCTCCGCGAACATCGCGTTGTGCCAGTTCATCCAGCTGTCTCGATCGTTCTCGGCAACGCAGATCGAGGCGCTCGCGGCACGCGTCGAGTACATCGTGCCGCTGGAGAAGCGGTCGAGGATCGAGATGGGTCGGTAGTCGACGGCGACGTTGCCTGCATCGGCCAGCTGCTCGAGAGTCGACCCACTGATGGACTCGAAGTTCTTGCACGCCGGGCATTGAAAGTCCTCGACGACGCTGATCACGGTGGTGGCATCGGGATTACCGAAGCGAATGGCACCGTTCTCGGTCAGCGACGTGGGGGTGAGCTGGTTCCCGCTCGACATGCCGGCCCCCATGGTCGGTGACGCCTCGCCCGACGTCGAATCCTTGTTGACGATGAACAAGGCAATTGCTGCAACGAGCGCGATGAGAACCACTGCGACGACGATCTGGATCAGCGTTCGGCGATTCTTGTCGCCGTTCTGCATTGCCCGGATGTCCTTGGATGCTCTGCCGTCTCTCGATGCCTTGTTGCTGGTGTTCACGGCGACCAGTTTAGGCAGGGCAACCTGAGTGTCAGATGAGAGCTCGTGTCAATGAGAGCGTGTGTCAGATGAGTGCAGCCAGTCTTTCGATGGCGAAGCGGTATCCGTCGATCCCGAGTCCGGCGATGACGCCGCTGGCGATGGGGGAGACGTAGGAGTGGTGCCTGAACTCCTCCCGAGCGTGCACGTTGGAAATGTGCACCTCGATGATCGGGACCTCGGGGATGACGAGGGCGTCGCGCAGCGCGACCGAGGTGTGGGTCAGTCCGCCCGGATTGATGACGATGCCCGACGCCACCCCGCGGGCCTCGTGGATCCAGTCGATGATCTGTCCCTCGTGGTTGGACTGCTCGGCCCTGACCGTCAGTCCGAGGTCGGCGGCGGTCTTCTCGCACAGGGCGACGACATCGGCGAGGGTGGCGTGGCCGTACACCTCGGGCTGCCTGGTGCCGAGCATGTTCAGATTCGGACCGTTGAGCACCAACAGCTGCTTGGCCACGACGTCACTCCTTCTCCTGCTTCGAGAACTACTTCCTGCTTCTGGTACTACCGAGTCCGATCATTTCACAGCGGGTTGACACAATCGTCCGGTGAAGGCAGTGACCGAGTGAGAACAGTGACCGAGTGAGAACCGTGTGGGTGGTGTGGGGCGTCGGTGTCTTCGCTTACATCGTCGGCGTGCTGCATCGAACGTCGTTCGGGGTCGCGGGTTTGAGCGCTGCGGATCGTTTCTCGGTGTCGCCGTCTCTGCTGTCGTCGTTCGTGGTGTTGCAGGTGATCGTCTATGCGACGATGCAGATTCCGGCCGGCGTGCTGCTGGACCGGATCGGCTCGCGCAGGATGATCGCGGCGGGCGCGCTGATCATGGCGTCCGCGCAGATCACCCTCGCACTCACCGAGTCGCTCCCGGTCGCGGTGGCCGCGCGCGCATTCGTCGGCGTGGGCGATGCTCTCACCTTCATCTCGGTGCTGCGATTGGTACCGCTGTGGTTCACGCCGCGGCGGGTGCCGATCGTCTCGCAGCTGACCGGTCTGCTCGGCCAGCTCGGTCAGGTGCTCTCGGCGGTGCCGTTTCTGATCCTGTTGAACGGGCCGGGCTGGACGTTCGCGTTCGGCAGTGCCGCAGCGCTGGGGCTCCTCGCCCTGGTGTTGGTCCTGGCTCTCGTGCGCGATCGCCCGAGCGACGGGGCCGAACCGGTGTTCGAGCCGACGTCGCTGCGGCAGACTCTCACCTCCATTGCCGAGGTGTGGCGACGCCCCGGCACCCGGCTGGGCTTTTTCTCCCACATGGGCACCCAGTTCTCGATCACCGTGTTCGCGTTGCTGTGGGGTGTGCCGTACCTGACGTCGGCGCAGGGCTTGTCGGCGGCGACGGCCGGAGCTCTGCTGACGGTGTCGGTGGCGGCCGCGGTGGTGTCGGGCATCGTGGTCGGTCTTCTCACCGGGCGTTATCCGATGCGACGGTCGTGGCTGGTGCTGGCGATCATGGTCAGCAACGCCGCGATGTGGGCGATCGTATTGGCGTTGCCCGGCCCTGCGCCGCTGTGGTTGCTGGTGCTGCTCGTGGTGGTGATCTCGGTGGGCGGCCCCGGTTCGGTGATCGGTTTCGACCTCGCCCGCACGTTCAATCCGAGCGCAAATCTGGGGACGGCCCAGGGGATGGTCAACATCGGTGGTTTCTTGGCGTCTCTATTGGTGATCGCGGGGATCGGATGGATTCTCGACGCGATGGGCGGCTACACGTTCGACGGCTTCCGGGTGGCGTTGCTCGTGCAGTTCCCGGTGTGGATCGTCGCGATCACCGGAGTTCTGCTGACGCGCCGCAAGACCAGAAGAGTGCTCGCGGCGGAGGGAATTCATCCGCACACGATGCGTGAGGTGCGCGACCGGATGCGGCGTAAATAATTCTTTGCACTGACGGCTTTCTGCGCGCATGCTGGTGTCCCAATATTGTTGTAGGACACAAGCAAATGCTACGTAAAGGTGCGTCAAAGAGATGGTAACCGAGCCTGAAGTGACACCCGCGTCCGGCGAGTATTCGCATCGCGAGATCATGACGATCCTGTCGGGCCTGATGATGGGCATGTTCCTCGCTGCGCTCGATCAGACCATCGTCTCGACGTCCGTGCGCACCATCGCCGACGATCTCAACGGATTCTCGGTGCTGGCCTGGGTGACGACGGCCTACTTGATCACCTCCACGGTCTCGACTCCGTTGTACGGCAAGCTCTCCGATCTGTATGGGCGCAAGCCGTTCTTCATGACGGCCATCTCGATCTTCGTCGTCGGGTCCATGCTGTGCGGCATCGCTACGTCGATGTACGAGCTCGCCGCCTTCCGCGCGATCCAAGGCCTGGGTGCGGGTGGTCTGATGTCGATGGCTCTGGCCATCATCGGCGACATCGTCCCGCCGCGCGAACGTGCGAAGTACCAGGGCTACTTCCTGGCCGTGTTCGGTACGTCGAGCGTGCTCGGGCCGGTCATCGGTGGACTGCTCGCCGGGCAGTCGTCGATCCTCGGAATCACCGGCTGGCGTTGGGTTTTCTACATCAACGTGCCGCTGGGCATCATCGCACTCGTTGTCGTGTGGCGGGTGCTGAACCTGCCGGTGTACCGACGCGAAGCGCGCGTCGACTGGTGGGGCGCAGTGCTGCTCAGTGTCGGGCTCGTGCCGCTGCTCATCATCGCCGAGCAGGGTCGTGTGTGGGGATGGAGCTCACCGCGAGCGTTGCTGTGCTTCGGAGTCGGCATCGTCGGTGTCGTTGCGTTCGTGCTCGCCGAGATCAAGATGGGCGACGACGCGTTGATCCCCATGCGGTTCTTCCGAAACCCCTTGTTCTCGTTGTGTATTGCCGTCAGCGTCATCGCGGGCGCAGCAATGTTCGGTGGCATCTCGTTGCTCCCGCAGTACCTGCAGGTGGTCAAGGGGTCCTCGCCCACTCTGGCCGGCTATCAGACCCTTCCGCTCGTCGGTGCCCTGATGATCGCGTCGATCGTCTCGGGTCGCATGATCTCGAAGACGGGGCGCTACAAGATCTTTCCGATCGTCGGTACCGCACTGATGGCGATAGCGATGTTCACATTCCACTACGTGCACGCCGATACGCCGCTGTGGCAGACGATGGTCGTGATGGGTGTGTTCGGCCTGGGGCTCGGTTCGATGATGCAACCGCTGACGCTGGCGATCCAGAACGCGATGCCACCCAAGGACATGGGCGTATCGACCTCTGCCGCAACGTTCTTTCGGCAGATCGGTGCGACAGTGGGTGTGGCGGTGTTCCTGTCGATGCTGTTCACACAGCTGACCCCGAAGACGGGCGACGCGCTGATCGCCGCAAGTTCGACGCCTGCGTTCCAGCAGGCAGTGCAAAGTGCCGCAACCAGTTCCGATCCGCTGGAATCCGGCTTCGCTCGGGCCATTGCATCGGGTGACGCCTCGGTCGCAGGCAGCGCATTGCAGGACAGCTCCTTCATCCAGAAGCTCGAACCCGCACTCGCCGAGCCGTTCCGCATCGGGTTCTCCGATGCCATGGATTACGTGTTCCTGGCCGTGTCGATCCTGATGGTCATCGGTTTCGTGCTGGTGCTGTTCCTGAAGGAGGTGCCGTTGCGCACGATGTCGGGCCTTGCCGCAGCTCAGCAGGAGCGTGACGAAGAACGAGCGAACGAGGCGGGTACGGGACTGCTGTGATGCGCGCCGATTCGCCGGGCGTGAACGCAGGCTCCATTCACAGCTGACTTCCAGGCTGCTCCCAGGCTGTCCGACGGTCCATCGCACATTCTCGTAGTCGACAACTTCGACGAACAGGACTGCGATGACCGCCCAACTCGACCGACCGGCAGCGATGCCTCCATCGCACGCCCGCCAGCCGTCCTGGCAGGACAAGTGGTGGTATCGCCGCCGGCACCTGCTCGGGCTGCTGGTTCTGCTCGCGGCCACGGCAACGCTGTATCTGTGGAACCTGACCGCAAGTGGCTACGCGAACACCTTCTACGCCGCTGCGGTGCAGGCCGGTACCAAGGATTGGACGGCGTGGTTCTTCGGATCGCTCGACTCCGAGAACTTCATCACCGTCGACAAGCCACCGGCCTCGCTGTGGGTGATGGGACTGTCGGCACGCCTGTTCGGGTTCTCGAGCTTCAGCCTGCTACTTCCCCAGGCGCTGATGGGTGTCGCTTCCGTGGCGACGGTGTATGCCGCGGTCAAGCGGGTCGCGAACCCCACGGCCGGTTTGCTCGCCGGCTTCACGTTGGCGTCGGTCCCGGCGGCGGCGTTGATGTTCAACTTCGACAACCCCGACGCGCTGCTGGTTCTCTTGATGACGCTCGGCGGGTACTTCGTCGTCAGGTCTCTACAGACAGCGGCCGGACGACGGGCCGCGATGTGGCTCGCATTGGCTGGTGTGGCGCTGGGATTCGCGTTCCTCACCAAGATGCTGCAGGGACTGCTGGTGCTGCCCGCGTTCGGTCTCACCTATCTTGTTGCCGGACAGGCGCAGTTGCGGGCACGCTTGCTGCATCTGGTCGGTGCGTTCGCTGCACTGGTGGTCGCCGCCGGATGGTGGGTGGTGACGGTTCAGCTGTGGCCGGAAAGTGCTCGACCGTACATCGGCGGGTCCACCGACAACACCGTGATGGATCTGGTGCTCGGATACAACGGCCTCGGCCGCATCTTCGGTAACACCGGCGGGAGCGGCATGCAGGCTCCGGCCGGAATGAGTGCAGGCGCTGCCGGATCGAGCTTCGGCGGGTCGACCGGCCTGGATCGACTGTTCGGCAGTGAGATGGGGATTCAGATTTCGTGGCTGATTCCTGCGGCGCTGGTGGCGTTGGTCTTCGGTCTCATTGCTCGTGGCCGAGCGCCGCGGACAGACTTGCTGCGAGCGTCCCTGATTCTGTGGGGCGGCTGGTTCCTGGTGACGGCACTGATCTTCAGTTACATGTCCGGCACGATTCACCCGTACTACACCGTCGCACTCGCTCCGGCTATCGCGGGGATGATCGGCACCGGCGGCTACGCACTGTGGCTGCGGCGCGAATCGATGTGGGGCCGAGCAGGTATGGCAACGATGATGATTGCGGCAGGTGTCTGGAGCTGGGTACTGCTGCACCGCAACGCGGACTGGCTGCCGGCGTTGAAATGGATCCTGTTGGTGGGAACCGTCGTTGCGGCCGTGATGATTCTGCTCGCCGGACGGTACCGAAAGCTCACTGCGGCAGCACTGATACTCGGTGCGGTGGCGGGCCTGGGCGGCGGTGCGTCGTATGCCATTGCCACGACGACCAACGCGCACAGCGGATCCGTCCCCACCGCAGGCCCGACAGGTGCGGTCGAAGACGGCGGCCCAGGCGGTATGCCGGGCGGTGGAATGCCCAGTGGTGGTATGCCCAGTGGTGGGATGCCGACGGGAGCGATGCCGGGCGATGCTGTGCCGGCTGATGCTGTGTCGGGCGATGATGCGGGTATGCCGGCCGATCTTCCGGCCGGCTTCGGCAGCGGCGACCTGCCGAGCGGTATGTCGATGGGCGGTATGTCGATGGGCGGTATGGGGGAGACCGACGAGGAGTTGACGACTCTGCTCGAGTCCACGACGACGAAATGGTCTGCTGCGGTGAACGGTTCGATGTCGGCTGCGGGTTACGAGTTGTCGTCCGATACCGCGGTCATGGCCATCGGAGGTTGGAGCGGTGATCCTGCGCCGTCGCTCGACCAGTTCATCCAGTACGTGGCCGATCACGAAGTGACGTACTACGTGTCGGGCGGAATGGGTGGCGGAATGGCTCGTGGGGGAGCGGACGGCGACTCGGCGAGTACGTCCTCGCAGATCCAGGAATGGGTCGAGGCGAGCTTCACCGCCACCACGGTCGGCAGTACGACGGTGTACGACCTCAGCACCTACACGGGCTGACACCGACCGAACAGAGCGACACCCAACGCGCACAGTCGTTCCACCGCAGACACTTCGACTGCGGTGGAACTTCTGTGTACTGATCCGAGATCAATCAGAAAGGCGGAGGATCATCGTCCGGTGCTGACGTAGGTACCGGCGCGGGCAGCGGCTGGGCAATCTCGAGGCTCGAGGTATCCGCCTGCACAACTTCACCCTTGGGCCTGCGATAGACGTCCGGCAGATGGCTCAGGTCTGCGAACTGCGTGGTGCCGGGGACGGTGACTGCGGTGGTGCCGGCTTCGGAGACCCAGAACTCGACACCATCGGCGAGCATGACAGGAGTCCACAGGCCCATGGTCTTGAGGCTGTGGTGATAGCGGCACAGACAATGCAGGTTGGAGTCGATGGTCCAGCCACCGGACTCGGGGTCGCGATGGAAATACGGAACTACATGGTCGATCTCGCACTGCTGGGCCGAGACGTCGCAGCCGGGGTGCCGGCAGGTGCGATCGCGGTACCGAATACGTTCTGCGAGCGCAGTAGTGGGCCGATAGACGAGCGCTCCGGGTGGCGGCAGCACGAGACCGCCGTGACCGTCGGGATGGAGCGCGATCCCGAGAGCGGGATCGGCTGCAATCGCGGCTTCGAGTTCGGCAACGAACGTGTAGGTACCGCGATACGGAGTGGCGACACAGCTGCTTCGCGGTGGAAGTGAGGAGTTCTGCGCTCGTGGGGGCCGAGGAACAGAACCGCCGACACGACGACGACCGCGCCCCAGCGGATGAAACACCACATGCGATCTGCTGCTGCCACCGCTGTCGGCCTTGCATTCTGCACCCTTGTCTTCGGTGCCTGCGCCGTTCTCGGTCTCGGTGTCGGTGTCGGTGTCGAGGTCGATGAACGACTCCAGATCTTCGCCGTAACCGACCTTCTCCGCCAGATTGCGGGCTTCGGTAAGGAGGATCTGCCAGTGCGCGTTGTCGGCGAGTTCTCGGGCGTACTCGGCATCGATGGTCCCGTGGCCGGCCAGGTGAGCAGGATTCGACAGCAGACCGGCGAGCGTGGCGAGGTCGACCGTGATCACCGTCAGTGGGGCGCGTCGATCAGGACGCACAGTATCGGCCGTGCACGGATTGTCGTCATCGGGTTCGCACATGCATGCCATCGACGACTCCTGCTGTAGCAGAGCCACATACGCTGCGGCACGCTTCTGCCCCCGGTTTCGCGGATCACGCCGGCACACGGTCGCGGCCATCTCGTTGATCAACTGCCAGGCCGCTGCGGCCTCTGCTGCGGTGAGGTCGGCCTTCAGCGTCGAGAGCACGTCTTTGTCGGTGTACGTGACGTTGGTGTGCCGTTCCAAGTCCTTGCGGAGAGCGGCGGCTTGCTCGGGTGCGACGCGGTACATGATCGACCAGATTTCCGTCGCGAGCGGACCGGGCGACAGGCGTCGGGCGGCCAGTAGAACCTCGCCTTCGACGGCGGTCGCCGCGTCCTGCGTCAGATTGTGAGTGCAGCGGTAGATCGCACGCACCCGAGGTAGGTCGATCTCGCCGGCCTCGAACGCAGCCGCGACGGCAGGAAGCCGAAGCCGAAGGTCCATTCCGACCTCGGCGTAGGTGTTCGCAACGGTCTTCGAGCAGCCCAGAACGTGCGCAATTTCGGAAGCCGCATAGTTACCCGCGTCCTGAATGACATCACCGACGAGCACATTCTGATGAATACACGAATCCCAGATGGCGGCGGCCACAGCTACTTTCCGAGCGCACGCTTGATTCTCCAGAATCGCGACATCCCGAATCTCGGCCAACGAAGCAGGCTCGATGTACGGCTTCGATTGCGGCCCCAGGTAGGCCGCGAATCGACTGCGCGCAGATGTGGTCACTGTGTATTCGCCCCCCGGCAGGTGTTCCAACAAAATAGAACGTGTGTTCGATGATATCGGGGATCACACCATCCGTCAACCCCAATCATGTTGTTATGAAGAAGGATTAGAGGCAGAGCGTCTCTACACCCACCCACCGACAAACTGTTTGACCCTCACGCCGCGTCAGGCTTCAGGATGGTGGACATGATCGAGAACTACCCCGCCTTCGAAGTGAGCCCCGTACCGATTCCGGGCCCGGACGCCACCGCACCCCAACTGTTTCGTGGCCTGTACGGCATGCCCATGTTCGTCACCATCCCCGCCGCGAATCTCGCGGAGTCGACCGAATTCTGGATCGATGCTCTGGGTTTCTTCGAGCTCTTCGCGATCCCAGGTCGATTGGTTCATCTGCGCCGCTGGGCGTTCCAAGATGTTCTGCTCGTACCTGCGGCCCGGTCGGCCACTCTGCCCGAGATGACGGTGAGCTTCGCCTGTGTTCTCGACCAGCTCGACGCCGTAGTCGAGGCCTGCACCCGAATCCGACCCGGCTCGGTTACCGGGCCGCACACTCGACCATGGAATTCCGTCGAGCTCGAGATCCACACTCCGGAGAATGCGCGGGTCATCATGACAGCGGCACGGCCGTATGATCCGGACAGCGCAGAAGCGGCAACCCTCCGAGCAGTAGGCATCGAACCGACGGACCACAGCGGAGAACGACTTCACACGAGTGTGAACCGCTCCAGTACCACCTGAGTGTCGTCGTCGACGGTGAAGTGTGGATCGCCCAGTTCCGCGCGAACCTCGGTCGACTGCCAGAATCTCTCGTGGCCGGCGCGCCACTGCGCCACATCGGCGTACCCCTCACCCTCGTCAAGGGCATGTTGGAGCGAAATATCTCTCAGCGCAACGATATCGACACCCGTGGTCTCGATGACCCCGACCACGACTCCCGCCGAATTCACCACTGCACCGCGCTCGCCGACTCGCGGCAACTCCTCGTCTATGTACTGCACCAGCAGACTTGCCGTCGTGGTCTTTGCACCGGACAGCACGGCCGCAACCAGCTTGTCTCGTAGGGGGCCGGGGTAGGCGAATTCGACAATCGGTAGATCGGTCACCGGCTCATCATATTTCGAGGTCGGCCCACACCAGTCGATGGTCCGAGGGGTGCTCGGCCTGGTCCGGCCAATACACCTGCGAATCGACCACCGTCAGATCGTTCGACGGCAGCACGTAGTCCACCCGAAGGTCACCGGGAGTCGGGTCGGCGAAATCGGCTGTGTCCGTGCCATGTTCAGCCGAGGTGGCTGCAGGATCCTGAACCCGCGGAAGGTCGAGGACCTGCGCGATGGAGCCGGCCACCGAGTCTCCGTCGACCGGGTCGCTGTTCTGATCGCCCACCATCACGAACGACGCTCCCTCGTCGAGCCCGCCGCGAACTCCCTTGTCGTCGTAAAGGTAATCCGCACCCGAGATGTAGTCGGCACTGAGGCGTATCTCGTCGTGGTTGCGCTTACCGTTGCGGTCCTCGGGCCCGTCGAAGGACGGGGGAGTGGGGTGCGAGGCCAGCACGTGCAGGGTCTTCCCGTTCACGTCGATCGGCACGTCCCAGTGCGATTTGCTGGACAGCCGAAGTGCGTCCGACGTGTCGCCGTAGTAGTCGCGTGGCAACAGCGAATCCGGCATGTCCTTCCACAGAAAATTCTGAAACGTACGTACCGATTCTGTGTCGATCGGAAATTTCGAGTACACGACCATCCCGTACTGACCTGGGAATTGACCGAACCCCCAGGCATCGCCCGGCCCGCCGAGTGTGCCGTTCCGGTCCAGGTCGAGTCCCGAATCGACGCCGGTGTTCACCGGCGCAGTGAACGAATACGGGTACTGCTTGTCCAGGTAGTTGTCGTTGAACAGCCTCACCGCCTCATCACCCGAGTAGTCGAACTCGTTGACCAACAACACATCCGGTGAGTTCGCGGCGATCACCTCGGCCGCCGCGCGAGCCTGAGCGTTGTCGCCCCGCAGGTCGGTTACCAACTGGCCGGCCGCGGATCGATTGAGGCTGGCGTTGAACGTCGCCACCCGAATGCTCGACGGTTCGTCGGTGGCCGGGTCCCCAGCGGTTGGATTCACAGAGGAGCAACCGGCGGACATGAAGGCGAGGGTAACGGTGACGGCCACAAGTCTCGACATTTCCACGTTCCTCACCGTAGAGACGGCAGGCGAACGTAAGGTTACGAATTAACAAGCAAGCGTGCTTGCTTTTTTCTCGTGCCTTTGTGAAGCTTGACCCCATGGCAGACCTCGACACACTCGTCGGCGACCTCCGTGCCGAGGGAGACGACCTCGATGCCCTGGTGGCCGAGCTGACTCCGGAACGGTGGTCGGCACCGACACCGGCCGAGGGTTGGACCGTTGCGCACCAGATCGGGCATCTTTCCTGGACCGATCACGTCGCGGAGCGCACCACGTCCGGTGCATCCGGCGATGTCGAGGCGAAGGAGGAGTTCGCACTCACTCTGAAGAAGGCATGGGAGAACCCCACCGGTTTCGTCGACGAGGCCGCCGAGGAGGAGTCGCGCAATCCCGACCTGCTGAGCATCTGGCGTAGCCGTCGCCACGCCATGGCAGATGCTCTCGTGCAGGTACCGCCCGGAACCAAGATCGACTGGTTCGGACCCCCGATGAGCGCCGCGTCGATGGCGACGGCCCGGTTGATGGAGACGTGGGCGCACGGTCAGGATGTCGCCGACGCACTGGGCATCACCCGCGTTGCCACCGACAGAATCCGCGGCGTCGCGCACATCGGTGTGCGCACAAGAGATTTCGCCTACATGGTCAACCAGCAGACCCCGCCGACCGAGCAGTTTCGCATCGAACTCACCGCGCCCTCGGGTGAAGTGTGGACATGGGGACCCGAGGACGCCGCCCAGCGCGTGAGCGGATCAGCGCTCGACTTCTGTCTTCTCGTCACCCAGCGCGCTCATCGCGACAACCTCGACATCCGTGCCGAGGGGCCCGACGCCGCGCACTGGATCACCATCGCCCAAGCATTCGCAGGCCCTCCAGGGGGCGGACGGCCACAGTCAGGACGAGACAAAGCATGACCGTACGAATCGGCAACTGCTCAGGCTTCTACGGAGACCGCCTCTCCGCCATGCGTGAAATGCTCGAGGGCGGCGAACTGGACTACCTCACCGGCGATTACCTCGCCGAGCTCACGATGCTCATCCTCGGCCGCGATCGGATGAAGGACGCCACCCGGGGCTACGCCAAAACCTTTCTGCGCCAGGCCGAGGACTGCCTGGGTCTGGCCCTCGACAAGGGGGTCAAGATCGTCGCCAACGCAGGCGGCCTCAACCCCCGAAGCCTGGCCGAGGCATTGGAGAAGCTGGACTCCGGCGCGAAGATCGCCTACGTCGACGGCGACGACCTCCTCGGCCGAGCCGCCGAACTCGGTCTCGGTAACCCGCTGACCGCCAACGCATACCTCGGCGCGTGGGGCATCGTGGACTGCCTGAACTCCGGTGCCGACGTCGTGGTCACCGGGCGCGTCACCGACGCCAGTGTCATCGTCGGACCTGCGGCGGCCCACTTCGGCTGGACTCCAACCGATTACGACGCGTTGGCGGGGGCCGTGATCGCCGGACACGTCATCGAGTGCGGAACGCAGGCGACCGGCGGCAACTACTCTTTCTTCACCGAGATCGCCGACTTGTCTCGTCCCGGCTTTCCCATCGCCGAGATTCACCGCGACGGATCGAGCGTCATCACCAAGCACGAGGGCACCGGCGGGGCTGTCAGCGTCGGCACCGTGACTGCCCAGCTGCTGTACGAGATCACCGGTGGTCGCTACGCGAACCCCGATGTGACGGCGCGCATCGACACGGCGATTCTCACGCAGGAGACCAGCGATCGAGTGTCGATCACCGGTGTGACCGGCGAAGCGCCGCCGCCCACCTACAAGGTTTCGCTCAATGCACTCGGCGGCTTCCGCAACGAATTCACGATGGTGCTCACCGGACTCGATATCGAGGCCAAAGCGGCACTGGCGCAGCGGCAGTTCGAGTCCTGGCTCCCGGCGCGGCCGACCGAGTTGGACTGGACCCTGGTACGCACCGACAAGCCGGACGCCGAGACGGAGGAGACGGCCAGCGCCCTGCTGCGCTGTGTCGCCCGCGACAGCAATCCCGACGCCGTCGGACGTCAGTTCTCCGCGGTTGCAGTCGAACTCGCACTGGCCAGCTACCCCGGATTCTCGGTCACTGCGCCGCCCGGAAACGGAGCACCGTACGGAGTGTTCACGGCAGGATTCGTCGATGCGGCCCAGGTTCCGCACGTTGCGCATCTCGCCGACGGCACCGAAACCACCGTCACACCGTCGACGGACACGCGGGTGTTGGAACCTCTCGACGAACCGCCGCTGCCGGCACCGAGGGCAGCCGAAGCGACTATCCGGCTTCCGCTCGGCACCATCGCTGCGGCCCGAAGCGGGGACAAGGGCGGCAACGCCAACGTCGGAGTCTGGGTTCGCACCGACGACGAATTCTCCTGGCTGGTCCATGCATTGACGGTCGAGACCCTGAAGCAGATGCTGCCCGAGGCCGGGGAGCTCACCGTGACCCGGCACGTGCTGCCGAATCTGCGGGCCGTGAACTTCGTCATCGAGGGCATCCTCGGCCAAGGCGTGGCGTCGCAGGCCAGATTTGATCCACAGGCCAAGGGACTCGGTGAGTGGCTGCGGTCGCGGCACATCGACATCCCCGAAACACTCGCGTACAAGGGAGCACTCGTATGAGCATCTGGACGACGGCCGAGCGTCAGCAGCTTCGAAAGACCGTGCGCAGCTTCGTCGAGCAGGACATCGCGCCGCACATGAATCAGTGGGAGACCGACGGTGAAATTCCGCGCGATCTGCACAAGAAGGCGGCAGCCCTCGGTTTGATCGGGGCCGGTTTTCCCGAGGAGGTCGGCGGGGACGGCGGAGACCTGGCCGACGCGGTCGTGATCTGCGAGGAGATGCATCAGGCCGGTGCGTCGGGCGGACTGTTCGCATCGCTGTTCACCAGCGGAATCGCATTGCCGCACTTGGTTGCCGCGGGTGACGCCGATCAGATCGAGAAGTGGGTCCGGCCCACGCTGGCGGGGGAGAAGATCGGCTCTCTCGCGATCACCGAGCCCGGTGGCGGTTCCGATGTCGGCCACCTCAGGACCAGGGCGGTCAAGGACGGCGATCACTACGTCGTCAACGGATCCAAGACGTACATCACCTCGGGATGCCGAGCCGATTTCGTCGTCACCGCGGTCCGCACCGGCGGCGAGGGTGCGGCAGGCGTCTCACTGCTCGTCATCGAGAAGGGCACGCCCGGATTCGAGGTTACCGGCAAGCTCGACAAGATGGGCTGGCGCGCATCCGATACCGCGGAGCTGTCGTTCGTCGACGCCCGAGTACCGGTGAGCAACCTCGTCGGTGCCGAGAACAGCGGCTTCGCGCAGATCGCGCAGGCGTTCCTCACCGAGCGCATCGCGCTCGCGGCCCAGGCCTATGCCAGCGCGCAGCGGTGCCTCGATCTGACGCTGCAGTGGGTTCGCGATCGTGAGACCTTCGGAAAGCCGCTCATCGCACGGCAATCCGTACAGAACACTGTCACCGAGATGGCGCGCAAGATCGACATCGCCCGCGTCTACACCCGTTCGCTCGTCGAACGGTCGCTGCAGGAGAACCAAGACTTCATCGCCGAGGTCTGCTTCGCGAAGAACACCGCCGTCGAGTCGGGAGAGTGGGTCGCCAATCAGGCGGTGCAGCTCTTCGGCGGGCTGGGGTACATGCGCGAGAGCGAGGTCGAGCGGCAGTACCGCGACATGCGCATACTCGGCATCGGCGGCGGGACGACCGAGATTCTCACCGGGCTGGCAGCAAAACGATTGGGGTACCAGGCATGAGCGTGCTGAAGTCCACCCTCGACACCGCATCGGAGCAGTTCTCCGGGAGCGTCGAGGCGATGAACACCAAACTCGCCGAGATCGACGCCGAACACGACAAGGCTCTCCTCGGCGGCGGCGAAAAATACGTGGCGCGGCACAAGAAGCGCGGCAAGCTTCTTGCCCGCGAACGCATCGAGCTGTTGATCGACGAGGACTCCGCATTTCTCGAGCTCTGCCCACTCGCGGCCTGGGGCAGCGACTTTCCGGTCGGAGCCAGCACCGTCATGGGCATCGGCGTCGTCTGCGGAGTCGAGTGCCTCATCGTGGCCAACGACCCGACGGTGCGCGGTGGATCCAGCAACCCGTGGACTCTCAAGAAGGGGTTCCGTGGAAACGACATCGCCACGCAGAACCGGCTTCCGGTCATCTCTCTCGTCGAATCCGGCGGGGCAGATCTGCCGACGCAGAAGGAGGTGTTCATCCCGGGCGGTCGCATGTTCCGTGATCTGACGCAGCTCTCGGCGGCGGGCATTCCCACGATCGCGTTGGTGTTCGGTAACTCCACCGCGGGCGGCGCGTACATCCCCGGCATGTCCGATCACGTCGTCATGGTCAAGGAACGATCCAAGGTGTTCCTCGCCGGACCGCCCTTGGTGAAGATGGCCACCGGCGAGGACTCCGACGACGAGTCCCTCGGCGGGGCGGAGATGCACGCCCGAAAGTCCGGTCTCGCAGACTACTTCGCCGTCGACGAGCAGGATGCGATCCGGATCGGACGCAGCATCGTCTCCCGGCTGAACTGGAAGAAGAAGGGCCCGGAGCCTCGCACCGAGGTCATCGAGCCGCTGGCCGACCCAGAAGATCTGCTCGGCATCGTGCCCACCGATCTCAAGATTCCGTTCGACCCGCGTGAGGTCATCGCCCGGATCGTCGACGGTTCCGACTTCGACGAGTTCAAGCCCATGTACGGCGGCTCGCTCGTCACCGGATGGGCAGAGCTGCACGGCTATCCGATCGGCATCCTGGCCAACGCCCGCGGCGTGCTGTTCAGTGAGGAATCGCAGAAGGCGACGCAGTTCATCCAACTCGCCAACCGGTCGAACACTCCACTGTTGTTCCTGCACAACACCACCGGCTACATGGTCGGCAAGGAGTACGAGGAAGGCGGGATGATCAAACACGGATCGATGATGATCAATGCCGTCTCCAACTCCACGGTCCCGCACATCTCGATCCTGCTCGGTGCCTCCTACGGTGCCGGCCACTACGGCATGTGCGGCCGCGCCTTCGATCCGCGGTTCCTCTTCGCGTGGCCGTCCAGCAAATCGGCCGTCATGGGTGGTGCACAGCTCGCAGGCGTCATCTCCATCGTCGGACGCGCCGCTGCCGAGGCCCGAGGCCAGGCCTTCGATGCCGAGGCCGACGCCGGCCTGCGCGCAATGATCGAGGCTCAGATCGAAGCCGAGTCGCTGCCGATGTTCCTGTCCGGACGCCTCTACGACGACGGCGTCATCGACCCTCGTGATACTCGTACGGTAGTGGGAATGTGCCTGTCGGCCATCGCCTCTGCCCCGATCGAAGGCACCGCCAACTTCGGTGTCTTCCGGATGTGAAGCCATGACCATAACGTCCGTTCTCGTAGCCAACCGCGGCGAAATCGCCCGACGGGTGTTCACCACCTGCCGCGCCGAGGGGATCGATACCGTCGCGGTGTTCTCCGACGCCGACGCGAATGCCCCGCACGTGCGGGAGGCCGATGCGGCCGTCCGCCTGCCCGGTAACAGCTCGTCCGAGACCTATCTCCGGGGCGAGCTCGTCATCGCCGCCGCCGTGCAGGCCGGAGCCGACGCAGTACATCCGGGGTACGGATTTCTGTCCGAGAACGCCGATTTCGCGCAGCAGGTCCAGAACGCCGGACTGACGTGGATCGGGCCGCCCGTCAAGGCCATCGAATTGATGGGGTCGAAGGTCGAGTCCAAGAAGATGATGGCCGACGCCGGAGTGCCGGTGCTGACCCAGCTCGACCCCGAGTCGGTCACCGAGAACGAACTCCCGGTGTTGATCAAGGCCTCTGCCGGCGGCGGCGGACGCGGCATGCGGATCGTGCGCAATCTCGAGGACCTGCAGTCGGAGCTCGAAGCGGCCGGGCGCGAGGCGCTCTCGGCGTTCGGCGACGGAACCGTGTTCGTCGAGCGGTACATCGAGACCGGACGCCACATCGAAGTTCAGGTCATGGCCGACAGGTTCGGCACGGTGTGGACGGTGGGCGAGCGTGAGTGCTCGATTCAGCGCAGACACCAGAAGGTCGTCGAAGAGGCACCGTCGCCGCTCGTCGAACGTATCGACGGCATGCGCGAGAAGCTGTTCCATGCGGCGGCACTCGCCACCGAGGCCATCGGCTACGAGGGTGCAGGCACGGTCGAGTTTCTCGCCGACGAGAAGGGCAACTTCTTCTTCCTGGAGATGAACACTCGCCTGCAGGTGGAGCACCCGGTGACCGAGTGCACGACGGGACTCGACCTGGTAGCGCTGCAGATTCGGGTGGCGGCGGGGGAGCGACTGCCCGCCGAGCAGCCCGCGACGCGCGGTCATTCCATCGAGGTTCGCCTCTACGCCGAGGATCCGGCCCAGGACTGGCAGCCACAGAGCGGTGCCGTGCACAAATTCGAGATCCCCGGTGTGCAGTTCGAGGTGCTCGAGAAGGCCGGCATCAGAGTGGACTCCGGGGTCGAGACCGGCAGCGTGGTCGGAACTCACTACGACCCGATGCTCGCGAAGGTCATCTCCTTCGCGCCGACGCGGGACCAGGCGGCGAATCTGCTGGCGAAAGCGTTGCAGAAGGCCATCGTTCACGGACTGAAGACCAACCGCGATCTACTGGTCAACGTTCTGCGGCACCCGGCGTTCCTGACTGGAGATACCGACACGGCTTTCTTCGACACGCACGGGCTCGACGTGCTGGCGCAGCCGATCGCACAGGGACGATCCGAGGAGCTGTCGGCGCTCGCTGCAGCGCTCGCGGACGCGGCGAACAACACGGCGCAGGCGCGGGTGAACCGTGGATTGCCCGGTGGCTGGCGCAATCTCCGGTCCCAACCGCAGCGCAAAACGTACAACGACATCACCGTCGAATATTCGATCGGACGCAGCGGACTCACCTCCTCGGTGGACGGCGTCGAACTGATCGAGCACACGCCGACCTCGGTGACGCTCGACGACAACGGGATTCGTCGTATCTTTCAGGTGCGGAGCTACGGGTCGGACGTGTTCGTCGACTCGGCACTCGGCCCGGTTCGCTTGGTCCGGGCGGCGCGGTTCACCGATCCCACGGACGAGGTCGCGGCTGGTTCCTTGCTGGCTCCGATGCCGGGCAGTGTCATCAGAATCGCTGCCGTGCAGGGCGATACCGTCACAGCAGGTCAGCCGATCCTGTGGCTGGAGGCGATGAAGATGGAGCACACGGTGACCGCGCCTGCAGATGGGGTGCTCACCGAACTGAATGTGAAGCAGGGTCAACAAGTCGAAGTGGGACAGGTCTTGGCAGTGGTCACCGACAGGACAGTAGGAGAGGAACAAGCATGAGTTTCATCGAAACCGAAGAGCAGAAGGGGCTGCGCAACGCAGTCTCGTCACTCGGCAAGCGCTACAACTACATCGACTACGTGCTGCCCAAGGCGCGCAAGGGTGAGCCCCTGACCGAACTGTGGAACGAGGCGGGCAAGCTCGGCTTCCTCGGCGTCAACCTGCCCGAGGAGTACGGCGGCGGCGGCGCAGGCATCTACGAACTCGCATTGGTGCAAGAAGAGTTGGCCGCGCACGGTGCCGGTCTGCTGCTGGTGGTCGTCAGTCCGGCCATCTGCGGCACCATCATCGGAAAGTACGGCACCGCGGATCAGAAGCAGGAGTGGCTCACCGCTCTCGCCGACGGGTCCAAGATCATGGTCTTCGGCATCACCGAGCCGGACGCCGGATCCAACTCGCATCAGATCACCACCACTGCCCGTCGCGACGGCGACGAGTGGATTCTCAAGGGCAACAAGATCTACATCTCCGGTGTCGATCAGGCCGACGCCGTGTTGATCGTGGCGCGCACCGAGGATTCCAAGACGGGCAAGCTCAAGCCGGCCCTGTTCATCGTGCCCACGGACGCTCCCGGTCTGCAGAAGACGCAGATGGAGATGGACATCGTCGAGCCCGATCACCAGTTCGTGCTGTTCCTCGACGACGTTCGGCTGCCCGCCGAGGCTCTCGTCGGTGAGGCCGACGCTGCCCTGATGCAGCTGTTCGCGGGCCTGAACCCCGAGCGCATTCTCGGTGCCGCGATGGCCATCGGGATGGGTCGGTACGCCATCGACGCAGCGGTGAAGTACGCCAAGGAACGCACCGTATGGAAGACGCCGATCGGGGCTCACCAGGGTCTCTCTCATCCGTTGGCGCAGTGCAAGATCGAGCTCGAACTTGCGAAGCTGATGATGCAGAAAGCTGCGGTGCTCTACGACTCCGGCGACGATTTCGGTGCGGCCGAGGCTGCGAACATGGCCAAGTACGCTGCCGCCGAAGCCAGCATCAAGGCGCTCGATCAGGCGATCCAGACCCACGGTGGTGCGGGCTTGAGCAGCGAGTACGGATTGGCTGCGATGCTCGGGGCCGCCCGTATCGCCCGTGTCGCGCCGGTGAGTCGGGAGATGATCCTCAACTTCGTGAGCCAGCACTCGCTGGGACTGCCGAGAAGCTACTGATGGCCGTTCTCGTCGAGTCGGGCAAGGACACAGCGTATTTGACGCTGGATTCGCCGGAGAACAGGAACGCGCTGTCGTCGGTGTTGGTCGAGGAGCTGACGGCCGGCCTCATCGCTGCGGCGCACGACGATGACATCAGAACGATCGTGCTCGGCCACACCGGCACCACGTTCTGCGCCGGTGCCGACCTGAGGGAAGCCGGGGCGTCGCCGGAACTTCGTACCCGGCAGATGCTGGATCTGATGCGGCTGATCATCGACACCCCGAAACCCGTCGTCGTGCAGATCGACGGGCATGTGCGGGCCGGTGGGATGGGGCTCGTCGCGGCCTGCGATATCGCCGTCGCCGGACCCGAGAGTTCGTTCGCGTTGACGGAAGTTCGCCTCGGCCTCGCCGCGTCGGTCATCTCGGTGGCCGTGCTGCCGCGACTGAGCTCCCGAGCCGCGAGTCGGTACTTCCTCACCGGCGAGACGTTCGACGGTGCCACAGCCGAATCGATCGGCCTGATCACCGTGGCCGATGCCATCCCCGCGGCCGTGGTGGCCGATTACATGATCATGTTTCGGAAGTGCTCGCCGCAGGGCCTGGCCGAGTCGAAGCAACTCACCACGGCGGCGATCAGGCGCGAGATCGACGAGCGCGGAACGGCCGTCGCCGGGCAATCGGCCAGGTTGTTTGCATCGGACGAGGCCCGAGAGGGGATGATGTCCTTTCTGGAGAAGAGACCTCCGTCCTGGGCGGTCGACAAGTAGGTCGGTAAACAAGTAGGTAGGGAGATGGTGATGGCGCGCGAACCCAAGCAGGACCGCAGCAGGGTCACGCGTCAGCGACTGCTCGAGGCGACGATCGATTCACTCGCCGAGCAGGGCTGGAGTGCCACGACCGTGGGCGTCGTCGCCGAACGGGCAGGCGTCTCCCGTGGCGCGACCCAGCACCATTTCCCGACGCGTGAGGACCTGATCACCGGTGCCCTCGAGTACATGTTCGACACTCGAATGGACGACGCGCGTCGCGAAGCCCAGGACATTCCGCCCGGGCCCGGACGGACGAAGCTGGTGGTGGAGCGGCTCGTCGAGTACTACACCGGCCCGATGTTCAAAGCGGCACTTCAGGTCTGGACGGCAGCCTCGGCCGACCCCGAGTTGCGCGATCGGATCGTGCCCCTCGAGGAACGGTTCGGTCGCCGCGCCCACCAGATGGCCGTCGAGAATCTCGGGGTCGACGACAACGATCCCGTCACCCACCGTCTGGTACAGGCGACCCTCGACCTCGCCCGCGGTCTCGGTCTTGCCGACGTGCTCACCGACGACGCGCGGCGACGTGCCGAAGTGGTGCGGTCGTGGGCCGATGTCTTGGACGCGTCGTTGAACACGCGACTGTCCGCCGCTCCGGCGGGAGTGCGCTGACCCACACGGTCTGCAGCACAGACCGACCTGTGCTTGAGTCTGGCGGGTGACTTCCGATATCGCGCGCGTGTACCGCGGCCACATTTTTCACGTTGCAGGCTCGCCCACCGTGACGGACGCCGCAGCCGCGTTGGTGTCGATTCCCGACGGTGTGCTCGTGGTATCGGACGGGGGGAGGATCGAGTTCTGCGGCGAGTTCGATTCTCTCCCAACCCAATTCGCGCAGGCCCCCGTGGCCGATCACCGACCGGGGTTTCTACTGCCTGGATTCGTCGACACCCACATTCACTTTCCGCAGACCTATGCCGGCGATTCCTATGGCGGCGGTCAGCTTCTCGAATGGCTGAACACGTGCATCTTTCCGTCCGAGTCGCGCTTCGCCGATCCCGAGTTCGCCGCGGCGGCGGCCAGGGACTTCTGCGCCGCGCGAATCCGGGCCGGAACCACGCAGGCGATGGTGTTCGGATCGGCCTTCCCGCACGCGCAGGATGCGTTGTTCTCCCAGACACTCGAGCACGGACTGCGCATCGTCAGCGGACGCGGTGTGCAGACCACTGGCCCGGCGTCGGCGAAGGCGTTGATCACCGGTGAGGACGAGGCGATCCGGTTGGTCGCCGAGGAGATCGAGAAGTGGCACGCCGCCGATACCGGCGACGTCGACACGGCGATGCTGCACGTGGCCGTCGTACCGCGGTTCTCGCTCTCGGTGACGACAGAGACGCTGAAGAATCTCGGCGAGCTCTACGATTCCGTCCGCGACCGGGGCGTCTACTTCCACACGCACCTGAACGAGAACAACCGCCCGGGCACCGGCGAGATCGACGCGACCAAGAATGCCTACGGGGTGGACACGTACCTCGACACGTACGACGGCAAGTTTCTGCCGGGATCGCAGGTCGGTGGGAAGAGCTTTCTCGGTAAACGCACGATCCTCGCGCACGCTGTGCACTGTCAGGACGCCGAACTGGAGCGAATGGCAGAGACGGGCACCTCCGTCGCGCACTGTCCTACCTCGCAACAGTTTCTGGGCTCGGGCACCATGCCGTGGCAACGAACCGTCGCCGCCGGGGTGAACATCGCCATCGGGTCGGACTTCGGCGGCGGCGACGAATGGCTGCTGCCTCAGGTACTCGCGGACGCCTTCAAGGTGCACATCTCCGAGCCCGGAGACGCCGGGTTGTCGCTGCATCCGGCCGAACTGCTGTTCACCGGAACCCTCGCCGGGGCCCGCGCCCTGGACATGGAGAATCGGATCGGCAATTTCGACACCGGTAAGGAAGCCGACTTCGTCGTCGTCGATCCCGGTGCGTGGCCGCCGTTGTCCGCGGCGATCGACAACGGCGTCCGTTCCGCTGATCCAGAGCTGGCCCGGGATCAGGTTCTGTTCGCCCTCCTGATGGCCATGCGCGAACCTGCCATCGTCGGCGTGTACGTGCGAGGACGCGCAGTGCACGGCACATGACTGGAGTGCCGTCCGATTGATAGGTTCACTGCGACGTCGAACTGCTGTAAACGTCGAACTGCAGCATCGAACAGCACGCGAAGGACGGCATGAAGCGAGTGGCACTGGTGATCACCGCGGTCGCCGCGCTGGTCGCAGGTTGTGGCGGTTCCGAGGACGCTGCCGTCCCCGAGGAGGCAACGTCGACGACCGCCGAGGCCTACGAGCCCGGTCCGTTCTTCGGCGAATGCGGTTCCGTCACCGACGCCGAGGTGCAATCTGCGTTCGGAGCGGGACCCTTCGTGCAGATCACCCGCAACTCCGTCGGCTGTCAGTGGGAAACAGTGGGTTTCGGTGGCCCCGGCGTCAGCTTCTCCTGGTATCGCGGTAGCCCTATCGGACGCGAACGCGCCGGTTCCGAGCTGATCGGCCGTCCGGCGAAGGACATCGAGATCGACGGCAACCCGGGGTTCGAGGCCGAGCAAGACACTCTGTGTGAAATAGGCGTGCAGTTCGGCGACGACTTCTTCCACTGGTCCATCACGTACTCGCTCGGACCTGCGGCGCGCCCTCCCTGCGACGTCGGAAACGAACTCGCGACGCTGACAGTGGAGCGCAAGCGATGACCAGTGGAGCGCAAGCGATGACGCGCAGACGAGTGATCGCGGCGGCGTCGACCCTGTTGCTCGTTGCCGGATGCGCCCAGACGGTCGAGGGGACCGCGAGACCGGCGAGCTTCGCCGGCTCCGATGGCCAAGAATTCACCAAGTTGTTGACCGAGTGCGACGCCGTTTCCGACGACCAGATCGCCGAGACCACCGGTGCCGACGCCATCGAGCGCGGCTTCTTCGGGGCCATCTGTCGGTGGGATCTGGTCGGCTCCGCGGGGACGGTCAAGGTGACGTTCAATTGGTTCGAGTCCGGCACTCTGGCCGCGGAGCGGGCCGCCGACGAGAAGATGATGTACACCGTCACCGATACAACGGTGCAGGGCCGCAAGGCAATACAGGCTCAGCGTCCGGACGATCCCGACTCGTGCGGGGTCTCGGCCGGTGCGGATCGGGACGGCATATTCGGGTGGTGGGTGCAGTACCGACCCGGTGCCAACCACCCCGATCCCTGCCAGGCCGCGGCGAAGCTCGCAGACCTCACCCTCAACCTGAGCCGATAGGCACATAGCAGAACCGGGGGTGTTTTGACCCGAGGCGACGCCGCCGGGTATCGTTATGGGTCGTGTCCGGCCTGGCCGGAACGTTTGTGTGCCTATGCGAGGTACAGCCGTGCGCACGTTCGTGTGAAAGAGCGCGCAACCGGCTGGACGTGTGGGGGTATGCGACACACCCGACCGCGGGGTGCAAGAGACCCGCAGAAGTAGTACCGGAGCAGCAGCGGTACCGGGTGAGGAGCAGTGTTCTCTTGCTCCAACTGCTAGATCCCTGTTTATCGACACGAAGAAAGCCGGTTTATGCCAACGATCAACCAGCTGGTCCGTAAGGGACGCACCGACAAGGTCGCGAAACTGAAGACCGCTGCCCTCAAGGGCAGTCCCCAGCGCCGTGGCGTGTGCACTCGCGTGTACACCACCACCCCCAAGAAGCCGAACTCCGCTCTCCGTAAGGTCGCGCGTGTTCGCCTGACCTCCTCGGTGGAGGTCACCGCGTACATCCCCGGTGAGGGTCACAACCTGCAGGAGCACTCGATGGTGCTCGTTCGCGGTGGTCGTGTGAAGGACCTCCCGGGTGTGCGTTACAAGATCATCCGCGGCTCGCTCGACACCCAGGGTGTCAAGAACCGCAAGCAGGCTCGCAGCCGCTACGGAGCCAAGAAGGAGAAGAGCTGATATGCCACGCAAGGGCCCAGCACCCAAGCGGCCGCTGATCAACGACCCGGTCTACGGATCGCCGTTGGTCACGCAGCTCGTCAACAAGATCCTCCTCGACGGCAAGAAGTCGACCGCAGAGCGCATCGTCTACCAGGCGCTCGAGCAGGCTCGCGAGAAGACCGGCACCGACCCCGTCGTCACGCTCAAGCGTGCACTCGACAACGTCAAGCCGGCCCTCGAGGTTCGCAGCCGTCGCGTCGGTGGCGCTACCTACCAGGTGCCCGTCGAGGTTCGTCCCGGCCGCTCCACCACGCTGGCACTGCGCTGGCTGGTCACGTTCTCGCGCGCTCGTCGTGAGAAGACCATGGTCGAGCGTCTGGCGAACGAGCTGCTCGACGCCAGCAACGGCCTCGGTGCCGCTGTGAAGCGTCGTGAGGACACTCACAAGATGGCCGAAGCCAACAAGGCGTTCGCCCACTACCGCTGGTGATCTCCTCGCTCGGGCGGTATTCGGAACTATCCGATACCGCCGGAGCGTTGATCAGCTCAGGCAATACCTCTTCCAACACCAAGGCGGGTTAACTCGTGGCACAGGACGTGCTGACCGACCTCAACAAGGTCCGCAACATCGGCATCATGGCCCACATCGATGCCGGCAAGACCACCACTACCGAACGCATCCTCTTCTACACCGGTATCTCCTACAAGATCGGTGAAGTTCACGATGGCGCAGCCACCATGGACTGGATGGAGCAGGAGCAGGAGCGTGGCATCACGATCACCTCTGCTGCCACGACGTGCTTCTGGAACGACAACCAGATCAACATCATCGACACGCCCGGTCACGTCGACTTCACCGTCGAGGTGGAGCGTTCGCTCCGCGTCCTCGACGGCGCTGTCGCAGTGTTCGACGGCAAAGAAGGTGTCGAGCCGCAGTCCGAGCAGGTGTGGCGTCAGGCCGACAAGTACGACGTGCCGCGTATCTGCTTCGTCAACAAGATGGACAAGCTCGGCGCGGACTTCTACTACACCGTGCAGACCATCATCGATCGCCTCGGTGCCAAGCCGCTGGTCATCCAGCTGCCGATCGGCGCAGAGAACGATTTCGAGGGCGTCATCGACCTCGTGCAGATGAAGGCGCTCGTGTGGAGTGGCGAGACCAAGCTCGGTGAGAAGTACGAGATCCAGGAGATCCCGGAACACCTCAAGGAGCGCGCAGACGAGTACCGCACCCAGCTGCTCGAGACCGTGGCCGAGTCCGACGAAGCGCTTCTGGAGAAGCACTTCGGTGGCGAAGAGCTCACGATCGACGAGATCAAGGGCGCCATCCGCAAGATGACGGTCAACAGCGAGCTGTACCCGATCCTGTGTGGATCCGCGTTCAAGAACAAGGGCGTTCAGCCCATGCTCGACGCGGTCATCGACTACCTCCCGTCTCCCCTCGACGTTGCCGAGACCATCGGACACGCCGTCGGCGACGAGGAGAAGGAGATCACTCGCAAGCCGTCCGCAGACGAGCCGTTCGCGGCTCTCGCGTTCAAGATCGCGACGCACCCCTTCTTCGGCAAGCTGACCTACGTCCGGGTGTACTCGGGCAAGGTCGACTCCGGCGCTCAGGTCATCAACTCGACCAAGGGCAAGAAGGAGCGTCTGGGCAAGCTCTTCCAGATGCACTCCAACAAGGAGAACGCGATCGCGACCGCGTCCGCCGGTCACATCTACGCCGTCATCGGCCTCAAGGACACCACGACGGGTGACACGCTCTGCGATCCGCAGAACCAGATCATCCTCGAGTCCATGAGCTTCCCGGACCCGGTCATCCAGGTCTCGATCGAGCCGAAGACCAAGTCCGACCAGGAGAAGCTGGGAACAGCCATCCAGAAGCTCGCCGAAGAGGATCCCACCTTCTCGGTGAAGCTGGACGAGGACACCGGCCAGACCGTCATCGGCGGCATGGGCGAGCTGCACCTCGACATCCTCGTCGACCGTATGCGTCGCGAGTTCAAGGTCGAGGCCAACGTCGGCAAGCCGCAGGTCGCGTACCGCGAGACCATCCGCAAGACGGTCGAGAAGCACGACTACACGCACAAGAAGCAGACCGGTGGCTCCGGCCAGTTCGCGAAGGTCATCATCAAGCTCGAGCCTTTCGAGGGCGAAGACGGCGCGACCTACGAGTTCGAGAACAAGGTCAGCGGTGGTCGTGTGCCCAGGGAGTACATCCCCTCGGTCGACGCAGGTGCACAGGACGCCATGCAGTACGGTGTTCTCGCCGGATACCCGCTGGTCAACGTCAAGGTCACACTGCTCGACGGTGCGTACCACGACGTCGACTCGTCGGAAATGGCCTTCAAGGTCGCCGGCTCACAAGCGTTCAAGGAAGCCGCCCGTAAGGCCAGCCCCGTCATTCTCGAACCCGTCATGGCCGTCGAGGTCATCACGCCCGAGGATTACATGGGTGAGGTCATCGGCGACCTGAACTCCCGCCGTGGTCAGATCCAGGCCATGGAGGAACGCAGCGGTGCCCGTATCGTCAAGGCACTGGTTCCGCTGTCGGAGATGTTCGGCTACATCGGAGACCTTCGGTCGAAGACGCAGGGCCGCGCTAACTACTCCATGGTCTTCGATTCGTACGCAGAGGTTCCTGCGAACGTCTCGAAGGAAATCATCGCGAAGGCGACCGGAGAGTAATTCTCTTCGGCTGCTGGACCACGCTCGACCTGTAATAAGTAACAACACATACGCGTGTTTGCCCCGCAGGGGTACACACAGATCAGTCCAGGAGGACACACAGTGGCGAAGGCGAAGTTCGATCGGACGAAGCCGCACGTCAACATCGGCACCATCGGTCACGTTGACCACGGTAAGACGACGCTGACGGCTGCAATCACGAAGGTTCTGCACGACAAGTTCCCGGACCTGAACGAGGCATCGGCTTTCGATCAGATCGACAAGGCTCCGGAGGAGAAGGCTCGTGGTATCACGATCAACATCTCCCACGTCGAGTACCAGACCGAGAAGCGCCACTACGCGCACGTCGATGCACCGGGTCACGCCGACTACATCAAGAACATGATCACCGGCGCGGCTCAGATGGACGGCGCAATCCTGGTCGTGGCAGCCACCGATGGCCCGATGCCGCAGACCCGCGAGCACGTGCTGCTCGCCCGCCAGGTCGGTGTTCCGTACATCCTGGTCGCACTGAACAAGGCCGACATGGTCGACGACGACGAGATCATCGAGCTCGTCGAGATGGAGGTCCGCGAGCTCCTCGCTTCGCAGGAGTTCGACGAGGACGCACCGGTCATCAAGGTCTCCGCACTCAAGGCACTCGAGGGTGACGAGAAGTGGGGCGAGTCGGTTCTGGAGCTCATGCAGGCCGTCGACGATTCCGTGCCGGACCCCGTCCGTGAGACCGACAAGCCGTTCCTCATGCCCGTCGAGGACGTCTTCACCATCACCGGTCGTGGCACCGTGGTCACCGGACGTATCGAGCGCGGCTCGGTCAACGTCAACGAAGAGGTCGAGATCGTTGGCATCCGCCCCGGCTCGACCAAGACCACCGTCACCGGAATCGAAATGTTCCGCAAGCTGCTCGACTCGGGTCAGGCAGGCGACAACGTCGGCCTCCTCGTTCGTGGCATCAAGCGCGAAGACGTCGAGCGTGGACAGGTCATCATCAAGCCCGGCACCACGACTCCCCACACGGAGTTCGAGGGCAACGCCTACATCCTCTCGAAGGACGAGGGCGGCCGCCACACGCCGTTCTTCAACAACTACCGCCCGCAGTTCTACTTCCGTACCACGGACGTTACGGGCGTTGTGACCCTTCCCGAGGGCACCGAGATGGTCATGCCCGGTGACAACACCGAGATGTCCGTCACGCTGATCCAGCCGGTCGCCATGGATGTCGGCCTCCGTTTCGCCATCCGTGAGGGCGGTCGTACCGTCGGAGCCGGTCGCGTCACGAAGATCGTCAAGTGATCTAGTTTCACCCTGCTCTACCGAAGCGGCACTCACCCGAAAGGGTGGGTGCCGCTTTTGCGTATGTGCGTGCGGCTCCGCCGCCCGCGTCAATGGACCATTGCACCGCCCAGACGTGTGCAATGGTCCATTCACGCAGAATGAGGTGGCCACCCCCAGAGGGTGAATGGACCTTTTCCGCGGTCAGACGTATGCAATGGTCCATTGACGCGGCCCGAGGTGGCGGCCGAAAAATGGGACGCATCGGATGCGGCGGTCCCGTAACGTCGCTGCGGTGCTACTGACCGTGACTGCAAATGCCACAACCGATTTCCCGGACACCTCCGACATCGGGTATTTGTTGCACAAGCACCCCGATCGCGTGCTGAGTCGAAATCTGCCCATGGGTGCCGCGACGGTGCTGTATCCCGAGGTCTCGGCAGAGCGGACAACACTCGCCGTACTGCTCGACGCTACCGACGACAAGAGTCCTGCCGCATCGGGGCTTGCGGTGGCACTGTCTCGGTTGTTCAAGCAGGCATTGACCGGGGTGTGCGCCACCAGGCCGGAACTGGTTTCTGCTGCAATCGATCTGACTGTGTCGATGCCTGCGGCGCCGTCTCGTGGTGCGACCGACCTCGCGTCACGGTTGTTCGGTCCCCTGGGCTGGACCGTCGAGGCGACGCCTATTCCACTCGATCCGACGCAACCGGAATGGGGCGACTCCGAATACGTCGACCTCGTTCTCACCGGCACGTTCACTCTGTCGGCAGCACTGCGACACCTGTACGTTCTTCTTCCGGTTCTCGACGACGCCAAGCACTATTGGGTGGGGGAGGACGAGGCCGACAAACTCGTTCGAGCAGCAGGGGATTGGCTCGGAGATCACCCCGAGTCGTCGTTGATCGCGTCCCGCTACCTGGCGCACCGCCGCGAGCTCGTGGCTTCGGCGCTGGACCGATTGGTGCCCGACGCTCCGCAGGACGACGTTGCCCCGAGGGATCCGACTCTGGCCGAGCAGCGGGTGCGCGCCGTGTTGGCTTCACTGACAGACGTCGGCGCGAAGTCGGTGATCGATCTCGGTTGCGGTGAAGGTCGTCTGCTTCGAGAGCTGTTGGCGAACAACACGTTCGAGCGGATCGTCGGTGCCGACGTGAGCGATCGTGCACTCGCCAAGGCGCACCGTCGGCTCCGTCTGGACGATATGGCGGATCGGCAACGGACGCGCATCGAACTGGTTCAGTCGTCGGCGACCTACCGCGACGTGCGGTTGCAGCGATTCGACGCGATGGTGCTCATGGAGGTGATCGAGCACGTCGACCTCGATCGGCTTCCGGCGTTGGTGCGCTCGGTCTTTCGCGAGGCTCGTCCCCGGACGGTGCTGGTGACCACACCCAATTCCGAGTACAACGCACTGTATCCGGGGCTCGAACCGGGTGCCTTCCGTCATGTCGACCACCGATTCGAGTTCACCCGCGCGGAGTTCGAGCAATGGGGTTCGTCGGTGGCACGTGAACATGCCTATGAGGTGCGTGTCGAGGGAATCGGCCCGGCCGACGACACGCACGGCACCCCGACCCAGATGGCCGTCTTCACCCGAGAGGAGCAGTCCCAGTGAGTACCTTCGACATTCCGGACCTGTCCCTCGTCGTCCTCGTCGGCATCAGTGGATCAGGGAAGTCGTCGTTCGCGGCGCAGCACTTCGGTCCGTACGAAACGGTGTCGAGTGATGCGTGTCGAGGGATGGTGAGCAACGATCCCAATCTGCAGAGCGCAACCAAGGATGCGTTCGCGCTGCTGGAATTCCTGGTCGCGACCAGACTCCGGGCAGGTCTGCTCACTGTCGTCGATGCCACGAACGTGCAACCGGCGGCCCGCAAGGCGTTGATCGCGCTGGCCCGGGAACACGACGTGCTCCCGGTTGCCGTCGTGCTCGATGTGCCGGAATCGGTGTGTGCACAGCGCAATGCCGAGCGCACCGACAGGACCTTCGGCCGAGATGTGTTGCGCCGCCAACAGTCACAGTTGCAGCGGTCCATGCGAGGTTTGACCAAGGAAGGGTTTCGTTCGGTCCATGTGCTCGACGGTGTCGATGCGGTGGCGTCGGCGACGTTCGTTCGTACGCCACTGCGTAGTGATCGACGTGAGCTGACCGGGCCGTTCGACGTCATCGGCGATATCCACGGGTGTCTCGCCGAGCTCGAAAGCCTGCTCGCAGCATTGGGTTACACGGTGGAGCCTGACGAGGCCGGTCGCGCGGTCGGCGCAACGCCGCCGGACGGACGAACGGCTGTGTTCCTCGGTGACTACATCGATCGTGGGCCCGACTCGGTCGGCGTACTGCGCCTGGTGATGGGGATGGTCGGTGCCGGTGCGGCGCTGGCAGTCCCGGGCAACCACGAGAACAAGCTCGTCAAGGCGCTGCGGGGTCGGAAGGTGACGGCCTCGCACGGTCTCGCCGAGACCCTCGTACAGCTCGACGCCGAGCCGGCAGAGTTCCGCCGGGAGGTACTCGAGTTCTGCGACGGTCTCGTCGCGCACCTCGTGCTCGACGGCGGCAAGCTCGTCGTGGCGCACGCCGGACTGATCGAGAAGTACCACAACCGGGCGTCGGGCAGAGTTCGAAGCTTTGCTCTGTACGGCGACACCACCGGGGAGACCGATGAGTTCGGCCTGCCGGTTCGGTATCCCTGGGCCAAGGACTATCGCGGGTCGGCGACCGTTCTCTATGGGCACACTCCGGTGCCGGAAGTGGAGTGGGAGAACAACACTGCGTGTCTCGATACCGGCTGCGTATTCGGTGGCAAGTTGACGGCGCTGCGCTACCCGGGGCGCGAGATCGTCTCGGTGCCGGCCGAGCAGGTCTGGTACGAGCCGGCCCGTCCGGTGGGTGCATTCGTGCGAGATGCGGCGTCGCTCGATCTGTCGGACGTGATCGGCCCGACGGGTGTCGAGACGTCGCTGCGTGGTCGCGTGTCGATTCGGCCAGAGAATGCGGCCGGGGGATTGGAGGTGATGAGTCGGTTTGCCCTCGCTCCGCAGTGGCTGCACTATCTGCCGCCGACGATGGCACCGAGTCGAACTTCGGAGCGCGACGGCTACCTCGAGTATCCGACGGAGGCGTTCGACGCATATCGGGGGCTCGGTGCGTCGGCGGTGATCTGCGAGGAGAAGCACATGGGCTCGCGGGTCGTCGTGGTGGTGTGTCGCGACGCCGACACCGCGCGGGAGAAGTTCGACGCACCGGAGGGTGTTCTCGGTACCGCGTACACCCGCACCGGTCGTCCCGTCTTCGACGAAAAACTGACGGGAGAGCTGATCTCGGGGGTGGCCTACACGCTCGAAGAAGCCGGTGTGTGGGACGAGTTGGGCTCGCGCTGGCTGATTCTCGACTGTGAACTGATGCCCTGGTCTGCGAAGGCGGAGGGGCTGATCAAGTCCGAGTATGCCGCTGTTGCCGCGGAGTCTCGGGCCACTCTCGAGGCCGAAGCAGGTGTGCTTGCCCAGGCTGCGTCGCGTGGCCTGGACATGCAGGAACTGCGAGACCGGAACAGAATTCGTCAGGACAATCTGGTGGAGTTCACCGCTGCCTATCGGCGCTACATCTGGCCGACCGACGGGTTGAGCGGCGTCAGGATCGCGCCGTTCCAGGTGTTGGCGTCGAACCTCGGAACCTATGCCGATCGTCCGCACGAGTGGCACCTCGATCTTGCCGACCGGCTGGTGGCGGCCGCCCCTGAGGTGTTCGCCGTTACCCGGCGGATCGAGGTGGATCTGTCATCGGCCGATTCGGTTGCGGCAGGCGAGAAGTGGTGGGAGGAGTTGACGGCGCTGGGCGGTGAGGGCATGGTCGTCAAACCGGCCGAAAACTTTCCGCGTGGAAAGATGCAGCCCGGCATGAAGGTTCGCGGCCGAGAGTATCTGCGGCTGATCTACGGTGCCGATTACACCGACCCGGACCGACTTGCAGCGTTGCGGAACCGGAACGTGGGACACAAGCAGTCGATGGCTCTGCGCGAATACGCACTCGGAATGGAAGCACTGGACCGATCCGTGCGCGATGAGCCGTTGTATCGCATCCACCAGGCCGTATTCGCCGTACTGGCACTGGAATCGGAGCCGGTGGACCCGCGCCTGTAGCTGCCGCAGGCACTACTATGCGGCAATGACCATCAGAGTCGTTGTGTCCGTGGAAACGAAGGCCGGTCTCGGCGAACGTCAGGTCCAGGCGTTCGCCGAGCTGGCACCACTGGTTCGAGCGGAATCGGGTTGCCTCCAGTACGACCTGCACCGGGTCGTCGGCACCGCGGATGGGTTCGTCATCCTCGAACACTGGGAGTCGGCGGAGGCGTTGGCAGCCCACGACGATGCGCCGCACATGCTCGACGCGGATGCCGCGAACAAACAGTTTCGAGCGGGACCAGCCCGAGTACTGATAGTCGAAGGTGCGGCAGTCCATTAGACCGGGAGTGCTGCGCCCACCCCAGCTGGGATCAATGTGGGTTTCAGTCGCTCAGAATGCAACAAAGGCGCATTGATCCGAACCGGGGCGGGCAACGGCACTAGTTCTGGGGCGACGAGAACGGACTGATTCCGGCACTGATCGGTGCCGCGATTGCAGCAGCTACCGCGATCGACGCCCAAAAGGTCTGCGAGTCCAGCATCAGACCGCCGGCGAGGCCGCAGACCGCGACGACGATGCCGCATCCGACCAGCAGCGCCGATCCGACTGCGGCGTGCATCATGCCGCTTCGGTTGGGGGTACGACGGCCTTTGAGCCAGATCATCGTTCCCGTCGCCGCGAATACCAAGGGGACGTAGAAGTAGACCGAACTGTGGCCGAGATTCGAAGCGACGGCGGCTATCACCAGCACCGCTCCGAATGCCACAGGGGCCGCGAGAGGCATTCCACCGGACCATCGCTCGAACTTGCTGCGCGTCGATACCGTCATGACAACACTATCCCCGCTTGTCGACGTGCAACTGAATGCGGGTAGCGACGTGGGTCCCCGCGAGTGATTCGGCGACGAAGGCGGCGCGCGACTCGGCGTCCGTGGTGAAAGCAACTACATCGAAATCCGCTGCAGCGTAGACCGACACAGCGATGGTGGGCATACCCCTGTCATCGATCGCCGTCCCCTTGGCTCGCCGAACTCCGGGGAACTCGGCCAACTCCGCCGCCACCCCCGATGCGATGGCGCTCAGGTCCACGTGCGCCGAGAAGTGTGGCTGTTCGATGACGCTCGCCGTCGCGGTACTTCGCGGAGAGAAGTTGCCGATCAACAACACCAGAGCCACCACGACGGCGACTGCGACCACGATCGCCAGCGTCGCGACCCACCAGCCCTGCTGCGGCAAATCCGCAATCTCTGCACGATCGAAGCGAGACAGCGTCTCTCGTGCCCAGGGAACGTCGTAGTGCCAGGCCAGTGCGAAGCTCCCACCGGCCACGAGCCCGAGCCCTGCGACGACGGCGAGGAGCCGATCCGCCCCCGCGACGAATGTCTTCACGAGACCCTCGTCGGCTGGGCTACCGAGTGCTGCACCGTCAGACGCCGTCCGCCCGCGGCGACGGACAGTACCGGAGCGAGGGCATCGCGCACGGCCGCGTCGATTCTGTCGACGTCGAAGACCGGATCTCGCTCGACCCGCACCTCGATCTTCTTCCGTGTCACGACGGTGTGAACGTCCACGACTCCGCGGGTGGACTGCGCTGCAGCACTGCACAACCGAGCGATATCGGTGGGAGTTGCCCATACGGTCGCCGCCTCGCCGCCCAGGCCGGAATGAGTTCTCGTTCGTGGTTTGACTCCGACGAACACGAGTAACAGTCCGACGAGGGCGGAACCGATCGCGGCGGCGATCATCCAACTCTGCCAATGCAATCGAGCGACCCATGAGGTGGCATCGGCGATCCACTGGTCACCGCCGAAGTGTCCCTGCGCGATCAGAAATTCCCTACCGGCCACGAAGGCGAGACCGAGAAGTGCGAACCCGAAGAGCAGAGCCACCGGCATCGCCGCCGGCCCGGCTGTGGGTGGACGAGGTGAGATCACTTGCGAGGCAATCTCCTTCGCTGGAGCGCGCTCCGCGCGATGCAGTTCGGTGTCGGAGACCAGAACGTTGACTCGATGCACGTGCAGCCCGGTCATCGTTGCCAGTGCGCCCTCGACGGCTGCGTGCACCGCCTCGGTGACCTCGGTGATCTGCGACGGCCACCGGACGCCGATGTAGAGGTTGACGGCAATCGTGTCTTCGCCGAGGGTGACGTCGGCGCGGGGAAGCTCTCGCCCGGTCAGCCGCGAAAGCCCACCGGTGGTGCGGGTGACCCGCGGATCCTTCAAAGCCGCAGCGATGGCGGTCCGGGAAATCGCCCGGTCCTTGATCTCGAGGCTGCCGCGCATCTCGAGGTCATCGCTGACCTCGTCGGATCCAGCCTGCGTCGTCACCGAGAATCCTCCTGCCGGTCGCGGGTCGCTCGGGTGCGGCACGCGCTCCACAACTGTAGTGACGACCGACGGCGGATGCCGTCGCAGGAGTAATTGTTCCTGGCATACTGCGACCGTGTCGGAAATTGTGCGGGTGACTGCGTCGGATATCGCGTCGGCCGAGGAACTGCTGGAGCCGGTCATGCGCCGGACGCCTGTGGTGGCCTCGCGGATTCTCTCCGACCTGACCGGCCACGAGGTGCGCCTCAAGTGCGAGAACCTGCAGCGCACCGGATCATTCAAGCCGCGCGGGGCGTACAACCGCATCGCCCGGCTCGACTTCGAGCAGCGGGCATTGGGGGTCGTTGCGGCCAGCGCGGGCAATCATGCTCAGGGTGTCGCGTGGGCGGCGTCGCAGGTGGGGATCGAATCCACGGTGTTCATGCCGGTGGGCGTGTCCCTGCCGAAGCTGGTGGCCACCAAGGCATACGGCGCGACGGTACATCTGGTGGGCAACACCGTCGACGAGGCGCTGAAGTCGGCCCGGGAATTCGCCGACCGTACCGGTGCCACCCTCATCCATCCGTTCGACCATCTCGACATCGTCGCGGGCCAGGCGACGCTCGGTACCGAACTGCTGCAGCAGATGCCGGACGTCGGCACCATCGTGATACCCACCGGCGGCGGGGGACTGCTGGCCGGTGTCGCCGCGGCGGTCAAGCTGACCAAGCCCGAGATCAGGGTCGTGGGTGTCCAGGCCGAAGGCGCTGCGGCGTGGCCCGCGTCGCTGAAGGCGGGGCATCCGATCGCGTTGGCATCGATGTCGACGATGGCCGACGGTATCGCTGTCGGCCTGCCCGGATCGGTGCCCTTCGATCATGTGCAGGGCTGGGTCGACGACGTCGTCACCGTCAGTGAGGACGCGCTGTCCCGAGCCCTGGTGCTGTGCATCGAGCGAGCGAAGCTCATCGTCGAACCGGCCGGTGCGGCGGCGGTGGCCGCGCTGATGACGCATTCCGCCGACGAGCTCGGACTGACCGGCTCGGTGTGCGCCATCCTCTCCGGCGGAAACATCGACCCGCTGCTGCTCACCCACGTCATCACCCACGGACTCCGGGCGGGTGGCCGCTATCTTGCTGTGCGCGTGACTATTTCGGACAAGCCGGGCGGGCTCACCGGAGTGCTCGGCGTGTTGCGCGATGCCGGGGCCAGCGTCGTCGACGTGGTCCACTCCCGTACCGGTGGGCGCCTGGGATTGGAGGAAGTCGACGTGATGTTGACCGTCGAGACCCGCGGACCCGATCACCGAGGCTCGGTGCTCGATGCCCTGGGCGCAGCGGGATATGCGGTGCACGTCGAGAGCTAGAAGTACCTCCTGGTGATCAGCTCCAGGAAATTCCCTCCGGGATCCAGGAAGTAGACGCCTCGGCCCCCGTGCTCGGTGTTGGTCTCATTCGGGCGACTGCGCTGTGGGTCGCCCCAATGTTCGACGCCCAGGTCCAAGAATCGCGAGCAGGCCCGATCGAAAAGCTCGTCGTCGACGAGAAATGCATAGTGTTGTGGGTGGTACTCGAAGGGCGGCTCTGCGAACTGGAGCATGACTCCTGCGCCAAGGGTGATGTTGGTGAACGGGCCCCAGGACGGGGCGGGTGTTGCTTCGAGGACGTCGAGATAGAACTGCGCGGATTCTGTGCGGTCGGTTGCGGCAATGATGGTGTGATCGAACGTGATCGACATGATCGTGTACCTCGTGAGTAGGCCCATCGGGGGCGCGGAACCGATGCTAGCGCCGATGGACGGGCCCGGCAATACCCGACTGGTACCTTGATCAGCGACCTGGACCAGGACATCGGTGGGAGATATTTGCATGGCTCGGCTCGTCGCGATTGTCTCCGCTGTCCTGGGAATTCTGCTGACGATCTCGATACCGTTGTTGCCGATCGATCAGCAGCAGTCGTCGTTGACCTGGCCGCAGAGCGACACTGTCGGTAATGTCGCAGCTCCGCTCGTCGGCTATACGCCGATCAGCGTCGACGCGACCGTCCCGTGTGACGCCGCGGCCAGGCTCCCCGGCGGCGGGATACTGCTGTCCACGTCGCCCAAGGGATCGCCCGACGCCTATCGATACGGTCTCGTCGCGGAAGTAACCGGTGGTGAGGCGTCGCAACTGAAGGTGACGTTGCGCGATTCGGTCCTCCTCGAGAAGCCGGTCTCGGAACTGAGCCCATCGGCTGCGGGCGACTGCTCGTTGACGATCGCCTCGGACGGCACCGCGACCACCGTCGGACTGACCGGTGAAGACACCGTGACGCGCGAGGGCGACATTCGGCCGCAGATGGTCGGTGTGTTCAGCGATCTTCAGGGCGCCGTTCCCGGTCTGCAACTGCAGGCCGAGCTGGACAGCCGATTCTCCTCGACGCCGAGCGTCCTGAAGTGGTTCGCGATGATCGTCGGTGTGCTCGCCACCATCGTCTCGCTGATAGCGCTGCACCGCCTCGACCTTTCCGACGGTAGGCGCGCCCGGAGGTTCCTGCCGCGTCGCTGGTGGAGCTTCGGGCCGGCCGACGCGGTGGTGATCGGGACGCTGCTGGTGTGGCACATGATCGGGGCAAATACCTCCGACGACGGCTACCAACTGGGCATGGCCCGCACGGCCGATCACGCCGGGTACATGGCCAACTATTTCCGCTATTTCGGTGTGCCCGAGACGCCGTTCGGCACACCGCTCTACGACATGTTCGGCTTCATGTCGCACGTCTCGACGGCCAGTGTCTGGATGCGTCTGCCGACGCTGATCTGCGCTGTCGTCGCGTGGCTCGTTCTCAGTCGTGAGGTGATTCCGCGATTCGGTGCTGCCGCTCGCGCGTCGAAGACCGCGCTGTGGAGCGGCGGCCTGGTGCTGCTGGCGTTCTGGCTGCCGTACAACAACGGGCTGCGCCCGGAACCGTTCGTGGCGATCGGAGTCCTGCTGACGTGGTGTTCGGTGGAGCGGTCCATCGCGACCCGCAGATTGCTGCCCGCTGCCGCGGCGATTCTCATCGCGGCGTTGACGGTCACGTGTGCGCCCTCCGGTTTCATCTGCTTCGCGCCGCTGATCGCCGGAGCCCGGCCGGTGCTGCAGATCGTCGTGGCCCGCGCCCGCGAGTTCCGCAGCACCGCACTGGGCGCGGCGACGCTGCTCGCCCCCTTGGTGGCGTCGGGCACGGTGGTGCTTGTGTTCGCGTTCGGCAACCAGACCGTCGCCGGCATGCTCGAGATGCAGCGCGTGCACGACGCGGCCGGCCCCAGTCAGGCGTGGTTCGACGAGTATCTGCGCTACCAGTGGCTGATGAACATGGACATCGACGGTTCGCTCGCCCGCCGGTTCGGGGTGTTCGTCATGATCGTCTCGCTGATCACGGTGGTCGTGGCGATGCTGCGCAAGGGCGGCAAGATCCCCGGAACCGCAACCGGCCCGGCGCGAAGGATCGTCGGCATCACCGTCGGGTCCATGGCGCTGATGATGATCACCCCGACCAAGTGGACGCACCATTTCGGAGTGTTCGCCGGTCTCGCCGCATCGGTGGTGGTGCTGGCAGCCGTGGCGACCGGCGCGGCAGTGCTGCGCTCGCGGCGCAATCGACTGTTGTTCGCAGCGGCAGTCTCGTTCCTGATGGCCGTCGCGTTCACCGGAACCAATGGGTACTGGTACGTCTCGGCGTGGGGAGTTCCGTTCTGGGACAAGCCGATTCTGATCGCAGGCCTCGGTATCTCGACGATGTTCCTCGGGCTGACGCTACTGCTGTTGCTCGCGGCGGTGTGGTTCCACTTGCGCGCGCCGTATGTGCGCACCGACAAGCCATTGGCTCGGTGGTGGTCGGTTCCGCCGATCGCCGTCGCGGCCGCGTTGATGGTGCTGCTGGCCGTGGCATCGATGGCCAAGGGTGCTGTGGCGCAATGGCCGTCGTACTCGATCGCGAAGTCGAACATCTCGGCGCTGACCGGCAACACGTGCGGTCTCGCCAACGACGTGCTGCTCGAAACAGACCCCAATGCCGATGTGCTGCAACCGGTGAGCGGCGACGCATTCGCCGCGCTGGGTGCCGAGAACGACGGGTTCACCCCGGACGGGGTTGCGGGCGACCTCACCGCAGACAAGGAGGCGTCGGCGTCGGGTACCTCGAACACCGTCGACACCGACGAACAACAGCAGCCGACGTCGACCACCGGTGCCGGAACAGGCGGCAGCGCACTGCCGTACGGCTTGGATCCCGGGGCCGTGCCGGTGCTCGGCTCATTCGGATCCGACACCCCCGCAACTTTGACGACCGGTTGGTACGCGCTGCCCGCCGATCCGGGAGACCTGATCTCCATCGCTGCTGCCGGACGCATCCGCTCGGTGGACTCCGACGGCATTGTCACCTACGGCCAGAATCTGGAACTGGAGTACGGAGTCGACGGACGGGCTCAGGGACGGGTGACGCCCATCGACATCGGTCCGACGCCGTCCTGGCGCAACCTGCGAGTTCCGATGGACCGGATTCCAGCCGGTGCAAACACGATTCGCCTCGTGCTCTCCGATACCGATCGTGATCCCGACCAGTGGCTCGCGATCACCCCGCCGCGAGTACCACGCACCCAGACGCTGAACGACGTCGTCGGGCGAGAGAATCCGGTTCTGCTGGACTGGGAGGTCGGGTTCAACTTCCCCTGCCAGCGTCCGTTCGACCACCGCCTCGGTGTGGCCGAGATTCCGCAGTTCCGGGTACTGCCGGATCGCAGTGGTGCCGTCATCACCAATGCGTGGCAGGACCACTTCGGCGGTGGACCGCTCGGCTGGATCGACATCGTGGCCTCGGCCCGCACCATACCGTCGTATCTGAAAGACGACTGGGACCGCGACTGGGGATCGATCGAGCAGTACACGCCCTACGATCGGTCGGCCGAGCCTGCGCAGATCACCGCCACCGAGGTCCAGCGTTCGGGCCTGTGGACTCCGGGTCCGATCAAGACCGGTTAATCTCTACGCGTTCGGAAGTCCTTACACCGACCAGGAAAGAAACGGGGATAGGGCCATGGCGAACGCTATAGAAGTAGAGGAGCTCGTACTTCGGTACGGCAAGAACGTCGCGCTCGGAGGGATCGACTTCACCGTTCCCGAGGGCACGGTGCTGGGTGTGCTCGGCCCCAACGGTGCAGGCAAGACGACGGCCGTCCGCATTCTCGCGACCTTGCTCAAGGCGACGTCGGGTTCGGCGAGAATTTTCGGCCTCGACGTGTTGAAGCAGGCGAACGAGGTCCGCGGCACGATCGGATTGACCGGCCAGTTCGCGGCCGTGGACGAGTATCTGACGGGATACGAGAATCTCGAGATGGTCGGGCGACTGTTCGGCCTACGCAAGGCCGAGGCCAAGAAACGCGCCGACGAACTGCTCGAGCGATTCGACCTCGAGTACGCACGCGACCGGACCGCCAAGCAGTACAGCGGCGGCATGCGTCGGCGACTCGACATCGCGGCCAGCCTGATCGGGCGACCACGGGTGGTGTTTCTCGACGAACCCACCACCGGACTGGATCCGCGGAGCCGAATCACCATGTGGGAGTTCATCGCAGACCTCGTCCGCGACGGAACGACCATTCTGTTGACCACGCAGTACCTCGAAGAAGCCGATCGGCTCGCCGATTCGATCATCGTGCTGAACAAGGGCAAGATCATCGCCCGCGGCACCGCGGACGAGCTCAAGGCTCAAACCGGCGGTGAGCGAGTCGAATTCGTGCTCACCGATCGCTCCCAGGCCGATCGAGCCAAGGAGATTCTCTCGCCCATCGGCGTCGAGCCGCCCACCCTGGACGAGCAGGTGGGTCGTATCGTCATGCCGGTCAACGGTGGATCGAAGGATCTGTCCTCGGCGTTGAGCCACCTCGAGGCTGCGGGGATCGGGGTCGTCGACGTCGGTCTGCGTCGGCCGAACCTCGACGATGTGTTCCTGTCTCTGACCGGTCAGACCACCGGCGAGCCCGAGGCTGCGGAGGAAGAGAAATGAGCAACGTTCTCCTGGATTCGGCGATCATCACCAAGCGAAACCTGATCAAGCTCAAGCGAGTTCCCGATCTGCTGTTCTTCGCGACGCTGTCACCGATCATGTTCGTGCTGTTGTTCGCGTACGTCTTCGGTAGTGCGATCGACGTGCCCGGCATCGACTACAAGAGCTTCCTGATGGGCGGCATCTTCGTCCAGACCATGATTTTCGGCGCGTCGATCACCGGATCCTCGCTGGCCGAGGATCTGCAGAAGGGCGTCATGGACCGGTTCCGGTCGTTGCCGATGGCCCGATCGGCCGTGGTCATCGGACGCACTGCAGCCGACGTCGGCAACAACATCGTCACCATCACGATCATGTCCATCACCGGACTCATCGTCGGCTGGCGCATCACGTCGTCGTTCTTCGACGCCCTGCTCGGGTACGTGTTGCTGTTGTTGTTCGCGTACTCGATCTCGTGGGTGATGGCTCTGGTGGGGCTGATCGTGCGCTCCCCGGAGATCTTCAACAACGCGTCGTTCATCGTGATCTTCCCGTTGACGTTCATCGCCAACACCTTCGTCCCGATCGACAATTTCCCGAGCGTGCTCAAGACGATCGCAGAATGGAATCCGATCTCTTCGGTGACGTTGGCGGTACGTGAGCAATTCGGCAACACCAACCCGATGGCGCCGCCGCCGGAGGTGTGGCCACTGCAGAATCCAGTGCTCTACACCCTGATCTGGGTCGTGGTGATGCTGGTGGTGTTCGTGCCGTTGTCGGTACGTAAGTACCAGAAAACGATGACCGCCTGACCTTGCACACAGAACTGCACCCCCGGCCGCTGAGCGACCGGGGGTGCAGTTCTGAGTCTTCTGCGAGCAGGCTTACGTGTGGTACGGCTCCGCGCTGACGAGCGTGACCTTCATGGTCTTGCCGTTGGGCAGCGTGTACTCGCGGGTGTCGCCGACCTTCGCGTCGATGAGCGATCCGCCCAGCGGGGACGCGGGGGAGTACACCTCGAGCTTGTTGTCGCGGGCACCCTCTTCGCGGGTGGCGATGAGGAACGTTTCGGTGTCGGACTCGTCACCGTCGTAGTAGACCTTGACGACCGAGCCGGGCAGTGCGACACCGGACTGGGTTGGCGCCTCGCCGACCTTCGCGTTGTTGAGCAGTTCCTGCAGCTGGCGGATGCGTGCTTCCTGCTGGCCCTGCTCCTCGCGCGCGGCGTGGTATCCGCCGTTCTCCTTCAGATCGCCTTCTTCGCGACGCTCGTTGATCTCGGCGGCGATGACGGGGCGATTGGAAATGAGCTGGTCGAGTTCGCTCTTGAGCCTGTCGTGTGATTCCTGGGTCAGCCAGGTCACCTGGGTCTCGGTCATCTCGATCACTCCCTCGTAGTCGGAATCTCGACATCGATTCCGTTTTCTGAACAGGTAGGGCACGCAACGAACAGGGGACTCCAATGGTTGGATCCCCTTGGTCGGCCCGCATCCTGGAGCCGTCGTCATCGTTCGCAGGTGAACCCTGCCCGCAATGCAGCAATACACGGCACCTGTACGGCGGCCGTGTATAGCCCCCAGCTTACCACGAACAGGCAGTTCGCCTATCGAGCTCGTAAATACTCGGGAACATCGAGGCTGCAGCCGTAGACGTCGCCGACGGCTGGCGCAGCCGACGTCGTCACCTCGGTGGTCAACTCCACGGCGGTGGACCTGGACTCGGGCGGAATGTAGACCTCACGCCTGCCGGTCTCGGACCCGTCGCGAGAGCGAACGCGAACGATGCACACGGCCGGTTGTTCGGGATCCTGCCGAGTGACACTGAAACGGATCGACATCGTGGAGTCGTCGACGATGTCGAACGACAGCTGGCTGCCTTCGATCGGTTTGACCGAGAACTTCGAGTACGCGTAGTAGGCCACGCCCAGCCCGACCAGCAGAACCAGCGCCACCAATGCGATCTTCGTCGCACGTTTGGGGGCCTGCCGAATTCCGTTGGGGCCGGAACCCGACGGGTACCTACCTGCGGGAAGTGCGTTGGTCATGGCCGCTCTCGGGGTCGATTCGGGGGTGCCGCTGGGGGCCTGTCGGCGTCAGGTGGAACTATAGGGCAGGCAAGAATCAGGCGAATCCGAGGTGAGGAAGAACGTGTCCGGACTGCGGCTCATGGCAGTGCATGCCCATCCCGACGACGAGTCCAGCAAAGGCGCTGCGACGACGGCTCGCTACGCGGCCGAAGGACACGACGTTCTGGTCGTCACTCTGACCGGGGGTGAACGAGGCGACATCCTCAATCCCGCGATGGACATTCCGGGGGTGCACGAGCGCATCCACGAGGTTCGGCGCGAGGAGATGGCCGAGGCAGCGCGCTTTCTCGGCGTCCAGCAGACCTGGCTCGGCTTCGAAGACTCCGGGTTGCCCGAGGGTGATCCGCTCCCGCCCCTTCCCGATGGCTGCTTCGCGTTGGTCCCGTTGGAGGTCTCGACCGAGGCGCTGGTGAAGGTGATTCGGGAGTTCAAGCCGCACGTCATCACCACATACGACGAACGCGGTGGCTACCCGCACCCCGATCACATCAGGTGCCACGAGGTCTCGATGGCGGCGTGGGAGGCGGCGGGAGATCCCGAGCGTTTTCCCGACGCAGGTGAGCCCTGGACTCCACTCAAGCTCTACTACTCGCACGGCTTCATTCGCAAGCGCATGCAGCTCTTCCACGACTGGTTCATCGACCGCGGGGAAGAGAGCCCGTTCGTCGACTGGCTGAAGCGATGGGACGGCCAACGCGACGAGATCATCGGCCGCATCACCACCCAGGTGACCGTCGGTGACTATTTCGAACAGCGCGACGACGCACTCCGAGCGCATGCGACGCAGATCGATCCCAACGGATCCTTCTTCGCAGTGCCACTGGACGTCCAGCGCAAGCTGTGGCCCACCGAGGAATTCGAGCTGGCCCGCACCCGGGTGACGACCTCGCTGCCCGAGACGGACCTGTTCGCCGGAATAGAAGAGACCGACAAGTGATCGTCTCCCTTCTCGCCCAGCAACCCACCGGACCCGAGTTCGGCAAGTCCTCGCCGATCGGGCTGGCGATCCTGGTGGCGTTGCTGGTCGGAACAGCCCTCCTCATCTGGTCGATGAACAAGAAGATCAAGCGGCTGCCCGCCACGTTCGAGAAGGAGGATCCGACACTGGATCAGGCTCTCGACGAGGGCACCGATCGCGGCGGAATAGCGGATTCGACCCCATCCGAACCGCGCCGACCCAAACCTGCCGTACCCGACGAGCCCTGATGCTCGACGCGAATGCGCTCGGTGAGTCAACCAGCCCGTACCTGCGACAGCATGCGGACAACCCGGTGCATTGGCAGCAGTGGGGGCCGCAGGCTCTGCAGTCCGCCCGCGATCGTGACGTTCCGATCTTGCTGTCGATCGGCTACTCGGCGTGCCATTGGTGCCACGTCATGGCGCACGAGTCGTTCGAGGACGAGACCACAGCGGCACTGATGAACGAGCACTTCGTGTGCATCAAGGTCGATCGTGAGGAAAGACCGGACCTCGATTCGGTGTACATGAACGCCACCGTGGCGATGACCGGCCAGGGTGGGTGGCCGATGACGTGCTTCCTCACTCCCGACACCGAGCCGTTCTACTGCGGCACCTACTTTCCGCCTGCCCCGCGCCAGGGGATGCCCTCGTTCCAGCAGTTGCTCACCGCGATCGCCGACACCTGGTCGACGCGACGACAGGACGTGTTCGACGCCTCCGCGGCGATCGTCGCCGAACTGCGCAAGAACGGCGCGGGGGTGCCTGCGGGTAGGCGTCCGATCGACGCCGATTCGTTGGCCGCCTCGGCCGCGGCGATCTGCGCCGACGAGGACACCACCTTCGGCGGCTTCGGCCGGGCTCCGAAGTTCCCGCCGGGTGCGCTGCTCGAAGGTCTGCTCCGACACTACGAGCGCACCGGCGACGTCGAGGTCCTCGGCGTCGTTCGCCGTACCGCGTCGGCCATGGCGCGCGGAGGCATCTACGACCAGCTCGGCGGCGGATTCGCGCGCTACTCCGTCGACGCGGAGTGGATCGTCCCGCATTTCGAGAAGATGCTCTACGACAATGCCCTGCTGTTGAGGTTCTACGCGCATGCCGCCCGGGTCGACGACGATCCGCTGGCTCGGCGGGTGGCGTCGGACACCGCGGAATTCATGCTGCGCGAATTACGCACGGCGAACGGCTGTTTCGCGTCGGCACTCGATGCCGACACCGAAGGCGTCGAGGGTCTGACCTACGCGTGGACGCCGGAGCAACTGATCGAGACCCTCGGCTTCGAGGACGGCGTGTGGGCAGCGGGGTTGTTCGCGGTGAGTTCGGCGGGCACCTTCGAGGCCGGCATGTCGGTACTGCAACTGCCCGCCGAGCCAGAGGACTACGACCGGTTCGCCCGCGTGCGCAGTGCTCTGGCGGCTGCTCGTGCGTCCAGGCCACAGCCGGGCCGTGACGACAAGGTGGTCACCGCCTGGAACGGGTTGGCGATCACCGCATTGGTCGAGGCCGGCACCGGGCTGGGGCAACCGAGATGGGTCGACGCCGCGGTCGAATGCGGCGAACACCTCTTCGCCGCACATGTCGAGTCGGGGCGGGTGCGTCGAGCGTCTCTGGGCAGCGCGGTGGGCGAGGCCACCGGAGTGCTCGAGGACTACGCATGCCTGGCCGTCGCCGCGGCAGCGTTGTTCCAAGCCACCGGCGACGCGGTCTGGACCGAGCGCACCACCTCGATCATCGACGCTGCGATCGATCATTTCGCCGACCCCGACGACATCGGCAGCTGGTTCGACACCGCCGACGACGCCGAGACGCTGGTGACTCGGCCGCGAGACCCGATCGACGGGGCCACTCCGTCGGGAGCGTCCACGATGGCGGAGGCCCTGCTCACAGCTGCTGCGTTGGTCGATCACGAATCCTCGTCGCGTTACGGCGAACTGGCAGCGGCGACGCTTGCTCGCGCGGCATCGATTCTCGAACGTGCGCCCCGATCCGGCGGGCACTGGCTGGCCGTCGCAGAAGCATCCGTCCGTGGCCCGATCCAGGTGGCGGTGTCGACGGCGTCGGGCGGTGGTCTTCTCGCCGCGGCCCGGGCACTGGCGCCGGGCGGATCGGTTGTCGTTGCAGGAGAGACGGATTCATCGGTGTTGCTGATGGACCGACCACCCGTCGACGGCCGAGAGACCGCGTACGTGTGCCGCGGCTTCGTCTGCGACCGTCCTGTGACCTCTGCCGACGATTTGGCGTTCGCACTGCAGAGTTGACGAAGCTCGTCGATGCTTCGACGGACAAACAGTATCGTTGCGGGATCTTCTTCGGCCTGGGGCGGAAACTTCTATCAGTGGATCGATGGTGTGTGTCATGAGCGAAGGCGTCACCAAGGACAGTGTCGTGAGCGACGGCACGGTCGACGAGGCGATAACCGACGAGCAGCGCGCGGCTGTGGCAGAGTTCGTCGCTTCGGTGCCGATGGCGGCGATGGTCCACTCCATGCAGTTCGAGGTGGTCGGTGCCAACACACTGTGCGAGGAGATACTCGACTGCCCGGTGCAGGGCATGTTGGGTCGCCCCGTTGCCGATTTCGTGCCGCTCGGGGATCGCGCGTCGGCCAAGAACATGGCGCTGCAGCTCGAGCACCGATACCCCGTAGCCGGCTCGTCCGAGGGTGGTCGACCGATCGGAGCTCTGCGGCGAGTACGGCGCAGCGACGGTGAGGTCGTCTCCTGTTGGATGCACGTGGGGATCTCGACCATCGCCGGTCGGCGGTTCATCGTCGCACTGCTGGACCTGGTCAATCCCGTGGTCGACGACACCGTGCACTGGCGCGATCGCGCCGAACGCGACGATCTGACCGGCTTGCTGCGGCGGGGTCCCCTGTTGGCCCACGTCGACGAGTGGATCGCGGCCGATCGGCCGGTTGCCCTGGCGTTCGTCGATGTCGACCGATTGAAGTCGATCAACGACGCTCACGGTCATCCTGCCGGAGATGCCGTACTGGAGGCAGCGGGTCGTCGACTGCACCAGTGGTCGCCGCGTGGCAGTGTCGTCGGTCGATACGCCGGAGACGAGTTCGTGTTCGCGGTGACCGACGGGGTTGACGGGAGTTCGTTCGACAGCGCAGGACTCGCGGATTCGATCAGGGACGCGATCTGCGGTGAGCCGGTGCCGTTCGATTCTCGATTGCTCGTGGTGTCGGTGAGCGTGGGCGTTGCGGTGCGGGAGGCCGGCGAATCCAGAGATCGGCTCATTCGACGCGCCGACGAGCTGATGTATCGAGACAAGGCGTCCCGACCCACCTGAGGGTGCTCAGAACAGCACGAGCCACACGGCGACCAGGTGGCAGATTGCCGCCAACACCGTTGCTGCATGAAAGAATTCGTGATGGCCGAATGTCGTCGGCCACGGATTGGGCCATTTGGTTGCGTACAGCACGGCCCCGACACTGTAGAAGATTCCGCCCACGAGCAGCAGTAGAAACGGTGCGTAGCCGACGTGTTCGATCAGCGTGGGTGCAACCGGGACGATTGCCCAGCCCAGGATCAGATACAGCGGTACCCCGACCCATCGGGGAGCGGTGGGCCACAACATCTTCAGAGCCACTCCGGCAAAGGCCCCCAGCCACACGACGATCAGCAATGTGCGTCCGGTCGAGGCGGGCAGGCCCAGCACGGCGAACGGGGTGTAGCTGCCGGCGATGAAGAGGAAGATCATCGAGTGATCTGCGCGCTTCATCCAGATCTGCGACGCCGTGGTCTTCCAGGGCACACGGTGATACGTGGCACTGACCCCGAAAACCCCGCAGACGGTGATGGCATAGACGCCCGTCGCGAGCCCCGCGCTGACCGAGACCATGCTGAAGGCAAGCGTGACGAGCGTGATCGCACAGACCACCGCCACGCAGAACGCGTACAGGTGAATCCACCCGCGCATGCGAGGTTTGACGGGTATCTCGTCGAGTCCGAACATCGTCATGTCGATTGCCTCCCGTGCCGCCGTCGTGAACCTACGCAATCGTAGGTTCAGACGCTACTGTACCGGCCGCCCGCTCGCAGACGTCGGCGTAAGGTGATCCCCCGTGGTGATCAGAGCAGCGGTGACGAAGTAGTGGTGATCATTCCGCAGAAGGTGCGCGGCGTTCTCTACAACGTGTACGAGCGGCGTCTACTGAGTCAGCTCGACGGGGTGCAGCATCCGCGGCACGTGGCGGTGATGTGCGACGGCAATCGCCGCTGGGCGCGCGAGAACGGGTTCACCGACGTCGCGCACGGCCACCGTATGGGTGCCCTGAAGATCGCCGAGATGCTCGGCTGGTGTGACGCCGCCGGAATCGAGATGGCCACGATCTACTTGCTCTCCACCGAGAACCTCCGCCGAGATGCCGACGAGCTCGATTCACTGCTCGACATCATCACCGACGTCGTCGAGGAAATCTGCGGGCCCGAGATGAACTGGGGCGTCAAACTCGTCGGCACGCTCGACCTGCTGCCCGCGTCGACCTCGCGCCGGCTCAAGGAAGCGGCCGCACTCACCGAGGGACGGACGGGAACGCACGTCAACGTCGCCGTCGGGTACGGCGGTCGCCAGGAAATCGCCGACGCCGTGCAGTCCCTGGTGAGCGAGAAGATCGCCGAGGGCGTCACCGGAGACGACCTGATCGCCTCCATCAACGTCGACGGAATCGACAGTCACCTCTACACCTCCGGCCAGCCCGATCCCGACCTCGTCATCCGTACCTCGGGCGAACAGCGACTCTCCGGCTTCCTGCTGTGGCAGAGCGCGTACTCGGAAATCTGGTTCACCGAGGCCTACTGGCCCGAATTTCGACGCGTCGACTTCCTGCGGGCGCTACGTGATTTCGCGGCCAGACACCGACGTTTCGGTATCTGACGCGAACGGCCGGATCACTCTTCGATTCGTGCGCCTGCGAGCCGTGAGCTGTCGCCGGATTGCATGGCGGCCAACAAGGCAGCTCCATTTCGTCGAAGGCGCGATCGTGTCGGGATCGACAGGCTCACCACTACCCCCACCCCGATGACCGCGCCGAGCACAGCGTGTACCGGCCACGGGACGTGCACACCGCCGAGGTGAAGCAGAAGTGGAGGCAGAACGGCCACGCCGACCACGACGGTGAAGATCGTGTACTGCGCGCCTGCGGGATTTCCGGTGCGACTCGTCGCGGCGACGCGGTCGCGCGCGTCGGCACCGATCGCGGGCATGATCACCCCCAGCCACGGTGCACTCGCGCAGGCGGCCCCCGTGGCGGCCAGAGTCATTCCGCACGCGACCGCCGCCAAGGGTGATTCGCTGACCAGGCACAGTGCGAGGGTCAGAGCCGAGGTGGGGACACCGAACATCAGCAGCCAGGCGAGCTGTCGGCCACACACGTCGGCTCGGATCGCTCCTGGAGTCGTGAGGATCTGCCACAGCGCGGTGCCGTCGAGGGCGTAGGTGTTCACTGCAACCATCGCGCCGAGCGCCGCAGCCATGACGCCGATGAACGGCAGGGCCCAGGACCAGCTCGTCGGTGCGACAAGGGCGATCATGAGCAACGGGGTGATCCACGCGTGAATCGTTCCCAGTCTGCGATGCGGGTCCCTGAACCACGTCTTGATCTCCCGGTCGAACACCGCCCGCGTCGGTCCGCCTGGTCGCCGGCAGCGCGCGGGCGCGGACCGCCTGGCGTCGACGGTGCTGGGCGTCCGGGCCGGTGGCCTGCGCAGTTCACTCGCCGTCAGCACGATCCAGGCACCGCGGAGCACTATCGCTCCGGCGACGAGGCCCAGTAGCGGCAGGGCCACCGAGACGAGTGAGGCGGATGTCGTCGCGGCGAGCACGGCGGCAAGACCCCATCCTGTCGGCAAGGCGAGCAGCAGGTTCTCTATTCCGGCAGGCACAGTGCCCGCCACCGAGGGGGTGACGAGTTCCGTTCCGCCATCGCCGAGATCGGGTAGTACCACCGCGGCGACCGGCACCCAGCCCGCGAACGACACTGCGAGGAGCAACGACATCTGCACGGCCGCTACCCACGTCCCTGCGGTGGAGCGAAGCAGGCGGGCGACCACTGCCGCGACACACCGACCGAGCCAGAGCAGGAACATCAGCTGGGCAGCAAGGGCAAGCGCTGCGACGACGACAGCACCTGGCCCGTGGGCTGCGGCTACCACCACGAAACTGCTCAGCGCTATCGCCGTGACAACCGTTCCGACGCTTATCGCCTCGCTCGCTGCAAGATCCCGCGCGATCCTGGTCGGTCGCGCAGGCAGCGTCCTGAACCACTGCGGATCCAGGGTTGCCGACGATCCCGGAAGCAGGATCGGGCCGATCGCCCAGAACGCCCCGAACGCACAGATCCCCACGGTCAGCCAGCTCGGGTCGACCGTGCCGGAGGTCCCGAGTGCCGCGAGCACGACGATCCCGGACGCCACGATCGAGCCGACGACCAAGCCGAAGCCGCGCTCGTCGTGCGGACCGTGCCGGAGAATTCTCCACCGCATCGACGCGAACGTCGTGCTCATGCTCATGCCAACCACGTGATCTCGCTGTTCGCCGGTGCGCCGACGAGATCCACGAACGTGTCGTTGAGACTTCGGCCTGCTCTGACCGCATCGATGGTGCCCTCGGTGTGTATTCGGCCGTCCTTGATCAATGCCACCCGTTCGCAGGTGCGCTCCACGACGTCCATGAGGTGGCTCGACAGCAGCACCGTGCCGCCACCGGCGACGTATTGACCCAGCAGTCCTTCGATTGCCCGCGCGGAGACCGGGTCGATGGCCTCGAAGGGCTCGTCGAGCACCAGCACGCTGGGGCGGTGCAGCAGAGCCACGGCGAGGCCGATCTTCTTTCGCATCCCGGTGGAGTAGTCCACGATCAATGTCGAGGGCGCCCGGTCCAAATGCAGGATCTCGAGCAGGTCGGCTGCGCGCTTCGGCCAGTCCTTGCCGATCCGCCTCAACCGTGCGGTGTACTCGAGCAGTTCCGAGCCGGTCAGCCGCTCCGGGAGGGAGAGTCCCTCCATCATGATTCCGAGCGAACCGAGGAATCTTTCTCGGTCTGTCGCGGCATCGATTCCCGCGACCGTGACGGACCCGCTGTCGGGGGTCAGCAGGCCGGCAATCATCGCGAGTGTCGTGGATTTCCCTGCCCCGTTGGGGCCGACGATGCCGAAGAACGTTCCCGGGGGCACGGTCAAGTCGATCGCATCGACTGCGAGGTGGGTGCCGAAGCGCTTGGACAGCCCGTTCAGTTGGACTGCGGGGGTCACATCGGTGGTCATGATCGGACTCCTCGGAGGAAGAGAGATGTGAGTTCGCGCGCGTAGGCGTCGATGTCGAACTCGGGGTCGGCGACGATCTTCAGTGCCGCCCCGTCGATGCAGCGTCGCAACGTGTACGCCGTCAGGCGCGCATCCACCGCGCGGAATTCGCCTGTGCTCGAACCGAACTCGAAGAGCAGCGCAGTCCCGGCGATGATCGGCTCCTCGGCGTCGGGGCTGGCGTGCAGAGCACCGTCCCGGCCCCGCAGGTTCGGCATCACCTGTCCCAGCGCTGCCATTTCGCGCCGATGAGCTCCGATGAAGTCGAGATTGCCTTCGATGTACGCCTGAAGTTTGGCCGCGGCGGTCTGTGCACTGTCGATTCTCTGCTGCATCTCCGCGGATCCTTCCGCAAAGATCGTGGTGACCACTGTTTCGAGTACGGCCTCGTACAGGTCGTTGCGGCCGGCGAAGTGGTACGAGATCAAGCCGCGACTGATGCCGGCCTCCGCGGCGATCGCAGCCAGCGTGGTGCCGTGCCACCCGTCGCGAGCAAGGCAATCGATGGCCGCGTCGATGATCCGGCGCCGACGCACCTCTTGCGTCAGGGTCACCTTTCGTGCGGCATTCATGCGACTCCCTGGCATTGTGGTCAATAGTTTGGCATTGATGCCAAAGATAGCAGGGGCGAACGATGTCGGCAGCCTGGAACGGCACGACTGCCACGCCACTACGTACTTGTGGTTGTACCGCTACGTAATCTGTGGCGCGATCGGCGCGAGGCTCGGAAAATTCCCGATCGTGGACTACAACGTGCTCGGACCCATGGTGGTGCGCGACGGGGCAGGCGTGAAGGCGCTCGGTGGGCTCAAGCAGCGGGCCGTACTGGCGGTGCTACTGGTGGAGGCGGGAAACGTCGTCGAATTCGACCGGTTGATCGATCTCGTCTGGGATCGTCGTCCGCCGGCCAAGGCGTTGACGTCGTTGCGTGCGTACATGGCGAATCTGCGGCGAGTCCTCGGTGCGGACGACGGTGCCCGGCTCGTCACGACGTCCTGGGGCTACCGGTTGGATCTGGGTGGAGACCGATTCGATCTACGCGAGTTCGAGATGCTTGCGGCCCGCGGTCGTGACGCCTTCGGCCGGGGCAGGTTCGCCGAGGCCGACGGCCAGTTCGGTCGCGCTCTGGCGCTGTGGCGAGGCCCCGCTTTCGTCGAGTTCGGTGACCTGGGCTTCGCTGTCGACGAGAGGGTGCATCTGGACGAGGTCCGCGCCGTGGTGCTGGAATCGGCATTCGAGGCCCGCCTCCACCTCGGTCGGCACGAGACTGTGATCGCCGATATCGAGCGCGCACTACGGGCCTCGCCGCTGCGCGAACACCTGTGGGGCCAGCTGATGATCGCCCTCGATCGGTCGCACCGAACGGCCGAGGCGGTGGTCGCTTTTCGGCGGGCCGAGGCGATTCTGCGTACCGAACTCGGGGTGGCTCCCTCGCGCTACCTGCTCGATATCGAGGCCTCTCTGTACACCGGCGGTTCGGTCAATCGAGCAGTGAGCCTCGTAGCGATGTGAGCTCGGCGCGGGTGCTGATGCCCAGCTTTCCGAAGATGCGATTGAGGTGGGTCTCGACGGTTCGGATCGACAGCACGACGGCGTCGGCGATATCGCGGTTCGACAGGCCGGATGCGGCGAGGGTCGCGATCTGACGTTCGCGTGTGGTCAGCGCCGGGTCTCGTGTTCCGCGCAGGAGCGGGGTGCTGGGATGTCCGCAGCGTTCGGTGAGTACGTGGCCCTGCCTTCCAGCGGTCGCCGCTGCGCGAGGGTTGCTGCGCACCAACAGATTTCGTGCATGGAAATACATCTCGGCGGCGTGCAGATCCAGGCCGTGCTTCTCGGCGCTCGCAGCCACGGACACCGCCCGTTCGGCCACCGCCTGCTCCGATACCGCGCTGTCCGACCCGAGCGGAGAAGCAAGCACCTCGACCATGCGTACCTCGGTGCGGACCAGGTCGCCCTCGATCAGACCCGCCAGGTGGTGGACGGGAGCCAGCACCGCGGCTGCCGCGCCACAGCGGGCGGCGTCGACGTAGGAGAACAGGGCGGGCAGATGATGGTCGATGGCGGCGTGCGCCTCGGCCGAGGCGATGAGCAACTCGCGCGCCCGGTCGACGTCTCCGCGTGCCGCAGCAGCCCAGCCCAGCGCCGCGAGCCGTGTCCCGCGAGCTCCGAACAATGCGGGCGAGGCCGGGTTGTCGAGGTCGGCGGCCTCGATGACAGCAGATGCCTCCTCCGCGCGTCCGGCGAGCGCGAGCGCACGAACCAGATCGCACGCCACCATCGGCTCCATCGACCGCTGGCCGAGCGTGCCCGCGAGCGTGTAGGCCTCCGAGCACCAGCGGATCGCGTCGGTCGCGTGGCCCTGCGAGAGCAACACACCTCCCCGGGCCCACCCGAACCACGCCTGCTGCAACGGCGAGAACTGTTCCACCGCTTCGTCGTACCGGTACCGAGCGAGCGCCGATGCCTCCTCGAAGTTGCCGGCACAGGCGATCGTGAAGCATCGCGTCAGATCCAGCACCGTTGCCGCCGGGTTGTCGGGCCCGGGCTGCACACGGGCGAGCGCGGAGAACGCGGCCGACAATCGGCCGACAACGGTGGCCCCGGCGGCGACGGCGAAACTGGCCGAGATCAGCGTCGCACCCTCCAAGTCGTCCATCAGCGGCTCCAACAGGGCCAGTGCACCGGCAGTATCGCCGATGGCATGCATCATCAGGCCACGCTGCGCTCGTAGTTGCGATCGAACACCGGGGTCGACGATGGCGAGCTCCGTGCTCGAGTTCAGAGCCAGCGCCCGCGTCGGATCCGCCAGCCGCAGCACCATGTTGTCGGTACACGCGCGCACGGCCGTCGCGCGGCGGATGTCGTTGTCGGACCCACGTAGCAGCTCGTCGAGTCGCTGCTGGGCAGATTCGGTCAGACCGAGCTGGCTCTCGGCCGTCGCAAGAATCAGCTGAGCGTCGAATCCGCCGCCGGCCGCGGCAGCAGCCGAGGCCAGCTCCAGCGTCGTCTCGGGAGGAACGAAACGCCACGACAACCGAGCCGCCTCCACGGCCGTCTGCGCGTCGAGCGCGACGCCGGCGTGGATGCGCAGCAGGGCTGCGGTTACGCGTTCGCGAGGGCCGAGGCCGTCGGTGGAGGCGTCGAGCGCATCGGCAACCGTCAGGCTCAGACGTCGTCTGCGCAGCGTCGCCATGTCTTCGGTACGTACTTGCGCGGTGATCGGCGTCGCGAACGTCACCCGGTCGACGTTGTGCTCGGTGCGGACGGTGAGCACGCCGACCGATTCGAGTTCCTCGATCAGACGCGGATCGATCACCGCGGCAGCGGCTCCGAACGCCAGGGAACCGGCCAGAGCGACGATGTCGAGCGCATCGGCGATCTCGGTGGCTGTCGCATAGTCGGCGAGTGCGACCACCTCGGCCAGATGATCGCGCACCACATCGGCCAGACCGGCGGAGACGGGCAGGGGAGAGGTGAGTCGCCACACGCGCGACGAGACGGTCAGGGCCTGCCGCTCGACCGCGGTCGTCACCAGATCACGCAGCACGACCAGATTTCCCGCGGACAATGCGGTGACGGCGAAAAGCGCCGCGCTGTCGACTATCTCGTCATCCCGACGAAGCATGGACTCCATCAGGGATCGGCTCTGCTCCGGGGTGAGCGGCTCCAGATCGATGCGGTCGACCAGGCCGTCCTTCCACAGGCCGTCGAGCACCGGGGTGCGACGTCGACCGGCGCTGACACTGAGCAGAATGAACAGGTCCTTCGAGCCGATGCGGCGGGCGAGGAGCTCGATCGTCGAATCGGCCAGCCACTGGGCGTCGTCGATGACCACGACCGTGCGTCGGCCGCTGTGCGCCTCGGCCAGAGCGGCGGCCAGCGCCCGGTCGGATTCGACGGGGACGAACCCGGTGCCGGTCGGCATCACCGTCACCACTCGGTGTGGATGCCAGCCGAGGTGCACCAGCGAGCGCACGGCCTCGGTCAGCAGTCGGGTGCGGCCGACACCGGGCGCTGCCTGGACGGCCATTCCGCCGTACGTGCGAGCGGCATCCATGATCCGCTTCAGCTCGTCGGCGCGGCCGATCAGCGGCAGGTCTCCGATAGTCCGCCTCTCCACCGTCATTGGTGGATTATGGTCTACAACTTACGCAGGCGCAGCCGGTTGATCGCGTGGTCGTTGTCCTTGCGCAGCACCATCGTCGCTCGCGGTCGCGTGGGCAGGATGTTCTCCACGAGGTTCGGCAGATTGATCGAATGCCACAGATCCTCGGCTGCGATCTGCGCGTGATCGTCGGACAGGCCGGCGTAGTGGTGGAAGTGCGAGGACGGATCGGTGAACGACGTCTTGCGCAGCGCGAGAAAACGCTTGACGTACCAGCTCTCGATGTCCTCGATGCGGGCGTCGACGTAGATGGAGAAGTCGAACAGGTCCGAGACCATCAACCGCGGTCCGGTCTGCAATACGTTGAGCCCCTCCACGATCAGGATGTCGGGCTGCCGGACCATGTGATACTGGCCCTTGACGATGTCGTAGGAGACGTGGGAGTAGACCGGTGCGCCCACCTCTTCCGTCCCGGATTTGACCTCGGTGACGAATCTGAGCAACTTGCGTCTGTCGTAACTCTCGGGAAATCCCTTGCGATGCAGAATGCCTCGACGCATGAGCTCGGCCGTCGGGTACAGGAATCCGTCGGTGGTGACGAGGTCGACCCGAGGATGATGGTCCCACCGAGCCAGGAGTGCCTGCAGCACACGAGCTGTCGTCGACTTGCCGACGGCGACGCTGCCCGCGACACCGATGACGAAGGGGACCTGACGGTCGGGGTGCTTCTCTCCGAGGAACGTTGCGGTCGCCGCGAACAGTCGTTGCCGAGCCGCCACCTGGAGGTGGATCAGCCGCGCCAACGGCAGGTAGACCTCGGCCACCTCGTCAAGGTCGATCTGTTCACCGAGACCACGAAGACCGACGAGTTCTTCCTCGGTCAGCACCAGCGGTGTGGATTGGCGCAGCGTTCGCCACTGCACACGGTCGAACTCGACGTACGGACTGGACTCGCTCACGCGCGGCTCCCGTCGTGCGCGTTTTGCGTACTTGGGGGTACGCAAAACGCGCACGATGAGTCCGGAAGTCGCATGGCTTCAGATTGTGCTCGGTCGCGGACGCTCACGCACGGGCGGGGTCGTTCGCCGTACTAGGGTTCGGGTATGGATGCTGCTTCCCTCGTTCGTGAATACCTGCTGCTGGGCCTGAGTTTCGACCGACTCGAAGACGGATTCGTCGACGCGTACACCGGCGATCCCGAGTTGCGTCGTATCACCGAGAACGCCCCGGCACCCGAGCCACGTGAGCTGGTCCGTCGAGCACAGACACTGCGCGCCGAGCTCGGCAACGTCGATCTGACACCCGAGCGCACGACGTTCCTCGACGTCCACCTCCGCGCACTCGAATGCTCGGCACGCAAGTTCGCAGGCGAGGACATCGGCTTCGTCGACGAGGTGTACGCGTACTTCGACGTGCGAATCTCCGCCGGCGATCAGGACCAGTACCTGCAGGCCCACCGCAAGATGGACGAGGTCCTCGCCGGGCCGGGCTCGTTGAGCGAACGGTTGATCGCCCATCGCCGGAGCGACATCATTCCGGCCGACCGGCTGCAGGACTGCGTCGAAGCCTTCTCCTCCGCGCTGCGCGACCGCGTCCGTGCCGAGTACACGCTGCCCGACACCGAGAAGGTCACCTACGAGGTCGTCGGAGACAAGCCCTGGTCCGGATTCAACTACTACCTCGGCGACTTCCAGTCCACCGTCGCGATCAACTCCGACATCGAGCAGCAGATGGCCAATCTGCCGCACCTGATCGCGCACGAGTCGTACCCCGGCCACCACACCGAGCATTGCCGCAAGGAGACGGGGCTGGTGGGCGCAGGGCAGCTGGAGCAGACGCTGTTCGTGGTCAACACACCGCAGTGCCTGATGGCCGAGGGGCTGGCCGATCACGCCCTCGGTGCCATAGTGGGTGAGGGATGGGGTCTGTGGGCACAGGAGATCTACGCCGATCTGGGACTGCGCTTCGACGGCGAGAAGGCCGAGCGCCTCTCTGCTGCGTCGAGCCAGCTGCTGGGGGTGCGGCAGGACGCCGCGCTGCTGCTGCACGACCAGCACAAGAGCGAGGACGACGTGGCCGCCTACCTGGAGCGATGGTCGCTGGCATCACCGCAACGCGCCCGGCACAGCCTGCGTTTTCTGTCCTCCCCGCTGTGGCGGGCGTACATCAGCACCTACGTCGAGGGCTACAGGCTGCTGGCCGGCTGGCTGGACCAGGGCGAGACACTCGGCGAGCGTGCGCACCTGTTCGGCAGGCTGCTCGACGAGCCACTGACACCGGGTGCAGTACGCGTCTCGTAAACTGAGCTCGCCCCTTACTCTTGCTGTCCCTTGGAGACTCCCGTTATGACTGACGTCAACAACCTGTCACTGGCCGAACTCGATCCCGAGGTCGCGGAGGCGATGGCCGGTGAACTGGGACGTCAGCGCGACACCCTCGAAATGATCGCGTCGGAGAACTTCGTCCCCCGCGCCGTACTGCAGGCCCAGGGCAGCGTCCTGACCAACAAGTACGCCGAGGGCTACCCCGGACGTCGCTACTACGGTGGCTGCGAGCACGTCGACATCGTCGAAGACCTCGCTCGTAATCGCGCCAAGGAACTCTTCGGTGCCGAGTTCGCGAACGTGCAGCCCCACGCGGGAGCACAGGCCAACGCCGCGGTACTGATGGCGCTGATCAACCCGGGCGACAAGATCATGGGCCTCGACCTGGCACACGGTGGCCACCTCACGCACGGCATGAAGCTCAACTTCTCGGGCAAGCTCTACGAGGTCGAGTCCTACGGCGTCAGCAAAGAAGATCACCGCATCGACATGGACGAGGTGCGCAAGCAGGCCATCTCCGCCAAGCCACAGGTGCTCATCGCCGGCTGGTCGGCCTACCCGCGGCACCAGGACTTCGCGGCGTTCCGGTCCATCGCCGACGAGGTCGGTGCACTGCTGTGGGTCGACATGGCGCACTTCGCCGGACTCGTGGCAGCAGGGGTTCACCCCTCACCCGTGCCGTACGCCGACGTGGTCTCGTCCACCGTCCACAAGACCCTCGGCGGGCCCCGTTCCGGCATCATTCTGGCCAAGAAGGAATGGGCCAAGAAGCTCAACTCCGCCGTGTTCCCCGGCCAGCAGGGCGGGCCGCTGATGCACGCCATCGCCGCCAAGGCGGTCGCCTTCAAGATCGCGGCGACGCCGGAGTTCAAGGAACGCCAGGAGCGCACCCTCCTCGGTGCATCGCTGCTCGCCGAGCGCCTCACCGCGTCCGACGTCGCAGACAAGGGCATCTCCGTCCTCACCGGCGGCACCGACGTACACCTGGTACTCGTCGACCTGCGCAACTCCGAGCTCGACGGCCAACAGGCCGAGGATCTCCTCCACGAGGTCGGCATCACCGTCAACCGCAATGCCGTGCCCTTCGACCCGCGCCCGCCGATGGTCACCTCAGGCCTGCGCATCGGCACCGGCGCACTGGCCACCCGCGGATTCGGCGAGGCCGAGTTCACCGAGGTCGCCGACATCATCGGTACCGCCCTCGCCACCGGCGAAGCCAGCGATTCCCTCAAGGACCGCGTCGTGAAACTGGCACAGAGCACGCCGCTGTACGAGGGCCTCGAAGACTGGGGATTGCTGGGCTGACCCTGGCTCCTGCCTGCCCTTGCCCACCCCGGTCCGCGTCAATGGACCATTGCACCGCCCAGACGTATGCAGTGGTTCATTCACGCAGAATCCTGGTCAGGGTCGATGGACCATCGCACCGCTCAGACGTGTGCAGTGGTCCATTGACGCATCCGGGGAGGCACTCTCGGCACCGGTCTGTCGGCGACCCGGGGCGACGTCGACGTAACGCGTTGTTCACCGACACGCCAGACTTCCAGCGAGCCGATCCTGGATATCGGCGGTACCGTCGGCAGTAACAGGCAGCGGGGAAGCTGCCTGTGCGGGAGGTTCTGATACGTGACTGAGCTAGTGAGCGCGAGAGGGCCGGTACCCGGTCCTCGTGTCACCTGACACATCGGACCCGACCGGCCGAGCGATCGAGTTTGCGCGGTACCGCGCAGACGTAGGAGCCCCACGTGACCACTTCACGCTCCGTTTCCGCCCCTCTTCGGACATTCGTGCTCGATACCTCGGTCCTGCTCTCGGATCCGTGGGCAGTCATCCGGTTCGCCGAGCACAATGTGGTACTTCCGTTGATCGTCATCAGCGAGTTGGAGGGCAAACGCCACCATCACGAATTGGGATGGTTCGCGCGGGAATCCTTGCGCATGCTCGACGACCTCCGCGTCGAGTTCGGCCGACTCGATCAGCCGGTTCCCATCGGAACCTCCGGTGGCACACTGCAAGTCGAGCTCAACCACACCGATCCTTCGGTACTTCCCGTCGGCTTCCGGACCGACTCCAACGATTCTCGGATCCTCGCCTGCGCCCTCAATCTGAAGGCCGAGGGCAAGGATGTCGTGCTCGTCAGCAAGGACATTCCCTTGCGCGTGAAGGCCGGTGCCGTCGGTCTTCCCGCCGACGAGTATCACGCTCACGACGTGGTGCCATCCGGGTGGACCGGCATGACCGAGCTCGACGTCGCGCCCGATGCGGTGGACACGCTGTTCAACGACGGCGTGATCGATCTGGCCGAGGCGCGAGACCTGCCGTGCCACACAGGAGTTCGCCTGCTTGCCGGACGGCAGAGTGCGCTGGGCCGCGTCACGCCCGACAAGCAGATCCAGCTGGTGCGCGGCGAGCGTGAAGCCTTCGGCTTGCACGGTCGCTCCGCAGAGCAGCGGGTGGCGCTCGATCTTCTGCTCGACGAGAGCATCGGCATCGTCTCGCTAGGCGGAAAGGCCGGAACGGGCAAGTCCGCTCTGGCGCTCACTGCCGGACTCGAGGCCGTTCTCGAACGTCGCTCGCATCGCAAAGTCGTTGTGTTCCGGCCTCTTTACGCCGTCGGTGGTCAGGAACTCGGCTACCTCCCCGGTAGCGAGAGCGAGAAGATGGGCCCCTGGGGACAGGCGGTCTTCGACACCCTCGAAGGGCTCGCGAGCCCGGAGGTGATGGAGGAGGTCATCGCACGCGGAATGCTGGAAGTGTTGCCGCTCACGCACATCCGCGGTCGATCGCTGCACGATTCCTTCGTCATTGTCGACGAGGCGCAATCTCTCGAGCGCAACGTGTTGTTGACGGTACTGTCCCGGCTGGGTTCGGGCTCACGCGTCGTACTCACCCACGACGTCGCGCAGCGAGACAACCTGCGCGTCGGTCGACACGACGGCGTTGCCGCGGTGATCGAAAAGCTCAAGGGCCACCCGCTTTTCGCGCACATCACGCTTACCCGCAGCGAGCGTTCACCGATCGCTGCTCTGGTGACGGAAATGCTCGAAGAGTTCGGGCCGTCGGGAGCCTGACCCCCTTGTGAGCGGAACTTCGTAGAACACTACGAAGTTCCGTTCACCTGGCTCACCGGCTGACTGAAGCCCGGAACATCCCTCGCACAACACCTTTGAGGAAATCGGTGGTGTCGAAGTAGTCTCGCCACACGGCCACCTTGCCGTCGCGCAGCTCGAAGGTTCCGCACACCCAGAATTCGATTCGAAGCCGACGCCAGATCAGGGCGTCGGTGCGTTCGGTGAGGACTGTGTTTCCATCGGCCGCGATGTTGTGCATGGTGACATCGAAGCCGAATGTCGGCTTGGCCAGCAAGGCCAGGAACCTGCCGACGTTCGACCTGCCGCGTACCTTCGGTAACCCGACGTTGTGCCACACGACGCGGTCGTCGAGAAGAGACAGTGCGCGATCTGTGTCGCGGATTCTCAACGCGTCGAACAGGTCTTCTACGATCTCGGTTGCCTGCTGTGTGTCGGTCACTTGGTGAATCGCCCCAATCCGTCGCCGTCGAAGAACTCGAGTGTGACCGTGTTCGCGTTGAACGTCGCCTGAGAAATGGTTCCGTCGGGTGCATTTTCGCCGGTCGGCTCGAACGTGAACGTATCACCGTCCCAGGGCGACAAGTCGTAGGAGGTTCCGTTCGGCCCGATGGCCAACACCAGCTTCCCGTTCGACTCCGTTACCGTCGCCGGCCCCCAGTACGTGTTCTGGTAAACGCCGGTGTACGACGAGAGGGGCTGTGGCGCAGCAGCATTCGCGGGAGGTGTCTTGCCTGCGAGCTCGCCCTCCGGTTCGCTCATTCCGGCGAAGGCATTCTTGTACAGTGCTCGCCAGTCCTCGCGCACCTCGCCGAACTGGACGAGGTCGGCGAATTCGGCGGTGACGGTTTCGGCGATGCCGAGGGGCGCGGCGTTCGTCAGCACGACGATCGCGACGTCGAGCGACGGAATCCACAGAAAATTGGTACCCGCCCCGAGCGCGAATGCTCCGGAATGGCTGACCGTCGTCCGTCCGGCCGCACTGGTGGAGACGTTGAATCCGTACCCGTAGTAACCAGCGCGTGAATCCGGCGTCGACGACGGGCTCGAGACGATCTGCGCGCTGATGGCAGGCAACAGGGCGTCGGGATCGACGATGGTCTTCCCGTCGTGGGTTCCGTCGGCGATGAGCATCGTCAGCCACTTGGCGAGGTCGTTCACCGAGGAGCTGACGCCACCGGCCGGAGTCTGTGGATCGGGGTCTCGCTGATACTTCGCTTGGTACTCGCCGTCGACGAGAACGTGAGGCACGGCTCGATCGGCCCTGGCCATGTAGTCCGAGAACGACGAGCTGGTCGAGGTCATACCGAGCGGGCCGTAGACGGTGTCCTGGCTGAGGGTGTCCCAGTCCTTGCCCGACGCCGCAGCGACGGCCTCGGCGGCGGCGGTTATCCCGAAGTTGGTGTAGTGGTACGTGGAGCGGAACGGGTCGAGGGGAACTTCTCTCAACCGTTCGAGAACCTGCCTGCGGTCGTATCCGAGGTCTTCGAGCAGATCGCCTTCGTGTTCGGGAAGTCCGCTTCGATGCGCGTAGAAGTCGCCGACCGTGACGTTCTGGGTCACCCACGGGTCGTCGAGCGCGAACCACGGCAAGTGTGAGACCACCGGCGTCGACCAGTCGATCACTCCCGCTCCCACCTGGGACGCGACGACCGTCGCGCCCACCGACTTGGACAGCGAGGCCAACTGGAACACCGAGTCGCCGTCGACCGGGTCGTCCTTGCCCACCTCACGGACGCCGAAGCCCTTGGAGTAGACGACGTCGGAACCGTGCACGACGGCTATGGCCATACCCGGAATGTTCGACGACGCCATCAGCTCCTCGGCGATGCCGTCGAGCTTGCCGACGGCCTCGTCTACGCGGCCGGCCGGAACGTCGACGCCCGCGACCTGACCGGGGGACAGATCGCTGGTCGGTGCAGGCTCGGATGGCGGGGGACCGTCTGCGGTGGGTGCGTCGTTCGAGCACCCGACCAGCGCGATCATCGAGCACACGACAGTAAGACACAGAAAATTTCGACCCGACCGCATCATGAGGAGTCCTCACGTCGATGACTGGATGCATCTGAGAATAGACCCGCAACGACCTGGCGTTAGGAGAATTCACAATGGTCCGGGGCACGACGTCGGGCGCTCAGGTGCAGGCGCTACGGTTACCGCATGTCTACGAACCTGTCCGACGGTGATCTGCTGGTCCGTTTGGAGCCCGCGGTCGAAGAGAATCTACGACGCCACATCGAGGCAGCGAGCGAATGGCACCCCCATGACCTCGCGCCGTTCGACGACGGCAAGAACTTCGCCTTCCTCGGCGGCGAGGACTGGTCGCCCGAGCAGTCGCACCTGAGCGACGTCGAAATCCTGGCCGCGACAGTCGCCGTTCTCGTTGCCGACAACCTGCCCGCATACCACCGCGAATTGGCCCACGCACTCACCGGCCTCGGTGCCTGGTGGAAGTGGACCGGCCGGTGGACGTCGGAAGAGAACCGGCAGTCGATCGTGCTCCGCAACTACCTGGTACTCACCCGCGCCGTCGATCCGGTCGCGCTCGAGCGCGTGCGGATGGAGCACATGACGCTCGGCTACGACGCACCGAGCCATCATCTGCTCGACATCCTGGCGCACTTCGCCATCGAGGAAGCTGCTGCGGCGCTGCGTCACCGCAACACGGTTGCTCTGAGCAAGGATCCGGTACTGGCCACCATCCTCGGCAAGATCGCCGACGACGATGCATTGCAGTCGACGTTCTACGCCAACATCCTCGATGAGGCCTTCGCCGTGGTGCCGGATCAGGCCGCGCGCGCCATCGCGGACCGCGTGAACGGGTTCGCCATCCCCGTCGTGAACCTGCCCGAGCGCGGCAACAGCACCGTCGCCCTCGCCGAAGCCGGCATCTACGACGCCGACCAGGAACGCGAGAAGGTGTTCAAGCCCCTGCTCGCCGGCTGGAAGATCTTCGACCGCACGGATCTGGGCGAGGACGGCCTGAAGGCACGCGAGGAAATCGCTCACCTCGCCTGAGGTTTCTGCCCCTTTCGAAAACGTGAATGGTCCATTGCACACACACTTCTCGGCGGTGCAATGGACCATTCACGCATTCAGGGGTCCGGCGAGGCAGACAGGAAAACTAGTCCTTGACCTTCGCCATCGCGAGGACGTCGAGGCGCTTGTCGAGTTCTTCCTCGCTGAGTCTGTCGCCGATCAGTCCGCGGTCGATGACCGTCTGACGGATCGTCTTCTTCTCCTTCAGCGCCTGCTTGGCGACGGCCGCAGCTTCCTCGTACCCGATGGCGGAGTTCAGCGGCGTCACGATGGACGGCGAGGACTCGGCGAGGGTCTTGAGGTGATCGACGTTCGCAACCAGGCCGACGACACACTTGTCGGCGAACAGGACCGAGACGTTGGCGAGCAGCTTGAACGATTCGAGCACGTTGCGCGCCATCATCGGGATGTACACGTTGAGCTCGAATGCACCCGACGCACCGCCGAAGGCAACTGCCGCGTCGTTGCCGATGACCTGAGCTGCGACCTGCGTAACAGCTTCGGGTAGAACGGGATTGACCTTGCCGGGCATGATGGAGCTACCGGGCTGCAGGTCGGGGAGGGCGAGCTCGCCGAGGCCGGTGAGCGGTCCCGATCCCATCCAGCGAATGTCGTTGGCGATCTTGGTCAGTGACACCGCGATGGTGCGCAGTGCGCCCGATGCCTCGACCAGTCCGTCGCGTGCGGCCTGTGCCTCGAACGAATCCTTGGCTGCGGTGAGTGCGTCGATGCCGGTCGACTTGACCAGTTCCGCAACGACTTTCGGGCCGAAGCCGTCGGGTGCGTTGAGGCCGGTGCCGACGGCGGTGCCGCCGATGGGGAGCTCACCCAGTCGGGGCAAGGTGGCCTCGACGCGCTCGATGCCGGCCTCGATCTGACGGGCGTAGCCGCCGAATTCCTGGCCGAGGGTGACCGGTACGGCATCCATGAGGTGGGTGCGGCCGGACTTCACGACGGTCTTCCACTCGACGGCCTTGGCGGCGAGGGCCTCGTGCAGGTGCTTCAGAGCGGGCACCAATGACGTGACTGCTGCCTCGGTCGCGGCGACGTGAGTGGCCGTCGGGAACGTGTCGTTGGAGGACTGCGACATGTTCACGTGGTCGTTGGGGTGCACCTCGACGCCGTTCGCCTTGGCGATCGACGCGATGACCTCGTTGGCGTTCATATTGGAGCTGGTGCCCGAGCCGGTCTGGAAGACGTCGATCGGGAACTGGTCGTCGTGCTTGCCGTCGGCGATCTCGGTTGCGGCGGCGATGATGGCGTCGGCCAGTGCGCCGTCGAGCAGGCCGAGGTCCTTGTTGACCTGTGCGCAGGCGGCCTTGAGCAGGCCCATCGCGCGGATCTGAGTGCGCTCGAGCGGGCGGCCCGAGATGGGGAAGTTCTCCACTGCACGCTGAGTCTGGGCGCGCCAGAGTGCGTCGATGGGGACGCGAACCTCTCCCATGGTGTCGTGTTCGATCCGGAACTGCTGTTCGTCTGTCTGCGTCATGAGCCTTACTTTGCCAGTCGTGGTTTCGGGGATCAGAAGGACGGTGCCTGGCCGGACTCGTCGGCGTCGAAGTCCACCGAGGAGTATTCGCGTAGCTTCTCGAGGCGGTGGTAGGCATCGATCATGCGCACGGTGCCGGACTTCGATCGCATGACGATGGACTGCGTGTGCGCGCCGCCGCCCGCGTAACGAACGCCGCGCAGCAGGTCACCGTCGGTGACACCGGTGGCGGTGAAGAAGACGTTCTCGCCCGAGACGAGGTCCTTGGTGTCGAGGACGCGATCGAGGTCGTGGCCCGCATCGATGGCCTTCTGCTTCTCGTCGTCGTCCGTGGGTGCCAGACGCCCCAGGATGGCGCCGTCCATGCACCGCATCGCGGCGGCGGCGATGATGCCCTCGGGCGTTCCGCCGATTCCGATGAGCATGTCGGTGCCCGAGTCGGGACGAGCGGCGGCGATGGCACCGGCGACGTCACCGTCGGAGATCAACCGGATACGAGATCCGGCGTCGCGCACCTGCTGGATCAGTTCGGCGTGCCGGGGGCGATCGAGGATGCACACCGTGACGTCCGAGGCGGATCCCTTCTTGATCTTGGCGATGCGGGCGATGTTCTCGGCGACGGGGGCGGTGATGTCGATGACGTCCGCGTAGTCGGGGCCGACGGCGATCTTCTCCATGTAGAAGACGGCGGACGGGTCGAACATGGCTCCGCGCTCGGCGACGGCGAGTACCGAGATGGCGTTGGGCATGCCCTTGGCCATCAGCGTGGTTCCGTCGACGGGGTCGACGGCGAAGTCGACGTCGGGTCCGTTGCCGTTGCCGACCTCTTCGCCGTTGTAGAGCATCGGCGCTTCGTCCTTCTCGCCCTCGCCGATGACGACGACGCCGCGCATGGAGACCGAGGCGACCAACTGACGCATGGCGTCCACTGCCGCTCCGTCGCCACCCTCCTTGTCGCCGCGACCGACCCAGCGACCCGACGCGAGTGCACCGGCCTCGGTGACGCGTACGAGTTCGAGTGCGAGGTTGCGATCTGGCGCCATGGCGCGAGTGGACTCGGTGCTGGCCGTCATCGGTTTGTAGCCTCCTGGTTGGTGGGGTGTTACCCAGGCAGGATTATCTCACTTCTGTGATGCCTGCGGTGGGGTCGGGTCGACTGTGAGGTACGCGCCGACCGAGCATTGCCGTGCAGAGGGGATACTGGTGGTGTGGCGAACAGCAAACCCCGGATTCTCAACAACAACCGCGACATGGTCTGGTCGCTGATTCCGCTGGTCATTGCATGTTTGTTGATTGCGGGCGTCGCCAGCCAGTGCTCGCTGAGCCCCGGTGGGCCCAAACAGGGGCCCATTCCCAACTTCGACGTGAACTCCGCCCTGCAGTACGACGCGTCGGAAATCGGTTTCCCGGTGCGCAATCCGGCTGTTCCCGAGGGCTGGACACCCAATTCGGGTAGTCGAGCGACGATCTCCGGCGACAGCGGCGGGCCGGCGACGACTGTCGGATACATCACGGGCACCGGCGCGTACCTGCAGCTCACTCAGTCCACCGCGTCCGAGGAACTGCTGGTTCCGTTCGTGGCAGGGGAACCGGTGTATGCCTCGGGCGCGCAAAACGTGTCGGGTCGAGACTGGGTGGTCTACGGCGAGGAGGGTTCGCGGAACTACTGGGTCTCGGACTTCGGTGATACCCGAATACTGCTGGGCGGCACCGCGACCACCGAGGATTTCACCATGCTCGCCGAGACCCTCGACGTCACCGAACCGCTGGTGCCCTAGCTGTCCTTCTCGGTGCTCGCGAGCGCGGTCTCGATACGCTTGCGAGCACCCGCGAGCTGTTCCTCGCAGCGGGACGCCAGTTGCTCGCCGCGCTCCCACAGCGCGAGTGAGGCATCGAGATCGAGCCCACCCTGCTCGAGGATCTTCACGACGCCCACCAGTTCGTCACGGGCTTCCTCGTAGCCCAGTTCCGATACCGGCTTGTCTTCGTTCTCGCTCATCCGTACTCCCTCTGTCATTTCACTCGGCCCATGACTGCTGCGGTGACGGCACCGTCGGCCACCCGCACTCTGATCTGCGTACCCGGCGGCGCGTCCTCGACCGAACGCAGCACCTCGGGATCCGAACCCGCAACAACACGTTGCACGACGGCATAGCCCCGAGCAAGTGTGGCAGCCGGTCCCAGCGTCGACAGCCGCGCCCGCAGATGTTCGACGAGGGTGTCCTGGGTGGTCAGTTCGCGTTGCACGTCGCGTCGAGCCGCGTCGAGCAGCCGTCGAATCTCTTCGCGACGTTGTTCGAGCGAGGCCAATGGATCGGCCAGTACCGGCCGGTGTCGCAGCATGTCCAGACCGCGAGCCTCGCGCTCGACCCAATTGCGCAGCGCTGCAGCACTTCTGGATTTCAGCTCCGACACCAGCGCTTGTTCGGCAACGGCGTCGGGCACCACCAGTTTGGCAGCATCGGTGGGCGTTGCGGCCCGCAGGTCTGCGACGTGATCGCTGAGCGGGCTGTCGGGCTCGTGGCCGATCGCGCTGACGATCGGCGTCGTGGCCCGAGAGATGGCGCGGCACAGGGCCTCGTCGGAGAACGGCAGCAGATCCTCGACGCTGCCGCCGCCACGGGCGAGGATGATGACGTCGACGCCGGGGTCGTCGTCCAGGTCCTTCAACGCGTCCAGAATTGCCGGGACCGATTGCGGCCCCTGAACCGGAGTGTTGCGAACCTCGAATCGGACGGCAGGCCAACGCCTCTGGGCAACGGTGAGGACGTCCTTCTCGGCTGCGCTTGCGCGCGCGGTGATGAGTCCGATGGTGCCGGGCAGAAACGGCAGCGGACGCTTGAGCCGTGGGTCGAACAGTCCCTCTGCCGCCAGCAAAGCTCGGAGCCGCTCGATGCGGGCAAGTAGCTCGCCGACGCCCACAGCACGAATATCGGTGGCGCGCAGTGAAATCGTGCCGCGACCGGTGAAGAACGACAATTTGCCGTAGAGGATGACGCGCGCACCCTCGGTCAGTGGAACGGGCGAACGGTCGAGAAGCTGCGGCGAACATGTCACCGACAACGACATGTCGGCCGACGGATCACGCAGCGTCAGGAAGGCGGTACGGGTACCTGGCCGAGCATTGATCTGGGTGAGCTGCCCCTCGACCCAGATGCTGCCGAGCTTGTCGATCCAGCCGGCGACCTTCATGGCGACCGTGCGCACCGGCCATGGCTGTTCGGCGGTGCTCGCGGCAGCCTGAGTTGAACCCGACTGAGTTGAACCCGACTGGGCGGGACCGGACTGGGGTGGGGGAGTGCTCACTTGGCCTTGGCGGTGGTGATGCGGTTGGCCAGCATCGTCTGGAACGGTGCGCGGGCGAGCGTGCCGTTCTCGTAGTCGAGCAGCGTCTCGAGATCCTGGACGGAGAGCGTGCGCAGTCGCGCGCGCAGCTGCGCGAGCGCGAGGGTGTCGAAGTCGATCATCTCGACGATCTCGGGCTTGTCGACGGAGGGAGCACGCTTGGCCGAGGTGTCCTGGACCGGTTCGTCCAGCGGAGGCGTCGAGTACAGAGCGAAGCGACCGTTCGCAGCGACCGGCTCGGCCACGGGGGCGTCCGGGACATCGACGTCGTCGGTGATGACGGGGGCGTGGAACGTGTCGTCGTCTTCGTCCTCGTCGAAGCTGGCCCAGGAGGGCTGCTCCTCGCTCGGGGTCCCGATGACCGGCAAGGTCGCGATGATCAGATCGCCCTTGATGGCCAGCGCCGTCACCTGCTGCTGGAATCGCATCCCGCGCGCCAGTGCCTCGCTGACGACCGTCATCGGCAGCATCAGGGCGGAACCGGGAAGCTTGCGAGCCTCTTCCACGACGGTCGCGGCGACGCCTGCAGCCACACGCGCTGCAAAGGGGACTCGAGTCATGTGCACCAGACTGCCCGAAACGATGAACTTTGGGTAGCCGACAGGCTGTACGACCCTTCTCGGCGGGGGCCGAGGGACATGGAAACGAGGCAGGCGAGCTCGGTGCACGTATCCTGGGAGGTATGTCTTCGGCTGTTCCACTGAATCTTGGTATTGCACAGTCCGCCGGTACGGGTAAGTCCTCGTATGCAGGGGGTAAGCGAGTGCTGCTCGCGGAACCGCGAGGCTACTGCGCCGGTGTCGATCGTGCGGTCGAGACCGTCGAGAAAGCGCTGGAGCAGCACGGTGCGCCGGTGTACGTGCGCAAAGAGATCGTGCACAACCGGCACGTGGTCGAGACCTTGTCCGACCGTGGCGCGGTGTTCGTGGAGGAGACCGACGAGGTGCCCGAGGGTTCGCTGCTCGTGTTCTCGGCCCACGGTGTCTCACCGGCCGTGCATACCTCCGCCGCCGAGCGAAACCTGCGCACCATCGACGCCACCTGCCCACTGGTGACCAAGGTGCATCAGGAAGCCAAGCGGTTCGCTCGGGACGACTACGACATTCTCCTCATCGGCCACGAGGGCCACGAGGAGGTCGAGGGCACGGCCGGCGAGGCACCCGAGCACATTCAACTGGTCGACGGCCCCGATTCGGTCGACAACGTCACAGTCCGCGACGAGAACAAGGTCATCTGGTTGTCGCAGACCACCCTGAGCGTCGACGAGACCATGTTGACCGTTGCCAAACTGCGCGAGCGATTCCCGACGCTGCAGGACCCGCCCAGCGACGACATCTGCTACGCGACGCAGAACCGTCAGGTCGCGGTGAAGGCGATGGCACCGGAATGCGATCTGGTCATCGTCGTCGGCTCCAAGAACTCCTCGAACTCGGTGCGGTTGGTCGAGGTTGCGCTGGGCGCAGGTGCGCGGGCGAGCTACCTCGTCGACTACGCCAAGGAAATCGACCTGGCCTGGCTCGACGGAGTCGAGACCATCGGCATCACCTCGGGTGCGTCCGTACCGGAGATCCTGGTGCAGGGCGTCATCGACCTGTTCGCCGAGCACGGTTACGCAGACGTACAGCCGGTCACCACCGCAAACGAGACCCTGGTGTTCTCGCTACCGCGCGAACTTCGCCCGGCCCGCTAGAACCCGAGAGTCCGCGGTGCTTCGCCACCACACCCGGCACGCCGGCGACTCGAACTAGTCGCTGTGGCGGTCGCGGTACCGAACCTGCGGCACCGGATGCGGCGGAATGTCGTCTCGGTTGGACGTCGGCAAGGAATGACTGCCCTGGGAGTTGCTGTCCGGTTCCGTACCGGAAACACTGCTCCGAGGAACGACCGGCCGAGCCCCGGTACCGAAGGGATCGGCAACTTCGCGCGGCGGCTGTATCCGGGTCGAGCGTTCGCGGCGAGGTTCCGTCGAATAGCGGGTGTCAGTAGAGGGACGCGCCTCGGGCGTCGGTGGGCGATATCGGGTCCGCTGGTTCTCGGGCGTCTGATAGTCGGGCTTGGAGTGCTCGCCGCGGGCGAAGTCGGTGGCGGCCGCTCGAGAGCGGGTCGGTGCGCTCGGGGTCGGGACGGACTGGCGGCGAGCACCGGTCTCGGGGGTAATTCCGGGACGTGAGCCGCGTGATTGCGAATCTGTACTCCTGCGGCCGACGTACGGCCCGGGCACGATGTCGGTGGCTTCGGCGTCCGATGGAGCGCTGCGGTCTGCATCTGCGGTCGGTCGGCGGGTGCGGGTGCGTTCGGGGCGGTCTTCCTGCGCTCGTCGCTGCGCCCTCGTCGGCTTCGCGTCACTGGGCTTCGGGCCGCGCCGAACTGCCGGGGCGTGCGTGTTCTGCCGTTTGAGGAAGATACGAACGACGCCGAGTCCGACGGCCACGAGGGTGCCGAGCAGCATCAAAGGAAATCGGTTGACCAGCGGAATCGCAACGTTGAGGATGATGTCCTTGAGGCTGGTTCCGGCGTTGTCGGTGAAGTATTGGTAGGACAGCGGTACGGCCACGAACAAGATCAGCGGTGCTTGCACCATCGCGGTGAACAGCCCCCGGTAGCGCACCAACACGACGGCGGCGATGCAGCCGAGGATGTAGAGGAACGCGAACGCGCCGGTCAGCTCGGTTCCACGAGCAGCATCGACGAGAAATCCGAGAAAAGTCAGTCCCGCGGCGATCGCGACGGCACCCCACGCAGGCACGCCGGGCAGAGTCGCGAGGATGGATCGGTGATCCAGCGGTACCCCGGATCGGGCACGTTGGGAGGTAGACACCCCTCGAGGTTAGCCGTAGTTCAGCCGACTGCATCGCTGACATGACCGAAGTCGTGCCGGTAGCGGGACGAATCGGACAGTTTGGGTCGCTCGTCCACCCGGGCGATGTCCACCGGCTCGGCGTCGAACAGCTCGAGCTCGTGCAGCTTTCTCGCCGTCACACTCACCCTGGTATCGACGGACCCGACGGTGGAATTGAAGGACTCCACAGCCTTGCCGAGGTGGGCACCGAGCTTGTCCAGGTGCGTCGACACGACGCCGATCCGCGTGTACAGCTCGCGCCCCAACTGTTGGATACGAGCCGCGTCCTCGGCCAGTGACTCCTGCTTCCACGTGTAGGCCACGGTCCGCAACAGCGCGACCAGGGTGGTGGGGGTGGCCAGAATCACGTTCCGCCCGAAGGCGTACTCGAGCAGCCCGGTGTCCGACGTCAGTGCCGCGTCCAGGAAGGGGTCGCCGGGAACGAACAGCACGACGAATTCCGGGGTCGGTTCGAATGCCTCCCAATACGCCTTGTCGGCCAACTGGTCGATGTGGGTCCGCAGCTGCTTGGCGTGGCGGCGCAGGTTCTTCTCGCGTGCCCCGGAATCCTCGTCCTGTGCGGCATCGAGGTAGGCCGCGAACGGCACTTTGGCGTCGACGACGATCTGTCGACCGCCGGCCAGACGGACGATCATGTCCGGTCTGATGCCCTCCTTGCTGACCTGAGTGTCGAAATCGCAGTGCTTGACCATGCCTGCGAGTTCGACGACGCGCTCGAGCTGGACCTCTCCCCACCGGCCCCTGATCTGCGGCGCGCGCAGTGCCGTCACCAGCTGGGCGGTCTGCGTGGACAGATGCATCGACGCGCGGTGCATTCCGGTGACCTGCTCCGACAACCCCGCGTAGGCCCTGATTCGATTGTGCTCGACGTGCCGCACGTGCTCCGAGAGCGCGTCGACGGCGTCGTGCAACGGCTCGACCAGGTGCGAGACCTGCTGGCCGATCACGGTCGAATGTCGCCGCGCGGAATCCTCGTTGACCGCACTCAGTGACTGCCGAAGCATGCCCTCGTGCTCGCGCAGCGCGGCGAGCTGGGCTTCGGCTCGTACGGCACGATCGCCCATCCGAGACGCATGCAGCAGCCAGCCCACTACCGCTCCGATACCGAGGGCCACGAGCAGGCCGAACGCGGTGAGAATGTTCATGGAAGCAGATGATGCAGGAGGGTACCGACAGACTTCGGTGCGCACATGCTCACCACCCGACTGGCCGACGCGCCTCGGGGAGTTTGTCGGTGGTTCCCGATAGCGTCGAACTCATGAGAATCCTGCACACCTCGGACTGGCACATAGGACGCACCTTTCACGGTGTCGACCTGTTGGCAGATCAGGGCGCTGTGCTGGGGTCCATCGCGGAACTGGTTGCGGCACAATCGATCGATGTGGTGGTGGTACCGGGCGACATCTACGATCGCGCCGTTCCGAGCGCGGATGCCGTCGTGGTGTGCAACCGCGGTCTCGAGGCAATTCGAGCAGCCGGCGCGGTCATCGTCGCGACGTCGGGCAACCACGATTCACCTGCGCGCCTCGGAGCCGGTGCCGCGTTCGCCTCGGCCGGCGGCCTGCACCTGATGACTCGGGTGGGCGATGTCGCCACACCGGTCGTCATCGACGACGAGCACGGCGGTGTCGCGTTCTACGGCATCCCGTATCTCGAGCCCGAGACCACCCGACTCGAACTTGATGTTCCCGCCGCGCGCACCCACGCCGAGGTACTCGGAGCGGCAATGGATCGCGTCCGCGGCGATCTCGCTGCGAGAACCGATGCGGGGCAACACGTTCGCTCGGTCGTCCTTGCGCACGCATTCATCGTCGGCGGTGAGGCGACCGGTTCGGAGCGGTCCATTTCCTCCGGTGGCATCGAAACCGCGCCGGCGTCGGCGTTCGACGGCGTCGACTACGTTGCGCTCGGCCATCTGCATTCTCCGCAGGTTCTCACCGACCGAGTGCGGTACTCCGGTTCGCCGTTGCCGTATTCGTTCGGTGAACGATCGCACCGCAAAGCCGTCTGGATTCTCGACCTCGATGCCGATGGTCTCGGCACCGTCGAACGAGTGGACCTGCCGGTGGTGCGCGGGCTCGCCCGCATCGAAGGAACGGTCGAGGAGTTGCTCTCGGACGCAGCGTATTCCGAGTTCGAGAACCACTACGTCTCCGCGGTTCTCACCGACGAGGTGCGTCCGGTCGACGCAATGCGCTTGTTGCAGCAGCGTTTTCAGCATGCGATACATCTCGAGTGGCGTCGCCCCGAGGGCTCCGGCGAGCTTCGTTACCGCGATCGCGTCCGCGGTCGCAGTGATCTCGCCATTGCCACCTCGTTCCTGACGGACATGCGTAGCGCGCCCACCGCCGCGGAGTCCGCACTGCTGGCCCGCGCGTTGGCGTTCGTGCAGCGCGAGGACGAGGTCACCGACGGCTCTGCTGCAGACCGAGGTGCTGCGTGAGGTTGCATTCGCTCGAGATCACCGCTTTCGGACCCTTCGCGGGTACCGAGGCGGTCGACTTCGATGCTCTCGGAGCCGATGGGCTTTTCTTGCTGCACGGGCACACGGGGGCAGGCAAGACAACGGTTCTCGACGCCGTGGCGTTTGCCCTGTACGGAACCGTGCCCGGAGCACGTCGCGAAGGCAAGCGATTGCTGTCCGACCACGCAGTCGCCGGGGCGGTTCCGCAGGTGACCCTGGAGGCCACCCTCGGCGGTCGACGCATCCGCATCGTGCGCAGTCCGGAGTTCTTACGGCCCAAGCTCAGAAGCAGCGGTACCACCAAGCAACACGCCAAGGCCAGTCTCACCTGGATGGACGGTCGTGGGCAGAATCTCACGCGACTGACCGAGATCGGTGATGCCGTCAACGCGCTCCTCGGAATGAGCGCCGACCAGTTCTTCCAGGTGGTGTTGTTGCCGCAGGGCGAGTTCGCACGCTTCCTGCGAGCCGACAGCGACGAGCGCGGGAATCTGCTCGAAAGGCTCTTCGACACAGGACGATTCGGCGATGTCGAGGAGTGGTTCGCCCAGCGCCGTCGGGAATTGGCCGCGGAGCTGGCCGATGCCCATCACGCCATCGACATCATGCTCGGCCGCGTGTCGCAGGCATCGGGAGTGCCCGAGCCCGTGAGTACCGAAGCGGAAGCATCGGACCCGCTCGAGTGGGCGGCCGACGTTCTTCGGGACGCCCGTCAGAACCGAACTCTCGCGCAAGGGCGAGCGGTGCTGGTCGACGCGGCCGCTCGGCGTGCATCGGACGCGTTGGCGGAGGCCACGACCGTGCTCGAGCTGCAGCGTCGACGAGATCTCGCCGAGGAGCAACTCGCGCAGCATCGGGAAGGGGAGCCGGCGCGGGTAGCGCGCAGAACCGAGCTTGCAGACTCGGCGGCAGCGGGCCCCATCGCCGCCGCCGCTGCCGACCTTCGCCTGGCTCGCGCGGCGGCCGACGCGGCGACCACCGCGCTGACGGCAGCAGAGCGCGGGCTACCGACTTCCCCGGAGGGGCAGCGGTTTCACGATGCGTTGCACTGGCCGCCCGCACCGGGCGATCCCGCGGACGAGCGCACCGTTGTTGCGCAGTTCGTGCGCGACTGGACCACCGACGTCGCGCGTATGCAGTCGTTGCTCGGGGTCGTGCGGGAGGCAGATCGGCTCGACGGCACGCTGGTCGACCACCGAACGCAGCGACGCAGCATCGCAGTACAGATCGAGGGCACCATGCAGAAGCAGGCCACGATGCCCGACAGGATCGCAGCCGCCGAATCCCGGGTGACCCGAGCAGAGGCAGCAACGGCAGAGTTGCCGGGTCTCGACGAGCGCTGCGAACGGGCCCGCGCCGCGGCCGAGTCAGCAGTCGAATTGGTACGCAAGCGCTCCGCTCTCCTCGAAGCCGAACGCGCCCGTGACACGGCCGGTGCCGCGCACAACACGGCCTGGGAACATCTGCTCGATCTGCGCGAGCGCCGTATCGACGGAATGGCAGCAGAGCTGGCGGCCCGTCTGACAGCGGGCGAGCCGTGCGAGGTGTGCGGATCCGCCGCGCATCCACACCCCGCTGCCGCATCGACCTCGACAGTGACCAAGGCACAGGAAGACAAGGCCGCCGCCGCGGAACGTAAGGCGGCTGCTGCCCTCGACCGGGCGGTCGGGGCAGTCGCGGAGGCCAGACTCGCGGTGGACCTGCTCCACGACCGCACCGGGGGAGCGTCGCCAGCGGAGTTGACGCTGGCCCTCGATACCGCAACGAGCGCAGTGCAGGATGCCCGTGCGAGCGCCGCGGACCTCGATCCGGCGAGGGTGGAACTGAGCCGTCTACGCCGCGAATCGGACGAACTGACGGTCGCGCTCAACACCCTGGTCGCGTCGCGAGCAGCCCTGGACGAGCGGATATCGGCCACCGAGGAGTCGCTGGCGCAGATGCGTGCATCGGTGTCCGAGGAGGTGGGAGACGGCCCGTCGCCGGCCGACCGAGTACGGGATCGCGAAGCCTTGATCGACGGTGCCCGCCGAATCCAGGAGGCGCGGATCGGCTGGCTCGACGCGACCGCACGGGCCGACGCGCTGCGAGCCGAACTCGATCGACGAGTGACAGCATCGAATTTCGATACCGCCGAGGCGGCAGCCGTGGCCGTTCTGACCACCGATCGCGTCGAGCACATCGAGGCCGAGCTCCGTGCCGCCGAGGAGCGCCGGGCGCACGCCGAACACGTATTGCGCGAGCCTGCCATCGTCGCCGTCGCCGAGCAGCCGCCGGTGGATCTGGATCCGCTGCGACGCGCCTGTGCCGAAGTCGAGGGCAAGGTCCGGCACGCCGCCGCGGAGGTCGCCGAGAATCGACGGCGCGCAGACGATCTGGAGCGGTTGATCGCCGAACTGTCGACGGCGGCCGAGGCCATCGCGCCGCAACGCGCGGAATTCGACGAGCTCGCCAACCTGGCCGACGTGGTGGCCGGGCGAGGTCAGAATGCCCGGAAGATGTCGCTGCGATCGTATGTGCTCGCGTCCCGGCTCGAGGATGTCGCCGAGTCGGCCTCGGCGCGGTTGCGCCGAATGTCCTCGGGCCGATACGAATTCGTTCACTCCGACGAGGCTGGTGCCCGCGGCAAGCGTGGCGGGCTCGGCCTCGACATCCGAGACGACTACACCGGCGTCGTCCGCTCGGCGAAGACCCTCTCGGGCGGAGAGGCGTTTCTCGCCTCGCTCGCACTCGCACTCGGGCTCGCCGATGTCGTGGCCGCCGAATCCGGTGGAGTCGTCCTGGACACCATGTTCATCGACGAGGGGTTCGGCACGCTCGATGCCGACACCCTCGAACAGGTGATGGCCGTCCTCGACGAACTACGTGCGGGCGGACGCGTCGTCGGCGTCGTCAGCCACGTCGACGAGATGCGGCAACGCATTCCCAGCCGCCTCTACGTCAAGCGGGAGCGCACCGGATCGACGCTTCAGGTCGTCGCGTCCTGACCTGACGCAGGTTTGTCGGACTTCGTCTCGTCCTCGTCGTCCAGACCGGCCTGCTCCTCGGTCAGCCCATCGGGCGGTGGGATTTCGTCTTCGAGTTCGTCCTGGTCCGGTTCGTTCGAGCGCGCGTCGATCTGCTCGGACAGGTACCGGATCAGCACCGCGGCAACCGCAGCAGCCGGGACGGCGAGAAACGCACCGATGATGCCGAACAACGAGCTGCCACCCGCCACGGCCAGCAGCACGATCGCCGGATGCAGGTTCATGCTGCGACTCTGCAGAATCGGCTGCAGCACATTGCCTTCCAGCTGCTGCACCGCGACGATGATGGCGAGCACGATCAGCGCCGTCGTGAGCCCGTTCGCCACCAGTGCCACGAGGACTGCGAGCGCACCGGCGACGAACGCGCCGACGATCGGAATGAAGCCACCGAGGAACGTCAGTGTCGCGAGCACCAGCGCCAGCGGAACGCCGAGAATGATGAGTCCGAGTCCGATGAAGAAGGCGTCGATGAAGCTCACGATGGCTTGAGTTCTGATGAATCCGCCGAGCGTCGCCCACATCCGTGAGAGCACCTCGCCCAGATGGCGTCCGGCGCGGCCACCGGAGAACCCGTGCAGCCACGGTAGGAACTTGGGGCCGTCCTTGACGAAGAAGAACGACAGAACCAACACCAGCGCCAGAGTGACCAGCAGCGAGCCGGCCGCGGATACGCCGGTGAATACGCCGGTGGCGATGACCTCCCCGCTGTCCTGCAGGCGCGACACGATCGCCGACACCGCCGAGTCGATCTGGTCGTCGCCGATGTTCAGGGGCGGGCCCTTCAACCAGTCCTGAACCTGCGCGATCCCGCCCGACGCCTGGTCGACCAATTCGGGAGCCTGCTCGGCCACCGAGGGAATGATCAGGGTGATGACTCCGCCGATGACGACGAAGAACACCACGAGCGAGACCGAGGCGGCCAGCGCGGGTGGGAATCCCAGCCTCATCATCAACTTGGCCGGCGGCCACAACACCGTCGCGACGATCACCGCGAGCAGCACCGGCAACAGGATCACCCACAGATGACCTATGAGCCAGCCCAACACCCATGCCCCGGCGGATATCGAAATCAGGATGAGCGACCACTTGGCCAACCACAGGCCGCCGACTCCGATGAGGTCTCCGCGATCCTTCCCGGACTTGGCTGATGCCCTGGGTTTTCCTGGCACTGCCGATTCGGTCACGGTGGCTTCCTCACATTCGGCGGATGGCGGATCGTGAAGAACCATAACGCCCGGTGTCGGTCGGCTGTGTGTCACCGCCACCCGGCGCGATACCGGTCAGGCCGCCTCGTGTGTCAGCAACCACTCCTTGACGGGCAAACCCCAGCGGAATCCGCCGAGCGCGCCGCCGATGCGGACCACCCGATGACACGGTACGAACAGCGCGGCGGCATTGCGCGCACAGGCGGAGGCTGCACCGCGGATGGCCGCGGGTCGGCCCGAGAGTTCCGCGAATCGGGAGTAGGTCACCGGAGCGCCGGGTTCGACGGTGCGCAGTACATCCCAGGCGTGCATCAGGAATTCACCGGACCGTTGCGCGACGGGCACATCGTCGATCCGATCGAGTTCGCCGCGGTGGTACGCGTCTACGGCAGCGGTGACGGCGCCGAGATCGGCGGCACTGCGAACGGTATCGGGCCGCAGCGTCGGGTGGATCAGCATCCGTAGATCCTCGACGTCCGCTGTCCAACCCGAGGCAAGGACGCGCTGATCGGCGTCGACGATGGTGGTGAAAGGGCCGATCGGGGTGTCGCGGGTGGCGGCAGTGGCAGTCATGCTTGTCTTCTCTCCAGTGCGGTGATCCACAGGTGCATCGAGACGTACGAGCGCCACGGTGCCCAGCGGGCTGAGTTCGTCAGTGAGATGTCCAGGGCTTGCGCACCCTGGCGAACGACGAGGTCGGTATCGAGCAGAACATCGGGATCGCCGAGCAGCCGCATCACGACATAGCGGGCCGTCCAGGGGCCGATTCCTTTGAGCGCGAGCAGTTCTCGTTCGAGTTCGGGGCCCTCTCGCGCGGGATGCAACACGACGGTTCCCGACGCGATGGCGTCGGCGACGCGGATGACGGTCTGCACGCGGGCCGCAGGTCCGGTGAGTACCTCGTGGCCCCGTTCGGCGATCACGGCGGGTTCGGGAAACAACCTGGTGACGGCGTCGTTGCCGAGATCGAGTGGTGAACCGAGAGCATCGACGAGTCGAGCGGTGTGGGTGGCCGCGGCCTTCAGCGAGATCTGCTGCCCGATCACCGTGCGCAGCAACATCTCTGCGCCGTCGACCACGCCGAGCGCACGAATGCCTGGGTGGGCGTCGACGCTCGGTGCCAACTGTGGGTCGGTGCGCAGGGCATCGTCGACGGCGAGTGGATCGGCGTCGAGGTCGAGGAGGTGTCGGATTCGGGCCACGGCGGGGGCGAGGTCTCGCATGTCCTGCAATGTCACAGCGGCACTGACGAATTCGTCCATCACCCGCAGAGCCACCAGTCCGCCGGCGTGCGGCAGACGTAGCGATCGGACGTATTCGCCGTCCTCGGAGAACGATTCGATTCCCTCGACCACGTGACCGCGAAGGAACCACTCGATCCAGCCGCGGTCGAGGGGCGCGCGATAGGGCAGCCGCAACGTGACCGTTCCACCTGCGGTTGTCACCGCGGTGCGGTGTGCCTCCCGCCGCAGCGTCGACGGATCGACGGCGAAGACTTCTTTGACGGTGTCGTTGAACTGCCGAACGCTGGAAAATCCTGCAGCGAAGGCGATGTCGGCCATGGACATGTCGGTGGTCTGGATCAGGGTACGAGCGGTGTGGGCGCGGTGCGCACGTGCCAACGCCAGCGGGCCTGCGCCCACCTCCGCCGTCAGTACACGAGTCAGTTGGCGGCTCGAGTAACCGAGGGTACTGGCGAGGCCGTCGACGCCACCACGTTCGACGGCACCGTCGGAGATCAATCGCATGGCGCGAGAACTGAGGTCCGAGTGAATGTTCCAGCGCGGGGAACCGGGAGTGGCGTCGGGCTGGCAGCGGCGGCAGGCGCGGTACCCGGATTGTTGGGCCGCCGCTGCCGTGGCCAGGAACGAGACGTTGCCCGGCTTGGGGGTGCGTGCTGGGCAGGAGGGGCGGCAGTAGATGCCGGTGGTGCGAACGGCGGTGAAGAACTGGCCGTCGAACCGTGCGTCACGCGAGGAGACTGCGCGGTAACACCGGTCGAAGTCCAGTTCTTGCACCTGCCGTTCGTTGCTCATGTACTCACTGTGTCAGCGCGAACCCGCCAGTGCTAGCGGAAATCGGACGTGGCTGCGCCCCTCGTGCGCGTTTTGCGTACCTCCAGCTACGCAAAACGCGCACGAGGGCGAAGCCCTAACAGCAGCGGGCCCCCGGATTTCGGTCCGCCTCCGCGTGCCGGTCCTTCCAGTACTGCCGCACGGTCGGAGGTTCCTGATCCGGGTGGCGGCGGGCCAGATGGGCGACATAGCGGTCGTAATCGTGGTCGCCCATCACCGAGGTGATCCACCACCACAGCCCGCGCATCTAGTGCGCCGATCCGGGGCGACGGACGGTGCCTGCGTCGATCAGCTCGTCCCACTCGGCCTGAATCTTCTTCTCCGACGGGGTGAGGACGAAGCCGGTGGGGCCGAAGATCTTCGACGGCACCTCGGGCTCCTCGTTGTCGGGCAGGTCGGCTCCGCGAACGGCCTTGATGCACACCCACACTCCGGCGAACACGACCACCAGGACCAGTACCGCGAAGACGATCGACAGCGTGCCCTGGATGAAGGTGTTGCGGATGACGGCGTCGATGGCCTCGGGGGTCTTCGCGCTGCCGAAGCTGCTCAGGCCCTGCTCCTTCGCGTCACGGAACTGCGAATGCTGCGTCCAGTAACCGATGGCCGGGACGGAGGAGAAGATCTTCTGGTACGACGCCGTCATGGTGACGATGAGGTCCCAGGCGAGGGGAACTCCGGGTATCCACGCCCACTTGTAGAGGCCACGCTTGACGACGATCACCATCACTACCGTCAACGCGATCGCCGCGAGCAACTGGTTGGCGATACCGAACAGCGGGAACAGGGTGTTGATGCCGCCCAGTGGATCGGTGACGCCCATGAGAAGGATTGCGCCCCAGGCTGCAACGACGATGACGGAGCAGATCCATGCGCCGGGACGCCACGACGGGTCCTTGAATTTCTTGGCCGATGCGCCGGGCAGGTTGCCGATGCTGTCGGAGAGCATGAAGCGTGCGACGCGGGTGCCTGCGTCGACCGTGGTGAGGATGAACAGTGCCTCGAACATGATCGCGAAGTGGTACCAGAACGACTTGAGCGATTCGCCGCCGAACACCTGGTGCAGTACCTCGGACATACCGAACGCGAGTGTCGGTGCGCCGCCGGTGCGGGAGATGATCGATTCCTCGCCCACATCGGTTGCCGCCTGGCTCAATTCGGCCGGCGAGATGTCTCCGCCGCTCAGCCCCAATCCGTTGACGTACGTCGCCGCAGTCTCCGGAGTGCCGCCGGTCAACGTCGCCGGTGCGTTCAATGCGAAGTAGATGTGCTGATCGAGAACGCAGGCGGTGATGAGCGCCATGATGGCGACGAACGACTCGGTGAGCATGCCGCCGTAGCCGATCATGCGCATCTGCTTTTCCTTCTCGAGCAACTTCGGCGTGGTGCCGGAGGAGATCAGAGCGTGGAAACCGGAGAGTGCGCCGCAGGCGATGGTGATGAACAGGAACGGGAACAGTGAACCCGCGAAGGCCGGCCCGTTGCCCTCGGTGGCGAAGCTCGTCATGGCGGGCATCTGAATTTCGGGACGCGCGATGAGGATGCCGACGGCCAGCAGCGCGATGGTGCCGACCTTCATGAACGTCGACAGGTAATCGCGCGGTGCGAGCAGCAGCCACACCGGCAGGATGCACGCGAGCAGGCCGTAGCCGATCAGCAACCAGGCGACGGTGACCTTGGAGAGGGTGAACCAGTCGGTGCCCCACTCGGTTTCGGCAACCCAGCCACCGGCGACAATGGCGAGCAGCAGCAATACGACGCCGATGAGCGAGACCTCGGTGACGTTGCCCGGTCGCAGGAAGCGCAGGTAGACACCCATGAAGAGTGCGATGGGAATGGTCAGGGCGATGGAGAAGACGCCCCACGGGCTTTCGGCGAGTGCGTTGACGACGACGAGTGCGAGCACCGCGATGAGGATGATCATGATGACGAACACCGCGACCAACGCCGCGGTGCCACCGATGACGCCGAGTTCGTCACGGGCCATCTGTCCGAGGCTGCGTCCGTGCCGACGCGTAGAGATCCACAGCACCAGGAAGTCCTGGACGGCACCGGCGAACACGACGCCGATGATGATCCACATGGTGCCGGGCAGGTAACCCATCTGAGCGGCGAGCACGGGTCCGACGAGCGGGCCGGCTCCGGCGATGGCGGCGAAGTGGTGGCCGAACAGCACCCGACGGTCCGTCGGCATGTAATCCTTGCCGTTTTCCAGAATCTCGGCGGGCGTGGCTCTGTCGTCGCGCGGGAAGACGATCTTGCGTTCGATCAGCCTGGCGTAGAAGCGGAAAGCGAAGATGTAGGTACAGACGGCGGCGATCACGAACCACACGGCGTTGGGGTTCTCCCCGCGCACGATGGCGATGATCGTCCAGGCGACGCCGCCCAGAAGGCCGATTGCGACGAGCATCAGACGCTTCGCCGTGGTCATCGGATGTGATTCGACGACGCCGACGGGTGGTAGGTCGGGATCTGTCTTCAGCAGTTCGACGTGTGGATCGTCGGGTGCTTTCAGTGACATGTGTGGGGTCTCCATGCTCGCAGTTGTGACTGCGATCACCCTATGTGCGGAGCCGGTCGGCGTCCTCGAATCGACGCATCGCCGTGCGCCCGGCGGTCGCTGGAGTGCGACGAACGGGAAGTGTGGCCGAGGGTCAGTTACCGAGCGCGTCGTCGACGGCCCGGGCGCTGAGTACCTGATCCAAGACCAGGGCTGCGCTACCGATGACTCCCGAAAGGTCGCCGTGGGTGGTCGCCTGGATGGTGAGTGCCTTGGTGGCCAGCGCAGTGGCGTTTCCGTAGACGGTCTCGCGCAGGCCGGCAACGAAGATGTCGTACGCATTGGCCATGTCGCCGCCGACGATGAGGACCTCGGGGTTGAGCAGATTGACGGCTCCGGCCAGGGTTTCGCCGATGTGGCGTCCACTGTCACGGATGAGTCTGCGTGCTTCGGGGTCACCGCTCACTGCGAGGTCGACGACGCCGCGGATGTGGCCGACTTCTCGGCCCTGGTCGCTGAGTGCACGCACCAGTGCCCAGCCGCCTGCGATGGCTTCGAGGCATCCGCTGTCGCCGCACCGGCACGCTACCCCTGCGGCGGCTGCGGTCTTGGTGTGGCCGAATTCGCCTGCAGCACCCAATGATCCACGTTGTAGGGCACCGCCCGCGACGATCCCGGCACCGAGACCCGTCGAGGCCTTGACCAACAAGGCGTTCTGGAAGCGATCTCTGTTGTCACGGCGTTCGGCGAGGACCATCGCGTTGGCGTCGTTGTCGAGGAAGACCGGAGCTGCAGTGGTATCGGAGAAGAACGGGGCCAGTGGAACTCCGTCCCAGCCGTGCATGATCGGCGAGTCCAGACTGCAACCACGCGCCGTATCGGCGGTGCCGGGAATGGACAGGCCCACGCCGAGGATGCGATGTCCGCTTCGGTGCGATTCGTCCAGCAAGACCTGCAGGCGCTTGGTGATCTGCGGCATCAACTCGTCCGGTCCGATGCCGATTTCCTGATCGACGGTGTCGCCGGCGAGCGATTCTCCGCCGAGAGTGAAGACGCCCAGTTGCGAACGGCTGCGTCCGATCGCTGCCGCGAGCACGACACCCGCATCGACGTCGAAGGACAATCGCGCAGGGGGACGTCCGCCCGTCGATTGGGTGTCCTCGGTTTCGATGATCAAGCCGAGTCCGGCGAGTGCAGCGACACGGGAGGCGACGGCCGAGCGAGACAGTCCGGTGATCCGGCCCAATTCGGCGCGAGTATCTGCTTCTCCGTCGCGAACCAGAGCGAAGATCTCACCTGCGGTCGCAGGTGGAGCGCTCAGGCGCGGCATCGACATATACGCCATTCAACCAACTGGCAACTTCTACGGCAACACCCTAAGAAATGCTACTTAGAACTTTGAAAAACATAAGTTAGGTTGCTGATCGACTTAACCGGCCTTAGGCTGAGTCGTGAGAGACCGAACATCGGAGATACTCATGGACACACTTCATCCGGTCCTGCGTCAGGTCACCGACCGCATCGCAGACCGCAGCCAGTCCGACCGCACCACATATCTCGCTCGAATCGCTGCTGCCGGGGATCAGGGCCCGGCCCGTGGCCGACTTGCCTGCGCCAACATCGCCCACGGCTTCGCGGCCTCCGGTAAGGCCGACAAGCAAGCGCTGCGCGGCATGGTCAAGCCCAACATCGCGATCGTCTCCGCCTACAACGACATGCTCTCGGCGCACAAGCCGTTCGAGACCTACCCGGCCGTGCTGAAGAAGTCGGTCATCGACGCCGGCGGCATCGCGCAGTTCGCCGGTGGCGTCCCCGCGATGTGCGACGGCATCACGCAGGGTCGCGACGGCATGCAGCTCTCGCTCTTCAGCCGCGACATCATCGCGATGTCGACGGCAATTGCGTTGTCCCACGACATGTTCGACGCCACCCTGATGCTCGGGGTGTGCGACAAGATCGTCCCCGGAATGCTCATCGGGGCACTGAGTTTCGGCCATCTCCCCGCGGTGTTCGTGCCCGCCGGTCCGATGACGTCCGGACTTCCCAACGGCGAGAAGGCAAAAGCGCGTCAGCTCTACGCCGAGGGCAAGGTGGGCCGTGAGGCGCTGCTGGACGCCGAGGCCGCGTCGTATCACGGCAGTGGCACGTGCACGTTCTTCGGAACGGCCAACTCCAATCAGCTGCTCATGGAGGTCATGGGTCTGCATCTGCCCGGCTCGTCGTTCGTCAACCCCGGCACTGCGATGCGCGACGCGCTCACCCGCGAAGCCGCGCACGTCGTCACCGGTCTGACGTCGTTGGGCGACAACTACACCCCGGTGGGGGAGGTCGTCGACGTCAAGTCGATCGTCAACGGCTGCGTCGCACTGCTGGCCACCGGCGGCTCGACCAACCACACGATGCATCTCGTCGCCATCGCGAAAGCTGCAGGCATCACGCTGACGTGGCAGGACCTGTCGGATCTGTCGGCGGTGGTGCCGCTGATGGCCAGGATCTACCCCAACGGCAAAGCCGACGTCAACCATTTCCACGCGGCCGGCGGACTCGGGTTCGTCATCGGCGCTCTGCTCGACGAGGGGTTGATGCACGAGGATGTGAAAACCGTTGCCGGGCAGGGTCTGCGGCGCTACACCCAAGAACCGAAGCTCGACGGCGACGGCGTGATGTGGCAGGACGGGACCCGGATGAGTCACGACGACACCGTGTTACGTGGCGCGAACGAGCCGTTCAGTGCCGACGGCGGACTGAAGATGCTGACCGGGCCGATCGGAAAATGTGTCATCAAGACTTCCGCCCTGGCACCCGAACATCGGGTGGTCACCGGACCGGCGCGAGTGTTCGACGACCAAGCTGACTTCCTCGAAGCATTCGATGCAGGGCTTCTCGACGGCGACTTCGTTGCGGTGCTGCGTTATCAGGGCCCGCAGGCCAACGGCATGCCCGAGTTGCACAAGCTCACCCCGGCTCTCGGAATCCTGCAGGACAAGGGCCGGTCGGTAGCGCTGATCACGGACGGCCGGATGTCCGGCGCTTCCGGAAAGGTCGCTGCGGCAATTCACCTCACGCCCGAAGCCGCGAGCGGTGGGCCGATTGCGAAGATTCTCGACGGAGACATGATCACCCTCGACTCTCTCGACGGCACACTGTCGATCGATGTTCCGCTCGACGAGTTCGAGGCCCGGCCGGTCACCGGACGAGTCTTGGACAAGGACGAATGGTCCAGCACCGGTCGTGACCTGTTCTCCGGTATGCGTGCGCTCGTCGGCCCTGCCGACGAGGGCGCGATGTTCGTGATGCGTTGACCCGAGAACCCGATTCGAGAGAAAGTAAGACCGTGACTGCATCCCTGCTCGACCGCGTGCCCGTCATCCCCGTCGTCGTCATCGACGACCTCGATCATGCAGTTCCGATCGCTCGTGCGCTGGTGGCGGGCGGAGTGCCCGTCATCGAGCTGACCCTGCGCACACCGGTGGCGCTCGACGCCATCGAGCGCATCGCCGCCGAGGTTCCCGAGATCCTCGTCGGCGCAGGCACGATCATCACTCCCGGCCAGGCCAAGCAGGCCGCCGACGCGGGTGCTCAGTTCCTGGTCTCGCCCGGTTGCACGCCTTCCCTGACGAAGGCCATGCGAGATACCGGACTTCCGCATCTGCCCGGTGCCGCAACGGTATCCGAGGTGCTCGGTCTGCTCGAAGCGGGCTACACCGAGCTCAAGTTCTTCCCGGCCGAGGCATCGGGCGGCGCGAACTTCTTGAAGTCGATCCACTCACCGATCCCGGCCGCCCGCTTCTGCCCGACGGGTGGAATCTCCACCGCAAACGCGTCGAGCTACCTGACGCTGCCGAACGTCGGATGCGTCGGGGGATCGTGGCTCACTCCGGCCGCAGCTGTTGCAGAACAAGATTGGGATGCCATCGTCGCACTCGCGGCAGCCACGGCCGAATTGGTCTGAGATTCCCGCTCCTCCGATGGAACCAGAAGTGACGGTGCGGCGTCCTACTGGTTGTCCGTCATCGAACAATCGGGGGAATTTCTCATGTCAGGTCCGTACGAGCAACCGTTCCCAGCCGCGCAGCCGTTTCCAGCGGGCCAGTCCTTTCCGGCCCCGCAGCCGTATTCGCAGCCAGCTGCTCTGCCGTCCTCCAATGCAGGCTGGGCCGTCGTGGCCATCATTTTCTTCTGGCCGCTGGCCATTCCGGCGTTCAACCACGCACTGAAGGTGCACCCGCTGTGGATGATGGGAGACGTTCAGGGAGCACAGTATTCGTCGAGTCGTGCCGGGTTCTTCGGGAAGCTGTCGCTGATCATCTTCGGTGCCTTCATCGTTCTCTACCTTGCGTTCATCGGCTTGGTCGTCTCGACCATGTGACGAATCGACGGCGGATCACTGCTCACCCGCGGGTGACCGAGATGCCGCCGTCGACGTAGAGGGTCGTTCCGTGGATCATCGCGGCGTTGTCCGAGACCAGGAACAGAACGCCGTCGGCGATGTCCTGTGGGGTCATCACCTTCCCCGCAGGAGTTCCGGCGGTCATGGAGTCCAAGATTGCACGGGCATCCTTATTACCTGGGGTCGACGTGGCCCCGGGCGCGAGGGAGTTCACCCGCACGCCGCGTGGGCCGAACTCTGCTGCCCAACTGCGGGTGAGTTGCTCGTCGGCTGCCTTGGTGGCGGAGTACATCGCGGCGAAGGGGCTGCCCATCGTGGCCATCCACGACCCGATGTTCACGATGACTCCATTACCGCGCTCGGCCATGGCGGGAGCCAGTGCGCCGACGAGCACGTGTGGAGCTCGGACGTTGATGGCGAGCATCGCATCGAGCTGATCGTCGGGCAGGTCCGCGGTTGCGGTGGCCGGATAGATGCCGGCGTTGTTGACGAGAATGTCGACGCGGCCGCCGAGAGCGTCCGTGCTGCGGGCGGCGAACTCGCGGAGCTCCTGGTAGCTGCCCGAGAGATCGACGTCGACGAAGGCCGCAGTGCCGCCTGTCGCGGAAATGCGGTGAGCCAGCGCCTTGCCGCGCTCGGCGTCGCGGCCGCTGACGACCACCGATGCCCCCTGGGCGGCGAGGGTGAGCGCAATGGCAGCACCGATCCCACTGGTCGATCCGGTGACGACGGCGGTTCGTCCGAGGAGTAGCGGGGCAGTAGAAGAAGTCATGACGCCATGTCTACGGTCGGTCGAGGCAGTCAACCAGGCGTCGTTCTGCCTAGGTCTGTCATGACCAGGTTGGCAATCGCCCATGTCGCTACTGTGGAATTCGTGAACAAGGACAGGTCCGCCCTCAGCGCGTTTCTGCGTGATCGGCGCGACCGCATGACTCCGATCGAGGCCGGGATTGCTACGTATCCGGGTGCCCGACGGGTGCCTGGGCTGCGGCGAGAAGAATTAGCGGCTCTGGCCGGAGTGAGTCCGGATTACTACAGCAAACTCGAACAGGGTCGCCAGGCCAACGTCTCGAACGAGGTGCTGCGGGCAATCGCGCGGGCACTGCAGTTGAACGAGGTGGAGTCGGCTCATCTACTCGATCTTGCGTCTCCGGCCGGATCCGTCGATGACGCCACCGAGCGACCGGATCCGGGATTGCTCCAGGTGATGAGGGCACTCGATCACGTTCCGGTGTTGCTACTCGGTCGTAGCGGCGTCATCCTGGCCAGCAACGCACTGGTTCGATCGGTACTGAGTCTGCCGTCGACCGCCGGAGAATCGCTGTTCCATTACCTGTTCAGCAATCCCATCGCCCGCGAGCGAATCGTCAACTGGTCGCAGTTCGCGGCCGCCTCGGTCGCCGGTCTGCGCCGTGACCTCGCTCGGCGACCGGGAGACCGAGCGCTGATTGCCCTGATCGGCGAATTACGTTCCAGTGAGCCCTTTTTCGAGCAATGGTGGAGCGATCACGAGGTCCGCGAGTTCGAGCGCGCCACCAAGATCATTCAGCATCCGGCGGCGGGAACCCTCGAATTCGGTATCGAGTTTTTGACCTCGCCCAGCGAGCCGGGTCAGAGTCTCATCGTCTACACGGTCGAGGAAGGCTCGAGCACCGCGAAAATTCTGCCGATCCTGGCAAGCTGGGACACGAATTCGGCGATCAGCTCTTGACCTGAACAACGCTCGAGGTTTTAGCGTCGTAGCCATGGACACACTCGGTCTCGGCACAATCGGCATTTCCATCGACGTATCGCCGTCGTACCTCGACGATGCTCGCGAGTTGGAATCACTCGGGTTCACCTCGTTCTGGCTGCCGGGCGGGCAGCTCGATCGGCTCGGCAGGCTGGCCGATCTGGTTCATGCGACCGAGACCGCCACCGTCGTTCCAGGCATAGTGCCGGTCGACGTGTACTCACCTGCACAGGCCGGTGAACTGTTCGACGAGCTCTCGGACACCGGTCGATTCGTCCTCGGCCTCGGCGGGCCGCAGAGCGCTCGACCTATGGCCGGGTTGAGGAAGTACCTCGACGAACTCGAGGTGCCAGCCGATCGCATACTGCTCGCGGCGCTCGGCCCGAAGAAGTTGGAGATGGCGCGAGAACGCGCTGCCGGCGCAATCGGGTTGCTGGTCACGCCCGAGTGGACCGCGCAGGCGCGCGGTGCACTCGGTGGGTCGACGTTGGTGATCGACCAGTTCGTCGTGGCCGAGTCCGATCCGGATCGAGCCCGCGCCGCAGCTCGGGAGCCACTGAGCTTTCTCGCGACAGTCCCTGGCTATCGGCAGAACTTCCTGCGTTTGGGCTTCACCGAGGCCGATGTCGACGAGCTCAGCGACCGACTGGTCGACGAGCTGGTGGTGTGGGGGAGCATCGACGACATTTCCGAGCGGGTGGCCGCCCACCACGCTGCCGGCGCAGATCACGTGGTTCTGGCGCCGCTGGGTGCGTCGAGTATCGACGCTGGCCGGGCACTGTCCGAGCTGGTGGTGTCGTCAAAGTAGACTCCATAGACCGTGAGCCTCACCCTCGGAATCGTCGGACTGCCCAACGTCGGCAAGTCCACCCTCTTCAACGCTCTGACCAACAACGATGTGCTGGCCGCGAACTATCCGTTCGCCACCATCGAGCCCAACGTCGGTGTGGTCGCGCTGCCGGATCCCCGGCTCGAGAAGCTGGCCGAGGTGTTCGGTTCGGAGAAGCTCGTGCCTGCGCTGGTGTCGTTCGTCGACATCGCCGGCATCGTCAAGGGTGCGTCCGAGGGCGCGGGCCTGGGCAACAAGTTCCTCGCCAACATTCGTGAGGCCGACGCCATCTGCCAGGTCGTTCGTGTCTTCGCCGACGACGACGTGGTGCACGTCGACGGTCGCGTCGACCCGACCGCCGATATCGAGGTCATCGAAACCGAACTCGCGATCGCCGATCTGCAGACTCTCGAGAAGGCCATCCCGCGCCTCGAGAAAGAGGTGCGGATCAAGAAGGATCGCAAGCCTGCACTCGACGCGGCGCTGGCCGCACAGGCCGTGCTGAACGACGGCAAGACGCTGTTCTCGGCCAAGGCGAAGCTGGACTTCGAGCTGCTCGGTGAATTCCAGCTGCTCACCACCAAGCCCTTCCTGTACGTGTTCAACGCCGACGAGTCGGTGCTGACCGACGACGCGAAGATCGGCGAACTCGCTCGCCTCGTCGCGCCCGCCGATGCGGTCTTCCTCGACGCGAAAATCGAGTCCGAACTGCTCGAACTCGACAAGGAATCGGCAGCGGAACTGCTCGAATCCGTTGGACAGACCGAGCCTGGTCTCGACGCGTTGGCTCGTGCAGGCTTCCACACGCTGGGCTTGCAGACCTACCTCACCGCAGGCCCGAAAGAGGCCCGCGCGTGGACAATTCATCGAGGCGACACCGCTCCGCAGGCGGCGGGCGTCATTCACACCGACTTCGAGCGCGGCTTCATCAAGGCCGAAATCGTTTCCTTCGACGACCTCATCGCCGCGGGTTCCATGGCCTCGGCCAAGGCGGCCGGCAAGGTGCGCATCGAAGGCAAGGACTACGTCATGTCCGACGGCGATGTCGTGGAGTTCCGCTTCAACGTCTAGCCCGGCGCGCGACGTCAGTAGGTCATCCGGGCGCGTCACTCACCTGTTGGCAACCCACAGGCATCTCGAGGCCTGGGTAAGTGCTGACCTACTCCAGTCGGTGCCGCACAAAACGGGCTGAATCCCGGATTTTTCACAATTTGCCGACGATTAGTCCGATTCCTGCCCTCCTTTTGTGCAAGACTGCCTCGACAACAGCGGTCGCACAGAGCCGCGGGCAGTGGGGGTTCTATGTTCGGCGTGCGGCCGGTTCTGGTGCTGATCGCAGTTCTGCTCACCTTCGTAGCGGGCGTGCCCGCCGCTGCTCAAGACATCGACACCGAAAACCCGGCACCGAGCCAGCCGGCGCGGATCGAGAACCGAATCGATACCAGCCCGACGCTGACGTGGCTGTCGGTGTACTCGCCGAGCATGGATCGGACCATCGAGGTGCAGGTTCTGACCCCCGCCGAGCGTAAAGGCCCGCGCCCGACGCTGTACATGCTCAGCGGATCCGGGGAGAACGAACCGTCGAGCAGCATCTGGCTTCGCAAGGGCAACGCGGCGGAGTTCTTCCGTGACAAGAACGTCAACGTGGTTCTCCCGCTTGCCGGTCCAGCGAGCTTCTACACCGACTGGGAGAACGACGACCCCCGCCTCGGCCGCTACCGCTTCGAAACCTTCCTGACGCAGGAGCTTCCGCCGTTGATCGACGCCGAGTTCGAGGGCAACGGCAGGAACGGTGTGGCGGGCCTGTCGATGGGCGCTCAGTCGGCGATGATGCTGGCCGCCCGGAACCCGGACAAGTACTCGGCCGTCGCGGCGTACAGCGGGTGCTTCTTATCTGAAGGCGTACTCGGGCAAGTCCTCATGCGAAGCATCGTCGCCGGTTACGGCGGCAACGCGAACAACATGCTCGGCGGGCCCCTCGACGAGCGCTGGGCCGCCCACGACCTGCTGGTGAACGCAGAAGCGCTACGCGGAATGTCCATCTATCTCTTTTCCGCCAGTGGCCTGCCCGGTCCGCACGAGCGGTACGAGTCGCTCGAAGACCTCGACACGCTGGTGATCGGCGGGGCGATCGAAGTAGGCACCGATTTCTGCACGCGCCTGCTGCGCGACAGACTCGTCGAGCTGAACATCCCGGCCACGTTCGATCTGGGCAGCCCCGGTACGCACTCGTGGCCGTACTGGGCCGACCAGCTTGCACAGAGCTGGCCAACGCTGGCTGCGGGGCTCGAGCCGTGAGCTTGTTCGCGGCTCGGTAGGTACCCCGCGCAAGTCCAGCAGGTTCACGCGGATTGATTCCGTTCATACTCCGCAGGACGGCCACACCTGGTCGTATTCCTGGCTCAGCATGGCATCGGCGAGACGTGCATCGGTAACTGTCGGTTCAGCGCGGTCGTCTGCGTCGCCCAGCGAACTTGGCTACGCTCCGAATCGGACGATAGGAGAACGTAGATGGGTCTGCAGGAACTCGAGGCATTGGTGCACAGAACGGCTACTGCTGGGGAACCTTTCGAGCGTGGAGCCGATGAGGCGGAGCAGGCATATCTGTCCTCGCTTGCGGCCCGGCCGAGTACGACGCTGATCTGTGAGGTCGGGTTCAATGCGGGCTTTTCGAGTTGGGCCTTTCTGTCCGCGTCACCCGACGTGACCGTCGTGTCCTTCGACTTGGCCGCGTACACCTACAGTGCCGCCGCGAAAGCCCATATCGACGAACACTTTCCGGGCCGACACACCCTGATCCAAGGTGATTCGCACACCACCATCGCGGCCTACGCGAAGGAACACCCGGACGCGCGATTCGACGTCATCTTCGTCGACGGTGATCACTCTGTGGAGGGTGCCCGCGCAGACCTCGACGATCTACGTGCGCTCGCCACCTCGGAATCGGTGGTGATCATGGATGACATCACCCCGTGGCTCTGGTTCGGTGAAGGCCCTACTCAGGCGTGGCAGGAAGCAGTCGACGCGGGTCGAATCCTGCACACCAGCTACTTCCGCGACGGTGAAGCGGTCGACGAGGTGACCCCGCCGGCAGCCCGTGCCTGGGCCGAAGGCCGTTACCGGCTCTGACGCGACGGTTCGGGCCGAAACCTCAGGACTGCAGTCACGCATCGCTCATTCGAGCCGGAGTAGCCCCGCGGTTGTTTCTCTGAATCCGCATCCGGCAGAATAGAACTCGTGTAGATGTGGTTCGTAGTCCACATGTACCCACTCGATCCCTGACCCTCGCAGATCCGCGACGATGCGTGCTACGAGGGTAGTTCCGATGCCGCGCCGTTGCAGCGCAGGGTCGACGACGGTGTCGAGGAGGAAGGCGTGTCTGCCTCCATCCCAGACCGCGTGTACGAACCCACACAGCTGGCCGTGGGTGAACGCGCCCACCCACGATTTACTGTGCGTGTCCAGTCTGGCCCGCCACGGAGTGAGTTCGTACTCTCCGCCGAATGCTCTCTGATGAAGCTGCGACAGCTCGGCGTCATCGACGGGAAAGTTGACCCGGTAGTGCAGAGATTCGCTCACCGATGGATCCACTCCTCTGGGTAGTGCATTTCCAGTGACCGCCCATCCGAGAGTTCGACTGCGCGCAGATCGAGATCGACTGTGTTCGCTCACTTCGGCTGGCTTCACCATCGATCTCAGGCCTGACAATGGCAACTCGATTGGGCTATTTCTTCCCCCGCAGCTTCTTCTCCAACGGAGTCGGGAACGACGGGACCACCGCGGTGCCGTCGAGCAGGGCGGTGAGTCGTTCGGCCTCGGCTCCAGCGGCTTTGGATACCGTCGAGCCGACGTCTTCGAGGAACTCGGTGGCCACCTCACCGGATCCGGTCACAGCCCAACCCCCGACGATGCGACCCCCGGACCAGATGGTCGGACCGATGTTGCCGAAAGTGTCGAACAGCGGTGCCTTGTGCTCACCGAGATACCAGGCGCGGTGTTTCCATCCCATCGGTGTGGGATCCAGTGCGGGCAGCAACATGACGCTCGTACCGGCGGGTTTGTCGAAGGTAGTGCCGGTCAACATGATTCCGTCGCCCTCGGTCAGTTCGACTGCCACGGTGTCCAGGCCTGAGACCGCCCCACGAGTCTGAGTCTTGTTCCAGCCCGTCCACCACTGCAGGTCGTCGAGCGTCGCCGGTCCGAATGCTTCGAGCCAGCGTCGGGCAAGTTCGGCGCGTGCCTCGGTTTCGTCGAGATCAGGAATCCCGTCCGGCCACCAATGGTCGATCGGTGCCCACGCATGCCGCCGAGAAGTCCATGCTCCCCGTGGTTCCACGCGCACCAATTTTCCTTCGGCGGCCATCATCACCAACACCTCGGAGGTGACGTATCGCCTGACGTCGTACACCTTGTCGGTCGTTGGTAGCAGCGCCGTCTTGAGGCCGGGGACCACTGCCGACAGCTCCGCACCGGTGGCAGTACCCATCGAGCGCAGCGCCGCCTCGGTTTCTTCTTCGGTTGCGGCAAGCCAGGATTCGACATTGTCGATCACAGGTTCGGTGGGCAGCGTCGAGACCTGTTTGACCAAGCGTGCCCGCATGGTGCGCGCAACCCCGAGACTCGCGCCAGCATGAATCATCGGGGCGTCCTCGTGTGCGACGACGAACATCGTGCGACGCATCGCCATCAGGCGGACGAGGCTCCGGCGTTCGTACATCGCATCGCGCACATCGGATAGTTCCAGCGATCGAGCACGCGCCAACACCGAGAGATACACCGTCGCCGGGTCGGTGGCATGCAGTGCGAGCAATGACGACACAACGTCGTCGGCAGTCGAGGCACGGGAGAAGTGCTGCGCAACGAGCCGATATCGGCGTTGGGCGTCGGTGATCTTCACGCGATCAGTGTGACGGCTGCTGAGGCTCAGAGCCGACGAAACCGGTGAGAAGAGCGTCGGCGATGGCGTTCATGCCGTGCGCGCGGGCATCGGCGGCAGCACCGACGTGGTCGTACTCGACCAGCTCGAACGAGACCGTCCAGCTGCCTCTGCCGTGATCGTCGAGTACTGCGTAGCGCGCATGCGGCGACCCGGATTCCATGACGTGCGGGTAGGGCTGATCGTCGTCGTACGCGGGGGTGCCGACGCTGCCCGGGTTGACCACGAGTGTGCCGCTGGGAAGAGTCCATTGGCGCTGTAGGTGGGTGTGCCCGCAGGCAATGACAGATCTGTCGGTGAAACCTGCTGCCCGCTCGAGGATTTCGGCCCCGGTTGCCTCGCGCGAGCCGTTGGCGTCCACCGAGTGCAGGAAATATTGCTGATCGTCGGTGGGTGTTCCGTGCACAGCCAGGATTCCGTGGCCCAGCTCGAGTGAGAATGGCAGCGAGCCCAGCCACTGTCGATGCTCGTCGTCGAGTCGATCATGAGCGTGCCGATCCCAGCTACCCATGGACTCGCGGTCCTGCTCGAGCAGATAGCGATCGTGGTTGCCGGCGATAGTGGGAAAGCCCAGCGCCATCAGCCGGTCCGCAGTCCGACGCGGATGCAGTCCGCCGGACAGTAGATCGCCGAGGTTCACCACCGAGTCGACGCGTTGCCGGTCGATGTCGTCGAGGACGGCGTCGAGCGCCGCGATGTTGCCGTGAATATCGGCAATGAGAGCTACTCGCACAACCACAGGATTCCAGCGTGGGCATACGACTGCAACACGGCAGCCCGAGGCGAGTGTTGGAGATTTCGCCCTCGGGACTCCGCATTCGGTGGGTGGTTTCTCCATAGACCCTTGCTTGGCATACTCATAACGTGGTCCAGGTCACTTTCGCCCGAGGAAAGCCGAGCCCATGCCTGCAATCACGTCGAAGCCCGAGATCGAGACGAGGGTGGTCAAGAAGGTCGCCCGACGCATCATCCCGTTTCTCGGCTTGGCCTACTTCGTCAACTATCTCGATCGCACCAACATCGGTCTCGCCAAGCTGACCATGAGCGACGAATTGGGCCTCACCGAAACGATGTTCGGTCTGGCGTCGGGACTGTTCTTCATCGGATACCTGCTGTTCGAGGTGCCCAGTAATTTGGCGCTGCACAAATTCGGTGCCAGACGGTGGATCGCCCGCATCATGGTGTCGTGGGGAATTGTGGCCGCCGCCATGGCATTCGTGCCGACAGCAGGTTGGCTGTACGGGCTGCGGGTGCTACTCGGTATCGCCGAGGCCGGCTTCTTCCCCGGGGTGTTGCTGTACATGACGATGTGGTTTCCGCGCGCGTACCGAGTCCGTTTGATGGGCCTGTTCATGCTGGCACTGCCGGTGTCGTCGGCGCTCGGTGCGCCCCTGTCCAGTGCGATCATTCAGTACATGGACGGGCTGTTCGGACTGTCGGGGTGGCGGGTGATGTTCCTCCTCGAGGGCATCCCCGCGGTCCTGCTCGGAGTGGTCACCTGGTTCTATCTCACGGATCGACCGTCCCAGGCGAAGTGGCTCACCGTCGACGAGAAGGACTGGCTTACCACCGAATTGGAGTCCGAGGACGCTGTGAAGGACGGGCACATCAGCGGTTCGGTCAAGCGCGCTCTCGGTGACGTCCGGGTCTGGATGCTCGGCTTGGTGTACTTCGGCATCACCTACGGTCTCTACTCCCTGAGTTTCTTTCTGCCCAGCATCGTCGCGGGATTCAAGCAGACGTTCGATACCGACTTCTCCCTCGTGACAACGGGTCTCATCGTGGCCGTACCGTTCGCAGTGGGCGCAGTGGCGATGGTGCTCTGGAGTCGACACTCGGACCGGACCGGCGAGCGAACTTGGCACGTGGCGATTCCCACCCTGATCGGTGCGATCTCGATTCCGTTTGCGCTGTACATGGATTCACCGTTCACCACCATGATCGCGGTAACGGTCAACGCCGTGGGGGTGTTCTGTGCACTACCTGTGTTCTGGTACCTGCCCAGTACGTTCCTCACCGGAGCTGGGGCAGCGGCTGGTATTGCTGTGATCAACTCGGTCGGCAACACATCGGGGTTCGGTGCCCCGTACGTGACCGGGTGGCTGCTCGACGCCACCGGTAACGCCAAAGCGGGCCTGTGGGTCGTCGGCGGGGTCATGCTGATGGCGGTAGTGCTGGTGATCGCTCTGCGCAGTCGAATGGGAGTGCGCTCCGAGAGCAATACGGAAGCAGTCAACGGTCTTCAGAGGGCAGCACGGTCGTGAGGTGCTCGTAGGCTGCAAACACGAACGTTCCTGGACGCCCTCGGTCCTCTGTTTGGGACACTGTTCTCGTGAACGATGTGGACCTCGACCCAACGGAAATGAAGAGACTCCTGCCCGACTTCAGTTCCGCCGAGGTCGAGCGGCTCCTGAAGGCGACCCGTCCAAGCTCGGTAACTCACCAATGGGCCCGGCTGACACGGCTTCTGACGGCGAATCTGGGGGTCCAGTATTTCGGTGCCTCCGACGAAGCGATCGCAGAAGCCGAGGCCGCGACGTGTCCGTGGCCCGAAGAAGTGAGGGAACTCTACCGATGTGTCGAACGAGCTGATGACCGCCGGGGCATGCTGCTCTTGCCTCCGAACTTCGAGCTGTTGTCACTTTCGCAGGTCGAGAAGACTCACGCGTTCTGGGATCAGTCCAACAGAAACCCCGAATACGGAGCGACGGCCGACCTCGATGCCGAGATGAACAAACCTGCCGGGTCCGCCGCCCGCGCGATGCTGCCGGGGTTCGTTCCGTTCGCCAAAGATGACGCTGCCACACTGTTCGTCGACACTCGCTCGGGTCCGCTTCACGGTTGCGTCAATATGTGGCCGGATGCAGACGTGGCATGGCGGCCACCGATCTGGCGGTCGGTGAGCGCGATGCTCGAAGACTTGAATTTCTCGCTGGAGCGCAACACACCGATCGCGATGCGGATCTCGCTGTGGAGCCAATTCCAGCCGTACGTCGAGGGAGATCGGCTGGTGTGGGAATGGCTTGCGTGAGTGATAGCTTGCCGCCACACGGCAGTTACTCGCTGTTGAGAAGAGTCCGCCGGCTTCACGTGGTCCAATTTTACTGGCCAAAGTCACTGGGAAGTACTACGACAATGGCATCGAGGGCCACCGTTGGTGGCGCTGATCCTTGTCGGTTCGATCAGCGAGATCCTTTTCTCGGGCGGCCGGTTGCGTCGAACGAGGGCACTTATTCTGTTGCCAGTGGCGATCTTTCAGCTGCAGTATGTGCTGTTTTTCTTGTACGCCCCGGATCCGAGATTGTTACCGGGTATCGCCAGCGCTGCGCTGATAATGGTGGCTGCTGTAGTCGCGCTCGAGAGACACGGTCCCGAAATGTCTTCTGAATCTTCGTTGTCGACGGGGTGGTGATGCCACGTCGCTTCACGGCCGAGCCGGCACTTCGCGGCCGTCGGTCGTGTGCACGACGACGGCCGGCGCACCCGTTTCAGGCTCTCGCCTGAAGTCCCATCGGGCCGGTTTCCAGCGCCCGGACAAACAAGTAAGTCGGGATCGGTTACATTCGTCGACTCGAGACCTGTTTGCCGTCGACGCGGATCGTGGGAAGCCATGTCGCCAAGGTGCGGCCGAGCGTGGCGACCATGCGTGGTCCGAAGACGCACAAGGTGCGTTCCCACGGGTGGCCGAAGGTCCCTTCGGTGAATCCGTCTCGGGCGAAGATGTAGTAGTCGCCGTTCGGGTGGACGGGAACACGCCATTCTGCGTTCTCGGCCGCTTCGGCGTGCGCTTCGGCGTCGAAGCTGTAGCACGGGTGTTGCCAGTCCAGGACCACGAAGGTGGGGTCGGCCGAGAACTCGGTGACGAAGCAGCGCAACGCTTCCGCGTTGATCGCGTCGGCACGGGCAGACCACGAGGCCGTCGTGCGGACGGCATGGGCGTCCAGGTCGAAGGTCATGGAGGGTGCAGGCTCGGCAATGGCCGGCCACGACTCAGGTTCGGTCCCGGGGCGAAACCCGAATTTACTCGTGAACTCCGACCAGCGCTCCGTTTCTGCAGTTCGGTCGAGTTCGGTCCACCCGATGGGTAGCGCAGCTCCGAAGTCCATGGTCAGCTTGGTCGTCATTGTTCTATTGTCCTTGGCCTGAGAGACTGCGCTGACCGGAATCGGAAGGGGAGACGGATACATGGTGCTTGCGTTGTGTGCCATCACGTTCGCTGTTCTGATTCACGTCGTAGCCGCTCGAATCGCCGCTCGTGAGAACTACGGCCGTAGGTTGCCAGCCGTGAACGGCTCGTATCCGGTCAGACCTGCCCGATGGGTCCGACGTGCTCAATCTGCCGGATGGATATCGAGCATTGTCGGTGCGCTACAACTGGGCAATCATTTGTGGCTGACCGAGCCGTGGCTGGCGATGGGTCTCGTGGTGGCCGTTCTGTTGTTGGTCAACGGCCTCCCGAGTCTGCTGGTGACCGCGCTGCACAACGGCAATCTGCGCACTCAACCGTAAGATCTCAGCGCTGTCAGGGCGCGAACACCTTGCCCGGGTTCAGGATTCCTTGTGGATCCAGCGCATTTTTGACCGCGCGGTGCATGTCCAACACCACCGGGTCGAGTTCCTGCACCAGACCGTCCATCTTGAGTAGCCCCACTCCGTGCTCGCCGGTCACGGTGCCGCCGAGTTCCAGAGCAGCGTCGATGATCTCGGCAAAGGCGGCCTGCGCTCGCTCGCGCGCCGGAAGGTCGTCGTGCGAAGTGATGAGCAACGGATGCAGGTTCCCGTCGCCCGCGTGTGCGATATTGGCGATGGTCGTCTCGTAGCGAAGGCCGATCTGTTCGATGCGGGAAAGCATCTCGGGCACATGCTTCTTCGGTACGCACACGTCCTCCGTCAGTACCGGGCCCAGGCGCTCCATCGCCGGATACGCCAACCGTCGGGCTGCGAACAGCGCGTCGGCCTCCTCCTGATCGGTCGAGACCGCAGACCACGTGGCCCCGGCCTCGTCGAAGCACGAGAGCATCTTCTCGGCTTCCTGGTCTCCGATGAGACCGGGATCGTCGATCCGTCCGAGCAACACCACGTTCGCCTCGACCGACAGGCCCATGTTCTTCCAGGCGTCGACGGCGATGAGGCACTGTTTGTCGATCAATTCCAGTGCGGACGGGGTCAAACCGGCTGCGGCCACTGCAGCGACGGCCCGCCCGGCGTCGACGATCGAATCGAAATAGCCGGCCACGGTCCGTTGCGGGTCCTGGAGCGGGCGCAGCTTGAGGGTCACCTCTGTGATGATCCCGAGGGTGCCCTCCGATCCGACCATCAGACCCGCAAGATCGTAGCCGGCAACACCTTTCGCAGTCTTACGTCCGAGCCTCACCAGTTCTCCGGTACCGGTGACGACCTGCATGCCCATCACGTAATCGCGAGTGACGCCGTACTTCACGCAGCACAATCCGCCGGCGTTGGTGGCGACGTTGCCGCCGATGGTCGACCACGGGGCGCTGGCCGGATCCGGGGGATACCACAGACCCTGCTCGGCGACGGCTGCGCGCAGGTGATCGTTGACGACCCCGGGCTCGACGACGGCGTAGCGCTCGAGCTGGTCGATCTCCTTGATCGCATCCATGCCGTCGAGGGCGAGCACGACGCATCCCTCGGTGGCGTTCGCGCCACCGGACAGTCCGGTGCCCGCTCCGCGAGTGACGACGGGTGTGCCGTCGGCCAGACAGGCGCGAACGACAGCCTGCACTTCCTCCGCACTGCGAGGCCGCACGACGGCGACCGGCGTCGAATACGGGGCCCATTCGGCCTCGTCGTGCTGATAGGAAGCGATGACGTCCGGGTCGACCACGATTCGATCCGCGGGCAGGACCTCGGACAATTGTTCGACAAGCGACATGGATACGACTTTAGCTGTGACGCGCGTCTCGGCCAATGTAGGTTTTCTCTATGTCCTCTGCGAAGTCATGGATGGAATTGCTGCTCGACGACGCGTCCGTCGACCAGCTGGAAGCCCATCGCGGAAACTATCCCGGTGCCGAGGCGCATGCTGCGCTCCGGCTGCGCACACTGCTCGATCAGCGCAAACAGCGCAGCACCGAACTCTCGGCGCTCAACGACATCGCGGTGCGCCTGACTACTGTGCGCGACAATCGCATTCTGTTGCAGGAAGTGGTGGACCAGGCGCGCAGGCTCCTGGGTGTGGATCTGGCCTACATGGGCTCGGTGTACGGGGACGAGTTCGTCATCGAGGTCACCAGTGGTGCTCTGACACCGAAGCTCGTGGGTATCAGGCTCACGCTCGACGAGGGGCTCGTAGGGCTGATCGTGCGCGGTGCCTCGCCGTCATGGACACCCGACTACCAGAGCGAACCTGCATTTCGGCACATCACGGGAGCGGACAGTGCTGCGCGGTCGGAGAACATGCGCGGATTACTGGGCGTACCGCTCCGGGTGGGCGACCGCGTGATCGGCGCACTGTTCGCGTGCAAGCGGCAGGAGCGGGATTTCGCGGACAGTGAGATCGCTCTGCTGTCGGCACTGGCCGCACATGCGGCCATCGCCATCGAGAACGTGCGGGCGATCGACAAGCTCGAAACGCTCAATGCTGAATTGTCGCTCCGCACTGTCGAATTGGAACAGACCGTGCAGTGGGACCGCACCTTGACCCAGGTCGTGCTCCAAGGGGGCGGTGTGCGGAGCCTGGTTCGGGAGGTGGCGTCGGCCACCGAGCGCCCGGCGTACTTCCTGGCCGATGGCGCGTCTGTGCCGGTTGCCCTGGAGGACAGAGCGATTCAGGTCGACGCCTTGGTCGAACGCTGCCGGGCGGGCGCTGATACCGCCGTCGACGACGAGATCACCGCGCGTCGGGTGGTGGCTGCCGGGCGCTTTCTGGGGGTGTTGATCTCGGTCGGACCGGACGACGACCAGACCCACCTACTTCTCGATCGGGCTGTGCCTGCCATCGCGCTGTCGTTGGCCGAGGAGCGCGCGGCGGCGGAGTCTGCACGCCGGGCGCAGGACGCGTTTCTGCTCGACCTGCTGCTCCATCCGACGTCGACGCCCGAGGACGAACGCAGGCAGTTCCACCGTGCCGGACTGACCCCGGACGTGACGTATTGTGTGGCGGTCGCGCAGGGCAACGCGTCGAGAGCCGAACTGGAAGCCGTCGCGCTGACACCGGGATCAGTTGTTGCAGAGCAGGGTTCGAGGGTCTTGCTGGTCGTTCCCGCTCGCGAGTCCGCTGCCGTTCGGCGCATGATCACCACCCGTGCCACCGTGGGAATCTCCGAGCCCGCGCGAGGTGCCGACGCTCTGGCGACGGCGTTCCGAGAGGCGCAACAGACTGCTGACGTGCTGACGACTCTCGGCAGAGATGGAGAAGTGTCCTCGGCGCGCGGCCTGGGGATCTATCGAATCCTGCTGAGCCACCTGGCCCGTGAGCACTTGGACGAACTGACCGAGGACAAGCTCGGGCCGCTGCTCGCCGAGCAGACCAAGCGCGGAGTCCCATTGATGGAGACGTTGTCGACGTATCTGGCCCACGGCCGGCATCATTCGGCTACCGCGTCGAGCTTGGGGGTGCACGTCAATACGCTCTACCAACGGCTCGAGGCGATCGACCGGCTGATCGGTACCCAGTGGCGCGACCCGGACGATGCTCTCGATCTTCAGGTGCTGATGCGGTTGCGACGATCGGCCGACCTGCTGGGTCTGTGATCCGAACGAATCGGTGCTCGTCGGATAGCGTCGGGGCATGGCAGTCGACTTTTCGTGGTCTCAATTTCTGTGGACAGTCTTCGTGTTCGTCGGTGTGCCGTCGTCGCTCTGGGCTCTTGTTCTGTGGGCCTTGTTCTCGAAACGTCGAGAAGGAACGGCAACCGGTCCGCTCGGCTCGTGGGCCACCGGATCCATTGCTGTTGCAGCGGGTTTCGCCGCGTGTGCAGGGTGGCTGAGCTGGTCTGCCGATCAACGGGGCGAATTCCGCGGACCCGGGCTCCCGGCTCCGAATGCGTTCCCGGGATGGCAAATCGCTGCGTGCGGGGCGACGGTGGTGTTGCTGTGCCTGCTTGCTGCGCATCTGTCGCGATGGGCGAAGACCGGCGGACACGTCGCAGCGCTCGGCACGACCGCTGGGTTCTCGACGGCGTTCTGCATCTCAGCGAGCACCGACGAGACCGGGCAGTCGGGCGTGGGTGTCATTCTCTGCATGCTCGGCTGGGGGTTCGGCTTGACCCTGTTGATCATCCTTCGGAACATGGCCGGTGCGCGACGTCGGCCCGCAGTGAAGCAGTAGGAGCGTCAGATCTCGATTCCCGTTGCTTCGACGACGCTCGCCCACAGTGCATCTCGCACGCGAGGTGAATCTCCACGCCACGAGGGGTAGTGAGTCGGGCGCGGGGCCCGGTCGTGCCAGAACGTGCCGGTGCTGGTCAACGCCTGGTCGGACGCGACGAGCCACACGATCGTGTCGGCCCCGTCGTGTGCGTTGCGCAGAATCGGCTTCATCACCGAACCGAACATCGGCATCGATCCGGTGACGCCGGGAGTGGCCGCCCAGCCCGGGTGCATGCTGTGCACCACCGGGTCGTCTTCGAGCGAAAAGCGTTCGGCCAGTTGCTCGGCCACCACCACCTGCATTCGCTTCGTGCGCGCGTACGCCGTCATGCCGGAGTACTTGCCGTTCTCGTACTCGAAGTCCGAATTCTGCAGCGGCACCGCATACATGCCGCCGCTCGAGACGAACACGACCCGCGATCCGGCGTCGAACAGCTCTCGCAGTCCCACGGTCAATGCGACCGGCCCGAGAACGTGGGTGGCGAAAGCCGATTCGTGTCCCTGCGCAGAGAGCTGCCGTCCGTCCGGCATCACTCCGGCGCAGTGCACGAGTGCGTGCACCGACGTGAGTTCGGACGCCAGAGCCGCGATCAAGGCCGCCACGGAATCGAGATTGCTGACATCGCACTCACGAACCACGAGTGAGGCGTCGGGCACCTCGGTTCGGATCGCCGCCGCGGCGGACTCGAGTCGGTCGGCCGATCGACCGACCAGGTGCACCCGTGCCCCCAGCCGCGCCAATTCTTTCGCCGTCGCAGCGCCCAAACCGGACGACGCCCCGGTCACCACCATGTCGATGGGGGAGGGAAACGGCGTCGGATCCGCGGCCCAGAAGCGTCGACGCACCGTGGCACCGATGCGGGAGTAACCGGGAACGACTGCTCTGTCGAGGATCGTGTCCAGCGTGCGGGTCAGGAGAGACATGCCGCCTTGATACCCCGCGGTAACCGGATGTATGCGCGTCCGCGTCCCGGTGTCGATGCCAGAATGAGCCCATGGTTCACCCCGCCGTCTCCGACGTCACCCGCGAGATCCTCGCCGAACTGCCCGCTCACCGACGTGAGACGTTCGAGTTGCGGCTCGAGCAGTGGTTTCCGGATCTGCACGACGCGGTCACCGCCGTCTACCCCGATCCCGACGCCGTGGCGGCCGGCCTGGTGGAGATCGCCGCTCGCGCGTACGCCACCCGAGCCGAGGATCTGCACCGCCTCGATCAACGCCGATTGCTCGAGCCGGACTGGTTCCAGCAGCCCGACATGTTCGGCTACGCCTGCTACGTCGACCGATACGGGCAGACGCTGCGCGGGGTGGGCGAGCGGCTGGACCATCTGACCGATCTCGGTGTCACCTACCTGCATCTGATGCCGCTGCTGCAGCCGCGTCCGGGCGACAACGACGGCGGATACGCGGTGATGGACTACCGCGCGGTGCGAGAAGACTTGGGCACCAACGAGGATCTGCGCGCGCTCGCGGAGACCCTACGTGGACGCGGAATCAGCCTCGTCGTCGATCTTGTGCTCAATCACGTTGCCCGCGAGCATGAGTGGGCGGTGAAGGCGCGTTCCGGTGATCCGAAGTATCGAGACTACTTCCTGATCTATCCCGATCGGACCACTCCGGATTCCTACGAGCGCACCCTCCCTGAGGTGTTTCCCGATTTCGCACCCGGCAGCTTCACGTTCGACGACGACCTCGGCGAATGGGTATGGACGACGTTCAACGAATTTCAATGGGATCTGAACTGGGCCAATCCTGCTGTGCTGCAGGAGTTCGCGAGCATCGTGTTGCATCTGGCCAATCTCGGAGTCGAGGTGCTGCGCCTCGATGCCATTGCATTCCTGTGGAAGCGGCTCGGCACCAACTGCCAGAACCAACCCGAGGTGCATGCGATCACCCAGGCCCTGCGCGCCACCGCTCGGCTCGCTGCTCCGGCCACGCTGTTCAAGGCCGAAGCAATCGTCGGGCCCCGCGATCTGCTGCCGTACCTCGGTCAGGGGCGACACACCGGACGAGTCTCGGACATCGCGTACCACAACTCGCTGATGGTGCAGGTGTGGTCGATGTTGGCCACGGGCAGTACAGCTTTGGCACGTCATGCCCTGTCCGCGCTACCGCCGACGCCACCGTCGGGAACCTGGGTGACCTACGTTCGCTGTCACGACGACATCGGCTGGGCCATCGACGACGGGGACGCAGCGTCACTCGGGCTCTCGGGCGCAGGGCATCGCCACTTCTTGGCGGACTGGTACTCCGGGGAATTCGACGGCTCCTGGGCCGAAGGCCTGGTGTTCCAGTACAACCCGGATACCGGCGACCGCCGGATCAGCGGAACCGCGGCCGCGCTCACCGGCCTCGGCCCGTCCCGCCTCGACCCCGACGGCGCGTTCGGACGAATCTTCCTGGCTCACGCCGTCATCGCCGGATGGGGCGGCATTCCCGTCGTATGGAGTGGCGACGAGCTCGGATCCCCGGGAGACCCGAACTGGGCCGACGAACCTGCTCATGCCGAGGACAACAGGTGGGTCCACCGTCCCCGCGTCACCGACGCCGACCGCGCCGGCCGATTCCAGCAGGGCAGCGACGCCCAACGGGTGTTCGACGGTATCGCTCGTATCGCGAAGGTGCGCGCCGGTCTGCCGATGCTGCACGCGGAGGCTCCGGTGGACGTGCAGAGCGAGACGGACGACGGTCTGCTCGTGGTGCGCAGGCGGCATCCCAGCGGCACCCTCGTCGCCCTCTACAACGTCACCGCCGAACACCGCTCGTTTCCGCACGCGCAGCTGCTCGAGCTCGGAATTCCGGCCCCGGTGGAGGTTCTCTCGCAGCACGATCTGCAGGTCGACGAGGCCGGATCGGTGTGGTTGCCGCCGTATGCAGCGTGGTGGATCGTCGACAGCCCGGTGCGTTAGAAGAGGCGCTACCGTGACCGGGCTGTTACCCTCCCCGGGACGGTCGGGTCGATACGAACAAGGGGACAACCTTCATGCTGCATGCTCGGATACGAAGTCTGGTGCTCGCTGTAGTGGCGGTGTTGGTCGCCACGATGGCAACGGTGCTGATGGGGACCGGTGTGGCGAAGGCCGATTCCGAGCTCGTCTACGTCTACTCGCCGTCGATGGACAAGGACATCCCGATCAAGGTGCTCAAAGCCGCAGGCGGCGGACCCGCGCCCACTCTGTATCTGCTCGACGGCCTGCGCGCACCCGAGGACAACAGCGGCTGGCTCATCGAGACCGACGTCGAGCAGTTCTTCGCCGACAAGCACGTCAACGTGGTCATTCCGTTCGGCGGCGGCGGAACCTTCTACTCCGATTGGCAGCGCGACGACCCCAAGCTCGGACGGGTGAAGTGGGAAACCTTCCTCACGCAGGAACTGCCGCCCGTCATGGCCGATCGGTTCGGCAGCGACAACGTCAACAATGCCGTCGCAGGACTGTCGATGAGTGGAACGTCCGCACTGAACCTGGCCGCGCATCGTCCGGACTTCTACAAGGCGGTGGCATCGTTCAGCGGCTACCCGACCGCGAGCAGCCCCGGATTTGCGCAGGGCATCTCGGTGGCCGTCGGCGAGATGGGCGGCAACGCACGCAACATGTGGGGCACCTGGCCGTCCGCGGACTGGATCCGCAACGACCCGTCCCTCAACGTCGGCGCGCTGCGCAACACGGCAGTCTTCGTCTCCTCGGGGAGTGGCTCACCGGCTACGGACCCGGTCTTCAACCCGGCCAGCAGCAGCTTCGACCCCGTCAAGTTCGCGCAGATGGTGCCGCTCGAGACGGCCGCAGGCATGAGCAGCCGGGCATTCGTTCCGTTGCTGCAGGCCGCTGGCGGACGGCCCAACGTCAAGATCACCGGTACCGGTGTGCACTGGTGGAATCACTGGGAGCAGCATCTGCACGAGGCATGGTTCGAGACAATCGCCCCTGCGCTCGGCGGCTGATAGTTACTCTTTTGCCATGACGCCCCCGAGAATCACCGTCGACTACACGGTGCTGGACTGCCCGGAACCCGCCGAGCTGGCTCGCTTCTACAGCACCATCCTGGGGTGGGAATCGGTGGACGACGACGGCGGCTGGGTAGTGGTCCACGGTCCCGGTGAACTGCGTCTGGCGTTTCAGCGGGCACCGGACTTCACCCCGATCGACTGGCCGAGCGAGAGCGTCAAGATTCATCTCGACCTGGTGGTCGACGACATGGAACAGGCCAGGGACTTCGTCGTCGACGCGGGGGCGACACTCATCGACCACGCGCAGCCCTCGTTCTGGGTGTACCGCGATCCCGCGGGACACATCTTCTGCTTGTGCAAGAGAGACTGATGAATCCACGATGAGCAGCGAAGCCCACCCCGTCCTCGTCGAACGCTCCACTGTGGTTCGGGCCGACGCGGCAACCGTGCACGCTTTGATCGACAACTTCCACGAGTGGGTGAAGTGGTCGCCCTACGAAGGAGTCGACCCCGATCTGATGCGCACATACGCCGGTCCCGACGCTGGAGTCGGAGCCTCGTACGCATGGTCGGGTAACCGCAAAGCCGGGGCCGGGACGATGACGATCACCGAGTCGGTGCCGGGTAGCCGGGTCGTCCTCGATCTTGCCTTCACCAAGCCGTTCAAGAACCGAAACGTCACTGAGTTCCTGCTCGAGCCCACTGCCGACGGAACGACGGTGACCTGGCGCATGTCGGGTAAGCAGAACAAACTCTTCAGCCTGATCGGGACAGTGTTCCCGGTGATGGACAAACTCGTCGGATCGGATTTCGAGAAGGGTCTCAGGCAACTCGCCGCTGTGGCAGAGCAGGACTGAGCGCGTCCTCGCGCCGATCCACCTGCTCGGTGAGCCAGCAGGCGAGCACCTGACAACCGGTGCGGTCGCCGTCGTACGGTTCGCGCGCGTAGGCGATGTGTCGGCCGCCGCCGGGGTTGGCCCATTCGAATCGGTGCCAGCGCATCGACTGCGGCAGGTAGCCGGCCACTTCGGCGGCCGCAGTGCGGAGGCGTCGCACATCCTTCACCCATTGGGAAGGCCGGAGTCGGGTTCGAGTGGCGTTCTGGAAACTGTTGCTGCGCACTAGTTTCCACAGTTCTGTCAGCCAAATCTTCGGGGTGCGAAACGACATCCACCGGGTGAGGTCGGCGATGTCACGAATCAGACTGTCGTCGCTGGCATTGCAGATCATGTCCGAGGTGAAGCCGATCCACTTGACCGGAATGGACTCGGGCACAGCCGGTCCCGTACCGGCGACGCCGCGTCCCGAGCATCCGGGCACTGCACCCGCCGGTTGTTGTGGGTCTGAGATCAGACCTGCCGCGACGACGCGGGTGCCGTCGATCTTCCCGTCGCGAATGAGGCCGAGCACCTCGCGCACGACGGTCGCTCCCTGGGAATATCCCACCAGTGCGATCGGTCCGGTGGTGCTCTCGACAGCCCGACGCAGGCGTCGCACGCCGATGTCTGCACTGTGCCGAAAGCACAGTCCACCGAGGGCGACAGGACCGTACGACGCCGGATAGCCGACCCAGCGGCCGATGAATCGGTCGTCGAGTTCGCCGACGACGCACGCGAGCAGTCCGGTGACGCGCGTCCGATGGTCGGACGGATGCGATTCCCCGGTACCCCCGACGGCGAGCACGGTGACCTGATCCTGGTTCATGGTCTCGAGTCTGGCGGGCAAACCTGAGCTCGACGCCCGGCAAATGCTGAGAACTGTCTGGCAGTTCGGTCCCGATCAGATCGAGGAAGTGCGTACCTGATCCAGGGCGTTGCGTAGGAGCGCCTCGTAGCTGTCCGGGTCGGGGACGGCCGCGCTGTTCGACGTGATACCGATGGTGACGGTGTTGCCGATGCCATGGACTCCGTGGGTCAGGCTCATGGCGGGGGAGAGGGCCGGGAAGCCGGCGGTGAACCGCACCGACCCACCGCAGAGCGTGAGGTCTGCGGCCCCGCGCGAGACGCTGGACACGACGGTGTTGCCGGTCACAGTCGGTGGCGTCGCCGCCGGATCGAATTGCGCGACGCCCCATTCGGCGAGAAAAGCAGGCACGTGCGCCTCGACCTCGTCCTGAGACACACGGGCCGCGTCCGACAGTGGATGATTCGCGCGAGCTCGTCGTGCGGCTAGGTCCTTCGAGATGAGCTGCATGCGTGTGCGAATGTTCGGTTCGGCGGTGAACAGCCCGACTCCGACGTTCCCGAAATTGTTACGCGCGTCTCCTCGTACCTCTCGGGCCAGGGTCACCTCTGCAGCCAGATCGGATGAATCGTCGAGGAAGCGTTGCAACGCAATCGATATCGCGGTCATGACGAAGACGGTGATCGTGGTGTCGCTGGACTGCAGCGCCGCCTTGGGGAGCACGATGGTCCGAATGGACGTCCGGCCGGTGGGCGGGACGTCGAGGGCCGTCAGGGCCCGTGAGTTCGGCCGCGAAGGGATCTCGCCCGAGGCGGTGGCGTGTTCGAGGCGCAATGCATCGCGTCGAGCGCGCAACCCGCCGCGAACCATCAGCGCCACACGCAGCGGAAGGGCCAGGGCAGCAACCATTGTCGACGTCACCTCAGCCGCCGTGGAGCGCCGATCGGAACGGGGTGCGGGCGGGAGTCGATGCGTACCGAAGAGGTCGCGCGCAGTCTGCGCTGCCAGTGCTCCGTCGGCGGCCGCATGCGAGAGTTGAAGCACGGCAACGAGAGCTGGTTGCGTACCGCCTGGTGCATCGATGATGTTCGGATACAGGTGTAGGTGCCACACCGACAGTCGGGGGTCCACCTGACGATCGAAGGACGACGAGATCGCATGGAGGCACTCCGCCCACGTATTCGATTTCCGGTGAACGGTGATCGCCTCGGTGCACGGATCGGCCGCCGTCCACCGGGGATAGTCGAGGCCCGCGGTCGCGTCGGCGATGTGTGTGCGCAGCACCTCGATGCCGGTGCTGCGCTCGAGCAATCGCACCACCTCGGCGTCGAGATCGTCGGGTCCGGCGTCGAAGCAGTACAGCAGGAACTGATCGCTCGGAATCTTCGACGCCATCCAATACGCGCGCGCATCGGCCGGGTGCATGCGCATCGAGCCGGGGCGATTGCTGTCGGAGCGGGCGCGGGGCACCCGATGAGCTTAAGCGCCGCCGCGAGACCCGTCAGGTTGCAAACTGACCGGTCCTGTTCTGTGAACTGTCACCACTACGTGCCGAGGACTTCTTCGATGGCCTCGCCGATTCCCGGCAACATCGACGCTAGCCTGGGTCAATGCATCGCCTTGCCCCACTTTCGCGACGCCGTGATGCCACACGGTGGGAGTCGTGACGCCCAGAGTTGCCTCGGGCTATCGGGCGGGACTTCGTTCCTCGACCATCGCCGCCGCGTCGGCCGACTACGTCACCGACATCTCGTACACCGAGTACGGCTCCGCGGCCTGCACGCTGGGGGTCGCGGCGGACAACACAGTGTTCCTCGCCCCCGCATTCACAGTCGACGGTATCGGTGTGTTGCGGTCGTCGGACTTCGGAAAGTCATGGCGCGCATCGGTTCCGCAAGGCGTGCAGAACAGTCGGCATCGGCCGTACCTGTATTTCGACGACGTCGACGATCGATTGTTTCTACATGCAGGCCGATTCGACGCGGTACCCCCGCACCCGCTGCGAACGGGATTCACCCTCGGGGTCAGCGACGACCGCGGTGAAACCTGGCGTACCCGGAAAGTGGCGTCGAAGGCAAGGATGGACGCGAAAATATTTGCTGGACCTTGTGTTTCGGGCGAGGGCCGAGTCACGTACCTGTCCGCTCCGACCCCGTTCGCGGTTCGAGTGCGGCCACTGGTCAATGTCACCCGTCAGGTGATCTGGCGGTCCTACGACGGTGGTGTGAAATGGGAGGTGGCCGGCGGATTCGACATCGATCCGAAGAACATTCCCGGGTTGCCGAGCCGGGAGTACGTCTCGTTCGGCAAAGGGGTCGTCGGTCCGGACGGCACGGTCTACATCGGTGGCCGGTACGGTCGACGGTTCGCCGTGGCAGTCAGTCACGACGAAGGATTGCACTGGGACGTTCGGATGGTTCCAGGGTCGGCACTGGCGAGGTACCAGAACCCGCTGCATTTTCTGCTGCGCGGTTCGCGCTACCTGCTGCCGGAGTCGACAGCGGTCGATGACGACGGAAACGTGTACGCGGTATGGCCGGACCGCGACGGACTGCTCCACGCGGCCTGTTCGTCCGACGGAGCGGTGAGTTGGTCGAGGCCGGTGGTGGTCTCGGCACCGGGAGTACGCGATGCCCGTTTCGGAGCAATCACCGCCACCGGGTCCGGACGATTGGGTATCGCCTACTACGGACGCGAACGGGGGCGTGCCTTCCACGGATTCATCGCGCAGTGCCGCGATTTTCGCACCGGGCGGCCTGTGTTCGTCGGCGGCAAGTACAACGAGCCCGATGCGCCGCTGTTTCCGCACGGCTTCTTCAACGGCTTTCGGGACGTCGCGCTGGGGCGTTCACGGAACGAAATCGTCCGAGTTCAGTTCGCCCCCAACGGTGACCTTCTCACAGGGGCGGCGATGCAGATGCGAGGACGAAACCGGCAGCGCCCGTGGGCGGCGCGCTCGGAGCGCACCGAGATGCAGGCGGTGCTGGGTCGGCTGGGCCGGATCGGCAGCGACTGAACCACGAAAGGCCCCACAGCACTACGCTGCAGGGCCTTTCGGGTCTGGTGTTACGCGACGTTGATCAGACCGACAGTGGGGAAGAAGAAGCAGCTCTTGTCGGAGCCGTCGAGTGCCTTGTGGTTCACCGTGCCGAAGACCGCCGCGAGAACGGTTCCCGATCCGGTGTCGACGGGCACTGCGCGGGCACCTGCGGCGGGCAACGCATTGAGTGCGTTGACCACGAGAGGCCGGGCCAGTTCCTTCAACTCTGCCGGAATGCCGGAGTTGTCGAGGATCGACTGGGCGAGAGTGGTTGCCAGCCCACCGAAGTCGGCGAAGCCGCCCTGCAGGGTATTGACGTTGAACCACGCCACCTGCATGCCGGACTTGTCGGCCGAGTCGTTCACGATGCCGGCCGGGACGAATGCGAACATCGTCTCGCCCTTGTTCACCGCGTTGAGTTCGGGCACGGCGATCGACGGCAGGCCGGGCAGAGTGGCGATCGGCGGCACGGTCAGCTGGGGCCACGGTCCGCCGGCACCACCGGCGACGCCCGGCACGATTCCCAGCGGTGCGCCCGGTGTGGCAGCGCAGTTGATCGCAGCGGTGGGGTAGAAGAACGGAGTGATGCCGAAGTCGGTCAAGGCCTTGTTGGCTGCGTCGAGGGCAGCGAAGGGGTCTGCGGAGGTGTTCTCGGCAACCGGGGTGCGCGACTCGGCGATGGCGTTCGCGGCGTCGAGCGAGGCGCCGCCCTGACCCTGCAGTGCAGTGATCGCCTGAGCCAGCGGATCGGCCGGTGCCGGATCTGCCGAAGCGGTGGCGGGAACTGCGAGCAATGCCGCGCAGGAAAGCGCGAGCGCGCCCGCCAGACGGCTGAGGCGTCGAGACATGTGTGACTCCTGTGACTGATGTGGCTTATGTTGCGGTTGCGCTGATATCACCACACATCATCTCGGCATCACAAGCTCAGACGGATTCCGTTGTTCAATCGAGACGGTGCCGTCGGAACGGGTTTCGGCCGCGTTCATCCCACGTCGATACCGAAGTCTCGAACGATTCCTTCCAGGCCCGACGCGTAGCCCTGACCGATCGCGCGGAATTTCCACTCAGCACCGCGGCGGTACAGCTCGCCGAACACCATGGCGGTTTCGGTGGAGGCGTCCTCGCTGAGGTCGAAGCGGGCGAGCTCGCGTCCGTCGGACTTGTCGACGACGCGGATGAAGGCGTTGACCACCTGACCGAAGTTCTGCCCGAGAGCGTCTGCGTTGTGAATGGAGACCGGAAAGACGATGGAGTCGACCTCCGGAGTCAGGGCCACCAGATCCACGTCGATGCTCTCGTCGTCACCCTCGCCCTCGCCGGTTCGGTTGTCGCCGGTCTGCTCGATTGCCCCGTCGGGGGAGCGCAGATTGTTGTAGAAGACGAAGTAGAGGTCGCTCAGGGCCTTCTTGGTGGTGCCGAGGCCGATGGCGCTCGCGTCGAGGTCGAAGTCGCCGCCGGTGGTGGCGCGCACATCCCAGCCCAGTCCGACGGAGACGGCGGTCAGGTTCGGTGCTTCCTTCGTCAGTGAGACATTTCCACCCTTGGCGAGAGTTACGCCCATGTCCATCCACTCCTTCGCAGGTTCGTCGGTGCGTCGTCGTACCCACCCTATTCATGCCTGTCGTCGCGGTGCCCGAGGTGCCGGTGTGAACCACGGGAGATGCGTGCGGGGTGTGAACAGTGGGGCTGGCGATACCGATGGGATTGTGGTGGGATACGACAAAAGATCACAAGATAGCAGTGGTGGTGCGCCTGTGCGAGTAGGCGCGCCGCGGCGATCGAGCGACGATGGAGATTTTTGTGCAGGTTTCGCGACGTGAATTGTTCAAGTACGCCGCAGCAGGATCTGCTGCCGCCGTCGGATTGGTCGCCCTGGGGACGGCCACCGCGCACGCCGACGCAGGCCTGGGAACACTCGTCGACTATTCGGGTGGAGTGCCGTCGGCCTCGGCGATAAAGAAGGCCGGTCACCTCGGGGCAGTCCGATACGTTTCCGACCGCCGACCCGAGGCCAACTGGATGATCGGTAAGCCGATGCGCAAGTCCGAAGCCGACTCGCTCACCGATGCCGGGCTCGAGGTCGTCTCCAACTACCAGTTCGGAAAAGGCACCACGTCCGACTGGCGGGGCGGGTACGCGGCGGGCGTGAAGCATGCCACGCGCGGCCTCGAACTCCACACGGCGGCCGGTGGTCCCACCGACCGTCCGATCTACGCGTCGATCGACGACAACCCCACCGCAGTGGAGTTCGCGACGTTGATCGCGCCGTACATCCTGGGATGGCAGTCGGTGATCGGAGCCGAGAACACGGGTATCTACGCCAATTCGCCGACCATCGAATTGGCGTCGGTGGCCGGTCTCGGCCAGTGGTATTGGCAGCACAATTGGGGCTCGCCGAAGGGCTTCGTCCACCCCGCGGCGCACATTCACCAGATTCGAATCGACAAGGATTTCGTGGGTGGCGTCAAGGTCGACATCAACAACATTCTGAAAGCCGACTACGGCCAGTGGTCGAAATCTGCTGCCGATATCACCTGAATTCCATCGATGTAATTCATCGTGGATAGAACGCATCGCGACTCTTGTCGTCCGTCGATCGCCTCACGTCCACCAGAAACAACGGCTTGAATGCACTTCGCCCCCGGCTGATACGGAAGCCGGGGGCGAAGTGCGTCGTACCGAAGCGGGACTACGGAACGTAGACCGTGCCGATGGTGGGCAGGAAGGTGCAGCTGCGGGGAGCGGCCGACGGATCTTCCTTGGACTGTGTGGTGATCGAACCGGAAACGACCGAGAGCACGCGTCCGGGGCCGGTGTCGGCGATGGCAGACAGCGTTGCCGGGCCGTCGGTGTTGATCTTCGATGCGCCCGTCAGGTCCTGCGTTCCCGAGCGACGGTTGTCTAGGTTGAGCCAGGTGACGGTCAGCGGAGCGGCCTGCTGGTCCGCGATGGGGGCGGTGCCGAGAGCGGTGAACACGAAGCCTGCCTGGCCTGCGGCCGGTCCGGGGGGAGGCAACGTGGCCGGACCCGGTACGGCGAGAGCGGTCCCGACGGAATCGGCGGTGTCGGAGATGCACCCTTTTCCGAGCGTCGGGTAGAGGAACTGGGCGATGGCAGGTCCGTCGGCCGGCAGTTCCGGTCCGCCGCCGCCGGATCCGTCCAGGAAGGTGATGACCGTCTCGAGCAGCGACTTGACCTGTTCCGGCAGCTGTGCGGTCGCGAGCAGCGCACGCGCCTGTCCCAACAGATCTGCGGCCGGGGCGGCACCCACGTCGGCGGGTCCGGCTGCGGCACCGAGGATGGCCGGTGCGAACGAGGCGAGAGCCTCGACCTCGGCCAGGCTGGGCATGGGCTCGCCGGGAGCGGGGAGGAATTGAGCGATCAACGCGGCGGGATCGGCCGGGGGTGCAGGCAGATCAGCAGGTGCCATGGGCACCAACGGCTGTGCGGATACGCTGGTCGGCACGACGAGTGCTGCGGCTGCGGCTACGGCAAATGCAGTAACGACGCGACGCGTTCCGCGGGTACGAAGCACGGTGATATTCCCCATTCTGATCAAGACGCGGGCCCTCGGCGACAGCCGGTGCTCGAGGGGTCACTCTATGTAGCGCGATCCCCGATGTACAGCTAGTGCCGCCGAACCCTCCCCCGTTGAATCTGTGCCAGGGAAGTCTAAATGGTCCACGCTGCGAATTCTCCGCAGAGGCAAACGATAACCTGTTACTGGAGTTACCAGTGTTAAAGGTGATTCAAATGTTATCCGTCTGCCTGCGCGGTTGGGGAACATTTGTGACGACCTATAAGCTCAGCGATCGATATACGGCATCGATACCGAACGGAACCGCACGCACAGTGAACCGACTCGTTCGGCTGGCCCCCGTTCTGCTGGCAATTTCCGTGATCAGCCGCTTCGTCTGGGCGTTCGTCACGCCCAACGGAATGAATCTCGTCGATTTGCACGTCTACGTCGAGGGCTCTGCAGCACTGCTCGGCGACAACCTGTACGACTACACGTACTCGGTGCAGACCCCGGACTTTCCGCTTCCGTTCACGTACCCTCCGTTCGCGGCGCTGGTCTTCTTCCCGCTGCACTATCTGCCCTTCACCCTCGTCGGTGTCGTCTGGCAGGCCGCGACCATGATCGCGCTGTTCGCGGTGGTGCGGCTGACACTGTCGATGGTGCTGGGTGACGATCGCGCTGCCGAACCTCGCTGGGTGCGTATCGCGATGCTCTGGACCGCACTGGGACTCTGGTCCGAGCCCGTGCGCACCACGCTGGACTACGGCCAGGTCAACGTCTTTCTGGTGTTGCTGGCGATTCTCGCGGTACGCAGCAGTCGGTGGTGGGTGGCAGGCGGGCTGGTCGGCTTCGCCGCCGGAATCAAGCTGACCCCGGCCATCACCGGCCTGTATTTCCTGGCCACTCGGCGATGGAAGGCCGCGGCGTTCTCTGCGGTGGCCTTCGCGATCACCGTTGCGCTCAGCTACGCGGTGTTGGGGCATCAGGCAGCCACCTACTTCACCACGCTGCTCGGCGATGCCGACCGCATCGGCCCGGTCGGCTCGGTCTGGAATCAGTCTCTGCGCGGAGCGCTCAGTCGGATCGTGGGCGAGGACGTCGGTCAGGGTCCGCTGTGGATCGTTGCCGCAGTCGTTGCGGCAGGGCTCGCGGTCGCGGCGTGGCGGGCGATCGATCGGCGCGATCACCTCGGCATCCTGGTGATCGTTCAGCTGTTCGGATTGCTGGTATCACCGATTTCGTGGTCACACCATTGGATCTGGGTGATTCCGATGGTGATCTGGCTGGTGCACGGGCCGCTTCGGGATGTGGCCGGGGCCAAGTTCGTCGCCTGCTACTGGTTGGTGACGGTGACCGTGGGGGTGCCGTGGCTGCTCAGTTTCTTCCAGGAGTCCATCTGGACCATCCCCCGCCCGGCCTTCGAGGCATGGGCGGGCGCGGTCGACGTGATCGGCTCGGTGCTGTTCCTCGGCTGGGTCGCCTATGCGGGACGCATCAATTCGCGATCAGTGCGTCGATCCGACGCGCCAGATCCACATCCTTCTGCGTGAGGCCGCCGGCGCTGTGCGTCGACAGCGTGAACGTGAGCGTCCGCCACCTGATGTCGATGTCGGGGTGATGGTCTGCTGCCTCCGCAGCGTCGGCCACCCCGTTCACTACCGCGATCGCTGCTCGAAACGACGCCAGTTCGACGGTTCGCGTCAATGATTTCCCCGCCACCGTCCAGTCGGTGAGCCGGGCGTCCTCGATGTCGCGGTCGGTCAGCAGTTCGGTCATAGAAAGATGGTGGCATGTCCGGCACCCCTACCGCTGTTGTTGTCGCGGCCGCGTTGATCGACGGCGGCCGACTGCTGCTCGCGCAACGAACTCGTCCGCCGGAGCTGGCCGGTCGGTGGGAACTGCCGGGCGGAAAGGTCGAGCCGGGGGAGTCCGAGGACGCCGCACTCACGCGTGAGCTGCGCGAGGAATTGGGTGTCGAGTGTTCGATCGGTGCCGCGCTCAGCGGGGACGTCGACCTTGCCGGCGGCCTGATTCTGCGTGCCTACCGAGCCTCGATCGTCTCGGGAACCCCTGCGCCGCTGGAACATTCGGCTTTGCGGTGGGTGGACGCGGCAACGTTGTCGACGATGGATCTGGTCGATGCGGACCGACTCTGGTTGCCCGAGCTGCTGGAAATGCTGCTCACTTCGCCCGAGCGGTCTTCAGGCCTTTCTTGAGATCCTTCTTCGTTGCGCCTGCCGATTCGAGCTTCTTCATTCGCATGATGACCACCGGGCATTTGATGCACCGGACTTTCTTGCGGCAGCATTTTTTCTTGGGCTTCATCCCCGAGACATCTACTGCCTTTATCTTGCCCATGAGCACCAAGACTAATGGGTGGCGCAGGTCACAGACCTGAGGGTGGCGCGGGGTACCGTCGGACTACGGGTAAACTCGATCAGTCGCGAGAACTTCGCGGTGCAGCGCGCTTCTCTAGCGACATAAGCCCGCTAGCGAACAAGAGCCCGCATTCGACTCCAGGAGAATTTTTCGCGTGAGCGCCCCAAGCAGTGCAGACAACATCGACAGCACCACCACTTTCCGCAACGTCGCCATCGTTGCACACGTCGACCATGGCAAGACCACCCTGGTCGACGCCATGCTTCGGCAGTCCGGCGCGTTCGAGGAACGTGCCGAAGCGATCGACCGTGTCATGGACTCGGGTGACCTCGAAAAAGAAAAAGGCATCACGATCCTGGCCAAGAACACGGCCGTCCACAAGCGCAACGCCGACGGCACCATCACCGTCATCAACGTGATCGACACCCCCGGCCACGCCGACTTCGGCGGAGAGGTCGAGCGCGGCCTGTCCATGGTCGACGGTGTCGTCCTGCTCGTCGACGCATCCGAGGGCCCGCTGCCGCAGACCCGCTTCGTGCTCCGCAAGGCGCTCGCCGCCTCGCTGCCGGTGATCCTGGTCGTGAACAAGACCGACCGTCCCGACGCACGTATCGAAGAGGTCGTCTCGGAGAGCCACGATCTGCTCCTCGATCTCGCGTCCGACCTCGACGACGAGGCATCCGAGGCAGCCGAGCTCGCACTCGACCTCCCCGTTCTCTACGCCTCCGGCCGTGAGGGCAAGGCGTCGCGCGTGCAGCCCGAGAACGGCCACGCTCCCGACGCCGAGAACCTCGACGAGCTGTTCGAGGTGCTCCTCAACTACGTCCCCGCGCCCAAGGGCAACGTGGACGCACCGCTGCAGGCCCACGTCACCAACCTCGACGCGTCGGCCTTCCTCGGCCGCCTCGCCCTGGTGCGTATCCACAACGGCCAGCTCTCCAAGGGCCAGACCGTGAGCTGGATGCGTGAGGTCGACGGCGAGCCCGTCGTCCAGAAGGCGAAGATCACCGAGCTGCTCAACACCATCGGCGTCGAGCGTGTCCCCGGTGAGCGCGGTGTCGCAGGTGACATCGTCGCCGTCGCAGGCTTCCCCGACATCATGATCGGCGACACCCTCGCCGATCTGGAGAACCCGGTCGCCCTGCCGCGCATCACCGTCGACCAGCCGGCCATCTCGGTGACCATCGGCACCAACACGAGCCCGCTCGTCGGACGCGTCAGCGGGCACAAGCTCACCTCGCGCATGGTCAAGAGCCGTCTGGACCAGGAGCTCATCGGTAACGTCTCGCTCAAGGTCCTCGACATCGGTCGCCCCGATGCCTGGGAGGTCCAGGGTCGTGGCGAGCTGGCGCTTGCCATCCTCGTCGAGCAGATGCGTCGTGAGGGCTTCGAGCTCACTGTCGGCAAGCCTCAGGTGGTCACGAAGCAGGTCGACGGCAAGCTGCACGAGCCCTTCGAGGAGCTCACCGTCGACACACCGGAGGAGTACCTCGGTGCGGTCACGCAGCTGCTCGCGGCACGCAAGGGCAAGATGGTGCAGATGACGAACCACGGCGCAGGCTGGGTTCGCATGGAATTCATCGTTCCCTCGCGCGGCCTGATCGGCTTCCGTACCGACTTCCTCACCGAAACACGCGGCACCGGCATCGCCAACGCCGTCTTCCACGGGTACGCACCGTGGGCCGGAGAGATCCGGGCGCGCCACACCGGTTCGCTCGTGTCGGACCGTAACGGCACCGTCACCCCGTTCGCGATGATCCAGCTCGCCGACCGCGGCACGTTCTTCGTCGAGCCGGGTGCCGACACCTACGAGGGCATGGTCGTGGGCATCAACCCGCGTCAGGAAGACCTCGACATCAACGTCACCCGCGAGAAGAAGCTGACCAACATGCGTCAGTCCTCCGCAGACGTCATGGAGACCCTGGCCAAGCCCAAGAAGCTGGACCTGGAAATGGCCATGGAGTTCTGTGCAGGCGACGAGTGCGTCGAGGTGACCCCCGAGGTCGTCCGCGTCCGCAAGGTGCACCTCGATTCCAACGAGCGCGCCCGTGAGCGCTCGCGCAGCAAGACGCGCGACAAGGCTGCTCTGTAAGACAGATCCTGTACGAGAGAAGCGGCGTGTCACCATCGTGAGACGTCGCTTCTCTCGTACCTGTAGCCGATCACGAAGGAGATCCTCGTTGCGTAACGTGCTGATGCCGGTGGTCCTGGCCTCCGCCATTGCTCTGGTACTCACTGCGTGCACCGCGGATCCGCCCCCGCCGATCGAGAGCGTCGAGACACCGGTCACCACGACGACCGTCCCGTCCAAGACCGGTGACCCTGTCGTGGTGGCGATCGACGACGTGGGCATCGGCTTCAACCCGCACCTGTTGGCGGACCAGTCGCCTGCCACCGCCGCGGTGAGTTCACTGGTGTTGCCCAGCCCGTTCCGCCCCACCCGGAACCCCGACACCGGCGCGACGACGTGGGAGCCGGACCTGTCGCTGTTGATTTCAGCCGAAGTGACGTCGCAGTCTCCGTTCACCATCCGGTACCAGCTGCGCACCGAGGCCCAGTGGTCCGACAGCGCACCGATCGCGGCCGAGGACTTCCGCTACCTGTGGCAGCAGATGATCACCCAGCCGGGCGTCGTCGATCCGGCCGGCTACGCACTGATCAGCGACGTCGCGTCCTCGGGCGGTGGCAAAACGGTCGATGTGACACTCGAATCGCCGTACCCGGCGTGGCAGCGCCTGTTCTCCGATCTGGTGCCCTCGCACCTGCTCAAGGACTCACCCGGCGGCTTCCAAGGTGGCCTCACCGACAACGTGCCTGTCTCCGGCTCCCGGTTCAACATCAAGACCGTCGATCAGGGTCGTGACGAGATTCTGCTCGAGCGCAACGATCGATTCTGGGACCAGCCCGCATCACCCGACCAGGTCCTCGTTCGTCGAGGTGGTACCCCTGCTCAGTTGGCCGATTCTCTGCGGTCCAGCGATGCGCAGATCGCTCAGGTTCGTGGCGGCTCGGCACTGCGCGCCCAACTCTCGGCCATTCCCGGTGTGCGCACCGATACCATCAGACAATCCCGGGTGCTGTCGATGACTGTGAACGGACGAGCCCCGAACATGTCGAATGCTGTTGTCAGGCAAGGGATTTTCGGTCTACTCGATCCGAATCTACTGGCCACCGTCGGGGCCGGTGGCGGCGCGACGGATCGCCGAGCAGCCGCGCAGCTGCTCTCACCCTCCGACCCCGGATACACCGCAACGTCTCCCGCCCCCATCGGCAGGACCGCCGCCCTCGATCTGCTCGGTCGGGCCGGCTACGTTCCGACACCCGACGCGATGGTGACGTCGACGCCGAGCGCGACCGCACCGACCACGGCAGCCCCGCCGACCACCGCCGACCCGTCGAGCGCAGCTGTGACCACGAGTCCTCCGGTACCGAGCGTCACTCGCCTTGCGGACGCAACCGGCACCGCACTGCGGTTCGTGATCGGCGCCGTCGAGAACGACGACATCGCGCTCGCTGTCGCCGGAACTGCCGCAGACGAACTGATCGGTGCAGGCGTCGACGCGACCGTCACTCCACTGCCTGCCGACGAGCTGTATTCGACGGCGTTGACCGACGGCACCGTCGACGCAGTGGTCGGTTGGAACAGCGCGGGAGTGGACCCTGCGACAGTGCTGGCCTCCCGATTCGGCTGTGTCCCAGAGGCAGTCGCAGGCAGTGGAGACCGGGTGGAGATCCCGCGGAATCTGTCGGGCCTGTGCGTTCCCGAACTTCAACCGACGATCGACAGGGCTCTGGCGAGCGGTCTCGATCCATCCACGGCCACCGACGATGTCGAGCCCAAGCTGTGGGCGCTGGCGTCGACGCTGCCGATCATGCAGGACTCGTCCGTGGTTGCTGCGGTTCCCGGCATCACCGGTGTCTCCTTGACCGGACCGGTCGAGGTCGGGATCTTCGCCGATGCGGTGCAGTGGATGCGGACGCCTCGATGACCGATAGCAGCGGAGGCACCGCGACGAACCACGAAGTGAGCCGAGGATCGATGACAGGGCAGGCGATGACCGAACAGGCGATGACGGAGCCACAGCGGTTGCTCCTGGTACACGCGCATCCCGACGACGAGACCATCACCACCGGCGGCACCATCGCCCACTACGTTCGCGCCGGGGTCGAGGTCACGGTACTCACCTGCTCGCTCGGCGAGGAGGGCGAAGTGATCGGCGAGACGTGGGCCGATCTGGTGGTCGATCGTGCAGATCAACTCGGCGGCTACCGGATTCTGGAATTGCATCGCGCGCTCGCGGCACTGGGCTGCAACCCACCGCGTTTTCTCGGTGGTGCCGGCCGCTGGCGAGACTCGGGGATGGCCGGGACGTCGGCTGCCCGCAAGCCGCGCGCGTTCGTCAACGCGGACCGCGACGAGGCTCTCGGAGCACTCGTGGCGGTGATGCGTGAGCTTCGGCCGCAGGTCGTCGTCGGATACGACCCCGAGGGCGGGTACGGACACCCCGATCACCAGCAGGTGCACTCTTTGGTGACCGAGGCCGTCGAGGTCTGCGGAACGGATGCCTACCCCGATGCCGGAGCTCCGTGGGAGGTGTCGAAGTTCTACTGGACCGTCACCGGCCACGACCAGTTGCAGTCGGCTCTTGCTGCGATCGGCGACCTTCCGGCCGGATGGCGACTGCCCGTCGACGGTGAGCTACCCAGCGTTCCCGAGAACACGATCACCACCAGCATCGACATCCGCGGTGTTCTCGACGCCAAGCGCGACGCCCTGCGCGCACACGCCACTCAGGTGACCGTTGCGCCTTCTGGTCGCGAGTACGCATTGTCCAACGACATCGCCCAGCCGATTCTGCTCGACGAGCAGTACGTGCTCGTGCGAGGCGAACTCGACGCCGATGAGACGGGCAGGGAGAACGACCTCTTCGCAGGCGTACTAGGCTGTGCTGTGCATCACTGAACAGGTCGCAGCACCGATCTCACCACACAGGGGCGGAAACACATATGTACAACTGGGTAGTGCAGGACGCCATCGTCGCGTTCGTCGATTCTCTCAAGCCACAGTTCGGCGCACAGGCAGATCTGTACCAGTACGTTCTGGGTCAGATCGCCATGGGTGCGAGCAACTTGCTCACCTCGCTGGGATACCCGCCGGTTTCCTGAGTGCCGATGCCCGGTTTTTGAATGCGATGCACTGAAACAACACGGGTCAAGGCAGTATTGGGCGCATGATCTCGAAGGCCGCATCCAATACTGTCGCCCTGGTGTCCTGGGCGACGGTCGCTGTGCTGGTGTTCGACGGCTTTCTCTCCGGAATCCTGTCGGTCTTCTTTCTCCCGACCTACCTCGGTTCGGTGCAATTTCCGATCAGTGCGGTACTCGGCGGCATCGCCAACGTCGCGTTGATTCTGGCCGCGCGCAAGGTCGCCGAGCGGCCGCTCTGGGTGGCGTCGCCCCTGATCGGATGGTTCGCCGCTGTCGTACTGTGCATGCTCGGCGGCCCTGGCGGCGATGTCCTCCTGCTTGCCGATTGGCGCACCATGCTGCTGATCATCGCCGGGGCAGGCCCCGCCGGAATATTGCTGTTCATGTTCCGGATGAAGGCGATCACAGCAAGCGTGCATGTCGACCCGCATCCCGCAGCACGTCCTCGATCATCGTCGGAGTCAACAGTCCGGTGAATGTGTTTCGCTGGCTCACGTGATAGCTGGCGAACACGGTGATCGATCCCAGGTCGAGCTGAGCGCCGTGACCGAACTTCGGTGCAGGCCTTGGTATCTCCCATCTGTTCGCGGCCAGTGTGGGCAACAGGGACTGCCAGCCGAAGGCTCCGAGAACGAGGATGGACTTCAGAGTCGGACGCAGTAACCGCAATTCGTCGTCGAGCCAGGGTCTGCAGGTGTTCCGTTCGGCGGGGGTCGGCTTGTTCTGCGGCGGAGCGCAGTGCACCGGAGCGGCGATGCGGACCCCGTTGAGCGTCAATCCGTCTCCGATGTGGGTGGCGACGGGTTGGCTCGCCAGCCCGACGGCATGCATCGCGCGATAGAGAACGTCACCGCTTCGATCGCCGGTGAACATCCGCCCGGTGCGGTTCGCGCCGTGTGCGGCCGGTGCCAGCCCGACGATCAGCATTGCCGCATCTGCGGGTCCGAAACTGGGAACTGCCTTGCCCCAATATGTTTCGTTGGCGAATGCGGCTCGCTTCTCGACGGCAACCTGCTCGCGCCACTGCACCAAGCGCGGGCAGGCGCGACATTCCGACACCGCGATGTCGAGTTGCTCGATGCTCTGCGGCCGCGTCATGTCACGTCCGGTGCAGCCAGACGTCTCCGGCTCCCGGGGTGACGGCGTCGATCATGGCCCACGCGTTCTCGATGGGGATGTCGATCACCTCGTAGTGGCCGACGCCTGCCGGAGTTGCCGCCACGATGGTGGCCACCCCGGCGCGGCGCTGGAAGAACGTCTGCCGCACCGTCCAGCCGATGATGCCTGCGGCCTCGAGGCTGTGCCGAGTCCTGTCGAGAGACCCGTGCTGAGTGATGAGCCAGCCGGGCAGCACCGCGTGGCCGAGACCGCGGTAGCGATCGTGCGCGAGCCCCGAGGCGGCGACGAACAACACCCCGAGCGCGATCCAGGCGAGGATCGGGATGGGCGCGCCGAAGAATTCCGCGATGCCCAGTCCTGCTCCGAGCACCAGCACAGGCAGCGCGGCGCGCGTGTAGCGGCGACGTCGCGCGTCTGGCCCGTGCTGCAGGAGGGGACGTTCGGCACCGCCGTGCAGACCGGCGTCGCCGAGCACCGTGGTCATCATGCGCAGAGCCTCGGCCTGCGGGGCCTGGGGGAGCAGCAGGGACGATTCCTTCTTCTCGGCGCTGACGCCGGTCATGATGGCGTCCAGGCGGGCACCGCCGACCGCGCGCAGTAGCAGCGGTTGGGACAGGGAGGTGCCGCGCAGTCGCTTGCGATCGAGTGTCGACTGCCGGGTGCGCAGCAAGCCGTGGCTGACGTGCAGGGTGCGACCCTGGTCGGTGACAGTGAGATTGGCGTAGGTCAACAGGTAGCGGACACACGCGAAGATGCTCGACACGACGAGCAGCGCGAGCAGGGCCACGACGACGAACACTGCGATTCCGAATTGCTCGGCGGAGTCGATGCTGTTCGAGACCACCGACGACTCGGCCAGCGTCTGCCCCAGTCCGTACTGGAACAGCACGCCCACGGCCGCGGCTATGGTGACGATGCCGGTGATGGAGAACGGCGCGAACCGCACCCACGAGAACTGCCAGTGTGCGATCTCCACTTCGGGATTCGGTGCCGCGGCGGGGATACCGTCGGCTGCCGGGGTCTGGCCCGACACTCGCTGCAGCAGATCGGCACGCAGTGTGGGGACCAGCGAGGTGTCGAGGGCGTTGAGCTCGAAGGCCTCGCCCTTGCCCGCCTGCTGGCCGGTGCCGATCCGCAGGATCGACAATCCGAGCACCCGGTGCAGCACGTTCGCTTCCACGTCGACCGAACGAATCCTGTTGCGCGGGATGGACAGAACCTTCTTCTGCAGCACTCCGGTGCGCAGTTGCACATGTACCGGGCCGATCCGGTAGCTGGTGGTGAACCAGCGCAGTATCGCGAACACCACCACGACCGCGAGGATGCCCAGGCTCCAATAGTGATTACCGCTCTGGCTGCCGACGAAGAAGGAGATCAGCAGCACCGGCAGAATCCTGATGCCCTCGTTCACCGGGTGCACCAACAACATTCGCTTGTCCAAGCGTAGCCACGGCTGGTCTTCCTCGACGGCGAGGAGCTCCTGATCTGTCATGTGGCGTCTCCGACGGTGCGGCCGGCGATATCGGTCAGTCGAGCAACCGTCTTGTTCGCCACATCCTGATCCAACGCGGTGATCTTCACCGCGCCCGCGGACGACGCCGTCGTGACGGTGACCGTCGCCAAGCCCAGCAGGCGATCGAGCGGTCCGCGTTCGGTATCGACGGTCTGCACCCGCGAGATCGGTGCGATGCGTCGCTCCTGGCTCAGCCAGCCGGTGCGGGTGTAGACAGCGGTGTCGCTGATCTCCCAGCGATGTACCCGATACCGCCACTGCGGCACGATCGCGATGTGCAGCAGTGCCAGCACGATCGATGCGACGAGGACGGCGACGTGCGGCCAGGTGGTGCGATTGGAGTCGACGACCGCCCAGACGATCTGGGCGACGAAGACCGGTAGCCACAGCAGACCGGCACTCAGAGCCCAGAGCAGACGCGCACGTGGAGACGGTTGCCACTGGGGGTCGGTCATCGTTATCACGGGTACAAACCTAGCCCTCATCCCTCGTGCGCGTTTTGCGTACTTCCAGCTCCGCAAAACGCGCACGAGGGCGACAGCCCGACCCGCGGGTGGCACGTGCGTACCAGGAAGCGCATGATCGACTGGTGACTTCTCTACCGGACTCCATACCAGCTCCCTCCGCGATGCGACGAGTGTTGCGCCGTGCCCGCGATGGAGTGTCTCTCAACGTCGACGAAGCCACGGTGTTGCTGCACGCTCGCGGTGACGATCTGACCGATCTCATGGCGTCGGCGTCCCGGGTCCGTGATGCCGGGCTCGAATCCGCGGGCCGGCCGAAGACGGTGTCGTACTCCCGCAAGGTGTTCGTTCCCATCACGCGCTTGTGCCGCGACAAGTGCCACTACTGCACGTTCGTCACGGTGCCGGGCAAGCTCAATGCCGCCGGGCACGGAATGTTCATGGATCCCGACGAGATCATCGACGTCGCTCGCAAGGGCGCCGCGCTCGGATGCAAGGAGGCGCTGTTCACTCTCGGCGACCGACCGGAGGAGCGGTGGCCCGAGGCCAAGGCGTGGCTCGATTCCCGTGGCTACGATTCGACCTTGGATTACGTGCGCGCCATGTCGATCCGGGTGCTCGAGGAGACCGGCCTGCTGCCGCACCTCAACCCGGGAGTGATGTCCTGGCAGGAACTTTCGCGACTCAAGCCGGTCGCCCCGTCGATGGGCATGATGCTCGAGACCACCTCGCGTCGGTTGTTCGAGGAGAAGGGGCAGGCGCACTACGGCAGCCCCGACAAGGATCCCGAGGTGCGGCTGCGGACCTTGACCGACGCGGGCCGGCTGAACATTCCGTTCACCACCGGCATTCTGGTGGGCATCGGCGAGACGTTGCGCGACCGCGCCGAGTCGATCATGGCAATTCGCAAGGTGCACAAGTCTTTCGGGCACGTCCAGGAAATCATCGTGCAGAACTTCCTGGCCAAGTCCGATACCGCGATGCGGTCGGTGCCCGACGCCGGTCTCGAAGAATTCCTGGCGACCATCGCGGTGACACGCATGGTGCTCGGCCCATCGATGCGGATTCAGGCTCCGCCGAATCTGGTCGCACCGGAAGAGACCGCTGCATTGCTGGGCGCAGGCGTCGACGATTGGGGCGGGGTCTCGCCGCTGACTCCCGATCATGTCAATCCCGAGCGGCCGTGGCCGAATCTCGACACTCTCGCCGAGCTGTCGGCAACGGCCGGATACCGGTTGGTCGAGCGCACCGCCGCGCAGCCGCAGTACGTTCTCGCCGGTGCTCCCTGGATCGACCCACGGATCTCGGCGCACGTGCGGGCGGTGGCCGATCCCGAGACCGGAATGGCACGCGAGGGCGTGAACCCGACGGGTCTGCCGTGGCAGGAACCGGACGAGGAGTGGGAGTCCTCGGGCCGAGTGGATCTGAACACCGAGATCGACACCCAGGGTCGCAACACCGAGACCCGCTCGGATCTGGCGAATGCGTTCGGCGACTGGGAATCGATCCGCGAGCAGGTGCGTGATCTCGCCGGGCTGGAGCGGGTGGACCGTGACCTGGTGTCGGCGCTCACTGCCGCGGAGAAGGACCCGGCGGGGCTTTCCGACGAGCAGTACCTCGCGCTCGCGACGGCCGAGGGCCCGGGCATGGACGCCGTCGCTGCTCTCGCCGACGATCTGCGCAAACAGGTCAACGGAGACACCGTCACCTACGTGGTGAACCGGAACATCAACTTCACCAACATCTGCTACACCGGATGCCGATTCTGTGCGTTCGCTCAGCGCAAGGGCGACGCCGATGCGTTCACGCTGTCCACCACCGAGGTGGCCGATCGGGCGTGGGAAGCGCACGTGGTCGGAGCCACCGAGGTGTGCATGCAGGGCGGAATCGACCCCGAACTGCCGGTGACGGGATACGCCGATCTGGTGCGGGCGGTCAAGGCCAAGGTGCCGTCGATGCACGTGCATGCGTTCTCGCCGATGGAGATCGTCAACGGGGCCTCGCGCGGTGGCCAGTCGATTCGCGAGTGGCTGACCGAGCTGCGGGCCGCCGGCCTGGACTCGATTCCGGGTACCGCCGCGGAGATCCTCGACGACGAGGTCCGGTGGGTGCTCACCAAGGGCAAGCTGCCCGCTGCCGAGTGGATCGAAGTGATCACCACCGCCCACGAGGTGGGGCTGCGGTCGAGTTCGACGATGATGTACGGGCACGTGGACAATCCGTCGCACTGGGTGGGGCACCTGAACGTGCTGAAGAAGATCCAGGACAAGACCGGCGGGTTCACCGAGTTCGTGCCGCTGCCGTTCGTGCACCAGTCCTCGCCGCTGTACCTGGCCGGTGCGTCGCGGCCCGGTCCGACCAACCGGGACAACCGCGCAGTGCATGCTCTGGGCAGGATCATGCTGCACGGCCGAATCGACAACATTCAGACCTCATGGGTGAAATTGGGAATCACGGGTACACAGGCGATGCTGAACGGAGGCGCGAACGATCTGGGCGGGACCCTGATGGAAGAGACGATCTCGCGGATGGCGGGTTCGCAGAACGGTTCGGAGAAGACCGTTGCGGAACTGCACGAGATCGCCGACGGCATCGGACGACCGGTTCGTCAGCGCACCACCACGTACGGCCCGGCACCGGCGGTGTCGGTCGCCGGCCTGATATGACCCTGAGTCCTGGCTTTCCGAAATGGAGCTTGTCTGAAATGGAGCTTGTCTGACATGGACGACCGTCGAGTCGCCGCGGTGCTGAGCAGTGCCGTCGCCATCATTCATCCCGTGCTCGACATCCTGGCCACACGTGACCCGATCGGGCTGAAGGGGCGCACGTTCCGTCAGTCCTCTGCGGACGATTCGACCCTCGACAACGTCATCGACTTTCTCGCGAAAGCCTTCGACACAACCGACTTCCCGGGTACCGCCGGCTGGGAGAAGCTCGACAGCGATGCTCGTTCGCAGTGGTGGGTCAATCGCATCGGCGCACTCAACACCGTTGCCGTCGCATTCCCCGGTGTGTTCGGCATCCTGGTCAACCGTCTGCCGATCCAGGATCTGCTCGGGTTCGCGAACCAGGCGATGGTGCTCGTGGCCGTGGCCCGCGAATCCGGAGTGACCGACCGCGAAACACATGTGGCGCTGCTCGGGTCGGTGCTGTGCAAGCGCGACCTGACGTCCTTGGCCGACAGTGCTCCCCCGAAGAAGGAAGAATCGCCGAAGTCCGGCCCGTTCGCACTGCTGCGCGGAATGTGGCAGATCGCCAACGTGCTGCGCGACGTCGCAGGCGAATTGGAGAAGCGCCCGCATCCACGCGGGTTCTACCGAGTGCTCGGAGCCATTCCGCTCGTCGGTGGCGTCGCCGGATATCTCGGTGAACGCGGCGCGCTCTCGCGCGCCGCCAAGCAGGGCCGGAAGTGGCTCGCGGCGCACAAGAAGGCGTCCGCCCTCGGTGCAGACGTGCCCGCGAAGCAGCTGCGGCGATAGCCGTCCGGGGCAGGTGAGGCCACCCTGGTCGGTTTGCCCCATCTTCGGACCGCGATACTAGGATGCTCAGGGCGCGTGAGCGCCCACGATCGATACAGGAGGGGAGAGCAGCAGTGACTTACTCGATTGCAGAACCGTGCGTAGATGTACTGGACAAAGCGTGCATCGAAGAGTGCCCGGTGGATTGCATCTACGAGGGTAATCGAATGCTGTACATCCACCCCGACGAATGCGTCGACTGCGGGGCCTGCGAGCCCGTGTGCCCCGTCGAGGCCATTTTCTACGAGGACGACGTTCCCGAGCAGTGGAGCGCGTACGTCGGTGCCAATGTCGACTTCTTCGACGACCTGGGATCTCCCGGCGGTGCCGCGAAGCTCGGCAAGACCGATTACGACCCGCCGTTCATCAAGGCTCTGCCTCCCATGGGCGAGAACTGACGCCTTGGCACGTAGAGCGGTGGCAGCGGCGCTGCCCGATTTTCCGTGGGACTCGCTGACCGCTGCCAAGGAGAAGGCGTCGGCGCACCCGGACGGCATCGTCAATCTGTCGGTCGGTACGCCGGTCGATCCGGTCGCCGACGTCATCCGCACCGCGCTGAATTCGGTTGCCGACGAACCCGGGTACCCGACGACCGTCGGCACCGTCGCGCTGCGGGAGGCCGCGGTGGCGGCGCTCGAGCGCCGTTATTCGATCACCGGAATCTCGACCGACGCGGTGCTGCCGGCCATCGGCACCAAGGAAATGATCGCCTGGTTGCCGACTCTGTTGGGTCTGGGAGCCGACGACTTGGTCGTGATCCCCGAATTGGCCTACCCCACTTACGAGGTGGGTGCATTGCTCGCGGGTGCGCGCATCCTGCGAGCCGACGGGTTGTCGCGGCTCGGCCCCGAGCGGGCGTCATTGATCTTTGTCAACTCCCCGTCCAACCCGACGGGCAAGGTGCTCGGCGTCGAGCACTTGCGCAAGGTGGTCGAGTGGGCCCGCGAGCGCGACGCCATCGTCGTCTCGGACGAGTGCTACCTGGGACTGACCTGGGACGCCGACGCCGTGTCGGTGCTCGATCCTCGCGTGTGCGACGGCGATCACACCAATCTGCTTGCCGTGCACTCACTCTCGAAGACCTCGAACCTGGCGAGCTACCGCGCCGGCTTCGTCACCGGCGACGCGTCCCTCGTCGCCGAGTTGCTCGAGGTGCGCAAGCACGCCGGCATGATGGTGCCGCTGCCGATCCAGGCAGCAATGACCGCAGCACTGGCCGACGACGAGCACGAGAACGTTCAACGCGAGCTGTACCGCGCCCGGCGGACTGTGCTCAAAGCGGCCGTCGAGGCTGCGGGGTTCACCGTCGACCATTCCGAGGCGGGGCTCTACCTGTGGGCTACGCGGGGCGAACCGTGCCGCGACACCGTCGACTGGCTTGCCGAACGCGGCATCCTCGCCGCCCCGGGAGAGTTCTACGGGCCGAACGGTGCACAGCACGTGCGCATCGCGCTGACGGCCACGGACGAGCGCATCGACGCTGCGGCGGCTCGCCTGCACGGATAGTTCGAGGCTTCTGGTGGACAGAAAAGTCAGTTGGCTTCGGCTCCGCCCGGGTGTTCTCATGTACCCATGACCGTCACCCTCCTGCTCAGCTTCGCCGGCGTGTGTTTTCTGCTGGCGATCCTGCCCGGACCCGATTCGTTTCTGGTGCTCCGCTACAGCATCGGCGGCCTCAAGCCCGGGATCGCGGCGGCGATGGGAGTCGCGATCGGCGGACTGTTCTGGGCCGTGTTGGTAGCCGTCGGTCTGGCGGCGATCGTCGAGCAGTCGGCGACGGCGTATCGCGTGGTCAAGGTCCTCGGCGGGCTGTATCTGCTGTATCTGGGTGTGAAGGCGTTTCGGGCGCGCCGGAAGAACAAGGTGGCCGGCGAGCCGCTGGTACCCGTCGCCGCGTCCGCGCGGTCGGCGTTCGGTGCCGGAGTCCTCTCGTGCGCACTCAATCCCAAGGTCGGGTTGTTCTACCTTGCCGTGGTGCCGCAGTTCCTCACCGTGGTCACGTTCACCGGGGCCATGACACTGGGCCTGGTCGAAGTCGTTGTTGCCGCACTCGTGATGGGCGTGTTCTCGGTCGTGGCCTCACGCGCGGTCGCGTTGCTGCGCAAGCCCGCGGTGACCGACTGGTTGGACCGCATCAGCGCCGGATTCCTGGTTGCCCTCGGCATCGGAACGGTCGGGTCTGCCGCCTGAGAAATCGCTGTTCAGGGCTCGAGGTCCGCTTCGCTCACGTCCCAGCCGCCGCGTCGGATGCGCAGGATGTAGACCAATTCGTTGCTGCCGAATGCTTCGACGGTCGTGAAGCGCTTCGGCTCGGTGTTGACCTCGGGATTGCGTGCGTGGGCTTCCTCGTAGAGCTGGGTGGCTCGGAGATCTGCCAGTTCGACGCGGGTCCAGAAATCGTCGGACTGCACCGAGTAGACGAGCCGCGGTGCACCGTCGGTGACATGCGCGATCTCGATGTCGTCGTCGGAATCCTCGTCGTCGAGATCCAGGTCCAGATCATCGTCGGAATCGTCGTCCTGCTCGGCGTCGGTCCCTATCAGATAGACACCCGCTTGCAGGTCGCCGGCGGCGACCGTCATGTACTCGGCGTAGTCGCCGGTGTCGATTCCGTCCACGTCCATGTATGTACGGTAGCCATGTGCTGCTTCGTTCACTGAACCCACTCGCCGTTGCGCGGGGAGACGATATTCCCGACGCCATCACCATCGACGGTGTCTCGCTTTCCCGTGCCGACATCCTGGGTGCGGCGACCTCGGTTGCCGAACGCATCGCGCGGGCCGACCGGCTGGCGATCTACGCGACGCCGTCGGTCAAGACGGTGCTCGCGGTCGTCGGTGCGCTGATCGCCGGAGTCACCGTGGTGCCGGTCCCGCCGGACGCGGGGGTTGCCGAACGTGAGCACATCCTCCGCGACTCGGGTGCCCAGGCATGGCTCGGTGAAGCGCCGCCCGATGCCTCGGGACTCGAGGTTCTGCCGGTGCGTCAACACGCACGCTCGTGGCACAGCTACGCCGAACCGCAGCCGTCGGCCATCGCTTTTGTGCTCTACACCTCCGGTACCACCGGCCCGCCGAAGGGCGTCCTGATCTCCCGCAGTGCCATTGCGGCCGGCCTCGACGCATTGGCGGAGGCCTGGAGCTGGACGTGGAAAGACACTGTGGTGCATGGGCTTCCGCTGTTCCACGTACACGGATTGATACTCGGAATGCTCGGGCCGTTGCGGGTCGGCAGCCCGCTGATCCACACCGGTAAGCCGACTCCGGAGCTCTACGCGGCAGCGCGCGGATCCCTGTACTTCGGTGTGCCGACAGTGTGGTCGAGGGTCGCCGCAGACGAGACGTCCGCTCGCGCCCTGGCCGACGCCCGGTTGCTGGTATCCGGTAGCGCGCCACTGCCGGTGCCGGTGTTCGAGAAGCTACGTGAACTCACCGGCCAGGCGCCCATCGAGCGATACGGCATGAGCGAAACCCTGATCACGATCAGCACCCGCGCCGACGGTGAGCGTCGACCGGGTTCGGTGGGACTACCGGTCGCAGGCGTCGAAACCCGGTTGCGCGGCGATCAGGGCGAAATCGTGCCGCACGACGGCGAATCGATCGGCGCACTGCAGATCCGCTGCCCCATGCTGTTCGACGGTTACCTGAACAACCCCGAGGCGACGGCCAAGACCTTCACCGAGGACGGCTGGTTCGACACCGGAGATGTCGCCCTCATCGAGCCGGACGGCTTTCACCGCATCGTCGGACGTGCGTCGACGGACCTGATCAAATCGGGCGGCTATCGCGTCGGCGCGGGGGAGATCGAGACGGTGCTGCTGGGGCACCCGAGCGTCGACGAGGTCGCCGTCGTCGGCTTACCGGACGAAGACCTGGGCCAGCGCATCGTGGCCTTCGTCGTCGGCTCGGCTGTCGAGGATCGAGTGTTGATCGACCTGGTGGCGACCGAGCTGTCGATTCACAAGCGGCCCCGCGAGATTCGCGTCGTCGACTCGCTCCCGCGCAATGCCATGGGCAAGGTGCAGAAGAAGCTGTTGAGCTAGTCGTCAGCGAGGCCGCGAGGCGGCCGTTAGCCTCGAAACCATGACCACTCTCGACGGCGCACGCATTCTCGTTTTCGGTGCCAGTGGCGGTCTCGGCGGTCCGATCGTCGAGCAGCTCGCGAAGGCCGGTGCTCGGCTGACCGTCAGCGGTCGCAGCCTGGAATCCTCGGAACACCACACGGTGAACGCCGATCTGACGCTGCCGGATTCGGCAAAGGCGGCGGTCGCGGAGGCCGTCGAACATCACGGTGGGCTGGACGGGATCGTCATCGCCGCCGGCGTGGTGGCGTTCGGTCCGGTGGCAGAGGTGGACGACGACACCGTCGACGAGCTGTTGCTGCTGAACTATCTCGCGCCGCTGCGGGTATTGCGAGAAGCTCTGACCACCCTGCAGCCCGGTGGGTTCGTGGTCAACATCAGCGCGGTGGTGGCCGACAAGCCGATGCCGAACATGGGTGCCTACTCGGCGAGCAAGGCAGCGGCCAGTGCGTTGCTGAAAAGTGTTCGGACAGAGGCGCGCAAGTCCAAGATCAGGATCGTTGACGTGCGTCCACCACACACCGAGACCGGTCTGGCAACCCGGCCGATCGCGGGGCAGGCACCGAAGCTTCCGCAGGGCCTGACGCCGGAGTCGGTGGCAGCGCGGATCGTCGCGGCCATCGCCGACGACGAGACCGACGTCGGCGCGGACCAGTTCTCGTAGGCGAGACGTTCCTAGGCTATTGTCGGCACCGTGACCGAGACACACGTGACCGACGCAGCCAGAAGGCTCGTTCGTCGTCGCACCATCGACTTCGGTCTCGTCTGCACTTCTTCCTGTTCGTAGCTGTCGATCGAACCCATCCCCGACGAGATTTCGCGCTCCTCGGGTAGTTCCGGCAACCCTCGAATCGAACAGGAATTCTCATGACCACATCTGTGTCCCATCTCGGCGGCGTCATCGCTGCCACCGATGACGCCGTGCAGGCCGACCCGAAGAACGCCCAGGCGGTCTTCCGTGCCTCCGCAACCGCGCATGACGCCGTCGCCAGCACCGTCACGCTCGGTAAATACAGCGTCGAGGTCGACGAGCCACCGGCCCTCGGCGGCGAGAACACGGCCGCCAATCCCGTCGAGTACTACCTGGCGTCGCTGCTGTCCTGCCAGGTGGTCACCTACCGCGTGTGGGCCGAAAAGCTCGGCATAGTCGTAGACGACATCAAGGCCAAGGCCGAAGGGGACCTCGACGTTCGCGGATTCTTCGGCTTCGACGACAACGTTCGTCCCGGGTTCGGCGAGGTGCGCGTCGTCGTCACGGTCACCGGACCCGAGACAAGGGAACGGTACGAGGAACTGCAACAGGCCGTCGACGATCATTGCCCCGTGCTGGATCTGACGCGCAATCCCACCCCGATCCACACCGTTCTCGAAACGGCCTGAGTTCATGAGCGAGCGGACATTCGGCCTGCGTACCAGAGCAATTCACGCCGGAGCGAGGCCTGATCCTTCCACCGGTTCGCGTGCTGTGCCGATCTATCAGACGGCGAGCTACGTCTTCGAGAATTCAGCGGACGCAGGCGATCTGTTCGCTCTGCAGAAGTACGGCAACGTGTACAGCCGCATCGGCAACCCCACCGTTGCCGCCTTCGAGGAGCGCATTGCGAGCCTCGAAGGCGGCATCGGAGCCGTTGCGTTCGCCAGCGGGTTGGCGGCCGAATTCGCAGTGTTCGCCGCGCTCGCGGGCGCCGGGGATCACATCGTCGCCGCGGCGGGTCTCTACGGCGGGACGGTGACTCAACTCGACGTCACGCTCCGACGTTTCGGTGTGGACACGACGTTCGTACCGGGCACCGATCCGGCGGAGTATGCCGCAGCAGTGACGGATTCGACCAAGCTCATCTATGCCGAGATCATCGGCAACCCCTCGGGGGAGATCGCCGACCTCGACGGTCTTGCCGCCGTTGCCCACGAGCATGGAATCCCGTTGGTGATCGACGCGACGATGGCGACGCCGTGGCTGAGCAGGCCCATCGAGTTCGGTGCCGACATCGTGATCCATTCGGCAACGAAGTTTCTCGGCGGGCACGGTTCGACGCTGGGTGGCGTGGTGATCGAATCCGGTCGATTCGATTGGGGCTCGGGCAAATTCCCACAGATGACCGAGCCGGTGGCCTCGTACGGTGGCTTGTCGTGGTGGGGAAACTTCGGCGAATACGGCTTTCTGACCAAGCTGCGCAGCGAACAGTTGCGCGACATCGGCGGCGCATTGGCACCGCAATCGGCGTTCACCCTGATCCAGGGTGTCGAGACTTTGCCTCAGCGTATGGACGCTCACGTCGCAAATGCCCGCGTCGTCGCCGAATGGCTCGACGGTGATTCTCGTATCGACTACGTGAGATGGGCTGGGCTGCAGGGCCACCCGCATCACAGTCGGTCTCAGAAATATCTGCCTTCCGGCCCGGGGGCGGTGTTCGCCTTCGGAATCGACGGTGGCCGCGACGCCGGGCAGGCATTCGTCGAGAGCGTCCAGGTGGCCAGCCACGTCGCCAACATCGGTGATGTGCGGACGCTGGTGATTCACCCGGCCAGCACCACGCACCGGCAGCTGACCGACGATCAACTCCGCGGAGCGGGCGTCGGCCCGGAATTGATCCGCATCAGCGTCGGACTCGAAGATGTCGAGGACATTCTCTGGGATCTGGATCAGGCCCTGACGCTGGCAACCGGAAAGGCACGCTCGTGAGTGAACGCACCTGGCAGGGCCCGTCCGCCCAAGAGCGTCAGCGCATTCTGCGGGAAACCAAGACGGTCGCAATCGTCGGAGCGTCCAAGAATCCCTCGCGGGCAAGCTACTTCGTCAACCGGTACTTGTCGTCGACGAGCAACTACGAGATATTTCTGGTCAATCCCACGATCGCCGAAATCGAAGGAACGACGGTCTATCCGACGCTCGCGGATCTCCCGAAGCCGCCTCATCTGGTGGACGTGTTCCGCAAGTACGACGACCTGCCCGATGTTCTCTCCGAAACAATTGCTGCGCAGGCGAAGACGATCTGGCTGCAGCTGGGGCTGTGGCACGAGCAGGTGGCCCATGACGCCGAGGAAGCCGGACTGAACGTCGTCATGGATCGGTGCCTCAAGATCGAACACGCGCGATTCCACGGGGGATTACATCTGGCCGGATTCGATACAGGAGTGATCGATTCGCGTCGTACACGGGGGTAGGCCTCAGGCCTTCAACAGGCGACCACTGATCACTGTTGCCAGGGCGCGCGGCGCGAGGCGAACGCTGCCCGCGCTGATCTTGTTCGACAAGCCGGACACCACACTGGCCGGGGTCCGACGAGAGTCCAACGCGCGCATCGCCGTCGAGACCACTTGCTCGGACGTCTGGAAGTTGCCCACTGCGGCGTCTTTCGACCCCACGACGTCGAAGAACTCTGTGCGGGTAGGGCCGGGGGAGAGCGCGAGTACTTTCAGCGACGAGGTGCGGTGCTCGAACGCCAGAGCCTCGGTGAAGCTCAACACGAACGCTTTCGTCGCCCCGTACACGGCCATGTTGGGCGTGGGCTGATACGCAGCGGTACTCGCCACGTTGATCAGCGCACCGGTCAGGTTCGGCAGGAATGCGTGCGTGAGGTCGACCAGCGCACTGACGTTGAGGGCGATCTCTGCGGCCACGCGCTCCGGATCCTCGTCGGCGAACCGGCCGTGCGTTCCGAAGCCTGCGTTGTTGACCAGGGAAGTGGGAGTGATTCTTTTCTCGGCCAACGTGGTTCGCAGTGCCGCGCCGACTCCAGGTACGCCCAGGTCCATCGCCACGACGGTGGCAGTGACGCCGTGGTCGGCTTCGATGTGGTGAGCGAGCGCCTCGAGTCGATCGGCCCGCCGGGCCACGAGGACGACGTTCTCGCCGCGTGCGGCGAATCGGTTGGCGAATTCCTCGCCGAGGCCTGAGCTTGCTCCGGTGATGAGCACTGTGGAAGTCATGGATGCAAATGTAGGCAGTGCCAGCATTGTTGTCAATGCCAACATCCTTTAGGGTGAGTGGATGGCAACGCGGCGCTACCACCATGGTGATCTGCGGGCGGTATTGCTCGACGCGGCCGAACGGAGCATCGCGCAGGGTGGCGTCGACGCGCTGTCGCTGCGGCAATTGGCCAGAGACGTGGGAGTCAGTCATGCCGCCCCGGCTCGCCATTTCCGAGACAAGCAGGCACTGCTCGATGCACTGGCGCTGCATGGTTTTCAGGAACTGAACCGACGGATGGTTGCGGCTGCGACCGGCTCCGGAGAGCTGATGTCTCGGTTCCGTGGCGTCGCCCGTGCCTACCTCGGTTTCGCCGTCGAGCATCCCGAATTACTGGACGTCATGTACAGCACGAAACATCATCCCGATGCCAGCGAAGAGCTGAAAGAGGTTGCGCACGAAAGTATGACTGCAACCGAGTCGCTGCTGATCGATGCCATCGGGGCCGGTGTGATCACCGAGGCTCCACCGGCGATACTTGCCCGAGTGGCCTTCGCGAGCGTGCACGGCGTTGCAATGTTGGCCACCGGCGACCTGCTCGACGGCGTCCCGGCCGAGGATCTACTGGACGCAACCGTCGACACTCTGATGCGTGGCTTCACCTAGGTTGAGTGGCATGACCGAATACGACCTGCAACGCTTCGTCGACGCCCAGGAACCCGTCTGGAATGCGGTGACGCGGGAGCTGAAGGCGGGACGGAAGCAGACGCACTGGATGTGGTTCGTGTTCCCGCAGTTGGCAGGGTTGGGGCGCAGCGCAACCGCTCAACACTTCGGCATCGCAGACCTGACCGAGGCAGAGCTGTACCTGTCTCACGAGGTGCTGGGGCCTCGCCTGAAGAAGGCGGCCCGGCTGACCGTCGGCATCGAGGGCCGGACGGTCGACGAGATCTTCGGCTATCCCGACAATCTGAAGCTGCATTCGTCCATGACCCTTTTCGCCGAGGCTACCGAGGGTCGGTCCGTTTTCGACGAAGTGTTGCAAAAGTATTTCGGCGGTGAATTCGATGGCGCAACACTCGACTTGCTCGACGAGCGGTACCGCTAGCATCGCACCCATGACGACTCCACTCGCCGGATCCATTGCCTTCGTCCACGCCAGCTGGCACCTGGACATCGTCGATCGCGCGCGAGTGGGATTCGCCGCCGAACTCGAGCGGCTCGGCCAGGCCGATACTCCCGTCGACGTCTTCGAGGTCCCGGGAGCATTCGAGATCCCGCTACACGCGCAGCGCTTGGCCAAGACGGGTAAGTACTCCGCAATAGTCGCTGCCGCCCTGGTGGTGGACGGCGGAATCTATCGACACGACTTCGTGGAGACGGCGGTGATCGACGGTCTGATGCGTGTGCAGCTGGACACCGACGTCCCGGTGTTCTCCGTGGTGCTCACGCCCCACCATTTCCACGAGCACGCAGACCACACCGAGTTCTTCACGGCGCACCTGGAGAAGAAGGGTGCCGAGGCAGCGCGGGCTGTTGTCAAGACTCTGGCGTCGCTGGGAACCATCGGATAGCGGTTGGGGGCTGATTCTGTGCGCGGGCCCGATTGGCACTCTGCGCCCGAGCTGCATGAGGTACTCGCGGAACTCGAAGGACGAGAACCGATCTTCCACCGCCGCGAGTTCGGCACCACGCGGAGGGATTTCGAGCGCCTCACCGATCCAAGCTTCTGGGAGATCGGAGCTTCGGTCGGATCTACAGTCGCGAACACGTCTGGTCGGTCCTCGAAGGCCGGTACTCGTCCGACCCGAGCGGTCGGCTCGACGGTGATTGGGAGACCAGCGCGTTCGAGCTACGGGAAATTGCCCCAGCCACCTACCTGCTGACGTACACACTGCGGCTCGACGGCAGGCATACCCGCAGAACTACCTTGTGGCAGAGACGGGATGGTGACTGGAAAATACTCCATCACCAAGGAACCGTGATCGCAGACCGCGAATCGTGAAGCGTGGCGGTTGAGCCGACCTATATCAGGAGCTACCGACAAATTCTGTTTCACGAATCCTTATGCAGGACAATAGTTTTCGATTCGACTATCATTGTGCATCGAATACATGTTCGATGCACTTGCTCCCATGGCCACCGCGATCTGGCAACTGAGCGAGAGTGAACTCCTCGCCGACGCCGCCGCGGTCTCCCATCAGATCCAGTTGTTGGAAGCCCGTCGTATCGCCCTCGTCGCCGACATCGACACCCGCGTGAGCCGCGAGAAACTCGGCTTCCCCGGCCCCGCCGGCTGGCTCACGTCCACGACC
>NZ_NOYI01000024.1 GCF_002258785.1 Rhodococcus sp. 06-235-1A
GCCTCCTGCGGCACCGGCCACTGCCCCCGACCCCACGAGCGCAGAACCCACGAGTACGGTGCCCGCGAGCTCGTCACCAGAACCAGCCGACACGAATTCGTATGTCTCGCACCGCGATCTCGACGGCGACGGCATCGTCGACACCACGCAGATCGACCTGGACGGCAACGGAACCGTCGATCAGATCCTGCACGACTACGACGGAGACGGAGTGGCCGACGTGGTCGAGACGTCGAGTGCAGGCGACGGTCGCTTCGACATCGTCGATACCGACCTCGACGGTGACGGTGTCACCGATGAGACGCGCATGGACACCGACGGCGACGGCAAAGCAGACACGGCCATCTTCGATCTGGACGGCGACGGCACGGCGGACGAGGTGGATCTCGATACCGACGGGGACGGCGTGATCGATACCGTCCTCCTCGACACCAACGGCGACGGCACACTCGATTACCTCGGAGTCGACACCGACGGCGACGGATACGCAGACGAGGTCTACATCGACACCGATCAGTCCGGCGATTTCAACCCCACGCCCGACCTGGCCTGACTCCCGCGTTCATTCCTGATCCCAGACGAAAGAGACCGAGATGAACGAGCACTTCGATTTCACCGACACCTCCGCGGACCACGACGCGGCATCGGGAACGAACACCGATGACTACTCGGACAGCGTCGACCATTCGCTCGGCGACACCCTGGCAGCACCGTCGATGCCCACGATGCCCTCGATGGACTACGTCGATTCGCCGAGCGCGGTGTCGGCGCCCGACATGCCCGAGATGCCGTCGATGACCCCAGCTTCCGCGCCAGGCGTGCCCGATCCTTCGGTACCGGACCTGAGCGATCCACCGTCCGAATCACCCTCGCCTGCAGTGGTTCCCGAGCCGGCACTCCTACCCGAGCCGGCCGACGTCCCGCCTCCTGCCCCCGAGCCCGTGGACGTTCCGCCGCCCGCGGACGGCGCTCCGGTGCCCGAGGACGGCTCCTACGGCACCCCGACGGCATGGACGGCAGATTGGTTCTACCAAGAGGTGAACGGCTACTGCGGGCCGTCGTCCATCGCTCAGGTGGTGTCCGAGTACACCGGACTGAACATCACCGATCCCCAGCAGTTGGTCGACCGAGCCCTCGAACTCGGCCTGTTTCCCAACAACGATCCGTCCATGGGTATGACGTCCGCCGACATGGAGATCCTGATGGAAGATCAAGGAGTTCCGTGTCATCTGGAGAGCAGTTCGATGCAGGATCTCGAGGCGAAGCTCTCCGAGGGGTACGGCGTGATCGCCATGGTCGACTCGGGTGAAATCTGGTACCCCGGTACCGAGACCTACGAGGACGACACCCCGGACCACGCATTGGTCGTCGCCGGCATCGACGAGAATCGCGGCGTGGTGATCCTGTCCGATCCTGGCAATCCGGACGGCAACCAGTTCGAGATATCCATCGACGAGTTCGACAACGCCTGGGCAGACTCCGATCACGAGATGCTGGTGGCGGACGACACCGATCCGGATCTCGCCGACTCCACCTCGGTCGATCCCGGCCTCGCTGCCCTGGCCCCCAAGCTCTGGGCCCTCATCCCGCTGACCTGATTGTCTGAATATGAGTGCATACTCGTGAGAGACGAGAGGATTGTGAAGTGAGCAGCGACGGCGACAGCGTCTTCGACATTCTCGGCCTCGACCGATCGGTAGTCCTACCGGCACCACCTGCCGATGTCTGGTCGGCAGCGCTCGCCCACGCGCTCGATCCCGAGTCTCCCCCCGTCGACGACGTGGTGGTCCCGATCATGGACGACACGGATGTCGGTTTCGATGCGCAGGACGTGCTGCTGCCCGACCCTGACGACGACACCGATTCCGACACTGCCGGACACTACGATCCCTCCCACGACGGTCTGCTGGACCACGGATCGTCGCACCTGGACGGCGATGATCATCACAGCCACGAGCACGATGGTCACGGCCACGAGCACGATGACGGCGGGCATTGGGATGCGGACGACATCGACCTGGGCGACGGATCCGACTTCGGACCGTAGTCGGACGAGTCCGTGCGCCCCAGGGGGCGGCGAGACGATGCTTCCGCTGAGCGATATCATTAGCTCAGGATCAGAAACAGACCGACTAGTCCTGTGTTGGGGGAGCATGTATGAACGACGGTGCTTTGTTGGCCTTGTGCCGGGAGGGCGACAGCGCTGCATTCGGCGAACTGGTCGGTCGACATCGCACTCACGCCTGGGCAGTCTGTCTGCAGATCACCGGAAATCGACACGACGCCGAGGACGCCCTACAGGACACTCTCACCTCTGCCTGGCAGAATCTGCACCGCTTCCGCGGTGACGCCAAATTCAGCACGTGGCTGCACCGCATCGCTGCCAACGCGTCGCTCTCGTTGATCCGTCGACGCAAGGAAGTCCTCGATTACTCGCCGGAGGGAATCGACCTCCCCGACCTGTCGTCGCCCACGGCCGACCGGGTGGCAGACGTCGACGCAGTTCGATCGGCCCTGGCCCAGCTCCCGGAGGACTTCCGCGAGGCAATAGTGCTTCGAGAGTTCGCCGATCTGTCGTATTCGGAAATCGCCGCCCACCAGCGGGTCGGGATTCAGACGGTCAAGAGCCGGATCAGCAGAGGGCGAGCACAGTTGGTGGCGCTGCTCACGCCGGCAGCGGGCTGACCGGCACGTCGCCGACACGGCGAGCACTCACGCGTCGAACATCCGACTCCGGATCACGCGCCAACCGAACCGAGACGTGCCCGTCCGTCAGGTTCTCCACCAACCCCTCACCCCATTCGACCACGACAACAGCGTCGGTGAGGTCCGTGTCGAGATCGAGCGCATCGAGTTCGTCGAGTGCCGATTGTCCGGTCATCCCGAGCCGATAGGCATCGACGTGCACGAGCGCCACCGGCGGTAACCCGTGCGGCCGCGGCCCGGGGCGATGCTCACGGGCAATGACGAAGGTGGGCGACGTCACTCGTCCCTGCACGCCGAGACCGGCGGCGATACCTTTGGTCATCGCGGTCTTCCCTGCGCCCAACGGACCGTCGAGAATCACCAGATCGCCCGCCACCAGAACGCGCGCCAACCGTGCGCCGAACTCGGCAGTGTCTGCGGCAGTGACCAACTCGACGTCCACCGGCAAGGTCAGCGGCTCGTCAGACAACACCCCACCGCCGTTTCTTGCCCGCGGCCTCTGTTGCCCGGGCCACGAGCCGCTGGATCGCGCCGTTGACCTGTTCGGGGAATTCGAGTTGAACCAGATGTCCGCCCTGGCGGACGCGCACCGTCTCCGAACGCGGCAAGGCCTGGGCCAGAGCCTCCGAGCTGGCGAACGGAATGATCCAATCCTCGTCCCCGCACACCACCGACACCGGAATGTTCTCGAACTCCATCAGCGCTTCGGATTCGTCGTGGAGCTCTAGCGTCTCGAGGAAGTTGACGATGGTGACGACAGACGTGTCGTCGATCATGGACTGGGAGAACGCGACCAACCGCGGGGAGACTCTGGTGCCGTAGGACGCGGCGCGCAGGATCGGCGAGATAAGTGCGCGCACCGCACCACGGCCGAGCTGCACGACGCCGGGCGACGTCCGAACGGCGAGCCGGAAGGCGTCGACCGCCGGATTCTGCAGACTACGACCGACCCCGGATTGTGCGAGACCGGCCGCGGTGGTGGAGATCAGCACCGCCCCGATCACTCGCTGCCGCAGCACGTCCGATCGCTGCCGCGCCATCGACAGAATCGACATCCCACCCATCGAGTGCCCGACCAGGACGATGCGCCCCTTCGGTACCACCGAGCGAATCACCGCATCGAGATCGAGGCCGAGCTGGCCGATGGTGCAGCTCTCCGGACTCGGCACACCCGAGCGTCCGTGGCCGCGCTGATCGTAGAAGACCATCCGAACCGTCGAACCCCACTGCTGTTCGAGTGTGCGACGTTGAAAATGCCACGACGACATGCGCAGGCAGTAGCCGTGCACGAAGATCACGGTCAGTTCGGCGTCCGAGGGACCGACTTCACGTACCGCCAGTGGAACACCGTCGTCCGCGGTGACGATACTGCCGCGGTCGGCGTCCATGAGATCGAGATTCTCGGTGGCCAGCGGATCCTTGTTCGACCGGAACGCGGTCTCGCGCACCACAATTGCAATACTCTCCAGCAATCCGAGCATGATCTATATCGACGCCTCCCCTGAGTGCGCGCCGACGAACCGTCGTCGAACACGTCCACGAATGCCGGTGACGACCTCGTAGCTGATTGTCTCGAGCGCATCTGCCCAATCCTGGGCGTGCGCTTCTCCCCTGTCCCCTGGCCCGAACAGTAGCGCTTCGTCGCCGACCGCGACACCCGAGCCGTCGCCGCCGAGTTCGACGACGAACTGATCCATACACACTCGTCCCACCGAGGGATAGCGCCGACCTGCGATGGTCACCTCGAAGCGTCCGCTGAGACGCCGAACGACGCCGTCGGCGTATCCGAGGGCGACGAGGGCGACCACGGTGTCGGCCGGTGCGGTCCACGTGTAGCCGTAGGACACCGATTCACCTTCACTCACGTTCTTGATGTGCGCCACCTGGGCCGACACGGTCATGACCGGCCGCAAACCGAAGGTTCCCAAGTGGGGTACCGGCGAGAGGCCGTACAGAGCAATACCCGGTCGGACCATGTCGAAACCGAGATCGGGTCTGGTCAGCGTGGCTGCCGAGTTGGACAGGTGCACCACCGCGGGTGGAGTTCCCCGCCGAGTGGCGCGCCGCACCGCATCGCGAAGCCGCTCGGCCTGGGCATCGTTGGCGGGATGGCCCGGCTCGTCGGAGCAGGCCAGGTGCGAGAACATTCCGGTCAACCGCACACTGCCCTCCGCGACAGCAACCGCCGTCGTGTCGAGGACCGCATCGAGGTCTGCTTCCGCGACCCCGTTGCGGTTCAGTCCGGTATCGATCTTGAGCGAAAGGTCAGCGGCGGAACCGACTCGGTGTGCCGCGTCGACCACCGCGTCGAGCTGGGCCGCCGTGGACACCCCGATCCCCACCTGCTCGGCGATCGCTGCGGCGAAATCGGAATCCGTTCGGTGCAACCACGCCAACACCGGAACCGTCACACCGGCAGCTCGGAGTTCGAGGGCCTCACCGATGGTGGTGACGCCGAGCTCCTGCGCCCCTGCTGCGACTGCGGCGCGTGCGACCTCGACGGCACCGTGGTTGTAGCCGTCGGCCTTCAGTACCGCCATCACCGCAGCATCCCCAGCGAACTCCTGCAACACGCGAACGTTGTGGGCCACTGCGTCGAGGTCGACGGACGCCACAGCCCCCGAATCCGTCCGAGGATCGGTCCTCTCGTCGTCGCAGCCGATACTCACAACATTCGATAGTGCCATCCGAGCGACCGTCACGGCGGATCAGGGTGGCACAACTCGTGACACACCTGGCCTCCAACGTGGGCCACGAACAACGACGATCAGACCGTGAGCGAGCGCACAGTTCGTATGGCGTCCGGAATGGACGCACATAGCGGGCTTGCAGAAATGGGTGCCGCGAACTCTCCGCCCGACCCGTGGGCCGCACGCGCCGCGGCGAGTGCATGCACCTTCGTACCGCACGCGGCCGCAGTGGACGGTGTCATTCCCGACGCGAGCAAGGCCCCGAGAATGCCCGACAGTACGTCGCCGGATCCCGCGGTCGACGCGGCCGATCCCCCTGCGTCGCTGACGAATGTGGTGCCGTCCGCGTCGGCGATGATCGTCGCGCGGCCCTTGAGCAGAACGGTCACTCCCCAGCGCTCGGCGAGATCTCGCACCGCACTCACCCGGTCGGGGCCGGGGTCGGATCCGGTCAAGCGCGCGAATTCGCCGGCGTGCGGGGTCAACAGCGTCGGTGCCGATCTCCCGGTGACCCAGTGATCGTTGCGGGCGAGGATCGTCAGTGCATCCGCGTCGACGACCACCGGCAGATCCGACTCCAGAACCCGCCGCACGATGTCTTCCGAGTCCTCGTAAGTGCCGAAACCGGGACCGACGACCCACGCCTGAACTCTCCCTGCCGCGTCGAGATCCGGGGCGACGACGACCTCCGGACAGTGCGAGACAACCTCTGCGCCCGCGCTTCCCACGTAGCGAACCATTCCGGAGGTGGCCGCCACCGCCGCTCCGACGCACAACAGTGCGGCCCCGGGGTACGTCGCGCTGCCTGCGAGGACACCCACGACCCCCTGCGAGTACTTGTCGTCCGACGCCGTAGGAATCGGCCACGCCCTGCCCACGTCGGCCGGCTGGAACGACGCCATCGCCGGAGCCGGAAGCGTCAGCCCGATGTCGACCAGTTCGACTCGGCCACAACGAGGTACGGCAAGAACGTGAACGGGCTTACGAGCACCGAACGTGACCGTCACATCGGCGGTCACGGCCGGGCCGGGTGCGGCACCGGTCTCCGCGTCGACCCCACTCGGCACGTCCACCGCCACGATCGGTGCGGTGATCTGCTGGACGACCGCAGCGGCATCGGGTCGCAGCGGGCCCTTGCCGGAAATCCCGACTATGGCGTCGACGACGATGTCCGCCTGCCCGCACTGCGTCACCACTCGTCCACCCGACGACCGCAGGGCCTCGAGCCCTTCGGCGTGCGCCCGCGCCGGGTCGAGCAGGAGGGCCGACACCGAGACACCCCGTCGACGCAGATACGCCCCCGCCCACAGACCGTCGCCGCCGTTGTCGCCCGTGCCCACCAGGATCGTCACGCGACGCCCCGCGACGCCGCCCGTACGCGCAGCCAGCTCGGCCGCCACGACGGTGGCCAATCCGTACGCGGCGCGGCGCATGAGAACGCCGTTCGGCAACGAGTTCAGCAACGGCGCTTCCGCGTTGCGGATCTGTTCCGGTGTGTAGTAGCCGCGCATACCGAGCGCTACTCGACGGTGACGGACTTGGCCAGATTCCGAGGCTTGTCCACGTCGTAACCCCGCGCCTGCGCGACCTCGGCGGCGAACACCTGCAGCGGGATCGTCGACAGCAACGGTTGCAACAGCGTCGAGGCCGCCGGGATCTCGATCAGATTGTCGGCGAACGGCCGCACAGCCTCGTCACCTTCCTCGGCGATGACCACCGTTCGCGCACCACGCGCCTGGATCTCGCGAATGTTGCTGAGCATCTTGGAGTGCAACACTGCGCGACCCTTCGGCGACGGCATCACGATGATCACCGGGACACCGTCCTCGATGAGTGCGATCGGACCGTGCTTGAGCTCGCCCGCCGCGAAACCCTCCGCGTGCATGTACGCGAGTTCCTTGAGCTTGAGCGCGCCTTCGAGAGCGACCGGGTACCCGACGTGTCGACCGAGGAAGAGAATCGTCGTTGCAGTCGACAGCTCTCGTGCGAGCGCTCGGACCGGCTCGACCGTTTCAAGAACCCGCTGCACCAGCTCGGGCATGGCTTCCAGCTCGGCGAACTCGCGGGCTACCTCGTCGGGATACTTGGTACCGCGCGCCTGTGCGAGCGCGAGGCCGACCAGGTAATTCGCGGTCACCTGCGCGAGAAACGCCTTGGTCGACGCGACGCCGATCTCCGGACCTGCCCGGGTGTAGAGCACGGCGTCGGCTTCGCGAGGAATCTGCGAGCCGTTGGTGTTGCACACCGCGAGAACACGCGCCTTCTGATCCTTGGCGTGCCGCACGGCTTCGAGCGTGTCGGCGGTCTCACCGGACTGCGAGATCGCGACGACCAGAGTCGATCGATCGAGAACCGGGTCGCGATACCGGAATTCGCTGGCCAGTTCCACCTCGACCGGCAGCCGGGTCCAGTGCTCGATGGCGTACTTGGCGAGCAGACCCGAGTGGTACGCGCTACCGCAGGCCACGACGAACACCTTGTCGACGTCGCGCAGCTCCTGGTCGGACAGTCTCTGCTCGTCGAGCACGATTCGACCGTTGTCGAAGTGACCGAGCAACGTGTCCGCCACCGCGGCGGGCTGTTCCTGGATCTCCTTGAGCATGAAGTAGTCGTGGCCGCCCTTCTCGGCGGCTGCCAGATCCCAGTCGATGCGGAACGGACGCCCCTGCGCCTCGTTGCCCTCGAAGTCACTGATGTCGTATCCGTCGGCGGTGATGACGACCACTTGATCCTGGCCGAGCTCGACGGCGTCGCGCGTGTGCTCGATGAACGCCGCGACGTCGGACCCGAGAAACATCTCACCGGCGCCCACGCCGAGCACCAGTGGAGTGGAGCGGCGCGCCGCCACGATCGTGTCCGCATGATCGGAATGGGTGAACACCAGGGTGAACGCACCCTCCAGCCGGCGCAGAACTGCTTTCGCGCTGGCCACGAAATCGCCGGCCGTCGGGCCGTCGGCGTAGGCCCGCGAGACCAGGTGTACCGCGACCTCGGTGTCGGTGTCGGACAGAAACTCGATTCCGACTGCTTCCAGTTCCGCACGCAGCGGACCGAAGTTCTCGATGATGCCGTTGTGCACCACAGCGACGGTGCCGGACGCGTCCCGATGCGGGTGCGCGTTGCGATCGGTGGGACGACCGTGCGTCGCCCAACGGGTGTGTCCCATTCCGGTGGTGCCGACGAACGTATCGGTGCCGATGTCGTCCAATTCGGCTTCGAGATTCGCCAGTCGACCTGCCTTGCGCTCGACGGCTGTCGCTCCCGCGCCGTTCAGAATTGCGATGCCTGCGGAGTCGTAGCCCCGATATTCCATACGCCGAAGCGCTTCGACCACCACACCCAGAGCTGGGCGGTGGCCGACGTAACCCACGATTCCGCACATGGTGAATCAGGGTACTCGGCGGGGCGCGCACGACCCATTCGCTCGAGGCGACGTGTCCGGTGTCCCCCTCACGCGCGCGCGTTCGGTAGCGTCATCTCTCGTGGCGAAACCGAAGAAGCTGGCATCTGCTCTCTCCAAGCGTGGCCCGCACAAGGTCCTGCGAGGCAACCTGGCTCTCGCTGGCCAACCCGGCGTCGTCTACACCCCGGCCGAGGGCTTCGGCCTGCCCGGTGTGGCCTTTGCACACGGTTGGATGCTGCGACCGGGCAACTACGCCGACACCCTGAAGCACCTGGCGTCCTGGGGCTTCGTCGTCGCGGCACCGGACACCGAGCGTGGCCTCGTCCCCTCGCACCGCGGACTCGCCACCGACCTGGGCAGTGTGCTCGACATCATGACCGGTGTCCGACTCGGGCCGGGCAACATCAGTGTGCATCCGGAGAAGCTCGCCACTGCCGGTCACGCCATGGGAGCAGGAACTGCTGTTCTCGCTGCGTCCCGCCGATCGGACGTCAAAGCCGTCGCAGCGCTGTTTCCGGCACCGACCGCACCGTCCTCCGAGGCTGCCGCTGCCGGTCTGACCGTGCCCGGGCTCGTCGTCGGTGACAACTCGAACGCCGATTCGCTCAACGACAATTCACTGGCTCTCGCCCAGGCCTGGTACGGACCATCGATCCTCCGCCGAATCGACGGCTCGACGGCAGACGGATTCGTCGAAGGCCGGCGAATGCTCCGCTCACTGGGAATCAACAGCTCCGACCGCAAGACCCAGCAGCGCACCCGGGCGGTTCTCACCGCGTTTCTGCTGTTTCACCTGACCGGCGACTCCGACTACGAGGAATTGGCCGGATCGACCGGCGAGATCGACGGCACCCGAGCTGTCGATCCGCATGCGCCGCTCGACGCACAGCCCAAGCCCAAGGCATCCGCGTCGATCAAGGCTCTGCTCGGCCGAGGCTGACCATGCTCGGTGCCTCTCGGCATCACACCAGCCAGGAATGCGGCCTAGGGCCGGGTTCGGTCTCGACATGCGGTAGGGGCCCTCGTCGGTCCAGGTGAGCCGGTTGTAGCACCGGTCCGGAAACAGGCCCGATCTCGGGTTCCGACGAGCTTTCCACGCCCGAATTACGTGAACCACGAACAACTGTGGGAGTTCGGTCCGGCCCGAGAGCCTCTGCTGCTCGCGTCATCGCCGCTCTGTGCTCGTCGCGAATTCGATGCAGTTCGCGACGCCACCCGCCGTCCGCGCTCACAGCCTTCCCGCCTCGCTCGCTCACAGTGTTCCCGGCTCGCTCGCTCACAGTGTTCCCGCCTCGCTCGCTCACAGTGTTCCCGCCTCGCTGAGGCCGGCACCGGTACCGGCGGCCTGTTCGTGCGGCTGTACGGACGGGATCGGGTGATCCGCCAATGCGGGATGCTGACCGGCAGGCGGTTCCTCCACGGCCGGTTGCTCGTCCGATATCCCGACGGGCTGTTCGCCCTCGGACGATTCGGGCAGGCATTGCCCGGACACGTCGTCCGAGGCCGACTCCGCCGGTGATGGCTCGGTCGGTTGCTGAGGCTCGATCGATGGAGGTACGGGAGGTTGCTGGGGCTCGGGCGGTTGCTGGGTCTCGGGCGGTTGCTGGGGCTCGGGCGGTTGCTGGGTCTCGGGCGGTTGCTGGGGCTCGGGAAGCTGCTGGGGCTCGGGCGGCAACGCAGGTATCGGTGTCTGCTGCGCATTCACGTCGTCGACAACACCGGGAACCTCGACGATCTCGGGCAAGCCGAACGGGCCGATTCTCAACTCGAACGAGCGAAGACCGAGCCCCGGGGTTTCGAGTTCGATCGACACTGCACCGTCGTGCTCGAGTGCGATGCGGGCGCGATGCCCTTCGAGCTCGGCCTCGAGATGGCCTCGCTCGTCGGTGGCCGCCTCCAACGACTGCCCGGGAGGCGACACCTGCCCGACCGCCGGAGACTGCCCTGCGGGTGGAGACTGGTCCGACTCCGGCCGTTCTCCGGCCGTGTTCTCCGGCTCCACTGATCCGCCCGCCGACTCCGAAGAGCGCGAAGCCGTTCCGCCATCGTCACCACGGTCATCTGGGGCCGCACCGTCCAGAGCCTCGTCGACGCGACCGACGATCTCGGCGACCACCCGATCCACGAGTCCATCCAGTGGATCACTCGGCTCGTCCCCGAATCCCGCGCCTGTGGTCGATGGATCCGACGACCCGGTTCCTACTGCACCGCTGGATCCGCCTGCGTTCGGCGGCGAGATCGCCGTCGGTCCGACGGTCACCGGAGCCGCGTGTACAGCCGCTGCCGCCGGGGGCACCGACGGACCGTCGAACTCGGGTCGTGACGCAGCGTCTTCTGCGGGGGGCGCGATCGCCCAACTCCGCTCGTCGAGGTCGCCGAAGTCCGGGTCGTATGCCGCGCCCAGAACCGTGCCCAGCAACGCCAGGCACTCTCGCACTGCGGTGTCCGTCGAGGTGCAGACGTCGATGACGGCCTCGCAGGTCGCCTTCATCCGCGGAACGAACTGGTCGTGGATCCAGCTCCGACAGAGCTCTGCCACCTCGGCCGCGAACTCGTCCGATACGTCTGCGCTACGTGCCCGCTCGGCCAGTTCCTCGAAGGCCGACGCCACCCGAGGGAACACCGACCCTCGATCGACTGGAACGCACTCGATTCCCGACGCCACCAGGATGGCATCGATCTGGTCGACGTTCTTTCCGTCCACGGCATCGACGTCGAGACCACCGAACAGTTCCGCCTTGTCGGTGACCACGTCGCGAAGAACGTCGACGGTAGCGGACATCGTCTGGTGGGCATCTTCGATCGACTGCAGAAACTCGTCCGCGGTCTGTTGCTCGACCGAGAGATAGGTCTGCACGGCATCGCCTGCCTCGCCGTGCCATCGCATCTGCAGAACTCGACGCAACTGCTTTTGTTCTTCGAGTTGATCGCGAAGCACCGCAGCCATCGCTTCGACTGCGTCGGCATCGTTGCCGAGCGCGCCGAGATTCAAGCCTCGCTGCTCGTCGTACCTCGCACACACCTGCTCGTACTGCACGAAGCCCTCACTTCCCGGCACCCGAGCCACGAGTGGCAGAAAGCGCTCGAAGTGCAACAGCCCGGCAGCATGCTCGTCCAGAATCTCGTCGATCGACGGGCTCTGGCCGAGCGAGGCGAGAGGAGGCGTCATCGAGGCGACTCGATGGAGTGTGCCGCGGTGTCGTCCTGACGTTCGTATTCGTTCATCGCAGTGGTCAGAGCGTCGGCGACGTCGTCGACCGAGGATTTCCACGCCCGGGTGCCACGGCTGAGTCCCAGGTGAGCCTGTACGTACGCGGCACCGAGGTCCCCGTAGTTTCTTCCGGACCCAGCTGCGCCGAAGCCCGCGTCGGCTACGGTGTCGGCAGCTGCGCCGAGGGCATCGGCCGACGCGGTGAACGCATCTGCAACTGCGCGAACGCGGTTCACGTCCACCGACAATCCCTCGCTCATGCGCTTCCGTCTCCCCCTCGATGTGCCCCTTTCTCACTATGACGTGCGCCGACTCACATCGGTTCCCCTGGGAGCGGTAACGTCCCGATGTGAAATGTCAGTAACAGGTACCTGAAGTAGCTACACCAGCTGCTCACCGAACGAGGAGTCCCATGCACATCGGAACGATGCTGAACTACAGCGGTGGTTTCAACGAGACCGTTGCCGAGGTCGCCGAGCTCGAGAAGGCCGGTCTCGACATCATCTTCGTGCCCGAGGCCTACTCGTTCGACGCCGTCAGCCAACTCGGATTCCTCGCAGCCAAGACGAGCACGATCAAGATCGCGTCCGGCATCTTCCAGATCTACACCAGGACACCGTCACTGACCGCCATGACCGCGGCCGGTCTCGACTACGTCTCGGATGGCCGCTTCGTACTCGGGCTCGGCGCATCCGGACCGCAGGTCGTCGAAGGCTTCCACGGCGTCAAATACGACGCACCCATCGCCAGAACCCGCGAGGTGATCGAGATCTGCCGCCAGGTCTGGCGCCGCGAAAAGGTGCAGTATCAGGGCAAGCACTATCAAATCCCCCTCCCTGCCGACAAGGGCACCGGCCTGGGCAAGCCGCTCAAATTGATCAATCACCCTGTGCGGGATCGCATTCCGGTCGTCATCGCCGCGCTCGGCCCCAAGAACGTCGAGCTCACCGCGGAGATCGCCGAGGGCTGGCAGCCCATCTTCTACTTCCCCGAGAAAGCAGCCGACGTGTGGGGCGAGTCCCTCGCGGCGGGCAAGGCCAAGCGTGATCCGTCGCTCGGCGAACTGGAGGTGTTCGCCAGTCCCACCCTCGCTATCGGCGAGGATGCAGACAAGTACCTGCCCTGGGTCAAGCCGCACCTGGCGCTCTACATCGGCGGTATGGGAGCCAAGGGCAAGAACTTCTACAACTCCCTGGCGCAGCGTTACGGGTACGAGGCCGAGGCCGAGAAGATTCAAGACCTGTACCTGGCCGGCAAGAAGGAAGAAGCTGCGGCGGCGGTGCCCGACGAGCTCGCTCGCTCGGTCAACCTCATCGGGCCGGAGAGCTTCGTCAAGGAGCGGGTCGCGGCCTTCGCCGAAGCGGGTGTCACCACGCTCAACGTCGCGCCGCTGGCCGAGAACACCGCGGGCCGCGTCGCGCAGTTGACCGCATTGCGCGAACTCACCGCCTGAAAGATCAGACCGACGCGACCCGGCCCGCCAGCTCTTCGGCGAGCCGGGTCGCTACGTCGAGTTCGGACGCTTCGACCATTACCCGCACCAACTGCTCGGTACCACTGGGCCGCAACAGAACTCGGCCCGAAGCACCGAGTTCGCGCTCGGCCACGGCAACCGCATCCGATACCGACGGTGCCGACGCCACCGCCGCTTTGTCCGAAACCTGCACGTTGATCAGAACCTGAGGCAACGTCCGCATCGGCGATGCCAGATCCGCAAGGGAGCGTCCGGTCTGCGCCATCCGCTCCATCAGTCGCAGTGCCGTGGCGATCCCGTCGCCCGTCGTTCCGACCGCGGGAAGTACTACGTGTCCGCTCTGCTCGCCGCCGAGCGCGAATCCCCCGCGGCGCAACTCCTCCAGTACGTAACGATCTCCGACTGCCGTGGTGCGCAACGTGATTCCGGCCTCGCGCATGGCAATGTGCAGACCCAGATTGCTCATGACCGTGGCCACCAACGTGTTGTCGGTCAACTGACCTGCGTCGCGCATCGCGATCGCCAACACGGTCATGATCGCGTCACCGTCCACCACGGAGCCCGACGAATCGACGGCAAGGCAACGGTCGGCATCTCCGTCGTGTGCGATACCGAGGTCGGCACCGTGCTCCACGACGGCCCGGCGCAACCCCTCCATGTGCGTCGAGCCGCACCCGTCGTTGATGTTGATGCCATCGGGTTCGGCGTTGATCGCCACGACCGTCGCGCCTGCCCGTCGGTAGATGTCCGGTCCGACGACCGAGGCGGCACCGTGCGAGCAATCGACCACGACCGTGACGCCGTCGAGTCGGTGCGATACCGATGCAGCGAGATGCTCCGTGTAGCGGGCTGCCGCGTCCTGCGCGACGTCGATACGGCCGATCGCGGCACCGGTTGCGTCCAACGGACGTCCGTCGCTCTCGGAGCGCGCGTCGGGATCGAGGGCGGCTTCGATGCGGTCCTCCGCGTCGTCGTCGAGCTTGTGTCCGCCCGCAGCAAAGATCTTGATTCCGTTGTCGGGCATCGCATTGTGGGAAGCAGAGATCATCACACCGAGCGCTGCGCCGTATTCTGCGGTGAGGTAGGCGACTGCAGGCGTGGGGAGCACTCCGACATCGATCACGTCGACACCCGATGCCGTCAGTCCGGCCGACACGGCTGCGCTCAGCATCGCGCCACTGATGCGCGGATCACGACCGACCACTGCCACGCACCTGTGGCCGTCGACGTTCGGTGCCAGCACGGCGGCCGCGGCGCGCGCGATCTTCAACGCCAGCTCTGCGGTCAGAACCCCGCCTGCCAGTCCTCGAACCCCGTCGGTGCCGAACAGTCGCGCCATGAATCAAGAACTCCTTCGAGCGGAGAGAATGTCGTGAGAAACGCCTCGAGGGCAGGCGTCCGATACTGCTGGATGCCTGCCCTCGAGGATGAAACGGGTGAGACGCGTCAGCGCTTGGAGTACTGCGACGCCTTACGGGCCTTCTTCAGGCCGTACTTCTTACGCTCGACTGCACGAGCGTCACGCGTGAGGTAACCGGCAGCCTTGAGGGCCGGACGGTCATCGGGAGTGAGCTCGATCAGCGCACGCGAGATGGCCAGACGCAACGCGCCTGCCTGTCCCGACGGTCCGCCACCGTGCAGCAGCGCGACGATGTCGAACGACTCCGCGCGGTCGACGAGCACGAGAGGAGCCTTGATCAGCTGCTGGTGCACCTTGTTGGGGAAGTAATCCTCGAGGGTGCGGCCGTTGAGCTTGAATCCGCCGGTGCCAGAAGACAACCGAACACGAGCGACGGCTTCCTTACGGCGACCGACGGTCTGGATCGGGCGATCGAACACGATCGGGGCCGGAGCGGCGGCAGCAGCCTCGATCTCCGAGGTGACCTCGGGATCTTCGACTGCCACGAACTCGTCGGCGGCGATCTCTTCGATGTTCTCCTGCGACGTCACGTCATTTCCCTCCGGCGCCGTCACTGGGACACCTGCTTGATCTCGAACGGAACGGGCTGCTGAGCTGCATGCGGGTGGTTCGGGCCCGCGTAGACCTTCAGCTTGCTCGCGATGGCATTACCGAGCTTGTTCTTGGGGATCATGCCGACGACGGCCTTCTCCACGAGACGATCGGGGTTGTTCTCGAGCACCTGACGGGTCGAGCGCGACTTCAGACCGCCCGGGTGGCCGGAGTGGTGGTGGTGGAACTTGCCGTCGAGCTTGTTGCCACTGATGGCAACCTTCTCGGCGTTGATGATGACGACGAAGTCGCCGCCATCGACGTTGGGTGCGTAGGTGGGCTTGTGCTTACCGCGGAGCAGAGTCGCGGCCTGGACGGCGAGGCGTCCGAGCACGACGTCCGTGGCGTCGATCACATGCCACGTCCGGGTGGTGTCCCCGGCCTTCGGGGCGTAAGTAGACACAGAAAATTCCTGTCTTCATGATGTCGCTGCTGGCCAAGACGAGTGGATGCCCTCGGCGGCCAGTTGAGACCCGAGGACAAGAGCTCTATACGCACGCAAAATGCGAGACGAGCCCATACACGCCAACGGGAGACGATACCGGGAGTCGACGCCCAGGTCAAAACCGTCTCAGCGGAGACGAACGCACGTCACACACCGGCGAGCGGCAGGCAGCGCCTCGAGCCTGATCGCCGGGATCTCGTTACCGCACCGCTCGCACGAACCGTACGTTCCGGCGGCGAGCCGCGCATCCGCTGCGTCGAACTCGCGAATCTCGGACTCGGCGTCGTCGATCAGTGCTGCGATCTTCGCTCGCTCGAACGCGATCGTCGACCCTTCCGGATCGTGCTCGTCGTCGTCGGTGGTCCACCGCGATCCCTCGATCACCGACGCCAGTTCGCCTCGAAGCGACTCGAGTCGATGCTCGGAACGAGACCGCTCCGCCCCGAGGGCTGCTCCGAAATCCATCACCACACCAGTCAATCACCGCGACGGACCCGGATGTGGTGAAACGGCATCTGCCCCGACCGAGGTTCTCGGTCGGGGCAGATGCATGTGGTTCACCGGCGTCAGCGAGCCATCCGTGCTTTGTTGGCCATCTCTACACCGTGCATCGTCTCGCCACCGGTGCGGGCGGCCGCGACGAGGCTCGACAGAATGAGATTGAGCTCGTCGGATGCGGAGTTCCACTGACGCTGGAGTTCGTAGTAGGACGTCATCGCGTCGCCCTCCCACGATTGGTAGAGCCGCTTCGCGGTGCTGTCCACGTCCGCGAGAAGGTCCTTGGTCACGTTTGCCTGCTTGTTCATCGCCTCGGTCAACGCCGCGATCTGCGCGAAGTCGTATTTCATGTCGGATCAGTCTCCTAGATCGAGCTCGGTCGTGTGGTCTGTCGTGTGGTCACCGGATGCGACGGTCTACTTGAAGGAGGACAGTCCCGAGTTCAGGGATCCGGCCACCTGATGGACGGCAGACACGTTGTCGTCGTCGGCGTCCGAGTAGCCGTGGCCGTTGGTCTTGATGTCTGCGGAGATCTGCTCCAGCGCACTGCGCATCTTCTGCGCACTGGTGTCCCACTGAGCCATGACGTCCTGAAACGATTTGCCCGCCTTGCCGACCCAGGCCTCGGCGGTCTGCTCGACGATGGAGCGAACGGCCGAATTGGAGGCGTTGATCGACACGCTCAGGCCTTCGATCGTGCCTCCGGCAGCGACGAGCTCCTGCGGTGTGACCGTGACGCCGTTCGACGAACCCGTAGATTCCGGTCCCCCTGGATATCCCACTTCGACTCCTTGTCTTCGTTTTTCGATTCACGTGCACCCGCGGCACACGTGCTGCGCAACCGAGAGGCCTGTAGTCGGCCCGCTCACTCCCCTACATCTCCTTGGACGCAGCAACCCCTCGGTTCGGTTCCGGCTGCCGTCGAGAAACCGTGGGTCGATCTCACGACACCGGAACGATCTCGAGCGTCTGCGTGGCTTGATCGCATTCGGCGTCGATCACGGTCGAGTCGTCCCCCTCGAACTGGCAACCGATGCTGACCTGCAGATCGGACTCGACGAAGACGCGCCAGAGCACGGTCGAGTCGTCGACCGGTGTCTCCGTGTACGCGATCCCCACACGACCACCGAAATCCCGGACGGGTTCGAAAGATCCGACAGTGGAATCCGGGCCGCGGGCATCGATGACCGACCGGAGCTCGGCGGCCACCTGTTCCTGCGTCGAGCCCTGCATGAGATCTGCGACGGTGACGACGATTCGGCGCTCGGGCGATGACGGCGGAATCACGACCATGCGATCCGGATCGTCGAGCCTCGTCCAGGTCGCAGGCAGTCGCATCGAGGCCCGCCCGGATACGAAGGTCACCGTCTCCGTGGGTGCTCGATCGTCTGTCGACGGCGATGGCGATGGCGATGGCGGGGGCGGTGGCGGTGGCGGTGGATCGACAACAGGCCACGACGTGCCGGCCGGGGCGGCAGTCGGCGAAAACGGCTGCGCTGCCGCCGGTTCGACACTCGTCGATGTTCCGGACACGAAATACACTGCTGCACAGACCGATACGATGGAGACCGTCGCGCCGGCCGCGATCGCCGACCGAGACGCACGGCGGTTCGGTCGGGGCGGTGGAGCGGTGGCATTGTCCAGCCACGCGGCCGATCGCGTCGTCGCGGCACGAACGGACGGTGCCGGGTCCAGATCCGCACCGGCTCGCCGGTACAGCGATCCGGCGATGTCCAGACCGGTCAGCCACGACGTGCTGCGATCCGCTATCGGGTCGGGTCCACCGAGAGACGGTGCCACCACGAATATCTCGTCCGGACAGCGCGAGACCGACGAACGGACGTACTCACCGACCGCTTGTCGCCATTCGTCGTCCTCACCGTGGCCGAAGGGAACGACGGCACCGGTGTCGCCGCCGTGCTCCCCCGACGCGTCCAGGACGAACACGGATGTGTCGAGGTCACCTACCTCGACGACGACCGCGGCGGACGGCGCACGTTCACCCGGCGACGCGAGGGCGGCCTCGGCGGTCTCCACGAGCACGACCTCGTTCGCCGAGGCCGAGAAGGTGGAGCGAACGACACCCGCCCGCTCCTGACCCCATGTCGACGGATACGCGATCTCGAGTACGTCGAGTCGGTCGTGTACCCCGGCGCTGCGGAGGGCGGACCACACGATCCCGAGCAGCACTTCCTCGCGGTCCCACACCGACGTACCGACGGCAATCGACGGATCGTCGATACACAACAGAGGCGAGATCTCGGCCCCGACGTCGGGCCGCCCGAAGACGAGACGGCCACCCTCGACTGCGGCGTATGCCGACCCGACGCTCTCTCTCGGACCCTCGAGCGGACCGCCCGTGGCCACAACGGAGATTTCCGAGTAGCCCAGATGCACTGCGGCATAACGCCAGGAGTGAGTCAAGTCGAGTGTCCGAGCTGAACGAGTGCCTGCCCGGAACGGTTGACGAACACGCCGCGTCCTGGCGGCATGGCGTTCGGTCGTACCGTGCCGAGCAGAGTTCCCTCGTCGCGGCTTCCGCTCATCACCAATCCCGGCGTCACCAGGTCCCGAAGCCGTCCGATGACCGGGTCGAACAGCGCCCGGCCTGCGCCACCCGAGCGACGCGCCACGATCAGGTGCAGCCCGATGTCTCGTGCATGGGGAAGATGTTCCACCAACGGTGCCAACGGGTTTCCCGACGACGTGGCCACCAGGTCGTAGTCGTCGACGATGACGAACACCTCGGGGCCGTCCCACCAGGACCGCTCACGAAGCTGTTGCTGAGTCACGTCGGAGCCCGGCATACGATCGCTCATCCGTCCGGCGAGGTCGACGATCATCGCCGTCAGCGTCGCCTGTGAGGCTGCATACCCGGCAAGATGCTCGGAATCGACCGTGCCGAGCAGAGTTCGCCGATAGTCCGCGATGATGATCTTGACCCGATCGGAGGAGTTCGCCAGGGCGAGCGAACGACAGATTCCCCGCAGCAGAGACGTCTTGCCGCATTCACTGTCGCCGAACACCACGAAGTGCGGATTCTCCGCGAAGTCCACCATCACCGGCGCCAACTCGGCCTCGTCGATCCCGATGGGAACGCCGAGCTCAGCAGTTGCGCCGCGGGTTCGCGGCCAGGCGTCACCGAGCTGATCGAGAACCTCGGACCGGTCGAGCAACTCGGGCAGCATTCGTACGGGCGGCGCGGCCGGTCCCACAGATGCCGCTGCGATCGCTGCCACCGACTCTCCGACTGCGAGGGACAGATCGTCGACGGAACCCAACTCGTCGACCCGAGGGAGTGCCGTCAACATGTGCAGACCGTCTCTGGTCATACCCCGGCCCGGCCGGCCTTCCGGAACGCTCGCCGCCTTGGCGCGGCCCATGTCCGAATCGGACGGATCCCCGAGTCGCAATTCCAACCGAGTACCGATCAGATCCTTGGTTGCAGGCCGAATTTCGGCCCACCGCGACGCAGTGATGATCAGGTGTAGGCCGAAGGCGAGCCCCTGCGTGGCCAACGTGGCGATCTGCTGTTCCAGGCTCTCGAAGTCGGACCTGATGGACTGCCACCCGTCGATCACGAGAAACACGTCGCCGAATCGGTCGTGGGCATCGACGGGTTGCGTCGCGCGTCTACGTCGGAACTCCGACATCGAGTCGATCCCGCGATCGCGGAACGACTTCTCTCGTTGCCGAACGACTCCCGCGACCTCGGCCACCGTCCGCCGAACCCGATCCACGTCCAGCCGGTTGGCCACCGAACCCACGTGCGGCAGATGCGTCAGACCGGCCAGCGTTCCGCCGCCGAAATCCAGGCAGTAGAACTGGACCTGCGTCGGTGAATGCGTCATTGCCAGCGCCAGGATCAACGACCGAAGTGCCGTCGACTTGCCCGACTGCGGGGCTCCGACGATGGCGACGTGGCCTGCGGCACCGGACAGGTCGACCGTCAGCAGATCGCGGCGCTGATCGAACGGCCGGTCGACAAGGCCGATCGGGGCACGCAGAACACTCCGCGTATCGACACGGCCGGTCAGCACCGAACCGGGCAGAATCTGGGTCAACGTGGGAGCTGCGTCCAGCGGCGGCAACCACACTTCGTGGGCCGGCGTCCCGCGACCGCGGATTCGCGCGACGACGACGTCGAGCACCGTTGCACCGGTGCTGTCGGACCGGACCGGATCCGGTTCTTCCACCGGAGCTCCTGCCGCTTCGATCCGGCCGATATCGATCGAATCGAGTGGTACCGCATAGGCCGTGAAACGTTTCGGCCTGATGTCGACACCCAGCGCGGGCCGCGCGGCGGTACCCGAGCGCGGCGGCTCGTAGGGACCGGAGACGTACGCCGCAGCAAACCGGACGATTTCGGCCGAGTCGCACTTGAGGTATCCCGCACCTGGTTGCGCGGGAAGATGATACGCGTCGGGGACACCGAGCACCGATCGAGATTCGTTCGCAGAGAACGTCTTCAAGCCGATGCGATAGGAGAGGTGACTGTCCAGCCCGCGTAGTTTGCCCTCCTCGAGGCGCTGACTGGCCAAGAGCAGGTGCATGTGCAGCGAACGCCCGAGTCGACCGATCGCGACGAACAACTCGGCGAATTCCGGCTGCTGACTGAGCAACTCCGAGAACTCGTCGACCACCACGAACAGAGCGGGCATCGGAACCAGATCCGCTCCTGCGGCACGCGCCTTCTCGTAATCGGAGACGTTGGCGAAATTCCCGGCCGCGCGCAGCAACTCCTGACGACGGTTCATCTCGCCGGCCAACGCGTCGCGCATTCGATCCACCAAGGCCAAGTCTTCCGACAGGTTGGTGATCACAGCCGCGACATGCGGCGCGGATTCGAGTCCCGCGAACGTCGCGCCGCCCTTGAAGTCGACGAGAACCAAGTTCAGCTGTTCCGGCGAGTGCGTCGAGACCAATCCGAGAACCAGCGTGCGCAGGAACTCCGATTTTCCGGAACCCGTTGCACCGATGCACAATCCGTGCGGTCCCATACCGTTCTCGGCAGATTCCTTCAGGTCGATCTCCACCGCGCTGCCATCGGGCGCAACACCGATCGGCACCCGCAGCCTGTCGCGTCCGCGACGCATCGTCCAGGCCCGGTCGGTGTCGAGGGCACCGACATCGGCGATCCCGACCAGACTGTTCCATCCCGAGGCTCGGACCCCGTCGTCGTCGATGACATCGACCGTCGTCGACGAGGGTCGAGCACGAAACGGCGACAGGCGTCGAGCAACGGCGTGCGCCTGCGTGGTACTCATCGAATCCGCGACGGCGAACACCTCGACGGTCGTCCCGCTGACCGCTCCGATCGATCCGTTCTCGGCGAACAGTTGGAGACCGCGTGATGCAGCGAGTCTGGGGCACAGGCCCGAGAGGTCGATGATCGTGACGGCATCGAGGCCCGTGTCGGTGACATCGGTCGACCGATTGTCGAGAAGTCCGCCGTCGACCACGATCACCAGCTGCACGACGCCTGCTACCGGAACTGCCCCGCGCGCAAACCGATTTCGCAACGCGAGTACGTCACCCAGCGCACTTTCGAGTTCGAGGAAGCTTCCGAAGATCATCCGCGCCGACCCGGCCCCGTCACGCAGAACGTCGTGCTGAGTGTGCGGAAGCCACTTGGTCCACTCCCATTGCTCCACTGTGTCCGGACCGCAGACGATCGCGACCGCAACCTGATCGGGGCCGTGAAAGCTGCACAGCGACGCCAACATTGCCCGAACCATTCCTCGGGCACCGTCGCGATCACCCGCGATCGACAGCGCTGCGAAACCCCTCAACGACACCGCAGTCGGCAGTGCGGCCACTACCGAATGTGCCCGCACGAACCGTCGCAGCGACACTGCCGATACCGGTTCGAGTTCCTCCACCGGCCCGGTCTCGGGCGGTACCAGTCGAGTGGCCAACCGCTGATCGCCCAGGCCGACCCGAACATGAGCGAAGTCGGGATCCGAAAGGCGCCGCTCCCACATTCGCTCGGTTCCGGCAACCGACCACAGCGTCTCGGGGGACGGGTGACTCCATTCGAGAGCCCTGCGCTGCGCCCGTTCGGTCTCGGCTACGTCGCGGCGGAGTTGATCGAGATACCGCAGGTAATCCTTGCGGTCTTCGTTCGCCTCGGCGGTGCGAGCTCCACCGGATTTCCCGCCGCCGGCCAGCATCCCGACCATGGACATCAACATCATGGCCGGAAACATCAACATCATCGGGTTGGCCGCAGCACCCGAGGTGAACATCAGCGCAACCATCCCGACCATCGCTGCGACCATCACCAACGGCATCAATTTCATCAGCAGATTGCCGGGAACCGCCCGTGGAATCTCCGGTGGTGGCTGCAGATCGACCTCGCCGCCCGGCGATCGCGGCACTTCGCGGCGCGCGCCGCGAACGAAGCGCACGGTACTCATAGATCCGCCCCCACGGCTGCGCCCCCACAACTGCTCTCGCTGCGGCCTCCCCCGAGGCCACGTGGACGACAGGCTAGCGCACCGAAGACCGGACGGTCCACAGTTGTCCTCGAGCTGCCACGGGCACACGCACGCCGAGTGAACCCGAGAAATAGAACGCCACCCGACGCCGTTGCACATGGATGTGGCTTCCCTCGCCGCGCGCTCGACGAACGAAAGGCTGGCCCTCACCGTGTCTGTACCTCTGTCCATCCTCGACCTCGCACATGTGGGCGAAGGCGAATCGATCCGCGACAGCTTCGATGCCAGCGTCACGCTCGCCCAACACGCCGAGCAGTGGGGATATCGACGTATCTGGTACGCCGAGCATCACAACATGAAGACGATCGCGTCGTCCGCTACCTCGGTTCTCATCGGTCACGTCGCTGCCCACACCGAGCGGATCCGGCTCGGGTCCGGCGGCATCATGCTTCCCAATCACGCTCCTCTGACCATCGCCGAGCAATTCGGAACATTGGCGACTCTGTACCCCGGTCGAATCGACCTCGGCCTGGGCCGCGCCCCCGGCAGCGACCAGGTCACGATGCGGGCAATGCGCCGCGATCCCGCGTCCGCGGACCGCTTTCCCCAGGATGTCCAGGAATTGCAGGGGTACCTGTCGCCGGAATCGTTGATTCCCGGGGTGAGTGCCACGCCCGGTGCCGGAACCGAAGTGCCGCTCTACATTCTGGGGTCGTCGCTCTTCGGCGCTCAACTCGCTGCTGCACTGGGACTGCCCTTTGCCTTCGCCTCGCACTTCGCACCCGATGCGCTCGAACAGGCCGTCGAGATCTACCGCCGAGACTTCCGGCCGTCGGCGCAACTGTCGGAGCCGCATCTGATCGTGGGTGTCAACGTGATCGCGGCGGACTCGTTGGCAGAAGCACAAGCGCAGTTCCTCCGCACCAAGCGCAGCCGCGTCAGCCTGCTGCTCGGCCGCGGCCGGACCTTCACGGACGAGGAGGCCGACATGGTTCTCGAGGCACCGGCCGGACAGCAGATCGCCAAGATGACCAAGTACTCGGCCGTCGGTACGCCGGACATGGTGAAGGACTACCTCGATCGTTTCGCCGACCGTACGGGTGCCGACGAGCTGATCGTCGCGTCCGGGGTGTCCGACCGCGCATCGTGGCTCCGCTCCTTCGAGCTGCTGGCACAGGTGAGTGACCTCGTTCCTGCCTGAGCGCTGACGGTGCCGAAGTGTGTGTGACGGCCGGTTGTGCGTCGCCGTGATGTCGTAGGGTGTGCACGCAGATGCTCGGTGGGGCGGGCATCTGCACGCGAACAGCACGCATCCGGGGGGATCTTCATGACACGCGCCGACATCCGTCCATCGGCCGGCCCAGAGCCGTCGACCACCGCAGGAGAGGCGAGCCGTCGCAGGGCGGGCGCGCAGTCCGTGTTCGCGCAGGACGTGTGTCGCGTGACAGTGTTGGCACGGTCCACCCAGGTGGATATGGCGCTGCCGGTGGACGTTCCGGTCTCGCTGCTCGTTCCAGGCATCGTCGACATGATTGCGGAACGACCCAGGCGGGCGGGCGTGGAGCCTGCGGAGCGAACCCAGGTTTCCGAGTCCGACGGCGGTCCTGCGTCGGATGGGATGCCCGTGGCGTGGACGCTCGCCCGGATAGGGTTTCCGCCGCTGTCGCCGACGGCGACCCTCGCCGAGCTGTCCGTGCGCGACGGGGAGCTGCTGGTGTTGGGTGTCGCCGAGCGGCCCGCTCCGGTTCCGCTCTTCGACGATCTCATGTATTCCGTTGCGAGAGCGGGCAGTGACGACGTTCTGCACTGGACTTCCCGTACTGCCCGAACGGTGGGTGCTGTCGTCACCGGCGCGATGGTGTTGCTGGCGTGCGGGATCCTGGTGCGGGAGCCGATCCGCGCCGGAGCCGAGAATGTCGGCAGTCTCGTCGAAGGGTCCGCTGCGGTCACCGTGTCGATCCTCTTCGCCATCGCGGGGGTGATTCTGGGGCGGGTGTATCGGCAGCACGTCGTGGCAGTGCTCTTCGGTGGGTGCGCGGTCGCGCTGATGTTCACCGGCGGAGCGCTGCTGGTACCCGGAGAGTTCGGTGCGGCCCAGCTGATGTTGGGTTCGGCCATGGCCGGAGCGTCGGCTGTGTTGTCTCTGCGTATCGGCGGGACGGGTTTCTCCGTGTTCACTGCCGCGATCGTGTTGGCTCTACTGACGTTCGTTGCCGCGGTGGGCGCGCTGTTCACCGCTGTGCCGGGGCCTGCGATCGGCACTGCCGCTGCGCTGACCGGTCTGACCGGAATCGCACTGGCTGCGCGCATGTCGATGATGCAGGCGCGATTGCCGCTGCCGCCGGTTCCGACGGCAGGCGCACCGTTGGACTCCGTCGAGGAGGCCGAGCTCGACGCAATCTCGTTCGCCGATCTGCAGGGTGCCGCGGCCAGGGCGCGGAGCTACCTGACCGGTCTACTGGTGGCGTTCACCGTCGCAGTGGTGACGGGAGTTCTCGGTGCAGCGGCCGCAGACACCGGGGACGGCGTTCAGTGGCCTGCGGTCGCGCTCGCAGCGCTGTGTGCGCTCGTTCTACTGCTACGCGGCCGTACGTATGCGGTTGTGGCGCATGCTGTTCCACTCGTCGCAGGCGGTACGACTATCTTGGTGTCTCTTCTCGTCGGTGCCGTCATCGCACTGCCCGAGTACGCTCTCGCCCTGTTCGGTGTGACGGTGGGCGGTGCCGTCGCCGCGTCGATCTTCGGGGCATTCGTGCCGACACGCACGTACTCGCCGGTCATGCGTCGGTCCGCGGAACTGCTCGAGTACGCGGTCATCGCCTTGGTCATTCCGATCGCAGTGTGGGTGTGCGGTCTGTACAGCGTCGTCCGCGGGCTGTGACCCCGCGCCGGCAGAGAACGACCGTCGTTGCGGCGCTCACTGCGCTCGCTCTGTCGTTGGACGCCGTCATCGGTTCGTCTCCAGCACATGCCGAACGTCCTCTGATCGATCCCGCGCAGCTGCCCCCACCGAGCGCGCCCGCTCCTCTCGAACCGACGGAACAGAAGAACGCCTGCGCTCTTCCGTCCGAGACCGCAGACGCACAGGCGGTGCCGACCGCGCTGAAAGCACTGGACTTCGCGTCGGTCTGGCCCATCACTCGCGGAGCCGGTCAGGTGGTCGCCGTCATCGATACCGGGGTCGGTGCTCACCCACGCCTGCCGGGCCTGATTCCGGGCGGCGATTACGTCAGCGCGGGCGACGGACTGTTCGACTGCGATGCGCACGGGACGATGGTCGCCGGACTGATCGCTGCGCAGACCGCACCGGGCAGCGGATTCGCCGGCGGCGCACCGGATGCACGCATACTCTCGATTCGACAGTCCAGCAACGTGTTTCAGATTGTCGACACCAGGCCGGAGGAAGAAAAGGCTGCCGAGCCGGAGAACGCCGCGGGCTACGGCAACGTGCGCACGATGGCCATGGCCATCAGGACCGCGGTCGACTCCGGGGCGTCGGTGATCAACATCTCCGAGGTCGCATGTGTGCCCGCCGGGGGTGGTGTGGCCGATGGTCCGCTGGGTGCCGCGGTGCACTACGCCGTCCGCGAGCGGAACGTCGTCGTCGTTGCCGCAGCGGGCAACCTCGGTAGCGCGGCTTGCCAGGCACAGAACCCGATGACCGACCCCCTTTCACCCGATGCGGATCCGTGGGCCGCATTCGCGACGATCGCGACCCCGGCCTGGTTCGACGACGTGTTGACCGTCGGATCGGTCGAGTCGGACGGCACACCGTCCACGTTCAGTCTGGCCGGCCCGTGGGTCGACGTCGCCGCGCCCGGCTCGAACATGACGTCTCTGTCCCCTTCGGGCAACGGACTGGCGAACGGCACCCGAGGCAACGACGGCGTGTTCCCCATGACCGGAACGAGTTTCGCGGCACCGCTGGTCGCTGCGGTCGCAGCGTTGGTGCGCTCGCACCGCCCCGAACTGTCGGCGCTGGAGGTGGTGGACCGGATCGAGCGAACTGCGCATGCGCCGGCCGAGGGGTGGAACCCTCTCGTCGGTCACGGCATCGTCGATCCACTCGCCGCGGTCACCGATCTGGTGACGCCTGCTCCCCGCGCAGTGCCCGCGGACAGCGTCGCGATGAGCATGCCCCTACCACCGCCTGCACCGGATCATCGCCCGCGAACTGCTGCGGTGACCGGTTCGGTGTTGGTCGCGGTGATCCTCGCGCTCGGTCTCGCGCTGTCCATCCCTCTGCGTCGACGCGCCAGGCCGAACTGAGCTACGTCACTTCGTCGGAAGTGCGGCGGCCTGCGGGTCCGGGGCGACCCCGTCGTGCATCGTCAGAGCCTGACCGCGCCCGAGGGTCGGCCCACTGCCGAGCAACTGCAGGATCTGCCACGGCGCGGATGCCGGTGGTCCGAACCCCAGCGCCGACGCGGCCTCGGCGTCCTCGACTCCATAGCGAACCCCCGTGTCGGCCACGAAGAAGAGGCTGTCCTGGCGGGTGCTCGACGTCGAGATTCCGGTGCTGCGAACGAACCCGCCGCTGCCGGGTGCCAGATAGACCTGATCCACGGCGTCACCTCCACCGTCGGCCTGAGCGAGCGCGACCGGTTGTGCGCCGGATTCGATCGGTAGCGTGCGCCCGGCGGATGCCACGAGTCGAGCCGACGGTCCGCCGTCGGTGCCCTCCAACGGTTCCCACGTCAGGCAGCCGACCGGGCGCTCACCGGTGTCGACGATGACCGGTGTGGTCGCCGGGAACGTCGAGACCGACAGTCCCGTCGAGGTCTTCGGTGCATCTCGGAGCACGTCGGGGTTGACCGCGTCGATATCCGGACTGCCCTGCGAATCGGTGAACTTGACGAGCAGTGCCGCGGTCTCGTTGATCGCCTGAATCCCGTCCTCGAGTACCACGTAGTACTGAACGTCACGACCAGCGACCTTGACGACCGAACCGATCGGTCGACCGTCGAACGGGAACTGGGGAATGTCACCAGCGTGGGGAATGAACGGTGCCGCGACGGGCGGCGACTCCGGCACGGAGTTGAGCAGGCCTGCACTGACCGGCGACGGGGTCGCGTCTTCGAGTCCGAGTGCCCGAACGACAGCCCTGTCGGCCAGATCGACCGGCGATTTGGTGCCGTCGTGCACCAGATACGACGTTCCGTTCGAGGTCCACAGGAATGCCTCGGAGTCGGCGAGTGCGGCGGCGTTGGCGCCGTAACGGAGATCGCCGGCGACAACCGTCGTGCCGGTCACCCCCGCGATCGGATCGACGGTGTCGCACACCGTCCATGCTTCGGCGCGACCGTCGGCATCGTGCGGCAGCGCCGACGGAGCTCCCGGAATTCCCACCAGGGCACCACGAGGCCGCGACGCGAGTTCGGATTCTTTGACCGTCAACGGTTGGTCGGGCTTTCCCACCACGAGTCGCGCCGACGCGAGATTGAGCACCGGATGGAACGCGTCGTCCACTTTCACGAACATCGCGGCCGAATCCTTACCGACCACGATCGAGGCGTCGCCGATCTTGTCCTGAGGCCGAAACAGTGCCAGCGCAGCACATCCCGCCAATCCGATGCACGCGATCACGACACCGACCAGCAGGGCGCGTGACTGCGACTTCATCGGATCGTGCAGCATTCGGACATCGCGCCTGATCAACGCGTGTTCCATTCGGCGGACGAGAAAGCGGTAGCCTCCGACCTGCCACTTCGTTGTCGGCGTCGACGCCACAGTTCCTCCCCAGGATTGTGCAGACCCGATCCCCATTCGGGTCACGCGACACAGTACAGTTCGTCCGCACACCTCGGCGACTGCGTGGGCGGCGTTCGGTGAGTGATGCGACCTTCGGGGGGAGGGTTCGATGACACGTGGAAGTTCGGCGACACGTGCGAGTTCGATGGGACGTGGACGATCGGCGGTGCCTCTCGCGGCACCTACGGTTCGGCGAGTGATCGCGGCCGAAATCGCGGCGTCGGTGACGAGTCTGACGTTGCTCGCAGCCCAGGTGCGTCCACTGTGGGCACTGACGGCAGCGGCGGCGGTGGCGCTCGTTCCGTTCGTGACGGTTCTTCGCCGACCGGTCCTCGCCTGGCTCCGAGTCATCTGGCGGTTCGCCGCGAACCGCTCTCCCGCAGTGGGCGTCACCACCGATCACACCACCACCGATGACACCGGTGCGACAGGCCGCTCCGTCGGCGTCCACTGGCAGCGCGACACCGTCACCTGCGCACTCGAAATCGTCCCGCCGAAGCACGCAACCACCGTGCTCGGTAGGGCGAACGCAGACACGCAGTACGCGCTCCCGGTCGACGCACTCGCGTCGTGTCTGCAGCAACACGACATCGGTGTCTCGTCGATCGACGTTGTCGCACTCGGATTCCGCAGCGCGCCGGGCTCGGTCGCCACCGATGTCTACGAGGCACTCATCGGTCCGCTTCCCGCAGTGGCGCTGCGGACGGAATGGGTCGCGGTCACACTCGACCTGCGTGCGAATGCGCGCGCGATCGAAGCCAGAGGCGGAGGCAGACCGGGAGCAGCCCGCACCGCCGTCGTCGCAACGACGAGGGTCCAGCGCGCGCTGCAGGCCGAAGGACTGTCCTCACGACTGTTGACGGGAGCAGAACTCCGATCTGCTCTGCTGCACCTGTGTCGCGGGGTGAGTACCGATGACCTGACACAGACGTGGTCGACGGCACCTCTACCCGGAGTGTCGAGCACAGGATTCGGAATCGATTACGGTGCAATGGATTCCGAAGACATCGCTACCCTGTGGGCGACGCCGTCGCTGGGCACGACGATGTCGTTGCATCTGGAACCGGCCCGTGGCAGCGGCAGTCTCCGCGTCCGCGGATCATGCAGATTCGCCACTCGAACGCCGATTGCGAAACCCCGTGTCCGCGGATTGACCTCGTTGAGCGGAAGTCAACGCGACGGCATCTTCGCCCAGCTACCCCTGGCGGTAGCTGGACTGAAGTCGCTCTCGCCCACCAGAATCCTCGATGTCTCGGCACTGAACGAACTCGCCCTTCCGGTGACCGGCTGCGGCCAGCTTCTGGGATCCGACGCCGGCGGAAACGGTGTGGCTGCGCGGTTGTTCGGTCCGGGGATTGCGCGGGTTCGGATTGCCGGGGAGCTCTACCTCGCTCAGCAAGTGCTGTTTCGTGCCATCGCCACCGGAGCAAGGGTGCTCGTTCGGACCGATCGACCGCACGCGTGGCGATCACTCCTCGATGCGATAGGTGCACCCGATCGATTGTCGGTCGACGGCAACACCGCGCGCGCCCGCTCGTCGCACGACGTGCTTTTGCTCGATTTCGCCGACGGGTCGGAACCCCCTGAGCAGCAGAATCTTTCGGGTGTGACCGTGATATCTCTGACCGAGCATGTGCCGCGGAACAACCGCATCGAACGAGAACCGCTCCTGCCACGGCAGGAGCCGACTCTGTCGATCGTCCAACCTCGCGCATCGGGCGATCGCATTCGGGTGCGCTCGGGTCAGCTCGACGTCGAGCTGACACTGGTCACCATTGCTCAGGAAACGGCGTTCATCGGTCGCCCGCGAAGTCTGCGACCGGCTGTGCGTGCCTGAGCGGGCTCAGCCCGGGTAGTCGATCCGCTCCCGCGCGCCGGCGACCGCATCGGCCCACCACTCGACCTGGTCGAGCAGTCGACCCAAGGCATCGACCGCGGCCGCGTCGTCGATTCCGCCCTCGTTGTCGAACCGCTTACGCACGCGGTGCAGCGACACTGCATCTCGAACGGACACCATGTGCAGTTCGGCGGTGATCTGTCGCAGTTGTTCGGTGGCGCGGACTCCGCCGCCGAGACCTCCGTACGACACGAAGCCCACCGGCTTGGCTCGCCACTCGTATTTCACCGTGTCGAGCGCAGTCTTCAGCGATCCGGGTACTCCGTGGTTGTACTCGGGCGTCACGAACACGAAGGCGTCGCACGCGCCGATCGTGCGGGTGAAGCGTTCGGTGTCGTCGTTCGGGACCAGGGTGTTGGGCAACTCGAAGTCGGCCACGTCCACGTCGACCACCTCGATGGTGTCTCGGGCGGCGGCGATGCCGCGTACCCAGGCCGCCACGGTGGGTCCTATACGACCCGCACGGACACTACCGACAACGATCGCGAGCTTTATCGGCTGCATCGTTCCGACACTAGCCCCGGCGGCGGTCCATCAGCCCTCTCCCCCACAGCATCCGTCACCGGTGATCGCCGACCGGACTTCTCGGGTGGCCGCATTCCGAGCGGCGAGCATGTCGTCCGTCGGATAGTCGACCCGCACCAGCGACAATCCGTGTGCCGGAGCAACCGTCACCTCGCTGGACCGCTCGCGCCGCGCCAGCAGCGACTGCGCCCATGCCGGAGTTCGCCGACCCTCGCCGACGGCTTGCATGGCACCGACGAGGCTGCGCACCATCGACCAACAGAATGCGTCGGCGCTGACATATGCGGTAAGGCGATCGCCGTCGCGTTCCCAGTCGAAGCGTTGCAATTCGCGCACCGTGGTGGCGCCGTCGCGCCTCTTGCAGAACGCCGCGAAGTCGTGCAGTCCTATCAGTGCCGCCGATGCCTCACGTACTGCGTCCAGATCGATGGGCCTCGGCCAGGACACGACGCCGGCTACGTCGAGGGGATCGACCCCGTAGAGCGCAGTGCCGAATCGGTACTCGTAGTGCCGTCGATATGCCGAGAAACGTGCGTCGAAATCACGAGAGACAGACGTGATCGCCCGCACTCGAACGTCGGTGGGTAGAAAGCGCGCCATTCGCCGGACCAGTCTGTCGTGATCGCCGGAAACATCGACGGCATCGAAGTGAGCCACCTGTCCCGTTGCGTGGACTCCGGCGTCGGTTCGCCCGGCAACGGTCAGCTCTATCGGTTGCCGCAGCACAGTGGAGAAGGCTTCTTCGAGCACTCCGCAGACGGTGCGGATACCCGGTTGGCGCGCCCATCCGGAGAAGTTCGTGCCGTCGTAGGAGATGTCGAGCCGAAATCTGGTGGGTACCGAAAAAGCGGGCCCGCCTTCCCCTGAGGGAATGGCGGGCCCGCTTCGATCGTGCTCGGAGCTCAAAAGGACTAGTCCTTCTTTGCTTCCTCGGCCTCGGGGGCGTCCGACGCGTGTGCGTCGTTGTCCTCGATGCCGTCGATGACTGCGTCGGCGTTGGCCACCTCGGAGTCGGTCGCGTCGGCTTCGACAGCCTCGACAACGTTCTCATCGGTTGCGTCCTCGGCCGGAGCCTCGGTAGCGGCGGGAGCAGCCTTCGATGCCTTCACGCGACGTGCGCGATCGGCCTCGTTGGACACCGTCTGCTCGTTGACGAGCTCGATGATGGCCATCGGCGAGTTGTCACCCTTGCGGGGGACGGTCTTGATGATGCGCGTGTAGCCACCGTCGCGATCGGCGAAGAAAGGCCCGATCTCGGCGAACAGCTTGTGCACGACATCTTTGTTGTTGATCGTCTTGAGAACCTCACGACGATGGGCCAGATCACCCTTTTTGGCATGGGTGACGAGCTTCTCGGCGTGGGGACGAAGGCGCTTGGCCTTCGACTCGGTGGTGGTGATGCGGCCGTGCTCGAAGAGTGACGTCGCCAGGTTGGCCAGGATGGCCTTCTGGTGCGACGCCGACCCGCCGAGACGGCGGCCCTTGGTGGGCTTGGGCATGATGAATCTCCTAGTAAGAGCTCCAGCGAGCTGATTACAGCTGTTCTGTCTCGGCGTAGTCCTGCTCGGCACCTTCGGTGTCGCTGAAGGAGCCGGCGTCGGTGTCACTCCACGTGCCCGTGGTGGCGTCGTAGCCAGGCACGGTGCTCGGATCGAACGACGCGGGGCTGTCCTTGAGGGAGAGGCCGAGCGAATGCAGCTTGACCTTCACCTCGTCGATGGACTTCTGCCCGAAGTTACGGATGTCGAGCAGATCGGACTCGGTACGGCCAACCAGCTCGCCGACGGTGTGAACACCCTCGCGCTTGAGGCAGTTGTAGGAACGGACGGTGAGGTCCAGATCCTCGATGGGGAGTCCGAAGGAAGCGATGTGATCGGCCTCGGCGGGCGAGGGTCCGATCTCGATGCCTTCTGCTTCGACGTTCAGCTCACGGGCGAGGCCGAAGAGCTCAACCAGGGTCTTGCCCGCCGAAGCGAGCGCGTCCCGCGCGGTGATGGAATTCTTGGTCTCCACGTCGAGCACGAGCCGATCGAAGTCGGTGCGCTGTTCGACGCGGGTGGCCTCCACCTTGTAGGTGACCTTGAGCACGGGCGAGTAGATCGAGTCGACCGGAATACGGCCGATCTCGGCACCCGAAGCCTTGTTCTGAACGGCGGGGACGTAGCCGCGACCGCGCTCGACAACGAGCTCGATCTCCAACTTGCCCTTGTCGTTCAGGGTCGCGATGTGCAGATCCGGGTTGTTCACCGTGACGCCGGCCGGGGGAACGATGTCGCCTGCGGTGACAGCGCCGGGGCCCTGCTTGCGGACGTACATGGTGACCGGTTCGTCTTCTTCGGAGCTCACCACGAGGCCCTTGAGGTTCAGAATGATGTCGGTGACATCTTCCTTGACTCCGGGAACGGTGGTGAATTCGTGGAGGACGCCGTCGATACGGATGCTGGTGACAGCAGCGCCGGGGATCGACGACAGCAGGGTGCGGCGGAGCGAGTTGCCGAGTGTGTAACCGAAGCCGGGCTCGAGCGGCTCGATGACGAATTTCGAGCGGTTGTCGGCGATGACCTCTTCGGTCAGCGTCGGGCGCTGTGAAATGAGCATTGTGTGTTCCTCCTGTACGGGCGTCCGCTATTTGACGCCCACGTGTGGAGGCGAAGACGCATGTGAGCCTCGCGAGGAGACTCACATGCGTGCTGCGCCTTACTTCGAGTAGTACTCGACGATGAGCTGCTCCTGGAGCGGCACGTCGATCTGTGCGCGCTCCGGCACCCGGTGAACCAGGATGCGAAGACGGTTGGGAACGACCTGCAGCCACGGTGCGACCGGACGATCGCCGTAGCTCTCGCGGGCGATCTGGATCGGCAGAGTCTGTGCGGACTTCTCGCGGACATCGATGATGTCGTACTGCGAGACGCGGTAGCTGGGGATGTCCACTCGCTTGTTGTTCACGAGGAAGTGGCCATGGGTGACCAGCTGGCGTGCCTGACGACGCGTACGTGCGAGACCCGCACGGTAGACGACGTTGTCGAGACGAGTCTCGAGGATGGTCAGCAGGTTCTCACCGGTCTTGCCGGCGGCCCTGTTGGCTTCCTTGTAGTACAGACGGAACTGCTTCTCCATGACGCCGTAGGTGAAGCGAGCCTTCTGCTTCTCCTGCAGCTGGAGCAGGTACTCGCTCTCCTTGATCCGCGCACGGCCGTGCTGGCCGGGCGGGTAGGGACGACGCTCGAACGCCTGGTCGCCTCCGACGAGGTCGACGCGCAGACGACGCGACTTGCGGGTGATAGGACCGGTATAACGTGCCATTTTCTAAACCTTTCCTTCCCGCTAGACCCGACGCCGCTTGGGCGGACGGCAGCCGTTGTGCGGCTGAGGGGTGACATCGGAGATGGTGCCGACCTCGAGGCCAGCGGCCTGAAGCGAGCGGATCGCGGTCTCACGGCCGGAGCCGGGACCCTTGACGAAGACGTCGACCTTCTTGACGCCGTGCTCCTGTGCCTTGCGCGCAGCGTTCTCTGCTGCGAGCTGTGCGGCGAACGGAGTCGACTTGCGCGAGCCCTTGAAGCCCACGTGTCCCGAGGACGCCCACGAGATGACGTTTCCGGCGGGGTCGGTGATCGACACGATCGTGTTGTTGAACGTGCTCTTGATGTGCGCAGATCCGTGCGGGACGTTCTTCTTGTCCCTGCGACGCGTCTTCTGCGCCTTCTTCGGACCGGTACCGCGTGCTTTGGGGGGCATTACTTCGCCTTCTTCTTGCCGGCAATGGTGCGCTTGGGTCCCTTACGGGTACGCGCATTGGTCTTGGTGCGCTGTCCACGGACGGGCAGACCACGACGGTGGCGAAGACCCTGGTAGCAGCCGATTTCGATCTTGCGACGGATGTCGGCCTGAACCTCGCGGCGCAGGTCGCCCTCGACCTTGAGGGACTCGTTGATGTAATCGCTGAGCTTGCGCAGATCGTCGTCGCCGAGATCCTTGCTTCGCAGGTCGGGGCTGACGCCCGTCGCTGTGAGGATTTCCTTGGAGCGGGTACGGCCGACGCCGTAGATGTAAGTCAGTGCGATCTCCATGCGCTTTTCGCGCGGCAGATCCACACCTGCGAGACGTGCCATGTGGCATTTCCTTTTCTTGTCCGGAGGTCTGCTCCCAGTCCGTCCCCTGTGTCCTTCTCACCGCTGGGGTGTGAAGCGTCTTTCAACAAACTCAGTGGGGCCCCGGCCTCCGTGCCGGGGGTATGCCGCAACGCGTGTGTCGCGGTTGGTGCTGGGAGGTCATCTTCTAGCTGTTGCCAAGCCGACGTGCGAAATGCTCGGTGGTTATCCCTGACGCTGCTTGTGCCGCAGGTTGTCGCAGATCACCATGACGCGCCCGTTACGACGAATCACCTTGCACTTTTCGCAGATCTTCTTGACGCTCGGCTGAACCTTCACGTCGTTGATCTCCTGTGTGTAGCTCGGCCCGCTGCGCGCAGTGGCCCCGAGCATGGTTCTCCCCGACCGGACGTGGCCGGGGAAGCTCTTACTTGTAGCGGTAAACGATGCGTCCACGCGTGAGGTCGTAGGGCGAAAGCTCTACCACGACGCGATCCTCGGGAAGGATGCGAATGTAGTGCTGACGCATCTTTCCGCTGATGTGAGCGAGTACCTTGTGGCCGTTTTCGAGCTCAATGCGAAACATCGCATTGGGCAGCGGTTCGACAACTCGGCCCTCTACCTCGATAGCACCGTCTTTCTTGGCCATATCCTCCGCGATCCTGGCTCTCACACCTGGTTGATTGCATCTGTTTCCGTTACCGTGATGCCCACTGACCGACCCGAGTGAACAGGACGGCGTATCGCCGGAACAATTCGCAGCCCTCGAGGCACGCGAACATCCGGTACGCAGGGCGCACCGTCGGTCAATGTTACCGGCAAAGCCCCGGGGGGCCAAATGAGCGTTGGCCACACAGGTTGACCAGCGTCGCAGCGCAAACGCTGGTTCGCGCGATTGACTGAACCGACGTTCCTACGGACGTAGCGTGAGAATTCGAGGTCCGTCCTCGGTGACGGCCACGGTGTGTTCCCAGTGCGCCGATCGGGATCCGTCGGTGGTGACGACAGTCCACCCGTCGTCGAGAATGTCGGTTTCGTACGTGCCGAGAGTCAGCATCGGTTCGATTGCGAGCGTCGATCCGACGACCAACTCCGGGCCCTTGCCCGGTGCACCCTCGTTCGCCAGGAACGGATCCATGTGCATTTCGCGCCCGATGCCGTGGCCGCCGTATCCGTCGACGATTCCGTACTTACGGCCGTGCGCCTGCTCCGCCGCGTGAGTTCCGGTTTCGATTGCATGCGAGACGTCGGTGAGGCGGTTGCCGGGAAGCATCGCAGCGATGCCCGCTTCCATCGACAGTCTCGTGGCCTCGCTGAGCATCGAATCGGCCTCGATGATGTCTCCGACACCGAACGTCCATGCGGAGTCTCCGTGCCATCCGTCGAGCACGGCCCCACAGTCGATGGACACCAGATCGCCGGCGGCAAGAATCTCGTCGGCCGACGGAATGCCGTGTACGACACGGTCGTTCACCGACGAGCAGATGCTGCCGGTGAACCCGTGGTATCCGAGAAACGACGGAACAGCACCTGCATCGCGAATGACGGCCTCGGCCACACGGTCGAGTTCGAGAGTCGAGACCCCGGGTACCGCTGCGGCGCGTACGGCCACCAGAGCAGCACCCACGACTGCACCGGCCGCAGCCATGGCGTCGAGCTCGCCTGCGCTGCGGAACGGCACGACCTTGCGTTTACGGCCGAATGCCATTACTTGCCGTGGTCCTCGATGGACTTCAGCGCACGCGCGTTGACCTCGTCCACCTCACCGATGGCGTCGACGGTGACGATCTGTCCCGCGTAGTAGTCGAGAAGAGGAGCCGTCTCGTCCCGGTACACCTTGAGGCGATTGCGGATGACATCTTCTTTGTCGTCCTCGCGTCCGCGTGCCAGCATGCGTTCGACGACGACGTCCTCATCGACGACGAACGAGAGCACCGCGTCGAGCTTGGCGTTCAGATCCGACAGGATCCCCACGAGAGCCTCGGCCTGACCGACCGAGCGCGGGAAACCGTCGAGCAGAAAGCCGTCGACAGCATCGGGCTCGGCAAGACGACTGCGGACCATGTCGACGGTCAGTTCACTGGGAACCAGATCGCCTGCATCGAGGTACTTCTTCGCTTCCAGGCCGAGCGGGGTCTTCTCGCCGATGTTCGCGCGAAACAGATCTCCCGTGGAGATGTGGGGCACGCCCAGCTTCTCGGACAGGAGGACCGCTTGGGTGCCCTTGCCGGCACCGGGGGGACCGAGCAGAACAAGTCTCACTTGAGGAACCCTTCGTAGTTACGCTGCATCAGCTGGCTTTCGATCTGCTTCACGGTGTCCAGCCCGACGCTGACCATGATCAGCACGGCCGTACCACCGAACGGGAGGTTCTGGCCTCCGCCCGAACTGCCGATGTCGAGGAACAGGTTCGGAAGAACGGCAATGGTGCCCAGGTAGATCGATCCGGGCAAAGTGATGCGGCTGAGGACGTAATTCAGGTAATCGGCGGTCGGCTTGCCCGGGCGGATACCGGGGATGAACCCACCGAACTTCTTCATTTCGTCGGCACGCTCTTCGGGATTGAACGTGATCGCCACGTAGAAGTACGTGAAGAAGACGATGAGACCGAAGAAGATCGCGATGTACACCGGATTGGCAGGGTTCACCAGGTACTCGTTGATGATGCGCTGCCACCAACTGGGATCGGTTGCGGTACTCGCCGAGGTCAGCTGCGCGATCAGATTCGGCAGGTAGAGCAGCGAGGACGCGAAGATCACCGGGATGACACCCGCCTGGTTGACCTTGAGCGGGAGGTACGTGGAGGAACCGCCGTACATCTTCCGACCGACCATGCGCTTGGCGTACTGGACGGGAATTCGGCGCTGCCCCTGCTCGACGAAGACCACACCGGTGATGATGAGGAACGCTGCGAAGCAGACGAATCCGAACACCAGACCGCCGCGGCTCTCGAGGATGGAGCTGCCCTCGGACGGGATACGCGAGGCAATTCCCGCGAAGATCAGCAGCGACATTCCGTTGCCGACACCGCGTTCGGTGATGACCTCGCCGAACCACATGACGACGGCTGCGCCTGCAGTCATGACGAGCACGATGATGACGAGTCCGAAGATGGACTGATCGGCGATGATGTCCTGTTGGCATCCCTGGAGCAGCTGGCCGCGAGAAGCGAGGGCCACCAGGCCGGTCGCCTGCAGGATGGCCAGTGCGATCGACAGGTAACGCGTGTACTGCGTCATCTTGGCCTGTCCCGACTGTCCCTCCTTGCGGAGTTCCTCGAACTTCGGGATGACGACGGTGAGCAGCTGCACGATGATGCTGGCGGTGATGTACGGCATGATGCCGATCGCGAACACCGAGAGCTGAAGGAGCGCTCCACCGGAGAACAGGTTGATCAACGAATAGATGCCCGCCGAATCTCCACCGGAGACCTGGTCGATGCATGCTCGGACATTGGCGTAATCGACACCCGGCGACGGCAATGTGGCACCGAAGCGATACAGGGCCACCAGACCGAGCGTGAAGAGGATCTTCCGTCTCAGGTCAGGAGTCCTGAGGGCCGACACGAAGGCGGAAAGCAAAGATCCTCCTGGCACGACTGCGTTGACGCCGCGAGTGCTTCCCGGAGAGCCGACTGCTGCTCCCGTGAGCCTCACGAGCATGGACTGCGAACGACATTCATCGCCCGCATCGAAACGAACTTCTGTGAACTCTAGAACTCTAACAGTGCGTATCGAACGGCCCGACGGTCAGTGTTGGACCCTGTCCGTTCGGTCGACCGCGGCACATGGTGCCGAGGCAACGATGGCCGCAGCTCAGCTGCGAGAGCTGTGGCTGCGGCCATCGTCACGAACTGCTGCTCGACGCGCTGCTACTCAGCACATCGAAGCAATGCTCATACCTCGGTTGCAGAACCGCCGGCAGCGGCGATCTTTTCCTTGGCGGAGCCCGTGAACTTGTTGGCCGAGATGTCGACCTTCACGGTGAGGTTTCCGTCTCCGAGAACCTTGACGAGCTCGTTCTTGCGAACGGCCCCCTTGGCGATCAGCTCGGGGATACCGATCTGGCCGCCTTCGGGGAACAGACGCTCGATGTCGCGCAGGTTCACGACCTGGAACACGACACGGTTGCGGTTGGTGAAGCCCTTGAGCTTCGGGAGCCGCATGTGGAGGGGCATCTGGCCACCCTCGAAGCGTGCCGGCACGTTCTTGCGTGCGCCGGTTCCCTTGGTACCGCGACCTGCGGTCTTGCCGCGCTTGCCACCTTCACCACGGCCGACGCGAATCTTCGTCGACTTGGATCCGGCTGCGGGGCGCAGGTGGTGCAGTTTGATGGTCATGGTTAGACCTCCTCAACAGTTACGAGGTGGCGCACCGTGTTGACCAGTCCGCGGTTCTGCGGGTTGTCCTCGCGGACGACCGTCTGGCGGATGCCCTTGAGCCCGAGAGTACGCAGGCTGTCACGCTGGTTCGCCTTCTGGCCGATGGTGCTCTTGATCTGAGTGACCTTCAGCTGAGCCATTACTTCACCGCTCCTGCCTGTGCGCGTGCGCGCAGCATTCCGGCGGGTGCAACCTCTTCGAGGGTCAGGCCGCGGCGAGCCGCAACTTCCTCGGGACGCTGCAGACCCTTGAGGGCTGCGACGGTCGCGTGCACGACGTTGATGGCGTTGTCGCTACCGAGCGACTTCGACAGCACGTCGTGGACACCGGCGCACTCCAACACTGCGCGCACAGCGCCACCGGCGATGACGCCGGTACCGGCGCTGGCCGGACGCAACATGACGACGCCGGCAGCGGCCTCGCCCTGGATGGGGTGCGTGATGGTGCCGGCGATCATCGGGACGCGGAAGAAGCTCTTGCGAGCCTCCTCGACACCCTTCTGGATGGCCGCGGGAACTTCCTTGGCCTTGCCGTAGCCGACGCCGACCAGTCCGTTGCCGTCACCGACGATGACGAGGGCGGTGAAGCTGAAGCGTCGACCACCCTTGACCACCTTGGAGACACGGTTGATCGTGACGACCTTCTCGATGAAGTTCGACTTGTCCGCAGCGTTACCGCCACGGCCGTTGTCACGACGGTCACGACCGCCACCACCGCGGTTGTCGCCGCGCTGGTTGTTGTCGCCACCTGCGTTGGGGCCACTGTTCTGTCCGGCGGGGCCGCTTCCGCCGTCACGCCGTTGACGTCCCGGCATCAGGCTGTCCTTCCGTTGTCAGTCATTGTCATCATCAGAACGTCAACCCGCCTTCGCGGGCTGCGTCTGCGAGTGCCGCGATGCGGCCGCTGTAGTTGTTGCCGCCGCGGTCGAACACGACTGCCTCGACGCCGGCTGCCTTCGCACGGCTGGCGATGAGCTCGCCGACCTTCGCGCTGACGGCCTTCTTGTCGCCCTCGAGCGCGCGCACATCGGCTTCGATGCTCGACGCGCTGGCCAGCGTGTGGCCCGCGAGGTCGTCGATCAACTGCACGTGGATGTGTCGCGAGGACCGGTTGACGACCAAGCGCGGACGCTCGGGCGTTCCGGAGATCTTCTTGCGAAGGCGGAAGTGACGACGTGCCTTCGACAGGCGACGCTTCGTCGAGACGTCGGTGCCGCGCGGTGTGCGCTTGACGACGTTCGCCTTGTCTGCTGTTTGCTGGCTCATATCACTTACCCGTCTTTCCGACCTTGCGGCGGATCACTTCACCCTCGTAGCGGATGCCCTTGCCCTTGTACGGGTCCGGACGCCGCAGACGACGAATGTTGGCAGAGATCTGACCGACCTTCTGCTTGTCGATGCCGACAACGGTGAATCGCGTGGGCGACTCGACCGTGAACGTGATGCCCTCGGGTGCTTCGATCAGCACAGGATGGCTGTAACCGAGTGCGAACTCGAGGTCCTTGCCCTTGAGTACGACGCGGTAACCGACGCCGTGAATCTCCATCTTGGTGGTGTAACCGTTGGTGACACCGGTGATGAGGTTCGCAACGAGTGTGCGCGAGAGGCCATGCAGCGAGCGGCTCTTACGCTCGTCGTCCGGCCGGGTGACGGCGATGGTGCCGTCGTCGGCGCGAGCGATCTTGATGGGCTCGGCGACTGTCAGGCTCAGGGCACCCTTGGGGCCCTTGACCGCAACGTCCTGGCCGTCGATGGTGATATCGACGCCAGCGGGGACTGGGACCGGCAATTTTCCAATACGTGACATGGTGGTGGCCTCCCCTACCAGACGTAGGCGAGGACTTCTCCGCCCACACCCTGCTTGGCAGCCTGACGCTCCGTGAGCAGACCGGTGGACGTGGAGATGATCGCCACGCCCAGGCCGCCGAGAACCTTGGGCAGATTGGTGGATTTTGCGTACACCCGGAGACCGGGCTTGGAGACGCGTCGCACGCCGGCGAGGCTGCGCTCACGGCTCGGGCCGTACTTCAGATCGACGATGAGGGTCTTGCCCACCTCGGCGTCTTCCGTGCGGTAATCGGAGATGTAGCCCTCACGCTTGAGGATCTCGGCGATGTTCGCCTTGAGCTTCGAGTGGGGAAGCTTCACCTCGTCGTGGTACGCCGAGTTGGCGTTGCGCAGACGGGTCAAGAAGTCTGCAATTGGATCGGTCATCGTCATGGTGTGACCTGTGCACCTTTCTCGCAGCGGTTCCCATGCAGCACGCGCGAGCTGGTGCCCCTGGATTCTCGAAAACCCGGCGGGCCTGGCTCGTCACATCGTGGGCCTACAGCGAAGTGAACATGTCCTGACCGACTGTTGCCGGTCAGGGGTTGCGCTCCAAGCAATGCATCGCTGCACTGCCAGGTGTTTCGAGCTTCCGCATTCGATGCCGACGTACGAAGAACTCGAGGTTGCGTTCTGTATTGCAAGGACTCGCGTGCAGGCACGACGAAGCCCGGGCAACCGCTCTAGTGTAGGGAACCGGGTGCCATTCTCAAAATCGATCGTGGTAATGCTCGAGCGGCACAACGTGGGTAGGGCTCGCGCGGCACGGCCGTGTTCGTCAGTTCGGTGAAGTAGTCTTCCCACATCATTTCATCGCTCCGGGGGGTTCGATGCGCACAACCGATTCTTTTGCCAGGACGGTTAACGTCCGACCATTGCCGGGTTCGCCCCGCACGGCGCTGTGAAAGCCGATCCCGATCGGATTCGCCGCGCCTCTGCTCGGATGTCCGGCCTCGCCGACGTGTTGTGGGATGACATCGATCTCGTCCGTCTGGCCGTGGAGGAATTGATGGAGACCTCCTGGACAGGCGCTGCGGCCAATTCCCATGCAGTTCTGTGGGCGGAGTGGGTCGATTCGGCTCGGAAGATATGCGGCGCGCTCACCGAGGACGCCTGGCTGCTCGATGGCATTGCGACCGAATATGCCGCAACGGACATCGTGATCGATGAACACGTGGTGGATTCCGGCCTTCGGCTGGACCGTTGACGGCGCGCTACGTCGCCGACGTCGAGCAGATTCTCGCTCTTGTCGGTCGCGCACACATAGTTGGAGCCACGATCGAATCGGCTATCGCCGATGTGGAGCGCGAGGTGAACGATCTCGGCATCGAATGGGAGGGCGAAACGGCTGAGGCGCACCGCTCGAAGCACGAGCTACTTCGGCAGGAATTGAAAGATATGCGAACCGCGCTCGCCAAACTCGGCACACTGGCGCAAGGTGCCCATGATCGCTACCGCGCAGCCGTGGACCACAACAAGCGAATGTGGCCCTGATGGCCCCGATCAGCGTCGACCCGGACATCCTTGCCGATGCGGCCTCGCAATACGACAGCGCCAGAACCATATCGAGCGGCGCGATAGCGAAGCTCGCTGCGGAACTCGACCGCAACTGGGGCTGCGCAGGCACCGACAACGCCGGGAAGTCCTGGGCCGACAGTTACGATTCCGCAGCATTCGACGCAGTTTCCACCGCAACCGACATCACGAATGCGTTCGGCAAACTTCATGATCTGCTGGCGGCAACCGGCGTCAACCACACCAACGCGGAGAACGCGAACACCGTTCCGCCGCACCCACCGCTACCCGCTCCCCCACAACTTCCTCATACGAATACACCGCGCTTCAACGGTTCCTACGGCGGCGACACCGACGCTCCGATGGGGTGGGGCCTGATCACGCGATGGCTACAGGGCCACATGTGGCCCAACGGCGATCCGGACAAGTTGCGGGGTCTCGGAAGCGCGTGGCGCACCGCCGCCGAGGAGCTGCGTCGAGCGAGCGACGCCACGAACTCCGCATGGATCGACATCGAGCAACTTGCCTCCGACGAATTGCCGCAGATCCTCGCCCAGATGGACGGGGTCTACATCGCAGCGCACAACGTCGCCGACCAATTCGACACTCTCGCGAGCGAATGCGGCGAATGGGCCACCACCATTCAGGAGGCTCACCAGAGCGTCATCGATATCGTGGGGACGGCCATCGTAGCCGGCACGATTGCCGGTGCGGTTGCCGGCTTCTTCACACTCGGTGTGGGAACGGTCGCCGTCACGGGCGCAACGGGCAGCGTCATTGCCGGAAGTGTCATCGCCGTCCTCACCGGAGTGGAAGCGGCGTCGGCAATTGCCGTCGGTGTCACAGTGGCAACCGGGGCGGCGGCCATTGAAATCGCCGTGGATGTGCAACCGCTCCTCGAAGCAAGTCCGACGACATTCAACGCAAACACTGGTGGAGGAAATTGGCACTACAACCCCCCACCTCGAAATCTTGCTGGCTTTCCGAAAGCGATACGCGAAAAGACCATGAATGGGCGAAAGCGGTGGGTAGATGACAAAGGAAATATCTACGAGTGGGACTACCAGCACGGAGCCGTCGAGAAGTACAGCAAGAGCGGTAAACACTTGGGGGAATACGATCCCAACACCGGAGTCCAGACCAAACCTGCAGAACCCAGCCGAAAGCCAGGAAAGTAAATGTGGCGCCTAGAGAAGTTCGACAAGACTACCCACCTCCTTGTGGGCGATTACCTCCTCCACAACATGTCAGCTGACATAGTCGAGAAAATTCTCGGCGCAACAGACGCCGAGCACGAACTTCCCATTGGGATTCGTCAGCACGATGTTCCACTGTCCAAGGCATCAGAGTTTGCAGCTTTCATGGACGAAATCTTCATTCTCGACGAGAACTGCGAATACGAAGTTGGCTATTCCTCAGACTGACGATCGCCGAACAACATGTCATGCACCGACTTACAGTCGGACACACTCAACTACCACCGGACGCCGCGCCCCGGTCCGGTCCGCCGACGAGAATCCGCTGAGGATCCTGGGTCAATTCGCCGATCTCGACGTCTCGCTCCATCGCAACATGCACCTCGGTTTCGTTGCCCAACTCGTCGAACCCCAGTCTCCGTGTTCGCACCTCAACGGTGAACCTCCAACGCGCGGGCGATTCGACGATCTGTCGGACGAACGCATCGCACTCGATGCACCCCTCGGTTGCTTGTACATCGGCGTGCTTATCGCAGCATTCCCACTCGGTTTCGTAAAAATGCCCGGCGTCCCACAGATGAGCTCGCGGAGGCCACTCGAGTTCGAGCCAGTGACCGGGATCGATTCCGTCGCGTTCGATCAATCGCTCCAGGGCGGCTGCTTCGTCCGCTGCCGTCCATGTGACCGCGGGAGGGATTGCGACGTCCTCGATCGGGTCGAACCCAGAATAGTCGGCCGGAACACCCAGTTGCTCGGTGTGCGTATGGGACTCGTCTGCACGTGACTGCCAGTATCTATCAGTCCTCGGATCATCGACGTGCGCTGGAACCGGAGTCAGGGCCTTCGCCGCCTCGTACAGTGCGTGGTGGCGGACGTCGTGGACTGCCCGCGATGGAAGCGTTTGAGCGGCATACTGTTCGAGAACATCGCACAGCGATCGAGCATGAGCATCGAGTGCCCACTCGACAGCCTTCCCACCATCGACTTGGCCGCCGTTCGATGCCGCACATGCGTCCCACCGCTTACCTGCCATGTCCCTGGCCTGCCGCGCCAGCACGCGCATCCGCGAGCGGAAACCGTCCTCGGTCTCGAGTTCCGGATCGGCCGAACGCCGCCCTAGCCCGAAGTTGCGCTACGTCCAATCGAGCGGTATACCGCAAGAGGGACAACCGTAAATCCCGGCGCGACCGGACTATCGACCAAACCACCTTTGCCCGCCACTGCGAGCAACCACTCAACAACCTCGATTATTGTGCTGCGGCTGAAGTTGTCTGAGCTTTCAGGCGCGTCGGCACTTGGCTCGCCACGACCGAGTTGGCCAATGACACCGACAATCGTCCACTCTTGCTCTGCGATTCCATACCTTGAAAAGAGGACCTCGGGGGACGAGTCTAGAAAACGGCGGCCACTCTCTAATCGAGCGGTCACCGAAGGGCCCGACTTGCCTCTTGGCCACATGTGTAGGTGTACACCATCGTCGTAGATGCCGCGAACAAACTGTATTATCCCCGCAAGTTGCTCACGCGGAATATCCAGCACAGGCAGCGTCTTCTCGTTTGGCAGTAGGTCTTCGGGATTTAGATCGGAACCGGGTCGCGGCAGAGGCTTTACACCTGCTGCGGGACCGCCAGACCCGCCTTTACGGTTGCCGCTGGGCCTCTTCCGGAGCGCCTCTGAAGGATCGGTATTGAGCGAGTCCAGGTAGGAAGCAATTCCACTGGAAGCGGTCGCAATACCAACCAATGCGTGCGAAAGTTGGGCCGGATGAAATAGCGAACCGAGCGCGGTAACGCGAACAATCGCTCCCGGGACCAAGTCGAATTCCAAAGATTTCCATTCGGACAACGAGGAAAGTGGCTCAGATAGATCTGTCAGCAACTGGAGCGCTTCAAGATCCTCCTCAAGAATTTTGAACAGCGAGTCAGCCATACTCCGCTCTAGCGTGTCTTCTTTAGTTCGATTTCCGCCCGCTCCGCCGAGGTGACGGTTTCGGATTTCCGCGTGTCGCTCTTTCGCCTCAGTGCTTACAACCTTCTCTGGCACACCCTCATCGATCTGGCTTACAAGTCCTCGCACCTTATCGACGTCCACGTAAACGTATTCACGAAGAAATACCACGAGCTTCTCCCTCCACTCTGAGCCAGAGACTGTGCCAACCTCCAGTACAACAAGCCTAGACTTTCAATTGGATCCCATCATGCCAATCTGTCATCCCGGCAGCATTCGCATGCTGTCACAATGCAATAGGCGGGGTCCGACCAGTTACGTTCATCGGACTCGACCTGAATCAAGTTCGAACGCGAAATGGACGTGGGTTCCTTTCGGAACCCACGCCCATCAGCGTGATGTGGTGAAGCCCGAAGGCCTCAGATCACCAGGAGCTCTTGCGAACTCCGGGAAGCTCTCCGGCGTGTGCCATTTCGCGCACGCAGATACGGCAGAGGCCGAACTTGCGGAACACGGAATGGGGACGGCCGCAGCGGTTGCAGCGAGTGTATGCACGCACCGCGAACTTCGGCTTCTTGTTGGCCTTGTTGACCAATGCCTTCTTCGCCATGGACTCAGTTCTCCTTGAACGGGAAGCCGAGGTGCTTGAGCAGCGCGCGGCCTTCTTCGTTGTTGGTTGCGGTGGTTACTACGGTGATGTCCATGCCGCGCGGACGATCGATCTTGTCCACGTCGATCTCGTGGAACATCGACTGCTCGTTGAGGCCGAACGTGTAGTTTCCGTTGCCGTCGAACTGCGTGCCCGAGAGGCCGCGGAAGTCCCTGATTCGGGGAAGGGCAATGGAGACCAGACGGTCGAGGAACTCCCACATGCGGTCGCCACGGAGGGTGACGCGAGCGCCGATGGGCATTCCTTCGCGCAGCTTGAACTGTGCGATGGACTTGCGAGCCTTACGGATCTCCGGCTTCTGGCCGGTGATGGCAGCGAGGTCGGCAACTGCACCGTTGATCAGCTTGGCGTCACGGGCGGCGTCGCCGACACCCATGTTGACGACGACCTTGACGATGCCGGGGATCTGCATAACGTTCTCGTATGCAAATTCGGTGTTCAGGGCGTCTTTGATCTCAGCGCGGTAGCGCGCCTTGAGGCGGGGCTGTTCGCCCGCGATGTTTTCGGTGGTAGTCATCTCAGATGTCCTTCCCGTTCTTGCGGGAAACACGAACGCGCTTGCCGGATTCCTCATCGGTCCGGTAGCCCACGCGAGTGGGGTTTCCGTCCGAGTCGACCACTGCGACGTTCGATACGTGGATCGGGGCTTCCTGAGTGACGATGCCACCCGAAGATGCGCCGCGCTGGTTGGCGGAGACCGCGGTGTGCTTCTTGATTCGGTTCACACCCTCGACCAGAACCTTGGAGTCAGCGGGGTAGGCCTGAATGACCTTGCCCTTGGCACCCTTGTCCTTGCCTGCGATCACGAGAACGGTGTCGCCCTTGTGCACCTTCATTTACAGCACCTCCGGGGCGAGCGAGACGATCTTCATGAACTTCTTCTCACGCAGCTCGCGGCCGACCGGGCCGAAGATACGGGTTCCACGGGGATCGTTGTCCGGCTTGATCAGCACAGCAGCGTTCTCGTCGAAGCGGATGTACGAGCCATCCGGACGACGGCGCTCCTTGACGGTGCGGACGATGACGGCCTTGACGACCTCACCCTTCTTGATGTTTCCACCGGGGATGGCGTCTTTCACCGTAGCTACGATGATGTCGCCGATTCCGGCGTAGCGACGTGACGAGCCACCGAGAACGCGGATGCAAAGGATTTCCTTCGCGCCCGTGTTATCAGCGACGCGTACTCGCGACTCCTGCTGAATCACTCACTTCTCCTTGACCTGGATGTACGTACGTGCCGGATTTCCGTCCCGACACGCGCGGTCGGCTGCCGGGTACGGGCGCACGAAGGCACACCGCTGCCACAGGCAACCGATCAAGTGTAGGGGAACGGGTCCCCTGGATCCAAATCGCGATCGACCGCTCACCGAGCCGTAGCCAGCGGACTCGGGATTCTCGGTACGGTTTCGGAGATGGAACATCTTCGGATCGGCGAGGCGGGGCGATGACGTCGAACGGGGTTGCCGCGGGCTGGTGGTCCGGCCTGCCCAGGGATCGAGTCGTTCGAGTACACGGTGCCACCGACCGCGAGCTCGCCGATTCGGTGAACCCACTGCCCACAGCTGCGCCCGCGATCGTCTTCTTCGCACTGGAGCCTACGTCCGCGAAACGGACTGTCGACCTCGTGGATGCCGTGGTCGACGAACTGGAGAACGCGGCGGCGGACTCGGCTGAGCTCTGGCTTCCGGAATTCGACCACCAGGCAGGTACGTCCACGTTGGATCGGCGCGCGGCGCGCACGACAGCTGTACGGCTGGCCGCCGACACCGTGCACTTCGGCCCGTACGTCGGCGCTCTCGCCGACGCCGCCGTCGCCGGGAGGTCACCGCGTCGAGCAGCGTTCACCGTCGAAACCCGGGCAGCGGGTTCGGCGCGCATACTCGCCGTCGCTCAACGGCGCACCGAAGCCGCGCTGGTGTTGGTCGTACCCACGGGCGTCGATGCCGGTGTCACCGCCACTGCGGCGGAATGGCTGTGCACGCACTCCGAGATGGCGGTGTGGGTCATCGGAGACGGAGCGTCGGGCATGGATCGGTTCCCGTCGGTGTCGGTTCGTGCACCCGCAGTGCCCACCGGCGTCAGCACGGTCCTAGATCGCTTTCGCCCACTGAGCTATCCCCCGATCGCCGGCCATCCGCACCCGGCCAGTGATCCGGAGAAGCGCTTGTACCGAGCGCTGGACGTGCACGAGTGGGCCACCGGACGGGAGCACAATCGTTCCATTCGGCTCGGCGAGCTCAGCCGACCGTTCACAGTCGACGTACTGTGGCGCACCGAGAAGATTGTCGTGGAAATCGATGGCAGCGAGCACCGCGCACCCGAGCGTTTCGCCGAGGACCGCGTGCGCGACAACCAACTGCAGACACACGGCTACATGGTGTTGCGGTTCACCAACGCTCAGGTGATCGCTGACCCGCAACATGCTGTAGCTACCATCCGCGAGGCAGTATCGAGAAGACGATCGAAGGGGGATCCTCGATGAGTACCGAAGACCTGAACGGGACCGAAGCAGCAGTGCTACTGGTCCTGATGGCCGAAGCGAGTCCGGTCAAGAATTCCGAGCTCAAAACGATGGGTCCCGAATTGGCGAAGCCTTCTCGCGACAAGCTGAAGAACGCAGGTCTGATCGAAGTGAACTCCTCGGTGCGACCGATGACGCTCGAACTGACCGACAAGGGATGGCGCACCTGCGGCGAACTCATCGGCGGTGAACCCCCGGCTCGATCGACCGGAGCAGGCAAGGCGATGTTCACCGTATTGTCCGGGTTGCGGCGATGGCTCGATCGCACCGACAGCCGTCCGGCGGATGTGTTCTCGCCCCGCGAGGACGAGCCCGCACCCGCCGACCCTGCACCCGCAGAAAACACCGAGGCCACCGACATCGAAGCCTCGATTCGCGGGGCCTACGCGCGGCTCGCCCGAGAACCCGGCAGCACTGTCCGACTCTCGCGTCTTCGGAACGAGTTACGAGACATACCCCGAGCCGATCTCGACGATGCTCTCGCACGGCTGCGGCGAGCCTCGGACGTTTCGCTGATTCCCGAGGAAAATCAGAAGACGCTCACGGACGAGGAACGTGCTGCAGCCGTCGTCGTCGGCAATCAGCAGAACCACCTTCTCTCGATCGAATCATGATGGGCGTTGAGTCGACGATGACGGACAACGAGCAGATCCGAGCTCTCGAATCGGTGCGGCTGAGTTGGGCACCGACACCCGACGACGTGTGGCGTTCCCAGTCGAACGTGCACGTACCGGGAATGCACGAGCGGGTGTTCCTCGAAGTGATGAACGCCTACGACGACGCCGACGCGTCCGACGACGCCAGTCCGCTCGGTGTCGTGGTGCGCGGTCCTGCCGGCTCGGGCAAGACGCACCTGCTCGGCCAGGTCCGCGAGGAAGTGCAGCTCAAGGGCGGGTATTTCTTCCTGATCAGACTCCTCGACGCCGCCGGCTTCTGGCGGTCGACGCTGATGGGGATGCTCGACGACCTGATGCGCCCGTCCGGGCGAGGATCCGACAGTCAGCTCGGTTTGCTGCTTCGACGCCTCTGCGAGATCGGCGACATCTCCGACGAGCAGCGCGCAAAGATCATGGGCGAGCACATGATCGATGCCGAGACCCTCGATGCCTTCGTCACTGCGGTCTACAAGGTTCACCCCCGCCATCGCCGTACGTCGCAGCACACATTGCGCGCGCTGGTGCTGTCCATTGCCCCGGACTCGGCCGTGCAGGACCTCGGTGACGCATACCTGCAGTCGATCGACGACGTGGATCCCGAGGAGTTCTCGGCGTGGGGCATCCGCCGGGCAGAGCTGGGCCACCAGGGCATCGCCGAGAACATCTCCCGCCTGCTTGCGATCACCGGCCCGACCATCCTGGCCATCGACCAGATCGACACTCTGGTCGCGCAGTCGCGCACCGGATCCGATCAGGAGTTCGCGGACGCACAGGAAGACAAGGTCGTCGAGCAGCTCGCGCACGGACTGATGTCGCTGCGCGAGACGCTCCCCCGCACCGCCTCGGTGCTGTCGGCTCTGTCGAGTGCATGGGAACTGATCGCCGCCCGCGGAGTGGCTCCCATGCGGGACCGTTTCCGAGTCACTCAGTCGCTCAAGCCGATTCCATCCTCGGACGTCGGTCGTCTGCTGCTCGGACGACGCCTGGCAGCGTGCTTCCTCGACGCCGGCTTCACTCCCCCGCACCCGACGTGGCCGGTGGCCCCCGACGCGTTCGAGCAAGCCCCCGACTTCACACCGCGCCAGCTGCTCATCGCCGTCGATCGCCACATCCGGCACTGCCTCGACACCGGCGTCGCGTCGGAGCTGACGAGCTTCACCGACCGGTCCGGCCCGACAGATGCGCCGGACCTTCCCAAAGCACGGGTCGACGAACTCGACATCCTCGACGATCGCTACCGGCAACTTCGCGACCAGGTGGACGTCTCCGTTCCGCTGCGACCCGACAGCGAGGACTCGATCGTTCCCGCCCTGCTGTCAGCGGGTCTCACGGCGTGGATTCACGAGCACCAGTCGTCCGACGACAGCCTGGCCCAGGACCCACCCCCGAGCGGAAAACCTGCCCTGCACGCCCGGCTGCGCCACACCGTCGACACCGACACGGACGACGAGGAGCATTGGTGCTTCCGTGCGGTGACGTCCGGCAACGCACGGGCCGCCTTGGCCCGAGTGGAGCGCGCGGTGACCACAGCGGGCCTGCGCGTCGACATGCCCAAACGGCGGCTGATTCTGGTCAGGAACGACCCGTGGCCCAACGGAGCGAAGACCGAGCAGACTATTGCAGCCCTGCGTCGCGCCGGAGGCGTGGTGGTGCCCTTGAGCGACGAGGACCGTCGGGCATTGGCAGCACTGTCGATCCTGCTGAGCGAGAACTCCCCCGCGCTCACCTCCTGGCTGCTCGCGCGCAAGCCGGCACACGATGTCGAACTGTTCGGGGCGGTCCTGCCTGCCGTGAGTGTCGTCGACGACGATACGGCGCTCATCGAACCCGAGACCCCGATCACCGCGGAAGCACCTCCCGCATCGCGTCGGCCGTCCATCGTGGTGGGTGCCGAATTGAGCACCGGTGCCGATGTCGCTGTTCCCCTCGAAGCGCTGCGCAAGCACACTGCGATCTTTGCCGGCTCCGGCTCGGGCAAGACGGTGCTGATCCGACGCTTGGTGGAAGAGTGTGCGCTGCAGGGTGTTTCGGCGATCGTACTCGACGTCAACAACGACCTTGCTCGGCTCGGCACTGCATGGCCGGAGGACGAGCGAACCTGGCCGCCGGGTGACGAAGCCAAGGCGACTGCGTACTTGCGAGACACCGATGTCGTGGTCTGGACGCCGCGTAAATCTGCGGGTCGCCCGCTCAGCTTCCAACCACTTCCCGACTTCGTGAGCGTCCTCGGCGACGCTGACGAGTTCGATGCCTCCGTAGAGTCCGCACTGGCTTCACTCGAACCGGCTGCGGGCGTTCTCGGCACCTCGCAGAAGGCCAAGCACGGTCGGGCCGTGCTGAAGTCGGCACTCGATCTGTTCGGTCGACGGCCGCACGGTGGCAATCTCACCGACTTCATCGACCTGCTCGAGGAATTCCCCGAGGATGCCAGCGAGATGCGCGACGCAGTGCGCATTGCTGCCGGCTTGGCCGAGAATCTCAAAGCCGCCGCCGCGAACGATCCGATGTTCGCCGGGGCAGGCACACCTGTCGATCCTGCTGTTCTGTTGACGCCGGCCGTGGGCAAGAAGGCCAGGGTGTCGGTGATCAACCTGGCCGGTCTGACCACCGACGAGCAGAAGCAGAGCTTCGTCAATCAGCTGCAGATGGGATTGTTCGCCTGGATCAAGAAGAATCCGGCAGGCGACCGGCCGCTGGGTGGACTGTTCGTCATGGACGAGGCGCAGAACTTTGCGCCCTCGGACAGGACGACCGCCGCGACGCACAGCACCCTCGCTCTGGCGTCGCAGGCACGCAAGTACGGGCTCGGCCTGGTGTTCGCGACCCAGGCTCCGAAGGGCCTGCACAACCGCATTGCAGGCAACGCTTCGACTCAGTTCTACGGTCTGTTGAACAGCCCGTCGCAGGTCGATGCGGCGAAGGAGATGGCGCGAGTCAAGGGCGGATCGGTTCCCGACGTCGGGCGCTTGCCTGCCGGTCAGTTCTACGCAGCCGTGGAAGGCTCCGAGTTCCGGCGCACGGCCACTCCTCTGTGCCTGTCGTACCACCCGAAGAGTCCGCCGACCGAGGAAGAAGTCATCGAACTCGCGCGTTCCTGACGGCGAGCGACCGACACTGGCACACTGGATTCGATGAAAAACCTCGCTCGCGGGGAGAACTGCCCCGCTCCGACCGGACCACTGACGGTGACATTGGATACATCGACCTCGGTCGATGTATCCGCGCTGCTGTTGGGGCCGGACGGACGTGTGCGTTCGGACGCGGATCTGGTGTTCTACAACCAGCCCGCGGGCGCAGGCGTGGACTACCGCCGCGCGCCGTCCGGCCATCTGGTCCGGGTGGATCCGTCTGCGATTCCACCCGACATAGAGACCGTTGCGATCGCAGCCTCGCTGGACGGAAGTGGTCCCGCAACATTTGCCGCCGCGGGCCCTACTTCGGTGACGGTCTCCGATGCGTCGGGCACGGCCCAGGTCGGGTTTGCGGCCGAAGCTCTCGGGAACGAGAGCGCGCTGGTGTGCCTGGAGTTCTACCGGCGCGGTGAGCAGTGGAAGATCCGCGCTGTCGGCCAGGGATACGCGGACGGGTTGGCCGGTCTGGCCACCGCTTTCGGTATCAGTATCGACTACGACGAGCAGCCGCCGCCCGAGGTACCGACGGCAACCGCCTCACAAGAAATCGAACCGCCCGTTGATTCATCTGTCCACCGAGGAGTTCTGGCCATGAGAAGCGAACTGTTCGCGCCTGCCCACGCCGAGGTTCCCGGGTCGGGCATTCAGAAGCAGGGCAGCAAGATGTGCCGCGTCGGCATGAACGGCGAGCTGATGGCCCGCGCGGGCTCGATGGTGGCGTACCAGGGGAACCTGCAGTTCGAGGCCAAGGGCTCAGGGGGTATCGGCCGGGCGTTGAAGCAGGCACTGTCCGGCGAGGGTGTGCCACTGATGAAGGTCACGGGCCAGGGCGATCTGTTTCTCGCCAATGCCGCACAGGACGTCCACCTGATCGACCTGGACGGCACGGATGGGCTGACCATCAACGGTGCCAACGTCCTTGCCTTCGAGTCCTCGCTGAGTTACGACATCAAGCGAGTCCAGGGTGCGGCGGCAGGTGGAAACGCGGGCTTCTTCAATTGCGTGTTCACCGGGCGTGGGCGGATCGCCATCACGACCGACGGCGTACCGGTGGTGCTGAACGTCGATCAGCCGACGTTCGCCGACCCACAAGCTGCGGTGGCCTGGTCGTCTTCTCTGCAGACGAGAGTCAAGAAGAACGATTCGTTCGGCCTCGGCACACTCATCGGACGCAGCACCGGCGAACGATTCACCCTGGAATTCGCCGGTCAGGGCTTCGTCGTGGTCCAGCCGTCGGAGCAACCGCCGGGCGGACTGATCGGCGGCAGCGGAAGCGGGGAGCAGGCCGGAGTCGGCGGAGCACTCGGCGGCCTGCTCGGCAGGTAAGGACAGGCACCGACGAACCGGGTACGAAAAAACCCACCCCCGGAACCGAGGGTGGGTTTTTCGAGCACAGGGTGCTTACTTGGCCTTCTCGAGGACCTCGACCAGTCGCCAGTGCTTGGTGGCGGACAGCGGACGGGTCTCCATGAGCTGAACGCGATCGCCTACGCCGGCGTCGCCCTTCTCGTCATGTGCCTTGACCTTGGTGGTACGACGGATGATCTTGCTGTAGAGGGGGTGCTTGACCCTGTCCTCGAGCTCGACCACGATCGTCTTTTCCATCTTGTCGGATACGACGTAGCCGATCCGGACCTTACGGTTGTTGCGCTCTTCAGTCACAGTGTTTTCCTCGCTCATGCTGCGTCACCTGCTGTGCCCTCGGAAGGACCAGAGGCCAAGCCGAGCTCACGTTCGCGGAGCACCGTGTAGATACGCGCGATCTCGTGGCGCACCACGCGCAGTCGACGGTTGTTGTCCAACTGGCCGGTAGCCATCTGGAAACGAAGGTTGAACAGCTCTTCCTTCGACTCACGCAGCTTGGTGACCAGCTCTTCACCGGTGAGCTCGCGGAGCTCTGCGGCTGGGGTTCCGGTAGCCATCAGAACTGCTCCTCCCTGGTGATGATGCGTGCCTTGATGGGCAGCTTGTGGATGGCGCGAGTCAATGCCTCACGCGCGATGGTCTCGTCGGGGTACGACAGCTCGAAGAGCACGCGACCCGGCTTGACGTTCGCGATCCACCACTCGGGCGAACCCTTACCGGAACCCATGCGGGTCTCGGCAGGCTTCTTGGTGAGCGGGCGGTCCGGGAAGATGTTGATCCAGACCTTGCCGCCACGCTTGATGTGGCGAGTGATCGCGATACGAGCGGACTCGATCTGACGGTTGGTGATGTAGGCGGGCTCGAGAGCCTGGATGCCGTAGTCACCGAATGTCACCTGAGTTCCGCCCTTGGCGGCACCCGAACGCTTCGGGTGGTGCTGCTTGCGGTGCTTGACCCGGCGGGGGATCAACATGCGTCAGCCCTCCTGAGTGGGCTCGGTCGAGGCCGGAGCCTCGGTTGCGGATGCCGCGCGGCCGGCCTCGGTGCTGGTCGCCGTGGTGCCCGAGGCACCGCTGCGACGCGGACGAGTGGGACGCTCACGACGGGGACGGTCTGCACCGGCGGCCGGAGCCGCAGCGGCAGCGAGTTCACGCCGTCCGCCGACGATGTCGCCCTTGTAGATCCAGACCTTCACGCCGATGCGGCCGAAGGTGGTCTTGGCCTCGTACAGCCCGTAGTCGATGTCGGCACGGAGTGTGTGCAGGGGAACGCGTCCCTCGCGGTAGAACTCCGAGCGAGACATTTCAGCGCCACCGAGACGGCCGGAGCACTGAACACGAATGCCCTTGACGTTCGGCTGACGCATGGCCGACTGAATGGCCTTACGCATTGCGCGACGGAATGCGACGCGGTTGCTGAGCTGCTCGGCAACACCCTGAGCCACGAGCTGAGCCTCGGACTCGGCGTTCTTGACCTCGAGGATGTTGAGCTGAACCTGCTTGCCGGTCAGCTTCTCGAGAGCTCCGCGGATGCGGTCGGCCTCGGCGCCACGACGACCGATGACGATGCCGGGACGTGCCGTGTGGATGTCCACCCGAACACGATCACGGGTGCGCTCGATCTCGACCTTCGCGATGCCTGCGCGCTCCATGCCGGTGGCAAGAAGCTTGCGGATCTCGACGTCTTCCTTGACGTACTCCGAGTACTGCTTGTCTGCGTACCAGCGCGACTTCCAGTCAGTGGTGATACCCAAGCGGAAGCCGTGCGGGTTGATTTTCTGACCCACTACTGAGCCCCTTCCTTGGACGCCTGGCCCTTACGACGGTTACGAGACGTTCCGCCGGTCTTGGGCAGGCTTTCGACGATCACCGTGATGTGGCTGGTGCGCTTACGAATCCGGAATGCCCGGCCCTGAGCGCGCGGCTGGAATCGCTTGAGGGTTGCACCCTCGTCGACGAAAGCAGTGGCGACGATCAGCGTGCTGGGATCGAGATCCAGGTTGTTCTCGGCGTTGGCCGCTGCGGAGGCGATCACCTTGGCGACCGGCTCGCTCGCTGCCTGCGGCGCGAACTTGAGGATGTTGAGCGCGTCCTCGACGGAGCGCCCACGAACCAGATCCACGACGCGACGTGCCTTCATCGGCGTGACGCGAACGTGCTTCGCTACGGCCTTGGCAGTCGGATTGGCGGTGGGGGTGAAGTTGGTCATCGCCTCTTCGCCTTCCGGTCGTCCTTGATGTGACCCTTGAACGTGCGGGTCGGTGCGAACTCCCCGAGCTTGTGGCCGACCATGGAGTCGGACACGAACACCGGTACGTGCTTACGACCGTCGTGGACGGCGAAAGTGTGACCGATGAAGTCGGGCAGGATTGTCGATCGACGGGACCAGGTCTTGATGACCTGCTTGGTTCCCTTGTCGTTCTGGACGTCAACCTTCGCGAGGAGGTGATCGTCTACGAACGGGCCTTTCTTCAGGCTGCGTGGCATTCTGAACTCCCTCCTAGCGCTTGTTCTTGCCGGTACGACGACGACGGACAATCAGCTTGTCGCTCGCCTTGTTCTTGCGGGTACGGCCTTCCGGCTGTCCCCAGGGGCTGACCGGGTGGCGTCCACCGGAGGTCTTGCCCTCGCCGCCACCGTGCGGGTGGTCGACCGGGTTCATCACGACACCACGAACGGTCGGGCGCTTGCCCTTCCAGCGCATGCGGCCGGCCTTGCCCCAGTTGATGTTCGACTGCTCGGCGTTGCCGACCTCGCCGACGGTTGCGCGGCAGCGCACGTCGACGCGACGGATCTCACCGGACGGCATACGCAGCGTGGCGTAGGGGCCTTCCTTGCCGAGGAGCTGAATGCTCGCTCCAGCGGAGCGGGCCATCTTCGCGCCACCGCCCGGACGGAGTTCGACCGCGTGAATGGTCGTACCCGTCGGGATGTTGCGCAGGGGCAGGTTGTTGCCGGGCTTGATGTCGGCGTTGGCACCCTGCTCGATCGGCGATCCCTGGGCGATGCCCTTGGGTGCGACGATGTAGCGCTTCTCGCCGTCTGCGAAGTGCAGCAGTGCGATGTTCGCGGTGCGGTTGGGGTCGTACTCGATGTGAGCGACCTTGGCCGGCACGCCGTCCTTGTCGTTGCGACGGAAATCGATGAGACGGTACGCACGCTTGTGACCGCCACCCTTGTGCCGGGTGGTGATACGACCGTGTGCGTTACGTCCACCGCGACCGTGCAGCGGGCGGATCAGCGACTTCTCGGGGGTCGAACGCGTGATCTCAGCGAAATCGGAAACGCTGGAGCCACGACGGCCCGGGGTTGTCGGCTTGTATTTACGGATTGCCATGAGTCTTCTCGTCCTCTATATCCGAAGAGTCCCAGTCGCTTACGCGACCGGACCTCCGAAGATCTCGATGGGCTTGCTGTCGGCGGAGAGCGTTACGAGCGCGCGCTTGGTGTCCTTGCGCTTGCCGTAACCGAACCGGGTCCGCTTACGCTTGCCCTGACGGTTCATCGTGTTGACGCTGGTCACGGTGACGTCGAAGATCTTCTCGACGGCAATCTTGATCTGCGTCTTGTTCGAGTCCGGGTGCACCAGGAACGTGTACGTGCCTTCTTCGATCAGTCCGTAGGACTTCTCGGAGATGACCGGTGCCAGCAAGATGTCGCGGGGATCGGCGATCGTGGTCACTTGCTTGCCTCCTCGTTCTTTGCAGGCCCAGCGATGAAGGTGTTCAGCGCTTCCACGCTGAAGATGACGTCATCGGCGTTGAGCACGTCGTACGTGTTGAGCTGGTCGGGTGCGATGGGATGCACGCCGTCCAGGTTCTGGACGCTCTTCCAGGCCGCGGTGTCCTCGCGTCCGACGACGAGCAGGACCTTCTTGCGGTCCGAGAGCTCGGCGAGGAACGACTTCGCACCCTTGGTGGATGGAATCTGTCCGGCGACCAGTTCGGTGATCACGTGGATACGCTCGCTGCGTGCCCGGTCGGAGAGGGCACCGCGCAACGCGGCAGCCTTCATCTTCTTGGGGGTGCGCTGGCTGTAGTCACGCGGCTGCGGTCCGTGGACCGTGCCACCGCCGACGAACTGAGGTGCGCGGGTCGAGCCCTGACGGGCGCGGCCGGTTCCCTTCTGGCGGTACGGCTTCTTGCCACCGCCGCGAACCTCGCCACGAGTCTTCGTGGAGTGCGTTCCCTGGCGTGCCGCTGCGAGCTGCGCAATGACGACCTGGTGGAGGAGCGCGATGTTCGCGGGAGCGTCGAAGATTGCCGAAGGCAGATCGACGGTTCCGTTGGTCTTGCCACCGGCCTCCTTGACGTCCAGCGTCAAATTGGTTTCGGTCTTCTTGTCGAGGCTGGTCATGCCCGTGCACCACCCTTCAATGCAGACTTGACGATCACGACGTTGCCGCGACGGCCCGGGATCGCTCCCTTGATCAGCAGCAGACCGTTCTCGCTGTCCACCTTGTGGACCGAGAGGTTCTGCGTGGTTACGCGATCGCCGCCCATACGTCCGGACATGCGCATTCCCTTGAATACGCGGCCCGGCGTTGCGCAGCCACCGATGGATCCGGGGCGACGGTGGACAGCCTGTGCACCGTGGCTCGCGCCCTGACCCTTGAAGCCGTGACGCTTCATGGTTCCGGCGAAGCCCTTGCCCTTGCTGGTTCCGGTGACGTCGACGTATGCGCCGTCCTCGAACACTGCAGCGGTGAGCTCCTGGCCGACCTCGAACTGCGAGGCGTCGGCAACGCGGATCTCCACGATGTGGCGACGCGGCGTGACACCTGCCTTCTCGAACTGGCCGGTGGTGGGCTTGTTCACCTTGCGCGGATCGATCGCACCGAATGCGACCTGGACGGCGCTGTAGCCGTCACGTTCCTGGGTGCGGATCTGGGTGACCACATTGGGGCCTGCCTTGATCACGGTCACCGGAACGACGCGGTTGTTCTCGTCGAAGACCTGGGTCATTCCGAGCTTGGTGCCCAGAATTCCTGTCGCAGGCCGGTTCTTGTTATCAGTCATCGTTGTCTCCGCGCTCACTGGATGTTGACGTCGACACTGGCCGGGAGGTCGATGCGCATGAGCGCGTCCACCGTCTTCGGTGTCGGGTCGAGGATGTCAATGAGCCGCTTGTGAGTACGCATCTCGAAGTGTTCGCGCGAGTCCTTGTACTTGTGCGGCGAACGGATGACGCAGTACACGTTCTTCTCTGTCGGCAACGGCACCGGTCCGACGACGCGGGCACCCGTACGGGTGACCGTTTCGACGATCTTGCGCGCTGACGCGTCGATCGCCTCATGGTCGTAGGCCTTGAGCCTGATGCGGATCTTTTGTCCCGCCACGCTTAGTGTCCTTTTCTTGCCGCTTGGTCGTAGAACGGGCCGTTCGGCCTGCTCCACCTCGTCTGCACAGTCCCCGAGCCGGCGGAATCCCTCCGACTCGAACTGCCTTCGTGCACACACGACAGTGAAAAACGTTGACGACCAGGCGTGGCCTGTATCCGTTGCCGCTCTTCATCTGTCATGGTTCTCCGGTCCACGCGGTCGGGCGTGTCGTGATTCCGCTCATTCTTCTGCGCTGAAACTTTCGCTTCAACCATCCGAATCGAACGAAACCCGCACCGATCGAGCTGGTGGTCCGGACGCGCTCACGTGGAGCGCTGGTCTCATGTCTTGCTCAGCCGGCCCTGGGGCCGACTCACCTGTTTCAGGCCGCACACATGCGCGTCCCGTGTCCAGGCAACCCGACCAGTATGCCGCAGTCCGGGCGACAGATCAACTCGGGGTTCGTCGATGTCCGCCGCGCTACCTTACCGAGCAGTAAGGTAGCGCCATGACCACAGTCGAGAGCACCACGGGCGCGACCTATCGCGCCTGGTCGAAGCTTCCCAGCAACTCTATCGGGTCCGCCGTGTTCTCCGTCGGCATGTGTCTTCGGGTCCCCTACTTCGCGTCCGTGCTGCCGCGGGTGGTGGCCCTCGAACCGGGTCGCTGCGAGGTGACCGCACCCAAATGGTTCGGTGTCCGGAACCATCTGGGCACCTTCCATGCCATCGCCGCATGCAATCTCGCCGAGGTCGCGATGGGCATGCTCGCCGAGGCAACGGTTCCGACGTCGCACCGCTGGATTCCCAAGTCCATGAACGTCGAGTATCTGACGAAGGCCACCACGTCGCTGCGAGCTGTCGCCGAACTCGACGGTCTCCCCGACTTCGCAGCCGTCACCGACGGACTCGACATCGTCGTGCCGGTCTCGATCCGCGACACCGCGGGCGTCGAGGTGGTGCACGCGGACATCACCATCTGGGTCTCTGCCGCCTCGCGTTGACATACTCGACCGATGAACTCGGTGAGGCATTCGAGGAGTGATGACTCGGTCGTGGTGGTCGGCGGGTCGGGGGCCGTCGGCAGCCTGATGGTCGAGCTGCTCCGCGGGGACGGCATCGCCGTGACGATCGTCGATGTGCACGCCCGTCCCGACGCGGCCACTCCCATCACCGTCGGAAACATCACCGATCCCGACGACCTGCTCGTTTCGGTACTGGCCCGTGCGGCGACGGTGATTCTGGCGGTACCCGAATCGGTGGCGCTGGCAGCGGATCTGTCGGCCGTGCGCTCCGACGCCCTTCTGGTGGAAACCCTGTCGGTGAAGTCCGGGTTCGCCCGCCACCTGAACGACGCCGATCATCTCGGTGCGGCAGTGGGCATCAATCCGATGTTCGCGCCGTCGCTGGGAATGTCCGGACGCCCGGTCGCCGCCGTCGTACATCGCCGGGGACCACCGGTGGACGCCTTCCTGGAGAGCATCGCGCGGTGGGGTGGTCGCGTGGTCGTTCTCGACGCCGCGCGCCACGATCGCCTCGCCGCCGCGACGCAGGCCCTGACGCATGCGAGTGTTCTGGCGTTCGGGCTGGCCCTGGCCGAGCTGGATCTTCCGTTCGTCGAGATCGACGCCGTTGCGCCTCCCCCACACACGACGATGCTCGCAGTCCTTGCGCGCATCACCGGCGGCGAACCCGAGGTCTACTGGGATGTTCAGGCCGGCAATCCCCACGCCGCCGAGGCCAGGGCGGCCCTACGTCGGGCGGCTCGGCAGGTGAGCGAGACGGTGGACTCCGGTTCCGAGGCCGAGTTCGCTCGGCTGCTGAGCCAGGCAGAGGCCGCTCTGGGCGGGAGCGGGGATCGGTATCGGGCGGTGTGCGCGGAGATGTTCGGTATCGTTCGAGGTAGCAGTGGTAACCGATGACCACGAGTACGAGCGCGGAGGCGAGGCACGCGATGTTGGAACAGCCGTCGTTGCCGGAGTTCGATTCCGACGATGTCGTCGAGAGTGCGGTCGTCGCCCGGTTGGCGAAGAACTGGGCGCAGCGGGCCACTGTGAAGAAGCCGGAACCCGAGCTGGACGATCTGTTCGACACGACCAAGCAGGACTTCCCCGACGCCCTCATCCCCTTCGGCGAACACGACACCTTCACCGGCGCGACCCCCGAGCAGCAGGATCGACTGCGTGCGTGGGGTTGGATCGCGTTCAACAAGAATGTGATGGACGTCGAGCAGCACGTCGTACACCCCGGTTTCGCTCTTCTGGCTCAGGACGTCTTCGAGACCGGCATGGGCGACACCCTGGCCGTCGCGGTGACCCAGGCGATGGTGGACGAGCAGTACCACACGCTGATGCACCTCAACGCGAGCGCAGCCACTCGCCGCGGGCGCGGATGGGCTCTGTCGGAGCGGTCCTTGCCCTTCAGCTCCACCGTTCGCCGGCAACGTACGGCGCAGGCAACCAGTGATGACCCCTGGTCGGCAGCGATCAGCTCGCTTGCCTTCATGACTGTCGCAGAGATCTCCATCACGTCCTATCTGGACCTGATCGAGGACGACGATGTGATTCAGCCCATCAACCGAGCAACCGTCAAGCTGCACAACCGCGACGAGTACTGCCATGCATCGATTGCCGACGACATGGCCGCGATCGTGTTCGACCGACTCGCGCCCAACGATCGCCGAAAGTTCCTGGACGGTCTCGTCGACGGCATGGACGCGTTCTCGAGCAGCGACTTCTCCACCTGGGGACGCATCCTCGAACTCGAAGGCGTCCGCGGTGCCGAGAAGATGCTCGCCGACGTCGAACAGGACAGGAGCCGCCGTCCTCTCGTTCAGGATTACAGCGGGCTGCGATCTCTGTGTCGGAAGCTCGACGTCGAGGACAGCATCGAAATCGACTGGAGTTGACAGCCGAGCTCACCCGGCCTTGACCCGCAGGTAACATTTCCGGGGAATTCCGGTATCAAGTAGTGGCCCTCGACCCATGAGTCCGGTCCGACCATTCGTCCCAACAGCTCGGAGATTCGATGTCGTCAGCTCAACACGCAGCCGTACACGTGGAGGACGTGCACAAGTCCTTCGGCGATGTGCATGCGCTGCGCGGCATCAGCTTCTCCGCCGAGCGAGGAACCGTACTGGGCATTCTCGGCCCCAACGGTGCCGGCAAGACCACTACTGTGAAGGTGCTCTCGACCCTCATCGCACCGGACAGCGGCAGAGCCTTCGTCGCAGGCCACGACGTGGCTGCCGATGCCCCGGCGGTACGACGCTCGATCATGATGACCGGGCAGTACGCAGCCCTCGACGACACCCTGTCGGGCCGCGAGAACATCGAACTCTTCGGCCGTCTCATGGGTCTGGACAAGAAGGCCGCGAAGACCCGTGCCAAGGCCCTGCTCGACGAGTTCGACCTCTCGGACACCGGCAAGCGGCCCGTACGTGGGTACTCGGGCGGCATGCGTCGCCGAATCGACATCGCGTGTGGCTTGGTCGTGCGCCCGGAGGTCGTGTTCCTCGACGAGCCGACCACCGGACTCGACCCACGTAGCCGGCAAGGTGTCTGGTCGCTCGTCGAAGCACTCAAGGCGCAGGGCATCACCGTGCTGTTGACCACGCAGTACCTCGAAGAAGCGGACGTGCTCAGCGACAACATCATCGTCATCGACAAGGGCACGGTCATCGCCGAGGGCACGTCGGATCAGCTCAAGGCCATGACCGGTGGTAGCTACTGCGAGGTCGTTCCGCTCGATCCCGGTCAGCTTCGAGCCGCCGCCGCCGCACTGGGTGACATGGTTCCTGCCGCCGTACATGCCGAGATCACCGCTACCTCCGACCGGCTATCCGTGCCTGCGCCCGACGGCGCGGCAACGCTGTCCGAGATCCTGCGCCGCGTCGACGCGGAGGGCATCGTGCTGGCCGACATCGCACTGCGGCGACCCTCGCTCGACGACGTGTTTCTCACCCTGACCGGCCACTCTCAGACGAGTACGACCCCATGACGGCCACGACGCGAGGTTTGGCGAAGACGCACTCGGTCACGGCACCGCGAACCGCAGCCGGATCGACGACACAGCAGCCGAAACGGCGTTCGAGGACCAGGCCGTCCGGCTTCGTGCAGTGGCAAGCTCTCACCGGTCGAGCGCTCTGGACCATGCTGACCCAGGGTGAGTTGCTGATCGCGGTCATCGCGCCGCTGATCTTCACCATCGGCTTCTATCTGCCGTTGAAGTTCGTAATGGGCCTACAGGGCATCAACTACGCGCAGTTCCTGATGCCGATCATCGTGTTGCAGGCAATGGCGTTCACCGCCATTTCCGCCGCACAGAGGGCATCCATGGAGGCGATGAGTGGACTCAATTCTCGCCTGAAGACGATGCCCGTCGTGCGTGGTGTCCCGTTGGTCGCGCGTATCTCGAGTGGCGTCGTCCGCTCGGTGGTCTCGCTCGTATCGGCCCTCGGGTTCGGTTACGTCATCGGTTTTCGCTTCACTGCAGGATTTGGTCAGGCCCTGTTGTTCTGCGCACTCGCCATGCTGATCAGCACCACGTTGTCGATCGGTGCCGATGCGATCGGGACGCTGTCGAAGAGCCCGGAAGCGACCAGCCAGGTATTGACCCTTCCCCAGCTCATCCTCGGTATGGCCTCGTGCGGGTTCGTTCCGGAGAGCGGTTTCCCGGAACTCATCCGACCGTTCGTTCGCAATCAACCGATTTCTCAGTTCTCCTTCGCGATGCGGGACATGGCCGAAGGCGGAGTCAGTTTCCAGGTGTTGTGGCCATCCCTCGCCTGGGTGGCCGGCCTGATCCTGTTCTTCGTCCCGCTCGCCATCTGGGCGAGCTCGAGACCAGAATGACGAGTCCGAGATGACGATGTCCGAAGCGTCGGTGAATACCACGCGCGTATCCAACTTGACCTTTCCCGAACCCAACAGGGCCCTGCCGGAAGGCTCCATCCGTGCACTCGGGACCCATAGCCTGATCCAGGCCAAGCGTCTTCTGATGCGATGGATGCGCGATCCGTCGACGATGATTCAAGCGCTGCTGTACCCCGCATTGATGCTGGTCATGTTCCGTGTCGTGCTCGGGAACTCGATTTCCGCGGCCACCGGATCGCCGGCGATCTACGGGCAGGTGCCGATGATCGCTCTGGTCGGCGCGATGTTCGGGTCCATAGTCAGCGCCGTCGGCCTCAAGGGCGAACGAAAGTCGGGTTTGTTGTCGCGGTTCTGGACAACCCCCACTCACCGGGCAGCCGGCCTGCTGGGCAGAATGATCGCCGAGGCAGTTCGGGTGCTCGTGACCACCACAGTCATTATCACTGCCGGTGTGGCCTTGGGGTTCAGATTCACGCAAGGACTTCAAACCGGCATCTTGTTGCTCCTGATTCCGGTCGTGTTCGGTATCGGTTTCGCAGTCATGATCACGTTCCTGGCCACCGTCGCCGGCGATGCACCGCTCGTGGAGGTGGTGTCGATCTTCTGCACGCTGTTGATGTTCTTCAACGCCGGGTTCGTCCCCGTGCTCGCCTACCCGCCATGGCTTCAACCGGTCGTCGCGGCACAGCCGATGTCGGTGGCGGTCAATGCAATGCGAAACCTGGCAATGGGAGGTCCGGTCCTGACGCCGGTGTTGCACACTCTCGCGTGGTCACTCGGAATGGCAGTTGTTTTTCTGATCCCCGCAATCCGCGGTTACAAGAAAGCCTCCGCTACGGGGTGACCTGCCGAGCTCCGGTGGCCGGTGTCCAAACAAGGGCCAAGACTGTGCGCGTTCGCTTTTGGAGTGATGGACTCGTACGCTTCCCATGTGACACGTCCCACACCGTCCGTCTCGGTGATCATTCCAGTAGGCGGCTTCGACCGATATCTGGCCGAGCAACTCGCCGCGCTGACAGTGCAGGACTACCCCGGCCCCGTCGAGGTGATCGTCTCCGACAACCGCGGTGATCCTCGGCTGGCCGAACATGTGCAGCGCATGTCCGCCACCGTCGGACCGCCGGTCCGTTATGTCGACTCCGCAAGACTCTCCGGTGCCGCTCACGCCCGTAACGAGGGCGCACGGGTGGCCGCCCACGACTTCCTGGCATTCTGCGATGCCGACGACGTGGTCCGGCCCGGTTGGATCTCGAGCCTGATTCAGCTGGCGCAGAACGCAGATGTGGTGGGCACTGCACTCGACGCATCGAGGATCAATTGTGAGAAAGCTTTGAATTGGACTCCGACTCCGGCACCGACCGAACAAGGAAAGTCGGCGTTTCTACCGTTCGCAATCGGTGCCAGCTTGGGTTGCTGGAAAACGGTCTACGAGGCGCTCGACGGAATGGACAACACGTTCAGGGCAAGCCAGGACGTGGAGTTCAGTTGGCGTGCACAGTTGGAGGGGTACACCCTCGGGTTCGACCAGGAAGCCCAAGTCGACTATCGGCTCCGCAGCCGTCTGCGTCCACTCATGACGCAATCGTTCCGCCTGGGTTACGGGTCCACAATGCTGCGCGGGGTGTACCGACCCAGGGGGTGTCCACCGGTCCCGCTGTCCAAGGTCGTGCTCGCCTGGCTCGAACTCGCAGTGCGCAACCCGTTGTTGCCGGTGGCGATCACCAGGCTGCCGCGGGGCCTGTGGCTTCGCGCGGTATGGCCCCGGGCCGGAGAATTGCGCGGTGGCTTCGGCCACCGAGCCTTCACCTGGTGACCGGCGGGGCGCAGGGGCCATCACCACACATGCAGCATGCTGCACGCGCGACCATTGCGAGTTGTCGAATCACTCGGCACTCATCCACCGGAGAACCGGCTCGACTGGACCGAACCAGGTAATTCACCGGTTCGACCCATCTCGAGACGTCGATGAACCCGTTAAATATCAGAAAAAAATCTTTGACGCATATGCATTCGGTGGATATCGTTGGGTAAATGACAGCGCCAACGCTATCGGTGATCATTCCAGCTTTCGACGAAGAAGATTACATAGGACCGTGCCTCTCCGCGCTGCTCGAGCAATCCGAATACATTCACGAGTTGATCGTCGTCGATAATAATTCATCCGACGCAACCGCAGATATCGTCCAATCCTTTCAGCATGAAAACCCCATGGTTCGGCTGATCTCCGAATCCGAGCCCGGCGTCGTCTACGCACGTGACGCGGGGTTTCGCGTCGCCACCGGCGACGTGCTCGGCAGGGTTGATGCAGATACTCGCGTGCGACCGGATTGGGCCCGGCAAATTGTCCAGTATTTCGCCGAAAACCCGGAATCGGACGTAGCGGCAGTTACCGGTCTCAACAATTCCTACGATTCCCCTTTCCGAACCCTCAAAGGGCGTTGGGTTCGAAAGCAGGTCGAAAAAGGACATTTCGGAGGAATACAGCAATTCCCCAATTTGCACGGCGCGAACATGGCTCTTCGCCGCGATGCATGGAATGCGGTCGAGCATTCCGTGAGCTGCAGAGACGATATCCACGAAGATTTGGATTTGGCTCTGTGTGTCGACGCAGCAGGTGGCAGAATCATGCAACTGACCAACCTGATGGTCGACATATCGCCGCGCCGTGCTCTGACGCCGCCCTCCGAATTCACTTCTTACTTGGATGCGATTTCCGTCACGTACGAACTGCACGGCCGCAACACTGAGGCCCTGCAGAAATCACTGAAGCTTCGGTGGTGGTTCCATGCCCTCCTGTGGTTGCTGCACCTGCCATACGACCCGCAACGCGGGCGCTACTCCGTTCGGCGACTACTGGTTCCCGCCACTCGGCGGGTCTTGCCCATCCGAACTCACACGGCGACGCGGACGGCCGGCAGATCCACTGCACACTCCGCCGCAGCGAGTTAGTCGATCGCCCAACGATGACGGCAGAACAGCAGTTGATCTGACAAGGCACAAATAGGAACACACAACGAACGGGTACTGTATTGGCGTTCGCCCGGCGACATCTCTCGAGGATGACGCTCGGGTTTCCTTCCGGTAACGCCGGATCGCTTGACGCCAGGAGTACTGAAGCTTCATGATTCGCACGTTCGCCCGCGCTGCCGCGACCGTCACGGCTGTATTGGTCGTTTCTGCGGCGTCACAGTTCGCCGCCTCAGCTCAGCCCGTCGAGGTGCAGTTGCCTGCGAATCTTGTACAGCCGCAGGTGGCCGGCGCGAACGACTGGAACTGCAAGCCGTCAGCAGAGCACCCTCGTCCTGTCGTCCTGGTTCACGGAACCGGAATGAACAGCACCGCGTGGACAGTTCTGGCACCCGAACTTCAAGATCTTGGCTACTGCGTATTTGCCATCAACTATGGTGCAGTCCCGCGTCTGTTGGACCCCAACACGGTGGTGTGGGGCGCAGGTGACATCACTCAATCGTCGAAGGAGCTCGCGACGTTCGTCCAGTCGGTTCGGGACGCCACGGGAGCGCCGCAGGTCGATCTGGTCGGACATTCGCAGGGAGGAATGCTGGCCAGGCAGTACATGAAGTTCGACGGTGGGAGCGACCCGGAGGATCCGGCGCGCAATGTCGTGCACTCCTTGATCTCTCTCGGTGCGACCAATCACGGCACGTCGTTCGGCGGGCTGCAAGCCATGACTGTCGACCTCGAAGCATTCGGACTGCCCGGTCGACTCGTCACGCCGTTCTGGTTCGGCCCCGCGGGCGCACAGCAATTGATCGGCTCTCCTATCCTGGCAAGCCTCAACTCAGGCAGCGAGGTCGAGCCCGGTGTCGAATACACAGCGATCGCAACGCACGCGGATGAGGTGTCCACCCCTCCAGAGGGCGCGTTCCTGAACGACAACGGGACCGCCCTCGTCCAGAACAGGTGGGTGCAAGATGTGTGCCCTGCGGCCACGACGACGCACGACGGATTGATCCGTGATCCCGCGCCTCTGTACATGGTGAAGGTCGCGCTGGACCCCACCTACGGTGAATCGAATCCTGCTCCCTGCTGACGAGCAAGCGTAGCCCTCCGCAGAAAGACCCCGGCTAGAAGTTGCCGGGGTCTTTCTGCTTGTATCGGTCGGTACCCGACCGGTCTCACTTCAGCCGATCGCCAACGATCGGGCCTATCACGGACAGTCCCGATGTCGACATCATCTCGGTATGGGAACCGGGCACCACATAATTTTCGACGCGACCGGTCACGTACGGCTCCCACACCTGAGCACCATCGGATTTGTTCGGATGCTCGAGCTGAGCACTGAAGTAGAGAGCGTCTCCGCTGAACACACCGGGCCGGTACTCGGTGATCAGCCTGGGGCTACGTACTGCACTCTGCGCAACGGTGACCATCTGCTCCGCCGTGATCGAGACCAGGTCGGCGCGGAACGCCCGCAGAAGGACGTCGGCCTGTTCGAGCGTGATGTCGTCGAACTCGTCGCCCACAGGGGAATCGACGCCCAGATCAGCGAGCCCCTGCTTGATTTCGGATCGGAACAGGTCCATGTCGGTCTCGAGCACACTGTCCACGATCACCAGGTTGTCCACCCGATGTCCGTCCGCCTGCAGTTTCACCGCCACAGCATGAGCGATCACGCCGCCCAGAGACCATCCCAGGAACGAATACGGACCCTCCGGCTGGGTCGCGAGGATTTCGCGCACGTACCGGTCGGCGTACTCGTCGATGGACTGCGGACCCGAGTTCTCGGTGAGAGCCGGCGACTGGACACCGTAGACCGGGTGGTTCGTCGCAACGAAGTTGACCAGCCCCGCATAGCAGAACGCCAACCCGTCCATCGGATGGATGCAGAACAACGGTGACGCATCGCCGTCGCTGCGCAGCGGTAGAACGGTCCGCAACGCAGACTCACCGTGCGTCTCGTTGCCCGCCTCGAGACGGTCGGCGAGTGCCTCGACACCCGGTGTGGTGAAGAGCCACGGAAGTCGCACGTCGACACCGCTGGCCTCGGCAAGCTTCGTGACCAGCTGGGTGGCGATCAGTGAGTTGCCGCCCAGAGCGAAGAAATCGTCATCGAGACCGACCCGCTCCACCCCCAACACCTCCGCGAACACCCCCGCCACAACCTCCTCCGCGCGAGTGACCGGCGCACGGAACTCCCGCACCTCGAAGGTAGGCACCGGCAACGCCTTACGGTCGAGCTTGCCCGAGGTATTCAACGGAAACGCATCGAGAACCACCACAGCAGAGGGCACCATGTACGACGGCAGGATCGCAGCGATCCCGTCGGTCAGTTCGTTGCCGTCGACGACCACACCGGGGGTGGGAACCACGTATGCCGCCAGCTGATCGCCGGTGGCCGTGGCCACGACCGCCGTTGCGGCCTGCGACACCGATTGCTGGCTCAACAACGCGCTGTCGATCTCTCCGAGTTCGATGCGCTGGCCACGAAACTTCACCTGGAAGTCGGTGCGGCCGATGTAGCCCAGCAGGCCGTCCTGGTTCCAGAACACCAGATCACCCGTCCGATACATCCGCTCCCCCACCGAGGACGCAAACGGATCCGCCACAAAACGATCCACCGTCAAATCCGGACGTGACACATACCCCCGCGCCAACTGCGGACCCGCCAGATACAACTCACCGGGCACTCCGGTGGGCACCGGATGCAACCGGCTGTCCAACACGTAGACCTGCACGTTGGCCTCCGGCACCCCGATCGGCACCGCCGACACGGGTGCGGTGTTCGACGTCGATGCTTGCCAATATGTGGCAGACACGGCGGCTTCCGTGGGTCCGTAGAGGTTGTGCACGCTCGCTGTGCTGATTCGCTGGAAATCGCTCACCGTTTCGGCCGGCAACGCCTCACCGATCACGAACACGTGGCGAAGCGATTCCACCGACGCCGGCGGCGCATACGCCGCGAACACCGTCAACATCGACGGAACGAAATCGGTCACCGTCACCGACTCCGCAGCAATCATCTCCGCCACATACACCGGATCCCGATGACCATCAGCAGTCGCCACCACCAACCGACCACCAGACCGCAACGGCAGAAAATAACCCCACAACGACACATCGAACGTCGTCGCCGTCTTCTGCAAATACACATCCTCGGCCGTCAACCCATAGAACTCCGCCATCCACACCAACTGATTCACGATCGCCTCGTGCGAGACCGCCACACCCTTCGGACGACCCGTCGAACCCGACGTGAAAATCACATACGCAGGCGACTGCGGCCTGACCACACCACCGAGCTCCGACACCGACACAGCCGAACCCGACACCCCCGACAAGTCCAACCCGGACACATCCACCACCCGAACACCAGCACCGACATCGACCCCATCGACCGCCCTGGTCAACACAGCGACCGGATCAGCCGTCTCGACGATATGCGCGATCCGCTCCACCGGATGATCAGGATCCAACGGAACATACGCACCACCAGCACGCACGATCGCATACATCCCCACCACCAGATCCAACGACCGCCGCATCGCCAACCCCACCAACGACTCCGGCCCCACACCGATCCCCACCAGATACCGCGCCAACCGATTGACCCGCACATCGAACTCGCCGTACGTCAACGACACACCCTCGAACGAGATCGCCACCGCATCCCGATCCGCCGCCACCCGCGCATCGAAACCATCCAACAACAACACCTCGTCGACGACCACCGCCGTCGCATTACGCCCCACCACCAACTCGTGCAGCTCCGACTCGGTAACGACAGGAATATCACCCACCGCAACACCCGAATCCGCAACCACAGCTTTCAGCACCGCCACGAACCGCTCCGCGAAACCCACCACAGATGACTCATCGAAAAGATCGGTCGCGTAACTGAACTCGGCCGAAATGCCGGCCCCGACCCCAGCGGTCCCGTACCGATCCTGCAGCGTCAACTGCAGATCCGTCTTCGCCAAGGACACCTCGACGTCGAGAGAACCCACTTGTAGACCAGCCAACTCGAAATCCGACTGTGCAAGGTTCTGGAACGTCAACCCCACCTGGAACAGCGGGTTTCGGCCCATCGAACGCGCCGGATTGAGAACCTCCACCAACCGCTCGAACGGAACATCCGAATGCGCGAACGCACCCAGATCCCCCATCCGAGTCGCCGCCAACAACTCCTCGAACGACGCCCCCGGATTCACCTCTGAACGCAGCACCAACGTATTGACGAACATCCCGACCAAATCGTCGAGCTCACGCTCACCGCGACCCGCGATCGGAGTACCCACCGCAATATCCCCGGTACCGGACAACCGAGCCAACAGCACCGCCAGCGCCGCATGCATCGTCATGAACAACGTCGCATGATTCGCCCGCGACAGCGCCATCAGGCCACTGTGGAGATCCGCATCGATCTCGAAACGAACAGCCCGACCCCGAAAACTCTGCTGCGCAGGGCGTGGCCGATCCGAAGGCAGATCCAACTGATCCGGGAGCCCGGCAAGAGCATCGCGCCAGAACGCAACCTGCTCCGACGCAACCGAACCCGAATCGTCCTCCGAACCGAGCACCGCCCGCTGCCAGACCGCGAAATCCGCGTACTGCACCTCCAGCGGACGCCACTGCGGCACCCGATCCTGCGATCGAGACTCGTACGCCACCATCACATCTCGCGCCAACGGACCCATCGACGCACCGTCCGCCGAAATATGATGCACCACGAACGCCAACACGAAGTCCTGCTCACCGAGCCTGAACACCCGCCCCGCCAACGGGATCTCGGCCGCAACATCGAAACCACGCATCATGAAGCGAACGACGTTCTCCTGCAACGATTCCGAGTCGACGTCTATCACCTCGATTCGAGGCACGGCTCGATCGGGCGCAACGATCTTCTGATAGGGCACACCCTCGTACGCCGGGTACATCGTGCGCAGAGCTTCGTGACGCTCGACCACATCGGCGATCGCACGACGCAACGCCTCGATATCCAGCTCACCCGACAACCGCACAGCCAACGGGATGTTGTCCACCGCGGACGACGTGTCGAACTGATTCAAGAACCAAAAACGCTGCTGCGCGAGCGAGAGCGGAATCCGCTCGGGTCGCGGTCCTGCAACCAACGCAACCCGTCCCCCACTGCCGACCTGCGACTCCAACACAGCCGCCAACGCACCCACCGACGACGACTCGAACAATGCCCGCACCGATACGGACGCGTCCAGCGCCACACCCAAACGCGACACCACCTGAGTCGCGACCAACGAATTGCCGCCCAACTCGAAGAAGTCGTCGTCCAACCCCACCCGAGGCACACCCAACACCTCGGCGAACACCCCCGCCACCATCTCCTCCACCGGCGTCGACGGCGCACGATACTCCCGCGCCTCGAACACCGGATCCGGCAGAGCGCGCCGATCCAACTTGCCGTTCGACGTCAACGGCAGAGCCTCGAGCACCATCACGACATCGGGCACCATGTACGACGGCAGCACCTCCGCGGCAGCACCCTTGATCGCGTCGACATCGACGGTGCCCGCAGGAGCGACGACGTACGCCACCAGCTGATCGTCACGAACGAGCACAACAGCCTGCGACACCGACTGGTGAGCCACGACTGCGGCTTCCACCTCGCCCAGCTCGATCCGCAGGCCGCGCAGCTTGACCTGGAAATCGGAGCGACCGACGTACACCAATTCGCCTGTGCCCGAATCCGAGTGCACCCACCGAACGATGTCACCGGTCCGGTACATCCGATCACCACCCGACGGCGACAGCGGGTCGGCCACAAAACGATCCGCGGTGAGATCGGCACGTCCCTGGTATCCACGGGCCAACTGAACACCCGAGAGATACAACTCTCCTGCAACGCCCACCGGCACCGGACGCAACCGCGAATCCAACACCAGCACACGCGTATTCCACACCGGGCGGCCGATCGGCACCGAGTCGATGTCCGACTCGGTCACCTCGTGGTGGGTCACGTCGACGGCCGCTTCGGTCGGCCCGTACAGGTTGTGCAGCCTCGCGGACGGTAGAACCTGGAGTGCGTGTGCTCCCACCTGCGGGGGCAGCGCCTCACCGGAGGCAAATACCAGCGACAGAGACGTGCACTGTGCTGCGGACGGGTCTGCCAGAAAAACCGACAGCATCGAGGGAACGAAGTGAAGAACCGAGACGCGCTCGGTCACGACGACATCGACCAGGTACGCCGGATCACGATGTCCATCGGGCCGGGCCACTACCAGCGTGGCACCGATCTGCAACGGCCAGAAGAACTCCCACACCGAGACGTCGAACGTTGCCGGCGTCTTCTGCAGTACCACGTCCTCGGGGCTCAGAGCGTATTCGTGTTGCATCCACTGGAGACGGTTGACGATCGCCGAGTGGGTTATCGCCACGCCCTTGGGTCGGCCAGTAGAACCCGAGGTGAAGATCACGTACGCGGTGTTGGCCCCGTCCAGAGGCCCACGACGCTCGTGATCGGCAATCGGATCCGCGGACAACTCCGACACGTCGACATCGTCGAGATCGATCCGAACGAAGTCGCCCGTCGCCTCGAAGCCGTCACGTGTGGTGGACAAGACCACTGCCGGTCGCGCAGTGGAGACGATGTAGTCGATGCGATCGAGCGGTTGCTCCGGATCGAGCGGTAGATATCCACCGCCCGCCTCGAGCACCGCATACATTCCGACCAACAACTCGGTCGAACGTCGAAGTGCGAGGCCCACCAACGATTCCGGACCCACGCCCTCGGCGATCAATCGTCGCGCCAGTCGGTTCACTCGGGATTCGAACTCCCGATAGGACAGCGTCTCCGAGCCGAAGACCACGGCACGAGCGTCCGGTGTCCGAGCAACTTGCTCCTCGAACAACGAGACCAGGGTCGCGTCGGGTACCGGGTGTGATGTCCGGTTCCATTCGGAGACCACCAATTCGCGTTCGTCGCCGATCGACATGTCCAAGTCGCCGACCACAACGGACGGCTCCGCGATCACCCCGGACAGCAAGCGGACAAAACGTTCGCCGAACGCGACTGCCGTCGCGGAATCGAACAGATCTGTGGCGTACGTGAACTCGACCAGCCAGCCGAGGTCGTCCGGGGTCTTGTAGGTGTCGGAGACCGTCACCTGCAAATCGAATCGAGCCAGCTCGGCCTCGATGTCCACTTCGGCGACCGTGAGCCCCGACAAGTCGAACGACGACGGCGCGAGGTTCTGGAACGTCAGCAGAACCTGGAACAACGGGTGGCGACTGGCCGACCGAGTGGGGTTGATGACCTCGACGAGACGCTCGAACGGGACGTCCGCTTGACCGAAGGCCGAAAGGTCTCGCTCACGAACCGAATCGAGCATCGCCTCGAAGGACGCGTCGTTGTCGATTTCGGTCCGAAGGACCAGGGTGTTGACGAACATTCCGATCACATCGTCCAACGCGGCTTCGCCACGACCGGCGATCGGAGTACCGATCGCAAGGTCACTCGAGCCCGACAGGCGCGACAGCAGAAGCGCCAGCACGGCATGAACCACCATGAACGACGTCGAGTTGTGTTCTCGCGCAAACGATTCGACCGAGGATCGCATTGCGTGATCGATCACGAACCGATGGGTGGCACCGCGATAGGACGGCACTCGCGGCCGCGGGCGATCGGTGGGCAACTCCAGTTGATCGGGCAGTCCGGACAGTTCGGCGACCCAATACGCCTCCTGTGCGGAGATCAACGAGTCCGGATCTCCTTCGGAGCCGAGGACCTGACGCTGCCACAGGGTGTAGTCGATGTACTGGACGGCCAGCGGCTTCCAGGCGGGAATCTCGCCGCGCAGGCGTGCCAGGTATGCCTGCATGACGTCCCTGGTGAGGGGCCCCATCGAGAACCCGTCCGCGGCAATGTGATGCACGACGAACACCAGCACGTGCTCCGAGTCCGAGACGGTCATCAGCTCGATGCGCAACGGAACCGACGCCGTGACGTCGAACCCTCGGGAGATCAGCGATGTCACTCGTTCAACGACGTCGGATTCGCCGACGTCCTGTGGCTCGAGCTCACCGATCGCAGCGGTAGCCGGAACCACCACCTGAATACCGGTCCCGTCGACGGACGGGTAGTACGTCCTCAACGACTCGTGTCGATCGACCACGTCGACGACCGCTGCTCGTAGCGCCTCGACATCGAGTAGGCCCGTCAATCTCAACGCGACCGGAATGTTGTTGACTGCAGTGTCGGGCTCGAAGCGGTTCAGGAACCACATTCTGTTCTGCGCCAGGGACAGTGGGACGGTTTCCGGTCGGTGCTGCGCGACGAGCGCCGTCCTACCGCCGGATCCGACGGCAGATTCGACCCGGTCGGCGAGCGCGTGCACAGTGGGTGCCTCGAACAAGGTACGTACCGATACCGACGTATCCAATGCCGCACCGACCCGTGCCACCACTCTGGTCGCGGTCAGCGAATTGCCGCCGATGGCAAAGAAATCGTCGTTGCGGCCGACTCGTTCGACGCCGACGATGTCCGAGAAGATCCCCGCGATGATCTCTTCCACCGGTGTCGCGGGCGGGAGGTACGGTCCCGCATCGACTGTCGGATCCGGGAGGGCGCGACGATCCAGCTTGCCGTTCGCGGTCACCGGTAGGGAATCGAGAACGATCAGCGCCGTGGGAACCATGTAGCTCGGCAGCACCGCAGAGGAGGCGGCCTGCAGATCGGCCGTGTCGACTGCGGCACCGGCTCGACCCACCACGTAGCCGATCAACTGATCGTTACGAACCAGGACGACTGCCTGGTCCACCGACACCTGTTGCGTCAGAACGGCTTCGATTTCCCCGAGCTCGATACGAAGGCCGCGGAGCTTGACCTGGAAATCACTGCGACCGACGTAGGTCAGAGACCCATCCTGCCTACGGCGGACGAGGTCACCGGTCCGGTACATCCGGGAACCGTCGCTACCGCCCGGTTCGGCGACGAATCTGTCGGCCGTCAGGTCGGGCCGTGCCACGTATCCGCGCGCAAGCTGGACACCCGCGAGATACAACTCGCCCGTCACGCCCACCGGCACCGGTCGCAACTGGGCGTCGAGAACGTGCAGGCGGGTGTTCCACACCGGTGCACCGATCGGCACGTCTGCCGTGTCGGTCGGTCCCACCTCGTGGTGAGTGACGTCGACCGCGGCCTCGGTCGGGCCGTACAGGTTGTGCAACGCCGCCCCGGGCAACGCGTCTCGCGTTCGTGCCGCAGTGGACGCAGGTAGTGCCTCACCGGAGGCGAACAACAACCGAAGAGACGGAAGCGACACAGCTCGGACGCCTCCCCGCTCGGAGACGGCTGGATCGGATACGTTGCCGGACAGAAGGTCCGCAGCGAACACCGACAGCATCGACGGTACGAAGTGCATGGTGCTCACGCGCTGTTCGGCGGCCAGGTCGGCGAGGTAGGACGGGTCGCGGTGGCCGTCGGGACGGGCGAGGACCACACGGGCACCCACCCGCAACGCCCAGAAGAACTCCCATACCGACACGTCGAACGTTGCCGGAGTCTTCTGCATGACGACGTCGTCGACGTTCAGTCCGTACTCGTCCTGCATCCACTCGAGCCGGTTGACGATGGCCTCTTGCGACACGGCCACGCCCTTCGGCTTGCCCGTCGAGCCCGAGGTGAAGATGACGTACGCGATGTCGCTCGGCTGAGGCGTCGCACTGCGTTCCGAATCGAGAAGTGCTCGACCGGCTTCCGCCGAGGGCGCGTCGGCGGTCACCGAGATGACAGGGACACCGGAATCGGTGGCGAACTGATCGCGCGAGGCGGTGAGGATGCACACCGGTTGCGCGGTGGCGAGCACGTAGTCGTTTCGGTCCGCGGGCTGATCCGGATCGATCGGCAGGTATGCCCCGCCTGCTTCCAACACGGCGTACATGCCGATCATCAGCTCGAAAGACCGACGCATGGCAAGACCGACCAGTCGATCGGGGCCGACGCCGACCGAGATCAATTCTCGGGCAAGCGCATTGGCCCTGTCACTGAGCTCGGAGTAGGTGAGCTGCTCACCCTCGAACACGATTGCGACGGCGTCGGGGGTACGTGTCACCTGAGCGCGGAACGCGGACAACAGAGTGTGCTGTCCGTCGACATCACGCCGGGTGTCGTTCCACCGCGCCAGCTCCGAGTACTCCTGCGACTCGAGCAGTTCGATCCGGCCGGTCGGTACACCGGGAGCCGTGGTGACGGCCTCGAGTACGCGCAGGAATCGGTCCCGGAATCCGGCCACCGTGACACGATCGAAAATGTCGGTGGCGTACGTCAGGTCGACTGTCCACCCTGCCGAATTGGGATCGGCGTCGACCTCGTCGGAGATCGTCAACTGCAGGTCGAACTTGGCCAGGGCCGCGTCGAAGTCCACTGCACCGACGTCGAGTCCGTCCAACGACACAGATCGGTGCTCGAGGTTCTGGAATGCCAGCATGACCTGAAACAGTGGATGCCTGCTGGTGGAACGCACCGGGTCGAGTACCTCGACGAGGCGCTCGAAGGGAACGTCTGCATGTCCGAACGCCGCCAGATCGGTTCCACGAACCCGAGACACCAAGTCGGCGAACGACATCGAGGGATCGACCTCGGCGCGGAGTACCAGGGTGTTGACGAACATTCCGATGACGTCGTCGAGTTCCTGCTCACCTCGACCTGCCACGGGCGTGCCGATGACGATGTCGGTACTGGACGACAGCCGCGCCAGCAGAACGGACAGCGCCGCATGCATCACCATGAAAGGGGTGGCACCGTGCGTGCGCGCCAGCTCCTCGATTCCCATGCGGATGTTGTTGTCGAGCGTGAACCTCAGTGTCGCACCGCTGTTCGACGCCTCGACCGGCCGTTGCCGATCGGCGGGCAGTTCGATCTGGTCCGGCAGGTCCGCCAGAGCATCGACCCAGTACCGTTCCTGCTCGGAGATGATCGAGCTGGGGTCCGTTTCCGATCCCAGCACCTCTCGTTGCCAGAGAGTGAAATCGGCGTACTGGATCGGCAGCGGTGCCCAACCGGGCTCTTCGCCCCGCACCCGTGCCGAGTACGCCGTGACGACGTCACGGGTGAGAGGTCCCATCGAAAATCCGTCGGATGCAATGTGGTGCACTACGAATACGAGAATGTGCTCGGTGCCGGTGACACGCATCAGTTCCACGCGAAGCGGAGCCGAGGTCGTCACGTCGAATCCGGTGGAGACCGTGGCGAAGATCGCGGCAGCGATACCGCTCTCGTCCACATCCACCGGCACGAGATCGGTCACCGACTCCTGTGCGGGAAGCACAACCTGGCGGCCGCGTCCATCGATCCCCGGGTAGACGGTACGCAGAGACTCGTGGCGTTCGACGACGTCGCGCAACGCCAGATTGAGAGCGTCGACGTCCAGCTCGCCGGTCAGACGCAACGCGACAGGGATGTTGTTCACACCGGATTCGGGGTCGAACCTGTTGAGGAACCACATCCGCTGCTGCGCCATCGACAGCGGGATCTCCTCCGGCCGCTCCCCCGCGATCAACGCCGGACGCGCGCGGACTCCGACGGAGACGGCCTCGTCGGCGATCTCGGCCAGCTCGGCCACCGTCGACGCGTCGAAGAACACGCGGACCTCGATGCGAGTTCCGAGAGCCGCGTTGATTCTCGCAACGACGCGAGTCGCGTTCAGCGAGTTGCCACCGAGGGTGAAGAAGTCGTCGTCTATTCCGATGGTGTCGATTCCGAGGACATCGGTGAACGCGTCGACGAGGACCTTCTCCGTCGGTGTTCTCGGTGCGCGATACTCCTTGACGAGCGACGTGAAATCCGGCTCGGGTAGCGCTTTCCGGTCCAGCTTTCCGCTCGATCCGAGCGGGAACTCGGCCAACGGAACGTAGAGGGACGGGACCATGTACTCGGGCAGCCGATTTCGGACAGCCGCGGCCAACTCGTCGGAATCGATGTCGGCTCGAGTGACGACGTACGCCACGAGATGGTCGCCGAGCGCGGTCTCACCGGCGTCGGTGTGCACCACCACTGCGGCCTGCTCCACCGACTCGTGGGTGCTCAAGGCTGCTTCGATCTCACCGAGCTCGATCCGCAGTCCCCGCAGCTTCACCTGGAAGTCTGTTCGACCGACGTACTCGAGGGTGTCGTCACCTCGCCACTTGACGAGGTCGCCCGTACGGTACATCCGGTCTCCCGGCGCACCGAACGGATCGGCCACGAACCGATCGGCAGTGAGGTCGGAGCGTCCCAGGTAACCGCGGGCGAGCTGGACCCCGGACAGATAGAGCTCACCCTCGGTACCGAGGGGAGCTCGGCGGAGTCCACCGTCGAGCACGTAGAGGCCGGTCTCGGGCACCGCAGAGCCGATGGGCACGGGACCGGCTGTGTCCGACTCCGTCTCGAAGTAGGTGACGTCGACTGCCGCCTCGGTCGGCCCGTACAGGTTGTGCAATGCGGCAGAGGAAACGCGGTGGAAGGCGTTGGAGATCGCGGCGGGAAGCGCCTCGCCGGACGCGAAGACGTTACGCAGAGACGTCACCGTCGCAGCACTCGGCTCCGCGACGTAGACCGCCAACATCGACGGAACGAAGTGTGCGACCGTGACTCGCCGGTCGGCCATGATCGCGGCCAGATAGGCCGGGTCTCGGTGTCCGTCGGGGCGAGCGACGACCAACCGGGCGCCGATCTGCAACGGCCAGAACAACTCCCACACCGAGACGTCGAAAGTGAACGGTGTCTTCTGCAGCACTGTGTCGGCGCTGTCCATCGGGTATTCGGACTGACGCCAATCGAGGTTGGCAACGATGGCACCGTGCGAGACGGCGACGCCCTTCGGCCTGCCTGTCGAACCGGACGTGAAGATCACGTAGGCCAGGTTCTCGGCCGTCAGGGCACCGCGTCGATCGGATCGCTCGATGGGTGCGTCGGAGTACGACGAGAGGTCGACGGTGTCGACGTCGACGGTGTCGATTCCGGCCGGAAGATCTACATCGTCCGCACTCACGGTGAGGACGACTCGGGGGGCAGCCAGATCGACGACGTACGACAGCCGGTCGGCGGGGTGATCGGGGTCGAGCGGCACATAGGCACCGCCGGCCTCGATGATCGCGTACATCGCGACCATCAGATCCAACGAGCGCCTGATCGCCAAGCCCACTCGATCGTCCGGGCCGACACCGAGATCGATCAGATGGCGGGCCAAGCGATCGACTCGCGCGCCGAACTGGGCGTAGGTGAGTTCGGAGCCTTCGAATTCCAACGCAACGGCATGGGGAGTGCGCCGAACCTGTGCGGCGAATCGACTCGACAGCGTGTCGGTGGAATCGGCACTGATGGCTCGGGCCGGGGCGGAGTCACCGACGACGGAGATCGCATCTGCGATCAACGCGTCGACCACGGCCTCCAGACCGCCCTGGGTTGCCTCGAGGAGCCCCGGTGCAACCGAGGAGAGAACGACCGGGATCAGAGCATCGACGCCGAGGACGCCGCCCATGGCTGCATCCAGGCTGGTGATTTCGTCGTCCAGTCGCGCATAACTCACCGACACGTCTGCGGCGGTCAGAGCAACTCGATCTCCATCGACGGCTCGTACGGAAGAGATCAATCGGGGAAGATCGTCGATCGTGTATTGACTGCGGTTCGAATCTCCGACCGACATCTATCTGTTCCTCCCGCTCGACAACCGAGACGCTGTGATCGAATTTCTCGACGCACATCTCGAAACGCACGCGCGAACACGCGCGAAACGCACACTTCTCTCTACGTTCGCACACCTGGTGTACCCGAATCGAATCGCTTCGAACCCACCGATACCGATCGGTCGTTCACTCAAACGTCGGATCCGATCACCGACTGCGAAAGCTCGATCAGGGCCGCCACTTTCGCAGCGTATCCCTGGGCTCCGAGAGCAGGCAGGATGCCCGGAATCAACCCCGACAATGCGACCGTGACAAGTGCGTCCGGCTTCAGCGCAGAACCCATCGTCGTGGACACACTGTCGAACTTGTCGCGCAGTTGCCCGAACGTGACGGCCTTCCCGTCGTGCTCGACGGCGGTCAGATCCGGCTGTTCCACTGCCGCCTCGGCCACCAAACGCGGTAGGTCTGCGACCGATGCCGCCTTCTTCTTCGGAGCGAACATCTTCTTCTCTCGCTCCGTCGAGATGTCGATCTCGCGCAGCACGACGGAAGCTTCGCTGGTGACCGTATCGAGGACCGTGGCGAATCGTTCCGCCATGGTCTCGATGGTGGAGCGTTGGAACAGTGCGGTGGCGTAGGTGAACACTCCGCGCAGGCCCACCAGCTCCCCATCGGTGTTCACGTCCTCGAACACCGTGAGCTGAAGATCGAACTTCGCCTGATCGGTGTCGATGTCGACCGGTTCGACTGTCACACCGGGGAGTTCCACTGCACCAGGCGCACGGTCCGCGAACGTCAGTAGAACCTGGAACAGCGGGCTGACGGACCCGGTCCGCGGTCGGCCGAACGCATCGACGAGCATCTCGAACGGGACGTCGGCATGGCCGAAGGCAGCGAGGTCGGTTTCCTTCGCCTGGGCGACGAGATCGGCGAACGTTTCGTTCTCACGCACCTGGGTCCGCAGGACCAGAGTGTTCACGAACATCCCGATGACATCGTCGAGTTGTCGTTCTCCGCGCCCGGCAACGGGTGTTCCGATCACGATGTCCGAGGAACCGCTCAGCCTCGCAAGCAGGACGGCGAGCGCACTGTGCACCACCATGAACACCGTCGCGCTGGTCGACTTGGCTGTCTCTGCCACCTGCCGAGCAACAGTGGACCCGACGGTGAACTCGACGCGCGCACCTTCCGTCGACGGTGTCCTCGGACGACTCGAGTCGAAGGGCAAGGACAACTGTTCGGGCACGCCCGCCAGTTGCTCCATCCAGTAGCTGATCTGAGTGGATATGACGCTGGACGGATCGTCCGGACTGCCGAGAACGTCGCGTTGCCACAGACCGAAGTCCGCGTACTGGATCTCCAGCGGTGGCCAGGCCGGTGCTTCCCCGTGCACCCGCGCGGAGTAGGCGGTCATGACGTCCCGGACCATGGGCCGCATCGAGAAGCCGTCGGCACTGATGTGATGCGCCACCATCGCCAGCACGTGATCGTCGGCGGAGACCTCGAACAGAGCCACACGAATCGGAACGTCGGAGGTGACATCGAAGCCCTGGCCGAAGAACGCGACCAGTGCACCTTCGATTCCGGTCGCATGGAGCGTGCTCGCGTCGAACGGCAGTTCGGCGGCGTCGGCGTCGAGGATCTGCTGGACAGGCCCATGCGGAGTCTCCGGGTACACGGTTCGCAGAACCTCGTGTCGCCGGACCACATCGCCGACCGACAGTCGTACCGAATCCACGTCGAGAGCGCCGCGGATACGAAGGGCGACCGGGATGTTGTACGCGGCCGAATCCGGATCGACCCTGTTGATCGTCCACATGCGCTGCTGCGCGAGAGACAGCGGAATCGCGTCGGGGCGCGGGCGGCGAGTCAACGGGGCTCGCGCGCCCTCGCCCGACAAGGGCGCAACCCGAGCCGCCAGAGCAGCGACGGTCGATGCCTCGAACACGAGGCGGACAGGAACCTGGGCGTCGAGCGCAACACCGAGCCGGGCGACCACCTGGGTTGCGACGAGCGAATTTCCGCCGAGCGCGAAGAAGTCGTCGTCGAGCCCGACCCGGTCCACGTCGAGAACCTCGGCGTACACGCTCGCCACGATCTCTTCGATCGGTGTCTTCGGCGCACGGAACTCGGTGGAGTCGAGAACCGGTGCGGGCAGCGCCTTACGATCGAGTTTGCCGTTGACGTTGCGAGGCAACACGTCCAGCACGACGAAGTCCGACGGCACCATGTACGACGGCAGCGCCTGACCGAGCTCGGCTCGGAGTTCGTCCGCCTCGACCGTGGCATCGGCGTCGGGAACGACGTACGCCACGATTCGGTCACCGACCACGTGGTGTTCTCGAACGATCACGGCGGCGTCGCCGACACTGTCGAGTTGCCGAAGGACTGCTTCGATCTCGCCGAGTTCGATGCGGAATCCACGTAGCTTGACCTGGAAGTCCGCACGCTCGACGTACTCGAGCATCCCGCCGGCGGGGTGCGAACGCGCGGACCAGCGCACCAGATCGCCGGTGCGGTACATCCGACTTCCTGGACCGCCGTACGGATTCGCGGTGAACCGTTCCGCCGAGAGGTCTGCGCGTGTGTGGTAGCCGCGGGCCAACTGAACGCCCGAGAGGTAGAGCTCCCCTACTACGCCGACGGGGGCGGGGTGCAGACGCGAGTCCAGTACCAACACCTGGGTGTTCCACTCCGGTGCGCCGATCGGCACGACGTCCACATCCGAGTCCGTCACGCGGTGCGCGGTCACCGACACCGCTGCCTCCGTCGGCCCGTAGAGATTGAACAGCTGTGCGGTGTTACGCGCGGTGAACTGCTGCGCGAGCGCGGCCGGAAGTGCCTCGCCGATCGCCAACACTCGCGAAAGGGTATGCGGCAACGTTCCGTTACCCACGGACATCAACATCGACAGCATGGACGGAACGACGTGCAGCGTGGTCACTGCACGTTCGCGCAGCAACTCGATCAGATAGTCCGGATCCTTGTGCCCGTCCGGTTCGGCCACGACCAAACGTGCACCCGACGTGGGGGCAGACCAGAACTCCCACACCGACAGATCGAATGTCGCCACGGTCTTGAGCAGCACGGCGTCGTCGACGCCGAGACCGAATTCCTCGCGCTTCCACAGCAATTGATTGACGATGGCGCGGTGCGGAACCGAGACACCCTTCGGGCGCCCCGTGGAGCCGGACGTGAAGATCACGTACGCGGTGTTCGAGGCACGCAGAGGCGCGAGTCGATCACCGTCGGTCAAGGGTTCTGCCGAGCAGTCGGAGAGGTCGCAGACATCGAGCTCGATCACCGTCGCCGTGGTCGACATCGCGGAGGTGTGCTCGGACGTGGTGACGATGCAGATCGGGTCCGCTGTGTCCAGGATGTGAATGTTGCGCTCGGCGGGTTGATCGGGGTCGATCGGAACGTAGGCTCCGCCGGCCTCGACGATTGCGTACATCGCCACGACGAGGTCGATGGATCGGCGAAGGGCGAGACCCACCAGAGCCTCGGGACCGACGCCGTGACGCACCAGATGCCTCGCGAGCCGACTGACTCGGGCAGCGAATTCCGCGTATGTCAGTGCGTCCGATCCGAATTGGAGTGCGGTCCGCTTCGGGTTCTCGGCCGCGGTGCGGTGAAACAGATCGACCAGCGTGGCCTGGGTGTCGGTCGCGCGAGCCGTGTCGTTCCATGCCGTGAGGACCTGCGTTCGCTCGTCCGACCGAAGTATGTCCAGGTCCGCCACCGGACGTGTCGGGTCGGACGAGATATCGGCGAGCAGCAACTCGAAACGCTGCACGAAGCTCCGGGCCGTCGATTCCTCGAACAAGTCCGTTGCGTAGGTCATCATCGCGGACAATCCGCTGCCGCCGGCGTCGTCGCCCGAGTCGAACACGATCAGGTGCAGGTCGAACTGGGAGTTGACGGATTCCGTCTCCAGGGTGGAGACGGTCAACCCACTGAGCTCGAGCGTGCGCTGAGCGAAGTTCTGGAACGAGAATCCCACCTGGAACAGCGGGTGCCTGGCCGTGGAACGGTTGGGGTTGAGTACTTCCACGAGCCGCTCGAACGGGACGTCGGCGTGGGCGAACGCGTGCAGATCGACCTCTCTGGCCTGTGCGAGGAGGTCTTCGAACGATGCACCGTGGTCGACGTCGAGGCGCAGGACCAGCGTATTGACGAACATGCCGATCAGATCTTCGACCGCTTGCTCGGTGCGTCCGGCGATCGGAGTGCCGACGGCGATGTCCGAGGTTCCGGTCAGTCGCGCGAGCAGAACCGCGAAGGCGGTGTGCACGGCCATGAACACCGTCGCGTTGTGCGTACGCGCCAACTGCTGCAGCGAACGATGGGTCTGCCCGTCGATGTCGAACTCGATCCGTCCGCCGCGGAAGGACTGATTCTTCGGTCGAGCATGGTCCGTCGGCAGATTCAGCTGATCGGGCAGATCGTTCAGTGCTGCGCGCCAGTACGAAATCTGCTGCGCAGCCTGCGATTCCGGATCGTCCTCGGATCCGAGAGTACGCCGTTGCCACAACGCGTAATCGGCGTACTGCACCGGCAGCTGCGGCCACATCGGGTCGCTACCGTCGGACCGAGCAGCGTACGCAGCCATCAGGTCTCGGGTCATCGGAACCATCGAGGAACCGTCGGCTGCGATGTGATGGGCAACCATCGCCAGGACGAACTCGTGCTGCGCGACTCGAAAGAGCCTGATCTCGAGAGGGATTTCCCTCGTGACGTCGAAAGTCCGCGAGACGAATCGGTGAACCGCACCGACTACCTCGTCGCCCTCGACATCGACAACCTCGAAGTCCCGCTCCGCCTTCGACGCCGGTAGTACTATCTGCTGGGGGCCGTCCGGGGAATCGGGGTACACGGTGCGCAACGATTCGTGTCGCTCGACGAGGTCCGCAAGTGCACCACGCAACGCCTCGACATCGAGCGGCCCACTCAAACGCAGCGCGAACGGAATGTTGTACGCCGTCGACTCGGGGTCGAATCGATTGAGGAACCACATTCGCTGCTGGGCAAGCGACAGCGGAATGCGTTCGGGCCGCCGATCGGCCGTCAACGGCGTACGGCCACCCGACCCGGAGTGCCGTTCCACCCGCAGGGCAAGGGCGGCGACGGTCGACGCCTCGAACAGGGCGCGCACCGGGACCTGGGCGTCCAGTGCGACTCCGATCCTCGAGACCACCTGCGTCGCGACGAGCGAATTTCCCCCGAGTGCAAAGAAGTCGTCATCCAGACCGACTCGGTCGACACCGAGGACGTCGGCGAAAGCACCGGCAACGATTTCCTCGACCGGAGTTGTCGGAGAACGGAATTCCCGTACCTCGGGAGCCGGTTCCGGCAGGGCACGCCGATCGAGCTTGCCGTTGACCGTCAGCGGGATGGCGTCGATCTCCACGAATGCCGAGGGCACCATGTACTCGGGCAGCATCTCGGTCACTCCCGAACGCACCCGGTCGATGTCGATCGGGCCCGGTCCCACCAAGTACGCCACCAGCCGTGCCGACCCGGGCGTGTCCTCGCGGACGATCACGGCGGCTTGTGCGACTGTCGGCTGAGCGGCGACGGCAACCTCGATCTCGCCCAGCTCGATCCGGAATCCGCGGACCTTGACCTGATCGTCGCTGCGCCCCAGGTATTCGAGATCGCCGCCGACGCCCCACCGAGCCACATCGCCTGTGCGGTACAGCATCGACCCCGCTTCACCGAACGGATCCGCGACGAATCGACTCACGGTCAGATCTGCTCGACCCAGGTACCCGCGCGCCAACTGCTTTCCGGCAACGTACATCTCACCTGGCACGCCGACCGGAACCGGGTTCAGTCTTCCGTCGAGAACGTAGACCCGCAGACCCGCGATGGGCGATCCCACCACCGATGCCGAAGCAGATGCCGCCAGTTCCGCCGTGAGTTCGCGATACGACACGTGCACTGTCGTCTCGGTGATGCCGTACATGTTCACCAACCGCGGCGATCGGTCACCGTGCCGATCGAACCAACCGGAGAGGCGTCGTAGCTCGAGTGCTTCACCGCCGAAGATCACGTACCGCAGAGCCAGCTCGGAATCGGTGTTCCCCTTGGCCCTGTCGGTTTCGGCAAGTTGATGGAACGCCGACGGAGTTTGATTGAGGACGGTGATGCGCTTCGACACCAGGAGTTCGTGGAAGGCCTCGGGCGAGCGTGAGGTGTAGAAGTCGACGACCACGAGCGAGCCGCCGTGCAAGAGCGGCCCCCACAGTTCCCAGACGGAGAAGTCGAAGGCGTACGAGTGGAACATCGACCACACGTCGGAGGAGTCGAACCCGTACGAGGACGCCGTGTTGGCGAACAGGCGCAGCACGTTTCGGTGCGGTACCAGGACCCCTTTGGGCCGGCCGGTGGAGCCGGACGTGTAGATGACGTACGCGACGTTCGCGGGCCGAAGTGTCGTGGTGCGCTCGTCGTCACGGATCGGTGAATCGTCGAGATCGGTCAGATCCAAGCCGACGATATCCACCAGAGGTACGCCCTCGGGACGAGCGACGAGATCTCCGGTCGAGAGCACACAGACCGGTCCGGCATCGGCCATCATGAAGTCGATGCGCTCGGGTGGATAGTTCGGGTCGACCGGCAAGTAACCACCTCCGGCCTTGACCACGGCGAGGAGTGCGACGATGAGATCGATCGACCGTGGAAGAGCCACGGCCACCAGCGTTTCCGGGCCGACCCCCACCGATATCAAGTGTCTCGCGAGACGGTTGACGCGGCGGTCGAACTCTGCGTAGGACAGCGTCCGATCCTCGAACGTCACAGCAGGCGCGTCCGGGAATTTCGCTACCTGATCATCGAAGATGTCCACCAGCGTCGACGGGCTGTCGGGAACTCCGTCGCCCGACGCGTTCCAGCGTGACACCACGAACTCGCGCTCGAAGTTGTCGAGTATTTCTATGTCCCCGACGGTGATGGAAGGATCGGCAACCACGGCGTCGAGGATCCGCAACAACCTGTTCGCGAATGCGGCCACTGTATGCTCGTCGAAAAGGTCTGTCGCGTAAGTGAATTCAGCAGCCATGCCCTGTCCGCGGCCGTCGGCTCCGACCGACTCGGACAGAGTCAACTGCAGATCGAACTTGGCCACCGCGGCATCGAGCTCGATGGTGTCGATTCCGAGCCCGGGCAGGTCGACGTGCGTGGTGCGCAGATTCTCGAACGACAACACGACCTGGAACAGTGGGTGCCTGGCCGTGGAGCGGACCGGATTCAGTACCTCGACCAGCCGCTCGAACGGTACGTCCGCATGCGCGAAGGCACCCAGCGCCGAGTCTCGCGCAATCGCGAGCTGCTCGGTGAACGAGCGGGCCGGATCGACCGGTGTTCGCAGGACCAAGGTGTTGACGAACATCCCCACCAGGTCGTCGACCGCCACTTCACCGCGACCGGCGACCGGTGTTCCGATCGCGATGTCCTCGGTTCCTGACAGACGCCCCAGCAAAACGGTCAATGCCGAGTGCACCACCATGAACAACGTCGCATTGTTCGCACGTGCGATTTCGAACAGCGCGCGATGGGTGCGGGCAGGGATCGAGAACCTCGTGCGGGCTCCGCGGAACGTCTGTTGCGCGGGACGCGGGTGATCGAGCGGTAGCTCCAGCTGATCCGGCAGCCCGTCGAGCTTGCTCTTCCAGTATTCGATCTGTGAGGAGATCAGCGAAGCCGGGTCGTCCTCCGAGCCCAGCACGTCCCGCTGCCACAGTGTGTAGTCGGCGTACTGCACGGGCAGCGGTATCCAGTTCGGGTGTTCCCAGGCCGTGCGCGCCGCGTACGCGGTCATGATGTCGCGTGCCACCGGCCCCATCGACCAACCGTCTGCCGAAATGTGGTGCACGACAATGGCGAGAACGTGCTCGGTCGAATCGACCTCGAACAGGGTGGCACGGATCGGGACGTCGGCCGTGACGTCGAAACCTCGCGATGTCAGCGCGACGACTTCGTGCTGAATGTTGTTCGCGTCCACCTTGATCGGCAGTAGGCTCGGCACGATCTGGGCAGCGTCGAGCACCACCTGATGGGGACCGTCGATGGAGTCCGGGTACAGCGTTCGCAGCGACTCGTGTCGATCGATGACATCCATGATAGACACCTGCATCGCCGCGACGTCGAGTTGTCCGGACAACCGGAGAGCGAAGGGAAGGTTGTAGGTCGCGGAGTCGGGCTCGAAGCGGTTGAGGAACCACATCCTCTGCTGCGCCAAGGAGAGCGGTATCCGGATCGGACGTTCGCCCGCGACCAGAGCACGACGACTTCCACTACCGGAGTGCTGTTCCACCCGCACTGCCAACGATGCCACCGTCGACGCCTCGAACAGCATGCGAACGGGCACGGTCGTGTCGAGAGCGACGCCGAGTCGCGACACCACCTGGGTGGCTATCAGCGAGTTGCCACCCAGATCGAAGAAGTCGTCGTCGAGACCGACACGTTCGACACCGAGCACATCGGAGAACACGTCGGCGACGATCTCTTCGATCGGCGTCGTGGGTGCTCGAAACTCCTTGACCTCCAGGACCGGCGCAGGTAATGCCCGCCGATCCAACTTGCCGTTCACTGTCAGAGGGATGGCGTCGAGCAGAACGAATGCCGACGGCACCATGTAGTCGGGAACCTGTCCGGAGACCGTGGCACGGACGTCCTCGACGTCGTCGATCGGTCGGTCCGCCACCACGTAGGCAACCAGACGAGCAGCACCGGGCGAGTCCTCCCGGACCACGACGGCCGCCTGGGTGACGCTCGGGTGCGACGTCACCGCCGCCTCCACCTCGCCCAGCTCGATGCGGAATCCACGAACCTTGACCTGATCGTCCGAACGACCGAGGTACTCGAGCTCGCCTGCGGCATTCCACTGCGCGAGGTCACCCGTTCGGTACAGCAGCGATCCCTCGCCTGCTTCGGACGTGAAGGGGTTCGCCACGAAGCGAACCGACGTCAGCTCTCGGCGCCCCAGGTAACCGCGAGCGAGTTGTCCACCGGCAACGTACATCTCGCCGGGCACACCGACCGGAACCGGGTGCAGTCGGGTGTCCAGTACGAACACCCGCAGTCCGGCGATCGGCTTGCCGACCACCGACGCGCTCGTCTCGACGGACGCGGCATCGAGCGCACGATAGGACACGTGCACGGTGGTCTCGGTGATGCCGTACATGTTCACCAGCTGCGGCGTTCGGTGCCCGTGGCGCTCGAGCCACCCGGTGAGCCGCCGTTGTTCGAGGGCTTCGCCGCCGAAGATCACGTACCGAAGACACAACTCACCGTGGTCGGTCGGCGTGGTGCGATCTGCCTCGGACAGCTGATAGAACGCAGACGGCGTCTGGTTGAGCACCGTGACCTGCTCGTCGACGAGAAGTCGGTGGAAGGCCTCCGGCGAGCGCGAGGTGAAGTAGTCGACGACGACCAACGTGCCGCCGTACAGCAACGGGCCCCACAGCTCCCACACCGAGAAGTCGAAAGCGTAGGAGTGGAACATCGTCCACACGTCGTCGGCACCGAAACCGTAGACCGAATCGGTGTTGTCGAGCAGTCGAACGACGTTGCGATGTGGAACCATCACGCCCTTGGGACGACCGGTCGAACCCGAGGTGTAGATGACGTAGGCGACGTTGTCGGGCCGCAGCGAATGCGTCCGATCGTCGTCGGTGACGGGATCGCCCGACACCGACGACAGATCGACGGTGTCCATGTCGAGCAAGGCTGCCCCGGTGCGGGATTCGGCGTCCGACGGCAGTTCCACCCGCTCCGCGCCGGAGAACAGCACGGTCGTCGGCCGCGCGTCGTCGAGCATGTACTCGACTCGGTCGAGTGGGTAGCTCGGGTCGACCGGGAGGTATCCGCCGCCGGCTTTGATCACCGCGACGAGGGCGACAACGAGCTCGGCCGACCTCGGCAGCGCGACGGCCACCAGGCTTTCGGGGCCGACGCCGTGGGAGATGAGAACGCGGGCAAGACGATTGGCCTGTGCATCGAACTCTGCATACGTCATCGACGAACCATCGAAGCGCACGGCGACGGCATCCGGATGACGCGCAGCAGCAGCGTCGAGCAGATCCACCAACGTCAGGTCCCGAGAGACGTCGTCCCCCGAGACGTTCCACTCCGACACCACGGACCGGTGCTCTGCGGCGTCCACGATCGTGACGTCGCCGACCGGCACGGTCGCGTCCGTGGTGATCGCGTCCAGAATCGCCAGGAACCGACCGGCGAAACTCTCGACGAGATCTGCGTCGAACAGTTCTGTGGCGTACTCGAACACCGCGTCGATACCCGCGGGAACCCCGTCGTCGAGATGCTCGGTCAGCCAGAGCTGGATGTCGAATTTTGCGATGGGTACGTCGAATTCGGCTGCAACTGCCCGCAGACCACCGACGGTGAGTTCACGAGACATCGCCGATTCCAACGAGATCGCGACCTGGAAGAGCGGGTGCCGGGACGTCGATCGCACCGGGTTCAGTACCTCGACGAGGCGCTCGAACGGTACATCTGCGTGTGCGAACGCCGACAGGTCGGTGTCGCGAACCCGCGCCAGGAGACCCTCGAACGTCAACGCCGGATCGACCTCGGTACGCAGCACCAACGTGTTGACGAACATGCCGACCAGGTCGTCGAGCGCGGGCTCGCCACGACCCGCCACCGGCGCACCGATCGCGATGTCGGTGGTGCCGCTGAGGCGGGCGAGCAGCAGCGCGTACGCCGACTGCATGACCATGAACAACGAGGCGTTGTTCGCACGGGCCAGGTTCGCCAGCGAGGCGTGCAGATACGCCGGAACGTCGACGCGCAGCTTGCTGCCTGCGTTCGAGGACACGGCGGGGCGTGGCCTGCTCGACGGCAGCGCCAATTGGTCCGGCAGATCTTCGAGAGTCGCGCTCCAGTAGGCGATCTCCCGTGCCGCCAACGACAGCGGATCGGTCTCGGGTCCGAGCACCGCACGCTGCCACAGCGCGTAGTCGGCGTACTGGACCTCGAGTGGCGTCCACTCGGGTGCACGACCGTTGATTCGGCTCGAGTAGGCCACGAGCACGTCACGCGCCAATGGACCGAACGACGCCCCGTCGGCGGCGATGTGGTGCAGCACCATGGCCAATTCGTGCTCGGTCGGCGAGATCTCGAAGAGTGCGATTCGGAAGGGGGTATCGACCGTCACGTCGAATCCCTTCGCAACCAGTTCGTGCAGGCGTCCGCCGAGTTCGTGTCGGTCGATGCGGATCGGCAGAATCGTGGCCGGGGTGCGCGCCGCTGTGAGCACCACCTGTTCGGGTGAGCCGTCCACCTCCGGGTACACCGTGCGCAGCGTCTCGTGTCGGTCGACGACGTCTGCGAATGCGGCCGACAGGGCGACCACATCGAGAGGCCCGGTCAGACGGACGGAGAACGGCAAGTTGTATACCGCGGTGGTGGGGTCGAAGCGGTTGAGGAACCACATGCGCTGTTGCGCAGGCGAGAGCGGAATGCGCGCGGGCCGTTCCCGCGATTCCAGTATCGGGGTGTCGGATCCGAGCCGGGCCGCCGACTCGGCCCTGGCCGCCAGTGCGCCGACGGTTGGCGCCTCGAACAGTTCGCGGACACCGAGCCGAACGCCGAGAGCGCTACCGACTCGGGTCACCAGTTGCGTGGCGATCAGAGAGTTCCCGCCGAGCTCGAAGAAGTCCTCGTCCAGACCGACCTTGGACGCCCCGAGCAGATCCTCGTAGATCCCGGCGACCACGTAGTCCGCTCGACTCTGTGGGGCTCGATACTTCTTCGCGCTGCTGAACACCGGTTCCGGCAACGCTTTTCGATCGAGCTTGCCGCTGGTGTTCAGCGGCAAGGCGTCGAGGACGACGACCGCTGCAGGCACCATGTACGACGGCAGAGCGTGGCCGGCGAATTCGATCGCCGCGGAGGATTCGACGGACCGTCCTGGAGCCGCGACGACGTACGCCACCAGTTGATCACCGGTGACCGTCGCCGCCACCAATACCACTGCCTGCGAGATGGATTCGTGGGAGAGCAGGACCGTCTCGATCTCGCCGAGCTCGATGCGTTGTCCGCGGAACTTGACCTGGAAATCGGTCCGGCCGATGTAGTCCAGTACTCCGTCGCTGCGCCAGCGCACGAGGTCGCCGGTACGGTACATCCGCTCCCCGCCCACACCGAACGGGTTGGCCACGAAGCGGTCCGAGCTCAGATCCGGTCGACCCACATAGCCGCGTGCGAGCTGAACTCCGGCCAGATACAGCTCGCCGGATTCGCCGATCGGGGTGGGGCGCAGTCGACTGTCGAGGACGAACGCCTTCGTGTTCCATTCGGGCACGCCGATGGGTACGGTGCGGGTGTCCTGCGCGCTACTGGGGTGATAGGTCACCGAGACGGCAGCCTCGGTGGGGCCGTAGAGATTGTGCAGCCCGGCTCGGCACATCGCGCGGAACGACGCCGCGGTCTCGACCGGCAGCGCCTCTCCGATCACGAACACGTGGCGCAGCGAACTGCAGGTGTTCACCGGGGCGTTGGCCACGAACACCGTCAGCATCGACGGCACGAAATCGGTGACCGTGACCCGATGTTCGGCGATCTTGTTCGCCACGTAGACCGAATCGCGATGACCGTCGGGAGTGGCGAGGACCATCGTCGCGCCGACCCGCAGCGGAAGGAAGAATCCCCAGAGCGAGACGTCGAAGGTGGTGGCCGTCTTCTGCAGATAGACGTCGGACGCGTCCATCGGATACTCCGCGAGCATCCACTCCATCTGATTGTGGATTGCCGAGTGCTCGACGGCGACACCCTTCGGCCGTCCGGTCGAGCCGGACGTGTAGATCACGTAGGCGGTGTTCGAAAGCCGCAGGGGCGCAGTGCGTTCGGCGTCCCGGATCGGCGCCGAGGACCGCGAGCCGTAATCGAGGACATCGACCGTTACCGTCTCGGTTCCCTCGGGCAGCGCAACGTCGTCGTTCGAGGAGATCAGCACGCACCGCGGCTGTGCGGAGTCCAGGATGTACGCCGTGCGCTCGGCCGGGTGGTCGGGGTCGATCGGCACCCAGGCACCGCCTGCCGCCACGATCGCGTACATGCCGACGACGAGGTCGAACGAACGACGAATCGACAGTCCGACGAGCGTCTCGGGACCTACGCCCATGTCGATCAGGTGGCGGGCGAGCACGTTCACTCGTGCCGAGAGTTCGCCGTAGGTGAGCGCCTCGCCCTCGTACACCAGGGCTGTCGCGTCCGGGTGTGTGGCGGCAGCCGCCTCGAAAGCGGAGAGCAGCGTGCGCGGTTCGGTCTCGTGCTCGGTGGCGTTCCACTCGGCCACGACCTGTTCGCGTTCGACGCCGTCCGTCAGTGCCAGATCCCACACCGCATCCTTCGGACCCGACGCCACGAAGCGTGCGAAGAAATCGACGAAGCGCTCGTGGTTACGTCCGGACTGCTCCGGTCCGTACAGGTTGGGGTTCGACTCGAAGTCGATGTGGGTGACGGACCCGGCAACGCTGGTGTACAGGTTGAGCCCGAAATCCTCGATGAGGCCGGTCGAGAGGATGTTGATGCCGCCGACCATCGAACCGAGGCGCACCTCGCCGAAGAACAGCATGATGTTGACCCACGGGCCGAAGAACGAAGCCTGACCGCTGGCCGAGCCGGCATCGCGCCGGATGTCCTCGTGCCGGTATCGCTGATGACGCAGAGCGCCCGAGACCTCGGCGTTGACGCGCGCGAGCAGCGTCTCGACGGTGGTCTCTCCCGACACATCGAGCCGCAGAGGCACGACGTTGGAGACCATGCCGCCGGAACGGCGAAGTACTGCAGTGGTGCGCGCGGTGACCGGAAGCGACAGCACGACGTCCTCGCGTCCGGTCATCTGGGCGAGGTAGGCGGCGAAGCCGGCGATGACGATCGTGGCCATCGTCGTGTCGGTCTCGACCCGAAGAGCCTCCAGCCGCTCCATCGTCTCCGGGGACAGAGCTGTGCTGTCGATCTGGCTCTTCGCCGCGGGCGCAGCCGTGTGCCCGGCGAGGGTGGTGACACCGTCGATGCCGTCGATGCGCGACGCCCAGTACTCGCGGTCGGCCTCGAAACGGGTCGAGTCCCGATAGGCCACGTCCAAGTCGTAGACCTTGGTCAGGTCCGATGCCAGGTTCTTGCTCGGTTCGGTGCCCTCGACCGCAGCGGTGTACAGCTCCGCGGCACGGTTCATGAACGTGACGGCACCGAATCCGTCGAGGACCACGTGATGGACTCGCTCGTACCAGAACCACACGTCGTCCGCGAGGCGCAGGACCGTCGCGGCGATCAGCCGGTCTCGAAGGATGTCGATCGGCGCGCTGTAGTCACCGTGCATCCACGCCAGGGCCGCGGAACGCGGGTCGGCCTCGGCGCGCAGATCCAGGTAGTTCAGAGAGTCGTCGAGAGTGGGGTCGACGATCTGACGGGGCTCGGCCTCGACCTCGACGATGCGGACGAATCCGGACTGCAGCTCGAGTGCAGCCTGCGAGGATGCCCGGCGGAGCAACTCGACGTCGAGCTCGCCGTGCAGCTCGATGTACTGGGCGATGTTCGCGGGTACCGAGGGGTCCACATGCTGCGCGAACCACATTCCCAATTGGGCCGGTGACAGGGGGAACGACGAATGCTCAGGACTACCGACTCCGTCGTCGTGTCCAGCACCTTCCACACCTAGCGGGTCCAATCGAAGCCTCTCTTTCCCACAATCACACGCGCCCCCACCGACCGCCGAACCGACGACGCACCGTGGGCACCGAACACATCGAGCAAGTTGACTACTTCGTTCTCTATTTTCTCACCGGCGACAACTCGAAGTTACCTTTCAGTACATATCCGTACGTATGTACAGGACCGTTACAAGTCGGTACCCGTTGCGGGTTCACCCGACACACTTCGACTCGATTCGGCACCCGGTCAATCTACAGGCCCGACAGCGCGGATCTCGTCCGTCGTCATCCCGTCATGTCGAAAGCGGCGATGACCCTGGTGGGCGTGATCCGAACGATCAATTCGCCCGGTACGCCGTTGCGGATGCCGAACTCCTCGGCACGCTCGCGGCCCATGTAACGACCTCCGATTGCGGTCGCGGTGCGAACCAGTTCGGTCGGGTCCTCGTCCACCGATGCAGTGCCCTGAACCTGGACGAACCCGTAAGGCGGCTCTTCCAGGTCGACGGTCAGCACGACTCGCGGATCACGCCGGATGGACTTGCCCTTGGCAGTGTCGGCACCGGTGTTGAACACGATCGCGTCGCCCTCGACGACGAACCAGATGGGTGCCACGAGCGGTCTGCCATCCGAGGCGAGATATCCGAGCTTGCCGGTACGAGTACCAGCGGACAGAAACTCGCGTACGCGCGGATCGGTGATCGACGTCATCGCAGTTACGCTACGCGGCCGTACCGACGACATCGATCACCTCGTGCGCGTTTTGCGTACCTCTGCCTACGCAAAACGCGCACGAGGGTCGAGTGCGCCTACACCGCGGCTGCGTGGGTGAGCGCGCCTGCACAGATGGTCGCCCTGATCTCCGTTTCTGCGAGATCGTGCACCGAGCGATTCTCGGGATGCTCGACGAGAACGACGATGTCCGCTGCATCCCCCACTCGGAGCTCCCCGCGGCCACCACAGGCGGCCCGCAGCGCTACACCGAGAGGGACGGCTTCCTCGGGATGCCACGGAGGTCGGTCGTCGTCGGTCCGAAACACTGCAGCCGCAACTCCCGCCAACGGTTCGGGCGGACTGACCGGGGCGTCGGAACCGAAAAGCAGCCTCGCACCGCTGCGGTGCAACGTTCCGTAGCCATAGGCCACCGAGCGCCGTCCTGCCCACAGATCCTCGGCGATGTCGCGATCCGACATCGCATGCTGCGGCTGCACCGATGCCGCGACACCCAACTCGGCGAAACGCGCGATGTCCTCGGGCAGGATCTGCTGGGCATGCTCGATTCGACCACCGCAGCCGGCGCGCTCGAACGCATCGAGCGCGACGCTGTTGGCACGATCACCGATCGCGTGAATCGCCGGCACGATGCCACCGCGCGACGCTCGTGCGACGAGCTCGAACAGACTGTCCTGGGTCTCGAGCAACAGCCCGTACGCGTCGTCCCCGTCGATACCCGGATATCGATCGTGGCAGCACGCGGTTCGGGTGTTGAGCGAACCGTCGAGCATCACCTTGAGCGGTCCGCGCCGGATCAGTTCCGACAGAGCCGAGACGTCGCCGGTGCGCTCGCCGCGCTCGAGGGCTTGGTCGAGCCATTGCGGCCACACGGTCGTGTCGACTCGCACCGCAGGAGAACCGGCCGACAGGCGTCGATCCCAGACCGTCCTGTTGTCCGCGAACTCGAAATCGACGACGCCGGTGACTCCGCGGACCGCCAGTGCCGCGGTGGCGTCGAGCACGGCCCGATCGAGCTCGGCCGGGTCGTCCTGCTCCTCGAGTGCCATGACCGCTTCGAGACCGTCGACGTCGCGCAGCACTCCGGTGGGGTGATCGATACCCAGATCGTCGAGCAACGCCGGGCTCAGCCACAACGTGTGCAGATCCATACTCGTCATCGCCACGCGTGCACCGGGCAGCGCATTCTCGAGCAGATCCTTGTGCGGCTCCTCGGGCCAGTGCGCGTCACGGAAGCCGTTGGCACGCACCACCGATTCACCTGCTGTTCGAGCGTAGGGGTAGACCAGTGCGACGGCATCGGCCGCCGACATCGCCGGCCCGACATCGATTCGCCGACGCGCCGCAGCCCACTGCGTCAGGTGCACGTGCGAGTCCACGAAACCGGGCAGCGCCACCCCGCCCCCACCGTCGAGCACCTCGTCGCCCGGTGCGCGTCGAGTGCCCGCGGGGGTGATCGACGCGATGACCGAGCCTGCGAGTTCGATGTCGGAGAGCACGCCGGAGGCATCCAGTGCGACATTGGCGATAATCACCCCTGGGACTCTAGAGCGTCGTCTTCGCAGTCGCGCATGCCATCCTCTAGCAATGAAAACAGAGCCTGTTGCGATGCAGACAGAGCCGACCGGTCCCGTCGGATATCACGCGAGGGTGACGGTGCGCTGGTCCGACATGGACGCCTTCGCGCACATCAACCATGCCCGGATGGTCACCTTGCTCGAAGAAGCGCGAATCGAGTGGCTGCTGAGCGAGGGCGAGGCCAACGAGTCTCTGATCAAGAGTGCGTTGATCGCCAACGTCACCATCGCGTACAAGAAGCCGCTTCGACACTCGGACGGTCCGCTGGACGTCACTCTGTGGTTCGAGAAGGTACGCGCTGTCGATTTCACCATCGGATACGAGGTGCGGGCCGCGGGCGCGGCACCCGATTCGCCGCCCGCCGTGGTGGCGACGACTCGGATGGCGATGGTCGACGTCGGTGCCGAGACTCTGCGCCGCATCGCGCCGGAGGAGAAGGCCTACCTGGCGCGCTGGACGCGCTGAAACTCCGTCGCCCGATCGACGAACCATGCCAGCGCGGCTGGATCGTCGACCGCACTGGCATCGAGAGTGCCTGCGGCAGCAGCACCTTGGAAGAGTCGTTTGAGCGGTATCTCGAGCTTCTTCCCGGTGCGCGTGTGGGGTATCGCGGGCGTGGCGACGATGTCGTCGGGAACGTGGCGCGGCGACGCCTGTGTCCTGATGACGGATTCGATGCGTGCGTGCAGTTCGTCGGTGAGACCATCCGGGACCACGACGAACAGCGGCATCCAATATTGCCCGTCGGGTAGCTCGATGCCCAGGACGAGCGCCTCGGTGACCTCGTCGAGTGATTCGACGGCCTGGTAGATGTCGGCGCTCCCCATCCGAATTCCGTTTCGGTTGAGGGTCGAATCGGATCGTCCGTGCACGACCACGCTGCCGCGATCGGTCAGGGTGATCCAGTCGCCGTGACGCCAGATTCCCGGGTACGTATCGAAGTAGGCAGCCCGATAACGAGATCCGTCCGCGTCGTTCCAGAAGTACAGCGGCATCGACGGCATCGGCTCGGTGACGACCAGTTCACCGACGGTGCCTCGGACTGGCTCGCCGTCCTCGTCGTAGGCGTCGAGCGCGACGCCGAGAAAGGGCACCGACAGCTCTCCGGCCCAGACCGGAGCGGTCCGCACTCCCCCGGCGAACGCCGACACCACATCGGTGCCGCCCGAGATGGAGAAGACCGGCACGTGGGCTCCGATGTTCTCCGACAACCAGATCGACGACGACGCAGGCATTGCGGACCCGGTGATGCCGACGGCCCGCAGCGCCGACAGATCGTGGTCGGCACCGGGGTGCGTGCCTGCCTTGATGCACGCGAGCACATAACCCGGACTGGTTCCGAGGTAGGTCACACCCAGCCGACCAGCGATGTCCCACAGCGCATCCGGCATCGGGAATGCCGGATTGCCATCGGCGCACACGATCGTGGCACCGGTCAGCAGGCCGGCGATCTGGAAGTTCCACATCATCCAGCTGGGGCTGGTGTACCAGAAGAACACGTCCTCGGGACCTAGATCAGACTGCAGTGCAACGGATTTGAGGTGTTCGAGCACCACACCGCCGTGACCGTGCACGATCCCCTTGGGTAGCCCCGTGGTACCCGAGGAGAACACGACCCACAGGGGATGATCGAAAGGTACTGCCGCCGGCGTCAGTTCACGACTCTCGGCGGTGGCATCGGACCAACTCCGTGCGCTTCCCGTCGGTTCGCCGATCGTCACGACGACGCGCACGGTCGGCAATGCGTCGACCAGCGCAGCGACATCACCGGACTTGTCCCTGAACTGCCCTCCGTACTGGTATCCGGAGGCAGTGATCAATGCTGTGGGTTCGAGTTGTCCCAGTCGATCACGCGCGGCCGAGGCCGAATAGTCCTGCCCACATGCGGACCACACAGCACCCAGGCTCGCGGTCGCCAGGAACGCGATCACCGCCTCCGGGATGTTCGGCAGATACCCGACGACGCGATCGCCGCGCCGGACTCCGTTGTCGGCGAGCGTCCCTGCCAAAGCCCCGGCCTGATCGATCATGTCGTCCCACGTCACGATCCGCGTCGAACCGTCTTCGCGGGCATGGACAATGGCGGCGCGATCAGGGCGAGCGTGCCCGATCACCTGGTCCACATAGTTCAGCTCGGTTCCCGGAAACCACTGCGCACCAGGCATGGTGCGACTCTCGAGGACCGTCGTCGGATCGGAGACAGCGCGAATCTCGAAGAAATCCCACACGGCACGCCAGAACGATTCGAGTTCGATCGTCGACCACCGCCACAGCGCCTCGTAGTCCGGCAGCTCGACGTCGTGACGTTGCTCCACGAATCGCGCGAACTCGGTGACTCTGGCCTCGGCGACGTCGGCATCCGTCGGTGTCCACAACGCACTGATCATGTACGCGAGTATGTCAGCCGAACGGCGATATTCGGATCAATCCGAGCGAGCGTTCGCGCATCTCCACCTTGCGCACCTTGCCGGTCACCGTCATCGGAAACTCGTCGACGACGTGCACGTATCGCGGAATCTTGTAATGCGCGAGCCGCCCGTCGCAGAAGGCGCGCACCGCAGCCGAATCGAGCGGAGCGGCACCGTCTCTCATCCTGATCCACACCATGAGCTCCTCGCCGTACTTCGGATCGGGCACACCGATCACCTGGGCGTCGAGGATGTCGGGATGGGTGTAGAGGAACTCCTCCACTTCGCGGGGATAGACGTTCTCACCGCCGCGGATCACCATGTCCTTGATCCGTCCGGTGATGGCCACGTAGCCGTTCTCGTCCATGACCCCGATGTCGCCGGTGTGCATCCACCCTTCGCCGTCGATCGCCTCCGCTGTCTTGTCGGGCTGCTCCCAGTAACCGAGCATCACCGAGTAACCACGAGTGCACAGTTCACCTGCCTGGCCACGTGGCAGCGTCTCACCGAGAACCGGGTCGACGACCTTCACCTCCAGATGAGGGCCGACACGTCCCACGGTGGACACCCGCTGTTCGATGGAGTCGTCGCTGCGAGTCTGCAGGGACACCGGCGAGGTCTCGGTCATGCCGTAGCAGATCGCTACCTCCGTCATCCCCATTCGGTCGATGACCTGCTTCATCACCTCGGTGGGACACGGCGATCCGGCCATGATGCCGGTACGCAGACTGCCGAGGTCGAAGTCGTCGAAGTTCTCCAGTGCCAGTTCGGCGATGAACATCGTCGGGACTCCGTACAGCGACGTGCACTTCTCCGCCGCGACCGCTGTCAGTGTCGCCACCGGATCGAACGAGGGACCGGGAATCACCATCGCTGCGCCGTGCGAGGTGCATGCGAGATTTCCCATCACCATGCCGAAGCAGTGGTAGAACGGCACCGGAATGCACACGCGGTCCTCGGCGGTGTAATGGCAGAGCTCGCCGACGAAGAAGCCGTTGTTGAGGATATTTCGGTGACTCAGCGTCGCGCCCTTCGGGAAACCCGTTGTTCCCGAGGTGTACTGGATGTTGATCGCATCGTCGGCACCGAGCCGCTCGGACACATCGGTGATCATCCGTGGAGTCTTGGCCAATGCTCTGTGACCGCGATCGGTCATCGCTTCCCACTGGATGCTGCCGATGAACAGGACCTCCCGCAGCGACGGCACCTCGGGGCGCACGTCGTCGATCATCACCGCGTAGTCCGACCCCTTGAACTCCGTGGCCGACAACAACACCGACACCCCGGCCTGCTTCAGCACGAACTGCAGCTCGTGCGAGCGATACGCCGGATTGATGTTGACCAGTACTGCACCGATCTTGGCCGTCGCATACTGCGCCAGAACCCATTCCGGACAGTTCGGAGCCCACATCCCGACGCGGTCCCCCACCTCGACACCGGCGACCAGCAAGCCTGCTGCCAACAGATCGACGTCGGCGACGAACTCCGAGTACGTCCACCGACGTCCGGACGCCACATCGATCAACGCATCACGATCCGAGTGGTGCGCCGCCGTGCGATCCAGATTCGCGCCGATCGTGTCGTCCAGAACTGCGGTGTCCGACGCACCGGAAGAATAACTGTCCATGAACCCCACGGTAGTGACGCCGATCACGCACGGCCACCCCCGAATAGGGGGATCATCATTCGAGGGTGAGGGCCTCGGCTGCCTCGAGCACATCGGCTCGCGACGTGTCCTTCAACGCCACACCTGACCGTCCGAGCTTCCTCGCCCCGGCCAGCAGACCCCCCACTATTCGCGCCGACTGTGCGTACCCCTGCCCTTCGGGCGGATGGATGTTCGAGATGCAATTGCGATCGGCGTCCGTACAGCCGGGCTTCGGTAGATGCGTCAGATAGATGCCGAGACTGTCCGCGACCGACAATCCTGGGCGCTCCCCGATCAGCACCAACACCGTCCGCACACCCATCGCCGCGGCGATGTGATCGCCCAGCGCCACCCGTGCCTCGGTTGCGATCACCGGTGCTGCTATCGAATAGCGATCGGCCAGTTCGGCTTTCAATGCCTCGAGCATCGGCACACCGTGGTCGGCGAGCGCACGCGGAGACAGCCCATCACTCAACACGATGCCGATCTCGTCCTCGGACAGGGTGATCGTCGACAGGTCCTTCGGTTGCCGACCGAGATCTGGCCGTCGTAGATACTCCGCACGACTGGTCGCCAACGACGTCACCACTGCAGGCGCACCGAGCCCCACCTGCTCCACCCGGCCCACGAACCCCTCGACGTCGAGTGGCATGTGTACGGCATCCCGCGCAGCAGCGTGCGCCGAACGAAACTCCAGCACCCGGGTGGTCGGCAGCGAATCACCGATGCGTCCCAACCCGATCCGGGCCTGCGTCATCGCTCGCATCTCGCCCCAGAACTGTGTTTCCGGTCGTTCCGCGGGCTCCACTCCTGCACTCCCTGGTCGTTCCGCGGGCTCCACTCCTGCACTCCCTGGTCGTTCCGCGGGCTCCACTCCTGCACTCCCTGGTCGTTCCGCGGGCTCCACTCCTGCCACCTCCGATTCACCGGTCATCGCGCACTCATCAACGCTCGCAACGGTGATCCCGCGGCATCGACGTCGAGGACCCGGCCGTCGGCGTCCACCATGCCCAGTCGGGAGAGCCACGACTCGAATTCCGGTGCGGCTCGCAGACCGAGAACCTGCCGAACGTAGAGCACGTCGTGAAAGCTCAGCGACTGGTATCCGAGCATGACGTCGTCGGCTCCCGGTACCGCGATGACGAACGCGACTCCGGCCGCGCCGAGCAACGTCAGCAACGTGTCCATGTCGTCCTGATCGGCCTCGGCGTGGTTGGTGTAGCAGACGTCGACGCCCATCGGCAGTCCCAGCAGCTTGCCGCAGAAGTGATCTTCGAGCCCTGCCCTGATGATCTGCTTGCCGTCGTACAGGTACTCCGGCCCGATGAATCCGACAACGGTGTTGATCAGTAATGGCTCGAGATCGCGGGCCACCGCGTACGCGCGCGTTTCCAAAGTCTGTTGATCTACCGGTCGATCGCCGGTGCCGATGTGGGCGCCCGCAGACAACGCCGAGCCCTGGCCGGTTTCGAGGTACATGACGTTGTTCCCGACGGTTCCGCGGTGCAACGATCGGCCGGCCTCGTTGGCCTGCCGAAGAAGCGGAATGTTCACGCCGAAGCTCGAATTGGCTCCTTCGGTGCCTGCGATGGACTGGAACACCAGGTCGACGGGAACTCCCTTGTCGATCAGTTCCATCGTCGTCGTCACGTGCGAGAGCACGCACGATTGCGTGGGAATCTCGAAGCGCTGTCGAATCTCGTCGAGCAGATGCAGCAGGTCGGCTGTGGCCTGAGGCGAGTCGGTTGCAGGATTGATCCCGATGACCGCATCGCCCGATCCGAGGAGCAATCCGTCGAGCGTGGCTGCCGCGATTCCACGCGGATCGTCCGTCGGGTGATTGGGTTGCAAACGCGTGGTGAGGGTTCCGGGTAGCCCGATCGTCGTCCGGAACGCCGACGTCACCTGCACCGCCCGAGACACTGCGATCAGATCCTGATTTCGCATGATCTTGCTGACGGCAGCGACCATCTCGGGCGTCAATCCTGCCGCGACCGATCGCAGTGTCGCGGCGGCGTCGGGCCCTGCGGTCACCTGCAGCAGCCAATCCCGTAGACCTCCTACGGTCAGGTGCGAGACGGCCCCGAATGCGATGCGGTCGTGGGAATCGATGATGAGCCGAGTGACCTCGTCGCTCTCGTACGGAACGAGCAGATCGTGCAGGAAGACATCGAGCGAAACCTCCGACAATGCCCACTGCGCCGCAGCCCGTTCGGCATCGGATTCGGCTGCGCAACCGGCCAACTCGTCACCCGACCGCAGCGGGGTCGCCTTGGCCATCAGGTCCACCAGACCGTCGAACGTGTAGGTGGTACCCGAGACCTGCTGGGTGTAGATCGTCATTCCAGTTCGGCCTCGGCCTGAGCCAGTGCGGCGAACTCCTCGTCCGGCGAATTCGCGACGAGGTGATGCCTGCTGTAGATGCCGAAGTAGGCCATGAACGCCACGAACACGGCCAGGCACCACAGTGCCGCAGTGGAATCGACGACGAAGGTGGCGACAACGGCGAGTGCCGCGATGATCAACGCGAATCCGGTGGTCACGACACCCCCGGGGGTTCGGTACGGCCGTTCCATGTTCGGCTCGTTGCGGCGAAGCACGATGTGGCTGACCATCATCAGAACGTAACTCAGTGCCGCGCCGAAGACGGCCATGTTGAGCAACATTCCGCCCTGACCGGTCAGGGAGAGCAGGAAGCCGATGATTCCGGGCACGATCAGAGCGAGCGTCGGGGCCTTGCGAGAGTTGGTGATGGACAGTGTCTTCGGCAGGTATCCCGCGCGAGAGAGCGCAAAGAGCTGGCGCGAGTACGCGTACATGATCGAGAAGAAGGACGCGACCAATCCGGCCAGGCCGATGTAGTTGACGATCTTGCTCGCCGTTCCGTCACCGAGGGCTTCCACCAACGGGTTTCCCGACTCCTTGACGCCGTCGGCCCCGCCTGCTCCGGTCACCAGGAACAGGACGACGGCACCGGTGACGAGCAGAACACCCATGGCGGCGATGATGCCGCGCGGGACGTTCTTGGTCGGATCCTTTGCCTCCTCCGCGGCCAACGGCACGCCCTCGATGGCGAGGAAGAACCAGATGGCGAACGGGACCGCGGCCCAGATTCCGAGGTAGCCGAACGGCAGGAACCCCGAGGCTCCGGCAGCGTCGGTGGGTGCGATGTCGGTCAGGTTGCTCGCATCGAACTGGCCGATGGCTGCGATGGCGAACACGACGAGACCGACCAAGGCGATGCCGGTGATGACGAACATGATCTTGAGGGCTTCACCCGCGCCGGAGAGGTGGATTCCGATGAACACCGCGTAGACCACCAGGTATACCCACCACCCGTCGGTGATCCCGAACAGTCCGAGCGATTCGACGTACGCACCGATGAACGTCGCGATCGCTGCCGGAGCGATGGCGTACTCGATGAGAATTGCTGTACCGGTGGCGAATCCGCCCCACGGTCCCATGGCCCTGCGGGCGAAGGTGTAGCCGCCGCCTGCCGCGGGCAGCGCCGAGGACATCTCGGCCATGCCGAGGACCATGGCGAGGTACATACCCGCGATGATGATCGCTGCGATCAGGAGGCCACCGAATCCGCCCTCGGCAAGACCGAGGTTCCACCCCGAGTAGTCGCCGGAGATGACGTAGCTGACTCCGAGGCCGGCCAGCAGTACCCAGCCCGCTGTACCCTTCTTCAGGGTGCGTTTGGCCAGGTAGTCACCGCCCTCGACGTGCGACTGTGTGCTCTCGTGCGAGCCAGTTTTCGGATGAGACGACTGGGGGTCTACTACGGACATTGCAAGCCTCTCGTAGCTGTTGCGCTCGGAGCGGGTTCACGCCCGAGGGGACGATTCACAACACGTGTGGCGCGCGAATCGGTTCACGATAGGCCCGTCGTGTAAGCGTCGCGTCATCGATGAATGACGGGCGAATTACGACTGGTGCCCCACGGCGTTGATGTCACCGATGTCGCCCTCGTCCGGTTCGGCGACTGTCAGTACCGCGTCCACCACAGCTCTGTTGGTTTCCAACTCACGCTCCAGCCGGCGGAGCGTATGTGCGATGCGTGATTCTGCGAAATCACCGACGAGATCGACACTCGCCACCACGTAGATCTGTTTGGGACCGACGAACTCGATGCGCACGAATCGGACCGATGCCACCTCGGGCAGTTGCTCGATTCGCTGCACCACCGCGTTCCATAATGCTCTCGATCCCGGTTCACCGGTGAGGAATCGACGGTTTCGATCGATCAGTACGAACGCCACGATTCCGAGCAATACTCCCACCAGAATGGACCCGATGGCGTCGAAGGCGGCGTTACCGGTCAGTTGGTGCAAGCCGATTCCGGCACCGGCGATCACGATGCCGATCAGAGCCGCACTGTCCTCCGCGAACACCGCCCGCAGCGTCGGATCCGAGGTCTCGAGTGCGTAATCGAGGAAGTCCTTGTCGTATTCGGCCGCTTCACCGCGAATCTGCCGAACCGACTGCAGGAACGAGACTCCCTCGAGCAGAAATGCGATGGCGAGCACCACGTACGCGACGAGGTAGTTCTCGCTGCTCGATTCACCGGCGAGCAACGAGGTGATGCCGTGCCACACCGATACCGCAGCACCGGCGACGAAGAGCCCGATGGCTGCGAGTGTCGACCAGAAGTAGGTCTCGCGTCCGTAGCCGAGCGGCCGACGATCGTCCGGTCCACGTGAGCCCCGACGATTGGCGACGAGCAGAAAGATCTCGTTACCGGTGTCGGCCCACGAATGCGCGGCTTCGGCGACCATCGACGCCGATCCGGTGAACACCGCTGCGAACGTCTTGGCTATCGCGACGCCGAGATTGGCGACGAACGCAATGACCACGGTGCGCAGGCTCTCGCCGCCCTCGGCCGCGTCGGACTTCGATGAGCTCTTCATCGTTCGCACTGTATGCGCTGCCGCACTCAGCCCTGAAGCATCCCCGGGACGGGACAGGCGTCGACGGCCTCGGCAACCACCAGTGGATCGTCGGGAACCTCGGGTCGTCTGCCTTCCTCCCAGTCGACGCCGACGAGCGGTGGATGCGCGGCGAGAAGCTCGTTCTCCTCCGGGGTGTACGCGCGCCCTCGGCTGAGGAAACGGACCCCCTCGGGTGATTCGAGCGAAAACCCGCCGCCGCGGCCGGGAACCACGTCGAGCACGAGTTGCGTGTGCTTCCAGGCCTGGAACTGAGAACCCGAAATCCACACCGGCACACCGTCGATACCCGCGGGGAGGTCCTGCGGAACCTCGCCCACCCCGAGTCGGAGGTCGATGTACCCCAGAAGGACGTCACGGTCTCCTACGATGAATTCTCCTGCGGGATAACACATCGGCGACGACCCGTCACAGCATCCCCCGGACTGATGCATCATCAGTTCCCCGTGGATACCGCCGAGGCGACGGAGCAGGTCCATCGCCTCGACGGTGGTCTTCAGCCGCGCAGGCGGCCGAGCATTCTCCATCAGAAGAAGCCCTGTGCCTTCTGGGCGTAGCTCACCAACAGGTTCTTGGTCTGCTGGTAGTGGTCGAGCATCATCTTGTGGTTCTCGCGACCGATACCGGACTGCTTGTAGCCACCGAACGCAGCGTGCGCCGGGTACTGGTGGTACGTGTTGGTCCACACGCGACCGGCCTTGATGTCGCGTCCGGCGCGGTAGGCAACTCCGCCGTCGCGCGACCAGACGCCGGCGCCAAGTCCGTAGAGGGTGTCGTTGGCGATGTCGATCGCATCGTCGTAGTCCTTGAACGATGTCACCGACACGACCGGTCCGAAGATCTCTTCCTGGAAGATGCGCATGTTGTTCTTGCCGGTGAAGATCGTCGGCTGTACGTAGTAGCCGCCGTTGAGGTCGCCGCCGAGCTGTGCGCGCTCGCCGCCGGTGACGACCTGTGCGCCTTCGCCCTTGCCGATCTCGATGTACGACAGGATCTTCTCGAGCTGATCGTTCGATGCCTGAGCGCCGATCATCGTCTCGGTGTCGAGCGGATCGCCCTGTCGCACAGCCTTGGTGCGGATGGCAGCAAGGGCGAGGAACTCGTCGAAGATGTCCGCCTGGATCAGCGAGCGCGACGGGCAGGTGCACACTTCACCCTGGTTGAGGGCGAACATCGTGAAGCCCTCGAGCGCTTTGTCCTGGTAGTCGTCGTTGGCCTGGAGCACGTCGGAGAAGAAGACGTTGGGGCTCTTGCCACCGAGTTCCAGCGTCACCGGAATGAGGTTCTGCGAGGCGTACTGCATGATCAGTCGGCCGGTGGTGGTCTCACCGGTGAAGGCGATCTTCGCGATGCGGGGGCTCGACGCGAGCGGCTTGCCTGCCTCGACTCCGAACCCGTTGACGATGTTGACGACGCCGGGAGGGAGAAGGTCCCCGATGATCGAGATCAGATGCAGGATCGACGCGGGGGTCTGCTCGGCGGGCTTGAGCACCACGGCATTACCGGCGGCGAGGGCGGGGGCGAGCTTCCACACGGCCATGAGGATCGGGAAGTTCCACGGGATGATCTGCCCAACCACTCCGAGCGGCTCGTGGAAGTGGTACGCCACTGTGTCGCTGTCGATCTCGGACAGCGATCCTTCCTGTGCACGGATGCAGCCGGCGAAGTAGCGGAAGTGGTCGACCGCCAACGGAATGTCGGCGTTGAGAGTCTCGCGAATCGGCTTGCCGTTGTCCCAGGACTCCGCGAGCGCAATGGACTCGAGGTTCTCGGCGATGCGGTCGGCGATCTTGTTGAGGATCACCGCGCGCTCGGCAGCGGACGTCTTGCCCCACGCGGGAGCTGCGGCGTGTGCTGCGTCGAGCGCGAGCTCGATGTCCTCGGACGTGGAGCGGGCGACCTCGCAGAAGTTCTCACCGGTGACGGGAGTCGGGTTCTCGAAGTACTGGCCCTTGACCGGCGGTACCCACTCGCCGCCGATCCAGTTGTCGTAGCGCGACTGGAACGACATGACGGAATCTGCGGTACCTGGACGGGCGTAGACGGACATTGAAAATCCTCCTGATCGACACGTGCTTCACAGTTGATGCGGTGTGTGATTCAGGACACTAGGCCGCGCAACGTTGCAAGTACGTTGCCGGTATTTCGGGCCGGCGGGGCGCGAGGGATGCGTCAGATTCCGAGTTCGCGATCGAGTAGATCGATGCGCGCGCTGACCTGACCGTAAAGCGCGGAATCCCTGCTCAGAGTGGCCCGGTAGGCCTCCCACGCGATGACGTCCGCGCGACCGTGGATGGACGAGGTCCACTGCGCCAGCAGCACCGGATCTCCGAGCCGGAGCAGCGCGGCCTGCATACGAGACCGCAGTTCCTCCCGGATGCTCTCGATGCCGGGCGCGGACGACCCCGGGAGCACCGGGCCGGAGTAGATCCGTAGAGCAGCGTCGACGTCGCCGCGGTCCAAGGCGCGTCGAATATCGCCGACGTCGGAGGTCAACTCGCCGACCAGACGGTAGGGCCGCGAAGCCAGGCCCGCGGTGCCGAAGGTCTTGCGCAGTCTGGACATCTCGGCGCGGATGGTGACCGAGTCGAGTTCCTGCTCGTCCAGGAGCACCGCGAGGTGGTCCGAGCTGAGCCCTTCCGGATGCTCACCCAACAGCAGCAGGATCTCGGCGTGTCGCTGAGAAAGCGGCACCCGGCCGGATGCGCGAACCACTCCCGGTCGGCCGGATCCGAGAACTTCGAGACGGGGAGCCGTGTCGCCCAACGATTTCGGTGAGTTCATCAGGTGCAGGCGCAGCTCGGACTCGGCCGCGGCGACGGTCGCACGCACGAGCGAGAGCACCTCGGGCACCGCAACTCGCGGCCCGCCGGTGATGTCGATGGCTCCCAGGATGTGTCCGCTGGTGGGGTGGTGCACCGGGGCCGCGGAACAACTCCACTCGTGCACCGACCGCGAGAAGTGTTCGGAGGCGAAGATCTGCACACTGTGATCGACCGCCAATGCGGTACCCGGAGCATTGGTGCCCTTGCTCTCCTCGCTCCAGTCGACCCCTTCGGCGAACTCCATCGCGAGCGCGCGGTCCTTCGCCGCAGAATCACCCTCGACCCACAGCAGGCGTCCCTCCGCGTCGGAAATGGCGACGAGCAGTCCGGTATCGGACGCGTCCTCGACCAGTAGCTTGCGAATGACCGGGCGGATGATGGCCATCGGATGACCGTTGCGGTAGCGCTCGAGATCAGGCCCGGTCAGGGTCGGAGTCTCGTTACCGCCATCGGGATCGACGCCCTTGGTGCGACTGCGCATCCACGAATCGAGTACGACGGACCTCACCGTCGAACCATGAGTGCGGATATCGTCGACGAAAGATTGATGGGCACTGGACATCTGGCGTGCGAGCACAGCGACGTCCTCGCCGGGGCGCACTGCGACCCAGGGGTTGCCGCCACTGTCCGATCGGCTTGCCATTCGACGCTTCCTCCGTGACCTGTCCACATCGCTGTAACCCAGCTCACAACCAAGGATACAGCCGGGGCCGACGGAACGGCGGTGGCCGGTCCCGCCGACCGTGAGCGCCTACTTCTTCTTCACTGCCGACGTGATGATGTCGTTGCTGGTGTCGCCGCTCGACTTGGCCCGCTTGTCGGCACGCTTGTCCTTGAGTGATTTGCCGGATTTCTTGGTCATCGTGTTGCGGGGCGATTTGTCCGACATAGCAGTAACCCATCTATTGGGGAACCTGAACGGTCCCCAGACCACGAACGCTACGCCTCCGCGCGCCGATCGTGGTCTGCAATCAAATCGGCGACGCGTTCTGCGAACATGATCGCCGTCGCATGCGGTCCGCGGCTGGGCACTACCGGGAACGCCGAGGTATCGACGACGAACAGTCCGTCGACGCCGCGCACCCGGCAGTGATCGTCGAGCACCGATGTCGAATCGGATTCCGGGCCCATCCTGGCGCTGCCGGACAGGTGCAGTGATGTTCCGAGCGCCGCGAGTGGATCGTCGATCGATGGCACCTCGACCTTCGACGACATGCTCGGCGACGCCAGCAGATCGCGCGCGAGTGCGACACCGTCTCGCATCGCGCGCCGGTCGACGTCCGATTCCAGATAGTGATATACGACGTCCGGAGCTTCGAACGGGTCGGTGTTGCGCAGCCCAATGCTCCCGCGGCTCGTCGAGCGCATGAGTCCGACGCCCACCACATGCGGCCCGTGCGCGAGACCGGCGATCAAGCGGTCGAATCTCCTGGTGTACGGCCTGATCTCCACATCTCCGGAATGCAGAACCGCTTCCAGCGCAGGTGATGCCGTCGGAGTCTCGTTCATCGGGGTGATCGGAACGGCGACCTCGGGATGGTCGCTGAAGCCTCGACCGACACCCGGACTGTCGACCTCGACCGAAATACCGAGCGCAACAAGATCATCGGCAGGTCCGATACCGGATCGAAGCAGCAGCGCAGGTGTGTGCACCGCTCCTGCCGACAGAATCACGGTGTCGGACCGCACCACGTTGCGGACGCCGTCGACGATCGACTCGACGCCGATGACTTTGCTGCCGTGGAACATCAACGACGTGACCGTCGAATCTCCTTGCACCCGTAGGTTCTGCCGATTCAGAATCGGCAGAAGGTATGCAAGAGCTGCACTTACGCGGATTCCGTTGTGGATGTTCAGCGGCACGGCTCCGACTCCCCCAGCGGACGCGTCGGGAGAGTTCAGGTCGTCCTGCATCGGAAAGCCCGCATTCACTGCGGCTTTCATGAATTCTGTCGTCAGGAGATGACGAGCGCGCTCGGGAGTTCGCGCGACTGGCATCGGACCGTACGACCCGTGCCACCTCCTCGCCACGCCGCTGTCGAGATCGGTTTCGGATCCGATGTAGAACGGAAGTACCTGATCGAAAGACCACACCGACTGCGGCCAGGCATCGAAGTCGCTGGGGGTGGCACGGACGAAGTAGCCGCCGTTCACTGCGCCGGAGCCACCCAGGACTCGGCCCCGGGCGATCGTTCGACCGACACCCGAGGTGAGTTCGGCCGAGTACGTGCCTGTCCACTCGCTGCCGGGGCCGATCGGAAGCATCGACGCATCGCGCAGTGCAGCCGGGACATCGGTGACGCTGGAGAAGGAAGGTCCGGCCTCGAGCAACAACACCGATCGGTCGGGATTCTCGCTCAGCCGCGAGGCCATGACACAACCACACGAGCCGCCGCCCACGACGACGACGTCCGCGTACTCGATCCGGTTCACACCGTCAGCGCAGCGGTACGGGCTCGCACCGCGTCAGCCGTCCAGGCGGGGCTTGAGCGCGTCGATACTTCGGGCGGACATGGCTCCGCTCCACAACCCCGCGCCGTAAGCGATGTCGTCGGCTCGCTTGAAGAAGGCGTAGCGCACCGGATCGAGTCCACCGAGTTCACGATGCTTGTACCAATCCGAGAACGCCTCTGCCACAGCCAGTCCCAGCGCGATCTTACGAATTCGGCTGGACAACAGCACGGCAAGTAGGGTGATCGGCCAATAGTGTCGGCACAACGCCGACGCCAGTTGCCACAACCCCGCCACGAAACCCTCCGCGGCGAGAATGGCCGCGATTCGAGTGGGCTGATCCAAACCGACGAACATCTTGCGCAGCCGAACTATCGTCACGCCGAGGGTTGCGACCGCACCGATGAGTCCGATCCGCGTCAGGCTCGCGGCGAGCAGGCAGGCAACGAGCGTCCATGGAGACATGGCGATCGGCGGCACCATTCCCGGGTGGCGCGCGGACAACGGTGTTGCACCGGTCCCGTAGAACAGTTTGCGTGCGAACCATTCGACGAAGGTGACGCGGTGCTCGTGTGCGACGTGTGCGACGGGCTCGTAGCGCAGACGCCAACCGGCCTCCTGCAGCCGCCAGCACAGATCCACGTCTTCGGCCACGTGCATCGACTCGTCGAACCCCTCGCAGTCCATCGCCACCGACCGGCGGAGCAACATGGCGGCGCTGGGTACATAGGAGACCGAGCTGCCCGCGCGCACTGCTGCTTCTCTGCGACCGAGATCGAGTGACGAACGTGCGTGTTCGTACCGGGCCAAGGCGCTGCCCTCGGGCTCGAGCGCAACGATTCGGGGTGCCACCAGGGCAACGGCCGGATCCGAGAAGTGACCGAGCATCACCTCCAGCCATCCCTTGCGCGGAACGACATCGGAGTCCAGGAAGGCAACAAAGTCTGTTGTGGCACAACGCAAGCCCGTATTGCGTGCCGCAGCCGGTCCGCGTGAGCGCTCGTGCCGGAGCACCGTCACACTTCCCACACTGCAGTGAATTCGCGGAACTGCGACGGGGATGTCGGACCCGTCGTCGACAATGATGACGTGTAGACCGTGCAGCGCCGCGATCAGTCGCTCCAGACCAACCTCGTTGTTCTTGAGCGGCACGACGACGGTGACGTCGGACGGTGACGGTATCGACATCGGGCGGGGGTTGCCGACGCCCGAGTCGAGCAATTTGCGTGCCACGAGTGCGGACTGCGAGTCGGTCACCTGGATGAAACCGTCGCCGATCATCGCGGCAGCCGTCGGCGCAAGCTTGAGCATCCGGGTCGGTGAACCACCGATCAGGACGCGCCCTTCGGAGAATGTGCGTACGCGTGGATCGACCCGCACCCCGAAGCCGTCAGGCAACCGACCTTCACCCATCAGGAGATCGTAAGCGGACAGGACGCCGAAGTGTCGGCCACCCGTGAAATCGGACGGAACATACCTGTTCCCCGTTTTTACGGGATCATCGGATAGCCCCTCACCAGGCGTTCCGCCGAGGTCGGTCACGCGATCACCCCATGTTCGGAGGGACTCCATCTCTGCACTGCGTCGCCCGCGCGGGTCCGGAGTTGCTCGAACATCCGGCGCCCCTCCTCGGGATCGGCTCCGGTGGGATCGCCGAGCACCCCGTTCGGAGTGATCGGGGCCATGCCGTCGACGCGGAGCGCGGGCAGCAGGGCCGCGATGTCGGTCACGTTCCCCACCTCCGACTTGCTCATATCCACCACCTCGGGCGAAAGGTGCAGTAGCAACGACGTTTCGGTCCGACCGGCGTGAGCATCTGCTCCGGGCACCGCACACGGGAACCAGACGACGTCGCGGCCCTCGTAGCGCAGCAACAGCACTGCCGAACGCACGGTTGGCCCGTTGCCTCCGTGCCCGTTGACGAACACCACCCGCTCGGCCCAACGGCACGCGGAGCGTCCGTACTCCACCAGAACCGCTTCGAGCGCCGCGGCTCCTATCGAGACGGTGCCAGGAAAGCCCTCGTGCTCGCCACTCGCGCCGTACGCGATCGCGGGAGCAACGAGCGCGTCCGTGATGGTGTGCGCCACAGCGGTTGCGATGCGAGTGTCGGTATCGAGCGGGAGGTGCGGACCGTGCTGCTCGATCGAGCCGACCGGCACCACGAGGGTCCGCGACCCGTCGACGTCCGGCCAGTACTGCGTACCGAGGGGGTCCGTGACCATGGGTGCAGATGCTATCGGATGGAACAGAGTTGTCACGCCGCCGAAACACAGCGCCGCTAATCTTCGATTCGTGCCACCCCGCCGTCGGTCGATATTGCTCTCGCAATTGTCGATATCGGCACCCGGTGGCCCACAGCCGACAATTCTACGAGAGTTGCGACGAGTAATTCTCGCCGGCGACGCTCCACCGAATACCCCTATTCCGCTCAACGAAGTGGCGGAGCTGTTCGGAGTGAGCAGAATCCCGGTGCGTGAATCCCTCAAGACCCTCATCGGCGAGGGGCTGGTCGATCATCGACCGAACCTGGGCTACACGGTCGCGCAGCTGACCGCCGCCGAACTCCGCGAAATGTACATCGTACGAGAGGTTCTGGAGACGGCCGCCCTACCGGTCGCGGTCGATCTCGCCACCGGCACCGACCGCGCACACCTCATCGAGATCAATCGCCAGCTCGAGGCCTCGCTCGCCCAGGACGACTCGCGGGAATATCACCGCCTCTCGCGGGAATTCCATCTGTCCCTGACTCGCCCCTCTCGGATGCATCGACTACTTCACATGCTCGAATCGGCTTGGAACATAACTGAACCCGTACAACCGATGGTGCATGTCGCCGGGTCCGACAGAGCGTCACTGCACAGCGACCATGCCGATATGCTCGCAGCATTCCTGGACGGCGATTCCGCCGGACTGCTCGCCGCAGCACAACATCACCACACGCGTCTCAATTCGGTCATTTCGACACTGTCGAACGACCACGGATTGTTTGCCGACCCGCCGTCGGAATAGGGCCGAAAGCACGCCCGCAAAGAGACGGGAGTGCGGCCTGCAGGAACGACTCGCAAAGATATATCGCTCTCGTCACGAGTGCGCAACACTTCGCCGCTAGCTTTTGCTCATTCACCCGTTCACCTTCTTCGCTCACCTCATATGCCATGCCGTCAGGAGCATCGATGACAGATACAGCGCACGGTCCCGCTCAAACGGGAGATCTCGTGGAAGCCGCGGGCCACCCCGTCGGCGGTGGACTGATCAAGGACAGCTACGACCCGCGGCTCACCAACGAGGACCTTGCTCCGCTGAAGAAGCAGACCTGGACCTCGTACAACCTCTTCGCATTCTGGATGTCGGACGTGCACTCGGTGGGTGGGTACGTGACCGCGGGCAGCTTGTTCGCGCTCGGGTTGGCCAGTTGGCAGGTGTTGATCGCTCTGCTGGTGGGCATCTCGATCGTCTACTTCTTCTGCAACCTCGTAGCCAAACCGAGCCAGGTGTCGGGAGTTCCGTACCCGGTGATCTGCCGCAGTGTTTTCGGCGTCCTCGGTGCCAACATTCCGGCCATCATCCGCGGTTTGATCGCGGTGGCCTGGTACGGCATCCAGACGTTCCTGGCATCGGCCGCACTCGATATCGTGCTGATCAAGTTGTTCCCGTCGCTGGCTCCGTACGCCGTCACGGCCGATTACGGTTTCGTCGGACTCTCGTTGCTCGGCTGGGCGAGCTTCCTGTTCCTCTGGGTCGTTCAGGCTGCGGTGTTCTGGCGCGGCATGGAGTCCATTCGCAAGTTCATCGACTTCTGTGGCCCGGCCGTATACGTCGTGATGTTCATGCTGTGCGGCTATCTGATCTGGAAAGCAGGCTGGGGCGCAATCGATCTCAATCTCCAGGAGGTAGAGCACACGGGTCTGAGCTCCATCCCGGTGATGCTGGGTGCCATCGCTCTCGTGGTGTCCTACTTCTCCGGTCCGATGCTCAACTTCGGCGACTTCTCGCGCTACGGCAAGTCCTACGCGGCGGTGAAGAAGGGCAACTTCCTCGGACTGCCGGTGAACTTCCTGGTGTTCTCGATTCTCGTCGTCGTCACCGCGTCCCTGACCCTGCCGGTGTTCGGTGAGCTGATCACCGATCCGGTCGAGACCGTCGCCCGGATCGACAGCACCTTCGCCATCGTCCTCGGTGCCCTGACCTTCACGATCGCCACGATCGGCATCAACATCGTCGCCAACTTCATCTCGCCGGCATTCGACTTCTCCAACGTCAGCCCCCAGAAGATCAGCTGGCGTGCAGGCGGCATGATCGCCGCGATCGGCTCGGTGCTCATCACCCCGTGGAACCTGTACAACAATCCCGAGGTCATTCACCTGACGCTGGAAACTCTCGGCGCATTCATCGGACCGTTGTTCGGCATCCTGATCGCCGACTACTACTTGGTCCGAAAGCAGAAAGTCGTCGTCGACGAGCTGTTCTCGATGTCGCCCACCGGGTTGTACTGGTACTCGAAGGGTTACAACCCGGCGGCGGTGTACTCCACCATCGTCGGCGCACTGGTGGCCATGTTCACGGTGCTCTTCAACGGGGCCATCGACGGCATGGAGATCGCCGGAATGTCGACTGCGTCGAAGTACAGTTGGTTCATCGGCTGCGGCATCGGCTTCGTCATGTACTACTACTTGGCGACGAAGACCAAGCTCGCTGTCACCAATTTCGACGTTCCAGCCAAGGCATAGGATTTCGTACGTGCTCATCAAGGTCATCAATCCGAACACCACCGGTTCGATGACCGCAACAATCGGTGATTGTGCCCGGGCCGTAGTAGGCCCGGGCACCGTCATCGATGCGGTCAGTCCCTCGATGGGGCCGGTATCCATCGAAAGTCACGTCGACGAAGCCCTCAGTGTCCCCGGCATTCTCGCCGAGATCGCCAGTGGCGAAGCCGCGGGGGTCGACGGCTACGTCATCGCCTGCTTCGGCGATCCCGGCATCGACGCGGCCCGCGAATCCGCGTCCGGACCGGTCATCGGTATCGCGGAAGCGGCAATGCACGCCGCGAGTTTCCTGGGCCGCGGATTCAGTGTCGTCACCACCCTGGGCCGCACCGTCGGCAGAGCACAGGATCTGGCGCATCACTACGGCTTCGGCCGCCACTGTCTCGGTATCCATGCCTGCGACCTGCCGGTCCTCGATCTCGAGACCGACCCCGACGCCCGCAAGATCGTCACCGAGGCGTGTCGCGTGGCCGTCGAGACGGACGGCAGCGATGCTGTGGTTCTCGGCTGCGCGGGCATGGCCGATCTCTGCCAACACATTTCGGCCGAGATCGGAGTACCTGTGGTCGACGGTGTCGCCGCAGGAACGTTGTTCGTGCAGTCGATGATCACCCTGGGACTGAGCACCGGAAAGCGCGGCGAATTCGCTACGCCACCGGCCAAGCTCTACACGGGAATGCTCGAAGGTTTCAGTAGGCAGTAGCGCCCGAAATCCACTGGAGTGCAATTTCTCGATCCGATCGCAAGATCGATGCACTCGAACAACTACTTGACCGCGTCCACTTCTACCTCGACGAGCCAACCCGGAACCGGAAGCGAGGCGACCTCCAACGCGAATCGGGAGGGTCTCGCGGAGTTGCGTTCCAGCGGTGCCGCAGGCTCCGCGGTACCGAGCGGAACGAGTTCTGTCTCATCCGTATCGAGATTCGTATTCGCGAAGAACTGCCGATAAGCGCGGTTCCAGCCCGCGTAATCGGCGATGTCCGTGCCGGGCGCGTTGTCGAGGAACACGCGCATCGTCACGACATCCTCGAGCGTGTAGCCCTCTTGTTCGAGATTGTCGCGGATCTTCTTCAGTACGTTGATGCCTTGCGCTTCGGTGACTGTGACGCCTGGAGGCAGAGTCCCACCCGGGAACTCTTCGGTGTCTATGTAGGACTCGGGGGTACCGGTCGCAGCAGCGTCGTTCATGGCCGTACCTCCGATACCACTTGTCTTGTACACAGTTGCATCGCCGGATATCTCGACACCCTGCGCGATCATCGGGTTGTCCTCACCGGGTTCGATCACAGGCCTTGCACCCGAGGTGATTTCGGTTGTGTCGCCGGAGGCCTCGGAATCCGAGGAGCATGCTGCGGTGAACAGAATGGTTCCCGCTGCTGCAGCGGCAACGAGTGAGCGAGTGACGTGTGACAACGTGGGGCCTTTCGACAGGTATGGGATTTCGATCAGGACGTGGTGACACGCTCGTGCAGAGCGGTGACGACCTGGCGAGCCGATGTGAAGGCACCGTGCTGCCAGGCGATGGCATTGGACAGGTGATCACCTGCGAAATAGATTCGCTCGACGGGTGCGAGCAGTTTCTCGTATTCCGGCGTCGCGGCACCACCGTGCGAACCACCCGACCCCTCCCAATTGGCCCACGCACTTTCCGAATACTTGGTACGACGCCAACTGCCGGAGAAGGAACTCACGATATCGCGGGTGTATTTGTCGCCGTGGATCATGGATCCTTCGGCGATTGCTTTCGCCAACCTTTGCTTGTGAGTGAGGGATTCGAAGGCCTGATGCCTCTTGCCGCTGTTGTAGTACCCGACGACGACACCGCGATCGGAGTTGTAATGGTCGTACGGGAACATGATCTGTGAAATGTCGAGGTCGGTGTTGCTGGCACCGCCGTAGATGCGCTCGTCGGTCTCCCACCATCGGCGTGAATACTCGATCCCGAGCTTGCCCGACGAGAACGGCTTGGCCGCTCTGTTCGCCGCCAACACGTCCGCGGGGAGGTTCGTATCGAGGCGCCCGATCAGGTTGGGGGGAATCGTGCAGATCAGGTACTCGGCGTCGATCGACTCCGCTTTTCCGTCTTTCGTGTATTCGACGTCGACGCGCTCTCCGGCGTTCTTCATCGACGTGACCTCGGCTCCGTAGACGATATTGTCGACGCCGATCGACTCCTCGAACGCGTAGTAGATTCGATCCATGCCACCGACGGGTGAGAACATCAACATCGCTTGGTCGTAACCGAACTCGAAACTGAAATTGCGGCCTATCCCGCTGCGAATGACGTCGGACATGCCGTGCGGCTTCGTTTCGGCTCCGAAGTCGACACCTGCGCCCGGTTCGGACGAATAGCCGCGCCGCGTCGATCCGAGATACCGCCCGTCATCGGACAGGTCACCGAAATCGCTGAGGAACTCGGACAGTGCGTCCTTGTCGTCGCGGCTGAGCACGTCGTCCAGAGCACCCCGGTTTGCGGCCTTCTGAAGCAGTTCCGACATGTATCCGTACGTGTCTGCTTTCGCCGCCCGGTAGCTCACCGACTGCTGATTCAGCGCCGTGTCGCTCTTGTAATTGACTACGGTGTTGGCATTTTGATTGCCGAATGTCTGGAGCTCGACACCGAGCTCCTTGCAGTAGTCCATCGTGATGTGGCTCTGTGGAATTCGGGTCGCGCCGACGTTGTAGAAGTGGCCGTCGGAGAACGTGCACGTCTGAGTTTCCCCGTTCAGATCCGTCTCCTCGGCACCACCGCGAACAGACCACACACGGCCGCCCGGCCGGTTCCTCGCTTCGAGAATCGTCACCGAATATCCCGCTTTGCGGAGTTCGTAACTCGCACACAGTCCTGCAGGACCACCGCCGAGCACGACCACCGAAGGACTCCCCTCGACCCTCCCGATCAGGTCGGACATCGCCGGCGGTCTGAACCGTGTGGGCACCGCCTGAGCGGACGGGGCGAGGCCGATCGTCGACATCGCTCCATAGGCGAGCCCGGCTCCTCCCGTGACTCCGAGACCTCGCATGAACGATCTCCGTGTGACTGGCAATTCATGCTCCCATTCGTGCTGCCCGGTGCCTCGGTGGTCCGGGATCGAAAAGATTCGAGTGCAATCCTGAACGGCAGGTGATTCGGGAAGATCAACCTCGGGAAACCATCGAGAAAGCGCGAGTGAGAACGGACAGGATTTCGGACGAGGCATTCCCACTCGTACGGTTCCAGCCGATTCATGTTCGCAATGCCCGTGCAACATGCGCCCACTATTTTCGGCAACCATGTCCGCACTCGAGCACGCGATCGCCCGGTCGTTCTCTGCCGGTGAGCCGGCGCAACCCGCACTGTCACCTCTCCGCGCGCTCGGAAGGCGACAGCTGTCCGGGGTCGAGGTACTCGCCCAGTCGATCGCCACTACTGCACCCGCGGCATCGATGGTGGTGCTGCCCATCGCCATGCTGACGAACGACACAATGCTCGGAGGTGTGTTGACGATCGCTGCGGCGACGATCGTCGTATCGCTCATCGCATTCTGTATTTCGCAGTTCACCCGCAGGCTCGCTGCATCCGGAGGGCTGTACAGCTTCACCTTCCACGGTGCGCGAGCTCGCGCTGCGCTCACCGTCGGTACCGCCATGCTCGTGAAGTACTGCGCCAGTGGAGCGCTGACCCTCTACAGCGGCGGCCAGGCCGTCATGACCGTGCTCGATCAATTCCACATTGATGCGCGCGGAGACATTTCTACGATCGCCATCTACCTGCTGATCGCCGCATCGATCCTGGCATGTCTACTGCGCGGCGTCAGGTTCGCCGCAACGGCCATACTCGTCGTCGAAGTATGTTCACTGGTTTTCATCCTCGTGCTGCTGATGATTCCCGATGGTGCGGGCCGACCAGTCGATGTGGAGACCGCAGAGTCGTCGCACGGGATGCTGCTGGTCGCGCTGGCAGCACTGTTCTCACTGGCAGGCTTCGAGAGCGCCACGTTCTTTGCTCCCGAGGCACGTCGCCCGCTCGTCAACGTCACTCGCACCGTGATGCTCACCCCCATCATCTGCGGAACGCTGTTCACATTGGCCGCGTGGGCTGTGTGGTCCGGCCGAGGCAGCACTCTCATCAACGCGTACCTGCACGGGTCGTCCACCGGAATCGATCCATCTCTTGTGATCGCAGTGAACGTAGGACTGAGTTGCTCGTGGCTGGCGTCCTCGATGGCCTCGTCCAATGCAGCATCTCGCTTGGTTTACACGCTGGGGATCGAGAGGGTGATACCCCGCGTATTCGGCTCTGTTCACCAACGATTCCGCACTCCGTCCGTGGCGCTGGTCTGTGTGGTCGTCGGCTTGGCTGCGGCCAGTACCCTCTTCGCGGTCGGGTCGGGAGGTCCGCTGATCGACAACGTCAAACTTGCTGCCCGCGCTGCCCTGATCGTCGGATACGTTCTCGTCGCGGTCGCTGCCGTACTGTTCCTGCGCCGCATCGGTGAACTCGAGACACCTGTTGTCATCGCAGCCGCGCTCGCCTCGAGCTGCGGCGTCGGGGTTCTGATACTGCTGCTGTTCACCGACGGGATCACCGACAACCTCGTTCTGATCTCGGTGTTCTCGGTCATCGCACTGTCCGGAACGATATGGGCATCGTGGCTGCGTGCACGTTCACCTCTCGGCCTGCGCTCCATCGGTGTGTTCGACAGCGCGGAAAGCACGGACGTGCTGCCCGGTTCCGCGTCCTACGGTGAGAACTCCCGTGGCGCTGTCGCTCTGGTCAAACAGCAGCACAGGGAGCAATGACCGTGGCCGTGCGTACACCGCGGTTCGCCGAGGTCTCGGGTCACGAGCCGCGCGCAGTACAAAAAGCGCTCGCTCTCCTCGAAGCCGTCGCACACATCGGACCAGGGGCGAGCGCCAAGGAGATCGCACAGGCAACAGGGGTTGCGCCCGCAACTGCATACAGACTGCTCAATCTGTTGGTCGCAGACGGGTACCTCGTACGCATCGACGACCTTTCCGGGTTCGCGCTCGGTCGACGTACGCGCGAACTCGCGGGACCCGATCCCGGTCACGATCCTGATTCCATTCGCCGCGACGTATTGGACAGTCTGCGATCCCACATTCGATTCGGTGTCTACCTCGCGTCGTACGAAGGCGGCCGCATCAGTCTGGTGGATCGAGATCCGGACCACGATTTGGTCGCGGAGAGCGCCATACTGACACATCCCCATGCATCGGCCATCGGGAAAATGATGCTGGCACGTCGCTCGGAGATTCTCCCGACCGGGAAGCTTCGCGTTTTCACGTCACACACGATTGCCGACAGCGACGCACTGTCCCTGGAGCTGACCCGGGTCCGCACGTCGGACCTCGCCACCGAAACCGACGAGATGAGAATCGGTCGTTCCGCCATTGCGGTACCACTTCGAGACGAATTGGGCTCGGTCAGTGGATGTCTCGCCGCGATCGGTAGGACCGGCCGACTACGAACGGACGACTCCGATCTGATCGATCTGCTCCGAGCATCAGCAGGGAGGCTACGCCCATGACCGTCGAATTCAGCGACGAACGGAGGCGACCGTGTAACCGATTGCTCCGCCCGCAACCAGTACGCCGACGAGCAGCAGCACAACCTGCAGGGCCGTGGACATCGAGTCATCGAACAACCCGACATAGATCACGACGCAGGAGGCCGCAAGCGCGACGAGAGCGGACGCCGTAGCGCTTCTCGGAAACTTGTCGGTCATTGCGCAAGTACACCATCCCCACTCGGTCAGCTGCTACACAACTCTCGGTAGGGAACGCCGGGTAGGTACTGGGCCCATTCGGCCTCCGTCACCACCGATCCTCCGGATACGCACAGGCGACTGCGCACCTCCTCCGGCTCGGTGCGCCAGATGCGGACATCGCGGGCCGTGCCACCGCCGAAGACCACCCGTCCGTCTGCGCCGAAGACCGCATCGTTGACGCGCTGACCGTACGCGGAGAGGGCGGCGTACTGCTCGGGTGCCGCGCGGTCCTCCACGTTCCACAGCCAGACCGTCGAGCCCCCGTCGCCTGCAGCCAACCGCATGCCGGACCGATCGAATGCCAGCGATGAGATCGGGCTCGACGGCCCGACGATACGAGACAAGTGTTGCGGCGCGGAGGGACTGGTCATGTCCCACAGTCGAACCGAACGATCCGCGCTTCCTGCGGCGAGAGTTCTCCCGTCCGGTGAGATGGCTACGGCCTGAACGCTACTTTCGAAACCTTCGAGCGTCGCCATTCGGCGTGGCTCGGTGGGGTCGCCGAGATCCCACAGCTCGACCACGCCACCGACGCTGGCAACGGCGAGTACGGACCCTTCGGGCGACAGGGCCATTCCCGCCGGATAATTTCCCGCGATCACAGTCGACAACAGACGCGGGGTGGAGGGGTCGACCAACGACCACACCGACACGTCGTTCGAGCTCTGACCGGACACGACGAGCACGGTCCCCGTCCAATCGAAGGCCAGCACTGCAGTCAGGCTGGAAGTTGCCTTTCGGATGACGCCCAGGGCCACCGGATCGTCGAGATCGGTTGTGTCCCACAGCTGAAATCCCCCGGTTGCCGTGCCGGCCGCGGCTCGGTTGCCGTCGGCCGTGAGCGCCACCGCACCTGTCTGGTCCATACCGTCGCCGAGGACCAACGGCTTCGACGCCACCGGATGGTCCACATCCGAGACGTCCCAGAGCGTCGTGGCGGAGGCCCGGGTGCCTGCACCGACGAGCAGACGCGTGCCCGACGCACCGACGGGGTTCTGAAAGATCGTGTCACCGGCATCGGCGAGGGCAGGCCCGGGAAGCGGCCAGATCCGGGTGATGCCGTCGCCGCTGGCGGTCACGATCGATGACCGATTCGGGGCGAACGCCAGTGAACTCACCACGGAAGGACCCGGCAGCGTGAGCTGCGCTGCGCCCGAGGCCGCGTCCCACACCTTCGAGGAATTGTCCGAACTCGCCGCAGCGATCAGAGTCCCGTCCCCGCTGAACGCCACATCGTTGACGTAGCTGGTGAATCCCGTCAACGCCGGCAGAGGAGACAACCGGCCGGCGTCGACAGCCCACCGCAGAACCTCGCGACCGGTAGTGCCTGCGATCAACGTCGTACCGTCGGGAGAGAAGGCCAGCTGTTGCGCAGTGTAGGTCGATCCGTCCGAGGGAACGTCGATCAGCGGAACGGTGGGGACGGGCAGCCTGCTCGCGTCCCACACCCGCATCGCGCGCCCGGGGCCGACCGTCACCAGGTACCTACCATCGGGACTGAATTCGGTGGCTGTCGGCGAACCGGGTTGAGCCACTTCGGCCGCCACGGTCGGCCGGGCGGGATCTCCGACGTCGAGGAGCGGCAACGACTCGGACCCGGTCCCGACGAGAAGCAAGCGGCCATCAGGAGAGTAGGACAGACTCCGCACCTCGCTGAAATCGTTGTACGACAACAGTGTCGGTGCAGTCGGGTCCGATACATCCCACAGTTCGACGCCGTAGAACCCTCCGACAGCGAGGACGCCACCCCTGGGATCGAACGTCAGCGCCGAAGCATCACGGGAGACGATGTCGCCGAGCTTCGCGTGACCGTCCGTGAGAGACCACATTCGAACGTGTCCATCGGATCCGGCTGTTGCCACGATGCTTCCGCGCGAATCGACCGCGGTCACTGCTCCGCCCTCCACGCCGAGTAACCGCACAGGAGCGTGAATCGCGGACGAGTCGAGCAACGCAGATTGGGCCTCCGCCGTTCGGTCGACCTCGTACGACGCCAACGCGAAGTATGCGGCCAGACCGGGATCTCGGTCTCTCAATTGCACTGCAACACCGGCAATCTGACGAGACACCGCCTCTGCCTCAGCATTCTCGGCATCGATCCGCCGGCTGTTCGCGTCCGACCGGGCTACGAAAGCAGTCACCGCGAGTGTCACGGCAAGCACGGTCAGAATCGCGAGTGCAGTGACGAGCGTTTCGAGGGTGCGTCGTCGACGTCGGTCGTTTCGATTCTGTTCCTCGACTCGATTCGCGCTTGCTTCGAGGTAGAGCTTTTCGATGGAATTGAGATCTCTCCGGCGTACCGGCCCGACAGATTCCTGCACGAGGGCCAGCCTCGACGCAGACAGCAGCGAACCGTCGTCTCGGTCGTTGTGCTTCCACAGTTCTGCCGCTTGGGTGAGCCGACGGTGCTCGACCAGCCACTGACGGTCGGCGTCGAGCCACTCACCGAGCCGCGGCCACGCTGTGAGCAACGCCTCGTGGGTCACCTGAACCGTCTCTTCTTCGACGGTCAGCAATCTGCGCGCGGCAAAGCGCTCGACCACGACATCGACGTCGGTGACGGCGTCTACGTCCTCGTCGCCGTAGAACAGCCCGACACGATCGACGCGGCGACGAGTCACCACGTCGTCGTCGAGATTGACCAGACGCATGAAGATGCGTCGTGCTTCGCGCTGCTGTTCGGAAGTCAAGGCGGAGAACACTTCCTCGGCGCTCTGCCCCACCGCACCTCCGATCCCACCGGTTGCAAGATAGTTCGCGACGGTCAGCGTCCTGCCGCTCGACACCTGCCAGGTGGTCAGCAATGCATACGAAAGCAGCGGCAGGGCACCGGAGTCGTGAGCGAATTGTGAACCACGCGGACCCAATTCGCCGACCAACACCTGCACGAGCGCATCGTCGACGGTGACGCCCGCTTTCGCGGCAGGCGACACGATGACGTCCCGCAGTTGCGTTTCGGTGAGCCGCCCGACGACCACAGGGTTGTCGGACAGTCCGGCCAGTAGAGCATCCTCCGACACGGCGTTCTGATAGAAGTCGGCCCGCAGACCAATGACGAGGACCGACCCGGAGTCGGTCGACGCCGATGCCGCGCGGAGAAAGCTTTCGCGCTCATGCATCGTCGCCAGCGTCCACAACTCCTCGGCCTGATCCAGAACGACGACCGAACCCGGTGCCAACGACGCTGTTCGCGCGGGGAAAGCGCGTATGTCGCCGACACCCGAACAGAGTGCCGAGCCGGCGAATCTCGGTGCCAGGCCGGCTCGCAGCAGCGAGGACTTGCCCGAGCCGGACGCCCCGACGACGACCACAATGCCTCCACCGAGGTCGAGGGCTTCGCGCACGCGCGTGTTCAGACGCTCGATCACATCGTCGCGTCCGAAGAACCACTCCGCATCGGCGGACTCGAACACCTCCAAGCCCTTGTACGGGGGGTCGCCCTTCACCGGGTCGACCGTGCGCCTGCCCGAGACGGACCGCACCCTCGACACCGCGTCCCACCACCGTGACCGCTCGTCCTCGTCGTCGACTCCGCAGGCGATGAGGACGGCAGAGAACATCTCGGCGCTGGCCTTCGTCGGTACGTGGTGACCGGAGAACCAGCCGCTTATGGTGCCGTGCAGGCCACCGGAACGCTCGACGATGTCGCGGACAGTGGCATTCGCCTGGATCCTGATGGCGCGCAGCCCCGCGGCGAATTCGGTGCGATCCGAGATCGACGAGGGATCCGGGCGATCGGAGGTCATGGGCGAAAACTATAGGTCCGGAAGATCATCCGCCCATGCACTCGAACACCCCCTGAGCAGCACAAACAGCAAATTGCTTCGTTTGAATGACGCATATGTCGAATCAGGATCCGACCGTATTGACCTTGTATGGACTTCCTCGTACAGCTGGATCCGCAGCGCCGTTCCTTCGACGATGGACGCTGAGGTCAGGGATGGATGGATATACGAGGGGGAAATTTTCGTGCTCGAGCAGACGTCGGCATCGGCGGTACATCACTCGTTCCGGAGGCCGAGACAGTCGGCACCCGGGGCACTCCCCACACCGCCCGACCCGCATCGCCCCAAGCCCGCGCTGAGCGCCCGCGAGATCGAGGTCATGATCGCCTGGTTCGCCTCGGACTCGAAGACGGTTGCGGCTCGGTCCGTCTACATTTCGGTGGGCACGATCAACACGCACATCACCCGTGTCCGACAGAAATACGCGGCAGTGGGCCGCAACGCCCCGACGAAGGCAGCCCTGTTCGCCCGCGCACTGCAGGACGGTCACACTCACCTGTCCGATTGGTGACCACCGATTCGACTACCCCTCGCGAGATGGCCGGGCGCGAATCAGCTTCTCGGATACGAATTCACTGCTCCGATCTGGCGTCGGGTGTACCGGACCGGCGAGTCGATCGGCGCGAGCGAAGCCAGGTGGCACGACGACATCGGATGGTCCGAGCGTGTGCACCGATGCGTGCCCCAGTCCGAGCACCGCGGAATCCAGGCCGACGCGCAGGATATCGAGCACGTTCTCGACGCCGGCCTGACCGTCGCCCGCCAAACCCCACAGATATGCCCGCCCGATCAGCACTGCTCGCGCACCGAGCGCGAGCGCTTTCGCCACGTCGCTTCCCCGCCTGATACCACCATCGAGGGTGATCTCGACCTGATCCCCCACTGCTTCGGCAATCGCGGGCAGCGCCCGAATCGAGGCCGGGGAACCGTCGAGATTGTTGCCCCCGTGATTGGACACCGAGATCGCGGTGACACCGGCGTCGACGGCCCGCAGTGCGTCGTCGACCCGCGAGATGCCCTTGAGCATGAACGGACCGTCCCACTGCTCGCGTAGCCAGGCGATGTCCTCCCACGTGGGCAGCGGGGTCGACTTCCACTCGCGATATGCGGCGAAGAACGTCGGCGCGGGCTTTCCGGGTGGAGCGAGGTTGGGCGCAGTCAGATCCGGGAGGGTACCCGAGCGCGCCCACCGGGCCAGCCATCGCGGCCGCGCCAGTGCTTCCGGTGCCAATCGGAGCATCGCCCTGGCGTCGAGGCGTTCCGGAATCACCGGGCTCCCCCAGTCGCGGCCCTCGGAGAACGACCAGTCCACGGTGACGATCAACCCGACGGCACCCGCACTGCGTGCGCGATCGAGCATGTGCGCCAACAATTCCCGTGATCCGACCCAGTGCACTTGGAAGAACGTCCGCGGGTTCGCCGCGACGACCTCCTCGATGGGTTTGCTCGCGAACAACGACAATCCCATCGAGATCCCCCGCGCCGCTGCAGCCCTCGCCACCGCGACTTCACCCGACGGGTGCACGGCTTGCACACCCGTCGGCGAGATCATCACCGGAAACGACAGCGGTTGCCCCATCAGCGTCGTCGACAACTCCCGCTCGTTCGACAGACCCGCCACGTGCGGGGCGAACCCGAGTTCAGCGAACGCAGCCGTATTATCCGAGGCAGTGATTCCGCGTTCCGATCCCGCGACCAGAGCGGCGTACACCGACTTCGGAAGCCGCTTCTTCGCGCGCCGCTGGGCCTGCGCAACGGACTCGAACCACCCCGACTCGGTGAACACACAGCGCCCTAGACGCCGAGCCTGCGGTCGAACCCGGCCGGCATGACTACATCCGACGGCGACAGATCGTGCACCGAGGTGTGCCCGAGCCCCAGGACAGCGGAATCGACTCCGCCGCGCAGAATGTCGAGCACGTTCTCCACACCTGCCTGACCACCCGCGGACAGACCCCACAGATATGCCCGCCCGATCAACACCGCCCGCGCACCGAGAGCCAGCGCCTTCACAACATCACTACCCCGCCGGATTCCGCCGTCGAGGGTGATCTCGATCTGATCGCCGACCGCCTCCGCGATAGCAGGAAGAGCCCGGATCGGAGCCGGGGTGCTGTCGAGATTGTTGCCTCCGTGGTTGGAGACCGAGATCGCCGTGCACCCGGCGTCGACAGCCCTCTTCGCGTCGTCGACGCGCATCACGCCCTTGAGCATGAACGGTCCGCCCCACTGCTCACGCAGCCACGCCACGTCCTCCCACGTCGGCAACGGAGTACCCATCCATTCCCCGTACGCCCCGAAGAACGTCGGAGCAGGACCACCCGTCGGTGGGGTGAGATTCGGCGTCGTCAGATCGGGGATCTTGCCGGTCTTGGCGAACTCCCACAACCACTTCGGACGGGTGATGCCCTCGGGTGCGAACTGCACCATGGCCTTGAGGTCCATCTTCTCCGGGATCGAGGGGCTACCCCAATCGCGGCCGTTGGAGAAGGACCAGTCCAGGGTCATGATCAACCCGACAGCACCTGCAGCGCGGGCCCGCTCCATCCGCTGTAGCAAGATCTCCCGCGATCCGACCCAGTACATCTGGAAGAAGGTCTGCGGGTTCGCCGCCGCGACCTCTTCGACGGACTTGCTCGCGAACGAGGACAGCCCGATCGGAATGCCCCGTGCTGCCGCAGCTCTCGCGACGGCGACCTCACCGTCAGGATGCACCGCCTGCACACCCGTCGGGGAGATCATCACCGGGAACGACAGCGACTGCCCCATCACCGTCGTCGACAGATCCCGCTTGTCCGACAACCCAGCCACGTGCGGGGCAAATCCGAGTTCACCGAACGCCGCCATGTTGTCATCGATCGTCAGTCCGCGCTCCGAGCCGGCCACCAGCGCGGCGTACACGGACTTCGGTAGACGCTTCTTCGCACGCCGCTGCGCCTCGGCAACGGTCTCGAACCACGCACTCTTCGCCATAGCTCTTATTCCTGTTCCATTCCTGCGAGCGGGTTCTCGTCGCAGATTTTTGCCGGCGGACGCATCATCAACGTCAGCGGCACCGACTTTCGAGGGGTCTTGCGCTGACCGGTACGTGAATGATCGACACTCGATTTGGGGATCTCCCCCGCCGTCGCCAACGCCATCTCACCGTTACCGATCACGCATTCGGGGTCCGGACCATCCATCGGCAGTCCGGTGAAGAATTTCGCCGCCATGCAGCCGCCGCGGCACGCGTCGAAGTGGGCGCACTTGGTGCACGCGCCCGAGGTCTGAGGTGACCGGAGTTCCTGGAACAACTCCGATGTCTGCCACACCGCTTGGAAACCACCCATGCCGTCTTTGGCGTCTCGGACGATGTTGCCGGCGAGGAAGTTCTCGTGGATGGCGAACGGGCAGGCGTACACGTCGCCGATCGGGTCGATCAAACACACCACCCGTCCCGCGCCGCACAGGTTGAGCCCCGGCAGGGCGTCCCCGAACGCGGACAGGTGGAAGAACGAATCCCCCGTCAACACACCTTCACCGTTGGCGACGAGCCAGTTGTAGAGCTCTCGCTGCTGACCGGCCGTGGGGTGCAGATCGTCCCATACATCCGCGCCGCGACCCGACGGCCGCAACCTGGTGATACGCAGTGTCGCAGCATATTTGTCGGCCAATGCCTTGAAATCGTCGAGCTGACTCACGTTGTGCCGGGTGACGACGACCGAGATCTTCGCGTCCCGGAAACCGGCCTCCTTCAGGTTCTCCAACGCTCGGCACGCCATGTCGAACGAACCCGGTCCGCGGACCGCATCGTTGACCTCGGCAGTTGCGCCGTCGATGGAGATCTGGACGTCGACATAGTCCGACGCCGCCAGCCGCGCGGCCACCTTCTTGTCGATCTTGACTCCGTTGGTGGAGAACTTCACACCCACCTGATGCGCCGTCGCATAATCGACGAGCTCCCAGAAGTCCGACCGCACCGTCGGCTCCCCACCACCGATATTGACGTAGAAAACCTGCATCTTCTGCAGCTCGTCGATGATCGACTTGCACTGCTCGGTACTGAGTTCGCGAGGGTCGCGGCGACCCGACGAGCTCAGGCAGTGCACACACGACAGATTGCATGCGTAGGTCAACTCCCACGTCAGACAGATCGGCGCGTCGAGTCCGAGTTCGAACTGGTCGACCAGTTTGCCTACCGGAGCGGGTCTTTCGAGGGTGGAGGTCATGGGCGGAAGTCCTCTTCTACTAATGGGTGAGGCTTTACGGGCGGGTGATCATGCTCGAGTCGGCCAACGTTGCGAGCGCTGTCACGTATGGGGCCGACTGCGACTCGGTGATCCCTGCGGCCGCGATCGCCGAACGCATGTCCGGGTGTTCCGGCAGCGATTCGATGATCGCCACGATCGTGCGGTTCTTCAGAAACGAGAGCTTGCGAGTTCCGAAGTGATACAACAACGCCCCGAACGATTCCGGACGCAACGCCACCTGCGGATGCAGAGCCCACGGCGCATCCAGATCGAACTCGTCGAGGTCGTCGCGTACTGCAGTGGTCATGATCAGTACACGCCGCACATGCCGTCGATCGACACTTCCTCGACCAACGACTCTTCGACCAGATCGGACTCGACGACAGCCGTGCCGACCACAGCATTCTCATTTTTCTTCGACATCTGGAACCTCCTACGAAATATGCTCGGTCACAATCCGATTGGTTGTGTCTCGGATCACCACGCTAGCGGCCGATCACGACTCGGCACCGGCGTGCCGGGAGGAACTGGTCGGCCGTCGCGATCAACCGTCCAAATGGGTAGGTATCGTCCCGTCCGGCATGCGGGGTCCACAGCGTCCGGGCGGCCCGACCTGCTCGGGAGCGGCCGATTCGTCCACCGATGTGTGGAACGCTCGACCTCACCGAAGGGGCCGCCACTCCCGGCGTCCGACGAACAGAATGGCTTTCGATGACCGAGCTGGATGCACTGGCACCGAGCCCGGATGGAGTGTGGGCTCACGAGAACGTGGTCGTTCGGCGTCTTCCCGGACTGGAGTTCGACGCGGTCCGAACAGGATCGACCGTGCAGGTGTGCCATGGCCTGACGTCTCGAGACATCGGTGAACGCCTCGTTCCGATCGTGACCGCGCAGGCACGTCATGTGGGTCTTTCACAGCGGGAATTCGAGTTGGTGTTGGTCGGGATCGTCCGCACCACCGTCGCCGATCCGGTCGACGCCTGGACCACCTACTATCGCAATTCCCTGGACGAACTGCTCTCCGGCGCCGCCGATTTCGCTCCCGTCCACGAACACGCGGAGAACCTGATCGTCGGATCAGTGCTCGACATGGGATCGTGCTTCGGCTTCTTTCCACTACGACTGGCAATGAAGGGCCACTCGGTGACTGCGACGGACCTCTCCGCCGGCACCATGCGGTTGCTCGCCGTCGTGGCCCCGCATCTCGGAATCACACTCGACACGGTGGTGTGCAACGCGGCAGATGTTCCCGTTGCCGACGGCAGTGTCGACACTGTGACTGCACTACACCTCCTCGAGCATGTCGACGCCGAGACCGGCTCCCGCATAGTGGAAGAAGCACTACGCATCGCGCGCACTCGTGTCGTGGTCGCCGTGCCCTTCGAGACCGAGACAACCGCCTGTCACGGACACATCCGTACGTTCGACGAGACGTCGTTGATCGAGCTCGGTCGCTCGTCCGGTGCGCGGTTCGAGACATCGGAGCACCACGGCGGGTGGCTCGTGATCGACAAGGCCTCGACACCCCAGTTGGCCTGAACAGGCTTCGCGCCCAGGCGTCGCACCCGAACGAACCTAGAACGGCGGCTCATCGGTTTCTTCGGCGATTGGTCCTGTTTCCGGCTCCGGGCTCTCGGGCGGGTCGGGGTAGGCGATGATGCCGGATCGTCTCGGTGTGGTGGGGATGTGTGGTCTCAGGTCGTTGCCGAGGATGGGTACGACTGTTCCGTTGGCGGGCAGAGTGATTCGGGTGGTCTTCGAGGCGGATCGCCAGAGTATTGCGCCGCCGGGGAGCATGACGGCTTTCCAGTAGCCGGCGGTTTTGCCGGTGTGGTGGAACTCGCAGAGGCACTGGAGGTTGTTGACGGTGGTCCAGCCGCCGCTTAACGGGTTGGCGTGGTCGAAGGCGATGATGTGGTCGAGCTGGCAGCGGTCGGCGGGGCGGTGGCAGCCGGGGAAGCGGCAGTGTCGGTCGCGGAGGCGAACTGCTGCGGTGGTGAGGGCATCGGGTCGGTAGATCAGGGCCCGGTCGGTGAGGGGGTCGCGGGGTACTGATGTGCCGAGGGTGGGGTCGGCGGCGATGGCGGCTTCGAGTGCAGCGGCGAGGGAGGCGGTGCCGAGGTAGATGCCGGAGGCGGTGCAGCCGGTTCGGTTGCCTGAACGCCCAAGGCCAGCGTGATTCAGCGCAGGGCGGTTCAGGGCGGCGCGGGTCCGTGTCGAGAGGTCGAGGGCAGAGCTGTGCCGTGTGCCCCTGCCGACTGGGGTGTGGGTGCAGAACAAGGCTGCGGCGGAGGTCAGTGACTGTGTTCGTCGTGGACTGTCTGCGCATCCTCCGGTCTCGGGTGGAGCTGGATCGGACGCTGAATGGGCAGGGGTGTCCTCCGTCTGGCCCTTCATCGGATCCGGTGACGGCGTTGTCTCCGGTTCCGGCGCGAGAACTGTTCCCTGAGTGGGGCTTGAAGTCGGTGATGGTCCAGTTGTCGACGGGACCGTCCTGGTTTGCTCGGGTCGATCTGAAGCAGAGCGTGTTTCGGTTCGATCGGATGATCTACCGGTCTCCGGCATCGGTATCGACGCAGGTGCTTGTGCAGGATCCGGTGTTCGATGTGATTCGCCGGTCGGGACGGGTGTCGAACTCGATGCGCCGACCGCACCTCGCGCCGATGCTGCATGCGATGGTGCTGGATCGGAGCCACGGTCGGGATCTGTTCCCGGGTCGGACGCAGATCCCGCTGCCGTCGGCGGTGCTGATGCAGGCGTGGATGCGGTTGCCGTCACGCTGGTCGGCGAGGGCGAGGGCGAGGGCGAGGGCGAGGGTGAGGTGGTCGCGCTCGCTACCAGCGCGCCTGTCGGAGAGGGCGCAGGGGTAGGCGATGCTGCGGTGGCGGATTCGCTCGCCGGTTCCGCATTCGGAATGGTGCTCGCACCGGTATCGGTCTCGGTGCCCGTGGTTGCGCAGGACCCGGCCTCGGTCTCGGTGACCGTTGCCCGCGTCTCGGGCGAACCGGTGTCGGTGATCGTGCGGTCCGTTGCCTCGTGTGTTGTCGAGTCGGTGCTCGTCGTTGATGCCGTTGCCGAGTCGGCGTCCGTGTCCGTGTCCGCGTTCGTTGTCGCCGCATCAGCATCTTCGTCCGGATCCGACCTCGAGTCCGACTCCTGCTTGGGATCTCTCGGTGTCCGTTCCCAATCCCCCGTTTCCGGGTTCTGAACAGCCAGTCCGAGTTTCTCGGCGAGGGTGATCGCTTCGGTCAGCAGGACCTGCCACTGACTGTTGCGTGCAAGTTCTCGGGCGAGGTCGGGGTCGATGGAACCATGACCGGCCAGATACGCCGGGTTCGCGAGCAGCCCGATGAGGGTGGCGATATCGACGGTGATCATCGTCAACGGCACCCGACGATCCGGCAATGCCACATCCTTTTTCGGACAATCCTCCCGTTGGCACAGGCATTCCAGTCGGGGTTCACCGTGCATGCGCGCCATGAACGCATCACACAGGCGCTCTTGTTTACCGCGGGGGTCTTTCGGGCACAGGGTGTCGGCCATTTCTTCGAGGAGTTGCCATGCGGCGGCGGCTTCGGGTCCAGTCAGCTCGGCTCGGATCCGGGTGAGTTCCCCAGCAGGAGTGTAGGTCACGGTGCGGAACTTGTTCGCGAACTCCCGCAACGCTGCTGCTTCCTCGGGCGCGACCCGCACCAGGATGTCCCAGATCTCCTTCTCGAGCGGGCCCGGTGACGACCGGCGGGCCGCCTCGACCACTTCGTTCTCGACCGACCTGACGATCTCGTCGGAGAGGTTGTCGAGGATCCGGCATGCGGTCCGCACCCGCGCAAGGTCGACCTCACCGGTCTCGAACGCCGCCCGCAGCAGCGGGAGTCGGGTGTGCAAGGCGACGGCGACGGAGACGTACGATTCGGCGACAGTTGCGGAGCATCCCAATGCGATGGCCATTTCGGTGCGCCCGTATCGGCTGTAATGCTTGTGCTTGGTGTCGAGGCTGATCCAACTCCGATGGACGTCGTAGCAGGCGGAGATCTTGCGGGCCGCCTGCCGATTCTCCTCACGCGCGGCCGCGGTCAACGCCTCCAGTGACACAGCTGGCAGTGCACCCATCTTTCACCCCCCGGTGAGCAACATTTCAGAACGTGCGTTCGAACTGAAAGAAGACTAACCCGGGCCACCGACAGAAACGGAAGCGCAGACTCGGCAGGTCTTACTCACCACCCCGAGCAGGACAAATCAGCCGAGGTCGAACTCAGAACGTCGTGACCTGAGCCTCTACATCGATCACATCGACGGCCGTCCCGAACAGGCGGGCCATACGCGAGGTACCCGTCGCCTTGCCCACCTCGTTCAGCGTCTGCTCTGCAATCGTTCGCGTGCTCGTTCCCCCGACTAACCACCACAGTGTCCACCCAAGATCCTGGAGTCCCGCACGCTCGCGAAGATCCCAACAGAGATAACCGAGAAGTACAGGCTCAGTCGATCTTTCACCGGTGGTTGTATCGGCCCGGATCCGAGAGAGAGACAGGTCGTGGTGTCAGGATCGATCGGATCCTGACACCACGATCGCCATCGGTCTAGGCGTGCTCGGGTACAGACAGTCGATTCTCGGCTGCGGCGAGTGAGTCGAATCCGTCTGCCTTGAGCAGGTTGTGGACGTTGCGCCGTCGGACGCCCATGTTGCCTCCGTCGTACACCGGGAAACACAGGACGTCTTCCATGATCGCAGCGATCGGTGTCAGGTTCGTGTATGCATCGACGCCGACGAGACGCATGGCGTCGTACACCACCTGCACGGCCGTCTCGGATGCAAAGATCTTTACCTCGTTGGCCAATTCGCGGTCACGCCCGCCGGTACGGTCGAAATGATCGGCTGCCTTCCACGCAAAGTAGCGGACCGCCTCGATGCGAGTCTTGATGTCCACCAACATGTATCCGGCGTTCTGATACTCGATGACCGGTACCGGACCTGACCGATGGTCGGTCTTGGCGAACTGCAGAGAACAGTCGAACGCAGCTCGCATCCTGCCCACGCACGCGGCAGCAATGGACGAGCAGGTCCAGGAGAAGGCGGTGGCGACGATGTCCAACCCGTCGCCCGGCTTGCCGATGAGGTTGCCGACCGGCACCCGCACGTCGCGAAATTCCACCCGCGGCGAGTTGGTGGCGCGGTGTCCGATGGTGTCGATCATGTCGGTGATCTCGACCCCTGGCGTTCCCTTCTCCACGACGATGACGGCCAGCGACTCCGACGGTGGCAGCGCAGGATCGGTGCGGCACACCACGCTGATCAAGTCGGCACCCTGACCGTCCCAGCCGGAAGCATTGGTGGTGTAGTGCTTGGCACCGTTGATGACCCACTCGTCGCCCTCGAGTCGCGCGAAGGTCCGAATTCCGACGGTCGGGTCCTCCGAGTCGTAGTTGGCCCCACCGGTCACCTCGGTGTATGCGATCGCGGCCAGTCGAGGCTCGCCGTCGCAGAACAGCGGGAGCCAGCGATTCTTCTGTTCCTCGGTGCCGAAATTGATGATCGGGTTGAGTCCCAATCCGGTGCCGAGCAACGCAGTGGGAGTGTTGATGTCGACCCGAGCGAGTTCCTCGGCCGCGAGCGCGAAGGTCAGGTTGTCGAAGTACGCGCCGCCGTATTGATCGGGAACCAGTCCCTTGACGAATCCGAGACCTGCCAACTGCTTGTAGACCGGCTGCAGTGCGTAGAAGCGATCCTCCGGCCGCGGCAAGGATGAGATAGCGGCCGCCACTTCGCTCAGGATGTCGTCTGCCACTTGCCGCGCTTGCATGCGCACGGCCATCTGCTCGGGGCTGAGCTCGAAACTCAGGGTCATGTGAGACTCCTCGATGTCTGTCCTGGTGGGGTGAAGAACGGAATCGGGCGACGCTGCCCTGCACACCATGTTTCATGGGCCGACGTGTCCGGGTCTTGTATCGGACTGCGCCATGATCGGTACCGTTCTGCACATTCGGACAGAGCGTCATCCCTGAGCCAGCTGCAGTACTTCCCCTGTCCTCACCGACGCGCGATATTCGACCGGGCTGCATCCGAAGCGCAATCGAAAGGTCTTGGCCAGATGCGCCGAATCCGAGAATCCCCACGCTGCAGCGATCGCGCCGATCGATCGATCGTCACGTGAATCGGCAAGCTCACGACGACACGCTTCGACCCGATGCTCACGGACGACAGCACCGAAAGTCGTTCCAGCCCTCTCGAACAGGGCATGAAGGGTGCGAACCGATACCCCTACGTGGCGGGCTGCCTCGGTGGCGGGAACTCGGCCGAAGGGAAGCCGGGAATCGATGTATCGAACTGCGGACACCCGGAGTACTTCGTCGGTCTGCACAGAGGATCCGGCACCCCGTTCGGCCGTCCCTCCCAGCACCGCACGGAGCAGATCGACATGGGCGGCACCGACCATCTGTCGCTCGGTGGGTTGCAGCGAGGAATCGGTTTGCCAGGTCTCCACCATCAACGAGCTGAGCAAGCGAGCCGAGCCCGACGAGCTCGAAAAACGCCGCGCAGTAGTCGCTGCCGACGGGCCGACCACGTCTGCCAGCAGAGGGCGCGGCAGTCGGAAAGACAGCACTCGCCACAGTTCGTCGTTACCCGGCTCGACGAACTCGAGCCGGTACGGGCGAGTCGAATCTACGATGGCGAATTCGCCTCGGGAGACGGTGCACTGCCGCCCGTCCTGAGTGGTCGTGCACTGCCCGTCCAATTGCAGGTTGACAAAAACGACGTCCTCGTCGGCTCGGGCAACCTCACGTTTTCCGTGGTCGATTCGCTGTGTGCAGGAAGCAATCTCCGCTGCATTGCCACCCCCGATCGCCGCCGAGCGCACCCACCCGGGAAGTCCGGAGCTCGAGAAACTGCGTTCGACGTGGTCCCGGGATCGCCACGGCGCCAGCGGGGTGAATGCCTGGCAGAGGACGTCGGCCCAATAGCTCATCTGATCGGCCGGACCGAGTCCCCTGGTTGTCCAATATGACGTCATGATGCACTCCGCGCTAGGTTCGAGTGCACCCACGGTAGGCCTTGGGCGTAAGCCATCCGAGGCGTTTGCGTTACTAAATTCGTGCACTCTCCTCACACCGACGCGAGAGTCGCGGAGAGGTTCCCCGCGCCTTCAGATGCAGGTACCTCGCCGCGTCGACGCGACCGAGTCCAGCATCCATGCGGGATACTCGCCCGGAGGGCCGAGGCCGCCGTCGGAGGGCGGGACCACGATCACACAGTTGGCATGGGCGAGCGCACCGACCGAGTGCGATCGAATGATCGCGGTGCTTTCACCGTCGACGACGCCCAACATCACCCGAGGTATCGGCGAGGCGGGAACCGTCTCCCCATCCACCCTGACCGTTCTCATCGTTCTGTCCGCCTGTGGGTTTCGCAATGCCGCCACGATCACCGGCCGGACGAACAATTCGTACGAGACCAACGCACTGACCGGGTTTCCGGGCAGACACACGATCGGCGTTCCGTCGACTTTCCCGCACGCCTGAGGTTTGCCCGGTTTCACTGCTACCGAGACGAATTCGACCTCCTGGCCCCGCAGTGCGAGCCGAATCACCTCTTCGGTACCCGCACTGATCCCGCCGGTGGTGACGATGACGTCGGCAACCTCGGCGCATCGGGCCAGTGCCGCCCGACACGCGTTCACGTCGTCGGCAACGGCCGGTTCGAGGTGAACGTCGGCACCACACCGAAGCAGATCGGCGACGAGCATCGCCGAGTTGACGTCGTGGCATTCGCCCCGCTCGAGTTCTGTCCCGACAGCTCGAATCTCGGATCCTGTCGAGAGCACCGCCACGACCGGGGCCGACTCGACCAGCACACGAGTGCGGCCGAGGGCAGCCAACACACCGACCTGCGCGGGAGTCACCACCGTGCCGGCCCTGACGGCAAGGTCGCCGACCTCGAAGTCCGACGCACGACTGCGGACGTTGCTCTTGGAGTCGACCGAGTGAATCGTCACCTCCTCTACTCCGAACGCCTCGACGAACCCGCTGGTCACTTCGACCGGAACGACCATGTCTGCTCCCAGCGGGACTACGGCACCGGTCATGACCTGTACCGACTCGCCCGAACGAACGTGTAGCGGTGCCGGTTGTCTCCCTGCGACACTGCACGCGGAGACGAGCAACCGGACGGGCAGACGTTCCGGACCGACGACATCGGCAGCACGAACGGCGAATCCGTCGACCGCCGAATTGTCGAATGCCGGCAGTGCGCGGTCGGCAACGACATCCTCGGCCAGCACCGCACCCACCGCGTCGCCGATCGGCACGGAACGTGCCTTCGCAGCTATTCCCAGTTTCCCTATCGCACAACGATGTTGGTCCACCGTTCGGAGAGGGGCAGGAACGATGTCGACCGTCGTCGACATCATCCGCCGGAGATCGGGGGTAGGACCGCGATTTCATCGGTATCGCAGCACGGAGAATCCTCTGCCCGCGCGAGAGACTGCCCGTTGATCCAGATCCTGGACACGGCCAGCACATCCGCAAAGGATGCGCCGTATCTTCCGACGGCGGAGTCGAGCACCTCTCGAACCGACGATCCGGGAATCTCCCGCGACGCCTCACCTGCTATCTGACGTGCCGCAGCGAACATCACCAATTCGGCCATACGATCACCAGTCTCCGATCATCCACCGATGTAGGACATTTCGATGCGATCTCGCACCGGCCCGTCGTTCGTTCCCGCTCGGAGTTCCGAATAGCGATCATCGCGTTGCAGCCACAGCGTGGACAGGCGTTCGACGAGGTCGTCCTGCGACGCCTCCGAGCGCAGCAACGCACGTAGGTCGGTGCCGGTGGAGGAGAACAGACAGGTGTACACCTTTCCATCCGCGGACAACCGTGCACGAGTGCAGGATCCGCAGAACGGTTCCGAGACGGACCCGATCACACCGATCTCGCCGCCACCGTCGAGATACCGGTACCGAGTCGCCACTTCGCCGTCGTACTCCGCATCGACCGGTGCCAGCGGATAGACCTGTCCGATCGTCTCCACTATCGAGTCGACGTCGACAACCTCGGACAACTCCCACCGATTCGTTGCCCCCACGTCCATGTACTCGATGAAGCGCACCACGACGCGGGTGCCTCTGAACCGCTCGGCCAGAGCCAGAATGGAACCTTCGTTGACTCCGCGACGCACCACGACATTGACCTTCACCGGCGACATTCCGGCCCGCACCGCCGTGTCGATTCCGTCGAGCACGGTCTGCACGGGTACCCGGGTGTCACTCATCCGAGCGAACGTTGCCGGATCCGTCGAATCGAGGCTGATGGTCACGCGCCCCAAACCCGCGTCGACCAAGGCTGCTGCGTGGGCACCGAGCAGAGAACCGTTGGTGGTCATCGCCAGATCGATACCGTCGATGGCACTCAATCGTTCGACGAGCGTGACGATTCCGGCGCGCAGCAGAGGTTCGCCACCGGTCAGGCGCACTTTACGAATACCGATGGCGGCGGCGGCGCGGGCGACTCTCTCGATCTCGTCGAACGACAGCAATTTCCCTTTGTTCAAGAATTCGTGGTCCGGACCGAATTCGGCCCGGGGCATGCAGTAGACGCAGCGGAAGTTGCACCGGTCGGTGACGGAAATACGTAGATCCCGAAGTGGTCGCCCTCGAACGTCTCTCGTGCCGGGCCCGACGTCACTCACGAAGCGACACCGCACGTGAGCGGCGACCACTGCGAGGCTGCCTGTTCGACAGTCTCGATCTGCACACCTGACTCCACCCAAGACTGGGCAGCGGCGCGCTGTTCGAGCTTCCACACCGGAACGCACGCCTTGAGAACGTCGATGCAGAACTGGGCCGCCAGGAATGCGTCCACGCGATGGCCCGAGGACACGCAGACCAGGACGCTGGCCTCACCGACTGCGACGGATCCGATCCGATGCAGCAGGGCGATGCGTCCGATTCCGGGCCAACGCCGTTGGGCTACCTCCGCAATCTCCAGTAGCCGCCCACGAGCGGCCGACTCGTAGGACTGGTAGTCGATCGCCACGACCCCGTCTGCACGCAGACCCGCGATGTCCTTCGAGTACTCGCGAACCACCCCGGTGAAGGTGACCAGGGCTCCGCACCGCGGCAGTGTTGCCCACTCGATCGCGGCCTCGACCGACAGCTCGTCGGAGGTCACGGCGACACGCACGTCAGCCGCACGGGATTCGCTGCCGTTCGTTTTCTCGTCGCTGTGTAGGACAGTGTCGACTTCGCCCACGGCGCACCCCTTTCGTTCGTCCTACCTCAGGATGGTCGAGACATGTGCACGTCACTTGACCGCCAGCGACCGTTAGTTGACCTGCAGAGACTGCCGCATGCAGATGTGATCGCACTTTCCGGCATTGTTACGAACAGCGCATCAACCGGAAACATTGCGGGTTAATCTCGAAGAAAGCTCCTGCATCGCCGTGAGCGTCTACGACAAGGGGTCCCCATGCTGTCTCGTTCCGGATTTTCCATCCCGACTCGGACGACCAGCCGAGGCGACTGGTGCGACATGTTGAACGAGCATTTCGTGGCACTCGATGTCGCAGACGTTGCCGACAGCCGGTTCACCGGCGCAGTTCGCTCGATGTCTCTTGCCCACCTTCAGGTTTCGAGTGTTCGGTCCACGACACAACGCATCGCACGCACCGACTCGCTCATCGAGAAGGACCGGATCGAATACGTTCAGATCGGGATGATCCGTCGAGGCCGCGCGATCGTGGTGCAGGACGGGCGCGAATGTGTGCTCTCACGCGGCGACTTCGCCATCTACGACACCTCGCGCCCGTTCGATTGGATCATCGACGGCCATCCCGACGACGATCAGTGGGAACTGGAAGTCTTCACCTGGCCCCGTCACATGCTTCGGCTCGATGCGCGCGAGTCCAGCGACATGACGGCGATGGCGTTCGACGGATCTGCCGGATTCAGCGGGCTCCTCGGCCGGTTCCTCCACGACCTGAGTTCGACACGGTCGTCGCTGGACATCACCGGAGCGCAGGCCATAGCCGACGAGGTCGGCGACCTCGTCAGTGTGATCGCCCGCAACACCACGACGAATCCGACCATCGGCTCACCCGGCGTGGCACTGGTGCGAGCAGCGCAGCGATACATCGACGACCACCTCGCAGACACCGAGCTCTCACCCACGTCGGTCGCGTCGGCGATGCTGGTGTCGACCCGTCAGTTGCATCGAGTGTTCGCCTCGAGCGGCACGACGGTGGCCCGCACCATCCGAACCAAACGACTCGAGCGCTGTCGCCGCGAGATCATCGGCAGCATCACCCTCGACCGATCTCTCGGGCAGATCAGTCGGCAATGGGGCTTCGCGGACCTCGCCGTGTTCAGCCGCGCTTTTCGGGAGCAATACGGGATGAGTCCGCGGCAGTACCGAGCCAGTGTCTGCGCCCGGTCCGACGACCCACGTGCGGTGACGCGTTCGACGCGACCGACCGACCGAGAACAGCGGTACTGACCCGACGAGCGACTCGGCTCAGTGGATCGAGTCGCTCGAATGGCCCGGCACGATCGGTGCCGAACCGTCCACCAGCGGTGCTATGTGATTGACCGCGGTCGCCGCCTCGGCGAACCCGACCGCGATCAGCTTGACCTTGTCCTGATGTCCGGCAACATCACCGACGGCGAACACCCGTCGCCGGTTGGTTCGCATCGTTCGGTCGACGGCGATATCGCGCTGGTGTTTGTCCAGCCCCCATGTCCCGATCGGACCGAGCGCTGCTTTGAACCCCAATGCAGCAACAACACTCGATACTGCCAGTCGACGGCGTTCGGTTCCGGCACCGTCGACGATCGTCACCGATTCGACGGTGCCCGATCCCGCGATCTCCTCGACTTCGTACGGAGTCAGGACATCGACACTCGACCGCTCCAACAGTCCCAAGCTGTGAGCATGAGCCCGAAACTCGTTGCGGCGGTGTACCAATACCACCGACTTCGCGATCGGCTCCAAACTCAGCGCCCAGTCCACCGCCGAATCACCGCCCCCGACGATCATCACATGTTCGTCGGCCAGATCGTTCAGCCTCGGCACGAAGTAACGGAGCCCACGATCATGAAATTCCGATCCCGTCGGTAGCGGTCTCGGCGTGAATTTCCCGATCCCCGCTGCCACCAGTACGGCCTTCCCGACAACGGTGGCACCCTTGTCCGTCGTGATCCGAACGCCGTCGTCGGATTCTTCGAGCTCTGTCGCGACGTGTCCCATGAGATACGTCGGTTTCGCCTGCTCGGCTTGCTCTACCAACGCGTCGACCAAATGCTGCGCTTTGATCGCCGGGAAGCCGGCCACGTCGAAGATCTTCTTCTCCGGATACAACGCAGCCAACTGGCCACCGGGGTGCGGTAGGGCATCGATGACGGTGACCGTCATCCCTCGAAAGCCTGCATAGTAGGCACCGTAGAGACCTGCCGGACCAGCGCCGACGATGATCAGGTCGCACTCGGAAACCGTTGAGTCACTCACTTCTTCGCCACTTCCTCGATGGTCGGATGGTCGTGGCCGACCGGGCCGAGGTCCTCGGCCCCGCCCGACGCGTCGGCGTCCTCGCAGAATTCGACTGCGATATCGACGAATCGCTTTTGCTCGTCCGGAATCTTGTGTTCCCAGAAGATGGCGTCGTTGGGGCAGGCGGGCATGCATTTTCCACAGTCGACGCACTCGTCGGGATTGATGTACATCATCCGAGCGCCCTCGTAGATGCAGTCGACGGGACATTCTTCGGTGCACGCCTTGTCCAGCAGGTCGATGCACGCTTCGGTAACGACGTAGGCCATGTCGAAATCCTCGTATTCGTAGAAGTAACAGTAGTTGTCAGACCTCGAGCGCTGCGACCTGAACGAGTGTGTCGGAGAACGTCGGGGCGTTTCCGAGGTCTGCGAACACGGTCGGGTTGAGCGACGCCGGAGTCGACAGCGACAGCATGTTCTTGCGCCACGCGCCCATCGCACAGACCGTGACGCCCTCCATGACCGACTTGTCCAATTTGGCAACGACGGTGAATTCGCCGCGATCGTTGAAGACCCTCACCACATCGCCCGAGGCGATTCCCCGACGCTCGCCGTCGGCAGGGTTGATCAGCAGCGTCGGCTCCTTCTGCACCTTGCGATGCATGTCGAGATTTCCGAAACTCGAGTTCAGGTACGCGTGCGATTTGGGGGTGAGCAGGTTGAGCGGATACTTCTGCGCCAGTTCGGGATTGGTTCGCAGCGACTCGCGGGGTGCGATGTAGTGCGGTAGCGGATCGACGGGTTGCCCCGGCTGGTGATCGTTGGACCCCTGCCGAAAGAGGGGCAGCACGAAGTTGCCACCCGCCGCGGCCGAGGACAGGAACTCGGTCTTCCCGGACGGCGTCCTGAAGCTGCCGTCCGCGTGCGGCGCGTACTCGTCGGGCCCGGGAAGGTTGAGTCGCTGCCAGCCCAGCCGCTTGAGCGACTCGATCGTGATGCCCTCCATCGCCGGGGCATTCCAGTCGTAGGAGAGGGCGATGAGTTCCTCGTCGGTTCGGGAGAACACCGGCTCGGTGAATCCCATCGCCGCGGCCAGTCGCCGGAACAGCTCGGTGTTGGGAACGGCTTCTCCGAGGGGCTCGATCGAACGATTGTTGTAGGTGACGAACAGGTGGCCCCACGAGAAGTTGATGTCGTCCTGTTCGAGCTGAGTGGTGGCCGGCAGAATGATGTCCGCGTAATCGGCTGTGTCGGTGATGAAATGGTCGCTGACGACGGTGAACAGATCCTCGCGGCTGAGGCCGTCGATCATTCGCTTCTGATCCGGGCACACCACCACCGGATTCGAGTTGTAGACCATCAGACCTTTGAGGGGCGTGTCCAGATTCAGCCCGCCGGTCAGCGCTTCGCCGAGTTGATACAGATTGATCACGCGCGTGCCTGGAGTCTGCAGATCCGTCTGCAGGAACTCGGGCCAGTTCACCGGGAAAGCCCACAGGGGTAGCTGCAGGATTCCGCCGCCGGGCTTGCGCCAGGCACCCACCAACGACGGCAGGCAGGAAATCGCTCGGACGCTCTGCCCGCCTCCCGCGCTTCGCTCGATCGCGACACCGATGCGAATCACAGCCGGCTGGCTCTGCGCGTATTCTCGTGCCAGGGTGTAGATGTCGTCGACGGGAATGCCCGTCTCCTCCGATGCCCACTGCGGGGTGTACTGCTTCACCCGTTCGGCCAACTCGTCGAAGCCGATCGTGTGACGCTCGATGTAGTCGGCGTCGGTCAGACCCTCGTCGATGATCACGTGCATCATCGCCAGGGCGAGCGCGCCGTCGGTGCCGGGACGGATGGGGATGTACCAGCTGGCAGCTTTCGCGGTTCTGGTCTTGACCGGATCGATCACCACCACCTTGGCACCGCGCTTCTTGGCCTCGGCGACGTACGGCCAGAGGTGCAGATTGGTGCTCATGATGTTCGACGCCCAGATCAGAATGAACCTGGAGTGGACGAAGCTTTCGGGATCGACACCCGCCGTGTCGCCGACCGTCATCGCGTAGGCAGTGCAGGAGCCCGCGTCGCAATACGTACGCTCGGCAACGGTCGCCCCCAGCCGGTTGAAGAACGCATCCCCCACGTTCAGGCCTTGCGTGATCCCCTGAGTGCCGAGGTAGTTGCACGGCATGATTGCCTCGGGACCGAACTCGTCGGCAATGGAGGTGAATTTCTCGGCAATGGTGGCCACGGCCTCGTCCCACGAGATCCGCTCGAACATTCCCGAGCCTTTGGGTCCGGATCGCTTGAGCGGGTAAAGAACTCGCTCGGGGCTGTAGACCTTGTCCAGGTAGTTGTCCACCTTCACGCACAGCCCACCGTTGGTGTACGGGTTGGTCTTGCTTCCGCTCACGCTCGTGGCCACACCGTCCGCGACGGTGACCACCATCGAGCACGAATCGGGACAATCCTGGCCGCAGGCACCGAGAACGGTGAGCTCCGTCGGGCGGTCTTCGGGAGCGTCGTGTGGGCGCGTGTCTTCCTGAACGGTCGTCATGGGTGGCTCCTCGGCGTGGACATCACTGGTGTGTGTTATCCGAAGCCTGCACCTCGCAGACCCATCCGACAGGACGCTGAGCGCCGACTACTTTGCGCTCGGTGCCGTACGCGCGTCGCTCAGATCAACCCCTGTTTGCTCGCGGCATACACCGCCTCGGCTCGTCTCGACACCGCGAGTTTGCGCATGATGTTGCTGACGTGGAATTTCACTGTCGTGGCCGAGATGAACAGTTGGGTTCCGATCATGTTGTTGGACAGACCCGTTGCCAGTAGGCGGAGCACTTCGAGTTCGCGCTCGGTGAGCCGCTCGATACTGCTCGGTGTGCCGTTGAGTGATCGAACGACAGCCGAGGCGCTGCGTGAATCGAAGGCACTCTCCCCGCGCGAGACGGCGCGGATCGCACGAACCAACTCTGTGGTGTCGACGTCCTTGACCACATATCCTCGGGCACCTGCGTGCACGGCCTCCACCACAAGCCGGTCGTCGAGGAACGTCGTCAATACGAGCAGCCCGATTCCGCTGTGCGCCTTGGCCAACTGTGCGCACAGAGCCAAGCCCTCGTAGTCCGAGCTGGCCGAGAGCTTGAGATCCATCAACACGATGTCGGGCTCGACCCGCGCGACGACGGCCAAACCCTCCTCCCGGGTGGACGCCTCCCCCACGATCGTCAGATCCGACTCGCGTTCGAGTACCGAACGCAGCCCGTCGCGAAGAATTGCGTGGTCGTCGACCAGCACGATGCGGACCGTGGGTGCCGCCAACTGCCCTGCGCCTGTGTGAACCGTCGGAACACTCACTGTGTTTCGCCCTTCTCGGATCGTTCTCGGAGTGGAATGCGCACCGCCACCCGCACTCCACCGGTTCGGGCTCGGCGGATCTCGAGGACCCCGCCGTGTTCGCGGGCGCGGGCCGCCATGTTCGCCAGTCCGCGGTGACGGCCGTCGACGTCTGTGGATTCGGCCAAGTGCAGCATCATGCGCAGGTGGGCGGGATCGCCGTCACCGTCGTCGGCAATCGACAGCTGCATCTGATCGGGCGAATAGGTCAGACGCAGAATTGCTCGCGAGGCATGCGCGTGCACCGCTGTGTTGAACAGCGCTTCGCCGGCGATGCGAAGCAAAGCATGCTCGCACTCGCTGCTCAACTCCACTGGAGTTCCCTCCACACGCAGCGACACCTGTAACTCGTCGGGCATGTGGACCACGGAAAGCTGTTCGAGCATTTCGGGAAGCGACGTACGGTCGGCGTCCTGTGGGTGATTGAGGGCGTAGATCGCCGACCGCAGCTGGTCCACCGCCCGACGCGTCAAGTCCTTGGCCAGATCCAACCTGTCACTACGTTCTTCGGCCGAGATCTCGCTGCGACACACTTCGATCTGCATACCCGCGGACAACACGGCCTGAGTCACGCTGTCGTGCAGTTCACGAGCGATGCGATGACGTTCGTCGTCGAGCACCTGATGGCGATGCGCGGCACCCAGTTGTCTTTGTGTCAGCAACAGTTCGGCATTGCGGGCCGCAAGATCGGCCGCTGTCCGGTTCGCCTCGGCATAGGCACTCTCGGTACGCTCGAGCAGTTGCCGCCGACTTTGAAAAAGTGCCGAATTCTGTAGAGCCACCGCAGTTTGGCTCGCAAGAATGCTCAACACCGCGGCGTCGGTGGCGTCCAGCACTCGTTGTTCTCCGGTCCACGCCGCGAACGCACCGACGACACCGCCGTCGAACGCGATGGGTACGAAGGCATGATGAGCAGAGATGACCGGAGTAAGTCCGTCGCCGCAGGTGGACGTCCGGATCGACTCGAGACAGTCGACGACATCGTCCGGCAGCGGTGGCCCCTCGACGTTGTCCACCAGAAACGGCGTCGCGTCGGGACCGAGTACCAGCCGACGAGGCCCTGCGTCCGGCAAGGCACCATCGGCAAGAGCGAAGACGACCCAGCGTGCACTCAGATGAGCGCGCGCGGCCTCGGCCACAGCGCACACCAGTGTTTCCGGACCGTCGACCGTGCGCACCAGCGCTCGTGAGATGAGTTCCAGTGCGTAGACAACACGTTCCAAACGTTCGGCTGCGCCGCGGTATTGGGGGTAGAACGTGTTCTTGCCCGAACGCAGTCCCGTCAGCAACGAGAGGTCGGGTCCGGACGTCACAGCGCACTCCTGAACAGATCGACCATCTCGCGATGCGTCGCGGAGCGAGGATTGGTGGACATGCAGGCATCGCGTAAGGCGTTGGTGGCCAACACATCGAGATCGGACTCGCTGACGCCGATCTCGGCCAGGCCAGCGGGAACACCTACCTGACGAGCGAGGCGGTCCACCCGATCGGCCACGGCCATCGCTGCCTCCTCCGGCCGTGCGCGGCCTTCGGCCAGCCCCAGACTCGTCGCAATGGCCACGTACGGCAACGGATCCTCTGCGGCGTTGAAGCGAATGACGTGCGGTAGCAGTACCCCGTTGATCACGCCGTGTGGGAGGTCGAGCAGTCCCCCCACCTGATGGCTCATGGCATGTGTGGCACCGAGGATGGCGTTGGTGAAGGCCAGGCCCGCTTCCAGACTTGCCTGGGCCATCGATCCGCGCGCAACCATGTCGGTGGGCTCGTCGATCGTGCGAGCCAACTGTGACATCACCATGGTTATGGCTCGGAGAGCATGGTGGTCGGTGAGTTGGTTGTGACCCAGCGAGACGAATGCCTCGATTCCGTGCGTCAGCGCATCCAAACCGGTTGCCGCGTTGAGCCATTCGGGCATCGTGGTGAGCAACATCGGATCGATCACGGTGATGTCCGGAACCAGCGCCCGGCCGAGGATGGTGATCTTCGTCGAGCGTGCGGTATCGGTGACGATGCAGAACTGCGAGACGTCGGCTCCAGTGCCGGATGTCGTCGGCACCATCACCAGCGGCGGAATCGGCCGAGTGGCCTGATCGACCCCCTCGTAGTCCAGGATTCGGCCGCCGTTGCCCGCAAGGATGGCAATCCCCTTGGCCGCATCCATGACCGACCCGCCGCCGATGGCCACCAACACGTCACAGCCGAAGTCTGCGTAGCAGCCGTGCCCGGCCTCGATCTCGACATCTTTGGGATTGGGTGTCAACGCACTCCAGACCTGGGGCTCGAGTCCCTGCGCAACCAGTAGATCGACCAGCTGCCCTGCCCAGCCACTGTCGATCAAACCCTGGTCCGTGACGAGCATCGGCCGTACCCCGCCGAGGCGGCGCGTCGCGTGCGCGACCTCGCCCAGCGAATCCGGACCGAACACGATCTCGGGCGCGTGGAACTTGAGGACTCGTGGTGTCTCGGCTCTGCTGCGCTGCGCATCGAGGTCGTGCAGCGCCTTGCCGACGTTCGCCGTAGCTGCCTGGTCCACCGTTCACACCCTCGCTGTCTTCGGTCCACACCATCCGGACCTGTGATTCAGGTTACAACCTTACGAGCGTGACGGGTGCGATCCCACCAGCGCCGGGCCAGGTTCGTACCTACCCGACCGGGTAGGTACCGGTGCGATCAGGTCAGGACAGCGCGTGCCCCAGTTCGGCCGCCTGCGCCGTCAACTGGTCTCCGTCCCGCGCGACCACCACCCGGTCGCAGATCTGCTCGTAGTCCTCCATCGAGCACGCTGCTTGCGCCCAGTAACGGCGGGCCTCGGGGGTGATCCATGCGATGCGGTGCACCTTGGACCGAATCTTCGCCAACGCGTCGAGTCCGGGCGGCCGTCCGTTGCACCGACCGTCTCCCACGATGATCACGGCAGTGCGCTTGTTCAGCACGTCCCCGTGCGAGTCCAGGAGACCTGCGAAGGTCTTGCCGTAGTCACTGCTGGCTTCGAGGTCCAGGCGGGCGTCCGCTAGTACGGCAGCCAGTGCGCCGTCGCCGGTGCTACCGCGCAAGGTGGTCGTCACATCCACCGGCGCGTCCACGAACCCCATCACCGTGCACCGGTGCGCGCGAGAATGCATGGCCTGCGCGAGTCTGAGCGTGAATGCGGTGATCGGCCGCACCGAGAGCGAAACATCAGCAAGTACGAGCAGTCGGACCTTGTCGGGTACAGGTGTTTTCGTCACCAGACGGAAGGGAATTCCGTCGGTACGCAGACTGGAACGGACGGTGCGTCGCATGTCGAGCGGACCCCGTGAATGCTCGCGCGGCCGCGGGCGAGGAGTTCCCCGCATGTGTCTGAGCACTTCGTGGCTCGCACGCTCGATCTCGGCATGCCGGCCGAGCGCCTGCGCCGCGCCGTCGACCGGCACCGGCGACGACATCGTCCCGGTCACATCCCCCAGCGCCGCCACGAACGCCTCGACGGCATCGGTGATCCGGTCCAGCATTGCGGCACTCAGCTCGCCGGAATCATTGCCGTCACCGTAGACGCTGCGCGGATCGTAGGCGTCGAACCACGCCAGGATTCCGGCCGGGTCTTCCCAGTTCAGCTGTCCTGCAACCGCTCCACTGGTACTCGACGCCAACTCCCCGGCCGCCGTCGACCCGGAACGCTCGAGGTCCACGGTGTAGGTGACGCCTCGTCGGCCCATGTCACCGTCGGTATCGATGGACAGATCATGATCCTCGGACGACAGACTGATGTCGTCGTCGTCCTTGTGCGGGTTGAATCCCTTGTCGGCCTCGGGCGTGTCGAGCAGATCCCCGATCTCGACGGCACGCTCGTTGTACTCGGCGTATTTCGCCGCCTCCTGGTCCGCTCCCACGTCCAGGTCCGTGGGAAGTCCGCCGGCCACTTGCGCGCCGACCGACGAACGATGCTCGTCCACGATGCTTTCTGCCGCGTCCCGAAACATCGACTCGAACGCGAGATCGAAGCCACGCTGTTCATGGTCGTACTTCGCACACGTCGCGCGCAACGCCGCGCGCAGAACCGCCAGGTCACGGGCCCCGAGAAGACCGAGGACGCGTCGTACCTCGATGACCTCGGCCGGCGACGCGGCAACGCCGTAGCGACGCAGAATTCGACCGAAGACCGCCGCCAACACATCCAGCACCACCGATGCCGAGAACGTCCGGTGCACAGTCATCGTCGTATTCCGATGCCACCCTTGTCGCGTCCGCCGTGCCCACGAAAGGCCGTCGCGGTCGTGTTGACGACCGCGCCGAGCGATGTCGGTGCAGAGGGCTCTTCTGCTACCGGTCCGGCCAGCGCGATCTTCATGTCCGACGAGTACTTGACCAGCGCAGCGAGAAGGTACTTGCGCGTCTCGTCGGTGTGGCCGAGGACCGACGCGATACGAGCCGCGTCGATCACTTCCGAGATCGACGGGCTCTTGCGTAGCGGTAGTTCGCGCAATTCATGTGCCAGCTGGACGATGTCGGCCGCGATCTGTGTGGTCACCTCGGAAGCGCGAGCGGTGACGATCTCTCGTTCCCGCGCCGCGGTCGGGTAATCGAGATGGAAATGCAGGCAGCGCCGCTTGAGGGCCGACGACAGCTCACGAGTGTCGTTGGAGGTCAATATCACCCACGGATCGCTGCGTGCTGTGAACGTACCGACCTCGGGAATGGTCACCTGCTTCTCGGCGAGCACTTCGAGCAGCAGTGCCTCCATGGATTCCTCGGTGCGATCGACCTCGTCGACGAGTAGAACGACCGGCTCCTCGGACAGCACCGACTCCAGCAGGGGCCGTACCGACAGGAACGGTTCGGAGTACAGGCCGAAGTCTTTGGCCGCCAGCATCTTCGAGGCGTCGTCGATGTCGGTGACGTGCTGGGTGAGCGCACCGATGTGTTCGCGCAGCATTTGCACGTGCAGCAGCTGTTTGGCGTAGTCCCACTCGTACAGGGCTCGGTTGTCGTCGAGACCTTCGTAGCACTGCAACCTCACGAGCTTCCGACCGCTCGCTGCAGCAAGGGATTTGGCCAGCTCGGTCTTGCCGACGCCCGCGGGGCCTTCGAGCAGCAGCGGGCGATCGAGCGCTGTCGCCAGATGCACCACGGTGGCGAGGTCGTCGTCGGCGATGTAGTTCTGCTCCCCGAGCGCGCGCTGCAGATCGGCCGCGTCGGTGAATCGAACGGTGCCGGTGTCGTCGCTACGCACTGTCGACAGCGAGGTCATGTGTTTCCCTTCGGAAGGCGGCTTCGCCGCACGTGAACGGAACTTCGTACCCTGCTACGAAGTTCCGCTCACATGGGTGGCGGTTAGTACGACTCGTTGATCGCGTGCGAGACGACGGGGATCATCGATTCGACGGTGACCTCACGGGGGTTGCCCGGGGTGCACCAGTCTTCCTGGATGTGCTCGGAGATCTTCAGAACCGACTTCTCGTCGCCCTTGATCACGTCGCCCTTGCCGGCGTACTTGCCGGTGTTCATCCGGTTCTTGTCGTATGTCGCCGAGCGAATCGATCCGAAGTTGTCGGGAATGCCGACGTCCTTGGCGAGGCGGATTGCGGCTTCGACGGCAGCGTCGGCGGCCTGAACGGTGGTCATGTTCTTGGTGTCGACGCCCATGGCCACAGCGATTTCCGCGTAGCGCTCGTAGCGCGAGGGCAGGTTGTACTCCCACACGCGTGGCAGAGCGATGGCGTTGTTGAGACCGTGAGCGCTGTCGTAGAACGCGCTGATCGCATGCGAGATGGAGTGGATGACACCGAGGCCGCCGGAGTTGAACGCCTGCGTGGCAATGTACTGGGCGTTCATCATCCCCTCGCGGGCCTTCAGGTTGCCCGGGTCGTACACGGCCTCGCGGAGGTGCTTGGACACCAGGCCGATCGAGTAGATCGCGTTACCCAGCGACGGTGCGAAGTCCAGACGCGAGACGTAGGGCTCGGCACCGTGGGCAAGGACGTCGAAGCCACAGAACGCGGTCCACTGCTGGGGGCAGGTGTAGTAGAGCAGCGGGTCGTCCAGTGCCAGAGTCGGTGTCGACGCCTCGTCGAAGGCGAGCCACTTGTGCGGCTTCTCCATATCCGAGGTGTCGGTGATGACGTATGCCCAGGACGTCTCCGAACCTGTTCCGGCAGTGGTCGATACAGCGATGTGCGGCGGGTTCTGCTTGTTCGTGGACTTGGAGAATCCCTCGAACTCGTTGATGTTGCGGCCGTCGTGTGCGACGACGACGCGAATGCCCTTGGCTGCGTCGTGGCTCGAGCCACCACCGACCGAGATGACGCTGTCGCACTTCTCCTTCTGGTAGAGGGCGGCACCGTCCATGACGTTGTAGTCCTTGGGGTTGGACTCCACCTTGTCGTACAGGACCACCTCGACGCCCTGGTACTCGATCTTGCCGATCAGTTCCTCGATGATTCCGGAACCGCGCAGTCCGGTGGTGACGAGCAATGAGCGCTTGAACCCGAGTTCCTTGGCCTCGACACCGATCATGTCGTGGGCACCGACTCCCAGCTTGGCGCGCGGCAGCGGATGAAACTCCTTGATGGGAAATTCCCAGATCTGATTGAGCTCGATAACCATCGGTGTCTCCTCGGTGAGTGTGAGTCGAAGACGCCTTCCTCTGTGATCGGCGTCTCACTGATGACCACACTCCACTGCCCGGCACCGCGATGGGAACACCCAGCCGGGCGAACTCTGCCAACGACGCTTCGAACTACCCGATCGGGCAGGGGTACTCGCTCATCCTCGGTAGGGGTCACTCGACCGAGATTGCTGCACTAGCGATCTCGACGCTGCGCCACCGAGAATCCGAGAACCGAGATGAGCGCGAGTGCGATGACGAATGCCCCGTACACCTCCACTGTCGTGCTCAGACCCAACCGGTGCACAGCCAGTCCGGCGATCACTGCGGGCACGCTGAACGCGAGGTAGCTGATGACGAAGGTCGTGGCGAACACCCCGCCCCGTTCCGCTGCGGGGACCAAAGCGCCGAGGGTGCGCATCGCACCGAGGAACGTTGCTCCCCAGCCCGATCCGGCGATGACGGCCCCGACGAAATACGCCGCGATCGACCCGATCTGTACCGACACCAGAGTGGTTGCGACACCGGCCGCCAACACCGTCGCCCCGACCATCATCACGGTGCGGGGAAACCCGTTGCGCACCACGGCAGCTGCCACCGCACCCGAGGCGAACAGCGCGAAGATCTCCAGACCGCCGACGATGTGGTTGTCGATGCCGAAGACGCCGCCGATGATCGACGGTCCGAGCGAGAGGTGAAAGCCGCCGAGCGACCAGGTGGCGAACAGAGCCGGAGCGATGAGGAAGAACGGTGCCCGCACCGACTTGGGGATCGACGCCCGCGGCAGCAGCGTCGACGCGAGGTGGCGTCGGGAATCGAAGCCGCGCAACGCCGACGTCTCCGGCACGAACAGCAGTGCCACCGCAAGGACGAGCGCCGCGACGATCAACAGCGCGAACACGAGGACGTCGGGGGCAGGTGCCAATTGGACCAGCAATCCGGCACCGAGCGCGCCGCCTGCCAGTCCGAGGGAGGGCGCGATGCTGTTGAGCAGCGGCCCGGTGGATACGTTCGGCTGCAGGTCGATGACGGCCGCGCTCATCGCACCCGTCGCCGCCCCTGCCGCGATTCCCTGCACGATGCGAGCTGCGATGAGCATCGGGACGCTGTCGGCCACCATGAAGAGGATCAGACTGACGACGAGAAGCAGAAGAGATGCGATCAGAATCGGCTTGCGCCCGATGTGGTCCGAGAGGCTACCGACGGTGAGCAGTGTCGACAACAACGCGACGGCATAGACGGCGAAGATGACCGTGAGCGTGATCGCGCTGAAGCCCCAGGCCTGCTGATAGACCGGATACAGCGGGGACGGTGCCGCCGATGACGCCATCAGAACGATGAAGGCAACGCCGACAACCCAGAAGGCGTACCGATGCGGCATCCTCGCCGCAGCCTTCCCGGCACTACCCCGCACTTCGACGTCGACCATATGTTGTCCCTCCACTGCCGCGACCGTTACCTAAGTGAAAGACAACGCCTAGGAAGTTGGTGCATTCCCGAGGACTCAGAGTCGGCGTGCTCCGGCCACGTCGAGCAGGACCTGTCCCTCGCGATACCGCTGGGCACTCGTAGGCAATTCACCCTCGACCCCACTGAGCCACACCGATACGCGTCCGGTGCCGGAACTACCGGACTCGACCTCGTCGACCCGTCGGATCGTCTGGTTGGCCACGGCCTCGGCGCTGTCGAACATCGTCACCTCGGTGGGCAGCTGAGCAACGATCTCGCTCCGCACCAACGGGTAATGCGTGCAGCCCATCACGATCGCCTCGACGTCGTCGGGAGTGGACGCCACTGCAGCGGCGATGGCTGCACTGATTCCACGTTCGTCGCCACGATCGATCGAGTCCGCCAGACCGTGGCACGCCACGCTCGTCACCGTCCGATGCGACGCGAACTCCTCGATCAAGCGCGCTTGATAAGCACTTGCCGTCGTCGCTGCCGTCGCCCAGATCGCAATCCGATCACTCACCGCCGCAGCGGGTTTGATCGCCGGCACGGTACCCACCACCGGAACCGCGTCACCCAGTGCAGCCCGAACGTGACTCAGCGCCGTCACGCTCGCGGTATTGCACGGCAGTACCACCACCTCGGCACCGAGCTCGACGGCATGCTGTGCGGTACCGACCACCCGGTCGATGACCCATCGGTCGGGCTTGGGGCCCCACGGTGCGTTGTCGGGGTCCATCATCAGCACCAGATCGAGCTCGGGACGCAGACTGCGCAGCCGCGCAGCCGTCGGAACCATTCCCAGGCCCGAGTCGATCAGTGCGACGATCATGCCAGAGCTTGCTCGACGTCACCGACCAGATCGGCACCGTCCTCGATACCGACCGACAGCCGCACCAGGTCGTCGGGCACTTCGAGCAACGAACCCGCCGTCGACGCATGCGTCATCGCACCGGGGTGCTCGATCAACGATTCGACGCCACCCAAAGACTCGGCGAGAGTGAAGATTTCGGTCTTCGCGCAGAAATCGAGTGCCGCCTGCTTGCCGCCGGCCAGGCGCACCGAGACCATGCCGCCGAAGCGTCGCATCTGCTTCGCGGCGACCGCATGCGACGGGTGCGATTCGAGTCCGGGGTAGATGACCTGCGAGATGGCCGGGTGCCCGTCGAGGAATTCGACGATCTTCTCGGCGTTGTCGCTGTGCCGTTCCATCCGCAGCGCGAGGGTCTTGATGCCGCGCAAGGTCAGGAACGCGTCGAACGGGCCGGGAACGCCGCCTGCGCCGTTCTGCAGGAACGCGAACGCCGTATCGAGTTCTTCGCTGTCGGTCACCAACGCGCCGCCGACCACATCGGAGTGTCCGCCGATGTACTTGGTGGTCGAGTGCAGCACCACGTCGGCACCGAGGCTCAGGGGCTGCTGCAGGTACGGCGACGCGAACGTGTTGTCGACGACAAGCTTGGCTCCACCCTCGTGGGCCACACCCGAGAGCGCCTCGATGTCACCGACGTTGAGCAACGGGTTGGTGGGCGTCTCGACCCAGACGAGCTTGGTGTTCGGACGCATCGCCGCCCGCACCTCGTCGACATCCGACACTGCAGCCACCGAGTATTCGATACCCCACTGCGTGAAGACCTTGTCGATCAACCGGTACGTGCCGCCGTAGGCGTCGTTGGGGATGACGAGGTGGTCACCGGGACGCAGCGCCGAACGCAACAGGCAGTCCGTCGCCGCCATGCCCGAGGAGAACGCCCGCCCGTAGGTGCCGGACTCGATCGCCGCGAGATTGGCTTCCAGCGGCCGACGCGTCGGGTTGCCGGTGCGCGCGTACTCGAAACCGCTGCGCATGCCGCCGACGCCGTCCTGAGCGAAGGTGGAGCTGGCGTAGATCGGCACATTCACTGCGCCGGTCAGCGGATCCGGCTCGTAACCGGCGTGGACCGCCTTGGTGGAAAAGCCCTGCCAGGACGTGTTGTCTGCCTTGCTGCGCTGCTCACTCATGGCCTCCACCCTAATCGGCCTGCGTCGCCCGGCGGGGGCGTGGGTAACCTGCGAAGACAACCCCCAGCGGAAAGAGGCACCGTGGCCAACTCCCAGAGCGTCGACGAACTGTTCGCGATCGATTCACTCCTCGACGACGAGGAGCGCCAGATCCGGGACACCGTCCGCAAGTTCGGCAACGAGCGCATCCGTCCGCACATCGCCGACTGGTTCGACGAGGGCACGGTGCCGGCGCGTGAGCTGGCCAAGGAACTCGGCTCGCTCGGCCTGCTCGGTATGCATCTCGAGGGCTACGGCTGCGCCGGAACCTCTGCGACGGCGTACGGCCTGGCCTGCCTCGAGCTCGAGGCGATCGACTCCGGCATCCGTTCGCTGGTCTCGGTTCAGGGCTCGCTGGCGATGTTCGCCATCTGGAAGTACGGCTCCGAGGAGCAGAAGCAGCAGTGGCTACCGGGGATGGCCGAGGGCTCGCTGATCGGCTGCTTCGGTCTGACCGAAGCCGATTTCGGATCCAACCCCGGCGGCATGCTCACCCGCGCCAAGCGCGACGGTGACGACTGGATCCTCAACGGGAGCAAAATGTGGATCACCAACGGACCGGTCGCCGACGTCGCCGTCGTATGGGCGCAGACCGACGACAAGATCCGCGGTTTCGTCGTGCCGACCGACACCCCAGGATTCACCGCCAACACGGTCAAGAAGAAGCTCTCGCTCCGTGCGTCGATCACGGGCGAGCTGGTGTTCGACGACGTACGGCTGCCCGCCGACGCAATGCTGCCCGAGGCCCGTGGCCTGAGCGGACCGCTGAGCTGCCTGAACGAGGCCCGCTTCGGCATCGTCTTCGGTGCGATGGGCGCAGCTCGGGATTGCATCGAATCCGCGATCGAGTACTCCAAGACCCGCGCGGTGTTCGACAAGCCACTCGCCGGATACCAGATCACCCAGGCCAAGCTCGCGAACATGGCCCTCGAGCTCGGTAAGGGGCAGCTGCTCGCGCTGCACCTGGGCCGACTCAAGGACAAGGGCGAGCTGCCGGGCGAGCGGGTGTCCCTCGGAAAGCTCAACAACGTGCGTGAAGCAATCAAGATTGCTCGCGAATGCCGAACGATCCTGGGGGCCAACGGAATCACGCTCGAATACCCGGTGCTCCGCCATGCCAACAACCTCGAATCCGTCCTCACCTACGAGGGCACGTCCGAGGTGCATCAATTGGTGATCGGGCAGGCCCTGACCGGCTCGAGCGCGGTGCGGTAGGGCGCCGCCCGTCGTGCGCGTTTTGCGTAGCCACAGATACGCAAAACGCGCACGAGGCCTAGGTGCCCAGCCAGCCCAGTAGAGCCTCGGCTGTCGCGGCGGGTTGATCCTCCGGGAGGAAATGCGTGCCGCTACCAACGTCGACGATGGTCATCGCGCGTCCGTGGATCCGGCACCACTCGACTTCGATGTGCCCGATGACCGCACCGGGACACCCGTGCATGAGCAAGGTCGGCATCGTCTCGTCCGCGAACACCTGCTGATTGCTCGTCACGATCGATACGACTGCCGACGGCTCCCCTGCGATCGGAATTTCACGTGCCCATTCCAGCATCGGCGCGCGCGAGGCAGGATTCACGAACGGACGACGGTAGGCATCCATCTCGTCGGGACTCAGGGTCCTCAGAATTCCAGAGGGGAGCACGGCCTCGACGAACACGTTGTCCTCGAACACCATTCGCTCACCCACACCCGCGGTGCGCAACGCCGAGAACAGCTCCCTTGCGCCGTCGTCCAAATCGTCCCACTTATCGATGGGATGAATATGACCCTCCATCACCGCTACGCCGCACACGCGGTCCGGGTCAGCGCGGGCGAGAGCGAGGGCGATGACCGCGCCCCAGTCGTGGCCGACGAGAGTGACGTCGGACAGACTCAGTTCGTCGAGGAATTCACCGACGTGGGCAATATGGTCGACCAGACGGTAGCCGGACGACGATGCACCGGAACGACCCATTCCGACCAGGTCGACGGCAATGCAGCGATAGCCGGCAGGTGCGACGACACCGGTCACATTGCGCCAGAGATACGACGATGTCGGGTTGCCGTGCAGAAACACCAGTTCCGGACCGTCTCCGGATTCGACGTAGTGCATTGGGGTCCGTCCTCGTGCGCGTTTTGCGTACTTCAGGGTACGCAAAACGCGCACGAGGGCTAGGCACCCTTGCTGAGGAATCCGAGCAGATCGTGGCGAGTGATGACGCCGACGGGCTTGCCCTCCTCGACGACCATCAGCGCATCGGATTCGCCGAGTGCCTTGGTGGCGTCGGAGACGGTTTCCCCGGCACCGATCAGCGGGAACGGCTCACTCATGTGCTTGGCGACCGGGTCGGCCAACGCTGCGCGCCCCTCGAAGACGGCGCTGAGCAGATCGCGTTCGGTGACGCTGCCGGCAACCTCGCCTGCCATGACGGGCGGTTCGGCCCCGACGACGGGCATCTGAGAGACGCCGTACTCGCGCAGAATCTCGATGGCGTCGCGCACGGTCTCCGACGGGTGAGTGTGCACCAGATCGGGCAATGCACCGGACTTTCCGCGCAGCACCTCGCCCACCGAGGTCTCGTGAGTCTTGCCGTCGAGGCGTGAACGGAGGAATCCGTACGACGACATCCACGAATCGTTGAAGATCTTCGCCAGGTAGCCGCGTCCGCCGTCGGGGAGCAGCACGACGACCAAAGCGTCGGGACCCTCACGCTCGGCGACCTGGATCGCGGCAACAGCGGCCATACCGCACGAGCCGCCGACCAGCAGGCCCTCCTCGCGGGCGAGGCGACGGGTCATGTCGAACGAATCGGCGTCGGACACGGCGATGATCTCGTCCGGGATGGACGGGTCGTAGGCGGTCGGCCAGAAGTCCTCGCCGACGCCCTCGACGAGGTACGGGCGACCCGTGCCGCCCGAGTACACCGAGCCCTCCGGGTCGACGCCGATGACCTTGACCTTGCCGCCGGAGACCTCCTTGAGGTACTTGCCGGTGCCGGAGATGGTGCCGCCGGTGCCGACGCCTGCGACGAAGTGAGTGATCTTTCCGTCGGTGTCGGCCCAGATCTCGGGCCCGGTGGTCTCGTAGTGGCTGGCCGGTCCGGCCGGGTTGGAGTACTGGTTGGGCTTCCAGGCTCCCTCGATCTCGTGCACGAGTCGATCGGAGACGCTGTAGTAGCTGTTGGGGTCCTCGGGTGCGACGGCCGTCGGGCAGACGACGACCTCGGCTCCGTACGCGCGCAGCACGTTGCGCTTGTCCTCACCGACCTTGTCGGGGCACACGAACACACACTTGTAGCCGCGCTGCTGCGCAACGAGCGCGAGACCGACGCCGGTGTTGCCGGACGTGGGTTCGACGATGGTGCCGCCGGGCTTCAATTCTCCGGATGCCTCGGCCGCGTCGATCATCTTGACGGCGATGCGGTCCTTGGACGAACCACCCGGGTTGAGGTACTCGATCTTGGCCGCGACCGTGCCGCCGCCGTCGCCGATGACGGTGGACAACTTCACCAACGGGGTGTTGCCGATGAGTTCGGTAATGTGCTGAGCGATGCGCATCGCTCCATCTTCCCAGATGCAGGTAATCGACTCGCGGTCACGGCCGTCGACACCCGCATACGATGGTGTGGACGGCATGAGGAGAGGGATCGATCTGTGACGGCAGGCGGATGGCGTACCGCTGCGAAAGCGAGCGCCGCGACAGTGCTGGCAGGCTCCGGAGCAGGGACGGCGTCCTGGGCCGCCTACCGACATCTGATGGGGCAGGCCGCCGCGGCCCGCGGCGTCATCGGGCGTACCACCGCCAAGCCACCGGAGGCGGACGGCGTCTACACCGCGGGCTGCGCGGCCCCGGAACGGTGGCGACTGGGAAGTTCAGCAGATATTCATCTGATGATCTTCGGCGACTCCACGGCCGCGGGAGTGGGCTGCGTCGTCGCCGACGAAGTCCCGGGCGTACTACTCGCCCGCGGCCTGGCCGAGGAAACCGGACAACGAATCCGATTGAGTACCAAAGCAATTGCCGGTGCCACTTCCAAGGGCCTCGAAGGCCAGGTCGATGCCATGTTCGTCGCGGGTCCGCCGCCCGACGCTGCGGTCATCTTCATCGGCGCGAACGACGTCACCAAGAAGTTCTCCATCCCGGCTTCGGCGGCGCGGCTCGGCGATGCGGTGGAGCGACTGACAGCCAAGGGCTGCGTCGTCGCGGTGGGAACATGTCCGGACCTCGGTGTCGTGACGGCCATTCCACAACCCCTGCGTACCGTCGTCCGCAATTGGGGTCGACGCCTCGCACACGCCCAGACGGCCAGGACTCTCAGCGCAGGCGGCCATCCGGTCGCTCTGGCGGATCTACTGGCACCCGAATTCCTGGCGGCCCCCGACACCATGTTCTCGGCCGACCGCTTCCACCCGTCGGCCGCCGGGTACGAGCTTGCCGCACAGCAGATTCTGCCGGTGCTCGCGTCCGCACTCGGTGTGTGGCACGGCGGTCCACTACCTGAGCTGCCGACGGTGTCCGCAGCCGTCGAATCGCGCAAGGCCATCCCCCGCGCCACCGCTGCACTCGACCGCTTCCTGCGCAGAAGAACCGCCGAGCTCGACGCCGAGATCGTCACGGCGTCGGAGGATCTCGTACGTCGTGGCGGCGGCGGTCGGGCGGGGTTGTAAGTTCGGTCAGGAGACATCGCCTACTCGGCGGTAACAGAGCAGGTAAGCAGTATCGATTCGAAGGAGATCTCATGCCAGAGGCAGTCATCGTCGCCACCGCGCGCTCACCGATCGGCAGGGCGATGAAGGGGTCGCTCAAGGACATTCGTCCCGACGACCTCACCGCTCAGATGGTCGCCGCTGCGCTGGCCAAGGTGCCCTCGCTCGACCCCAAGGACATCGACGACCTGCTCTTGGGCTGCGGTCTGCCCGGCGGCATGCAGGGCAACAACCTCGCTCGCATCGTCGCAGTGCAGCTCGGCTACGACTCCCTGCCCGGAACGACGATCACGCGCTACTGTTCGTCCTCGCTGCAGACCACCCGCATGGCGCTGCACGCCATCAAGGCCGGAGAAGGTGACGTGTTCATCTCCGCCGGTGTCGAGAGCGTGTCGAGCTTCATCCACGGCAGCTCCGACTCGCTTCCGGAAAGCCACAACCCGATCTTCGCCGACGCCGAGGCCCGCACCAAGAAGGCACAGGAAGAGGGCGCGGACAGCTGGACCGATCCCCGCGAGAACGGCGAACTCCCCGACGCGTACATCGCGATGGGCCAGACGGCAGAGAACGTCGCGCTGCTCACCGGCATCACCCGCGAGGATCAGGACCACTGGGGCGTCCGCAGCCAGAACCGCGCCGAGGAAGCCATCAACGCAGGCTTCTTCGAGCGAGAGATCACCCCGGTGACCCTGCCCGACGGCACCGTCGTCAACACCGACGACGGCCCTCGCGCCGGCACCACGTACGAGAAGATCAGCCAGCTCAAGCCGGTCTTCCGACCCAACGGCACCATCACCGCAGGCAACGCGTGCCCGCTCAACGACGGTGCAGCGGCGCTGGTCATCATGAGCGACACCAAGGCCAAGGAACTGGGCCTGACGCCGTTGGCGCGCATCGTCTCCACCGGAGTCACCGGCACGTCTCCGGAGATCATGGGCCTCGGACCGATCGAGGCCACCCGCAAGGCGCTGAAGATCGCGGGCATGTCGATCTCCGACATCGACCTGTTCGAGATCAACGAGGCCTTCGCGGTACAGGTCCTCGGATCGGCGCGCGACCTCGGCATCGAGGAGGACAAGCTCAACGTCTCCGGCGGTGCCATCGCGATCGGCCACCCCTTCGGCATGACCGGTGCGCGCATCACCACCACGCTGCTGAACAACCTGACAACACAGGACAAGACGTTCGGTGTCGAGACCATGTGCGTCGGCGGCGGCATGGGTATGGCCATGGTGCTCGAACGCCTCAGCTGACCTGACTGCTACAGACGAAAAGAGCCCCGCCCTCCGAAAGGAGTGGCGGGGCTCTTCGCGTGAGTACTAGTCGTTGTTGAAGTAGCTCAGCAGACGCAGGATCTCGATGTACAGCCACACCAGGGTGATGGTCAGACCGAGGGCGACGCCCCAGGCTGCCTTCTCCGGTGCCTGTGCGCGGATCAGCTGATCGGCCTGGTCGAAATCCAGCAGGAAGCTGAACGCCGCGATGCCGATGCAGACGAGGCTGAAGATGATGGCGATGGGTCCGCCGTCACGCAGCCCCAGTCCACCGTCCATGAAGAAGCCGGCAACCAGGTTGCCGAGCATCAGGACGACGACTCCGATGAGGGCACCGACGACCATACGGGTCAAGCGCGGGGTGACGCGGATGGCACCGGTCTTGTAGACGATCAGCATGCCGAAGAACACGCCGAACGTGCCGAGGACGGCCTGGGAGATGAGTGTCCCCGCTCCGACTCCCTGGATGGGGAAGGTGAACAGGAAGGACAGTGCTCCGAGGAAGATGCCCTCGGCCGCCGCGTAAGCGAGAACGATCGCCTTGTTGTCCATCTTGCGACCGAACGTGGCGAACATGACCAGACCGAAGCCGATCAGGCCACCGCCGATGACGAACGGCACGGCCAGGTCGTTGTTGTTCTGGACGAGCAGGTACGAGATGATCGCCGTGACGCTCAGCACACCGAGGGTGATGCCGGTCTTGGTGACGACGTCGTCGATGGTCATGGCCCGCTGCGCGGGCTGCGTGGTGTACGGATCGGCCTGCGTTCCGGGATGCTGGCCGAAGGTTGCGGCCTGCGAGGCTCCAGCCGTCGCAGATCCGAATGTGGCATAGCCGCCGCCCTGCTGCTTGGGCAGGTTGCGGAACACCGGGTTGCTGGAGGTGCGCACCGTGTCTCTTCCCTTCGTAAGTTCTGATCCCCACCGGGGATCTCCCCGTCGGTCACCAGTAGAACGTCTGACATCCGGACAAAAGTTCCCAAGCGGAGAACTTCTACGACGGACAAAACGGACTCTACCGGGTAGGGGCTCGACACGCGGAGACGACTGCGTGTGTGACACCGAATCGAAACGGGCACTATGAGGAAATGGCAATCGAAGACGGACCCGACCAGACCTTGGACCCCAGCGAAAGCGTCGACTCCGACGAGGTGCGCAACGATGACGGTGACACCGTGGTCGATCCTCCCGATCACTGGAGCGAGGCCAACAGCTTCGGCACCACGGCCCGCGAGGCCGCCGTGGGCGAGAGTCTGGATCTCAAGCTCAGCGAGGAAGAACCCGACATCGCCGTCGAGGACGATCTCGACCGCCCGATCACCGAGACCCCGGACGACGAGCTGACCGAGGAACTGGTCGACCACGTCATCGAGGAGTCGGACGAGGACCCCGACGTCGACTACGCGGAAGGCCAGCGCCAGGCCGAGATCGTCGAGGGCACTCTCGTCGAGGATCTCGGACGCAACCGGGGTCAGATCGACGGCACACCCGAGGACGGCGGCCCGGTCACCTGACCGCCTACCGTTGCTCGCTCGGACGTACCGAGCGAGCGACGGTGAACTTGCCGTTCTTTCCCATGAGATCGGTGGGGCCGACCGCGTCCGCCAGTTCGCGCCGATAGTTCAGATGAGTGTTGAACACCGTCCACATCTGTCCGCCCGGCCGCAGCACTCGACCCGCCGCCGAGAACAGCTTGCTTGCGCCTCCCGTGTGCACCGCTGTGCCCTCGTGGAACGGCGGGTTGCACACCACCAGATCGACCGATTCGGACTCGAAAGTCGACATGGCGTCGTCGATCGTCACCGAGATACGCGCTCCGTTCGCCTCCGCCGTGGCCGCCGCCGACGCGATCGCTGCGGACGATCGGTCGGTGGCGATCACCTCGAGATCGGGCCTGGTTCGGGCCAGCTCGGTGGCCAAAATCCCTGTGCCACAACCCAAGTCGACGGCTACTCGGGCTCGTGGGAGCATCTTCGGAACGAACCCGAGTAGATACCTGGTCCCGATGTCGAGACCTGCACCCGCGAACACCGCCCCGTGCGCCACCACCGTCAGATCCAGGTCGGCAATTCGCTTGCTCACCGGATACGTCATGCCCGACGCCACCGCCCCGGTTGCGGTGAGCACTCGGGCCTTCTGCCGGCCGCGGCCGGCCGTGACCGTCTCGAACGATCGTCGCAGGACCTCGTTCATGGCGGGGGTCATGTGCTTGTCGCGGCCCCCGGCAAGGACGACGACATCCGCCGACGCGTGCGCGGCGGTGTGCTCGGCGATCTCGGTGAGTTCGGCCAAGCCCCGCGGCAGCTGCATCAGCACCACGCCGACGCCGTCGAGCAGGTCGGCTCCGAGTGCGTGCTGGGTGTACGAGCCGGTCATGGCAACCCGCGCAGCGTTCAGCTCCAGCGCCCGCACGCCCGTCACGGCGTCCTGATGGACTCGCACGTTCGTGAACCCGAGCCCGACGGCACCGAGGGTGAGAGCCCCGTATCGGTCGCCGATCACCGCGATGGGTGCCGTTCTGTCGATTCCCGAACGCTCGTCGACGGTATCGAGGACGAGACGGTCTGCAGCGTCGACGGCATGAAGGTTGGGTGCCTCGGCGTCGGGCTCGCGGCGCAGGGCGTCGAACAGGGATTCATCGGGCACTCGAGCAGTATCCCACCCGGCTGCATGTGAACTTTCGCAGTCGTTCCGCAGGCTCCACCCCGTCGTGCGCGTTTTGCGTAGGTGGACCTACGCAAAACGCGCACGAGGGGATGCGGGTCCCAGCAGAGCCAGCGCGGCGAGTGGCTATTGCGGTCGATCAGGGGCATGCTCGGGGAATGGAACACAAAGACAAGAACGAGGCGCTCTTCAGCCATCCCGACGACGCATCGACCGATGCGCACGCCGAGGCTTCGAAGCCTGCCGTCTACACCGCCCTCTTCAGCGGCGCCAACGAATAGCCCTCACGACAGGTAGCGCAGGTACTCCAGAGCCTTGGTGGCATGGACATGACCGCGTTCGCTCTGCACCACCATCCGCACCACTCGGTGCCGATCTATCACGAATGTCGTCCGCTTCACGGACAGCAACTGCCGCAGTAAACCACGGTTGGCCGCATGCGCCCGCCCGCGTTCGAGCTCACGAAGCCGACGCCGCCGGGTGAACCACCCACCTCGCCGTACTCCGAATTGCTCCGCAACCGCCCCGTCGGAATCCGACAGCAACGGAAAGTCGAAGGACCTCTGCAGCGCGAAATGCTGATTCTTGTCGCGGGTGTCGGTGCTGATCCCTACTCGCCGCGCACCGAATCTGCTGAATTCTGTTCCGAGGTCCCGGAAATGGCAGGCCTCGGCGGTGCAGATGGGACTGTTGGCCGCCGGATAGAAGAACAGCACCACCGGGCCCGATGCCGTCAGCTCGGAGAGCGCACGGGATTCACCCGAATGATCGGGGAGCTCGAAATCCGGGGCCGTCTGTCCGATTCGCATGGGGCGAGGCTACCGCTCACTCCTCCACGAGGGAGGCGGTCAGTCGACGACGCAACGCCCCATCGATTCCCAAATGCGTCAGATATCCGTCGAACGATCCGTGGTTCGACTCCATCGCGGCCCATCCGTGCTCCAGGTAGGAGGCACGGACGCCCAGTATCGCCTCGGTGGGTCGGACCTCCGCGTCGGCCGCTCCCACCCAGGTTCGACGGACATGTGCGAGTAGGGGCTCGATCCCGTCGTTGCTGCGTAGGTAGTCCGCGACGATGTCGTCCTCGCCGACACCGGCCGCCCGCAACACCGTCGCAACGGTCCACCCTGCGCGGTCCTTGCCTGCAGCGCAGTGCACCAGAACGCCACCGCGCCTCTCGACTACTGCGTCGACCACACGCTTGATCGCGTGCGATGCACCGTCGAGGGCCGAGAAGGACGCGTAAGCCCGCATCATGTATTCCACTTGGCTCTGCTCGTCCTGCATGGGTGCTTCGTGTGGGGCGCGCACGGCTCGAACGCTCTCGAAGGGAACCGAGATCGACTCCACGCCCGGGGGAACTCGGTCTGCACCACTTCGATCGATCTCCGAACCGCTACGGAAATCGAACACCGTGCGGATCCCGAAGTCGCCGACAGAACGCCGGCCGGTCTCGGACAGCGCGCTCAATTCGGATGCGCGATAGAACAAACCGGGCCGAACCGTCGCCCCGTCCGTGGTTCGCACACCACCGAGGTCGCGGAAGTTCCACGCTCCGTCGAGAGCGAATTGATCGTGTACTCGGGCGTCGGGCATGGACTCGAGCCTATCGAAGGTGGTGCTACGAGCGTGGTGCCAGCCATCGACGTAGCCGGGCGGTGACGAACGGCATCACCACGTAAACCATCAGCGGCGTGCACATCATCACCACCACAGCGGTGCGCACAGCCACGTTCAGGTCCGTCAGGTGCGGCGTGAGGACGATGTTGACGAGCAGGCTGACGGCGTAGAAGGCCACGCCGATCGACACTGCCTGCTTCCACCGCGGCGGCGGGCCACCGATCACCCGCACCGCGTCGGTGCGGTCGGACTGCGGCTCGAACCATCCCTCCACACCCGAAAGCCGATGCGTCACAACGTCGTCGGCAATCGGTCGGCCAGTGCCGAGCCAATCGCGTCGAGCATCCGAACGCAACCATGCGTCGAGGTGGTCGTGGGTCTCGAATCGGTACACCACGTGATAGTCGTTCGACTCGCCGGAACCGCCCAGCCAACCACCACCGAGGAATCCGGGAGAGGTTCGGACCAGTTTCATCCCGCGGTCGGTCCAGTCCACGAAATCCGCTTCGTATCCCCGACGAACGCGTCGTGCGACCGAGGTCGTGACGTGATCGAGCGTGTCGGTCGTGGTCATCCGGTACCTCTCCTGTGTGTTCGTCACGGATCGATGTGTTCTACACAGAGTGCAGGCACATGGACCTGCTTTCAAATCGCGGGCGCAATCGAAGAACGATGGCTCAGAGACGGAAACAATGTGACAATTCGTCCACGCAGGCCCTTCTCGAACAACCTGGAGTGGACGGATGGCACAGACCGAGTACCAGCTCGACGACGTGGACCGACGCATCGTCACCGAGCTCAGCCGCGACGGCCGTATGTCCATGCGTGCCTTGGCCGAGGCCACGCATATTTCCCGAGCGCACGCGTACGTGCGCGTCGATCGTCTTCTCGACGAAGGTGTCATCGAGGGGTTCACCGCGCGGATCGCATACGAGAAGGCCGGCTTCGGAGCGTCCGCGTACGTGGCGCTGTCCATCAGACAGGATTCCTGGCGCGCGGTCGCCGACGATCTGAGCACCTTCCCGTTCGTCGAACACGTCAGCCTCATGGGCGGCGACTTCGACGCACTCGTCCTGGTGCGAGCGCCCGACACCTCGGCCCTGCGCCATCTGGTGCTCGACAAGCTGCAGGGACTCGACGGGATACTGTCGACGCGAACCTGGCTGATCTTCGACGAGGCGATCGGCCCCGGCGCGCAGTGGACCGCAGAGACAACGAACGGGAGCAATCCATGACTACGTCCGAGCGCGAACAGAACTCCACCGACGTCATCGTGATCGGCGGCGGAATCGGGGGTGTCTCGCTCGGTTACGAACTCGCGAACGACCGACGCGTCACACTGCTCGAGCGCGAAGCGACACTGGCCTTCCACACCACCGGCCGCTCGGCCGCGCTGTTCCTGGAGACCTACGGCAACAGCACCATTCGCGCCCTGACAACAGCCAGCCGAGAATTCCTGGTGCACCCGCCGGAGCACTTCCGATCCGAACTACTCACCTCGCGCCCCCTCCTGCAGTTCGCGTCCACCGGGCGCGGTGAGGCGCTCGAGAAAACGTACGCAGACGTCAGCCGGCTGACGCCGGATGCCCAATTGGTCTCCCCTGCCGACGCGCGCACGTTCTTTCCTCCACTTCGCCCCGAACTGATCGATTGCGCTCTGTACGAGCCGCATTCGATGGAGGTCGACGTGCACGCACTGCACCAGGGCTTCGTGCGGGGACTGCGCGCACGGGGCGGACGAGTCCACACCGGAGCCGGGGTGAAGGCACTGAGGCGCGTCGACGGACTGTGGCACGTCCACACCACGGATGGGTCGACGCACAGTGCTCCCCTCGTCGTCGACGCAGCGGGCGCGTGGGCAGATGCCCTCGGGGCGATGGCGGGAGCCGAGCCCATCGGGCTCGTTCCGATGCGTCGGTCGGTGTTCATGGTCGGCGCACCCGACGACCTCGACACAGCGCACCTCGCGACATTGAGCGACATCGACGAGAAGTTCTACATCAAACCGGAAGGCGCGCAGCTCTTGTGCTCGCCTGCGGACGAGACGCCCACCGAGCCGAGCGACGCCCGCCCCGACGAGTTGGAGATCGCGCGGGCGTTCGACGACATCGCCGAGGCGACCACGTTGACCGGGCGGCATGTTCGATCGTCCTGGGCAGGCCTGCGCAGTTTCGTTCCCGATCGCACCCCGGTCGTCGGGTTCGACCCGAACATCGAGGGCTTCTTCTGGTGCGCCGGGCAGGGCGGGTACGGCATTCAGACGTGCGCGGCGCTGGCCCGGGTCGGCGCGTCTCTGGTACGGCGGCAACCACTTCCGGTCGACGTCACCGACCGCGGACTCGACGACGCGGACCTGTCGCCCAGCCGCTTCGGGTGAGAGGCGCTTCGCGCCACGTGCACGAAAACTCGACCCCTGCTACGAAGTTCCACTCACAACGACACGCTCAGCCGGCCACGACGCGGCGCAGATCCCGCAGCGTGGTTCGGTAGATGTCCACCAGGTCGGCGTCCTGCCCGGCGTCGATCCGTTCGGCCCAGTCGTCGAAGGTGATCCGCATGGCCATCCCGGCACCCTCGATCAGCAACCGTGCGTAAGAACGTGTTTCGTGGCCACCGAGCGCGGCGGCCACCGAATCGGTGACGCGGCACAGCGTCATGGCGTCGGTCGCGAAGGCAGCGGCCCGCAGGTGGTCGTCGCGCCCGATCAGCCGCCTAGTACGCAGCAGACGATCTCGCGCCTCGTCCGGTGCAGCGGAAAATCGTTCGACGGATCGCTCGTACAGTGCTTCGATCGCAGTGAGGGTGATGTCCTCGGGTGCCGTCGATGCCAGCCAGGCGTCGATGTCCAGCTCGAACTCCGGGGCGAGGCCGAGAACCGATTCTTCCTTCGACGCAAAGCTACGAAAGAACGTACTGGGCGACACTCCTGCCCGGCGTGCGATTTGGTCCACCGTCGTGGTGGCGCAGCCCTGCGTCTCGAACAGATCGAGAGCAGCACGGGTGATCTCGAGGAGGGTTTCTCGGCGACGGCGCTCCCGCAGATCCGGTACTTGTTCGCTCATCATCGTCCACCCATCGGCCGCTCCTACGCACTAACGGTGTCAACTTACCAGCAATGGTCAAGTTGACAGTAACTGTCACAATGATTCAAGCTGTCTACATAGACGTCCGCTCCCACCTCGAGCCCACACGCGAAGGTTTTCGACACATGACCACATCCGAGACCGACCACGCTCCCGACGCGCAACTCGCGCCGGGCAGCAAGTTACTGATCGGCATCCTCGTCATCGCGGCGTTCGTCATGATCCTCAACGAAACGATCATGAGCGTGGCGCTACCCACCCTGATGGTCGACCTCGACATCTCCGCGACGACGGCGCAGTGGCTCACCACCGGATTTCTGTTGACGATGGCGGTGGTCATTCCCATCACCGGCTTCCTGTTCCAGCGCTTCACTCTGCGTCAGGTGTTCGTGGCGGCCATGACGCTGTTCACCGTCGGCACTCTGTTCGCTGCCTCCGCTCCGGGCTTCGAGTTGCTCCTGCTCGGGCGCGTTACCCAGGCCAGCGGCACGGCGATCATGTTGCCGCTGTTGATGACAACGGTGCTCACCGTGGTTCCGGCGCACAAGCGCGGCGCAATGATGGGGGTGATCTCCATCGTCATCGCTGTTGCACCCGCGATCGGTCCGACGATCTCGGGGATCATCCTCGATTCGCTCGACTGGCGTTGGATGTTCTGGCTCGTCCTACCGATCGCACTCGTCGCGTTCGCTATCGGGACCGCTCTGGTGAAGAACGTGACCCAAACCAGTCGGCCGTCGTTCGATCCCGCGTCGGTCGTGTTGTCCGCGTTGGCTTTCGGCGGCATCGTCTACGGTCTGAGCAGCCTGGGCCACTCGGCCGAGGAGTCCGTGATGCCGGTATGGCTGCCGATGGTCGTCGGTGCCGTCGCCCTCGTGGTGTTCGTCCTCCGGCAGATCTCGCGTCAGGAGCGCGGCGGCGCACTGCTGGATATGCGTCCGTTCCGCACTCCCACCTTCAGCATCGGACTCGGCATGATCGCGATTTCGATGATGGCCCTGTTCGGCGCATTGATCCTGCTGCCGATGTATCTGCAGAACGTCCGCGGCCTCGATACTCTCGACACCGGACTGATGCTGCTCCCCGGCGGACTGCTGATGGGTTTGCTCGCCCCGTTCGTCGGACGCATCTTCGATCGAATCGGGCCGCGTCCGTTGGTCATTCCCGGTGCCGTCGTGGTGAGCGCTGCACTGTGGTCGATGACAGTGCTGGACGCGCAGACCGCACTGCCGATCGTGATCGGTATCCACATGTTGCTCTCGGCGGGTCTCGCTCTCATCATGACGCCGCTCATGACTTCGTCGCTGGGATCACTACCCACTCAGCTGTATTCGCACGGTAGTGCAATCTTCAGTACGGTTCAGCAGTTGGCCGGTGCTGCCGGTACCGCACTGTTCGTCACCGTGATGTCCACCACCGCAGCCGCCCGCATCGACGACGGCGCAACGGCTGTGGTCGGCTCCGAGGCCGGTATCCACACCGCATTCCTCTGCGGCGGGGCCGTGTCACTGGTGGCAGTGGCCGCGTCGTTCTTCATCCGCGCCCCGGCTCGTCGTGACCAGGATGAGCCAACCCCGGTCCAGCCGGTGCACTGAGTCACCCGGTTTCGACCATCTCCACAGCCGCAGAGACGATCTCGTCCTCCGAGAGGAGGACGAGATCGGCGGCACCGCCGAGCGGGACGAACGAGTTCTTGCTCGTGACCCTGCCGATGGCACCGTCGTAGCCGCCCTCGACCAGAACGGTCACGACGCCCTCGCCGACTCCCCCGTCGTGTCGGGTCTCGTCGGCGACCAGCACTCGATCGAAGTGCGCGAGCCGGTGCAACAGGTCCTCGGCAGGTAGCGGAACAATCCAGCGTAGGTCCACGACCGTCACCGCAATCCCGCGCCCGCGCAACGTGGATGTGGCGCGTCTGCTCATCACGACGCCGTTGCCGAACGTGACGATTGCAAGATCACCGCCGTCCCCATGAAGCCCGACGGTGCCGAACGGGGCCTCCGAATCGTCGACGCATCGCAAAGCCCCATCGCCGTCGTGCAGATCGACTCGGTGGTAGAGCGCGATCGGCTCCAAGAAGACGCACACTCGCCCCTCCTCGACAGCCAGTGCCACAGAGGTTCTCAGGAGGCCGGCGGCCTCGGCCGCCGAACTCGGAACCGCTACCACGATGCCCGGGATGTCGCGCAGAACGGCGACCGCGTTGTCGTTGTGGAAGTGCCCGCCGAAACCGCGTTGATAGGCCAAGCCGGCGACGCGCACCACCATCCCATTGGTGAACTGCGCATCGGAGAAGAACTTCAGCGACGCGGCCTCCCCGCGCAGCTGATCCTCGGCATTGTGCAGGTACGCCAGATACTGAATCTCGGGTATCGGAACGAAACCAGCGAGCGCAGCACCCAGGGCGGTGCCGAGCACGGTCTGCTCGTCGAGCAGAGTGTCGAAAACTCGTGCTGCCCCGAACTTCTTGCGCAAGCCCTTCGTAACGCCGTAGACGCCGCCTTTGACGGCCACATCCTCGCCGAACACGAGGACGTCGGGTCGCGCAGTCATGATGTCGGTGAGAGTTCGGTTGATCATCGCGGCGAGTGTGAGACGCTGCTCGCTGGGTGCACCGCGCAGACCGGTCTCGGTGGCGGCCACAGCGATAGGTCGTCGTTCGGTGAGCGGGGCCATCACCGCGTCCGCGGTGGCGAGACGCGACGACGCCCCGGAGCGCAGCGAGTCGACCGTCGCCTCGGCCTCGCCCATGACGGTCTCGCGCATCGCTCGGTAGCGGGCCTCGACATCGGCTGCCGAGAGAACACCGGCCCCGATCAGCACACGTGCGCTCGCCAGCAACGGATCTCGCGCATAGTCGCCGACAATGTCTGTGCTCGAACGGTAGGCGAGTTCGGCATCCGATCCGGCGTGGCCCATCAATCGCACCGTCTCCAGGTGGAGGACCACCGGACGGCGCCGATGACGCACCGTTGCAACCGCAGCGTCGATGGTGCGCATCAGTGCGACCGGATCATCGCCGTCGGCCCGCACGTACTCGATCGACGGAAATCGGCTGAGCGACTGCGCAATCCAGCCCCGCGGCGATCGGGTACTGATGCCGATGCCGTTATCCTCGCAGACGAACAGGATCGGCATCGGAACGGACTGGTGCGCGCAGTAGGCAGCCGAGTTGAGCGCACCCACCGTCGTCGAATGGTTGGCCGAGGCGTCGCCGAAGCTGCACACCACGATGGCGTCCTCAGGCCACGGAGTTCGATGTCGGAGCGCCTTCGCCCGGCCGAGCGCGAACGCCAGACCGACCGCGCGCGGAACCTGGGAACCGATGGTCGACGTCTGCGGGACGATCCCCAGGTCGACGTGCCCGAACACCTTGTGGCGGCCACCGGAGATGGGGTCCCGGGTCGAGGCGACCAGACTTGCCAACACGTTCCGGATCGGCGTCGAATCCGAACGCTGTTGTGCACGTGCCGCATAGAATCCGCCGGATCGGTAGTGCAGCAGTGCCGGGTCGGTGACCTCGGTCGCGGCCCCGACGGCAGCATTGGCTTCGTGCCCGGACGAGCCGATGGTGTAGTAACCGAAGCCCGCGGACTGCAACCAGCGAGCAGCGAAATCGAGATGCCGACTGGCGAGTTGCGCGTCGAAGTACCGGATCAGTCGCTGCGGTTCAGCGACGACCGACCCACTGAGCCCGATCGAACGAACCTGCTGCAGGAAGTACTCGTCGATCGCTTCGGCCACACTCGCACCCTTGTCTCCATCGAGCAGTCTCCATCGAGCCGAGCTGCGTAGATCAGCTCAGAGCGATCATATCCACCGGAGTGCTCAACAACCGGCCGACGAGCGCGAGGAACTGCGATCCCTGCTGGCCGTCGACGAGGCGATGATCGAACGACAGCGACAGCGTCGTCACGGACCGTAGAGCGATTGCGCCCTCGTGCTCCCAGGGCATGCGGCGGATCGAACCGAAGCACAGGATGGCCGCTTCGCCGGGGTTGAGGATCGGCGTGCCTGCATCGACTCCGAACACTCCGACGTTGGTGATCGTGATGGTGCCGTCGGCGAGGTCGGCCGAACTGCTCTTGCCTTCCTTCGCGGTACGCGTCAGATCGGCCAGCGCACGCGCGATGTCCACCAGTGAGAGTTCGTGCGCGTCCTTGATGTTCGGCACCATCAGGCCGCGCGGGGTCGCCGCGGCGATGCCGAGGTTGACGTAGTGCTTGGTGACGATCTCCTGAGCCGCCTCGTCCCAGGACGAGTTGAGCGACGGATTCGATTTCAGTGCAACGAGAACTGCCTTGGACACCAGCGCCAGCGGAGTCAGCCGTACATCCGCGAAGTGGGCCGAGGACCGGAGGGATTCCAGCAGAGTCAGGGTGTCGGTGACGTCCACGGTCACGAATTCGGTGACGTGCGGGGCGGTGAATGCACTGCGCACCATCGCATCCGCGGTGTGTTTGCGGACTCCCTTGATCGGGGTCCGTTCTTCGCGGCCGGTCCGTTGCGGGATCCGCATCTCTGCCGGGTCCTCACCCTCCAGGTAGGTCTCGACGTCTTCACGCGTGACGTCACCACGGCTTCCCGTTGCGGGCACCTCTGCCAGGTCGACAGCGTTGTCCTTGGCGATCTTTCGCACCGGCGGTGTGGCCAACGGCTTACCGTTCTGCCCGCTCGATGCCGCAGTCACCGGAGCGGTTCCCCGACCGCCGCGTCGACTGGATCCTTCCTTGGCCACTCCGTATCCGACGAGAACCGGGACGCGCTCCTCACTGTCCTCGACCGGGCTCGCGTCATCCACCTCGGTGGCGAGCTCGGGGGCAGCCGCGTCGTCCTCGCTGTTCCCGTCCTCACTGCTCCCATCGACGCGGATATCGATGATCGGAACTCCGACCTCGACGGTGTCGCCTTCCGACACATGAAGTGCAGCAACGACACCCGCGAACGGCGACGGCAGCTCGACGGCAGCCTTGGCCGTTTCGACCTCGGCGATGTTCTGATTGAGCTCGATCGTGTCACCGACGGCGACGAGCCAGGTCAGAAGATCGGCCTCGGTGAGGCCTTCCCCGAGGTCGGGCAATGGAAAGCTCTTGATGGTGGGCATCGTCGAATCCTGTTCGTTACGTGGCGGGCTCGGTCGGTGAGCGCGAGGTCAGTGGGAGCGACAGCGGTCGACGGCGTCGAGGATCCGGTCGACGTCGGGGAGGTAGAACTTCTCGAGCTTCGAGGCGGGGTACGGGGTCCCGAACCCGCCGACACGTAGCACCGGTGCCTCGAGATTGTAGAAGCAGCGTTCGGATACCCGTGCAGCGATCTCGGAGCCGAGCCCCATGAACACCGGAGCCTCGTGTGTGACGACCAGTCGCCCGGTCTTGCGTACCGAGTCCTCGATGGTCTCGAAGTCGATCGGGGACAGCGAGCGCAGATCGATGACCTCTATCGAGATTCCCTCGTGAGCAGCCACTTCGGCGGCCTTGCGGGCGGTGGAGACCAGCGGCCCGTAGGCGATGAGGGTGACGTCGGTGCCCTCGGTGACCACCCGCGCCCGATGCAGGGGGTAGGACGCGTCGAGCTCGGTCTCGCCCAGATCGATCGGGCTCTTCTCCCAGTACCGACGCTTCGGCTCGAAGAACAGCACCGGGTCGTCACTTGCGATGGCCTGCTGAATCATCGAGTAGCCGTCGGCCGCGTTGCTGCAGGTGACCACGCGAAGGCCTGCGGTCTGTGCGAAATACCCTTCGGGAGATTCGGAATGATGCTCCACGGCACCGATTCCGCCGCCGTAGGGCACGCGGATGGTCATCGGAATCTTGACGTTGCCACTGGTGCGGTAGTGCAGCTTGGCCACCTGCGAGACGATCTGGTCGAACGCCGGATAGATGAAACCGTCGAACTGAATCTCGCACACCGGCCGAAATCCTCGCATCGCGAGACCGACTGCGGTGCCGATGATTCCCGATTCCGCCAGCGGCATGTCGAGTACTCGACCGGGACCGAAGTCCTTCTGCAGGCCGTCGGTGATGCGGAAGACACCGCCGAGCTTGCCGATGTCCTCGCCCATCAGCAGGACCTTCGGGTCGTTCTCCATCGCTCGCCGCAGACCTGCATTGATGGCCTTGCCCAACGGAAGACTGGTGGGCCGTTCCAGGGTGGTCATGACGTAGCTCCTTCGAATCCGGCCTGGTACGAGGCGAACTTGGCCCGCTCGTCGTCGAGTAGGGGGTGTGGATCGGCATAGACGTTGTCGAACACCGACATCGCTTCCGGTTCGACGGTCTCGAGACAACCGCGACGAAGCTCGGCGGCGACGTCGTCGGCGGTGCGCTTGACCGAGGCAGCGAACGCGTCGTCGAACACGCCGATTCGTCTGAGCAACTTCTCGATTCGGTCGATCGGATCCTTCGCGCGCCATTCGTCGTCGGTGGCACCCGAGCGGTATCGCGTCGGATCGTCGGATGTGGTGTGCGGGCCCATGCGGTAGGTGACGGCCTCGATGAGCGTCGGGCCGCTGCCTTCTCGGGCTCGAGCGAGGGCGGCTCTGGTCACGGCCAGGACGGCGAGAACGTCGTTGCCGTCGACGCGGATCGACGGGATTCCGTATCCCTCACCGCGGGCGGCGATCGTCGTCTTCGTCTGCACCGTGACCGGTTCGGAGATGGCCCACTGATTGTTCTGGCAGAAGAACACCACCGGCGCATGGAAACTGGCGGCGAACCCGAGCGCCTCGGAAATGTCGCCCTGGCTGGTTGCGCCGTCGCCGAAGTAGGTGATGGCCGCGCCTTCGGCTCCCTCGAGCTGCATGCCGATGGCGTATCCGGTTGCGTGCAAGCCCTGCGATCCGACGATGATCGCCGGCGTGGTCATGCGGTATTCGTACGGGTTCCAGCCCGAGAGGGTCGACCCGCGCCAGAAGCGCAGCATCCGGGTGGGATCGACGCCCCGGCAGTAGGCGACGCCGTGCTCTCGGTAGCTTGCGAACACGAAGTCCTCCGTGTCGAGCGCGCGTGCCGAGCCGACCTGCGCCGCTTCCTGCCCGAGCAACGGTGCCCACAACCCCAGTTCGCCCTGCCTCTGCAGCGCGGTGGCCTCGGAATCGATGCGCCGGACGACGACGAGATCGCGATACATCTCCATCATCGCGGCCGTGTCGATGTCGGCAACGAGAGGCGAATAGGTCTCGTTGCGGACGACAGTTCCCGATTCCTTTATCAGCTGTACCAGCGAGGTGGTGTTCATGGTCGTGGCACTCTCCGTCGTGGTGTGATGTCCTTCACAAGGACACCACCGACATCCAGAGTGCACAAGTGATGACTTCACAACTGCGCAGGCTGCACAATATTGGGTAACGACCGAGCTACAGAAAGTGCGCAATGACCGATTTGGACAAGACCGACGCCAGACTCCTCCTCGCACTGTGCGCGAAGCCACGGGCCACCGGCGTCGAGCTCGCCACCACACTGGGGCTGTCCCGCAACACCGTCCAGGCGCGCCTCGGTCGGTGGGACGACAAGGGATCTCTCACCCCGATCGATCACCGCATCCCGCCCAAGTCGCTGGGACGCCCGCTGCAGGCGTTCGTCACCGCACAGGTCAACCAACACACGTTGTCGGCGGTCACCGAACACCTGCGGACCATCCCGGAGGTGCTGGAGGTGTTCGGCCTGTCCGGGGCCGCGGACATGCACATCCGCATCGCGGCCGTGGATGCCGACGACCTGTATCGCATCGCAGGCCTCATCCTCGATATCCCCGGCGTCGAGCGCACCAACATGTCCATCGCGATGTCGGAGCTGATCCAGTACCGCACCAAGCCGTTGCTCGAACAGCTCGCCGAGGAAGGCCGACGCTGAGCAGCCAGACCAGCTCTACCGCACCGATTCCGCCGCCACCGTGCAACATGCATGATCTCGACAACGACGGTTGACCAGCGTGCACGTCCACGGCACTCTTCGACGGACATGTTCCCGGATACCACCCATTTCCGGTACCGCCGCCTCATCACCGAAAGAGACCGCCTGTGTCCGTCGTTGCCGACCACCCCGCCGCATCGAACACCTCGTCCGATTACTTCCCCGCCGCGACCGGCGTCTTCGATCGTCCCGACATGCCGCGCGACTGCGCACACGAACGCGTCGTGTTCTGCCAGGACCCCGACACCGGTCTGCGCGCGATCATCGCGGTCCACTCCACGACGCTAGGACCGGCGCTCGGCGGAACGCGCTTCTACCCCTACGCATCCGAGCAGGATGCATTGACCGATGTGTTGCGGCTCTCCCGCGGAATGACCTACAAGGCAGCCGTCGCGGGAGTCGATCTGGGCGGCGGCAAAGCCGTGATCATCGGCAACCCCAACACGATCAAGACCCCGACGCTGTTGAACGCGTACGGCCGGTTCGTCGAGTCGCTCGGTGGAACCTACGTCACCGCAGGCGATGTGGGCACCAACAGCGACGATCTCGACATCATCGCCGAGGAGACGGCGCACGTCGTCGGCAAGAACACCACCGCGGGCGGCACCGGAGACAGCGGCCCGCAGACCGCACTCGGGGTCTTCCTTTCACTCCGGGCAGCAGCCGAATCGGTCTGGGGCTCCGATGATCTGACCGCCAAGCGCGTCGGCGTCGAGGGTGCGGGCAAGGTGGGGTACAACCTCGTCGCACTGCTTCGTGATGCCGGTGCCGAGGTGGTCGTCAGCGACTCGTACGTGCCCGCAGTCGATCGCATCGCCCTGGACTTCCCAGGGGTCACCATCGGATCCGACATCATCGGTGCCGACGTCGACGTCTACGCGCCGTGCGCCATGGGTGCCACTCTCGACGCCACCTCGGTGGCCCGGTTGTCGGCGTCCATCGTCTGCGGCGCGGCCAACAATCAGCTGCTCACACCCGACGTCGAAGAGATGCTGGCTGCGCGGGGAATCGTGTGGGTACCCGACTACGTCGCCAACGCCGGCGGCCTGATCCAGGTGGAAGGCGAACTGCGCGGCAAGGATTCGGCTCAGGTGATGGCCACGATCGGGAAGATCCGCGACACCGTCACGGGCATCTTCGCCATCGCGCGCACGGAGGGCATTCTGCTGGGAGCTGCCGCTGACCGTCTGGCCGAGAACCGAATCGCGGCTGCTCGGAGCTGAGTGGCGGTACGCATCGTTGGCTCCACTCCTGGCCGTGCATCGGGGAAATCCCGCAAACACGGCCTGGAGTGGAGCGATACGTGCACCGCTACTGCAGCGCGATGTACTTGGTCTCGAGGTATTCCTCGATGCCTTCCGAACCACCCTCGCGTCCGAAACCCGATTCCTTGACGCCACCGAACGGGGCGGCCGCGTCGGAGATCGCACCACGATTGACCCCGACCATGCCGGTGTCCAGAGCCGCCGACACCCGCAGGGCCCGGTCGAGATTCTCGGTGAAGAAGTACGCCACCAACCCGTATCGGGTGTCGTTGGCCGCAGCGACGGCCTCGTCCTCGGTGTCGAACCCGATGATCGCCGCGACGGGTCCGAATATCTCGTCCTGCAACAGATTCGCGTCGGCCGGGATTCGATCGAGCACCGTCGGCGCGTAGAAGAATCCGGGTCCATCCGGCGTCGTGCCTCCGGTACGCACCCGGGCACCCTTGGCCACCGCATCGTCGACCAGTGCGGTCACCGTTCTGCGCTGCTTGTCGTTGATGAGTGGCCCGATGTCGGTGCCCTCCCGATCACCCGGACCCACCGACAACGCCTCGATCCGCGCGGTCAGTTTCGTGGTGAATTCCTCGCGTACGGAGTTGGCGACATACAGACGGTTGGCCGCCGTGCATGCCTCGCCGCCGTTCCGCATCTTGGCCAGCATCGCTCCGTCGACAGCGGCGTCGATGTCCGCGTCGTCGAACACGATGAACGGGGCATTGCCGCCGAGCTCCATCGACGTCCGTAGCAAGCGGTCGGCTGCGTTGCGTACCAACAGCTTTCCCACTCCGGTGGATCCGGTGAACGTGATCTTCCTCAGCCTGGGGTCGTCCATCAGCGGTCCGGTGACGGCCGCAGCGTCGGAGGCCGGAAGGATCGAGAGCACACCGCTCGGCAAACCGGCGTCGGCGAACACCTGCCCGAGAAGAAGCATCGTGAGCGGAGTGTCCTCGGCCGGCTTGACGATGACGGTGCATCCGGCAGCCAGAGCGGGCCCGATCTTGCGCGTTCCCATGGCCAGAGGAAAGTTCCACGGGGTGATCGCCAGCACCGGGCCGACGGGCATCTTGGTCACCAGGATTCGGCCGTTTCCTGCCGGCGCGGGGGTGAACCGGCCGCCGATGCGGACGGCCTCTTCGCTGAACCAGCGCAGGAATTCGCCGCCGTAGTTCACTTCACCGCGGCTCTCCGCCAATGACTTTCCCATTTCGAGAGTCATCAACAAAGCGAAGTCGTCCGCGCGCTCCTGCAGCAGGTCGAAGGCACGCCGCAGAATCTCGGCCCGCTCGCGGGGCGGCGTTGCCGCCCACTCCGGTTGGGCCGCGGCCGCCAGATCGAGCGCGGCGATGCCGTCTGCTGCGGTGGCGTCGGCGACCGTGGTCAGTTCCTCGCCGGTCGCCGGGTTCAGTACGGAGAACCGGGCACCCGAGGCCGACGGCGTCTGCGTGCCGCCGAGCCACAGGTCGGTGGGCAGCGAGGAAATCAGATCGTTCGATGACACGTCAGATCCCCTGTGCCACAGCGCGAAGCGAGTGTTCGAGGACGGTGAGCGCGTCGGCCAGTAGCTCGTCGGAGATCACAAGGGGCGGCAGCAGGCGGATGACGTTGCCGTAGGTACCGCAGGTCAGCACGATCACCCCTGCCTCGAGTGCCGCAGCCGCAACGGCTTTGGTGGCTTCCGGGTTGGGCTCGCGTCCACCGGGTACGACCAGTTCGACGGCCAGCATCGCTCCGCGGCCACGCACGTCTCCGATGATGTCGAGCTCGGACGCCAACGCGTCGAGTCGCTCCGACACGATGCGTTCGATATCGCGGGCTCGGGCGTTGAGGTCGAGCGTGTCCATCTGCTCGATCGACGCCAAGGCAGCGGCGCAGGCGACGGGGTTGCCGCCGTAGGTTCCACCGAGTCCACCGGGGTGCACGGCGTCGATGAGGTCGGCGCGGCCGGTGACCGCGGCCAGCGGCATGCCGCCTGCAATGCCCTTCGCCAGGGTGATCAGGTCCGGCACGACGCCCTCGTGCTCACTGGCGAACCAGGCACCTGTCCGGGTGAATCCGGACTGCACCTCGTCGGCGATGAAGACGACGTCGTTCTCGCGCGCCCAGTTCGCCAGTGCAGGCAGGAAGCCTTCGGCAGGCACGACGAAGCCGCCCTCACCTTGAATGGGCTCGATCAGGATGGCCGCGAGATTGCCTGCGCCGACCTGCTTTTCGATGACTGAGATCGCCCGGTCCGCAGCCTGGGCACCGGTGACCGAGGAACCGTCGGCGTTCAGACCTTCGCGGAACGGGTAGGACATCGGGGCCCGGTAGACCTCGGGAGCGAACGGCCCGAACCCGCTCTTGTACGGCATCGACTTGGACGTCAGCGCCATCGTCAGATTGGTACGACCGTGGTACGCGTGGTCGAACACGACGACAGCGGACTTTCCGGTTGCATGCCGCGCGATCTTGACGGCGTTCTCGACTGCCTCTGCACCGCTGTTGAACAGGACGGTGCGCTTGTCGTGGTCGCCCGGCGTGAGCTCGGCCAGCTTCTCGGCGACCGCGATGTAGCCCTCGTAAGGCGCGATCATGAAGCAGGTGTGCGTGAAATGCGCGACCTGATCCTGCACAGCGGCAACGACTGCCGGGTTGGATGCGCCGACTGTCGTCACCGCGATTCCGGCTCCGAGGTCGATCAGCGAATTACCGTCCACATCGACCACCACGCCACCGTCGGCATCGGCCACGTACACCGGCAACGTCGACGCAACGCCTGCACCGACGACGGCCTTGCGGCGCTGCGCCAACGCCGCCGACTTCGGCCCGGGGAAGGCGGTGACGATCTTGCGCTCCTGCGGAAGTCGGTACTCGATCGAGGCCATGGTCGTACCTTTCGTATGGGCTGGTTCAGCAAGTATGCGGCCGGTCGACCGCCCGAGACCGCTGCCAATTCGTCCACTCGAAGGGCATATTGCACTCCATTTCGTCGACCCGGGGTTTACAGTTCGACGGGTGAGCGTGCAGATGTCCTGGCTGCTGAGGCAACGACACCTTCGACTGAGTCATCGCGGAGGACCCGAACGCAGCGCCGTGCCCATCGTCTTCGCACAGGCGACCGAACTCACCGACCCCAGCCCGTGGCTGTCGGGCGGTGAGTTGATTCTGACGACCGGGCTGGGCTTCGACTCCGACGGCCCCGCGCTCGGCACCTACGTCCGCACCCTGGCCGCCGCCGGTGTCGCCTGCCTCGGTTTCGGAGTCGGACTGTCCCACAGCACAATTCCACGTCATATCCTCGAGGCCGCCGAGGAAGTCGGACTTCCCGTCGTGGAGGTCCCCTACGACATTCCGTTCGCCGCCGTCATTCGCGCGGTCGTGAAGCGAATCTCCGAGCAGGAGTACGAGCAGGTCGTTCGCGCTGCGTCGGTGCAGAACCGGATCACTCGGGCAGCGCTGCACGGCGGCGTCGACGCGATCGTCCGCGAACTCGCCGTTGCCACGTCGACATCGGTGGCACTGATCGGCAGGCGCACCGAGTCGTTTCATCCCGCAGATGCGTCCGACCTCGTCGAGCAGGCCCGCGAGATCGCCCGCAGCATCCGGCCGTCGTCCGCTCCCGCCACCGTGTCGGCGAGCGAACCGGGGCGCACCGTGACCCTGCATTCGGTTGCGATCACCGGTGGGGCTCCGACCTTCCTGGCCATCCGCACCACAGGGCCGATGACCGGGGTCGAGCAGATCTTGCTGGGACACGCGGTATCGCTGGTGACACTCGAGCTCGAGAAGCCGGCACGACTGCGCGCCGAGCAGTCCAGGCTCAACACCCTCGCGCTCGGGTTGTTGCTGGACGGGCATCTGCCGTCGTCCGCCGACACAGCCCTACCGAGCTATCTCGCCGATGCCGCCGACGACGACTCCCACATCAGGGTTGCGGTGATCCGCGGACCGTCCGAGCGCATCGCCGACGCGGTCGATGCCGAGTCCCGACTCCGCGCGCTGCCCACCTACGCCCGTCGCACCGACACAGGCTGTGAACTACTGCTACGCGGCTCCGACGACACCCGGTTCGTTGCCCACCTCGTCGATTCACTTCCACGGTCGACGTGCGCCGGCATCAGTTCGCGCCTGCACATCGGCGAGTCGCCTACGGCGCTGCGGCAAGCCACACTCGCATGCGCCGCAGCGGGTCCTCACGACCGGATCGTCGAATTCACCGGGTCGATGCTGCTGGCCTCCGAACCGGTACAGGAGTCGTTGCGCGCCATGGCTGCAGTAACCATCGCGGTACTGGCCGAGTACGACCGCACCCATTCCGCCGATCTGGTGGGATCACTGCGGGCTTTCCTCGAAGCGAACGGACATTGGGAAACCGCTGCGGCGCACCTGTCCGTTCATCGTCACACATTGCGAAACCGGATCACGCGGTGCGAGGACTTGCTCGCGGTGGATCTGACGTCGGCGCGGGTGCGGGCGGAATTGTTGCTCTCGTTGCTCGCCGCGACAACGTGAACAACGTGAATATCGGTGATCGTGTGAGGATTTCTCGATGACCACGCCACGTCCTGAACCCCACATCGCCGTCGCAACCGCGAAATCGGTCCGGCTCGGGGTACTCCTGGCCGCCGTCGGGGGGTTCCTCGACGCCTACACCTACGTCACCCGCGGAGGCGTGTTCGCGGGTGCCCAGACCGGCAACGTGGTGCTGCTCGGCGTCGATATCGCCGGCGGGCGGTGGGTCGAGGCGCTCGCGTTTCTGCCACCGTTGGCGGCCTTCGTGCTCGGCGTCGCGACAGCGGAGTTCATCGCATTGCCCGCGGTGGCGAAGATCGTGCGACGACCGGTACGCGCAGTACTCGTGTTCGAGATACTCGTGGTCCTGGTCGTCGGGTTGCTCCCGGCAACCGTGCCCGACGCCGTCGTCTCGGTGATTCTCGCGCACGTGGCCGGCGTACAGGTGACGACCTTTCGCGTGCTGGTGGATTCGCCGTTCAACACCACGATGACCACCGGGAATCTCCGCAGCATGGCGATGGCCGCCTTCCATCGCATCGTCGAACACGATCGCGAGGCGGGGACGCGTGCACGACGGTTCGGCGCGGTGATTTCCGGGTTCCTCGGTGGGGCGCTGCTGGGCGCAGCGGCGGTCGAGCTGTTCGGACTGCGAGCGATCTGGGTCGTGGCCCTGATGCTGACGATTGCGCTGGCACTGTTCGTGTTCGACGAGCGCGCGCCCCGGTCGTTCAATCCGAAGTTTCAGTCGCCCAACCGAAGCGGAGCGATGGACTCGAACACGTCCCCCGGTCCTGGATTGCCCTCGGCGGACGAACCGCCCAAGTGATGCACAACGCCCCACACCGCGTTCAAGGCTGTATGAATCGCACCCTCCGCCCAACCCGCGGTCCACGAGATGTCGTCGCCGGCCAGGAAGATCCCTCGGTGCCGAGGGTCGAGCTCGTGTTGCATGAAATGGGTGAACAATCTCTCCTGGTATCGGTAATGACCCGGCAGGTTCGCTTTGAATGCACCCATGAAATCGCGTTCGGTCTCCCAGGACAGTGTCACCGGGGTGGAGATGATGTGGCTGCGAAAGTCGACGCCGGGATAAATCTCCTCGAGCGAGCGCAGCATGATGTTCATGCGCTCGGTCGGGTCGAGGGCGAGCAACTTGAGCGAGTCGTCGGACCAGGTGTAGGACAGGCAGATGAGCCCCGGCTTGCCCTCTCCCTGGTCGAGTAGGTAAGTGCCGCGGCTCATTCGATCGGTCAGCGTCATGCTGACCAGGTCTCGCCCGGTGACCGGATCCTTGTCCTTCCAGAACGGACGATCGACGAGTGCGAACACTTTGGTCGACCCCATGTAGTGCGTTCGTTCGATGGCCGTCCAGTGATCGATGGGAAACAGGCCGTCGTCACATCTGATGTTGCTGAGCAACATCCAACTCTGCGCGGTCACGACGGCGGCCGCATAGGTGCGGATGTTGCCGCGGTCGTCGTGGATCGTGGTGCCGCCGTCGGTGCGCCTGATCTCGGTGACGCGCGACATCGTGGTGCCGCCGTTCAGCGAGGCCACCGACGTTCCCGCAGGCCAGTGCGCCACGTTCTCCGGCGAGTCGGTCCACAGCCGCATCGGCAGTTGCTGTGAGCCCCCGACGATTCCGCGATGGTGGTCGTCTGCTGCCGTGATGACGACACGAAGGATCTCGAGAATGGAGTTGGGATAGTCGGTGTCCCATCCGCCCGTTCCGAAACCGACCTGGCCGAACAACTCCCGCATCCGAAACGACGAGAAGTGCTCGGATGCGGCCAGGAATCCGTAGAAGGTCTGATCGTCGAACTTCACGATCAGCTCGTTCCATATTCGCTTGATCTGGGCCACGTCCCGCCTGCGAACGGCTCGCTGCAGCGGAACCAGCTCGGCGTGTTCCTCGAGCGTCCTGTTCCACGCGTCGGCAACCTCGGCGAAGATCGGCGGAAGCTCGTCGAGCTTGCGCGCGTAATGGCTCTCGCCCTTGAGGTCGATCACCGTACTGGGGGTCGCCTCGGCCAGCGGGTTCGGAAACGGCGTGGTTTCGAGACCGACCGCGTCGAGGTAGTGGAACAGCGTGGTGGACGACGGCGGGAACCGCATTGCACCCATTTCGGCCACCACACCGGGGTGCCCTTCGAACGGCACCGAACGCATTCGCCCGCCGATCCGATCCGATTCGTACACAACAGGTTTCAAGCCCAGCTTGAGCAGCTCGTGGGCGACGACCATGCCCGCGAGTCCACCGCCGATCACGGCGACCTCGGTACCGAGGGCCTCGTCGGGAATGCTGCCAAGGCCGGCCGGATGCGCGAGGTAATCGTCGTACGCGAACGGAAAGTCCGGACCGAACATCGTCAGCGGCTGGTCGTCCTCGGATTCGATCGCGCTGTCCGGGGTGACGGGTGTGCTCATCGGTCGGTCTCCTGCTCGGGCCGCGAGGACCCTGTCGGGTAGAGGTCATGGCGGCGATCGGCCAGATGCGTGTTGACGGCGCGGGATCGAGCGAGCTCGGCCGGATCCAGTGTGACCGTCACAAGTTGTTCGTGCGCCCCGGCCCGCGCTAGGTCGTTACCACCCGGTGCCACAGCACAGGTGAGCCCGCAATACGTCAGACCGGCCTCGGCTCCGCAGCGGTTGACGTAGGTGATGAACAGTTGGCTCTCGTACGCCCGTGTCGGGACGACGTGGGTTGCGATGATCTCGAACGGAGTCATCAGACCGGTGGGGACGATCAACCACTGCGTTCCGGCATCGGCGTGCGCGCGCACGGTTTCCGGGAATTCGACGTCGTAACAGGTGAGCAGCCCGCAGCGAATCCCGCCGAAATCGAACTGCACCAACAGTTCCGGGCCAGCAGCGAAGTGCGTGCGGTCGAGTTCACCGAACAGGTGGGTCTTGCGGTAGCGCGCTACCGATCGTCCGGTTGCGTCGACCACCTGTACCGAGTTGTACACCGTCTCGCCGGCGAGCTCGGGGTATCCGTACACGATTGCAACGCCGCGGTTTCGAGCGATCGTCGCCACCTTCCCGAAGATCGGTCCGTCGAACGGTTCGGCTCGTTGGAGCACGAGATCGCCGATGTCGTAACCGCTGACCGACATCTCCGGAGTCACCAGGATCGACGCACCTGCTGCGGCCGCTCGACGCGCGGCGTCGTCCAGCGCCGCGAGGTTGGCGTCGACGTCGCCGGAGAACTCCGGCCCTTGAAACAGCGACGCGGTGACACTCATGAAGAAGACTCCCGTTTCGTTGCAGGCAACTCCTCCGGCAACGCCGGGGCCAGTACCCACAGCACCTGCGCACCGCCGCTACCCTCACTGCGAAAACTGTGCGGTCGCCTGGGCGAGAAGGTGAACGCGTCGCCCGCCCCGAGCAGGACGTCGTCGCCCCCGAAGTTGCCGTCGGGGTCGGCCTCGAAGGTCACCCGAATCTCACCCGACAACACGTGCACGAACGTCACGTCCAACGGCAGGGTGTACGCCTCCGCCCCGCTGCCGCCGCCCTCCTCGATGTCTCCCAGTAGCACCTGGACGCGCCGCTCCCCCACCGGAGTCAGCAAATACTCCGTCATCGCTTCGCCGCCGAACACGATGCGCGGCAACGACTGTGCCCGTACGACGTCACCCGCCGGGGCATCGTCGAACAGGGAGCCGACCGGTACGTCGAGCGCGGCACAGACCCGCACCAACGACGCAACCGAGGCGTTCACCTGATCGCGCTCGAGCTTGGACAGATATCCCTTGGTCACCCCGCAGGTGTCGGCGAGCGCGTCCAGAGTCAACCGCTTCTTCTGCCGAGCCTCCTTGAGCCGCGCGCCTATACGCGGTGCATCGCTGACGACCGACGTAGCAAGGGACACTTCTCTCGCCTCTCAGGAAACTCGTGTTGACAAGATCGAGCATCAGAGTAACGCTTGCCGGGCGAACTGGTCGACCCAACCGTGACCGGACTCCTCGACTTCGGAAGGACTTCTCGATGAACCCGAGCAATCCCGAGCACCCACCGATCGGTCCGGTCGACGCCACCAAGGTCCCCCGGTTCGCCGAGCCGACCACCTTCGCGCGGCTGCCCCGTCTCGACGAGGTCTCCCGCGCGGAAGTCACCATCCTCGGCGTCCCGTTCGATTCCGGCGTGAGTTACCGCCCGGGCGCACGTTTCGGCCCGGGCCACATCCGAGCGGCCTCGAAACTGCTGCGGCCCTACAACCCTGCGCTGAAGGTCTCGCCCTTCGCCCGTCAACAAGTCGCGGACTTCGGCGACATCGGGGTCAATCCGTTCGACATCACCGAGGCCCTGACCACGGTGCACGACGCGGTGACGGACCTGCGCGCCGACGGCTCGTCGGTTCTCACCCTCGGCGGTGACCACACCATTGCACTGCCGATCCTGCGTTCCCTCGCGCGCGACCACGGGCCGATAGCAGTGCTGCACTTCGATGCTCACCTCGACACGTGGGACACGTACTTCGGTGCTCCCTACACCCATGGCACCCCGTTCCGGCGAGCCAGCGAGGAGGGTCTGATCGACCTGGAACGCTCGCAGCACATCGGTATTCGCGGCCCGCTCTACAGCGAGCAGGATCTCGAGGACGATCGCGTACTCGGCTTCCAGGTGATTCGCTCCGACGACTACGAGGTCGACGGTGTGGCCAGCATCGTCGAGCGGATGCGCAGACGACTCGACGGAGGCCCGGTCTACGTCTCGGTCGACATCGACGTTCTCGACCCAGCACACGCTCCGGGCACCGGCACTCCCGAGGCCGGGGGCATGACTTCTCGCGAACTGTTGAACACCCTGCGCGGACTCGTCGGGCTGAACGTGGTCGGTGCCGACATCGTCGAGGTCGCGCCGGCATACGACCACGCCGAGATCACCGGAATCGCCGCGGCTCACGTGGCCTACGAACTGCTCTCGGTGCTGGCCCTCAACCGATAGAACGTCACCGACGCGGCAACACCAGAATCGGTACCGGTGAATGACGAATGATCTTCGTTGCCCGCGAACCGAGGAACACCCGAGCGATCGGCCCCAACGGTCCGGACGATCCGATGGTCAGCACTTCGCCGTCCTGCCAGTGCAGTTCGTCGAGGGCCTCGCGCCAACTCCCGGCCGAGGCCAACTCGGTTGTCACCTGTTCGGCCGGAAGTCCCACCGCGACAGCGTCGTCCACCGCAGCGGTGAGCGCCTCGCTCAGCCCGCGGGCGAGTTCGGCGGCAACGTCGTCCTCGGCTCGCAGTCCGATCTCGGGTGGGTACATCGTCGCCCCTCGAACGACGAAGGACGCCAATCGCAGTGGAATGCCCGCATCCCTGGCCAGTTCCGCGGTCGGTCCCACCACACGCGAGGCCTCGCTGTCGCCGGAGAACGCACAGGTGATCCGCGTCAGCGTCGCACGTTCACGCATGCGATAGCCGCGCGGAGCGAGCGCTACCGTCACCGGCGAGGAATGCAGGAGCTTGTCCGCGGTGGACCCGACGACAACTTGCCCGAGCGCGCCGTCGCCCGAGGAACCGAGCACCAGAACCGATGCCGAGAGGTTCTGTGCCGCTTCGGTCAACGCGGTCGACACCGAGCGATGCGCCAAGCGATGGAACGATGCGGTGATGTCCGGGGCCCGGTCCTCCAGGTAGTGCCGCGCCTTCGCCTCGGACTCGGCTGCCGTCGCCGCGGCCCAATCCGCGAACTCCGCATCGACGCGTGCCATCGACGGCGTGGACCACGGCTTGGGCACCACCGTCGCAACATCGATGTCGGTACCCGACGACCGCGCGAGTTGGGCACCGAGATCGAGGGCACCGACACTGCCTTTCCCCGGCGCGAAGGCGATCAGAACGCTCATTCCGCGTCCTTTCCAACCGATCGGAGCGCCGAATGATGCCGACCCCACAGGAAGTAGAACGCGAGAACCACGGCGAGCCAGAGCCCGAACCAGAACCACGTGGTCCACCGCAGACCCGACAGGATGTACACGCATGCGGCGACCGACAACACCGGCGTCACCGGATATCCCGGCACCTTGAACGGACGCTCCAGGTCCGGCATCGTCCGACGAAGCACGACCACTCCTACGGCCACGACGATGAACGCGACGAGAGTACCGATCGACACCAGATCGGCCAGCTTGTCGAGCGGAATGAACGCAGCGAGTATCGAGATGACTACCGCCACCACGATCGTGTTGTTGACCGGGGTGTGCGTGCGAGGACTGACTTTGGCAAACGCCTTCGGCAACATTCCGTCTCGGCCCATGGCGAACAGAATGCGAGTCTGCCCGTACATCGTCACCAGGGTCACTGAGAAGATCGAGATGACCGCGCCGGCAGCCAGAATAGTTGCCGGCCAGGCCTGCCCGGTGACATTGCGAAGAATCTCGGCCAAGCCGGCTTCCTCCTGACCGGCGAAGGCGGTCCACGGCTGCGTCCCCAGCGCTGCAACCGCGACCACGAGGTAGAAGACGATGACGACGATGAGCGCAGCAATGATGGCCCGAGGCATGGTCTTCTGCGGATTTTTCACCTCGTCGCCCGCGGTGGACACTGCGTCGAGTCCGATGAACGAGAAGAAGATGGTGCCTGCGGCCGCCGTGACACCGGCAGTACCCAGCGGCATGAAATCGGAGAAATTCCCTGAATCGAAGGCGGAGAATCCGACGACCGCGAACAGCGCGAGCACACCGAGTTTGATGACGACCATGACCGCGTTCACTGCAGCGGATTCACTGGCACCGCGGATGAGCAGCACGGCGCACAAGGCGATCAGAACCACAGCGGGCAGGTTCATGATGCCGGGGTCGGCGTCACCCGGTGCAGCGGACAACGCGTGCGGGATGGTGAAACCGAAGAGGTTGTTCAGCAGTTCGTTCAGATACCCGCTCCACCCCACGGCGACGGCGGCACTCGACACCCCGTATTCGAGCAGCAGACAGGCCGCGACCCCCATCGCGACCACCTCACCCATCGTCACGTAGGCGTACGAGTAGGTAGAGCCCGATACCGGCACTGCCGAGGCCATTTCGGCGTAGCAGATGGCGGCGAGGCCCGCCGCGATACCTGCTGCCAGGAACGAGAGCACCACCGCGGGACCGGCTTCCGGGACGGCGAGCGACAGCACGAAGAAGATGCCGGTGCCGATGGTGGCACCGACTCCGAACATCGTCAGCTGGAAGGTTCCGATGGTCCGTTCCAGCCCACCACTGCCCTCCTGATCCGGGTCGACGATCGGCTTCTTGCGGAGCAGCTGTGATCGCAGACTAGATGCGGGTCTGTTCGACGAAGTCATGGTCGGCTCCCAACGTGGAGGCGAACGAGCGGATCGGCTGATTGTGCTCCCAGATAGTGCCTGTCGCACATCGAACACGCCGCGAAATGTCTCGAACTACGCCACGACTCGTTTCGGGACTGCCACTGCGGTGCCTACCATTGACCTTCGATCGGATGGGAGACGAGCGAACACATGGCCACACAGGAGGGCGGGGCACGGCTCGACACCGTCGCCACGCTGGCTGCGTCGGACGCGGGCGGCCTCGACGTGGTGTACCTGGGCAACTTTCTCGACGTCCTCACCGACGCGGTGAACGCGGGCGTTCCGCTCAGACGACAACAGCTGCGGGCGTTCCGGGCGCAAGGTGACGCGGCCGCGCGTGCCGGAGTCGCTCTGCGCGCGCTGCTCGACCTCTATCTGTCCTCGGCATGGCGCCTGTGGCGAGAACTGCCTGCAGTGACCGCAGCTGCCGAGGATCCGGCCGGCGTCGTCACGGCGGGCGAGGTGATGTTGCGGGCCGTCGACGATGCAGTGGCCGAACTCGCCGAAGGGTTCCAACTCGCCCGTCGCACGCTCGTTCGTGCCGAGGTACTCGCCCGGCGCGAGTTCGTCGACGATCTGCTCTCCGGAACGTCCGACGTCGCCGGGGTACTCGGACGCGCCCAGACGTTCGGACTGGACCTGTCGAGTCCGCATGCGGTGGCAGTGGTCACGTCGAGCAAGCCGTTCACCGACGCGAGCTCGGCGATCGGACTCGTCGAGCGCAGCGTGCAGGGCAGCAAAGGTGACGCCGAGTTGCTCGTCGCAACCAAGCAGGGGCGGTTGATCCTGGTTTTCCCGGCACCCGACCGCGAGGCCGTCGAGCATGTACTCACCCATGCCTCACGTGTACTCGGGACGTCGACACTCACCCCGAGTGACTCCGTCGATCTTCGCCGTGACGGCGAGTACGGCAGGACGCAAATCGGTGTCGGTCGCCCACGCGGCGGAGCTGCAGGCGTCGCCGCGTCGTACCGGGAGGCGCTCGATGCCCTGGAACTCGCCGCCTCGCTCGGGCTCGATACGCCGATGGTCGATGCTCGTGATCTGCTCGTCTATCGGGTTCTCATCAGCGATCGGGCTGCCATCGCCGATCTGGTCGACACGTTGTTGACTCCGCTGCTCGTCGCCCGCGGGGGTGCAGGTCCGCTACTGGAGACCTTGCAGGTGTATTTCGACACCGGCGCGAACTCTGCGTCCACAGCGAGACGCATGCATCTTTCTGTGAGGGCGGTCACATACAGATTGTCGCGAATACATGATTTGACCGGTCAAGATGTGGGCAATCCCGTCGAGGCATTTGCGCTGCATACAGCCGTACTCGGTGCCATGCTGCTCGACTGGCCTGGCGGTCGCGTGCCGTCCTGACAGGTACAGTCGACCAAGTTGCCGGATTCCGGCAAAGAATTCCGGCGAAACATGTCCGCAAAACGACCCTGCCTGCACGAAACTGAACAGTCACACTGGAGTAGTCGCGGTCGGACCCACTAGGCGTGGAGCCCCGCGGAAGACCCACGATTCCCGTCGAGCAGAACGCTCGGCCAGAACGCCACCGGATCAGACGTACGAGAACGTAAGGAGCATGTGACAGATGTCGTCGTTGACACAGAAGTTGACATCGTTCGCTCGCAGCCCGCAGGGCAAGAAGATGATCGATCAAGCCCGCCGGTATGCGACCAAGCCGGAGAATCAGGCGAAGTTGAAGCAACTCGGAAGCAAGTTCACCGGTAAGGGTGGTCGTTCATGAACGTCGTCCCGTGGTGGGCATGGGCGGCCTTCGGTGCCGTCGTCCTCATCCTGCTGGCAATCGACCTGCTGGCGCACCGCGGTGCCCACATCATCGGCTTCAAGGAGGCCGCGTGGTGGAGCGCCCTGTGGGTCGGCGTGGCCATCGTCTTCGGCATCGTCGTGTTCTTCACGCTCGGCACAACGGCAGGCGTCGAATACACGACGGCATGGTTGCTGGAGAAGAGTCTGTCCGTCGACAACCTGTTCGTCTTCGCGCTGATCTTCGGCTACTTCAAGGTTCCCCGTGAGTACCAGCATCGCGTGTTGTTCTTCGGTGTCATCGGTGCCCTCGTCTTCCGTGCCATCTTCTTGGCCGCCGGTGTGGCGATCGTCAGCAAGTTCGCTGCCGTTCTGTTCGTCTTCGCAGCCATCCTTCTCTACAGCGCGTACAAGCTGATGAAGGACGAGGACGACTCGTACGACCCCGGCACCTCCATCGCAGTGCGCTTGCTCAAGAAGATCGTCCCCGTCCAGGACGAGTACTCCGGTACCAAGTTCTTCGTCAAGGAAGCAGGCAAGCGGGTGGCCACGCCGCTTCTCGCCGTCGTGGTGGCGATCGAGGCCGCCGACCTGGTGTTCGCAGTCGACAGCGTTCCTGCTGTTCTGGCGGTGACCGACGACCCGTTCATCGTGTATTCCTCGAATGCGTTCGCCATCCTCGGACTGCGTGCCCTGTACTTCTTGCTCGCAGGGTTGCTCGAGAAGTTCCACTACCTGTCCAAGGGACTGGCAATCATTCTTGCCTTCATCGGCGTCAAGCTGATCCTGCAGGCCGGACACAAGGTGATCAGCACGTCGATCCCCGAGATCCCGTCCCTGGTCAGCCTGGTGGTCATCGTCGTGGTCCTGGCAGGATCGATCATCCTGAGCCTGAAGAATCCCCCGGAGGAAGACGCCGCCGACGCGATCGACAAGGCCGCGGCCGACAGTCCGATCGTCGATCCGACGGACGGAACATCCACCGCCGGCACCTCGTCGACGGGAACGTCGGGCACGGATTCACCGAGACTCGACAAGTCCTAGTACCGCACGACACATGCCCCGCCGATCTCTTCGGCGGGGCATGTTTGTGTTCCGGGGCGTTGGGGCAAACACTGATCATGGCTGAAAAGAACTCGTACACCGTTCCCGGACTCACCTCGGAAAAGGGCGCGCGCGTCGCCGAGATCTTGCAAGATCGACTGAACGCGTACAACGACCTACACCTGACCCTCAAGCACATTCACTGGAATGTCGTCGGACCCAACTTCATCTCTGTGCACGAGATGCTCGACCCGCAGGTCGAAGCGGTTCGCGGTTTCGCCGACGACGTCGCCGAGCGCATCGCAACCCTCGGCTCCTCGGCCAAGGGCACGCCCGGCACCATCGTCTCCGAGCGCAGCTGGGACGACTACTCGATCGGACGCGCGACGGCCATCGAGCACCTCGGAGCTCTCGATCTCGTCTACACCGGCGTGATCGAGACCACCCGTAAGAACATCGACGAGGTCGGCGAGATCGACCCCATCACCGAGGACATGCTCATCGGCCAAAGTGCCCAGCTCGAACTGTTCCACTGGTTCGTCCGCGCACACCTGGAGAACTCCGGCGGTCAGCTGTCCACCGCGAGCGCGTCCACCGAGGTAGACGCGGCCATTCAGGCAGGCTAGACCTTCTCGACCACAACACCGACCTCGCCGTTACCGGCGGGGTCGGTGTTTTTCGTCCGGGCGAGGTCAGTCGGTCGGCCTGGCCTCGTGCCCGCGGCGGCCGTGCGTACGACGCTGCTCTTTCATCTCTGCCTCGAAGATGTGACGGCGACCGTCGAGCAATTCGTCTCGCACCGCCCGCTCGTGTTCGCGCAGAGGACTCCAGTAGCCGTCGTCGAATTCCTCGACGAGCTGGAACGTCCAGCGTCCGGGCGCGATGTTCCTGCCTATCATGTCGTCGCCGATTCGCTGCGCGATCGCGTTGTGGTCGGCTTCGGCGAGTGCCTCGACGGCTTCCCCGAGCAGCAGGTCGGAGTGACCCATCAGTTGGTGGAACGAATAAAGGTGCCCGCGGGCCCGCTCGACGCATTCGAGTGCCTCGGACATCTTGCCCACTGCGGCCACGGTCGCGTCGTCCACACCGCTCGGACGCCGATGCTCCGGAGACGGTGTCTCGTGGGCGGGCTGGGCGTCGGTATCTGAGTTCATGGTCGACGGTTACCCGGATCGCATCTGTACAACCGCACGCACAACGGGGATTACCGCGTCCGATCGTGGGTATAGCTCTCTGCGAACAGGCACGACAATCTATTTCGAGGAGTTCACATGGCTGATTTCATCGACAAGGCAAAGCACAAGGCCGAAGAGCTGGTGGGCGAAGCCAAGGAAAAGATCGGCCACAAGACCGACAACGACGATCTTGCTGCCGAAGGCGCAAAGGATCAGGCCTCGGGCAAGACCAAGCAGGTCGGCGACGACGTCTCGGACGCCGCAGGCAACATCAAGGACAAGTTCACCAACTGATCGATTCGATCGGCCGAACAGGACCCCGCACCCAGGCTCTTCAGCCACTGGAGGGTGCGGGGTTCTCGGCTTCTCCGACCCATCTCGGATCGCCCTCAGATCGGCGGATTGGGGAGCGGCATCGGACGGCCGAACAGCCATCCCTGCCCCAGAGTCGCACCCAGTGACATCGCGCGGCGCAAGTGTCGACGAGTCTCGATCCCTTCGGCCAACAGGACCGCGTCGCTCGTGCGCACGTACGCTCGCACCTGCCGCATGGCGGCGCGCGAACGGAACGGCGACCGGACGATCGAGGCGTCGAGTTTGACGATGTCCGGGGCGACCGCGGCGAGCAGCTCCAGCGTTGCCGGAGTGGCCCCGACGTCGTCCATGGCCACTGCTATTCCGCGAGCGCGAGCACCTCGAACCAGGGCCAACAGCAACGGCACGTTCCGATCGAGATCCCGTTCGGTGATCTCCAGAACCACGTCGAGGTCATCGCCGATCGCATCGAGGTGGGCGTCGACATCCCGCTCGTCGACGAAGCAGCCCGGTTCGATGTTGAGAAAGAACCGCACCCGACGCGAGTACGCGCGCTCGCGCGCCGCCCGTAGCGCGGCCGCTCGACATGCGACGTCGACGCGGCCCACCATCCCGCGCTCACGGGCGAGGGCGAACACGTCCTCGGGAACTGCCAGACTCGGCGACGGCCATCTGGCCAGCGCCTCGTACCCGACAACGGCCTCCGTGGACAGGTCGACGACGGGTTGGAACAGTGCGGCCACCGACTCCACCGAATCGAGCGCAGCCGACGCTGCCAGTACCGCGCCGTCCGATACGGTCACAGCTTTCGCTCGTCCACCGGAGCACGCCGTGCTTCGAGGCGGTCGGCGATCAGAGCAGCGTGCAGTCGGCGCAGCCCGGACGGCTTCATCGGATCCAGTCCGGTGAGCTGCTCTACTCGTTTGAGGCGGTAATCGACGGTATTGGGGTGCACCGTCAGCCAGGTTGCCGTCTTCTTACGGTTGGAGTCCGAGTCGACGAAGGCGTGCAGCGTCGGCAACAGATCGACCGAATCCCGCAGCGGATCGATCAGTGTCACGAGGTGCTTGCGCCCCAGGCCAGGCCTGCTCACCTGGTACTCGAACACCAGATCCGAGATCCGGTACGTCCCCGGCGCGTACCGCAACCGGCGCACGAGACTCAGCAACTCGTACAGGTGGGATGCAGTTGTGGAGATGTCGTCGATCTCCACCGATGCGGTGGTTGCGGTGATCGCGATCTGGCCCGCATCGGCGAGACGATCGACCAGTACGTCGACGTCGACGCCGGGGATGTCGGGTAGCAGGACCGTTCCACCGGTGGCGCTGATGGACGCGATCGGCGCACAGTCTGCGTCGAAGGTTGCCAGCGCGGCGTGGATTCGCCGGAGTTTCCGAGCCGCCATCATCGTCGCATCGGTCCTCCGGACACCTTCGTCGGCGTGGGCCGGGAAGTGCAGGGCCAGCACGTGATAGTCCTCGGCGAGCAGCGCGCCCATACGATCGGCGATCTTGCGTGCCGTACCGTCGCCGGTCAGCAACGCGTCGAGCAGTTCGACGTCGTGATGTGGCCCGTTCTGAGTCAGCGTGCGGAATTCCGCCAGGTAGGCGTCGGACACGGATTCGGTGACGGCGTCGAGCAACTCCATGATCAGGACAGTGCTGTCGACCATCTCTCCGTCGGTACCGTCGTCAGCCGAGCGCGGCGAGTTTCGCAATCCCATCGCGCAGCCTTCGTTGATCGCGTGCTGGATCTGTCCGAGCGGAACGCCGTCGCGTGCCCATCGGGTGGCCGCATCGCGGAAGATGTCCAACGCTCCGGGAATCGGTTGCCTCCCGGATTCGAGGACTCCCGTCGCCAGTTCGCAGCAGGTGGTCGTCATGTCGTCGAGCTCACCGCGGGCACAGTCGCGCGGCGGTGGAGTGTCCTCGGGCTCTCCGATGTACTGGTCCAACATCCGGGCCGCCGTCTCCCGGGGCGTCCGCAAACGATCGGATGCACGTCGCCCGCCCACGTAATCCTCCTGTGGCACGTGCACGCTCTCTGTCGCGGTCACCCAACTCCACCCCTCGAACTCGAAACCTGCTTCAGGTTTTTCTGTCGTATCGACTCGACACCATCCGGCTGCGGCATCGAACCCCCGTCCGTCGCTCCACTACCCCGCGCTGAACCACCGCGCGAAGAAGCGAACACACGAACCGTAGAACAAAAATCAAACCTACGGATTGTTTTCGACAATATATCCGGCAACTCATCCTGAATCGAGCGCCCCGAGTCACTTGTGACGCCCTCTCACAAATGACGCAGCGGTTGCAGGCAGATTCCAAACGCCAGGCCGGACGCCGCAATCGACCGAAATCCGCGCTTACTGTTCCGACTTGTCCAACTACCCTCGTCGAAAGTCAGGCTCCATGACCACTTCTCGGTCCACTTTCCGCGCAACGCGGAAGGCCACCACGGTGCGCGCTGCGATGATCGCGGCAATGGCGTGCTCGCTTGCCCTCGGTACCGGTGTTGCAGCACAGGCCCAGCCCGCTACCGCTCCAGCTCCGCCCGCCACCGTGCAGGGCGACGACGTCATCCCGCCCGCACCGACCGAGGCGTCACCGAAGGCCTCCGACCAGGGCATCGTTCCCCCGAGTCTCGATTCCGCCCTTCCTGCGACCAGTACCTACGACCCGAAGACCGAGACGAAGGGTTACGGGCCGGCATTCACCAACTTCCTCGCCGGATTCCTGTACAGCGTCGTCAATCCCGACGTGGCACCGCAGGGCGCCAACGACTGGAACTGCAAGCCTTCGGCAGCGCATCCTCGCCCGGTCGTGCTGTTGCACGGCACCTGGGAGAACGCCTTCAACAACTTCGCACGGATGTCGCCTGCGCTGAAGAAGGAGGGCTACTGCATCTTCGCCCTGAACTACGGTGACACGGACTCCAGCGCCATCGGTCACATCAAGTCGCTGCGCGGCACGGACTCCGTAGCCTCGAGCGCCAAGGAAATCGCTACCTACGTCGACGCAGTGCGCGCCGCCACCGGCTCCGCTCAGGTCGACATCGTCGGTCACTCGCAGGGTGGGCTCGTCACCCGTCAGTACCTTCGCTTCGAGGGCGGTGCCAATCTGGCCGACCCCACGAAGAACAAGGTGAACACCGTCGTCAGCGTCGCCGGCTCGAACCACGGCACCACCCTGGTCGGAATCGGAACGCTCGGTCGCACCATCAACAACCTGGGTCTGAACGTGCTCGGCGTCGTCGGTGCCATCGCCGGCCCCGCGGCCTCGGATCAGGTCATCGATTCTCCGCTGGTGAAGGCCCTGGCAGTGGGCGGTGACACCGACCCCGGTATCAAGTACACCGTGATCGGCACCAAGTACGACGAGGTGGTCACCCCCTACAAGACGACGTTCCTCACCGCAGGCCCCGGCGCCACGGTCAACAACGTCACCCTGCAGGACGGCTGCGGAATCGACCTGTCCGACCATCTGTCGATCTCGGTCTCGCCGCGCGCGATCGGTATCGTGAAGAACGCACTGGATCCGAAGGGCTTCCCCACGAAGTCGATCCCGTGTGCATACAACTCGCCCATCACCGGCGGCTGATCACCGGTTAGAGCACTGTCCCGGTGAGGGCGATCGGCCGTACGGCCGATCGCCCTCACTGCTGTTCGGACTCACTGTTGTTCGGACTCACTGCTGTGCGGGCTCCCAGCCGAGGGCCGGACCCAGTTTCTGCGCCATGTCGGTGAGAATCTGCACGTAGTCCTCGTGCTCGAAGCTGAACGGCAATGCGAACGCCACCTCGTCCACCTCACGAAACGAGTTGTTGGCGTACAGCTGTTCGGCGATCCGATCCGAGGTACCGACCAGGTCGGGCGCGAACATCATGCGGGCCGGGCCCTGCGGCTCGTGCGTTCGCGCCGATCGCCCCCGGGCGTACTCCTCGTACTTGGCGATCTGAGCGGCACTGGCGCTGTCGGTCGGAATCACCACCAGTCCCTGCGACACCCTCGCATCGCGCCCCGCCGGGTGGAACTCGCGGAACCGTCTGATGTGGGAGAGCTGAATCTCGTCGAACTCGGTCGATTCCTCGGCTCGCACCACACTGCTCACCAGAAGATTCATCTCGTTCTCACCCGCCCACTGCGCCGAACGAAGGCTTGCGCCGCCGTACCACATCCGACTACGCAGGCCTGGCGAATACGGTTGCACCCGATGGGAATACGACTCGATCCCCTCGGTTCCGGACCAGGTCGACGCCGGCTCACCCGAAACGAAACCGAGCAACCTCGATACCCGTCCGTACCCGAAATCCTCCTCGTTCGCGGTGTCGGGATACAGCGAATGCCGAACGCGATCGAACTGCATCGGAGGCCCCACACTGACGCCGGGATTGATCCGTCCACCCGAGAGCACATCGACCGTCGCCAGATCCTCTGCCAAGCGCAGTGGATTCTCCCAACCCAACGGAGTCACCGCGGTGCCGAGTGCTATCCGGTCGGTACGCTGTGACGCCGCAGCCATCACCGCGATGGGTGACGAGATTCCGAACTGCAAGTGCCGGTGTCGAAGCCATGCACTGTCGAAGCCCAGCCGCTCGCCGAGCTCGATGATGTTCAGCGTCGATTCGTGCCCCTGTGCGGGATCGGCCTCGTCGAACAACCCGATCGTGAGGAACCCGAGCGAACGTAGCGGTCGAGAAGGCTGGGGCACTGACTCACTCCTCGGTCCGAAGGTTCCATCAGCTTAGGCGACGCGACCGGACGTGCGCCGGATCCCGGAGTCACCGAACTCTACGAGACCGCGCGCCGCGAAGGCGTCGAGCCAACCGATCATCGGCCACCGACCCCACCGATCGAAGAACGTGCGCGCGTTGGCAACGATGTCGTCGAGATGCTCGACCGGAGGATCGGACACCGGATGCCACTGGTGATACGCGTGCGCCCCGCCCACCCACCGCAACCCCATGCCCGACGCCTCCGCGGTGGCTGCGAAATCTGTGTCCTCGCCGCCGTAGCCGGTGTAGTCCTCGCAGAAGCCATCCAGTTCGGTCCAGGTCGCGGGGTCGACCGCGAAGGACAGCGACCAGAACAGATCGAAGTTGTCACCGTGCTCGACGGTTCCGGCCGGCGGATTCGGGCGCGCCGGATGCGGCGCAGTCAGTGCCGCCAGAGCCGGACTCTCGGCACCCGAATCACGTTCTTTCATGTAGGTGACCGGACCGCACAGCAGTGATCGCTCATTACCCGGAGCGGCTGCCGCACAACGGTATCGCTCCAGCATCTCCGGACCGGGGATACAGTCGACGTCGAGGAACACCAGCAGTTCCGCGCCGCGGTCGACGGCAGTGGCCGCACCGACGTTGCGGGCGAGGGCCAGCGGTAGTGCGCCGTCCACGGGAATCTCGATACACGTTGCCGCCGAACCCGATCGGGCGAGTACTCCGGCAATCGAGTCGTCGCCCATGGAGACGACGATGTGCTCGACGGGTTGGGTAGTGGACGAACGCAGACCGCGCACCTGAGCGCTCAGGTGTTCATGCCGACCGGAGACCACCGTCACGACAGAGACCTTCATCGTCGACCCCCTCGAGCTCCGCATTGCTCGATCGCCCGGGCGGCTCGGGCAGGTGCCCCGTCGGTGCGCAGGGCGGACCACCGATCACCGCCGAGAGCCAGCGCGCGGTCTGCCGCGCCGTGCCACCGGGCGACGGACGGCCACGCGTCCAGCACGTCGGCGATCGCCCCGTCCGCCAGTGCGCGTCCGGTGGCCGACTGCTCGTCGAAGGGCCGAGTCTGCGGTACGACGACGGCGGGCGCGCCCGACGCAGCGACGTCGGCGACGGCGTTCTGCCCGGCATGTGTGACGACAAGAGCGGCCGAACACAACACCGGCCACACATCGTCGATCCAGTCCCCGCCGGCGACGCCGAGGGCGCGAAACTCGAAGCGCGAGTCCACCGCCGACCACGAGTCCACGAGATCGCGGGTGAGCGACGTACCGCCTGCAGCACCCAACACCACGACCGTCGGATCGATGGACTCCGCGATCCGCGCCCGTCCGGCGAATCGGCTGATCGAGCCCGCGTAGGTCGTCTTCTCGGCGTAGGGATGCAGCCAGGCCGGATCGTAGACACCCTGCGACCACGGCGCGACGATATGTGTCGCGGCCCGGTAGGCGAGGCTGTGGATCGGATCGGTGCGCTCCCCCGGTATTGCCATGACGATCACGCGAACACCCATGAGGCGCAGGAACATCGCTACTTCCACCGATACGTCGACCACTACCGCCGACGGCTTCTCCCGGGCCACCCACTGCGCGATGATCGCCATCCGCTCGGTCAGGCCGTCCACGTCGTGCGGTGCCCAGTGCAGCACACCTCCGGCCGAACTGTCCTGTGCTACAGCGTCCGCGGAGTCATCTACGTCGAGCGGTAGGGAGATCCATTCGGCCGCCGCATGCCCCGACGGTCGAGTTCGCGACGACAGAACGGTCATCGGTTCCGACATCGAGCGCGCGATGGCGTCGGCGCGGGTGATGTGACCGACGCCGTGATGGTGTGCGTAGTAGCCGATCATGCGATCGCGAGCCGCTCGTCCACCGGGTCTGCGACCGCGTCGAGCGTCGAACGGTAGAGCGCCTCGTACTCGTCGACCATGCGGTCCATCGAGCACACCGCTTCGGCACGCGCCCTGACGTCGCTTCGCTTCAGGGCAGCCGCTCGAGGGATCGCCGCAGCGAGGCCCTGCACATCGTCGGCCGCTACGAGAACTCCCGACGACGCGTCGATGATCTCCGGAATGCCGCCCCTGGCGAACGCGGCTACGGGAGTTCCGCATGCCAATGCCTCGGCGACCACCAGGCCGTACGGCTCGGACCACACCGGCGAGACCAGCGCGACCTCGGCCCCGGCCACCAGTGCCGCCAACGCAGGCTGGTCGAGGTGACCGACGTAGCGGATGTCCTCGTCGAGCAGCGGTTCGACGACGTCGCGGAAGTAGTCGAGGTTGCTCAGTGGACCCGCGATGCGTAGTGCGCGTCCTGCTTGCTTCGCGGCGGCGATGGCCAGGTGCAGCCCCTTCTCCGGAACGACCCGGCCGGACCACACCACGTAGTCACCACCGCTACCGAAAGGCCACTCCTGCAACGAGATTCCGTTGCGAATGACGACGGTGCCGGTAGTGACATCGGCCCACTGCGAGGCTGCGAACTCACTGACCGCAGCGAAGGTGTTGGCTCCGGCAGGGGCCAGCGCGACGGCCGACTCCAACCATGCGAACGGCGGTGTGTGCAGGGTCGTCACCATCGGCACCGACAACGTCGAGGACATGGCCAGCGGCAGGTAATGCAGGCTGTGGTTGTGCACGATGTCGAAAGACTCGGACAACGTCCCGGCCAGTTCCATCATGACCGCGAGATAGGCGTGGTGTTCGCGAATGGCGGTCGGAGTGATCGAGACGTCGGCAATGGAGATCGGCGTCAGATCCAATGTTCGGACCGGCAGCAGCGTCGCGTCCAGATCGACGCTGGAGCCGTCCGCTGCGAACAAACTCACCCGGTGCCCGCGCTCGGTGAGCGCACGCACCAGGTTGTAGACATGTGCCTCCAGACCGCCCGCGAAAGGCTGGGCCACCGGAAAACTCGATGACGCCAGCACCGCGATGCGAAGTGGGTTCTCGTTCAACGCATCTCCTTTGTCACTGCTGAATAGATTGCTGCATGGGTTTCTGCGATCGTTCGTCTCTGCTTCGCTCGGACGTTCGGATCGAGCGCGGGCGTTCGATCGTCGTGCGCTGCCTGCACGGCCGCAACGAGTCCGGCGGCGTCGAAAGAGTCGATTCCCATGGGGAAGCTGTGCACCGGGGCTTGGTCTGCATAGAAGCCGCAGTCCGACACGACGACCGACGTTCCGAGATCTCGGCATGCCTCCAGCCATCCCGAGTGGGTGCCGAATCGGTACGGCAGTACCGAGACGTCGATCGCGCTGAGATAGTCCCAGAGCGCGTCGTCGCCGTACCGCCGATGCACCCGGACGTCGACGTCGGGAAAAGTGTTGTAATCCAACAATTTCGCGCCGACCGTGGAGTTGTACCAGTGACTCGTGCACTCGAACACGTCCTGATCGATGTCCAACCGAACCGACGCGTCGGGTAGCGATCTCGCAGCCTCGACCACCGCATCCATCACTGTCAACGGATCGAGGTTGGCACGCAGATTCTTTGCGTGTACGCCGATGACGAACGAGTCCGACGGCGGGCGCGGGTGGTCCATTCGCTCGAGCGGAACGACGTGTGGATGCTCCACCACGGCCGCTCGCACCCCCCATCGATCGTGAATCCAGGCGGCAGCCCCCTCGGTCAACGTGATCACGGCATCGGCTCCGCGAACCAGCACGTCCAGTTGCCTCAGGTGATCGCTGTTGTCCTCGACATGGGGATTGTGAAGGTCGTGCACCGTCAGAACCAGAGCCTGCCGGTGCTTGCGCAGATGGTCGACGGTGCGCGCGAGTTGGTCGGGATCGAACGACTCGAACCCGAAATGCACGTGCAGAACGTCGAACTGGACGTCGGTCTGCTCGGCGAGCCACTCGGCGTCGAGCAGTCGCGGCGGCCACCACTGTCCTGGTATGTCCACGCGCACGGGTACCGGGTCGGGCAGGAACGAATACGTCTCGTGGGTGGACGACGCGCTCTCGTCGAACGCAGGCTGGATGTGCTGCACGTAGGCATGCGAAAACGGAACAGATGCGACGCGAATCATTGTTTCCTTCGGGTACGGGCAGGTGAATCGTGCCTGGTCCCGACACGCGATACGTGTCCAGTACCCACTTTCGCCCGGGTTCAATCGGGGTTGGCGCAGCGGCTCCACCGGGTCTACGTTGACGAGAGAATGGACCATCACGAACGAGCAGATCACGTCGGGGCAAGCATGGACGGTCGCACCCGCCACTACGGCGATTTCTACGGAGTAGCCGAACGACTACCGGACGGCCGCGCCCCCGAACACGACGGGCGGCCGCTTCTTCTCGTCTGGGGAAACTGCCAGGCCGAGGCACTGCGCATCCTGCTCTCTTCGGATCCGGCCGCACCGATGCGGACAGTGCGAGTGCCGCCTGTCCACGAGCTCGAATCCTCGGACCTCCCGCACGTCGACCGGCTCCTGCGCCGAACATCGGTACTACTCACTCAACCCGTTCGCGCCGGCTATCGTTCGCTGCCGCTCGGAGTTCAGGATCTCGTCGACACCCTCTCCCCCGGCACCACGGTGATGCGATGGCCGGTGCTCAGATATGCGGGGCTGCACCCCTTTCAGGTCATCGTTCGGCATCCGAGCGATCCGTCGGCCGTCCCGGACATGGTGCCCTATCACGACTTACGCACGATTCTCGCTGCAGATCGCGGCCTGGGCGGGGACGACGACTGGGACCGACAGGTCTCGAACGACGGTCTGCGACATGCCGCCGAGGCAAGCCTCGACGAGTTGCGTCGACGCGAGAGCAGAGATACCGACATCGCAGCGTCCGACCTGTTCGCCGATGCCGGGCGCGCTGCCACCCACACGATCAATCATGCGACCAACGTGGTGCTCACCGCTCTGGCCCAACGGATTCTCGACCGATTGAACACCGGTTGCACCGTGCAGGATCCGGGCCGCGAGTTGCTCGGCGGCGTTCGGGCACCCGTCGAGCAACGAGTGCTCGACGCTCTCGGCCTCGACGGCGATCCGCAGCCGGACTGGTCGGTCGACGGCACCTCGTACTCACAGGACTCGGTCCATCGCGCTCACCTCCGTTGGTACGCATCCCATCCCGAGTTCATTGCTGCCGCGCTCGTCCGTCACTCGGAACTGATTCGCACACTGGAGCTGGCACCGTGACACAGCATGTGCACCACCTCGTCGTGGGCCCATCCGAACACGGAGTCGTCCGCTGCGCACGCGAATTGGCCTCTGCAACAGCAAGTCCGGTGATCTCGGACCTGCATTCCCTTCCCATCGACATTCCGATTCACGTGCACTTCACCGACCGGCTCTTCGGTCGAACCTCGGGTGAGGCCGCGGACTCGTTCGTCTCCGTGGCGCACCGGCACAGAGCGCCGATCACCGTCACGGTGCACGACGTCCCGCAAGCATCCGACGGTCGTGCTTTCGATGCGCGGACAGAATGCTATCGACGGGTGATCGATTGCGCCAATGCCGTCGTCGTCTCCAGCATGCACGAGCGGCTGCTGCTCGACGAGCTACTCGACAATGCACACGACGTTCGGGTGATCCCGCTCGCGATCGACCGCCCGATGGCGATCCCCGAACGCGGCGACACCACGAACACAGTGGTCGGCGTACTGGGATTCGTGTACCCGGGCAAGGGGCACGAGGAAGTACTCGAGGCCATGAGGGCTCTCGACACTGCTGTCGACCTGCTGTCGATCGGATCCGCGTCGCCGGGTCACGAGACGATGATCGACGAACTCGCCGGTGCTGCGCGGCAACTGGGCCGGTCGTTCGACTCCACCGGCTTCGTTCCCGACGCCGACCTCGACGAGGTCCTTCGGTCGATCGCGATACCTGTCGCGTTCCACCGGCACGTGTCGGCATCCGGTTCGATCAACACCTGGATCGCGGCAGGCCGTCGGCCGCTGGTCCCCCGCGGTCGTTACGTCGAAGAGATCGAGGCCAATTCTCCAGGGACACTCTGGATCCACAAGAACTCCGTCGACGGCCTCGCTGCGGCCATGATCGAGGCGCTGGATCATCCCGACAAGACCTGGCAACGGCCTGGCGTCGTCACCTATCCGACACTTCACCAGGCAGCGGCGATGTATTCCGCACTGTTTCGAGAATACTGCGCGCTGAAGGCCGAGGAGCTACCCGACGGCCGCTGGGTGGTACCGGGCAATCGGTGGGACCTGGTGCCGCCCGTCGACCGGAACCCGTCGGTGTCGGTGGTGATTCCGTACTTCGAGCAACAACGCCGGTTGGAGCTGGTTCTGACCGCGTTGACCGTACAGACGTATCCGGCGTCTCGCATTCAGGTGATAGTGGCCGACGACGGGTCCCCTGTGGCTCCGGCTGTCGAGGCCTTTCGTTCCGCGCTGGACATCACCGTGATACGCCAATCCGACCTCGGCTTTCGTGCGGCAGCGGCGCGCAATCTCGGCGCGTCGGTCGCCGAGGGTGAGATTCTGTGTTTCCTCGACGCGGACACCATCCCCGAGCCGGGGTACGTCGCCGAGTCGGTCTCTTTGCTCTCGGCCCTGCCCGACGCCCTCGCGGTGGGGCGGCGACGCCACGCCGATCTGGCAGGTTGGTCTGCCGATGATGTCGAGGAGTGGCTCGGCGGTAGGTCGGCCGGACCTCCGGAATTGACGGAGCCTCAGTGGCTGCGCGACGGATATTCGCACTCACGTGACCTGCTCGACGCCGATCGACGCTCGTACCGGTACATCATCAGCGCCGTCATGTCGTGCAGCCGTGAACTCTTCACGGAGATCGGCGGATTCGACGAGAGCATCGTCGGATACGGCGGCGAGGACTGGGATTTCGCGCACCGCGCCTACGATGCCGGTGCCGTCCTGGCACACCTGCCGCGTGCAGTGGCCTGGCACGACGGACCCGAGTGGGCCGAGCGGACGGGCGGAGACCGCGAACGCAAGAACCTCGAGGCCATGACATTGGCCTCACGCATCACCGACCCCGCGGCGCGGACCCACGGTCTGCTCTACGCCGTGCCCGAGATCGTCGTTATCGTGAATTCCGAGGGACACACCTCGGCGTCTCTATTGCGCACCGTCGGATCCGTTCTGCGCGAAAGAGATTGCGCGGTATGGATTCACGGCACCGACGCAGCCGAGTTGCGACGGCCGTGGGGGGACGTCGATCCGCGGGTGAACCAAGGTCGGCCCAGCGACACCGGCCGCAGCCATGCCGTCGTGCACGTACGCGGCCCGGTGCTGTTCGGTGATCGGGCGCTGCGCCTGATGCTCGCCACCGGGGCCGATCGGATGACAATCGACGTCGGGGGTACAGGAGTCGTCGAATTGCGCACTTCTCGGTCGAATGCACGCGCGGCGCGGTGGGCACCGGTCCTCGGACGTTCGCCGCAGGAGATGGCCGAGGCGTTGTTCGGTTGCACGCATCGCACAGGCGTCGAATTCGGGTTGTCGATCGGTGAGCAGCAACCGAACCTGGCCTGGTGAAGGTCGATGTGAAAATGTATGTCAGTGCTCGTCGGGACGAAGTGAAGAGCAAGGTCGGATGAAGATGAACAGAACGCTGTATTCGATGATCTGCATGATGGCGATCATCGCTTTTATTGCATTGCTCTGGGGCACAGTCGGTTACGTCTATGCAGACGCGCATCCCCTGCGGCGAGCGGCATTCGTCGGTGGCGGAGTGCTGATCTCGGGGTGGCTGATCGTCCTCGTAGCCGCGGCCGTCAAGATCTCTCGGTTGAAGGCCCGCAGGCGAGAGAGCAACTCCGACGCCGATTGAGAACACGGGTGACGGGTACTCCGCTTCGAAGTCTCGACGCGCACCCGCCCCGTCGGTCGCTCGTCGAGTCCCCCTGATCGGTAGCGAGCAAGGATCGTCGATGGTCAATCAGCGCAGTACATCGAATCAGCAGGGCGCGGCGGCGCGTCCGGCGACCCGCGACGAATATCTGTCGACATGGTCGACGTTGCACAACGGCATCGATCCGTCGTCGTCGGTATTGGTCGCGGGCTGGCTCAGAGTCGTGTACTCGCTGAGCGCTCCGCTGGTTCGCGCGTCCGTATCCGCCCATGCCGTCACCTTGACCGCCGTGGTCGTGGCCGGGGCAGCAGTCGCTCTGTCTCGGCCCGGCACCTCGGCACCACTGATCGCAGCTGTACTGATCGTGATCTCCGGCCTGCTCGACGGCATCGACGGTGGCGTCGCGATGATCGGCCGCTCTCAGTCGCAATGGGGATACCTGCTCGATACCGTCGCCGATCGCTGCAGCGATCTACTCCTGCTCGCGAGCGGTCTCGCCCTGGGCGCTCCCTTGCCCCTCGTCGCCGCGGTCGGAGTGACGACGCTGCTGCACGAGATGGCACGCGCACGGGCTGTGGGTGCGGGCATCGCCGACGTGGGCTTTCTGACGGTGTGGGAGCGTCCGTCGCGGGTGATCGCTGCTGCCGTCACCGCGACGGTCGCCGGTGCCGCTCCGGCGACCGCCGAAACATCGGCCACGATCGGCATCTCCGTGACGTGCGCGCTGGCCGCCCTCGGCTTCACCCAGTTGATGTTCGGGTTGCATCGTCGGGCCGATCGAACTCCGCGGTGACCAACCAGCCGGCGAGAGCAAGGACGTGGAACACGAACATCCACAGCATGATTGCCACGCCGCCGCCTATCGCGGTGAGACCACCGAACGGTGCGCCGAGATCCACCGGTATCGCCAAGAAGAGGATGAAACCGTGCACGAATCCGGTGACGATGGACGAGGTGACGAGTGACCCGACGATCAACGCCCGCCATCCCACCGCTCGCGGCGCTATCACCCGATACGTCCAAGCGAGCGGAACCGACAGAATCAGCCACAGGCAGTTGAAGCCGAGAAACACGCGCAGCGTCATCGCACCGATGCCGCCGTCGCCGGTCGTTGCCTCCAGCAACCGCGCAACACTCAACACGCCGGCCAGCAGCACCGGGGCGGCAGCGAAAAACGGCACCATCGCCAGCCGTCCGCGCCAGCCGGTGAACGATTCCCGAGTCGGAGCGAACCGCACGATCGCACGGCGTAGACCTTCTCCGTAGAAGGTCGCGGGGAAGATCGAGATCAGAACCCCGAGCGGACCGAGTTCGATTCCGGCGGTGGCCAATCCGTCCACTGCAGCCCGGGCACCGAGCGCGTCGGGCAACAGAGCCGAGACCGCGTCGAACCCGGCACGCACCCACTCCGCCGATACCAGCAGAGCAGTGGCACGAATCGTGAGCAGCAGCAGCGGCACGACGGCGATAACGGCGTAGAACGTCAAACCACCCGCGATCAGCGTGGTGTCCTCGCGGGCGAACCCCGCTCTGATTGCGTCGAGTCCGCTACTCGCCCGCGAACGAATTGTCGTCACGGCTGGAAATGTGCCACAGAATGCCGATGCGACGTCATTCGAGGGTGACGTCCACTCTGTCGATCACCTTGAGAAACGGGCAGATCGACGTCGCCTGCGCGAGAATCGCCTCGGGATCGTCGGTACCGGGCAGAGACACCGCGAGCGCGAATGTCGCGTCGTACCCGGAGGCATCGGAGTCGGTGAGAACGACAGTGCCCTTGACGGCCAGTTCGTCGGTGCTGCCGCCCACTGTGCCGAGGGCGATCCGCAGCGATTCGACGAGGCAACTCGACAGGGCCGCGGCCATCAGCTGCTCGGGGTTGGTGCGTTCGCCGGGGCCACCGAGCTGTTGGGGTTCGCGCACACCCAGGGAGAGGACTCCGTCATCGGAAGTGACGCCGGTCGCGGTGGCGGAAACGGTTGCGGTGTAGAGCTCGGTGTTCATCGGTGTCGGATGTCCACTCCGTACGTGATCGAAACCGTCGTACTCGCGGCCACCCCGCACAGTCGATGGGTACGTGTCCCTGTTCACACATCCGCGACTCCTGTTTGACCGAACCTACCGACGGGTAGTGAGTGGACAGGGCCGCCGCCGTGACCCACAGGCATCGGCCGCACGAAATCGATCACCAACCGAAAGGGGAGCACCATGAGCACATCCACGTTGATCGCCCAGTTGCGCATCGCGCTGCAGCTGACGAACACCGAAATCCAGATCGCGGAAACTCGCGTCGTTCAGGCGCGCACCGAGGCGGTTCGTCGGGAACTGACCCAGAACGCCGCCAACGGTCGTGATCGCGCCGCAGCCATCGAGGAAGCCCTCCGCGGTCTCGGCGGTTTGCCCGATCTCGTGTCTCCGTTCCTGGGACGCACGCTCGCTGCCGTGAAGTCCGTCGCCGAGCAGGCTCAGCCGTTCGACGAAGCACTGCTGGGCGATCTGGCACTCGAGCAGCAGCTGCTGGGACGCGCCAAGTACATCAAGGCACTGGCCACCGCTGCGAACGAGCCGTCCGTGGTCGCACTGGCGAGCCGACTGGCCACCGCGCACACCGCTACGGTCGAATGGCTCGAAACCGTGCTGGCCGAGGACGCACTGGGCGGACCCGCTGCGCTTCGTCGCACCCCGTTCCAGGCCGCCGCAGGTACCGCGGTCAAGATCGTCAACGCACCGGCAACGTGGTCGGCACGGGGTCTCGATCGCGCACTCGATGCAGCTCGCGCCACCCCGGACCGCCTCGGTGCACTGCTGGGCCGCGGTGCCCACGCCGGTGACGTCGCCGTCAGGACACTGACTGCGAGCCGCGATGCAGCACTGGAGGCTGCCGAGGACGTCACCCGCAGCGAAGGAGTCGATACGGTCGCCGACGCGATCCACACTGCTCGTTCGGCCAGCGGAACGCTCGACGCCGACGAGCTGCCGATCGCAGACTACGACGACCTGAACGTCTCGGACGCCGTCGCCGCCATCAAGGACCTCACGAACCCGACCGACGTTCGCACCGTCGTGACGTACGAAGAGGCACACAAGAACCGCCACGGAGTCGTGTCCGCAGGACAGACGCGCGTGGCAGCAATCGCCAAGGACGTCATTTCGGTCGACTGATCCTTTTGCGAATACCGATGCGGCCCGTGATCTTCCGGGCCGCATCGCTGTATTCGAAGCAGATCTCTAGGGCTTCAACAACACCTTGATGGCACCGTCCTGCTTCTTCTGGAAGATCTCGTATGCGTGCGGAGCCTCCTCGATCGACAGCTCGTGGGTGGCGAACGAACCGACGCCGAGCGGGTCGTCGTCTCCGAGCAACGGCATGATGTCGTCGACCCACTTCTTGATGTTCGCCTGCCCCATGCGGAGCTGAATCTGCTTGTCGAACATGGTCATCAGCGGAAGTGGGTCGGCCATTCCGCCGTAAACGCCGATGATCGAGATGGTTCCGCCGCGCCGAACGATGTCGATGGCCGAATACAACGCACCGAGGCGATCCACTCCGGCTTTCTGCATCATGGGCGCGGCAACCGCGTCGGGCAGCATTCCGACGATCTGCTGCGCCAGCTTGCCGACCGGCGAGCCGTGCGCTTCCATGCCCACCGCGTCGATGACGGCGTCGGTTCCCCGGCCGTCGGTCATGTCGCGAATGACGTCGCCGACGCCACCGCTGTGCTCGGCCAGGTTCACCGTCTCGATTCCGCGGGCTGCGGCGCGGGAGAGTCGCTCGGGAACGAGGTCGACGGCGATCACGCGCGCACCCTTGTGCTGGGCGATGCGCGCAGCCATGTCTCCGATGGGTCCGAGACCCAGAACCGTCACCGATCCTCCCTCGGGAATTGCCGCGTATTCGACCGACTGCCAGGCGGTGGGCAGCACATCGGAGAGGTAGACGAAGCGCGAATCCGGCGGCCCTTCGGGAACTTTGATGTGCGTGAACTGCGCCTGCGGGACGCGGAGGTATTCGGCCTGTCCGCCGGGAACCTGCCCGTACAACTTCGAGAAGCCGAACAGCGCTGCACCCATTCCCTGGTCGCGAACCTGCGTGGTCTCGCACTGGGTGTACAGGCTCGAATTGCACATGTAGCAGTGTCCACAGGAGATCTGGAACGGAATGACGACTCGATCGCCGACTGCCAGATCGCCTGCCTGCGAACCTACTTCCTCGACGATGCCCATGGGCTCGTGGCCCAGAATGTCGCCCTCGTCCATGAAGGCACCGAGGGTTTCGTACAGATGCAGATCCGAGCCGCAAATGTTGGTGGTCGTGATTTTCACGATCGCGTCCGTCGGGAGTTCTATCCGCGGATCGGGAACGGTGTCCACGCTGACTTTTCTCTTGCCCTGCCAGGTAACTGCGCGCATGAGGTCCTTCCGGTGGAGCGACACCGAAGTTCGATGTCGTGCAGGACGCATTGCCGGTTGTGGAAGCTCACAAACACATGTGCGAACTGTGATTGGTACCGCCGAGCCCTGGGTAGACTCTGGTATGACCGCGTTTTTATCCGTCAGCTCGTCCACCGCACTTTCCCCTGATCTGCCGACGCCGTGTGGACCGATCTCGGAAGCCGTCACGCGATGCCTCGCTGCCGGTCTGCCCGGTGGTGCCTCTGTGCTGCCCACACTCACAGACGTCGATCCCACGTCCCGGGACGTTCAACTCACCCTGTTGATCTGCTACGAGCTGCACTATCGAGGGTTCGAAGGCGTCGTGGACGCATGGGAGTGGGACCCCGATCTCCTGCGTCTGCGCGCCACCCTCGAATCCGCGTTCCTCGACTACGTACGCGAACACGTCGAACCCGGAGACGACGCCACCGCCGAGATGGACGCATTGTCCATCGAGGCGTCCTCGGGAACCGGCCCGTCGTGGTTTCTTCGCGACGAGGGTTCGTGGGAGCAGATGCGCGAGTACTTCGTCCATCGGTCCATCTACCACCTCAAGGAAGCCGATCCGCACGCCTGGGCCATCCCTCGTTTGACCGGTCAGGCCAAAGCGTCTTATGTCGCAGTCGAATTCGATGAGTACGGTGGCGGCAAGGGCGATCGTCTGCACCAGCATCTGTGGGCCGAATCCATGGTGGCCGCCGAACTCGACGCGTCGTACCTCGGCTACGTGGACCGGGTGCCGGCGCAGACACTGGCGTGGGTCAATCTGATGTCGCTCTTCGGTCTGCACCGCAGCCTGCGCGGAGCCACGGTCGGACACCTCGCCGCCACCGAGATCACGTCGTCGCCCGGCTCGCAGCGGTACGTACAGGGGCTGCGGAGACTGAAGGCACCGGAAGCCTGTGTCGCGTTCTATGCGGAGCACGTCGAAGCCGACGCAGTGCACGAGCAGGTGCTGCGTCACGATGTGGTGGGCAGCCTCCTTCGCGACGAGCCCGCGCTCGAGGCCGATGTCGTATTCGGAATGCGCGCACTCGACTTCGTGGAGAACGAACTCGCCGATCACCTGATGGCACGTTGGTCGGCCGGTCAGTCCTCACTCGACTGAGCGGGCCGCTTCTTGGCTCGATGACTGGTGTCGCACAGCGGATAGTTCTTGCTGCGGCGACACGTACACACCGCGACCGCGAATCGGTCGGATGTGACGCGCGTACCGTCGTCCAACTCGATCTCGACGGGACCGTCGATGATCATGGGCCCGCCTTTGACGATGCGGACGCCGGTGCGCTGTCGTATACCTGCCACCGGTGCATCCTCGCCCCCTCCTGCGCTGCTGTCAGCGTCGGTCGGCACGAAAAACCACCAGATCCTCTATGTCGCGGGATGATTCGAGCAGTCCGATCTGCTCGAGCCACGCGGCTCGTTGCGTCATGACCGGGCCGAACGAGATGGATCGACGCGCCACGATGGTCACCGTCATGCCGTTGCTGCGCAGCATCGCCTGTGTCCGATCGGGATCGGAATACTCCGAGTGCACCACCATCAACGTTCCACCGGGAACAAGCAGTTCATGCGCGGCATCGCACAACGGATCGAGGACGATGCGGCCGTCGCGGCCACCGTCCCACGCTCGGTGCGGTCCCTCGCCCGTGGGCACTTCCTCCGACGGCACGTACGGCGGATTGCAGAGAATCACATCGAACGGCTCCAGCGCCGCCGCTTCCGCGAACGATCCGCGACGGACGTCGACCTCGAGACCGAGAGCAACGGCGTTGCGCCGAGCGCACGCTACCGCGAGTGCAGAGATGTCGAAGGCGACCACCTCACGCGCACCCATCGACGCAGCCGCGAGAGCGACGGCACCGCTACCGGTACACATGTCGAGCACGCGGGCGCCCTGCACAACCCCGGACTGCGAAGCCATCTCGCAGAGCAACCACGAGTCGTCCTGAGGCTCATAGACTCCGGGCTCGGCGTGCAATGCACGGGTGGATCCGAACGTTTCGAATTCGGTCGTCGTCATCGAGGTGTCCTCTCGGAGATCATCGTCGGGGGACGTCGCCCTACGGGCTGTGTACCGAGCGTGGACTCCACTCGAAGGTGGTCATCGTATGCCCGATCGAGTCGACCGCAAACCAACCGCTTGAAACCGGGTGTATCGGGTACCCATTGCAAACCCGCGGTGAAGAAGATGCCGCCGTTCGCCCACGTCGGGCTCGAACGCACTACGTCGGACTCATGTCCGGGTGCGGCTCATGAAGGAGACTTCTCGTGACTGTTCTTCCATCGATCGACACCGTCGCCACCGTCGTCGTGCCGTCGCTGCGGCAGGTGATTCAGGCACCCACAGCCGGTGCGGGCATCACCGTCGCCGAGTTCGATGGTGCCACCGTCGTCCGGGTCGCCGGCACCCTCGGTGAACGGGATCTCGGTGTACTGGCCGAGGCTCTCGGTGAGGCCTCGGTCGAGGGTTCACAGTTGATTCTCGATCTGACCACGGTCGACGCGGTGCCGGTGGGCACCAGGGCAATTCTCGACGCCGCATCGATGCATCTGAGTAGGTGGGGAACTCGACTGTCGGTGGTCGGGTCGGCCGAGACGGCGCGCGCACTGAGCGCGGACACATTCGGCCGCACCGTCTTTCACGAATCGCTCGACGCCGCTCTCGTTCGCGACGAGACTCCGGCTTGACCTCGATCGCCGTCGACGGCCACTTCGATGTGCTCGTCCTCGGAGGCGGAAACGCCGGGGTCAGCGCGGCCGCACGCGCCCTTCGCCTGGGTGTCACCGACGTAGCAGTGGTGGAACCACAGTCCGTACACACATATCAGCCGTTGCTGTCGTACGTCGGCGGCGGTCGGGCACAGCTGCGTGACGCCGAGCGCACTCAGCGCTCGGTGATGCCGAAGAGAAGCACCTGGATCGAAGACGCGGTGGCCCGAGTCGACCCGCACGAAAAGGTGGCCACGACCGCGTCCGGTAAGCGCTACGGCTATAGGGATCTCATCATCGGGACCGGTCTGGTGCCGGACGACGCCGCACTCCCCGGAATCGCAGCGGCGGCCGATACCGAGACAGTGACGAGCAACTATCTGGGTCTGGCGGAGAAGACCTGGAAGCTGATCTCCGACTTTCCAGCACCCGAGGTCCAGCGCGGCACGGCCGTGTTCACTGTCCCGCGTCCACCCGTGGGCTGCACCGGCACCACACTCAAACCACTGTTCCTCGCCGCCGCCCACTGGCGAGAAACCGGGCAACTCGACGGCATCGACATCACGCTGGTGATCGACCGTGAGGTGCTACTCGGTGTGCCGCAGCTGGATTCGGTGTTGCTCGATCGTCTACGCGAACTCGATGTGCGGATACTGCACCGCACCGCGGTCACCGCACTGTCTCCGGAGACCAGGCAGATCACCGTCACCGATCACCAGGGGACCCAGGAAACCATCGACTATTCGATGCTGCACCTCGTGCCCCCGTTCCGCGGTCAGCCCTGGGTCGAGTCGTCCGAACTGAGCGGCGTCGGACGGCACGGACTCGTCGACATCGACCCCCACACCCTGCAGCATCGCGAACATCGGCAGATCTGGGCTGCAGGCGACGGTGCCGGAATCGACACCGACTCCTCCGGTGGTGGGCTGAGGAAGCAGGTGGCCGTGCTGGTGGACAACCTGTTGGCCGCGCGATCCGGGCGGGAGCTGTCGTCGTACGACGGGTACACCGTCGCTCCGGTGACGGTCGATGCCCACCGTCTCATCGCCGCCGAGTTCGACCGCACCGGAACTCTCACGCCCTCGCTACCGTCGTTTCTGGATCCGGTGAAGGCGCGCAGGACCGCCTGGTTGTTCGACCGATACGGACTGCCCCTGACCTACTGGAACATGATTCTCCGTGGACGGCTCTGAAAGTACGTAGCGGAGGTCATTCGGGGTCGAGCACGGTCATCAATCCGTGTGGATCGTCGATGACGACGTCGTGGCCGTCTTCTCGAAGTCCGGAAACGGCGTCGTCGAGCAAACGACGCGCCACGTCGTCCATCGCCTGAACATGACCCAGATCGAGTGTGATCCCACGCCGGGCGTCGATGCCTTTCGCAAGCGTTGCCAGTACCGATTCGGCTCCGGCGAAACGTAAGTCACCCTGCAGCTGCACGTTGATGGTGTCCTCTCCGGTCACCTGACGAATGGCCGACGCACCACTCGGTGCCACATGCATCATGTGCAGTTCGAGATCCCGTGACAGCCGCTCGAACACGGCGACCCCCCGAACACTGTTTCCGTGTCCGTTCAACTTCGGCGACAGCACGGCAAGACCGACCTGCCCCGGCAGCACACCGATGATGGCACCCGCTACCCCACTCTTTGCCGGAATACCGACCGCCGCAACCCAACTCCCGGAGCCGTCGTACATCCCGCAGGTCGACATCACCGACAGCACGTGGCGATTGACCGCACCGCCGATCAGTCGTTCTCCGGTATTGGGATCGACTCCCCCGTTGGCCATCACCGACGCAATGGTGGCCAGGTCGACGCAGCTGACGTCCACCGAGCATTGGCGAGCGTAGCCGTCGACCACCTCGACCGGTTCGGCGGCAAGCACTCCGACGGATTTGAGGAGGTACGCGATCGCGGTGTTGCGATCGTCCGATTCGATCTCGGCTTCGTACACGGAATCGTTTGTGCTCAATTGTCTACCGGCACACCGACTGTGCAGATCCTTGACCCGGTCGGCGCGCTCCTGAGCCGAGTTGCCACGAATCATCGAGTGCACAGCGAGTGCGCCGGCATTGATCAGCGGATTACGTGGGCGGCCGGTGCTGTGTTCGAGCGAGATCTCGTTGAAGGAGTCGCCGGAGGGCTCGACATCGGTGGCCTCCAGCATCCGTTCGAGGCCGTTGTCCTGGACGGCAAGGGCATACGCCAGGGCCTTGGAGATCGACTGGATCGAAAACTCGACGTCGCAATCGCCTGCGGCGTAGACCGATCCACCGACGGTGACCAATGCCACCGCGAAGGCATCGGGGTCTGCTCGCTCGAGTTCGGCATTGCCATCGGCCATCTTTCCGCCATCGAGTGCTCGGCAATCGTCGAGAACGGACTCGAGGTAGCGGGTGATCGGTGACTGCATCACTCCACGCTAGCTCGGCGTGGAGGTGCACCCGCCATCGCGCGTCAGCGCTCACGCTCCGAGTCCGTGGTCGAGGCACTCTGGAACATCTCCAGAAAAGATCCGAAGCCCTGAGCGCGCGCTCTCGTTGTGTCCTCGCCGTCGTGTCCGGGTCCGACCGCCGTATTGTCCGATTCCATGGTCGCCATGTTGCCGTCTCGAAATGTCAGGCGACCTGGGTCGAGTATCACGAATGAGCAACAAAAGATAACGAATCGATCACGCTCCCCGGAGCGTCCTCTCCGTGACAGGTCACGACGAACAGCGACATCAGCAGGGCAACGACAGGCCGACGACGAACGTGCGGCGGTCGGCGGATCGACCTCTGTAAAGTCGAGCCCGACGAGAGGACGATGTGACCCACGCGACACCCGGACGGCGCTCTGTGTCGCGTCGTTCGTTCATCACCGCTCTGGTCGCCGGCTCGACATTGATGCTGGTGGCGCGTCCCGCGGCGTCCGCAGATCCGGCCGGAACCGACACCGTCCTCACCGCACTTCCCGCCGACTCCAACCTGGTGATCCTCGAGGTACGCGCGGACGGATCCGTGCATTTCGGTCTGCCGCGCGCCGAGATAGGGCAGGGACTGACCACCTCGGTGGCGATGCTGGTCGCCGAGGAGATGGACATCTCTCTCGAGAAAGTCGTCGCGTCGCTGTCTCGCGGCCGGCAGGAATTGATCGGAAACCACTACACGGGCGGCTCCAACTCCATCCGATCCTTGTGGGGGCCGGTCCGATCCATCGCCGCGACTGCGCGAGCGCGACTGTTGCGCGCGGCAGCCGACCGATGGAATGCCGACGTCGGCACGCTGACGATCGTCGACGGTGTCGTCACGGCACCTGACGGACGGTCGGCGCACTTCGGAGAACTGGCTGCCGCCGCCGCAGACCCGAGCCTGCGGTTCGATGCGCCGGAACCGAAATCGGACGAGGACCTGATGGTCGTCGGCCAACCGACAGGACGTCTGGATGCACGCGCCATCGTGACGGGTCGCCTCACCTACACACTCGATCTCGACGTGCCCGACGCCATGCCCGTCGTCGTCCGACGACCACCGACGATCAACGGAACCGTTGCCTCGGTGGACGAGGCGGCGTTGCGAGCGATGCCAGGGGTCATCGATGTTGCCGTCGTGTCCACCGGGGTCGCCATCATGGCACGCACCTTCGGATACGCGCTGGCCGCGAAGGACGCCGCGGTGGTCACGTGGAACGCCGGAACGATCGACGACCAGTCCACCGGGTCCATTCAGGACCGGCTCCGCCGCAGTACTCCGGCGTTCACCGGCTTCGGTGGAGTGGGCAGGCCCGAGCTACCGGGCGAAACGAAGTTGAACGTCGATTTCGACTTCGCACCCGTCTCGCATGCCGCGATGGAAACGAATTCGGCGGTGGCCGATGTGCGGGCCGACCGTGCGGACGTCTGGGCATCGATGCAATTGCCCAACTACGCGGGGCAGAAAATCGCTCTGACACTGGGTATTCCGCTGAATCGGGTCACCACCCACGTGATGAACGGCGGGGGCTCGTTCGGACGAAGGCTCTACCTCGACGGCCCTCTGGAAGCAGCCGTCATCTCCCGCGCAATGGGCAGACCTGTGCGCTTGATGTGGTCGCGCGTGGACGACATGCGGCACGGCCGCGCCAGGCCTGCGGTGCACACCAAATTCGACGCAGTGCTCGCGCGCGGCAAGGTGATCTCCTGGGAGCAACGCGTGGCCGCGGTGTGCACCGACTTCGACGGCGGTTTCGGCGACCTCGTCACCGACGCACTGGCACCGTCTCCGCTGATCTCGCAGACGTTGTTCCACAGCACTCGCGATCCGTACGCCTTCACCGACGGCAGCATCAGGACGCTCGTCGAGGTACCGGTCGAGATGCCCACCGGCAGTTGGCGATCGGTGTTCTCCGGGACGGTTCGCACCGCCGCGGAAGTCATGGTGGACCGCATCGCCGACGTTCTCGACACCGATCCGCTGGAGCTGCGCATCGGGGCGGTGGCCAGTGGCCGCCACCGTGACGTCCTGCGCACTCTCGCCGCAGAGGGCAACTGGGGTGCCGATCTCGGCCCCGGCCGGGCACAAGGCGTCGGATTTCACGCTGAATTCCGTTCCAGCGCTGGGTATCTCGTCGAGATCGATGCGCAGGATCCGCGCAAACCTCGCGTGACGAAAGCTGTGATCGTCGTCGATGTCGGGCGCGTCGTCAACCCCCGCAGCCTCGAGGCCCAGATGATCGGCTGCCTGATGGACGGTATCTCGACCACCCTGCGAGCCGGATTGCACTACGAGCGGGGGCTGCCGCTGGAGGGCAGCTACTCGCAGTTCCACTACGCCCGCCAACGCGATTCACCGCCCGATGTTCGGGTGGTCATCATGACTGCCACCGCAGAAACTCCAGGTGGAGCGGGGGAATTGGGAGTGCCCGCGGCGGCCGCCGCCGTGGCCAATGCGTACGCACGCGCCACCGATACCACCCCCACCAGCTTCCCGATCCTGTTCGACGTCGACTTCGACCCGTTTCCGAAGTGAGGTTCCATGGCTGAACAGAAGTTCGTCGTCAACGGGGCCGCGGTGTCGGTCGACCTACCCGACGACATGCCGTTGCTCTGGGCCCTGCGAGACGAACTCGGCGTCCGCGGCCCCAAGTACGGGTGCGGCATCGGCGTGTGTCACGCGTGCACCAGCCACCTCGACGGAGAGGAGGTACTCCCCTGTGTCACACCGGTGTCCGATGCTGTCGACAAAGAGGTCACGACCATCGAGGGACTTGCGGACGGCGACGTTCTCCATCCCGTGCAGCAGGCGTGGATCGACGAGGACGTCTCACAGTGCGGTTACTGCCAACCCGGTCAGATCATGGCTGCCGTCGCACTGCTGAAGCGAGTTCCGAATCCGACGGACGCCGATATCGACACCATCGAGAACGTGTGCCGGTGTGGTACCTATCCCCGAATCCGACGGGCCATCAAGGCGGCCGCGAACGCGATGTCGCAGCGCTGATCGAATGTTCTCTGCCACAGCACAACACCCCGCGAACCACAGGTTCGCGGGGTGTTGTGTGTCCTACCCGATTCAGCTCAGTTCGAAGCGATCGAGCATCATGACCTTGTCCCAGGCGGCGACGAAGTCTTTCACGAACTTCTCCTTGGCGTCGTCGCAGGCGTACACCTCTGCGAGAGCACGCAATTCGGAGTTCGAGCCGAAGACCAGATCATTGCGAGTTCCGGTCCACTTCTTCTCACCGGTAGCCGCGTCCTTGGCCTCGTAGATGCCGTCCTCCGCGGTGGGGACCCACTCGGTGCCCATGTCGAGGAGGTTGACGAAGAAGTCGTTGGTGAGCGTGCCGACCTTGTCGGTCAGGACGCCGTGCGACGACTGCTTGTAGTTGGCACCGAGCACGCGCAGACCACCGACGAGCACGGTCATCTCGGGTGCACTGAGCGACAACAGGTTTGCGCGGTCGACCAGGTTGAACTCGGACGGCAACTTCTGGCCCTTTCCGAGGAAGTTCCGGAAACCGTCGACCTTGGGCTCCAGATCGGAGAACGAGTCGACGTCCGTCTTCTCCTGCGTGGCATCCATGCGGCCCGGAGCGAAGGGGACCGTGACGTCGACACCTGCGTTCTTGGCGGCCTGCTCGACGGCTGCGACGCCACCGAGTACCACGAGGTCTGCGAAGGACACCGTTCCGGAGAACGACTGCTGGATTCCTTCGAGGACGCGGATGACCTGTGCGAGCTCGTCGGGCTCGTTGACCTCCCAGCCGGCCTGCGGCTGCAGACGCAGACGGCCACCGTTGGCACCGCCGCGCTTGTCACTGACCCGGAACGACGACGCCGCCGCCCATGCAGCCGAAATCAGCTGCTCCTGAGTCAGTTCGGAACCGAGGATGGCCTGCTTGAGCTCGGCGATCTGTGCGTCACCGATCAGCTCGTGATCGACGGCCGGGATCGGGTCCTGCCAGAGCAGGGGCTCCGCGGGAACCTCGGGGCCGAGGTAACGCGAGACCGGTCCCATGTCGCGGTGGGTGAGCTTGAACCATGCCTTCTGGAATTCCTCTGCGAGCTCCTCGGGATGGTCGAGCCACCGCCGGGTGATCTGCTCGTAGATCGGGTCGACGCGCATCGCGATGTCGGAGGTCAGCATCGACGGGTGGCGACGCTTGGAGGGATCGGCCGGGTCGGGAACGAGATCCGCGCCCTCGCCGTTCTTCGGACGCCACTGGTGCGCGCCCGCAGGGCTCTTGTAGAGCTCCCACTCGAACCCGTAGAGGGTCTCGAGGAACGAATTGTCCCACTGGGTGGGCGTGGGGGTCCAGATGACCTCGAGGCCACTGGTGATCGCGTCCGCGCCGACACCGCTCTGGTAGCTGTTCTTCCAGCCGAGGCCCATCTGCTCGATGGGTGCGCCCTCGGGCTCGGCACCGATGTACTCGTCGGGGTCCGCTGCGCCGTGCGTCTTACCGAACGTGTGTCCGCCGACGGCGAGTGCTGCGGTCTCGATGTCGTTCATGGCCATCCGGCCGAAGGTCTCTCGGATGTCCAGTGCGGACTGAACGGGATCCGGGTTGCCGTTGGGGCCTTCGGGATTGACGTAGATCAGACCCATCTGTACTGCGGCCAAAGGGTTTTCGAGGCTCGTGCGATCACCGTCGTAGCGCTCGTCGCCCAACCAGGTCTGCTCGGGGCCCCAGTAGACGTCCTCGTCCGGCTCCCAGGCGTCGACGCGGCCGCCGGCGAAGCCGTAGGTCGGTAGTCCCATGGACTCGATGGCGACGTTGCCGGTGAGCACGATCAGGTCGGCCCAGGAGAGCTTGCGGCCGTACTTCTGCTTGATGGGCCAGATCAGGCGGCGGGCCTTGTCCAGGCTGGCGTTGTCCGGCCAGCTGTTCAGCGGCGCGAAGCGCTGCATACCCGCGCCTGCACCGCCGCGTCCATCCTGCTTGCGGTACGTACCCGCGGCATGCCATGCCATACGAATGAAGAACGGGCCGTAATGACCGAAGTCGGCAGGCCACCAGGGCTGCGAGTTCGTCATGACGGCTTCGATATCACGCTTGACCTCGGCGAGGTCGAGGGAGTTGAACTCGGCGGCGTAGTCGTAGTCGGGCCCCATGGGGTCGCCGACGGCCGGGTTCTTCTTGAGGATCTTCAGGTTCAGCGCCTTGGGCCACCACTCACGGTTGCTTCCGCCTTCGACGGGCGTCGGCATCGAGTCGTGCATGACCGGACACTTGCCGCCGCCACCTTCCTGTGGCTGATCCTCGTTCATCTCTTTTTCGCGTGTTACGTGATCTTCGGACACGTGCTTCCTTCCAAGGTATGACGATCGGGCTGTGATCGGTGGTCACGAACTCTGCTGTGTTCGAGACCGGGGAGGGAACTGAACGGGAACTGCCGGCTGCTCACGAGCTGCCGAACACTGTGCGCAGAAGCCCCAATAAATGACTTCCGCCTCGTCGATGGTGAAACCGACGGAGTCCGATGCCGTCAGACACGGCGTTTCGCCGACGGCGCAGTCCACGTCCGCGATGACGCCGCAGGAGCGGCACACGGCGTGGTGGTGGTTGTCGCCGACGCGGGATTCGTATCGGGCGGGCGAACCCGCCGGCTCGATACGGCGAACCAGTCGCGCCACGGTCAACGCGTTGAGAACGTCGTACACGGTTTGCCGCGATACCTCGGGCAAAGCCGCTCGCACGAGTCCGAGAATTGTGTCGGTGTCTGCATGCGGATTGCTCTCGACAACCTCGAGCACCGCGACCCGCGGACGGGTCACGCGCATGTCGGCAGTGCGCAACTGCTCCGCATGCGGCGAGATCGGCATCACGGCAGCCAGTATCCTCCGGCTTTCTGGACTAAGTCAAGTATTCGGTCGAATCCGTCGGCTTGGACCACACACGCAATCCCTCGTCAGGCCAACGCCAGAAACAGCTTTTCGAGTTCCGCCTCGGACATCGGCTCCTTACCGTCTGCACTCTCACCCGTCATGCACTCACGCAGACCTGTCGCCACGATCTTGAATCCAGCTTTGTCCAGTGCACGCGAGACAGCAGCGAGCTGGGTGACGACGTCCTTGCAATCCCGACCGTTCTCGATCATCCCGATGACGCCGGCAAGCTGACCGTGTGCGCGCTTGAGTCGGTTGAGTACCAGTGCAATGCTGTCTTCGTCGCCGATCATGTCGATCCCCTCGCTGGTGGTGATGTCGAGCTCGATGGTACCCCCGGGGGCATCAGGCAGGGTTGGATCCACGCCCGCCGAGAGCAGCGATGGCCGCCTCCAGCTTGGTTGTCGCTTCTGCGGCGACCGAGGCCAGTTCCGGCTCACCGGTGACCTCGACCATGATGGCCGGGTTCATCGCCTCGACGATCACCGATCCCGGTGCCGCCGTGTCGTCACGCACGATCACGTTGCACGGCAACAGCAACCCGATCTGCTTCATGACACCGACCGCACGGTGAGCCAGCCCGGGGTTGCATGCACCGAGGATCGAGTAGCGCTCCATGTCCTCGCCGAGCTTCGCTTTCAGTGTCGCCTGCATGTCGATCTCGGTGAGGACTCCGAAACCCTGTTCCGACAGCGCTCTTTTCGTGCTGTCGATCGCGTCGGCGAAATCGGTGTCGGTCAGTGTGGTGGACAGTGCGATGTTCATGATGTCTCCTCGAAAATTGTTGTGGCAGTGTGAGCTGTTGATTCAGTGAGAAAAGCGGATGGAGGGCAGGACGGCACGTAGCCATGCCGGCGACCACCATGCGCCGTGTCCGGTCAGCCGTAGCAGGACCGGAAGCAGGACGAGTCGAACCAGGAACGCGTCGAGCAGTACCGCAACGCCCAGGATGATGCCCATCTCTTTCGGAGGCAACGGATCCGACAGTGCGAATGTGAAGAACACTGCCACCATCACCGCCGCTGCGGCAAAGATGACTCGTCCCGAGTGGGCCAACCCGTCCACCTGAGCAGCCTTGGGATCACCGGAGCGCTCGTAGTGCTCCTTGGCGGTAGCCAGGAGGAACACCGTGTAGTCCATGGCGATGGCGAAGATCATCGCGAAGAAGAAGACCGGGCCCCAACCGTCGAGGAATCCCTGAGGCGTGAAGCCCAGCAGCGAGGATCCGTGGCCGTCCTGGAAGATCAACTTGGCGACGCCGAACGCCGCCGCGGTGGACAGCAGGCTCACCGCGGTGCCGAGCAACGCGATGAGCGGAGCCTGAAGCGCCACCAGGAGCAGTACGAATCCGAGAACCAGGATGATCCCGACGACTATCGGCAGGTAGTCGTTCAAGGCCTGCTGCAGGTCCAGGTTCTCGGCCGGCGCTCCGCCGACGAGTGCCGAATCGGGCAGTGTCGATCGCAGATCGGCGAGAATGGAGCCCATCGCGTCGTCGGACGGATCCACCGACGGAATTGCCTGCAGCAGAGCAAATCCCGAACCGTCATCAGCGCTCTCCGGCGGCGTCACCATCGAAATCGCGTCGACCCCCGCAGCGACGGTTGCGGTCTCGACCGCATCCGCGTCGGGAACCACGATCTGCAGCGAACCCGGTGCGCCCGGTCCGAATTGGGCCTGAACGAGCTCGTAGCCCTGCCGCACCGGGGCATCCTCGGGCACCACCGCGATCGACGGCACTGCCACCTTCAGCCCGAGCACCGGGAGGGCGAGCGCAATCAGAATCCCCACCGACACGACCGCGAACGGCCACGGGTGCTTGTGCAACAGCTCGCCCCATGCGGCGAACTTCGGGGACCGATGTACCTGACGCTTGGCGTACGGCAACGAGGCGGCGTCGACCTTGGGTCCGAGCGCACCCAACGCCGCTGGGAGCAGTGTCATCGTCGCCAGCAACACGAAGGCGACGGCCAGCATGATCCCGACAGCCATCGTGCGCACCGCCGGCGCGGGGACCAGCAACACTGCAGACAGACTCACCAGCACCGTCAGCCCGGACAACACGACAGCCTTGCCTGCGGTGTCCATGGTTTCGGCGACGGCAGCCCGAGGGTCGGCGTTCCGCAAAGCGTCCCGGAATCGCGCGACGATGAACAGCGCGTAGTCGATTCCCAGCGCGAGGGCGAACATCATCGCAAAGTTCATGGCCCACACCGAGATCGGCGTGACACCGTTGAGCAGAACGAGGCCACCGGCGGAGGCGACGAGCCCCACGACGGTGAGCAGCAGCGGCAAGCCGGCGGCGACGAGTGAGCCGAACGCGAGCACCATGATCGCCAATGTGACCGGCCAGGAGAACAATTCGGCTTGGATCATCGCGTCGTGGTTCGCCTTGTTGAAGTCCGACCACAGCGCCGACGAGCCGGTGGGATACACCTCGATTCCGTCGCCAGAGAGCCCGGTCAACCGCTCCTTCACATCGTCGACGGCCTTCACCATCTCGTCGGTCGTGCCGTTCGCTCCGGCGATGACGATGCCGGTTCGGCCGTCCGGACTGATCGTCATATCCGGTTGCGGCGCAACGACATCCCCGAATCTGGCGTCACCGGCGAACACGTCGGATACGTCGGCAATCACCGCCTGTACGGCGGGATCGGTGATGGGTGCTGCATCGGAGTGGACCACCACCTGCACCGCCGCAGAGGAGTTGCCGCCGAAATGCTGCTGGGCCAATTCTCGAACCTGAGCGGATTCGGATCCGTTCGCCTGCCACCCCGCTCCCGCCAGAGAAGTGAAGACCGAGGGCGCAAACGAACCGAGGCCGATCAACGCGATGAGCCACACGCCGAACACCCAATGGCGATGGGTCACCATCGAAGCACCCGCACGGCCGAGTAGGCCTGGCCCATTCGCGGGCAGGTCATCAGGTGAACGAAGAGTTTCGGCATCGCGCAGCGACATGGTTCTCCTATACGGGTGGGGGTATCGATCAGAGCAGAGGGAACCCCCGAGCGATCGAACGTGCCCACCATCGCATATGCCCAAGGGGGTATGCAAGTACCCCTGGGGGTATCACCCCAGGGGTACTCGAATCACACCATGCGCGCCGTTGCAGTCAGCCGCCGATCAGTGCCGACCGTTCCATTGCTTCTCTATCCCCCGCAGAACCTCTAGTGTCTGGGCAGAGTCCGCATCGACCGCCATCCGCGACCGAGCTCGCTCGAGTGCCCGCTCGGCGCGCCGAACCGCACGGTGCCCCGAGTCTGTGGCCTCGACCATGTACTGCTGCCGATTTCGCGGATTGACGCTTCGCACCAGCAGTCCCGCCTCGACGAGACTGGCCGTCGTGGCGGTGATACTCGTCCGGTGCCGCACCAACTCCCGCGACAGCGCACTGTAGGACATCGGCCCTCGCCTGGACACCAGTTCCAGCACCTCGTACCTCGCCCAGCTCAGCCCTTGCGCGTCCAGCGCCTCCGCCAGACGAACCCGCGCGGCCGACGCCATCCGCAGCACCGTCGACACGATTTCGAGCTCGGTGGAATGCACCGGAGAGGTACCACCGTCGAACGATTCAGCGAGGGCAGTCATCGGACACTCCCCTACTTGATTTCGGTGAGGACGGTGCCTTGGGTGATGGCGTCGCCTGCGGTGACGGTCAGGCCGGTGACGGTGCCTGCTTTGTGGGCGGTGACGGGGTTTTCC
>NZ_NOYI01000033.1 GCF_002258785.1 Rhodococcus sp. 06-235-1A
GGGGATGGCCCGTGATTCGATGCCGATGACGGACACCGGGATTCCGGCGAGGTGGGCGTCGAACACCACGGAGGTGTCGGCGTCGGCCATGTCGGCCCAGCGCTCGAGTACCGAGTGGTCTTGGTCCACCACGGCGCGCATCACGGTGCGAATGTCGAACGGCTTCTTGCGGTCCGGGTTGGTGACCGAGGAGAATATGTCGCCGACGGTGGTGAAGTCGCTCGACGGGTGCACGTGTGGGTAGGTGCGCACGTCGCGCTCGGTCGGGTCCGCGGTGGCTGCGCGGCGCGGGAAGCGTTCTCCCGGTGCGGCATACGCGTGGTCGTAGTGCGCGAACAGGATGTCGCACGCGGCCCGCAGGTTCGGTGCCCAGTACTGCGCCTGGCCGTTGGGGCCCATGACGCGGTCGTAGCCGCCGATGCCGAAGTTGTCCTCGGCCGAGACGCCGCCGGAGTAGTCCAGGGACTGCTTTCCGGTGAGTACCATCGCGCTGTCGGGGGTCATGACCAGGATGCCCTTGGTGTGGGTGAGCATGGTGGCTTCGGCGTTCCAGTAGGGCTGTGCGCCGACGTTGATGCCTGCGACGACGATGTTGATCTCGCCGCCGGCCTGGGTGAAGGTGATGATGCGACGCAGGCCGCGTGATACCCAGTCCATGTTCTCGGTGCCCGATTCCATGGAAATCGTTGCGCCGGAGGACAATGCGAACCACTCGACGGGGGCACCGAGTTGTTCGGCGAGGTCGATGGCCGCGACGATCCGCGAGCACTCGGCCTCGGCGACGGTGCCGAGTGCCTTGGTCGGGTCGCCGAACAGTGCGACGCGGGTGATGCCCTCGGGGTACTTGGCGGTCGGTGTGGTGGCCACACCGACGATGACGCCTGCGGAGTTGCGGCCGTAGGGACGATCGACCGGTGCGAGGATGCCGTCGGCGTCGAAGTCGTACTCGGTGAACGTGCCGCCGTTGCTGCTCAGCAACGGAATGAGCTCGTACGGGTACACGGTGCCGCGGGCCTGGGAGCGTTGCACCTTCTGGGTGTACTCGTCGAGTGGACGCATCGGCTCGGTCGGCGGCGGGGTGATCTTGGCGACGATGCCTGCACCGGATCGGTACGACAGGCGCAGCGCGACCTCACGCGGTGTCGCGCCGGGTGTTTCGGCGAGGCGGGCGATGAGGGTGATCTCCTCGAGGCCTGCACCGATCGTCAGGGGCGCGATGTGCCGGGCGATGGTGGCGATGCGGTCGGCGGGAACGTTGAGTACCGGCCAGACGTAGAGCACGACGCGGTTGGCGTCGAGGCGCTTCTTGCCGCGTCCGGCCTGGGCGCGCCGGATGCCGTCGAGGCAGGCTGCGACGGTGCGTTCGATCTCGGGTACGGCGACGATGTTGCCGGCTTCGTCCAACTGTTTTGTGACACCGCGGATCTCGGCCAGGGCGACCAGTCGCTCGTCCGACGGGTTGGCCTTGGACGTCAGGTGGAAGAGGTATGTGCCTGCGCTGGCGGGCAAGCGAACTCCGTCGAAGTTCTTCAGTCGCCACAGGTCGAGTCGTTGGCCGGTCAGCGGGTGCATGTCCCGGATGGTCAGGTCTTCGACAAGATCCCCATCCCGATCCGGTCTCAGGGTGATCTGGCGCGGCGATCCGGAACCGAACACTGTGACGGTGATCCGACGCCATAGTCCCGCATACGCTTTTTGTCCTACGAGTTGTCGAATTTCCGCGCTGAGTCCGTCCTCGCTCAGCGGTGCATCGGGCCACGAAAGGTAGACATCGACGACCCGATGTTCCGGTGTGAGCTCTGCGACGGCCTTGATAGATGACAGAGCAGAAGGCAACGTGGATCGGTCGGTGCGTGTTGCAATGACATGAACCTCTATTGCATTGAGCACGAACGCCCCGGTGACGAACCTCCAATTGTCGTGATCGAAAGTGTCGACGTGTCGGAAGTGGTGAATCCCGTAGGTCTGACGGGTAACGGCTTCGAGCAGTGCATCGAGATCCACGTCGTCGTCGAGAAGATCGATGAGAGGTTCATCCACGTCGACGATTTGCTTCATGCGGGCGGAGTAGTCGGCGGCGTCGGGGTTCTCGGCGAGGTACTGCAGACTGCCGCGGACGCCGTCGTAGATCTTCTCGCGTGCACTGCGGATCTGCGGCTCGTCGAACAACCGGAAACGCAGATTGCGGGCGACGTCGCCGATGACGGGGTAGCGGGCCTGACTGGCACCGATGAGCCGCTCGAGTACCTCGGCCATGGCCGGGGTGGCCTCGGGCTGCGCCGAGCAGTCGGCGAGCCAGTGGCCGAGCAGAGCTGCAATGACCGGAACCTGGTTCTCCATGCGCTGCAGTGCCAGGAAGACGCGGTAGACGGCCTCTTCGAGTTCGGGTGTGCGGCCTTCGTCGATGGCGGCGTCGTAGTGTGCCAGGGCGCGAGTGAGCTTGCCCCGGAACGATTCCGGCAGCCCCTGCACGTCTGCGTCGAGCGACTGCATGAACGAGTGGAAGTGCTCGCGAGGGGAGTGGACGCGCTCGTCGTTGCTCTCTTCGTCCATCGTCGGTCGATTGCGCGAGAGCTCGCAGATATCGGCGAACGTGTTGAGCAGGTCCAGCTCGGCAGAGACGAGCTCCGAATCGTTCCGCGGCACATCGGCGCGCAGAGTCTCGTAGGTGGACAACAAGTTTCGCGCGCGGGCTCCGCTGACATCGAAACCGGTGATCAGGGCTGCGAGTTCGTCGAGGCGGTCCAGGGCGCGGCGCTGCGGCGAGCGCTGCGCGGCGTCGTCGATACCGCGGAACTGCACTCGCGGTGCCTGCTCGGAGACCTTCTGCTCACCGGCCTGATCGACGCGCAGCAGGGCCGCTCCGGCATCGACCTGTCCGTTGACCGAGGCCAGTACCTCCCGCACGGTGCCCGCGTACGGGGACCGGACCGCGGTTTCCATCTTCATCGACTCGAGGACGACGAGGGTCTGTCCTGCTTCGACCTCGTCTCCGACGGCGACCGGGACGGCGACGACGACGGCGGGAGCGGGCGCGCGGACCAGTCCGGCCTCGTCCTGGGAGATCTGGTGGCTGATGCCGTCGACCTCGACGAGGAAGTGGGCGGCTCCGGCGACGGTGACGACCTGGTAGCGGTGGTCGCCGATGACCAGACGGCTCTCGTAGGTGCCGAGGCGTTCGACGTCGACCTGCAACTCTCCGATGGCATCTCCGTCGATGCTGTAGCGGTGCGTGCCGGTCTGGCCCACTTCGATCTTGTATGCCTGGCCCTGGTAGTTCAGTTCGACGGTGCGGCCGATGGCGTGCGTGGCGCGCGGACGACCGCCGCGAGCGGAGTTGAGGAACGCGGTGCGCTCGCGTCCTTCCTCGGCGTCGTAGGCATCGATGGCCGCGGCGATGATGGCGATGTCGGCGACGGCCGTCGGGCCCACCTGGGAGCCGGCTTCGGTGCGGTCGAGCCAGCCGGTGTCGGCGGACGCGGAGATGACTTCCTCGCGGTCGAGCAGGCTCAGCAGGAAGGACTTGGTGGTGGTGCCGCCGTCGATGACGACGGTGGTCTCACGCAGCGCGTTGCGCAACCTCGCCAGCGCTTCGCTGCGGTCGCGGCCCCAGGCGATCACCTTGGCGACCATCGAGTCGTAGTCGGGAGGGATCACGTCGCCCTGAGCGATACCGGTGTCGACGCGGATTCCGGTGCCGAGCGGGAACTTGAGCAGCTCGACGGTGCCCGGTGCGGGTGCGAAGCCGTTGTCGGCGTCCTCGGCGTTGAGGCGGGCCTCGACGGCGTGACCGAACTCGGTGGGGCACGCGCCGGGCAGTGCTTGACCGTCGGCGACGAGGATCTGCAGCTTCACCAGGTCGATGCCGGTGGTGTACTCGGTGATGGGGTGCTCGACCTGGAGGCGGGTGTTGACCTCGAGGAACGTGAAGATCTTCTGCTCGGGCTGGTACAGGTACTCGACGGTGCCTGCGCCCCGGTAGCCGGCGGCCTTGACGAGTTCGGCGGAGGCGGTACGGAGCTGGTCGGCTTGCTCCTTGGTGAGCAGCGGTGAAGAGGATTCTTCGATGACCTTTTGGTTGCGGCGCTGGATGGAGCAGTCGCGCACGCCCGGGGCCCAGACGTTGCCGTGGCTGTCGGCGATCACCTGAACCTCGACGTGGCGGGCGTCGGTGACGAGCCGTTCGAGGAAGACGACGGGGTCGCCGAACGAGCGCTCGGCCTCACCCTGGGTGCGCTCGAGGGACAGTTCCAGTTCGTCTTCGCGCCAGACCTTGCGGATACCGCGGCCACCGCCGCCCGAGCGGGCCTTGATGATCAGCGGGTAGCCGATCGCTGCTGCATGACGGCGGGCGTCGGCGCGGGTCTCGACCGGTCCACCGGACCACGGTGCGACGGGGACGCCGACCTTTTCGGCGAGGATCTTGGCCTGGACTTTGTCGCCGAGCAGACGCATGGCGTCGGCGGACGGGCCGATGAAGGTGATGTTCAGTCGGGCGACGAGGTCCGCGAACGTCGGGTCTTCGGCGACGAAGCCCCACCCGACCCATACTGCGTCGGCACCGGACTCCACCAGCGCGGCCTCGAGGACGCTGTAGTCGAGGTACGCCGAGCCGCTGGCGGGCTTACGCAGCGTGACGGCCTCGTCGGCCTGGCGGACGAACATGGCCCGCTTCTCCGCCTCGGTGTGCAGCGCTACGGTGCGGATGCCGTAATCGTGTTCGGCGTTGAGCTCTCGGACGGCTCGGATCAGCCGTACTGCTGCCTCGCCTCGGTTGACTACTGCAATCCGCTTGAACAACGAATCTCTCCTGTCTGCTAAGTCCATCCACGATTTCGGAGGCACGGCGGGCGCGAAAGCTGTGCTCTCACAACGTCTGCACACTCGGCGGTCGATGTCTTACTCAGCGTCGGTGGATAGGCCCGTCCAGGTCGGACAGTGCGCGACCGGACGCGGCGTGACGTTCGGCGAGGACCTGCGCCACGATGGAAATAGCTGTCTCCTCGGGTGAGTGAGCTCCTAGATCCAGGCCGACGGGGGAGTGAAGCTGTTTGAGCTGCAGGTCGGTGATCCCGACTTGCCGCAGACGGGCAGTCCGATCCATGTGAGTGCGACGCGAACCGAGCGCGCCGATGAACCCGATCTCGTCGAGCCTGAGTAGGGCAGCCAACGCCGGAACGTCGAATTTCGAGTCGTGCGTCATGACGCATGTTGCGGTGCGGAAATCGATTCTGCCAGCCGCATGTTCACGCTCGATATAGCGATGGGGCCAGTCCACGACCACCTCGTCTGCCTCGGGAAACCTTGCAGGAGTGGCAAAGAGCGAACGTGCGTCGACGACAGTCACTCGGTAGCCGAGTTGGCTACCCGTCACGCTCATTGCACGCACGTAGTCGTTTGCCCCCACCAGCAGCATGCGCGGCGGCGGTGCGTACGTGTGAACGAAGGTCCGAGGAGCTGCTGCAGACGTCGCACCGAACATGCCCCCGTGCCCTGCGTCGAACCGCGGCGTGAGCTCGCTGTCGGCGCGATGGGCTCGATCCGTCATGTCGGCGTCCGTGACCAATTGCCGTTCGGGTGCCGCGGTCACTGTTGTCACGAGAGTGATGGACTGACCGGCGTTGCGGTAGTCGATCATTCGCGCGATCATTTCTCCGTGCTGATGATCGAGGCGCTCGATGAAAACCTCGACTTGGCCGCCGCACGTGAGCCCGATTTCGACGGAGTCTGCGTCAGCATAGGAAAAGCGTTCGGTCGCTGACATTCCCAGTTTGATCACGCTCAGCGCGGTGTCGATGACAACAGCTTCCACGCATCCTGCCGACAGTGATCCGATTGGCCGACCGTCTGCGGTGACCAGCATGGTCGCCCCTACCTCGCGAGGCCCGGCACCCGTGGTTGACACCACCCGGGCCATCGCGATCGGGCCTGTTTCGATCAATGCGGCAATGTCTTCGAGAAGTGTGAACACGGCCTGATCCCTGCTCTCTCTATCGGGGGCTTCGCGTGATGTGCGAGCTATCGGCGAACTGGCACCACTTCGCGATCGGGTGCTTGTTCTCGCTTCTTCGGCGTCTGCTGATGCGCGTAGAGCAAGCGAAGTATCCGCTCTGGTGTCATCGGGAGCGCGGGGACAGACGTCACCCCGAGTGCATTCCGGACGGCATTTGCCAGTGCGGCACCGACTCCGGCGTTACCCCCTTCGCCCACTCCTCGTACCCCGAGGGGGTTGCCTGGAGCTGGTGAATCCTCGAATACGTGCACTTCGATGTCCGGCACGCTGAGGGCTCTGGGCAGTTGGTAGTCCCCGAGCGAGGTGTCCAGAGGTATCCCGTCCGGGGAATAGCGCATCTCCTCGAACAATGCGCCGCCGATTCCTTGGACGGCACCGCCGCGTAGCTGCCCGACAACCGCTTCTGGGCTCACGACCCTGCCTGCCTCGAACGTCAATGCGTAGCGCAGCACGTCGACGACCCCGGTTGCCGGATCGACCTCTACCAGGGCGAAGTGTGCGCCGTAGGGGTAGGTCATCGTCGCTGCGGAGTAAGTCGAGCGGCCGATCAACCCGGGTTCGATGCCGGTGGCCACGAATGCAGGAGTAGTGCTTGCCATTGACACTGATCCCAGGTCGACGCGTTGTCGGGGGTTGCTGACGGATACGACGTATCCATCAGCGACGACGAGGTCGGAGGTGTGCAGTTTCAGGATCGTCGCGCCCACCGCAATTGCCCGCTCGATCACCTGGTCGCAGGCGTAGGCGACTGCCGAACCACCGACTACGGTGGAGCGGCTGGCGAAAGTGCCCGCGCCGTCGTGGAGGATGTCGGTGTCCGACAGCACTACCGATACCTGGGAGATGTCCGCGCCGAGTCGGTCGGCGGCGATCTGAGCCATAGCAGTTTCGATTCCTTGGCCTACCGAGGTGCCGCCCATCGCGACCCGGATGGCACCGGTGGTGTCGATTTCGACCACGGCACTGTCATGGCCCAGACCTGCCTTCTCGAGAATCATGGCCATGCCTGCGCCGACGAGCCGCCCGTCACGTCGGCCGGTCTCGGCATCGAGTTGCCACCGGCGATAGTTGGTCCGCTGCACCGCCGCATCGAGGTGCGCAGCATGGTCCGTGCCATCGAGAAGCATGGGTGCGCCGAATATTCGCATGGGGCGTTCCATGGGGAGCTCGGTATGGTCGAGCAAGTTCATCGATCTCAGATCGACCGGGTCGATTCGGAGATGGGCCGCGGCCAGGTCGAGTGCGTGTTCGCGTGCGTAGTTGTTCTGGAATCGGCCGGGAGCGCGGTAGGTCCCGACAGGGGTCTTGTTCGTGAGCACGACGTGAACGGTGCTGCGGAAAGCAGGTACCCGGTATGGGCCGGCGAACATGCCCGATGTCAGAGCAGCCACGACCGCTCCGTGTGTTCGGATCCACGCTCCGGAGTCCAGCCATGCCGTGTCGCGGATGGCGAGGATGTGGCCGGAGTCGTCGAATGCAAGATCGACATCGTGTTCTTGCTCCCGGGCGTGGTTGGCGGCGATGAGGTGCTCGCGGCGATCTTCGACCCACCGGACGTTGGCTCTGAGTGTTTTTGCTGCCCAGGCCACGAGTAGGTCTTCTGGGTAGAGCTCGCCTCTGATTCCGAAACTTCCCCCGACATCGCTTTCGGTCATGTGGATCGAGTGTTCGGTCAGGCCGAGGAACCGAGCGATGATGCGGCGGTTCCAGTACGGCACTTTGCTGGCACCCCAGATGGTCAGTTTTCGTGACCGCGTGTTCCATGATGCGGTCAGTCCACGGCATTCCAGGGGGATGCCAGATTGCCGGCCGCACGTGACGGTGGTGGAGATGACGTGCGCAGCGTCGCTGAATGCGCCTTCGACGTCCCCGTATTCGGATTCGATGGTGCCTACTCTCGCCGCGGCGTTGTTGAGCGACGGGACATGTTCCCCGTCGGCGCTACGGGCGTCGAGTAGGACCGGGATGGCTTCGTATTCGACGAGAATTTCGGCTGCGGCGTCTTCGGCGACATATTGGCTATTTGCGATGACGGCGACGACCGGTTCGCCGACGTACCGGACGAATTCTCGCGCTAGTGGGTATTGGAGATAGGGCGTGAAGTCGATGCCGGGGGTCGGTTGCCGGGCCGGGATGGCCAGTTCGGAGTTCAGGTCGCTCCATACGAGTACCGCTGCGACTCCAGGCATAGACCGCGCCGCTGAGCAGTCGATACGGGTGATGCGCCCGTGAGGAATGGGTGAGCGGACGATGCGCATCCACAACAGATCGCGCAGCTGAACGTCAGTGTGAAATCGCCCTTCGCCTCGTAGGAGGCGGTGGTTCTCCAGGCGCGGGACTGCGTCGCCGATTCTGGTCATGCGGACTCGTCGATGTGCGGAGTTCGTTGGTTGTCGATGTAGTCGCAGAGTGCTGCCACGATCGGCTCGTAACCCGTGCACCTGCAGAGGTTTCCGTTGATAGCGCGGCGGACTACCGCGCCGGAAATCGGATCTGTTTCGTCACGATGGCGCGCAGCGAGCCAGGCGCCCACCATGAGCATTCCTGGAGTGCAGTAGCCGCATTGCAGAGCGCCTGCGCGTGAGAATGCTTGCTGAAGGTCGGTCAGTACCTGTTCGTCCGGTGAGTTCAGACCCTCGGTGGTGGTGATGTCGACTTCGGACATCTCGGCGGCGAGCGCTGTGCAACTGCGGATGGGCTCCCCGTCTGCAAGAACGGTGCAGCTTCCGCACATCCCCTCGCTGCATCCCTCGGGGATAGCGCGAGCACCGACCTCTGCGAGTGCGTCGATGAGCAGTGTTCGATCCTCGGCTTCGATTTGGTGGGGTGTGTCGTTGACGCTCAGATCTATCAGCATGTTGTCGATCGCCTTTCGTACAGGTCGTGCAAGTGGCGAGGAGCTAATGGCGGCCGGCGTGCGCCAATCGTGTGATCAGCCGTTCGGCTATCGCGTCGTGTGACCACGCGGAGGCCACATGTCGTGGCACGTACGGATCCCCGGGGTGACGGGATGCGTAAGTCGGGAGTCGACCGCGTATTCCGACGACGGTGTGTAAGAGGTTTGTCTCGAAACCCGATACGACGCCCACTACGACGTCCGCTGGAACGTTGGACTGCCGGGCGTATTCGTCGAGGGCGGCCGCGCCATCAGGTGGCGTATGGCGCACGGTCGTGAGGACTTCCGCGTCACCGACGTTCCTCGTCGTGAAAAACTCGTTCAAATCGCGCGTTCGAATGTTTCCGTCGGCGTCGACTGTCTCGCACGAGGTGGTTCCGAGGAGCAGAGCGACGAGAAGCTCGGATGTGGACGAAGCAAGTGCGACTGTTCCGCCGACGGTGGCGCGGTGACGAATCGCGGGGCTGGCGGTCATCGCCAATGCCGACTGTAGGTATCGAGCGTGTGGCCTCTGCGCGACTACGGCCTCGAGGGTGGACAGCGTGCAGAGTGCACCGATGGTCAGCCCTGCGTCTTCCCAATGCGCCGTGTCCATACCCCGAGCGGTTTTGAGATCCACGATGAGCGGTGACGTCACGGCCCGGCGGGTCAATTCCGGAATGAGAGTCTGTCCTCCCGACAGAATTCGGGCTCCGGGGTTGTGGCCGAGCATCTGAGCGGCCTCTAGTGCGCTGCGCGCTCTGACATATTGGAAGGGCGCAGGTCTCATGGTGTGTCGACTGCCGGTACGACCAGTGTCGTGTGTCCCAGTTGGCGCATCAAGTCAGCAAGGTCAAAGTGGGCCGAGCGGCGGACGACTTTGTCGCCGCGAAAATAGTCGATGCCGATGGCGGTGAAGTCTGCTCGTTTGCCGCTCGGGGGTAGTCCCCGAAAGGGCCCGAGTTGGGTTCCCAGGCAACGCAACCGAGTGACGACAACATCGCCTTCTGCGATCTGCTCTTCGATTCGATCGTCCATGTCCGGAAACGCGGTCCGGAAAGCGTTGACCCACTGACGCACACCGTCAGGACCGTGCAGATCGAATTGTGGCCAGTAGAAGTCGGGGGCGAAGATGTCGTCGGCCACCGATAGGTCGTTGTGGGTGATCATGTCCCGGAAGAGCCGGGCGATACTTGCTTTACGTGCGTCGTTGAGGGTCTCGATGTTCGAGGTGGTCATGGAATGCTCCTTCGTTGTCGATGGCTGCTGCGGGGACGGCGGAAGATCTGTTACGCCGACTGCGAGACGACGTGTGAGATGTCGTGCGTGAATTCGGCGCGGATCGCGGTATTGCCTATGACGGAGGTGAATTCGACGAACCTCCACTCGCCGCCGTCCATCGGTACCTTGTCGACCGTCTCGAATCGAACGGCAGCAGGAAACCTCAGACCGGCATCGCCGGGTGCCGTGTGGGCCGATGTGTCGTCGGCGTTGTCGCACGGTGTGATCACCGTCCGCATCATCCACAAGGTATTACTGTCGCTGCGCGAGAGCCCGTCGAGTGCGTAGAACAGCACTTGTGCGAGTTGCAGGGTACAGACGAATGCTTCGACGAAGGGGAGCCTGCAGCCGAGGCTGTGTTCGAGACCGTCCACTTCGGGCCAGTCGCCGGACAATTCGATTGTCCCGGTGGCCTCGAGCGCGTCGATGTCTGCGGTGACGTCGCTGATGGTGTGCGATACGCGTCGAAAGCCTTCGTTCCAGTACGACGAGTCGGTCTGCGGGTCGACAGTAAGGGGTTGTCCCAAGTCGTGGCGAATCTGATCGATACGGAGTCCGGAGACGACGAGTGTGACTCGCAGTGACCCCACTTCGCACCGGAATCGACTGTGCCCCTGGACGGTCTGCAGCTGCAGTGTTCCCGATACAGCGATGTTGTCCAGTGTTTCCTGTGGCTTGTCGCCTCCTACCACCGCAACGCGTACGACGCTCAGCTCGGACAGTGGTTGCGGTGACACCTGGGAGAGCAACGTCGCGCAGGAGCGCATCGCGACGACCATCGCGTCGACAGTGCTGACGTGTGGTGGTTGTACACCGCTTTTCTTGACGGACCAGTTGGGAGGCAGTCCAACGTCGATTGTTGCCGCGATTCGCGATGTGAGCGTGTCGATGTCGTGGCTGGTGGTGATCGTGTGAGTGGTGTACGTCGCTCGCTTGTAGCCGTTGGAGAAGAACCGTCCTGATGGATCTCCGAGGTGGTCGGAAATGTCGGACAGTACGAGCTTGTTGGTCGGTTGGGTGATCGAGGTAGTGCTCATACCGCCGCCTTCTGAACGTTGACGTACGCGGCAGCCAGGTCGGAGACCGATCTGATGTCGGGGATTCGTGCGCTGCCGTCATGGAATGGGTCGGACCCGAATTTTGCTTCGAGCTTGATGAGAAGCCGAGCTATGGCGAGCGAGTTGAGTCCCGTTTCGGGAAGCGACATTTCGGGGTTGATGTCGGTGTCGAGTTCGTCGGTGTCGATCATCGTCTCGATGATCTTGATGACTTCGACTTCTGCAGCATGTTGGGTCAGCATGTGATTCCTCCGTCGATTACGAGGGTTTGTCCTGTGATGAACGTCCCGGGTTCGCTGGTGAGATAGTTGATTGCGCCGACCACATCGTCGGTTGTGCCGAGGCGCCCGAGTGGCGTGCGGTTTCGGATTTGCGTGCGGTGATCGTCGGTGACCACCGCTGTGAGATCGCTGTCGAAATAGCCGGGTACGACGCTGTTGATTCGTATTCCGAACGGACCGAGTTCTCTGGCCAGTGGCCGGACGAGTCCGTCGATTCCGGCCTTGGCCGAGGCGTAGGAGGCTACCCCGCGGTATCCGCGGATCGTGTTGATCGAGGAGACATTGACGATCTGGCCGGCGATACCGTTGCCGACCATGGACCGGGCAGCGGCCTGGATGAACACCATGGGGGCGATGTAATTGGTCGCCACCACTGTCTCCAGTGACTCTTGAGGCTCTGAGATGAACAGACCTTGTGCAATCGATCCGATGTTGTTGATCAACAGGTGGGGTTGGGCGGCGGTGATGATGTTGGCCATCTCGGCCCGAGAGGTGGGTGATGCGGCGTCGACGGAGTGCCATTCGATATCGAACCGAGCTCGTAGCTCGTCCAACGCGCTGGTGGGTTTGCGGCTGCACGTCACGACTCGGAATCCACGCTCGGCGAAGTGTTCGACGATCTTCAGCCCGAGGCCGCGAGATCCGCCGGTGACTATCGCGGTGCCTTGTTCGCTCACAACGACCTCAGCTTCTTGAACCGTTCCGATACGTAGCGTCCGTCGATGAACTCGATCAGCATGGGGACTTTGTACGGTTCGAGTGTCGAGTTGCAGTGATGCAGGATGCGTTGTTCGAGCTCGGGGCCGCCGGTTCCGGCCTCGGCTTGTACGGACGCGACGACGACGTGGCCCATGATGGGGCTCGGTCGTCCGCACACGATGACTTCCCGGACATCGTCTACTTCCAGGATCGCGGATTCGACCTCTGCGGGATACACCTTTTCGCCACCGACATTGATGATGTCGCTGTCTCTGCCGAGGATTCGTACATAGTCGCCGTCGACCTCGACTTTGTCCTGGGTGTTGAAATAACCGTGCTCGTCGAAGGGGTTGGGGGCGTTGAGGTATCCGAGCATCGCGGTGTCTGCGCGGACCCAAAGCACATCGTCGCGGATGTCGTACTCGAACCCGTCGGTTCCCAGCTTCATCCACAGCGACCCGTCGTCCTTGGATCGTGTGGGGATGATGCCCAGTTCGGAGAGTCCGTAGGTCTGCTTCAGCGTGACGTCAGGCAGTAGTTCTGTTACGCGTGAGAGTGTGCTGACCGGCATCGGTTCGGTGCCGTATGTGATGAGCTTGAGTGAGGAAAGGTCATACCGTTCTACCGCCCCGGCTACTACGGACATCGTGAGGAAGGTCGGGGTTACCGGCAACGTGTCGACCCCTCGGCTTTGCACAGTGGAGAAGACGTCGTCCGGTGTTCGTTCTCCGCTGATCGTGACTACCGATCCGCCCAGCGACAAGGTGTGAAGAATCGTGTTGACTCCGCCGATATGATCGAGTTGCATGAAGGCCAAGGTTCGGCGTGCTCGTCTGCGATCACCGTATCGTGCAACGAGTTTCGACAGATCAAGAACGGATCCTTTGCTCCGTCCGGTCGTACCCGAGCTGAAGAGAACCAACCCCGCGTGGTGGGCGGTGCGCAGTTGCTCGTAGAAGCGGTGTGGCGAATCCGTGGACGCCGACAGATGTGTAATGTCGGACGTTCCGAGGTCGTGCAGGGTGCTCAGTTGCGCGACTTCAGTGAAGCTCTGCAGCTTCTCGGCAGGGGTATCGGGGCTGAACGGAACGATCACCGCGCCGAGATCGTAGAGACTGATGAACGCGCCACACAGGTCGGCCGAGTAGTGTCCTCGCAGTCCAACGACACTGGTATCGGTTACACCCTCTCTTCGATAGAACTCGCTCCAGCGATCCACTGTGTCGGCAAGATCGTTGTAGGTGAACACTGTGTCATCGATGACAAGTGCGTCTGCATTGCCATTGCTGCGCAACATCTTTGCAAAGTTCACTTGTGATCCTCAAGGATTGGTGAACGGAATGAGGCACCGGTTCGTCGAGCCGGGTAGATGTTCACGTGTGTGAACACCGTTGAACGATAACGGGATTGATCCCGTCACGCGCAATAGTTAGTGACGAACGCCACAATTGTTTACCGGCGGGTGGCGGATTCGTACGGGAGCGTGCAAGCTGAGACTGTTCACAGGCGTGAACAGTCTCAGGTTGCTGATACTCGCGACCTATCCGAATTCGAGGAAAGGTGTTGTCGTGCAGAATATTCGATTGTCGATCTCGGGCACGTACTCCGCAGGTAAAACGTCGACGGCGCTGGCGCTGTCTCATTTGACCGGAATTCCCAAGACACTGGCACTGACGATTCGTGAGATCATGCCGGCCGCGGTGCCCGGTAAAGCCCTGTCGGAGGTGACCCCCGCCGAGTACTTGCAGCTGGCGATGCGGCGCCACACCGGCCGGGCCGCCGCCGAGGCTGCACTCTCGGCGACCAGCGGTGGCTTCATATCGGACGGATCGTCTCTGCAGGAGTGGATCTACGGCGCAGCCCGAGTCCACTATGGGATGGATCCCAGTGCCACAACGGGACTCGACCCGGTCGAGGAGTCGGACCTATCAGACGAAATGCGATTCTTCGGTGCTGTGGTCGAACAGTTCGGAGTGGCTATGCGCCAGCATGTCGCTGTCTCCTTCGATGCCTTCGTGCACCTGGAGAACGAACGCGCAATCGCCGCCGATGGTCATCGGCCGATGAATGAAGGGTTTCGTCGATTCTGCGACGACATGTTGATTGCAACGGTGCAGGATCTGGGGATTGTGACCCACCGAGTTTCAGGAACCATGCAATCGCGTCTCGAGCAGATCGTGTCCTTGTTCGGGTTGCCCACCGTGATGAGTGTGGACGAGGCTATAGCGGCCGCTGGCATCGACTACTCGGCTATCGACAAGCGATTGGAGACCGAGCGGTCGCGCGCGACGGCACCCGTGTTGACCCGGTAGGTGCCCATTCGGCAAGCCTTGCTCGGGGTCTACCCGAACATGTTGGCAAGTTTGATCTCGGCAGCGATCGATTCGGCGCTCGGTGCTACCGGCATCCAGGCGCACTCTCGCTCGAGCAAAGCAGCGCGGGGTTCATGTGCGAGCATGCGGACTAGATCCACAGCGCGTTCGGTGAGGTCGCTGCGATCGGAACGGACCCAGGACACCCACTGCGTTCCGAAGATCGCTGAGGTGATGATGAAAGCAGAGCGTTCGGCGTCGCTACCTGTCGACCCCACAGCTATGAAACGTTCACCGAGGAAGGTGATCAACTTGGTGAATGGTTGTGGGGCGGAGGCGATGCGTTGCCTGTGATGTGCGTGCAGCGAGACCGCGGCTTTGAAGGTAAAGTCGAATTGAAAGCATCGCAGGAGCCGAATGATGAATGCGTGCAGTTGGTCGTGTGGGTCGTCGTAGTCCGATTGGACTTTGGCGTACAGCACGCGCAAGCGGTGGTCGTAGATGTACGATACAGCGCCCGCTACCTCTTCTTTGGTCGCGAAGTGGAAATAGACTGCGCCTTTGGTCATTCCCGATCGCCGAGCTATGTCGTTGAGGGTCACGTCGGAATAGTCTCTGTCCGAGAATTCTTTAGCGGCACCAACTAGCAATCCTGAACGTGTCAGTTCGGATTTGGTGGGCTTGTCTGCCCGGTGCGCGGACTTGTCGTTTCGTGTAACCACTGTCAAAGCTTACGGCGGTCAGTTGGGTGGGCGAGATCTTGATGGGTCGGTCTGTAAGCACTCACTGCATACACCTCGGCAATTGATGTCAACACTCCGGGAAACCGCGACTCGAGGTCTTCCAGCCGCAGGGTCGTCCACTTTCTCCGGCCCTCCTCTCGTTGGTGGATCACGCCAGATTCGCGCAGGACTCGAAAATGGTGGGTCAAGGTCGACGGAGCAACATCCACGTCGAAGGTGCCACACGGACGCTCGACATCCTCCAGGAGGGTGAGAACGATTCGCATCCTTGTGTCATCGGCCAGGGCATGCAGCACCTCGAGTAGGTCCAATTCGTCCGCGGGTGGATGGTGCATCGATGTGCGTTGCCGGGTCCGCATGGCTTGGTTGCCTTCCATTCGAATTCGAGTTCAATGACTGTTCGACATTCATAGTACTTGGCTGTACGCTACCAAACAGTTCGATATACGACGAACATAGAAGGAGTCATCGTGGTCACGTCTCACAGTAAATCTCCGTCCGATCCCCCTCCACCTCTGGCAGTCCCAGAATCTGCCGCTACTGCGCCTCCCAGTGCTGCGGCCGCAACCGGCAGTCATCCTCTCCGATGGGTGATGCTTCCCGTGGTGCTGGTTGCGATGTTCATGGCGCAGTTCGACTTGTACGTCGTCAATGTTGCGCTACCGGTTCTACAACGAGACTTGAGCGCGTCCGAGGCCAGCCTGGAATTGATCGTGGGGGGCTACGCATTCACTTACGCCGCGGGGCTAATCACAGGCGGCCGAATCGGTGATCATTTCGGTCACCGTCCCGTGTTCTTGACCGGCATGTTGCTGTTCGGAATAGCCTCGCTATTATGCGGCCTGGCGCAGTCCTCGACGCAACTGGTCGTATTCCGCCTTATCCAGGGCGTCACAGCTGCAGTGCTGGTACCGCAGGTCTTGGCGCTGATCACGCGTACGTTCCCGCCGGCCGAACGTGGTAAAGCACTTTCGTGGTTCGGGGTCACGATGGGAGTGGGAGCTGTAGCCGGCCAAGTCCTGGGTGGTGTACTGCTGAACTTCGACATCCTCGGCTTGGATTGGCGTGTCATATTTCTGGTCAATGTTCCGATCGCCTTGGCGACCGTGGCATTCGGCCTGCGTACCTTGCCGCGGCACGAACGTACGACTGCAGCGTCGTTCGACGTGCTTGGCGCAGTCGGCATAACTGCTGCACTCTCGCTGATCCTGATTCCGCTTGTTCTCGGCCGGAGTGAGGGCTGGGCTCCGTGGACGTGGATATGTCTTGTTCTTTCTGTGCCGGTGCTTCTGTTGACTCTGAACAAGGAGCGGAACATGGAGCGCCGTGGGGGTCGGCCGATCATCCCGTTGTCGCTCTTCACGGAGAAGGCTTTCAACCTGGGCCTCGGCACGTCGATCGCTCTGTTTGCAGCGTTCTTCAGTGTGGTGTTCACCCTGACGCTGGTTATGCAGAACGGGCTCGGGCTTTCTCCGTTGATGGCCGGGTTGACGTTTGCGCCCCTCGGAGTGGCGTTCGCCGTCGCCTCGATTGTGGCGAAGAAGCAGATCGTCAAGCGGGGGCCTTCGGTGATCGCGTTCGGCACGGGAGTCGTGATCCTCGGACTCGCCATCCTCATTGCATTGCTCTATGTCGCAGGCGATGAGCTTTCCGCGCCGATGCTAGTCATTCCGATGATCCTGATCGGGTTCGGCAACGGAACTGCAGTACCCGCGCTGATTGGCGCTGTGCTCGCCAAAATCAGCGCGCAACACGCCGGTGCCGCAGCCGGAGTGCTCACGACGGCGCAACAGTTCTCCAGCGCCATCGGCATAGCGGCAATCGGAACGGTGTTCTTTTCGGTGCTCGGATCTGCAAACAATGCAAGCGTGGGCAGCTATGCGACGGCACTCGCGGCGGCCGCGATTTGCAGCGTGGTCCTTGCTGTACTCGGTTTCATCCTGACCTCACAGCTCGTGAGGACCACTCGTTCAGAGACTTAGTCCCCGACTCGAACGGTCAACGGTCTGCAGCGCTCAAGCGTCGCAGACCGTTGACCGTTTTGTGTATTTTGTTGCCTTTATTGTCTTTTTCGTGTGTCGCAATACACAAAAACCCACATACCGGCTGGCAGGTTTCAGGGTACAGTTATTACATGGCCATAGCGGGCTCGGGACGCACCTCATCGAGGTCGACCAGAAAGCTGGGGGGTACGCCAAAGTAATTCGCCAACGCAACAACTAGCTGGACCCGTGGATTGTCGGATACGCCATTGCGGAGCTCCGACAAGTACCCAAGGCTGAGCGTCGCCGAAGATTGAGCGTTGAAACTCTCGAGGAATCGTCTTGCGCTCAGAGGCTTCCCATTGGCGTCCGTATGGGTATCGAAGAGTTCGTTCAACCGCTCAGCCAGTGTCGCCTGCATCGTCACACCTTTCGAGAAACCGGGCAGAGGCGCGAGTAAGTGCGCCCAGGCCATCACGACGCGCGAACGCAGTCGCTACTGCACATGTCAACAACTTTATTTGTCTCAGGGAGTTGAGTCAACGCAGTGGGGGTATGAAGTGCACGACCTCAGATCGGATAGACATATATGCCGCCTCCTCAGGCGAGCAGAGCAAACCTTGACCGGCCACCATGAAGCAGCCCTCCGCCGCTACAACCTCAGTATGACTCAATATACCGTTCTTTTGACGTTGTCGGACGTGCCCGATATGTCGGGAGCGCAGCTGGCGCGGTCATGTGGGGTGACCCAGCAGAGCATGGCCGGTGTGCTCAATGGCCTGCACCGAAAGCGCCTGATTGCACGGCAGCAGTCCGACACGCACGGCCGAGTCGTCCTGAGCAACATCACAAGCGAAGGGAGCCTTGTTCTCGGCCGCGCCCTGATCGACGTGGAGCGGGTCGAACGGACCCTGGCTGGAAGCTTCACTCCCGAAGAACACGCTGCCTTTTGTGACTTTCTGGTCCGAACTTCTGCAGTCTTCACTGGTGATGCACTCGATTGACGAACCAGACGACCCTCGTACAACGGCGCGCCACACGGCGTCCGCGGTGAGGTCCATGGCGCACTCCTTGACGTCGAAAGGAAATCGGCAAGGTCCACGGAACTGGTTGAAGATCGGAGAGGGCGACGAATTCCGGGCCCCGACACCCACTGCCGGTCACAGGCTGTCGAGTCCGGATTCAGCTGCTTAAACAGCGGCGTTACGCCCTATCTGCGTTCGCGTCCAACAAGCATGACACTACGGACGAACCTCCTATGTGGTCAGCCGCCGTTGGATCGCGTCGACGAGTTCGCGCTGCAGACGGAATGTCCTTGTCGGGATGGGCCGCTGGATTCCCGCCCCCGCGAGGTAATCCTGCAATGACGTCGGTGGTGTTCCAGTCACGACGGTGCCGCTCATTGCTGCTCTGCGCCAACCGACGATCGCTTGGGCAATGTCGGGTCCCATCGCGCCGTAATGTTCGGCAATCCCTTCGAGTAGCGCGAGGTCGGAGTAGGTGATGACGGTGGGCGTATACAGGCATCGAGTGCCTGCCAAGTCGCCGAACACCTCCTCGGTCCGCCACACCAGGTCGCCCTCGGTGGTTCCGAGGTTGGGTACACCGCTGACCGGCACCACCACGATCGGGACGAACACAGAGTCGTCGGATGCCCCGAATGCGTTCCGTCGCCTGATTTGACGGATGGTTTTCGCGATTTGATCGCATTTTTTGACCAACGATTGTTGGGCGTCCACGGCGTAGTCGTCGATGGTGCCCAGGCCCTGTGCAAGAGCGAAGTTCAGCGAGTGGTTCGTTGCATCGAGTGTCATGAATCCTCGCGGGCCCAAGGGGATTACGAAGTCGCACACAGATGGTGGGCTTCCAACGCTCTCGGTCCACGCGGATTGGAGTTCGTTTTCGCGTATCAGTCGTGTCATCGCTGGGCTTTGGTCGACGATCCGCGTCAGAACCTCGGCGACCGCTTCCTCGAACACGTCGTTCATCGCGAGGCTGAATGATTCGGCCGCGGAGCCGGGATCCGGGCGCCCCAAACTGGAGAAGGTCTGCCAGTAGAGCTGGGACCCGAAGAATCTGTCGAGTGCCCATTGGTAGCGGAGAAGAAGTGCGCTCCCGTCGCTCATGAGTACGAAGGGGTGTTCCGTCATGGCGTACCGCTGGTTCGCGACCTCACCCCGTCGGCGGTCGCGAGCAAGTCGGCGTTGGTATCGCTCGAGCGGCTGGGTCATGTTGGCGAACATGAAGTCCACTGCTGCCTGAGGGGCACCTGCGGACAGCAGGCCGGCGCGTGTGAACTCGTACTCACCGTCGGCGGCGTGTTCGATGACGATGTGTCCCAGCGCAAGCACATCAAGTAGTTCGACTCCGTTGGCTGAGTTGAACGTGTCGGCAGGTGTCGCCCCGAGGCGTGGGTCGGTCACACGGTCAGGCCAGACAGTGAATCACGTCCGCTGTGTGTCAGCTTGAAGTATTTCTATTTTCTGGGGGAGGTTGCTGTGGAATGTGGCGATCTCGTCGAGCATCAGCTCGCGGAGCGTCGTCTGCGTTTGCTCGAGGTCGAGGCTGTAGGCCATCTCTGCGATTCGGTCCATGGCATCGGGGTCCATGGTGCCGTCCTGGCTGTACTCGGTGCGCATGTGTTCGGTGTTCACCGACAGGATCAGGCGTACGAACTCGACCGGTGGCACTGCGCCGGCTGACGGGTTGTCGGTCGAGGATTCGAGTACTTCCCTGAGTAACTGGGTCATAGATCGTGGTGGTACTAGCCGGCCGTTCGTATCCAACCGACCGAGGAGCTGTTGGACCCATGGTTCGTCGATTGCCGCGAGGATAGTTCCTTCGACCCGAGTTTCGGACCACGTCGTTGATGCGGCGATGTCGAGTCGCGACTGGATGATGGCGAGTGAGCGCACAGTTTCCTGGCCGTCATAGTTCGACAGCAGCGTTTGCCTCTCGGTTTCCGTGAGAGCTGTGAGGCCGGCATCGGCCGACACCAGTGGAGTGAGTTGTTTCGCAAGCTCCTCCTCTAGACGCCGCCGTTCGTATGGCGATGCAAGAGCTTCACGGCTGGCTGACGCGTTAGAGCCGTCTGGTGGGGCAGGCCGCTTTTTGGGTGGGCGGTTCTGGCTTCTGCGTCCGTTGCCTTTTGCCACGAGGCCCTCCCTTGTGTACCACTGACCGACTCCGACTGGCCCCCATCCGTATGACTTGCACGGGAGCGTGGGAGAAGGTTAGGCGACTGCACCGACACAGTCGTTCACCATCGGCAGAAGCGGACACGTCACTCAGAACCGGACTGCCTTCGGTGTCACGAGCGTGTCACAAGTTGGTACCTACGACGGTGGATTTGGGTGGTGCTGCCTGGACTATTCAGCCAGCTCAGGACAACTGTGGTGGTTCCATCCGGACGTATCTGGTTGTCTCACAACATACTTGTAAGCGAGCGGTCAACGGTTCAATCCCGTTAGGAGGCTCCACCGCTCTGATCCCGCTCCTGGGGATCGGAGTTCTCTTTGCCCATTGACCGCTGCGAATCAGCTCCTCGGTTTGGAATACCCGACGCCGATCGGAGTCAGGTATTCGAAACTGAGGAGCCGATCCGAGGCATTTCGGCGTGTGAGCGCAGCTTCAGCAGCCCGGCCGGCCACAGCTGAACGATGCGGGCCACCGACCATCGTCGCCGTTGATCGCGAACTCGTTCACATGGATTCGTCCCGCGACGTGCGGGGATGGATGGTCGTCGAGGGTGGAGCGAGTGTCCAACTGGCGAGCAGGTCGAGTGCCTGATGCGACGGTGAGTCGGGCTCGGCGGTGTAGACGTAGAGCGTGCTGTCGGTGTCGCCGGGCAGGGTGAAAGTCTCGTAATCGACGGTGAGCTCGCCTACTACGTTGTGGCGCAGTCGCTTCGAGCCATAGGTGCGCTGATACACCCGGTGCTGGTCCCACCAGTCCGAGAACTCCGCGCTGGCCTCGCGCAGTTGCGTGACGAGCTCGTTCGTGGCGCGGTCGTTGGGGTCTGCGCCGAGTTCGAGGCGCAGACTCTCCGCAGCGGCCCGAGCCTGGACCTCCCAGTCGACGAACAAAGCACGGGCGCCATCATCGAGGAACATCCATCGGGCGTAGTTGCGCTCTGCCGGCGAGCGTGCGTCGAAATCGGCGAACAACGCTCTCGCCATGCGGTTGGTGGCCAGGATGTCGGTGCGCCGACCGAGAACCATGGCGGGTTCACCGTCGAGGGCATCGAGGAGTTGGCGCAGGCCAGGGCGTACCCGCTGGATCGCGCGGGACCGCAGCCCGGGGCGCTCTCGCTGCACCGCGCCGCTGCGCAGACGGCCGGGGGCACCGATGAGGTCGTCGAGGTGTGCCCGGCCCGCGGCGTCGAGATCGAGGGCGCGGGCAAGCGCATCGATGACCGCCGGCGAAGGAATGATGCGCCTGCCCTGCTCGAGGCGAGCGTAGTAATCGGCTGACACGCCGGCCAGCAAGGCGACCTCCTCGCGGCGCAAGCCTGGCACTCGGCGCACGCGGCTGTCGGCGGGCAGCCCGGTGCGGGCGGGGTCGCTCTGGCTACGCGCGCGGCGCAGAAAGTCCGCGAGCTCTCGGTTTCTCTCGGCCATGGCCCTCAGTATGCGCGCTTTTCGCACCGGCACGCCTGGACCTGCGCGTCCTGGTCTGCCTCGTCCTGGGCACCGCAGGGCCGAAGATGGCGACCCACAGCCTCGTTTTCCCGGCCATCGTGGACATCACCGCGGACGGAGAGACCGACCGCTCACCGGAAAGGCACAATCATGAATTTCCCGTCCGACCGTCCGGCCACCTGGTTCGTCACCGGGACCTCTCGGGGCCTCGGTCTCGAGATGGTCGTGCAACTGCTCGAGCGCGGTGACAACGTCGCTGCGACCACCCGCTCGGCGCAGCGACTGACCGACGCACTCGCATCCCACTCTGTCGACACCGCGAATCTGCTGGTCCTCGAGGTGGACCTGCGTGACCAGCACGCGGTCGACGCCGCCGTGGCGCAGACCAGCGAACGATTTTCCTCACTCGACGTCGTGGTGAACAACGCCGGCTACGGATTCCTCGCCGCGGTGGAGGAGACCAGCGAGCGGGCGGTGCGCGACATGCTCGACGTGCAGGTCGTCGGCGTGTGGAACGTCCTACGCGCCACCTTGCCCAGGCTGCGGGCAGGGGGTGGCGGCCACATCGTCAACGTGTCCTCGGTACTCGGGCTGGTATCCATACCGGGGTGGGGTCTGTACTGCGCCGGCAAATACGCGCTGGAGGGTCTGTCGGAATCGCTGGCCGGTGAGGTCGCAGGCCATGGCATCACCGTGACGATCGTCGAGCCCGGCTATTTCCGCACCGATTTCCTCAGCGCGTCGCTGACCCTGCCCGAACAGACCACCGACGCCTACCCCACCATCCGCGACATGGTCGCCACACACCTGGAGATGCCGGGCAGTCAACTCGGCGACCCCGCCAAGGGTGCCCGGGAGATCATCTCCAACGTTGTCGAAGGCGGCACCGAGCTGCGCCAGATTCTCGGCTCGGATTCCCACGCCTACGCGACGGGCAAGGTGGCGTCACTCACCGCAACCCTCGTAGCCACCCAGGACAGCGCCCCGCGAACCGACTTCGCACAGGCCTGAGCCGATTACTCGGCACACCGCTACGACGTGGAATACGGAGGGCCGAGGGGTCGTTGACTACATCGACGGCGTTCGATCCCAATGCCCCGGGTACCAACCATCAGCCGCTACGAGCGGCCACCTGCCGAGAGGCGCACTGGCGAACACCGTCACCCAACAACGAACAGAGCCGCGTACCAACAGGTGCGCGGCTCTGTTCGTTCCACCTGCCCTGTATCACGGCATGTCTTGCTTCTCTGCGGGAGCCAACGATCCCATTTCGGCGGCGAATTCTGTCGCCATGGCTTTCGAGAGTGCCTGCGCAGCCGACAGTGGACGCACCATCACGGTGAAGTTGTCGATCAGACCATCGGAATCGATGTGGAGGATGTCGCAGCCATGGACGGTCACGTCGTCGATGCGGGCTTCGAAGAACAGGACGTGATCGCGGCCGCCGATGTCTTCGACGGTTTTCACGTAGCGCAAGTCCCGGAAGACGCGTGTGACCGCGCGCAGTATCGCCGCGGTCGTCTGCTTGCCGTGGTAGGGCTTGAAAGCAACCGGTGAGCTGAAGACGACGTCGTCAGCGAGGGTGGAGGCCATGGCATCGTGGTCGTTCGCCTCGACGGCTTCTCGGAACAGTTGCACGCGTCATCTCCTGAGTGAGGCCAGGACCTGGACGGCCCACGATCCGGTTGTTACCTGCGAACGATACACAACTTTGCGACTATCGATTAGGCTTTGCGGCGTTCAGCTCGAGCGGAGAGCACCTCGAGGACGCGGGCACCCCAGCGGAGCGATTCCTCCTCGAACATTCGCCCTCGCATCAGGGTGAGGTAGGGGCCGATGCGATCGGCCGTCGCGAGGAAGTCGGTCTCGGTGCGCCCGTCGAGCAGTCGGTGCGCCATCCTGTCGTATCGGGCCAGCTTGTCGCGAGAGAGCTGCATTCGTTCACGGATCGCGCCCGTCATCGGCTCGAGGTCGCCGGCCTCGAGGGCGTGGACTGCGACCAGATGCTCGTCGCGGATGGCAGGAAGTTTCGATCGCCTGTGACTGACCTGGCGTAACGCCGCTCGACCCTTGTCGGTCAGGCTGAACAGTTTCTTGTTGGGCCGACCGTCCTGCTCGACCAGCCTTGCCGAGATCACGTCGTCTCGATCCATTCGATCGAGCTCGCGGTAGAGCTGCTGGGGAGTGGCGGTCCAAAAGTTGGCGACCGTTGCATCGAACGCCTTGGACAGGTCGTAGCCCGACAGCTCCCCGTCGACCAGTGCGGCGAGCACGGCATCACGTAGCGACATGATCCGGCACAGTACCCGTCGGTCATGCCACGGGGCGTTCAGATAGTCAACTTGTTGTATATTGACGCTCGACGAAGGAGCGGTGAACGTGGTGAAGGAAAAGGACCAGTTGCGTTACGTAGCCCTCGGCGACAGTCAGACGGAGGGGCTGAACGATGGCGACGAGGAAACGGGCTTTCGTGGCTGGGCCGATCGGCTCGCCGAGCACATGGCCGAGAGCGACGACGGGGTCGTCTACGCCAATCTCGCGGTGCGTGGTCGCAAAGCCGCGCAGGTCAGAGCCGAGCAGTTGCCCGCTGCTTTGGCAATGAGGCCGACCGTCGTGTCCGTCGCTGCCGGCGTCAACGACATCTTGCGGCCGAATTTCGACGCGCGCACCGTGGCAGGTGAGCTGGGCACAATGTTTGCCGCGTTGCAGTCCGCCGACTGCACCGTCATCACCATGACGTTTCCCCGTCTTGCTCACCCGGTCCCCGGTAGGTCGGTCATTGCGAGGCGTATGACCGATCTGAATACCGAGATTCGCAGGGCTGCAGAGGAATTCGGTGTCGTGTTGATCGACCTCGAGCGGCATGACGTGGCCTCGGACCCTCGGCTGTGGAGCTGGGACCGTCTGCATCTGAACGAGACAGGACATGCGCGACTTGCCGCGGCCGCCGCGTACGCACTGGGTCTGCCGGGTGCCACGGACGCGTGGAATCGCCCTCTGGCACCACTCCCACGTCCGCAGCGGGTACAACGAGTTCGTGCCGACCTCACCTGGGCGGGAATGTTCCTCGCGCCGTGGTTGACTCGCCGAATCCGTGGACGCTCCTCGGGCGACAGTCGTACGGCCAAACGACCCGAGCTGACCTCCGTGCTCGGGTAGAGATCGGTTCAGCTCGTTCGTCGTAGCGGCTTGGCGACCAGCGCTAGTTCGAGATGGCGGGCGCGCGGCCGATGTAGCGGGTGTCGTCGACTTGTGCGGCGGTGAACGCTGCGATGTCGGCGCGGGTGATCGCGAAGCCGAGTTTGTCGGTGCCGAAGAAGCCCGACCTGACCGTGCCTGTCGCGTCGCCGTTCGTGGGACGAATGAAACGCACTATCGTCCAGTCCAATCCGGAGCTCATGATCGCTGCGGACATGGCGGTCATCTCGTCGTACGCGCGGCGAATGAACGTGCGTGCGGTGTACGAGACGAACCGAGTCATCATGGTCGGATTCTCGTGTGGGTCGAGCACGGAGGGGGTGCCGTGCCCGACATATCGGGTGATGCCGTGACGACTCATGGCGGCGAGGATGTGCCGCACTCCTTCCGTCAGAGGCAGTCCGGAGATCTTGCGGTCCGTCAACGGCCCGAGGGCGCTGACGACAACGTCGGCACCGTGGACGGCGCGGTCGACGGATCCGGAATCGGATAGTTCACCGACCACCAGGCGTACGCGGTCTGCCCACCGCTGGGGGACTTTGGCGGGGTTGCGGGCATGCGCGGTGACGGTATGGCCGGCCTCCAGCAGGCGGTCCACGGTCAGGGCGCCGATGACGCCGGTGGCGCCGAAAACAGTGATGTTCATGGCAGTCGAATCCTCGGATTTGGGTCGCAAGCGAAAGGTGGCGCGACGTGAAGAGCGCCCACGCCGGGTGTCTTCCCTTCGGCTCGATAAGTGGAATGTGCGCTCCGCTTGATTGAACCACATATCTGGAGGATCTATTCCACTTGGCTGCTAGGGTGGCAGATGTGGCCGATGAACAGCGACCGTTGAGGGCCGACGCAGAGCGAAACCGCCAAGCCATCCTCTGTGCGGCGACGACGATTCTGTCGGAGCAGGGCACGGCCACGACCCTCGAACACATCGCCAACGTCGCCGGGGTCGGAGTGGGGACGATCTACCGTCGGTTCCCGACGATCGACGATCTGGTCGCAGTTGTGTTGGAAGAGAAGATGACCCGCTACGCCGACCGTACCGAGGCCGCAGCCGAGCGAGCATCGGTCGAGCCGTGGGAGGCCTTCCGCGACTACGTTCTCTTCTTCTTGTCCGAGCAAGCTGCCGATCTCGGGTTCAGTGACGTCATCCTCTTCGGTGCGAACGGCGCAGGAACCGCCCTGTTCCGAAGCGAGATCCAACGTGCGTTCGACGCATCGGTGACGCTGGTGGATCGTGCGAAAGCGGCCGGTGCGATTCGGGCGGACTTCCACCACAGCGACCTGTTGCTACTCCATCATGCCAACGCCGGTCTCTTGCGTGGTACCCAGAGTACTGCTCCGACTGCATGGAAACGTTTGGGCGACTACATGCTTCAAGCGTTTCGCATGTCGGACCCAGAACCGCTGACATCGGTGCCCGACGCCTGGCAGTGACAACCGCGTCCGAAAATGCCCCGGTCCCGACGATCGGGTCGAGCTCATCAGCGAGTGCGTCTTCGACCGACAGATCTGCATCGACTCCCAGGAGGAACGCCGGACTGTTCGCGAGTCCGCCCTTGGCACCGTAGCGCCAGCAGCGATTACGTCCACGCTAGCTTGGCTCGGTTGTGCCAGTACTCTTCTGGAGATTCCTCAATGTCATGGCGGCTGGCCGCGGCCAGCTCGCGGCCGATCGAAAGCGCGGCAACATTCTGCTCGAGTTGCGCCGCGTCGGCAGCGCCGGAGAGCACGACATCGGCCCACGGTTGTGCGAGTGCAATCGCCAGTGCGAGTGCGTCACGACCGACTCCCGCCGAATCCGCGGCCCTGCCGAGTGCTGAATCTTCGGCCACGAGTCGGCCATTGGCCATTGCCTCTTTGACGACGACGAACCAGCCGGCGTCGTGTGCACGTTCCAGAGCAGGGCCGGCGGACGGCTCGAGGGGGTTCCACGTCGATTGCACCGAGCTGAACACGTCGATCTCCAGCGCAGCATGCACCACATCGGCTTGGTGCGGCCCGCTGGTACTGATGCCGATTCGGGTGCCACTCTCGGCCACGGCGCGCAGGTCGTCGAGCAGTGTCGTGTCGGTGAGAGCAGGACTGTCCGGGGTGACGCTGTGGATCAGGTAGTGATCGGGTGCGCCGCCGAGGTCGTGCAGGGTCTGGGGCCACTGTTCGGCCAGACGGGCAACCGTATGCTCCTTGACCTCGTGCACTTCGGCCCCTCGCTGGAAATCGGCGACGTAGGCGTATCCCCATTTGGAGCCGATCACCAGGTTCTCGCGCCGATTCGGGTGTCGAGACAGCCAGCTGCCGAGGAACCGCTCGGCCAACCCGTAGGAGCGAGCGACGTCGAAGTGTCGAACTCCGCTGTCCCACGCGGCGTCCAGCACTGCGTGGCACAGTTGCTCCAAGGCTGCTGGATCGAATCGCCCGTCCACGGCAACAGAGTGCCCGACGGTCAGGTACTCGGGTCGCCCGAGTGCGGCAAGGCCGAGGCCGAGTTGTGTCATGTCGTCATTACCTTCGTTGCGTCAGGGTTGGAATGCGCGAACGCTCCTCGGGTATGCATACCAGCATGGCTGAGGCTCGATGGTGACTGTCGTCGGGTGCTGGTTCAGAAGCGGGCCGTCCTAGGGCATCATGAGTTGATGAGCGATCTCGAGTACCTTGCCACTTTGCTTGCCGGACTGGATGCTGAGATCGCGCGACTCTCAGCTGCCGAATCGGGGTCTGACGAGCAGTCGTCTGCCGTCGATGACGCGGCCGCTGCCGTCTTGCGGCTGCGCTCGAAGGTCAAGGCCGGTTACCCGGGCAAGAAGGCCTACTACATCGCAGTGTCGACCGATCCGAACGGAATCAGAGTCGAAGGGATTGCAGCGTTGCAGGGAAAACGGGCCCACGAATTGGTGCGAGACGGCGGTTGGATGCATGTGGACTCCACCACGGTGCTCGATCTGCTCGATGACGATCAGATCAGCCGGTACAGAGCCATCGCGGGACGCGGCGTGGCGCAGACATTTCGCGACTCGCGTGAATATCTTGCTACGGCAACAGGTCTGGCCGAGAAGTAGATCACGACCGGAGGAGTGGATCGGATTCACCGACCAGCGCGCGCCGCATCCAGCCGTACACCCTCTCGTCGTTGAGGAGTGTGAAATGGTGCGCGCTGTTGATCGCCAGGCCATCGTCCGGCCGAAGGCCTATGTTGCGCAGCTTGTTTCGTCCTCCGGCGCTGTCGGTGCGGACGAGGCCGTCGCCCACGAAAATTCCGATCGGGTTGCGCGGGTTTCCGGTGATGACGGCGGACGCGTGATGATGCCGCACCCCGTCCGGGACCGAGATGTCCGCGGCCGCTCCGACGTCGAATCCGTCGGCGTAGCTGGCATGTCCGTCTTCTTCGGTGATCGATCCGTGAATCAGGTCGCGGACTCCGGCGCTTCGACGCGCCAACAGGTGTGCGAACGGCCGGGTCTCCGGTGCGAGTGCCAACGCCGCCGCAGCGACATGCACGCCGCGCGCAAGCGGCGCACCCAGATGTGGTGTCCCCAGGGTGAATACGTCCGTCAACAGCTCCACCCATCGGCGGCCGTTCTCCGCAGCGTGGTGTGCGGCGCTGCGTGAGACCAGCCCGCCCATGGAGTGCCCGACCAGTGTGATTCGGTGAACCCGTACTGGCCAGGCCGGCACGAGCTGTTCCAGCAGGTCCGACAGGTCGGCACCGTTGGTGGCAATTCGACGGCCGGTGTTGTAGCGCAGGAAGATCGAGGTGGTTCCGGCTTCGGCGTCCAATCGCTCCCCGTATGTGGGCCGCCCACCGAGCCGCCATGCCGATTCGGTCTCGACGAGACCGTGAAGGAAAAACACGAGGTGCGCTCCCGCGTCGGGAAACGCCGTGGCCAGAGCGCGGTACTTCGGAACTACCGGGCGTCCGTCGACACGTATCGACATCGGGTAGGCGAGGACCCGGGCAGTGCGCTCCATATCGTCGCCGATGAGACCGTGCAGGACAGCGATGGTCTGAGCGCCGCCGGTGGTGTGCGACGGAGACGGTCGGGTGTCGTCCTCGGTTACCTCATCGCCGGTCACTTCGAAACTGCCGGTCAGCGCGCCGACTGCCTTGGCTGCGCCGGTGCAGGCGGCGGCGATGCCCGCGTAGGTGCCGGCGGCGATCGCGTCGTGCATGAGCTGTGTCGGCAAGGCAGCCGGCCCGACGCCGAGTTTCACGGCGGCAAATGTGCGTCGTGCAATAGCCGAGTGAACTGAGCGAACACCACCCGCGGCCGACGCCAGCTCGCGAAGCGCGATTTCTGCGAGTTCACCCAACTCCTGTGTGCGCTGAGTTCTCTTCCCCACTCTTTTCAGAGTACGTATGTCCACTGGATCTGTCAGGGCTGGGATGGCTGCGGTTTCCCACGTCACCGTCGCTCGAAATACTCGTGGACCTGGCGTACCGACATCGCTCCTTCACCGACTGCGGATGCGACTCGCTTCACCGAGCCGCTGCGGACGTCGCCCGCGGCGAACAGGCCGGGTCGGCTCGTTTCGAGCGTCCCGCACAGCGCTGCTCCGATCTGCAGGGCACCGTCTCCACGAGCGAGAGCCGCGTCCGTACCGGTGACGACGAACCCGTGTTCGTCGAGTGCGATGGCGTCGGCAAGCCACCCCGTGTAAGGCGTCGCTCCGATGAACACGAACAGGGCGTGCGCCCTGATCGTGTCCTGTTCGCCCGTGCGGTTGTTCTCGACCACGACTTCGTCAAGGTATTTCTTGCCGCGGACCGCGCGAACCTCGGTATGACGATGCACGGTCACGTGCGGGTGGTGCTCGATCTGGTCGACCAGGTAACGGGACATGCTCTTTCCGAGATCGTCATTGCGGATGAGCAAGTGGACGTCCGAAACATGTTCGGCGAGAAACACTGTCGCCTGGCCTGCGGAGTTACCGCCGCCGACGATGGCCACCGGGTCGGTCCCGCACATGCGGGCTTCCTGATGAGTGGCGGCGTAGTACACACTCGTGCCTTCCAGTTCCGCGATACCGGGAACGGTCAACTTGCGGTAGCGCGCGCCGGTGGCGAGCACGATGGACCGGCCGCGAACCGTGCCGCCGTCAGAGAGCCGGAGCACGTGGTACCCGGCTTCGGACGTCAATCCGGTCACCTCTGCCGAGACCAGGATGCGGGCACCGAACTTGTCGGCCTGGATCACAGCCCGCTCGGCCAATTCGGATCCGGAGATTCCGGCCGGGAATCCCAGATAGTTCTCGATTCGGGAGGAGGTGCTGGCCTGTCCCCCTGCGGCGATCGTCTCCAGTGTCACCGTGTTCAACCCGTCCGACGCTCCGTATACGGATGCGGCCAGTCCGGCCGGTCCTGCACCCACGACGACGAGATCGAACACGTCCTGGGCCGCGTTCGGCACGGAGAGTCCGACGATGCGTGCGAGCTCTGTGTTCGTCGGATTGCGCAGTACCTTCTCGCCGTGCCAGATGACGACGGGAACGTCCTCGGGGGCGATGTCCAGGCTGCGCAACAGCCGCTCCGCCCGCTCGTCCCGCTCCAGATCGATCCATTTGTGAGGCAATCGATTTCGCATTGCGAATTCTCGAAGCCGCAACGTGTCCGGTGAATAGCAGGACCCGATGATCCGGAACCCCGAGCCGAGCCCGATCAGCAGGTGTCGACGCAGCAGGTAAGCCCGCAGGATCAGATCGCTCAGCACTGGATCGTGGGCAACCAGTTCGCGCACCCGCTCGGCGGGAGTGACGAGCAGCTCGCCGTATTCGATCGCTTCGGCGGTGTAGAACGCCACCTGACCTTCGAGCAGTCCGAGCTCACCCAAGAAGCGGCCGGGTCCGTGCACGCGAAGTATCCGACGTTCACCGTCCCGGTCACCCTCGTCGAGAACGGCGACCTTGCCGGACAGAACGACGAAGAAGTCGTTGCTGGGCGCACCCTCGCGTATCAGCACTTCTCCGGTACGAACCGATCGACGTGTGCCACCGACCTCGAGCACTGCGACCTGATCGGCCGTCAGCCGCGGGAACGCGCCGTGCTCGTCCGTGGTCTCGTCGACGGCCGCTGGGCCGGCGTCCTCAGACGAAATTTCGGTCGACATAACACCACCTCCAATCTTCTCCGGGTTCCATCGACCGAACGATCGGATGGCCGACGACATGTGCGTGCGCGCTCGCGTGTTGTTCCGGCGAGGAGTCGCAACACCCGACGTGTCCGCACGTCAGGCACAGCCTCAGGTGCACCCACGGGGTGCCGAGACGGAGGCATTCTTCGCAGCCCTGCGGAGTTCTGGGCACCACGGACCGGATCGCATTCACGTGCGGGTCCACATGCACGAACGTCATGATGTCACCTCCTTGCCTTCATTCTTCGAGAGCGCTCGATCGAGCCATTCGCGTAGCTGGGGTACCGGGGCTGCACCGGCCTGCCGAGCGAGGACTTCGCCCCGATCCATCACCAGCAGGGTCGGCACGGCGCGGACGGTGAACCGTTCGGACGTCAGGGGCGCGGCATCCACGTCGACCTTGACCAGCTTGATCCGCCCTGCTCGTTCTCCGGCGAGCTGTTCGAGCGCCGGGCTGACCATGCGGCACGGTCCGCACCAGGTCGCCCACAGATCGACGAGTACGGGTACCGACGATTGTTCGGCGACCGCTGCGAAGTCCTCGTCTCGTGCTGCGGCGATCCACGGCAGCGGCTCGTGGCAGTTCCCGCACCGGGGTGTCCCGTCCGCTGCGGCAGGCACCCTGTTGATCTTGCCGCAGTGCGCGTATTTCACCTTCTCCGGTTCCATGGAGACATCTCCTCTCAGGCCGCCGCGACGGCGGGTTCCGCATACGCGACGACGAGTTCTCCGTCGACCACCGTGACGGCGATGGTGCCGCCGGGTTCGACGTCTCCTCGCAGTAGCGCGCGACCGATCTTGGTCTCGACCTCGTGGGCGATGTATCGACGCAGTGGCCGTGCACCGTAGACCGGGTCGAATCCGCGTTGGGCGACGAGCCTGCGCGCGTCCGGGGTGATGTCCAGGTCGATCCTGCGCTCCGACAACCGGTTCCGAAGATCGGCGAGCTGCAACCCGACGATGTGCTCGATCTGGGGCAGGGTGAGTGGGGTGAACAGCACGATGTCGTCGACCCGATTGAGGAACTCGGGACGGAAATGCCCACGCAGTTCCGCGAGAACCCGCTCGCGGGCGTTCGGCTCGATCTCGCCGTCGGGTGTGACTCCTTCGAGGAGATGCGGGGAGCCGATGTTGGAGGTCATGATTATCACCGTGTTCCTGAAATCGACCTGCCTACCTTGTGAATCGGTGATCCGGCCGTCGTCGAGCACCTGGAGCAGGGTATTGAAGACATCTGCGTGCGCCTTCTCGATCTCGTCGAAAAGCACTACGGAGTAGGGCTTTCGGCGCACCGCCTCGGTGAGCTGCCCGCCCTCGTCGTACCCCACGTATCCGGGAGGTGCCCCGATGAGCCTGCTCACCGTGTGCCGTTCCTGGTACTCGCTCATGTCCAGGCGCACCATGTTGTCTTCGCTGTCGAAGAGAGCACCGGCCAGTGTTTTCGCGAGCTCGGTCTTTCCCACGCCCGTCGGACCCAGAAAGATGAACGACCCGATCGGCCGGCGTGGATCACGGATGCCGGACCTCGCCCGGATCACCGCGTCCGCGACCAGCTGCACCGCCTCGTCCTGGCCGACGACCCTCTCGTGCAGAATCTCGTCGAGCTGCAGCAACTTCTGCCGCTCGCCTTCCTGCAGCCGAGCGACCGGAATCGAAGTCCACGCAGCCACGATTTCGGCGATCTCGTCCTCGGTGACCACTTCGCGCAACAACGGGCTCCGGCCTTGTCTGGTGACCAGTTGCTCCTCTGCCGACTCGAGCCTGCGTTCGAGCTCGACGATCTCGCCGTAGCGCAACTCGGCGGCCCGATTGAGGTCGTAGGCGCGCTCCGCCTCCTCGGCCTCGTGGCGCAGGCGCTCGAGCTCGCTCCGTAGCTCTTGCACCCGGCGGATCGCCTGTCGTTCCGCCTCCCACTGAGCGTGCCGGGCATCGGCCTCGGCCCGCAGGTCGGCCAGCTCCTTGCGCAGCTCGTCGAGACGTGCCTTGCTCGCCCCGTCGGTCTCTTTGGACAGCGCGGCATCTTCGATCTCGAGCCGGGTCACCTTCCGGGTGAGTTCGTCGAGTTCGGCCGGCATCGAATCGATTTCGGTGCGCAACCGGGCGCACGCCTCGTCGACCAGATCGATGGCCTTGTCCGGGAGAAAGCGGTCGGTGATGTAGCGGTGCGAGAGGGTGACGGCAGCGACGAGAGCGCCGTCCTGAATCTTCACGCCGTGGAACACCTCGAGGCGTTCGCGGAGTCCGCGCAGGATCGAGATGGCGTCCTCGGCGCTCGGCTCGTCGACGAGGACGGTCTGGAACCGTCGCTCCAGTGCCGCATCGGATTCGATGTGCTTGCGATACTCGTCGAGCGTGGTGGCACCGATCATGTGCAGCTCGCCTCGGGCGAGCATCGGCTTGAGCATGTTGCCGGCGTCGAGAGACCCCTCACCGCCCACTGATCCCGCACCGACCACGGTATGCAACTCGTCGACGAACAACAGAATCCGCCCGTCGGCTGCCTTCACCTCGGCCAGCACCGCCTGCAGACGCTCCTCGAATTCCCCGCGGTACTTCGCGCCGGCCACCAGGGAACCCATGTCGAGTGAGAAGATCGTTCTGTCGCGCAGGCCTTCCGGAACGTCGCCGCGGACGATCCGCTGGGCAAGGCCCTCGACGATCGCGGTCTTCCCGACGCCGGGGTCGCCGATCAGAACCGAATTGTTCTTGGTCTTGCGGCTCAGGATCTGCGTGACCCTGCGGATTTCGGCGTCTCGTCCGATCACCGGATCGAGTTTGCCCGCCCGCCCCTCGGCGACCAGGTCGCGTCCGTACTTCTCCAGCGCGTCGTACGCACCTTCCGGGCTGGCCGAGGTGACGCGTTGATTGCCGCGCACCTTCGTCAGCGCTGTGAGGAAGGAGTCCCTGGTGATTCCATGACGGGCGAGTACTTGCCCTGCCGCAGTGGCCGAACCCTCTTCGGCGAGGCCCATCAGGAGATGCTCCACTGACACGTAGGAATCTTTGAGCCGCTTCGCCTCTCGCTCGGCGGCGTCGAGGAGCACGGACAAGCGTCGGGTGATCGTCACCTGACCGGTCCCGGCACCGGGGCCGCTGACCTTGGGCCTTCGCGAGAGTTCACGTTCCAGATCGGATTGCAGAGCATCGACCTCGGCACCGGCCTGCTCGAGCAATCGGGGCACCAACCCATCCTGCTGACCGACCAAGGCGAGCAGTAGGTGCTCTCCGTCGACCTCGGTGTGACCCATTCTGGTCGCAAGGCTCTGGGCCTCCTGCAGTGCTTCGCGCGACTTCTCGGTCAGGTTGCCGATGTCCATGTGGTTGTCCTCCTTCTGCGGGAAGATGCTTCGAGTGTCTCGATTCGTTCCAGCAGGTCGAGCACGAGCCCGATTGCCGAGTAGTTCAGGCCGAGACCGGTCCGCAGTCGTCGAATGCGGGCTGCATGGGCCACTTCGTTTGGCGCGAAGAACATTTCGCCACCTACGACGCGGTCGGCGTCGAGCAGACCGAGGGCCACGAGTTTCCGTGCAAGTTCCGGATGCAGCCCCGTACGTTCGGCGAAGGCGTCGGTCGACAATTCGGTGCGTCGAACCAGTACGTACCGGACCACCGGGTTCGGGTCGCTCATGTCTTTGTCCTCGGATCGAAGTTCGATTCTGCGGCCAACTGCTCGAACAGTGCGTGTTCGCGCGCTGTCGGTTTCGACGGCACCATCACCTTGATCTCGGCGTACAGGTTACCGTTGGTGCCACGTGGATTCGGCATTCCTTCGCCGCGCAGTCGCAGCTTCCTTCCAGTCGACGAGCCCGGGGCCACTTTGACTTTCGCCTCGCCACCCGGGGTGGGAACGGCGACGGTCGCCCCGAGGACCGCCTCCCATGGCGATACCGGGAGGTCGACGTGAATGTCTCGGCCCTGTACTCGGAACCGGGAATGTGGCTCGATCCGCACCACGAGGTACAGATCCCCCGGCGGCGCGCCGCCGTTGCTCCGTCCGCCTTGTCCGGCCAACCGAATTCGCTGGCCGTCCACGACCCCGGCCGGAATGTCGACGTCGTACTGCCGTCCGTCAAGACCGAGCGTGCGTGTGCCGCCCCGGTACGCCTCCTCGACCGTCAAGGCCAGTTCCGCTTCCTGGTCGGCACCGGGAATCGGCCCGTACCCGCCACCGCCGCCGAACATCTGCCCGAAGAGGTCGTCGAGATCGACGCCGCCGTCGCCACCGGGACCGAAGTGCACGCGTCTGTCCCCGCGGTCGTATCCTCCGCCGCTGTTCCCGCCAACGCTGTACCCACCCGAGTGGGTGCGGGTCCGTTCGTCGTAATCCTCGGGTACACGCCTGAAGTCGGCACCGAACCGGTCGTAGCGTTTCCGGGTGTCCGGATCGGACAGCACCTGGTAGGCCTCGTTCATCTCCTTGAACGTGTCTTCCGCAGTGGGGTCCTTGTTCACGTCGGGGTGGTACTTGCGAGCCAGCTTGCGGTAGGCCTGCTGGATCTCGTCGGTACCCGCGCCCCGCGGGACTCCGAGTGATTCGTAGTGGTCACGCGCCATCGGTGCTCACCCCTCGGGGCGGCTGACGACCACCGACGCCGGCCGCAGTTGCTGCCCGTCCTCTCCGTAACCCGGACGGACGACGTCGATCACGGTCCCGGACGGAAGGTCGGGCCGGACCACCACGCTGACCACTTCGTGCAGTTCCGGGGAGAACGGAACTCCGACCTCGTCGTGGCGCTCGAAACCGAACCGTGACAGCACCTGCACCGCCTGATCGCGGATCGCCTTCACGCCGTCGACGACGGTCTGCGGATCGCTGCCCGCATGGGCCAGCGCAAGTTCCAGATTGTCCAGAACCGGCAGCCACGCCGCGGACACCTTGGTCGCCTCCGCGGCACGTTCACGCTCCAGATCCTTGGCATACCGCTTGCGCAGGTTGTCCAGATCTGCAACGGCTCTGCGCCAGCGGTCGTCGAGTCGAGCCGCCTCGGCACTCGTGTCGGCGTGATCCGGCACCGTCTCGGTTCGATCTACTTCCGTGACGTCGGCCGCTGGTTCGGGTGTCGAATGATCTGCAGCCCTGTCCATCTCGTAGCTCAACTTCGATCGAATTCGGCGTCGATCACGTCGTCGTCATCGGTCGAGGCCGCGTCCGCGCCACCGACCTGACGTCCGTCACCGCCGTCCTGTACCGGCACGAGCCCGTAGAGGAGCTGTTGGAGCTCGGAGGCGAGTGGTTGTACATCTGCAGGCGAAGCGCCGTCCTTCACGGCCTTTCTGGCATCGGCGATCAGCATCTCGGCCCGTGCCCTGTCGTGCGGTGGCGCGCTGTCGCCGAGTTCGGCGAGTCGCCGTTCCACCTGATACGCAACGGAATCGAGTTCGTTGCGCGCGTCGACAGCTTTGCGCAGCGCCTCGTCCTCACCCCGATTCCGTTCGGCCTCGGCCAGCATGCGTTCGACCTCGCTCGGGTCCAGATTGCTCTGCTCACTGATCGTGATGCTCTGTTCCTTTCCGGTGTCCTTGTCCCTGGCCGTGACATTGAGGATGCCGTTGGCGTCGATATCGAACGTGACCTCGACCTGGGCGTCGCCGCGCGGTGCGGGCCGGATGTCTTCCAGACGGAAACGCCCGAGCGAACGGTTGTCGGCGGCCCGCTCGCGTTCGCCCTGCAGCACAACGACGTCCACGGCGGACTGCTCGTCCTCCGCGGTGGAGAACACTTCGCTGCGGCGGGCCGGGATGGTCGTGTTGCGCTCGATGATCTTGGTCATCACCCCGCCCTGTGTCTCGACGCCGAGAGACAGCGGGGTGACGTCGAGCAGCAGCACGTCGGAGACCTCGCCCTTGAGCACGCCGGCTTGAACCGCCGCGCCGAGAGCGACGACTTCGTCCGGATTGACGCCCATGTGGGGGTCCTTGCCGCCGGTGAGCCGGCGAACCAGGGCTTGCACCGCCGGGATGCGCGTCGAACCACCGACCAGAATCACTTCGTCTATGTCGTTGGCGGTGACCTTGGCATCACTCATTGCCTGTTTCACCGGGTCGAGGCAGCGCTCCACGAGATCCGCCGTCAGATCCTCGAACTTCGATCGCATGACGGTGGTCGTGAGGTGCTTGGGACCGTCCGAATCGGCGGTGACGAACGGCAGGTTGACCTGGGCCTGGGTCACCGAGGACAACTCGACCTTGGCCTTCTCTGCGGCCTCGAAAAGGCGCTGCAACGCCTGTGCGTCCTTGCGCAGATCGATGTTCTCCACCTGCTGGAAGTCGTCGGCGAGGTAATCCACCAGGCGTCGATCGAAGTCGTCCCCGCCCAGGTGAGAGTCGCCGGCCGTCGACCGAACCTCGACGACACCCTCGCCGACGTCGAGCAAGCTCACATCGAAGGTGCCGCCGCCGAGGTCGAAGACCAGTACGGTTTCGTGGACCTGCTTGTCCATGCCGTACGCCAGCGCCGCAGCCGTCGGCTCGTTGATGATCCGCAGGACTTCGAGGCCCGCGATGCGGCCGGCGTCCTTGGTGGCGTTGCGCTGCGCGTCGTTGAAGTACGCCGGAACTGTGATGACCGCTTCCTTGACCTTCTCGCCGAGAAACTTGCTCGCGTCGTCGACGAGCTTGCGCAGTACGAGGGCACTGATCTCCTCCGGCGCATACTTCTTGCCCCGCACATCGATTCGGGCCTCGCCGTTGTCACCGGCCACGATGTCGAAGCTGACCGCTCTTGCCTCATCGGAGATCTCGTCGTAGTGGCGTCCGATGAAGCGTTTCGCCGAGTAGATCGTGCCCTTCGGATTCAAGATCGCCTGCCGTCGGGCAAGCTGACCCACCAGCCGTTCTCCGCTCTCGGTGAAGGCCACCACCGACGGCGTAGTCCGCGCTCCCTCGATATTGGAGATCACCACCGGCTCGCCGCCTTGCCAGCTGGCGATGACGGAGTTGGTGGTGCCCAGGTCTATACCCACAGCAGTCGCCATGACTCGTTCCTTTCGATCGGTCCGGCCGGTGAGCATGTGGACAGCGTCGTCCGTTACCCCGACATCGGCGAAGACTTCGTAGTGAGGTGGTTGTACTGGCTGGTACGAGTCGAGATCGGCACGCCTGTTGGGAAATGCAGGTCGAGAAGGTGGCCGACGCACCCGCAGCGAAAAATGATTGAATGAGAACGAATGCGGCTGGTAGACAGCATTATTCACCGTACAACGGAGGTCGACCGCCTGAATCCCTGGTCGCGACTGTCGTCGTCGGCCAGTGTCGGTCGTTCGATATTTCTGTATCCGTGCAAACAGATCGTGATGTTCGAGCCGATACGCGGTGTGGGCAGTTTGCAGCAGCACACTGAATTGACCGGTAACCCAAAACGTTGGTACATCAACATGTTTCGCGACGTGACCGAAATTCGGCCGGCGCTGCACCTGGCGTGTCTATTCCCTCTACCGGTCGAGTCTCCTCTCTCGGCTCCGAGATTACTGGTGGCAAAACAAAATTCGTTCGTGCGCGGACTGGAAGCTCTTCCCTTTGCCGGTCGATGGTGTGATGCTTGGCCGTGTCCACCACCCCGAACAGGAGAACCGTCATGGTTACCAAAGCACTGCTGGTCCGACTCGAAGCCAAGCCCGGCAAGGAAGGCGCAGTCGAGGAGTTTCTCCGGTCGGCCCAACCCCTCGTCGAACAGGAACCCGGCACCCGACCCTGGTTGGCGGTACGGTTCGGTCCCTCGACGTTCGGCATCGTCGACGCATTCCCCGACGAGGCCGCCCGTGAGACGCATCTCAACGGTCCGGTCGGCCAGGCTCTCGGCGAACGTGCGGACGAACTTTTCGCCTCGCCGCCCGAAATCAGTTATCTCGATGTGCTTGCCGAGAAACTCTGACGGATTCCAAAGTCTGCGATGCGGCCGACCACCGGATTCAGCTCGGAAGCCGCGAGGCCGCCGGGCTCGACGCCGGGGAGGAACTCGCGCCACGTGCCACTGATCAGCGTCGGCGATTCCACGACCCGAGCACCGTCGGCGAAATAGGTGGTGGCCAGCGCACGACGAGGCTGCGTCGTCAGGTTCGGCCCTGCGGTGTGGAAGCACAGCGCGGAATGGAACGACACGTCGCCCACTGCGAACGGTTCCGACTGCACCGCGACGTCACGCTCGACGAAGCGCTGCGCGACGGCCTCGTCGTACGACGTGCCGACTTTGTCGAACTCCAGGTCCGCAACCTCGTCCAGCGCCTTTCGGCCGCGAGCGAACGACAGCGGACCCATTCGGCCGGGGATCGCCGACATGGGCATCCACGCAGTGACCGCCTGGGTGGTGTGCAACGGGAAATGCTCGGCGTCGTGGTGCCAGGGTGTGCGTCCGCAACCGGGCTCCTTCGACAGCGCGTTGTCGTGATAGAGCCGAACGGCCGGTTCGTCGAGCAGAGCCGCGGCCAAGCCTCCGATTCGGGGAGACAGCGCCACGGCGCGCATCAGGTCGTCATGGAGCCACATCTGTTCGAGCGCAGTGAATCGGCCCGCGACGTCGTCACCGTGCTCGGCTCGCAGCAGCTCCTCGAGGCGCTCGGCGAGGCGACGTACGACGGCCGGCGTGAAGACAGCGGGCAGCCGCACGAAGGCTTCTCGAGCGAAGGACTCGACCGCGGCCGGGTCGAGGTCGTACGGCTCGGCAAGCTCACGTTCGACCTGCGAGTCCGTCGCCGGCTCGATGTCGGGTAGGCCGGGACCGTCGACCAGCTCGGTCGGCATCGTGTCGTTGGCGGCCAGCGTGACATACCAGTCCCACCAGTCCTGATCGTTGCCTGCCCAGTCCTGATCGATACCGCCGTCGCGATTCTGTTCGGGGAGAAGCTCATTGGTCGTCGGGTCCAGAGCCGCAGCAGGTTCGTTCAGAGCCACAACAGGGCCGCCTCGTGCGAGAAGGTGTACGAACCGGACGCGTCGCGACAGGAGGCAAGGTAGTCGCCCAACACCGGTGCCGCCTCCATCTCCTCGAGCGATACGGAGTCGTCGAAGGCGCAGCGCTGCAGAAAGCCCTCGGCGACAACGCGATCGGACGTGCTGGTGGTGTAGCTGACGCGCTGGTCGCGCACGTCCGCGCCGGCTCGGATCAGTGCGTCACGCACTTGCTCGGCCGTTGTGTACGGCGTCGCCTCACGGACGCCTGCGCGGAAGGCGTCGTAGAACGCGATGTAGTGGGACGCTTCGGTGGCCTGCGCGACGAGGCCGAGACCGCCGGGGGCCAGCGCGGCGACGAACCGCTCGGCGGCGGCGTCCAGTTCGGCCGGAGGAAGTGCATAGAGCGCGTGGGTGGCCCAGACGACGTCGTAGCCGGTGTTCTCGGTGGGCAGGTCCTGCAGCGTCATCACCAGGTCACGGCGGGCCATGAACGGTGCCTCGAGCGCCCCTCGTGCCTCGGCCACCGAGAACGCAGACGGGTCGAGCAGATCGTAGGCCAGCTCCGGCACGGCGGACAGATCGGTGTAGCGGCGTAGCGCGGTGGGAAATTTGCCGCTGCCGCAGGCCACATCGAGCAGTGACCAGTTCTCGTGCGCCCGTCCGGCGAGCAGGGTGGGCCAGTCGGCGGCCAGGGCCAGCTGGTGGTAGTCCTCGGTAGCCAGAGCGTAGAACGCCTCCATGCCCGTGCGACCGGCCTCGCTCCAATGCTCGAGACTGCGTTCGGCCGTATCTCCGCTGCTCATGCCACTCCTTCTGGAAGCCGACCGCGAAGCACCGGGTGGGTGCGTCATGATGGACTTACTGTGACGTCCAACATAGCTCCGAATCCGCCGACCGACATCGCGGCCGTGCTTCTGGACGGTGTGCGAGTGGCGCGGCGTGGTGCGGTAGCCCTGGCCGGCCTCGAGCCCGAGTCCTATGCACGCGAGCATGCCGCCTTCGAGGGCCTCTCCGACCAGCGCAGCCTGATCGCCGAGCACCTCGCCGGCCGGCTGGCAGCGATCGGGGACAGACCGGTCTCGGTGCTGTCGGTGGGCTGTGGCGACGGCTCGCTGGACGCCCGCCTCGCCGCGGGGATGGTGCGGGATGTTCCCGGCCGACCGGTGCGGTACGTCGGCGTCGACCCCTGGGTGGGGAGCGCGGAGCGCTTCGTCGCGACGATGGCGGCTCTGGGGGCGGACGAGCTCAGCTCCGACGCGTACGTGGCGTCGTTCGACGACTCCTCGGTGGGCGAGACCTTCGACGTCGTGATGTTCGTGCACTCGATGTATTACGTCGCCGACCTGGTGTCGACGCTTCGTGTCGCACTCGGCCTGCTGCGCCCCGGCGGCGAGCTGTGGGTGGCCATTGCGCCGACGGCTGCGCTCAACGCGCTGGTCGGCGTTCTCGCCCCGCCGCTGCAGGGCCACCGGCAGTGGTTCAGCGCCGACGTCGAGAGTGCCTTCGTCGACGCCGGCATCTCCCTCGAGGACGTGGTCACTCTGGACGCGCAGATCGACCTCTCCTCCGCGAGCGACGAGGTGCTCGACTTCTCCGTACAGGCCAGGCTGACCCCAGATCTACGCGGGCCGGTGCGTGCCTACCTCGATGCGGTCTCGGTGCCCGGTGCCGATGGCAGGCCTCGGGTGCCGCATCCGGTCGACGTGTTCGCCGCGACGCGTCGATGAGTAGGCCCGCCGAGTTCTGATTCTTCGGCTCGAAACGAGCCTCTACGGAGGCGCGGGCCCCACCGTCGGATACTCGGGGCGTCCGGGTGTGGCAAGGACGAGGCCGAGTCCACATGTTGCGAGACAGAAGGTTTCGGCTGAGACTGGGACGTCGGGCGGCCGGGCGTGGTCTCGAGAGGCCCAGCCGAAGAACCACTACGAAGGAGAGAGCTCGTGACCGGTTTCGAAGGTAAGCCCTTGATCAACGAGATTCGACTTGCACGCGCACGAGCTGGACTGAGTTGGGCCGGCTTGGCCGCGGCTATCGACATGCCGGTGGCATGGACGGTGTCGGCACTGTACGGCCAACATCCGCTGAGCGTCGCTCATGCCGATCTGCTTGCAGAGAAGCTGAACATGCCCGAGGGCTCGCTGTTCGAGCTGACCTTGGCTCCCTATCGCGGGTCACTCGACATCTCCTCGGACCCCACGGTCTACCGGTTTCACGAGGCGCTGGAGGTGTACGGCCCGGCGCTCAAGGAACTGATCGCCGAGGAGTTCGGCGACGGCATCATGAGTGCCATCAACTTCACGATGAACGTCGAACGACGCCCGCACGACGATGGAGATCGGGTCGTGGTGACGTTCGACGGTAAGTTCCTCGACTATCGATGGACCGAGTAGGGGCGGGTGCCAACGACACCCGTTGCCGGTCCCCTCGCTGGTTCGGAGAAGCTCCAACACCAGATCTGCTGCAGCGCGCATACCCTCGGCAGTCGGATGGAACGACCCGGCAAGGAGTCCGTCGGGGCGGAAGCCGTGAAGCCAGGGTTGTGCTGATCCAGTACCGTGGCCAGGCTCGAAAGATAACGCGGACACTATCTCTGCCCCGGTCTTCGATCCGGCGGCGAGATAGATGTCGGACAGCGTCGCCGCGACGTTGCGCGCGAACGTAATCTCCTCGGCGGTGCGCTACCCGGTTCGCCGCAGCACATCCGAGTAGTGCGCCCAGGTAGCCCAGATCGTTGCCGCCCGCGGTGATCGTCACCAGATCGGTGGAGGTTCGGACTGCGTCGATCTGTGGCGCGAACCGCGTCGTGGACACTCGTTGCTTCTTGTCGAGGATCGTGGCCGTGGTGGCACCCGACACCGTTGCATCCGGGAGTGCGGCACCCAAGTCCTCGGCGACCAAGTGTGCGTAGTTTCTGCCGGACCTCATCGCCTTGTCGTCGACAACGGGTTCGATTCCGGGTCCGGCAGCGAATGAGCTGCCCAGAGCGACCATGTCGGAATGCGTTCGTCTACCCCTGTTGTGCGAGAGTGCGTTTGGGTATGCCTTCCGAAACGGAGCGAATTTCGTTGTCGAATTCGATTACCAGGCGAATTCGATCGATGAAAATAGGCTTTCACTGCTCGAGATCGAGGTGCTGACACTCCGGCGGTTCGGTTCGGTTCGCTCGATCCGAGGTCCTTCGTCTGCGGCAGTGACAAGAGCTGGGTGAGGACTTCATTCGGTGATGTCGACGAGGTCGCGTCATTGACCGACTCCGATGCATCGCGGGATAGTGGTGTCATGAACTCGCTGAATCCCGATGTACCGGATGACGTCTTCGCGGACGTCTTGACGCAGGTTCACCATTTCGTTCGGTCACGTGTCGTGCCGCGTGAACTCGAGATCATGAACACCGATTCGATTCCGGAGGATCTTCGCAAGCAGTCGGCGGAGATGGGACTGTTCGGCTACGCGATCCCGCAGGAGTGGGGCGGGCTGGGCCTGAACCTGATTCAGGACGTCGAGTTCGCGATGGAGCTCGGTTACACCTCGTTGTCGTTGAGATCGATGTTCGGCACCAACAACGGGATCGCCGGGCAGGTGCTCGTGGGCTTCGGTACCGAGGAGCAGAAGGCAACGTGGTTGCCGGGCATGGCATCAGGCGACATCGTTGCCTCCTTCGCTCTGACCGAGGACGGGGCCGGATCCAATCCGGCGGGCCTGAAGACCACTGCGAAGGTCGACGGCGCCGGGTGGGTCATCAACGGCAGCAAGCGATACATCACCAATGCGCCTATCGCGAACATGTTCGTCGTCTTCGCCAAGCTGGACCCGAAACCGGAGAGTGGCAACGGTATTGCGGTATTCCTGGTTCCCGCCGACACCGCGGGAATCGAGGTGGGCGTCAAGGACGCGAAGATGGGGCAGCAGGGCTCCGGAACCGCCGATGTGAACTTCACCGATGTCCGGGTCGAGGCCGACGCGTTGGTCGGGGGGAATGGCGACATCGGGTACAAGGCGGCGATGACGTCTCTGGCGCGGGGACGGGTGCATATTGCTGCGCTGGCTGTCGGTCAGGCGCAGCGCGCGCTGGACGAGTCGGTGTCCTATGCCGCAGCGTCCACTCAGGGCGGTGAGCCGATCGGGAATTTTCAGCTGGTGCAGGCCATGATCGCCGATCAGCAGGTCGGTGTCATGGCGGGCCGGGCGATGGTGCGTGAGGCTGCGCGGGCGTGGGTGCAGGAGACCGATCGGCGTATCGCTCCGTCTGCGGTGAAACTGTTCTGTACCGAGATGGTGGGGAGGGTCGCCGATCTGGCCGTCCAGATCCATGGTGGTGCGGGGTACATGCGCGAGGTTCCGGTCGAACGCATCTACCGTGATGTACGACTGCTCCGGTTGTACGAGGGCACCAGCGAAATTCAGCGGTTGATCGTCGGTGGCGGCCTGATCAGGGCCGAACAGAAGCGCACCTCGTGAACGCACCACGCGAAGGCGATCCGGACGTGTCCTTCAGAATTCTTCGCTCCGACCATGTCGGATTCTCCGTGGGTTCCCTCGACGAAGCCCTCCGGTTCTGGATCGACGGTCTCGGAGCCACCCTGGAACGCACCGGTGAGATGGGTGGAGAGTTTCTCGGAGAGGTCACCGGAGCGCGCGGCGCCGCAGTCCGGATGGCGGTGGTCACCATCGCGGGTCAGACGATCGAGCTGCTGGAGTATCGCGATGTTCGCGGAGAGTGTGGGTCGTCTCGCCCCTACGATCCGGGTTTCGCCCACCTTGCTTTCGAGGTCGACGACATCGATGCGGTTCTGACGCGCATCGCGGAGTTCGGGTGGAGGGCGCAGGGAACTCCGCAACCGATTGCCGGCGGCACCAAGGTGGCACCCGAGTCATGTACGCAGTGGGCCCGGATGGAGAGACCATCGAATTCATGGAGCCGCCCAGGTGACGATCAGGCCGGTGTGCGCGGGAAGTCAGGTACCGCAGAACGTCTGAAAACCGGCACTGAAGTTCTCGGGTGCAGGCAGGGCGTAGTCCGACCAGTTGTCGCGTCGATCGAACGGTGACGTGACGACGTCGAGCAACCGCTCGAAAGGTTCGAGGTCGCCCTCGGTCGCGGCATTCAGGGCAGCGTCGACGAGGTGATTGCGAGGAATGTATGCCGGGTTGACGCGATCCATATCGTCGGCGACAGATGAAAAGTCTTGTGCCCGTACCGAAACCGCAGTCCGCCAACGTTCGAGCCAATTCCTGGAAGCGTCGGGTGGGACGAGGGCGTCGAACGGTTCCGAGTTCCCGCGTAGGTTTTCGGCGAGGGCGCGGAAAGTCAGGGTCCAGTCGGCACGGTGGTCGGTCAGCAACCGGTGCAGGTCGTCGACGAGTGCTGCGTCCATGGCGTCGTCTGCCAGGCCGAGCTTGAGGGCCATAGCGGCAGCGTAGTGGTGTCGGTAGCGATCCCCATACGTGTCGAGGACCGCGGTGAGGGCTGTGATGGCGGTGTCCGGCGTCGAATTCACCAGTGGCAGCAGCGTTTCACCGAATCGTGCCAGGTTCCATCCGAGAACCGCAGGTTGATTGCCGTAGGCATAGCGTCCGCCATGGTCGATGGAGCTGAACACCGTCGCCGGATCGTAGGCGTCCAGAAAGGCACACGGTCCGTAGTCGATGGTCTCGCCGGAAATCGTCGTGTTGTCGGTGTTCATGACGCCGTGCACGAATCCGACCGACATCCATTGTGCGACAAGGGCCGCCTGGGCCTCGACGACGGCTTCGAAGAAGGCGAGGTAGCGATCCTCGGGCGCTCGCTCGACGAGTTCGGGGTAGTGGCGGGCGACCGCGTAGTCCGCGAGGGTCTGCGCGAGTCCTTCACGCCGGGCAGCGAACTCGAAGGTGCCCACCCGCAGATGGCTCGATGCGACCCTGGCAAGTACCGCGCCGAGTTGCGGACCCCCTTCTCGCAGTACCTGTTCCCCGGTCGTGACGACGGCGAGTGAGCGCGTGGTGGGAATGTTCAGTGCATGCATCGCCTCGCTGATCAGGTATTCGCGCAGCATCGCTCCCACTACCGCGCGCCCGTCGCCGCCACGCGAGAACGGCGTAGCGCCGGACCCTTTGAGGTGCAGATCGACTCGACTGCCCCGATCGTCGCGAAGCTCGCCGAGCAGCAGCGCTCGGCCGTCGCCCAGCAGTGGCTGGAAATTGCCGAACTGATGACCCGCGTACGCCATCGCGACGGTGGCGGTCTCTGCAGGCGGAATGGACCCGGACAGCACGCCTGCACCCTCCGGAGTGCGCAGCGACGCCGGGTCGAGGGCGAGTGACCGGGCCAGGCCGTCGTTGAGGATCAGCACGCGAGGGTCCGGTGCGTGGGCACCTTGCCACGGCAAAGTGACGCCGGGAACCTCGTCGGCCAAAGTCGACTCGAACCCGAATGCGGGCAGGCTCGGGGTCGGGACTGCTGGGTCGTTCGAGGATCCACTCATAGTTCAAGGTTAGCGACGAACTACCTCGGGCCGTGCCGCCGCGTCGAATCGGATGTGCACTCGCCCGTCGTCACCGTCGACCGACACTCGCGCTCGCACCTCGTAGACCTCGGCAATCAAGTCCTCGGTCAGCACATCCGCAGGTGTGCCCCCTGCGACGACCTTTCCGCCCTTGAGCACCACCACCTCGTCGCAGAACATCGCAGCCAGGTTCAGGTCGTGCAGCGCGACGATACTGGTGATCGGCAGGCGCGCGACGAGCGTAAGCAATTCGAGTTGATGGTGAATATCGAGATGATTCGTGGGCTCGTCCAACAGCATCTCGCGGGGCTGTTGGGCGAGAGCGCGTGCGATGTGCGCGCGCTGCTGCTCACCACCGGAGAGCGTGCGCCACAGTCGATCCGCTTTGTCGGTGAGTCCGGTCTGCGCGAGCGCATCGTCCACTGCGTCGTCGTCCAGATCGCTTCCACCGAAGGCCCCGCGATGCGGGATGCGTCCCAGACGGACTACATCGCCGACCGTCACATCGACGTCCGTGTGGGCATGCTGACCGACGACCGCGACGGCGCGGGCGATGTGCTTGCGTTTGAGCGAACCGAGCTCGGCACCGTCCAGTTCGACGACACCAGCAGTGGGCGTTGCCGCCCCGGCCATCAGATGCAGCAGCGACGATTTACCGGAACCGTTGGGGCCCAACAGCCCCACCATGCGCCCGGGTCCCGGATGCAGGGTCACTCCGTCGACCACCAGAGCGCCGCCGCGTTTCCAGGATACGCTCGACGCGTGCAGTGTCATCGAATTCCTCTCTTGCGAGCCATGATTGCGATGAAGGCAGGAACGCCGACCAGTGCTGTTCCGACGCCGACCGGCAGCGGGGTGGGGGCGAACGCGACTCGGGAGACGGCGTCGACCCACACCATGAAGATCGCGCCGATGATGGCGGTGGTGGGCACGAGGCGGCTGTGGTTGGGACCCACCAACAGTCGCGCAGCGTGCGGGAGAATGAGGCCGACGAAGCCGATCGCGCCGGCCACGCTGACGAGCGTCGCGGTGATCAGGGCGGTGCCGACGAGCAGTACCAGGCGTACCTTCTTGACGTCGAAGCCGAGCGAGGACGCCACCGAGTTGCCGAACGCGAACGCGTCGAGCACGTACGCGTAGTAGCAACACACCACCGCACCGATGCCCGCCACCGTCACGCACAGCACGACGTCGTTCCATCGCACTCCCTCGAACGATCCGAGGAGCCAGAACATCACGCCGCGGGTCTCGTCGGAGTCCGCGAACGCGAAGATCACGAAAGACGTCAGCGCAGAGAACAATTGAGTGGTCGCGACACCGGCGAGGATGACGCGGTCGTTTCCGCTGCCGGACATGCGGGCGAGGAAGAGCACCAGAGCGAACGCGACGAGCGCACCGATGAACGCGCCTCCCGACAGCCCGAGTGCGGCACCTCCGACACCGAGAACGCCGACCACGACTGCTCCCGTCGACGCACCCGAGGACACCCCGAGCACGAACGGATCCGCCAGCGGATTGCGGAGAAGAGACTGCATGATGACGCCGCAGATCCCGAGTCCGACGCCACTGGCTGCAGCGACGAGTGCTCGGGGGAGCCGCTCCTCCCAGATGATCGCGTTCTTCGACACCTTTACCGGTACATCGGTGACGCCGAGATGGTTCAACACCACATCGCGGACGTTGACCAGCGAAATGTTCGCCGGACCGAGCGTGATGGCGACGAGAACCGACACCACACACAGCACGACGCCGCCGAGTACGGCCAGCACCCAACGCCACAGGTGGCGGGAGGTCTGCGATCGCTTGGCGGTGCGCTGCGGGGTGGTGGTCGCGGTCAGGACGACAGTCCCAGGTCGCGCAGTCCGGCCGACACCTTTTCGACGCCGTCGACGGCCCGGATCGACGGGTTCATCTCCGCACCGTGCAGCGAGATGTAGCGCTTGTCGCGGACGGCGGCCATCGTGCTGGTGACGGGGTCGGACTCGAGGAATGCGATCTTGTCGGCGAGCAGGTCACCGGGAAAACGGTTGCGTGCCAGGTCGCCCAGCACGAGGACGGTCGGATCCCGATCCACCATGGTCTCCCAGCCGACGGCAGGCCAGTCGTCGTCGGTATCGGCGAAGACGTTCGTCATACCGACTGTTCTGGCGAGCAGGTCGGCCGAGCCGCGTCCGCCCGCAATGTAGGGGCTCTTGGTGTCCGCGAACCAGAATGCCACGGAGACACCCGATTTCGCAGTGGTCGCGGTGGCGTCGGCCATGCGGGTCTTCAGTTCATCGACGAATTCGGCACCGCGCTCGTTGACGTCGAAGATCGCCGCGAGTTCGGTGATCTCCTGGTACAGCGAATCCATGGTCAGCGGCATCGTGCGAGTGTTGCCGCCGTTGACACTGCGACCGGCGTCGCAGTCCGTCGGAGACAGGTAAGTGGCAGCACCGGTTTCGCCGAAGCGTGAGCGTTCTGCAACGCCGCCCTGCTCGAAATGGCGTCCGAACGATGCGGTGACGAAATCGGGTTCGGTATCGACCACGACCTCGTAGGTGGGCGCGTTGTCGGCCAGTCGGGGAACCGGGGCGTTCGCCTCGGCCAAATTCTCACGGACCGGATCGGTCCAGGATGCGGTGCCCACCATACGATCCTGTACACCGAGCGAGAGCAGGATTTCGGTGGAGTTCTGATCGAGTGACACCACGCGCTGCGGAGCGGAGGCGAAGGTCACCGACTCCCCGCAGTTCTCGATCGTCAGTGGATAGGACGTCCCACCCGCGGTTGTGTCGGAGATCGCGTCGGGCACCTCTTCGGATGCCCCGCAGGCGACGAGTGATCCGACCATGGCGACCGTGGCGGCGAGGGTTCCGGCGCGGCGAGGAACGTTGAGCACTTGGAGATGTCCTTCGGTTTCAGACAGCAACGAGCCGCCGGGGATTGCCCGACGGCGATGCGCACCGACGTGCGTGTGAGCACAGGCTAACCTTTGGCTCGCGTCGATGGAAATCGTCGGATTCGATCAGGTCCGAAACGACGTGATGAGCGGCATACTCGTTCCATGGCCGACTTCAATCAGATGATCATCGACGAGTTTCGTAGCAACGGCGGACACGTGTCGACGGCAGGGTTCGGTGATGCGCTCGTCGTGCTGCACTCCATCGGGGCCAAGAGTGGTGAGATCCGGTTGAACCCACTCATGGCGATTCCCGAGGACGGCAGCTGGTTGATCGTCGGCTCGGCAGCCGGCTCACCGAAACATCCCGCGTGGGTGCACAACCTGCGCGCACACCCCGCTATCGACGTCGAGGTTCCCGGCGACGGTGCCGTCCGGACCATCGCGGTGACTGTGTCGGAAATCCCCGACGACGAGTGGGACGCGAACTGGCAGAAATTCTTGGACGCGTCCGAGGGCTTCGCGAAATACGTCGAGACAGCCGAAGGGAGACGGTTCCCGATCTTCCGGTTGACTCCTGCCTGACGTTCGATGCCGACTAGCGTCGGAGCATGACCGCTCCGGACGCATCGAACCTGCACCCCATTCCCGGGCAGCCGAGGGTCGTGCTGTTGAAACCGCTGGTGTCCAGCCCACTCATCGACATCGGTGAGTACACGTACTACGACGATCCGGAGTTCGCCGAGCACTTCGCTACTCGAAACGTATTGCATCACTACGGACCCGATCGTTTGGTGATCGGCAAGTTCTGCGCCTTGGCCACCGGAGTCACGTTCATCATGAACGGGGCGAACCACCGAATGAGCGGGGTATCGACATATCCCTTTCCCATCATGGGTGGTGCCTGGGCCGAGCACTCGGATTTGGTGTCCCATCTGCCGTCGCGGGGAGACACGGTGGTGGGCAACGATGTCTGGATCGGCGGCAACGTCACGGTGATGCCGGGTGTGCGGATCGGACACGGGGCTGTGATCTCCACCGAAGCCGTTGTCACCAAGGATGTTCCGGACTATGCCGTCGTCGGCGGCAACCCCGCCCGTGTGCTCCGAGAACGGTTCACCGCGGACGAGATCCGGACTCTGCTGGACATTGCCTGGTGGAACTGGCCCATCGACTCGATCACCGAACACATCCGCACGATCTCCGACGGGTCGGTATCGGACCTTGCCGCGGTGGCAGCGCGATTCGACTGAGTGGGAGGCGACTACGCACCGCGAGTTCTACACCGTCGCATGTGAATTCGAGTCGGTCAGTGCTGTATTGCGTGCAGCTGTGTGAGACGGCCGATCCTGCACGCGCGCGGCCATGGTAATGCCGATCTCGCTGATTTCGACAGCGAGGTCCTCGCGCGTTCTGGAATCCGACTCGTATACGAATGTCGTCGAACCGACCGTCGCCCCGCAGTATTCGACGATGCCGCGCTCGATCTGCGTGCGGAACGCGTCGTGCACGCCGTGGCGTTCGAAGCTCTCGGCGTCGTCGCCTGCGATAACTACCAGGTGGACCGTGAGTCGGTCCAGCTTCTTGATGAGCTCGACTCCCGGGTTGTATTCGTACGCCCATCCGCTGACGAAGACGCGATCGATCCACCCTTTCAGCAGGGCGGGCATCGACCACCAGTACATCGGGAAGGCGAGAACCAGATGGTCTGCCCGGTCGATTCGTTCCTGTTCGGCGATGACATCAGCAGGGGTGGCGCCGTTGCCGTGGAACAGGTTCAGGTCGGTGATGGCAAATCGGGGATCGAAGTTCTCCGCAGCGAGATCGGCTGTCTCGACGGCTCCGCCCGTGGTGCGGATCGCGTCCGAAATGGATCTTGCGACGGAGTGGGTGAGCGAGTCGGGATCGGAATGGGAGACTACGACGAGTGCGGTCATGGCTGGCTCTTTCGTGGAGGCGAACGGCTATGTACCAAGAGTAGGTTACTATTCGTATATAGCGCAAGGAGGTCCTCGATGACTCGAACGAGGCTGTCTCGATCGGACAGATACGACCAATTGGTCGAGGTCTCGTGGGCTCTCGTCCGGGCCGAGGGGGCCGACGCCCTGACGCTGGGGCGACTGGCCGAACACGCCGGAGTCGCAAAGCCGGTGGTGTACAGCCATTTCGGCTCACGAGCCGAGCTCCTGGCTGCGTTGTTCACGGAATTCGACGACCGACAGGCAGCGATGCTCGAGGCTTCTCTCGAGACGGCACCCGCGACATTGGACGGACGCGCCAGCGCTATTGCCAATTCGTACGTGGGCTGCGCACTGGCCCAGGGGCGTGAGCTGACGGGAGTGCTTGCCGCGCTGGAAGGTTCACCCGAACTGGAGAAGGTCAAGCGCACCGCCGAACATGCCTATTCCGAACGCTGTCGACAGATCCTGCAGCCGTTCAGTGCCACAGTCGGCTTGTCTGCGCCCGCCCTCACCGCCATCTTCGGTGCCGCGGATGCACTGTCGCACGCGGCTGTATCGGGTGCGCTCGCCCCCGAGGAGGCAACAGGGGAGCTGGCGGAGTTGATCGTCGCGATTGTCGGTAAGGCCTGACGCGGCAGGCTGGATGGGAGTGTGAATCGGGCCGCGTCTACTGCGTCGTCGGCGCGTTCATGATGGGGAACCGGTTACGCAACGCATCGAGCTGGCGGTGCAACTCGTACAGGGCCCGCCTCTGGGTGTGCGCTTCCTCGCTGTGCCACACCTGACTGCGGGAATCGCCGACCCGGGACGCCTTGCGCGCACAGTGCTCGGACTCTTCCACGCGAGCCGACGCGGAAGCGATCTCGGCGACCAGCATGTCGGCAAACACCCGCGCCTGGGCCTCGTCCGAGCTCTCCGCCATGCTTCTCCATTCACCAACAGCGCCGAAGTGCTCAAAAGTTCGAGTACCGAGGATCAGGATAACCACTCGCAAACATACCGATTGATCGGATATGAGTTGCGGCCGTCGTTCTGCCGGAACCGACCACTCACCGGTCGGGATCGAGTACCGTCCACGCGCAGGGGTCGGCGGGACACAGGGGTGCCGCCGAGTTCGGCCGGGGGACAACGATCGAGGGGGTGGGCGATGATCCATGAGCAGATGACGTTCGAGGTGGACGGCACCGAGGTGTCCGCCGTGCTGACCTTGCCCGCGGGGGAGAGCGTCGAGCCTTGGCCCGCAGTGTTCACTGCACCGGGATTTGCCGGAGTCAAGGAAATGCTGATTCCTGATTACAGCGAAGAGCTCGCTGCGGGCGGCGTCGCCTCGCTCGCGTTCGACTACCCCGGGTTCGGAGCGAGCGCCGGGGCCGTGCGGCAGCACATCGATCTGCCCCAGCAGCTGCGTACCTTCCATGCTGCGCTCGATGTGTTGATCGCCGATCCTCGAATCGATTCCGAACGAATCGGGGTGTGGGGAACCAGCATGTCCGGAGGGCACGCTATCGCTGTTGCCGCCGCGGACGCACGGGTGAAGGCGGTAGCCGCAATCATCCCCTTCATCCGCCTCACTCCTACGGCCAATCTGGAACTCGTGCCGGTCATCGTGCGAGACGCACTGCGTCGGCTGGTCCGCAGGCCTGGACTGACCATCCCTGCTGCGGGACGGCCGGGCGAGGTCGCGGCGATGAACTCGGACGGAGCGTACGAGTGGGCAGAAGGCATGGCACGCGGCGCGAAGAACTATCGCAACGAGGTGACCGTTGCCTCGCTACCGGCGATGTTGCGGTGGTCGACCCGTAGGGCTGCAGCCCGTCTCGCCGTGCCGGTTCTGGCGGTTCTGGCCGAATCCGACACCATCACTCCGCCCGCACGAGTACGCAAGGCACTCGCCGACGTCGAGAGTGTCGAGTACGTGTCCTATCCCGAATCGCATTTCGAGCTGTTCACCGATCACGCCGACGCAGTTCGTGAGGCGACGGTTCAGTGGTTGATCGGCCGCCTGGCGACGTGACGTTTGTCGGTCGATGCAGGCGGAGAGCAGGTGATCGCGGAGCGACATCCGACCGGGCGTGCTGAGCAACTCATGACTACTACCTGGTGTAGTCGATAGTAGGATCCCCAACATGTCTGCCACGGATGGATGCGCGCCCCTGCGCGGTGCCTCCGTGGGCGCACTGTCTGCGCTGGTCACAGCCACCGCGCACGCGTTCGGCGGCGGGATGTTCCCCTCCGACGCGGCGATAGTGCTGCTGGTGCTCGTGTGCGCGGCCGTCGGCTACGCGACCGCAGTGGTACCGACTGCGGTGGCGCCCCGGGCGCAGCTGCTGGCCGTTCTGGCCGCAGCTCAGGCGATCGGGCACCTGTTGCTCACCGCCGTCGACGGTCACCATCACGGTTCGATGCTGACCCAGCAGATGCTCGCCGCACACGCCGTCGCAGTCCTGGTCGGCGCACTCGCCATTCGCGGAGCCGAGCACGGCATCCGGCGCGCGGTCACGTCGCTTCGCAGAGCACTGCCCCTGCTGGCAGCTCTCGTCGTCGACGAGTCCAGCATCGCCCCCGAACTCCCGGTCTATCGCGTCCCGGCATCGACGCTACTGCTCGACCTCTCGGGTTGTGGGAACAGAGGACCACCGGTCCGAACTGTCTGAGCGCAACCCACCGTCTCACCCGCCCTGTTCGTCAGGCGTCGGGTAGGCGGTTGTTGCCGCATTCGATCCTGTACATCGCACCGTCGTGGATTCGCGCCGTCTCCGCACGGCTCGGTCCGTCGTGCGATGCCACCTCGCGCACACTCGCGCGCCCGCATACATTTCGAGAAACGAGTCCTCGTGTCCACACCGGAAAAAGAACGTATTGCCGATCCGTCGCCGCCCACCCGGCCGTCGAGCCCTCGCAGCTGGCGTCCGCTGATCCTGCGCCTGCACTTCTACGCGGGCATCCTCATCGCACCGTTCATCCTGATCGCCACCATCAGCGGCGGGCTGTACGCCGTCGCACCGACAATCGAACAACTGATGTATCGGGACTACCTGCACGTCGACCCCACCGGCCCGGCCGTTCCGGTGGCGGATCAGATCCGAGCAGCACAGGCCGAACGACCCGACCTCACCGTCGCCGCAGTGCGCCCCGCCGCCGACCCCGGCGACACAACCCGAGTGATGTTCACCGATCCGAGTCTCGGCGAATCCAAGCGGCTGGCCGTCTTCGTCGATCCCGCGACCGCGACGTCCGTGGGTGAACTCCCGGTCTACGGCTCGTCCAGCGCATTGCCTGTGCGCACCTGGATTTCCGAACTGCACCGCCATCTGCACTTGGGAGAGCCGGGTCGCCTCTACAGCGAACTCGCTGCCTCATGGTTGTGGGTGATCGCGCTCGGCGGTCTCTACCTGTGGTTCGAGCGCTATCGACGCAACCGAGGCCGGGCGAAACTGCTCACCTTCGATCGTAAGTCGAAGGGCCGCAACAGGTCCTTGAACTGGCACGGCGTAGCCGGGATCTGGATAGCCGTCGGTCTGATCTTCCTGTCTGCCACCGGACTCACGTGGTCCACCTATGCGGGCGAGAACGTCACCGAGCTGCGGTCGGCGCTGAGCTGGACCACGCCCGCCATCACCAAGACCATCGGCACTTCCGGCGCGGCGACGACCGATCATTCCGGTCACGGCGGGCATTCGATGGACATGCCCGCCGATGCATCGACGGTCGACAGCAATGTGGGCCGCATCGATTCGGTCCTCGATATTGCGAAAGCCAACGGCGTCGACGGAGCACTGGAGGTGTCGATCCCGGCGTCGGACGACGTGGCGTTCGTCGTCGCCCAAACGCGTCAGCCCTGGGTGATGTCGAACAACTCCATCTCGATCGACGGCAGTACCGGCACAGTGATCGACACGGTGTTCTTCTCCGACTGGCCTCTTGCGGCCAAGCTGTCTGCCTGGGGTATCCAGTTGCACATGGGGACGCTGTTCGGTGTGGCCAATCAGCTTGCCCTGCTTGCACTTGCAGTCGCGTTGGCGTCGGTCATCGTCCGCGGCTACATGATGTGGTGGAAACGCCGTCCCACCAAAGCAACCGGTCTCACCGTGGGACGGCCGCCGCTGCGTGGCGGTCTTCGCCGGATCTCACCGATCTCCGTCGTACTACTGGTGGTCGTCGCGGTCGCCGTCGGCTGGTTCGTCCCGCTGCTCGGGCTGAGCCTGGTGGCCTTCCTGGCGGTCGACGTCGTTCTCGGTTCGATTCGTCGAACGCGGACCAGAGCCGCCAATTCCGCTGCTTCCCATCATGAAAGCGAACTCTCATGAAACTCCCGCTCGCGGGGAACCGAGAAATCGGGCACCACGATGCGCAATCTGATGGGACAGGTCGACGGCACCGTCAATCCAACAGCACGAAGTACCGACTTCGACGGTCTGGTCTGGGACGACGGTAGCGATCAGTCCTGGATGAAGCACGGAATGTCGATGGTGTTGCGACGCATCCGAATCGAGATGGACACCTGAGACGAGCTGGACCGACCCGGCCGTGAGTTGTCGGTGGGGCGAACTCTCGACACCGGTGCCCCGCTGTCCGGAACCGCCGAGTTCGACGAGGCCGACTTCGATGCGCTGAACGAATGGACAACGCCGATAGGTCTGCGGTGTTCGCGATACTGCCGGGTGTGGTCGACGACGGTTATCTGGGGCAGAGCCTGCTCGGCTGACCATGACAGCCGTCCACCGACACGCGGGTGCACTCAGAAGGCGGTCGCCAGGGCGACGCCGAGTGCAGTCAGCGTGTCGACGAACTCGGCCTCGGTGAAGTTCAGATCTCCGCGGAACCACCGGTCGAGCAGCTCGGTCGTCCCTGCCACCATCAGAACGGTCGCTGCCTCGGCCCGTGGGTTCGCGGGGTCGGCATCGAGCACTTCCCGCATCAGCACTGGCGTGAACCGGTCGACCATCTGCCGGCGTCGCGCGTCCAGTGCGGGATTGGCCGACGCCGCGGTGTACAGCAGTGATGCTCGAGGGTCTGCGGTGAGCGCGCGGACCAGAACCGCGGCCGTGTGCCCGACGCGGTCGGCCGTCGATCCGTGCCGGTGCACTTCGTCTCCCAGAGCATCGCCGACGTTGTCGATGACGCCGTCGAGGGCGCTCACCAGAATGGCGTCGCGGTCGCCGAAACTTTCGTAGAAGTATCGCTTGGACAGGCCTGCGCGAGCACAGATGCCGTCGACAGTGACGGCGGCGACGCCTGACTCCGCAACCACGTCGAGGCAGGCGTCGAGCAGTTTCTCGCGGCGCTCACGACGACGCTTGTCTGCGGCGACACCTCGGTAGGGACGAACGACGGGCGGCATGACTACATCTTGACACGGGTGTGTGCCTAGTTGCATGGTGAACTGAGAACGGTAGCGTTCCAATTTTGAGCCGGTGTCGATCGAGTGGAGGACGAGCATGGCGTCGAGCAGAGAGCTCATGTCGAAGCGATGGGTGATGGGTCGATCCATCGGACGTCGAATAGAGGAACTCGACCCCGTCTCGGGCAACGAGGAGGCCACCCACCTCAGCCTCGAAGTGCGTTATGGCGACGCTGTTTTCGCACACGCCGCGTACACGGTGGCCTTCGCCAGGCAGGTGGCCATCCCGTCGATTGCACGCATTCTGTACCGCACCGGCACCGGTGACATGATGCACGACGTGCGTAGGCGCAACGACGACACGCTGCTCTTCTTCGGTGAGATACTCCATCACGGCCATTCGAGCGCGCATGGTCGGTCGGTCATCGACCGGATGGAGCAGATCCACTCCCGGTTCGGCATCACCGACGACGACAAGCTGTACACGCTGGGTTCCCTTGCTTTCGAGCCGGATCGAATCGTCGAGCATCTCGGTGTGAACGTCTTCACCGACAACGAACGAGAATCACGCTTTCACTTCTGGCGGCAGGTGGGGGAATTCATGGGCCTCGACGTTCCTGCGGCCAGAAGTCAATTCCTGCACTGGACATTGCAATACGAGTCTCGCTACGCCTATACCGAAGGTGCGCGCGCGGTCGTCGACCAGTTGTTCGCCGATTGGCAGGACCGTTGGTTCCCCGGGCCAACGAAGCGAATTGCCGCAGGCGTGCTGCTGGCGGTGTTCACCGACGACCTCCGTGAGGTCCATCGACTGCCGATGCCGTCAGCGGCTCATCGCCGGGCCGTACCGCCGGCCATCGCAGCGTACCTGAAAGTCCAAGGGATGCGACCACATCGGCCACATCGCTCGTGGTCGGATCACTTCGGAACACGCCATCCAATGCCCCTCGACGTGCCCACACTCGGCCATCGAACGGCCATCGCGCCACGGGTCGAGTAGGTCGATCGGAACTAGGCCGGTGCGAGAGCCTTGTCCACGTTGGCCAGCGCCAGGCCCATGCTGGTGGTCATGCCGATGCCGGTGGTGACGGTGACGACGTGCACGCCATGGACGGGTTCTTCGAGCAGGAACTCCGAACCCGGCGCCGAACAGTACGTGCCCTGCCACCGCTCGGTGACGTCGATGCGGTCGACTCCGAACAGCGTCTTGGCCTCGGTGATCAGCACCTCGAATCCTTCCTCGCTCTGGAAGGGGGACGCGGTGATCTCGCGAACGTGTGTGTCACCCAACAGAATCGACCCGTCGGGCTGCGGTGTGTACATCTGGTGTAGATCGAGTTCGACGTAGTCTGGGTGCTCGGCCCGCAGACGAGCGGCGACGTCTGCGACGGCGGGAAGGGTCTCGAATCCCGAGTACCGGAGCAGTGACCAGCCGGTGAACAGTGGCGAGGGTAGCGGTGCACGCAGCGGCATGGTGGCGCGCATCATGTGCAATCGGCATCGCACCAAACCGCCGCGCTCCGCGTACTCGGGGAACAGTCGATCGATGTCGTGGTTGACGGTGACGAACACGGTGCCGGCCTGCACGTCGCCGCGCGAGGTGTGGACCACTCCGGGTGCGAACGACGTTGCAGCGGTGCGCCAGTGGAAGTCCACCCCGGAGTCGGCGAGCCAGCGCGCGATGGCGGGTGCGGCGGCACGCGGGTCGACCTGAACGTCGGTCGGCATGTACATGCCGCCCACCACATCGGTGTCGGAGATGGGGAGCCGGTCGAGCACGTCGTCGCGGTTCAGCAACCGCCCGTGGTCGTGGCCGCGTAGTTCGGCGAACTGCTCGAGCACTGTGTACTCGTCCTCGTGCCGGGCTACGCAGTGCGTTCCGGACTCGGCGGCCCAGAAGCCCGCTGTGCGAGCGAGTTCGAGCCAGTGACTTCGGCCGGTTCGTGCGTACTCGAGCGCGTCGCCGGATTGCGCTGTGATGCAGGCGTGTCCGAAGTTCTGTACCGATGCGCCCGCGACACGGTCGGCGTGGTCCACCACCGCGACGGTCAGGCCACGTCGGTGAGCGTGGTAGGCGTGAGCGAGGCCGACGATCCCGGCCCCGACGACCACGACGTCGTACTTCGATGTCATGAGGGGAGTCTTTCTTCTGTGGTCATGTCAGGCATCCATGACGGCGGTGAAGGTCATGCGGTCTCCGCGATAGAGCGAACGTCGGTGCTCGATGGGAACCCCGTCGGTGTCGTAGGAGACACGGCCGAGCAGAAACATCGGTGTGCGGGTGTCGACGGTGAGGAGCGCGGCTTCTCGGGCGTCGGGAAGGACGGTCTCGATGGTGTCGACGACTCGTCCGAAGACCACTCCGCGCGTTCGCAATTCGGCATACAGCGACGTCCGGTGATCGAAGCTGTCCTGCAGCCCCGGAATTCGGTACGCGGGAATGCGAGTCGTTTCCAGGCCCACGCGTACGTCTCCGGTGGTGAAGACACGCTCGAGCTGTACCACGTCCGCACCGCTGTCGATTCCGAGTAGATCCGCCAAGGCGTCGTCGGCTCGGAACGTATCCCAACCCACCAGGATTCGGGTTGCGCTCATGCCCTTCTCGCGCGCTGCCTCGGTGTACGAGCCGATGGCGAGCGGCAGTACGACCTTGGGTTCGGCGACCACCGTTGCTCGACCTCGTCGTTCGATTCGACCGGCTACCAACAGTTCTCGGATGGCCTGGCGCAGTGTCTCACGTGACACGTCGTATCGATCGGCGAGATCACGCTCGGACGGAAAGGCGTCCCCTGCGGACATCCCGTCGAGCATCGCGTCGAGACTTCTGCGCACGATCTGGTGCTTGAGAACCCGGGGTTCGGTGTCGACAACCATGAGCCGACCATAGCATCAATTGGTCTAGACCTAATTGTTGCGCGACGTTCACGATTCGTTCACCCGAGTTCCACGCAATGGTCTATACCAAACGGCAGTCTCTTCCCCATGCCGAACTCCACCACCTCGAACACCAGCATCGACATCGAACTCGTCGTCCTCGACATGGCAGGAACAACCGTCACCGACGACGGCCTCGTGCTGGATGCATTCGACGCCGCAGCGACGGCCGTCGGCCTCGCGAACGACGGACCCGAACGCGACGACGCCCGACGCTACGTACTCGACACCATGGGGCAGTCAAAGATCGAGGTGTTCCGGGCATTGTTCGGATCCGAGGATCGCGCCCAGGCCGCCAATCGGGAATTCGAGTCTGCCTACGACGCCCGCATCGACGACGGCATCGCGCCCGTTCCGGGTGCAGCCCAGGCCATCACAACGCTTCGCGAATCCGGGATCAGCGTCGTCCTGACAACAGGGTTCTCGGCACCGACACAGAAGCGCATCATCGACACGCTCGGCTGGCAGGACCTGCCCGACGCCTTCCTCGCGCCCGGCGATGCCGGTCGTGGCCGTCCACACCCGGATCTCGTCCTCTCTGCTGCGTTGCGCGCGGAGGTCAGTGACATCGCTGCCGTCGCGGTCGTCGGTGACACCTCGAGTGACATCCTGTCCGGTCGCCGCGCCGGCGCATCCGTACTCATCGGTGTGCTCAGCGGAGCTCACTCCGAGGACCTTCTGCGCGGGGCGGGCGCGACCCACGTGCTCGACAGCGTCGCCGATCTTCCCCCCATCGTTCTGCCGTGAACACCCACTCGACCCCACCTCACCGAACGGACATCATTGCCATGATCACCACCTCTCGCCGTCGTGCCGTAGCCGCCGCGGCCGTGCTCTCCGCAGCGGCTCTGGTCGCCTCCGGTTGCGGGGGCTCCTCCGACGGAGCCACCACCGACCAGGGATTCCCCGAAACCATCACCCTCGCTGCGATTCCCGCCGAGAACTCGACCGACCTGAAGGCCAGCTACGATCCGGTGATCACACGGTTGGAGAAGGAGACCGGTGCGAAGGTCGAGTTCATCCAGGCCTCCGATTACGCCGGTGTGGTCGAGGGCCTCATCGCAGGCAACGTCGACATCGCATTCTTCGGGCCCTTCGCCTACGTCGTCGCCGGAATCAACGGCGCCGAGATGACGCCGCTCGGTGCCGTCGTCCAGGACGAGGGTGGCAAGCCCGGTTATCAGTCCTACGGAATCGCCCGCTCGGACAACGCGTCGGTCGACGACCTCGCCGACTACGCAGGTAAGAAGGTCTGCTTCGTCGACCCGAGCTCGACCTCCGGATTCCTCTATCCGACAGCGGGACTGATCGAAGACAAGGTCATCGCATCGGGCTCGGAGGCCGACATCTCCGCGGCCATGACCCCGATCTATGCCGGCGGGCACGATGCATCGGTACTTGCTGTGAAGGCGGGCGATTGCGACGCCGGATTCGCGTTCGACACCATGGTCGACCGGACGATGAACGACAACGGCGAGATTGCACCCGGCGAGCTGAAGACCGTCTGGAAGTCCGATACGATCGCCGGTTCGCTCTTCGCCGCCAACGACGATCTGGGTGCCGACGCCATCGCGAAGCTTCAGGACGTGTTCAGCGAAGGCATGAACTCGGATGCCTTTGTCGCCGAGGGCATCTGCGCCGAAGAATGCCGCATCACCGACGAGGATGCCTGGGGCGTCGTACCGGCACAGGACAGCGACTACGACGGTGTGCGCAACGTCTGCGAGATCACCGGCTCCGAGAAGTGCAAGGGCTGACGATGTCCACTTCCTTGGACAGGGCCGACGTTGTCGTCAGCGTCCGTAACGTCACCAAGACATTCGGGTCGACCACCGCGCTTGCAGACGTCAACCTCGATGTGCACCGCAGTGAAATGCTGGTGCTGCTAGGGCTTTCGGGCTCCGGCAAGTCGACGCTACTGCGATGCATCAACGGTCTGCATCCCATCACCTCGGGCAGTGTCACCGCACTCGACATTCGGGTCGATCTGGCGAACCGTCGCCGGGTGCGCGAGCTACGCCGAGATGTCGGCTTCATCTTTCAGCACTTCAATCTCGTCGGTCGGTTGAGCTGCCTCGAGAACGTACTCGTGGGAGGCATCGGTCGGCTGTCCCTACCGCGGTACGGAGCACTCACCTACCCGAAGGTGATGCGAGAGGAGGCTCGGGCCTGTCTCGACCGAGTCGGATTGGCAGACTTCGCCGAACGCCGCGCCGACACTCTGTCGGGCGGGCAGCAGCAACGGGTGGCGATCGCACGCACCCTGATGCAGCGGCCGCGGATCGTGCTCGCGGACGAGCCGGTTGCCTCGCTGGACCCCGAGAATGCAGGGGTGGTGATGGATCTGTTGCAGCGGGTGTGCAGCGAGGAGAAACTGACGGTGGTGTGCACCCTGCATCAGGTCGATCTCGCGCTCGGTTGGGCGCACCGACTCGTGGGTCTCCGGGACGGTCGGGTGGTGCTCGATCGCCCGGCCACCGGTCTCCAGCGCGATGACATCATGCCGATCTATCAGCGAATAGTTCCCGACGCCGGGAACATCTCTGCGGTGGCACCGACGTGACCGTCACCGTCGAACCGAAGCCCACGAACGCTGCAGTACAGAATGATCCGCGGCGACGTCGATGGTTGTTCCCGGCGCTGGGCGTTGTCGCGCTCGTTGTCACGGTGCTCTCGGCGGGGTACATCGACTTCGCGCCGACCACGTTGCTCGACGGTCTCGACGACGTCGGCCGTCTCCTCGAACGGATGCTGCCGCCCCGGGTCGACGACACCGGCCGGATCGTCTCACTTGCGGTCGAGACGTTGCTCATGGCGGTGCTGGGTACCGTGCTCGCAGCGATCGTCTCGGTGCCGTTGGCCTTTCTCGCCGCGCGGAACACATCTCCGCATGCTCTGCTGCACAACGCGGCTCGTGCGATCATCACCTTCTGCCGGGCGATGCCGGACCTGCTGTTCGCGGTGCTGTTCGTCAGGGCGCTGGGAATCGGGGTGCTGCCCGGCATCCTCGCGCTCGCGCTGCACTCGATCGGCATGCTCGGCAAGCTGTTCGCCGATGCCATCGAGGAGACCGACGTGGGACCGCGTGAGGCACTGAGGGCAGCGGGAGCCGGCTACCTTCGCGAGATGATCAATGCCGTTGTACCGCAGGTCGTTCCAGCATGGATCGGAGCGTTCGTCTACCGGATCGACATCAACCTACGCATGTCGGTGGTCCTCGGCTTCGTCGGGGCAGGCGGTATCGGCTTCGCCCTGCAGGACGCCCTGCGTGGATTGATCTACCCGCGTGCTCTCGGAATCGTGCTGGTGATACTGGTGATCATCGCGGCAATGGAGTTGGTGGCCATGGCTCTTCGCCGCATGCTGCTGGTTCCGTCCGCGGCCGGTCCGCAGCGCGATCGACTGATGCGGATCGGGGCGTCGATCGTGCTCGTCGTCGCGGTGGTGTCGTCCTTCGTGGTCCTCGAGCTGGATCCGCGGTCGCTGCTGACGTGGATCGGGCCGTCGGTCGAGGTGTTCGGAAGAATGGTCCCACCGGACTTCTCGTCCCTGGGATCGGACTTGCTCGACGCCGCCGTCCAGACCATCGCCATCGGTGTCGTGGCCACCGCAATCGGGATCGTACTGTCGATACCCATCGGAGTCCTGGCCGCGCGCAACGCAACTCCGCATCCCGTGGTGTATTGGTGTGCCAGGTCCTGGATTCTGTTGGTGCGGGCTGTTCCCGAGCTGATTCTCGCCGTGGTGTTCGTGGCGGCGCTCGGATTGGGTCCGGTGGCGGGAACCTGCGCACTGGCCATCGGATCCGTCGGGTTTCTCGGCAAGCTCGTCGCCGACGCGATCGAGGAGATCGACCCCGGTCCCCTCGAGGCCGTCGCGTCGGTCGGCGGTGGTTGGTGGAACAGAACACTCAGTGCCGTCGTTCCTCAGGCAGTTCCGTCGATGGTCGGGTCGAGTCTGTATCTGCTCGACGTGAACATCCGTACCTCCACCATCCTCGGGATAGTCGGCGCCGGCGGTATCGGCTTCCTGCTCTTCGAGTCGATTCGTACCCTGAACTTCGACTTCGCCGGTGCGATCGTTCTCGTCATCTTCGTCGTCGTGTACATCGTGGAAAGGATCTCCGGATGGATCAGATCACTGTTGGTCTGACGCAGGCCGCCGTCTGGACGGGGGGCGGGATCGACATGTGGGACATCGAGATTCCCGCACTCGAATCGGGTGACCTGCTGGTCCGCGTCGATCTGGCGACGGTGTGCGGGAGCGATCTGCACACGGTGTCGGGTCGGCGGGGCGGAGCGTGTCCGTCGGTACTCGGGCACGAGGCAGTCGGTCGCGTCGTCGCCGTCGGCGACGCCACATCCCATGCGGTGGTGGGGGATCGGATCGTGTGGTCGGTGACCGTGCCATGTGGCCGGTGCGCTCGGTGCACGTCCGGCTTCACAGCCAAATGTCCGGCCGTGCGCAAGGTGGGCCACGAGTCTGCCGAAGGGGCATGGGTTCTCAGCGGCTCGTACGCCCGACATATCGTGCTTCCTCGCGGTACCGCGGTGGCGCGTATTCCTGAGAACATGCCCGACGCCGTCGCCGCACCCGCCGCCTGTGCGACGGCGACGGTGATGGCCGCTCTCGACGCGGCGGGTGCTCTCGACGGACGACGGGTACTTGTCGTCGGGGCAGGAATGCTGGGGGTCACCGCCGCAGCGGCTGCCTCGGAGCGAGGCGCATCGGTATCGGTGGTCGATCGAGACTCGGAGCGGCAGAGACAATCTCGTGCATTCGGAGCCGGAGAGGACGACGGCGAACGGACGGACGTGGCAATCGACTTCTCCGGGTCCTCGTCGGCGGTGCAGGCGACGTTGGGAAGACTGGATATCGGCGGCCGCCTGGTGCTCGCCGGATCCGTCGCGCCGGGTCCGCCGATCACCGTCGACCCCGAAGCCGTCGTGCGGAACTGGCTGACCATTACCGGTATCCACAACTACGAGCCGCGGCATCTCGATCAGGCCGTTGCCTTCCTGCACGACACCGGCGCGAAGTATCCGTGGGAATCCCTCGTCGAGGCACCGGTACCGTTGGCCGAGCTCGCATCGGTGTTGCGGCCGACGCCGTCGGGCATCCTGCGATCCTCGGTTGCGCCGTAGGGGAGCGCAGGATTGCGTATGCGGAAGTAGGGATACACCACAGGCATGCCCGAAGGCGACACGGTATTCGCGCTGGCCGCAAGGCTGCGGCGAGCCCTGGACGGTGCCGTCCTTCGGGCCGGCAGATTGAACGTCCCGGCACACGCCGTGGAAAATCTGGTCGGGCGAACCGTCGTCGCGCATCGAACCCACGGCAAGCATCTGCTCACCGATTTCGATGACGACACAACGCTGCACACGCATCTGCGAATGAGCGGTTCGTGGACGGTGGTACGTGCCGGTCGGTCGATTCCGCAGCGTGTGCGCCCAGATGTTCGTGTGCAGTTGGCCGTGGTCGACGGGCCCACCGCGTACGGAATTGCGCTGCCGGTCGTCGATTACGGATACACGCGGGACATGAACGCACTCATCGCGCATCTCGGGCCGGACCCGCTGCACCCGACGTTCGATGCCGACAGAGCGGCGGCCAACGTGGTCGCCCAGACGGATCGCCCGATCATCGCGACCCTGCTGGATCAGAGAGTGATTGCTGGGCCCGGCAATCTGTGGGCGAACGAACTGTGTTTCTTACGCGGACTGTGGCCGTGGACTCCATCGCGCGACGTGGACGCACAGAAGTTGGTCGCGCTGCTCGAGCGAGCGATGCGCCACTCCGCCACCGTGCCGGGAGCGATGCAGGTCACCACCGGAGACACTCGAAAAGGCCGCTCGCACTGGGTCGCCGGACGAGCGGGCAAACCGTGCCTGCGGTGTGGGACGCTCGTCCGTGTGGTCGCGGAGGTTCCCGGTGACCCCGATCGGCGTCGAACATGGTGGTGCCCCAGGTGCCAACCCGAGCATTAGCGACGGGCGGTCGAGCGCTGTTGGCTCAACGACATAACCGCCCGCGGATACCGCGTGTTGCCTGCCGGTACCACCGACAGCCTTCCTCCTCAGCGGAAATCGAAACCTGGGGGCGTCGTCAGAAGGTCGATTTTGTCGGGTGATCCGTGTCGATCAGGTCCTGAGCCACCGTGCGCAAAGGCTGGTTCTGTTGCTGCGACAGCTTCGCGAGCAGCTCGAACGCTTGGACTGCATCGAGGTCGTAGCGCTCCATGATCATCCCCTTGGCCTGACCGATCAGGTCGCGGCTGGCCAAGCCCGCGCGAAACTGCTCGTTGTCGCGGGCGCTGAGCATGGCGATGGCGGCATGCGCCGCGAGAGCTTCACCGATCTCGACGGCGTCGGCGTCGAATGCCCCCGGCTCGTCGCTGTAGAAAATCAATGCACCGAGGTCATCGACGTTGCTGAAGAGCTGAAACGCCGCCAAGGACTTGAATCCTTCTTTCACGGCCAGAACCGCGAACTCCGGCCATCTGGGTTCTGCCGTGAGGTCGTGCGAGACGACGACGTCGAAGTGGCGAACCTCGGTGGGAATAGGGCCCTCGTCGAGTTCGTACTGCAATCGACACAGCTTTTCCGCCAGGGGGTCGGTGGTCGCAACGACGGTACGCACGCCCTTGCTCACCGTGGTGACACAGCCGACGGTTGCACCAGGGATGAGCTGGATCGCTGTGCGCAGAATCTCGCTCATCGTCTCGGGCATCGATCGGCGGGTATCGCGCAGGGTTCGAGCGAACTCGGCGAGCGATGATGCGGGGGACGATCCGGGAAGGTGTACACCGGTCGATGGTTGCGACATTCAGAGAGTCCTCTCGCACAAGACCTCTGCCGCCTTCCGCCGGAGAGATCCACGATCATGCGCCTTTTGCTGGACGCCCTTACCGGCCGAACAGCCAGCGCTGTGCATTTTATACGCTTCCACCGAATCAGTTGTTCGTCGAACAGCGTGAGGGCCGCCGATCACCCGACCGGCGGCCCTCACTGAAGTACGACTTACTTGAAGGTGTCCTTGATGTTCTCGCCGACCTTCTTCACGCCTGCCGAACCCTGATCCTTCTTGCCCTCGGCCTCGAGGTCCTTGTTGTTCGTGGCGTCGCCCACAACTTCCTTGGCCTTGCCGATGGCGTCTTCTGCTGCGTTCTTGGCCTTGTCGATGAAGCTCATGTGAGTTCCTTTCCTCGTGCCTGGTTGGTACTGAGGACTTAGTCGGAGCCCGTCGGCGAAAGCACACGTTCGCATGTCGAGATCTGGGTCACACATGCCGTCGACGTTTCCGGGGCGCCCGGGGTGGATACATTCGACCGATGATGGTCGCCAAGGTGGACAGTTATCAGCGCAGTCATCCGTCGGCGGGTTTCCCGCTGGCGGTGCTGTACAAATTTCTCGACGACCGAGGCGGCTACCTCGCCGCTCTGATCGCGTACTACTCGTTCCTCTCGCTGTTTCCGCTGCTGCTGTTGTTCACCACCGTGCTGGGGATCGTGCTGGCAGGCGACCCCGAATTGCAGACCCGAATCATCGATTCGGCGATGAGCCAGATTCCTGTCATCGGTGATCAACTCGGTCAACCGGATCGCCTCAGCGGCGGAACCACCGCCATCGTCATCGGCGTCGTGGGGTCGCTGTACGGCGGACTCGGAGTCTCCTTGGCTGCCCAGTACGCAATGAACACCGCGTGGTCGGTGCCCCGAAACGAGCAACCCGATCCGATCAAGGGACGCCTGCGTGGGTTGTTGCTCCTGAGCACCGTCGGCACGGCGATCATCGGGTTGACCGTCCTCAACGGCGTCGCGTCCTCGGGTGTGTTCGGGTTCGCGGGAGGTGCGTTGGCACTGATCGGTGCGGTGATCGTCAACGTCGTGGTCTTCACAGCGGCATTTCGTATCGGAACCGCACGTGCACTGAGTGTTCGCGAGGTGCTGCCCGGTGCGGCGATCGCCGCCGTGATCTGGCAGGCGCTGCAGTCCTTCGGAGGAATCTACATTCGCTACGTCGTCGGCAATGCCAGCGCCGCGAACGGAATCTTCGCGATCGTCCTCGGTCTGCTCGGCTTCCTGTACGTCGCATCGGTGCTCATCGTGTTGTGCATCGAAATCAATGCCGTACGAGTCGATCACCTGCATCCCCGGGCGCTGTTGACGCCGTTCACCGACAACGTCGAACTCACCGAAGGGGACAAGAACTCCTACACCGGACAGGCAGAAGCGCAGCGCAACAAGGGATTCCAGGACATCACGGTCACCTACGACGAGCCGGATTCGGTAACGGGGGAGGGCTCGCCGAGTAGGTGACCTGCGTGTCCACTATTCGTGCTCTCGAGCGGTATCCCGTGTTCGGATGCGAATTGTGGACACTGGCGACGCCTCTGAATTTCTGACATGTCTGGGAAAAATTGTGCAGTGGTGCTAAAGTTGGGTCCATGCCATCGCCCAAGGCAGACCGCCGAGAACTCACGTTCATTCAGAACGCCCGTCGCGAACAGCTGATCGAATGCGCTGTCGATGTCATCGCGGAAGCGGGGGTGGAGAAGGCGTCGTTCGTGCGCATCGCCGAGCGCGCCGGAATCAGCCGCGGCGTCATTTCGTACCATTTCGGCACCCGCGAGGAACTCCTCGATGGTGTTGTCCAGCTCGTCTACGCGCTCGGTGAACGGGAAGTCGGTCCTCTCGTTCGTGCGGCACGTTCGAGTCGAGAGGCGTTGCTGGAGTTCATCAGCGCCAGCGTCATGTTCTACGCTGCCTACCCACGGCACATGAAGGCACTGTCGGCCATCTTCGCTACTGCCCCCACGCGCACCGAACGTTCGGAGCACGGAGCCGAGATGCTCGAAGTGCACACGCTGCTCGAGGCGGGGCAGCGGAGCGGTCAGTTCCGATCCTTCGATGCGCGCATCATGGCCATGACAATTCGCGCCGCTCTCGACGCGGCAGTGTGGCGAGTAGGTGCCGGCGACGATGCGGCGACGCTCGCGAACGAACTGCGTCGAACATTCGACGCTGCAACACGATCGGACGAAGTATGAGGACGATGCCGGTCGCCCTCGCTGCAGTGCTCCTGGTACTTGCCGGGTGCGCATCGACCTCGGATCGATCCGACAGTGCGCCCCTCGAGGTCGCCACGGCCACAGCTACCGTGCATGGGGTTGCCGTGGAGAACACCCGGCAGTTTCTCGGCATCAGGTATGCCGAGCCTCCCATCGGTAATCTGAGATGGTCACCTCCACAACCGCTTCCGACGTCCGACGGTGATGTCGACGCCACTGCGCCGGGTTCGCAGTGTCCGCAGAGCGCGACCGAGTCCGGTGGCGCACAGACGACGGACGAGGATTGTCTCTTCCTGAATGTGACAACGCCGCTGGTGACGTCGAACGATCCACTGCCGGTGATGGTGTGGTGGCACGGTGGCGGATTCACGTCGGGATCGGGCTCGGCCTACGAAGCTCAGCGGATCGCTTCGGAGGGCAATGTCATCGTGGTGACGGTGAACTACCGACTGGGCATGCTCGGTTATCTCGGTCTGCCCGGTTTACGCGGCTCCGGAAACTTCGGGTTCGCCGATCAGATCCAGTCCCTGCGGTGGGTGAACGACAATGCCGCAGCATTCGGGGGAGACCCCGACAACGTCACCGTGTTCGGAGAGTCCGCAGGTGGTATGGCGGCGTGTGCTGCGTTGACATCGCCTGCGGCGCAGGGGTTGGTGGACAAGGCGGCCATCATGTCGGGCTCGTGTGCATTGGACTTTCCTACCGACTCGATCTACCCGGGTGTGCCCGAACAGCGGCCGTACGTGTCGCTGGCCGACAGTGAGGCGACCGGAATCGAGGTCGCGCAGCAGCTGGGCTGCTCGGGCTCGAATACCCTCGAGTGTCTGCGGGCTCTGCCCACCGACGCTCTGGTGGCACAGGGACAGAGCTTCTCCAACAACCTCGCCTACGGTACCGAGATGCTCCCCGCCGATCCGGTTCGTGCCGTCGAAGACGGTGCAGCACTCAATGTTCCGGTGTTCTCCGGCGGGAACCGGGCCGAACAGAACTCGTTCGTCGGGGGCGCGCTGTTGGCGGATCCGAGCACGGTGACAGCCGATTCGTACCCCACCCTCCTTACCGATGCATTCGGCTCCGATGCCGCCCGCGTCGCCGATGTGTATCCGCTGCAGCACTTTCCGTCTGCGGCGTTGGCATGGGCCTCGGTGACCACCGATGCCGCTTGGTCCTGCCCCACCTATCGAAACAATCGGGAGTTGGCAGCGACTGCCCCGGTGTATTCGTACGAGTTCGCCGATACCGGGACCGCCGATGTCAGTGGCGTCGGCGCATCCGGCGTACCACAGGACGCTGCACACGCAACCGACATGCCGTACTTCTTCGACATTGCGGGTCACGATCTGCTGAAGACTCCGGCGCAGCACGATCTCGCCCGAACGATGATCGCGTACCTCACCTCGTTCGCCCACACCGGAATACCCAGTGCAGCCGATGCACCGCAATGGCCCCGTACCACCGCAGACGTCAGCCCCGTTCTGCAGTTCGCCTCCGGCGACATCTCGGTGATCGACGCCGATGCCGAGCATCACTGCGACTTCTGGAATTCACTCGCGCGCTGAGTGGCGTGGTCCGGTCGACTCCGCAAACGCGCGCGCATTCGTCAGGTGCGCGCGGATTAGCGAGCCGATCGGGCACTATTTCGCGCGCGGATGGCAAACGCGCGTGCGTTTGCGAGAACTGGGGAGGCGGGGAGTCGGGCGGCGGCGGCGAGAACTGCGGAGGCGAGGGCTGCGGCGGCGGAGGCTGATCGATTCCGCAAACGCGCGCGCATTCGTCAGGTGCGCGCGGATTAGCGAGCCGATCGCGCACTATTTCGCGCGCGGATGGCAAACGCGCGCGCGTTTGCGAGAACTGCGGAGGCGACCGGCGAGGGAGGACCGGGGAGCGAGAACTGCGGAGGCGACCGGCGAGGGAGGACCGGCGAGCGAGAACTGGGGCGGCGACCGGCGAGGGAGGACCGGGGCGTCGAGGACCAAGTGCCGAGCCGCGTGACCCCCGTCACGAACCGGTCAGCCGGTCGGCTAGAAAATACTCCGAGTTTGTTTCGCGAAAGCGCATGCGCAAGCGCTTGTATGCGCCTTAGGCTCCTGCAATCGAGCGACGCGACCGCGTGGCTAGGGGACAAGGGAGTCCACATGTTCAATCACCGTCGGAAGTCTGCGCTGACGATCGGGACCGTGCTCATGGCCGGTTCGCTCGTCTTCGGCCTGACCGCATGCAGCAGCTCGGACTCGGACAGCGTCAAGGTCGGGCTCATCACCAAGACGGATTCCAATCCGTACTTCGTGAAGTTGCGCGAGGCCGCACAGGCGCAGGCAGATTCGAGTGGTGCCGAGTTGGTGGCTCTGGCCGGTGCGTTCGACGGTGACAACGAAGGACAGGTCGCAGCCATCGAGAACCTGGTGGGACAGGGCGTGAAGGGAATTCTGATCACCCCGAACTCCTCGACCGGAGTGTTGGACGCGATCAAGAAGGCGCGTGACGCCGGCGTCGTCGTCATCGCCCTCGACACTGCCACCGACCCCGAGGATGCGGTGGACGCCACGTTCGCGACGGACAACAAGGCGGCAGGAGTCAGCCAGGGCGAATGGGTCAAGGGCACCCTCGGAACCACTGCGCCCCAGGTCATCATGCTCGACGGCACCGCGGGCGGCACCGTGGACACATTCCGTCATGACGGCTTCCTCGAAGGAATGGGTCTGACCGACAGCTCGTCGGAGATCGTCGGCCAGGAAAACACCAACGGCGACCAGACCAAGGCACAGACGGCCATGGAGAACCTGCTGCAGCGCGCACCGGGCGTCAACGCGCTCTACACGATCAACGAGCCCGCCGCGGCGGGTGCGTACCAGGCAATCCAGTCCGCAGGCCGCGCCGATCAGATCACCATCGGCTCCATCGACGGTAGCTGCACCGGCATCGCGAACGTCAAGTCCGGCATCATCGGCGCAACGGTGCTGCAGTTCCCGGCGAAGATGGCCGAGCAGGGCGTCGACGCGGTCGTGAAGTTCGCTCAGGACGGCACCAAGCCCAGCGGATTCAACGACACCGGCTCGCAGCTCGTCACCGACAAGCCGGTGGCCGGCATCGAATCCCAGGACACCGCGTGGGGCGAAGCGAATTGCTGGGGCTGATCGCGACCTACCGGCGAACACAGGGATCTGATTCGTGACTACCGATACCGCTGCGCCTCCCAAGGCACCGAGCCGGTTCAACGTGGGGACCATCCTGCGTGAACCGCTGCTCGGGCCACTGGCCGCACTCGTCATTGCCATCATCGTGTTCAGCTCGATTTCGAGCTCGTTCCTCAACCCGCAGAACGTCTCTCTGATTCTGCAGCAGTCTGTGGTCGTCGGCATTCTCGCCGTCGGCCAGACCCTGATCATCCTCACGTCCGGTATCGATCTGTCGATCGGCGCGGTCGCGGTGATGGGAACCATCGTGATGGCGCAGTCGGCCGGGGCGAACGGACCGGTCGTAGCGTTGGGTTCGACGCTCGCCGTGTGCGTTGCGTTCGGCGCGATCAACGGCGGATTGGTGACGGTACTGAGACTGCCGCCGTTCATCGTCACGCTCGGCACGTTCACGGCGATCCAAGCGGCCACCAGACTGCTGGCCGGATCCGAGACCTATCAGGTGCCCAGCGGACCGCTGACGTTTCTCGGCACCTCGTTCAAGATCGGTAGCTTCTCCACCACCTACGGCGTGGTGGTGATGCTGCTGGTGTATGCCGTGATGTGGTACGCCCTGTCCCAAACATCCTGGGGTAGACACATTTACGCGGTCGGTGGCAGCCCGCAGGCCTCGGATCGCTCCGGCATCAAGTCCGGTCGTGTGCTGTTCTCGGTGTACATCGTCACCGGTGTCATTGCGGCGATTGCGGCATGGGCAGCGCTCGGGCGGATCCCCAACGCCGACCCGAATGCGTATCAGAACGCCAACCTCGAAACGATCACCGCGGTCGTCATCGGTGGAACCAGCCTGTTCGGTGGCCGCGGCACCGTCATCGGGACTCTCGTCGGAACCCTGATCGTCGGTGTGCTGCGCAACGGGCTCACTCAGGCCGGCGTCGACAGCCTCTACCAGAACATCGCGACCGGCATTCTCGTCATCGTCGCGGTGGCCGTCGATCAATTCGCACGTAGGAGGTCACAGTGAACGCACCCCTCGCTCTGGAAGCGCGTGGTCTGGTCAAGACCTACGGCAGCGTGACGGCCATCAACGGTGCAGATTTCGAGTTGCGGGCCGGTGAGGTGTTGGCGGTGATCGGCGACAACGGAGCCGGAAAGTCCAGTCTCATCAAAGCTTTGGCCGGAGCTGTCATTCCGGATTCGGGTGAGATCCTGATGAACGGATCGCCGGTGTCGTTCAAGAACACGCGCGACGCACGGGCGGCCGGCATCGAGACGGTCTATCAGGACCTGGCCGTCATTCCGGCGCTCGACATCGCGTCGAACGTCTACCTCGGACGCGAGATCAAGCGTAAAGGCATCAGCGGCAGTATCTTTCGCAGGCTCGACATGCCGCGGATGCGGGAGGAGTCATCGAAGCATCTGCAGGATCTGAAGATCGGAATCAAGTCGGTCAATCAGGCGGTGGAGACGCTTTCCGGTGGTCAACGTCAGGGCGTGGCAGTTGCCCGCGCAGCAGCGTTCGGCCGCGGAGTGATCATCATGGACGAGCCGACGGCCGCACTCGGCGTGCGGGAGTCGGGGATGGTGATCGATCTGATCCGAACCATCCGCGACCGCGGCATTCCGGTAGTGCTCATCAGTCACGACATGCCACACGTGTTCGAGGTCGCCGATCGTATTCACATCCACCGGCTCGGGAAGCGTGCGGGCGTGGTCGATCCGAAGAACCGCACCATGTCCGAGGTCGTTGCGCTCATGACCGGCGCGGAGGAGCCGACCGACGATGAACGCGCCGGGCTCTGAATCAGCCGCTCCGGTCGGGGTTTTCGTCGGGCTGGCGACACTCGATGTGATCCATCGAGTGTCGGCAGCGCCGGCACCGAACCAGAAGATCACCTCGAGCGCGCAGTTCGTCGCGTCGGGTGGGCCTGCCGCCAACGCTGCCGTCACCTTTGCCGCGCTCGGCGGGACGGCCGTGCTCGTCACCGCACTCGGTGACGACCCGGTGGCCGCGCTGGTGAAGGCGGACCTCGCTGCGTTCGGCGTCCGCGTGATCGACGCGGCCGAGGGCTCCACCAGGTCGGTGCCCCTCTCGGCTGTGACGGTGATCGAATCGACCGGCGACCGATCGGTCGTCTCGGCGGACGCCGTGAACTCGGACGCCACACCGCCGGCCGATCTCGCAACCGTCGTCGCCGGTGCCGACGTCGTTCTGGTCGACGGGCACCACCCCCTGATCGCCTGCGCCGCCGCGGAACATGCGGCGGCGCGGGTCACCACGTTGATCGTGGACGCCGGCCGCTGGAAACCGGTGATGCGAGAGCTGATCCCACATGTCACGGACATGGTGTGCTCGGCCGACTTTCGCGTTCCCGATACTCAGGACACCGCCGGTAGCGCCGCTGCACTCGTCGGCTCGGGTGTGCGTACCGTCGTCACCACCCACGGCGGCGAGCCGGTCGAATGGTGGTCCGAGGGATCCTCGGGATCGGTGGACGTCGAGCCGGTGACGGTGGTCGATACAGTGGGGGCCGGGGATGCCTTCCACGGCGCGTACGCGTACTACTCGACGCAGGCCGGCTCCCTCTCCGAGCGCATCGGCAGGTCGGCTCACGTTGCGGCACTGCGCTGCTCGATGATCGGCCCCAGAGCGTGGCTACGCCAACTATCCACTGCCCCAACTGTGTACTGACGGACTCGAAAGCGACAACGGTGAGCATTGACCAGGATGTACAGGAAGCGACCCTCGACGAGCTCGTGGAGCTGGCCGGGCGCCTTGCCGTGGCAGGCGAGCGACACATACTGGGTCTGACCGGCGCGCCGGGTGCCGGAAAGTCCACGGTGGCGCAGCAACTCGTCGATGCTCTGGGACCGGAACGTGCGGTGTTGGTTCCGATGGACGGATTTCATCTCGCGAACGAGGTGTTGATCGAGTTGGGTCGACTCGAGCGCAAAGGTGCACACGACACCTTCGACGACGACGGGTTCGCGCGTCTGGTCGCGGCAATCCACGACCAGCGACCCGGGGACCCCCTGGTGTACGCGCCGAAGTTCAGGCGCGAGATCGAGGAATCGATCGGCTCGGCCGTTCCGGTCCCGTCGAACGTTCCGCTCGTGATAACCGAAGGCAACTACCTGCTCATGGAGTCGGACGCATGGCCTGCCGCGCGGGCGATGATCGACGAGGTCTGGTTCCTGGCCCCGCACACGAGGGTTCGGCAAGAACGATTGGTCGCCAGGCACGAGGCGTACGGAAAGTCGCACGAGGACGCGGAGTTCTGGGCACTCGGTTCGGATCAACGCAACGCAGAACTCATCGGGTCGACCGCGCTCCGCGCCGACCGAATCCTGCGTCTGACATGACGGTGCCGCAGACCCGCCGGCACCGGCCACGACAGTGCCGGACCGACTGACATGCCCACGATGGACGATGTCGCCCGCATCGCACGAGTGTCGGTATCGACTGTCTCGCACGTACTCAACGGGACCCGCAAGGTCAACCCGGCCACCCGAGAACGCGTCGACGCGGCGATACTCGAGATCGGCTACCGACGCAACGTCGTCGCGCGATCCCTCGCCGCGGGCCGGACCCACACCGTGGGGCTCTCGATCGCCGCGTTGACGAACCCGTATTTCGGCAGTCTGGTGTACGCCGTCGAGCAACGGCTGTCCGAGGCCGGATACGTGTTGATTCTGGGCGACTCACACGATGAGCCGCGATCCGAGCGCAGGGTCACGGATTCGCTGCTGGACCGTCAGGTCGACGGGATGATTCTCGCGCCCGCGGCGGGCTCGGAATTCTCGACGATTCCCGAGATCGTCCGCAGCGGAACGCCTCTGGTGTTGATCGACCGAATGCTCGACGTGCCGTGCGATCAGGTCGGACCGGAGAACGACGCGTCGGCGTACGAGCTCACCGCCCATCTCCTCGATGCCGGTCATCGACGCATCGCCATCGTGCGCGGCATCGAGGGAATCTCCTCGACGACAGAGCGATTCGACGGTTATGCCCGTGCACTGGCCGATCGAGGGATCGAGTTGGACCCTCGGTTGATCCTCGACGGTCAGTCCAACGTCGAGGTGGCCGAGTCCCGGGTGCGCGAACTGATGTCGAACCCGGACCGGCCGTCGGCTCTGGTGTCGATGAACAACTCGATGACCATCGGATCACTGAAAGCCGTTCGCGGCCTCGGCTTGTCGATCCCCTCGGACCTCGCCTTCGTGTGCTATGACGACTTCGAGTGGTCGGATCTGTTCGAGCCCCGGCTCACAGCGGCGGCTCAGGACGTGCAGACGATCGGCCGAACCGCAGCCGACCTGGTTCTCGGACGCATCGAGGGACGCGAGGACGCGCCTCGATCGATCCGCGTACCGACCACTTTCACCCACCGCAATTCTTGCGGCTGCGCCGCAACCTCGGCCGGAATGCCGGCCGTACCCGAAAGATAGGACAGCTCATGCCCATTGCCAGTCCGGATCAGTACGCGGCCATGCTGGACCGTGCGAAGGAGGGCGGGTTCGCCTACCCGTCGATCAATGTCACCGGCTCGCAGACGCTCAACGCTGCGTTACAGGGCTTCGCCGAGGCAGAGAGCGACGGCATCATCCAGGTGTCGGTCGGCACCGCGCTCTACCTCTCCGGAAACGCCGTGCAGAACCGCTTTGCCGGCTCGAAGGCGCTCGCCCAGTACGCCCACGAAGTGGCGCAACACTATTCGATCTCGGTTGCGCTGCACACCGATCACTGCCCTGCCGAGAATCTGGACGACTGGGTGCGGCCACTGCTGGCCGACGCCATCGACCGACGTGGACGCGGACTCGATCCGCTGTACCAATCGCACATGTGGGACGGTTCGGCGGTGCCACTCGACGAGAATTTGCGTGTCGCTCGAGAGTTGCTCGATCTGTCGGTGCAGGCGAACACGATCCTCGAAATCGAAGTAGGCGTGATCGGCGGTGAGGAGGACGGAGTCTCGCACGAGATCAACGAGCAGCTGTACTCGACGGTCGACGACGCGCGCGCAACGATCGCTGCGCTCGGCGCAGGGGAGCGCGGCCGATACATGACTGCCCTGACCTTCGGCAACGTGCACGGCGTGTACAACCCCGACTCGGTGCACCTACGCCCGGAAATTCTCGCCGAGATCCAGGCCGTGGTCGGAGCGGAGACCGGTAAGGACAACCCGTTCGATCTGGTGTTCCACGGTGGATCGGGATCCAGCGCAGAAGATATCGCCTCCGCGGTGGCCAGCGGAGTGATCAAGATGAACATCGACACCGACACTCAATACGCCTTCACCAGATCCATCGCAGGGCACATGATCAGCAAATACGACCAGGTGCTCAAGGTCGACGGCGAGTACGGCAACAAGAAGGCCTACGACCCCCGGTCCTGGGGCAAGCCTGCCGAGACGGCGATGGCGGCGAGAGTGGTCGAGGCGACGCAGATGCTCGGCTCGGCAGGCCGAACGATGCGCTGAGAAAATAGTTTTCTCGACGATGTCGAATTCTGTGGACCGGCTACGTCCCAGGGTCGAATGCAGAAAGAATGGCTGCATCCGACGCTAGGAGACATCATGGCCAAGTACCTCATGCTCAAGCACTACCGCGGCGCTCCCGAGCCTGCCGACTGGATCCCGATGGATCAGTGGACGCCGGCCGAAGTGCACGACCACATCAAGTTCATGCAGGACTTTGCCGCCGAGCTCGAAAAGACCGGAGAATTCGTCGATGCGCAGGCGGTGGCCCCCGAGGGCACCTGGGTGCGCTCGGACGGCGAAGGGAAACCCCCGGTCACCGACGGTCCGTTCGCGGAGACCAAGGACCTCATCGCAGGCTGGATGGTGATCGATGTCGACTCCTACGATCGCGCGCTCGAGCTGGCCGGGCAGCTGTCAGCAGCACCCGGCGCCGGTGGGAAGCCGATCGACGAGTGGCTCGAGCTCCGTCCGTTCATGGAAGCTCCTCCCACGATCGCCGACTGACGGTAGTCGGCCGACGACCATCATGGATCCCGGAGTGCTGCGGGCACTGACGCCTGCCGTGATCGGCGTCCTCGTCCACCGCGGAGCAGATTTCGCGGCGGCCGAGGACGCCGTGCAGGAGGCGATGCTCGAGGCGACGTCGACCTGGGTCGCCGAAGCACCGGCCGATCCCAAGGGCTGGCTGGTGACCGTAGCGTGGCGAAAATTTCTCGACGCGCAACGCTCGGACAAGGCGCGTCGAGCCCGCGAGGATCGCCTTGCTGCCCAACCGGATCCCGGCAGCGTGGGTGACGTCGACGACACGTTGCAGTTGTTCTTCCTGTGTGCGCATCCGGCGCTGACTCCGGCGGCAGCGGTGGCTCTGACGCTGCGTGCCGTCGGGGGACTGACGACACGGCAGATCGCGCAGGCGTATCTGGTGCCGGAGAAGACCATGGCGCAGCGCATCAGTCGCGCAAAACGTGCGGTGCGTGATGTGCGTTTCGACGCGCCGGGCGACCTGAACACGGTGCGGCGGGTGCTGTATCTCGTGTTCAACGAGGGGTACACCGGAGATGTCGACCTCGCGGCGGAGGCCATCCGGTTGACTCGGCAGTTGTCGACGCTGTCCGACGACGAGGAAACGGCGGGCCTGTTGGCGCTGATGGTGGTGCACCACGCGCGCCGTTCGGCGAGGACCGGATCCGACGGTCGACTCATCCCCCTGGCCGAACAGGACCGATCCCGTTGGGACACAGCGTTGATCGCCGAGGGCGTACGGATTTTGCAGGCGGCACTGGCCCGAGATCGGTTGGGGGAGTTTCAGGCCCAGGCGGCGATCGCCGCCCTGCATGCCGACGCGATGCGGGTGGAGGAGACCGACTGGGTGCAGATCGTCGAGTGGTACGACGAGTTGCTCGCCCTCACCGACAGTCCCGTCGTGCGGCTCAATCGCGCGGTGGCCATCGGGGAAGCCGACGGCCCCGCCGCGGGGCTCGCGGCGCTGTCCGAGGTCGATTCCACGGTACCGAGGCACACGGCGGCAGCCGCGCATCTGCACGAGAAGGCCGGTGACCTCGCACAGGCCGCAGAGTTGTACGCCCGAGCGGCGCAGTCGGCTCCTTCGCTACCCGAGCGGCATCATCTGACGCTGCAGGCCGCTCGGATACGGGCGGTGAATCGGTGACCACGTCGAGCGAGCGTACGAACCGATCGGTTTCGTAATCTGATCGTTAGCGGGAGAAAGCGGAATTCGTGCAACCCTCGTATGGTGCTGATGTTGCCAGTGGGACTCAAGGGGAAGAAGCGAACTCGATCCGCTGCGGTGGTGACGGTCGCCGTGCTGGGATCGATGCTGCTGACCGGTACGTCGGCCCAGGCACTGCCGGGCAGCTCGGGATCGGCCGACGCCGCGGCGGGCGCCGTTGGGATCCATCAGGTGTCGGCCACTCGTGCCGTGCTGAATGTGTTCTCCCCGTCCATGAATCGCGTCATCTCCAACGAGATTCTGCATTCGCCGGAGGGTGGACCTGCCCCGAGCCTGATCTTGCTCAACGGTGCACTCGGCAACGAAGACGGTGTGGGGTGGCTCAACAACTCCGGCGTCGAGCAGTTCTTTCTGGACAAGAACGTCACGGTCGTCGCGCCCATCGGCGGACGCTTCAGTTTCTACACCGATTGGCAGACTCCGGACCCGGTCCTGGGCAGCAACATGTGGCAGACATACCTCACTCGCGAACTGCCTGCAGCCGTCGACGCCGCCTATGGTTCCAACGGTCGACGCGGTGTGGCAGGACTGTCGATGAGCGGCGGGCCCGCACTCGACCTGGCGATCCAGGCCCCGGATGTGTTCGACGCGGCCGCGTCCTTCAGCGGATGCCCGGCACCATCGAATCCGCTTGCCACCGCTGGTATCTCGGCGATGATCGCCGGTGGACTCAACAATCCGTTCAACATGTGGGGGCTGCCGGGAAGCCAGGGCTGGCGCGATCACGACCCGTCCCTGAACGTCGAACGCTTGCGCGGAACAGCGGTGTACGTCAGCTCGTCTCGCGGGCTTCCTGGACCGGTGGACCGAATTCCCGAGGGCGCGGTTCCACCGTTCGGCGGGATGGCGGTCGAAGCGATGGTCAACTACTGCACGTCGATCTTCGTCGACGCTCTGCGCCGAGCCGATGTGCCGGCGACGGTCTCGATGCGCGACGAAGGCGCACACACGTGGCCGCTGTTCGAGGATCAGCTACGCGAAGCTTGGTTCACCACACTGGCACCGGCTCTCGGAACCAGCTGATTGCGCCGAGACTCCCGTGGGTACTCGTCGATGCACATCGCCGACGAAAGGACAGCCGACCATGGCCGAAGACGAATTCCACAAGGGCGACAAGGTCGAATGGCAGACCCACGGAACCACGACCGAGGGTGAGGTGAAGGAGAAGATCACCTCCGAGACCGAAGCGGCAGGCCGAACGGTGAAGGCATCGAAGGACGACCCGCAATACCGGGTCGAGAGCGACAAGTCGGGCAAGGACGCAGTGCACAAGCCCGACGCGTTGAAAAAGAAGGGCTGAGCCCCGTTCGTGGGCTGAGAAACGGGTCGACTGCCGACTATCTGTACTCTCGGAAAGTACTGATCGTCACTTATGGAGGCAGCAATGGGGACGACCCCGATGCGAATTCGGCATGGAAGTTCGCGTCCCGGTCGGTGGGGTGGAGGCGTACAGAGCGCAGGACGTGCGATTCTCGCGTCCGTGTCGCTACTGGTGGTGACGTCGCTGATCGCCGGTTGCGCTGTGTTCGGGTCCGAGGCTCCGGCCACGACTCCGTCGGCCAGCTTCACCGGCCAGATCGAGACGACCGAGGGTCTGTGTGTACAGGCCGACAGCTCCGATGCCCGTGAGGACAGCCCGGTGCGGCTCGGTTCGTGCAACGGGACGAAGACGCAACTCTGGGTTGCCGAGACCGACGGCGCAGTCCGCATGCAGTCGCGTTGTCTCTCGCCGCAGAGCGGCACACTGGATGCCGGTGCTGCTGTGGTTCTGAGCCGGTGCACCGACGAGACGAGCCAGAATTGGACTGCAGGCGACTCGGGCTCGATCGAGGTCGCGGGCACGACGTGGTGTCTGGCAGTCGGAGAGAGCAGTGACGCAGACGGGCCCGGTCTGCAGTTGTCGGCCTGTGACGGGTCCGATGCGCAGACGTGGGTTCCGGTCGTCCCCGCGCCGTCCACCGCGGACAATCCGGGCGGTATTGCCGCGCCCCAAGGTGACCTGCCGGGGTGGAAGCAGATCTTCGTCGACGAATTCACCGAACCGTCTGCTACCGGCAGTTGGGCAAACGACTGCGATCCATCCAAGATCGTGTACACCGGAAACGAGGGGCAGCAATGGCGGACGTATCCGACGTGCTTCCCCGACACCTACGACAAGCGTCCGTACCGCCCCGACGCGGTTCTGTCCACCGAGAACGGCGCACTCGAATATCACCTCCGCCAGGTCGACGGAATGCCGGCCGGTGCCAGCATCTCACCGGTCATCGATGTCGACAGCCAGTACCAGACCTACGGCCGATACACCGCACGATTCAAGGTCGATTCGCCCGACCTGAACGAGTACTACGTGGCCTGGCTACTGTGGCCACAATCCGAGAACTGGCCCTACGACGGCGAATTCGACTTCCCCGAGGGCTCGTTGGCAGGCAACGTCGGTGGGTTCCACCACTTCGCAGGCGAAGGATCGTGCGCCGATGGGTGCAAGTTGGCCGCTACCGATATCGGTGCCCGGTTCACCGACTGGCACACCTACACCATGGAGTGGTCACCGGGCAGAATTCGGTACATCCTCGATGACAAGGTCGTGCTGGACACCACGGACTTCGTGCCGTCCACGCCGATGCGCTGGGAACTGCAGACCGAGACGAAGGGCTTCGGGAACAGCGAGGGCAATCTGATTCTGGACTGGGCCTCGGTCTACTCCTGGAACGGCTGACACGCAGCACGGACCGATCTGCCTGCACCCCAACTGCGTTCGACGAATCCCACGATCGTCTCGATGTCTTCCACCGGGATCTTCTCCGGTTCGCCGTTCTCGAGTGGATCGGTGTGGAAGATGTAGAGCCGCGAGGCGAATTGGTCGAACGGGAGCGAACCTTCGCCTGCGCGTTCGCCGTTGCCCGCAGTTCCCACCACCACTCCGTCGCCCCAGTCCTGCCCGCTGTCGTTGTTCGGGTTGAAGAAGTACACCCGCATGACGCCGTCGGGGTCGGCCGCCACCCGCAGGATCGTGATGGCATGCCACCCCACATACCGTGCAGCGCTGTCGGTTACGGCGACACCCGCCGGTTGCGGATGGATCAACGGCTGGTGCCCGTTGTACTCCGGGTGATAAGCCGCGTAGAACTGCCGCAGGAAGGCGTCCAGATCGACGATGTTTCCGGTGGCGACATCGACGTCGATATGGAACTCACGCGCCGACCACCACCCATGGAACTCCGGGTTGACCCAGCGGTGTGGATCTCCCGGGCGTTCGGCGCAGCGTCTGACCATCTCGGCATAGATGCGGTCGAGGTGCGGAACCAGCAGCAGTGACACCGGATCGAGATCGACCGGATCGGACGTGGCGACGCCACTGACACTCTCGGTGGACGAGATCGACTGCCCCTCGAAGTGCATGACGATCTCCTCGTCGCGGGCCGCCCACACCACCATCTGCAGCAGATAGTCGGGATCGTTGTAGGCCCACATCGACAATGCCCTCGCCGATTGGCACGTCGGATTGTCGCCCTGGCCCACGCCGAGCGGCTGCCCGAGCATCGACAACAATCCGCCGAGCAGACGCGACTCCGGTGCCGGGACGGGCCCGAACGTGGTGTTCAGCTTCTCCTGCACTGCGGGTGCGAGTTTCAGTGACATCTGTCGCCACAGGGACGGCACGATCGGTGGTTGATGCAGAATTCCTCGATCGAGCAGCAGTGCCAATCCGTAGAGGCACTGTGCGGTTTCGGGGAACACCGTCTCCTCGATGAGGCGATGGACCAGCTCGGGATAGCGCGTCAGACAGGTGCGACCGGTATCGGACAGACCCAGTGCCTCGGGGAGAACATAGGAGTAATGATCGACGAGGTACTGCGTCAGCGTCGCGTGGTACGGCGAGACCAGCCCGGTGTCGTGCATCGCTCGTGCGAATCCGCGGGCCTCGAACTGGAGTGCCTCGACGTCCATCGCCTCGAGCCGCGACCGATACACCTCGACACCCGGATCCTCTCGGCACGCATCGGTGGTGCCGAACAGGGCCGTGATCAATCGATCCAGACCCTGCCCGGACGTGCCGAGATCGACGGTCGGATCGTCGCGATATATCGCGATGCGGGTGACCATCTCCTTGATGGTGTCGACCTGGATCGGGCGCTGGCGCAGAATTCGCCAGATTTCGTCGAGCAGCTCGTCCAGCACGCTGTCGTAGCCGATCTGCTGGGCGACGTAGCCGAACAGATCACGGATCAGGTGTGCTGTGCGGCCCAGGCGAACTCGCTCGGACTCGGACGGCGGGGTGAACAGGACGTCGAGATTGAGCGCGAGCACCTGCGAGAGGAATCGCCGCGCATCCTCTGCAGAGACGGCCGGGTGTTCGTACTCGCCCGCGACGATCGCGATCATGCGCAGTTCGCTGGTCGCCTCCAGCGCCACGGTGTCGTCGTTACCGCAGCGCAGACTGGGCCCCACGAAAGCGGGAACCAGAATGTCCGGCTGCGCCCAATCCGAACCGGCGAACAACCCCGCATTCTCGAGCTTCGCGGCGCGTTCACGAATCGCGCCGCAACCACCGGGCTGCAACAACACTCGATGCAGACCGTCGAGAACCCGGCGCACCTTGGTGCTCTTGCTGAACTCGGGTGCACCGGCCAACGCGTCGGTAGCGTGGTCGAGTTGGGCCAGCCTCGACGCCAGAGCTTTGTCGACCGGTTCCGGTTCGGTCATCGTCTGCGTCGTGGGTTCGTGGTCGTTCCCGAGTTGCTGCTTCACACGTAGAAGTCCAGTTCTTCCTGTTGCTTGAGCAGGTCACGCATACGGTAAGGGTCGTCGCCGAAGAAATACAGCAGACCCCAATGGGTGCCGAATGCCGTTCTCTTGGTGACGGTTTCCTCGACCGGTGCCGACAGGTCGTTGGTCTCGTAGTAGTCGTCGTCCGCGGTGACCTCGGGGATGACGAGATCGCTGACCACGCGCCTGCGCGGGTAAACGCCGAAGCATCCGGCATGACCGGTGGCGTCGACCACTTCCGTCGGGAAGAACGCGTCGATCTCCTCCTCGGTGGTCTTCGGGTCGAACGCCAATGCCAGACCCTGGTAGGCGTTGAAACCGTAGGCTCGCTCGAGCAATTCGAACACCTTGAAACCCGGTGGGCGGTAGGCAACCTCACCGAAGTACATCTCACCGTCGCTGGTGACGAAGTACTCGGGGTGGATGAAGCCGAACTCGATGTCGAAGGCCTTGATCAGCTTCTCGATCTGCACCGTGATCTGCTCGCGGTATCTCTCCAACTCCGGTGTCGCAGGCACGAATACCGAGTAGCCGAGCGTGACGTACTCGGAGATGTTGAGAAACTTGATCTTTCCGTTGTGAATCCACGCCTCGACTGCGAATTCCCATCCGTCGAGATGCGATTCCATCAGCACCGGGAATTCCTCGTCGGGGATGGAGTCGACCTCGTCGGGCGTACGAATAACCCGGTGGCCCAGGCACCCTGCTTTGTCGAAGGCCTTGAGGTGAATGGGGTCGTTCGGATCACCGTCGAGCTTGAGCAGTGTCTGATTGACCCGGCGGAGGAAGCGGATGACGTCTTCGCGGTCATGAGCTTCCTCGAAGATTCCGACGCGAATTCCGCCCAGCTGGGCTCGGCGCTTCATCAGTGCCTTGTCCCGCAGCAACATGGCCTGACCGAACAAGCGAGGGTTGCCGAGCAGTACCGAGTTGATGGCACCGGCCCACTCGACCGTCTCCTCGTAGAGCGGAATCGCGACGTCCACGCCCTCGCTCTGCAGCGTTTCGGCGATTTCGAGCGAGCGATCGTTGAGTCGCTCGAAGTTCCACGGGAGGTACGGAATGTCGTGCTCGGTGCAGTACGCCTCGGCCCATTCGGGGGCGACGACGACGTAGCGCCGATCGAACTTGTCCAGTGCTTCCACCGCGGCCAAACTCCAGCCCAGCAGGGCTACGAAGCCTTTGTTCGGGTCTTTCTCCAGCCTGTCTGGCTGAGCCATGAAGTTCCTTCCCCTTGATGCTGCACGGTCGAGGTCCTTCGCTCCACCGTACAGAGGCAACAGAATGCGATACCGGCGGGTGGTGTCCACCTGGGCCCCGTAGCGAGTTCTCGACCGGTAATGGGCCGCCGTAGCGGGTGCGGCGCTCGCATCGGGGTGCTTACAAGGATTCACTGGCTGATTGGAGCCTGTACGAATTGCTTGCGAAAGAATTGAAGCCTTTCAAAAATCTAAAACTCCGGAATTATTCCACTACTGAATTCCGGTATTACCTGGATAGAGTCGAGTGGACGAGAATGGTGGGTCTCCACCGCCGCGATCGCCGTTGTTCACCCATGTGAAAGGTGTGCCGTGCGCATTTCGATCCTCAAAAGGTACCGGTCAGTTCCCTTCGGTGCTCGTGCCATTTCGTTGATTGCTTTGGCGTCGGCTCTCGTGGCCATCTCCATCGTGTCGCCGCCACCGGCCGACGCTGTGACGGTCGGTCAACTCAAGACGCCCGCCGGGCTGTGTCTGGACAACAAGGGTGGTGTGACGTCGCAGAACAACCCCGTCTTGATCTGGACATGCAACGGAGGTCCACAGCAGACGTGGACAGGTGCCGACAACGGCACCATTCAAGTGCAGGGCCAGTGCCTGACCCCCTACGGAGGCATCATCAGAGCCAACGTTCCGGTCGTCATAGCCCGGTGCAACGGCGGTAAGGCTCAGGCTTGGACGCTGCGCAGCAACGGAACGTTCTCGATTCGCGATTCGACTGTGTGCCTGGATAATCCGAACAACTCGACCACTCCTGGCAATGCGGTTCAACTGTATGCCTGCAATGCGTCCGACGCGCAACGGTGGTTGGTGGTCGTCAACGGCTTCCCCGCGCCGACAACTCCGGGCACGGTCCCTCCTGTCACCACGACGCCACCCACCCCACCGGCGTCGGGCAATCCGAGTGGCGTCTCGGCACCGAGAGGCGACCTGCCCGGGTGGAAACAGATATTCGTCGACGAATTCGGCAAACCATCCGCAACGGGTAGCTGGGCGAATGATTGCGACCCGACGAAAATTGTCTATACGGGGGCCGAAGGGCAGAAATGGCGTACATATCCCAAGTGCTACAAAGATACGTACCAGAAGCGCCCTTACCGGTCCGACGCGGTGATGTCCACGCACGACGGTGTCGCAGATTATTGGTTACGTCAGGTGGACGGCATCCCCGCAGGGGCGAGCATTTCTCCGGTTATCAATTCCGCCGGGCAGAATCAGACTTACGGCCGATACACCGCGAGGTTCAAAGTCGATAGTCCGAATTTGCGAGAGTATTACGTTGCATGGCTGCTCTGGCCGCAATCCGAGAGGTGGCCGGCCGACGGGGAAATGGATTTTCCGGAAGGCAGTTTGGCCGGTAGCCCAGGTGGCTTCCACCATTACTCGGGGGCCGGCTCGTGTGTGGGCGGGTGTCAGGACCAGGCCGCGAGGACGTCCGCGACGTTCACCGGCTGGCACACCTACACGATCGAATGGTCACCGGGTCGGGTGCGATACATCCTCGACGACGCGGTACTCCTGGACAGCACCAAGTGGGTTCCGTCGAGCCCGATGAGGTGGGAGTTGCAAACCGAGACCAACGGGAACGGCTACAGCAATGGACATCTACTGCTCGACTGGGTATCGGTATACAGCTGGGTAGGCTGACCCAGCCGCGCACCGCCGCCGAGGAATGCGCGTTCACGAGGAGCGAGGAGCGCGCAATGACGGTCGACAAAACGGGTGCCGAGGTGGAGATCGCGCAGCAGGCAGATCGTTTCACGGTCTCGGTCGACGGCACACAGGTCGGCTTCACCGAGTTCGTCGACGACGAGGATGCGCGACGCATCTTCTTCCACACCGAGGTGGACGCGGCATACGGCGGACGTGGCCTGGCAACGATTCTCGTACAGCAGGCACTCGACACCACCCGGGCCGACGCCAAGCACATCGTTCCGATCTGTCCGTTGGTCGAGGCGTTCGTGGGCAAGCACTCGGAATTCGACGACATCGTCGAGCAGCCCACCGACGAGATCCGGCAGTGGCTGGCCGACCAGCAGGGCTGAGGGCGGGAATACCGTCGGACGCCGGTAGGTTGACCCGACTAGTAGTTGCAGAGTCAACTACCATGCCGAAAGGGAAGCCATGCCAGCAGTGACGGTCGACAACATCCTTGCGTTGCCCCGCATACCCATGCCCGACGCCACCGCCGTACCGCGGCCGGTCCGGTCCGTCACGACGGCACCGACGGGATACGAGGGTGAAGGCTTTCCGGTCCGCCGGGCGTTCGCCGGGCTGGACATGTCGTCTCTCGACCCGTTCATCCACATGGATCAGATGGGCGAGGTGAACTACGCGCCCGGTGAGCCCAAGGGGACGCCGTGGCATCCGCACCGCGGATTCGAGACGGTGACCTACATGATCGATGGGATCATGGAGCACAAGGACTCTCACGGCGGCGGCGGAATCATCAGCGGTGGCGACACCCAGTGGATGACGGCGGGCGGGGGCATTCTGCACATCGAGGCCCCACCGGAGCATCTGGTGCTCTCGGGCGGGTTGTTCCACGGCGTTCAGCTCTGGGTCAATCTGCCGCGCGAGAACAAGATGGCGCACCCGCGCTATCAGGACATCACCGGGAGCAAGGTGGCATTGGCGTCGAGTCCCGATGGCGGCGCGTTGGTGCGCGTCATTGCCGGCGAGATCGCAGGCATGCAGGGACCGGGGTCGACGTACACTCCGATTGCCCTCTCGCACAGCACGATCGCGCCAGGAGCAGAGCTGACGCTACCGTGGAACAGGGAGTTCAACGCGCTGGTCTACGTTCTCGCGGGCGAGGGCACCGTGGGCGCGGAGAAGCGCCCGATCCGGATGGGGCAGACGGCTCTGTTCGGCCGCGGTGACACCATCGAGATGGCCGCGTCTGCAGTGGGGGAGTCGCTGGAGGTGTTCGTTCTCGGCGGCAAGCCGATACGAGAACCCGTTGCGATGGCGGGCCCGTTCGTCATGAACACCAAATCCGAAGTGCTGCAGGCTTTCGAGGACTACCAGGCCGGGCGGCTCGGCGTTCCCGTCGAATGATCTCGCCCACCGTGCGACGATCTCCTGCATGACCGACGCCGAGCCCCGTATACGCAGAACCCGGTTGTACCGCCGGTTGGTGACCCGTGCGGACGGTCCCCTCGAGCCCGCACGGGCAGCCAGGAGGCTCTCTGCCTACGTCTACGGGAACATCCTGATCCTTGCGGCGGTTGCGGCGTCGACGCCGGGTTCGATCGAGCACGGAACAGCTGCCGTTCTCGTCCTGGCCACAGCGCTGACGACGTTCCTGGCGCACGTCTTCGCGGATTTCGTCGCCGGCAGTCAGATCCCCGAGGCGCACGGTGTCGTCACCGACGAGCAGCGCAAGTTCAAGGCCGTCGAAGAACTTCGCGATGCGGTCCCCATCCTGAGTTCCGGCACCGTGCCCGCGCTGATGCTCGCGCTCGGCTGGCTGTCGGTGCTTCCGACGCAGTGGGCGGAACTACTGGGCGGAGGTGTCATCGTGGTGCGTATCGCGACGATTCAGATGGTCACAGAGCGAATTCGCGGCAACGCGTTGACCTTCCGTGCAGTTCTCGGTGGGCTGGCGACGGCGGTGGTCGCTGCGCTCATCGTGTTGGCGAAGGTGCTTCTGGGGCACTAGTTTCGAACTACTGACCGCCGAACTCTGCGTACAGCTCCGGCAGAAAACCGGCGAGATGGTTCATCTCCTGCCCACAATGCAGCATGAGATCTCGCGCGAGATCGAGCCCGAGTACGAGGTCGGTCGGGTCAACCGATGCTCCCCGGCGGACGGCGCACGTAGCCTGTTTCACGTCCGGTACGTGCAACCCGCGCAGGTTCAGGTGGAAGCGGCTACGCATCTCGGCACCGCCGTCGACGGGTCGCACCTGGTGGGCCAGCCAGCCCAGGTCCACCGGTGCGATGGAGCTGCCTACTCGGCCGAAGACGATCGTCTGGTCCGCGGGAACGTCGAACCCGTGCGCGATCGGATCGCGGAACCCGATGCCCAGTTGCTGCAGCTTCGGCCCGACGTATTCGTCCACGAACGTCGTGTTGCCGATGTACTTCGCCTTGTCGGGGATGTTCAGAGCCGTCCTGTACTCGGCGAGGGCGGCGTAGAGGTGAGCGTCGGGGTGCCACAGCTTGTAGCGGGCGGCCTCGGTGGAATGCCAGCCGAACCACCAGTCCCACATCGCCGCCGTCACTCGCGGCATCACGGTGCGTACGGCCACGAACGCCACCCCATCGGCGCGCCGACCGTATCCGGTCTCGACCGTGGAGTATCCGGTGGGCGCGAGATCGGTTGTGATCGAGTCGAATCCGGGAACCGAATCGGGTGCGAGAGCAGGGCCGGCGTAGGCCTCTGCGACGACCGCCGGTGCGGGAGTGGTTCGCTGCGCCATGAACCGGGCATAGGGCAAGCCTCGGTCGGCATCCCGGTAGCCCTGGTAGCGCTCGCCGCAGTCGTCGACGGAACCCAACGTGGGTGCGGCCAGTGCCCTCGTGGCCGGGCCGAGGACGGCTGCCGTCACCGCCGCAGCTGCTCCCACGACCACCTGTCGCCGCGTCGGCACCCAGCTCATAGCCCCACCATGCTCAACATGCGTTGAGGCTAGGGCGCGAAAACGCGGGATGTCAAGACCCTGCCAGTACACTGCGCGGTATGAGTCCTGCCAACCCCAAGGACGACGAGTCCCGAGTGCGTCGGCGTGACGAGATCGCTACGGCAGCGATCGAAGTGCTGGCCACCAAAGGTTTTCGCGGTCTGACTCACCGGGCCGTCGACGCTGCGGCGGGACTCGGTCCCGGATCGGTCAACTACCACGCCCCCACTCGAAGCCGCTTGCTGCACTTGGCGCTCGGGCAGCTCTTCGCGCGCGACTTCGAGATTGCCGGAGCGACATTCGGCAGCCTGGTGGATGTCAAACCCCTGTCCGTCGATATCGTGGTGGCCCGAATCGTGGATTTCATCGAGGCGATGACGACCGGCGACGCGGCCAAGCGGGTGATCGCCCGGGCCATCATGCTCGGCGAGGCTCAGCACGATCGTGAGGTGCGCGAGTTGTTCGATACGCAGCGCGGCGCATTCGTCACCTACACGCAGTGGATCGTCGCCTCGCTGGACTCCGAGGACCCGCAGGCGGAGGCCGAGACACTGGTCGTGATGATCGAAGGTTTGATCCAACGCCAAGTGCTCATCGGGTCACGTCTGCCCCGGTCGATAGTGGAGCAGATGCTGCGCACGATCATAGAATCTTCACCGCTGATGACGGAGTGACGGCCGGCGTCGCGTCAGCCCAACAGCGACTTACGCTCGGTATGAGTGAACGTGAAGATCGTTGCGCCGAAGCTGATCAATGCCGTGAGTAGCAGGACTTGCGGTCCGGTGATGACGACGCCGATGAATGCGCCGACCATCCCACCCAGTGCGAAAGACCCGAGAAGGGCTGTGTAGCAGAGCCAGTCGTAGTACGTTCCGCCGCCGAACAGATGTCTCTCGATGCCCTGGCCGAGTTTGACCATCGTGCCCGTGACGTAGCTGAGAGGGATGTAGGTCTCTTCCTTCTTCGTGAAGGCGGTGTTCAGCGCACCGAGTGCAAATGCCACCAACAGAATCGGATAGAAGTTGACGTTGGCGGACGACCATCCGGAGATGGCGATGTCGATCATTCCCGCTGCGGCGAGCGCGATGGTGGTCAGCACCGTCGCACCGTGCGGATGATTGGACCAGTAGCGACGACGGCAGATCGAGGAGACCACCACGCCGGCCAGGAACGACGCCATGAGCGCAAGAGCGGCCCACGGGGAGGCACCTGGGGCAACCTCCTTGCCCTCGGGGTGCCCGAAGTGTCCGACGACCGCCCGCTCGGTATTTCCGGTCATGAAGGTCACGAAGTAGCCGGCAGAGTGCAGGAACGCGACCGCACCCACCATTCCGGCGAGCCCGGAAAGGATCCAGGACAAACGAGCTTCGGCACCGACGGCTGTTTCGCGGGTGATCGACAGAGGTGATGTCATGACTCGATTCTCCGGGCGTGAGGCCGACCGGCAAATTTTTGAGTCGTCGGTCACAAAACCGACACGATCTCCATATTCGCGATCATTCCGCGGTGCATCACCCTGTTCCCCACCACGCCGCTGTGGTCGGCGCGATGCATCACACATCGGTTGTCCCACATCACCAGATCGTCGGGAGCCCACGTGTGCCGTAGAACGTTGTCCGAACGGGTGGAGTGCTCGAACAGGTACCGGATCGTCTGCCGTGCGTCGTCGGGACTCATTCCGCTGATCGCGACGCAGCGCGCGGGTGCCGTCAGTGCGAGGGCAGTGCGGCCCGACACGGGATGTACTGCGAACAAGGGGTGTTCGGCGGAGGAATCGGTGTCCGACGCCACCCCGGTCACTCGGTGGGTCATCGTGCGTCCGGCCAGGTCCGCCTTCCGGTCCGCAGGCAAGGTCTCGTACGCCGCGTACTGATCGCTGAACAGCGTGCTGCCGCCGGCCTCGGGTACGCATACCGCGCGTAATGCGGTGTAGGTGGGCGGGTTCGGCACGTACGTCGTGTCCACGTGGAACGTCGACTTCGGCGGCGTCGTGCGGCCGACGTTGCTGACGACGTTCAGGTCGGGGTAACCCGGCACGGGGGTCTCGCCTTCGGTGAACATCATCTCACCGAACCGGCGGAGAAACGCCAGAAAGCGCATGTCGTCCACCGGTTGTTCCCGCAGGATCAATACGCCGTGTTCGGCCAGCAGCGTGCGTAGTTCGTCGATCGAGACCGAGTCCAGGTCCAGACCTCGAATCACCTTTCCCAGCGTCACGAGGACAACTCCTTCACCGATAGCTCTCGAAGCGATAGTGCGAACAGTCGATCGACGGAGATCCCGGCCGCCGCAGCCATCACCGCGACGACGCTCGAGGGGGAGTACGAGCAGTACAGGCCGGCCTCGAGAAACCATGGTCTGCCGTCGGGATCGATGCGAAAATCGAACAGACCGTAGTGCCGACAGCCGAGAGACCGGTAGCACAACCGCGCAGCCGCCCAGACCTCGTCGGTGATCGGATCGGAGACGTCCACCATCCACGCCTTGGTCTGTTCCTTCGCCACCAGGTACAGATCCCCGTCCGTGGTGCGGCTCAACTTGTCTGCACTCGACCGCACGGACTCGACGGCGTACTCCTCGAGCGGAAGGCAGATCAGCTCACCGCCCGACTCGATGATGCCGCAGCGGACCTCTCGTCCCAGGGGGATATACGACTCCACCAGTGCCGCAGCAGAATACGTCAGAGCCTCGCGGACCGCGGGTGCCAGCGCGCTGTCCTCACGCACGAGGGTGACCCCCATCGAGTTGTCCGAGTCGACGGGCTTGACGACGACCGGTAGGCCGAGTCCGATCCGGTCGGCGCTTCGTACCACCTCACCGGCGGGGACGGCGACCCCGGCAGCGGCCACGACGGCACGCGCGCGAGCTTTGTCCGCCGTCATCGCCATCACGTCGGGACCGTTGCCCACGTACGGCACACCCAGGAGGTCGAACAGACTGCGATACGTCGTCATGCCGGGCAGGCAGAACATCTGCGGCACCATGACGTCGAAGTGCCACGAGGACATGACTTCGACCGCCTGCGCCAGTGACATCTGCTGTGCAGCAGCCACACTGGCGGAGTCGATACCGCCCGGAAAGCTCCACAGCCCGCCGGGAGAGACGAACGCCACCTCGAACCGGTACGCAGGATCGTCTCCGAACGCATCGAGAAAGCCGCCCGCGTACACCCGGGACAGATCGCAGTGGAACTCGTCCACCGAGGATCCGACGAGTACCAGGACCGACAGTGTCATCAGTCGCCTCCGCTCTCCACGAGTTTGCCGATGTTGAAGTCGATGCGAGACCACTCGCCGCGAGCCAGAAGGTTCCGGATCAGCAGGGACGGGATCTGGAGGTGGTGCACCAGAATGTACGGCAGCGGGTCCCACCCCGTCAGGATGGCGTCCTTGCCGCGGAAGATGCTGCGAAGGCGTGCCTTTCGGTTGCCCTCGGTGAGCAGACGCCACAGCTCGTGGTAGATCCAGTACGTCGGCCGAGCCGTCGGGCGCGGCACGATCATCGGATGGTCGTCGTCGAGGTACGCGGCAGCCAGATCGGGGTGGTCGTAGAACATCGTGATGGCCGAATGGGTGCGGGGGTTGCACTCGATGGCATAGATGTGGCCGTCGGCAGCGGACTCGATGAAGTCGAAGGACAGCTGGCCGGTGACGTCCAGCGAGGAGACGAAAGTCTGTACCCAGAGCAGGATTTCGGGCTTGTCCACCATCTCGTAGTTGACCTGGAAGGCCGAGGACACGCAGCAGCCGTACACCTGTAGGCGGCCCTCACGCACCGTGCCGTGTGTGCAGTACTCCTGACCGGCGATGAATTCCTGCAGAATCCACGGATCGTCCTCCGTGATGTGCAGACTCCGAGCGAACGAGGCGTTGCGCTGTGGCGTCTGCGCAGACAGTCGCGTCAGATCCATGCGGCCGACGGGGTTGTACGAGATTCGCTTGAGGATGTACTCGCGACCCGGTGGAAAGTCGAACTCGTCGATCTGAGCAGGATCGGTGATGCGCCGAAAGTCCGGAACGCGAAGCCCCAACGATGCTGCGTGTTCGGAGAATCGGGACTTGTCGTCGACCATCCGCACGCTACCTGCGTCGCCATGGATCACCTCGCAGTGCGGGTCGAGCACGGTCCTGGCGTCCGCGTCGTGAATGCTTGCTGCCGGGCTGGCCACGGGGACGAACACATCGACGTTCTCGCGTCGAACGATGTCCAGCAGAGCCTGCGCGTATTCCGGGGCACCCGGATCGGGCACACAATGGAACCGATCGACAGCGCGGGAGAATCTGTGTCCCGAAAAGCGATACTTGGCCGACTCCACCAGGATCACTCGATGCCCGGCGAGGTGGAAGGACCGAGCGAGCTGCAGTGCCTTGGTCATCTTGCCGCCGCTGATCAGAACCGTTCTGGGTGAATCGGATCGGCGTGTGGGCGGTCGGGTGCCGCGCATCGCGGCCACCCCTGCCGCCGCGAGGTCGACGGGCAGGGTGACCGCGAGGCCGAGCAGTGCGGCTACCGTGCGAATCATGTTCGACGGATCAGCGTCACGCCGTCGCGCAGAGGAAGCAGTACCTGCTCCACGCGGGGGTCGTTCGCCACGTAGTCGTTGAATTCGGCGACGGCCTTGCCGTTCTCGGTGGGCTGTTCGGAGTACGGCTGACCCTGCAGAAGGGTGTTGTCGACGGCGATCACGGCGCCGTCGGAGAGCAGATCGCTCTCGAGCAGATACTCCACGTACGCGCGGTATCCGGTCTTGTCGGCGTCGATGAACACCAGGTCGAACGTCCCGTCGAGCCGACCGAGGGTGTCGAGCGCGGGACCCACCTGCACCGTGATGGCAGATCCTGCAGTCGATTCTGCGAAGCAGGACTGCGCGAACTCGGCAACGTACGGATCGACCTCGCAGGCGACGACCTCGCCGCCTGCGGGCAGCGCCTCGGCCATCGCCAGCGCCGAGTAGCCGGTGAACATGCCGATCTCGAGCACCCGCGTCGCCCGGGTCATGTGCACGAGAAACGCCAGGAAACGTCCCTCCACATGGCCGGAGAGCATTTCCATCTCCAGGGGCCCCGAGCCGGAGATCACGTCGCGTGACCTCCAGTCCTCGGAGCGGGTCCGCGACGCAAGTGTGGCCAGCGCGGCGGATTCGGAGGTGGTGCAGGTGTCCAGATACGGGTCGAGGCCCGCGGCGAGATCGCGGGCACGACGTATCCGAGTGGTCAGCTCGTCGGGCACCCCGGCATGGGCGTCGAGCAACTCGGCTATCTCGCCCAGCTCGCGCGCAAGGATTGTCGTCGGGGTCACCGGTCGCGGGGCCTCCGTCACGATGTCGGCGCGGTGAACATGTCGAGGCCCTCGCCTGCTCGTGGGAAGTCGAGGCAGATCTTCTTGTGCAGGGTCAGCACGTCACCCAGCTCGTCCGCATCGAGATCGTTGAGGAATCTGCAGGTACCGATCGGATCTGGTACCGCGGCGCGCAAGATCCCGTCGCGGGTCTTGAGGATCGATGCCGTTGCGTCGGAAAGCAACTCGGGTGTCAGATAGGGGCTGTCGAGTGCCAACCCGATGCTGCTCATGACACCCAGTACGCGATCGCGGTCTGCAGTGGACAGGTGCCCGCGCTGCTCGGCGACCGTCGTGGACAGCGCCATGTCGATATTGATCGCGTGGCCGTGGAAGAACGGAGCGGGCGGAGTCAGCTCCAGGGTCGGGCTCCAGGTGTGTCCGAAGGCAATGACGCGATCGAGATCGATCTCGTGCAGGTTGGGGGCTTCGAGCTCGAGCATCGTGGCGATGGCCGAGTACGTCAATCGGTCTGCAACCGAACGCAATTCCGCCGTGCCGTCGAGGTGACCGAAGCGGGTGCGCAGCAGTTCCGGCCCGTACTGCTCCAGCAACTCGAAGATCTCCAGATTTCCGACGACGGAGATCTTGATCAGCTCCGCCATACCGTTGCGCACCTGGTCTTCCGGCAGCGTGCCGAGGAACGAGAAGTCCAGCAATACCTTCTGCGAGGCGTGGTACGCACCGAGACGGTTCTTGTGCTTGCCGTAGTTGACGGCCACCTTGATAGACACACTCGCGTCGATCAAGCCGATCAACGTGGTGGGAATGCGAATGTACGGGGTGTTGCGGCGGTAGCTGGCACACGCGAATCCCGCTACGTCCGTGGTCAATCCACCGCCCACCACCAACACCGGCTCGGTCCGCACGAGGCCGAATGCGTCGAACTCTCCCACGATGCGCTCGAATGTCTCCAGCGACTTCGCGGTCTCCGCTATCTGCACCGGAATCACCGTCAGGGCGATGTCGTGATGATCGAAGTACGCGCGGATCCGGTCCCCGTAGATCTCGTGAACCGACTCGTCGACGACCATCAGCGCGCGTCCGTACTGACGGTAGCTGTCGGCCAGTTCGGTGTTCTCGATCGCGAAGACACCGTCGACGTAGATCAGGTCGTATTCGATGCGCTCGTAACCCTCGACGCGAAATGACCTGTCCCCGGCAACGACCTGGGCCTGAAGATTGCTCACTATTACTCCTGGGTGGATGAAGGGTCAGGCTGAAATCAGAGCGCGTACACGCTCGGGATCGAGTGCATCGACGGTGTCGGTGGCCGAGCCGAAGTCGGCGTCGGCGGTGTTCTCGTTGGGGAATGCGACGCAGGTGATGCCTGCGGCGACGGCCGCCTCGACTCCGCCGGCATTGTCCTCGATGGCGACACTGTCGGATGCGTTCTCGCCCAACGTCTTCAACGCGAAATTGTAGGATGCGGGATCGGGCTTGCCTGCGTCCACCGAGGACGCGTCGACGATGACGTCGAACGAATCGGCGGTCAGCTCCGGGCTCAGGGCCGCCAGCAGTGCGTCGATGTTGTCGCGCGACGTGGTGGTCACGAAGCCGACCTTGACGCCGTTCGCCTTGGCGGAATCGATCGTATCGGCAACGCCGGGACGCGTTTTCACGTCCGATTCGCCGACCAGACGCTGGAATATCTCGGACTTCGTTGCATGCACCGCGGCAGCATCGACCTCGGTACCCGTGTCGGCCGCGTACTCGCTGATGCGGTCGGCACCACCGTTCGACCCGAGCATCGCCCGGTAGTCGTCCCGAGACCAGTTCCAGTTCAGATCGTGGGCTGCGAAGGCCTCGTTGAACGAGCGGCGTTGCAGTTCGGACGTGTCGACGAGCGTGCTGATCGAGCCGAACAGAATTGCGGACATGGGTGCCTTTCGGAGCGAGAGACGTTGTATCAGTCAATGTCTCGCGCATGCGCGATGGGGTGAGTTGGTTCGGGGTATATGCCCCATCGGCACCGAACGGGAAACCTTCGAATTTTCTAGGGTGTGGCGGACTGTCGGCCGGGGTGGACGGGCGCGGCCAGAGTTGTCGGTGCGGATCGTCCGCGCAGCGTCACGGACTCACCTGTTTGCCAGTGCTTTCTCTCGTCCGCTGTTGCGTGATCGAGCACGACCGACGACGTGAGCACATCGGTGTTCGGGTCGTCCTTGGCGAGATCGGTGAGCCGGGCCGCTTGATTCACGGTGTCGCCGATGACGGTGTACTCGAAGCGGGACTCGGCTCCGATGTTGCCTGCGATGACCGGCCCGTACGTCACGCCGATGCCGATCTCGAAGCCGCCGTCGGACGCGAGGGCAACGGCCAGGGTGCGTGCGGTGCGCAGTGCCGCCGTGGCGGGATCGGGGTGATCGACCGGAGCGCCGAAGATCAGCAATGCGGCATCACCCTCGAACTTGTTGACGAAGCCGCCGTGTCGTTCGCCGTGCTCGACCACCACTGCGAAGAACCGATTGAGAAGTTCGACCACCGCCTCCGCGGATTCTCGCTCGGCCATGGCCGTCGAACCCACCAGGTCGATGAACAGCACGGCGACCGTCCGGCTCTCGCCGCCGAGACGCGGAGCACTTGCCAATGCCCGCTGCGCCACGTCGTGGCCCACGTGCCTGCCGAACAGAGAACGCAGTCGCTCGCGTTCGTCGAGACCGACCACCATCTTGTTGAACCCGTTCTGCAACCGGCCGATCTCGGAAGCGTCGTAGACGTCGACCCGGGTGTCCGTCGCCCCGGCTTCGACGCGTTGCATCGCGCTACTGACCTGCTGCAGCGGGTCCGAGACGGAGCGTCCCACCAGAAACATGCCGCCGAATCCGACGACAAGGGCAACGGCGGAGAGCGACACCATCGCGGGGGACAGATCGACATCGGGAGGGATGACGGTGTCGATCAACCTGCCGAGTCCGATGAGTCCCAGCCCGAGAACGGGAATCGCTGTGCTCAGGACCCAGATGAGAACGACGCGAAGTCGAACACCGAGAGCTGCGGAATCGGTGACCGCACCGACCTCCATCACCGCGGCTGTGATCGGGCGAAGAGTGCGTTCGGCCACCAGGTAACCCAGCGAGCACGTCGCCAAGCCGCCGAAGCTGACGGCGATCGCGACGATGATCGACAGCGCAGCGCCGGCCGACGCATTGACCGAGACGAACACCGCGACGCCGAGCGCCCACAGCAGAACGTGGACGCCGAGTTGGCGCAGAGGCAATCGGACGACGGCGATGGCGGTCTCGTCCGACGGCGTGCCTCCGGTGTGCAGCCACCGAACCAGGGGTGCTGCGACGCGGAGTCCGAGCCCGATGCCGATGGCGATCGCGACCGGGAGATACACGAAGAACGCCAGGTAATTTCGGTCGGACAAGATCTCTTCGGAACCGACCGGCAGCGGCAGGACGAAGCGTGCCAATACGAACACGATGACGGCCCCGATGGCGTTGGCCGACACCATTCCCACCGCGTACAGACGCATGGGTGTGCGGTCGAGGGCAGATCGCAGGGCGGCGATCACCGGTGGTTCTCCGTGTTCGGCACGCTCGAACTCTAGGGGTCCGGCGAAAAGAATCCAGGAACTTCTGCCCAAGTGGCTACCTGTGTCGCCGAGTACCTGGTAATCTCCGTAACAGTTACCTACAGATTTTCGACGATGGAAGGAACCACGGCGATGACCAGCACACTCTCCAGGAACGACGTTCTCGAGCCCGAGGACGTTTCCGCTCGTTTGCTCGATTCCGCCGCCCAGCTGTCGTACGACCCGTCCGAGGAGGTCGACTGGGAAGCCGATCTCGATCCCTCCCTCTACGGACTCAACCCGGAGTGGAGCACCCTCTACGGCACGAAGCTGTGGGACGAGATGAGCGAGGAGCAGCGCATCACGCTCACCCGCCACGAGGTCTGCTCGATCATGAGCACCGGCATCTGGTTCGAGATGATCCTGCAGCAGATGGTTCTGCGCGATCAGTACTGCAAGGACTCGTCGAACTCGGACTTCCAGTTCGCGCTCACCGAGATCGCCGACGAGTGCCGTCATTCGATCATGTTCGCCCGCGCCTGCCAGAAGATGGGCATCAAGGCCTACCTGCCGCGTCGATCGAGCATCGAGCTCGGTCGTGGCTTCAAGGCTCTCGCGTCCGCCGAGGTGGCCTACGGCGGCATTCTCGTCGCCGAAGAGGTTCTCGACGTCATGCAGCGCGACTGGATGCGCGGCGAGAACGTCCTGCCGCTCGTGCGCACCACCAGCAAGATCCACGTCGTCGAAGAATCGCGGCACATGACGTTCGCACGCGCGCAGATGCGCGAAGACATCGCCGGAAAGAGCCCGGCCCGCCGCAAGGCCAGCGCGTTGGTCGTCGCAATTGCCGCGCGCCTGATCGTGTCCAACATGGTCAACAAGGAGGTCTACGCAGCAGCGGGCCTCGACGTCGACCGCGCGGTGAAGGAAGCGAAGAACAACGCTCATCACCACACGATGATGCGCACCTCGAGCGAGCATCTGATGGCATTTCTCCTCGACTGCGGTTTGGTCACCAAGCCGGCCGAGATGATCTACCGTCGTCTGCACATGCTCTGACCACTCTCTTCGAGGCCGTGAAGGACATCTGAGAAACCCATGCCGTTCGCGATCACGCAGAACTGTTGCAACGACGCATCCTGCCTGTCGGTGTGCCCGGTCAACTGCATTCATCCCACGCCCGACGAGCCGGATTTCGGCAAGACGGAGTTGCTCTACATCGATCCGCGCTCGTGCATCGACTGCGGGGCCTGTGCCGACGCGTGCCCGGTGGACGCGATCACTCGCGTCTCCCGACTGACGCCGGACCAGCAGATCTATGCCGACATCAACGCCGAGTACTACAAGGACAAGCCCGCGGTCGCGGAGTGGGGCGCGCCCCGATTCCCAGTGGCGACGGTCAACGACCTGCCGCCGATCGACATCGCCATCGTCGGAACCGGGCCTGCTGCCTGCTACACCGCTCAGGCGTTGCTGCGGGTGCCCGGCACCAATGTCACCTTCTACGACCGGCTGCCCACCGCGGGCGGTCTCGCCCGCTACGGCGTCGCTCCCGATCACCTGGGTACCCGACGCATCAGTGAGCACTTCCGTGGAATCTTCGTGCATCCACGAGTGACGATGAAGCTCGGTGTCGAGGTCGGTAAGGACGTCGACCACGTGGAACTGGCCCGAAAGTTCGACTCCGTCGTGTACGCCGTCGGTGCCGACAAGGACCGAGCCCTCGAGATTCCCGGTATCGACCTCGACGGATCAGTCAGCGCGCGCACCTTGGTGGGCTGGTACACCGGTCACCCGGACGTTCCCGCCGACGCGATCGATCTCGCCGGCGTCGAGCGCGTCACCATCATCGGAAACGGCAACGTCGCCCTCGACGCGGCTCGTATCCTCACTGCCGACCCGGACCAGCTCGACGGGACCGAGATCGCGCCTCATGCTTTGGCCGAGCTGCGTCGCCATCGGGTGAACGAGGTTGTCGTCCTCGCCCGTCGTGGCCCCGAGTTCGCGGCCTTCACGCGTTCCGAGTGCAAGGCTCTGGTCGATCGCGCGGGCGTCGACGTCGTCGTGGCAGGTCCGGACGGAATCGTCGACGCCATCGATCGGCTGCCGCTCTCGTCCTCGGCCTCTGCGCTGGCAGGAGCTCAGCGCGTCGATCTCGGCTCTCGCGCGCCAGGGCGTCGCATCGTCTTCGCGTTCGGGCGGGCACCGTCCGCCCTGCACGGCAGCGGCTCGGTGGAGTCCATCGACGTGGGGGTGGGCGAACACGCGATCACTCTGTCCACGGAGCTGGTTCTGCTCGCGATCGGTTATCGCGGAACTCCGTCACCGGGCATCCCGTTCGACGACATCACCGGCACCATTCGCAACGAGAGTGGTCGCATCACAGCTGCCGACGGCACTCCGGTTCCGGGTTGCTACGTGGTCGGATGGGCCAAACGTGGTGCCACGGGCGGCATCGGCGACAACAAGATCGACGCCGAGGAAACTGCCGAGGCCTTGCTCGCAGACGTCCCGACGCGAGGCTCGGCGCGTCCACTCGGCTGGTACGGAAAGGTGAGCGCCGCTCTCGGCGATCGGGTCTCACGAGCGCGCTGACCGGCGGTAGCGCCCTGTTCTGTTCACATTGTGTAGCAGTCTGATTCGAGTCTGCGCGATTCGTACGCACGGCGAGCTTCTCGGAGTTACCGTTGAGTATGGCTGAACGGGGGGCCAAGCCCCAGGTTTCTTTTGTAAGACGGACGATGCTGCGCGCAGTCCGATCGTTGTTCAATCCGCTCCGGCCTGACGACTACTTGTCGATGATCAATCCGCTGTGGACCACTCGCGAACTTCGGGGGAAGGTCGAGCGGGTGGTTCCCGAGGGGTCGGAGGCCGTGTCGGTGTACATCCGTCCCGGTTTCGAGTGGCAGGGCCACACACCCGGGCAGTACGTCCGACTCGGAGTACTCATCGACGGTCGGTACCACTGGCGGGCGTATTCGTTGACGTCCGACCCCGATCCCGTGGACGGGTTGGTCAGTGTCAGCCCCAAGTTGGTGCCGTCGGGCACGGTCTCGCCGTATCTGGTGGGAACCATCAGGACCGGCGATATCGTCCGTCTCAGCGAGGTCGAGGGTGAGTTCACTCTGCCTAGCCCGATTCCGGACAAGATGGTGTTCATCAGTGCAGGCAGTGGGATCACACCGATCATCAGCATGCTTCGCGCCCTAGATCACCAGGATCGGATGACCGACGCGGTCGTCGTGCACTCGGTTCACAACCGGGAGCAACTGATGTTCGCCGATACTCTCGACGAACTCGAAGCCAAGCACGACGGGCTGACGGTGAAGCTCAGGATCACCAGCGACGAAGGTCGGATGAAGGCCTCCGAATTGGACGAACTGGTTCCCGATTGGCGTGAACGCGAGGCATTCTGCTCCGGTCCTGGTGAACATCTGGACGATCTGCGCTCGTACTGGAAAGACCAGGGCGACTACGACAAGTTCCATCACGAAAGTTTCCAGCCCGTCATCGGCGGCGGAGACGACGCTGGTGAGGGCGGCACCGTCAAGTTCCTCAACAGCAAGAAGGACGTCGAATGCGACGGTGCCACAACTATTCTCGCCGCAGGTGAGGAAGCGGGACTGGATCTGACGTTCGGCTGCCGTATCGGCATCTGCCACACCTGCGTAGGTACCCTGAAAAAGGGGCGTTTACGTGACCTACGTAACGGGGATGTCTCCGAACCTACGGGGCAAGCGGTTCGGATCTGTGTCAACACTGCTGAGGGCGACATCGAAATCGAACTCTGATCTTCCATTCGAACAGGGGAATGTATGTCTATCGACGAAACCACCAGGCGGGTCACCGACACCGATGGGCCGGTGAACCCGCTGGCGCACCTGAGCGACGAGACGATCGCCGAACTCGCCAAGGAATTCGACGCCATTCACGACGAGGTGTACGCCAGCCTCGGTGACAAGGACCGCAAGTACATCACCTCGGTGATCGCAGCACAGCGTCAGCTGCTGGTCGCCGGCCGCGTGCTGTTGCTCGGTTCCACCAGCAAGCCCGCGTGGCTGGCCGGTACCGCATGCCTCGGGATCGCGAAGATCCTCGAGAACATGGAGATCGGCCACAACGTCATGCACGGCCAGTGGGACTGGATGAACGATCCGGAAATCCATTCGTCGGTGTGGGACTGGGATACCGCGTCCACCGCCAACTCGTGGAAGCACTCGCACAACTACGTGCACCACACGTACACGAACATTCGCGGCAAGGACAAGGATCTCGGCTACGAGATCATGCGCATCGATCCGCGTCAGAAGTGGAGCCCCGTCTACCTGGCCCAGCCGTTCTACAACGTGCTGCTGATGGCCTTCTTCGAGTGGGGCGTCGCTCTGCACGACCTCGACATCGAGGCAATTCGCCGCGGCGAGAAGCCGGTCAAGGAACTCGTCGAGGACCTCAAGGGCATCGGCGTCAAGGCACGCAAGCAGTTCGTCAAGGACTACGTGGGCTGGCCGCTGATCAGTGCCGGGGCATTCGCTCTGGCGCAGCTCGCCTCGGGTGGTCGGTTGCCCGAGAGCAAGAGGTCTCGCCTGGCAACCAAACTGCGGGGATCCGCGCGTTTCGGCAAGAACCGCCGGACGGCCGCCCTGTTGGACAGTCGCCTCAGCGGTATCGAGAGCACGTTCCTGTCGACGGTGGCGGCGAACTTCACCGCCAACATCATTCGTAACGTCTGGTCGAACGCGATCATCTTCTGCGGCCACTTCCCGGATCAGGCCTACACCTTCAGCCAGGAAGAGGTGGAGAACGAGACCCGCGGTGGCTGGTACGTCCGTCAGTTGGTCGGAGCCGCGAACATCGATGGTGGTCCACTGTTCCATCTTATGAGCGGAAACCTGAGCTATCAGGTGGAACACCACCTGTACCCGGATATGCCCAGCACTCGGTACTCGGACGTCGCGCCGAAGATCAAGGACATCTGCGAGCGCTACGAGCTGCCGTACAACACCGGACCGTTCTTTCAGCAGTGGGGCATGGTCCAGCGGACCATCGCGCGATTGGCCTTCCCGGGTGGCAAGGTTCGGCCGAAGCCGGGCCCCTACCGTCCCGAGGAGAGTTGGCGTCGCAAGTTCGCCGAGGGTGCCACCAAGGACAGTGAGGCCGCCAAGACTCGCGGTCGCGTGCCGGCAGAGCATCCTGCGGCGGGACCGGAGCACAACTCCGGCGGCGTCGATGTTCAGCCGCCGCCCCGTGGCGACGACTGAGTTTCGTCCCCGCTCAGCTGACAAGAACCGCGGCCACCCGACTTCCGGGTGGCCGCGGTTCTGCGTTGTGGTGGGTCAGGCCATGTCGACGTCCTTGGTCTCGATCAGTCGCTTGGTGCAGACCAGACTCAGCACCGACAGCAGAGCCAGCATGACGCCGATCGAGATGCTGCCGAATGCGGCCGTGAGCGGTGCGGCCAGCATCGGCGGAATCGCGCCACCGAGAACTCCGGCGAGGTTGTAGCCCAAACCCGCTCCGGTGTAACGGAATCGGGTCTGGAACAGCTCCGGCAGCAATGCTCCGGTCGGCCCGTAGGCAACTCCGAAGATGGCCAGCGTCACGCACATGCCGATCACGAAGGCTGCGGATGAGCCGGTGTCGAGTATCGGGAACAGTGCGATCGACCACGGTACTGCGATCATGCACGCCGCCATGATCACTCGCCGCCGCCCGACGCGATCGGAGTAGGTTGCCGAGAGCGCGATCGCGACTCCGAAGATCACCGCAGCGCCTATCCCGGTGACCAACACGAAGGGACGGTCGAACCCGAGGGTCTTGGTGCCGTAGCTCGTCAGGTACGCGGTGCCCATGTAGAAGAAGGCGAAGAGGGACGCCAATGCGCCTGCGGCGGTGATGATTTCGCGCTTCTGGATGCGCCACGCGTCGAAGATGGGCAGTTTGGTGGGCGCGGCGCTCGCGGGGGCCTGCTCCTCGGCGAGCTTGTTGGCCCGAAAGACCGGGGTCTCCTCGATGGCCAATCGCATGTACAGGCCGATGAGCACCAGAACGGCGCTGAGCAGGAACGGGATTCGCCAGCCGTAGTTCAGGAACGTCTCGTTCGTGTCGCCGAGCAGCAGGCCGGTCGCGAGGAAGGTAGCGCTCGAGAAGATGAAGGCGGCCGATGGTCCCAGCTGGGGGAACATCGCATAGAAGCCGCGCTTGCCCGGAGGGGCGTACTCGGCCGTGAGCAGTGTCGCGCCGGCCCATTCTCCGCCTACTGCGAACCCTTGTCCGAACCTGAGCAGCACCAGGATGATCGGAGCGGCCACGCCGATCGTCTCCGCCCCGGGCAGCAGACCGATGGCGAACGTGGACACGCCCATCAGCAGCAGCGTCGAGATCAACGTCTTCTTGCGGCCGATGCGGTCCCCGAAGTGTCCGAACAGCACAGCGCCGACGGGCCGGGCGATGAACGCTACCGCGAACGTCGCGAACGAGGCCACGGTGCCGGCCGTGCTTCCGAGGGCTGGAAAGAAGATGGTGGGAAAGACCAACGCGGCAGCGGTTCCGTAGATGAAGAAGTCGTAGAACTCGATCGTCGTACCGATGCCACTGGCGACAGCAACCCGCCGAACACTGGTCTTGGTCTGCACAGAGGGTGTCGTCGATGCGGACACACCCGGTTCGTCGGGTGAGACAGTGGTCATGGTTCCTCCGTTTTGTCGGGTATCGGGCGAATGTGCGATACCGAATGCGACGAACGGTAGTGATCCGGGTCACCCGTCGAATACCCCCGGATGGGGGGAACGACAACACCCTCCCTCCGAGCTACTGCCAATGAGCAGTCTCGACAGCAGCACGGTAGGTGTTGTCGAGGAAGGCGAGCAGAAGCGCATCGGGGTCCTCGGCAGTGCGTACGGCCTCGTAGGGGAGGATGTACTCGCCGAGATCGCGATCGAAGTACGCAGGGGCGGTGACGGCCGGATGGCTGTCGTAGCCGTCCGGATTCGGGTAGGCGTAAGCGTAGAACGCGCCCTCAGCTGCCCCGCCCGGCCAGAAGCCGGCACTGGAGACCTCGTCGCTGTACGCCTCGTGCATCACCCAGTCCGGGCAGTTGGGAACGCCGCCGGGATGCTGCGGGGCAGACCTACCCGAGAAGCGCGTGACAGCGAGATCGAAAGCGCCCCAGAAGAAATGGACGGGACTGGATTTGCCGCGAAAGTCGGCGCGAAACTCGGAGAACACGCGATGTGCGCTGACGAGGGCACGCCAGAACCTCTCCATCGCGTCCGCGTCGTAGGAGGCGTGCTCGACGTCCTCCGCGAACGGGGTGGCGTGCGGTAGTTCGACAGGCTTACCCACGATCGTCGCGTCGACCCCGAGTTGCGTGAGCAGGTCGGTGTATTCGGCGAAGAAGTCTGCGACGGTGCGTGGTTCGAGCTTCATGGTCCTGGTCTGGCCATCGGTGGTGGCCAGTATCAGTCGGTGGCCCAGGAAATCGAAACGAATCTCGAGCCCGCGGTTGCCGAGTGGGATCAGCGACGTCGTCAGTCCGGACGCATCGACGTACAGCGCGACTCCCCACCAATGGTTGAGTGCCGGCGACAGTGCCATTCGGGTCTTGCCGACGATCTGGGTCCACAGATGCACCGTGTCGCGAGTGTCGGACCAGCTCTCGATCGGAAGTTCCGGCCACGCGTCGTACGAAGTTGTCATGTGTCGATGATGCACACAGACCCCGGTCGAAGGCCATAGCTGTGCTACCTCAGGCGCACCTCAGGGTTCGCCGGTACCGTCTGACCGCAGGGGCGAGACGCTTGTGTCGGCGGTCTTGGAAGCGGAGGTGATCGCGTGTCCACAGACCACAATCGGAACGTGTTCGACAGTGCGCGGGTGGCTGCGGCGTATGTGGAGTACGCCGGTCCGACCGACGGCTTTCTCGACCGTGGGGAGGCAGCCGCTCTGGTTGCTGCGGCCTCGGGTGCTCGCGGAACGCCGGTTCTGGACGTGGGAGTCGGCAGTGGCCGAACCACGGCCCTGCTTCGGCTGATCAGCGACCAGTACGTTGCGATCGATTACGCACCGAATATGGTCGACGCCTTTCGCCGGAATTTTCCCGACCTGCAGGCGAATGTGGCCGACGCGCGCAATCTGGCAGATTTCGGGGACGGCGAGTTCGGCCTGATTGTGTTCAGCAACAACGGAATCGACACCGTGACCCACGACGAACGGAGCCTCGTTCTCGGAGAGTTTCGCAGACTACTCACGGAGTCGGGAGTGTTGGTGTTCTCCACTCTGAATCGCAACGGACCGTCGTTCGGCGAGACCCCGTTTCAGCTGAGCCGGCCGACCCAGCGTTTCAGATTTTCACCGAGGCGGGCCGTGACAGCCGTCGGAAGACGGCTGCTCGACCCTGCCGGTGTCGTTCGCAGCGTGAGGAATTGGTGGTCGGCCAGATCCCGCATCGACGATCGTGGATCCTGGGCGCTCGCCCCTCTCGCTGCACACGACTTCGCGCCGTTCATGCACTTCACCACCATCTCGGACGTGCGGACTCTGGTTACGGACGCCGGGTTCACGATCGACGAGATATTCGCCGACGACGGGTCGATGGTGCCGCCCGACGCTCCGGACAGTACGGCGGACAATTTCACGATTGTCGCGCGCAAGTAAGCCGTCAGTTCAGCCGCTCGAGCGCCTCGGTCATCTTCTCCACGGTGTCCGGCGCGACCTTCGCCTCGAAACCCGCTTTCAGGAACGGACCGGCAACCTTTGCGGCACCGTTGAATTCGACGTGAGCGTGATAGTCGATACGGGTCGAGAGCGGACCCTCAGCCGTCAGCGTGATGTCGTCGACGCTGGTGGCCGTCTTGTTCTCACCTTCGAGCACGAGGTGATTCTGCTCGTCGGTGACCAGTGTGTAGGTCAGCTCCGTGGTGATCCCGAACAACTTCGAGACGTTGTGCCACTGTGTCCCGACGGCGACCGGGCCGTCGGAAAGCTGAGTGCAGCTCTGGGTTCCGGGATCCCACGACGGTGCATTGGAAAAATCGCGAAGAAATGCGGCCGCCTTCTCCAGCGGAACAGCGGCGGTGAAGGTGCGAGTGACGTCGACCATGAGAGTTCTTTCCTGTCGTTGGGGTTCAGTCTTCGAGCGGGACGCCGAGGTGTTCGGCGAGCCGGCGCATAGTGCCGACGATCTGGTCCTCGGTCACCCGCGGAAACCCGGCCATCTTCCGAAACTCCGGATCGGTGACGCGCGACCAGTCGTACACCTGAGTCAACGCTGTCCGGTCGTCGGCGATCTCCTCGAGCTCCCAGGACCATCGCGTCCCGCGGGGGTCGATGCCTTGGCGATTGGGGATCCAGCCGATGCGCCGGTCCTGCTCGAACACGAAGACGGTGTTCTCCATGACGTACTCGCCGAGTTCCGGCTGGTACATGTCCATCGTGAAGGTGTCGCCGACCGCGCCCAGCGGCATCGGGTCGATCGCGCCTCGCAGCATTTCCGAGCCGTCGACCGCGGCCTGAACCTCGGGATTGGCCAGTGCGGTGAACACCGAGGCGGCGGGAGCATCGATCACGCGGCGAACGGTCAACTGGTCGGTCATGGGGCTCACTTTCGGTTGTTTACGCTGGCTACGGAGTTACCCCGTCGGGGTGGAAAGAAACTTCGATCGCCGTTTTTGCCTCCTCGTCCGTTTTGCATCGCAGTGGACACAGCGACGAAACACGACCGCCACGTCGCGTTCGTACAGTCGCCGGGTCGGACTCCGCAAAATCCAGCTGCGGAGCAGCACCTTGTCAAGGGGTAGCCATGAGTGGAAATACCGTCCGCCTGCAGGCGATCAAGGACGTCGAGGCGTATGTACCGCCTGCGGTCAGCTTCGTCGGCGACGAGAAGCCGGGCGAGATCTTCGGTGAGAACGTCTTCAGCAAGGTCGTCATGCAGAAGCGTCTTCCCAAATCGGTCTACAAGTCGGTGATGGCGACGATCGACAAAGGAAAGAAGCTCGACCCGATGGTCGCCGACGCGGTGGCGTCGGCGATGAAGGATTGGGCCCTCGAGAAGGGTGCGACGCACTACGCGCACGTTTTCTACCCGCTCACCGGGTTGACGGCCGAGAAGCACGACAGCTTCTTCGATCCCGTCGGTGACGGCAGTGCACTCGCCGAATTCGCAGGCAAGACGCTGATCCAGGGCGAGCCCGACGCGTCGAGCTTCCCCAACGGCGGTCTGCGCAACACGTTCGAGGCTCGTGGGTATACCGGCTGGGACGTCACCAGCCCGGCGTACGTGCTCGAGAACCCGAACGGCAACACCCTCTGCATCCCGACGGTCTTCGTCTCGATGACCGGTGAAGCACTCGACCACAAGACGCCGCTGCTGCGTTCTCAGCAGGCCATGGGCGGGCACGCCGAACGCATTCTGAAGCTGTTCGGGCACGAGAACATCGAGAACATCGTCTCGTTCTGTGGTCCTGAGCAGGAGTACTTCCTCGTCGACCGACACTTCTTCCTGGCCCGGCCCGACCTGCTCAACGCGGGCCGCACCCTGTTCGGCTCGAAGCCGCCCAAGGGCCAGGAATTCGACGACCACTACTTCGGAGCCATTCCCGAGCGCGTGCTCGGCTTCATGATGGACACCGAGCGTGAGCTGTTCAAGCTCGGCATCCCGGCCAAGACGCGGCACAACGAGGTCGCTCCAGGACAGTTCGAGATCGCGCCGATGTTCGAGCGCGGCAACATCGCGGCCGATCACCAGCAGCTGCTGATGACGACGTTCAAGACCATCGCCAAGAAGCACGGCATGGAGTGTCTGTTCCACGAGAAGCCGTTCGAGGGCGTCAACGGCTCGGGCAAGCACGTCAACTTCTCGCTCGGCAACTCCGAACTCGGATCGCTGCTGGTGCCCGGCGACAACCCGCACGACAACGCGCAGTTCCTGGTCTTCTGCGCAGCCGTCATCCGCGCGGTACACAAGTACGGCGGTCTGCTGCGCGCCTCGGTGGCCTCGGCGACCAACGATCACCGTCTCGGCGCGAACGAGGCCCCGCCCGCGATCATCTCGATCTTCCTCGGCGATCAGCTGGCCGACGTGTTCGACCAGATCGCCAAGGGTGCGGCCACCTCCTCGAAGGGCAAGGGCACCATGATGATCGGTGCCGACACCCTGCCCGTGCTACCGACCGACCCCGGCGACCGCAACCGCACCAGCCCGTTCGCGTTCACCGGCAACAGGTTCGAGTTCCGCGCCCCCGGCTCGATGCAGACCGTCAACGGCCCGATGGTCACGATCAACACGATCATGGCCGAGGCACTCGATTACATGGCGACCAATCTCGAGGCCGCCGTCGCTGACGGCACCGAATTCGACACCGCCGTGCAGAACCTGCTGACGGAGATCATCACCGAACACGGTGCAGTGGTGTTCAACGGTGACGGCTACTCCGACAACTGGCAGATCGAGGCCGAGGCACGTGGTCTACCGAACCTGCGTACGACGCTCGACGCGTTGCCGGAGCTGATCTCGGACTCGGCCATGGAGCTGTTCGAGAAGTACAAGGTGTTCAATCACCGAGAGATGCACTCGCGCTACGAGATCGGACTCGAGCAGTATGCGCTGACGGTGTTCGTCGAAGCGCGGTTGACGCTGGAGATGGGGCAGACGTCCGTCCTGCCCGCAGCGGTGCGTTACCAGACCGAGCTGGCACAGAACGTCAGCGCACTCAAGGGCGCAGGCGTCGACGATGTGGACATGACTGCGCTGCAGGCCGTCTCGGCTCCACTGTCGGAGCTGCGCGCAGCGCTGGCGATGTTGAAGGCCGCTCTCGAAGCCGACCCCGGCGGCGAGGCCCTCGCCGAGGCCACCCACGCCAAGGACGAACTGCTGCCCGCGATGGCCGCCGTTCGAGCCGCGGCGGACACCCTGGAAGCAATGGTGGCCGACGATCTCTGGCCGCTGCCGACCTATCAGGAGATGCTCTACATCCTGTGAGTGCGCTCCACGCAGTGGTGTGGCTGTGTCCCCTCTGGGGGACTCGGCCACACCACTACGTGAGCAATGTCTCGGATCGGAATAGCTTCGTGGAACTCTGGCGTTTCGAGTGACCAGTGGCAAAGACTGTGCACGCACTCGTGAGGAGAGAGATCCATGAAGTTGTTTTCCCCGTTGGCGCTCGGTGACCTGAAGCTCGACAACCGGTTGGTGATGGCACCGCTCACGCGGGTGCGTTCCGGGAAGGACGGCGTGCCGGGTCCGCTGGTGGTCGAGCACTACAAGCAGCGCGCATCGCTGGGTCTGATCGTCAGTGAAGGCACCTACCCGAGCCACGCGGGCCAGGGCTTTCCAGGTCAGCCGGGCCTGGTGACGGACGAGCAGATCGAGGGTTGGCGCAACGTTGCCGACGCGGTGCACGCCGATGGCGGACTGATCGTCGCGCAGGTCATGCACGCCGGTCGGGTGACCCACGAGGCGACGACGGGTGGCCGCGAGGTCGTCGGGCCCAGCGCCATCGCCATCGAGGGGGAGACTCACACGTACGAGGGCAAGAAGGCGTATCCCACCCCGCGCGCGCTGCGAGAGGACGAACTGCCCTCGGTGATTGCCGATTTCGTACAGGCATCGAAGAACGCGATTGCCGCCGGGATGGACGGCGTCGAGATTCACGGTGCCAACGGTTACCTGCTGCACGAGTTCCTCTCGCCCGCATCGAACCAGCGGGACGACGCATACGGCGGCTCGCCGGAGAACCGTGCCCGCTTCGTGGCCGAGGTGGTCGAGGCAGTGGTCGCGGCCCTCGGAGCAGGCAAGGTGGGAATTCGTATCTCACCCGAGCACAACATTCAGGATGCCCTCGAGACGAACGCCGACGATGTGCGTGCCACCTACCGCGCGTTGGTCGACCGAATTGCTCCGCTGGGCCTGGCGTATCTCAGCGTGCTGCACAAGGATCCGGCCGGTGAGCTGGTTCAGGATCTGCGGCAGGCGTTCGACGGCTCGGTGCTGGTCAACAGCGGCTTCGGTGAGATCACCAGCCGCGACGAGGCACTCTCGCTCCTGGACAACGGAATCGGCGACGCCGTCGTCGTCGGACGTCCGGCGATCGCCAACCCCGACCTCGCCTACCGCTGGCGCGAGGATCTGCCGTTGAACGAGCCCGATCAGAGCACGTTCTACTCCGAGGGTGCGAAGGGCTACACGGACTACCCGGCGTTGCAGCACTGAGAGTGCCTGCGGCAGTGGTGTGATTGGGTACCCCAGAGGGTTTTCAACCACACCACTGCGCGGAGCGCACTCAGAAGTCGGCGGTCTTGCGGGCCCTGATCTTGCTGACGATCGAGAACAGGACGGCGATGATCATCAGTGCGTAGAGCACGATGGTGATCCCGCTGCTGACCAGGATCGACGGGTCGCCCTCGCTGACGGCCAGCGCGCGTCTGAGCGATTCCTCGGCAAGTGGGCCGAGGATCACCGCGATCAACACCGGTGCGAGCGGAATCTCGTAGCGCCGCATCATGAATCCGACGATGCCGAGCCCGAGCATGAACATCAGGTCCACGATCGACGCACTGGACGCGTAGACGCCGAGGGCAGCGAACACCGAGATTCCGGCGTAGAGGTAGTTCTTGGGGATCTTCAGCAGTTGGGCCCACAACGGTGCGAACGGCAGGTTGAGGATCAGCAGCACGATCATCGCCAGAAAGAGGCTGGCCAGCAGGGCCCAGACGATGTCGCCGCTGCGCTCGAACAGGAGCGGTCCGGGTTGCATACCGTACTGCTGGAAGGCCGCCAGCATGATCGCCGCCGTGGCGGACGTCGGTAGGCCCAGGGCCAGCAATGCGCCCATGGCCGTTCCGGCTGTGGAGTTTCCGGCTGCCTCGGGTCCTGCCACGCCACGAATGGCACCCTTGCCGAACATCGGCTTGTCCCGCTTACGATCGAGCCGACGCTCGGTGCCGTAGGCCAGGAAGCTCGGCACCTCGGCACCGCCCGCTGGGATGACGCCGAACGGAACACCGAATGCCGTCCCGCGCAGCCAGGCCGGGAGTGCTTCGCGGAACTCGGCTTTGCTCAGCCACGGCCGCCCCTGCGACTTGATCAACGACCGATCCTCGGGCCGTCCGATCTTCGACGCGATATGGATGACCTCACCGAGGGCGAGCATCGCCACGGTGATGACGACGATGTGGATGCCGTCGAACAGGGCCGGCACTTCGAAGGTGAATCGTGAAGCGCCCGAGGGTCCGTCGATACCGATGACCGCCAGGGTGAGGCCGATGAGCAAGGCGGTCAGACCCTTGAGGGCGGAGTCCGAGACCACCGCCGACGTCGCGATGAACGCGAACACCGCCAGGGCGAGATATTCGGCGGGTCCGAAGTTGGTCGCCAATGCCGCAAGTGTCGGGGCGAAGAACACGACCAGGGTCGTGGCGATCATGCCACCGATGAACGACGCGATGGCCGAGGTCGCCAAAGCCTGTGGGGCGCGGCCGTTCTTGGCCATTCGATGTCCCTCGAACGTACCGGCGATGGCGGTGCTGTTGCCGGGGGTGTTCATCAGGATGCCCGAGATGGAATCGCCGAACAGGCCACCGAAATACACTCCGGCGAACATGATCAGGGCAGCGGTGGGGTCGAGGGTGAAGGTGACCGGCAACAGCAGGGCCACCGCCATGGCCGAGCCGAGACCGGGCAGGACGCCCACGGCGGTGCCGAGCAACGCGCCGACGAACACCCACACCAGGTTCATCGGAGTCAGCGCGGTGCCGAACCCGTCGAGAAGATTGCTCAATGAATCCATCGGAAATTCAGCTCCGTCAGAAGATCTGGGCGAGGACGCCGCCGGGCAGGGTCAGGCCGAGGCCCGCGGAGAATACGATCTGAACGGCACTCGAGACCAGCAGTGCGACCGCCGCGTCGAACACGTAACGGCGACCACCCAATCCGATCGACACGCCCCAGAACAACAGCGCTCCGGCAAGTACCCAGCCGAGCGGGTCGAGCATTGCGATGAACAAGGCCACCGATCCGACGGTGATGGACAGGGTGCGCCAGTTGCTGACGGTGCCGGTGTGCGGCTTCCCGTCGGCGTCTACTCCACGGTCGATCACGTCGGGCTTGACCATCAATTGAATGGTGACCAACAGGGCGACCACGAAACAGCCGCCGGCGACGATGGCCGGAAAGACCTGCGGCCCAGGGGAGGTGGCGGTGGGTGGAACTTCCATGGTGACGGTTCCGTAGACCAGGAACGCTCCCAGTGCGACGAGCAATGCGGGAACGATCAGTCCACTGCGGCCCGTCCAGAACGATCGGGATGTGTCCGTGTCGGTGGTCGTCGTTGTCATACCAGCCCCAACTCTTCGAGAATTCCGGTGATGCGTGCCTGTTCGACGTCGAGGAACTCTCCGAATTCGTCTCCCGTGACCACCGACTCTTTCCAGCGGTTGCGTTCGACGGCCGTCGCCCACTGCTCGGTCTCGACCATCTCGGTGACGATGTCGACGAGAGTCTGCCGGTCCTCGTCCGAGATTCCCGGCGGCGCAACGATTCCGCGCCAGTTCACGAGGTCGACGTTGTAGCCCTGTTCGATGAAGGTGTCCACGTCGAATCCCTCGAGCGGCTCGGGCGCGGCCACGGCGAGTGCACGCACGTTGCCCGCCTCGATCTGGTCGCGGAAGTCGTTGAACCCACTGACCGCCACACCGACGGTGTTCGACAGTAGTGATGTCAGTACTTCGCCGCCGCCGGAGTAGGCGATGTAATTGATTGCGGCCGGGTCGATGTCGGCTTCCTGCGCCAATTGGCCAGCCACGATGTGGTCGATTCCGCCGAGCGACCCGCCGCCGATCGGTAGGCCACCGGGGTTCGCTCGCCAGGCCTCGATCATGTCCTCGAGATTCTGGATCGGCGAGTCCTTGGGGACGACGAACACCTCGAAGTCCTCGGCGAGTTTGGCGATCGGAACGGTGTCGGCGAGGGTGGTCTCGGAGTTGTTGATCGCGATGCCGCCCAGCATCACGGTGCCGGTGATCATGACTGTGGTGGGCTGACCGCTGAGGTTCTCGAGTTGGCTCAGGCCGATGGTGCCGCCTGCACCGGGGACGTTGACGACCTGGGCGTTGTTGACGATGCCATCGCTGCGCAGCGCTTGCTGCGACTCGCGGGCGACCAGATCCCAGCCGCCGCCCGCGGCAGCCGGTGCGATCAGTGTCAGTTTTGCTCGGGCATCGGATCCGCTGGCACTGCGAGCGGCGTCGATACCCGCCACGGTCACCGCTCCCACCACCGCCAGGGCACCGACTGTTCGAAGCAATGTGGGCGGTATCGCCATCAGAGACCTTTCGTGTGGTGAGTCACAAGCGTCAGGTTAGATACAGTTTGTCCGATTAGTCCAGTTCACAAATCTCCGAGGCTTGTCCTCGGTCGATTCGAGCAAACGGGAGACACCGTGTCCGAAGCGAATGCAGTGGCAGTGGCGATGAGCAACACCCCCGAGGGGCAGGAGGCGCTGCGACGTGGTGCCGCCGAGGCCGAGCTGCGTCAGGTCCAGCTGATCGTGTTGTCCGTGGTGGATCGCGAATCCGTATCGGCGGAGGACCGCAGCGCGGCCAAGGCCGAGGTGGAGCGAACCCTCCCCGGAGCGGTGACGATCGTGCGCGTCGAACCCGATGGCGGCGACCCGGCCGGCGCGCTGGTCGATCTCGTGGCCGACGTCGGTGCGGGCATGGTCGTCATCGGCTCCAAGCGTCGGTCCGCGGTGGGCAAGTTCCTGATGGGCAGCACCGTGCAGCGGGTGCTCCTGGACTGCCCGGTTCCCGTACTCGTCGTGAAGGCTCCCTGACCCGGTAGTATCGGACAAAGTTCACACCACACGACCCCGAGGAATCATGGACAGCGATAAACCCGGGCCGGACACGGCTCCCCGCACCACAGCTACTACGTGCGAGGCGGTGTCCGGCGAATGAGCGTTCTGCTCACTCTTCTGCTCGGCCTGCTCGTCGTTTTCCTCATCACCGTCGCGACCGGCTACTTCGTAGCCCAGGAATTCGCGTACATGACCGTCGATCGGTCCCGGCTCAAAGCGCGCGCCGAGGCCGGTGACGCCGTTGCCGCCCGCACGTTGACCGTCACCAAGCGCACGTCGTTCATGCTCTCCGGTGCCCAGCTGGGCATCACGGTCACCGGCCTGCTGGTCGGCTATGTCGCCGAACCGCTGATCGGTCAGTCGTTCGGCGCGATACTGGGCGGCGTCGGGGTTCCGACTGCAGTCGGTGTCGGCCTGGGTGCCGTTCTGGCGATCACATTCGCCACGTTCGTGCAGATGCTCTTCGGTGAACTGTTCCCGAAGAACTTCGCCATCGCCCGGCCCGAGCCGGTGGCACGATGGCTCTCGCTGTCGACGACCATCTACCTCAAGGTCTTCGGCTGGTTGATCACCATTTTCGATCAGTCGTCGAATCTGCTGCTCAAAGCGCTGAAGATCGAACCCGTGCACGACGTGGAGCACTCGGCGAATCCACGCGACCTCGAGCACATCGTCTCGGATTCGCGCGAGACCGGCGACCTGCCCGAGGAATTGTCGACCCTGCTCGATCGCATTCTCGACTTCCCGACGCGCAACGTCGAGCATGCGATGATTCCGCGCTCACGGTCGGCCACAGTGCGCGACACCGACACTCTCGGTGAAGTGAAATCACTGATGGGACAAGAGCATTCACGGTATCCCGTGCTCGACGAGGACGACGGAATCGTGGGGGTGGTCCACCTGCACGACGTGCTGAGCTCCACCGAACCCGATTCGACTCCGATCTCCGAACTCACCCGCGATGCGCTGATTCTCCCCGAGATGCAGAGTTTGCCCGACGCGATGCGCGAACTGCGGGCGACACGCAACCAATTGGCCTGTGTCATCGACGAATACGGCGGCCTCACCGGCGTCATCACCATCGAGGATCTGGCCGAGGAACTGGTCGGCGAAATCACCGACGAGCACGACGATGGCGTACTCGACCCGAGCCCGGTCAGCGCCGACGACGGCAGCTGGACGATGGCGGGCGAGGTGCACGTCGACGAGGTCGAACGCGCGATCGGGGTGGATCTGCCCGACGGTGACTACGAGACGATTGCCGGATTCGCTATTGCACACCACGGTTCGTTGCCGGACGTCGGTACGCGTATCGAGGTGGACCTGCCGCCGGACAACGCCGACCTCGCCAACGACGAGGAGACTCCCGTGCGCTTCGTGATCCTCGAGATCGAGGAGATCGACAGTCATGTCCCGTCGCTGCTGACCCTGACGCTCGGCGAGCGTGACCCCGAGCGTGACGACGAGTCGGCAGAGCCGAAGGAAAGTGTGCACCGATGAGCAACATCTGGGTCTTTCTGGCCGTCACCGTCGGTCTCATCGCTGCGAGCGCCTTCTTCGTCGCAGTGGAGTTCGCGTTGCTTGCGGCCAAGCGTCATCGTCTGGAAGACGCCGCACCGAACTCGCGCGCCGCTCGCGCCGCATTGCGCAGCTCCTCGGAGTTGACCGTCCTGCTCGCCGGATCGCAGCTCGGCATCACCGTCTGCACCCTCGCGCTCGGTGCAACGACCAAACCGGCCGTGCATTACTGGCTCACGCCACTGTTCGAGAGCATCGGCCTGCCGTACTGGTTCGCCGACGTGCTGGGATTCGTCCTGGCACTGATCATCGTCACGTTCCTGCACCTGGTCGTCGGCGAGATGGCTCCGAAGTCGTGGGCCATCGCGCATCCGGAGAAGTCGGCCACGATGCTCGCACTTCCCATGCGTGGCTTCATGTTCGTCACTCGCCCGGTGCTCACGGTCCTGAACGACATGGCCAACTGGTGCCTGCGCAAGGTCGGCGTGGAGCCGGCCGACCAGGTGGGTTCCGGCCAGAACGCGGACGATCTCCGTCAGCTCGTGGAGCACTCGGTCAACGTCGGCGCACTCGACGCCAGCTACCAGGCCCAGATCTCGGGGGCGCTGGAACTACAGGATCTCACCGTCGGCGATCTCGTCGAGCAGAACGGTGCGCCCACCTCGGTACTGTCGTCGGCGTCGATCGACGATGTGCGGGAGGCGTCGCGCACCAGCGGACATCTGCGGATCCTCGTCAGCGACGAGGATGTGGTGAAAGGTGTTGTGCACGTGAGGGACACGCTGACCAATCCGGACAGTCTGGCCGAGATCACGCGCCCGGCGTACACACTGGAGTCCACCACTCCGGTGTACGTGGCGCTTGCGTCGATGCGCGAGACCCGGCACCACCTGGCGCTGGTGGTGGATGCCTCGGTTGGGGTCGGTGAGACGTCGCGAACGATCGGAGTGGTGACGCTGTCCGATGTGCTGACGCGGCTTCTGCCCGAACCCGTCTGATTCGATCCGGCCCTTCGACGAGATATCCCCGACCGGCCTACACGGCCGATCGGGGATATCTCTGTCGTATCGAGCCCGAGTACTCAGATCGGGGCGACGACCAACAGGTGTGCCCAGTACGACGCGACGTCGTGGCCGAGCTGGGGGAGCAGCACGTCGTAGAGCAGGTAGGACATCATTGCCGTCGAACTCCTTGTTCAGCGTGTCGTTGCCGACTCGCATATACCGAGACTTGTAGGTCATTGAGACTGTAGATGACCCGGCCTCCGGTGGCATCCATATCGCCTACTCGCGTGCGTTGCTCCGAACATGTCAGCCGATGCAGCCCTGAAGCGTGGTGAAGCTGCCCGCGATTCCGGCACCGTTGCACACTGCGCCCTCAGGGGTGAGCGTGATGGTCGAGCCCGGCGCGGCCACGGCAATGGAGAGTCCGAGACCCGCCGCGGTGTTCTGGGCAACCGCACCGGGGCCGAAGGCGATCGCCGCAGGCGCGCCGCCGAAACTGCCGTTGCTGACGGCAGTTCCGCCGTTCAGGCCGAGCGCCAGAGCGGCCGCATTGTTCATGGCCTCCGCGGAACCCCAGCCCTCGAGGCCGAATCCTGCGGCCGCGCTGGCACCGTCTGCGGAGCTGTCGCACTGTGATCCGCCGACGAGCGCAGCGACCTCGGCACCTCCGGGTGCCGTGGTGCAGGCGACCGGCGCCGCAGCCGCAGTGCCGGGGACCAGCGCCGCGAAGGTACAGGCGAATCCGAATGCTGCCGCTCCGCCGAGAATTCTCTTGGTGTGGAACATGGTGAATGCCTCCCGAGATCGATGCGTCGGCACCGGTGCGCCGAGCGTGACGGTCGCTGGGCCGGTGTTGCTGAGGACCCGACTCCCTGACTTCGAGTCTCGACCCGCGCGGGCGCAGCGCGGGTTCGGCGACATCTCGAAAACGTCTCGGTAACATAACGCTGAGATAACGGTGCGTGGAGCGCGGTCGGTCTCTACGATTGCCTCATGATCGGACGCATCGACGAGGTCGTTTTCGACTGCGCGGAACCCTCGTTGCTCGCGCAATTCTGGGCCGGCGTGCTCGGCGGGCAACCTGCAATGCGCGACGACCGATGGCACTACGTCGACGTTCCCGGGTTCACTCGGCTGGCGTTTCAACGAGTCCCGGAGAGCAAGTCGATCAAGAATCGACTCCACCTCGACGTCGACGTGCCGAGTATCGACGTTGCCGTCGAGCAGGCGATTGCGCTGGGTGCGACGGTGCTCGGCGACCGGCACTCCGATGCGGCGGGGTCGTTTCAGGTGCTCCTCGACCCCGAGGGCAACGAGTGGTGTCTGGTGACGCCGCCCGGGTGATCAGCGTGCGTCGTGCTGGGCGCGTGCTTCGAGGACGGTAGGCATGTTGCCCTCGAGAAGTTCGATCAGGTCGCTCAAGCGGGCACCGACTTCGCGGCCGAGCGGGGTGAGGCTGTACTCCACTTTCGGTGGGATGGTCTCGAGGACGGTGCGCACCACGAGCCCATCGCGCTCGAGAGTCTGCAGGGTCTGCGAGAGCATGCGTTCACTGACGCCGTCGACGCGTCGGCGCAATGCGTTGAAGCGATAGTCGCCTTCGGTGAGTGCAGCCAGGGCCAAGACTCCCCACCTGCTCGTGGCGTTCTGCAGGGTCTGTCGCGACGCGCAGTCCCGCGCGAAGACGGACGCTTCGAGGGATTCGGCGGCATCGGGCATATGGCAATGCTAGCGCATGCTGAAACATCAGTGATTACCGTCGCAGTTGCACTGCACTAAAAGTAAGTGCATGATGAGGTGGAACTTGAAACCTCAACCCCGAGACACGCAGGAGTCGGCATGACCACAGCAGTAACCGGAGCAACGGGCAACCTCGGCGGACTCGTCGTCGATGCACTCATCACACGCGGCGTCGCACCCGGCGACATCGTTGCCGTCGTCCGAAACGCGGACAAGGCTGCCTCGCTGGCCGACCGCGGCGTCGTGGTTCGAGTTGCCGACTACAGCGACACTGCCGCTCTGACGTCCGCCTTCGCAGGCGTGGACAAGGTGCTGCTGATTTCGGGATCCGAGGTCGGGCAGCGAATCGCGCAGCACAACAACGTGATCGACGCCGCAGAGGCGGCGGGGGTGAGCCTGATCGCGTACACCAGCCTGCTCGCTGCAGACACGTCCGGGGTGAGCTTGGCCCCCGAGCACAAGGCGACGGAGGAGCGCCTCACCGCGTCCGCGATTCCCGCGGTCTTCCTCCGCAACGGCTGGTACTGGGAGAATTACCTCGGCTCGCTCGCCCAGACCGTCGAGGGTGGGGTTCTGCTCGGCGCAGCGGGCAACGGCAAGATCGCGGCAGCATCGCGCGCGGACTATGCGGACGCGGCTGCCGCCGTGCTGACCCGCGACGATCAGGGTGGAAAGATCTACGAGCTCGGCGGCGACGAGCATCTGACGTACGCCGATCTGGCCACCGTCATCGGTGATGTTTCCGGCAAGCCGGTGGTCTACAAGGACGTCTCCGAGTCCGAGTACGCCGCGATTCTCGAAGGTGCCGGCCTGCCCGACTTCGTGGCAACGATGCTCGCCAGTGCCGACGCCGGCATCTCTCGCGGCGAACTCGACACCGACTCCGGTGATCTCCAAGCCCTGATCGGTCGCGCATCCACTCCCGTGGCCGAAGTGCTCCGCGCCGCAGTGTGACGAGCGGCGGGGGCGGTACTTGTACCGTGGGCGCGGTGAATCACTCCTACACCCGCACCATGTTCCTGGCCGCCTCCGTCTCGCTCGTCCTCCTGACGGGAGCCTGCAGTTCGGATTCGGACTCCTCGTCGTCGGCAACCTCCACTTCCTCGGCTGCGGCCTCCAACGGCGCAACGTCAGCGGCCGCGAGCACCTGCCCCACCGCCACACCCGACGCCGCTGGCACACCCGATTGGACGCTGGACGGGGACACCGGCAGCATCGCGGTCGTCGGATCGACGGACACGGCCGCACCCGCGGTCACGGTCGAGGCACCGTTCAGCGTCGCCGAGACACAGGTGAAGACGCTGACGGTCGGTGACGGCCCGGTCATCGCGGACGACGCCTCGGTGTCGGTTTGCTACACGGGTGTCAACGGACGCGACGGGGAGATCTTCGACAGCAGCTTCGCGAGCGGCCAACCGATCGAGTTCCCACTCGGCGGAGTTGTCGCGGGCTTCCAGAAGGCCATCGCCGGGCAGACCGTCGGCTCGACCGTCGCCGTTGCGGTCACCTCGGCCGACGGCTACCCGAGCGGTCAGCCGCAGGCAGGAATCGAGCCGGGAGACAGCCTGATCTTCGCGATCTCGATCCTGTCCGCGAGCTGAGTACGGCTCGTGCGCGTTTTGCGTAGCCAGAGCTACGCAAAACGCGCACGAGGTGGGGTGCGGCTCCGCGGCACTTACACCGTCGAGAGCTGCTGAATCGTCGTCGCGCCGCCCGGGGTGGGCGTCGTGGTGATGAAGTTCGAGTCGTAACCCAGCGATTCGACGACGCTGCGGATCTCACGGAACTGCTCGACGCTGACGTCGGGCGTGCGCTTGAGCACGAATCCGGACGTGCGGGTGGGGCTTCCGACGAACGCCCACGAGTAGTCGTCGGCAATGTAGGCCACGATGTAGTTCGTCGGCCCTTCCTGGCTTTCCTGCGTGGGAACTCCCGGGAAGCTCACGTGCAGTTGGGCTTTGGTGACCGTGTCGTTGACCCGAGCGTTGCCGACGATGCGGTTCTCGCCGCCGGTCCAGGTGGTGCAGGTGTTCTCGACGCGAATGTTCGATGCGTCGATCATCTGGTAGTTCGCCTGGGTGTCGCGTGCGCAGATCAGGTTGAACGGCTGCGGCACCGCGGCGACCTGGTTCCAGGTGCCCAGGTAGCGCTCGACATCGAGTGACGGGATCGGAGCCAACGGATCGAGGCCGACCGATCCCAGGGGTCCGACCGGTTGTGCCTGCGCCGGCGCAGCGGCGAGGAGGGTGCCTGCGGCCAATACTCCGGCAATTGCGGTGCGGCTCAGTGCGGTACGGATGTTCATCAATTCGCTCCTTGTGTTGTGGTTGCGGTCTCGCTGGAATCGATTCTGTTCGGCCACCAGATTTTCGGGCCGATGAGGGTGAACAGGGCGGGAATGACGACGGTACGTACGACGAAGGTATCGAGCAGAATGCCGAGTCCGACGATGATTCCGAGCTGGGTCAGGGTGATCAGCGGTAGCACGCCGAGGACGCAGAACACCGCGGCCAGAACGATTCCCGCGCTGGTGATGACGCCGCCGGTAGCCGACACCGCTCGCGCGATCGCAGATCTGGTGCCGTGCCGCGGCGTTTCCTCGCGGGTACGCGTGACCAGGAAGATCGTGTAGTCCACTCCCAGGGCAACGAGGAACAGGAACGCGAACAGCGGGGTGTTGTCGTCGAGCGCGGGGAAACCGAAGATGTGCAGGCTCACCCAGCTACCGATACCGATGGCGGCCACTGCACTCAATACGGTTGTGGCAACCAGGATCAGGGGTGCCACGAGGGCGCGCAACAGTATCAACAGCACGGCAAGTACGACCGCGAGGATAGCGGGGATGACGACGAGGCGATCGCGAGCCGCTGCGTCAGTGGTGTCGAGCGCTTTGGCGTCGCTGCCACCTACCTGAGCGCGGTCCACGCCGGTGAGTGCGGCGCGGAGGTCCTCGACGACGGCGAAGGACTCGTCGGATGCGGGCGCTGCATCGGTGACGACCGAGAGGCGGGCGAGTCCGGTGTCGGAATCTGCGACGCGATCGACCGAGACGACTCCGTCGATGCCCTCCACGGTGCCGATGACTCCGTCGATCTCTGCGGTGGGAGCGAGAACCGTCGTCGGATCGGCCGAACCTGCCGGAAAGTGTTGCGAGAGAGTGTCGAAACCTTCGACGGATTCGGCGGTGACGCGGAACTGTTCGGTTTGAGAGAGTCCGATCTGCGTCCCGAACAAGGCTGCGCAGCAGGCCAGTAGCGCAACGATGGTCACCGAGGCCGTCGCCACGGGTCGTCGGGCAACGCCAGCGGCAACGGAGTGCCAGACGCCATCCGTGGTGGTGTCCCGATCCGATTCCTTGGGGACGAAGGGCCAGAACAGTTTCGGGCCGCACAGCGCCAGCAGCGGCGGCAGTGCGAACAGCACGAACACCGCCGCGACGACGAGGCCGGCCGCGGCCAGCGCTCCCAGGCTGCGGGTGCTCGGCAGGATTGCGAGGAGCAAAGTCAGCAGTGCCAGCACGACGGTGGCATTGCTGGCGAGAATGGCGGGCCCGGCCTGCCGGACGGCATGGCGTAGGGCGAGGCGGTGGTCGGACTCGCGGCGCAGTTCCTCGCGGTATCGAGAAATCAACAGCAGGGCGTAGTTGGTTCCGGCACCGAAGACCAACACGCTGGTGATTCCCGAGGTCGATCCATCGAACGACAGACCGGTGACCTCGGCCAGTGCGGTGCCGACGGTCGTTGCGAACCGGTCTGCGAAACCGATGACCAGCAGCGGCACCAACCACAGGATGGGTGACCGGTACGTGACGATCAGAAGGACTGCCACCACGAGCGCGGTCACGGCGAGCAAGGTGAAGTTGGCTCCGGAGAACGAGTTCGCGATGTCGGCACCGAAGGCGGGTCCGCCGGTGACCTGAGCGCGCAGGTCCGGTGCGAGGCCGTCGGTCGCGGCGGACCGCAGCTCGGTGATCAGTTCGTTCAGTGTGAAGCCCGACAGCGCGGAATCGACCTGGACGAGAGCGATCGCGGCCTTGCCGTCGGGTGCCACGATCGGAGGAGGTCCCGGCGCGTCGGGCACCGAACGGTCGACGGCCAGCAGTCGGGTCTGTGCAGCGGCGGCGGCCTCGATATCGGCCGGGGTCAGGTCTGTGCCGTCGGTCCGGCTCAGAACCAGAATCACAGGGGCGGTGTCGGAGTCCGGAAACTCGGCCAGAAGCTGGTCCACCTGGTAGGACTCGGCAGAGGTCGGCAGCGAATTGGGTGACTGACCGGCGGAGTCGTTGCTTCCGACGAGCCCCATCACGGAGGCCGAAAGAACAAGGATCGCCAGCGCAATCGCCCACGATCTACGGTGCGTCACGGCTGCGGCGACGCGGTCCCAGGCGGCGTTGTTCTCGGTTCGTGTGCTGTCCACGCTCAAAACAATCTCATTTACTTAGATATTAAGCAACTGAACCTGTTGCGGGCAGTAGTCTGACTGTGGCCGCAGCAAAGGAGTTACCACCGACATGACCGACCGAAACCACCTCGAATCCGCGATATCGGCGGATCTTCGAGCGCTGTCTTCGGTCTCCGAGCAGATCGGGCAGGTGTTCGGGGCGCTGCACAGCTTGCGGCCCAACGATTTTCGGGCCCTACTGCATGTGATGGTCGCCGACGTCGAGGGTGCGCCCCTGACGGCCGGCGAACTCGGCACGATGTTGGGGCTCTCTTCGGCGGCCATGACCTACCTCGTCGAGCGCATGATCGCCTCGGGTCACATACGACGTGAATCCGATTCATCCGACAGGCGCAAGGTGATTCTGCGGTACGACGAGCACGGGATGGAGGTCGCTCGCGGGTTCTTCGGTCCCCTCGGCATGCGCACCAGCGCCGCATTGGCAGACCTTCCCGATGCCGATCTGGCCGCCGCGCATCGAGTGTTCGAATCGCTCATCGGCGCCATGCGAGAACATCACGCCGACCTGGGTAACAGCAGTCGCACGTAGCGCGTGCGCCCGGGTGTGGCGTTCGAACGGCTGGTGGGCGGCCTACTCCAACCGATGCTGGACTCTGAGCGTAGGAGTGCCGTAAGGTTGGCTGCGGTTGAGCTAACAGCCGGTCACGGGGAAACGCAGCGAAGTCGGCGTCCGGGTCAGGCAACAATTCTGCTCCCGCTTCGTCAATCGGTTTCCCCCTCAGTTCGACCGATCGATGGGATCTGCCATGAGTGTTGAATCTTCAGGCAACAAAGTTCGAACCACCCCGGTGACTGTCGCGGAGAAGTCCGTGTCCGTCGCAGCAACCGGAGCAATCTTCACCGCGCACGACGGCCCCGACGGCTCACTCGTCGTCGCCGTCCATGGCGACATCGACATGCGCAGCGCGCCGATGTTCTCCGATTTCGTCTGCAGCCGCATGTCCAGCAAGAGGCATGTCACTCTCGATCTGTCCGATGTCGATTTCTTCGGCATCGCGGGTCTTACCGTCTTCGATGCAGTTCACGAGTACACGGCCGGCATCGGCGCATCCTGGTCGGTCGTCGCAGGACGGTCGGTCTCCCGTCTACTCCGGGTCGCCGACCTCGAGTCCACGATCCCGACAGCGCGACCCTCGAACGACAAGTAGTACTCAGGCGATCAGTACTCCGGCGATCATCGCCGCGACAAGAGGTGGGCAGCTCCTGTACAGGGGCTGCCCACTGTTCGTTCGGCCCCCGGTCGCACAACCTCGATTCACAGTACCCCGATTCACAGATCGGACGATCCCGATCGACGGTGTGACCGAAGTTCGGGATCGTCCGAAACTGTTGCAGCACAAGCGGACTAGTCTTTGGTTCCTTCGGAGTCACTGAAGAACGCCCACTCGCCGTCGTGCTCCACTTCGAGCCGCCAGCCCAACTCTTCGTTGTCTGCTTTGCTGTCCTTGAACCAGGCGTGCGCGTCCTCGGAACTCGAAATGTCCTTGGTGTCGACGACGGATCCGTGCGGATCGATAACTCTGTAATTTGCCATGCAGCCAGGGTGCCCCGATGTCGCAGAACCTAATCCACGTCGGGACTCCGCAGCCGACTCCTGGGATTCGCGCACGCGCGCGCATTCGTCGAATGCGCGCAGAATCGCCTCCGAAACGATGAGATTCTGCGCGCGGATGACAAACGCGCGCGCGTTTGCGGCGACCGGGTGGTGCGGTGAACGAGTTCTTCGGGGCACTCTTACGTGCGCGAGAGCACCGATCGGGCGAAGAACATCAGGTTCGCGGGGCGCTCGGCCAGCCTGCGCATGAAGTAGCCGTACCACTGCGATCCGTACGGGACGTACACGCGCATGTGCCGGCCGGCGTCGACGAGTCGGCGCTGCTCGGGTTCGCGTATCCCGTAGAGCATCTGGAACTCGAAGTCCTCCGACGACCTGCCTGCGGACGTCGCGAACTGCTCTGCTGCCTCGATCATCTCCGGGTCGTGTGAGGCCACCATCGGGTAGCCGCGGCCGTCCATCAGTATCTTCAGGCACCTTAGGTAGGAGTCGGACACCTCTCGTGCTCCCTGAAATGCCACCGAGGACGGTTCGTTGTACGCCCCCTTGCACAGTCGTATCCGCGATCTCGGTCCGGACAACTCCGTGCAGTCAGCTTCGGTTCGCCTCAGGTATGCCTGCAGCACCGTGCCCAGATCCGGAAAGTCCACGCGGAGTTCGCGAACGATCGACAGCGTCGAATCGGTGGTCGTGTGGTCCTCGGCATCCACCGTCACCCACACCCCGGCCGCGGCGGCGGCAGTACAGATTTTCCGTGCGTTCTCGAGTGCGAGATCGCGATCGATTCCCTGGCCGAGCGCAGACAACTTGAGCGAGACCTCGAGCGCGGTCGCGCTGCTCCGCTGGGTCGAAAAGCGTTGTATCAGTGAGAGGTAGGCGTCGACGGTGGTGCTCGCCTGAGCGCGATCGGTGGTGTCCTCACCGAGGTAGTCCACGGAGACGAACCGACCCGTTGCCAACAATGCGTCGACGGCGGTGACGGCCGCGGGCTCCGATTCGCCCGCCACGAAGCGGTCGACGAGAGCTCGGGTGGCCCGCATCCGCGTCACCGTTGCCTGCAGTTTCGGTGACCGTGCCGCCGCCAGCAACGCAGGCCGGAGAGGATTGTTCAGCAGGGTGGTCATCGCGTGCCCTCGCCTTCCTGATGCGGGTAGCCGTGGGTGGTCGGTGGGACGAACGTTTCCTTCACGGTGCGGGCCGAGGTCCAGCGCAGCAGGTTCTGCGGTGAGCCGGCCTTGTCGTTGGTTCCCGAGGCGCGGGCTCCGCCGAACGGTTGCTGACCCACCACTGCGCCGGTCGGCTTGTCGTTGACATAGAAGTTTCCGGCTGCGAATCGCAGTGCGGCATGGGCCTGTTCGACGGCAGTGCGGTCGGTGGCGATGACCGCCCCGGTCAGTGCGTACTTCGATCCGGAGTCGACTGTGCGCAGTGTGTCGGCGTAGGCGTCGGGCTTGTTGTCGTCGTAGACGTGCACGGCCAGGATCGGCCCGAAGTACTCGGTGGTGAAAGCCTCGTCGGTGGGGTCGTCACCGAGAAGAACGGTGGGGGAGACGAAGTAGCCCTCGGAGTCGTCACAGGTACCACCGGCGGCGATGGTCAGGCTGGGCACGGACTTCGCCCGATCGAGAGCAGCTGCGTTGCGGTCGAACGCCTTTCGGTCGATGACGGCTCCGCCGTAGTTGGACAGGTCGGTCACGTCGCCGTACTTCAGCGCCGAGACGTGCTCGATGAACGAATCGCCCATCGTAGACCACAGAGATTTCGGTACGAAGGCCCTCGACGCTGCCGAGCACTTCTGTCCCTGGAAGTCGAATGCACCGCGAATCATGGCCGTGGTCAGCACATCCGGATCGGCGGAGCTGTGCGCAACGATGAAGTCCTTACCGCCGGTCTCGCCGACCAGCCGGGGGTACGAGTGGTAGTTCGAGATGTTGTTGCCCACCTCGCGCCACAGCGTTTGAAAGGTCGCGGTGGATCCGGTGAAGTGGATTCCGGCCAGTCGCGGATCGGCCAGGGCCACTTCGGACACCATCGGTCCGTCACCGAGAACGAGGTTGATCACACCCGGTGGCAGTCCGGCCGCTTCGAGGAGCTGCAGCGTGAGGTATGCGGCCACGGCCTGGGTGGGGGACGGCTTCCACAGCACGGTGTTGCCCATCAGAGCAGGCGCCGTGGGCAGGTTGCCCGCGATAGCGGTGAAGTTGAACGGGGTGATGGCGTAGACGAAGCCTTCGAGCGGACGGTATTCGACTCGGTTCCACACTCCCGGTGCCGACACGGGCTGCTCGGCGAGTATCTGCCGAGCGAATGCGACGTTGAACCGCCAGAAGTCGATCAGCTCGCACGGTGCGTCGATCTCGGCCTGGTAGGCCGACTTGGACTGGCCGAGCATCGTTGCTGCAGCGATTTTTTCGCGCCACGGCCCGGACAGTAGATCGGCCGCACGAAGGAACACGGCAGCTCGTTCGTCGAAGGGCAGATCTCGCCACATCGGCGCGGCCGCGCTGGCGGCATCGATGGCGTCGCGCACATCCTGGTGACCGGCACCGGCGAAACGACCGATGACCGAGGAGTGGCGATGAGGCTCGACGACGTTCTCCATCGGGCCGTCGGCAACGCGGTGAACGCCACCGATGACCTGGCGGATCTCGACGGGCGATGTCCGGAGTTCGGTCAGGCTGGTCCGGAGGCGGGCGCGTTCCGCGCTCCCCGGGGCGTAGGTATTGACCGGCTCGTTGGTGGGGGTGGGAACGGATGTGACGGCGTCCATGGCTGCTCCTCGTCTTCGATGTGTGATGCCCATTGAAGTCCCATCCGGCACGCGTTCAATCAGCCCATCGGCCAAAGAATTCGTGGTCTACTTGTCCGCATGGCCAACTCCATGACGTTGCGATCGTTGCTGGGTTCGCTGCACAGCGCCGTCGTCGAACTGGTGGTCGCGCCCGCGGGAATCGACATGGCCGTCGGCTCCGTGGCGTTGCTCGACGTCGACGATCTGCACCTTCCCCCGGGGGCATCCGCCGATCTGGCGCTGTTGGTGGGGGTGACCGAGGCCGACGTGGTGCGGTGGTTCGACGATCTCGCGCTGCGTCCTGCGGCGGACAGGCCGCTCGCGGTCCTGACGAAGGTTGCCGACTCGGCTGCGCTGGCCCACGGTGCGCGCGAGACCGGTATCGCGTTGGTCGCCGTGCACCGGCAGACGCGCTGGGAGTTGTTGTTGTCGATGACGCGCGGAGTTCTCGATCAAGTGCGGTCGCACGGTCCCGACGACGGAACCTTCGGAGCCGACACCGACCTCTACGAACTCGCGCAGACGGTCGCGGCACTGACGAAAGGCATGGTGAGCATCGAGGACGAGCGCTCGCACGTGCTGGCGTACTCGGCATCCGACGACGCGGCCGACGAGCTCCGAACCCTGTCGATCCTCGGGCGCGAAGGCCCGGCCGACTATCTGCGCAGACTGCACGAGCGCGGCGTCTTCGATCGCCTCCGTCGTACCGACGACGTCATCGACGTACCCGCCGACGTCGAACTGGGAATTCGCCGACGCCTCGCCGTCGGGATCCGCCGGATATCGGGCAGCCCAACGACTCTCGGGACGATCTGGGTGCAGGAGGGGGTCGCGTCGCTCGCCGACGACGCCGACGCGGTGCTGCGCGGGGCCTCTGCCGTCGCCGCCCGACTGATCACGCGTATCGCGAACGCCCCGACCAACGAGACCCTGCAGATACAACGCCTGCTCGGGGCCAGAGGCGGCGGAGTGGACGTTCCCTCGCTCGCATCCGCGCTGTCGATACCCACCTCGGGATCGGCGGCGGTCGTGGGATTCGCTCCCTGTGGAGAATTCGAGATCGCCGCACTGGCACCGGCCATCCGCCTGCACGCCAGCGCATTTCGACGAGACTCTCTGGTCACCACCATCGGCGAGAGAATCTACGCACTGTTTCCCGGGGTGGCGTCGGGCACGGGGATTTCGGGGTGGACCGCCGATGCCGTCGGGCGGATCGAGACGCGAACGTCACTGGCACTGCGCGCCGCGGTGGCTGCCCCGGTCGCCGACCTCGATGGTGTGGCCGTGGCCAGGTTCGAGGTGGACCGGGTGCTGGACGCCACCACCGGCGAGGTGCGCGTCACCACGCTCGAGGAATCGAGAACCTCTGTGCTGCTGGGAGAAATTCTCGAACTGATCGGCAATCACGAACAACTCCGAGACCCGCGTATCGCCGATCTCGACCGATACGACGCCACCAACGACTCTCGCATGCGTGAAAGCCTCGAGACGTATCTGGCGTGCTTCGGCGATGTTCGATCCGCTGCCGAGCGGCTGCACATTCACCCGAACACCCTGCGCTATCGCATTCGACGCGTCGAGCAGATCCTGGACCTCGATCTCACCGATCCCGATGCGCGGCTACTGGTCGAGATCCAGTTGCGGATGTGAGCGGCTTCGCCGCACGTGCACGGAAATTCGTAGCAGGCTACGAACTTTCATGCACGTGCAGCACCGCTGCTCGCTCGAATCACCAGGCTCGGTTCGATGCTCGATCGTCGGGTGCTTCGGCTTCCGGAGTCGATCTGGTTCAACAGAATCTCGACGCTGCGTACGCCGACCTCACTGAATTCCTGGCGGATGGTGGTCAGCGGTGGTGAGAAGAATTCTGCGTCGGGCACATCGTCGAATCCGACGATGCTGACATCGTGCGGCACTCGCTTGCCGTGTACCTCCAGTGCGCGCAAGATCCCGAGTGCCATTGCGTCATTGCCAGCGAATACTGCTGTGACATCGGCATTCTCGGCCAATTCTCGTCCGGCTGCGAACCCTGATCGCGCGGTCCAGTCGCCGCTGAGGGTGGGAGGTGGTTCGATGCCTGCATCCTCGTGGGCGAGTCGCCATCCGGTGACGCGGTCGCCTGCCTCGTACCAACCCAGAGGCCCAGCGACGTGCCACACCGCACTGTGTCCCAGTCCGAGCAAATGTGCGGTGGCGGCACGCGCCCCGGCGATCTGGTCGACCGAGACCACGGCCATCTCGCCTGCAGGCGACCCCTCGACGGCGACCAGCGGCAGTTCGCCGGCCAGGTGGGCGATGTCGCCGCCTTCGGTACGCAGTGGTGCGATCACGACGACGCCGTCGACGCCCTGTTTCTGCAATCTACGGACGCAGGTGATGATCGCCGACTCGTCGAACGAGGTGGGGACGCCGACGACGACGGAGTACCCGGCCTGTCGTGCAGCAGATTCGATGCTGTAGAGCGTGGAGACCGGACCGTAGAGAGCGTTTCCGGTTCCCACGATTCCTATCGTCCGGCTGCGGCCGGTGACCAAAGCGCGGGCGGCGGTGTTGGGGCGATACCCGAGCTCCGAGATCGCCTCGTGCACTTTGACTCTCGTCGCCTCGGTCACGTTGGGATGACCGTTGATGACGCGGGAGACGGTCTGGTGGGATACGCCGGCGAGCCGGGCGACATCGGTCATGGCCGGTCCGCGTGTCGGCGTCATCGTGGTGCAGCTCCTCTCGCGTCGTCGAACACAATCACAGCATGCCCGGGCCTGCGGTGCCCGCCACCACGTGATTCACGTGGGTGTGTTCACCGCAGGACCGGTGGTGGTGGGTGCAGGCTTACCCGGCTCGGCACCGGAGAACATTTCTGCGGGTACGGGCACGCCCAGGTAGCTGCTCGGTGGGGCGGCTTTGTCACCCTTACTGCCCTTACCGCTCGCGGCTCGGCGCTTGGTCCAGATGTCGAACGCCACCGCGGCAAGAAGTACCAGACCCTTGACGAGCTGTACGCGCTCGCTGGGCGAGCCGATGAGCGACATACCGCTGTTGATCACGGCGATGATGAGGCCGCCGGTAAGCGCACCGACGATGCGGCCGACGCCGCCCTGAACTGCTGCGCCACCGATGAAGGCTGCTGCGATAGCGTCGAGCTCGAAGCCGTTGCCCGCGGTGGGGCCCGCCTGGTTGAGTCGGCCGGCGAAGATGATTCCGGCGAGGGCGGACAGTACGCCCATGTTGACGAAGATCCAGAAGGTCACCGGCTTGACTTTGATGCCGGACAGGGACGCGGCGTGAATGTTGCCGCCGATGGCGTACACGTGCCGACCGAACACGGTTTTGCCGGCCAGCGTGGAGTAACCCATGACCAATACGGCCAGCAGGATCAGCACGTACGGCAGATTCTTGAAGCGGGCCAACTGGATTGCGATGGCAAGTACGAGAGCGGCGGCGAACGCCATCTTGATCAGGAACAGCGGCATCGCGTCCACGGTCTGGCCGTACTTCTGCCGACCCGTTCGAGAACGCCACTGGCTGAAGACGATTCCGACGACCGCGAGAATCGCGACGAGCAACGTGAAGATATCTGCCCCGCCCAACGGTCCGAGGCCCACATTGCCCATGAAACCGGGCAGGAAGCCGTTGGACAGTGTGCGCACCGGCCCGGGGAACGGCCCGATGCCCTGGTTGCCGAGGACGATGAGAGTCACGGCGCGGAAGACGAGCATCCCCGCCAGGGTGACGATGAACGCGGGAATGCCGAAGTACGCGACCCAATAGCCTTGCCAGGCGCCGATCAGACCGCCGACGATCAACGTGATCAGCACCGCCAATGGCCACGGCACGTTCTGTTGAACCATCAGGACACCGGCAATGGCTCCGGTGGCCGCCACCACCGATCCGACGGACAGGTCGATGTGGCCGGCGATGATGATGACCACCATGCCGATGGCGAGAATGAGAATGTAGGAGTTCTGCACCACCATGTTGCTGATGTTCTGCGGCACCAGAAGCTGCCCGCCGGTCAGCACGGTGAAGAGCACGATGATCAGCGCGAAAGCGATGAAGATTCCGCTTTGTCGGAGGTTTCGCGTGAGCAGCCCCCGAACGGTCGACAGCTGGTTCATCGAAGTACTCCTGTTCCACGGGTCATGAGATGCATGAGAGATTCCTGGGTCGCGTCCTCGCGGTCGACCTCACCGGTGATTCGGCCGGCGGACAGCGCGTAGATCCGGTCGCACAGACCGAGAAGTTCCGGAAGTTCGGACGAGATCACCAGCACTGCCTTTCCGGCGTCGGCGAGTTGGTTGATGATCGAATAGATTTCGAATTTCGCGCCGACGTCGATTCCTCGCGTCGGTTCGTCGAGGATGAGCACGTCGGGATCGCTGAAGATCCATTTGCTCAGCACGACTTTCTGCTGATTGCCACCGGAGAGTTTGCCGACGACAGCGGAGACGTTCGGTGCCTTGATGTTCATGCTCTTCCGGAAGCCCTCGGCGACCTTGAACTCCTGGTTGTCGTCGACGAAGCCTCCCGTCACCAGTTTGTCCAGCGCCGCAGTGGAGATGTTGCGCTTGATGTCGTCGATCAGATTGAGGCCGTACCGTTTCCGGTCCTCGGTGGCGTAGGCGATGCCGTGATGGATGGCATCGTTGACGGACTTGACGTGAATTTCCTTGCCGTACTTGTAGAGACGGCCCGAGATGTCGATTCCGTAGCTTCGGCCGAAGACGCTCATGGCCAACTCGGTACGCCCGGCACCCATCAATCCGGCAAGACCGACGATCTCGCCGCGCCGCAGCGTGAGGTTCGCCTTGTCGACGACGGTCCGGCCCTGCTGGGTAGGACTGTGCACGGTCCAGTCCTCGATGCGCAGGACTTCCTCTCCCACAGTCGATTCGTGGGGCGGAAACCGGTGCTCGAGATCGCGGCCGACCATCAGCGAGATGATGCGATCCTCGTTGACGTCCGGGTCCCGCATGTCCAGCGTCTTGATGGTCTTGCCGTCCCGAATGATCGTGGTCCGGTCGGCAATGGCCGCGATCTCGTTGAGCTTGTGCGAGATGATCACGCACGTGATGCCTTCGTCCCGTAGGCCGCGCAACAGCTCCAGCAGATGTGCGGAGTCGGAATCGTTCAGTGCCGCAGTGGGTTCGTCGAGAATCAGCAGGGTCACGTCCTTGGACAGTGCCTTGGCGATCTCGACGAGTTGCTGCTTGCCGACGCCGAGGTCGCCCACGACGTTGACGGGATTCTCCCGCAGCCCTACTCGGTTCAGTAGGGCTGCGGCCTCTGAATTCGTTCGGTTCCAGTCGATGAACCCACGCTTGGACCGCTCGTTGCCGAGAAAGATGTTCTCGGCAATGGAGAGATACGGACTCAGGGCGAGTTCCTGATGGATGATGACGATGCCCTCGGCCTCGCTACTTCGGATGTCGGAGAACTTGCACTCTCGACCGTCGAACACGATGTCGCCGTCGAATGTGTCGTGTGGGTACACACCCGACAACACCTTCATGAGCGTCGACTTGCCTGCTCCGTTCTCGCCGCAGATCGCGTGGATCTCGCCGCGATCGACCGAGAGGGTGACATCCTGTAGCGCCTTGACGCCGGGAAATGTCTTGGTGATGCCGCGCATCTCCAGAATCGGGCTCGTCATCGCCGAACTCACTTCAACTGATCCTCGGTGTAGTAGCCACCCTCGACGAGCAGCTTCTCGTAGTTGTCCTTGTAGACGATCTCGGGCTGCAGCAGGTACGCGGGAACGACCTTGTCGCCGTTGTCGTAGTCGGTGGTGTTGTTGGTCTCGGGAGTCTGACCGTTGAGCATGGCCTGAGCCATCTGGATCGTGACCTCGGCCAGCTGGCGCGTGTCCTTGTAGATCGTGGAGTACTGCTCACCGGCGATGATCGACTTGACCGACGGCACCTCGGCGTCCTGTCCGGTGACGATCGGGTAGGGCTGGCCTGCCGTGCCGTATCCGTTGCTCTTGAGTGCCGAGAGAATGCCGATGGACAGGCCGTCGTACGGCGAGAGCACGCCCTGAACCTTCTGGCCCGAGGAGTACGTCTTGGTGAGGAGATCCTCCATGCGCTTCTGTGCGGTGGCGGGGTCCCAGCGCAGTGTTGCAGCCGTCTCGAAGTCGGACTCGCCGCTGCCGATCTTCAGAGTTCCCTTGTCCAGGTACGGCTTCAGGGTCTCCATGGCACCGTCGAAGAAGAAGGTGGCGTTGTTGTCGTCGGGCGAACCGGCGAAGACCTCGATGTTCAACGGGCCTGCGGGCGCGTCGGCCTTGTCGGTGCCGTCCTCGTTCTTCAGACCGAGGCCGACGAGAAGCGACGTGGCCTGGTCGACGCCGACCTTGTAGTTGTCGAAGGTCGCGTAGTAGTCGACATTGGGTGAGTTGCGAATCAGACGGTCGTAGGCGATGACTCCGATGCCGTTGTCCTTGGCTTCCTGCAGCTGCGTGGTGATGGCGGTGCCGTCCACGGAAGCCACGATGAGAAGCTTTGCGCCCTGGGTGATCTGGTTCTCGATCTGATTGACCTGGGTGGGAATGTCGTTCTCGGCGTACTGCAGATCGACTTTGTAGCCCTGACCCTCGAGTGCACTCTTGAGGTTGTCGCCGTCGGCGATCCATCGGGCGGAGGACTTGGTCGGCATCGTGACGCCGATCAGAGCGCCTGCCGTGCTGCCGCCTTCGGCCGGAGCCTCGTCTGCGGTCTTGGTGCTCGATCCGCACGCGCCGAGCGTGAGGGTGAGTGCCACCGCGGCCGCGGCCATGGATAGGTGTCGAAACTTCATCGTTTCTCCCTGCGTAGTGAAATCGGACCGTGGGTCGCGGTCGAGGCCTCTCGTGTGCCTCACATCACATCAAGACGAAAGTGTGAGCGATAACATCGGCGTTGTCAAAGAATTCTTTTCCCCGGCCTCGTGACCAGTGTGAGCGCTAACATCGATGCGCAGACGAACGCTCGCGATGCCGTTCGCTGGTCAGGTCAGTGCAGCTCGTGGACCGACTGCTTCCCGCTCTTGAGCCACCGGCCCGGGAGCCGGCCGACCAACTCTCCCAGCGGATGAACCGCCGCCGACAGGATTTCCACGGAGTCCTGCAGGATGTCGATCGAAATGCTCATGCGCTCGATGTTCGGCGCCACCGACGTCAGGGTCTCGGACAGCTTGACGAGCTGATCGAGTGGGCCGCCCTTGGCCGTCAATCTCTCGATGGGACCGTCCTCGGCGAGCAGCGTCTCGAGGATCCCGTCTTCGGCAATAGCGCGTTCGATAAGGCCGTCCTGACGCGTGAGTACCTCGAGGGGGCCGTCCGTGGCCGTCAGTCGTTCGAGCGGACCGTTGGTGGCGGTGATGCGGTCGAGCAGGCCGCCTTCGGCCAGCAATCGTTCGAGGGGCCCGTCCTCGGCCAGCAGGCGATCCAGGGGCCCGCCGGGAGCAAGAATGCGTTCGACGGGTCCGCCCGGAGACAGCAGGCGCTCGAGGGTGCCGTCCTCGGACGTGAGTCGATCGACGACGCCACCCTGGGCGAGCAGGCGATCGAGCGGCCCGCCCTCCTTGAGTGCGTTGCCCAGGGCGCGGTCGTCGGAGGTGAGCTGACCGAGCTGAGCGAGCAGTTGCATCGTGCCGCCGCGTGGGTTGGCGAGCGAGGCCACCCCTGCGGTGCCGGACGCGCCGGTGGCCAAGGCCATCCGGGTCGTCGCCAGCGCGACCTCCGCGACGCCGATCGCCTGTTCGGCGATGGCGATTCCGGCGCGCGCGGGCAGTGTGATCGCTGACACCCAGTTCATCGTTTTACTGTAACTGCTCGTAGCTCGGAAAATCAGTGAAGAACCTTCAGTCCCACGACGCATCCGACGATCCCGACCAGAAGCGCAATTTTGAGAATCGACGCAGCTTCCTCGCCGGTGATCATGGCGTACGCGACGGTGAGGGTGGCACCGATTCCCACCCAGACTGCATAGGCGGTTCCGGTGGGCAACGACCGCATTGCGACCGCGAGACCGATCATGCTGAGCACCACCGCGACACCGAAGACGGCGGACGGTCCGAGTTTGGTGAAGCCCTCGGACTTACCCAGTGCGGTTGCCCAGATCGCTTCGAGGACGCCGGAGACGACGAGAATCAGCCAAGCCATGAGAAATCACTCCTTGCACCGTCTTGTCGCTGTTCGGGTACGGTGCGCTCGTCCGATTGTCGGAAGTGACTTGTACGATCGTACCAATCTTGGCGGGTAGTGGCCAGAAGTTTCGAGCTCTCAGTATGCGTACGTGTTCGCCGGTGCCTCGATTCGCTCGACCGACAAGACCGTCATCGTGGGCGTGAATGCGGTCTCCTCGGTCGCGGTCGCCGCGTCGACCGTCCCCGAGATCTCCAGCCAGGTGCCGTCCGGAATTCCGTCGAGAGCGCCGCTACCTGCGTCGAGGTGGATGCGGACGGATCTGGCGTCGGCCGCACAGCAGATGATCAGAACGCGCGCGAGATCGAGGCCTTCTCTCGTGCCGTCGACACGCGGCGAGCCTCCGCTCGCGGTGGCGACGGCGAATCCGGTGACGCGAATCTCCCGTCCGTCGAGGCTGTTCTCGGTATCCCTGACCGCGCGTTGCACGACGTCGAGCAACGGCACCTCGGGTGCGTCCTCGTTCGGCAGCGGTGGAAACGCTGTCCTCTGGCGATCGGCCGCCGAGGTGACGGATCGATCGCCGACTGCCGAGACTCCCAGCGCGGGCGGTGCGACGAACAGGATGACCGCCAGCGGGATCAAGAGCAGCCAGTACGGACGTGAATCGTGATCATGACCGTCGCCCGCGGGCCCACCGCGGCGGATGTCGGCGGCGATCGACGCGATCGCCAGGGCGACGATCAACACCCCGGCGGTCAGCAGATACGGATGCAGCGAGGGTTTGACATATCGCACAAAGGTGCCGTCCATCGAGATCTTGACCGTGGCTCCGCCGAGAAGCAGCAGCAGCAGATTCTGCACCTCGCGTTTCATCGCGCACCCAGGAACGCGTAGCCGCTGACCGAGGCGCACACGATCGCGACGACGAACGTCAGCGGGGCGAAGCGAGCCACGAAGCCGCGTCCGAAGCTGCCGGCCTGCATCGCCATCAACTTCACGTCGACCGCAGGTCCCACCACCAGGAAGACCAGCCGAGGCAGCAGCGGCAGCATCGACATGCTCGCCGCGACGAATGCGTCGGCCTCCGAGCACAGCGCGAGAATCACCGCGAGCACGGCCATCACCAGGATCGACAGCAACAACTGACCGGCGAGATGGTCGAACACCCAGTCCGGAACCACCAGATGCAGCAATGCGGCGGCCGCCGCTCCGAACACGAGAAAAGCTCCGGCCTGGAGCAGATCCGCACGCGCCGACTCACGGAACGTCTCCCACTTCGAGTTTCCGTGGCGGTGTTCGCGATCAGCGAGTCGAGCAGAGATCCACTCGGCCTTGCCGAACCTGGTCCACAGCCAGCCCATCAACAGAGCGGTGGCGAGTGAGCCGAAGAACCGCGCGAGAACCATCGCCGGCTCGCCGGGAAAGGCCACGGCGGTGGAGACCAGGACGACGGGGTTGATCGCCGGTGCCGAGAGCAGAAAGGCCAGTGCCGCAGAGGTCGGGACGCCCTGATCCATGAGCCGACGCGACACCGGGACGGCACCGCATTCGCAGCCGGGCAGCGCCATTCCGGCCAGTCCCGTCACGCCGACGGCAGCGGTCTCGTTCTTCGGCACCACCTTCCGAAGGACCGCGGGCGAAACGAACGCGGCAATGCTCCCGCTGACCAGCACACCGAGCACGAGGAACGGCGTCGCCTGAACGAAGATCCCGGTGAACACCGTCGCTCCGGTCTTCAGCGCGGGGGACGAGTCGACCCACCGGGCGATGTCGGAACCTGTCGCGATGCCCAACACGAGCAGAGTTGCGAATACGTGCATGGATGACACCGCCGGCCGAGCCCTGGTGCGGGTGTCGGTGTTCGCGTCGACCATGGTGCTGCCATCATGCCTCCTCCAGGTTCCGGAGTGCCGGCGGTGGCTCACAGCAACCTCACAGCGAGAGTCCAGCGAACGAGCAGCATCTCGCGCGATGATGGACACCGTGAGCGAGACACCCGAGGCCCGAGTCCTGATAGTCGACGACGAACCGACCATCGTCGAACTGCTGTCGGTCAGCCTCAGGTACCAGGGATTCGAGGTGGCGACGGCGTCGTCCGGTCCCGAGGCATTGGACAAGGCCCGCAACTTCAGGCCCGAGGCTCTCATTCTCGACGTGATGATGCCCGGCATGGACGGTTTCGGTCTGCTGCGTCGGCTGCGAGCGGACGGAATCGATGCGCCCGCCCTGTTCCTGACCGCACGAGATTCCGTGGAGGACAAGGTGACCGGGCTGACCCTCGGTGCGGACGACTACGTCACCAAGCCGTTCTCGCTCGAGGAGGTGGTGGCCCGACTCCGGGTGATCCTGCGCCGTTCGGGCAAGAGCGAGGACGCGCAGCCGTCCCGAGTTGCCTTCGCGGACATCGAACTCGACGACGACACCCACGAGGTGTGGAAGGCGGGCGAGCCGGTCTCGCTCTCGCCCACCGAATTCACGTTGCTGCGGTACTTCATGGTGAACGCGGGAACGGTGCTGAGCAAGCCGCGGATTCTCGACCATGTGTGGCACTACGACTTCGGTGGTGAAGTGGGAGTGGTGGAGTCGTACGTGTCGTATCTGCGCCGCAAGGTCGATACGGGCGACACCCGATTGATCCACACATTGCGGGGCGTCGGCTACGTCATGCGCCAGCCGCGGTGACGGGCATTCGAGGTCGGATTCGGAGTCTGCCGCTGCGTTTCACTTTGGTCGCCGCGCTGCTGCTCCTGGTCGGTCTCGGTCTGCTGGCGTCGGGAGTGGCCGTGACCTCGTCCCTCGAGACGTCGTTGATGCGTCGCCTCGATCAACAACTGATCGAGGCGTCCGTGGGCTGGGCCAAGCCGGGTAACGAACGCCCGCCCTTCCCGGTCGACGAGCCCAATCCAGGTCGCCCGCCGTCCAATTTCTACGTTCGTTTCGTCGCCGACGACGGTACCGTGCGCGGTCCGATCAACGATGTGGCAGAGGATGTTCCGGACCTGTCGGGCACGCCGTCGGCGACCCCGAAGACCGTCGGCTCCGAGGGCGACCCGTCGAAGGAGTGGCGGGTGATCACGGTGACGAACAGCGAGGGTTCCACCACCGTCGGCATGTCGCTCAGCGCCAATCAGCAGACCGTCGGCAGACTCGTGGTACTCCAGTTCTACATCGGCGCGGCCGTGTTGCTGGCCCTGGCCGTGATCGCCTACTTCGTGGTGCGGCGCAGTCTGCGACCGTTGCGTGAGGTGGAGACGACGGCTGCGGCCATCGCTGCCGGAGACCTACACCGTCGAGTCCCCGAGTGGAGTGAGAAGACCGAGGTCGGCCGGTTGTCGGCGGCCCTGAACGGGATGCTCTCGCAGATTCAGCGCGCGTTCGCGGCAACTGCGGCCTCCGAGGAGGCCGCTCGCGCATCCGAGGATCGGATGCGCCGCTTCGTCGCCGACGCGAGCCACGAATTACGAACACCGTTGACGACGATCCGCGGGTTCGCCGAGCTGTACCGACAGGGTGCGATGAGCGATATCTCGTTGTTGATGAACCGAATCGAGGGCGAGTCGGCGCGCATGGGACTGCTCGTCGAAGACCTGTTGATGCTCGCGCGCCTCGACGCGCAACGACCTCTGGACATGCGACGCGTCGATCTGCTGACCGTCGCCGCCGATGCCGTGCACGACGCCAAGGCGGTCTCGCCCACACGAGACATCTCGCTGAAAGTGTTGGCGGGGCCGGGAATACCCGAAGTCAGCGGCGACGACGCGCGGCTGCGTCAGGTGCTCGCGAACCTCGTCGGCAACGCGGTACGGCACACACCCGAATCCGCATCGATCACCGTCTGCGTCGGAACGACCGAGTCGTCGGTGCTGCTCGAAGTCCAGGACACCGGGCCCGGTCTGGGCGAAGAAGAGGCGGCGCACGTCTTCGAGCGCTTCTATCGAGCCGACTCTTCGCGGACGCGCGAGAGCGGGGGCAGCGGGCTCGGTCTGTCGATCGTGGCGGCCCTGGTTGCCGCGCACGACGGCACGGTGCGTGTGCAGAGCGCCCCGGGGCAGGGCGCGACCTTTCGAGTCGAATTACCCCGCGCCGACGGTTGATTCGTGTGCCGTCCTGGCCTTCTTGCGTTCGGCCAACTTCGTGTATGCGGCTGCGGCGAGTGGCGCGGCCACGAGCATCGACACCAGACGGATCACCTGAACGCACGCCACGAAGGTGACGTCCGACCCGGTCGTCGCGGACACGGCCAGTACAGCGGCCAATCCGCCGGGTGTGGTCGCGAGGTAGCCGGTGAGCATGCTGACTCCGGTGATCGCAGACAGTGCCCAGCCGAACAGTGCGCAGATCACCCCGATCGATACGACCAGCAGTGCGGCCCACGGGAAGATACGACCGATGGCCCGCAGACTGGAGACGGTGAAGGCGAGCCCCGCTTGCCATCCGATGACGATGAACGCCACCGGCAACAGCACGGTCGGGACCGAGATGTCGACCGGCCAGCCGAGCAGTTCGCAGGCACCGGCGACGATCAGTGGTCCGAGTGTGGCGGGAGCGGGCAGTCGGATCAGCCGGGCGAGAACGATTCCGGCGACGACGGCAGCGATAAGAAAGGCCGTGCCGATGTACCAGGGTGTGGTCGACTGCTCCTGCGCGTCGGCTCCACCGCCGGTGTCGGTGTGGAACGCGAACGTGACGATGAGCGGCATCGTGACCACCACGAGTGCGACGCGTAGATACTGGACCACTGCGACGATGCGCTCGTCCCCGCCGAGTTCTCGGGCGATGGATACCAGACCCGTTGCGCCACCGGCAATCAGGGACAGCGCCCCGGTGACCGGGTCGACGTCGCGATGCAGGGCGAGCAGCGCACCGCAGCCGGCGCTGACGACCAGCGTCCCTGCGCCGACGAGAACTGCGGGAATCCAGTTCTCGCCCAACGCACCGAGGGTGTCGGTGTCGAGCATCAACCCGATGGTCACGGCGAGTGTGCCCTGCGCCGCCATCGACGCCGGCCGCGGTACCGCGCCCGGGCCCAGGCCGGTCAGTGCGAACACCACCGCGACGACGAGGGCCGCGAACAACGACGGTGCTGTCAGGCCGAGGGCTTCGAAAAGGGCCCAGCCCCCGACGGATACGGCCGCGAGGCCGATCCATCGGAGGCTGTGCCCGAGTATCCGGGTCACGCGGTGTCGAGCTCTCACGCTCCGGACTTGACCAGCAGAACCGGGACCGGAATCTCGAGGAGCAGACGCTGAATCGTCTGTCCCATCAAGAACTTTCCGACCGCCGAGCGGTGGCGCGAGCCGACCACCAGGATCTCGGACTTCTGCTCTTCCACCAGTGTCAGCAGAGTGTTGACGGCGTCGGGATCGGGCCTACCCACTGCCACGGTCCAGGAGACCGCGTCTGCGTGGTCGATGTCGGTCAACGCGGTCTCCACGGCGGTGGACACGGCCTGCGTCTCGGCGGCCTCGGCGGACGGCTCGGCCGATCCGGAGAGTGCGTGCAGTACGACCAGGTCCGTCTCGCGGATGCGAGCTTCTCGAACGGCGGCGGCCAATGCTGCGCGGCCCTCGGGTGAATTGTTGTGCAGTACGCCAACAGTCATGACGGTTTCTCCTACGAGAGGTGGGGTGGGGGATCAGCCGAACGGGATCTGGCCGAGGACGATGCCGACGGCCAGCATGGCCAGCGAGACGACCACCGCGCGCCACAGCACCTTCTTGTGGTGATCGGCCAGCGACACTCCGGCGAGGGTGACCAGCAGCAGGATGGCCGGAACCAGCGGGCTCTGCAGGTGGACGGGCTGACCGGTGATCGAGGCACGCGCCATCTCGACCGGGTCGATGCCGTACTTGCTCGCGGTCTCGGTCAACACCGGCAGGATGCCGAAGTAGAAGGCGTCGTTGGTCATGAAGAACGTCAGCGGGATACTCAGGATGCCGGTGATGACGGCCAGGTACGGGCCCATTCCGGACGGGATGACGTTGAGCAACCACTCGGCCATGGCCTCGACCATGCCGGTGCCCTGGAAGACGCCGGTGAGGATTGCCGCGGCGAGCACCATGGCGACGACGGAGACGATGGAGGACGAGTGCCGTGCGATCGCGTCGCCCTGCTCCTTGACCTTGGGGAAGTTGACCGTCAGGGCGATCGAGGCAGCGATCATGAACAGCACCGGGATGGGCAGGATGTCCATGACGAGGATGACCAGCAGGATGACCGTCAGAGCAGCGTTGAACCACAGCAACTTCGGGCGCAACGTGTCGCGATTGGGGTCGAGGCCGTCGAAGAACTGGCCCGATTCGCCGGAGCCGTCCGATCCGCCGGTGCCGGAGCCGCTTCCGCCCTTGCCGCCCTTGCGGACGCTGCCACCACCGCCGGATGCCACCAGTTCGGGCTCGTAGATCAGCTTGCCGATACGGCGACGCTCCATGATGCCCAGGTGAACGGCGAAGAGCAGCACGATGATCAGGCCGACGATCATCGACGGAACCATCGGCACGAAGACGTCGGACGGGGAGATGCCGAGAGCCGATGCCGCGCGAACCGTCGGGCCGCCCCACGGGATGATGTTCATGGTGCCGTTGGCGAGACCTGCGACGACCGTCAGAATCACCGGGCTCACCCCGAGTTTGAGGTACAGCGGCAGGAGTGCGGACGTGACGATGATGAACGTCGTCGAGCCGTCACCGTCGAGCGAGACGACCATGGCCAGAATTGCCGTTCCGACAACGAGTTTCATCGGGTCATTGCGGACGACGCGCAGGATGCCACGCACCAGCGGGTCGAACAGTCCGACGTCGATCATGATTCCGAAGAAGATGATGGCGAAGAACAGCAGCGCCGCGGTGGGGGCCAGGGATTTGATGCCGTCGGTGATCATGTCACCGATGCCGAGTCCGGCACCGGCCAGCAGGCCGAAGATGACGGGTACGAGGGTGAGCGCGACGACGGGCGTGGCTCTCTTGGTCAAGATCAAGAACATGAAGGCGGCTACCATGAGGAAGCCGAGTATCACCAACATCGTGCACTCCTTCTCGAAATGTGTGAGGTGGGTCCGGTTGGACTACGTGTTGTGACTGAAGTTACGTAACCGGCATCACATGTTCGCTGTTGTGCGCACTACCCGCGCAAGCAACGTAAAGAGCCTTTTGCGCATTGTGCTCGAGCCCGCCAGGCGCATAGCCTGGGTGAGTGCGATTGAGGACCCAGGTGCTGTTGCTGCAGGCAGCGCTGGTGGCGGTGGCCCTGGCAGTGGCGTTCGGGGTGTTCGCGATCAGCAGTGGCGAACAGGCGAGCGAGGAGTACGGCGAGCGGGCGCTCGCCGTTGCGCGAACGGTGGCCTCGGATCCGCAGGTGCGCTCGCTGGTCGAGCAGTTCTCGGCCGCGGACACCGCAGGTACCGATGCTGCGCCGGCCGGGGTGTTGGCAGGCGGCGCGCTCCAACGGGCGGGCGAAAGTGCTCGGGAGCGCACCGATGCCCTGTTCGTCGTGATCACCGACGATCGGGGCCTGCGTTTGGCGCACCCCGATCCGACCGTCCTGGGGCAACGGGTGAGCACCGATCCGTCGGGTGCGTTGGCGGGCAACGAGGTGGTCGAGCAGGAGCGTGGCACGCTGGGTGACTCTGTTCGCGCCAAAGTTCCTGTGCTGGCGCTCGGTTCCAGTGACGTGGTGATCGGCGAAGTGAGTGTGGGTATCTCCACGACGGCCGTACGTACCGAGCTGGTGAAGGACTTGATCAACGGCGGACTGGTGACCGGAGCCGTGCTGCTGTTGGGTGTGCTCGGCTCGATCCTGTTGGCGCGCAGATGGAAACGTCTGACTCTGGGGCTCGAACCGGAGGAACTCGCCGAACTCGTCCGTGAGCAGGAGGCAGTGCTGCACGGGATCGGCGAGGGCGTGGTGGCCATCGACCCGGACGGCGTCGTCACGGTCGTCAACGACGAGGCGCGTATGTTGCTCTCGATCGACGGCAAGCCCGGGATGCGTGTCGAGGACATCGGCCTGACCCCGAGGTTGCTCGAGGTCATCGAATCTCCGACGGCCGAACCCGTACTGGCGGCCGTGAACGAGGTCGTGGTGATTGCCGCCGCCCGAAAAGTGCTGCGCGACAATCGAGATCTGGGTACGGTGCTGACCGTGCGTGACCGAACCGATGTGGAGACGCTGACGCGTCAGCTCGACGCGGTGCAGTCGATGTCTGCGGTGCTGCGCGCGCAGCGGCACGAGTTCGCGAACCGGATGCACCTGGTCAGTGGCCTGCTGCACGAGGGGCACCCAGATCGAGCGTCGACGTACATCGACGAGATTCTCGGTGTCGGACCGAGATCGGAAACCGTCGAGGGCATCGATGCCGTGTCCGACGCCTACCTGCGGTCGTTCCTCACTGCGAAGGCGGCGCACGCGCGTGAGAGCGGGGTGCGGTTGGTGTTGGGGGAGAACACCTGGGTGGGCAGCGAACTGGTCGTTCCCGTCGACGTGACGACAGTGTTGGGCAACCTCGTCGACAACGCGATCGACGCCGCCAGGCTGGGTGTCCGCCGGCCGGCCGAGGTGGAAGTGGAACTGGTACAGGATGGTTCGACGCTGCACATCGTGGTCGTCGATTCCGGTGACGGCGTGGCCCTGGCACCCGATCAGGTGTTCGTCGAGGGGGTGTCCACCAAGTCGACGGCCGAATCGCCTGCCGGTCGAGGAGTGGGTCTGGCACTGAGTCGGCAGATCGCGCGTACTCGCGGCGGCGACGTGACATTGGCCGATGTCGGTGGGCAGCTCACCGAGGAGAACGGACGAGGAGGCGCGGTGTTCATCGCGTCGATGCCGGACGCACTACGAGAAGACGGGGCCTCGCAATGAAGGTACTGGTGGTCGACGACGATTTCCGAGTCGCGGATCTGCATGCGGCACTGGTGAACTCACTCGACAACTACGAGGTGGCAGCGGTGGCGACCAGTATCGCTCAGGCGCGTGAGCTGCTGACGGCACAGTCGTACGACCTCGCTCTGGTGGACGTCTATCTGCCGGACGGGTCCGGTATCGACCTGGTCCGCGAACTCCCGTGCGACGCAGTGGTGCTCTCGGCCGCGGCGGATCAGCAGACGGTCCGCTCGGCGATGGCAGCGGGCGCGTGGACGTATCTGATCAAACCGTTTCCGCGCTCGGCGTTGATCGACCGGCTCACCGGGTATCTCAGGTACCGGGCTGCTCTGGACCGTACGGACGAGCTCACCCAGGCCGACATAGACGGCGGTCTCGATGCGCTGCGCCCACGCGCGGCGGCACCGCTTCCGTCCTCGCAGTCGGTGACACGTGATCTTGTGCTCGATGCCGTGCGCGGTACGGACGAGCCGATGTCTGCTGGGGAAGTTGCTGCCGCCATTGGGATTTCGCGAGCGACGGCGCAGCGATACCTGGCAACCCTGGTGTCCAAGGGGCGGCTGCGCATGCAGCTGCGCTACGGGTCGACCGGAAGGCCGGAGCAGGAATACTCGTCAGTGCCGGGTGCGTGACACCGCCACCACCACGGCCCCGAGAATCGATATCGCAGCAGTCACCAAGGCTGCCGTGTTCCAGCCCGTCGTGAGCGCAGCCGCGGAATGCCCGCCCGATGGAACAGCCACCACCGCAACGACGGTGACTCCGATTGCGGATCCGACGTAGCGTGCGGTGTTGTTGGCTCCGCTGCCCATTCCGCCGCGGCCGGCAGGCACGCTGGCCACTGCCTCGCGTCCGAGTGCGGCGTTGAGTACTCCGCTCGCGATGCCTGCCACGAGCAGCCCGGGGAGCAGCCGCGACCAGGTTGCGTTCTCGGACAACCCCGTGAGCATCACCATGCCGATCGCGACGCCGACCAGACCGACGGCGAGTTGCGTCCGACCGCTCACCGATGCAGGGAGCCTGCGGGCCAACAGGGCGGTGACGACGGACGTGGCCGACCATCCGAACAGCAGCAGCGCGGCACCGAGCGCATCGATTCCCAGCACGGTTCCGACGAATCCTGGCATGTACGACATCAGGGCGATGATGCCGCCGCCGGTGGCCAGTGCGGCGACCGTGGCGGCGAGAAACGGTGGGTGCCGGAACAGGGCGAGATCCAGCATCGCTGTGGCGCTGCGCAATTCGAGAACGGTGAAGGCGGCCAGGAGAAGAACGGCGAGGACGAAGAGAACGATGGGGGTCACGGCCGTCCAGCCCTGCCTGCCCTCGACCAACGCGGCGAGCAATGCGGCGATGCCCGTTGCCAACAGCAGCGCCCCGATCGGATCGAGGCCACGCGGGGCGTCGGACCTGGATTCTTCGACGAGCACATGCGCGGCGATCGCCAACGCGACCGTGGCAATCGCGAGAACCACGTAGGCCTCACGCCAACTCGCCCAGCGATCCAGTAGGGCAGCCAGCAACGGGCCGAGGGCAATGCCGGCACCCACGCTTGCACCCCACACCCCGCTCGCCTTGGCGCGCACCGGACCGGCCGGGTGCGTGTGCGCGATGATGCCCAGACTCGACGCGATGACCGCCGCTCCGCCGAGACCCTGCAGGATGCGGGCCGATACGAAGATCAACGTATTCGGAGACACGGCACTGATCAGCGTGCCGACTGCCAGTACCGCTGCCCCGAGTGCGAAGGTGCGGCGACGGCCGAAGTCGTCGGCGACAGTCCCGGTGGTGAGCAGAGCGGCAGCGAGGCCGATGCTCATCGAGCTGAGAATCCAGGTGCGTCCTGCTGCGTCGGACATCAGGTCTGCCGCGGTGCTGTTGATGGTCGCCAGTGGTGCGGTGAACGCCATCAGGGTCAGCAAGGTGCCGAGCGCTGCGATGGTGAGCGCGCGGGTGCTGTTCGTGGTGCTGACGGGCGAGGGTGCAGTATCGGTCATCATCGTCCTTTTGGTCTGGTGATCGAACTGTAAACGCCCAACTCGGTTCGGTCAACAGACTGTACGATCGCGTCATGGCACTCGGAATCGACTACGCCCGCCAGGACTGCTCCCTGGCCCGTGCCCTCGAACTCGTCGGCGAACGATGGACGATGCTCATCGTGCGCGACTGCTTCTTCGGCGTCCGACGCTTCGGAGACTTCCAGGTCCACCTCGACATCTCCAAGGCGGTCCTCGCGCAACGACTGGGCGCACTGGTCGACGCCGGGCTGCTCGAACGGCGAGCTCGGACCGCCGAGGGCGGACGCGACGATTATGTCCCGACCGCCGCCCTCGAACGACTGTGGCCGGCCGTGTTCGCGCTGAGCTACTGGGGTGAGGAACAGACCGCAAAACCTGCAGGGAGGCGTCGACGATTTCTGCATGCGCCCTGCGGAACCGACCTCGGACCACTGGGCACGTGCCCCGAATGCGGAGTTGCACCCGGGCCGCACGACATCGACACCGACATCGGCCCGGGCTACGACCCCGACACCCGATCCGACGAGGTGTCGATGCAGCTGCGCACCCGTCGACGCTTGCTCACGCCTCTGCGGTGAGCGAGGTGCGTCAGTTCGGGACGTGAGCCTCGTGGCCGAGTTCACGCAACGCCGCTCGGAGCTTGGCCGCCGCCTCGTCCTGCGACTCCGCCGACGGATTCGGGTCGGCACCGGAGATGTCGAAGTTGCCCATGTCGTAAGCCGGAAACACATGGAGATGCAGGTGCGGTACCTCGAGCCCGGCGATCAGCAGACCTGCGCGGGGTGCGTCGAAGGCAGTCCGGACGGCCTGGCCGACGATCTGCGCAACGGCAGTGATCTTGGCGAACACGGCACCGTCGACGTCCTGCCACTGGTCGATCTCCTCACGCGGAACCACCAGCGTGTGTCCCTGCGTGACCGGCGCGATCGTCAGAAATGCGACGACGTCGTCGTCCTGCCAGACGAAACGTCCCGGGATTTCGCCGGCGATGATCTTGCTGAAAATGGAAGCCATGGGAACAGGATGCCCTACCCGATTCGAGAGGCTCCGCTCACGGCCGCGGCTCCCAGGTGATTGCCAGGTCCGTCGCAGGGTGGGTCCAGCTCCGGACCCGATTCTGGTCCACATGACAACGAATTCCCTCGCACGAGCAGCAGGCCAGCGGCCCGGCTCGAACGCCACGGCCACGCTCGAGGTGGTCATCCCGGTCTACAACGAAGAGGCAGACCTCGAACAGTGCATTCGTCGTCTCCACGAGCATCTCGAGGACCGAATCCCGTTCCGGTCGCGCATCACCATCGCCGACAACGCCAGCACCGACGCCACTCTCGCTGTGGCGCATCGACTCGCCGACGAGATCGAGGGAGTTCGGGTCCATCACCTGGACGAGAAGGGCCGAGGACGCGCGCTCAAGGCCGTCTGGATGGCGTCCGACGCCGATGTGGTGGCCTACATGGACGTCGATCTCTCCACCGATCTGAACGCGTTGATGCCGCTGATCGCACCCCTGATGTCGGGCCACTCGGACCTCGCCATCGGATCGCGGCTCAACCGGTCGTCCCGGGTGGTCCGCGGTGCCAAGCGCGAATTCATCTCGCGCAGTTACAACCTCATACTGCGCACCTCTCTACGCGCGCGCTTCTCGGATGCGCAATGCGGGTTCAAAGCCATGCGCACCGATGTCGCCCGACAGCTGTTGCCGCTCATCGAAGACACCGGATGGTTCTTCGACACCGAATTGCTGGTCATCGCAGAGAAAGTCGGCCTGCGCATCCACGAGGTGCCCGTCGACTGGGTCGACGACCCGAACAGCAGCGTCAACATCGTCGACACCGCCGTCAAAGACCTGCAGGGATGTTGGCGGGTGGGCCGTGCCCTGGCAACCGGTGTACTGCCGGTCGCCGAACTGCGTCGAAGCCTGGGACGGGAGCCGCTCGTGCCCGGTGTGCCGCACGGAATGATCAGCCAGATGGTGCGATTCGGCATCATCGGCGCCGCCAGCACCATCGCCTACGCTCTGCTGTATCTCGTGCTGCACTCGCTGATCGGCGCACAGGCGGCGAACTTCTTCGGGCTACTGATCACCGCCGTCCTCAACACCGCGGCCAACCGCGCCTTCACCTTCGGCGTACGCGGATCGGATGGTGCGGGCAAGCACCAACTGCAGGGACTGGCGATCTTCGGCTTCGCCCTGCTCGTCACCAGTGGATCGCTCGCGGTACTGCACGCCTGGGTGCCCGATGTGTCACGGCACGTCGAGCTGGCCGTACTCATCGTCGCCAATCTCGTTGCCACCGTGTGCCGATTCGTCGCACTGCGGTGGGTCTTCCGTAGCGCCCAGTCGGCCGATTTCCAGTCCGCCGGTGCGGAGAAGAATCTGTGACGACGACGATCGAACGCCCCTCCGCGGACGCCTCTGCCGCACCCATCGCTTCCCCGCGCTGGGAGTGGATCGGTCTCGTCGCGCTGCTGGTCGGCACCGGCGTCGCCTACATCTGGGGCCTCGGTGCCTCGGGGTGGGCGAACTCCTTCTATTCCGCTGCAGTACAAGCAGGTTCGGTGTCGTGGAAGGCATTCTTCTTCGGGTCCTCCGATGCCGCCAACTCGATCACCGTCGACAAGCCCCCGATGTCGTTGTGGCTCATGTCGTTGTCGGTACGCATCTTCGGACTCAACACCTGGGCGATGCTGGTGCCCCAGGCTCTCCTCGGGGTCGCCTCGGTGGCTCTGCTGCGCGCCACCGTCAAGAGACGCTTCGGGGGCGCGGCCGGTCTGCTGGCGGGACTGGTGCTCGCGGTGACTCCGGTTGCCGCCCTGATGTTCCGGTTCAACAATCCCGACGCGCTGCTCGTGCTGCTGATGATCGCGTCGGTGTGGGCGCTGCTACGAGGCGTCGAGACCGGAAATATCAAGTGGCTGTTGATCACCGGCATGTTCGTCGGATTCGGCTTCCTCACCAAGCAGCTGCAGGTGATGCTCGTCGTACCACCGCTGGCGTTGACCTACCTGATCGCCGGACCGCCGAAGTTTCTCACCCGGCTGATGCAGTTGTTCGGTGCACTCGGCGCGATGATCGTCGCGGCCGGATGGTGGATTCTGATCGTGGAATTCTGGCCGGCGTCGTCGCGGCCGTGGGTCGGCGGTTCGCAGAACAATTCGATTCTCGAACTCACGCTCGGCTACAACGGATTCGGTCGTCTCAGCGGCGACGAAACCGGAAGCGTGACCCCCGGCCGTGGCGGCATGGGCGGCGACATGGCCGGGGGCATGGCGGGCGGGATGCCCGGTGGTATCTGGGGCGAGACCGGCATCTTCCGCATGTTCGACGCCTCCCAGGGCGGCCAGATCGCCTGGCTGATTCCGGCTGCGTTGATTCTGCTCGTCGTCGGACTCGTGTTGCGCGGCAGGTCACCTCGAACCGACGGGCAGCGAGCCTCGCTGATCGTCTGGGGTTCCTGGTTGCTTGTCACCGGCGTGACCTTCAGCTTCATGGCCGGAATCTTTCACTCGTACTACACCGTTGCGCTCTCGCCCGCGGCCGCTGCTGTCGTCGGCATCGGCAGCGTGCTGTTGTGGCGGCGACGCGATACGTACTGGGTACGCATCGCGATGGCCGTCGCGGTGGCGTCGACCGTGGCGATGGCGTGGGTGTTGCTGCATCGCAGCGAGAGTTTCGTGCCGTGGTTGAAGTGGGCGATTCCATTCGTCGGAGTTCTCGCGGTCGTCGCGCTGCTGATCCCGGCCCTGACTCGTGGACGGCTGGCGGCAGCCTCGATCCTGGCGGTGATGTTCGCCGGGCTCGCCGGGCCGACGGCCTACGCAGTCGACACGATCGGCACTCCGCACACGGGGTCCATCGTCTCGGCCGGACCCAACACCGGCATGCGCGGATTCGGCGGAATGGGCGAGGGCCGCCGAGGCCAGGGCGGTATGCCGGGTGGGATGCAGCTACCTGCCGGTGTCCAGCTGCCGGCGGGGATGCAGCCACCGGCGGGATTCCCGGGTCAGGCAGGGTCTCCCGGCCAGATGCCCGGTGGTGCCGAGATGGGTGGCATGGGTGGTCTTCTCGAAGGCAGTAAGCCGACCGCCGCGATCACCGAGATGCTCGAGCAGGACGCAGGTTCCTACACCTGGGTGGCAGCGGCCATCGGAGCCAACACGGCGGCCGGCTATCAATTGGCCACCGAGGAACCCGTCATGCCCGTCGGTGGGTTCAACGGCACCGACCCGTCGCCGACTCTCGCCGAGTTCCAGCAGTACGTCGCCGAAGGGCAGATTCACTACTTCATCGGCGGCGGAGGGATGCCGGGAATGCAGTCGGGCACCTCGGCGGAAATCTCCGCCTGGGTGACGGAGAACTTCACCGCGACCACGGTCGACAACGTGACGTTCTACGACCTCACCCAGTAACACCGGACCACCACGAAAGAGCCCCGCACCATGACAGGTGCGGGGCGCTTTCGCGTCGAGCAGATAGTCTGATGCACTGTGCGCGTACTAGTCATTGGTTCCGGTGCTCGTGAGCACGCCCTTCTACTTGCGTTGAAGGCCGATCCGTCGGTCGAGAAGCTCTTCGTGGCTCCCGGCAACGCAGGTACCGCGAAGCTTGCCGAACAGCACGCGGTCGACGTCGCCTCCGGTGAGGCGGTGACCGCGCTGGCGAAGAAACTCGACGCCGATCTCGTCGTCATCGGACCCGAGGTGCCCCTGGTTCTCGGGGTCGCCGACGCTCTCCGCGAGGCAGGCATCGCCACATTCGGTCCGTCCGCCGACGCCGCTCGCATCGAAGGATCGAAGGCATTCGCCAAGGACGTGATGGCAGCGGCCGGTGTGCGGACCGCGCACAGCGAAATCGTCGACTCACCCGCTCTGCTCGACGCAGCCCTCGACCGCTTCGGCCCCCACTGGGTCGTCAAGGACGACGGTCTCGCTGCTGGAAAGGGTGTCGTCGTCACCACCGATCGCCTCATCGCGCGTGATCACGCCGCCGAGCTCCTCGAGAACGGCCACCCGGTTCTACTCGAATCGTTCCTCGACGGACCCGAGGTGTCCCTGTTCTGCCTCGTCGACGGCGAGACCGTGGTGCCGCTGCTGCCCGCGCAGGACCACAAACGCGTCGGCGATGGAGATACCGGACCCAACACCGGCGGCATGGGCGCGTACACCCCGCTGCCATGGTTGCCCGAGGGCGCGGTCGAGGAGATCGTGCGCGATGTCGTCGAACCCGTTGCCGCCGAGATGGTGAAGCGCGGCGTGCCGTTCTCCGGTCTGCTGTACGCCGGTCTGGCGATGGGTGCCGACGGCCCGGCCGTCGTCGAATTCAACTGCCGCTTCGGCGATCCCGAGACCCAGGCAGTGCTCGCGCTGCTCGAGTCGCCCCTCGGTGAGGTACTGAACGCGACGGCAACCGGCACTCTCGCGTCGCTGCCGCCGCTGAGCTGGAAGGACGGCGCGGCCGTCACTGTCGTCATCGCTGCCGAGAACTACCCCGGTCGACCGCGCACCGGTGACGAGATCCTCGGCTCCGACGGCGCAGGCGTCCTGCACGCCGGTACCGCAGTAAAGGACGGTGTCGTCGTCTCTGCGGGCGGACGCGTGCTGAGCGTCGTCGGCACCGGATTCGACCTCACCGCCGCCCGCGACGACGCTTACTCCCGTATCGCGGGAATCCGCTTGCCGGGCAGTCACTTCCGCACCGATATCGGCCTGGCTGCGGTGGAGGGTCGCATCTCGCTGTAGGTGCACTGAGTGTCCAAGGTCGGTCGCGGCTGAGTCGTCGAGGCCGGTCGTCGGGGCAAACGCGCGCGCATTCGTCGGATGCGAGCGGAATCGCCAGGCCATTTTGCGCGCACCTGACAAACGCGCGCGCGTTTGCGAGGGCAGAGGTACCGAGCGTCCCAGGATCGGTAGGGTCGAGACAATGCACAGTGAATCGCAGCGATCGATGGTCGAGCCGTTCCATGTGATGGATGTGTTCGCCGCGGCGGCCGAGCGGGCGCGCACTCACGGCGATGTGCTCTCACTCGCAGCAGGTCAGCCCTCCACGCGCGCACCCGAGCCGGTCTTGCGCGCCACCCGCGAGGCCCTGGATGCGCAACTGCTGGGGTACACCGAGACGCTGGGGATTCTCCCGCTGCGTCGCGCAATCGCCGACTACCACAGCGCGCGGTACGGCATCACGGTCGACGCCGACGACGTCGTGATCACCACCGGCTCCTCGGGCGCGTTCACGTTGCTGTTTCTCGCTGCGTTCGACGCGGGGGACACCGTCGTCATGGCCAGGCCGGGCTATCCGGCGTATCGAAACACATTGGCGGCGTTGGGCTGTCGAGTTGTCGAACTGGACTGTGTGGAAGAGACGCGGTTCCAGCCGACCGTCGCGATGCTCGAGGAGCTGCCCGAGCCGCCCGCGGGGCTCATCATCGCGAGCCCGGCCAACCCCACCGGCACGATCATCGATCCCGATGAGCTGGCCGCGATCGCGCGCTGGTGCGACGAGCACGAAACTCTGCTGATCTCGGACGAGATCTACCACGGCATCTCGTACGGCGATGCGCGTACGTCGAGCGCCTGGCAGACGTCGAAGGAATCCGTCGCCATCGGTTCGGTGTCGAAGTACTTCTCGATGACCGGTTGGCGGCTGGGGTGGATGCTGCTGCCGAGGCGATTGCGCAGAGCCGTCGAGCGATTGGCGTCGAACATGACGGTGTGCCCACCGGCGATCTCGCAGGTTGCCGCCATCGCCGCGTTCACCGAGGAGTCCCGCATCGAGTTGGATTCTCACGTCGAGCGCTACGCCGTCAACCGCCGAATTCTGCTCGACGGTCTGCCGGCCATGGGCATCACCGACCTCGCGCCTGCCGACGGTGCCTTCTACGTGTACGCCGACATTGCGCACCTGACGGACGACTCGCGGAGTTGGTGCGCGCGAGTGCTGTTCGAGACCGGTGTCGCACTGGCACCGGGCGTCGATTTCGACACCGTACGCGGGAACCACACTGTGCGATTCTCGTTCGCAGGCACCACTTCCGACGTCGAAGAGGCGTTGGAGCGACTACGTCGCATGTGAGTGTTTCCTCGTAGCGGAACACGAGTTTCCATTCACATGCGGCGCAGCCGCTCCAGCACCTCGGAGATATCGGCGGCATCGACGTCGCGATGGGTCACGAAGCGCACCTTGCCCGCGACGGTCACCGCAGCGATGCCCAGCTGAGCGAGCTCGGTGACCGTCGCCGCCGGGTCGGGGACGGTTGCGAGCACGATGTTCGTCTCCGGTTCCGGCACGTCCCAGCCGCGCTCCCGCAGTCCGCGGGCGAGGGTCGACGCGTTGGCGTGATCCTCGGCCAGATCACCGATTCGATCCAATGCGACGAGCCCGGCCGCGGCCAGGATTCCACCCTGACGGACGCCGCCGCCCAACATCTTTCGGACGCGTCGGGCCTCGTGGATTCGCGCGGAATCGGAGACGAGCATCGAGCCGACGGGTGCGCCGAGGCCCTTGCTCAGGCACACCTGCACCGTGTCTGCACCGGCAGCGAGCGACGCGACCGGAACATCGAGGGCCACAGCGGCATTCCACAGTCGAGCGCCGTCCAGGTGCACCTTCAGTCCGCAATCACGTCCGGCGGCAACGAGATCCGACCACTCGTCCGGTCCGAACACGGTACCGCCGGCGAAGTTGTGGGTGTTCTCGAGCGAGAGCAGCGTCGTCCGCAGCGCGAAGTACGGCCCTGCGCCACCGGCTTTCGCGCGAACAGTCGACGCGAGGGGACGCCCGGGGCCGCCGTCGTGGGGGAGGGCGTCGGGCATCCCTCCCGCCAACCATGCAGCAGTACCGAGCTCGGACCCCAACACATGGGCGTGCTCGGGTGCCAGGAAACGATCGCCGCGCTGCAGATGCAACATCAGCGCGATGATGTTGCCCATCGACCCCGACGGGACCCACAGCGCCGACTCGAATCCGAGCAGGCCTGCGACTGCCTCTTCCAATGCCGCCATGGTGGGGTCGTGATCGAGGACGTCGTCGCCCACTTCGGCGTCGGCCATGGCTTTTCGCATGACCGAATCGGGTCGGGTGATGGTGTCGGAGCGAAGGTCGATCGTTCGATGTGCCACGAACACTGACAATTCCATAGCGCGAAAGCAGTCCGACGAACGGCCTCGAGCTGGCACGATGACTTGAATGTCCGCAGGTCCGACCGAGTCGCAGCACAAGGTGTCGGGTGCGACTCCGAAGGGGGTGCGCCGCCGGCAGGCACTGGCGTCGGCCGCTGCGGACCTCCTCGTCGAGGGCGGATTCGACGCGGTTCGGCACCGATCCGTGGCCTCGCGAGCCGGGCTTCCGCTGGCGTCGACCACCTACTATTTCGAGTCCCTCGGCGACCTGGTCGCCGCGGCAGTCGACGTCGTCGGCACCCGCGAGATCGACGTGATGCGCGGCCGCATCGAGGACGAGGGCAAGTGCTCGAACGAAATGGAATCGACGGTCGACCTCATCGTCGACCTGCTCATCGGGCCACAGGACGGCCACGAGCAGCTGATCGCGCGATACGAACGCTTCATCGCCTCGGCCCGGCATCCCGAACTGCGAGAGGTTCAACTGCGGCTGCGCGCCCAGATCGACGATCTGCTCACCGACGTACTGCGCAGATCGGGCCGAACCGTGCAGGAAGAGCAGCTGCGACGCCTCGTGGCAGTGGTCGACGGAGCCGTCGTGGGAGCGCTCAGCGAAGTGGATCCCGACCCCCGCCACATGGCGCGGAGCATGCTCCTGGCCGTCATCGACATCGTGGCACCGGCGGCACAGGTACCGGCCGATTGACTACTGGTCGGTCTCGCCGGAGTCTGCGTCGTGGATCGGTGGCACCTCGCACACACCGTCCGTGCAGACGAGGCCGTGTTCGTCGCCGACGATCTCCAAAGGACCGCTCATGATTCGTCAGCGGCCTTCTGCAGGACGTCGGAGAACACCGACGGGTCCTGCGCGCCCGACACACCGAACCGTCCGTCGATCACGAAGAACGGCACACCGCTGATCCCGTAGGCGATGGCCTGCTCCTTGTCCGCGCGCACTGCAGGCAGGAACTCCTCGGACTTCAGCGCCTCGACGGCCTCGCCGCGGTCCAGGCCGACCTCCGCGGCCAGGTCGGCGAGGTCATCGGTGCGGCCGACGTGGCGACCCTCCTCGAAGTAGGCCGCCAGGAGCCGTTCCTTCATCTCGACCTGCTTGCCCTTCGACTTGGCGAAGTGCAGGAGTTCGTGCGCCTTGACGGTGTTGGTGTGCTGCAAGGCGTCGAAGTCGTACGCGAGCCCCTCGCCTGCGGCCAGCTCGGTCATCTGCCCCAACATCTGGGTGACCTGGGCGGCCGGCATACCTTTGTGGGAGACGAGAAAATCGACCTCGCTGCCGTCGAAGTCGACCGGTGTGTCGGGTGCCAGCTCGAACGAGTGGAACTCCACCTCGAGCGTCCCAACCCCGGCGGTGAATTCCGCGGCGCCTGCCTCGAAACGGCGCTTACCGACGAAGCACCACGGGCATGCGATATCGGACCAGATGTCGACCTTCACTGTTCGGCTCACGACGCCTCCAACAGCGAAATGCGCAGCGGTTATTCCACGCGGCGTCGACGGGCGAACGAGACGCGTGCACGAACGCGGGCGGTCGGTGGTGCAGTCCTTTCCGAAAGAGTGCGGTCGTCTTCCGAGACCGACAACCGCGCCACGTAAGCTGGACGCTCGTGAGCATCCCGAATGTCCTGGCCACCCGTTACGCGAGTCCCGAACTGGTAGAGCTGTGGTCGCCGGAGCACAAGATCGCCCTGGAACGCCAACTGTGGATCGCCGTGCTGCGCGCGCAGTCCACCCTCGGAGTCGACGTTCCCAACGCTGCGATCGCCGACTACGAAGCCGTCGTCGACCAGGTGGATCTCGCGTCGATCGCCGAGCGTGAGCGCGTCACGCGGCACGACGTCAAGGCCCGCATCGAGGAGTTCAACGCCCTCGCCGGCCACGAGCACATCCACAAGGGACTCACCAGCCGCGACCTCACCGAGAACGTCGAGCAGCTGCAGATTCTGCGCTCGCTGGAACATGTGCACGCGCACGGCGTCGCCGTGGCCAAGCGATTGGCCGAGCGCGCTGCCGAGTACTCCTCGCTGGTGATGGCTGGTCGCAGCCACAATGTCGCAGCTCAGGCCACCACGCTGGGCAAGCGTTTCGCGTCCGCGGCGGACGAGCTGCTGTTGGCGTTGGCCCGGGTACAGGAATTGATCGCGCGTTATCCGCTGCGCGGAATCAAGGGCCCGATGGGCACCTCGCAGGACATGCTCGACCTGTTCGGCGGCGACTCCGCCAAGCTCGTCGCGCTCGAGCGCATCGTCGCCGATCACCTCGGTTTCCGGCACACCTTGACCAGCGTCGGCCAGGTCTACCCCCGATCGCTCGATCACGAGGTCGTCTCCGCGCTGGTCCAGATCGGTGCCGGCCCCTCCTCGTTCGCCCATACCGTTCGCCTGATGGCAGGCCACGAACTCGTCACCGAAGGCTTCCAGCCGGGCCAGGTCGGATCGTCGGCGATGCCGCACAAGATGAACACCCGCTCGTGCGAACGCGTCAACGGCCTGCAGGTGGTGCTGCGCGGCTACGGCTCGATGGCCGCCGAGCTCGCCGGAGCGCAGTGGAACGAGGGCGACGTCTTCTGTTCCGTCGTGCGCCGTGTCGCGCTGCCCGACGCCTTCTTCGCCATCGACGGTCTCATCGAAACGTTCCTGACCGTGCTCGACGAATTCGGCGCGTACCCGGCCGTCATCGCGAAGGAACTCGACCGCTACCTGCCGTTCCTCGCGACGACCAAGGTCCTCATGGCCGCTGTGCGCGCGGGTGTCGGCCGCGAAACCGCGCACGAGGCTATCAAGGAACATGCCGTCGCCGTCGCTCTGGCGATGCGTGAACAGGGGCAGGAGCCCGACCTGCTCGACCGCCTCGCCGCAGACGATCGACTGCCACTCGACCGCGCTGCCCTCGATGCTGCACTGTCCGACAAGACGGCCTTCATCGGTGCGGCCGACGCCCAGGTCAGTGCTGTCGTCTCGGCCGTGGAGCGGTTGATCGCGAAGTTCCCCGCCGGAGCGTCCTACAGCCCGTCGCCCATTCTGTAGTCAGGAGAGGACGTCGGGGAGGTCGGCGACCGAGTCGATCACGTGGTCGGGTTCCATCGCGAATTCGTCCGTGATGCGTCGGTCGAGTACGTCCTGACGGAATTTCCCGGTACGAACCAGGACTCCCGTCATTCCGACGACCTGGGCGGCGAGCACGTCGTTGTCGAGGTCGTCGCCGACCATCACCACATCGTCCGGGTCGACGCCCATCCGCTCCGATGCCGTCCGGAAGCCCAGTGGCGCGGGCTTTCCGATGGCCTTTGCGGTATGGCCGGACGCCTGTTCCATTCCGGCGAGATACATGCCGGTGTCGATGCGCAGCCCGGCTCCCGTGCTCCACATCAACGACCGATGCATCGCGACGACGGGTATGCCGCGACACAGCCAGTCGTAAACGCGGCTGAGCCGCTCGTGGGTGAATTCGGGACCGGCACCACCGACGACGACGACGTCGGGATCCTCGGACGTCTCGTCGACGAACTCGATGCCCGGCATGTCGCCCGCGATCTCGCCGTTGTTGATCAGGACCACCCGCGCGTCGGGATAGTTCTCGCGTAGATGATCCGCGGTGAGCGACGCGGCCGTGACGATCTCGTCGGAATGGACGTCCAACCCGACATCGCGCAACGCCGTCGCGATCTGCTCGCGCGTCTTCGAGGTCGTGTTGGTCAGGAACGCACGGGCAATGTCTTTGCTGTCCAGAAACTTCAGCGTTTCCGCGGCTCCGGGCACCGCCTGCCACGACGTCACCAGAACGCCGTCGATGTCGAAGAGAACCCCGCCGATACCCATCGGCAAACAGTAGTCTCCGGGTCCGGTCACCGCAGCGTCAGCGGGCCAGCGCCTACGCTCGGGGACTGTGAATCCATACACAATCTTCGCCGAGATCATTGCCGGCACGGCCGAGTCCTCCCGTGTCCACGAGGACGAGACAGTGGTCGCGTTCATGGACATTCGGCCGCTCACCACCGGGCATGTGCTCGTGGTACCCAAGCAGCAGTATCGAACTCTGGCAGAGTTGCCGCCGGAGGTCGGGGCTCACCTGTTCGTCGTCGGGCAGAAGGTGGCTGCAGCCGTGCGCGCGAGCAATCCACGTGTCGCCGGGGTCAATCTCTTTCTCGCCGACGGCACGGTGGCAGGTCAGGAAATCTTCCACGTGCATCTGCACGTCATCCCGCGCATGATCGGCGACGGCTTCGGCCTCCGAGCTCGACCGTCGTCGCCGCAGCGATCCGAACTCGACCGACTGGCGGCCGAGATCGCAGCTGCCCTGTAGTGATCACGACCGAACAGAACGGGACCACCGGCAGTGGTGCGCCGGTGGTCCCGTGAGTGTGCTCGACACGACTACTCGGCAGTGACCTTCTGTGCCTTGGACAGCGCGTCCGCGTAGACGTCGATCGTGTTGGTGTAGCGGCTGTAGCTCTTGTTGGCGCCGTAGTCCCAGAGCACCATCTGTTGCTTGTCGACGGCGGCAATGGTGTCGAAACCGGGGTAGCGGCTCGGAATGTCGGCAAGCTTCACATCAGCTGCGTTGGCAACGTCGTGGTAGACGAATGCGACATCGGCATCGACACTGGACACGTTCTCCCACGACACCTTCTTCCAGTACCCGTCATCGGTGCCGTCGGGCGTGTACATCTTCAGGCCCCAGCTTCGGTAGTCGCTGAAGTCCGGATCCGCGGACGGATCGAGGACGTACGCGACATCGAGGGGCCAGACTCCGACTCCGGTGAGGTCCTGCCGTTCGGAGGCAACCTTCTTGAAGTTGTCGACGGCAGCGTCATATTCGGCCTTGATGTCTACCAGTTGCGGGGTGTCGAGGTCGACGCCGAGCGAGGAGGCGAGTCCGGCGTAGTTCTCGATGGTCTTCGCGGTCGAAGTCGTGTCCAAGGTGACCCCGAGAGTCGGAGCGAGCTGATCGATCGTGTCGGCCTTGGACGAGTCGGCCGTGGTGGTCAGCTTGCCGAATTGGCCGAATCGTGGGTTGAACTCACCGATGACGAGATCCGGTTCGAGGCCGGCGGCCTTCTCGAAATCGAATGTGCCCCAGCTCTCGCCGACCGATTCGATGCCGGTGAGGTCGGAGCAACTCAGAATGGGGCTGGTGCCCATCGGAGTCGTCGACCAGATGGCGATCGGCTTGATTCCGTAGGACATCAGCGCCGCGGCCGATTCTTCGTCGGCGATGATTCTGGTCGGTTGTGAATCGAGCGAAATGGTCCGTCCGCGGCCGTCGGTGTACGTGAACGGTCCTGACGCTCGGTCGACTGCGTCGACGCGGTCGTTCTCCCCGCACGCGGCTGGGTTCGCGTTCAGGTCGACGACCTGGGTGCTGGAACTTCCCTGCTCTGCGGTGTCGCTGCTACACGCTGCGGCAGCGACGAGTACGAGGACCGAGACGCCCCCGACGAGGACGCGTGGTGGGGCTCCGAGCAGGCGTGCGCTGCGGTGTCGATGAGAAAACATGAGTCACTTCCGTCGTGGTCTGTTGGTTCGAGGTCCCGGGCGGTGGTGCAGGTGCCGTCCACTTCGGCTCGCCGACAGATGTTAGCCTCCTCAGGGTCGACTAAGCGAGGGTAGCCTTTCCTTATGGACCTTGGGTGGTGAAACTCCTGGTCACACCCAGTACGAAGCAGAGCGCAGCCGATCGAAGGGACACACCGGATGGATTCGTACGGAACCGGGACCGACGAACTGCGGGCGCAGGTCGCAGAACTGATAGGCACCGAGCCCGAGGCTGTGCCGGTCGATGCGAACCTGTTCGAGTTGGGCCTGGAATCGATCGTGCTGATGCGGTTGGTCGGCAGGTTCCGCAAACAGGGCAAGGCGGTGACATTCGCCGATCTCGCCGCGCAGCCCACGGTATCGGCGTGGTCCGAATTGGTCGGTGCCGCAGACGAACCGGTACCCGTGCCCACAGCCCGCACGTCGGAGTCGACCACGTCCACGCCCGACACGGACAGCTTCGATCTTGCCGTGCTGCAGCACGCCTACTGGATCGGCCGCAGCGCGGAGCAGCGGTTCGGCGGTGTCTCGCCGCACCTCTACACCGAATTCGACGGCAGTGCAGTCGAACCCGATCGGCTGCGCGCCGCGCTCGACGCCGTGGCCCGCAGGCACGACATGCTGCGGGCGCGGATCACGGACAACGGTCAGCAGGTGATCGAGTCCAGCCCGGGGTGGCGCGGGTTGACGGTGCACGATCTGCAGAACGAGGACGACCCAGCAGTCGAGCTGGAACGAACCCGGCAACGCCTGACCCACCAGATGCTCGACATCGAAGCCGGAGAGGTGTTCTCGGCCGATCTGTCGTTGCTGCCGGACGGTCGGACTCGGCTGCATCTCGACATGGACATGATTGCAGGCGACGCCGTCAGCTTCAGAATTCTGGTCGCAGATCTGGCGAAGGCATACGACGGACAGGTGCTGCCCACCGTCGACTACAGCTATGCGCGCTACCTCGCCGACCGCCCACAGGATCGCCGCGAGGCGCGGGCGCAGGCACAGCGTTACTGGACCGATCGACTCGATTCTCTGCCCGGAGCGCCCACTCTTCCCCTGGTGGAAAGTGATTCGGGCTCTCCGTCGGCGACCCGTCGTGCGTTCCACCTCGACTCGCAGCACTATTCGCACTTGCAGTTGCGGGCTCGCGCACATGGCGTCACCCCGGCGGTCGCCGTGGCCTCGGCCTTCGCCGAGGTGGTCGGGGCCTGGTCACGTGAGCAGCGATTCCTGCTCAACGTTCCGATGTTCGACCGCGCCCCGACGCACCCGGCCGTCGGTGATCTCGTCGGCGACTTCTCGTCCTCGGTCATGTTGGACGTCGATCTGAGCGAGAGCCTGTCGTTCGCCGAACGGTCCAGGCAACTTCGGTCTCGACTGCACGAGGACGCCTCACACGTCGACTACTCCGGAGTCGAGGTACTCCGCGACCTCGGCCGTCGTAGCGGAGAACCGGTACTCGCGCCCGTTGTCTTCACCAGCGCGCTCGGGTTGGGTGAGCTGTTCGACGCACGTGCGCGGGAGTTGTTCGGGGACCCGGTGTGGATCATGTCGCAGGGACCGCAGGTCGTTCTGGACGCCCAGATCACCGAGCTCGACGGCGGCGTGCTGGTCAACTGGGACATTCGCGAGAACGAGTTCCTGCCAGGGGTTCCCGAGGCGATGTTCGACGCCTTCGAGACGCTGGTTCGTGGACTCGTCGACGGTGACGCCGTGTGGTCGGAACCGGTGGGTCGGCTGGTTCCGCCGCGTCAGCTGGTGTCGCGAACTCCGGCAGCCGATGTACCCCGAACGGATACGTCGCCGGCAGCCGGGAACGAGACCCTGCATCGCGCCTTCTTCGATCGCGCGTCGCAGCACCCCGATGCGGTGGCGCTCGAGTGGGGTGATGACGAGTCGATGACGTACGGCGATCTGTGCGACCGAGCACTGAGAGTGGCTGCGGCACTGAGGGACCGAGATGTGGCAGTGGGCGACACCGTGGGGGTGACGCTGCCGAAGGGTCCCGATCAAGTGGTCGCAGTTCTCGGTGTGCTCGCCGCAGGCGGGGTGTACGTACCGATCGGCGTCGACCAACCGGCGAGTCGCGCTGCACTGATCGCCCGGAAAGCTGGGTTCGCAGTGACGATCGGGGGATCGGGAGACGACGGCCTCGCGATGTCCGACGCGATCCTGAGTGAGCCTCTGGCCGCCCCGCATCTCGGACCCGAGACCGCTCCCGCGTACATGATCTTCACCTCCGGTTCGACGGGTGAGCCCAAGGGCGTGGTCGTGTCGCATCGTGCGGCGATGAACACGATCGTCGACCTTGTCGACCGATTCTCGCTGGACGAGCGCTACCGCCCGTTGTGCCTGTCGGAGTTGGATTTCGACCTGTGCACGTTCGATGTGTTCTCGGTGTTCGCAGCCGGCGGTTCGGCCGTGCTCGTTCAGGAACACGAGCGCAAGGATCCGCAGCGGTGGGCCGCTCTTGTTCGTGCGCATCGAGCCACGGTGATCAGCTGCGTACCGCCGCTACTGGACATGATCCTGTCCACCGGTGAGGATCTGGGCGACTCGCTCGAGGTCGTCATGCTCGGCGGTGACAAGGTCGGTGTCGATCTCTACCGCCGTCTGGTGGCGGCCGTGCCGGGATGCCGATTCGCCGGACTCGGCGGTGCAACCGAAACGGCCATCCACAACAGCATCTGCGAGGTCGTCGAGGTCGATTCGCATTGGCGCACGGTGCCGTTCGGACTACCGCTACGGTCGATGGCGCTGCGAGTCGTCGATGCGCGCGGCCACCTGGTGCCGGACTGGGTGCCCGGCGAGCTGTGGGTGGCGGGAACAGGATTGGCCGACGGCTACCTGGACGATCCCGAGCGTACGAACGAGCGCTTCGTCGACGCCGACGGTTACCGCTGGTACCGCACCGGCGATCTGGTTCGCTACGGCACGGACTCGATGGTCGAATTCATCGGCCGCGTCGACAACCAGATCAAGATCAACGGGTTCCGCATCGAGCTCGGCGAGATCGAGTCCGTCCTCGGCAGCGATCCCGAGGTCGTTTCCGCCGCAGCAGTTGTCGATCGATCGGGCACTGCCGCGGTGATGGCAGCGGTGGTTCTCGGCGACCCCGACGCGGACCCCGACGAGACCGTCGCGGGCATCACCGCAAGGGTTGCCGACCGTTTGCCTGCCCACATGGTGCCGGACCGGACGGTGGCACTGCGCGCCCTGCCGCTCACCGTCAACGGCAAGATCGATTCGGCGGCAATCGTCCGACTCTGCCGAGCGGCAGGTGATACCGAGCGAGCACGGTCCCGTGTTGCGCCTCGAACCCGACTCGAGGGCGCACTCGCCCTGATCTGGCAGAGCGTGCTCGGTGCCGAGGAGGTGGGAGTCACCGACACCCTGTTCGCGTTGGGCGGCGACTCCGTACTCGCGACCACCATCGTCGCCCGAATTCGCGCGGCCTTCGACATCACCTCCGTCACGGTGAGGATGCTGTTCGCCGCCCCGACCGTGTCGGGTCTGGCGGAGTCGATGATCGCAGCCGAGGGTGACGCCGAACTGCTGGAGGCGACCGCAGAGATCTACGTATCGATCGAATCGATGTCGGAGGACCAACTGCTGGCCGCACTCGACCACCAGCACAGTCCCTGACTCGATATGCCCACTCACTCCTTCCACGATCGGGAAACCACAGTGCACCCAGTGATCGAGCACAACGCTGACTTCGTACCGTTCGACGAGAGCCGAGCCCGGACATACCTCGACGCCGGACTCTGGCGCGAGACGACACTTCCCGACGTGTTCGCGTCGTGGGTACACCGGTTCGGCTCTCGCCGCGCGGTCGTCGACGAAACCGAGGAGCTGACGTACGACGAGCTGTATTCGCGAGTACGGGCGACCGCAGCAGGCTTTGCCGACCGCGGTATCGGGCCGGGGGATCGAGTGGTGGTGCAACTACCCAATTCGGTGTCGTTCGCGGTTGTGCTGTTCGCGTTGCTCGAGTGCGGCGCGATTCCGGTGCTCACTCTCCCCGCGCATCGTCGACGCGAAATCGTCCATCTGGCAGCCACATCGAAAGCAGTGGCGTACGTGATCGCGGAGCGGGATGGACACTTCGACTACCGAGCGCTCGCCGACGAGACAGTGGCGGCGGTGCCGAGCATTCGGGACGTCTTCGTCGATGGTTCTTGCGGCTCGCACAGTCCGTTGTCCGACGTCGTCGGTGCGCCACGGGTTTTTCCGCGTGCGTCCCCTGCGGATATCGCAGTGCTGTTGGTATCCGGTGGAACGACAGGTCTGCCGAAGTTGATTCCGCGCACCCACAACGACTACGAGTACAACGCACGAGCGAGCGCCGAGGTCTGTGAACTCACGGCCGAGGATGTCTGTCTCGCGGTTCTTCCTGCCGCGCACAACTTTCCGCTGGCGTGTCCGGGTCTGCTCGGTGCGCTCGGGGTCGGAGCGACGGTGGTCTTCTCCCGTACCCCCAGTCCCGACCAGGTGTTCGCGGTGATCGAGCGGCATCGGGTCACGGTCACTGCACTGGTTCCGACACTGACGCATCTGTGGTGCGAGGCGACGGACTGGGAAGAGGCGGACCTGTCCAGTCTGCGGTTGCTGCAGGTCGGGGGAGCCAAGCTGACACCCGAGATCGCCAAGCTCGTCGAACCGTCGCTCGGGTGCCGGTTGCAGCAGGTGTTCGGGATGGCCGAGGGGCTCTTGAACTACACGCGGACCGACGACGCACCGGACCTGGTGATCGGCACCCAGGGGCGTCCCCTGTCCGAGCACGACGAGATCCGGATCGTCGACGCCGACGGTCACGACGTCCCGGCAGGACAGACGGGCGAGCTGCTCACCCGCGGCCCGTACACCATCAACGGCTACTACGCTGCAGCAGAGCACAATACGACGGCCATCACCCCCGACGGCTTCTATCGAAGCGGAGACCAGGTTCGACAGTTGCCGTCCGGACACCTGGTCGTCACCGGCCGGATCAAGGACGTCATCACCCGCAACGGTGAGAACGTCGCGGCCGACGAGCTGGAGGATCTCCTGCTCACCCATCCCGGAGTTGCCCGAGCCGCGGTGATCGGAGTGCCCGATCCTGCTGTGGGCGAAAGCATCTGCGCCGTGATCGTGCCCAACGGCAGCGCTCGGAACGACAGCGCTCCGAGCGTCGCCGACGTGCGAGCGTTCCTCACCGCTGCAGGCTGCGCGGGGTTCAAGCTGCCCGACCGGGTGGTGACACGACCGTCGCTTCCCGTCACGGCAATCGGCAAAGTGGACAAGTCCATGCTCGTCGCGCAGTTCACCGAACGGCAGGCGACTCGATGAAGCCCACGGATCTCGACGACATCAAGCGCCGGTTGCTGGCCGATCGTCTGCGGCGCACCAGGGGCGGTGCCACAGCCGAGGTCGAACACGGCCCTCTCGCCAATCTCGAATCGCCCGAATTCGATTCGCTGAAAGCACGATTCGGCTCAGTCGACGATGTATGGCCGTTATCTGCGCTACAGCTCGGGTTGGTCTATCAGGTAGGCGTGGATGCGGACGCCACCGAGCTCTACACCGTTCGTACCGTGGTCGAGGTGAACCGGGTTCTGGACGGCGACAGGGTTCGCCGTGCTCTGCAGTCGGTGGTCGACTCCACGGCGGCGTTGCGGACGGCGTTCGTCACTCCCGATGGTGGTACGCCGGTGCAAGTGGTGCTGTCGACGGCGCAGGCACCGTTGACGGTGGTGGACCTCGGTGGCTGTTCTACGAACGAGATCGACGAGCAATGGAACCGAGTACTCGCCGACGACCGGCTCCTGTCGTTCGACATCGCTGCGCCTCCACTGTTCCGGGTCACGCTGGTGCACTTGCCCGACGGTGTCGACCGCCTGCTGACGACCTACTGGTTCGGGTGTTTCGACGGCGGCTCCTCGGCGTTGTTGGTCTCGCGTGTCCTGAAGCAGTACGACGGCGCGAGCCCGAACCTCGATCACGGCTACCGGGAGTATCTGCGTTGGTTGACCTCTCGCGACCGCGTCGAATCCGAGCAGGCATGGCAACGCTGGTTCGGCGATGTCGACACCCCCACACTGGTGGCCGATTCGGGTCAGGGCGGCGACGAGGCTCCTCGGCGCGTCGAACGCAGACTGTCGCGGGCGGTGTCCGGCCGACTGGATTCGGTTGCGCGCGAGGCCGGTTCGACGCTCTTCACCGTGACGGCTGCCGCGTGGGCGAGCGTGCTGATGCGCGTGACCGGCCGGTCCGACGTGGTATTCGGTACGGCAGTTGCCGGGCGACCGATGGAGGTGCCGGGCTCGGAGCGCGCTATCGGTGCGTTCATCAGTACCGTTCCGGTCAGGGTCGCGGCAGGCGGATTCGATACAGCCGCTGACATCGCATCGCGGGTGCAGGATCAGCGCCTGGATCTGATGCCGCACGACACGCTCGGCCTGGGCGGGATTCAGAAGGCCATCGGTGCCGGTGCGCTGTTCGACACCCTGCTGGTGCTGCGCAACGCGGCCGGTCCTGCAGTCGACACCGGTGCTCCGTCGGAGCGGCAGGTGCGTCACATCTCGACCGTCGACGGCTCGGAGTTCCCGGTGTCGATTGCCGTCGACCCGGGTAGCGAGCTGAACCTGTCGGTGACATACCTGCCGACGTCGGTGGACGACGATCGCGCGTGGTACCTGCTCGACTCCTTCGAGAATGCTCTGGAAACCGTTGCCGAGCAATCCGATCTGCCGATATCGCAATGGCCTGCACCGGCGACCGAATCGATGAGCATCGCGGACAACGGTTTCGACGGCAGGCTCGAGCGGCTGCGCGATTCCACGATCGCCGAGTTGCTCGCCGAGCGCGCCGCTGCCGTCCCCGAGACGACCGCGCTGGTGTTCGGGTCCGAACGAGTGACGTTCGCAGACCTGGACGCGCGGGTCGATGCGTGCGCACGGGCACTCCTGCGCCGAGGTGCAGGTCCGGAACGCATCGTTGCGCTCGCGCTGCCCCGGTCGGTGGAGATGGTGGTGGCGCTGTTCGCGGTACTGCGCACCGGCTCGGCCTATCTGCCCCTCGAACTCGACTATCCGAGCGATCGCCTCGACCTGATGTTGGCCGACGCGCGGCCCACGATCCTGGTGACGACCACCGAGACGCAGTCCCGTGGACTGACGACCGACGCCACCGAGATGATCGTCGACGATCCCCTTGTGGCTGCCGAATTGGCGGAACGCGTCGAGCCGTCGGAGTTCGACTCGGGTCCGTTCGCCCCCGGAACACCCGGCCGCCTCGAGCACCCGGCCTACGTCATCTACACCTCGGGCTCGACCGGCACACCCAAAGGTGTCGTCACCCCGTATCGGGGCCTGACGAACATGCAGATCAACCACCGTGACGAGATCTTCGTTCCCACCGTCGCCGCGGCCGGGGGTCGGACGCTGCGGATCGCGCACACCGTTTCGTTCTCCTTCGACATGTCGTGGGAAGAGTTGTTGTGGCTCGTCGAAGGCCACGAAGTGCATGTCTGCGATGAGGAATTGCGCCGTGACGGTGAAGCATTGGCGCGATACTGCGAGCAGAACCTGATCGACGTGGTGAACGTGACGCCCACGTACGCCGGGCACCTGCTGGACCTGGGACTGCTGAACGAGCATGACGGACATCGGATTCCGCTGGTGCTCCTCGGCGGTGAGGCGGTACCCGATGGGTTGTGGCAGCAGCTCGGCGGTGTCGGCTACAACCTCTACGGACCTACCGAGTACACGATCAATGCGCTCGGTACCGGCGGGCGGCAGAGCGACACCCCGTCGATCGGCGCACCGATCCTCGGTACCCGCGCGTACGTTCTGGATCAGTGGCTGCGTCCCGTCCCCGTGGGATCTGTTGGTGAGCTGCACCTGTCGGGTGTGGGTCTGGCCCGCGGTTACCTGCATCGATACGCGCAGACGGCAACCAGTTTCGTCGCCGATCCCTGGTCGCCGGGCGAGCGGATGTACCGCACCGGCGATCTGGTGCGGATCAGGCCCGACGGCCTGTTCGACTATCTGGGCCGTGCCGACGACCAGGTCAAGATCCGCGGCTATCGCGTGGAGACCGCGGAAGTCGAGCGGGCAGTGGCGAACTGCGACGCGGTGGCAGGCGCGGTGGTGCGGGCAGTGGAGATCGGAGCGGGTACTCGGGCGCTCGCTGCGTACGTGGTCCCTCGGGATGCCGCTACGTCCGAGGACCATTCCGCGCTCTTCGGGTCCATTCGGGACCAGCTCGGCACCGTCCTGCCGGAGTACATGGTGCCCACGCTGTTCGCTGCGCTGGAACGCGTTCCGATGACGATCAACGGCAAGCTCGATGTACGGGCTCTGCCGGCCGTCGATGCCGCGGGCGGCGGCACGTTCGTGCCGCCGCGAACACCGGTGGAGACGATGTTGTGCGAGATCGTCGAGACGGTTCTCGGGGTCGGTCGGGTGGGTATCGACGACGATTTCTTCGCCCTCGGCGGTGACAGCATCACCTCCCTCGCCGTGGCGTCGCGGGCGCGCAAGGCCTCGATACCGCTGGCACCACGTGAGGTGATGCGCAAGCGAACAGTGCGGATGTTCGGTGCGGAGCTCGTCTTCGACGAGACTGCCCGGCCTGCAGTCTCCGCCGCAGCGGTCACCGTGGATCTGTCCCAGGACGAGCTCGACGAATTCGAAAGCAGTATGTGAGTGACCGAGACGACGACCGATACCGCGGCCACTCCGCAATCCAAGATCGCGGCTGTCCTCCCGCTGACGGCGCTCCAGGTGGGAATGTACCTGCAGTCGAGTCTTGCTGCAGCGACACAGGATCCGTATCTCTCGCAGACAGTGCTCGACCTGTCCGCTCCGGTACGAATCGATCGCCTCACTCGAGCTCTCGAGCATCTACTCGAGCGTCACCCGAACATCAAGGCGTTACTGCGCCAGCGTCGCAACGGTGATCTGGTGTGGGTGGTTCCGCGCGCATCGACACCGGAACCGACACCTGTCGGCGGAAATTGGGACGATCACCTGAGCCGCGACCGGTCCGCCGGATTCGCCTTCTTCGAAGAGCCGTTGATCCGCTTCGCGTACTCCACCGATCCTCGCTCGCCGCGGGTGCTGATCACCTACCATCACGCCCTGATGGACGGATGGTCCGAGGCCATCTTCGTTCGTGAGTTGATCGCCCTCTACACATCGGGGGAGTCGGCTGCACTGGCTCCCGCTCCCGACTTTTCCGACTACCTGGCCTGGACGGCCGGTCAGGATCGTGACGCGGCACTGGCGCGCTGGTCGGACTATCTCGACGGCTTCGATTCTCCGACACTGATCGCCGACAGCGCACCGTCACAGGAGAATTCGTGCTCCCGTATCGATCTCGACATCGACGAGGCGCTGGCGCGACGTGTCGCCGACTACGCGCGGAGCCGCGGCGTGACGACGAACGTGGTGGTACAGGTGGCCTGGGCGTCGATGCTGGCGGCTCGGACCGGAGCAGGCGACGTGGCGTTCGGAATGGCGGCATCCCTGAGGCCGTTCGATCTCGACGGGGCCGAGGCGATGGTCGGTCTGCTGCTCAACACCGTGCCCGTGCGGATTCGCTTCGATACCCCGTCATCCGTGGCCGACGTGGTCGATCGCCTGCAGGCAGACCACCTCGACCTGGAGGACCACCGGTTCCTCGGCCTGGCCGAGATCGCCGGAACCGTCGGCGGCGGTGAACTGTTCGACACGATCGTCGTCTATCAGAACTATCCGGCACTACCCTCCGAAGCAAACGCGGCCGTCGACGAGGTCACGGTACTGGGTGCCCACATGAGTTTTCCGATGGCTCTGATCGTCGGGCCCGACCCCGCACTGTGGGCGTTCGTGCTGCACGACGACGCAGCCGTCGATCATGGTTCGGCCACGGTGTGCGCCGAGACCTTCGTCGCGATGCTGGACCGGCTGACGAGCCGTCCGGACGTCGATGTGCCGCAGCTCCTCTCGGCACCCGATGGTCAGGGACACAGCGTCGGGCCGGACCGGCAGGTGTCGACGCTGGAGGCGGCCCTCGCCGACAGGTTCGCCCAGTCGAGCGAGGACATCGCGCTGGTGGTCGGCCGTGAGACGGTCACCTACACCGAACTGCGGACTCGGGTGGCCGAGGTGTCGAGCCGGCTGCGCAGCCGGGCTATCGGCACCGAGAGCCGCGTCGCTATCGCTCTCGGCAGGGGCGTCGACATGGTGGCGGCGCTGCTGGCCACCATCGACGTGGGTGCGGTGTTCGTCCCCATCGACATTCGCTACCCGCGCGAGCGCATCGACCACGTGCTCGCAGACTCTCGCCACGACATTCTGTTGGTCGACGATGCCACCCCCACAGCGCTGACCGCCCTCGCGACCGCGACGAGAATCGATTCGAGTTCGGCGACCGGGGCGGAGGAAGGACCCTTCGCACGGACGATCCCGGGCGAGTGCGGGGCCTACCTGGTGTACACCTCGGGTTCGACCGGTACGCCCAAGGGCGTGCTGGGAACCAGAAGCGCGCTGGCCAATCGCCTGCACTGGGCGACACAGCGCTGGGGCGGTCCCACGAGTCGGATTGCCAAGAGCTCGCTGTCGTTCATCGACGGAGCAACCGAACTGCTGACCGGAATTCTCGCGGGCCAGCGCCTGGTCCTGGCGCAGGATCACGAGTATGCCGATGCGAGTGCCTTGGTCGAGCTCGTCGCGCGATTCGGGGCCGAGCAGATCACCGCCGTCGGGTCGCTCGCCGCAGCATTGGCGACGACCTCGCCGCAGGAATGCTCTTCGCTGACCAGTTGGATCCTCAGCGGAGAGCCGTTGACCGGCAACACGATCGATGCGATCGGATGCGCCACGCCCGAGGCGTCGGTGCACAACTCCTACGGTTCCTCCGAGGTGGCGGGCGACGTTGCCGTGCACAGGGTCGCAGGCCACCCGGCCGTCATCGGAACGGCGGTGGACAACACGGTCCTCGGCGTGCTCGACGAGCAGCTGCGACCGCGGAGAACAGGGATCGGCGGTGAGGTCTACGTCTCGGGGGTGCAGCTCGCCCGCGGATATTTCGGTAGACCGGCCGAGACCGCCGCACGGTTCGTCGCAGACCCGGGCGGGGACGGCGGCCGGATGTACCGCACCGGTGACCGCGCCCGCATACTCGACGACGGTGCCCTCGAATTCCTGGGACGTGCCGACCGGCAGGTCAAGGTCCGGGGCCATCGCGTCGAGCTGGGGGAGATCGAAAACCTCACTGTCGATATCGAATCCGTGGATGCGTGCGCAGTGGTCGCGGTGACCGACGACGGGGGCGCAACCATGCTCGTCGCTCACGTGACCCCCGGCGATGTCGATGTCGCCGTGGTGCGCGACGTCCTGCGGCGCAGGGTGCCCGAGTATCTGGTGCCTGCGTTCTGGGTAGCGATCGACCGCTTACCGAGTACTCCGAACGGCAAGACGGACCTGGTGACTCTGACGCAGCTCGGGATTCCCGAGAACGGACCGAGCCGGTCGCGAGCAGCTGCCACCGACGACGAGCGTTGTCTCGTCGACCTGTTCGCCGATGCGACTCGTGCGGGTGCCGACTCGATCGGGGTCGACGACGACTTCTTCGCCTTGGGCGGCGACAGCATCACCGCCATCACCATGGTTCATCACGCACGGGGTGCCGGATTGGTGATCACGACCGCCGACGTCTTCGAGTGCCGCACCGTCGCTGGACTGGTCGAACGAGCAAGACACACCGAAAGAAACAGCGCTGCAGCAGAACTGGAGAGCACTGCGCCGCTCCTGGACGAGCAGGACCTGACCGAGTTGCGCACACTCGGTATCGATACCGAGCTCGCACGTCCGGCGACTCCGCTGCAGCAAGGGCTGGCATTCCAGTCGGTCGCAGCAGGAGACGGACTGGAAGAAATCTATGTCATCGCCACCGAGTTCGAGGTACGAGGCGAGCTGCACGTCGGAAAACTCGAGGACGCGCTCGACGCACTGTTCGATCGTCACCCGGCTCTGCGCTCGCGTTTTCTCACCTTGAATTCCGGGACCACCGTCGCGGTCCGCGGCACGGAACGAGTACACGTGCGCAGGCACGCGGTCGACGATCCGGATTCGCCCTCGGCGCGCGCTCTGATCGACGAGGATCGACGCACCTTCGACATCGAGCACGGCCCCCTCGTGCGAGTTCTCCTGCTGGACTGCGGAGAACAGCTGCAGCGAGTGGTGCTGACGGTGCATCACCTTCTCGTCGACGGCTGGTCGATGGGGACCGTCGGCAGCGAGTTGTTCCTGCTCTACCGTGGCCGGGAGCTACCGGCTCCGGCGTCGTTCGACGATTATCTGCGATGGCTGTCGCGGCGAGACGGCTCGTCGATCGATGTGTGGCGTCGAGCGCTCGGTGCCGACGTGGTTCCGACCATCCTGGCCCCGACCGCGTCCCCGTCCGAGGAGCGATCCGAGGCCCGAGAAATCGAGATGCGGTGGAATGTGCAGGACACTGCCCGCCTGACCGCCTCCGCTCGTCGTCGATCGGTGACCGCGAGCGAATTGATCAACGCGGCATGGGCCGTGGTGCTCTCGGCGTTCACCGATTCCGGATCGGTGGTGTTCGGATCCACGGTGTCGGGACGCCCGACCGACCTGGACTGCGTCGGCAACATGGTGGGGCTGTTCATCAACACCATCCCGGTGCGCGTCGACATCGGGCCCGACGCCACCGTGTCGTCGGTTCTCGCGGGACTCCGGAATTTCTCCGTCGCCGTGGCCGCACATCATCACGTCGGTCTCGCAGAAGTACAGAAGGTCGTGGGAGGGGGAACGCTGTTCGACACCCTCGTGGTGTTCGAGAACTTCGCTGCCGCCGATACCTCCGGTGTCGATACCGAGAACTTCTCGGTCTCGGTCGCCGGGTTCCACACGGTGACGCACTACCCGCTGACGTTGACGGTGTTTCCGGGCGAAGAACTGCGGTTGGTGGTGGAATATCGAAGCGACGCAGTATCGGTCGAGCGTGCCCGTGCGGTGGCGTCGGCCATGACGGCGGTGCTTCGGACATTTACCGAGGCAGGGGATCCATTCATTGCGTCGGTGCCCCTCGTGGACGAGGCAACGGCGCGCCGGTTCACCGGCGAGCAGGCCGGCATCGCACGCAGCTATCCGTCCGCGACGTTGGTCGACCTCTTTTCCGAACAGGTGGCGCGGCAGCCGAATGCGATCGCCGTTCAGGACGCCGCCACGGCATTGACGTTTGCCGAATTGGACTGCCTGTCCAACAGAACCGCACGGTGGCTCATCGGATCAGGCGTGGGTGCCGAGGACCTCGTGGCCGTCGTGGCCCCGCGCACAGTGATCACGATGGCGGCGATCCTCGGCGTGATGAAGTCCGGGGCCGCATATCTGCCCATCGATCCGAACTGGCCGGCCGACCGCACCAGCCAGATTCTCGACGACGCACGGCCGGTGGTCACCGTCACCACGGATTCCGTTGCATCGCTTGCTGCTTCGCCCGCTGATTCGGTAGGAATCACCGATGCCGAACGACGGGCACCGTTGCATCCCGACCACCCCGTGTATTCGATCTACACCTCGGGCACGACAGGTGTGCCCAAGGGCGTTCTGGTCCCACACCGGGGCCTGACGAACCTGTACCACTCGCATCGCGAGAACGTGCACGAGCCGGCTGCCCGACGCGCGGGGAAGTCGACTCTGAACGTGGCGCACGCGTGGTCCATGGCCTTCGATGCGTCCTGGCAGCCACAGCTGTGGCTGTTCGGCGGCCACACACTGCATTTGATCGATCCCGAGACAGTTCTCGACCCGGTGGAACTGACTGCACGGTTGACTGCGCTGTCGGCAGACTTCATCGAGATCGTGCCGTCCTTGCTCGAGCAGATGATGAGATCGGGCTCGATCGACACACTCTCGACGGTCGGGGTCGGAGGGGAAGCGGTGTCTGCCGATCTGTGGAATCGGTTGCGGAGCAAGAAGACCCTTGCCGCCTACAACTTCTACGGGCCGACCGAAGCGACGGTCGATGCGGTGTACACCTCCACCGAACTGTCGAGTGATCCGGTGATAGGCCGGCCGGTGACCAACATGCGGGCCTATGTGCTGGACAGAAGTCTCCGACTGCTGCCGCCCGGGGTGTTCGGCGAGCTGTACCTCGCCGGGCCCGGCGTCGTGCGGGGGTACCGGAATGCGCCGGGGCGCACGGCACATCGATTCGTTGCCGATCCCTTCACGGCAGACGGCACGCGGTTGTACCGGACCGGGGACCTCGTCGCGTGGACCGACAACGGCACACTGCGGTACGGGGGCCGTTCGGACGATCAGGTGAAAATTCGCGGTCACCGCGTCGAAGTGGGCGAGGTCGAGGTAAGGCTGCGCGAGTTCGACGCCGTGGCCGACGCGCGGGTGGTGGTGCGAGGAGCCGAGAACGGCAATGCCGTGCTCGCCGGCTATGTGGTGGCAGAACAAGGACATTCGCTGGATGCCAATGTCGTTCGTGCCCGCCTGCGCGGTCTGCTGCCGTCGTACATGGTGCCGGCGTCGCTCACCGTGCTCGATGCGTTTCCCGTCCTGCCGAACGGAAAGCTCGATGCTTCTGCGTTGCCCGAACCCGAGCTCGCGACGCGCTCCGGTCGTCCCCCGAACACCGATGCGGAGCGGCAGATCGCCGCGGCCGCAGCCGCGGTGCTGCACGTGACCGAGGTCGGTGCCGACGACGACTTCTTCGACCTGGGCGGAGACAGCATCATGGCGATGGAGCTGGCCGCGAGGCTCCGGTCGGCAGGCCTTGCGGTGTCGCCGCGGCACATCGTGTCACTCCGGACACCGGAAAGCATTGCAGAAAAGATTGTTTCGGCAGGATCGCTGCCCGAGGTCGTCACGATCGATCCGTACGGAACCGTGCCGTCGACACCCATAGTGCGGTGGATGGACGCACTCGACGGGCCCATCGACGAGATCTCGCAGGCGGTGTTGCTGGAGGCTCCGGCGTCGCTCACCGAAGGCTCGCTGACGGAGCTGGTCTCGCTGCTGACCGCCCGTCATCCAATTCTGAATTCCTGCTTCGAACGCCGCCCCGGCACCGAGTCGATCTTCACGGTGTTGCCGGACGGTGCCGACGTGCGTCCGTGGATACGCATTGTCGATGTCGACGGACTGACGGAGTCCGAGCTGGCCGACCGTGTCGGTGTCGAATCACGAGCTGCGCGTACCCGATTGAACCCGGCCGACGCGAGGATGGTCGACATCGTGTGGCTGCGACACCGAACCGACCCCGAATCGTCCGGAGAGCTACTGATCACGCTGCACCACCTGGTCGTCGACGGCGTGAGCTGGCGGATCCTGTTGCCCGATCTGGTCGCGCTGTGGAATCGGACAGCCACCGAGCGAAGCCCTATCGGTCCGTCGATGCGGCAGTGGGCGCACGAGGTGCTTGCTCTGGCGACCGCACCTCGGGTTCTCGCCGATCTCGACTACTGGGCGAGCGTCGGTGACGGAGCGACATCGATCCCTCTGACGCGTCCGCTCGACCCGGCGATCGATACGGGTGCCCGCGTGCGCACCGTCGACTTCGCGCTGCGGGAGGACGAGAGCGCGCACCTGTTGTCGGCCGCCACAGTTCGCCTCGGCGTCTCCGTCGAACACCTGTTGTTGGCCACATTCGCTGCTGCGACGGCGGAGTGGATCGACAGTGAGATCACGACGACGCAGTCGTTCGTGGTGGACGTCGAAGGCCACGGACGGACGGGGGTCGCGTCGGATCGGGTGGATGGTTCGTCGGTGGTCGGCTGGCTCACGGCAGTGTTCCCGTTGCGCATCACCGCGCAGGAGGGGGGTCACCGCACATTGATCGCACACGAGGCGAATCCCGCTGCCGCGGAGTCCGTTCTGCGTGAATTGGCGGAATCGGCCAGGGCGTCGAGGGAGTCCGTGCCTGGGGATGGATCCACCTACGGAATGCTGCGGTGGATGGGCGGCGATGCCGAAGAAGTGCTGCGTAGAACTCCCGATGCAGCAATCGAATTCAATTACCTCGGTCGATTCGACGCGGCAACCGGCGGGCCGTTCGGTGCCAGCCGGCTGCGGAGCAGTCTCGACTCGACCCCCGGTGTACACACACCCTGCAGCTATGCACTGATCGTGGACAGCTACATCCACGACGAGCATGGCTCGTCGGTATTGGGGGTGACGATGACCTGGCCCGAGGAGGTGCTCGACGGCGTCGAGAAACTCGCGACGTTGTGGCACGACGCGGTGTCCGCAACGTGTCGAATTCTCGCGGCCGACGCTCCTAGTGAGGCAAGGATTACCTCATAAGTGCTACCTTGTCAGTCGCCTCACCCGGTCGGGTGTGGGACGCCGAAGTGCGTGGTCGAGTGGAGAGGTGCCGAGCAACGATGAAGGTTCGTACGAAGTGGATGAGGAGCGCCGCGTCGATTGCGCTCGCCGGAGGGCTCACCATCGCTCTCGCCGCCGGTTGCAGCAGTAGTACCGACGAGGCGCCCACAGCCGAATCCACGACTGCCGCGCAGGAATCTGCATTCCCGGTCACCATCGACTCCGCACTCGGATCCGCGACGATCCCCGAGGCACCCAAGCGGATCGCCACCTGGGGTTGGTCCAACCAGGACGCCATTCTCGCCCTCGGTGTCGTGCCCGTCGCCATGCCGACCTTCGACGGCGCACAGTACGGAGCGGACGACCGCGGCATTCTCCAGTGGGACGCGAAGGCGCTCGCCGACCTCGGCGGCGAAACACCCACGCTGCTCTCCGGTGACGGAACCGGAGCGGTACCCGTCGAACAGTTCGCCGCTGCCGCCCCCGATCTGATCTTCGCCCCGTACTCGGGATTGACCCAGGAAGAGTTCGACAAGCTCTCCGACATCGCACCGGTCGTCGCGTACCCGGACGAGCAGTGGACGACCTCCTGGGAGGACCAGCTGACCATCGCGGGCAAGGCGCTCGGCAAGGAGAAAGAGGCTGCCGATCTGGTGTCCGGCGTCGAGAGCTCCATCTCCGATGCGGCTGCGAAGTATCCAGCGCTGCAGGGCAAGACGGTCACCATCGCGCTGCCCAACGCTCCCGGCACGTTCGCCGTCAGCAAGGACGACGACGTGCGCGTCGAGTTCCTCGAACAGCTCGGCTTGGTCAACGAGCCCACCATCCAGGAGGCCGACCCGGCCAAGGATCCCGATGCCGTGTACTTCGAGCTCAGCCTCGAGCAGGCTTCGCTGCTGAAGTCGGATGTGCTGTTCGTCGTGGCCTACGACAAGGAATCACTGGGTGCCTTCCTCGTCGAACCCGCCGTGGCCTCTCAGCCGGTTTTGGCGCAGGGGCGCACTGCATCGACCGAAAACCTCAGTGCGGACAAGAACTTCGCGTTCGGTGGCCTGACCGTGCTCACCATTCCGTACATCCTCGACGACGTGGCATCGGCGCTGAACACCGCCGCCGAGAACGTCCAGGGCTGATCCGAGCGCAGGCCCACCCGACGCACCACACATCTGCATTTCCGCGAAGGAGCGTGTTTCACAGTGGCAAGGTCTCATCGACTTCAGGTCGTCTTTCCCGAAGTCATCCGTACGGCCACCGTGATCGACACGCAGCAACTCAGTTCGGGAATGCGCAGGATCGTGTTGGGTGGGCCGCAGCTGCGGGCATTCTCGCGAGACGGATTCGACTTTCCGGCGCTGCGTAGCGAGGGATTCGACGACTTCGTCCGCCTGTTCTTTCCGCTCGACGACAACGGCACGATGGCTCTACCGGTGCAGCACGAGCGCACGGTGGAGTGGCCGCGGGACCCGCGGCCGGTGACCCGCAACTACACCGTGCGTAGCGTCGATGCCCAGACTGCCGAATTGACCCTCGATTTCGTCACTCACGACACCGGCATCGCGTCGACGTGGGGACGCCGCTGCGCTGTCGGTGATTCCATCCCACTGTTGGGTCCGGTGCGCTCGGGTCATGCACCCGCCGAGGTGGATTGGGTGTTGCTCGTCGGAGACGAGACCGCGTTGCCCGCTGTTGCTCGTTATCTCGAGGAAGCCGGAGCAGGTGAGCGAATCCGAGTGTTCGTCGAGGTGGCCGACGCCGAGCGAGAACTACCGTTGCCGACGGCCGCCGACGTCGAGATCACCTGGGTCCACCGCGACGGCGCAGTCGCAGGCACCGGAGAGCTGCTGGAAACAGCCGTGCGCAATGCGCCCTGGTGGGAGGGAACCGTGTTCGCCTGGGTAGCAGGCGAATCCACAACGCTCAAAGGCATCAGGCGATACCTGCGCGAGGATCGCGCGATGCCGCCGGAGATGGTCGAGGTCACCGGCTACTGGCGGCGAGCAGAGGTTCTCACCCGCGCGGACGATCCGGAAGTTCCCGATCTGGCGGCCCGCGAGTCCGAGCCGTTCGACAGGCTCGCCGAACGAGCGGAGATGTTCTCCCCCTTCGCGATCAGGGCCGCGAACACGTTGCGTATCCCGTGGCATGTCTCCCGAGGCATCCGCACCGTCGACGAACTGGCCACTGCCACGGGCACCGATACGCGGGCATTGGCAAAATTCGTCCGCTACCTGCGGTCTGTCGACGTGCTCGCCGAGGATTCGGACGGCGGTGTGATTCTCGCCGATATCGGTGAAGCCATGCTCGGTGACGACTGGATTTCGCACTGGCTGGATTTCGACGGCATCGAGGCGAGAGTGGAATTGTCGATCACCGGACTCGTCGAGAGCCTGCGCACCGGCGCTGCCAGTGCGAGCCTGCTGACCGGCAAGACGTTGAGCGAGGACCTCGCCGGCTCGCCTCGGCTGACGGAATTGCACCACAACCACATTGCGGACGAGGCAGCATTTCTGGGGCCGGCTCTGGTACAGGATTATTCGTTCGACGGTGTGTCGACGTTGGCGGTGACCGGTGCGGCATCCGGGGTGGTGCTCGGCTCGATCCTGGCGGGTCACGACGCGATGTCGGCAACCGTTCTCGGATTGCCCAGCGAACTCGACCTGGTTCGACGCGATCTGCAGCAGTGGCCGCAGCTGCACGGGCGGGTGACCGAGTGCGCTCAGAGTGTGATGACCGAACCGCGTACGACCCCGACAGCCGGATTCGATGCGTACCTGTTGCTCGAGGTCACCGGGCATCATCGCGACGACGATCTGGCGTTGCTCCTGGCCAGCGCCGCAGCAGGCCTGTCCGAGGGCGGCAAACTGGTTGTGGTGGAACGACTGTCGGACGACGGCGCGATCAACGAGGATCAGGCGGAGTTCGATTTGTTGATGCTCTGCATGCACGGCAGTGGAGTACGAACCAGAGCCGAGTTCGAGTTGGTGGCCGCCGCAGCGGGACTGGCGGTGACGGCCTCTCGTCTCGTGGGCTGGGGTATCGCGGTCCTCGACCTGCAGCGTGCGCCCGATGCCGTTGTGCGCCCGAGCTAGTTAGGTTAGCGTTGCCTATCGAAGGCGCGCAGCAATGCTTCGAGCATGTCGGTTGCGCGCGATGCGCGGTCCAGGACCGAATCACCGTCAGGAGTGCACACACAATGACCGTTGTCGAAGAAACGGCGTCGGGCACGGCCGAGACCACCATCCTGCAGCACGGATTGCAGACGGTGGTCACATTGGCCGAGTCCGGCTTGTTCGACGAGTACGTCGTGTACGAGGACAGGGGACGCTGGGTGTTCGCGGGCGGCGTGGTCGCTCGCATCGTCCTGCAACCGGACGTCGTCACGACCACGTGGGGGAGCGGCGAGCCGACGGTGGTCCGGTGGTCCGGTGATCCGTCGACGGCGCTGCGTGAGGCCTGCGACGGCCTGACCCGCGAATCCTGGAATGCGTACGGGTTCGTCGGATTCGGGTTCGCGGCCCACCAGCACGGTGTGACGGGCTCGTGCGACTCCGACGAGGTGCTCGGCCATCTGGTCGTGCCCCGGGTCGAGGTGCGTTTCGGTGCCGACCACCACGACGTCGAGGTGACCGGGAGCGAGGAGGACCGCGCCGCGGTGCTGGCCGTACTCGCGGCCGCCTCCATCGAGGAGCCGCCGGCGGTGCATTCGCTCGATGTCGGCGGTGATCTCGACGACTATCGAGGTCGGGTGGAGCAGGCTGTTGCAGAGATTCACCGCGGCGACTACGCCAAGGTCATTCTCTCTCGCGCGGTGCGCATTCCGTTCGATCTGGACATGCCGGGCACCTACCGGGCCGGGCGAGCAGCGAACACGCCGGCCCGTTCGTTCCTGCTGCACCTGGGCGACCTGAGTGCAGCAGGCTTCAGCCCGGAACTGGTTGCGTCCGTGGACGCACACGGTGTGGTGACCACCGAACCGTTGGCAGGCACGCGGGCGTTCGGTCTCGGTTCCGAGGCAGACTGCGCAGCGAAGAACGATCTCGAGCAGGATCCCAAGGAGATCACCGAACACGCTGTGTCCGTCCGCACCTCGTTCGAGGAGCTCGAATCCATCGCGCGCCCAGGGTCGACCGCGGTCTCGGACTTCATGAGCGTGCGCGAGCGCGGAAGCGTCCAACACCTCGCCTCGACCGTGCGGGCACGCCTGCGTGAGGACCTGTCCTGCTGGGACGCCTTCGGTGCGCTGTTCCCGGCCGTCACCGCATCGGGCATCCCCAAACGCGAGGCCATCGAGGCCATCGGGAGGCTCGACGACCCTCGCGGCCTGTACTCGGGCGCCGTCGTGAAGGCGTCGTCCACGGGGGAACTCGAAGCGGCGCTGGTACTTCGAGCTGTCTACGAGCAGCGCGGATCGGCATGGCTGCGTGCCGGTGCCGGCATCGTCGGCCAGTCGACTCCCGATCGCGAATTCGACGAAACCTGCGAGAAGCTCGCCAGCGTTGCCCCATATCTCGTCCGCAAGAAGGAGGAAGACGCCTGATGCATCGCACCATGTTGGGTGGAAAGATCCACCGCGCCACAGTCACTCATGCCGATCTGCACTACGTCGGCTCGATCACCATCGACTCCACTCTGATGCACGCCGCCGATCTGATCGAGGGCGAGCAGGTCCACGTCGTCGACATCACCAACGGGGCGCGCCTGGTGACGTACGTGATCGAAGGTCACCCCGGGTCCGGTGTCATCGGAATCAACGGTGCCGCAGCGCATCTGGTGTCTCCGGGCGACCTGGTGATCATCATGTCGTTCCGGCAGGTGGAAGATTCGGAGTTGTCGGCGCACAGTCCTTCGGTGGTGCACGTCGACGCTGCCAACGAGATCGTGGCCCTCGGAGTCGACCCGTCCGAGCCGGTTCCGGGCGCACTCGATCAGATGTCGGGGGCGAGCGTCCGATGACATCGCACGAGAACTACGACATCGTCGGAGTCGGATTCGGGCCGTCCAATCTCGGTCTGGCCATCGCGATCGAGGAACACAACCGAACGTGCGTACCGGCCGAGCGGCTTACCTCGTGCTTCATCGAGTCCAAGGACGAGTTCGCCTGGCATCCCGGAATGCTGTTGCCGGGGACGACGATGCAGATCTCGTTCCTCAAGGACCTGGCCACGCAGCGCAACGCCCGCAGCGAGTACACGTTCCTGGCCTATCTGTCCGAGCAGGGCCGACTCAACCACTTCATCAATCTGCAGACATTCTTTCCGAGCCGGCTCGAGTTCCACGACTACCTGTCGTGGGCCGCAGGCAAGGTCGACGCGACAGTGCACTACGGCACCCGAGCGGTCGATGTCGTCGACACCGGTGACGGTTTCGGCGTCCGCACCGAGGGCCGACGAAGCGGCACCGTGCGAGGTCGAAACATCGTGCTTGCCGGCGGTTTGACGGCCACCCTGCCTGACGGGGTGACCGCGTCGGCGCGGCAGTTCCACAATCACGACCTGCTCGGACACCTGGACCGACTGCCGTCGCGGACGCATCGCACGTTCGTCGTCGTCGGTGCCGGGCAGAGCGCTGCCGAGGTGGTGGACTACCTGCACTCGACCTACCGTGATTCCTCGGTACACGCGGTGCTCCGCAAGTACGGGTACAGCCCGGCCGACGACAGCCCCTACGCCAATCGCATCTTCGATCCGACGGCCGTGGACGACTTCTATTCGTCGTCGCACTCGCTGCGTGATCAGTTGCTGCACTACCACCGCGGCACCAACTATTCCGCGGTCGATCTGCCGCTGATCGAAGAGCTGTATGCGCGTGAGTACGCCGAACGGGTCAGCGGGGAGCGCAGGCTGTTCGTGCACGGAGCATCTCGATTGGTGGACGCCGTCGAGGAGCCGTCCGGCGTCCGTGCCGCCGTCGAGCACGGCCCTACCGGGCTGACCGAGGACGTACTGTGCGACGCTGTCGTCTATGCCACCGGCTTCACGTCCCTCGATCTCCCCGAGATCCTCGGTCCGCTGTTCGACGCCGTCGAGTTCGACACTCGCGGTCCGCGCGTGACGCGGGACTACCGGCTCGTCATGCGTGAACCGAGCGCAGGGTCGATCTATCTGCAGGGCGGGACCGAGCACACGCACGGTCTGACCTCGTCGCTGCTGTCCAACATCGCTGTTCGCAGCGGTGAGATCGTGAAGTCCGCCGTGAGCGCGAGGGTGCGAACGGTGGTGTGAATCGGGTGCGGACGAGCGTGGGCGACGAGCCGGAACAGAGAGACGTTCCGGCCGAAGTCGTCGGTCTCGCTCGCACGAATGCGCGGCGGGCCGCGGGGTTGTTCGTCGTCGTCGGAATCCTCGCCGCGCTGTGTCTGGTGAGTATCGCGGTGGGTACCGAGTACATCCCCCTCGGTTCGGTCTGGCACGGCCTGTTCTTTCCCGACGGTTCGACCGACTCCGTGATCGTCCGTGAACTACGGCTGCCGAGAACAGTTCTCGGTCTTCTCGTCGGGGCGGCGCTCGGGGTTGCCGGTGCACTGATTCAGGCGATGACGCGAAATCCTCTGGCCGACCCGGGCATCCTGGGTGTCAACGCCGGGGCGGCATTCTTCGTCGCGATCGCCGTCGGTGTGCTGGGTTTCACCGGCGTCGACTCCTACATTTGGTTCGCGTTCGCCGGTGCCGCGCTCGCTGCGGTCGCGGTGTACGCACTGGGGTCGATGGGGCGGGCGGGCGCGACGCCGATTCGCCTGACCCTGTCCGGAATTGCGCTCGGTGCGGTACTCGGCGGAATCACCTCGGGCATGCTGCTCCTCGACCCGGACGCCTTCGACAGAATGCGGTTCTGGAGCGCGGGATCATTGGCCGGTCGCGGCCTGGACATCGTGACGGCGACCGGCCCGTTCATCGCATTGGGGCTGGTGCTGGCTGCCCTCGTCGCCCGTCCGCTCGACGCGATCGCACTCGGTGACGATCTGGCGCAGTCGTTGGGGGCACGAGTGATTCGTACGCGCATCATCGGTGTTGTCGCAGTGACTCTGCTCGCCGGTGCCGCGACCGCAGCGGCCGGGCCCATCGGGTTCGTCGGACTGATGATTCCGCACATGGTGCGGTGGTTCGTCGGGCCGGATCAGCGCTGGATTCTGATCTACACGGTGTTCGCGGCACCGGGGCTACTGCTGCTGTCGGACGTGTTGGGGCGCATCGTTGTTCGGCCGGGTGAGCTCCAGGTGGGGATAGTCACCGCATTCGTCGGCGCTCCGGTACTGATTGTGCTGGTCCGCCGGAAGAAGGCGAGCGGACTGTGACCCAGGGGCAGCGCGGCAACGTGGACTTCGGGCGGCGGCTGTGGATCGTTCGACTGCGTGATCGGGTGGACGGCCGAATCGACATCCGAACGGTGGCTGTCTGCGCTGCACTGCTGCTGCTGACTGCAGTGGTCGCCGTCGTTGCAGTCGGCACCGGCGACTACTACGTTCCGCCCAACGAGGTGCTCGACGCGGTGTTCGGCCACTCCTCGCGCATCGCCGAGATCATCGTCATGGAGTGGCGGTTTCCCCGGGTGGTCCTGGCTTTCCTGTTCGGAGCCGCCCTCGGCGTATCCGGTGCGATTTTTCAGTCGTTGACGCGCAATCCGTTGGGCAGCCCCGACATCATCGGATTCGCCACCGGCGCGTACACCGGCGCGCTCGTCGTCATCCTCACTCTCGGTGGCGGCTACTACCAGACCGGAGCGGGCGCGCTCGTGGGCGGACTGGCCACGGCCGCAGCGGTGTATCTGCTCGCCTACAAGCGCGGGGTGCAGGGCTTTCGGTTGATCATCGTCGGGATCGGCGTCAGCGCGATGTTGGCATCGATCAACACCTGGCTGGTCGTGAAGGCCGATCTGGCCGACGCGATAGCGGCCGCCGTCTGGGGCACGGGCAGTCTCAACGGGTTGGGGTGGGCGCAGGTCTGGCCCGCGCTGGTTGTATCGGCCGTCATCGCCCCGTGCCTGGCAGTGTTGTCGCGTCGGCTACCGATGCTGGAGATGGGGGACGACGCGGCACGAGCGCTCGGGGTGCGCGCCGAACCGACGCGTCTGATGCTGGTTTTTCTGGGCGTAGCGTTGATCGCACTGGTTACCGCAGCCGCGGGACCCATCTCGTTCGTTGCACTCGCCGCACCGCAACTCGCACGCAGGCTCACCGGCACGTCGGGAGTGGCGATGGTGCCGGCAGCCTGCATGGGTGCGTTGCTTCTCGTGGTCGGTGATGTTGTCGCACAGCGTGTTTTCGCGCCGACCCAGCTTCCGGTGGGTGTGGTGACGGTGTCGGTCGGAGGCGCTTACTTCGTGTGGTTGCTGGCTCGTGAAGGGAGAAAGCAATGACGGAGTCTCGGTTGAAGGCAGACGCGGTCACGGTCGGATACGACAAGAGCGTGATCATCGAGAACTTGACCGTCGCGATTCCCGACGGCAAGTTCACCGTCATCGTCGGGCCCAACGCCTGCGGTAAATCGACGCTGCTGCGGGCGCTGTCGCGACTGCTGAAGCCCTCTCAGGGGGCGGTACTGCTCGACGGGAAGAAGATCTCGTCGTATCCGGCGAAGGAGGTGGCCCGACGCCTCGGCCTGCTACCCCAGACCTCGATCGCACCCGACGGTATCTCGGTGGCCGATCTCGTTGCACGAGGCCGATATCCGCATCAGAAGTTGATTCGGCAGTGGTCGAGTGCGGACGAGGGAGCGGTGGTCGACGCCATGAACGCCACCGGCGTGACGTCGCTGTCGGCCCGGCCGGTCGACGAACTGTCCGGTGGACAGCAGCAACGAGTCTGGGTGGCAATGGTTCTCGCGCAGCAGACACCGCTGCTGCTCTTGGACGAGCCCACGACCTTCCTCGACATCGCACACCAGATCGAGCTTCTCGACTTGTTGGCCACACTGCCCCGCGAGAACGGCAACACTCTGGTCGCGGTGCTGCACGACCTCAACCACGCGTGCAGGTACGCCGACCACATCATCGCGATGAAAGACGGCGCGGTGGTCATCGAGGGCCGGCCTTCCGAGATCGTCACTGCCGAGTTGGTCGAGTCGGTGTTCGGGCTGCCGTGCCGCATCATCGACGATCCGGAATCGCACACTCCGTTGGTGATTCCTCGGGTGAGAACGACGACGATCGGCGATACCGGCGACACATAGTAGGTAAGCCTTGGTTTACACTCGGCAAAACGGACCTTCGGGTTCGCGTGGAGATCTCGAAAGGATCCATCAGTGCCGAGTTGGAAGAAGCCCGAAGCAGGCCGTCGCCGTACACATACCGAGCGACGGGCCCTTCGCGTCGTTGCACTCGCCTCGGCGGCACTCGTCGCCCTCGGCTCCGCCGCCTGCAGCTCCGAGCCCGCATCGAATGAGGGAGCGGGAACCTCTACGAGCGACACCCGGGTGATCTCGACCGACCAGGGCGAGGTGATCGTTCCGGCGGACCCGCAGCGCATTGCCGTGCTGTCCGCGGGCCTGGCGGGCTACCTGTTCACTCTCGATGCTCCCGTCACCATCGCCGACACTCGGCTGCTCGGAGTGACCAATCTCGACGGCGGTTTTCCGCCGCAGTGGGCCGAGAAGGCGCAGGCACAAGGCACTCTGGAGTTGCCGGCCGGAGATCAGCTCGACCTCGAAGCCATCGCACAGGCCGCGCCCGATCTCATTATCGGTGGAGGGCAAGGCTTCGCAGCTGTTCTGGCGCAGCAATCATATGAGCAGTTGACCCAGATCGCACCGACCGTGCTGGTGCCGTCGAGCGTCACTACCTGGCAGGGCGAGCTCGAGGAGGTCGCCGAGGCCGCCGGTGAATCCGACAAGGTCGAGGCACTGATGACGGCGTACGAAGACAGGGTTTCCGAGGTGAAGGATTCGATCGCCGTTCCCGGCGCGCCGGTGTCGTACCTGCTCTCGTTGAGCACGAACGAGCCCTCGTTCATTCCGCAGACCGCGGCATTGCCGACGTTGCTCGAGTCGGTCGGATTCGAGCCCGACGACGTCATGACCAAAGCGAACAACCCGGAGCTGTACGGTTCTGGCGATTCATTTGTGGTCAGCCCCGAACTGCTCGCGCCGATCGCGAGTGCGCCGGTGATGTTCGTGGTTCCGGTTGCCGGGCGCAGTCTGGCCGAGCTGCAAGGAGATCCGGCCTACGCCGCTCTACCTGCTTTCACGTCCGGCACGGTGTACGAGCTTCCGGCCACGAGCTACCGCCCGGACTACGACGGCGTGATGGGCACGCTCGATATCGTCCAGCAGACGTTCGCTGTGTAATCGAGATCGATACGAAACCGAAAGAGAGCACTCGATGGCGGGGACCGTCCGCGAGGTTCGAGTTTTTCCGATCTGTATGCGGGAACTCGACGTACTGGCCGTGGAAGACGTGACGCCCGGGATGCGGCGCGTCGTCGTGGGCGGTCCGTCGATGGATGCGCATGTGCGTGACGGCGTCGAGCTGCCACCGGTGCGTAGCACCGGATTCGATGACGACGTCAAAGTCCTTCCGGTGGATCCGACCACCGGGAAGCTGCCGTTTCCGGTGCCCGAGAACGCGGGTGACGGAACGGTCGACTGGCCACCGGGATCGTTCCCGTACGGCCGGACCTACACGGTGCGTCGTTTCGATGACGAGCGCCGCGAGATGGCTCTCGACTTCGCGGCCCATGAGGGTGGACTGGCAGCCGACTGGGCCAAGACGGTCCAGCCCGGCGAGAAGATTCTCGTTGCCGGACCCAAGCATTCGGCCGGACTGCCCGTCGGCGTCGACTGGATGTTGATCGCCGGCGACGAGACTGCGTTGCCCGCAATCGCGCACTGTCTGGAGAAGTTGCCCGCCGATCTACCTGCCACGGTGGTCATCGAGGTTTCCGAGCACGCCCACCGGCAAGAGCTGACAAGCGCTGCGCCGGTGGATATCACCTGGCTCTGTCGGACCGACAGTGGCGGCGAGTCACGCTTGGTGGAGACGGTGCAGCGTGCGCAGTGGCGTCCCGGACAGCCATACCTGTGGGTGGCGGGGGAGGCGTCGACGATCAAACCGCTGCGTCGCTGGGCCAAGGTGGACAAGGAAATTGCGAAGCAATTCGTCGAGATCGCCGGGTACTGGAAGCGACGCGAGATCGCAGCCGTCGGATCATCGGCGGAGTCGGATCCCGATGCCCAGCTGCACGAGTTGTCGGAGTTGTTGCCGCCGTTCGCTATTCGCACCGCCGTCACCGTCGGTATCTTCGCCGCGATCGACGGTGGGGCAGGCACGCCGTCGGACATCGCAGCCCAATGTTCGACGCATCCCGGTGCCACCGCGAAGCTACTGCGTCATCTGGTCCTGATGGGACTGTTGACCACCGACGGCACTCGTTTCGGACTCTCCGAGATGGGTGCGCTTCTCAGCGACCCGGACGCCTTCGTCACTCAGTCGTTGAATTTCGACAGGATTCATTCACGACTGGACATGGCGTTCCTCGGCCTTCTCGACACCGTACGGAGCGGGGTGCCGGCGCGGCAGCACGGCTTCGTAGACAAGATGAGCGAGGACGGGTTCGCCGCTGACTTTCACGAAGAAACAGCGTTCGGTGCCGTGTATCGAGCGCCCGCGCTGCCCGATGCAGTCGACCTGGAGGGAATTCGGACCGTTGCGATCTACGGCGAGGGCGGTGGTGTGTACGCGGATACTCTGGCGCGCACGCACCCCGACCTGACGCTACGTCTCGTCGGACTCCCCACTCAGGGCGATCGCACGGCAGCCGACGTGGCTCCGTCGCGTCGGGACCTGGTCGAACGCATCGACGCCAGTGAATTCGTTCCGTTGGCCGAGCCTGTCGATCTGGTGATCGCGGCCGACGTGCTCGATTCTCACCCCGACGCCGATGCCCTACTGCTCCTGAAGGCGCTGGGGAATTCGGGGCGTCGGGTAGTGCTGATCACCGATCTGCTCGATCCCGACACCGCCGACGACCACGACACAGAGGACGACCTGTTGCGGCTGTGTCTGTACGGCTCGGGTCGTCGCAGTGCAGCGGAAGTGGGGGAGTTGGTCGTCGGGTCCGGTTTTGCGCCGCCGCGTTTCGGATCGTTGGGTTGGGGCTCGACCATCGCCGAGTTCGGCGGACATGCCTGGCAGGGTTAGCCTGATGGTTCTCGGAAGCCAACAACGAGATATGTATCGAGGACGAAGATGAGTGAACAACCGCGTGGCTTCTACTACGCCGACGTCGTTGCGGTGGAACGACTCACGGTGCACATGGTGCGTGTGACGTTCGGCGGCGAGCATGTCGCCGGCTACCGCACGCTCGGTGTGCCCGACGAATGCGTCGGCGTCTATTTTCCTCGGGCAGGGGAAACGAAGCCGCCGCCGATGACCGAGGTCGGCGGCCTGTGGTGGTTCCACGGTCTGGACGACGCCCCGGAGGGCCGCAACTACACCATTCGCCGCCTCGACGAGGAGCGCGGTGAGCTGACCATCGACTTCTTCGCACACGAGGGCGGCGTCGCGGCCACCTGGGCGCAGCAGGCCACCCCGGGCCAGACGGTGCTGTTCACGCGTCCACGATCCTGGTATTCACCTCCAGCCGACGTCGAATGGCTGCTGCTGGTCGCCGACATGACCGGATTGCCCGCACTCGGCCGGCTCGTCGAACAGTTGCCGGCCGGGGCGAAGGCGCACGCCATCGTCGAGGTGCTCGAGCGCGGCGACATCCAATCCTTCGAAACCCCGGCCGACGTCACGTTCGATTGGCGCATCGGTTCCGGAAACGGTGACAGCGCAAGCGTTCTCGACGACGCCGCATTGGCGTATCCGTTGCCCGAAGGGCGTGGCTACGTGTGGTTCGCGGGAGAGGCGTCTTCTTCGCGTCGGGTACGTAAGTACTTCCGCAAGGAATTGGGTTACGACATAGCGTATTTCGACATCATCGGATACTGGCGGGCCGACTCCGAGAAGTGGCTGGAGAAGTACAAGCAGTATCAGGAGGAAGCGCTGGCGGTGTACAACGGCGTCATCGAATCCGGCCGCACCGAGCAGGAAGCCAGTGAGGCATTCGATGCCTTGCTGGAACGTGTCGGACTGTAGGTGAGCAGAACTTCGTAGCAGGGGTCGAATTACCGCTCACGTGGGGCCGCGTCGAACTCGTAGTTCGGCAATTCCAGCGTCGCCGCGTCGGGACCGAGGAATCTGCTGGTGACCGCTTGCACAGGCTTCGATCCGGCCAGGCGAAGTACCCCGCGGAACGCGGCAACTCCCGCAGCGGTCTTCGGGTGCGCGACGCGAGGCACGCCCGGTGGAAGCTTCTGAGCCTGCTCGACGAACGGCCGCATCCGCGCCTCGAAGGCCTCGAAGCCGGCGCGATGGTCCTCGGCCCTGGCGAGTTCGCCGGCGAGGACGTAGGCACCGGTGACCGACAGTGTGGTGCCCATCCCGCTCAACGGTGTTGCGCACCAGGCGGCGTCGCCGAGCATTCCGATTCTGCCGTTCGACCAGCGTGGGGCCTTCACCTGCGCCAGATAGTCGACATAGAGTTCCGAGTCCGGTCCCAGTGAGTCGAGAATTCGGGGCACTTCCCAGCCGACATCGGCGAACTTCGCTCGCAACGCGGCAACCACCCGTTCGGTGGACGCGCCTTCGTACCCGCCGTCGTCGGACACCCAGGACAGGCTGAAACGCGTCGTGCCGAGGTTGTCCGGGCGAAGATTGGCGACTCGGGATCCGGGGGCGTTGCACCAACGCCACCAGCCGTCGTCGCTCGGTCCCTTCGGCAACACCCCGTAGGCGGTGTACAGGCCGACCGGCGTGGTCTCCGCTTCGGCCGGAAACACCAGTTCTCTACTGCTGGAGCGGACTCCGTCGGCGAACAGGACGAGATCGAACCTCTCCGCTGCGGTCGACGCGAACGTGACGTCCACGCCGTCGGCATCCTGAGCCACGCCGACGACGCGATCGCCGTACCGGAATTCGGTTCGCGGACCGGCTGATTCGACGAGAATTCGAGCGAACTCGCCGCGCAGGATTTCCAACTCCGCCGTCGGTCCGTCGTGGGAGCCGTCACCGGCCGGGAAAGCGGCGATGGTGGCGTCGTTCTCGTCGACGAATCGGGTGCCCTTCTCGGTGGTGCCGTTGGCGAGCAATGTCGCGTCCATGCCCATCCGCCGCAGCACCTCGCGGCCCGATCCACGAACGTCGATGTTCTGGCCACCGAGCCGCAAGTGCGGAGCGCGTTCGACGACGGTGACGTCGTAACCGGCCCTGTCCAGCCAGAAGGCCACGGTGGGTCCGGCGATGCTGGCACCGGTGACGAGCACACGAGAAGTCATGAGGGCGGTAATGCCCGGGCGGGTGGCCGTTCAATCCGAAGGGGAAAGTAGCTGAGCCTCACCTTGGTGGTGTACTTTCATCGAATTGTCCGAATAACCCGTTTTCGTCAGGAGAACCGTGTTCACCGTTCGACGTCTGGCGCTGCTCTCGTGCAGCGCAACCCTCGCCCTCGGTCTCGTCGCCTGCAGCTCGGATAGCTCTTCCGACGAGGCCGCGTCCTCCTCCGAGTCCGCCACCGCAGACACCGCACTGGTGGTGTACTCCGGCCGCGGTGAAGAGCTCGTCGACCCACTGATCGAACGCATCGGCGGCGGTATCGAGGTCGACTACTCGGGCAACACCAACGCCCAGGCCGCGAAGATCCTCGAAGAGGGCGACGCGACGCCGGCCGACGTCTTCTACGGCCAGGATGCAGGCGCCCTCGGCGCACTCGACGAGGCAGGCGCACTCGCGCCACTGCCCGAGGACATCCTCTCGCTCGTCCCCGAGCAGTACCGCGGCACCGACGGCACCTGGGTCGCCACGTCCGCACGGGCCCGCGTGCTGGCCTACAACTCCGATTCGGTGCAGGCAGCAGACCTGCCGACCGGCATCGACGGACTGCTCGATCCTCGCTGGCGCGGACAGATCGGCTACGCACCGACCAACGCGTCGTTCCAGGCCTTCGTCACCGCCCTGCGCGTGCAGCGCGGCGAGGACGGAGCTCGCACCTGGCTCGAAGGATTCGTCGCCAACGAGCCCGTCGCCTTCGAGGGCAACGGCCCGCTGCTGACCGCCGTCAACGACGGACAGGTGGCCACCGGCCTGCTCAACCACTACTACTGGTACCCCTTCAAGGACGAGAACGGTGCCGACGCTCCCGTCGAGCTGCATTACTTCGAGCCCGGCGACCCCGGCGCACTGATCAACGTCGCCGGTGCCGGTGTGCTGGCCGCCTCCGACAATCAGGAAGCGGCATTCGACTTCGTGCGTGAGTTGCTCTCGACCGAATCGCAGACCTACTTCGCGAACGAGACCGCCGAATACCCCGTCATCGACGGCGTCACCTCGGACTACGACCTTCCGCCGCTGTCCGAGCTGGGCTCGACCGATCTCGATCTGGGCCGGCTGTCATCCCTCGAGGAGACCCAGACCCTTCTGACCGACGTCGGAATCATCTAGTTCGTGCTCGAGTCTGCACTCCAGCCGCTTCGGCGGCGCCACTTCGGCGGTCGTCCCGTTCTCGGGACGGCCGCGTTGTGCGTGGGAGCGCTGACGCTGACACCGTTGGTGTACCTGTTCGTTCGAGCGTTCGACGGTGGTACCGAGAAGGTCTTGGGGCTGCTCCTGCGGCAACGCACCCTCGATCTCGTCGTCCGGACGGCCACGCTCGCGCTCACCGTGGTGGTCGCATCCGTCGTGGTGGGGACGCTACTGGCCTGGTTGACCGTACGAACCGATCTGCCGGGTCGACGCGTCTTCTCGATGATCCTTGCGGCACCGTTGGCCATCCCGTCGTACGTGTCGGGCTATCTGTGGATTGCCGAATTCCCCTCACTTGCGGGGTTTTCCGGCGCAGCGCTGGTGCTCACACTGTCCTGCTTCCCGCTGGTGATGCTGCCGGTGTCCGCGGCGTTCGCCACCGCGGACCCGTCGTTGGCCGAAGTGTCCCGCACCCTCGGCCGCGGGGCCGTGCGCACCGCATTGACCGTCGAGTGTCGACGCGTCGTTCCGGCGGCAGCGGCGGGCGCGCTGCTGGTCGCGCTGTACACCATCAGTGATTTCGGGGCGGTCGCGCTGATGCGTTACGACGCCTTCACTCTCGGCATCTACAGCGCCTACCGCGGCGGGCTCGACCGTACCGCGGCTGCAGTTCTCGGCCTGGTGCTCGTGGTGGGCGCGTTGGTGCTCACCCTCCTCGAACGACGTGCCCGACGCGGGGCCACGGCGCGCGTGGGATCGGGCACCGACCGGATGGCCGAGCCTGTCGTTCTCGGCCGGTGGCGCGTGCCGGCTCTGACTGTTGTCGTTGCTGCCCTGAGTGTTTCGGTGCTGGTACCGATACTGGCATTGGCGCGGTGGCTGAGCCGATCGCTGCGCTTCACCGTCGACTGGTCGGACGTGCTGGCTGTCGGTGCCAAGACAGTTCAGTACTCGGCGACCGCCGCTCTGGTGGTGGCGGTGCTTGCGTTGCCGGTCGCGCTGTTCGCGGCCCGATCCACCTCCCGAAGTGCCCGCACCGCCGAGTTGTCCACGTACATCGCGCACGGACTCCCCGGTATCACCGTCGGGCTCGCCACGGTGTTTCTCGGCATCAGGTTCCTACCGTCGTTCTACCAGACCGCGGTACTGCTGGTGCTGGCCTACGTGGTGCTGTTCCTGCCGTTGGCCGTCGGCAGCACCAGGGCCGTCGTCGACGCCACTCCCGTTGTCCTCGAGGATGTCTCACGTACGCTGGGCGCCGGCCGGCTGCGTACCGACCTTCGAGTGACGATTCCGATCGCCGCACCGGGCATCGCCGCCGGGGCCGCTCTGGTCTTCCTGACCGTCGCCAAAGAGCTACCGGCGACGTTGATGCTGCGCCCTCGGGGAGTCGACACACTCGCGACTACGCTGTGGTCCACCACCGAGGCGTTCCGATACGGCGAGGCGGCTCCCTATGCCCTGGTCCTGATCCTGATCTCCGTGGTCCCGACGGTCGTTCTGACACGGGCGCTGGGGCGAACGACGAGGAAGCGAGTGGCACTGTCATGAGCATGGTGATGGCGGGTCTCGTTGCCTCGTACGGCAGTACGGCGGTGCTGCACGGCATCGATCTCGACCTCGGCGACGGCGAGATGCTCGCCGTTCTCGGACCCTCCGGCTGCGGCAAGACGACTCTGTTGCGATCGATCGCCGGTCTGCACCGTATCGACGCGGGCCGGATCACCTCCGACGGACGAGACCTCTCCGTTGCCGGACGAATCCAGGTACCTCCGGAGAAGCGGGGGATAGGGCTGATGCCGCAGGAAGGTGGACTCTTTCCCCACCTGACTGTGCGCAGAAACATCGAATTCGGTTTGCGCACAGGGTTCGTGCGGCAGTATCTGTCCGGCCGAGCGGAGCGGTCGCGACGCGTCGACGAGATGCTCGAGCTCGTCGGACTACCCGATGCCGGTGGGGTGAAGCCCAGCGAACTCTCGGGCGGTCAGCAGCAGCGCATCGCCCTGGCGCGTGCGTTGGCACCGGCTCCGTCGGTGGTGTTGATGGACGAGCCGTTCGCCGCTCTCGACGCGGGGCTGCGCACCTCGATCAGACAGGACGTACGAGAGTTGTTGAAGGCCAACAAGACCGCGTCGATTCTCGTCACTCATGATCGTGCCGAGGCTCTCGGGACGGCCGACCGGGTGGCGGTGCTGCTGGGCGGGCGCTGCGCTCAGGTCGACACACCGCGAGAAGTGTACGAACGGCCGGCCACGCCTGCCGTGGCGCAATTCGTCGGCGACGCGTACTTCCTCGACGCCGAGGGCCACGGCGACTGCGTCGAGACGATCCTCGGACGAATCGAGACCACCAGTCGCGCGACAGGGCACGGGCAGGTTCTGCTCCGCCCCGAACAGTTGGTGGTCTCCGATCTCGAGGACGGCGCATTCGTCGTCGAGCACGAGTTCTTCACCGGCCCCGAATCCTCGGTCACTCTGCGGCACACCGATACCGGGCTGCGGCTTCGAGTCATTGCCCGCACCTCCGATCGATTTGCCCCCGGCACCGTTGTCGCGGTCTCCGTGACAACTCCGGTGCACTGGTTCGCGGGCTCTGCGGACTAGGTTCGCAACTCCACGAGCGGGATCGGATCCTCCTGGCCGGGCCAGGTACCGAACAAGTGTGGCAGCTCGGTGGCACTGGCCTCGATCACCCGTCGGACATACAGGCGCGGTGACGTCGACGGGTGCCCACCGGTACCCCGGACCCGCGTAGTGGATTCGCGTACCGTTCGAGCACCATCGGGCGAGTGCACCACCAGTTCCGCCTGTTCAGCACCGTCGACGATGGCCGCGGTGGTCACTGTCACGTACACCGGATCGCCGACGCCGTCGTAGACCCAACGCGTGCCCAGTACCGAATGTTCCATCGTGGCAACGAGATACGCGTCGGCCCCGCCCAGTGGCGCGCTGCGGTAGGTCAGGGGTACCTGAAACACCGTGCCCGACGCTGTCCGCACGAGATGGGTTTCGATGCCGACGTCCCCGGCCGGATCGTCGAAACGATATGCGCCGACGGCCTCGAGGTCGGTGCTGCCGTGACCGGCGAACCACGTCTGCGTCGGAAGCCAGGCCGAGATCGCCTCCAATTTCGAGGGGACGAGCGTCGCGCGATGAATGATGGACATGGAGTGAAAGCTACTCGGCCGAACGCTTGGGCATCAGGACGGCGGCCGCGGTCATGATCACGGCGGCGATCATGACGCCGATGAAGACCAGATGGATGGCGTCGGACAGTTGTTCGGGTTCGGGGTTTCCGGAGACGCGGGCGTTGACGATCGCGCCGAACACCGCAACACCGACGGCGCTGCCGATGGAGCGGGCGAACATGTTGGTGGAGGTGACGACGCCGCGTTCGGCCCAGTCGACGCTCGACTGCGCGGCGATCAGCGTGGGGCTCGCGATCAGACCCATGCCGAGGCCGATGACGAAGCATGCTGCCGCCACATGCCAGATCTGAGATTCGGCGTCGAGCAGCGTCGTCAATGCAGCGCCGACGATGCCGAGCGAACCGCCGACCAGAGCCGTCGTGCGGAAGCCGAAGCGGAGATAGACCCGGCCGGATTGCGAGGCCGCAATGGGCCACCCGAGGGTGAGCGTGGACAGCGAGAAGCCGGCGACGATCGCGCCCGTACCGAACACGCCCTGCACGAACGTCGGAACATACGAGGTCAGGCCGAGGATCAGCGCACCGACGAGCAGCGAGATGACACTGCTGACCACGAGGACGCGTCGGGTGAACACCCACAGCGGCAGGATGGGCTCCTCTGCGCGCGATTCCACCCAGGCGAATACTGCGAGGAGACCGAATCCACCGACGAAGATCGCGATGCTGATCGGCGAACCCCACGCCCAGGACTGGCCACCTTCGAGGAGACCGAGCAACACCATCGTCGCGCCGACGGTGAGCAGGGCGGCCCCGAGGTAGTCGATCTTGGGCTTGGCGCGTTCGACGGCACCTTCCTCGAACTTGCGCAACATGATGAACGCGGCCAACGCGCACAGCGGAATGTTGATGAAGAAGATCCATCGCCAGGACAGAAACTCGGAGAAGATGCCGCCGAGGGCAGGCCCGAGCACCGAGGAAATGGCCCACACGCTGGCCAGATAGCCCTGGACCTTGGCGCGCTCGGCCAGGGTGTAGATGTCGCCGGCGATAGTGATGGCCATCGGCTGCACGGCACCTGCACCGAGGCCCTGCACGGCGCGGAAAGCGATCAGAGCAGGCATGCTCCACGCCAGGCCGCACAGAATGGAGCCGAGGCAGAACACCGCGATGCCGAACAGCATGATCTTCTTGCGGCCGAACAGGTCGGCCAGCTTGCCGTAGAGCGGCACCGAGACCGCCTGCGCGAGCAGGTAGATCGAGAACAACCACGGGAACTGCGCAAACCCGCCGAGGTCACCGACGATGGTGAGCACCGCAGTGGCGATGATCGTGGCGTCCAGCGCCACCAGTGACGAACTGAGCATCAGCGCGATCAGGATGGGACCGCGTTCGGAGCGGAATCCGATGTCCGGGGTCGATTCGGTCGTTGCCATTGCTACTCATTGTGATCCCTGCCTTCCGACGCGGCGGCACCGGCCCAGATAGTGTTGAACACCGTGCGACCATCACTGAGTAGCTACGAGCATCTGGCCGGCGGCAAGGTCCGCGATCTGTACACCATCGACGACGCGCATCTGCTGCTCGTCGCGAGCGATCGAATCTCGGCCTACGACCACATCCTCGAGACACCCATCCCGGACAAGGGACGTGTGCTGACGGCCATGAGCGTGTTCTTCTTCGAAGAACTGGGCGGCGTCAACCACCTTGCCGGTGATCCATTGGACGAGCGAATTCCCGCCGAACTGCTCGGCCGCGCCCTGGTGGTGAAGAAACTGAACATGGTTCCGGTCGAATGCGTCGCTCGCGGGTACCTCACCGGATCCGGATTGGCGGACTACAACGCGACCGGAGCAGTCTGCGGGGTCCAACTGCCTCCTGGACTCGTCGAATCCAGCAAGCTCGACCAGGCGATCTTCACGCCCGCCTCCAAGGCCGACATCGGCGACCACGACGAGAACATCACCTTCGAGCAGGTTGTCGATCAGGTCGGTGCCGAGCTCGCGTTCAAGCTGCGTGAAGACACCATCGAGATCTACTCCCGCGCGGCCAATTTCGCTCTGGAACGCGGAATCATTCTTGCGGACACCAAGTTCGAGTTCGGCACCGACGCCGACGGCAATCTCGTACTCGCCGACGAAGTGCTCACTCCCGATTCCTCGCGGTACTGGCCCGCCGATTCGTACCAGGAAGGTCGGGTCCAGCCCAGCTTCGACAAGCAATTCGTGCGCGACTGGTTGACCGGCGAATCCGGCTGGGACCGCAAGTCCGACACCCCGCCGCCACCGTTGCCGGACGACATCGTCGCCGCAACCCGCAGCCGCTACATCGAGGCCTACGAGCGCATCTCGGGCCTGAACTTCGACGATTGGGTCACGCCATGACGATCACTCCGCCCATTGCCAAGAAGGTGCCACTCGAACGCACCCATCACGGCGACACGTTCATCGACAACTACGAGTGGTTGCGCGCCAAGGAAGATCCCGAGGTGATCGCCTACCTCGAGGCCGAGAACGCCTACACCGAGCAGCAGACCGCAGGCCTGGAGTCGTTGCGCGGCAAGATCTTCGACGAGATCAAATCCCGAACCCAGGAGACCGACCTCTCCGTGCCGACGCGCATGGGCCAGTGGTGGTACTACTCGCGCACCGTCGAGGGAAAGTCGTACGGCCTCCAATGCCGTTGCCCCGTCGACTCTCCCGACGACTGGACTCCGCCCACCCTGTCGTCCGACGTGGACGTACCCGGTGAGCAGATCCTGCTCGACGCCAATGTCGAGGCGGAGGGACACGACTTCTTCTCCCTGGGCGCGTTCTCGATCAGCCTCGACGGCACGCTGCTGGCGTACTCGACCGATACCGAGGGCGACGAGCGGTACACACTGCGCTTCAAGAATCTCGAGACCGGTGAGCTGCTCGCCGACACCATCGAGAACGTCGCGCCGGGAGCCACCTGGACCGCCGACGCCACGCACGTCTTCTACCTGACCGTCGACGAATCCTGGCGTCCCGACACCGTGTGGCGACACACCCTCGGTAAGTCCGAGGACGTCAAGGTCTTCCACGAGCCCGACGAAAGCTACTGGGTCGGTTTCGGTTCCACCCGTAGCGAGAAGTACCTGATGATCTGGGTCGGCTCGAAGATCACTTCCGAATGCCTGGTGCTGGAATCCACCGATCCCGAGGGCGAGTTCCGCGTCGTCCTCCCACGCACGGACGGCGTCGAGTACAGCATCGAACATGCCGTGGTGGCCGGTGAGGATCGGTTCCTCATCACCCACAACGGCTCGGTGAACGGTTGGGGCACCGAGGGAGAGAAGGCCGAGAACTTCCTGCTCGCCGAGGCACCGGTCTCGGATCCACTCGATCAGCGCACCCTCGTTCCTCATCGCGACGACGTCCGCGTCGAGGACATCGACGCCTTCGCCGGCCACCTGATCTTCACCTACCGGCGAGAAGCATTGACCCGCATGGCGATCTGGCCGCTGACCGACGAGGGATACGGCGAATACCGCGAGCTCGAGTTCGACGAGGAGCTCTATTCCGTCGGAGCCGGCTCGAACCCCGAGTGGGACCAACCGTTGCTGAGGATGGTCTACACCTCGTTCATCACCCCCGGTCAGGTCTACGACCTCGACATCGCCAGTGGCGAACTGCTGCTCCGAAAATCGCAGCCGGTTCTCGGTAAGTTCGATGCCGGTGACTACGTCCAGCACCGAGAGTGGGCCACCGCGCCGGACGGCACCCAGGTTCCGCTGTCGGTCATCGCTCGCAAGGACGTCCCCGAAGGTCCCGCTCCCACACTGCTCTACGGGTACGGATCGTACGAGGCCTCGATGGATCCGTCGTTCTCGGTCGCGCGGTTGTCTCTGCTCGACCGCGGCATCGTCTTCGTCGTCGCACACGTGCGCGGCGGCGGCGAGATGGGCAGGCACTGGTACGACAACGGCAAGACGCTGAAGAAGAAGAACACGTTCACCGACTTCATCGCTGCCGCTCAGCATCTCATCGATACCGGCCGCACCTCGCCGAAGCATCTGGTCGCCGACGGCGGCAGCGCAGGTGGACTGCTCATGGGAGCGGTGGCCAACATGGCACCGGAGTTGTTCAACGGCATCCTTGCCAACGTTCCGTTCGTCGATCCGCTCACCTCCATCCTCGACCCGTCGCTGCCGCTGACGGTCATCGAATGGGACGAGTGGGGAAACCCGTTGGCGGACAAGGAGGTGTACGAGTACATGAAGTCGTACAGTCCCTACGAGAACGTCGAGGCCAACGACTACCCGTCGATCCTGGCGATCACGTCCATCAACGACACCCGCGTCCTCTACGTCGAACCCGCCAAATGGGTTGCGGCCCTTCGCGCAACCAAGACCGGTGACTCGGACCTGTTGCTCAAGACCGAAATGAGCGCCGGACACGGCGGAGTGAGCGGGCGCTACGAGAAGTGGAAGGAAGCGGCTTTCGAGTACGCGTGGATCGTGAGAGCGGCTGGCGCCGCACGTGCGTAGAACTTCGTAGCCTGCTACGAGTTTCCACTCACATGCGGCGCAGCCGCTCTAACGCCACACGTAGCGAACCTGCGGTCGCCCGGCTTTGCCGTATTCGGTGTGCCGGGTGACCAGGCCGTCGTCGGCCAGTCGTTCGAGGTAGCGCCAGGCCGTCACTCGGGACACTCCGACGACCTTCGCGGCCTCGGAGGCGTTGAGCCCGTCGGCCGACTCCTTGACGGAGGCGGTGATGCCGTCCATCGTCTGCGGGGCAATGCCTTTGGGTGTGGAGACGCGTTCGTCGGCCGTCCGCAGATGTGCCATCGCACGGTCGATGTCTCGCTGACTGGATGCGTTCTCGCCGGCGGGTAACGCATCGTGGAATTCGCGATAGCGCTCGAGCTTGTCGCGGAACGCAGCGAAGGTGAACGGCTTGAGCAGATACAGCACGATGCCGTGCGCCACGGCCGAGCGCACCACCGACAGATCCCGCTCGGAGGTGATGGCGATGACGTCGGGGCTCGGGCGCAGGCCGCCGAGGGCCGCGGCCACGTCGATGCCACTCGCGTCGGGCAGTCCGATATCGAGCAGCACCAGATCGACGGACTCGGTACTGGCGAATCTCATGGCAGCAGCACCGGTGAGTGCGACGCCGGCAACCTCGAAGCCCGGGGTGCGCTCGACGTACGTCTTGTGGGCCTCGGCGATCAGCGGTTCGTCGTCGACGATCAGTACCTTGATCACGACGAAGATCCAGGAATGGTGGCGATCATGACAGAGCCGTACGTCACCTCGGATGTCAAGGTGCCGCGGTGGCGACCGATCACCTGAGTCACCAGGGCCAAGCCCAGCCCGCGTGACCCGGACTTGGTCGAGTACCCGCGCCGCAGAGCCGCTTTCAGTGTCTCGGGCGGCATTCCGGGACCACTGTCGGCCACGCGGACGACGAGTTCGCCATCGGCATCACGGACGGTCACTTCGACCCACGGCTGATCGGATTCTTTCGAGGCATCGATGGCATTGTCTATCAGATTGCCTACCAGCGTGACCAATTCGCGAGCCGTCAATACCCCTTCGTCCTCCATCGCCGTGTCGTCGGTGATGGTGAGTTCGACGCCCTGCTCGGCAGCTTGACTGACCTTGCCCAGTAGCAGAGCCGCCAGCGCAGGCTCGCCGACGGCGTTCATCAGCCGGTCGATGAGTGATTGCGAAAGCTCCAGATCGGCCGTCGCGAACTCCACGGCTTCCTCGGGCCGGCCGAGTTCGACCATCGTGATGACCGTGTGCAGCCTGTTGGCCGATTCGTGAGCCTGCGAACGCAGCGACTCGGCGAAACTACGCACCGAGTCGAGTTCACCCATCAGTGAACGTAATTCGGTCTGATCGCGGATCGTCAGCACATTGCCCAGTCGCCTGCCCTCCCACATCACCGGATCCTGATTGACGACGAGAACACGATCCTTCGTCAGATGCAGTTCACCGCGCACGATGCCGGTGTCCATCTGCTGCATCGACTCCGGCAACGACGCGAGCGAGACCGGGCCCTCCGGTAGGTCGAGGAGGCGTCGAGCCTCGTCGTTGACCAACTCGGCCTCGTCGCCGCGGCCGAATACCAACAGCCCTTCGCCGATGGAGTGCAGGACCGCGTCGTGATGCTCGTACATGGTGCGCAGTTCCGCCGGTGCCATGCCCAGTGTCTGACGCCGGAGCCGGCGGCTGAGCAACGTCGATCCCACAGCGGCGACGACGAAGGCGGCGAGCACGACCCCGATGATGAGCGGTAGCCCCTGAAAGAACTGGTCGCTGATCTTCTGGCGAGTGACTCCCGCGGAGACGAGGCCGACGATCTCGCCGGACGAGTCGGTGACCGGGGTGACCGACCGAATCGAGGGGCCGAGGGACCCGACGTAGGTTTCGGTCAACGTCTCGCCCTGCAGCGCACGGTCGATGTTGCCGCTGAAGGGCTTACCGATCAGCTCGACGGTGGTGTGGGTGAAACGGGTGCGATCCGGAGCCATGACGACGATGAAGTCGACGCCCGTCACCTGCCTGATCTTCTCCGTCTCCGGTTGCAGACGCGAGGTCGGATCGTCGGACTCGATGGCCAGCGGCGTCGACGGTTCGTTGGCAATGCTCACGGCGATCGCCGTGACCTCGCGTCGGGTCGCGTCGTCGCTGTTGGAACGTTCGTTGAGCACTGTCAGGATGCCGCCGGCGAACACGACGACCGCCATGACGACGAGCTGCAGCACCAGCACCTGGCCGGCGACGCTCAGCGGCCGCTTCGAAGACACCACTTTCCTTTCGCGCAAGAAACATCGATGTGAACAGAATGAACGTATAGGTGACTCCAGTCACTGCGTACAGCAACATCATCTCTCAGCAGGGGTGATCCACCTCACTCCACTCTGTAGTCACGAAGTCAGCCAGTTCGACTCGCGCTTCACCTGAACCCAGAAGGAACACTCATGACAACTATCGATGCGGAGCGGTTCGACAATCCGCCCACCGAGCCCAAGAAGAAGCGCGACAAGACGCACTGGCTCTACATTGCTGTGATCATCGCCGTCGTCGCCGGCGTCATCGTAGGACTGACCGCCAAGGACTTCGCCGTCGAGCTCGCGGTCCTCGGCACGCTCTTCGTCAGCCTGATCAAGATGATGATCAGCCCGGTCATCTTCTGCACCATCGTCCTCGGTATCGGATCGGTTCGCGCCGCAGCGAGTGTCGGTCGAGTCGGCGGCCTCGCCCTGGCTTACTTCATCGCGATGTCAACCATCGCACTCGGTATCGGCATGGTCGTCGGCAACCTGATCCAGCCCGGCGAGGGGCTCAACATCGTGCCTGGCGGCGGTGATGAGTACGCCAAAACCGCGGAGGGTGCCGGCGGAACCATGGACTTCATCGCCGGCATCATCCCGGAGAGCCTGCTGTCGTCGCTGACCGCCGGATCCGTCCTGCAGACGCTGTTCGTCGCCATCCTCGTCGGCTTCGCACTGCAGGCCATGGGCAAGAGCGGTGAAGGAATTCTCAAGGGCATCGGCTCGGTGCAGAAGCTGGTCTTCCGCATCCTGACCATGATCCTGTGGCTCGCCCCGATCGGCGCTTTCGGTGCCATTGCCGGTGTCGTCGGCAAGACCGGGTTCGACGCCGTCATCCAGCTCGGCACCCTGATGCTGGCCTTCTACATCACCTGCTTCATCTTCGTCTTCTTCTTCCTCGGCCTGATCCTGCGTTTCGTCTCCGGCTTCTCCATCTTCAAGCTGGTGAAGTACCTGGCCCGTGAGTACCTGCTCATCGTCGCCACGTCGTCCTCCGAGTCGGCCCTGCCGCGTCTGATCGCCAAGATGGAGCACGTCGGAGTCGAGCGCACCACCGTCGGCATCGTCGTCCCCACCGGGTACTCGTTCAACCTCGACGGCACCGCGATCTACCTGACGATGGCCTCCATCTTCATCGCCGACGCCATGAACATGCCGCTCTCCATCGGTGAGCAGTTCTCGCTGCTGCTGTTCATGATCATCGCCTCCAAAGGCGCAGCCGGCGTCTCCGGTGCCGGTTTGGCCACGCTGGCCGGCGGCTTGCAGAGCCACCGCCCGGAACTGCTCGACGGAGTCGGCCTGATCGTCGGAATCGACCGGTTCATGTCCGAGGCCCGTGCGCTGACGAACTTCTCGGGCAACGCCGTCGCCACCCTGCTGGTCGGCACCTGGACCAAGACCATCGACAAGGACCGGGTCAACACGGTGCTCGACGGCAACCTGCCGTTCGACGAGGAGACCATGGTCGACGACCACCTCCCCGAGGACGATCGGCCTGCCGACAAGCAGGTCATCATCGAAAAGCACGCCGCGAAGGCGTAAGACCTGCCGGGCGCCGCGCATCCCCCCGTCGCCCGGTTCGGAAAAACGCAAGTACGACCCCGCCACCAGCGGTGTCGTACTTGCTTTTGTACGTCGGTTCCATTCTGTCGGTACTCACAGGTAAGTTCAGGTGATGACTGAAGTTCAGAACATCGGCATCAACACGCTGGGCGGTGCGCCCACCTCGCTCGACGAGTACGCCGGACGGGCAGTCCTCGTGGTCAATGTGGCCTCCAAGTGCGGACTGACCCCGCAGTACGAAAAGCTGGAGAAGCTCGCCAACGAGTACTCGGCCCGTGGCCTCTCGGTCGTCGGAGTGCCCTGCAACCAGTTCGGCGGCCAGGAACCCGGCACCGCAGAGGAGATCGAGACCTTCTGCTCCACCACGTACGGCATCACCTTCGCGATGACCGAGAAGGTCGACGTCAACGGTGACAACCAGCACCCGCTCTACGCCGAACTGACCAAGACCGAGGACGCCGAAGGCAAGGCCGGAGACGTCCAGTGGAACTTCGAGAAGTTCCTCATTTCGCCCGACGGTGAGGTCACCAACCGCTTCCGTCCGCGCACCGAGCCGGACGCTCCTGAGGTGCTCGCCGCGATCGACAAGATCCTGCCGAAGGAAACGATCGCCGTTTAGCTTCTGTCTGCATCGACTTCGAGCCTCGTTCACGCTGGTGTGCGAGGCTCGAGTCATGTCTGGACGCCTGATCGTGTCGGTGAGCGGAATCAAGAACGACACCTACGAGCATGCCGCAGAGTTCGCGCGGATCCTCGACGGACGGGGCGTCCCATTGTCGCTGCTCGTCGCACCGCGATTGAAAGACAAATACCGTCTTGCGGCGGATGTGCCCACCCAGGAGTGGTTGCGGGCCAGACGCGACGGCGGCGACGCGATCGTTCTGCACGGCTACGACCAGGCCGCGACGAAGCGTCGACGCTCCGAGTTCGCCGCTCTACCTCGTCACGAAGCTCGACTGCGCCTGATGGCGGCAGACCGCGTCATGGAACAGACCGGACTGCGCACCCGAGTCTTCGCCGCTCCGCGCTGGATCGCCTCACCCGGAGCCGTCGAAGCACTACCCGATGCGGGATTCCGAATGTTGGCTGCACTGAACGGCATTCACGACCTCGACCGTGACGGCGTCGTGCGTGCCCGAGTCTGGGGAATCGGCGAAGGATTCAAGGCCGAGCCCTGGTGGTTCAAAGCTCTGGTACTCGGCGCAGGTCGCACAGCCCGACGTGACGGAGTGGTGCGCCTGGCCATCAGTGCCAAACAACTCGGACGTCCCGGACCGCGACAGGCCATCCTCGACGCCATCGACCTCTCCCTCCACCACGGAGCCGAGGCCGGGGTGTACGAATGGATCCCGCGAACCAAAGCCCGCGTGGCCTAGCGGTCTGTTTCGGTCGCTCCGCTCCCGCGTCAATGGACCCTTGCACGCCCCAGACGTATGCAAAGTGCTATTCACGCGCACGGGGTCGCGGCGTGAATGAGCCTTTGCAGCGCTCAGACGTGTGCAGTGGTCCATTGACGCGAACGGGGTGGTTGCGGTCGTAGACTCGTAACAATGAGTGCCTCGACTGTGACCCTGGACGACATCGTTGCCGCGCATCGTCTTCTGCGCGATCGCAATCCGCTGGTGCAGTGCCTGACCAACACCGTCTCGGTTCAGTTCGTGGCGAATGCATTGTTGGCCGCGGGGGCGGCTCCGGCGATGGTGGACAACCCGGAGGAGGCGGCCGGTTTCGCCGAGATCGCCGACGCAGTGCTGGTCAATCTCGGGACTCCCACGGCCGCACAGGTGGAGAGTTCTCGGCTGGCGTCGGCCGCAGCGAGGGACGCGGGGAAGCCCTGGGTCCTCGACCCGGTGGGAGCGGGAGGTCTGCCGTGGCGCACCGAGGTGGCCGTCGAGCTACTTGCCAACCGGCCCAGCGTCATTCGCGCGAATGCGTCCGAGGTCATGGGTCTGGCGGGCGCTGACGGCGGATCGAGAGGGGTGGATTCGTCTGCGCGCGTGGCAGATTCCGTCGATGCGGCGCGATCGTTGTTGGACAGGGCCGAGATCGTGGCGGCCTCGGGGGAAGTCGACCACATCGTCGGGCAAGGATCCTTGGTGAAGCTCGGCGGTGGAAGTGCACTGCTGCAACGAGTTACGGCTACCGGATGCGCTTTGGGTGCCCTGACGGCGGCGTACTGCTCCGTGTCACCGAATGCGTTGATCGGTGCTGTCGCCGCGCACGCGCATGTTGCGGTGGCGTCGGAGATAGCGGCGCAGTCGACGTCGCGGCCGGGGTCCTTCGCTGTCGCGTTCCTCGACGGCCTGGACGCGGTGGACGAGTCAGCACTACGCGATTTGGTCCGGCTCGACTGACGGGTGCAACGGTTGCTCCACTGTGCGTCGATATCCGCGGAAACACCGCGGAGCGTACGACGAGTGGAGCAACAATTGCCTGCGCGGTGAATGTAACAGCACCTTGATCGAAATGTGATGTAACAGAACACGTTTGCGAGCGGACATACCTGGCGTCCCGTAAATCGAACCAGGTGGTCTTATGAAACGACTCGTTCTCGTCACCATTGCTGCGCTGATTCTCGTCGCGTGCGGAAACTCGGACGAACCGGTTGCAGCGACGGCCAGCGGTGCGCCCACCTCGAGCGCCCAGCCCCAGCCCGTCCAGCCACAGGCCCAGTCCGAGGCGACCCAGCCAGTGGTCGCGGGCGAGGATGCAGAGCCCAACGGTCCGGTCGACTCGAACACCGAGGCGCTACCGGAGAACAACTCGCTACCCGACGGCGAACAGCATGCACCGGGTTCGGAGTACCCCATCTGCCTGGGTCTGGACTCCACGAGAGTGGTGAATGCAGTTGCGTCGTTGCCCGAGTACTTCCCGGGCGAGCCATGGATCGCAACGAAGATCGGCGACACCTGCGCGCCGTTCACCTGGGTGCGAGCCGACACCGGCGGAACCGTATCGTCCCCGACCCACCTCCTCTTCTTCGCAGGCCACAACTACGACTACCTCGGTACGGCGACACTCGAGCCCACCTCGTTCACCTCGGTGGTGGGCCAGACCGCCGATACCGTGACCGTCGAGTACCGCTGGCCTCTCGCGAACGACGCCAACGCGAACCCGACCGGCGGCCCGGTGACGATCGACTATCGGTGGGACGGGACGCAGGTGACCATGATCGGCACCCTGCCGCCCGAGGTCATCGGCTAGATCGAGACGGACGATTCCTCGGGAAGCTCGCGGATTTCGGCGTCGGACATCTCTTTGAAGCGGCCGTAGTAGATGCCTCTGGCCTGTTCCGCGACGATGGCCTGGTGGATGGGAAACGCCATCTTCGGGGCCACTGCGCGTAGGAACTCGACGGTCTCGGAGAGTTTCGACCACGGCGCGGCGGCGGGAAGCGCGAGAACCTCGACCTGCTGCTCCGGGACGAACAACGAGTCGCCGGGGTGGAACAGCTGGCCTGGATTCTCCGGGGTGCCGAGCAGGTAGCCGGTGTTGTCGATCTCGGGCAGTTCGGGATGGATGACGGCGTGGGTTCCGCCGACGCCGGTGACCGTGATGCCTCCGACTGTGAAGGCCTTGCCTGCGGGAGCCGCTGACCACTTGCCGCCTAATTGGCCCGCGGTCATTGGATCGGCGTGCAGTGCCGCTCGCGGATTTGCCTCGACCAGAGCGGGAAGTCGTTGCAGATCCACGTGATCCGGATGCTGATGGGTGACGAGGATGGCATCGAGTCCGGTGATGCCCTCGAACCCGTGGGAGAACGTGCCGGGATCGAACAACACGGTGGTGCCGTTCAGTTCGACGAGAACGCAGGAATGTCCGAAGTGTGTCAGCCGCATGCACTCCACAGTAAGCGCGGTTTCGCGCCTCCCGCCAGGGCTGCGTAGACTCCCACCTGCCGGTAACTGTCTTGCTGTACGTATTTCAAGGAGCGCTTTCGTGGCCCGAGTCGTTGTCGATGTCATGCCCAAGGCCGAGATTCTCGATCCGCAGGGTCAAGCGATCGCGGGCGCGCTGGGCCGTCTGGGCATCTCCGGTGTATCCGACGTGCGACAGGGCAAGCGCTTCGAGCTCGAGGTCGACGACACCGTGGACGACGCCGAGCTCGAGAAGATCGCGGAATCACTGCTGGCCAATACGGTCATCGAGGACTGGACGGTCACTCGGGTGTCGGTCGAGCCCGTCGCATGAGCGCCCGCGTAGGTGTCATCACCTTCCCCGGAACCCTCGACGACGTCGACGCCTCTCGCGCGGTCACCCTCGCAGGTGGCGAGGCGGTCAGCCTGTGGCACGCCGATGCGGACCTGAAGAACGTCGACGCCATCGTCGTCCCCGGCGGATTCTCCTACGGCGACTACCTGCGGGCCGGCGCTATCGCGCGCTTCGCCCCCGTGATGGAGTCCGTCGTGAAGGCCGCCGAGGGCGGCATGCCGGTCCTGGGGATCTGCAACGGCTTCCAGGTGCTGTGCGAGGTGGGACTGCTGCCCGGTGCGCTCACCCGTAACGAGGGTCTGCACTTCGTCTGCCGCGATCAGTGGCTGGCGGTGGAGAACACCGACACGGCATGGTCGTCGCGATACGAGCCCGGTGCCGAGATCCTGATCCCGGTCAAGAACGCCGAGGGACGATTCCAGGCACCGCAGAACGTGCTCGACGAGCTCGAAGGCGAGGGACGCGTCATCTTCCGCTACAGCGGCACCAACCCGAACGGATCGCAACGCGGGATCGCCGGTATCTCCTCGGCCAACGGTCGGGTCGTCGGTCTGATGCCGCACCCCGAGCACGCCACCGAGCCGCTGACCGGGCCTAGCGACGACGGCTTGGGAATCTTCTACTCGGCACTGGACACGATCGTCAACGCCTGACCCGAACCTGTCGGTGGTCGAGGCTACTGTGCCGCCATGACACTGACACTGGGCATGATCACGTTCGACACCACCGATCCCGGACCACTCGCACACTGGTGGGCGGCGCAGGTCGACGGCACGATCGTGGAGGAGAACGACGGCTGGTTCTACGTTGTCGCTCTTGCTGCGGCCCCGTACCGGATGGCCTTCCAGAAGATCGACGATCCGACGTCAGGCAAGAATCGCGTCCACCTCGACATGACCACCGGTGACCTCGACGGTGAGGTCGCGCGATTGGTCGAGGCGGGTGCACGTGAAGTTGAGCAACACACCATGGGCGACTTTCGCTGGGTGACGCTGAGCGACCCCGACGGCAACGTGTTCTGTGTGTCCGGTTCGCACTGAGCATCGAATGCCGGCCCAGGTCAGCGCACCGTTGCCGACAAACGGGCCCAGGCTTGGCAGCGGATCGCCTGGTGCCTCGACCGCACCGTCAGCGACATTGATGACGAAGCTGAGCTCGGCTGGGATGTCTTTGCGGGTGCATTCGTGATGCTGCAGCGGGACGGCCCACCACCCCGCCGCCCGAATGGCGGGTACCGGCACGTGATCGCGGTCAGGCCGCGCACGCTCGCAACTCCGTCAAGGTAGAGGCGAAAACGCCCGTTGGCCCGTGCGATACGTCGCAGTACTCGCCGTCTCGCCAGAAGAACACCGAGCGCGACAGTGGGCTCGGTGTGTCACAACTGAACATGTCGGCCAGTTCAGCGAGTGCGGCAGCTGCCTCGAGTGCGTCGTCAGCGTTGCTCGGCCGGTGGACGGCCAGTTCGTAGGCGCTGGGAACGGCAAACAGTAGGCCGTACAAGCACTCCCCGAGGTGCGTCGATATCAAGGTGGGCATGTCTGCGACCTTCGATGCGAGGTAGATCGAATCGCCGCTCAGAACATGAACGTCGATGCCATCCCTGCTGAGGATCCGAGCGTCCTCGAACTGCATCGCAGCCGTATTGTTCCGGCCCGCAGCCCAGGCTGCTTGCATGTCCCGGCCGGCGAGATGCCGATCGGCCAGCGTCAGCGCTCGATTGGGAGACGACAGATTCAGCACACGCATCGGCGATCCGGGTGCGTCGACCAGGGGGACTGCGTACTCGTATTCGGCCAGCGTCTCGAGGGCGGTCGGTGCGACGACGCGCTCGCGCAACCTCGTGTGGAACTCGTTGTCCGACAACGAGGTGATGAACGTCGGGTCGGCTTCGCGCATCACCTCGAGCATGACATCGACATGGCTGTCGATGATGCTGTCCCACGCCGATCTGCCTGCCTTCGAGCAGCGAGCAAAAAGGTTCTCCAGCGGAAAGTGCACCCCTGATCCCGTCGCCAGGGTTGTCGAATCCACGCGGTGAACCACCACCCCGCGCCTGCGGAACACCTCGATGGTCTTCATCCGCACGATTGCGAATGTGGTGGCGTGAACTGCGCCGTAGTTCGGCAAAGTCTGAAATTTCATGATGCTCCCCCGAGTCCGTGTGTGCTCTTGATGCGTTCGACGCGGCGGCTGCCACAATGGTTCCCATGTCGTCCAACGCTTCTGCAATCGGTCTCTGCAACTTCGTCGACGTCTCGCCGTCGCCGTTCCACGTCTGCAACACGGTCTCGGTGCAGCTCGAGGAGGCCGGTTTCGCGCGGCTCGACGAGACCGATGCCTGGCCGACGGAGCCCGGCCGCTACTACTTGATCCGCGGCGGTTCTCTCGTCGCGTGGAGTACCGAGCGTGACGGTTCGGGTCGTTCCACAGGCTCCACTCCTGGATCCTCGGGTCGTTCCACAGGCTCCACTCCTGATCGCCCCTTCCGCATCGTCGGCGGGCACACAGACAGCCCGAACCTTCGGGTGAAGCAACATCCCGATCTCGAATCGGCGGGCTGGCAGATGGTGGGTCTCGAACCGTACGGCGGCGCGTGGCTCAACTCCTGGCTCGACCGCGATCTGGGCATCTCCGGCCGGCTGAGCGTGCGCGACGGCAACGCTGCGCGCGAGGTACTGGTGAAGGTGGACGAGCCGATCCTGCGAGTTCCGCAGCTGGCGATCCACCTGTCCGAGGACCGCAAGGGCGTCACCCTGGACCCGCAACGACACGTCAATGCCATTTGGGGCGTAGGCAATTCGCCGAAATCCTTCATCGCGTACGTCGCCGAGCGAGAAGGCGTCGACCCGCATTCGGTGTTGGGTTGGGAGTTGATGACGCACGATCTCGCGCCCAGTGCCGTCGTTGGCGTCGAGTCGGAGTTGGTCAGCGCGCCGCGTCTGGACAATCAAGGTACCTGTTACGCCGGAACTCAGGCTTTGCTTGCGGCAGTGGAGAATCCGACCGATGTCACTCCGGTGCTGGCCCTGTTCGATCACGAGGAAGTGGGCAGCATGTCCGATCGCGGTGCGTTCTCGGATCTGCTGAACACCGTGCTCGAGCGCATCGTGTTGGGACGCGGCGGCGGCCGTGAGGAATTCCTGCGCACGATGGCCGGATCCATCTGTGCTTCAGGCGATATGGCGCACGCGACGCACCCGAACTACCCTGACCGGCACGAGCCCGCACACCGCATCGAACTCGGTGGTGGACCGGTACTCAAGGTCAACCAGAACCTTCGCTACGCAACGGATTCCGCAGGTGCCGGTGCCTTCGCGCTCGCCTGCGATCAGGCCGGAGTTCCCTTGCAGCGATACGTGCATCGCGCTGACCTTCCCTGCGGATCGACCATCGGGCCGATCACCGCGTCGCGTACCGGCCTGTCGACAGTGGACGTGGGAGCAGCGCAGCTGGCCATGCACTCCTCACGAGAGTTGATGGGAGCCAGCGACGTGAAGTCCTACGCCGACGCGTTGGCGGCGTTCCTCGCCCCTGCCTGAGCCTGATCGGCGGCGCAAACGCGCGCGCATTCGTCAGGTGCGCGCGGATTCGTGCCCGATTCCGGGGCTATTCCGCGCGCGTCTCGCAAACGCGCGCGCGTTTGCGGGATCCGGGGGTGAGGCGGGATCCGGGGGTGAGGCGGGATCCGGGGGTGAGGCGGGATCCGGCCG
>NZ_NOYI01000010.1 GCF_002258785.1 Rhodococcus sp. 06-235-1A
TGGGCCGACATGGCCGACGCCGACACCTCCGTGGTGTTCGACGCCCACCTCGCCGGAATCCCGGTGTCCGTCATCGGCATCGAATCACGGGCCATCCCCCGTAAGGGCTGGTTCCCCTCCGACGGCCCCGATCAGTGGACCTCGGGAACCCTGTTCCCGAACTCGTCGAAGAAGACGGCACGCGCCATCAACGCCGCCAGCGGAAGTCGGCCGATCGTGGTGCTCGCCAACCTCTCCGGCTTCGACGGATCACCGGAATCGCTGCGCAACATCCAGCTCGAATACGGAGCCGAGATCGGCCGCGCCATCGTCAACTTCGACGGACCGGTCGTGTTCTGTGTCGTCTCGCGCTATCACGGAGGTGCGTTCGTGGTGTTCTCCGGAGCGCTCAACGACAACATGGAGGTCCTCGCAGTGGAGGGATCCTTCGCCTCCGTACTCGGCGGTGCCCCGGCAGCAGCAGTGGTGTTCACCCGCGACGTCAACGCCCGCACCGCAGCCGACTCCGAGGTCAAGGAACTCGAAGCACGACTGAACGCAGCCGAGGACGACGCCACCCGCTCGGCACTGCGCGTCGAGCTCGGCACCGTGCGAGCGAACGCCCGCAACGCCAAACTGGGTGAAGTGGCAGCCGAATTCGAGGCCATCCACAACATCCAACGAGCACAGAACGTCGGATCGGTGCACCACATCGTCCCCGCCGCCGAACTGCGCCCGCAGCTCGTCGCCGCCATCGAACGCGGAATGGC
>NZ_NOYI01000036.1 GCF_002258785.1 Rhodococcus sp. 06-235-1A
AGCGTGATTCGGGCAGGTGTCGAACCCTCGTTGGTGATGGCCCGAAACAGCGGGATACTAATCGGATGCACAGTGGTCAGAGGCAAACCCCGTCTACAAGACGTTCACTTTCACTGACCTCGGTGGGTCGACGATGCGGCGGGTGGGTGGCTCGAAGGTGGTGGGCCAGGAGTCGAAGATGCCGGCGGAGTTGTCGGTGGTCATTGCGCGGCCGCGAGTGGCCGGTGGACGGTGAGGTCGGCGGGTGCGGGTGTCCAGCGCAGACCGTGCTCGCCGAAGCTCGGGGCGGTGAGGGTGTAGCGGCCGGTGCGGTGTGGTGTTCCGCGGCCGTGGACGGCGGTTTCGAGGGTGATGGACTTGATGCGCCCACGGCCCTGTTCGATTCCGCCGTAGCCGCAGACGGTGGAGGCGATCGTGAGATCGATACCGGGCATGTGCCCGTCCGTCAGCAGCAGCACATTGGCGTGACGACGGTTGCGTGCGAGCAAAGCTCTTGCGCGCGTCGGTGGTACGTCTCGTCCGTGCACGGTGGTGACGACCAAATCCAGCCCGTCGAGACAGATCGAGGCGGCGTCGAGAGGATCCCCGGCCCCGGGATCGACGAGGTGGACTTTCGCGAGATCGCCGCCGTGTTCGTGGACGGCGAGCAGGCTCAGGCGTGGTTGGCCGATGAGGGCGACGTGGTGGCCGGCGGCGGATGCTTCGGCGACGAGCGCGATGAGCATGGACCCGGCGCCGGTGACGGTGATGGCGGTTCCACGGGCCAGGGCTCGGCGTGGGAGCAGTGCGGCGAGCGGCGGGGGTACGGGCATGGTCCGCAGGGTTTTGCCGCGTACAGCGCCGCTGAGTGGTTCCGGATCGTCGGCCTTGCCCGTGAGGTCCGTATCGCCTGCGATGGGCGCCGCTGGTTCGGGTGCGGTGATGGTGGGGAGTTCGGTGGGTGCGTGGTCGCGGCGGCCGCCGGGCACGGTGGCCATGCGGCGGCGCAGGACATCGAGTTGGGTGGCCTTGTCGAGTCCGGTCAGGTCGGGGATGGCGTCGACGGTGGCCATGGGGATCGACCTTTCGCCGTGCCGGTGGGAACTACCGTCAGACTATCGAACGCGTGTTCGACTGTCGAATGTGCTGGTGAGCAGGTTCAGCGGGGAACGACGCTGCCGTCGAGGTCGGCCGCGGTGAAGGTCCAGGCGAGGTGCCGATATAGCCGGAGGTCGCGTTTCACCTGGTCGAGGGCATGGGGCACAGCCGGGTGGTCGGGGTCGTGGCCTTCCGATCGGATGGCTGCGCGCTCGTCGTCGTCCATGTCCTATTGGACGCACGGGGCGGCGCGGCGGTTCCGGCAACAGTCATTTACTCGAATGACTGGACGAGAAGGTTCGGAGGCGCGGCGGTGGCCGCGTCGACGGGTCGTTTCGAACGAGCCAGGGCCACGCATCTGTGATGCGTGGCCCTGTTCGATGTTGGGTGACGGTGTTCGCCAGTGCGCCTCTCGGCAGGTGGCCGCTCGTAGCGGCTGATGGTTGGTACCCGGGGCATTGGGATCGAACGCCGTCGAGTCCTACAACGACAGTGCTGTCGGTGGTATTCCAGCCTGTGCGGGAGACAAAAAAAGGGGGGCCCGGCCCCGTGGTGGGACCGGGACCCCGGAGGGCCTGTGCTCAGTGGATGCACCAGAAGGACCCGACCGGGATGGCTGCTCCCGGCTGCCCGGCGCACCACCGGCAGGTGGTGTCGTGCTCGATCCGTCCGAGCACTCCTTCGGCCTCCTCGATGAGGAGGGGCAGCTCTGCTGCGCTGGCGAGCGCGAGCGCTTCGGTGGCCCACCGGGCCGCGCGCGGATCTTCGGCGGGGAGCTGAGCGGCATTGCCGATGAGCTCGGTGATGATCTGGTGATCGTTGAGCAGGTTCTTGTTCATGGAAGGCTGCCAACGCACCCTCGGCCGAGACGTCCCCGATCGACATGACGAGGGTGGCCTGTCAACCCCGAAGAGGGAGCTTGCGACCGTGGGTTGACTGGTCGGGGTCCCCGGCATGTCAGACTCGGGCGACTCGTACGACCAAATTGGTGACCCATATGGGGCGGCCCCGGAGGGGACGTGCGACCGCTTGCGGTCGGCTTTCATGGTTCGCCGATCCCCTACGCGGGCATCCGTCGTCGATGCCCCCGAATCCGTTGTCTCCGATGCTCGCCACTCCTGGGCCGCTCCCGTCCGGACCGGCCTGGGTGTGGGAATGGAAGTGGGATGTAACTGCGCGGGTTCGCAGAAACTCGCGAACGATAGCGTCGCAACACGCGCGTACGTGGAGCATCAACCCGTGAGGGACAACCGCATTCGCAGACTGGCGACCATCAAACGCCTTATGCGGCCGCCAGCACAGCCTCGCGTTTGATCCGGCAAGACCAATGCCGTCTACCGATCGGCTCCGGCCCACCCCTTCCCTCATACCCCCACGGGTACTTGCATACCCCCCTAGGTATGTGTCACAGTAGGGATGTACCCGCCAGAAAGGACCGCCATGTGCTACCCCGTCCCGTGCCCGGCATGCGGTAAGACCACCTGGGCTGGCTGCGGTCGACATGTCGACAGCGTTATGAAGAACGTTCCGCGGTCGCAGCAGTGCTCCTGCTCCATGGAGACACCCGCCCCAGCTACACGCGACAACTTCTTTCGTTCCCTGTTTCGTCGCTGACCCCCACCCCAACAGCACTCCACTGCATTTCGCAGGAATCTCTGGGCGTCTTCAACGCTTCTGAATACCCCCACCCGTATTAGGAGAAGTAATTGTGACCAAGCCCGCTACCGCGGCGGCCACCGGCCGCCACGACCGCCATCGGCCACCGGCACCCGGCGCACTAGGCCGCCTGGGAAGCACGATGGTCGCCCGCCGCAGGTGGGTGTTCGGCATCTGGCTGATCGCCCTCGTTGCCCTGGGATCGGCTGCGCCATCGGTGTTCTCATCCTTGGCCGGGGCCGGCTGGCAGGCCAACGGTTCCGAATCCGTCCAGGTCCGCGAGCTCGCCCAGCAGCATTTCGGTGGTAACTCCTCTGCGGCAGTGCAAGTGGTCGTTCACTCCGACACCGCCACGATCGAAGACGCAGCGGTGCAGCAGACACTCACCGACGTCGCGGCCGTATTCGACGGTGACACTCGCTTCGGCGAGATCATCGCCCCCCAGCCAGGCATGACCATCAGCCCCGACGGCCGCACCGGCATCCTCATCGCCGGCGCAAACGCAAGTACAGATGACATGGTCAAAGCCGTCGACGAGGTCAAAGGCGAACTGACCGAACTCTCCGGCGACGGCATCGAGGTCTACCCGACCGGGTCCTCCGCACTGTGGTCGGACTTCAACAAAGCCAACCACGATGCCATGATCCAAGCCGAATTATTCTCGTGGCCAGTCACCTTGGCGATCATGGTGCTCGCGTTCGGATCGCTCGTCGCCGCAGGACTGCCGCTGCTACTCACCGTCGCCGGACTCGTCGCATCCGCCGGTGGTCTCGTGCTGCTCAACGGCGTCACCCCGATCTCGGTGTGGGCGATGAACTTCGCGATGATGTTCGCGCTCGCCCTCGGCATCGACTACGCCCTCTTCATCGTCGCCAGGTTCCGCGACGCACTACGCAACGCCGATCCCCGTGCCGCCGTCGCCGAAACCATGGACACCGCAGGCAAAGCCGTGGTCCTGTCCGGTCTGACAGTCCTGGTGAGCCTCTCGGCAGTGCTTCTCGTTCCCGCACCGGCCGTGCGGACCATGGCCGTCGGCATCATGCTCGCTGTCACGTTCGTGCTGATCGCCACCATGACCCTGCTCCCCGCAACCCTGGGGGCACTCGGCTCCAAGGTCAACGCCGCATCCCTGCCCTACGCCAAACGCCAGCAGCACCGCTCCCCGAAATTCGCAGCCTGGGGCGAACTACTCCACAAGCATCCCTGGCCGTTCGCACTGGTCTCCGTCGGCATCCTCATCGTCCTGGCACTGCCGGTCCTCGGACTGAAAGTCGCAATGCCCTCGATCACCGTCGTCCCAGAAGATGCACCGGTTCGCCAAGGCTACGAGCTCGTCCAAGCCCAGTTCGGCGACGGCGCACCCGGCGCACTGCAGATCGTCGTCCCCTCTTCCGACGCCGCCGCGACCGCCACCGCAGCCAGCAGCGTCGACGGGATCTCGATGGTGACTCCGCCCCAGCCTGCCGCGGACGGCTCGAACTACTCACTGCTACAAGCGCTTCCCGCCGTGGACCCCTCCGACGAGAGTATGGGCACCATCCTCGGTGACCTGCGCGCGCAGCTCCCGGAGTCGGCATTGGTCGGCGGGGCACCGGCGGAGAACCTCGATCTGCAGCAAGCCCTCAACGACTACCTGCCGCTGGTGATCGGGATCATCCTCGCGCTCGGTTTCATCCTGCTGCTCGTTGCACTGCAGGCACCGCTGATCGCGATCCTCGGCACCGCCGTCAGTCTGCTCTCGACCGCAGCCGCATTCGGAGTAGCGAAGCTGATCTTCCAAGACGGACACGGTGCATCACTGCTCGGCTTCACCCCACAGGGGTTCCTCGACGGCTGGGGACCGGTGTTCTTCTTCGCGATGATCTTCGCCATCGCCATGGACTACACCGTGTTCCTGCTCGCCACCGCCAAAGAGCACTACGAGAAGACCGGCGACCCGAAAGCCGCCCAGGTCGACGGCCTCGCCCACTCCGGCCGCGTCATCTTCGCCGCCGCCGCGGTCATGGTCGCCGTGTTCTTCACCTTCGCACTCTCCGATCCGCTCCCACCGAAAGAAATGGGCATCATTCTCGGTGTCGCGGTACTGCTCGACGCCTTCCTGATCCGGCTCATCCTGCTGCCGGTCCTGCTGCGTCTGACCGGTCACGCCGCATGGTGGTCACCAGCCTGGCTGCGCAAGGTGCTGCCCTCGATCAGCTTCTCTCACTGACACCCTCACCACACCCAACGGAGCAATCATGACCGATCCGAACACAACCCACTCGGCGGCATTCACAGGATGGCCGATCGAACGTATCGTCCCCGCCCTTGCTGCCGGTGTCACCGCCACCGGTCTGGCACTCGGCGAATTACACGCACCGCAATGGCGACTACTCAGCGCGTTCGCTGCCGCCAACCTCGCCCTCTACGCAGCGGTTGGCTGGTGCCCGGCCAGCGCACTGCTCACCAAAGCGGGCGTGCCGAGTATTCGCCGGCCCCGAATCGGGTAGGCCCACACCACCACAGTTCGACCACCGAAAGGAATTTCCCTCATGAACATCGCACTCTCGACCACTCTGACCGACACTGACTTCGACACCGCAGTCGACTCCGTCAAATCAGCCCTGTCCGACCAAGGCTTCGGTGTTCTCACCGAAATCGACATGCAGGCCACGTTGAAGGCCAAACTCGGCGAAGACATGGAGCAGTATCTGATCCTCGGTGCCTGCAATCCCACCCTCGCGCACCGCGCCGTCGGAGTCATGCGCCAGATCGGCTTGCTGCTGCCGTGCAATGTCGTCGTCCGCGCCGACACCGCCACATCCGGATCGGTGATCGTCGAAGCGATGAACCCCGACATCATGGTCCAAGCGACCGGAGAACCCGCCCTCTCCGATGTCGCGGCCGAGGCCACCACCAAGCTCCAGGCCGCCATCGACGCACTCGGTGGCCAGGACACAGCCCACAGCTGATGACCCTGGCACTGGCACTGGTCCTCGGCGTCGCCGTCGGCATCCTGCTCGGTCTCCTCGGAGGCGGCGGGTCGATTCTCGCGGTCCCGGTTCTCGTCTACGCCCTCGGAATGGACCTGTCGGAGGCGATACCGACATCGTTGCTGGTGATCGGTGTCGCCTCTGCGACCGGGGCCATCCCCAAGGTGCGGGCGCGGCTCGTCGAGTGGCGGCTGGCGGCGATCTTCGCGGCCACCGGCATTGTCGGCACCGTGGTCGGCAGCGCCCTGGGCAGACATCTGCCCGAGGCGGCCGTGATGATCGGCTTCGCAATCGTCATGATCATTGCCGGGGCGCGGATGCTGCGCAGCGCCGACGATGTCGGAACTGCATGCAAGACAGGGGATTCCGGGATCGACTGGCGGCGATGCGCACCACGGTCCATACCGACAGGGTTCGGGGTCGGTGTCCTCACCGGACTGTTCGGCGTCGGCGGAGGATTTCTGATCATCCCCGCTCTGGTGCTGTTGCTGGGAATCGAGATGGGTGTCGCTGTCGGAACGTCGCTGGTGGTCATCGTCGCAAACTCCGCCGCCGGACTGATCGCTCAGGCCGACGGGCTCGGCGGGAACTGGGCACTGACAGCCGCGTTCGCCGGTGCTGCGATTGCAGGCTCGCTGGTCGCCGGGCGACTGAGCACACGCATTGATACCGACAAGCTGCGCACGTGGTTCGCCTACCTGGTGTTCGCCGTCGCGGGCTACGTACTTGTCGACACCCTCGTTCTTTCATGACCGAACGCACACACCGACCCGATGCCCCCAGGGGTAATCTGAAACCACTACCACCCTCACACCCTCAGGAGACCGCAATGGTCGGCGACGAAGACAGCATCGCATTGGTACTCAACCGGCTGCGCCGCGCACACGGCCAACTCGCCGGAGTGATCGGCATGATCGAGAACGGACGTGACTGCAAAGACGTCGTCACCCAACTCGCCGCCGTCTCCCGCGCCCTCGACAAAGCCGGATTCAAGATCGTCGCCACCGGCCTCCGCGAATGCATGACCGGCGACACCGCCGACAACAAAGAACCCATGACCGAAGCAGAACTGGAAAAACTCTTCCTCGCACTGGCCTGAACGAGGACGTTTCACGTCAGAAACGAGGCCGACCCGACGACACCGTAGGAGTACCCCGTGAGCGCTACCGATCCAGACATCGCCATCATCGAAACGTCGAGCCTCGGCGACCGCAGCTACCTGATCAGCCACGACGGCATCGCCGTCGTGATCGATCCCCAACGTGACATCGACCGCGTCCTGGCACTGGCCGCGGAGAAGAACGCCGCGATCACCCACGTACTCGAAACCCACATCCACAACGACTACGTCACCGGCGGCCTCGAACTCGCACGCGCTACCGGAGCCGAATACGTTGTGCCCGAGGGTGACCCGGTCGAATTCGAGCGACGGGCAGTGGGGGACGGCGATGTCGTCGACGCGGGATCGGCGACGTTTCAGGTCATGCACACCCCGGGCCATACACATCATCACGTCAGCTACGTACTGCAACTCGGAGACGAACCGATCGCGATCTTCACCGGCGGCTCGATGCTCTACGGATCCACCGGCCGCACCGACCTACTCGGCTCCGAACACACCGACGAGCTCACCCATGCCCAGTTCCACTCGGTCCGTCGAATCGCCGCCGAACTCCCCGCCGACGTCGAGGTCTACCCCACCCACGGATTCGGTAGCTTCTGCTCCGCGACCCCCACCAGCGGCGACTCGTCGACCATCGGTGAACAGCAACAGTCCAATCCCGCGCTGACCCAGGACGAACAAACCTACGTCGACGAGTTGATCGCAGGATTGTCGGCCTACCCCGCGTACTACGCCCACATGGGCGTCATCAACACCGAAGGTCCGGCCCCGATCGATCTGTCCACCCCGGAGCCTGTCGATCCCGACGAACTACGCAGGCGCATCGACGATGGCCAGTGGGTCGTCGACCTCCGCGCACGAACCGCCTTCGCTGCTGGACATCTCGACGGCTCCCTCGGTTTCGAGCTGTCGACGACGTTCGTGACCTATCTCGGATGGCTCTACCAGTGGGGTGCGCCGCTGACATTGATCGGTGACACCTCCGACCAAATCGACGATGCCACTCGAGAGTTGGCGCGCATCGGCATCGACCGCCCCTCCGGTTCGGCTGTCGGTGAGATTCACTCACTCGCCGGCGACGGCCACGTGCGGTCCTACGAGGTGTCCGACTTCGCCGGACTTGCCGCAACCGACTCCGACATCACTGTGCTCGACACACGTCAACAGTCCGAGTACGCGGACGGCCACATCCCCGGTGCGGTGAATATCCCCCTTCACGAACTGCCGCACCGACTCGCAGAAGTCCCCGACGGCAAAGTGTGGGTGCACTGCGCCTCCGGCTATCGCGCCTCGATCGCGGCCTCACTACTCGACCGGGAACATCGCAGCGTGGTGCTCATCGACGACGACTACAACCGCGCAACAGATCTCGGACTCGACACCTCGAAGACATGACGAAATGCTTCGACGACCGAACGCGACGAGACAGGCGTACCCCCAGGGGGTATATGTTGGTATCATCGGCCGCATGCACTCAGTGAATCGGCACGGTCGACGGGGCACAGCTCCGACGGCAGCTTTACTGATTGCACTGACGGTGTTCGGTGTCCTGTTGATGCATTCGGTGACACCGATGTCGATGCCCGTGACCGGCTCGATGTCCACATCGATGAGCGGCGGCCATGCCTCGTTCGCAGCACCGTCCCACACGGACGCCACGGTTCCGGTGATGACCGGGGAACATGACTGCCCGTCGGGGCACCAGATGATGCATCCCTGCGTCGGCACGACGGTGTCGTGGCCCGCGCTGACGGTCCCGGCGATGAGCGCAGCCCTCGACCTGGCGCCGACATCGGTGAACCGGATCATTGGACGGGCCGACTCCACGCTTGAGCGTGCGCCGCCGTGGACGTTATGGGAGTTGGACAGATCGGTGACCTTGCGAGTGTGACAGGGAGCCCGGCAGACGCGTGTCTGTCGGCGGATCGAACGACATCCAATTCTCTGCACTACCCACTCTTGCAAGGAGTTTCCTCATGCGTACCAAAGTCATTGCCTCGATCGCTGCTGCCGCCGCGAGCGCGTTCCTCGTCGTCGGCTGTAGCGACAACGCGGCCGATTCGTCGATGGACGGCCATGCGATGGGATCGATGTCCTCGGCACCGATGTCCTCGGCCCAAGCAAGCGCGTCCGCAGAGTTCAACGATGCCGACGTGATGTTCGCGCAGATGATGTACCCGCATCACGCCCAAGCAGTCGAGATGGCCGACATGGCGAACGGCCGCACCGACAACCCGGAGGTGCTGTCGCTGGCATCGGCGATCGCCGCCGCGCAACAGCCCGAGATGGACCAGATGACCACCTGGCTCACCGAGTGGGGCCAGCCCATGCCCGACATGGACAGGGGTGACATGGGTGACATGGGTGACATGGGCGGGATGGACCACAGCTCCGGCAGCGGCATGATGACCGCTCAGGACATGGACGCGTTGATGGCAGCGTCGGGACCGGAATTCGACCGCCAGTGGTTGACGATGATGATCGCCCACCACACCGGCGCCATCGAGATGGCCAACACCGAAATCGCAGACGGTTCCAATCCTGACGCCCTGGAGATGGCCCGCACCATCGTCGCCACCCAGCAGCAGGAAATCGACACCATGCAGCGGCTGCTCGGCTGACCCGGCCCGCTATAGACAACGATGGCCGCATCCTCTCCGGCGGAGAAGGTGCGGCCATCAACGTTCCACAATTGTCAGGGCTGCGTTCCCGGTACGAGATCAGCTCTCACAGTGACGGTGTGCGCTGCGACGGAGCATTGGAACTCCCGTCGTTCACCGCTCCGGTGATGGTGTCGGGTGTGAGGTCGAGTCGCCGAAGCAGCTGCGCGTTCGCGGCGACGATGATCGTCGACAGCGACATCAGGATCGCGCCGATCGACATGGGCAGCACGAACCCGACCGGCGCGAGCACTCCTGCCGCGAGCGGAACTGAGATGAGGTTGTATCCCGCTGCCCACCAGAGGTTTTGCTTCATCTTCCGGTACGAGGCGCGCGAGAGTTCGATCACCGACAACACCGACCTCGGGTCGTCGCTGGCGAGGATCACTCCGGCCGACGCGATAGCAACGTCGGTACCCGCGCCGATAGCGATACCGACATCGGCCTGCGCGAGAGCCGGTGCGTCGTTGACTCCGTCACCGACCATCGCCACGGTGCGCCCTTCCTGTTGAAGTTCAGCAACGTTGTGGGACTTGTCTTCCGGTTTCACCCCCGCGAAGTAGCGGTCCACACCGAGCTCGGTGGCGACGGACTTCGCGACGGCTTCGGCATCACCGGTGATCATCACCACCGCGATACCCCGAGCGTGGAGCGCATCGACTGCCGTGCGGGATTCGGGCCGGATCTCGTCGGCGAGCGCAAGGGCACCGATCACAGCACCGTCGGCCAGGACGTGCAGGATGATCGCCCCGTCGCCCCGCCACCGGTCGGCGACAGCAAGTTCGGATCCGCGCTCCTGCTCGAGCAGCGCGGGCCCGCCGACCTGCACGCGGGTGCCGTCGACGTCCGCAGCGACCCCGACAGCGGGAGACGACTGAAAACCGGCTGCAGCCGGGACGGTCAGGTTCCGCGCGCGTGCGGCGCCGACGATGGCACGGGCGAGGGGATGTTCAGAGTCGGCTTCTGCGGCAGCGGCCAAAGCGAGGACCTCGTCGGCGGTGCGCCCGTCTGTCACCTCGATTGCGGTGACGGTGGGTTCACCCTTGGTGAGGGTGCCGGTCTTGTCGAAGAGCACGGTGTCCACCGTGCGCATTGTTTCGAGTGCGAGCCGGTCCTTGACCAGGACACCGCCGCGGGCTGCGCGTTCGGTGGCGATGGAGACCACCAGCGGGATCGCGAGTCCGAGTGCGTGCGGGCAGGCGATGACCAACACGGTGATGGTGCGGATGACGGCGTCGTCGGGCATCCCGAATAGCGTCCACACCAACGCGGTGATGATCGCAGATCCGAGAGCGAACCAGAACAGCCAGCCGGCGGCGGTGTCGGCGATGCGCTGGGCCCGCGAGGTCGAGTTCTGGGCGTCGGCGACCAAGCGGCCGATGCCTGCGAGGGCGGTGTCCTCCCCGACTGCGGTGACCTGGACGCGCAGACCGGAGTCGGTGGCTACCGTGCCGGCGACAACTTGGTCGCCGTCGCTGCGGCGGACGGTGCGTGATTCGCCGGTGATCATGGACTCGTCCATGCTCGCCGATCCGGAGACGATGGTGCCGTCCGCCGGTACTCGGCCGCCGGGGCGCACGACGACGACATCACCGCGCTGCAGCTCGGCCGGGGACACCGGCACCACATCGTCGCCGTCGACGCGTTCGGCGGTGTCCGGAAGCAGCGCCGCCAACGAGTCCAGAGCGGAGGTGGTCTGCGCGAGGGATCGCATTTCGATCCAGTGCCCGAGCAGCATGATCACGATCAGCAGCGCCAGTTCCCACCAAAAGTCGAGCTGATGATCGAGCAGGCCGAGGCTCGCGCCCATCGACGCAATGAATGCGACGGTGATCGCGAGGGCGATGAGCAGCATCATTCCTGGTGCACGTGAACGGATTTCGCCAACTGCTCCGGTGAGGAAGGGAGATCCGCCCCAGGCGTACATCACGGTGCCGAGCGTCGGCGAGACCCAGGCGATCCACGACGCGTCCGGCAGTGAGTATCCGAGAAGCATCGCGAACATGTTCGATGCCACGATCACCGGAACGGCGAGGACCAGCATGATCCAGAACAGACGACGGAACATGCCGACGTGATCGCCGTGACCGGCATGGCCACCGTGCCCGGTATGCCCTGTGTGTCCTCCGTGTTCGGAGTGCTCGCCGTGTCCGGTGTGGCCTGCGCTGCGTTCGGACGTGTCGTGCCCCGACTGCGCGCCAGCTCTCTTAGCCGTTCCGACGTCAGAATGCGTGTGGTTGTTCATCGCGAAATACCTCTTCCTGCAACGACTTCAGCGGTTACGCGGTAGGCGAATCTGCGGTTTGCGGTTCGGCTGCGTATCCGGCATCGCGAACGGCGGCAATGACCCGGGCGTGGTCGGGCTCGCCGATGCTCGTCACCGTCAGCGTTCCTGCCGACGCTGATGCTTCGACCGTGTCGACCCCGACCACAGCACCGACTTCTTCCCGGACCGACGCTTCGCAGTGGCCGCAGGTCATGCCCGTGACTTTGTAGTGCGTGGTGATCATGTCGCGCTCCTCCGACTGTCTGCATACCCCCTAGGGGTATCTGGCTAACGTGTCGACCATACCCCCTCCCCGTATGTTTCGGAAGGCCGTTGGCTGCGTCGAGCGGTTTACGAACCTGCGGCGACGACCGGTCCGTTGGCTGAACTTCGAATCGAGTCAGGGTGCAGTGGGGTCTACGTCGAATCGGCCAGGGTGCGCGGTCCTGACATAGCGCACCGCTGTGGTGGTGCCGATACCGAACACGGTCATCAGGGCAACTGGGTCGCCGCTGTGGGCGGCCTCGTCGAGGATGCGATCGACACGCAGTTCGCGGGCGGTGATGCCGAGGTCACGGAATGGGCGGGTGATGTAGTGGCGACTGCCCGGCAGTGCGGTAGGCGCAGTTATCCGGGTGATCAGCAAGTACGGATTCGTGCTGGTCGGCCACCGCAGCTGACGGTAGATCAGCCAGTCGCGGAGCACCTCGGCGGTGAACTCGTCCAACCAGAACGTGTGGCGGGTGTGTGGACGGGTGACGGTTGCTCGTCCTGCCGAACGGTCGAGATGGTCGAGTCGGAAGCCGATGACCTCTTCGATCGTCAGCGCGTGGACCGCGACGAGCGCCAGAATCACCCGGTCATCGGGCCTGGTCAGCTGATCGAACAGCCCATGTACGCGATCGGATCGTAACGGTCTGAGGATCCTGCGGGTGTACCGACCAGCGACCTCTCGGGCAGGGTCGGCGAAGATGCGACGTTCGCGTTTGAGTCCGCGAAAGAGCGACCTCAGGGCCGTGTGCACGTTATGTCTCGACTGCCCTGAGTGACGGCTGAGAGCGCGCTCGATGTCGACAGTATCGACAGATCGCAGACTTTGGTGTGTCTCAGCCCATTCCTGCAAGACCGGTAGCGCGAAATTGAGATAGAGGGCAATCGTCACTGCCGTCAACGGTCTGGATTTACGTCGACCGCGGCCGCCCAGCGCAGTGACACACGCCTGCACGTCGTCACGGAACTGCGCGGGTGTCTGCTCGATCATCCGTATCGTGCGCTCGGTGTGCCGGGCGGCATTGCGTGCCGCCACCCCATCGGCAGGGTTTCGTCCCGACATCAGTTGGGAGGTGGAACGCGGCGGGCTCCGCGCTTCCGGGCCCCGGCAGTGGGTGCGGCAGGGCCCGACCGATCGCCGATTGCGCGTGCTGGAGCTGCGTCGAGATCCGCGTCGTGAACAGCTTCCGCCAGCATCAGATCACCGACAGTGCAGTTTAACGCCGCACAGATCTTGTCCAGGTCATCGAGTCGGATCGTGATCGGCGCCGAAGACCACAGGGCCGCAGTCTTGCTCAATGACGGATGGAAGTCGACCTGCTCGAATGCTTTGAGCAGCTGCGTCGGACGCCAGATGTCGCGTTGCGCCGCAACCATGCGCAAATTCCATTTCATCTTCTAATTCTCCGTACTCAAGCGCCGCACGGCGCGTTGTGTCGACTCGATGACGGACCGTTCCGGGTCGGCTCCTGCCGACGCCAGATAGCCCACAGTGGTGCTTGCCCATTCGTGACCGAGCATCTTCTGCACATCCCACAAGGGCATTCCTCGTTGGTAGTTGTGGGTAGCGCAGGCATGACGCAACAGATGGGGGTAGAGCTCGCGCACCGGGCCGTTGAGGTGATGGTGCGATGCAGCTTTGAGATTGCGGCGAAATGTCGAGGGTTGAATGGCGGGTGCAACGGCGAGGTTGAGCGCCGCGACGGCGGTCGGCAAGCGTTCCGATGGCCACAACGGTGCGCCCGCGTCGGTCGGGTCGTCGCAGAACTCGCCCCGGACCTGCTCGAGATACCACCACAGCAGCTCTCTCCCCTCTTCGAAGAGAAAAGCTTGCCGTTCGCGTGGACCCGATCCGCGGGCACCCTTACCCACGACGACGAAGCGGCCCCACTGTCCCGCTTCCCAATGGATGTCGCCGATCTTCACCGCACACAGCTCCGACGCCCGCACCCCGGACAAGTACGCAATCTTCGCCATGGTGTAGTCGCGTGCGCTCACGTGGTACTTGCGAGAGCGTGGCAGGGCGTCTCTCCAGTCGGCAAAGAACGCTGTCATCGCTCGTCGAGTGGGAGGAATCCGCAGCGCGAAATCACCCCTGTGCCTCGGCCGGTTGAACGGGTCGACCGGTGACTCGACACCGACGCCGAACGCTCGGAGCAGCTCGCCAGCGTAGCGGTGCTCGAGGAATCGGTAGTAGTTGTCGATCTGAACTGTCTTTTTCCGGATGGTCGCGTGACTGCGTTTGCCGGGACCGGCGAAGTACTGATCGAACTGCTGCTGGGTCAATCGCCATGGCACGCAATCGAAGTAATCGCATATCTCGATCACGGGATACATGATTCTCTGCAGCGTCGCGGGCTCAGACCCGCCACATCTCTGGCCCATCCGTATTCGACCAGCGTGTTACGGAAGAAGTCGTGTTCGTCGTCCCCCGACGCCGACGCCAGCCGCTGCAGCGATTCGACGTCCGCAAGTTCCCCGCTGCCGACCCCCGCGGCACTCGATGCGCCGTCGGCAGCGATGCGCTGCTGCCGACGAGTAGCGAAATCTGACACGAACAGTGAACTTATGCGAGGAACTCGCAGAATCCACGAGTAACTGATGAAATTTGAGCGACCACGGAATGAAGAAGAATCGTTGCTCTGACCAGGAACCCTGGGCTCACACCGGTTCCTGGCAGCCGATCGAACCCGCGCGGACTCCAGTGGCCAACGCGGGGTCTGCGTTGTCGGCGGCACATCGTGGGTGAAGCTGTTCTCGCGCAACGGAAACGACATCTCCGCCTCGTTCCCGGATGTGGCGGCTGCGTTGTCGGACACGACTGCGGGTCGATCGGTGACCCTGGACGGCGAGTTGGTGGCACTGGATTCGGGCGGTCGGCCCGATTTCGGGCTGCTGCAACGCCGAATGCATGTCGCGCGCCCGTCGGCGGCGTTGCTGCGGTCGACCCCGGTGACGTATTTCGTGTTCGACGTCCTCGACATCGACGGCGAATCTGTCCGGACGCTCCCCTACACGCAGCGCCGTGAGCTGCTAGAGGGCCTCGGCGTGGCCGACGGGCGGCGAGTGCAGGTGCCGCCGAATATGACGGGAATCGACGGGGAGACGTTGATGGGCATTGCCGCCGACAACGGCATCGAGGGGGTCGTGGCGAAGAAAGCGGAGTCGGTGTACCGATCGGGGATCCGGTCGCCATCGTGGGTCAAGGTTCCGATCCGGAACACACGCGAAGGCGTGATCTGCGGATGGGTTCCCACTGGCGGGCGCGCCGGTGGGACACTGGCGGCGCTGCTACTCGGAGCGTACGACGAGGCGGGCGAGTTGGTCTACATCGGCCGTGTGGGAACGGGTTTCACCGATCGGATGCGCCGAGAGCTGCGAAGCACACTCACCGAGCGCACCCGTCCGGACAGTGCGCTACACGGTCCGGTTCCACGCACCGACGCAGTCGGAGTGTCCTGGGTGACACCGGAATTGGTGGCGACCGTGGAATACCGAGAACAATCGGCAACGGGGCGTTTACGGCATCCCGCATTCAAAGGAATCCGATCCGATATCACTCCCCGCGATGTCGTGACATGAAAGGGTGCAGCTTGTCGTCGCATTCTTTGGTTACGCTGGCCGGTACCCGAGTCCGTGACAAATGTGTGTGATCGAAAGGTTTTCCGGCTGTGGCCAAACGAGTGACAACCCAATTGGTGGACGATATCGACGGGTCGGTCATCGACGACGAATCCGGCGAAACGATCGAATTCGCGGTGGGCGGTGTCGAGTACTTGATCGACTTGAAAGCGAAGAACGCCACCGAGTTTCACAAGAAGCTCGACCACTACATCCAGCACGCGACGCGGGTCGGTGGCCGCAAGCGTAAGCCCTCCCCGAGTTCCGGGTCGACCGCGGCCGGCGGATCGGCCAAGCGCGATCCGGAGCAGACACGCGCGATCCGGCAGTGGGCGTTCGACCAGGGCTACGAGATCAGCGAACGTGGCCGAATTCCGGCCGACATCGTTGAGGCGTACAACGCCGCACACTGACGGGCGGTGAGCCGCCTGCGCGTCGTGAGCAGTGCGGTGGTGGGGCGTCGAGCGGGGGAGCTCGAGGGCGGCGGCAGCCCCCTCGACCCGGACCGGGGACGAGGCCACCGGCGGCGGGCACCCGGAGAGGTACCCGCCACCGATGCCGGTTCTAGTCGGTGATGCTCTCCTCGCTGGGTGCGGTGAGTGCGTCGTATGCCTGCTCGGGGGTGAGCGTTCCGGCCCCGACCTGTTCGACCACGGTCAGCACGTGGCCGTGCTGGTCGAGAAAGCCCAGGTAGTTGTCCTGGTTGGAGCCGCCGACTCGCTTCCACCAGTCTTTACCGGTCCCGCTCATCCGCGCTTCGTAGGCGGCGAGGATCTGCGCGAGCGCGATCACCTGTGCGCGTGCGTCGCTGGCCGTGTCGATCACCGGAGCCAGAGCGGTACGGGCGGCGCGTTCTTTCCAGTCGCCCCACAGGTGGCCTTCGGGCTTGCCGATCGTGATACCGAGCAACTCTGCGAGGTGCTCGGACGCTTTGTTCTGGGTGAGCAGTCCAGGCTCGTCGACGAGTGTGTCGGTGATCCACTTCGCGGCACCCTTCGGCAGGGTCTTGCGGGTGAGGAACTTCGCGAGCCATTCCTTGCGGACGATCGTGGCGGCGGCGCTGGCCTTGTTGAGTGCGATGGTGCGCCGACGTGCGAGCTTCTCGGCCTCCTTCGCCGCGAGCACTTTCTGTGCTGCTTCCTGCTCGCGCACTCTCTTTGCGGCTGCATCGGAGGACTCGTCGGCGGCGGGTTCGGCCGATGCGGCGGCGAGGATCGGACCCAGTTTCACACCGGCGGCATCGGGGTCGGCGGTGAAGTACTCCGGCACCCACACTTCGACGGACCCGACGTCCTTGTAGTGGTGCAGTCCCTCCTCCGCGTCCCCTGACAGATCGACCTGGGTGTCCCAGTCGATACTGTCCTTGTCGATGAACTCGCCCGTCGCGACGAGGGTGAGCTTCTCCTCTTTCGTCAGCCACACCGCCCAGTGCTCGGCCGCGGCCTCGATGATCGCTTCGGTGATCGGGTCTCCATCTGTAGTCACCAAGTCCTCAGCGGCGGTGTAGGGGTCGCCGTAGTAGGGCTCTTCCTCGAGGACCGTCAGTCCCTTCTCGGCGTATGGTGCGCTTGCTGCGGTGCGGGCCTTGCGCTCGGCGCGGTCGGCGAGCAGCTGCTGCGCTTCGGACCGGAACCACGACCCGGCATTGAGCAGTTGTGCGACGGCGTCGGTGTCGCCCTCGGCGTCGAACACGGCCACGATCGCGGCCTGGTCGAGGGTGAGCTGTCCCGCGTCGAGGGCATCGATCGCAGCCTGCGACCGGCCCGCTGCCCCTGCTGCTTTGACGGTCTCGCGCTTGACCTGGACGGCCTTGGCGATCTTGGGCACCGAGACACCGAGTTCGAGCATGTCGGTCACGGCCTTCGCCCGCTGGCCTGCGGTGAGGTCGATACGGCGGTCGTTGGCGACGACCTGCCGAGTGAGACGCTCGATTTCCCGGTCCTTCGCTGTGCTCGCGTCGGGCCGGATCAGCACCGGCACGCTCTCGGCCCCGGCTTCGATTGCGGCGAGGGTGCGAACCTGGCCGTCGATGACCACGATGAGGTCGCCGTCGCGGCGCGCGAGAATCGGTAGCAGCACTCCGTGTTCGATGATGGAGGCGACCATGTTTCGGAATGCCGTTGTGTCGGTGACGACCTCGTCGCGGACGTTCGGTCCGACCTCGAGGGCGGTGGGGTGCAGGCGGGCGTACTCCTCGCCCGCCCCCACGACCGGCGTGGTGCCGGTCGTGGGGGCTTCGGTTGCGGCGGTGGTGGTTTCGATGCTTGCGGTCATGGTGGTGTCTCTCTCCCTGGTAGATTCTTCGGTTGGAGACACCGGGCAGTTAGGAGCTGTCCGGTGTTTCTTGTTTTCCGGGGCGGTGTGGGCCTCGGGGGTTACTGCCGGGCGGTGGCCACGTGGTGGTGGCCTGCGAGCCGTGCGGCGTGGATTTCGGCCTCACTGGCTCCGTGTTCGCGGGCGGTGCATGCCCAGAACGCGGCCCGCTCGAGGTGCGCGTCGACGGTGGTCGAGTTCGCGTCCGATGCGGCTCGGTTGACCTGCTCGGTGTAGGCGGTGACCTGTGCGAGTGCGTGGGTCTTGACCTGTACCGGGACTCCGGCGATCGCGGTCATGATCGCGGTGCGCAGTCCCACCGTCCTCGGTCCTGTGATGGTGTCGTGCATGTCGTGACGTCCCTTCTCAACTGGTGGCCTGGCCCTTTGCCCTGCCACGTTTTTCGCCGTTTCTGGCGTGAGGAGAGAAGTCAGCGCACGGGGACGACGGGGCAACCCCTCGGCCGGACAGTTTTCGTGGGAGCGCAGCGACTGCTCTACGAAAAGTGTTCGGAGCCTTCGGTCGTAGCGCAGCGGAGCGAGGGGTTGAGGCGGCGGTCACGGGTGATGGATGCTCGCCGGTAGCCAGAACCGCAGTGAAAAACGTCTTTGCTCTTCCACGGTGCGGAGCGCAGCGGAGCTCCATCCAGGGGACGCCCGCAGGGTGGCCGGCACCGCCGTCAGGCGGAATGCACCCAGCTCGTCGACGCCGGCGGAGTGCCCACCTCCCGGCCGCGGAGCTCGCGAGGCGATTGTGCGGGAGCGACGGAGACCGCCACGCTCGGTGTCGCGGTAGCGCTAGGGCGTCGGCTCCACGACGGTAGGTGGCCAGTCGTGTGGTTTGACGTTGTCCGGTTTGGATCCTTCGGCGGCGTAGGGGACTTCGGTGTCCCAGTCGAAGTAGACGTTATTCCACGCTCCCGGCGAGTTGAATAGCGTCTCACCGTGGAACTGCGCCTCGCTGAACGTCGTCTCACCGTGGAACTGCGCCTCGCTGAACGTCGTCTCACCGTGGAACTGCGCCTTTCCGAACGTCGTCTCACCGTGGAACTGCGCCTTTCCGAACGACGCCTCACCGTGGAACTGCACCTCACCGAACGACGCCTCACCGTGGAACTGTGCCTTTTCGAACGTCAACGCACCGTGGAACTGCGCCTCACCGAACGACGCCTCACCGTGGAACTGCGCCTCACTGAACAACGTCAACGCACCGTGGAACTGCGCCTTTCCGAACGACGTCCACATACCGTGGAACTGCGCCTCATCGAACGACGTCCACATACCGTGGAACTGCGCCTCGCTGAACGTCGTCTCACCGTGAAACTGCGCCTTTCCGAACGTCAACGCACCGCGAAACTGCACCTCACCGAACGACGTCCACATGCCGTGAAACTGCGCCTCGTCGAACGTCGTCTCACCGTGGAACTGCGCCTCACTGAACGACGTCCAATCACCGTGAAACTGCGCCTTGTCGAGGGTGGTTGTGCCGTAGAAACGGGCGTCGTTGAAGTCGGCGTTGTGGAAGTACGCGCCGGTGAAGTCGTAGTTGTAGTTGCTCCAGTTGTGTTGGTGGTCGGGTTTCAGGTGGGTGGCGATGGTGCGGGTGATGGCTTGCCGGACCGTGAGGTCGTCATGGGGGTGCTGGTAGGTGCTTTCGACGGTGGTGGCTGCGTCGACCGTGACGACGGTTTGGCGTAGGTGGGGGTCGTGGGTGGGTGGTGCGTATGGGCGGGTGAGGTAGCCACAGAGGTAGTTGATGCAGGTTTGGGCGTCGGTGTTTCTGTTGTGGTCGATCCAGTCGTTGGTGAGTGCTTCGAGGGCATAGACCCCGGCGAGTCGGACTTCGGGAGATGGGTCGGCGAATTGTGCTGAGGTGGTGACGAATCGCCGGCGTAGCTCTTGAATGTCGGCGAGCGTGTGGGTTGCTTTGTGGTGCCGATCTAGCTGTCTGCGACTGAGATAGCCGATGATGAAGGTTATGACTGCAGCGACGATGATTCCGACGCTGGCGAGAACAGTAGCGGCGGGTTGTGTGAGGTTGTCGAGGAACCACACGCCGATGCCTGGCGGGTCAACTGCTTCGACCGGCACGGTTGGAGTGGCCGGGGCAGGGGCCTGGGCGTGGAAGCTCACGGGGGTGACAGTAGCGGCTTGACCGTAGTTTTCCTGGTGGAGTCAACGCCGGTCGCGTACTGCTGACCGAGGCCGTGGCGGAGGGCAATTGCGCGGGCTGCCTGTTCGGCTATTTCGCCGGGTAGTGGTGGTCCGTCGAGGGTTCTGATTCGCATGGTGCCGAGTGTGGCAGTGGGTACCGACAGAAATGGTTCTCTTGCAACGACTTTAGCGGGGTCCGCGGCCGCACGGTTCTAGAGGTAGAGCAGGTGGGTGGCGGTGCCGTCGAAGTGTTCGAGGTTGTCGAGGACGCCGGTGTAGTTGGCGGGTCGGCAGGCTCCGAGGCTGACGATGAGGGCGCAGGCTCCGTCGATGGTGACGAGGTAGGTCGGTGGGGTGTTGGTGGGGCTGGCATCGGCGTGGGCCTGGGCGTCGAGGAGGGCGTAGCGGACGGCGTCGGCGGCAGCTCGTTTCGCCGCGTCGAGGCTGGGTTCTGCTCCTGCGGCGGTGATGGTTTCGGGTCGTCGGTCGGGGCGGGTGGTGACGGTCCAGGTGATCATCGGTGTCGTGTTCCTTCGGTGGGTGAGCCGGGCGACCTGCGGGTGCGGGGGTTCTTCCAGCATCGCGTACCGAGCGCCAGCGAGGTCCGCGATGCACAGGCATTTTCCGGAATCTGGGGATAGAGAGTTTCCCTGTGGATGGATACGACTCGGCCCCGGAGCCCGTGTCGGGTCCGGGGCCGCGTCCGTGCGCCGGGGTCAGAGGCGTCGTCGCCAGGGTGCGGCCATGTCTTCCTGGTGTTCGCGTTCGGCGTCGTCGAATGCGTCGGTGAGGGTGGTGGGGTCGCTGAGGTACTGGTCGCCGTCGGTGAAGATCGCGACGGCCATGCGGTGGACGTTTCGGAGCTCGTCGAGCATGGTGACGTAGCCGAGGCGGTCGATGATGCGCCAGGTGACCGGTCCCATGTGGACCTCGACCCAGTGCATGGTGCGTCGACGTGCGGGTACGTACTGCTCGCGTGGGGTGACGGCGGTTTCCGGTGGCGCGATCCAGACGACGGACATGGCGGCGCGGGCGTAGTCGTCGCCCGGTCCCCCGGGCTGGGGTGCCTGGTTGTCGATGCGGCCGATGAGGGTGCGGGCGTCGGCCAGTCCGGCGATGAACGCGTGGACGGCGGCGGCGGAGCGGAAGGTCATCATCAGGCGGCCCATGGTGACGATCATCTGGGCGTCGTCGGTGGCGGCGGCGTGGACGTTGACCACGGCGTTCTGGCGTCCGACGATGGTGGCGGTCGTGTGGGTGACCACTGCGCCGTAGTTGTCGGTGTCGGTGCTGCTGTGGGCTTTCTGGGCGGTAGTCTTCGGCATCTCGCGCTCCCCTACTCAACGTGGCGACCTCGCGGCCCGCCAATTTTTTTGCCGTTCTGGCAGAGGAGAGTTGGACCGGCATGAGGGGGCCGGAGTGCAATGGTCGGGCCGGAAAGTTTTCAGCCGGAGGCGTCTGTGAAAAGTTTCCGGAGCCCTTCGGGCCGGGAGCGCAGCGGACGCCGGCGGTTGCGCGGAGGTCACCGCCGGTCAAAATCGGAAGGCCAGAAGGGAAAACAAGAATTCTTTTCACAGGACGGAGCGCAGCGGAGTTCGATGCGGTGGACGCCCGCAGGGTGGCCCGGCCCCACGCGAGCCGCTGAGCCCTTATTGCGCAACGGATAAGGCCCGCACCCTGTGTCGGGTGCGGGCCTTATCGGTCTGCGGCTGGTGCCTGTGTCAGGTCAGCTCGGCGGGTGGGGTGGTCGGGCGCCCTTCGGCGGTGTCACGGAGCCACTGCGGCACCTCTCGGCCGGTGCGTTCGCGGAGCGCGATCGAGGCGCGGGCTGCTGCGGCGGCGACTCGGGGACGCTCGGCGGGGCGGTCGGTGCGCTTTTCGGTGGTGGTCATCATGGGTCCTCCTGATCGTTCTGGTTGTCAGTGTCCTCGGTTTGGTCCTGGTCCGCCAGTGCACGTCGGGCTGCAGCTCGATCGGAGACCGCGACCAGGACGTCCTGCTCGGTTCGGGTGATCAGTGCGGAGTCGGTGACGGTGGCGTAGATGTCCCATCCGAGTTCGGCTTCGGTGTCGTTGTCGCTGGTGGTGCGCTCGAGGCACCAGGTGATCCGTTGCCAGGCTTGGGCGCGTTTGTCGGCCACGGTGCGTTGGCGGACGGTCAGGGCGACGCCGACGACGGCGAGGACGCCGACGATCAGGGTGACCCATGCTTGAGCGGGCATCAGGGGCGTTCCTTCCAGGTGGTGCCCCGGTGCCGTCTGGCACCGGGGCGGGTGTTCTACCGGCGTGAGGTTCCGCGGACGATGTCGCCTTCGATGTAGGTGAATCCATCTCCGCGGCCGTCACGGAGCGCGAAGTGGTAGTCCGCGTGAATCCAGACGGTAGCGAAGTGTCCGGCGTCGGTGAGTGTGCCGAGTAGGTCTCGGTCGGCCCCGTTCGGGAAGAACGCCACTCCGGACGAGGGCGGGTAGTAGCGGTTGAGGGTGTCGATCAGCGATTCGACGCTCCGACATTCGGCGGCCGCGTCGAGGGCCTTGTCGTAGGTGGTCCAGTAGTCGTCGATGTCGTTGGCGGTCATGGCTTCTGCTCCTCGGTCGGTGCGGTTCGGATGGGTGAGCGGGCAGGGTCAGTAGTCCTCGTCCCAGTGCTCGCCTGCGTAGGTGGGGTCGAAGTCGGCGGGTGCGTGGGCCGGGTAACGGCGGCGGAGGTCGTCCTCGAGGTCGAGACGGCCTTGCCAGTGCTTGTCGCACCTCGGATGCGATACCCCGGTCCCGGACAGTGCGTCCCGGTATTCGACGTCACCGGTGCAGTCGGGGCCGTCCGCGATGCAGGTGACGGCGTCGGTGTTCGTGGTCTCGGTCATAACTGTTGCTGCCCTTCGGAACTCGTGCCGGGTCGGTGTTGCGTCCTCCCCTGCGTTCTTTCGCCGTCATCTGGCGTGGGGAGAGTAGGCGGCGCACGGGAACGGCGTCCTGCCCCTGGGCCGGGAAGTTTTCAGCCGGAGGCGTTCGTGAAAAGTTCTCGGCGCGCCCGCAGGGCCGGAGCATCGCGGAGTCAGGGGTGGGTAAGGCGGGCACGGGTGACGCAGACTCGATGGCAGCCAGATGCCCGAAAGAACGATGCTCTTCTACGGTGCGGAGCGCAGCGGAGCTCCACTCAGGGGACACCGCAGGTGGCCGGCACCGCCGGCAGGCGGAATGCGCGACCGCTCGTCGATGTCGTCAGATGGCAACCTTCCACCTGTGGAGCACTTCGGGTAACTGTGCGGGAGCGACGGGGACCGACCACGCTCGGTGTCGCGGTAGCGCCGCGAGGCTCGCTGGTGAGGCATACTTCTGCGTGCTCCAACAGGCATGATGCTTCAGACTATTAATAAAACTAGCTATAGTTCGTGCCACGAAGCTGGATAGTTTGCTACGTTCTCAGCATGACAACCAACGAAGACACAGTGGCAGTGTTCACCGGCAAGAGCCTCGACTCGATTCTGGGTGAGGGTGGGTCGCAGTCGTGGAAACTGGATGCAGCGCGAGCCAGGAAGTGCCAGTACGTGGTGTGCACGCAGAATGCACACAACGTCGAGGCGTATGCGGACGGCACCGAGGATCATGGGAGCGCTTTTTTGGTGGGGCGGATTTCTCGGCTGGTTCCCGCGACGGACGATAGGCCCGACCGGTGGAAGATTCAGTTCAGCGAGTACGCCCACATCAGCGTCCCTGATGTCTGGACGGGTGACCGAAATCCGGTGCGGTACACCACGTTGGACGATCTGGGAATCGACCTGGCGGATGCGAATTTCGAGAAATTCGACGATCAGTCCACGAGTACGCAAGCACCGACGACGGAGGTCGCCGCGTTGACGATCCGGCAGGCGAAGGCCGGTCTGGCGAAGACGTACGACGTCGATGTCGACGCCATCGAGATCGTCATCCGCGGATAGCCGAACGTCCGCCTGACTGTCGCAGGCGGCACCGGAACGTGTGTCGACTGCCTTACCCTCGCCCGTACGACGGACTGTGGGCGTCGATGACGAGATCTGTGTAAATAGGTCGGCGCTGGCCGGTAACGTCCGCTCTCATCGACCCAGAAGGGATCCACCGTAAATGGCGACGACGGACGCAGGCGATGTCGAGGTGCTCGTCGGTTACCTCACGGCTGAGATCACTGAGATGCACGCTGCCCCGGACGGATGGCCGGGGCATGTGGAATTGGCGTTGATCGATGCGGTCCTGTCGATCAGAGCGGTCTACGGAGTCTCTGCCGACACGGGCGTACGCGGCGCGATCAAGCGGTACAAGGCCGAGTCCGGCAGGCAAAGTTGGGACGACCTCGGTGTACTGGGCGAGGCCGACCCGCAGTGGCTTCAGACGGTGCTCGGCAATAAGCAGAAGACCGGGGGTGTGCCGAAGGCTGAGGCGATTGTCTCTGCTGCCGGCCGGCTCGCAGCGTCGGGCGCGCGCCACGCATCCGACATCGATCGGGACTCGGCAGCGCAGCGAGCCGCGTACTGCGGAACTCGCGGCTTGGGCCCGGTGACGTGGGACTACTTCCTCATGCTGGTCGGCCACGACGGCGTCAAAGCCGACACTCTCGTCACTCGATTCGTGGTGGAGGCGTTGGGTCGCAGACTCGGGAGCGAAGAAGTCTCACGGCTGGTGACCGACGCTGCGAGGCGAATGGACATGCCGGTGTCGGCACTCGACCACTCGATCTGGCGGCACATGAGTAGACCTCGGAAGAGCTAGTTCCGTTCACCTGTCCGATCGAGGGAGAATTTTCATGGCCATCGATTTCGAGTTCATCGGCATGTCGACCCATCGAGTGCGATGCTGCACGACCACCACGGGACCCGGTATGCGGCCGACGTGGCCGAATGCTCGTCGATCGAGCTCACGAACCGCTTCGACTCACTCGTGACAGCACCGAAGAGTGGCGACGAGCCCTTCACGCAGCAGGGGCAGTCGATCGGATCGGATCTTCACCAGTTCTGGCGTTGGGCGTGCTCGGATCTCATCGGGAACGCCCAACGCGGTGTTCTCGCCGAATACATCGTCGGACTCGCACTCGGATGCGTAGCCGATGGAGTCCGAGTGGAGTGGGATGCTTCTGATCTACTGACCGAAGGGGGAATTCGCGTCGAGGTGAAATCGTCTGCGTACCTGCAAAGTTGGAAGCAGGAGAGGTTGTCGACGATCAGCTTCGGGATCCAGCCAACGAACGGCTGGGACGCGACGACGAACACAATTGCCGCGCAACGGAAGCGGCAGGCCGACGTCTACGTCTTTTGCGTCTTCAAACAGACTGATCGGTCCACCGCTGACCCGCTCGACCTAGACCAGTGGGACTTCTACGTGATGTCCACCCAGCGCCTCAACTCCACGTTCGGGGAGCAGAAGTCGATTGTGTTGAGCAGTCTGCTCTCGCACGATCCCGTCGAATGTTCGTTCTCCGGACTCGCCAGTGCTGTCCAGGCCGCCGCGCGCGAACAATCCTGACTCCGACCGAGCAGGCTTCGTGGCGGCACGCCCCTTCGCACTCGAGGATTCGACACCGGAGCGTCCTGCGTCTGCGGCTCGACCAGGAAGACTCCGCTGGGCCACGACCTCTTCAGTGACCGAAACGCCGAAGAGTCCCCGTGGATGGCGGTTGTCGTCGATGTAAGCGGCATACTCGGTCTGATCGTCCCCGACGTTGAGGTGGTTTCGGTAGTCATGGCGAGTGTGCACGAGGTTATCGAAGCGTTCCGCGGTGAGCCGTCGAATTCGGAGCGGGGCACCAAGTTCGAGCAGCTGATGGTTCGATACTTCGAGCTCGATCCGACGCTGGCGCAGCAGTACGAGCAGGTGTGGCGGTGGATCGACTGGCCCGACCGTCAAGGTAAGGCCGACACCGGCATCGACCTGGTCGCCCGCGAACGCGACACCGGCGACTACACCGCGATCCAGTGCAAGTTCTACGAACCGACCACCACGTTGAGCAAAGGCGATCTCGACTCGTTCTTCACCGCCTCCGGACAAACATTTCCCACCGCCGATGGGGATCGGTCGTTCACCAACCGCGTGATCATCTCCACCACCGACCGGTGGGGAAAGAACGCCGAAGACGCCATCAACCACCAGACCATCCCCGTCCAACGGATCGGTCTGGCCGAGATCGCCGAAGCCCCGATCGACTGGGACATCGCATGGCCGCAGGGCGAACTGACGGTCGAGTTGAGTGAAGCGATCCGCAACGAACCCCGCCCACACCAGGTCGAGGCGATCGACGCTGTCTTCGCCGGATTCTCCGCCGGCAACGACCGCGGGAAACTGATCATGGCCTGCGGAACCGGAAAGACGTTCACCGCACTCAAGATCGCCGAACGCACGGCAGCCGAAGCCGGCGGCAGTGCACGCATCCTGTTCGCCGTCCCCTCCATCTCCCTGCTCTCGCAGACACTCCGAGAGTGGACCGCACAAACCCAGCTCGACATTCGCGCGTTCGCCGTGTGCTCGGACTCGAAAGTCTCCCGCTCCGCCGAGGACTACAGCACCGTCGACGTCGCGATCCCGGTGACCACCGACCCCGACAACCTCGCATCGCACATGGCGCACCGCAAACGCTCCAAAGGACTGACCGTGGTGTTCACCACCTACCAGTCCCTGCCGACGGTCGCTGCGGCGCAAGGACTGGGGGTGGATGCGTTCGATCTGGTGATCTGCGACGAAGCGCATCGCACCACCGGTGTCACCGTCGCCGGCGCGGACGAATCGAACTTCGTCCGCGTCCACGACGCCAAGTTCCTCAAAGCATCACGGCGGCTGTACATGACGGCCACGCCCCGGATCTTCGACGACGCCGTCAAGGAAAAAGCCGCCGACCACTCCGCCGAGTTGTCGTCGATGGACGACATCGACATCTTCGGCCCCGAGATGCACCGATTGTCCTTCGGTGACGCCGTCGAGCGCGGGTTGCTCACCGACTATAAAGTCATCGTGCTCACCGTCGACGAGGACCTCGTCGCAGCCCCTATGCAGAAACAGCTCGCCGGCAACTTCGCCGAACTCCAACTCGACGATGCCTCCAAGATCGTCGGCTGCTGGAACGGTCTCGCTAAGCGCGCCGGCCGCTCCCCTGACGGCGACGGGTTCGCGATCGGCGCACCCCCGATGAAACGGGCCGTGGCGTTCGCCAAGGACATCGCCGCCTCCAAGCAGGTCGCCGAAGTGTTCCCCGACGTAGTCGACGCCTACCGCGCCCTCCTCGAGGAAAACGAGAACGACGGCGAACAGGTCGACGCCACCAACCGAGACCTCGTCGTCTCCGCCCGCCACGTCGACGGCACATTCAACGCTCTCAAGCGCAACGAGCAACTGTCCTGGCTCAAAGCACCCGTCCCCGAGGGTGAATGCCGCATCCTGTCCAACGCACGCTGCCTGTCCGAGGGCGTCGACGTCCCGGCCCTCGACGCCGTGTTGTTCCTGCACCCCCGCAACTCCGTCGTCGACGTCGTCCAGTCCGTAGGCCGCGTCATGCGCCTTTCCCCCGGAAAGGACTACGGGTACATCATCCTGCCCGTCGCCGTGCCCGCCGGAGTGTCACCGTCGCAGGCCCTCGCTGACAACCGCCGCTTCAAGGTGGTGTGGCAGGTCCTCAACGCCCTTCGAGCGCATGATGATCGGTTCAACGCGATGGTCAACTCCATCGCCCTCAACGCCACCACAAAACAAGCAAAAGCCGGCCAGGGGAACGATCGCCTCCTCGGCGGACACATCGGCCCGACCACCGACTCCGACGAAACGATCGGCGACGGACACCCCACCCCGGACACGGATCCGAAGCAGGACAACGGCGAAGGTGGCGGTGGCGGGGTGGCGTCGCAGATGGCGTTGTTCGCACTCTCGGAGTGGCAGGAAGCTATCTATGCCCGCATCGTCGACAAGGTCGGCACACGCGTCTACTGGGAACAATGGGCCGCCGACGTCGCCGACATCGCCGCCGCCCAGATCGCCCGCATAAACGCGCTTCTCAGCGGTGCATCCTCCCAAGTGACGGAGCAGTTCGAGAGGTTCCTCACCGGACTACGTGACAACCTCAACGACTCCATCAGCCGCGACGACGCAATCAGCATGCTCAGCCAACACCTGATCACCAAGCCGGTGTTCGATGCCCTGTTCGCCGGCCACGACTTCGCCGCGCACAACCCCGTCTCGATCGTCATGCAGCAGATGCTCGACACTCTCGGCGACGCCAACCTCGAATCGGAGACCAACGGTCTCGACTCGTTCTACGACTCGGTGCGCATCCGGGCCTCCGAAGTGACCAGCGCTGAAGGCAAACAGCAGGTCATCGCCGAGTTGTACGAGCGATTCTTCCGTGTTGCGTTCAAGAAGCAATCCGACGCTCTCGGCATCGTCTACACCCCCGTCGAGATCGTCGACTTCATCCTCCGCGCCGCAGACCACGTCTCGAAGGAGCATTTCGGGAAGGGCCTCACCGACACCGGCGTACATGTCCTCGACCCGTTCACCGGGACCGGCACTTTCCTCACCCGACTCCTGCAATCCGGGCTCATTCTCCCCGACGACCTTGCACGCAAGTACCGGGAAGAGTTGCACGCCAACGAGATCATGCTTCTCGCGTACTACATTGCGGCAGTCAACATCGAGACCACCTATCACGCTCTGGCTACCCCAAATGGCGAGGACGGGCAGTACGAGTCGTTCGAGGGAATCGTACTCACCGACACGTTCCAGATCTCCGAAGACGGCGACAGTATGGACGCGATCATGTTCCCGCAGAACAACGACCGCATCGTCAAACAGGTCGAAGCCCCGATCAATGTCATCGTAGGTAACCCGCCGTACTCGGTCGGGCAGGACAGCGCCAACGACAACAACGCCAACCTCAGCTACCCCACTCTCGACGCCCGTATCGCCGCGACCTACGCCGGCCGCTCGACGGCGCAGCTCAAGAACAGCCTCTACGACTCCTACTACCGCGCCTACCGATGGGCCACCGACCGCGTCGGCGACCACGGAATAGTCGCATTCGTCTCCAACGGAGGATGGATCGACGGCAACACGGCCGACGGAGTGCGGCTGAGCATGGCCGACGAGTTCGCCCACCTGTGGATTTACAATCTACGCGGTAACCAACGCACAGCCGGCGAACTTTCCCGACGAGAAGGCGGCAAGGTGTTCGGCTCCGGAAGCCGTTCCACCATCGTCATTTTCGTCGGTGTTAAGAACGAAAAGCACACAGGACCCGTACAGATCCACTACCGAGATATCGGCGACTATCTCGACCGCGCCGAAAAACTCCGTCTCGTTGACACGAGCACTATCGAGAACCTCGAATGGCAGAGTGTGCAGCCGAACGCGCATGGCGACTGGATCAGCCAGCGAGACAGTGCTTTCAGCTCATGGCCGGCGATCGCGAGCCGCGGTGCTACGGGAGCCGTCGTCTTCCGAACTTTCTCGGGCGGACTTAAGACCAACCGAGATAGCTGGGTTTACAGCTTCTCCTTGAACTCGCTTCACGAACAGGTCGGCAGGACGCTCACCTTCTATCAAGCGGAACTTCATCGCGCAGAGGCTCAACGGGGGAACGAACGCCTTCAGGACGTGGTGAACCGCGATCCCCAAAGTATCTCGTGGAGCAGCTCGCTGTTGTCATCTATCGACGCGCGCAGGGTCATTCGCGAAGAGACTTCTGCATACCGCGAAAGCGCCTACCGGCCATTCCAAGGAAGCCATGTCTACTTCGACAAGTCCCTGAATGACCGCCCTGGCAGGCTCCCTTCGATGTTCCCAACGCCCCACCACCGGAACTACGGCATCGTTCTGACTGGACCGGCATCACACTTCGACTTCACTCCATTTGCGACCAATCTGATTCCCAACCTGCACCTCCTGGACACTGGTCAGTTCTTCCCTCGCTACACCTACGAACGCATCGACGGTGCTGCGGGCGGCGGGTTCGACTTCGGATCGACGGCCGATACTTTTGGGGTCGATGAGTGGGGTTACCGGCGGGTGGACAACATCACCGATGAGATCCTCGAGGTCTACCGGACCGCGCTTGACGCTTCGGTGACCAAGGATCAGGTTTTCTGGTCGGTGTATGGGCAGCTGCATGTCCCCGGCTACCGGGAGACGTACGCGGCGGATCTGAAGAAAATGCTCCCCCACATCCCCACCCCTGAAAGCTTGGAGCGCTTCACCCAGCTCGCTAACGCCGGCGAGCAGCTCGGCACCCTTCATATGCAGTACGAGGACGTCGATCCCTACCCACTCGATGTCGAGATAAAGGCCGGTGTCGACGAACACGATCGTGAGACATGGCGAGTACAGAAACTGAAGTGGCGCAACAAGTCCGACCACACCGCAATCGTCTACAACTCGAAGGTCAGCCTCACCGGCATTCCACCCGAAGCCGAGGAGTACATGCTCGGTTCGCGGTCAGCGCTGGCATGGATCATCGACCGCTACCAGGTCAAGACCGACAAGCCATCGGGCATCGTGAACGATCCGAACCTATGGTGCGACGAGCACGACAACCCCACCTACATAGTCGAACTGATCAAGAAAGTCACCACCGTCGCCGTCGAGACCATGCGCATCGTTCGCGAACTCGACATCGAGAAGGCTGCCTGATGGTCCGGGCTCAGACAATCCAGATCTATCTACCCGGTGGGGATCCCGCCGGTATTCGGGTCGCGAGCCTGACCACTAGGACTGTCCGGGTCTTCGACATCCCGCGATCGCTGCTGAGCGAATTTGCAAAGCTACCGGCATCGACGCAGGTCGGGGTGTACTACCTGTTCGGAGGTAGCGATGACGAGCGGACCGCGTACATCGGCCAGACCGGGAACGTCGGTAAACGCTTAGGTGAGCATGGCGAGAAGAACTGGACCCGCGCGATGGTTGCAGTGTCGTTGACCAATGAATGGACGTCCACGCACGTCTCCTATCTGGAGTGGTTGTCGATCCGAACCGCCCAACGCGCAGACCGGTACACGCTGACCAATGGCAACGATGCGAGCAACCCGTTCACACCAGCACCGCTCGAGGCGGATTGCCACGAGTTTCTGGACACGATCTCCGTCCTGCTGACCACCCTTGGTGCACCGATCCTCGATTCGATTCGTCCAACGAAGGGTGAATCCAGAGCAGGTGAAGAATCGCCAAACCAGCCTCTGTTCTTCCGTGAGTCCGGATGCGACGCGCAGGGATACTTGACTTCCGAAGGCATTGTTGTGCAACGAGGTTCCCGTGGCCGACCGGATCTACGTGGCGCAGCTACCGAGCGCGTCAGGACTACCCGCGAGTCTCTTATCGCCAGCGGCCGCGCGACGATCGAAGATGACGCTTTCATTTTTCGCGACGACGAGCTCTTCGACAGTCCATCCGCTGCCGGCGCAGTGCTCGTAGGTGGAAGCAACAATGGACGCATCAGCTGGAAGAACGAAGCCGGCGAAGATCTGAACGTGTTAGAGGCCCGTGAGCTGGCCAGCGCTCAGGCGCAGCGTGAGGCGTCACCGGCGAGTGATTCCGTCGAGGTCGGAGCGGGAGTGCCAACCGCGTAGTTCTCCCCTCAGCTCTAGGATTGCGCAAAATGGCGGTACAGGGTTCGCCGACTCACTCCGAGGATTTCAGCTATGTCGCCGATAGTGCTGCCCTGGTTACGCATTCGGGTGGCTTCACGCTTCTTGGCGGTCGACAGTGCGGGTGGCCGGCCACCGATCTTGCCGCGTTCGCGCGCGGCGGCGAGGCCAGCGTTCGTGCGTTCGCGGAGCAGCTGCCGCTCGAACGAGGCGAGGGCACCGAAAATGTGAAAGATGAGTTCACCCCCGGCGGTGGCAGTGTCGATCTGTTCGGTGACCGATGCGAACCCCACTCCCCTGGATTTCAGCTCGGTCACGAGTTCGATCAAGTGCGGGAGGTTACGGCCGAGCCGGTCGAGCCGCCACACGCACAAGGTGTCTCCGGGCAACAGGGTGGCCAGGAGCTCGTCGAGCGCGGGCCTCGTGGTCGTGGACCCACTCGCAGTGTCGACGAAGAGCCGTTCACACCCGAACGCAGTCAGAGCGTCGCTCTGTAGCGCGGGTGTCTGATCAGTGGTCGAAACCCTGGCGTATCCGTATTTGTGCCCCACAGGGCTAGAGACTGCCACAACTCACTGACACGGCAGGTTCTGACACGATCGGTTTAGCTCACGTTTTTGGCACGACATTCGGGCTGGTCGCTTCCGCACCGGATGTCAGTTTCAGAAGTCGCGTTCACTGTGTCAGAAGTCGAATGCACTGAGCGCCAGCAATATGAGGCGGGGTCGGCTCGCCCTCCGGCTCGTCGGCGTTAGTGTTGCCTATGGGCATGTCGAAAGTGGTACCTGCGCTGCCGGTACGAGACATCGACACCGCTGCCGAGATATACGTCCGATCGTTCGGCTTCACGACCCGGTACACCGACCCGACTTTCGCGAGGCTCACCCGCGACGACGTCGAGATCCACTTGTGGGCCGCCGACGACGACAGCTGGGATACCCGTTCAGACCACGCGGCATGGCCGGTGTGCAGCGGAGCCGAGACGTTCCTTGCCGGCACCGCCAGCTGCCGCATCGCCGTGGACGAGATCAACGACCTTTACGCCGAGATGTCCCGCGCGGGGGTGCTTCACCCCGCAGACGTAGGCCGTCCCGTCTCGACAGGCTGGGGAACGACGGAGTTCGCAACTGTCGACATCGACGGCAATCTGATCACGTTCCATACCGAGAAGAGGCAACACGAGCCCAACACTCCAGGCGACGGCGCACCCTGACCCCACCCCCCTTCGAGGCAGCAACGAGCCCGACGTCCCTTGTGCTGCCGCGGACTCGATGGCGGGCCGGACTCGGCCGGTTTGCCTTCGAGCCGACTCGAACCTTTAGTCTGCGGTCATGTCTGCTCTGTTGATCTCGCAACTGTCCTCGGCAACCGGGGTGCCAGCGACAACGCTGCGCTTCTACGAGAGCGAGGGCCTACTTCCGGCGGACCGAGCCCCGAACGGCTACCGTGTCTACGACGAACGAGCACAGCAGCGATTGGCGTTCATCACCGCCGCGAAGAGCCTGAATCTCGCTCTGCCGCAAATCAAGTCGATGCTGCGTGTGTGGGAGAACGATTCGTGCGCCGCGGTGAAGTCCGGGCTGCGACCGGCACTGCGTGAACACATCGCCCGAGCAGAGGAGTCGATCGCGCAGCTGACCGTGCTGCGGGACGCGCTGACCGCCGCGCTGGTTCGTCTCGACGAGACCCCCGACGCGTCGACACCGTGCGACCCGCAATGCAGCTGGTTGGCGTCGACTTTGACCGCACCCGTGAGCGCGTCATGACCGAAACAGCGCGAACGTCGGCGGTGCAATGGTGGGACACCCACCAGATCGGCCTGTATCTACTCGCACTCGTCGCCGGCGCAGGGGTGGGGTTGTCCTTCCCCTCCGCAGCACCGACGTTCGAGCACGCCATCAATCCGGTGCTGATCGTTCTGCTCTACGCGACGTTCCTCGCAGTGCCGTTCGCCGCGATCGGCCGGTCCCTACGTGATGCCCGGTTCACCACCGCGGTGGTCGTTCTGAACTTCGCAGCCGTCCCCATCGTGGTGTTCGCACTGACCCGCATCATCGCAGGGAACGAAGCTGTCCTCGTCGGTGTGGTACTGGTGCTGCTCGCCCCCTGCATCGACTACGTCATCGTCTTCAGCGGACTGGCCGGCGCGGCATCGGAACGCCTCCTCGCCGGGGCACCGCTGCTGATGTTGCTGCAGATCGCCCTGCTGCCGTTGTGGCTGTGGTTGTTCGTCGGGGCCGAGACTGTCTCGATCATCGACATCGCCCCCTTTGCCGAGGCGTTCGTTCTACTCATCGTGATCCCGCTGGCGCTGGCTGCGGCGACGCAGCGGTGGGCGCGACGTCGACGTCTGGGCGAGCAAATCATCGAGGCGATGGCAGCGGCGATGGTGCCGGTGATGATGGTGACACTCGCGGTCGTCGTCGCCTCCCAGATCGACTCGATCCGCAGCCGTATCGACCAACTCGCCGCTGCTGCAGCCATCTTCGTGGTGTTTCTGATCGTGATGGCGTTCGTCGGTGTCGGTGCCGGGAAGGTGTTCGGTCAGGACGTGCCGGCGACGCGGGCGTTGGTGTTCTCCGGCGCCACCCGTAACTCGCTGGTCGTGTTGCCACTCGCCCTGGCGCTACCACCGGCGTTGAGCCTGGCCGCCGTGGTGGTCGTGACGCAGACCCTCGTGGAGTTGATCGGAATGGTGCTCTACGTCCGCTACGTGCCGCGTCTGGTGCCGGGCGAGACCACCGCCGCGACAGGACAGTCGACGCAGTGAGGGACGTCATCACACGCGCCGAGCGAGCATCGATGTCATGGACAAGGCGTGTGTCGAGCAACGTCCGGTCGACTGCTTCTACGGCGGGGCAATCGGTGTGCGGCGGTTCGTCCTGCTAGACCCCGACTTCGGCGGCAGAACCCACTCATGCTGATTCACCGTGCACAACACCATCACCACACGAGCGGTGATCGTCCTGAAATACAGGCGTGCAGGACACGTTCACCCGCGCGCAGTCAGGCCACGGTCAGATAGATCAGTGCAATGTTGAGTGCGACGACGATTCCCGCGATGAGCCATGCCGCGTATGCGGTGATCCGGTGATTGACATCGCTGCCCATCAGGATGCGGTCCGATGTGAACCGCACCAAGGGAATCAACGCGAACGGGATACCGAACGACAGCACGACCTGCGAGACGACCAGTGCCCGACTGGGGTCGACTCCTGCTGCCAGAATTGCCAGTGCGGGAACAAGGGTCACCAGTCGTCGCACCAGAATCGGAATGCGCTTACGTAGTAGGCCGTCCATGATCATCGCGCCGGCGTAGGCCCCGACCGATGTCGATGCAAGGCCCGAGGCCAGCAGGCCCACCGCGAACAGCAGCGCTACGACCGGCCCCAGGGTGTCCCCTACCGCTGCGTGGGCTCCTTCGATGGAGTCGACGCCCTCGCGGCCCCCCAACGTCGATGCCGCCAACAGCAGCATCGACATGTTCACTGCCCCGGCCAGCAGCATCGCCAACCCGACATCGATCCGGGTGATCCGCAACAACCGCTGACGGACAGGCCCTGCCTCGGGGTGTCCGTGCCGGTCACGTGCAAGGCCGGAGTGCAGGTACACCGCGTGCGGCATGATTGTCGCACCGAGCATCGCGGCGGCGATCAACACGCTTTCCGCGCCGTCGAACCGCGGAATCAGACCGGCCGCGGCCTCGGTGAACGATGGCGGTTCCACGACGACGCTGGCAAGAAATCCGACGGCGATGACACCGAGTAGCCCGAGAATCACGAACTCGAAGGGCCGTTGGCCCCGCCGATCCTGGACCACCAGCAAGATCATCGATACGGCCCCGGTGATGAGGCCGCCGATCAGGAGCGGCAGGTCGAAGAGCAGGTAGAGGGCAATTGCACCGCCGACGATTTCGGCGAGGTCGGTCGCCATGGCGACCACCTCCGCTTGCCCCCAATATGCCAGTCGCACAGTCCTGCTCGACTTCTCGCGGACTACTTCGGGCAGTGTCATTCCGGTGACGATGCCGAGTTTGGCGGAGAGGAACTGGACGAGACCGGCCATCACGTTCGCGGCAACGATCACCCAGACCAGCAGGTATCCGAACTGCGCACCGGCACTGACGTTGGAGGCGACGTTGCCGGGGTCGACGTAGGCGATCGCTGCGACGAAAGCCGGGCCGAGCAGAACCAGGCCCGACCGAAACCTCGAGGGCGGCCGAGACGATCGGCGCTGCAGCACAGACATGACCACACCCTCCAGCACCAACAGTATGTCAGGACCCTGAAAATATAGTTCGGCTACCCGAACAATGCAATGCGGCGTGGTGGTTCGGCGACATCTCGATCAGATGGGCAGGATCACTGCACTGACGAATTCGTTGCGGATCCAGGCGATGAACAACCCCCACACTCCGGTCAGCAGCGCCACGCCGACGGCGATCATGATGACACCGCCAGCGATCTTGATCTTCTGTGAGTTCCTTCGAAGCCACCCCACCCCGCGCATCGCCGAACTCGAACCGAACGCGAGGACGACGAACGGTAGGCCGAGTCCCATGCAGTACGCGACGATGAGAGTGACCCCGCGGGCTGCGGTTGCACCTTCGGTTCCTGCCGCGACAGACAGAACGCCGGCGAGGGTGGGGCCCAGACACGGTGTCCAGCCGAGCGCGAACACACCGCCGAGCAGCGGCGCTCCGGCGAGGGACGAGATCTGCTGAGGTGCGAATCGGGTGTCGCGTTGCAGTGCGGGTATCAATCCGATGAACGCTGCACCCATGATGATCGTGATGACGCCGCCGACTCGTTGAAGTACTTGCTCGTTGATGCGCAAGGTGCCGATGACTCCGAAGATCGAGGCTGTGGCGAGGACGAAGACGATCGTGAATCCGGCGACGAACAACGACGCTGCGCCGGCCACACGCCAGCGATTCGCCAGCTCCGTCGACGACGTGCCGGTGGTCGACGTGCCGGTGGTCGAGGTGCCGGGCGATCGGGTATCGGCCGATTGGGCGTCGGCACCGGCGATTCCTGCCAGGTAGGACAGGTATCCCGGCACCAGCGGCACCACGCACGGTGAGGCGAACGAGACCAACCCGGCGAGCATGCATGCCGCGATCGCGAGCAGCAGTGGCCCGCTCGATGCCGCGTTCTGGAAGGCCGAACCGATGTCCTGGGCGAGAAGAGTCGTCATTCCGCGGCTATCCGTTCGACGACGGGAAGGAGGTCGTCGGTGAGCAGGGCGCGCATGAAGACCGCGGCCACGCGGTGCTGACGGTCGAGTACCAGCGTCGAGGGGATCACGCTGGTCGGGTAGTTCCCGCCGAGAGCGATCAGGGTCCGCATCGAAGGGTCGTAGATCGAGGGGTAGGAGACGTCGTTGTCGACCACGAAGTCCTGCGCTTTGTCCTTCTGTGGATCTCTGACGTTGAGGCCGAGGAACTGCACGCCGCGCTCGCGGGTGGTCTCGTAGACCTCTTCGAGGTCGTCGGCTTCGCCGCGGCAGGGGCCACACCACTGACCCCAGAGATTGATCACCACCACCTTGCCGTCGTAGTCCGACAGAGCGGTCGTCTTGCCTTCCTCCATCAGATCGGGGCCGGCGAGTTCGCCTATGGTACCGCGTGTTTCGGGGGGATCGTAGACGATGTCGGTTCGACCGCCGGGGGCGACGAAGTCGAAGCTACCTCCCGTGGATGCAGCCTGTGCGCCGTCGGAGCATCCGGAGATCAGTAGTACGACGGCAAGAATCGATCCCATTGCCGCGGTGGGCGTGGAGCCTTGACGGCGCGCACCGACCCGCGCAGGGAAAAAACGTGTCATGAGGTGAAATCCTTTACTGCAGTGCGGATCTGGTCTGTCGTCTCGAACACTGTCGGGTCGGTGATGCGCTCGATCGTTCCGTCCGGGTGGAGGAGAAAGCTCAGGGGAAGGACCGGCGGTGCCGAGAGCGCGTCCAGGACGCTGCCGCCGTCGATGTAGTTCGGATAGCGGACGCCCAGTTGCGTGAGCAGCGCGGCCGCGTCCTCGGGTCGGTCCTCGACGTCGATTCCGATGACTGGGATCGCGTCGGGTTCTGCGGCGTAGGCATCGAGTACGGGCATCTCGGTGCGGCACGGGCCGCACCAGGATGCCCACAGGTTGATCAGCGTCGCCTCGCTGCCGAGAACGTCGGCGAGATCGACATAGCTGTCGCTGCCGATGCAGCGCGCTATCACTCCCGCCAGCGGACCGCCTTCGCGTGGTACCGGCGGCGGACACATCGGTAGCGCTGTTGCTCGTGCCGCGTCATCCGGCGGGCGGGACAATGTGGGTTCGGGTCCGACCGGAGCGACATTGTTGGCGATGACGTCGGACGGGCCGCCCTCGACGCCACCGGAGCGGGGCCACAGTGCGACGATCGATGCAACGACAACGACGAGCATGACGATCGACCAGCCGCGCGTCATCGCCGTGACCTTCTTTCTCGAGAGGGCGGCAGAGGGGCGAACGGTACGTCGCGGATCATAGGAGCGTGGACCAGTACGACCAGAAACGCTGCGCGATCAGGGCGATGAGGACGAGAAACCACACGGTCAGCGGAATCGAGTGATTGCGAATCAGCGAGTCAAGCCATAGCCGAAACCATTGCCCAAGAGCGGATTTCGACCTGGCGCGGTCGAGGTTGCGCAGCGTGACGTACCAGAAGATCGGTACGGTGACCGCCCACACCGCCATGCAGTAGGGGCACAGGGCGCCGATCTCGTACAGGCTCTGCGCGATCAGCCAGTGCACGAAGACTGCGGCAGCAGTGACACCGACCTGCACTGCGCCCCAGAACCACTGTGCGAACACCGCACCGGCGAGAAGGGCGGCACCCACTGCCGCCACGACGGCGAAGCCTGCGATCCCGAGAAGGGAATTGGGAAATCCGAACGCAGACGCCTGCGGGGTGTCCATCACCGATCCGCAGTTGAGCACCGGGTTGATGCTGCAGGTCGGGGCGTAGGCGGGATCGAGCGCCAGAGCGAACTTTTCTACCGTGAGCACGAACGCGGCAGTCAGGCCGATCAGGCCGCCCACCAACAGCAGCCAGGGCAGGCTCCGGCCGAACGATCCACCTTGTCGGGTCTCGTTCGCTGGGAGGTCAGCCGAGTGCAGCGTCGAGGGCATCGGCGAGGTCTCCGTAGGTGGTGGGTTCGATCTTGGTGCCGTTGAGGAAGAACGTCGGGGTGCCCTGCACGCCGAGCGCGATCCCGTCCGCGACGTCGGCCTCGATGCGCGCGAGCGTCGCAGGGTCGGTGTAGGCGGCATCGAAGGCGCTCATGTCGAGCCCTTGCTCGACGGCGAAGCTGCGGAACAACTCGTCCTGCGGAACCTGCTGTTCGCCCCACTGCGCCTGCGTTTCGTACATGCGCTGATACATCGCCTCGAATCCGCCCTGCTGGGCCGCGGCCTCGACTGCGCGTGCGGCTCGTTCGGCATTGAAGTGCGAGGCGATCGGAAAGTAGCGGGCCACGAAGCTCACCCGGTCGCCGTACTCTTCACGCAATTGCTCGATCGCCGGGTAGGCCGATCGGCAGGCCTCGCACTCGAAGTCGAGGAACTCCACGAACGTGACCCGGCCGTCGGGCACCGAGTTCAACCGATGACTGTTCTCGCGCACCGCAATCGAGGCAGGGTCGGTCGCGGCCTGCTCGGCGGCGGCAGCATCCGGAGACCCCGATCGATCCACCACCAGAAATACAGCCAACGCGGCGGCGAACACGATCACCAGGGACAAGGAAATCTTCAACGCTCTGCTCATACAACCACCTTCTCGATTCGTTCGGATTGATCAATGGGCCCGATATGGGCGTTTCGACCGCTATGACACTAACAATCGTACGAACGTTGACTAATGGTCCTTCCCTAACGATCGCATGATTGTTAGATTGTGCCCATGGCCTTGGAACCTCTGGACTCGTGCGATCTGTTGTGTATGGACCTCCCTTACGCCGAGAGAGTGCGCGCTACTCTGCCCGCGGTCGGCGATATCGAACCGGTAGCCGACGCTGCCCGAGCATTCGGCGACCCCACCCGACTGACCATCGCGCTCGCGTTGAACGCCGGCGGGCAGATGTGTGGCTGCGACATCGCGTGGATCGTGGGACAGAGCCAGAAGCTGGTCTCCCACCATCTCCGCAAACTCAAAGCCGCGGACGCCGTCACATCGAACAGAGACGGAAAGTTGGTCATGTATTCGCTCACCGACCGCGGCACCCGACTGCTCACGACACTGACCGAGGCACTGCCCACCGCCTCGGCCACCGCTGATCTCACCGGGGTCGATCATGGCTGACGCGTGCTGCGGACCTACCCCGGCAGCGCCGACCACCGAATCCACTGCTGACGGTGCGGACACGGGAGGTCCAGCTCCAACCGATGCACTCCCGAGGTTGTGGCAGGTCCGCGAGCTGCAACTCGCCTCGGCCGCCACGATCATCCTGGTCGCATCGTGGTTGCTCGGTCGAACGGGTGCCGATGCGGTTGCGACCGTCGGCGCTCTGATCGCTGCCGCGATCGCCGCCGTCACCTTCGTTCCCGCGACGGTGAGAAATCTGCGACACGGACGCATCGGTGTCGGCACGCTGATGACGATCGCGCTCCTCGGTGCCATCGCATTGGGCCAGATCCCCGAGGCCGCGATGCTCGGTATCTTGTTCTCCGTCGCCGAGGGACTCGAGGAATACGCGGTCACCAAGACCCGCCGCGGACTGCGCGCACTCCTGTCGTTGGTGCCGCCGACGGTATCTGTCCTGCGCGGTGGAACCGAGCAGGCCCTGTCCCCCGACGATGTCGTGATCGGGGACATCATGGTGCTGCGGCCGGGTGAGCGAGCTGCCACGGACGGCACCATCGCTCGCGGTTCGACGAATCTGGACGTGTCTGCGATCACCGGCGAGTCCGTGCCCATCGAAGCCGGTGTCGGTGACGAGGTGCATGCCGGTGCCATCAACGGCGGCGGGGCCATCGAGGTCACCGTCACCGCGCCGGCATCGGAGAGTTCGCTTGCTCGCATCGTCCGCATCGTCGAACAGGCCCAGGACCGAAAAGGGGCCGGCCAACGGCTCGCGGACCGTATCGCACGTCCGCTCGTGCCCTCGATCATGGTTCTCGCCGTACTCGTCGCCGGCGTCGGTGCGGTGCTCGGTGACCCCATGTTGTGGCTCGAACGCGCACTGGTGGTCCTGGTCGCGGCATCACCGTGCGCGTTGGCCATCTCGGTGCCGCTGTCGGTGGTGGCGGCGATCGGGGCTGCGAGCCGCAACGGGGCATTGATCAAAGGCGGTGCAGCAGTGGAAGAGCTGGGCCGCATTCGCGTCGTCGCCTTGGACAAGACCGGCACCCTCACTGCGGGACGACCGGAGGTCGTCGACGTCGTCACCGCTGCGGGAATCGGCCGCGACGCCGCGCTGGCTGTTGCTGCTGCGCTCGAAGCGCGCAGCGAGCATCCACTCGCCCGCGCCGTACTGGCCTCCGTGTCGACCGTCGCGGCCGCTGATGATGTCACTGCCATCGCCGGGCACGGCCTGACCGGCACCCTCGACGGTGCCGCGATCAGGCTCGGGAAACCGAGCTGGTTCGACACACACCCCAGCTCCGAGGTGTTCCGCGCCGACGTCGCTCGTCTGCAGAGCAGCGGTGCCACAGTCGTTCTCGTCGAACGCGCCGGAGTTCTGATCGCTGCGATCGCCGTCCGCGACGAACTGCGGCCCGAGGCCGCCGAGGCTGTCCGCCAACTCACCGCGCTCGGTATCGACACTGCGATGCTCACCGGCGACAACGCGCTCACTGCGCAGGCTCTGGCGACCCAGGCGGGCATCACCGCCGTCCACGCCGAACTACTGCCCGAGGACAAAGCGGCCCTGCTGACCGACATCGCGGCCGGACGCAAGATTGCCATGGTCGGCGACGGCATCAACGACGCTCCCGCCTTGGCGACCGCCGATGTCGGTATCGCCATGGGCGCGATGGGAACCGACGTTGCCATCGAGACCGCCGATGTTGCCCTCATGGGGGAAGACCTCCGGCATCTACCGCAGGTGCTGGCCCACGCTCGACGCGCCCGGCGCATCATGATCGAGAACATCGCCTTGTCGATTGCCATCATCGGCGTGCTCGTCCCACTGGCTGCTACCGGTGTCCTGGGCTTGGCCACCGTGGTGCTCGTCCACGAACTCGCCGAAGTCCTGGTCATTGCCAATGCGATTCGCGCCGCCCGCACCACGCCCTTGGACGGTTTCGTGCCCCCGCCCGCGGCGTCCGGTGCCCTCAACGTCACGATCGCACCCGCAGCGGCCTTCGCGGATGCCTGCTGCGCTCCGGCTCCGACGCCGAGGAACACCGCACCTGCATCTGGGAACCTACTGGCCTCCACCACCGCAACGTCACCATCGGCGATCGGAGCAGACGATGGCAGCTCCGGGTGCTCGGATGGATGTACCTGCTGCACATCGACCCCCGCGTACGGCGAACTCTTCCGCGGAAAAAGGTAAAGACCTGTGAGCGGTGATCGAACTGCACGCAGGCTCTACAAGATCGAAATGACCGCAGCAGCAGGGGCATCGACAACAGAGGTGCGCTGGTACCACCTCGAACGAGCACACATCCTCTCGCAGCCCTATCCGTGGTTGCATACTCGCAACCACGCCGCGATGTTGAAAGCTGCGGTGACAGAACACGATCGGCGCGAATCCTGGGGCCAGTTGATTCGGATCGTGGTCGCTGCTCCAGGATCGTGGTCGGGGCGATACCCGGCCGGTAACACCGGCCGGGTCGAGGCGGGACTGATGTCGCCGATGCCCATTCCGCAGGACCTTGCGGACGCGCTGGGGGGCACGTAGCGGGAGTCATCAGTTCAGGCCTGCGTAGGAGTGCAGCCCGGAGACGACCATGTTGATGATGAACAGGTTGAACAGCATCGCCACGAATCCGGCGATGTTGATCCATGCTGCGCGGGTGTTGCGCCATCCGCTGGTGGCGCGGGCGTGCAGGTAGGAGGCGTACACGATCCAGGTGATGAAGGAGACCGTTTCTTTCGGGTCCCAGCCCCAGAATCGGCCCCATGCGGCTTCGGCCCAAATGGCACCGAGGATGACGCCGACGCCGAAGAGCGGAAATGCGAAGATCGTGGTCTTGTACGCCACGATGTCCAGAGTCTGAGCGGAGGGCAGACGGGCGACGATCCGGCTGGCTCGACTACCCGAGGCCTCGGGATGCTTCATGCGGATCAGGAACAGCGCGCTCGCAACCCCGGAGATCAAGAACACCCCGCTGCCGAGCGAGACGATCGAGACGTGCACCGGCAGCCAGTACGACTGCAGTGCCGGTACCACCGGTGCTGCGTTGGCGTACAGCACGGTGCCGGCGACGAACAGGAGAATCAACGTCGGCACCAGGACGAACAACCACAGGGTGCGCAGTTGCTTGGAGCGCAGCACCACCAGTGCAGCCAGTACACCGGCCGCGCAGGTGACCGAGACGAATTCGTACATGTTGCCCCACGGCGGGCGGCCGGCGGCGATCCCGCGAAGAACGATCGACCCGACATGCAACGTCAGCGCCACCATCACCAGCCCGAGTCCGGTACGGCCCATGCGTTCGGACGGAACCCGCCGGGGTGCGTCGGGAATGCGACCGGGCGTCGACGATGTCGCTGCGATCACCCGCGTGCGCAGTCGCTCCATATTGTGCAGCTCCGCGCTACGGGTCGTCGCGAGCTGACCGAGGAATGCGATTGCTGCGAGGAGATAGACCACGAAGGCGGTCTCGAAGCTGATGTCGCTCCAACGGGCGAGGGTGTCGTCGATCGGCATGGTGTTACACCGTTTCTCTGTCGTGGGTCTCGGAGTCGCTCGAAGTTGCCTGCGGCCAGATCTGTGACCGGAGGGTCTGGAATTCGGGTCCCCAGCCGGCGTGATCGGTGCGAGCCAGGCCGCCCATGTCCACTCGCGAGAGACCGTGTTCGCCAAGGTGGGCCCGGAACCAGACGCGGCGGCGTGTGATGACCAGGGACACCAGCAGTCCGGTCATCATCGTGACCGCGAACACGAGGACCCACCGCTGCGCGGGGTCGTATCCGACCTGGAGATTCGCGAATTCCTTGGCACCGTCGAACCGGACGAGAGTGCCGTCGGAGAGGGTTGTCGATTCTCCGGGCCGCAGGTTGACCCGGTCTTGTTTCACCAGCCGGCCCTGGTTGATCATCTCCTGGTCCAGGGAGAAGATCGACTGCGGGATGCCGGTGTCGAGACCGGTGTCGCCCTTGTAGATGTCCACTGCCACAGCGGGATCGACCAATTCCGGGAAGCGGGAGGAGAGCAGATTTCCGTTGAATTGCGCGGTGGGCGCGAAGAGTCCTTCGATGGCGATCTGCCCTCGGCGGCGTTCGGCGGCGGTGGCGTAGGTCCCCCCGGGTGGGTCGAATCGCAGCGCGCCGCTGCTGAGGAACGTGGTGGCGTCGTCGGGGCGGAACTGCAGGGCTTCGGTGCGGGTCTGGCCGTCGGGGAAGGTGACGGTGAACTCGGGGGCGTAGCCGTGTCCGGTGAGGTAGATGCGTTCGTCGCCGAGCCGGAGGGGTTCGTTGACTTTGAGTTGATACTCGCGCCAGGTGTCGGCGGCGATGTCGTCGGCGCTCTGGTAGGAGATGTTCGAGGTGAACATCTCGGCCTGACCGTTCTCGAGGTAGTCGGCGGTGAAATCTCTGACCCGGATACAGAACGGCTCGAGTCCGGTGCCGTCGGTGCTGTTACCGGCGCGAAAGGAGTCGTAGATCGCGGGCGAGGTGTTGCAGAAACCGGGCCCGTTGTCGGCGATGACGATGACCGAGCCTTCGTAGCCGAACAGTTTGCCGATCGCGATAGCGGCGAGCAGACCGATCAGCGAGAAGTGAAACAGCAGGTTCCCGGCCTCGCGGGTGTAGCCCTTCTCCGCCGAGAGAGTCAGTGCCCCATCGGGCTCGGGTCGAACGGCGGTACGCCACCCTTTCAAGTGCCGCGCGATGTCGGCGATCACCTTCTCGGGGTCACCGGCGAGGGTGCCCGAATGATGCAACGGTAGTCGAGTGAGGTTTCGCGGTACTCGAACAGGTTGTGCGCGAAGAGCTTTGCCGTGCTCGATCAACCGGGGAGTCAGACAGCCGATCAGCGAGACGAACAACAGGACGTAGATCGCGGTGAACCAGGAACTCGCGAACACGTCGAACAATTCCAGCGTGTCCATCACCGGCCCGAGAACCGGACGCGCGGCAATGAAAGAATCGACGGCCTGGGTATTGAGATTGCGCTGCGGCAGCAAAGCGCCGGGGACAGCTGCGGCGGCGAGGAGGAACAGCAGCACCAACGCTGTCCGCATCGACGTCAGTTGTCGCCACCGGTTGCGCAGCATCGCCACTGTTCTGCGCACCAGTCCCGGCGAGTGCGCACGGGGGTGTTCGTCGATCGTCATCTCCGCACGCCCTTCACCGACCACCATCTAAATACTACGCGACATAGTAGTTTGCGGGGTTCGGTGTGATGGAGCGTGGTCGGCGCAGCAGCGAGAACGCCAGTGCTGCACCAGCGCCGGTGGCGGCAATCCATTCCGGAACGCTGCCGGTGATCGTCGCCGGGGTGAGGGTGGTGCTCAGTGACACCTCGGTGACGACAGCTGCGGGGGTGAACAGCTCCGTGCGCCCGACGACCTCCCCGCGTGCATCGATGACGGCGCTGACGCCGCTGGTGGCCGACACGACGACGCTGCGCCCGTGTTCGACCGCTCGTACCCGCGACATGGCGAGTTGTTGATAGGTCATGTTCGTCCGACCGAAAGTGGCGTTGTTGGTGGGCACTGCGATCAGCTGGGCACCGGCGCGCACGGAGTCGGTGAGCAACGAGTCGAAGGCGACCTCGTAGCAGGTGGCCACCGCCACGGGCACTCCGGCGAGGTCGAGGACGCCGTTGCCCTGGCCCGGGGTGAAGTTTCCTGCCTGGGCGGCATAGGGAGAGAGTGCGGTGACGATCGTGCGCATCGGCAGGTACTCCCCGAACGGCACCAGTTGCCGCTTGTCGTGCCTCTGCCCGGGCCCGGTGACCGGATCCCACACGATCGAGGTGTTGCTCGTGGTGCCGTCGTCTCGGCGGAGAACCGTGCCGACGAGAATGGGCACACCGACGGCGCGGGCCGCGGCGGCGATACGTGCGGCGGCATCGGGGTTGCGCAGGGGATCGATGTCGGAGGAGTTCTCCGGCCAGATGACCAGATCGGGTGCGCGTACGCGGCCGGAGTCGATGTCGTCGGCGAGCTCGATGGTGCGCTGAACGTGGTTGTCGAGCACCGCTCGTCGTTGGGCGTTGAAGTCGAGACCGAGCCGCGGGACGTTGCCTTGCACCAAGGCGACGGTGACCGTGTCCTGCTGCGGCGGAGCGAACAGTGGGGCCACCATCGTGAGCGCCCCTACAGCAGTGGCCGCACCGATGCACGACGCTGCTGCAGTTCTGCGGGTGATGCGATCGGAGGCAACAGCGCCGGCCAGAGCGGACCCGATCAGCACCACGACGAACGACAACCCCGGTGCGCCGATCAACGCAGCCAGAGGCAGCAGCGGCCCGTCGGATTGACCGAATGCGATGCGGCCCCAGGGGAATCCGCCGAACGGGATCCTAGATCGTGCCGCTTCCATCGCCACCCAGGCGCTCGCCACCCAGACCGGCCCCCACGGCAGTCGCGACATCCGATCCGCTACTGCGCCGAACATCGCCACGAAGAGGGCTTGAACGACGGCCAGCGCCAGCCACGGCACCGATCCGACGTACTCCCCCACCCACGGCAGCAGAGGCACGAAGAACGCCGAGCCGGCAACGAAGCCGTAGCCGGCCCCCGCACGCGCCCCTCGCCCGCGCACAGCCAACAGCAGCATTGCAATTGCTACCGGAGCGAGAAACCACAGATCTAGGGGCGGGAACGTGGCGTACATCGCCAGCCCCGAAGTTGCCGCTGCGGTCAGACGTGCCCAGGTTCGGGGCCCTTCACCTCGACTTGTCCGATACAGCCGCCACACTCGACCTCGGTCGACGCAGGACGGTCCGGGCCCGGGTTCGGCATCGGGCATCGCCCTCATGACGAGGGTGCCGCCGCCCTCACGGCGACACGACGCATCGGGTGGCGGAGAAATCGACGGTATTCATCAACTACTATGGTGCATAGTATTTCAAGTGTTGGCAAATCCGGGGTCACCTGCACCGTCTGCGGTGCACCCGGACGTACGCACGGTGTACACCCGAGAACGAGGACCAGTGACCCGCTCCCCCATCGCAGCCGCTCGGCTCCGCGCCGCCGCAACCGCCCTTGTCCTGGCTCTGGTCGCTGCCGCTCTACTGGTCGACTACTGGGCGCAGGCGGCGTTGCCCGGCTCGACGATTCCGCTGCGGATACTCGAGCTGCGACTGGCCTTCAATCGCGGAATGGCGTTCAGCCTGGGTGATTCTCTGCCCGTGTGGGTCGTCGTCGCCGTGACGGCGTCGATCACCACCGGGTTGGCGATCTACGGGTGGCGTACCGCGCCTCACGCGGGTCCGGTCACCACGGCAGCGCTGTCGTTGGTCCTCGCCGGTGCACTCTCGAATGTCCTCGACCGGCTCCTCGACGGCGCGGTCACCGATTACTTTCACACCGGTTGGTGGCCGACATTCAACCTCGCCGACATCTACATCACCTGCGGGGTGGTGCTGATGATCGGGGCGGCACTGTTCACGCGAGAGGCCACAAAGATTACCCCTCGGCCCGCAGTGCCCGACAGCGCCGAATCGTGAACTTGCATGAGATACCTCGGTGCTCGAATCGAATGCCCTGCAGTGCAGACACATTCGCGACAGGACAATCTTGCTGATTCGCTCGAACAGTGAGAGTGATCGACACCGGAACGGCTCGAAACATATTCGACCACAACCACCGACAAGCGATCGTCGCCTCTCGCTCACCGAGGCGCACCGAGGCGCACCGAGGGGAACCTGCTGCATGAGCGACAACATCCCGGCGCTACCGCGCCGTATTTTTCTCGCTACGAGCTGCGCTACAGCGTGCCTGGCTGCCGCCGGATGCAGCGTCGGCGAAGCCCCGTCCGGTGAGGACACCGCTTCCGACGGTCCCATCACCTTGTCGGTGAACGATGTTCCTGTCGGCGGTGGAATCGTGCTCGCCGACCGGCAGGTCGTCGTCACCCAACCGGAACCCGGTACCTTCCGGGCCTTCTCGGCTATCTGTTCTCACCAAGGGTGCACAGTGAACCGAGTCCGCAACGGCACGATCGAGTGCCCCTGCCACAACAGTGCCTTCTCGATCACCGACGGGGTGGTCGTGCGCAGCCCCGCTACCGAGCCACTGCCGAACCGCGCCGTGACCAGAACCGTAGATACCCTCACAGTCGACTGATCCATCACCGGGCGGCCGAACATGCGAGGTGGACGGGTTCGGGGTGAACGGTGTCGACCGGGCCGATGTGCGGCAATCGAGGACCCACTCTGTGCCCCCACCCGACTGGTGCCGGTTCCGGTACATCGCTGCCGTGTCGACGACAGCACGGCGTGCCGATCTCGCACCGGGTCGAGACCTGCCTACCAATTGACCTCTCGGCAACGGCCTTCGCCTTCCTGGGGTTCGACCTGCACAGTGGCGTGTTCGAGACCGAACTCGTCGCGGAGAACCTGCTGCGCTGCAGCGAGCACCCGGGGTGTCTCGGCCTCCGGGGCGACCGTCAGATGCGCCGAAGCGACCTCCATCCCCGACGTCAGTGTCCAGATGTGCAGATCGTGTACCTCTTCGACATCGTCGACACCGGTCAGGGCCTTTTCCACGGCGGCGACATCGATGCCCGACGGAGCGTGTTGCAGCAGAATTCGTACGGCATGACGCCCCAGAGTGAATGCACGCGGCAAAACGAACAACCCGATGGCGACCGCGATGACCGGGTCGGCGTACCGCCACCCGAACACGACGGTGACCAGTCCGCTGACGAGCACTCCGATCGAGCCGAGCATGTCCGCCATCACCTCCAGATACGCACCCCGAACATTGAGGCTCTCTTTCGCACCACTACGCAGAAGGAGGAACGCGATGAGGTTCATGGCCAGACCGAGCAGTGCCACCAACATGACCGGAATCCCGGGCACCTCCGGTGGGTTCGTGATGCGTTGCGCGGCTTCGTAGAGAATCCACCCAGCGACACCGAAGAGCAGCACTGCATTGAACAGAGCCGCGAACACTTCGGCTCGATACAGTCCGAACGTGCGGCCGGTCTTGCGAGACTGCCGCTGTGCGAGTGTGATCGCCACGATCGCCATCAAGACCCCGAACACGTCGGTGAACACGTGTGCGGAATCGGACAACAACGCCAGCGACGAGGTGGACAGACCCACTACCACCTGCGTCACCAACGTAACCGCCCCGAGACCGACAGCGATCCACAGTCGCCCGAGGTGCTTACCGGATGCGCTCGCCGGCGATCCCGGCTCTATCCCGTGGCCATGTCCGTGTCCCATCGTGGGTACCCCTTCTCGGCGTGGTTCGATAGCAGGAACACAACATATTGCGATATGCGCATATATGCAAGTGTCGTGTTCGCTGGAAGCTGCTGCCCGCGCGGCCGCACTGCGTCGGCGCAGAACTATGATTCGTAGTAGTTCGATCTCGGTTGCGCGACTTGGTCGCGCAGCCGTGCCGATATTGCCGGCCGACAGTTTTCCCGCCACACATCATCCACGTAAGGGGTGCCGCGTCATGGCCACCGACGACATGGCCACCGAAGCCGCACTCTCGACCCGCGGTCCGGTGAATCGACGCTCCGGTTCGCAGGTGATGCTGCTGTGGGCCGCGATCGCGGCAGTGGTGGCCGCTGCGCTCGCGGCGTTGTCGACGTCGCAGGCGCTGATTCTGCTCGGGCTTCCCGATCCGGGACCGATCACGACCTACGGTATTCCGGCGCTGACCGCGCTCGGAGAGGTAGCCGCGGTCGTGGCGGTGGGGTCGTTGCTTCTCGCAGCGTTCCTCGTTCCTCCCCAAATGTCGGGTGTGCTCGCCATCGACGGGTACATCGCCGTCCGCACCGCGGCGAAGGCCTCCGCTGTGTGGGCGGTGTGCGCGGCGGCGTTGGTGCCGCTGACACTCTCGGACGCGTCGGGTCAACCTGTCGGATCCGTTGCGGCGCAACCGGTGCAGTTCCTCGGTGCGATCGGCGATGTCGAGGCCTCCACTGCATGGGCCATCACCTCTGCGGTCGCGGCGATCACCGCCGCAGCATGCGCGGCAGTGTTGCGGCATCGGTGGACCCCCGCCTTGTTCGCCCTGTCGATGCTCGCGTTGATCCCGCGCGCGGTCACCGGCCACTCCTCGACCGGCGGCAATCACGACATCGCGACGAACTCGTTGATCCTGCACATCCTCGCCGCCGCTCTGTGGGTTGGCGGACTCCTCGCACTTCTCGCTCATGCGCTGCGCGGGGGTGGACACCTTGCCGTCGCGACCCGCCGCTACTCGACGCTCGCTCTGGTTGCGTTCGTGATCATGGCGGTCTCCGGAGTGGTCAACGCTGCCGTGCGAGTACCCGTGACGTCGCTGTGGGATTCGACGTACGGCGCTCTGATACTGGCGAAGATCGCAGCCCTGGCGATCGTGGGGACCCTCGGGTGGATACAGCGACGACGAACGGTCGGCGCTCTGGCCCACGATCCCGAGAACCGCAGATCCCTGATCACGTTGTCGATGATCGAGACCCTCGTTCTCGTCACCACAGTGGGCCTGGCGGTTGCACTCGGTCGCACTCCCCCGCCCCCGCCGCAGGACGCCTCGCTACCTCAGGCGCACGAAGAAGCCTTGGGCTACGTGTTGGACGGCCCGCCCACCGCTGCGCGGTTGGCGTTCGAGTGGCGTTTCGACCTGGTGTTCGGCTCCGCTGCGGTGATCGCGGCCGTCCTGTACCTGGTGGCCGTGCGGCGCCGCCGGCGGGTAGGCCTGCCATGGCAGAGGCGGTGGACAGCGAGCTGGTTGATGGGCACTGCGGTGCTGCTCGTGGCGACCTCGTCCGGGGTCGGGCTCTACAGCCCGGCGATGTTCAGCGTGCACATGGCGGGACTGACCGCGGTCGCCATCGCCGTGCCGTTGCTGTTGGTCCTCGGCCGACCGGCCACCTTGTTCGCCTCGGTCCTGCCGACCGCGCCGGCAGCCGACGCACCGGGCTCGCGCGAATGGCTCCGGGCTGCATGGCACAGCCGAGCAGCCCGGATCGCGATCCACCCGTGGGTCAGCACCACGGTGTTCCTGAGCAGCTTCTACCTGCTCTACCCCGGCGGAGTGTTCGACACCGTCGCCGACTCGCATGTGGCACACATGGTGATGAAGGGCTGGTTCCTGACCGTCGGGATGGTGATGTTCTGGGGCACGGTCGGCGAAGACCCGGTACCGAGACCGATCGCGGGACTGACGAAGTTGCTCGCGAGTATCACCGCGTTGGCCGGGTTCGCATTCTTCCTCGTCGTGACGATCGATCTCGAGACCGCGCTCGGAGCGAGCTTCTACAGCGGACTGCGTCTGGATTGGAACGCCGACCTGCTGGCAGACCAGCGGCGCGGCGGCACTCTGGCGTGGGGCATCGGCGAGTTGCCGTTGCTCGCTGCCGCGGTTCTCGCCGCGGTCCGGTGGTCGGCGGCCGACGAGAGCGCTGCACGGCAACGAGATCGCCGAATCGACGATCAAGGTGATACCGAACTCGAGGCGTACAACACCATGCTCGGTGGCCTGTCCTCTCGGCGGGATCACCCCTGATACCCGCAGAATCCGTTCACGGTCAGAGTCGCCGCAGTGCGGGGGATGTCCTCCGAGGACCGTGACCAGCGGTATGGGCGAATCCGGGTCGAGTGGGATGGAAAAACTATGGTCGATAGTAGTAACCTGTGGCCTGACCGTCACCATTTCGTTATCTCGAGCGAGGCCTCGGCCTCGTAGCCACCAAGGATTGTGATCTTGGCCCGACACCGCACACCCGATCCGATCGACGACGACTGCGCAGCGCCGGCGCGCGCCGGCGTGATCTCGATGCCCGTCGGCCACAGGCCGACGGCGCTCACCGATCGCCCCCGTCATCGACGGGCCGACTTCGCACCCTCACGTTTCGTGACCGAGTCGCCCGCCGATGCCGGGTACTCCGACACTCTGTCGGAGGACGAGCACACGCCCGCGGCGCAGACGCCCGCACCGGATGGAACCGCTCACGCGGTCAGCGACGCCTGGGACACCGCGGGCGCGGGCGCTACCGCGTCGATGTGGGCGGCGCACGTGGCCGGTCCGGACGAGACGACGCACAACGAGGGTGACCGCGATGTAGTCCAGCCCGTGTCGCGAAGTGCTCGCCGCGGACTTCATCGCCGCCGGGTGCCGAAGCCGGGTGGCCGCGCCATCGCTGCGTCGGTCGCGGTCGGTGCCTTCCTTTCCGCGGCAGCGACGTCTCCGAACACCGGGTCGCAGGACAGTGTGGCACTGAGCGCTGCGAGTATCGATCGACCTCCCGCCGGCGTCCTGCCGCCGAGCCCGGTCGTTGCCTCACCCCCGCAGGTGTTGCAGTTGCCCGATCTCGACGTCGGCCGACTCGCGCAGCGCATGACCGAGCAACTCGCCGAGGGGGGAGTTCGGGCGGCGGAGCGCGCAGCACGCGACGCCGAGGCGCGCCGCCCGCTCTCGGTGGTGCCGGTGTCGGGCACATTGACCTCCGGTTCTGGGCCACGTTGGGGGACAACGCATTACGGACTCGACATCGCCAATACGATCGGGACGCCGATCGTATCGGTGACCGACGGTGAGGTCATCGAATCAGGGCCGGCGCAAGGGTTCGGCCTGTGGGTGCGTATTCGTCAGGACGACGGCACGATCGGGGTGTACGGGCACATAGACCAGGCGCTCGTCACCGCCGGTCAACGCGTGAAAGCCGGCGAGCTCATTGCTACGGTAGGCAACCGAGGCCAATCCACCGGACCCCACCTGCATTACGAAGTGTGGCAACCCGACGGTGCCAAGTCCGACCCGACGGCGTGGCTGTCGGCACGCGGAGTCGATATCACCTGACACGACAAGGAAAGAAGATCTGGCGATGAAAAGGCTCGGTGATCTCGAAGCGGAGGTGATGAACGTGCTCTGGGAATGTGACCGACCACAGTCGGTCCACGACCTGCGTGAACTCATGGCCGACAGAAACCCCGCCTACACCACGATCCTGACCGTCGTGACCCATCTCCACGAGAAGGGGTGGGTCGAGCGGACCAAGCAGTCACGCGCGTACCTGTACTCCCCGGTGCAGTCGCGCGCGGAGGCCACCTCGCAGGCGCTGCGCGAAATCCTCGACACCAGTACCGATTCGGCCGCGGTGCTGATGCATTTCGCGAAAACCGTCACCGACGACGAGCTCGACGCTCTGCGGGGGAACCTGCCGGACGTGAACCGGTGATCGTCGCGCTGGTGTTGCTCCTCGCGGCGATCATCGCGGCCGTCGCCCTGCCGCAGCCGTTGACCTCTCTCACCCGCACCGTGAGCCCTACTCTCGCCTTGACCGCATGGATCGGCAGCATCGCCGGGGTGCTGTTTCTCGTGGGATCCGCGGTAGCCGTGTTGCTCTGGCCCGGCCATGCGCCCGCTGAGGGCATGGTCGAACTTGCCGTCCGCTGTCTGGGATCGCTGCAACACGCGGCCCAGCCGTGGATCGGGGAAGCTGTAGCCGGGGCATCGGTCGTCCTCGCGGCGTCGGCGTCGGCGCGCGTCCTGCGCTCGACTCGCCGTCAGCTTCGAGCCCGGTCCAAAGTCCGCGACTATCACCGCGATGTCATCGCCGTCGTCGCGCGCACGGACCCCGGACCCGAACCGATCATGTGGCTCGACCACCCGCTCCCGCTGGCCTACAGCATCGACGGTCGCCCGGGCTACGTCGTGGCCACCGAAGGCCTGCTCGCCCATCTCGATCCCGATCAGCAGCGAGCTGTGATCGCACACGAACGTGCCCACCTGCGCGGGCGCCACCACCGCATCGTCAACATCTGCGAGATCCTGGCCAAAGCACTTCCTCGCGTTCCCCTGTTCGCCGCAGCACCTGCAGCGGTGCGGGTTCTGGTCGAGGTCGCCGCGGACCGGTCCGCGGCCGCGGTCACCAGCGCCGACACTGTGCGTTCGGCCTTGTCGACGGTCTCGCAGGCGCATTCAGCGCGGCCACTGTGGGCGTTGGGCCTGATCGGGGACTCGACCGCCGCGCGGTTGCATCACCTCGATACGAGCGCGCAAACACCGAGCCGAACCGGAGCAGGCGCTTACGCTGCCGCCGCCGTGCTGCCGCTCGTGGTGCCGGCCGCCATGGCAATCCTCACCCTCAGTGCGGTCTCCGCCGCAGCGTGCGCGGTCCTGCTGACTTGAACCACCCCTAAATACTATGGTGCATAGTATTTGAGTTAGGCTGTCGGACGCGTCCTGTAATTCGCGTGCGATTCGAAGGTGGTTCCATGACGGCGCTGACATCTCCTCCGGCTGCGCCGGCGGTTCGCCCCTATCCACCCCGCGGGGCCCGCAAGGGGTCGTTCCTGCACACGATGGTCACCACCACCGATCCGAAGGTCATCGGATTGATGTATCTGGTGACCTCGTTCGGATTCTTCCTCGTCGGCGGCCTCATGGCCTTGATCATGCGCTCCGAACTCGCCGTTCCGGGAATGCAGTTCCTCTCCAACGAGCAGTACAACCAGCTCTTCACCATGCACGGCACGATCATGCTGCTGCTCTACGCCACCCCGATCGTCTTCGGCTTCGGCAACTACATCTTGCCGCTGCAGATCGGCGCACCCGATGTCGCCTTCCCCCGGCTCAATGCCTTCTCCTACTGGCTCTATCTGTTCGGCGCACTGGTCACCACCGCCGGGTTCATCAGCCCCGGCGGTGCCGCCGACTTCGGCTGGACCGCGTACACCCCGTTGAGCAGCGCCGTCTACTCCCCCGGTATCGGATCCGACCTGTGGATCGTGGGCTTGCTCGTCGCAGGCCTGGGCACCATCCTGGGCGGGGTCAACATGGTCACCACCGTGGTGTGCCTGCGCGCACCGGGAATGACGATGTTCCGCATGCCGATCTTCACCTGGAACATCCTGGTGACCTCGATCCTGATCCTGCTGGCGTTCCCACTGCTGACCGCGGCGCTGATGGGCCTGCTCGCCGACCGGAAACTCGGCACCCACATCTTCGATCCCGCCAACGGCGGGGCGTTGCTCTGGCAGCACCTGTTCTGGTTCTTCGGTCACCCCGAGGTCTACATCATCGCGCTACCGTTCTTCGGAATCGTCTCGGAGATCTTCCCGGTCTTCTCCCGCAAACCCATCTTCGGGTACAAGGGTCTGATCTACGCCACCGTCGGCATCGCAGCTCTGTCCATCGCGGTGTGGGCGCACCACATGTATGCCACCGGCGCCGTGCTGCTGCCGTTCTTCTCGTTCATGACCTTCCTCATCGCCGTGCCGACCGGGGTGAAGATCTTCAACTGGATCGGCACCATGTGGCGCGGCCAGGTCACCCTCGAATCCCCCATGCTCTTCTCCATCGGATTCCTGATCACGTTCGTCTTCGGCGGGTTGTCCGGAGTGCTCCTGGCGAGCCCGCCCATCGATTTCAACGTCACCGACACCTATTTCGTCGTCGCGCACTTCCACTACGTCGTGTTCGGAACGGTCGTGTTCGCGACCTATGCGGGCATCTACTTCTGGTTCCCGAAGATGACCGGCCGCATGCTCGACGAACGACTGGGCAAGTGGCACTTCTGGATGACGTTCCTCGGATTCCACGCCACCTTCCTCGTCCAGCACTGGCTCGGAGCGCAAGGAATGCCGCGCCGCTACGCCGACTATCTCCCGTCCGACGGGTTCACCACCCTCAACCAGGTCTCGACCGTGGGATCGTTCGTTCTCGGAGCCTCGACGCTGCCGTTCATCTGGAACGTCTTCAAGAGCTACCGCTACGGCGAAGTGGTCACCGTCGACGACCCCTGGGGATTCGGTAACTCCCTCGAGTGGGCGACCAGTTGCCCACCACCGCGGCACAACTTCACCGAGATGCCCCGAATCCGCTCCGAGCGGCCGGCGTTCGAGCTTCACTATCCGCACATGGTCGAACGCATCCGCGCCGAGCAGCACGTCGGTGGCCCGCACTCGGATTCGATCGCGCCCTCGGAAGTGATCACCGAAGCCATCGCCGGCCGTGAACGATCCGATCCGCCGGACCCGGTGAAATAACCATCGCCGCAGAAGTGACCCACCGCTAAACCGCCCTCCCTACTACTATGTCCCGTAGTTGTTGGGTCGGGCTCGATACAGAGGAGTACCCCACGTGAAACGTCTGATGCTGATCGCTGTGATGATCTGCGGGACAGCATTGTTCGCTGCAGCGCCGGCGTCGGCGCACAGTGAGCTGGTCAGCTCCGACCCGCCCGCCGATGCCACACTCGAGTTCGCGCCGATCGGTGTCGGTCTGGTGTTCAACCAGGACATCAACGAATCGTTCGCGACCATCAGCGTCGTGGGTCCTGGCGACACTCAGTGGGCACAGGGAACGGCCACGGTCGAGGGCCCCGACGTATCGGTCCTGCTCCAGGACGGACTCCCCAACGGGGAGTACACCGTCGGCTACCGTGTCACCTCCGCGGACGGGCACCCGATCACCGGGTCGTACGGTTTCTCCGTCGACGTTGCGGCGACCGCCACCCCTCAGGACGCCGCTGCACAGCAGTCGCAGAGCGGTGCGACCTCGACCTCGCCGACTCCTGTTACCACGGCTACGCAGCCCTACGATCCCAACAATCCCTCCGCCAGCGAAGACCGGCCACCGAAACAGAACACCATGATGCTGCTCTCCATCGTGGGCATCACGGTTATCGCGCTCGCCGCTATCGCCCTGACCCTGGTGATCCGAGGCAAGAACAAACAATGACAGGGTGCCGATGAACATCGCTGCCGTCGATCCCCCACAGGCTCCCCCGACGCTGGCAGCGCTACTGAGCTGGGATCTTCCACCGCTCCCGATCCTGCCGATCGCCGGCATCGTGATGGCCGGGCTGTACTGCTGGGGACTGATTCGGATCCAACGCCGCGGTATCGAATGGTCGCGCGGGCGCAGTTTCAGCTTCCTCATCGGCTGCGCGGCGCTGGTCCTGGTGACCGGACTGCAGATCGAACGCTACGGCTACAGCCTGTTCAGCGTGTTCATGTTCCAGCATCTGACGTTGTCGATGCTTGTTCCACCCTTGCTGGTGGTCGGCTCCCCTGGACGGCTACGGCTGCGGGCCACCTCCCACTACGGCGTCGGCCGATGGGTACTCATCGCCGCCTTGACAGGTTTGCGGAGCCGCGCCGGGCGCATCGCACTACATCCAGGTCTGACGATCCCGCTGTTCCTCTTCAGTTACTACGGCCTGTATCTGTCGTCGATCTTCGATGTTCTCGCGGTCACAGTCATCGGCCACGTGTCGATGGAGATCTTCTTCTTCGCCAGCGGGCTGCTGTTCATCATCCCTGTGCTCGCCGTCGGCCCCCTCCCCGTTCGGCAGAGCAATCTGGGCCGTTTGTTCGACCTGTTCGTCGAGATGCCGCTGCATGTGTTCTTCGGTGTCATCTTGATGATGTCGAGCACCCCCATGCTGGCCACATTCGCCTTCCCACCCCCGGACTGGGGTGTCGATCCGGTAGCCGATCAGAAGCTCGCCGGAGCGTTGGCGTGGTCCTACGGTGAGCCGGTGGCATTGCTGGTCGTGCTCATCTTCTGTATTCGGTGGAACCGGGACGAAAAAGAGGAATCGGCTGCCGCGGACCGGCACGCCGAAGAGGACGGGTACAGCGAACTCAACGCCTACAACGATTTCCTGAAAAAGATCGGTAGCGAGACCAGTCAACGCACCTGAGCTGTCGCGGCCGTCCTGCGCTCGGGGACTGCCGCGACCTCATCGCCTGATCGCGCTTACTGGCAAGGGCACGATCGGGCGCATTCATCGCGCACGTGTGCCCGCCCCGATTCTGGCTCCCCGCTCACCGAGCCAGGCTTGCGGATCGACCTTCTGCCCCGCGGGAGATGTGGTCTCGAAATGCAGGTGCGGACCCGTCGAATTACCGCGGTTCCCGACCTCTGCAATCCGATCGCCCTTACGGACGCGCTGACCCACCGTGACCGAATTTCCGTTGTTGTGCCCGTAGGTGGTGATCGATCCATCGTCGTGTCTGATCCGAACCCACAGCCCGAAGCCCTGCGCGGGCCCGGCGCTGATGACAGTCCCGTCGGCCGCGGCGACGATCGGCGAGCCCAGTGAGTCGGCGATGTCGACACCGCCGTGTTGTGTCCCGCTCCGGGTGCCGAAGTTCGAGGTGACCAGTCCACCGCTGGGTGCGACAGCAGACGCAGTACCTCGGGAGGTGGCCGAGCCACCGGACGTGGAACCTCGCTGCTGTGCTGCATCAGGAACAGAATCTTCGGGCGCAGTCGTCTCAGGCACACTCGTCTCAGGCGCAGTGGTGTCTGGCACGGGCGAATCGCGGCCGGTGTTGCCCGTCACCGGATCCTGTTCCCCCCCTCGGTCGCCGTCGTGCGGGACCGCGGGGTCGAGGGCGTCGACCTGGAGCGATGTGGCGATACGAAGGGCCAGGAGTGGGTCGAGAGTAGCCAACGGGGCCAGGCAGGACAGGGACTGCGCCGGGGCATTCGACACTCCTCGGGCGATGGCGTCGACGATGCATCCTGCCGACGCGGACACGGGGCCGGCGGTGTCCGCGATGACACCGCCGGCCTGGGCGGCGGCCCACGACGAGGATGCGAAAGCTGCGAGATCTGCCACCGCGATCGGATCGGTACCGATTGTCGCGGCCCGATCGGCCAGGCGGATCAACCGGCTGACGGCGTCGGCGGTCTGCTGACCTTCGACCTCGTCCCCGGACTTCGCGGCCGGTTGACCCGGATTCGCTCCGGCTACCGGGGCGTGCAGGAACACCGCACCGAGTGCGACACCGACGATCACGTATGTCCGCGCACCTCGGCATGCGCGACGTCGACCGCCGCTCGGCGTCGTCTTTCCCGCGTTGTTCACGTGGTCACCCTTCTCGTTGAATGCCGGTCGCGACCGCAGTGGATGCCGTGTCGGCCGTGGGTCAGTGTTGCGTGGTCCCATCGACACCACAAGCCCCTTCTGTCACACGCTCGACTGAATTCATCGCTGTTTCGCCTATCGCGTCGGCGTCGAAAGTGAGTGCATTGCACAGTAACTCGACGATTCGACGCCGTTCCATGCGTGCCGGTGCCGGTCATGGGGGTCATCCCAATCGTTATTACTATGCAACATAGTATTTCGATATGGGCGTCAGCTCTCCGGCAACGGTGAGACCCCGTGTGCGCTCAGTAGGGCATCGATCTGACCGACCTCGGCGGTTTGGGTCGAGGCGATCGAGCCTGCGAGCGCGGCGACAGCGGGAACTGTCGCGTTCGCCGCTCCCAGCTCTGCCATCGGGATTCCCCCACGATGGTGGCGGCGGAGCAGTTGCAGATACCGGCCGTCGAATTCTTCGGCGTTCATCCGGCGAAGTGCCGTCAGCTCGGCGGTACTGGCCATGCCGGGCATCGACCTCGCGTCCTGTCCGCTGTCGTTCGCGGACGCGCTCATGTCCATCGGGTGACCCTCTGTCGAGCTGGCCTCGGTCATCCACGTCATCGGCGGGCCGTCTGGCAGATATGGCCTGTCCCACAGTGTCAACCAGCCTTGCATAGTGCCGACTTGGCTCTGCTGCGAGGTCAACACGTCGAAGGCGAGGGTCCGGATGACCGGATCCGTCGAGCGTCCCAACGCCATCGCCGACATCTCGATCGCCTGGTTGTGATGGAGCGACATGTCCTGCGCGAAACCCACATCCACCGAATCCGATGCGGGTACGGCCACTCGTGCGCCGTCCGGTGTGAGCAGTACGCCGATGAGGACGCCGGACAGGACGAGGGCTGTCACCGCCAAGCCGATGAGCAGTGCCCTGGGCCTGGATCTGGGTCCCGTTTCCGCGGCGTCATTCTGTGCATCGTCGATCTGGGCATCGTCGGTCCGGCCGTGCACGGTCATCGACTCCCCTCCCCCATCGGCGCTGGCGCACTGTCGAGGGCCGGGTCTTCCTCGAGGGGCACCGCGTCCGGTCCTGGCTCGCTGGCGTCGAACGGCGGCGGGTTGTCGGGATCGAACGCGCCGGGAATGGTCGAGCAACTGGCTCCGCTCTCGGGGTGGGTCGAGGGGTTCTGTCGCAGAGCAGCGACGAACTGAGTGATGCGCCGGTCGGAGGCATTGTCGAGCTCGAGTCGATGACCCCACGACTGCAGCGTGATCGGTGCCGTCAGGCCCGGGTAGGGCGACATCATCGTGTAGGGCTCGCCCTCGACCCGCCCGGCGAGTGAACCGACCTCGTCGGAGGAGACCCGGTTCGGGTCGTACGTCACCCACACCGCCCCGTGTTCGAGCGAATGAACCGCGTTCTCGCTGCGTAGCGGGACGGGGTACACCACTCCGGTACACGTCGCCCAGGTCTGGTCGTGAGGGCCGCCGAACGGCGGACTCCGATCGTAGGCAACTCTCTGAGCTGGTTCGACGTGCCGCGCTGCCGGATACTCGACCTCGACGACGCCGTCGATGCCGCGCGAGGGGTCCGGGTCGTCGGCGGTCGGCGCGAACCGCTCGGCCTGATTGCGTTCGAGGACGCGGGGGGCCAGGTTGTATCCGATCGCACCGACGAGCACGACGATGACGACACCCGCGCCGATCACCGTCCAGGGAGCGCGTACGCCCCCGGGCACTCCGGCTGGGCGTGATCGCCGAGTCGAGCTCCGTCGGCCTCGGGCGGGGTTTCTGCTGCTGTTCATATTGCTCCTCCGTCAAATACTATGCACCATAGTATTTGATGGAAGGTCCAAGAAAGTCCCTACGCACGACAGGACGGCCCATGCCGGTGTTCCGCGCACCCTCAACTGCTCGCGGGCAGCTTGCCCTTCATGTACTGGCGTACAACGGTGCACGCCTGCTCTTCGTGTGTGTCGCCGCAGGAGTACTTTTGGCCGTCGACGCGCTGACGAGCCTTGACATTTCCTTCGTGTTGGTTCTTCTTGGCGCACTTGCAGCAAGCCTGCCGCTGTCGGCACTGACCCTGAGGAAGCTTCGCCGAACCATCAATGCGGACATCGAAGCAGTCGATCGCACGCGCTCGATCAAGAAACGAGGCCCCGCGGCGGGACGACCCGGCACCGACAAACCGTGACGTCGGCGTACGGACTTCGGCGTTGGCGTTGGCGTTGGCGTTGGCGGATCGTCCGTGTCGGTCACTGTTCGCCAACCCACTCGATGGGTGCTTCGGCGTCCGGCTCGATGTCTAGTAGTTCCAGGGTGCGGTGCATCAGAGCCTCGATTCGATACTCGAGATCGTCGACGAGGTCAGGCACATCAGCCAGAGCGGCGTGGGCACGGCCGCGGGCTTCGACACCGATTCGGTAGTAGTCCGAGCCTGGTGCAGCTGACACCGGGTGCGGTGGTGGGACGGTCACGTCCGTTTCCCGCTCGCCACGACCGCGTCGCCACGACAGGGGCGGGCGCGGGTCGTGCCGGGGCGGTCGCCCGGAGCGGTGAGCAGCGATGACCGCCCCGACCGCTGCCGGGGTCATCGGGTCGGCGGGGAACGGCATGTGACCCCACCGGTCGATCGGAACGGCGACGGGGCCTGGACGCACCGGCCACCTGGACATATCGGGAAAAGTGTCCCCCTGTACGTGCTCTGTGAGTAGTGCCGTCGAGGGGTAGCGATCCGAGAACCGCAGGACAGTACGCCAGCGTTCCCAGATCTCGGCGGGGTTGAAGCCTTCCGACTCATCGGCTGCGATCCAGATACTGTGCCGCCCATCGATCCACACACCATCGCCGTCGACTGCGATGTCCGAGCGATCGAGCGACGCAATAGCTCTGTGCGACAGGCCAGCTCCGGACAGCAGAAGTAGAACTGCGTCCCTGCGGCCGAACAGCGCCTGCGTCGATCCCAGGAAGGGCAGCGCTGTGGCCAGTTCCCGGTAGTGTTCGGCGCGACGTGCCACGCGTGCGGTCCGTCCGGAGTCGAGCGCCATACGCAGCGCTGCCGCACGCCCGGGCGGGGTGTGACCGGCATCGAGATGTCGGCGGTTGATCGCGGCGACCCTGCGGAGCTGCACAGGATCACTGGCTGGATTACCGGTCAGGAACTGCGCCAACGTCATAGCCGAGGCAGGGAGTGGCTCGACGTCGGTTGCGGCGCACCAGTCGGCAAACAGTGACCACTCGTAGCGGTAACCGCTCGGCGGAGTAGCGCTGCGTTCGGGCGACACGGTCAATGACGCTACCCACCTGCACCGACACCGCTGAGTCGAAACACTCAAAACTCGTTTCCCGCCAGAGCAGATTCCGACCATCCCCGGGGGTGCTGCGCCGGTCTGGCGCAATATTGAACCGCCGAACATGCCCAGGGATGGAACTGACCACGCGCGGTTGGGCGGCGAGTTCGTGTTGCGTGAGCACGCAAATCACACCCCTGGGTGGGCTTGTCACTGTCGTCGGCAGGCGAGGGCCAGGCGGCAGTTCGATTGCTCCCGAAGTGAATACGAAGACCGAAGAGCCACCGAGTGAGCTGCACCTCATCGACTTGCGGCACCGTCCACAGCCCGGAGACTCGAAACATGACATCTTTTGTGGCGCTCAGCCGCGAAACAGCCATCGGCGCGGAGGCTCGACTGTCGTGGATACTGTCCGCGCTGGCCGGAATGGTGGGTGCTGTCGCATTTCTGCATTCGGCGGGGTATTTCGTGACGTTCATGACCGGCAACACCGAACGCGCCGTCATCGGCCATTTCGGCAGTCCGGAAGGAAAGCCCGTTGCACCCGGCGCATCGCCGTGGGCCGCACTGGCGTTGATGGGTGCCTTTCTGGCGGGAGTGGTGATCGCGTCGATCTGCCGCCGCCGATACTGGTCAAATCACCCGCACGGAGCAACGGTTGTCACGACCATCGCGCTCGCCGTGGCAGGACTCATCGACATCGGAGTTTCCGGCTGGTCGTCCGACGGCGTAGATTTTTATCCCATTTTGTTGGTTGCGTTCGCCCTCGGCGCGCTGAACACTGCATTCACGAAACGAGAAGAAACCTACATTCCCCTGAGCTACGTCACCGGCACCGTCGTCAAACTGGGCCAAGGGATCGAGAGACACCTACTGGGAGGCGGTACCTACCTCGACTGGCTTTGCTACGCAATGCTTCTCGGCTCCTTCGCAGCCGGAGGTGCAGCCGGGGCTCTGATCGGTGTCGTGATCACCGGACCTCAAGTACTCCTGGTTACCGCAGCCATCAGCCTGCTGGCAACCATCTTCACCTTCACCCACACCGAGCGACGATCCCTGTGGGGATAGGCCCTCTTCCCGTCCGGCGAAAATCTACGGGTCCGCACTCCCGAGACTGTTCTGCTCGAACCGGTTGAACCCGCCCGGACTCGACCGACGTAACACTGGCGCAACGTGAACCGATCGGTTCGGACGTGTGGAGAGGATGCTCGGCTCGATACACATCATTTCTCACTTGGTCCTGATCTCGATGCCACGCGTCAGCGATGCCGTTAGTTGCATCGGATGGAGTTGCGCTCGGCCGTCACGGACCGAGTTCGGTGACGGCGTTGCCGACGAGCGGAGCGTTCTCGCGGGCATAGATTTCGACCAGGCCCGGGGTGGCGTGTCCGGTTTGACGCATGATCGCGTGTGCGTCGGCGAAGTTCCAGATCAGGCCGTCGGTGAGGACGACGTCGGCGTTCTTCCTGGTGTCGTTGTGGAATGGCGCAGAGGGAGTCGTCGACGCCGGCAGCGAGCTCGACTTCAAGATCTACAGCAACCAGAGTTCGGTTGCCCCGGGTGGATTGCGGTCCTGCTCGTGCGCCAGCCGCGCGGTTCTGCGCGACAACGACAACTACGACCACAATGCTCGCGCCGAAGTCAGCGTGAGCATCCAAGGCCAGCAGGGCTTCTGGTACTTCTACGTGCGTAGCCCCGTCGCGCACCGGGACGGCCCGCCCGCCGGCCAGGCGACGATCTACCGGTTCCGGCCGGCGGACCATTTGTCCGGCGACTCACTCGGTGGGGACCACTCGTTCTAGCAATCAGGTGTGGGATGCGACAAGATCGTGGTCGCATCCCACACCTGTGCATGACCTTCGGATGGAGAACTGGTTCAGATGGCCGACTACACGTTGCTCCTCCCTGCGTCCGGACTCGTCGCGCAGTACCGCAGTGACGACGACACGATGCGCGTGGTGCCGGCCGCTGCCGTCGACAGTGACCTGGATTGGGGCTCTACGACCGACCTTTCGACGACCGACCCGGAGTCGTTTCCCTTCGAGCTGAAACAGCAGGTGTGGCCCGGTGACGCACCTGGACCTACCTGGTGGGTTCTGATCACTTCTTTGCCGCCCGCAGTCGGGGTGAAAGCGCATGCCGTCGACGGCGAGGAGCTCGCGGTGCTGAGAATGGGTCCGGTGACGGTCATCGAATGGGTGAGCACCCCGAAGACCATCATCGTCACAGCGGGGTCTCATACCCACAAAATCTCGCCGTTTCGTTCGGGATCTCGCGGCCCAGCCGCGTACTCGTTCGACGAGAAGCCCAAGTCGGAAGACGACAATGGGGTGGATTTCGGAAGACTGGACTGACCGCTACGGGTACCCGGCATGCCGGGGACGCAACGCCTCTCAGACGCACCGTCCCACATCAAGTACGCACTCCATATGTGCCTCTACACAACACTTCTCGCGCATTCGTTCGATAGCGAGTGGAGGGGCAGCCTCTTTCTGGTGGGCGGTAACGTCAGCGTCGACCGCTCACGTTCCCGTCGGCCGATGCGGAGGCCTCTGCTGCCGGGTCGGTGGTCGGTGCCGGCGTCGCCGCCACCTGAGTTCGGCCTTCGCCACGAGCGGAACACGCATAAGCCGTTTGGGTAGTCGACCTCGATACGGTCCAACCCAGAGTGGGCTTTGGAAGTGCCCATCGGCCCACTTCTGCCATGCGTAGCCCTCCGAGTCGGTGAAGCCGACGTTCGCTCTGAGTTTGTCGTTACCGTCGACCGGGTAGGGATCGGGCTCCGCGAGAAGGAGTTCGTCGTAGTTCAGAGTCGCTCCGGGTTCGACGGTGTGTGCGCCAGTGAAAGGCGTTTGACCAGGCTTGACGTACTGACTATCGACCCACAAGGTTACGGCCGTGATAGGTCTGTCCCCATGGTTTGTGACGCTGCTCTGGGCTCGCACGACGCCTTCGCCCGCGCTCTGGATGTGCGTCGGTGAGACGGTCACAGCTTCGACGTGTCGCTGCATTCTTTCGCGTACTTCTCTCCGCGATTTGCGGACGTTGTGCACTTGAAAGCTGACTGTTGCCACCAGTGAGATGACAGCAACTATCAGGGAACACACTGCAATCTCAGTGGGCGTCATTGGAAACTCCAGTCCGGCTTTGGTGTGCGGCTTTCTCGAAGTGGCGATAGAGGGTGCGTTTGCTGACCCCGAGTGCGTCGGCGATGTCACCGATTGTGTTGCCTTGGTTCCGCATTCGCGTTGCCTCCCGCTTCTTCGTAACCGTGAGTGCAGGTGGGCGGCCGCCGACCTTTCCTCGTTCGCGGGCTGCTGCGAGGCCGGCGTGGGTGCGTTCGCGGAGTAGTTGGCGCTCGAAGCTGGCGAGGGCCCCGAAGATGTGGAAGGTGAGTTCTCCGCCGGCGGTGGTGGTGTCGATCTGTTCGGTGACCGACGCGAACGCCACTCCCCTGGTTTTCAGGTCTGCGATGAGTTCGATGAGATGTGGGAGGTTGCGGCCGAGTCGGTCGAGTCGCCAGACGGCGAGCACGTCGCCGGGCAGAAGGACGTCGAGGAGTTCGGTCAGTGCCGGCCGGGTGGTGGTGGATCCGCTCGCGGTGTCGGTGAAGATGCGTTCGCAGCCGAAGGCGCTCAGGGCGTCGCTCTGTAGGTCGAGGTTCTGTTCGGCGGTTGAGACCCTGGCGTATCCGTATTTGTGGCCCACGATGGTTCACTGTGCCACAACTCATCGGTTTCAATGTTTTGACATGCGCGGGTTTCGCGTACGTTTTTGGCACTACTCAACGGCTGGTCGACGGATCGGCTGATTGTCAGTTTCAGAAGACGACTGCACTAGTTCAGAAGACGACTGCACTTACCCACCACACGGGAGCGCCGGTCAGTAGCATTCATCCCGCCGAGCTACGCGTACAACCACCATATAGAACAGCTTCTGTGATCGAAAAGTCCTCGATCTACCAGTGAACATGATTGCCCTCGACACGTCGTGTGTGTTCCCTTGGAGTCTTTGACTTTGACGTAGCTCGTCACCGGTATGTTGAGTGCGCTTGTGCGCCAGACGTTCTATGCGTTCGATTCGAAGTATCCCGATTCACTCTCGACCTACTGCAGTGGGGTTAAATTGGGTGGCGCAGTTCATGTTCGAGTGTGGTCTAGTCGACTGCGTGTCGATGCGGCGTGGCAATGAACCTCGGTTCCGAGCCTGGTGCCCGCTCTGAGTTCGACGACAATGCTGTGTTCGGCGAAATGTTCAGCGTCTTGGTGACGCCGTGTGCCACGTACCCGTGTTGAGAAGATCGCGGTGGTCGGCGGATCGGGAATACCGGGCTTGATACGCGAACACAGGTGTCCAATCCGACCCGTTGCACGGCCGGTGCCGTCGTGGCCGGTGCCGTCGTGGCCGTTAGTCGAGCTCAACAACCGGGTTCGGTTGTTGAGCTGCAGCGCTGGCACATAGACACCTCGGCCTGCTGACCGAGAATCTCGAACGTACATCGGATCTGCTTGGGTCGATCCCTGGTCAGGCTATAGTGGTGTCCGGCGATGGATCTCCGCCGAGACCGCCCCGTAGGGGGTTGTCTGAACCGCCCCAACCCTGGGGCTGATGGCTCCTTTCCCTGAGTGGAAGGAGTCTGTCCATGAACGGCCATCACGACCCGAATCCGACCCTACCGGTCGATCCCGACAGTGCGCCCCCAAGCCCGCTGCATGCGCGAGCGTCCGCGATCGCCGCCGTCGGTGTCGGTGGATTGGTCGGGGCCCCGCTCCGATACCAACTCGGACTGTGGTGTTCCTCTGCCGCGAGTGGCTGGCCGGTGACGACCTTCGCTATCAACATCGTCGGGGCGTTCCTGCTCGGAATGCTGCTGGAGGGATTGGCTCGCCTGGGCCCGGACACAGGGTGGCGGCAGCGGGTCCGGCTGTTGGTGGGCACCGGGATGCTCGGTTCGTTCACTACCTACAGCACACTGGCCGTCGATACCGATCTGTTTCTGCGCAGCCATCAGTGGTGGGCCGCCGGCAGCTACGCGGCCGGCACCGTACTGGTGGGTCTGGTCGCCACCACCGCCGGAATCGCGATCGCCGCGCGACTGCGGACACGGCCCGCGGAGGCAACACAATGACGACACTCTGGATCGCCTGCGCGGGCAGTGCAGGGGCGATCGTCCGTTTTGTGCTCGACGGGGCCATCAGGCACCGCCGGGCGTCGGATTTTCCCTGGGCGACAGCGATCATCAACGTGACCGGATCACTGCTCCTCGGATTCGTCACCGGACTGATCCTTTTCCACGGACTACCCCAGGAACTTCAGCTGATCGTGGGCATCGGTTTCTGCGGCGGGTACACCACCTTCAGCACCGCCAGTTTCGAGACGGTGCGGCTGATCCAACGTCAGAAGTACATCGCTGGCGTGTTGAACGCGGTCGGCACCCTGCTGGTGACTGTCGTCGCCGGCGGTGCCGGTCTCGTCCTGGCTTCCGTATGAGGAGAAAACAATATGAGGAGAAAACAATGACCGAGGACGATCCCAGCCACGCCTCCTGCGACGACCTAGGGGACTGGCGCGCTCCGCTACAGGTGGACGGCCCCGCCGCCTCGGTAGAACCGGTGTGCCACCTGGTCGTGGGGTTCGACCGGCACCCAGCAAGCCACGCTGCCTTGACCTACGCGATGGACCTTGCCGGTCGACTGAACGCGTTCCTGCATGTAGCGCACATCGTCGACACCGATGACCTGCCGATCGACCCGGACAGCGACGACTGGGAACAACGCATCGCCGACGCTGTCGAACAAGAGCGCCGCGAGGCATGCGCGATGCTGGCCGCCATCCCCGGGAACTGGGCGTTCTACTCGAGGCGGGGCAACCCGGCTCGACTGTTGACCACGATCGCCGACGCCAACGACGCCCTGATGATCATCATCGGTACCACCCGCGGCGGGATGATGTCACTGGTGGAGAGGGCCGTCGGCGAATCGGTGTCCGCGACACTCGCCCGCCACGCCCACCGCCCGGTCCTCCTCGTCCCCGCTACCGATAGGCAGCATAGTGACGCAGCCCAAACACGCCGGTGACCCATCCGCCGCACCGGGTTCCCGCCGCGCGCTTCCAGAAAGAAATCCACCGAACCGCCACGACCATCGATGGGGGGCGTGTCGGTTCGTTGTCGCGTTCGGGACGGTCAGCATGCTCGCGGACTTCGTCTACGAAGGTGCCCGCTCGATCACCGGCCCCCTCGCCTCGCGGGGGGCTACCGCCTTCGTCGTCGGGGTGTGGTCACCGCATCCGACGAGGTCGCAGCGCTGATGGTGCGCTCGGTCTCCGGCCCGGTGGCATACACCAAGCCGCCGCTTCTGGGCGTCGACGTTTCCGGTTACGCCCACCCCGTCATCGCCGTGCACTTCCTCTGGATCGCCGGCGCACTGGCGCGTCTGCGTTCTCGTGATCGACGAACGGAGCGGCAAAGCCATCCGTTCCCCAGCCGAAAACCGATCTGCTCTACGACATTCGATTCCCGCGTCGCTCACCGTCGTTCCCGCAATCCAGGTCATCGCAGTGGCCGCCCTACTCGCCACCGGTCGTCGCCGCACCTGGCACCCCACCGTCCATCCCACGCAACCCAACCAAGGAAAGTCACCTATGTTTCCTGCTCGTCCGTGGATTCGGCCGTTTGCCGCCGCTCTGCTCGCATTTGCCGCACTGCTCGCCGCCGGCACTCTCGCCTCCACCACTGCTGTGACAGAGGCGGGTCTGCGGTTCCACGACCGTATCGCCCTTCATCGCGCCGGCTGGGCCACTGCCCTCGCCGAATTTGTCACGGACTGCGCACAACCGGTCGTCGGAATCGTGGTGGCGATCGGTATCGCCGCATGGCTCACGTGGAGAGGCCGACGGGTCGACGCGGCATGGGCCCTGGCAGTGATGGCATCTACCCTCGTCGTGTCGACAATCGCGAAATACAGCATCCGCGAACCCCGTCCCCCGCAACGGTTCTGGCTGATTCCTCCCGACACCGTGTGGTCGTTCCCGTCTGGACATACAGCGGTGGCTGCGGCCATGATCGGGCTTGTGGTCCTGCTCACCGCTCGGGCGCACGTAATTGTCCGGCGGTTGGCCCGCACGACATCAGTGCTGTTCGCGCTCGCCGTCGCTGCCTCCCGGCTGTACCTCGGCGTACATTTCCCGCTCGACGTCGCCGCGAGCATTCTTGCCGCCAGCACTGCGCTCCTCGCACTGTGGACCATGTGGTCGATCCCTCCGGTCCGACACTGGGTCAATGTCCGGCTCGGACCGACCCCTCAGGCAGCCTCACCCGACTGATCGCGGACCCACTCCGACTCCGAGCACTACGTGACGGGAAGGTGAATACAAGTCCGCCGTCGACCGTCCGCGGCTGGTAGCGCAGGTGAGGATCGTTGCCCACAACTCGATACCCTCAGGTTGGTCAGCCGTTGAGAGCGTGCACGCCGACGGGGCCTTCATCTCGCTGAGAGGCGTCAGGTCTAGACGGATGAGCGCCCGGACGTCCGGGCGCGGTCTCGCTGGGAACATGGCCCGACGTTAGCCCCAGCACCTGCGTGGAAGGTCAAGGATTTGACCTTCCACCCGACTCGAAGGTTTATCCTCGTGCGCATGTCCGCTCTGCGCATTTCACAGCTGTCATCGGCGACCGGCGTCCCGGCGACCACGCTACGGTTCTACGAAAGCGAGGGCCTGCTCCCGGCGGACCGTTCGGCGAACGGTTACCGCGTTTACGACGACCGCGCTCGGCAACGCTTGGCGTTCATCACCGCCGCCAAGAGCCTGAACCTGTCGCTGCCGGAGATCAAACTTCTCCTTCGTGTCTGGGAGAAAGACTCCTGCGCAGCAGTCAAAGCCGAACTCGGCCCCGCCATCGAGTCCCACATCGCGCACGCCAACGAATCGATCGCTCAATTGACCGCTCTGCGTGAGAGTTTGACCGACGCGCTGGCCCGGCTCGGGGACACACCCGACGCGCCGACGCCATGCAATCCGGACTGCACCTGGCTGATCTCAGCGAACACCGCGGTGGGCACCGCATGAACATATCGAGCACCACCTCGGTGGTGGCGTGGCTGGAGAAGTTCCAGATCCCGCTCTACCTGCTGGCCCTGCTCATCGGTGGCGGTGTCGGTTTGGGTGCGCCGTCGTCGGCGCATGCGTTCGAGATTGCTATCAATCCGGTACTGATCGTGTTGCTCTACGCTACGTTCCTCGCGGTTCCGTTCTCCGCCATCGGCGCATCGCTGCGCGACGGCACATTCTTGCTCAGCGTCGTAGTACTGAATTTCGTGCTCGTTCCAATCGTCGTATTCGCTCTGACCCGGTTCGTTGCTGCTGATCAGGCGGTACTCGTCGGTGTGCTGTTGGTGTTGTTGGCTCCCTGCATCGACTACGTCATCGTCTTCAGTGGGTTGGCCGGTGCAGCGTCGGAACGGCTCCTCGCGAGCGCGCCGCTGTTGATGTTGTTGCAGATCGCGTTCCTGCCGCTCTACCTGTGGTTGTTCGTCGGGTCCGAGCTGGTGGAGATCATCGACATTGCACCGTTCGTCGAAGCGTTCGTGCTGTTGATCGTTGTTCCTCTGGTGTTGGCGGCCCTGACGCAAGCACTTGCGCGTCGTCGGCGTATCGGCACCCAGATCATGGATGTGATGGCCGCGGCGATGGTGCCGGTCATGATGGCCACTCTTGCCGTCGTCGTGGCATCGCAGATCGACGCAGTCCGCTCCGAAGGCTCCCAGCTGTTTGCCGCGGTGCCGATCTTCGTCGCGTTCCTGGTCATCATGGCGGTTGTCGGATGGGCGACGGCCAGAGTGACCCGCCTGGACGTCCCGGACGCTCGGGCCTTGATCTTCTCCGGTGCCACCCGAAATTCGTTGGTCGTTCTGCCGCTGGCGCTCGCGCTGCCACCAGCACTGTCTCTTGCTGCCGTGGTCGTGGTGACGCAGACACTGGTGGAGCTGATCGGAATGGTCGCCTACGTCCGACTCATCCCCTGCCTTGTCCCAGCTCACGCTGCGAGAGCACCGGTGAAGTTCGAAACAACTCGCACGAACCAAGGCAATCCTGGGTGACGAGAACTGGATAAAAGCAGGTGGCGTCAGTGAGGGTGAACGAACCACGGGATCCAGTGCCGCGACCCCGTTCCACTTCCCGCGAGCATTGAGCATCGAATGGGGACTTTTCCGGCAAACGCGCCTGTGGGCTCCGCGCCCGCTACGACTGCAGTCTCTACGCTGGCACCGTGCCCCTGCCGACCCATGTGACCGACCTGATCAGCTACGAATTATTGCTGTCCGTCGCCGAGCTGGGAAGCATCGGACGCGCAGGGGAGGCGCATGACATGTCGCAGCCAGCGGCGAGCGCACGCCTGAAAGCACTCGAAAGCCGCATCGGGGTAGCACTCCTGCATCGCGGGCAGCGAGGTGCCACCCTCACCGCAACCGGCGAACTGGTCGCCGGCTGGGCCGAGCGCGTCATCGCCGAAGCCGCCGAGCTCGCCACGAGCATCGCAATGCTGCGCACCGACCGCCACAGCCACATTCGTATCGCCGCAAGCCTCACCATCGCCGAATACCTCATACCGCGATGGCTCATCACACTGCGCTCCCACGACACTTCCATCACACCGACTCTCACCTCCGGAAACTCTGTCGACGTAGCCGCATCGGTGCTCGACGGCCGCGCCGACATCGGATTCGTCGAAAGCCCCGATCTGCCCAGCGGACTCCACTCGAAGGACGTTGCCCGCGACGAACTCGTCGTCGTCGTCGCCCCCGATCATCAATGGGCTCGACGAACGATCACGGCGAGCGAACTGGCCGCGACACCGCTGGTCACCCGCGAACCCGGGTCCGGCACACGTCTCGCGCTCGAACGTGCGCTCCGGACTGCGGGCCCACTCGCCGCGCCACTGCTCGAGGTGTCCTCCACCACTGCCATCAAAGCTGCCGTCATCGGCGGCCTCGCACCGGCCGTACTCAGCTCCCTCGCGGTATCCGCCGAGATCGCCGCCGGAACGCTGGCCCGCGTTCACACAGAGGGGCTCGACCTGCGCCGGTTCCTGCGTGCCGTGTGGCCCGCGGGCCGTGAACTGCGAGGACCGTCGAGCGACCTGCTCGTCGTCGCCCTCAAATCCCCGCAGTCATAACCTGAGGTTGGGACCGGCCAGGTAATCGGTGTCTACCGGTGACGACTGTGTGCGAGGACGCTGGAAGTCATGACCACGACAGCTCTGCACCGCTCCTCCATCACGTCTCGGCGCGGCGACGATACCGAGCGGCCGCGCAAGTGGCCGGTGCTCTCCGACCTCGACCACCCGAGCCAGATCTTCGAACACATCACCCCCAACTGGTTCGCCTCGGTCATGGGCACCGGTATCGTCGCCAACGCCGCCGCCACCCTGCCCGCCCACATCCCCGGACTGCACGTGTTCGCAACGATCGTGTGGATCGCAGCGTCGGTCGCCTTGATCACACTCTCCGGTGCCTTCGCAGTGCACTGGATCCGACACCGGCAGTATGCGCGTGAGCACGCCGCGCATCCGGTGATGGTGCAGTTCTACGGCGCACCCCCCATGGCGCTGCTGACCGTCGGTGCCGGGACGATGCTGCTGGGCAAAGACGTCATCGGAGCGGCGCCCGCAACCGTGATTTTTGCCGTCCTGTGGACCGCTGGCACAGCCCTCGGGCTGATCACCAGCATTCTCGTGCCCTACCTGATGATCACCGCCCACGATCACCAGACCGCCGTCGCACTCCCGGCGTGGTTGATGCCCGTCGTACCGCCGATGGTGTCCGCCTCCACCGGTGCGCTGCTGCTCCCTCATATCGCGGATGGGCAATGGCGCCTGGCCATGCTGTCCGGTTGCTACGCGATGTTCGGGCTGTCACTGATCATCGGAATGCTGACCATGACGCTCATCTACGGACGGCTCGTCCACGGCGGAATCCCGCCGGTCCAGGCAGCACCGACGGTGTGGATCACCCTCGGCATGATCGGTCAATCGATCACCGCCGCGAACCTGCTCGGCAACGATGCACCCTTGGTGTTCACCGGCGAGACCGCCTCCGTCGCAACCGGCCTGCACGTGTTCGGCATTCTGTACGGACTGACGATGGGCGGCTTCGGCGTCTTGATGTTCACCCTCGCAACCGCCCTCACCATCCATGCCGCCCAGAAGGGACTGACATTCTCACTGACCTGGTGGTCGTTCACCTTCCCCATCGGCACCTGCGTCACCGGTGCCACTGCCCTCGGCGGCGCTCTGGGGTCGGCCGCGGTCGAGGCCCTTGCAATCGGACTGTATGCGGCCTTGCTCGCAGCCTGGGGCACAGTCGCCGCCCACACTCTCCGCGGCAGCGTGCAAGGAAAACTTTTTCAACCCAGCTGAACCGACCGCCGGGTAGTACCCACTCGGAACGCTGATACCGAACGAACAGCGTTGATCCAATCGACCACTGACCCCGGAAAGGACTCACGATCACGATGAACACACCGAATGCAGACACACCGACTTCCGATACCCCGAGACGGGGCAGCCGCGGACGCGTCTGGGCACGAGTCACCGAAAATTATCTGACCTGGCTGTTGCTGATGGCGGGAACAGCTGCTGCGGGGGCCTTTCTCACGGCCCTCGCCGGCGGGTTCGAGGGCTGGACCGTCGTCGCAGCGATCGTGACAGTGGTGCTGTTCGCGGGATGTTGGTTCTCATATCGAGACGGTGCACGCCGGGGTGCCGCCGAACCACACATCATCCAGTACCACCCCGACAGCCCGGACGAGGTGATCGACATCGACACCGACACCGGCGAACGCCAGCCCCACCAGGACTGACCGGTCGGAGGCAGCAGCAGCACGATCCGCCCTACCTCAGCACAGTGCGGGGTTCAGGTGCCTTCTCCAGGTGCGTTGCGACCGACAGTGCTGCGTTGATCAACCGCTGGCGAGCAGCCGCCGGTGCGTGTGCGTTGCGAGCCGAGGGGTGCGGTGCCGCTATCACCGGGAGGAGGCGGGTGGGAGCAGATGCAGTGATGACGCGCATGTAGCCATCGAGAGCCTTCGCACCAAGAACGAAAACCACCTCCAGTTTCGGCAGCAAGGCCATAAGCTCGCCGACATATGGGCCCGCCTCACCGAGAACGGATGCCGTCGGCGATACCGGATGACCGGCGTCATCGAGCACTGCCCACGGCACAATATTCCACTTGACGCACTGCACCCGGTCGATACCCGCGTCGGCGAACACCGATTTCAGCACGGGGTTCGTTCGATCTGGATTGTCGAACGAACACATGTTGGTCCCGCCCGGACGTATCGTTTTCGGCCCCGGAGACTCCAACAGCACCAGACAGCGAGCCGCGTCGCCGCCGTCGTCGGGATCGAACAGTGGAATGGACCGTGCAGTGTCGATCCTCCATCGCAACACCGACGCATTGAGTGAGCGGACCGGGGCATCGTGCGCTCGGGCGTGCTTTCCGGACCACACGTCATCATCTGTCATACGCCGCACTCACTGCTGACCCACGCCACACGTACTGCTGGCCATGGGGAAACGCACCGTGAGCCGTAGACGCCAGCTCTCGGTGGCTCGCCTCGACGACCACTGCTGAGCGTTTGACGACTCCGCTGCCTGAACACACCTATGAGATAACCACGACAGGCCGTGTGGTGCCTATTGCACCCGTCTTCTCATCGACTTCGATTCCAGATCAGGTCGGATACCCCCTAGGGTACTTACATACCCCCCTTGGTATATGCCACAGTGGGTACCGAACCGACCGAAAGTATGCACGACTTTTCTGGAATGAGTCCGGAAAACGAGCGACGGACCGATGCGGTGCGGCGAACGCAGAGCCAGCGCGTTCGGACTCGGATGTCGATCCGGGGTACGTCGTCAGCGTCCCGATCTCACTCGACCGCGGTCCAGCCGTTCGGGCGGCCACGCGACCGACACGCTGTCCGAGGCACCGCATCGAAACCTGCCCGTGTCCGTGACGACTCGGTCTCAGCGAGAGGCCCGCGCGATCGTGTTGCCCGCCGGATCGTCGATCACGATCGAGTGGATGTCCTCGACAGAAAGGGACGTTGCGCCGGTCACCGCTGCTGCTCGGCTCGCGGTGACCGACCATTGAGCTGCTTGTTGTCGAGTCCCGTCGTTGCCGACCACTTGCAGAGTGAGGATGCCTGCGCCGGGGAGTTGTTGAACGTCGACGTCGATCGATGTGCCCCAGGCTTTCGTGGTGAGCTCGAGGTCACCTGTGGCCCCGACGGTGCTCGACAGAACGAGCGGGCGGGCACCCGCATCGTTCACCGTTGTCGAATCGTCGGAGCGGGCGAGGGTACTGAGCGGGACGATCGCCGCAGCGACTCCCAGAACGAGGGTCGCCGACACCGCAGTCCACACTCGCCGCCGCCTCTTCTCGGAGGTCCGTTGATGCCTCATCGCGCTCAGCAGGTGGTCGAGTCGCTGGTCTGCACCGGCCGTCGAGTGCACCGGTGAGAGATCTGCTGGCTGCCTGCGACGTCGAAGCACTCCTGCGACGGGTGCCAGGACGTCGATTTCGGTTCGGCAGGCAAGGCAGTCGTCGAGGTGTCGTCGTACCGCTGCTCGGTCGTCGCGCTCGAGTCCGTCGAGTACGTACGCCCCGAGCAGTGGTCGGATCTCGTCGTGCGCTGAGCTCATGGAATCAATCCCAACTCGTCGAAGATCCGGCGTAGGGCACGCACAGCGTAATAGGAGCGGGACTTGACCGTGCCGACCGCGATATCGAGGTGCGCGGCCACTTCGGAGACGGTTCGACCCTCGTAGTAGATGAGCACGATGACTGCTCGATGCTCCTCGGACAACCGACGCAGCGACTCGTCTATGAGCCACCCGTCGAGGACCCCGCCCAATTCGTCGTCGATGCACTCGGCGGCGAGTGCGATCTGATCGTGGACGAGAGTCGGCCTGCTCGTGCTCGCCCGCCACTGATCGGTGAGTACGTTTCGCGCGATGGTCATGAGATAGGACCGCGTCGATGCTGCCGTCACATCGATGCGGTCGATCCCGCGCCACGCGCGCAACATCGTCTCCTGGACGATGTCCTCACACTGCTCGCGGGTCTGGGTGTAGCGGCTGACGAATCGAGTCACTGCGTGCTGGTGCTCGCGGAAGAGCGCCGACATGGCGACTTCGGACGCATCGACGAGCTGGTGGTTGTGCTGTGAGCCGGATTCGACACCGTCCACCTAACTGCCCGAGCCGGAAGCGGCATCGGTGAAACCGGTCGTGGCGGCGGCGACCATGTCGAGAACAGGATTGGTCGGCGAGATCGAATGCCGAGCGGCGAGTACACGGATATCGGGGTGAGCCACGTGAACGATCCCTTCGGCATCCTGCCACGCCACGTATCGGGCGGGGAGGTCGATCCCCATGGTCTGCTGCGCTCCGACCAGCGCAGTCGAGACCGCAGGATTACCGACGTAGGTGACCATGGTGGGCCTCAGAGGTGTCTCGGCAGCGGCGGACGCGAGATCGACGGTTGCGACTGTGGGCTGATTCTTGGCCGCGAACGCTGCCTCGTATCGGGCAATGGACGCTGCAACCGATGCATCACTGGTCTTCTCGACCAGGTATCCCGGCGCTGCGGACACATCGGTGCCCTCTGCGGCGGCCGCCGAGGATCCCGTCGCATCGGACGCGGTCGATGCCGAGCCGGCCCGGAGTCCGTCGAGGGCGTCGGACGAGACCGGGATGCCTGCGAGCGTCGCGATGTACTCGGCGGAGTTGTATGCCAGAAACACCGTTCCGTTGGCGGCCTGCCAGACCAGGTACTTCTGTGGAAGGTCGATCGCGGCCCGTTGGTCCGCGGCGATCAACGGCGACGCCGCTTTCGGATTCCCCCCGATCACCACGGTGGTCGGGCGGATCGTCTCACCTGCTCCCTGTGCCAACTTCTCGAAATCCACAGTGGCTGCCACAGCTCCCGCCGTCTCCAGCGCGCGCTGTACCCGAGAGACCGTGTCACTCACAGAGTAGTTACTGGCGTACACCACCAGTCCGGGTTCGGACGGTGCCACATCGGGTGTCGCAGCCTTCGCGTCCGCCGACGTGGACACCGGAGTGCTCGACACCGCCACCGAACCGGTGGGTTCGGTGGAACCGCACCCGGCGAGGGCGATCACCGCCGCCGACGCGAGCAGCGACGTTGCCATACGGAACCTTGAAGTGCTCATCACGTGTCCTGTCCTCGTGCCCACGCCAGCGGTGGGCTTCACTGTGGTGTACGCACACCGAGCCTGAGGGGTTCACCCGAACCGAAGTTCCCTCCGGCGATTGCTCCCGGAATGTCGGTGCACCGGAGGGCGACACAGTCGAGTTCACGCAAGCGGAGATCTGATCGATCGGTTCACCCCGGTCTCGTCGAGCGTCTCCACGCCACAGAAGCGGCCTGAACGGGTGCAGGGACCATCTTCGCGGCACGAACGGCCGACCTCACGGCGGCACTTCTGCCTCGACGAATTCGAGAAGCCGCTTCAACAGTGAATCCGCACGCTCTTCGACGTCGTCGAGCGTCGAATCGACGCCACCGAGTAGCTGGTGTGCGTCTCGGCGTGCCCGAGTCCCGTGTTCGTAGTAGCCGGGGTCGAGTAGCGAAGCCGAGGCGGGCTTGGGTACGAGATCTGTGCTCGGCTGCCGTGCCTGCACCGAATGGTGTCGGTGCACAGGTGCTCGTCCGTCCAGGTGCGCTCGAACGATGTCGGCGACCGCATGGGCGGTAAGTGCAGTCGCAGTCAGCGGGGTGTGACCCCACCGGTCGATTGCGGTCGACAGCGGCTGTCGACCGGCCGGATCGACGTACCGGTCGAATCCGCTGAGCCCGGTACCGCCCACGGCATCGAGAGCGTCGGCGAGCATTCGAGTGTTCGGGTACCGCGTGTGATGGCCCAGCACCTCCAACCAGCGCTGGAACACCGTCCGCGGCGAGATACCCGTCTCCATCAGTGCGAGAGGAGTGACGGTGCGAACGCCGCGGCCTGTGTCGATACGAAGGGCATCGATCCTCGGATCGGCGGTGACGTCGCAGGGCCGCAGGGCCGCGATCTGGGTGTACGGCAGACCGGTCGAGGCAAAGACCAGGACGAGGGCGTCTCGCCGCGCGAACAGTTCGGACGGCCAACCGGATTCGGGGAGGCGCGCGATGACGCCGCCGATCACGGCTGCCAGCTCGTGCAGGCGCGCCGTACGCGCCACGTCCAGCGCAGCCCGGACGACCTCCGCACGGCCCGGCTGGGGTAACAGGTGCCGGGAATGGGCGGCGTCGATCACCGCGATCCGGCGGCGCTGGGTCGTGGACGCCGCGGGGTGCGCCGAGAGGAACCGAGCAAGTGAATCCGGGGAGGCCGCCAGTGGTGTTTCGTCATGGGCGGTGCACCAGTCCTCGAACAGTGACCACGTGTGCCGATCCCGCTTCGGCACCGCCACGTTCGTGATATCCGCTGGTCGAATCGAACCGGTGCAGTCGTCGTGGTCAGCATCTACCCCGGTCGCCCTATCGGCGTTCACGGGTGAAGTCACACGCCCGGTCATAGACCGAGTTCGGTGACCGCGTTGCCGACCAGAGGGGCGTGCTCGCGGGCATATGTCTCGACCATTGCGGGTGTGGTGTGCCCGGTCTGGCGCATGATCGCATGTGCATCGGCACCGTTACGGAAGGCTTGGGTGACGAATCCTGCCCGCAGGGAATGGCCGCCGAGCTGCATGACAGTCTCGGGGTCGTACCCGGCGTGAGCTGCGCGGCGGCGGATCGCCGCATGGACCGCTGCCCCGGACAACACAGTGTCGGAGAGGTTGCCGTTCTTGCGGACAGACCGGAACAGCGGCGACCGTTTCTCGGCGGTCGGCAGGGTGCCGCGGCAGAGATGGGAGTCGAATTGTGCTGCGCGAGAAAGCAGTCGAATGACGGCGGCTCTGCCCCCGGTGTCGAACGCGGCGACGATCTGCAGCCATCGCACCCACGCGCAGACCGGGCAGGATTCGTGGCAGTCGGTGAACGGAAGCGCTTTCACCGTTCCGATGCCGGTTCCGTCCTGGTCGGTCTTCGATCTTCGGATCCGTACGTGCGCACCGTCGAGACGGTCGCGGCGCACATCGCGGCATTCCAGCGCTACGAGTTCGCTGCGTCGAAATGCGCCGGTGTATCCCATCAGCAGCAGCGCGGTGTCGCGGCGTTCGAGCACCTCCGACGCCCACCCCGCTGTAGTGCGTCGGGCGTGGTCGACGATCGTGGTGATGTCGGAGGTCAGCAGCGGTGCGCGCGGGTTGCGGGGCCGCTCCCCCGCCGACGCGTAGTCCCGCCGGATACCGGCGAGGGTGGCGCGCACCATCTCGTGCCCGCACGGGTTGTCGTGTCCGGTAGCGCGGTGGCGGTCGGCGATCGCCGCAATCCACTTGCCGAACGTCGCGGCCGCGTACGCCCGCGTCCCGTCGACGGTGAGCGTGTCGGCCGCGGCGACGAGGTAGGCCGCCACTGTCGCGGGATGCGCCGGCAACGCGTGGTGCCCGGCGACGGTGCACCAGGTCTCGAAGCGTCGCCACGCCGAGGTGTAGGCCCGGCGGGTACCGGTCGAGCGGGACGCGGCCATGGAACGCTCGATCCGAGCAGCAACCTCGGGCGGTAGGTCTGGAAACACCGCCGCGGCACCCGGCACGACAGCCGGGATCGTGGTCGGGCCGTCTACGAGCTGGCGATCTGTCATGGCTGGACTGTAGCGGGCCCTCCCGACAGACTTCTCAGGCCGAAAGCACGCTGAGCAGGCGTTTCCGCGGACACGGTGCGGGAAGGAAAATTCTCGTCGGTCACCGCACACATAACGTTGGTGACTATGACCCCGGCGCGAAAACGGGCTTCTCGGCCGTCGCAGCGTGTGCGTCGCGGACAACCCCGCTCCATCGGGTGATAGCTACGTCGGCGGATGTTGCAGCGGGATCCCGTGGTCGAGGAACAGTTGCACCGTCTCATCCAGCGCCGCTGCGGTGCGGCACCCCCAGCGCAGGAAGTTGTACAACGAACTGGCGGATGCGGGATCGACGCGCGCTGCCGCGATGGCGGCCTCGGCCGCAGCGTGCGCGTCAGCCCACAAATCGCGCTCGGGTGCGGGATTAGACGAGCGCGTCGGAGCTGTCCCGGGATCGACCGGCTCATAGGGACGTGGGCTCAGCAGAGATGCGTGCGCACCGCCGGCGTCGACCTCACCGCTTTCGACCATCGCAATGCCGATCGCTGCGGCCTCCAGAACTTTCGCCTGCTCGTCCCAGTGCAGGTCCTCGAACGGAACCCACGCGGTCCGGAGCGGGCGAGAACGACCGGCGGCCTTCCAGATCGCAACGAGTCTTGTCGCCCACCGTCCGGTGCGAACCAGTGGTGTGGACACTTCGTCGGCGACGGTGCGCAGCAGCCGGAACCAGACTGCGGCGTGCACTCGGCCTGGGCCGAGTTCCACCCATCCGGTCGTCAGAGCCTCGGTGGTGCGCCGATCGAGTTCCGTGACCGCTGAGGGAACCGGAACGGGCGAGACCCGTTCGTCCGAACCGAACCGGACTTGGTCCCAGAAGATTGCATGACCAGGGAAAGCAGAGCAGGGTTCGAGTCGACAACGGTGGTCGAGGCAGCTGCTCAGCACCGGATATTGCTGCAGCAGAGTCATGTTGATATCAGCAGTGGATTCGAGGCTGTCGATACACGCCGGGCATGCCCGACTGCGCGGAGTGCTGGCCCACGGCAACCATGCGTCGTGCGTGGGTGTGCGGCGGCGTCGATCCTCCCTCGCGAGGTCGGCCGGTAGCAGGATCGAGAATTGGTGGACGTAGGTGTCGAAGTCGCAGTCGGCGGGGTCGGTGCTGTCGAGTAGCCACGGTGTCCACCCCGCCAACGTCATCATCCGCGCCCTCTCTACCGGGACTGCGCCGCGACCGGCCAGCTCGGCGAGGATCGGCTCCGGTGTGTAGCGGTCGAGATCCTCGACAGCACAATCGATATCGAGGTCTGCAAGCAGGTCAGAAGACTTGATGTGCGGATACAGCTCGCATATCCGGGCCAACCAGGACGAGAGGGCCTCGCCGGGCTGTGGCGGCGGGTGCAGCGGCCACGGGCGAACGTACGCATCATCGGGCATCGCCGCGAGCCGCGCGTTCACGCGAGGTGGCGTTCGAACTGGCGACGTCGCTCGGTGGGACCGAGGTACGGAGTGCGCGTGAGCACCGAGGAGGTGATCGCTTCCTCTCCGCTGTCGACGGCGGTCACTGCTGCGGCAGTGAGCAGCGTTGCCAGTTCACCGATGGTGCCCTCGGAGCGAGTGAGGAGGTAGTCGGTCATCTCCGGTGATGTCAGGTGCGAGGGTTTGCGGAGGGGGAAGCTCGTGGTGAAGCTGGCCAGCAGCGATCTGGTGTCGGCAGTGTTGGTCCAGACCGGCAAAGTCATGGGGTGGAATCGGTTCTCCAGCTGGGGATCGGTACGGATGGCGAGGTAGGCGTCACGGGTGCCGACAGCGACAAGAGGAATGCGTAGTTCGTTGCCCAGGAACCGCAGCACGTTCAAGAATTCGCGGCGGACGTTGTCGCGGCCGGCGAGAACATTGTGGAGCTCGTCGATGATCAACATCTTCACGCCGGTGGCGCGGAGCAGCATCAATGCTTGCTGTTCGAGTTCGTGGACCCGATTGCGTGGTCGGGTCGGTGTTCCCAACGCTATGAGCAGTGCGAGGTAGAACCGGCCGGGTGACGGGTCCGGGGGCATCTGCATACACAACACCGGTATCTGCTCGCGGTCGGACAAGCTGATCGGCGGATGAGTGCGCCGGAACTTTTCGATGATCATCGACTTGCCGTTGTTCGTCGGACCGAGCAACAGTAAGTTCGGCATACGCTGCCGGTCTGGCCACGACAACAACGACTCCAGATGGTCGACGACCGTACGGGCCTGCGGATACCCGATCCACCTCTCCGACCGGATCAACCGGATCCGCTCCGCGTCGTCGAGTGCGGTGAGCGGTCGAACCGACTCCCGCAGGTGCCCCAAATCCTCGATGGACGACTCGGCGGGTTCGTCGCTGCTTCCTGTCGATGCGGTCATCGCCTCACCATTCCTCGATGTCTCTGAAGACCGGCGTTGCGGTGCCGCCGCCCGCTCGAGGCTCCACCGGCGGGTGGATCGCCGAGATCGGTGCAGACGCGGCACCGTTGAGATGCATGCGGCGGGCACGGTTGCGCCGGGCTTTGCGGGTGGCTTTCTGCGAGCGGTCGGTGACCTCGCGCATCTGCTCGATCATCGAAAACAGTGCGCTCTCATCGACGTTCGACCGACCTTGTTCGCGGAGACGGGCGATAGCAGCTCTGTGCTCCCACAGTGTCACCGCGGGATGTGACATCGTCCGGTACGGCACCTCGACATAGCCGGCACCGTCTGGCTCGAGGACCCAGATTCTGCTCAGATCGCGTGGATCACGTCGTATCACGAACCGCCCCAAATCCTCTCGCCGCGCAACCCACGGTTTGAGCGCGTTCGAGAAGTAGTGCACGTGATCCAGAACGAAGCCCGTGCGCGTCAAACGTCGCCGGATGACGGGAAGAAAGTCCACCAGGAACGCGGTTTCGCCGAGCACCACACGAGGGGCATGACCAGCTGCGGCGACCCCGCCGGCCCACACGGCGGCCGGAGTGTTCCCGATCCCTGTGTGAACGCTCGCGTGATACGAGGCTATGGCCAGGACCAGCCAGCGCTCCAACTCATGCAATGTCAACGCCGCGTGCTTGTCCGAGTCGTAACTTCCTCGGTCCGCTGGGTTCGAGAAGGTGGTCCCAGGCAGCTCGTGCACCGCCGTCATCGCCGTTCCGATGATGCGTTCGACGATCCCGCCGTAGTGAGGTCGGCCCGGAGGACGGTATTCGAGTGTGATGGCGTGCTGGGCGCATCCGCGGCGCAGCGCTTCGCTTTTGAACTCGGAGGCGTTGTCGAGATACAACTGTTTTGGCTTCCCTGCCATCGGCCACTGCACCTGCTCCGCGAGCTCGCATGCCTCCAGCCATGTCTGCTTCTCGCAGCACACCCGGCCCAGGCACAACCCGACCGATACCGCTGATGGCGGCTCCAGAGTGACGACGAATCCGAGTACGGAACGGCTGAAGACATCGATGGCGATCGTCAGGTAAGGGCGACCGATCGGTTGCCGCTCGTACTCGTCAACGACCATCAGATCGACGACGGTGTGGTCGATCTGGACCTGATCGAGAATCCCCGAAACCGTCGGTGGACTGTCGCCGGCGGACTGACGCGGGCGGGCGGCATCGGGTCCTCCGCGGGACCTGGCGACCGATGCCGGATGGAGGGCGGCGATACGCGCAGTGACGGTGTTTCTGGCCGGCACCGGCAGACCCGCGCGGTGACAGGCCAGCGCGATACGTCGGTGCAGCGCAGCGACACTCGGCTTCTGGCAGTGAAGAAAATATCGAGTGAGATGGTCGCCGATCACGTCCTCGACGTCAGCCGCTACTCGGCTGCGGCCACGCCCTCCCGACGAGACCTTCGTCAGAAGATCGGTGACTGTCCCCGTCCCGTTCCTGAGCCTGCCGAGTAACGTGTAGACCTGCCGCCTGGACAATTCCAACCGCTGTGCTGCATCGTCAACCGCTTCCGAACGCACCGGATGCATCTCCAGCAAGGGAGCCAGGACAGCGAAACGGACCTCGGCCTGGGACCACCGCTCCCCCGACGCTGTCAGCACACCGGTCTCCACGACATCGAGCTTGTCGGGGTCCATCACAAGCCTCCCTGTCACCGAGAGCCGAACATGCGACCGTGCACCGCACTTCTGACATCAGAATGTCAGAAGACACGTGCACTCACCCTCGAAACGCCTGCAAAGAGTGCAGCCGTCGTCTGAAACTGACATGATCCGGCGGGACCTAAACGGCTCCGGGCCCTGTTCGGGACCGCGCCGACGGCCTGCGATCGCGCCTTCGTTCGGGCCGCACCCGTGTCTCACGGATCGGTGCCCCAGAAACGACCGTTAGCAAGACAACGCATGATCATGCATAGCCATGCACAGATCCCAACTCGTCGTTTAGCTTCCGGCGGCACAATCAGCATCGAGCTGGCGTCAAGCGTGTCAGCGGCAAACCTCTCGAATCGGGCAGCGTTAGGTAGCTACAGCTGTTTGCTGAGTTTGTAAAGATAGAAATAGGGCTCTTGATTGCGTTTGGTGATCTCGTCGAAGCGGGCCTTCGCAATACCCAACCCACTAGTGATCACGCCACCCGCCGCAGCGCTACCCAAGCCCATGGTGGCGAGGTCGGGCAGAGTGATTTGCGCGTCAGACAGCAGTAGAGATGCTTCTACGCCTACGCCGGAGACAACGGCGGCGACCGTGGTCTTCATCGCATTAGCGGCATCTAGCACGACCTTTGTCTTGGCCAGCTCGCGTTGAAAGTCACGCAACTTGGGCTCGACTTGGTCTCTGAACAGATCTTGGATGTCAGCTTCCAAATTGGAGTAGTCGAACGCATCTGACTTGATCGTTTCCGCGGCGATTTTCATCTCGGCGCGGTAGGACAGCAACGGTTCGCGCAGCTGATCTCGCGCATCGATAACGTCTTTCATTGACGCCTCGGGGAACGTGGGCAGTTGCGCAATCAACCCCGCACCCACGGCGGCTCTACGAGCTCGCGCCTGGGTGTAGTCATCCGTTAGCGGTTCGCCGGACGACTGCGCGTCCAAGACACGCCGCGACATCCTCTCGTCCAGGACCGGTTGCAAGCGACGATCTTTGAGCAGGCGGCCCAGTGCTTCGGTGTATACCGAAGCCTTGTCTTGGGTCGGGTCGAGTGCGAAACCATCCGGAGCGAGCGTCAATAGTCCGAGATCCATGACCTGCTGGAGGTCTTTCATGTGCCCTGATTCCAGTACTGAGCCGATGTCGTGAAGGTCGGGTGTCAGCTCCTGGATGGACAGCAGGTGTTCGACGGCCTCCATCATGCTGGCATTGATTCTCCGAGCGCGCCGGCGTATCTCTTTCCGTTGCCTGCCTGTCAGGGTTGAGTCTTGTAGAACCGAAGGGTCGAGTCCGAGCCCCCGGAGTACGTCGTCAGTGTGGGCAGCTAGGTATTCCATTCGTCGCTCGTAGCCAGCGAGGTCCGCGGCACAGAAGTCTTCGAGCATGGCCGCTGAGTACGAAAAGAGAGTTACTGAATCGGCGTAGAGAAGTGAGGACTTGACCATTCGGATGTCATCCTCAATTGAGAACGCTCCTCCGCCCCCTGAATGCGCAGTGACAACAGCCATACGGAGTGCAGAGGTTCGCCCGGCCGCTTCCAACCCTGTCTCCTTCATAGGTCATGACGTAACCGAGTCGCAACGCGGCGAACAACTGCCGTGCTTCGAATACTAGGTGTCTCACCTGCGAGTGTCCCGGCAACGTTCGTTTGTGGGGCATACGTCATCGAGGACCCAACCCGCCATCGCGGTCACTCTTCAGACCAAACCGACTCAGTTGATTCTGGCCGCGCCCGTGTCTCACAGATCGGTGGCCCAGAAACGACCATTTCTGAGGCACTGCTGCAAAATCAAGTTTGTGAAATAAGCACCACAAGGGTCGATTCGAGACATACTTGCGAATTGGCCCACACGCCCGTTGACCGCTACCCCACACTCCCGTTCACTGCTACTGAGTGCAGATCGACTCCCAGTATGCGAATATTGTCGGGTGAGCCAGAGCGAAAGCGCATGACGGTCCCCTTCTCCGATGACGAGTTGATGCAAGCATTTGCCGATTATCAACTGGCCTTACCTGAGCTAGGTGAGGGTTCTTACAAGGTTGCTTACCGGGGCCGTAGCGGATCAGACGACATTGTCATCAAAATTGTAAAGGAGCCACTTCCGGAGGACGACTTTGACTCCGACGACTCCATCCCGTTTCCGACCCGCTTCGGCCGCGAGATCGAGGGTATGTCCCAGGTCGATTCGCCCCACGTGGTAAAGCTCGTCGAGCCGCCCAGAAAATGCAGGCTCTCAAGACGAGACTACATTTGGTATGCAGAGCCCTACTACCCAGGGGGGACTCTCGATCAGGCTATTAAGAATTTCGGTGGAAACGAGGATCTTTCTCGACGTCTGGTTATTGCGCTACTTCGAGCAGTCAACGCAATGTGGTCGGACGCAGGAATTGTGCATCGCGACATCAAACCCGGCAACATCGTCTTCGACGATGCAGGTTCTCCGGTTCTGCTTGATCTGGGAATTGCGTACCACAATGATCTTTCGCCGCTCACCGATGCGTACGGCGCATCGCCACGCACAGGTAGATACGCCGCACCTGAGCAATTCGAGATGAGACGGATCGCAGAAATCGACTTCAGAACAGATCTTTTTCAGATCGGGATTGTCGCATTTGAAGCGCTTGTCGGGCACCATCCATTCTGGTATGAAAAAATAGACAGTAGCGAGTACTTTCGGAGACTACAAAGCTTCGACGCCTCCTCCTTTGAGGGCGTGTCGTGCGAAGAGGACCTGCAGGTAGTCATCACGCGTCTGCTGGCTCCGCGCCCCAGCCAGCGGTATAGAAATGTGTCAATTCCGCTACGCCGACTTGGAGTTACGGTATGAGCTTCTATGTTCAGCACGGATACGGCAAGGGCAGCAAGATCTTCGACGTCTCCGATCAGGGCTCCCTCTCCGGAGTCGTGCTCAGCCCTGGTGACGAAGATGTCGCCGCACTCACCACAACGGTGACGGGACTTCGGTCGAGGGGCCTCGATGCGCTCCTCGATCCTCAATCTTATATCTACTCCTCAACCCCAGCGGGTTCGGCTCGACGCCATTCATCTCACGCTTTGAACTTCCGCCGAATCAAGTGGTCACAAAGCGCTGGCGATGTCGCCAACCAAATAGCGTCAATCGAGGCCGCCAATACTGCGGTCGGAATTCACAACCGTTTGATAGCACCCACGTGCATCCAGTCGACTTTTACAGATATCTGGACACCTCTAGCACTCCAGTACGCCCGATCTGCCGTCGACGCATGGGGAGGAGATAGAACCATTGCCAGTGTCGCCATCGATGAGGGCGCGTTAAGTAACTGGAAAGACATTGCCGACTGGCTCGACGTTGTCACAACCATAGATGTTCAGGGTTTCTACATAGTTGTCAATCGGGCAACTAAAGGTTATCCGCCCGCACCGTGGGACTCGAACCGCTTGTCCAACTTGCTCCGGCTTATCTACACCCTGTCAGAGGTCAACGAATATGAAGTACATTGGGGGTATTCGGATCTCGAAGGACTCCTAGGTCTGGCCGCTGGCGCTACCGCAATATCTTCTGGCTGGTTTTACACCTTAAGACAATTCTTCATCTCCAAATGGCAACCGTCTCCCGCCGGTGGTCAGCCCCCAACTGCGAGGGTGTATCTACCCGCTCTGTGGGCCTCATTGAAGGCACAAGAGGAACTGTCATACGTTATGAACCTCCCCTACAGCGACGACATCGTGCTCCCAGAAATCAGCGCAACCTTCGCCGCCCGTGCCTTATCGTCCTGGACACGGGCGGAGGCCCAAGTGCAGTTCATGGCGCAACTGTCCAGAAGGGCCGAGGCAGGCACCACCTCAGCGGACGTACCGACTCGACTCGACGCAGTCGAAAAGTCACTCAACGAGGCATCGAGCCTGTACAGCCGTATTGCACGAGACCGGGTAGTGCTGCCGCCCGCTTACGCTGGACGCGTCACCAACTTGCTTCACGCGGTTGAGGAAATGCGCGTTGCAGAGGGAATCTGATCGCGCTGTAGCTGTCGATGCAGGAGCTCGAGAAGCCAGAGTTTTTGCGCGTCACCAAGCGGACGCTTAGGCGCGGTACGTAGCCACGACAGCCGATCGCCCGACATTTTAATCAGACCGCTCTCGTATACACCTAACGTGGGCAGGTCGACGCGAGCCGCAACGTTCTCTGGCATCAAAATTGCAGTGCGGTGGGCCATCGGCCCGAATCGCGCCACCTGTCTCACCGCACGTCGCCAGTCCGACATCTTCGCCTCCACTGCGAGTGAGTCGTGGACGAGGTTCCTCGCATGCGCGAGCTGCGAATCTTTCCAGTTTGCGGCCTGCATCTTCGACCGCAGGTCTCGGGCGTAAGTAGCCGACACCCCTACAGGTTCGTCGACATCGCCAGAAATAACCTGCGCCTCGGTGAAGGTCGCGAGTCGATTGGCCTTACGTAGGTACGAAATAAGTCCACTTGATGAGATTGCAAGTAGGAGCACATCCGGCCGACCTCGACCGATTCGTGGTTCCAACAGCAGATGGAGGCTACGACCTGCTCCAGGAGGCATAAGGTTGTGTGCGTCTTGAGCGAACGCTTCCGTCAAGCGGGCCTCGTGGATCGGTACCCCGACAGTCCGCGTACCCTTCCCTTTCGCCACATCCGCGACGACGTCGCTATGTTGTACCAAAACGCTGGTCGATAACAAGGTGTCCACCCCTCCACAATATGACCCCTGGCCTGTCCAGGCGCATCGGACTGGAGCCCGTGCCGTAACGACGGTGTCAGTCTCATCGGTCCTGGCCTGAGTAGGAGATCCGGACGGTGGCAGGTGGGGCTGTATCGGACAACGGAATGTCGAACAGATGCCTGCCTGCGGGGGCAACATCCACCTCCAGGATCATTCGAGGAGGACGTTATCGTGGAGTCGCATGGTGGCCGCGAACCCCTGTTACAACGCCTCCACCTTTTGTGCAACGCCCGAACCGATCTTAGCTTCTCCACCCTCTACGGCCTCGGCTTTATGGCCAACGTTAGCGATTCGGCCTGAGCGGTGGCTTCCGAACGGCGCACCATGGAGAGCACTCTGCCGTCGTAAAACGCCTTCGTGGACAGGGGCAGGAAGATCCGACTAGCGCGGCCACCACCGCACGAGCGCTCGAGCTCGGTCATGCAGCTCGTTGATTGAATCAACCAGGAGCGCCAGCCAAGTTAATGCACTTTCAGGGCTAGGAACGAGCGTCGATGGTACGGCGTTCTGAGCGGCATCATCGAGTTGGTTGATGTTCGATGGGTAGTCGGTTGTCTTCCCGTCAACGACGTTCGGTGCACCGTCCAACCCGTAGGTGATAACGAAGGTGATTTCATGTCGATTTGCTTCGGTGAAGTGTGCAGACAGAGCCAGTTGACCCCAAACGGAACGGTCGTAGACAACTGCACCGGACCGAATTGCGGCCTGCAGCAACCAGTGCGGAACAATCTTGCCGTGCATCCACGCTGAACCGCAGCGACGGAAGTCGATGTCGAGCGCCCGAGCTTTCGCCTCGTCCAACGTAAGCAACGGCAGGTTCTCGATACCGAGTACGGAACTATCCACCTATGTTGCCTCCTGATCTCCGGGAATGTGTCGGTCGGCAGCTGCGTCGGACCGACTTGGTGTGCGATGTACCCGCGATAGCGGGTGAAAAGTGCAGTGGCTAGGTAATAGACCGGTCAGCGAATCCTGGGTCCACGCGCGAGCGGACCTGTCCGTTTGGGGAACGGTTTGCCGTCGTTGAACCGGAGACGCAGCGACTCGAGGTACTCCTCCACCGCTGCGTTGACCAGATCCGATGGGCCACGCGGCGCTCCCGGTGTCGCGGATAGTGCCTCCGCGGCGTTGAGGAGATCGTCGACAGTGGCCGTGTAGAGATAGTACGAGCGTTTGCACTTGCTGTGATCCACCGTTGATTCCGAGTTCTTCTGTACCAGTAGGGTTTCTGCGACAGGCTGAGACGTGTCGTTGCCCGGGTGAGGTGGGTTCACGGGGCTTTGTCCGGCCAGTGCGCTCTTCATCCGCTCGGGCCGCGCCATCACTGCTCTCCATCAATGAGGATCTCGACTGTGTCGCGGTAGATAGTCCACAGGCTCCGCGCTTGGGTTGTTCCCCAGTCCTTCAGACTGGTCTGCGATTCCATCGAGTCTTTGATGACGACTCGTTTCGGCACTGGATCACCGAGAATGTCAATGCTGGCTGCAATCTCGATGAGCTGTTCTCGGCCGGCGATGGTTTGGTTCTCGTGCAGGTTGATCACCGCACCGAGAAGGCGGAGGTCGGCGTTGTAGCTTCGTCTGACTGCGTCAATTGTCCGGCATAATCGCGCCAAGCCGTTCGCCGAGAACAGCGCAGATTGGCTGACGACAACAACTTTGCGTGCCGCGACGAGTGCGTTGATGGTCAGCAGGTCCAAGCTGGGCGGGCAGTCGATCAGGATGACGTCGTACTGATCAGCAACGGTTTCGAGTGCATCTCGAAGTCGGCGTTCGCGCCCCGCTCCCGCAACCACCAGCTGGTCTCTCACATACGCGAGTGATTCGTTCCCGGGCACTGTCGGGACCAGGAAGACACCTGGCCAGATGCAGGGTACGACTGTGTCGCCGATCGTTGCTCCCGAAGAGTCCGAAAGCACGTCTGCGACACCAAGGTCGTCGAGAGCAAGAGTCTGTGCGGCGAGGACCGTACTGAGGTTGCCTTGCGGGTCTATATCTATGACGAGAACTCGTTTGCCCGCACGCGCGGCGGCGTCGGTGAGGTGGAAGGTCTCGGTGGTTTTGCCCACGCCACCCTTCTGGTTGCAGAACGCGATGATGTCAGCGGGCATGGCGGGTCTCACTTCCATTGCAGGAGTTGCGGGTGATAAGCGAAATGGTTGCGAGGGACGCATGGCACCCCAGTCTCCTGAGGGATGTATCTGAGCCGCGGCGGGCAATGGGTGAATAGGTCGCCTTACTGGTGACGGAGGCATCACCCGAATGGGGTCTATTGCCCGACAACACATGAGAGGGAAGCATCAGCGGTGAAGGACCTGTGGTTCGAGTGGGCTCTGTCGGATCCGATACGCCTGTGGCGTGTATTGCACCTGATGCACGCGACACTGGCACTGGTGGCCAATCAGGTGATGACCGATAGACGGGCGATTCAAGCCTTGCTGGTATTCGATGTACGGCCGAATACAGCTCGCGCAGTGCGTCATTGGATTCGTTATGACTACAGCCTGGATATTCATCACGCTTGGCCGCTGATGCCAAGGCAGGCTTGGGGATTCCGGCTCGATCGCCAATCCGCACAGGCAGTGACGGGTGAAAACGACGTGCGAGCGAAAGCAAGTGAGGCTCGATTCGATGATGGTCAGGGGTTCTCATGGGTCCTCTTCAGTAGTGACTGGGTTCAAAGGCGTGGTACTTCGTCGGTCTGTCTCGGACCCCCCATGGCCCCTGAGCCAATTTCCGCACCCACGTTGTCCGCTCCACGTCCGATAGCCCCGCGTCACGATGGACGCGCGGCTGCTCGGTATCGCCACTCGTTCGATGATCAGTCGAGCGTGTGGTGCCTCGAGGCCGGTCTCAGAGGATTTACACAGGGTGCACAGGCCGGCGGCAGGCTGGTGTAACGTCGGGCTCTGCCAGAAAACGACGCTGCTGCGACACATCAGGCCTTTGCTAGACGGTTCACAGCGAAGGCTTGTTCGAGTGCGAGCAGAGGGGTTCGACCGCGCGATCGCGAATCGAAGCGTGCGTCATCGCCCGTTCGGCCCCTGACCGAAATCAGGGGCGGAGAACGGTGCGTCAGCGAAATGTCTTGAATCACTTGTCAAGACGCTTTATGATCGGTGGCGAAACTCCTTCCTCACGGGTTGTGGTTTCGACGCCCTCGGCTTCGGTGCTGGTAACACCGAGATTCTCCGGGGGCGTTTCAGTTTCCTGAGGGGCAGTTGGCCCCGGGCCTTACGCGACGCCTGAACTGGCGTCGGATTCCGCCTCGAGACCTTCGATGTACTCATCGATGGCCGTATCCGGGATGAGCCGACGCTTGCCGACCTTCACGCTCCGGATTTCTCCGGACGCGATCTTGTTGAAGAAGTTGGATCGTCCAAGTCCCGTGCAAGCCATAGCCTCCGGGACAGACAGCAGCCGTCTGGGCATCTTCAGCACCTCCACTGATTGTGTGGTAGAGCCACATTTTGGGGGACTTATCGGATCAGTCCATGTGGTTCCACCACAGAGTAGCAACTACGTACCCCACCCACAAGACCGACGTATTTTCAGCTAGACTGCGTATCCATGACGCAGTCTTGGGCGGAATCAATCGTTGCCCGGGTCGCCTCGGAAGTTCGCCGACTCCGGGGTAAAGACCACTCCGCACTGTCCGCGGCAAAGCTCGCCGACAGAACCGTCGACTTCGGGTGGGGAATCTCCCGGTCGGTGGTTGCAGACTTGGAGACAGGTCGAAAGAAGAGCCTTGACATCTCGGAACTGCTCGTATTGGCTGCGGCACTGGGAGTCTCACCTGCACAGTTGGTCTTCCCCGACCTTCCCAAAGGGAAGGTCGAAGTACTCCCTGGGCTGCCGCAAGAATCTCACGATGCCCTCCGCTGGTTTAGCGGCGAGGCCGGACTCATGCGACCGAGCTCGGAATGGACCGAAGAGCAATCAGAAACTCCTCTCGACATGTGGGTCCGAGACACCTTCGACCCGAGAAACGATCGTGTCGGAATCACTCGCGAATGGCTCGATGCACTCAAGGCCATGCGTCGCGCCCGGGTACAACTACGAAACGGATTGTCCAAGAACGAATCCGCCGAACATATCGAGTCGATGCAGTATCTGTACGAGGATGCACGACGACGCTCGGAGGAGCTCTTTCGACGGATGACAGAACTGGGCATGAACACACAGGACGAAGAGGATGGCTAGGCAGCGCACTGCCCCTGGAGAGTGGGGAAAGATCACGAACACAAAGCGCGGGTCGGCTTTCGTCGCAAAGGTTCGTATCCGAGATTCCGACGGCGTGCGCCGCTTGGTCGAGGCAAGCGGCCGGTCCCCAGAGGCCGCTCGGCGGAACTTGAACGCGAAGTTACAGAACAGGCTGGCACCAACCCGCGCAAGCGGCCTGACGAGTAGTTCGACCGTCTCAGCCCTGGCCTCGAGTTGGTTTGCCGAGCAGGAACCATCACTGGCAGCGCAGTCCTACAGCCGCTATCTCGATGTTTGGAACAAGCTGTGTGCACCGGCCATCGGTGAACTACTTGTCAGGGAAGTCCGCACAGGCACCGTAGATTCGTTCCTCCGAGAACTGGCCGCGCGAGCTCCCAGTAGCGCCCGCATTGCACGTGTGGTGTGCACAGGAGTCTTCTCCAAAGCCGTCCGATTGGACCTCATGCCACAGAACCCGGTCCGAGAAGTGGCGCTGCCGAAGAAGGCCAGGCAGCCGGTCAGGTCCGTCACTCTTGACGAGCTGAACGAGATCCGAAGCCGAGTCGCAGCTTATTGCGCTCACGAAGAGGTTCTCGCGGACGGGACGGTGAAACGGAAGCCTGGCCCCAAGCCTGGCCAAGACCTACAAGACATCATGGACCTCCTGATTGCGACTGGGGCTCGGATCGGAGAGGTGCTAGCTCTTCGCTATCCGGATCTCCGTCTCGACGTCAGCCCTGCGACCGCGACGATTCAGGCGACTTTGATAGTTCCTCGGGTTGCGGGCGAGCGCCTATGGCGTCAGGAACACAGGAAAGGCGATTCCCCGCCGTTGACATTGGTTCTGCCCGAGTTCGCAGCGACGATACTGAGGCGCCGGGCAGAATCGCCGATATTCATCAACCCTCACGAGGCAGTATTCGTGACCAGCACCGGAAACTGGCTTTCGCCATCCAACGTCAGACGATCGTGGAGGGCTGCGCTCGGCGCGGATTTCTCCTGGGTGAGACCGCATTCTTTCCGCAAGACGGTTGCCACATTGATCAAGGAAACCTATGGCATCGAGACCGCGCAAACCCAGCTGGGGCATTCATCGACGCGTGTCACCGAAGCTCATTACATCCAACGGATCAATTCTGCGCCAGATCTGACCGCAACTCTAGATCTGTACGGACCCTCGAACTACTCCGACGAGTCATCAAATCTGTAACTCGGGTGGCGTCAGGTCATGCTGGTCAGGGACGGCGTGTCTGAATCGGATCGGTAGAAGATCCTCGTCTCTCGGAGCCCACTCACTGAATACTCGCCCATGACCTGGGCTGGTCACGACATCACTCCCGTGGCGAAGCCAAGTGATACCACTGACAACGAATAGGTCGGTTGGTTGAAATTCCCGTGCGTGATTGACCTCGCCGTGGGTGAGTTCGACGGCATTGGGTTCCCCGTCGAGCCCTTCACTTCGACATGCCGCTCGCTGGCTAGGTCCCCAGAACCGAAAAGCAGGAGGTCGAAAGGCCGGGATGCGCCGACATCCTTGCACTCGTACCCGAGCGACTCGTAGTGCTGAATCGCCTGCCGCACAGCCTGCATCTCGATCGCTCGCCGGACCTTGGGGTCCGACACGTGACCTGCCTCGAGGGCTTGCCGGCGATCCGAACGCGCCGTCGACGACGTCTCCGATCCCTTGCCATCCACGCCTCGGTCGGCTGAAGAGTGGATCTGCGCGACAGCAAGTTCTGGCAGCACACCGAATAGCGCGGAGGGGAATTTGCTGAGGTACCCACCTTGTTTGGGGCGGAGGGTTCCATTCGAGAGAAATGCGAACGGAAAGTAGACGCTTCCGTCACGGCCGATCTCGAGGACATCCTGCACCGAGCGGATGGCGGGTAGGCGTTCGTTCAAATCCTGGAAGGTAACCGACGTCGAGAACTCCGTGTAGTCGCGCAACAGAGCTTCTCGGCCGCTCGCGGGGCTGTTGTCGTTGTACACGAGGTTGTCGACCTCGTACGGCTCACCGTCGACGATCGACCAACCGACGAACCTGGATGGCTTCCCATCCCGGGCTGTCGTCCAGTGGAGTACGACGTCGCCGTCCCGAACGTGGTTGACGAGCTCCCAGTACGGAGTCGAGACTCCGTTTCGCTTCGCGAACGGGACTCTGATTTCCATCGCCGAAATCGTCGCGCCTGATCGTCTCCATCCAATACCGCTCGGCAGGGTCCGTCAGCCACCACTCGTTGATCGTCACGACGCCACTGTGTCATGGTCGAGCCGTTCCAATGTTGGGACTGAGGCTGTCCGGCCCCGACACCGTGAACTCAACACTTTCGTGCCGAATTCCGACCAATGTGTTGAGTAAGTGTTGAGCCGGGCGCAACTCGGATGGTCATCGAAAATGCCCCGAACCGCATCGCTGCAGCTCCGGGGCATTTCTTCTGTGCGCCCGAAGGGATTCGAACCCCTAACCTCTTGATCCGTAGTCAAGTGCTCTATCCGTTGAGCTACGGGCGCATGTTCAGTTATCCAACTGGTCTAGCTGAACGATAAAAATCTACCGTTCGTGGCGGAGGCGAGAGGATTTGAACCTCCGGTCCCGGTGAAAGGACAAGTCATTAGCAGTGACTCCCATTCGGCCGCTCTGGCACGCCTCCTAGGCTGCCGGCCCTCTCGGACCGCCGAGGAAAGAGATTACACACGGCAAAGGCCAGAAGGCAAAACGGCTGGTCGACGCCTCAGGTTCGCACGGCGTTCGCGTAAAAGATGCTTGTTGCTCGTCAGCGCATGAAGCTGTCGAACCAATCGAAGATTCGGGTCTGCGCATCGACGAGCGCGGCCTCGGCCGGGTCGGTGTGATCGCTGCTGCCCGGTTGCTCCCTGGGATGGTCGGCCCGATGCTGCACACCCGAGTAGCTGACGATGTTCGTGGCCACTGAGGCACGCGTGGCAGCGTCGCGGAGGGCTTCGATGTGTTCGGGTGGGGTGTGCGGGTCGTCCTCGCCGTAGAGACCGAGCCAGGGTGCCTGCAGCTTGGGTGCAGCCTCGACCAACGCGACCGCGTCGGAGTTGAGCGGCTCGATGATGCCCGCCGCGGCAACGCTGACCGCTGCTCCGACCGGACGACTGGTGGCCACGATCAGAGCTGCAGTGCCTGCGTCGTCGAATCCGATGACCCCAACACAATCGGGATAGACCCCGCGCTGAACCAGCCAGTCGGAGGTGGCGTCGAAGTCTGCGAAGAGGTCGTCGCCGAAGACTTCCTTGTCGTCGCCGTGGCCCCGGTGAAAGAGGTTCGGGGCGACGGCGAGCCAGCCCTCCATCGCCAGTGCGCGCAGCAGGTCGAGCAGAGACTGTGGAATTTCACGCGCCTCGTGCAGCACGACGATTCCGCCGCGCGGTCTGCCCTCCGGTTCGATGGCCGTCAGAGGCACCTTCTCTCGTGGGGGAGATTCGTGCGCGGACGTATCCACCTCGTCGTCCGCGCCGACTGTGGGCGCGGTGGCGGACCGAAGGACTGCGACGTCGCTGAAGATTCCCGACATACTTATCGAAGATAGGACGATCGGTCCGGTCGTGCACAGCAATAACACGGACGCGTAGAAGTCAACCCCGAACCTGAGCGCATAATGGCAGCCGTGACCGCGCACATCCGCCCCGACCTCGACGCAATCCCCGCTTACATTCCCGGCCGTAGCTTTCCGGGAGCAATCAAGCTGGCGAGCAACGAAACAACGCAGGGCCCGCTGCCCAGCGTGCATGCCGCGATTGCCGAGGCCGTCGGTGGCGTCAACCGCTACCCCGACATCCGGGCGACAGCACTCGTCGAATCCTTGGCGAAGAAGCTCGGTGTAGCGACCGAAAATGTGGCCGCAGGTAACGGTTCGGTTGCACTGTGCCAAGAGGTCGTTCAGATCACGTGTGGCCCCGGCGACGAGGTGCTGTTCGCATGGCGTTCGTTCGAGGCGTACCCGATCATCACGCGCGTTGCCGGTGCGACGCCCGTGCAGGTTCCGCTGACCGCAGACCACGTGCACGATCTCGACGCGATGCTCGCGGCCATCACCGACCGCACCCGCCTGATCTTCGTGTGCAACCCCAACAATCCGACCGGAACCGTCGTCCGGCGCGCCGAGCTCGAGGCCTTCCTGGACGCGGTGCCGTCGAACATTCTCGTCGTGCTCGACGAGGCCTACTTCGAGTACACCCGTCCCGCCGCTGACGGCGATCACGTCGACGGCGTCGAACTCGCGCGTGGACGACGCAACGTGATCGTGTTGCGCACGTTCTCGAAGGCCTACGGACTCGCGGGCCTGCGCGTGGGCTACGCAGTTGCCGATCCCGAGGTGATCACGGCTCTGTCCAAGGTGCGGATTGCGTTCGCCGTCAGCACGATTGCGCAGCAGGCGGCGCTGTCGTCTCTGGAGGCCTCGGCGGAACTACTCGCCCGCACCGACGCCCTCATCGTCGAACGCGACCGCGTACGCGACGCTCTGGTCGCAGGAGGCTTCGACGTCAACGCATCGCAGTCCAACTTCGTGTGGCTGCCGTTGGCCGAGAAATCAGGCAAATTCGCGTCAGCTGCGGCCGAACAGGGCCTACTGCTGCGCGCCTACGGAAACGACGGCGTGCGGGTCACCATCGGCGACCCGCACGAGAACGACGCGTTTCTGAAGTTCGCCCTACAGGCCTAGCGCGCTTTCGAGCGTCGGCCAGGATTCACGCAGGTCGTCCTGCCAGTACGGCCAGCCGTGAATGCCGTAGGGGCGATAGACGGTTGTCGCAGGGATATCCAACGCGCGCAGTCTCGTGTCGAACACTGTCGTGCAGTACAGCGCGGCGGCCTCGAGGGGCCCGCCCATGAGCGCACTCTCCGGTCCGCTACCGCCGGGACCGAGTTCGTAGGGGCCGGGCAACCCGGTACCGACGGAGATGTAGACGTCCTTGCCGCGGAGGGCTTCGGCGTTGGCGGATGGGTCGTGCTGCACCCACAGAGGATCGGTGTTCTCGCCCCACATGTTGGACGCGTTTCCGCCGTTGGTCGCGACGGTAGCGCGCACCGCGTCCTTGAAGTTGGTCTGCGAATTGTCGTAGCAACCGCTCAAACCGGCGACGCCGGTGTAGAGCTTGGGGTGACGCGTGATCAGATCCATCGCGGCCTGCGCGCCCATCGAGACACCCGCGATCGCGTTGGTGCCGTTACCTGAGAATCGCGCATCGATCAGCGGCGGCAACTCCGACGTCAGGAACGTCTCCCACTTGTTCACACCGAGCACCGGATCCGGAACATTCCAGTCGGTGTAGTAACTGCTCGATCCACCGACCGGGAGCACTACGTTGACCTGCTTGTCCGCGAAGAAATCGACGATGTCGGTCTTCTGCGTCCAGGTGCTTTCCTTGTAATCGGATTCCTTACCTGCGCTGACGCCGTCGAGCATGTACAGCGTGGGGCGGGACACGGCCTGCGCGGCCGGAAGAAGAACCTGGACCTGGATGGCGCGGCCCATGGCGGGCGACTCGACCCACACCGCAGCACGGCGGTCGGTCAGCATGTCGACACGATCGATGCGCGCCGACGCCAACGGCAAGGACTGAGCTTCCATGCCGGGCACCACCACACCGCCACCATCGGCACTGCCGGTACCGGGAAGCGGCTGCGCCCCGGCGAGACCCGACCCCAGCAGAGAAACTGCCAGAGCAGTTCCCGCTACTGCCAACACACGACGGTGCATCTGATTGCCCATCCTCCCCCTGCGCACCCATACGGGGCGCAACACAAACAACTTCCGTTACTCAACGTACCCACCGACACGCGCGTACGCCGAAGCTGTGGGTCCGCTCACAATAGCCGCGGGGAAGCGGGTACAAAAGTCTGCGAGATCCTTTGTTACATGTACCCATGAAATAACGGTCTACCTGGTCGGATGCAGTCGCTGACACAGAAGCCGAGAGGGCACTCGATGTGACATTCGGTGGCCTTTTCGGGGGTCGATGTCACATCGAGTGGACTTCCCGGTCGCCTCTCAGCCGCGGCCGGTTTCGCCCTGCAACTTGTCGATCATTTCGGACGCCTGCGCCTTGTTGAGACCCTCGGGAACTTCCTCGCCGGCTTCCTGCGCGAGGGTGCCCAGATAGCTCTTCTGCGGTCCGGTCATCGGCTCGTCGCCGGTGACCCAGTCGTCGGGATCCTTCTCGGGGTTCTGGTTGACCTGCTCGTTTTCGCTCATACGTTCGTAGATACGCCGAATCGACGGGTTCCAAACACGTCCGTGTTCCAGGAGTCGCGGGCGTAGGTCGTGCGAATGACTTGATTGACAGTTCAATGAGCGCCCGAGAATGCTCCAGATCACACCCCCTCGATTGGAGTTCCATGAAGACGAACAAACTGCTGGTCAAGATCGGAATTGCCGGCGCGATCGCAGCAGCCGCCTTGGTCACGACGCCTGCGGTCGCCTCGGCCGATCCGATCACCGATTTCCTCTGCAGCAGCGGTTCGGCGCAGTTCTGCCCGGCGCTTCTGCCACCACCTCCGGCCCCGCTGGCGGCACCTGCTCCTGCGCCACAGCCTCAGGGCGCTCCGGCACCCGCACCCCATCAGGGCGGGGCATTCCAATACAAGAACTGCGATGCGGCCCGCGACGCCGGTGCCGCTCCGGTCTATCGGGACGAGTACGGCTACGGGCCTCACCTAGACCGCGACGACGACGGCGTCGGCTGCGAGTAGCGAATTCGCACTTGTGCAGGCAGGAAGTCCACCGAATCGTCTGCTCGAGTGCGACCTCGGCAGGCGGATACGCTCACCCAGTGAGACGACGCCAGCAACCGCCCCTGGCGAAGCGGCACGGTCTGGACCCCGCGCGCATCCGTATGCCCGAAGACGGAACCTGGCGCACCGTCCGCGACTTCCTGACAGCGACCGAGCCGAGGATTCCTCGACACCGGATCGACGCGATGCTCGACGCCGGCGAGGTCGTCGATATGGCAGGGCCCATCTCACCCGACGCACCGTACGTTCCCGGCGAGGCAGTCTGGTTCCACCGCGATCTGCCATCGGAAACCGTTGTGCCGTTCGATATCTCGATCGTGCACCGCGACGACGCGCTACTGGTGATCGACAAGCCCCATTTTCTGCCGACCATCCCCCGAGGCGGACACATTCTACAGACCGCACTCGTGCGACTGCGTCTCGAACTCGACCTCCCGCAGCTGGTGCCCGCGCACCGACTCGACCGCGTCACCGCGGGCCTGGTTCTGTTCGTCGTAGACCCGGCACTTCGCGGCGCGTATCAGACACTGTTCCAGGATCGGAAGGTCCGCAAGGAGTACGAGGCGATTGCGCCCTACGACCAGTCGCTGGCGCTGCCCGCCGTCGTCCACAGTCGAATCGTCTCGGACAATGGCCACTTCACCGCCCGCGAGGTCGACGCAGAACCCAACGCGCACACCACCGTCGAACTCGTGGACCATCGAGACGGACTCGGCCGGTATCGACTGACACCGTTGACCGGACGCACCCATCAGCTACGTCTGCACATGAATTCACTCGGCGTGCCCATCCTCGGTGACGATCTGTACCCGACGGCTACCGACCGGGCCGTCGACGATTTCACCGAACCACTCCAATTACTCGCCAGTGCAATCGAATTCGTCGATCCGATCTCGAAAGCAGTACGACGCTTCGAGACGGAGTCGAGACTCGAGCGTTGGGAGAGCAGAGAAGGATGACGTCCCGCGATCAGGTCGTCAAGGGATCGCGTCCCCCGAGCATCATCTCGAACTCGGAGTAGGTCTCCAGAGAAGCGAAGTGACGCGAATAGAGATCCACGACGTCTTCAGTCGGGTCCTGAAGCGTCGGAGCTACATCGACCAGGTGCGCCAATCGCACATACGACCGATCGTCACCCGTGCCTGCGGCGTATTCCAGTTCGTGCACACGCTTTTCGACCGTTTTTCTGGCCGCGGCAACACTTTCCGCATGAACCACATAGAAGTCTTCCCGATAGTACTTGCCGTCCCCGGCGGTCTTACCGAGCTCGAATACCACGATTCCGACATAGGTCTGCTTGGCAGCGTTCATACCGCCGAAGGTAACAGCGCGCCCTCCAACAGCGAGACTGTACGAAAATACCGCGCGAAATGTTTTGCCTTCCGCAAAGCGGCACAGTCGACGTGCGTGCGTCGGGACTGGACCACCGATACCGCCAGCGAGTCAGCTGGCCCGCGAAGACCTCGGGTTGACGAACCCGTCGGCGTGGGCAACGATTGCCGCCGTCCCTGAAAACGGGACATCCGGCTTGTTTAGCAAGGTTCGTCAGGTGTCGCAAATAACTCGCGGGGGGATGTTGGATGTCTCGGCTTCACGCTTCGCTGAGCGCAGCCGGAACCAACCCACACTGCTCAGTCGATGCTGCGCGAGATACCTCAGTGGGGCGGTGCTCCTGATGCCCGCGCAACACTTCCCACGCCGTCTTCTCCTCACCATAGATTTCGGCGTCCGCTTCGTCGGCACTGCGTGCTACACCGTCTTCATTGCAGGTGTCTACAGCCTGTCCGGCAATGCGTTCCACGTCGGCCTGCTGGGTGCGATGATCGTGATTCCCGCGCTGGTGGTGTCGACGGGAATCGGCAAGGTAGTGGGCCGATTCTCTGCACGGCACACTCTGAACGTATTGCTGGTATCACGGCTCCTACTGTTCTTGATCGTGGTCGTGACCCCACCGTCGCTCGCATCACTTCTCGTATCCGCTGCGGTGAACAGCTCGCTCCATCAGACATCCCTCGTCGTCAAAATGTCTCTCGATGCGTCACTCATGACAGACGACTCACGGGTCGAGTACTTGAGTACGAAAGGCATGCAATCGAGCGTCGTACTCACTGTCGCCCCGGCCGCTGGGGGTTTCCTGTTCGGGCTGGGGGGATTCGCAGGCGCGCTGAGTGTGATGGCGTGCGTCATCGGACTTGCACTGGTTGCAGTGAATCTCCTCGAGATTCCCGCATCGACGAGACAGCCCGGCGGTGTGGGTAACGTTGCTGACCGTCCATCCGCACGGTCCAGCTGGGCCGCAGTACGTGCTGTTCCCGCGCTGCACGCCGCGCTCATGCTGTACTGTCTCGTCGCTGTAATTCTGGAAACGGAAGCCCCACTTATCTTTCCGTTCGTCGACGAGAAGCTGGCCCAAGGGCCGATGCTGGCAGGAATCCTGCTCGGCGTGAGCGGTCTCGGAGGCGTCGCCGGTGCCGCTGCTACCAGGATTTTCCCAAGGATGTTGGTGCCGTCCACCATCAAGTGGCTGATTCTGGCCGACGGCATCGTCTTCCTGCTCTTCACGCTGACCAGCAACGTGATTGTCTCCATTTCGCTGTTCGCTGCCCTGGGTGCGATGGGAGCGATCACGCTGGTCATCGTCGAATCCGCAGTACAACGGGAAGTGGACAGCAAAGACCGGCCTTTCGTATTTTCGTTGATGCAGTTCTCGGCCGGGGCGGGAGGTGCAACCGTGGGAATTCTCGCTGCATTCATCGCATCCAGGGTCGGAACGCCGCCGGTTCTTGCTGCCTGTGCACTGCTCGAGATTCTCGCGGCTGTCTTCCTGATCGGACGTGCAGTCGTTCCGGTACGCCGAGCCGAAGCCCGGCCGTGACCGATCGTACGAGTTCCCGCTGCCGCGAACTGTTCGGTAGCTTCGTGAGGATAGAACCGTTTCCGTCAGCAGAAACACGAGTGGGAAGCCGGGTTGTCGATGCAGGAGCGCGCTGAACTCACTCGCCACGCCGTGATTCTCGGGGCAGCGAAGAGCTTCGAGAAGTTCGGTTACGCAGCGAGTTTGACCACGATCCTGCAGTACTGCAGCGTCACCAAGGGGGCGATGTACTTCCACTTCAAGTCGAAGGAAGACCTCGCCCATGCGGTGATCGCGGCGCAGCACGACATGGCAATGGAGGGCACGAAGGTTGTTGCCGCCCATAGTGATTCTGCGATCGAGTCGTTGGTGCTGTTGAGTCAGGAGATGGCACGGCAGCTCGTGACGGAGCCGATTGCCCGTGGTGGAATGCGGCTCACGATGGAGATCGGCAGCATTCAGGGACCGATCGAGCAGCCGTACCGCGATTGGATCGAGGCGATCCGACAGGTTGCGACCCACGCTGCAGCAGACGGTGACCTGGTCAAGGGCACCGATATCGATGCGCTGGCGACGTTCGTCGTGGGGTCGTTCACCGGTGTGCAGATCTTGTCCGAGATGCTCACCGGCCGAGCCGATCTCTACGTTCGGCTACGGCAGATGTGGGAGTTGGTGCTCCCCACGATCGTCAGCAAACCGAAGCTCGCGCACTTGATGCGCCTGGCGAGTCTGCCTCCGCGGAATTGGAGCGAACCGCCGCACTGAGCGGTCGGGGACCACATCGCCGGTGGACGAGGTGTGCACATCAGTAGGACGTCGCTTGTCCGGCTTTCCCGTGTCGTGGCGACTTCTCGCTCCGCTACTCGGGATTCCGGTGTCGTTCGGACTTCACCAATTCTTTCGTGCGCACCAAGCGCAACGCGGTGACCAAGACGACGCCCCCGATGATGTTGAACAGCACCGTATAGCCGAACCATTCGATCCAGGCGACGTAGCTCACGGCCGCACCGGCGTGGATGGCCCCGAAGATCAGCAGGGAATCGAGAATCGAGTGGAACAACTGCAGTCCGGCCAGAAGGAAACCAGCCGCCATGGCGGCGATGATCCGTGCGACGTCGGAGGTTGTTCCCTGCTGCATGCGAGTCAGCAGCGTCATCGTGCTGCCACCGAGAACAGCCAGGCAGATCGACTGGAGATTCAGCGGTGCGTCGACAAAATGATGTGCCGACTCGGACAACACCTCGAGCCACTGCGGAAACGCGTGCGCGATCAACCACATCACGAACCAACCGCCCAACAAGTTCGCCAGCAGAGTCCCGACCCACAGCCTCACCAGCTGCAACGGTGTTCCGTTACGGGCCACCACTGCCGCGATCGGCATCAGGAAGTCCTCGGTGAACAGCTCACCATGGGCGAGATAAATAGCCACCAGGCCGATGCCGAACGCCAGGCCCGCCAGCAGATGACTGTCGGTCTCGTCCAGCACCGCGAGATACGCCATCACACCCAGAGCAACTTCGAGCCCGCCGAAGAATCCTGTGATCAGAACCGTGCGCACTGTGCGGTGCAATCGCTCGGCACCTTCGGAGACGACAGCGTCGAAACTCTCCTCGAGTTCCTCCTCCAGAGGTCCCTCGTTGTCGCCGTCGTTGCGCCGCGCTTCTTCGCTCATTCGCAGGTAGTACCCACTGAGCCGGTATCGATACCAGCCGGCACAGTCTGTGTCAGCGCCGATTCGTCCACAGACACCAAACCGGCCCACCCTTGCGGGAGGAGCGGGTTCAGAACAATCGATTTGTGGCAAATGTAAGTGCATAGCATCAAACCTGTCGACGAAAACACGTCGGATGCTATGCAGGTGGTCTGACCTGTACAAAATCGCTCGAGCCTAGTATGGACCACTTCTCGGGCGTCCCCCGATCTTGGGGCATCTCCTGGCCAATCTGGGGCATGGCAGCCCGGATTCAGCTTCGTTCGGAGCGAGTGGCTACGATCCGCATTCACGCCAACCTGCTCTCATTCAGGTAGGAGACTCACGGGGACCCGACACGTTCAATTGCCGTCCTGATTGAAGTTCGCCAGTCGAGACCCGCCGTAACTACGACTTGGGTTCGCTTCCGACGGAGGTGTCATTCAGGTACTGGACAAGCGCCGCCCGTGGTTCGACTTCACCCATTTGCAAGGCAGAGGCGCACTGAAGTCCGTCTTGCATGCACCGTGCTAGGTGAGCGACCAATTCGTCTGGCGAAGCCTCCCACAGGTCCGCCGACACAAACTTGTCGAGCATACCCATCATGCGCCACGCCTTGTGTCGGGCGTATTCGAATGCGCGGGTCTGCCGTTCCGCGACTCCATTTTGGTCATCGCCGTAGCCGTCCGCTACGAACCTGTTGGGGTTCATGTCTGGCCGGCTTGGGTCCGAAGGCTCGAACGCTGACACAAGGCTGACACGACGCGGACCGGGAGCCATCGGAGACGCTCGATGCATTACGAAGGCACCGTGGATCACTACTCCGTATCCAGGTTCCGGTAGGGGTATGTCCACACATCTGCTGTCAGGAAGTTTGCCGTGTCGGCTCAGGAGCTCCATGCTCTCGTCTCGGGTCCCGTCGAAGAACTGGAACGCTCCGCCGGTACCGCCATCCATGCCAGCAATGTTCAGTACAAGAACGACAGGGTTCTGATCAATGTGCCAATTTCCGGTGTCGACGTCTTCCGAACCCGGCTTGTCTGCGTCCATGATGTTGATGTGCGCCATTTGATGAGGCAACGTACTGGGCACGACCTCATACCCGACGGTTCTCGACAACAGCTGCGTAAGACGCTCGTCAGAGAAGAGACGTCTGATGTCGGTTGAACGGTAAGCCGCGCCTCGAACGACGGCGCGCCGGGGATTGCTGTCATTGCGTATGGCGAACTTCTCGAGGTCGACAATGCACGAGTCCAGGTATTCAGCATCCGCGCGATTCAGAAGCCGGAATGGCTCACTTATCGCGAGATTGCTACCGACCCGTTGTTGCAGTTCCGGTCCGTAGCCAATGCTTTCAAACGTGCGCAGGGTGCTGGGCAACTCCGTTGACACAACAGGGAGTGTCCAGTTGTGGTTGCTCCGAACCGGAGACTGCTGGTATAGCCGGGGATTGTGTACGGGAAAGTCAAGAGCAGGCGACATATCGCGGTCCCTCCCAATTCAGGCGGCATTTGGTTGCGTGACGCTTTGGTTCCTGATGCCCCAATCGCTACCGCGTAATGGTCCGAACGCAAGCGCTGCAACGAGGGCTGCAACGCCGATTGCGCTGCCAATGTAGAGAATAGATATTCGGCCGGAATCCGATAGCGCCGCCGCGATGGCAACGCTGATTGGGCCGACGACGGAGGCTATCAACTGAGACACAGCTGTAACTCGGCCGAGCATCTCATTGGGCACGGCACTCTGGAAGAGCTGTGCCAATAGACGACGAACTACCGAGAGTGCGCCGAAGAGTACGAAGGTTGCTGCAGCGAGGATATAACTGCTCCTCGCAAACGCAAGGCTTGCCAACGCGCCGCACATCAAAGCAGCTCCTGATGCGAGGACTAGCCATGACGGTACGGCCGCCTGCACCTGCGCGAACCCAAGTCCGCCGACGATGCCGCCCACGGCACCGATTGCGACTATAACTCCCACGCTGGAGGAGCTTTGTTCAGCGGGGCCTTGAAGGAGAAACAGAAGCATCAGGAATGCGCCGGCGATCACGAAATCGAAGGCCCCTCGCCAGATCACGATGCGCCTCAACAACGAATTATCGAGCACGACACGCCAAGCCTGCTTGTAGGACTCGATAATCGTTGTGGGATTCGTGGCAACCTTCGTCGTATCGAGCGGAATGCGGCCGACGAAGATCGCGAGCGCGACGTATACGACTGTGGTGAGAAGTAGCGCTCCCCGGAGATCTATCCACTCCAACGCCAGCCCGCCGATCAGCGGACCTGCGACCTGAGTCGTCGACAGCATCGACTGCATGAGTCCGTTGGCGCGGGGAAGCGCTGCGCTGCCAACAACTTGGGGTAGTGCCGCGGCATCGGCGACAAGATATAAGCGCACGAGGAAGTCGATTGCGGCTGCGGTGACGAACAACGCCCAGAGTGGAAGCGCACCGGTGGCGATGTCAAGAAGCGCGCAGCCCAGCATTACAGCCGCCTGAAGCGCGGCTATACAGATGAGTAGGGTGCGGCGGTTGATTCTGTCTACGATGACGCCGCCAACGATTCCGACAATGATCTCCATGCAGTAGCCGACAACGAATACCGCAGCCATGATCACCGGTGAGCCAGTGATCTGAAGAACGAGCAGCGGGATAAGCAGGTCATAGAGAGCTTCTCCCAAGCTCTGGATGGTCGCGCCACCGATCAACCAACGTCCAGCCGAACCGATCACGTGCGAATTCCTTTCACGACCTGTGCCACCGCCGTGCGATTTGCGTCGCACGGCGGTGGCAGCCAAGGGTTGAAGCAATCACTCGACGGTGACGTCGAAGTGCTCCGAGAGGATGGCGAGGGTCTCGTCGGCTGACGCTCCTTCAGGGGCGCTGGCAACGATGCTGGCCGTGATCTTGCCGAGGAAAGTTGCCGTCGCTTCGCCCATGAGATGGGGTGAAACGCACTCGATGAAGGCTTCCAGCCCCTGGCGCTCGTCTGCGTCAGTGGTGGTGGTCGCGAGTGCACGCAGACCGTCGAGCGTGGCGTGTGCTTCTGTCATGGTATCGGTCATCAGAAAGCCCTTTCGAGACGTCGATGGTTGATTTTCATCCCCGGGAACCATTGATGCGGACGATGGTGTCGCCCACTGGAACGCCGAAGCTTGACTCGTACGACTGTTTCGTACGAAGAATTTCTTGCTGCCGCGCGTTGATGAGGTTGAGCACCCCTTTGGGCAGTGGCAGTTCGTTCACAATCAGGCGAGGGAAGTCTGCAGGCTTGGTGGCAGTCGACATCCGAATCTGATCATTGCCGACCGAATAGTCCGAGTCCGGTCGTGATGGTGCGAAGAGTATTGGCTCGCTGCGGACGGTTACACCCTGCATTCCTGCGAAAAATGAAGCTACACCTCGCGGAATTGTAAGATACGACTCTGCGTTCGGCGAAAACGTCAAGTTCGTAGTGGTCGCGTGTGACTTCGCTCGGCAGTCAACGAAATGACCCTTGATGACCGCTGAGGGGTCTCCGAGGAAAGTGAAGCGGTTGTCCTGCCCGATGTGCGCGATGTAGGCCTCATACGAATCTCGGTTCCAGTACTGGAAGTCGGTTACGAGCGGACCTGGATTGGCAACCAATGTGTAACTGGCGCTACCGGTCTCCGCGCAAAAATTGTCGTTCCACACGAGCCCGTCGATCTCGGTCGTCTTCAAGCGACAGCACCTTCCTTGGGGCGGAGGTTGACGTATCGACGCTCGCCGTTCAACGTCACGGGGAATCGCGTCGGATAGCGTTGCATCGACTTCATGGAGTGATGCTGCAACATCAGCATGAACTCGTACGCTGCACGGGGAATTGGGTACTGATTCGGTTGAATTGAGGGAAAGTCCTCCGGACTCACATCCCGACCCACGTTGACCACATCATTGGCGATGTTGTAGTCAGGATTGTTTCTGCTCAAAAACCACAGAGGTTCGTCACGCGTCACGACGTTCTCGAGACCGTCGAAGGTATGAGCGATGCCACGGTCGATATGCAGTCGTCTCCTCGGGTCGGGCGAGTATACAATTTTAACGAATTTGTGCAGCGTGGGAGAGCCGAGGCGGCAATCGACAAAATAGCCGGTGATTTTCTGGTCCAGCGGTCCGAAAAACGTGAGCCTGTCGGATTGAGCGACATGTATACCGTAGTGGTTGTACGAAAAATCCGGGCTATGCGTTACGACGTCCGATATTCCGGGGCCTTCGCTTGCGATGGTAGTCGTGAGCGTCCCATCGGCGCTCTCGTGGAAATAGTTATCGAAGAAACCCAGTCCTTCAATACCGCCGATGCTTTCAAAGTCGGCCATTTTGCCCCCTTCGTCGAATCAAACGAATTGTCGGTGGAACTTTGTGCCGGTTAGGTCTGCAAACGAGATAACCAACTTTCGACAGAATGGGCAACCTGTAGAGCACCCAATTTACTTGCAGTTCATCAACTAAAGCTTGCTCACTATCGCCAATTCGCGCGTTCTTCGCTGGTCAGCGCGTTGTTTTGACCAGTTCACATCCGCGCCGTCGACTGGGATATGTTACTTCTGCGAAACACCTTCTGGGCGGATGCGCTGTAGGCCCTCGAGTGACCGGGCTGAAACCGGCAGCTCTCTGGTCCGAGAGTCGATACCCCACTCGTCACCCGCATTCTTACGCACTACATCTGGAGCAGCACCGATGCACTGGGGCCCTCCTCAAAGCCGGACTGCCACGACGACTCGCAGACAGAAACAACTGGCCAGACAACCCCGCACCGTCCGCGCACTCAGCGTCATTCACTGCCTGGCATACGCGGCAAGGCGGTATCGAACGATCTATCGAGAGCGGGAATCGAGCTCGAACGGACGGGAGCAAACGGACTGTCGAACCGAGCAGCGCTGGCACTGGTGAAAGAGGCTGAAGCAAGCGAACTTGCGACGCTACTGAGCTTCGACCGGGGCAAACAGAACCGGCCCACCCTTGCGGGTGGACCGGGTTCGAACAACGAACATGTGGCGGAAGCGGAGGGATTTGAACCCCCGGACGCTTTTACACGTCTCTCGCTTTCAAGGCGAGTGCATTGGGCCGCTCTGCCACGCTTCCGTGTGCGATCTTAAACGGCCGGGCAGCCCGGGGCCCAATCGCCCCTCATCGACGCGGTGTCGAGCCGGATGTGTCCATCGCTGCGTCGACCTTCTCGAAGATGTCGCCCAACACCTCGAGTTCGTGAGGCGAAAGGATGTCGATGAGGTGCCGTCGAACACTGCGGACGTGAGTGGGTGCCGCCTCCGCCAATCGTCGACGGCCTTCCTCGGTGATCACCGCGAGCACGCCCCTACCGTCGTCGACGCAGGTGCTGCGAGAGACCATGTCCTGAATTTCCATCCGCCTGATCTGATGCGTCAGGCGACTTCTCGAGGACAGAACACCGTCGGCCAGCTCGCTCATTCTGAGGGAGCCGTCGATCGATTCCGACAACATCACCAGAATCCGGTACTCCGCCATCGACAGATCGTGGCCGTCCTGCAGATCCTTGTTCAGCACCCCCATCAATCGTTGCCCGCCGTCCATGTAGGCGCGCCATGCTTTCATTTCCGCAGTGTCGAGCCACTGCGGGTCCCCCCCGGAACCAATGGCTAGTTCGGCCGTCACCCGTGACATCTTAGGCAAGAAATCTACCGACGAGTAGCTTGCGCTGGTTGAATGTTCGATTCGAGTCCGCGACATATGGTCGAGTTATGACAGATCCCAACATCGACCCGCCGTACGTTGCCGCAGCCGACAGATACGAGTCCATGGTCTTCCGGCAAGTGGGGACCCGCGGGCCGAAGCTGCCGGCGATCTCGTTGGGACTGTGGCACAACTTCGGCGACGACGTACCGCTGATGAATCAGCGCTCGATCCTGCGTCGCGCCTTCGATCTGGGCATCACGCATTTCGATCTGGCCAACAACTACGGCCCGCCCTACGGCAGTGCAGAGAAGAATTTCGGCCGCATCTTCTCGGAAGACTTCGCCGGCTACCGCGACGAATTGATCATTTCGAGCAAGGCCGGCTGGGACATGTGGCCCGGCCCGTACGGCTTCGGCGGCTCGCGCAAGTATCTGCTGTCCTCGTTGGACCAGTCGTTGACACGCATGCGTCTCGACCACGTCGACATCTTCTACAGCCACCGACCCGACCACGACACCCCGATCGAGGAAACCGCAGGCGCGCTGATCAGCGCGGTCCAGCAGGGCAAAGCGCTGTACGCGGGCATCAGTTCCTACAAGCCCGAGGGGACGCAGAAGATGGCGGACCTGCTCGCCGATGCGGGTGTTCCCCTGTTGATCCACCAGCCCAGCTATTCGATGGTCAATCGCTGGATCGAGCCCGAACTGCTCGGCACACTCGACGCGGTGGGCGCGGGCGTCATCGCATTCTCGCCCTTGGCCCAAGGCATGCTCACCGACAAGTATCTCGACGGTATTCCTGCGGATTCGCGAGCAGCACAAGGCAAGTCGCTGAACCCCGACTGGCTCACCGACGACCACATCGGACACCTTCGGGCATTGAACGACATCGCCGCCGCCCGCGGCCAATCCCTTGCGCAGCTCGCGCTGAGTTGGGCCCTGCGCGACTCTCGGGTGACGTCGGTACTGATCGGCGCATCGAGCGTCGAACAGCTGGAGAACAACGTCGCGGCACTGAACAACCTCGAGTTCACGGACGACGAACTGACGCAGATCGACCAGCACGCCGAGGACTTCGGAATCAATCTCTGGGACCTGTAGGAGTCCCTGCGGCAGTGGTGGCGCAGTATGAAGACATGCGTGCCATCACCCTCAAAGAATTCGGCGATCCCGACGTCATGGAATGGACCGAAGTTCCCGACCTCCGTCCCGGCCGCGGTCAGGTGATCGTGGATGTGTCGGCCACCGCCGTCAATCGGGCAGATCTGATGCAGCGTCAAGGCAACTACCCACCGCCCCCGGGTGCCAGCGAGATTCTCGGGCTCGAATGCTCGGGCATCATTTCCGAACTCGGCGACGGTGTCAGTGGGTGGAACGTCGGCGACAGAGTCTGCGCACTGCTGGCCGGCGGCGGCTACGCAGAGCAGGTCGCCGTGCCCGCCACCCAGCTGTTTCCCATCCCTCTGGGCCTCGATCTCCATGTGGCAGCATCACTTCCGGAGGTGGCGTCCACTGTGTGGTCCAACCTGGTGATGGACGCACACATGCGTTCGGGGCAGGTGCTGCTCATCCATGGCGGCGGCAGCGGAATCGGCACGCACGCAATCCAACTGGCCAAGCAGATGGGCGTCACCGTCGCCGTCACCGCCGGTTCGAAGTACAAGCTCGACATGTGTGCAGACCTCGGTGCCGACATTCTCATCGACTACAAGAATCAAGACTTCGTCACCGAGGTCCGTTCACAGACCGAGGATCACGGTGCCGACCTGATTCTCGACAACATGGGCGCGAAGTACCTCGACCGCAACATCGACGCCCTGGCCATGGACGGCACCGTTGTCACCATCGGCATGCAGGGCGGCGTGAAGGGTGAGCTGAACTTCGGCAAGCTTCTCGCCAAGCGTGGATCCGTGCACGCCGCCGGTTTGCGCGGACGGCCCGAAACCGGGCCGTCGAGCAAGGCGAACATCGTCGCGGACATGACGGCGCACCTGTGGCCGATGATCTCCGAGGGACGCGTCACCGCGGTGGTACACGCCGAGATCCCGATAACCGAAGCGGCACAGGGACATCGAATGCTCGACGAGGCCGAGACCATCGGGAAAGTGATTCTGCGAGTCCAGTAACGCAGATGAGCGGTCGTGCACGAAACCTCGTCGCCCACTACGAGGCCGGAGTGGAGCCTGCGGAACGACCCGGAGGCACCTCGTGCACGTGCGGCGGAGCCGCTCCGCTAGAGAGCGAGTGCAGTGAGCGCTTTGACGAGCTGATCGATTTCGTAGCGGGTGGTGTAGGGAGCAAGACCGATGGAGACGGCACCGCCCTCGTCGTTGACGCCGAGTGCGTCCAGCAGACGGCTGCCGCCATGGACTCCACTGACGCTGCCGATTCGGGCCTGCGCCAGTTGCTCGGACACCTTCACTGCAGGCATGCCCTCGACCGTGAAACTCACGGTGGGCACACGCGTGGGTGCATTGCCCAACACCATGACGTGATCGAGCGAATCAAGCGCCTTCATCAGGTAGTCGAAGAGCCCGTCGTGGTAGTGCTGCAAAGATCCGATCGACAGTTCGAGCCGCTCACGGCGAGTGCCCGTCGCGGCGTCGTCGAGATTGGCCAGGTAGTCGATGGACGCCACCACACCGGCCAACAACGCGTATTGGTGACTGCTGACCTCGAGCCGCGCGGGCCCCTTGGCCGACGGATTGAGCGACATGGACGGCAGTTGTTCCAGCAGCGTCGGATCGCGGAAGATGAGTGCGCCCACCGACGGCCCGCCCCACGCCGCAGCGTCGATCGCCACGACGTCGGCACCGAGCTCCTTGATGTCGACGTGCGCGTACGGAGCTGCTCCGGCCGCATCGACGACGATCAGTCCCCCGACCTCGTGCACCAGATCGGCAGCGACCCGGACGTCCGGCGCGCTCCCCACGATCGGCGACGCCGCAGTGACCGCGACGAGCCTGGTGGTGGAGGTGATGAGTTCGTCGAACTGCCACGTGGGCAGCTCGCAGGTATCGATTTCGACTTCGGCCCAGCGCACGTGCGCACCGGTTCTGCTCGCGATCCGGAGCCACGGCGCGACATTCGCTTCCTCGTCCAGACGCGAGAGCACCAAACCGGTTCCCAGACCGAGGCGCGAACTCAGTGAATCCGCGAGCCAGGACAGCAGCGTCGCGCGGTCCGGTCCGATGACGACTCCGGACGGGTACGCACCCACCAGATCGGCGATGGCGACACGAGCGGATTCGAGCAGAGCCGCACTGCGCTTGGCCGAGGTGTTGCCGGCCGAATGGTTGGACGCACTGTGCCGGAACGCCGTGGACACAGCGGTCGACACACGATCGGGAATCAGCATCCCCAGCTGAGGGTCGAGATGAATCCACCCGTCACCGAGCGAGGGGATGGAACCTCTCACTCGCGCGACGTCGTAACCCATGCCGGACACTCTAAGCGCCGACCGGTAAAGCTTGTGTTTCACGTCCTGTTTCGCCAGGGAACGGTTGCCCACCTCGCACGCTTCGTTCCCTCCCTGCTTCCACAATTTTTCGACGAGCTGCTGTTCCCGACGACCGGACCAGGATAATCGCCCCCGACGATCGCGCAACGACGAGCGAGGCGTAATGATGGACAAATGACCCAATCCGAGCCGAACAGTGCCCCCGAGGACCACGTCGTTGTGATCGGTCCCAACGGAGAACCTCTCGCCCTGAGCCGCGAGGAAGCCACCGCAGCCGCCGCCCGCGCCGCCGGATCGTCCGCGAACGAGAATTCGGACGACGGGTCGGGCCTGTCGGAGATGGTCGAGCAGCCCGCGAAGGTGATGCGCATCGGCACGATGATCAAGCAACTCCTCGAGGAAGTGCGCGCTGCACCGCTCGACGACGCCAGCCGGACGCGTCTGAAGGAAATCCACAAGTCGTCGATTCACGAGCTCGAGCAGGGACTCGCGCCGGAACTGCGTGACGAGCTCGAGCGTCTGGTGCTGCCCTTCGGCGACGACGTCGTCCCCACCGACGCGGAACTGCGGATTGCGCAGGCGCAGCTCGTCGGTTGGCTCGAAGGCCTGTTCCACGGCATCCAGACGGCTCTGTTCGCTCAGCAGATGGCCGCCCGCGCCCAACTCGAACAGATGCGTCAGGGCGCGTTGCCTCCCGGCGTGATGCCCGCACCGGGTGGCGGCCACGGTGGCAGCGGTACCGGCCAGTACCTGTGACAAGCTCGGAACGAGCCCACGAGCCGAAGGAAGGCGCGAGTGGAGCCTGCGGAATGAGCTAGGGCGTTTCGACGGGTAGTGTCGACCGTCGTGTCGGCACCAGCGAAGGATCCCGAGAGCGAGGCAGGAGAACAGATGCCTGCTCCGGTTTCGGACTCACAGACTTATCGGCGCGCGTTCGGCGATCTGCGAACCGGTTTCAATCAGCGCGAACTGTGGCTTCATCTCGGGTGGCAGGACATCAAGCAGCGTTATCGACGGTCGGTGATCGGTCCGTTCTGGATCACCATCGCCACCGGCGTGCAGGCGATCGCCATGGGTCTGCTGTATTCGGTGCTGCTGAACATCGATCTGCGGACCTTCCTGCCCCACGTGACCGTCGGCCTGATCGTCTGGGGGTTGATCAGCGCTGCGATTCTCGAAGGCGGAGACGTCTTCGTCGCCAACGAAGGTCTGATCAAGCAGCTGCCCAGCGCGCTGAGCGTGCACGTCTATCGGCTGGTGTGGCGTCAGCTGCTGCTGCTCGGCCACAACATGCTGATCTACATCATCATCATCGCGATCTTCTGGCCGCCCGGCGGTCTGCACTGGACCGTGATCTTCGCGATCCCGGCGCTGGTTCTGATCCTGCTGAACGCAGTATGGGTATCGATCCTGTTCGGCATCATCGCCACCCGCTACCGCGACATCGCCCCGATCCTGAACAGCTTCGTCACGCTGATGTTCTTCATGACACCGATCGTGTGGACCACCTCGGGCCTGCAGCAAATGGGCGGCGAGGCCGCGAACCGCGCCAAGCTCGTCGAAATCAATCCGCTGTTCCACTACCTCGACATCATCCGGGCCCCCCTGATCGGCGAGGATCAGCAGGCGTACCACTGGTACATCGTGCTCGGCTTCACCGTCGTCGGCTGGGCGCTGGCCATTCTCGCTCTCAAGAAGTACCGGGCCCGCGTGCCCTACTGGGTTTAGGGGTCTCGAGTTGTCCATCAGCATCAGCACCCATGACGCGTGCGTCGATTTCCCGATCTTCGACGCCAAGACGCGCTCTCTGAAGAAGGCGTTCCTCGGCAAAGCCGGCGGTGCCATCGATCGCAACTCGTCCGACGTCGTCGTCGTGGAAGCACTCAAGAACATCACGATGAACCTGAAGGACGGCGATCGCGTCGGACTGGTGGGACACAACGGCGCGGGCAAGTCGACGCTGCTGCGTCTGCTCTCTGGCATCTACGAGCCGACGCGGGGCAGTGCCACCATTCGCGGCCGCGTCGCGCCGGTGTTCGATCTGGGCGTCGGAATGGACCCGGAGATCTCCGGCTACGAGAACATCATCATCCGCGGCCTGTTCCTGGGGCAGACCCGCAAGCAGATGCTCGCGAAGATGGACGAGATCGCCGACTTCACCGAACTCGGTGACTATCTGGACATGCCGCTGCGTACCTACTCGACGGGTATGCGCGTACGCGTCGCGATGGGCGTGGTCACCAGCATCGACCCGGAGATCCTGTTGCTCGACGAGGGCATCGGGGCCGTCGACGCGGAGTTCATGAAGAAGGCACGTCATCGGCTTCAGGAGTTGGTGAAGCGCTCGGGAATCCTGGTGTTCGCCAGTCACTCCAACGAATTCCTGGCTCAATTGTGCGACACCGCGATGTGGATCGATCACGGCCAGGTGCGGCAGCAGGGCGGCATCGAAGAAGTGGTGCGGGCGTACGACGGTGATGACGCGGGAGACCACGTCGCGCAGATATTGAAGGAGATCGAGCGGGAAGATGCAGCCGGTGGCTGACAAGATTGTCGGGGTCATCGTCACGCACAAGCGGCGTGAGTTGTTGACTCTGTCGCTGGACGTGATCGGTGCCCAGACGCGTCCGCTCGATCATCTGGTCGTCGTCGACAACGCCGACGAGCCCGCTGTCCGTGAGTTGGTGGAGTCGACGGCCCTGCCGACGACGTACCTCGGCTCCCGGCACAATCTCGGCGGCGCAGGCGGATTTGCCCTCGGAATTCTGTACGCCCTCTCGCTCGGTGCGGATTGGGTGTTTCTCGCCGACGACGACGGCCGCCCCGAGGGCCCGAAGGTGCTCGAGACTCTGTACGACTGCGCCCTCACTCACGGCCTCGACGAGGTCTCCCCCGTCGTCTGCGACATCGACGACCCGGACCGGCTCGCGTTCCCCCTGCGCCGCGGTGTCGAATGGCGTCGCCTGCGATCGGAATTGATCGACCCGGAGAACCCGGACGACGATCTCCTGGAAGGTATCGCGTCGCTGTTCAACGGCGCACTGTTCAAGGCGTCGACGATCGACGCCGTCGGCGTGCCGGATCTACGCCTGTTCGTCCGCGGCGACGAGGTGGAAGTGCATCGTCGACTGCAGCGCTCCGGTCTGAAATTCGGTACGTGCCTCACCACCGCCTACGTTCACCCCAACGGAGCCGAGGAGTTCAAGCCGATCCTGGGCGGCCGGATGCACACGCAGTACCCCGAGGACGCGACCAAGCGCTACTTCACGTACCGCAACCGTGGGTATCTGATGTCGCAGCCAGGCATGCGAAAGCTGTTGCCGCAGGAGTGGATTCGCTTCACCTGGTTCTTCCTTGTCACCACTCGCAACCCGAAGGGTCTGGCCGAATGGTTCCGGTTGCGCGGGCTGGGGCGTCGGGAACACTTCCGCCGACCCTGACGGGGCCTCCAAGGGGTGCGCGCACCCACGCGCTACCGCTACCGTGTGCCCATGACAGAACCTCGGAAGCTCGCGGATCGCATCAAGTCGTCGGCACGGGAGAAGCTTCAACGAGCGATCGGTGAGGTTTTGGCACAGCAGACCGCCCAATTGGCCGAGCAGACCAACGATCAACAGGCGAAATTGCTCGACGTTCTCGAACGTCAACGCCGTGAGATCGACGACCTGCACGCATTCATCCGCGGTCTCGAGATGCGGATGCGTCGTGACATCCCGTACGCGTCCGACGTCGAAGCGGCCGCCCAGAGCGCGGAGTTCGCCGAAGAAATGATGCCGCAGGCTCCGACGTTCCTGCGGCCGCACGCGACGCTGCGATTCGCCCTCGGTGAGGTCTCCATTCGAGGCATGGCCCTCGAGTTCGGAGTCGCCAGCGGGACGACGCTCGAGATCATCGCCGAGGAACTGGCGTCGCGCGAGGACATCACCGTCGTCGCCGGCTTCGATGTGTTCTCGGGCCTACCCGAGACCTGGCGTACGGGCTTCCCGAAAGGACTGTTCGAGCAGGAGAGCATTCCCGAAGTGCCGGGCGCACAGATCGTCCCCGGACTGTTCGAGGATTCGCTGCCGGGTTTCCTGAAGGGCCACCACGAGAAGCTGGCGTTCCTGCACCTCGACGCCGACCTGTACTCCTCGACGGTCACCGTGCTGGATCTGGTGGCCGATCGACTCGCTGTGGGCACCGTCATCGTGTTCGACGAGTACTTCAACTTCCCCGGCTGGCGCAACCACGAGTACCGGGCGTGGACGGAATTCGTCGCACGCACCGGCACCGAGTTCGACTACCTCGGCTACACCGCCGACAACGAACAGGTCGTCGTGCGGATTCGCACGGCACCGAAAGTCCGCGCGAAATAGCTACTGCCCGTAGAGGCGAGCCCAGTTCTCTCGGCTCGTCAACTTCGGCACGGCGGCTCGGTACGACGCAGCAACCGTCGGAGTCTCGGTGCGCAGACGCTTGAGTGCGGTCACTCCGCGCTTGAGCAGCTCGGACGCATGTGCCTTGTTGCGCTTGCGAACTCGGACGCCCTCCTGCGAGCGGTCGGTGACGATCGCGTGCGAGAACAGCGAGACGTGCCACCAGTGCGCGTCGTCGGCCGAGATGGCGACGGGGCCGGGGTTCACGGTGCCGCGCCACTGATTGAGCACTCGCTTGGCCAGGACCGCGAATTCCATACTCTTCTTCGGGTGCGGTCCCGCGGGGGTGATGAACATATCGGCCGGACGCACCCCGGGAACGTCGTTCGCGTTGTGCCGCTTGGTTTCTCCGTACGCAGCACGCTCGCGTCGGATGGAGCCGGCGGCGTCCATTCCGCCGTCGAGTAGATAGTCCGGACCGGCCAGGAAGTCCTCGACAGCCTTGATCAGCGTGTGCGCCATGCCGTACTGCATCGATACCAGGTAGCGCAGCAGATCGGTGAACAGCTGCTTGGCGAGGGTCTTACCGTCGAGTTCGATGTGCAGAGCTGCGGTGATCATGCCGTTGCGCAGGTTGAAGTAGCGATGCCACTCGTCCCAGTCCTTCCACGCGAAGTCGGCGTGCCAGACAGCCGCGCCCGGGAGCGTCACGGTTGCGAATCCATTTGCGCGAGAACGGTATCCGTACTCGATGTCGTCCCACTGGAAGAACAGCGGCAGCGGGTAACCCACCTGTCCGACGATCTCGGACGGGATGAGGCACGACCACCACCCGTTGTAGCCGGCATCGACGCGGACGTCCTGCTGGCGCTTGCGCTTGAACGCACTCTTGTCCGAGATCGCGTTCTTGACGTGAACTCCGGCCTCGAGCTTCTGCAGGTTCGCCACCTCGGCACCGACGTGCACGCGGTCGGGATGCAACAGGTAGAGCATCTGGGCACCGATGATCGCCGGCTCGACGGTCATGTTGGCGAACGAGTTCATGCGCACGATCGCCTCGGGCTCGCACAGCACGTCGTCGTCCATGAAGATCACGTTGGCCGGATCGCCGCCCTTACCCTGCACCTCGTACAGGCCACGGGTGAACCCGCCTGCGCCGCCGAGGTTGGGCTGCGTGATGTAGACGAGCTTGTCACCGAGTTCGGCGGCCACGCGCTGGAACTTCTCCCGCGTCTGCACCTGATCGGTGCCTTGATCGACCACGTAGACGTTGTCGACGCCGAGCAGCGCAATCGGGTCGTCGGCCATCGCGGCGACGGTGTTGGCGCAGTCGTCGGCGCGGTTGAACGTGCAGATCACCACCGAGGTGGGACGCAGCTTCTCGGGAGCAGCAACGGTCCACTCCGCGTCCTGCACCGACAACTCGCTCGACGTCGTGGTGAAGCGGACGTACAGCGCACCGCCGTCGAGGAACTGTGTGGTGGCAACGGGGACGGCCACCTGAGTGGAGGCGTTGTGGGAATCGACCGTCCTGCTGGCCATCGTGCGCTCGTGGCCCTTGTAATCCGTGGCCACCAGATCGATCCGACCGGCACCGGCGACGGTCGCTCGAAACACCACCTCGGTGACGGTGGTCCACCGCTGCCAGTAGCTGGCCGGGAACCGTCCGAAGTAGCTGTTGGTGTGCAGCACGCTGCGCTTGGCGATCCGGACGCCCGTGCGGGTGCGCTCGGCGTTGCCCTTGCCGACAGAGCTGTACATATCGGCACTGACCAGGGGCGACGGACCGTCGAACAGCAGTCTCTGAACTGTCAGTTCGGGCTCACCGTCACCGCCGGCAACCGCCGACACATCCGATGCGGAGCCGAGACGATCGAGAGCAGTGCCGTCCATACCGAGAAGTACCCCATCCAGTTCGAGTAGTGACAGTTCCAGCGAGCACATGTGCGGCCGTATCGATAAGAAGACCACTGACCATGGTTGCACAGCCCCCGACCGATCCGTCCGACGCTCGCCGTCTACTCCGCTTCCTGCACCCTCGCCATCAACACGCGGGCGGCGTCGGCAGGGTGCGTGTACGGCCACCAGTGGCCCGCATCGACCCGAACGACGCGCAGGTCGGGGATCCATCGATCCAGACCGTCGGTGAGGTTCGGCGACAGCATCCGGTCGCGTGTCGGAGCCACCACGGTGGTCGGGACGGCGCACCGCGGATCAGGCCCGCGGAGCACACGCCGCAGCACGTTCGCCCGGTACAGGGCGATGCCGCGCTTCTGGTCGGCTGCGATCGGGGTCGGCTCGCCCTCGGCACCCAGTCGCGCCACCAATCCCGGTACCCGGGTACGCAGGACGGGCACGTGAAACCCGAAGACGTACCAGGACCGGGCCAACTGCCCCACCAGCGACGGCCACCGATGCGGGCGCACCAGCCGCGCCCGTGCCACCTGCCGCAAATGATCCAGACTGGGCCCCGACACCGACGTGTACGACGCGAAGGCGGTGGCAGCCCGAGGAGCGGCCATCGCCTCCCACATCTGGACCGACCCCCAGTCGTGGGCAAAGACGTGCACTTTGCCGGTGAGCCCCGGAATCGACTCGACCACCGCGAAGGCGTCTCGCGCCAGCTGCTCGATGGCAACGTCCGCCGCAGGCTCGAGCATGGCCGCTCCGCTGCCTCGCGTGTCGTAGGCGATCACGCGAACCGTGTCGCCGAGCTCGGCGATCAGCGGATCGAACACGTGATGATTGTCGGGATAGCCGTGCACCAGCAGCACCGTCGAGCGCGCAGACCGGTTCCCGTACTCGAAGACGGGAAGCTCGGCACCGGGCGTGCGTACCGTCCAGCCGGTCATCCTGCGTCCATCAGGGCGTGCAGGGTGCCGCCGCGCAACAGGTGAGCAATCATTCTCAGCCGCATGGCCTCCTGCTCGGGCTGCGGATGCACGACGGCCGCCAACGCCTCACCGTCGAGGAGGTGAACCACGGTGAAGATCACCGTTTCCAGATGTCGTGGATCGATCACGCCGGCGACGGGTAGCGCGCGGGCGAGTTCGCCGATCTGCTCGTGATATCGAACAGTGAACGGCTGCAGCCTCTCTCGTAGCTCCTCGTCACTGCGGGCGGCGGTCAGCAGCTCGTACCAGGCCCCGTTGATCGGGGCGCGGCACGCAGCCCTGAGCAGTTCGAGGCAGTGCTCGATCGATGCGCTCCCGAAACCGGACAGGCCACGGCGAAACTCGACGAATTGACGTCGACGAACCTCGTCGGCTGCGGCGACGATCAGATCGAGCCTGGTGTCGAAGTGCCGAAACATGGCACCGGACGACACCCCCGCGCGGCTGACGATCTCGCTGACACTGGTTGCGGCGTAGCCCTTCTCGCACAACGATGCAATGGTCGCGTCGAGCAGTTTTCCGATGGTCTCGGTCCGGCGCTGCTGCTGACTGGGGCTCACACACGCTCCCGGCGACGAGGAGCCGTTGGAGTGCCCGCGCGCAGGAAGCTCCCGGCCCGCTCCGACACGCCGAACCAGGGGGCAAAGGTGCCGCTGGAGAACACCACTCGGCCCGCGACCAGTGTGGCGGTGACAGCGCGGTCGTTGCGATTGACCATTCGACTCAGGCCACCGAACTCCGGCATGATCTCCTCGCGGTAGGCGAGGACATCCTCGTCCAGACCCTCCGGGTCGATCACGACGATATCGGCACGATCGCCCACCCGAAGGTGTCCGGCGTCGACACCGTAGAAATCGGCCAACTCGCCGCTGAGCTTGTGCACGGCCTTCTCGACGGTCATGAACGGCCTACGATCGCGCTGCGCATCGTGTACGCGGTGCAGCAACCGGATCCCGAAGTTGTAGAACGCCATGTTGCGCAGATGAGCACCGGCATCGGAGAAGCCTACGGTCACCCCGGGCTGGTTGATCAGCTTGTCCATCTGCCGCTTGCGGTGATTGGCAACGGTTGTGTGCCAGCGCAGCTTTCGACCGTGTTCGACCACCAGATCGAGAAACGCGTCCACCACGTGCACACCACGCTCGGCCGCGACCTCCGCGATGTTCTTGCCGACGACCGACGCGTCGGGGCACTCGGTGATCTCGGCGTCGGCGAAGTCTCGATGCCAGACGCGCGAGCTGAACTTCTTCTCGAAATCGGCACGGAACCAGCGGCGGTAGGCCTCGTCCGACAGCAACTCGTTGCGGTCCAACTCTTCTCGCAGATGAAGAGCTGCACGGCCGGAGCCGAACTCCTCGAACACCACGAGGTCGATGCCGTCGGAGTAGACGTCGAACGTGGTGGGCAGGTGCTGCCAGCGGAACTGCCCCTTGCCCGGCCCGTTGACCATCCGAGCGAGTGGACCGAAGACCCGATGAATCCAGGGTGACGCCTTCGCGTCCGCCGCCGCCAGCAGCGAGATCTTGAGCGGAGTGCGGCCGATTCCGGTGGCCGAGGCGAGGAAGAACAGCATGTCGTACTTGGTGTTCAGGTTCGGAATGCTCTGCAACAGCCGACCGCGTCGACGCAGAATCTTGTGCAGCGCACGGAACTCGCTCCACCGCGCGTACGAGGACGGCAACGAACGAGAGCGGTACCGATCGCCGTCCAACTTGTCCCACGGGTTCGTCATGGTCGACATTCCGAGCAGCCCGGCATCGAGCGCTTTCTCGAGCGCGTCGGACATGGCGCGCCATTCCTCGCGGGTGGGCTTCTGACTGCGATCGGTCGAGCGGTCCAGGCCCATGACGTGCGCGCGCAGATCCGAATGACCGACCATCGCTGCGATATTGGGACCGAGAGGCAGACGCTCGAGCGCTGCGATGTACCCGTCGGGGCTGTTCCACGCCTTGTGGGTATCGACGGCTTTGAGCACATGATCGCGCGGCAGCGCCTCGACCCTACTGAACAGGTCCGCGATGTCGACCGGAGTGGAATAGAGCGTCGACAACGAACAATTCCCCAGCAGAACCGTCGTGACTCCGTGCCGGACGGACTCTTCGAGGCCCGGGCCGACGAGCACCTCGGCGTCGTAATGGGTGTGCACGTCCACGAAGCCCGGGGTGACCCACTTGCCGGTGGCGTCGACCACCTCGGTCGTCGCGCCCACCTCGAGCGGTGTGGACGACACGGCCCGCACGACGCCGTCGACGATGCCCACATCTGCTCGCACGCCCGGGCCGCCGGATCCGTCGTAGACGGTGCCGCCGGTGATGACGACGTCGAAAGGAATGTTCGGGTTCATGTGACCTCCGTCATAGGATGACGGAACTCTAACTTAGAGAGTGATCACTCGCAATAGTCGCGTCGCTCCAGACATCGGCGTCGTGCACGACCCGACGTTTCGGTCCCCGGGCACCTCGAGAGCTAGAGTCGGGTGTCTTTGCCCGAACTCACGGAGTTGACCTTGCCCCCCACGGATACGCAGATCGAGAGCAGCTCTCTGCCCGACAGCAGACGAGAGCGCCTCGCGTGGGGAGCTGGGGTGGCCGCAGTGGTCGTCCTCGGCTATCTGTTGGTGCTCAGTGTCGACCCGCGCTTCTTCTACATCGACGACACCGAATCCGGCGCCATCCCCAACTGGCTGCAACTCGGGCGCATCATGCGCGACGGACACTTTCCGTCCCTCGTGCTCGATCAGTGGATGGCAGGCAACTATCCCGTCGAAGGCCAGGGCGGGCTGTGGAACCCGGTGCAGATGGCGATCAACTACATCTCGCCGTCCGTCGACAATCTTGTACTGCTCGCAACGGTCGTCAAACTCGGCTTCTCGATCCTGCTGGCCTGGGGTGTGTACCGCGTTGCTCTCGTCTACGGGGCGCGCGCCAACTGGGCCGCGGTCGCAGGCGCGAGTGCACCGTTCGTCGGCTTCACCCTGTTCTTCGAGAACACCTCGTGGGTGACTGCCCTCATCGGCACCGCATACATCACCAACGCATGGGCGAGCTCGGTGAAGTACGCCCGCGGCCTCAGCGGCCCCGTCGTACCGTTCGCATTTCTCTACCTGGCCATCAGCGTTGGTTACGTCCACGCTGCGGTGATGGCCGGCGTCATGATCGGCTCGGTCGCGATCGGCGAACGGTTGTTCCAACGCCTGTGGCGTCCGGCTCTGAAGGTGTGCAGTGTCGGTATCGCCGCGGCCGCCTGCGGGGCCGTCACCTTCCTGCCGGGCGTACTGACCTCCGCGGTCACCTGGCGCAGCGGTGACGAGGGAACGTTCAACGACAACTTCCTGACGGCACCGTGGTCGGAATCGCTGACCGCCAGCATCCCCACGGCCGTGACCAGCATCGAGTCGTGGGCAGGCGAGACCACCGAATCGCCGGTCACCTACATCGGCTGGTTCGTCGTTCCTGCGCTCGCGTTCATCGCGTGGCGTCGCGTGCCCGGGGCTCTGCGTGAACTGGCCGCACCGCTGATCCTGTTGGCGTTCGCCCTGGTCTTCACAGCCGGGCCGAGCGACATCGGCCCCATCCGCTGGCCGGCTCGCATCCTTCCCTTCGTCGCCATCGTCGCGCTGATTCTCGTGGTCACCCTGATCAGTCGATACGGGACTCTGGACAAGCTGCGGCCCCGGCTGCTCGCCGCCGGCCTGTTGACACTGGTGTTGCTGCTGCGCGCCGGCTCCTCGGGTCCGGAGTTCTTCGGTCGCCACGTCGTTGCGGCGCTCGCAATCCTGCTGGTCGGCGCACTTGCTCTGCTGCTCGCCCACCGCTTCTCCACCCGAGCGACGGCGGCGCTGTTACTCGTGACCATCGCACCTGTCGCGATGTACCAGGTGGCCACCTACGAGCCGCCGTTCGACAAGTGGTGGCTGCCCGCATCTCAGTCCGAAGCCAAGGCGCAGTTCCCGCAATGGCAGGGCTCGACGTTGCAACTCGGCAGCCGCGCGCTCACCGAGACGCAGGCCGACGGCCCCGACGACCCACAGCTGCCGTGGCACTCCCAGGTGTACGGCAACTCCGCCAAGGTCATGGGCCTCGACTACGTCAACGCCTACACCCCCGTCGGCTATCTCGATTTCGCAAACCTGCTGTGCTTCGAGCACGAAGGGTCGACCTGCACCGACGCCTTCGACCGGCTCTTCGAGATCGAGCCGTACACCGGCAAGACCTACGCCGATCTGATGCAACTCGACCGCGTCGTGCTGCAGAAACTGCAGTATCCGCTGGCCGAGAGGGAGGCCGCGCCCACAGGTTGGCGTTGGGTGACCGCGCCTACCCCTGACTCCGCTCGGCAGGTCTACGTCCTCGAACGAATCGATGGATTGATTCCCGCCGCGTCCGGGCGCGTCGTAGCGACGGTGAACGCCTCCGCCGACCCGATCTCGTCCGACGCGGACTCCGAGCACGTCACCGTCACCGCACCCGCTGGTGGCAGCGTCGTCTTCTCGCGTCTGGCCTGGCCCGGCTACACCGCGACGCTGAACGGTGAGCCACTGCAGACGAAGGGCCTGGCCGATATCTTCCTGTACGTCGATCTGCCGCCCGGAACCGATGCAGCGGACCTGGAGCTCACCTTCCGGCCACCCGGTGAACGACTCGGACTCGCTGCAATGGCCGGTGGGGTGATGGTGCTGATCGGCCTGGTGGTGCTCGATGTTCGACGGCGTCGACGCCCCTCCGCGCCGGAGTTCGGCAGTACGACGTCCAGCAGATAGGGTCAGACCTCGTGACGTCCGACGCTGCTGCTCCGCACCGCATCTCCATCGTGGTTCCGGTCTACCAGGGCGAACGGACGCTCAGTGCGTTGATGGACGAGATCCTTCCGTTGACGCAGGTGACACACACTCCCGTCGGGCGTCCGATGGTCGTCGAAGAAGTTCTTCTCGTCTTCGACCACGGGCCCGACGACTCCGCTGCGGTCATTAGACAGCTCACCGCCGCGCATACGTTCGTGCGCGGTGTCTGGCTCAGCCGCAATTTCGGTCAGCATCCCGCCACCCTCGCCGGAATGGCGTCGAGCGGCGGCGAATGGATCGTCACGATGGACGAGGACGGGCAGCACGACCCGGCAGCCATCGGCGGAATGCTCGATACCGCCCTCGACCGGCAATCCACCGTCGTCTACGCCAAGCCCACCAACGTCGCACCGCACGGACTGTGGCGCAACGCTGCCTCCCGCGGCGCGAAGTGGCTGATCGCCAAAGCTCTGGCCGGGGACAACACCGTCGATTACCAGAGCTACCGCTTGGTGCTCGGTGAAGTCGGTCGCTCCGTTGCCGCGTATGCCGGTTCGGAGGCGTACCTGGACATCGCGCTCGGGTGGATCGCGGGAGACGTCACGACGAGTCCGGTGGCACTGCGGGAGGAGGTGGACCGTCGATCCGGTTACCGCCTGCGGACGCTGCTCTCGCATTTCTGGCGGATGGTGCTCTCGAGCGGCACCAAAGGGCTTCGGATGGTCAGCTTCATCGGCATCGCCTTCGCGCTGCTTGGTCTGATTCTCGTGGCCTACGTGCTGGTGTCGTACTTCGTCTTCGATTCCGGTGCCGAAGTGCGGGGCTGGGCATCGACGATGGTGATTCTGCTGTTCGGTTTCGGAGCCACGCTGTTCTCCCTCGGCGTGGTGGCCGAGTACGTGGGCGTGAACGTCAAGACGGCCATGGGTAAACCGCCGTATCTGATCGTCACCGACCCGGGAAACGGGCCGCTCGGACGTACCGCGCCTGCAGAATCAGCCGAAGATTCCCAGCCGAGCAACACACCGTCGGCGTGACCGCAACGCACACGTGGATCGTCGGCAGCGGCGGACTGCTCGGCGCTGCGGTGACCCGGGAGGCCGGTCGTCGCGGGCACAGGGTGCACACCAGCACCATCCCGTGGTCGGACAGGACGTCCGCCGAACAGGCACTGCTGCAGCGTTGTTCGGAGTTCTTCGACTCTTTTGCCGACGGTGCGTGGAACGTCGTGTGGGCCGCGGGTGCGGGTGTGAACGGCACCAGCGCAGCGCAATTCGCCGAGGAGAACGATCTGATCCGTGCCGTCCTGGCGCGCATCGAGGCCATCGCTGCCGAACGTGCCGAGGACGGGACGGTCTTCCTCGCCTCGTCCGCCGGAGGTGTGTACGCCGGCTCTGCCGGAGCCCCGCATCACGAAAGAACACTGCCGGTTCCGTTGGGCGACTACGGCTTCGCGAAGCTGCAGTCCGAGGCCATCGCGACCGAGTTCGGTGAACGTACGGGGATCAATGTGACCATCGGCCGCTTCGCCAACCTCTACGGGCCCGGTCAGAACCTCGCGAAACCACAGGGCCTCATCTCGCACCTGTGCCGCGGATACCTCATGGCCTCACCCGTATCCATCTACGTGCCGATGGACACGTTGCGCGACTACCTCTACGTGTCCGACGCGGCCGAGATGGTCGCCGACACCCTCACCATGTCTGCCACGCAACAACTGCCACCCACGATCAAGATCTTCGCCTCCGGTGAAGCCGTCACCATCGGCTCGATCCTCGGAGCATGCCGGACGGTGTTCCGCCGTCGGCCGAACGTGGTGCTCGCGGCATCTCCCCTCGCCGCGTTCCAAGGTCGCGACCTACGTCTGCGCTCCACGGTCTGGCCACAGATCGACCGTCGAACGCACCGAACGTTGCCCGCGGGCATCGCCTCGACCCTGTTCGCGACGCGCCAAGCTTTGGGGGTGGGCCGATGACCGAACCACAGACGCCCGCTCCCCCGGCCGGAATGAGCGGTGCGGCCGGGCCGCTGATGCGCATCGTCAAGAATCAAAAGATCGCCTTCCTGCTCGCCGGCGGCGTCAACACTGCACTGGGTACCGCCTGGTTCATCGTGTGGCAGTTGCTCATCGGTGAGCGGTACGGCTACCACGCCGCCATCGTGCTGGGCTATCTGTGCAACGTACTGTGCGCGTTCGCGATGTACCGCTACCTGGTGTTCCGCGTGCGTGGGCACTTCCTGCGCGATCTGCTGAGGTTCTTCGTCGTGAACTTCGGCGCGTTCCTCGCCAACATCTCGCTGATGACGGTCGCCGTATCCGTGTTTCACTTCCCGCCCATCCCTTCACAATTGGTCGTCACAGCAGTGATGGCAGTCGTCAGCTTCTTCGGCTACCGCGACTTCTCGTTCCGCAGAAAGAGCCAGGACCCCACACCATGACACCCCGTGTATCCGTCGTCGTCCCGGCCTACAACAACGCCGAATACCTGGCCGAGACCATCGATTCGATTCTCGCGCAGACCTTCACGGACTTCGAACTCGTCATCGCCGACCACTCGTCGACCGACGACACCCTCGCCGTCGCGCAGAAGTTCGACGACCCCCGCATTCGTGTTCTGACGACCCCTGCCGGTGGCGGCGCGCAAGCCAACTGGAATCGCGTCACCGAAGAGGCCACGGGTGAGTTGATCAAACTCGTCTGCGGCGACGACACCATCGCGCCCACCGCGTTGGCCACCCAGGTGCAGGCGTTCGACGACAACCCCTCCGCCGTTCTGGTCGCCGCCCAACGCACGCTGATCGACGCCTACGGGAAGACCGTCATCGCCGCCCGCGGGCTCGGCGGCCTGCACGGGACGGTCTCGGGTCGAGTGGCCGCCCGAACTGCAGTTCGGGCCGGTGCCAACATCTTCGGTGAACCGGGCGGCGTCATGATGAAGCTCGCGGAGCTCCGCGAGGTCGGCCTGTGGGACAACAGCCATCCCTACCTGATCGATCAGGCCACCTTCATCGCGGTCGCCCTACGCGGTGACATCGTGGCAATTCCCCGGCCACTGGCGTCGTTCCGCATCAATTCGGGACAGTGGAGCGTGGAGCTGGCGACGCAACAGGCACGCCAAGCCGCGGACTTCCATCGCTCGCTTCAGGCCAGTGACCCGAACCTGCTGTCCAACAACGACGTTCGCATCGGCAACGCCAAGGCTCTGATGACGTCGTTCATGCGTCGTGCGGTGTATTTGCTGCTGCGCCACCGGATGTCGCGCAGCAGCTAGGGCAGTACGGACTCTTTTGCCGCATAGACGGCTTCGGTGGCGTCCTTCTGCGGTCGCCACCACTGCTCGTTGTCGCGGTACCAGTCGACGGTCGCTTTGAGGCCGGCGCGGAAGTCGACATACGTTGGTGTCCAACCCAATTCGGTACGCAACTTGGTCGAGTCGATGGCATAACGCAGGTCGTGACCGGGGCGGTCGGTGACGAAGTCGAACGCGTCGGATGCGTTGCCGGTTTCTTCGAGGATCGCTTCGAGGACGGTCCGGTTGTTCGCTTCGCCGTCAGCTCCGATGAGGTAGGTCTCGCCGATGCGCCCGCCGTCGATGATGGCCCAGACTGCGCTGTTGTGATCGTCGACGTGGATCCAGTCGCGCACGTTCTGTCCTGCGCCGTAGAGCTTGGGCCGTGAGCCGCTGAGAATGTTGGTGATCTGACGCGGGATGAACTTCTCCACGTGCTGGTACGGGCCGTAGTTGTTGGAGCAGTTGGAGATGGTGGAGCGGACGCCGAACGATCGGGTCCAGGCGCGCACCAGTAGGTCGCTCGAGGCCTTGGTCGAGGAGTACGGGCTCGACGGGTTGTACGAGGTCGATTCGGTGAAGCGTGCCGGATCGTCGAGTTCGAGGTCGCCGTAGACCTCGTCGGTGGAGATGTGGTGGTAGCGGACGTCGTGTTCGCGGACCGCGTTGAGCAAGGTGGTGGTGCCGATGACGTTGGTGTGCACGAACGGCCACGGGTCGGTCAACGAGTTGTCGTTGTGGGATTCGGCGGCGAAGTGGACGACCAGATCCGTCTCGCGGACGAGGCGATCGACGAGGTCGGCGTCGGCGATGTCGCCGTGCACGAAGTCGATACGATCGGCCACCGGGTCGAGGGACGCCTTGTTGCCCGCGTAGGTGAGCTTGTCGAGCACGGTGACCTGCGAGTCGGGGCGCTGCGCGAGGGTCTGATGTACGAAGTTCGCGCCGATGAACCCGGCCCCACCCGTGACGAGAATTCTCATGAACAGGCACTTTACCGGTGGAGGCTCGTGCGGGCCGTTCGTGTCGGGCGCGCGTGCTAGCTTCTGTTCGACTTCGGGGGGAGTACGTCAATGGGTCTCGGCAAAATTCTGATTCGTCTCGCGGCGTCGGTAGCGCTGCTGTTCGGGATCATGTGGGCAATTCCGCAGCTGGCACCTCCGGTGCCTGAACCGTACGAGGGTGTGCAGGTTCTGCCGCCGGTGTCACCGACACCCGTGGGCTCAACGACGCCCCCACCACCCCTGCCACCGGGGTTCCCGTCGATGAACCGGCCGCCACCGAAAATCGACGTGCCCGACGGGCAGCCGCAGCCCATCGCCACAAAATTCGGCTGGACCTACGACATTCCTGCGGACTGGGAGAATTGGAATGACGGATTCTCGGAGTGGGTCGGCGAGGACGGGTCGACCGCAACGTACGGCGCAATGGGTCTTCATGGTCGATTCGATTGCGAAGGCGGTGAGTTCGAGTCCTCGGCGATCAGCGGAATGACCGGTCGCCGTGCGGGTGACTTGACGGTTCTCGCCTATCAAGAGGCGCAGAAAGCGTCGATGATCTTCTCCAACGAAGACGGGTCTCTGAAACCCAACGTTCGGATCGGAGACCCCGAGTATCTGCAGATCGACGCAGTCCCGGCTGTCCGCTACACAGCCCTGGTGGAAGACATACCGGACTCGCCGTACTGCCCTCCTCCCCGCGCGACGTTCGACGTCGTCACCACTACTGGTTTCGCCACCGCAGAGGTCGCGGTATTCGTCGTGCTTGCCGACCGTGACGTCGAGAACGCACTCACCGACGAGGACGTCGAAGGCCTCATCTCCTCACTACGGAAGAGCTCGACGCAATGACCGAACGGCTCACTGCACGATCATCCGAAATCGCAGGCCTCGGAAATCTCCTCGATCGCATCGGCGTCGATACTCTGGCAAGTCATCGGTATCTACTCGATCATGCGGGTCTGGGCGAGAACGTGGTCGGGCAAATTCTGCAGCGACTCCAGCCGTATCTCGCAGGCTTCCAGGAGATGACGCGCACTCGGCAGGTCCACCTTTCCGACAACTGCATGGAGATGGGTGCCGAACTCAACAAAGCTGCCTGGTTGTATGCCGATCAAGATCAAAAGAACTACGACCTGCTGAACGCTCACACGACACTTCCGCCACTGTCCGGCATCGACCGCGGCAGTTCGGATCGTGCCGCCGTCGGGCACGTGGACGAATTCGAAGGACCCGCCGACTACGGCCGGCCCCACGGGATCGACTACCATTCACCGAATCCCGTGCTCGACGACCTCCGGGACGTACTCGCCGATGCCTCCGAGTGGCTCGGCGAGATCGACCGCACGATCTTCGAACTCTCCGGGTGGAGTCCGCTACGCGAAGCGGCCATCCCCGTGACCGGAAACTGGAACGAAATTCGCCGAATCGGCCAGGCTTACCAGATCGCGGGTGACGCTATGGAAGCTGCCGCGGAGTCGTTCGCGGCAGGGGTGCGCCGCGTGGACGGCTACTGGAACGGCGCTGCCGCACAGGCGTTTACCGACTATGCCGACCGCCAACTGGCCGCAATGCGATGGGAAGGGCCCGCCGGACGAACGATCTCTGCGATCTGTGCGGCGATCTCCGACCAGCTTCGCGAGGCCGCCTTGGCAGTGGTGCGCAAAATCGTCGAGTTATTGGAGTCGGAAGTGGCCGTCGACAATGCCCGCGGTGCATTGAAGGTAGTGATCAAGAAGGTTCCGGTGGTCGGCACAGCATGGCAGGTCGAGAGCATCATCGAAATATGCTGGAAAGCAATGGATCTGACCAAAGAACTCATCCTGAAGATCGAAAAGGTGGTCGATGACTTCGGCGCGTTCCTCGATGCGCTCGGCGATCCCGAAGGCCAAGTGGGCAAGAAGATCGACGACACGTTGCGCCCGCTGAACGACTTCCTCGACGACGGCAAGCAGGCCGTCGAAGCGGTGAAGACCGCGGATATCCGACCGGTACTCGGTACTCCCGACGACGACTTTTCCGTCGGCACCGGCGATGAACCATGGCGGGATGCATGATCGAGCACGTGCCTCCGCACGCCCGCTCCGCCTACGACCGTCTGATGACATCCTGCGGTGAGCTCGAGGCCGCACGCACACGAGCACTCGACACCGACCTGAAGGCTCGAGTCGAAACTCGTATCGTCACGGCGGAACTGCTGGACCGACTGGCGTCCTCACCGCGAGCGTCGGCCGACCTGACCCACTACGCACGCCGCGTCGCGTCGGGTGAATGCAGTTGGGAACGAATCGAGGTGGACGCAGATCCGGTTCCACCGGAAGTCGACGAGCTCAAAGCCGATTCGCAGATCATGTGGCCGAACGAATGGCCGACTTCGACGACGGAGGTCCCGTCTCAGCCGTATCGAATCCCGTGGGAATGAGCCGTCGCCAGCGAAGTCTCAGGAACGCGCGACAGTACGTCCGGCAAATGCCGCGAGGCGCTCGTAGGCATTCGCCCCGTCCGGTGCGGGCTGCTCCGGTTCGAAGGCACCGGCGCGGCGTTCGTCGGTCAAATTCTCGGACATGAACTCCAGCCCGTCTTCCGCGACGGTCGGGTCGAACTCGTCGGTGCCGCGACCGAGTGCGGTCGCGAGGTCCCACGCGTGCACCGAGAATTCCGCAGCGACCATGCCGAGTGGCAGCGGAGATCCTGCGTCGATCTCGGCCAGTAGTTCGCGGGTCCGCTCGGTCCACAGCGGAATCGGGTCGGACGACGGCTCGGGCGACGTCGACCAATCGATGTCGCCGCCCCGAGCCATCGTGACCAAATTGGCCGCGGTGTTCACGAGGTGGTCCGACAGCTCGGCGACGGTCCAGTCGGTGCAGGGCGTGGCCGATGCGCGTTCGGCGTCGGTCACTGCGGAAAGCAGAGCGGTGACCTGATCGATACCGGTGGCGATCTGGTTCGTTGTCGTCACGTGGCTCGTCCTCGGTTCTCGGTCGTCAGATGGTCCCGTCGTCGCAGCTGCGGGGCAGAACGAAGTGTAGGCCGGATTCCACGTCGCGCGTCGAAACGGAGCGGCACAACCGAGCGGGTAATCGGAGGGTCTGGAAGACTTCGCGGTCATGCGGGGAATCATTCTGGCGGGCGGCACGGGCTCGCGTCTTCATCCGATCACGATGGGTGTCAGCAAGCAGCTGGTCCCGGTCTACGACAAACCGATGATCTACTACCCGCTCTCGACCCTGATCCTCGCCGGGATCCGCGAGATCCTCATCATCACCACCCCCCAGGACGCCGACCAGTTCACCCGCCTCCTCGGTGACGGCTCCCAGTTCGGCATCGACTTGACCTACAAAGTCCAACACGAACCGAACGGCCTCGCCCAGGCCTTCGTCCTCGGAGCCGACCACATCGGCACCGACAGTGCAGCATTGGTGTTGGGCGACAACATCTTCTACGGCCCCGGCCTGGGCACCCAACTGTCCCGTTTCGAGACCATCGACGGCGGAGCCGTCTTCGCCTACGAAGTCTCCGACCCCACCGCCTACGGCGTCATCGAATTCGACGACAACCGAAAAGCGATCTCCCTCGAGGAGAAGCCCGCCGCCCCGAAATCGAACTACGCCGTCCCCGGCCTGTACTTCTACGACAACGACGTCATCGCCATCGCCCGCGACCTCAAACCGTCCGCCCGCGGCGAATACGAGATCACCGACGTCAACCGTCACTATCTGGAGGCCGGCCGCCTGCAGGTCGAAGTCCTCCCACGCGGCACCGCCTGGCTCGACACCGGCACCTTCGACTCCCTCCTCGACGCCTCCAACTACGTGCGCACCATCGAACAACGCCAAGGCCTGAAAATCGGATCCCCCGAAGAAGTGGCCTGGCGACGAGGATTCATCACCGACGACGAACTGCGCGTCCGCGCCGACAAGCTCGTCAAATCCGGCTACGGCCGCTACCTGTTGGATCTGATCGACCGAGGGAACCGATGACCTTTCGTGAGTTGAGCATTGCCGGTGCCTACGAATACACCCCACGCCAGTTCGGCGACGACCGCGGCGTGTTCTTCGAATGGTTCAAAGCGTCGGCGTTCGAGGAGACCACCGGGCGGTCACTGGACCTGCTGCAGGCGAACTGCTCGGTCTCCGCCGCCGGAGTGCTCCGCGGGATCCACTTCACCACCAACCCACCCGGGCAAGCGAAATACGTCACCTGCGCCCGCGGGGCGTTCCTCGACGTCATCGTCGACCTCCGCGTCGGATCACCGACGTTCGGGCAATGGGACAGCGTGCTGATCGACGACGTCGACCGCAAAGCAGTCTTCCTCTCCGAAGGACTCGGCCACGCCATCTTGTCGCTGGAAGACAATTCCACCGTCATGTACCTGTGCTCACTCGAGTACACCCCGGCCCTGGACCGCGACATTAACCCGCTCGACCCCGCCCTGGGCATCGACTGGCCCACCACCGGACGCGACGGCACACCCCTGACCTACGAGCTCTCCGACAAAGACAAAGCCGCCCCCACCCTCGCCGAAGCCCTCGAACGCGGAGACCTGCCGAACTTGTCGTGAGCGTTTTGCGTAGGTCTGGCTACGCAAAACGCGCACGAGGGTGAGCTAGCGAATCTTGAAGATCACGAACCGCTGAACGAGGAAGTTGATGACCGTCGCCGTGCCCTGCGCGACGACGAAGGCCACGTTGGCGTACCAGAAGCCGTCGGGAAGAGCCTGGTAGAGCCAGGTATAGATGCCCACCTGGACGGCGAAGGTGACTCCGTACAGCGCAACGACAGCGAAGAACCGCGCCCGCGACGGCGCCGCGTTGAACGTCCATCGGCGGTTGATCAGGTACGCCGTGGTGGTGCCGAGCACGAACCCGATCGCCTTGGCCAGGGTGACCCCGACGCCGAACACGAAATGCAGGAGCAGGTTGACGCCCTGGTCGACGATGGCCGACAGCACACCCGTCGCCAGAAACCGGAACACCTGCGTCTTGAGGTCGAGGGCCGCGTCGGCGATGTTCTCGGTCAGCGGCAGCTCGACGGGCAGCGGGACGTGATGCTGCAGCTCTTCGTCCTCGGGCGACCAGTCGTCGTTCCCGGAGCCGTCTTCGATGGAGCGATCAGGGGTGGACACGAGGACTGACACTAGCCGCTGCCGCGGTGCGGGTACCCTCTTGAGCGATGTCCACGACAGCCGACGACGCACTCTTCCCCCTGGAACCACAGGCCGGGAACACTGCGCCGCTACCCACGCAGACCCGCACGATCTCCGGATTCGGCCGCACCGCGCGCTCGACCGGAGAGGTGCTCGCCACCTCCGACCCCGAGCTCATCGCGAACGCGGTCAAGCAGGTCGCCGAGCAGAACGACTCCAAGCCGTCCTACCTGCGACGAGGCGTCATTCCGCGTGGCCTCGGCCGCTCCTACGGTGACAACGCGCAGAACTCCGGCGGGCTCGTCATCGACATGACGGCACTCAACCGGATCTACAGCATCGACACGTCGACGCGCATCGTCGATCTCGACGGTGGCGTGAGCCTCGATCAGCTGATGCGGGCCGCGCTGCCGTTCGGTCTGTGGGTGCCGGTGCTGCCTGGTACACGTCAGGTGACCATCGGCGGGGCCATCGGCTGCGACATCCACGGCAAGAACCATCACAGCGCGGGAAGCTTCGGCAACCACGTTCGCTCGATGGAGCTGCTCACCGCGGACGGTCAGATTCGCCACCTGACGCCGTCGGGCAAGAACGCCAAACTCTTCTGGGCGACGGTCGGCGGCAACGGCCTCACCGGCATCATCCTGCGCGCGACCATCGAGATGACGCCGACGGAAACGGCGTACTTCATCAACGACGGCATTCGTACGCAGAGCCTCGACGAGACCGTTGCTGCGCACCAGGACGGCACCGAGGACAACTACACGTACTCGAGCGCCTGGTTCGACGTGATGAGCGCGCCGCCCAAGCTCGGCCGCGCGACGATCACTCGTGGTTCGCTGGCGAAGTTCGACGAGCTTCCCGCGAAACTGCAGAAGGATCCACTGAAGTTCGACGCACCCCAGCTGTTGACGGTGCCGGATATCTTCCCGATCAGCGGTTTGAACAAGCTGTCGATGAGCATGATCGGCGAGGCCTACTACCGCATGGGCGGGAACTACACCGGCAAGGTGCAGAACCTGACGCAGTTCTACCACCCACTCGACCTGGTCGGTGAGTGGAACCGAGGCTACGGCCCCAAGGGATTCCTGCAGTACCAGTTCCTCGTTCCCACCGAGGCACTCGAAGAATTCAAGGACATCATTCGGTTTATTCAGCGCTCCGGCCAGTACTCGGCACTCAACGTCTTCAAGCTGTTCGGCCCGGGAAACAAAGCGCCGCTGAGCTTTCCGATGGCCGGCTGGAACGTGGCGATGGACTTCCCGATCAAGGCGGGCCTGAACGAGATGGTGCGCGAGCTCGACAAGCGCGTGCTCGAATTCGGCGGCCGTCTGTACACCGCGAAGGACTCGCGCACCGACGCCGAAACGTTCCACTCGATGTACCCGCGGATCGACGAATGGATCAAGGTCCGTCGATCTGTAGACCCCACAGGCGTTTTCGCCTCCGATATGGCTAGAAGGCTGGAACTGCTGTGACGATAGACGCCGTAGGTAACCCCCAGACGATTCTCGTTCTGGGTGGCACCAGCGAGATCGGTCTCGCGATCACCGAGGAGTACCTGTCGAAGTCCCCGGCACGTGTTGTCCTTGCCGCGCTGCCGAACGACCCGCTGCGCGAGAGCGCCGTCGCCCAACTGACCGCCAAGGGCGCGAAGTCCGTCGACGTCATCGACTTCGATGCACTCGACACCGCGTCGCACCCGAAGGTCATCGACGCAGCCTGGGCCAAGGGTGACGTCGACGTCGCCATCGTCGCCTTCGCCGTCGACTTCGACGCCGAGCAACTCTGGCAGGACCAGCGCAAGGCCGTCCTCGCCGCGAACATCAACTACACCGCTTCGGTGTCGGTCGGTGTATTGCTGGGCGAGAAGATGAAGGCGCAGGCGTACGGCCGCATCATCGTCATGTCCTCGGTGGCAGGCGAGCGGGTTCGCCGCTCCAACTTCGTCTACGGCTCCACCAAGGCCGGCCTCGACGGGTTCTACCTCGGACTCGGAGAAGCGTTGCGCGAGTTCGGACCTCGGGTCACCGTCGTTCGCCCGGGCATGGTGCGCACCAAGTTCAGCGCGCACGTCAAGGAAGCCCCGATGACCGTCGACAAGGAGGTCATCGCGAAGCTCGCGGTGAACGCATCACGCAAGGGCACTCCCCTGATCTGGACTCCCGCGCCCTGGCGCCTGGTGATGATGGTGCTGCGGCACGTACCGCGGCCGATCTTCCGCAAGCTGCCCATCTAACTGCATGACTGTCGGGGTTGCGCCGGCGCGCAGAACTGCTGCTGTCGTCGGAGAAATAGTTGCCGGGATCCTCGTCGCAGTCGTTGTGGCTTCGGTCGGGTTGTACGCCTTCTCACTGGTTCAGTGGCCGGCGTTCAACTCGTCCAACGTCACTCGCTCTCTGACGACCCTGGGCCAGGTAGTAGCTGCGGCACTGTTCGCCACGTCGATCTACCTGTACCGAATCCACAAGTGGCCGTGGATCGCTCGCCTTGCAGCATGGATCGGCCTGTCCGGCTTCGTCACCGTCACCCTCGGCATGCCCCTGGCGGCAACCAAGCTCTACCTGTTCGGTATCTCCGTCGACCAGGAGTTTCGTACCGAGTACCTGACGCGCCTGACCGATTCGGCGTCGTTGCGCGACATGACGTACACCGACATCCCCCCGTTCTACCCCGCAGGCTGGTTCTGGCTCGGTGGACGCGTCGGCAACGTGTTGGGCATGGACGGGTGGGAAGTATTCAAGCCCTACGCAATCGGGCTGCTCGCCGTCACCGCCGTCGTGTCGTTCGTGCTGTGGAAGGCACTGATCCGAGCCGACTGGGCCGTCGCCGTCAGCGCCGTCACCACCGCACTCGTCGTCGCACACGCCTCCCCCGAGGCGTACAGCGCCGTGATCGTGATGCTGTTCGCTCCGGCACTGGTTCTCGCGTGGGGAGCGCTGCACCGAAGCGCATCGGGCGGGTGGGGCGCTGTGGTCGGCACCGGACTCTTCCTCGGTCTGGCCGCGACGTTCTACACGCTGTACCTCGGTTTGGCGGCGTTCACCGTCGTACTCATGGCACTGTTCGCCGCGGTCCTCGCGTATCGCGAGCGGAAGTCCTGGAACGTACTGGTTCCCATCGCGATCAAGGTCGCGGCGATCGCCGCGATTTCGGGCCTCATCGCCGCAACCGTGTGGCTGCCGTACCTGATCGACTTCTTGCGCGGAGCGCCGTCCACCTCGGGCACGGCGTTGCACTACCTGCCCGAAGCCGGTGCAACACTTCCCTTCCCGATGTTCGAGTTCTCTCTGATGGGCGCGCTGTGCCTCATCGGCACGGTGTGGGTCGCGGTGCGGTTCTCGTCCTCACGCCGAGCGCAGGCACTCGGCGTCGGCGTCGTCTCGATCTACCTGTGGACGCTGCTGTCCATGGCCGCCACGGCTGCGGGCACTACGTTGCTCTCGTTCCGTCTCGAAGCGGTGCTGATCGTATTGCTCGGCAGCGCAGGTGTTTTCGGTTTCCTCGAAGGCAGTCACGCGATCTACCAGGCCATCAACGAGCCACCGAAGTTCCGCATCGCCGCCGTCGTCGTGGCGGCCATCGGTGCCATGACCTACGCGCAGAACATCCCCCAGGTGCTGCAGACCGAGATCACCGTCGCGTATTCCGACACCGACGGTGACGGCACCCGCGCCGACATGCGACCCCCGAGCGCGGTCTCGTACTACCGCGAGGTCGACGAGGCCTTGACCGAGCAGACCCAGCGTCCGCGCGACGAAACCGTCGTGCTGACCGCGGACACCTCGTTCCTCAGCTACTACCCGTACTTCGGATTCCAGGGACTGACCTCGCACTACGCCAATCCGCTGGCACAGTTCGATCAGCGAGCCGCTGCCATCGAGCAGTGGACCGAACTCGAGACACCCGATCAGTTGGTCGACGCGTTGAACACCAGCCAGTGGCGCGCGCCGGACGCCTTCCTGTTCCGACGCGGTGCCGACGGCTACACCCTGCGCTTGGCCGAGGACGTCTACCCGAACGACCCCAACGTGCGTCGCTACACCGTCACCTTCCCCGAATCACTGTTCGAGGATCCGCGATTCACCGTGACCGACATCGGGCCGTTCGCGCTGGTGGTCCGCACTGCTTGACCGACCGGACGCGCCTGTCACCGATGGGAATGCGTTGGGCTTCGAATGGACCGGATTCGGTGGATCATCGAAATCAGTACGTGTAGTTGATATCTCGGGAGAAGGTGAACCCACCCGTCGGTGCGGTGCACGCGACTATGTCGTCGGGACCGGACTCACACACCACTCCCCCGCTCGATAGGACTTGGCCGAATTCGAGCACCGGAGCGTTCGCGTTCACGTAGATGCCCTGCGTCGTACACAGGTTTTCCGGACCCGCGGCGGTAACGCGAACAGCGACCTTGTCGTTCTCGGCGTTCGAGCACTGAGGTCCTTCGAAGGGGTTCCTGCCGTCGACGGCCTGACATCCCACTCGGCCCTCGGGCCCATCGGCGTCCCAGATGCCGCAGTGAATGTTGCCCGTCGGCGAAACGAAGTTGTACTGACCACTCTCCGTCCGGAATGTCGCGGGATCAACGTTGCCTGGTTCGTCTCCTGACGGCTGCAAGATCGCGCCACCACCCGGCACCAGGTCGGCTGCCTCCTCCGGCGTGCGCGTCGGCGGAGCGACAATCGATTCCTGTTGGGATTCGACCTCGAGCGAAGTCGACGGCTCAGCCGTAGCCGAACCGGCTGTGGTCTCTGCGGGCACCGGCCTCGACTCCGACGCTGAACTGGTATCCGAATCGGTACTGGCACAACCACTCAGAGCCAATACGCACAACGTCGCGACAGGAACGAAATTCTTCACAGCAGTTTTCACGTCTTCTCTTCTCTTCCGATTCGGAACGAGGACGCTCCGGAGTTTGCGAGGGCATCGTCTTTCGTCGTATGGACTGGCAGGTTCGGTTTGTCTCATCGCTCGTTCAGCGGGCCGGCACGTCGAAGGTGGGGCTCGGCGTGTGCGCGGCGCTCGTTCGGAAGGTGACCGTGACCGGGCCCGCGCCGGTATCGATGTCCAGGTAGGGATTTGCCACGTTGGGCCCCTGGAACCGCCAGCTCGCCACCCGATGTTCGGCGGTTCCGCGGAGGCCGGTGGCATGGTTGAGCCAGTCCGAATAGATGGTCAGATAGCACTCGTACTCGGCTGATCCAGCCCACGCAGGGCTGTACATGTGGGTGATGAAATTCGCACGAATCTCATTGGGGGCGTATCCGCTCGCGACATTCACGTCGACGGTACCGCCGAGACATTCAGGGACCTCGGCGAGCGTGAAGATTCGTTGCTGCGGTGAGAAGAACATCTCCTGGGCACCCGCGTGCGCGGAGCCTGCGCCGATCGCTGCCGCGAGCGCGCTGGAGAGGACGAGTGAACGGGTGATGGCCGGATGCTTTTTCATGACCCTCCGTGCGTGTGTCGTGCGACGGGAGAACCGAACATAACACTTGCCTTTGGAGAAAGTGTTAGTGTTGCCGTCATGGAAAGTCATCAGTCACCGGCCGATGCCCACGAGCTCCTGGGCGCACTCCACGCCGATCGCGTCGCCCTCGCCGACCGTCTCGTTGCGCCGTCCTGGCTCTACCCGGCCTTCGCGGCATCCACCGCCCTGTACGTGGGCACACCGGCGTTGCCGGACGGAAAGGTCAGTGCGGCGCTCGCAGCCCTTCCCGTCGTCGTAGCAATAACTTTGACTCTGCTCTATCCCCGGATATCCGGCGTACGGCCGGCGGCAGTGGGTTCGACCGGCTGGGGCGTTCTGGTCGGGCTTCTGGTCAGCGTGCTCGGCCTGTTGAGCGTGTCCTACGGCGTGGTTGCGTCGCTGTCCGCGTGGTGGGTTCTCCTGCCGCAGGCCATGTGCTTCGTGATCGTGCTGTTCGGGGGCCGTCTGTTCGACGGCGAGTACCGACGCCATCTACACGCCAGAGGCATCCGGCAACTGACCGGTCGGCTAAGCCGGAGCACTTGGTCGTGACCGAAACTCCTAGTGCTGGACCAAGATTCGACGCCGTCATACACGCACCCGTCCGTCTGCGCGTGTGCGGGCTTCTACGCCGAATCGACGAGATCGACTTCGCGATCATTCGCGACACCCTTCGGATCAGCGACGCGTCGCTGTCGAAACATCTCAAAGCGCTCTCCGACGCCGGCTACGTCTCGACGAACAAGACTGCGTCGCTGTCACGTTCGGACGCAAGGAGAGTGACGTGGGTGAAGCTCACGCGTGCCGGCCGTGAAGCGTTCGATTCCCACATCGCCGAACTCGGTGTCATCGCCAACGGCCACCCCGCACCGGCACCGTCTCACCCACCCCTACGAACCTGGAGTCCTACATTCGGCGGAACACCGGAGTTCGGCTGATCGAGTGGGGCTGCGGCCGATGACCGCATCAATGGTTGCGCCCTTGTTGGAATGCGTCTCGCTCGACACTGTCACCGACGGGGAGCCTCGGCGGCACCTCCCGGTGTGACCCAGGTCGTTCGCATTGTCGCCTACCGTGATCTTTCTGTAACCTCGACGCGATGACCACCCACGACCAGAGAGTTCTCGAGCGGAAGCCGACAACGGCACCGGCTCGACACTCCGGCGTCGGACGTGGCGACGTCGTTGCGGCGGTCGGGTTCCTCGTCGCTGCGGTCTACGTCCTGCAGGGTCAATGGCGCAATCTGGGTGGCGGCTACCTCTACAACAGCGGCCAGGATCAGACGATGTGGGAGTGGTTCTTCTCCGTCGCCGCCCATGCCGTCGCGCATCTGGACAACCCACTGTCGAGTGACCTGCAGAATTACCCGCTCGGGGTCAATCTGATGGCGAACACGGCGATGTTCGGCATCTCGATCCCGCTGGCCCCGATCACGTTGCTCTTCGGACCGACGGTGACCTGGGCAATTGCGCTCACCGTTGGACTGGCGGGAACGTCGTTTGCGTGGTTCTGGCTGTTCTCCCGCCAGCTCAACGCGTCCAAGGGTGCCGCTGCACTGGGCGGTGCGCTGTGCGGATTCGCCCCCGGCGCAATTTCTCACGCCAACGGCCACCCCAACTTCGTGGTGCTGTTCCTGCTTCCGGTCATCGCCATGCTGGTCACCCGCATCGCCCACGGCGGCGGAACCACCAAGAACACCGTCGGACTCGGCTTGATCGTCGCGCTGCAGATCCTGCTCGGCGAAGAGCCACTGCTGATCTTCGCGATGTCGTTCGCCATCTTCGCCGTCGTCTACTACGTGTCCAGGCCACGTTCGCTGTGGCCTGCCGTCCGTAACGCCGTTCCTCGATTGTCGGTATCGGCAGCCATCGCACTGACGCTCGTCGCGCTTCCGCTGTGGTGGCAGTTCTTCGGCCCGCAGTCGTACTCGTTCCTCGAACACGGTGCGATGGGCAACGACGCCAAAGCCCTGTTCCAGTTCCCGACGCAGTCCATCGGTGGCGAAGCAACGCCGGGCCAGAACGTCCGCATCAACGCCACCGAGGAGAACGCGTACTTCGGTTGGCCATTGCTGGTGCTGTGCCTGGTGGCTGCGGTGTGGATGTGGCGCGTCGCATGCGCTCGTGCAGCCGCGGCGACCGCCATCGTCATGAGCGTGCTCTCGCTCGGTGCGACCCTGATGATCGGCAAGAACGACACCGGAATCACGCTGCCGTGGACGAAGCTCGCCGAGTATCCCCTCGTCGAGTCCGTCCTCGAAACCCGCTTCGCGTTGGGCGCGGTACCTGCGATGGCATTGCTGCTCGTGCTGGCCACCGATCGGACGTTCCGGAACGGGCTGCGTCCGCTGCCAGCGTTCTGGATAGCCGGACTCGCCCTCGCGCTCGTTCCCTTGATCCCGACGCCGCTGGTTGCCGTCGACAAGTCTCCGACCCCGGAGTTCTTCGCCGACGGCGAGTGGGAGAACTACGTCGACGACGGTTCCGTCGTCACCGTTCCCCTCCCACGGCCAGAGGACGCCCGCCCGCTGCGCTGGCAGATGGACGCCGACATGGGCTTCAAGCTGGCCGCCGGATACTTCGTCGGACCGAGCGACCAAGAAGAGAAGGTCGCCAAGTACGGTGCCGTCGACCGACCGACGGCACTTCTGCTCGGCTCGGTCTACGACTCGGGCACCGTCCCCGAGATCACCGACGATCAGCGCAATCAGGCTGCCGAGGACATGGCTTTCTGGGAAGCCGACGTCGTCGTCCTGCCGCCGAGCAAGAACACCGTCGCCCTGCGCACCACCGTCACCGATCTCCTCGGCGTGCAGCCGAGCTACACCGGTGGCGTGTGGGTGTGGGATGTGCGGACGCTCGTCCCATAGCATCGTCGGCGTGCCCGAGACCGCTCCGAACGTCAAGACCGCCCGACTGATAGCGATCATCACCGGAATCGTCGGTGCAGTCCTGGCCATCGCGACGCCCCTGCTGCCCGTGCAGCAGGACGTCGCCACGCTCTCGTGGCCGCAGAGCTCGTTCGGCAGCGTGAACGCCCCGTTGGTGAGCTACTCGCCCGTCGACCTCGAGGCAACCGTTCCGTGCAGTGCGGCCACTGCTCTCACCGACGGCGGCACGCTGGTCTCCACCGCACCGATCGCCGCTGCGAAGACCGAGCAGAAGGCACTGATCGTGCGGGTCGACGACGGCCGACTGCAGGTGCTGCTGCGTGATCGCGTTCTCGCCGAGGCACCCGTCGACGAGCTGAGCGGTAATTGCGCCCTGACCGTGTCGTCGAACGCCACCCGCACGACCGTCGACCTCGACGGCAACGCGAACACCGTGGACGGCGACATTCGACCCCAGGTCGTGGGCGTGTTCACCGATCTCGCTGCACCGGTCGACGGATTGAACGTGCGCGTGGACATCGACTCGCGCTATTCCTCCGCTCCGACGACGTTCAAATTGCTGGCGATGATCGTGGGCGCACTCGCCGTCATCGCCTCCCTGTTCGCCCTGCATCGGCTCGACAGCCTGGACGGACGACGCCACCGACGATTCCTACCCTCGCGCTGGAAGTCGATCACCGGTGTCGACGCCGTCGTGGTGGGTGTGCTGGTGCTGTGGCACTTCATCGGTGCGAACACCTCGGACGACGGCTACCTGCTCAACATGGCTCGCGTCTCCGAGAACGCCGGCTACATGGCCAACTACTTCCGCTGGTTCGGCGTTCCGGAAGCACCGTTCGGCATGCCCTACTACGACATGCTCGCCGCCCTCGCCAAAGTCAGCACCGCCAGCATCTGGATGCGCCTGCCCGCCACCATCGCCGCACTGCTGTGCTGGCTGGTGATCAGCCGCGAGGTCATCCCCCGCCTCGGGCGCGCGGTGCTGACCAACCGCGTGGCGCTGTGGACCGCAGGCCTGGTGTTCCTCGCCTTTTGGCTACCGTACGACAACGGGCTTCGCCCCGAGCCGATCATCGCCCTCGGCGCACTGCTCACGTGGTGCTCGATAGAACGGGCCATCGCCACCGGACGACTGCTGCCCGCCGCCATCGGCACCCTGATCGCCGCGTTCTCCCTCGCCGCCGGACCCACCGGGCTGATCGCCGTCGCCGCGCTGCTCGCCGGACTACGGCCGATCGTGATGATCGTCGTCAAGCGGGCTCGCCAGGTGGGGCTGCTCGCCGTTCTCGCGCCGCTGATCGCGTCGGGACTGGCGGTGTTGATCGCTATCTTCGCCGACCAGACTCTGAGCACCGTGCTCGAGGCGACCAGGGTGCGCTCGGCCATCGGACCGAACGTGCCGTGGTTCGAAGAACGTGTGCGCTGGGACGCGTTGATGACCATCTCGCCCGACGGCTCGCTCGCCCGCCGCTTCGGCATGTTTGCGATGCTGCTGTGCATCGTCGTCTGTATCGCGGTGATGCTCCGCAAGAACGGACGCATCCCCGGCACGGCCACCGGGCCGTCGCGTCGAATCCTCGGAATCATCCTGGGCGCACTGGCTTTGATGATGTTCACTCCCACCAAGTGGACCCACCACTTCGGTGTGTACGCCGGTCTCGCGGCATCGTTGGCCGCACTTGCTGCCGTTGCCGTCACCGCTGCGACCGTCCGATCTCCGCGCAACAGAACCCTGTTCACTGCCGCTGTTCTGTTCCTGACGGCGGTGGCGTTCACCAGCTCCAACGGTTGGTGGTACGTCTCGAGCTACGGAATTCCGTGGTTCGACAAGCCGCCGTCCATCGCCGGCAAAGGCTTTTCGACGATCCTGCTCGGCCTGACGGTTCTGACGCTGCTCTATGCCGCCTACCAGCACGTCCGATTGCCGTATCGCAGAAAAGAACCCACCACGCGTCGACGCTTCGCGCCGTCCGCGCTGACCATCGTCGCCGGCGGCGTCGTCGCCTTCGAGGTGCTCTCCTTCGCCAAAGGCGCTGTGGTGCAGTACCCGGCCTACTCCATCGCCCGCTCGAACTTCTCCGCATTGGCCGGGAACTCGTGCGGACTCGCCGGTGACGTACAGGTGGAAACCGACGTCAACGGCTCTGTCCTACAACCGCTCGACCCAGCTGCGGACGCACTGGGAGCGGGCGGTGGTACCGGATTCACACCCGACGGCGTCGCCCAGGATCTGACCGCAGACTCCGAGGACACCGCGCAGGGCAGCGCCAACTCCATCCGGCCCGAGGACTCGGAACAGAGCGCAGCGGCAACGTCGTCGAACTCGGCGGGCACGTCGGGCGGCACCAACGAGAACGTCGGAATCAACGGCAGCACAGTCGCTCTGCCGTTCGGCCTGAACCCTGCATCCACTCCGGTGCTGGGTAGCTTCGGTGCTACCGAGCCTGCATCGCTGACCTCGGGTTGGTACCAGCTCTCCGACACCGACCGCGGCGACCTGATCGCCATCGCCGCCGCAGGCCGCATCCGCTCGGTGGACAAGGACGGCGTCGTCACCCCGGGCCAACGCGTCGAACTGGAATACGGACGCCGCGACGGAAGTGATGTGATCGCGCTCGGACGGGTCACGCCTCTCGACATCGGCCCGTCGCCCTCGTGGCGCAACCTGCGGGTCCCGATGAACGACCTGCCCGACGACGCGGACGTCGTGCGCATCGTCGCCGAGGACAACGACCTGGCCGGAGATCAGTGGCTCGCCGTCACCCCGCCGCGCGTACCGAAGACCCAGACGTTGAACTCGCTGGTCGGATCGACCGATCCGGTGTTGCTGGACTGGGCCGTCGGACTCGCGTTTCCCTGCCAGCGCCCGTTCGATCACCGTGACGGCGTCGCCGAGGTACCGAAGTACCGCATCCTGCCCGACCGTACCGGTGCCGAATCGACCAATGCCTGGCAGGACTCGATCGGCGGCGGCCCGCTCGGCTGGACCGAACTGCTTCTCGGTGCGCAGACACTGCCGTCGTACCTCGCCGACGACTACTCCCGAGACTGGGGATCGATCGAGAGATACATGCCACTCGATCCCGACGCGGCGACGGCCGAGATCGCCGTCGAGCAGCAGTCTCGGTCGGGACTGTCCAGCGACGGACCGATGAAAACCGACTGAGGCCCCGTTTTCTGGCAGGTTACGGGGACGGTGCCTGTGTGACCTCTTCGTCACGCTCGCATAACATCGACTCTCGTGCCCGACGTCGTGACAGATTCATCAGCTGGTCCCCCTGTCCCCGCTCCTCTGCGAGCCTCGGACGAACTTCGTGCTCAGGTACGAATTCCACGGCTGATCGCCATGGTGACCGGCGTGCTCGGTGTGCTGTTCGCACTGATCACCCCGTTCGCGCCCGTCACACAGACCACCGCCACCATTTCGTGGCCGCAGAACGGGCTCCTGCAGGACGTGGATGCCCCACTGGTGTCCCAGGCACCGGTGAGCCTCACCGCCACCCTGCCGTGCTCTGCGGTCGCCGCACTCCCCGCGTCGGGCGGGCTGCTGCTGGCGACTGCGCCCCCGCAGGGTGAGGGCGCCGCGCTCAACAGTCTGTTCGTGCGCGTCGGCGAATCGAACGTCGACGTCCTGGACCGCAACGTCGTCGTCGCGACGGCACCTCGCGCCGATGTCCAGAGCACCCGGTGCGCGGCCATCGAGATCACCTCGAACGACCAGTACACCTCCGCGGCCTTCACCGGACTGACGAACGACGACGGCCAAGCGATCGAGGGCAGGCTCGACGGCGATCTGCGCCCCCAGGTGGTCGGCATCTTCAGCGATCTGAGCGGCGCGGCCCCGGCCGACATGTCCGTCACCGTCGACGTCGACTCCCGCTTCTCGTCGTCGCCGACGTTGCTCAAGTCTCTGATCATGATTCTCGCGATTGCCTGCACAGCGCTGGCCATCGGCGCGCTGGGCCGGCTCGACGGCACCGACGGCCGCGCGCACCGTCGCTTCTTCCCGTCCCACTGGTGGAAGTTCACCGGCGTCGACGTCACCGTTCTCGGTGTTCTGGTCGGTTGGCACTTCGTCGGCGCGAACACCTCCGACGACGGCTACCTGCTCACGATGGCCCGCGCCGCCGATCACTCCGGCTACATGGCCAACTACTTCCGCTGGTTCGGCGTCCCCGAGGCACCGTTCGGCTGGTACTACGACGTGCTCGCCGTCTTCGCCAAGATCTCGACCGCCAGTCCGTGGATGAGACTGCCCGCCCTTATCGCCGGAGTCCTGTGCTGGATGGTCATCAGTCGTGAGGTGGTGCCGCGCCTCGGCCGCGCTGTCCGCAAATCCAACGTCGCCCTGTGGACCGGTGGACTGGTGTTCCTCGCGTTCTGGCTGCCGTACAACAACGGTCTGCGGCCCGAGCCCATCGTCGCCCTCGGCGCACTGCTCACCTGGTGCTCGGTGGAACGCTCCATCGCCACCGGCAGACTGCTCCCCGCCGCCGCGGCGTGTCTGATCGGCGCCTTCACCCTCGCGGCTGCTCCCACCGGATTGATGTGTGTGGCAGCACTTCTCGCCGGCGCACGGCCCATCGCGCGGATCGTCGTCCGACGCCACCGTCAGGTCGGCACCCTCGCCCTGCTGGCACCGTTGGCCGCAGCCGGCGTGCTCGTGCTCGTCGTGGTCTTCGCCGACCAGACGTACGCAACGGTCATCGAATCCACCCGCGTGCGCACCATCATCGGCCCCAACGAGGCCTGGTACCAGGACTTCCTGCGCTACTACTACCTGTTCGTGCAGACCGTGGACGGCTCCGTGGCACGCCGCTTCGCGTTCCTGACGATGATCCTGTGCCTGTTCACGACGCTGTTCGTGCTGCTGCGTCGTCGCCGCATCCCCGGCATCTCGAACGGACCGGCCTGGCGTCTGCTCGGCGTCGTGCTCGGCACCATCTTCTTCATGATGTTCAACCCCACCAAGTGGACCCACCACTTCGGTTCCTACGCCGGAATCGCCGGTGGACTCGCCGCACTGACCGCCGTCGCCGTGTCCGCCAGCGCCCTGCGCTCGCGGCGCAACCGATCGTTGTTCGCGGCCGGGCTGATGTTCGTTCTCGCACTGTCGTTCTCGGGCATCAACGGCTACTGGTACGTCTCGAGCTACGGCGTGCCGTGGTTCGACAAGACGGTGTCGCTGGGTGGCAACGAATCAGGCACCCTGTTCCTCATCCTCTTCGGACTGGTCCTCGCCGTCGCCGCATTCCAATACCTGCGCGAGGGATACGCTCCGCCACAACCGAAGCCGGCGTCTCCGCGCGGTAAACGCATCCGAAAGTTCGCCGCCGCGCCACTGACCGTCATCGCCGGAATCATGGTGCTGTTCGAGGTGCTCTCGCTCGTCAAGGGCGCCGTCTCGCAGTATCCCGCATACTCGCTCGCACGCTCGAATGTGCAATCGGTGCTGGGCAATTCGTGCGGACTCGCCAACGACGTGCTCGTCGAGTCGAATCCCAACGCAGGCATCCTGAGCCCACTGGCCGAGGAGTTCGACCCCGTCGCAGGACCCCTCGGCGGCGCAAGTTCGACCCTGCGCAACTTCACCGCCAACGGCATCCCCAGCGACCTGAGCGCCGATGCCGTGGAAGTCAAACCAGGACAAGGCAACACCGACCAACAGGCCGTCGGGCCCGCCTTCGAGGAGGGCCAGAGCTCGGGTACCGCAGGCGGCACCGGCGCGGTGGGCGTCAACGGCTCGAACGCAGCTCTCCCCTTCGGTCTCGACCCCGCCACCACCCCGGTACTCGGCTCGTACCAGGAAGGCATCCAGGAACCCGCGTCGGCCACCTCGAGCTGGTACCAACTGCCCGCTCGTAGCGACGACGCACCCCTGGTCGTCTTCTCTGCAGCCGGACGCATCTGGTCCTACGACGACACCGGAGCCCTCACCTACGGACAGTCACTGCTGCTCGAATACGGCAAACGTCAGCCCGACGGAACCGTCCAGGCCCAGGGCACCTACCTGCCCCGCGACATCGGACCTGCACCCTCGTGGCGCAACCTCCGAATCCCGTTGGCAGACATCGCACCCGACGCCGACGCCGTCCGCATCGTCGCCAACGACCCCAACCTCACCGGCGACCAATGGCTCGCATTCACCCCGCCGCGAGTTCCGGTGATGGAAAACCTGAACACCATGATCGGCAGTGAGCAGCCCGTTCTGCTCGACTGGGCCGTCGGACTGCAATTCCCGTGCCAGCGCCCCTTCGACCACCAGTACGGCGTCGCCGAGGTGCCCGGATACCGCATCCTCCCCGACCGCCCACTGGCCGTCAGCTCCACCGACACCTGGCAATCCGGCGAGAACGGCGGCCCACTCGGCTGGTCCGAACTGCTCGCCAAGCCCGTCACCGTGCCCACGTACCTGAAAAACGACTGGGCCAGGGACTGGGGTTCACTCGAACGCTACGAGCAGTACTACCCCAGCGCCGTGCCCGCAGAACTCGAGACCGCCGACGTCACCCGATCCGGTTTCTACAAGGACGGACAGTTGCGCGTATTCGAGGACTGACCGCCCGCCCGCTTTGCGTCAATGGACCCTTGCACACGTCTCGACCGTGCAAGGGTCCATTCACGTTTCGGCCTGTTGTGGGTCAATGGACCTTGGCATACGTCTGAGCGCGACAATGGTCCATTCACCTTCCGGTGGGGCAGGGACCGCGGACGCCATCGCGCCATCCGACTCCATCGGCCGGCCCTATCATCCGACTCCGACAGCGTCGTCCGGCTCACGACCGGCCTCAACCAATCCATTCACAGCCTGGTCGGCTATCCACAGACAACCCGCGACAGCGCCTGAACGCGACAAACGTGTCGGTGCCGAATTTCACTCTTCGGGCATGAAAAGACGACTGTGGAATGCGGGTTCATTGTTCGACCTGAGCTCGACTGGCGTCGTGACGCGCAGGCAGCTTCGCGAGGCGGGCGTGAGTGACGCAGCGATCGACGGCAGGTGCGCGGCCGGCGGTCCGTGGCAGCGGTTGCTACCGGGAGTCGTACTGCTGCGCAACGGCCATCCGTCGACGCTCGAGCGGTCAGCCGCGGCGCTCGCATACGGCGGACCGAAGAGCATGATCACCGGCTGCGTCGGACTCGATTCGTTCGGATACGGCGCCAACGGATCCGCCGGGGAGACTCATCTACTGCTACCCGCGGAGATGCGTCGGGCATCGGTGTCTTTCGTCCGAGCAGAGCGGACGTGGCGGCTTCCCGAGCCGATCACCAAGGGCAGCATCCGAGTTGCTCCTCTGGTGCGTTCATTGGTCGACGCCACACGGGCCGCGAAATCCGAGGCGCGATGCGTCGCCCTGCTGACCGAGGTGCTCCAAAGAGGCGGCGCATCCATCAACGAGATAGCCGTCGAATTGGCCGAAGGGCCGCGTCGCTACAGCGCCCTCACCCGCCGAGTGCTCCGCGAGTTGCGGGACAACGCGCACTCGGTGGCGGAACTCGAGGACCAGCGACTCTACCGAACCAGCGGGCTGCCTGCGATGACACACAACTGCGACATTTACGCCCGGAGCGGCGAGTTCATCGCCAACACCGACGGGTGGATCGACGCCGTGGCACTGGCACGAGAAATCGATTCCGTAGCCCATCACTTGTCACCAGCCGACTACCAGCGGACACAGGCCCGACGCAACCGAATGCAGGCCCACGGACTGATCGTCGTATCCCATTCACCGCAAGACATCCGCGATCGGCCGAACCAGGTGCTCGAAGAATTACGGATGAACTATCAGCACGCTCTAGCCAGACCTCGACCGGATGTGGTGATGGTTCCGCGCGAGTCGACCGCGTGAATGGACCATCGAACACGTCTGACCGGTGCAGTGGTCCATTGACACAGCCGCGGCTGATGCGTGAATGGACCATTGCATACGTCTGACCGGTGCAGTGGTCCATTGACGCGAACGGGAGCGAAGCGACCGGACCGGACCGAGACCGAGAACTAGATCGGGAGCAACGAGTGCTTACGCGGACTCTTGATCACTTCTTTGTCCCTGAGTATGTGCAGGGCCTTGCGGATTTCGAGACGCGTGCTCGACGGCTCGATGACGGCGTCGATGTACCCGCGCTCGGCCGCGATCCACGGGGTTGCGACATGCTCGTTGTAGAAGTTGATCAGCTGCTTGCGCAGGGCCGGTGCATTTTCGCCTGCTTCGGCAAGTTGCTTGCGACTCATGATGTTGATGGCACCCTCGGCACCCATGACGGCGATGCGGGCGGTCGGCCAGGCGAGGTTGATGTCGGATCCGAGCTGCTTCGAGCCCATCACCGCGTATCCGCCGCCGTACGACTTACGGATCACCACAGTCAGTTTCGGCACCGTCGCTTCGACGAACGAGAAGATGAAACGGCCACCGCGATGGATGACGCCGAGGGTTTCCTGGTCCACGCCGGGCAGGAATCCGGGTGTGTCGACGAGGAAGATGATCGGAATGTTGTAGGCATCGCTGAGACGAATGAATCGGGCAGCCTTGTCGGCTGCTTTGGCGTCGAGTGCTCCGGACAGGTGCATCGGCTGATTGCCGACGATTCCCACCGGCCGACCGTCGACGCGAGCGAAGCCGGTGATCACGTTCGGTGCCGTCTGCCCCGAGAGTTCGTGGAATTCACCGTCGTCGAAGATCCGCATGATGATGTCGCGCATGTCGTAGCCGGCATTGTCGGCGTCTGGCATGAACGAGTCGAGCTTGCGATCGGAGTCGGTGATCTCGGGCTCGAGTCCCGGATTGATCACCGGCGACTCTTCCTGGCAGCTCGACGGCATGTAGCTCAGATAGTTTCGGATCCAGTCGAACGCGGCCTTCTCGTCCGCAGCCACGTGGTGCACGTTGCCGTTGATCGCCTGCACCCTCGCACTACCGAGGTCGTCGAGGCTGACATCCTCGCCGGTCACGGACTTGATGATGTCCGGACCGGTGACGAACATGTACGCCTCTTCGGTGGCGACGACGATGTCGGTGTTGATGGGCGCGTACACCGCACCACCGGCGCACTTGCCGAGGATCAACGAGATCTGTGGGCACAGGCCGGACAGCGCCTCGTGGCGTCTACCCAGTTCGGCGTACCACGCGAGAGAGGTGACGGCGTCCTGCACGCGAGCTCCACCGGAGTCGTTGATGCCGACGACCGGGCAGCCCATCTTGATCGCGAAGTCCATGATGCCTGCGACCTTGCGGCCGAACATCTCGCCGACGGTTCCGCCGAACACCGTCTGATCGTGCGAGAACACCGCGATCGGACGGCCGTCGACGGTTCCGTGGCCGGTGACGACGCCGTCGCTGTAGAGAGCACCGGGATCGTTGGGGGCCTTCACCAGTGCGCCGATCTCGACGAAGCTACCGGGATCGAGCAACGAGTTGACGCGATCTCGGGCACTGGGGATGCCCTTCTTCGCACGTTTCGCTATCCCGATCTCGCCGGCCGGTTCCTTGGCCAGTTCGAGCCTCGCCCGTAGTTCGGCCAGCTTCTCCGCAGTGGTGCCACTCAAGATCTACGCTCCGGTTCTTGCAGACTCGATGTTCTCGAGCGTCTTCGACAAATGGGCCGCAATTTTTCCAATGTACGGCTCGTCGACGACCGCGAGGTGATCGCCTCCGACGTAGACGATCTCGAGGTCCTTCACCACCGGCCCCCATCCACCGTGCTCTTCGCGGGTGGCGTACGCAGGCTCGAGAGCGATCGCGTCGTCGTGGTACTTGTCGGCCAGATACAGCGTCACGTGCCCGCCGTACTCCTTGAGTTCGGCAGTTTGGATCGCACGATTGTCGAGCCACGACGTGCGCTGATGCTCGATGATGCCGCCGGGAATCTTCGCGCCGCTGAGCTTGACCAGATCGGTGATGATGCGGATCTGGCCCTCGTCGTCGGCATCGACCAACTTGTCGTAGGGAATCGGGTAGTCGACGTTGTACGTCTTCTTCGCGAACTCCGCGTACCGCTCCCAACGCTTGCGGACTTCGTCCTTGGTATCGGGAATCTTGGTGCCGGGCATGACGGTGTCGAGCAGCCCCACGTAGGCGACCTCGATACCCTCTTCCTCCATCTGACGCGCCACCTCGTAGGCGAGGATGCCGCCGAGTGACCAACCGACGAACACGTACGGTCCTTCGGGCTGAATTGCCTTGATCAACGGCACGTACTCCGCGGCTCGCACGGCGATCGGGCCTTCGACACGCTCGAGGCCGTACATCGGCGTGCCTGCAGGCAGCTTCCGCAGCAACGGCTCGTAGGCGACGGTGGAGCTACCGGCCGAGTGGAATGCGAACACCGGTGTGGCGCTGGAACCTTCGGGGCGGGCGCGGAGATTGCGCACGACACCGTCGATCTCACCGTCTTCGAGATGCGGGCGAACCTTGTCTGCGAGCTGCTCGATGGTTTCCGAGTCGAGAACGTCGTCGAAGGTGATCTCGCCGCCTGCCCGCTCGGTCAAGCGGGCAGCCAACTTCTCGGCCGTCTCGTCGTCGAGGATCGGCAGGGTGTTGAAGATGCCCTTGGCCGATTCCTTCGTCACCACTGCCCACGTTGCGAACGTCATCCGCTCGGCGTTGTCGCGCGGCGGGACGTCCGAACCGGCGGCTTCGGCGAACGCTTCCTTGCCACCGAGGTCGGTCTGCGCCGTGGCTGCAACAGCCGGGGCAGCCTTCTCGTCGGGAGCAGCCTTCTCGACCGGTGCAGCCTCGGCAGGAGCACCGTCCTCGGCAACGGGAGCAGGCTCGACCGAAGCCGGTGCAACAGCAGCCTGCTCCGCCGCCTTCTCCGCTGCCTGCTGGTCGGCCAGAGCCTGCACCTCGTCGCGATTCTCGATCGCGTAGCGCAGGTACTTCTCCACCTCACGCAGGTTCGCGTCGCGCACGGCCTGCAATTGCACTGTGGGAATGTCGAATTCGTATTCCACGCGGTTCTTGATGCGGACGGCGCTGAGCGAATCCAGACCGAGCTCGATCAGCGGAACCTCGGGCGGGAGGTCCTCGGGCGCGTAGCCCATGGACTCCGCGACGATGATCGCCAATCGGTCTTCGAGCTTCTGATTGCCGTTGGGATCCCAGCGATCACCGAACGTCTCGACGACCTCCGGCAGCTCTTCCATCGGCGACGACGAGCGCTGCTCGACGGCCACAACAGGTTCCGGCCGTGCGTCACCGGAGGTGACCACTGCCTCGTGCAGCAGGGTGAATGCCGAGCCCTCGTGCGCGTGCACCTGCACCGAGGCCCCACCGAGGTGCGAGGTCAGTGTGGTCACGACCGTGCCCACCTTCGGCACTGCAGCGTGGGAGACCGAAACACCCAGTGCCACATCGGAGAACACCTGCGACGCCGCGGCCGTGACGAGTGCATCGAACCCGGTGACGGCAGAGGCCTGCACTTCCCAGACGTGACGGCCGTCGGGCAGCGCGACGCGTGCGCCGGGCACCCGGGTGTTGCCGCTGGAGCTGACCTGCGAGTTGAGCCAGAACTCCTTGCGCAGATACGCAGTTCGCGGGATGTCGGCGTACGAGCCGGACTCGAACAGCGTTGCCAACTCGAGCGCGTGTCCGTGGACGTACAACTGCGCCAGCGCGGCCAGGAAGGTCTCGGACTCGTCTTCCTTGCGCTTGAGTGTCGGGATCAGAGTCGAGTCGGCGACACCTGCAGCCCATGCGGTCGCTGCCACCGACATCAGTGCAACGGGGTTCGGCGCGAGCTCGATGAACGTCGTATGCCCATCTCCCACAGCGACATTGACGGCCTGCGTGAACCAGACCGGATGACGCATTCCCTTGGTCCAGTAGTCGACGCCATGGATCGCCGCATGTCCGACGCGATAGTGCGCCTCACGATCGACCGACGAGTAGACCCCGGCGGTGAGCTTGCCCGGTTCGATTCCGGCGAGTTCGGCGGCCAGCTCACCGAGCAGTACGTCGACTGCCGCGGTGTGGCCGGCTCCCTTGACGTCGAGCAGGCGGGCCATCTTGCCTGCGGCCTCGGCCATCTCGACGAGTGCCTCGACCTCGGCGCGCGGTCCGCCGACGGTGGTGTGCGTCGGCGCGGCGTAGACGCACGGCTCGACGTGCGGGAACTGGTCGGTGAGGGTCTTGACCTCGTCCGGGGTGTACTCGACGAGCGCCATGGCACCCTGCGACGCTGCTCCGAGGCCGTCCTGGCCCTCGGCCAGCAGCCGCGAGCGGGCGTAGATGATGCGCACCGCATCTTCGAGGTTCAGGCCACCGGCGACGTAAGCGGCCGCAACCTCACCCATCGAGTGTCCGATGACGGCCGCAGGCTCGGCGCCGTGCGCGCGAAGTGTTGCGGCCAAGGCGATCTGGATGACGAAGATCGCGACCTGGGAGTTCTCGAACTCGTAGGTCTGCGAGTCGTCGAGGATGATCTCTCGGATGGAGTAGCCGGCCTCGTCGACCAGCAGCTCGTCGACCTTGTCGACCTCGGCGGCGAACACCGGGTTGGTTCGGTAGAGCCGCGATGCCATCTTGCGGTGCTGCGAACCGAATCCGGAGAACACCCACACTGCACCGTTGGACGCGGGCGAGTCCGCGGAGAACACCCCTGGACCCGGCTTGCCTGCGGCGATGGCGCGCAATCCGGCGATGGCCTCTGCGGTGGTGGACGCGAGAACCACTGCGCGCGAACGGCCGTGGTTGCGGCGAGCCAACGTGCGGCCGACGTCGACGAGAGGCGTCGTGCTGCCTTTTTCGGTCTCGAGCCAATCGGCCAACTCTGCTGCAGCTCGCTTGCGGCGCGACGGCAGAGCTGCGGACACTGCGAGAATGACTGTCTCCGAAGCAGTTTCGGCATCGGAGAGAATGGACTCGGCCTCGGCAACCGGATCCGTGGTCTCGACCTCCGACACGACAGGCTCGGGTTCGGGCTCGGCCACGATCGGCAGTTCCTCACCGGCCACATCGGTGACACCCTCGACGAGAGCGGCCTCGGGATCCACGGCCGTAGCGTCGAACGCGCCGTCGGTCTCACCCGGGACGTACTCGCGCACGACGACGTGTGCGTTGGTGCCGCCGAAGCCGAAGCCGGAGACGCCCGCGACGGCCTTGCCGGTGTAGCGCGGCCAGTCGGTGGCCTCCGGGATGACCTTCAGGTGCGCCTTGTCGAAGTCGATGTACGGGTTGGGGCCCACGTAGTTCAGCGAGGCGGGCAGCTTGTTCGCCTGCATCGCGAGCACGACTTTGATCAATCCTGCTGCGCCTGCGGCAGATTCGAGGTGCCCGAAGTTGGTCTTCGCCGATCCCAGCAATGCCGGCTTGTCGGCGTCGCGGCCTCGACCCACCACGCGACCGAGTGCATCGGCCTCGATGGGATCGCCCAGGATGGTTCCGGTGCCGTGGGCTTCGATGTAGTCCACGCCCGACGGGTTGATGCCGGCGTCGCGATAGGCGAAGCGCAGGGCGTCGGCCTGCGCGTCCGGGTTCGGTGCCAGCAGACCGTTCGAGCGGCCGTCCTGATTGATCGCAGATCCGGCGATGACGGCAAGCACCTGATCGCCGTCACGCTCTGCATCTTCGAGTCGCTTGAGGACGACGAGTCCGCCACCCTCGGAGCGGATCATGCCGTTGGCGTCGGAGGAGAACGCCTTGATCTTGCCGTCGGGCGCAAGCACACCGGTCTGGCCGAATCCGACGGTGATCGGCGGCGCGAGCAGCATGTTGACGCCGCCCGCCACGGCCAGATCGGATTCGCCGGTACGCAGGCTGCGCACCGCCTGGTGCACGGCGACGAGCGAGGACGAGCAGGCGGTGTCGACGGCGATCGACGGTCCGCGGAAGTCGTAGAAGTACGACACCCGGTTGGCGACGATGGCCGTCGAAGTGCCGGTGAGCGCGTACGGGTGCACGGCCGGATCACTGACGGCGATGAGCTGGTAGTCGTTGGACGAGCTACCGATGAAGACGCCCACCTGGCTGCCCTTGACCGAGCTGGCCGGAATGTGGGCGTGCTCGAGCGCTTCCCACGTCAGTTCCAGTGCGAGCCGCTGCTGCGGATCGACGTTGACGACCTCGTTGGGCGACATCGCGAAGAACTCGGCATCGAAGGTCTTCACGTCGTCGAGGTAACCGCCCTTGGTGACCGTCGCGGCCACCGCGGCCGCGATGACGGGGTCGGAGGTGAATTCCTGCCAGCGGCCGTCGGGCAGATCGGTGATGCCGTCGCGGCCCTCGATGAGCAGCGACCACATCTGTTCCGGAGTGTGTCCGGTGCCGGGGAAGCGAGACGAGAGGCCGACGATCGCGACGTCGTGGGCGTCGCCCGACTGCCCGCCGCTGGTGTAGAACGCGTCGTCGACGGTGCCGACCGGCTCCTCGGGTTCACCCTCGATGATGATCTTGGCGAGCGAGGCGATGGTGGGGTGCTGATAGACGACGGTGGCGGTCAACGTGACCCCCACCAGCTCCTCGATCTCGCCGCTGAGCGCGACGGCATCGCGAGAGGACAGACCGAACTCCTCCATCGGCCGGTCGTCGGAGATGGCCGACGCCGGTTGACCGGTCGCGTCGGCAACCCAGTTGCGCAGCCAATCACGAAGCTGCGCAACGGTGAGGTCGCCGCCTCCGACCTGCTCGATTTTGTCTGTCTCTAGTTCAGCCATTACTCACCAAGTTGTGTCGGAGGAAAACGGAGGGTGCGCGTTCGTCAGTCGGGCAGTTCGGCGTCGGGGAAGGCCGTCTGCTGGTAGCCGCCACGGAGCGTGCCCTCGATGTAGGCGGCCTTGCAGGCGCGCCGGGCGATCTTGCCGCTGGAGGTACGCGGGATGGAACCGGCAGGCACGAGGAGAACGTCGCGGACCGTGACGCCGTGTCGCGCGGACACCGCGGCACGTACCTCGTCGGCGATCGGCTGCGGGTCCGCTTTGCCGGAGCCCGGAGCGCGCTCGGCGACGATGACGAGCTGCTCGGAGCTGTCGTCCGAGTCCTTCGTCAGAGCCGCACCACTGAACTCGAACACGATGTCGGGGAGCTGGTTGAGCGGCACGGCGAACGCCGCGACGAAGCCCGGCCGCAGCGCCTTGCTGGCTTCCTGTGCCGAGAACTCGAGGTCCTGCGGGTAGTGATTGCGGCCGTCGACGATCACGAGGTCCTTGACGCGACCGGTGATGTAGAGCTCGCCGTCGTGATAGACACCGAAGTCGCCGGTGCGCATCCAGTTGCCACCCTCGGGAGCACCGTCTGCGTGCGAGCCCTCGGGAACCCGGTGAACGAGCTTGTTGTGGAAGGTTTCGGTGGTCTCGGTCTCGCGACCCCAGTAGCCCTGACCGATGTTCTCGCCGTGCAACCAGATCTCTCCGACGTGCTCGTCGGGAACCTCGGTGGCGGTCTCGGAATCGACGATGGCTGCCCACTGGCTGCGGGCGACCGTTCCGGTGGACACCTGCGGGATGGCACCGGGCGCATCGGGGGCGACCACGACGAAGTTGCCCGCGTTGAGCTCGACGCGGTCGACGTAGACCACCTTGGCCTCGTCGGCGTGCTTGCTCGTCGAGACGAACAACGTGGCCTCGGCCATGCCGTAGGACGGCTTGATGGCGGACTTCGGCAGACCGTAGGGGCCGAACGCCTCGTTGAACTTCTTCATCGACGACGTCGTGACGGGCTCGCTGCCGTTGATCAGGCCGATGACGTTCGACAGATCCAGGCTCTCGCCGTTCTTCGGCAGTCCACGCTGGGCGGCGTGCTCGAACGCGAAGTTCGGTGCCGCCGCGAACGTGCCTGCGCCGTCGGAGACCGCAGCGAGCTCCTTGATCCAGCGCCACGGCCGCTGCACGAATGCGCGCGGGCTCATGATGGTGATGTATTTGCCACCGAGCGCCGGGAGGATGACGGTGAGCAGGCCCATGTCGTGGAACATCGGCAGCCAGGTGACGCCGCGGGAGTCGTGGTTGATCTCCATGCTGTCGACCATCTGCAGTGCGTTGACGCCGACTGCGCGGTGGGTGATCTCGACGCCTGCCGGAGTTCGCGTCGAGCCCGACGTGTACTGCAGGTATGCGATGTCGTCCAGCGTTGCCGTCGGCTCGACCCAGGTTTCGCCGACGCTGTCCGGAACGGCGTCGACGGCGATGATCCGGGGGCGCTCCGCGGCGGGCAGCGCTCGGAAGAACGCGCGCACGCCCGCGGCCGAGTTACCTGCGGTGAGGATCGCGCTGGGCTTGCAGTCGCCGAGGACGGCATGCAGGCGGTCGGTGTGGCCCGGCTCGTCGGGATCGAACAGCGGTACTGCGATGGTGCCCGCATAGATCGCGCCGAAAAAAGCGACGACGTACTCGAGCCCCTGCGGGGCCAGGATCGCGACACGGTCACCGGGCTGGGTGACCTGCTGCAGGCGAGCCGCGACGGCCTTGAGGCGAGTACCGAACTCGGCCCAGGTCAACTCGTGGGCTTCGCCGTCGCGCTCCCGCGAGTAGTCGACGAACCGGTACGCGAGCGTGTCGGCGTTCTCCTCTACGTTCACCTCGACATGGCGGACGAGCGTTTGCCCTTCGCCGATGGTGATGTGGCCGTTCTCATCGATGAAATCATCGAAATTGTGGCTCATTACTTCAATCTCCTCCGACACGAATCCGCTGCCGTCCAGCCTGCGTGAACTTGGCCCGCACGCCCTGACTGCACGAGTGCAGACACCGAACAGCGTTTGATGTTACTGATTAGTAGCTCTAGCGGTGTCGGTTTGGCACCTGGCCTCGTGGCCAGCTACATGGTACCGACACACACCTGTGTCACTCGCCTTTCAGCAAGTCGACGACCGGTGCGAATGCTTCCATTTGAGTAGGGAAAACCCCGACATAGGACATCGTGGTCCGCGCGCGAACGTTACGGATCTGATCGGCGATCTCGTCGTACGTCCCGAATGCGAGGTACGGGGACGACAGAATGTCCTCGACGGTCAGCTTTACGTCGACGTCCACGTTCGGCGGGTAGCCGTTGTCCAGAGCCGCAAGCGCCATCTCCGCCATCTGTTCCCGATCGTCGGTCACGACGATGGTGGTGATCGCCCAGTTCAGTTCGATGTCGTCGAACCGGTCGCCTGCGGCCGCACGAATCAGCTCGACGCGCTCGAGGGTCTTCTCGATGGTCATGCCCGACAGCAGCAACTTGCCTTCCTTCGAGGTGCTCGGCACCACGGAGATGATGTCCGCGTGCTTGGCCGCCAACGCGAGCATCCTCGGTCCGCCGCCACCGATGCAGATCGGCGGACGCGGTCCCTGCCGCGGCCGAGGACTGCCCTTGAGCCCGGTGATCGTGTAGTGCTTGCCCTCGAAGTTGCACTCCTGACCGCGCAACAGCACGTCGAGAATCTCGAGGGTCTCCTCCAGCTTCTCGATCCGCACGCCCGGACGGTCGTACGTGATGCCTGCCTTGTCGTACTCCTCGCGCATCCACCCTGCACCGAGACCGAGCTCGAGCCGTCCACCCGAGAGCACGTCGATCGTCGCCGCGTCCTTGGCCAGCACCGCAGGGTGGCGGAAGCCGTTCGCCAGCACTGCGGTGCCGAGCCGGATCTTGTCGGTGGCGACGGCAAGTGCGCCGAGCGCTGCAATAGGACCGACCTGATTACCCAGGTGATCGGGAATCATGAAGCTGTCGTAACCCAGTTCCTCGGCCTGTTGCGCCAGCTTGATGAATTTCCGAGCCCCGCCCTCCTCGGCGTTTCCCTCTCCGCCCGCAGCGAATCGGAATTTGCGCGGCCCGGCGGTCGCGGCCTCGGCGGAACTCATCTAATGCTCTCCTCGGGGGTCTTCGAACGTGCGGCGGTCTGAAAGCAGCTGGTCGGTAGGGCGCTGGACGCAGGCGGCCGAAGCAGATCTGCGCAGGTCCAAGGCGTCACTCTAGCCGCTCACCGGAACGGATCACACCGGCTGGGGGTTGCCGGGCTCAGGTTTGTGCGCGGCAATAGCTCGCGACACGCCGCGTTGTGATGTGTCCGTTATAAACCGACAGGTACTCACGAATGAGCGGGTGTCGGGGCATTCTCGATCAGCCCGGCAGCCCACGCCGCCGTCCACTGCGTGGCCGTCGTGCCGGAGCCGTCGACGACGAAACTGTTGTACGACGCGTGCACGGGATTGCCCGCAGCACCGATCAGAATTTGGATGCTCTGCGGAATGTTGCGCAGCGACAATCCATCCGACGGAGAGGAACAGATCAAGTCCCCGGGTGCGCAGATCTGATTGGTCCGGTCGTCGAGCGCACCGAACCCGCCGTCCCGACGCCCCGTCATGGTAATTCCGGGCAGGTCGAGTCCGCCGAGCGCTACCTCTGCACCGACGCCGTCGAGCGGAGCCGGAATGTCGGTACCGGACACCCCGTCGCGGCGACCGTCGGCGATGAGAGTGACCCCGAGAACGCGATCGGCGGAGATGGGCCCGTTGCCCGCGCCGATGTCGGACGCGATGTCGCCGGAGATCACAGCGCCCTGAGAGAAGCCGGTGAGGACGAAGTTGGTGAGCGGGCACCGTGCGCTCACATCGATCATCTTCTGAACAGCAACAGCTTTACCCTCGGTGCGGCTGTTGTTGTAGGACTGCTGACCGTCCGGCGGCAGAGCAATCGGATTCGAGAACTGGGCGACGTACGGCACGGTGAATACGTCTGCGCGCGATCCGGGGAACTGCTCCTGCAGCGGACGCGTGACGTTGAGCATCAGCGACAGCGGGTTGGCCGTCGGGTTGTACGGATCGTCGGTGGCCGAGGACTCCCAGGTGCCGGGAATGGCGATGACCTGAACGTCGGGGCAGTCGGCCGGCTGGGCCGTCGGCTCCTCCGGTCCGGGCGGGGGCACGGGCGTGCCCGGACCCGTGGGTAGCCGTCCGGCGAGCAGGTACCAGAGAGCGACGATGATCAGACCGACGATCACCGCAACGGCGATCACCGGGAGGATTCTGCGCTTACGCTTGGCCATCGGCGTGGGTCTCCATCAACCTGGATCTACGGCCTGCAGTACGTCGCCTGAGCGGCGGTGATGTACGTCTGGGCCGTTTGCTGGGCCTGCGTTTCGTTGATCTGCGTTCCGGACGCGCTCGCCTCGACGCCGACATTGGCGGTGACGTAGGTCGAGATCTCGTCGGCAGCAACACCCTGCGCCTGTGCGGCACAGATGTAATTGGCCGTCGACACCGCGATGTCGCCGTTGCCCGCCGGGGTGACGCCCTGCTTCTTCAACTCGTCGAGGAAGCTCTGCCCGCGGTCGTCGATCTGGCTCTCCGTCGGACCGGGAAAGTCGTCCGGGACCGGCTGCGGCTGCTCCGGCGGCGCAGTGGCCGCCTCACCCGGGCTCGTGGTCGGTGCAGCGGTGGTGCTCTCGGCCGCCGACGTCGTCGAACTCGCCTCGGTTGTCGTCTCGGCGGCCGAGGTCGTGCTCGTCGGAGCACCAGTGGCTGTCGAGTCGTCACTTCCGCAGGCCACCAGCATCGAGCTCGTCGCCACGGCCAACACACCGAGAGACAGAGTTCTGGCCAGAGAGTTACGCGTCATCGATCGAAATCCTTCGGTCGTGGGGTTCGAGGCGACAGTACAGCCACGCTCTGAGAGAACTCTGAAAGCCGTGATCGGCTGCCGAAGCCCCTCGAGGTCACGGCGCGATCGTAGCCACGCCGTCCTTGACGGTGATGATGCCGAACTGGAAGTTCTGTTGCTTACCGCCACCGTCGATGTCGAACTGATCGCTGGTGGGGTAGCCCAGTCGACCGCCCTCGTAGCCGACCGATCCCCATGCGTCGAAGATCGGACCGTACGGGGTGGACCAGGCACCGCTGAGCGGGCTCCAGTAGATGTTGCCCGTCTCGAACTGGTTGAAGCGTCCGCCGTCCCGGATCGGGCCGAGTTCGTTGGACTTCGGGAACCCGAGAGCGCCACTCTCCCAACCCAATTCACCGTACTTGCCGAGAATCATGCCTTGCACCGAGTGCACTCCGGCATCGGGCGAGGTGTAGATGGCACCGATCTCGAAGCCCTGTACCGAACCGGGCTTGTTCGGTGTCACGACCTCGTCGAGCACCGGGTAACCCAGGGGCCCGCCCTCGTAACCCTGAGCGGCCCATTCGTCGAGCACGGCTCCCTTGACCACGTGCGCACCGGTCTGCGGCGTGAAGTAGATCATGCCGTTCTGGAAGGCATTGAACCGTCCGCGACCGTCGGGGGTACCGATCTCGCCGGTCTTCGGGAAGCCGAGCGCACCCTCGGGGCCCTTGTTGCCCTGATAGATGCCGCCGATGGCACCGGCGACCACCTGCGCGCCGGTATCGGGGGTGAAGAAGACGCGACCGAAGGTGAAGTCCTGAGCACGCCCACCGGCAACGTTGTATTCCGCGGTCAGGCACGGGCCGAGCCACGAGTTGGCACCGCTCGCATTACCGATCAGTCCGGCGACACTGCAGGCGGGCTTGTCCACCTCGACGCCGAGGGCGGTGGCCAGCTGCGGCCACAGCTGATGCAACTCGAACTGCCAGTACGGCCACGAGTGCGTACCCGACGGCCGGTAGTTGACCTGAGCGGGAATGCCGAGCTGATTGAGCTTGGTGGCGAACGTCTGCGAGGTCAATCGCGACAGGATCTCCAGACCCATGCCTGCATAGTTGGTGCTCACGCCCGGGATGCCGGACGGCTGATCGTACGGACCGGTCGAGCCGTTGCCGCTGGAGACGTAGAGGCTGACGCCCTCGAGCTTGTCGGCCAGCATGTACGGATCGTGCTGGGCCCACAGCGAATTCGACGGTGGTCCCCACATGGCGCTGGAGTTGAACCCGCCGGCGTCGGTCATCGCGTACTGGATGGCCTGCGGCATGCCGAGCGAGGTGGTGCTCAGGATGCCCGAGAGCGAGCCGGCGAACTTGAAGAAGCCGGGATTGCGAGCGGCCAGGAACATCGCGGACGTGCCGCCCATCGACAGTCCGACGACTCCGCGGGTGTCGGTGCTGCGCCAGTCCTTCTGCAGAATTGGCGGGAGTTCCTTGGTCAGGAACGTCTCCCACTGGTAGTTCTTTCCGTTGTCCTGATCGACCCAGTCGGAGTAGAAGCTGGACTGGCCGCCGACGGGGAGGACCACGTTGACGTTCTTGTCGGCGAAGTACGACTCGGCATCGGTCTCGGCCGTCCAGCCGTTCTCCTGGTCGGTCGCACGTAGTCCGTCGAGCATGTACACCTGCGGGAACGTCGCCTGCGGGTTGATGTTCCAGTCACGTGCGAGCAGCAGCTGAACCTGGATGGGCGTGCCCATCGACGGAGACTGGATCCACAGTGCGACGCGGCGATCGGAGAGCCAGTCCACCGAGGTCACCGTGGCACCGGAGGTCTGGGTGTAGGCGGGCCCGGTCTGGGCAATCGGAGCCGTCCGAGCACTCGGAGCGGCGGCGGCCACCGTTGTCGTCGCGAAGGGAATCATCAGCGCGGATGCGACGGCCAATGCTGCTGCCGCTCGCCCGGCCCGTGTGCCGGCCGATGTAGTCCGACCGAACCGAACAAGCCCAGTACGCATGATGATGACTCTCTTTCGACGTGAACTCTCGAAGGTCTCGTGAGGAGACATGCTTCGTATGTCTTTCTACACGTGCCGGGTGGCGACGAACAGCAGACGCGCTGTGACTGATGGTGCGATTGTGAACAGAGGTGTGGGTTCGATCCCGCCGAAACCGAAAAATGCCGCCCTGCGTGTGTGCGCAGGGCGGCATTCTCCGAGCATCGACTACCGGTCGAGATCAGGCGTTGAGAGCATCCAGGATCTGGGTGCGAGCCTTCCACAGCTCGGCTCCCCAGTACGGCCAGGCATGGATGCCGTTCGACGGGAAGCTGTACGTGGCCGGAATGCCGAGAGTGTTCATCCGGATCTGGAATGCACGGGTGTTGGCGAGCGACAGGGCTTCTAGAGCCATGCCGTTGGCCGTGTTGTAGAAATCGATCGGCGCGGCGGGATGGTCGAACTCGCCGGGCAGACCGCTGGCTGCCGAGATGTACAGGGACAAGCCCTTCAGCCTCGGTGCGAAGACGAACGGGTCGTTGCGCAACCACGCCGGGTTCCACGGCGGTCCCCACATGGAGTCGACGTTGAAGCGTCCGGCGTCGAGCATCGCAACGCGGATCGCCTCGCGCATACCGGGCGCGGAGATGTTGAGGTAGCCCGAGAGCGAGCCGGCGAACTTGAACTGATCGCGGTGGTACGCCGCGAGCGTCAGGGCCGCGGAACCACCCATGGACAGTCCGAGGACACCGTTGTTGCTGCGCGAGACACCGTAGTTCTCGAGGAACGCCGGCAGCTCCTGCGTCAGGAACGTCTCCCACTTGTAGGTGACTTCCTGGCCGTTGAAGTTCGACGAGGTGTACCAGTCGCTGTAGAAGCTGGACTGACCGCCGACGGGCATGACCAGAGTCACGTCGTCGTTGGCGAACTGATCCTGCGCGTTGGTCTCGAACGTCCACGCGTTGCGATCGTCACGGGCACGCAGACCGTCGAGCAAGTAGAGAGCGGCATTTCCGCCGCGGGCCGCCCACTGGACCTGAACCTTGATGGGACCCATCTCGGACGGGACGATCAGGTCTTCACGGCCTCCGGCCGGCGTCTGGTGCACGACGGGCACCGGTGCCGCGACGGCGGTGGCCCCACCGATGACACCGGCCGCGATGGGTAGTACGAGTGCTGCAGCGCCGACGCCGAGCAGGCGCTGACGCCAGCGTGACGAGGCCCTCGGTGTGCTGCTGAGGCCGGCAAATCGCATGAATCGTGCTCTCTCTCATCTACGCGGTCTCCGCCTTCGTAGCGGCCCCCGGCAATCGAACAGGGCTTTCCTGGTGGCCCCGTGAGGCCGGGTCAAGCTGGAAATCCTGGAAAGGCTGTGGTTCTGCTGAGAACAGGAGAACCGCTCGATGGAGGTTATTCCATCGAGCGGTTCCAAGGCAAAACTGTGATCAGCGTCGCAGTTTCATCTAGCCGTTTCCCCGAAACAGGAGACTATCCTGCCCCGTCCCCGCTGAACAGTCCCAAAAAGTCGTGAGTTGTCACTATGGGCCGAAAAACGGGCGAAACGACCGAAATGTGCTGTGACCGGGTCAGTTGCCGATGTTGGCGCTGAGGTCCGGAGCCATGACGCGAATCTGCTCGCCCCAGTAGCCCCACTGGTGGGTACCGACGGCGGGGAACGCGTAGGTGACGTTGTTGGCACCGATACTCGCCATGCGGATCTGGAAGGCACGACTGTTCGCCAACGCGATCGCTTCGAGGCCCATGCCGTTGGCGGTGTTGTAGTAGTCGATGAAGCTCTGCGGGCGATCGAGTCCGCCGGGCAGACCACTACCTGCGAAGACCCACACTCGCGTTCCGTTGTCGCGCAGTCGAGGCGCGAAGACGAACGGATCGTTGCGCAGCCATGCCGGATCCCATGGGGGTCCCCACATGGCGTCGATGTTGTAGCGACCGGAGTCGAGCAGCGCCAGACGCATCGCCTCGCGCATACCGGGAGCCGAGATGTTCAGGTACCCGGACAGCGAGCCCGCGTAGCTGAACTGGTCCGGGTGGTAGGCAGCGAGCGTCAGAGCGGCCGAGCCACCCATCGAGATACCGATGACACCGTTGCGGTTGGGGTTGAAGCCCCAGTTGGCGCGCAGGTTCTCGCGCAGGTTCTGCGTCAGGAAGGTTTCCCACTTGTAGGTGGTCTTCTGCCCGTTGAAGTTCGAGGGTGCGTACCAGTCGGAGTAGAAGCTCGACTGTCCGCCGACCGGCTCGACGACGTTGATGTTCCAGGAGGCCAACACGGCACCGGCGTCGGTCTCGTGCTCCCAGCCGGAAATGTCGGTGGTGGCCCGCAACCCGTCGAGGAGGTAGACGACGCGGTTGGTGTTACCGTCCGCAGCGCGCCAGACACGGCTCTTGATCGGGCCCATGCTCGAGTCGGTCCAGACGTCGATGGCGTTGCCGTCGAAGGCCGCGTTGGCAGTTGCGCCACCGCCCGCTACAGCCAATCCCAGTGGCAGGACCACCGCCATCAGCATGGACGTTGCGGCGCGGCGTCCCCATGACCCCGCTCGCTTGTCCTCTGACCGGCTCTTCCATCTACCCAGCATGCACTCGACCTCTCAGCTGCTTCGTCATCACATCGGTTACGCAATCGACGATCGATCTCGCAAGTTCATCATGTCTGTCGCCCGACCGCACAGGCCGGGCGCATACACATCCTCCGCACATATCGCGCGAAGTACGACCCCCGTTACATGATCGAGATAGCTCATCTTGGCGTCGAGACCATTTCGGCGCAACCCGGTGACTCTTTCGTGTTCCGACGTCTAATTATGGGCTTTCAATATCGGAGCCGGAAGATCACATCGCTGTATTTCGTACGTCGGCACTCGGTCGAATCGATATCCGGCGTAGAAGAACGAGCGTTTGAGATTCCGGACGAACAATTGTTTCGTCAACGGTGCTCGATACGACGCCAGCAATTCCTCGGTATCGGGGCAGGTCAGCGCCACCTGAGCTTCGGTGACCCAGTCCTCGTCCATGTACCAGGGGAGGTACGGGTGGATCGCGACGAGTCCGAGGTCGGCCACCACCCAATCCGGATACAGGTTCTTGTCGTGCCCGATCCGGCCGTTCTCGAGCCGCTCGGTGTGCGACGCCAACGGGTACGCCAGTCCCATTTGGTCGATGACCCGCACGTCGAGGCCGACGTTCATGCTGGTCATTCCGAGGTTGAGGAAGTACACGGTGTGACCGAACCCACCCTCGGGGATGGGTAGCGGTGGTGGAACGACGTCCCAGTAGGTGAACTGCGCCGACGGCAGCAGCAGGCCGCCGTCGGGGGTGTCCTCGATCGCCTCGACCATCGCGCGCATCCGCGGATAGTCGAGATAGTCCGACGCCAGAATCGGATGGGCGTGCCCGGTGTTGAGTGAATAGAAGGCTCGCTCGTCGACGATGCCGTTCCGGCCGACGATGGTGCCCTGCGGCATCCCCGTCGTATTCGCAGCCACGACGGCCCACACCACGATGCCACCCCAGACGAGAACATCGGTGACGAATATCGCGGTCGCCCGGTCTGCAGACCAGCGTTTCGGTAGGGCGACAGGCAGCACCGAAATCGGCAACAACAGCGTGAACAACGCGGGCAACAACGTTCTTCCGTGCATGAAATCGCCGCCGACGCGAATGGCGTAGACGGCCAGCACGAATCCACTGACCAATGCGAACGCGACGACGGCAGTGGGCGTCCGCAGTGCTGCGAGCCAGCCGCCGAGCGACCGTGGCACGGACGCCCGGATCCGCGACATGGACAGAACTGCTCCGACGACGAGAAGCACCAGCGGCAACCACAGCAGGTAGGGCCCCACCAGGTTGGACAGGTACGCGAACCCCTGGGACCACTTGGCTCCGCCTGCATCCTTCGATACCGCGGTGTTGGGGTACGGCAGCCCGTAGTACCCCATACGCCAGACCTGATAGAGGACCGGAACTGCGCCGGCGACAGCGAACACGCGCACCCTGGACAGCCAGCTCTGCGGAGCCAGGAAGATCATCGCCAGCGCAAAGACGGCCACGATGGACAGTTCCGGGCGTACCAGCGGGCCGAGACCGGCGAAGAAAGCCAGCAAGAGCAGTTCGACGCCACCACTACGGCGTTGGCCCCAGCGCACCATCAGCAACCACAGCGTCGCCAACCAGAAGATGACCAGGCAGGTCTCGAGCCCGGACGTCGCGAAGTCGCGGGCAGGGGGAACGGCGATGTAGACCAGAACGCCGGCGGGGAGGAACAGGGTCCGCGATGCAGTGCGACCGCGCAGGGAGAACGTACCGATCATCGCGATGACGACGGCAGCGGTGGACAGTACGAGCGCGATCGTCAGGACGACGTACTCCAACCGTCCCTCGCTCAACCAACTGCCCGCGTACACGAGGTAGGTCCAGATGGTGCTGGTGTTGGTCTCGACTCGCTCGCCTGCATTGAACACCGGGCCGTTGCCGGCCAACAGGTTGCGAACGGTACGCAGCACGATCAAACCGTCGTCGGCGATCCAGCGACGCTCCCACGCACCCCAGAGGAACAGAGCTCCGGTGACCACGGCCCCGACCCAGAAGACGGGCCTGGTGATCGATATGCGGGCGGAGTTCTCTTCCTCCGTGTCTCGCTGGTCAGGCGAGGTAGACAGCGACACCAACCACTCCGATCCACGCTATGGCGAGTAGCTGCAGAACCCTGTCTCCCAACGCGATCTCTTCGGGTTCGCCTGCCTCGCCGCCATCGACATCCACTGCGTATCGCAGGATTGCGATGGTAAACGGAATCATCGAGATCGCGAACCAGTTGGAGTCCGTTTCGGCGTCCTGTTGGAACGCCCAGAGGCCGTAACAGATGACGACGGCCGTCGCCGACAGCGTCCAGACGAAACGGAGGTAGGTGGTGGTGTAGTTCTCGAGGGACTTGCGGATCTTGGCACCGGTGCGTTCGGCGAGCTGCAGTTCCGCGTAGCGCTTACCGGCCGCCATGAACAGCGATCCGAACGCCATGATGAGTAGGAACCATTGCGAGAGCGGAATCGATGCGGCCACCCCACCGGCGATGGCACGCAGCAGGAAACCCGACGACACGATGCAGATGTCCAGCACGGCCTGATGCTTGAGGCCGAAGCAGTACGCGAGCTGAATCGCGATGTAGACGCCGATGACCAGCGCCAGCTTCCAGTTCGCCAGGAACGACAGGCCGATGGCGAGCCCGAGGGACACCACCGCCATCGCGTAGGCGATCTTGACGGGCAGGACTCCGGCGGCGATGGGGCGGAACCGCTTGGTGGGGTGTGCGCGGTCGGCTTCTACATCCATCGCGTCGTTGACGAGGTAGACACCGGACGCGGCGAAGCAGAACACGACGAACGCGAGCCCGACGGACAGGAGCACGTCGGGATCGGTGACCGAGCCCGCGGCCAACGGCGCGGCAAGCACCAGAACGTTCTTGACCCACTGACGCGGACGAAGCGCCTTGACGATGCCGTCCGCCAGGTTCTTCGGCGGTGCGCCTACGGGTGCGGCATCCTCGCTCATTTGTCTCCTTCGAACTTCACGACGGCTGCAGCCGTCAACGCGCCGAGTGCCGATCCGGCCAGCACGTCGGTGGGGTAGTGGACTCCGAGCACCAAACGCGAGAGCAGCATGGGTGGGACGAGGACCGCCGGTAACGGTAGCCCGGTCACCCGGCCGAGGAGAACCGCGGCGGCTGTGGTGGATGTCGCATGCGAGGACGGGAAGCTCAGTTTGCTGGGCGTCGAAACGTTGATGCGCACGGCCGGGTCGTGTGGACGCGGCCTCCGCACGATGCGCTTGATGACGATCGACGCGGCATGTGAGCCGACGGCTCCGACGCCCACCGACGCCCACTGACGTCGACGCGGCGCGTCCAGTGCCGCACCGATGCCCGCGATCGCCACCCAGCCGAGCGCGTGTTCGCCGAAGTGCGACATGCCACGCGCGACGGCGATGGCTCCGGGGGCACTGCCCACGGTGCTCTGCACCTTCTCGAGGATCCGAACCTCGGTCGGCGCCTCGGACTGGCCTTTACGCCTGGTAACGAAAGACACGTTCCCACGTTTCCTTACTGGTCAGGTGCGGCACGGCATCGCGGTACCGAGCTTTGAGTGCGGGGAATTCGGCTGCCAGCTGCTTGCGCAACGACAGTGCTTCCTTGAGCAACGCCGCGGCCTGCGCGCGGTCGCGCTTGCGGTAGACGACGCCTCGGCCGTCCGCGGTGGTGACGGTGACGCCGTCCACCTGGGAGAGCAGGAACCAGCGCGCATCGAGGGTCGGCACGTTGAGCTGTGGACGCTCGTGGTGCTGCTCGTGCGCGGGCTTGACGTTGTGCAACAAACCCTTTGCCAGTCGACGGACCTTGGAGATCGGGTTGGTCGGGTTGCCGACAGCTCCCACTTCCTCGCCGGATGCGAGCGGTAGCTCGGTCGAACTGCCGACCACGACGGCGTCGGGAAATTCCTTGCGTAGCGCGTGCACGGTCGGCAGTGCGGTGGGCAGGATCTCGAGGATGTGCTCGGGACCGGCGAGGAAATCGCGGATGGCGAGGTTCTGGATCGCAACGGTCGAGTATTCGAGGCACAGCAGATGCTTGACCGTGGCCTTGATCGTGTCGAGCACCAGGCCCTTGCCGTCGCCCGGCATGTGCAGCGATGCGACCACGAGGCGGTTGCGCAGATGGAAGTACGCCTGCCAGTCGATGGCGTCGTCCTTGTCGCTCCACGCCATGTGCCAGATGGCCGCACCCGGCAGTGTGACCGTCGGGTAGCCGGCATCGCGTGCACGCAGGCCGTATTCGGCATCGTCCCACTTGATGAAAAGGGGCAGCGGTTGCCCGAGTTCCTCGGCGACGACGCGCGGAATCATGCACATCCACCAGCCGTTGTAGTCGACGTCGATTCGCCGGTGCAGCAGCTTGCTGGTGCGCAGCGGATCCTCGGAGAAGTCGTGGTCGTATTCCACGTTCTGCGCGCCGGTCCACATGAAGTTGCTGCGATCGATCACTTCACCCATGACGTGCAGGTGGCTGCGCGCCTGCAGGTTGAGCATCTGGCCACCGACGAGCGTGGGGACCTTGGCGAATCGCGACATGGCCAGCGCGCGCAGGATCGAGTCGGGCTCGATCTCGATGTCGTCGTCCATGAACAGGATGTGCTGGCAGGCAGTGTTGTTCAGCGCCTCGTACATGATGCGGCTGTATCCGCCGGACCCACCGAGGTTGGCTTGGTCGTGGATGGCGAGGCGGCCACCGAGAGCCGCTGCGGCCTCGTCGAATCCGGGCTCGTCCTTGGCCTTGCGGGTGCCCTGGTCCGGCATGATGACGGCCTGGATCACGTCGAGCACGAGCGGGTCCGAGCCAAGGGCGACAAGGGCTTTGACGGCGTCGGTCGGACGGTTGAATGTGGGGATGCCGACGGCGACGGTCGCCTCACCGGGAGCCTCGATCGGCGCGTACCAGCCCGCGCTCTCGAGAACCACCTCGGAATCGGAGGTGATGTCGAACCAGATCCAGCCGCCGTCCTCGAACGGACCGAGGTCGATCAGAAACTCCTGCGCCGCATCGCCGTCGACGGCTTCGCGGCCCTCGACGTGGATGCGCGACGCGTCGGCCTTGGACCGGTAGACGTCGATTCGGCAGTGGCCGGAGACCTCGACGCGCAGCACCACGGACTTCAGGATGCTGTAGCGCCGCCAGTAGCTGGCCGGGAACGCATTGAAGTAGGTACAGAACGACACCTCGGACTCGGAGCCGATCGTGACCGAGGTCCGCGAGAGCGAGTGCGCGCGTTTGGCATTGGTGAGCGCTTCTTCGAGGTACAGCGTGCGCACGTCGAGCGGCTCGCCCGAGCGGGGCAGCAGTACTCGTTGCAGCAGTGATCTGCCGAGCACCGGGGCCACGTCGGCCACACCGTCGGCAAGGAGGTGCTTGGCGCTCACTTGTCGCCCGCCAGGGGTGCGCCGGTCTCGAAGTGCGGGGCCAGCGTGTTGTCGTACATGTTCAGTGCGCTGGCGATGGCCATGTGCATGTCCAGGTACTGGTACGTCCCGAGGCGTCCACCGAAAAGCACTCCGCTGGAAGCAGCTTCGGCCTTGGCGCGGGCCCGGTAGGACTCGAGCTTGCTCCGGTCGTCGGGAGTGTTGATCGGGTAGTACGGCTCGTCGCCGCTCTTCGCGAAGCGGGAGAACTCGCGCATGATGACCGTCTTGTCGGTCGGGTACTCGCGCTCGGGGTGGAAGTGCCGGAACTCGTGGATACGAATGAACGGCACGTCGCCGTCGTTGTAGTTCATCACCGGTGTGCCCTGGAAGTCGCCGGTCGGCAGCACCTCGGTCTCGAAGTCGATTGTGCGCCAACCCAATTCGCCCTCAGAGTAGTCGAAGTAGCGATCCAGCGGGCCGGTGTACACGATCGGGGCGTTCGGGCTCTCGGCCACGATCTGCTCCCGCACGTCGAACCAGTCCGTGTTCAGCCGGACCTCGATCTTCTCGTCGGCGGCCATCTTCTCCAGCCACGCGGTGTAGCCGTCGACCGGCAGTCCCTCGTAGGTGTCGTTGAAGTAGCGGTTGTCGAACGTGTACCGCACCGGCAATCGGGTGATGTTGCCCGCGGGCAGATTCTTCGGATCGGTCTGCCACTGCTTGGCGGTGTAGTCCTTGATGAACGCCTCGTACAGCGGACGCCCGATCAGAGAGATCGCCTTCTCCTCGAAGTTCTGCGCGTCCTTGGAGTCGAACTCGTTGGACTGCTCTTCGATGAGAGCCCGCGCCTCGGCCGGCGAGAAGTACTTGCCGAAGAACTGCGAGATGAGGCCGAGGCCCATCGGGAACTGATACGACTGGCCCTTGTGCAGAGCGAAGACACGGTGCTGGTAGCTCGTGAAGTCGGTGAACTGGTTGACGTAATCCCAGACCCGCTTGTTCGAGGTGTGGAACAGATGCGCGCCGTACTTGTGGATCTCGATACCCGTCTCGGGCTCGGCCTCGGAGTACGCGTTGCCACCCAGGTGATGCCGACGATCGAGCACGAGAACACGCTTGCCCAGCTGGGACGCCGCCCGTTCGGCCACGGTCAGTCCGAAGAACCCGGATCCGACGACGATCAAGTCGTATCGGCCGGTCGCGGAGGCGTCGGAAGAGGTGGTCTCGGAGCTCACAGCAGTCACGGGCAACCAGGGTATCCGACGATCGTGACCGCTCTACCCCACCAGGCGTCCGTCAGCGGGCCCGGTGTCATTCGGTCGGACGTCGGAGCAGGTAGGTGTCCATCACCCAGCCATGGGCCGCTTTGACCTCCTCACGGGCGCGGCGGATGTCGGCGAGCACCTCGTCGAGCGGCCCCGCCACCAGCTTCTCGTCCGCCGTGCCGAGGTTGGCACCCCAGTGGATGCCCCACCCCGCGCCGGTCAGCGCGCTGCACGACAGGTTGCCGTCGAGCATCACCACGAGGTTGTCCAGCCCGGCCGCGACGTCGCCCGCCAAGTTCCTGCCGGTGGTGATGACGATCGGTCCGCCGATGCGGTTGAGAACGAGCCGGTGACTCGCGGCCAGCATCGACACGCTCGAGATGCCGGGTGTGACATCGAACTCGATGTCGCCGCGTATCGCTGCCAACCGCTCGACGACGCGGATCGTGCTGTCGTAGAGCGCGGGGTCTCCCCAGACCAGGAATCCGACGACGGTGCCCTCGGCGAGACCGTCGAGCACGTCGGCGTACGCGCGGGCGCGGGCGTCGTGCCAGTCGAGGACGGCGGTCTCGTACTGCCGGGGTGCACGATCACGCGGGGGGTCGGGTACCTCGATCACCCGGTAACTGCCGCCGTGGTGACTCTCGAGGATCTCCTGCCTGGCAGCCCCCAGATCGCCCACCGACGCACCCTTGTCGGCCACGACGAACACGTCCACGGCCCGGAGCTTCTCGATGGCCTGCACGGTCACCTGGTCCGGATGTCCGCCGCCGATGCCGATCAGATGGATCTTCACGAGCGGTCCCGGCACGCGTCGTACAGATGCGATTCGGCGACGACGCGTCGAGCCAGGGCGGGTCCCACCAGAATCACCGCGGCCTGACGCAGACCCGCGGCCTCCACCTGATCTGCGATGTCTGCCAACGTGCCACGCAGGATCAGCTCGTCCGGCTTGCTGGCGTGAAAAACGACGGTGGCAGGGCACTCCGGACCGTAGAACTCGGCGAGTTCGTCGGCGATGATGCGGGTGCGGGTGATCGCCAGGTGCAGCGCCAGCGTCGAGCGGGTGGCGGCGAAGTTCTTCAGCTCCTCGGTGTCGGGCATCGCCGTCGAGCGGGCCTGCGCGCGGGTGAGCACCACCGACTGCGTCACCTCGGGGACCGTCAGCTCCACGCCCAGCGAGGCGGCAGCGGCCGCGTAGGCCGGCACTCCGGGGGTGACATCCCAGGGCACGCCTGCGGAGTCGAGTCGGGCGGACTGTTCCGCCAGCGCGGAGTAGAGGGACGGATCGCCAGAACACAGGCGGGCGACGTCCTCCCCGCGCTCGTGGGCGGCGACGAGTTCGGCGGTGATGGCGTCGAGGTCGAGCTTCGCGGTGTCGACCAGGCGGGTACCGGCCGGGCAGTGTTCGAGGATCGCGTCGTCGATGTAGGTGCCTGCGTACACGCACACCGGGCTCGAGCGCAGGAACTCGACGGCTCGCAGCGTGAGCAGGTCTGCTGCACCTGGTCCGGCTCCGATGAAGTGCACAGTCACAGCTCGAAAGCGTAAAGGACATGTGCGACGCGCCGCGCCACCGGAACTTCCCGACGATGGCTAACTGTCAAGCTAAGGTTTAGCCTTGTGTCTTATGGGACTCATGTTGCTGATGTGACCGATGTTGTTTCAGCAATCCGGATCCTACGACGCGTACCTACCAACAACCAGGGAGTACCGCCTTGCCGAACCGTCGAACGAAGCCGTCGATCGTTCTCGGTGCTGTCGCACTACTGGCCGTCGCGACCCCCTTCGCGGTCGCGGGCCTCATTGACAGCACGACAACCGGAGTTCGACCGGCCAACGAGACAACCCCGGTCACCGTGCCGACCAAGATCGTCGAGACCGCGCTGAACGCCGCGCCGGACATCGTGATTCCGCTGCAGGAGCTCACCGGCTTGCCGCTGCCCGATTTACGGCTCTCCGATCTGAAGTACCTTCCGCTGCCGGATTCCATCGTGATCCCGCCGATCCAGATTCCCGACATCCCGGGCCTCACCACGCCCGCGCCCGGCGGCGCAACCGCGCAGGCCCCCATACCCAGGGTCGACGCATCGGCACCGGTCAATCCGGAAGCTGCCGACCCCACCGGCCCGCCGCTCGGAGCAGCCGTCAAGGAAATCTCGCAGGACACCCCGTTCAGCATGGTGGCGTTGACCTCCGAGCAGCTGAACGGTGCGTCTGCACAGGTTCGCCGGCAGCTCGAGGACGGATCCTGGGGCCCGTGGCTGGCGACCGCACCAGTGGACAGCACGGCCGACGACTCCGTTCCCGCTGCAGGAAAGCAAGGTACCGAACCGATCTTCGTCGGACTGACCAAGGCCGTGCAGGTGCTGCTGACGCCGATGACGAGCAGCGCAGCTCCCGAAAGCTTCGCGGCTGCACCGGTTCCCGAGGTTCCGGTCGTCGAACTGCCCGCTGCCGGCGCTCCGGCCGATGCTCCTGCTGCAGATTCGCCCGCTCCCGCTGCTACCGAACAGCCACTGGGCTACACGCCCGCGTCGTCGAGCAAGCCTCTGCGCCAGCAGGATCCGGCTCCCGTGGACCCCGCGGCCCCGATCGAGCCTGCTCAGCCCGAAGCGACAACGGACAGCTCGGCGGAGCAGTTGGCTGCAGCCGTGAACGACATCAGTGCCGTACTCATCACCCCCGGCACATCCCCGGTCGATTCGGCGCTCAGTGACATCGCCACTCCCGTGGCAGGCGACGCGGGTCCCAAGGTGATCACCCGCGCTCAGTGGGGTGCCGATGAGTCGATCCGTTGCGCCACACCGACGATCGACGACTTCATCGGCGGTGCCACCGTGCACCACACCGCGGGCAGCAACGACTACTCCAAGTCCGAATCGGCCGAAATCGTCCGCGCCATCTACGCGTACCACGCGCAGACGCTCGGCTGGTGCGACATCGGCTACAACGCCCTCGTCGACAAGTACGGTCAGATCTTCGAGGGCCGCGCCGGTGGCCTGGACAAGCCGGTTCAGGGTGCCCATGCGGGCGGGTTCAACGAGAACACCGTCGGTGTCGCGATGATGGGCGACTACTCCACCGAGGATCCCTCGCAGGAGACCGTCGACTCGGTCGGCAAGTTCCTCGGCTGGCGGCTCGGCAAGGCCGGTCTGGATCCGAAGGGAACCACGACGATGACCTCCGAGGGAACGGATTTCACGTTCATCGGCAAGGGCAAGACCGTCGACCTGCCGGTGATCTTCGGGCACCGTGACGTCGGGAACACCGAATGCCCCGGTAACGCCGGATACGCCCGGCTCGGCGAGATCCGCGACATCGCGGCAGCCAACCTCGGCGGCGGAGATGCCACACCGGCAGCACCCGATACGAACGACACCGCTCCAGACACCGCGGTGACCGATCCGGCTCCGTCACGCCCGGGCACCGACGTCAGTTCTACTCTGGGCGAGAACATCCCGGCGCTGGTCGCCGAGCTACAGCGTCTGGCTGCGACGAGCCCCGTCGCGCAGAAGTGGTTGGCCTCGGGCGGCGAGACGGGCTCACTCGGTGTGCCGGTGAGCGGCCTGGTACAGGTGAGCGGCGGCCGTGAGAAGGCGCAGTTCCAGAACGGCGAGATCATCACCAACATGGCCGGTCAGGCTGTGGCCGTGATCGGCAAGATCTTCCAGCAGTACCTGCAGCAGGGTGGCGTCGACGGCGTCCTCGGTCTGCCGATCACCGACGAGTTCAAGGTGCCGGAAGGCTTCCGGACGGACTTCGAGAACGGTTCGCTCATCTTCAACGAGCTCACCGGAATCGTCACCACGGTGATCAAGACGTACAACGACACCTACAACGCGGAAATGCAGAACCCCGCTGCGGCACCGGTGGAACCGGCACCCGCGCCGGAGCCTGCACCCGCAGGCTGACATTCCAGCGAAAGGGCCGAGTCACTGTGGTGACTCGGCCCTTTCGCGTTGGGGTGGGTAGCGTGAAGTGATGTCTACGCGGACGCGCTTCGTGTTGTTGTCCTCGATCCCCCAGCTGGTGTGGCTCGTGGTCGTCACCGTAGCCGTCGTCGGGTGCTGGACGGCCGAGAACGGCGGCCAGTGGGCCGGATCGTTACTGCTGATAGTCGCGACGTTCCTGTTCGCGTACTTCTTCTCGGTACCGTCGTCGACGACGTTCGGTGTTCCGTACGTTCCGATCAGCGCGATGCTGCTGGTGGTGTGCGCGGTATCGGCCGTGCAAATCGACGACTGGACCGCCGGTCTCGACACCGACGCCTTCTCGTTCGGAGCGGTGCTCACCGTCTGTGCCGTCGCGGCTACCATTGCGAGTCGCATTCTCGCCGTGCGTGATTCGACGGCACTCCGGTTGAACTTTCCGATCGCCGGCGGGCGGTGGGAGGTGGCCGCAGGCGAGGGCAGACTGTTCAATCATCACTGGGAGGCACCACTGCAGCGCGCGGCACTGGATCTCGTCGCGGTCGATGTTCGTGGTTGCTCGCATCGCGGGGTTCTCGCCGGATGCGACGAGGACTACTACGCCTTCGGTTCACCCGTGCACTCCCCCGTCGACGCCGAGGTGGTCCGATGCGGGGACGGCCTGAACGACGGCGAACTCGATCCGGCGAAACCGGCGGGAAATCATGTGGTGCTGGGAGCCGGGTCGGAGGAGATTCTGATCGCGCACCTGAAGAAGGGCAGCGTGGCTGTCACCACGGGGCAGCGCGTGCAGGCCGGCCAACTGCTGGGAGTCGTCGGAAATTCGGGCAACTCGACCGAGCCACACCTGCACATTCACGCCCAACGGGACGGACAGGCGGTGCGCATCGTGTTCGACGACGTCCGCGGCCGGATGTGGCCGGGTCGACGCGTCATCCGCCCCTGATCCGGCGGCGATGCGTCACCACCAGCGTTCGAGAACCTGCGCCACTCCGTCTTCTGCGTTGGTGACGGTCTGTTCGTTCGCCGCCGCGACGGCAGCGGGATGCGCGTTGCCCATCGCAACGCCCAGTCCCACCATCGACAGCATCGGAACGTCGTTCGGCATGTCACCGAAGGCAACGATGTCCGATACGTCGATCGACAGCGTCTCGGCCACCTTGGCCAGGCCCGACGCCTTGGTGATGCCCGGTGCCGACAGCTCGATGAGTCCGTTGTCGGTGGAGAACGTCAGGTCGGCGCGGCCGGAGATCAGCGGGGACAGGATGTCGGCCATGTGGCCGCTGGTGGAGCCGGACAACCGAATCAGCAGCTTGACGGCCGGGACGTCGACGACGTCGTCCTCGGTCATCTCGACGTTGTCGGGGTTCAGCCAGGCGTGCTCGTAGCCCGGGGAGCTGACGAACTGCGGTGTGGCCGAGTCGTGTGCGGTCTGCCCCACTCGCTCGGCGGCCAGACCGCAGCCGGGCAGTGCGCGGTACGCGACCTCGGCCAACCACTGCAGCGTCTCGACCGACAACGTCTCGGCGCTGAGCACGCGATCGTTGGCGGCGTCGTAGATCACCGCGCCGTTGGCGCACACCGACATCGGCGCATATCCCAACTGATCGACGACGGGGTGAATCCATCGCGGCGGCCTGCCGGTGGACAGCACGAACGGGACTCCGTCGGCCACCACGGCCGAGACGGCACGCTTGGTACGTTCGGTGACGCGTTCGTGCTGGTCGAGCAGGGTGCCGTCGACATCGCTGGCAACGAGTCGGGGGGCGAGGCGGGTGGTGTTCGGCGCGTTGGTCATCGTGACGTCATTCTGCCCTAGTGTCGAAGCACCCTGTTTTCGACATGCACGTCTTCGATGTGGAAGGAACGGTAGATGACATCTGTGAACCGTCAGATCCGATTGGCTCAGCGCCCGGTGGGGCGTCCCGACGAGTCGACGTGGGATCTCACCGAGGAGCCGATTCCCACCCCGGGCGACGGCGAGTTCGTCGTCACCGTCGACTACGTCTCTCTCGACCCAGCCATGCGCGGCTGGCTCAACGATGCACGCTCGTACGTGCCGCCCGTCGGTATCGGCGAGGTGATGCGGGCGCATGCCGTGGGACGGGTGTTGGAATCGCATCACCCCGATTTTGCTGTGGGAGAGATTGTTTCGGGCTCGTTCGGCGTCACCGAGCATGCACTGTCGGACGGCACGGGAGTGCAGAAGGTCGACGAATCCATCGCACCGGCACCCACGTGGCTCGGAGCGCTCGGCTTCCCCGGACTGACGGCGTACTTCGGCCTGATGGACGTCGGCAAGCTGACCGAGGGCGATACCGTCGTCATCTCGGGGGCCGCGGGAGCCGTCGGCAGCATCGCGGGTCAGATCGCGAAAGCCAAGGGGGCCACCGTGATCGGTATCGCCGGCGGTCCCGAGAAGTGCGCGTGGCTCACCGAGGAACTCGGCTTCGACGCGGCGATCGATTACAAGAACGAGTCGGTGTACCAGGGCCTGAAGGCCGCCGCACCGAAGGGCATCGACGTGTACTTCGACAACGTCGGCGGCGAGATCCTGGACGCGGCCCTCTCACGTCTACGCAAGGGCGCGCGGGTGGTGTTGTGCGGAGCCATCTCCGGTTACAACGCCACCGATCCCCAGCCCGGGCCTGCGCATTACCTGTCTCTGCTCATCAATCGTGCGTCGATGACGGGCTTCATCATCTTCGACTACCTCGACCGCTACCAGGAGGGCATCGACGCACTGTCCGAGCTGCTCACCAGCGGCAAGATGACCGCACGGGAGCAGATCGAGATCGGCGGCGTCGCCGCCTTCGGATCGACACTGAACCTGTTGTTCGACGGTGCCAACACCGGCAAACTGGTTCTCGAGGTCGGCGAACGCCCCCACGACTCGGAATTATGACGGCCGCTCGTTCGTTGGACACCATGTATCGATCGATAGAGCACAAGGAGTAACGATGTCTGCAGCCACCGAAACCGCCATCCTCGCCGGAGGGTGCTTCTGGGGAGCCGAAGAGCTCGTCCGCAAGCTCCCGGGAGTGATCTCCACCCGCGTCGGATACACCGGCGGCGAGGTTCCCAACGCGACGTACCGCAACCACGGCAACCACGCCGAGGGCCTCGAGGTCGTCTACGACCCCAGCCAGACGACGTACCGGGATCTGCTCGAATTCTTCTTCCAGATCCACGACCCCACCACCAAGAACCGTCAGGGCAACGACATCGGTGCCAGTTACCGCTCGGCAATCTTCTACCTCAGCGATGAGCAGAAGCGCGTCGCCGAGGACACGATCGCCGACGTCGACGCCTCCGGGTTGTGGCCGGGCAAGGTCGTCACCGAGGTCACCGCGGCCGGAGATTTCTGGGAAGCCGAGCCCGAGCACCAGGACTACCTGCAGAAGTACCCCGAGGGATACACCTGCCACTGGGTCCGTCCTGAGTGGAAGCTGCCGCGTCGAGCAAACGCCTGAGCGGCTGCGCCGCACGTGAACGGAACTTCGTAGCAGAGGTCGAAGTTCCGTTCACGTGGGTTAGCCGAGTAGATCCGACATATCCAGTACGGAGCTGCACCGAACGTCGTTCGTCATGATCGCCGACGCCCAACGAGCCGGACTGCTGGTGGACGACGGCAGCGCTCGCCACCACCGTCCGGCGGACGTTCTGTCGATCTTCGGTGAGGGAAGCAGGGGTTGAACTACCGCGCACATGGGAGCGGAACTTGCGACACTGATCCGGTGACCTCCGACAGAACCCCTCGGTCGATGGCCGGCGTCCTTCGTTCACCGCGTTTCTGGCTCGCTCCGATCCTCGTTGTCTCGGCACTGATGTCGTTCCTCGCGGCCCTGTATCTGGGCGGTGTTCTCGATCCGCGGGGCAATCTGCACGACCTCCCCATCGCGATCGTCAACCAAGACGAGGGTGACACCCTCGCAGGCGAGCAACGCAACATCGGCAACGACATCGTCGCCGGGCTTCTCCAGAACGTCGATTCGGAGAAGGTCGATTTCCAGGAAGTCGGGCCGGCTCAGGCCGAATCGCTGTTGTCGACGGCCGAGGTCTACGGCTCCATCGTCATCCCCAGCGATTTCACGAAGAGAATGGGAATCCTGGCGCAGGCGAGCGTGATTCCCGGGGACGTCGAGAGACCGATCATCACGGTCTACACCAATCCACGTGCGGGCAGTTTCGGAATGTCGCTCGTGACCGGAGTGGCCACACCGGCGTTCGAATCGGTCAATCAGACCGTGGGCCAACAGATCTCCGATCAGGTTCGCCAGCAACTCGGCGACACTCCGCTGGCGGGCGCGAGCGCACTGACGTTGGCGCAGCCGATCAATGTGATCGTTGCCCAACACGATCCACTGCCCGACGGTACCGGCGGTGGTTTGTCGGCGTTCTACTACGCGCTGCTTCTCGTCCTGGCCGGCTTCACCGGGGCGACCATCGTCAGCACGCTCGTCGACGGCCTACTCGGATTCACGCCGACAGAGATCGGCCCCAAGTACATCCATCGCGGGCCGACCCTGATCAACCGCTTCCAGACGCTGCTCGTGAAGTGGCTCGTCATGGTTGTTCTCGCCATGCTGGTATCGGCCCTGTATCTGCTGATCAGCCATCTGCTCGGTATGCCGATCACCCACGCCTGGACGCTGTGGATGTACGGCGCCTTCGCGATCGCGGCAGTCGGCGTCACGGCGGTGGCGGTGATGTCCGCCTTCGGCACAGCAGGATTGCTGATCAACCTGATCGTTTTCATCATTCTGGCGTTGCCGTCCTCGGGCGGCACGATCCCCCTCGAAGCGAGCCCACCGATCTTCACCTGGCTGGCGCAGTTCGAGCCGATGCACCAGATCTTCCTCGGCACCCGCTCGATCCTGTACTTCAACGCCTCACCCGACGCCGGTCTCCTGCATTCGGTGGGCATGACCGCGCTCGGACTTCTCATCGGGCTCGTATTCGGCCTGACGTTCACGCTCCTGTACGACCGCAAGGGCCTCGACCGAAGCCTCGATTCACCGGGCGCTCTCAGCTGACGCCAGTACACTCGATCCAATGCTTGCTGTGAATCAGGCCGGGAGCGTGGCACCCCGACGCGCCTTCCACGCTTACCTCGATGTGACTGTCGTCGTCCTCGTACTCGTGGGCACCAACCTCATCGCGCACTTCACCACGGTGTGGGCGAGTATCGCGACGGTTCCGGTCGCCGCTGTTCTACTGGTCGTCCTGGCGAACCGTCGCGGTTTGGGGTGGGCCGAGCTGGGACTGTCTCCCAAACAATGGAAGACAGGTTCGCTGTACGCGCTCGGAGCCGTCGGGCTCGTCCTCACTGTCGTCGCGATCGGCGCATTGCTGCCCATGACTCGCCCGTTCTTCATGGCCGACCGATACGCAACCGTCTCCGCCGCCATCGTCGCATCGATGATCGTCATTCCACTGCAGACCGTCATTCCGGAGGAACTCGCGTTCCGCGGGGTGCTGCACGGCACGCTGGGTCGCATCTACGGTGCGCGGGGAGTTTTCGCTGCGGGGTCTCTGCTGTTCGGTCTGTGGCACATCGCGTCCTCGCTCGGACTGACGGCCGGCAACGTGGGACTCAGCGGTTTTCTCGGCGGCGGACTGTTCGGGCAGATCGTCGGTATCGGGCTGGCCGTCGTGGCGACTGCGGCGGCGGGTGTGGTGTTCACGTGGCTGCGCAGCCGTAGCGGAAGTTTGATCGCTCCCATCGCCCTGCACTGGTCCCTCAACGGACTCGGCGCACTGGCAGCCGCCCTCGTGTGGCACGCGTCGATGAGCTGAACGGCATGAAAGACGATCTGCACCAGTACCTGCGCATCGCACGCGAGAACATGCTGTGGAAGCTCGACGGCCTCACCGAGTATCAGAAACGACGGCCGATGACGCCGACCGGAACGAATCTGCTGGGTCTCGTCAAGCACCTGGCGCTCGTCGAATACGGCTATTTCGGCCTCACCTTCGGCCGCGAGTTTCCGGCCAAGTTCGGGGAGCTGGAGGCTGCAGCCCTGGCCCGAGAGAATGCGGACATGTGGGCCACCGCCGACGAATCGTCGGAGTTCATCGTCGATCTGTACCGCGAAGCCTGGTTGCACTCCGACAAGACCATCGAATCGAACGATCTCGACGCAGCCGGACGCGTCCTGCATTGGCCCGTCGAGAAGCAAGAAGTCACGTTGCATCGCGTGCTGGTGCACGTGTGCATCGAGACGAATCGACATGCCGGACACGCAGACATACTGCGCGAGTTGATCGACGACTCCGTTGGACTGCGGCTGGGGAACGAAAACATGACCGAGGGCGACGCAGCATGGTGGGCCGCCTACCGAGATGAACTGGAAACTGTTGCGCGAGAGGCTGATTGATCGTCCTCTTCGAGCAGCAACCACACGGACTGCTCGACCACAGAGAATCGGCACATCCGGGTTGATCGCGCGCATACCACGGGGTGCCGACAGCTTCTTGAAACCGAATCATTAAGCAGGGCAATAGTTTTCGATTCGACTATCTTTGTGTATCGAATGCACGTTCGATACACTTGCTGCCATGACCACCGCTATCTGGCAACTGAGCGACAGCGAACTCCTCGCCGACGCCACCGCGGTCTCCCATCAGATCCAGTTGTTGGAAGCCCGTCGTATCGCCCTCGTCGCCGACATCGACACCCGCGTGAGCCGCGAGAAACTCGGCTTCCCCGGACCCGCCGGATGGTTGACCTCCACCACC
>NZ_NOYI01000020.1 GCF_002258785.1 Rhodococcus sp. 06-235-1A
GGGTGGGTCCGTTCGGGGGGATGGGGGTAGGTGGGACGGATTCCGAGGTAGAGGCAGACATGGTGTGCTCCAGCGGGCTGGCAGGCACCGGCAACGGATGTTTTCCGGTGAGTCGCCTCTGGTAACTCTCCGAAACGACTGCCTAATTTGTATACAAAAAGTGTGTCATTTCAGTTATCTCCCGCTACGAACATGTTAAGGACTGGATATATCCCTTGAATCGTATACGACTTTGCGGTTCAAGCCTCGCCCGGGGCGTTGGTCTCGTCGCGTCGGAGATGCTCGTCCATCAGAAATCCGGCCTGCACCGGGGAGCCGTTGAGGATAGCCGCAGCCAAGGCAGCGTGATCGTGGACGGACGCGCCCGGATCGTGCCCGAGACCCCACGCCACCCGGCGATTCACCCCGGCCAGCATCTCGCGCAGTTGATCGTTGCCTGCTGCGATCGCGACCAGGTCGTGAAACGGTGGAGCCGTCTCCGAGGTGGGCGACTGTGCCCGGGCCAGGTCGACCACTGCGGTGAGTTCGTCCACCACCGGGCCGCCCCGGTTCTTGGCGGCGAGCTGAGCGGCCAACACCTCGAGCCCATGACGAACTTCGAGGAGTTCCTTGTTCTCCTTGTGCAGCGTGGTCGACACCGTCGCGCCTCGATAGCGAACGATGGTGACGAAACCTTCGGCCTGGAGCTGAGCGAGTGCTTCGCGCACCGGGACCCGGGACACGCCGAAGGCCTTGGCAATGGACTCCTCGACCAGCCGCTCGCCGCCGACGCGACGACCGGACAGAATCTCGTCACGCAACGTCTGGGCGATGATGCCGCCCGAAGATTCGCCGTCTGGATTCACGAGGTGAGTCTAGATCGGATCGACGGTGACACCGATCCGGTCGCCGCAGTCAGTCCAGACGGTTGAACCATCCCCCGCCGCGTAGTCCTGCTCCACCCAACCCATTGGGAGCTTGCGTACCTGTCCACAGCCGCTCGACTTGTTCCGACACCGCCGCGATGTGATCGCCGTCGAGAGTGACGACTGCCTCGGATACATCGAGCCTCGGGATTGCAGTAACGAATCGTCGAGGACCCGACGGCGGGATCGGAACGAGGAGCACGCTGGCCTGCAAAGAACCCGCCCCTGAAAATGAATCTCGGACTTCCATCAGAACCCTGTCGGGAGCTGGACGATCGAGCGCCACGGTTCGACCGTCCGCGAACTCGATACCGAACAACACAGACGCCGTCGTATCCGGTTGGTGAGCGAAATCAGGTTCGCCCAGAACGAGATCGACGTCGAGTTCGCGGGTCAGCACCGACACGGAGAACATGAGGCCGAAAGAATAGACGCGGATGTTGGACAGCCACACAACCGCCTTCCCCGTTCTGTTCAGATCGGGTGACTCGGCCAGCACGGTCGGTCGCTCGCTGCGGAGGGCCTCGGTCGTTGTCGAATACTCGTATCGCATATCGGCTTCCTCCTATCTCATCGGCCCGAATGTATCGTGCTGAACGGTCACCTAGGTCCGCTGGCAGTCGACCCGGTACGCGAAGTAGAGGTACAGGAATCCGGTGATTGCGCCGCCCAGGCATCCGACGGCGATGTCGAGGGGAATCGAACCGAAACTGACCACCAGTTGAGCCAGCAGAAAACCGACGGCAACCGCGGGAGCCAGTGCGAGAGCGTTGATGTAGTCGCTGCGAGTAGCGCCGCTCTTCTTGCTCATCGGGCCGGTCATCACGTACTGGCGAAACGTTCGCTGGTTCGACACGTCGATCCTCCTGTTGTGCAGTCGGTACGGTAAGAATATACCGAGCGGTCGAATTTGTCCGGGTCGAGTGGTGAGGCGGTGAAGCGATGCGTGCGGTGGTCTTCTTCGTGGTGCTTGGTGTCGTGTACAAGTGGCCGCTGTTCGGAGACAGTCCTGATCAATGGTCGGCGCTGTCTCAGGGCATCGTTTTCGGTTTGATCGCCAGCACGATGACGACGCCTACGGGATGGAGGACGATCCGTCGTCTCCGGAGCCGACTCGATGGGTCCTATCGGCCGGATTCCGAAGTTCCTGAGTAAATCGGGTGCATTCGACCGCGCTCACCGCGGTCCAGTGCACCCGATTCGGGACGTACGTCCGAAAACGGATGGCGCGTCGTCGGTGCTGCTTGCTACCGTCGCGGCATGCATTTGATCTTCCAGTGACGGATTACACGGTTCGAGTCGAGCGCCTGAGCGTTCGGCCGTGCCGTCGTTCCAGGGCCCTCTTGGCCCTTCCGTCCACTCGCGCGCAGATATACTGGCGCGCTTGCTCTTTGGAGATTCAATGCCACATTCAGCAGTAGTTTCTGCGCGCTCCGACGCGCAGCTCATCGCCTCGAACATCTCGGTCGCCTTCGGCGGCTCACCTGTACTGAGCGGCATCGACATCGCCGTGACCCCCGCATCCCGGTGGGCAATCGTGGGTGAGAACGGTCGCGGCAAGTCCACCCTGTTGCACATATTGGCCGAGAGGTTGAGTCCGGACTCCGGGAACGTCTCACGCGTCGGGACGGTCGGTGTTGCCGAGCAGGAGATGCTCACCACCGACGAACGCACTGTCGGAGAGGTACTTCGAGAGTCCATGGCCGATTCCCTGACTGCATTGGCGAACCTCGACGCGGCATCGGAAGACCTTGTCTCTGGTGTCGCTGGAGCCGAAGAGAAGTACTCCGTTGCACTCGAGCGCGTCGAGGCCCTGGATGCCTGGGACGCCGAACGGCGGGTGGACGTCGCTCTCGACGGCCTCGGCGCGGTGAGTGACAGATCTCGGATACTGACCGAACTGTCGGTCGGACAACGCTATCGGGTGCGGCTTGCATGCCTGCTCGGAGGAAATCATGACTTCCTGTTACTCGATGAACCGACCAACCACCTCGACCGAGCAGGCCTCGATTATCTGACAGAACGACTTCGGTCTCGCGCAGGTGGTGTCGTGGTCGTTTCTCACGACCGAGCACTGATCTCCGATGTAGCGCAACAGATTCTGGACCTCGACCCGACGCCGGACGGTCGCCCCCGCATGTACGGGGACGGATACGACAGCTACCGCGCGGGGCGTGCTGCCGAGTTGGTCAGGTGGGAGCAGGAGCACCGACAACAGTCGGCGGAGACGGCCAAACTACGCGAGGATCTGAGCAGGGCGCAGAACAGGCTGGTGGGCAGTTGGAGGCCCGACAAGGGCACGAACAAGCATCAACGTGCCACGCGAGCCGGTGGACTCGTTCGGAACGTGCACCGCAGGCAGCAAGATCTCGAATCTCAGCTGCTGCCCGTTCCGGAACCCCCTCAGCGGCTGAGGTTTCCGGAGATCGCTGCCGCATCCGGTCCTTCCCTGCTGATTGCGGATGATGTCGCAGTCGAAGGTCGACTGAACGGGCCGGTGTCGCTGAATCTGGAGGCCGGCGTCAAACACGTGGTGACCGGCCCCAACGGGTCGGGAAAGTCCACACTGCTGTCCGTGCTGGCGGGTGAGCTGGTTCCTACGGCCGGGCAGGTTCGGGCTTCTCGTGCTGCACGAGTGGTGCTGTTGCGACAAGAGTCTGCGCTTCCACCGGAATGCTCGGCAGGACAATACTTTCGATCCTGTAGCGGCGTGGCTGTCTCGTTGTCTTCGCTGGGGCTGCTGCGATCGAGGGAGACGAGCAAGCGAATCGGGGAACTCTCGATGGGCCAACAACGTCGACTCGATCTGGCGCTCGCACTGTCCCGCCGACCACACGTCCTGTTGCTCGACGAGCCGACGAATCACCTGTCCATCGCATTGGTGGACGAATTGACCGAGGCATTGCACGCAACCGACGCGGCGGTGGTGGTCTCCACACACGACCGACAGATGCTTCGGGACATGAGTGACTGGAAAGCCCTTGACCTCGAGGGTGAACGATAGATGTTGTGCCGGCTTCTTCCGACTCACGCGCAGGCGTCGGGGCTGTCGAAAGCTGTTACGAATCCGCAGGCGAAGGTGCGGGAAACCTTCCACACGTTGTCCCAACGGACGAAGGGAATCGGACCGACCGGATAGGGCTCGCTATTTCTGAAGTGCCCTTGCCCACTCGCGTTGACGGCATCCGGGCCGGTGGGTTCGACCGTCGTGAATTCGATATGTTGCGGATCGGGCTGAGCGCCCCACGCGCGTGCGAGCGACACGTTGTGTTCGCTGGGTCCGTCGAACAGTCGTGCCCGATCCTCTTCTCGCACGGAGTAGTCGAGGCTTGCGGCGAGAAGCTTCGTCAGTTGCTGTGCGGTGGGAACGGCATCGGTGATCGGCGGCGGGGGAGTAGCGAATTGTGTCGACCGAACCGAGGCGACGGGAAGCCGGGGCTCCTCGACTTCGGCTGGCGCGCAGGCACAGACCATCATCACGAGAGCGATGACAGACACTCCGGCGCTTTTCATCGACTCATTGTGTGTTGCCAACGCAACTGGCCGTCGACGACGGCGGGAGTATGACCGTCGAAGGCTGTGCCGTTGCCGAGGCTGTCTGCCAAGTCCGTCAACATCGCGCTCAACGACGGCCACTTGGGGCCTGCACCGTCGGCATCGACCTTCTGAAACTCTGTGACGCACCCACGGAGAGGGCCTGACCGAGCGTCGACGAACAGCAGATACCCGTCTGCTCCTGCGAACGGAATGAATTCCGGCAAGTAGGTTCCGACGTAGTCTCCAGCTGACGTACCGAACCGAGGCTCGGCACCCATCTCGGCATCGATCTCACCCCAGATGTCGAGTTCGAGCTGACGTTCCTCGACCGCGCGGTCGAGGTCGAACAACTCGTGCATGGGAAAGATCGATACCCAATTCTCGCGGGGAAAGCCGTTGACGAGACGAAAGAACGAAGTCAATTCCTCGGGCCACAGGCCGCCGGTTGCGCGCATTGCGTCCTGAATCTGTTCGTCTGTGGCACCGGCATTCGAGACGGACGAGAGGTTGTCGTTGAGCCACTTGGCAATTCGGCCCCATTGTTCGACAACCGGGTCCGCCGGACTCGGGGACGCGGCCCGATGTGGAGCGGGGTTTACGACTCCGGCGTCGTACTCGGTTTGCAGTTGTATGCGGCGTCGCAGATCGTCGTCGCTCGCGGTGTGGCTACCGTTGTCCGTCGACACCACCTCACCGCGCCAGGCGTCGATTGTGCGCCCGGGTTATGACAATGACCGGGAGTGCGACCGGCACAACGAGGCCTGGAAACAACATGCTCGGTACGATACGCGATGGAGGGCTCTAGACTTCCAGGATGGCGAACGCACTCGACAGTCGGCGACGCAAGATCCCGTCTTGGTTGCGTGAGACAGCAGTCCTCCTCGTCGTCGCGCTGGTGCTGAGTGTCTTGCTTCAGACGTTCGTCGGTCGGGTGTACTTGATCCCGTCCCAGTCCATGGAGCCCACGCTGCATGGATGTCCAGGATGTACGGGCGATCGAATCGCGGTGGACAAGATCACCTTTCGCTTCGGTGACCCCCAGCCCGGTGATGTGGTGGTGTTCAAGGCACCGACCTCGTCGTGGAACGTGGGCTACAGCTCGACGCGGTCGACCACCCCGATAGCCAAGGCACTGCAGGACGCAGGGTCGTGGGCGGGGCTGGTCGCGCCCGACGAGAACGATCTCGTCAAACGAATCATCGCGACCGGTGGGCAAACCGTGCAGTGCTGCGACGCGCAGGGCCGCGTCGAGGTCGACGGACGGCCACTCGACGAGCCGTACGTCGTCATGGACTTCCCGTTCGTCGAGAACACGCTCACCTGCGATACCGCGCCGCAATCCGGCCGCTGCTTCGGTCCGGTGACCGTTCCGCCCGGCAACTTCTGGATGATGGGTGACAATCGAAGTGGCTCAGCCGATTCCAGATCTCACGCCCGCGACGAATTGGGTGGCACAGTTCCGCTGGACGATGTCATCGGCAAGGCGCGTCTGATAGTCTTGCCGCCCTCGCGATGGGGCAGCATCGAGTCGCCGTCGATTCAGCAACGCTGATCACAATCCCAGATCGCGTTTGCGACGCTCACGTTCGAGTCGACGCTGCTCCTCTGCTCGTTCCCGGCAGCGACGGAGAAATTCGGCGTCGGCCTCGGGATTCTGAGCAGCCTGACGGCCGGGGCGCGTCTCGTACTCCGGAAAAGCGGAGTTGCCGGCCCGTCGGTAGCCGGAGCCCCCGCCGGGCCCTCCCCAGATTCCACCGCCTACGGGACGTCCCGCGAACAGCCAAGCCAGCGATCCTGCCAGCGGCAAGAACACCACCAGCAGCAGCCAAACGATCTTGGGGAGGTATCGCACCCCGCCGTCGTCAGCGGTGATCACGTCGATCAGGCAGAACACCCACAACAACATCACCAACAAGCCGACGTACGGCATTCCGAGTCCTCCACGTTCGAGACCATCCGGTCTGATGTATCGAGCATCGTAGCGGGATATGTGCGGATTCGACAGTCGTGCAGAGAGGATCCATGTGGAACCGCCTCGACGCGTCCAACGTCCAAGTCGGCATGCTCGATGATTGGTTGGCGCAACACGACGGTGTGATCACCCGCGCACAAGCAGGCGCATGCGGCCTGAGCGCCGATGCTGTCGACCGATTGGTTCGCGCGGGTGCATGGATGAAGGTTCACCGAGGCGTGTACTTCGTTGCGGACCGCCCATTCACGACCGACGCGCGAATCCGGTCGGCGGTATGGGCCGCGGGAACGAGCGCGATGCTCAGTGGCGAAGCTGCAGCCTTTTGGCACGGGGTAATTTCCGAACCGCCCAGCGTCATCGAGGTCACCGGCCCGCGGCGCGGTCGAAGCCGTGCCGAGGGCTGCAGGCTTCGCCGACGTGACGTGCACAGCAGAGACATCATCGTGCGCCGTGGACTCAGAGTCACCTCGCTCGAACTTTCGGTTCTGGAAGCGGCGGTCGGTAAGGCGCACATCATGGACCGGGCGCTGCAGCGGCACACCGACTTGGAAAGATTGAAGCGTGCGCACGCGCGAAATCCGGGTCGAACCGGCGCTCAGAAGGCCGAGCGGTTACTGAAGGCGGCCGAGACCGGCGCTCGCTCGGAAGGCGAGCGGCTCCTAGTGCGCGAACTCCGAGCCCGCGCGGTTTCTGGCTGGGTGGCCAACTATCGCTGGGGCGGATACGAACTCGACATCGCGTTCATTGTGGAAATGGTGGCGATCGAGATCGACGGTTGGGCCTTCCACACCGATCATGACGCATTTCAACGTGATCGGACCCGTCAGAATGCCCTCTCGCAGAGTTGGACGGTGCTTCGGTACACCTGGTTGGATCTGACGGAGCGACTGGAGCAGGTTGTCGCCGAAATCATCGCCACGGTCAACCGAATCCGGTGCAGCCAGCCGCGCTGAGCGCGGTCAACTGCACACGATTTCGGGGTCAGTGGCCTTCGCAGTAGATGAACAGAGACGACCCGCGCGCACCTCTGGTGAACGTGACAGAGACGGGGTCCCCCGATCTCGGAGCCGGGCGCGACGTGGACATCGTCTCGGCTTCGCAGGTGAAGCCCAGTGAGGTCCAGCTGGTCCTCGTTGCGGCACCGCACGAGACCGGAAGCAACGGGGGGTAGGACGGGTTGGCCGCAGTGACGGCCGGCCCGTCCAGTTCTGTCGATGCGTCGAATCGAGCCGACCACGCGGGGTGGCCCACGAACTCTGCGAATACGACGCCCTCAGTGAACACGAAGCCATCGGGGATCGTGAAAGCAATTTCGTCGACCTTGTTCGACGCGTCATCCTCGTCCATGGACATAGGCTTGCCGGGCTCGAAAGAGCTGCACGATGAAGTGAGGAGGATCAGCAATGCAAGCGGGGCCTTCCACGATCTGTTCACGTCATTGCCGATCTGGTGAGGATGTCTTGTGCGGATATCGGTAACTCCCGGAGAACCCCCAATCCTGCGACGCGTCGACACCCGTCCAATTCGACTGTGATTCGGGCACTCAGGCTACTCAGCATCGCTTCGGTACTGGGCACCTACTCATCGGGCTGCACGGCGGAACGAGGAGAGCAGTGTGACAACCATGGTTGCGAGAAATACTGCTGGATAGGTGAATTGAACCGCGGCCTCGAATGCAGGGGATCCCTCGAACATGAAGATTCCGATTGCCTTGATGCCGCGGTAGTCGGTGAAGTACCAGGCGATCATTGGCGAGGCAACCGCTACCGGTGCCAGCCAGCTCCACCAGGTGCGATTCCGAATGGCGTAGTCGAGGGCGACGACCGTCAACGGTACGCACCACACCCAGTGATGGCCCCACGCGAAGGGCGAGACCATGGGGGTTGCGAGCCCGCAGATCACCAACGCCAGCAACGTCTTACCCGATTTGTGAGCGCGTGCGGCTGTCCACAGGGCGACGGCGGCAACGGCAGCCGCAACGAGGAACCAGACCATGAACGGTGGCGTGTGGCCCGGCCACAGCCGAGCCAGTGCGCCGTGGATCGACTGGTTCGCCGGCGACGCGAGTGCTCCGATCCGTTCGGAGTCGACCATCGTCGCGGTCCAGAACTTCCACGAATCGGACGGGATGATCAGGAATCCTGCTGCAACGGTGACCAGGAAGGCGGCACTCGCGGTGACCGCTGCACGCCACTGTCTGATGGCCAGCAGATAGAGGACGAAGAACGCGGGAGTCAGCTTGAGCCCCGCGGCAACGCCCACACCGACACCGCGCAGACGGCTACCCTCGCCTCGGCTCAGATCGAACAGAACCAACACGAGCAACAGCAGGTTGATCTGCCCGAGCCAGATGGTCATGCGCACGGGCTCGAGCCAGGTGAATGCGATCGCCATCGGCGCGCTGACCAGATACATTCCGCCGCTCCGGTATCCGAGAGCACGCCAGCTCAGGACAACCGTCGCGTAGACCAACAGCACATTGATCGCCTGCAGCAGTGTCACAGCCGTCGTCACGGTGAGCAGCGCCAGCGGGGTGAAGACCAATGCCGCGAACGGCGGATAGGTGAAGGGGAGGCCGATATCGAACAGGGCGAACTCGTAGAGCGGCTGACCGAGTAGGACGACGTCGCCACCGTGGCGGTAGACGATGGTGTCGATTCCGTTGCCGAAGAGCCCGAAAGGACCTCTCCATCCGAGGAAGTACGCATGCGCTGCGATGGCGATACACGCTGCGATTACCGACCCCGCCAGCCATCGACGACCGAACCGATGCATCTGCTCGGATCGCACAGACTCGACCCGAGCACTCGGAACATCGTGTGCGCGTGTGCCTGTGGTGTACGTCTCGTTCGCGCCATGCATGCGCGGTCCAGATTCGATGCGTTGTGACACGAAGCTGGACGACGTCATGAAGGCCACGATAGTTCGCGGCAGCTGTGACCAGGGATCCGACACGGACTGATCGGTCGTTTTTTGGGGCGGCCTTCAGGTTGCGCTGGACGCGGTCCCCGAATACGTGCCGCGATTCATATGCACTACTTGTTTCTGGAGCTGAAAAAGGAATTCCGTTGGTATCGAGAATAGTTCGACGATCGCGGCGGTCGGGCCGTGGCGAACTGTCCGGCTATCGAACCGATTAGTGCGATGCCGAAACCTGCGCATTGCAGTCCTGTCATGTTTTGTCCCAACACGATCCAACCGAGTGCGGCCGCGGTCAATGGACTGAGGATGCCGAGAAGGGAGATGCTTGCGGAGGGCAGAGTGCGTGCGCCGCGGAACCAGAGCGCGTATGCCATCGCACCTCCGATCATCGAAAGCCATGCGTAACCGATGACTGCTTGTGCATCGATGGACAAGGGGCCGTCGTCGACGATCGGGATCAACGGCAAGATCACCACGCCACCGACAAGTAATTGCCACGCAGTGGAATTGAGCGGAATCGTGTTCGGCGGCACACCCCAGCGCCTGGTGAGTACGATGCCGGTCGCCATGCTGGCAGTGCCGATTACTGCAGCGGCCAGACCGAGTGGATCGAGTCCGATTGTGCCCGATGTGGCCGTCAGCGCGATCCCGGCAACGGCGACGACGGCCCATCCGATCTGTACGGGACGTGTGCGGCCCCAACCGAACGCAGTTGACATCGCGATGATGACGAGCGGCTGCGCGGACCCCACGACTGCGGCAATCCCTCCGGGTAGTCGATACGCCGCCACGAACAGCATCGGAAAGAACAAGCCGATGTTCAATACGCCGAGGGTCGCGGTCTTCAGCCGCCATCCCTTGATTGGAATTCCTGGAGCGATGAGCAGGAGAAGTAGCCCGGCGGGGACTGCGCGAAGCACGCTGGCCGTCATCGGTCGATCCCGTGGCAGGAGTTCGGTGGTCACCAGGTAGGTCGTGCCCCAAAGGATGGGGGCAAGTGCGGCAGCGGCCGTCAAACCAAAAGTCGACGGCGCGATGTCACGCGGGAGGCGTCGAGCATCGGTTGGTTGCACCTGTATACGAGGTGTCCGCATCGTCGGCTCATCTCCAAGGGTTGTCTGTAACATCTTAACGCTGAACTATCTAGTGTTGAACGGTAAGGTTGGCATGACAGAATGTCAAACAATTGAGCTCTGAAATATTGAAGGATGGCCGACCGATGGTGGACGAAGCTCTCGATGCAGTGGACCGGATAGTCCAGCAGTGGCACGCCGAGCGGCCCGACGTCGATGTCAGCCCCATGGCGGTCATCGGCCGTATCGGTCGTGCAGCGTCGGTTCTGGACAAACGCACGCAGGCAGTGCTGATCGAATTCGGTTTGCAGTCAGGTGAATTCGACCTGATCGCGACGCTCCGACGCGCCGGGGCTCCGCATCGCCTCACTGTCGGACAGTTGTTGGACAGCGCGATGGTGACGTCGGGTGCTGTCACGCACCGTTTGAACCGGTTGACCGAGAAAGGACTGATCGAACGAGAAATCGACCCCACCAACCGTCGGGTGGTCATCGTGCAGTTGACGCCGGCCGGAGTTGCCGCAGTGGACGCCGCACTACCAGCGCACGTGGCCAACGAGGAGGCTCTGCTGAGATCATTGAATCCGGATGAGCGAACGCAGCTCGCAGGCTTGTTGAAGCGACTACTTCTGGATCTTCGGTAGTGATCCATCGATCGACCACCCGCACAAGCTCTTCCGCATCTCGGTGAACTGTGGTACTTGTTGTCTTATGAACACATTCGACACGTCGAAAGGCGCATGAGCGCCCGTAGTCATCCCACCTCCGGTTCCGGCACGCCGAGGTGCACATCATGAAGCTTGCCGAGGCCCTTGCTGAACGAGGGGAACTGATCAAGCGCTCCGAACATCTGAAAGTTCGGATTCTGGCCAATGCCCGCCACCAGGACGGTGAATCACCGGCCGAAGTTGCATCGATTCTGTTGTCGGAGTACGCATCTGCACTCGATCGACTCGAAGTACTCATCCGCAGGATCAATCGGACCAACAGCGCCGCGACGATGCGGGACGGAACCATCACCGATGCGCTCGCCTCCCGCGACGTGTTGCGTATGCGGCACAGGACGATCTCGGCCGCAGCGGATGCGGCGTCGGGCCGCGATCAGGAGCACAGGTACGGCCCGCGTCAACTGCGGTCGGAGCTGGTCTACGTAGCAGCTCTGCCGGTGGCCGAGTTACGTTCTGCTGCAGATGAAATCGCCAAACAGATCCGGCTGGTGGACCTGGAGATCCAACGCGTCAACTGGGAGTTCGACTTGATCGAGTAGTTCACCATATGCCGGGTAGTAGGTAGTTTTCGTTTCGAGGCGAGCACGTACCGCAGGTCGGCGGTCTTCCGGCCTTTCTCCTGCGTGGTGAGCAGCGTTCCGGGCATTCACCCGGTCACATTGCAGCTCAGTACAATTCACGCAGCAAGGTGCATCGCGCATAGTGCACTACCGTGTGCTGATCGAACGGGAACGAGGGTGGGTAAGGGGCCACCCGGCATCATGGTCTCCGCGGTTGTTCGCGGCTAGTCTGGACGGTATGGACGCTCCATCGATACGACTCGAACGGCCCGCACTGATCGTCATCGACGTACAGGCCGGGTTCGACGATTCGGAGTTCTGGGGTCCACGTGACAACCCACTGTGCGAGAGCAATATTGCTGCACTCGTTCGTTTGTGGAGATCGAAAGCATGGCCGATCGTGTTCGTGAGGCATGACTCCGAGAACCCACAGTCTCCGTTGTCTCCGACCGGTGTGGGGCATGCGTTCAAGGATGTCATCGATGGGACGCCGGACCTGTTGGTCAGCAAGCGCGTCAACTCGAGCTTCTACGGCACGCCGGATCTCGACGCCTGGCTTCGCGGTGAGGATATCGATCAGGTGGTGATCTGCGGGATCACCACCAACCACTGCTGCGAGACCACCGCTCGTATGGCCGGGAACCTCGGTTACGACACCTATTTCGTCATCGACGCGACTCACACCTTCGATCGCGTCGCACTCGACGGGACCACTGTTCCAGCTGCGACGCTGTCGGCCATGACTGCGACAAACCTGCACGGAGAATTCGCAACGGTGGTCACGACGGAGGCCATTCTCTCGAACTGAGGAAGGGGCACAATGCAAATGACAGGTCGAACGGCTTCGGTCGAGTTCTCCAGGAGAAGGAGGAACGGAGGCTGAGATGGGAAGAATCGCGTCACCGGTCATCGCTGCCATCGCAGCGGTGTCGTTGATCGGGTGGATCGCATCGTTCGGAGCCTTCGCGAGGTGGGGATTCATCGGCGGCGCGGAGGAATTGTGCGTGCGGTTCCCCGGTCCGCTGTACGACGCGCACTGGGCATGGTTGCCGGTTCCGGTGGCATTGTGCGAGCACTATGTAGACAGTGACCTTGTCGTCGGTACGACGGCGTTCAGCTGGGACAATTCCGGAGTCGGAGTTGCATGTGGGTTCTTGTTCGTTGCCGGGTTTTGGATTATTCTGCGGGGGAACAGTACTCGCTGATCACGTTCACATCGGGCGATGCGACCATGGAACGCCAGTCGGTGACGGTGTACTGGCCAGCGATCACCACACCTTGTTGGGGCGGACCGTGTCCACACGGTAGTCGGTGACACGGGTGTAGAACAGTTGGGATCCAAGTCTCGCGGCAGATTCTGTTGGCTTGCTTGGGTCTTCGGTGACTTCTCCGCGACTGTTTGCATGCCCGATGACGACTCCGGCCAGGTCCTGGTTGAAGTATCTGGTGAGTTCTTGCATTTGGGTGACGACGCCGACCGTGGCTCCCAGGTAGCTTTCTTCGCAGGAAATCAGCACACCGATCTTCTTGTTCTGGAGTCCGCGGACGACGTCGTCCGAGTGCGGTGCGCTCTTCGAGATGTAGCAGAACAGTCGATCGAACATCGTTTTCAGCCGCCCGGGCATTCCGTAGAAATGCAGCGGCATAGCGTAGATGATTCCGTCGGCCGGAATGATGTGATCGAAAAGTAGCGTGTCGTAGTTGTCGTCGAGTTGGCAACTCCCGCCGCGGATCTGGCGACATTCTCGACAATTCTCCAGCATCTTCTCGACGTGGTCGGACAGAAATACGTGGTCGACTCGATGGCCGCTCTCGTGCGCGCCGATCATGGCCGCGTCGGCGAGGATGTGAGAGTTACCGTCTCGGCGTGGACTGGCACTGATGACGAGAACCCTACTCATGACCTCCGGCCCGCCGATCGAGCCCGTGTCCGAAGCTCTTCTCGGACAGTGCGATATTTCGGGAGCAGTGTGATCGCCCCTGCAGCTGCGAGTGCCAATGACAGGTAGTACACGGAGTGGACGGACCCCGACGTGTCGATGACGAGCCCGCCGAGTGTGGCACCGAGAAAGATGCCGAAGCAGATGATGGACGTGTGAACGGTGTTGACCGCGAACGACGTACCGCCGACTCGCATGACCCGAACGGCGAAGGCAGGATTGAGGCTCACTCCTGCCAGTCCCAACGCCGCTGCGCCGATGAGTACCAGGATGGGATCGGTGTCACCGACAAGGAACACCAGTCCGGACGAGAGCACGATCAGTGAACCGACGCCGGCAACTGTCAGGGGATAAGAGTCGGACAGGCGGGTGACCACGGTGATACCGATGGCACACGCCAGCCCATATCCTGCCAGGATGATCGGAACCGTGCTCTGATCGAAGCCTGCTCGTTGGGTGAGTATCGGGGAAAAATAGCTGAAGATCGAGAACACGGATCCGATCAACAGCCCGCTGGTGGAGTAGGCGAGCCACAGGCTTCGGTTCTTCAACGTCGCCAACTCGGATCGAAGTCTCGTCGGCGGTCCCGGGTCCAGTCCGGGTACACACACCACCGCGGCCACGAGTGCAACGGTAGCCAGCAGCGCAACGAAGGCGAACGCCAATCGCCAGCCGAAAGCATTGCCGAGAAAGCTGGCTACAGGAAGGCCGACGATGGTTCCGATGGTATTGCCGCCCATGACGATTCCAATTGCACGTCCGCGAGCGCGGTCTGGCACCGCCCGCGCGGCAATCGAGATGGTGACTCCGTATGCGGTGCCTGCTGCCGCGCCTGTGACGATGCGACCGATGACGATGACCGCATAGTTGGGTGCCATGGTCGCGGTCAGCTCGCCAATGATGAAGACGGTCGAGACGACCAGCAGTGCAGTTTTGGGACGAACCTTCGACAAGAGAATCGACGACGGCGGTGCGAGCACGACCATCGACAAGGCGTAGATGGCGATCAGGTAGCCGATGGCGGGGACAGTGGCGGGGAGATCTCGTGCCAGGTCGTTCATCAAGCCGGACACCATGAACTCGCTGGTGGTGAACGCCAGAATGGTGAACGCAAGTATGTAGACAGTGAACGGAACCCTCGGTGCGTCGACCCGCGCTGCGATTGCGGGCACAGCTTGTTCGATGTTGCTCATGGTCAACACCTTTCGTTGTGTATCGATCAGTACAAAATTGGGCCGTGCGAAGACGGTCGCTTGTGCCGGTCGAAATCAGGGGGTCAGGACCATCATGGCTCCGTCTGCGATGGCGCGAAGGGCTTCTCGCTGCGAGCCCACCCTCGACGCGACGCGGATTCCCACCACCGCGCCGTTGACGACTTCTGCCTGCGCGCTCGGTGTCAAAGATACGGAGATATCACCGCCGGCCTGACCCGCGCGGAGGTGATCGGCAAGGATCTCCAGTCGTTTGTGCAAGTTGTCCGTCACCTGCCGATGCGGCACGGCAAGTTGGGGGTCATCGGCGGCCTCGAGTGCTGTGTTGACGGAAAAGCAGCCCGAGGGCCCACCGGATGTACGTCGAGTCATCTCGCTGTCGATCAAGTCGTCGAAGAGTATGGCTATGCGCTCGAGCACCGTGACCCGCTCGTGAGTGAGTACGGCGTCGACGGACTCGTCGGCGTCGGCGAGGTAGGTCGACATGCACTCTTCGTACAGGCCGACCTTGTTTCCGAACGCGTGATAGAGGCTGCTGCGACCCAATCCGGTTACCCGGCACAAGGTCTCGGTGCTGGTTGCGTTGAAGCCGTGAGCCCAGAACTGATGCAACGCCGCATCGACCACCTCGCGGCGATCGAACTCCGATATTCGACCCATGAGTGAAGGCTAGCGATAGTGTATTGATCTGTCCATAAAAATCTCGGCATCAGCGGATCAACACGGGTTGCGCCGTTCTGATGGGCCATCGCTCAGAAACAGAATTCGCCGGGGTTGGCGAGGGTAGTAGTGACAACTCCCGCCGCCACGATCGCCGCGACCACGACGAGCACAACCGCCGCAACTGATCGGTTTCGGATGGCGAGCGCCATGAAGGGAACCATCCACACCGAAGCAACGATTATGAGATACACAATCCCGAACGTGGACGGCCGCAACGTACCTCCGTCGCAGCTGGTGTCGGACACCGCGAACCTACCGAACGTCGCATAGATGCCGGCGAAGGCGGTCCACCCGACGAGTGCGAGGCCAACGGCCAGGGTTCTCTTTACCTTCCGCCTGCCCATATTTGCGCAGTCTAGCGTTCGGCCGCGTCGCCACGGCTGAGGTCGGGACCTCCGCTGGTCAGGTTCGTCGCCGGCCGCTCGATCGGCGGTCACTGACCCGGCCGTCGAAGATGGCCGGTCGAGACCTGGCATCGTGGTAGTCGTGAACACTGCACTCGCACTTGGGCTGATCGCGGGAATAGTCGCGTTCGGCTACGGCTCGTCGGTCGGGATGCGAGGCAAAGTTCTCCATTCGGACTACTACGGCCATGACGTACCGGACCGGGTGAAGACCACGCCGCACCTCCGCGCACGGGCGAACAGGCTCTTCGTAGTTTGCGGCATCGTCGCTGCCATTCTGCTGCTGGCTCCGCTGGTGTGGTTGTTCCTCGACCTCCGGCGCGAAAGAACGACGTGGGAGTTGGCCGCGCTGGCAGCCTATGTCTTCGTCGCCGTGGTGATCGGTGGCTACCCTTTCGCCAAGATCAAGACCTTGTGACCATTTCGATCGGTGACCGTTGCATAAATGCGTGGAAGACACCGCTTGCAGTCTGACAGTCTGGAAACCGTGACCCGGTCGTTCGAAGAGATGGTGGCCGAAGCGGACTCCGTTTCGGTTGACGGCTGGGATTTCTCATGGCTTCATGGTCGCGCGACCGAAGAGCGGCCGACATGGGGCTATCAGCGGCTCATGGGCGAACGCCTCGCGATGGCCGAGGCTGCACTCGATATTCAGACAGGTGGGGGAGAGGTCCTGGCGGGAGCATCATCTTTCCCACCGGTAATGGTGGCGACCGAATCATGGCCACCGAACGTCGCACAAGCGACTGCACTGCTGCATCCGCGCGGGGCGGTGGTCGTGGCCGACCCCGACGAGCCGCCGCTGCCTTTTGCTGACGGTGCGTTCGATCTGGTGACGAGCAGACACCCTGCCACTGTGTGGTGGGAGGAAATTACTCGCGTTCTACGCTCGGGCGGAACCTACTTCGCTCAGCACGTGGGGCACGCGAGCGTCTTCGAGCTCGTCGAGTTCTTTCTGGGCCGCCAACCCGATGAGATTCGGCGCGCTCGTCACTACGAGGACGAGAGCGCTGCCGCGCGTGCCGCTGGACTCGATGTGGTGGATATCCGGTTCGAGTCACTACGAACCGAGTTCAACGACATCGGTGCTGTCGTCTACTTTTTGCGCAAGGTCATCTGGATGGTTCCAGGCTTCACCGTCGAGCAATATCGCGATCGGTTGCGCGAACTGCACGACCAAATGCTGAGTGAGGGACCATTCGTTGCACGTTCGAGTCGGTTTCTGATCGAGGCCAGAAAGCCCCATTGATTGGTCCCTGACCATGCACGGGGTTTTTCAGGGTCACGAGAAGAGTGAGGACTCCCTGCGGGTGTGAGATCTGGACGAATGCCTCTCTCCATCGAGTCGTCGAGCACCAGCACCCTGTTGTCCTAGAACATCATTCGGATTCGAGTACGGACACGACGTGAGTGACAGGCATCCGCATCCGATGCAGTTCGAGAAGTTGTCTCGTAGTGCAGTGAGCTCATCGATTCGTGCCGTCAGGTCGTCGCGCCACTGTCGAGAAATTCGCATCCAATCGCGTTTGTTCGGAATCGTCTGCTCCGGCAGTTGATCCAAGGCCTCCTTGATCTTGTCGAGGGACACGCCGAGGCGTTGGGCAGTTCTGATGAATGCGATGACGCGCAGTACATCTCTGCGGTACTCGCGCCGGTTCCCGCTGGTGCGCCGACTCGAGATCAATCCCACCTGCTCGTAATAGTGCAGGGCGGACACCGCGACGCCGGCACGTTCGGCGACCTGACCGGGCTTGAGCCACACGGCATCGGTATCGAGTTGCGTCATGAATTCGTCCTGATTCTCGGTCGCCTTGACGTCAAGTGCACTTGATGAAGTGCACTGTACATCGCACTCGACGGCAATGGCAGGAGAGACAAATGACAACAACGATCACGATGTGGGCCGACGTTCGGTGCCCCTGGTGCTGGATCGGACACCGACAGCTCGGTCGGGCACTCGATCAACTCGGTACCGACACGAAGGTCGAATACAGGAGCCTTCTGCTCGAACCCGACGGTCCCGCCCAGCCCGGAATGACAGTCCGAGATACTGCTCTGTCTTCCTGGGGTTTCGACGCCGAACGCTGGACGACGCAGAGTCGGAGGATCGTTCGAGGTGGCGCATCCGAGATTCTCACCATCGATATCGACCGCTCGTTGACGGTCGACTCGCGTGATGCGCACCGCCTTCTCAAACTCGTCGCGGCTAGTGGGCTGAACCGATTCGAGGCGTGGGATGCCCTGTACTCGAGCCATTTCGAGCTCAACGACTACATCGGAAGCTGGACTGTTCTGCGCTCGATCGGTCGTCGGGTAGGTCTGGATGAGGACGCGATCACCCGACTCGCAGAATCCAAGGAGTACTCGAGTGATATCGACAATGATCTTCGTCGTGCAGCCGACCTCGGCATCAGCTCCGTACCGACGGTCATGGTCGACTCTGTGCGTGCCACAGGAGATCTCAGCCAAAGCGTCCCTCGGCTCGCGAAGGGGTCGGTGGTCGACCGATGAGTGCCACGATGCGCGCTGCTGCGATCGACGAACACGGACCGGCATCGGTGCTGACAACCAGGACGCTTCCACGGCCGACACCGTCCCCTGGCGAAGTGCTGGTGAGAGTGCAGGCAGCCGGAGTTCAGTTGACGGATGCGGCAATTCGCGGAGGTTGGGTGCCTCCGGGCTCGACGATCGAGTTTCCGCAGATTCTCGGCAACGAATTCTCGGGAACCGTCGAGGCGCTCGGCCCGAACGTGCACGACGTGGCCGTCGGCGATGCGGTTCTCGGGTTCCGTGTTCTCGGCTGCTACGCGGAGTACGTCACGGTCCCCGTCAGTCATATCGTCCGAAAGCCGGCCACTGTCTCGTGGCGCGCCGCGGGGGCGCTGTCGGCGTCCGGCCAGACAGCGCACACTGCGCTGCAGCGGTTGGGGGCACGCCCAGGCGAAACCCTGCTGGTACACGGTGCCGCGGGTGGAGTGGGTTCGATGGCGGTGCAATTGGCACGCCACCGTGGCCTGCGTGTCGTCGGTACCGCAAGCCCGGACAACCACCGGTACGTCGAGGGGATGGGGGCGACACCGGTTTCCTACGGCGACGGCCAGCTCGAACGAATCAGGGTCGAGGCGCCGGATGGAATCGACTTGGTGCTCGACACTGCCGGTCACGAGAACCTTCGTACCGCAGTCGATCTACTGCCCGACCGATCTCGAATCGGCACGATCGTCGACATGGCCCTGGCGAGAGAGCTCGACTGTCGCTGGATCTCGAGCGACAGGTCTGCCGTGCGACTGCAGGAATTGATCGATCTGTGCGCCTCCGGCGACCTGGACGTCACAGTGAGAGAGACATACCCGCTCGACAACGCAGCCGACGCACATCGCGATGTGGAAACCGGACACGGTCGAGGCAAAGTCGTACTTCTCGTCGGTGACCAACGCCCATGACCGACAACGCAGCTCGGCCGATGAGTGTGCTCCGCGGGCAGCACCGGCCATTGATTCTCGCGCTGCTGGGCATGATGACCTGTGTTGCGTTCGAGTCGTTCGCCATCACCACTGCGCTCCCGGTCATTGCCCATGATCTCGATGCCGAACGCTGGTACTCGCTCGCATACGCATCGACGCTCACCGCAGCATTGATAGGGATGACCATCGGTGGGAACTGGGCGGACCGTCGCGGAGTCGTGATGCCGCTGGCGGTGGGCGGATTCGCGTTTCTCGTCGGTATCGCACTCTGCGTCGTGGCACCCACGATGGAAGTGTTCGTAACGGGTCGGCTTCTGCAGGGGATCGGCGGCGGAATCGACTCCGTCGTGATGTACGTCGTCATCGCACAGTTCGTCCCTGCCGGACTGCACCCGCGCGTATTCGGCCTGTTGACGGCAGCGTGGCTCCTGCCCGGTATTGCGGGACCATTGGTCACCGGTGTAGTCGTCGAGTTCGTCGGCTGGCGATCGGTGTTCGCGCTGGTTCTGATCGGATCTGCAGCGTCGTTGACGTCTCTACTGATCATGGTCCGCGGTTCGATCCGGTTGCGCACCGACACAGCCGTATTCGGCAGCCGGGGAGTGTGGGCTGTCGTTGCGGCGGCAGGTGTGCTCGCTCTGCACCAGGCAAGCCAGCAGGAAATCGGTGTTCTCGTCCCGGGCACCGTGTGCGCCGTTGTGCTGATCGGGATATCCGCAACGCGGCTTCTTCCCCAGGGCACGTTCAGGATCCGGCCAGGCATACCGCGGCTGACGGCGCTGCGCGGACTGCTCGGAGCGACCGTCGCGGCGACGGACATCTATCTGCCGCTCTACCTCCAACGCCAGCTCGACTACAGTCCCAGTCGCTCAGGCCTGATCGTCGCACTCGGGGCCCTCGGATGGATCGCAGGTGCGTGGCTGCAGGGCAGAACCTCCGGCCGCAGCAATGGTTTGGTCATCGTGCCAAAAGCGGCGGTGTTCGTACTGATCGGACCGGTCTCTGCGTTGCTGTTCATCGCCGGTGCGATACCGGTAGCTGCACTGGTGGCCGGATGCGTCGTCATGGGAGCGGGAATGGGAATGGCGTACCCACGCATCACCGCCACCGTTCTCGCCGAGTCCACCGAGGAAGAACAGGGGACCAACAGCTCTGCTTTGCAGATCTCGGAGTCGATGAGTCAATCGATCCTGATTGCAGTGACGGGGGCGGTTCTTTCTCTCACGATCCTGCACGAATTCACGATCGCGTACAGTCTCGTCGCCGGTATAGGGGGAGTCGCTGTTCTTGTTGCGTGCCAGTCTGTTCGGCGTTGAAACGAGCTCAGTGGACCGCCTCGGCGACCGACGAGTTGCTCTGACTGGGGGACGAAACCGACGCGTCGTCGAATACCTCACGGGCTCGGGCTATTCGATGTTGTTCTGTTCGGTCCATTCGACGAGAGCTTGGATGGTGCCCAGCAACGTTCGGCCCAGTTCCGACAGTCGGTACTCGACACGCGGAGGGATTTCGGATACATCCGCCGGTCGATCAGCCCGTCGCGCTCGAGGTTACGCAATGTCACCGTCGGCATGCGGGTGCTGATGCCGTCGATTTCTCGTCGGAGCTCTCCGAATCGAAACGTCTGCTCCTCCAGCAATGCAATCACCAGAAGCGACCACTTGTCTGCGACGCGATCGAGAATTCGCCGGTAGCGTCTGCCGTGGCCCCTGTTCATCGGTCTGCTGATCATCATTCGGCAACGTCATCGCGAGAGTCCGAGTGCGGACTGACCGCAACGGTCGCCGGAGCTGGCCGGGTAGTCTCGACCTCCAAACTTGCGCATCGATACGGAGTCCGACATGGCGATCGAGAACCATCATCTCCTCCATCTGCCTGCGACTGCAGCGTGGCGGCACCGTGGACTGCGGGACGGCTTCGAGGTGGCGTACTTCGCAAGGGGCTCAGCAGACGGTACGACCCGAATCTGGGGCAACAGCGTCGTGGTGGAAGGAACCACGAGCTATGCGGTCAGCTACCGCGTGGTCGTCGACAAACATTGGGAAACGCGTGAGGCAAGCATCGAGACGCGAACCCGTGGCACAACCTGGATCATGGAACTCGTCCGCGATGAGCACGGTACATGGTTCGTCGACGGTGAAGAACGAGCTGACCTCTCAGCATGTACCGACATCGATCTCGAAGCGTCTATCGTCACCAACACGATTCCCGTTCATAGGCTCTCGGCAATCCCTGGCACACACGAAGTGCAGGCGGTGTACGTCCGCGCAACGGAGCGCAGGGTGGAGGTACTCGATCAAGCCTATTCATTTCCAGTAATCAGCGCGTCATCGTTTGCATGCGCCTACACAGCCCCACAATTCGAGTATTCCGCAAATCTACGGTACGACGCGTCGGGACTCATCGTCGAATACCCGGATCTCGCGACGCGCGTCGATAGCGTTGACGGCGGTATTCATTGATCGATCGCTCCGATCAGGTGAGCCGGTGCGCACCAGGCTGAGGCGAGGTGCTGCGATGCACGAGATATCGGGGACAGGTGTTGCAACGGGATGAGGTGAGCATCATGGGTGAGGTAGGTGCGACGGTCCGGCGGGCACGTATCGGCGACGTCGACGCGCTCGTCGAGTTGCGGGCCGAGATGTTTCGATCGATGGGCAGTAACGCCGACGGCCAACTCTGGCGCACACACGCGTTCGACTGGTTCGTCGCACGATTGGACGATGCCGACTACGGCATTTTCGTGGTCGACCACAACGGAGCGGTCGTGGCCTGCGCAATGGGTGCCGTTCGAGATGCCGCACCCTCACCGCTGTCACCGGACGGGCGCGATGTCTTGATCAGCAACGTATGCACTGCCCCTGATGCGCGAGGGAACGGATTCGGCCGCGGGGCGTTCGAGGCGGTGATGGCCTGGGCTCGTGAGACCGGGATTGCGCGAGCCGAGCTGATGGCGACACCGTCCGGGCTGGGCATCTACCAACGGAACGGGTTCACGGCCAACACCTTTCCTGCCATGCGCGCGCAGTTGTGACGTGATGCGGCTCCGCCACAGTGGAGTGCTCAAGTGCCCTGGGCGGCACCTATCCGCACCACTGCCGAAGGCGCTGGACCGTCGTAGCGGGCGATCGGGCGAATGATCTTGCTGTCGTGGGACTGCTCGACGATGTTGGCGCACCACCCCACCATTCGACTGCATGCGAACGTGGGGGTGAACATGGAACGCGGTATTCCGCACAGTTCCATGACGACGCCCGCGTAGTACTCGACATTGGCGTACAGCTTGCGATCCGGCTTCAGATCGGCGAGAGCAGCAGCGATGACCTTCTCGACCTGCACAGCCTTGTCGATGAGCTCTCCGCCCATCTCCTGCGCAGTCTCGCGCAGCATCACCGATCGGGGGTCATCGGTTCGATACACTGGATGACCGAAGCCCATGATGCGCTCGCCTGCAGCAATTTTGGAGCGCGCCCACTCATCGGCGGAGTCGATGTCGGCAATCTCGTCCAGCCCGTCGAGGGCGCGATCCGGCGCACCTCCGTGCAACGGACCGGCAAACGCCCCGATCGCGGCGCACACCGCGGACGCGATGTCCGACCCCGTCGAAGCGACAACTCGCGCAGTGAACGTCGAGGCGTTGAATCCGTGATCGATCGTTGCAGTGAGGTAGCGGTCGACGGCCCGGGCACGGTCGTTGTCGGGTACTTCTCCGGTGATCATGAAAAGCCAGTTCTGAGCGGTCGTCAAATCCGCACGCGGCTCGACGGGCTCCAAGCCGCCCCGAAGCCTGTGCACCGCAGCCAAAATCGTCGGAGTCATCGCACACAGGCGCAGTGCTGTCGTCCGCTTGTCGGACTCCGACGCCTCGTACAGGGGTATCGCGCCGGCCAACCCCGACAGCACCGTCCGCAGTGCGAAGAGGGGCCGCTCGGGTCCTGAATGCGCCACCGTCTTCACGGCCGCCGCGACGTCATCGGGCAGCACTCGCAGAGGTGCCACCGTGCGCAGGAACTCGGCGCGTTCGGTGTCGCTCGGCAGCCGGCCTTCGACCATCAAGAACCAAGCGTCTTCGAACGTGCCCGTCAGGGCCAGGTCGATCGCCGAGTACTGGCGGTAGTGGTAGAAACCCTCGTCGCCCCGCACGTCTCCGATCGACGTGGTGGTGACGACGACGTTGTGCAGCCCGCGTGGGGCTTCGAGAACGGTCATGATTGATCTCCTTCGTGCTGGTCAACCCCTACGATCCGCGTTACTGTTGATTGTTGTCAATGTTGATCGGATCAATGTGAAAGGTGTACATGGCACCGACCGACGGCCGAAATCTGCTGACCACCGCCCAGGCGGCGGCTCGGCTGGGCATCAAACCGGAAACGGTGTACGCCTACGTCAGCCGCGGGTTGCTGACCAGCACCCGGTTGCCCGGAGTGCGGGGGAGCGTGTTCGACGTCGACGAGGTGGAATCGCTCGCCGGCCGCGACACGGCTCGCCGCACCGATATCGGTGCAGTGGAACGTATTCGCACCCAGACCACATTGATCGAGGGCGAGCATCTGTACTACCGGGGGCGTGATGCGGTGGAGCTCAGTGCGTGCTCGTTCGAGTCGGTCGCACACTTCGTCTGGACGGGTGAACTGCTGGACGATGTGCGATTTCATGCCGATTCGATTGTGGTGCAACGATGTCGGGAAGCGTTGAGGCTGGTGGCACCGGATTGTCGCGTGATCGATCGGATACGCATTGTCGTCGACGTGGCGTCGACCTACCGCCCGCTGCGATTCGACATCGGTTTCACCTCGGTGGTGCAGGAGGCAGGTCATCTGTTGGCCACTGTGGCGGCGGCACTCGGCGACGCATCCCTGACACTGACTGTGGCAGAGGCAATCTGGAACTCGGTGAAGACCGGTGCATCCGATCTGCGCGGGCTGGTGCCGCTACAGGCCGCGCTGGTGCTGATGGCCGATCACGGGCTGGCCGCCTCGACCCTCGGAGTCCGGGTGGCGGCAAGTACCCGGGCGAATCTGTATTCGGTTGTTGCTGCAGGACTGGGGTGCATCGACGGCCCCCTGCACGGTTCCGCTGCCGACCCCGTGTCTCGATTCCTGTCGACAGCGATCGATGATCCGATAGCCGCTCTTGCAACACAATTGAGGTCGGGAGCGCAGATACCAGGATTCGGGCACGTCATCTACACCGATCGCGACCCTCGCGCCGAGGAGCTGCTCAGGCTGCTCAGAGTACCTGCCCACGGTGCCGACCCCTCCGTGATCGCTGCGGCCGACGTCGTCATCGAGCAGGTGAGCAATCGCTTCGATACTTTCCCCAACTCGGACTTCGCTCTCGCCACGTTCACCCTCGCCTACGGGCTCAGGGCAGACACGCCGGAGATGCTGTTCGCATTCGCGCGCATTGCCGGGTGGACAGCACACGCCCTGGAGGAATACGACGAAGCGCCCCTGCGCTTTCGAGTGCCGGGCATCTACACGGGCACTCGGCCGGGAACCTACTGAGGCGTCGAGCAATCCAGTAACGCGAACGCGGCATGTAGCTGGCCATGCGCGGCGGCGATCTCCGCTGCATTGCCTGCCAGATGATGCAGGAGTGCGCGCTGGAAAATGCCGTCGAGCAGGATGTAGGCGGAGGCTTTGTCGAGCGCAGGAGTGGTGCCGCGAAGTTCGCAGTATCGAGATACGACGCGCCAGATCATGTCCTCACGACGCTCTTCGATCTCGAGCACGTCGCTACGGAACGAGCCGTCGAACAACGCTTGATTCCGCAGGTCGTACCAGAGCCGATGGATGCCGGCGTCCGCTGCCAGAGTGGCGAAGTACTTCGCCTCGAAGTCCGCGTACAGGCCGGTGGCATCGACCGCGTTTGCCACGACTTCGTCGTAACGAGTGACGCAGATGGCCTCGTACTGGCGAACGGCGTGCGTGATCAGGTCGAGTTTGTCGGTGAAGTAGTAGTGCAGCACGCCGTGTGAGTACTCGGAATTCTGTGCGATCTCCCGCAGTGACGTGCGCGCATAACCCAATTCGGCCAGTGTGTGCAGCGTCGCCTCGGCCAGCTCGGTCCGCTTGGACTCGAACTTGTTGCGGGCGCGCTCTTCGATACGCGCGCGCGGATCAGCGGTCTGGGTCATGGTCCGTGTCCTTTCCGCGCGTGGTCGTCACCAGTGTATGCCCGACGGCCGAACGGCGAACTTCGGCGTCGCGCAAATCCTGGGCAGTCGTCAAGAAAAAGCTTGACGTCTGTACAAATTCTATCTTAGTGTGAGCCACGGCACACGTCAGAAGGGCGGATGTTCCCTACGTCCCCTCCGGTGCCCGAAGTCTCGACCCCATCTCGGTCCGCCGTGCGGACGGGCCGATCACGAGAGGACTTTTCATGCCAACCGACAAGCGCGTCGTCGTCTACGGAGCGTCGGGATACACCGGCCGACTGATCTGTGAATACCTGCGCGAGTACAACATTCCGTTCCTGGCCGCCGGACGTGACGAAGGCCGGGTCAAGGGCATTCTCGACGTGGTTCCGGGAATCGAGACCGTCGAACACGACGTCGTCGAGGTGGAACACACTGCGCAGGCCCTTGCCGAGGCGTTTCGCGGTGCCGAGATCGTCCTCAACACAGTCGGACCGTTCTCGCGATACGGACACGAAGTTGCTCAGGCGTGCATCGAGATCGGTGCGCACTACACCGACACCACCGGTGAGCAGGACTGGATGATCGATGCCGAGGCCAAGTACGGAGCCGAGTTCGCATCCCGAAACCTCGTGCTCACACCAGGTTTGGCGCAGATGTACAGCATCGGTGAGATCGCAGCCAACATCTGCCTCGAGACGCCGGGGCTGGACACACTCGACATCGAGGTCTTCTGGAAGGGACACCCGACGGTCGCGTCGACGAACACGATCCTGACCAACGCCGCGTTCTCCAAGGCCTACTACCTGGAGCAGAACGAGTACGTCGAATGGCCGGACGACGGCGTCATGCAGGTCGTTGTGCCCGGCCAACACGATCTGGGCCTGGCGCTTCCCTGGGGTGGGACATCCCATCCGGTGTGGTTCAAGAACGACCCTCGGGTAGCGAACGCCCGCGCCCTCGGCGGTGTCATCAACAAGCCGTTGATGCTCGCGGTACCCCAAATCATCTCTGCCGCACTGGCTCAGATGGAAGGCAAATCCGATGCGGAGAAGTACCAGATCATCGACACGGTGTCGTCGTCGGTGCGCAGCGAGACGCCCCCACGGGAGAACCCTCGCATCAACACCTCACTCGACTCTGTCTACGCGTCGGGGCCACTCGGTCGTGTGCACACCGTCATCCACGGCAACTGCAATTACAAGCAGACGGCCCTGCTCAACGCCTATGCGGCGGCGCATCTGCTGCAGGGACCGCCGAAGAAGGTCGGATTCGCCTCGAGCTGCCAAGCATTCGGACATCGGGAACTGCTCGGCGTGCTTCGCGCGTTCGGGCTGGTTCTCGAACCCATCGTCACCGCACACAGCTGAGGACAGGGCCGATGCGGCTGTCCGACTATCTCGACAAAGGAGTCTCTCTCGGGCGAGATGCACCGTGTCTCACCATCGGTGACACCACCCGAAACTACGGGCAGGTGTACGACGACACGGTGACCATCGCCGCTGCGTTGCAGCACAACGGGATCGAGGCAGGTGATCGGGTCGCGGTGCTCTCTGCCAACGACCCGCTCGCGCTGACCTGCGTATTCGCGATCTCGCGGGCGGGGGCGGTGTGGTGCCCTATCAATCCACGCAACGAAGCCGATGAGAACCGGCAACTGTTCGACCTGTTCGGCTGTCGATTCCTGTTCTTTCAGAAAGCCTTCGCGGATCTCGTCGGTCGCATTCGCGATCTGCTGCCTCGGCTGGAATGGCTCGTCTGTCTGGACGGCGACGTGCCATGGGCAGTCTCGTACGAGCGATGGCTCGTCGAACACGGCTCGGATTCTGTTGCCGAGAGACGATCGGCGGACGGGTTGTGCATGATCGCCGGCACCGGCGGTACGACGGGAAAACCCAAGGGGGTGAGGCTGACCGAGGAGAACATGATGACCTCCACGGCAACAGCACTCATGAGCTATCCCTTTGGGGATCGGCCTCGGTACCTGGCTCTTGCGCCGCTGACTCATTCTGCCGGCGTGCTGACGTTTCCCATCCTCAGTCTCGGCGGACATGTGGTTGTCATGGGCAATCCGGACATCGGGAAGTTCCTGTCCCTCATCGAACAACACGGGATCACCCACGCGTTTCTGCCGCCGACGGTGATCTACGGTGTGCTCGATCATCCGGACCTCGACGTCACGGATCTGTCGTCGCTGAGGTGCCTCTGGTATGGAGCCGCGCCGATGTCGCCGACACGACTGGAGGAGGCACTGACCCGGATCGGGCCGGTTCTCGGTCAGCTCTTCGGCCAGACAGAGGCACCGAACATGATCGCAACACTCGCTCCGGCCGATCACTTCCGCAGCGACGGATCGATCGCCACCGAGCGACTGAGTTCGGCAGGCAAGCCGACGCCCCTGACGACGGTGGCGATCATGAACGACGATGGTGGATTGACCGAGCGCGGCGAGCGCGGAGAGATTGTGGTTCGCGGGCCCTTGGTGATGCAGGGGTATCACGAGAATCCCGACGCCACCGCCGAAGTCGGTGCACACGGCTGGCACCACACCGGTGACATCGGGTACCTCGACGGCGACGGTTATCTGTACGTCGTAGACCGTGCCAAGGACATGATCATCACCGGCGGATTCAACGTGTACTCGGCCGAGGTGGAGCAAGCCCTGCTGTCGCATCCGTCGGTGAAGGAATGCGCCGTTGTCGGACTACCCGACGACAAATGGGGTGAACGCGTCACCGCCGCAGTTCTTCTGCGATCGGGTCGCGATGCCTCCGTCGAGGATCTGATTGCCCATGTGAAGGCGCTGATCGGAAGTGTCAAGGCTCCCAAGCAGATTCAGATATGGACCGATCTTCCCCGCTCCAAGGTGGGGAAGATTCTGAAGACCGAAGTGCGCAGCACCATGTCCCACTCCTCATCGAAAGGAAGCACAGTATGACCGAGTTCGAGGGTAAGCGAGTATTCGTGACCGGATCCGGTGCAGGTATCGGAAAAGCCATCTCCCAGATGTTCATCGAGCGCGGTGCACGCGTCGTCGTCAGCGACATCGACGAAGGCGCAGCAGCGAAGACGGCCGAAGAGATCGGTGCCGCCGGCATCGCGAACTGCGATGTGTCCGACGAGAGTCAGGTGCAGAGCGCGGTGGCACAGGCCGTGGAGATTCTCGGTGGACTCGACATCGTCGTCAACAACGCGGGAATCGAAGTGTCGTCGCCGCTGCTCCAGCAGTCGACGGAGAGCTTCGACAAGATCTACTCCGTCAACGTCAAGGGCACGTTCCTGGTGATGAAGGCCGCGATCGGTGCGCTGGTCGAGTCGAAGGGCAACATCGTCAACATCGCCTCGCTCGCCGGCGTCGGTGGCACAGCGTTGCTCGGGTCCTACTGCGCGACAAAAGCTGCGGTCATTCAGCTCACCCGCGTCGCGGCCATCGAGATGCGTGCATCGGGAGTGCGAGTGAACGCGGTGTGCCCCGGATTTGCCGATACCGCAATGGTCGATCGATTGGTCCCGGACTTCGAAGCTGCGACGCAGATTCCGTTCGGTGACCTCGTCGCCGCCAAGCAGGGACGGCTGGGCACTCCCGAGGACATCGCGGAAGTGACGCTGTTCCTCGCCTCCGACCGGGCGTCGTGGATCACCGGAAGCCACTACATCCTGGACGGAGGTCTGTCGGCGTCGCTCGTCTAGGTTCGAGGGTTCCCCGTCGTCATCCCAGGGCGGCGGGGAGCAACCCTGGTGGAGTATCGAACTTTCACGGGTCGAGTCGGCGCGCTTTGTCGAGCACCGAACGCGCCGCCCAGTCCTCGTACTTCACTTCAGTCCATCGGAACCCAACGAGGAAATGGTCGTACGCGTGGTGCGACAACACGAATGACAAGGTGCGTGCATCGTCTGGAATCGGCAGGTGCGCTCGAGGTGATTCTGGCTCAGTGATAGTCGCGGCTCGGCTCGACTTCCAGATCCGGATGCGAACGCCGCGATACAACAGCTCGGCCCTTGCCGAGTAGGCCTCAGCGGTGGCGTGCGAACAGGCGGCAGAGTGCGTCGAACCCGGGTTTTCGGGTGTAGTCGTCGCGAAGTACGCCCCACTCGTTCTGCCATCGGTCGTCGGTGACGATGTCCCTCAGGCCGAAGACTTCGTAGACCGTAACATCGCAGTTCGCGTTGACGACTGCCTCGGCAACCAGTTCGAGGATCTGCGCTTGTGTGGCTTCGTGCCGGCCCGCTCCTGTCGGCCACCCGGTTTCGGTGACGTGAAACGGGAGGGCAGAGGAGAAGCCGGCGACAGTAGCGCGATGTCGTGCTGTGCGTACGAGATAGGTTGTCGCGTCCGAAATCTCGTGCAGTGGAACCGGATGGAAGACATCGGGGAAGAAATCGAGTCCCAGGTAGTCGAGCTGAGCAACCAGGGCTGGAGTCAGCGAGCCTGCAAGGCGTTGCCAGAAGTGGTCATCGGCAAGCCCGGCTGCGTTCACACCGATGAGGACATCGGCACCTGTCCGCGCGCGCTCGTCCACAGCGGCTGCCACCGCTGCGGAGACGGCCTCGAAGCAGCCGGGGCTACCGCCATCGAGCGGTGCAGGCATATTCAGCTCCTCGCCGATCTGAACCTTGCCACCGCCCCAAGCGTGCACGTCGTTCACTGCCTTCCGCACGAACCGCGCGAACCCTTCGGCGTCCGGCTCGGGGGATTGGTAGCTACAGACGAGGTCGATTTGTCGCCCACCGCCGGCATACACAGCGGGGTTCGTAGGAGTAGCTTCGATATTTGCGAAATCGCCTACGCCGGAGCCGAAATGGCGGAAACATCTGATATAGAATCGCTCGGCACGTCCCTGCAGCTCGGTCAACGCAGCCAGTGTTTCATCCGGCCGCTCGGGCGGGGCGTCGACAGACTGAAATGTCACCAAATCCGCGTTCACCACGCCGGGCCATATGCCGAAGATCATCGGTTCCCCTTAGCCGTATACGGTCAATTCCTCGAGAACGGTAGCCGTATACGGTCATTGTGTCTATTCTGGATCTGTGCCGACCAATGCTCTGCTGAATCCGCTGGTCCTACCGATCCTCGGGTTGCTCGTCGAAGAACCCCGGCACTCGTACGCGATCTTCACCGAGCTTCGGTCTCGTCACGCGCACATGACCGTGCGAAACGGCACTGTCTACACGCTGATCGAGCGGCTCCGCGCGGAAGGCTGGATTCGAAACGACGACTCTCGAACGCCTCCAACCGTCGAAATAACTCCCGAGGGTGTGGAAGCACTCAGGCAGAACGTGATTCGACAAGTCATGGATTCGGAACTCACGAACGGACACGCATTCACGACTGCACTTGCGTATGTCGGCATTCTCGACAAAGAGGACGCCCGCGAGTTGCTGTCCGCGCGAGCCTCAGCGGTCCGGGCCGGAGTTGCTCGACTGGACGATGTGCTGAGCAAGACCGACGTGCCCCGGCTGCACATGATCGAAGCTCACTACATGCGCTCGAAGCTCGCCCACGACGCTGAATGGCTCGACCAGGTCATCGCCGATGTCGACAGCGGGAATCTCGCCTGGGTGACCGGTGGTTGATCGTTTCCGACGTATGCGTGGATCTGATCCGGTCTTCCTCAGGTGAGGATGCTGGTGGCGCAATTCTCGCGCGGCGAAAGCTCCTCGTACGTAGCGTCACTGGTATGAACCACGAACCCGCTGTAGCAAGTCGACACGTCAGTCGAGTCATAAGGCGCACACCCGAGGAGGTGTACGAGTTCGCGGCGAACCCGGCGAACCTCCCGAGATGGGCAGCAGGATTGGCGAACAGTCCCGTGACCATCGAGGGCGACCGACTTCTCGCTGAATCGCCGATGGGGCAGGTGACAGTCCGCTTCGTGCCACACAACGACCTCGGCGTTCTCGATCATGACGTCACCTTGCCGTCCGGGACCGTTGTGAACAATCCCGTACGGGTACTGAGTCATCCGAATGGTGCGGAAATACTGTTCACGGTCCGCCAGATCGAGCTGAGCGACGAAGAATTCGAGCGCGATCTCGAAATTGTCGCCGAAGACCTGAAGAGACTCGCGGAGGTGTTGGAAGCTCACTGACCACGCGCGTCCATCAGCGTCGAGATGTACGCGTCCAATCGATCCTCCACAACGTGTGCCATCAAGTCGGTGCGGCCCGCTTCGCGCCACGGGGCAGCCCACAACTGCAACTCCTCAGAGCAGGCCAGCGCGTCGCGCACGCGCCAGTAGTGCCGCGCTTGTGCGCTTTCGGAGAACACGCCGCCGGCCTCTTCGTAGGCAGAGGCGAACCGCTGTCCCCACTGTGGCCCGTGCAGCAGAGCCAGGTTGGTCGAGCAGTGCGCTACGTCGAGGTCCGCCGGACCCCACGATGCCCCCGCCCAGTCGACAACTCCGGTGATTCGAGGCGTGGCGTTCTGCGATACGTCGAACAGAACGTTCCCGGGTTGGAAGTCTCGATGCAGGACTCGTCCTTCGTATGTCGGTACAGGCCCGCGTAGTACGTCGATCGCGGCGGACCATACTTCCGCGTCGGCCCCAACGGGCACCACGACGGACTCTGCAGTCGTCATCGCCTGATACTCACGGGGTCTGCGTTCGGCCTTCACCGCATGAATTTCGACGAGTTGCCGAGCGAGAAGCGGAACCCGCTCGGCCACGCCCGGGTCGGAGAGAACCGTCGAACCCGGCAGATGGGTCATCAGGAGCGACGGGTACTCACAATGAGCAGCAGTGGGATCGAATGCCACCAGTTCGGGGACCTGCACGGCCGAGCCCGAAAGCATTGTCAGGGCTGCACTTTCCCGCATCAAGCGATCCTCTGCATGGCGCAGTTCGGCTGGATCCGTGTAGGTACGCAACACCAGGTTGCGACTGAATCCAACTTTGGTCGAGACGGTCAGCTTCCACATCTCTGCAGTGATACCGCCGGATAGCGTGTCGGATTCGATGATTCGTTCACCGGCGTTCAGGTGTCGACTCACCCATGCACGAGTGGACGGACCCACCGCCGAGAATGAATCGGGTCCGCTCATGATGTCACCGTCTCACTTCGATCGAATCGACACTGTCGAGTACTCGCTGCACTGCGCGCATCGGGTGAGCAGATCATGTGTACACGAGACGACGTGCTCGAGGAAGCGCTCGGCATCGTCGAGTTGGGCTTGTTGCCGTCGTATTCGGGCCAGTTGTTCTTCGATGACTGCGGTTCGTTCGGGCTCGTCTCGATGAAGTATCAGGCGAATATCGGCCAAGCTGATTCCAACACCTTGACAGGCTCGCAACACCCGCAGTCGTCGTACATGTTCCTCGCTGTAGTCACGGTGGCCCGACGGTAGGCGTTCGGGCACAACAACACCGGCGTCGTCCCAATGTCTCAGGACATGGGTCGGAACGTCGAGCGCCCGCGCAACTTCTCCGATCTTCACCCGCCGATGCTCTCACGTTGACTTCAGGTCAACCTGAAGTATTACGTTCATCGCCATGACGATCGACAGATTCGATCTACCAGCGCCCGTCTTCGTGTCCGTGGGCGGCGATTCGGTAGCGACCTACGAGCTGACTCCCGACGTGGACGTGCCATCCGCTGACGTTGTGTTCTGCCATGGAACTCCATGGTCGGCGCAGGTCTGGGCGCAGGCCGCCCGCCACGTCGGCGTCGGGCATCGGGTCTACCTGTGGGACATGCCCGGATACGGCCGCTCCGCACGGGGATCTCGGGTGCGGACCGACCTGGCCACGCAGATGTCACGGTTCGCGATGTTGCTCGACCACTGGAAGTTGGAGCAGCCCTTCGTCGTCGCGCACGATATCGGCGGTGCAGTCGCCCTGGGCACCCACCTGATACACGGACGCGACTACGGCAGTTTGTTCCTGTGGGACGTGGTGACTCTGGACCCGTGGGGATCCGAATTCTTCAGGCTCGTGGCGGACAACAGTGAGGTCTTCGCTGCGTTGCCGGCTTCCCTGCACAAGGCGTTGGTCTCCGAATACATTGCAGGAGCATCACATCACCGACTACACAGAGATGCCGTGGCGATGTTGACCGAACCCTGGATATCCGACGAGGGTCAGCCTGCTTTCTACCGACAGATCGCCGAACTGCGGCCCGAGGACACGCAACCGATCGTCGACGCACTTCCCCTAGTCCGCTGCGACACGTCCATCGGATGGGGTCAACAAGACCCCTGGATTCCCGTCGAACAGGCATATCGACTGCGACGGTTGTTGCCGGGGCGATCGCAGGTGATCACTCTTCCGGGCGTGGGGCACCTGAGTCCGCTCGAAGCTCCATCACGCGTCCAACAGGCCTTGGATGCGTGGTTGGCGTCAACGTGATTCGGGCCATCGGTCAAGAGGACCGAAGCTGTCCGCATCTGTTCCTACCGTCGGCATCGCACCTGGAAGACCGGGTCTCGCACGCCGTCGAGAGGAACAGAGATGAATTCGACCGAAACTGCAGCGGTAGTTCTGCGCGCGCACCGCACCGATGTGGGTCAGCGGCCGTCCGAGCTGCTGGAAGTTCGAGTCGCGGATCAGCGGCCTATCGCGGATGGAGAAGTGCTCGTAGAGAACATTTTTCAACAGATCGTGGCTGTGAATGCCGACCTGATGTTCGAGAACCCGGGTCTCCCGCTGTCGGCCTTCGAGGTCGGTGCTCCCCTGTACGGGCCGGCGATCGGGCGGGTCGTGGAATCCCGATCGGAGATAGCGCTCGGAACCGTCGTGCAGCACAACCAGGGGTGGAGGGACCTGACCGCGATCGCGTCGAACGCGATATTTCCCGTTCCCGACGGAGTGTTCCCCGGCCCCGAGTACATGCTCAATCAAGGTGTCACGTCGTTTCATGGCATGGTCGACATCGTAGGAGTTGGCACGGGCGATGTGGTTCTGGTCAGCGGCGCGGCAGGTGGAGTGGGGTCGATCGCGGGACAGATCGCCAGGGCGCAGGGCGCCGCGTTGGTGATCGGTATCGCGGGTGGTCCGGACAAATGCGCTTACCTCACCGAGCAGCTCGGCTTCGATGCGGCGATCGACTACAAGAACGAGGATCTCGACGCTCGTCTCGGTGAACTCGCACCGGAGGGCATCACCGTCTTCTTCGACACCATCGGCGGCACGCAGTTCGAGACTGCCGTCCGACACGCAGCGTTCGGCGCGCGATTCGCGCTGTGCGGGGCGCTCGCCGGACAGATCGGCGGCGGTCACGGCGGACATCCGCGTTTGGACATCATGACCGCGATCGTCAAGGAAATTCAGATCCGGCCGTTCACGACCATGCATACCCCCGAACAGATCCGGGCTTGGATCGGCCACTACATCCCCTCGTTCTCGCAGGGCGCGATCACCTTTCCACACACTGTGCTGGAGGGGCCGCTGAGCCGAACGATGACTGCGCTGGACGAACTCCTGGCAGGTGACCATCGTGGAAACTTGATCGTGAAGCTGGCCAGTTGACGTCGTTCATCCAGCCGTCGCGGGCGTGCTTCGTGGATACTGGATCCCGTGGTGCTGAGACGAATGGGAACGTCCTTTATCGGAGGCAGAGGGGCCCAGTGGGTTCGTGAGCTGAACGAGCGACACCCATGGAGTCACAACGACTACTTTCACAGTTGGATTCTGGCGAATCTGCCGGACCGGCGTGGCTGTGCAGTCGACATGGGCTGTGGTCGAGGCGGTCTGGTGCGTGCGCTGGCTCCGCACTTCGACCAGGTCTCCGGGGCGGATCGCGATTCGGAGATGCGCCGTATCGCAGAGATCACCTCTGCCGACGTGCACAATGTGTCGATTTCAGATCGCCAACTCGACTCCTGGGCAGACGATTCCATCGATCTCGTGACCTTGGTCGCCGTCCTGCATCACCTCGATATCGACGATGCCTTGCGCCATGTCGAACGAATTCTCGCGCCGGGCGGACGCGTGCTCATCGTCGGGCTTGCGCCACCGCGAAGCGTACGAGATCTGTTGTGGGATGCCGTCTCCATCGTGACCAATCCGTTGATCGGATTTCTCCACCGCCCGTGGCCGAGTCCGGTGACAGCACCGCCTGCACCGTTCCCGGTCAAGGACCCCGTGGTGGGTTTCGACGAGATCAAGGACATGGTCGACAAGTTGTTACCGGGTGCGAAGATGCAACACCGCATAGGGTTTCGACACACGATCGAGTGGACGAAGCCGGGTGCACGCAGGTGACTGCCGACCCTCGGCACCGAATGTGGGACGAACACAGCCCGGGCGTGCTGCAGTTGCCGTCGGGCAGCGTAGTTCGTGGACGCGCCTTGCGTGACCCGATGCCGGACGGACCTTCGCCAGATCTCGGGGTCTACCTGCAGGGCAGGGATCCTGGCGAGTTCGACTGGGACAGCCGGTGGGTTCGGTGGCCCGACTTCTGGCTCCCGTCCAGCTCGAATGACCTCGAGGTCGTACTACGAGAAGCATTGCGACGCTGCGCAACCGAGAGAGTCGAGATTGCGTGCACAGGCGGCGTCGGACGCACTGGCACGGCACTGGCGTGTCTCGTCGCGCTCGACGGTGTGCCCGGCGGCGCGGCCATCGACTACGTCCGGCGACGTTACTCGCGTCGAGCCATGGAAACGCCCTGGCAGAAGCGCTTTGCGAAGACGTTCGTGCTACCAGGCTCTCTGCTCTGAGCAGAATCGACGACCCTTCACGGAATCGAGGCCTAGGCTCCGATCATGGGCGAGGTCATACGAATCGATGAACGTCGAGCAGCGCGCGCAGTGGAACCGTTGTGGCGCGAGGTTGTCGGTCGAAGGTTGCGCGAGCGCAGACACGCCCGTGGCGACACTCTGGCCGATACCGCTGCACGCGCAGGCATTGCGCCGCAGTACTTGTCGGAGCTCGAACGCGGCCGCAAGGACCCGTCGAGCGAAATCCTTGCGGCCGTCGTCGGTGCGTTGGGCACGTCGATGGCGGACATCTCACGCCTGGCGCATCACGACCTGTCGCGAGGAGATGCGACGTTGATGGCTGCCTGACGACCCTCGAGTACCTGGTCGACGACGCCGTACTCGCGGGCGGCAGAGGCCGTCAACACAAGATCGCGGTCGGTGTCATGGCGAAGCTTCTCGACGTCGCGTCCCGTGTGTTTTGCGAGGATCGATTCCATCTCGGCCCGAACGCGCACGACCTCGTCGGCAGCCAGAATGAGATCGGGAATGGTGCCGCGTCCCTGCGCCGCAGGTTGATGCAACACCACCCGACTGTGGGTCAGCGCAGAGCGTCGCCCCGGTGCCCCGGCGGCGAGTAGCACTGCACCAGCTGCAACGGCTTGGCCTACACACGTTGTGGCAACAGGTGATCCGATGAACTGCATCGTGTCGTAGACGGCCAGCATCGCGGCCGTGTCACCGCCCTCGCAGTTGATGTACATCGAAATCTCTTGGTCGGGGGAGTCGGCCTCCAAGTGCAGCAGTTGCGCGATCATTGCATTCGCCACACCGGCGTCTATGCCGGTGCCGAGATAAACAATGCGCTCGCTGAGCAGGTGCGAATAGACGTCGACGACGCGTTCGCCGCGGGAATCTCGCGTGATCACATTGGGAATCGTGTACGAGCTCATCGGGCCATCTCCATTCCGAAGGACACCCGTCGCGCAGGCATGACCTGATCGAACGAGTCGACGATTGCGTCGACGAACCCGTACTCACGTGCGGCCTCCGCGGTGAACCAGCGATCGTGCAGGGAGTCGTCGAAGATCTGCTCGCGCGTCTGCCCCGTGTCGTCGGCGATGAGACCGAGAACGGTATCGCGGGTGTGCCGCAGATCGTTGGCCTGCACCTCCACTTCGACGGCCGACCCTCCGATGCCGGCGGAGCCCTGATGCATCAAGATCCTCGAGTGCGGCAGAGCGTACCGCTTTCCGCGTGTACCCGAGGACAGGAGGAATTGACCAGCGCTGCAGGCCAACCCGAGCGCCAGTGTCGAGACATCGCAGGGGACGAGGTGCATCACGTCCCGGATGGCGAGCATCGCGGGAACCGAGCCTCCCGGGGAGTGAATCCACAGTGCAATGTCGGCGGAGGGATTCTCGGCTGCCAACGTCAGCAGGTGAGTGGTGAGGACGGTGCCGTTGTCGTCGTCGAGGGGGCCGTCGAGCACCAGGACTCGGTGCCGTAGAAGTTGGTTGCGAAGTTCGGGCGGGAACATTCGAGGTGATTCGCTCATGAGTCGAGTGTGAGTCCGAATTCGGTTGCACACCAGGTGTTCTGCTGTGGGCAGCGACTCTGCTCACAGCTTCGTGGGGCCCAAAGGGACAATGGTGAGATGACCGCACTCGAGTTCTCCGAATCCACCGTCGTCGCTGCGTCGGTCGACGACGTGTACGCCGTCGTCTCCGACATCACCCGAACGGGCGAATGGAGTCCGATCTGCCAGGAATGCTGGTGGAACGAAGCCAATGGCGGCGGCGTCGGATCGACGTTCACCGGCCGAAACGTGGTGCCGGGTCGGACATGGGAGACCGTGTCGACGGTGGCTGTAGCCGAACCCGGCCGTGAGTTCGCTTGGGTGGTGGGCGACAACTTCGTCCGCTGGGGCTACACCCTCGAGTCGGTGGACGGTGGCACACGCCTGACCGAGAATTGGAACTTTCTACCCGGCGGCATCGCCCACTTTCATCGCAAGTTCGGCGACGACGCGCAGAAGGAAATCGACACTCGTAGCCAGGCGGCCCTCGACGGCATCCCTCGTACTCTGGCGGCAATCAAGCGGATCGTGGAAGCCGAGGTCTGATTACTGTCGGCCAGGTGCGCTGGCTGTCCTTTATTCGAGGCCGATGACGGAATCCCGCCTCTCGACGCGAATTGTGGACACCGATCGCACCCGTGCCCGATAGCCTGCCCGCATGGCAGCAACGGTTCTGCGGGTATCGACGGTCCTCGAATCGCGGGGCCCGGCGGCAGCGATCGTGCTCAGTGACGAGCAGGTTGCGTCCCTCGGCTCCCGCAGGTGATCGAGGTACCGCCGGCGCTGGCGACAGCTTTGGACGCGGATCTCGCTGTCCGAGCAGCATTCGATGCGCTGGCACCGTCTACGCGAAAAGAGCATGCAAGGTCCGTCGCTGACGCGAAACGTGACGAGACCCGCGAGCGTCGTATCGCGGCAATCGTCCAGTCCCTTCGGCCCTGAGGCCACGCGGTGCGAGGGTGCCACAGGCTGCGGTAAAGCCCGCCGTACACCATCGTGACACCATTTGGCCTTGACGGGACACCACTGTGGTGTCATTGTTGAACCATGGAACTTGGGCAGTACGTCAACGATCTCCAACGTCGGTTGGTCGAGTCGGCAGCAACCGGAGACGAGAACACTCGTGCCGCTGCTGAAAGACTCGTCGACGGCATGGATGCGGCGACGCGTCTGGTGATGCTCGACGTGCTGTCGGCCGCGGTAGGAGACATCAACCGCGACCTTGCCCCTGGTTCCGTGGACATCAGGCTCCGCGGACGTGAGATCGAATTCGTCGTGGCTGCACCTGTCTCGGAACCGGAAGACGACGAACAAACTCCTCCCAGCATCGAACTCGACGATACGAGCACATCCCGCACCACTCTTCGACTGCCGGACGCGCTCAAATCGCGGGTGGACGAGGCCGCGGCGTCGGACGGTATGTCGGTGAACACCTGGTTGGTGCGGGCCGTCGCCACTGCTCTTCAACCCAAACAGCGCCGTGCTGCGCAACGAACGGTTCGTACCGGTGACAACTTCGCCGGCTGGGCGCGCTGATCCCCCCTTCTGCCAAAGCTTCTCAGTAGCTCTGCACCGAGCAGGGTTTCACAACCATGCCCATAGGAGGCATCGCCATGCCCGAATTCGCTACCCCGACGCCGATCGACCTGGCCATCGATCTGCAGGTCGGCAGCATCGAAGTCGTTGCGACAGAACGCACTGACACCGTCGTGACCGTCACTCCCACCAACCCGTCCAAAGCCGTCGATCGTAAGGGAGCCGAGAACACCAAGGTCGACTTCGACGGTGAACGCCTCACCGTCATCGGCCCCAAGGCGCGTATCAGCTTTTTCGGACCGACAGAGTCCGTCGAGGTGAAAGTCGAACTACCGCAGGGATCTCGAGTCACTGCGGAGGTTGCAGCCGGCAGCCTACGCACCGTGGGCGATCTCGGTGCCGTGCGGATCAAGAGTTCGATGGGCCCGGTGGAAGTGGATTCGGCAGTGGACCTGTGGGTGCGCGCCGGGCACGGTAACGCGACCGTCGGTACTGCACTGGGCAGTATCGATATCACCGCTGACCACGGCCAGATTCGACTCGGAACGGTCGTCGGTGATGCGGCGCTCAAGGCGTCGCACGGCTCGATCATGGTGCGGGAGTCGGGCACCGAACTGGATGCCAAGCTCTCCTACGGCGATCTCGATGTCGAGAGGTCACTCGGCGGAGTGAGTGCGAAGACCGCATACGGCAGCATCACTCTCCACGAAGTGACCGGTGGCGCAATCCAAGTCGAGAGCGGATACGGGCAGGTCACCGTCGGTGTTCGGCGCGGCGTGCCCGCGTGGCTCGATCTGTCGTCCAAGGACGGTCACGTTCGCAACGAACTCACGCCCGAAGGCGCACCCGACGAGACGGAGGAAAGCGTGACGATTCGCGCTCGAACGCGATACGGCGACATTGCCGTCCGGCACAGCTGAGAAGGACAGGCACCCCATGAATACATCTGCGATTCACGTCCGCGGACTGCGAAAGTCTTTCGGCGACAAACGTGTACTCGACGGTGTCGACCTCGCCGTCGACGCCGGCACCGTTACTGCTCTGCTGGGATCCAACGGGGCAGGCAAGACCACGACCGTCCATATTCTGTCCACTCTCGTTCGGCCGGAGGGTGGTTCGGCAACAGTCGCAGGCTGCGACGTCGTCGAAAATCCTGACGGCGTTCGTGCAGCAATCGGTCTCACCGGTCAGTTCTCGGCGGTCGACAACCTCCTGACGGGCGAGGAGAACCTGATGTTGATGGCCAGACTGCGTCATCTCGGCTCGCGATCCACACCGCGGGTGACGGAGTTGCTCGAGCAGTTCGATCTCGTCGAGGCCGGTCGAAAGCCGTTGTCCACGTACTCGGGTGGTATGCGACGCCGGCTCGATCTCGCGATGAGTCTCGTCGCTCCACCACGCGTGATCTTTCTCGACGAGCCGACCACCGGTCTCGACCCACGAAGCCGACGCACCATGTGGGACATCGTCCGATCCCTCGTATCGGACGGCACCACAGTGCTGCTCACCACCCAATATCTCGACGAGGCAGACGAACTCGCAGATCGTGTCGCAGTACTCGACGGCGGCCGGATCGTCGCCGACGGTACCCCGGACGAGCTGAAGCGTCGCATACCTGGCGGCCACATCCGATTGTGCTTCGCCGATGTCGCAGCGTTCGACGACGCAACCCGCGCATTCGGTGATGCGGTGGTCGACGCTGACAGCCTTGCGCTGTCGGTACCCACGGATGGAAGCGTCCGAACACTGCAGGCGGTGTTGGATCGACTTGGCTCCGCCGGCGTTGAGGCCGACGACCTGAGTATCCATACCCCCGACCTCGATGACGTGTTCATGGCACTGACCGGGCGGACCGACAGCAAGGAAGCGTCATGACCACAACGATCACGTATACGGTCGGCGACTCGATCACGATGCTCCGCCGAAATCTGCTGCACATCGTGCGGTATCCGGGTCTGACGATGTTCGTCGTCGGAGCACCCGTGGTGTTTCTGATGTTGTTCGTCTTCGTGTTCGGGGGAACGCTCGGCGCAGGGCTTCCCGGTGTGGATTCCGGAGGTGGACGCACTGCGTATCTGCCGTATGTGATGCCTGGCATCCTCGCCATGACGATCGCCGGCACAGCCGGTGGGACGGCAACCACCGTCGCAATGGACATGACCGAAGGCATCACCGCGAGGTTCCGAACGATGGCGATCTCGCGGGCTGCGGTTCTGGCCGGCCACGTTCTCGGCAATACGGTGCAGGCTGTTCTCGGAGTGGTGGTTGTGCTGGTAGTGGGAGTCGCTGTGGGCTTTCGCCCGAATGTAGTTTTGCTGCAATGGATCTTGGCCGGCTCGATGGTGGTGCTCATTGCGTTTGCAATCAGTTGGCTCGCGGTGGCGATGGGAATGGCGTCGAAGTCGGTGGAAACCGCGAGCAATCTGCCGATGCTGTTGCTGCTGTTACCTTTTCTGGGAAGCGGGTTCGTCCCGACCGACACGATGCCGTCGGGATTGCGATGGTTCGCCGACTATCAACCGTTCACGCCGTTCGTCGAAACCCTGCGCGGACTGTTGGCGGGGGAGCCGCTGGGCGCGAATCTGCCACTGGCACTTGCCTGGTGCGCAGTGATCACTCTGGCGGGGTACGTCTGGGCGATGGCGATCTACGAAAAGAAGTCGGTTCGCTGAGGTCTTCGGACATCGCAGGTTGGGCGTCGGTGGCACAAACGCGCGTGCATTCGGCAGGTGCGCGCGTTTCAGCTAGCGAACAGGTGACCAATTCGCGAGCGTCTCGCAAACGCGCGCGCGTTTGCGGGGGCGGGGGTAGACGCGAGACCGGGGAAGGCCCTGCGGCGTCGGGGCTCAGACCACCGCTGCGGGTCTGTTCGACGCGATCGATGGTGTCGGCGTACCCGCCGAACTCAGGCGAGCAAGGATCTCTACGGCTGAGGTGATGTCGGGCAGTGAACGGGTGAAGGGAATGCGCTGATGATCGTCGAAGGCGTATCCCGTTCCGAATCGCAATCCGGGTGCCAGCAGTAAACCGTGCGAATGGGCTTCGGCGACGAGTGCACTCGATCGGGTGCCGTCGGGAAGGGAACACCACAATGCCAGGCCTCCGTCCGGAACGCGAAAGCGCCAATCAGGCAATCGATCTCGTATCAGCGCGACGGTGTGATCGCGTGCGATTCTCGACGTGTTTGCGCGCACCCGACGCACCTCGTCGTATCGGCCCAGCAACTCCGTCGCGGCCAACTGATCGATGACGGACACCGAAAGTTGGCGTCGCGCATAGGTTGCGGCGATTCTCGCCAACAGACCTGCCTCGGCTCGAACCCAGCCGACTCGCAGCCCTCCCCACACGGTCTTGCTCGTCGAACCGATCGTCACCGTCGCAACGTCCGGGGTTGCCGCGCCGAAGGGTTCGACGTCGGGCGACCCGTCGAGGCACAAGTCCGCTGCTACCTCGTCGACGATGGTCAGTACTGCATGGCGATGCATGGTGGCCGACAGTTGCCGGCGAGTGCGAAGGGGGAGTCGAGCACCGGATGGATTGGAGAAATCGGGCATGAAGTACGCCAGCGTGGGAGCGCTCTGCCGAGCGGCTCGGTCTGCCGATGTCACGAATTCGTCGGTGTCGTCCGGGTCGATGGCCACCGGGATGCATCGGCCGCCCAGTGAATGAACGAGTTCGACGACACCCGGATACGTCGGGTGCTCGACCAATACTCGGGCACCGGGCTCGGTGAATGTCGCCAACACCGCGTGGATGGCATCGGTGGCACCGGAGGTGACGAGAATGTTGTCGGCAATGGTCGGTACTCCGCGCCCTCGGTAGTACGCGGCAACGGATTCGCGAAGCTCGAACAGACCTGACGGAGCATAGCCGCCTAAGGTGAAACGGTCTCGAATCTCTTCCGCCGCAACACCGTACGCATCGGACAGTAGGGGCGATGCAGAGGGGGAGGCGTTGACGAACTCCAAGTTTGCAGTCTCCCGATCGCCCGCAAGCGAACCCCATGACGGCAGCGAACGGGTAGACGAAACGTATGTGCCCGAACCGCGCTGGGCACTGATCCACCCGCCCTCGCGTAGATGCTTGTATGCCGACGCCACCGTGACCCGACTGACATCGAGACTGATCGACAGCGCCCGCTCGGCGGGCAACCGCGTCTGAGCCGACACCTCGCCGTTCTCGATCAACCGCCGCAACTCGTCGGCGATCTCGAGGTAGAGCGGACCGCCGGATCTGTTCCGCAGCGTCGACGGGCCGATCCGCGCTGCCAACTCCGGGGCCGAGATCGCCGTTGCGTCGAAAGGATCCATACAGGCCACTCTTGCACACTGGACTGCACTATTCACCACGAAAGCAGTCCATTGTTATCGCATGATCGCAATTGGAGCTGTATTGGCCTTGTCGTTGGTCGGAGCGGGATGGACAGTGGTCGCGCTGCGCGACGGCGGGAGAAGTGCCCCCACTGGCCCACCGCGTAGCCGTGTGGACGTCGACTGATCCGGCTGTGCGTCGGCAAACGCGCGCGCATTCGTCAGACGCGTGCGGTTTCGCCACCGATCCGGGCCTATTTTGCGCGCACCTGGCAAACGCGCGCGCGTTTGCCAGAATCGGGGGGCGGCGGAGCAGCGGCGGCGGAGCAGCGGCGGAGGGAGTACGGGCCAGGGCGAACTGTGGACGTCGAGGTCAGCTGTCGGCGGTGATGGAGTCGATGAACGGCGTGAGTAGCAGCGCCAGATCATCGGCTGCTGCGGTGATGTCATCGGGCGGCTCTGGAATGTAGCTCAGGGCCAGGCGCACGATGGCCTTGCTGACGACGTCGGCCTGTCGTGGGCTAGCGCCCACCCACCCGCGCTGAAATGTCTCCGCCAGACGCTCACCCGCGCGGTCGATGAGTACTTCGCTGTCGGTGGTGATCAGACGCAGAAGATCCTCCGGTGCGTCGCCACCGTGCAGTGATCGCACGAGGGGATCGAGAGCGCTGAGCTCGAAGAACGACGAGAAGCCCTGGCGCAGAGCGGCCGATGCGTCGTTCTCGTGTTGATACAGCGCCGTTTCGCACATGGCGACGAAGAGGTCCGTCAATCTGATGGCGTACCCCTGGGCGACGCCGCGCCGTGAACCGAACTCGTTGTACAGGCTCTGTCTGCTCAGCCCTGCCGCCTTGGCGATGTGGCTCATCGTGACGTTGCGCCAGTTGCGCTCGTGCAACAACTCGCGCAACGCATCGAGTGCGGTATCGCGGGCAAGGGTGGACGCGGCTTCACGGTATCGACCGGGGGTCGATGTCTGTTCGGCTGCGGGCATGAACACGACTCTATCGAACGACCGCATGCGGCTGATCCAGCCAATCTTCTCCGAGGAGTTCCCGGTCTACGCGGTCTCCGTGCGCGATGAGGGATCTGATCTGTCGGATGTCCTTGGGGTAGCCCACACCGATCGCCCCGACGAGGGTGTCGCCGCGCAGCGCACAGGCGGTGAAGCGGCGGTCCTCGATGGAGCCGCGAACCACGACGTACTCGTCGTCGACACCGGTCCACCCCGCGAACTGCAGGTTGACGCCGTGCTGAGTGGACCAGCCCCACGGCACATCGAGACTGCCGACATCGAGACCGAGAATGGACCGTGCGGCCCGAGTGGCCTGATCGACGGCACCGTTCCAGTGCTCACTCCGATAGGTGCCGCCGAGGATCGTGTTGGGCACTTCGGCGACGTCTCCCGCGGCGTAGACGGTCGGTGTCGAGGTGCGCATCCCCGCGTCGACCAGAATGCCGGAGCCGATCTCGAGACCGAGTTGCGCGGCGAGCTCGGTGTTGGGGACCGCGCCGACGGATACCAGAACGGTGCCGGCGGACCATGAGCGGCCGTCCGCAGAGGTGACCACCAGGATTTCGCCGCGCTCCTCGAGGGTCGTCACGATGACGTCGGTGTGCATCTCGATGCCGTTGTCCGCATGCAGGTCTCGATACATCTGCGATATCGCGGCAGGTGCGATCCGGTTCAGCGGAGCCGATGCTGCCTCGAGCACTGTCACCTCGGCACCGAGCGATCGGGCTGCTGCCGCCGCCTCGCACCCGATCAAGCCGCCGCCGATCACCAACAGTGATCCGGTGCGCTCGATGTCGGCATGCAGCGGTGCGACATCGGCGACGGTGCGGAGAGTGAACACGTGAGCCGAGCTCGGCAGGTCGAGTTGCCGTGCCCGCGAACCGGTTGCGAGCAGCAACGCGTCGTACGGAACCGGGTCGCCCTCGTCGAGCTGCACGGCCGAGTCGGTGACGGCGACAGCCGTGACGCCCGCGCGGACGTCCACGCCGTCGATGGGTGCACCCAACCGGACCTGATCGACCGACTTGGTGCCCAGCAGCAGCTCCTTGGAGACCGCAGGACGACGGTAGGTGGCCTCCTGCTCACTTCCGATCTGCGTGATGGAACCCGTGAAGCCCTCGGCGCGTAGCACTTTGGCGGCGGTGTACCCGGTGGCGCCGGTGCCGACGATCACGATGTTCTCGGGTTGCCCAGTATTCACCCGCGTTCGACCTCGACCATCTCGAAATCGGCCTTGGCAGCGCCGCAATCGGGGCACGACCAGTCGTCGGGAATATCGTCCCAGCGTGTGCCGGGCTCGATTCCGTCCTCGGGCCAGCCCAGTTCCTCGTCGTACTCGAAACCGCACTGAACGCAGCGGTAGAGCTTCATGCCTTACTCCTGAAGTCGATTTTCTCGCGGACACCGCAGTCGGGACACGGCCAATCGTCCGGTACGTCGGCCCATGCGGTGCCGGCCGGGAAGCCCTCGCGCGGAGCGCCGTTGGCCTCGTCGTACACGAACTCGCACACCGGGCACTCGAAGGCAGCCATCACTTGGCTCCGTGCGCGGCGAGGATCTTCTCCCGCTTGGACGGCGCGATGTTGACCTTCGTGATGTCACCGTCGTAGTGATCGAGAACGCGGTGGTCCATCACCTTGCGCCACACGGGCGGGAAGTACGCCAGCGAGATCATGCTCGCGTACCCGCTCGGCAAGTTGGGCGCTCCATCCATGCTGCGCAGGGTCTGGTAGCGGCGGGTGGGATTGGCGTGGTGATCGCTGTGCCGCTGAAGGTGATACAGGAAGATGTCGGTGACGATGTGATCGGAGTTCCAGCTGTGCTCGGGGGTGCATCGCTCGTAGCGGCCGTTGTCCTTCTTCTGGCGCTGCAGGCCGTAGTGCTCGAGGTAGTTGACCGTCTCGAGCAGTGAGAATCCGTAGATTGCCTGAATGACCAAGAACGGCAACACGATCGGACCGAATACCGCGATCAGTACCGCGTACAGAACCACCGACATCAGCCACGCGTTGAGTACGTCGTTCTCGAGGCTCCAGGTGCGCTTGCCCAGTCGTTCCATGCGAGTCTTCTCGAGTTCCCAGGACGACTTCAGGCTGCCCCACACGCTTCGTGGCAAGAATGCCCAGAACGACTCGCCGAACTTCGAGCTCGCCGGATCCTCGGGAGTGGCGACCCGAACATGGTGGCCGCGATTGTGTTCGATGTAGAAGTGGCCGTAGAACGTCTGCGCCAGTGTGATTTTCGACAACCAGCGCTCGAGGCTGTCCTTCTTGTGGCCGAGCTCGTGGGCGGTGTTGATACCGACGCCGCCCATCACGCCGATGCTGATTGCCAGACCGATCTTCGAGATCAGTCCCAGACCCCCGTCGATTCCGAGCCAGGACAGGTTGTCGGCCGACCAGAGATAGCAGGCGAACACAAGGCTGGCGAGCTGAAACGGAATGTAGGCGTAGGTGCAGTACCGGTAGTACTTGTCTTCCTCCAGCGCTTTCATCACCTCGTCGGGCGGGTTGTCACCGTCGGGGCCGAAGAAGCGGTCGAGGATTGGGAGCAATCCGTAGACGAGCAGCGCACCGATCCACCACCAGACCGGGGACACCGAGTTCCAGCCGAGCTGGTTGAAGGCCCAGACCAGGCCGGTGGCCATGAACACCGCCGTGGGCGGGATCAATCCCATCAGCCAGAGGTATCGCTTTCGGTCGTGCCACTCGGCAACCGGTGCCAGCGCATGGTTGTCGACGTTCGATGCGGTCATCGTCACTCCTCGTGTAAGGCCGATCACTATGAAATGGACAATACACCGGATTTGTCATCCTGTTGTACAAATTCTAAAATTTGTACAACATCCCGACTCTCCATTGCGGCAGTCGAGTCGCGGTGGAAGCTGGTGTGTGGCGACGCGGCCTCGCGACCGAGGGTGGTGGCCGAGGTTGCCGCAGCAGCGGATGCCGCCGCTGCCTGCGCGATTCGTCGTGCCGAACTCCCTGTGAGCTGTTGGATTCGCCGATCTGCACCGAATGTCGGGGAGTTATTCGGTGGAATTGCAGGAAGCTGGCAGTACATGACCACACGTCGTCAAGACGCGTGCATCGATATTTCGTCGACGATGACCGTTCAGGATCTCGCCCGAATGGTCGTCGACGCCGCCGAACGTAGCGTCGGTGGATGGGGTATCGAGTATCTCGGTCCGGACGGCACTCGCCTCTGGTTCGGAGTGCACCGTCGTGGTTTGGGGAGGAAGCGCGAGACGGTGATGCGGTTCCTGGTCATCGCGGATACGAGACTCGATGGTGCACAGGCGCGTTCACAGATCGAGCAGTACGTTCGCAACCCGGCATCGGGAACGGTGACGCCCATCGGCCCGCGACAACTGCGCGGGTACCCGGCATATCTGGAATACCTGCGCGCGCTGCGGACGGCGGTACTCGCCGCGGACCCGGGGGCGCGGGTGACGATCGTGCCCGAAGTGCGGCCGTGAGTCAGCGGTAACGAAGGTCCGAGGTCAGAGGCGACCTTCATGGATTGCAAGGATGACCAGAGCGACCATAGTAATCGTGAGGATTACCAAGAGCGCCACGTGAACAGGATGTGTCGAGCCTGGCGGTCGAACCCCGTTCGGACCCCTCATCTGGAGCATGTCACAGACTGTAGGCCACCTCCGCTGATTGTGCACAGTATGAGTGGTACAAAACCGCTGAGCTTGCTGGATTCGCACACATGTTCGATTCGGCGTAGAGTTGCGCTCGGCGGGGCTGGGAGGGAAGCCCGGCTCCGCCGCCCAATCTGTGCACAGCTTCAGCGAAGTGGACGGTGATCCGATGGATGACGTAATGCGAAAAGCCGAGGAACTCGAGGTCTTGGTCGCGGAGCTGGAGGCGCTGGACCGCCGGCGGGTCGGACTCGGGGCCCGGCTGGTGGATCTCGAGCACTTCTTCCGTAGGGCCGGGTGCCCCGAGCTGTCCCAGCAAGCCCTCGACGCGTACGTCACGACCTATGCGGGCCGGGTGCTCGAGTTGGCCGACGGTATGCGCGGTTAGCCCGTGGTCGGGAAGTTCACGACTTTGCGGACCAGGTGGTTTCGTCTGTGGTTGACTTGTCGCTCCAGGTCGGGATACGAGGAAAGCTGCTCTGCATTGTGAACAGTCTTCGCCAATGGTGGTCGCTTCCGGTCGACTACGGGTGGAACGTCGCATACGCACGATCTCAACGCGCGTTGCGCGTCACCAGGGTTTTCATCGGAATCTGGTGTTGGCTGTACGGCGTTGCTGCAGCGATCGCCCTGACGATTCCGGCTCTCGCCGACGGTAGCCTCGGCAACTGGCCCCTGTGGGTCACCGTTGTCTCGACGGCACCGTTGGGGCTGGCCTGGGTGCTCGGTGGCTGGCCGAGCTGGCAGCTGTCCATTGCATTCGTTCTGTACGCCGACGTTCTGCTTGCCGCTGTTCTCCTCACCACCGACGAACCGTCCATGGTGTTGCCCATGGCAGCCCTGTTCACAGTCATGGGAAGCTATGTCGTGGGATTTCACGGCCCCAAACTGCTCACGGCTCACTACATGTTCGCGCTGGTCACCACCGCTGCCCTCTACGTCTCGGCTCTGATGGACGGCCCGGAGCAGCGTCTGCAGACCAACCTCTACCTCGTGATGCTGATACTGGTGATGTTCTCGGCCCCGCTGATCTGCCACGCCTTTCTCTTGATGCTTCGTCGCGACGCAACCGGCGCGTTCTACGACCCCCTCACCGGAATGCAGAACCGGCGGGGATTCGACGCGGCAATCGGCAACCTCGAATTTCGATCCGGTTCCCTCGCGTCCTTGACCGCGGTCGTGATCGACATCGACAACTTCAAAGCGGTCAACGACAGGTACGGACACGAGCACGGAGATTCCGTCATACGACTGACCGCGAACCGAATACTCGAGGTCTTCCCAGCGCCGGCTGTCACGGTTCGACTCGGCGGCGAAGAGTTCGCGGTCGTCTGCGTCGGCGGTCTCGATTCGATGATCGAACGATCCGAACTGCTACGAATCCGACTGTGTGACAACACGGATCGGTCCCCACTGACCGCCTCGTTGGGCATCGCAGAGGCGGCTGTCGGGACGCGGGTAATCGAGGCCGACATCAACGATCTGCTGAGCCGCGCCGATAAGGCCATGTATCAGGCCAAGGGACTGGGCGGCAATCGCGTCGCGCAGTACGTGGACGATTCTCTGGAGTGCCGACCCGTCGACGAACGGAAGTGAGGCGCCGACCGATTCCGAATCCGGAACCGGTCGACGCCACGATGGGTCTACTGCGTACTTCTAGCTGGCAACCTTGGCCGCGATCGCGGACTGCGTTCCGACGTCGAAGACGGGGTTGGTCAGGTGCACGTCGAGGGTGTTGCCCGGGCCGGCGATGATTGCATTGAGCACCGAGGTGAACGCGCCACAGTTCTTGAACTGCGGAATCGTGTACGTGCCCTTGACATGTGAGTCGGTCTGGTTGTTCTGGATCAGGTCGATCGCATCGAGCGAACCGGTGAGGTTGGCGGTGGTTTCGGCGGTGACGCAATTGGCGCCCGCGGGGATGAGGTCGACCGACGCCGAGCCCGCCGACCCGGTGTCGATGCCCAGGGGCTTCACCGAGTCGATCCGGATCTTGAAGCTCTGCTGAACGTCGAGATCCAACGTGGGTGCTTCGGCGGGGCCGCCCTGGGTGAGGGTGCCGGAGACCGGGGTCGCGTCGATGATCGAGATGGTGAAATTGGCCAGCGTTGCGGGGCCGAGTTTGAGGTTCGCCGATGCCTGCGGGAGGGCGAGCGAACCGGTAACCGTTCCGCCGACCAGGTCGACGTCGGTGACCAGGTCGGTAGTCGGGAACACGACCGGCTGACCGGTCTTGGCGATGATCGTCGTCGTGTCTGCCTGGAACGTGATGGGAAGCGTGTCGGCAGCGTTGGCCGGGGCGGCCACCATCGTCGCCAGTGCGACGGACGAGGCCAGTGCCGCCATGGTGACGATAGTCTTGTTGCGGATCTTCACGTGGTTTCCTTCGAATGTCGGTTTGTTTGTCGGACGAGGTCGAGAATCAGGACAGGGTGAAGGCCGGGTTCGGCTGGACGGACAGGCTGTTGACCGTGCAGTTACCGGACATCGGCTGGTTGGTCGAGGTGAGGGTGTTGGTCATGTTGTCGAACGAACCGGCGAGGGTGGCCGGGCCGCAGTTGTAACCGACCAGCGAGAAGCCCACATTGGACACTTCGCCGGTGGTGGCGCTGGTGGGGGTGAGGGTCCAGGGCAGGTTCTTCAGCTGCGGCAGGTTGCACAGACGGTTGGAGCCGCTGATCTTGGCGTCGGTGATCGAAGCCGAGGAGCCGTCGGCGCTGGTGGCACCGATGAGATTGATGGAGCAACTCACCGGCACTCCGAACGAGGCCGGCGTGCTCACGACGATTGTTCCGGGTGCAGTGAAGGCGGTTCCTGCAGGTGAGATGGTGGCGGCACTGGCGCTGGCGGCACCGACTGTCGCCCCGGTGATGGCTACTGCGGCGAGTACGGCGGCGAGTGTACGAGAGCGGGTCGGCGGGTTGAGCGTCATCGATCGGTCCTCCAAGTCCAGAAGCGGCTCCGGAGCCCCCTCGGGGCAGCCGGTGGCACCGGAACTCCGGTAGCCAGGAGGGACGTTAGGGTGACGAAACGTATGTCGGAATTGTTTCATTTCAACTCTGTGACAAGTCACAATACGGTCGGTACGTTTGTTGTTCGCCGTAGTAACGTAATTCGGCTTCGATTCCGAAAGTCAACTGCATCATGGGTTTTCGGCCCGGTTCGACGAAGTCGGTGGGGTCGAGGCGGCATTCGGAACGAGCTCGCGTCTCGTTATCGGAGCGTTATACAAAGTTACCCAAACGAGATGGTTGCGACGACCCCCGTGACACCTTCGTCGTCCACCATGGGTTCAGCGAGAAGAAACTACGAAAATCAGGTTTGAAGACCAGCCAACCCCCGCCGGACGGGGGTCGACTTTTCGTGTCAAACTGTGGTGTGACGTTCGCGCTGGCCGAAGCAGGATCTACAGTCGACACGGACACGGGAGAGTTGACGGTGCAGCCGTATTTCGCCCCGGTCTGTCGATTGGACAACGGCGCGCTCGCAGCGATCGAAGTTCAACTACGTGGCCCCGAAGGTGGCCCACTCGCCTCGGCCGACGCCCTCAAGCGCGCCGCCAGAGCAATGGACGCCAAGCGTGAACTCGACGCACTGGCGTGGGGAGTGGCCCGACTCGAGCAGGCGGTGCGACTGCCGATGCTCGTCTCGATGGATGTCGGCTCGCTCGCCGCCATCGACTCCGCCACCGAAGAGCAACTCCGCCGCGACATCGTCGTCGTCACCGAAGCGGCGCTCGTGGACAGCCCCGCTCGTACTCTCGCGGCGATCGACAAGGCCCGGCGCGACGGTAAGGTGATCGCCGTCGACGACGTCGGTCGTCGGCCGCAATCGATGACACTGCTCCCGCTCATCGAACCGGACGTGATCATCCTCGCGGAAACTATGGTGTCCACACGACCCGGCCTGTCCACCGCGCGAACCGCCCACGCCGTGTCGGCCCAGGTCGAACGAACGGGCGCGGTGGTCGTCGCCAGCGGAGTCGACACGGCGCTGCATCGCAGCCGCGCACTCGGACTCGGTGCGACGTACGGGGTGGGCGAGCTGTACCCGGCCGCATCGTCGACCGAAGAGCTTCCGGCCGACGCCGCCGAAGTGATGCCCCCGTTCCCCACCTGGAGCACTCCCGCGATCGCTATGGAATCGCCGTACGCCATCGCGGCCGCAGGCAAGATCGCTACGCGAAGCACCAAGCGCTTACTGGTCGCGATGAGCACGTCCCTCGAGATGCAGGCTGCATCAGCGGGCCAGGAAACGTTGGTACTCGGCACTTTTCAGAGGGCCGAACACTTCACTCCCACCAGCCGTGCCCGCTGGGTATCGATGGCGGAGCAGATCTCGTATGCCGGCGTCTACGGCGTGGGCATGGGATACGTGCAGGAGGGTGGCATCGTGCACGCGCCGCTCGACCCATCGGACTCGCTCGTCGAGGAGTGGAACGTGGTGGTCCTCGGGCCACACTTCTGCGGAGTGCTCGCTGCCATCGACCTGCGCCGCGGCGAGGCCGATGCAGATCGTGAATTCGACTACGTGATGTCCTACGACCGAGCGACCGTAGTCCGTTGTGCGCGTGCGATTCTCGCGCGTTTCTGACCGCCCTGTAATGGTGCCCCCGGACGGGATGTTTCGGTCGGCCATGGCAGGGCATACGGCACATCAGGTGATGAAGTAGTCCGGACTGCCACATTGCTCAGGCCCCGTACGTTCAAAAAGCAGCGTACGGGGCTGCCTGGACAATCACCGGTCTATGGAGGCCCTGTCCACCAACTCCTGTGCGATGTCGCGGAGCTTTCGGTTGGTGCCCTGCGATCGGTCGACGAGCAGAGCGAACGCTGCGTCGGCGGAGATGCGATGCATGGCCATCAACATTCCCTTGGCTTGTTCTATCGGTGCCCGCTGCGAGAGTGCCGTCTGAACATCATCGGGCAGCCCGAAGTGGGTCACGTGCGCGGCGGTCATGCAGACATTGTTGCGCAACCCGCTCCGACGCAGGTCAGACCCGTGAAGACGCGCCGGATTCGGGTCGAACAGAGCTGTTGCCGTTACCTGATGCGTAGCGTTCGGTGACCGTAGCGTTATCGAACGACAAGGATCAAGCGGCAGGGTTGGACAGCGGTCGCCCGATCAGGAACTCGAGCGTGCGGTACGCATCGGTCCGGCGGCCGTTGCTCGCATTGTCGTGATAGGCGGCACCGGCGACGACAACGCCGACCGGAATGCGACCCGACTCGATATCGCGCGCGGTCTGCTCCGCGCAGTCGCGCAACACCGGGCAGTCGGCGCACAGGCGCCATGCCTTTTCTGCGCGTTTGCGTCCGTGCCGGGGAAGTTGTTGCGAGTCGTAGGCATCCATGTCTTCGATGCACGCACCCTTGAGGCGCCAGACCTGGTCATCTGTCATCGTCATGATCCGTTTCGCGTCGTGCCGATCGTTCCACGACCTCTGTTCCCCGTCTCGAACAACTCGAAACACCCAAATGCCTTGCGCCGCCGCAGGCCCACCCGGGTCGGACAGGACGGCGGGCGGAAACCCGCGATGCGGCCGCTGCCGCGATGGTCACCGGCGCCCCGAGCACGCCCACCTGGGCTGCCGCAAGTATCCGAGTCCGGCGGACCGGCCTGTCAGGCGCAGGGCACCGTGCACCGCGATGGCACCAAATCCCAACACGACCATGTTGGGGTGGCTGCCGAGAGCACGCCGGTCGAGGGACGCGCCCAGCCAAACGAAATACAGCGGTCCCACGAAACCCTCGGTGATGGCGAACAGGTGCACCGCGGCACACAGGGCACGCGTCTCGAAGGTCATGCACCCGCGGCGACGTCATGCAGAATTCAGCGTTGCGTGGCGACTGGACGGAAGTGCCGATGCAACGAGATCGCGAGGGTACACCGCCCCCTGTTCGGTCATCTTCACCCGGATTCGGTACTGGACCACACGCAGCTGCGCGGCCAGCGGACTGCGCATGAGCGCGCGCTCGTAGTCGATACCAGCGGAACGACATTCGATGTCGAGATCGGTCATGTCATGTCTCCTCGAATGGCGGAACCCACAGCGGCGAGCGAGTCGGCAATCGTCCCGGAGGTGTCGATCACGTTTGCACCAGGCCACGGGCGTCGGGCACCGGCCATGGCGTCGTACACCGCGTCGGACGCGTCGGACGCGCCTCGCGGATGGGTCGCGATACGTTCCAGTGCGAGGCCGGCCGCACCCTTCGGGATGCACGCGGCTGGTTCCCGCCTCGGCTTCCGTGAACGACGCTGCCGGTCGAGTGCTCAGCGAAAGCGGCGTGCAATGACGCTGCGCGGCAATTGCGACGGGCTGGGATACGCGACCAGAACCCGATTGCCATCAGGGTCACAGCCGTCGACGTAGCTGACCCCGCCCTCACTGTGCGCGTACGTCGATGGGTACCACTTGCGGAGCCGAGCACCCATTTCGTTGAGGGACTCCGCCCGTTGGGCGGACCACATGATCTCGTTGACTCCGAGAGCTCCGATCGGGCGCTGCGCAGACATCGGATCAGCGTGTAGGTAGATCTGAAAACCGTTGCGAGCCAACAACAGGGCCGCGTCTTCTTCCCTGATGGAGACGGTGAATTCGAACACCGAGCAGTAGAAGTCGATCGATCGAGACAGTTCCCGTACCCGGATCAACGCGGATGCGACTGCCACCGTGGCGATGTGCGATGGGATCGCCCCGGTGGTGCCCGGGCTAGAGATGATCCCTCGAACGAACCACGCGCACCGGACGTTGGGCATGTTCGGCAAGGACGCCGCTGATGTCTTCGGCCCATCGGGCGACGTCTGCGGGCGATCGACTGTCGCCGTCTCCAGCCTTGATCAGCCGCACAACCGCACGCTCGAAACTCGACAGCCGCGAGTGGTCCAGCTTGCCTCCGAATACGCGATGCTCGATCGCCCAATGAGCCTTGGTCTCTTTCGGTCGAGTTCCGGTGGGCGTGCTGCCATCCAAAGGACCACTGGAAAAGAGCCACACCGGCATCGTTTCCAGTTCGGCTTGTTCTCGGGCGATCAGTGAGCGGGCATCTTTGAGCCACCGGCCCATGTACACGCCGCTGCCGATGATCGCGGCGTCGTACTCGGCAATGCTGTCGACATCGGAGGCATCACGAACATCGACTGTCGTCGTACTGTCGATGCCGGACAACCGATGCAAGAGAGTCGAGCCGAGCCAACGTCCGATCTCTCTGGTGGCACCGTGGCGGGTCGCCGTTGCGATCAGGATGCGCATGTGGATTTCCCGTCTGTGTTGGTTCGGGTTCGGTTGAATCGCGCTGCAAGACCGTCCATCTGTGTCAGGTATTGCATCCGATCCAGGTCCCCGCGTGCGTACCGCGCGGCGAACAGTTCTTCCAACGTGTTGGGTCCGGCGCTGTCGAATGGAGGAACGAGAATCATGCCAGGTGGTCCTTGTCGCGGAGGAAAGAAAGCTGGTCGATGATCACTGTGCGCTGCTGGGCCTCCAGCGAGTAGGGACTTACGACCCACATGATCGGCCGAAGGTGTTCGGACTTCATCGGTATTCGTTCGTCGTGGTCGTTCGAGTGCGGGCTGCACCGGGCACAACGGTGACCGGACACGTCGCGCGTGCGACCACCGATCGGCTGGTCGAACCTAGCATCATGCCGGCGAATCCGCCGCGGCCGTGACTGCCCAACACCAGGATTTGAGCGCTCTGTGCGTAGTCGAGCAGCGCGTGGACCGGACGGTCTCGGACAGCAACATGTCGCAGTGGCACCGACGGATGCCGCTTCGCGCATTCGTCCACAGCTCCCGCCAGTATGTCGTCGGCTTCGGGCCGGTGGGTTGCCCATTCGAGACCGGGAACCGACATCCCGATCGACAGATCGGAATCGGCCCATGCGTGCACAGCAGTGAGCGCCACACCTCGCACGTCGGCTTCCTCGAACGCCCACTTCACGGCGCCCATGGCGGCCGAGGTTCCATCGACTCCGACCACTACAGGATCGGACTGTGCGTAGCCGCCCGTGGGCCGAGTGTGAACGACCGTGACCGGGCAGTGTGAGTGCGTGCTCAGTACAACACTGACCGAACCCAACGACGCGCGCTGTGCCGCACCGAGACCGTGCGTCCCGATGACGACCATGCGGGACGTCTCGGACAACTCCAGCAAGGTCGCAGCGGCAGGTCGATCCGACAGAAGTACGTCGACGACGATGGTCGATCCGGCCGACGTTGTGGCCTGGGCTATCGACATGGCCTCGTCCAACACGACGTTCGTCTCGGACCTCAGGTGAGCGGATGTTCGTTCGGGCAACGCATCGAGCCCCGTGAGTACCGTCGGGACAGCAGAGACGATCGTCAGGTCGGAGCTGTGCAGTTCGGCATCGAGCACGGCCCATCTGAGGGCGTCGAGAGACGCCGCGGAACCGTCGACTCCGACGACGGTGTGGGATGTGCCCATCTGATGTTTCCTTTCATGGTGGTGTCAGAGCTCCATCAGACGCTTCGGACCGGCATCCGCGCGCCAGGACAACTACACCGACGGCAGGGACTTTCGGCTCCACTTTCGATGACCAAAGGTGAAGCTCCCCCGCCTGCGGGTCCGTAGTGTTGGGGGAGATGCGCCCACCGAGGACGCCGGTGAGGGGCTGGACGTGGTCACAGTGTTCTTGGTCGACGATCACGAGATAGTGCGTCGCGGTCTGATCGATCTCATCGATTCCGATTCCGATCTTTCCGTGATCGGTGAAGCCGGAAGTTGCGCACAGGCACTCGCTCGTATTCCCGCACTGAGGCCGGACGTCGCCGTTCTCGATGTGCGACTCCCCGACGGCAACGGCATCGAGCTCTGCCGCGAATTGCTCGACCGACTCCCCGATCTCAAATGCATGATGCTGACTTCGTTCACCGAGGACCAAGCCATGCTCGACGCGATTCTCGCCGGCGCGAGCGGGTACGTCGTCAAGGACATCACCGGAATGGAGTTGACTCGCGCGATCAAGGACGTCGGTTCGGGTCGGTCACTGTTGGACAATCGCGCAGCAGCAGCGCTGATGGACAAGCTGCGGGCCGGCACGGCCGCTCCCGGACCGATCGACCACCTCACAGGTCAGGAACGCACACTGCTCGATCTCCTGGGAGAGGGACTGACGAACCGTCAGATCGCGTCACGAATGTTCTTGGCGGAGAAGACAGTGAAGAACTACGTCTCCCGGCTGCTCGCCAAACTCGGCATGGAACGTCGAACCCAGGCCGCGGTGTACGCGTCGAGACTGGCCGATACGCACCCGAAATCGGATAGGCAGCCAGGGTCTTCGGATGGATGATCGTCACGGCGAGCACGGCTCCGGGCTGCCGCAGCTCCGGCTCGGTGAATTGCTGGCCGAGGTACAGGACCGGATCGGACGCATCGCGGATGCCCGTGTGCAGGCCGATGGGCTGCTGGACGCCATGTTCGTCATCACCTCCGGCCTCGACCTGGAAGTGACGTTGCGGTCGATCGTAGAGTCGGCCGTCAGCCTCGTCGGTGCTCGGTACGGGGCACTCGGTGTCCGCGGCGACGGACACGATCTGAAGGCATTCATTCATCACGGCATCGACGATGACGTGCGCGACGCCATCGGCCAACTCCCCACCGGCCGAGGTGTGCTGGGTCTGCTGATCGACCAACCCCACGTACTGCGACTCGAAGACCTCTCGGTACATCCGGAGGCAGTGGGCTTCCCTCCGAACCATCCACCGATGAAATCGTTTCTCGGCGTACCCATTCGGGTGCGCGACGAAGTGTTCGGAAATCTGTACCTCACCGAGAAGAAGGACGGAGCCCAGTTCACCGAGGACGACGAGGTGGTGACGCGGGCCCTTGCCTCGGCGGCCGGCATCGCGATCGAGAACGCACACCTGTACGAGGAGTCGCGGATTCGTCAATCCTGGATGGAAGCGATGCGCGACATCGGTACCGAGCTGTTGGCCGGGAGCGACATCGACGAAGTTCTGCACATGGTGTCGAGGCGAGCCTTGCATCTGACCGGGGCCGACACCGCGTTCATCGCTGTTCCCGCAGTCACGGGCCAGCAGTCGGACGCGGTCTCCCAGTTGGTCATCTCCGTCGCCGAAGGGCACGACGCTGACGCACTGGTGGGATCCCTCATCCCGGTCGAGGGGTCGAGTTCCGGTGCGGCATATCGACTTCGAACGGCGACTCGTAAGGAGAATCTGGACTACTGGCCCAACGAGCACGTTGCAGGTAGGTTCGGCCCGGCGCTGATCTCACCGCTGCGGGTGGCCGACGGTGTGCGTGGTGTTCTGGTGACGTTGCGTCGACGGGGTGCTCTTGTGTTCAACGACTCCCAACTCGATCTCGTGTCCAGTTTTGCCGACCAGGCCGCGTTGGTCATGCAGATGGCAGACACGACGCGGCGCATGCACGAACTCGACGTCCTCGCCGACCGTGACCGGATTGCCCGCGACCTCCACGATCACGTCATCCAACGCATCTTCGCCGCCGGATTGTCGCTGCAGAGCACACTGCAGAAGACGGAGCTCGACGACATTCGTCAACGCCTGACCCGCACCATCGATGATCTGCAGGACACCGTCCAGGACATCCGCACAACGATTTTCGATCTGCAGAGTACGACGCATTCGACCACTCGTCTTCGACAGCGTGTCAACGGAGCTGTCCTCGAACTCACCGAGAGCGTTCCCCTCCGCGCAGTGGTTCGCATGTTCGGGCCCCTGTCGGTCATCGACAGTTCCCTTGCCGACCACGCCGTCGCCGTCATTCGTGAAGCGGTGAGCAATGTCGTCCATCATGCTCGGGCCGAGACCGTCAATGTCACCTTGGCGGTCGGGGACGATCTGCGCATCGAGGTCTCCGACGACGGAATCGGGTTGAACGAGAACATCACTCGTAGTGGATTGGCGAACCTCGAAGCGCGGGCAGTCGATTGCGGCGGCGCGATGATTTTCGGGCCGTCCGCAGCCGACGTAGGTGGCACCGAGCTGATCTGGTCGGTGCCGCTGCCCTGACGGCGGACGACCTTGGTCACTTGTTCCGATGACCTCGGACTGCTGTGTGAGGCGTGCCTGCGCTCGTAGCGTTCTCGTTGTAGACGCGCACCATCGAGAGGCATCTGATGAACACTTCACATTCCACCGGACCGGTCACGGTCGGTATCGACGGATCGGAGACCGCACTCGACGCGGTCCGGTTCGCCGTGCAGGAAGCACGGGGGAGGGGCAGGTCGCTTCGCCTGGTCCACGTGATCGGCAGACACACAAAGCTCGAAACGGTATACGGGGCTCCGGATGTCGACGGTGACTACGCCCGCGCGGCATTGAGCCGTGCTGCCGATCTGGCCGCAGCCATCGACCCGGCGATAACTGTCGAATCGGTCGTTCTGCATGGGCGTCCTGAATCGGTGATGACGGCGGAAGCCGGATCTGCGTCCCTGCTCGTACTGGGGACTACGACCGAGGGCGCGGTGGCGGCCTGGGTTCTCGGATCGATGGTCGGGGCAGTGGTGGAAGCGTCACCCCATCCCGTGGCGATCGTCCGACACTTCGACGCCGAACGCCACGGCCCGGTAGTCGCAGCGCTGGGTGATGTCGACGTGTCGGCAACCGATGTCGTTGTGGCCGAGGCATTCTGCGAGGCATCGATACGAGAGGCCGGCGTGCTTGCTGTGCATACCCAGTCTGTCGCATCCATTCTCACGGCTGCTCTCAGTGGCCCCTCCGAGGGGCTACACCCCGAATCGGCAATGGACGTTCGGCTCGAACCCTTCGGGGCGGACTACCCGGACATTCGCGTGGCGTCGGTGTACGCCGAGGCCGACTCGGGATCGGAGTTGGTCGCCATGTCCGAGACAGCCCAGCTGATGGTGGTCGGTCACGAACGAGACCGAGTGTCGGGACGAACGCTGACCGCCGTACTGCGGCATGCCCATTGCCCCGTCCTCGTCGTCCCGCACGCATGAGTACCCGTGGTGCTTCCCAGATCGTCGTCGGTGTCGACGGCTCCGGTTCGTCGCTCGACGCAGTCGGCTGGGCGGCGCGTGCGGCGGAGCTGCGCGGCGCACCGTTGAAGCTGGTGTCCGCTTACCAGGTCAAGGCCCTGTACACCAGTTTCGTCGCGCTGCCGTCTCACATCGGCTCCGAGGAGCACACAGCCGCCGAGTCGACCCTGGCATGGGCGGCGCTGGTAGCTCGACGTTCGGTGAAGAACCCGGACACGCTCACCATCATGAGCGAATCGATTGTGGGACCGACGATTCAGGCCATGCTCGATCAGAGCTCGAGTGCCTCGATGATGGTGGTCGGCTCGCGCGGCAACGGCGAATACTTCGCCGAAATGCTCGGCTCGGTGAGCACGGCGGTGGCGGTGCAAGCACACTGCCCGGTTGTCATCGTCCAGGGAAGTGTGGAGGTGCATTCGTCGCGCGGACCCGTCGTCCTCGGAGTGGACGTGTCGGCGCACAACCAGAAGGCCGTCCGGTTGGCATTCGAGGAAGCCTCGCTTCGGGGTACCGGACTGGTTGCCGTGCACGTGTCGACGGACGTGCTGATCTCGTCGCCCGACGCGTCCGCGGCGGACAGAGCGGACGCGGTCGTCTCCAACGGCCGAACCGTGCTGTCGGAGAGCCTCTCCGGCTGGAGTGAGCAGTACCCGGACGTGAAGGTGCAACAAACTGTATTGCGCGGCAACGTGGCCGACAAGATCCTCGAGGCGGCATCACGCGCGCAGGCCGTCGTCGTCGGTTCGAGCGGACGCGGCGGTTTCAGCGGTCTACTTCTCGGATCCACCGTCCGTTCGCTGGCCCACCGCGTCGACTGTCCGTTGATCATCGCCCGCGGGTAGCGACCGATCCGTCACGACCACCGCCACTGCCGAATCTCCGGGAGATCCTCGAAATGTTCCCGGATGTACGCGTCGTGTCGTACGAGTTGGTCCTGGCAGTACAACCGTAGTTGTTCGGCACCGGCCGGGGTGATCTGCGTTCGGTCGAGGGCGGCGAGCGCGAGGTGGTAGCGACTGATCTTGTTGAGCACCACCATGTCGAACGGTGTTGTCGTGGTGCCCTGTTCGATGAATCCGCGAACGTGGAATCGTTGGGCATCGGGCCGGCCGTGTACCAGCTGGTGCACCGCGCGGGGATAACCGTGGAACGCGAAGACCACATCGACCGAGGCGGTGAACAGATCCACGAACTGCTCGTCGGTGAATCCGTGCGGATGATCGACGACGGGGAGCAGCGCCATCAGATCGATGACGTTGACCACGCGAACCCTGAGCTCGGGAGTCCACGTACGCAACAGCTCTGCGGCAGCGAGGGTCTCCTCAGTCGGCACGTCGCCTGCACACGCCAGAACTATCTCGGGGTCCTCGTCGGTATCGGCCACTTCGGTGCCGGCCCAGTCCCAGCGGGACGCACCCGCCGCGGCATGCGCCCGCGCTTCGGGAAGCGTCAGATACTGCGGGTGACTCTGCTTGTCCACCACCAGAACGTTGACGTGGCCTCGACTGCGGAAGCAATGGTCGGCAACGGCGAGCAAGGTATTGGCGTCCGGTGGCAGCCAGACGCGCACGACGTCCGGTGCCAGCGGAATCACCGCGTCGATCAATCCGGGACCCTGATGACTGAATCCGTTGTGGTCGTTGCGCCAACACGTGCTGGTGAGCAGCACGTTGAGCGACGCGACGGGGGCCCGCCAGGCAAGTGTGGCCGCATGCTGCAGCCACTTGGTGTGCTGGATCAGCATCGACACGCTCACCATGGCGAAGGCCTCGTAGCTCGCGAACAGGCCGTGTCGACCCGACAGCAGGTACGCCTCCAGCCAGCCCTCGCACAGGTGCTCGCTGAGCACCTCCAGCACGCGGCCGTCGGGCCCGAGGTTGTCGTCGAACTCGGTGGTCGGCAGCTGCCAGCATCTGTCGGTGGCCTCGAACACGGCCTGTAGCCGGTTGCTCGCGGTCTCGTCGGGACAGAACAGACGAAAGTTTCCGCCGCCGTGGGGCTGTGCGTTGTCGAGGTAGATATCGCGCATCATCTCCCCGAGCACGGTGGTCGTCTCGTGCGACGTGCGCCCCGGAGACTCGACGGTGAGCGCATAGTTCTCGAGGTCGCGAATGACCAGGGGCTGCAACAGTAGTCCGCCGTTGGCATGTGGGGTGGCACCGAGGCGTTTTTCTCCGGTTGGAGTGAGCTCGCGGATGGAGTCCACCGGAGCGCCGTTCTCGTCGAAGAGGGATCGGGGATCGTAGGAGAGCAGCCACTTCTCGAGCAGATCCAGATGTGCTGGGTTCTCGCGGACACCGGACAGTGGCACCTGGTGCGCCCAGTGGGTGCCCTCGATGAGCTTGCCGTCCACCTCGTGCGGTCCCGTCCAGCCCTTGGGAGCGCGGAGAACGATGGCGGGCCATTCGATGTCGTGATGTGGTTCGCCGTCGCGGACGGCGTGCTGGATTCTCTCGATCGTCTCGTGGGCTCGGGTGAGGGCGCTTTCGAAGGCCGGGAACACTTCTCGGGGGTCGTCGCCCTCGACGAAGATCGGTGCCCAGCCCTGACCGCTCAGGTAGTCCGCGATCGATCGATCGGTACTGCGTCCGAGAACCGTCGGTCCGGATATCTTCCCGTCGTTCAGATGCAGGATGGGCAACACGGCCCCGTCGCGAATCGGATTGAGAAAAGCCGGGATCTTCCACGAACCGGACAGGGGACCGGTCTCCGCCTCACCGTCCCCGACGACACAGGCGACGATCAGATCGGGATTGTCGAACGCGGCACCGGCGGCGTGCACGAGGGCGTAACCCAGCTCGCCGCCCTCGTGAATACTGCCCGGAGTCTGGACACTGACGTGGCTCGGAATGCCCTTGGGAGTGGAGAATTGCCGACACAGACGCTGGACGCCGTCGATGTCGAGCGAAATGTCCGGATAGATCTCGCTGTACGTTCCCTCGAGGTAGGTGTTCGCCACCAAGGCCGGACCGCCGTGGCCCGGACCGGTGACGTACAGCCAGTCCGAACGGGTTCGACGAATCACGCGGTTGAGGAGGGTGTAGATCATCGACAGGCCAGGGCTCGTGCCCCAGTGCCCAAGCAGCCTCGGCTTGATGTGTTGGGCTGTCAGGGGGCGACGCAGCAACACGTTGTCCTGCAGATAGATCTGCGTCACCGTCAGATAGTTGGCCGCAGCCCAGTAGCGCAGGTCTGCATCCAGTTCGTCGGAGCTGTAGGTGGTTTCGGTGGTGGGCGCGGTCATCGGTTCGTGGGTACGACGACGACGGGAACATCCACCGAATGCAGCACCGCACGCGAGGTGGAACCGAGAAGCATCGACGCGAATCCGCCCCGACCGCGGCTTCCCACAACGATCAACTGCGCTGTCTCGGACGCGCGGACCAGTTCACGAACCGGTCTGTCCTGAACCACAACTCGGTGGATCGTGACGTCCGGGTAGTCCTCCGACCACCCGGCGAGGCTTTCGGCCAGTGACGTTTTCTCGGCGAGTTCGGAATCGGCCCACGGACCCTCGTCGTCGCGCGTCAACACGCTGCCCAGCTCGAGGTCGCTCCAGGCGTGCACCGCGACGAGGTCGACGCCTCGCATCGACGCTTCCTGCAGAGCGAAGCCGATGGCGGGTTGGCTGTTGGTGGTGCAATCCACGCCGACGACGACCGGCCCGTCGCTGACGATGTCCGACTTGATCACTGCCACCGGGCATTTCGCGTGCGACACGACGGCGGTACTGATCGACCCGATCAACCCGCCCGTGAACTCGCCGAGTCCCCGCGAACCGACCACGATCAAGGCGGGGGCGACATCGAAGTGCGTCAGATTGCGCGCGGCAGAGCCGTGTTCGAGTCGAGTGTCGAGAATCAGTGAGTTGCCCGCTGCGGTCTTGTGCGCAACGTCGACAGCGGCGCTCAGCACGCGCTTGGCCTCGACATCCGGATCTGCGAATGCGCCGATCCGGAGGCTGATGGCATCCCCGTAGGTTCCCGGCGCGAACAGAGACGACGTGACCAACTCGAGCGGAGCGTGGCGTCGAACAGCCTCGCGTGTTGCCCAGCAGACCGCGTCGAGCGATGTGGCGGATCCGTCGACTCCGACGACTACCCGGCTCGATGCATTCATGACGAATTCCCGTCCATTGACTTACGTGTGCAGATACATCCTGAGCATGGCCCGAATCGGACCGGCGCAGACAGAGGCGGAAGTCCTTCGGTGCGGGGCGGAAGTCCCTGCCAGCTACCCCCAGGGGGTATAAATTGCTATCGTCGGTGACATGTACTCAGTGATCCGACGCAGTCGCCCGGGCTTCGCCTCGGCGACCGGATTGCTGATCGCGCTGACGATCTTCGGGGTGCTGCTGATGCACTCGGTGACACCTACGATGTCGGCAAGCAGCGAACACGCTGCCTTGGCGTCGGTATCGCACCACGAGGATCCGGTTCAGGTGGCTGCCGCCGAGCCCGACTGCCCGTCCGCGCATCAGATGATGCATCCGTGCGCGGGAACCACGGTGTCGTGGGCTGCGCTGTCGCTCCCATCTACGAGCGTCGATGGCGTCCACTCGCTGATGTCGAAGGACGGTATCGGCGGGCGCACCGATTCCATCTCGGAGCGTGCGCCGCCGTGGACCCACTGGGAGTTGGACAGATCGGTGACCTTGCGAGTGTGACAGGGAGCCCGGTGGACACGCGTCCATCGGCGGATCGACAGACATCCATCCCTGTTTTCCATACTTGTGCAAGGAGATTGAAGTGCGTACCAAACTGGTCGCTGCGCTGGCTACCGCCACCGTGAGCGCATTCCTCGTCGCCGGCTGCAGCAGCGACACTTCCGACATGCCGATGGCCGGCCATTCGATGGGCTCGTCGAACTCGTCGTCGGCGTCATCCATCCAGGCCGACGCGTCCGCGGAGTTCAACAACGCGGACGTGATGTTCGCTCGGATGATGTACCCGCATCACGCGCAGGCGATCGAGATGGCGGCAATGGTCCAGGGCCGCACCGACAATCCGGACGTCGTGGCGTTGGCGTCGGCGATAGAAGCCGCGCAGCAGCCCGAAATGGATCGGATGACCGGCTGGCTCGCCGAATGGGGTCAGCCCGCACCCTCGTCCGATATGGGTGAGATGAGCGGAATGGACCACAGCTCGGGCATGGGCATGATGTCCCAACAGGACATGGATGCGTTGACTGCTCTGTCGGGTGCGGAGTTCGACCGCCAATGGCTGACGATGATGATCGAGCACCACGAAGGCGCAATCGAGATGGCGAACATCGAGATCGCCGACGGCTCGAACCCCGACGCGCAGGAGATGGCACGCACGATCGTGGCCACGCAGCAGCAGGAAGTCGACACCATGCAGGCGTTGCTCGGCTGACCTGTCCCAGTACGCCGGCGGCCGTGCCCTGTCACGGGGTAGGGCCCTCGGTGAGGGGGTTCCGAACGGTCTGTTCGTCGGCGAACTCGACTACGCTGAACACTCGGAGAATCCATCTCCGCAGGTCGGTCCGAGGGAGAACGTTCAGATGGCACGTCCACGTGTTTTGGTGCTCGGCGGCGGATTCGGCGGACTTCATGCTGCGCGGCGTCTGCGCAACGAGGACGTCGATGTCACCGTGCTCGAGCGCGGCACCTCTCACGTCTTCCAGCCATTGCTCTACCAGTGCGCCACCGGATTGGTGTCCGAGGGTTCGATCGCCAGCCCGCTACGGCACCTGCTGCGCAAACAGAAGAACGTGTATGTGGCACTGGGCGAAGCGACGTCCGTTACCGCCGGCGGCGACGGCGGAGTGGTGACGGCCAGCCGATTCGACGGGTCGACCTTCGAGCTGCCCTACGACTACCTGGTCGTCGCCGTCGGAATGCAGCAGGCCTATCACGGCCACGACGAATACGTGCAGTGGGCACCGGGCATGAAGACCCTCGACGACGCCCTCGCGATTCGGCGAAAGTTGATCTCCGCCTTCGAGATGGCCGAGTCCCTCCCCACCGCCGAGGAGCGTCGGCCGTGGCTCACCTTCGCGGTGGCCGGGGGAGGCCCCACCGGTGTCGAGTTGGCCGGTCAGATAAGGGAACTCGCAACCAGGGCGCTGGCGAAGGAGTTCGACTCCATCGACCCGTCGGAAGCCCGCGTCCTGCTCTTTCACGGCGGCGACCGCGTACTCGAATCGTTCCCCGACTCACTGACGACAAAGGCGCAGCGGACCCTCGACATCGTCGGCGTGGAAACACATCTCGGCGTGCACGTCACCGACGTCACGGCCTCCGACGTCGAAGTGACGGCCAAGGCCGAACCGAAGACGGTCACTCGCTACGACACTCACACGGTGCTGTGGACCGCAGGCGTCGAAGCCGTTCCGTTCGTGAAGCAACTCGCCGACGCGATGGGCGTGGAGCAGGACCGTTCAGGTCGCATCGCCGTGGAGCCCGACCTGTCGATCCCGGGACACCGCAACGTCTTCGTCGTCGGAGACATCATGTCTCTGAACAAGCTCGCCGGAGTGGCAGAAGTGGCGATGCAGGGCGGCAAAGCTGCGGGTGCGGCAATCGCCGCCGATGTATCCGGTTCTGCGCGTCCGGATTTCAAGTATCGAGACCTCGGCACCGCAGCCTACATCGCCCGCGGACATGCGTTGGTGCAGGCCGGGCCACTGAAGATGTCGGGATTCCTGGGCTGGGTATCGTGGGGCGTCATCCACATCGCGTTCCTGGCCGGCAACCGCAACCGCGTCGGGACGCTGATCAACTGGGCCGCAACCCTGGCCACCGGAACCCGACGCGAACGCGCCATCACCTACGGCGACCCGGAAACGGCGCGTAGGCCGTACAACTGATCTGGTTGTCCATTATTCGCACCCGCGCCCGGAATCCCGCTTTCGGGGGCAAATAGTGGACGCTCAGGTCAGTTGCCGCCGGTGTCGCCCGGGTCAGCCGATGCCGGGGATGAAGCCGGGGTAGACGAAGTGACCGGGACCGCCGCCGGGCAACAGGTGGCCCGTCGAACCCGGATAGTTCATGTTCAGCGGAATCAGCTTGTGTGGGTTGCCGTTCGAGTCGGCCTGCCAGCATTCGAGCAGCACCCCGTGGAATCCGGTGCACACGATGCGCGTGCTGTTTCCGTACGGGGACGTCAATCGGTTCTTGCTGACGAAAGGATTCCAGTAGTCCAGGTCCTGAGGCGTCAGGAATCCGGTGACGTCCTGCGGAGCCGTCGGACTCGGATACGGCGGAGGAGTGGGCCACTCGTCGGCGTTGGCGGTACCCATTCCGAGGGTGGCGGCACCTGCGATGGCGCAAGCAATGACGGCGGTGCGACGAAACATCTCGATCGACTCCTTCGCGGGGCGGGCACCCAATAGACCACACACACCCGTCCTGTGGGAACACCTCTACATTTGACGACCATGACGGCGATGGATCGCTACGGGCCTGTGGCGGCAACGGTGTGCGGTGGATTCGTTGCCGGATACTCGATTCGGGAATCGCTGGGGTGGGACTCGTTCTACATCGAATCCTCGGGTTACTGGTACAGGGCGTTCGTCACCGCGCAGTGGGCCGGAACTCTCGCCGTCATGTCTGCCGTGATCGTGTTGGCCGTCGTACATTCCCGACGCTCCCCGGTGGCGGCCGCACTGGCGGCAGCGCTCGGCGCGGTGATCATCGCGCTCCCGTCGGTCGTACCGATCGCGTCCAATCAGGCGGTCACCACCAACGCCATCGGTGCCGGAGTTCTGGTGGGCGTGTGTGGGCACATCGCGGCCGGTCGCCGAGGTCTGTCGGCTGCACTCGCCGTCGGCCTGCTCGGTTCGATGCTGTACTACGCGGCGATCTCCGGTTTGCGGGGGCCGCGCGAGGGTCGCTGGATGGCAGGTCTCGACCCGCAGTACGTCGGATCCACCGTCCCTCTGCTCCTTCTTCTTCCGATCGCAGCCCTTGTGGTGATCGTTGCTTCGAGGGCACCCGTCGTGCGGTTCGAGGCGGCGGATGCGGTGATCGTCGTCGTGGTCGCGTTCGTCTACCTGGTCGTCTACACCTACCTCGGCAATACGACGTCGTCGGTGCGAATGTGGCTGTTCGCCGTCGTGATCGCAGTGGCACTCACTTATGGCGGGACGCTGAACCTCGACGGTCGTGACGGCCGATACGTGATGGCGGGGTCGGCGATCGCGGCGTCGGGGGTGAATTCTCTGGGATGGTCGGACGCGTCGTGGTGGGTACTGCTCATCGCTGCGTCGCTGTTCGTCGCGGCGGTACGGGTGGGCCTGCACCGAGACCTGTCGACGCCCGCGCTCGTCGTGCTCGCCGTCGTCACAGCAACCGGCCTGATTCCGGCCGGCGACAGCACGGTCAATGTCGTTGGAACCGTTGCGTATTGCACGCTGTACCCCATCGCCCTCGGCCTGGTGATCGGATCGATGCAACCCACGCGCACGGTGGCGTCGACCATCACGCCCCTGATTCCGTTCGCATTGACGCTGTTCTGGATCTCGGCCCCGGTGCCGCCGCGAGAGTTCGGTTGGACGGACGGGACACCCGACGACTACGTCCGGCCCACTGTCTGGTTGTATTCACCGCTGCCGGTCGGTGTGGTGACGGCGGTGATCGTCGTCGTGGCCTGTCTTTTCGCCATCCGCAGCGACACTCCGGACCATCACGATCGGGTGTCGGATTCCTCCGGTCCATGACTCCCCGGTCGGTTGCTCGAGGTAACGTCACCTCATCTTCGGCCGATGTAGAAACTCGACCGGTGTAACTCGACGAAAAGGTGAAACAGCGTGCCACGATCTCGACGACACGGCTTCCGGCGAATCGGTTCGGCTACGGCCGTCGCCCTCGCAGTGGCGATTCTTCCGACCGCGCTGATGACGCCCGTCGCGTCCGCGGACGAGCTGCCCGCCGCGACGACCCAGTCGAGTAACGGATCACGGATCGAGTCGGTCAGCACCCTCGACAACCGCCAGGTCCAGTTGCAGGTGTTCTCCGCGTCGATGAACCGCACCATTCCTGTGACAGTCCAGCGGCCCGCCGACGAGAGCGTGTCGCGTCCGGTGCTGTACCTGCTCAACGGTGCAGGCGGCGGCGAGGATTCGGCGTCGTGGCAGTCGCAGACCGACGCCGAGCAATTCTTCGCCGACAAGAACGCCTACATCGTGACTCCGCAGAAGGGCAAGTGGTCTTACTACACCGACTGGCTGCAGGACGATCCGAAGCTCGGCAGCAACAAGTGGAGCACCTTCCTCGGTGAGGAACTGCCCCCACTGATCGACGCGCAGTTCGACACCAACGGTCGGCAGTCGCTCGCAGCGCTGTCGATGACGGGCACCTCGGTCCTCAACATCGCGATCAAGTACCCGGGCAAGTTCACCGGCGTCGCGGCATACAGCGGCTGCGCTCAGACCTCCGACCCGATCGGACAGCAGTTCGTCAAGCTCGTCGTCGAGACCTACGGCGGCGGCAACGTCGAGAACATGTGGGGACCACTCGACGGCCCCGTGTGGCGCGAGAACGATCCGCTGCTCAATGCCGAGAAGCTCCGCGGAACGCAGATCTACATGAGCACCGGAAGCGGACTGCCCGGCGCACCGAACGACACCTACGCCAACCCGCGGTTGAAGAACGACCCGGCGACCCTGGCGAACCAAGTGATCGTCGGCGGCGGTATCGAGGTGGCGACCAACTTCTGCACGTCGAACCTGGCGAAGCGCCTCGACCAGCTCGGAATCCCGGCCACGGTCGACTTCCGTCCGGTGGGCAACCACTCCTGGGGCTACTGGCAGGACGACCTGCACAAGTCCTGGCCGTTCCTGGCAGGATCGCTCGGCATTTGATCTCCTCGTAGTGTCGACAGACGGCCACCCGCACTTCTCGTGCGGGTGGCCGTTTCTCGTTGCGGGGACGGGTATGACTGCGTATGAATCGAACGTATGATCGAACGATGGCACGGCGCGCGCAACCTCGACCGGCGTCTGCCGTGCGCCCCTTCAAGTTGCTTCGACCGCCGCTGAAGGTGTGGATCGACCTGAACATCCTCTACCCGTTACCGCCGCACCATGCGTCGAAGTTCAATCCCGAAGGATTCGACGTGCGACGCGTGGTGCCCGGCGATCTGGTCGAATGGTCCATCACCGTCGACGGCGACTGGCTGGGCCGCGTCACCTATGAGTTGATGTCGCGCGATCGCAGTGAAACCGTCACGCACTGGGTGCCCAGCCGCGCGCTCAAGCCGCTCTAGAGACGCGAAGAGCCCCGCCTCGAACGAGGCGGGGCTTCGGTGTGATCACCTTCAGAAGCTGTGCTTACGTGCCTTCTTGGCGAGCTTGCGGGTGGTGCGCTTCGACGGAACGAACAGGTGAGCGGCGCTGCGGCGACGGTTGCGGCGACGAATCAGTACGAACGCGACGGCTCCGGCTGCGGCTGCGATGGCTGCGATGACCGGAGTGCCGACCTTCGCGGCCTGGGCGACATCGTCGCTGTCGATGTTGCGAACCGTGTTCTTCACGTCGTCGGCGACAGCGGAGGCCTTGTCGGCTGCCTTGTCGGCGACCTGGGAGGCCTTCTCCTTCACGTCGTCGACGTCGACGTTCCCGACCTTGTCCTTGACGGCGTCCTTCACATCCTCGGCCACGTCGGACGCCTTCTCGGCGACGTCGCTGGCCGCATGCTTGGCTTCCTTGGCGGCACCTGCCGCGGAGTCGGCAACACTCTCGGCGGCATCGGAGACCTTGTCGGCCGCCTGATGGGTGTTGGCCTTCGCCTGATCCTTGGCACCCTCGGCGCGCAGGCTGTCGTCACCGGTGGCCTCGCCGGCCTTCTCCTTCGCAGTCCCGGCCAGTTCCTCTGCCTTGTGCTGAGCCTTGTCGATGAAGTCGGCCATCGTGCGTACCTCTTTCGTGTAGGTCGTCTCCGGACATCCGGAGTTGGGGGCGTCGCGGACGACGCCGATAAGTATGAGTCGATCCAACCGCTCCGAAACATACGTCCGACAGAGGTGTTCCGGGTCACTATCGACCGGGACGCCGATCACGGTGGTGCTCGACGGTCAGCGCTGAAAACGAAGTGCGCGGAGCCGATGCCTCGGCCGTGAGCGCGCCGATCGGTAGGCGCCGGCCAGGGAACGTCGATCGAAATCGAGACCCGACCCATTCGAGGTGAGCAGGATCAGTGCCAGTGCGGCGGCGGCTCCGATCACGATCGGAGTCATCGGATGCCGTCCGTGATTGTGACCGGCCTGTGCGCTGTGGGCTGTTCGTGGTTCATCAGGGGTCCTTCCCGGTGTCGATACCTGAACACTGATATTGACATCGCCATTGGCGAATGTCACATTATGTGATGGAGGTCGCGGTTCCGCTCGGGATCCCGACGGCGTTCGGAGACAGTGAGGCATGGCGTGATTGCGAGTTCTGATCGATGGCCCGAGTTCGACGGTTCGGTCGACAACTTCGAGGACGTTCTCATCATCGGTGCCGGGATATCGGGCGTCGGAGCTGCGTACCGGCTGCAGCAGATGGCACCCGAACTGAGCTACGCGATCCTCGAAGGCCGCGAGCGTGCAGGCGGTACGTGGGACCTGTTCAGATATCCCGGCATTCGTTCGGACAGCGACATCTTCACGTTCTCGTTCCCGCACACGCCGTGGCAGGGCGACACTCTGCTCGCTCATGGCGAAGACATCCGCAACTACGTCGTGGATACCGCCCACGCCAACGGCATCGACGAACACACGCACTTCTCCACCTCGGTCATTGCGGCGAACTGGGATTCGTCGACGGACCTGTGGACTGTCGAGACATTGTCGGACGGTGTTCCGAAGACCTACCGAAGCCGATTCGTGTTCCTGTGCACCGGCTACTACGACTATTCGGGCGGGTACACCCCGGACCTACCCGGGATGGAGAATTTCACCGGACAGGTGGTGCATCCCCAGCAGTGGCCCGAGGATCTGGACCACTCCGGCAAGCGGGTCGTCGTGATCGGAAGTGGCGCAACAGCAATCACATTGGTGCCCTCGCTCGCGGCCGAGGCCGCATCGGTGACGATGCTGCAGCGCTCACCGACCTACATCGCCTCACTGCCGATGACCGACCCGTTCACCACGATCACGCAGCGCGTCTTACCGGACTCGGTGGCGCACAGTGCACTGCGATGGCGAAACGCGGTGCTGATGGTCGGCTCGTATCAGCTGTGCCGGCGCGCACCGAACACTGCTCGCAGGGTCTTTCGTGCCATGACGAAAGCTCAACTGCCGCCGGGGTACGACGTGGACAAGCATTTCAACCCGACCTACGACCCGTGGGACCAGCGGTTGTGCGTCGTGCCCGACGGCGATCTGTTCAAGGCCATCCGCTCCGGTCGCGCGACCGTGGTGACCGACCGAATCGCCGAGGTGACAGGCGACGGCATCCTGCTGGAATCGGGCGACGAGATTTCCGCCGACATCATCGTCACCGCAACGGGCTTGAAGCTGCAGGCATTCGGCGGCATCGAGCTCTCACTGGACGGAAAGCCGTTCGAGGCGCACGACAAGTTCGTCTACAAGGGCCACATGCTCGAAGACGTGCCCAACGTCGCCTGGTGTATCGGCTACACGAATGCATCGTGGACGCTCAAGGCCGACATGACGGCCCAGGCAGTGGCAAAACTGCTCGTGTACATGCGCTCTCACGGCTACACCCATGCGATCCCGGACTGGCAGGGCAAGGCTGTCGACTCTCGTCCGGTCGTCGATTTGGCGGCCGGTTACGTCACGCGCTCCCTGAACGAGCTACCGAAATCGGGGACCGAACGCCCGTGGTCGGTGCGCCAGAACTACATTTTGGACAGAATCGACGCACGCTTCGACGATCTGACGGAATCGATGACGTTCGGGCGGACTGTGCCTACCCGGGTGGTCGGTCCCGATGCAGTCGACGTTCGCACCGCGTAGACGAGAAGAGATTGGATCGCAATGACATTCGAGATCGACGGATCAGCGCTCGCCCACACCATCCGAGGTGAGGGGCCGACCTTGGTGCTGATCCACGGGATAGTGCATCGCCAACACGCCTGGGACAGCGTCATCGAGACACTGGCACGGCACCGGCGAGTGGTGACGGTGGATCTGCCCGGCCACGGCGATTCACCGGAACTCCCCACCGAAGCATTCGATCTCGGTCCCTGGATCGTGGCCGAACTGGAGCGCTTCCTCGAGCACGTGGCCGTGGACGGCGAGAAGCCACACGTAGCCGGGAACTCGCTGGGTGGGTACTTTGCACTCGAACTGGCCGCCCGTGGGTCGGTCGCCTCCGCCACCGCGCTCTCCCCGGCCGGGTTCTTCCGCGGCCACTGGGATCAGACGCGGGCTCTGCTGGTGTTTCGTTTGCTGCGGGCCTTGTCGCGAGTCATCGGTCCGATCGCGCCGGCAGTCATGCGCTCGGTCATCGGACGCACGATCGCCAACGCTGTGTTCTACGCCAAGCCCTGGCGAGTTCCCGCAGCGACGGCCACGATCGACGCACTCAGTATCACCACCAACCGGGCGATCGACGCAGCGGGTAACGCAGTGCCGCGCTTCAGCATTCCGGTCGACGAGACCGTTCCCGTCACCGTTGCGTGGGGCCGTCGAGACTTGGTTCTGCCGGTATATCAGGCACCGCTGGTGCGTCGAACGTTTCCGCAGGCCGAAGTGACGACGTACCCGGGGCTCGGGCACGTCCCGATGTCGGACGATCCCGAGCTGGTGGCATCGATTCTGCTGAGGGGATCACGAGCGGTATCGCAGTCGGCATGAGCGCGGCGGTCAAGGTCGACGGCCGAAGTCATCGGTGGCGCGATCACCGGATCACTCGGCGCCGCGAACTGCTCGACTGCACTCTCGATGCGATTCGACGGCACGGGCACAAAATCGGCATGGACGAGATCGCCTCGGCCAACGGTGTCTCGAAAACCGTTCTGTACAAACACTTCGCAGACAAGAAGGGTCTCGCCGACGCCGCGATGGCTCGATACGTCGAGACTGCACTGGTGCCGCGGATCCAGGACGCGATCTCCGAGGACCTCGACGAGTACCACCTCACTCGCGCAGTGATCAGTGCCTACGTCACGACGGTCGCCGCCGATCCCGATATCTACATCTACGTCCACACCAACAGTGCGGTCAGCGGCAATCAGGACATAATCACTGCGGCGGAGGGGGTGATCGCAGACCTGCTTGCCACTGTCATCGCAGACAGATTTCGAGAGCGCGAGTTCTCGACGGCCGGCTCGATGCCCATCTCTTTCGCCATGATCGGTGCGGTCCGGTTGGCATCACACTGGTGGATCTTCGATCGAACCATGACGGCCGACGAACTCGTCGACTACCTCACCATGATGGTCTGGGGCGGAATCGCAGGCATAGCACGCGCTGCGGGTTCGGCCGCGACCTTCACCTCGGAGCCTCACTCGTTGACGCTCGAGGGCTGAGTGTCCTTCTCCGGCATCAGCGGTCGAACACCGCTCGAACCGTCGTCGAATCGGGGACGGACTGGCAGGCCAATCGGACGCCGTGCTGAAGTTCGTGCTCGTCGAGAGTCTCGTTGGCGAGCATCGTCACGGTGCCTTCGGTGAGCGTGTACGCGCAACCGCCGCAGGTTCCTTCACGGCACACGTACGGCGGATCGAGGCCGAGCTCGAGGAGCCGGTCGAGCAGCTTCGTGTCCGCATTCCAGGTGAACTCGGTATCGATTCCGTCGATCTCGACTCGAGCGGTGACGGAGTTCGTATCCGTCTCGTGAGGCAACGCAGTGTCGGCCGGCCGAAACGGATTGGAGTCGAAGGAGGAGAACACCTCTCGATGTGTTCTGCGCGCCGCCGTGCCGGTCCGGGTGAGCCACTCCTCGGCGACGTTCATGTACTGCGCAGGGCCGCACAGGAAGGCCTCGCACTCGGCCGGAACCGTTGTATCCATCGAGGCCAGTCCGGCAGCGGTGGGTAGCCCCGAGTCCGAGGTGTACCAGTGGTGAACGTCGAGACGATCGGGAAAGCGGGACTGTAGTTCGATCAGTTGCTCCCCGAAGATCACCGAGTCGCGGTTCTGGTTGGCGTAGACCAGGGTGATCCGGTTGTCGTACCGGAACAGGGCCGTTTTGATGATGGACATGATCGGGGTGATGCCACTGCCGGCGGCCAAGAGGACGAAATCCACGTCCCAGCTCTCGGGTCCGAACAGGCCCGACGGCTTCAGTGCCCTCAGCCGCATCCCACGAACGGCGTTGTCGTGCAACCAGTGTGATGCAAGACCGCCCTGGATGCGCTTGACTGTCACGGTGAGTAGCGGGTCGCAGACCGGGGAACTGGAGAAGGAGTAGCAACGGGCTACCGAGCCACCGTCGGTGCACGGGATCTCCAAGGTGAGAAATTGCCCCGGCTCGTACCGAAACTGGGCTTCCCGGTGCTCGGGGACCGCGAAACCGAGAGAGATCGCATCCTCGTTTTCGTAGGTCACCTCGGCGATCTCCAACTCGAAGATCTTGTCCTCGGAACCGATGGCAGACGGATCGAGGTCCGCTGATGGTCCGCTCCTGAACATCGTCACGTGTGCTCGCTCCCTTGCGCTTTCGGTGTTGGGCTTCACTGTTACATACTTCGCCACTAATTAATAGGCCATTGACAAATGGCGAATAGCGGGTGACAGTGATGACGTGACTTCGACCACCGACGCCGACCATCTGCCTCACGGCGCATCGAGCACAGGGTCTCGGCGAACTCGTCTGGCTGCCTTGATGACTCGGCTGACTCTGCGTCCGATGACGAACCTGCTTCCGACGTCCCGCGGCGGCATCGAGTTCTCCCGACGCCTGGTCGCTACCTCGATGAACCTGTTCGGTCCGGTTCCGAAGGGCACGACAGTGGACCTCGTGGCCGAAGGCCCGGTGCGCGGCGAATGGGTGCGTGCGCCCGGTCCGACGCCCGGGCCACACGTGATTCTCTACATCCACGGCAGCGCATACGTCATCTGCTCGGCGCGGACGCATCGTGGTCTGACCGCGAGGTTGTCCGGAGCCACGGGCCTGCCGGTGCTCACGGTCGACTACCGACTCGCCCCGGAACACCCCTTCCCTGCCGCAGCCGACGACCTGGAGGCTGCGTACCGCTGGCTGCTGGGCCAGGGTTACGACGCAGCGAACATCGTCATCGCCGGGGACTCCGCCGGCGGACACCTGGCCGCCGACCTGATCATCGAGAACGACCGAACCGGGACACCGCAACCGGGAGCGATGGTGCTGTTCTCACCGTTGATCGATCTCGACTTCGAGCTCTCGGCGCGAATGGAGCGCACGCGCAAGGACCCGATGATTTCAGCGAAGGCAGCGCGAGGACTCGTGGCGCTGTACACCGACGGCCACGATGCGAGCCTCCCGCGACTACGGCTCGATCTCGCACTGGTGCGCGACCTGCCACCCACCCTGATCCAGGTGGGTGGAGCCGAGATGTTGCGAGGCGATGCGCGGCACCTGCACACCATGATCGACGCGGCAGGCGGACGAAGCGAACTCGAAATCTGGCCTGATCAGATGCACGTGTTCCAAGCTCTCCCGAGGTTGATACCCGAGGCCGAGCATGCGCTCGAGCATGCCGCCGAGTTCATCGCCCATGCGCTCGACAGTCAAGTTGTACAAGACGATTCGAAGGAACAGGTGAGCTGATGAGAACCAAGGCCGGAAAACCCTCGTACGGGTCGAGAGCGGTGGTGACCGGTGCAGGCAGCGGCATCGGCCGGGCGTTCGCACTCGAGCTGGCTCGGCGCGGAGGAGCCGTCATGTGCGCCGACCTCTCGCTACCGCGAGCGCAGGAGACCGTCGCACTGGTGCACGCTCTCGGCGGCACCGGATACGCCGTCGAGTGCGATGTGTCGATCCGCGAGAACGTCGAAGAGCTGGCGCTGCGTGCAGGCATCGAATTCGACGGACCCACGACGGTGCTCATCAACAACGCAGGCGTCGGAATCGGCGGAAAGCCCGTCGGCGACATCGGTTTCGACGACTGGAACTGGGCCTTGGGAATCAACCTCTGGGGCGTGATCCACGGCTGCGAGGTGTTCACTCCTGCGCTTCGAGCCGCCGGTGAGGGCGGGATCATCAACGTCGCGTCCGCCGCAGGCTTTGCCGCTGCGCCGCTGATGGGTCCGTACAACGTCGGCAAGGCCGCGGTGATGAGCCTGTCGGAGACGATGGCTGCGGAGCTGTCGGGTACCGGTGTGCGGGTATCGGTTCTGTGCCCGACGTTCGTCAAGACCAACGTCGCCGTCGACGGCCGAATCACCGCGAGTTCGTCCCGGCTGGCCGAGTTCGCGATGCGCTGGACCGGGCGATCACCCGACAAGATCGCGGCCCGAACGCTCGACGCCTTCGACCGGGGCCGGCTCTACGTCGTGCCCCAGTTCGACGCCAAAGCAGTCTGGCGCTTCAAGAGATTGCTGCCCGCGGTGTACGTGCGTTTCCTCGGGTTGCTCAATCGTGTGATGCCTGCCGAGCAGGAGTCGGCGAAGAACGAATCCCTCACCTCGACAACCACAGGAGCCTGACATGGCAATGGATTTCGAAGACATGCTGACCAAGATCAAGGACCGCCAGTGGGCACTGGCCGATATCGACTGGGACGGACCGGGTGCCGAGACGATCGGTCCCGAACTGCACGCCAAGCTCAAGCCCTTCATGTCCGATCTCATGTGGATCGAGAACGTGGGTGCTCGCGGTTTCGCGGCGATGGCGCTCAAGGCTCCGAACGAGACGCTGGCCGAGATCTATCGCTACTTCCATGCCGAAGAACAGAAGCATGCCAACGCCGAGCTGGCTCTCATGCGGCGCTGGGGCATGCTCGACGGCGACGAGATGCCCGAGCCCAACATCAACGTCAAGCTCGTGATCGACTGGCTCGACAAGCATTCCGACGGTCTGTCACTGGCCGTGCTGGGCACCGTCATCCCGATGCTCGAGGTCGCGCTGGACGGTGCGCTGGTGAAGTTCATCATGGACGAGATCGACGACCCGGTCTGTCAGGCAGTGTTCAAGAAGATCAACTCGGACGAATCCCGCCATCTGGCCGTCGATTTCGCAGTGATCGAACTGCTCGGGCATTCGCGGATGCGGAAGATTCTGGTCGACACCGTCGGGGCGTGGATGAACCCGGCCCTCATCGTCGGCACGCTGCGATACATCCCGCTGCTGAACAAGATGCGCGACAACATCGTCGAGATGGGCGTCGACGAGGAGCGCCTCTACACCGCGATGAAACGGTTCAAAAGTGTCGGGGAACGGAGTCCGGTGGCACTGCGCGTGCCGATGTATCGCATCGTGCAGTGGCACGGCAGTATCGTGATCAACCGCAAGCACCCCTATCACCGCCTTGCGGACGGGCTGGTGAAATTGACTGGCCGGTACCCGAGCAAGACTCTCAACTCCGAGCCCACCTGGGCCAAGGAACTGACGTACGAGCCCGTCGCATGAGCGAGTTCGATGTGCGCGAAGGTGTACTCGACGCCGTGATCGTCGGTGCGGGCTTCGCCGGAATCGGTACTGCTATCCGCCTGCGCAACAGTGGGATCGAGAACTTCGTCATCCTCGAACGCGGCAGCGCGGTCGGCGGAACCTGGCGCGACAACACCTATCCGGGCGCAGCCTGCGACATACCGTCCAGGTTGTATTCATACAGTTTTGCTCCCAATCCGAACTGGTCGCACACGTACTCCGGTAGCGGTGAGATACTCGACTACATCCACACGATGGTGGGCGAGTTCGACATAGAATCTCGTATTCGATTCGGACACAACGTAGTCGACATCATCTGGAACGAGGCGGCCGGGCATTGGCACCTGAGCATCGACGGGCACGCCGATGTTCGGGCGCGCACGGTGGTGATGGCGTCGGGGCCGCTCGCCAATGCCAGCCTGCCGAACATTCGCGGCATCGACACCTACGAGGGGCACAAGATCCACAGTGCTCGGTGGGATCACGACTACGACTTCGAGGGTAAGAAGATCGCCGTCGTCGGGACCGGGGCGAGCGCTGTGCAGATCGTTCCCGAACTGGTGAAGATTGCCGATACGGTCAAGGTCTTCCAACGTACCCCGGGTTGGACGCTGCCCCGAGTCAATCGAAAGACGCAGGCCGGCACCAAGCGTCGTTATGCGCGGTACCCGCAGACGCAGACCCTGGCTCGTTCGCTGTGGTTCTGGGGTCATGAGTCCGTTGCCCTCGGCGTCGTGTGGAAGACCCCGTTGACGCGCATCGTCGAACTGGTCGGTCGCGCCCATCTGCGTTCTCAGGTTCGTGATCCGTGGCTGCGGCGACAGCTGACACCCCGGTTCCGGGCCGGCTGCAAACGACTGTTGATGACCAGTGACTACTACCCGGCACTGCAGAAGCCGAACTGCACGTTGGTGACCTGGCCGATTGCGACGCTCTCGCCCAAGGGCATTCGAACCGTGGAAGGCATCGAGCATCAGTTCGACGCCATCGTGTTCGCGACCGGGTTCGACGTGTCCAACACCGGGACCCCCATTCCGATCACCGGGCGCGACAGCCGCGTACTGGCCGACGAATGGAGCGCAGGGGCCAAGGCGTACAAGAGTATTGCGGTATCGGGTTACCCGAACATGTACTTCACCTTCGGTCCCAACTCCGGCCCGGGACACAGCTCGGCGCTGGTGTACATGGAGGCTCAGATCGACTACATCGTCGAGGCGATCTCCCTGGTGCTCGAGGGAAATCTGCACAGCGCCGATGTGCGGCAGGACGTCCAGGATGCGTACAACGAGGAGATGCAGCGCAAACTGGCCAAGACGACCTGGAATTCCGGTTGCAGCAGTTGGTATCTCACCGAGGACGGCTTCAACGCCACCATGTTCCCCGGGTTCGCCACCCAGTACGTCAACCAACTCAGAGGTGTCGAACAGGGCGACTTCACCATGGTTCCGCTCCGCGTCGACCTGCCGCGGGAACAGGCACGGGCCGTCGCCCACTCCTGAACACCGAAGAAGCGACATGGCATCTCCCGAGATGACGTTCGGGTCCGCCATCCGCCGCGTGGTCGACGTATATCCTGTGGTTCGACGCGCGGCGGAGGTAGGGAGCTCGGTGGAATATCGAATCGACGACTTGGCTCGAGAGGCCAAGACGACCACTCGCAACGTGCGGGCGTACCAGGAGCGTGGACTACTGCCGCCGCCCACGCTCCGAGGACGAGTCGGTATCTACGGTGACGATCACCTGACGCGGTTGAAGGTGATCGACTCGCTGCTCCAGCGGGGTTTCACCTCGGCGCACATTGCCGATTTTCTCGCTGGCTGGGAGCAGGGCAAGGACCTGGAAGAGATCCTGGGCCTGCAGGAAATCGTGACTCGCAAGTGGTCCTCGGCCGAGACCACGATCATTCCTGTCGAACTGATTGCGCAGTTTCTCGGTGAGGACAACGACGACATCGTTGCGAGACTGATCGACGCGAAACTGATCAGGATCGACGGGGATCAGGCCGAGATCCTCGACCCCACTCTCCTCGAGGTGTTCGTCGATCTGAGCCAGTACGGCTTCACCCTCGAACAGCTGCTCGACCAGCACGAGCGGACCGCGTCGAAGATGAACGCCATCGCGGAGTCGATGGTGGGGAGTGTGACCGACCATCTGGCCGCGAGACATGGTCCGGGTTGGCTTCCCAAGTCGGGGGAGGTGGCCGAGACGACCGAGATGTTCGAGAAGATGCGCAGCCTGGCGATGAAATCTGCGCAGGCAGAGCTGGCTCGCGCACTCGATCGCGTCCAGGAACAGGCATTGAGCGACTATCTGTCGCAGACGCTGTCCAGGCAGAACGAATGACTGCGGTTTGAAGACTGCGACAATCGGACATACGTAACTCTCGACAGCCGAACGGCGGCTGACCGCCTAAGGGGGCACCATGAGGTTCGTAACGTTGATCGTTCTCGTCTGGCTGATCATCGGCGCATTCGCGTCGTACCAGCGTGGAGATTTCGAGAGCGCACCCGACAACTGCGCTGGCGCGGGCACGATCGCCCTGACCGTCGTAGCGGGACCGCTCAACTACTTCGGCATCAACCCCGAGGTCACCGATTGCAACGTGACCGTCCCGCAGCCGAGTGAGTGATTCGAGTCTCTGACCGCGCGTACACGGAACACCTTCCCTAACCTGGTGAGGTGTTCCGTGGACGCTTGTTGCTGCTTCTCGCCTTCGCGATCCCGGTTGTATTGGTGTCGCTGGTGGGCGTCGGTGGATACATCGCGTTCACCAAAGCCCGCGTCGATCCGCTGACCACCGCCGATGCCATCGTGGTACTTGGCGGCGAGCACGACGGCCGCGAGGCCTACGGCATCTCTCTTGCCGAGCAAGGACTCGCGAAGACGGTGGTGCTCTCCGATCCCTACGGATCCAGCGACCCCACCATGAAGAAGTACTGCGCGGCTTCCACGTCGCAGTTCGAGGTGCTGTGTATTCCGCCGTCGCCGTCGACCACACGCGGTGAGGCGATGTTCACCGAGGACCTCGCGCGCGAGCGCGGGTGGAACCATGTCATCGTCGTCACGTGGCGTTACCACCTACCCCGCGCCCGATACATATTCGATCAGTGTTTCGACGGCACCGTCACGATGCGTCCGACGCCACGTGCCTACGACTTCTCCCTCGTCGAATGGGAATTCACTTACCTCTACCAAATCGCCGGGTTCGCCAAGGCGAGCGTGCAGGGGCCGTGCGAGAACTCGGCGAACGACTGACTCGAGCGGATCAGGCAACCTTGTAGTACAGCGTGATACCGGACTTCCATGCCAGGATTCCGAACATCACCGCAGCGATACCTCCAACCGAATTGGCGGCGAAGAATGTTGTAGCGCTGCGGTACTGCTTCGTGCGAGCGAGCTGGAGCGTGAGCAGTGCAACCGCCGCCATCGGGGCCACCGACGCCAGGAAACCGATGCCCACCAGCGATCGGAGAGCGTCCGGTGGATCGATTGCGAACACCAGTCCCAGCGCTGCACAGGCCGTCAGATTGAGGGCGGACAACCGTCGCCGAGACCTGATCGCGAACGTGAACACGAATTGCGTGAGCGCCGCCGCCCCGCCTCCCGCTGCCACCAAGGCGATCGTCGTCATGGAGTGGTCCTGGGTCGGGTGATCGCTACTCCGAGGGCCATCGCGATCAATGCCAGTACCGGCGTTCCCAGCAGATAGACCACCGAATTCCATGCGCCGCGGTGCGTCACCGCCTGGAAGGCATACAGGCTGAAAGTGGTGAAACCGCAGGCCAGCCCGAACAGTCCGGCGCGGGGGACCGGTGTGGGTCGTCCCCACAGGTAGCCGAGGGCAGCGCCGACGACGAAGCAGCCGAACACGTTGACGCCGAACGTGCTCATCAACAGCCACCTCGGCGTTGCGCGCCATGTCCAGATCTCGTACCGCATCGCCGCACCCACCGCGCCGCCGACGGTGACCGCGGCGTACTCGCCGACCGAACGACGACGGTCCGCTCCCTGCAGTCCCTCGATCACCGAAGCGAGCCTAATGGGAGTGGGGCAACTCGGCCGATCGTAGGAAAGTCGGCGGGGGTGGACCAGGGTAAAGTCGCCGTGTGACTTCGGACGATACGGGCCTGGGGCCTCAGCACTTCGATGTGATTGTGGAATGGCGTGATCAGGATGTGGTGTTGGCCGTGTCCGGTGAACTGGATCTGGTGACTGCTCCCGACTTGTCCGAGTCGGTTGCTCTCGTACTGGAGAAATCGCCGACGGCCGTGGTGATCGATCTCAGTGATGTGGGATTCCTCGCTTCGGCCGGCATGTCGTTGTTGGCGTCCACCCATCAGCAACTCGGCAGCGAGGCGGGGTTTGCGGTGGTCGCGGACGGTCCCGCCACCGGGCGGCCACTGACTCTGGTCGGTCTGGACGGCGTGTTCGGCATCTATGCAACGGTCGACGAAGCATTCGTTGCACTTCGTAAGGGTAGATCCTGAACTTTTGGGTAGACGGGATTCATGATGGCGACACTTTCCGGAGGTGACGACTCACGTACCGACAGTTCGATCTCGACGGCAGGCGCGCGAATGGAAGAACTGCTGTTCACGGGCGAGCCTGCCGATGCGGATCGAGCGTCGGAGCTTCGTCGTGAGCTCGGTGAGTGGTTGGACGGCATAGGCATCGACTCGGACCGCGCGTACGACGTGGTGTTGGCGACATACGAGGCGATCGCGAACAGTGTCGAGCACGCGTACCGAGACCGCACGGATCGTGGGACTCTCGACATTCGGGTCGTGTGCGCTCCGCAGGGTCGGATCGAGGTCGAAGTGATCGATCGCGGGGATTGGGCGTCGCACAACTCCGACCCCAATCGGGGACGTGGCGTTCCGCTGATGCGGGCGCTGGCCGACAGCGCCGCCGTGACCTCCGATCAGGACGGCACCACGGTGCACATGATCTGGGATGCGGTCCGCAGTTCCTGATCGGTCCGGCACACTGGTTACATGGTCGACCTGCAGATCGCTACCGCCGAGAAGAAGAAGATAACTCTCCCCAACCTCCGTGTGCTGTGGCACTTCGTTCGCCCGCATCGGCGCACCCTTCTGCTCGGTATGGCTCTCGGACTTGTCGGCACCGGTGCTGCTCTGGCCACCCCGATGGTCGCCAAGGGGGTTCTCGACGGCCTCGGTACAGACGCCTCGCTGATCGCACCGATCGCGCTGCTGGTGGGTCTGCTCGTCGTGGGTTCTGTGGTGCTGTATCTGCAGTGGATCGTCCTGGGGGTCCTGGCCGAACGAATCGTTCTGGACGCCCGCAAATCCATCGTGCGCAAGTATTTCGGTTCCACGGTCGGCAGCCTCGGGACGCGACCGACGGGCGAGCTCGTCACCAGAGTCACCTCCGACACCGTGCTTCTGCGAGAAGCCGCGTCGAATGCACTGGTGGCCATAGTGAACAGCGTGGTGGGCCTGGTGGGCGCGTTGATTCTGATGGCAGTGCTCGACCTGGTGCTGCTCGGTGCGATCGCGTCGGCCATCATCGCGATCGCCGTGCTGTTCGCGCGCCTCATGCCGCCGATTGCCGTGGCGCAGCGCCAGTCCCAGGAAGCAGTGGGTCGACTGGGCGGGATTCTCGACGGTACGTTGCGCGCCATCCGTACCGTCAAGTCGAGTAGGGCCGAGACGCGCGAATCGGAGCGGGTGATCTCCGAGGCGCGTACCTCTGCTCAGCACAGTGTGCGCGCGGTGAAGATCTCGGCATTGGCGTGGACCTTCGCCGGCGGCGGGGTGCAGTTGGCGATCATCGGGATACTCGGGCTCGGCGGCTATCGAGTGAGCACCGGAGCGCTGGCGGTGTCGAGTCTGATCGCGTTCCTGCTCTACGCCTTTCAGGTGATGGGACCGGTCCAGACTCTGGCGACCAACATCACCGCACTGCAGGCAGGCATGGCTGCAGCGGCCCGGATCCGCCAGATCGACGACCTGGTCACCGAAGTGGGCGACGAGGGCGCGATGCCCTCGGTGCGAACCGAAGAGGTCGCTCCCGCTCTCGAATTCCGAAGCGTCACAGCCCGATACGCACCCGGTCGAGAGCCCGCCGTGCGTGGTATCGATCTCGAGGTACCGGCACGCGGGCACACGGCGATCGTGGGTCCGTCCGGTGCAGGCAAGACGAGCGTGTTCTCGTTGATCCTGCGTTTCCTGACGCCCGAGAGCGGAGAGATCCGTCTCGGTGGCACTCCGTACGACAGCCTGACCATCGACGAGGTGAGAGCCCGGTTGTCCTACGTGGAGCAGGAGACACCGGTGATCCCCGGCTCGATCCGGGAGAACCTGCTGTTCAGTCACCCGGAGGCCAGCGAGTCCGACATCTGGGCGGCACTCGAATCGGTGCATCTGGACTCGGCCATCCGCGCGCTTGACGACGGATTGGACACGGACCTGATCGGTTCCACTGTCTCCGGCGGACAGCGTCAACGAATTGCGTTGGCGCGAGCCATCGTTCGGCGACCCGAAATACTCCTGCTCGACGAGGCGACGGCCCAGGTCGACGGGCGTACCGAGGCCGCCATTCACGAGGTGATCAGAGACATCGCGTCCGAGTCTGCTGTCGTCACCATCGCGCACCGGTTGTCCACTGTGCTCGATGCCGACACGATCCTCGTGATGGAGGACGGAGTGGTCCGCGCGCGGGGTACCCACGAAGAGCTCATGAACACCGACTCCTTGTACCGAGAACTCGTGGCCGCCTTGCGAATCGGCGACACCACCGCAATGCCTGCATAGAGCTCCGGCCAGTTCCTACCGTCCGGAGTCGGACTCCGTGGTGGTCGTGCTGTCCTCGTTCGAATCGTCCTCCGACGTGGTGGTCGTTCGGTCCGGTCGGGTGGTGCGGCGGGAGTTTCGCGTCGTGGTCTCGGACCGGTCCGGAGTGGTCGTCGTGGGCCGAGCGGTAGTGGGCACCGCAACCTGCCAGGTGGGGGACGGCGGCACGATCACGATCGTCGAGCTCGGCGACGTCGCGACCGAGCTCAGGTCGTCCGACTTCAGCGCGGGCGGACGAACCGTCTGACTCGTGTCGTCGAACGCGCCACCCAGAGCGCCGATGGTGAGGCCGACGGCGATGGCCACTCCAGCGCTCGCCACAGCTGCCAACGCGATGACCTTGTCGCGCATGCACAGACCCTTACGCCGTGGCCGAACCCGGATGGTCGGCAATGATGCGAGAACGTTACCTCAGCGAGCGAAGCGACGAGAGGTGGACGTTCACTGCGGCGACAACCGTAGAACTGTCGGTAGTGCCTCCGCTATCAGCTCCCCGGCGTGCTCGTATTCCGACTGCTCGCGCCGATACGGGTCACCGATGTCGAGCGTGTCGACATGATGTACCGCCCGTGCGTCGGCGAGGGAGGCAACGGAGTGTGCACCCGACGCAGCGGCCAGACCGGACGCCTCGAGCAGGGTGAACGTACGACGCATCTGCCGGGGCGAGATCGCGAGAACGGCATCGCGATGCGCTGCCGTCATCGTCAGGACCAGGTCGGCGTCGGCGGCGATGACCGGCGTGAGGCGTCGGGCAACAAAACCGTCGGGATCGCCGCCGAGCTGCGTCAGCACCAATGCGGCCGTCGGATCCATGCCATGACCGGTCAAACCCTGGGTTCCGGCGCTGCTCGCGGTCAACTCGAACCCGCCCTCGTGGGCGAATGCGGCAGCAAGCCGCTCGGCCGTAGGCGAGCGGCAGATGTTCCCCGTACAAACGAACAGAACGCGCATGCCGAAACTGTAGTGGCGTGATCGGGTGCCCGATCGGGTCGTGCTCGAGGAGACTGCTCGAGTGGCCGGCATGGCTCGGTACGGCGACACTGTGGTGCGGTCGCAGGACGCGCTACAGTGTGCCTTCGGGGGGATCGAGACTGGTTCGTGACATTCGGTCTCGGCGTGTGTTCGCGGGGAAGTCGACAAGAGGCGGGTAATGACCGAAGTTCTCGGTGTCTCGGTGGGAGCCAGTGCGGTGCGCATGGCTCGACCAGACGTGCGCCCTCAGAATTCCGGTCGCCTGGGCTTTCATCACGACACCGTCGACGCCTACTGGGATCGCGCCGAGGAGTTGGCCGCCGAGTCGATCGGAGTGGTGCTGTCGCAACCGGGTGACAGTGGTCCGGTGCAGGCAACGGGCGTCGCGTACCGGGATCAGCAGCAGTTCGGCGAAATACAACAGGCCATGGCGAGCCAGCGGCTCTACAACTACCGATTGGTGCCCGAGGCGCGAGCCGCGTTGCAGTATCTCGAGGCATCGGGCGAGCTCGGACACTTCGGCACCATCGGGCTCTACGACCTCGGCAGCTCCGGTTTGACGATCAGCGTCATCGACCGCGGTACCGGTCAGGTACTCCTCGCCGAGCGCACCATCGACATCAGCGGTGACGACTTCGATCGACTCATCTCCGACAACCAGCTCGCCAAGCAGGGCGTGGACATTGCCGACAATCAGGAGCTCAGCGAGTTCACCGCGCGCTGCCGCGTGGCCAAGGAACAGCTCTCGACCAGCGGCGCGGTGTGCCTTCCCGGCGAGGGTGGCGTCATCCTCATCTCCCGCGAATCGTTCGAGTCGTTGGTGACCGTTCCGATCGAGTATTCGGCCCGACTGGTGCGCGACGTCATCGGACGATCACCGAAACATGTCGACGCCCTCGTTCTCATCGGTGGTGGAGCACGCATTCCCCTGGTGGAGTCGATTCTCGGAGCGTGGATCGGCCTTCCGATCATCACTCCGGCAGATCCGGAATCGGTGGCTGCCCGCGGTGCGGCACTGCTGGCGACTCCAGTGGCCGACGCGCCGCGGCGGCCCAGTTCGCAACCAGGCGTCCGGACGTCGCCGTCCGAGCCCGCGTCGTTGACCGGAGCCCCGGATTGGTTGAGCCCCGAACCCACGGGAGACAAGCCGGCCGACTCGAAGCGCAAGGTCCGCGGCGCGGTACTCGTCGCGGGCGGTCTCGTTGCGGTCGCTGCCCTCGGGTTGTCTCTCGGCTACGGCGGCGGCTCTACCAATCCCACGAGCGCGCCGGCAGAAACGACTGCTCCGATCACGGCGGAGCCCACGACCCCGAGAACGACGGTGCCGCCCACCAGTGCGCCGCCGACCACCACCGTGCCGCCGACCACCGAGGCCGCGCAGGCTCCGGCACGCACGTACTCCGAGCCGGAGTACGACCCGCCTGCTGCCCCTGCGCCCGCTCCTGCCCCGGCCCCGCTGATTCCCGGTCTCCCACAGATCCAGTTGCCGCAGATCCAGTTGCCGCCGCCACCGGTCATCGAGTTGCCGCGCTTCTAGCGGCTTGCGCGTCGGCTCGGCTCAGGGCAGTTGCAACTCGGCGAGAACGGCCAGGTGATCGCTCTTCGGAATCGCCAACGGCCGGACCGACCGGGCGCGAACATCGTCGCTCGTCACCACGTGATCCAACCGCGCCAGCGGACGATCAGACGGGAACGTACGAAACAGGCCAGCGCCTGCCGCGTCGGCGGCGTCGGAGAACGGGGACGACGCCAGCGTGCGGAACTGCCGGTGATCGTTGGTGGCGTTGAAATCGCCCGCCACGACCACGGTGCCCCGGTAGGTCTCCATGATCGACCGCATTCTGGCCAGATCGGCATCCCATTCGACCGTGTGCCTGCGGGTGGCCGGCGACATCGCATGGAACGAGACGAGGGTCAGATCCTGCCCGTCGACGTTGGTTCGTGCTTGGACCGGTACGAACCCGAAATTGTCGAGACGGGTGCCCTCGGTCAGTGGGGTGCGACTCCACAGGCCCGTGCCGTCGGCTATCGGCAGCGCAGCGGTGAAAGAGAACGGAAGCAGCCCGTCGATGCCGGCCGCCCGAAGGTCGACGACCTCGTCGGGTGTCAGCTCCTGGACGGCGAGGATGTCGACATCGTTGTCGCGGACAGCATTCACGATGGCTGCTGCATCGGCGTCGCCGTGCGCGACGTTGACGGTCAGCACGGACAGCTCGGGTCCGGAGTTGTCGGGGCCGTCGGGCAGGAACATCGGCACCTGCACGCCGACGACCGTGAGTGTGATCAGGAGAGCAACGGCCGACCCGATGCGTGAGCGAGCAGCGGCGAACAGAATCAGGGCGGCGAGCGAGGCGGCGCCGATGTACGGAGCTGCGACAACCAGCGCCACCAAAGTGATGTTTGTCACACCTATCTGCCGTACGGCGAACATTCCGAGGGTGGCGGCGATCAGTACCCAGCCGACGACCAGCGCTGCGCTGATTGCAAAACGGCGCATCGCCGCGGTACCTCCTGTTGCGTGCCCGAGTTGAGCATGGATGTGACAAGTGTTGTCTACACTCGGCATGTGCCCAGCTCAGAGCCGATATGCAAGTGCCGTCACGAACAAGCTGCGCACCGACATTACCGGCGCGGAACCGACTGTTCGCTGTGTGACTGCCCCCGTTTTCGGGGCCCGATACCGCTGTTGTCGAAATGGTGGCCGAGAAGATAGTTCGTCCGTGTAAAACAATCTTACCGCTCGATCTGGTGCGAAGAACAAACCCGATCGTTAGGATTAGGGGTCTGGATACACGCAATACGGACAAATGCGGCTCGGGGACCGTCCGACATTCGATCCGGTAGGAGAGGCTTCATGTCGAACGATGCAGTGCTGGACAGGCTCGGAGCCGGCTTGCGAGTCCTCGAACTCGATCCCATCAGTTATCGACCGCACTCGATTCACAACCACGATCGCATCTGGACCGAAACCAACTGTTATGTCGATCTGTGGATCGAAGTGCTGCATTCCTTCGGCGCAGACCCCACTCCCGCGCTCGCGTTCGTGCTGAGTGCAGGGTGCGACGGACGGCAGTGGGACTTCGTGAAGATCATGCCCGAGGATCTGCGCACCCTGTACGGAATCGGCGTTGCCGAGATGAACGTATGGCGGCCGGTGCTCGAGCACGTCGTCGAAGGCCTGGACGACGGCATTCACGTCACAGTCGAAGTGGACGGTTTCTGGCTGCCCGATACTGCCGGAACCAGCTACCGAAATCAGCACACCAAGACCACCATCGTGCCGAACCTCGTCAACCGCGACGACAAGGTGATGGGGTACTTCCACAATCGAGGCTACTTCGAACTCACCGGGGCCGACTTCGACGGGATCTTCAACCTCGCTCCCGAACCGCACGCCGAGGTGCTGTTGCCCTACGTCGAGCAGATCCGTGTGGATTCCGCGGTACTCGAGGCGGGTTTCGGTGACCGAGACCTCGACGTCGCTCGCGCACATCTGGCTCGTCGAGCACCTGGAAATCCGGTCGATACTCTTGCCCGACGCATCGTCGCCGACATTCCACTCGTACAGACTGCCGGTCCCGACGCGTTTCACCTGTGGTCGTTCGGTCTGCTCCGTCAGTTCGGAGCCACCGCAGAACTTGCTGCCAATTACGTGGAATACCTCGAGCGTCGCGGTGTGGCGGGTGCCGCCGCCGCTGCGCCCCACTTCCTCGACGCTGCGTCCGGTGCCAAAGCCGTCCAATTCCGGATGGCGCGTGCCGCACGCGGCCGGCACGTGGTGCTCGACGAACCACTCGTCGAGATGAGCAAGAACTGGATGGCAGCCATGGATCTCGTGGCAGGTGCCTTGGCCGCGTGATCGATCTGCTCGACGGCGTTCGGTGGCGGTTGGCTCGAACCGACGCCGGTTCCGTTCTCGACCCCGGTGACCTACGAGAAGATCTCGACTGGATCGACGCGGCGGTACCGGGCACCGTGGCGACCGCGCTCGGAGACTCGCTCGCAGTGAATCCGGACGATCACGACTGGTGGTTCGTCGCCGACGTCGACACCGGTGATCACCGCCGGACACGAGTGAGATTCGGGGGCATAGCAACCCGCGCCCAGATCTGGATCGATGGCCTCCATCGCAGAACTGTGACGTCGATGTTCGTTCCCGAGACTCTCGATCTGACGGACTGTGGTGACTCCGTCACCATCGCCGTCCACATCGAATCGCTGACCGCACATCTGAAGTCTCGACGACCCCGCGGACGTTGGCGGTCGTCGATGATCGCTGCGCAGGGTCTGCGGCACGAGCGCACGACGATGCTGGGCCGTGCCCCGGTGTACGGTCCGCTGCCGGTACCCGTCGGACCGTGGCGTGAGGTCTCGATGACAGCGATCCCCGACGTTCGTCGCAGCGAACTGTCCACGGTGGTGTCCGGTACCGATGGAATCGTGGTTCTGCGCGCCGAGCTGGATTCGCCGCGAGAAGCTCGAATCCTGATCAACGACAGCATGTCTTCGATTCACACTGTCGAACTGGGTTCGGTCGAGCACATCGACCGGTCGGTGACGCTGCCCGACGTCGAACTCTGGTGGCCACACACGCACGGCACGCCGCGAACGTACCGGGTCTCGCTCGAGATCGACGGCATCGCTCACCCCCTGGGCGATGTCGGCTTCCGCACGGTGGAACTGGATCGCACGGCGGGCGGCGCGCAACTCGTGGTCAACGGCGAGAACATCTTCTGTCGCGGCGGCACCTGGACCCCTTTGGATCCGGTGCGGCTGTGGTCACCGGAGGCGGACCTGCGGGTCGCTCTCGAACAGCTCCGGTCGGCCGGCCTGAACATGGTGCGAGTGGTCGGCACCCTGGTGTACGAGCAACCCGAATTCTGGTCACTGTGCGCAGAACTGGGCATCATGGTGTGGCAGGACGTCATGTTCGGCACCGTCGACCCGCCCACCGACGAGGCGTTCACGGCATCGGTCGTACGCGAGCTGGGCGCGTTCGCCGACACCGTGACGGGCAACCCCGCTCTGATGGTCGTCAGTGGTGGAAGTGAGACGCAGCAGCAACCGACCATGTTGGGACTCGCTGCCGAAGATCAACGAATGGCGATGCTGGACAGTATCGTTCCCGAATTCTTGGCCGATCGCCTGTCGGCGGTCGCCTACGTGACGTCGAGCCCGTCCAGTGTGAAGGGTGAACTGCACACTCATGTGGGTGACGGTATCGCGCACTACTTCGGCGTCGGCGGATATCTCCGTCCGTTGTCCGATATCCGCACTGCCGGCGTGCGTTTCGCGGCAGAATGTCTGGCCTTCGCAGTGCCGCCGGAACGCGCATCGGTCGAGAAATTCTTCGGGTCCGCGGCTGTGGCCGGGCATCATCCGGATTGGAAAGCCGCCGTGCCGCGCGATCGCGGCTCGTCGTGGGACTTCGAAGACGTACGAGATCACTACGTGCGCACGATCTTCGGCGTCGACCCGCACCTGATCCGCCGGGACGATCCCGAGCTGTACCTCGACTACGGTAGGGCTGCGATCGTCGAAGCGTTCACCGAAGCGTTCGGCCACTGGCGTCGCGGATCCTCGGGGTGCTCCGGAGCGCTGGTGCTGACGCTACGAGACACCGTGCCCGGGGCGGGCTGGGGCATCGTCGACACCGCAGGCATGCCCAAGGCACCCTTCTACGCGTTGGCGCGGGCAAGTGCCCCGGTGGCACTGCTGTTGTCCGACAACGGACTCGACGGCTACTCGGTGGAGCTGGTCAACGACGGGCCTGCGCGTTCGGGCACCGTTAGAGCGGTACTGCACGCCTCGAGGGGCAGTCACGAGTTCGAGCGGACGGTGAGCGTCGACGCGAATGCGTCGATCGAACTGACCGTGGATTCCATCGTCGGCACGTTCACGGATGTCAATCATACCTATCGCTTCGGCCGGCGAACCTACTCGGCCGTCACCGTTCTCTTCCTCGACGACAGTGGCGTGGAGGTGACGCGAACTACTTCGCTCGTCGGCGTCCAGAGCCGTCAGAACACCGTGGGCCTGGAAGCCGAGGTCTCCGAATCGGATTCCGGGACTTGGGTATTGACGGTTCGCTCCGAGTGGGCAGCGCAGTACGTCTGCGTCGATATCGACGGGTTCGAGGTGTCGGACTCGTGGTTCCACCTGGCGCCCGACGAACCCCGCACAGTGACCCTACGCAGTCGTGGCGCGAGTGCGCCGCGTGGACATGTGCGCGCGCTGAACTCCGTGGAGCGGGCCACGGTGGCGCCGAAGGTCGTGAACAGAACTTCGTAGTGGACTACGAATTCTTGTGCACGTGCCGCTATCGGCTCGTGCTGAATTTTCCTCGGGCATAGCCGATTCCGGCGGCGCCGACGCTTGCCACCACGGCCATCGCACCCCATGCGCGGGCAGGATTACCGCGCGCTGCGGCGCTGGTCTCCCGACCGACCGCGCGAGGCAGGATCTTGGCGGTGTACGCGCGCTCCGAGGACAGTGCGTCCTCGGCCCCGATCAAACGGGCGATGGCTGCCTTCGACACACCCTCGGCGTAGCTGCGAGTGATGAGGTAGCGCGGACGAGTGCGGTCCGCGCTGACCGTGTGATCGACGACGATGGAGGGATCGAACACGATCTGGGCGTCGGGATGCGTCTGGCGGAGACGGATACACAGCTCCGTCTCTTCGCAACCGAGTGGGACTCGACCGATTCGGCCGATGCCCGAGACGAACCCCCCGAGTGCGACGACGGGCTCACGGCGAAAGGACATGTTCGCGCCCATGAGATTGCGGACCTGAGCGGTTTCCGTCGGCTGCCCGCGGTAGGTGCACCCGACGACCCAATCGAGTTCGCCGGGTTCACCCACTACCTCGGCCGGTAAGAAGGCCGGACGCTTGTCCGGCCATACCGGGTATGCAGAGCCCCCAACGGCGTACACGGCATCGTCCGAGTAATGGGACAGAATGGCTCCGAGCCATTCTGTGGTGCGTGGCGACGCGTCGTCGTCCAAGAAGACGACGATGTCACCGGTAGCGAGGTCCAACGAGGTGTTGCGCGCACCGGACAGGCCGCGGGCGTGGTTGTTCTCCACCACGTTCACGGTGTCGTGCAGCGGCGTGAACTCCTCGCGAGCGCGCTCGGCCAGCTGTGCGTTGTGATCGATGACGACGATCAATTCGTCGGCCGGCACGACCTGATCGAGGACGGCCCGCACGGCGGCCCGAAGTTCGGACCACCGAGCCAACGTGTACGCGCAGATGACAACCGAGGAAGTCGGCAGACTCACGCCGTTCTCTCGCGAAGTTCGAGAACCTCGTTGTACGACTCGAGCGCCTCGAACTCGAGGTCCATGTCGGTACGGGCGTCGATCGACTCACGCAGCGGACGGACGATGGACTTGCGCTTGATCTTGCGTGCACGCATGCGCTCGGTCATCAGTGTGCGCAGAACGCGGAAGCCGTCGGAGAAGGTGCGCAGGTTGCTCTGACCGTAGATGCGGGCCAGCTCGACGCTCGGCACTTCTTCGATGCGGACGGATGCCTCGGCGAAGCGGCAGTTGATGATGGTCTCGATCTCGAAGCCGTCGCCCCACAGCATCATGCCCTCGGCACCCGGCTGGTCGACGACGGGCAGGTCCAGCACCGGCACCAGGTCGCGCCAGAACGCGTTGTATCCGTAGCAGAGGTCGGAGAAGCGGGTTCCGAACAGTGTGTTGGCCACGAGGTGCAATCCGCCGTTGCCTGCGCGACGCAGCGGCGTGATGTCGTGGCTGCCGCCACCCTCGCAGAATCGACTGCCCTTGGCGAAGTCGGCACCGGCGATCAGGGCGTCGACGAACCGCGGGATCTCGGCAGCGTCGGCCGAACCGTCGGCGTCGAACATCACGATGATGTCGCCGGTGGCCGCCTCGAAGCCGCAGGCGAGAGCATTGCCCTTACCCTTGCGGGTCTGCTTGATGATGCGAATGTCTCCGCGGATCTCGCGGGCTGCATCGATGGTGCCGTCGACCGACCCGCCGTCGACGAGTACGAGCTCGTAGTCGTGAGAAAGCAGGGGGAGGACATGGCGAAGGTTCGCGGCCTCGTTGAGCGTCGGGATGACGACACTGACGCGGGGATTCTGACGATTCAACATATCCATTCCACATGGGTCGAGTGCGATGGGCAGATGTCTCCGAACTCCGTGAAACGACCCCCGCCGCATCCACAGATCAGCTTCCGAACGTCCGTTGTTGACGGTAAGAACCTGTTTCCATTGACTGATAGCAAGCTTAAAAGATGCTAGGAGTTTGTCAAGCTGCAAACAAACCAACTGGAAGATTGTTTGGAGACGTGGGTCATAGTTTGGATTTTTCAGGCCGGGTCGTGCTCGAAGACCACGATGTCAGCGTCTTCCCATTTGACGGTCCAGTCCGAATTCTCGCGTAGCCAGCCTTGAAATCTGTCGGCGGCGGAGTCGGCGGCGTACCCGTAGTACTCGACGGTTTCCATCGACTGTCGGGTGAGCACGATGTAGGTCGGCTCATCGCTCGAGCGCGCCTGAGCGTCGAGTTCGGCAACCTGATCCGACGTGGGGAACTCGAGCAGGTACCCGGGCCCGATGGAGTCGAGGGAGATGTGGAAGTAGCTGTTGGTTTCGTTCAGCCGGACGTAGTCGGCGGTCATGTGAGTGGGGAACCCCGCCGGAAAGATCGTGATGACCGTGGTTCCGTCCGGGGCCTCCGAGATGATGCGCTCGGTCTGCTGGATCTGCGCCGCAGTCTCCTGAACGATCGGCCACCTGCCGTAGTAGCCCTGCAGACTCAGCAAGCCGGTCGCGACGACGAAGAGAGCGGACACTGCCACGAGAGCCGATCGGAAGAGCGGTCTGCGAATCTGCGGTGCGTGTGGAATGCGATCGAGCGTGAACCGGCCGTCCAACGCGTCGACGACCAGAGGCGCGATGAGAATCGCGCACCCTGCCGTGGCGTACAGGTACACCCGGAAGATTGCCTCGCCGCCGTAGCTCTGGCCGCCGAGAAGCCCGATCGAGCCGAACGCCATCACCGCCGGGGCCCAGAACGTCGTCCGCCTCCGCCAGGCGTACAGAACAGCGAGCCCGCTGACCATGTACACGGCCAGGAAGGTGGCCTGGCTGGCGAGCGTGGTCACTCGATAGCCGAACACTCCGACCGTCTGCACGTTGCTCTCGGCGTTCGCGACCGGATCGAAACCTTGGAACAGTCCGTACGGGGCAACGATCGCGAGTCGAGGGAACAGGTACCCCAGAAGGATGACGGCGAGCGGAATCATCAGCCACCACGGCTTCGCGCGCTTGCTCACCAGCAGCACGCCTGCGACGGCGAACAACCAGTACGGCGTCAACTGATGCGTCGCCACACACCCGGCGAACGGGATCAGCGCCAGATACGCGGCACGTCGGTCCACCGTCGACGTCATCAACAGCCCGAGGAATCCGAAAGCGAGAACGAGTCCCCAGGCCTGAGGCGAGTAGTAGTCCTGGCCGACCCAGTTCACCAACTCTCCGACCATCGCGGCGGTGATCGCTGTGCGGCGGTTCAGCGTCAGTACTCGCGCGAGCCCGTAGATGGTCACTGCGATCAGAACGTGGATCATCGGCGCGAACACGTGCGCGATGTCCAGGGTGCCGAACCCGGTGATGTGGGTGAACCACGCCGACACGACGAAGAAGCTGGGCCACTCGCTGTAGATGCTGACGCCGTTGGGAGGCAGTGCGGAGAACTTCAGAATGTATTCGGTGACTCCGACGTGCTTGTACGTCCACTCGTAGATGGGTACGTCGGTCACCAGGGTCACGGTCAGGCGCTGAATCGCCATCGCCATGGCTACCGCCAGTGCGGCGCTGGTCACCTGCCAGCGCCGAATCGCGATCAGGAATGCCGCCAGACTGAGAGCCATACAGATCACCAGAACCGGACCTGTTCCCGATACCAGCAGGCCGAACTGCGAATACTGCGCAGTCCGCAATCCGGGAAGGGCGGGCAGCCACAAGACCAAGGCCAGTGCGAGCAGCAGTAGCGGCAGGTGTTTGCGTAGCGTGGCGCGATCGTTCAGGACGGCGAGTGTGGCTCGAACGGCGAAGTGAACGCGCTGCTTACCGGTACTCGTCCGGATTCGGTGCAGCCACGCATGCCGGCTCGGAAACCCGTTCTTGCGGTACCACTGAATGGACGAGCCGATCATCAGGATGCACAGCAGCAGTGTCATCCGCCGCGGGGACCACCGGTAGCTCCACATGGCTCCTGTGGTCATCACCGTCATGACAGCGATGCTCAACGTCGGTACGGCGGACAACCGTGCGACCCGGGGGAGGTCGACCCAGGTCAGAATGGCCACACCCGGACCGCAGAACAGCAGTACGGAGGCGAGGATCGCGCGGAGGAAGGTCGGCAGCTCGACCATCGACAGCACACCGGCAACCGCAGCGAGTACCGAGGCGTCGGCCATGGTGAGGCGGGGACGATCGGTACCGACCCGATCGGGTTCGGTCGACGGCGGCCTACGTCGGACGCGCATCGCGGTTCACTCCTGTCAGTGGCCGACGGGCGCGCCCGCCGCGCCGGCTCCGTCGTAGTGCCATCGGCCCCTTGAAGATCGACAGTAGCTCCATCCGGCCGATACCGGCCGGGAGGTCGTCGGCGAGGTCACTCGGCGGCGACGCCACCTTGCTCATCCTGAGCGACAGACGTGCTGCGCTTCCGGCCTTTCGGAAGGCCACCTTCGCAGCCAATGTGGCCGCGCGACGGTCGGTCGCGACCGTGGCCAGCCATGCGCCGAGCCCGAGACCGTAGCCCCTGGCCTGGATTGCGAGTGCGTCCGAGTCGGCCCGGTGGCGATGCCAGACGATTGCGCCCGGCTCGTACACCAACTGATCACCCGCCATGAGAATCCTGAAGAAGATGTCGAGATCCTCGCCCCCGTTGGTGGGCGAACCGACTCCGAGTGATTCGTCGAAGCCGCCGAGATCGAACATCCGGCTCCGCCGTACCGCGAAGTTCGCGCCGGTGCCGTACATGCCCACCTGAAACGGAAACAGCGGGACATCGGCGGGCGGTTCGGCGAGGTCGTAGATGCGCGGCGTGACCGAACTCGCCCAACCGACCCGTCGATCGAAGTAGGCCTGTGCCTGAGTTCTGATCTCGCCACTGGGGACGATGCCCGAGACGCAGGTGACCTTGTCTGCGCGTCCGAATCCGCGTACGAGCGCGGTGAGCCATGACGGGTCGACCGCAACGTCGTCGTCGGTGAACGCAACGAGGTCGTGGCGAGCTGCGCGGATTCCGGTGTTGCGAGCCCGGCTGAGGCCAGGCGCCGGCTCTCGGACGATCCGCACTCTCGGGTCGTCGATGCTCTCCACGTATGCGATGGTGTCGCCCGTCGTCGATGCGTTGTCGACGACCACCACCTCGACGTCGGGGTAGTCCACGGCCAGCACCGACGCCAGTGCCCCGCGAAGGTGCTCGACGCGATCACGCGTGCAGATCACGATGGTCACCGGAGGAGGGCTCGACAGAGGTGCCCTTGGTGCCGCGTTCGCGGCCGGTGGCAGCTGTGCTGCCGACGCTCGAAGCTCGGCAGCGTCCACCACTCCATTGTCGATGGCGAGCTCCACGAACCCAACGGGATCGAGACCGTTGCGCGCGAGCAGCCGTGCCCGCGTGTACCCGTCGGCATCCGCCAGCGGGATCGAAGCGGGTAGGTCGAGGGTGAGGTCGATGCTGCCGATCCACAACGCACCCTGCCATTCTGGATGGTCGAGCCGGGGAAGTGCAGGGTAGAGCACGGTAAATCCTTTCGCGTACAACAAGATCGGAGGGGGGCGATGGTCAGTCGGATCGAGTTCTCACCCAGTCGATCGACATGGCCGCGGGTAGTGCGATCGACTCGGTCGGATCCGATGGCGTCGTGCCGACCCGGAGATCGATCTGCACGCGGAAGGGTTGGTCGAACACCCAGTTCGCGCTACTACCGCCGAGATCGTCAGCGGTGGCCCGATGAACCACCGTGCTGTCGATTCCGGTGGTGACGACGCCGGGACCACGCTCGATCCAGTAGACGTGGTAGCCGTCCGAGGACGGCAGCGGCATGATGCTCGTCGACGATCCCCCGTCCGGGGTGGTGCTGATACCGGAGCGGTAGTCGCCGTCTCCGGTCGGCTCCACGGCATCGATCGTTCCTACTGGTTCGCCCGTCGTCGTGAGATCGGTGCTGATCAGACGGAACGCCGGGTAGAGGCCGCCGCCGACAGGCAATTCGATCCTGGCCTCGACACGTCCGAAGGTGAACGCGCTCGTGCTCGTCAATTCGGCAGAGGTGACACCGTCGGCGACGCGCTGTGCGGTGATCGACAGATGACCCGCACCGTCGACCGAGGCGTTGTCCTGCGACGTCGAGTACCGCTGCACACCGTTGTCGACCACGGCGGAGTCATCCGGGCGAGTGGTCCAGAGCGCTGGATCCACTCGCTGGCCGGCCGGGCCGACGAAGGTGTCGTACACGGTGGTTGCGTTGGCTCCGATCGGGGCGATCCGCGGCGAGTCGATCACCTTGGACTGCGCGTACACGACGAAGCCCACCGTGACCGATGCGACGACCACGAACACGGCACCCGCGACCGGCCACCTGCGGCGAGGGGGCGTCGCCTGAACGTACGCGCCGGGCATGCGTCCGATCTCGACCGTCGCGGAGCTTCTCCGTTGCTGCCGAGGTCGGCTGTGGTGACTCAACTGATCTGGCCGGCGGCGGACGCACCGAGCAGTTGCTCGTTGTCCGCGACACGGGCGGACCGGCGACGCGGTACGCGCGTCGCCTGGAACAGAGCGGCCGTCAGGATCACCGTGCCGCCGATCACGCAGTACGCGACGATCCGCTCGAGAGCGCCGATGCCCATTCCGAACTGGTGGCCGCCGATGTACAAGAAGTAGGCCAGCAGGCCGACTGCCCCGAGAGCGGTCACGACATAGCGGTGCGGACGCGGGACGAGACGCCCGCCCGCTGCGAAGACGAGAGCGACATTGGCCGTCACGAACAACACTGCCGCCCCGAACGAGTGGACCTGGTAGTTGGTGGCCTCACTGACCGTTCCGGCGGTGACACCGCCGATCCCGGAGACGACGAAGAATGCCGTGCTCCGAATGTCGAGTACACCGAGCGCGAACCACGACACCGCTGCGACCGCGAGAGAGCAGCCGAGCACGACGATGGACACGTTTGCGGCGACGTACAAACTACTGCACGGCAAGTAGCCGGTGGGTCCGCAGAACGGCACACCGAGTTCGCTGATGTAGTTCCAGCGGTAGCTGTAGTTACCCCGCCAGGTAGCCGACACGACCCACTCGACGACCAGGAATTGCAGCACGAACAAGCCGGCCCATCGTCCGATGCGAGCCCACAACTGGGGCGGCCGTGGTGTCGGCTCCGTGAGCGATGCGGTCATGAGGGGGTCTCCTGTGCAGTGACTAGATCGAGGGGGCTCGACGCAACCGCATCGAGTGCTGCTTTGACCGTCGCAGGATCGAAAGCGTTGTCGTGGAACGACGCCGAAATGTACATGACAGTCCCGAGTTGCTGGGTGGTGATCACGATCGATTCCGGCCGGGACGGTTCGCTGAGACCGTAGAAGACGCGATCCGTCTCACCGGACAACCACGACACTGTCTCGAGGCTCCTGACTCGTCCGAGATCGGAGAAGATCAATTCGGCACTCGGGTCGGCGTCGACGCGGTCGCCCACAGTGCTGCCCGATGCGCTTCCGGTGCGCTGGTACTTGAGTGAACTCAGCGTCGCTGCGGCGATCGGCCTGCCCTTGTCGATCGCCGACGTCAATGCGAACTGAACCTGGTCCCGTGACGTGGGGTCGGTCGACGGAAAGTCGAGGCCGGCCGCGAAGTTCCCCAGCACGACCGCGTCGGCGGGTAGGTAGCGACGACAGTCGAAGAGGAATGTCACCGAGTTCGACAAACGAATTCCCGATCTGGCCAACGATGTCGCCACTGCGGTCGAGATGATGGCCGAGACCGATGCTGTCTCACCGACGTCCTTGCGCCACTGACGAATACGATCCACGAAGCCCACTGCCGACGAGGCCGCCACCACGGTCGGCGATCTGTGCCACGGCGTCGTGTCACCGTGGGTTGCCGGGCCCACCGTCGCACCGACGGCGGGTGCAACGAATGCTCCGGCTTTGCCCGGACGGATGCGTCCATAGACCATGTCCAGAACTTTGCGTGGGTGCGAGACGACCCATGATGCCAAGGTGGGCAACAAGGGGTGAACCGTCACGTCCTGGGTTGCCCATCGGGGAAGCGGTGCTTCGGGGCGTGGATCGGCAAGGTAGCCGATCACCTCCAGGGGCAACAATGCGTCGCAGAGACCGTGCGAGATGTCGAGTAGTAGGTAGTCGCCTGCCAGACGCGCGCGGAATGGGATTTCGGGCGACGAGGAACGAGACAGCTCTGTCAGTACCCGGTCGAGTTCGTGCAGCGGAAAGGCCGGTACTTCCGTGACGTCCTCGTCGATGAGGTCGGGTCGGTACGCCCACCGGCGTGATCGGGGCGTGGCGCGCAGACCGAGTCGGGCGGCTGGACCGAGCGAGGCCAGCGTGCGCAGCCTCTCCGACACACGCCCGATGCCACCGAAATTTGCTGGACCGATCGCGACGATGACTCGGGTTTCGGACCGCAGCATGTCCATCGAGCTGGCGTGTTGGCCGAAGCGACATCTCACTCGGTCGATCGAGGAGAAGAGCACCAGGGGGTTCACGACTTCCCTCCCGTCGATACTCGCGCAGGCGTCGGATCGACACGAACGAGCGAGTGATCGGCAACCGGCGACACCGGTTGTGGCGGACGATTCCTGGACATCTCCCGTATCCACCGCACGAGCGGAACGATCAGTACCGCTGCTCCGAAGGCTTCGGCCGCAAGGTAGGCCCAACCGACGGCAGCGATGCCCAACGACGACGACAGAGCGAGGGATCCGACGATGATGATCGTGGTGGCGATCACCTGCACGATGACGGCCAGGCGCATACGGCGTCGCACCCGCGCCAAACCGTCGTACAGCGAACCGATGACCGACAGTGGAATGGTCAGGGCGGCGAGTTGCACGATGATGGTGCCTTGATCGCGGTAACCCTGTCCGACGATGCCGAGACCGTACGGCGCGATGAATGCGAGAAAGAACGAACCTCCCAGCGCCACCAGGCAGACGAGAGACATGAATCTCTTGGTCAGATTGTGGAACTGTTCCGGATGCGCGGCCACCTCGGCAACGTATGGTCCGATCAGAACACCGATGAGAATGTACAGCGCACTCACGATGGACCAGGTCAGTGAGAAGTATGCGTTCTCGACCGTGCCGAGGGTGGTCACGACGATCATCGGGACCAGTAGGGGCGCAAGCGAACCGAGAGCAGTGATTCCGTACGCCGATCCGAAGTAGGACCACAACTCGCGACGAGGCGGCAGGTTCGGCTCGTTCGCGTAGCGCCGTTCCTCGCGAATGTTCTTCAGAATGGCTCGGAGAACGAAGACGGAGGCGACCACTGCGGGAAGTGCCCACGCCGAAATGATGGAAGTGCTTCTCTCCGTAGCGAACAGGGCCAACAGCAAGCCGAATTTCACGACGGCGTGGAAGACGTTCTTCGCTGCTGCCCAGCGTGCGACGCCGAGACCCGAGGACGTCTGATCCTGCAGCGCGAATACCGCCAGGATTGCCACGAAGATCGGAAACGACACCACTTCTGCGGTGTTGGTGAACATCTTGTCTACGGGAGCGACCACCAGGAAGCCGCATCCGAGAACCAACGCGAACGCCGTGATGAGGAGGTAGCCGCGGATCACGAGGGACTTCGCCAGATGCCCCGAGATGGGCAGGAACCGCTCGTACATCGACCCCAAGCTGAGGTTGGACAACGTCGAGAGCATCACCGCCGAGGTGATCACAGCCGATGCGCTGCCGACCTCCGAGACGGGGTAGAGGCGTCCGGCGGCCGCCCAGAACAGCAGACCCAGAACGCCGGTCACGGCGGTCGAGACCATCAGCGCAAGCGAATTGAGCGCCAGATTGCGATCGGACTGCTTCCCGCTGCCGTCCTCGCTCGACACCGAACGCGGTGACCGATCGTCGCGTTCGTACCCGGGTGGGACCGGCGCGGTGACGATCGACATGGGTGTGGTGGGACTGTGCATCAGTCCCGGGGTCAGGCGGCCTGCCTGCACCAAGCCCACATCGAATCGTGCAGGTTCGACGGGATACCACCGAAGCCGGTCGAGTTGCTCGTGCTTCGGTGGTGGCATCTTCGGTGCGCGGTGCTTCACAGCAGAACTCGCTCCACCGGGGTCGGAGGTGGCGGTGCGACGAGATCGAGCTCGAAGGCGGTCGCCACTGTCGAAATCAACTCGGCACGAACGTTTTCGCGCAGATCACGTCCATAGAGGGAATGATCTCCCGAGGCGAAGGACTTGACGGTGGTGGTGATTCCACGCTTGCGCATTCTGTCGATACCCTCGGGCCCGCGATTGGTGACGAACCAATCCGTATCGGACGGGGACAGCAGGACCGTGGTGCTCACGTCCTTGCGAGCGAGCTTCAGAAGAGATATCTCCGGGACCTGAATGAGCCCCAGCTTCCCCAGCGTCAGCCACGCTCGATAGGGCAGCCGCGACTGCATCCGCGCCTTGATCTTGACGCCCCACTCGTGCAGGCGATCCAGTGCGGCACCCGTGCGGTCCGGTTCGATCTTCGTCATCGACGAGCGCTTGACGAACTCGAGTCGGCGGGTGGTCCAGTCGAGCGTATTGAGCAGAATCGCGCTGTTGGTGCCCTTCTCGCGTGCCGCGAAACTCGAGTACCACGAGCCCGAGCACATTCCGGTGACCACGATGTTCGCCGGATCGGTACCTGCGTGTTCGACGGCGGTGAGCGCGTCCGCATTTCCTTCCGGGCTGTAGAGCTTGGTCAGTTCGTCGTCGGCGACCGTGCCGCTCTCGCCGGTGCCGCGTCTGTCGAATCGAACCGTGGACACCCCGAAGCGGGGAAGCAGCCGCGCCAGCTCCACCCACATGCGTACCGGACCGACGCGGTGCTCGTTGGCCGTGGGGTAGAACACCACGGTCGGCCCACCGGGCAGGCAGCGGTCCGAGGAGGAACGAATCGCGAAAAGCTCCTGAGCGCCCAGGAATTCGATGCTCTCGTGGATCCCGTCGACCTGTGATCGCGTCCGGGTTCGCGCCTCGACGTCGTGGGCGGCTCGGCTCGGGAACTTCGACGCCGTCCAGGTTGCGAGGTGGGCGATGTCGGCGGCCGGGATGATGACCTCGAAATCGCTCGGCTCGAGGAACTCGTCGTGAGCGGACAACGTGTGCTCCTGGGCCGAGAGTGCGTCGACGAGTCTGCGTACCGGCTTCGAGTCACCTCGCTCGGCGCGGGTGGCGACCAACACCGGTGCGTCGGTCGTCGTTTTCGCGGCATCGAGTGCGGAAAACGCCGCGGCCGAGTCGGGATGCAACACAGCCCCGATGATCGACACACGGGGATCGGCGTCGGAATCGGTGGTGACGCTCACCGAGTACAGTGCGCGTTGCTCGTGCAGGTACGACCGGCCTCGAACGACCGGGTCCCACAGCGTCAACGCAGCGAGCGGACCGCACTCGGCGGCGACAGAGCATGCCAACAAGGCACCGATACGCAGACCGACCAGGCCGACTTCACCCACCCCGCAACCGCGTACGTAGTCGACAGCCTCGACGATGCTGCGCTGCCACTGTCCGATCGCGCCGGGCAGATCCTGATCACCCCACGAATCTCCGGTACCGCGATAGTCGAATCGCAACACCAGAAGTCCCTGCGCACGCAGCTTCTGCGCCATCAGAGTCATGCCGCGATACGAGTCGACCTGTTCCTTGCCGAGCGGTGGGCACAGGACGACGCCTCCGCGAGCCCGACCACCGTCCGGCACGTGGACGGTGCCGAACAGCGGCGACTCGGACGGGCCGAACCAGGTCTGGTACTTACCGCCCGCAGTACGCGAAGAGGACTCGGCGGGAACGGAGCCGGTGCGCCGGGGAGCGGTGCGGGAACTGTTCACTTCAATTGGTCCTTCGTGGACGTACACGGGTGAAACGAGTATCGATCAGTGGCGCAGTGCAGTCGGCCACGCGGAGCGATCGAGCCCGTGAGTGCGGAGCATCGCCAGCGCAATGCGTTCCATGCCGAAGCCGACGCAGGCACTGTGAGCCGGTTCTCCGTCGACGGTGGAGATGTCGAAGGTGTGGCCGAAGTGGTCGCGGTGGCAGTTGCACGAGACGACCGCCGTACCGTCGTCGAGATCTCCGTAGAGCTTGACGACCAGTTCGGTCTTGAGATTCTCGTTGCGCTGGTTCGCTGCGAGCATGCGTCCGGCGCGGCCGAAGAACGGATCGTTGGCGATGACCGCCTCGGCTTCCAGCCCCAGATCTGCCAGCACCTGCAAGCCGCGTGGCACCCAGCGTTCGCGGTGGGCGATCGCTTCGTCCGGCGTGCCCACTCGGACGAACTCGTGCATCCGAAACGCTTGCATCCGAGCCGGATCCACCGCAGGCTCGTGCCGGAAGCAGTAGCCGTAGATGTCCATCAGCGTGCCCTCGGCAGGCAATGTGCCGGTGAGCATCGAGTACGACGGGTGGCAGGCGGCCGAGACCAACATGGTTCCGGCGGAATGCAGAAAGTGATCCCAGTCCTTACCGTCGGACCTCTCCGCCAACAACGCCGCGTGTTCCTTGTTGTCGCCCTCGAAGGTGTTGATGGCACCGGTGAGGTTGGGGAAGGACGCGATGTAGTCGGTGCGCTCGAAGGCTTCTCGTGGAAAGACCGGAGCGAATCTGAATCGGGTGGCCTGACGGCCGTGTTCGGCTACCCCGGCCTCGGTGACGCGAGCGTCGACGAACTCGATGATGTCCTCGAATTCGCCACTGCGCCCGTACAACCCGGGAATCGAGCTGGGAACCAGCAAGCCGGCATCGACGAGCTCGGCACGGAAAGCTGCTCGCGCAGAGTCGAGTTCGGTCAGTTCTGTCTCCGGTGCGGAGTGCATGGTGGTCATCACTTGCCCTTGTAGACGAGGGAGAGCTGCGAGTTGTGTCCCAGGATGCGTTCGTTGCTGACCATGATCGCGGACCCGTGCGCGTCACGAAGGTGACGGCCGATGCTGAGCTCGCCGTCCTGCCGATACCCGGAAATGCCGCAGATCTGCAGAGCCTTGCCGACGATGTCGATGACGAGCGTCGACGCGGTCACCTTGACGTTGTTGATCTTGAGTGCGAAACCGATGGCACCGAGCTCGGCCGGGCTGTCTGCGACGGCCTCGAACTTCGCAGCGGCCCCGAACACCGTGTCCACCAGCTGCTCGTGAACCACCATCAACTCCGCCAGCCGCAGTGCGCTCGGCGGCGGGGTTCCCGGCGTCTTGCGCGCGGCTTTCTGCACGGACTTGCGTGCCTTCGTCACGGCTGCGTCGGCGATGCCGAGCCACGCCGAACCCCACAGCACGTGCGCCACCGGAAGCATGGTCTGAGCCGAGATGTCGCCGTAGTTGTCGCCCAGAATGTTCGAGGTCGTCGTGCGTGCGGCGAGCATGAAGCCGGGACTGCAGGTGCCACGAAATCCGAGTGTGTCCCAGGTGCCGGTCTTCTCCAGCGTCACATCGGGCTTCTCGCACACCACGAGGACCTGGTCGCTCGGCGGGCTGTCGACGCTGCGTCGTGCCGTTGCCAGCACGATCTGCGCGTACTCGCCGTACGAGATGACGGGCGCGTTCTTGGTCAGGGTGATCCGTTCACCGTCGTACTCCACCGCACAACTGCTCGAGCGGACGTCGCCGCCGATGTTGATTTCGGTAGTGGCGGAGGCCACCAATATGCGATCGGTCACAATGCGTCGCTGAAGATCTGCCATGGCGTCGGACTTGCCGTGGCGGACGATGCTGAGCACCTGCGACTGGTGCATCACGAAGATCATCGCCGTCGAAGCGCACTCGGAGCCGAGGGCACGCGAGATGCGGGCGATGTCGGTCAAGGTTGCCCCGCCGCCGCCGAACTCCCGCGGAATTCCGACACCGAGGAGTCCGGCGTCGCGCAGCGCATCCACCGATTCGGTGGGGAAGCGGGCATCGCGATCGACCTCGTCGGCGTGGGTCCGCAGTACGGCCAGCACGTCGGTCATCGACTGGTCGATCGAGCTCTCGTAGACGGTGGTCATGGCCTCAGTCCGTCAGCTGGGCGATGGCTGCGGCGATCGCGTTGATGCTGCCGAACGTCGACTTCTGCAGCATGGTGTCGGGGAATTCGACGTCGAACTCGTCCTCGAGGGCGATCATGACGTTGACACTGGCGTGCGAGGTGAGGCCGCTGTCGTACAGATCGGCGGCTTCGTCGATGCCCTCCACGGGGACCGGCAGCTTTCCGAATTTCTCCAGCACGGTTCGCACTCGAACCACGTCGTGAGCATTGAGCGTCTGCATCGAAAACCTCCACCGATCGCGTTAACCACGAGACCGGACGGCCTCGTCGTCGACTCAAGGTCTGCTGGCTGTGCGCCTATTCGACCCTAAGTCTCCCCAGACCCGCTCAAACAATATCCTAGATTGTTTAGTAGCGTTACCGCGATGCCCGTATCGGTTGTCCGCACCGCCGTACACTTCGAGAGGAGCGGGGGCTCGTACTGGTGCCGGATCGGGCATCGAATCGCAATGTGCAAAGGATCGTCTGTTCGATGAGTGGAGTCTGCGGGGTATCGGTGGGTACCGGTGCCGTGCGCATCGCGTACATCGCCGACGGTCGCCGCGTCGAGGACTCCATCGATGCGGAGGGTGCACACGACCTGCTGCCCGGCAAGCTCGTCGATCACGGACCGTTCGAGGACATAGTCCTCGCCGGGTGGGACACCGCGGCCGTGACGGCGCTTCTCGAGACCCTGGGCGAAAGAACCGAGCCGAAGGCTCGGATGGTCGACGAATCGCAGGCCCTGATGGCCTACGCCCGCACGGTTCCCGGACTGGCCGACAAGGACTACGTCCTGGTCGTGGACCTGGGTAAGAAGGGGCTGTCGGCCACCGCCCTCGATGTCGCAGGCGACTACGTGGAGTGGACCGCCCGCACCGTAGACATCAGCGGCGATCGATTCGACGAGGTCGTCCGAAGCATCGTGATGGCCAAGGGAATTCTTCCTCCTCCCGTGGGCCCCGAGGGCGACGAGGAGTACCAGGCGTTCTTTCGCGAACTCAAGGAGCTCGTGAGCACCTCGGTCGGAGTCAGGGCACCCAACCGCGGGCCGATGCTGCTCTCCCGCAAGGAGTTCGAGCGAGAGATCACGCCGCTGGTCATCGACGTTCTCGACTGGGCATCGAAGCAGGCCCCGGACGCGGTTCTCCTCGTCGGAGGTGGCGCGGCAATTCCAGTGGTGCGCACCATCATCGAGGACAAATGGGACGTGCCGGTGCACGTCCCCGAGGTGCCCGTGATGACCGTTGCAACGGGTGCCGCGCTCGATGTCGTCCCGCAGATCGACGACGTCGGAACCGTGACCGTGCCCGACGACGCATCGGCACTGTTCGATCCGCAATCCACGTCGTCGGATGCAGGTGTGCTCGACGCCTCGGTGGTCGAAGGGTTGGTGGTCGATCAGTTCGCGGCCGAGGACCTGGCCGTCGATCCGACCGTGTTCGGGTCCATCGACCACGCACCGACCGAACTCGACACCGAGGACCTCGATGCCCGTGACGTAGCGGCCGCACCGCTCGACCTCGACGAGCTGTTCGACGCACCGATGTCCGGCGCGGAACTACTCGATCGAACCGGTTTCGGCAGCCCCGAACTCGACCCCGGACTACATCCGTCCACGCACCCGTCTCCGCGCCGAGTCGAGACGCCGGCTCCGATTCGTCGGCGTGTCCGATGGTCGGTGCGAGACGCGTCACTGATGGTCGGTGCCGTGTCGGTCATCGCGATCGTGTGGGGCCTGATCTACACCCGAAGCGATACTGCTCCGCCACCGCCTATCGCGGCATCCGCTGTCTACGACGACCCGGTACTGGCATCGGTGCTGCCCGACGCAGGACCCGCGGTGCCGGTCGCCGAGCCGCCCGTCCTCGGACCTGCTCGACTGCCCGACGCAGATCTGTACGAGAGAACGTTCGTCTACGACGGCGAGCTGTACCAACCGATCGTCGACTCGGAGCTTCCGGAGTAGACCGCACGTTCGATTCGACGCGTTCGACCGAGGCGTACGACTTGTTTCTTCGCAGCCGCGTGCGGCCGCCTCCGGGGCACGCGCCCCGTCGTTTCGGCCGAGGCGGTAGCCTGGCGATCTGGACGAGGTCTATCGCGTCCAGATGCAATGTCCGAACAGAGTGAGGCCGACGACCGTGACTGTGCTGCTTGGGGTGTCCATGGGGACCCGGGCTGTGCGTACGGCGCAGCCCCGTGCCGAGCAGTTCACGGTGCCCGTCGCAGATCAGTCCGGCCTGGTCAGCGACATCGAGCGACCATTGTTCTTCCGCAACGAACTCATCGACAGCGTGGGCGGAGATCTGCCGCACCTGGCCGCCGAGTCCATCGGTGCCGCCGCCGAAACCGAGCCCGAACTCGCCACCGGCGTCGCCTACCGCGACCCGAGGCAGGCGGACGCGCTCCATGCCGCACTCGCCGGCGCGCACCTGCACAACTACCACCTGGTGCACGAGGTGGAAGCTGTCGTCGAGTACCTCGCAGCCACCGGTGAGGCACGCAACTGCAGCTCGGTCGCCCTGTTCGATCTCGGCAGCTCCGGATTGACGGTCAGTGTCGTCGACTTGGTGCAGCGCACCGTCATCGCCTCGCAGCGATCGGGTGAGTACAGCGGCGATCTGCTGGACGCCTACGTGCGCAACAACCAGCTCCAGCGCCTCGGCAAGAGTTCGACCGACCCCGACATGGCGCTGTTCGAGAAGCGCTGCCGTATCGCCAAGGAACGTCTGTCCACCCAGGACGCAGTGTGTCTGCCCGATGCGAGCGGAATGATCCTGCTCTCACGCGAGAACTTCGAGCTGCTCATCACCGATCTGCTCGACGAAGCCATCGAATTCGCGCGCGGAGTGATGATCGGTGCGAACGCCCCGATCGACGCCGTGGTGCTGATCGGCGGCGGCGCGCGCATGCCGATCGTGCAGAACCGTGTCGGACCGCTGCTGGAGCTGCCGTCGATCGTTCCGACCGAGCCCGAGACCGTCGCGGCACGGGGAGCGGCACTGGCCGCTCGGCCGCATTCGCGCACTCGAAACGGCGCGCGCCCGGCTCCCGACGCGATCGGGCCGGCAGTGGGTGCGGTGCATCCGGCGGTGTCGGTCGACACCGAGGCGTCGGTCGAGAGCGCGCCGCGGGTGGAATCGGCACCCTCGGTGCCCAGTGCTCTACCGCCCCGTTCCGCGCGGCCGCGTCCGCCACTGCCCGCGCCGGTCCGACCGGTGCCGGCTCGAAACGAATCACTGCATGCCGCCCCGTCGGTTCCGGCTCCCGAGCCCGCAGCGTCTCGTCCTGTTCCGGCCCGTCCGTGGATCGCGGCGGCTCCGATCGACGGCACAGCCACCGAGGCTCCACGCGAGACCGCGGACACGACCGCTGGTTTCGAATCCTCGAGATTCACCGATCCCGTTGTAGATTCTTCCGATTCCGTCGCAGTCGTACCGGCATCGACGTCGGCTGTAGTAGATGATGTTCTCGACGATCACGTGCAGGGGGCGCGGGTCGACGGGGAGGTCGTCGCGTTGAGCACGAATTCGGGGGAGCAGACTGTCGAGGGTTCGATCGACGAGGTTGCGGCAACCGATTCCGTAGCGTCCGAAGCTGTTGTTGCAGGCGCTGTTTCGAATGTGCCCGAGACCGACGCCTCGGTTGTCGACGACGGCAAGCCGGTTCCGTTCCAACTGAAGAACGTCTACTGGCTCGATGCCGATTACGACGACGACGACGGTGAGGACGATCGCACCCGCGCTCGTCGTAGGCTTCGCACCGGTGGTGTGCTCGCGCTCGGTCTTGCTGCGGTGGTAGCCGTGTCCGGGTTCATGCTCACCCAGCAGAACACGCCGCAGGTGGTCGACACCTCGGTCAGTCGCACCCAGGCCGAGGTTCCGGCGGTCACCACGACGGCACCCACATCGGTGGTGCCTGCGCCGGTGCTGCCGCCGCCCGCACCGGAGACCACCGTCGAACCGACGACCGTGCCGCCGGAGACCGAAGTGTACGAGGAGCCTTGGACGCCGGAGCCGACGACCACCACGGCCGAGCCGGCACCGCCGCCGCCCGTCGAGTCCGTTCCTCCGACGACGCAGCAGCCGCCGCCACTGATCCCGGGATTCCCGGACTTCACGTTGCCCGGGTTCCCGCCGATCGCGCCTCCCGCCCCCTGAACGGCTTCACCTGTCCGCGTGAGTGTTTCGCGGCCTGATGTGCTCGAAGATCAGAATCGTCTCGGTTGCGGCGACGGCGGGGTCGGCACTGAGGTTCTCGACGACGAAGTCTCGCAGGGTGGCGGTGTCGACGGTCGCCACGTGCACGAGGAAGTCGTCGGCGCCGGCGATGAAGTAGATGTTCAGCGTCTCTGCGCGTGAGGCAATCTTCGATCCGAATTCGCTGATGCGTCGTCGAGCATCTGCTTGGAGCCGGACCGAGATCATGGCCTGGATGCCCTGGCCGAGGGCCTCGGGGTCGATGTCGGCGTGGAATCCGCGGATGACACCGCGTTCGACGAGGGCACGAACCCGGGCGAGTGCGGTGGACGGAGCGACACCGGCCGCCGCAGCGAGTGCGTTGTTGGGGGTACGGGCGTCGCGGCGGAGCTCGTCGAGCAGGATGTGGTCGATTCGGTCCAGCGGGATCGGCCGAACATCGTTCGACTGAGACCCCGTGCCGCCCGTCTGGAAAGAACTATTGCTCACCATTCCGGGAGTGTACAGAATTATATTCACTTCCGTTGCGGCTATTCCGTAGATAATTCATAGTTGGCCTACACGGATGGAGCCACGGCTTCACGTCACCCACCGCCGAGGAGGCCGCCATGAAGATCGGAATTCCACGCGAGATCAAGAACCACGAATACCGGGTGGCCATCACCCCGGCAGGCGTGCACGAACTGGTCTCGCGAGGACACGAAGTGATCATCGAAACCGAGGCAGGAGCCGGGTCGTCGTTCACCGACACCGACTACAAGGCCGCCGGTGCACAGATCCTCACCGACGTCGCCGAGGTCTGGGAGAAGGCCGATCTGCTGCTGAAGGTCAAAGAGCCCATCGCCGAAGAGTATTCACGCTTGCGCAAGGGACAGGTGCTGTTCACCTACCTGCACCTGGCCGCCTCGAAGGCGTGCACCGATGCGCTGCTGGAGTTGGGTACCACGGCCATTGCCTACGAAACGGTTACTGCCGCAGACGGTTCCCTGCCATTGCTCGCACCGATGAGTGAAGTTGCCGGACGCCTCGCGCCCCAGGCCGGCGCCTACCACCTGATGTCCAGCGAAGGTGGACGCGGAGTTCTGATGGGCGGCGTACCCGGAGTGCGTCCCGCCAACGTCGTCGTCATCGGAGCCGGCGTATCCGGAAAGAATGCCACTGCAATCGCTTTCGGCATGCATGCCGACGTCACCGTCCTCGATCTCGATGTGAAAGCGCTACGCGCCATCGATGATCAGTACCGCGGTGCCGTCAAGACGCTGGTGTCGAACGCCTACGAGCTCGAACAGGCCGTCCTTGCGGCGGATCTCGTCATCGGTGCAGTACTGGTGCCCGGCGCAAAGGCTCCGAAGTTGGTGTCCAACAGCCTGGTTCAGCGCATGAAGCCCGGTTCGGTTCTGGTCGACATCGCTATCGATCAGGGCGGCTGCTTCGAGGACTCGCACGCCACCACTCACGCCGATCCCACGTACAAGGTGCACGAGTCCGTGTTCTACTGCGTCGCCAACATGCCCGGTGCGGTTCCGCGCACCTCCACCTACGCGCTCACCAATGCCACGCTGCCGTACGTCGTCGCACTTGCCGACAAGGGTTGGGAAGCTGCCTGCGAGGCGGACTCGGGACTGAAGGCCGGCCTGAGCACACACAACGGTGCCCTGCTGTCGGAGACGGTTGCGGCTGCATTCGCCTGACCGGAGCGGCTCCGCCGCACGTGCACGAAACCTCGTAGTCCACTACGAAGTTCTACTCACCTGCGGCGAAGCCGCTCTACGCGCTGTGGCGACCCGAGCCCCGCGATCGAGCGGGCTTGGGCGTCCGGGACGGTGCGCTCGAACGCGTCGAGGTGAGCGGCCGGGCCAAGAGAACGGCAATCGCCGTGGTCAGCGGTACGGACAGGGCGAGGGCAACACCGCCGACAGCAGATCGGACGATCTCGATGGCCACCGAATCGCCGGTGAGTACATCCTGGATGGACCGGTCGGCGACGCTGAAGAGCAGTAGCAGCGGCAGCGCACCACCGGCGTAGGCGAGCACGAGGGTGTAGACGGTACTGGCGATGTGATCGCGGCCCACCCGCATCGCGGCGGTGAAGATCTCCCGTCGCGACGCCGTCTCATCGACCGAGGCGAGCTCGAAGGCCGCCGACGCCTGAGTGATCGTCACGTCGTTGAGCACACCCAGCGAGCCGATGATGAAGCCCGCCAACAGCAGGCCGGTGACACTGACGTTGCCGATGTAGGTCTGCACGGCAGTGTTCTGTTCCTCGGACAACCCGGTCAGGTGGGTCATCCGGATGGCGACATAGGACAGCACTGCCGCCAATGCCATCGACGTGAGAGTGCCCAGCAGCGCCGAGCTGGTGCGCAGGTTCACTCCGTGCGCCAGATACAGCACGGCATAGAGGATCACCGCACCGGCGACGAGGGCGACCGGAATGGCTGGTGCGCCGTCGAGCAGGGCGGGCAGCATGAAGACCACCAGCACGGCGAACGCGATGAGCAGGCCGACCAGTGCGCGAAATCCTCGCCAGCGGGCGACGACGCAGATGACCACGGCGAACACGCCGACGATCAGCGCCAACGGTAGGCCGCGGGAGTAGTCGTTGAAGGAGTATCGGACTCCACCGGACGGATCGGCCTGCAGCACCATCCGGATGTCCTCGCCGGCGCTCAGGGTCGGTTGGCCGGGTCCCGGCGCGATCTCGAGTACCGTCCGTTTGCCCGCGTCCTCGCCTGTGGTGATGTCGACGATGCTGCGCTGACATTCGTACGAGTCGTTGACCGCAGGCGTCGGGTTGCCGGTGAACGCTCTGCCGGCGTCGGGACTGCCGCAGGGTCCGATGCTCTGCGAGGTGATGGTGCCCGCTTCCGTGGACACCGCGCCTCCGCCGGAGGTCTGGAAGGGCAACGGGATGTCGACGCTCTGCTGGCTCGGCCACAGTGCAATTGCACCGGCGATGACGGCGACGGCGATGGCAACCAACAGCCCGACGACGACCTTGGCTGCCACCGGCCCCAACGGAGCCGGGGTATCGCTGTGGCCGTGGCCGTGACCGGCGTGGGAGTCGAGCCCCGGCTTGGTGCCGTCGGGAGGATTACCGTGTGGTGCCACGGTGCAAGGCTAGTACGGGGCCGGGTCGGCGGCCGATGCGAGGAGCTCGGTGGCGGGGAGCAGGGGGGGCGTCCCCCGCCACCACCTGACCGACCCGGGGGGGAGGGGACGACCAGGGCTCGCGGGCACCGAAGTGCCGTCCGCCAATGTACAGATCATTCGCCGCCCCGGCGGGGTCACGCCGATGTTTTGTGCATCACTTTCTACTACTGCGAAGTAACTTTGCGTGTCATTGCTTGTACGACGCGAGGAAGTTACCGAACCTCTCGATCGCAACGGCCAGATCTCGTGCCCACGGCAGCGTCACGATCCGGACGTGATCGTGGCCGGGCCAGTTGAATCCGGTGCCCTGAACCACCAGGATCTTCTCCTGCAACAGCAGATCCTGGACGAGCTTCTCGTCGTCGTAGATCTCGTGCACCTCGGGATCGAGCCACGGAAACGCATACAGCGCACCCCGCGGCTTGACGCACGAGACACCGTGAATCGCGTTGAGTTTCTCCCACGCGACGTCGCGCTGCTCGAGCAACCGTCCGCCGGGCAGGATCAGGTCCTCGATGCTCTGATAGCCGCCGAGTGCAACCTGAATGGCATGCTGCGCAGGCACATTGGGACACAGTCGGGTCGATGCGAGAAGGTCGATGCCCTCGATGAAACCCGCGGCGTGCTTCTTCGGGCCGGTGATCGCGAGCCACCCCGCGCGGTATCCGGCCACCCGATATGCCTTGGACAGTCCGTTGTACGTCAGGCACAGCAGATCGGGAGCCAAGCTCGCCAGCGAGGTGTGCTGTGCGTCGTCGTAGAGGATCCGGTCGTAGATCTCGTCCGCGAGCAGCAGCAGTTGGTACTTGCGTGCCAGATCGACGATGCCCTGCAGAACTTCCTTCGAGTACACCGCGCCGGTCGGGTTGTTGGGGTTGATCACGAGTAGCGCGACGGTCTTGGGAGTGATCTTCGACTCGATATCGGCGAGATCGGGATTCCAGCCGTTCTCCTCGTCGCACATGTAGTGCACGGCTTTGCCGCCGGACAGCGTCGTCATCGCTGTCCACAGGGGGTAGTCCGGGGCCGGGATCAGTACCTCGTCACCGTCGTCGAGCAGCGCCTGCATCGTCATCGTGATGAGCTCGGAGACTCCGTTGCCGAGATAGATGTCGTCGACGTCGAGCTCGGGGAACCCCGGTTCGAGCTCGTAGCGCGTGACGATGGCCCGCCGAGCCGACAGAATGCCCTTCGACTCGGAGTACCCCTGGGCAACCGGCAACGCGGCGATCATGTCGCGCACGATCACATCGGGGGCCTCGAAACCGAACGGTGCCGGATTGCCGATGTTGAGCTTGAGGATGCGGTGACCCTCGGCTTCGAGCCGGGCGGCGTGGGCGTGTACCGGTCCGCGGATCTCGTACAGCACGTTCTGCAGCTTGGTCGACTGCTGCAACGTGCGGTAACGCGGCTGGGAGTGGATCTGCGGAGTGGTCACCCGTCATATCGTGCCAGGCGGGCGGTATCGGTTTCCACAAGGTTGTTTGCGCGCTTGTTTCTCGCGGGCTGTCGGTGGTTGGTGGAACAATCCCTCCCATGTGCGGACGGTATGCCAGTACCCGGAGTGACAGTGACCTGCAGGCGGTGTTCGATATCGCCGAGACCGTGGGCGACGAGGTGCCGCCGTCGTACAACGTGGCCCCGACACAGACCGTGCGGACGGTGCTCGAACGCTCGCCCAAGGATGAACCCGAGTCCGACGCCGTGCGGCAGCTGCGGTCGGTGCGCTGGGGTCTGATCCCCTCGTGGGCGAAGGACGCGAAAATCGGTTCCCGGCTGATCAACGCCAGGTCCGAGACCATCACCGAGAAGCCGTCGTTCAAGAAGGCAGCAAGCCGTCGACGATGCATCGTCCCTGCCGACGGGTACTACGAGTGGGAGAAGCGAGACGGTGCCAAAGTGCCGTACTTCTTGCACGAAGGTGACACAGGTCGTTCCGCAGGCTCCACTCCTGGGGGCGTCTTGGCGATGGCAGGCCTGTACGAACTCTGGCGGGACCCCACCAAGGCCGACGACGACGAGGACAGGTGGGTCTGGTCGGTCACCGTGCTCACGTCACCCGCCGCCGACGCGCTCGGACACATCCACGATCGCTCGCCGGTCGTGCTCCCGCCGGATCTGCGCTCGAGCTGGCTCGATCCCGGCCTGACGGACCTCGGTGCGGTGCAGGACCTGCTCGCGGCGATTCCCGAGCCGCGGCTCGAGCCCTACGAAGTGAGCACCGCGGTGAACAGCGTGAAGAACAACAGCCCGGAGCTGTTGACGCCGGTGTAGCGATCAGGTGAGTCTCGTTCGGCAGATGTCGAGAATGGCGGCCCGCTCGTCGGGGGACAGATCCTCGGCAACCGGCGAATCGAGAATGCGACGCAGTCGCTGGAAGTACGTGCGTCCATCGACGCCGAAGGCCACGTAGATGTCTTCGTCGCTGCCGCCACCGTAGCCCCGCCACGTTCGGCCGAATGTCAGAATCTCGTGGTCCACCGAGTGGGTAGTGGTCCGGCGCATGATGTTCCCCCTAGTGCTGCTTGTCACCCATCATCCGGGTCACGGTTGAAGGGCCGGTGAACAACGCGTTACGGGCACGTCAGTTCACTAGGGTGGATGGCGTGACCGCACTCGCATACGGATCCTGGCCCTCACCCATCTCTGCAGCCGACCTGTCGTCGGCGGGCCACCCTGTCGAGGGTGGTCGCTTTGTCGGTAGCGAGATCTGGTGGTCCGAACTGCGGCCCGCCGAAGAGGGTCGCACCGCGATCTGTCGCTTTGTCGACGGTGAAGTGCAGGCAATACTGCCCGCGCCGTTCAATGCCCGAACCCGCGTCCACGAGTACGGCGGAGGAGCCTGGACTGCCACCCCCGAGGGCGACCTGGTGTTCGCAGAGTTCTCCGATCAGCGCGTCTACCGTCTCACCCCCGGCGGCGTACCGATAGCTCTGACGCCGAAACCGGCTGTGGCGTCGAGCATTCGGTATGCCGAACTGTCGGTGGTCGGCACGGACGCGATTGCGGTCCGCGAGACGCACGACGCCGGCGCGGTGTCCAGAGACATCGTGGCCATCGATCTCGGCGGTAACGGAGTGCGTTCGCTGGTGTCGGGCTCGGACTTCCTGGCGTTCCCACGACTCTCGCCCGACGGCACCCGCATCGCCTGGATCGCATGGAATCATCCGCAGATGCCCTGGGACGGAACCGAACTGCGTGTGGCATCGCTGGCGGATCCGGAGAACTGGACGGTGCTGCTCGGCTCGACCGAGGAATCGGTGATGCAGCCGGAATGGATCGACGACGAGTCGTTGTACGTCATCAGTGACCGAAGTGGTTGGTGGAACCTGTATTCGGTCATGCTCGACGGGACGGTCACCCCGCTGTCGACACTCGACGCCGACTTCGGGGCTCCGCTGTGGCGGTTGGGGTCGAGTTGGTATTCGGTGCTGGGCGACGGAAAGCTGCTGACCGTACGGACCTTCGGCACCGACACGTTGGCGGTACTCGATCCCGTGTCCGGGGCCCTGGACGACATCGCGCTCGACGGCGTCACGTCGGTCGGTCTCGGTGGGCATTCGGGGTCGACCGTGTTGATCAAGGGCGGCGGAGCGCAGGTGGCCGGTGGGCTGTTCGCTCTCGACCTCGGCTCGCGCGAACTGAACTCTGTGCGTTCGGGTTTCGAGTCCGTCCCCGACGATGCCTTCCTGCCCGAAGGGCGTCAGGTGACGTTCCACGGCCCCGACCGTGAAGTGCACGCCATCGCCTACGCGCCGCGCAACCCGTCCTACGAAGGGCTGGACGGGGAACTGCCGCCGTATGTCGCCTTCGTGCACGGCGGCCCGACCGCACACGTGGCACCCGCGCTGAACCCGTTGTTCGCGTACTTCACCAGCCGCGGAATCGGCGTCGTCGACGTGAACTACGGCGGGTCGAGTGGATACGGCCGCGAGTACCGCAACCGGCTACGTGGGCAGTGGGGCGTCGTCGACGTCGAAGACACCATCGCCGCAGTGCAGGGGCTGGCCGACAGCGGCCTCGCCGACCCGCGCCGTTTGGCCATCGAGGGCGGCTCCGCAGGTGGGTGGACGGTACTGGCTGCGCTGACGTCTTCTGACGTGTTCGCCTGCGGCGCATCATATTTCGGTGTTGCCGAGCTGGAGCTGTTCGTCGCCGAGACTCACGACTTCGAGTCCCGCTACATCGACGGACTCATCGGACCGTTGCCCGAGGCCATCGACCTGTACCGCACCCGCGCGCCGGTCAACAATGTCGACGGACTCTCGTGTCCGGTGCTGTTGCTGCAAGGGCTCGACGATCCGATCGTGCCGCCGTCACAGGCCGAACGATTCAGGGACGCCATGATGCAGAAGGGAATTCCGCACGCCTACCTGGCCTACGCCGGAGAATCGCACGGATTCCGCAAACTGGAGACGCAGGTGAACGCGCGAGAGTCCGAACTGTCCTTCTACGGCCAGGTCATGGGATTCACGCCGCCCGGGAATCCCCGAGCTGCAGCTGTGGCGTCCCACTAGCTGACTGGTGGGCGCGCGCGCTTCGCTTCCAGAAACTCGAGTAGCGCGCTGGGGATCGCGCAGTACTTGCTGTTGCCTTCGGACAACTTGCTGCCTGCCTCGAACGCTGCCTTCGATGGGCCGTTGTGTTCGCGGATGAGGGTACACAGGAGCTCGTCGGTGCGGCCGGACTCGCAACACTTCTCGACGTGCGCTCGGTCGTCGAGGGTCAACGCCGACCACCACTCGTCGTAGCGTCGCCAGAGCTTGTCCGCGTCGTCGGTCATGCCTGCTCCTACTTCTCGGGTACGCCGTGCGATTCCGACCATACTCACGGTGTCCGATTCCGCCACTTCCGAGGGGGTCCGCGGGAAACTCACACTGCTTGTGCAGGGTGCATGCCGGTATTTCGACGCGACAAGGGGTGCGCGGTCGGTAGAGAGGTCGCTCGGTTGCCTCCCCCGGCTCTGTCGGCAGCATCGCGGATCATCCGATCGACGAGCTCGGGGCGATCGAGATCCGACCAGGCGATGCGCACCACCTGACGGTGATCGGTACCTGCAGCTGCGGGGTGTAATCCAGGTGAAGCAGCAACATGACTGACGACTGCGCGCCCCTGCTCTGAAGTGAGCAGGGGCGCGCAGTCGGTAAAACGGGTGTGAGGTTACTTCCGGCGACCGGGAACCTTTGCCCCCGGAGCGAATCCGAGTCCACCGGCCTTCGGCTTGGGCGGAGTCCGATCATCCGAACCGTTGGACGCCGCGTCACCCGCAGTGTCCGACGCTTCTGCCTTCGGTGCCTCTGCCTCGGTTGCCGGTGCGTCAGCGACCGATGTCTCGGCCTCCGGAGTCGGCTCGGCCTTCTCGGGCTCTGCTTTCTCCGGCTCGGCCGGTGTTGCGGCAGGTGCAGCGGCCGCACCCGGTGTGCGCGCGCCCGGCTTCTTGAATCCGGACTTCACGGCCAGACCCTTGGGCTGGACGGTCGGCTTGGATTCTGCTGCAACGGACTCCGTTGCAGCAGCCTCGGTGGCGGGTGTCTCGCTGGCAGGTGCCTCGGCAGCCGGAGCTGCTGCAGCAGGGGCACTCGCAGTCTTGGCACCCGGCTTCTTGAATCCGGACTTCACGGCCAGGCCCTTGGGCTGGACGGTCGGCTTGGATTCGGTTGCAGCAGAAGCAGATTCGCCAGCGGCTTCCGGGGCGGGTGACGACGCCGCAGTGGCCTCGGCAGGCTTGCCCGGTGCCTTCGCGCCCGGCTTCTTGAAGCCGGACTTCACAGCCAGGCCCTTGGGCTTGACCGACGGAGTCGACTCCGAGGTTTCCGTGGTAGCAGGTGCTTCGGTCGCAGCGGGAGCATCGGCGGGCGCAGGTGCGGCCGCCTTCGCGCCGGGGGCCTTGCCCTTCATCTGCAGGCCCTTGCCGCCGGGTGCCTTGCCGCCGGCCATTCCGAGACCCTTGGGCTTGGCTGCTGGTGCGGCTTCCTCCGTGGATTCTTCGGCCTTGGTGGCAGAACCGGGTGCCTTCGCTCCCGGTGCCTTGGCCAGACCCTTCATCTTCAGTCCGCCGCCTGCCTTGGGAGCCGGAGCTGCCGGGGCGGACTTCGCCTCGGCCGGTTCCTCGACGGGTGCGATGCGTTCGGCCTCTTCGACCTCGGCAGCGTTCTCGGTGGCCAGCTCCTCCTGCGGAGTGCGCTCACGGGGGATGACCTTGATGTTCTCGGCCAACACCGAGGACTCGACGCGGGTGATCGACTCGAGCATCAGCTGCGCGACATCGACGACCTCGACGCCCTCGTGCGCACCGCCTTCCTGCCGTGCAGTGACACCGTCGGTGAGCATGACGCGGCAGAACGGGCAACCAGTGGCGATCTTCTTCGGGTTGGTGGCGAGTGCCTCGTCGACCCGGTCGATGTTGATGCGCTTGCCGATGTTCTCTTCCATCCACATGCGCGCGCCACCGGCGCCACAGCACATCGACCGCTCACCGTGGCGCGGCATTTCCTTGAGGTTGGAGCCCGACGCGGCCATGAGCTCACGCGGAGCGTCGTACACCTTGTTGTGACGGCCGAGGTAGCACGGGTCGTGGTAAGTGATGTCCTGGCTGACCGAGGCCACCGGGATCAGCTTTTTCTGTCGCACGAGACGGTTGAGGAGCTGTGTATGGTGCACCACCTCGTAGTCACCGCCGACCTGCGGGTACTCGTTGCCCAGCGCGTTGAAGCAGTGAGCGCAGGTGACGACGATCTTGCGCTTGCTGTGCTCGACGCCGTCGAACACACTGTTCAGTGTTTCGATGTTCTGCATCGCGAGCTGCTGGAACAGGAACTCGTTGCCCGCGCGGCGAGCGGAGTCGCCGGTGCAGGTCTCGTCGGCTCCGAGCACCATGAACTTCACGCCTGCAGTGGCGAGCAGTTCGGCGACGGCCTTGGTGGTCTTCTTCGCGCGATCCTCGTATGCACCGGCACAGCCGACCCAGAAGAGGTATTCGTAGTCCTGGAACGAATCGGCGTCCTGGCCGAAGACCGGGATGTCGAAGTCCATCTCGTTGATCCAGTTGAGCCGGTCCTTGGAGTTCTGGCCCCAGGGGTTGCCCTTGTTCTCGAGGTTCTTGAACAAGCCGGCGAGCTCGGAAGGGAACTCCGATTCGATGAGCACCTGGTAGCGGCGCATGTCGATGATGTGGTCGACGTGCTCGATGTCCACCGGGCACTGCTCGACGCACGCACCACACGTGGTGCAGCTCCACAGCACCTCGGGATCGATGATGCCGCCTTCGATGGCGTCGGCGACGAGTTTGCGGTCGGCCTCGTCACGGGCGGCCTGCGGAATCGCGTCGAGCTTCTTCTGATCGACGTTGCCCTCGGAGTCGACGAGTCCAACCTCGTCACCAGCCATGTCCTTCTTGCCGCCGGCCAGCAGGTACGGAGCCTTGGCGTGGCTGTGGTCGCGCAGCGACATGATCAGCAGCTTGGGGGAGAGGGGCTTGCCGGTGTTCCAGGCGGGGCACTGCGACTGGCAGCGGCCGCACTCGGTGCACGTGGTGAAGTCGAGCCAGCCCTTCCAGCTGAAATCTTCGATCTTGCCTGCACCGAACGCGTCGACGTCGGGGTCGGCCTCTTCCATCTCGAGGACCTTGCCGCCGGACATCATCGGCTTGGCCGGGCCGAGGGCCACGGTGCCGTCGTCCATGCGCTTGAAGTAGATGTTGGGAAATGCCGTGAAGCGGTGCCACGCGACGCCCCAGTTGATGCGAGAACCGACCACGTACACCCACACCATTGCTGACATGAGCTTGACGAACGCGAACGCCGACACCATTTCAGGACTGGCCGGAAGCAGTTCCGCCACGCGCATCGTGAAGAAGTCGGTGTAGGGGTTCGAGTGTCCGTAGGTCGCGATCTTGCCGGCCTTGACCAAGATCATGCCCAAGCCCTCGATGAGGACAATGGCTTCGACGAAGTAAGCGGCCTTGAAGTTCGATCCGGCGAACCGTGACTGCCGGTCGGGATTACGCGGGTGGTTGAGCTGCCGAATGACGATGAGTGCGAGGATTCCGATGACTGTGGCAATGCCGAGGACTTCGTCCATCAGGTGGTAAACGGCCCAGTCGCCGAATATCGGCCAGTGTCCCTCGGGATTGAACGTCTGAATGTTGGCTTCCATCGCGACCACTGCGCCGCCGAGGAAACCCCACATGACCAGCCAATGCGCCCAACCGACGGTGCGAAATTTGACCATCTTGGTGTGGGCCACGAACTCGACGACCATTTGCTTGAAGCGAGGCACTATCGGTCGCCAGCGATCGGGAGCGGGCTGGCCGAGCCTGACGATGCTGAACATCCGAATTCCACCGCGGACGAAGATGTACCAGCAGTAGATGCTGATGACGGCACCTACGAAGCCGAGTGAGAGCGTCACGGCATTCATGTCGCGGCCTTTCGTTCAAGTGGCAGCTGGAGGGCTACCGCGGGTTCAGCCCGTCGAGCATATGACGGTCTATGTTACTCACCAGTAGCAAGGCTACCGTTACTGATGGGTAACATAACATCGTTCCGGCAAGCGACGCTGGTGGGCGTCGAAATGAGGCCATCCGACGGGCAGGCTGAACTCGTCAGTAGGTTGTCTCGCAGATCACGTTAGGCGTAGGCCGTGCAGGTGCTGTCGAGAAGGCAGTCCTTACCTGCCGTAAGCGTGGCCCGATGCAGGTGGGAACCCGGCCGCTTTCCATCTGAGATTCGACCGAACGAACGACATTTTCGGCGACACGATGATGCAACGCGCGCCTCTGTGCTGCCGAAATCGAAATTGTTTGTGACAGTTGGTAACCGATAGGTGTCGGAGCTGTTGCGAAAGGACAACGAACGGTCCGATTCGTGCGCTACACTTCGATCGCATCGAACGTCGCAAAAGGGTCATCGGGGTGGCTTTGAACTCGAACAGGACCTAGTGGACTGCCGAGTGTGCACATCACAGAAACGGAACAGAACTCTCCATGAAACTCAGCAAACTGGTCGTCACATCGGCCCTCGTTGCGGTCGCGATGGGCCTGGCCAGCGGAACCGCGTACGCGCAGCCCGTCGATGAGACGGTTCCCGGCGACACCAATTACACCGTCGATCTCGAAGATCGCACGATCGTCACCACCATCGATGCAGGCGTCTTCAAGATCGCCGACGATGGAAAGACGGTCGACGTTCTCGACGCAGCCGACAAGACCCTCGTCACGCTCCCGCTCTCGTTCAACCTTGGTGGACTGAACTTCCCGTACGAGCAGAACGTCGACAACGACGGCAAGACGCTGCGTCTGGTTCCGAACCTGGACTTCACCAAGGCGTCGGCCAACTCGCGAAGCATCGGCGCAACCACCGTTGCCTCCCCAGAGGAGAACCTGGCGGCTCAGCAGAACTTCTCCTCGCAGCTCGGAATCGCGACCGCGATCGGTGGGCTTACCGGAACAGCGATCGGTGCGGCGATCGGTTGCGTCGTGACCTTGACAGCAGGATGCCTCCCGGGATTGGTGACGGGCGCAGGAGTTGGCGGAGTCATCGGCACGATCACCGCCGGCGGACCCACCCTTGTCGTTGCTGGCATCGATTTGATCAACACGCTGAACGCGGCACCGGGCACCACGGTCTGGGCCAAGTAGCCCTCGAGCATCACAGGCAAACCCGCACTCTCGGACGAGGGTGCGGGTTTTTCGTGTACTGATAGGGCCTACGACGTTCGGATCGTCAGACCTGGGTTCTCGGCGAGCACATCGTTGATGGGTGTGGCGAACAATTCCGGTCGCTGACCCTGCATCATGCTGACGACGGTCGCGACTTCGCATGAGGGTTGATCGCCCACATTGGATGCATTGGCGATGCCCACGGCGAGCGTGCCGCTGACGATCGGCCCACCACTGTCGCCGCGTAGGGCGCAGATGGACGTGGCGAAGCTGCGGTCGAGTACGGCCTCGCCCATGGCGACGCTGCGACCAGTGGAAAGTATTGTGCCGCAACTGAATCCGGTTCTGGAACCGGATTTGCACACCGGTGCGCCCACGATGGGATCCACCGTACCGGTGACGTGCAGTGGGCCCGCGCCGGGAACTCGCACCGCGTTGCTCTCGAATTCTCCGACGTTGGCATCGTCGATGTCGATCAATGCATAGTCGTTGTGGGACCGGCTGGTTCGGTAGAACGAGCCGAATTTGGAACCGACGAGACTGCCGTACATCGGATACGCGCCTGTCGACGCTGCCGAACCGGTGTTAGCCGTACTCGGATTGCAGTGGCCCGCAGTGATGTTGACCGGCCCGTGCGTCGGGTCGACGGCATTGAAGCCGAGGGAGCACCGAAGACCGAGGCCGGCCGGTGTGCCGGCGAGGAAGCTGTCTCCGCCCAGATACGAACTCGCACGGATCGGACCCGCGGTGAAGGATGGGTCGAACGGCAGCAGCTCCAGCAGTGGTTGGACGGCGCTGCGCACTGCCTCCGGAATCTCTGCCGCGGAGGCCACGGTCGCAAATCCGTTGGCCGACGCGGCGTCGGCTACCTCGCCGTAATTGGGGCCGTCGGCGATCGCGACCACTGGCCGACCGTCATCGCCGAGCCATGTCCCCGTGACCATCTCTGGACCTACGGCGGCAGCGAATTCCGCCAACCGGCGAGCCGCGTCGGCTCGATCGAGGAATTGTTGCGGGTCCAGCCCGAGGTCGCGGGCCACGGCGTCGGCCAGCTCGGGTGGCAGTACCGGATGTGCACCCAGTACCGAATCTGTACCCACTGCTGGTGCTGCTGCTGCGGCGGCGGCGGGCGCAAGCATCGCCATCACGCTGGACACAGCAACCATCGACAACCCCAGCCCACGGCGACGCATGAAACCCCTCCCCCGAGGCATCCGCTTATGTGATGCCGTTCACTGACTATAGGGGGTATTCGGGTGCCGACCTACCGGCTCATTCGGTTCGCAGGGTGGCTCCGGTTGCGCGGATGACCTGATCGATGGGAATACCAAGGCTCGCTGTGCCGCCGTACTGCGCGAGCGCCAGGTTCGCCTGGTTGCAATCGGGTGCGCCACCGCTGTTGGATCCGCTGGTGATTCCGAGCGCGAGCGTTCCCGTCACGATGGCACCACCGCTGTCACCCGCCAGAGTGCATGCGGTGCTGGCGAATCCGCGAACGGTGCGGGACGTGCCGTCTTCCATGTAGAGCTGCGTCTCCACACGATCGGCAGCAACCACTCCGCACGTGAACGACGACGACTGGCCGGATTTGCAGACCGGCGCTCCGATCACGGGAGCCGCGGTTCCGGTGATCGTGACGGTGCTGCCGTTGGCTCCTCGAACCGTAGGACGATCCAGGCCCGACGCGACGCCGGTGTCGTTCAGGCCGATCACCGACCAGTCGAGGCCGTCCTGGGCACCCAGGCTCGATCGATCGAACGACCCGATCTGCTGGCTGCGCGCGACGTCCGCCGGATCGGGAAGGTAGACGGGCGCGCCGCCCGCCCCGGTGGCCTTGTTTGGATTGCAGTGTCCGGCAGTGAGATTGACGGCGGCACCGGAGGCGTCGACAGCATTGAAGCCGAACGAGCAGATGCTGATGTCGGTTGTGGGAGCGTCGGCGATCGGCCCGGCGGTCGTGATGTAGGTATCGCCGCCCATGGGAGTCGGGTCGACCGGCTTGTTTCCGCCGGGAGACAGAATGACCTTGATGTTGGCGAGCAGCGTCGGCAGGTTGAGCGCGCGACCGATCGGACCGTTGGCCAGGTCGATGACGATCTGATTGTCGATGAAGTCGATGGCTGTTCCGTTGATCTGCTGAGAGATCTCACGGGGAAGACCGGCGACCCAGCTGTTGAGGTCTGCCAGCGACTTCTCCAGGCCGTCCGCCGACACCGGCGACTGAGCAGTGGCGAACCCGTCCTTGGCGACGGCCTGGGCCGCGGCAGGGGAGGTGACGGCGACGACGGCGTTGCCGTCGGGTCCGATCCAGGCCCCGGCGAAATCGGCGGGACGGCTGGCACGGAAGTCCGATGCGTAGGCGGACAGTTCCTGAGCGCGGGCGGCGCGATCGAGATACTCCTGCGGGGAGATCCTCAGATCGCGCTGGACGGCATCGACGAGCTCGGCGGGAAGCTTGTCCGCGGGAGATTGGACGACAGGTTCGGCGGCCGCTGTCCCCGAGAACGAAGCGAGAAGTACGAAAGCCGTCGAACACAGCACTGCAGCACGCAGAGCCCCGGTGTTACGCATGAAATCCCTTCATCGGGTGCTTGGTATCAGCGACCCACCCTAGGGCATCGGTCGCTGAACCAGTGTTTGCGCAGCTCAGGGCTGAGCAGGTGGGGCGTCCGACGGCTTACTCGGCGTCGTCGTCGTGGCGGTCGTGGCGGTTGTGGTCGTCGCGGCCGGCGTGGTCGTCATCGGGGTCGTGGTGGGCACCGGCACTGTGGTGGTGACCACGGGCGGGGGTGTAGGGATCGGTGCCGGCGGAGGCGCAGGAATGGGCGCAGGTTGGGGCGGGGTGTACGGCTCGTAGGTCGGTTCGTCGACCACCTCGGGCGCGATGACCTGAGGGGCAGGGGTCACGGTCGTGGTCGACGGTGTGCGAGTCGAGGTGACGATCGGCGAGCCGGCGTCGGTGACGGTCGGGGGTGTCGCAGCGGGCGCTTGACCGAACACTCCACTCAGTGCCGCAATCGCGAGAACGATGACCACACCCGCAGCAGCGCCGGCGATGATCGTCGTGATGGTTCGCGAGCGTTCGCTGCGTTCCTTCTTCGCGCCGGTCGACGCCACGGCCGCTACCGGAACCGCTCCCACTGCACCGGTGTTCCTGACGTTGTCCTCGGCCGGTTCGATCGGGTGGGACCGGAACTCGGACGGCTCGAATGTCGGTGCGACCGCGGGAATCGCCTCGGAGAACGCGAGGGACTTTTCGGGCGGGACCACAGGAATGGCGTCGGTGTCCAGAGAATCGGTGCCGTCGTTACGGGTGACGACCGGCGCGGCACCGGTCACGAGGGAGTTGCCGTCGACGTCCTCGATCTCCGCGAGCATCAGCGCCCCTCGGGTCGCGGCGAGTGGCTCGACGAGCAGTCGGCCCGACGACCGTTCGGCTATCGCGGTCGCCACCGGCTCGAGGGCAGCACTGCCGCCGGTGAGCACCACGGTGCCCGTCCGCGGCACGTCGAGGGTGCGGACCGTCGGCGCTATCAGGGCGGCGAACTCGGCTCGCGTCACCGTCGTGGTCTGCGACAGTCCCGGTAGTTCGACCGAAACGGTGGCGCTGTCGGCCGTGCTCAGCGTGTGTTTGGCGGCCTCGCACGAGGCGACGACCCCTGCGAGGGCGGCCCGTACCGCCGCGTCGGACAGATCGATGTTCTCTCGATCGGTCACCACGTGATCGAACAGTGCATCGGTGAATGCGTCGCCGCTGACGGCGGCGGTGCGGACGGTTCCGCCTCCGGGGTAGGTCGAGATGTCGGTACCGGTGGCACCGATGTCGATCACGGTGGCGGCCGTCCCTGGGTTGCGCTGAGCGAATGCGCTGGCGGCTTTCGCATCGGGTGCCAGCGCGACCGCGGTGAGGCCGGCGTGATCGAGGGCGTCTCGGAGCAGTGCGACGCTCTCCCGAGGCCACCGCGCCGGGTACGTCATCGTCGTGACGGGCATGTCCCCGGACTCCGCCGATGCGGACACCATGGCGACGAGGCAGTTGGCGGAGTTGGCCATCAGATCCTCGGCGCGGAACGCATCGGCGTCGGGTGCTGCGTCTTCCTGGCGGCCGACCAGATCGACGAACCGGGTGAAGGGCGCGGTGTCGGGGGACTCGCCGAGGTGTGCCCGGCCGTCCTCGTCGAATCGCAGGGTCGTCGGTACCACGACGATCGTCGGTTCGTCGTCGGCGTGGACGCGGTGGACCGCCACCGACCTGGTGTTGCCGACGGTGATTCCGAGATGTCCTGCATCGCTCATGGAGTTTGCTCCGTCGGTCGGTCCGTCAGCGCTCGGGCGGCAGGCGAGTCGTTGCGCGCAACCGGATCCGTCCCGGGTGCGAGCCGACCGTCGGTCGGCTCCGCGTCGGGGGTGTCGACGGGGTCCTCGGTGGGCTCCTCGACGGGAAGCTCCGGGGCCGGATCGACCGTGCTCGGCGGCTTCACGGGGGTGCTGTCGTCGGGTGTCTCGATCGCGGGACGGGTGTCGATCTCGGTTGCGTCCGGCTCGGCGCGCGGGTTGTCGGTGGTGTCGGTCGGGCTCGTCTCTTCCGTCGTCTGGTCCGTCGTCGCGACCGGACCAGGAGCAACCGGAGCGATCTCGGCCGCCGGCTCGACGACGACGGTGGGAAAGTCGATCGGTCCACCCCGAGCGGTGCCGGACGACGTCGTCGGCGGCACCAGCTGAGCATTGCCGATGGTGGGAACGGTGGTGTCGCTGGACGTGCCCAGTTGCAGAGCGATCAACGCCGCGCCGACCGTCAGTGCCGCGGCGAAAGCTGCTGCTGCGAACAACGGTCGGCGGTCGGACCTCGCCGGGGCCCGGAAAACTGCGAATCGCTCGGTGACGGCGTCGACCGGGTATTCCGCGGCCAGAATGGCGGCACCACGAGCGGCCGCGACGGCCTGGTCGTTCTTCTGCAGTGTCGCGCGGACCGATGCGTTCCATGCAGCGAGCGCTTCTGCTTCGGCCACCAGTGACACGTGCGCGAGACCGTGCTCGTTCATCGTCGAGCGCAGTGCGAACAGCTGCTCGGCCGTCCAACTCGCCGGATAGGTGGCGGCCGCAGCGAGATCGCCGGGCTGCAGACCGATCGACGACGCCACCTCGGTGAGCAAGCACAGCAGGGCCATCGACGTCAGCTGCTCGGCAGGAAAGACGGTTCCCTTGCTGCCGGTGACTCCCACACCGTCGGCGAGGGAGTCGAGAAAGTGGGTGAACGCCTCCGACTCGTCGTCGGTGGTATCGCCGAGAGAGACGGTGCCGTCGGAATGGGCGTTGAGCACGGTCGAGTGCAGCGAGGCCAGGTGCAGCGATGGTCCGGGAGCGATGGGATGCGACACGGCCGCGACGGCGCGTTCGTCGTCCAGGTGGAGGCCGACGTCCGGTGCGCCGAGGCTCACACTGCCGGGCTGCTCGGTCATGAGATGCTACCTGTTCTCGATTCGGGGCTGGTGCTCGGTCGTTATGTCGCTCCGAGTACTCACTCGGTTACAGTTGCCACCCCCGCGCTGGTCGAGGCCCCGTACCCCATGGCGCGCAGCATGGAGATCAGTTCCGAACGGGATTCGGCCCCGAGCCTGCGCCGGATCCGCGCCACATGATGCTCGACGGTCTTCGGGGAGATGTACAGGCGGCTGCCCACCTCGCGGTACGTGACTCCGAGGACGAGCAACTCGGCGACCTCGGCCTCGCGTTCGCTCAGTGAACCCGTCGGCTGCGGCGTCGATCCCGGACTGTCGCGTTGACTCGAGCTGGGCTGGCGCAGCGATCTGGCGATGTGCAGCAGGGCGGTTGCGGTCGCGGTGTCGGTGACGGCCAGCGCGGCCTCGCTCGCCAATCGGGCTCCGTCCCAGGGCAGTCCGAGCGCGGTCAGCGTGCGCGCCGAGTTCTCCACGTCGGTCGCGTCGGGTCGGCCCTGCAACACTTCCAGCCAGGCGCGCCCGGCGGCCGCGAGCGCGGCGCTGTACGGGTGGGTCGGCGCGGCTGCAGCCAGGGCCTTGGCGTGTGGCACCAGTGCGTCGGGTGTCTGGGCCACGATGGCCGCCTGAACCTGATACCAGTGCAACGCCGCCGACCACACGGGCGGATCACCGAGCGCCGCGAGCAGATCGGTGGCCTGCGCCACGAGATGTTCGATGCGGTCGACTTGACCGAGCCGGGTTGCTGCCAAGAGCAATTCGCCCAGGGGCAGAAGGCCGAACAGATCGGTGGAGTACTCGGCGATCACGTTCTGCGCTCCCGTCCATGCCGTGATCAGCGATCCGGCATCACCGGATCTACGGGCCAGGCCCACCCGAATCGCGTGCAGGAAGAGCTGATTGCGCACATGCGACACCGGAACCCGGAGTGCGTCGAGCGCGAAGCCGGCATCGGCTGCATCTCCACGCAGCATCGACGTCCAGGCTCCGATGAGGCTCAGCCTGGTGTGTGCCTCGGATCCCGGACGCTGTTCTGGAAGCGCTCGCGCCAGAATGGAATCGACGCGGGCGAGGTCTCCGCAGTGGACGGCATGCACGGCCGCGACGGCCGCTGCGGTGTCGGGCAGGCACGAGCGATCGGACACGGTGCCCGTCAACGTCATCGCGCGCATCAACGAGTTCGCGGCAGCGCTCGAGGCAGCTGCGGTGCGCGAATCGATCGATCCGAGGACCCCGGCCGCGAGCAGCGTGCCCGACGCGGTACTCGACGTCGGTGCGAGAGCGGACACGGCGGTCATCGACAGGTCTGCGGCGCTGCGGTCACCGGCTGCAGCGGCCGACAGGGCCGCCCACACCGCATCGGGTCCGAGCCGATCCGCACCGAGCCAGGTGAACAGTTGCGTGCTGCGCGCGACCATCCCGCGCTGCGCCGCGATCGAGGCCGATACACGCACCGCCGTCCGTAGATCCGTGGGAGTGCAGACGGCGGCGTTGTCGAGTACCACGTCGGCACAGCGGCCCGCGGCATCGAGATCGCCGGTTGCGGCCGCAACTTCGGCTCTCCTGGCAGCAGCCGCCGCCGGATCGAACCCCGCGTCGACAGCTGCGTCGTACAGCGCACCGGCTGTCTCGACCGATGCCGAATCGGCTTGCTGCACGAGAAAATCGGCCAAACCGACATGGACGACGCCCCGCTCTGTCAACGCACGTGCGGCGGTGGCGTCGAGCAGGCGGGATCGGAGAGCGACGTCGGTGATGGAATCGAGCAACCGGCGGCAACGCCGATCGCCGATCAGCTCGATCAGTGGCACCTCGACGGACGGAACCGTCACGCCGGTGGCGTCGAGTAGGCCCGAGGTGCAGGCGAGGTCGACGAGGGACTCCACCTCGCTCGTGCGCGCGACGATCTGTGCGGCGGTGCCGGGCTCGGGCGCGATCCCGAATCGAGCTGCGAGCAGAAGGGCCCGAGTGTCGTCGGTGGTGTCGAGCAACATCCGACGATGTTGTGCAGCAACGGCTTCGGAGACGACGCGCAAGGGGCTGGGGTCGGAGCGGTCACGACCGAGCGCGACGAGGGCTGCATCGACGGCGGCGAGAACTCCCCCGGTTGACTTGGCGATGGCGTTGGCCAGTGGGGCGGAGATGGGTCGAGCGGTGGCGGCCGCACGCGCGGAGATCGCCGTCTTGTCCAGCGGAACCAGCGTCAAACGGGCCGAACCGGCGGACGCGATCAATTTCTCGATGCGCGAATCGAACTCGCGCGGTGCGGTCGCCACGATCAGCGTGATATCGGATCGTGTTGCCGCCGCCGCGATCTCGTCCAACCGTTGCTCCGACAACGCATGTGCATCGTCGACGACAACCGTCGAGCCGGACGGCGCATCGGCGATGCCGGCCCGGTACACGTCCACCGATGCTGTGACAACATCGAGAACAGCGGAGCGGCCGGAGCCGTTCACCCCGACGACGACGTGAAATCCTCTGGTGTCGAGCGCATCACGGACGAAGCGATCGGCGCGTTCGACGCCGACGAGGGATGGTCGGATGCTGTTCACGGTCGACTATTGGCCGGTTATCGGATCTAGGATTTTCGGGACAATGCCAACCACCCCGCCGAGGGTTTTGTCAACGCTGTTGGCCGTGTTGGGAAGGGGATTGGTGAAGGTGGGGGCCTGGTAGCTGGGGACCTGCACGTTGGGAACCTGCACGGCAGGCGGTTGGTAGCTGGGAACCGTCGGAGCCGCGACCGACGGGATGGTCGGCACCGTCGCCGCGCCGTTGTCGGCAGGTGCCGCGGCGGGGGCGGGGGATCCGGCGACGGGAGCCCCGGTTGCCGGGTCGATCTGCGTCACCGTGCCGTCGGCGTTGACGACCGTGGTGGGAGAGCCCTCGGATCCGGCTGCCGCAGAACCGTTCTCGCCGGTGGTCGCGGTGGTGGTCTCGGCCTCCGCCACCGCCGCGGTGGTCCCCGGTGTCCCGGTTTCCGAGATCGAGGTCTGAGAGTTCGACTCGGCCGGGGTGGTGTTGTCGGACGTCAGTGCCGTACCCACCGACAGACCTCCGCCGGCGAGCAGTGCAAGAACGACGACCGATCCGGCGACGAGACCGGCCTTCTTGCGGCCGGACATGCCTGCATCGGATTCGACCGCGGTGGGCGTCGGGGCGGGCCTCGGGGTGGGGCGCGGCATCGGGGCGGCTGCCGCGGCGCTCGCCACGGCCGCCGTCGGGGCTGCGGCGAGGGACGCTGCGTCGTCGGCCGCGGTGGCGTCGGCGATGTCGCTGCCCAGTATCGCGGCACCCACGGCGACGGTCAGTTCGGGACGGGGGCCGGCAACCACGGGCGCCCGCAGTTCGGACGAGATGAGCTCGGCCACGAGTGGAATGGCCGTGCTGCCGCCGACGAGCACCACCTGGTCGATGTCGGTGACTTCGAGCCCTGCGGCGGCGACGGCGTCACGAACGACTCCGACCGACGCCAGCAGCGATGCTCGTACGAGCTCTTCGATCTCGGAGCGGACCAGGCGAACCTCTGTGTGCAGCCCGGGCAGGTCGACGGTCAGCGACGTGGACGTGTCGTACGAGAGCTGTTCTTTCGCCTGGCCGCAGCGTGCTCGCAGTTCTACCAGCGCCCCGACGGTGTCGGGGTCGAAGGGGTCGAACTCGAACGACTGACTTCCCGAGACGGTATCGAGGACGTACTGCATGATCGCGTGATCGAACTGAGCGCCGCCGAACTCCTGCGAGTGGTCGCCGGTGCCGACGACGCCCACGTCCGAGCCGGTTCGCATCAGGGTCACGTCGAGAGCGCTCGCGCCCAGGTCGTAGATCACGGCGAGGCCGTCGGACTGGGGTCCGCGAGTCACCTCGAGCCACCGCATGGTGGCGACGGACTCGGGGACCAGCGTGACGTCGGCCAGCCCGGCGCGGTCCAATGCCTCGCCGAGGACCTCGGCCGTGTACGCCGTCCAGCGGGTGGGGTGGGTGACGACGACCGTCGGGGCGGAATCGGCTCCGGCGGACACCTCGGCCACGAGAGCGCGGGCGGCGGTGGCATACAGATCCTCGGCACGGTGACTGCGGCCGTCGTCGTCGATCAGTTCCACCGGGTCGCCCACTCGGTCGGCGAATCCGCTGATCAGGTGCCGAGCCGATCGATCCCACAGCTCGGCCAAGCTCGGGGCCGCACCCGGACGAAGATCGAGTGCCGATCTCTTGACCACCGAGGTGACCGGATCGGTATCGAGCGCAGCCACCGCTGTCACCGAACCGATACGTATGCCGAGCCCTGCGTTCATTGTCGTGTCGCCGCCTTCGTCTCGCCGTCAGTAGTACTGCCGTCACCCGCACTGTCGGCTCGCGCCGCATGTTCGTTACGTCTCACAGCAGGTTAGAGCGCACAACGAGTGAAATCCCCTAAAGCGCCCAGATCCCCTAACGAAATCCCCCTGGCGACCTTCGGGGGAGTACGGGGATCGGCCCCGTTGGGCGGGGGCCCTCCGGTGCATAGCTTTGTGATCAACCACGAAGCACCACTCGTCAAGGAGACCCAGATGGCTACCAACGCCGTACTCGATTTCATCCTCAGCCTGCTGCGCGACGACCAGGCCGCCGCCGCATACTGCGCCAACCCCGAGATGACGCTGGCCGCTGCGGGCCTCGGCGACGTGACCCATGCGGACATCGTCGCGGTGGCTCCGCTGGTTGCCGAGTCGGGACTGTTCGCCGGAGCGGGCAGCCAGCTGTCGGCCATCTTGGGCGCCGGCGCATCGGCCGGCCTCGAGGGCGCACTCGCCGGAGGAGCGAGCCTCGGCGGCGGATTGTCTGCCGGACTCGGTCTGGCCGCAGGCGCGGTCGCCGGCGGCGGACTCGCCGCGGGTGGCAGCCTGACCGGCGGCATCGATGTCACGGGTGAGATCGCGGCATCCCTGCAGGCAGCACTCGCCGCCGCGCTGGCGGTCGGCGGTCAGATCGGTGTCGAGCTCGGTGCCGCATTCGGTGGTGCCCTCGACGCCTTGATCGGCGCGGGTGCAGGCATCGGGGGCGGCCTCGGTGCCGGTCTGGATCTGGACCTGGACGGTCTGCTCGGCGGAACCGTCGGACTCGGCGCTGCGTTGACCGGACTTCTCGGAGCCGGCGCAGGCATCGGCGGGGAGATCGGCGGCGACATCACCGCGCAGTTGCAGGCAGCCCTCGACGCCGCGCTCGGTGCGACCGGTGCCGTCGACCTCGGAGCACTGGCCGACATCCAGGGTGGACTGAGCGGCGCGCTCGGCGCGATCTTCGGAGTCGGTGGAACCGTCGGAGCAGAGCTCGGCGCGGCCCTCGGCGGAGCCCTCGGAGCAGTACTCGACGCCGGAGCCGGACTGGACATCGTGGGTGACCTCGGCGGCGCACTGACCGCAGGAATCGGCGGCGCGCTCGCAGGCCTCGGCACCGTCGGTGCCGATCTCACCACCGATGTCGGAGCTGCACTGGACGGAGCACTCGGAGCCGGTGGAGCATTGGTCGGCGACCTCGCCGGCGGCGTCGGCGCGAGCCTCGGCGGTCTCTTCGCAGCCGACGGTGCCATCGCAGGATCCATCGGAACCGCACTCGGCGCCGTCCTGGACGCCGGTGTGCTCGCGGACCTCGACGTCGACGCCCTGCTTGCCGCTGGCGGCAGCGTCGGCGCGGTCGTCGGCGGCGCACTCGGAACGGCACTGGACCTCGACACCAGCGCGATCGGCGGCCTGACCGCTGCCCTCGACACCGCAGTCGAGGGAGTCCTCGGCGCAGGTGCAGGCATCGGCGGCGACATCGCAGGCGGACTTGCAGGCGGACTGGCCGGTGGGGTTGCCGGTGCCGGTGGGGTTGCCGGAAACCTGGAAGGTCTACTCGGAGCGGCATTCGGCGTCGGCGGCACAGCAGGAGCTCAGCTCGGCACCGCCCTCGAGACAGTGCTCGACACCAGCGCAGCCCTCGACCTCGGAGCCGTACTCGGTGCAGGCGCGGACCTGAGCGCAGGACTGTCCGGTGCGGTCGACACCGCAGTGGCAGCCGGAGCCGATCTCACCGGAACAGTCGACGCGGCACTCGCCGGAGTGGGCGGAGTCGGCGCGGATCTGTCGGGCGGCTTGGCCGGACTCGGCGGAGTCGGTGCAGGCCTGACCGGTGGTCTTGCCGGACTCGGTGGAGTCGGTGCAGGCCTCACCGGGGGACTTGCCGGACTCGGCCAGGTCGGCGCAGATGTGACCGGTGGCCTCGGAGCCGTCGGCACCGTGGGTGCAGATGTGACCGGTGGCCTCGCGACTGTCGGCAATGCAGGAGCGGGCCTGACCGGTGGACTCGCGGGCCTGGGTGACGCCGGTGCCGGCCTGACCGGTGGACTCGCAGGTCTGGGCAGCCTCGGTGGCGGCATCGCAGGCGGAGTAGCAGGCGGCGTCGATGCCGCAGCTCAGGCCGGGGCCGGACTCGAAGGAGCCGTGACCGGTGGCGTCAGTGCCGGAATCGATGCGGCAGCATCCGCAGGCGCAGGTCTCGAGGGAGCTGCGAACGCGGCAGGATCCGTCGCAGGCGGCCTCGAAGGTGCGGCAGGCGGAGTGGTCGACGCGGGAACGTCGGTGGGCGGCGAGATCGCGTCGAACGTCGGTGCGGGACTCGACACCGGTGCTTCGCTCGGAGGCGACGTCGCATCCACGGTGGGTGCGGGTTTGGATGCTGGTGCGGACGCTGCGGCTTCCGCGGGCGGCGGGTTTGATTCCGCTGCCGACATCGGTGGTCAGGCGGCAGGCAGCCTCACCGGCGGTCTGCAGTCCGGTGCCGACGGACTGGCTCATGCAGGCGGCGGACTCTCCTCCGCGGTGTCCGGTGCCGCGTCGGGATCGTTCGAGCACTCGAGTACCTTCGACTCCAGCGCAGCCGCATCCGGCACCGGCTGGTCCAGCGTCGACTCCGACGTCTTCGGTCAGGGTGAGAGCGAGTCGAGCCTGTTCAGTGACGGCAGCCTGCACGGATCGGTGGACTCGGCAGCCGATTCCCTCGGCCATGTGACCGTCGATCACGATATCGACCCGCTGCACCCCTGATTCCGTCAGCGACACACAGCGCGCGGCCCCGAGTGTGTTCGTCACACTCGGGGCCGAGGCGTGGATAGAGTTCTGTCCAGGGACGTCGACGAGAACGGTAGTGAAGCAAGAGTATGGACGGGCAAACTACGGAGCTGGCCGAGCTGCTGAGTCGCACCGCGGCGGTGGCGACCTCGGCGGGTAGATCCGATCTGGTGGATCGTGTCGAGGCGGCGAAGTCGCGGGTCCTGGATCCACGCCGGCGCATCATCGTGGTGGGGCCGCTGAAGCAGGGCAAGAGTCAGTTCGTGAATTCGTTGCTCAATCTGACCGTGTGCTCGGTCGGCGACGACGAGACCACGGCCATTCCGACGGTGGTCTCCAACGCCGAAAGCTTCTCCGCACAGCTCGTACTCGCGGATCCGGGCAACGAGCCCATCCGCGTCGACGTTCCGCTCGAAGAGATCACGACGGTTACCCCGGCGAGTCCCCGTGCGCAGGGCCGGGAGGTGTTGCGGCTCGACATCGGGGTGTCGAGTCCACTGCTCGCCGACGGTCTGGTGCTGGTCGATACCCCCGGCGTCGGCGGACACGGAAACCCGCACGCTGCAGGCACATTGGGTCTGATTCCGTCGGCCGACGCCGTACTCGTGGTGTCCGATGCCTCCCGTGAATTCACCGAGCCCGAACTGTCCTTTCTTCGACAGGTGCAGGGCCTGTGCCCGGCTGTGGCCGTGCTGATCACCAAGACCGATCTGTATCCGCACTGGCGGCAGATCGTCGAGGCCAACCGTGGACACCTCGACCGCGCGGGCATCGATGTGCAGATGCTGCCGGTGTCGTCTCTGTTGCGTTCGCACGCCGTGCGTCTGAACGACGAGGAACTCAACGCCGAGTCCGGCTTTCAGCAGCTCTACGCGTTTCTGCGCGACGATGTGGTGGCGCGCGCGGACGTGTTGGCTCGTGCGTCGGTCTCGCTCGATGTCCGATCGGTCACCGAGCACCTGTCCCTGTCGTTCGGCAGTGAGCTTGCGGCGCTGAAGGATCCGGAGCGGGCGGCCGCTGCCGTCGCCGGGCTGCAGCGCGCCAAGTCCGCTGCCGAGGATCTGCACAAGCGCTCGTCGCAGTGGCAGCAGACGCTCGGGGACGGGATTGCCGATCTTGCGTCCGACATCGATCACGATCTACGAGACCGGTTGCGTCGCGTCACTCGGGAGGCGGAGGAGACCGTCGACGAGGGGGATCCGGGCAAGGACTGGCCGCAACTGGGCGAATGGCTCGAGGAGCAGATCGCCGCGTCGGTGGGCGACAACTTCGTGTGGGCTCACGAGCGAGCACTGTGGCTCTCGGAGTTGGTGGCCGAGCATTTCGCGTCCTCCGGGGCGGCGGCACTGCCCGATCTCGATCTCGGCGACTTGGATAACGTCCTCGAACCCGTCGCGTCGTTGGCAGATCTGGAATCCGGTCGGGTCGGCATCACGCAGAAGGTTCTCGTGGGAATGCGCGGATCCTACGGCGGCGTATTGATGTTCGGCCTGATCACCACGTTCGTCGGGCTGAGCCTGCTCAATCCGATCTCCATCGGAGCCGGAGTGCTGCTCGGCACCAAGGCGTACAAGGAGGACAAGGAGAACCGCGTCAAAGCGCGAAGGTCCGAGGCCAAGATGGCGATCCGCCGGTTCACCGACGATGTGAGCTTTCAGGTGGGCAAGGAGTCCAAGGACCGGCTGCGTCAGATTCAGCGGGTCCTGCGCGATCATTTCACCTCGATCGCCGAGCAGACGCTGCGGTCGCTGAACGAGTCGCTGCGCTCGGCGCAGGAAGCCGCCGCGGCCGACAACACCGATCGCGCCGCCCGTATCGCGCGCTTGGAGAACGACATGCGAGTGACCGCCGAATTGAATTCTCGCGCACTCGGTCTCGTCAAGGACGTCGCAGTATGAGCCAGACGGCTCTGGCCCGAGCGCGTGATCTGATCTCGGCGGCCCGGTCGACCTACGCGGGGGATGCCGAGGCGTCGTGGATGCTCGACGAATGCCTGTACCGCTTGGACGAGCCGCTACGGGTGGCTCTGGCCGGATCGCTCAAGGCAGGGAAGTCGACGCTACTCAATTCGCTTGTTGGACAGGACATTGCGCCGACCGACGCCACGGAGTGCACCAAGGTCGTCACGTGGTACCGCAACGGCGTCACCCCCGCCGTCACGGCCTGGTACGACGGCGACCGGGCGGCGAACGTGCCGGTGCAGCGGCGGGACGGCCGGTTGACCTTCGATCTGGGGTCGTTGACGGCGGCGCAGGTCGATCGCCTGGACGTCGAATGGCCGGCGAGTGCCCTGGCGCAGACCACGATCATCGACACCCCTGGTACCTCATCGCTCTCGCGCGATGTCTCGGCCCGAACTCTGGCCATGCTCACCCCCGAGAACTCGTCCTCGGGTGCCGATGCCGTCGTGTATCTGCTGCGCACTCTCAACGCGTCGGACGTGTCGTTCCTCGGACAGATCGGTGCGCACGTGGGCGGCGATTCGGGGCCACTCGGCGTGATCGGGGTGGTCTCGCGGGCCGACGAGGTCGGTTCGGGTCGGATGGACGCGATGATGTCGGCCAAGGAGGTCGCTGCTCGGTTCGCGTCCGAGCTCGAGGCCACGGGATTGTGTCAGGCAGTGGTTCCGGTGGCGGGATTGCTCGCGCTCGGTGCGGAAACAATGCGGCAGAACGAATTCGCTGCGTTCGAGATGTTGGCGACGGTGCCGACCGAGGATCTGCAGCTGGCAATGCTCTCGGCCGATCGATTCGTGCGGCCGCAGAGCACGTTGCCGGTCGATGCTGCGCTGCGCGCCAGCATCGTCGATCGCTTCGGCTTGTTCGGTATCCGTATGGCGGTCACACTGATTCGGCTCGGGGTACGCGATTCGCCGACGCTTGCTGCCGACCTGGTGGAGCGGAGCGGTCTGACCGAGCTCAGATCGGTGATCGACGTGCAATTCGGCCAACGCGCCGATCAGTTGAAGCTACATTCGGCTCTCGTTGCTCTGCAACGGATCCTGGAGTTTCGGCCGGAATCGCATGCGTTGCGCACCGAAGCCGGGCGAATGCTCGCCGACGTGCACGGTTTCGCCGAACTGCGTCTGCTCGGCCGATTGCGTTCGACCACTCCGAAACTCCCCGAGGGCGCCTTGCTGGACCTGCAGCGCATCATCGGTGGTTTCGGCATCGCCGCCACGGAACGCCTGAATCTGCCGCCCGATGCCGGACGCACGCAACAGCGAGACACTGCGTTGGCGGCGGTGCACCGGTGGCGAGGACTGTCCGAGCACCCACTGCTGGATCAGTTCACGTCGACCTCGTGCGCCCTGGCTGCGCGTAGTGCCGAAGGGATTCTCGCATCACTGGCGTGAGGATCGCCGGGGCAGCAGAGCGACGATGGTCGCAACGGCCGCAGTAGCTGCCACGACGAACGGTCCCCACTGCAGGACGCCGCCGAACAGCGCGGGTGCGTCGGAGACGAAGGTCGAGAACGTGACGGCCGCGCCGACGGTCAGGATCCCTACCGCGCCCATCAGGACCTTGGACGACGTCGCCGCGCCGCGCAGCAGGTTCAGCGCGACGAATCCGAGCAAAACGAGTACCGCCGATGCGGCACCACTGGACAGCAGCGTGGCCGAGGCGGTGTTGCGAACATCGGTCGCACTCGCCGTCGAGTCCTGCTGCGAGACCGCACTTTCGACGCCGGAAAGCACGGGTTCCCAATTCAGGGCGATGACCGCTGCCAACACCAGGACGATTACGGTCGTCACTGCCCACAGTCCGGTGGCGATCTTCGGAAGAATCGAGGGCACGGTCTCTTGCCGTGGCCGAAGGGGCTCGACGACAACATCCGGCCGCGGTGGTTGCGGACGCGCAGGCCGAGGTCTGTGCGAGGTCGGATCGTTCGGTTCTTCGGCCACGGTGCAGAAGTCTATCGGGCCTGGGTGATGGGCGGCCGACTCAGCGCAGCACCACCGCCACGCCCTCGTACGGACGCAGTGTCATCGGGAAGCTGTTCAGCTCGTCCACGGTTGCAATCTCGTTGTCGTCGTACACGTCGATGGCGCACGTGCCGGGCACCAGGTGCTTGGACTGAATGGTTGCGCTGATCTCCTCGGACGAGAAGTTGAGCACGGTGGCCTGAATGGTCCCCTGGCTGAGCTCGTGCACCATCACCAGCAGACCCTTGTGCGAGACCGTGGGAATGTCGATCTGCTGGGCGGTAGCGATACCGAACCGCTTGCGCAGCTCGATGATTCGCGCCAGTTGGCGGGCGAACGACTGCGGGTCGGCCAGCTGCTCCGGAAGAGAGCCGTAGAGGCTGCGCCCGCGGGGGATTCCGGATTCCGAGCGCACGGCCTCGGGGAAGTACCCCATGAGATCGTGTGCGCCGCGGTTGAGCCAGCGGGTGTCACCTTCCCGAATGAGGTCGTCGACCTCCGCGGCATCGATGGGCAAGATGCCCAGCAGATCCCAGCCCGACAGGGCGAATACGCCCGGCTGCAAGGCGTTGTACATGGCCAACAGAAGGTGGGCACGCTTGACCGTCTCGATGTCTGCCTCGTCCATTCGGTCGAGATCGCGGATACCGAGGGATGCGGTGATGACACTTGCTGTGGTGCAAGCGATTCCGTTGGTCGTGAACGTCCGGTTATAGGGTGCCCACCGTCCGGTGAGTCGATCGGTGAGCTCGCCGCGAATGCGATCACCCAGGTCGGAGCCCCTGACCGTCTCGCCTCCGTACGAGAACTCGTCCTCCGCATGCAGGGTGGCGAAGTGGATGAGCTCGAACGTCATCTCGTCGTGGTTCTGCAGCGCATGCACCAACGATGCCGTGTCGACGCCATGATCACGCGCCAAAGTCATCGTGAGCCTGAGGAATTCGGTGTTGCCCATGACGAGCGCGTGCTGGTAGGCGGGGCGGTTGATGAAGTCGTACGACAGGTCGGCACCGTTGGTACCCATGGCCTTGATGTCGTCGATCGTCAGGTTCAACTCCTGGAAGGTGAACCCGCCCATCTTGCGCACCACGCTCGCGATCAGGTGGTTCGCGGCCTCGGACAGGGGATGGCCCTCGGACCAGCCCGGGCCTTCTGCTCGACGTTCGACGCCGAGAAAACCGTTGGCGTCCAAGCGTAGTGCGCCTGCGCCCAGGTCCGCGATGGAGTGGCAGGCGTCGCCGATCACCAGACGCATGCCGGCGAAGGAAGGATCGAGCCAGTTGATCGACGGCTGACCGGCCTTGAAGTAGTGCAGGTACACCCAGCGGCGTTCGACGCCATCGATGCCGACAACGGGAGGTGTTGCGCTCCAGTTGGTTTCCTTCACACCGAGCTCGTAGAAGATCACGCGCTGCAGCTGGCCGATGATGTAGCCGGCACGAGCGAGATTGGCCTCGGCCTCGGCGTCGATGTTCTGGGAGTCGGCACCGGCGCGCACTCGGGGGAGCAGATGCCAGTCCTGCGGTTCGATCTCGACCATGTGGTAGATGCCGGGGTAGTCGGCCACGGCCATCTCGGCGAGTCGGAAGTCCGCACCCTTGCCGGTGTGTCCGGGCACGATGTCGTCGATGACGATGCCGTCGTATGCCGAGGCCACCACGCACAGGCGTCGGAACTCTTCTTCCGATCCGAATGCGGGGTCGATCTGCATACCGATGCGGTCGAAGTGGCCGTCGACCGAGGGAGTCGGCCGCCAGCCGTGGATGCCGCCCGCCACCTTCACCGGGCCGGTATGTACTGCGGTGACACCGATTTCGGAGAAGGCCTGCCACAGCTTCTCATCGCCGAGGGTGCTCAGAAAGCTCGTCTGTGGAGCGTTGATCACCGAGATGGGGTAGGCGGTGAACCACACCGGAGCGCGCTCGACGGCGGCACGGGGATCGGGATCGGCGTACGGGTTCTGCCACATGCTGCCCTTGCCCGAAAGTTGCTCGGCGATCAGCTTGGCGTCGCGCAGCATCGACTGTTCGGTGAGCCAGTCCACGTACTCGGGGTTCGAGGCAACCGGCTCGCTGTCCGGAGTGGGACTGTTGCTTCGATTTGCGCGACGTACGGAAGGTCGAAGTGGTTTCGGCCGAGCCGGATAGAACTTCTCGTCGTAGGTGATCTCGCTCGGTTCGTGCTGCACTTCGGGATCCATGTGCCTCCGTAGCCTCGCTTTTCCTCAACCCTACGTAGGGCGCGGCCGATCCGCAGGGTTGTGGTTCCCCTGATCGTCGGCGAGTGAAACCTCGCTCGCCGACCGGTGAAACCTACGCCGAACTACAGGGATGTCATTCGTCGGGGCGGTTTCCTTCGATATGCGAACGTCATCGAATCGAGACCGCCTGGTGTGGAATGTCTGATTCCGATAGGCCATAGTGAGTCAAGTACCAACTGCCCCACCAGTCACATCTGACTCACGGGTCACATCCCCTCAGCTACAGGAGTTGTCCATGCGACGTCTTGCCCGCACATCGATCCTGGCCTCGACGGCCGCCCTGGCCGCCGGCATCGGTGCGGTCGTCCTCGTGCCCATGGCCTCGGCCGAGCCCGAGACCGAGCCTGCGATGCCCCTCGGCTCAGCAGTCCTCGAAAGCCCCGACCTGGTGGTCACCATGGCCGCTGTCTGCGACACCACGGTGAAGGACGCCCCCGAGGGCGGCGTCGTGGCACTGCAGGTGAAGGTCGACAACAAGGGCAAGGACGACGCGTCGAACGTCAACGTCAACTACGGCGCACTGCCAGGCGTCCAGGGCCAGAACACCGAGACGACCATCAAGGCAGGCGAGGCAGCCACGTACACCGTGCCGTCCGTCGATCGTGAATGGGTCGCCCGTCCCGCAGGTGCCGCGGCCTTCGCCAGCGCGCTCGATGCCGACTTCATGAACAACATCACCGCCGGACTGCTCAGTCACAACTGCATCCCCGCGCCGGCCGAGGAGCCTGCCGAGTAATTCTCGTCCGCTTAACTTTCTCCCCGCTGCGCCGCGACGATCCCCGCTGATCGTCGCGGCGTACTGCTGTGGAGGGGCTTCGCCCCACGTGCACGGAACCTCGTAGCAGGGGTCGAGTTTTCGCTCACATGCGCGCAGCGCTCCCTGGGGAACAAATTCGCCACACCCTCCGTTGTGCAGGTCAGCAGCCTTGAGTGGATGAGGCTCAAGTTGGAAGTTGACGCAACAGATCGCGTTATGCAAACTTGAGTGGAGTTCGCTCACCCAGGGACTGAATCCACGCAATAACAGGAGGAAACATTATGGCTCGTGCGGTCGGTATCGACCTCGGGACCACCAACTCGGTCGTGTCCGTCCTCGAGGGCGGCGAACCGGTTGTCGTCGCCAACTCCGAGGGATCACGCACCACCCCGTCGATCGTCGCTTTCGCCAAGAACGGTGAAGTGCTGGTCGGCCAGCCCGCGAAGAACCAGGCGGTCACCAACGTCGATCGCACGATTCGTTCCGTGAAGCGCCACGTCGGCACGGACTGGACCGTGGAGATCGACGGTAAGAAGTACACCCCTCAGGAAATCTCCGCGCGCACGCTGCAGAAGCTCAAGCGCGACGCCGAGGCCTACCTGGGTGAGGAAATCACCGACGCGGTCATCACCGTTCCCGCGTACTTCGAGGACGCACAGCGTCAGGCCACGAAGGAAGCCGGCCAGATCGCCGGCCTCAACGTCCTGCGCATCGTCAACGAGCCCACCGCGGCAGCCCTCGCATACGGCCTGGACAAGGGCGACAGCGAGCAGACCATTCTCGTGTTCGACCTCGGTGGCGGCACGTTCGACGTCTCGCTGCTCGAAATCGGCGACGGCGTCGTCGAGGTTCGTGCGACGTCCGGCGACAACCACCTCGGTGGCGACGACTGGGACGAGCGCATCGTGACCTGGCTCGTCGACAAGTTCAAGGCGCAGAACGGCATCGATCTGACCAAGGACAAGATGGCGCTGCAGCGTCTGCGTGAGGCTGCCGAGAAGGCGAAGATCGAACTGTCCTCCGGGCAGAGCACCTCGATCAACCTCCCGTACATCACGGTCGACGGCGACAAGAACCCGCTCTTCCTCGACGAGCAGCTCAGCCGCTCGGAGTTCCAGAAGATCACCTCCGACCTGCTCGACCGCACCCGTGCGCCGTTCCAGGCAGTGGTCAAGGACTCCGGCATCGCCGTCAAGGACATCGACCACGTCGTGCTCGTCGGTGGTTCGACGCGTATGCCCGCCGTGTCCGAGCTGGTCAAGGAACTCTCCGGTGGACGTGAGCCCAACAAGGGCGTCAACCCGGACGAGGTCGTGGCCGTCGGTGCTGCACTGCAGGCCGGTGTGCTCAAGGGTGAGGTCAAGGACGTTCTGCTCCTCGACGTCACGCCGCTGTCCCTCGGTATCGAAACCAAGGGTGGCGTCATGACCAAGCTCATCGAGCGCAACACCACCATCCCGACGAAGCGTTCCGAGACCTTCACCACCGCTGACGACAATCAGCCCTCGGTGCAGATCCAGGTCTTCCAGGGTGAGCGCGAGATCGCCTCGCACAACAAGCTCCTGGGCTCCTTCGAGCTGACCGAGCTGCCCCCGGCTCCTCGCGGCGTCCCGCAGATCGAGGTCACCTTCGACATCGACGCCAACGGCATCGTGCACGTCACGGCCAAGGACAAGGGCACCGGCAAGGAGAACACGATCAAGATCCAGGACGGCTCCGGCTTGTCCAAGGAAGAGATCGACCGCATGGTCGCCGACGCGGAAGCTCACGCAGACGAGGACAAGGCTCGTCGCGAAGAGGCCGAGGTCCGCAACCAGGCCGAGTCCCTCGTCCACCAGACGGAGAAGTTCGTCAAGGACAACGAGGACAAGGTCGACGCCGAGCTCAAGGGACGCGTCGAAACCGCTATCGCCGACGCCAAGACGGCTCTCGCGGGCAGCGACATCTCGGCAGTCAAGACCGCCGTGGAGAAGCTCTCGACCGAGTCGCAGGCTCTCGGCACCGCCATCTACGAGGCTCAGGCCAAGGAGCAGGGCGGCGCAGAGGGTGGCGCGCAGGCCGCTGACGACGGTGTCGTCGACGCAGAGGTTGTCGACGAGCCCGCCGACGACACGGACAAGAAGTGACGTCGGAGAACACCGAGCAAGAACCGGTCACTTTCGTGGACAAGCGAAAGATCGATCCCGAGACCGGTGAAGTACGGGAAGGTGACGCAGTTCCGGAGCCCCTCGTGGGCACCGGGGCTGCGGACCGGCCCGACTCGGTGGACGAAGGGACGGTCGACGGAGACGTCGTGGAAGACCCGCGTGACACACAGGTCGCCGAACTCACCGCAGATCTGCAGCGCGTGTCGGCGGAGTACGCCAACTACCGGCGTCGTACCGACCGTGAGAAGCAGACCGGAGCGGAGAACGCGAAGGCGTCCGTCGTCTCGCAGCTCCTTCCGGTTCTCGACGACCTCGAGCGAGCTCGCCAGCACGGCGACCTCGAAACCGGACCGCTCAAGGCAGTGGCAGACAAGCTGGCAGGGGTGTTCTCGAACATCGGCCTGACCACCTTCGGAGCCGAGGGCGACGCCTTCGACCCGGCCATCCACGAGGCCGTCTCCCACGAGGGTGACGGCAGCAGTCCCGTCGTCGGAACGCTGATGCGTCCGGGCTACAAGCTCGGCGAGCGCGTTCTGCGGACCGCGATGGTCGGCGTCGTGGACAGCGCAGCACAAGAATCGGATGCACCTGCGTCCGACGAGCAGTAAAAAGAAGTAGCGCGAGAGGAGGAAACGCCCGGTGAGCCAGCGGGAGTGGATCGAGAAGGACTTCTACAAGGAGCTGGGCGTTTCCTCCAGCGCGACTGCAGAAGAGATCAAGAAGGCGTACCGAAAGTTGGCCAGGGACAACCATCCCGACGCCAACCCCGGCAACGCCTCGGCCGAGAACAAGTTCAAGGCGGTCAGCGAGGCGCATGCCGTCCTCGCCGACCCGGCCAAGCGCAAGGAATACGACGAGGCGCGACGACTGTTCGCCTCGGGCGGGTTCGGTAGCCGCGGCGGCGGCGGTGGGTTCTCGCCTGGCGCAGGCGGATTCGGTGGCGGCGGCCAGACCTTCGACGTCGGAGACATCTTCGGCCAAGGCGGTGGCGACGGCGGAATCGGCGACCTGTTCGGTGGCCTGTTCAACCGCGGTGGCGCGCAGCAGCGCACCCAGAGCAACCGGCCGCGACGCGGCAGCGACGTCGAGACCGAGACTTCGCTGCAGTTCCGTGAAGCGGCGCAAGGCGTTACGGTTCCCTTGAAGTTGACCAGCCCGTCCTCGTGCACCACCTGCCACGGCAGCGGCGCGAAGCCCGGAACAAGCCCGCGCGTGTGCCCCAAGTGCAACGGCCAAGGCGTCGTCAACCGAAACCAAGGCGCGTTCGGCTTCAGTGAGCCGTGCGACGACTGCCGCGGTACCGGATCCATCATCGACGACCCGTGCGCCGACTGCCGCGGCACCGGCGTGCAGAACCGGACTCGCACCATCACCGTGCGCGTACCGGCCGGCATCAGTGACGGCCAGAAGGTGCGACTCGCCGGCCAGGGCGAAGCGGGACTCCGCGGTGCACCCTCCGGCGACCTGTTCGTGACCGTACGAGTCAAGCCCGACAAGGTGTTCGGCCGCACGGGCGACGACCTGACGGTGACCGTTCCGGTGAGCTACGGCGAACTGGTGCTCGGCACCACGCTGTCGGTACCCACCCTCGACGGTCGCGTCGGCGTGAAGGTTCCACCGGGAACCGTCGACGGCAGAGTGCTGCGCGTGCGCGGTCGCGGCGTCCCGAAGAAATCCGGCACCGGTGATCTGATGGTGACCGTCAAAGTTGCCGTGCCGCAGAAACTCGACGATGCTGCTACCGACGCTCTGAAGACTTATCTGGAAGCCGAGAAGGCCAGCGGATTCGACCCGCGGGCCGGGTGGGCAGGTGTGTGATGTCGGTCCCTCCCGAGGGTGGGTCTGCGAACGCCGGTGGCGCACAAGCTGATCCCGACGCGCAGATCTTCGTGATCTCAGTCGCGGCTCAGCTGGCGGGCATGCACGCGCAGACGCTGCGTACCTACGACCGGCTCGGACTTGTCACCCCGCACCGCACCACCGGCGGTGGGCGACGCTACTCCCCGCGTGACGTCGCACTGCTCCGTGAGGTGCAGCGACTCTCGCAGGACGAGGGTGTCAACCTCGCCGGCATCAAGCGCATCATCGAGCTCACCAATCAGGTGGAGGCACTGCAGGCTCGGGTTTCCGAGCTGGCCCAGGAGCTCGCCACCGTGCACGCCAGCTATCGCCGGGACCTGGTGCCGATTCAACGCAACGCCCTGGTGGTCTGGAAGCCGCGGCACCAGCGCTAGGTTCTCCCGCGCACTTCCTCGCAAATGCGCGCGCCTTTGTCAGGTGCGCGCAGATTCGTCCCTAGTTCGGTCACTATTTCGCGCGCGTTCAGCAAATGCGCGCGCGTTTGCGACCTCGAGCGGGGCAGCGGTAGCGAACCTCGCGCGCGTTTGCGAGACACCAGGCCCCGACCCCTATCCTGGTCGGCATGCAGGCGTGGAGTTCGACGGTCGTTCAGTATCACCGCCTTCGGAACGACCTCGCGGTCATCAGACTCGAAGGCGATGCGGTTCCGTTCAGCGCCGGCCAGTCGGTGTCGGTGACAGTTCCCCAGAACTCTGCTCTGACGCGTCGATACTCACCCGCGTTGCCGCCTTCACGAGACGGCAAGCTCGAGTTCCATGTGCGCGCTGTTCCGGCAGGCTGGGTGAGCGGGTCGATCGTCAACGAGACTCGGCCAGGGGACGTCTGGCAGATCAGTGATCCCAAAGGCAGTCTGCATGTCGACGACTCGGGTCGCGACGTCGTCATGATCGCGGGCGGCACCGGCCTCGCTCCGTTGCGCGCGATTCTGCTCGACCTGACGCGCTGGGAGCGGCCACCGAACGTGACGCTGTTCGTCGGCGGCAAGTCGCCTCGCGATCTGTACGCCGGGGACATGCTGTGGCTGATGGCGTCGGAATTGCAGTGGTTGACCGTCGTTCCGGTCGTCGACCAACTGCACGAGCCGTGGGCGTCGGATCGATGGAACGACCGCATCCATGCCGAAATAGGTTCCACCACATCGTTATTCGAGCCCGAGCATTGCTGGGAGGGCAGCGTGGCCGACGTGGTCGCCACGCAGGAGCCGTTCTCGGATCGCCAAATTCTGGTGTGCGGATCCCCGGGCATGGAAGCGGCGACGGTGCGCGCCCTCGTCGAGACCGGCACCCCGCTCGAGTCCATCCGCCGCTGATTGCCGGATCAGGGCAGCTGCAGAATCCGTCGCAGATGCGCCAGGTCGTCCGCGGATACCGTCGTGAATTCCGGCGGCGGGGCGTCGGCGATCGTTCTGGCCTTCTCGGCGAGGCGTCGTCCGGCATCGGTGAGTCCGATGATGCGGCGTCGGCGATCGTCGGGATCTTCCGTGCGCACCACCAATTCGCGCTTCTCGAGCTCGCGAACGTTGAGAGATACGTAGGGCGCATCGGACGCGAGAATTTCGGCCAGCTCGGTGACCGTCCGATCACCCGCGAGCAACTTGGTGAGCAACTTGGCACGCAGGAAACTCATGCCCGTGGCGTCGGCGACGGCCCGTCGGGTGTCGTGTTTCTCGAGCATCAGCGCGCGCATCTCGCGCCAGACGTGCGCTGCATCGGCGTTCATACCAGCACCGGGCGGCCGATGCTTTCGGCCGTCGATCGGGCCCAGCGGCCGGTGGTGACCACTGCGAGAGCGGTGACCACCACTCCTGCGCCCGCGATGACGAACCACGCGGGAACCGCGGCGGCGGTGAAACCGTCGGAGATCTCACCGACGATGCCTGCGGTCACGATGGCACCGACGACGGCCACGCCGAGCGACTGGCCCACCTGCCTGCTGGTCGACGCGATGGCGGACGCCACTCCGGCCTGGCTGCGCGGCATTCCGGACACCGCGGTGTTGGTGATCGGGGCGTTGACCATGCCGAAGGATATTCCGAAGATCACGTATGCGACCGCCAGCCACGCGAACGACGTCGTCGGAGTGAGTCGGGTGAGCATCAGAGCCGAGATCACGAATCCGATTCCCGCGACGAGCAGGGGAATGCGCGCTCCGAGGGTCCCGACGATGCGGCCGGAGATCGGCGCGAAGATCAGCGTCATCAAGGCCATCGGCAGAGTGTAGAGACCGGCATGCAGCGGAGAGTAGCCACGCACGTCCTGCAGGTAGAGCGTGTTGAGGAACAGGAATCCACCGAGGGAGGCGAAGGCGCACACCGCGATCACCGTCGCTCCGCTGAACGGTGCGCTACGGAAGAACTTCAGTTGGATCAGCGGTTCCTCGATCCGCGATTCGATCACGAGCAGGCCGACGAGGGAGCCAAGTGCGATGGCACCGGTGAGCACGATCAGCGGCGATCCCCAGCCCTTCGCTGGGCCTTCGATGATGGTGAACACCAGGGACGCGAGGAACACGAAAATGAGGAGCTGACCGGCTGCATCGAACTTTCTCGCATGCTCGGCCTTGGATTCGGGGACGAACTTCACCGTCATCGCCAGCGCGAAGATGCCGACGGGGACGTTGATCCAGAAGATGGACTGCCAGCCGGCACCGGTGACGAGGACGCCGCCGAGGGCAGGGCCTGCCGACATCGAGATCCCGACGACGGCACCCCACATTCCGATCGCCCCGGCCCGTTCTTTCGGGTCGGTGAAGGTGTTGGTGATGATCGACATGGCGACGGGGTTCATCATCGAGCCGCCGACGGCCTGCAGCATGCGGAAGGCGACGAGCCAGCCGAGCGACGGTGCGACGCTGCACAGCAGGGAGCCGAGGACGAACGTTCCGGTGCCGATCAGGAAGAAGCGCTTGCGGCCGTACTTGTCGGCCATCGAGCCGCCGAGCATCAGCAGTGACGCCACGACCAGCGTGTATGCGTCGATGATCCACTGCAGGCCCGATACCGATGCGTTCAGGTCGGCGCGCATCGACGGCAGTGCAACGTTGACGATCGTGTTGTCGGTGCTGACGAGAAATAGGCTCAGGCAGCAGATGCCGAGCACGAGATACCGGTGTCGTCGAGTCAACTCGGCCACGTTCACCTCCGCGATATTGCTTGTATATCTACAACTATTACATGAGTACTCCTAAATTGTTCGACGAGCAAGTGAGTGGCCGCGACAGGTGCCCGATAGGGTGTGTGTCACAGACTTGCTCGAACCCGATTGCTCGCTGAATGGAGAACGACAGTGGCTTCCGAGATCGCACCAGGCGACCTGGTTCAGGCGTCCGGGCATGCCGGCCCGTGGAAGGTGCTCGAGATCCGTCAGGGTCTGGCGCTGCTCGAGCATCACGACGGGCACCGGCTGTCGGTACGCACCACCACGGTCGAGGTGGTGCGCAAGGCGTCGAGCAGCGAGGGTTCGGCCCCGCAGGCCGAGGCCGAGAGCGACAGCCCCTCGCTGTTCGACGAGAGCTGACCTAGCGCACCGTCCGTTCGGCCGCGTACTTCTGCCGCAGCGACTTCGAGATCTGCTTGTACTCCCGTAGCTTCTCGCTGCGGGCTCGGGCGTCGTGCCTCGAGGTTGCCCAGGCATTCTCTCGCAACAGTTTTCGGTAGCTGCCCAATCTTCTTTCGGTGAGCTCGCCCGATTCGACGGCCGCGAGTACCGCACATCCCGGTTCGTGTTCGTGTGCGCAGTCACCGAAGCGGCACAGTGCGGCCAGTTCTTCGATGTCGGAAAAGGCGCTCGCCACAGCGTCTTCCGAACCCTGCACGCCCACCGAGCGCAGACCTGGCGTATCGAGCAGCACCAGTTCTCGGCCGGGGATCGGCACCAATTCCCGATGCACCGTCGTGTGCCTGCCTTTCCCGTCGGCGTCGCGGGTGGCACCGGTAGCGAGTATCGAATCACCCACAAGTGCGTTTCCGAGCGTCGACTTCCCTGATCCCGACGGCCCGATCAGCGCGACCGTACCGCGCAGATGTTCTGTCAGGGAGTCGATTCCGCCGTCCGACACCGCACTCGTGCTGCACACGGTGACGCCCGGTGCGGCTGCCAGTATTTCCTCTTCGTCGACGCTGCCGCTGTCGTTCTTGGTGATCGCGAGAACGGGAACTGCGCCGCTACCCCAGGCAAGGGTGATGTAGCGCTCGACGCGACCCAGGTCGAGAGCCGTGTCCGACGCGACGGTGATCACGACGGTATCGACGTTGGCACCGAGAATCTGTGTGTCGGAGGTGGATCCGGCGGAGGCGCGTTCGATGACCGTCCGGCGGGGCAGGATGGCGATCAGCCGAAACGAGTGCTCGTCCAGCGTCACCCAATCCCCGGTGCAGGTCTTGCTGCCGGTGCATCGGACGATGCCGTTGTCGGTGACGGCGTCGAACTCACCGCGGTCGACGCGTACGACGCGAGCGAGAAGTGCGTTCCGAGAATGCTTTTCGTATTCGGTCAGCCAGTGCTGATCAAGACCGTAATGGTCGAGTGGAGACATGGGAGATCCTTGGGGGAGGAGGAACGAGGGCTCGGGTGTGTCGTCGTCCAGGTGGCCACGATGCCCACCACCTCACTTCTCACATGCATGAAAAAACCGTCGACGGCAAAGCTACAGCCGTCGACGGCCGAAAGGAAAGCGATTTATCGCTGCGTCGGGCTCGAGCCCTCCGCGGGCGCTGCGAGCGCGGTCAGGAAGGAGCGGGCCCAGCGATCGACGTCGTGGGCGAGAACCTGCCTGCGCATGGCGCGCATGTGCCGCTTACCCGACTCGGGTTCCTGCTCCAACGCGCCGATGATCGCGTCCTTCACACTGTCCAGGTCGTGTGGGTTGCACAGGTACGCCTGGCGCAGTTCGGCTGCAGCACCGGTGAATTCGCTCAGTACCAATGCGCCGCCCAGGTCGCTGCGGCAGGCCACGTACTCCTTGGCGACGAGGTTCATGCCGTCGCGCAGCGGAGTGACCAGCATGACGTCGGCCGCGACGAAGTACGCCAGCAGGTCGTCGCGGGGGATCGGTCGATGCAGGTAGTGCACCACCGGATGGCCGACCTGGCCGTATTCGCCGTTGATGCGGCCCACCTGCTGCTCGATTTCGCCGCGCATCGCGACATAGCTCTCGACGCGTTCACGGCTGGGCGTCGCCAATTGCACGATGACGTTCTCGGCGGGATCGACGCGGCCCTCTTCCAGCAATTCGCGGAAAGCGTTGAGCCGGACGTCAATTCCCTTGGTGTAGTCCAGGCGATCGACGCCGAGCATGATGCGCTTGGGGTTGCCGAGATCTTTGCGGAGTTGCTTCGCGCGATCACGGACCGCCTTGGAGCGAGACTTGGTGTCGAGGTCGCCCGAGTCGATGGAGATCGGGAAGGCCCCGACGCGCACGGTCCGGAAGCCGACCTGTACGACGCCGAGCTTGGACCGCACTCCGACGGTTCCACGAGATGTGGTTCCCCCGGCGAGGCGTCGGGCAAGGTAGAGGAAGTTCTGGGCACCGCCGGACAGATGGAAGCCGATGAGGTCGGCACCGAGCAGTCCTTCGACGATCTCGGTGCGCCACGGCATCTGCATGAACAGCTCGATCGGCGGGAACGGGATGTGCAGGAAGAACCCGATGGTCAGATCGGGGCGCAGCATCCGCAGCATCTTCGGGACGAGCTGGAGCTGGTAGTCCTGGATCCAGACCGTCGCGCCCTGTGCCGCCGCCTCGGATGTCTTCTCGGCGAAGCGACGGTTCACCTCGACGTAGGCGTTCCACCAGTCGCGGTCGTACTCGGGTTTGACGATGACGTCGTGGTAGAGCGGCCACAGGGTGGCGTTGGAGAAGCCCTCGTAGTACTGGGTGTATTCCTTCTCGCTGATCGGCACCGGCCGCAGCTGCAGGTCGTCCTCGACGAACGGCTCGACATCGACATCGGACACACCGACCCATCCCACCCAGGCACCCTTGTTGGCGCGCAGGATCGGCTCGAGGGCGGTGACCAACCCGCCGGGGCTTCGCTTCCATCGCGTGCTTCCGTCCGGAAGCTTTTCCAGATCGACCGGCAACCTGTTGGCTACGACGACGAAATCCGAACCCTGCGAGGCGTCAGCCACAACTGTCCAATCCGCTTGTAGATCCCTGGGGAAACAGCCCTGCGAAAACCTGTCAGTCGGTCTTCGCTACGGGGTCTATACCCAGCATCGACAACAACATGCGGCATTCGTCCGCATCGGTCGCGTAGGCGGCGACGACGCGCTGAGCCTGGCTGGCCGTCTCGTACTCGAGTGGGACGATGTCTTCGTCGGCGATGTCGTTGTCGGTCGATGTCTTCGCAGGCATGGTGTTCTCCGTACTCTCTACTGGACTTACGTGGCGTTCCTGGCCACGACTCTATGTAAATGTGGCACCCCATCGCCAGTTCCCGATGCCATAGGCTGCAGCAAATGACCGATTCTGTACCGCTCCGCCATGCTCGAACGGTGGTGGAGGCCCCTCCACCGGCCACCGGCTCCGCAATTCTCCGCCGCACCGTACGACGGCATCGTGCCCGCTTGATCGGCTCGTCGATGCTGTTCGGGGTACATCAACTGTGCGAAACGATGGTCCCGGTGGCCATCGGTCTCATCGTCTCGCGGGCCATCGACACCGGCGACGTCATGGCGATGATCATCTCGCTCGTCGGGCTGGCGGCCCTGTTCGTCACCCTGTCGTACGCGTGGCGCATCGGAGCTCGCATCATCGTCGTCGCCATCGAGCGGGAGGCGCACCTGGTGCGCGTCGAGGTGGCCGGACGAGTCCTCGATCCCCGGGGTGTGCGGACCGAGCTGTCGGCGGGGGAGCTGCTGACGGTGTCGACCTCCGATGCCGAGAAGGAGTCGTGGATTCTCGATCTGATCGCCCGGGTGTTCGCGTCGGCGGTGGCTGTCATCGCGTCGGCGGTGGCGTTGCTGGTCATCGACATTCCCCTCGGCCTGGCCGTCGTCATCGGTACCCCTGTCATCCTGATCGCGCTGCAGCGCCTCGCTCCACTGCTCACTCGTGCCGCCACCGCGCAGCAGGCCGAGATCGCCGGGGTATCGGGGATGGCCACCGATCTGGTGAGCGGAGTACGGCCCCTGCGCGGTATCGGGGCCGAGAATGCCGCGACCGAGCGATTCGTGACGTCGAGCCGAACGGCGTTGGGGGCAACGCTGAAGCTGGCCCGCGCCAACAACGTCTATCAGGGCCTGGCTGCGGCGGTCAACGCGCTGCTTGCCGTCGGAATTGCCGGGACCGCAGGGTGGTTCGCGCTGCAGGGCCGCATTTCGGTCGGCGAGTTGATCACCGTCATCGGCTTGTCCCAGTTCGTCATCGAACCTCTCACCGGGTTGTCGAAGATCCCCGGAGTGGTGGCGATGGTGCGCGGATCCGCTGATCGGCTCGCCCTCGTCCTCGGCGCGGAACACGTCCTACCGCAGTCGGAGTCCGCGGTTCCGATCGACACGGACCTCGCTGTCGACGAGGTTCGGTTCCGATCGCTCGACGGCCTCGCCTTCCGGGCCGCACCGGGTGAGATGCTCGGAGTGGTCGCCTACCGGCCGCAGGACGGCGAAGCGCTCGCCGCACTGCTGTCCGGCCAGATCTCCGAGTCCGACTACACCGGCTCGGTTCGAGTCGGCGGCATCCGGACAGGAGAGATCGACCTCCGACGCGCCCGCGAGACCGTCCTCGTCGAGCCGCACCTCACCGACCTGTTCGCCGGCACCGTCCGCAGCAACGTCACCGCCGGGCGCGAGCGGCCCGACGCCGAACTCGACCGAGTACTGCAGGCATCCGCGGCCACCGACGTCGTCGAATTGCACGAGGCCGGCCTCGACCACGCCGTCACCGACCGTGGAGCAAGCCTGTCCGGCGGGCAACGTCAGCGAGTCGCCTTGGCGCGGGCGCTGTCGGTCGACGCGCCGGTCCTGGTGTTGCACGACCCCACCACGGCTGTCGACGCCGTCACCGAACACGCCATCGCTCGCGGTATCGCCGAACTTCGGCACACCGGAAATGGCTCGCAGACAACCATCCTCATCACCACCAGCCCTGCGCTGCTGTCGGTGACCCATCGTGTTCTCGTCGTCGACGGCGGACGCGTCGTTGCCGAGGGAACACACCACGATCTCGCGTCCTCGGATGCGCAATACAGGGAGACGGTGCTGCGATGACCACCCCCGAACTCCTTCCGATCGCCACCGGAGCACGGTCCGGGAGGTGGCTGCTCGAACAGCTGAAACTACGGCGGGCGCGGACGGCGGTGACGCTGCTCCTCGGTGCAATTGCCGCAGCGATGTCGTTGGTGCCGGTCTATGTTCTCGGGGTCTTGGTCGACCGCGTCCGCGGTGGAGCCGATACCTCGACGATCATCGGGGTCGTCGTCGTGATCTCGGTGGCGGCAGTCATCGGTGGCATCGTCACCGGCTTCAGCGGCTACCTCATCAGCACCCTCGGCGAGGGAATCCTGGCTTCGTTGCGCGAGGCGGTCGTTCGTCGTGCGCTGCATCTGCCGGTGGCCACCTTGGAGCGAGTGGGCAAGGGCGACTTGCTCTCTCGGGTTGGCGATGACATCGCAGTGATGGCGAAGTCGATCGGTGAAGTGATTCCGCAGCTCGTCGGCGCATTCCTGCTCGTGTGCCTGAGCATGATCACCATGCTCGGCATCGACTGGCGTCTCGGCCTCGCAGGGCTGGTCGCGTTGCCGATGTACATCCTTGCGCTGCGGTGGTATCTGCCGCGTTCGGCACCGATGTACGCGGCCGAACGCGTCGCGATGGGGGAGCGTGCGCAGTCGTTCGTCAGCAGCATGCAGGGCGCAAAGACGGTGCGCGCGTACGGACTCGAGTCTGCCCATCTGAGCGACATCGATCGGTCGTCGGCCAAGGCCCGCGACATCGGCGTCGACGTGTTCCGGTTGTTCACCCGATTCGGATCGCGGAGCAATCGCGCCGAGTGCGTCGGACTCTCGGTGATCCTGCTCGCCGGATTCCTGCTCGTGCGAGGTGATTACGTCACCGTCGGCGAGACGACGGCCGCAGCCCTGCTGTTTCATCGCCTGTTCAATCCGATCGGAACATTGCTGTTCACGTTCGACGACATCCAGTCTGCCGGTGCGTCGTTGGCCCGCCTGGTCGGCGTCGTCGACATCCCCGACGAGCGACCCGTCGGCGACGGTTCCGTGCCCACCGACGCCACCCTGGACGTCACCGATCTGCGGCACGAGTACGAGTCCGGCCACGAGGTGCTGCACGGCGTGAACCTGCGGGTCGGTGCCGGCGAGACCGTGGCACTCGTCGGATCCACCGGCGCAGGAAAATCCACGATCGCAGCTATCGCGGCCGGTTCGATGGCGTCGACGTCGGGGGCGGTCCGCGTCGGCGGCGCAACGCTGGACGCGCTCGGTAGTGAGGGCCTACGGCGACACGTCGCAATCGTGAGTCAGGAAGTGCACGTCTTCGCCGGCCGGTTGATAGACGACGTGCGGTTGGCCGCGCCGGACGCCGAACGCGCCGACGTCGAATCAGCGTTGCGAACCGTCGGGGCGTGGGGGTGGGTCGAGGCGCTCGAAGACGGACTCGATACCGCCGTCGGCGAGGGCGGCCACCAGTTGACCGCGGCACAATCGCAGCAATTGGCCTTGGCGCGTTTGGTTCTCGCCGATCCCGCCGTCGCCGTGCTGGACGAGGCCACCGCAGAAGCGGGCAGTTCCGGTGCACGTGATCTCGAGGCCGCCGCCGAGGCGGCCACGAAGGGACGCAGCACGTTGATCGTCGCGCACCGCCTGACGCAGGCCGCTGCGGCCGATCGCGTGGTGGTTCTCGAACACGGCAGAATTCTGGAGCAGGGTCCGCACGAGGAGCTGGTCGCGGCCGGTGGACGGTACGCACAGCTGTGGGAGGCGTGGCAGGGGCGCTGAGCCGAAGCTTCCGAACTTGTCGGTGGTGCAACGCATCATCTCTTCGTGTGATCAAGTTCCTCGAATCGTCGGGGAGCCAGGACAGACGGGGAGAGCATGTACCAAACAAGGTCGGGGACCAGACTGTCTTTGCCGGCGTCGACTTTCATCACCCTGTGGCTCGTGACTCTGATCGGATGGGTGGGAGTTTTCGGATCTACCCTTGTGGTTGGAGCGGTACTGCTGATCTTGGCCACGGGTAACAGCGACGTTGCCCAGAAAGTACTCGATTTCGGACCACTTTTGCCGATGTCGGCGGTGGTGCTCGTGGTGACACTGACGTGGCTTCTGTATCTGCAGAGCTTGGAGGTGATGAAGCTGTCGCGCGTCGGCGTGACCACAATTCCATCGGAAGCTCTCCGATCACGGTGGGGTTCCTCGACGTTGGGATGGTTGGTATCGCTGATGGTGTGCGCCGTCTGTGCAAAGGGTGTGGGGACGCAGTCCTTCTGGTTTGTCGACTTTTCAGTTTTGGCTATCGCAACCGTTACGGGTCTGTGGTGTGGGTATCGGAGCACGCGCGGGTTGTCAAAGACACACAGAAGAGCGATGAGCGCACCGCCCCTGTTCGTCGATGGAATTCTCTCCGGGCGGCCCGACAGCGCCACAGACAGTTCAATGTGGAAAAAGCTTGGGCCGGATTGGGTCAATCCACAGTCCATCGTGCGGTCGGACGCTGCCATCCGTTTCGCTGACGCAGCCGATGATCGATCAGGTTCCCTGTCGATTGTGGGGCGTTGGATTCCGCTTCCGATTGTTGGTTTCATTGCAACCTCGTTCATTTGGATGGCTGATCCGGGTCGGTCGCCTGCTTCCGTGGCGGTGCCTATGGCTTTGCTCGGCATCGTGTCGATCGGCTACTTGGTCGAACGTCGCGCGATTCGACTCGATCGTCTGGCAGGGGAGTATCGCGAACGAGCCCGGAAAATTCTCGATAAGGCTCCGGGCAGCGGTGCTCCGATTTCGTTATGGGTTGCGAACAGGCGGCGGACCCGTGGAGTCTCACGCCGACCTATGGTCCGAGTCTGATACCGAAGCCCTGGACCGGTGTGACAGGGCTTCCTTGCTGCCGGGCGCGCGCGGAGTGGCATTAGTCATTTGCCTATAGGTATTAGTTTCGGTTACGGTCTTCTCGAACGGAGGAGGAGGCCGGCATGGCACGCGCAGGATTGACCGCGCAGCGCATCGTTGCAGCAGGAGCGGATCTGGCCGACGAGGTCGGCTTCGATCGCGTGACTGCCAGCGAGTTGGCGCGACGCTTCGACGTCAAGGTGGCGAGCCTGTATTCGCATCTGAAGAACTCGCACGAGTTGAACGTCGGAATCGCGTTGCTGGCGTTGGAGGAACTGGCCGACCGGGTGTCGGAGGCTCTCGCAGGCCGGGCGGGCAGAGACGCATTGGTGGCCGTCGCGAACGCATATCTCGACTACTCGCGCGAGCACCCGGGTCGCTATGCGGCGACGCAGTTTCCGCTCGATCACCAGACCGCGATCAACAGCGCTGGGGTGCGTCATTCGGCGATGATGAAGGCGATCCTGCGAGGGTACGACCTCGGCGAAGAGGATCAGGTGCACGCAGTTCGATTGCTCGGCAGTGTCTTTCACGGCTACGCCAGCCTCGATGCGGCCGGCTCGTTCGCGCACAGTGCACCCGACTCGCAGCAGTCGTGGACACGCATCCTCGACGGAATCGACACACTCTTACAGCACTGGAGGCAGTGATCATGGAACCGATCTCCGAACGCGACATCAGGTCGTCGTTCGTCAACTCGTCCAAGGGTGACGCCGGTCGGCTCTCCCTTCCCGAGATGTTCGACGCGGTGCCGTGGGACGACCTCGACTTTCTCGGCTGGACCGACCCCAAGCTCGCCGGCAGGAGCTATATCGTCGTTCCTTCGGGGGATGGTCTGCGCGGAATCGCGTTGCGCTACAAGCCGGGTGGGCCCCGTACTGCGCAGATGTGCAGCATCTGCCTCACGACGCATGCCAACGGCGGAGTGTCGCTGATGGCTGCCGCCAAGGCGGGCGAATCCGGCAGGCGCGGCAACACGGTGGGTACCTACATCTGCTCGGACCTTGCCTGCTCGCTCTACGCGCGAAAGAAGAAGACCCCGGCGTTGGGTCGTCAGTTCAAGGAAGATTTCGATGTCGAGACCCGCACCGCGGCAGTCGAAGACAACGTCGCTGCGTTTCTCGGCCGCGTCCTCGACTGATCAACTGATGGTGTGTACTCGGATTCCGGTGTCTTCGGGCTCGACGTCGTCACGCAGCACGAATTGCCTGTCGTAGTCGCCGCCGTTCTGGGTGCGGTAGGGGATGGGCCTGTCGGTGGGCAGGCCCTTCACACGCTGTAGTAGCTCTGATTCTGCTGCAGCGTAATCGGTTTCGGTCATCCGGTCAGCACTTGCCACGAGAACCGGCGGCAGTACGGACATCCCGGTGTAGAACAGGATGCCGTGCTGGATGGGGTACAGCATCTCGTCCAGATCGCCGTTGATGCCGCGTGGGGAGACGGTGTGTTCGCTGCCGCCCATGCTGACGACGACCATTGCGCGCTTTCCGGCGAGCATGCCGTCGCCGTAGCGCCGCGAGCGGCCGTCGGATGTTCTGATGCCGTATCCGAATCCCTCGACGAGCACGCGATCCACCCAGCCCTTCATGATCGCGGGCATCGAGAACCACCACAGCGGAAACTGCAAAACGACGGCGTCGGCACGTAGTAACTTCTGTTGCTCGGCCACGATGTCCGGGGTCTGTGTGCCGGACGCGAGGGCGGTGCTGGATGCGGTTGCCACCTGGAATCGCTCGGTCGGATCGTGGTCGTAGTCCTCGGGCCGGACAACCGGATTCCACTGCATTGCATAGAGATCCGATTGCTCGACGGTGTGGCCGTCAGTGTGGAGTTGTCTCAGGGCTGCGTCGCGCAGGGAGCCGTTGAGTGATCGGGCGTCTGGATGGGCGTAGACCCACAGGATGTTCATGCTCTCGATCGTGGGCCACGTCGCTGTTCGGAACCAGTGGCCTGAAAGCCAACATGTGAAAGATATCGGCCAAGAGGGTCGCTGCGCTCCCTCGTGCGCTCCCTCGTGCGCGTTTTGCGTATCCAGGCCTACGCAAAACGCGCACGACCCGAGTTCAACTACGTCGGCTCGATCGTTGCGGCCGTAGCGTCATGAAGAGCCAGGCCGCTGCAGCGACGATGGCGATTCCCCAGCCTGTGATGCCGGCCCAGGGCAAGTCCAGCCGCGGGACGGCAAGAACGCCGAAGATCACCAGGGTCGCGAATATCGGCGAGAGTGTGCGCTTGTCCTTCATGGGTCGAGGTTATTCGCTGCGTTCCCTCGTGCGTGTTTGCGTAGCTGGAGATACGCAAAACGCGCACGACGAAATCGCACGTGACAGGATTCGGCCATGACGCATCGCATTGCTGTCTATGTGCGCGACGGCCTCCTCGCCATGGAGTTGGGCATCGTGCATCGCCTGTTCGGGCAGGCGCAATCCGATTCCGGCGATCCGCTCTACGACGTGTTCACCTGCACCGACGTGCCCGGTCCGGTTCGTACCGACTCCGACGTTCGGATCCTCGTCGAACGCGGGCTCGACGCCGTGGCCGATGCCGACACCGTCATCGTTCCTGCCTCCGACGCCGACTACACGTCGAATGGCGCTGTTTCCACCTTGTTCGATACGTTGTCGACCCAGAGATTGGCGTCTATCTGTACAGGGTCGTTCGTCCTGGCTGCGGCGGGCGTGCTCGACGGCAAACGGGCCACCACGCACTGGAAGTCGGCCTCCCGGTTCGCCGAGCTGTATCCACAGGTACTACTCGATCCCAACGTGCTCTACACCGAGGACGGCAACGTACTTACTGCGGCAGGGGAAGCATCGGGAATCGATCTGTGCCTGTACATGATTCGTCAGGATTTCGGTGCGGCGGTGGCCAACCGGGTGGCCCGGGGAACCGTCGTACCACCCCATCGCAGCGGTGGTCAGGCGCAGTACATCGACACCCCGGTACCGCAGACGCACGGCACATCGACGGCGGACGCGCAGGAGTGGGCGCTGAGCAATTTGGGTGCGCCCCTGTCGGTGGAAGACCTGGCGCGACGGCAGTCGATGAGTGTCCGGACGTTCTCTCGCCGATTCATGGCCGAAGTCGGTGTCTCCCCGGCCCGTTGGATCGTGGCGCAGCGGGTGCAGCGAGCGCGAGAGTTACTCGAGAATACAGACCTGACCATCGAACGCATCGCGCACGACACTGGATTCGGCACCGCCACATCGTTGAGAAACCAGCTTGCTGCGGAATTGGGGGTCTCACCCAGCGCATACCGGGCGACGTTCAGAGTGGGCGGTTGACCCGCCTATCATAAGCTACTGACAAGTTGCTGTCTGTGAATCGTTATGCAGGGCAATAGTTTTCGATTCGACTACCTTTGTGCATCGAACGCACGTTCGATACACTTGCTGCCATGACCACCGCGATCTGGCAACTGAGCGAGAGTGAACTCCTCGCCGACGCCACCGCGGTCTCCCACCAGATCCAGCTCCTCGAAGCCCGTCGTATCGCCCTCGTCGCCGACATCGACACCCGCGTGAGCCGCGAGAAACTCGGCTTCCCCGGACCCGCCGGATGGTTGACCTCCACCACCCTGCTGTCACCGTCCAAAGCAAACAAGATCGTCGCCCTCGCCCGCGGCATGGCTGCGTTCCCCGACATCGCCGACGCCGTGAACACCGGCGTCATGACCATCGATCACGCCGCATTGATCCTGACCTTCGCCGAAACACCCCCGAAGAACCTGCCGGACGAGGGTCGCGATGTCGCGCGTCAAGCTCTGATCGCCGCCGCCACCGGGCCCGAAGCACGCACCGGCCGGATTCGTGCAGCGATCACCAGACTCGAAGACAGCTTCGGCAACAAGAAACCACCCGCCGAGGACACCGACCGCAACGAACTCTTCGCCTCCACAACGTTGAACGGGCGGCTGGTGTTGAAAGGTGATTTCGATGCGATCACCGGAGAGAAACTCCTCACCGCACTATCACCGTTGACCGAACCGCGACCCGCCGCTGACGGCACCCACGACGACCGCAGCCCCGCCAAGCGCAGAGCCGACGCCTTCGGACACATCCTCGACCAATACCTCGCCTCCAGTAACCGCCCCATCGAAGGCGGTGAACGCCCGCACCTGAACCTGCACATCGGCCTGCGCGATCTCACCGACCTCCGCGACAGTGCTGACAGTGCCGATGCCGACGACATCACCGACGACGAGAACACCCGCGCTGCAGCCGAATCCGATGAACCACCTGCCGCTGAGCGTGGCGCGTATCGCGACTTGTTCGGCGACGGCACTTCGGTCGGGTGGCTACCCTGGATGGGACCGCTCTCCCGCCATACTTCCCGCCAGTTGGCCTGCGATTGTGTCCTCACTGCCATCGTGATGGACGAGAACGGTAACCCGTTGAACCTTGCCCGCACCGCCCGCACCGTCACCGCCACACAACGCAAAGCCCTCACCGCCCGCGATCACGGCTGCGCCTTCCCCGGCTGCGGAAAACCCGCCGCCTGGACCGAAGGCCACCACATCTGGCACTGGGCCGACGGCGGCCCCACCGACATGAACAACCTCGTCCTACTCTGCGGATTCCACCACCGACTCATGCACCACTCCGACTGGGAAGTGTTCATCGGCACCGACAACCACCCGTGGTTCGTACCGCCGGCATCAGTGGACCCCTACCGACAACCCCGACAATCCCATGCCCGAGCAGGCCCCCACATCGCGTGAACCCCTGGAAAAAACCCAGCCCCGCACCGAGAACACGGCGCGGGGCTGGAAGAGATTGGAAGGTGAACTGATTCGAGCTGTCAGTCCTTGTTCTTCTCCGCGATGAACAGCTTCTCGATGCGCTCCGCCTCGTCCTTCTTGGCAGCGGCTTCGTCGGAACGCTCTGCTGCCTCGGCCAATTGGGCCTCGGACGGCGCGGCGGCCAGCTTCTCCTGCTTGTCGACCTGTGCCTGCTGAGCCTTCTTGCGGTCCTCGGCAGCCTTCGCGGTGGCAGCGGCCTGCTCGTCCGCCTTCTTCCTCTCCGCAGCAGCCTTGCGTTCGGCATCCTGAGCAGCTTCGCGCTTGCGTTGCTCTGCCTCCTGGCGGGCGTCACGTGCTGCTTCCTGGGCAGCGGCGTCGGCGGCCCTGCGATCCTTCTCGGCCGTCTCGCGAGCCACCTTCAACTCGTCGTCCGCTGCGGTCTTCTTTGCCCGCGCCTCGGCGTCGAGGCGCGCGGCCTCGGCACGATTCTCGGTGCTGTCGACGAGGGTCTCACCGCGGTTGGCGAGGCCCTTGTCTCCCAACAGGTTTCCGACAGCGCGGTCGAGCGAGCCGAGGGTGTGTTCGTAGACCAGGCGGGCGGGGGCTTCCGCGTCCATCTTCTCGACGACGTTGGTCTCGATGAGCTGCAACGGAATTCGAGCGATCCTGTATTGAATGCGAAGGATGGTCAGTGGTATTGCCAAAACGCTCATGTAGCGAAACTCCTGTTGTGCGGTAGTGGGTCAAGCCTGGTTGCGGAGCTCTTCGGCCTTCTTGCGGTCGGCTTCGGCTTGGCGAAGTGCCTCCTGGTGCTTCTGTGCGGCCACCATCTCGTCGGAGTCCGCCGCTGCCTGCTCGATGCGTCGGTCCTCGTCGGCCTCGATCTGCTCGGCGGTCGCGTCGACCTCAGCGGCAGCGCGCTCCTGTGCCACGGCCTCTCGTTTGTTCTGCTCGGCAGCGGCCACCTGTGTCTCCCGAACTCGAGCTGCCTGAGCCTCGGTCACCGCGGCGTTTTCCTCCGCGGCCTCCCTGCGACTCTCGGCCGCAGTGCGCACGTCGGCAAGTTCTTCCCCGGCCTCGGTGGCCTGAGCCTCCGCTACCCGCTCCGTGGCCTGGGCCTCCTTGCGTTCGCGTGCTTGGGCGGCCTGCAACTGACCTTCTGCCGTCAACGAGTCGTTGCCGGTCACCGCGCCCGCGACCTCTTTGGCTTTGCCCTTGATTCCGTCGAGCAATCCCTTGCGTGCTTCGCCCGCTACGTTCTCGTCAGTCATGTAACTGCAGGTACCCACTGGCTGTTCGAGTAACCCCGTGTCGGTGCCGAACGATACGATCCCCGACGGACGCATCAGCAGTGAGGAGACCTATGCCTATCGCCAAGATCAACGGCATCGACATCAATTACCAGGTCAAAGGCAGTGGAGACCTGGTGGTTCTCGTTATGGGTACCGGCAGCCCCGGCCGTGTGTGGGAGCTGCATCAGGTGCCCGCTCTCACAGCGGCGGGGTACCGGGTGTGCACGTTCGACAATCGCGGCATCGCGCCGTCGTCGGAGAGCACTCACGGCATCACGATCGAATCCATGGTCGCCGATACCGCCGGCCTGATCGAACTCGTGCGCAACGGCGAGGAGAAGGCCTTCGTCGTCGGTACGTCGATGGGCTCACGCGTCGCGCAGGAGCTGGCGTTGGCCAGGCCTGATCTGGTGCGCAAGGCCGTGTTCCTCGCCGGGCACGCCAGAGTGGACGAGTTTCAGAAGACCCTCGCCCACGGTGAGCGGGCCCTCTACGACAAGCGGGTCGAGCTCCCCGGCACGTACTCGGCGGCGGTGACGGCAGTGATGAACCTGTCGCCTGCGACGTTGCGTGACGGACGCAGTGCCCGCGATTGGCTGGATTTGTTCGAGTTCTCGGCGTCGTCGCCGACGGCCGGGGTGCGTGCTCAGCTGGGGATGGAGGACGATTTCGATCGAACTTCGGCTTACCGAGGGGTGTCGGTGCCGTGCCTGTCGGTGGGGTTCGCCGACGATCGGATGATCCCCGCCTACCTGGGCAAGGAGCTGGCCGACGCCATTCCAGGTGCCCGGTACGTCGAAATTGCAGATGCCGGCCATTACGGATATCTCGAGCGCCCCGAGGCCGTCAATGCGGAATTGCTCGGCTTTCTGAAGGCCTGACGGCACCGGGCAGGTACCCGCGTTGCTAGTGTCGTGGTGCACTTCACGGTGCAGCACGTACCAATCAAACGTTTGCGACGAGTGAGGCGAGATGAGTACCAACCCGTTCGATGACGAAGACGGACGCTTCTTCGTGCTGGTCAACGACGAAGACCAGCATTCGCTGTGGCCGACGTTCTCCGAGGTCCCCCAGGGATGGCGTGTCGTCTTCGGTGAAGACACCCGCGCCGCCTGCTTGGAATACGTCGAGAAGAACTGGACCGATATGCGTCCGCGTAGCCTGCGTGAGGCCATGGAAGCCGACGCTGCTGCACGCGCCTCTGCCGAGGGAACCCCCAGCACCGAGGCCTGACCTCCGCGTTACGAAGTACCCGTGCCGCGCCGCCGACGAACCGTCGGTCGGCGCGGTTCTTCTTTGCGGCGAAGCGTCGGTCGCAGTAGTTCCTCGGTGCGCGCCAGGATGCGCGGCCGGCGCAGGGTGCGGGCACCCCATTCACCCAGGGTCACGCCGGCGGCCAGGCCGCAGCCGACGCCGAACGCAGCGAACAGCGAACTGATTCCGAGCAGTAGTTGGTCGTTCAGGATCGCGTACAGGCCGCGGTACAGGGATAGACCAGGCAGCAACGGCGTGATGCCGGCAACGGCCACGATCAACGGCGGAATGAGCGCACGACGGGCCAGCAGACCACCGGCGAATCCGACGACGACGGCGGCGATGGCCGAGGCGATGATCGGCCCCACATTGAGCGTCTGCGACAGCAGATAGACGAGGGAGCCTGCGAAACCGCCCATGAAGGCGGCCGTCAACGCACGTCGCTCGGCGTAGCAGGCAAGCGCATAGAACAACGACGCTGCTGCGCCTGCGAGCACTTTCGTGGGGACCTGCAGAATGTCCGGCGGTGCCAAGTTGCTGATCTGGGGCAGATCGCTACCGATAAGCGCCGCGATCCGCAGCGAGGTAGCGACACCGGCAATGATGCCGCCGGTCATCATCAACACTTCGAAGAATCTCGCCGACGCCGTGATCGGGGCACCGGTGATCGCGTCTTGCACCGAGCCGACGAGCGAGAGACCCGACAGCAGCACGACCACACCGGCCGCGATGATCTGCGACGGCGAAATGTTGATGTTGAGCTGATCCTGAAAGTTGTACAGCGTGATCGCCGGTGTCGCGGCCACGAAGCCGCCGACCACCTGCTGAAAGAAGAACGGCAAGCCCGCGCGGTTGAGCACTCGTCCGATGCGGTCGATCACCATCGTCGTCAGGAAGCTGATCACAGCCACAAGGGGGCCACCGCCGAGCAGCACACTGATGGCCGCGGCCATACCGGACCAGGCAAGGGTCGCGATCCAGCGGTTGTAGGGGTGCGGGGCCTTGGTGATCTCGTCGAGTCGATCGAGCGCCGCACTCGGCGGCACCATCTTCACCCGGACCGCGCGAATGAGACGGTCCACCTCGGCCAGACGCGTGAAGTCCATCGAGCGGTAATGCACGATGCGCATCGTCGACGCCGGAGGACGCGTCGGGCCGCGATGTGCACTCAGAGTGATCGAGTTGTACGTGACGTCGACATCGCAGCGCGCGAGGCCGTACGTCGCCGCGATGAACTGCACCTGCGTCGCCGTATCCACCGCCGAAGTGCCTGATGCCAACAACACCTCGCCGACGCGAACCGCGAGATCCAGAACCTCCGCGACCGACGCATCGTCGGTCAGATCGATCGGGCGTAGAGGTGACGGTGCTGCGGTCGGCGTATCGATGGTGGCCCGACGCTCACCGGTGAGACGGCTCAGCGAAGCCGTCAGGTCTTGCAGGAAAGTCATGACCGTCTTTACACGTTGCTGGGGTGATCCACCGACAAGGTACCTGTTGACACTGAGCGTCCGATGAACGGATATGCTGGGCTCGCTTCACTGCCTCCTTAGCTCAGCGGTAGAGCACTCGCCTTGTAAGCGAGCGGTCAACGGTTCAATCCCGTTAGGAGGCTCTTGCGGACGGCTCTGACCAGCGAAAGCGGTTGGTGCCGCCTCTTTTTTGGCCTGTTGTAGCCGCTCGTTTCTTGCGCGAGCCCGGTTCGTCCACCTGGGCTTATGTGTGGCGTGTGACCTGGGGATTTGCCGGTTCGGCGGCTCGATTCGGCGTTCGGTGTCACAGAATGTCACAACTCGTTGCTAACTCACCGGTGAGCATTCGTGTGGATGTAGATGGATCTCTGTGTACCGGGCGGGAGTGACCAGGCCTGGTTCGAGGTGTTCAATCAGTGTCGGTTCTGTAGGCTTGGAGCCTACGTATCCGACACTTGATGGAGGTGACTGTGACGACAAGCGATGTGCGACGCCGTCAGGCCGGGTTACCTCCCGAGTTTGCGCGACTTCCGATGCGGATGGTGCGAGCCGCGACAGCCGCCGATGTCTACGCGCACCCACGCGCCGAGCTCGCGCGCCTGATGGACTTGGGTCTGCTGCATCGGGTGGCGACAGGTTTCTACGTGGCGGTGCCAGACGACCGGGTCGGGACCGAGTGGATGCCTGGCTTGGAGGCTGCAGCGGCCGGTATCGCGGTTGCTGCCTATGGCCGCGATGATGCTGTGGTGATGGGGGTCAGTGCGGCGCGGCTGCACGGTGCGATTCCGCGGGCGTTGGCGACGGCGGTGGTGGCTGTGCCGAAACGGCACGATCCGATTCGGTTAGCGGATCGCAAGGCACTGGTTCGGTTCGTCGTGCGCGACACAGCACGTCTGGATGCGGAGCGCATCGATACCGAGTTGGGTCAAGTATTGGCAACTACTGCGGAGCAGACGGTGTTGGATCTGGTGAAGCGTCCGGGTCTCGGTGACGCCGAGGGTGAGGTGTGGCCGGCGGTGGAGCAGTTGTATCGGAAGTGCGATCCGAAGGTGTTAGCCGAGATCGCCGAGGCTCAGAAGATGCGAACGGCTTTGACGCGGATGCAGGATCGGTTGGGGGAGAAGTAGTGAATCCCGACGAGCTGGATTCGGTGGCAACGCAATTCGGTGTCGCGCGTGCACAGGTCGAGTGGGATCACCTGATCTCGCATCTTCTCGGCAATTCGAGTGCGCACTTCGCGGATCGGATTGTGTTCATCGGCGGGACAGCATTGGCTCGAACCCATCTGGTCGATGGTCGTCTAAGTGAGGGCGTCGACCTGATCGCTGTCGGTTCGAAGCTGCGGTGAGGGCGTCGACCAGTCGCCTGGATGGCCAATTTCAACTATTGCGCTACGAATGAGCTCGTCGTTGAGGATTGGGTGGCGGCTTGTTTATTTCTACAGATTGGCAACGACGGCTAGTCTTTGGTCCCGCGCACAGGCGCGGACCAACGACCGTGCCATTCCGCGTTCGATGGCGGCGACGAGCTGCGGGCGCAGTTCGGCGGCGGGGACGATGTGGTGCACCGATCCGACGTTCTGTGCTCGTTGGATGTTG
>NZ_NOYI01000022.1 GCF_002258785.1 Rhodococcus sp. 06-235-1A
TGTTGGATGGTTTCGATGCGCGGGTGGCGGCGGATCGGGATGCGGTGGCGATCTCGTTCGAGGGTGTGTCGTTGACGTACGGCGAGTTCGATATGCGGGTCAATCGGTTGGCGCGGTATCTGGTGGGGATCGGTGTGGGGCCGGAGTCGTTGGTGGGGTTGGCGATGCGGCGGTCGTTGGATCTGGTGGTGGGGATGTATGCGATCGTGCGTGCTGGTGGTGCGTATGTTCCGTTGGATCCTGATCATCCGGTGGAGCGGATCGCGCATATCGTCGAGACGGCTGATCCGGTCGCTGTGTTGACCAGGGCGGTCGATGGGGTCGATGTCGGTGCTGGTGTTCGGGTGGTGGATGTGTCCGGGTTGGACTTGTCGGGGGTGTCGGGTTCGGCTGTGTCGGTGTCGGAGCTCGGTGGTGTGGTCAGGCCGCAGTCGCCTGCGTATGTGATTTTCACGTCGGGTTCGACGGGTCGTCCGAAGGGTGTGGCGGTCTCGCACGAGGCGATCGTGAATCAGTTGGTGTGGATGGCGGAGTTCTATGGGTTGACGGCCGAGGATGTGTATTTGCAGAAGACGGCGACGACGTTCGATGTGTCGTTGTGGGGTTATTTTCTGCCGTTGCGGTCTGGTGGTCGGTTGGTGGTGGCGACTGCTGATGGTCATCGGGATCCGGTGTATGTGGCGGAGA
>NZ_NOYI01000018.1 GCF_002258785.1 Rhodococcus sp. 06-235-1A
TCAACTAGCAAAAAATAAAACCCTCTCACCTCAGACGGGAAGAATGAAGCAAGAAGATGTCACACCCAAACCCCAAAAGGCTTGAGCGCCAAAAACATTTCGGCACTGACATTCATCGACACACTGTTGAGTTCTCAAAGAACACGCACACACCGTCATCACCGCCTTCGCGGTAACTTCGGGGCTTACACGCTCGAACCCCAGACATGACTCATTACTTTCGAGCCTTGCCTGGGTTGTTCAGTGCACACTCCGTACGACCTCGTTGCCCCGGTCCGTGAAGACCAGGTCGGTGTCCGTGTCGCTCTGACTCGACAAAAGTTACGCGAAGACCAACACATACGCAAATCGCCTGGTCAGATGTAATTTCTGTGTGAACATCTGACCAGGCGACCCGGTAAGAGGTCCGTCAGACGATCGCAACGGCATCGATCTCGACCAACATCTCGTCCCTCGGCAGTCCTGTGAACACCGTGGTGCGGCTCGGCAGTACGTCGCCGGAGGTGTGTGCGGAGACAAAAGCGCCGTAAGCGTCGTTCATGATCGAGAAGTCCTCACGCTTGGTCAGATACACGCGCAGCATCACGACGTCGTCGAACGTCGCACCGCCGGCCTCGACGATGGCTTTGACGTTTTCGAGAGTGCGAGTGGTCTGCGCAGCGACATCGCCTGGGTACAGGTACTCGCTGGTAGCGGGATCCACCGGACCCTGTCCGGATACCTGCACGAACGGGCCCTTCCGTACTCCCTGAGAGAATGTGTGGGCGGGTGCCGGGGCTCCTGTGGTGCGGATTTCGATCTTCTCGCTCATTTTTTTCCTTCCATCGGGCTCTTGTCGGTTGTCATACGGTCATGGAGTTCCTGCGGCCGCCAGCCCAGCCCCTCGGAGATCGCTGCAGCCGTCCGTTGCACTTCGGGCAGCGCAGCCAGCACCTGTTCGTGGTCGAGCAGCATGTCGGGCACCGACATCGATACGGCGGCCACGACGTCACCCGTGCCATTTCGCACCGCGGCACCGACGCAGTTGACGAACGACTCGTGCTCCTCGCGGTCCTCCGCGAATCCCTGCTCGAGCACCAGGTCCAGCTCACGCAAGTATTGCTCCGACGTCGAAATGGTTCGGTCGGTGAACTGTGTGTAGGTGATGCGATGCGCAATCTGCTCACGCTCTACCTCTGGGCGTGCAGCGATCAAGATCTTGCCGACGGCTGTGCAGTGCAACGGCGCAGGCTTTCCGACCCGCGAATACATCCGCACGCTCTGTTTGGCGTCGAACTTGTCGATGTAGATCACCTCCCCCGCTTCGTAGGTTGCCAGGTGGATGGTCTGACCGGTGATCGTGTTGAGCTCGGCCAGGTGTGGCCGGGCAATGCTTCGTATGTCTCGCTGTTCGAGTGCGTGGTTGGCCAGTTCGAACAGTCGCGATCCGAGTTGATACCTGTGATCGGCCCCGTGCTGGACGAACCGGTCGCCTTCCATGGTGCGTAGCAGTCGCAACACGGTGGTCTTGTGCACGCCGAGAACAGTTGCCAACTCGTCCAGAGTTCTCGATCCGTCGCCGAGCAGTCCGAGGATCGTCAACGCTCGCGACAGACTTTGACTCATTGCGGCACTTCCGAACACCGTGTGGATGTGGCCGCATAGTCCAGCGTCGCCCACTGTTCGTCGCTGAGTTCGGCAAGCTGCAACAACACGTCGAGAGGGAGAACGGACGCTATGTCGCCGTGCCCGGTCAGGGCACCAGCCGCACACAGATGGCCGAACCGAACGCTCTCGACGGCACTCCTGCCCAACAGCAACCCCGTCAGGTATCCGCCCGCGAAAGCGTCTCCGGCACCGATTCTTTCGACCACCTCGAGCTTCAGCGCCGGCACATCGACTCGAGTGGTGCCCTCGAAGGCCGTGACGGTGTGGGCATCGTTCTTGATCACCAAGTGCTGCGGTTGCGGAAACAACGCGCGCAATTCCGCCGGATCCGACGTTCCGAACACCAACGATGCTTCGTCGGCCCCCATGAAGACCACGTTGCTTCCACGGACATGTTCGCCGAGTACGTCCGCGGCTGCGTGTTCACGAGACTTCCACAGTGCCGGTCGATAGTTCAGATCGAATCCGACGGTGGTGGATCGGTCCATCAACGCTCTCGTCAAATCGGCGGCCGAGTCCGATATGGCCACGGTTATTCCGGTGAAGTGAATAAGGTCGGCGCGGGACACCAGACCCGAAGCTTCCTCGCCGATTCCATTGCGCGACAACGCACTCGCGGCGGATCCAGCGCGGAAGTAGGTCATCGCACTGGCCCCGTGCGCGAGATCGTATCCGCCACCGGAGCCCGATCCCCGTTCCTTGAGATACATACCGGTGGGGCGCTCGTCGTCGATCGTGACGCCCGACGTATCGACACCTGCGTCCGCCAACTGTCGCACCAGATACCGCCCGAATCCGTCGTCGCCGACACGCGAGATCCACGCGGCGTCGACACCCAACTGAGCGAGAACCCTGGCTACGTTCGCCTCGGCACCACCGGACGTGCGGTGAAACGTCTCCGAATTCTCCAGTGGACCCGGTTCCGCAACCAGAACGACGAGGCCTTCACCTACACACACCGCTCGTGGTGTTTTCACGTCGATCTCCTCGAACTCTTGCGGGAACCCTGGCTGTCGTTGCAGACTACAAACCATAAACATATTGCGCAACCAGCGTTGCAAAATACGCAACGCATTGAGCTCTTCACACGAAGGAGACGAACGTGATCGACGCCGTTGCCGTCGAGGGCCTGAACCAGCGAACCCTCGGACCGGAGCACAAAGCACTACCCCCTCGGTCGTGGGGCCACACCGTCGAGAGCTTTCTCGCCACGACTCCGCGACTGTCCGAATTCACGACCCCGGTACTCACCCTCGATCGCGCGCGGATCGCGTCCAACATCTCGGTCATGGCCGAGTGGACGGCACGTGCGGGCGTACTACTCGCACCTCACGGCAAGACGTCGATGTCTCCGCAACTGTGGAAACAACAGCTCGATGCCGGAAGCTGGGCAATCACCCTGGCGACCGGATGGCAGGTTCAGGTGGCGCGCGCCTTCGATGTGGAGCGGGTCATCCTCGCCAATGCCCAGATCGACCCCGTCGCGTTGACGTGGATTGCGGCCGAACTGGATTCACACCCGACCTTCGAGTTCTACTGCTGGGCAGACAGCGTCGCGACCGTGCACGAAATGGACCGAATTCTCTCGGCTCGGGGACATCGCCCGATCGCGGTCATCGTCGAACTCGGTGGCCCACACGGTCGGACCGGTGCGCGCTCGATCGAGGAAGCGACCGCTGTAGCCCGAGCAATCGCGACATCGTCCCGCCTGACCTTGGCCGGCGTCGGCGGCTATGAGGGCGCGCTCAGCCACGACCGTTCCGACACCGGTCTCGAAACGGTTCGCACCTACCTCGACAACGTCGCCGGTCTGCATCGCTCACTCGACGCGGAGGGGTTGTACGGCGAGCATGCACTGGTGACCGCGGGCGGCAGCGCTTATCAGGATCTCGTTGTCGAGCGACTGCATTCCCTCACCACTGCAGACGGCGTACGTACCGACGTGGTGCTTCGCTCGGGTGCCTACGTGGTGCACGACGATGGATTCTATTCACAGATTTCGCCGCTCACTCCCACCAGAACGGACGCGCCCCTGACATCGGCGATGCACGGATGGGCCCGTTCGGTCTCCCGCCCCGAACCAGGACTCGCATTGCTCGACGCAGGTAAACGGGACTTCCCTTTCGACGAGGGAATGCCCGTCCCGCAGCTCATTCGAGGGACCGAGATCCTCGACCCTGGGGCCGAGGTGACCGCACTGAACGACCAACACGCCTTCCTTCGGCTACCGGCCGGGGAAGCGGCAGCACTGCCGGTGGGCTCGGTGGTTCGACTGGGTCTGTCACATCCCTGCACCGCATTCGACAAGTGGCGTCTCGTTCCCGTGATCGACGACGCGGACAGCGGCGACCCCCAGGTGGTCGATCTCGTCCACACATTCTTCTAGAGAGACAAAATCTTATGCCCAGCACTCTCTTTCGAGGTGCCGACGTCATCGACGGCACCGGATCGCCACGCCTGCGTCGCGATGTTCTCGTTCGCGACGGAATCATCGCATCGATCGGCGAACCCGGAACCGTGCCCGGGGCCGACAGAATCGTCGACGCCTCGCCCGGTCAGATCCTCTCTCCCGGATTCATCGACATGCACGCTCATTCCGATCTGCGGCTACTGACCGACCCCGATCACTTCCCGAAGATCAGTCAAGGCGTCACCACCGAGGTCATAGGTCAGGACGGTATCGCCTACGCCCCGATCGACGACGCGACACTGGACGTGGTGCGACGTCAGATTGCCGGATGGAACGGCAACCCCGTCGACCTCGACTTCTCGTGGCGGTCGGTCTCCGAGTACCTCGCTCGGCTGGACCAGGGCATCACCCCGAACGCTGCGTATCTCGTCCCTCAAGGCACATTGCGCTACCTCGCGGTGGGTGCGGATCAGCGCCCTGCGACACCGTCCGAGATCGTCCACATGCAGGAGTTGTTGGCTCAGGGCTTACGAGAAGGTGCCGTCGGGATGTCCAGCGGGTTGACCTACACGCCCGGAATGTATGCGGACACCAGCGAATTGCGTGCACTGTGCGAGGTCGTCGCCGAGTTCGGTGGGTTCTACGCGCCACATACCCGGTCGTACGGCGCGGGAGCACTCGACGCGTACCAGGAAATGCTCGACCTCTCCCGCGATACGGGATGCGCACTTCATCTGACGCACGCCACGATGAACTTCGGAGTGAATCGTGGAAGGGCACGCGAGTTTCTCGACCGCGTCGACTCCGCGATCGCCGACGGATGCGATGTCACCCTCGACACGTATCCGTACCTGCCCGGAGCCACCACTCTGTCTGCGCTGCTGCCGAGTTGGGCGATGTCGGGCGGCCCGGACCGAGCCCTGGAAAGACTCGACGATCCGGAGATGCGGCGGCGCATCACGCAGGATGTCGACGTCGACGGGTCCGACGGCTGCCATGGAGTCACGGTCGAGTGGGACACGATCCAGCTCAGCGGTGTAGCCAATCCCGAACTCGATCGGTACGTCGGCCGCACGATGTCCGACATCGCAGCCGACGAGGGACGCTCACCGGTGAACGTGTTCTTCGACTTCCTACGACGCGACGCCTTGGCCACCACCATTCTGCAGCACGTCGGGCACGAGGAGAACGTGCGCGCGATCATGGCGCATCCGCACCACATGGGCGGCAGTGACGCGATTCTCGTGGGCGAGAAGCCGCACCCCCGTGCCTGGGGAACCTTCCCGCGCTACCTCGGACATTACGTGCGTGACGAGCAACTCCTGACACTGGAGGACTGCATCAATCACCTGACCGGACGTCCGGCCGCACGGCTGAGACTGCACGGACGCGGCACGATTGCCGAGGGACATGCAGCCGATCTCGTGCTGTTCGACCCGGCAACCGTGCGCGATACCGCCACCTTCGAGCACCCGAAACAACAAGCCGAGGGCATAAGCCACGTCATGGTGAACGGCGCATTCGCCATCGACGATCACCGTTCCACCCACTCACTGGCAGGCCACGCCCTGCGCATGGATTCCACCCGAAAGCAGACGTCATGAACGCACTGTCGACAATTCTCGAGGACCGCGCACTGTCGGTCGTCCGAGCCCCGCATATCTCCGATCCCGCGGCGCTGGCAGATGCGCTCGCGCGCGGGGGTATTCGCGCACTGGAGCTGACATTCACCACCCCGGGTGTCCTGGAGTTGATCCAGGCCGCGTCGGATGCACGTGCCGTCGTCGGGGCAGGCACCGTCCTCACCGCGGATCAAGCGCGGTCTGCGGTGGACGCCGGTGCGCGGTTCGTCGTCACACCCGGGCTGCGACCCGACGTCGCTGCAGTGGTCACCGATGCCGGAATCCCGCTGATGATGGGCGCGCTCACACCGTCCGAAGTGATGACCGCCCTCGATCTCGGGGCAGACGCGGTCAAGATATTTCCGGCGCGGACCGTCGGGCCGGCGTATTTCAAGGATTTGCTCGGCCCCTTTCCCGACGCACAACTCGTTCCGTCGGGCGGTGTCAACGCGGGAAACGCCGCTCAATTTCTCGCAGCCGGTGCCGTGGCAGTGACTGCGGGCACCGATGTGGTTCCACCGGCGTCGGTCGCCGCCGCCCAGTGGGACGACATCACCACACGAGCGCAGGCGTTCGTGGCAGCTATCAGTGCAGACATCAAGGAAGGCTCGTCATGAATTCTGTCGTCGACTGGCTCAGGACATCCACGCCAGGTCTACTCGTATTGTGCGGCATCGCGATTGCCGTACTGCTGGTAGTCATCATCAAGGTCAAGCTGGAGCCATTCATCGCGCTGCTCATCGTCGGGCTCGGGTTGGCCCTCGCTGCGGGCCTTCCGGTCAACGAGATCGTCGGCACGGCGATCAAGAGCAACGAGTCTTTGCTCGAAACCGGCTTCGGTGGCATCCTCGGGCACATTGCGGTCATCATCGGATTGGGAACCGTGCTCGGCGCGATCCTCGAAAAGTCGGGTGGCGCACAGGCATTGACCGCAAAGCTCCTGGGTGTGTTCGGAGAACGCGGTGCACCCATAGCGATGGGCCTGCTGGGCTTGATCTTCGGTATTCCGGTGTTCTTCGACATCGGCATCTTCGTCTTGGCACCGCTGGTGTACGTGGCGGCACGCCAGGGCGGAAAGTCACTGGTCCTCTACGCGCTGCCCATGCTGGCGGGTCTGTCCATGACGCACGCATTTCTGCCGCCGCATCCCGGGCCGGTTGCCCTGGGCGGCCTGCTCGAAGTGAACCTCGGATGGCTCATTCTGTTTGGCTTCATCTGCGGAATACCGGGTTTCATCGCCGCGGGACTGGTGTGGGGTAATTGGATCGGCAAGCGCATCATCGTCGACGTGCCCGAGGACTTCATCAACGACGGAGACGACACGACCGCCGAGGGCGGTGGTGCCGGCACGGTAGCAACCAAGCGTCCGGTGATCACGACGCCGCCGTCGGTGGGAACAATCGGAGCAATCATTGCAGTTCCCCTGGTACTGATCCTCGGTGCCACATTCGGCAGCATTCTGCTCGATCCAGGCAATCTCCTCGAAGTGCTGACGTTCTTCGGTACACCGGCTGTCGCACTGCTGATCGCAGTGCTGATCGCGTTCTATGTGCTGGGTATTCGACGTGGCTCCACTGTTCAGGAACTGAGCAAGCTGACCGGAGAGTCTTTGCGTCCGGTCGGCATGCTGCTACTAGTCGTCGGAGCAGGCGCGTTCTTCGGAAAGGTCATCTCCGCCACGGGGATCGGCACAGCACTGGCCGACACCATGGCGGCCGCGGGTCTGCCGATCATCGTGTTGGCCTACATCATCAGCTGCGCTCTCAGGGTCGCCCAGGGTTCGGCCACCGTGGCCATCGTGACCACCGGCGGCATCGTCGGACCTCTGGTTGCAGCCCAGGACTACTCGGCTCCGGCCGTCGCGCTGATCGCCATGTCCATCGCGGCAGGTTCGATCATCGCCAGCCACGTCAACGACGGCGGATTCTGGATCATCTCGAAATTCTTCAACCTGACCGTCAAGCAGACGCTACAGACGTGGACCGTACTGGAGACGATCCTGTCCGTGGTCAGCTTCGCCGTCGCGGGCATTCTGTTCGCAATCATCGCCTAGAGCCAGTGGCGCGGTCGAGTGCCCCGGGCGGCACTCGATCGCGCCATTGCGCCGGCACCTACTCGCGCCACTGTGTCCGCATCTGATCACCGACGAAATGCGTGTTCTCTGCGGACATCTCACGGCTACCCGATCGGCCGACGAGGTCGTCGATCCGGTCGTCCAGACTGTGCGCTCGGGCCATGGCGTCGGAAGTGCGCGCCTCGCCTTCGGAGGACTCGACCAGATTCGCGAGGCGAACCAATGCGGCCACTCGACCGGTCAGCTGAGTCCACACCACTTCCAGTGCGCCACGGCGTGATTCGACCTGCGCAGCCGTCTCTTCGTCCACCATCGTCTCACCGATACGGTTCAGCTCGATCGCCACTGTACGAAGCGATGTGGCGTCGACCGCGATTTCGACCAGCTCGACGAACAGGTCGAGTTGGTTGCGCTGGATCTCGAAGTAGGTCGACTGCCATGCGGGCGAACGACGAACCCGATCGAACGACGTTCCCGCAAGAAACAACAGGGTGTCGTACCGATCGACGAAGCGATCGTCCTTGCGATCGACGAACTGATCGACCACACCGGTTGCCCACTCGACCCGGTCACCCACCGGAGTTCGACGCGCAAGCGTGCTCACCCGCTCCGTAGCCGCATCCACCAACGACAGCCCGCGCTCCGCGACAGGACCGAACTTGCGCGGGGCAGGCGTCCGCATCAGTGCGTCGAATACTGCATCACGTTGGTCGAGATCGAGATGCAGACCTTCTCGGCGCTCTTTTCGTGCCGCGCGCACCCCGGTGGCGTAGTGCCGGTTCGACATCACCACGGTGGTGCGCTGGTGATCGATGCGTTTGGTCAGTTCGGCTACTCGCACTCGATACACGAGTGCCGATCCGGGCTTGCTCGTCGTGTCTTTCGCGAGCCACCGATCGCGCTCGTCCACCAGGTTTCGCAGCGTGCCGAATCCCCCGATCGACGGCAGCGAGCGTCCCGCGTGCCATCGGTTGATCAGTACTACACGCGTAGGTTCGTCCACCTGCCCGGCCGCGACAGCGAGGGCGGCCGCGTCGGACAGCGGCTCGGAATGTCCGGGCAACCGGCAGTCGGCGCAGCGGCTGTGAACCTCGTCGTCGAGTCGTGCGCGCTGCTCGGCCGACCCACTGCCATCGAACTCGGACATCGTCTCTCCTAGGTAACGCCGAACCGCCGCTCGTCTCGTCGACGGATCGCTCGCATTCGAGTGTTCCAGAACGTCAGATCAGCCCGCGGAGCGATTGCTCGGTGTGCGGCTTCTTCTCGGCGAGGAGTGTGCGTGCCACGTCGAGACCTTCCCAGACGTTCCACATCAGCACACCGCGAACGACGGACTCGTCATCGAGGTAATACACGACGCCCTCCTTACCGACCCACTTCCAGTCCTCGACGGTGCTCATCGTCGTGGACAACGTGCCGATCGCCTGATAGCCGTCGTCGTAGACGTCGGAGTAGAAGTACGGCGTGTAGGTGTACGGCTCGGCTGCGCCCGCCATGTTGCGTCCGGCCGCCTTCCCCATCTCCGTGGCGTTGTCCACGTGCTCGACGCGTCGGCGGCCGAGAATCGCGTCGGGATAGTTCGCCACATCACCGGCCGCAAACACGTGTGCGTCCTCGGTCCGCAGAAACTCGTCGACGACGATGCCGTTGTCGACGGCCAGTCCGGCGGCGTCGGCCAGCTCCGTGCTGGGCCGCACGCCGAGACCGAACACGACGCCGTCCGCCTCCAGAGCCGAACCGTCGTCGAGTTGCAGCTGTACGCGCGCCGACGCCTCTGCGCCCGAGGTGACCTTCGTTCCCCGGCGCACGGTGACACCGTGATCGGCGAATCCTTTGTCGAAGCCGGCGGCCAGGCTCGGCGGGAACATGTGCCCGCCGAGTACAGCGTCGGAGGTGACGAGAGTCACTTTCACACCCTGCAGAGACAAGGCCGATGCGATTTCCGTACCGATGTATCCGCCGCCGACCACGGCGATGTGGTCCGCGGTTTTCGTCAGTTCTCGCAACGCCCGGTAGTCGGCGAACGTGCGGAAATAGACCACTCGCGGGCTGGGCGCAAGATCGATTCGCGTCGGCTCGGCACCTGTGGCGAGGAGCAGCGTTCCGTACTCGTGGCGTTCTCCGGATTCCGTCGTCACGGACGAGCTCGATCGGTCGACCGACGCCACCCGAGTTGCGGTGTGCACCTGCGCTCCGGTATCCGACGCCGTGTCGAGCGGGACCTGATCGCGCCCGAAATCGGAGTCCGTCCACAGCTTCTTCGACAGAGCCGGCCGCGTGTACGGCTCGTCGGAATCTGCGCCGAGAATTCCGATGGAGCCCGAGGTGTCTCGCTCGCGAATTCCGCGAGCAGCGCTGTCGGCAACCATTCCCCCGCCGATGATCAGGTATTCGTACTGCATCGTTCACTCCTCGAAGTCGACGTGGTTCGCTCTCCGGGCTACCCGGAACGACGCGAGAACAATCAGTCACGCCTTCGCGCCGTGAACCAGCAGGTGGAGGAACCGACCGGACTGTATCGAGCATCACACCCCGAGAGGGTTGGCCCAGGCCGGTCGAGTGGGCATGTTGGTGAGGGCGACGAAACATCGTTTTAACTCGAGTCGAGCTGTAACGGTTCCGACCGGCCGAACGACTCACACCTCAGGACGCGAACAAAAGGAGACGATGTGACTGTTCAGATCGATTCGCTGGCAATCGGCACCGATACCGCCGATACTGCTGCAGCCGACGTCGACCAGCTCTTCGACGAAGTTTCAACGCTGGACGCCACCATCCTCGATGCCATCGAGCGTCGCACGCGTATGGCGCGCACTCTTGCTGCTGCAACATCCGACGCAACGGCATCGGATCACGCCGCTGATGTCTACGGTGATCTCGGGAACGACGGTCACGCTTTCTCGCGGATGCTGTCCCGTCTTGCACAGATGACCCGGTAGCGCCACCACTCCCCCTTTCTGCTTCGCAGTCCGCGACCCCGTCGAGCACCGCTCGGCGGGGTCGCGTCGTGTCGGCAGGTGTGCCGGTGACTTTCGGGGCCGACCGCTGTCAGTAGAAGCAAGACCGTCGTCCGACGGTTCCACGCAGTTGTTTCTCACTGAGAAGGTGCCCCCATGTCCCGTATGCTGTTCGCCAACATGCCCGTTCGCGACGTCGTCGCCACCCGTTCGTTCTTCGAAGGGCTCGGGTTCGCTTTCAACGACGTCTTCAGCGACGAGAACACCGCCTCCATGATCGTCAGCGACCAGGCGACGGTGATGTTTCTGGCGACGTCGCGTTTCGAGGACTTCATCTCCGACTCGATCTGCGACACGAGCTCGGCTCGCGAGGTCCTGATGTGCATCTCCGCCGAAAGCCGCGACGAAGTGGATTCGCTCACCGACGCAGCGATCGCTGCAGGCGGGTCCAAGTGGATGGAGCCCCAGGATCATGGGTTCATGTACGGCCGAGCGTTCCGGGATCTCGACAACCACGTTTGGGAAGTGATGTGGATGGACCCGTCTGCAATTCCGGAGAGCTGAACAGCAGATGCTCAGAGGCGGTCGGGAAGGCCGAATCGATCGAACAGGGACAGATCGAAGAAGCAGGCCACGTGCCCGACCCCTCTGGCGTCGACGTCGAGAACGTGCAGCTGGAACGGCCGGTGCACACCGTCCTCACCCAGCATGTACAGCCCGTACGCGGGTTGGCCGTTGGCACGGGTAGGCATCATCCGCATATCGCCCGCACCGTTGGCCGGGCAATTGTTTCGGATGAGTGACCCGATCGTCTCGGCCCCCTGGTACCACCCGACGAACGGCGGCATCTCCCACACCGCGTCCGAGGTGAACAAGGTGACCAACCGGTCGATGTCGTAGCTCTCGAAACACTCCACGTACTGGGCAAGGAGCTGCTGCAACTCCGCGGTTTCGATGGGCTCCACATCGTCGAGTTCGGGCGCGATCTCGTCGAGGCGCTCCCTGGCTCGCTGCAGCAAGCTGTTGACCGCCGTCGTGGTCGTGGCGAGCACCTCGGCCACCTCCGAGGCCTTCCACTGCAGCACCTCGCGCATCAACAGGACCACACGCTGCCGAGACGACAGATGTTGCAGCGAAGCGACGAAGGCGAGGCGCACCGATTCCCTCGTCACCACAATGGAGGCCGGGTCGGTCGAGTCCGCCAGATCGGAATCGGCGATGGGTTCGAGCCATGAAATTTCGTTGTTCTGAACCAATTCGTCGGTAGGACCGGAACTCGGTGCTCCCAAGCCGGTCGGCAGCGGACGCTTGGCCCGACCGTCCAGAGCAGTGAGACAGGTATTTGTCGCAATTCGATACAACCAGGTGCGCAACGACGAGCGCCCCTCGTATTTCGCGTACCCCCGCCACGCGCGAATGTACGTTTCCTGCAACAGATCCTCGGCATCGTGGATCGATCCGGTCATGCGATAGCAGTGCGCCAGCAGCTCTCGGCGAAACGGATCGAACTGCGCGAGGAAGTCGTCCTGCTGCACGGAGGCCACGGTCATGCGGTAGAGCTTAAACCTGAGGCAGACGCGCCACAGGTCGAACGCGCGCCACGGAAAGGTTTGCCCGCACATGTGGGTTAACCTCGGCATCGTGACATCGGCAACGAGCATCGACGACTTGGTCGAGGAGCTGTATCTGCAGCGCCGGCGGGCGTGGGAAGCCGCACTCGTCACCGCGCAGAACTTCCTCGAAACCATCGCCGACGAAATCCTCGAGGACGTCGATCGAGACCGACTGAACGCGCAGACCGCGCGCATCAAGGATCCGGGCCGGTCCGCCGACAAATTGCGCCGCTACGTCTCCGAAGGCCGCATCACCGAACCGACCGATGCGGACGCCGTTGCCGAAGCCCTTCCCGATCTGGTCGGCGTCAAGGTGCTGTGCAAGACCCCGCGCGATCAACTGACGTTCGTCGCAGCACTCGAGCGCGCGTGCAACGACCCGGAATGTTCCGTACGGTTCGCGCAACCACCCACCGATTACGTCGCCTTTCCCAAACCCAGTGGCTACCGCGCGTATCACGCAGTGCTGGTCGTCCGAGTGGCCACACACCAGGGCGATCTCGACGTGAAAGTAGAAGTGCAGGTCAAGACACGCCTGCAGGACGCGTGGGGCGAGCTGACACACGAGGACATGTACAAGCCCGGTGAGGCCCTCAAGCCGACCAAGAAGCACACCGACTACGCCGCGCACATGGCCCACCTGCTCGATCAGGTGGACGCGATGGCCGACGACCTCGCCGCCCAGCTGGATTCTCTGACGGCCGCGTCGAAGGACGGGGGCGTGCTCGCTGCCGACCCGATCCCGAAGGATCCCGATTTCATTCGCGCCCGGGTCACTCGCACCGGTCCGCGGTACGCGCTCGCGGTCGGGCCGGACGGTCGACGGGGGCTCGTGCCCGCACGATCGGTGAAGGCCGTCATCGGCTCCACCGACCGCATCGCCGTCAACGACTACCTCGAGGTGGGCGACTACATCGACGTCGTGGTCGAGGACTCCGAGGACGCGCTGTACTACCACCTCACCTCACAGCCGCCGCGACGCAAGCCCGCAGCGAAGCGCAAGCGCTGACCTGCACTTCTCAGGAACATCTCACGTCCATGCTGTAGACATCGGTTCTCGTGACCACTACCGAGAAATCCACGGTCGTCACCGATGCCGACACTGTCGACACTGCTGCCGACGAAAGTGGGTCCGCCGACCGGTACGCGAGATTCCGCACTGCCGAGACGGTGGTGCCCGCCATCTCCTTCGCGGTTCTGGCGAGCCTGTACGCGACGATGTCCGTGCTGGGACATCGGCAACTCCGCACATCCGGATTCGATCTGGGGATATTCGTCCAGCAGGTTGCGTCGTATTCGCAGTTTCGCGCACCGACCTCGGACCTGCTGGGTACCGGCTACAACACGCTCGGCGATCATTTCTCGCCCATCACGGCGTTGCTGGGTCCCGTCTACCGGGTGTTCCCGTACGCCGAGACCTTGCTGATCGCGCAGGCCGTGTTGTTCGCGTCTGCAGTGATCCCCATCAGCAGGCTGGCTGTACAGAAGTTCGGCACTATCGTCGGGGTCGTGATCGCTGCGGCGTTCGGGCTGTCCTGGGGTATTCAAGCGGCGCTGAATTTCGACTTCCACGAAGTGGCGTTCGCGATGCCTCTGCTGGCGATGTCGATGGTTGCCCTCGTTCGTCAGCGTTGGCTACCTGCCCTGGCCTGGGCTCTGCCTCTGGTCTTCGTCAAAGAGGACATGGGTCTGACAGTCGTCGTGATCGGCGCGCTGGTGGCACTGTGGGCGAGCGGACGAACCCGCGTCCTGGGCATACTCACGGCCGTCTGGGGCTTGGCCTGGGTGATCCTCGCCGTCAAGGTGATCATCCCGATGCTCAGCTCCGACAACTCGTACGACCAGGGGTCGAAGCTGCCCCCGCTGGGTGAAGGCATCGCGGACACCGCACACGGCTTGGTGGCAGGCGATTCTCGGGCGGCGACAGCCTTTCTGCTGCTCGCGGTCACCGGATTCTTCGCCCTGCGCTCGCCGCTCCTCCTGATCGCTGTCCCGACGGTCGCATGGCGGTTTGTCAGTGACAACACCAATTTCTGGAAGCCCATCTACCACTACAACGCGATCCTGATGGTGATCGTGTTCGTCGCCTTGCTCGACGCGTTCGCGCGCAGCCACCGGCACGGTCAGCTCAGCCGACGAGGCCGCCACTACATCGTCGCGTTCGTAGCCGTCTTCGCAGTCGTGGCGTTGCCGTTCCTACCGATGGCGCGCATGGTGCATGCACAGGAGTGGACGATCGATCCGCAGGCAGCGACAGCCCGGGACATCTCGCAGTGGATTCCCAAGGGTGATCGGGTTGCGGCGTCGAACAATCTCGTGGCTCAACTCGTCGCCGATCACGACATATCGGTCTTTCCACAGCGTGCCACCGATTCGACGGTCCCGAACTGGATCGTCGTCAACCGCGAACGGCCCGCCGGGTGGCCGACGGACGAGGCAGGCGATCGGCAGGCGATCGACCGGGCGTTGTCCAGCGGATACGACGTCGTCTACTCCGTGGACGGTATCGAGGTCCTCCACCGCGGCACCGGCGGTGCCCACTAGGGTTCACAGGGTTCTACCCTTCACCCGACACAGACCGTGACGACGGCAATGGCAAGGCAGGTACAGGACATCGACGCTGCAACCGGCGATCCCGGCACCACCAAGACCGCACCGAAGCGTTCTCCGTGGAATCGGAAGAATCCCTATCGCGCTCGGATCGTGAGCAACCGACGTCTGTCCGGTCCCACGTCGGCCAAGGAAGTTCGGCACTTCGCGATCGCGCTCGGCGACAGCGGTATCGACTACCAGGCCGGCGATGGCTTCGGAGTCAAACCAGTCAACGACGCGGCGCTGGTCTCGGCCGTCGTCGACCGGCTCGGGGTGCCCGCCGACACCGCCGTGCACACCAAGTCCGGTGAGATCACGCTCGCACAGGCGCTGACGACGGAGTACGAAATCGGCATCCCGTCCATGGATCTGATCGAGGCCGTGGCCGAACACGCCGGTGACGCAGAACTCGATCACGTATTGCAGAACGGCGACCGAGCATCGTTCGACGCCTGGACGTGGGGACGTGATGTCGTGGACGTTCTCGACCTCGACCGGTCACCTGCCTTCGATCCCGCCGAATTTCTCGGCTTGCTGCGTCCATTGCAACATCGTGTCTACTCGATCTCGTCGTCACCGATCGCCCACGAAGGCACTGTGCATCTGACGGTGTCCACCGTCAGATACCGATCGGCCGAGCGTGATCGCGGTGGAGTCTGCTCGACGTACCTCGCCGACCGAATCGGCGACGGCCAGGAAGCGGGTGTGTTTCTGTCGGCCAACAAGTCCTTCCGACTCCCGTCCGACGACACCCCGATCATCATGATCGGGCCAGGAACCGGAGTCGCACCGTTTCGAGCGTTCCTCCACGAGCGTCGCGCGCGTGGGGCGACAGGAGACAATTGGCTGTTCTTCGGAGACCAGCACCGGTCGAGCGATTTTCTCTACGAGGACGAGCTCACCGAATTCGAGCGTGACGGCCTGCTGACTCGACTCGATCTGGCCTTCTCCCGCGACCAGCACGAGAAGATCTACGTGCAACACCGCATGAGTGACGCGGGCCGCCAGCTGTACGGCTGGCTCGAAGCCGGCGCGCATCTCTACGTCTGCGGTGACGCGGCCCGCATGGCCAAAGGCGTCGACGAGGCCCTACACGAGATAGTCGCCGAGCACGGCGGCCGCTCTCCCGATGCCGCCGAGGACTACGTCAACGAGCTCAAGAGATCCAAGCGCTACCTTCGGGACGTGTACTGACACCCGCGTTCTTGTCGGACCCCCTCGCTACCGTCTGAACCACAGGCATCAGTTCTCGTCCGAGAAGAGGGTTTGCACCGTGAACGTACTGCAGAACGGCCGTTTCGACTCCACGACTGCGCTCGCGTGGGCCACGTTCACCGAGAATCTGCACGCATGTCTTCGGTCCCTGCCGAGGCAGGATTACATCACGGTCACCGCCGCCCAGGCCAGCCCGGGCGAGCGTGGGTTACGGCCGTACATCGATGTGGCTGCGACGGATACCGGCGTCCTGATCACGGTCGCAGCAATCCCGTCTCTGCTGTACCCGGACGCCCAGGATGCGGTCGGCATGGATGTGCAGTTGGTCGAGTTCGGGTGGCTGAACCGCGGCAAGCCGGTTGCGGACGGGTCGGTCATCGATCTCACGCGAACCGACTCGCGAGCCGATGCTGCGCTCGTGGCCGAGATGATCACGCTTGCGTTCCGCGAGATCTGGAACGTTCCCCACCCCTCGTTCCTCAGTGTCTGGGGCGTCGCGGCAGACGGCGCGTCGTCGGGTCCTGTGGACCTGCAGCGAGGATTCGTCGGCCGCACGGTTGCCACCGACTCGGAGGAGGATCCTTCGGACACACACTCCGACGTTCCCGCCGAGCTGCAGTCGCTGCAAGCGTTGTGCCAGTTGATCGGTCGCCGGGTCGACGCTCACACCGTACGGTCCGTGTGCATCGACGGTGACCTCGACGATCTGAGAGATCGTGCCGTGACGCTGCATCGGTCGGCAGCCGAGCGGGCCCGCCGCACCGCCCTCGCCGGTCGAGACGGCTCGGTGGTGGTGTGGACCGATCTGGCTCGCACGTGGCTTTCGGTCGCACGCAGCATCGAGGCTGCCACGACGGCGGACCGGCACGCGTGCAGTTGACGAGCTACAGGATTTTTCGTCGAAGACCGCTTGCCCGCAACACCTGACGCTCGACGCCCGCGCGGATGGCATCCTCGGTACCGATAACCCGCACATGCGATCGCGCGCGGGTGATCGCGGTGTAGAGCAACTCTCGAGTCAGCAATGTCGACGCCTCGGCCGGGAGAAGAACCGAGACAGTGTCGTACTGACTGCCCTGGCTTCGGTGGATCGTCATCGCGTACACCGTGTGCACCGACGAGAGCACGTTCGGGTGGATCAACACGTGGCCGTGTCCTCGGGCGAACGCCGCCATCGGAGTTCCGTTGTCTCCCAACACCACAACGCCGGTGTCGCCGTTGTAAATTCGTGCTTCGTGATCGTTCGCCGTCACCAACAGCGGCTGACCGGGGTACCAGAGCGAGGGATCGGGAAACGTACCACTCCCCTCCCCGACCCACTCCATCGCCTGTCGATCCCATCTCGAGACGCCCCACCGGCCCTCCCTGTGCGCGCACAGCAATCGGTGCTTCTCCAGCCCGAGCAGAGCTGCGGCAGCATCTCCGGCTGCTGCTGCGGCGGTGACCTCGGCTGACGTCTCGACCACGTCGGAGCGCAGCGCGTCCACGTCCTCCGGGCCGTGGAAGGAAATCTGCTCGTCGCCGGATCGGAGCAGCGCCATCACCTCGTCGTCCCGACCATCGCGCACGGCCACCGCCAACCTGGCGATCGCTCCGCCGAATCGTCTGCCGCGGCTGAGGCGAACGACGCCGCCGCGCAGTCGGTCTCGCTCGAACGGGCTCAGGGAGGCTTCCGATGGATCCTCGGCGGCGGCGAAGTCCTGCTCGACGAGCTGTGTCAACACCGGGTTCTCGGTGCCGGTGACCGGGCGTGCCACGAGATCGGCCAACACCGCGCCCGCATCGACGGACGTCAACTGATCCGGGTCACCCACGAGAATCAGTCGTGATTCGGGGCGGACGGCTTCGAGCAGGCGGCACATCATCGTCAGAGACACCATCGAGGTCTCGTCCACGACGATGACGTCGTAGGGCAGGCGGTTCTCGGCGTCGTGCCGAAATCTCGTCTTGCTGCCGGGCTTCCAGCCCAGAAGCCGGTGCAAGGTCATCGCTTTGAGGTCTGCCGGAAGTCCGAGCGGTACGGCCTGCTCGGACACCGATTCTTGCAATCGAGCGGCGGCCTTGCCGGTGGGTGCCGCCAACCCGATGCGCAGATCGCTGCCGTGTTCGCGGACGAGCAGTGCGAGAATTCGAGCCACCGTGTGGGTCTTACCGGTTCCCGGCCCGCCGGCGATCACTGTGGTCCACTGTGTGGCCGCCAACGCTGCCGCTATCCGCTGACGATCGGGTGCGGCCGTCGGTGCACCGGATTCGTCCACGAACAACTCGGCCAGAGCGTTGCCGATCCGGTCAGCATCGGCGGCCGGGTGGGACTGCGACCGCTGCGCGAGAACATCTCGAACCGTGCTCTCCTGCAGGTGGTATCGGTCCAGATACAGCAGCTCACCCTCATCGGTGTGGACGAGCTTCAAGGGTGTCAACGGTCCGTTCGCACTACCGACCACCAGCGGGCTGGCTTCGAGCGCGCCGAGGACCTCGTCGAGATCGGGCCACGGAAGTTCACTCGGATCGACGTCGGAATCCTCGTCGACCATCACATCGCGCAGCCGTCGAAGATCGAGGCATACCGATCCGGATCGGACGGCGCGCACCGTCAACGCAGTGGCCAGCATGATGTGCTCGGACGACTCCCCAGCAAGCGCGCCCAGACGCAGCGCCACGTGCACGTCGGCCGCCGACAACACACCGGCGTCGTTGAACGTGCGCAGAATTCCGCTGCCGCGCAGCGCTGTCCCCACGCTCGTCATCGAGACACCTTTCCGGCGAGCAGGTCCGAGAGGTCGACCACCAGCGCTGCGGGCGGATTCCAATCGAATACCCCGCACCCGGCGGGGGTCTGCGGTCCCACCATGCCTCGCACGAACAGGTACCGGACTCCACCGAGATGTACCTGCGGGTCGTAATCCGGCTGACGCCATCGCAGATATCGATGCAGCGCAACGGCATACAGGATCGCCTGCAATGGATAGTGCGAGCGCATCATTTCCTGAGCCATCTTCTCGCGGGTGAAATTGCCGGTGGTCAGATCACCCCGGGCAAGCCGGTTGGTCTTGTAGTCCACCACGACGTAGCGCGGTCCGGGCACGCGCAGAACGGAGTCGATACTGCCGGTGAGAAAACCGCGCAACGGTGTCGTCTCGATGCCGTCGAGCAGGTCGGGATAGGCCGCGAGCACGTCGTCCGCGTCGAGGTGGCGACGCATAAGGCGCGCAACGGATTTCAGGGTTACCGTCGTCGCCACCGGATCGTCCCCTCCGGCCAGAGGTAACTCGAAATCCAGTTCCGCCAGATGGTCGGACGGTGCGACGTCGGCAAGCGTCCCGAAACCCAACGGCGTCCGCATCACCGGCAGAAGGGCGGCGGCCAATTCCACCGGATCGACCTCTGCCATGCGACGTGCGACCGCAGCGGTGCAGCGCAGCTGGAGTTCGGCGAGCAGATCGGGGGCAGAGGTGTCGACGTGTTCGAGCGCCTCGTGCACGAGCGTTCCGAACGCCGCACCGGCGGGCATACCGTTCATCGGGGACGCGATCCCCTCCGGCTGTTCGTCAACACCCACCGCCGGTTCGGCAGGCTCGTCCGTCTTCTCGGGGTGTTCGGTCTCGCTGGTCACTCCCACCTCCGGCTGGACGGGCGCGCCGTCATGGGCGTGAGCTGTCAACGCAGAGTACGACGTTCGACGCCACAGCAGGTCAAGCGTTCGGTCGAACCGCGCGGCCGCAACGTCGAGCAGTTCATCTTCGGGCCGGTTCCAGTGTTCGGTGGAGGGCGCACTGGGCCCCACCGGTTCCACCGACACGAGATCGGCAGCCGACCCGACCCAGGATTGGAGACGGTTCGCGGTGGTTGCATCGTCGAGAACCTTGTACGACGGCTCCGGCTGAGGAATTCCGGGAATGCGACCGAACAGCATGCGGTGCAGCGAGGACGTCGCCGTGTTTCGCCCCGGTGCCCACCACAGCACGATCTGACTCTCGGCACGGGTGAGTCCGACGTACAACAGTCGCAGTTCCTCGCCGGCCTCCTCCTGATCGTTGACGATCTTCCTGGCCGCGTAACCCAGTCCGGAGGGTCCGCCGACGTCCCGGATGCGGTTGCCGTTCTCGTGCAACAGCAGAGTCGAGGGCTTGCTGAAGTACAACGCGTCCCACGCGTACGGCAGATAGACGACGGGAAATTCGAGCCCCTTGCTGCCGTGTGTCGTCATGATCTGCACTGCTGCGGAATCACTGTCCAGTCGACGGCTGCGGTCGGTCGATCCGCCTGCTGCCGGTTCCTTGATGCGGTCGGTCAACCAGCGGGTGAGGGCGGTGATTCCGAAGGACTCGGATACCGCTGCGCGATTGAGTAATTGGGCGATGTGCCGCAGATCGGTCATGGTCCGCTCGCCTGCCTCGACCGCCAGCAAACGGGCGTCGAGGCCGGACTGGGCCGACACCCGCTCGAAGACTGCCGCGAACCCGGCCTCGTCGAACAGCATCGAGTACTCACGTAGTCGGCTGCTGACCTGAGACAGGGCGTCCTCGGCCCCGGAGTCGAGCTGAGCAGCAGTCCACCCGAGCAAGGGGGTCAGGGCGGCAAGACGAACGCGGTCGGTGCGATGCGGTTGTTCGATCGCCTGCAGCAGCCACAACCAGTGTCGGGCGCTCTCGGTGCCGAACACGCTGGTGCTGCTCGACACGACCGAGGGGACGCCCACGGCGTCCAGCGCGTCGCGAATCAGCGCTACCTGCTTGGTCGTTCGGGTCAGCACGGCGATGTCTCGCGGTTCGACAACGCGGGGCCCGTCGGGCCGATCGATCACGGATTGTCCCGACAGCAGCGCCACGATGTCCGCCGCGACGTCGGCAGCGACTCTCGATCGAAGTCGATCGACTGCCGGAAATCCCTGTCGCAGAGGGCCTGCGCCCGTTCGCGGAAGGTAGCGCAGCCGTAGCGGTGCATGTCCGACCATCCGAGAGGGCGGGTTTCGGGCCTCGACTCGGTGGACCACGATGTCGTCGTGCCCGAGCGCTGCATCGCCGTACAGGTGGTGCAGCGCGTCGAGTAGCCCGGAATCGCTGCGCCAATTGGCAGTGAGCTCGTACAGATGGTCTGCCGATTCCACTGCGTCGAGGTAGCTGAGTACTTCGGCTCCGCGGAACGCGTAGATGGCCTGCTTGGGATCGCCGACGAGAATGAGCGTCGTCGATCCGTGGAACGCCCGCCGGAGAATGTCCCACTGCATCGGGTCCGTGTCCTGGAACTCGTCGATCAGCACCACGCGGAATCGATCTCGCACTCGCGCACAGGCGGCGTCGCCGTGCACAGGGTCGGACAACACCGAATGCAACAGTCCGAGCAGATCGTTGTAGTCACGCACCCCGAGCAGGCGTTTGCGACGTTCGACTTCCCGTCGCGCTTCTCGGGCGAACCGCACCCGCAGTGCAGACTCGCGATTGCCCTCGTCACCGTCGATGTCCTCGGTATCGGGGTACAGAATCGACTGTTGATCGCCCACAGCGGCCAGGGCCAACTGCAACGCATCCGGTCGGCTGAATGCCGGCGCTTCGTCGTCGCCGCTGAACATCTGCAGATACAGATCGTCCACGACCTGTTCGAGTAGGTCCGACACCGATTCGACGAACGTCGATTCGGGTTCACGCTCACCCGCGATGCCCAGCCCGTCGAGCATGCGCTGACAGAAGCTGTGAGTGGTGACGATGGTGCCTGAGTCGAAGTCCGACAGCGCCTTCCGCAATCTCCTCCGACGTCGATCCACCTCGGCGTCATCGGCCGATGCCAGAAATACCACCAATGGATCTCGTTCTGCGCGAGCAGCTTCCGGATCTGCGAGGTGCCGGGCGATCGACGCGAATCTGCTGCGGGTGCGATCGCGGAGTTCCTGGGTTGCAGCCCGGCTGAACGTCACCAGAAGCAGGTCGGAGATCTCGGCGATGCCCTCCGCGACGTACCGCGCGGCCAATCCGACGATCGCGTACGTCTTGCCGGTACCGGCGCTGGCCTCGAGCACGGTGGTACCGGTCGGCATCGGACCGAGCAGATCGAATCCGCGGGCGGCGCTCATGCATTCCCCCTGTTCTCGGCGGACAGCAGCGGGTCCCACAGTGTTCGGGCGAGAATCCCGAAGCGGCTCGTCTCGTTGGACGGTTCGGTTTCGTCGGACAGCGGGGGCGCGACGATCAATGTCTGGAACGACAGGGTCGGGCCGTGTACGTACCGCAACGAGCGATCGTTTCCGTCGCCGAAGTCTCCTCGCCACGCCCAGCCGGCGGACTCGTAACCGTCCTCGATGGATCCGCCTCCGAACCGCTTCTCCGCGTAGGCCGATGCAGTGCCGGTCGATATCGGCAACGGCGACGCCAACCCACGATCACGGAGATCCACCAATTGCCGCAGGGTCGCCACCGGATCGCGAGGCACCGTCAGTCGAGATCGACGAGGTGGGCGCATGCCGCTCGCGCGCCCGATCGTGACAGCGCTCCACTCCCCCGGCTGGGATGCGGCCACCGCCAACAACCGGACCCATGCCGCCAGTCGATGCTTTGGTGCGAGACGAGAATAGGACGAACGCGCCAGAGTTCGGCCGTGAATTCCGGTGACGGTACCGGTCAGACGTCGTCCGTCGCCGAGATCGACCGACACATCGGTGGTCTCGGCCGGTCCCTCGTGGAACGGCGCGGCCGCGTCGGCGATGATCCCGACGATCTGTCGAATGTCGGACATCTCGCGACGGCCCTGATGGAACGGCGGGAGCGTGCCACGCCTCCACTCGGCATCGGCGAATTCTCCGATGTCTCCGCCCGCGAGTACGGCGGCGAGCATCCGATCGCCGATGTTCCACCGAGACAACGGGTCCAGCTCGATGTCGAGACTGTCGGCCACATCGTCCTCTAGCTCAGGAACGCGAAAGCCCAGCCGCTGACGCAGAAAGGCCTGCACCGGATTCTCGACGAAAGCGATCACATCGGCGAGTTCCACGTCCCCTCGATCCGCCGGAGGGAGCGCATCGGGCAGGAACGGAGGCGCGGCCTGAGGCACCCGTTGCTGCGATACCGCTCCGGCCAGCGCCACGGTGTCGAAGCTGAACGGTTGTTCGGCCTCGAAGTTCCGAGGGTCGAACGGCTGCAGTGGATGCCGATGTTCGACGCTTCTGCGCGCGGTCACCTCGAGCACGTCCATCAGTTCGCGCAGTGGGATTGCCGGTGGCTTGACCGAACCGTCGACGGGGTCGGCTCCGGTGTAGAACAGCAGGAGCTTCTCCTCGGCCGACATCACCGCGTCGAGCAGCAGTTGCCGATCCTCGCTGCGAATGTCTCGCTCGCCGAGGGCCGGATCGCGGGCGAGGATGTCGTCTCCGTCGATACTTCCCACGCGCGGGAACACCTCGTCGTCGAGCCCGAGGAGCACCACCACTCGGTGCGGTACCGATCGCATCGGGACCATGGTGCACACGGTCAGATCACCGGTTCGGAAGTTCGCTCGCGTGGGTCGTCCTGCCAGCCTCCCGGCCAGCATGGCACGAACGTCTGCCAGTCTCAGCTCGGCAGACCCACCGTGTTCGGTGGCGTCTGCGATCTCGCGATGCGCTTGTGCAAGTTGCCATTCGTCAGCGGTGGGCACATCGGCGAGCAGGTCGAGCGCGCGTCCCAGTTGCCGCGTCCACTCGGTCACCGTTGCCGGGCCGGCCAAGGCCCGCAGCACCGAGGCGAGCCGATCGACGAGCTCGGCGAGACGACCGGCGAGCGTGATGTCGTTGCTGTCGACATCATCGAGAGGAAGCGCGAGATCGAGGAACTCGTTCCGGGTCTCGTCCGCTGCCACCCCGAGGAGGATGCGGTCGAGTGCCGACTTGAAGGTGTTCTGGCGAAAGTTGTTCAGACCGAATGCTTCTCGTTGCCGAACCGTCAGCCCCCAGCGCGCACCGGAGGTCGTCACCCACTCACGGAGCCGCTCGAGTTCGTCGTCGGTGAACGAGAACTTCTCACGGACCGGGCCACTTGCAGCGAAGTCCAGCAGCTCGCTCGCCGTCACCCGACCCTCGGAGAAATCCAGAACAGTCGCGATGACGTCCAGCACGGGGTTGGTGCGGCGCAAACCGCGATCGGCGAGTCGCACACGCAGGCGGTGTCCCGGATGCACCAGCGCAGCCTGCCCGAAGTTGGCGCGAATCAGCGGCGCGTAGGTCTCGACGTCCGGGCACATCACCAGTACGTCCCGTGGTTCGAGCGTCGGATCGCCCGCAAACAGGTGCAGCAGCGCCTCCCGCAGAACTTCGACCTGCCTGGCAGGTCCATGACATGCGTGAATCTGCACTGTGCCATCTGCAACTATGTCATCTACAACGGTGTCATCTGCAGCGGTACCGTCCGCACTCGTCACACCTACTTCGGATTCCTCTGCGGCGCTGGGTGATACGTCATCGGCGATGTCCGATTGAATTCGGCCGAGCAGGGTGTTCGCGATCCGAGGGGCTTCGTGGTGGACGGAGTGCGTCGCGACCGCCCCCATCGTGGCCTGTAGTTCCCGCACGTCACGCGACAGGCTCGCCAACAGTGGGTGTTCGACGGCCAGAGCCGTCGCGTCGTCCCGCCGCCGCGTCACTGCGGGAATGTTCGCGAGTGCGTTCCACATCACCGGGCTGGGATGCGGAACCCAGATGTGCACGTCGCGGTGCTCGGAGAGCGCACCCAGTACGTCGAGCTGATCGGTTGTCAGACGGGTGGCACCGAACACCGACAACCGATCCGGTAGGTCGACCGATTCCGGCGCATCCCGGAGTCGGGCGCACGCTTCGGGCAGCCGTTCCGCCGGGCTCGGGCTGCCGATCCGCTCGCGCATCATGTTCCACAGTCGTGGTTGCCACAGCAAGTCGCTGTCGAGGTCGGTGCCGTGACCGTCGGTGAATCGACCCGCGTACCAATCCCGAACCATCTGTGGACGTTGAGATCCGTACGCGCGGAACAACTCCGCCACATGCGATGCCGTCGACCAGCGACGTCCCACACGATGATCCTCGGAACCTGCACCCAGGTGTTTGAACAGCACCGCGGCCCACGGTTCGGTACGGCAGTCGTCGATGGCATTCAGTGCAGTCCAGAGCACTCGGCCCGGCGCCCAGGGATCGTCGTCCGGGTCGACATCGTCGACCGAGCCGATGGCACGCGAGACCAGCCTCGCCGGACTGGGAAAGTCGATGTTCGCGGCGATGCCGTCGCCTTCCGCACCGCCCAGGGTGCTCGACAGTCGTTGGGTGAGCCATCGCTCGACGCCCTTCGCCGGGACAGAAACGATCTCGGCCGCGAAGCAGTCGTTCAACGGCACGGACAGGACATCGGCGAGCGCGGCCGCGAGTGTTCCTGCGCGTTCGGCGCGGTGGAGCGTCAACACCGTTGCGTTCCCCTGCCTGCTCGTGACGGAGAGACCGATTTCGGACTCGTGACGACCCTACTCGAGCCTGGCGACACGTTCTGCGCGATGAGTCGGGCCGCCGAGCTCGGTCTGTATCTGTGAGCCCGCTACGAAACGAAGGAGAACGGAATGTTCACACACGTGTTGGCTGTGGTCGCAGTGCGCGATATCGACTCGGCACGAGATTGGTACGAGAAGCTGTTCGATCAGCCGGCAGACAACAATCCGATGCCGAGTTTGGTGGAGTGGCAGGCCTCCCCCGCTGCATGGGTGCAGGTGACGGTCGATCCCGACAGAGCGGGCTCGTCGCAGTTCAATGTTGCCGTCGAAGACATCGAGGCGTTCGTCGATGCCGCTCGCTCCCGCGGCATCGACTTCGGCAACATCGTGGACGCGAACAAAGGAGTCAGACTGTCGACGGTCTCCGATCCCGACGGCAACTCCATCACGGCGATCGGCGGCTTTCGCGAGCTCTATTGATCGGGCGGTTGGCGTTCTCTTACGGGATGTAACGACGAACCGAGTCGGTGCGACATGGTGAGCGGAAATGCGACCGACCGGTTCGATCAGGACGAGGCGGTTGCTTCCGGTCTCGCGGGTGACATCTCGGCCGCGACATCGCCACCTCTCGCGACCCGAACGGACTCGACATGACCAGTGCCTACCCGCCACCCTTTCGACGCCCAGCGCCCGAACCGCAGACACCGCGTCGCCCGCTCTTCGGGAAGTTTTTCGCTTGGGCCGCAATTGTTTTCGGGGCGTTCTTTCTGATCGGCGCAATAATCTCGTTCGAGTTCGGTGCGGCACTCGTCGGCGCGTTGCTGGTCGGCACCGGAGTAACGTACCTGCGCACGTCACCCGTGCGGGGTCGAAAGGTCTGGGCGGTACCGGCCATCGCCATCCTCCCCGCCCTGTTCGTGATGGGACTGACCACAACGACCGAGTCCGAGACCCCGACCGCCGTCGCACCGGTCGCTGCCGTGCCTGCGTTGCCGACCGTCACGACGACCGTCTCAACGACGCCTTCCACCACGACACCGGCACCGGCCACGACCACCACCGCAGCCCCGACGACCGAAGCCGTCGCCGAGGTCGTCGAGGTGCCGACGACAACGGAGTACGTCCCCCTGCCGGATCCCGAGCCCGTGTACGTCCCCGAGCCGGTGTACACACCCGAGCCCGTCTACACCGCTCCTGCGCCGTTGGCCGCAGTGCCTCCCGTTGTCTCGTACGCCAATTGCGACGCGGTCCGGGCGGCGGGGGCAGCTCCGATCTACGCCGGTGAGCCGGGCTACAGCCTGAAACTCGACCGCGACAAGGACGGGATCGGCTGTGACACCTGACCGCTGCTAACCCACCAACTGCCGCGTCAGGTCCGCGCTTTCGCGGGTGTAGGCGACCAGCATGACGAGGTCGACCGAGGGCCGGGCTGCCTTGACCGCCACGACCTGTTGGGTAACCGCATCTTGCATCGGCCATCCGAAGGATCCGCCGGATATCAGGGGAAATGCGATGGACTTCAGATTCATCGATGCAGCGAGAGCCAGACTCCGTGCGTAGCACAGCCGCAGCAGCTCCGATCTGTCCTCGTGCCGGGAATACCGTGGGCCGACGGTGTGGATGACACAGGCGGCTCGTAGCCGACCCGCAGTGGTCGCGACGGCTGCACCGATGTCGAGGCCGTGCGGCAGGGTGGTGGCCCGCAGCGCCTTGCATTCCGCGAGTATCTCCGGCCCACCGGCTCGGTGTACGGCACCGTCCACTCCGCCGCCGCCGAGCAGGCGCGTGTTGGCGGCGTTGACGATGGCACCCGCGGCCACATCCGTGATGTCGCCCTGGACGACGTCGATGATTGTCATGAAAGTTCCTTCACTGCAGTGATGTTCGAGGTGATTCGGTCGAGATCGTCGGCGCGCAACCCTGGGTAGCCGTGGACGATGTCGCGCCATTCGCTCGGTACCGCAGATGCGCCCCACCTGGCTCCGAGGAGTCCTCCGGCGATGGCCGCCGTGGTGTCGGTGTCGCCGCCCGCGCGGACACACAGTTCGAGGGCGGCGGGCAAGGGCCGGTCAGCGTCGGCAGATCCCTGGATTGCCCACCATGCGGTCTGCAGAGCGTGGACCACCCAGCCGTTGTTCGGAAAGTCGGACGGCTGCCCCTCGTGGGCCTGACGGATCAATGGCTGCCAGAAGGCGCGAACCCCGTCGTCGGCCGTGTCGAGAAACTCGGTCACGCCGTCGTACGTGCCGCAGCGAACCGCGTATCTGATTGCGTGACTCCATAATTGACACGCCTCACCGGCCCGGGGGTCGGAATGCGTCAAGGCACTGATCCGCGCCGCAGCAGCTCGACATCCCGCCGCGTCGTCGAGGTAGGCCAAGGCGACCGGCGCAGTGCGCATGAGCGATCCGTTGCCACCGGTTCTACCCGACAACGATGCTGCGGCGCGAGTCATGTCGGCGCCACCGTGTGTGGTTTGCGACAACACGGCGCGAGTTTGATTTCCCACGTCGGGCGGGTTCTGGGCGAACCACGCGCGAAAGTTCGCGGCGATGTCGTCGACGTCTCCGCCGGTTTCGAGGGCACGCGCGACGCAGAGCGCCATCGAGGTGTCGTCGGTCCATTCGCCCGGTGCCCAATCGAATGCACCGCCCCCGATCATGCCGATCGTCGTCTCGGGCGTGGGGTACCCGAATTCGTAGCCGGCGCCAAGAGCGTCACCCACAGCGGTTCCGAGAAGCACTCCCCTCGCTCTGTCGCGCTGAATATCCGTCAACTGCATGCGAACCCCTTAGATCGAAGTTGCGCTAACCATAGATCACATGCGCGCTAAGATGCAAGACATGACCTGGCGAGACCGACACGGCAACGCTCTGACCGACTACCCCCGCCCCTCCGTGGCGGTCGACGTGGCGGTACTGACCGTCCGCGAACGGCAATTGCACGTCGTCGTGGTGCCATCGGAACGAGGCCGTGCGCTCCCGGGCACGTTCCTGCACCCGAAGGAGAATCTCGCCGAGGCCGCAGGTCGCGCATTACGGACCAAGGCCGGCTTGGTCGATCTCACGTTCCATCAACTGAGAATGTTCGACAACCCGGACCGCGACGATCGCGGATGGGTTCTGTCGATGGCGCACAGCGCGGCGGTCTCGACTCGATCATTGCCTGCATCAACAGAATTCGTGCTCGTCGAAAATTCGAGACCGACGACGTCGCTGGCCTTCGACCACGACGACATGGTGGCGGCGGCAGTCTTCGACCTCCGTGACCACTATGCGCGCGACGTGGATCCAGCACGACTACTGGACGAGGAGTTCACCCTTCTCGAGCTACGCGAGCTGTACGAGATCGTGTTCGATCGCCCTCTACCGAAGGACACATTCCGACGCCACGTCATCGGCTCACTGCAAGGGACAGGCGCAACCTCGACCGCAGGCGGCGGCCGCCCCGCAGAGCTGTATCGCCGTGCCTCGAATTCGGCTCTTCCTGCGTCGGCCGGCTCGTTCCTGCTCGGCTGAGGACATGGATCGACGAAACCGGACATCCCAGCAGATAAGCTGGCAGGCATGGGATCGAAGCGGCCTGCCAACCGCGGACAGAAACGCGCAGAAAAGACCAAGGCCCGGCAACGGCGTCACCAGCAATCCCGACCGGCACCGACCGGTGCCGACAGCGAACGGATCGCCGATCTGATCGACGGATTCGTCGAGTGGCTGGACGAAAGCGAGATGTCGGAACAGTCGGAGGCGATCTCACGGCTCGTGTCGTCGACGCTGACTCAGCTGTCCGGAGCACGCCCCGGCTTCTCCCCCAGTGCCTGGCTGCCGGCCGACGCGCACCTGCTGGTGGACGCCGCCGAACGCATTCTGCAGGACGAGTCCGACACGGCCGAGGACACGGCAATCAATCTCGTACTCACGTCTCTGCAGTATCTGACCTTCCTCGACGAGACCGACCTCTGGGACGGCACGCCCGAGGATTACGCGCACTGCATGGACGACCTGTCGGACTTCCTCGAGGGCGACGAACCCGACATGCTCGACGCCGACGACATCGATCTACCCGACGTCTCCCTGGCGCAGGAACTCTCCGCGATCTCGGCGCTGCCACTTCTGCCTGCCCTGGACGACATCGTCCTGCGCGTTTCCGACGGCCTGGCCGTGGCCGACGACGCCGACCTACAACGCGCAATCGGCTCGATGCCCCTCGATCCAGCCCAGCTCGACAAGGAAGCTACGGTCGATTATTGGTCGACGGCGATTGCCACCGGATTGATTCGGATCGACGGTGACACCGCGAAGCCGGGCGACAACGCCCATTCTTTGGCCGGTCGGGGTGCCGAGACAGTCCACGAGTTGGTTGCCGAGCACGTGCGCGTGCAGCTGTCGGGAGATGCCGACGACCCCGATGTGTCGCGATCGCTGGCGAACACGTTCGCGGTGCAGACGTTGCTCGCCGCGATGACCGAAGAGCTCCCGCTCGACAACCAGGGCGAGGACTACGCCGACCTGGAAGGTGAGGATCTGCGTACGGCTCAGTTGATCGACCACCGCGTTCGATCTCTCATCGAGCAGGGCATCCTCGTCCGGATCGAGGAAGTACTCGCCGTTCCGCACGCATTGCGTCCGGCAGTTCTGGACGGTGTGGCCGAAGCGCAGCCATTCGGCGTGATCGACGACGAGTCTCTCGACGACCCGCTCCGCAGCTCGGTCGAGGATTCGGCGTCGTCGTGACCGCTCTCGCGAGCGCCGAGACCGTGTCGGTGGTCGCCGCTAGCGTGATCGAGTGCGCGTTACGTCAGCGCGATCTGGGTAAGGAGCCGACATGAGCGATTCACTCGAGTTCGACTTCGACGTCGACGCTGCCTGGATGCAGTTCCAGCGCAGACTCGGCGACTACGTCAACGCGATGCGTGACGGTGACGCATTGGTGGTCGAGTCGCGATACGACAGCACCGACGGTGTTCCCGATACCGCCGCCTGCGTGCAGTTCTATGCCTGGGATCTCGATATGGTCCGCTGCGAAATTCCAGCGAACGAGCACCTGCACAGCAGCCGGGCAATCAACGCCGAGCAGCGAGAAGCTCTCGGCGCGTTGGGGTTTCACATGTCCGTCGACACGGAGCCGACGGCACCGCATGTGGACCGAAATCGATCGTGGTCCGACGATCTGGCGAAGAAGACCGTTGCGGTATTCCGTGACATCTGGGGTCTGCCGCACCCGTCGTTCCTGAGCTCACGCGCCACCGGCCGATACGACGTGCCGAGTTTCGACGTCGACACTCCAGAACCCGGTATCACCGTCGTTCCGCTGTGCGTGCAGCCCAAGGGAAAAGAACATCTGCAGCAGTTGGTCGATCGGGCGCTCGAGCCGTGGTTCGGGTTCCCGCCGGATCACGATCTCGACGGGGACATTCCCCTGCGGTTCGCGGGCGGCACCGCGTACGTGTCGGTCAAGCCCACCGAGCCGGTGGTCGAGATCAATTCGACGCTGGTACACGCGGTATCCGGCCGCACTCGCGCCGCCGAGCTGCTGGTCGACCTCAATTTGCAACTCCCCGACGTGATGTTGCACCTGGTTCAGGACTGCATCGTCGCTCAGGTTCGGGTCAGCGGCTCGCCCTTCGTCGCCGATCACCTGCTGTGGGCTGTCCGGATGCTGAGCCATGTGTGGGAGCAGGTCGACGAGAAGTTCGCCGAGGACTTCGGTGGAGCACTCGGGGAGCCGACGCCGCCCGCGGTCGATGCAGTCGACTTTCCGGACGGTCTGCTGGAGTTGGTCGACCTGGTTGCCGAGTCCGACGAGCCGCTCGACCCAGATGCGGTTCTCGCCTGTTGCTCGTCCGACCGCGACGTCGTCGTCTCGTACCTGCGCATCAGTGCAGAACAGGAGGCGTCGTGGCGTGGGATGGCAATTGCCGCCGATCTGGGCGACGAGCATTGCGACGTCGACGAGGCCGATCGAGAGGCGGGCAACTGGGCCGGGGCGGTCGCGGCACTGCGCGAGGTGCTGCGCAGCACTCCCGAGCAGGTCACACCGGTAGTCGATCCATCGGCGATCCAGCTGCAGCTGTTCGAGACCGACGAGGTCGCAGAGATTTCCGACGAGCTTTCGGACGAACAGTAGGCGGCAGCCGAACAGGATTTCTCTCGCACGCTTCCCTTTCGTGTTAACTGGGGTTACATTAACTCTATGTTCGCACCTCGTTTGGAGAAGCCATGACACTGACGACAGGCACTACGTCCGTTTCGGTCGATACCGACGCCACGGACGAACAGCAGTACAACGAGACACTCACCCTGCTGTCCGAGGGTTCTGTGCACAAGCACTTCGATCCGTATGTCGACATCGACTGGGAGTCCGAGAAGTTCGCGGTGCCCGCGAACGATCCTCGCTGGGTCCTTCCGGTCAAGACGGATCCGATCGGTGGCCACGCCTGGTACCGCGCGCTTCCCCTGGAGAAGCAGATCGAGATCGGCATGTGGCGCCAGGCCAACGTCGCCAAGGTCGGCCTTCAGTTCGAGAACATCCTGATCCGCGGCATGATGCAGTACGTGTTCTCGCTGCCCAACGGCTCGGCCGAGGCACGCTACTGCACCCACGAATCCATCGAAGAGTGCAACCACACCCTGATGTTCCAGGAGATGGTCAACCGCGTCGATTCCGACGCCCCCGGCATGAGCCGGCCCATGAAGATGCTCTCGCCGTTCATCCCTCTGTTTGCCACGCTGCTACCCGAGCTGTTCTTCGTCGGCGTTCTCGCCGGCGAGGAGCCCATCGACCACATTCAGAAGTCCGTCCTGCGGTCCGGTGAAGAAATCCACCCGATCATGCAGAGCGTCATGGCGATTCACGTCGCGGAGGAAGCGCGGCACATCTCGTTCGCCCACCAGTTGCTGCGTCGGCGCGTTCCCAAGATGTCCAAGGCCGGACGGTTCCTGCTCTCGTTGGCCTTCCCGATCACGATGCGCATCCTGTGCGACGTCATCGTCATTCCGCCGAAGAAGTTCTGGACGAAGTTCGACATCCCCAAGCAGGTGAAGAAGGACCTGTTCTGGGGCACCGAGGAATCCCAGCACGCGCTCCAGGATTACTTCGGAGATGTGCGCATGCTGGCCACCGACACCGGCATGATGAATCGCGCCGCTCGCCTGATGTGGAAGCTGTGCGGAATCGACGGCAAAGCGTCGCGTTTCCGCAGCGAACCCGACCGTAGCTCGAGCCAGTTCGCCGCATAGCCCTCTCGCCGCTCAGCCATTCTTGCCTCCGCCGTCAGGAACCCCTCATGCCCCACGTCGTCACCCAATCATGTTGCAGCGACGCATCGTGCGTCTACGCGTGTCCCGTCAACTGCATTCATCCCACCCCCGACGAGCCGGACTTCCTGACGGCGGAAATGTTGCACATCGACCCGCAATCGTGTGTCGACTGCGGCGCGTGCGTTTCGGCCTGTCCCGTCGATGCCATTGTGCCGCAGGCGAAATTGACCGAGGCGCAACTGCCGTTCTTGACGATCAACGCGGATTTCTACAAGCAGGAGCGTCCCCCTCGGCCGATCCTGGCACCGGTGACCCCGGCAGCATCGGTATCGAGGGATCGCCAGCCGCTTCGAGTTGCGATCGTCGGATCGGGTCCGTCGGCCATGTACGCCGCAGACGAGCTGCTCACCCAACCGGGCGTGAGAGTCGATGTCTACGACCGACTTCCGCAACCGCACGGTCTCGCTCGACTGGGCGTCGCACCCGATCATCAGAAGACGCGTCAGGTGTCCCGCTTGTTCGAAACGATCTCCGCGCAAGAGGGATTCACCTACCACCTCGGTGTCGAGGTCGGTAGAGACATCACCCACGACGAGTTGATGGACACCCACCACGCCGTGATCTACGCGGTCGGGGCATCATCGGATCGCGAACTTCGCATTCCAGGAGCCGAATTGCCGGGGCGCACTTCGGCAACCGATTTCGTCGCCTGGTACAACGGCCACCCCGATCACGCGCATCGCACGTTCGACCTCTCGCACGAACGCGCCGTCGTCGTCGGTAACGGCAACGTCGCACTCGACGTAGCCCGCATTCTGACGATGAATCCGGAGGCGCTCGCCCAGACCGACATCGCACCGTACGCGTTGGACGCTCTGCGCCACAGCGCCGTTCGTGAAGTCGTCATCGTCGGCCGACGCGGTGTGGCACAGTCTGCCTTCACCGTGCCCGAGTTCGCCGGATTGTTGACCGTCCCCGATATCGACCTGGCCATCGACCGTAGCGAACTCGCGCTCGATCCGGTCACCGTCCGTCTCGCCGCGACCGACGACCTACCCCACGCCGTGGCGCAGAAGCTGCAATTGCTTCGCCACGTCGACGAATCCCCCGAGCACAGCGACGGCCGCAAGCGAATCACTCTGCGCTACCTTCTCTCCCCCACCAGGATCCTGGGCACCGATCGCGTCACGGGAATCGAGTTCGACCGAATGGGCCTTTCCGCGGACACTGACGACGTGGTGCGCAGCACCCCTACCGGTGACGTGGACAGCATCGAGGCCGGGCTCGTCCTCACCTCCATCGGCTACCGCGGCGTTGCGCTCCCCGGAGTTCCGTTCGACGACCGAGCCGGCATCATTCCCAACACCGGCGGTCGTGTACTTCACGAATCCGGTGGGCAGACTTCGGTGGGCAGCTATGTCACCGGTTGGATCAAGCGCGGCCCCTCTGGATTCATCGGCACCAACAAATCCTGCGCCCAAGAAACCGTCGGCCATCTGGTCGACGACTTCAACGCCGGCCGCCTGACCGATCCGATCGAGCTGCCCAACGCCTGGCCGACCGGGGCGAACCGGGGCACGCTGCAACGCTCGAAGGACAAGCTGCTGGCGCTGCGCCGCTCCTGACGACCCCACCCCCGGCTGGGATCGATGTGGGTTTCAGTCGCTCAGAGTGCAACAAGGTCGCATTCATCCGGACGGGCGTGAGGTTGAAGCGTCGACTATCGGGGTAGCTACAGTCATCGGCCACCGATTCGCGGCGGGCCACCACCTCGAGGAGACCGAGATGACGGTCCTGCGACGCATCTTCACCAGGACTGCTGTCCCAATTGTCGGTATCGCTGTGGCATTGGTGTGCGCGGCACCGGCCCAGGCTTTGCCCACGCCCGGCGACCTCTCGGATGTTCCGGCCCGAACGTCGTTGTCGTACGAACACTTATCGACGGGGACCTACGTGGGCAGCGCGGAGGACAACTCGGCGCGCCCGGGACTGTCGACGGTCAAGCTCTACATGGCCGATTACGTCGTACGCTTCGGTGACGGTTCGCCGAGGGATCGCGACCTCGCTGCGCGGATGATCCAGGTCAGCGACGACGGTGCCGCATCCGTGCTGGACTCGAAGTATCCCCAGTCCATCTCGGCAACTGCCGCCGAGTTCGGACTCACCTCGACCTCGCGGGGTTCGTTCTGGGGCGATTCGTATACCAGCACCGCAGACACCGTTCGCTTCCTGGCCGCAAAGAAGCGAACCGATCCCGCCAGCCCGGTACTGGCCTGGATGACCACGGCGGCTCCCGTGGCACGCGATGGAATGGTTCAGGACTGGGGCACTGAGCAGTTGCCCGGCGTGATCGGGACCAAGTGGGGATGGGCCGACGACCGATCGAGTGTGGTCGCATCGGCGTCGATCGGCGATGAATTCGTCATCGCATCCAATACATACGGACCGACCAGGTCCAACACCGACGACGTGTTGGCAGCTCTCGGCGGCGTCGAACTGACGGCACCGCCCGCCGCCGTTCCTGTGGTGGACCTGCCCGTAATTCCCGGCCTGCCGTCGGTCGAAGAATTGCTGCAGATGCTCGCTCCTCGCTGACACGTTCTAATACTTGTCGGACCACTCCCCTACTCTGCGATTCACCGAAAAGTTCGGGGACCACACCGGGGGACGTGGAGGGGACGACGATGAGTCGTATCGATCTGGACAGTTTTTTCAAGTATTCACGCGCAAACAATCTGCGAGACAGTGCTGATCCGAACGAATTGCTGGACAGTGGAATCGGTTTCGCCCAGTTGGGGTCGTCGGCAAAAGACATGACCCAGCTGATCGCGGAACGCCTGTCCGCTGCGGACGAAGCCAACCGAGCCTGTTCGGTGCACGATCGCGCGGCGAAAGTACTCGACGACGCTGTCGACACGGCATTCGAGAACGGCTGGCAGCCTGCCGAACTGGTACACGTAACGCGTCAGAGCGCCGGAGGCGACGGCGCGGTGGTCATGATCGAGGCGATCGGCGCTCATGCGGCACGAAGTTCCGCCGACAGCCTTGCTCCGGATTCCTGGCGAGATCAGTTGTCCGAGCTGAACGTCGAATCTGCAGGCGGCACCTCGGCCGACCGTCTTCGACGGTGGCGTTCGAACAACCGGCGATCGTCGGTGCAGTCGTGGTACACCCTGTTGCTCGTACTCGGCTGCGCGACATGGCTGTTGCCCATCGAAAGCCTTCTGCCCCCTCCTGCTGAATGGACCTCGCGCACCACGCCTTCCGGTCCCCGGCGGGTGGCAGACTCCAAGATCCTCGGCAGGATACGAGGGCTGCTGGCCAAGGCCGAGTCGACGCAATTCCCCGCTGAAGCCGAGGCATTTTCGGCCAAGGCCCAGGACCTGATGACGCGCTATGCGATCGACAGCGCGCTTCTCGATGCGGGGAACCGTTGCGGCGTGATCGACGATGTCATCACGCGACGCATCATGGTGAGCAATCCGTACTGCAAAGCCAAACTGCTTCTGCTGCACAGCGTGTGCAAGGCCAACGGTGCCAGAACAGTGTGGAAAAAGAAGTACCTGCTGGCCACCGTCATTGGTATGCCCGTCGACCTCGATCTATGCGAGCTTCTGTACACCTCGTTGTTGGTCCAATCGGCACGCGCACTCGACGAAGTCGGCGAGTCACCGACCTCGCGGACTCGCAGCTTTCGTCATGCATTCTTGATCGCCTACGCCCACCGAATCGGCGAACGATTGCACGACGCACGCACGCGAGCCACTGCGGCGGCAACACAACAACACGGATCGGCTCTGGTGCCGATCATGGCGAAGCGATCCGATGCCGTGGACCGTGCGTACGCTGCCCGGTACCCGTCGACGAAAACGATCACCTTCGGCAGCGACAATGCGCAGGGTTGGCTTGCCGGTCGCGCCGCCGCCGAACGCGCCGACCTGACCGGTGGGCGCGAACGTCTCGACAAATCCGATCTGGCCTCGTAGCGCGCGCTACATTGGCTGACATGACCGGTCTGGATACTCCGCTGACGCCACTTCGCTTCCTCGAACGTGCTGCGGAGGTCCATCCCCACAAGATCGCCGTGGAGGATGGTCCGCGCACCTTCACCTATGAGAAATTCGCCGCCGCCGTCACCCGACTCGCGCACGCACTGCGCGCGTCGGGTGTCGGCCACGGAGATCGGGTGGCGTACATCGCGTCGAACTCGGCGGAGCTACTGTTCGCGCATTACGCAGTACCACTGGCCGGTGGCGTCCTGGTCGCGATCAACACGCGACTTTCACCGGACGAGGTCCGTTATATCTGCGATCACTCCGGTTCGGTTCTACTGGTGGGTGATTCGGCACTGCTGGCCGGACTCGGAACGGATCCGATCGCCGATTCCGTCCGTGAGATCGTCGAAACACCTGCCGTCGACGGCACGTACGCGAAGCTGCCCCACACCACTCGCTACGATGCCTTCGTCGAGCGCGGCACGGACGATCCGTTGGAGTGGGAGGTCGACGACGAGACGTCGACCATCACGATCAACTACACCTCGGGCACCACCGGTCGACCCAAGGGCGTGATGTACACCCACCGCGGCGCCTACCTCAATTCGCTCGGAGAACTGCACCACCAAGGGTTCGACATCGACACCCGCTACTTATGGACGCTGCCGATGTTCCACTGCAACGGATGGTGCACCACGTGGGCGGTCACGGCCGCGTCGGGCACACACGTCTGTCTTCGCGGAGTGCGCGGCGATGCGATCTGGTCTGCCATCGACAACGGCGTCGATCACCTTGCCGGTGCGCCGACCGTGCTGACCACTCTTGCCACTGCTGCAGAGGCACATTCGCTCGATCGACCGCTGACCATCGTCACAGCGGGAGCTCCTCCGAGCCCGACGATCATCACCAAGATCAGAGCATTGGGCGCAACGCTCGTACACGTCTACGGACTCACCGAAACCTACGGTCCGTACTCGGTGTGCGAGGCAAAGCAGGAATGGCTCGAACTGGACGCTGACGACCAGGCGAAGCGGTTGGCTCGACAGGGAGTCGGCATGCTCACCGCCGACCGTTTGCGCGTGGTGCGCGACAAGCCGGAGGCCGGCGGAGCGCTGGTGGACGTCGAACCCGACGGCGTGGAGATGGGCGAGATCGTCATGCGCGGCAACAACGTCATGAAGGGGTACTACAACGACACCGATGGCACGACAAAGGCTTTCGCGGGCGGCTGGTTCCATTCCGGCGACCTCGGGGTGATGCATCCCGACGGCTACGTTCAGCTACTCGACCGAGCCAAGGATGTCGTCATTTCCGGTGGCGAGAACATCTCGACGATCGAGGTCGAACAGGCACTGGCGAGCCATCCGGCCGTCGCCGATGTGGCGGTGATCGGAGTGCCGGACGACAAGTGGGGCGAGCGACCGAAGGCATTCGTGGTGCTGGCACCGGGCGCGGACGCCTCCGAGGCCGATCTCGTGGCGCACGTGAAATCTGCCATCGCATCGTACAAGGCCCCGCGCAACGTCGAATTCATCGTCGAGTTACCGAAGACATCGACCGGCAAGATCAGGAAGAAAGAGCTGCGCGACGCCGAGTGGGGCACCTCCACATCGAAGATCAAAGGATAGCCCTCAAGGTCACGCCATCTGCACACCGGCGATTTCGGTGACGCCGCCCTTGCCGTCGAACGACAGCTGCCTGAACGCGACTTTTTCGACGAAGAACCTGTCGTGGCTCACCAGGATCACCGCGCCCGGGAACGCCATCAGGGCACGTTCGAGAACCTGGGTGCTCTGCAGGTCGAGGTGGTTGGTCGGCTCGTCGAGCACGATGACTCCTGCGCCGAACAGTAGGCACTGAGCCAGAGCCACTCGCGCCTTCTGTCCACCGGACAGCACGCCGATCTTCGATTTGAGATCCATCTCGGAGAACTGCAGCAGCGTCAGGAAGCGGTGGACTTCCTTCTTCGTCGCCGTGAGTGCAAGACTGCCTGGCATTGCGTTCACCGAGTGCGACACCGTGTCATCGAGATCGAGATCGGCGAGCACCTGGTTGTAGTAGATGAACGACGGGGCCTTGGTCTTCCATTTGATCTTGCCGCTGTCCGGTTGCTCGGCACCGACGAGAATGTCGACCAGAGTGGTCTTTCCACATCCGTTCGGTCCGGTGATGGCGATGCGGTCACCGCGGTGCACGGTGAACGAGATGTTATCGAAGAGTCGTTGCTCGCCATAGCTTTTGGAGATACCGGTGATCTCCGCCAGGTTGTCGTGTACGTGCAAACCGCCGTAGATCGCGGTGACCACAGTGTCGACCGGACGCGGACTCTTGCTCTTCTTGATGTTCGCGAGCCGACGCTTGAGCACCCCGCTCGGGTTCTTCACTGCTTCCTTGCGATCGCTGATCGCTTCCTGCTCGTACGCCAGCAGCTGTTGCTCGTTGCTGAACTCGCGCTCGAGGTTCTTGAGTCGAAACTGTTTCTGCTGAACGTATTCCGAGTAGCTACCGTCGTACGTCTGCAAGTGATGGTTCTCGATTTCGACGATGCTGGTGACCACCTGTTCGAGGAACGCGCGGTCGTGCGAGACGACCAGAAGTGCACCGCGGAAGTCGCGCAACCAGCGCTCGAGCCACGCGATTCCTGCAACGTCGAGAAAGTTCGTCGGCTCGTCGAGCAGCAGGACGTCCGGTGCCTCGATGAGAATCTTGGCCAGCGCGGCACGGTTGCGCCAGCCGCCGGAGAGGCGATCGACAGGAAGTTCACGGCGCTCGGCGTTGAAGCCGAGCATCGAGAGCACTGTGTCGATCTGCTGGTGGTAGGTCCATCCACCGCTGTTCTCCATGGCGTCGAGCAGTTCTGCTTGGCGATCGACGAGCTTGTACATCTGCTTCTCGTCGAGATCACCACCGAGCGCGGCCTCGACCTCGGCCAATTCGACCTCGATCTCGTGGACAGCCCCGAACAGCGATTCGAGTTCGGATTGAATGCTGCTGTCGCCATCGAGTTCGGAGAACTGCGAGAAGTACCCGATGCGCGCGCCCTCGGTGACGTCGACGGTTCCCGAATCGGGTGTCTCACGCCCGAGAAGGAGCTGCAGCAGGGTGGTCTTGCCCGTTCCGTTGCGGCCGATCAGACCGATGCGATCGCCGTCGGCGAGGCGAAAGAACACCTCGCGCAGCATCACCTTCTGGTCGTATCCCTTGGCGACGTCGTTCAAGCGAATCCAGCTCAAGCGTCCACTTCTCCTCCAAACACGGGTCCGCTGAGTCGTCGAACCGGGCTCGCTCACTCTAGCCGCGTGCGGCACCGTCCAATTCTGCCGCTCACGTGGATTCCCACAACCACAGGTAGTAATCGAGGCGCTCACGGTCGAGGTCGACGCCGTACGCGTCCAAGAAGGCCGCGCAGTAGTCGCGTCCGAAGTTGTACTCGGTGCTCCAGATTGCCGGTGCCAGGTCTGCCCATCGATCGGCGACGCCCATGGTGCCCATGTCGACATGTGCTGCCCAGGATCCGTCGTCGGCGATGAGGGTGTTGGGCATGCACGCGTCGCCGTGGCAGACGACGAGCCTGTCTATCGCGGGCGATTCCACCGGTAACTCACGATCGCCTATACGGGTAAGAACCGACCAGTCGAACGGGCAGTGAGCGATGGAGACTGCATCGTGAAACGCCCGAAGGCCGGTCGCCGCCGCGCGAACTGCACGTGCCGGATCTGCGAACCAGCGATCTGCTACCGCGCTCTCCCAGGGCAGTGCCTCGGTCACCATCCAGGAACCCGAATCGTCGGAACCGCTCTCGAGAACCTTGGGCACTGGGGTGTACTGGATCACCCACTGCAGACGACGCCTCTCCTCCTCCAGATCGATCGAGGCCGCGGCCGGCGTCCACTTGACGTAGCGTGCTGTGCCGAGACGAAAGGTCAACCCGCCCAACTCATTCGACCACACCGCCTCGATGTCGTCGGGTCCGGCCAACTCGCGAACCACGATCGGGACTGCGATGTCGCCGTCGGGCACACTCATCGGTCGATGATGGCCGCGAGCGAATCGACGGGCGGGGAGACCACCACGGGATCGCGACCCGACCACAGATCCAGTACCGCCTTGGGACGCGCCAACAACTCTCGTGCGTAGTTGCGCACCACCGCAAGGGTATTGCAGTCGATGCACTCTGCTGTGACTCCGTCGACGTCGAGGTCCATGTCCTCACACAACGCCACTGCTCGCGACACATGGAGGGGCTGGCTGATGATCAGTCCCCGTTCGACACCGAACGTCTCCTTCGCGCGAGCGCACGTGTCGTAGGTGTCGATGCCGTGATCGTCGCCGATGATCACGGCGGGATCGATTCCGTGCTCGATCAGATAGTCGGTCATCGCTTGAATCTCGTTGCCGGAGTTGCCGTCCGCGTCACCGGAGACCAGTATCGCTTTGATCTTCCCCGCAGCCATCAGTGCAATCGCAGTGTCGAGACGTCCGGCGAGGAACCGCATCGGCTTGCCGTCGCGCACCTGCGCGCCGAGAACGATGGCCACTGGCGCGTCCGGCGCATCGTCGACGTCGTACACCTTCCCCGCCGTCGAATACGCAACCCAACCGGCCGACGCCAGAACGACCGCCACCAGTGCTGCAGCGAGTGCGGACACTGCTTGCAGGAGTCGTCGGACCAGTCCTCGGGGTTTTGCTTTCGTACTCATGATCTCGTTTCGTCGACGACAGGAACCTCAAACTAACCCACGAAAGAGAAGTCCGATCGACGCCGCAGAGGTCCCATACCGATCCCACAGTGAACTCTCAGACCGCCCTGCCCGGCTACGCAGTTCCACGGCGGAGTACCGTTTGGCCAGTGAATCCGCTGCTGACCTCTCGACGCTATGTCGACTTGCGTCTGCAAGCCAGCGCTACCTGTTGACGGGTCTCTAGACCGCAACCCCTGAAGTTCGGCCCATCGGCCGACGAGCATTTCTGTCGTCCACCTCTGGCGACACCTCTCTCTTTCGAAAGGCATATCCATGTCTGCGCCCAGCGCTACCCGAACGCGCCGTGTCCCCACCTGGGCAACCGCGTTCGGACCACAGATCGTTGCCGGACTCGTCCTCGGTGTCGTTCTCGGGCTCATCGCTCGATCGATGTCTACCGCCGCCGATGGCAACGAGAACTGGTTGGTCGGGACCCTCGCGACCATCGGTTCGAGCTACGTCAAGCTCCTCACCGTCGCGGTGATCCCGCTGGTGTTCACCGCCATAGTCAGTTCCATCGCCAACCTGCGCGAGGTTGCAAATGCAGCCCGCCTGGCAATTCAGACGCTGTGGTGGTTCGCCATCACGGCCTTCATCGCCGTCATCATCGGCATCGTGATCGGATTGGTCGCGCAGCCCGGCTCGCGCACCAGCGCCGGTATGGATTCTGCAAAGGATCCTTCCAGTGTCGGGTCGTGGTGGTCGTTCCTCACCGGATTGGTGCCGAACAACTTCTTCGCGCTCGGCGCGAAAACCACTGTCACCGACGGTGCAGCGACCACGTCATTGAGCTTCAACATCCTGCAGTTGCTGGTCATTGCTGCGGCCATCGGCATCGCCGCACTCAAGGTCGGCAAGAAGGCCGAGCCGTTCCTCGTCTTCAACGCATCGCTGTTGGCCATCGTGCAGAAGGTGCTGTGGTGGATCATTCGCCTGGCACCGATCGGCACCGCCGCCCTCATTGGCAACGCAGTCGCAACCTATGGCTGGGACGCGATCGGTTCGCTCGGGGTCTTCACCGTGTCGATCTACATCGGCCTGGCTGTGGTGTTCTTCGTCGTGTACCCGTTGATCATTCGCGCCCACGGGCTTTCGGTGCGCAATTTCTATTCGGGAGTGTGGCCGGCCACGCAGCTGGGCTTCGTGTCGCGCTCGTCGATCGGAACTCTGCCGCTCACCGAGCGTGTGACCGAACGCAACCTCGGAGTGCCGCGTGAGTATGCGTCGTTTGCGGTACCACTCGGGGCGACAACGAAGATGGACGGTTGCGCGGCAATCTATCCCGCGATCGCGGCCCTCTTCGTGGCTCAGTTCTACGGCATCGACCTCACCATCACCGACTACCTGCTGATCATCGTGGTCTCCGTGATCGGTTCTGCCGCAACGGCAGGAACAACCGGGGCGACAGTCATGCTCACCCTCACGCTGTCGACGCTCGGCCTGCCTCTCGCCGGTGTCGGTCTGCTGCTCGCGGTGGAGCCGATTGTCGACATGGGCCGCACCGCAGTCAACGTGACCGGCCAGGCGCTGGTGCCGACCATCGTCGCCAAGCGCGAGGGAATCCTCGACCTCGAGCGCTACAACGCTCCGCGCAACGGTGATCCTTTCGTGGACGAGGACGCGGACGTGGAACTGGCCCGATAGCAGGGTGGTTCGAGTGAATTATCCCGACGGCCGAGCAACTGGGTCGTCGGGATTTTTCGTCTATTGCGGCGGCGACAGCGCTTCGACCGCAGCGGCGGTATCGACATCCGTGGCCTCAACGCTGGCGAAATAGTGTCGAAAGAACTCCCGCATCGTCTTGATGATCTCGATCTGCTGCTTGATCGCGAAGCGAGCGGAGCCTTCTTCACCAACAGCAAGGCGATGAAATTTAGCACCGAGCATCTGGGCTGACGGCAAGTCGCCGAACGATTCAGGCGACGACAGGCCGACGGTCATCTCGAACATTTTGTCCAGTTTTTCAAGGTAGTCAGAACACGCCTTGTCGCAGGCCACCGCAACATCAGCCTCGATGTGGAGTTCGCCGGCATCTGCCTGATCGCGCAACGATCTCCAATAGGCAAGGTTGTCGGCCAGACCTAGCGTCTTGTCGGTCACAGGGGCGTGCCTTTCACTTCGGCAAGTGGGACTGAAGGTCCTCGGCGTGCTTATTGACTTCGGCGCAGGGGTCACCCGACAAGTCTTTCGACCCAATTTTGTGAAGGATGAAGATCAAGAGGTTGCCGCCCGCTTCGAGCGCAATCCTGCAGCCCTCTGGCGGGTCACCGTCCTCGGAGAGGTTGTACTGAACTGCAGCGCGGGGGCCTATGTGGACTGGAACCTGATTTACATTCTGCGGACTGCGCAAGAATTGATCGAGCGAGTTGATCGATGACTGGACAATGAGGAAGTACCACGGAGTTTCGGTCGGCCCATCCCACGCACAATTCTGCCAACCGGGGTACGTCGTGATTCCCGCGAAGTCCGGCCGCTCCGTACTCACGTCCAATCCACTTGCCGTCACCGCAGATTTCGGAATGGTGCACGGATCGAATGGCTCCCTCGGGCCCGATGCCACGGTCATCGATTCTGTCGAGGCGTCCCCACTCGCGACCGGACTCCCCTGCGTCGAGGCGGCGCAACCCGTCAGCAACAGCGCCGAAGCGCAGGCTGCCGCAAGCGGATGCCTACCCGTTGACCGCATACGTTCGCCCTCTCGCCACCGACGTCACTCGATGGTTGGACGCGACGCCGGCCCGATCGGTTCCCTAGACGGGCTGCGAGGCCCTGATCTCTTGTGACTCGGCGGAAGCAGCATTCCTACGTTCAGCTGCCCACACCCACAAGGCCAGCGAGATCAACGCGATCACTTCGGCCACGACGAGCACCCGCTCCACGTAGCCGAGTGTGACCACGCGATACCAGGGTCGTGATCCGGTGGCACCGACGGCAAGCGCATACGCGATGGGCATCAAGGTCACTACTGAGAGCGCGCTGAGTCCCATGGTCACGCGAGCGCGCACTGCCCACACGGTGTCGCGAAGCCAGGGGCGCGAGAACGCGAACACCGCGACCGGAATGCTGACGAACGCCACGGCGGCTCCGAGTCGATGGATCGTCCCGCCGATGCTCAGTGAAGCATCGTTCGACCAATCCTGCTTCGGCACAGCGACGACGGCGACGAGTCCCAGAGTCCACAGTGTCAGGAAAACAGAGGCGGCCGCACCGGGCCGAGTGAGGCGATGTCGAATCGCGGACGCGAGGGTGAGCGCCGAACCGAATGCGAGCAGAACGACGCCTATCGAGAACACCCACTGCTGAGCACCGAGTCCGTATTCACTGATCGTGCGACGCAGATGCGATGGCGTCTGCCACGCGGTGTGGAGATCGAGAACCAGCACCACCAGCGCCCCCAACGCGATCAGCAGAGTGCCGATCCTGGCCGGTCGAATCTCCACGTCGCTCTCCTCTGGGACGGCACGGTCGGCTGCCCACGCTCCATGGTGCCTGAACGATCGCCCTTGCTCGGTGACGTCGCCCGGACACCGGCAGTCGGTGGCAGGCAAACCTATTTCGTCGACGGGGCCAGAAGATGCTCACAGAGGAAGCGAGTCGACAGCAACGACCAGTGCTCGGCATTGCCCATCGCACAGTGGTCGTCGTCGGCATAGAGCACCAGCTGGGCGTTCGGTGCAGCGACTGCGAGGTCGATCGAGTCGCGGGTACTGGCCAGCGTGTCCCGGGCCCCGTTGATCACCAACAGTGGGATGCCGATCTCTCGATAGAGTTGTCGCAGAGAGAGTTTCGACACCTTACGCAACAGGCCGGCAGTACTGGTCGCACCGAGCGTCCGGCTCAGCGTCGACAGCATCACCTCCGGCATGCCGATCGAATTGATGACACCGAAACTGCGATGCGTGAGCGGCCCATTGGACACCGCCGCTTTCAAACGAGGGTCCACAGCGGCCATGCGCGCCGCCCAGTAACCGCCGAAACTGAAACCCATGATGCCGAGCCGCTCGGCGTCGATGCGCTCATCGGCAGCGAGAAAGTCGATCACCGCGCTGTACACGTTCTCGGCCGCCGCCGTCATGGGGTCGCTGTACGAATACGTGCCGGGCATCTCCATGACGAAGGTGGCGAGACCGGAGTCGCGCTGAGCCAGGAGAGGAAAGAGGGTCTCGGCGATGGTGCCTTCCAAACCGTTCGTCACCAGAACCGTCGGCATGTTCGTCGCACCGATCGGTAACGCGAGAACGCCGTGTACTCGATCGGTGGTGCCGGGCAGGAAGATGTCGAGCACTTCGACGTCGTACCCCATCGTCGGTGCCATGGCTCGCAACAACGTTTCCGACAAGTCCGACGAGCGACGATAGGCGCGCTGGCGTTGTGGACTCCCGCCAGGCCACGCGGCAACGAAGTCGTACACCACTGCTTTGATCAAACCGTCCATCGCAACAACCGCGTCGGATGCCGACGGATGCTCTGCGACGAACCGTGTCGGTGCCTCCGGATCTGCAACCGTGCCACGATCGGCCAGAATCGTCGCCGCTGGTGCCAGTGCCTCACCCAGAGCCGTCAGCGCCGAGGGGTCGGTGGCGTCGAGCAACAGGGCACTCGCGGGGGCACCCAATCGGGACAAGGCATCGTCTGCGCGCGCGAGGTATCGGTCGGCGAAAGTCGACCAATAGGGAGCCCACCGATCATCGTCGAACGAACGACATTCCGACAACTGACGCCGGAATTCGGCATCCGAGATTCCGCCGAGGTGCGTGAAGCGGTCGACGAACAGCCGCGGCAGATACGGCGCGACACCTTGCCTGTGCGCTGCACTTTCGGTGCTGTGGGTCAGTGCCCTCACGCTGACCGCTATCCGTCGTCCCCAATCCATCAACGATGTCACCGGCTGTTCCCCCGCCACTCAAAGCAGAAAGTTCTGCGTTAAGGCACGGTAGGTGGCTCGATCGACTAATGCAAGTAACGCTGCAATAGCATTCACGAATGGATGACGACACCGAGCACGTTGCACCACGTCGACGGCCTGGGGGGCGGACGGCTCAGGTCAGAGCTGCGGTACACCAAGCCGTGCTGGACGCCGTGATCGAGGGCGGCGTCGACAACGTCGGCATACCCGACATTGCCCGCCGCGCCGGCGTCCGCGACAGCACCGTCTACCGACGGTGGGCCACTCGAGAAAATCTCGTGCTCGACGCGATGCTCGCTGCCAGCGAGCACACCCTCCCAGGGCCCGATACCGGTTCGCTGCGCGAGGATCTGACGGCGCTCGCCACCAGTTTGAGCACCTATCTGAACTCACCCCTCGGCCATGGCCTGGTTCGAGCGCTCGCCTTCGTCACCGACTCCGCCGAGATCGAACAGGCACGGAACACATTCTGGCAGAAGCGTTTCGAGGCGAACCAAGTGATGATCAGGCATGCAATCGCACGCGGTGAGATCCCCGCCGGGGCCGACGCGAACGCACGCACTGCAATAGAACTACTCATCGCTCCTATCCATTTCAGACATCTCCTCACCCGCCTTCCGTGTGACGCGGCCTTCATCGACACTGTCGTCGCCGCCGCGATCGGCTCACTGACGAGCATGCAGACGACCGACGCCGAACACTCTTGACGAAATCCGAACCTCGACATAACCTACAACCAAATGGTTGTAGGTGAGATGAGTGACGCCGAGGTCGATCGCCTGTTCCAGGCCTTCGCCGACACGACGCGTCGTGACATCGTCGCGAAGGTCACCGTCGGCGAACAGTCGGTCTCGGAGTTGGCATCTCACTACGCCATGAGTTTTGCCGCAGTACAGAAACACGTCGCGGTGCTCGAACGCGCCGACCTGATCACGAAACACAAGCGTGGCAGGGAGCAAATCGTGCAAGTCCGGTTGGACACGATCGCGAGGGCGCGTGCACTGCTCGACAGCTACGAGGAGATCTGGCGACAACGGGTGGACCGGATCGACGACCTTCTGTCCGAAGACGAGAAAGGCTGAATCGTGCCGTTCATCAGCTCACACAAAGATGCAGAGAACTTGACCATGACCATGGTTGCGGAGTTCGACGCGAAAGTCGAACGCGTTTGGCAGATTTGGGCGGATCCGCGCCAGCTCGAACGGTGGTGGGGTCCGCCCACATGGCCCGCGACATTCGTGTCCCACGACTTCGTTCCAGGCGGTAAGGCGTCGTACTACATGTCCGGTCCGGACGGCGAAAAGGCCGCCGGTTGGTGGATTTTCACCGACATTTCGGCACCTACCACCCTGTCCTTCGACGACGGGTTCGCCGACGACTCGGGCAATCCGTCGTCGACGATGCCTGTCACGCACGCCGTAGCGAGCCTCGAGGACGTCGACGGCAGAACGCGCATGACCATCCGCTCGCGGTTCGACAGCCTGGCGCAGCTGGAGGAGCTCGTCGCAATGGGTATGGAAGAGGGCATGGGACTCGCCCTCGGCCAGATCGACGCCATCCTCGCCGACTGACTGTCGTGCACGGAAACTCGGTCTCTGCTACGAACTTTCGTGCACGTGCGGCGCAGCCGCTCTACTCCGGAACTGCGCTGACAGTGAAGGGTTCGACGGGCTCTCCCCCACGCTTGTCGAATTGACTGTTCACCACGTACAGCCGATCATCCAGTGCGGCAACGGTTGTCGGGTAGGCGAACGATGGGTCGGTGATCTCACCGGTGACCGCACCGGTTCTTCCGTCGTCGTCGAGATCCACCTTGGCGATGAGCCCGTCGCGATTACGGACGACGTACAGCGTGTCGTCGTCCATCTCCATCCCGTCGCCGTTCACGAGGGTCGCTCCGCCGAGATCGACCTGTGTGACCTCCTTGGAGGTCTTGTCGATGCGATACAGGTAGCCGGTGCTCGACTGCACGACGATCAACGCTGTTTCATTGTCGTTCTCGACGATGCCGTTCGCGTTGAAGCCCTCCCCGTACGCGAACGGAGTGCCGTCGAAGCTCACGAACGTCTCCAACGGGCCGTCCTGCGTTCCGGCCGTCATCTGCTCGACGGGAATGCGATACAACGCCGGGCTGCGGGAGTCCGTGACGTAGGCGTCGCCGTTGTCGGCAATGGCGACGTCGTTGAGGAATGTCGCGTCGGCACCGAGACCGTTGGTGAACGTGGCCACCAGATCACCGGAATCGACGTCGTACACCCACACCTTGCCGGTGGCTCCTCCGGCGATCACCAGGTGGTCGGCGCGATCGTCGTCATCGGTCACATCGATCCCGGCAGCACCGGTGCGTCCGTCCGCGCCGCCGGGTAGGAACACCGACACATCGGGGGATCCGACGGTTCCGCGGAACACCGCGCCGTCGGACGTCGACGTCACGTAGAAGGTGTCGTCTGCGGCGGTGATGCCTTCGGGGAACACTCCACTACCGGGCAGGTTGTAGACCGTTGCAGTGCTCGATTTCGACGACGTTGCCGCCGAGGAGGAGGAATTGCTCGGGGTGCTCGGCGCCGGCTCGGCCGAATCCGAGGACCCGCAGGCACTCAGCAGCAGTGTGGCAACGGCAACAGCAGGGACTACTCGAGAGACTCGGTTCACACGATCGAGTGTTCCATATGTCTCAATTTTCGGGCATTTGTCCTGGTGAGCAGATTTTCAGTCGACACCTTTCGTACAGTCGTTGTCATGAGTGACCTCTCCACCCTTGCCGCGACCAGCACCGAACTCGGCGGAATCGCCGGTTGGGCGGTCAGCTTGATGGAGGCCATCGGTGGCCCCGGCGCCGGAATCGCGGTGGCCGCCGAGAACTTTTTCCCGCCGCTACCCAGCGAGATCATCCTGCCGTTGGCAGGATTCACCGCATCGCAGGGCGGGATGACTCTCTTCGGTGCGCTGTTCTGGACGACAGCCGGCTCGGTCTTGGGTGCGTTGGTTCTGTACTGGCTGGGCATCAAGCTCGGTCGCGACCGGATGTACGCCATCGTCGAGAAGATGCCGTTCGTCGGAACCGAGGATCTGACGAAAGCGGAGGATTGGTTCACCCGTCACGGACGTTCGGCGGTGTTCTTCGGCCGCATGATTCCGGTGGTTCGCTCGGGCATTTCCATTCCCGCCGGAGTCTCACGGATGCCGATCCTGCAGTTCACCCTGTACACGACTCTGGGCAGCCTGATCTGGAACTCGATCTTCGTGCTCGCCGGTTACTTTCTCGGTGAGAACTGGCACTACGTGGAGAACTACGCCTCGGTGTTCCAGTACATCGTCATCGGCATCGTTGTTGCGCTGATCGCCTATTTCGTGGTGAAGAAAGTGAAGTCCAGGCGCGTCGAGGTGCAGTGACGTTCAGGGCTCGTCGGGGTGGCCACGCCCGGTATCACCGGACCCGCCGGTTGTAGGTGTCAGACACACCCCACGGCCGATCCTCGTACTCGACCGCCGGCCAAGCCGACACGTCAGGATCGTCCACCATCGGTGGATCGAATGTGCACGTCAGCGCTGACCGGAATCCCCGAGCTTTTCTGCCGCCTCACGCAATTGCACTCCGATGCGATCGGTTGCCTCGTCGAACAGATCTCGCGCTGCGCTGAGATTCAAGGACGCCAGCTCGTCGCTCTCGCGCTCCTCGAGCTCGGCGAAGTCGGGAGACCCGTGATGCTCGATCCACCGCATCTTCTCGAGTTCCTTCTCGATGTCCATCAGTCCGTCCAGATACGAGCGCAATGCAGTCAATCGCAAGATCAGGGTGCGTTGACGATCGGCGAGTGCTTCGGTCCGCCGGGCGTACATCGCTTGCACCTCGGCATCTTTGGCGAGGTGGCCCGACGGTGGGCCGCCGAGACGATCGAGGGCGGCCTGAAGCAGTCCTGCGCTGCGCGCAACCGAGGCAACTTCCGCAGACAGGTCGATGCGCACGATCCGGTGCGCTACGTCGTCCGCCGTCCACGCCGCCAGACCCTCGATAGCGGTGGCCAGAGCAGCGACGACGTAGACGACACTGCCCGTCACCGTCTTGCGGAGGCTCTCGAGCTCTGCGACGTCTGCCTGTCCTCGACTTGCCGGCTGCCGATCCACGACCTTCCGCACTCTGTCGAGCCGGGTTGCAGTCGGGGGGTCATGCAGAGTCGAGGTGGCGGCAAGACGCCAGGAGGTGAGTGCATCTCGGACGAAGTGGCCGTGCGCACCACCCCACGCCGGCTTGCCGAGATCGACCACTGCGTCGTCGATCGCACGCTGGTCCTTCGACCGACGATCGAACGGATTCCATGCCATCCGAACTCTCCTGACTCAATCACTCGGTATGCGGTATCGGTTGCCTTTGATCAGATACGCGACGTACCCCAGGACGGCCACGAGGAAGGAGGCCGTCGGTGCCACAAGAATCCAGCCGTTGACGGAGTCTCCCGTGGTCGAACCCGACACGACAACCATCCAGGCAAGCAGCAACGCAGTTGCCGAGCCGATCCAGTCGAAGTCCTCGGCCATCTTTCGATTCAGTTCGGGTCGATGCTCGGCAGTTGTCCAGTATTCATGCATTCGCCTACTCGGCATGTTCACCATCCGGGCAGGGACCTTGGGCAACCACCAAGCGACGCTCGCAAAGAAGCCGATCAAGAGCATTCCGATGCCGCCGGTCGTCAATAGGAACGATGATTTCGATTCCATCCGGTCGATCTGTCCCCAGCCGGTGAAGTGTGCCGGCACCTGGTCGTCTGCCGTTGTCCCCACCCAGATCAGCGCCCCGACGAACACAAGAGTGGACAGCAGCAAGACTCCTCGCGACAGCTTCATCCCGGTCCACTTTAGTGCCTGCGGCAGTGGCGTGACGCTGTACCTCTGGATCGCTCCGTAGACTCTGCTCCCGTGCCACGGAAGGCACACACCGCACCACTGCCGGAGGCACCGATGCCCAACAACGAGTTCGGGGACTTCCAGACCCCGATCGAGTTGGCGCGCGCATTGGTGAGCACTCTGCCTCGGCGACAGTGGACTCGCGTCCTCGAACCCACCTGTGGTGTCGGAAATTTCATGTCGGTCATCGGCGAGCACCACTCCGACGCAGAACGCGTCGGAATCGAAGTGCAGCCCGAGTACGCCGCGGCCGCATCGACATTCGGCAGAGTGATCACTGCATCGATTTTCGATTTCGATCTGGCACGAGACATCGAATGGACATCGGCGCCGGGCCCGACTCTCGTCGTCGGAAACCCACCATGGGTCACCAACTCCCAGCTGTCCGTACTCGATTCCGCCAACAGACCTGCTCGCGTGAACACCGCCAACGCCCGTGGAATCGATGCGATCACCGGAAGCTCCAATTTCGATATCGCAGAGTACATCTGGATCAAACTGTTGACCGAGTTCGCCGACAGGCCCACCACCATCGCGATGATCTGCAAGACCCAGGTGGCGCGCAATGTTCTGTTGCACAGCGCCAGGCGCAACCTTCCCGTCACCGGCTCGAGTCTGCGGTCGATCGATGCCAAGAAGTGGTTCGACGCCGGAGTGGACGCCTGCTGGTTCGTCGTCGAGCTCGGACCCGGGATGCCCGACTACACCGCACAGACGTACCCGACCATCGAATCACCGCACCCGACCACAAGAATCGGCGTGGTCGACGGGCAACTCGTCGCGGACATCGACGCCTACGAGCGCAGCAAGCAGTTCGACGGAGTCAGTCCGCTGATGTGGCGTCAGGGAATCAAGCACGACGCGTCATCGGTGATGGAACTGGCCGAGAACGGTGGCCCGCGAACCAAACTCGGCAACGCGGTGGACGTAGAGCAGGACTTCCTGTTTCCCCTGTTCAAGTGCACCGATGTCTACCGTGACAAGCTCAACGACGTGTCCCGCTGGATGATCGTGCCACAATCGCACACCGGTGACGACACCGCACAATTGGCGAACAGCGCGCCGAAATTGTGGAAGTACCTGAACGACAACGCAGCTGCGCTCGACAGCCGCAAGTCGTCCATCTACCGAAACCGCGCCCGGTTCTGCATCTTCGGCGTCGGTCCGTATACGTTCTCGCCCTACAAGATTGCGATCTCCGGCTTCCACAAGATTCCTCGGTTCAGGATGGTCGGCCCCTACGACGGCAAACCTGCGGTCTTCGACGACGCCACATACCTGTTGCCGTTCGAGGACCCAGCAACCTGTGCCGTCGCATATGCGTTGCTGACGAGCGAGGAGGCAAACGATCTTGTTGCTGCACTGGCATTCTGGGACAGCAAGCGACCGGTGACCAAGAAGCTCCTGCAACGCATCGACTTACGAGCGATCGCCCGCGAGACCGACCGGGAATCAGTGCGGCATCGAGCTCTGTCGGCGCATCCGATCGCCGACTCTATCGATCAGGCCATCGACTTCTTCAGAGATCGGACCTGATCGTTTCGGCCAGTCGCTCGAGGTAGTCGGCGTTGCGTTTGTAGTGCACCCAGGGACCGATTTTGGTGCTCGTCACCAGCTGGGCGCGTTGCAGCACGGCCATGTATTGCGACGCCGTGGACTGCGAGACCCCCGCCCGCGATTGAATGTGCTTGAGGCACACGCCCACGTCCTCGGCGGGTTCGAGTTGGGGCGGGAAGTCGCTCGGATCCTTGAGCCACTGCATGATCGCCAATCGCGCAGGATTGCTGAGCGCACCGAACACTGCCGCGAGCTCAGCGGGGTCCAGTTCGTCAGCCACCCCCGAAGCCTACTCCCATATCGCGATATCCCGATCTGTGGTCTACTAGCGACATCGCAATATCGCGATATCCAGATAGGAGAAGGTCATGTCACGGGTAGCAGTAGTGGTCGGAGCAAAAGGAGTGATCGGCGGCAACTTGGTCGACCACCTTCAGCGAACCGGCGAGTGGGACATCGTCGGGCTCTCGCGGCGCGGCGGAACCGATCGCGGTCGCGTCCGGCACATCGCGGTGGATCTGCTCGACGCCGACGAGACTCACCGCCGACTGGCGGAGCTGACCGACGTCACGCACATCTTCTACGCCGCCTACCAAGAGAGACCGACCTGGGCCGAACTCGTCGCCCCCAATCTCGCGATGCTCGTCAACGTGGTCACGGCCATCGAGAAGAACTCACCGGACCTCGAGCACGTGAGCCTGATGCAGGGATACAAGGTGTACGGCGCGCACCTCGGCCCCTTCACAACGCCTGCACGGGAATCCGATCCACCCCACATGCCGCCCGAGTTCAACGTCGATCAGCAGCAGTTTCTCGAGGAGCAGCAGGTCGGCAAGCGGTGGACGTGGTCGGCCATTCGGCCGTCGGTGGTGTGCGGCATCGCGCTCGGTAACCCGATGAACCTGGCCACGGTGATCGCCGTGTACGCCACCATGTGCAAGAAACTGAGTGTGCCGATGCGGTTTCCTGGCAAGCCCGGTGCCTTCGGCTCGTTGCTCGAAATGACCGATGCAACGCTTCTGGCCGAGGCGACAGTATGGGCGGCCACGACGCCGAACTGCGCGAATCAGGCCTTCAACATCACCAACGGCGACATGTTTCGCTGGAGCGGGATGTGGCCACGCATCGCAGGTCTCTTCGATCTCGACACCGCAACCCCGTTGCCGATGTCCCTCGCAGATGTCATGGCAGACAAGGAGACGCTGTGGGATTCCATCGTCGCCGAGCACGGACTACAGACGATTCATTATTCCGACGTATCGTGCTGGGCATTCGGTGATTTCGTGTTCTCCTGGGACTACGACGTCATCGCCGACGGGTCCAAGGCCCGCCGCATGGGATTTCATCGTTTCGTCGACACCGAAGAGATGTTCGCCGGGATCTTCGCCGAGCTGCGCAGGCAGCGAATCATTCCGTGAGGAGCCACCCTGCATGCCGTGTCCGTGAGCCGGATAGTTTGAATCGGCACCAACGCCGATCGAGACCTACGGGAGAACAATGCATCCGTTCGACACAGCAGTGGCACTCGAGACCGTCACCGACGGCACGTACCGCGGTAGGACGTCGGCACCGTACAACAACATGGTCGGCCCGTTCGGGGGCCTCACCGCCGCAACATTCATCCGCGCCATCGAGCTGCATCCCGAAAGCCTCGGTTCACCCGTCTCGCTGACGGTGAACTTCGCCGGTCCCGTGGCCGAGGGCGAATTCGATATCTCGGCGCGTGCCGTGCGGACCAACCGAAGCAATCAACACTGGTATCTCGAACTGACTCAGGGTGGTGAGGTCGCCACCACAGCAACCGCAGTCTTCGGCACTCGGCGCGACACCTGGGACACCATCGAGGCGACGGCACCGACCGTCCCCTCCCCCGCCGACACTCCTCGAGGCGACTTTCCCGACGCCATCGCCTGGGCGCAGAACTACGAGATGCGTTTCGTGGCAGGCTCTCTGAACGACCAGGAATCCGCAGACTCGACCGAGACCCTGTGGATTCGAGATGCACCGACGCGTCCGTTGGACTTTCCGGCGCTGACGTCACTCAGTGATGTGTTCTACCCCAGGATCTTTCAGCGTCTCGGTCGCTACGTTCCGGCGGGCACCATCTCGCTGACGACCCACTTCTTCGCGACGCCCGAAGACCTCGAACGCCACTCCGACGGGTACGTCCTCGGCACTGCCCGAGCGCGCCGCTTCCACCGGGGTTACTTCGACCAGACGGCCGAACTGTGGACCGAGGGCGGGACATTGCTGGCGACGAGTCACCAGGTGGTCTACTACAAGGCCTGACCGACCGACTGTTCCAGAACCCGCCGCACGGCTCCGCGAGCTCCGCTGTCCTGAAGCGAGCGCTTGGCCTTCTGATACGCGCCGCGTAGACGCGGGCTGGTCGACAGATCACCGAACACAGCGGTATTGGTCAAGAATGCGCCAGGGTTGTCGTGGTCTTCCCAGGACAGCCGCTGCAGCTGTTCGGCATACGCGTCGATCATCGGCACGTCCCCGCGCTCGTAGACACCGCACCACGCTGCGAGTATCAACGCGCAGTGGTCGACGCATCGATCCTGGGCCAGCAGATCGCGGATCACCGGCAGTACGAACTTCGGAATGCGGGCGGACGCGTCGACGATCTGGCGCTCGAGCGTGTCGCGAACGGCGAGGCTGGAAAAGCGTTGCAGCAGTTGGTCCATGTAGGCATCGATGTCGATTCCCGGGACAGGGGCGAGCGTGGGTGCCGCCTCGCTGCGCATGTACGACGCCACGAACTCGTGCAGGTCGGGACTGGCCATCACCTCGTGCACGTGGGTGTACCCGGCGAGTATGCCGAGGTAGCTCATGGCCTGATGGGACCCGTTGAGCAGCCGCAGTTTCATGTGTTCGTACGGCGCGACGTCGGCGACGAGTTGCACGCCCACGTCGTCGAACGGTGGCCGCCCGAACGAGAAGGTGTCTTCGACCACCCACTGCGAGAACGATTCCGATCGCACCGGCCATCGATCATCGATACCGAACTCGACGCGGACGTCGTCGACGACCGCCGGAGTGGTTGCTGGAGTGATGCGGTCGACCATCGAGTTGGGAAAGGCGACGGTGGCATCGATCCAGTCGGCGAGGTCGGCGTCGTGATGGCGGGCGAACGAGGTCAATGCCGTTCGGGTGACGGACCCGTTGTGGACGATGTTGTCGCACGACATCACAGTGAAGGGCGGGATCCCGTGGTGTCTGCGGGTGGCGAGCGCAACGGTCAGGAAGCCGAACACGCTGGTCGGCACCGACAGATCCTTGAGGTCGCGGAGAACCGCACGGTCGGTGGGCGCGAATTCTCCTGTGGCGTCGTCGACGCCGTAACCGGACTCGGTGATCGTCAGCGACACGATCATCGTCGACGGCGAGCCGAGAATGTCGAGTACACCCTGCGGATCGTCGGGCGCGAAGACGAAATCTGCCACCGAACCGATGACGCGTGCATCCTGCCGACCGTTCGGATCGACGGTCACCACCGTGTACAGGTGGTCTTGGGCGTCGAGCACATTCCCGATCTCCCTGTCCCCCGGCATGACTCCCACGCCGCACAGCGCCCAGTCGAGGTGCCCGGCCCCGAGAAGGCGGTCGAAGTACACCGCCTGATGAGCGCGATGAAACGCACCGACACCGAAATGAACGACGCCACAGTGCAACTCGTCGAGATCGTACGCGGGCTTCGCGACGCTCGCGGGCAGGTGCTCCAAGGTGGTGCGGCGAAGCTCGGTCATGACAGGGTCCTCGGGTCGGCTGGAGGTGAGACGGAGTTGGTGAGCGGTGGCGCTCCCGGGCATGTTCGGCCACCAGGAGCACCACCGCAGTTCATGGAGTCGACAGGTCAGCAGGAAGACTTGTAGACGTACTGCGCACCGTCGCTGTCGATGTTCTCGGCGGTGATGACATGGAAGCCGGTGGAGATGTCTGCTGTGACGGGCTTGCCGTCGATCGCGGCCATGGCCTGCTCCACCCCGTCGGTGCCGATCGTGTCGGGCTGCTGGGCGATCAGAGCCTGCACGGTTCCCTCACGCAGCTGCTTGACCTGAGCGGGACCGGCATCGAATCCGACGATCTTGACCTGGTCCTGCTTGCCTGCCTGCCGGACGCCCGTCGCGGTGCCCTCGGCTGCGAACGTGTTGGCGGCGAAGATGCCGACGATGTCGGGGTCCTTGGCCAGGGCGGCAGAGACCAGACGAGCGGCTTCGGCCGGGTCGTTGTGGCTGTACTGCACTCCGAGGTAGTCGAACGCCGGGTTGGCTCCGACGGCTTCCTCGAAGCCGGCCACTCGGGCGTCGGCGGTGGAGATACCGGGGTCGGTGGAGATGACCAGAACCTTGCCGCCGGAGGGATTGAGCCCTTCGATGGCGTTGAACGCTTCCGCTCCGCCGCCCTTGTTGTCGGAGGAAATCGAGGACACCGCGATGGACGGGTCTTCCAGGGTGGTGTCGACGAGGACGACCTTGATGCCGGCCTTCGCGGCGGCAGCCAACGGTGCCTGCATGGCTGCGACGTCGGTCGGAGCGATCAGAATGGCCGACGGCCGCGATGCGACAACGGAATCCACGATCGGCTTCTGCAGGGTGGGATCGAACTTCACCGGGCCCTGGGTGTCGACGGTGACGCCCGCCTCCTTGGCCGCAGCTTCGATTCCGCACTGCATGCTGATGTAGAACTCGTCGCCGCTCACGCCCTGGATGAAGGCGATCTTGCCGCTGCCGCCACCGCTTCCGGAGTCGGACGAACAACCCGCCAGGAACATGGCGGAGACCGAAGCGACACTCAGTGCAACGGCGGCGGTGCGTGATGTGATCATGGTCGACTTTCTTTCAAAGGGTTGTGAAGGAGGGAGAGGAGGACTGATCCGCGCTATGGACTTCGGGACCAGAGTTTCTTGAGCGAGCTTGGCGATTGACCTCGGCTCGCTGCGTCGCGACGACGCTGATCGAAGTACACGGCTGCGATCAGGACGGCACCGACGGCGACCTGCTGCCAGAACGGCTGCACTCCGACGATGACGAATCCGTTCTGCAACACAGCGGGAATGAAGAGTCCGACGACGGTGCCGAACATCGTGCCGATACCGCCGAAGAGGCTTGTTCCACCGATGACAACGGCCGCAATGACATTGAGGTTGGTCTGCGACTGACCCGCGATGGCGGTGGTGCCGTACTGCGAGAGCGACAGAATGCCTGCGAGTCCGGCGAGGGTACCCGAGAGTGCGTAGATCTTGACCAGATGCATGTCCACCTTGATGCCGACTCGACGAGCGGACTGTTCCTTCGAGCCGACGGCGAACGTGTAGAGGCCGAACTTGGTGCGATGCAGCACGATTCCGAAAATCACCACGAGCACCAGGGCGATGCTCGAGATCAGTGGAATGGTGGTGGCCGGTAGATTTCCGTAACCGATCGTGTCGACCAGTACCGGTGGCACGTCACGGATGTCGACTCCGCCGGTGATGACCTGCGACAGCCCGAGAGCGCCGCCCAGGGTGCCGAGCGTGACGATCAGCGGAGGCACGTTGGCCTTGCCGATCAGGAACCCGTTGAGCAATCCCCAGCACAGGCCGCATCCCAGGGCCACCACGATTCCGATCGCAGCGACTCCCCATCCGTCGCCACCGACGGCCGCCATCGTCTTGGCCGAGACGACACCGGAGAAGACGAGAACCGATCCGACGGACAGATCGATGCCGCTGGTGACGATCACGAACGTCATACCTATTCCGAGGACGGCCAGGATGGAGACGTTCTGAATGATCTGCCGAATGTTGCCCCACTCGGGGAAGCTACCGGGAGCCATGATCGAGAACACGATGCAGATGGCGGCCAACACCAGGACGATCTGGAAGACCTGGACGCGAGCGAGGTTACGAAGCGATTCGACGAGGTCGAACGTGTGCTTCGACGGCTTCTCGCTCGGCGGCAACGGTTCGATGGATGGGGTGATGATCTGATTGCTCATCGTGTGGCTCCGGTGGTTGCGCCGGTCATCGCACCGACGAGTTCTTCCATGGTCGTGTTCTTGGCGTCGAGAGTGGCGACGCGTCTGCCCATCCGCAGCACTTGCACGCGGTCGGCGACCTCGATGACGTGTGGCATCGAGTGACTGATGAAGACCACCGCCACTCCTCGGTCTGCCACCCGACGAATGGTGTCGAGTACGTTGCGGGTCTGCACTACGCCGAGCGCAGCGGTCGGTTCGTCGAGAAACACGACGCCCTTGGCCCAGGCGACGGCACGGGCGATGGCGATGGCCTGCTGCTGTCCACCGGACATCGAACCGACCGGGACGGTCAGGCTGCGAACGGTGGCTCCGAGTTCGTCGAGAGCGGCCTGTGATTGCTTGCGCATCGTGGAGACATCGAGGAAACCCAGCCGGCCCAGCGGACCTTTCGCCGGCAACTCACGGCCCAGGAACATGTTCTGCTGAGCGTTCAGGTGCGGCGCGAGCGCGAGATCCTGGAACACCGTCTCGATGCCGAGTTCTGCTGCCACCGTCGGGCTGTCGAGATCGACCGCGGTGCCGTCGAACAGGATCTCGCCGGTGTCGACGGCCAGGCTGCCCGAGAGGGCTTTGACCAAGGTCGACTTGCCTGCGCCGTTGTCGCCGATGAGGGCGACGACCTCACCCGGGTAGATGTCGAAGTCGGCATCGTCGAGGGCGCGCACGTTTCCGAAGCTCCTCGACAATCCCCTCGCTTCGAGGATCGGTGTCGCAGCAGGTGCAACGGTGGCCATGGGTACTCCTTGGTCGAATCGAAAACCTTCAGATGGGGGATGGACACCCTCACCGACGCCGTACAGCACGGTCGGTGAACGTGATCTGCGAGGCAGCTCGAGCTCCCTGCGGGGCTCGTTGTGTAAACGAGTGTGACCCACGCAACCCGCGTTGTCACGTGTTTCGCGAAAATTCATGTCACCGGTGACATGACACAAACGCTGCACAAGGATTGCGCCGCAGTGTCGAACCGCTATCGGACCGGATGGTACCGTCTCTGAACTGCAGATATTTGCGATCTGGTCGATTTTCGACCCGACAGAAGCGCTCTGCGGTACCGTCCATGACACCGATGACATACCGCGCCGACGCGCAGCAGATGACATCGATGACATGACCACTCGGAACAGCAAAGGCAGACCCCCATGGCGAAGTTCGACGGCCGGAGAATATTGGTGACAGGTGCCAGCGGCGGCATCGGCTCTGCCACGGTGCGACGGCTGGTAGCCGATGGCGCCGATGTGGTCGCAGCCGGCCAGTCGGTCGATGCATTGGACAAGCTGGCCGACGAGACCGGTGCTCAGCCGCTGGCGTTCGACCTGACCTCAGAGGACAGCGTGCGCGATGCCGTTGCAGGCCTCGAGCTCTACGGGGTGGTGAACTGCGCCGGCTTCGGCGGCGAGATCGCAACGCCTCAGGACACCGACATCTCGATCTTCGACAAGGTCATCGCGATCAACGCACGTGGCGCACTGCTGGTGATCAAGTACACGGTGCCCGCGATGATCGCCGCCGGTGTCGGATCGATCGTCAACGTCTCGAGCCAGGCCAGCCTCGTCGCTCTCACGGGTCACATCTCCTACGGTTCGTCGAAAGCGGCCCTGGACAACATCACTCGCGTCTCCGCCCTCGAACTGGGCCGCCACGGTATCCGGGTCAACGGAGTCAATCCCACCGTGGTGATGACCGAGATGTCCGCGTTCTATTGGGGCCGACCGGAGATCGAGGAGCCGTTCCTGGCGCAGATGCCGCTGGGACGCTGGGCCACCGAGGACGAGATCGCCGCGCCGATTGCGTTCCTGTTGAGCGATGATGCTTCCATGGTGACCGGGGTGTCGTTGCCGGTGGACGGCGGCTACACCAGTCGATGACGAGCGGACGACGAGCAGACGGGGGTAGAACATGACCACCATGCAGGATGTCGCGGCACTGGCCAGAGTCAGTGCCAAGACCGTCTCACGGGTGTACAACAACGACCCGCACGTAGACCCCGACACGCGCGCTCGCGTCACCGATGCACTCGAGTCACTGAATTACGTGCCCAATTCGATGGCGACATCCTTTCGCAACGGCCAGGCTGCAGCTATCGGTGTCGCCGTACCCGATATCGACGATCCGTTCTTCTCCTCGATCGCTCGAGCAATCGAGGAACGCGCCCGCGAGGACGACATGGCCGTTCTGGTCACCAGTCTCGGCCACGACGGTGAGCACGAGCGGGCCCTGGTGGAGTCGCTGCTGCGGAGGCAGTTGAGCGGCTTGATCATCGCACCGACGGGTGCGGACCACTCATATCTGGAGCGCTGGATCGACAAGACACCGACAGTGTTCGTCGACCGGTCACCCGACGGCCTCAAAGCCGACAGCTTCGTCGACGACGACCACGGCGGGGCGGTGTTGGCCACCGATCATCTTCTCGATCTGGGCCATACCCGTATCGCCGTGATCGGCGACAGCGCAGGCATTCCCACCAGCCGCAATCGTCTGGCGGGATACCGAGAGTCGTTGCAGGAACGAGGGATCGACTTCGACGACGCTCTCGTGGCACTCGGAGTGCTGGGCCGTGACGATGCTCGCTCTGCGTTGACCGCACTGACGGCACTCGACGATCCACCGACTGCGCTGTTTCTGTCCAATGCGCGAGTGGCGATGGCGTGCGTGCCCGTACTGCAGCAGATGGACCTGCTCCATCTGGCGTTCGTCGGATTCGGCGACTTCCCTCTCGCCGATGCGGTGATGCCACCGGTGACGGTGATCGACCAGAATCCTGCTCGACTCGGTCGGTTGGCCATCGAGCGAATACTGGGACGGATCGAGAATCCGAGCAAGCGCTACAAGCGCCGAAACATCCTCGGCGTCGAGCTGATCGAGCGTCGATCCTGCACGCCCGGAACCGATCACCGCTGCGACTGATCCTCGAGCGCGTGCGCGACCAGATCGACCTGCAGTGGGGTCGGGAGCTCGGCATCGACACGTAGATGGGGAACGAGCGGCTTCTCGGCCGGGGCGTCCACCGCCCGATGTGCATCACGCTCCGCTCCGCGCGCGGCGCGTCGACGCGCCAGCAGCTCGGGTGAGCCGTCGACATGCACTACCAATGTCTCGGCCGGGGCCAGGTGCGAGACCAATCGTTCCCACTCCGCACCCGCCGTCAATTCACGGGTGAAGGGTGCGACCAAGACCGGCCGCTGACCGATCTCCACGAGGTCCCTTGCAGCAGCGAGCAATACGGCGTATCGGCCGGCCCGGATGCGATCCGAGTGCGGCCCCGCACTGTTCCAATGCGGCCCGTCCAACACCGAATCCAGCTCGTCGAGAAGCGGATTGGTGAGAGTATCCAAGTCGAGTAGAGCGGTTCTGAACCGTCTTGCCAGCTCTCTACCGAGTGTCGTCTTGCCACTTCCCGCAGCACCGGCCACGACCAGAACCGGCAGCCGTTCGCGATCGATCACGGAAACGTCTTGACAGACATGAGGCATAGCGGGAATCATACAAGACAACGTTGTCTCGCACCTTCACTACCGCAGACACACTTCCTTCGATCGAGAGTTCACGTGACCGAGCGCGCAAGCATCAAAGACGTCGCCGCATTGGCAGGCGTCAGCTTCAAGACCGTCTCCCGCGTCGTCAACGGCGTGGACACGGTCTTGCCCGAGCTCCGCGAACGCGTCGAAGCCGCGGTGCAGACACTGAACTACGTCCCCAATTCGGCCGCACGGTCACTCAAGTCGGGATCGGGCAACACCATCGGCATCGTCGTCGACTCCATCGACGACGTGTTCTTCGCTTCCCTGGTCAGTGCCGTCGAAGATCGAGCCCTCGAACACGGACTCGCGGTGATCGTCGGCAGCACCGGGTTCGATGCCCAACGCGAACGTGACCAACTCGCATTGTTGGCCGGCCAGCACGTCCGCGGCATCATCCTCGCGCCGGTCGGCGACCACAGCGATTTCCTCGTGCCGCGTCGTCGAACACTTCCGACGGTCACCATCGACCGTTCGATCGCGGGATTCGATTCGGTCATCGTCGACGACTACGGTGCCGCCAAACGGGCCGTCGAGAAATTGGTCGAGGGCGGCCACACCCGAATTGCGTTGCTCGGCTTCGACGATCGGCTGCAGACGGCACAGTTGCGCCGTGAGGCGTACTTCGATGTTCTCGCGGACCTCGGCCAGAAGCCGGACGCGGCACTTGCTCCCCCGGTGTCCCATGCCGCGGATTCGGTGCGGCCGGTGGTCAAAAAGCTGCTGGCACTGCGTAACCCGCCAACGGCCTTCTTCGTCGCCAATGCACGGCATGCCACGGCTGTCGTGTCGGTGCTGCACGAAATCGACCGCACCGATGTGGCGATGGTCTCGTTCGGCAACTTCTCGCTCGCCGACGCGGTCAGCCCATCGGTGACGTGTATCGACCAGGACCCGTACCGAATCGGCACACTGGCGTTCGGTCGCCTGGTGCAGCGTTTCGACGATCCCTACCTCGAACCCGAGCAACAGGTAGCGCCCACCACGCTGGTGGAAAGACTCTCGCATGCCCTCCCCCTACCCGTACAGAAATGAGACCAACTCCGTGAACCCCAGACTTGTTGCGGGACTGGACCTCGGGAGCACCGGCGTCAAAGTACTCGTCACCGACGATGCCGGAACCGAACTGCTCATCGAGCAGAGTCCGACACCGTGGCGGCACGGCCCGGGCGGAACCACCGACCTCGCCGCCGAGGACCTGCTGGCCACCATCGGGCAGTTGCTCGACGCCGTCGCTGTTCGACTACCAGAGGCGGCAGGCGATCCCACGGCCCGCATCGACGCCATTGCAGTGTCCGGGATGGGCGAGACCGGCTTCCTTCTCGATGAAGACAACGTTGTCCGCGCACCGGCCTTCGCCTGGTTCGATCCGCGCGGTCAGGAGCAGGTCGACGCCCTGCCGGCCGAGTTGCGCGATCGATTCGCCGGCAAGACGGGACTTCCCGTCGGCGTGCAGGTCTCCGTCGTCAAAATCGCGCATCTGCGCGACAACGGACTGAGCCTGAACGGGCTTCGCTGGTTCAACCTGCCGGAGTTCGTCGTACTGTCCCTCGGCGGGCGTGCGGTGGCCGATTTCTCACTGAGTTCGCGCACCGGACTCCTCGATCAGGACACGGGTGAGCCGTGGGCAGAGATGTTGGCGCACTTGGGCGTCGGTCCCGACTTCATGCCGCCGCTGGTCGACGCCGGAACAGATCTCGGAACTGCCGACGCACCAACACTCCACGAGACCATTGCCGGCGCTCGATTGACCGTGGCCGGACACGATCATCTCGTCTCCGCAGTATCCGGCGGAGCGATCCCCCACGACCGGTACCACGTGTCGATGGGTACCGCCGAGGTTCTGCTTCGGGTGCTCGACACCCCGTTGACCACCGACGCACGGAGCAGGCTGGCCGAGCATCTCATCAATTCGGTGCGCCACGTGGTGCCGGGCCAACACGTCCTCGTTGCGGGAGTGAAGACCGGTTTGCTGATGCGACGGGCGTTGCAGCTCTGCGACATCACCGATCGAGCCGGACGCGATCTACTGGATCAGCGAGTGTGCGCCTTGCCTGCGGGTGGTCCGTTCACCGACGGCGGTATCGACATCGCGGGTGCCCGCAACGACGACGGCGTTCTGTCCATCACGGTCCGCACCGACGGAATCGATTCGGCCGAGCTGTTCCGTTCGATTCTGTTGCACGGCAACGACGAAGTGGCTCAACTCATCGAGGCACTCGATGCCGAGGTCCCGCCTGCCAGAACGACATTGCTCACCGGCGGTTGGGCCGGGATGGCCAGCGTGCGACACGCACGAGCCCAGGTGTTGCCCGGCGTCTCGGTCTCGACCAGGTCCCAGGACACCGCCTACGGTGCAGCACTTTTCGCTGCGCGACTACTGACGCTCATAGAAATCTGAGCCCACATTTCTGCAGTGAGACAACGTTGTCTCGACTGCGCTCGACCCCAACACCCACCAGGAGAAGAAGATGAACGAACTCACCACCCTCGAACGTCGCGGAATGGCTGCCATCTCCACCGCGGCCGGCAACATGCTCATCGTCGCCGGAGATCAGCGCAACGGCATGAAGGCCGTCATGAAGGACGCCACCGACGGACCGGGCTCGATCACCGTCGAGCAACTCGCCGAGGCCAAGGCCGATCTGGTTCGCCACCTCGGCAATCACGCACCGGCGATCCTGCTGGACCCGGAGGTGGCACTGCCGAAGATCGTCGACGACGGTGTGCTCTCGCGCAACACCGCTTTGGTGGTCGGCATGGATGCATCGGGCTTCGAGGAGACCGACGGCCTGCGCTACACCCGCTTCGTGGACGGCGTCACCCCTCGCGTCGTGCGTGATCTCGGCGGCGACGTCGCCAAGATGCTGTTCTACATGCGCCCCGAGCAGCAGGGCGTCGACTCCCGCGTGGCCGAGGAGATCCGCGATCTCGTCAAGGCCTGCTCTGCCGAGGGTCTGCTGCTCATCGTCGAGATCCTGACCTACCAGCTCGAGGACGAGTCGGACGAGGACTACAAGGCCGGCTTCGGCAAGATCATCGCCGACTCCACCCGCATCTCGGTCGAGTGCGGTGCCAAGGTGCTCAAGCTCCCCTACCCCGGCTCCGCCGAGGCCTGCGCAGCCGTTACCGAAGCGGCACAGGGTGTTCCGTGGGCCGTGCTCTCGGCTGGTGTCGATCACGAGACGTTCATCGAGCAGGTCCGCATCGCCGTCGCCAACGGTGCCCGCGGAGCAATGGCAGGCCGTTCACTTTGGAAGGACAGCATGGCGGTGTCCGCCGAGACCCGCGAGGATCTGCTCACCAACCGCGCACTGCCTCGGCTGCGTGAGCTGAACGAGGCCGTCGACGCCTGATCCACGTTCTTCGACTCCACGTTCTTCGACCGAGTCCGGACGCACCGTCCCGGGCTCGGTCGACGCCGTTCTGGGTAGCGTGAACCCATGACGGACATTTCGAGGCACATCCAGATCGTCGTTGCCCCCGGCGTCTTCGCCGATCTCGCGACGGCGCAGGAACTGGTGAGCCAGACTCTTGCTGCTCGTGGTCTGACCGGTGGAATCGTCGATACCGCAACCGGTTCCGATGAGGTGATCGTCGTTCCAGGTGACGGAATCCCGATCGACATGTCGCCGTACACCAGTGTCGTTCGGGTCGATCTGGGTCAGTGCACACCGGACAGATCTCCAGGCATCCGCACTCACATTCGCGGCCGCGGACTCGACGGGCTGCGCTTCGCGATCGACAGCGTGTATTTCCACCGCTTCCACCCCGGCATGATCGTGTCGTACGGGGATCACCCGGAGCAGCGCGCCGAACTGCGCGTGCCGGTCGGTGATGGCCCCTTTCCCGTTGCCGTGCTCGTTCACGGTGGGTATTGGCGTGCGCGCTGGGAGTTCGATCTGATGGACGCGATGGCCGTCGATCTGACGGAGCGCGGCTTCGCGACGTGGAACGTCGAATACCGTCGCCCCGACGAACACGGGTGGGACACGATGACCGGGGACGTGTCCGCTGCCCTCGCTGCGCTGAACACCGCGCCCGGTGATCTGGATCTGTCTCGAACAGTTCTGTTCGGCCACTCGGCCGGCGGTCAACTTGCGCTGCGACTTGCGGCCGACTCGGCAGGAAAGCCGGTGTCACCCGCTCTCGCAGTGAGTCTGGCCGGGGTACTCGATCTGCGGGTCGGGGACGAGCGGTGGCTCGGCGAGGGCGCAGTGTCCGCTGCGATCGGTGCACGATGCGCCGGTGCCCAGGAGACCTACGAGGCGTCGTCGCCGATTTCGAGGCTTCCGCTCGGCGTCCCGCATCTTGTGGTGAGTGCACTGGACGACGACCCCAACCTGCTCGAGATCAGTCGGGCGTACTACGCCGCGGCGTCGGCCGGTTCCGATTCGGTCGCCTCGATCGAGGGCCCGGGCGGCCATTTCGCCGTCATCGATCCCGCGTCGGACATCTATCGGGACACCGTTCGCGAGGTCGACGCCCGAATCCGAGGTACCCGAGACCACGCGTCCGAGTAAGTCCGTATCGTGCATGGTGTGACGCGCAGCACAACGACGTGTATGCCGAGACTTCAGGAGCGAGATCGATGAAGAGCACCATGCAGGACACCCCACTGTCCATCGGCCAGCTGGTTCGATTCGGGACGTCCATTCACTCCTCGGCCGAGATCACCACCTGGACCGACAGCGGCCCCACCACTATGACGTTCGGCGAGTTGGGCAGGCGGGCAGCGCAACTGGCGCACGGTCTGCGGTCGATCGGCATCGACGACGATCAGCGCGTCGCGACGTTCATGTGGAACAACGCCCCGCACATGGAGGCGTACATGGCGATTCCCGCCATGGGCGCGGTGCTGCACACGCTGAACATTCGGCTCTTTCCCGAGCAGCTCACCTACATCGTCAACCATGCCGAGGATCAGGTGATCATCGCCGACGCGAGCCTGCTCCCCCTGTTGACGCCCCTGCTGCCGACGTTCGAGACCGTGCGCCATCTCATCGTCGTCGGCGTCGACCCTGCGCAGGTCACTGCACCCGACGGCATCGAGGTGCTGGGCTACGAGGACTTGCTGGCCGGCCAGCCGGAGGAGTTCGGCTGGCCCGAGCTCGACGAACGGTCCGCTGCCGCAATGTGTTACACCTCGGGCACCACCGGTGACCCCAAGGGGGTCGTGTACTCGCATCGCTCGATCTATCTGCACTCGATGCAGGGCTGTATGACCGACGCGATGGCAGTCGCGCAGTCCGACAAGGTGTTGGCCATCGTGCCGATGTTCCACGCGATGTCGTGGGGACTTCCCTATTCGGCGCTGATGGTCGGTGCGTCCCTGATCATGCCGGACAGATTTCTGCAGCCGGCTCCGTTGGCCGAGATGATGTCGACGCTGCGGCCGACGGCCGCTGCGGCGGTCCCGACGATCTGGCAGGCCCTGCTCGTGCATTTGGAGGAGCACCCGGCGGATCTGTCGAGTCTGCGCGACGTGGTGGTCGGCGGCAGCGCGTGCCCGCCGAGTTTGATGCGGGCATTCCACGAGAAGTACGGCGTGCACATCTCCCAGGCGTGGGGCATGACCGAGACCTCGCCACTGGGCACTTCCGGTAAGCCCGACGCGGGACTGTCCCCCGAGGACGAGTTCGACTTGCGCTGCACACAAGGCAGATTCGTGGCCGGAGTGCGAGCACGCCTCGTCGGCGACGCCGGTGAGGTGTTGCCGTGGGACGGCCAGGCCGTCGGCGAACTCGAGGTGCGTGGCCCGTGGATCACCGGTAGCTACTACCGCGCAGATGCAGACGACAAGTTCGACGACGGTTGGCTGCGGACCGGGGACGTGGGCACCATCTCCGAGGGCGGTTACCTACGGCTGACCGACCGTTCCAAGGACATCATCAAGTCCGGCGGAGAGTGGATCTCGTCGGTGGAGCTCGAGAACCAGGTGATGGGCCATCCGGCCGTGCGCGAAGCCGCCGTCATCGGTGTGCCCGACGCCAAGTGGGACGAACGGCCCCTGGTGGCTGTCGTTGTGCGCGAGGGCGCGTCGGTGACAGCCGAGGAGTTGAAGGAGTTCCTCGACAGTCGCGTCGCGCATTGGCAGTTGCCGGAGCGCTGGACCTTCATCGACGAGGTCCCGAAAACCAGTGTCGGCAAATACGACAAGAAGAGGCTGCGGAGTTCCCATGCCGACGGGGCGTTGGAGGTCATCGAGTTGGTGTAGCCACTCACTCCACTCTTGTGCGACAAGCCCGGTCGCTGCGCATCGTCAGCAGCGACCGGGCTTGTACTGTGCCGAGAACTATCCGGTCACTCCGGTCAGTTCGTTGGGCGTGTGAGCGAGTTCGCCGGTAGCCGTGACCGTTCCGGTAGCCAGGTCCACAGCATGGACTGAGTTGTCGGCAGGCTCGGACACGTAGGCGGTGCCGTCCTGGACGAACAGAGCCGGCCGCGGCTCCTGCCATTCGGTGGGCTCTTCCCACGCGTCGACCACCGGAATAGTCCGTGTGACGGCCTTGGTGTTCACGTCGATGACGTGCAGCGCACCGTCGGTACCGAGGACGATGGCCTCACCGGCCGGGCCACGCCCGAGGGAGCGGAACGTGTAGCTGGTGCCGAGGTCTACGAGTGACAATTCGCCGGTGACCGTGTTCGTCAGCGACACGCGGGTGGGACGCTCGAGTTCCGCATCGGGATCGACCTTGTAGTCGCCGAGGAGGATGGGTGACTTCTCGTCGCCGGCCTGGTTGCCGATGCGGCCGTAGACATCCGGGCTCTGTACCTTGGTGATGGCACCGTTGCGGTAGATAAGCAATCCGTCCTCGCAGCCGACGACGACGGTCTCGTCGGCGGCCACGGCTTCGCCGTGCACGCCTGGGCATTCTTCGTTGCGAGCGATCTCCTTGCGGTCGGCGTCGAGCACGACAATGCCGGTGCGCTCGTCCTCGTTGCCCACTGTCGTCAACAGCGATCCGTCCGAGAGCTCCACGGCCACACCGTGATGCGCCTCGGGCGTGGTGTAAACCTGGGTCTCGGGCTTGCTACCCGTGAGCAGTGCCGCGGAATCGAACACCTCGACCTTGCCGGTGCCGTCGTCGAACAGGACGGTCTTTCCGTCGTGACGAACGACGTGTCCCGGAGTTGTGGCATCGAACGCGATGTCGGTCATGGCGGGGGTCGAGGTGTAATGCGTCGAGCCTTCGGTCCAGGTGCCGGCATCGAGCGCCGTGAATGCGCCTGAGCCGCTGATGAACACATGGCGGCCGTCTCCAGCCGGGTTGAGACGAGTGAATCCCTCGATACCGCTGATGTCCTCGACGGTCTCCAGGGTCTGGGCGTCGAGAACCAGTACGCCGCCGTCGTAGCTGGTGGCAATACGCGGCGTCGCGTCCGAGACGCGCTGCGCGGCTGCGGTTTCAGCGGTGGTGGTGGACTCAGCTTCGGTGGCCGAGTCCGACGAGCAGGCCGCAAGTAGGGCCACCGAGGTGCCCAGGGCAATGACTGCGCCGACAGTTCGTTGAGTGCGATAGTTCTTCATGACTCAAAGAGGTACAGGTTTTTGCAAACGATTGTCAAAGAGCTTGATGCGCACGATTGCATGTGTCACAACATCTTTCGACTCTAGGACAGACCGATGGCGATAGCCGCAGTATTGAAATCCATCATGTCGAGGTATGTCGGAGCCTCGGAATTCTCGTCTCCGAGCGATTCGGTGTACAGCGAGACGACGTCGATCCGGATCCCGGCCTCCGACGCCATCACCTGCGCGAGTCGATCCGGTTGCGAGGTGTCGACGAAGATCGTCCGAACGCCTGCCTCCCTTACTGTGTCGGCGAGCTCCGACAGGTCGGACGCACTGGGAGACGCCAGAGTGGTCCCACTGGGAATCACAGCCCCCACCACCTCGAAGTCGTAGCGCTCCGCCAGGTAGCCGAACACGTGATGATTGGTCACGAGCTTGCGTTTCTCGGGAGCAATCACATCGAACTGCTCGGCCATTCGGGCGTCGAGTTCGACCAGTCGCGAATCATATTCAGTAGCAGCAGAATCGACATCAACGCCGTCGATGTTGTTCGTGATCGCGTCTCGGATCAGGGCGACCACGTCGCGCATCCGCTGCGGGTCGGTCCAGATGTGTGGGTCCTGCGCGCCCGACGATTGCCCGCTCACGTACGGAATCGGGTCGGCGGCCGGGCCGGCCTCGACAATCGGGATCCCCTCCGCGCGGGCCGCATCGACAGTCGACACGATGCCCTCCTCCAACCCCAGCCCGTTTGCTATCACCAGATCGGCTCGCGAGACGCGGGCGGCGTCCGAGGCCGAGATGTCGAACGAATGTGGGTCGGAGTTCGGCGGCATGAGCACCATCACCTCGGCCTGATCTCCGACGATGTTCGAGGTTATGTCTCCCAGAATATTGGTCGTCACCACGATCGTCGGTGCCCCAGAGCTCCCGGAATCGGCGCACGCACTCAGCAGTAGAAGCGCGGACAGTATCAGCAGCAGAACTCTTTTCACGATCCGACCACACCGATCGAGGCGGGAACGAAATCGAAGTCGAAGGTGCGCGCGACGCGGCCGCTGTCTCGATAGTCGATTTCGATCACGGCGTTCCCAGCCGGGTCTGCGACGTAGGCGCGAGTGCCCGCCACGTGAAGCGACGGCTTGGGGGCGGCCTCGTCGTACGGTGCCGACAGCACCGGCGTCGAGGAGATTTCGGCCCCGGTCACGGCGTCGAACACCCGAAATGTGCCGTCGGCCTGCAGAGAGAGAATGGTCTTGCCGTCGCTCGACACCCCGGTCGAGAGTGACTCACCCTCGGTGCGCGCCTGAACCCACTCGCCGGTTCTGGTGTCGAGCACAAGCACACCGGTCTCGGTCGGGGCCGCGACCAACGAGCCGCGTGTTCCTTCGGCGAAGGTGAACGCGCGAGCGTCCGGGTTCGGATACGCGAACTTCGTGGTGGAGAACTCGTCATTCGTCGCGTCCACCTTGACCACGCCGTCGGCGCAGGCCACCACGAAATAGCTCGAGAACACCGCCTCGCCGTGCATCTCGGGGCACGAAGCATCCAGCGCTCGAACAGGATTGCCCGCGGAGTCGCGTAGCTCGAGTCCGGTGGGCAGATCGTCCTCGGTGCCGCCGGTCGAGACGACGACGTGATCGGACAACGGGACGGCGATGCCATGGTGGGGATTGGTATCGACCGTTGCTGCGACGGTCGTGTCACCTGCACCGAGGGAATCGAATTCGACGACATCTGCCGTACCTGCACCGTCGAAGAAGACTGCAACCTTACGATCTCCCGCGATGACGTGGGCGGGGCTTTCTCCCTCGAGTGCACCGAGATCGACGGGATGCTTGGTGTACGAGTGCGAGTGGTCGCCGTGCTCGATGGTCCACGAGCCCGGGTCGAGAAAACGTGCTCGGTCGTCATCGGTCGCGACGATGTAGCGGCCGTTGATCGTCGTCACGCGCGATGCATTCTCGACGTCGAACGAATGCACGGTCGCTTCGGTGGCGAGATCGAGCACATCGATCTTGCCGGAATCCGCATCGGCCACAACGAGCCTCGGCACGGGACCTTGCACTTCGGTGGACCCGGCCTCGGCCGCCAGGTCGCTGCCCGGCTGAGCGGAACCAGTCGACTCGACGGGTGGGTCCTCGGCGGTGTCGGTACTGCCGCAACCGGCGACGACCAGTCCGAGGACTCCGAGGGTCAGAACACTTCTACGCACGCGCACCCACTCCAAACAATCTATTGATAACGATTGTCGTTTACGTTAGACCATTCTTCGGCCTATGCCCGAATCGACTCCCGAGCCGATCGAGCAGCGGCCACGACGAAGAACTGCATCACCGCAAGGCCGGCGATCGTCGCACCGGCCGCGGTGTCGGCGTTCCAGGACACGAGGAGGCCGAACACCGTGGCCGACCATCCGAGGAGCGTCGCGATGATCATCGACACGGCAATGGACCGGCCGAACAGATATGCAGTGGCAGACGGGGCCACCAGCAACCCGAACACCAGCAGCGTTCCCACGATGCGGAAGGAGGCAACAATGGCCAACACCACCAGGGCCAGCAGCACGACGTGCGCGAGGCGAGGCCGGAATCCGAACGTGTGAGCTTTGCGCTCGTCGAACACCAGAGCAACGAACGGTCGGTACGCGAGCACCGAGGCCACAAGCGCGACCGCCGTTGCCACGATCAGGAAGGCAAGGTCGGCGTAGGTCGCCGACAGCACATCACCGAACAGGAACGACGTCAGATCGGTGGCGAACGACCGCGCCCGCGAGACGATCACTACCCCGAGGGCCAACATTCCGACGAACAGCAAACCGATTCCGGTGTCCTCGGACAATCGCGAATTGCGCGTCACCCAGGCCACTCCCCCGATCATCGCGACCGCGCTGATGGCGGCTCCGACCAGGAGGTTGGCACTGAGAAGATACGCGACGGCAACGCCGGGGAGCATGCCGTGCGATACCGCCTCGCTGAGAAACGCCATGCCTCGCAACACAACCCAGGTTCCGACGAGGGCGCACAGTATCGAGACAATCATGCCCGCAACAAGGGCGCGCTGCACGAACGAGACAGCGAAGGGGTCCAGTAGCCAATCCACGAGACCGACCCTATGCGATAATGATTATCGTGAGCGAATCAGTAACCGTGCAGTCCCTCTCCGTTCGGTACCGAAACACGACCGCTCTGCACAACGTGAGCGCCCATTTCGAACCCGGTTCTCTCACAACTCTTGTCGGACACAACGGCTCGGGAAAGTCGACGCTGCTGCAAGTTCTTGCCGGGATCGTCGAACCATCGACAGGTTCGGTGCATACCGGGAGTCGACGCGTCACGTTCGTACCCCAGCGCAGCGAGGTCGACGACCGGATGGCTCTCAGCGTCGGCGAGGTCGTCGCCATGGGCACCTGGCCTCGGCGCGGCCTTCTCGGGCGCGCGTCCGCCGATGATCGCCGAGCCGTGGAGCGTGCGCTTGAACGCCTCCGACTGACCGCGCTGCGCTCACGACGACTCTCGGCACTGTCCGGCGGGCAACGTCAACGCGCGTTACTCGCTCAAGCGCTCGTCGAGAGCGGTGAACTCGTCCTGCTCGACGAGCCCACCACCGGCCTCGATGCCGAGGCGCGACGGATCATCGACGGTGTGATCGACGAGGAGGTCGGTCGTGGTGCGGTCGTGGTGGTCGCGACACACGACGCCGACAGTGCGGGACGCGCCGATACAACCATCACCTTGGGGCGTGGCGAAATTCTGTCGGTCACTCGATAGAAGAGACCCAGCAGATTGCTGTGGCAGATTGCTACACTGGCGGTACTGCTTCGGCGATAGGACACCATCATGGGCACCACCTCGTCTCTACGTATCGACGACGACCTCTACGACGCTGCAAAAGTGGCCGGATCTGCTGCCAGCCGAAGTGCCGCGCAACAGATTGCACACTGGGCGCTGATCGGCCGAGAGATGGAGCTTTCACATCGCGTCTCGGCACGCGATATTGCCGATGTTCTCGCAGGTAAGGCACGCTATGACGACCTGACGCCGCACAGGCAGGCCGTCGCGCGCGCGGAGTGGACCGAACAGATCGAATTGGCGACGGACTCGCTCGACTTCGAAAGTGAGTTCACGGCAGAAGGTCGCTCTTACGTCGAGTCCGACGAGCACGGCAACGTGGAGTGGAGCAAAGATCGGTAGAGCGCGCCCCCGAGACAACCCATCGTGACAACACCGATCTCGGATCCGGTACTCCACCTACTCGCCGGACCCAATGGTGCCGGCAAGAGCACGTTCAATGCGCGCGTACTGTCACCCGTCACACATCTTCCGTTCGTCAATGCCGACGAGATCGCACACGCTCGATGGCCCGGCACCGAGTCTGTGCACGCCTACGATGCGTCAAAAGTTGCTGCCGGGCTGCGCGCGGAATTCCTTTCGGCAAGATCGTCATTCGTCACCGAGACCGTCTTCTCACACGAGTCCAAGGTCGAGCTGGTCCAGTCTGCTGTCAGTGCAGGCTATTTGGTGACGCTGCACGTCATCGCAATTCCCGTCGAAACGGCTGTGGCCCGAGTACGAAACCGTGTCGATCAAGGCGGTCATTCGGTCCCAGAGGCTAAAATTCGCGAACGGTACGACCGGTTGTGGCCTCTACTTCGCTCCGCGATCGAGATGGTGGATCGCGCTCAGGTGTACGACAATTCATCGGCGCGGCGCCCGTTCCGCACGATAGCCCGGTTCGATCGCGGCCACCTTTTAGGGCAGGCAGACTGGCCCACATGGCTGCCTTCGGCCCTGTGTTCGTAACGGTCCGGTCCACGTCGATCGACACGGCGCACGGGCTCGTCCGAATTCACCGCCGATACCTTCCGGAGTCGACGACAAGCGCGTGCATCTGCTCGAACCAAGTGATGGGTATCAGCTCTGCAAGTTTCGAAGCACAGTGTTTTGACCGACAACTAATTCCGCTCCACATCGAGCAGGTACATAAATCTCGCCATGCCCCCCGAAAACTGATATCGAACTGCAGATCGGATCATCACCATAAGCCAACAGCAGGAGCCCGGCTACCACCTCGATGGCTGGTAGCCGGCCCTTCCGACTAATTCATCTCGCTGAACCGGATTTTCAACCGACCCGGATAGTCTGCTGGAAGGTGGTGGGGTAGATACTCTGACTGATCGTTCGATAACCGGCCGGCACCCAAACCAAGCCGCGCTTGATTTCGCATCTAACCTGCAGGCTCACGTTGTTTCGTACATTCTTTCGCACCAGTGGATAGATGACGGAATCACCATTGTCCCAGGAGTTGGTCGTCCAACCTGTCGGCTGCACATTCCCGAGAATCCCACGCGGAGTTGCTGTTCCGCAAGCAGAGTTGTTCACAACCAGGTATATCCAGGTGTCGTTCGGGCCAGCGTTCGCCACCGAGTTCAAACCTGGCAATACCAGGCTGACCACGGCCAGGATGCTGATAGCAACCGCCCGAAGTGAAGTACGCCCCATTTTCATTCTTTCCCACTCTCATCGTCCGAAGAAGCACGACAATCTCAACACATTCAACACTTCACCAACCATCATGCGTTCAGTCGACAGAGGGAGAACTCCGAAGCGTTGAGACAGACAGAAGTGGGCTCGCCATCTCAGTTCAGCTGATTGGTGATTGAATTCGAAACCGGCCCCAACGCAGTGAGAGCCATGTCCGCAACACGTTCTAGTTCATTTCGAGTTGACCCGTCTCGAGCGCGTTGCGACATGCCTTGGATGACAACGCCGATGAACTCCGAGGTGTCGACGGGGTCCCAGGACGAGGGCAGGATGCCGTCGGCAACGTTTTCCGAAATGCGTTCCGACAGCAATAACACGTTGGCATTACGCATGTCGCGCAATCGTTCTGCGATGCTTCGATTTGCGTCGGTGACCCCGACGGCCGAGCTGGTGATCAGGCAGCCGCCCGGACATGACTCGTCGGTGTAGTGCGACGCCGCCTCGTACAGCAGTCTCGAGATGAGCTCGGCTGCCTGGGGCTCCTCGGCGAACGCTCGGTCCATGAAGTCGCCGCGAGTGGCGAGGTATCGATCGATCGTGGCGAAGAACAGCTTTTCCTTGCCTCCGAATGCGCTGTACAGACTCGGTGGGTTGATGCCCATCGCGCTGGTGAGCACCGAGACCGAAGTGCCTTCGTATCCGTGTTCCCAGAAGGCGAACATCGCCTTGTCCAGCGCAGCGTCGACGTCGAATTTCCGCCCCTGCCCTCGTACACCGGCCATGGGCCCTCCCGATTCTGCGCTTTGCTCCAGCAACTGCAGTTCAGACTACTCGCATAGCGATCGATACACGAATGGTCTAGCCTCGAACCGCACTGCAGGTTCGCATCGAGAAGAAGTGGCACGCACAAGAGGAGATCGAATGAGAGCCGTCGTCGTCACCGCCAAGGGCGGGCCCGATGTACTGACCGTCACCGACATGGACGAACCCGATTCCGGGCCAGGCGACATCACGGTGGCGGTGGCCGCCGCGGCCGTCAATCCGGTCGACCTCAAAACCCGCTCAGGATTCCTACCGATCGAACTGACGTACCCCGCGGTCCTCGGTTGGGATGTGTCGGGCACTGTCGTCGCCGTCGGAGCATCGGTCACCCGATTTGCGCCGGGCGACAACGTGATCGGCATGATCGCGCAGCCGGCCCACCGTTTCGGTACCTATGCCGAACGTGTCGTCGCCGACGAATCACTCTTTGCGCACGCACCCACAGGCACCAGCCTCGTGCACGCAGCAGCAATCCCACTCGCCGCCCTCACCGCCGTTCAGCTTCTCGACAAGATCACTCTCCCAGCGCAATCCACCGTCCTGGTGACGGGCGCGGCCGGCGCGGTGGGCCGAACAGCGTCAGCTCTTCTGTTGATCCGCGGTCACCGAGTCGACGCACTCGCGCGGGAGTCAGACGTCGATGATCTGCTCGCACTCGGTTCGCGACGGGTGTTCACCGAGCCTGCCGACCTGCAGGCGGGCGTGTACGACGCCGTGGTCGATACGGCAGGCGTGGTCGACACCATCGACAGCGTGCACGACGACGGTGCGTACGTCTCGATCGAAGACGGCGATCAACCCGAGCCCCAGCGCGGCATCACGCCAGGGAAGAGCTACGTGAACGAGGACGGGCCCGGTCTCGAGCAGATCGCTGCGCTCGTCTCCGCAGGCGCGCTCAGCATTCCTATTGCGCGAGAGTTCGGATTCGCCGAAGCACCGCAGGCTCATTCGCTGCTCGCCGCAGGTGGAACACGAGGAAAGGTACTACTGATTCCATGACCATGACCGGTGCGCCTGTGAAATACGGAATCAATCTCCCGAATTTCGGGCCGCAGATCGATCCGAAAGGGATTCTCGCGTGGGCACGGACTGCCGAATCCGCCGGTTTCGACAACGTTCTGCTCTCCGATCACGTCGTGCTGACCGAGGACGCTCACGGCCGCTCCCCGGCACCGTTCTACGAGTGCCTGGCGACGCTGTCATGGCTCGCGGGTCAGACCGAGTCCATCCGTCTCGGTAGCGGAGTCTTGATCGGAAGCCATCGTCATCCGGCTCATCTGGCACACGCGACCGCGACGATCGACCGGCTCAGCGGGGGACGACTCATCGTCGGAGTCGGCGTCGGGTGGACAGAGCAAGCGTTCGACGTCCTCGGAGTCCCGTTCCGCCAGCGAGGGCGAATGACCGACGCCATGCTCGACACTCTTCGTGCCGCATGGTCGTCCGAGACATACGAGTTCGTAGGAGAGAGCGGAACGCCCCGCCGGGTACACGCTGGACCCCTCCCGCTGCGGAAGCCGCACCCACCGCTGTGGATCGGCGGCAACGGCCGAGCCGCACTCGACCGGACCAATGCGTTGGGCACTGGTTGGCATCCGCTGCATCCATCGCGGCAACTGTGCATCGCCGGCTCCACCGCGTTGGATGAGGGCAAAGAATTCGTTCCCCGTATTTACTTCCTGCCGGTGGACGGTCCTGTGGATTCGCCGAACCGCCCCCTCGGCTACGGGTCCATCGAACAGATCCTCGAGGACATCGAATTCCTTGCCGAGTTGGGCACAGAGACAATCGTTCTCGACACCGATCCTGGAGATCAGCGACTTCGGCGGTCCACCGAACACGATCTCGAACTCGTTCGATACGCGGGTGAGGTGTTGGGCATGTGACTCATCCCGCTACTCGTCGACCTCGACGCCATAACGCACGGCCAGTTCCGCGAGCCCATCGTCGTAGCCTTGGCCTATGGGTCGAAAGCGCCAGCCGCTCCCCCGGCGGTAGATCTCTGCCAACAGCATCGATTGTTCCGTCGTAGCCGCGTCGAGTACGGCCGTGGCGACGGTCGAATCGACTCCATCGAGGGACACCGACACCGCACCGACGTCACCGAACGTCTTGTCACCGTCGATGGCTGCTGCGATGACGATGCGGGCGCAGTCCTCGGGGACGAGTGCCAGGTCGATACGTACGCCCTGCTCGCTGTCACCGTCGATCGACATCGAGACGGCACCGTCCGAGGTTGCCGGAGCGTTGTAGAACACGAAATCCTCGTCAATGACGACCATTTCGTCGTCATTGACCAGAAATGCGACGACATCGACGTCGACGCGATCGGACTCGTCGGCTCGCCACGAACTGTTCAACGTCAGCATGGTGACGCTCGGATCCAGATCGACGACACCACCACGTGGCACCAGCGGGGCAATTCGGGACCGCCGCGCCGGAAGCGGAGCAGGTGCCTCGATCTTCAGCTCGCGGTCTATCGATGCGGGCGTCAGAAGCGTGAGGTCCCGTTCTTTGACCTTCGGCATCCGGGGATCTCCGTCGCCGCCGTCCAGGATCAGGATGTCGGTGACGCCTGCGCTGAGATTCACAGCGGGTGTGGCTCCGAGTTGGATCAGGCGAGAACGCATCAGCACAGACTCGGCATGCGAACCACCCATGACCAGGACCCTCCTTGCCTGCCAGGGCTTATCGACGGGAGAGGGCTGCTGCACGGGTGGCTTCAGCTGGGTCTGCGGCCGAGTACCTTTCGGCGTTCCTGGCTGCACATCCCGGAGTAAGTCGAGCAACTCCGACTCCGAGATGATCCGAAGGCCATGGGCGCGAGCCCGTTCGACCTTTCGGCTTTCCGTTGTGGGATCCGAACACACCACCACGCTGGTGAACCGGCTGACGGAGTTCATCACGTCCAGGCCCGCTTCGGTGAGCTGCGCGGCCAAACGCAATCGCGGAATGCGCGTGTCACCGCTGATCACGACTCGCATGCCCTGAATCAGACCGCCGTCCTCAGCAAGAGGACCGGGGTTCTCCCAAGTGCAATGTGTGCGAGGAACGGTATCCGGATACAGAGTCAGGCGCTCGGTGCACGTGACGACGGGAAGGGGAAGTTCGAGCGACCTGGCCAGTCGAGCACTGTGGGTGAACACCTGCGCCAGCACGCGGGCATCGTCGTAGGCGTCGTGTGCATTGGACTGCAACACTTTCCAGTGCGCGGCGAGGGTGGATAGCTTGTGGTTGGGAGTATCGAGTTGTAGTCGCCTCGACAATGCCACGGTGCACAACCGTTGCTTAGTCGGCATGTCGATGCCCGCACGCATCGATTCGAGCTTCAGGAAGCCGTGGTCGAAACTTGCGTTGTGCGCGACCATGGTTCGACCGTCCAGCAGATCCATGAGTTGCGGTGCGATCATGTCGAACGTCGGTGCACCGGCAAGTCGTTCGGGTGTCAGTCCGTGGACATGGACCGGACCGGGATCGCAGCCCGGGTTGACCAGAGTCGACAGTTCGCGTCCGACGCGTCCGTCCTCGTCGACCGTCAGAGCGGCGACGCTGAGCACCCGATCACGGGACGCCTTCAGACCCGAAGTCTCGACATCGACGACGACCCACTTGTCGCTGCCGCTTCTGAGTGCGTTCCTCACAGAGCTTCCACCTTCGACGCGTCGGACACTGGAGGTCACTATGCCGTACGAGCTGCTGATCAAGAGTCGAATCGTGCGGGCACTACAGGATTGCGCCTAGTGGAGGCTTAAGCTTTAGAACACATGCCTTAAAGCCAAGAGACAGTCCGACACCACACTCTGCGCGCTTATGCCTATTTAGACAGGCATAGAGACTGTTCACCGGATGCTTCGCGATATAGGCTTCGATATGCATGTCTGCGCAAGCACAAGGAGCAATCATGGCCGAACCACGACGACGAGCCCGGAAGCACTCCGGCGAGCTGGCGGGAGCCTTCGTTGCGCGTCGGCATCAGTTGCGCATGACTCAAGCCGAGCTAGCGCTGCTTGCCGGCGTGGGGCGCTCGACAGTCCAGGCGCTCGAGGGGGGAAAAGACACGGTGCAGCTCGACGGCGCGGTTGCTGTCGCGGAAGCGCTGGGCTGTGAGATCACATTGCTCACGCGCGCCGGATCGCCTGTGCCGCCACTGGACGCGAAATGATCCCAGTGTCCGAGCTGCGGGATGTCGATGCAGCCGATGTCTACAAGGGCGATCTTCTCGCAGGCTCACTGACGCGCGTGGGGAACGACGTTGTGTTTCGGTACGACAGCGATTACCTCGACCGAGCTTCCGCGCCGGATCTCGCGTGGTCGATTCCGAAGTCATCACCCGAGACGCGGGCATCGGGCGGTAGCGTCCCTGCCTTTTTCGCGGGCCTGCTGCCTGAAGGCGTTCGTCTCACCGGAGTGGTAACAGCTACCAAGACGTCCGAGGACGATCACTTCACACTGCTGCTGGCGGTCGGATCGGACACCATCGGGGACGTTCGTGTGCTGCCACGCGGTCAAGAGATGTCGTTGGCAGGCAGGGCATTCGATTCGAGGCACCCTGTTCCCGATCTTCGTCGCCTTTTCGATTCCCTGTCCACGGGTGAGTCGGTGAGCCAGGATCCGTCCGCTCTGCCGGGCGTTCAGGGCAAAGTGTCCGCGCAGATGTACTCGACCCCGGTGTCGACGACGGCCGGGCCTGCCATTTTGAAACTCGCCCCGCCGGCGCGACTGCCGCGATTGGTCCAGAACGAGAGCTTCTTCATGAATCTGGCACGTAAATGCGGGCTTTCGGTGCCGGAACACCGCGTGATCGAGGACAACAAGGGGATCAGCGGTCTGCTGGTGGCGCGATTCGACCGGATCGGTGAACAACGACTTCCCCAAGAGGATGCGTGCCAGGTCTCCGGGCTCTATCCCGCGTCCAAGTACAGAATGAAGACCGAAGCGGTGATTGCGCTGCTCGCCGACACTGTCGAGCAGGGAGGAGGTTCTGCGCGCCAGGCCACCGCCGAACTTCTTCGCTTGACGGCGTATTCGTATGCGATCGGAAACGGCGATCTACACGGCAAGAATTATTCGATACACAAGAACACTCGGGGAATCTGGTCGGTCACACCCGCATACGACCTTCTGTGCACGCAGCCCTACGCGTCTTGGAGCGACCCGATGGCATTGAACTTCTACGGGCGCGCGAACCGTTGGACACGTGCGCATTTCGTCGAGTCCGCCGGTCGGTTGGGTATGCCCGAGCGAGCGACTCGACGAATCCTCGATGACATCTGCGCTGGCGTTCGAAACGGAATCGATGACATCGATGCGATCGGATTCGAGGACAAGGAAACTCGTCAGTTGCAGCAGCTACTCGATCAGCGCTGCACCGAGCTGTCCTGACCCTGACGCCTAGAACACCGACGTGTTCCTCATACACCCAACACGTCTCCAACTCGACGCACGCTCATCGCACCAGCTCGCTGTTCTTCCGGGAAAGAGTCGAGAAGGCGCGAGCCCCAGCGTCTTCCTTAAGATGTGCGTGTGACTCCGCACCGCACAGATCGCGACCTCGCCGAAGTGATTCCACTGTTCGGTCGCCGGGGATCTCGTACCACCACGGCGGACTTGGCCGACGACGTCGAGCCAGCGGTCGAGTCCCCGATCGAACGGGTGACGCCCCACGGCATCGAGCCCGCAACGCCAGACGCCGACGAAGAGTTGGCAGCGCTGACCGCGTCGAAGCCGATAGCGCAGCTTCGCTCGCTTCTCGTCTGGCTCGGTACGTCACGACCGATCACCGGCACGGGTGTTCCGCGGCCAGGGTCGGTTCGCGAGCTCGCGAAAGCCGTCGGCGTGGAGTTGGATGGGCGTGCATCGAGGTCGAGATCGATGCTCGAGATTCCCGGCTTGATGACACTGTGGGATGCGGCGAAGGCGGCCGGATTGATCGTGCTGACCTCCACCACAGCCGTTCCCGGTGCGCATGCCCACGAGTTCGCACACTCACTTCCCGGTTCCCTGGCCGCTCACCGAACGGCGCTATCGCACGTCATTCGTCGTTACTTTTTCAGCACGGATCCCCTCCGTCCGTCCCCGGCCGTCAATGTCGTCGCCGGACAGATCGTTCTCGCCGCGATGACGAGCACTCCGCGGACGCGGCTCCCTGCAGTCGGCCCGGCCGGTGCCGGGGATCTGTACGAACACATCGAGGCGTTGATACTCCGCGGCATGCTCGAGCAGTTCATCGCCGACGGGTGGTTGGTCTGCGACGGCAAATACACAGTGCCGCAACCTTTTCACCCGGCCGTTCTGGATGCGATGAAATCTCTTCCCTACTACCAAACGGATGACGCCAGCCGATGATCATCACCGGGTTGTTTTTCGCGGAGTACGCACGGGTCAGCGAAGACATGCTCGATATCCTCGGCGGGGTCTGGGATACCTGCACGGTTCCACGCGACACCCGCATGCTCGAATGCCGACTGGTCGCGCTGTTGCAAACTGGACCCGACGACATCGGTAAGGACTTTCCCGCGACGCTCGAAGTGCTCGACGCGAACGGCGAACACATCGTAAATCAGCGTGGCCTTCGGATCCCCGGTGACGGGTTCACCGGGGAGAATCGGTTCTGGTTCCTACCGATGCAGATGGTGTTCCGCGACGAAGGACGGCACAACTTCATCCTCAGCGCCGGTGGGGCAACGGCGAGCGTCGGGCTTCGCATCGCCTTCGACTGACGTCGGGACGCGATGCTCATGGCCGCGCCGTCACCCGATCTCGATCGCATTCTCGGTACCGCTTGCTATAGGAGGTGCCCAGGTCCATTCGAGGACGAGAATTGCATACGCTGTTTCAGGACACCGAGGAGAGCATGTGAACAGTCCATTGCGCGGAGACCAATACTTTCTCGGACTGGCAATCGAACAGGCACAGATCGGCTGGGAAGAGGGCGGCGTTCCGATCGGCGCGGCACTCGTGCACGACGGCGAGGTTCTTGCTGTGGGACGGAACCGTCGTGTCCAGATGAACAGCGCAATCCGTCACGGTGAAACCGACTGCATCGAACGAGCAGGTCGTCTCCCCGCGTCGGTGTACCGAAAGTCGGTGCTCTACACCACGTTGTCTCCATGCTTCATGTGCGCGGGAACCGCCCTGCTGTACGAGATTCCGCGTATCGTCGTGGGTGAAAATCGGTCGTTCGAAAGGTCGGAGCGATTGCTCGCTGACCACGGAGTGCAGGTCGACGTCGTCGACAACGCCGAATGCGTCCAGCTGATGGAACGCATGCTCGCGGAGCGCCCGAGCCTGTGGTTCGAGGACATCGGGGAGGACGCATAAGCGGCACCGCCGAAACCTTCCCTTCTATGCTCAGGTGAATCAACGAGCCAGCGCGTGCCAGGTCGCGTCGCCCGCGCGGTACCCCGCCTGGAACAGCCACGGCCACTCGGAGAAGTCCTCGGGATCGACCACCACCGTCTCGACTCCGCCGTTCCCTCGCCGCTTGGGCATGTTCTCGGGATGAGACGGAAACCGGTACTTCAGGTACGCGGGCTCGAGACTTTGTCGAAATATCATCCACGTCTGCGGCGTGAAGCCTACTGCTTCAGCACGTTTCGCGAGGACGATCCAGGCCGTAGAACCCTGCCGACCGTGTTTGTCTGCTGCTCAACGAATTTGCATCGTTGTCGAGGTTCAGCTCGGATACCGATTCAGCGTCCGGACAGAATCTGTTCAGCCGGCCAGCGGTACCGATCAACTCGGACCTCGGCATAAAACGTCACCTGCCCAGACCGTCCGCGATCTCCCCGATGGACTGCAATGTCCGCTGATCGGCATACTCGGCCTCATCGAAATAGCGCTTGAACACGGACCGCATCAGCTCGATCACCTCGATGTGTTGCGTCAGCACGACGCGCAGCGATCGATCACCGCTGAAGGCAATCCTCTCGAATTTTTCGCCGAGCTGCCTGGCCGAATCCAAGGTGCCGAACGCGTTGACGTCGACCAAGTTTTGCGTCTTCACCACCATATCCTTCAAGTGCCTGATGTAGGCAGCACAAACCTCGTCGCACTGGAACGCCACGCCTTCGGGAATCTTGAGCTGCCCGGACTCTGCCTGCATCGACAGCGACTGCCACTGCTGCATCGACGACGCCAGCTCGTTGGTCTCTGAACCCATCGACTACCTCCAACTACTCTTCTGACGGCAAGGACGGCCGGATCGAACGCGCCAACCGTTCTACCTCGACACACGGATCATCAAGGGGTGGTGTCATCACCAACCCGTCGAGATTCAGGTACACGACGCCAACCGGATGACCGAAAGCGACGCCACAGTTGACCTCGTCGTACTTGATAGTCCGCCGGAACCGCAGTCCGTCGAACCCCTCGATCGGCTCGAAATTCTCGAATGGCCCCCGCTCACGCAGGTAGTCCAAGCTTTCAGTGGATGAGAAGATACCGACTCGATACCACGGCGTCGGCAGCGGATTAGTCCAAAAGCACGTCATCCAGTCCTCCGAAATCGGCAGCTCCCCCACCAAGTTCGAGGACTTCGTCTCCACGGCCAAGCCCGCGTCTTCGATGGCAGCGTCCGGGATGGTGCATGGATCCCACGCACCATTCGCCGGAGCGGTTGTCATCACCGATGTCGTCGACGGTGCCGCAACGGGTATGCCTTCGGTCGCCCCTCCGCATCCAGTTGCCACCAGCATCACGCCGACCGCACTCCCGATCAGCAATCGCATCTTGCTCACAGCACTCCGTCCATGGAACCCATCCTTGATGTTGGACGCAGCTACCGATGCATCGGTTCCGTGGGATTGGACGCAGTTGCCTGGCGTTTCCCGATCGGTGCGAATCCGCGGCAGGGTACGAACCATCCATCGATGACCGGGCAACACTCCGGCCGAATTTCTCTACGCAGATCGGACATCCGTCATCATTGACGCGTGATCAAACAGGGAAGTGGTTTTGCTTTGCTCGGCGCAGTGATTGCGGTTCTGGGTTACTCGGCGACCGGAACTGCGGGGTACTCGGCGTACGTCTCCGGCGGGTCGTTCTATGGTCCGGACACTACGCTGGGGCCGTGGGTGCAGCCCATTGTCGCTGCTTCGACCGGCGCAGTGGTCGGCTTGCTCGCAGGCCTGGTGCTGCACCTGTGCGGCTTTCGATTCGGCGTCGATCCCTCTCGCCAGGTAGGGCTGGTCGCCGTTGCCGGTCTGATCGGAGTGACGCTGGGAATGACGCCCGTGCTGTTTCTCGTCGGAACAAGCTTTTCCGGTCTGAGTTCAGGCGTATCGACCGAGTACTTGCTGCCGATATACGCAGGCACCGGAGTTTTGGCCTACGTGCTCGGAGTCGCCTCGGTTCGGTTGCTGCTCAAGCTACTTAACGATCCACTGTCGTCCCGGACGACCAAGGTTGTGGCTGCCTTTCTCCCGATTGGAGGTGTCCTCGCCACCCTCGCCGGAATGGGAACTGCCTGGATTCTCGGATTCTCCACGACCGCATCCACTTTCGTCGCCGTGATCGTGGCGGTGGTGTGCGTACTCGTGGCGACCTTTGCACTCGCGCGGGCGCAGGCTCTGCGTACGACAGGGTAGGAACTCGAGTATTCGTCGCGCGCGCAACTATCCCGCCACCCTCGACGTGAAGGGTGAACACATCCCGAGTGCCGGTGGGGCCACAGCGAGCTTCGCGCTTCGTATCGCCTTCGGCCGACACAGGACGCCCAGAACGAGGGCTCGGTGGAGTACCGCTTCCCGTCAACGTAAACAATGCCATCCTTAACTACACTTAAGTGCACCAAAGTACATTAAGCTGGTCATTGCCGTATTTTTGCGAAGGAGGCGTTGGTATGGCGTGGCCGCCACATGCCCTTGAAACCGAGAAATGGCAGCCTCGAGATCGCCGAGGCTCAAAGGCCGACCGCACACTCGATCGAATCGAGGTGTCGATCCCTCCCGCCATCAAAGACTTGGTCTTTTCACCGTCCAACGAGGCCGCTCAGGCTCAGGAAGCTGCGATCATCGCGGTGGCTCGTCTCGAAGCAGGATTCGGAGAGCACCTCAAGCCACTCGCAGATTTCTTGCTCCGAAGCGAATCCGTGGCATCATCCAAAATCGAGAGTGTCGACGCCGGTTGGCACGCGTTCGGTCGCGCACTGGCCGGAGGCAAGGCGAGCGCCGATGCCAAATCTCAACTCGCTGCAGTACACGCGCTGAGCACGATGATCGACGCTGCGGGCCGTGGACCGATATCGCTCGACACCGTCCTCGACGCACACCGACTTCTCATGGCTCCCGATTTCTACACTACGAAAGACCGTGGCGCACTGCGTGTTGTGCAGAATTGGATCGGTGGCAGCGACTACACACCCATCAATGCGCTGTACGTTCCACCGCCGCCGGATCTCGTCCCCGAACTGATGGACGACTTGCTGGTGTTCGCGAACCGCACGGACATGCCGATCATCGCTCAGGCCGCGATCGCTCACGCGCAGTTCGAGTCCATCCACCCGTTCACCGACGGCAATGGCCGAATCGGGCGTGCATTGATCAGCGCGATATTGCGTCGACGCGGCCTGACTCGTCGAATCACCGTTCCGTTGGCCTCGGCGATGCTCGCCGACACGACTCGATACTTCTCCTTCTTGACGGGGTACCGCAGTGGACAGGCGGACGAGTTCGTCCAATATCTGGCTTCGGTCGCTGTGCACGCAAGCGAAGCGTCAGCGGAGTCGGCGCACGCTCTGTCGGAGCTGCCGGGTGCGTGGAAGCGCGTAGCAAAACCTCGCGCCAATTCCGCCGACCAAGCCCTGATCGCCCGACTGCTGGAGGTGCCAATCCTCAACGCAGACATGGCGACAGAGATCACCGGAACAACCGATGTCAGCGCGTATCGCGCACTTGGTCGACTGACCGAGGCAGGCATCTTGGAGTTGATCTCCACGAGCAAGCGAAACCAGATATGGGCGGCGACCGACGTTCTGGCCGAGCTCGACGCACTGAGCGCCGCGATCGGCACACGGACACTGAGCCCATGAGCTCGAGCGCCGGCGGAGGTCGGAACAGCGCGGGGCGGCTCTTTGCTCACACGGCCAATTGACCAGCCCGTGCGCGATGCCTCATACCCCTGCGGAGGGTCTTCGCGTCGACCCGAAATAAGACGCCAGTGTCACCAGATTTCTTGCCGACGTAGAGAACGTCATGGTTGTTGTGCGGGCCCCACCCCGAGCTCGCTGTCACCGCAAGTAGGTCGCCGACCTCGGGATAGTAGAACCACATCCACGCATCTCCTCCGCCGCCGCGGCTGAGGTTCGTCAGGACTACCTTGGAGCCGCGCCCATTGCGTGCCTGCTGGTAGACCAGGTCCACGCGGACTACGTCCACGTTGTTCGCCGCCACGCACGCATCGAATTGATCAAGAGTTAAAGCACTGCGTCGCTCCGCTTTTCGCCAAAACATGCAGCACAGGCTATATGACGACGGGCTCTGAGTCGCCCGATGCAGTAGCCGGCGCTGCGGTCCAAGGTCGTCTCATGTCGACGCTTCCGGCTGGATATGGACACAACATTCGACAGTCGCGATTCCAGATCAGTTCCAGACTGAAAGTCCGCCCCCGGCCACACTGACAGCCTTGAAGCCTTCGGGCGCGACAACCGTCCAGGCCTCGAAATCAGGATCGAAGGAAACCATCAAGCTTGCACAGTCCGCGAACTCGATCCGAAGGTCGCCGTCATCGGAAGCGTGCGCACTCGCGACCAGTCTGCCCTCGAGACGCCTCACATCTATGTTGTCGGTGAGCATTGACTCAGGCGCACCCCGGAACCCATCGGCACCATCGTCGTCGAGTTGAAAACTCGATTCAATCCGCACTTCGTAGTCATGATTCGTACGCAACGCGAGGGAATACCCGAACTCCACAGACGCGATCGTGTGCCCGTTCAGAGGAAGCTCCACGCGTGGCCACCCTTCTGGACTCGGTCGACGACCATCGCCGCTACTAACTAACAGACGCAGCAGAGGGGTGCCCGGTTCCGTTCAGATGCCTGTCGACAGTTTCCAACCCACCCTCAGCGAGACAACGCTTGCAAGCTCGCGTTGTTCGACGCAATGCCACCCCTCGGCTCGAGCACGAGCGGGATGCGCATGGCCTTCGGCTCGACATTCCTGAGACTGCTTCTCGCCGAGATGTTCTCTTCGTCCAGAGGCATCGGATACGCCGTCGGCCTGACGCATGGGGAACACCGTGGAGACCGTCGTATTCGATTCACGTGCCATCGCCCAAGGTTGACGTTCGTCACTCGAACGCAATCCCGACGGCCGAGCGGACCAATGCCGATACTGCCGGCGATCGGACTCCGGCCGGCCATGCGATGACCGTCGTGATCATCGGCGCATCGGTGACAGGTATGGCCGCATGCTCGGGCCACTGCCACGCGCGACTCGATGCTGGGATCACCAGCAGCGTCTGACCCAGCGCGACTAGTTGAGCGATCTGCGATTGTGTACGCACCTCAGGCCCGGGCCCCCTCGGATAGGTCCCGTCGAGCTGTGGCCATCGGGCCATCGGCAGATCCGGGACGTCACGGATATCGTCCATGCTCAGTTCGTCTTTCGAGGCCAAGGGGTGATCACGCGGAACGATCGCGACCTGCTCCTCGGTGAGGAGGTCCTCGGAGTCGAACCCGACGAGGTCATCGACGGGGCGATGCATCAACGCCACGTCGGCATCACCGCGGCGAAGATAGTCGGCCTGCTCACCGACTTCACACAACATGACATCCACGTCAGCGGGGTGCGCTTCGAGAACGCGGCGTAGGAGCTCGTGGGACGCACCGGCTTTGGTCACCAGTTTGACTCTGGTGCCGGCGGCTCGTGCTCGCTGCGCTGCCGCTGCGACGGCGTCGAGCGCGGTCACAGCGTCCCTCAGGAACACCGCACCGGCAGTAGTAAGTGCGACTCCGCGACGATTACGATCCAGAAGCGCGACGCCGAGTCGGCGCTCCATCCTGCTGATCGCTCGCGAGAGTGGTGGCTGGGCGATCCCCAGCCGTTGCGCTGCGCGTCCGAAGTGCAGCTCCTCGGCAACGGCGATGAAGTACCGGAGTTCGCGTGTTTCGAGATCGTCCACTACGACAGCGTAGCTGTGATACCCGTCGAGTATCACTGGTTGGTCAATCGGTATTGGACGCACCCGCGCTCGACGCCGACCATGGACCGCATGACGACGAAGACCGCGCTGGTAACCGGCGCCAACAAAGGGATCGGCTTTGCTATCGCACACGGACTCGGAATGCAGGGAATCAGAGTAGGAGTCGGAGCCCGAAACGATGCACGACGACAGGACGCGGTCGACAAGCTTCGTGCTGCGGGCATCGACGCGTTCGGAGTCCCCCTCGATGTCACGTCGGACGAGAGCGTCGCCGCCGCAGCCGGCTCGATCCACGACCTGCACATACTGGTGAACAACGCGGGCATTTCCGGCGGCGACCAACAAAATCCGATGACGCTGGATATCGACGTACTGCGGACTACGTTGGATACGAACGTATTCGGGGTCATCAGAGTGACGAACGCACTCCTTTCGACGCTTCTTCGATCTGCATCGCCGCGCATTGTCAATGTCTCGAGCAACATGGGCTCGCTCGCGCTACAGACCGGCCCGATAATGGCGGCATATGCTCCATCCAAGACCATGGTGAACGCGATGACCGTGCAGTACGCACGGCAGCTCGTGGACACTGCGGTGATCGTGAATGCATGCTGTCCAGGCTATGTGGCAACGGATTTCACCGGATTCGCATCCCCTCGCACGCCGGAGGAAGGTGCGCGCATCGCACTCAAGCTCGCCACCCTCCCCGACGACGGCCCGCGGGGCGGATTCTTCGACGACGCCGGATCGGTGGCCTGGTGAGACTCTCGGTGCCGATCCGACCACCGCCGGCGGTGTCGAGGAGAAGTAGTAGACCGCCCCCTCCTACTCCCCTCGCGCCCGTCTGCGATCCTCCGGAGTGAAAGCCGAAACCGAACACGCATCGACACGTGCCGATCGCTTCCGGTGCTGGTAGTCCGCCACCGAATCGAAGGCTGCCGTCACACCCACCGACGTCGAGATGTCTGTCATCGACTTGCCGCGCTGGAAGCCCAGATCAGCACCCACCTCGACAGCGTCGAGGTTCGATCCCAAGAACACGAAGTCCCAGTTGTACTCGGCCTCCTGCCGCTGAATCAACCTCCGCACAGCAGAATTGGTCCACTCCCGCTACTCGAGCCAGAACCGCTGCTCGAACCCACCGCGCTCCAATCGTTTGTCCTCAGCCAGGTTGTCGAGATCCGCGTCGGTCAAGCCCAAATGTGCGGCCAGTGCACGGACGACCTCCAGGACGTCGGCCAACTCCCCAGGCCTATCTTCTGGCGTTGCGTCATGAAATTCGCGCGCTTCCTCAAAGAGCTTGTCGATAAGTGCCTTTCCGTACTCACTATGATCGAGGGTTCGATATTTGAGGACGCGACCTAAGGCTTCGATGATCGACGGAATCAGATCACGAACAAGTTTTCCCATGCTCAGTAGTGTGCAGGTATGTCGATTCCCTCGCCCGCTGATCCGCTGACGCTTGGGCAGCACCTGGTCAGCGTTCTCGACTCTGGCGCGCGTGTCGCCACCTATAAACTGGCCGTCCTGGTCGCGCTACTCGAGTTCTCGGTCGAGAACGTTCCCGAGGATCACGGTTCCGCGGTCGACGTCGATCTCGACGACTTAGCCGAGCGCGTTATAAGTCTTTACTGGCGGCAGGTCCGTGACTTCGACGGTCATTATCTCCGCCAATCGACGCAGGCGAGAGCAACGATTCCCGACACTGTCCGCGAGTTTGCTCGTGCGACGGCAACTGCCGGCCGAGAAACGCCGTTGGACACCGCGGCCCGGAGAAACCCTGGTCTGTTCCGCGAGATGATCAAGAAGGTGAAGCTTGTTCTCGTTCAACAGCCGCTCCATCGCCTGCAGCGAGTTCCGGGCGGGTACGCGGGCAAGTCATTTCTGTACGACGACAGTTGGATGAGCGCCAAGATGGGCATGACCACCGTCCTGGCCCGTGGCAACCGGATCACGCTGTACCCCGGGGTGTGTTTCGCTCTGGCGCGATTGTCCTCGTTGCTCAAGCCCGCGTTGATGCTCGCTTGGGTCGACGATGTCCGGCGAAAGAATACCTTCCTCGACGGCGACGTGCCAGATCTCGAAGGCCATCTGTTCGGCAACAGCCGAATCGCACTGATCCGTCCCAGAGCCGCGTTGATAGAAGCCTTCGGTCCGACGTGCTTCTATTGTTCGACGTGCGTGGGGCCGGACGCCCATGTCGATCGCGTGCTCCCGTGGTCGAGAGTGGGGATCGACGGTCTCGCGAACTTGGTGTTGGCATGCCCATCGTGCAACACGAGCAAGTCTCAACTGCTGCCCGCGAGATCACACGTCCTGCGCGCGCTCGACCGCGGCCGCGACCCCATCACCGAATCGGCGGCAAGCATCGACTGGCCGGTTCAATTCGATCGAGTGGTCACATCAGCACGGGGACTGTATGCCAGTCAACCAGAGGGCTCTCCAATTTGGTTGGGCCGCAATAAGATAACAGCTATGCAAGTCGACTTTTCTTGGCTGAACGGATACCGCGTCGACTTGCCGAACATCGCCGCGCCCGAGTAGGTCGACCAACACGACGGCGAATCCACTGAAGATGGCGGCATCACTGCAGGTGAGCTGGCCCGGGTTGGTCCGTCAGATCGTCATCCCTGCGGTGCTGCCAGCGTTTGCGACGACTATGCGGATGACCTTCGATTTGGCGTTCCTGGGGCTGATCCTCGCCGAGATGTTCTCGTCGTCCAGCGGCATCGGATACGAACTCCTGCGCAACGTCAGCCTGTTACGGATGAAAACATCATGGGCACGGTTGTGTTGATCCTTGTGATGGCACTGCCACCCACGATTGCGCTGCAGTGGTTGGAGAGTCGCATCACCTCGAAGTACGGCGGTCGGTGAAGAAGACGCGCACGTCTCTGCGCCCTGTCCGTTCGGGAAGCCTATGTATGTCAGCTCTTAGCCGACATTGCCCGCATAGCCGGTCTGGATGATAGCGCAGGAACTGCTCATTGTTGACCGAGCGTTACGGCTGGTTGCGTCTCAGGTCTTCCACAAGGTGCATCACCATGTGGTCTCACCTGTGCGCACGAAGAGGGCCTAGTAGTCCCTAGCTGCGCCATTGGGTAGGGACGAAAACTAAACCTCCGCGTTGCTTCAGTACACGCAATTCGCGGATACTCCACGCCTTGGCCGCGTATCTGGACGCCGAAGGTCCAACGTGACTCTGGGTGCCCGGTGGATGACGGGCCTGTGCGAACGGTACTGATCTGTGCGTGCCGTCGACCAGTACGAGTTGTGCTGAGCCTTCAACAGCCCTAGAGAGCTGCTCGGAATACGCTGCCTTTACGCCGCGCGACTTCATGGATGCGCTCAAAAACATGGGGTGCGGTCAGTGGAGGACATCGGATCATACGCCGCACCAGAGGTGCTCTACATTTTTCGGCGCAAGTGGCCTATCCAGGACTGCGTAGGCGACCGTTAAATCACGGCAGCGGAACCGGACAAACGACTTCTGACCAGCAGATTCTGCGTGTCTACGCGACTGTGTCGTACCGGTGTGGGATCGTACACGCATGGTCAGCACTAAAGGGGTCGCAATCTCTCTGTTCTCGGGCGCGGGTGGGCTCGATCTGGGCGCAGAAAACGCAGGCTTCGACGTCCGAGCCGCGGTCGAGCGTGACCATGACGCGGCGCTGACGATGGAGAAGAACTTCCCAAAGCTGGCGTCCCCCGTGATCCAGAAGGACATCCTCGACACGACGACTGCCGAAATCTTAGTCGCGGCAGGGCTCAGGAAGGGGCAGCGGCCAGACCTCCTTATCGGAGGGCCTCCCTGCACCCCGTTCTCAAAAAGCGGGTTTTGGCTTGAGTGGAAGCGTTCAGGCCTCGACCCAGACGCGACCCTCCTGCAGGAGTACACCCGAGTGCTTCGCGAATCGCAGCCACGTGCCTTCGTGCTTGAGAACGTGTACGCGCTGACCTACAACAACAAGGCAAGCCGACCTGCGCTTGAACGTCTCATCCAGGAGATCGGCGAAGCCGGGTACGACTACAAGCTCAAGGTGTTGAACGCGGCTGACTACGGCGTGCCGCAAGCGCGCCCACGCCTGTTCATCATCGGCATGCCCAAGGGCAAGAAGGTCCCAGATCACCCCGAGCCGTCCCATGGCGGTAACTGGGAGCGTCGATCGAGCGGCAACGTCGAGAGGCCGTACGTGACGACCGGGCAGGCGCTAGATGGTCTAGTCACCGATCCTGAACGCGAGGAGGTCATGGGCGGCCAATACGGGCGTCTGATCAACGAGATACCGCCAGGTGGAAACTACCTGCACTACACCGAGGAAAAGGGTCACCCAGACCCACTGTTCAAGTGGCGCAGTCGATACTGGTCGTTCCTGCTCAAGCTCGACCCGAACAAGCCATCGCCCACGATTCAAGCGCAACCAGGCCCGAACGTCGGCCCGTTCCACTGGGAGAATCGTCGGCTGCGCGTTGCAGAGGTAAAGCGACTGTTTACGTACCCAGATGAGTTCGAACTCGTCGGCACACGCGGAAGTGTGCAGGCGCAGCTTGGCAACTCGGTGCCACCATTGCTGGCTCAACGTGTGCTTGAACAAGCGAAGAAGGCGTTGAGATAGTTGGTGGCGGGCTCAGCAGACACCAGTAGAGATTGGTCGGATTTCCTAAAGTGGCCATGGATCCAGGAGAACATTCTGTGGATCATCGGCGCACTTCCAGTAGTTCTGGTCGGTTATCGCCTGTTCTTCGTCTCGGTTGGCGATCCGGTAACGCTGAGATTGCTTGTTGCCAATCTTGATGTCATGCAGATTCTGATGGTGACGGCGCTAACCCTGTTGCCGATCTTTCTGTTCTATTCTTCATTCGTCGTGATGGAGAGAGCGACCAGAGAAGTCCCCGGTGAGAACTTGCCGGGATGGACGTTCTCACTAGTGCTAATATTTCTGCTGATTGCGGCCTTTACAATGAACCTTGTCACACTGATAGGTGCGTCGACGGGGATTGCAATCTTCTTTACCCTTGCCGCGGGCTACAATTTCTGGCGGGTAAGAAAAAGGGGGCTTCAACGCAATATCATTTTTGGCGGATTCCTAATTACGTTCTCCGTGTTACAGTCTTTCATCGCATCCAGCACCCATTGGATACCAGCAGAAAATTACTTCCTCTCGTCGGGCGAGAAAAAGTCTGGTTATGAACTGACTTCCGACGATGAGTCAGTGACTGTGCAGTGGATACTCGGTGGTTCTGCGCGCTTAGATAAAGAAGAAATCGAAAATAGAGAACTCTGCATAAAAAAAGCAGAGCGCAATACGCTGTTGTTTATAGTAGCCCCGTCCATGCAGCACAACCCGGGTTGCGCTGAGAAACCGACATCGCCTGAACAGGGTAAGTGACCAGCCGTCGCTACTGCGCCTCCGTCACTCACTGGTGATCCAGGGATTCACGCTGGTCGAGACAATCGGGGCTATTGGAGTTACGACGCGGAACCTATCGATCACCAGCGGCGGGACACTGTCGCCATCGCGACGCCGTATCGCTGATCTGCGTCTAGGTAGTCGCCCCGCCTCCCCAAAGTACCCGAATCGTCCGGTCTCGGGGGGGCAACCAGCTTCAGAAACTCGACGCGACTAGACAGAACGTTTGCGGAAAGGCATAACTGCATCGAGAATTTTTGAGCTATGGGCAGTGACGAGCAAGAGGCCAAATGCACCCGCACCTCAGCCGGTGTCTGCTCGATTTAAAACACATCGGCCACACCATGGCTCTGTAGAGCGGTGCCCCGAAGAATAGGAAACCGACCAAAAGTGCGCTCGGAAACCGGATGGAACAAACACCATCACTCTGTTGGATCGACAATACGCTCGCCAGCACCTGACGAAACCTCCAGCTGGAACAAAGACCGAAGAGTCGTCGAGAACTCGCTACCACTTTAGCGGTCGTAGGTAGTCACCACGGCGTTGACCGCAGCCTGCAGAGGTCGGTGTGCGACAACCGAGGCGCCGAGCCGCCCCGGCGGGGCCTCGGTGTTACCGGCGAATTGGTCGGCACGAACATCAGTGCATGGCGTCTGCCAGGCTATCTTTCCAGTCTGAGGTAATACGTTGCATCGGTGCCAGTCGGTCCGAGAAGTCCCTGTGCCTCGTTAGTGTCTCGGTCAGGTGGTACCGAAACTGCCAGCGGCCGGTCGGCGAGTAGAGGCACGCAGCCACGACATCGAACTGGTCGACGCGGTAGTAGCGGCTCGCAGGATCGTTCTGCGAGGCCCTTGTCTTCTGCACTTCAACTTTTATGTCTCCATTGGCGTACATCATGGGACTTGCGTTCTTGCACTCCACCTTCCAGCTAGTGCCGTCGACCATCGTTACATCGAAGTCGTGCATTGCGTCCTGGTCTAGTCTGGTCGCGCGAGCGACCGTCGGACTGGCTTCGAGCAGGCGCTCAAGGTGATGCTCGGCGACTCCTCCGCGGACCGCGACCTGCAATCTATTGCGTGTCGCGATAATGTGCAGGATCTCAGCACTGGTGAGGCCAAACTCCTGTTCCAACGCATGAAGACCTTCTGCGGTGGTCTCGCCTTCGGCTGCGGCCGCCAGCTTAGCCGCGTTGTAACGCAGGGCGTGGTCCAGGCCAAGGTCAGTGGCGCGGCGCTCGAGGCGTGCATAGTCGAGCAGTCGGTCGGGGGTAAAGGCGACGATCGTCTCAAGAGCGGAAGGGCCGCCGCGGGGAGCATCGCGCTTGCTGCCTGGCTTGTTCTCCCTCTCCCACACATGCCAGCTGGTCTCCAGAGCCAAGCTCATATCCGCGACCTTGGCGTAGAACGAAATGCCCATTGGGAGCGGGTCGTAAAGCGAGGGTTGAAGACCTACCAGTACGCCAGCTTCGACATCGACGCCAACCACCAGGGTGATGTCCACCCCGGCGATGTCCTTGCCGAGGGGGTGTTCGATCTTCCACGATTCTTCCGATCCGTACCTCACCTGCCCGCGAACTTCATCGTTTGGCCGGTTGCGCGTGGTTTTGCGCGTCATCCGGAACGGATAGACCAGCAAACCAAGACGATCACCATGTCTGTCCTGGACTCCGAGGTACACAGGCGCTCGATTCGACGCGCTGGCATACAAAACCCTTCCGCCGGCCGCCGCGACCGCCGCGACAAGCAGCTGGTGAATATCCTTCCTTCTGCTTGAGACCGAGTAAACGCGCGCGTAGGATCGCCCGGCTAGATCGTTGGCAGTCGGTTCGGCCACTGCTGTCCTCCCTCAACTTCATCATGTAGTGCCTCTTCAAGCGACTGGCCGTAAGCACGTTCGCCACACCGCCGCAGCTTGAACCACTGCTGCTGGTCGGCATGGGAAGCTTACGGGCATGGTAAGTACCGACGGAGTCGCGACCTCGCAATTCTCCGGGGCGGGCGGGCTCAATCTGGGCGCAGAAGAAGCGGGCTTCGACGTCCATACCGCGGACGAGCGAGAGGCTGCGTTCCCCATAGAGAAGAGCTTCCCGGCGCTGGCATCTCCAGACATCCCACGACTCTGCTGGGGACGAAATCCTGCGGAATGCTGGTCTGACGCTCGGGCAACGCCCAGATAGTCAAGCCGATGAACGGCAATACCCAGAAGTGGAAAATAGAGATGAGGGTTCATGAAAGTCAAGAGTGACGATAAAAATATTGGCGATCTTCTGAGTTCTGCATTCTTCAAGGTACCTCGATTTCAACGTCCATTCGAATGGACCGCAGCCGAAATAGACGAATTCTGGGATGATCTGAACGACGCCGATTCGGATTACTTCATCGGATCGATGGTCCTTTTTCAAAGCACCCACGGCATACAGGGAATAGTAGATGGCCAGCAGCGGCTCACAACTATAACGCTTCTCTTGTGTGAACTCAGGGATGCTTTTCGCGCAAATTCGCTTCCCGATGAGGCAGCTGGTCTTCAACAGTTGATCGAGCGGCCAAGTATTCGAGATAATCAAAGACATTTCGTGCTACAAAAAGACCAGGATAGCCCCTACCTGCGGCATTTACAGCAAGACATGGTTTCGGACACAGAACCACAGCCGGCAGATGGCGAAAGTCTCATCAAAAAAGGCTCAGCTCGGATTCGTACCCACTTGTCGGGGGCATTGCAAGGGAACCTTGCGCAGAAACAAAAGAAGCTCACTGAATTGCGAGAACAGATCCTGGGACTGCGTCTCGTGACGATCGAGGTTGACAACGAAGAAGACGCCACAGTAATATTTCAAACACTTAACAGTCGTGGTCGCGACCTTGAAACCGCGGATTTAGTAAAAAGTCACCTTCTGTCACATTTGCGCGCAGGCAATGCCCAGAACGACATACCGCGCGAGCGTTGGAACACAATCCTGAACGAATTCGACCAATCGAGCGCCGAATTGCCAGTCGACCGATTCTTGTTACACAGTTGGCTGTCCCGAAGGGACTACCTTGCCCAGGCGGCGCTTGGAAAGAGCGTACGAAAAACCGTAAAACGAAATCAGGCTCAAAAATTTCTTGACGAACTCGTGCTGGATTCCCGCCTTTACCGGGAAATTCACGAACCTGCAGCACGTTCTACATGGGCACTTGAAGAACTCCCGCTCAGGCAATCGTTGCAAGCACTTCAAGTATTTCGCGTCAAACAGCCTCTCCCCTGGGTATTGGCCCTATGGCGCGAGTACGACCAAGGCCTGCTGAGGCTAAAGTACGTCCTGCCGGCAATCCAAGCGGTTGAAAGGTTCCATTTCATTAATACCGCAGTCACGAACTCGCCTTCCTCGGGAGGAGTTTCTAAAATGTACGCATCTCACGCACGGCAGATTACGGCAGCTCGTAGCGTGAACGCAAAAGCAAAAGTAATTCGAGAAATGAATGCAAAGCTGGCATCTTCCGATAGGCTACCCTCTCTCGATCAGTTCTCGGCAGACTTTCGACGAATACGGAATTCCAAAGTCTTTACCAAACAGGCTCGATTAACTCGTTACATTCTAAATTCACTACATGACAGTCAATCCGCTTCACCCGCAGACCCCAACAGAATGACGATTGAACACCTGGCTCCTCAGTCTGCCAAACAACCTGGGGTCGGGCTTTTGGATGCTGCAAAAATTGGAAACTTGCTGCTCGTACCCCAAGACTTAAACAATCAGATGGATACCAAGACTTTCAGCGAGAAGCTATCCATGCTGCAAGCGTCTGCCGCAAAAGGGCTATATGTCGACGATAGTATCCTCAACGCTACCCAATGGACGAAAGCAGAAATTGACAGTCGATCCACCGAGATGGCTAAGCATGCATATGAGACAGTTTGGTCGATTAAAAAATTGATAATTCCGGGTTCAAAATAAACTGGCACTGCAAACTTGGAGAGCGAATCCGCGTGCACTCGGTCAACGCGCCGAAAGTCAACCACCCCGCCACTCACCGCGGGATGCCCGTCAAATGACACCATTAGGCGCGATGCTGCGGAACAGGGCTACGTCGACCCAGGTCGGGAGCGCGCCAGCCGATTGCCCGGATGCCCACGCGCCTGCCGACCGGGAACCTGCGACGTCCGAGATGCCGCCGAGCAACTCTTGCAGCAACATCGGCCCTTCGAGGGCTGCGAGAATGTAGTACTTCACGTCGTCGGGCAAGTCATTGTCCGCGTCGATGGCGTCGATCACCACGTCTGCGAGGGGTCTGTCGACAGCTGTGTCCGCAACCGCGTCATGCCCGACCATCCGAACTCGACCTGGTCCGGCTGGCCCGATGCCCCCGGCGTCGGAATGTCCCTGATGGCCACGTTCCTGTGGGCGGTGAAGGCATCGGTCTATGGCGGTCCTGCGCAGCTGATCGACCAATACGCCGTTTGGACACTCATCCACGAAGGATGGCTCGAAAATCCGTCCGTCACCGGATTCACTCGACGCCGCTTCGACCGCTACGTCGAACTCAACACCACATGGGCCACCGACATCGGCACCAGCCCCGAACTCGTCGAGATGTGGCTCGTGCAGCGCTGGAGCGCCCGGCTCAACGAAGCACGTCACGGTCGCTACACCGCACCCACCCTGTTCTGAACATCTCAATCGGTTCGTTTTCCTACACCCCATTGCTGGGAAGCATATGCTCACAGCAACCCAGTCAAGACCTAGTAAATTCCCAACTCGTGCCGGGACGAAAGGTAGTGTCAAGAGTTGTCTGCGAACGATGTGATATTGCTGAACGAAATGATCGACCAGGACCAAAAACGCCTAGCGCCGGACTCCAGTCGTAGCGACCATGAAACATTTTTCGCCGCCAAACAGTACCTGCGTCACTATAAACCGACTAACGATGACCTACTATCCGGAATAGTCGATGGAAGGCATGATGGTGGGATCGATGCGGCCTACATTTTTGTTAATGCACTTGCTATCACAGATGATGTACCAGTAGCCCCGCTCGGGAGGAATGCGACACTTGATCTCTTTATATTTCAGGTAAAGAATTCCAGAAGTTTTGGCGAGGATGCGATAAATAAACTTTCCCTGGCACTTCCACAGTTGCTCGACTTCGGACGCGACGAGCAGGCTCTGAGTAGGGGATTTAACCCCAAGGTAATTGAGATAACCCGCCGATTCCTCGCCGTATATCGAGCATTGGAAATGCCCAGCCTCCGGGTGTATATAGTTTTTGTTTCTCTAAAAGCGGACCACGTTCATCCGTCAACGCGAGAAAAGTCCGAGGACCTGGAACGTGCCCTATTCGACTGCTTCCGGGGTTGCGCTCCTTCCATCGACTTTGTCGATGCAGCCGATCTAGCAGACATGGCCCGCGATAAGCCAACAACCACTCGGAATCTTGCACTAGCAGAGAACCCAATATCGACCGATACAGTCGGTGGTTACATCGCGGTAGTCAAGCTAAAAGCTTACGAGGACTTCATAACCAGCGAGTCCGGTGAGATAGATGCATCATTGTTTGAGGCAAACGTGAGGGACTATGAGGGTGATACCTCGGTCAACCGGAGCATTCAAGACTCACTAGACAAGGTCGACCACGAGACGGACTTCTGGTGGTTGAACAACGGGGTTACAATTGTGGCAAACCGTGTTCAGCCCGCAAACAAACTTCTCGAACTGGATTCTCCCCAGGTCGTTAATGGGCTTCAGACGTCAAACGAGATCTACAAGCGTAGTAGGCGTGGCGATACAGAACTGGACCAACGCAGCCTTTTGGTGAAAGTAATTCAAGCCACCAACCCGAAAGTGCGAGACCGCATCATTCGCGCAACCAATAGCCAGACTGCGCTGGGCCCAAGCGCCCTCAGATCAACCGACAAGGTTCAAAGGCAGATCGAAGAATACCTAGCGAAACAGAATTTATACTACGAAAGAAGAAGAAACTTTTACCAAAATAGAGGAATACCGCTCGCCAGCGTGGTTTCGATTGATCAGATGGGGCAAGCCTTACTAGCCACATTGGTGCAAATGCCTCACGTGGCACGCGGAAGCCTCTCAAAGATCTTCGAGGAAGACTTATATGATTTGCTTTTCTCGCCGCAACATCCGGTCGCAATATTTTCGGTTGCAATCAATGTAATTCGTAAATGCCAGGACTTTCTCAAGCATGGACGAGGCCCTGAAACTGACATTGACGATTTCTGCTACCACCTCGCGATGTTGGCGATGATTGCTCTTACCCGCAGAAACCGACCAAGCACATCCGAGGTCGCAAAGTTGGAAGCAGTAGAAATCACGCACGGCGAACTTTCGACACTTATGCGAATTATTGAGTCGGAATACACAAAATTCTCAAGAAATTCGGGCGAGGTGCTCCTCGATCGCGTTGCAAAGAGCGAGGCCGTGACAAAGGCGCTACTGGAGCGAGGGCGTAAATACCTACTATCGACTTCCACTCGCTGAGGAAGATTAAGAATTGGTAATTGTGAAGTATTCCTACTCCATGCACGGCGGATGGTTCGACGACCCGTCCGTTAACAGATCCTCCCGTGTTCATTACGGCGAACTCATAAAGCTTGGCCACCGATATCGGCACCAGACAAACAGTGGCTAGTATGAGCGCTGGAGCGCCCAACTGGACGGAGCACGGCACGGCCGCTACACCTCGCCCACCCTAGTCCTGAACAAGGGAGCTAGGGTCCCGCCAATTTCAAGTGCTTCGATCGGCCTTGTAATACGGATAGAAAATTCTCGGTTCGCGACCGGCCGGATATGGTGATGTCATGGACTGAGATGACCAGGAAGTCTGCACAAGACGGACGAACGCATAGGGTTCTATATAGCTAGAACAAGGTTCTTGCAACTGAAAGGATACAGTCTGGATCTCAGACAAAATGGGCCGGCGTGCCGTTCGAGACACAAATATCAATAGATACCCACCTAATTATGGGATACAAACCAACAACGAGCGCGCAACTTAGCTCGCAGTCAAAACCATCGATTACTTTCATAGAAGGGGTATCAGTGGCCACTACGTCAATACTTCAACAATACAAAATTCACGACTTTCTCGGCTGGGACGAGGACCAGACGTTAATAATTAATCGGGATTTTCAGCGCCGAGAAATATGGGCACCCACCGCGAAAGTCATGCTGATTGACACCATTCTTCGGGGTATGCCGATGCCCAAGATCTATCTGCGCACGAAAATTGACCTCACAACAAAAAAGTCTCTCAGAGAGATAGTTGATGGCCAACAGCGAATACGTTCCATTATCGAGTTTGCTGCGGGGGATCTTAGACTGACTAGGCGCGCCGAAGAGTTCGCCGGATTAATATATGATGACCTTTCAGAAGAGCAACAAGAGGCGTTCTTGACGTATCCAATTGCCGTAGACCAGCTAGTTAATGCCGATGATACAGACGTTCTTGAGGTATTCGCTCGGTTGAACTCATATACAGTTTCCTTGAGTCCCGCAGAAAAAAGACATGCTAAATTCCAGGGGGAATTCAAATGGGAGGTAGTTCGCTCTGCGGTGAGATGGCGGGTATTGTGGGATGTATTCGGAGTAATTCAAGGTCGAGACCGATTGAGAATGAAGGACGATGAGTTAATGGCAGAGATTTATGGAGTCGCAATTGAAGGACTTCAAGATGGAGGCGCTTCGCGCATTGACTCACTATACCAAAAATACGATGATGAGATTCCGAATGCCGGTGAAATACGGTCAAAAGTCGATCGAGTCTTAGAACAGATCGTGGATAAATTCGGATCTATAATTCGCGAGACCGAAATTCGGCGGTCGACGCAGTTTCTTACTTTGTTCGCAGCCATGTCCCGAGTCGACGACCAAAAATCTAGAATTGATGTCGAGTCCGCGCGAAATCGACTTAGAGAATTAGCATCCGCGATCGACGAGGGGGTGACATCCGGGAAGTATGCGGGATTTGTTAGTGCGTCAAAGGGATCTACACAAAGGATATCAACCCGCCAAATCAGGGCAGGTGCCTACTACTGGGCGATAACCGGACAGGATAGAATTGAAAAATTCGGTTGAGTATGCAGGAACTAAGTCAACTAAGCAACAACTTCATAAAGAGAAGCCGAGCTATTGATGCAAGATTTATAAGTTTCAATTGGGACCTCACCACCTACGTCCAAGTTGAGATGACCACCTACTGTGCCATCTCGCTTTACTCCGAATGGGAGAAGTTCATTGAACGGCTAATTTTCTGTTCGGCCGCTCGCCGGCCGTCGACTCGGTCCGGAATAAAGCTACCTTTCGGCCTTTTGGTCGAAAAGCATGGCGACTACCAAACCGCCCTAACCTGGGCATGCTCACCAATAAAAAGAAAAAAGCCGGCCACAATATATTGGGGAAATGCCAATAAGTCAATTATGATAGCGAAAAACTTGGGGGTGGCAAATCTAGCGGAGATCACATCTAGCCTGGGGTCTGTCGACTCGAAGGCTGAGGAGGTTAGACTCGTACGAAACTTTGTATCTCACCAAAACCGCGACACATTCAGCAAGTGTTCGTCCGTAGCCGCTATATCTGGTCTCGCCGATCTCCCTGGCTGGTGTGGCCAGATCGTATCTGGCGGGCATACACGCTTTTCGTCCTGGTGTAGAAACCTTGAGACGATGTCGGTTGCAGCCACTCGCTAGGTTTCTGCAGAAAGCCATCGGCACCGCAGAGCGATGCGCCGATTCCCGGACGTCATAAATCCGCACCTCAGCCGCCCCAACGAGAACCCAGTCGCCAAGACTCTCGCTGTCCTCGACAGCTGCGTCCGCAACCGCGCAGTGCCCGACCATCCGAACTCGACCTGGTCCGGCTGGCCCGATGCCCCCGGCGTCGGAATGTCCCTGATGGCCACGTTCCTGTGGGCGGTGAAGGCATCGGTCTATGGCGGTCCTGCGCAGCTGATCGACCAATACGCCGTTTGGACACTCATCCACGAAGGATGGCTCGAAGATCCGTCCGTCACTGGCTTCACGCGTCGCCGCTACGACCGCTACGTCGAACTCATCACCCACTGGGCGACCGACCTCGGCACCAGCCCCGAGCTCGTCGAAATGTGGCTCGTGCAGCGCTGGAGCGCCCGACTCAACGAAGCACGACACGGTCGCTACACCGCACCAACGTTGTTCTGAGCAGCCAGTTCAGAGCAATTCCGTTCAGGTCTTGCGGCGTCGAACAGCCCGGTCTATGGTTATTCCGGAATTACGGAATAACGGATGGGAGAACTCGATGCGACGCTCGACCTGGATCTCGGCAGCCTGTGCAGCTGCGCTGTTGGTGGGCGGATGCGGCACCAACACGGACGCAACTGCAGCGACCACCACTACCCCGACGCCGGAGAACTGCGCTCCCGTCACGTCCACCGACCTCGCCACCGAGGACGGATGGATCGGACTGATCGATCAGGCACCCGACACCGTCAGCCTCGTCATCGACGACGGCCGTGGCCGAACCGTCGAACATCGGGCCGACCAAGAGCAGGTACTCGCATCCGCGATCAAGGTCGTGCATCTCGCCGCCTACGCCCAGGCAGTCGCGAACGGCACCATCGACCCCAACGAGCAAGTGGCCCTCTCGGATTGGGAACGCTGGTACGTACCCCGCACCGACGCCAATGCACATCCGAATGCCTTGACCCGATTGGGAATTGCGAACACCGGCACCAACGCAACCGACCCCAATGCCACGGTTCGCATCGACGACATGGTCTCGGCCATGATCCAAGAAAGCGACAACTCGGTTCCCGACTACCTCCGCTACCGACTCGGCGATCAGGCCCTCGTCGACGCCGCAGCAACCGGAGGTTGGGAGAACTTCGAGCTACCGAGCATGGTGGCCGACATGCTCTCGGTCTTCGATCCCGAAATCGCCGATGCAGATACCTGGGAGACCGCTCAGAAGTGGGCATTCGAGCCGCAGTTCCGGGCCCAGGCCGAGGCGTCCGTGCAAGTGCCGACCTACGAGGACCAGGTATCCAGGGTCGAGAGCAGTTTCCGTGGCGGTTCGGCCGAAGAATTGAACGGTATGTATCGCGCCTTCACGGACGGCACTTATGGCAACGCATCCGACACCATTCTGCGCCAACTGGAATGGCAACCCGCCGGCGACAGCGTCCGCGGTATCGGCTTCAAAGGGGGCAGCCTCCCCGGTGTCCTGACCCAGGGATTCGAGTTGCGCCGCAACGACGGAACAGTCGCCACGGCCGTGTGGCTCACCGATGGCCTCCCCGCGGACAGATTCGAGCATGCGTATGCAGGAGCCGGCGTACAGCAGCAACTCATCGTGGAGGCGATGCTCTCGCCCGAGGTTCTCGACCGGATAGCCTGCGTGGTGTGAGCGCAGAGTTCGAGTCGAGACTGGCAGAGCTGGAAGCCCGCGTCGCCGAGTTGGAACGACGCGACGCTCCCGAGCAGCCAGAGGCCAGGGAGACAACAGGAGGCATGATCGCCTATCAAGGCGACGTGCATCTGTACGGCACGGTCCGTTGGGACATCGGCTACTCCCCCGACGCCATCGTGGAGTTACCCGTTCCGTCGGCATCAGAAGTGCTTGCGGCTCTGGGACATCCGGTGCGGTTGCAAATCGTGCGGACACTGCTGCGCGGCCCGGCGAACGCTGCGGATCTGCACGCGGCGGTGGGAGTCGGCTCCTCCGGTCAGATCTATCACCACCTCAAGACGCTGAGTTCGGCGAACATCGTCGAGCAGCAGGGTCGCGGCGACTATCGAATCGCCGCGAAACGCGTCGTGCCAGTGCTTGTTTCGATGCTCGCTGCTGCCGATATCGCCGGTGACCTGGGAACCTAGGGTCACCGAAACAGGTCAGGGAACGACCACCACGCCAACACCGGGGAGAAGGGTGTCGAGGTACGGGGAGCCCCACTGACCGCCGTTCGAGTAGTCCCGGGTATGCGTCACCGTCACCACGACGGGACCCGAGCCGGTGTTCGCGACCACCTCGAGCGGAAGATCTTCCCGTCCGTAGGGTCCCTCGGGCGACGGTGTCGGATCGTCCTGCCAGTGCCGAAGGTCGGCGGCACCCGTTGCTCCCGTCGCCAAGTTCCGCCAGCTCAGATTGAGATACCGGTAGGGATACTGATCGGCGAACGGGGCGATGTTCGCCGCAGAGAAGCGGGCAACACCGGGCTCGTCGCCCACGGTGGCTTTCATCGGAATGGTCTGGAAGAAGCCACCGGGGACGGCTCCAGGAGCGATCTGGAACCCGGTCACGATCGGCACCTGCAGATTCGTCACCTGCGGGGCCGCAGCAGCCGTGCCCGCTCCGATACCGAACACCAAGGGAACAGCGAGTGCCGTCGCTACTACCGCTTGCCGCAATGACTTTCGCATACTGCATGCCTTTCGTCGATGTCACACAACGTGATTCCAGACAAGAACGAGTCCCACACCAGGCGTCTCAGGTTGAAGCTGAAACATCAACTGGTTCTTGAGTGTTCCGTCGTTTTCACCCTCGCAGGCGAAATGTCCGATAGTCCAGCCGTATACCGATTCGTGACGCGGTCGTGACACGAAAGACGTTAACAGACCACTCGGACCGTTCGATTTAGTTGCCAAGAGGTGATGCACTTCGCAGCCACCGGTGAGGACGAACGAATGAGGCAAGTCCGAAACATCGTGGCCATGTGTGCCCTGGTCGCCGCGACCACCCTGGGAACCACCGCGTGTGGTTCCCAGGAGCCGACCAGCACCGATCCAGCGCCGGTCACCAGCGCAGCGCCCGCTCCGTCAGCCGCCGACTCCCCCGACGTGGGCGGTGGCACCGGAACGGACGGACCAGCGGTCGAGGCTCCGGAGAACGCGACTCCGGCATCGGAGCTACCCGCCGATGCGGGACCCGCTGCCGTGCCACCCGCCCCGAACCGTGACGACGTCAACGTCGACGCACGCGACTTCGAGGTAGACGGTGGCCAGTACTTCTTCCAGTCCCCCAGTGGAAATGTCTTCTGCGCATTCGGTTCGGTCAATGCACCAGGAACCATCGTGGGCTGCCAAGTTCGATACTCGGTACCCGGCAACACCGGCCGGGAATGCCTCAATACCGAGAACAACACCTACGGGGTGCAGATCCGCGAAGGCGGCACCGTCGAACAGATCTGCACCAACCAGGGGATCTTCTTCGGCGGAAATCCCGGTCCCCGAGTTCTCGAATACGGCCAGGTCATCGGAGTGACGGGCAACTTCTGCCGGTCCACCGAAGCCGGCATCACCTGCTACGACGGCGACAGAGGCTTCATGATCTCCCGCGACGTCAACATTGCTTTCTGATGAAGGAGCTCCGAATGTTTCGAAGAACTGCTCTGCTCGCGGCCACTGCCGCCCTCGCCTTCGTGCTGACGGCCTGCGGTGGCGAGGACGCCCCCGCGGCCGCACCGGCCCCAGCTCCCAGCGCCGCATCGCAGATTCCCGCGCCGCCCCAGGTGACCATTGCAAACCCCCCGGTCGAGACCACGGACACCGCCTCCGCACCGGAGGCCACCGATCCAGCGCAGAACCCCGCGAACCCCGTGAACAACACCGCACCGATCACACCCGTCGACCCGGCCCGCTACACCGCGTACGGCGACCAGGTCGGGTGGAAGTCCCCCTCGGGCAAGATTTATTGCAAGATCGGCGCGTTCGAATTCTCGTCCGGTTGCCAGTCGGGAGATGCTCCAGTACCGGACGGCGCGAACTGCGTCAACCCGTCGTTCACGATCGACCAGCTCAGTAAGGGCTTCTACATGTCGCCGGGGAAGGTGACACCGACCTGCTTCAACCAAGGCGAATTCGGCGTCGAGAACGCGCAGACGTTGGAATACAATACCTCCATCACGTTCAATGGGATGACGTGCTTTTCCCGTGTCGAAGCGATGATCTGCGACGCGGGCGGCGGACACGGATTCGTGTTGTCGATGCAGCAAGCGACGTCGAACTGATGACGCGCAACAGGATTCGCACCGTTGTCTCCGCCCTGGCCATCACATGCGCCGGGTTGGCCCTGATGGGATGTGGCAGTTCGGACGCACCGACGGATGCAATGCCGTCGGTCATCCCCACTAAGGTCGGGGGTGCGCCGACTGCATCGAACGACGCGTCGCCACCGGTCTCCAGCGTTCAGCCCCCGATCAGCAGTGAACCCGACTCCGGTTCTGTCACAACACCATCGACCGAGACAACACCGATCACCCCGGTCGATCCCACCCGATACGCCGCGATCAACAACGAAGTCGGCTGGAAGTCGCCGTCGGGCAACGTCTATTGCAAGCTCGGGTCCACGGAGTTCTCGTCGGGCTGCCAGGCCACGGACGCTCCCGTGCCCGACGGCGCGGACTGCGACAAGCCACCATTCTCGGCCGACGAAATGAGCAAGGGGTTCTTCCTGGACCCGGGCAGAGTGACGCCGATGTGCTTCAACCAGGGCGCATTCGGAGTCGAGAACGCTCAGCCGTTGAAGTACAACACATCGATTTCGTTCAACGGTTACACCTGCTACTCCCGAGTCGAGGCCATGATCTGCGACGCGGGTGACGGACACGGATTTGTGCTGTCAATGCAGCAGGCGACCTGGAACTGACAACTACACCCGGCGCGCAGGAACGGTGATTCCTCGTGCGTCGAGGATGGGCCGCACTCCCTCGGCGAAGTGGTACGCCTCCTCCAGGTGCGGGTAGCCCGAGAGGATGAACTCGTCGAACCCGGCGTCGTGGTATTCGCCGATCAGGTTCGCGACCTCCTCGTGCGAACCGACAAGAGCCGTACCTGCGCCGCCACGAACCAGGCCGACACCGGCCCACAGGTTCGGGTAGATCTCGAGCGAATCCTTGCTGCCACCGTGCAACGCGGCCATCCGGCGCTGCCCCTCGGACTGCGAGGACGAGTGCAGCGCGTGTGCCTGAGAGACCTGCTCTTCGGGAAGCTCGTCGAGGAGCTTGTGGGCGACGGCCCAGGCCTCTTCGGACGTGTCACGGCTGATGGTGTGCAAGCGAATGCCATAGGTGAGCTTGCGGCCCTCGGCATCAGCGAGCGCCTGCACTTTCTCGATCTTGGCGCGAGCATCGGCCGGCGGCTCGCCCCACGTCAGGTACGTCTGCACCCGCTTGGCAGCGACGGCAAGAGCCGGCTCGGATGAACCGCCGAACCAGAACTCCGGCAACGGATCCGGCGCTTCGGACACCCGCGCATCGGCGACCTTGAAGAACTCACCCTCGTGGTCCACCGACGGCTCGGTCCAGATCCGTTGCACCAGTTCGAGGAACTCATCGGTGCGGGCGTAGCGCCGGTCGTGATCGATCCAATCCCCGAACCGCCGCTGTTCGACATCGTCGCCCCCGGTGACGATGTTGAACAACACCCGCCCCTCCGAGAACCGCTGCAACGTCGCGGCCTGCTGCGCCGCCAACGTGGGCGGCGTGAGGCCGGGACGGAAAGCAACGAGGAACTTCAGCCGTCGGGTGCTCTGCAGCAACGCGGCCGTCGTCAGCCATGCGTCCTCGCACCACGTTCCCGTCGGGGTCAACACACCCTCGAAATCGAGTCGGTCTGCGGCTTGAGCGACCTCGGTGAGGTAACGCAACGATGGGCGACGAAACCCGGCCGGTTCGCGGAGGTTACCGGATGCGTGGGACGCGCCGACGATGGACCGGCCGTCGCCTGCGGTGGGAAGGAACCAGAAGATGCGTGCGGTCACGAGAGAACTCCTACGACGTGGTGGGTGATCAGTTGGTGGAGGCGGTCGCGCCGGCGATGGCGTCGCTGTACCGTGTGTCGACGAAGTCCTCGAACTTGTTGCCTCCAGGGATGCTTCCGCTCTCCACGAATGCATCGAAGAGTGCCTGCTCGGACTCGATCACTGTGTTGTCCAAAGCAATTGCGGGTCGCTGGCTTCGCCCCTGCGCCAATTCACCTGCAGCCGGGTCGATCCCGACGGCCGCGGAGTACGCCGCCGCCCACTCGGCCGGATTGGCGTCCGCCCAGGCGGACGCCTTGGCCAGACGAACGACGAAGTCCTGCAGCGCAGTGTTCTTCGCGGGGTCGTCCAGCGCCTGTTGCGAGGCGATACCGAAGCCGTAGCCGTTGGCCACGCCCTCGGCGGTGGTCAGCGTCTTCGAGCCGTTCTGGACCTGCGCGATCGCGGTGAACGGATCCCAGATCGCCCAGGCATCGACCTCACCCGAGGTGAATGCCGTCAGCGCATCGGCAGGCTGAAGGAAGACCAACTGAACGTCGTCGGTGGTCAAGCCGGCCTTCTGCAGCTGCAGCAGCACATGGCCGTGCGCCGAACTTCCCTTGCCCACTGCGATCTTCTTGCCGCGCAGGTCTGCGAACGACGCCAGAGTCGAATCTGCAGGCACGAGAATCTGATCCCCACTCGCATCGTTGCTGTAGGCGGAGACGACCTTGATGCGCGCGTTGGCTGCCACACCGAACACCGGAGGCGTGTTGCCCGTGACTGCGAAGTCGATCTGGCCGGCCGTTGCGGCCTCCACCTGAGGCGGGCCGGAGGTGAAGGTGGAGAACGCGACATCGTAGGGAGCCGAGTCGAGCTCACCCGATGCGCGAAGCAGAGCTTCGGTGCCACCCTTCTGGTCGCCGACGTCGAGGGTGACCGTGGCGAGCTGGTCGTTGGAGACGAGTGCAGGGGCCTCGGTCGTAGCGGTATCGCTGCCACGGGAGACGCAGCCGGTGAGTCCGACGACCGTCAGGGACAGGGCGGCTAGCACGCTGAGGGCGCGCAGAGATCGGTGTCGAGCGTGTGATGACATGCGTGAAAGATCCTTCTTATCAGTGAAATTGACGCGCTCGGCGAACTGGAAGATCAGTGGACGCCGAGGGCACCGAGCAGATGGGTGCGAATGCGAGAGAATCCGGCTGTTCCCCGGTCGCGGGGACGTGGCAGGTCGACGGGGACTGTCTCGGCCACGGCACCCCCGTCGAGCACCACCACCCTGTCCCCCAACGCGATCGCTTCGTCGACGTCGTGGGTGACCAGCAAAATTCCGAAGCCGTGCCGTCCCCACAGATCGAGCAGGAGAGACTGCATGGTCAGTCGTGTGAGTGCGTCGAGCGCTCCGAACGGTTCGTCGAGGAGCAGCAGTTCGGGCTCCCCCACCAACGCCCGCGCCAGCGCGGCGCGCTGAGCTTGCCCACCGGACAACGTGAGTGGCCATGCGTCCCGTTTGTCGGCCAGTCCCACCTCATCGAGAGTCGCGTCCGCAGCAGTCAACGCGTCATTGCCCGTGACGCCCGCGGTGTTCAGACCGTAGGCAACGTTCTGACGAACCGACCGCCACGGAAACAGCCGTGGTTCCTGGAACGCCACCGCAGGATGCCCGGCAACGTGCCGCTCCCCCGTGTGATCCGTCGAGAGCCCGGCCAGGACACGCAGAATGGTCGACTTGCCGGAGCCGGATCGTCCGACCAGCGAGACAATCTCTCCGCGCTCGATGGACAGGTCGACACCCTTCAACACGTGACTGGAGCCGTAGAACTTGTCGATCCCGTGGAGGGTGGCGACGGACGTGGCTGTCGTGGTCATGAGTCAGACATCCAATCGGTAACGAAGAGCGCGCTTTTCGAGTATCCGCACGATGCCGTCGGTGGCGATTCCCATCAACGCGTAGACGACGAGTCCGAAGATGATGGTGTCCACCCGCAGGAAGTCCCGAGCGTTGTTGATGATGTAACCCAGGCCGGATTCGGCGTTGATCTGCTCGGCCACGATCAACGACAACCAGGCGATGGCCAACGATTGCCTCAGTCCCACCAGCAATTGTGGAGCGATGCTCGGCAGGATGATCGTGGTGAACCGCTGACGCCACGAGAACCCGAGTACGACGGCCGTGTCGAGGAAGTCACGATCGATCTGACGGATGGCCGAGAACGTGTTGAGGTACAGCGGAAACGCGACTCCGAGAGCGACCAGCAGGATCTTCGGAGTCTCGCCGATCCCGAACCACAGGATGAACAGCGGGATCAGGCCGAGGTGCGGTAACGCGCGCAGCATCTGCAACGGCGGGTCGACGGTTGCCTCGGCGAGCTTCGACAACCCGACGAGCGCTCCGAGCGCCACCCCGATCAGCCCGCCGAGCAGGAGTCCCTGAACAACGCGGGTTCCGGAAATGGCCAGGGCGTTTGCCAATTCACCGTTGCGCAGCAATTCCAGACCCGCGTCGAAGATCAGTGACGGTGCGGGCAGCACTCGTTCGGAGAGAACTCCGGCAGCACTGGCGATCTGCCAGAGGACGAGGAGGACGACCGGTGACAGGGCGCGCACGACGGTCCACCGGTACCGCTGCCACGCAGAGTCTTTCGGCGAGACGGGTGTGGAGCCGATGTCGGAGGCATCGCCGACGCGCGTGTCCACGGGTCCCGCGGAAGCGGCGTACGACGTCATGACCATGGGTACAGGCCTTCCGGTTGAGTGCGAGCAGGTTCGACTCACCACCATCCGTCACAAGTCGGGTCATAGACCAGGGTTCGAATCAGCGTGAATACAAGTCGGGCAGAATCGGACATATGACTGTCGAGCCCATCCACACCGAGCGCCTGACCCTTCGTCTGTACGAACCCGACGACGCAGACAGGATTCTCGCGTACTACAGCGACCCGGAGGTCTGCCGCTACCTGCTCCACGAAGCGTGGACACACGCCGATGCGGTTGCTGCGGTGGGCAAACGGATGAAGCGATCAGGCTTGAACACCCAGGCACTCGCGCTGGTCGTCGAGCACGAGGGAACCGTGGTGGGCAACGTCGAGGCGTGGTTGATCGACGGATCCCCGGCTCTCGTCGAGCTCGGGTGGACGTTCTCCCCCGACGTGGCGGGCCGCGGATACGCCACCGAGGCGGTGAACGCGTTGGTCGAGCACGTGTTCTCGCTACCTCAGATCCACCGAATCAGCGCACAGCTGGACGGCCGCAACGACGCGTCGGCCCGGTTGGCGGCGCGGGTCGGGATGCGGCAGGAAGCGCATTTCCGCCAGAACTGGTGGTGCAAGGGTGAATGGACCGACACCCTCGTCTACGCGATGTTGCGCGAAGATCGCTGAGTCGGTGGTGCGGAGGCATCGTGAGCAGAACCCGTGAGTGACGTCTCGACGCCAGGCAGTCGTTCGTCGTTTCGCCGGTTTCTGACGGCTGCAGTGATCAGCTCGGCCGGCTCGTCGGTGACAGCGGTTGCGATGCCCATCTTGGTGGTGCAGCTTCTGGACGCGACACCTTTCGAGGTCGGTGTGGTGAACGCTGCACAGTTCATCCCTTATGCGGTACTCGGGTTGGTCGCGGGGGTGTACGTCGATCGGTGGCGTCGCAAGCCGATTCTGGTGTGGGCCAGCGTCGGCCGCGCAGTGACGCTCGGCGCTGTGCCACTCCTGTGGCTCGCAGGCCTACTTCACATCTGGGTACTGATCGTCGTGTTGCTCTTGTACGGATCCTTCTCGGTGTTCGGATTCGCTGCGATGCAGTCGCTGCTGCCTCGGTTGGTGCCACGCGGTCAACTGGTGCAGGCGAACGCTCGACTCGACCAAGCCGACGCGGCAGCAACGACATTGGGGCCGACACTCGGAGGCGGACTCGTAGGCTTGCTCGGCGCTCCCCTGGTGATTGCCGTCGATGCCATCAGCTATCTCGTCGATGCAGCACTCAATTCGAGCCTCGATGTGGACGAGCCTCGACCTACTTCTCAGTCTCGTAACTTGATCGGCGAAGTACGTGACGGTCTTAAATTCACGTACCGCCACCGCACGCTCAACCCGCTCGCCGTCTCGACACACGTGTGGTTCCTCGCCAACGGAGCCGCACTGACCGTGCTGTCGCTCTTCGCGCTCCGCTCGCTCGGGTTCAGCGCCTACACCTACGGACTGCTGCTGACGACGTTCGGTGCGGCCAGCCTCTTCGGAGCAACTATTGCCCACACGCTCGGCAAGCGAATCGGCTCGGGTCCAGCAGTCATCCTCGCCCGCACTCTGTATCCCCTCGCCTGGATACTCGTGGCCCTCGCAACCGATACAACGGTCGGCCATGTTCTGCTTTTCGCAGCCCTCGGCCTGCAAGGCCTCGCGGCGGGAGCGGAGAACGCGAACGAGATGGGGTACTGGCAAGCGCTGACCCCGGATGAGCTGCTCGGGCGTGTGAATGCCGCCAGGCGCTCCGTCAACCGCACCATGGCCGCCGTCGGTGCCGTGATCGCGGGCCTGTTGGTCAGCATGATCGGTGAACGACCCACCCTGATCGGCGTCATCGTCGTATTCGCCATCGCCGCAGCCATAGTGGCATTCTCGCCACTGCGGCACCCTGAAGCCGAGTTCTGACACCACCATCCCAGGGCTGTGTCTGCGATGTGGTGCGTTCACCTCCAGACCATCTGTGGTTCGGTTCCGCGACATCGGCCGGTGACCGGAGTGCGACAGTCTCCGGGGAACTTCACTCGCACTCATAGGAGTTTCACGAATGGCCTCGCTTCGTAGAGCTGCCCTACTGGGCACACTCGCACTGGTCTCTGTCGTCTCCGCGTCCATGGGCGGCGTTGCCACGGCCGCTCCGGCCCGGACCGCGTCGCCGCTGTGTCAGGTCGCAGACCTCATCCCGACCGGATCGTCCGCAGGCCTCGGCTACCAATGTGCCGAAGCCGGTGAGCTTCTCGACCTCCCGATCGGCGAAGTGCGTGCGACGCAACCGTCGCTCGGGTACGACGAGGTGTACTACAAGCTCGGTCGGTACACCCTCGGCAAAGACGAGATCAACAAGAAATTCGACGACTGGTGCGAGGCCAACGGCCAGGAAGAGGCCGCCTCCGCGTTGCCCGATGCCCGACTGGACAATCCGTCGTCGTTCACCTGCACCCTCCCCGTCGGCCAGGAAACGCCCGACACCATCGCGCCCATGAAGACGGTCGTCATCGGGCCGGGCGGTGTGCCGTACCTGACCGACGGACACCACACACTCACCTCGTTCTACGAAACGGCCGACGGCGGACCGAATCTGCACCTCCGCCTGCGGGTGGTCGCGAACCTCAGTGACCTGAGCCCCGCCGATTTCTGGGCTCGAATGAAAGCCGAGAAGTGGGTATGGAACTACGACGTCGACGGCAACGAGGTTCCCGTGGAGCAGCTTCCATCAGGAGTCGGCCTCGCCAAGTTCCAGAACGACAAGTACCGCAGCCTGACGTACTTCGCCCGCGACATCGGCTTCACCCCCGGAACCATCCCGTTCCAGGAATTCTATTGGGGTGCATGGGTTCGCGACTCGGCGGAAGTCGACATCAGCGGGTGGGACAGCAACAACCTGGCAAGCTACCTGAGCACCGTCGAGTCTGTCTCCCGCGCCCAGGTCGCGGCACCGAAAGACACTGTGATCGACAGTGGCCGCACCGCAGCGGAACTCGGCGCTCTGGACGCATGGAACGACGGCAAGGCGAGAACGAAGGGTGAATTCGGGAAGCTCTCGGCCCCGTACTCGGACGACAAGCCGGGCAAGCTGGCCTACGCCTTGCAGTACAAGATGGGGCTGCCCAGGTAGTTCGATTCAAGCATGGTCACAGCCTGGTCTGGAGTCGGGATCGCAACCGCATCGCCACGAACACGACGAAAGTGATTGCGACCGTGACGATGACGATCTTCTGTAGGATTTCGGCATACGCGTCGACCAGGTGCCAGTTCTCACCCAGCTGATATCCCGCGGTGACGAAAATGGTGTTCCAGATCAGGCTGCCGATTGTGGTGAGTACGAGGAACTTCACCATTCCCATCCGCTCGATTCCGGCGGGTAGGGAGATGAAGCTGCGAAACAGCGGGACCATCCGACCCAGCAACACCGCCTTAGAGCCGTGCTTGGCGAACCATGCCTCCGAGCGGTCGAAGTCGGTGGCTTTGATGAGCGGGATTCGCGCCACCAGTGCCCGCGTGCGCTCGCGTCCGATGAGTGCGCCCACCGCGTAGACGATGATCGCGCCCAGAACCGAGCCGAGCGTGGTCCAGAAGAGAGCAGCGCCGAAGGAGAAGACACCCTGACTGGCCGAGAAACCGGCAAGCGGCAGAACGAGTTCGCTCGGGATTGGCGGAAACAGATTGTCGGCACCGACGACGACGGCGGCACCGGGGCCGCCGAGGGCGTCCATGACGCCGACCGCCCATCCGGCCAGACCGTCGAGTTGCTCGGTTTCGGCAGCTGCAGCAATCAATAAGTCGGACATTGCAATTCCCCTGTTCGTCGGTGTCGTGTGTCAGGAAGGACGCTGAAAACGCTATGAACTTCCTGACTGCGGGACATCGAGGAATACCGTCGAACACGAATGGGGTTGCCTCCGTGAAACCTTGCGGTTTTCCGCAATATCAGCGGCCCCACGCTCGGTTACGCTGCTCGAGTGCTGGCAAACCATGGCGTGTCCCCACCCGACCTGGCGGATCGAATGTCGATCAGCTCGGTCCTGCGGCGTTGGCTCACGGCACTGTCCGGAGTTCTGCTCGGTAGCGTAACGGCGGTCCCGGCCCTCCTGTTCACCCTGGCAGCAGTACTCGCCCTCGCGCTGGCGCGCATCCTCGGTCGGCGGGGACTACCATTGAAGGCTGCAGTCGATGCCGGCGCACTTGGTCTGAGCGAGTGGGAGATTCGGCGGATCACCCGCTTTCACGGCACGCTCCACACCGACCCGCTGACCGCTCGCCGCTGCCGCTGGTATCTCGCCGGGCGGTGGATGATCGGACTGCTTGGAACAGGCGTAGTCCTCTTCCTGACTTCGTGTCTCGTCGTGGCCGGCTCGATGGTCTCGGCATGGGTACTGAGCGGACGCTGGGGCCTGATCGAGAACTCCGACCGAGTCGACGGTGGACTCGTAGCGCTGGTGTCGCTGCCCGGGATCCTCTTGATCTTCGTCGCGATCGCCGGGGTAGCAGGGGTGGGATCGTTGGACCGCTGGTTCGCCGTCCAAGTACTCGGCCGACAGACGGATCGGTTGCTGCACCAGCGTGTCGCCGAATTGACGAGCAGCCGCGATCACGTGGTCGACGCCATCGACGACGAGCGCCGCCGCATCGAGCGCGACCTGCACGACGGTGTCCAGCAGCAGTTGGTTGCGGTGGGGATGCTGATCGGACGGGCTCGCCGCGCCGAGGAGCCCGAGAAGGTGCACGAGCTCCTCACCCATGCCCATGTCGCATCCCAGGAAGCGATCAGCGAGCTGCGCGAGGTCGCCAATCGGGTGTACCCGATCGCGCTGGATCAGGCCGGTCTGCAGGCTGCGGTCGAGACGATGGCCGAACGGGCAAGTGTTCCAATTCAATTCACGTACGAACTGACGGAGACGTTACGTCCCGCGGTGGAGACGGTTCTCTATTTCGTCATCTCGGAGGCGGTGACCAACGCAGCCAAGCACGCCTCGCCTCGACTGGTGGAGGTTTCCGTGACCCATCAGAGGTTCGACCGCGTTCTCGCAACCATCGTCGACGACGGGCCCGGCGGGGCCGACCCGTGCGGCTCCGGCCTGTCCGGACTGTCCCGTCGTGTCGCGGCGATGGACGGCATCCTGACCGTGCACAGCCCGGTCGGTGGCCCGACTGTCGTGACGGCGAGCGTCCCGTGCGGGTGATCGTCGCCGAGGACTCCACGCTGCTGCGTGAGGGTCTGGTGCGGCTGCTCGCCGATGAAGGCCACGACGTGATCGCGTCCGTGGGCGACGCCGCCGCGCTCCTGATTGCCGTGGAACAGGACCGTCCCGACATCGTCGTCACCGACGTCCGCATGCCTCCGGGCCACAGCGACGAGGGACTGCGAGCAGCACTGACCATTCGCGATCGATGGCCGGAGGTGGCGGTACTCGTACTCTCACAGTACGTCGAAAACCGTTATGCGGCAGAGCTGATCAGCGGATCCGGCGGCAAGGTCGGCTACCTGCTCAAGGACCGCGTCGCACAGGTCGACGAATTCTTGGACGCATTGAACAGAGTTGCCGACGGCGGGACCGCGTTCGACCCGGAAGTGGTGCGAGCACTGCTGTCCCGCACGACCCGGTCCAATCCCCTCGAACGACTCACTCCTCGCGAACGCGATGTGCTCGAGCTGATGGCGCAAGGTCTCACCAACGCGCGAATCGCAACCGATCTGTACATCTCGGTGAGCTCGGTCGAAAAGCACATCAACTCCGTGTTCGACAAACTCGGATTGGCGAACTCCACCGGTATGAGCCGCCGCGTGATGGCTGTGGTGGCCTACCTGCGTACGTGATCAGGCAATGCGCGCAGCCGAACCGGACACGATGATCCCGCCGCTCGACGGAATGTCCACCAGGAGCGTGCTGGGCCGGCCCACATGGCTTCCCTGGTGAATGACGATGCTCGCAGGTGGCCGAACCGCATGCGAGCCGCGGAGGTACCCGCCGGTCGCCGCCGCTGCCGCACCTGTCGCCGGGTCCTCCGTGATTGACCCGACCGGGAAGATATTGCGTGCGTGCCACAGCTCGGCGCTTTCCGGGCAGAGGACGATGATCGTCGCCGGCCATCCGTGCTCGTCGAGCACTGCACGAGCGCGGCCGGGATCGGGGGTGAACCCGTCGAAGACGTCTCGATTGTCGAGAACGACGAGGGGGTGCCAATTGCCGCCGAACGCCTCAGCGAGAACGTAATTGGGATGCAGGTGGTCCGCGGTCAGGCCGAGAGCACCGAGGACGTCGGCGAGGGCCGTGCTCGACAGCGGGCCCGTACTCGGCTCCACGCTCGTGAACGACACCAGCGGCGCACCATCTGCGCTGATGCTCGTCACGATCTCGATGTCGCCCACCGGTGTCGAGAAGCGGATCGAGCCGACTCCCTCGATCGCGCTGATCGCTGCGGCTGTTGCGACCGTTGCGTGTCCGCAGAACGGCACCTCGGCGACCGGTGAGAAGTACCGGATAGTGCGGTTCCGGTCGCCATCTCTGGGGGTGACAAAGGCCGTCTCCGCGTAGCCGACGTCCGCTGCAATCCTGAGCATGTCGCTGTCGTCCAGGCCGCGGGCGTCGAGCACGACTCCTGCCGGGTTGCCGCCTGACGGCTCACTGGAGAACGCCGTCCACCGCTGAATGTCGATCTGGGGCATGTGCAGAACGTACCCGCCACCGAGCAAGTCTGGGTCGTCGCGTCGAACGGTCAAGTACCCTCTCGCGTCATGAACCTGAAACTGTGTGTGCTGCTGTGGGCGTCGGACGGACAGGACGACGCACTGACTCGATACGAGGACACGGTGCTCGACCTGATCCCGAAGTACGGCGGCGAAGTGGTGAGCAGGGTTCGCCGCGTCGGCACGAGCGACGGCCCACTCAAGGTGCAGGTCATCCACATGCCGGACGATTCGGCGCTGCGGGACTACATGGAAGATCCCGAGCGCCTCGCGCTCGCCGACGTCCATCGGCGTGCAGTGGCGAGGACCGAGATCATCCACGTGGAGACGATCGTCTGAACAAGCCGTCCACTTGTGCTCCGTGACGCCCGAACGAACCCACTGCTGTGGAACGTCGTCTGCAACGGCATCTCCCATTCCGTCGGCCACTGCAGTTGCGACATATCCAAAGCCGCGCAACACATATTTCGCGCCAGATCGGAGGTCGACTCGCTGCCGCCGGTGAGTTTCCGACGGATCAGTTGTCCATACCCACGCATCCTTACCGTCGACCATCGGAGATTCCCATGACCACCCAGACCACCCCTCCTGCGACCACTTCGCGTACCGCTGCCCGGATCGGCTGGATTCTCACCGCACTGATCGCGATCTTCCTGATCTTCGACGGCGTCACCAAGCTGCTCAATGTGCAGCAGGTGCAAGACGCCACCGTCGACCTCGGTTTGCGTGACGAGATGACGCCGGTGATCGGCATCGTCTTGTTGGTCTCACTGGCGCTGTACTTGACTCCGCGCACTGCGTTTCTGGGTGCGGTTCTGTTGACGGGCTACCTGGGTGGAGCCGTGCTCACCAACTGGCGCGTGGACAAGCCGCTGTTCAGCACGGTGCTTTTCGCGGTCTACGTCGGCATCCTCGTGTGGGGTGCGCTCTACCTGCGTGACCCGAAGGTGCGCCAGGTCATGCCGTTCGTGCGCTGACACCCCTGACCGAATATCACCACCGATCGACGTGCAGCACCGTCTCGATCGGATCGCGCGGAGCGACCTTGAACGTCTCCCCCGTGTAGTACGCCGTGGGGATCAGCGCGCCCTGATGAAAATCCTCGGGGATGCCGAGTAGTTCGGAGATCTCGGCTTCCTTCGCGAGATGGATTGTGGTCCATGCCGTTCCGAGACCGCGCGCCCGTGCAGCCAGTGCGTAGTTCCACACCGCGGGCAGGAGAGATCCCCACAGACCGGCTTGATTACCCGCCGGAAGAGTCTTGCCCGACTGGATGCACGGAATCAGCAACACCGGAACCTCGCCCATGTGCTCGCCGAGCCATCCGGCACTGTCTCCGACGCGCTTCTGCACCGATGCGCGTTCGGGATCGTCGGCGAACAAGGCCGACGCGGAATGCTTCGACGCCTGATACGCCGCGAACAACTCGCCGTAGATCGCACCGATGCGGGCGCGAAGATCGGGATCGGTGACGACGATCCACTGCCACCCCTGCTTGTTCGAGCCGGACGGTGCCTGCAGAGCGATCTCGAGACATTCCTTGATCAGCTCCATCGGCACCGGCCGCGTCAGGTCCAGACGCTTGCGGACGGTCCGCGTCGTGGTCAGCAGCTCGTCGGGAGTCAGGTCGACAATCGGGAAGGAAGTCACTTCTCGATCATGCACCACTGGCCGTCAGTCCGGGAGCAGGGTTCTTACTATCTCCCACGCGGACGCGTCGATCCAGGACGGGTTCGACTGCTGCGGCGATCGAAACACCTCGAGCATCGACAGTTCCTCGATGGAGCGAATGTCCGACGCAAGGATCGGCTCATCGAACAGCGTGATGTTCGTCGAGATCTTCCACTGCGGGCCGGGGACCGGGGTGCCGGCCAGCTGTCCGGCACCCCAGATCCCGCGTCGCGGATGGCTACTGACCCAGAACAGCACCGGTTGCCCAGGTGCCATCAGACGCGTTCGATAGTTGTCTGCAACGCACCAGTGCTCGTGCGCACGTCCGGCTTCGACCATCGGCCCCAGATCGGTCTTGTGCGGATTGCACTTGATCACCCACGCGCCGAGTGTCTGGTCGGTTATCGCACGTGCCGTCACCGCAGCCAGCGTACCGAGCGTCAGGCCACCGCGTCGTTGCCCTGGGCTGCCGAGACCACCAGATTGTTTGCTGTGAGCCCGTTTCCGTTCTTGACGGCGTCGATCCACTGATCCGTCGTCGCCACCGCCGCGAAGTTCGACTGGTAGAGCACCATCAGCGCCTTGTGCAGTTGCTCGGCCGAGACGGTGCCCGCCTCATTGGAGAGGTTGATCGCGCCGGTGGCGTCGGACAGGATCTCGACGGTCAGATCCAGCGCTTCGGCATCGGCACTGGAGGCAAGGTCGCAGTTGTTGGTCATGTATCCGACGATCGTGACGGTGTCGATATTGTTGCCCTGCAACCACTTCGCGACACCGGTTCCTGCGAACACGCTGCTGTACTGCTTCTCCACCCGCTCGAACGAGGGTTGCACGACGGCCTGAATATCGGGGTGCAGCTCGTACGTCGGAGTGCCCTTCACGAAAGCGGGCGAACCCTCGGGCATTTCGTGCTGCACGATCGCGACCGGAACATCCTGCGCTACGGCAGCTTCGATGGAACGAACGATGTTGGCCAGCGACTCGTCACGGGGCGGGTACTGAATCTTCAGCACACCCTCGAAGTACTCCCGCTGGACATCGATGACGATGAGGGCTCTGCGCGGTGCGGTCATGGGCGTTCTCCTTCAAGTGGCGTTCTCGGTCGATACCCATACTCCGGTGCTGATCTTGCGTTCACGAGTGGCACGGATGCATACTTTCGATTGATTTGCGCCAACTTTCGAGATCGGAGCCGGCCATGCGGATAGCGCTCTATGTGTTCGACGGCATCACGATGTTTCACCTCGCCGCGCCGTTGATGGTGTTCGGCGAGGTGACTCGACTCGGCCTCGCCACGGATTGGGAGACGCGAGTGTGGTCCGACCAACCAGGCGCGATCCGCACCGAGGAAGGGTTTCCGATCGGTGAGATCGCTGGTCCCAGCACCGTCGACTGGGCCGATATCGTCATTGTGACGTCGTGGCCGGAGTCGTTGCCCCACACAGGAACTGACTTCTCGAACGCACTCCGCGGAGCACATGCGCGAGGCGCACAGATCGCGGGTCTGTGCCTCGGTTCGTTCGCCGTCGCAGACACCGGGCTGCTCGCGGGTCGGCCCGCCGTCACGCACTGGACCAAGATGACCGAGCTGCGGGAACGAAATGCACACGCCGGCGTCGACGAGTCGGTGCTCTACATCGACCACGGAGACGTGATGACATCCGCGGGAACTGCGTCGTCGATCGATTCCTGCCTGCACATCGTCCGCAAGCACCTCGGTTCGGCTGCCGCGACGCGGGTGGCGCGCAGCCTGGTGGTCGCACCGCATCGCGACGGCGGTCAGGCGCAGTACATCGAACGTCCGGTCATCGAGGCATCGGGAGACACTGCGATCGCCGACGTCTTGAGCTGGGCGCTCGAGCGTCTGGACGAGCCCTTGCCCATCGAGCGACTGGCCGAACACGCGCGCATGAGCCGACGCAGCTTCATCCGTCAGTTCCAGCTCGAGACGGGCTCCACCCCGGCTCGCTGGGTGCTCGACAAGCGACTGAACGAGGCCAGGAGCCTGCTGGAGACCACCGATCGCAGCATCGAAAACATTGCGGCGCTGTGCGGATTCGGCAGCGCCGTCACCCTGCGTCAGAACTTCCGCTCGGCATTCGCGGTGACACCGACGGCCTATCGACGGCAATTTGCCGTCGGTTGTTCCCCCACAGGTGCGGTCGACAGGCAAGGATGAGCGACGTGATCCTGTGGATAGTTGCCGGAGTCGAGCTCGCCGCCATCATCGCTCTCGGTGTGGTCTTGATCGTCTCGCGCCGAAGGTTGAAGCACACGCGCCGAGCACTCGACCGTGCTCTCGAATCGCAGCAACGCCGGAAGCGACGCGGCCTGGTTCCCTTCGCTATCAGAACCGCCTTCCACACCACGGACTTGCTCATCAACAAAGGCTTCGGCGCAACGGTCCGCAACTCCGTCGAAGACCTCGCGGGCTGGGCCAAGGTGGAACGCCCTGATCTGGCACGCATGACCGCCGACGGCGACATCGTGGTGATGTTCTCCGACATCGAGGGCTCCACCGCACGCAACGAGGAACTGGGCGATCGGGGCTGGGTGAAGCTGCTCGAGAAGCACAACAAGTTGATCCGCAAACACGTCGACGACCACGGCGGTCACGTGGTGAAGAGCCAGGGCGACGGGTACATGATCGCCTTCTCCGACGCAGCGCAGGCCGTGCGTTGCGGGGTGAAAGTCCAGGAAGCACTGCTGGAAAACCCTGATCGGTGGGACCGCATCCGCGTCCGCATGGGCGTGCACGTGGGCAGTTCGGTGCGACGCGGCGACGACCTGTTCGGCCTCAACGTGGCCATGGCAGCACGCGTCGCGGGACAGGCCGACGGCGGTGAAATTCTGGTCAGCGAACCGGTTCGGAACGCCATCAGCGCGGCGCACGACCTGAGTCTCGGAACGCCTCGCGACGTCGAACTCAAGGGAATGAGCGGAAGTTTCCAGTTGTATCCGGTGACGCTGCCGGTGCTGCCCAACACCGAGGCCAAGCAGCTCGACTAGATCTACTCGCCCACAGCCATACTCAGCAGGTGGTAGCTCAGACATTTGCCGTGTCCGTCCAGAACGGGGCTTCCTGTCACTCCCCCGCCGAGCACGCCGGGTAGCTCGAACACCAACCCGGAAACCAGGGGCATTCGGGTGCGGAGCACGTCCCCGGTAACCAGCGGCGCGAAATGCGTGGCTACGGCATCGACAGTCAGTTCTCGGGTCAGCAATTCGTAGTGTTCGTCGGTCCGCGGGAAGACAGCGAGGATGAGGGTGTCGCCCTTGTCCCCAGTTCGCACGTCGGCGAGATCGTCGACAGTCCTCATACCGTCACCTCCGTGGTGTGTACAGCGGTCGTTACCTGTGCACGTGGAATCAGACACGATCTGATCGCGAGCACCTCGGCGCTGCTGCTGCGTGCGCCACCTCCACCGGCCGGGCCGTTGGTGTAGAGGCTTTCGACTTCCCACCCCACCAACGAAGCTGTCTCCGCGTTGGGCACCTTTGCCGTGACGCGCAGTCGCACTTCGGCGACATCGGTCGGGGCAGCAAGTCCGCGGAATGCCGCACCCGCCCCGATGTACTCGACGCCGACATTCTCTGCCGGAATGCCGTGCACCTCCCACAGTCGTTGCCGCACAATCTCTCCGGCAAGCTCGGCGCGTTGCAGTGCGCGTGGCCCGGCGTAGCTGATCTGCCCTTCACCGAGCCAACCGCCACGAAATCCGAGGGTCACCTTCAACTCCTCAGGCCGGGTACTGCCCGTCGCCCCGGACACCGCCACCCGGTCGGGTCCGACGGTCTCGAACGAGACTCCGGTGAAATCGGCCGTCACGTCCGGCGTCAAGTACCGGGCCGGATCGCCGACCTCGTAGAGCAACTGCTCGGCGCACGTTCGCCGCGTCAACTCCCCGCCGGTGCCGTCGACTTTGCCGAATTCTGCTGTGCCATCGGCGCGTACATCACCGAACGGAAATCCCAGATGTGCAAGACCCTGCACAGGCTTGGTGATCGGATCGGCGAAGTAGCCGCCGGTCAGTTGGCCCGCGCATTCGAGAAGATGTCCGACGGCGGTACCGGCACCGAGCGTCTCCCAATCCTGCCCCGCCCAACCGAACTCGTGCATCAGCGGCGCGAGATACAGAGCTGGATCGGCGAGACGGCCGGTGACGATCACGTCGGCACCGAGGTCGAGTGCGGGCAGAACCGCATCGGCACCGATATAGGCGTTGGCCGACACGAGTTGCTCGGAATGCTCCGACAGCGGCCGGCCGGTCTCCCACACCAACGGATCGAATCGGCGTACCGCGTCGAGCACGTCGTCGCCGGTGACGGCCGCGATGCGCACCGAACGCGCGCACACCCGCTCGGCAACACGAGCAGCAACGGCCGCTGCCGCAACAGGATTCGCCGCTCCCGAGTTCGTCACAACGGTGATGCCCTGCTCCGTGGTCGCGCCCAGCACTGCCCGCATCCGCGCGGCCAACAGTGGGTCGTAACCCGCAGCGGGATCGAGCAGCTTTCGTGCCTGCCCGGTCGCAACTGTCCGCTCCCCGAGGCACTCGAAGATCAGATAGTCGAGCTCGCCGCGCTCGGCCAAGATCTGAGCCGGGTCGATGCGGTCGCCGGCAAACCCTGCGCCCGCGCCCAATCGCACGGTTCCGCGGGCGCTCACGATACCCACACCGGGATGACGCCCGTCGCGAAGGCGACTCCAAGCATGCCGAGGCTGACCAGCCACGCCCACCCGATCGTGTGCCGGATGTGCCTGCCTATATCGACCTTGGCCAGACCGACGAGGAGGTAGAACGCGCCCGTCATCGGACTGATCGGGAAGCCGACGGTCTCCTCGCCGATGATCGACGCCTGAGCGAGATGGATTGCGCTGATATCGAATTGGTCGCCGACCTCGATGAGTACCGGCAGCACACCGAAGTAGTACGCGTCAGGGCCGAAGATCAGACTCATCGGTACCGCAAACACCCCGACGATGAGCGGAAGTGCGGGTGCCATCCAGTCCGGAATCACGTTGGCGGCGCTGACGGCCATCGATTCGATCATGCCACTGCCATCGAGCACACCGAGCAGAACTCCGGCGGCGAGCAGCGTGCCCACCATCAGCATCGCGCCGACGGCATGCGCTTCGATACGCGCGGACTGTGCCTTCATGCCCGGGTAATTGATCAGGAGCGCAACGATGGTCGCGATGATGAAGCAGGTCTCCGGAGGCGCGACGGCCGCGATCAGCGCGGCAAGTGTCGCGACGACGAGAACGGCGTTGACCCAGAACAGCTTCGGACGTAGCAAGCTGGGCTCGTCAGGCTTGTCGGGCTCTTCTGGGGTCTCGTCACCGCCCGAGCCGGCTGAGGCCGGCGCGTCTGTTCCTCCGACAGCGGGTACGGGGATTCGCTGCCCGACGCGGGCTGTCGACTCCTCCACCTCGGCCGAGACATCACCTGCTGCGACCTTCGCCAACCGTGTCCGCTCACGGCGTCCGAGGTAGTACGCGATGGCCAACGCGAACACCACGCCGGCAATCTGCGCGGGAATCAGCGGCACCCAGAGCTCGTTGGCGTCGACGCCCAATGTTGCGGCCGCCCGCGCCGTCGGGCCGCCCCAAGGCACGATGTTCATCACGCCCGCACCGAGCCCGACACAGGTGGCCAACACCAGCCGACTCATGCCGAGGCGCTCGTAGATCGGGAGCATCGCGGGAACGGCGATGAGGAACGTCACCGCGCCTGCGCCGTCGAGATGGGCGACCAGAGCGAGAGCCGTCGTAGCAACGGCGACGGTCGGCGGAGCACTGCCTGCCCACTTCACGATGCGCGCGATGAGGGGATCGAACAGCCCCGCGTCGCGCATGATCCCGAAGAAGACGATCGCGAACAGGAACATCGCCGCGACGCCCACCACGCCGCCGAGTCCCTCCTTGACGAACCCTGCCACCTCGGACGGCGAGTTGCCGGCCAGGAACGCCGCGGCGAGCGGAACACCCGCGAGCGCCACGATCGCCGCGACACGCTGAGTGAACAACAGCAGCAGGATGACGGCAATCGTCCCGAAGCCGAGCAATGACAGCATGTGATCTCCTTCATCGAATACAACGAGTGTTGTGCAGATCACTTACGCAGTCCAACATCAGTTGGGTATAGATTCATGCACTGTGGGCATAAACCTGGGCATCGCCCATCTACGCGCCGTCGTCGCACTCGCCGACCACGCGAGTTTCACCGCAGCGGCTGCCTCGCTGATGGTTTCTCAACCCAATCTGAGTCGTACCGTCGCCGAGGCTGAGCGTCGCCTGGGCGTCCGACTCTTCGTGCGCACTACCCGCAGCGTCGACCTCACCGGTGACGGACACGAGGTGACGGCCTATGCCCGTCGGGTATTGCTCGAATTCGACGACGGCTTGGAGCAGATCGGACGCTTCGTTTCCGGCGATCGCGGAACCGTCACCATCGCGTGCTTGCCGTCGATCGCGGCGACGTTCCTCCCGCCGTACATCGTGGACTTCCGCAACAGCCATCCCGACGTCTCGGTGCACATCAAGGACGGGCTACGCGACGACGTGGTGGCCTCCGTCCGCGACGGCTCCGTGGATTTCGCGGTGGTGGCAGCTTCGGGTCGAGCGAACGACCTGATGCGTACGACGGTCAGCGCCGATGCGTTCGTCTGCGCGCTACCGTCGAATCACGCTCTGGCGCAGCGCAAGAGCCTGAGGTGGACCGACCTCGCCGACGAGCCGTTCATCGCCTTCGGTCCCGAATCCAGCATCGCGTCGCATGTACGACTGGCTCTCGAGAACGCGGGAGTCGACGTCGGACCGTCGGTTCAGGCACACAACGTCGCCGCCGTGGCGGGCCTGACCGCCGCTGGACTGGGCATCACCGTGATCCCGGAACTGGTGGTGCCGATGATGTCATTCGCCAACCTCGTCTACCTGCCGATCGAGCCGACAATCCACCGGACCATCTCCGTCGTCCAATTGCCGGGGCGACGCCAGAGCGCTAGCTGTTCGGCCTTCCTCGACATCTTGGTGCCGCCCCCGTTGGATTGAATGGTCCATTCAGTACGTCTGAGCGCGTGAAAGTCACATTGATCCCAAACGGGGTGGGTGGTGGATCGAATGTTGTTGCACCCCAATACGAATGAATGGTCCATTCACAACGTCTTAGCGCGTGAATGGACCATTCATTCGTATTGGGGTGAGCCAGAAAGAACTACTGCTTCGCCGACTCCAGTGCCTCGTTGAACGTCTTGGACGGACGCATCACTGCAGCGGTTGCTTCGGGGTCGGGGTAGTAGTAGCCGCCGATGTCGACTGCCTTGCCCTGGACCTCGTTGAGCTCGGCGACGATCTTCTCTTCGTTGTCGGACAACGTCTTCGCCAGTCCGGCGAAGTGCTTGGCCAGTTCGGCGTCCTCGGTCTGCTCGGCGAGCTCCTGCGCCCAGTACAGCGCGAGGTAGAACTGGCTGCCACGGTTGTCGAGTTCGCCGGTCGAACGCGACGGGCCCTTGCTGTTCTCGAGCAGCTTGCCGGTGGCGGAGTCGAGTGCCTTGGCGAGGATGGTCGCCTTGATGTCGCCGGTCTTGATTCCGAGGTCCTCGAGACTCACTGCAAGAGCCAGGAATTCACCGAGCGAATCCCAGCGCAGGTGGTTCTCCTCGATGAGCTGCTTGACGTGCTTGGGGGCCGAGCCGCCCGCGCCCGTCTCGTACAGTCCGCCGCCGGCCATCAGAGGAACGATGGAGAGCATCTTGGCACTGGTGCCGAGTTCGAGGATCGGGAACAGGTCGGTGAGGTAGTCGCGCAGAATGTTGCCCGTCGCGGAGATGGTGTCGAGTCCGCGGACCAGACGCTCCATCGTGTACCGGATCGCGCGGACCTGCGACATGATCTGGATGTCGAGGCCCTCGGTGTCGTGGTCCTTCAGGTACTTGCGCACCTTCCCGATGAGCTCGTTCTCATGGGGGCGGTACGGGTCGAGCCAGAAGACGACCGGCATTCCCGACTCGCGCGCACGACGCACGGCCAGCGCGACCCAGTCCTGGATCGGAGCATCCTTGACGATGCACAGACGCCAGATGTCGCCCTCCTCGACGGTCTGCGTGAGCAGCACCTCGCCGGTGGCGATATCGGTGATGTTGGCGACGCCGGCCTTGGGTGCCTCGAACGTCTTGTCGTGCGAGCCGTACTCCTCGGCCTTCTGCGCCATCAGCCCGACGTTGGGGACGGTGCCCATCGTCGTCGGATCGAACTGGCCGTTGGTCTTGCAGAAGTTCACCATCTCCTGATAAATCCGGGAGAAAGTCGACTCGGGGTTCACGGCCTTGGTGTCCTTGGGGCGGCCGTCCGCTCCCCACATCTTGCCGCCCGCGCGAATCATCGCGGGCATCGATGCATCGACGATGACGTCGCTGGGTGAGTGGAAGTTCGAGATGCCGCGAGCGGAGTCGACCATCGCGAGCTCCGGGCGGGTCTCGTGACACTTGTGCAGGTCTTCGATGATCTCGTCCCGCTTGGACGCCGGGAGCGTCTCGATCTTGGTGTACAGATCCGAGAGGCCGTTGTTGACGTTGACACCGAGCTCTTCGAAGATCTCGTTGTGCTTGGCGAACGCGTCCTTGTAGAACACGCGGACGGCGTGGCCAAAGACGATCGGGTGCGAGACCCGCATCATCGTGGCCTTGACGTGTAGCGAGAGCATGACGCCGGTCTCGTAGGCGTCCTGCATCTCGGCCTCGTAGAAATCGAGAAGTGCCTTCTTGCTCATGAACATCGAGTCGATGACGTCACCGTCGGTGAGCGAGACCTTCTCTTTGAGCACGATCGGCTCGCCGTCGGCCGGGATCAGCTCCATCTTGATCTCACGGTCACCGTCGACGACCGTCGACTTCTCACCGTGGTAGAAGTCGCCCTCGCGCATGTGGGCGACGTGGGTACGTGATGCCATCGACCATTCGGTCATGGAGTGCGGGTGCTTGCGGGCGAACTCCTTGACGGCCTTGGGTGCACGGCGGTCCGAGTTACCCTCACGCAGAACAGGATTGACCGCGCTGCCCAGGCACTTGGTGTACCGGTCGCGGATTTCGCGCTCTTCGTCGGTCTTCGGGTTGCCGGGGAAGTCCGGGATTGCGTAGCCCTTGTCCTGCAGTTCCTTGACGGCAGCGAGCAACTGCGGCACCGAAGCGCTGATGTTCGGCAGCTTGATGATGTTGGTCTCGGGCAGCTGCGTCAGCTTGCCCAGCTCGGCGAGGTTGTCCGTCACTCGCTGGTCTTCGTTCAGGTAATCGGGGAACTCGGCGAGGATGCGGTTGGCAACGGAGATGTCACTCGACTCGACGTTGATCTCGGCCGCGCTGGCGAAAGAACGTATGACCGGAAGAAACGCGTGAGTCGCCAGCATCGGCGCCTCGTCGGTCAGTGTGTAGATGATGGTCGGCTTCTTCGCTGTCATGTTCGCCTTTGCCTCAGTTTCAACGTCGTCTTTTGGATGCGTTCGTCGTCAACTTTAATCTTCGAACCCGCGGCTGTGCGTGCCTGTGGGGTATCACTCCACCAGCGGTTCCAAGTTACCGACCAGTACGGCGCTCAAAGGATTTCGCGGCCTTGCCCCGGGTTGCCCCTGACCACCGCCGGAGCATCCGATTTGCCCGAATCGGAACAATGGCACCCTCCCCGTCCGTTGAACGGGGTATGACGACCTACAAGACTGTCAATCCTGCCGACGGCACAACTGTCAAGGAATTCGAGACTCTCGACGGCGCCGGCGTCGAGCGTGCACTCGCCGATGCACACGCCGGCTTCCAGACGTGGCGCAAGACCTCACCGAAGCACCGCGCCGAAATTCTGCACAAGGTCGCCGATCTCTACACCGAGCGTTCCGATGAACTGGCCCGCACGATCTCGATCGAAATGGGCAAGCCCCTCACCGAATCCCGAGGCGAGGTGGAGCTGTCGTCGAACATCTACCGCTACTACGCCGACAACGGCCCCGCGCTCCTCGAAGACGAGAAGCTCGACGTGCCCGGCGCGGAAGACACTGTGCTGCAGCGCAAGCCGGTCGGTGCAATCGTCGGCGTCATGCCGTGGAACTTCCCGTACTACCAGGTGGCCCGGTTCGCAGGCCCGAACCTGATGGTGGGCAACACAATTCTGCTCAAGCATGCGCCCAATTGCCCGCAATCGGCGCTGCTGATGGAAGAGATCTTCCAGCAGGCCGGACTACCGCAGGACGCGTACATCAACATCTTCGCGACCAACGATCAGATCGCGGACATGATCGCCGACCCGCGAGTGCAGGGAGTCTCACTCACCGGTAGCGAGCGGGCCGGAACCTCCGTCGCCGAGACCGCCGGACGCAACCTCAAGAAGGTCGTGCTCGAACTCGGCGGCTCGGACGTGTTCATCATGCTCGATTCCGACGACATGGACGCCACCGTCGAGTCCGCGACCCGGGCTCGGCTGTCCAACGCAGGCCAGGCCTGCAACGCCGCCAAGCGCATCCTCGTCGCCGAGGAGTACTACGACGACTTCGTCACCAAGCTCACCGCATCGTTCGAGGCGGTGCAGACAGGCGACCCGTTGGACGCGAAGACCACCCTCGGCCCGCTGTCGTCGCAGACCGCCGCCGACACGTTGATCGAGCAGATCGACGACGCCGTCGCCAAGGGCGCAACACTGCTGACCGGCGGTAAGAAGATCGAAGGACCGGGTGCATTCGTGCAGCCGACGCTGCTCACCGACGTCACACCGGACATGCGCGCGTACAGCGAAGAGCTCTTCGGACCGGCAGCGGTGATCTACAAGATCGAAAGCCCGCAGCAGGCAATCGAACTGGCGAACTCCTCGGCATACGGCCTCAGTGGATCCGTGTGGAGCACCGACCTCGACAAGGCTCGCGACGTCGCCGAGCAACTCGAAGTCGGCATGGCCTTCGTCAACGAACACGGCACCACGTTGCCCGGCCTACCGTTCGGCGGAGTCAAGCGCTCCGGTGTCGGCCGTGAGCTGGGACCGTGGGGCATGGACGAGTTCGTGAACAAGAAACTGGTGCGAGTCTCCGCGAAGTAGGCTCCGCAGACGACGCTCCCCGGGCAGTTGACGGGGAGCTTCGTGATGCTGCGGTCATACTGTTTCGATGATCGTCGAACACGCCCTGCTGCATGTCATTCCCCAACGAACCGAGGAATTCGAGACCGCCTTCGCCGACGCGAAGTCGATCATCGCCTCGATGCCGGGGTTCGTGAATCTGACACTGTCGCGCGGCATCGAGCAGCCCGATGTGTATCTGCTGCTGGTGGAGTGGGATCGACTCGAAGACCACACCGAGGGCTTTCGTGGCTCCGCCGAGTACCAGGAGTGGAAGGCACTGCTGCATCACTTCTACGAGCCGTTTCCCGTCGTCGAGCATTTCGACCCGGTTTTGCGGGCGTAGGAGATATGTTCGATTCTCGACCCCCTCGCCGCTTCAAGGAGACACTCGTGGCCAACGCTTCGTCGTTCGTATCCAAGCAGGACGACATCGAGATCAGCACCTACACCTGGGCCACCTCGGCCGACCCGGCTCGCGGCGTCGTGCAGATCGCGCATGGCCTCGCCGAACACGGCAGCCGCTACGCCCGATTCGCCGCCGCCCTGAACGACGCCGGATTCCACGTCGTCGCGTCCGATCATCGCGGCCACGGGCAGTCGATCGTCGACACTCCGGGCGATTTCGGTGCCGCCGCGTTCGCCGGGTTGTGGGCCGACATCGAGCAACTCGGTGAATCGCTACTGAACGAGTACCCGGACCTACCACTGTTCCTGTTCGCCCATTCGATGGGTTCGTTTGCCGCGCAGCATGTTCTGATCGAGCGATCGGATCTGTACGAGGGTGTGGTGTTGTCGGGAACGACCACGCTGGACATCCTCGCGGCCGGAATGGCCGACGCCCCCGCCGGCGACCTGAGCGTGTTCAACGCAGCCTTCGAGCACCGCACCGGATACGAATGGCTCTCGCGTGACGAGGCCGAAGTGGACGCCTACGTCGCCGACCCGCTGTGCGGCTTCGACCTCCCGGAGTCGACGGTTCCCGCCTTGTTCGGTGAGGCAGACAAGCTCGCCGACCCACACAACCTCGAGCAGATCCGCACCGACCTCCCGTTGCTCATCACCTCGGGAACCGACGACCCGCTCGCAGACGGCGGACAGTTGATCGAAACCCTCGCATCCCGATACCGCGAGGCCGGGATGAGCGATGTCACCGTCACCCTCTACCCCGGTGCCCGCCACGAGATCCTCAACGAGACGAACCGTGACGAGGTCACCGCGAACATCATCGGCTGGCTCACCGACCGCGCCGGATAGACCTACCGCTTTCGCAGCTGCACGGGCTGCCCGTCCTCCGGGAAGGGCAGCGACGTGAAGTTGAGCGGTGCAACGTAATCAGGATCGACCGACCAGTCGAACCGCAGCAGCAGGTGATGCATGATCGTCTTGATCTCCGCGCCGGCGAAGAACATGCCGATGCATTTGTGCACACCGCCGCCGAACGGCTCCCACGCGTAGCGGTGCACCTTGTCCTCACGGCGATCATCGGCGAATCGGCAGGGGTCGAACTTCTCGGGGTTCGGCCAGTACTGCGCCATGTGATGCGTGAAGTGCGGGGCAACCGAAACGTACGTCCCTGCGGGAACGAACTTGCCTTGCACCTCGGTGTCCTTGACTGCACGGCGAGCGACCACCGGCGTGGGCGAGACCAAACGCAGACATTCCTTCATGACCAGATCGACGCTGGGGAGTTCGTCGAGTTGCGCGAGCGTCGGTGTATCCGTGCCGAGGGCCTCGGACTCGACACGACACTTGTCCTGCCACTCCGGATGCTGGCCGAGGTACTGCATCATCGTCGACAGCGTGATCGTCGACGTGTCGTGCGCAGCCATGAGCAGGAAGATCATGTGGTCGATCACTTCGTCGTCCGAGAAGCGCTCGCCGTTCTCCCCTTCGATGTGGCAGAGAACCGAGAAGAGGTCGTCGGTTTCGTGTGCGCGCCTGGCCGGTAGGTAGCGGCGGAAGAAGTCGTCGAGCACAGCCCGGCCGTCGAGCCCCCGCTTCCACCGCGTTCCCGGGACCCGGAAGCGCACGATCGAGGTCGCGGCTTGAACGCACGCCACGAAACTGGCGTTGAGCTCCGCGATGTCGGCGTCGGTACTGTCCTCGGCACCACCCATGAAAATGCTGGTCGCAACCTCCAGCGTCAGGGCTTTGAGCGCGGGGTAGACCTGGAAGTCGTGTCCGCCCTGCCAGGCGTCCAATCCTGTTGCGGTGACCGGGCTCAACGCGTCGACGGACTTGGTGAGGCGATCCCGGGTGAAGGCCTGCTGCATGATTCGGCGATGCCGCAGATGCTCCTCGGAGTCGAGCAACATCAGACCGCCGTGGAAGAAGGGCCCGATCAGCAGCGACCACCCATCCCCGTTGACGAACGCCTTGTCCGCGTTCTGCAGCACCTGCTGGCACGCGTCGGGACCGAGGACGGTAATCCATTTCTGCCCGGCCATCGTCAGCCATGACACTTCGCCGTACTTCTCCCACCGACTCCCGAGCAGTTTCAAGGGATCACGAATGTACTCGAGGGTGTGGCCGACGACGGGCAGACCGCCGTCGCCCAACACCGGTTGTAGCGTCGAATCAGCAGGTGGAGCTGCGAGAGCACGGGACATTGTCGACCTCCATCAATCTGACAGAGCGTCCTGTCAGATGAGATGTAGTCTGCGTCACAGTTGCTTCCTCTGTCAAGATCTATCCATGGCCTCCACCACCCGCCGCTACAACGGCATGAGCGCCGACGATCGCCTTGCCGACCGTCGGGCCCGTTTGCTCGATGCCGGGCTCGAGGTGTTCGCGGCCGCTGGGGCCAAGGGCGCGACCATGACCGCCATCTGCGCGCATGCCAAGCTGACCGAACGCTATTTCTACGAAAACTTCAGCAGCAGAGACGATCTACTCGAACGAGTGGTGGATTCGATATCCGACGAGATCCGAGCCAAGGCCCTGGACGCACTGCACTCCCCCGCACCCACTGTCGAGGAACAGGTACACAACGCCATCGCCGCGTTCGTCGACGTGCTCACCGAGGACCCCCGCAAGGGCCGCGTCGCGATGATCGAATCGCTGGCCGTCGACTCGCTCCGGGCATACCGACGACAATCCATGCGCGCGTTCGCACATCTGGTCGCCGAACAATCACGCGAACTCTACGGTGAGCAGGCTTTCCCCCAACCGCAGTCCGAGATCAACGGACTGCTGTTCATCGGCGGACTCGCCGAACTCGTGATCGCCTGGCTGAACGACGAAATAGACATCACCCCTGCAGATATCGTCGACGCCGCAACCCGGCAGTTCATCGCGACTGCGCACCGCTGAGGTGCCTTCGGCAGTGGCGTGATCAGGTGCCCGCTGAGGCACTCGAACGCACCACTGCGCCGAAGGTGCACACCTACCGGTCGAAGTGCGCCTTCGAGATCTGGCCGTGCACCCCGACCGTCTTGTCGACCACCTGCGAGACGGTGAAGTTCGCGGCCGCGGAGAGGTATGCGTACGCCGTCGCCCGATCCATGCCGAGATCCGTCTCCAAGAAGTCGAGAGCATTGACCACAGCGCGACGCATGGCGGCGTTCAGGTCCGAACTCTGACCGCCGACAGCACCGTCCGGATCGGACAGGCCGATCGGGATCCATGAATCCTCGTTCTCCGCAAAGGGATACGAATACGCGACGGACGGCGCGTCCCCGCTGCCCGCCTTGCAGACCGTCAGGCGGAACGTGCCGCGCAAGGAACCCTCCATCGCGGTGAGCGCCACTTCGCCGTCGCCCATCGCCATGTGTGGATCACCGACGTAGAACAACGCGCCCTCCGCGAACACGGGGAGATAGAACGTCGAACCGACGCCGAGAAGACCGACGTCGATGTTGCCGCCGCCCAGGGTCGGGGGAATCGAGTTCGCGTTCGGGGACGTCAGACCCGGATCGCTGGCGAACGCGACGCCCATCATCCCCATGAACGGTCGCAGCGGAAAGCGCACGGCCGCATCGCCGTACCGCATCACACCCTGTCCGTCCTCGACTGCAGTGAACGTGGACACGTTGCCGTACTGCGTCGGATCACCCGACTTCCTGCCGTCGCTTCCGATCGGCGGCATGACCTCGTCGAGGCTGATTCCCGCGGGTGCCTCACCGGACGCAGTGACCGCCAGAGCGCCCTTGCCGTGCCTGCTCGACACCACTCCGTACGGAACGCGTGGAATCGCCTCGAGCGTCTCGATCTTGAGCACGTCGCCGCGCTGCGCACCTTCGACGAACACGGGGCCCGTCGCCACATGCGGTCCGTCGACGTCGAAGTTGCGGACCGTCCGGTCGTACCCGCCGGCGATGTCGATCGCGTCCTGAAGAACGTCGGACTCGGAAACACCTTTGCCGCCAAAGAATTCGACGGGATCGCGGCCCTGATCTTCGAGGATCCCCTCATGGCTGAGCGCGTCGATGGTCACCGTTTCACCGGACTTCATCTGCAGCACCGATTCGGACTCGACCGTCGGAACGTAACCCCACAGGACCTTGTCGACCTCCGAGCTCAGGTAGTGATCGCCGGAGATGTCGCCGGCTCCGGGCTGAAGGATGCCGGCAGCGGTGGGAGCCGGTGCCGATGAACTCGTAGCGGCAGTGTTCGACGACGAAGTGGAACACGCTGCCGTTCCGGCAATTCCGACGCCCGCTCCCAGAGCAGCCACCGCCTGGATGAATCCGCGACGACCGATTCCCTTGGTGATCGTCTCCGCTGCCTGCTCCGCCATCGACCGCGCCATGATGCCTCCTGAATTGTCCGAATCTCGAACGTAGATCAGGGGTGTTTCTCGGCCGTTACGATCGCGCGTCGGACGAAGTGCTCAGCAGGAGAGCCCAGCTGGGGTCGGTCCGGCCTCTGCGCAACGTCGTTCGCACACGATCGCCCCCACGGCCCGTTCGTTTCGAGCTTCCCGCACGTGCGTCTCCAGAACGTCGAACCCTGCCGCACTCAGCAGGGTGTGCAATTCCTCGGCCGGCCACCGGTAGGCACTCACGACGGCATGATCGAACGACTCGACTGTTCGGCCACTGAAGTAGCCCAGAACGAGCTGGCCTCCCGGCCGAAGCACCCGTCCGAACTCAGCGAGTGGTTCAACAATTGCCGATGGATCGTGGTGAACAGTCGAGAACCAGGACAGAACGCCACCCAGCGACCCATCGGCCTCGGCGATGTCATCGATGCTCTGAAGATCGAACCGGATGTCCGGGTAGGTGGACTTGGCGTGGGCGATGAACGACGGCACGAGGTCGATACCGCGGACGTCGAGTCCAAGCCCTGCCAGGTAATTCGTCCAGTGCCCTGGCCCGCATCCGGCGTCCAGAACCCGTCCGCTGAGGCGCTCGGCCCACGAGTGAACGATCTGGCGGTCCGACGGGTGCACTGCTGACATGGAGCCGAGGAGGTCGGTGTACTCCTCTGCACGGGCAGAGTAGGCAGCGGTCGTGGTCGTCACCGACCGAAGGTACCGTCCGTCGGACGTTCGAGCGGGAGCCGACACCAACGGGCAGGGGTCAGCTGCCAGCTATCGACTTCGCACTGGCCGTCGTCGTTGTTGCCGACCGCCAGCACAGTTCCGTCGGCTCGGAGCCCGAGCGTGTGAGTAGAACCGGCGGCCACGGCCACCACGTCTCGCCACGCTGCAACCCCACACTGCCCGCGACTGTTGTCGCCGGCCGCAAGCACGCGCCCACTGTGGAGAACGGCAACAGTGTGATAGCTGCCGGCCGATACTGCAGCGACATCTCGCCAATCCGGCAGCTCGTCGACACCGGCCATCCGATCCCCGGTTCCGATGACACGACCGCCTCGGGTGAGCCCGACAGGGTGTAGATAGCCAGCAGCTACGGCGCGCACATCACGCCAACCATCTACCGCGCACTGCCCCTTCCTGTTGTTTCCCACGGCTACGGCCGTACCGTCCGCTCGGAGCCCGACGGTATGCCAGTCCCCCACTGAGATGGAGACCAGCTCACCCCACCCTTGGACCTCGTTGGCTCCTTGCTGACGACGACCGACCGCAAGAGCTGTTCCGTCGACGCGCACCGCCAGGGTGCGCCGCCAACCAGCGGTGATACCGACGACGTTCGACCAATCTTCGACGTCGCACTGCCCGTCGCCGTTCCAACCGGTAGCAAGCACCGTGCCGTCGGTACGCAGCCCCACCGTGTGAGAACGCCCCGTGTTCGAGGCGGTGTGTACGCTCCCGACCGCTACAGCCACGACATCGGTCCAGTCGTCGACGTCGCGCTCCTCCGACTTGGGTCTGCCTGCGGTCAGGACGGAACCGTCGGCGGATACAGCAGCCGAATGCCGGCGGCCTGCGGCAATCCGAGCTCGGGTCCACATAAGCTCCCGCTTTTGACTCATCCCTCGATCATCTCAAAACAGCCCTCGACCACGTCAAGGCCGGCAGTGTCGAAGTGACAGAAAAATTGAATGGATTGCAGCAAAAGAGAATTCGTCGTCGGTTCACGTGGACAGACCGGCTGCCGACACTTCGAAGATTGGCAGATGTTGTAGCAGAATGTTTTTGGACGTTCCTTCTCCCAGGGTTCACCCTGTTCGTCTGCCGGAGGACACGAATACCCGACAATGCGGGCACGGCTCGAAATAGGCGCTGCCCGCTCACCTGGGTAGATTCACAACCATGACGACAGCCTCCACACCCGACGGGTTCGCCTTCGAGCGGTTCGACGTCACCGACGCCGGATCCATTGCCACGATCTTCGCGTCCAAGGACCACCGGTCCGGGCTCTACGTTCTGCACTTCGTCAACGGCGAAGCCTATGCCGGCTACTCCGATTCCGTCGCAGCTCAATTCCTCGCCGACAGAGACATCTGGGTAGACATCGAGGCGCTCGATTTCACGCCGGGTACCGAAGACCGGTTGGAGCCGCTGAAGTCGGTCGTCTCACAACTGAGTCGTCTACGCGAACGCCCTTCGGAGGCGGCCACACTGGGTGACACACCGGGAGCGAAAGCCGCTCTGCCGAAGGAACGAGCCAAACGCGCCACCCTGCTCGACGCAGCCGTCGGCAAAGCCCGTCGGCAATTCTGGGAACTGTCCGACCACATCGCCTACCCCGCTATCCGCAGCATCGTGGCCGATTACATCAACTCGTCGATACCCGACCCGGCGAACACTGCGAAGTACCTGTGGCAGATCGCCGCATTGTCGGACGAAGCCACCGAAACCGGCCCTCGGCGGTTGGTGACGCTGACGTGCGGTAGATTCGAGACCCTCCGCGTCGACGAGATCATGCACGAGGACGACACGATCGAGCTGGACCTGCGCATCAACACCAACGTTCCGCGCGACCGGACCGACGAGCAGCTCGAGATCTCCAACGAGACTGTCAGTGCCGGACGCGGACCGTACCGGGACGAACGCGTGTGGTCGTGGTCCATCGACCTCGGTGCGCTGCTGGAGGAGGACGTGGACGTCGACCTGGGGATCGACGACGACACCTTCGACGACCTCGCCTACGGCCTCAACGCCCGGCTGATGCGGTCCGGAGACTCCACGGGTGCAGCGGCACACAACCGCGACCTCGCTGCCGATCTGCTCGCCGAGGCATACCGACAGCTGTTCGAGACCGAGTGAGCGATCAGCTCTGGTACGTCTCCTACGGGTCGAATCTGTTGCGGGAGAGGTTTTTCACCTATCTGACCGGAGCAGACGAGAGCTCCGAATTCGGTGCGCACCCCACTGCACCGACGCCGGCGTTGCCTGCTGAGGAGACATGGCTGTGGGTCGATCATGCGCTGTATTTCGCAGGAGTCTCGCGGCGCTGGACGGGAGCATCCGCATTCGTCTCGACAACGGTCGATGCCGCGAATCGTTCTGTAGGGCATGGATATCTGATCGAACGAGCTCAGTTCGCTCATCTGGCCGCGGTCGAGAACGTTGTTGCATCCATCGATGTCGGAGCGACGGAGACGCTTGCCATCGGACAATGGTCGCAGCTGGCAGTGGATCGCACAGGCGAGAGCTTCCGCGGAAAATACGATGCCCTGCTGCGGCTCCCGGACATCGACGGACTGCCCGCGTTCACGCTGACCAGTTCGATCGTGCGGGAGCCCGGCGAACCGTCGAGCAGGTATCTCGCGACGATCCGGCGCGGGCTGGCCTCCGGGGTGTTCGATCTGGACGTCGACGCCTACCTCGACAAAGCCGTCCAACGGTCCGCGGAGATCACTTCAGCGCATCGAGGTTCGTTTTGAGAAGCAGCACGTTGTAGTCCGACCACCGAGAAGCGGTGAAGTACAGGTCTTTTCCGCTCGACATCGGATGAATGAACGGCGCGTAGATTCCGCCGGCTGTTTGGTTGGAATCGAGGATCGTCTTCGGCGCACTCCACGGGCCCTCGGGATTGTCGGCAGTGCGTGCGACCAACGTGCGAGAGTTCTCGTCCCCGTACATCATCACGTAGCGGCCGAGGTAGTCGTTCCACGCAACCGACATCTCACTGACCGGGCCCTTGACGATGGCGACGGTATCGCCGATGTTCTTGGACCATTGCTTGGCTGGATCAGGATCCTGCGTCGAGTACTCGTACGCGTCGAGATTCTCGATGTCGGCCGGCGCGACTCGGGCGACGAACGCATCGCCGAATCGTCCGTTGGGAGTGCCGAACTGATAGAGGTACTTGCCGTCTCGACCCAGTACGTACGCGCTCTGCTGAAACTTGCCCTGGCTTTCGTGGACGTTGGTGAAGCCGGGGATCGTGACGCCCTTGTTGACGCGGATGGTCTTGGGGTCCGTCGTCCAATTCTGGCCGTTGTCGGTCGATTTGGCTGTCGCGGAGTAGTTCGTGACCCAGCGGCCGGGTGCACCCCAGCTCTGCACCGACATGTAGTTGATGTACTGGGTGCCGCCGATCGCGATGGCCGCCGTCGGGATGGTCGTGTCTTCGACGCTCGGTAGCTTTGTGCTCGAGATGATCTCGGCGGCATAGCGTGGGTTGTCAGCTCTGACAACAGCGCCCGAGGTGGTGTTGTTCGGGTCGGCCGGACCGATCTTGATTCCCTGGGAGAGGTCGGTCGACGCCTTGTCCGACCGGAAGAGCGCATTGCTGCGCCACTGGGCGTTGCCGGACGAGCAATCGCCGAACGTGTCACCGAACGCCATCAGGATCTGGCCGGAGCCGTTGTCCCAGGTGATGCCCAGATCGGTCCCCGACATCGCCAGATCGTTGTAGGTGTCGTTCACGCTCTGAGGTCCGGTGACCCAGGCGATGCTCTGAGTGTTGCCCGTGATCCGCGGGAGAGGCCCCTGCGGGCCCTGCGGGTTCTTGCCCGACATGCCCGCGCTGCCCGAGGAACCGAACAGCGGCGACGAACCCGGCCCACCCAGGCCACCACAGGGTTCGGCCGAGACGGTAGGCGCGGTCAGAGCGCTGAGCCCGCTCACTGCCAGTGCCAGGACAGCCCCGACAGCGATCTGCCGACTACGTACACGCATGAACGAACCCACCGTTTCCCGTGTGACCCACGATACTGATGTGACTAGTGGGACGAGTGTTACGCAAATCTACTCATCGCGCAACAAATGAGGCGTGTCGGTGCTTGACAAATCGCCTACTGCGAGAATGACACTGTTGTGATTAGCGCCTGATCATGCGGGCGTGCGTCGTGTCCAGAACGAGCAGGGCGAGGCCTTGGACCACGACTGCCGTTCCGTGACCCAACGCCTGGTCGGCGGTGATCCTACGGCCGAACCGAGGCTTCCTGACGGCGATGTGCGCACCGGTCGCGATGTAGAGGACGTCGAGACCGGCGTTGATCCAGAGCAGCCGGCTCAAGCTCGCAGCCGTCGGGGGCTTGGAACTCAGTGCGCCGGCACCCGCGATCGCCAGATCGATCGCACCCCACCCAGCCGTCTGCAGACCGAACGCGCGACGAGCAGACGATGAGCCCTGCCAGGCCAACGCAGTCCCGGCGAGCACACTTCCACCACCCCACATCGTGAGGCGACGGCCTAGCCGTTCGGCGACGATGGGAGCTTCGAGTGCGGTCATGGTTCCAGTGTGCCGTGTTCGGCGGCCGCGCAGTTTCGTGACGCAAGGTCGGTTGCGATCGATCCAGTGAGGACCGAGTTTTCGTGCTCGAAACGACGGAGCCACCATGCTGCAGAAGATTGTCGCCGGAGTCGCCCTGGCAATCGGCGGAACGACGCTGGTCGCTCTCACCGGTAGCGGCGCAATCGTGTCGGATGTGGTCTTCGACGGAGTCACTGCGATCGCTGCCGGCCGAGTCGAGGCGACGGGAACGTCACAGGAGCAACCCACCACGATCGAATTCGTTGTGTCGGACGGCCGGTGGAAGCTGGAACGCTCGACGGCGTGCGCACTTACCGGGGCGTGCTGATCACCACCCGAACGGATTCGAGTCGGATCCGGGCAGCCAGCTGTTGCCCGGCCCCAACCATCCATTGGCTTTGATCATCTTCTTCGCTGCACGCTGATTGCGGCCGATCAGGCGGTCGAGATACAGATGACCGGCCAGATGATCGCACTCGTGCTGCAGGCACCGAGCCAGGTAGCCCTCGCCCTCGACCGTCACCGGGTTGTTCTCCACATCGACACCGGTGACGCGGGCCCAGTTCGCGCGGCCGGTGGGGTACCTCTCACCCGGAACCGACAGACACCCTTCACCGTCTTCGGGGTCGGGCATCGTCTCCGGGATCGGCGACGTCTCGAGCACCGGGTTGACCACGTGCCCGCGGTGACGGACGCCGCCGTCGCGCAGGTCGTAGACGAAGATCGCGCGCGAGTCGCCTACCTGGTTGGCGGCGAGACCGGCCCCGTGCGCGGCGGTGTTGGTCTCGAACAGGTCGTCCACGAACGCGGCCAGTTCCGCGTCGAACTCTGTGACCGGAGTGGCGCAGGTTGTCAGCCGCGGGTCGCCGGCAATGAGGATGGGTCGAATCGCCATGCGAGAAGGTTACTGTCGAAGCATGGCTCATTCTCGCCGCTCCCCCACGGCTCACCCCGCGGACAAGGTCTGCGCATCGTGCGGGCGGCGAATCGAATGGCGCAGGAAGTGGGAGAAGAACTGGGATGACATCAAGTACTGCAGCGACGCGTGCCGGCGGCACAAGGTGAGCACCACCGACAAAGAACTCGAAGACAAGATCCGAACCCTGCTCGACGCCCGATCCCGCGACGCCACGATCTGCCCCTCCGACGTGGCACGGGCCCTGTCCGACGACGGATGGCGCGACTTGATGGAGCCGGTCCGCCGCGCGGCTCGACGCATGGTCGACGCGGGAGAAGTCGAGATCACCCAGAAGGGATCAGTCGTCGATCCGTCGACCGCCAAAGGGCCCATCCGCATCCGATGGAAGCGCTGACCTGCGCCGCAGAAGTTGTCGGTGGGTGGGTATAGCTTTCGTGGTGTGAAGACATGGGGGGATGTGTTCGAGCTCGGAGATCAGGAATTGGTCTCCGAGCTAGCCGACGTGACCTCCCACGAAAACGCGCTCGCTGCAGCCAGATTGACGCTGCTCGCCGAGATCGACCGACGTGGTTTGGCGATGAAACTCGGTCATTCCTCCGTCACCCGCTGGTACGCGAGGTCGGTGCGCATCACCGACGGATCCGCAACCCGTCAGATGGAACTCGGGCACTGGCTCACCGACTGGCCGAGCGTGCTCGACGCCCTCGGCGGTGGTGACATCCATCTCTCACATGCGTCGGCGATAGCCGACGGGTACGCAACCGTCGTCATCGCCGACCCCACCCTCGACGCACAGCGCCGCCACGCTGTGGTCGCCGAACTGCTCGAGACCGCATTGCGGAGCACCGCCGGGCAGGTCACCTCCCGCGCTCAGGCATTGGCGCATTCCGCGGCCGACGACGCCCGAGCCCGACACGAGCAGGCCGAGAAGCAGCGACGCGAACGGGAACAGGCGAGCCGAGCCGATGCCGGGTCGAGCGACACCGACGACGCGAGTGGTTCGGATGATGACGCGAATGGTTCGGGCGATATGGGTGGCGCGGGTGATTCGGGTGGCGCAGGCGAGCCCGAACCTGCTGGGCCGGAGCCTGTTCCGTCGGGGCCGCCGCCGGTGCCGGTGGCGGAGAATCCGAATCTGAACCGGTTCGATGTTCATCCTCTGGCCAACGGGCGCTTTCAGTTCGGCGGCAACGTCGACCAGCTTCTGGCGGAGAAGCTGCTCACCGCGCTGTCGCCGTTGACGGCGCCGCGGCCGGGTCCCGGTGGCGAACGCGATCCGCGTGGTCCGTCGAAGCGGCGGGCCGATGCACTCGATCAGATCCTCGACCGACACCTGCACGGCAGCAGCCGCGGGGCGGCGGGCGGGTCGCGGGCGTCGGTGCACCTGATCGTTTCACTGCGGGACTTGCTCGCCCACGGCGGTAGAACGCAATCCGACAGCACTGCAACGGATTCGACGGGAACCGGTGCGGTCGCCACTGGCTCCCCGAACAGCGGTGCCGGTGTTAATGGTGTTGGGCAGAGGTCTGCGCCCGCGCCGGGCGACGATGCTGCTCGCGGCGACACAGCAGCCGGTGGTGATGGTGCCGTGCAGGGGTCTATGCCCGCGCCCGGCGATGCCGACTGGCCGTTCCGCTTCGACTGGGCCGGCCCGATCAGTCGTTCCCTCGCCGAGCTCGTCACCTGCGACGCTGACCTGACGCCCGTCATCGTCGACCACCACGGCGTCCCCCTCGCCCTCGGGCGAACCACCAGACTCGCCTCCGACGACCAACGCATCGCCCTGACCATCCGCGACACCTGCTGCGTGATGTGCGGCCGCCCCGCACAGTGGTGCCAAGCCCACCACGTGAAATTCTGGGAACACGGCGGCAGAACCGACCTGAACAACCTCGCGCTGGTCTGCGGAGAATGCCACCGCCTCGTCCACCACGGCGACTGGCAGCTGATCATGGGAGACGACGGACACCCCTACGCCATCCCACCCGAATCCATCGACCCCACAAGACAACCCATCCCCAGCCACCACCGACGAAAACGGCGCGCAGCCTGAGGACAGGTCAACCGCGTAACGCTCGCTTGAGCAGCTTCCCGCTCTGGTTGCGCGGTAACTCGTCGACGAACGTCACTGTCTTGGGCACCTTGAACGGCGCAATTCGACCCTTGACGTGGTCGATCAGCGCCTCCGCCGACAACTCCTGCCCGGCCTTCAGCACGACGACGGCCGTCACCGCCTCGATCCACTTGTCGTCAGGCGTTCCGATCACCGCGACCTCTGCAACCGCCGAATGGGTGTAGAGCGCATCCTCCACTTCGCGTGACGCGACGAGAATGCCGCCGGTATTGATCACGTCCTTGATCCGATCGACGACGGTGATGAACCCCTCGGCATTGCGGGTCACCAGGTCGCCGGAATGAAACCACCCGTCCGAGAACGCATCTGCCGTCGCCTCTGGCTTGTCCCAGTAGCCGTCACACAACTGAGGGGAACGGTAAAGGATCTCGCCGGGCTCACCGTCCGGCACATCGTTGCAGTCGGCGTCGACGACGCGGGTCTCGACGAAGAAAACCGCGCGGCCGCACGACGCCGGCCTCGCCTCGTGCTCGGCAGGCTGCAATACCGTTGCCAACGGCCCTATTTCGGACTGCCCGAAACAGTTGTAGAACTCGATGTCCGGATACCGCTCTCGCAGTCGGGTGAGCACTGTGACCGGCATGATCGACGACCCGTACTGCGCCTTCTTCAACGATGAGAGATCGCGCGTCTCCAGATCGGGGTGATTGGCCAGCGGAACCCAGACCGTCGGGGCCAGGAACAGCGACTTGATCTTCTCTTCTTCGATGCGGCGCAGGATTTCCGGAACGTCGGGCCTACGCATCAAACGCACAGTGGCACCCACAGACAGGTACGGCAGCATGAACACGTGCATCCCCGCCGAGTGGTACATCGGCATCACGAGCAGAGGATCGTCGTCCTGAGTGAACCCGAGGGCGATGACACACGAGACGTACTCCGCAACCAGCGCACCGTGAGACATCATCGCGCCCTTGGGTTTCGACGTCGTTCCGGAGGTGTAGAGCAACTGAGCGAGGTCGGTCGACTCTGCGGCGGGGTCGAGGTCAGAACTGTCGCCGTCCGTGCCCAGCACATCGGGAAGAGACACCACGTGCTCGATGCTCAGGGTGGCACGAACCGAGTCGAGGATGGGCACCAACGTTGGGTCGACCAGCACCGCGCGTGCGCCCGACTGTTCCAGCAAGTACTGCAATTCCTCGCCCACGAGCGCGTAGTTGATCGGAACATGTACCAACCCGGCTCGCACACAAGCGAGGAACGCGACGACATACGCATCGGAGTTGACGCCGTACGCCGCCACACGGTCACCTTTGTCCAACCCCATCGCACGCAGTCGTCGAGCAGCGCGGGTGACAGCGGTATCGAGTTCTCTGTAGGTGTGGCTACGTCCCTCGAACGTCACGGCGAGACGGTCGGGGAATTTCGCTGCCGACCGTCGCAGGACGCCGTCGACGGTGTTCACTCGTGTTCCGCTGCTGCTCATCACTCGACTTTATAGGACGTCCAAGCATTTCGTCCCGTGTTTGGCTGCCCTTACGGTTCGCGCAGGACCAGTGGGGCATGCGGGAAGGTATGACAGCCAAACAAGCACTGGACAGCCTCGAATCGGCCTCTTTTCTCGACGGAGCCAGCAACGCGATCAACGGGGTTCTCGCGCCCGCACTCGACGACACCGCCGTCGGTTCCGCACTCCGCGGCCGGTGGATCGGACACCCCATCCACCCAGCGCTGGTCAACGTCACCATCGGCAGCTGGACGAGCGCAGTCGTCCTCGACCTGATGAATCACCAGTCCCGGGCGAGCAAACTGGTGATCTCCGTCGGGCTGGCGTCCGCACCGGTAGCCATCGCCACCGGCTGGGCGGACTGGTCGACGATGAACACCCGCCAGCGACGCGTCGGGATGATCCACGCGGCCTCCAACGCGACCGGCGTCTTCCTCTTCCTCGGCTCCTACCTACGGCGTCGGAAGCAGACCGATGGCATCGCCAAGGCACTGGCTGCTGCAGGTCTGGCAACAGCGAGCGTCGGCGGCCTCATCGGAGGCCACCTTGCCTACAGCTCGACCGAGCAGGAACCGGCTCCAGGCAAGCACAGCATCAGCCGGTAGATCAACAGTTGTTCGGCTCACCGATCTTCACCGCGGACAGCAGTGCGTCCCCCTCACCGATGAGAGTCCCTGCGGGCGGATCCTGCGCTACGACAATCCAGTTCGAGTCGTTGACCTGCATCCGGCTCGCACCGGACGCGTCGACGCTCCGCGAGTAGAAGACACCTGCAGCCTGAATCGCATTCTGGGCAGTCTGCAGATTCATACACACGACCGGAGGCATGGCCACGAGGACCGGCTCCGCGGCGGGCGGTTCGGGCGCGGTGGTGTCCGGAAGGACAATCCTCTCGATCGACGTCGGCGCGGTCGTGGCTGGGGTCGTGGTCACCTCCATGGTCACTGTCCGCACTTCGGTCCGGACCTCGGCCTCGGCGGAGTCCGTAGATCCGCAGCCCGCGAGGACGAACACAGGAAGGGCGAGCACGATGGCCGATCCCACGCGGAAGGGACTATTGCTTGTCATGAATACCTTTCGACGTAACCGACGGCCTGATGCAACCGGTGCCCATGAGAGATCGCCAGACCGGTAAGTCTGTTACGGCGGGCTCTTTCCGAGCATTTCCGTACGCCGTACGGTAGACTGCGTCGGCCCCGGACGAACCAGCGTCAGGGGCGGCGAAAGGCGACTCGAACGCAATGACTCAAGCCCAGCCGACGATCTCGACCGAACCATCCACACCTCCAGACGAACTGTCCACCATCATCGTTCGCGGAGCACGCGAGAACAATCTCCGCGACGTGAACCTCGACTTGCCCAAGCGTTCGCTCGTCGTCTTCGCCGGCGTCTCCGGATCCGGCAAGTCGTCGCTCGTCTTCGACACCATCGCCGCTGAAGCCCAGCGGCAGATCAACTCCACGTTCACCGCGTTCGCGCAGACGTTCCTTCCGTCCTACGGCCGTCCCGACGCGGACCTGATCGCCAATCTCTCGGCCGTCGTCATCGTGGATCAGAAGCGACTGTTCGGTGGCCCGCGTTCGACCGTCGGCACGATCACCGACATCGGGGACTGGCTGCGCATGCTGTGGTCTCGCGGCGTCACGCCGTCGATCGGGTACGCCAACGCCTTCTCGTTCAACGACCCCGCCGGAATGTGCCCTGAATGCGAAGGGCTCGGTGAAGCGAAGGTCGTCGACCTCGGCGAACTGGTAGACGAGTCGAAGTCCTTGCGCGAGGGGCCGTTCAAGCATCCCGACTTCGAGGTCGGCAAATGGCCGTACCGAGTGTTCGCCGACTCGGGCCTGTTCGACCTCGATGTCCCGATCGAGCAGTACTCAGCTCGAGAGCGCCACGTCTTCTTCGACGCCAAACCCGGAGAAGTGGAGGTGACCAACCCCGACGCCGTGATGAAGAGCTACGAGGGGATCGTCTCCAGGTTCCGGCGCAGTTACTTGGCGAAGGACGCCGATGCGCTCAAGGGCAAAGCCAAGCTCGCGTTCGAGCGCATCGTGACCCGTGGCACCTGCGAGGCCTGCGGCGGCTCTCGATACAACGAGACCATCCGAGGTGCCACCCTCGAAGGGTTGTCCCTGCCCGACGCCTTCGCGATGCAGGTCTCCGAACTCGCCGACCGCATCGACGGCTGGGACATCAAAGGCCTTGGCACCTTCACGAGCGAAATCGTTACGCAACTACGCAGACTCGTCGATCTCGGGCTGGGCTACCTCAGCCTGGACCGCGCCACGTCATCGCTGTCCGGTGGTGAATCGCAGCGCATCAAGATGGTGCGGCATCTCGGAGCCACCCTCAACGACATGCTCTACGTCTTCGACGAACCGACCACCGGTTTGCACCCCCGCGATGTGCACCGCCTCGACGACATGCTGCTCGCCCTGCGCGACAAGGGCAACACCGTCCTCGTCGTGGAGCACGACCCCGAGGTGATGGCCATCGCCGACCGCATCGTCGAGATCGGACCCGGGGCCGGAAAGGCCGGCGGCACAGTCGTGTTCGAGGGAACCTACGACGAGCTGCGCACCGCGGACACCCGGACGGGTGCCGCACTGCGGCGTGAGAACATCGAATTGCGGACTCCCCGCGCCCCTTCGGGCTGGCTGAGCATCACCGGAGCAACCACCCACAATCTGCGCGACGTCAGTGTCGACGTTCCGCTGGGAGTCCTGACGGCCGTCACCGGGGTCGCCGGTTCCGGCAAGTCTTCTCTCATCCACGGGCACCTCCGCGAGGCGGCCCCGGACGCCGTCATCATCGACCAGGCACCCATCCGCGGTTCGCGCCGCTCCTCTCCCGCGACGTACACCGGACTCCTCGACCCGATTCGCGCCTACTTCGCCAAGAAGACCGGCCGGCCCCCGTCGCTGTTCTCACCCAACTCCGACGGTGCCTGCCCCGACTGCCAGGGCAGTGGCGTGATCTTCACCGACCTCGGTTTCACCGACCCGGTGACCAGCACATGCGAGACGTGCCAGGGCAGGCGGTTCCGGTCGGGTGCCATCCGGCATACCGTCGACGGCGTCAGCATCGCGGACATCTTCGAGATGTCGGTGGAGGACGCGCAGGACTTCTTCGACGTCAAGAAGATTCGCGACATCCTGCGGCGATGCCGCGACGTCGGGCTCGGCTACCTCTCGCTCGGCCAGAACCTCTCGTCGTTGTCCGGTGGCGAGCGCCAACGCCTCAAGCTCGCCACCGAGCTGGTCGGATCGTCACCGGTGTTGGTACTCGACGAGCCGACGACCGGTCTGCACCCGTCGGACGTGTCGAACCTGATCGCGTTGCTGTCCGGGATGGTCGACGAGGGCAGGTCGGTGATCGTCATCGAGCACAACCTCGACGTCATCGCCGCCGCAGATTGGGTCATCGACCTCGGCCCCGACGGCGGCCACAACGGCGGCCTGGTCACGTTCACCGGAACGGTGGACGGGCTACTCACCTCGGACACCCACACCGGGCGGTACCTGGCGCGCAGCCTGGGACGCTGACCCAAGACCCGATAGTGTTGGCGCTCCACGGGCATCGGACACACAGGAGCGGCAGTGCAGCGTCGATCGGCACGAATGATCTCAGCAGGGTTCGCGGTCGTCGCGCTCGTTGCAGCCGGGTGCGGCAGCGCGACGACCGATACCCCGGCCGCCACCTCGTCCGCTGCACCGAGCGGGGAGTTTCCCAAGACGATCGCGTCGGGCTCGGACGGCGGGACCGTCACGATCGACGCGATGCCCCGCACGATCGTCTCGCTCAGCCCGACGGCCACGGAGACCTTGTTCGCCGTCGGGGCGGGCGAGCAGGTTGCGGCCGTCGACGATCAGTCGGACTATCCGGCCGACGCGCCCAAGACCGGCCTGTCAGCATTCACGCCGAGCCTCGAGGCGATCGTTGCCTACGACCCGGATCTGGTGATCACCTCGACCGACCTGGGCATCGTGACGTCCACTCTCGCCGAGGCCGGTGTCCCGACGTTGTTGCTGCCGGCCGCGACGAGCCTCGACGACGCATACTCGCAGATCGAACAAGTGGCCGGCGCGACCGGGCACGACGCCGAAGGCGACGCAGTGGTCGCGCAGATGCGTGACCGGATCGATGCGGCCGTCGCGAGCGTGCCGACGCGCGAAGAGCAGCTCACGTATTTCCACGAACTCGACGACACGCTGTACACCGTGACCAGCCAGAGCTTCGTCGGCCAGATCTACGGCCTGTTCGGTCTGCAGAGCATCGCCGACGGCTCCGATGCAGGAGATTACCCGCAGCTGTCCGCCGAGACGGTGATCACCGCGGACCCCGACATGATCTTTCTCGCCGACGCCCAATGCTGCGGAGTGACAGCCGAATCCGTCGCAGCTCGGCCGGGCTGGGGATCGATGCCCGCCGTCCGGGACGATCGGATCTTCCCGATGGACGAGGATCTCTCGAGTCGATGGGGACCTCGCATCGCGGACCAGGTGGAGGCCGTCGCCGCCGTCGTCCAGCAGATTCCGGCGTGAGTCACTCGTACCCGATCCGCACCTCGTCCACGAACTCGTCTGCTGCCCAACCCAATCGAGCCCTGGTCAGGTCGGGCAGGGTGACCGTCATCTGTACGAGGTACTGATCGACGATGTGGTGGACGACGACATAGCGGGTCCGGGCGAACAGCGTCCTGCCGTCCCAATCGTATCGACCGGCGATCGAGACGGACGGCAGTCCGCGCAGCGGTGCTGAGTCGCGACTGACCTCGACCCAACCGGGCAACGCCCATGAGTCTCCGAACCCGCACTCCAGGAGCGATATCGGGTCCACTGATCGCGTGAACTTCCCGACCAGAGCCAGCGCATTCGGCACGAACCCGTCGACGGCATTCGCCGGCGAACAGAGCACCGCGGTGGCATGCGGGAACAGGTGCTCGGGAACCAGGTCCCAGCCCGGCATTGTCGGCAGTTCGAGACCGAACCTGTTGCATTCGTTGCGATGCACGGGAACGAGTTCGACCCCCTGCTGCTCGAGGAAACTTTCGATCGCCCCCTCTCGAACCGTCACTGGACCGCATTCCTTCCAACGGAGGTCGATGCGGCGCGATCGGCGCGGATACGCTCGAGCAGACTGGGCGGACGGAGCAATTCGCGCGCATCGTCCTGGCCTAGTTGCTCACGAGCCCAGGGATTGTCGCGACACCACTGCAACAGGGCATACAACGCATTCGGTTCGACCTTCTTCTCGCATGCCATCAGTACCAGCACCTGATGCGATTCGCTGTCGGCTGCGCGGTACGCGACTCGGACGGTTGGGTACCAGTGCGGATGTGACAGGGCCGGATTCGGATGCGTCTGCGGTTGCAGCTCGACGATCCCGTCCCACGGCACGACCGTGACGGCTGTGGTGACCTTCCACCCGCGGCGACGATAAATCTCTTCCACAATGCCATCGGGGTGCAGCGAGATTCTGGTGCGGTTGACGACAAGCACACTCAGCGCGAAGAACAGCAGGAGTATCGGAGCGCCGAAGTGCGACATGACCAGGATCGTCAGCTGGTGGCGCGCGGCACCTACTGGTTCATCTCCTCCCCACTGGACGTAAGACACACCGGCCACCAACGCGAATACAAGTATTCCGCTGCGGTACAACACATTCCCCCGCCCCGGCACTGCCACGCCTCGGCTGAATCCGGCGACGTTCACCGGTCGGACGAAACGTGAAAGCCGCGCAGATCCGATGCCGGACAACAACACCGCGAGCGTGAGCGGCAAGGAAGACACCAACGTCAGCCACGACATGGAGAGCAGAGTGTCCGCGTCGATTGTTCTCTGCAGTCCAACAGTCACGATTGTCGCGGCAAGGACGGCAGACAGAACGCCGAGCGCTATGAGCCAACCCAGGTGAACACTGCGCCACGTTCTCACCCACAGTGGGTACTTCTGTCCTACCGCGCTTTTGCTCAGCACATCCTCGCGATGTGGCGTCCGGTTGTCCCTGTGTTCGCTCATTTCCCTGCCGCCTCGAACAGCTTGTCCACGCTGTAGCTGACGAATCCGCCCACAGCGATTCCGGCAGCAGCGCCGGCCACCGTGCCCGGCCCCGGAACAATAGAACCCGCCAGGCCACCCACGGCACCGAATGCCCACGTCGCAACTGCTCCAGCGGCTATCGGTGTGGCCTCGACGATGACCCCTTCGGCCGGGTTCATCCCCTCATCGATTTTTCCCGCGATCCCGGGAATCGCGCCCGCAGCGACTCCGAAGACCCCGAGCCCACGGCCGATGTTCTTGGCAACATCGTCGACGGAATCGACGCCGGGAAATTCCAGCGCCCGCCTCGTCACGGCGGCCATGCCGCCGATCACCGTCGATGCCACGGTCGTCGGCCAGTCCGGCATCCACGAGAACGAGCCGTCCGGGTTCTCCACGAATTTTCCGGTCGGGCTGCTGAGCCCAAGCTCGGTCAACAGCTTCGTGGGCTCGGCCAACTGTTGCGCAGCGTCGAGCGCGGCCCGCTCTGCCTGCTTCAGAGCACCTTGAATGTCCTGGGTCAACTGCGCTGCAGCAGAGCGCAGTTCGTCGGCCTGGCGCACTTTCTCTTCGCCCAGGCTGTCCGGTATCAGCGCGATCATTCCCTCGGGGTCCACCACACCGTCGGCCCGTACGGCGAACCCGCTCGTCGTCGCCGCCGACACCTGCGTCTGCAGGTGCGCCTTCGCGGCCTCGACCATTCCTGCTGCGGTCTCGAATGCCTTACCGAGTGAATCGATCTCACCGCACACCGAGCTCATCCGGGAGCATTCGGTCACCACGCGTTCGGCTGCGGCGTCGGCTGCTTCGCCGGTCCAGCTCTCGGCCAGCACATCCTGCTCCTCCAACACCCCGGTGCGCTGGCCGTTGACGCGCTCGACAATCTCGGCCAGTTCGATCATCGTCTTGCGCATCGACTCCGGCTCCCAGCCCGCGACGTGCGGCACCGTCGGGGTCACTTCGGCTGGTCCATCGCAGCGAGGCGGCGGGCGAGTTCGTCGTCGGCGATCTCGTAGTTCTGCGCGACCCCGCGGGCAATGTCTGCGACGCACTCGGCCCGCCCGGCGAGAGCTGCAACTGCTCCGGCCGCTGCCGCTGCCGCCGCCGCACACGCTGCACGAAAGTCACTACCCTGCAACGCATTCTCGGATTCCCGGAACGGGGCGAGGGTATCCAACTCGGCAATCGCCTCCCCCGTTCCCGACAACACATTCGAGAACTGCCGCAGGATCACTGGATCCACATTCACTGTCATGTCGTTCCCCCCGAGTCGGACCGTATCGACGCCCGGTGAATCGGCGTCATCGGGTTTGACGCAGCGACCTTGTGATCGGTTCCATGCCGGCCAGTGACGGAGCTAGGAGCGCGACCGATCGAGTCGCTCACGCAGCGGTGGTGGCACCAGCAGGTCGGGTGAGTCGTAGCCGGTCAACCGGATCCGGTTGGCCGGGCCGTCGGTGCACCACTTCATCAGTGACAGAATCGCATTCGGTTCGGCTGCCAACATGTGAATCCGAATCGCCATCCGGTTCGGTTCGTCGAGTCGGTCGCGGGGACGCTCGACGCCGAGCCCGGTGGCTCGGATGTACAGGACCGGTTCGGTGAATCCACTCCCCCGTTTCTCGGAGGTCCGGTAGGTCGATGCCTCGTACTGTTCCACGTCGTTCCAGCGCACGAGGATATCGCGGGTACGCGGAAAGAAGAACATCCACGACCGTCTGCGCCTGACGAACCCGTCGGCGAACAAACGCAGTTCGACGCTGCTGCGAAACCCGAGCGTCACCAGCAGCACGACGGCGGCAATTCCAGCGATCGGGATGCCTACCGGAGCCAACTTGTCGTTCTCGGACAGAGCGACGCCGATGCCTATCGCTGCGATCGACGCGAGCGCGGTCAACCAGAGCTTGGCCCTCCGGGGCGGAATCGACACGCCGCTACCATGCGCGTCGTCCTCGACGCGCCGGACGAATCCGATCGGGATACCCCACCGAATCACGTTGTCGTTGAGACCGATCCAGGTGCAGATCACAAAGGCCAGCAGAGCCATCGAACCGATGTCGATCCAATCTCCGTCACCGCGGATCGCAAGCTGCCCTCGATAAACTGAAATCGATACCACTGCAATGGTGGCAATGATGGCCTGCCACAGTCGACCCAATGTGTTCGGCCAGTGCGGCACCCAGATGGGTCGTTCTGCGTCGGTGTACTTTGTCTCGCTCATGTGTCCCCCGCTGTCGGCATCAGAAGTTGGACGCGCTGGAGGCTCGCCCGGTTCCCTCATGTCCGTTTCGCGAGCCGAAGATACGACGCGTACCGTTGACCCGGCTAACGACCTAGGGGGTACCGCAATGAACGGCCGTCGACTGTCGTTCGCCGCCGCTGCCGGACTCGCGGCGGCGATGGGCGTCGGACGATTCGTGTTCACGCCGCTGCTGCCGATCATGGTCGACGCGGCTGAGGTGACGCCGAGCAGCGGTGCCGTCATCGCGACCGCGAACTACGCCGGCTATCTCGTCGGCGCAATCGTGCTGTCCGTGCGCCCGGCGATCAACACGACGACATCGTTCCGACTGTGGACAGTGGTCCTCGTCGCCAGCGAGTTGGCCATGGCTGCAGTCCATTCCACCGCAGCGTTCTCCGCACTGCGATTCCTGGCGGGCCTGGCGAGCGCCGCGGTCTTCATCGCGTGCGCGAGCACCGTTACGAAGCATCGCGCCGACGGTGCCTCACCCGGTATCGCGTTCGGTGGTGTCGGCGCAGGCATCGCGGCGTCGGGAATTCTGACGCTGCTTCTCGGACCGCACCTGTCCTGGGAGGCGCTGTGGATGTGCTCGGCGCTGCTGACGGTGGTCCTCGTCGCCCCGGCGTGGACGCTGCGGGTGCATGCCGAGCCCGCAACGCGGACCGCGCCCGGCGACATCGACGGCACGACCCGAACGGTATGGCGGACATTGCTGTTCGCGTACTTCTTGGAGGGCCTCGGTTACATCATCGTCGGCACGTTTCTCGTGGCGGCGGTCGGTGGCCACGGCAGTACGTCGGTGGGTCCGGCGGTGTGGGTCGTCGTCGGGTTCGCCGCAGTGCCGGCGACGGTGTTGTGGCAGGCAGTCGCCCGCCGAACCACCCTGCTCAACGCCTTGGTGGCTGCGTTCGCGTTACAGTCGATCGCAGCAGTACTCCCCGCCCTGACCGGGAACACCGTCGCCGCCGTGTTCTCGGCTCTGCTGTTCGGCGGAACGTTCATGGGCATCACGATGCTGACGATGAGCGCCGCCCAGACACTGCCCATCGGACGTACCGCGGCAACACTGACTGCGGTCTACGGCGTCGGGCAGGTGGTCGGCCCGCTGATCGTCGCACCCGCCATCGGCGACTCCTATTCGATCGCCTTCGCCATCGCGACCGGAGTCCTGGTGCTGGGAACCGCGGCTTCCCTTCGGGTGTTGCGGTCGCCTGCGTAGGGCCACCCGCAAAACCGGTTGGGTGCTGGCAGGAATATCGCCACGTGACGGAGATCGCGCTGGGCCTCTACCTGGGCTTTCCTCTTGCGATAGCGATCTCGCTGCACTTTCATGTTTGATACGCCCTCGGCACAGGGAAGGCGTCGAACTGGCGCACGTGAGGCACATCGATCCGAACGCGCCACTACATCCGAGGAGAATTGCACATGCCCACCACAGTGGCCGATCAGCTCGTTCGAGGACTCGTCGACGCCGGCGTACAACGCATCTACGGCATCGTCGGCGACAGTCTCAATCCTGTGGTCGACGCAGTGCGTCGCACCGGCGGATCGGCCAAGGGCGGCATCGACTGGATTCATGTACGCCACGAGGAGGCCGCTGCGTTCGCTGCTTCCGCCGACGCGCAGACCACCGGCGCGCTGGCCGTGTGTGCGGGTTCGTGCGGCCCGGGCAACCTGCATCTGATCAACGGCCTGTTCGACGCACACCGTTCCGGCGCACCGGTTCTGGCGATCGCGTCGCACATTCCCAGCAGTGAGATCGGCTCGGGTTACTTCCAGGAGACGCACCCGGATCGCCTCTTCGGAGAATGCTCGCTCTACAACGAATTCGTCTCCACCGCCGAGCAGGCACCCCGCGTGTTCCGTGCGGCGATCAATGCCGCCATCACCGGCGGCGGAGTGTCGGTGCTGACGCTCCCCGGCGACATCGCCGAATTGTCGGCCGCCGGATCGATGGACCCGATTGCCATTCCCTCGACACCGGTCGTCACCCCGCCTGCGGCGGACATCCAGACACTGGCCGACGCCATCAACAACGCCGAGAAGGTAGCCATCTTCGCCGGCTACGGAGTCAAGGGTGCTCACGACGAGGTGGTGGCATTCGCCGACACCATCGGTGCTCCCGTCGGACATTCGTTGCGCGGCAAGGAATTCATCCAGTACGACAACCCGTACGACGTCGGCATGACGGGGCTGCTCGGCTACGGAGCTGCGCATGCCGGGATCCACGACGCGGATCTGCTCATCCTGCTCGGCACCGACTTTCCGTATCAGCAGTTCCTTCCCGAGGACGTCACGACCGCGCAGATCGACATCGATCCCACGAAGCTGGGGCGTCGAACCTCGGTGCAGTACCCCATCCACGGCGATGTTCGGGCAACCCTGAATGCGTTGCAGCCGTTGGTCACCCGCAAGATCGACCGCCGCTACGTGGAGAAGTGGGTCGACAAGCACAACGACCTGATGGGTAAGACCGTCGGCGCGTACACCCGCAACGCCGAGAAGCTCATTCCGATCCACCCCGAGTACGCTGCCTCGGTGCTCGACGACCTCGCCGCTGACGACGCCGTGTTCACCACGGACACCGGCATGTGCAACGTGTGGACCGCGCGATACATCAACCCCACCGGTAGAAGAGCTTTCGTAGCATCGATGCTGCACGGCTCGATGGCCAACGCGTTGCCGCACGCCATCGGTGCACAGTTCGCCAACCCCGGCCGTCAGGTGGTCTCGATCTCGGGCGACGGCGGCTTCTCGATGCTGCTCTCGGAACTCCTGACCGTCGCGATGTACAAGCTGCCCGTCAAGATCGTGCTGTTCGACAATTCGACGCTGGGCATGGTCAAGGCCGAGATGCTCGTCGACGGCCTGCCCGACTTCGGCGTGGACGTGCCCCAGGTCGACTACACCGGCATCGCAGCCGCAGCGGGCCTTCACGCGCAACGCGTCGAGAAGCCCGAGGACATCCGCAGCGCGCTCGAGGCTGCTTTCGCGGTCGACGGCCCGGCACTGGTCCAGCTGATCACCGATCCGCTCGCGCTGTCGGTGCCGCCGACCATCACCGGGGAGCAGATCAAGGGATTCGCGCTCGCGATGAGCAAGGTCGTCCTCAACGGGGGCGTCGGCGAAGCGGTTCGGATGGCCAAGTCGAATCTGCGCAACGTGCCGCGTCCGTAAGTCGGATTGCAGCCAAGAATATCGGCGCGACGGGACTCACCCGTCGCGCCGATATTCGGGTCGGTACCTCGAGCGTCAACGAACCGATGCGCACCATCTTCGGCGTCCAGCACACGCCGAAGGGGTGATCGAGCGACCGGTATTCACATTGCCGAAGCGCACAATCCACTCCCGGCCGGTGTCGAACGTAGGAACAGCGGTTATTGTCGACGGACCGCCCAAACCGGACATTGCGATCCGGGACTCGACCGTCCGGAAGGCACAACCATGGCCATCGACTACACCCGCAAACCCTCGACCGGGCAGAACTCGGCAGGGCAACCCGGAGCACCGATCAGTCTGAGCAAGGTGACGCTGTCCAAGGCATCGCCGACCATCAGCCTGACCAAGTCCGGCGAGAAGCAGGGCTCGATGCGGGTGAACCTCAACTGGTCGTCCGGCGCACCCGCAGCGCAGCCGAAGAAGAAGGGCTTCCTGGCCAAGTTGGCTGCGGCGTCGTACGGCTCCGGCGGTGTGGATCTCGACCTCGGGTGCCTCTACGAACTGCGGGACGGCTCCAAGGGCGTGGTCCAGGCACTCGGCAACAGCTTCGGTTCGCTTCAGGATGCGCCGTTCATCGCACTCGACGGTGACGACCGTTCCGGTTCGGTCAGCGGCGGCGAGAACATGCACATCAATCTTGCCCACCCCGAGAAGTTCGCACGAATCCTGATCTTCGCGATGATCTACGACGGCGCACCCAACTGGGCGGCCGTGGACGGAGTGGTGACGCTGTACCCCACCAGCGGCCCGCAGGTGGAGGTGCGACTCGACTCGGCCGAGAACTCGGCACGGATCTGCTCGATCGCGTTGTTGGAGAACACGTCTGCGGGGATCACCGTCACCCGCGAGGTGGAGTACATCCAGGGCAGCCAGGCCGACCTGGACAAGAAGTACGGTTGGGGACTGCGCTGGGCGGCGGGCCGCAAGTAGTCAGAGAGGTTGCGGCGGAGTCATTTCCAGCCGGACGCCGATCAAGCGGACTTGTCGACTGTGGTCGAGACGATCCACGAGGGAAACCGCGGCGGCAGTCAGGGTTGCCGGATCGAAGGTCGGCGAGCCGGCGATCGGCGCGCTGACTGTGTGCGTCTCGAACGGCGCATAGCGGATCTTCAATGCCGCCCGGACGGCCGGCCGGTTGTCGGCTTCGATGTCCGCCAACACCTTCGACGTCAGAGCCGCGACCTCGTCTCGAATGACCGACCAATCTGCGACGTTGGTCTGGAACGTGACCTCGCGACTGTGCGAACGCGCAACCCATGGCTCGGACGTGACCGGCGCGAGGTCGATTCCCCGCCCCTTCGTTCCGAGCCACGGACCGATCTTCGGCCCGAAAGCCGCAGCGAGGTCCGCATCGTCGGCGTCGGCCAGTTCTCGAACCGTCGCGATGCCAAGCGCGGTCAGCCTCTTGGAGATCTTCTTGCCGATTCCCCACAACGCGTCGGTACCGCGATCGCCCATCACGTCGAACCAATTGTCCTGCGTCAGGCGATAGATGCCCTGCGGCTTGTCGAAGTCGGTGGCGATCTTGGCTCGTAGCTTGTTGTCCCCGATACCCACCGAGCAGTGCAGCCCCGTCGCGTCGAACACGGCGTCGTGCACCGTACGCGCGAAGCGCTCCGGGTCATCGGTCTCCACCCCGAGAAACGCCTCGTCCCAGCCGATCACCTCGACCACGACGCCCAACGTCCTCAGCGTGTCCATCACCATCGTCGACGCCTCGTCGTATGCGGGTTTGTCGACGGGAAGAAACACTGCGTCGGGGATCTTCTTTGCGGCGATGCGTAGCGGCATTCCGGAACCGACACCCTTGGCTCTCGCCTCGTACGAGGCCGTCGAGACCACACCACGCTCGGTGGGATCTCCCCTACCTCCGACCACCACTGGTTTACCCGCCAGATCGGGGTTGCGCAGCACTTCGACGGCAGCGATGAACTGGTCGAGGTCGACGTGCAGAACCCATCGACGACGCCCTGGGTCGGTCGGTGTGCTCCCGGTCATGATGCCCAGTGTGCCCGTGGTGTCTCATGACGCAATGACGAAATCGATATCTCGCACCATCGGCCGGATCGTACTCGGGGCGTTCCTCGTCTTCGCCGGTCTGAGCCACCTGTTCTGGGCGCGCACGACTTTCGGGGCCCAGGTGCCGGGGTGGGTGCCGCTGAGCGCCGACTTCGTCGTACTGGCGTCGGGGGTCGTCGAGATCGTGCTCGGGCTGGCACTGCTGTTCTGGACTGCTCGTGCACCGCTCGTCGGTTGGGTGGTCGCGGCCTTCTTCGTAGCGGTCTTCCCCGGCAACATTTCGCAGTTCGTCACCCACACCGACGCGTTCGGCCTCGACTCCGACACAGCACGAGGAATCCGATTGCTGTTCCAGCCACTGTTGATCCTGTGGGCGCTGTGGTGCACCGGAGCATGGGCGCAGTATCGACTGTCACGACACGGGCGCAGCCGGAGTCAGTAGGCGGACCGCTGCCCGGCAGGAACGATGCCGTGGTGCAACTGCGCCACGTCGGGGTGCGCTCGTGTGCGGGACTTCCACGCGTTCTCGCCGTAGGTGCTGTAGATGGGGTTGTCGGGGTCGTTCTCGACACCCCGTGAGTGCAGTGCCAACTCGGGCGGCAGTTCGATGACCGGTACGACGGCATCGAGCGCCGGGCTCAAGAAGTGTGGCACCGATATCCGGTCGATGCCGGGCCCCGGCGCGACCACCCGGTGCCGCGTGGCCCGGAGATAGCCGCCGGTCGCCACTTCCAACAACTCGCCGATGTTGACGATGAATGCTCCGGCCAAGGGCGGCACATCGATCCACGTATCGGGAGTCGTCTCCACCTGCAGCCCGACCGACTCGGGTTCGACGAGAAGCAGGGTCAGCACACCGGAGTCCTTGTGTGCGCCGACGCCCTGTGAGTGGTCAGGCGTGCCCGGGTAGCGCACGACCTTCATCAGGGTGGCGGGCGCGGTGGCGAATGCCTCGTCGAACACGCTCTGGGATGCGCCGAGCGACTGCGCCCAATGCCGGAGGAGACGCAGGCCGAGGCTCGAGACCGTCCGCTCCCACTGCTCGAACGTCTCCCGGAATCCTGCTGGCTGCGAGGGCCACAGATTGGGGCCCTGGAGATTCCAGTAGCCTTCTGCGCCCTCGATGGCAGGACGTTCGGGTCCGATGTCGATCTGCTCCCGCCAATCCACTCGGCCGTTGGTCAGCTCTCCACCCACCCGCGAATAGCCGCGGAAGTGAGGGCTTTTCAGCTGACTGATCTCGTCCTTGACATCGTCCGACACAGCGAAGAACTCCCGTGCCAGACGCAGCACGTCGTGCATTCGCTCGGTCTCGATCCCGTGCCCGACGAGGTAGAAGAAGCCCGACCGATGGGCGGCCTCGCGTAGTGCCCGCTCGAACGCGGAGGGGTCGTTTTCGGCCGAAGCCAGATCGAGAACAGGAAGCATGCTCGCGATTGTCCTCCCCACCTGACGCGTCGGCCAGCACTGTTGAGGTTCCGTGAATATCCATGTGCGAATGCCACACTGGACACCATGAGCCCTGAAGCACTCGACATCACCGTCGTCGGTCACGGCGCAGCCACGTATCCACCCGAACAGTGCACCCTGTCGCTGAGTGTGCGTGCCGACGGACGTACAGCAGAGTCCGCCTCAGAGCCCGCCCAGCAGCTCGTCCGCGAACTGACCCGGCTCGTCGAGCCGCTCTACAACAGCGACGGTGGCCCCATCGATCGATGGTCGGTGGACCAGGTTCGACACTCCCGGAACCGCCCCTTCAATCACGACGGCGAACAATTGCCGTACGTCTACCAGGCCGAGGCCTCGGTGGAAGTGCAGTTCAGCCAACTCGATCTGGTCGACGCGTTCGTCTATGCCGCCTCGGCCCTCGAGGGGGTGTCGATCGATCACTTCGCTTGGGACCTCACTGAATCCAGCAGAACTGCTCACACCCTTGCAGTTCGAGAACTCGCCGTGCGGGACGCTGTCGCCAAAGCCGAGGCCTACGCGTCGAGTCTGGGGCGAACGAGCGTGCATGCTGTCGCGATAGCCGATCCAGGTCTGCTGCCGGGCATCGCCGAGCACGGCGTCCCCGATGCCTCCCCGCGCATGTTCGCCGCGAAGTCTGCCCCGGCCGGATTCGCACTCAAACCCGAGAACATCACGATCGCTGCGAGCGTGCACGCCCGATTCACCGCTACCTGACACTGCGCGCATACGCTCGAATCATGAATCGAGACGATGCCCGACGCCTCTGGCCGCGGCCACCACTGCTGCCTCGTCCGATCCTGATGGATCAACGATGGGAACGGCTGGTCTTTCTGCACTGGCGGATTCCGAGCTCGGTGGTCGCTCCGTTGCTTCCCCGAGGGTGTGTTCCCGACGAATTCGACGGTTCGTCCTGGGTCGGGTTGATCGGCTTCCACATGGTCGGTGCCGGTCTGGGTTACCGACACCCCGTTCCGTACTTCGGCACGTTCGGCGAAATCAACGTTCGCCTGTACTCCGTCGACGCCGAGGGCAGACGCGGCGTCGTATTCCGGTCGCTGGAGGCGTCCAGGCTGGCAGTCGTGTTGGGCACCAACGCCGCTCGCATTCCGTATCGATGGGCATCGATCGACATCGACGACGACACGACAACGATCGGCTACTGCAGCACACGGCTCGCTCCTCCACATCGCGGCGCTACTACGGATTTCGGAGTCGTCAGGGGAACACGCGATATGTCCGAGGACGCACTCGCAGTGTTTCTCACCGCGCGATGGGGATTGCACACTTCGCTGGCCGGGCGGCTGCTGTACGTGCCGAACGTGCACAGGCATTGGCAACTGGTCGACGCGCAACTCACTCATTGCTCCGACGAGCTCGTGGCCGCGGCAGGCATGCCCGACGTCAGTACACGTGCGCCGGACTCGGTGCTGTATTCACCGGGTGTCGAAACCCAATTCGGCAAGCCCTACAGAGTTCGCGGTCGATAGAAGATCACGTGTCCCGAGGACAGTTCGACGACCCAATCCCCATGGGTCGTTTCGCCGACTCCTTCGGAGACGGAGCTCGACGTGACGCTCTCCCGCAACACGAGATAGCCGGAATCGAGCGGGAGCTCGAACAGCAACTTGATGCCATCGGAAAACTCGACCGCGGCATCGTCTCCCGTCGACAGCCGCACAACGGTGGCACCGATGGACGGCAGACCTTCCACGGTCGGTGCTTCGCCTCGAGGATGCTCGGGTGCCGGCCACGATTCGACGGCTCCATCCGGTCCGCACAGGACAGTGGACCCATCCGCGGCGCAGTACTCCCAGGATTCGACTTCGTCACGGGGACCGGCAACCACCGTTCGATCACCGGCGAAAAGCATTCTGAGAACACCGGATTCGTCATAATCGGCTTTCTCGCACACCAGACCGTTCAGAGCCGCGAAGGACCGAAGCCCCTCGAACTGATTGTCCTCGTCGACGGTGAGATCACCGACTTCCACCTCGCTGAACGAAATAGTGGCGCCGTTGTCGAACTCGATGGTGAGATCGAAATCGAGCAGAATTCTGCTGACACGGTGGTGTTCGACGGCGAGTTTCATCGTCGTCGACTGTGCCACAGAACCCAGTCCTGGTACACAACCATCCGGGGCGAGCGTGGCGTTCGGTGGTTGTGACTGTGGATGGTTTCGAAATGCAGACAACCCCCGACTGTGGTGGTCGGGGGTTGTCTGGTTGAAGTTGTGTTCGGCGGTGTCCTACTCTCCCACACCCTGTCGAGTGCAGTACCATCGGCGCTGGAGGGCTTAGCT
>NZ_NOYI01000005.1 GCF_002258785.1 Rhodococcus sp. 06-235-1A
GAAGCCCGTCGTATCGCCCTCGTCGCCGACATCGACACCCGCGTGAGCCGCGAGAAACTCGGCTTCCCCGGACCCGCCGGATGGTTGACCTCCACCACCCTGCTGTCACCGTCCAAAGCAAACAAGATCGTCGCCCTCGCCCGCGGCATGGCTGCGTTTCCCGACATCGCCGACGCCGTGAACACCGGCGTCATGACCATCGACCACGCCGCGTTGATCCTCACCTTCGCCGAAACACCCCCGAAGAACCTGCCGGACGAGGGTCGCGATGTCGCGCGCAAAGCTCTGATCGCCGCCGCCACCGGGCCCGAAGCGCGCACCGGCCGGATTCGTGCAGCGATCACCAGACTCGAAGACAGCTTCGGCAACAAGAAACCACCCGCCGAGGACACCGACCGCAACGAACTCTTCGCCTCGACAACGTTGAACGGGCGGCTGGTGTTGAAAGGCGATTTCGATGCGATCACCGGAGAGAAACTCCTCACCGCACTCTCCCCGTTGACCGAACCCCGACCCGCCGCCGACGGCACCCACGACGACCGCAGCCCCGCCACACGCAGAGCCGACGCCTTCGGACACATCCTCGACCAATACCTCGCCTCCAGTAACCGCCCCATCGAAGGCGGCGAACGCCCGCACCTGAACCTGCACATCGGCCTGCGCGATCTCACCGACCTCC
>NZ_NOYI01000016.1 GCF_002258785.1 Rhodococcus sp. 06-235-1A
GCCACCGCCTCCACCGCCTCCGCCACCTCCGCCGCCACCGGTTCCGGGGGCGCGGCCGCCGTAGCCTCCCTGGCTGCGGGTGACCGCGCCGCCGACCGATTTGACTGCGCGGGTTGCGCCCATGACCGCGGCGCTGGTCCCGCCGCTCATGGCAGCCATGCCCAGGGCTGCTCCACCCGCAGCCATGCCGGCCAGTGCCATCGGGCTACCGGACGACGCGCTCGAGACGTTCAGTACCCGCAGCAGGGCCGGAAGTGCCACTGCCGCAACGGTGAGCAGGATCAGGCCTTGGAGTTTGGTGACGTCGGAGCTCGGGTCTGCGGCCCAGAACGCGGTGGCCATGATCGCGGCAGATGCGGGCTTGAAGAGGATGAACGCGATCGCCCAGTTGCGCATCTTCTCGTACGACTGCGAACCCATCTCGGTTCCCGACGCCGCTGCGGCGACGGGCAGGACACCGACGATGACCATCAAGAACGCCATACGGACCACCAGCAGCACGACCTGGACCAGTGCGCCGAGCATTCCGAACAGGGCGATCAGCAGAACCCAGCCCGGCCCCCAGGTCGAGGTGTCGTCGATCATCATCGCCTGGACCTTCGCGCCGAGGTCGTTGCCGCCGGATTCGCTGAGCAACCACAAGCTGATGCCGTCCGAGACCTGGATGGCCAGGCCGATGGCAACTCCGAACAGCGTCATCGAAGTGATCGTCCGGACGAAGGTACGCACGAGATCCATCGCCGCGGCGTTCTCGTTTCCGGACTGCGCGAGGGCGACGCGGATGCAGGCGACGAATATCGAAATCACCAGCACTGCACCCTGAATGGGGAGCATGTAGGTCTGCAGCACCGTGAGGTAGTTCGCGTCCGACAACGCCGGCGAGGGGGTGGTGAACCACCAGTTGATCATCGTGCCCCAGCCGTCGGCGACGCCGGCGATGAGGGACTTGACGTTCTTGCCGAACGCGGAGTCCCACATCTTCTGCAGCGCATCGCCGGGATGAGAGACGACGTTGGCGAGCTTGCAGACCTGCTCGCCCGGGTTGGCGAAGATCTTGCGCAGTGCGCCCGAGACGCTGGCCCACGATCCGGTGTCCTGAGTCATCGACTCGCACTGCTCGTCGAACCCGAACGTTCCTTCTCCTGGTGCGCCGTTGCCGATTTCGGGCAGTGCCGGTGCCTGCGGGGCTTCGGTGGGTCCGCCCTCGGGGACGGCGTAGGTCACCGTGGGGCACGACTTCGTCGACTGTCCGCCGCCCAGTGGAACGGTGATGCAGGTCAGCTCGCGTTGGACCATCGTGTAGCCCGGAGGCAACGGCTTCGGTGTCGTCCCTTCGAGACCGCCGAGGGTGATCGATCCTGCGGGCAGGTTGTTCGAAGCCAGATCGTCCGCGCCGACGAGCTCGTAGCCCTGCGGTGCCGCCGGGATCGCGGGGGCGGTGGTGTCCTGCGCGGAGGCAGGCGACGCGAGCGCGCCAACGAAAGAGGCGGTCGCGATGAGGACGACCAGCGCGGCGAGAACCGCATGCACGATTCGTCCGGCGCGTAGCCGCATCGTCACCATGGAGTCCACCCGCTCAGTGACGTTGCGGTGCCGGAGAGGTCACCGAGCTGCTCGGGGAAGGTCAGCTTCCAGTCACCGTCGACCCAGGTGGCAGTCAACCTGGTGGTCAACCACTGGGCGGTGCCGTTGTCCGCTTTCTCTGCGGGACTGGCGGTTTCGATGACGGCGAGATCTTGGTCGTAGTCGAGGATCCGGAAGGCGTCGGATTTGGTTTGGTAGCTCAGGGCGGCGTCGGTGGCCCCGCGATGGAACGGGCCTTCGGCGTCGAGTTGTGCGTACAGCTCGCTACGTTGCGCTGCGGTCATGACGGTCTGGTTGTCGTAGATTCCGCGTGCGGTCTCGTTGTTCGCCGACCCCAGGCGCAGTGCGATCTGCACGGCCGCCAGGGCCGCGCCTTGAGGGGTGTGGGCGAACCCGGTCGCGGTCAGACCTTGCACGGTGGACGGGCCGTCGGAGGTGGAGAACGGGACGATCGCGCCGTCGTTGACTTTCTGCCAGCTCACCCCAGCCGGGGCGGGAACCGGTACGGCCGGGTTGTAGGGGCCGTAGTCGATCGGCGATTGGGGCAGTGCCCACCCGCCGGGCCATTTCGGGATGTCGACCCGTCGGCCGAGGCGGTCGACGGTCGGTGTGCCGAGCCCCTGCATCGCGCCGTCGGTGTTCGGAACGGCCGTGGGGCCGGTGGAGGGAAGCGCTGTCACCGACGGACGGGGCGTCTCGGTAGCCGGCGAGCTGTCGTCGGAGTCACCGCTGAATCGCAGGACGACCGCGACGACGGCGCAGATCACGATGATCGCCACGACGAGCATCGCCGCGCCGGTCACCACCGGGTTGCGTTCCTTGGCGGGCTTGTCGCCCTCGCCCTGTCCGGTGCTCATGATGCCGCCGCGAAGTCGGTGAAACCGGTCGTGTCGGTGAGTGTTTCCGGCTCCGGGATGTCGTCGGGTGCAGGCAGGAGCAGCTTCCAGTCCTCTCCGGACCAGACGAGGGTGTGGGTGGTGGCCACCAGCGCGCCGTCCGGGCGCTCGACGGCCAGCCGGACCGCCGCTCGGGCGTCGGTGAAGTCGGTGACCTCGAAGCCCTGCAGGCGTGCTTCGGTTCCTTCCGGCGCCGGATCGGTGATGGAGACCTGCGCGCGGTTGATGGCGTAGGTGTCGCGGCCGACGCCGGGAGCTGCGACCGCATTGACCACATCGGGCCACGAATTGTCCGGTGCCAGGCGCAGTCTGGTGATTCCCTGCGCTGCGGCCAGGACCGCGCCCTGCGGCGTCGGGGTGTATCCGGTGGCGACGTCGCCGGCCACCTCCAGCGGCCCGTCCGTGCTCGAGGTCGGCAAGGACGCTCCCCGCCAGGTCTCCCACTGCACGTCTGCCGGCGCGGCCGAGGTGTCGACGGCTGCACTCGTCGAGCTCGTTGTGGTGTCGGCTGTGGGTTCGTCGGATCCGCATCCGGCCAGGGCGAGGACCACGGATGCAGTTGCGACGGCGATGAGGTGGCGTTTCATATGAAGGGTCTCCGATTCGGATTGCGTTATGAGAGAGCGAAGCCCGCGAGTGCGCCCGCCGAGCTGGCGGCGATCGCGGCGGCGAGGATCCACAGGATTTTGCGCACGGTCCGGGTGAGGGGTGTCGAGGTGGCGAAGTGCCACCACAACACGCCGCCCGCGGTGATCAGTGATGTCACCAGCACGGCTCCGACGATCCACATCCCGTAGCCGAGGAGCTGGTCGAGCGGTTCGGTGACTTCGGGTGGTAGTGGTTGCGAGGGCGGTGCCGGTTGAGCGAGCACTGTTGCTCTCATGTCATCACCCAGGTGATCCACGACGCTGCGAGCGACATGATCAACGCGCCGATCAGAGCGCCGATGACGATTTTGATGCCTTTACCGGCCATGGCCCCGTTGCCGGCCGCGTGGTCGAACCACATCACGCCGCCGCCGACGATGACTCCCAGGACAGCGCCGCCGGTGAGGATCCAGAGGACGACGCCGACCATGCGCCAGATTCGGTCCCCGCCCGGTGGCACGACGGCATCGGGCTGCGGGACGGCGAGGATCGTGGTGTGGAGTGCGTCGATTGTGTTGATCAGCATGGTGTTTCGCTCTCTAAGGGTTGGTGTGGAGGATCGAGACGATGGTGGTGCGGATGGCTTCGGCGACGTCGGCGACCTCGCGCGGTACGGCTTGGTCGGGTGGTTCTCGTTTGCGGCCGGTGGCGACGGGGTCTCCGGGTGTCCAGAACGGCAGTTCGTCGGGTGTCAGTTCGTTCCAGGCATCGATCCAGGGGATGCGCCAGTGGTGGTCGTCGACGAGCCCGGCAACCACTTCGAGGCGTTGGCGCAGATCGCTTTTGAGCCGACTCGGTGACGCTGCAACGGTGACGAGCCCGACCAGCGTCGCTGCGCCGCCGTATCCGGACAGATGTTGGGTGAGCAGGTCGTGAGCTCGGGTGATTCCCCACGCGGATTCACGGGCGACCACCACCACGAACGGCGATTCCTGCTCGAATCCGGCCGGGAACGCTCCCATCGCGTCGCCGGCGATCGACCATGACGCGGTCAGCATCGAGACCCCGGCACCTCCGTGGCCGCCGACGAGCCACCACGAGGGCACAGCCCGGTCAGCGGGGGCGTAGACCGGCTCGGGCCAGATGTCGATGCGGCGGTGTGGCGGCGGAGGGGTGATCAATCCGTGTGGTCGTCCCGGCTCGCGGGGGTCGTCTGCGGATGCCCACGCTGTGGCGTTCACAGCGTCGGCCCCTCTGCTCGGTTGCTGCTCTGCCATCCGGCGGCGAAGTCGGTGGCCACCAGTTGCGCGAGATCCCGATACGCCGAGCGTGTCGCCGGGAGCAGTCGATCCCAGTGAATTTCCGCGCCCTCGTCCAGATGCGGATCGAACGGAATGGTCACCACTGCGCGGACGCGGTCGCCGAAGTACTCCTGGAGCTGCTGGTCGGTCAATGGTGTCTTCGAGCTGCTCGACATACGCGAGACGACGATCACGCACCGCCGCACCAGATGCGAGTAGTGATGGGCGTCCAACCAATCCAACAGCGCGTTGGTTCTGGTGACCGCCGAGACGTCGAGCTTGGTGGGCGCGATCAGCGAGTCGGTCAGATCGAGTACTCCAGCCATCGCGGGGTGGGTGATGCCGGTGCCGCAATCGGAGAGCAGCACCTGGAAGTGGTCCTGGAGTATCTCGATCACGCGCCGGTAGTCGTCCTCGCTCAGCGCTTCCGAACGCTCCGGATCGTCGTGCGAGGCGAGAACTTGCAGACCGGTCTCGGCTTCGAGGGTGTGTTCACGTACGTCCGCGTAGCGTTCGGTGTGGGGGGCAGCGAGCAGGTCGTAGATCGTCGGTGGATGCTCGGTGCGGGGCGCGATCGCGGCGATGCGTTCGGCGAGGACACCGGCATCGGGGTTGGCATCTATGGCCAACACCCGATCGGTGCGCACGTTCGCGAAGGCGTGGCCCAGCACGACCGACACGGTCGACTTTCCGACCCCGCCCTTGAGTCCTGCCACGGTGATCTTGTGGTCGGTGCGTATCGGTGCGGCGATCTGAGCGTCGAGCGCGCGTGCGCGCTTGTCCGCGGGTGATTCACCGGCGTTGATCGTGCGCAGAGACAACGCGTAGAGGGCGCGTCGCCATCCCGATGCAGGAGCGGCTCGGACACCGTCGATCTCCAACGCGGACGCCGACGGGGGGCGCGGCGACGGCGTTCTGTCGCCGCGCCCCAACATCACCACCGCGGTGGTGTTGCGGTCCAGATCGATCTGCCCGAACGCCGGTCGTGGCCCGACCGGTGTGGACGACGTGTCGACGTCGTCGATGTCGGGACTCGTCCGATCGGCCATCAGGCCGTCTTTCCAGTCGGTGCTCATCGGGTGGTCCTTACCGGGTTCGACATCAGTTGGACGGGGTCAGCCACGAGGAGTCGTCGGGTGCGGCAGCGGGGGCCTGCATCGGGAACGCATCGCCTGCCGGGGCCGCCGAGGTGGTCGCAGTGCTCGTGCCGCCGGCGTCGGTAGCCGGCTGCGGGGTATAGGTCGGAGTCGCCAGCGTCGACGAGGACTCGGCCCAGGGGTCGAAGGCGGTGGCGGTCGTCGACGGCTGTGCGCCGACCTGGAACTGCAGACCGGGAAGGCCTTGGTAGGAGCCCTGCCCGTCGACGGGAACGGTGCGGGCGAAGGCGTCCGTGTCCGCTGCGGGGGCGGTCGATCCGGTCTCGAGGTCCTTGACCAGCGCGGTGATCCAGTCCGATGCGAAGCTCAGCCAGGTTCCGCCCGACGGTGTGACCGCATCACGTTGGTAGGACTCGTGATTGGCGCGCACCGCCCAGTACTTGACGTCGGTGGCCATCTTGATCAGGCCCTTGTTGTCGGTCAGTTCGTTCTGCACGATCTTCGACACGGCCGTGGTGGTCTTGTCGGTGATGTTCGCCGGAACCAGCTGTAGGGCAGCCTCTGTCGCTTTGGCTCCGAGCAGAGCCAGTGCTGCCGGCGGATTGGTCAGGCCGACGGTGGCCAGTTGCGCGATGTTGTCCATGGTGAGGACCTTCTTGGCGAACGTGACCGCGGTGTTGATTCCGATTCCGAGGACTTTGTCGATCGCGGCGAAAGCATCGACCTGGTGTGTCGGGTTGGAGGCGTCGGCGGCGCGGTTGCTCAGGGAATCTCCCGGCCGGTAGTCCAGGCCGCGGGTTGTGCCGTCGCTGCTGGTGATGTCGTTGTTGACGACGTCGACGCCCATCTTGAGAGCTGTGGTGCCCATGACCTGCGCGGCCGACCACAGGACCCCGATGGGGTCTTGGGTGTTGAGGTTCATCTGGCCGCTGACGTTGGTCACCAGACGGGCCAGCGGGGCGTCGGCGGGTGTGTCGCAAGCGATGTCGCCGCTCGCGCATGCCGATGCGACTCGGCCGGTAAGGGTCCCGAAGGAGGCAGGGGTCTGTGCGGCGAGAGGTGCGATTCCGCCGCCGTCGGACGGCGGGGACGGCAGCGTTTCGAGCTTGGTCACTTCTGCGCCGCGAGTGCCGGGAGCGGGTGCGGGGTGTTCCTGGGAGGGCGCGCCGGGGAAGATGCCGTCGCCCTGCTTGCGGGTGGGATCGGAGTAGAGCATTCCCATCGCGACCCGTGCGGGCGGGATCGGGCCTTGGCCTGCGCCGATCAGCCGCAGTACCTCCGAGGCAGCTCCCGCGCCCTGCGAGTACCCCAGCAGCCCGAACTTGGTGTCCGGGCAGCGGGCGGCTTCGTCGGCGATGATCTTCGAGCCGTTCTGCACCCCTCGCGCGGCCGAGTCCTTGTAGGGGGTTCCGGTGAAGCCGTAGTCGGCCGGGTACGGCACGTAGGTGCGGTCGAACTTGTCCGAGGTGGTTCCCCCGAACTCGGCCAGGACCGGAAGGATCGCCGCCGACAGCGTGCCCGAGTCCTGCTTCGGCATGGACCCTTCGGTGGACTCGGTGGTTCCCTGAAAGACGACGACGTGCAGCAGCGCGCACGGGGCAGTGCTCGAATCAGCTGCGGCGGAGGTGGTGTCGGGAGGTGTAGTGGTCGGTTGCGCTGCAGCTTGGGTGCCGGCGCTGACCGTGATCGCGGCGGACCCCAGTACGGCCATGGCGGCGTAGGTGAATCGGTTGGCCTTCATCAGTTCTCCGTTTCGGTGATGTCGACGATCGAGGTGATGAGGGTCCGATCACCGTCGGTTCGTGTTCGTACGATCTGGGTCCACGTCACCGGTTCAGCGCCCGGGACGGCATGGGTGAGGTAGACGGTGTATTCGTCGGGTCCTCTCGGGGTGATGCGCAGGCAGTGCGTGGTCTCGGACGGGAAGGTGTCGATTCCGGCGCTCTGCAACAACTCTGGGCTGCCGACCGCGGCGTCGGGGGTGGTGAACGCACGCGCTGCGGCTCCGCTGCGCGTGACGTAGTAGGCGTAGTCGAATCCGAGGATCGCGTCCGGGCCCGAACCGAATCCGCCCGGCCCGGCACCGGTGACGACGCCACCGGTCCTGGACTCGACACAGGGTGGCGGCGAGGCCAGTGCCGGGGTGGTGGTGGGCGAGGGAGCTGCGGTTGTGGTCGCGGGTGCTGCTGGTGTTGTGAGCATCGACGACATCCCGGCCGCGAACGACGCATCGTTCGCGGAGTCATCGGACAGAGCCAATGTCACGGCACCGATGGCCGCCCCTGCCACCAGGCTGGCCGCTGCGAGGGAGCCCCAGATCGCCAGCCGAGAACGCCGTCCGCGCTTGTTCTGTGGGATCGGACGCGGTACCGGTTTCGGCACCGGCTTCGGTGAGAGACCGGCGACCGCAGCCTCCCGGCTGGTGAGAACCGGTGGGGCTGCGGTCGCCGGCCGCGGAGCGGCGGCAGGGGTACGCGGGTGAGGCGTGCTCGGTGTGTCGGTCAGTGCGGCCCGCTCCCACGGTTTGCTTCCGGGCCGGGAGGTGCCGGGACTGCGATCAGACAGCGATGCCATAGCTGCTGCTCACTCCTTCTGGTCGACGAAATGCTGGTACACCGAGCACGCCCGCTCCTCTAGACGGGCTGGCTGGTGGTCAGGGCCTGCCACGCCGCATTGGCCTGCTCGAGGGCCGGTCCCGCAGCGGCGACTGCGTCCGCGACGGCTGGCTGTTCGACCACCGTCGAGGCGAAGCCCGCCGCCGCGGTAGCGGCCGGTTCGATCCATGTGTTCGCGTCGTTGACGGCCTGTTCGACGACCGGAGCAGCATTCTGAACGGCGGTGTTCGCCTGAGCGAGCAGATCAGCCCCCGCCTCCGTGGCCAGTGGTGCCGGGGTCACCGGAACCGGGCTGGCGGCAGGCGGTGCGGGTGCAGCATCGACTGCGGGGGCGGGAGCGGGTGCCGGCTCCTCGATGGTCGCTGCTTCGCCGCCTGCGGCTGCGCCGCCGATCAGAGCACCGGCTGCAGCACCGACCGCGGTGGTGGCTGCAACGAGCGGTGTCGCGACAGCCGCTCCCACACCAGCTCCAGCGAGTGCCGCTGCGCCGGGTACGAAGATGAAGCCGAGTGGACCGGCCGGCAGGATCGCCGGAGTCAGGGCGGGGGTTGCGGCCACGCCGAGACCGGCACCGATGGCCGCGCCGCCGACGGTGATCGCCGCGCCGGGCACGAGACCGACACCGAGTCCGACCAGGCCGCCCGTCACGGCACCGGCAGCGGTACCGGCGGCGATACGGTCTGCTCGCGGAGCGTCCGCAAGGCCGTTGTCGACGAGCAGGTTTCCGCCGTCAGCCTGGATGGCCTGGAAGGTGTTCGAGACCTGGCGGGCAAGCACACGGTCGACGCCGTCGGGGATTCGATACGGGGTCGCCCCGATCAGGACGGAGTCGTCATCGACCTCGATCGGCACGATCGTCGGCCGCTTGACCGTCGGCACCGGTGCTGGCGGTGGTGCCGGTGCGGGAGTGACGGTTTCGGGACCATCGCTGATAGCCGGGCCTTGGATCGGTGCGGGGCTGCTCTCGTAGACGACCGGTTCGGAGTAGTAGGTGGTGTCGTAGGAGGGCCGCTGTCGACCTGCGTTGTAGTCGTCGACGGTGCGCGTCTCGGAGTAGTCGTAGATCGGGGTGAAACCGGGGACGTACGAGTCCTCGGGAGCGGGCGGGGCGGGTGCCGGAGCTGGCTGGGTCACACCAGGCTGCTGGCCTGGCGCAACAGACACACCCGGCTGACCCGGTGCAGCCTGAGCAACACCGGCGCACGCGATGCACAGTGCAATGGGGATGGCGCACGCAGCAGCGATCCGCGTCGTGGTGCGTCGGCGCCGACCTCCACTACCAGTCGATCTGAACATTTCTTCACCTTTCATTGACGAACAATGCGTTTGGGTTACAGCGGGTAGATCCAAGAAGGAAGCTGGTGCTCTCGGCCCGTCCCCGATTGGTTGTCAACCAATCATGCTGAACAGCAGTGTGATTCAGGTTCTAACCTCGTAGCTCCGCCGACGTGCAATTGGGAGTGCGGGTGATGCCGAAGGTTTGCGGGTCCGATCACCCGCACCCACCAAGTGCACTCGGCTTATGCGAACAAAGACGAGAGGGAGTTCACGAAGAGAATCCACTGAAGGAAGAGCGGCACCTGTCTAAAATCCTTTCTCTGAGAGGGAGTTACGGGGTTCTGTCGATGTCCCGGCGGGGACGCGTAGGTCGGCACACGATGAGGTCGAAGCGTCACCATGCGGCCCTCGCGCCGGTCCATCTGATGAGACGGAGGCGAAAACCCTCAAGTCAGGCAATCGCCGGGCTCCGTCTCACGGCTTTTCAACGGTGGCGGGGAGTCCGATCTGTACGTGAGGTCCGGTTCGGGTTCCCCGCCACTCGCTGTGAACGTGATTGGCCTGCCCTGGGCGGCTGCTTACCGCCGGGAACGGCACCGCCGAATGCCGCCGGGTACGGCACGTACGCGCGGTCGAGTGAGGAACCGATAATCTGAGCTGCCTCGAGCGCCGGGCCGAGGACCGTTCCGAGCATTCCGGTGTCGGCCTTGATCGGCGCATCAGGCGAGGACTGTCCGGTCCCCTGGACCGCGAGTGTGTAGAGGGCGGGGCGGTCGGTGACCAGTTCGTCGAGCAACGGCTGCTCTGGGCTGGCCGAGGCAGTCGGCGGCGTCACCAACAGGTGTGCCGCGGTGACCGACAGCGTGCACGCTGCGACGGCCATCATCGCGGCGATGGATCTGAAACGAGTTCTGTCGGACAATATTTAGACTCCTGTCAAAACCGAGAGAAACTGCGGGATGCGCCGTCGACGACGCCGGAACGTGAAACTTCGGTGCGCTTCCTGGTGGGTGCCAGGTCGGTCGACAAACGTAGGCACCCACCGACATGGTTGAAGACGCGGTCAGCCCAGCAGGCCGAGCCAGTACCAGAGCTGCGAGAAAATCCACGGCATCGGGCGTATTCCTTTCTGTCAGTGGAGGTGTAGGAGTCCGGTGGATGTCCCGGCGGGGTCGCGCAGCGCTGAACATGATGAGATGCGCTCGCTGCGCGACCCTCGCGCCGGTCCACCAAGTAAGGGCTACGCGTCGACCTCAGTGCAGTGAGTCCGCCGCGTAGACCCTCGCGACTGATCGCCTTTTCAGGCGCCAGTCGAGATTGGGGGGATTAGGCCACGTGGCTGAAGAGCGGGGACCGTGAGAGTGGTTCCAGGAACGCCGCATCGGTGTCAGTCCATTCACCGATCGCAGAGCCCGTCTCTTCGCAGATCAGCCTGTGGTGGCTGTGGTGGGGCACGGCTGGGAGCGAACACACGGCCAGGCCCGCAGTACGGTCGTTGACCGAGGTGCAGAGGGCGGTGCCGGGATTGCAGGTGGAGCCCGGATGTAACGTTTGCGGTTGCGCGTCAGATTTCATAGGTGTCTCCGATCCGATTGCGGTCCTGCTAGATCCGCATAGGCTGGGAGAGCCCCTGCGGATACAAGTTGGGCCCGATATTTGGGCTTTGTTCTGTAGGTGGAGGGGACTCCGGATGCGTTTCGGGACGACCAATCACGGCGCATCTGGAGTCTGCTAATTCGAGTTACTCTGTGCCAGTCGGTTTCTCGCTTTCTGTGGCGTATCAGTGATGTGTAGACGCTGCGGTTGATGCGGCGTGCGCCTGTAGGCCGAATCTTGCGCTCTCGACACTCAGGGACGAACCTGTAGGGCATTGTCTAAACAACTGGATCTATACACTAGCATCCAAACATGCTTTATGTGCTACCGAATTGGGACAAGTGGCATCGTGTCCTCTCGTGAGGTTCCATCGGTGAGGCGTCGGTTGCGTGGTTTCGCACCTGACAAGCTGCGGGCACGACGAATTGAACTCAAACTGAGTGGTGCCGAGGTTGCGCGCGTTCTCGGAGTGGCTTTGACGACGTATTCACAGTGGGAGCGAGGCCAGTCCCATCCCCGTATAGACACTCTTGCGCGATGCGCTGAGGAATTTGGGAGCGAGATCAGCGACTTCGTCTCAGTGCCGCAGGACGAGGAATACCTCGGTGATCTGCGAATATCTAGGGGGCTGACCCAGGGGATGCTCGCGAGCGAAATCGGCGTCAGTAGCCAGTACATCGGGGCGCTCGAGCGCGGGCAGAGCAAGTTGAGCGCGCCGGCCGCCCGCCAGATAGCGGACGCGCTGGGGTACCCGACGCAACGGGTCAGCGAGGCATACGAGCGTGTGCGGAAGCGGCCACGGGGCGAACCGGCCTGACTGCGAATTTGACTCTGAGTCGACATTCTGGCTCCAAGACGCATGCTTGTTAGCCACGTGAAATGTGTTCCACGTGGTGCTCAAAGGCTGCGTCTGAGGGCCATGCGGCCGACAGGAAGTCTTCAACTCTTCGGGAGAGTGGAAGATGCCGAGGGCGAAGCTATCACGATCTGTTAGGGAGTGGGAACCTCGAGCGCCTGCTCGGAAGGTTGCAGCGCGGGGAGCACCGCAAGGATCAGACGGTCACCAAGTTGTCCAGGGTAGGGCCGTAGCTCGAGTCGGGTTTGCTGCCACTTCCAGCCGGTCGCGTCGCCGCCGTCGATTGCACGGATGCGTACATCAGCTGACACAGGAGACGTATTGTGGGTCCACTTTTCGAGAGCATCTGACAGTGTCGCCCGGTCGTCGTCGTGTAACACGCCGCAACCGCTTGTGAGATCACGCCATTTCACCCAGGTTGGAGCTTCCGGTAACCACATTGTCAAAATCCCGGTTCGGCCGTCGAATACAGCGATGCGTGTTCCACCGCTCACGAGGCCGCTCGGCATTCCCAGCTCAGCCAATGTCGGTTTGTCGGGTTCCGTTGTGTCTGTCACGTCGTGCCATAGCAGCCTGAGGCCGACGTTGGGAGGGTCAGTTCTCCCTCTGCCCCAGCAGTGCCAACGCATGATTCGGCCATCTGCGTGGAGAACGGACATCGGGTCTTCCCACTTCCGACCGTGTGTAGGGACCAGCGCCTGGGCGAACAACTCCTCGGACCCATCGAATTTGACGGCCTTGGCGTTGTACTCAGCCGGGGTTCGTTCCGGTACGTGATCAGCCGCAGAGACGCCGGACATCATGGAAGCCTCGACTGTCTGCTCGATGACGGTGCGTTCGAGTAGCCAGGCTATTCCGGAAACGGTCCGCACAGGATCGGGTTCGACCTCCGGGTCCCCCACCCAGAGCTGTATGCCGTGGGTTTCCCCTGACGGCCCCAGAACTGGTACTGCGCGAATGCGAGCTTGACGCCTACGGCCTTTGAAGATCACATCTTGCTCGGAGCAAGAACTGCGTGTGAGTTCCAGAAAACCATGCAGATCGAACTCAGGCCCAGGTGACAAACGATCGATTTTGGTCCAATCTCGGACCTTCCCCCCAGTACTGATGACTGTCATCTGTCCTGGAACCAAGGTTTCCACCAGGTGCCAGCTGTTCACGATGTCCACAGGTTCCCCTTCCTGATCGACCTAGACAGACGACGGTACAGTCACGACCGCCGCGAAACAGAAAGTCTGACGCCATGTGGCCTCATTGTCACGGCTTCTCGCACGTCGAGCTGGTAATCGGGGTCTGCTCGAATCTCGTACCGACGAGCGATGGACGCCAACGCAAGCACCGCCTCGTGTAGGGCGAATTGGCGGCCGATACATGCTCGCAGACCGGTGCCCCAAGGCTTGTAGATGCGGCGGTTGGTGTCGCTTGCCTGGCTTGTGGCGAACCGGTTGGGGTCGAAGGTGTGTGCCTCTGGCCCCCATTCCGGTGAGCGGTGCAGCTGTGGCAGGAGAACAAAGACCCATCCCTCGGGTACCTCGTATCCGCCCAGCGAAGTTGCTCCGCGCTCACGTGCCTTGCGGAAGTAACCGGGTGCAGCGGGCCACAGCCGGAGGGTTTCGTCGACGACGTGTCGTGTCCGTCGTAGCTTGGGTACGTTTTCGAACTCGATGTCGGTGCCATCAGGAGCGACGGCGTCGACTTCGGCGCGTATCCGCTGCATCTCATCGGGTCGGGTGCTCAGGAAATGCAGCGCGAAGGCGATAGTTGATGCGGTTGTTTCGTTTCCCGCGATCAGGAAAGTGATGATCTGGTTGCGGATGTTCTCCAGTGTCAGTTTGTCGCCCGTATGGGGGTCTGGCGTGTTGAGCATGTGTTCGAGCAGATCCGGAGCCGTTTTGTTGGAGTCGGGCTGGGCCATCCGCTGTTCGATCAGGGAGTCGACAGTGTGGCGTATGAACTGCAGGTCCTCATCGTGCTGCCTCGTCGCTTTTCGTCCTAGGACAGAGCGGACGATCGGCACATCGTTCGATGACTTGTTGACATATTGAAGGACGCGAGCGATGGCGTCCGCAAAGGGTACGGGCTGGCGAAACGAGCCGAAATCATGCGACAAGGCGCAACGCCCGATCACGTCGAAGGCTAGTTTTGAGCACTCGTCGTATGCGTCTACCGGACCCGATCCGCCGTCCCATGAGGTCAGAAGTTCGTTGACTGATTCCTGCATGGCTTCGTGGTAACCGCGCATGGCCCCTTTGCTGAACGCCGGCCCCAGCACAGCATGCGCGCGATGCCAGTTCGGCTCCGAGTTGAACGCGGTGAACAGACCGTCTTCGCCGATGGCGCGTAGCTTTCGATGTGGCAGTGCAAGAAATTTAGCCCAGTACTTCTCGTCGTTCACCTCCGCGACAAGCTCCGGTTCCGAGACCACGACGAGTCGGTGGCCAAAAATCTTGCGTTCGTAGATCCCCCCGAGCTCAGCGGCCATTGCCATCTCTTTTTGAACAGGCTTGGCGGTATCGAGGCCAACGATGTCTCCGGCAAACGGCAGTCGGTAGCGCGGGTGAGGCAGAGTCTTCGAGATGGTTTGGGCGATCTCCATGCCCGATAGTGTCCCCCACGTCTACAGACACTGGTCGGCGACCATGTCTGACGCACGAGTGAATGCGGTGCGGGCAACGCGTGTCACGTTGATCGAAGACGTCATAACAACCGGCGGAGCCGTCCCAGCCGCCGCTGAAGCGCTGCGTGAGCGGCCCGCCGAGGTAACTACGGTCGTGTGTGCGATCGACCGCAGCAGCAACGAGGGACGACTCGAAGCCGCGGGCGTGTCCGTGCGCTCAGTGCTTACACTTGCCGACCTTGATCGCGCGCACAGGTCATAAAGGGTCGTGTTCATATGTACGTAAACAGCTGTGAGGCAACGGCTTTACTCTTCCCGATTTGTTACCGATAATTTAGATTATGTCGGGTAAAGTGCTGCATGTTGCATCTGATGAATCAGTCAGCTCCGGCAACTAACTGCGACTCCCACCACGACGGCCTCGACCGCATCGATTCCGAAGCCGGCACACCCGTCTTGGCCATCACCACGCCCCAGGGCAACCAGCGTGCATTCTTCGGACCAGTTCTCAGCAACGCCATTGACCGCGATGACGCGATCCTCCTTTGGGAAGCCCTACTGCGCCTGCTGTCAGTTCACGCCTTCCAAGAGCTCAAAGGTTGAGCGTCGCAACGCGCATGCCTGCGTCGGGGCGTGGAGCAATACGACCACTCTTGATATGCCCGGTTACCGGTAACCCGATATTGCACCTAACGCACGAAAATAAGAGAAAATCGCTCCAAAGTTGCGCCGTCAGCTTAGAAATGTAGGCCTAGATGCGGATTAGTTGGCTTGCAGCACCCAAGCGATACCCGAAAAATCGGATATTGTTGCACAGCTCCGTGTTTCGCTTGAGCACGTTCCATTGGCTGCCGCTACGTTGCACGGCTTGATAAAATCTCGGTTGAGATTTTCTCAAATACAGACATCTTGGCTTGGTATGGATGATCGGCTCGTGGCCAATGCGAGACTATGTCAGTGAACCCGATCTCGGACAGTTGTCCGCACGCGTCCCTATACGATTCAAGCGATTCGACCTCTCCCCCGATCCTCGCGCCGGTCACCAGCATGCGCCGCACCTTCGTGGGGTCGCGACCTTCCGCCAGACAGCCCTCGTCGAGTTTGTCGATCTGTCTACGCAGAGCAGGAATTGCAGCGTCGTACTGGGTCAGGTCGCCGTGCCCACCCCAGCCGGTGGTCACCCAGATGTCAGCATGCTTAGCAGCTTCTCGAATGCTTTTTGGACCAGTCGCGGCAACAGCGAGGGGGACAGGCATGTCGCGTTGGACCCCTGGATAGGTATACGCATCGGTGGTGCTAAAGTAGTCCCCCGAGTACGTAGTAACTGGTTGATGCAACAAAAGGCTCGTTAGCTCAACGAACTCCCTGAAACGATTCAAGCTCTCCGTGTTGGATAATTCAGTCTTGCCTAGGATTACATCGTCAGCGCCACCTCTAGCGCCAGAGCCGATGCCGCAAACAATACGGCCTCCAGATATATCGTTCAAAGTCAACATGTCTTTGACTAGAGCGACGGGGTGGCGGACACTAGGACTGGCGACGAGGGTTCCTAAATGTAGAGTCTTAGTGGCCATAGCGGCTGCTGTCAATGTTGGAATAGTCGCATGCCAGGTTTTCTCTTTAAACCAACGCCACACCAAATGATCGTAAGTCCAAGCGTGATGGAATCCAAGCTCCTCGACACGAGTCCACTGCTCTCGTGCCGCAGTCCAGCTATGCTCAGGTAGAACAATGACCCCGTGTCTAAATTCGCTGCACATAATATACCTTTGCTTTCAACGCGCCTTAGCTTTGTGAGGACAGCTGCGTTACGCAAAGAGGGACGCTGAACGCGTCTCTTTAGGCCGCCACTGAATGAACTCTTCGTAGGGAAATGCCCCGTGCATGTCGGCGGCGGACAACGCGAACCAGCCCGAGTCGGCGGCCACCTGGCTTGCATGGCAGCGGAGCGCAGCGTTACGTCGAGTGAAGTCGACGAGGTCCAGGGGCACCCGCGTCGTGATCTGCGCGTCGTCGAATCCATCAGGTCCGAAAGCAATCCCGGATGCGTAGGGATCAACTACTTCACGTTCAGTGCACCTGCGAGATAGTGCCCGGTGCCGCTGCAACGAGAACGCCACCCAAAACACCGCAATGTCGGCCCGCCCTACGATGTCCAACGCTGCCAGCAGCACTACGTGCGAGCGTAGATGATCCGGGTGCGGATCGCGGGCATGCTTAGGACCATAGCCCACGATTACATCGGGCCGTTCTTGCCGAATCACCGCGGCAAGTGCCCGCGCGCTATCCGCAAGTGGGGCATGCGCGAAGGCCCGCGACCCACCGGCGGTCCCATCGGGACCCGAGTCCCCGAACGGTAGACGATGCGTCCTCACATATCCTAAGGTTCTTGCGCTGCATTCCAACTCAGTGCTACGTATGTTTGCCATGTCGATCGGGGACGAAAGATCATAATCAGGGGGTGGGACAAATCGTGGATTCAGCACGCGGCCAGCCGCGCCGTCCGTGCAAGTGACTAGTACGGACTCAATACCCCTCGCGGCATAGTGCGCGATGGTGGCACCGCCACGAGACACCTCGTCGTCGGGGTGCGGGTGTACTGCTAAGAGACGGGCAGTCATCAATGCTTCTTTCGGCGCGCTGGGGATTGGCGGCGCACCCGAACCCCGCGGCGCGATTCGCCAATGTGCTGGATACTCTTCGAAAGGTGTAACGCCACCCAGTCGGAAGTGCTCAAATCCTTGACTCGAGTATGTTCCGAAACTCCAGCCCTACCCGGCCACGAATTGGTGCGGGATACGGCTGCACATGCCTCCCGCACCTGCGCATGACCGGTCGAAAATAGCGCCCGCACCGTTTCCTGATAAATAACCCGGTCTGCCCAAGGCAGCATCGGTCCGCTTAGCGGATCGACAAATAAAGTGGCTGTGTCGGTCGCCGGTGCTGGTTTGAATTTTCGACGCGAGAACTGTTCTCCCAAGGAAAATGAAAACCACGGTGCCCATTGTGCGTTGAAAAGATTCCCTCCCCACCGTCCGCAACGCTTTTCAGCGAACTCGCGCTGTGTTAGCAGAACCATGCCTCGTAGCCGAGTAGGCCCTACCTGTAGGCAGTGCCGCACAATGCTGGTAGAAGAGCCAAAAGGGATGTTGCCGACAAACAATAACGCTCCCAAGGGCATCTGCCAGTCAAGAAAATCGGCAGTATGCACTCGGACGCCAACTAGCTCGCGTTCGGCCAAACGTTTGGCCCACTCGGGGTCGATCTCCACGGCTTCGACACTGCGGCCAGCTGCCGATAAAGCGCTGGTGATCATACCCGAGCCTGCGCCAATTTCAACTACCGTTGCAGTGGAGTCTTCTTGCACTTGCCTGACGAATCGGCAGGCATCGGTTGGTGATCTAAAAAAGTTCTGGCCTAGCGCTTTGCGCCGCTCGACCGCCGGCGCTGTACGGGCCCACTGGGCACTGGGTGGCGGCAAAGATCCGCGCGGGTTAGACATGTACCTCACCTTCCGCTGACGGGTCCGTAGCTCACAGCGTCAAACAACGCCGGTGCCGCACCGTGCCCCACTCTGGCACGCTGGCGCGGGTCGCCCTTCACACAGAATGTTACCGAATGCGTTTGCCACTCTGCCGCGCCGGCGACCTTTACGCATGATCGCCAGAAAGGCAGGGTGCTCCCCTGGTACCCGGGTGCTCTCAGCATCTCTACTCGCTGGCCATTTGAGATCCGCCAGGCTCCCTCGCAGGCGAAGTGAAATCTTCGCCGATCTGCGTCAATGGAGAACGACCGGTTGCCCAATAGCAGCAGACCTGACCCCATCTCGGTTAAGAGGTCGTCAGTGCTACCTTCCCCTGGTTGCAGATCGACATTCGCCATTCGCACCAGCGGCAACGCGGCCCCGTCAGAGCGACTCGCAGAAGACTGAGCTATGCCGGGACTCTGTTCGGAGTCCACGGACTTTGAGGCTCCGATCAGCCCAGTTAGCACCCCCCCGGTTATAAGCGCACCCGAACTGACCGCGTATCCGTCGTCGTCCCAGCCCAGTGTTCCAACACCAAGGCCCGATGCAGATCCAAAGACGTTGACCACAGGCGATCCATATTGCAACCGGCCCACATCAGATGGCTGCACAAAAGAGCCCCCTGCATAGTCTGCTTCTCGTCCGTGGATCCGGTCAATTTCGAGAGGGTGACCAATCGATTCGTGGATCTGCATGGCAAGCTGCGAAGAATCGAGCACTACTGGTCCGACCCCCTCCGGACAATACCGTGCAGCAGCCAAGGCAACCGCCTCATTCGCACACTGGAGCGCGTGCCCAGGCAGATCAAGGTTGATGATGTGCTCCCAACCGCCGGAGGCGGCGGAGCCCGGTCCCGCCGGATAGTTTCGCCACGCTTGCCCGTCACGGCCATCGGCCCGGACACGCAGTACGGCATCGGTGTGCACCAGCTCACGGAACCGGCGACCTCCGCTAGAGCTGAAGAGATCGGTCGTACGACGGTAGACTACTGCTTCGGCGCTGGCGGTTACGCCCGGCACCGATTCGGCCACTGCCACGGCCGCTTGCAGCAGTTCGACACGTTCCGATTGGGAGACATCTGAAGGATCGCATGCCGTAACTGTGCGTTCCGCGCGGTCATCGTCGAAATCAGCAAGGGGGCGCGGTAGCGCACAAGCGCCAGTACCTGGCTCCGCGAGATTGCATGCCCGCTCGGCTAGTCGGCGGGCTCCGGAGACGTCCGATCTTGGTCCCCACGTTGCACCAAAGTTGCCGCGGCGGTCCACCCGCACACCAATCTGATCAGATTCGCGCACGTGGGACTGTGCCCCCGCAGCGGTAACTCTGGTTACCTCCTCGATAGTATTATCCATGTGCACAATCACAGAATCGACCTCGCGGCCCGTCAAAGCGTCAAAAACGCCGGCTCTCAAACCATGAAGACGCTGGGTCATGGTGTCCGCAGATGATCGGGGCGGTGCTGTTCGACCGCGACGGGGTTCTGGTGCGATCCAGGGTAGTTAATGGTCGCCCGGTTCCAGCTAGCGATCCTGTCGCCGCGCTCGACCCTCAAGCCCCTCGCCTGGTAGCCCGTTTGCGCTCGCTTGGTTGGGCAGTCGCGGTGGTGACCAATCAGCCGGATGTCGCCCGAGGGCTTACGACAGCTGAGTACGTTACTGAATGCCACCGAACCCTCGCGAGGAAACTGGCACTCGATCCGGCCGCCTTCTTTGTGTGCTTCCACGATAATGCCGACCGTTGCAGTTGCAGAAAGCCGTTGCCTGCATTGCTGACCGAGGCGGCTTCGTGGTGTGACGTACCGATCACCAACACAGTAATGATCGGCGACCGCTGGCGCGATATTGCCGCCGCTCAGGCAGCTGGTGCAGACTCTGTCTGGATTGATCGCGGATACGACGAACCCGTCCCGGAGCCACCTTTCCGTTGTCGGGTATCTTCCCTGTCCGAGGCTGTCGGGGCAGTGCTCGCTGGCTGAGGTGTGTTGAACACGATAGGTTGCCCAAGTGTCAAAGTATGCGGTCACGCAAAAACGGCCTTCATTACTGAGCCGTCCCGCACAGCGGCTAAGGCCTCTTCAGCACCCGCGTGTTCAAAGCGAGTGACCAGACTGGCCAAGTCGAAGTGGCGGACCATCGCAGGCAGCCGCTCGACATACCGCACTAGGTGGGCACCTGAAAAAGCCCAAGAACCAACAACGTTGAGTTGTCGATAGACGATTTGGTGAGGATTCATGGTGACGTCACCGCTATCGGTGTACTGGCCAACAATCAGGTACGAGCCCGATCGACGCACCATTCGTAGACCTTGGTCAAACGCAGCTGGAACACCGGCACATTCGACAACTAAATCGGCTCCCCGCCCCTGCGTGCGGGCCTGTATCTCTGAGAACGCCCGTTCAAGTGCCTCAGCCTGATCTACTCCGGTTCCGGCGACTTCCAAGTGGTCGTGACCAATACCAGCACGAGCGGCCAGCTCAAGACGTTCGGCGGGCCCCCCGAGCACAACTACGTGACGAGCACCAGACATCTGCGCGAAGGCAGCGGCGGCTAACCCTACGGGTCCACTGCCCTGAACTACTACGGTTTCACCCAACCTGACAGGCCGGCGTTCATATGCATGCACGAGTGTGGGACCAGCGCACGCCAGCGATATGGCCTCATCGTCGGTTACTTCAGCGGGAACTTTAACCACAGTTGTGCCAGCCTGTAGCGCAATGTGTGTGGCCCAGGATCCCGATAGGCCCGACCCCGCCGACAGCGGCCGGTTCACTCCATAGGTGTGTCGCTCATCGCATAACGTTGGCTCACCCCAAAGCCGACACGGTATGCAAATCCCACAAGCGATTGATGACGCCCACATCACCCTGTCACCAACCAAAAGCGGGGTGCCAGCGCTGTCGCACAACGGTTTGTCGCTAACCGACTGAACTCGCCCAAGTCCTTCGTGGCCGAGGACAAGCGGGGTCGGAATCGGCAGATGGCCCGCTTGCAGGTGAACGTCGGTGCCGCAAATGCCGCCCAGTAAGTTGTCGAGTACTACCCCGCCCTCTGGAGGATCGGGAATGGCAATCTCACGTGTCTCAACTGGCTGGCCAAAATGGTTCAGCACCACTGCGTTTGCAGTAGAAGTCATTGTCTGCCTTCCGTCGCATGCAGTAGCGGCCGGTGGTCGATCGCAAGCGCATCCGTGTCGTCGCCGACGAGATAATTTGGCCTAGCGGCACCGTTTGGCTTCGGCAAGTTACGTATATCGTTGTAGGTGATGATAGTCAGCCTGCGGGGATGAGGCGACATGTTACTGGCAGATCCGTGCACTACCTTCGGGTGAAAAAATACGACGCTACCGGCAGCTCCCTTCGGGCTGATCAGCGGATATTTTCCGACCAGTTCAACGAGCTCGTCACGGTCCAAGGTAATGCTGCGTGGGTCAAGATGTCGATGTTGTGCTTGCGCACCTGCTTTCGGTCGACTATCCGATTGATCCGCATGAGATCCGGCTGCGAATACGACCGGGCCATTGAACTCGGTTACATCATCAAGAAACAAGGCAATATTGACCAATCTGGCCTCCGGGAGCCCGTCTTCCAGTTGCCATGCGTGAAAATCTTGATGCCATGAGAATCCGCCGCCCGACAGTGCCGACTTGACGTTGGTTTTAAACTGATATACGTACGCGTCGCTGTTTAGCAGTTTCTGTACAGGTGCGAGTAGGCGTGGTGTGCGCACCAGATTGGCGAACAAGCTCTGCCGATGATGAGAAGCGTAGAGAGCGCGCATCTGATCCGACCCGTCTTCCAGAATGCGCTGTGGACCAGAAATTTTGGCATCGGTAGCCAAAGCGGCACGCATTGCAGCGACCTCATCGGAAGTGAAGAGTTTGTTTTTGCATACAAAACCGTCGCGCCAATAACTGTGGCTTTCAGCGTCCGTCAATTTCACTGAATGTCCCTCCTTCTGGGCTTGCGATAGTCCTGATTTGCCATCCCGCCTCGTGGATCTTCTCAGGATCAAGGCCGCTACATCCGTCGATAATTACGGCTTGCGCTGGTCGTTGCGCGGTCCAATCGAGGTTAATCACCTCGGTGAGAGCGGCCAAGACTAAGACAGCGTCAGCGTCGGTCACTGCTTCGGTCGCAGTGTCTACGCGCTCGACGCAGAGATCGGCCGACAACTGATCGGCAGCCGGATCGAAGACCACCGCGTGTGCGCCGGATTCAGTAAGCCTTTGTACAATGCGTAACGGGAGGGAATCACGCAGCGTTGCGACGCCCGGCTTGTATGTGAGTCCCATTACTGCGATGCGTTTGCCATCTAACCCGCCGACGGCCTCAGCAGTGGCCCTTAGCGACCAAAAAGCGTGCCGCTCGTTAAGATTGAGCACTGCCGCGAACAACTCTGATCGACCCGCACGTTGTCCTAGTGAAGTGAGTGCCAGCAAGTCTCTGCGTAAAGTCGCACCCGAAAAAGCTTCGCCTGGACGCAACGGTGCGTTTGGTGACACTCGAGGGTCAGCTTTAAGTCCTGTCGTCACGACTCGTGGGTTGGCCCCGAGGTGTGCTGCTAGTGCACCCAGCTCGTTCGCGAATGTAATACATAGAGCCAAGTAGGCATTAGTTGCGTGCTTGATTAGCTCTGCTTCGATCGGCAGGACGAGAGTGGGTTGCTGATCAGGAAAGAGCCGATTCACTGCGGCGAGAGCGGGCTGCTCTTCTGTTGCGCCAACGATCAACCGAGTGGGATTGGTGAAGTCGACAAGTGCCGACCCCAACCGAAGATTTTCCGGTACGTAAACGATCGTTCGTCGCTCAGGCAGCGTTGCCGACCACCGCTCATGGGTACCTGCCCGTAGCTGACTCATAACTATCAGCACAGCATCAGGAGGGGAATGGGTGCCGAATTTGTGCACGGCTTGCTCGAGACGCACATCCAGTCCAGCTTCGTCGGGCTGAGTGTCGTAAGCAAGGACGCATAACTTGTGCCCCGCCCAATTCTCAAGTGTTGTAGTGGAGTGCATCTGGTCAGCACCAGCGGCCAGTGCAGCCGAGACTCCTGGCTCCCCGGTCGGCGCGCGGCCATTCAGAGCGGCATTAAGCAGTTGCGAATCCTCGTCAAACAAAGCAAGAGTACAGCCGCGGTTCAAAAGACCCGCGCACACCGCGGTACCTAGGTGCCAGGTACCACATACGGCGATCACATTAGTCATCTGGGGTCGCCTAGCGCTCTCCCAGTAGCCTGCTGATCGCGATACGAACTGACGATTCGCAATCGGTCGGTGCTGCCCAACCCAAGTCCTGAGCTCTTCTGAGATCGTATTGAACTATGGGTACATCACCAGGCCAGCCGCGCTCACCGCCGCTGTGGTCCACATGGACGTCGGCCAGCCCCATGCGCTCTATAACCATCTGGGCAATGCGGTCGACACCGATCGTCCCCTCGTTGCCGAGATTAAGTACTTGGAAGCCAGCGCCGAGACGATCCGAACAGGCTAAAATTCCCGCCACGCATTCCTCTACTAGGAAATAGTTCTTTCGTTGCTTCCCGTCCCCCAGGACGAGCAGACGCGATGAATCTTTATTCAGCTTCTCAATGAAGTCGTATAGCACTCCATGGTTCATGCGACCACCGACAACGTTGCCAAATCGGAATGCATGCGCAGTGAATCCGTACAGGTGACAAAAGGCGCTCAGGATTCCTTCTGCAGCCAGTTTACCTGCACCATACAGCGAAATTGGTGCAGCAGGCCCGACGTTCTCGGGAGTCGGTACTAGTGCCGGTTCTCCATATACGGTTGAGCTTGAAGAAAATATAATTTTTCGGGATTCGCTCGTGCGCATCGCCATCAGCACTGAAAGCGTCCCGTCAGCACACTGCCGAAGGTCCCATTTCGGGTCGTCAAGTCCCTTACGCATGTCAACGCTTGATGCGAGGTGGACGACGACATCGTCCACACCCCAGTCGTTCACTGTAGAGGCGAGGAGATCAGTGTCGAGGACGTCGCCTTCGATGAAAGAGAACCTAGAATCGGCAAATGCCGGTTCTAGCCACTTAGTGTCACTGTTGCTTAGATTGTCAAAGGCAACTACGCGCTTAGTGTTGGGGTCGGCAAGTAACCGCTCAACGAAGTGGGACCCGATGAAGCCCGCGCCACCGGTGATCAGATAGCTCTTTCCCGTCATGATTGCTCCTGCTCGATTAGCTCGCGCACGGCTACGCACACTGCGTGGTGGACTAGGACGTGTAACGATTCGATCAACGGCGTAGCCAGTGGCTCGTCGTACTCAGGAACATTGATGTGCACGTCGGCCAAGTCGGCTAACCGTCCACCGTCAAATCCTGTTACCGCGATCAACGCTGCGCCTCGGTCGCGTGCCATTTCGGCAATACGCGGCAGGTTGGCCGACACCGAGGCATCCCGAGAACCGCCGTGCACGGAAAAGAGCACCACGGAGCTGTCTGAGCTTATCCAGGGCTCAGCCTGCTCGGCGTAAACTGAGGCAAAATCAGCATCATTTGTCCATGCTGTGAGTGCAGAAACGTTGTCGTTAAAGCATATTGTTTTTGCGCGTGGACGACCGGGAACGATGGTCAACTTGGCCAGGTCGGCTACAAAATGTGATGCGGTTGAAGCAGATCCACCGTTGCCGCACGAGATGGTCACCCCGCCCTGCGTGTGAGTGCGATAAATCAGGTTGGCTGCGTCGCTGATCGCCGTTGCGTCTAGTTGACCTAGGCGCAAAGCTGTGCGTTCTAGAAGGTCGTGTCCGATTGGCATGCCTAAGCTCCCTCGCTCGATGTTGTGCTTTGATGATTCGCTTCAGACTTGGCGTTATACACGGTGGCGGAAATGGCCGCGGCGGTGTCAAAGGCTGCTAGTCGAAGTGCGGTTGGCGGCAATGCACACCAACGGTTTTCGATCTCGGCTTGTATTGATTCCAATGCGAGACTATCAAGTAGGCCACTGCTAAAGAGCGGAGTCGATGCCTCGATTTGATCATTTTCGGCTACTGAACGTACTAAGGCGAGTACTTGGCTCTGAAGATCGTCGGCATGTTCCTTGGTCATGGTGCCACCCAACAACCTTCGTCCGCGGCCGAGTAAAGGGCTTCAACAACGGCGACCGCCTGCTTTCCGTCATAGGCAGTCCGGGACGTCGGTATTCGCTTATCGAGAAGGGCTACCATCGCCGCCCATTCATGCGCCCATGACTTGTCGGCACCTCGATATTCGCGTACGTCCGCAGAGAATGGACCGGTGGTCCTGCGCCAAACGGATAACCGCATCGGGCCGTAAGAGCCAGCTAACCCCTCGACCACAGCGGTTGCCTTGCTTCCGCCGACTTCAAGGCGAAAGAGGTTGACCCACTGAGTCAGTGAGGAATGCACGGTGCAGGTGGCACCGCTTTCGTGCAGCAGCAACGCCATAGCGTCGTCTTCCAGCGGAGCCATTGCGGGCCACTGCATAGTTTGACGCGTGCCGGTGACGGCCTTCACCTCACCAAATATCTGGCGCGCGAGGTCAACGACGTGTATACCCTGCTCCATGAGGTGTCCGCCGGCCACTACACTTGCGTCTCCACGCCATTCATCGGTATAGCCGTCCCGGCCACCAATGCCATACACTGCGCGTCCCCACAGTAGTTTACCAAGGTCTCCTTCGTCTGCCAGCCGCAACAGCTCGGCGATTGCGGCGTGATAGCGGTGGTTAAACCCACATATAAGGGGAACACCAGCGGCGTCGGATGCGGAACACATTTGTGCTGCCTCATCAGATGTGAGCCCTAACGGTTTTTCGCAGAGAACTGGTTTACGAGCGGCAAGAGCTGCGATCGTTATCTCGGCGTGGCTGCTTGGCGGGGTGCACACAAAGATGACGTCCACGTCGTCCGCAGCAACTAAAGACTCCCACGTCGCTTCCACTCGTATTCGGTGGCGGGCGGCAAATTTGACCGTAGCTGCATCGTCTACGCCCGCAACGGCGACAATTTTTCCGGAATCATCGTCCTGTAGTGCCGCTGCTCTCCGAGCGGCTTGCAACCCTGTCCCCACTATGCCGACTCGGTAAGCCGATGGCACCTGAGAACTCCCCTCGCCGATTCACGCATCAATGTTTCGTGGTTCAACGGATCCCACCGTAGCAGGAATTTCAACGCTGCCAAGGGAACGGGAGTGCCAGGGGATCCAAAGATTGGGTTCGGACTTACTGAAGCGATGGTCACCGCACTGCCGACGTCTTGACGACGCCTGTTCGGCCGCTGTCGAACAGGAGGCTACGACAGTGCCTGGGTTAGCGAGGGAGCCATCCCCGACATGGATACCTAGTCGAACGTCATGCTCGTGGCTATCCGAAAAGAACGCCCGAACTCCGATGCAGTAGATGTCCCGAACTCCGATGCAGTAGATGTCCAGCGATCCCGACGGTCTTCGATTGACTGCTGCGTTCGTCACCGGTACCGTACGAAATCTAACCGCCGGTTCCGTAAATGCGCCTTCTGCGAAGATCGCATAGACGCTGTTGAAGTCACTAGTCTGAGCGTTTCTCTGCATGATTTCGGTGAGAACCCGCTGGTTGCCGACGTACAGCTCGCTCTAGACTTGGCTGCATGGACTCAGATGCTCTCAGCGCGCCCCGGCCATGCCTTCCAGACCTGTATCGCTTGATCAAAACCGGCGTATTGTCGATGCTGATCGTCACCGTACTGACCTAATTGGCATCGATACCTTGCCTCCAAGATCCGCGCACGGCGAGATGAGCGGGAGCTGCGGAGGCCTGCCCGACTCCTGCACAATAGATGCTATGCCAACAGCCAACGAGATCAAAGCCGTCGACAGCGATGCCCTAGCATTCGTGCTTACAAGATATCGTCGAGAAATTAGTCAATTCCACGCTGAATTTCTCGACGAAACCGGAATAATGCAGATTAACAATTTTCCCGAATGGATTCCGCCCCGGTTTATTGTCAAATCGCTCGTCGACAAGTATCTCAACGTCAGCATTATCGGGTCCCTGTCGGTAATTGAAATTCAGCCGCCCGATAGTTGCCAAATCATTGAGTTTCACCTTTCAGTTGGTGCGCACCATAGGCTTCTAAATTCGCAGAGCCGCGTACCTGAAATGGACGCTCTAGCGTGGGCTGCCGCTATCTTTGGGCCGTGGGCAGAGGAATCGTACTTCGTCGGTCCCGAAGTGGTCACCGCTGCAGGGCTATCGCAGGTTCTTGGTTTCAGTTTATACATCTCTGATAAAGGGCTACCCTGCCATCCCCCCCAGTTGGTAGCGCTGCATCGATTGCTCCAAATAGTAGGGAAGAAAGCAACTTAGAATTTGTTTTGCAACCATCGGTCTCAGGCTGGTCCGAAATCGAATCGGGCTGGACGTCGGCTATTCCTCGATGTCGGTGTAGCATGCGAGACCGACGAAGTCGCCACCGAGCTGCGTCTCCTTTAGTCGGACCACGCTGACAGTGTTGAGGGTAGGTGTGTCAGCGATGAGGCGATGCGTCGCGAAATTGCGTGCGACGTTGGATTCGCTTTCTCTTGAATATCGGACGGCTAGAGATTGGTCAGCTTCTCCCGAGTCATCGTCGGTTGGCACGCCTCGACGGTCGGCAAAGGCACCGCTGTGGTCACCATGAACTGTCCCGGGTTTCTTGCCGCTCCTACGCTTGCAACATCTCCGGGTGGAGAGCCAATTCTTGACCGTAGACCATCTTGAATTCGTCGGGTGTGAGGTAGTCGAGGGTGCTGTGGAGTCGGCGTTGGTTGAACCAATCGACCCCCATAGTGGCGAACTCGACATCGCCGATGGTTCTTCATCGGACCGTTCAGGAATGGGCTACTCTTCGATACCGCCTCGGTCTCGAACAACCCAATTGTGCTCTTCGCCAACGCATTGCCGTAGGCGTCTCCGACACTTCCGATCAATGCTGCAATCCCCTCGAGCACCGGCGTTTCCTCGAATGCGATCGACGTGTTGAATCCGCCCTGGCTGCCGGCGCGCCGCTGTGATGAATGAAGCCCGAGCCGACGCTGCTCTTGCACTGATCCCGACTGCATGGGCGGCGTCCTTGACCGTCACGCCACTGCTATGCAGGTGACGAAAACGTCATCTGAAGCTGATACGGGAAACCCGTGTGAACGACCTCAGGTATCGTCTTTGCAAGCAGCAGTCCCTCGTTATGTTTCGAGATATCGTGCTGAACTCCCGCCATGAAGCATGAATGTGGCGCTAGAGGAGTGCACATTGTGTCTACTGCATACGCATCCGCAGTGCGGACGCGTATGCGGCGTCGGTAGCGACGGCGGTGCGGATCGCATCACTGGCGAGGTCGATCCGGTCCTGTCGGATGTTGCGTTCGAGAGCTTGCATGGCTCGCCAGGCGGCAGTCCAAGCTTCTCCCGGCAGTAAGGTGACGGGCACGTCGATTCCAAGCTTGGCGGCCAGCGTGTGCGTCCCTTGTCGTGCCTGAACGATGAAAGCCAGCTCCTGGCGCAGGCCCAGAAGCAAGTATCGTCCGAAATGGAGATCGCGTTCCTCGTCGGTAGTCGGGTCGGGCTTAGTGGCCAAGTCTGCTAGGTAGGACCAGCCCTGTAGGGCACCAGCCAGTTCCTCTCCTGCCGCCGGTCCAGGATGCATTCGGATTTTCCCAGCTGGCGTGTTCAGGTGGCTGGGAGCGCCTTCCAGGTAGCGATCCAGGCTGTCTCGCAGTTCGTGCTCGGCCGATACGGTGAGTTCGTGTTCGCTGGGTGGTGCTTCGAACAAGATCGATAGCACTCGTCCGCTGCATCCATGCGGATTTTGGTTGGTGTAGATGCCCGCGCGCAGCTCTTCAGTTCTCATCAAGTAGCGACCGGCCCACCAAGATTGTCCTTCGAGGACCTCCCAACTGTCTACGTGCTCGGCAACTGGCACGATTGTGTGTGGCAGTAGGCCCGGATTTGACGTGGCTAGCCATGGGCAGTGGCTGTCCGGCACGAAAAGGATTGAGCCACCAGTACGTAGATCATCATGCAGCACCCCAAACAAATGCTCTGGTTCGATGACCCGATCAGTCACCTGGGCACCGGCTAGGTCCTGCAGGAGGGTTAGCCAGCCTCGGTCATGACCCGATACGGTCAGCTGAGAACGGTCAAGCAACGGAGCCGGAAACTCGCCAGTCTGGCGGACGGTCAAGGTCGCAGCAAATTGGGTCCCAAGGATGTGACTATCTAGCTCGATGCCAGCACGCACCGCTATATTGGCGGCACAGCCGATTTCGCAATGAGTTGAATGCAGTACGGGAGGGGTGGGCGCGTTGGCGTCAGACATATCGAGAACTCCCTTGTTGTCCGCTGTACTCGCCGAGGCAGCCCATCGTGACCCCGGCCGGGTGGCGGTTGGTACCCCATCCGGTGCCACCAATTACCGGCAACTGGCCGAGATTGCCGGCCGTGTTCAATCAGCGATTGTCCAGCTGGGGGTGCGTCATGGTGATCGCGTCGCAATTATAGGCGCGCCGGTGACCGAACATACGATCGCCGCGATTCATGGTGTGCTGGCGGCGGGCGCTATTTGGGTGCCAATCGACCCTGGTTCGCCACCAGCGCGGTGGGCGTCCATCGTGGCCATGGCGGATCCGGCAGCGGTGGTGGCTTACGCCGGTGCCCTTGACTTGTTCACCGCAGTAGCGCCAAACATTCCTGCGGTCGTAATTGATAAACCAGCCAAGAAACTCCTAGATGAGGTGCCCGCGACTGGGAAACGGATCTGGCTTGGTGATATCGGTCCAGCGGAATTGAGACCTCATGGCGGCGATCAGGCTGATATTGCGTATATTTTGCCGACTTCGGGCACCACCGGCGTGCCTAAGGGTGTGGCCCTAAGTCATCAGGCCGGTCTAGCGTTTGCTGATTGGATGGTGTCGCAGTTTGCGGTGTCAGCCGATGATGTTGTAGCTGCGCATGCACCATTACATTTTGACATGTCAGTATTCAGTCTCTTTGGTACCGCCCGGGCTGGGGCATCAATTGTTCCGGTACCGTTGCAGTTGTCATCCTTTCCCGCCGAGCTGGCCGACTGGATTGCTAACCAGCGAATTTCAGTGTGGTTTTCGGTCCCGTATCCCCTGATTCGACTGGCGCGGCTCGGCGTTGACGGCTTGCTCCAAGTACGCAACACACTGCGAACTGTACTTTTTGGCGGTGAAGTATTTGCTCATGAGCAGTTGGCAGTGTTGATGCGTGCACTACCTGATACCCAGTTCGCCAATTTGTTTGGTCCTACCGAGACGAATGCTTGTACGGCCGAAGTATTGACTGAGATACCCAGCGAGCCTGTACCGATTGGCCGCGCTACCGCCGGTGCCCACTGCTGGGTAGAGGATCATCAGGGCAGGGTGCTGACTGCGGATGGTTCTGTTGGTGAGTTGGTTGTCGCCGGTCCGACGGTGGCTAGTGGCTACTGGGGACAAATGGAGGCAGGAGCCGGCGGTTTTCGAGTCGGTCCCGAGCTGTGGGCGGGACGAGGGTTTGCGACCGGCGATTGGGTGGAAATTTACTCAGGACGTCGTTTCTTGTATCGGGGCCGCCGCGACCACATGGTTAAGATTAACGGGCAACGACTCGAACTTGGTGAGGTTGAATCGGTTATTGCCGAACTTCGAGAGGTACGCGGTTGCTGTGTCTTGCCTCTCGGCGGACATGAGGATCCCCGACTGGGGGCTGTGATTGCTAGCGAAGCGCTCGGAGAGGAAGACATCCGCGAGCACTGCAGGGCGCGGCTTCCACGGTGGGCAGTACCGGCTCGGATTGTCCTCGTCGAGGAGTTGCCGCTAGGATCGACTGGGAAATTGGACCGACTCGCGGCGGCGACATTGTTTACGTAGATTGGCAAATTTTGTCATTCGCTTTCGACTCGCACTCCGTGCTCGTCACAGCTGACCATCCACCGTTGCAAACCGAGCTCCGCGGCCGTCGAGCCAACGTTATGTTGCGTGGTGTCAGGTGACGCCACTAACAGATAACCGCCAGCCCCAGCGCCAATTACCTTGGCACCCAACGCCCCCGCTTCCCGTAATTGCTCATACCACCGGTCAAGCTGCAGATTGCTTGTGCTCGGGTTGAAGGCCCGTTTGGCCTGCCAATGCCGATCAAGCAAAGCGCCAATTTTTGGCGTGTTTTGCGCGCAGAATGCCGAATAGAATTCGTCCACCAGCGACGTCACGCCACCAAATGCGCGGCCCCCACTCAAAATGCTTGCCTGAGCGTTGAGTGGTGCGGCCGACGAACGAGTGATTGGGGTGCGCAACAACATCAGCGCGCCCTGTTCGAGCAAGCTGTCGATGGCTGCCTGTAAGGCAGGTAGGCTTCGGGTGCGGGCAACGCCTGCTGGATCAATGACGAGTTCAAGCGCCCCGCCAATTGCAGCCGCCCAATGATCTTGCTGACCTACTGGCCGACCGCATTGGATTCGCTCTAAAATAAACGCGGTGCGCGCAGCTTGTGCGGCAGCGACCCGCTCTCCCAGGCCAGCGGCGAGCGCGGTTACTAAAGCAACGAGCATCGCGCTTGAACCTCCGAGGCCGCTACCTCCGCTGACCGGCGACGTGATTTCAATTCGCTGGGGTTCGGTGATCGCAAACCAGTCAAGAGCTGCCTGGATAGGACCAGTATCAGGGTTGGTCGAAGCGATAAGCTCAGTACGACGGTCCGGCCAGCACACCACACTGGCACTACCGCTTGATTCTGCGGTGACTCGTACTTGTACCCGGGCGGCAAGAGCCACCGTGAGCAGTCGACATCCATGCTTGTGATAGTGCTCAGGGAGATCAGATCCCCCACCTGCCAACGAGAGTCGTAACGGTGCGCTAGCAACAGTCATAGCTTCTCCGCCTGCGCGACCACCTGGTCGTAGTGCTTCCGGGTTCCGATGTGATCCTCTGGCGTAGTGACGGGTATGGCAGTCAGGTCACCTGCGGCCGCCAGTGCAGCGTAGAATGAACACTCATCGTCACCCCTGTACCGGTCCAAAGCGCTACGTTCGAATGCCAATAGCCCGCGGTCTGCCAATAAGGCCCCCGGCGGCGAGGGCTTGGCGTAGGAGACGACCAGTTTTTCTCTGACGATTACGTTCGCATTTATCGGGTCGACGGGCATTCCTACGGCCATTGCTGCCGCGGTCGGCGTGCTTCGTGATTGCTCAGCGAACCAGTCGGCGGGGATCCGGGGCACCACATCGCAGTAGGTCAGCAGGAAAGAATCCGGTAGCCGGGGACCTGCCCGGCGTAGCGCGCCAATTGTGCCGAGCGGGACAGGCTCGACTTCGTGAGCCACGGCCAAACCCAAATGCGCCCCGTCGCCTATCGTGTCGATGATATCGGCGGCGCGGTACCCGGTACAGAGGACCACGTCGGTAGTGCCGGCCTCGGCGAATTGGCGCAGTAGACGGACGAGGAAAGGTTCTCCGCCAACCGGCAGCAATGCCTTGGGAGTGCTGCCGGTAAGAGAACCCATCCGGGCCCCACGCCCGCCCGCGAGGACAACCAAAGTGGGAGGATCGGCAAGTTTGACCATGATTAGGCTGCCGCGTCGCTAAGTACATTGCCGACTGCCTCAACCACGTACTGAATGTCATCGGCGGTCATAGTCGGATAGATCGGGAGAGACACCAATTGAGGGAAAGCTTCGTCAGCATTCGGAAATCGTTGCCATGCACGAACGACGTTGGACGCATACCAGGTAAAAGTATGCAGTGGCTGGAAGTGGATGCTAGTGCCTACACCGGCCTCGCCGAGGCGATCTCGAATATCGTCACGGTCAAGGCGGAGTTGGTCTGTACGCAGTCGAATGGGGAACAGGTACCAGGAGCTTCTATCTGTCGAGGTGTCCGCGCGAGGTAGCTCTAGACCCGGCACCGCCGATAGATGTCGTATGTAGAGGTCAGCGATCGCCCTGCGACTGTCCATCAATTCGCCACTGCGTTGCAGTTGAGCTCGGCCTAGTGAGGCGGCAAGGTCAGACATGTTGTACTTGAAGCCAGGGCGGTCTACATCGTAATGTGAGCGACCCCTCGGCCGGTACCGGTCAGCCGCGCCTCGACTGAGACCGTGGAGGCTCCAACACCGGGCTTCGTCAGCGATCCTAGCGTTGTTGGTGGCGAGCATTCCACCTTCGGCGGTTGTAATTGGTTTGGTCGCGAAAAACGAAAACGCTGAAACATCTCCGACCGTGCCGGCGTTCGCACCGTCCCGTGTGGCTGGCAGCGTGTGTGCTGCGTCCTCGATGAGCAACAGTGAGTGAGCTTCGCACAAGGCGCGTAACTTCGCCATGTCGGCCATCCGGCCAGCGAAGTGCACAGCAATAACCGCCTTAGTCCGTTCGGTTCGTACTGCGTCGACCTGGTCAGGTCCTAATGTGAGGTCGCTAGGTTCGACATCGGCGAGCACTGGCGTCGCCCCTGCATGCACAACCGCTGCAGCGGTTGCTGTGAACGTAACTGTTGGAACAATGACTTCGTCGCCGACGCCGATGTTGGCGGCGACCAACGCGAGATGGAGTGCGGCCGTGCATGAATTCAGTGCAACGGCATGGGTGACACCAAGCATTTCCGCGAATTCGGTCTCGAATGCCGCCGCCTCTTCGCCGGTGGACAACCACCCGCTTGAGATAACCCTGTTTACCGCAGCCCGCTCAGAATCTCCCAGCGTCGGCACTGCGAAGGGTACGAACCGCGCGCCAGTCACTGTACGTTCTTGGCGTCGATCTGGAACTGGGCTACCGTCGCCCGGCTGTAGTGGTGATCCAGCCAGCGGCTCAGCACAGACGGCGGAACCGTCACTACATCGGCGCGTGCTCGCAACGCACCTGTGAGATCGCCTGCGCTGCGAACACTACCAACCAGTACTTTCGTGGGGAAGTTGTAATGCTCCAGCAACCCCACAGCCTCCGACACCAAAGTGCCGGCGTCGGCACCTTCATCTGCGGCCCGGCCCCAAAGCAGGCTGGCATACCGTGCACCAGCCTTGGCAACTGACACAACCTGCGCCAGTGACAGACACGCCGTTGCATTCACGGGGATCTTTTCCTCAGTGAGGGTGGCGATCGTGTCTAGATTTGGTCGGCCCGACTCGGAGATCACCGGGATCTTGACAACTATATTACTGGCGATTTCCGCCAACTGACGCGCATCATCAGCCATCGCGGCCGGATCAGAGTGCTGAACCTGCACTGAAACATCTCTCGGTGCGACGAGCGCGGCAAGATCCGCAGCACATTCCCGACGGTTGGTGTTACCGGAGCGAGCGAGAAGAGTCGGATTGGTGGTCACTCCGTCTATAAGGCCATGAGGCAGCCATTCCCTGATTGCATCCAGATCGGTCGTGTCGAGGAAAATCTGCACTGACTATGCCTCTCGGTGAGTTCTGCGGTTAGCGCAGTGGAATTAGCCTGCATGGCTAAAAGTTCATTCCACAGCCGGCTATCGGATCTCTACTTACAGACTTACCCCTTCGCATACAACAAAGGGGCACCGGACAACCACTCCGCCCCAGCTCACCGGCACCGTTTCTGAGCTGCCGGGAAGCGTCCCGACAATCCCGGAAAGCAAGTCCGGCATTGCTACAGTTATTCGCATATCGCCAACTGCTGCCGCAGGCTTTCCAGGGCGGTAAAGCCAAACAGTGTCGCGGGTTGAGGCGGTTAAGATTCCCCGGTGCGCATCTATTACACTTACATAGTGTACACGACCTATATGTAAGGTTGGTGCTGTTTCGAGGCCGCAAGGCTTATTTTGCGAAAAAGACATCACTAGATCGGCCGGGTAAGCTGCAAGCTCGGGAATGTCGCTCCGGGCACCCGGTGCTCCTCCCTCTTTAACTGCGGTAACTGCGCCGATCGCGACGCCGCGTTCGACGAGCGGAACGTGAGAGCGGTACCGGCCATGTAGATCTATCGGCCATCCTCCTGTTGCCGCCGGATCGTCGACCACAGAAAGGCCGGGTGGGCCAAGCTTCTCTCCTAACCATCGTTCTTCGCGCCTATAGACGTCAGGTGCATCCTGCACCGAGAAGGCAACTGCCGCGAATTCTGCAAGGAGTTCCGCAAACGCTAGTGGCGAGAACATGATCCGGTCGGGAAGCGTCGGAGTCATTTCTTGTTCTGGCGCGAGTCTGGTTGCGACGGGTAGGCAGTCGGCCACCTTGATAGAGTCTGCTGTGCCAACTGTGGCGCGGGTGGTAGCGATACCGCCATGCGTACGCGTTAGCAGCACCGACCGCCGGTGCATTCTCCGTAGTTGATTTTTGTCATCGTACTGGACACCGTCGACATCTACGACCCGTCCCGAGATCGATGCATCAATAACTTTATTGATGCTGCCGAAAAGTTTTCGCCGGGACAATGCAGAGTGCACTGTCGCAGAATCTAAAGCGCCGATGTCCACATCGCGATCCTTCAGTCTAGAAGAATGGTGAACGTCGGCCTCTACATGGCTGGTAATTTGCCCGCCGGAGAACCTCAACACACCGTGTCTCTCAACTCTGGCAGACGGGGTCATTCGATCGCCCGCTGCAGACACTCGTCGATAAATCTGCGGATATTGAGCCTCACGTCGCCGTCTGTCCGCACCATTGCCGCAGCTGCGGAGCGCATGGAGGCGCGCTCACCTGACGTCATTGCCAACGCCCGCTGCAATGCGGCGGCGACCGAATCTGTTGTACGTTCAGTGACTATCGCCGCACGTCCGCCGTCAGCGAGTTCAGGCAGGTTGCCAACATTCGCCACCACGACGGGGGCTCCTCGTTCTCTGCTGGTCCACATTGCCTCCAATGGTGACACGGCACCCGGTTCAGCGGCACCGAGAAATAGCGATGCAACTGTCATCGGATGCTGCAGCAGCGCAGAAATAGTATGAAACGGTTGTTCGTGAAGGAGGACTGCAGGGCCCAGCGGAGCCGCAAGATGTGCTAGTTCACGTGAAGGCTCTCGAGTTGCGATTATTGGCGTTACTGTTCCGAGCTGAGCTGCAGCCTGTAGCAGTAGGCGGTACCCCTTGTCTAGACCCGGAAACTCGGCGCGACCCCACATCACGGCCAACGGACCATCCGGCACCCCCATTGACCGCGCGACGGTAATGCACTCGTCGGTGTCTAATGGCCTAAAACGCGGATCTGTCAACGGAATGCCGCTCCGATTGAGTAACAGAGACGCATCAGGAATTGCCCACTGTTCACGATACAGACGCGCCGTGTAGTCCGAAATGGGAGCTAAACAGACTCGCTGACTCTGCTTAACCCAAAATGCAAGATCTCCGTCGGAATCAATCTCGGCACCAGATGGCAGCCCTCCCGACCCATTAACTGCCATCCCAAAGGTATGGACTATTAGCAGCCGCTCTGCGACTTCCGGACCGAGGCGGTGCAGCATCCCTGCTACCCGAGAGAAAAGGCTGGTTCCGGTAACCACAACGACTACATCGTAGTCGGCTGAACGCTCAAGAACTGACTGCGCGGCCGCCGCCGAAAGCGCGTGAAACATTCGATCTTCGCCCCAGCCACGGAGACCGTCGTCATCGTTCACGAGTCGGACGAACTGGTGGTCGAACAGATCGGCGACTCTTTGGCATCGGGCTGGATCCACTCCGGGCGCGTCGGATCGAAGCCACGGCTCGGCCAAAGCGAAGTCGACGGACCATCCTAGAGCCGACCAGCGGTGACGAGTTTCGGGGAGCGCATTGCCAACATTCTCGACAAACCGGGAGACCCCGCCACGGTCGACTTGGGCACCCTCGGGCATCACCCACATAATGAGGGCGCTGCGGTTAGCTTTGTGCGCGTTAGTCATAAAAGGGCTCTCAACAATCGGACGAGGTATTCCTGATTTGGCGACATCCCGGCGACTGGGAGTCGAGCACTAACCGCAGCAACGAAGTCTTCGGCACTCAGTGACATGTCCTCTCCGCGCTCACTGAGGACGCGAGTGTAGCCGTGATCGGCCGGTGTTAATCGGACATCAATACCTCTCTCTATTACAGCAAAGCGTGAAAAATTTAGCCGCCATTTCATTCTGGCCAACTGCTGTTCTGTAGGTACCGGCACGCCCATATCGTCGTTGTGAGTGGCATACTCGGACGCAATATGCCAGCACTGCATCCCGACCAGATAATCGCCGTAACTAGTGGCCAGTGCGGCGTCCTGGGGCATAGACCGCCACAACCGGTGCACTTCGTCACTGCGCGTCAGCCATTCGCGATGAATCTCTTCGTGGTTTAGGTGTCGCCGGCGCATTACATGAACAGTATTATATTCCTCGTCGTCTACCCAGGCTCCGAGTTCACCAATGGCGTTGCGAAGACAAGCCTGGTTATACAGTTCGCCGCTCGCTAGATGGGCAACCACGTCGTGGACGTCCCACAGCTCGCATCGTGTGGGCGCGCTCCAACGTTCATCGTCCGCACTGATCAGCCAGTCGGCAAGGCGCTGACGCTCTTGGTCGAGCGCGTCTATACCTGAGCCGAGTTTCGCTAAACCCTGGCGCTGGATCTCGATTTCATACATCAGTCGACTACCCGCAGGTCGATCCGGCTATCGAGGCGATTACCAAAGTCCAGCACGTGATCGAGCAGTGTAAGGTATGTGGCGCGGTAATCGAATCCCTGCGGGGCATCCAGCTTCGCAGTAACCCCGGGCAGATTCTTCAAAGCCTGTACCCGGATGGAGTTTGGAGCGGAGACGTAGACAAGCGAGCCCGCGATTACCTCCGAAACGACTTTGAAACCCGCCGCACGCATCGCATCAGGAGGCAGTAAGCAGGTGTGCAGCGCGGCGGCAAGTACTGCGTATTCGTTGAGGGGTAACGGATCTGAGTCGATTGCCGCTTGTTCTCGTTCCTCCGCGACATCATCCAGGTCCAACAGGTGCGTTGCCACCGGCGTACTGATGATGATCCGTTCCCGGGCCACCCGGGCGAGTTCTGCAACTGTCTCGGCTACCTGATGCGGATAGAGATGCTCAAGTACCTCAAGACAGTAAACAGTATCGACCGCGTCATCGGGTAGCGGCACTGAAGGAAGGGAGCAGACGGATAACTCGTCAAATATTCGATGTCGCTTGGCCAGGGCGAGCGCCGCGTCGGTTGCGTCAAGCCCGATTAAGGTGTCCGGGGCATCTATCCCCTGAATTAGGTAGCTTTCGGTTTGTACCCATCCGCATCGGAGCAGGTAGCCATAGGCACCAGATCCGCAGGCAACATCGGCTACCTGGCTCCCCCGGACCTGTCGTAAAGCCGACCAAGCCAGCTGCGGGTCACTGATCTGCCCAGATAGGCGCTGCAGCTCTCGGTATGCGCGCATAAGAACCCCTCCTCCCATTGACTGTAGCAAGTGATGGTGGATGCGTTCATTGAGGCAAAAGATCACGCCCCGGATTCCACGCAGACAAGGCATTCTGGAACAGGCTCCGACTGCGTCCCAACCAGACCTTGAGCCAACTCTGCCCGTCCCGCTCTGTCACAGTTCCAAAGAGCACCCCGCATTGGTCGAATATGGCCTGAGACAGTACCGGTGCTGCCGTCTCAAGATCACAGCGCACCAACAGGTAAGGGGCACCCCCATGGGTGACAATGCGGTCGGGTTCGATTCCAATTGAAGTGAGCGCAGCCTTGGCCGCCTTCTCGTTGGCGGCGATCTCCTGCCTGCGTACCTCGCTGAACTGATCGCAATCTGGCGTTGCGATCCACGCCGCCATTGCCGCTTGAGTGCGCATCCCTGCCGGAGGGTCGCGTACTAGCCGAAACCGCCGGGAGTAGTCAGCGAGGGCCCGCTCCGGCCCCGCGACCGCCCCCAAAGTCCAACTGTTGCAAGCAAATTGTTTGCTCAATGACCGCACATAGAATAACTGGTCGGTGGCAATCAACGACGATAGTTCGGTGACAGCGTTCGTAGGTGTGTGCCCGGGCAAGGTCATCCCATGGAACGCGTTATCAATGATAGCAATCATATTGTATTGCATGCACAGCTCGCCAATATCGGTAATTGCACCTGGTGCCCAATTTGCACCGGTCGGGTTGTGCTGTGGGTTCACTACCACTGCAGCGAGGTCGACTCCGAGTTCGCTGCACTGGGCGATGGCCTCTCTAAGATCTGCAACGGTTGGGCCGTCGCGATTGTCGACCCGCACGCGAAAGCCAATTGGCACAACCCCTGCAGCGAGGGCAAGCTGTCGGTACATCCATCCAGGTTCCGGATGCAACACTGCGGCAGGCTTCGTCGACCGCTCGGCGGCGAGACGGAACAAATCCGCCAACGCGGCACCAGTACCGGTCCAGGTCACCGATGTAGTCCAGTTCGGCACATCGGGCCAGCTCTCTTGCACAGCAAGCCAGTCGTGAAGCCGTGTACGCAACTCCGGCATGCCAAACATCGAGTAGACGAATCCGTCTAAAGGTTGACTGAGCTGGTCTCTCAAAGCATCCAGCAAGGATTCTGGCGCCCCCTCGGGACGGTCCGCGACGTTGAGAAGATAGACGGGATCTCCTCGGCGGGCCCGGCTGATAACGGCCATAGCTGCGGTGTCATCGCCGACGTTAACGCGGTCAAGGGCGCTTCGGCGCACGAGCCAAAGATCATTGTCGAGAGGATCATCCTGCCACATGAAGGGCTCCTGAATCGGGGCGAACGGTATGCTAGAACATCACACTACGGTAGTGTTGGGCATCAGTTCAGGCGACGTAGGCAGGAGGGCGAACTGAATGCTAGATGGCCGTTTCGAGTGGGCATGCAGTGAAATCGGCACCTTTGGGGTGCGGGCAGCCGAGCTTGTTCCGCTGGGCTCAATAGTGTGGTTCCCGTGCCCTAAGTGCCCGCGGTGGACAGTCTCGGAACGTCAAGATCTTTCTACTGGTGTTGATTCGCGACTGGACTCGTGGGGATACCCGCTATTTGATGGTTCGTTATTGGTGCCTTGCTCTGGTGCGCAGATGATAAATCATAGCTGCGATCCTACCGTGCTGAATGTCGGACTGGATTTCGGGATTGCGGTGCGTGATATTGAGGCAGGGCAAGAGGTCACTGTCGACTACAGCGCATTTGATACTAATGAGACGCGTTCGATGCATTGTTCCTGTCGTGCCTCGGCGTGCCGCATCGAAATATCCACGCTCGACGCGACCAATCCGGCGATGTTGCGGAAATGGAGCGAACAACTCAAACCCGCCGTCGATGCTATGAGAAAAGTCGACCAGCCTCTGGGGTCGTATCTTTCTCGATGGAGTCAATGTTTTCGGGATTTGCGTGCTGGGTCGTCATTGTCGGAGCTGTCGTGCGGAGATTCTGTGGTCCGGCCAGGTTTTTGTAGCTGATACCTGACATCATCCGGCTAGGGTGGGGCCGGTTAACAGACGATAGAAAGGGTAAATCTAGATTATGGCTAACGGAACGTATGAACACCAGGAAGTTCTCTCGAATTTAATCTTCGGTACACTTCGCGCCCAGGTGTTCCGCGCCGCCGCTCAACTGGAACTGGCCGACTATCTCTCGAAGGAGACACTCACTAGCGCAGAACTCGCAGAGCGAGCGCAGCTGGACGTGGATGCATTGCGTCGTTTGCTGCTAGCTCTAGAGAAGATCGGCGCGGTCGTGTGTGATCAAGGTGGAAAATACGGACTTACTTCGTTGGGGCAGCGACTTCGCACCGATGTTCCTGATTCTGTTCGCGATCTTGTCCTCTGCTACAACGGTGAGGCAACTTGGCACTGCTGGAGCGATTTGGCGGGTACCGTTCGTACGGGGGTGAACATTCTCGAACGCGTGGACAAAAAGAATTACTTCGAGTACCTCAAGGAGGACCCGTTGGAGTACGAGCTCTTCAATGGGGCAATGGCGGACGACTCCCGCAACTCTGCCAAGAGCATCGCCGGGGGCTTCGATTTCTCTCGCTTTGGCACCTTGATGGATATTGGTGGTGGTAATGGCACCCTGATTGCCAGCATTGCGGCCGTCCACGACTCAGTTGAGGGCATAGTGTTTGATCTGCCGACAGCAGTCGGCTCAGCGCAACAGATTTTCGCCCTCAACGGCGTTGAGGGTCGCTGCAGGGCAGTCGGCGGCGACGTCTTCGTTGAGGTGCCTGGTGGTGCCGACGCATATATGATGAAGAGTTTTCTACATGACTGGGATGATGAACATGTCATTAGCATCCTCGCAAAAATCCGAAAGGTGATAGGTGAACATGGCCGAGTGCTCGTTATCGAGCCGCTGTTCCCAGACGACCCGCACAGCTTGCCGTCTTTTTCGGGCGTAATTACATCCGATCTTGATCTCCTGTCGGCTACCCAGGGCAGAATCCGTAGCAAAGCAGATTTTGAGGAGCTGTTTCGCGCCACCGGCTTCTTACTGTCTAATATTACGCCACTCGGCGCGTACGATTTTGCAAACTACGAGCACTACAACGTACTTGAAGCCACGCCAAGGTCCGAATTGTAAACCGTCCCCCCTTTTTTTGCAGCCCTAGACTTCCTTGAAGTGATGCAACGGTAGAGCGGGCGTTGTCGGCGTGACGGTTGAAGTTACACCGGGATCCACGCTTTGAAGTTGTGTAAAGGGCACTGTCTAGAGCTCAAAATCATTGACGTCGTCAGCCTCCGTTCGGCCTACAGGAGAACGCGCGTGCGTAGATGAGAAGTTCGATACCACTCAAGTGCGGCAGTACCATTCCCGCCACAAGCAAATCCGCGACACGCGTGTCCTTTGACGGTTCACGTCTCTGAGCCCTCGGATAGCAGACCGTTGCCCGTTGACGCCGAGCATCTCGTCGGTCGCCCGCTCGCTCGCTTCAGGGGCTTTCAACCGTGAAGAAGCTTTCGGAGTGTCGAGTGTCCTAGTGTTCAGCGTCTATGGGACAATAAGACTCGACCGGTATTCTGCAGTAGTCTTGTGTCTTGTGTCGAAAGTCTTATTAGCTTAGGCGAGATTAGTTGCTGGGCGTCGAGAGTGTGGCCCACTGGGTCAGGCTCAGGGTTAATGGAGGTGATCGTAGTGGACGCGTGTTCTGCCCACCAGTTGTCTATGACTTTGGCTATGGCTCTATTCGTGCTGGCGCTGACCGTCTACATGACTGCGCACGCGACTAAAGGGGAACAGGACCCCAACTCACTCATCGGCATTAGGACTCGTGCGACCAAGTCGAGCAAGGAAGCCTGGGTTGCCGGGCATCGTGTTGCGTACCCCTACTTGCTCGCAGGTGCAACCCATTGCTTGGGTTCGTCGGTGCTGATAGCGGCGTTCCTTGGATTCGATTTCGTGCCCGCCACGGCGCTGTTAATTTTCTCGATTGTGCTGGCGTTGGGGGCGGCCGTCATCTTGACGGCGAGTGGCATCAAGGCCGATCGCGAAGCGAAGAAGCATATACACGCCACCTAGATGGCACGTGGTTCAACAATGAGAGGGAATATGTTGGAACCTGAGTTCCTTCATAGCAATGATTACGGCGCGTGTCGAACCAGCGCCTGTTTGTTTGGCCGCGATGTCAGAGGTTGAACAGTCGCCATTGCGTTTCACAAGAATATCGACAACTGTAACCGGCATTCGATGCTGGTCGGTGGCCACAAGCGCTCCCCGCAGCTGCGTCGGAGCATGCATACGTAGCCAGCATGCCTGCTAGCGTGATCGGTAGCATACTCGGACTATCTGGCAGTGGCCGTTCGATCAAGGTTGCGAAATCAGCGAACGTGGTTGAAATCCGACCGAATCGAAGAGGGCTACAAGGATGCGCACTGACCTGGCTTAGCCCGGCTGAAACTGGAGGTGGGCAGTCGTCACCCTCGACGCACGGTACGTGCGGCGACATCCCGGGTTCGTCGTCAATCAGCTCTAAGGTGTCGCGTATGAGCGAGAACGAGTCGGTCGATGTGGCCGCAATTCCTGATCGTGTGCTCGATGACCTCGCCGAGGTTCTTATCGACGGGCTCGATCAACTTCTCGATCGGTTGACCGACCGGGCGTTTGATGCGCCGACACCGGGATCGGCTGTCTGGGAATTGGAATGGAGCGACCGAGAGTCGGCGATCGGCCAAGCTCGCGCCTTCGAGCGGAATTGGTGCGGCGAGCAGGTGCCGGCCTCGGGATGGTGGCCGCCGCTCCCCCTGCATCACTGCTAAACCAGGTGACTCAGCCGCCGCGCAGAGCGCGGGCCGGTCGTGTTCGTGTCGATGACGCTCTGGCAGGTCCCCGATAGTCGGGCCACCGTGTTCTAGAGCCTCGGTGTGATTGATTTCAGTCGATCTCGCAACCCTCGACCGGTTGGTGGTTGTGGGTGCATCGGGCAGCGTACTCGGCCGGCGTGAGGTAGCCGAGGGATGAGTGCCGGTGTCGATGGTTGTGGTCGTCTTTGAGGTCCTCGATCACCACCCTCGCTTCGAGCAGGCTCGTCCAGTGATTTCGGTTCAGGCACTCCTTCCGTAGCCGATTGTTGAACGATTCGATGTGTCCGTTGTTCCACGGCGTCCCCGGCGGGATGTAGGAGATACCGACACGATCTCGGCAGAATTGTTGCAGCACATGGGAAATGAACTCCGGACCGTTGTCCATTCGCAGCGCCAACGGCGGCCCGCCCCACAGCGCGAACGTCTTGTCGAGCTCGTCGGTCAGCCGCTGTGCGGTGATCGAGCGCTCCACGATATTCAACAGGGACTGCCGGGTGTGTTCGTCGATCATCGACGCGATTTTGATCGCCTTCCCGTCGACGGTCGACTCGAACTGAAAGTCCATAGCCCACACCACTTTCGGCGCATCGGCTTCGATTTGCGGGCGGGAGCTGATGCCGGCGCGTTTGCGTGGATGGTAGATCCGAACCTGCAGGCCCTCCTCTTTCCAGAGCCGGTGCACCTTCTTCTTGTTCACCGACATGCCCTGGTCGTGCCTCAGATGCGCCCAGGCGCGACGGAAGCCGTGCATCGGATGCGAGCCTGCGTACTTCCGCAACGACGCCCTCAAAACCGCGTCGGGGTCCGCGGGCGTTTCGGCGATCGGTGTTCGTGCGTAGGTGGAGCGGGCAAGTCCAACTGCTCTGCACGCCAGACGTTTCGACACACTCATCGTGTTGACGAGCATGTCGACGGCGCGGCGCTTGGCGGCTGGGCTCAGAATTTTCCCTTCGCTACCTCCCGCAGTGCATCCTTCTCCAGCTCGGCCTCGGCGAGCAGGCGTTTGAGCTTGCCGTTCTGCTCGCGCAACTCTTTGAGTTCCTTCGCGGCATCGGTGTCCATCCCGCCGTACTGACGACGCCAGTTGTACAACGTCGCCGCCGACACCTCGAGCTCCGCCGCGATCTCCTCCTGCGTCTTGCCCGCAGCAGTGAGCTCATCAGCACGTCGCAGCTTGCGCACGATTTCCTCGGCAGAGTTCCGCTTCCGTCCAGCCATGTTCTCCATCGTCCTATCCGCCCAGCTCATGGGCAACAAGACTCTAAAACGAGATGGCTCCGTTCACTGGGGACACGCCACTATCAGTGCTGACCCAGCTACGCGATTCGGGACTGCCCCGAGTTCAGTTGACTGTCGGGGTTGAGTGATTCAGGCCGCGTGTGCGGTCCGGTTGATTGTCTCAAACTCGATCGGAGTGAGCTTGCCGAGGCGTCGTTGACGGCGTTTGCGGTGATAGGTCTTTTCGATCCAGGTCACGATCGCCAGCCGTAGTTGCTCGCGGGTCGACCACCGCTGGCGGTCGAGGACGTTGCGCTGCACGAGTGCGAAGAACGACTCCATCGCGGCGTTGTCACCGCACGCCCCGACCCGCCCCATAGAACCTCGTAACCCGTTGCGCGACAGCGCTTGTACGAACTTCCTGGACCGGAATTGGCTACCGCGATCCGAGTGAACGATAGTCCCCACCGAGCCTCTTTGCGCCACAGCATTATCCAATGCGGACACCGCTAACGAGGCCTTCATCCTGGAGTCGATCGAGTAGCCGACGATCCTGTTCGACCAGACGTCCTTGATCGCGCAGAGATACAGTTTGCCCTCGTCGGTGCGGTGTTCGGTGATGTCGGTCAGCCACAGCTCGTCCGCGGCCTGTGCGGTGAACTGACGGTCGACGAGGTCATCGTGGACCGGCGGGCCGGCCTTCCTGTTCAGGCCTCGCTTCTTCGAGAACACCGACCAGATGCGTTCTTGTGAGCACAACCGCGCGACCCGGTTCTCGCTGGCGGTGATGCCGCGGTCGGGTAGCTCATCTGCGATGAAGCGATAACCGAATGCGGGGTCGTCGGCGTGGATCTCACGAGCAATGTTGATCAGATGCGCATCATCCCAATCTCATTGCGTGACTGGCTGTTTCTTCCACTTGTAGAACGCTTGGGTGGAGAAACCGAGAACCCGGCAGGTCACTGTGACGGGGACTCCGTCGCCAGCAAGGTCGAGGACCAGCGGGTAGATCATTTTGGGTTGACGTCCCGGGACAAGTAGGCAACCGCGCGACGCATGACCTCGGCTTCCTGCTCGAGCAGCTTGATCCGTTTGCGGGCTTCTCGCAGCTCGGCGGACTCGTCGAGGCCTGTCTTCGTGGCGGTGCCGCGTTCGACTCCGTCGTCGCGGTCGGCGATTTTGAGCCAGCGGTGCAGGCAACCTTCGGAGATTCCGAAGTCCTTCGCGATCTGACGCAGCGGGGCCTCGCCTTTGCGTGCGACGGCGATGACGTCGCGGCGGAACTCCTCGGGAAATGCTTTCGGCATGATGAACATCCTTCCACCGTGAGGAGCGATCCTCACAGATCAGATGTCAACACTAATAATGGTTGTAGCGTCGAGCAGCGACGTCTGACTCGAATGTCAACTGACTGAACGATGTCTTTCTTTGGATTTGTCGGCGGCCGTTGCTCGACGCTCCCGCCTCGCCACCGCGGCCGAGTCGGGGCGTCGCCGAGTCTCGGTTGTGTGACCTCATAGGAGCCTTGAGCTCATCGTTAGTGTTTTGTCCACTAACCCCATTCGGCGACCACACGATAGGACGGCAGGACGTCCACCGAGTACGGGATGGGGTAGAAATTGTCCGAGAAATCAGTCACCCACGCGGTCTATGCGGGAATCGACACGCACAAGGATTTTCATGTCGTCGCGGTCGTCGACCATCTGGGTCGACTGCTCGATACATTCACAGCCGCAACGACAAGGGCCGGTTATCATGCTCTACTGCAGTGGATTACGTCATTCCACGACATCGCTCGGATCGGAGTCGAGGGCACCGGCTCGTACGGAGTTGCCATCACCCGACTCCTTCGCGACCGAGGATTCGAGGTCGTCGAGGTGAACCGGCCCAACCGGCAAATGCGGAGACTGCGCGGCAAAACCGATGCGATCGATGCCGAAGCTGCGGCGCGGGCTGCTCTCGCCGGCACCGCCGCGGCCGTCCCAAAGTCGCATGATGGAACAATCGAATCGATCCGTCTTCTCCGTGTGACACTGACTGGACTGAGGAAATGCTCGACAGCACTGACTAATTCGCTACGCAACATCATCGTCAGCGCTCCACCCGACTTACGCGACAGGCTCGAGCCCATGACCACCGGCGCCTTGTTGCACCACTGCTCGAGCTTCCGCATCCCGGCCGGCGCGCCCGCGGACGCTCGGTTGGCCCTCAGATCGACGCTGCGTTCACTCTCACGGCAGATTCTGTCCCAGCAGCGCGAGCTGGATCGGCTCCGAAGTGAGTTGACGGACCTGGTGCGCCGAGTCAACCCCTCGTTGTTAGCGGCACCGGGCGTCGGCGTCGACAGTGCATCGACACTACTCGTCACCGCGGGCGACAATCCCGAAAGACTGTACAGTGAAGCATCATTCGCCGCTCTTTGTGGCGTTTCCCCGATCGAGGCATCTTCGGGGAAACACATCCGACACCGACTCAATCGCGGAGGAGATCGTCAAGCCAACAACGCACTCTGGCGCATAGCAATGATCCGGTCAACCAACGACGAACGCACCCGCGCCTACGTCGCGCGCAGAACCATCGAAGGAAAATCGCCGAGGGAAGTTCGGCGTTGCCTCAAACGGCACATCGCCCGAGAGATCTACTCGCTTCTGACCGACCCGAAACCCGTACAAGGGACCGACGACCTTCGGCCACTCCGCCACCGAGCCGGGCTGTCCATGCAGTCCTGCGCCGACCACTTCGCCGTTTCTCTCACCACGATATCGCGCACGGAACGAGCGATCAAACCGAACCACGACTTCGCCGCGCGCTACCGCGACTGGTTGACGGGACAACTCGCAGAAACCGCTTGACACCAATAGGAGCATCCAAAGCCGGGGCAGTCCCTTCCGGCGTTCAGCTACTTGCGATGCGCGACGGAGGCGCGATGAGCGCCGACGACCTCGTGAACATCTTCGAACAACTTCCTGACCAGCCCAAAGGCAGCGTCACGCGGGTTCGGGGTCCAAGGGCCTTTGTCAAGAACATCAGGCATGTCGAACTGCTGAACGGCCCGGGCCAACTCTCACCAGTCCCGACTGTCCAGTCGGATCACACTGATGTAATTCGCTGCAACACTCTCGGCGTGTCACAGCGCTTCGAAAATGATTCTGGTTCAGGATGGACTCCGGTTGGGACCGAAGACGAAGGAGGCCGTGCCATGCCGATGCCCAGTAAGGGTGACCGGACGTCGCTGACTGTCCGACTGCCGTCAGAGCTGATTGACACGCTCAAGGCACAGCGGAGCTCGGCTGGCGCTACGTCTTTGAGTCAGTACGTTGCCGATCTTATTGCGATTGCTAGCGACCGGGAAGATCTTGCGCGCGAGCTCAATCGCGCGCGAGAGCAGGGGGTGCTGCCGTTGACTGCGTAGCTGTCTTGACCCTAAACCGACATTTGGGTCATACGACCAACTAAATCTGCGCGGCACCTTGAGATGACAAAAACCCCCGGCGTGCGGGCCGAGGGTTTCTGAAGTCAGAGAAGCGAGTGACTAGCTCGCAACTCGTTCTGTGTTGCTCTTCCCCGAAGGGACTGTCTTGGCGGACATGTCTCAGGGTACATCGTGCCCTGAAGTAGGTACAAGATTGAATGCTCGTGTCGTCCATCCTGATGCGACTGCGGACCGGCTGTGGCATCGATTCGCACCGGCCATTGCTGCGCGCCGATCGATGAGGCTGTACGACCCGGCGACGCGTAAATACGTGTCCGCGGGGCCGTTGACGATCAAAAGGCCGGCGCTGCCAGCCGCTGTGCCGCTGTTCTCACGCGGGCGCGCCGGCATCGTTGCCTTGGACTTCGACACCAAACACCACGGCCACGCCTCCGTTGTCGCCGACGTGACGCGTCTGCTTGCGTGGTTGACCGAATGCGGTGGCCGCGCAGTAGTCGATCAATCGACCAGCGGCGGCAGACATGTGCTGATACCGCTGGCACCGGGAAAAACAGTCACTGCTGACGAGGTCCGGCCGTTGTTGCGCCTTCTCTCAGCGCGACTTCCCACGTTGGACATCACACCGATGACCAACGACGCTACCGGCTGCATCACCGTGCCGGGCTCGCAATGTAAAGAAGGTGGCTACCGCACCCTCGTCGACCTCGACCCGGCGGCAGCGTCCGACATCCTGACCGTCGGGTCCGATGCCGGCACACTCCAGCGGCTCGAAGCCCTGCTCGGAGGGACGGGGCGAGCGATCACCAGCCCGATCGACGCCCACATCCACGCCGAGACGTCGGCTGAACGCGTCCTCGGCAACAGTGACGATGCCCGGTTGCATCCGCGTTTCTGCCGCTCCGCCCCGCCGCCGCGCTGCGTCCTCGACTTCGCCCGTACCGGCCGTATCGACACCCGCCGCTGGCCCTCACGCTCGGAAGCACGCCAGTCCGTCATCACCCACGCCGTCCTCTCCGGTGCCAGCACCGCCGACATCCTTGCCCGCATCGCCGAACCCGCGTGGGCGGGTGTGCGGGCCGCGTACGCCCGCTACGCCCAACCCGAACGCGCCATCCGCCGCGACACTGCCCGCGCCCTCAGCTGGGCCGCATCAACTATCCCGGACCCAGTCCGGGATACCAGGCACAAGCAAAAGCACACAGGGGGTACCTACGATCCCGTACTTCGTTCTTGGCTTACCCACGCTCAAACCTGGGTCGCTTCCGAGTTTCTTCATCGGCGAGATCGGTGGACTACCCATGCAGTAGTTCAAGCACTGGCGTGGGCTGCGGCAGTGTCTGGGCAGATAGTGGAAGGTGTTCCCACTGTCGGTGTCGGTGGCCGTTCACTGTCTATCGCCGCGGGCATGCTGCCTGAATCGACGGTGTGGTCGGTCCTGGAGCGACTGCGGGACATGGAAGGCTCACCGCTGTTGTTGATCGAACGCGGGGTTGGCCAGAACCCCGACCGGTATGCGCTGGTACCCACCCATGCGGCACGGGGGACGGCAATCGAGACCTCGACAGGACCAGCAGAGGTCGAATCGGTACACCCGGCATGGAGTGTCATCGGATGGCGTCACCGCATCCTCTACGACGCAGTCCTCGCCGCAGCAGAACCGCAGACCCCGGAGGAGTTGTTCACCGCCATCGGGGTCGGACGCACGAGCGGGTACGAGGCGTTGCTGGATCTGCGCGTCGCCGGTCTGCTCACGGTCGAGAACGCCCACATCGGTATCGGGCCGGTCGAACTCGACGATATCGGCCATCGCCACGGCCTCACGTCGGCTGTGCGTGCCCGCATCGTGCGCCACCGCGCCGAACGCATCGTCTGGCGAGAATGGCTCGCAGCCCGCGAGGAGGCACGCACCCCGGCGGAGCCGGATCGGTCGGTATTCGCGATCGCCGATGACCACCTGGCCGATCCACCCGACCACGACTACATTCTGGCGGTGATGAACACTGGCCCACCAGATCCGTTCTGACGCACTGTGTACCGGCCACGAATCCAGGGCAGACGCGAGACCCGGTCTGAGTTTGCGTTGCTCGCCCGCCCCTCTACGCGGCTGGACACGGCAACGGTGGACCGAACTGGGTTTTCGCACTTCCGGTCATTGTGTGGCGACGCCGGGCTGTGTGAGCGGCCGACGTGCTCGATGTCGACCCAGATGACGTTCGTGGTGAGGTCAGATGGCTGGTGCGTTGGGCTGACGGCGGATGAAGTCCGCCATCCCGGGGACGGTGAACGCAACCAGGCCGCGCGCTGGAGACCAGATGAGTCCTTTGCGTATGCAGGAGTCACGGTGCGGTGCCATCGATTGCGGGTTCGATCCGAGGGCCTCGGCGAGGGTTGCCGTTCGCGGAGTGTCGGTTCCGCTGCGTGCGATGGCGACCAGATAGCGCTTTTCTGCCTCGGTGGCCCGTAGCCACCTCGAGCTGTAGAAGCCGGAATCGAGGGAGGCGTGGCCGGTGTCGACGGCGTCTTCGGCGTCGGCGAGGGTGAACGGGGATTGCTGGGCTGCTTGCCAGAGCTCGTGACCGAACACCTGAAGGAAGTACGGGTATCCATCGCTCGCCGCGACGATGTAGTCGGTTGCTTCGGTGTCGATGTTCTGGTTCAGCCGGGTGATGGGTGTGACGATCGCATCGCGGGCCTGATCGTCGGCAAGCGGACCGATGGTCCTGTAGTCGAACTGGCGCTCGGCGTACGACCGTGCATCTGCCAATGCCTGCGCGAGGTTCGGCAGGCCTGCGCCACACACGAAGAAGGCCCATTCACGCTGGGCTGCACGGTGCTGGGTCGCCAGGATCACTTGCAGTAGAGCCGGTTCGAGTTCCTGCATCTCGTCGATGAACAACCCCAGCGCGGTGCCGTCCTTGCGGAGTTCCTCGGTGAGATCTTCGACGAGGTCCTCGAATTCGACCCCCAGGGTTAACTTTTCGGTACCGGCTGAACGAGCGAGCTCGACCCCGACACCGAACGCAGTGGCAGACACCGAGAACTCTTCGGTCAACTGCCGGATCTTGTCTGCTACCGGGCCGGCGAACTGACGACGGCGGACAGCGCGAGAGATATCTTTCGCGATACGACGCCGCAAAGCTTCGGCACCTTCCACGCTGGTCTGGGCCTCGACCTCCACCACCACCCAGTTGTGGCGGCGAGCCTGGTCCGCCATCGTCGCCAGGAGCGTGGTCTTGCCTACCCCCCGGAGTCCCTGCAGCATCAACCCGCGGTCGTAACGCCGCTGCTTCGCCCGCGCGATCAACAAGTCGAACCGTTCGAGCTCGGCAGTACGCCCGACGAGTTCGGGCGGCCGGGTGCCAGATCCTGGTGTGAAGGGGTTCAATCCGTACTCCATAGTCTCAGACTATCGCATTGTATCTAGATGTATTAGATATTCTCTGATATTTGCGGATACAATCTGATAGGAGCGGCTTGGCGTAGATCCGGGCGCACTAGGTCGGCAAGATGTAGCTGGGGCGAAAGGGATACTGCGCCGCGTTTGCGGTGTAGATTTTGCCTGATGGGCGGGAAGCGCTACAGCACCGTCAAGGGATGTTGACAGTGTGCGGGGTTCGGCACTGAGCCCCTAGGCCACACGTCGTTTATCGCCCGTTCTGCGTTGAGGTGCTGGGCCCACGTTGAAGCAATGAGGGTGGTGTCCGGCTGCTGTGCTCGATGAGGTGTACTACGGCGGGGGTCCCGGCGTGTCGAATCTTGTGGAGCCCACCATGTCAGGTGCTACCACCGCTGGCAGGTGACTCAAGGAGTTGCAGGGTGCGGTTCAGGAGCTGTTCGATGCGGTCCTCCACGTCATCGACCATGTCCGGTACATCGGCCAGCGCCGTGTGGGCGCGGCGACGTGCCTCGACACCCGAGCGGTAGTACCCGGAGTCGAGCTCCGCGGCGACCGGCTCCGGAGCGCCGATCGGGTCACTCTGATCGCTGCTGTCGGACGGTCTGATGATGGGGCGAGGTGGGGTGTGCAGTGGAGAAACGCCGGTGCGGTGCCCCGCGATCACCGCTCCGACCTCGGCTGCGGTCATTGCCGTGACCGGCAAGGGCATGTGGCCCCACCGGTCGATCGACACCGCGACCGGACCGCGGCGCTGCGGTAGTCCGGCCATATCGGGAAACGTGTTGCGCTGCAGATGTTCTGCCAACAGTGTCGTCGAGGGATAGTGCTCGGAGAACTGCAGAACCGTGTGCCACCGATCCCATATCGTGGCCGGCTCGAAACCGGCGGCGGCGTTGTGGGCGATGCGGATTCGGTGGCGGCCGCCGATCCACACACTGTCGCCCCTGGTGGTGATGTCTGTGCGGTCGAGCTCGGCAATAGCCCTGTAGGACAAGCCCGCTCCGGCGAGAACGAGAAGAACGGCGTCGCGGCGGCCGAACAGTGCAGCCGTCGATCCAGAGGTCGTCAGACCGGCCGCGATCACCTGGTACTGCTCGGCACGTTGGATCATTCTGTCGCTACGGGCCGAGTCCAGTGCGATCCGAATCGACGTGACTCGTCCGGGAGCCGGCTGACCGGCGTCGAGGTGAGCGCGGTTGATCGCGGACACCCGGCGCAGCTGGACCGCGGCGCCGCCGGGGTTCTCGGCGAGGAACTCCGCCAGCGTGATCGGCGACGCGGGTAGCGCCTCGACGTCGGCCGCGGCGCACCAGTCGGCGAACAGCGACCACTGGTAGCTGTAATTGCTCACCATGCTCTGTCTCGGTGTCACAGGTACGACGGTACCGGGCTCAATGCCGCCCGATCAGAGACAGCCGCCGAGGGTCGCCCGCCACTAACGTGGGACGCATGCGCGTCGACGGCATCGCCCGCACGACACCGGCGAGCGCGAACTGCAACACCAGAGTGTTTCGCGGGGTGGCTCTCCAAGGCGGGGCGTCGCTGCCCGTACCGCCATCTCGGCGCTCTTGCCCTGCCGCACGGTCATTCGACGATGTCCCAGTCCAGCACCCGTTGTCGACCGTAGCGGTGTGCCAGCCGATCGATATCTGATCGGTCACGGCCAACCTGACGTCGCGGACAAATGCTTCCAAAGACGGCCAGGTTGGCACACCCAGGTGCCCGCCGTCGTCTGATCGGTACAACACGCTCCCCCGCATCTCTCCCGAACGGGTGTCGCAATACATCAGATTCGAATCCCATGCCGCGATAGGGACGTACCCCGGTAGGAACAGGTGGTCTTCTGCCTCGATACCCGCCTCGACCAGGTTGCCGACGATCTCGGGGTAGGTCCCGTCGTACATATCTGGTTCTGCTGCAACGATATCCGCCATGACCTCGACCATGTCGGAATGCCGTCGAGGTATCTCCACGACCTGCAGCAGACGTCCAGCCGGAACGACGAGTCCCGCGCCGCCGACCTCGTTCTGACCGTCGTGAAGGCCGAAGAACTCACGAAGCTCGTCCGGCCACGGAACCGTCGCTGCCTCGGCCCGCTTCGCCGCGCTCGTTGACGCACATGGCCTGAGCGTTCGCGCCGTCACCGGTGCCACGTCACTCAGCGCAGTCACGAGGAGGTTCCACTCATGAGTCAACGACATTGCCCGACCCTACTGCGCAGATGGATCATCCAGTTACCGCACCGTCAAGAAATATTGACGGCGCGCCGTACTAACCCGCTACCCAATTTCTCACGATTTTGGTGCAGACCCTAGAGGATTCTTGATGGAGTCGAGCAGCTCGTCCAGCTTCTTGGCGTCCTGCGATGCAGCTAAGTACTCTTCGTACTGGTTCAGGGCGTTCTTGATCAACTGGTCGTATAGTACATAACGCCCGTTAATGGTGCTCAAGGTCGTATCGATATAGTCTTTATCGGAAACCATAACTTTTGCAGTTACCCGCGGCCGCGCGCCAATGATAAATACCACCTCGATCTCAGGATCGCTAACACCCTGCGCGGCGAGCACATCACGCAACGCAACGGCATATCTACCGCCCTGCTGACGAAGATCGTCGACATCGGCTTTAACCGAGTAGCGTTTTAACTCTACAATGACGTGCCTACCGCTCGCAGTGGCATATCGAATGTCAATGCGACCCCGCTCCTCCATTTCTTCGTCGGTTAGATCAAAGTCCGCCTTAGCCATCTTCTTCAGGGACTGCTCCATACGCTCGCTCTTCGTGGCACGTTCCCAAGAAGCGTCGAGGAGCCATAGGTGTTCGAATAAATGTAGCTGAAGAACTTTCTCTTTTTCATCATTATTCGCGAGTTCCTCGAATGCAGAAATCGCTTCCACGCGCGAACGTAGGATATCTACCCATAACCCTGCCTCGTACTGGTCTTGCTGACCCATAAGGGGAAGAATGTCCTCAGCGGTTACACGTGACAACGCGTCCAAATCTTCAGTGGCCTTACGGAGCCCTACCCTTGCGAAAGCAAGGATTCCGGATCGGAACAAGTCGGCTCGCTGGGACTCCGACTTCGGTTCGAACTCCAAGCCGGCAATCGTGCCGATCATAGTTTCAGCGTAGGGTCTTTGGTAGGAATCAAGAGTCTGAATCCATTCTTTTAGACGGGGGTACTTTAATAGTGCGTCTGGAACCTCCTTTTTGGGTCGTCTCTCTGACCATGTCTCAGATGCCTTTACGAATGCCTGGCGTAGAAAGTCGCGAAGCTGTACGACACGGTCGTCGTCTTCGATCAACCGTTGCCGGTCGCTTGTCGCGATGTCGTCAGCATCGTTCGAGTCGAGGAAGTCTGCTTCGACTTGCCCCGTCACGTAATTTCCGAAGACACGACTAAAGTCGAGTTTTTCTATTATTCCTTCTTGTATGGGCCGCTTACGTGCGAGAACAATTATATTTTTGAGTGAGCCAGCCTCGTCATCATCGGTTAGGTCTGTTGGCTTACGCGCTGTTCCGAACCACCCGCGTACAGTCCAGCCTTCGACCCGGTTCACTGTTTCATCGATAACGAATCGTGTGATCCCAGGGGGTAGGGCGCTGGCAGGAAGTGTTTCTTTCCCGAATTCCCAGATGAACTGGAGCTTCTTCAATTCCTGTCTATCGGCCCAGTTTACGGCATTGCCGTTGACGACAATCCTAAAGCCGCCGTCCGAAGGAGGGGTCGGATCCATGACGTCGAACCGACGTGCCAATCGCTTACGTAAAGCGGAGGCTGTGAGGTCTGCGCGTTTGGATTTTAGGGAATCAAGTACTAATACTGTTCCCTGCTTGGCATATTCCGGCGGGACCGAGACCTCATCTGGCTCGTAATTTCCACCAGCGTCGATTCTGCTTCGCAGCGAATCGATATCGATCTTGAAACCGTTGCTCCGCCCATTCTTTGTCGAGTAGACGGTGATGACTTCCGCTATAGAGAAGACGGATAGCTTACCGATCCCTTTCCGGCCCATGTAAGGTCTGTTCCAGATTGTCGATGTGTCACCTTCAGTATCACGCTTTCTATATCCAACCTTCAGGAACCGGTCATTCATCTCGTCAACGGTCATGCCAACACCGTTGTCTTGGACGACAACTTGCTTTCCGCGGGTCCAAGTGATTGAAACTTCCGTCGAGTCCGCATCGTACGCATTGGCCACCAATTCCGACAAAACCGCGGCCGCATTGCTGTAAAGATTGATACCCAGGGAATCAAGCACAGACAAATCAACGCGCATTCTGTACTTGGTCATATTACGGCCTTCCGTTTGCGACGTCTCATTGGCTTGGTGCTGGCAACGTGATCTGAGAGATGGTTACCTGCCGACTGGGCAATTGGTGGCGGAACCGCGTTTCCGATCATCCGACCTACCCGGAGAAACGTGACGGGATCATTTGGATGTGTGAAGATATAGTCGCTTGGAAACCCTTGCAGGACAGCCGCTTCACGCAAGGTCAAGGCGCGGTCTTGTTCTGGGTGACCGAAACGGCCTGCTCCGAAGTTGTACGCAAGTGTTGTGATTGTTGGAGATGGTTGGTCCCATTGCATGCGCGCATAAACATTCCTGAATGACGCTCCGGATTTTTTGCGATGGCATGGTGCCCTCAGTGCTTCCGGCCATTCTAGCCAAGTGCCGCCGGGGGTGCTCTCTTGAATCCTTTTGATATTGATGTCGGATAATTTTCGCGCCACGTGAAGTGGATCGTCCCCGTGAACCTGACCTGCTTCAAGCGGCGGCAGATGGCCAATTGCGTTACGAACGGACGTTTGTCCGGGGTTTGAGTCTGGAAGTAAATCCTCCAGCGGGCCAAGCCGTGATGCAATTAGAACTAGTCGGCGGCGATGCTGAGGAAGTCCGAAGCTTGGCCCGTAGCATGACTGCCACGATACCCAGTAGTCAAGACTGCGAAGAGTCTGGACAAACCTCTCGAAGACTGGAGTTCCGCCCAATCGTGGCACGTTTTCCATGGTGATTAACTCTGGCAGAGTTTCTTTCGCGAGTCGCGCAAACTCGTCCAGCAGCGGCCACTTTTCGTCACCCGAGGTGTCTGCGCCTCGGCGATACGGCGAGAATGGTTGGCAGGGAGCACATCCAGCGAGGAGTCGGACGGTGCCCGGCTTCCAGGTCTGTTTGAGCATGGCAGCCGTCACATCTCGGACATCCATTTCGATGAACGGTGCCTCTATGTTTTGCTCGAAGGCGTACCTGCAGGATGTGTCATTGTCGATTCCAGCAGCAATCTCGATGCCAGCCTGCCTAAGGCCAAGCGACAACCCTCCAGCGCCACAGAATAAATCGATAGCTGATATTTGCCGCTGGTCAGATGCGTCGCTCACTCGGTAACAGTATCGGGCGCGCGGAGCCTTGGGAATAGCAGGATGGTGTATTGGCAGGCGCGCTGACGCTGGGATGACAGTCGCGCATATTCGGTTTGAGCTAGTCAGGTGGCCGTGGACAGAGGTATCGGCCTACAGGCCAATGCTGGTGACGGCGTTGCCGATAAGGGGTGTATGTTCCCTGCGGTACACCTCGACGGAGTCCAGGCTGGCGTGGCCGGTCTGCCGGGCGATCGCAGAGCCGTCCGCACCGTTGCGGGTGCCCTGCGTAACGAACCCAGCGCGGAGTGAATGACCGCCTAGCTTTGTCAGCACCGAGGGGTCGTATCCGGCGTGTTCTGCGCGGCGACGGATGGTCTGGTGGATCGCGGCTCCGGATAGGGCCGTAGTTCCGAGGTTGCCGTTCTTCGCAATTGACCTCAGTAGGGGTGCCCGAGCGGCGGTGCGGGGTACTCCCCCGCGGCAGACGTGCCCGTCGAACGGCTCCCGCTTGCGGAGTAGCCGAATGACCGAGGGCCTGCCGCCGGCGTCGAATGCGGCGACCACCTGCGCCCAGCGGACGTACGCGCAGGGTGGGCAGGTGTCGTGGGAGTCGGTGTACGGCAGGGCTTTCACTGCTCCCCTGCCCTCTTGGTCGGTCTTCGACTTGCGTAGCCGGATGTGGAGGCCGTCGTGCCGATGTACGGTGACGTCCCCGCACACCATCTCCGACAACTCGCTGCGGCGATACGCGCCGGCAAACCCGAGCAGCAGGATCGCGGAATCGCGGCGTTCGAGCACTTCGTCGGCCCAGCCTCGGCACCCTTCCCTCGCGGTCGCGACGAGCAATTTGATGTCGTCGACCAACAGCGGGTCCCGCGGGGTGCGGGGTCGGTCCCCGGCCGCGGCGTACTCGCGTCGTATCCCCGAGAGTGACGCGGTGACGAGTTCGTGTGCTGTCGGGGACAGGTGTCCGGTGGTGCGGTGGTGGTGGTTGATCGCGGCGATCCAGGTAGCGAAGGTGGCGACGGCGTATGCGCGCTCCCCTGTTTCGGTTCGAGTGTCGGCGGCATCGACAAGGTAGGCAGCGATCGTGATCGGGTGCGCCGGCAATGTCACGTGACCATTCGCCTCGCACCAACTGGTGAAGCGCCTCCACGCGGCTGCGTACGTCTTACGGGTTCCCTCGGAGCGGGAGGACTGGACGGCACTCGCGATCCGCTTCGCGACGGCGGGTGGGATCTCGGGCTCGACGGCTACGGGCCTAACGTCTTCGGGGATGCCGACGGAAGTAACTGTCGCAGGTGTGCGGCCTGGCCGGAAGTCCATAGAAGCAGCCTAGCGCAGGTCACCGACACGATTACAGCGCAAAACCGTGCTGAACTGGGTTTTTGAACAAGACGGTGCGGAAAATTCAATTTACCTGTGCGTATTCCAAAAATGTCCGGGTGACTAGACGTTGTGCGATGTGTGGGCTCATTTCGCACCAGAGAGACCAAAATTCGACAGCACCTTGACCGCCCGTCCGGCAACTGATGGAACGGCCGTTGGTTTCAGGCAGGGCGTGATGCAACAGGAGTTATGAGAGGTACGTGGCAGCTTGAGCTGGGACGATACGGCCGCAATGCGCGCCTGGTGTGCCATCACTATTTGTTGTGTCGAGCGGGATCTGTCTGGGTGCGTTGCGCTTGGTGTCGGCCTGACGACCTTATGCGGCTGATCGTTACGGGGTTGGGCCGACTTAGTACCCGTTCACGATCGGACGGTGGTGTCGGAATTAGCGCAAGGTCTGTCCTGTCTGGACTGGTCGGCAGTTGTGCAGTCGACTCCCTGATTCAGGTCCAACCAGCGGACAGCAGGGGCTATTCGTCACAGTGACGTATATCCCCCACCGTTTCTCTCAGGCCAGAAGGCAGTCGACCTTTGGTCTCATGTGGCGGAACTGAGTTCTGCGGAGTCGGTCGGGCACCGCATGGCAATTTGGGAAGTTAGTCGGGTGACTAATGCTCGGGCGTGGGTATGGTTAGTTGTATGGCTGTATGTATGGGCAGTCGTATGGGTCTGGGGCAGTGTGCGTCTCAAGGGTGTCCCCTGATCGCTATCTGCGCTCAGGTTCGCTGGGTTGGTGCGGGCGGTTATTCTCTCGTCCTTGTCACGAAGGCGCGCCTACGGGTGTCTGTACAACGCAGTCGTCGCCTATATGTGTTGTCAGTCCTCCGTGATCGGGCACTTTCATGTTGGGTTGGTCGGAAAGGGAGTGTCGATCTGGTTGCCAGGATGAGGTCAGTTGTTTAGCGAGACGCGAGTTGATGTTGGAGGCGGACTGTGCTGTTAGACCGGCGGGATCTCCTTTGCGATTCCTTCCGTGCTCTGCTCGTTTCGGACCGTCGTCAGGAGCGGGCGATCAGTGCTGATGTCTGTTCGAAATGGCCGTAATCCTGTCGTTGGTCTGACGATGTTCGAGATGGAAGCAGGCGCATCTCTCGGCCCGGTTTGTCACGCTCCACGCGATATCGTCGGTCTATCAGGGCTGTGACCAGGACTTACGATAGCTATTAGGTATGGGCGTGCGTATGGCCGTCTGTATGGGCTTGCGAAAGGGTGTACAGGCGGGTGTACCAAAGGTCTGGAAAGCGGTAACTTAGAAGGCGTTAAAGATGGGCTGTTAGGCAGTTTTGTAACGCACCATATGAACGGTCCTGCCAACGTACATAACAAAGGCGTTTGTAATAGCTAGATATCAAGCTATTAAAACAACCGAACAAAAAGGCATACAAAAAGATTTATGAACAGCCATACATACACACATGCAACTAACCCTGAAAACAGTTATAAAACTGGGCGCGCATAAGTACTGACAAAACGCCCTGCAAACGACTTGGTACGCGGCTGCAGTTCGGACCTGTTCGTAGACCTTTGGCCCGAGCATGAGAGCGGACGGCCCAAACGCAGTACTTACGGCAACAGGAACAGTCGGTTACGTGTGCGTGTCGCAGGCTGATCTTCAGGCTGCTGTCCGGTACCTTCATGCGCGTGACGACAACGGGAACTTCACGGACAGTGCTAGTGGCCAATCAAAAGGGCGGTGTAGGCAAGAGCTCCATCGTGTCGGCCGTCGCGGGGATGGTGGCAGCTGCTGGACGGCGCGTGCTGGTCGTGGATGCTGATCAGCAGGCAAACGTCAGTTCTTCAGACCTTGGGGTCGAGGGCGACAAGGGTCGGGGGCTCAGTATGGCGCTGCAGTTCGCAGAGCCGTTGACGCCAACGAGAGAAGTTCGTCCGAACCTGGACGTCATCCCTGGCGGGCCGGCGCTCGCTGTGGTCACGTCGGTTGCTGCCACCGCGCAGCAAACTGGTATCGATCTGCAGGGCAACCTGACACGAACGCTGAACAACCTACGTGAAACCGAGAAGTACGACTTGGTTCTGATCGATTCTGGACCAGGTGACGCTCCTCTGCTCGAAGCGTTGCTTGGTACGGCTCGATACCTCTTGGTGCCTACCAAAGATGACGATGCCAGCCTGTCCGGCGTCGAACTGCTTGCAACGCGCTATCTGCGTGCGAGGAAGTCGGGATCTCAGATTCAGCTGCTTGGCGTGGTCCTGTTTGACACCAACCCACGCGCGACAGCACGAAACCGTGAGGTATTCGATCAAGTTCACGACCTGCTCGAGGGAAGTGGGGCTGACCCATTCGAGACCTTCATCCGCTCCGACCGTGCGGCTGCAGTTGACCTACGTACGCGACATCTCACCCCGCTAGAACTTGTTGAGGTTGCGGAATCGGACCAGAAGAACCGACTAAAGCGGCTGCGCCAGAAGGGCACGGCGGCGGATCGGTTGTGGTCGAGGGATCCCTCCGGTCTCGCAGCGGACTACCAGGCCCTTACGCGTGAAATCCTCAGCCGGGTAGCGAACGCGGAACGTGATCGTGTCGACGGTGGTGCGGCATGAGTGCTAGGAAGCGCCGCGCGGCATTCGATCCGAATGCACTCGATGATTTGGATGACCTGCTTCCACCGATCAACCTCGTCCGCGACGCGGCTGCTGCCGGTGGGAATACGCCAAGCTCCGCTGCGGAAGTGAAGCGGCAGGAAGCTGCGATGGCTTCTGCGGTTGAGACAAAAGCCACCGTGGCCAGTGGGGGATCTCTGGCGGATTCTGCAGACGGAACCGACGTTGATTCCGGTTCATTCGACGTCGACGAAGTCAATCGGTCACAGCCTGCGTCACCAGCTTCTGAAGATGCTGAGCGCGAGGACCGGTCGGTTCAAAGTGTCTTGGCGCAGCTCGAGACCGACGTCAAGCACGCTGAACCCAAGCGCGCGGACGCGCGACGGAAGTCATCCAAAAAGGACGCGTCGGCGAATGTGGCCCGTCTTGCCCCGCCCGAGGTTGCGTTGCCAGAAGAGGTCTACAGCGTTCTCCGTTCGCTCACTCTCGCTGAGCGAACTGCGGACCCGACCACAGCGCGCTCATACGGGCAGGTTGTGCTCGACGCCGTCGAAAAGCATGCGGATGACCTGAAGGGGCATTGGGCGAAGCCCGTAGTGTCAACGGGCACCGGGCTCTTCCGTCGGGTCGAAACGGGACGACCCACTCGCCGCCGCCACAATTCGCCCCGGGCTAGAGTCCCACTTGCTGGCGTTATCAATACCGACGCAGCAGTTCTGGACCAGCTGGCCAGCGATTGGGGCGCAGGGAGCAGAAGTGCTCTTGTCGAGCAGGCACTCCGCTTGTACCTCGATGTCCACTGAACGGACGTCAAGAGAGAAGCGAACGCGATGTCCATTCAGTCGCGTCGCCGTTGCCCCGACAAGCACATCAACAGAGCAGGACTGAAGTACTCCGTCATAGATCGTCCGATCTGGGCGGATTGAGGCCAAGCGGCAACTGGTGACCAGACAGGGAATGGAGCTCAAATGCGCGCTCGTGGCGGCGATCTCGGTGATTCAAGCCCTTCACCTTCGGTTGCAGTACATCCTCAGGTGCTGAGAGCGGCACTTGTAACAGGTATTGCATTGACGGTCGCCATCGCCGCCTCGTCATTCTGGTTATCATTCGCTGCACTTCAGGAGCTGGCAGCTATGGCCGGAACAGATCCCGCACTGTCCTGGCTCCTACCAGTTGTGATCGATGGTGCGATTGTCGCCACCACGGTCATCGCGCTAGCGCTGTCTCACCACACTGACGGCCAAACAGTCAGAGGGCGCAAATTCGTGTTATCGGTGCTCGGCTTTGCTGCGAGTGTGTCCATCCTCGGAAACGCCTATCACGCGTCTTTGACGCCAGGTGCTGTGCCTACCCTGTTCGCAGCTGGAATCGCCACCGTGGCACCGGTTTTTCTCTTAGGAATGACAGAAGTGCTTGCAGTGATCCTGCGAGCGCCGAGGAGGTACGAGGCGGTAGAAGCCAAACCGGTAATGGAACTGTCGCAAGCTAACCCGCATGCGTCCTCTTCCGCCCCGGGAGCACCTGCAGCGCGGGAAGACTGCGGGCTGGCCCCAACTGTTTGGGCCACGGTGCTTGTGTACCTGGAGCATCCGGACTGGTCATACGGTGACGTAGCTTCAGAACTTGGAGTGGACGCCGCGGCGGTCTCTGCCGACCTTGCTGAATGGTTTGGGCTCCAGAAGGCAACGGCCCAGCTTTGCGGCGTAAGGCCACCGCCTGCCCCGCTCGAGGAAAACTACATGCTTGACGAAAGCCGGGGGCAGTCAGTGCTCGTTGAGCAGCGGTGACCGCCGGCTGCCAGGCCATTCCGGTGTCACGGTGGCAATGAGACCATCTTACGGCTGATGATTTATGGTTCAATTCTGGCCAGTTGGTTTCTTCGATCTGAGATGGTGGCCCATGGAATTGAGCTACGCGTCAACCGTTCCCCGGCAGCTCGTGCATCGGCAGCATGTCGGCGAGGTGTTCCTTACCGACTACCGACTGAGCGATTCCGCAGCAGATCAGATCGCAGTGCAGTTGCCGGCTTCGCATCGCATCTTCCGGCCGACGAATAAGCGGCACGACCCACTCGTCGTTGCGGAGTCATTCCGGCAGGCCGTGATCATGCTGTGTCACACCAAATTTGCGGTTATGCCGCACTTTAAATTCATGATGGAACAGTTCGAATTCGAACTCGTCGGCGAGTTGAAGATCCGCTCAGCGCCCATGCCGCTTGTCCTCGATATGACCACCAACCAGGTTGATACGAGAGACGGGACAGTGTCACGCGTCGACATAGCCGGTGTGCTGCGCGAAGGTCCACGAATCCTCGCCCACTGCAACGCGATCGCACGGTGCGTAACGCCCGAGTCGTACAGCCGGATTAGGTCTGGTCGAGACACCTACGTTGCAGATCTCCGAGCTAGGCCGCCAGGCAGCGTTGTTATCCCAGCATCCTCCGTCGGACGCTCAGAGGAGCAAGACGTGCTCATCGCGGTCAACCTTCCGGCGGAAGAGCTGTACTGCGCACCGGATCCAAGAAACTATGCACTGTTCGACCACCCCCTCGACCACATCCCCGGCATGGTCATCTTCGACGCTGCAATTCAAGCCTTGCGCTACCGCACCAACGATCCTGCTCTGCAACTGACGCGCCTGGCAGCGACATTCCCAAGATTCACCGAGTGGGACAACACCTGCGACCTCGCCGTTTCGTTCGCACCGGCCGACCATGAGCGGAAACGGTCGTGCGTGACATTTACACAGTCAGAACGCGTTACAGCGCAACTCAACGTCACCACGACAACTGCGCACTGATGCACGAGCCGCATCACAGCGAGATTGAACCCGACAGATCAGGACAGCGTATTGATCCAGTTCCGAGGAGGCAGACCCGCCAGGCGCATCATGTACGCAAGCTTTCGCTTGTTCACGATCGTTGGAAGAACCAATTCCCACATCTGCCGCAACCGAACATAGAGATCCGCGCGGCCGGTCAACATCTCGGACAGGATCTGCACACCTGTGAACGACCCCACGACAAACGTCGCCAGCGCGTCGATATCGGTTCCCTTGACCAGGTCACCGTCTGCTGCAGCTTGAGTCGCAACCTGTCGGATCGCCTCGATCCAATCGCGGTAGGGCTGCTCGATCGGCCCTTGGATACTGCCGATCTCCATCGTAAGTCGCATACCTCCCCGCGCTATCGGTTCCGTCATGAGCTGTCGTGCCATTTCCTGACTCACCAAGACCAAGGACTCGATTGCAGAATCGCTATGGGCGTAAACGACTTTGGTTCCTTCCATTGCCATGTCGTGCTGTGCCGCGATCACCGCGTGTGCGAGGTCTTCCTTCGACCTGAAGTGGAAGTACATTGCCCCTTTTGTGACACTGCAGTACTGGAGGATGGTGTTCAGACTGGCTGCGTACCCGAACCTCTCGAAGCTCTTTGCCGCTCCCAGAATCACGGAATGGCGAGTGAGTTCAGCGCGCTCCTGCATCGAATACCTGGCTTTCCGCTCGTGTTTCCGCGTTCGGAAACGGTTCGATCTCACAAGAAACTACCGGGTGGTCCTTCATGCCGAGAACTCGTCTGACAACGCTGGTCCTGGGAGCCAGCGGATTTATCGGGTCCGCAGTTGCCAGGCAATTAGCGTCATCCGATCATAACCGGGCAATTGGTTTCGTTCGGTCCAACCCGGCGAACGGAGGTATCGACGGGGTCCGGTATGTCGTCGGTGACGCCTCAGACTTATCCACCTTGTATAGGGCCATGTCGGACGTAGACACCGTAATCTGTTGCGTGTCCTACGTCGGCGACGACGGACAGCGCTGTACTGAGGTGAATGACAGAGGAATTCGTAACGTCGCTTCCGTAGCGTCCGACATCGGCGTCGATCGCCTAATTCATGTCAGCACAGCATCGGTGTACGGAACCGGGCCATTCCGTGACCTGCCTGTCGACGGTGCACCACTGAAACCACACTCGCTCGCGAGCTGCAGTCGAGTGGCGGGCGAACGCCACATCCGAGGCGCTGGGGGCCTCGTTATCCGCCCTCACCTGGTTTACGGGCCAGGTGACCGATGGTTTATGCCGGGGCTGACGTCGATTGTCGGTAAGCTCGGTGCGCTCATCGACGAAGGTTCCGCGCTCCTGTCAACAATCCACGTCGACAGACTTGCGTACGAAATCGTCGCCTTGGCTCAGACACCCGAAGTGGCGTCGCCCGGCACAGTGATGCATCTCAATGAACCCGAACCAACGTCAGTTCACGACCTATTGACCCGTGAGCACAGGCAAACTGGTTGGCCAGTGCCGGGAAGGTCCCTGGACCGCTCAACAGCAGTGGCGCGGGCGCAACAGCTAGGTATCAGCAGGCGGCACATCGACATGATCAGTCTCGATCACTGGTTCAGAAATGACCGAGGTGTCCACTGATTTGCACCAATCGGTGGCGGTGTGTTTGATGGCCTACCGTCTGGCGACCCGACCATTGGTCCGCAACCTGTACATCTGATTTTGAGCCTGCCTACTGAACTAGCTGGTGCTTCGCGCGGCGAGAGGGCATCTCGCATGGTCTCGCAGTCGGCGGCGAAAGTGACCGAACGATCGCATAGTGACACGGCAACGTGCCGTCAGGCCCAAGCTCGAACTCCAGCATCTCCAGCTAAAGGACGTTGCACTTATAAGTGAAAGGGGTTATGGTTCTGCTCAGGAGGTTGGAAACCATGCAGACATTGACGGATCGCGTTGAAACCAAGGTGGCGCTCTCGGTGACGTCAGCCGAAGTCGCTCAGGCCGGCTCCATCGACAGCGCTCAGCTCGCCGCAACGCTTCCGCCCGAACTTGCCGACGTGATTGCAGCAGCGCTGTCGATCATTGCACGTGGGGGAACCGTGACGATCGGATCTCTTCCGAGCGAGTTGTCTACGACCACTGCTGCCGACATACTCGACATCTCTCGTCCGACGCTGATGAAGCTGATCAAGACTGGCGCGCTTCCCTCGTACAAAGTCGGTTCCCACACTCGCCTCAAGGCGAGCGATGTAACCGCGTACAGAGAGAACCTGCGGAACCAGCAGCGAGCTGCGTTCAACGATCTTCGCGACTACGAAGACATGCTCGACGCGGACAACTGACGTTCACTGCCCCTCGGTACCTCTGCACCGCTATCCTTCACGGATGAGTGCAGGGGTGCCCAAGGTGCTGGTCGACGCCAATATTTTCTACTCCAGAACATTACGCGACTGGGTCGGCCTGATGGCCCTTCGCTCAGGTCCCGCCCTGTTCGACGTTCGATGGACAGAAGACGTGATCGCCGAGACGCTTTATCACCTTCGTAAGAAGCATCCTTTCTGGGACGACGCCCAAGTCGGCGGAGTGCGAGAACGGATAGAAGCCACCTATCCACACGGTCGTATCACCGGCTTTAGCGTGGATCGCTCACTTGCTTACGAGGACGACCACGACGCGCACCTGCACGCAGCCGCCGAACACGGGCGGGTCTCTTATGTGGTGTCAGACGACAAGAAGTTCGCGAAGTTCGCGGCCGACAACGACGAACTCCTGAACTACGAGGTGTACTGCGCCGACGAGTTCCTACTGTGGATAGACCAGAATTCGCAGCCCACAGTGGAAGAAGCGCTCGTAAAACAGCTCGAATACTTCCGTATGAAAGGCCAACAATTCAACCTCGTCACCGCACTTCAAGATGCCGGCGCAACGGGATTCGCTGAGCGTATCCGGGTGTACCTCGGATCATCACCAGCAGTAACGAAGGTTCTGTCCAAGCCCGCGACGAAGCGGGCCCCCAGCAAGGTGTGAAATCAACGGCTTCGCAGGCTCGGTTTGTGACTTCAAGTCGAATCCAGTAACTATTTCCGCGTAATCGGGGGTATGAGACATCCACCGCGCGCTGCTCAATGGCCCACTTTACAGCGGCGCTGCTCTGTACGTGTTCTGTGTTCCCCGGCTCATAGTCTTGTATCAGCGCTACCGCGGCGCGCGATTCTTTGCATACTCCTGACACTCGACCGGACACTCGCACGGGTAAATTCCGGCGTCACCAATGCTGCCGTCAGCGAGTGTGTAGATCTGCTTACCGGGCTGAAACGGCATTCTAAAGCTGCCTGTAGTGCGAGCCATAGAGCGTTAGCGCCGGGGCGTGTGCGGTGTCCCTCTGAGGTGGGTGCAGGGCGAGGCGCGCGTAACTGGTCTGATCCTCGCTCTAGGTGTCGCGCTCAGGCGATTGGTGGCGACCGTGACACAAACGAATGTTTCTGGCACACCTAGATCGAGGGCTGGGGGACCAAGGCATCTTATGCCAAGACTTGGCAGCGTCATCGTTTCGTGACGGCGCTCATCGAAATTCCCCTCTGACGCTCACTGAAATTCCCCACCCGTGTGGCACCGCCAACGAGGGCGGGTCTCCCCGGATGCTGATGGTCTCTGACCACACACCAGCTACCCGAAGGAGACCCGCTCCTCATGCTTACACGGGAGGAAGACGTGGAAATACACGCCCTGCATCAACGAGGCTGGAAGATCGCCGACATCGCGAGACACACCGGCCGCGACCGCAAGACCATCAGGTCCTACCTCAACGGCACCACCACCCCCGGAGTGCGTAAACGCAGCATCCCGGACCCGTTCGAGATGTTCCTCGCCTACGTCATCGCACGCCTGTCCGAGGACCCGCACCTGTGGGTCCGCACCCTGTGCGACGAGCTCGAAGACCTCGGATATTCGATGTCATATCAAACGCTGCACCGCAAGATCCGCGAGCTCAAACTCCGTCCGATCTGCAAAGCCTGCCTCACCGCAACCGAGCGACCCAATGCAGTCATCGATCACCCGCCAGGTGAAGAGACACAATGGGATTGGGTAGATCTACCCAACCCGCCCGCTCCCTGGGGGTGGGGCTCGATGGCGCATCTGTTCGTCGGAACGTTGGCGTGCTCGGGCAAATGGCGCGGTGTCCTCGCCCCGAACATGACCCAACCGCATGTCGTCGACGGACTCGACCGCATCTGCCGAGGTCTTGGCGGCGTCAGCCGAGTCTGGCGGTTCGATCGGATGGCGACAGTCTGCCACCCCGACTCCGGTCGCATCACGGCCAGCTTCGCTGGCGTCGCCAAGTATTACGGTGTCTCCGTGGCGATCTGCCCACCCCGCCGCGGCAACCGCAAAGGTGCGGTGGAGAAGTCCAATCACACTGCAGCCCAACGGTGGTGGCGCACAGTCGCCGACGATCTGACCGTCGAGCAAGCCCAAGCAAGCCTCGACCGGTTCTGCAGTCTGCGCAGTGACACCCGGCTGCGACCCACCAAAGACGGGAAGGCGTCGGTGGCGACGATCGCCACCACCGAGGGGTTGCATCCGATGCCCGCGGCTGCATATCCGGCGATCCTGACCACCGACCGGGTCGTCTCGCGCCAAGCGCTGGTCTCCTATCGCGGCAACCGCTACTCGGTCCCACCCGAACTTGCCTGTGCCGCTGTGATAGTGACGCACGTTCTGGGCTCCGATGTCATCGATATCGTCACCACATCCGGCATCACCATCGCCCGACATCGTCTCGCTGCCGATGGCACCGGGGCGATGGTCCGCGATCACGGACATGTCTACGCCCTCGAACAAGCAGCGATGGCGGGTGCGAACACAGGCCGCCCGCACCGCCGCAAAGAACGAATCCCACCCGGACCCGACGCTCTCGCTGCCGCCGAGAAGCTCCGAGCCTCGGCCGAATCAACACTGTCCTCCAGAGATGGACGGCGCGAAAGCGGCAGTCACGCAGCTGAATCCACTGACACAGGCGCGGTTATCTACGACCTGTCGATCTACGAACGTGCTGCACGCGGAAGGAACACCCTCTGATGGCCGAGAAGAAAACAGGCGACCGGTTGCCGGCACCGAACACGGCAGAAGCGGCGAGTCTCTACCAGCGTCTTCGCGGGCATCTGGCGGTCCTCAAACTCCACGATGCCGCGGAAGCGTTGCCCTCGGTCCTCGACCAAGCAGCGGCCGAGGAACTGTCGATGACCGCGGCGTTGGATCGGTTGCTTTCGATCGAAGTCGAGGCCACCGAGGCACGCCGGTTGACCGGCAGATTGCGGTTCGCGTGTTTGCCGACACCGGCGTCGCTCGAGGACTTCGACTACGACGCCGCAGCCGGTGTCGATCGCAAGCTTATCGACGAGCTCGCGACTTGTCGATACTTGGAGACGGCGACGAATGTGCTGCTCATCGGCCCGCCCGGAGTCGGGAAGACACATCTGTCGGTCGGGCTCGCGAGGGCTGCCGCGCATGCCGGGTATCGGACGTATTTCACCACCGCGGCCGATCTCGCTGCCCGCTGCCATCGAGCTGCGTTGGAGGGTCGGTGGGCGACGACGATGCGTTTCTATGCCGGTCCGACGCTGCTGGTGATCGACGAACTCGGCTATCTTCCGTTGCCCGGTGAGGCTGCATCGGCGCTGTTTCAGGTTGTCTCGCAACGGTATATGAAGACATCGATCGTAATGACGACCAACCGTGGTGTCGGATCGTGGGGTGAGGTGCTCGGAGACAACACCGTCGCAGCAGCGATGCTCGACCGGCTCCTGCATCGCTCCGTCGTGCTCAACCTCGACGGCGATTCCTACCGGCTGCGAGACCACAACGCCCGATCGGAGAAGCTCCGCAAAGCCACCACCGGAACCCGCCAACCACTACAGTGAAGACCGCTCACGGTTGGGGAATTTCGGTGAGCGCGGTTGGGGAATTTCACTGAGCCTCGTCATTCGTGACCGGCTCGGACCGGATGCCAGACACCTTGGGCTGAGCCTGAGGCAGTACGACGTCGGAGTCGCTGACATGTAGCCGGCAACAATGGTCAGGTGAGCCTCGCAAACCACCGTCCGACAGGCCCTCAGCAAGCAGCACGCCGACGACCAGCCGCTACGTCCCGCGGTACGCCCCTGCTCATCCGAGCTGTGGATCGATCCTGCTCAGGTACCGGAAACTGCGACGAAGAGCTGAGTGCCGCCGTCGGACGGCTGGAGAAGGATTGAGATTTCGTTTCCGTTCGGTTTACGGACCTCAGTGAACAAGGCGCTGCCACTGCAGTTGAGACCGAGGCTCTGCCAGGTTGTGTTCGCAGGCACAGCTCCACACGGCACGTCCTGAGGCATAGGGACGTCGGGGTTGAGCTGTTGAAATTCCCGTGCAGCGGTTTCGGCGGGCTGAGGTGCATCGAACCGACCCGTATAGGCAGGCTGACCTGTGAACGAGGATGATCTCGTGAAGTCCTGCGCATCGAACCCGTCCGGTAAATCGATTGCGAGGTCCGACAAGGCCTGTCGAGCGTCCTGCGCGTTGAGCTTCTGTGCCTCGACGCCGTCGGAGTTGCCCCCACAGCCCGCGAAGGCGGCAAGACATCCGCATGTGAGAGTCAGCGTTGCTCGTACCGTTGCGATGCGAAAAGCCATGACAGCATTCTATCTGTATTCTCCACGAATTCCGAAAGTTTCCGTTAGAGGGGTGATCCGTGTGGACGCCTCATCGGCCTGCGTCTATCGTTTCTTGGCAGTGCACAATCAATCAATCGTGTGCGTTGCGAACCGACGCTGAGCGAGATCGATTCAACTCCTTGTATTTTCCTCGCCGCTAGTCCTTCGGAATCAAAGGTGGTGAATCGTAGCGAAGCGGCCCTATTTCGGGTGCAGCACTGCTAATGCAGTGCATACCGCGAAATAGGACCGCTTTCTCGATCTGAAGGACTACTCCTGAGGGGTCAGTTACTGTTTATTTGAACCTCGGTGTCCTTTCCGTAAACAAGAAACGGCTTCGCTATCCCTAGCCGAAATGCTTGGTACCCATTGTTGACGGCCGTCTGTGCGAGCCCGGGATAGTCTGCCTTCCCTGGAGCGAAGTCGTAGATGTCCTGCAAGTGATTGGACTGCAGCGCCGTGTAGTTCCCCAGCTGGTTTGTGATGACTGCAGTTGTTGTTGACATGGAGAACCTCCCTAGGGCGAGGGTGCAGTCTTGATCTGCTGCTGCGACGGGGGACGTCCACGGCGATGAAGTAATCAACTTAATTCGAGTGCTAGTTCGCCCTGCTTCGGTGATTGCCCTTTGAATTGCTGCATCGCGCGCGTCCAGGCCGACTTGACGGGTAGGTTGCGTGGTGCCGTCGTTGTAGTTCTCGCTAGCTGAGCGAAGGCATGTGTCCAAGAAGGACGCGGACACCCCATAGCTGGAACCATCATCGTCGTAGTAGTGTTCGAGCAACTTACGAGGGGTCGGGGCTCCCTGTGTAACGAAATAAGCCTTGGTGCTCTCTGCAACCGCGTAGTTATTCGCAGTCAAGGATCCATCTGCATCTACAAGATTACCGTAACCGGTCATGTCAGGGCTGATAGTGAAATCGGGGCGTATCGACGTATCGTTCGAATTGAAGTGAACGGGATTCAACTCGGCAGCTGGAGTAATCAGGCCCTCGAAGTAATTGTTTGCGGCGACATACATCGCCCCGTGAGCGAAATTTTGATCCGCTGAACCGGTCTCGCCATTGCGCGGGAGGGTGTCCGAGGTCGGGTAACCGTATTCGCCCGTTTCGTAGCCTGCCCTCGCCCAGATATCGAGAACTCTTCCGTTGACCCAATGAGCGCCATAGCTTGGGTGTGAGTAGATGACACCGTTCTGGAATCGGTCCATCTGGCCTTGCCCATCTGGAAGTCCAGCCTGGTCTTGGGTGGGGTATCCGAGGAAGCTGCTGCCGGGCGTGAGTCCGCCGACGGAGTTGTATTTGTCCCGTAGCGGTCCGTTGAAGATGGCGGCCCCGACGGCGTTCTGGAACGCGACGTAGATGGCACCCTGCTGGAACTCCTGCCGACGACCACCGTCGGGCAGTAAGATCTCGTCGGTGGTGGGGTACTTGAGCTTGCCGGCTTCGTAATTGTTCTGGCCCCAGCGGTACAGGAAGCTGTTCACCACCGGATGCGCACCTGTTGCAGGCGACCAGTAGATGGGCCCGTTCACGAAAGTCTGTCGGCGGCCGTAATTGTCCGGGTTCGCAACATCGGCGGCCGTGGGGAACGACAGGAAGCTGTTTGAGCCACCAAGGGAGTCGTATTTGACTCGAATCTGACCGCACACCTGGATATTGAAAACCGGCCAGTAGAACGTGCAGTCGGTCGGCGCAGCCAGTGCGCTTGCTCCGCGCTGCATCGACCGCTTCTTCAGAAGACCCGCCTCGGCGATCTCGGCCTTATCTGCGTCTTCCTTCGTATAGCCCTCTGGGATCTCTTCACGATCAGAGCGCATTTTTCCGGGAACGACTGTGTCGTTAGGGTTTTCGGTAGGAAGGCCGGTGAACGGGATCTTCTTCGTAGTCGAAGTGTCCGGCGTGGCCCTAGTTTGCTCCGGTGTTGTCTCCGGCACCGCCGGGGCCTGCTCCGGGACCGCTTGCGGTGCCGAGGTGCCGGTCGGTGCCGCCGCTGTTTCGCAGAGCGGGGTCGGGGCTGCGGACGTAGTCGAGGTGGTTGTCGGCGGAGCCGTACTCGTGGTCGGGGCTGCGGTGGTCGTCGGTGTGGCACACGGATCTACCGATGACGTCGGGGTGGGCTCCGTCGGGGTGGCCTCCGGCGCTGCGCTCGGGGTTGTTGTAGGCGTCGCGGATGGCTGAGCCAGGGCGCCAGAAGTGCCAGTGAGCAACACGAGTGCCACGGTGCTAGCGGTGAACAGCGATCTGGATACCGACCGGGTCAGGCAGCGTGGTGGCCGCAAGGGCCTCGCCGAAACCGTTGTCATGGTTAGTCCTTCGTTCAAGAGATGCAGTGCCCGATTGAGCTGCGATGTGCATCATTCAGCGATTTCGCCGCGATTCACAAGAGCGGACAGAAGTACCAAACGCCCCAAACTAGACTGCATGGTCGTTTATCCGCGCTATATAAACCGGACGAAAGGTTTTCTCGCGTTTTACGGAGAATTTCGCAGAGCGAACGTTTCCAAGCGGGCGAAAGTGAGGGACTATTTGACCATTTGTGATCAACATCACATTGGTGTCGGCGTGTCGTTTGTTTCGGTCGTGAGCCGAACTGATTGAGCCGAGGTGAGTGACTAAAACGAACGTTTCTGTCACACCCGCATACGAGGAGCCGAGCTTCGGTGCAGTCCCAGGTACTGACATCGGAGTAGGCCGAAAACTGGGACTGCACCGTTGCGACTCTTCGGGTCAGGGCAGCGTACGGAAACTTGTAGTGGGTGACCCGTGCTACTTGCCGTCGCCCAACTCGCCTTCCGGCTCGCCGGCGGGCGACTCGGGCTCCTGCTGATTGGCGATTGCGTCACGCATCTCCGCTACTGCTGCGGGTTCAGCCTGGCCGCCGCGTCGTTGCGCTCCCTCCGGATCAAGTTGCTGGGCCTCAACGGTTGGGATCTCTTCGATTCCGTTCGTCGCTGGGCTGGCGGTGTACCAGCCGACGGCCGGATCGAACACCAGGGCCATGACGTAGGAGGACCCGACGGTCATGAGCGAATCGTCACCACTCATGACCACGGTGTTGGCTTCGGCGACGTAGCCGCCGAGTTGAGACACCGTGATTGTTTCCGCCGGCTCGCCTTTGAGGGTCGACAGTACGTCGACCTCGAACTGCGTTTCGGGGTTCGGTTCTTGCCTACTCGTTGATGGGTCGACCTGACTCAGTACCGTTCCAACGATGATGGTGTCCGCCGCTCCGGCCACCATGTTCTCGTTCTCGATGTCGTAGCCCCAGTCCGACGACGCTACGTAGGTCGGCGTTGGAGGCGTAGTCGGGGCAGGATCATTCTCCGTGGCCGGTACCGATGAGCAGGCACTTACGGCGGCCAGAACTGCGCCGACGGCGATTACACTCAGAATACTTCTCTTTTTCATCAGAATCCTGCCCAGATCTCGTTGAATACGATTCGGTCCAATGAATTAGGTATCTGAACCGCACTGTTGATGGGTGTCATCAATTGCGTCTCACAGCTGTGCTTGAGGCCCAGTGCGTGACCGAGTTCGTGGGCCGCCGTGTGATTTCTATTCTGGGTTGAAAGCGATGCCATGTAGGCGTCATTGAAGCTCAGGGTTCGGGTGAAACCGTTGAATTGCCCGACGTATCCGCCGGGAATGTTGACGTCGCGAACCTCCATGGCCGATACGTTGGCAGGGGCTCCCTGGTTGATCGCGATCTTTCCGGCTGTGACCGAGTTCCACTGGTTCACACCACTATCGAGGTTGGTCTGATATTTGGTGGTACCTCGCATCGGCAGTTGCATGGTGTTCGTGTCGACCGCGTGCTCGTACCTGTTGCTGGGGTTCCCGCCGAACGATGTTGCAACGCCTGAGGTTATGTACTTGGTCCCGTTCTTGAACAGCTGCCCTGCTGCACCGAAGGTACCGTTACTTCCCGGCTGCTGGGCGCAGCGTAGTTCGTTCGAGCTGGGGAAGCCGTACTGGCCTGATTCGTAGCCACTCTGCGCCCACTGATTTCTGATGTCGCCCCATGTTGCATAGGCACTGAGGGCTCCGTTCTGGTAGGTGATCGCCCCGCCTTGGAAGTTGTTGTAGCGTCCGCCAATGGCTTGCTCCTCCGCGGTAGTTGGATATCCGAGCCGCCCCCTTTCGTCGCTAGACACCACTGGTTGCTGTGTGGAGGGTGGCCTGTTCCCATAGGTAAGCCATTTCTGCAAAATGAAGCCACCGACCTGCCTGCCGCGGTTCTGATCCACGTCAGGACTCCACACGATTCGATTGGTGTCGAATCCGAATGCTTGCCATCTGCCCCGTTGATCAGAGCCAGCAAGAAGTTCGCCGGTGTTCGGCTCCCCAATACGTGATGAATTGTCGGGATTCAAGAATCGCACAAACTCGCGTTCGATCGAGCCGTAGATCCATTGACCGTTCCGGAATTGGTCGGCGTTAGCTACGCCCGGTGTGGAGATCAGACCCGCAACGATCACCCCGAGGATCGTCGCTGCTCGTACTCGTCTGCGAGCGGTCGCCTGGTGCGTGACTGACCGCCTCGAGGACCCTCTAGTCAAACTCCTCAGTGCCATAGGCTCATTTCCGATGTGAAGGCGGGGTCGGCCCACCGCTGCCCCCGCGTTGAAGAAAACAGAACAAGCTGTTTGTACTCTCTTCGGGTTGTACAGCCAGGCAGCCACGCCCAAGACAAATTCGGTCGTGACAGAACAAGTGCAGACCCTGTCCCGAGTTAGTTCGCGAGCGGGGCGGGCACGATCCGATCGTCCTGGACTGTCAGCCGGTTGATCAGATCAAGCGGTTCATCACTGGGTCTCCCGCAATGATCTTTCGGAAACTGCGGTCGGTATCCGAGACCGGAATCGTCGACCAACCAGACCACGGGAGGGTTGAGGTAGTCGCCTGAGCATGACCCGAGGATTGAAAGTTTCAGCTTGTACGACCTGGCATCGAAGGCATCAGTCACTGCATCAATCCCGTCCCCGAAATAGGTGACTTGGCGAATGTCCGGGTTGAAGTCACCGGGTGCAGCACCTGGTGCCACCTCGCACACCAGGACGGAAGTGGTAGCGAAGCCTGCGGGTGCGCTACCCCATTCTGGGCGTGGAGCTATATCGAGAGTGGCACCGGATTGGACCGCTGCGCTTATTTCCGGGTCGTCGACGCACGATGGCGTCCGCGCAACGGCAGGCGACAGTGCAGGTTCGGGCCACGAATACAGAGCAATCCCAGCGGCCAAGAGCCCGAGAACGAGCAGCAGCACCACCCACACGCGTCGTGTCATGTCTGCACCCTAGTTGTCATCGTTGTACGCCCGGTGGCCGTTCACTCGCAATGATCATCGAGCACGTTGCGAGGAGTCAGTCGGTATTCCCTAGCATCTGAGACCGCCGTTCTGGGGCGCGCCAGACGTCGTCGTTTCCCGGGCTTTGGAAGCTCTGTGGTTCAGCTTACGTTCTTGCACTACTCGGTGCCTGGCCGGCGCATCGATTGGCTGACGGATCGAAGGGTGACAGAAACGATCGTTTCTGTCAGTCTTCGCTGCTCGAATTGACGGTTGGGCGGACCAGCTGCCGAGCGGCAGTGCCAAAAACGTACGCTGAACTCCCGCCCGTCGACTGAGCTAAAAACAACCGGTTGTGGCCGCCAATCCTTGATCCAAACGAGTGCCGGGGCCGGCGCGTTCGTAGACGTGCATTGCCCACTGGAAGGATGGCGGCATGGCTCTGACTATTGACACCTCTCGTGCGCTGCGGACGCCGGATCAGCTGCTAGTGCTCGCGCGGGCGGTGTATGAAGCCTCACCTGAGGATGAAAGCCGATGCATCGAGTGGAAGTCGGGCTACGTCGATTTGACCAGTGCATCATCGTCTTTCGCTACAGGGCGGGCGATTCTTGGGTTGGCCAATCGGGCTGTCGCTGTGGCGAGATCGTCGTTCGAAGGCGTTGGTTATGTGCTGGTCGGGATCGAACCGGGTGATGTGTCCGGGCAAAGAGTGCCGGACAGTGCCGAGCTGTTCAACGCTGTGCAGCGCTACACCGGACACGGGCAGCCGTATTGGAACGCGCACACCGTGGAGGTCGACGGTCAGACTGTGTTGGTGATCGTGGTGGAGCCGCCTCGCGATGGTGACCGTATCTGGTTGCTGCAGAAGGCTTATCAGCCCCCTAAAGGTCCGCTGGTGCCAGAAGGGACAGTATTTGTTCGGCAGGTCGGAGCAACTGAACGTGCCTCGCGTATCGAGCTGGATATCTCGCGTATCGAGCTGGATATGCTGCAGAATCGACTGCTCAGCGGCTCAGAAGCAGAGGCGGCGGCCCTACGTGAGGCTACGCAGCAGCGTGAGCTCAGAGAGTTGATTGCGGATTTAGTGCATGCCGGCAAGCGGTGGACGGACACAGCGCGAAATCTCATTATTACGAGCGCGAGCTCGTCGTGGACCATGAAAGCCATGGCTGAGTGGATAGATACCGACAGCGGGCGACAGCTCGTCGCGGACGCGGAACTGATGAAGCGCAACGTGCGCAAACTTCGGCTCAGCACCGACAATCAGTTGCTGGTGAGGCCTGCGATGGAAGCTCAGGATTGTTTCGAGGACGGGAAGATCTTCGATCCGGTGTACCGCGGTGGTCCGAGCCAAGCGGATGATCGCTCGGTCGGGTATCAATCGATCAATGCAATGAGGGCAGCTCTCGATACCCTGGAGGCCAACGCCGTAGAGTTGCTTGCCCGCATCGGGAGCTGAACACGCGACGAGCTGCCGCACTTTTGAGCTCTGGAAAACGAAGCAAGGGTCTGCGCCATGATGTGGCGCAGACCCTTGCTTCTGACATCAGTCGAGTGCTCTGACCAACTGAGCTAAGGCCCCCTGCGGTGGAGCCTGCGGGGATCGAACCCGCCTCTCTCGAGTAGTGGGGGTGTGGGTGGTGAAACCCGTTAGAGCCCTCTCGCTCTTCATCCTCTCGTGCCTCATCGGCATTGCACCTACCTGGGGTCGCGTAGATCTTTGCGCGACCCCAGGTGATGCAAGCGTCAGTCGGTTCACCGTGCGTTTCTCCCGAAGAAGGTCTCCGCGCCCAGCCTTATCTGCTCGCCGCGGTGCCTGCCCCGAAGAAGAGCACTGCAGTCCGCATTGAGCGAGTCGGTCTCGTGTACCGAACAACCTCTGACTACTAGGACTTTACCAGACTGGAGCGTGCTTGTCCAATCGGTCACCCCGCACCGCTCAGGGGACCTTCGGAAATAATTTAAGAAGAAAACCCAGCTTATAACCGTAATTAATACTTTGAGAAAATCTAACACCTTCGATACGTCGAGCTTGTGGCACTCCCTGTGCTACGCTTGGGCCACTTGCTAAGGAATTACTTCTACTACTCGTACACTACTCCCGGAGGTGCGAAAATGTCGCTGGAGCAGGCGGTGGCGGTCGCATGTGACTTCGAGGAGCGCAGCAAGCGGAGCTCGATCCCGGTTCGAACTGCCTTCGTCCGGTCCGGGCTGCTGCTGGACGCAATGCAAGGTGACCCTCCGATGGCGACTCTTCTCCGCGGTGGACGTGGCGGGTTCGTGCGAATCGCGACAATGCTGGCGTTGATTTGGCGTTGCTCGGCAGAGCCTTACAACACGGACATCAAGGCTTCGGCGATTGCTCGGCTGTGGAATTTGCCGTCACCCGACACCAACGGTGCCCGTCGAGTTCAAGAAGCGTTGGTTGCCCTGGCCGATCGTCGTCTCATCTCGGTCGAGCGGCACCCGGGGAAGCAATCGACGATCACGCTGCTCGACGACGCGGGGACGGGTGGCTCGTACGAGTCGCCGAACAAGGCGTACAACACCGCCCGCCGCCGAAAGGTGAAGCCGGCGGGACTGCTGCGACACAACTACTTCAAGGTCGATGCCAACTGGTGGAAATCTGGGCAGATTCAGCAGCTCAAAGGACCAGGTCTCGCGATGCTCCTCATTTTACTCTCCGAGGACACGCCGCTCAGGCGTGAGACAGGTATCTGGATCAGCCCCAGCAACTTTCAACAGCGCTACGGACTGTCCGTCGACACCCGCAAGGTCGGTCTGAAGCAACTCCAGGATCTGAAGCTCGTATCAGCGTCAGCCCAGCTTCAGCAGGACGTTTTCGTACAAAGCCGCCGGCGAGTGTTCTACGAACTGGCCGACCCTAGAGCTCTGCACGCCAAACGACCGATGGTGCCCACGGGAGAGAATGGTTTCGATAATGACTTTTGATCAGCGGTTTCACTCATTGCAGGACTTCCTTGCGTCGACGGTTGCTGACGTCGACGGCGTCCTCAACGACGGCGGAGGCTTTCCCTTCCCGGTGAAAGGTCGAGAGCTGAACGCGACGGTGCTGTTCGCGGACATCAGCGGATTTTCCACCCGAACCCTCGGAATGACTCCGGCGGAGACGCTCGTCTATGTACAGAACTTCTTTGCCTGGATCACGGCCGAGGCGTTGCACGGTCGGCCAGGCATCGTCGACAAGTACATCGGTGACGAAGTGATGGTGGTCTTCTCCGAGGAGTTCGGATCAGCGGACCCGTTCGGCGACGCCATCCAAGCTGCAATCGCGATGGGCCAACACGACGTTCATGCGTATCGGCCCCACATCGGTGTGGCCAGCGGTCCAGTCATCGTCGGGTACGCAGGGACCGCATTACGGTACGACGTATCGGTCTTCGGAGCCCCGGTAGCACTGGCGGCGAGATGCGCCGCAGTCAAACCCGACCCCACGACGACAGGCTACGTATCGTCCACAATCGTGGCACCGGAATCCGACTGGACCGGGCGACCATTGAGCGACTTCTACCAACCCGACATCCCTGGTGACGAGAGATTCCGGCTCCTCGAGGCTCGAGAGGTCCCGATGAAGGGCATTGGAGATGTCTCGGTGCGAGAGCTCCACAACACCGGCCTCTGGGCTCCGACGATGTCCGCTGAAGCCCGCGCTCGACTTGGCATGGAAACCCTCCGAGAGGCCAATCGCTACTGGCCACGCACGTCATAGTCATTTTGTCTTCTGAGCCTCGAGATCCCGGAGTGCATCGACCGTCCTCCGGCTGGACTATCCGGGGTAGCTCAGCCGAGAACACACGGAGCTGGATAACGTGCCCGTATTTCGGTCTCGGGAGAACTGGCCGAACCCGTGCTGCCGGACAGCACACCGATTCAGCTAGCCTCTAATCGTGCTGCATAGTCCCTCCGCTGCAGGTGGTCTCGGCTTTTGCCATGACGCGGTGCCGCGTCTGCTGCCAACGAATTATCACGGGCCACTCGTAGTTGCGTTGGATTCCAACATCTTGATCGACTTGCAACAGCACGGTTCCGCGCTCTTCGACGACAACGAAGATCTCGGTGCGCACGATCCAGAGTATCGAGCCGAGCTGTTCGCGCTCAGCTACCTAGTCAATATCTGGCTGATGCGCGACATCCGGTTCATCGTCACACCCCGTTCCTATACCGACGCGAAACGGCCAACTCATCGGTTTCTCAGTGGTCGTGTTCCGACGATCGAAGCTCTCGCTGACAGCCTCGCGTTCCAGTACGAGGACTGGAACCTCGCGGCTCCATCGGAGACCGAGGTGAGGATAGACGCGGACCGAGAGATCGGCCTGGGCGACAGTGCTGACCGCGATCTGGTACTCGAAGCCGAAAGCGTTGGAGCGCATGTGTTCTTGACACGCGATGTACGGCTGCGCAAAAACGTGCGGACGGACACCTCCGAGCTCAGGGTTCTGAGTCCAACGGGTCTGGAAACTGGACTGATGGACGGGCACGTCTCGCTACCATGGGGCGGGGGTCTATGCAGTCAAAACCGATGCCCGTATCTCAGTGTCGATGTGCCAGGACCCGACATGGGAAAATGGTCAGCGTTCCTCGGGATCTTCGAGTAGTTCACCAAAGCCCGGTCTCGCGTGACGCCTCAGAAAGACTGAGTCACTCCGCCACACTTACTCGACGCTACTTCAGGTGTCGGTACAGCGTCGACCGCGAGACACCCACGACGTCGCGGATGTCGGCCAAGGACATACCGCCGGCACGCATTCGCCTCGCCTGCTTGATCTTCGCATCGGACATCGAGCGCGGCCGGCCACCCAACCGTCCCTGAGCCCGGGCGGCCGCCAACCCGAGCTGAGTGCGTTCACGAATCAAATTGCGCTCGAACTCAGCCAGCGCCCCGAAAATCGAGTAGATCAACTTCCCACCCGAGGTCGTCGTGTCGATCGACTCCGTCAACGACCTGAACCCCACACCATCGGATTCGAGATCCTCAACCGTCTGCAACAGGTGGGGGAGTGACCGCCCGAGTCGATCGAGCCGCCACACCACCAGAGTGTCACCGGACCGCAGATGCGAGAACAGGTCCGACAACTCCGGCCGCGACGTCGTCGCCCCGCTCGCCGTCTCCACCCACACCCGCGAACACCCCGCAGCGCTCAGAGCGTCCCTCTGCGCATCGACACTCTGCTCGGCCGTCGACACCCGCGCGTACCCCTGTCAGTTTCAGAAGTGGCCCTCATGATTTCCTGGGGTTTGACCTCCGATTGCAGTCATCTTCTGACATTCTGAGTGCAGAAGTGGACTGCACAATCGGTCACCTAGGTTGGGTGTTCGGAGGCTGCGATGGATGCGGACAAGTTCGACGTCGTCGAAGCTGGTGTCTTGACTGCGTCGGCCGAGCAGTGGGAGCAGGCACTGTCACGGTTCGCAGTGCTCAGCGAGCTGTTGGATCAACACTCCATTGGTACCGCCGCGGTCGAGGATGCAGCACGACAGTTGAGTGTCTCGCCCCGGCGGGTGTACGCGCTGTTGTCCAGACTCCGGAATGGGGGAGGGGCGGTCACCGATCTGCTGGTGTCCGCTTCTGCAGGCGGACGCGGACGCACCCGCACGCCAGCCGCGGTGGAAGAAGTGATCGCCGAGCACATCAACCGTGAGTTTCTGGCTCGTCAGAAGCTCAGTGTCGCTGCCCTGCACCGGCGTATCGCGCTGGCCTGTCACCGCGCGGGACTCCCTATCCCAGCCCGCAACACAGTCAATGCCCGGATCGCAGCGCTGCACCCGGGCCAGGTCGCACGTTCGCGTGGCGGACCGGACGCCGCGAGGTCGCGGCAATCTGCGGGCGATGTCCCGCCGCCTGTGACGGCGGTTCTCCAGCAAGTCCAGATCGATCACACCGTGGTCGATCTGATGATCGTCGACGAACACGACCGGGTGCCGATCGGACGTCCTTATCTCACGATTGCCATCGATGTCTTCAGCCGCTGCGTGCCAGGGTTCGTGGTCACACTCGATCCTCCGTCCGCAGTGTCGGTCGGATTGTGTCTGGGCAGGGTGTGCTCGGACAAGAGCGTATGGATCGACGCTCTGGGCCTCGGCGCGGATGTGCGGTGGCCGATGGCCGGAAAGCCGCACCGCTTGTATGTCGATAACGCCTCCGAGTTCAAAAGTGAAGCGCTACAACGGGGTTGCGAGCAGCACGGCATCGACCTCGGCTACCGGCCGCCCGGCAGGCCGCATTACGGCGGGATCGTTGAGCGCATCATCGGCACCGTCATGACCCAGGTACACGAACTCCCCGGCACCACGTTCTCCAACCCAACGCAGCGGGGAAGCTACGACTCGGAGGGCACGGCCGCACTGACCTTGCGAGAATTGGAACGCTGGCTGATCCTGGCCATCGCGGCCTATCACGCGGACGTGCACACCGGTCTGAGTCGGAGCCCCGCTGCGCAGTGGACCAGCAGCACCGACGCCGACACCGCTCTGACGGCGTCGACAGTGGTGGACGAGACCGCATTCCTGGTGGACTTCCTTCCCGTCATACGGCGCCGCCTGACCCGGACGGGGTTCGTCATCGACCACATCCAGTACTTCTCCAACGCTCTGAAACCGTGGATCGCGCGGCGAGAGAAGTTGGGTCAGTTCGTGATCCGGCGTGATCCACGAGATCTGAGCAGGGTGTGGGTCCTGGACCCCGACAGCGGCGGGGGATACATCGAGGTGCCGTATCGAACGATGTCGCATCCTTCAGTGACTTTGTGGGAGCACCGGGCGGCGGTGACACGACTGCGCGAGCACGGCCGAGCAAGTATCGACGAACACGCCTTGTTCTCGATGATCGAGAAGATGCGAGAGATCGCTACATCGGCGCAGAAGGACACCAGACGGGCTCGACGTAACCGCAGTCGTCGTGTGCATCTGACCAGCATTACCACACCACCGCACGCGATGGGCCCGCCCGAGCTCGGCTTAGCGACCGACGACGTGTCGGTTCCGATCTTCGACGACATCGAAGAATGGTGAAACGGTGAACAACGAACCCCGAATCACTCCCGCAGGCGACGGCGACGACCGTAGCTGCGAAGACATCGACCCCGTTAGTGCGGATCTGACCCACCTGCGCAGTTCGGTCAGACCGATCGCAATTCTCCCTGCCGCGCAACGCATCAGGCACATTCGCACCGAACGGTGGATCGGGTATCCGCGTGCACAGTCGGTCATCGAGCACCTCGAGACACTGCTGGCTTGGCCGGACCGACAACGAATGCCAAACTGCTTCTCATCGGACCGACGAACAACGGCAAGTCGATGATCATCGAAAAGTTCCGGCGCGCGCACCCCGCTGTCAGCCTGCCCGACCGTGAGCAGATACCCGTGCTGTGTATGCAGATGCCTCCCGACCCAGCACCCGGACGGTTCTACCTCGCGATGCTCGCCGGACTCGGAACGCCGATCCGCCCACGGAGCCGAGTCCACGAACTCGAACAGCAAGCGATCACGCTGCTGCGAGCGACCGGGGTACGGATGCTGATCATCGACGAGCTGCACAACGTCCTCGCCGGCCGCGACAACGTGCGCCGAGAATTTCTGAACCTGTTGCGGTTTCTGGGCAACGAACTGCGGATCCCTCTCGTCGGAGTCGGCACCCGCGAGGCGTACCTCGCGATTCGCAGCGATGCACAGTTGGAGAACCGTTTTCACCCCATGACGCTGCCGATCTGGATCAGCGACACCGAGACCCTTTCCCTGCTGGCGAGCTTCACCGCCAGCTTCCCGTTGCGTGCGCCCTCGCACCTGACATCGGCGGAGATGACCGATTACCTCCTCACCCGGTGCGAAGGAACCATCGGCGAACTGGCCACGCTGTTGACCGCGGCCGCAGTGACCGCAGTCGAAACCGGAGAGGAATCAATCACCTCACAGGTGTTGACGCAGACCGCCTACTCAGGGCCCACCGAACGCCGTCGCCACTTCGAACGGCACCTGGCATGACACCAGACGATGCTCCTGCAGGACTTGCTCACAGCGGGCATCAACGCTGGCCACTGCACCCGCGACCACTACCTGGTGAGATGCTGACGTCGTGGCTGGCCCGGACCAGCGAACAGTATTCGCTGATCACCGCAGCGGACCTTATCGCCGGGCTCGGCCTCAAGACCTCGGGTGTGGACCTGGACCGCTACACACCCGAGCCGATCTTGAACGCGCTCGCCAAGAGGAGCACCTGCACAGCGGAACGGCTGCGTGAGATGACGCTGGCGGGCTGTACGCCCTGGCTGCTCGACAGCACCGACCCCGTCGAATGCGACTTCGACACCTACGTCCACCAGTTGTCTGTCTTACTGCCACCGGGTCTGGCAATGGCCGATCGACGTCGACGGACACCGCCTGCCGGCACATGGCTTCCCTGGGTGAGCACGTTGACTACGCGGGCATGCCCTCTCTGCATCGACGACCTCGACACCGCCGCCGACATCGCGGTCATGATGGCTCAGCAATGCCCGATGCTGACCAGCTGCACGAAACACCACTGCCGGCTCGAATTCTGCGCTGTCATACCCGGCAGACTTATCTTCTGGGACAGGACATCACCCGGCTCGGACGAGCACGCACCTCCGCTACCGGTCGCGGCGGCCGTCGCAGAAATCGACAGACGCTCAATCACCGCGTTGACGAGCGGAGCGGTCGAGCTCGGCGGAGGCCGTGTTCATGCAGCAGTGTGGTTCAGGCTGCTGCGCACCGTCGTCGACGAAGTATCGACACCTCTGGTCCGCACCGGATGGTGGGCGAAGCCGCTGAGCGCGATCTGGAAATCCACCGGCCACTCTCGCCCGCTCCGAACATCGTGGATTCCGTTCGAGCAACTGCGGTGGGACGAGCAGGCAACAGTCATGCTCGCTGCCGCGACCGCGATCATTGCAGTCGAGAACGACGAGATATTCGCGGACGGTACTGGCGCCGCTCTACTGCGCCCACGCGGGTACGAGCCGGTCGATGCTGGGACCCCTACGACGAGGTTGCACGGTCCGGAACCCGTCCGCAGCGCTTGGGATGACGTGCAAGCGGCGATCGACGCCGTTGTCGCAGAAGCGCGGGTCAACATCGAGACCGCCACAGCTCTGTTCGGATTCGCTCGAACGGGGTGCCGCACAGAAGAAGACATCGATGACCTGGCCTATGCCTTTGTCGAGCTGGGCATTCGACTGGACTAGAGAATGCGAAGTAGGCATTGTCCGTACCGACACGGCCGCGACCTGATGGCCGCGTCCGCGGGTGATCGATCCGCCTGTAAAGACGCGTGATTCTTTGTCTTGCGTTGCCCCACCTGCAGAGGCCAACTCGACGGCGCGCCCTCACCAGGGGCGTCGCTGCCAGCCTCGCCCATGGGCGGTTTCTGCGCCGGATGACCCGAGCAACGGGCAGCATAGGGGTAGCCGGTTGAAGTAACTCATTCGAGTCTATGGCCTGATGAGGCTAGGTTCGAGGTGTGTTGCGAATCGTCCCATTTAAGACAAATCATCAAGCTGGAGCCCTCGACGTTGCCCTCCGCGCGTGGGGGCCGGTGTTCTCACTCCTTGAGGACGCTGTACCGACTTTCGTCTATCGATCCTTCTATCCAGAAGGGTGGAGAAAGCGTCAATATGACGACTTGGCAACGGTTCTCGCGCAGGAACCGGAGAACATAGATGTCGCGCTCAACGGTTCGACGCTTGTGGGGTGGGTCTGCACACGGCTACATCCGGAGGACACCATGGGCGAGATCTACGTACTTGCCGTCGATCCTGATTGGCAGCGTCAAGGAGTTGGTCGTCTGCTGATGCATCACTCCACAGCTCGCGCGAAGTCCGCTGGCATGCAGATGGTGATGGTTGAGACAGGTGACGACCCCGGCCACACTGCCGCCCGCCGAACCTACGAGTCCGACGGTTTCGAGCGGTGGCCGGTCGCACGCTACTTCAAAGACATATCCGACTAGAGCCAGCCGCTCACGACCTGCTATCGAAGCTCCCTTCGTACCGCGACCTAGCCGTGACCGATCCGTTACGGCTACATCTCGCTGGCGCTGCACCGGACGGCAGGTGAGGATAAGGAGATGAGCCGCCCGGTGCTGAACTCGTCCAGGATCGAATTGCGCCCAATGACCCTGCAGCACTTGCCGTTGCTGCACGGCCTCGACTCAGACCCCTTGGTGATGAAGTTCCTCCTGGGGCGAGCACGAACGTCCCAGGAGATCGATGAATTCTGGGCACCCCGATGCGCCGACCGAGTTGCCGATCAAGTGGGGCTCGGGTGGTGGGTCGGCTTCGAGGGCGGCACTTTTCTCGGCTGGTGGGACCTCGGCCGCAGTGGTTCGGCAACTGACGCGCCCGTGAGCACCGATCAGGCCGAGATCGGCTGGCGGGTGATGCGGAAGCATTGGAGGAAGGGGCTGGCTACAGAGGGGGCCTTGTTGCTGCTCGACTATGGATTCGGCAAGCTCGGACTGCAACGTATCTGGGCTGAGACGATGGCGGTCAATTACGCGTCTAGGGGTGTGATGAGCAAGATCGGGATGGACTACGTGCGCACACAGGTCCGCGAGTGGCAGGACCCGCTGCCCGGCGCGGACTACGGGGAGGTGCTCTACGAGATCACAGCGCTGCAGTGGGAACGTAAAACTACAACCGAATCACTCGGCGAGGCAAACTGAGCGACCGGATATCGCCGCCGGCCAAACAGCGCCGAACAGGGTTCGCGGCATCAGGGGCATCGGTGAGGGTGCCTCGTCGAACATTTCGTCGCTAGGGGAGGTGCGCGGTGTGCATACTGCGGGGCGTGTCTGGCGCTGACCTTCATTCGAATACGGCTTCTGGCCTTGACGTCTCGAGCAAGCTAAATCGAGACTGGACCGGCACCTCACTTGCACACGAACGCGGGAGTAGCACGTACACATGGCAACCTGGGCGGACTTCGAACGCGATCGGCCAGAGTTAGCGGGCTTGATCCGGGCACGATTCGAGCAAGGGCGCGACCACGTGCTGGCCACTCTTCGCGCAGACGGTTCCCCTCGCGTCAGTGGCATCGAGATCGCATTTCTGGACGGTGAAGTCCAGCTCGGCATGATGCACGGATCGCGAAAACTTGCGGACATCCAGCGGGATCCCCGCGTGGCCCTGCATGCAGCAACACTCACCGCCGCGGGAACGGACGGGATGCCGGTGGACGCAAAGCTCTCGGGCCAGGCGGAAATATACGTTGACCGCATAGACGAGGACCATCCTGATGCTGCTCAACTTCGAATAGACCTATCGCACGCCTCATACATCCAAGTCGACCCCGATACGGGAGCGATGAAGGTCGACACATGGCAAGGCAACTGAATGGAGAGCGGGAACTGTGGCTCGATGCCAACCCTGAACCGGGCTGAACATCGAACTCCTGCGGGGCGGACGTAATCGCGTCGCGCATACGGATAATGAGACCGTGGACTATGACTTGGCTGTCCGGTCGGTACTGACCTGGGCGAAGCAGAACGAGAATGTCAGGGCCGTCGTTCTCACCGGATCCGCCGCAGCGCACTCAGAGCATCCGCTGTCGGACCGTGACATCGAACTGTACGTCCTCATCACAGAACCGCTGGAAAACGACGATTCCTGGTGGCTCGACCTCGGTGATGTGCTCGCCGTCGAACGGTTGGAGAACGGTGACGACCAGCCCACACGCCTGGTCTACTACGTCGGTGGAAAGCTCGACTTCACGCTGGTGGACGTGGCCGATGCGGCCGGCGAATACGATCGACCGTTCCAGGTCCTTCTCGACAAGGACGGCCTGACAGCGTCCTTCTCGCTGCGGGCATACGAGCCTGAGCGTCCAGACCAAGAGCAGTTCGACGAGTGCTGCAACTGGGCTTCGGCAGCTGCGCTGATGGCAGCGAAAGCCATCGTGCGCGACGAACCGTGGTCCGCGATCACCCGTGATGCGGACCTCAAGTCCGAGCTGTTGCGGATGATCGAGTGGGACCACAACATCCGGTACGGAACGTCACGCGATGTGCGGTACCTGGGCACGCGCATGCGCCAGTGGATGGACGTAGACATCCAGGCCCGCCTCGACAGGTGCTGGGCCATGTTCGGCGACAGCAGCGGCCAGGCCCTCATAGCGACCCTTGCGTTATTTCAGGAGTTGGCCGATCGTGTTGCATCAGAGACGAATCTCGGTGGCTTCCATCACGCCGCAGTACGCAAAGAAGTCGACCGCATATTGAACGCGAACCGCAACGTCGCCGACTGACTGAGGTCGCGTAGAAGCCGACGTCCGCTAACACGATTTTCGGCTGCTCACTATACGGCCGGAGCAGTGGACGACATGGGGGTGCGTGTGCTGCTACTTCGCCTTGTTCCAAGTGATGGCGTATCGCCAGAGAGGGAGCCTGCGCCACGTCATGCCTGGTAGCACCGTCGCTGCGATCTGTTTGACCTCGGTGTAGGTGTGCGGAAACTGCATGTGCACGGGGGCGTTGTGTTGCCAGAAGCCTCGAGTGCGTGAAAGGACCTGATGTTGCACAATCCCAACGGCCTCGAAGACATAATCGGACAGGGTTGAGTTGCGGGCGCAGCCGATCACGACCAGTACGCCACCGGGGGCGGTGAGGTCTGCGAGGCGCTGCAGGCCAGCTGCTAGATCGGGGAAGTGATGGACGGTCGCGACGGCGGCGACGAGGTCGAAGTGTGCTGTGGGCAAGGCGGTGGTGAGGGCGTCGCCGGTCATCCAGGTGATGTCGGCGGAGGTGTTGGACCGAGCGTGGTTGACGATGTCGGCGTCAGAATCTATGCCGATGACTTCGGGGATCTTCTCGGCGAGCTGGACGGCCAGTAGACCGTCGCCGGTACCGACGTCCAGGGCGGCGTGCGCGGTGGGTGGTGCGGCGTCGAGAACGATGTCGTAGTAGTGGGTGTTGTGGTTCCATCGGAGTTGGGTCACGGTGGTGCCTTCCGGTGTGGCATGTACGACCAATGGGCGTGAGCTGGCTCTGAGCGATTTGCCCAGAGTGCAGCGCTACGGTGGCGGGCTGCCTGACGGCTGGCACCTTCCGGCTAGAAGGCCGAGTTTGGCAGTAGACATCCAGGGCGTTGTGCCGCCCCAGCTGGGAACGAGACGGATCATGCTCCTGTCGTGGGACGTCAGTTGGTGGAGGCGGGGGTTGCTTATTCTGTTGCGCACTGTTCAGCGAGCCGGCGGGTACGAGCGATTACGTTTGTCAGCTGATTGGTTGCGGCATTGATGATTTGGGCTGCGTCTTGTTCACTAGCGACGTCGTCGAGGGTCTGCTGGACAGTCACCAAGTCGTCGACTATCTGACTTAAGGCTTCGGCGATAATGGCTTTCCACGCGTCGGTGTTTTGGCGCTGTGCGAGTAGCGCTCGGACGACGTCGATCACGACGGCTCGCTCGCGGTCGTTGAGCGTGTCTGTGGAGGCTGGGAGTTCGTCGGCCAGCGGGCGGCCAGGTGTCGGTTGGCCGGCCGCTGCGAACGCCACTTGTTCGGTAACGCCTGCCAGCCACCCAATCGCGCGCACGGTGGCTGCAGATGGGGTCCCGCGGTAGGCACCGCGCAAAATCTGGGATGCGGTACTGCGGTTCAGTGACATTCCCCGTGGCCTGGCTGCCTCTTCGGTTTCAACGAGGGCCTGGATGTCGCGCAGCGGGGCTCCGGTGCGGTCATCAATGGCCTGGCGCAGTAGATCGGCCAATGTTGCTTTGGTTGAGGTCTCGTTCATTGGGTGTTTGTTGCCCTTCCCGACTACAGTGTCTATCGTCCATAATGACAGATGACAAATATGAAGGGAAGGGACCCGATGACCGAAAACGATCCTGATCACGCACTGCGGGACTGGAAGCGCAAAGTCTTCGACGACAACACCGCTACCATCCCCCGGGTGTTCTTGAATGTCGCACGTCGTCACGTTCACCCCAGCGCACATGCAGTCGGCTACACCAACTCCGAACATGGGATTCATACGGTCACGTGGCTGAACGGATCCCAGTTCGGTGTGTTGAACTGCGAAGGAAGCAACGATGACTCGAACGTAGCCATCACCGGCGCGGTGATACCGCTGTCCGAACTCAAACAAGTCGACATCGCCATCGAGGACCAGCACTACGACGAGGTAACGCGGCGGGTGACCCAATGGACTCGACGAGCTACCTATACCTTCAGCGGAAAGAAGGACTTCACTCTGCATTCGGTTGAAGCTCCCGATCAGCGACCCGACAAGGTCGGAGACTTCATCGATCGCGTCCTGGTGGCGCTGGTCTCATACGGTCAGCCTGGCTGAGCAGGACCGGGCTCGCAAAATCGCTGTACGACTGCGTAAGCGTCGTCGCCCGGCGGGCAACGTAGAGATCGCTGTCGGTGAGATCCCGCTACGCCGACCCATCGTGGGCAGGCGGCCGGATGCGCAACACGTTTGAGATACCCCCTTGATTCACGCAGTCCTGAGCAAAGTCGTGAACGTGCCAGTGAAAGTCCGCCTCTGGCTCTGCTGCGTTCACGGTGGTCTCCACCGGCGTGTAACGGTGCAGAGGGATCGAAACGCCGTTGTAGGTTCGGCCGCTGGCGTCTTCGGTCAAGATCGTCAGCTGCTGCTCACCTGTCCACTCGATCCCCAGGCGTAAGTCGTACTCGTCGTTGTCGGTCGCCTTCGCGGCCTTTCTCACCAGTGCCATCAGATCAGCAATCGCGCACTCGACGGCGGAGGACTCGATCTGCCAGCCCTCGCGGTAACCGTCCATGCTCATGCGATGCGCGCCGGCAGCGGTAGCGACCGTTACAGAACCATCATGGTGGATGCTGATCCATGCTTCTTTCCAGGTCGAGCGTTCACCTGTTGCCGTGTTCACGGCCACCCAGCGACGCAAACCAGGACGCAGGTTGGTGCGGTCGACGTTCTCCATCGGGTGAACGCCATTGCGATCGGCATAAGTCAGTGTCAGGCCCTCTGCCTCGGCCAACACGGCTCGAGCTTCCTCACGAGTCAGTCGTTCGCGGAATCGAGGGATGCGCGGGTGAGCAACTGCGATCAGCCAGGCACGCTCACCGGAGTTACGACCCCCTGCCGCCTCGCTGTAGAGCGCGTCCAACGTCTCTGTGGCATGTCGGCGCTCATCGAAGCGAGCCCGGTACATCGCCTCGATCTGGCGCTCTTTCATCCAGACGGTGTCCGAGTCGTTTCTGATCGGAGCCCCGAAGTAGTCGTTTCTGTAGATCAGGTGCGGTCCGTCGATACTCGCGGGTACTTCCACCACGACGGCCCGCGGGTCGGTTCCGATGCGGTGCACGTTCAGCCCGAACACCGGAGGCGAGATACCGGTGATTGCAGCGCTCCTTAAGGAGCGCTCATAGGCCTCGTCGAGCTCGCCCACGTCGACTCGTTCGGTTGCGAACTTCTGCGCCTCACGAACGCCGAACACGATGACGCCGCCACCGCTGTTCGCCATTGCAGCAACATCTTTTGGGAAGTCCGTTTGTGGCAGGCCCTTCATGGGCGGGAGCTCTGACTTCCAGTCAAGATCGTTGGTCTCGGCTGCACCTGCGCCTACCGCTTCGTCGAGCATGGCATCGGTCAACGGTCCCGGCGGCAAACCCAGGACACGGTGCAGCGCGGTGAAGGTCATGCTCGAGAGCATAGGGCCGCGCGGCGACACCGCTGACGGGATCCAGTGGCCGAGTCTCGCCGAATTCATCGACATGCGGCTGAGTTGTTTCCTGACGGTTCAAATGTGCGTTTTGACCATCGTCATACCGGACGATCGCGAACGCGCCTCTGCCGCCGATTGGCGTCGCGAGATGCTCAGTCAAACCGTCCGGTGGAAGTGTCCGCTCGATCTGTCCAGCTTCCCGTAGTCTCAACTGGACAGATCGAGTCCAGCAGGCCGGAGAGGCATGAAAATCGGATACGCGCGGTGCAGCACCGCCCGGCAGGACACTGCGGTCCAGATCGGGTTGCTTGGCAAGATCGGCGTCGACCGCGATCGAGTCTACGTCGATAACGGAGTCAGCGGCCGGCAGAGCAAACGCCCCGGGCTCGAGAACGCCATCAACGCCAGCCGCGAAGGTGACGAATTTTGCGTCACCAAGCTTGATCGACTGTCCCGATCGGCCGGCGACCTCCACAACACGGTGGAACGTCTCAGCGCGCGTGGTGTAGCGCTGTCGATCGATGGAAAGGTTTACGACCCGTCGGACCCCATGGGAAAGATGTTCATCGGAATGCTCGGCCTCATGGCTGAATTCGAGTCCGACCTCATACGAGCCCGTACTCGCGACGCTATCGCGGCCGCAGCAGCCGCTGGCAAGATGAAGGGGCGACCGCACACCCTGACACCGGAAGAGCGAGCGTACTTGCTTCAGGTGTACGAAACAAGACAGTTCAAAATCGAAACACTATGCAAGAACACAGGTTTAAAGCGATCAGCACTGTACAGTAACCTCGCCCTTGCCCGAGCCGAACAGAATGCTTCCGATAGTTCTCACAGGCACTAGCGCAGTGCGGCATCGCGTAACAGTCCGCGGAATCCAACAGCTAAGGCCCCGCCTTCTATCCACTCCCACAACGAAACAGGACACATGCAATGGCAGAACCGACGTACCTTGAGCAGGCATTGGCCCTCGTCAAACGAGCTGGTGAAGTCGATGACTCTGGCAACAGTGATCGTGCTGCTACTTACGCAGCTCAGGCGCAAGTCTTTGCCACCCTGCACAGCGCCCAGGTCTCCGGTTTGATAGCCGACCAACTGCTGAAGATAGTTAATGACAGGCTGACCGAAATGAACGCCAACGTGGAGGACATCGTCCGCCGTATGCCGGCGAGTTGACCGCCAGAGACGGGTCTTAACCTTGGGCCACGTCGGGCATCGCAATCCGCTACGGTCACACCGTGAGCAGCCCTGAGTCGGTCCCTACCCGAACCAGCGGCACCACGTCGACAAATTCAACCACTGAGCCGCTCCGTCGGCGAGCCGAGTCGTGGATAGCGCGACACAAGATCTCCCTTGTCGGGGTCTTCACACTTGGTTTCGCCGGCGGCTTCGCTGGACCGAGTTCCTGGGACTGGTACATACGCCAAGACATCACCCCCGGTCACGGAACCATCATCGGCGGATTCTTCGTCGTTACGGCCGCCGCCATCGCTTACACCGGTACACATCTCACCCGAACCAGCACCGAACACATCGCGGAGCAGAAGAACACCCTCGACACAGCCAACGCCGAACGCGCACACAACCTCGCTGACATCCAAGAACTGCGCCGCAGATTTGTCACCACCACAGCGCAATTCGCCGACCCGTCACCCGAAGTTCGACTCGCCGGCGTCTACGCCCTCGAAGCGCTCGCCAACGACTGGATCGAGCGAGGCCAAGATGCCGACGCCCAGACCTGCATCAGCTACCTCTGCGGCTACCTCACCCGCCCCTACACTCCACCCACTCAGAACCCCCACCTCCGCCAAACCGTCGTCACACCCGACCTCGGCACCCACGTCCAACGCACCTACATCCACCCCCACGACGACCTCAACGTCCGACAAGCCATCACCCGCACCATCGCCACACACCTCCAACCCCACAACCGCCGCAACTGGAGCAACTACGACTACGACCTCACCGGTGCGTACTTCCAGGACGCCAACTTTGCAGGCTGCCACTTCCGGGGCAAAATCAACCTCTCTGACACCCGCTTTGACGGCGAACATACGTCCTTCGAGGACGCCGAGTTCCATTCAGCACAAACCTCTTTCAGGCTCGCTCAGTTCCGCGGCGAGTCCGCATGTTTCGACCGTGCTCGGTTTCACGGCGACGAGACGGAGTTCGGCTATGCTCGGTTCCACTGCGACGAGACGACGTTCGACCATGCTCAATTCGACGGCAGAAGGACTAGCTTCAGGAAAGCCCACTTCGGGGGTGAGTTCACATCGTTCGTCGGAGCAGAGTTCCGGGCGTCAGAGACGCACTTCCACTTTGCCGAGTTTCACAGCGAACGCACGGTGTTCGACGAGGCGCAATTTCACAGCGACAGTTCAGGTTTCCTGCGCGTGGAGTTCGGCTCATCTCGATCTAAATGCGTCGAGACCACCTTCAACCGCGCAGAATTTCGCGGCAAAAGTGCTGCGTTCAGCCTCAGCCAGTTTCGCAGTACAACAACCTCGTTCAACGAGGCCAAATTTGGCGGCGACCGAATCGCTTTCACCGCCAGTAAGTTCTATAGCGACGTGACATCCTTTACCCAAGCCGAATTCTGCGCCAAGGAGTCGATTTTCAGCAAGGCTGGATTCCTCGGCGAGCTCGCCTCATTCGACAAGCCGCGAGCGTGGGAAGCCGTCTATTTCGACTGGGACGATCCCGCATCTGCCACGCAAAAGCCCGAAGGCGTCATACCCCAGGACTGGCCACCCACCCCCACATCGTTGGTCTAGCTCTCGCACAATTATCCGCGAGCTCCACAACTTGGAGATGGTTACCCCGCCGGGCGTCGGCGTAGGCACTGCATTCCGCCTGATGGCGGTGCCGGCCACCCTGCGGGCGTCCACCGAATCGAACTCCGCTGCGCTCCGTCCTGTGAAGAGAATTCTTGTTTTCCCTTCTGGCCTTCCGATTTTGACCGGCGGTGACCTCCGCGCAACCGCCGGCGTCCGCTGCGCTCCCGGCCCGAAGGGCTCCAGAAACTTTTCATAGACGCCTGCGGCTGAAAACTTTCCGGCCCGACCATTGCACTCCGGCCCCCTCATGCCGGTCCAACTCTTCCCTGCCAGAACGGCAAAAAAATTGGCGGGCCACCGAGGTACGCCACGTTGAGCAGGGGAGCGCGAGATGCCGAAGACCACAGCCCAGAAAGTCCACAGCAGCACCGACACCGACAACTACGGCGCAGTGGTCACCCACACCACCGCCACCATCGTCGGACGCCAGAAAGCCGTGGTCAACGTCCACGCCGCCGCCACCGACGACGCCCAGATGATCGTCACCATGGGCCGCCTGATGATGACCTTCCGCTCCGCCGCCGCCGTCCACGCGTTCATCGCCGGACTGGCCGACGCGCGCACCCTCATCGGCCGCATCGACAACCAGGCACCCCAGCCCGGGGGACCGGGCGACGATTACGCCCGCGCCGCCATGTCCGTCGTCTGGATCGCGCCACCGGAAACCGCCGTCACCCCGCGCGAGCAGTACGTACCGGCCCGGCGGCGCACCATGCACTGGGTCGAGGTCCACATGGGTCCGGTGACCTGGCGCATCATCGACCGCCTCGGCTACGTCACCATGCTCGACGAGCTCCGAAACGTGCACCGCATGGCCGTCGCGATCTTCACCGACGGCGACCAGTACCTCAGCGACCCGACCACCCTCACCGATGCATTCGACGACGCCGAACGCGAACACCAGGAGGACATGGCCGCACCCTGGCGCCGCCGACGCCTCTAAGACGACCTCAGGCCCTCGGCCCCGGACCCGATACGGGTTCCGGGGCCGAGCTGTATCCATCCACAGGGAACGTCTCTATCCCCAGATTCCGGAAAATGCCTGCGCATCGCGGACCTCGCTGGCGCTCGGTACGCGATGCTGGAAGCCGAACGCACCACAGGCCACCCGGCTCGCCCACACGAAGGACACGACACCGATGATCACCTGGACCGTCACCACCCGCCCCGACCGACGACCCGAAACCATCACCGCCGCAGGAGCAGAACCCAGCCTCATTGCGGCGAAGCGAGCAGCTGCCGACGCCGTCCGCTACGCCCTCCTCGACGCCCAGGCCCACGCCGACATCAGCCCCACCAACACCCCGCCGACGTACCTCGTCACCATCGACGGCGCCTGCGCCCTCATCGTCAGTCTCGGAGCGTGCCGCCCCGGCAACTACACCGGTGTCCTCGACAACCTCGAACACTTCGACGGCACCGCCACCCACCTGCTCTACCTCTAGAACCAGGACACGGCCCGGCCCGACTAGAAAGCGTTGCGAGAGAACAAGTCTGTCGGTACCCACTGCCATACTCGGCGTTATGCGAATTCGGACTCTCGACGGACCGCCACTACCCGCCGAAATCGTAGAACAGGCAGCCCGCGCAATTGCCCTCTCCCACGGCCTCGGTCAGCAGGACGTGACCGGCGATGACTTCACCAGGAAAACTACGGCCAAACCGCTACTGTCACCCCCGTGAGCCTCCACGCCCAGGTCCCCACCCCGGCCACTCCAACCGTGCCGGTCGAATCAACCGACTCGGCAGGCATCGGCGTGTGGTTCCTCGACAACCTCACACAACCCGCAGCGACAGTCCTCGCCAGCCTCGGAATCATCGTCGCTGCACTCATCACCTTCGCCATCGGTCTACTCAGTCGCAGACAGCTCGACCGGCACCACAAAGCAACCCACACCCTCGCCGACACCCAAGCCCTCCGAGATCGCTTTACCGCCATCACCGGACAACTCGCCGACCCCGCACCCGCGATCCGCACCGCCGCCGTCTCCGCCCTTGAAGCCCTCGCCGACGACTGGCTCGACCGCGATAAGCCTCGCGAAACCCAGGTGTGCATCAACGTCCTCTGCGACTACCTCCGCACCCCCTACGAGACACCGACTCGAAACCCCCACCTACGCAAAGAGACCCGCCGAACCCACCACGAGAATCTCGACTACACCGATACCATCCGCGAATACCCCCACGACGACCTCGACACCCGCCACGCCATCACACGCACCATTGCCGCACACCTCCAACCCGAGCACGACCACTCATGGTCACCGTTCGACTACGACTTCACCGGGGCTTACCTTCACGACACAGATCTCACCGGTGCGGTATTCGCTGGGAAAACCACCTTGTTCAATGAAGCGCGGTTCAGTGGCGACAACACCTCATTCTATGGTGCGCGGTTTGGCGGCGAGATCACCTCATTCGGTGGTGCGCGGTTTAGCGGCGAGATCACCTCATTCGGTGGTGCGCGGTTTAGCGGCGAGATCACTTCATTCTATGGTGCGACCTTCAGCGGCATCACCTCGTTCAGTGATGCGACGTTCAGCGGCAAGAACACCAAGAATGCCTCGTTCTATGGTGCGACGTTCAGTGGCGAGAACACCATGTTCGATGGCGCGACGTTTAGCGTCGAGAACACCCTGTTCAGCCATGCTACGTTCAGCGGTGAGACCGCTATGTTCCATGAGGCGACGTTCAGTGGCGAGAACACCATGTTCGATGGTGCGACGTTTAGCGGCGAGAACACCATGTTCGATGGTGCGACGTTTAGCGGCGAGAACACTATCTTCGATGGGGTGACTTTTAGCAGCGATTACACCTCATTCAGTGGTGCGACGTTTAGCGGTGAATACACTTGGTTCGAGGATCCGAAATCATGGGTGGATGTGCGGGTGGATTGGGAACGTCACCCGCACAGCGTGTTCGGGCCGCTTCTGCCGGAACCGAAGTCTGTACATCCCCATGAATGGCCGCCCGTACCGAAGCCCTGACAGGGCAGGTGCTGCCGCGGCACCGAGCGTGGTTGGTCTCCGTCGCTCCCGCACAGTCGTCTGCGAGCTCCACGAGCGGGAGGTGGTCACCGCCTGGCGTCGACGAGCTGGCGTGCATTCCGCCTGGCGGCGGTGCCGGCCACCCTGCGGGCGTCCCCTGGATTGAACTCCGCTTCGCTCCGCACTCAAAAGAGCGAAGGACGTTTTTTCACTCGGTTCTGGCTACCGGCGAGTATTCATCACCCGTGACCTCCGCATCAACCGCCGGCGTCCGCTGCGCTCCCGGCCCAAGGGCTCCGAAAACTTTTCAAAACGCCTTCGGCTGAAAACTTTTCGGACCGACCCTTGACGCTCCGGCCCCGTGCGCTGACTTCTCTCCTCACGCCAGAAACGGCGAAAAAACGTGGCAGGGCAACAAGGTCCGGCCACCAGTTGAGAAGGGACGTAGCGACATGCACGACACCATCACAGGACCGAGGACGGTGGGACTGCACACCGCGATCATGGCCGCGATCGGTCAGGTACCGGGACAGGTCAAGACTCACGCACTCGCGCAGGTCACCGCCTACACCGAGCAGGTCAACCGGGCCGCTGCGGACGCGAACTCGACCACCGTCGACGCGCACCTCGAGCGGGCCGCGTTCTGGGCGTGCACCGCACGCGAACGCGGAGCCAGCGAGGCCGAGATCCACGCCGCACGGCTCGCAGGCCACCACCACGTGGCCACCGCCCAGCAGTAAACCCCCAGGGTCACACCGGCCCCGGAAACGAAGAAACACCGGACAGTTCCTACCTGCCCGGTGTCTCCAACCGAAGAATCTACCAGGGAGAGACACCGCCATGACCGCAAGCATCGAAACCACCACCGCCGCAACCGAAGCCCCCACTACTGGCACCACGCCGGTCGTGGGGGCGGGCGAGGAGTACGCCCGCCTGCACCCCACTGCCCTCGAGGTCGGACCGAACGTCCGCGACGAGGTCGACACCGAGTCGGCCAAGTTCCGCGCGGTCGTCGCCTCCATCATCGAGCTCGGTGTCCTGGTGCCGATCCTCGCGCGCCGCGACGGTGACCTTGTCGTCGTCATCGATGGACAGGTTCGTACCCTCGCCGCGATCGAAGCCGGTGTCGAGAGCGTGCCGGTACTGATCCGGACCGCCGCGAGCAAGGCCAAGGATCGAGAAATCGAACGTCTCACCAAGCAGGTGAACACCAACGACTGCCGCATCGCGCTCACCGACGGCCAACGCACCAAGGCCGTGACCGACATGCTCGATCTCGGTGTCTCTGTCACCAAGATCGCCAAGGCGTTGCACTACGACAATCGGGAGACCGCGAAAACCGCAGGTACAGCGGGCCGCTCGCAGACCGCCCGCGCGGCCCTCGACGCCGGGCAGCTCACCCTCGACCAGGCCGCGATCGTCGCGGAGTTCGACGCCGAAGGCGACGCCGCCGCCGTCGAGAAGCTCCTGGGAGCGCGGTACGACTTCCGGTGGACCGCGCAGCGTTTGCTCAACGACCGCGCCGAGCGCAAAGCCCGCGCCGAGGCAGGCATCCCCTACGCCGAACGAGGGTTCACCCTCCTCGAGGAAGAACCGGCCTACGGCGACCCGTACCTGCGCGCAGACGATCTGGTGACCGCCGACGGTGGCCCAGTGACCGACGCCGTGATTGACGGCGCAGCGGGGCACTGGGCGGTGTGGCTGTCGAAGGAAGAGCGATACACCCTCACCGCCACAGGCGAAATTATCGAAGAGGACAGCATCGACTGGGACACCGAGGACGACCTGTCAGCAGAGCCCGAGGCCGGACTGCACCACCACAAGGACATCGGAACCGTCGAGGTCTGGGTGCCGGAATACTTCACCGCAGACCCCGACGCCGCTGGTGTGAAGCCAGGGCCGATCCTCGCGGCTGCGTTGGCCGCACCCGCCGGTGACGTTGACCCCGCCGACGCCGAGGCAGTCGCCCAGGCGGCCGAGCAGAAGCGACTCGCCGCCGAGGCGGCAGCGAAGGAAGCCGAGAGGGCCGTGCGGCGGCGCACCAAGGCGCTCAACGTTGCGTCACTCGCTGCGACCGTGGTCCGCAAGGAGTTCCTGTCGAAGTTCCTCACCGGCAAGACCCTGCCGAAGGGTGCCGCGAAGTGGATCACCGACACCCTCGTCGAAGAGCCTGGACTGCTTACCCAGAACAAGGCGTCGCAGTACCTCGCGGAGCTGCTCGGAGTCACGGTGGCCGAGCCGACGACCACCGTCTACGGCGATTGGAAAGAACGCGCCGCACGCGATGCGCTGGCACCGGTGATCGACAAGGCCAACGACACCCGCGCGCAGGTCATCCTGCTCGCCCAGATCCTCGCCGCCTACGAAGCTCGTATGAGCGGGACCGGCAAAGACTGGTGGAAGCGCAGCGGCTACGGCAACCAGGACAACTACCTGGACCTGCTGGTCGAGCACGGCTACGACCTGACCCCGGTCGAGCAGGTCGCAGCCGGAACGCTCACCCCCGAGCAGGGCTACGCCGCACTGACCGCCCCCAGCGAGGAGAGCATCACCGACTAGGAACCGGAACCGGTGGCGGGGTACCTCTACGGTGCCCGCCACCGGCGGCTCGGCGTCCCCGGCCTCGGGTCGAGGGGGCCTGCGGCAGCCCCGTTATCTTCTTTCCACCCTCGTGACCTGCGGGGGTGGGTCGTCTGCTCCGGTATGGCTTCGGCAGCCCGGACGGAACGCACGTCTACTCGAGTGTTGCCGCCGGAGCAGAGGGCGTCGGATCACCGCTGATAGAGGCGTGGCCGAACGAGGGAGCACGGCCTGCATAACGTGAGTGCCGGGAACCGATGCCAGGACCGCACACGAAAATTGTTGAAGCGGAGGGTGAATGGACAAGAAGAACTATGACATCTACTGCGGTATCGATGTCGGCAAGAGCGCCCATCACGCGTTCGCGCTCACCACAGACGGACGACGGATCCTCAGCCGCGATCTGCCGCAGGACGAAGCGATGCTCCGCGCATTGTTCGGCGAGCTCGCGGAACACGGGTCGGTGCTGATGGTGGTCGATCAACCCCGCAACATCGGGGCACTGCCGATCGCAGTGGCCCGCGACAGTGGCATCGACGTCGCCTACCTCCCCGGCCTGCGGATGCGACGGATCGCGGCACTGTATCCGGGCCAGGCGAAAACCGATGCTCGCGATGCGTTCATCATCGCCGACGCCGCACGCACTCTGCCCGACACCTTGCTGCCGGTCACCCAGGACGACGACATCGTCGAAGGCCTGCGGATGCTCGCCGGGTTCGACGCGGACCTGGCGACCGAGGAGAACCGTCTCTCGAGCCGCATCCGGTCGGTGCTGCTCTCGGTGCACCCCGCCCTCGAACGCACGATCGGCAAGCATCTGTACCGGCCCGTCGCCCTGACACTGCTTGCCGAGTTCGGGGGACCGGCTGGGTTCGCAGCAGCAAACCCGGCGGCACTGCGACGGGTCGCGAAGCGGTCGGCACCGCGCATCGGGGACCAGATCGCGGAGTCGATCCTCGCCGCACTTGCCGAGCAGACCGTGATCGTGCCGGGGGCGGAGAAATCGAACTTCGTACTGAAAACCCTTGCGCGGCAGCTGAGCGAGGTACGTCGTGCCCGCGCCGAACTCGAGGAGCAATTCGAGTTGGAACTGAACAAACACCCAGCTGGGCCGATCCTGACCTCGATGCCGGGTGTCGGCGTTCGGATCGCCGCCACCATGTTGGTCGAGATTGTCGATATCGAGCGGTTCGATAGTGCTGGCAACCTCGCCGCCTACGCCGGCGTCGCACCCCGTACGCACCGCTCCGGGACATCGATCCGAGGTGAGCATCGACAACGCGGTGGGAACTCCAGACTCAAACGTGCACTGTATCTTTCGGCGTTCGCCTCTCTGCGTGAACCAGTGTCCCGTGAGTACTACGACCGCAAACGAGCAGAAGGGAAAGACCATCGATCGGCCTTGGTGTGTCTGGCCAGGCGACGCACGAACGTGCTCTACACGATGCTGAAGTCGGGATCGGAGTACGAGCGCCGGAAAACCCGAACAGACCGAATGGCAGACGCTGCCGCGTAGTTCCTCGCCCATAGCCGATGAGCAGCGGCACAAAACACGTCGGTTTGTGCCGCTGGACGTCATCGAAATGTTGGTGGCGTTGAACGCGGTGTCGCCGGGTGTGCTCCCGCAGTCCCAGACAGTAGGAAGCGCGCAACGAGCCCGGCCACGAGCGCCCAGAAAGCCGCGCTGACTCCGATGATGACCGTGCCGGACGCGGCGGTAGCGAAGGTGATGACGGCGGGCATGCGGGTGACCGGGTCAGCAAGAGCGGCTGTCAGTGACGCGGCGAGAGTGCCGAGCAGGGCGAGTCCGGCGACCGCAGCGACGACGCCGACGGGGGCCAGCGCGACGAGTGTGCCGAACGAGGCTGACGCCACGCCGAGCACGATCAGGACCATCCCCGCTGTCAGACTGGCGATCCACCGGCGTGAGCGGTCCTCACCCGCCTCCGGTCCAGCCGCGAGGGCGGCGCTGATCGCGGCGAGGTTTATTGCATGCCCACCGGCGGTCGCGCCGAGCAGGGTGCCTACGCCGGTGACAATCATCGAGCGCCGCCAGGGAACCTGGTAACCGAGACCGGCCATGACTGCGACGCCGGGGACGTTCTGCGAGGCCATGGTGACCAGGAATAGTGGCAGCGCGATCCCGACGACGCCAGCGACGGTAAGAGTCGGTGCGGTCAGGTCGATCCGGGGCACGAGGTTCGCCGGGTCGACCGCGGTTTTGCCGGTCGCCAGTGTGACGCCGATGACGACCGCGGCGGCGAGAAAGGCCAGGGGCGCCGCCCACCGGGGTGCGAACCGCAGGGCGACAAGCCAGAGGCCGATGACCGGGGCGACGGCGAGCGGGTTTGCCGCTAGGCCGGTGATCGGGCCGAGACAGAGCTGCAGCAGGACTCCAGCGAGCATGGCCTGGGCGAGCGAGGTGGGAATACGAGTGACGAGCCCGGCGAGCTGGGGGACGAGCCCGGTGAGCACAATCAGCACGCCGGTGACGAGGAACGCCCCGACTGCAGCAGGCCAGCCGCCATCGACGGTGCCGGTGGTCGCGAGCAGCGCCGCACCGGGCGTCGACCAGGCTGCGGTGATTGGCAACCGGGTGCGCCAGGAAAGCACGATGCAGGCCAGGCCCATCGTGACGCTGACAGCAAGCAGTCCACTAGCGGCTTGATCGCGGTTCGCGCCGACAGCGGTAAGTCCGCTCAGGACGACGACGAACGCGCTGCTGAACCCGACCAGAGCCGAGACCACGCCCGCCGTGATCGGTGGTAGCAGCCCACCCGTCGTGCGGGCAGCGGGTCCGGCTTGTCCATGTGCGTCGGCGGTGTTGGGCGGTGGGGTATGGCTCATGGCGCTCCTCGGCTCGGGGGAAGCCCAGGCGCGCGGCGAACGCCATCAGGCGAGACCGCTCCCCGATGGTGACCCATCCGTAGCGCCAGTTACGGTCCGGGGAAAGGATAGCGCGGAACGCGGACCTTCTTGAGAGTCCGAACCGCTCTCGCGCGAAGTCGAACGGATCAGCGCGCCCGCCGCGTGCAGCCCTCGCGCGCGGACGGGGATTCTCACGCCTCAGTTTGCTGGATACTCCTTTAAAAGCGCCGCTGTAGCGGTAGAGCGGTGATGGGTGAGATCACTGAGTTGCAGACGTCGAATTCACAGCCTCATGGCGCGATTGAAAGTCAAAGGATGTAGGTCTTGACTGACGACACAGAACTACAGACGCGGGCTCGACCGGGTTTCGGCACCGCGTTTGCGGCGGCTGCGTTCCTCTTACTTCTTGCGGGGAACCGATTCGAATGGTGGGACTATCGCTCGCCGTGGAACCTCTTCCTCGACCTGGTGATCGTGTGGGCAGCGGTGGCCGGCCTCATCGTTGTCGGCGTGGTGTGGATTTACCGCCTGTACAGCTACCGCAAGAATTGTCGGCGGTGGCCATGGCCGAGTATCATTGCGCCTGTCACGGTCTTGGTTGCTGCTGTTGCCTTCGTTGTGATCGAACTACCGGTGGACCGTGACTTCGAGCGCGCCAGAACGCAGATGGAGGACCTGGCCATATCGATGCTCGACGAGGGCAATCAGCGGCTCGTGTCGATCGAAATCAGCGGGGTGTCGTTCTCGACGGTGTATGTCGCAGATAACAACTGCGTGTACTTCGTAGATGGCAAACGCAGTAGCACCCTTTCCCGAACCGGGTGGCTCTACACCGTTCGGTGCACTCCAAATCCGAACAACTTCCGTGGGCGCGAGGAGTTAGCGCCTGACTGGTTTGCTTACCGGCAACGAGGATCATGAACTGGATCCCACAAGAATCGCCGCTCCGTAGTCCGGTCCACAGATCCGTGGTGTCTCGCTCGTTCCACTCCGATTCCCATACTCGTGAGTCCGGCGTCGGTGCTGCCAAAGCCCGTTCGGCTAGTCGGTCGAGTAGCTGATCAATCCTGTCCAACAGCACCTCAGCGAGCCTATCGAGTACACGATCGGACACCGGGAACGCCCCGACAACGTCACTCTCGCCCCCATGACACTGTAGAGAAGGGCACCGACAGTTCCCGGTGTCCTAATCTGGGAATTGCATAGGAGATGGAAGCACTCGAGATCGGCCGTGCCACCGGGTTCGAGCTTGAACGGGTCTCGAACCTCGACTCTGCCCGCGGCGAGGGTGACCGCAGCGCTGTGACCGATACCCTGACGCGATGGCGAGAATGAAATCGCTCGACGGTTGGGTGCATCAGCAGCTCACGGGCGAGCCGACACGGTCGAAGCCACCCGGTCCAATACTGCTGACCTTCGTGACAGCCGCCGTTGCGGTATGGGTCTGCGTCAAACGAAATTGGTGGCCGTCTCCGTTCGGCGCACACACCTGGGCCGACCCACTGCTGGCCCATCTACTCGTCCTTGCTGTTTTGGCTGTCACCGGCCTGGTGTGGGCTATCCGAACCCTCTACGTGCTCGGCCGCGACCGACGTTGGTCCTGGTGGATACTTCCTGCGCCCGTCCTCGTCATAGTCGCCTTTGCGTTCGTGGTGTGGGGGCCAGCTACGACCTTCCTCGACAAGCGCAGCGAGTTCGAGGCCATCGCCGTCGACATCCGGGAGAACCCCGGCACGTCCCGCGAGGAGTTCGAGATCGGACCTTTCGATATCAGTAGCGCGCGAGGCGTCTCCTCAGGAGAGGTCTACTTCGTCGACAATTCAACCGTCTTCTTCGGCTTTACGAGCGGATGGGTCTATTCGCCTGATCGCGAACCGGGCGGCCTCAACAATGCTGATTTCTCCCCGACTCACCTCGACGGCCCCTGGTACCGATACGAATCGGTGTACCGAGACTGATCTGCCGCATTCTGAAGTGGGAGGGTACGACGGGAATCGTCAGAAGAAAGCCAGCTGCGCGTCGTCGACACGACTACGACCCGTGCCCGCAGTGCGGGTCCTGACCGCCTGCCGATGTCGAGCTGGGACCTCAACGGCGACAGCGTGCTTGGGGCTGAGTTTGGAGACTGCCAGGCGTGTCAATTCATTCCGAACTCGAGATCTTTCGTGGTCGCGGGCACGCCCCACTACTGTGTCTCGCTCATTCCACGCCGACTCCCATGTGCGCGATCCGGGCACCGGTGCCGCCATGGCTCGATCGGTGAGCCGGTCGAGCAGTTGATCGACTCTGTCCGTCAGAACGTCGGCGAGCTCGTAGAGCACACGATCAGGCACCGGAGTTACCCCCACATCGTCGCTCTCGCTCACACGCGACACCGTAGAGGCCGACACCGACACGTTTTCCCGAACTGGCTGAGCGCGCACAACCAGTGTCGCGGTCAGAGCGATCGCTACGATCATCGAATGCCGTTTGACGAGGGGTTGTCCGATTGGCGAGTCTATTCTGCAGAACAAGCCGTCGGTTCAGACGAAGTCCTCGACGATATCGCCGCTTGCCAGGCACTCGTCGACAGCCTGACCTCCAGCTCGTGGTGGCAGTCCCACTTTCCGAACACCCCGCCCATCGAAATAGTCGGGGGAGGATCTGAACACCAACATCTCAATCTCAGGGAGTCCTTCGCTAGTCCATGGGGGCATCCGCAGACCACACGGTGGACCGTCTCATTGCACCCCGCCATGTTGACCACCCGTGTGCTGCTGCACGAGGTCGCTCACTGCGCTGCGCCCTACTACGTCGTGGAAGACCACGAGCCGCGGTACCGCCGTGGCAAACGGCTCGCCGTGTCGCACTCCAAGCATCTCGCCCACGGGGCCTTCTTCGCCGCCACGCTGGCAGCGATCACCGGGCACGTCGTGCTGGGAGACCAGGGAGGACTGAGGGCGGCGTTTGACCACTTCGAGGCCCCCGTTGCCTCCGCTGACGAGCTTCGCCGCGAACTCGATGCCCAACCGAAGATCGTCGACGAGGAAGTGGCCTACCTTGCTGACCTTCGACAGTTCATGGAAGACGCCCGCGCATCCACCACAACCGCTGATAATCCCAGGCCGCCCAGTTCGTACGTGCCTGAAACCCCATGGGGCTTCTATCTGGAGATGACGCGCCGCCGGATTCATCGGCGCCGCAAAGACGGCAGTCCGTTGCTCTCTCAACGTCGACTCGCCGAGCAGATTTCAACCGTGTTTCCCTGCTCGGCGCGCAATATCTCGGAGCTCGAACACTTGAGGCAACCTCCCGACAGTCCGGCGCAGCTCACGAGAGCGATGATGGCCACGATCTGCCTGGGTATGGACCCGATCTGGACGCGATACAACTTGCAGCTCACCCGATGGGGGTGCGGCGATATCACCTTGGAACAGGCACGTCGCCTCAACCCCGGATGGGCGGAACTCGTCGAGCACATCAACGAACTTCTCAAAGCGATGCCACCGAGGTGGAGTGTCAGCGGCTCGCGCTGATCTCTCGAGGGCGGCGGTGGGGCGCGACGGCTCTTCTTGAGTTGCGAAGAAGATAGAAGCACTCGAGCTCCCCCGCTCGGCGCACCACCACCGGCACCCGCTCACGTCGACGCAGGCGGCTCACCGAAATCAGTGAGCGGCGTTGTACGCCTCTTCCACATCGGCCGGAATCCGGCCACGCTCGCTGATCTCGTAACCCTGGTCGAACGCCCACTGCCGAATCGCCCGCGTCTGCGCCGGATCACGCTTGACCGATCCGCCGGCCGCTGTCGCGGTCGACGCAGCAGTGGGGGAGGGCTTACGCTTACGCCCACCGACCCGCGTCGCATACCCGACGTAGTAGTCGAGCTTCTTGTGAAACTCGTTCGCGTTCTTCGCTTTCAGGTCGATCGAGTACTCGACGCCGTTGATCGTGAATTCGATCGTTTCGCCGGACTCGTCGTCGATGACCGACCCGTCGATATCGTCCACCAATTGGGTTGTCACTCGTTTGGCCACAGCCGGAAAACCTTTCATCGACACATTCGCTATGCGCAACCGCATTCGTCATCAAGAGAGTAACCAGCGCCGATATCTGCATTCTTCATCGACACGGTAATTCGAGCCGCTATCGAGCCGAATTCGATTTCCGGCAGTCGGTCTCACGGGCACCGAGAAAGCAATACAGCTCTCGCATCGCAAGGGGATTTCGGTAGCCGTAGCCGTTGCAGTGCAACAGCATTCGGACGCGTGACCGCGTCCGCACGCCCCCTTCGGGGCCGCCCCATATGGGTCACCATTTTGGTCGTACGAGTCGTCCCAGCCTGACACGCCGGGGGCCCGTCCAATCAACCCACGGTCGCAAGCTCCCTCTTCGGGGTTGACAGTCCACCCTCAGCCTGTCAGTCCAGGACGTCTCATCCGAACCTTTGGAAGGTGTCCAGTCATGAACAACAACAGCGAACTGCTCAACGATCACCAGATCATCACCGATCTCATCGGCACAGCCGCTCAGCTCCCCGCCGAAGATCCGCGCGCGGCCCGGTGGGCCACCGAAGCGCTCGCGCTCGCCAGCGCAGCAGAGCTGCCCATCCTCATCGAGGAGGCCGAAGGAGTGCTCGGACGCATCGAGCACGACACCACCTGCCGGTGGTGCGCCGGGCAGCCGGGCGCAGCCATCCCGGTCGGGTCCTTCTGGTGCACCAACTGAGCTAGGCCCCCCACAGTCGGGGTCCCGGTCCCATCACGGGGCCGGGACCCCCTTTTTTGTCTCCCATTCCGTTACGGCAACGTAATGAAATGAAACGTAATGATATGAAACGAAATGGTAGAGTTCAGTCATGACCGCAGCCGAGCCGCCCCGCAAGCCAGGCCGACCCCGCATTCACGCCAGCGCGTCCGACCGGGTGCGGGCACACCGGGCCAGGGCAGCGGAGAAGGCCGGCAAGGTCGCCGCAGTTGCCGGCGTCGACGAGGCCGACACCGCGACCCCCGAGCTGGCCGTCGCATCGCTCGCCGCCGTCCTCCCGGCGCTGGCCACGCAGGCCGAGCAGTTCACCGCCCTGGTTCAACGGGTCGAATCCGCGATCGGGACCGTCTCGGATCCGAAAGCTCTCGACCAACGACTGGAGCTGATGCGCGCCGAAACTGCACGCACCGTCTCCGCCGCCGAGGAGCGCGCCGCCGCCGCCGAAGCGGCAGCGCATGCTGCGACCGTCCGCGCTGACGCCCTCGACGCCGAGAACGACGAACTACGCCGCGACGCCGCCGAGGCATGGGAGCGGACCGAGGAAGCAGAAGACGCCGCCGAGCTGGCCCGCGCCCAGGTCGAGGAGCGGAAGGCGGCACACCGCGCCGAACTGGACGAGCTCGACGCACGCCAACGCGCCGAAATCGGCGCCCTGCAGGACACTCACGACTCCATCGTGGCATCGCTCAACACCAGCCACCGCGAGGCGATCGACCGCTACGACGAGAAGGATCGACGTCTCGCGGCCGAGTTGGTAGAGCTACGTGCCGAGGCAAAGACCCTGCGCACCGATCTCGCCGCCGAACGCTCCGCACATCAGGACGACAACCGCACCCACGCAGCAACACTCGCGCAGCAGCGCACCGACGCCACCAAACGCGAAGCCGAGCTGCGCCGCGACTACACCGAACGCATCGACGAACAGAAGACGATCGCCGCTGACCTGCGCGAGGAGATCTCGCTGCACCGAGCCGAACTCGATCGACTCCGCGGCCTCGAGGAAGACCGCCGACACAACTGAAAAGCCGCCGCTGTCAGGGCGGTCATGCGGGGGAGTGGACGTTCACTGCACTACCTCGACGCCTCCGGCGTCGCCCCATGTGGGTCACCAAGGGGGTCGTGCGAGTCGCCCGAGTCTGACATGCCGGGGACCCCGTCCAGTCAAACCACGGTCGCAAGCTCCCAAGACGTGGTTTGACAGTCCACCCTCGTCATGTCCGATCGCTGCGTCTCATCCGAACCTCGAAAGGACCCTCGCCATGTATCCAGATCGCCTCTCCGCCATCGCATCCGCCGCCTACAACCGCGGCGCACGCGCAGCCACCCACAATCTGGGCGGCCTGCACGCGGACATCCACCACGCTACGAAGTTCGGGCAACGCCTCGCTCCCGAGCAGCTCGACACCCGGACCTGGGAATGCCTACTCGGCAAACACCGCACCGACGAACCGATCCAGCCACTGAATCTCTAGCCGGACGGCCCCGCCCACACCGGGCGGGGCCACACCCAGCGCTCATCCATGCCCGTCCAGTCGTTCACGCGAATGACTGTTGCCGGAACCAACCCGAGCCCGGCGGCGTCCAAGCAGGTATGGACCACCACGAACGAACCGCCGTCCGAAACGAAGGCCACGACCCCAACCATCCGGCAGTCGTCGCAGCTCTCGACCAGGTCAAACGCACCCTCAACCTGCACCGGCACCTCGCCTGGACCTTCACCGCGGCCGACCTCGACGGCCACGCCGTTCCCCGCTGACCGACCTCACCAGCTCATTCGACAACTCGAACGGGTGTTCGATACTCTGACGGTGGTTCCCACCGGTACGACGAAAGGTCGATTCACATGGCCACCGTCGACGCGATCGAAGACCTCACCGGACTCGACAAGAGCGCCCAGCTCGACGTCCTCCGTCGACGCATGGCCACCGTCCCCGGCGGCCGACGCGACCACGCACCCGCCGACCTGCCCACCATCACCGCACCCGATCGGCCTGAACCCCTCGCGCCCGTCGTCGACAGCGATCCGGAACCGCTCATCGCCGCTGTACGCGGCAAAACCCTGCGGACCATGCCTGTGCCGCGACCACTGGCCGAACTGCTCCCACGCGGTGCCCTGGCCCGCGGAACCGCCATCGCCGTCACCGGTGCCGGATCGATGCTCATCGCCCTCATCGCCGAAGCATCCGCCGCAGGCCACCACGTCGCCCTCGTCGGCCAACCCCGCTTGAGCCTGCTCGCCGTCCACGAACACGGGGGCAATCTGGCGAAGATCCATTTCTTTGGGGTTTCTCGTCCCGTGGCGTGATGTTGTGCAACCATGCCGCGTAGAGCCTTTCGTTCCGGTTCTCTCGGGATGTGCTTGTTGTAGCGTCTCGTCTCTTTCGAAGGGTCGAGCGTGTGAAGGCGTTTCCTGTGAAGATGCCATCCGGTGGAAGCTACTGGACCGTCGTCGATGACGACTACGACGTCGTGCCGGTAGTCGATTCCTACCTTCGGGAGCTGCGGTTCGGGCGAGACCGCGCCGAGTCCACAACCAAAGCGTATGCAGTGAGCATCGGACTGTTTCTACGTTGGTGTACCCGCACAGGTCGTCAATGGCGCACTGCACCAAGAGATATGGGCCTGTTCATTGTCTGGTTGAAGTACACCCGGATCGATGGCGCACCCGTTGTTGCCGGTCCCGGCGTCGAACCGGTGCGCAGTGCATCCCGCATCAACCAGATCCTGGCCGGCGTTCGAGGGTTCCTCTCGTATGCTGTCATCGCCAAAGAAGCTTCTGGGGTGGTGCTCGAGCAGATCTACGAACTAGCCGACACCCGCGATCTGCCGCTGGCCGCGCAAGGGGAGAGCGGGCATTTGCGATATCGTCTTCGAGCCCGACACAGTTTGCGTCAGCCGACGACGCCGGTCGATAGAGCAACCGATCACGAGATCGTGTCGTTGTTCCGAGTATGCCGATCTGCCCGAGACCGTCTGATCGTCCTGCTGCTCTCCCGCGCCGGATTACGCCGCGGCGAGCTGACCGGCTTGAGGCGAAGCGATCTGCATCTGCTGCCGGACAACGCAAAGCATCACTGCCTGATTCTCGGCGCACACGTCCATGTGGTCCGCCGCGAGAATTCCAATGGGGCAGTGGCGAAGTCGCGTCAATCCCGCACCGTGCCACTCGACTTTCTGGTGCTCCTTGCCCTCGACCTGTACTACCTCGAACGCACCGGCAGTCCGCAATCCCGAAGCTGCGACTTCCTGCTGGTCAACCTGTTTCGAGATCCGCTGGGCGCACCGATGACGCTGGGAGCGATCAACGAACTATTCGCAGCCCTCTGCGTCCGAGCAAATCTAGACCGCCCGATCAGCCCTCATCAGTGTCGACATGGGTTCGCCAGCAACCTCGCCGACTCGGGTGCTGCACTCGACGAAATCCAGGGCCTGCTCGGGCATGCATCCCCCACGTCGGCGCAACCGTATCTGCATCCCTCGAACGAGCGACTACGCGCAGCCGTCGACCGAATCCCGACACCGTCATCGCTCATCGGAGACCATTCATGACCAGCGCTTACCCGCTGCCCGCGCATGCCGACGCGGCCGCTGCCGAGGACGAGACCGTCGCGGTGCATCTATGGTCGTTGATCACGCAAGAGTTCCTCGACTTGATGGGTTGGTCACACGAGTGGAGAGTGGCGTACTTCCCCGCCGACCACCCTCTGCTGGGACCGAAACGATGCATAGTGACCGGATGCGGCATCAAAGCAAACAGCCGACTCAGCCTCTGCCCCTTCTGTCTCGATCGATGGAACGCCAGCAGTGAACAGACGATCATCGAGTTTGTGCAAGCTGGACGCCCATGGGTGGCACGAGGAGCGGGGCGCTGCGCCGTACCGGCCTGCGACAGGCCTTGGGCCTCACGATTTGCGTTGCTGTGCCGCAAACACCACGACCAGCGCACACGGATACTGGATGTCCCAATGGACGTGTTTCTCGGCAGCTCGGACACAGAGCCCTTCGACTCGTTGGGCCCGTGCCAAGTACCGGCATGCACCCGAGACCGCGACATCGAGAACATCTACTGCGGCATCCACCGCATGCACTGGAACAAGCTCGTGTTCGCGAGCCCGACAGGGGCGGCCGGTCTCGACGAACCCCACTTTCGCCGCACCTCGGCCGCGATTCCCACGATCAACGAATGCAGTCTGCGAGGCCTTCCGAATCGTATCGTCGCCGAACTCCTGTTGGGAATCCAACAGCGCACCGCGTGGGGCGCGCAAACCTACCCGGACTGGATCCGGCCACTGGTTGCGAAGATGCTGGCAGACGAATGCACCTCGATCGAGCAACTCGATCAGTCGGGTCTGTCGAGCAAGACCGGAACCGCGTGCAGGCACATAGTCAAAGAAGTCCGCAGAGCGCAGCTCAGTCCGGAGACGGAGCGACTCAAAGACAACTGGGATGCAACAGTATTCGGATACGACGGAGTGCTCAAGTTCGGAGACATCGTCCAGCCTTGGTTGCGAGAATGCGCCAAAATCTGGGCCTACAACGATCTACCCAAGCGACGATCCCTCAACGCGAAACAAATCGTACAAAACGAAATCAGAATACTGGTAAGGCTCTCGGAAAGCCTCAAACTTCAGCGACCCGGTGACCGAGGACTCGAACCACATCTGCTGTCCCGCAGCGATATCTGCGGCTTCATGAACCGTCTGACCTTTCTGTGCACCGCAGGAACGATCACCCCCGCTACCCGGGCGGTGACTATCCAGTCGACACGTCGCCTGCTCGCGAACATGCGCGCTCTTGGCCTGACCCGAGAAGGCGAACCGATGTACGGGTTGCCGGACGACTTCATTCTCTATCCGGAAGACGTTCCCATGCCACCGGATGTCGTCAAGGAATGCAGGGATCTGCCCGTCGAAGTCATGCGCCACATCTGCGAACACCTCGACGGACTCGAAGAAGTCAGCACACGCGAGATTCGGGTCGCCGTCGAACTCATCATCGACACCGGGCGTCGACCGGACGAAATCTGTCGTCTGACCCTGGACTGTCTCGAGCGAGACGCACAGGGCAAGCCCGTGCTCGTCTACACCAACTTCAAAGAAGACCGACACGGCTGCCGGCTCCCGATCAGCGAAGCAACGGCAGCAATCATCATCGGCCAGCGTGAACGCGTCCAACTGCGCTACCCGAACGAGCCCACCGCGGCGCTGAAACTGATCGCAGCACCCACCCGCAACCCCCACGGCACCAGAGCACTCAACGACAACTACCTCGGCTCGCGTCACCGCGAGTGGCTTCTCACCCTACCCGACGTCACGGTCCCGATGACGGTCGAAGAAGGAGGGGTAAGAGTGACGAAACTGTTGCCGTTCAACCGCTCTCAAGTATTTCTGTATGCCTATCGGCATACTTACGCTCAACGCCATGCCGATGCCGGAGTTGGTGTCGATGTTCTGTGCGAGTTGATGGGGCACCGCTTCATCGGCACCACTCAGCTCTACTACCGTGTCGGCGAGGATCGCCGGAGAGAGGCGGTCGATCGACTGGCAACGTTGCACTTCGACCGGCATGGGAACAAGATTTGGCGCGCAGCAGCAGCTCTGCTCGACTCCGAGCACGTTCGTCTCGCGGTCGGGCAGGTCGCAGTTCCGTACGGAAGTTGCAGCGAACCGAGCAACGTCGCGGCCGGTGGCCATGACTGCCCGATCCGATTTCGGTGTGTGGGATGCACCCACTTTGCGACCGACGTGTCCTACCTCCCTGACCTCGAAGGATATTTGGCCTCGCTTCTCCGCAGCCGGGAACGGATCCGCGGAACGTTCGGCGCCGACGACTGGGCGAAAGCCGAAGCCCTGCCCTCCGATACCGAGATTGCTCGAATACGGCGGTTGATCGTCCAGATCAAAACAGAGGTCGACGATTTGTCGGAATCCGATCGGGCGCTGGTCGAAGAGTCTGTGTCGACAGTGCGAAAGGGAAGGTCAGCCGTGGTGGGGCTCGAAGCACCTCGGGTTCGGCAGCCAGTACCTGACGTCCGTCCCGACCGGAGCACGTAACCGATGTCAGATCCTATGATCGATGGACGACGCGCCGATTCAGATCGTCGACGGGGCCGCGTCATAGAGGCGCTGAGACTGGCATCAGTGAACGGCACAAGCATCACCGTCTCGGGTATCGCCCGTGCAGCGCAGGTCGATCGCACCTTCTTGTACCGGCACACCGATCTCCTCGCACAGATCCACCTCGCCCAATCCGCACTTCCCCCACCGAACATGAATCCAGCGGCGGTCACACGCGAGTCGCTCGCCGCCGACCTCACCAACGCACACCACTGTATCGGGGCCTTGGTCGCCCGCAACGCACTCCTCGAACGCAAACTGTCCGAGATGCTCGGCCAGCAAGCGTGGCGCGAATCGGGACTCGGAGCACCCGTCGACATCGAACGACTACAACAACAGATCACGGCACTCGAACAACAAACCGTCGATCTCACCGGCCTACTCGACGAACGCGACCAAGAACTCGACGCCGCACGTCACGCCAACCGAGAACTGTTCTCGAACATCAACCGCGACTGATCACCGAACGGGGAAGTGTCCGATTAACGGCGGATCCGACCTCGGTGTCCGTTAGTTTTCGTTCGGGGTTATGCGTCCTTCGAGCGTGATCGCGAACGCGTTGACTGCATACTTGAACCCGATCAGTCATCGCGGGCTTACCTTTTCCCGGTCGATCCAGTGCCCGCGTCGCGAGATATAGACATGTTGAGGACTGCTGGCTCGGTCGGGAAGTGCTCCTAGATCTAGCTGGGGCGTGTCGGGTTTGCAGCGCCCTGACCACGCAAACTCGTAGTCAACTGAGTGAGGTTGTAGGCGACGTGAAACACGATGCACGCCGTTATTGCCGACGCTGCCGCAAAGGTGAACGTGATAGTTGCGAACGCAGTCATCGACATCCACACGAGAACTCGTTCCCTCGAATCGAGGGTCAGAGGGTTATGAAGCAGTACAAATCCAAGAATGGACAAACCGACCATCGCCGCTACCTGCCACTGGCTGTAGTCGCCTGTGGCCAAGACGATTAGAGGGAGGACCCGCCAGATCACCTCTTCGGCCGCTGCGACAATGACGCACCATCCGTACGCGCCTGCTGACTGTGACTGTCGCGTCAGGGTGAAGGTTCGCACCGTTCGGTTCGTCACCACAACGGTCGAAACGTAGAAACCCACCCCGGCCAGGAGTGCAGCCGGAACGAGTAAAAGGTGTGCAACGTGCAGTAGGTGGAAAAGGCATTCTCTCGCATCGCGGTCGAGGAGCAAGATCGCGATCACAGCGCCACTGAAACAGACCGTAGCGGTGTCGTACACCCCGCCCGCAGGTTTGGTGAGTTGGCGCCACAGCTTCGAGTACGGGCGGGTGGTCCGCATGATCGTCGGTAGTAGCGAGGTCAGTCCCACATGTGCCAGCGGTATTGCCGAGGCGTAGATCAGATTCACCCAGGTTGGCCCAACATGATCATGTAGACCGGTGCATCGTCGACGCCGTTGTGGTCGACAAGAATGTCGGTGACTTCGTCGTCGACGAATCCACCGAATAAGCGGGTTGCCAGGTCGAGGCTTGTCGCGGTGAGCAGCAGATTCTGAGCGAGGTGACCGGCTTCCATCAAGATGAACCGGAGCGAACGCTGGGAGTACTTGAAGCGTGAACGCCACATCGTCGCGGAAATGATCAGCGTCACCGCTGCTTGCTCCGCGACGTCAGGAATCATGGTCGATTTGTGGAGCTTGTCGATATCGGGGTGCTCGTCGATCAGGGCGAATCCATTTCGGAATGGATCGTAATGATAAAGAGTATTTTCGGTCAGTCCGTCGACTCGGTGTGTCAAAACAAAAATGTCGAGTGGGTAGAGCGCTCCACCGGATGGCGTGTTGCGCCGTTTCTCGTGCGCGTTAATTGCGTACGAACCGTACGAATGGTGCAGGACGCTGTGCAGCTCATCGGCAGAAACCGCAAGCGCCGAGAACGAAGGTGCGCTTCGCCGGCGGTAGAGCGCGTCGTGCAACGTACCGTGAAGCGGCGGCGGGCACTCGAACCCGATGAAAGGCCTGCTGGCGTATCTGCGTCCAGCTCGACGCGAAATCGACTGTAAATCAGGAGAGTTGAGAAGCATGGGTATTCCCGGCGTCTCCCATGGCAAGCCGGGGCGGGTGAGCTTCGAGGCCTCGAAGTAGTTCTCAGCAGGGTCGTCATAGGCAGGGACACCGTCGTTGTAGATGAGGTCCCGCAAATTTACGCTGTGGGCGAGGTTGTCCCCCGACATCGTGTCATCGATAGTCATTGAGATGTCATCTTTCACGGGAAGGGATGCGGGTGCGGGTTGATCGAGGCTGTCGTTACCTCTGTATCGCGGAGTCCGAGGCTGTGAGCGTGGCTACGTAGTCGTTGTCCGCCGAGGTAACGGCGCCGAAAACCGACATCAAGTGGTTGCAGCTGTGGACTGAATGTCCGAAACACGTGCCCGCCTCCCTCCGCGACGTCGGGACTGGTCATGTTGACTGTCATGAGATCGATTCCGGATGCGCCGGCTACCTCCAACAAGGCATCGAGCAGCTCAGCTGGGTTGTTGCTGGGCAGAACGGGACTGTCTCGGACGTCGCGTCTGTGCGTGCTTGCGGTCAGGAACTCTGTGTGTCGGATCATGTCGGGGTGTGCGTAAAGGCAGATGTGATCGACGAAATCGACCACGTCTGTGTCGTACGTGCTCGGGTTCGGCTGCAGCGTCGTGCCGTCGCGTTGCTCGGCCTTGACCCAATTTCGAGTCTGGAGGCTCTCGACGGCCGCGGAGGCGGCCGCGCGCGCGAGGGTGGGCGCAGATGCGGCACCGAGCGCGATCGGTGCGACGTCGGAGGCCCGATTGCGGGTCACAGCCAGAACGGTCGGAACACCGGTGAGCTCGGTCATGTCGACGAGTTCAGATTCGGTCCCCGACCGCTCGCAGTACCGCCTCAAGAATCGAGTCAGCGCTGGATCGGTAGAAGTATCGATCAGCGGCAGTGATAGCTGGCCGTACCAGGTCTGGACGAATGCATCGCGCTCGAACAGCTCGAAAGTGCCGCCGAGCACAGCCTCGATCGGTGTTGCGTGGAAGGCCAACCCGCTGCTGGTTGCATAACCGATATGGGATTCAGGTGTGGGAAATCCCGCGGACAGGTGAACCAACTGTGCGGGAACGTGGACGATTCGTCCTGTTGCGAGATCGGAGCTTTCCCGCCAATGCAGTGCTGTTTCGCTGGTCGGTCGTTCGAAGCGAAACCCGGTCTGGGCGTACTGCTCATCGGAGAACAGCGGCAGAGTGGCCAGATCTACGGTCGTCAAACCTCGACGTGAGAGATCCTCGGTGCTTCCGAATTCGAGAGCATCGACGGGTATCCAGGCGGCGCTGTACCGTTCCACGGACTCGCCGACGGCGGCGAGTCGGGTGATGGTCTCGTCGGTGTCGCCGCCGCCGTTGAACTGGTTGGCAGGTGCGCCGATGAGTTCGGTGCTTGCAGCAGTTTCCGATCCGATGGCGTAGGTGTAGGAGTCGTCCAGATCGTGAACCTTGTGGAAGATGCGAGGAACGATACCGACCAGGGGAGAAGTGAACGCGTTGATGAGGTCGAGAGACTCGTTGGGGTCGGACCACGCCGTGACCGTGGACATCAGCTGTGCTCCGCTTCCTGGTGGAACCACACTTGCGGATGGCCGGTTCCATGGGCTCGAGAGCAATCCGGGCAGCGCGGTACTCGGAGGATTCGGTGGTTTTCCACGGTTAGACCGGTCAACGTGTACTCGTATGTAGCGAAGTGCCCGGGTTCCGCTTGCCCGAACACACCGTCGAGAGCGATGTGACGAACAATCGCGTCTGCGAGCAGGTTTGCCTGCATCTGGTTGAAGGCTGGGTCGGTACCGAAGGCGTCAATTCCTGTTGGCAGGGACGATCCGTGTGCGACCAGAGGACGGAGCTCGCTGTTGTGGTCGGTGCTGGCTCGGCGCATCCGGTAGCAGGTGTGACACGCCGATCGACCGGAATAGAACCACGGCCCGACGCTGAAGCTGTTGCCGGCCGGTGGAACTGCGCACAGCCATACTGCTTCGGCTTCTTGTGAAACCAAGTGCGTATTCCATTGTGTCAGAATCGAATCGTACTCATCGTAGGCCGCGACGAGCGTCAGGGTGCTGCCGGTGGCGGCATCGAAGTCCCGGCCTACGCGTCGAAGAGCAACCCCGTACTCGTCCATGGTGCTGTCGAACCCCGGCGGAATGTGGTCACCGACGATCGCTACCGTCGACTCCCGTAATCGCCGGTCGATCTCCTCTTTGTCGACCTGCCCGCCACCGCGAGCAAACAAAGACGTCACACACGGGCGTGCCGCGGTGGGGGTTGAGGGGATGGGTTCGAGAAAACCGGCGTCGAGCAGCAGTGTTCGCACCTCCGTTAAGGAGTGGCGTTGCCGCTCATCGATGTTCGCGAACTCTTCTGACCGCAGATCCAGATCCCCACCGGACGCAATCAACTCTGTCATGAACGTCGTCAACGCGTTTGTCGGCAGCAGAGTGGTGGCGTCGGTGCCGACGATCATCAATTGATCCTCGGATGCGACCGCCCGCGATCCTGCTGCGAGGCGAGTGCGGTGCAGATTCGTCGTCATATGAGCTGATCCTTCTGGTCGTGGGCCAATACTGTTTCGAGGACGGTGAGTGGTTCGGCCGGTTCATGCTCCAGGAGCTCTGTGATGTCGTTGGTGCCCAGACCGCCTTGGGCAGCTAAACGCTGAGCGTCGACAATCCGCTCGGCAGCAAGTGCCGGGACCCCGCTGTCCGTCATGACCGATACCAATTCGCCAGGTGACATCGACTGCAACGTCACTGGTATCTCGTTGGTCGAGCATCGTCTGGCAAGCTCGGATGTTGCCACGGTTGGCCCCCACACTGTCCAGTGGTGTGGTGCCCGGCGAGGTGGCCGATCGAGTGCGGAGGCCACCGCAGTTGCGGCGTCCGACGCGGTGAGCATTGGTTGAGAAATCAGGCCCTCTACATGGCACAGGACCCCGAATCGGGTCGCCCAGTCCAAGTCCGGAGCAAAATCTTCGATGAGTCGAGAGGCCCTGACGATCGTCAACGAGTCGGAAGCGACGTCGACCAGTGCTTCCTCGAGATCGAGAATTGTTTTTCTGTAGGCAATTCGAGGTCCAGGTCCGCCGTTACGCGTATGCAACGGCGTGATGAGGACGACCTGTCCGGTGTTGCCACGGCCGAGAGACTGCAACGCGGCTTCGCGCAACTGCTCTTGGTTCGGCGTGCAGGCATCGATAATTGTTGCTGGCCGTTCCGGACGAGGGTCCGATCTGCTCAGGCGATCGAACTGCGCGGCCAGGGAGCCTCTCGATCCGATGTAGTCGTACGTCATCGTTCACCTCTCGACATAGGTCCTCCATCCGGCCGTGCGGCGAGTTCGATACGTGTTGAACGTGTTTGACGGCATGCACACATCAGGCGTCGCATAATCCGCACCACCCCTGGCATCGATACTAAGGCGCTCGGTCGGTTTTTAAAGTACCAGTTTCATAACTCCTCGGTGAACGATTAATTAATTGCCCTTTACCTATTCCGCTCGCCGGAGAAGCCCGCTACTGTCGGTACCGACCGGAAGGTCCGGTTGCGTTGGATGACGAGAACGGTTATCCAACGGCGTGACAAACAAAGGTAGGCAACATGTCTCGTCTCATTGCTGCACTCCCCGACGTCGCCGAACTCGGAGTCGAGCGATTCACCACCGAGGTGAAGGTCTTCGAACCGACCGCTGCACGGTGCACCTGTACGACCGCACCCTGCTGCTGCTGCACCGGATAGAACGATCCACGTGCGCCGCGAGGGCCCCGCGGCGCATGTGCAGGCTGCGGCGTGCGCGCGCCGCGTAACCCGATACGTCGAAATAGCAACGGTAGGAGCGTGTTAGACGGTGCTGATTCCCATCATCGTATGTGAGGTCTTGTTCTGGGTGATGTTGGTCCTCGGACTACTTACTCGATACGTTGCCCGCCGGAAGACCCTGTCGACCGTGCTGCTCGTGAGCACCCCTCTCATCGACGTTGTCCTGATCGCGATCACCATGATCGATCTCCAACGAGGAGCGGATCCGCACTTCACCCACGGACTGTCCGCGTTCTACATAGGTTTCTCGATCATGTTCGGACCCAGTGTTATTCGGTGGGCAGACCAGCGGGCCGCGTACAGATGGGGACACGGCCCCAAGCCCACGAAAACCGCCCGAAGTAAGACCGAAGAGGTCTCTTACCAATGGGCCGAGTGGCGACGAGCCTTGGTCGCATCCGCAATCGCTGCCGTCGTTCTCGGTTTCGGTATCGCATTGGCAGGGATGGACAACGCTTTCTGGCTGCAGTACTGGATGGGCGTACTCCTCTTTCTCGTCGTGTGTTGGGCGTTCATCGGGCCGTGGCGAGCGTCGCGAAGGGCGGCAGCCGAATCGGACCGTGTCGCGGACTCCGCGCGCACATGACACCGGCCACGTCGAGTCGCTTCGGGACGGTTCCGGTACGCAATCCGGCGATCGCTGCTCGCTGGTTCACAGAACTACCCCGCCGAACCGTCAGTGCAGAACACGACCGCCAATTCACCCGCTGGTGCTCCCAGTACACGGTCGGTGCCTTGCTAGAGCACTTCGACGGTCGTCCACCGACAAGCATCCTGGACATCGGATGCGGAGACGGCGGGTTCCTCGCGCTCGCGCGGTCCCGATTCCCTGACGCAACTCTGACGGGAATCGACCCCAGCGCAAATGCCATCGAAGAAGCGCAGCAGAACACCCCATCCTCCCGTCTGGTATGTGCGACAGCAGAAAGGCTGAACACGTCACCGCTTGCGGACTGTCAATTCGACGCTATCGTCGTTCAACTGAACCTCGCCCTGTGGGACGATCCCCATCTAGGTCTGAAGAACGCCGCTCAGATGTTGCGACCCGGCGGACTCTGCTACATCGTCGATCCGGTCGCTGGTGACACCGATCGCATATCGACAGCCGCCACCGCCGACTCAAGCGGTTCGGAGCTTTCGGTCGCCAACTACCTCGCGGACCAAGCTGCTGCCTCCTTTACCTTCGACGAAGCCACGGCGCTCGTACACGACGTCACCCAGAGTGTCGAGGGAACTTCGGGCAGGGTTGGATCCGGCGGCATCATGGGCTACCCGATCGGATCGCAGGAGGCTGTGCGAATCTGGCGAGGTAACGCCGATGTGCGCGCTGCTTTGCTGGAGGCGGACAGGTCATCGGACACTGATCTGTTGTACGTGCACATAATCCGGAACCTCGACGCCGGCGTCACGGTAGATCGTTCTGGGCCTCAGCAATAAAGCTAGCGGGGCAGTCCGGCGAGCAACCCGGAGCAGATAATGATGGCGGACCACGCAGAACATCGGCTACGCACCGACGTCCCAGCCGGTTCGCTTTGAGGTTAGCCCGAAGCCCCATCGTCAAGAAGTCTTGACGATGGGGCTTACAGGAAGAGATGTCATCACGTCAAAACTCGGCGCGGTGCATGACACGTTGCACAATCTAGGCGTCGAGTGGGCGTTGTAATTCGGTTACACGCATCCGCCCGACGACCAGTGCGACTGCTGCTAGTAGGGGTGGGATGAGTCCCGCGGCGACGAAGATCGCCGGTATCGGAACGATGAGCGAGAGAGGTCCGGCGATTGCGATCGAGACGGGCATGAACGCGATTGAGACGAAGAAGTCGAGGCTCGCGACCCGTCCGATCATCTCGGGAGGAACGAGGCGTTGAAGCAACGTACCCCAGATGACGACGCCGGCACCGGTCGCGGCGCCGACGACGAACAACGACGCGAGCATCAAGACCAGGCTGTTCGCCACACCGAGCAGTGCCAGTGGGAGTGCCCCGCCGCCCCAACAGGCGATCATGAACGTCAGATACCGGCGGGGGAGCCGAAGCGTCGACACCACCAACGATCCGGTCGCGCCACCAATTCCGTACGCGGCCAACAGGAATCCGAATGTAGCTTCGGCGTCCTCGAATCGGTCGCGGGTGAGAAAGGGGAGTAGTACTTCGATCGGCCCCTGGATGATCAAGGCAAGTGATGACCCGAACAGCAGTGTCCACAACAGCCACCGTGTGCCCGTTACATAGCGCACACCCGCCTTCAGATCGCCCCACACATTGGTCGGCTCCTCGGTCGGTGTCGCCCCGATCTCTTCTCGCCGGCTGAGGAACAGGGTGATGACGAACGCGATCGCGTACGACGCAGCGACGATGACCGCACCGACTGCGGGAAAGAATGCGCCCACAGCCAGTCCACCGAGTGCGGGGCCGAGCCCTTGACCCATCGATGGACGCAGCGCGCCTTCGAGACCGTTTGCGGCGAGAAGCTGCTGCGGAGGGAGCACCTGAGGCAGATAGGCGCTGTACGCGGGATAGAAAAACGCGCTGCCGGCACCCATCGCGAACGATGCGGCTGCGACGTGCCATAGCGCGATGGTGTCGGTGAGTGACAAGACCGCCACCGCAGCCATCACGGCGGCGGTGCATCCCTGAACAGTGATGATGATGCGGCGTTTGGAGAAGCGGTCGGCGACCACGCCTCCGAACACGGAGAATGCGAACAGTCCCAGGCTTAGCCCCGTCGCCACCGCGGACAGAGCCAGGGGGCTGTCGTTGAGCGCAAAGACTTGAAACACCATGACGATCGTCCACATCCCGGTACCGAATACTTCGATTCCGACGGCAGCGAAGAGGAGTCGGTAGTCGCGTGTGCGCAGCGGCGCGAGAGCTCGCAGTCCAGCTGTCTGGCGGTCGCTCATGCCGATGTCCCCCTCGCGGGTGCTGTGGCCAGGTGCAGTGTGGGCCAGTCGTGGACGTCGGCGAGAAGCTGGCGATCGTGGGTGGAGATGACCACTGCAGCCTGGGTTGCTGACAGCGCAGCGGTGAGTTCGTCGACCAGGGCCACCGAGAGGTGGTTGGTCGGTTCGTCGAGAAGCAAGACATGAGGTTTTGTCGCCAGCACGATCGCCAGATCGAGGCGACGTTGCTGCCCCATCGACAGCTCACCTATCCGCTTGCTCGATTCTCGCGCACGAAGTAGACCGAGGTGCGAGAGGCCGATTGCTTCCGACGAATCCAGGATCCCCGCCGCTATCAGCGCATCGAGGTGCGCGGAGTAAACCTCGCTGGCGCGCTGGCTCGACGGTAGATCGGTTTCCTGACGCAGGAAGCCGAGACGGATACCCTGTGACCTGCGAACATCGCCCATTGTGGGGTGTAGCTCGCCGGCGAGCACGCTCAGTAGCGTCGATTTCCCGGCACCGTTCGGACCGGTCACCACGAGCCGGTCGCCGCGAGAGAGGACGCAGGACACCTTGAAGGTCATGCGATCGTCGACAGTGATCCGATCCGCACTGAGCAACACGGAACCGGTACTCGGTAGGAGTTCAGGAAATCTGAACTGTTGAGGTGGTTCCGGCACCGTCACCGCGTGCGCTTCGAGCTGCTCCGCTCGTCGATGAACGCTCTGTACGAGCCCGCCTGCTCGGGTCGCGCGACCGTGCTTGTTCGTTCCCTTCTCCGGTTTCCACCCGGACTGCAGACGATTCTGCGCCGCGCTGAGACTGTCTTTCAGTCGGGCATGCTCGGCTTGTTGCTGGTTGTACTCCTGCTCCCAGAGCGCGCGCTCGGCGAGGCGGCCTTCGCGATATCCCGCATATCCGTTGCCGTACAATCGGATTCGACCATCGGGTGAGGGGTCGAGATCGACAATGGTGTCCGCTACCTCGGTGAGCAATACACGGTCGTGGGTGACTGCCACGACGCCTCCACTGCGCGTCCGGAGCTGCGCACTCAGAAAATCGAGGCCGCTCCGGTCGAGATGATTTGTTGGCTCGTCGAGGAGCAGAAAGTCGTCGTCCGCGCCCAGGAGGCACGCCAGACGCACCCGGTACCGCTGCCCCACGGATAACGTGTCCAGTGACCGCTCTAGGTCGGTTTCGGCGTCGAGAGCTTCCAACGCGATCCGCACGCGGCGCTCGGCATCCCACGCATCAAGTGTTTCAGCGCGTTCCAATACTGTTGCGTATCGCTGAGCACCGTCGGTACATGTGTCGGAGAGGGCGAGCATGGCCGCATCCAGTTCCGCCAATGCCCTGAGTGGCTCGGCTATCGCGTCAGCGACAGCTTGCCCTACCGTTCGGCCGTCTTGCGCAGGCATTTCCTGCTCAGCAACGCCCAGCGTGCCGATGCGCTGCACCGTGCCGGAATCGGGAGCGAGGGTGCCGTCGAGCACGTGCAGCAAGGTTGATTTTCCGCGTCCGTTCTCGCCGACGATGGCGATCCGGGATGTAGGTGTGACGACGAGGTCGACGTGGTTCAAGACTGTTTCGGCCCCGCGCGTCACACAGACGTCAGAGGCAATGAGTTGAGCACGTTCGCGTGCTGGTCGAGCATTCGGAGAGGTGAGCATTCGAGTCCTTCGAGAGGACGCACCGAGCCGGAAGACGGCAAACAGGCACGCCAAAGACGGCGACCGCGTTGGGTCGAGAACGAGCGGCCACCGCCGACTCGGATCACTCCACGAGCGCGGAAGGCCTTACTCAGCCGTCTCAGGAAAAGTACAAATGCACGTCCTCGAAGGTAAAGGGTAATGAATCGAAACGCAACCAATAAGTTAGTACGTTCGGCTGCTTGGTCGGTGACCTGCGGGCCGGAAGTCGATAGCGCGGCCCTCGAATCGCATACACGATCTGCCCCGACAGTCCGTTGACACTGTCGTTCAGTCCAGACACGCCCTGAACTGGACAGATGTACGCAAACATCCCGCCGCACAGTGCTAGTACCCCCAGAGAAGTGCACCTCGTAGATCCGGGATCGACCGACCCTCTCGATGCCGCGTCGATCTGTCTCGACGGCATAGATCTGGTCGTGACGACCGTGCACGGCCGAGACGTACCACCCACGCGCGCAAGAGCTTTGCTTGCCAGGAATCGTCGGCACGGCAGCATCCTGGCCGTCACGGACGGACGCATGCCCGGTATCGATCTCACCATCGCATCGACCGTCCACAGCTACGGCGGCATCGAGCAGGGGAGGGGCCGCATCAAGTCGATCACCCTCGACACCACCGTCCACGGACGTGGAACGCAGCACCGCACCGGCCGCTACACCCTCACCGCCCCAAGTTTCGGCGAGACAGGCCTGCGCTGGACACCCGCACCCGCCGGCGACCTCGCCGGCCGACGACCACTCGCAGCCGCGCAATGACTACCGACAATGAGGCCGGCATCTTCGACGCCTGGCCCACCACCTTCGAGCCACCCACCCGCCGCATCGTCGATCCACCGATGTCGGTGAAAGTGAATGTGTTGTAGACGGGGTTTGCCTCTGACCACTGTGCATCCGATTAGTATCCCGCTGTTTCGGGCCATCACCAACGAGGGTTCGACACCTGCCCGAATCACGCT
>NZ_NOYI01000004.1 GCF_002258785.1 Rhodococcus sp. 06-235-1A
GTTGCTGAGCAGCAACGGCGGCACGTTCACCGAGTACGACTTCGACGCCGACGGCATCCTCGCACCGGTCGATCGTCCCTACGGCCGCAACTCCGCAGGAGTCATCGTCGGCGTGGCGACGACGCCCACTGCCAAGTACCCCGAGGGCATCACCCGGGTCGCGCTGTTCGGTGACCCGACCAAGGCCCTCGGCACCGTCGCCGAGGCCGAGTGCTCGCGGATCGTCGCGGCCATCGACCTCGCCGAGCAACTCGGTGCACCCGTCGAGTGGTTCGCATTGTCCTCCGGTGCAACGATTTCCATGGAATCGGGCACCGAGAACATGGACTGGGTATCACGCGGGCTGCGCCGGATCATCACCTTCACCCAGGCCGGCGGCGAGATCAACATCGTCGTCGCAGGCATCAACGTCGGCGCACAGCCGTACTGGAACGCCGAAGCCACGATGCTCACCCACACCAAGGGCATCCTGGTGATGACCCCCGACAGTGCGATGGTGCTCACCGGAAAGCAGTCCCTGGACTACTCCGGCGGCGTCTCGGCCGAGGACAACTTCGGTATCGGCGGCTACGACCGCGTCATGGGCCCCAACGGCCAGGCGCAGTACTGGGCACCGAACCTGCGGGCCGCGTGCGACATCCTGTTCGCGCACTACGAC
>NZ_NOYI01000007.1 GCF_002258785.1 Rhodococcus sp. 06-235-1A
GGAAAACCCCGTCACCGCCCACAAAGCAGGCACCGTCACCGGCCTGACCGTCACCGCAGGCGACGCCATCACCCAAGGCACCGTCCTCACCGAAATCAAATGACGACATATCGGTAGCGACGCGAAATTCGGCACTGTTCCATGGCGCGGATAGCGTTACCCTGTAGCAATGTCCGAGCTTCCGGAAATTCGTATCGGCACTGTCGATCGGGAAAAGGCACTGGAGGCGCTGAGCCTGCACTTCAGCGAGGGTCGTCTCACCGTTCCCGAATTCGACGAGCGCAGTGCCACCATCGCTTCCGCTACGACGCGCGGGGAGCTCGACAGGGTATTCGTCGACCTCCCCGCTGCGTCGGCTGCGCCTCAGACCCCTGATCGACTGGAGAAGTCACCCGCACCGACCGAGCCCGCCTCCGGAATCGATTGGCGTGCAGTGGTGATGCCGCTGGTCATCTTCGGTTCACTCGCCTTGTTCTTCCTCACCGATTTCGACCAGAAGTGGCTCTTCTTCCTCCTCATCCCCGTGGCCGGTGCTCTCCTGTCTGCAAGCGGACATTCCAAGGGCAAGAAGACGAAAAATCGTTGAAGGCACTCCTGTTCGACGTCTTCGGTACTGTCGTCGACTGGCGTACCAGCATCGCCCGTGAAGTTCGGTCCCTCGGTGTTCCCGGGGTCGACGGTCACGCCTTCGCCGACCGCTGGCGCAGCATGTATCAACCGGCGATGGACGAGGTCAGATCCGGTCGAAGGCCCTTCACCCGGCTCGACGTGTTGCATCTGGAATCTCTTCGAGTCGTACTGTCGGAGTTCGACGTTCGGCTGGCCGAGGATAGTATTACCGCGCTGAATCAGGCGTGGCATCGATTGGATCCCTGGCCGGATTCGGTCCCCGGACTCAACCGGCTGCGCACCGAATTCATCATCGCCCCGCTCTCGAACGGGAATATCTCGCTGCTGCTCGGCATGGCCAAGAACGCCGGACTGCCGTGGGATGCAATCCTCGGCGCAGAACCGGTACAGGCGTACAAGCCCACCCCTGAGGCCTATCTGCGGACCGCGGACATTCTGGGTCTGGAGCCGAGCGAATGCATGATGGTGGCCGCGCACAACAGCGATCTCGTGGCGGCAGCCGACTGCGGGTTCGCGACGGCGTTCGTCGCCCGTCCGCTCGAACACGGGCCCAGCCAGACCGCGGACCTCGTTGCGGAGTCGGACTGGACCTACAGCGTCGACTCGATCGAGTCTCTGGCATCAGAACTGGGCTGCTGACCGCACTCGGCGCTCAGTGACCCGCCAGAGGAATCAGCTGGTGCGCAATCCATGCGTCCACGTCCCGGTGCGACCGGAAGCGAACAATCGTCAGCTCTGGGCGGTCCACACTCAGTCGCTGCACCCGCTCGGAAGTCGACCGATAGGTGTTCCATGCCCATCGGATGATGTGCTCACGGTCGAGGACGATGCGGTGCAGTGGCGGCTCGGTGTTCCCGTTCCACAGCTCACGCCTACCGAACCTGCGGCGTAGCGTCCGAATTGTCACCTGCCGCATGACTGTTCGACGCGGTAGGTCGAGCCACAGGAACAGCTCGGCTCGAGCCGCGAGACGGTCTCGGACGATGCTGTATTGCCACTCGGTGACCCACGACTCGCCCGCGACGAATTCGTCGACATCACGCTCGAAGGTCGGACGCGGCGTCCAGTTCGGGCCGTGGAACAGGCTGTCGATCTCGACGTGTTCGATATCGAGCAAACACCCGAGGCGAGCGGCCAGCGTTGTCTTGCCGGAACCGGACGTCCCAGCCACGACAATCCTCGAGGGGCGTCGGGACACCGCATCGTTCGGTCCGAGAATCACGGAGACGACGGTAGCGAATTGTGAGCACCGATGCGGTGTCGAGCGTGCTGTACCCGACTGGTTTCTCCCTCTAGGGTTGGGCACCCAGCGCCACGATCGCTTCCGCCATGTGGTTCACGAACTCTCGACGCGACGACTCGGGCAGCCGGTCGAGTGAGAGGTACGGGTTCAGGTCTTCGAGCTCGACCAAGAGCAGAGCTCCGTCGACGGTGCGGCATGCGTCCACCCGGGTGATCCCGTGTTCGATGTCGTTCCAGTCGACGAATAGTTGCGCGAACACTTCGTCCTCAGCAGTAGTCGAGTACGGCTCCAGGTCCCAGCGTCGGCCAGGGTCAGGAGCGTACAGGGAGTATTGCAATGTGCGGCCGATGAAGTAGAACGACACTTCGTACACGAAATCGATTCGCGGCTGAATGAGATTGTGCTGCTCTACTTCCGACAGTTCGGCGCGCCGGATGTTTCGCATACCGATCGAGTCGGCGCCCCATTTCGGTTTCACCACATAGGTATCGACTTCGGGTAGACACGAGACGTCCCGCGGGCTGTCGACGGTAGGGATAACTGGAAAACCATCTGCAAAGAGATCGACCAGGTACTGCTTGCCTCTCTGGTCGCCTTTGCCGGTGAGCTGGGTGAAGACCCTCGCGTCGTTCTCGCGCGCATGGCGAGTGAACGCGTCGAATGCATCCTGGTACCCCAGCACAGGCCCGGAGTTCCGAACAACGACAACATCGAAGGCGTCCATCAGCGCACGCGCTTCGAGCGGGTGACACAGCGCAATGTCGACCCACTCGCGGAGCTGCGACGACAGAAAGATGTCCTCGTCGCAGTAGCGTCGGCCACTCGACAGATACGCCAAGTCGGTGACGAAGAGAACGCGTGGACGGGGTGCACACATCGGGCAAATCCTACCGGGCTCGAGACGAGACGATGTTCGATTGCGCGCCATCGGATAGGCCTGCGGTGTCGGCTCGCATCCCACCGGGGCCCGGTTTCACTCGAACCTCGATCTCGAAGTTGGCGTCGACCACCATCTGCGCAGCGGCGTCGGGGTCCAGTCGTCAGGCGTACGAGACGTAATGGCCGGCTGGCATAGTTCTACGCAACGGTGTCGCCGGCAGTCCTCGTCATCGAAACATGCTGCTGCTCAGCAACAACCGCTACGGTACCGGCTCACCCGGGGGGTCAGATACGAGTGGGTCAGCATCTCGAAGAAGTGTCCGGTGGGGTCACGAAAATACACCCCACGGCCACCGTGGCCGGTGTTGACGGTGCCGGGTTCGGTCATCCGAGGGTCGGCCCAGTGTTCGAAATGCGTAGTGCTGGAACTGAATGTCATCGAAGGGGGCTCGGCGAATTGAACGAGAGTGCCGTCGGTGAGCTGCACGTTGACGAACGGCCCCCACGACGGCGCCTCTGGCAGAGCGAACAGCTCGCGAAAGAACGCCGCAGAGTCGGAACTGTTCTTCGCAATGACGGTGGTGTGATCGAACGAAATGGACATGCGCTGCCTCCTGGGCAGTACGACGCCTCCATGTCTGACGCAGTCCGTCATCGACACGCGACGCTGAGCCGGATGGTTCCATGCACGCCTGTTCGACGTCAACCCCCTCGTGCGCGTTTTGCGTACCTCTGACTACGCAAAACGCGCACGACACATGTGTGTGTGGCGACCGGTGAATTCACCGGCGAGCACCGGTCTTCTTCGGTGACAGCATTGCCGAGGATTCGGTGACAGCGTTACCGAAGAGAGGAACCCAGGATGGTCGGTCGACTGCTGTTCGTTCACGGTGCCGGCGGATTCGTCGACGACGCACCGCTGGCGAACGGGCTTGCGCAGGCTCTGCACCTCGACCTGCACATGCCCGAACTGCCCGACAGCGCCATGGGTTTCGAGGACTGGGCCGAACCGGTTCGGCAGCACCTGGACCGGCTCGGACCGGAGGACTCGGTGATTGCGCATTCCTTCGGCGCGTCGATCCTCGTCAGAGTCTTGGCAGAATGCCGCAGGAAACGGCCTCAGCGGGCCGCTCTACTGGCGATGCCGGACTGGACTCCGCGTGGGTGGGACGTCGCCGTCTACGCGTTCACCGACCCGGAGCCCGAGACCGATCTGACACTCGTTCACTGTCGGGACGACGACGTCGTTCCTATTTCTCACCTGGCGCTGAACTCTGCTGCTCTCCCGTCTGCGACGGCGGTCGAATACCCGACGGGTGGTCACCAATTCGACGGCAGGATCGCGGCACTCGTCGCTGCCTGGGCGTAGCACCCCCTCGTGCGCGTTTTGCGTAGTCAGAGGTACGCAAAACGCGCACGACCGGTTACTGGTAATCGTGGTCGATTCCCGTTGCCCAGTGCGAACATTCGACGGCAATCACATCGTCTCGTCCGCGGAGGAAGTCCCGGGCACCGAAGTCGCCCGACGCCGATGCCACGGCTGCGTCGACATGTCGACGCGCCAGGACCACAGGATGACCGGGGCGACCGTCGAACACGGCTCTGGCGAGACCGGTCTCCTTCGCTGCGGCGAGCACTGCCTGCACCACCTCGGGTCCGACGTCCGGGGTGTCGACCACATGCACCACCGCGTACTCCGCGTCCGACGCCGCCGCCAGACCGGCAGCGAAGGATGCGCTCATGCCCTGCTGCCAGTCGGGCGTGTGCACCGCGATCGCACAGTCAGGTACGGGCGTGTCTGCGGCACCGAGCACCACGACCACGCGATCACAGCCGCCGTCGCGCAGTGCCCGCACCGCCGTTCGAAGCCACAGCCCGTCGTGAGCGAGTACTTTCGGCGATCCGTACCGCGTTCCGGCACCCGCGGCCAGCAGCACCCCGACGGCGAAGTCCGACACCCTCGCTCCTTTCGTTGTTCGGTCGAGTCTTGGACGTTCGCACAACGTCCACGTCGAGTACGTCCGAAATTTTGTGCCTGCTCGACTAGCGAGGATAGGCGCGATGACCGATTCTTAGTGCACTTCTCCTGCAGCGTCGCAGGATCCTGCCCTGTTGCTTCCGCGAGGAGCCCACCCATGTCCGTTCAGCCCACCAGACGCAAACGCGTCCATCCCGTCGACGAAGTTCTCCCTGTTCCGAAACTTGCCGCCTACGGGTTCCAACACGTCGTGGCGTTCTACGCCGGCGCTGTGCTGGTGCCGATCATCATCGGCAGTGCGATCGGACTGACCAACGAACAGCTCATCCACCTGATCAATGCGGACCTGTTCACCTGCGGTATCGCATCGATCATTCAATCGGTCGGGTTCTGGAAGATCGGTGTCAGACTCCCGCTGCTACAGGGGGTGACGTTCGCCGGTGTATCGCCGGTGATCGCGATCGCGCTGGCCAACGGCGGCGGCACCGAGGGGTTGCTGTACGTCTACGGTGCCGTCATTGTCGCCGGACTCGTCACCTTCTTCATGGCTCCGTACTTCAGCAAGCTGTTGCGCTTCTTCCCGCCCGTCGTGACCGGTACCGTCATCACGATCATCGGTGTCGCGCTGCTCCCGGTGGCCGTCAACGATGCGGTGACCAATCCCGCTACGCACGAGCAGGATCCGACGAACGGCCGGTGGATGGCGTACGCGATCGGCACGCTGCTGATCATCGTGCTGATCCAACGTTTCTTCAAGGGCTTCATGGCCACCATCGCGGTGCTGCTCGGCCTGGTGATCGGTAGTGCTGTCGCATTCGTACTGGGGGACATGAACTTCGACGGCACCTCGGAAGCATCGTGGGTCGGTTTTACCCAGCCCTTCTTGTTCGGTGTGCCCAAATTCAGTGTCATTGCCATCATTTCGATGATCGTCGTCATGCTGATCATCGCCGTCGAGACCACCGGCAGTGTGTATGCGACGGGTGAGATCGTCGGCAAGCGCATCAAGAAAGACGACATCGCAGCGACTCTGCGCGCGGACGGAGTGGCCACCGTAATCGGCGGTACGTTCAACTCGTTCCCGTACACGGCTTTCTCGGAGAACGTCGGCCTGGTGCGCCTGACCGGTGTGCGCAGCCGCTGGGTGGTGGCCACGGCAGGCGGCATCATGATTCTGCTGGGCTTGCTACCCAAAACGGCAGCCGTCGTGGCATCCATCCCGGCGCCGGTGCTCGGCGGAGCCGCACTCGCCCTGTTCGCGACCGTCGCCGTGGTCGGAATCCAGACCCTGTCGAAGGTGGACTTCACCGATCACCGCAACCTGATCATCGTCGCCACGAGCCTCGGGCTCGCGATGCTCGTGACCATTCAACCGTCGGTCTCCGAGGGCGTGCCGGATTGGCTGGAAATGTTGTTCGGCAGCGGCATCGTCCTGGGCGCGGTCTCCGCGATCGTGCTCAACGTGTTGTTCTTCCACATCGGCAGCCGCGGTCAGGCCGTTGCGGGCGGTCCGGGTAAGGGCATCACCCTCGACAAGGTCAACGAGATGTCCGCCGAGGACTTCGCTGCCACGTTCGGCGGCTTGGTGCAGGGCACTCCGTGGGTTGTCGAGCGCGCCTACCAGCAGCGGCCTTTCGCCGATGCTCACGGTCTGCGGGAGGCCTTCCAGGAGGCACTGTTGGCCGGCACAACCGAGGAACAGATCGAGCTGATCAACAGCTACCCCGATCTCGGCAGCGAGGACGCCACCGGCACCCTCAATGCCGCAGATCACGTCGGCCTGTCCAACCTGGAAGAGGACGAGCACGACAACATCGTCCAACTTGCCGCCGAATACCGCGAACACTTCGGCTTCCCGCTTGTGATCTGCGCGCGGGAGACCGAACGCTACGATCGAGTCCTGGCCAACGGTTGGTCCCGCGTCGAGAATGCGCCGTCGGCAGAGCGGTCGTTCGCGATGATCGAGATAGCCAAGATCGCGAACTACCGATTCGACGATCTCGTGGCCGATGCCAACCCGATCGCGGCCGCGCGGTTCGGTCGCATCAACGACTTCAGATAGCGAGCGCGAGTTGCTACACGAATGGATAGGGCTCGACGGGTTCAATCGGCTCAGTGATCGGCAGGCGATGCACGCGCTCTACGAGTGCTGCGCGTCGTCGATCTGGGCCCGTCGAGTAGCCCAAGGCCGACCGTTCGACAGTCGAGATCTACTGTTGGACAGGGCAGATCGAGTGCTCGCCGAGCTACCCGAGGCCGAGATCGACCACGCACTCGACGGTCATCCCCGCATCGGTGGAAAGGCCGACAACCCGTCGTCGAAGCGCGAGCAGGCCGCGGTGACGACTGCAGGCACCGAGGTGCGCGAGAAGCTGGCGGCGGGCAACAGAACGTACGAGGACAAGTTCGGGCACGTCTACCTGGTGTGCGCCACCGGCAGGTCCGCGGAGGACCTGCTCGCTATCCTCGAGGAGAGGCTCGACAACGATGCCGAAACCGAGAGACGGGTGCTCCGCGTGGAACTGGCCAAGATCAATCGAATTCGCCTCGGCCGCATGCTGGGTCCGGAGCAGTGACCGGCCTGTCCACACACGTGCTCGACGCCACCTCGGGGACACCGGCGGTAGGGATGCGGGTTCGGTTGTTCCACCCCGAGAAGGGCGAGATCTCCACCGCGACCACCGATGGAGACGGACGCATCGGCGAGGTCGTTCCCGGGCCGATGGATCAGGGTATCTACCGTCTCTCGTTCGACACGGGCGACTATTTCGAGGCAACGGCGACACCCAATTTCTACCCGGAGGTGTCCATCTCGTTCACCGTGACCGATCCCGATGCCCACTATCACGTCCCATTGCTGTTGTCCCCCTTTGCTTATTCGACCTATCGCGGGAGCTGACATGACCGACCTGACCGGCAAGATCGTCCTCGGATCCAATCAGTACGGCAAAGCGGAGAACCGTGTGGTGCGGATCTATCGGGACTCGCCTCGGCACGAGATCCACGACATCAACGTCTCGAGCGCGCTACGCGGCGACTTCTCCCCCGCGCATCTGGTGGGCGATCAGTCCAATGTTCTTCCCACCGACACCCAGAAGCAGACCGCCTACGCGTACGCCAAGACCAAGGGCCTACTGCACCTGGAGAGTTACGGCCTCGATCTGGCTCGCCACTATGTCGACGACGTCGAGCCGGTCGAGGGTGCCCGCATCGAACTCGAGGAGTACGCCTGGGCTCGCGCGGTGATCGACGGCGTCGAACACGACCACACATGGACGCGCAAGGGCGAGGAGATCCGAACGGCGGCGGTCACTATCGAGGGCAAGGGCGATGCGCAGCAGACGTGGGTGATCAGCGGCTTCAAGGAGCTGGTGATTCTCAAGTCCACGGGGTCGGAGTTCCACGGCTTTCTCGAGGACGACCTGACGATTCTCGAGCCCACCACCGACCGGGTGATGGCGACGTCGCTGACGGCACAGTGGCGGTACACCACCACCGATGTCGAGTGGGACGACGTGTACGCGGGCGTGAAGGCGACGATGATCGAGCGATTCGCGAATCTACAGTCGCTGGCCCTCCAGCAGACTCTGTACGCCATGGGCGAGGCGGTGCTGGAGAAGTACCCGTTCATCGCCGAGATCTCGATGTCGGCACCGAACAAGCATCACTTCGTCTACGACCTGGGCAAGTTCGGCATCGAGAACAACCTGGAGGTGTTCAACGCGGACGATCGCCCGTACGGTCTGATTCAGGCAACGGTCGAACGCGAGGACGCTCCGGACGCCGGAAATGCCTGGCGCACATACTCCGTCGTCGGATAGAGCGCTGTGCTCACGAGTGCAGAGCCGCAGACCACTCCACCAACGGGGTCAGGGCACGCCAGGCGTCGCGCACCTTCGTCGCGGCCTTGGGTGTCTCCAGCCACGCTGGTGAGCCGAAATGCTTACCGGCGGTGAGCGACTTGTGGCGCAGAAGGTCGATCCGTGGGTGATCGAGCTCGTATCCCCGCGGCTTGGTCTTGAGCTTGTCGCCGCCGATCTCGTAGCCGGCCTTCGTCAGCGTCGCCAGTATCCGTTCGAGCTCGGCCCCGCGCACGTCGTCGTCGACGGTGTTGCGGTAGCGGGCAATGCCGTCGGTCGAGGAGTTGTAGAAGCCGCCGGCGACGAACAACCCGGCGGGATCGATCTGCACGTAGTAACCGAGACTGTCACCGCGAGCGACGAAGCCGCCCTGATGGGTCTTGTACGGTGTCTTGTCCTTGGAGAATCGAACATCACGGTACGGGCGGAAGACCTTGGCACTACCGAACTCCGATTCGAGGTTCGCGAGCAACGCTGTCATCGGTCCCTTGACCGCGTTGTCGTAGACATCCTTGTGTTCGTTCCACCAGAGCTTGCTGTTGTCGGCTTCGAGGTCCTCGTAGAAGTCCAGGGCAGCGAAAGGTATTCCGGTGAAGCCAGTCATCGTTCGATCCTATGCCGCTCCCGTGGCCGACGAACGAGGGATCGACTGCAACGCGAGATACACGTCCAGTCTGTCTGCCGTGGAACCCAGATCACGGCCGAGCAACTCCTCGACCCTCTTGATTCGGTACCGGACGGTGTTGAGGTGAACATGCAACGACTCCGCGGTTCGGTTCCACGATCCACCGGTGGCGAGAAACTCACGAAGGGTGTCGGTCAGGCCTGCGTCGGTACGCCGGTCGTACTCGAGCAGAGGAGCAAGAACATGTTCGACGAACGACCGACGCACCTCGTCCGGTAACGCCGAGAGCATCGACACCGCCGAGGTCAGCTGCGCACCCGCGGTAACCGTCACCGGGCCGGTCCCCTGCCTGCTCACTTCGAGTGCGTGACGGGCAGATCGAAGCGCGCCGTCGACGGTGATACCGGTTGCTTCCGAGCTGACGCCCACGAGCAGACGGCTGTGTCCGATTCCGGAACCCAAGCGGCTCAATCGAGTTCGCAGGGTCTGCGCGAAGTTCGGATCGTCGGTGTTCACGATCGCGACGATGTCGCCGTGCGAGCTGCACCCGACGCAGCCACCTCCGAACGAGGTCAGCGTGTCGCTGAGAACGGTGCGCAGCATCTCGCGCAGGTCGATCCGACCGCTGTGGACGACCCGTACGACGACGAGCGAGCGATCCGGGTCGACACCTGCCTGACGCAACCGTGTGAGTGCTTCGGGCCTGGTGCTGTCGGCTTCGATCAACGCCACTGCCTGGTCGGCGATCTCGCGCCGGACCAGCCGTCCCTCTTCGCGTCGAGCACGATCGAGGGCGGCGATGGCAGCGAGTTGCCCGAACGCGTCGGAGATGGCAGGTCGGAACGTCGCCAGGTCACCCGCCACCGCGAGGAACCACCGTGTGGTCCGCTGCGCGAGCGACGGTCCCACGCCGAAGATGCTGTAGGTTCCGCCGTCGCTGAGAGTGGTTGTCGTGGGCAGTCTTTCGGAGGACAGTGCGGAGTGCGTCAACGTGTCGACGTCGGCGTCGGTGAACGCCGAGACCTCGGCCACCAGCCGACGTCCGGTCGCCGTGAATATCAGACACGCCATTCCGGTTTCCCTGGAGGTGTGCAGCGCCAGCTCGTCGAGCGCCCTGCCGTCCGCGATCGCGGTGAGCAGCTGACGTTGCCGCACGAGCGCTGTATTCAGCGAGGCGATTCGGTCACCGGTGACGCGGCCGACGAGAAACTCGGTCACCTCGCCGAACGAGACGGTCTCGGGTACCGCGAGCAGAGGGAGTCCGTGCCGCTCGCAGGCATCGATCAGGTCGGGAGGAACGTGGCCCAGCAATCCTTCCCCGGCAGCAAGCGCCGAGGCCCCGGATTCGGCGACGGCCTGGACGAACACTTCGCTGTCGGCGGGCGCTCGATGCCACACGAGTCCGGTGATGACCAGTTCGCCGCCGGCGATGTAGCGCGACGGGTCGGGCAGATCTGTCGTGTACGTCCACTTCAAGGTGCGGCCGATCGCGTCCGCGTCGGAAGTGAGCAGTCGAATGCCGAGCTGCGTGGCGTCGAGCAAGTCCTTGACCTGCACTGCTGTTCCTCCCCCGGCCCGGAGCCAGCTGAGCGAGTCGGACACAGCTGAGCGTGTACGAAGAAACAGTATGTGTGGGTTGTTTCCGCCGAGTTTCGGGCGTATCGCCGAACGACCGAAGATCGGTAACAGATACTCATTACAGTTCGAGACGACACATTGGGTGGCGGATCTGCCGGCGAGGACGAGGTGAGCGAAAGCCATGGATCTCGGTACTGTCGACGACATACTCGTTCCTGGCTCCCGCGCGGACCTACCGCCCGGACGCGCGGACACCGCCGTGCTCGCGGGCGGTACCTGGCTGTTCTCGGAGAGGCAGGATCACCTCGGCACTCTCGTCGACATCACTGCCTTGGGCTGGGAACCGTTGACCGTCACCGAGACCGGCCTCGAGATCGCCGCGACGTGCACCATAGAGGCTCTCGCGCGCTACACCTCGCCGTGGCCTGCCACCGTGCTGTTTTCCCGCTGTGCTGCAGCGTTGTTGGCCTCGTTCAAGATATGGAAGACCGCGACGGTCGGTGGCAACATCGCACTGGCCCTCCCCGCCGGTGCGATGATCTCGTTGACCGCAGCCCTCGACGGCGTCGGGCTGGTGTGGTCGAGCGAGGGCCCCGAGCACGACTACCGCATCGCGATCGCAGATCTGGTCACCGGGCCGCATGCCAACGCCCTACGGCCGGGAGATGTACTGCGAAGCATCGAGATTCCGTTGCACGCGCTCGAGGCGAGGACGGCGATGCGCAAGCTCGCACTGTCGCCACTCGGCCGCTCGGCCGCGGTGGTGATCGGCCGAGTCGACACCGGCGGCGAATTCGTCCTGACGGTCAGTGCGTCCACCGTCCGTCCGTTCGTTCTACGCTTTCCGGCTCTGCCGACAGCGCGCGAACTCGACGACGCGCTCGCCGAGACCATCGACCCCCAGCACTGGTACGACGACCCCCACGGCGCACCGGACTGGCGTCGACACATCAGTTGTGGTGCAGCGCAGCAGATTCGCGAGGAGTTGTCATGATATTCGACATCAACGGTGTACCGACCGAAGTCTCTCCCCGCCCGGGTCAGTGCCTGCGCACAATGCTGCGTGAGCACGAACATTTCGAGGTGAAGAAAGGCTGCGACGCGGGCGATTGCGGCGCATGTTCGGTGCTCGTCGACGGTGAACCGGTGCATTCGTGCATATTCCCCGCGTTCCGGGCGGCCAACCGATCCGTCACCACCGTCGCGGGGCTCGGTACACCGGACGACCTCCATCCGATGCAGCGTCGGTTCGTCGAGGCCGCCGGGTTCCAGTGCGGATTCTGCACCGCGGGAATGGTCGTCACCGCTTCGACACTGACCGAGGAGGATCTGGACGAGCTTCCCGAGCGGCTGAAGGGAAACCTGTGCCGCTGCACCGGGTATCGCGCCGTATCCGACGCCGTCTGCGGCGTGGTCAACACCGAGAAGTCCGTCGACGGTCCGGCGTGCGGACGGTCCCTCGCGGCACCCGCCAGTACGCGCATCGTCACCGGAACCGAGCCCTACACACTCGACCACGCCCCTCCGGGGTTGCTGCACGCCAGTGTGCTCGGAAGTCCACACGCGCACGCACGCATCGTCTCCATCGATACCACCGCGGCCGAGCAGGTTCCCGGGGTGCAGCTGGTGCTCACCGCGAAAGACAGCCCGGCAACCGCATTCTCGACGGCTCGCCACGATCGCCGCGTCGACGATCCGGACGACACCCACGTGCTGGACACCGTCGTGCGCTTCATCGGCCAGCGGGTGGCCGTCGTGGTCGCAGATTCGGTCGCGGCTGCGCAGGAGGGGTGCCGCGCATTGATCGTCGAGTACGACGTGCTGCCCGCAGTGTTCGATCCCGAGTCCTCACTCGCACCCGGCGCACCGAAGATTCACGGCGACAAGGACGCGTCGGCCCGGATCGCCGATCCGTCTCGCAATCTGGTGGCCGAGTTGCACGGCAGTACCGGCGATGTCGACGCAGCTGTCCGCGACGCGGTGGCGGTGGTCACCGGTCGGTGGACGACGCAGCGAGTTCAACACGTACACCTGGAGACGCACGGCACCATCGGGTGGTTGGACGAGAACGGGAAGCTGAATCTGCGCACCAGCACACAGGTTCCGTTCTTGGTGCGCGACGAGATCTGCGAGATCTTCGGATTGCCTCGAGATCGGGTTCGCGTGTTCACCGCTCGAGTCGGCGGCGGCTTCGGTGGCAAGCAGGAGTTGCTCACCGAGGACGTGGTGGCACTGGCAGTGCTCCGCACCGGTAGACCCGTGCAGTTCGAATTCACGCGGACCGACGAGTTCACCGTCTCACCGTGCCGTCACCCGTTTCGGGTCGACGTCACCGCTGCCGCGGGTGCCGACGGTCTACTGACCGCCCTGTCGATCGATGTGCTCACCGATGCCGGTGCCTACGGCAACCACAGTGCCGGTGTGATGTTCCACGGGTGCGGCGAATCCGTGGCGATCTACCGGTGCGCCAACAAGCGGGTCGACGCGAAAACCGTGTACACCAACAACATTCCGTCCGGAGCCTTCCGCGGCTACGGACTGGGACAGGTGATGTTCGCGATCGAATCGGCGATGGACGATCTCGCGCGCGAGATCGACGTCGATCCGTTCGAGTTTCGCCGACGTAATGTGATCGTCCCCGGCGACGACATCGTCGCTGCCCACCTCGAGGAAGACGACCTGCAGTTCGGCAGCTACGGCCTCGATCAGTGCATCGATCTCGCGGAGGCCGCGCTGCGACGGGGTAACGGTGAACATGCCCCGGCGGGGTGGAAAGTCGGCGAAGGGATGGCGGTGGCGATGATCGCCACCATTCCGCCACGCGGACACCGCGCCGAGACATCGGTGGTCTTGCTCCCGGAGGGTCGATACGAGATCCGCGTCGGGACAGCGGAATTCGGAAACGGCACCACCACCGTGCACACCCAGATCGCAGCCAGCGAGCTGTGCACCTCGGTCGAGCGAATTCTCGTCGATCAGTCCGACACCGACTCCACCACCTACGACACGGGCGCGTTCGGTTCGGCAGGCACCGTGGTGGCAGGCAAAGCGCTCTATGCAGCTGTTCGAGCGATGTCTGCCCGCATCCTGAACCTCGCCGCGACCGCGACAGGACACCGGTATTCGGACTGCACACTGGGGCCGGAGGGCGTGCGGTGCGGAGATCGATTCGTCACCCTCGACGAGATACTGGAACGGGCGGGGGGCTTCCTGGTCACCGAGGGGAACAGCGGCGGGCTACCGCGTTCTCTGGCGTTCAACGTGCAGGCATTTCGGGTGGCGGTACACGAGGACACCGGCACCGTGAAGATTCTGCATTCGGTGCAGAGCGCGGACGCAGGGACCGTGATGAACCCGCAGCAGTGCCGCGGGCAGGTGGAAGGCGGCGTCGCTCAAGCGATCGGAAGCGCGCTGTACGAGGAAATTCGCACCGACGGTGCCGGTCTGGTCACCACCGATTCGATCCGCAGCTATCACGTCCCGCAGTTGGCAGACATTCCTCGTACGGAGGTCCTGTTCGCCGACACGTACGACCGGTTGGGCCCGTTCGGCGCGAAGTCGATGAGCGAGTCGCCGTACAACCCGGTCGCTCCCGCGTTGGCGAACGCCATCCACGACGCCGTGGGGGCCAGACTCTACGACCTGCCGATGTCCTCGGACCGCGTCTGGCGGGCAGTCAGCGGTCGTAGAACGTCTGCAGAATGATCGTGCTGCGGGTCTGGACGTTGGCAGTGGCTCGGATCTCCTGCAGCAGACGCTCCAGCGCCCGCGGCGACTCGACTCGCACCAACAACACGTAGCTTTCCTCGCCGGCAACCGAATGACACGACTCGATGGCCGACAGATGCTTCAATCTCGCTGGAGCGTCGTCCGGTTGAGCCGGATCGATCGGAGTGATGGCGACGAACGCCGACAGCGGCCGGCCCAGGGCCTCCGGGTCCACCTGCGCCGTGTACCCACGGATCACGCGCCGTGACTCGAGCCGCCTGACTCTGGATTGAACGGCGGAAACGGACAGGGAAGCTTTCTCCGCCAGCGTCGCCAGAGTGGCGCGGCCGTCGGACACAAGCTCGTCGATGATCAAGCGATCGACGCGATCGAGATTTTCACTCACTTGCGCAATCTAGCCCAGATCCGAGAAGAATCAGCGCGCAGGACCGATTCTGCTGATCGAATCGGTGTTTTCGCCTCTTTCCGTTCGGACACCGGTGTCATACGAACAGAGGGGGCAAGGCGAGAACCATGACCGCCGACCAACTGACGTGCGTCAGGATCGGAGCCAGAATTCCGCCGGATGCGCGCCGCTGCAGACCCATCACGTACCCCAGCAGCACGGCGGCGAAGCCGAGCATCGGATTACCCGAGGCGAGGGTGGCGATCGCGTAGATGACGGTCGAGATGATCACCGGGTTCTTGACGCCGATCGCCGAGTACAGCGCTCCGCGGAAGAAGATCTCCTCTGCGACACCATTGAGCAGCGCGATGAACACGATGAGCACCAGTGAGCCGACTCTGGCGTGCGCGAGCACGTTCTCGGTGAAGTCGGCCAGCGGCGGAATCTGTCGAACGACGAGACCGCCGAGCATGAACACCCCACCGACGGCGAGACCGATCAGGATGGGAGTGACGATCGGCCTTCGGATCGACCCGCCGACCACGATGCGTCCCAGATGCAACGGACCCGAGAGCAGTCCGCCCACCGTCCACACCGCCGCCAGCACCAGGGTCAGTGCGTAGAACGACGGATCCCCCGGCTCGGCCTTGAGCGAGAAGTAGAGCACCGTGGCCCCGAGCACCAAGGTGATCACCACGACGATCCGCCGCTTGCGGAATGCGGCGTCGGATTCTCGGTGATCGCGTTCGACAGGATCGACCAGAGCGGACTTCATCACGTTCAGCGCGGTCGTCGACCACGTTCCCATCACGCCTCCTCGGTATCGGTCAGGCGACGCACGGCCGACGACACTCGTCGATTCACACCGGCCACCACGTCGAGGTTGGTACGCACCGCTGCCGCAACGGGCTTCGAGGACAGCAGCCGACGCCCACCGAGGGCTTCGATCAGGCCCCAGGTCCGGTCCGAGGACGCCGCAACACCGCGACGCCTGATCCCCAGCGCATCCCCGCCGCTCCATGCTGCATCGGTGTTCGCGAGCCGAAGCGGATCCTTCAACGCGCACACACCGGGAGGCTCGCCCACCATCCCCCGGACACTACGGGCCATCGCGTCTGCGATGGTGGTCAGACCGCGCGGAGGGTCGGGAACGAGCTCACGTATGCGGCTCTCGGACGTCGTCATCGTGTTGTGCAGCGACCCCACCAGATCCTCGGCGAGTCCGGCAGGAACCGGAATGATCTTCCCGATCACCTTGCCTGCGAGCGAGGTCGGCACGAACGGCACCGGGACTCCGACCCGCTGGAGACCGGCAGCTTCGACATAGGCGAACACCAGATCTCGATAGGGCACCACGTCCGGCCCGCCGATGTCGTACGAACCCGCCGGGACCGTCTCGGTGTCGGCGGACGCCAACAGATAGTGCAGCACGTCGTCGACGGCGATCGGCTGCACGGGCTCGGCGAGCCAACTCGGCAGTGGTAGCACCGGTAGGCGGTCGGCGAGGTAGCGCAACATCTCGTACGACGTCGAACCGGCTCCCATGACGATGGCTGCGCGCAGCCAGACCAACTCGACGCCGTCGACCGTCAGAGCCTCACCCACGTCCGCGCGACTGGCCAGATGCTCGGACAGGTGGTCGTCATCGGGCACGAACCCGCCGAGATACACGATTCGCCGCACGCCCGCTCGAGCAGCCGCCGCGGCGAACTGCTCGGCCGAGGCGCGGTCCTGCGCCCGGTAATCCGATTCGCCGATGGCGTGCACGAGGTAGTAGGCCACGTCGACATCGCCCGATCGGGCGAATGCGTCGGCACAGGATCGTTCGTCGGTCACGTCGAGCGCAACTGCCGTGACGGACTCGTAGAAGTCGAACGTCCGCAGGTTGTCGGGCCTCCGAGAGCCGACGACGACGTCCGCGTCCTCGGCCAGCAGAGCTGCCACCAGTCGCGATCCGATATACCCGCTGGCACCGGTGACGAGGGCTCTCATGCGTCGAGGCTAACGGCAGTCGGGGCGTTGCGTCGGTGTGGCATTGTCGCTCCTATGGCTCTGGTGTTGGCAGGTGTGGTTCTCCCCGATCCTCTCGGTACCGAAACGGTGCTCCGGCGCGGAGTAGCGGTGGCGCGGGCGGGTGCAGGCTGGATGCTCACCACGACCGCTTTCGCGCTTACCCTGCCCGGCCGAATCGAAGCGTTGTTGACACGGATTGAGACGTTGATGACACGCATCGACCACGTGATCGATTCTGCCGATGCGGTGGTCGCCAGCGTGCAGCGGACGACCGGCGCCGCCGACGAGGTGGTCGCGTCGGCGTCGGTCGCCTCCCACACTGCGCTCGAACTGATCGAAATGTTCGATCCCATCGCCAAGAAGTCCGAACCCATGGCTCGTAAGTTCGTCGACAATCTCTCCGAGGAAGAGGTCGACGCCGCCATCGCCATGGTCGATCAGCTACCCGGCCTCCTCGATCACATGGAAGCTCTGCTCCCCATTCTCGCCACCCTCGACACGGTGTCGCCCGAGATTCACGAGCTGCTCGGAGTCACCAAAGATGTCCGACGCGCGGTCATCGGCATCCCCGGGTTCAAGTTCTTCCGAAACCGAGGCGAGGACAAGCTGGCCGAAGACGAGCGAACCGAAGACTGAGCACTACTTGACGAAGGCGAAATCTTCACCTGCGTGGAAGCGGGCCAGGGTCTCCGAAATGGATCGCCGTGATGGCGGATGAAACGCGAAGGCATGCAATGCCGCTGCGACGTAAGCAATTTCGGGTGACTTGATGAAGCCGATCCCGCCGAGCGATTCGATCGCAGCCGAACTACTACGGACCAGGGCGTCGCGTATCGCGATGCGGTTGAACAACAACTTCACCGAGATGTCCTGTCCGCGTTCACCTTCGTCGAAGGCGCGGGCCACGTTCTCGATGGCCGCCATGGACGCCTCGAGTTCGGCCGCCGCCCGAACGTAGCCCTCGTAGTCGCCCTTGTCCTGCTCGATCATCCGCTCGAGCAGGGAGGTCGCTGCACCGATGTAGTTGGCGGAGATCAACATGCCGAACCAGAGGTAACCGGTCATCTCGTGCACGCCATCGGGATCGTCGTCCTTGTTGGGCAGGACCAGGCTCGCAGGCACCTCGACGTCTTCGAGCAGGACTTCTTCGCTTTGCGCGCCGGCCAGAATGTCGGTGGTCCAGAACGGCTTCACACTCATACCCGGGAGGCTGGCAGGAATCAGAGCGACGGCCCGGTCACCGGAGTCGATTTCGACACTGCAGGTCAGCAAATCCATCGAACGAGCAAGGCTGCACGGCTTCTTGCTTCCGTTGACGATGTAGTTGTCGCCCTTCTTCACGGCTGTCATCGTCGGAATGAACACACTCCCGCCGGTGACGCCCTCGGAAAATCCGGATGCAACGATCGCCTTTTGTTCGACCAGCCCCTTGATCAACGCGCGGTCGTCCTCGGTGGCACCGCGAGCGAACTCCGTCAGCGAGGCGAGCGAGAGATGGTGCATCGTGGTTCCCGCCCCGAGAGAGGGCGAACGAGAACCGATTGCCCTCTGCGCCCTGACGGCGTCGATGGCCGGAGCACCGAGACCGCCCAGTTCGACCGGAACCACCAGACCGGTGCCGCCGAATTCCCGAAATTTGTCGATCGCGTCCGACTCGCGTGACTCGAGCTGCTCCAGCGGGGTCGTGTCCAGATAGTGCAACAAACCCGGCATGTACTTCTCCAGGGTTTCCCTTTCACGCACCATTAATCCAGTCACAGTTCATCTCCTTGTGTCACTAATCGATTGTGTGCCACTAATTGATTGCGGCGACGACCATTTGTACCATCACCTGATCGCGACAAATCGGTCGACGATCTCTATATACAGCGGTGGAGCGGGTGAATTCGCGCTGACCGTCGACAATACCCCGTGACCTGCGCAGATAAACTAAAGATATCGTAAAATCTTCGCGACGAAAGATACTCGAATCATTTTTTCGGCTCGATTTACCGACTAATTTCCGTTGCGGCAGCGTCTTTCGAAACATCGAATATTCTTTCGCCGAATAGCAATCGATCTCGCTACCTGCTCCGAATCAACGTATGAATTCGCGACAATCCACAATCAACTCTGTGAGGAGTTCTGGTACACGATGGTTGTCAACAGATTGATGAAACGACTCGGCGGCGACGAGAGGGTGGACCTGCTGCGCGCGGTTCGAGAAGCCGATGTGGTCCCGTACTTCCGCAGAATGGAATCGGCAGTCGCGCCTGTCGTTCGCGTCGAGGGCGAAGACAAGATCATGCTCGGTTCCAACAACTATCTCGGGATCGCCGATCACCCGAAAGTCGTCGAGGGGGCCCAGAACGCGCTGAACACATTCGGCAGCGCCGTCACCGGAAGTCGTCTGCTCAACGGGACCATGGATCTCCACCTCGAACTCGAGCACGAAATCGCCCAGTGGCACGGAACCGACGACGCACTCGTCTTCACCACGGGCTACCAAACGAATCTCGGAACGATCAGTGCGATAGTCGGCCCAGGGGACACGATAATCGTGGATTCGGCAGCACACGCATCGATCCGCGACGGCAGTACTCTCTCGGGCGCGTCGGTGGTCAAGTTCAAGCACAACGACATGGCCGATCTCGAAGCCAAACTCCAGCAGCCCGTCGTCGACGACGGGGCCGTTCTGGTCATCGTCGACGGCCTGTATTCGATGGAGGGCGACCTCGCACCGCTCGACACCGTATCCGAGCTGTGTATCCGCTATCACGCAGCGCTGATGGTCGACGAGGCCCACAGCCTCGGCATCTACGGGCCCGAACTCACCGGAGCCGCCGAACTGTTCGGCATCACCAAGGACGTCGACGTCACGATGGCATCGCTGTCCAAGAGCCCCAGCTCCACCGGTGGTTTCGTCACCGGATCGAGTGACTTGATCGACACGCTCCGGGTCAAGGCCCGGGCCTTCCTGTTCACGACCTCCGGCGTGCCTGCTGCGGTGGGTGCCGCGTTGGCTTCGGTCCGCCTGATCCGTAGCGACGAAGGTAAGGACCGGGCTCGGCGAGTACTCGAGAATGCCGAGATCTTGCGCGGCGGACTGCAATCGGCTGGGCTCGACGTCGCTGGCCGCTCCGCGACCCCGCACGGCGATACGGCCGCGCCCATCGTCTCACTCCACATCGGCGACGACCTCGTGGCCATGAGTCTGTGGAAGAACCTTTACGACCGTGGCATCTTCACCAGTGCTGCATTGCATCCCGCCGTGCCGAAGTCCGGTGCCATACTTCGCCTGTGCGTGATGGCAACGCACACCGATCAACAACTGTCGACTGCCACGGAACAGATCATCGAAGCCGTGGCAGGGCTGCCCGAATGAGTGAGCACGTCCGCGGTTTGCGTATCGCGGTCACCGGAGCCACCAGTGACTTCGCGGCCGCGATACTTCCCAGGCTGTTCGAGGATCCCGAGGTGGACGCGGTCATCGGGATAGCCCGTCGCCCAGCCCGAATCACGCACCCGAAGTTCACCTCGCTCCGCTCGGACATTCGCTCTCCCGACCTCGAGGAGACGTTTGCCGGATGCGACGTCGTGCTGCACTTGGCGTTCGTGGTCGAGGAGCTCAAAGACAAGGCCGAAACCCACGACATCAACCTGCGCGGCTCACGCAACGTCATCGATTCGGCCTATCGAGCGGGCGTCGCGCGAGTGGTGATCGCGTCGAGCATCAACGCATACGGTGCCGACATCGCTCCGGAGCCGCTCACCGAGAACAGTTATCCTGCAGGCGATCCCAATCGCTACTACTTCTACGACAAAGCCGAGGTCGAACATTACGCGGAGTGGTGGCTCCGTAGGCACCCCGGCGAGATGACCATCTCCATGTTGCGGTGCACCTACATCGTCGGACCCGACTTCGCCAACGACGGGATCGACCAGTTCACCGGCCCGGTCGGTGCATTTCCTGAGGCGGATCGGGCGTCGTATCAATTCCTGCACCAGGACGACATGGCCGACGCCTTCCACCGCGCGGCCAAGACCGACCTCATCGGCCCGTACAACCTGGGTCCGGTGGACTGGGTCGGTGTGCGCGAACTCGCTGCGATGCAGGGGCAGTTGATGTTCGACGTTCCGCAGAAAGCTGCAACGCATGTTGCGAACGTGGCGTTCCGACTGGGGCTCACCCCGTTCTCCGGCCAGTGGGTCACACCAGGGGAACCCATCGTCGATTCCTCGGCTCTCGGCCGCGCCACCGGCTGGGCACCGACGCTCACGGCACACGAGAGCGCGGCGATGATGATTCTGTTGCAAGGCAAGTCGCTGTTGCGACGTGGCGACGCCCCGGCCCGCGGCATCGCGTGCGAAGCGGCGCTGCGCCCGGCATCGGAGGCTGTTGCGCTGAGCCGCGCAGATGTCGCAGCACTGCAGGTGGAACATCGACAGCTCGATACCGGCCATGGAAGCGTGCACGTCGAGATACATCGACCATCCGTCGGATCCGGACGGTCGGTGGTGCTCGTCGCCGACGCGGGTCTGCATGCGCGCTATCTCACGTCGCTGGCCTCGGACATCGCTTCCGGGGGCGTCGATGCTGTCGTGCTCGATCTACCCGGACACGGCTTGAGCACCGGTCCGCGCGGTCGATCGTCGGCAGAGCAGACCACCGAGGCTGTGGATGCGGCACTTCGATTCGCACGAGTCGAACTCGATACCGCGCCCATCACCGTACGCAGCGGAACCCGTCACGCAGCGGATACTCTGCTCGGCGGAATTCTCAGGCGGGCCACCGGCTGGAAGACGATGGAAGAACCGGCACGCTCCGACGGGCTGCTGCCGTCGAGAATTCGGGTCGACGGAACATCCGGCATCCCGTTCGTGTCGACAGCCGCCGATGCGCTGGCCCTGTGTACGACCACAACGGGTCTCAGCGCCGCCAGGTGAATGTTCGACGCACGCGCGTCCACCACGATCGTCGAGAGGTATCGGAGTCTGCCGCAGGGGGCTCGACCGACTGCGAGCGATGCTCACGCTCCAGTCGGTCCACCTCGGCTCGGTTGGTTCGCCACTTCTCCAGCCACATCTCGACGTCGACGGGCCCCAACGGAACGATCGGGGGCGTCGGGAACCGAATCCAGTCGACGATGCGAGCGTTCAACTCGTCCAGGACATCTCGTGCCGAGTCCTCGCGCCGAATACCGATCAGTGTGGACGGCAACCGCTCGATCTCCTTGCGCAACTGCAGCGCAGTGGGCAACAACGCGTCGGCCGGCAGATTCTCCCGTTTCAGGTAGCCGCGCACCCACCACAGCTCGTCCCGAGGATCCCCCAGCGGGATCGGCTTGCCTGCCCCCTCGAGCCCATCGAAGGCACCCTCGTCCTGGGCCTGACGGATTTGCTTGTCCACCCAGGACTCGAACGTGACTCCTGGCTTCTTGCGTTCGGTCACCCCATCGACTGTAGATCCGATGCCGCGGTGTTCGCCAGGTTCGCCGGACACGACGGAACTCCGGCCTTGCCGGGCCGGGGTCGATGCCAGAGCTGGATCAGCCGTACTCGGCAACCAACCGGTCGAATTCGTCGCGGTCGATCACCTGTGGCTCGTTGATGGCAAGCGCCTGCGCGTACTTGCTCGCCAGGTGGTAGTCACGACCGAGTGGCCCTTGCTCGGCGTCGTCCTCGTCGGACTGGATGCTCGCACCCGGAGGCACCTCGTTCTGCAGGCCGTTGGTCTTGCTGCCGAGCAGAGCGTCGAGTTTCGCGGAAATCTTCTGCATGATCTCTTGGTCGTCGTTCATGGCGACGGGGTACCCGAATCGATCGAAACCACACGGGTCCGGTGAACCGGGGCCTGCACGGGGATTACGTGTCGGCGCCCCGGGGCATGATGGTGGGATGGCCAGGCAGAGTATCGGCACCGACGTCGCGGGTGAGCTGTCGGTGACGCAGAAGCTGTCTCGGCCCACTCGCGAGTGGTTCACCGGTGCCTTCCCGGCACCCACGTCCGCGCAGCTGGGCGCGTGGTCGTCGATCTCGAGCGGCGCTCACACTCTCGTCGTCGCACCGACCGGTTCGGGCAAGACCCTCTCGGCATTTCTGTGGGCTCTGGACGAGCTGGCGCAACTGGGTGCGGACAGCAAGCGTAAGACCAAGGTCCTCTACATCTCCCCGCTCAAAGCCCTTGCGGTCGACGTCGAACGCAACCTGCGCGCGCCCCTGGTCGGGATCACTCAGACGGCCAAGCGACTCGGCCTCGACCCACCCGAGATCTCGGTGGGCGTTCGCTCCGGCGACACCAGCGCCGCCGATCGACGGAACATGGTCAAGACTCCTCCGGACATCCTGATCACCACCCCCGAGTCGCTGTTCCTCATGCTCACCTCCGCAGCGCGGGACATTCTTGCCGAGGTCGACACCGTGATCGTCGACGAGGTGCACGCAGTGGCCGGCACCAAACGCGGCGCACACCTCGCAGTGTCGCTCGAACGGCTCGACGGCATGCTGGACAAGCCCGCGCAACGCATCGGCCTGTCCGCGACGGTGCGCCCACACGAGGAGGTCGGCCGCTTCCTGGCCGGAGCCGCTCCCATCGAGATCGTCGCCCCGCCGGCACCGAAAACCTTCGACCTGACGGTGCAGGTACCCGTCGAGGACATGACCGAGCTGGGTGTCACCGATCCGAATGCCGACACCTCCGCCGCTCCCCCGGCTCAGGGATCGATCTGGCCGCACGTCGAGGAGAAGATGGTCGATCTCATCCTCGAACACAGCTCGTGCATCGTCTTCGCCAATTCCCGACGTCTCGCAGAGCGGCTCACCGCACGGCTCAACGAGGTGTACGCCGAACGGATCGGCGACGGCGTGGAGACACAGCACAAGCCGCCGTCGCAGGTCGGCACTCCCAACGACGTGAACCACGGTGCCGATCCGTTGTTGGCCCGGGCCCACCACGGCAGCGTCAGCAAAGACCAACGCGCACTGATCGAGGACGACCTCAAGACGGGGCGGTTACGTTGCGTCGTCGCCACCAGCAGTCTCGAACTCGGAATCGACATGGGCGCAGTCGATCTGGTCGTGCAGGTCGAAGCGCCACCATCGGTGGCCAGCGGGTTGCAACGCGTCGGGCGCGCGGGGCACCAGGTCGGCGAGATCTCCAAGGGCGTGCTGTTCCCCAAGCATCGCACCGACCTGATCCACTGCGCGGTCACTGTCGAACGCATGACGTCGGGCAAGATCGAGGCACTCTTCGTACCCGCCAATCCGCTCGACGTGCTGGCTCAGCAGACCGTCGCGGCCTGCGCCCTCGAACCCATCGACGCCGAGGACTGGTTCGACTCCGTCCGTCGCACCGGCAGTTTCGCCACACTGCCCCGATCTGCCTACGAGTCCACCCTGGATCTGCTCTCGGGTCGCTACCCCTCGGACGAGTTCGCGGAACTGCGGCCGCGACTCGTGTGGGATCGCGATGCCAACACCCTCACCGGCAGGCCCGGGTCGCAGCGATTGGCGGTCACCTCGGGCGGCACCATCCCCGACCGCGGACTGTTCACCGTCTACATGGTGGGCGAAAAGCAGTCCAGAGTCGGCGAACTCGACGAAGAGATGGTCTACGAATCACGAGTGGGTGACGTCTTCGCGCTCGGTGCCACCAGCTGGCGCATAGAGGAGATCACCCACGACCGGGTGTTGGTCAGTCCGGCGTACGGCCAACCGGGCAGGCTCCCGTTCTGGCACGGCGACGGTCTCGGTCGACCGGCCGAACTGGGACAGGCGCTGGGCGAGTTTCTGCGAAGCACCACCGACCGCAGCAACCTGGCCGAGCGACTGAGCGCCGACGGTCTCGACGCCAATGCCGTCAACAACCTGATCGCGTTGCTCGACGAGCAACTCGAGGCGACGGGCCAACTGCCCACCGACAAGACGATGATCGTCGAGCGGTTCCGCGACGAACTGGGCGACTGGCGGCTCGTGCTGCATTCCACCTACGGTCAGCAGGTACACGCGCCGTGGGCACTCGCAGTCGGCGCGAGGCTGATCGAGCGCTACGGCATCGACGCCGCGCCCACTGCCTCCGACGACGGCATCATCGTCCGGCTCCCGGACACCGACGACCAGCCGCCCGGCGCAGAGCTGTTCGTGTTCGAGCGCGACGAGATTGCCGACATCGTCACCGAGCAGGTCGGCGGGTCTGCCTTGTTCGCATCGAGGTTCCGCGAATGTGCCGCTCGCGCACTGCTTCTGCCTCGCCGCAATCCGGGCAAGCGTGCGCCGCTGTGGCAACAACGGCAACGTTCGGCGCAGCTGCTCGACGTGGCTCGTAAGTACCCCACGTTCCCGATCCTGCTCGAGACCGTGCGCGAGTGCCTGCAGGACGTCTACGACCTCCCCGCCCTCGAAGACATCCTGGCCCGGATCGGTCGACGCCAGATCAGGATCGTCGACGTCGAAACGCCGTCACCGTCCCCGTTCGCCAATTCACTGCTGTTCAACTACGTCGGCGCATTCATGTACGAGGGCGACAGCCCGCTCGCCGAACGACGGGCCGCCGCGCTGTCACTCGATTCGGCACTGCTTGCCGAGCTACTCGGACGCGTCGAACTGCGAGAGTTGCTGGACGACAGCGTCATCACCACCACCGAACTCGAACTACAGCGTCTCCCCGAAGACCGACATGCGAAAGACATCGAAGGCGTCGCGGACCTGCTGCGGCTACTCGGTCCGCTGACCGTGGACGAAATCGGCCTGCGCACCGACGGCGACGAATATCCGCAGTGGCTCACCGAACTCGCCGAGGCCAAGCGGGCGATGGAGGTCTCGTTCGCCGGCCAGAGCTGGTGGACGGCCATCGAGGACGCCGCTCGGCTGCGCGATGCCTTGGGAGTCCCGCTTCCCATCGGTACTCCCGCTGCCTTCATCGAGCCGGTCGACGATCCGCTGGTGGACCTGATCAGCCGGTACGCCCGAACCCACGGCCCGTTCACGCTGGACGACGCAGCGGCGCGGTTCGGCGTCGGGACCGCCGTGGTGCGGGACGTACTGCGCAGATTGGCCGTCGACAAACGCGTCGTAGAAGGTGAGTTCCGTCCCGGTGCCACGGGCAGCGAATGGTGTGACGCCGAGGTTCTCCGGCGACTGCGGCGTCGGTCGCTCGCAGCGGCTCGGCAGGAGGTGGAACCGGTCTCCACCGCCACCCTCGGCCGCTTCCTGCCCGCCTGGCAGCACGTGGACAGCCGACGCCTGAGTGGTATCGACGGCGTCGCGACCGTCATCGAACAGCTTGCGGGCGTTCCTGTTCCGGCATCTGCCTGGGAATCTCTCGTGCTCTCGTCGCGGGTGACCGATTACAGTCCGGCGATGCTCGACGAACTCACCTCCACCGGCGAGGTGTTGTGGTCGGGGCACGGTGCGATCTCGTCCAAGGACGGCTGGGTAAGCCTGCACATGGCCGACACCGCCCCGCTCACCCTCGTGCCCGCAGCCGAATCCGACCTGTCGGAGTTGCAGATTCGCATTCAGGACGCCGTCGCGGGCGGCGGTGCGTACTTCTTTCGGCAACTCTCCGACACCGTCGGCAGTACCGACGACACTGCACTGCAGGCGGCGCTGTGGGAGTTGGTGTGGGCAGGGCGTCTGAGCAACGACACGTTCGCCCCGCTGCGCGCCCTGTTGAACTCCACAGCCACTCGCTCGGCTCCGAGTCATCGAGCACCGCGCCGAACACCGCGCCTGCGCTCGTACCGGCAGTTCGAGCGCCCGTCGCTGCCCACCAGAACGGGGCCACCGACGGCGGGTGGTCGATGGTCGAGGTTGCCCGAGCTCGAACCCGATCTCACCGTCCGCGCCCATGCGACCGCTGACGTTCTGCTCGAACGCTACGGCGTGGTGACCCGTGGTTCGGTGATGAACGAGGGTGTCCCCGGCGGATTCGCCACGATGTACAAGGTGCTCACCGGATTCGAGGACTCCGGTCGCTGTCGTCGCGGCTACTTCGTCGATTCGCTCGGTGGGGCCCAGTTCTCCACCTCCGACGTGGTCGACCGGTTGCGCAGCTACGACGAACCGAAGAAGAACGCCACCGCTGTGGTACTCGCGTCGTGCGATCCGGCCAATCCCTACGGCGGAGCGCTGCCCTGGCCGAAGGCCGGCAGTGGCGAGGCCGGTGTCGGAGAGAAGCCGGACGGAACGACGAAGCATCGCCCGGGTCGCAAGGCCGGTGCACTGGTCGTCCTCGTTCGGGGCGAATTGACGATGTTCGTCGAACGCGGCGGGAAGTCGGTGCTGACCTTCGGCGAGAACACCGACGATATCGGCGCGGCAGCAACCGCGTTGGCGGCCACCGTTCGCCGCGGCGGTGTCGACAAGTTGCTGGTCGAGCGGATCAACGGTCACGACATCCACGGAACAGAGTTCGCCAAGACGCTGACCGAGGCCGGTTTCTCGGCGACACCCCGGGGACTCCGTCTCCGACGCTGAAGCACCGCAACACTTCCAGAAACAAGAAGGGATGCAGATGCCCGAGGGCGATACCGTCTGGCGCGCGGCCAACACCCTGCGCGCCGCGCTGGAGGGCCAGCAGCTCACGACGTGCGATGTGCGCGTTCCTCGGTACGCCACGGTGGATTTCACCGGCGAGACCGTCGATTCCGTCGCCTCGCGCGGCAAGCATCTGCTGATCAGAGTCGGCGGCTACTCCATTCATTCGCATCTGAAGATGGAAGGCACCTGGCACGTCTACGCACCCGGTGCGAAGTGGCGTCGCCCTGCCTTCCAGGCGCGGATCATCTTGAACACCGCGAACGCGCAGGCCATCGGTTTCGAACTCGGAGTGCTCGACATCATCGAGGACGAGGAGGAGGCCGTCGGTTACCTCGGACCCGACCTGCTCGGTACGGACTGGGACCCAGAAACCGCCCTGACCAATCTGGAGTCCGATCCGGCTCGTCCCGTCGGACTCGCTCTGCTCGACCAGCGCAATATCGCCGGGCTCGGCAATGTCTATCGAAACGAGATCTGCTTTCTGCGTGGAATCGATCCACGTACTCCGGTCGGCGACGCCGGCAACCTGAAGAAGACGATCGACCTGTCCTATCGGTTGATCATGGCCAACAAGGACCGGAACCAGCGCGTCACCACCGGGGATCGGCGACCCGGCCGACACTTCTGGGTGTACGGCCGCGAGAACAAGCCGTGCCGGCGGTGCGGAACCACCATCGAGTTCGGCCTCATCGGCGACAACCCCCTCGAGGAACGGCAGATCTACTATTGCCCGCACTGCCAACCCGGACCCATCTGACGGCGTCCTGTCAGCGAGGACCAAGCCTGCTCACAGCTTCGCCGATCACCATGGATCCCATGTTGACATTGGCGATACTCACCCTGCTGGTCATGGCCGTCTCCGGCGCAACGGCGGCTCGCGCACCCAGGACACTGGTCCGGACTCGCTGACTCAGAACCCGCGAACCGGTTCCAGAATTTCCTGTCGGGCCTCCGGAGCGACGACACGCAGCGCGTCCGCCGACTCGTCGTCGGGCTGGCGCTGCGATTCGATCTCGGCCTCCACCCGGGCGCGGTAGGTCTCGACTTCACGATCGACCGTGGCCTCGTCCCACCCCAGAACGGGTGCGATCAACGCTGCCACCTGACCCGCGCAGTTCATCCCGCGATGCGAGTACTCGATGGAAATCCGGGTACGACGCGACAGCACGTCCTCGAGATGCAACGCGCCTTCCGCCGCCGCCGCATAGACCACCTCGACCTGCAAGTAGGACGGTGCGTCGGTGAGTGGTTGCAGCAGTTCGGGTTTGCCGTCCGCCATCGCCAACACCTCGTCGATCAGCGAGCCGTATCGGTCCAGCAGGTGCGTCACCCGATGTGGATGCAAGTTGTACATCTCGCCCAGATGCGGTGCCTGATTGACCAGGGCGAAGTAACCGTCGGCTCCGACGAGGGGCACCTTCTCGGTGATCGATGACGCCACCCGCACCGGGATGTCCTCCGCCGCCAGATCGACGGCGTCCTCGGCCATCACTCGGTAGGTCGTGTACTTGCCGCCGGCGATGGCGATGAGTCCCGGTGCCACGCGAGCGACCGCATGCTCTCGTGAGAGCTTGGAGGTCTCGTCGCTCTCGCCTGCCAGCAGTGGCCGCAGGCCCGCGTACACACCGTCGATGTCCTCGTGGGTGAGCGGCGTGACGAGCACCCCGTTGACCTCACCGAGGATGTAGTCGATGTCGGCTTTGGTCGCGGCCGGATGCGCGAGATCGAGATTCCAGTCGGTGTCGGTGGTGCCGATGATCCAGTGCGCACCCCACGGAATGATGAACAGTACGGATTTCTCGGTGCGCAGAATGATCGCGGCTTCACTGACGATTCGATCGCGCGGCACCACGATGTGCACGCCCTTCGACGCACGCACCCGAAACCGTCCGCGCATGTTGGACAGGGACTGGATCTCGTCGGTCCACACGCCGGTGGCGTTGATCACTACGTGTGCGCGAACGTCGGTGGTGGCCCCGGTCTCCGAATCACGTACTCGCACACCGGATACCCGATCGGCCTCCCGTAGGAACCCGACGACCTGTGTCGACGTACGCACCACAGCGCCGTAGTGAGCGGCCGTTCTGGCGACGGTCATGGTGTGCCGGGCGTCGTCGACGACGGTGTCGTAGTACCGAATTCCGCCGATCAGCGACTTTCGCTTGATTCCCGGCGACATCCGCAGCGCACCGGACCGCGTCAGATGCTTCTGTTGTGGAACCGATTTGGCCCCGCCCATCCGGTCGTAGAGAAAGATGCCTGCGGCGATGTACGGGCGTTCCCACAGCCGGTGGGTGAGCGGGAACAGGAACTTCAACGGCTTGACCAAGTGCGGTGCCAGCGTGGACAGCGACAGTTCGCGTTCGTGCAGCGCTTCGCGTACCAGCCCGAACTCGAGCTGCTCGAGGTAACGCAGGCCGCCGTGGAACATCTTGGACGAGCGAGACGAGGTGCCCGATGCGTAGTCCCGCGCCTCGACCAGAGCTACCTTCAGGCCCCGCGTCGCGGCGTCGAGGGCTGCACCGGAGCCGACGACGCCTCCGCCGACGACCACGACGTCGAACTGCTCGGTTCCGAGCTGGTCCCACGCCTCCACCCGCTGGGTGGGTCCGAGGAACTTCGTGTTCGATCGGTTGCTCACTGTGACGCTCCCTATCCGTCGAAAAACCCCGCGCACTACGTGAATGTCAGGTTACCGCCCCAGGTCCGCCACGCGCAGAACCTGCCTACGAGGTTCCGCGTGGTCGGTGCGCGCGGATGGACGCGTGTGCGGTGCCCAATCGCCGCACCGCGTCCGCCAGCTCTGCCGGGGTCGATCCCGCGAAGCTCAACCGGAGCGAGCGTCGATACTGCTCGGCCGACGCAAACGCGGAACCGGGAACGAAAGCGACTCCATGCTCCAGGGCGGCCGCGAGCAACTCGTCCGTGTCGGTCCCATCCGAGAAGGTGGCCCAGGCGAACATTCCACCCGTCGGGTGCGAGACCGTGAGCCGCGTGGGGAACTCGGCATCGAGCGCATCCGTCAATGCCGTTGCACGGTAGGCATACTCGCGACGCAGTGTCGTCAAGTGCGCGTCCAACCATGCAGTGTCGCCGAGCATGTTCGCCGCCATCAGCTGGGTCATCGAGGAACCGCACAGATCGGCACCCTGTTTGAGCAACTCCACCGCGGCACACACGTCGTGCGGTGCGACGAACCAGCCGACACGCAGCGTCGGTGCCAGGATCTTCGACGCACTCGACAGCCGAATGACGCGATCGCTGAAGCATGCAATGGTCAGCGGCGGTGCGCCCGTCTCGTGTGCAGGGTCCGTTGCGGCAAACCAGATCTCGCCGTACGGGTCGTCCTCGATCACCCAGAATCCGTAGTGATCCGCCAGTGCCGCGAGGTGCCGCCGACGCTGCTCGCTCATCGTGACCCCGCGAGGGTTGTGGAAGTTGGCAACCGTGTGGACCACCGCAGGACGCGGTCCCGCCGTGAGCCGTCGTTCGAGTTCCTCGGTGTTCATCCCGTCGGCGTCGATTTCGATTGCCTCGATCCGCGCTTCGGCGATCGAGAACACCTGCAACGCACCGGTATACGCGGGCTCATCGACGACGACAACGGCACCGGGGTCGATCAGCGCCTGCGCGAGCAGCGTCAGGGCCTGTTGCGATCCGTGCGTGACGACGACGGTGTCCGTCGGAACCGCCGCTCCCCCGCGCACGGCGCTCTCTCTGGCCGCGATCACGCTGCGCAGCGAGCGATGGCCGGCGGTCTCGCAGTATTGGACGGCATCGGGGCTCCGCAGCACCGCCTCGGCAGCAGCTGCGATGCGGTCGACGGGGATCAGATCCGTGGCCGGCAGACCTCCGGCCAGGCTGATGACGTCGTCGCGTGCGGTGAGGGCGAGAAGATCACGGATGGCCGAGCTGGACAGTGATGAGGTGCGTCGGGCCAAGCCGACGGGGAAGTGAGTAGAAGACATGAAAGAGACTCCGGGGCAGCAGGAACGAAGGAACGGCCCGCGGATCCGCTGAGTCGAGGAGAGAGCGGACGGGTGTGTCCGCTCTCTCGACTGTCTCACGTGCTACCGAAACATGAAACGCAAATCTCAGATACTGAGATCAATCCAGATCGTCGTGCGCCATCAGCTGACGCGCGGCCTCGATGACCGAACCCGACAACGACGGATACACCGAGAACGTGTTTGCCAGATCGTTCACCGACAGATTGTTCTGCACCGCCATCGCAATCGGCAGAATCAGCTCGGAGGCGCTCGGGGCGACCACGACGCCACCGATGACGACGCCGGTGGCGGGGCGGCAGAAGATCTTGACGAAGCCTCGCTTGAGACCGCTCATCTTCGCTCGCGGATTCGTGGTCAAGGGCAGCATCACCACGCGCGCCGGTACGTCACCGGCGTCGATCGCGGTCTGTGCGACTCCGACCGACGCGATCTCGGGCCGCGTGAACACCGCCGAGGCCACGGTCTTGAGCTTGATCGGGCTGACGGCCTGACCCAGCGCGTGGTACATCGCAATGCGCCCCTGCATCGCCGCGACCGAGGCCAGCGGCAGCAGACCGGTGCAGTCACCGGCTGCGTAGATGCCCGCGACCACGGTACGAGATACGCGGTCCACCCGTAGGTATCCGCCCTTGTCGAGTTCGATGCCCACCTTCTCGAGTCCGAGACCGGAGGTGTTGGGAACCGATCCGACGGTCATCAGCGCATGGCTGCCCTCGACGGTGCGGCCGTCCGAGAGCGTGACGAGAACTCCATCGTCGGTGCGGACGACCGAATCGGCGCGGGCATGCTTGACGAGGGTGACGCCGCGCTCGTTGAATGCGTCTTCGAGGACCAGAGCGGCGTCCTCGTCCTCGTGTGGGAGGACGCGGTCACGGCTCGAGACAGCGGTCACCTTGACGCCCATCTCGGTGTAAGCCGAGACGAATTCGGCACCGGTGACACCGGATCCGACGACGACGAGATGTTCGGGCAGTGCCTCGAGATCGTAGAGCTGACGCCAGTTCAGGATTCGTTCGCCGTCCGGCTCGGCTCCCTTGACCACCCGAGGCCTCGCACCGGTCGCGACGAGAACGACGTCGGCATCGAGGATGCGCTCCTCGCCGTCGGCCAGCACTGCCTTGATCTGGTGGGATGCCATACCGACGTGTGTGTCGATCATCTCTGCGCGTCCGGCCAGCAACTGGACTCCCACCGAGGTGACTCGGTGGGCGATGTCGGCGGACTGCGCCTGCGCCAGGCTCTTCACACGATCGTGAATCTTCGGAAGCGCGACGGCCGCCTGCGATGGATCGAGTGAGATTCCCAGGTCGCTCGCTCGACGCATCTCGGTGCGAATGCCGGTCGACGCGATGAACGTCTTCGACGGCACGCAGTCCCACAGGACGCAGGCACCGCCGATTCCGTCCGAATCGACCAGTGTCACCTCGCCTCCGTGCTGGGCGGCTACCAATGCTGCTTCGTACCCTGCCGGACCACCACCGATGATCACAATCCGGGTCATTGATCCTCTTCTCGCGTGCTCGAAATCTCTCGCTGTGTCGCGTCAACGGTATTCCAGAGGCCGCCCACGTGGGTCGGTAAGGCTAGCTTCACTCCCTCGACGAGAGGGCGGACCTGCGGCGACTCACCGAAACACGACCACGACGCGTCAACCGGCACCGATACGGTTTAGGCTGGCCGACGTGCCAATTTATGCCGCCTACGGATCGAACATGCATCCGGAGCAGATGTTGCAGCGATGCCCTCACTCGCCCTTGTCGGGAACCGGGTGGCTGCACGGATGGCGGTTGACCTTCGCCGGCGGCGACATCGGCTGGGAGGGCGCGCTGGCCACGGTCGTCGAAGATCCCGACTCGCAGGTCTTCGTCGTGCTCTACGACGTATCGGACGAGGACGAAGAGAGCCTGGATCGTTGGGAGGGCTCGGAACTCGGCATTCACCGCAAGATCAGACTGCGCATCGAGACCGGCCGGGAGCCGGTGCTGGCGTGGATGTACGTGCTCGACGCCTACGAGGGCGGCCTGCCTTCGGCCCGATACCTCGGAGTGATGGCAGAGGCAGCCGAAATCGCGGGTGCTCCCGCCGAGTACGTGCGAGACCTTCGAACCCGCGACAGCCGGAACGTCGGTCCCGGTACAGCCTCGTAGCTCGGCGGACAGATCAGAAGTAGTTCTTCATCACCGACGCCACCCAGGCCGGCTCGGTCACGTCCGCACGCTCCGGAACCATCGACTGCAGGAACGGTTTGACGTCGAACACCGGTGAACCGTCGATCGCGTCGAGACCTCGAACTCGGATGCGCAGTCCGTCGACGTCGACGATCTCGCACCGCGACACCCCGAGAAGGTTGGGCCGGTCCTTCACGCGTTGGGCGAGGACACCCACCCGAGGCAGCGTCGTGTCGCCGCGGGGATGCCGCGAGCCGGTGGTCGTCGCGGCCGGATCACACAGGTGGAATCCGTAGACGACCTCGAGGTGCGAGAACTCGGCGAGACCGAGGGTCGCGTCGGCGTCGAGCACGTTCTCGTCGAGGTCGATGACGGACTCGACCGATCCCCAGTTGTCGTCCACCACCTCGGCGCGGTCGGATCGAACGATTCCGATCGGCGACACTTCGAAAGCCATCTCGTCCCCAGGTTCTAGTTCGGGTCCAGCGCGATACCGGTCATCACCTTGACGCCCACGGCCAGTGCTCGCTCGTCGAGATCGAAGGTGGGCTGGTGGATGTCGAGTTGCGGTCCGGTGCCCGGCCACACACCCAGCCGAGCCATGGCACCCGGCACTCGTTCGAGGTACCACGAGAAGTCCTCGCCGCCGCCGGACTGCGCGGTGTCGGCCAATGCGTCGGGTCCGACCCGGCCGATCGCCTTCTCGAACGTGTGCGTGGACGCCGGATCGTTGACCACGGGAGGCACACCGCGACGGTAGTGCAGCTCGAATCGTACGCCGGTCGGTGCCAGCAGGCCGGTGACGATCTCGCGGACCAACGGTTCGAGCAATGCCCAGGTCTCGTGGTCTCCGGTGCGGACGGTGCCGGTCAGCATGCCGGTCTGCGGAATGGCATTGGGGGCCTGGCCCGCCACCACCGCTCCCCACACCATCACGGTGCTGGTGCGTGGATCGATTCGTCTGCTCAGCATCCCGGGCAGACCGGTGATGACGGTTCCCAATGCGTAGACGAGGTCGGTGGTCAGGTGCGGCCGCGAGGTGTGTCCGCCGGGTGAATCCAGCCGCAGCTCGACGGTGTCGGCAGCGGAGGTGATTGCCCCGACGCGTACGCCCACCTGCCCTACCTCCAGGCGCGGATCACAGTGCAGCGCAAAGATCTTGGTGACGCCGTCGAGCGCTCCCGCGGCCACCGCATCCAGTGCGCCTCCCGGCATGACCTCCTCGGCGGGCTGAAAGATCAGGCGCACCCCGTACTGAAGATCCGGCAGCGATGCCAGCGCCAGACCGGTCGCGAGCAGCACCGTTGTGTGCGCGTCGTGGCCGCAGGCGTGGGACACCCCCGGCACCGTCGACGAGTACACCGCACCCGTGTTCTCCTGCAGCGGTAGGGCGTCCATGTCCGCCCGCAATGCGACGCGAGGCCCGTCCGGGCCGATATCGCAGATCAACCCGGTCCCGCCGGGGAGCGGCTTGGGTGACAGACCCGCTGCTTCCAGTCGTTCCATCACGAACGCAGTAGTGCCGAACTCGCGTCGAGCAAGTTCCGGGTTGGCGTGAATGTGCCGACGCCACAAGGACAGATCTGCCGTGTGCGACTGGATCCACCGATCGATCGCGGCTTCGGCAGCGCTGATCTCGACCACAGCGTCGTCGCCTGGGCTCATGGTCGCTCGGCCGATCTCGCGCTCACACCGTCGAGCAGACGCGCCCGAGTGCTGGGGTCGGCGGCGGCGCGCGCTGCGGTTCTGGCGAGACCGAGAGCGCCGTCGAGCAGCGCGCGGTCGGCCGACTCGGTGACACATGCAGCTGCGAACTCGGGCTGATGCGTCACCGCCCCTCCCGCATCGAGTCCGACGACGGGATGAATACCGGGTAGAACATTCGTCACGTTTCCCATGTCTGTGCTGCCCAACGGGCGAAATCCTTCCAAATCCGGAGCCAAGGGCGATCGGCCCAGCGCTTCGATCTCCTGACGAAAAGCCGCGACCAACCACGAATCCGGCGTCAATGCCGCGTACGTCGGTGACACCGTACGAATCTCATGGGTGCACCCGGTGGCAAGGGCCCCGGCCTCGAAACAGGCGAACGCCTTCTGCGTCAGCGTCGCGAGCGACTCCGTGGTGTTCGCCCGCAGGTAGTAGAGCAACTCGGCATGGCCGGGCACGATGTTCGGTGCCGCACCCCCGTCACTGACGATGCCGTGGAACTGCTGACCCGGCGCCAGGTGTTGCCGCAGTAGACCGAGAGCCACCTGACTGATGGTGACGGCATCGCCTGCGTTGATTCCCCATTCGGGGGCGGCCGACGCATGCGCTGCGCGACCGGTGAACTGCACGGCGACGTCGGCCAGCGCCAGCGAGGTCGCACCCACGATGTCGAACGGTCCTGGGTGCACCATCAACGCCGCGCCGATGCCGTCGAACACTCCTCGCTCGAGCATCAACACCTTGCCGCCGCCGGTCTCCTCGGCCGGGGTGCCGAGCACTCGAACGGTGATGCCGAGAGCATCGGCCACCGGAGCCAAAGCAAGCGCAGCACCCACCGCGGAGGCCGCAATGATGTTGTGTCCGCACGCATGACCGATCTCGGGCAGGGCGTCGTACTCCGCGCAGATACCGATAACCAGGTCACCACTGCCGAACGACGCCGTGAACGCGGTATCCATGTCTGCCACGTTCGACTCGACCTCGAAGCGGTGCGCGCGGAGGATGTCGAGGATCTTGGCGACGCTGCGATGTTCCTCGAACGCCAGCTCGGGCTCGGCATGAATCGAGTGCGACAGTGCGACCAGTTCGCCGGTCGCGGCGGCCAGGGCGCGGTCCATGGCACCGGCCACAGCAGCACTGTTCGATTCGTCCGTCACGAGAGACAGTGTGTCACTAGCGTGGCCGAGTGTCGGAACGGCTGTACCGAGTTGCGGGCAGAGACGGGCTTGCTACTTTCCGAAGCTGAAGTTGCTGTCGTCGGTTGCGGTGTTCAGCGCGGCAAGCAGATCCACGTGCATTCGCGCCTTGATACCGGCCAGATTCGCACCTCGGGTGCTCGTCAGCGCCGCAGCCTTCGCGACCGCGTCGGACACCAGAGACTCTTCCGGAGCCGTTGCCTCGACGATTCCGGCGGCCACGGCGTCGGCGCCGCCGTAACGGCGACCGGTCGTCATGGCCTCGACGGCCGTCTGCTTGGGCAGCCGGGAGTTGATCAACGCGGACATCCCCACGGTGAACGGCATGTTCAGATTCACCTCGGGCAGGCAGTAGTAGCCTCGGTCGGCGCGCTGGATGCGGAAGTCGTGCGAGGTGGCGAACATCGCGCCTGCTCCGAAGGCATGGCCCTGAACGGCCGCGACGGTGGCCATCGGAAACGCCAGCAGCCGGGTGTACAGCGTGTGGACACGGTCGAGGTACCAGGTGATCTTGTCCAGGTTGGCGAACAGCCAGTCGGTGTCGAGACCGTTGGTGTAGAACTTGCCTGCCGATGTGGTGACCAGCGCAGCCGGCCCGGCCGAGGCCTCCACCTCGTCGAGCAACGCATGCGTGGCGTCGATCCAGTCCGGGTTGAATCGGTTCTCGGGATTGTCCGCACCGTCCTGGGCGCCGAGGAACAGGATGTGGACGTCTCCGTCGCGTTCGAGATAAGGCATGCAGCGGATACTACTCGGCGGTAACTTGCCGGTGGCAACGTCGTCGGTCCCACATCCACCGCAGCGATCTCTTACTGTTGTTCATCGTGGCAACCACCGACGCACATGCGACCGACCCCGTGACCGATCCCGAGGGTGCCGCGCGCACCGCCGCCGACGCGCTCGCCGCAGCAACCGGAGTCGATACCCACACCGTGGCCATCGTCCTCGGCTCCGGCTGGCAGGGCGCAGCAGACGTGTTCGGCTCTCCCACCGCAACAGTGCGTATGGCCGACCTCCCCGGTTTCGCGCCACCGTCGGCATCGGGTCATTCCGGCACGATCACCTCGGTGGACGTCGGCGGTACCCACACCTTGCTGTTGCAGGGACGCACGCATGCCTACGAGGGCCACGACCTACGACGCGTCGTGCATCCCGTGCGCACCGCGATCGCCGCCGGTGCCACAACCGTCGTGCTGACCAACGCTGCGGGCGGAATCAGAGAGGGCATGACCGTCGGGCAGCCCGTCCTGATCTCCGACCACCTCAATCTCACTGCTCGCTCCCCTCTCGTCGGTGCCGAGTTCGTCGATCTGGTCGACGCGTACTCCCACGAACTCCGCGCGCTCGCGGCACAGATCGATCCGTCGCTCGAGACCGGCGTCTACGCCGGTCTGCCCGGCCCGCACTACGAGACGCCTGCGGAGATCAGGATGCTGCGCACGCTGGGAGCCGACCTCGTGGGTATGTCGACGGTGCACGAAACGATTGCCGCCCGCGCGAAGGGCGCTCGCGTCCTCGGCATCTCGCTGGTGACCAACCTTGCGGCCGGAATGACCGGCGAGCACCTGAACCACACCGAAGTACTCGCTGCCGGTAAGCAATCCGCAGCCCGGATGGGCGCACTGCTGCACGAATTGGTGTCTCGCCTGTGACCGAGGATCTCATCGAGCTCGTGCAGCGGTGGATCGCCGGCGACCCGGACCCCGCCACGCGAGAAGAACTCGACGGCCTGTCCGACGGCGAACTGGCCGACAGGTTCGGTGGGCCGTTGACTTTCGGCACAGCCGGCCTGCGTGGACCGGTACGGGCGGGACCCAACGGGATGAATGTGGCGGTGGTCGTGAAGACCTCCGCCGGGATCGCTGCATGGTTGATCGAGAAGGGTCTGGGCGGATCCACCGTCGTCGTCGGTCGCGACGCCAGAAACGGCTCCGAGCAGTTCGCTTTCGCGGCCGCCGAAGTCTTCTCCGCCCAGGGCTTTTCGGTGGTGATGCTGCCTCGCCCCCTACCGACCCCCGTCGTCGCCTTTGCGGTGCGAGCCCTCGATGCCGAGCTCGGCGTGCAGATCACGGCGTCGCACAACCCGGCTGCCGACAATGGGTACAAGGTCTATCTGCGTGGCGGATCGCAACTGATCCCACCCAGCGACGCTCAGATCGAATCGCTCATCGCCGCCACTCCCGACGCGACCGAGATTCCGCGCGCGATCGTGCAGCCCGGCGGCTCAGACATCGCCGCGCGATACCTCGATTCCGTTGTCGCACTACCGCGTTCGACACGGCGAGACATCCGCATCGCACTGACTCCCCTGCACGGTGTCGGTGGTGAGCTCGCGACGGCCGCACTGCGTGGTGCAGGGTTCCGCGACATCCGAGTGGTCGAGAACCAATTCGAGCCCGACCCCGCGTTCCCGACCGTGACGTTTCCCAACCCCGAGGAGCCGGGCGCGGCCGACGCGGTGCTTGCACTGGCGGCCGACGTCGACGCGGATATCGCGATCGCGCTCGACCCCGATGCCGATCGCTGTGCAGTCGGAGTTCCCGGACCCGACGGGTGGCGCATGCTGACCGGCGACGAGACCGGTGCCCTGCTCGCGAACCACCTGCTGAGCCATGCGCCCGCGGACCCGTTGGTGGCCAACACCATCGTCTCGTCGCAGCTGCTCTCGGCGCTCGCTCCCGCACGCGGCGCGCGTTATGCCCGCACCCTGACCGGTTTCAAGTGGCTCGTCCGGGCAGGCGAGGGCCTCGTGTACGCCTACGAGGAGGCCATCGGGCATTGCGTCGACCCGAACGTGGTGCGTGACAAGGACGGTATCTCGGCAGCGGTGGTGCTCGCAGATCTGACCGCCGGCCTGAAACAGGACCGGCGCACCCTGCTCGACGTGCTCGACGACCTTGCGGTCGAGTTCGGCGTACATGTGGGAGCACAGGTCTCGCGGAGGGTGCAGGACCTCGCCGAGATCGGGAACATGATGCATCGGTTGCGCGGCGAACCGCCGACGGAATTGGCCGGTCGTGCCGTCGCCGTGGTGGACTACGCCGAACGCGACGACGAATTACGCACCGACGCAGTCGAAATCAGTGGATCGGGACTGCGGGTGATCGTGCGGCCGTCCGGTACCGAACCCAAGCTCAAGGCGTACCTCGAAGTGATCGGGCAAGTCGAGAGCCGTGACGAACTGGCGAGCGCCCGGGTGGCAGCGGACGAGGTGCTGGCCGAACTGACCGACTTCGCCCAGCATCTCTAGGCATCGACGCCCCTCAGAACAGCGCCGACTGCACCGCGGGCAGGTCCGAGGTGAACTCCCCGAGTTCGATTCGCCGACCCTTCAGCGCAGCCAGGTCCACGACGTAGCTCTCGTCGTCGACGGTGGCGATCACCGCCTGCCCGACGCATGTCCTGATTTCGAGTCCATGAGTTCCGGTCGCGACATCCGCGGGGTAGGTGACGCGACTGACGTTCTCGCTCAACGCTTCGCGTCCGGCGGGCGGCGTCCATCTTTCGTCGATCGAGGTGCATCCGGCGATGCCTGCCGCGGTCAGCATCTCGCGGACCTGCTCGGCCCGGGCAGCGGTGGTGGCGTCGAGCCTGTCCACGTCGACCGGCAGACACAGCGAGGCCGCTTTCGCCGCGGAGCGCACCGCCTGCCGTAGCCCCATCGATTCGGTCACGAGATCCTCCGCCACCCGGACGGCCTTTCCGTCGTCGGCGTGGGCGACGTACCGCGCACAGATGGCCCCTTGCTCGGCGAGCCGGCCCCACTTACGTGTGTCCGCCGCCGTCCCGATCTTGAAGGTGCCGTTCGCGAATGCCGCCAGATAGAGCCAATGCGGTTGCATGACATGCTTTTCCAGATCACGCGAGACGAACCCGCTGCGATGCACGGTATGCACGAACCGAAAGCTGTCCTTGTCGGCGCACGTCGCGCACTGCCCCGACGCGACGGCCCGCTCGCGGCCGGGGCACGGCACGTAGCGAGGCGGGCCGTCGGCCCGAAATGCCATGCGCCCGGTGCAGTAGCGATCGGTCGACGGACCCGGAGCGCGGTAGCCGAGTGTGCGGCCGACCAGTTCGTGAAACTCGATCTGCTCGGTGTCGACGTCGAGCACACGCAAGCTCGGCTGCGGTGCAGGTGACGCCGCCGAGGGCCACGAGACGCCCAGGACCAACCGGGCCGCGGTGTCGGAGGTCAGCGCGGACCGAACTGGCGATCGCCCGCATCCCCGAGACCGGGCACGATGAAGGCGTTGTCGTTGAGACCGTCGTCGATGCTCGCGGCCACCAGTCGCACCGGCAGGCCCGAGGCTTCGAGAGCGGCAACGCCTTCGGGAGCAGCAACGACGCAGATGGCAGTGACGTCCGCCGCACCGCGGCCGACGAGAAGCTCGATCGTATGGACCATCGAACCGCCGGTGGCCAGCATCGGATCCAGTACGTAGACGGGCGTCTGCGACAGGTCGTCGGGCAGGGATTCCATGTAAGGCACCGGCTGGTGCGTGTGCTCGTCTCGCGCCATCCCGACGAATCCGACGCCGGACTGCGGGATCAGGCTGCTGGCCTTTTCGACCATGCCGAGGCCTGCGCGCAGAACCGGGACCAGCAACGGCGGTCGTGCCAGCCGGGTGCCCTCGGTGACTGCGACGGGGGTACGGATCTCGAAAGTGTCGATGTCGGCGTCGCGAGTGGCCTCGTAGACCAGCATGTGGGTGAGCTGACGCAGAGCCGTTCGGAACGTGGCGTTGTCGCTGCGCTCGTCCCGCATCGTGGTGAGCAGAGCTGCGGCCAGTGGGTGGTCGACCACGTGTGTTTCCATGCGTCCAGGATAGGACTTCGGGGGTCGGACGCGAACGGCAAGTCGGGGGAACCGAATGGCGGGCACCCGCGTCGAACCAGTTGGGCGTCGCACTCGGCGGCCCTGAATCGATTGCTTTCTCAGGGGGCACTGATGGCCGAACTCGTCGTCGATACCGAGGGGGTCCTGGCGTACGGTGCGGTGGCATCGACCATGGCCGAGCAGATCGCGGCGGCGGGTGCCGCGGCCACCGCATGCGGTCCCGCTGTGCTGGCACCGGTGTTCGGCTTGATCGGACAGGAATTTCTCGGTGCCGTCACCGGCACACATCTGGCGCACACCGACGCCGTGGTGCGCCTGGCCGGAGCGGTGGCCAGCATCGGTTCCGCGGCCACCGCGTCCGCCGTCTCGTACGCCCTCACCGATGTCGGCACCGGAGCAGCTGTTGCGGCCTCGGCCGCCGGTACAGCGCTGGACGCGCGGTAGCGGCCGTGATCGACCTGTTGGCCCGTCCGATCGTCGATCTGCTCGGAGCCTTCGGCAACGGTTCGCTCCCCACCGGTGGTCCTGCCGACGTACTACGCGCGTCCTCGGCCGCGATCGAGGCTGCACAGGGAATCGGCCGAGTCGCGATCACCGAACTCGCCGCCGGTTGGAACGGCGATGCGGCCGACGCGGCCATTCGCTACGCCGAGAGCGCGCACACGTCCGCGATCGCTCTCGCCGACCACGCCGACGACATCGCTGCCGTCGTCGATCAGGCGTGCCGCGACACCAATCAGGGCTTCCTCGAACTGCAGGCCATCGTGCAGTCGTTCGTGGGCATTGCTCTCTCTGCCGGACCGATCATCACAACACCGGTAGGGCAGACCATGCTGATCTCGGCAGCCATCGAGCATCTCGAACGGGCTCTGGTGGTGGTTGCCCGTGTCCGCGCCGAATTGGCCGCGCACACTGCGAAAGTCGGTGCACTCGCTGCTCCTCCGACGGTGCCCGCTCCCGTGGGCGGAGCTGCGCCCCCGGCCCCGGGCTCCCCCTCGAACCTCATGACCTCACCTGCGACGTCGCAGGTGATCGAGGCAGGAGAGAAGCTCGCGAAGACATTCGCGCAGTCGGTCGCCTCCTCTCCCGCCGGGGGCGAGTCGCCGAGCAGCGGTGTCGGTGGCGGTGGCGGTGGCGCACAGAACTATCTGGGCAACCAGGCCACAGATTCCTCCCACTCGACAAACAGCGCCGGCCGGGGAGTCGAGGTACGACTGCCCGACGGCAGTGTCGTCACCGCGCCCAACGCCGAGGCAGCGGGCGCGGTCCGCAGCGCTCTGACGCAACAGGGTGTGCCGTACGCGTGGGGCGGCACCACACCGGGCAGCGGGCTCGACTGCAGCGGATTGACGCAGTGGGCATATTCGCAACAGGGCGTCGACATTCCCCGTCTGGCTCAGGAACAGGACATCGGCTCCGCCGTGGCACCGGGTGACGTCATGCCCGGCGACCTCGCGGTCTGGGACGGACACGTGGCGATGGTGATCGGAAACGGTCAGCTCGTCGAAGCGGGAGACCCGGTGCAGGTCGGACCGATCCGAACGACCAACAGCGGTATGGGCTTCAAGGGCTTCTACCGTCCGACCGAATAACAGGCAGACCGAACGAAGGGCCAGCAATGACGGACTCGACCACCACCGTCTTCAGCGCGGTATCGGGAACCCGATCGGGATCGGTGACGGTGAGTGCCACCGAGCACGGGCTGCCGATCGCACTCGACATCGACGAACGCGAGCTGCGCTACGGCGGAGGCGCACTGGCTGCGACGATCCTCCAGCAGTGCGCGCGGGCGAGCGCGGCCGCTCGCGCCAAGCGCCGCACTCTGCTGGCCGAGGAGGGCGTTCCTGCCGAGGTTCTCGATCGCCTCGGACTACCCACGAATGCCCGAGTGGCTACCGCTGCGAACGAGAACCTGGCCGAGGACTTCGCACCCGCGAGTTGGCTGAGGCAGGTATGACCCACGCTCGAACCACCGAACTCGATGCTCTGGTCGGCCGCGTCCAGCACCGGCTGGACATTCTGCGCGAGACCCACGAGCAACTGGACCGCATCAGGTTTCGAGTCACCTCACCGGACAACCTGGTGACCGTCGTCGCCGACGGATCCGGTGCGATGGTCGAACTGGAACTCGCCGAGAACCTCCGATCCGTGTCGGCGCGCAGACTCTCGTCGACCATTGCCACTGTGGCTGCCGACGCTGCACTTGCGGCGCTCGACCAGCGCGAGGCCATCCTACAAAGTCTGCAGGCTTCGCTCACAGACTCCTGAGATAGGCTTCGCGCCATGGCTGGAGACATCATCCCGATCGAACTCGGTCTCACCGCCGGTGACTTCTCCACATTGTGGGCACCGGAGTGGCGAGAAGGCGACGACGAATGGGAGGCGTTCCTCGGACACGAGGAAGACCTGTACGGATTCCCGACCGTCGCCGAGCTCGCGGCGTTCGTCCGATCCGACGACGACAACGACCTCGTCGACCACCCGTCGTGGCCGGTGGTCTCCGCTCTGGCGGCGTACGAACTCGAGCCGGACGATCTGCATCGCTTCGATCTGGTTGCGGTACCGGAGCTGGTGGCCTCGGACCCCGAAGCCGACGTTCTCGCCGAACTGCAGGCAACCTTCGACATCGTCGCCTCCATCGGCGACGTCTGTGAACTGCGTCCCGTCACAAGCTTTTTCGGTACCAACCCGTTCGTCGGGGCCGTCGGCGGAGGCGTCGAGAACTTCCTCGGTCGCGAGGGCGGCGAATTGTGGGACCGCATCGGAGCTGCCGTCGCCAAGCACTGGGACGACGTATTGGACGCAGTCGATTCCATCGTCACCTCTCCCGACGTCGACGCCGCTGCTGTCTCCGTGGCCGAAGCCGAGATCACTGCGGCAGCGGAGAACGCCGTCGACGCCGATGACGCGACCGACGACATCGATTCCGATTCCGACGAAGAAGACGAAGACGACGAAGACGACGAAGACGAGAACGTCGATCGTGATCCGATTGCCGCGGCAGCCGCCGAGGAGACCTTCTGGACCACCGTCGGTATCGACCCGATTCGCATCATCACCTCCGACGACACGGTGTACACCCTGCGCTGCTACCTCGGCGACAAGCCGGTGTTCCTCGGCCGCGGCGGTGCCATCAGCGTGTTCGGCTCCGAGCGTTCGTTGGCTCGGTACCTGGCCGACGATCACGACCACGATCTGGCGCAGGTCAGTACTTACTCCGATATTCAGACGGCCGCCATCGACGGCTCTCTCGACATCGAGATCACCGACGACAACGTGTACGTGCTACCCGGCCTGGCCGACGATCTTGCCGAGGGTCCGACTGCAGTCGATGCCGACCAGCTGGATCTGGCTGTCGAATTGTTCACCGATGCAGCCGAATTCGCCGGCGACAACTCCGTCGAGGAAGCGCTCGCCACCTCCACGCCGTTGGGCTGGTACGTCTCGTACACACTCGAACCGAGCCAGGGTCGACTCGCTCCGAGCGCGCCGTTCGCCGTCGAGGCCGAAGCGTGGCGCGACCTCGAGCGCGAGTTCGAGAGCCGCCTGCGCAAGAAGTAGCGCCGGTCTCGTCTGCGAGGTCAGCCGATCAGGACTGCGTAGCCGGGCTTGATGACGTCGTCGATCAAGGCCAGCCGCTCGTCGAACGGAAGGAACGCGGACTTCATCGCGTTGATGGTGAACCGCTCGAGATCGCTCCACCCGTAACCGAAAGTCTCGACCAGCTTGACCATCTCGCGACTCATCGAGGTGTCGCTCATCAAGCGGTTGTCGGTGTTGACGGTGACCCGGAATCGAAGTCGCGCAAGCAGATCGAACGGGTGCGTTGCCAACGACTCGACGGCACCGGTCTGCACGTTCGAACTCGGGCAGAGCTCGAGCGGCATCCGGGTGTCACGCACGTACGCGGCCAGCAAGCCGAGTTCGGGCGTGCCGTCGGCGGCGCGGGTGATGTCGTCGATGATCCGGACCCCGTGACCGAGCCTGTCGGTACCGCAGAACGCCACCGCTTCCTGAATCGACGGCAGGCCGAACGCCTCACCCGCGTGAATGGTGAAGTGCGCGTTGCTCGCTCGCATGTACTCGAAAGCGTCGAGGTGGCGACTGGGAGGAAAGCCCGCTTCGGCACCGGCGATGTCGAAGCCGACGACTCCACGATCGCGGAAGCGAACCGTCAGCTCGGCGATCTCCCGCGAGCGAGCCGCGTGTCGCATAGCGGTGAGCAGGGTGCCGATCGTGATGTTCTTGCCTCGCACCTTGGCGGCAGAGATCCCGGCCTCGAAACCTGCGAGAGTATGAGCGACAACCTCGTCGAGGGTCAGTCCGCGTTCGAGATGCTGCTCCGGAGCGAAGCGCACCTCCGCGTACACGACGCCGTCGTCGGCGAGGTCCTCGGCACATTCGCGGGCCACTCGAAACAGTCCCTCGGGAGTCTGCATCACGGCCACGGTGTGCGCGAACGTCTCGAGGTAACGCACCAGCGAGCCGCTGTCGGCGGCCTCGCGGAACCACTCGCCCAGTGCTGCGCCGTCGGTGGCGGGTAGTCCGTCGTAGCCGCACTCGTCGGCCAGCTCGAGCACGGTCTGCGGACGGAGTCCGCCGTCGAGGTGATCGTGCAGCAATGCCTTGGGAGCTGTCCTGATCGACCCGAGATCGAGTGGCGCACTGCCACCGATGGACGACTGTGTGTTCTCCACGGTGCTCATGTGTCGACGGTAGCGCGCGGCCCGCGAGCATGCGCGTCTGCCGAAGCCTCTCGGCGAGTCCGCGGATTCCGGCGAACCGCACCACTTCTGCGACCTATTTCGTTGCATTGTTACTCGGATGAAAACAATTCCGTCGATACACAGCGAATCAGCGACGGAAATCGTAGTCTTCATCCAACACACGCGGCCGATTCTGTCGGGTCCCTCTCCGGCGTCTCGGTCGACTCGAGCCTCGGAGAGACCTATGTCCATTGCGGAACCGCCGAACACCCTTCCGGGCAAGGGACTCAACACCGGCGCTCTCGGGTTGGTCGGCAACATCGTCATCGGGCTGTCGGCGGTGGCACCGGCCTACAGTCTGGCGGCCACCCTCGGCTACGTCGTCCTGGCCGTCGGCGACAAAGCACCGTCGATGTTCCTCATCGCGTTCGTCCCGATGCTGCTCACGGCCTTCGCTTACCGCGAACTGGGACGCGACACACCGGACTGCGGAACGTCGTTCACCTGGGGCACCAAGGCCTTCGGCCCATGGGTCGGCTGGATGGCGGGATGGGGGCTGGCGGTCTCGGCAATCATCGTGCTCGCCAACGTTGCCGAGATCGCTGCCATCTACCTGTTCGAGTTTCTCGGCCTGTCCGGGTTGGCGGAGTCGACTGCGGCCAAGGTCGCCCTCGGTTCGTTCTTCATCGTCTCGATGACCTACGTCAGTTTTCGCGGCATCCTGATCAGCGAACGCATGCAGAACGTGCTCCTGGTCGTGCAGTTCGGTGTGCTCATCGGAGTGTCGGTGACGGCACTGGTCAAGGTGGGGACCGGTACCGCCGGACCCCAGGCCATCACGCCCCAGTGGAGCTGGCTGGTTCCCACTGGGGTGACGATGTCCGACGCGGCCCAGGCCATCATCCTGTGCATCTTCATCTATTGGGGGTGGGATGCCTGCCTGGCCGTCGGCGAGGAAACCAAGGACTCCGAGAAGACTCCGGGACGCGCCGCGGTGATCACCACGTTGATTCTGGTCGCGACCTACGTGCTCGTCGGATACGCAGTGCAGTCGTTCGCCGGGTTCGGCGATACCGGCATCGGGCTGAACAACCCGGACAACGTCGACGATGTGTTGACCATCCTCGGCGATCCGGTCGCCGGTTCGATCGTGGCGTCGCTGCTGCTGTTGACGGTCTCCATCTCGGCACTGTCCTCGACGCAGACGACCATCCTGCCCACTGCCCGCGGAACACTGTCGATGGCCGTGTACGAGGCAATCCCCAAGCGGTTCGCCAGCGTGCACCCCAAGTACATGACGCCCGGCTTCGGCACGCTCGTGATGGGTGCCGCGGCCCTGATGTTCTATTTGGTACTCACCTTCGTCAGCGCCAACGCCCTGCAGGATTCGGTGGCGTCTCTGGGACTCGCGGTGGCGTTCTATTACGGCATCACCGCGTACGCGTGCACGTGGTACTTCCGCCGAACGCTGCTGACGTCCGTCCGAAACCTGTTCATGCGCGGGATCTTTCCGTTCCTCGGTGGGTTGTCGATGACGTGGGCGTTCGTGCAGAGCGCGGTCGACATGATCAAGCCCGACTACGGTTACACCGTCTACGGTCCGATCGGCGGAGTGTTCGTCCTCGGAGTCGGCATGCTGGTACTCGGAATTCCGCTCATGCTGCTGTGCTTCGTGGGCAACAAGGACTTCTTCCAGGGCAAGACACTCACCGCATCCACCGAAGTCAAGGTTCCGGACACTTACTAGAAGAGAAGGACCGAAAAGCTCATGAAGATCACCGTCGGCTACCTCGCCACACCCAGCGGCGACGACGGCGTAGCCCTGGCCACCGCCCTCGCCCGCGCACTCGACGCGTCCATCGACATCGTGCTGGTCATGGCGGTGGACGAACCGGTCATGGAAGGGAGCGGGCCGTACCGGAAAGTTCTCGAGGCCAAGGCGCAGGGCTGGGTGGACGAGGCTGCCGCCCAGGTGCCGTCGGACATCTCGGTCACCACCCACGTGCTCTCGCACGAGTCGTTCGCCCGGGCCCTCATCGACTTCGCCGTACAGGCCGATGCCGACATGATCGTCGTGGGCGGAGCCGGCGACGGTCTGCTGAATCGGCATTCGATCGGGTCGGTGGCCGGTCAGCTTCTGCACGCATCCGAAGTTCCGCTGGCACTTGCACCTCGGGGCTACCGGCTCGCCAATGCACCGATCACCGACCTCACCGTCGCCGTCCCCACCCGGGCATCGGCTCCCAATCCGTTGCCGTTCGCGATCACTCTGGCCAGCGCGGCGCACGTGCCGGTCCGGTTGGTCTCGCTGGTGTCTCTCGAACCGACCGGTGCACCGAGCGACGAGACCTCACTGGACACGCGTCGACGACAGGTCGCCGCCGCGCAGGAGAATCTCGAGCTCGCGGTACGCACCCTCCCCGACATCGACGGCCTGGAGTCGATCGTCGCCGACGGGTCTTCCTTGGACGAGGCCATGGGCAACCTCGACTGGAAGCCGGGCGATGTCCTGTTCCTCGGCTCGAGTCGATTGGCGACTCCCAAGCGAGTGTTCCTCGGCTCCAGTGCGGCCAAGATCCTGCGTGCCGCTCCGGTGCCGGTGGTCGTCGTTCCGCACGATTAGAGCGGCTTCGCCGCAGGTGCACGAAACTTCGTAGCAGAGGTCGAGTTTCCGTGCACGTGCGGCGAAGCCGCTCCCTCAGCTGTCGAAACCCAGACCCAGCGCGTCCATACCCTTGAGCCATAGGCCGCGCTTTCCGCCGTTGCGGTCGGCTCGGGCGAACTCGGCCCGGGTGATGTTGATGCCGATGGATCTGATGGGCTCGGGCGGGAACGGCAGCGGCATGCTGCGCACCATCTTCAGTCGTGTTCGTTCGGTGTCCTTGCCGTCGAGCAGGTCGAGGGCGGTGCGGGCCCCGAAGTGGGACGCGCCGACGCCGAGTCCGGTGAACCCTGCCACCGTGGCCACCCGTCCGTTCATGCCGAGATCCCAGAAGGCGCTGAACCGCGAGCACGTGTCGATCGATCCGCCCCAGGCGTGGGTGGCACGAATTCCTTCGAGGCCGGGGAACATCTGCAGCAGGTGTTCGGCAAGCAATGCGAACTCCTCGGGATGTTGGGTTCGGCGCGGGTCGGTGTCGCTACCGTAGAAGTAGTGCGCGTCCCACCCGCCGAACAGGGTGCGATTGTCCGCCGTCAACCGGAAGTAGTGAAATCTGTTGCCGGAGTCGGCCAATCCTTCGCGGCCCGACCAGCCGATGTCGGCGAGCTGCGCGGACGTCAGTGGTTCGGTCATGATCACGTAGTCCCACACCGGGACGATCCAGTGACGGAGCTTGCGCCGCAACGATTTCGATGCCGAGGTGGCCAGCAGGACCTTGGCGGCCTCGATGGTGCCGTAGCCCGTCTTCACTCGAATACCATTGCCGGACTTGTCGATCGACAGCGCCTTGGTGTTCTCGTGAATGCGTACGCCGAGTGACTCGGCTGCGTCGGCCAGGCCCCAGGCCAGTTTGGCGGGGTCGATCATCGCGACGTCGGGGTCGAACAGTGCACCTCGCGCCATCGGTGAGGTGACTCTCGACGCCACCGCAGCGGCGTCGAGGTACTCCATCGGCTGCGACAGGCGCGCTGCCTCGTCGCCGAGCTCGCGTAGATCGTCGACCTGCCAGTCGAAGTTCGCGATGTCCAGCTCGCCGGTGCGCTCGATGTCGGCGTCGATTCCGTACTTGTGCGCAGTTGCGCAGATCGCGTCGAGTGTCTCCGTTCCCATCCGCAGCAACTCGGGTAGCTCGTCGGCATACCGGTCCAGGCCGTTGCCCAGGCCATGCGTCAGGCTGGCCGCGCAGAAGCCGCCGTTGCGACCGGTTGCGCCCTCGGCAATGCGGTCGCCTTCGAGCAACACGATCGACCTGTCGGGATTCTCTTCGGCCGCATGCACTGCCGCCCACAGGCCGGTGAACCCGCCACCGACGATCACCAGATCCGCTGTCGCAGAGCCGGTGTGCCGACTGCGCGGCGCGGGGCGTTCGACGCGATCGAGCCAGTAGGACTCCGGCGTGGCACCCGCCACCATTGCAACACCGCGTTCGGAGGGCTCGGTGGCCCACGTTCCGTTCACCGGGCATTCTCCTGACCGTTGGGGTTTTCTGCGGCGAAAACCGTTCGATGCCAGGGCTTTCGGGCCACACCGGTGATGTCGGTCATGACGTGTTTGACGGTGAGGTACTCGTCCAGCGAGTAGCTCGACATGTCCTTGCCGAAGCCCGAAGCCCCGAATCCTCCGTGTGGCATCTCGCTGATGATCGGAATGTGATCGTTGATCCACACACAACCGGCGGCGATCTCGCGCGTCGCTCGTCCTGCGCGGTACACGTCTCGGGTCCACGCCGAGGCCGCGAGTCCGAACGCGGTGTCGTTGGCGCGTCGGATCGCATCGTCGTCACCGTGATGCTTGGACACCGTGAGCACCGGGCCGAACACCTCGTCGCGATAGATTTCGTCCTGTTCGCCGACATCGGCGATCAATGTCGGCGGGTAGAACGCACCCGGGCCCTCCGGGACACGGCCTCCGGTGACGATCCTGGCTCCGGTGTCGCGAGCTCGATTCACCATGGCCGCAACACGATCGCGATGAGCGATCGAGATCAGCGAACCCATGTCGGTTGCCGGATCGGTCGGGTCTCCCACGACGACGCGTCCCATCAACTCGGCAACTCCGGCAACGAAGTCGTCGTAGAGGGATTCTGCGACGATGGCGCGGGTTGCCGCCGTGCAGTCCTGGCCGCCGTTGATCAGCGATCCGGCGACTGCACCGTGAATCGCGGCATCGAGATCGGCGTCGTCGAAGACCACCAACGGCGCCTTGCCGCCGAGTTCGAGCTGCACCCGAGTGCCATGGACGGCGGCCTGCGCCATGACTCGCCTGCCGACGGGGGTCGAGCCGGTGAAGGTCATCAGATCGAGGCCCCCGTGCGAGGACAGCGTGACTCCGGCGTCTTCCCCGGTTCCGGTGACGACGTTGAAGACGCCGTCGGGCACACCTGCCTCGGTGGCCAGACGGGCCAGCCGCAACGTGGTCAGCGGAGTGAGTTCGCTGGGTTTGAGCACAATGGAGCATCCGGCCGCCAGAGCCGGAATGGCCTTCCACACGGCCATCTGCAGCGGATAGTTCCACGGGGTGATCGACCCGACCACCCCGACGGCGTCACGCCGAACGGCCGAGGTGTGCTCACCCGAGTACTCCGCAGCGGCCTTGCCATCGAGATGCCGCGCCGCTCCGGCGAAGAACTCGATGTTGTCGATGCTGCCCGGTACGTCGAACTCCGTTGCCAGCCGCACCGATTTCCCGGTCTGCGCTACCTCCTCGGAGACGAAGCTCTCGGCGTCGGCCGCTACCAGGCGTGCCAGTTCCGTCAACACAGCGCTGCGGTGCGCAGGCGTGGCGGTGGACCATGCCGGAAATGCTGATCGGGCATGTGCGAGAGCGGAATCGACATTCGCTGCGGTGGCCAGACCCAGGTCGGCAACAACAGCCCCGGTGGCAGGGTCGTCGACGGCATACCGCTGACCACTGCCGTCCACCGCGCGCCCGTCGATCCAACATCCAGGAATGTTCGCCATGCCCGAAGCCTACCGCCCGAGCCACTGATTCTCTCTGTTTCCAGCCTCTTCACAACTGATTCTGTCGTTGAAATAGCAAATTGACACGCATTTCATCGTCGAAGGGTTGTGTTCACCGCCGCGACAGTGACAAGATCGACGCATGCCCGAGCAGCCACCCATCGCACTCGACGACGTCTCCAAGGCGATCATCGAACAACTCCAGGAGGACGGGCGACGCTCGTACGCCGCCATCGGCAAAGCCGTCGGCCTCTCGGAAGCCGCTGTCCGCCAACGTGTTCAGCGTCTGACGGACTCCGGCGTCATGCAGATCGTCGCGGTGACCGATCCGGTACAGGTCGGCTTCAAGCGGCAGGCCATGATCGGGATCAAGTGCACCGGAGACAGCTACGCGCTGTCCGAGGAACTGTCGGCGATCGACGCCATCGACTACGTGGTCCTCACCGCGGGGTCGTTCGACGTCGTCGTGGAAGTGGTGTGCGAGGACGACGAACAACTTCTACAGATTCTGAACAAACAGATCCGCAGTCTCGACGGCGTCACCAGTACCGAAACCCTGGTCTATCTCAAACTCGTCAAGCAGCAATACAATTGGGGAACACGATGACACGAACGACAGCCGAGCTCGACGCCTCCGCAGCCAAGCACCTGTGGGGCCACTTCACTCGCCACGGCGCAGGGGTCACTCCCCCGATCATCACCCGCGGCGAAGGTTCGACCATTTGGGACTCCAACGGCAAGAGCTACATCGACGGGCTCTCGGGCTTGTTCGTGGTGCAGGTGGGGCACGGCCGTGAGGAATTGGCCGAGGCCGCAGCCAAGCAGGCCAAGGAGTTGGCATTCTTCCCACTGTGGTCGTACGTCACCGAACCGGCCATCGAACTCGCCGAGCGGCTCGCCGGGTACGCCCCCGGGGATCTGAACCGCGTCTTCTTCACCACCGGTGGCGGCGAGGCCGTCGAAAGCGCATGGAAGCTGGCCAAGCAGTACTTCAAGAAGGTCGGCAAGCCCGGTAAGCACAAGGTGATCTCGCGGGCCATCGCGTATCACGGCACTCCGCAGGGTGCACTGGCCATCACCGGAATCCCCGCACTCAAAGAGCCTTTCGAGCCGTTGACGCCGGGCGCGTTCCGGGTGCCGAACACCAACATCTACCGCGCGCCCGCCCCACTCGACACCGACCCGAAGGCGTTCGGAATCTGGGCTGCCGATCGCATCGCCGAGGCCATCGAGTTCGAGGGCCCCGACTCGGTGGCCGCGGTGTTCCTCGAGCCGGTCCAGAACGCCGGCGGTTGCTTCCCGCCCCCGCCCGGATACTTCGAGCGGGTCCGCGAGATCTGCGACCGCTACGACGTCCTCCTGGTCTCGGACGAGGTTATCTGTGCGTTCGGCCGGATCGGATCCATGTTCGCGTGCAACGACTTCGGCTACGTCCCGGACATCATCACCTGCGCCAAGGGACTGACCTCGGGCTACTCCCCTATCGGCGCAATGATCGCCTCCGACAGGCTGTTCGAGCCGTTCGACGACGGCACGTCCAGCTTCGCGCACGGGTACACCTTCGGTGGCCATCCCGTCTCCGCCGCAGTGGCCATGGCCAATCTCGACATCTTCGAGCGCGAGGGAATCAATGCCCACGTCGCAGACAACGCACCTGCGTTTCGCTCGACGCTCGAGAAACTGCACGATCTGCCGATCGTCGGAGACGTGCGCGGCGAAGGGTTCTTCTACGGCATCGAGTTGGTCAAGGACAAAGCCACGAAGGAAACGTTCAGCGATGCCGAAGCAGAACGCATCCTCCGCGGGTTCCTCTCCACGGCTCTGTTCGACGCAGGGCTGTACTGCCGGGCCGACGACCGCGGCGACCCGGTCGTACAGCTGGCACCCCCGCTGATCTGTGGCCAGAAGGAGTTCGACGAGATGGAGCAGATCCTGCGCAGCGTTCTGACCGAGGCAGGGAACCTGATCTGAACGAGCTCGTCACCGACCGATGCGGTCGATCACGAGAGGGCTCGGCTCGACAGCCGTGGCACCGATGTCCCAGCTGCCGTCGAGTGCCTGCTGCGCGTACTCGAAACGCTCGGGAGTGTCGGTGTACAGGGTTGCGAGCCGATCCCCGGCCCGCACGCGATCACCGGGCTTGGCGTGCAGCCGGACTCCGGCTGCACTCTGCACGGGCTCACCCTGTCGCTCGCGGCCTGCCCCCAGCCGCCAGGCCGCGAGTCCGACTCCCATCGCGTCCAATCCGGTGACGACGCCGTCGGCGGTAGCGGTGAAGTCCTGGCTCTCGCGAGCGGTAGGCAACGCGGCATCGGGATCGCCGCCCTGTGCCGCGATCATCGTCCGCCAACGGTCCATGGCCGAGCCGTCGGCGAGTTTGTCGGCGGGATCGACGCCCTCGATCCCGGCGGCGGCGAGCATCGTCCGCGCCAACGTGACCGTCAGTTCGACGATGTCGGCCGGACCGCCTCCTGCGAGTACCTCGACCGACTCCTGGACTTCGAGTGCATTGCCTGCAGTGAGCCCGAGCGGGGTGTCCATTGCCGTCAGCACCGCCAGAGTGCGCACGCCCGCATCGGTTCCGAGCTCGACCATCGCAGTCGCGAGTTCGCGCGCATCGTCGACGTTCTTCATGAATGCGCCGGCACCGACCTTCACGTCCAACACGAGTGCGCCGGTGCCCTCGGCGATCTTCTTGCTCATGATCGAACTGGCGATCAGCGGTATCGACTCGACGGTTCCGGTCACGTCACGCAGTGCATACAGCTTCTTGTCGGCGGGAGCCAGATCGGCACCGGCCGCACACACCACCGCTCCTACCGTCGGATCCGCCAGGATGCGGTGCATCTCCTCACCGGTGAGATCTGCTCGCCACCCGGGTATCGACTCGAGCTTGTCGAGCGTCCCGCCGGTGTGTCCGAGCCCTCGACCCGACAGCTGCGGCACCGCAGCCCCACACGCTGCGACGAGCGGAGCCAACGGCAACGTGATCTTGTCTCCGACACCGCCGGTCGAGTGTTTGTCGACGGTGGGCAGCGGCAGCGCGGAGAAGTCCATGCGGGTACCCGAGGCGATCATCGCGCGGGTCCACGTGCTCAGTTCCCGACGGGACAATCCGCGCAACAGGATTGCCATCGCGAGTGCCGACATCTGTTCGGGCGCGACGGTTCCGCGCGTGAACTCCGCGATCACCCACTCGATCTGCTCGTCGTCGAGAACGCGGCCGTCGCGCTTGGCGCTGATGATCGATACGGCGTCAGGCATGGTTGTTCACGCGTCCTTCGTCGAGGTTGTCGGGGCCGAATGCGTCCGGGAGCAACTCTGCCAGTCGACGGGGCCCCGAGGTGGTGTCGACGAGCAGATCCGGGCCACCGAATTCGAGCAGCAACTGGCGGCACCGCCCGCACGGCATCAGGATTTCACGTCGAGAATCGCAGCAGGAGAAGGCCACGAGTCTGCCGCCGCCCGTCGAGTGCAGGTTCGAGACCAACCCGCACTCGGCACACAGGCCCAAACCGTATGAGACATTTTCCACATTGCACCCGGTGACTATCCGATTGTCGTCCACCAGTGCGGCCGCACCGACCGGAAAGTTCGAGTACGGGGCGTAAGCACGACGCATCGCCTCATGAGCATTGTCGCGCAACGTATTCCAGACGATTTCGTTCATGGTTCACCATCCAATCACGCCGTCTGAATTGATGCAGAGAACTGCCCGAAAGTTCGATTCCGAATTGGGAAGGCAAACCTAACACCGAATTTCGGCAGCGTACGAACCTCGAGTCGAATTAGTTCCGTGTTTCGAATGGGTTTACAGTTTCGAGTAAGCGGCTAGTACAACCAGCACTAGGGCCGAATCGCGACAAATCGAGCCAGGACAAGACCGGCCACCGGGCTCGAAGCGTCCACCAACGACGTTGGAGGCATTGCACTCGATGAGTAGCACGACGGAAGTCGCTCCGGTCAAGGAGCGCAAGCGGTCTCTGTACCGCGGGGACCCGGGCATGTGGTCCTGGGTTCTGCACCGCATCACTGGCGTGTTGACGTTCTTCTTCTTGTTCGTCCACGTCCTCGACACGGCGATGGTTCGGGTCAACCCCGAAACGTACGACGCCATCATCGAGACCTACAAGACCCCGCTCGTCGGCCTGATGGAACTCGGCCTCGTTGCCGCGGTGCTGTACCACGCACTGAACGGCATTCGGGTGATGCTGGTCGATTTCTGGTCCAAGGGACCGCAGTACCAGAAGCCGATGCTGTGGGTCATCGCAGTCGTCTGGCTCGTCGTCATGATCCCCGGCGCGGGACGAATCTTCTACAACATGTTCACGGCGGGTGGTCACTGATGTCGACGCACGGTCCCGAGGCAAAGGTTCTCGGCACGAACTACGACCGTCCGGCCAGCTTGGCCAACCCGCGCTCACCGCGTCGGCAGAGCAAGGGCAACTTCGAGCTCTACGCGTGGCTGTTCATGCGCTTCTCGGGTCTGGCACTCGTCGTGCTCGTGCTGGGGCACATGTTCATCATGCTGATGCTCGACGACGGCGTACACCGCATCAACTTCGCATTCGTCGCCGGTCGTTGGGCCAGCCCGTTCTGGCAGTTCTGGGATCTGACGATGCTGTGGCTCGCTCAGCTTCACGGCGGTAACGGCCTTCGCACGATCATCGCGGACTACTCCCGCAAGGACTCGACGCGATTCTGGCTGACCACGCTGCTGGTCCTGTCGATGATCCTGATCATGGGCGTCGGCACCTACGTCATCTTCACGTTCGATCCCAACATCTCGGCGAGCTAAGGACACTGACGCTTACATGCAGGAACATCGTTACGACGTACTGATCGTCGGCGCAGGCGGTGCCGGTATGCGTGCCGCGATCGAGGCCGGACCCCGCGCTCGTACCGCCGTACTCACCAAGCTCTACCCCACGCGTTCGCACACCGGCGCGGCCCAGGGTGGCATGTGTGCCGCCCTGGCCAACGTGGAGGAAGACAACTGGGAGTGGCACACGTTCGACACCGTCAAGGGCGGCGACTACCTCGCCGACCAGGACGCGGTGGAGATCATGGCCAAGGAAGCCATCGACGCCGTTCTCGACCTGGAGAAGATGGGTCTTCCGTTCAACCGCACACCCGAGGGCAAGATCGATCAGCGCCGCTTCGGTGGCCACACCCGCGATCACGGCAAAGCGCCTGTGCGTCGTGCGTGCTACGCGGCCGACCGCACCGGCCACATGATCCTGCAGACGCTCTATCAGAACTGCGTCAAGCACGACGTCGAGTTCTACAACGAGTTCTACGCGCTGGATCTGTGTCTGACCGAGACCGACGACGGTCCTGTCGCGACCGGCATCATCGCCTACGAGCTGTCCACCGGTGAGCTGCACATCTTCCATGCGAAGTCGATCATCTTCGCCACCGGAGGATCGGGCCGGATCTACAAGACCACGTCCAATGCCCACACTCTCACCGGTGACGGCATGAGCATCGTCTTCCGCAAGGGACTTCCCTTGGAGGACATGGAGTTCCACCAGTTCCACCCGACAGGTCTCGCAGGCCTGGGCATTCTCATCTCCGAGGCCGTCCGAGGCGAGGGCGGCATCCTGCGCAACGAGTCGGGTGAGCGCTTCATGGAGCGCTACGCACCGACCATCAAGGACCTCGCGCCCCGCGACATCGTCGCGCGCTCGATGGTGCTCGAGGTGCTCGAAGGACGCGGCGGCGGGCCCAACAAGGACTACGTCTACATCGACGTCACGCACATCCCCGAGGAAGTACTCGACGAGAAGCTCCCCGACATCATGGAGTTCTCGCGCACTTACCTCGGCGTCGACCCCGTCAAGGAGCCGGTGCCGGTCTACCCGACGTGCCACTACGTCATGGGCGGCATCCCGACCAAGATTCACGGTGAGGTGCTCCGCAACAACACCGACATCGTGCCCGGCCTGTACGCCGCCGGTGAATGCGCCTGCGTCTCGGTACACGGAGCCAACCGCCTCGGCACCAACTCGCTGCTCGACATCAACGTCTTCGGACGTCGCGCCGGCATCGCCGCGGCCGAGTACGCCAACTCCGTCGACTTCACTCCCCTCCCGGAGGAGCCGGCCAAGATGGTGCAGGACTGGCTCGAGCTGATCCTGTCGGACCACGGTCACGAGCGCGCAGCCGACATCCGCACCGAGATGCAGCAGTCGATGGACAACAACGCATCGGTGTTCCGTACCGAGGAGCGCCTCGAGACGGCACTCAAGGATGTCCGCGCCCTCAAGGAGCGGTACAACAAGATCACCGTCGAGGACAAGGGCAAGCGCTACAACAGCGACCTGCTCGAGGCCATCGAGCTCGGCTTCCTTCTCGAAATGGCCGAGGTCACGGTCGTCGGAGCACTCAACCGCAAGGAATCGCGTGGCGGTCACGCCCGCGAGGACTACCCCGAGCGCAACGACGCCGAGTACATGAAGCACACCATGGCCTACAAAGAGGGCGAAGGTCTGCTCACCGAGATCCGCCTGGATTACAAGCCGGTAATCCAAACCCGCTACGAGCCGATGGAGCGGAAGTACTGATATGAGCGCACCTACCCTGGACAAGAAGTCCGAGTCCGATCTGCCACCTGTGCCCGAAGGCGCGGTGATGGTGAACCTCAAGATCGCGCGCTTCAACCCCGAAAGCGGTGAGGGCCAGCGTTGGGACACCTTCCAGGTCCCCACCCTGGAGACCGACCGTCTGCTCAACCTGTTGCTGTACGTGAAGGGCTACCTGGACGGCACTCTGACGTTCCGTCGCTCGTGCGCTCATGGTGTCTGCGGCAGCGACGCGATGCGTATCAACGGTGTCAACCGTCTCGCCTGCAAGGTGCTGATGCGCGACATGCTCCCCAAGGACTCGTCGAAGACGCTGAACATCACCATCGAGCCCATCAAGGGCCTGCCGGTGGAGAAGGACCTCATCGTCGACATGGAACCCTTCTTCGACGCGTTCCGCGCCGTGAAGCCGTTCCTGATGACGACGGGCAACGAGCCGACCCGCGAGCGGATCCAGTCAGCAGCGGACCGCGCCCGGTTCGACGACACCACCAAGTGCATCCTGTGCGCGTGCTGCACCACCTCGTGCCCCGTGTTCTGGAGCGACGGTAGCTACTTCGGCCCCGCTGCCATCGTCAACGCACACCGGTTCATCTTCGACAGCCGTGACGAGGGTGCAACCGAACGACTGGACATCCTCAACGACGTCGAAGGTGTGTGGCGTTGCCGCACCACCTTCAACTGCACCGACGCATGCCCCCGCGGCATCCAGGTGACCAAGGCGATTCAGGAAGTCAAGCGCGCGTTGCTCTTCGCTCGCTAGCAGACACATCTACGACGGCAAGCGCCCCTTCGCACATGCGAAGGGGCGCTTGCCGTTTCCGATGTCAGACGAACGCGCCGAAGCCCGTGACACCACGGCCGACGATCAGATTGTTGATCTGCGCGGTGCCCTCGTACGAGTACAGCGCCTCGGCGTCGGCGAAGAACCTGATGACGTCATGCTCGATCAGAATTCCGTTGCCTCCCATGATTTCTCGGGCCCAACTCACCACTTCGCGCAGGCGCGTCGTACAGAACGTCTTCGCGAGCGCCGCATGCTCGTCGTAGTGGATGCCGTTGTCCTGCAATTGAGAGACGCGAATCGCCATGCCCAGCGAGGCGGTGATGTTCGCCGTCATGCGGGCGATCAGATCGGAGATCAGCTGGAACGACGCGATCGGAGATCCGAACTGCTCACGCTCCCGCGCATAGGCCACTGCGCGCTCGTAGGCCCCCATCATCACGCCCACGGCCTGGAACGCCACGCCACCACGAGTGAGCCTGAGTACCTTCGCCGTATCGGCGAACGAGTTGGCGTCGGCGAGCTTGTTGGCGACCGGGACTCGGCAGTTCTCGAGATGGATGTCGGCGTTCTCCACCGCGCGCAGCGAGTACTTGCCCTCGATCTTCTCGGCCCGGAACCCCTCGAATCCCTGCTCGACGACGAACCCCTTGACCTCGCCGTCGGCCTCGTCCTTGGCGAACACGATGGTCAGGTCTGCAAAGGTAGCGTTGCCGATCCAGCGCTTGCTGCCGTTGAGGATCCAGTGATCTCCGTCGAGCCGAGCTGTGGTCTCGAGTCCGCCCGCAACGTCGGAGCCACCGTGCGGTTCGGACAGTCCGAACGCGCCGATCGTCTCCATTCGGCGCATGGCAGGTAGCCATCGCTCGCGTTGCTCCTCCGAGCCGAGAATCGAGATACTGCTCATCGCCAGCGAACTGTGCACGCTGAACATCGTTCCCGTGGACGGATCGACGCGGGCGAACTCCATTTCGAGCCAGCCGGTGAGCAGCTTGCGCGAGGCCTTGCGATCATCGAACTCGTAACCGAGACCGGCGATCTCGAGTTCGGCGATCTTCGGCATCAGGTGCACCGGAGAGGCGGCCTTCTCCCAGAATTCGTTCGCCCGCGGCGCAACCTCGTCCTGCAGAAACCTGCGGGTCCGCAGGACCACCTCGATCTCTGCGTCGTCGAGCATGCTCTGATACCCGTAGAAATCGGATTCGAGAAAGTCCGGCGACAGTGGTCCGAGGGGCTCGTGCTCGCTCATGTTCGGCTCCTTCGTCTGGTACCTCCGTCGGGCACCGCTACCGATCTTCTACCCGCCACGCCCGCTTCTCACGCATGCACTGCAGCGGTGGCCGGTCAGCGGCGCAGTTCGTCGGTGAGGGTCGTCAGCTCCTCGCCGCCTGCCATCTCCCTGGTGAGGTCGTCGAGCGAGATGTCGTCGTACGCACAGTCCAACGTCTGGCGTCCACGATTGAGGAGAACGAAGTGGTCTCCGACCAAGTACGCGTGATGAGGATTGTGGGTGATGAAGACGACGCCGAGGCCTTGCTCCCTGGCTGCCGAGATGTACCGGAGCACCATGCCGGACTGTTTGACGCCGAGGGCTGCGGTCGGTTCGTCGAGAATGATCACTCGGGCACCGAAGAAGATGGCCCGAGCGATGGCCACGCACTGACGTTGGCCACCGGACAGGGAACCGATCGGGGCATCGACGTCGGGCAGATCGATGCCCATCTTGCGGAGTTCGTCGATGGTCGTCGCGCGCATGGCGTGAGTGTCCAGGGTTTTGAACACCGTGCCCCTGCGCAGCTCCTGGCCGAGAAAGAAGTTGCGCCACACCGGCATCAGAGAGACGACGGCGAGGTCCTGGTAGACCGTGGCGATGCCCTGGTCGACTGCCTGCTTGGGAGAACCGAACGTGGTTGCGGTGCCGTCGACGAGCAGTTCCCCCTCCGACTGCTTGTGCAGCCCGGACATGATCTTGATCAGCGTCGACTTGCCTGCACCGTTGTCACCGAGGACGCAGGTGACCTCACCGGCACCGACGCGGAGGTCTATCCCGTGCAGCGCGATGATGTTGCCGTAGCTCTTACCCACGCCTTTCAGCTCGATGAGGGGCGTGTTGGCTGAGGACGTCATGGTCACCTTTTCGCCGCGTAGTTGCGGAAGGAGCTGTTCGCGATCACTGCGAACAGCAGCATCGCGCCGAGGAAGAACTTGAACCAGTCGGGGTTCCAGCCTGCGTAGACGATGCCCTGATTGGTCATGCCGAAGATGAACGCTCCGATGAAAGCACCGATGGCCGTGCCGTATCCACCGGTGAGCAGGCAACCGCCGATGACGGCGGCGATGATGTACAAGAATTCGTTGCCCACGCCCTGGCCCGACTGAACGGTATCGAACGCGAACAGCAGGTGCATACCGACGAACCAGGCGCAGAAGCCGACGAACATGAACAAACCGATCTTGACCCGGGTGACCGGGACACCGACGGCCCGCGCCGAGTCCTGGTTGCCGCCGACGGCGAAGATCCAGTTGCCGGTACGGGTCTTCATCAGCACCCATGTCGCGGCGAGGGTGAACACGATCCACCACACGACGGTGATGCGGACCGAGACCCCCAGCAGCGAGAACGAGGACGAGAACACTGCCTTGGCCGAGTCGAATCCCTCCATGTCCGAGATGGACGGAGTGGCGACCTGTCCGGTGACGAGCTTGGTGACGGCGAGATTGATGCCGGTGAGCATCAGGAACGACGCCAGCGTGATCAGGAACGACGGAATCTTCGTCGTCATCACCAGGTATCCGTTGAGGAAACCCACCGCCAACGCCAGCACCAACGCCAACGCAGAGCCGGCCCACACGTTCAGGTGCAGGTTGTAGGCCAGCATCGACGCCATGATGGACGAGAAGGTCACCGCAACACCGGTGGAGAGGTCGAACTCACCACCGATCATCAGCAGCGACACCCCGATCGCCATGATGCCGATGGTCGAGGACGCGTACAGCACGGTGGCAAGAGCCTCCGGCGATCGAAACGGCGGTGCCACGATGCAGAAGAAGACGAAGATGGCGACCGCGCCGAACAGGGCACCGATCTCTGGACGAATCAGCAACCGCTGCAACGGTTTCCGCTTCTTGACCCGCTCGTCTGCGATCACGACGTGCTCGGACAGAGCCGGATCGGCCTGTGTGGACATGAGATTCCTTCCGCGCCGAGACGATGCACTCAACGTGTGCCGTTACGGGCGTACTCGGCGACCGCATCGATGTTGGTCGAATCGATGAACGCGGGGCCGGTCAGCACCGGGGTGCCGCCGCCGATCGTGTTGCCGTTGTTGAGGTAGAGCCACAGCGAGTCGATCGCCAGGTAGCCCTGCAGGTACGGCTGCTGATCGATGGCCCACGCCACGTCGCCGGACTCGATCGCATCGACCAGTGCAGCGTTGGTGTCGAAGGTGACGATCGTGGCGTCGCTGCCCGCATTGTTCTTGGACTGCACCGCAGTCAGAGCGATCGGAGCGGCCAGCGCGATGACGTGGTCGATGGACGGATCCTGCTGCAGCTTGGCAGTGATGGTCGACTCGACGGACGGCATGTCCTTGCTGTTGACGTTGAGGATCTCGGTGGTACCTCCGAAGCCCTGCGTCACGCCCGCGCATCGCGCCTCGAGCGACACTGCACCCTGCTCCTGGATGATGCACAGGGTCTTGCGTGCGCCGTCCTCGGTGAGGCGAGACCCGGCAGCCTGTCCGGCGATGTTCTCGTCCTGACCGAAGTACTGCTGGACTCCCAAGTCCTTCCAGGAGTCGTAGCCGGAGTTGAACGCGACGACCGGGATGCCCGCGGCGGTCGCTGCCTCGACGGCGGGGGCCATCGCGTCTGGCTTGGCCAACGTGACCGCGATACCGTCGACCTTCGAGTCGATCGCACTCTGAACGAGGTTGGCCTGGTTGGGCGCTTCGGGGTCCGCCGAGTAACGCAGTTCGATGTTGTCCTTGGCCGCGGCGGCCTCGGCACCCTTGCGCACCAGATCCCAGAAGGTGTCGCCGGGAACCTCGTGCGTGATCATCGCTATCGTCGCAGACGGTGTATCGGCGGTCCCGGCGTTGGATCCTTCGTCGGACGATCGAGGAGCACCGCCGGTGCTCGAACAGGCAGCGACAGTCAGAGCCGCGACCGCACAGACCGCGCCGACCGCGATCGGCCGGCACCTTTGCCGAAACCTCATTGCACTCCCTCTTCGAAATCCGGTCTCTCGAACAACCGACGAATCCGACCCGCCGACCTGCTCACTGTAAGAAACGATTGGTACCCGCCACGCATCTTCGACGATTATTCGTCAGGCAACAGAACCGGTGTGCGCACCACCGGACCTCGGACGACATGAGAGAACTCTCATCTCCGATTCACGTAGCCACAACCCGCCGTCGTCAGACTCGGCCGTGTGCGAACCATCATCGTCTCGGCTCTGGGACTGCTTACGCTCGCGGTGCTCGTCACGGCCTTGCTGACGACACGATCGACGGGCGAGCAGACCCCGTTGCCCGCACCCATCGTCGCACCCGCCGCACCCGTGCAATCCGCCCCGGGTACCCCGCAGCCGGTTACCCCTGCGCCGGGTACGGGCATTCCCGCGCCAACCGCCGTCGCTCCGCAGCCGGTGGCACCGGACGGATTCGTGCCCCCGCCGCCGCTTCCGCCCGCCGACTGGGACGATGACTTCGACGACGACTGGGATGACGATGACGACGACTGACGCCGCTGCAAGACCGACCACGTGATGCGGACCCGACTGCTCGCGCTGCGCCCGACGAGCGCCCGCAGCCGCATCTTCTCGTGGGTACTGCTGCTCGTACTGGTGTCGCTGGCGGCCGTCACCGTGACCACGTGGCTGCTGATGATCCGCGCGACCGACAACCGCATGCGCGAATCGCTGCGCACCGAGATCGCCGAGTTCACCACCCTCACCGACGCAGGCGTCGATCCCGGAACCGGTGAACCGTTCGACGGCATCAACGATGTGCTCCGCGTGGTGATCACCTACAACCTCGCCCGCCCCAACGAGAAGTTCCTGGGGTACGTGGACGGAGCTTTCGCCGTGCAAAGCAGGCAGCAGGCACCGGTACGACTGTCCGACGACGGCGGATTCACCGCCGAGGTCGGCTCCGTGACCGCGCCGGTCGAGGGTTCGTACTCGAGCGCTGCAGGCGAAGTGCTGTACCTCGCGGTGCCGGTCTCGCTGGCGGGTGACCCGGTACCGGGCGTGGTGGTTGCCGCCTACTTCGCCGATCAAGAACGCGCCTCGGCCGACGAGACCGCGACGTTGATGCTCGTCGTCGGCGGCGTCACCTCGGTTCTGGCGGCTATCGGCGCGTGGTTCGTCGCGGGTCGCCTCCTGTCCCCGATCAGACACATCACCGCCACCGCCAGATCGATCACCGAAACCGACCTGTCCGGTCGGATCACGGACGCGAGAACAACGGGCCGAGGCGACGACATCGGAGCCCTGATCGACACGCTGAACTCGATGCTCGACCGAATCGAGTCCGGTGCAGCGAGCCAACGCCGATTTCTGGACGACGCCGGCCACGAACTACGCACTCCCATCACGATCGTGCGAGGCCATCTCGATGTGCTCGACCACCGTGATCCGGCCGACGTTCGCGACACCGTCGCGCTCGTCGACGACGAACTCGATCGGATGAACCGCCTGGTCGCCGACTTGCTTCTGCTCACCCGCGCCGACCAGACGAGCTTCGTCACGCCTGTCGTCACCGATGTCGACGCGCTCACTCGAAGCGTGTTCGACAAGGTGACGACCCTGGCCGACCGTGAATGGGTGTTGGAGGCGAGCGCGACCGTGCACGCGCCACTCGACGCGCAACGACTGACGCAAGCACTGCTGGCATTGGCGGACAACGCAACTCACCACACGACGCCCGGCGGCCGCATCGGTATCGGATCACAACTGTCCGACGGTGACATTCGGTTCTGGGTCACCGACTCGGGCCCTGGGATCGAGCGCGACGAGCAGGAACGGATCTTCGAGCGCTTCGCCCGAGGTCGCAACGGGACCAGACGCACCGAAGGAGCCGGGCTCGGATTGTCCATCGTCACCGCAATCGCTGGAGCCCACCGTGGACGGGTGAACGTCGGCAGCGCACCGGGTCACGGTGCCACGTTCACCATCACCATTCCACTGACCGATTCCGTTGCCCCGCAGAAGGACCGACCATGGCCCGCATCCTGATCGCCGAAGACGAACCCCGCATCGCCTCGTTCGTTCACAAGGGGCTGAGAGCAAGTGGATTCAGCACGACGACGGTGTCCGACGGCAGGTCCGCCTACGAACACGCCCGCAGCGGCGACTTCGATCTGGTGGTACTCGACATCGGTCTGCCGATCATGGACGGCTTCGAGGTCCTGCACCGACTCCGCGGAGAGCAGTGCGAGATACCGGTGATCGTGTTGACCGCCCGCGACAGCGTCCAGGACGTGGTGTCCGGTCTCGAAACCGGTGCCGACGACTACATGGCCAAGCCGTTTCGCTTCGAGGAACTGCTCGCGCGTATCCGAGTTCGCCTGGGCACCAAGCGAACCGTCGACACCACGCAGCTCACGGTCGCCGACCTCACCCTCGACCTGCGCACCCGCCGAGCTGTGGTGGGAGACCGAACCGTCGACCTGTCGGCCCGTGAATTCGCTCTGGCCGAGACCTTCATGCGCCACCCCGGCCAGGTCCTCTCGCGAGAGCAACTCCTCTCGCAGGTGTGGGGCTACGACTTCGACCCGGGCTCCAATGTCGTCGACGTCTACGTCCGCTACCTTCGGACGAAATTCGGTGCCGCGCGAATCGAGACCGTCCGCGGAATGGGATACCGACTGTCCGACACATGAGTGGCGTCGGACACTGCCGACGCCACTCCCGAGTCTCAGTCGTCGTTGTCGTCGTTCGGATCGTCGTCGTTCAGATCGTCCCAATCGTCGTCTCGGTCGTCCAGGTCATCACGGTCAGCGCGGTCGTCGTCGTAGCGGTCGTCGTCGTAGCGGTCGTCGTCGTAGCGGTCGTCGTCGTAGCGGTCGTCGTCGTTGCGGTCGTCCCAGTCGTCGTCGTAGCGGTCGTCCGGGATATGCGTGGGTGTCGGCTGCTGCGCTGGGGCCGCCGGCTGGACCGGAGCCGGATCGGCCGCCGGCAGCCGCTGTTCCACCGAGATCGAGGACGGTCGCTGCTGGGTGGGGTCGTCGTCGGCGATCGCGAGTGCGCCGACGCTGCCGAGGGTGAGCACAACGGCTGCTGCGCCGACGATCGCGAACTTGCCTGGCATCTTCATAACTGCTCCTTCGATCCGGGTTCTATGGGTCACCGTTTCGGTGCTGACTCAACGATCGCGGTCGAACGTGAGAAGCGAAGGAGCACAACATGAGCGAGTTCTCATACTGGTGGCAGATGCCTACCCGTCGGCTGGACCGGCCGATTCAGCGGTGCACAGTGGTGTCGGACCACCGGACGCGCGGTAGCAGTTCGCCGGTGAGTCGTGGCGTCGACCATCCACGGAGCGCCTATGGTGATTCGCGATGAAAAGGATCAGAAGTTTTGCGGCTGCATGTGCGGTATCGATTGCGCTCGTCGGAATCGTTGCTGGACCTGCCCTGGCACAGCCGGCCGCCGAGCCTCCGGTTCCGACGACGACCACACCGCCGTTCACGACGCCCGACACCGACAGCTGCCCGTTCGCGGCCTCGCCTCCCCCGGCGATCGACCTGTCCGAAGTCCCGGCACCCGGAAGCACCACCCCGCAACCACTTCCCATCCCCGCGGAGGCTGTCGGCGGAGATCGGCTCGCCGAGTGCGGAGCGATCGTGCCGGACGGCGCTCCCCCACTACCGGCGGACATCTCCGCCACCGGGTTCGTGGTCGCCGACATGGACTCGGGTTCCGTTCTGGCCGCCAAGGATCCGCACGGGAGACATCGTCCGGCGAGCACCATCAAGGTGTTGCTTGCGCTCGTCGCACTGGACGAATTGAACCTGAGCACCCAGATCACCGCGACCGCCGAGGACGCCGAGGCAGAGGGCAGTGCCGTCGGCATCGGTAAGAACGGCGTCTACACCAATCTGCAGTTGATGCAGGGACTGGTGATGGCGTCGGGAAACGATGCGGCGCACGCGTTGTCGACCCAATTGGGCGGGGACGTGGCAACCGTGGAGAAGATGAATGCCAAGGCGGCAGAACTGGGCGCACTCGACACGCGCACGGCGACGCCGTCCGGTCTCGACGGTCCCGGGATGGCCAGCTCCGCCTACGATCTGGCCCTGATCTTTCGCGCGGCAATGCAGAATCCGACGTTCGCACAACTGATTTCGACGGAGACCGTGCAGTTTCCGGGTTACCCGAAAGATCTTGCGATCCCGGAGGATCAGGACAGACCGGGTTTCGCACTCTCCAACGACAACCAGCTGCTCTACAACTACGAGGGTGCTCTCGGAGGCAAGACCGGATACACAGACGACGCCCGCCAGACCTTCGTCGCCGGGGCCGAGCGCAATGGCCGACGCCTCGTGGTGACGATCATGAAGGGCGATGTGCTGCCGATCCGTCCGTGGGAGCAAGCGGCGCGACTGCTGGACTACGGGTTCGCCATGGATCCGAACAGCTCTGTCGGTGATCTCGTCGAACCGCAGTCGACATCGGCGGTGACGAGTACACGAGCGCCAGAGGCAACGCCGACTCTCGCCCAGCCACCCGCGACGGCCTCGGGCTCCCGCCAGTCCGAGATGCAGGCCCAAGGCGACACCGTGGTCCGCCTCTCGATCGGTGTCATCGGCGCGATCGTGGTGATCGGGCTGTTGTGGGGCGCTCGACGGATGTCGCGCAACCGCTGATCAGCCCTGCGGTCGTCCGCCGTCGCGAGGTATTCAGCGGCGCCGGTTACGCAGTCCCGCGACTCCGACCGCGGCGAGTACACCCGCACCCACCAGCGCCAACCCGCCTGTCACGCCGGGACCTGCACTGACCTCGACCCTTGTGTTGATCACCGCCGGTTCCGGTGCCGGAACGTGGGCTTCGGCGAGGCTTTCGCGAGTCGTGGCAGCGAACGACGTGGAGAACAGCACCAGCCGTGAAGTCGTGAACACGAACACCAACAGACCGATGATGGGTCCGAAGACGACGCCTGCAGGACCGCTGGTTACCGACGCCAGATAGAGGGCACCGAGCTGCTTGAAGATTTCGAACCCGATTGCGGCCAGTAGAGCACCCTTGGCTGCGCTGCGCCACGACACCGGTTCGCGCGGCAGGCGCGAGATCACCCAGGTGAACAGGGCCCAGGTGCCCGCCAGCGCGAGGAGTACCGAGAAGATGCGCAGTGCAATTCCCACTCCCGGTACGGAGTCGAGATTCGCCCACTCGAGGATGCTGCGCATGACGCCGCCGCCGGCAAGAGCCGAGAGGCCGAGCGAGAGAACCAATGCGGTCCCGAGCCCCAGCAACGCAGCGAAGTCCTTTGCCTTGGTCGCCAGAAAGCCACCCTGCTCGTGCTGGCTCTCCCACATGGCGGTCAGTGCCTCACGAAGGTTGGCGATCCACCCGAGACCGGCGTACAGGGCACCGAGCAAACCGATGATGCCGACACTCGTGCGCGATTCGATGGCCGTCTCGATCAGAGAGCTGATCGTCTCACCGAAGCTCCCCGGCACGTTCTCCGCGATCTGAGACTGGATCTCTGCAAGCCACTCGGGCTGGTTCACGAGCACGAAGCCGGCGATCGCAAAGGCGACCATCAGCAGCGGAAACAACGCCAGCACACTGAAATAGGTCATACCGGCCGCGTAGTAGTCGCCCTTCTGACCCTGATAACGCTGCGCTGCAACGACGGTGTGATCGAGCCAGGGCCACCGGGCACGCCGGTCGTCGAGCATGGCCTTGAAATCGGGCATCGCGCTCACCTTCTCGCTGTCGTCGGCCACTCTCGGATGGTGTCGCCGCATCGCTGCGCAACGAAACCCGTTGTGTCGTAAATGTTATGCGCCGGGAGGCAGGAAACCCACCCGGTCGTATACCTGAGCGAGTGTTCGACTCGCCACTTCTCTGGCTCGATCCGCCCCCGCCGAAAGGATGCGATCGAGTTCGGCGACGTCGGCCATGAAGCCGTCCATCCGCTCACGCAGCGGAACGACGAACTCGGTGAGGACCTCAGCGGTGTCGGACTTGAGGTCTCCGTATCCCTTGCCCGCGTATCCGGCCACGAGATCCTCGATGGTCGTACCCGACAGGGCAGACTGAATGACCAGCAGATTACTGACCCCGGCTTTGTTCTCGGTATCGAAGACGATGTCACGCTCGTTGTCGGTCACCGCCGAGCGAATCTTCTTCGCCGACACCTTCGGATCGTCGAGAATATTGACGATGCCCGCCGGATTCGACGAGGACTTGCTCATCTTCGCGGCGGGATCCTGCAGATCGAAGATCTTCGCAGTGCCCTTGATGATGTGTGCGTCGGGCACGACGAATGTCTTCTTGAACCTGGTGTTGAAGCGCTGCGCCAGATCACGAGTCAACTCCAGATGTTGACGCTGATCCTCGCCTACCGGAACCAAATTCGGACGGTAGAGCAGGATGTCGGCGGCCTGCAGAATCGGATAAGTGAACAGTCCGACGCTGGTGTGATCGCGACCTTGCTTGGCAGACTTGTCCTTGAACTGCGTCATCCGCGCCGCTTCGCCGAACCCGGTGATGCAATTGAGGACCCAGGCCAACTGCGCGTGCTCGGGCACCTGACTCTGTACGAAGAGCGTCGACCTCTCCGGATCGATGCCCACCGCGAGCAGCTGAGCCGCGGCCACTCTGGTACGCCGACGCAATTCCTTCGGATCCTGCGGAACTGTGATCGCATGCAGGTCCGGGATGAAGTAGAACGCGTCGAACTCGTCCTGCAACTCCACCCAGTTCCGCACCGCACCCAGGTAATTGCCGAGATGGAACGAATCGGCAGTCGGTTGGATGCCGGAGAGCACCCGCCGACGCGGACCCTGCGGAGTATCGATGGAGTCGGGAGCAGACATGGTGCAATCTTTTCACGAACCGATCGACACCTGCCTTTTGCCTAGCGGTAGCGCACAGTCACCGGCGCGTGATCGGACCATCGCTGGTCGTAGGCCTCGGCGCGCTCGGTGGTCGCTTCCTTGGCACGCTCGGCCAGATCACTGGTAGCCAATTGATAGTCGATGCGCCAACCGGCGTCGTTGTCGAACGCCTTCCCCCGATACGACCACCAGCTGTACGGACCCTCGACCTCCGGGTGCAACGCCCGAACGACATCGGTCCACGGTGCCTTCTCGGAGAGCAACCGCGACACCCACTCACGTTCCTCCGGCAAGAACCCCGAGTTCTTGCGATTCGTCTTCCACGCCTTCAAGTCGGCCTCGGTGTGGGCGATGTTCCAGTCGCCGCACACCACCACGTCGCGGTCGGCGGACTCGGCTGCCTTTGCCGTCTTGGCCAGATACTTCGCGAACGCAGCCATGAAGCGTTCCTTCTCGTCCTGACGGTCGGTACCGACCTCGCCCGACGGCAGGTACAGGCTCGCGACGGTGACCTCTCCGAAGTCGCCTTCGATGTAGCGACCGGCATCGGCGAACTCGGTGGCGCCGATGCCGGTGCGTATCGCATCGGGAGCCGCCTTCGACAGCAACGCCACGCCGTTGCGTCCCTTCGCCGACGGCTCGGCCGAGGCCAGGTGCCAGCCCGCATCGAGGGCCGGGGCCAGCGCCTTGGTCAGTTCCCCGTCGTTTGCACGGGTCTCCTGCAGGCAGATGACGTCGGCATCGGTGGCCTCCAGCCACGGCAGCATGCCCTTGCGAACAGCAGCGCGAATTCCGTTGACGTTGACTGTGGAAATTGTGATCGGCACGCCGACGACGGTAGCGGAGACCACCGACAGACGGCGGGTCGCCTTCTGTCGGCGGCACCTCCCCTGGGTCGCTACCGACGCCTCGGCTTCGCCCCGGGCTTCGGCGCGGTGACGGCCGATCTCACCTCCGGCTCGATACTCGGCTCACGATCGATCCGCCGATAGACGATGTGCTGCTGGGCGTAGGTCCAGATGTTGTTGCTCACCCAGTACAGCAACACCGCAACCGGAAGCACCGGCCCACCGACGAGCACACCTGCCGGGAACACCCAGAGCACGAGCTTGTTCATGATGGCCGTCTGCGGGTTGGCGAGCGCCGCCGCGTCCTGCCGGGCGACGGATGCCCGCGAGTTCAGATGTGTCGCCACCGCGGCGACGATCATCAGCGGTACTGCGACGAACGCGATACTCCATACCGACGGCACTCCCCCGAACGGACCGAATGCCTCCAGGACCTCGCGAGAGCTGTTGATGGCAGCCGAGATCGGAGCACCGAACAATCGCGCGTCCAGAAAGGACTGCACATCAGCGGCACTGAACACGTAGTTCGCAGTGTTCGCATTGTCCTGCGCCGTCATGCCGAGATGGCCGAATCCGGTACCGGTCCGGTTGAACGATCGCAGCACGTGGAGCAAACCGATGAAGACCGGGCCCTGTGCAAGCAGCGGCAGACATCCCATCAAGGGATTGAATCCGTGTTCCTGCTGCAACTTCCGCATCTCGGTTGCCTGTCGAGCACGGTCCCCGGAGTACTTCTTCTGGACGGCCTTGATCTGTGGTTGGAGCCTCTTCATGGCGAGCTGGGAACGAATTTGGCTGACGAACGGCTTGATCAGCAGCGCACGCAGCGTGAAGACGAGGAATATCACTGCCAGGGCCCAGGCGACGCCGTTGCCGGGGCCGAGCACGGACCCGAAGACTCTGTGCCAGAACCACAGCACCGCGGAGACGGGATAGTAAACGAAATCGAGCATGGTGGAACACCTCACTGTGAGAGAAGTCGGTCGGTTGGCATCTCGACCGGATCTCGCAGTGGCTCAGGAGAACTGGAGCCACCGGTCCGGTCCACGGACCGGACCGGGCGCTCTCGGCATAGGGCGACCGGGCGCATCGGGTTGCTGTTGCCTGCGGAAGGATCCCCGAAGCCGCCGTCCGTCCGCGCCTGCGGCGCACGGCGACAGCGGTGCGATCACGGCGAGGTCGGACGGCGCACCTAGGACGACAAGGGACGCCGCGACCAGCGCACCGAACATCGCTATCTGTGCGGCAGGTTGTGCGTCGACAACGGTGAAGACGACGAGCAAGACGGCAATGATGCCGAGGACGGTTACCACGGAGCGACCAGTGCGCGCGCGGTTCATCCGACGCCCACCGCAATCTGCACCGCCGCATACGCGAACACGACGAGTGGGCCGCGAAGCATCTGCCGCAGCATGTCCACCGGAACCTGCCCCATCGGCGTCTCGAGAATGAGACCCCCGTACTCGAGCGGTGGTCGCGATGCAGATCGGTACAGAGCAGCGAGCGCCACGAACGGGATGGGCAGCACTGCCCAGAGCGATGCGCCGAACACCACCGGTGCGCACGCAGCGAAGACTGCGAAGACTCCGGCTGCAGGCACGACCAGATGCGCTGAGCGCAGACTGCGATCGGACCCTCCGAAGGCAGCACGAAAAGCACTGGACGAGTTGATATCTCGTAGCCCACGACCGAAAGCGGAGCCGACGACACAGCAAGCCAGCAGCAGTGCGAGGGGACGCAGGGGCAGAGTGAACACCGCCGTACAGAGATAGACCACGATGATCACCGCAACCAGAGTGGATACCGCACTCCTATCCCGCAGGACGCGCCGAGCATCGGCGTCCACGAACATTCGCCAGCGTGAACCCGAAAACGACCGAGACCGCACGAGACCCACCCGACGCCAGGTACGCACATCCATCTCGGAAGAAACGAACGAAGAATCCATCGTCGTCGTCGCGACCGACAGTGAGGTAACGAGCCCAGAACCACGTTCCAGCGCAGCCCGATTCAACCGGCGAACACGACGGCGGCCGACCGACACGATCGCGATACCGGATACGACAGCGAAGGCTGCCGCCCACACGACCGAGGATGCAGGCAGAACCGGTGCGTAGAGAACGGACAACGAAGAGCCGAGGACGGCGACACAAACCAGGCCGACAGAGAAGTTCCGGTACCACCGGTCTCCGAGCCGCGACGTCTGCGCGCATACTCCGCAGCCGACGACGCTCGCACCTATCGCTGCCCCCATGCCGCCGAACCACCACCAGCTGTGAGCAGCCGGTCCGACCAGAGTCGATCCTCGCGCGATCAGCACACCCAGGGCGCTTCCGCATGCTGTCGACGCCCAGTAGCGCGGAGCAAGTACGGCCGACCGATCGAGTGGGGTCGAGTGAATCCAGAACCGTTCCGCGGAGTTCACCACGACAGGCCCCAGCGCCCGCACCGCGACCATGAGCAGGCCGAAGGCCGCGATCGCGAGCCCCACGGCGAACAGAGAATCGACCGAACGTACGAGTCCGGCGACCGACTCGCCGGACCCGAAAGTGCCGGGGTCGATGCGTCCGAGAACGTGCCACAGCAGTCCCGTTGCCACGAACGCCGGCAGTCCCCAGACCGCGAGGACTGTGCCGATGTCGGTTGGCATCCTCGCGCGTTTCCACTCACGAATCCGGCCACGGACGACGCGTGCGGTAGGCACGGCCGTCGTCACTGTCGCCACCGGTCACCGTCCACGCACGTGTCGGCCACCTGCTCGACGAGATCGGGGTCGTGAGATGCCATCAGGACAATGCACCCGGCCTGCTTCTCGTGCTCGATGGCCTGAGCCAACCAGCGCTTGCCTGCTGCGTCCAACCGCTGCTCGGGTTCGTCGAGCACCAATACGTCTCGGGGTCGCACGAACGCCGAACCCAATGCCAGCCTTCGCCTCTGACCGCTGGACAAGGTGACGGGTAGCTGATCTACGACATGCTCGAGCCCGAGTCCCTCGATCACCCGTTCGGCTGCACTCGGAGGGTCGGCCACTCCGTGGGCCGCAGCGACGAGTTGAAGATGTTCACTCACCGACAGGTGCGGAAAGGTCCCCGGATCGTCCAGTATCGACGCCATGCGCGCTCGGAAATCGGGCGCTGTCTCATCGACAGGCTCTCCGAACAGCGTGATGGTGCCGGAATCGAGGTCGTCGGCCCCGACGACGCATCGCAGCAGAGTTGTCTTTCCGGCTCCGTTGGCACCGACGAGGGCACAGACCGACCCCTCCGATACCGCGAAGTTGACATCGCTGAAGACGGTCAGCGAACCGAAACGCCTGGTGGCGTCGGCGATCACGAGCATGGTGGTTCTCCCTGGCAACCTTGCGACTATGGACGCGAAGGCGTGGGGAAACTCGAAACTAGAGTGCCCCCACCAGGGCACCGGGTGCTCGTGGCTGCGGGCGGCCCGGCGCATCGGGCCGGTGCTGGCGTCGGAACGCACCTCGTAGGTGGCGTCCCTCGGCAGTGGGTCCGACGTTCGGCAAACGCCGGAGCAGTGTCAGAACATCGACGCGGTGCGCGAGCACCATCAGGACCGCCAGCGCCGCAACGAGAACCAGTGCAACGTCCGTTGTTCCGCCCGGCGCCGTCAGCAGCAGCGACAGAAGAAGCAGCGACGTGACGACGAAGTTCTGGTATCCCATCCCGCACCTCCCTGGTGTGCCGCTGATCCGAGTCGTTGCTCAGGGTACAGATACCGAGCGGTCCGTGCACAGGTGCCAGGTATCGCCTACGAAGACCGGGCCGCGAGCCTGTACACAGGGACGCACGTAGTCGGGCAGTCGCTCGAGCTCGGCGTCGGCGTCGGCCGACAAACCACCCACGTAGGACGTATCGATGCGTCCGGTCTGCTCGAATCGCTCCACATTGTGACGCGCGATGTAGGCATCGGGATTCAGGGCCGCCAATGCGAGCACTGTGAGTACCGCCCCGACGCCGACTGCTCGCGGAAGCCAGCGTCCCGACATCCGCACGCCCGCGACGATCAGGAGCACGAACACCGATCCCAGCCACCACTCGACAGCCGTGACGAACAACCTCAGAGTGGTGTAGCCGTACTGCTCCTCGTACAACGACATTCGATGCAGCGCCGATGCCACGATCACCATGGACAGGACACACAGCGCTCCCAACAAGGCACGCAACGCAATCCGGTCGCGTCGGGCGATGCGCCCGGCTTTGATGACCGTGACCGCGATGACGAGCAATGTCAGTACTGTCACCGCCAGCAGTTGCCAGAAGCCCTGCCGGGCATATTCGGCATTGGTCAGGCCCTCGGTGGTCAGGACGTGCCCCTGCCCGCCGAACAGTGTCGGCACTTGGAAGCCCACGAACACGGTGAACAGCGCGACCACCGCTCCGAGGGGAATCATCCACTCCCACAGACGAAGTGTTCGACGCGGGGACGGTGCGAGCCGATCGAAGCGCGGCGGATGCAGTGCAATGTATGCCACGGCCAGCGCACCTGCGGTGGTGAGAACGAAGACAAGGGTGCGTCCGACGAGCGATTCCACATCGAACTCCGGTACTACCGCGGCGAGCGCGTCCGCGAAACGCCGGTCTGCTGCACCGAACAGTGCCGCGAACACGACGCAGAGCACCACGGTGACGAATGCGACCATGCCGATCCGCGCCGGCCGCGGACCCTCCAGATCGACGGAAGCTGCTCCCCTGCCGGTCCAGCGAAGCACCCGCATCGGCACCGACACGGGGAGCGCGGCACCGAGTGCAATTCCCGTCCATGTCCATGCGCGGGAGAGCACCACCGCGCCGACCACGATGGCGAGCGTCGTCGACATCGTCACGATCCACTCGGCCTCTCGCACTGCAGACACGCTCGCCAGTGCCAGAACTCCTGCCACGCCTGCCCATTCCCAGAGAGAGAGCCTGCCGCTGCGTACAGCGAGGACAACGGCAACGAACACCACCGTGGTGATCAGCACGCCGAAAGCACTGTGGCCCAGCACGACTACCCCGACCACACCGGTGAGGGCTGCTCCGACCAGTGCGACGCGGGGTGCCCGAGAGTACCGAACCGCCGGCCAGGTGCGCGGGCCCCACAACGATCGCCGGCGGTGAGCTTTCGGATGAGTCTGAATGTCGATCGTGCTCATGGCGCTGCCTTTTCTGTATTTCGGGCATGGAAGGTCGGCGGCTGCAGTCCGTGGACGGGCAGTCTCGGTTCGGATCGATCGAGAAAGTCAGTGCTCGGGGATGACCACTCTGATGTGGCAGCCGGATTCACTGTCGAGAACTTCGATGGTTCCGCCGTGCAGTTCGGTGGCCCAGCGTGCGATGCCGAGGCCGAGACCTGTTCCGCCGTCGGTGGATCCGCCGCGTGTGAATCGGTCGAACACCGCGTGGCGATCGGCGGGTGCGATGCCGGGGCCCTCGTCGACCACGTCGAGCGCGAACGCGTCGTCGATTCTATGAGCCCGCAACGTCACCGTGCTCGAATGCGGGGAATGACGCACGGCGTTGTCGACGAGGTTGGTGATCACCTGTGTCATTCGAGATCGATCGGCCACGACGGTCACATCGCTCGGTGAGACGAGTATCGACACTCGTTCTCGGTGAACGGTTGTCGCATCTTCGAGGAACTCCCGCACCTCGAATTCCTCCCGGGCAATGCTGAGCACACCGCCCTCCACCCGCGAGAGATCGAGCAGTTCGGTGACCAGATCGCCGAGCCTCTCGGTCTGGCGCAGTGCCACGGCCAACGTCTCGGGATCGGCCTCGGTCACCCCGTCGACCACGTTCTCGAGCACGGCACGCAGGGCGGCAATCGGTGTCTTCAACTCGTGCGAGACGTTGCCGATGAGTTCCCGACGATACTTCTCGGCGGCCTCCAGGTCGCCCGCCATGGTGTTGAACGCGGTGGCGAGCTCGCCCACCTCGTCCCGCGAGGTGGCCCGCACTCGCGTCGAGTAGTCGCCCCGCGCCATCGCTTTGGCTGCCGAGGTCATTTCGCGCAGCGGCGACGTCATTCCATGCGCAACGAATTGCGTCGCGGCCAAGGACACCACGAGCGCCGCCAGGAGCGTGTAGCGAAATTGCCAGCCCGCCCCGATCCAGAAGACGATGCTGGCCAGCACCAGCACGATACCCACGATCAGCGAAACCTTGAGCTTGAACGAGCGCAAGGGGTCAAGGGGGCGCGGAAGCATCCGCATCATCGCGGCACCTCCACGGCGTAGCCGACTCCGTGCACGGTACGAATCAGATTGCCACCGAGTTTGCGGCGCAACGCTTTCACGTGACTGTCGACGGTTCTGCTGCTCGCCGAATCGTCCCAGCCCCACAGTTCCGAGAGCAGGGTCTCCCGCGAGACCGCGGTACGAGGCCGATCGGCGAGATAGGCGAGGATGTCGAATTCCGTTCTGGTCAGGTGGATGTCGCCGGAGTCGTTGAACACCCGCCGTTCCCGGTGATCGATCCGCACGTCACCGACTCGGACGGCCTTGGGTTCGCTCACAGCGGTTCGCTCGGCGCGGCGAATCAGCGCGTGCACCCGAGCGACCAACTCCCGCATACTGAACGGCTTGCCCAGGTAGTCGTCTGCGCCGACACCGAGGCCGACCAGCATGTCGGTCTCGTCCGACTTGGCCGTCAACATCAATACCGGGACAGGCCGCGACAACTGGATCCGGCGGCACACCTCCAGCCCATCGAATCCGGGCAGCATCAGATCGAGGACCACGACATCGGGATCGAACCGCGCGCACGCCTCGACCGCGGCGGGACCGTCGGCTGCGGTGACGACCTCGTACCCTTCGCCGCGAAGTCGCGCAGCGACGGCCTCGGAGATCGTGGGCTCGTCGTCCACGACGAGAACTGTGCGGCTCATGAGAACTGACCCTAGAGGGCTCACATGGAGGAGTCCGTCGGGAAATGTGGAGGTTCGGTGAAGGTTCGAGCCGGACCGTCGGGTCGATCACGAACTCGACTGCACGTCCGATTTAGGGTCGGCTATCCTTCCGTTTGTTAGCCAACCCTTCCGAAAGGCGTAACGATGCACACCCGACCACTACGCACAACTCTGGCGGTGTGCGCGATAGCGCTGACCACCGCGGGACTGCTCAGCGCCTGCTCGAACTCGAGCGACGAGACAACGCCGGGCGCGGGTGCCGAAACGGGACCCTCGTCCGACTCGTCCGCATTCCCGGTCACGATCGAGCACGCGTTCGGTGAGACCGTCGTGCCCGAGGAACCCACTCGTGTCGTTGTGGCCGGCTACACCGAACAGGACACCGTCCTGGCGCTCGGCGTCATACCCGTCGGCGTCACGGAATGGTACGGCGAGCAGCCGTACGCAACCTGGCCCTGGGCTCAGGCAGCGCTGGGGGACGCGCAGCCCGAAGTGCTCTCGAACGACGATGGATTCGAGACGGAAAAGATCGCCGCACTCGAGCCCGATCTGATCATCGCCACCAATGCCGGCCTGACGGCGGACACGTACGACACGCTCAGCGACATCGCACCGACGCTCGCACAGTCCGACGCGTCGACCGCGTATTTCGAGCCCTGGGACGTGCAGGCGGAGAAGATCGGACGCGCACTGGGCCAGAAGGACGAGGTCGATGCGTTGATCGACGGAGTGAACCAGAAGTTCGCGGACGCCGCGGCCGCACACCCGGAGTTTGCCGGTAAGAAGGCGATCTTCTTGCAGAACGCGTTCTACGAGGGCAAGGCGATTGCGTACCAGGACGGACTGAGCACCGACTTTCTGACCAAGCTCGGCTTCGCCATCCCCGACGACATCGACGCGTACGTTCCGGCGGACGGTAGCGCTCAGGCCAGCATTCCGCTGGAGAACCTGTCGGTCCTCGACGTCGCCGACGTATTGATCTGGGGAACCGAGGGTCCGGGCGACCGCACGCAGCTCGAGAAAGTAGCGGTGTACAACGCACTCGAGCCGGTGCAGGACGGCAATCTGGTCTTCACCGACGGGGTGACGGCCGGCGCGATCTACTTCACCAGCGTGCTCAGCCTGCCGTACGTCATCGACAAGCTCACCCCGGCTCTGTCGGAGGCACTCGGCGGAACGGCAGCGACGATCACCGGCTGACCGAACCGGGTCGCTTACTTCGCGGCCGAGCGCCTGTCCATCCACATGGCGGTGGCCAGCACACCGAGACCGGCCACCGCCAGGCCCGAGCCGACGGCGGCGGGTGCCGTGTAGCCGAAGCCTGCGGCGATCACGGCACCGCCGACTGCCGCTCCGATGGCGTTGGCCAGGTTGAACGCGGCATGGTTGAGCGACGCGGCGAGCGTCTGGGCGTCCTCTGCCACGTCCATCAGCCTCGTCTGGAGGCCGGGGACCACCGAGGAACCGGACGCACCGATGAGGAACACCAGGAGCAGAGCAGTGATCGGATTGTGTGCCGCTGCCACGAACAGCGCCAGGAACACTGCAGTCGCGGCCAGACCGACGAAGGTGCCCCTGAGCTGGTACCGGTCGGCCAGCCAGCCACCGGCGTAGTTGCCGGCGACCATCCCCAGTCCGTAGATCATCAGGGCAACCGGAACGAGCGCGCGAGCGAGACCGGCGACATCGGTCAGCGTCGACGCGATGTAGGTGTACACCGCGAACATGCCACCGAATCCCACGATGCCCACGAACAGGGTCATCCACACCTGGCTACGGCGCAATGCACCCAGCTCGGTGATGGGGCTGGTGGTCGGCATGGCGTCCAGTCTCGGCATCCACACAGCGAGCGCGGCGACGGTGAGGGCACCGATGACCGCCACGAGAGCGAACGCACTGCGCCATCCCAGCGCCTGCCCGATCCACGTAGCCACCGGAACGCCGACGACGTTGGCGACCGAGAGACCCATCATCACCATCGCGACGGCTTTGGCTCGTTTACCCGGTTCGGCGAGGTGGGCAGCCACCAGCGCGGCCACTCCGAAATACGCACCGTGCGGCAGGCCCGCGACGAATCGCGAGGCGACGAGCTCGTTGAAACTGGGTGCGAACACCGTGCCGAGGTTGCCCAGAGTGAAGGCGACCATCAACACCAGCAGCAACATCCGCCGGGGAACGCGTGCAGCCAGGGCAGCAATGGTGGGCGCGCCGACCACGACGCCGAGCGCGTAGGCAGAGATCATGTGGCCCGCAGAGGGCTCCGAGATCCCCATCGTCGTGGCGATGTCCGGCAGCAAGCCCATCGACGCGAATTCCGTGGTGCCGATGCCGAAACCGCCGATGGACAGGGCCAACATGGCGAGCTTGCGACGGGTCGAGTGCGGTCGATGACTGACACTCAGACCACTCGACACCTTGCCGCGCACAGCGCTGACTCGGGAAAGAGCGGAATCGGTGACAGTCACAGCGGTACTACCTTCGTTTCGATCGGGGAAGTGAGCGACAAGAACGGCGGCTCGCCGAATCGATTCAGCAGAGCGCAATCGAGTAAGAGAACAGCCAACCCGACCATTGTCTTCCCTCTGGCAACTTGTTTTCGAGTCGCAGCGCGGTGATTGTCCTCACCCGAGCATCTGCTCGAGTGCCTGCCGAGCCCTTGTTCCTGCGGAGCTCACGTACCCGCTAAGATCTTCGCCAGGTCATGAGTGCCAGCATCGAGCCCCGGCTTGCTGGCCGGCAACCCTCCAACCGCGGTGGGGTGCCCCGGGTGAACGACCGGGCCGATCCGGCACGCCGAGTGCCGAATCGACAAGCGCGGGTCCGCAGGAAGCGGACCCACTGAATCTTCGGCCTCCAGGGGCCGAGGCCTGTCAGGAGGTTCTCTCATGTGTTGCTGTACCGATACGCCCCGTAGCGCTCGACTTCTCGAGCTTCATTCGACATTCGATTCGTCTTAGACAGACTCGTCTCAGAAAACGGAGTATCACCAGCCATGACCGATTCGACCCCCGACGTCGTCGACGCCACCGGAGCACCCACCGAGGATCCGTTCACCGACCCGTCGGCCAACTGGAGCTTCGAGACCAAGCAGATCCACTCCGGTCAGACCCCGGACGGTGCCACCAACGCTCGCGCGTTGCCGATCTACCAGACCACCTCGTACACGTTCGACAACACCGACCACGCGGCAGCCCTGTTCGGCCTCGCCGAGCCGGGCAACATCTACACCCGCATCATCAATCCCACTCAGGATGTCGTCGAGCAGCGCATCGCCGCACTCGAAGGTGGCGTCGCTGCGTTGTTGGTGGCGTCGGGTCAGGCCGCCGAGACATTCGCCATTCTCAACCTCGCGGAGGCAGGAGACCACATCGTCTCGAGTCCGCGGCTCTACGGCGGTACGTACAACCTGTTCCACTACACACTCCCCAAGCTGGGCATCACCGTCTCGTTCGTCGACGATCCCGATGATCTCGAGCAGTGGAGAGCCGCGATCACTCCGTCGACCAAGGCGTTCTACGGCGAGTCGATCTCCAACCCGAAGAACGACGTTCTCGACATCCCCGGCATCTCGGCGGTAGCCCACGAGAACGGCATCCCGTTGATCGTGGACAACACGGTGGCGACGCCGTACCTGTTGCAGCCGTTGAAGCACGGTGCCGACATCGTCGTGCACTCCGCAACGAAGTACCTGGGTGGCCACGGAACGGCCATCGCGGGTGTCATCGTCGACGGCGGCACGTTCGATTGGACTCAGGGCCGCCACCCCAACTTCACCACCGCGGACCCGAGCTACCACGGGGTGGTCTTCGCCGACCTCGGTGCGCCCGCATTCGCACTGAAGGCACGCGTGCAGCTGTTGCGCGACATCGGTGCCGCAGTCTCTCCGTTCAATGCCTTCCTCATCAGCCAAGGCCTGGAGACGTTGAGCCTGCGAATCGAGCGGCACGTGGCGAACGCACAGAAGGTGGCCGAGTTCCTCGCCGGTCGCGACGACGTCACCTCGATCAACTACGCCGGGCTGGAGTCGTCGCCGTGGTATCAGCGGGGCCAGGAATTGTTGCCCAAGGGGCAGGGCGCGATCGTGGCGTTCGAGTTGCGAGGCGGAGTGGACGCGGGCAAGAAGTTCGTCAACGCACTCACCTTGCACAGCCATGTCGCTAACATCGGAGACGTGCGCTCTCTCGTCATCCATCCCGCGTCCACGACGCACTCCCAACTCACCCCGGAAGAGCAGCTGGCATCGGGAGTGACTCCTGGGCTGGTTCGTCTTGCAGTGGGTATCGAAGGCATCGAGGACATCATCGCCGACCTCGAGGTCGGATTCAGCGCGGCGGCATCTTGAGTTATTCCTGCGACACAGGCGTTCGTCCGGAGACGGTTCTACCGTCTCCGGACGGGCGGCTGGGAACTATCGACATCGGCGGTCTCGATCTCGAAAGCGGCGATCGGATCCCACAGGTGACCGTTGCGGTGCAGCGGTGGGGTGAACTCGCCGCCGATCGCAGCAACGTCGTCCTCGTCGAGCACGCTCTGACCGGTGACTCGCACGTGTCCGGCCCGCCGGACACGGATCACGCTCTGCCCGGCTGGTGGAACGGAATGGTCGGGCCTGGCTGCCCCATCGACACCGACGAGTGGTGCGTCGTCGCGACCAACGTTCTCGGTGGTTGCGGTGGCACTACCGGACCGAGCAGCATCTCTCCCGACGGCACGCCGTACGGGTCTCGTTTTCCCTACATCTCCATCCGCGATCAGGTCGCAGCCGAGGTAGCGGTGGCCGACGTCCTCGGCATCGATCGGTTCGCCGCTGTCGTGGGCGGGTCGATGGGCGGGATGCGCACCCTGGAATGGATCGTCGGCCATCCCGACCGGGTCGCGGCCGCACTGGTACTCGCGGTGGGTGCCCGGGCCACCGCCGACCAGATAGGTACCCAGACAACGCAGATCGCCGCAATCAAGGCCGATCCGGGTTGGCTCGGCGGCAACTATCACGACACCGGCACCTCACCCACGGCCGGTCTCGGCATCGCGCGGCGCATCGCGCACCTGACGTACCGGACCGAGAGCGAACTCGACATTCGATTCGGGAACTCACCACAGGACGACGAGGACCCGTGGGCCGGAGGTCGGTACTCCGCACAGAGCTACCTCGAGCATCAGGCGGCCAAGCTCGTCAGCAGGTTCGACGCGGCAACGTACGTTCTGCTCAGCGAAGCCATGAACCGTCACGACGTGGGCCGCGGGCGCGGCGGTGTTGCCGAAGCTCTCGCATCGACACCGGTTCCGACGATCGTCGGCGGAGTCGATTCCGATCGCCTGTACCCGCTTCGCCTGCAGAAGGAGATCGCTCGCGAACTCCCCCAGTGCCGTGGACTCGAAGTGATCCAGTCACGCGACGGTCATGACGGCTTTCTCACCGAAGCCGACTCGGTTGCGAAGCTGCTCGCCGAGACGATGGAATTGGCCCGCCTGGGTCGTCGCTGACACCGCTCTCGTTCGGACCGGGCGCTCCATCCAGCCCTGAGGTCAGTCGGTTCCCAGCGGATCGATCGACAGTGACAGAAAGACGATCGCTCCACCGACACAGCCCAGCGCCAACACGTCGAACACTCGACTGCGCACCTGCAGTGTTCCGACGCGCGATTCCGGCAGGCACAGCCGCAGCACGGCTGCCAACAACGCCGCGCATCCGAAGATGAACGCGCCGCGGCGCCAACGATCGGCCAGCACCAGGATCAGCGCGGCAAGGACGACGACCGAGACGGCAACGATCGGTAGGTTGCGCGCGACTGCAGCGCGAAATCCCGGTTCGGGCTCGTCTCGGGTGTCCTCGGCGGCGTTCATCCTCGTTTCGCTCAGCTCTCGGCGGCGATGCGTTCGGCGCGCTCGACGACATTGGTGAGCAGGAAGGCTCGCGTCAGCGGTCCGACGCCGCCGGGGTTGGGCGAGAGGAATCCGGCCACCTCGGAGACACCCTCTCCGACATCACCGCGCAGTCCGTCCTCGGTGCGGGTGACCCCGACGTCCAGTACAGCAGCTCCGGGCTTGACCATGTCTGCAGTGATCAGTCCCGGGACTCCGGCGGCGGCGATGACGATGTCGGCGCGCGAAACCTCGGCGGCAAGATCACGAGTTCCGGTGTGGCACAACGTCACCGTGGAGTTCTCCGAACGCCTGGTGAGCAGCAGCCCGATGGGTCGACCCACCGTGACGCCGCGGCCGATGACCACCGCGTGTGCACCGTCCAGAGCGACGTCGTAACGGCGAAGCAGGTGCACGATCCCACGTGGCGTGCACGGCAGTGCGGCGTCCTTGCCGAGTACCAGCCGGCCGAGGTTGATCGGGTGGAGACCGTCGGCGTCCTTGTCCGGATCGATCCGCTCGAGCGCAGCGTTCTCGTCGAGATGCTTCGGCAACGGCAGCTGCACGATGTAGCCGGTGCAATCGGGGTTGGCATTGAGTTCGTCGATGACGGCTTCGAGATCCGCTTGGGTGATGTCCGCGGGTAGGTCGCGACGAATCGAGGTGATGCCGACCTTGGCGCAGTCGTTGTGCTTGCCCCGAACGTACGCTGCCGAACCCGGGTCGTCACCCACAAGAACAGTGGCCAGACCTGGGGTGATGCCCTTCTCACGCAGTGTTGCCACGCGGGCGGTGAGATCGACGAAGATATCGTCGCGGGTCGCTTTGCCATCGAGGATCGTTGCAGTCACCCGGTCATTGTTCCAGGTTCGGAACCGGCCGCGCTGCACCGGTCCGACCGCCGTCGTCAGCCCTCGACGATCAGACCCTGCGCTCCCGCGTAAGCCACGGCCTGGATCAGCTCGATCTTCGCTCCCCGCACACTTGCACTCACCCACAGGGACGAATCGGCGACGGCTCCGCGTAGGTCTGCCTCGTCGAATTTCGCGTCGACGGTGCGGGCACCCGCGAAATCGACCGAACGCATCGTCGCCTTCCGGAAATCCGCCATCACGAGGTTGGCTTCCCGCATTCGGCACCCCGTCAGGTCGACGCCGCGCAGGTCGGCGTTTCCCAAAGACGCGAGGGTGAAGTCGACCTCGTCGTAGACAGCGGGCCGCATGCGACTGTCGACGAACATCGATCCCATCATCGTGGAGTGACGGAAAGTGCTGTGCTGCAGATTTGTTCGAGTGAACGTGCACGAGCGGAATGCGGAGTTCGTGTGGATCGATTCGGTCAGGTCGGTACCGGTGAAATCGCATTCGGTGAACACCACCGAATCGGTTCGAACTCCGCTCATGTCCGCGTCTCGGAAGGTGCACCGCACGAATTGCCTGCCGGTCCACTCCTGCCCGTCCAGTCGCGTGTCGGAAAAGTCCTCGCCGATCGTCCGTTCGTCGTCCACCTGCCCCATACTTCCCGGGTTCGTGATGGCAGAGTGAACCGGGTGTTTCGACTCATGTTCTTCGAGCCCCGCATCCCACAGAACACCGGAAACGCGATTCGCCTGGTCGCCGGGACCGGATGTGAACTGCACCTGGTGGGTCCTCTCGGTTTCGACATGTCCGAACCGAAACTGAAGCGGGCCGGGTTGGACTACCACGATCTGGCGTCGGTCACCGTTCACGAAGACCTGCCGTCGGCCTGGTCCGCACTGGCACCGACGCGAGTGTTCGCCTACACCGCTCACGCGAGTCGGTCCTATGCCGACGTCGCGTACGAACCCGGCGACGTTCTTCTGTTCGGACCGGAACCGACCGGATTGCCCGACGAGGTTCTGGACGATCCCCGCGTGACCGAGCGACTCCGTATTCCGATGATTCCGGGCCGTCGATCGCTCAACCTCGCCAACGCAGCAGCGGTGACGATGTACGAGGCATGGCGGCAACACGGGTACGAAGGCAGCGTCTGACGGGTTTGCGTTAGAGCGCGCTCGAAGCCATAGCGTGCGTTTCATGACACAGGCACCCGCAACACCACGACCTACTCGCACCTGGCTCATCACCGGGGCATCCTCCGGTTTGGGTCGAGCACTGGCCGAAGCCGCACTGGCGGCGGGCGACACCGTGGTCGCGGCGATGCGTCGACCCGAACGCGTCGACGAACTGCTCGCCGAACACCCGGAATCGGTACTGCCCATCGCCTTCGACGTCCGAGACACCGCGTCCGCGGCGGCCGTCGTCGAGGCCTCGATCGACCGGTTCGGACGTATCGACGTACTGGTCAACAACGGTGGCGTCGGACAAATCGGTGCTGCCGAGGAAATCGACGACGCTCGGCTGCGTGACATGCTCGAACAACATGTGGTCGGTCCTGCCGCACTCACGCGCGCAGTGCTGCCGGGAATGCGTGCGCAGGGAAGCGGAACGATCGTGCAGATGAGTAGCCAGGGTGGCCGCATCTCCTTCCCCGGAGCCGGTTCCTATTCGGCTGGAAAGTTCGCGCTGGAGGGTTGGTCGGAGGCGCTGGCCGGCGAGGTCGCACCGTTCGGGATTCGAGTTCTGATCGTCGAGCCGAGCCGCTTCAGGACCGGTTTCAACAATGCCGATGTGCTCGAACGCGCTATTTCCACGGACGTGTACGCCGACGCTCTCGGCGCGATGAGAACCGACATGCTCGCTGCGAGCGGACAGCAGGAAGGAGATCCGCACCGCGCGGCTCGAATCATCCATGACCTGGTCGAGGCCGACTCCGCTCCCCTGCGCATTCCGCTGGGACGCGAGGCGGTCCGACGGTTGCGCGAGTCCTACCGCCGAGAGCTCGCATCGCTCGAGACCAACGCCGAACTGTCCTCGAGCGCGGACTTCCCGGGTGCGCCCGAATCCGTCCGCCCGGTCTGACGGCACCGGCAGGACTATCTTCTGTACTCATGGCGACGACGGATTTGATGAACAGGGCGCTGGCAGCCGTGGCGGACTCGGACGCACCGTTGACCGTCGAACTGCTGCACGAACTGATCGAACCTGGCGAGCTCTCCGAACCACTCGGCATCGCCGAGGTATCCGAGCTCCTCGATATCTCCGCGCACACACTGCGGTACTACGAACGCTGCGGCCTGATCGAGGTTGCCCGAGACGGCCTCGATCATCGACGATACGACGCCGCCGCCGTGCGCAGGCTCGTGTTCCTCACCCGTATGCGGTTGTCCGGGATGCCGATGCGCGACCTCCAGCACTACGTCGAACTCGTCGACGGCGGGGAACACACCGTTCCGGAACGACTCGACATGCTGGTCGAGCATCGAGACACCGTCCGACGTCGTATTCGAGAACTGCAACTCTCGCTCGTGGCCACCGAATACAAGATCGCGACGTACGGCGGCGCCACCGGTCCATGAGTTCGCGAGGTCAGCTTCTCGACCGTCGCCGAAGCCGGACCAGTCCGTACACGGCAGCTGCGATGGCGACCAGGACGGCCAGCCACGGCAGCGCAGCACCGATCAGCAACACTCCCCCGCCGACGGCAGCGGTCGACGAGTGCCACCCCGACACGACCGCGTCCCAGAAATTGCTCGGCGTGGCCGGATCGACACCCTTCTCGGACGCGAAATCAATTGTGAGCGTCGACAAATCGATCTGGTCCGCCAGGTAGTTCTTCTGTGATACCAAACTGTCGAGCTCACCCTGACGGCTCGAGAGTGCCGATTCCGCCTCGATGAGATCGGCAGTGTTCGACGCGGCCGCGATCAGCGCACGCAAGCGATCCACCGAGGCCTGGAGTGCGGAAATCCGCGCATCGAGATCCTGATACTGCATGGTGACGTCGTCCCGCGTGACGGACAGGCTCGTCACCTCGCCCAGGTTTCGGATCGCGTCGACTGTGGCGTCGAGTTCGTCGGCCGGAATGCGTGCCGTCAGAGAGCTACTCGCGGTGGTCTCGTCGTTCTCGGGGGACTCGGTGCGGTTGTCGATTCGCCCGCCCGCAGTTGTCACCGTCTCCGCCGCGCTGCGTCCAGCGGCGATCGGATCTTCGGCAACGATCGACACTTGCCCGGTAACGATTTCCTTGCGATCGGCGGGCACCGGCGCTTGCCGCCGCGCTGCGTCCCCTGCCGACTCGGGCGCGAGTGCCAGCCCAGGTGCGGATACCGAACTATCAAGCGGTGGAGCCGAATTCGATGGATCAGACGTAGAGCAGGAGAGCGTTGTGAACGCACACCCAGCGGCCACGAGGACTCCGGCCAGGGTACTCAAAACCGGACTTCTACGACGATTCATTCCCGGATGCCAGCGGCACCGTTACACAAACCGCAGCAGCTTGCTGCCGTGAACGACTCGAGCGGGGTACCGTGTGCCGCACCGACCCGTTTCGCTCGTGAAGGAGCTTTCTGTTGTTCTCTGTTTCCCTGCCCCGTCTCGCTTCCCCCACCTCCTCCTCCACGCGCACGTCGAGTCGGTTCGGTAGCCGAATTGCCCGCACCGCAGCAATATTCGCCCTCGGCTCAGGAATGGCGACCGCAGCCCTGGTGGGCGCCGGCACCGCGTCGGCAGCACCTGTCAACTGCGTGTCTCCGCCCTCGGCCAACGACATCCAGGTCGCCGACACCGCGAGCTGCGGAGCCACCTCGAACGGCACCGGCCGGGCCACTGCCGGCGCTGCCGACAGCGGCACCGCGGTCAGCGTCAACGACGGCCCCGGCGCAACGACCACCTACGCCAACGGATACGGCGTCGCACTGGGAGCAAGCAAGAATGCGGGAACGGCGTATGCACTGGCGCTCGGCGGCGGCATCGCTCACTCGTGGGCCGATGCCGGCCAGACGACTCTCGCAGTCGCCGGGTGGGGATCCGGTGCCACGTCCGAGGCTCAGGGCGTCGATTGCGTCGGCCCTCTGTCGCTGGCACTGAACCTCACGAGCGGTCAGTTCTGCGTTCTCGGTAGCTGACACCGCAGAGGCACGATTTCTAACCGGTCGAACGGAGCCGATTACCCAGCAGTCACTGCTCGAGGTAATCGGCTCCGCCGACATACACGGTGTGACCGGACTTCTCGATCGGCATGACGGAAGCGTCCACCACAGCCGCCGCGAATTCGGCAACCGTGGGAAGCGCACCCTGTGCGGTGCGAGCGGCCACTGCGTCAGGGTTTCGGCGCTCCAGGAGAGTCACCACGATGGTGCCTTCGATCATGTCGCCGGACACCACAACCAATTCGATGCCACGAGAATCCAATTCGGGAATCATCCCACGTAGAGCGTCCTCGCCTGCTCGCTTGCTCTCGGCAATGGGCTCGTACTCCACGGGGACCGGCTTCCTGCCGTGAAAATGCGCCTGATGACTGGTGAGAAAGACGATGCGTGAGCCGGGTTCCATGTGTTCGGCTGCGGCGCGAGCCATCGCCAGCTGAGCATCGCGGTTTATACTCATCGCGTAACCGGCATCGGCACCGAGCTCGAGCCCACCGGACGCGTTGAGCACCAGTACGTCGAGAGCGCCGAATTCGGCAGCAACCGACGCGAGCATCGCATCGATTGCCGCCGAGTCGGTCACGTCGGCTCCGATAGCCAGCGCTCGGCCCCCGCTCTTCTCGATCGCTCGCACCACACCGTCGGCTCGGCGCTTCTTCTCTCGATAGTTCACGGCAACCATCGCCCCCGCCGCACCCAACTGCACCGCGGTCTCCGCTCCGATGCCACGAGACGCACCGGTGATCAGCACCGATTTCCCTGCCACACGCTGCGTCATCGCCACTCTCCCTCTGCTTCGATTTTCGAATTGCTTCGATTTTCGAACCACTATGATCAAACGCGATGGAAATGGCAAGCGAATCCCGCCGATCGATGACGGCCGTCCTCGACCTCCTGGGGCAGCGGTGGAACATGCGCATTCTGTGGGAACTACGTGGCGGCCCACTCGGGTTCCTCGAACTACGACGACGCACCGACGACATCTCGTCCAGCGTTCTCGCCACCCGACTGCGCACGCTCGTCGATGCGCGAGTGCTGCTCAAGGACTCGGACGGGTCCTATCGCCTGACCGAACTCGGCGACGAGTTGGGGCCGGCACTCGAACCTCTCTGGCTGTGGGCCCAGCGCTGGAACGAGGGCAGCCACACCGACGACCACCGCCCCTGAACAGCAGAATCAGCTCGATCGACGTCTCCGATCCTCGGCAGTGTCGGGGCCGACGCCGGGAGCAGAACACGATCGAAGGTCGCCTGCGCCGAACATCGACTGGATCTGCGCGGCCTGCGGAATCGTCGTCGCTCGCCGACCGGCATACTCGAATGATGAGCGATACACGTGCAGCCACTCGCCCCAAGGCGCTGTCGTTGCACGGTCGTATACGAGTGTTGACGATGAGTGTGGCGGCTCTCGCCGTCGCGGTGAGCGCTCTGGCGATCTATCTCGTTGCGGAGCAGGCCCTTCGTTCGCAGATCATCGACCGCGTCGGCCGCAACAGCGATGCAATCATCGCCAGCGCGACATCCGGCCTGCCGGCAGGTCTGCTCGGCTTCGGCATAGAAGACACCGAGGGCACCCAAGTAAAAGTAGCGCTGGTGACGACCGACGGCACGTTGGTGACGTCGACGAACGGTACCGAACCGTTCATCAACTCGGACGGCGCACTGGACGACCCTGAAAAATCTGTCGTCGAAGGTGACGTCGATCGGTCGCTTCGGGAGGTCCGTGGCTACTATCTCTCGGCCGAACGCACCGACTCGGGCGCGACCATCATGGTTGCCGAATCGCTCAACGAGGCGTCACCTTTGCTCGCCAAACTCACACTCGCACTCGTTATCGTCGGAGCATTCCTCGTAGCGCTGGCCGGTGTCGCCGGTGCCGCCGTGGCCCGCACCGGGCTCAGGCCGGTCCGTCGACTCCGTGCGGGCACCGAACGCGTCGCCAGGACCGGGGATTTCGAGCCCATCGACGTCAATGGAGACGACGAACTGGCGTCACTCGCCAACAGCTTCAACGAGATGTTGGCGTCCCTGTCTCGATCGCGAGCACGACAGGGGCAGTTGATCGTCGACGCAGGCGCGGAACTGATGGAGCCCCTGACCGCATTACGTACGAACATCGACCTATTGATGTCGCTCGACCGGCCCGACGCACCTTCGATGCCCGAAGACCAGCAGGACCGGTTGCGCGTCGAGGTCATCGCTCAGATGGACGTCATCATCGGGCTGGTGCACGATCTCGTCGACCATGCCAGGGAGCCCGCGCCGACACCTCATTGAGGATCTTCGAGATCGAGTGTCTTCGATCGAATCAGGACGAGAGCCGGACACCGGTCAGCTGTTCGGACGCCTCCCACAGTCGACGTGCATCGTCCATGCTGCGCAGCGGCTTCCAGAGCCCGAGCTCGGCGGGTGGTCCGCCGATCGTCCGCGCCGGACCGACGAACTGGTCACCACGTGAGGCGATGCCTGCGGCTGCGATCACGCCCGGCTGTGCGGCGCTGTCCACCGATCCCGCAATGCCGACTCGGGCGAGAACGCCGATCAACCGTCGCCCCGCAGAGTCTTTCGGACGCCCCAGACCTGGTTGCGCTGCAAGCAGATTGGTCGGTGATATCCCGGGATGGGCGATGTTGCTGGTGATTCCCCACCCGCCTGCCCTGCTGCGGGCATCGAGTTCACGAGCGAACAGAGCGACTGCAATCTTCGATTGACTGTATGCCTTCATGACGTCGTAGGTACGTTCCCAATTCGGATCGTCCCAGTTGATCGACCCCGATCTCGCCGCGATGCTCGTCTGATGTGTAACTCGCGCACCGCCGGCACGAAGAAGCGGCAGCAGACCGAGGGTGAGCGCAAAATGACCGAGGTGATTGGTTCCGAACTGCAGCTCGAATCCGTCCTGAGTGACTTGACGCGCAGGTGGCTGCATAACACCTGCATTGTTGACGAGTACGGCGATCGGCCGGCCTTCCGAGACCAGCTCGTTCGTCAGCGCTGCAACCGAATTCAGTGACGACAGGTCCAATGCGCGAGTGGCGACCTGTGCGCCGGGAACTGCGGCCCGGATCGATTTCGCGGCACGCTCCCCTTTGTCGGCAGAGCGCACCGGCATGACGACCTCGGCTCCGGCGCGAGCGAGTCGCGTCGCGATGACCGTGCCGATTCCGTCGCTGGCTCCGGTGACGACGGCACGCTGTCCCGTCAGGTCGGCAATGGATAGATCTGCGATGCGGCCCATGTGATGCTCCTCGGCTGTGGTGATCGTGCGGTTCGGATGTGCAGAACCCATGTTCGACGACGGTACCGGGCTTATCCAGGACTTCCCGATCCACTGATACGAGGGGCACAGCGGATCGAGTCAGGAGAGAACCTGAGTTCCCAAAACTGCGAGCAGCTCCAATTTGGCGTAGCTCTCGCTGCCGGGGACTGCGGTGTAGACCAGAAGACGATGCGCTTGCTCGGGGTCGAGAAGGGTCTGGCAGTTCAGTTGCAGCAGGCCGACCGTCGGGTGCAGGAACCGCTTGACTTCGGGTGGATGAACTCCCACTTCGCGTTTCGCCCACAGGGTTCGGAATTCTTCGCTGACCTCGAGCAGCTCTGCGGACAGGTGCGCTGCTGTCGAGTCCGGTCCGCGAAGAGTGACGATCTCGCGTAGCCCCGACGCGTAGACCCGGGACAACACAGCGCGCTCTTCGGGCGGGTACGACAGCTGGGCGGCGGGATCGGTGAACCAGCGGTATCCCAGACTCCGGCTCGGCCCGGTGCGCAACGACGCATCCCCGGTCAGTGCAACACCCAGCGGTGTCTGGCGCAGAGTTTCGCCGAGCTCGGACACGACCTCGGCGGGTGTGTCGTTCAGTCGGTCCAGAATCCGCAGCAATCCTGGGTTGACGTGTTCGCTCGACGTACCGCGGGCAGGAGGGTTGTGCCCGGCGAGGCGGAACACGTGATCACGCTCGCCCAGCGACAGATGCAGTCCCTGCGCGATCGAGGCGATCATCTGCTCCGATGGAGCTGGACCGGTAGCCCGTTCGAGTCGTGCGTAGTAATCGGTCGACATGTGGCACAGTTCGGCGACCTCCTCGCGGCGAAGGCCCTGTGTGCGTCTGCGCTGCCCCCGTGGCAGCCCGACGTCCTCGGGTTGCAGCGACTCACGCCGCTGCCGGAGAAAGGCGGCCAACTCCGATCGATCGATCACCTCGGGTCTCCTTCCTGCCGAAGGGCGGTTGCTTCTTCCGCAATTGTGCCCTCTCCGCGACGGCTATTGTCGAATGATGAGTGCTCCCTTGACCATCGTCACCGGTGGAAGCCGCGGAATCGGTGCCGCCATATCCCGGCGGCTGGTGGCCGACGGGCACGATGTGGTGATCGGCTATCGCTCCGATGCCACCGCCGCGGAAGCGTTGGCCGCGGAATTGTCGGCTTCCGGGCGAACGGTGATCGCCGTGCGTGCCGACACCACCGACGAGCAGGCGGTGATCGATCTGTTCGGCGCTGCCGGGGAGATCGGCTCAGTCACCGGTGTGGTGAACAACGCCGGTTCGGCACGCGCCGTCGGGATGCTGGTGGACAACGACATCGAGACCATCCGAGCGGATCTCGACGTCGATCTGGTCGGTGTGCTCACCTGCTGCAAGTATGCGATCGCGGCGATGGTCGAATCCGGTGGCTCGATCGTCAACATCTCCTCCGCTGCAGCGACTTTGGGTAGCCCCGGAATGTACGTACACTACGCGGCGGCCAAGGCTGCGGTCGATACACTCACCGTCGGTTTGTCCAAAGAGGTTGCTGCGCAGAATATCCGCGTCAACGCCGTAGCACCGGGCGTCATCGAGACCGACTTCCACCGAGATCGGCAGCGGCCGCAGAAGATGGCGTCGAGCATCCCGCTCGGCCGCCCCGGTGTGCCGGACGAGATCGCCGGTGCGGTGTCGTGGTTGCTCTCCGAGGATGCGCGGTACGCCACCGGAACCGTCATCAGGGTGGCCGGCGGCATGTGAATGCCTCGGCTACCGCGGTCGAGGTGTGATGCGGTGCAGCTCGACGTCGTTCAGCTCCCCGTTCTCGGCGACGGCCGTCATGTACGTGCAGAACGGTTGCCGCCGCCGATCCGTCGGTGAGCCGGGGTTGAGCAGCCGTAGACCGTTGTCCGCGAACGTGTCCCACGGGATGTGACTGTGACCGAACACGAGCACGTCCGTCTCCGGGTACGCCGCGGCCATGCGTCGTTCGCGTCCCGTCGCGGCTCCGGTCTCGTGTACCACGGTGAACCGAACCCCGCCGAGCACGACGTCGGCGCGTTCGGGCATCAGCGCGCGCAACTCGTCACCGTCGTTGTTCCCCCAGCACGCGACCAGACGACGCGACCGCCGTGACAACGCCTCGAACGATGCGAGGTCCACCCAATCACCGGCATGGATCACGACATCCGCGTCGTCGACGGCCGCCCACACTTGGTCGGGCAGGTCGCGAGCACGCTTCGGGAGATGAGTGTCGGCAATCAGCAGCAGCTTCACCACTCGATTGTGCACGTCGCCCTTCATCGGAAGTCCCTCGATCTGGACGCAACTCGCAGATCCATCAGTTGCAGATGATCGGCCACCACCGTCACCGCACCCTCTGCGTTCTGCACCTTGCCGCGAATCAGCAACGCCGGAGCCGTGATGGCCAACTTGCGGTACTTGGCCCACAATCCGACCGAGCACACCACGTTGACCATGCCCGTCTCGTCCTCGAGGTTGATGAATGTGACACCTCCGGCCGTGGCCGGCCGCTGGCGATGCGTCACCGCACCGCCGACGAGAACTCTGTCTCCGTCGGGGATCTGCAGCAACCGATTCGCAGGAACCACGCCGAGCGAATCGAGACGATCTCGAAAGAACTGGGTGGGATAGGAGTTCGGCGAGACGCCGGTCGCCCATACATCGGCCGACGCCAGATCGAGGTCCGTCATACCCGGCAGCGCAGGCGCTTTCGTCGACGCGCCGATGCCGGGGAGCAGACCGGGCCGCTCCCCCGCCGCCGCGCCTGCAGCCCAGAGCGCTTCTCGACGTGTGATGCCGAAACACCCCAGTGCGCCGGCCGTGGCCAGCGATTCCGCTTGCGCCACCGACAGTTCGATACGACCCGTCAGATCCAGAAAGGAAGAGTACGGCCCGTGTGCTTCTCGCGCGTCGACGATCTTCTGAGCCAGAGCAGTACCGATGAACTTCACGTCCGCCAAACCCATACGAATCTCGAGGCCGTCTCCCTCGAGATTCGCATGACCGAGACTGGCGTTCACGTCGGCACCGTGCACCAGCACGCCGTGCCGCCTGGCATCGGCGACCAAGGACTGCGGTGAGTAGAAACCCATCGGCTGGGCGCGCAGCAAACCTGCACAGAAGGCGGCCGGATGATGCAACTTGAACCACGACGAGTAGAAGACCAACGAGGCGAAACTCTGCGAATGACTCTCGGGGAAACCGAAATTGGCGAAGGCCGAGAGCTTTTCGTAGATTCGATCCGCGGCCGCGCCGGTGATGCCGTGCAGGTCGCGCATCCCGTCGTAGAACCGCCCGCGCAGCAGTTCCATCTTCTCCGGTGACCGCTTCGATCCCATGGCGCGGCGCAGTTGGTCGGCGTCGGCCGCACTGAAGCCGGCGACATCGATGGCCATCTGCATCAACTGTTCCTGGAACAGCGGAACTCCGAGAGTTCGATCGAGCGCCTTCTTGAGCGACGGATGCTCGAAGATCACCGGCTCCAGCCCGTTGCGACGCTTGATGTACGGGTGTACCGAACCACCCTGGATGGGTCCGGGACGAATCAAGGCGACCTCGACCACCAGATCGTAGAAGTTTCGTGGCTTGAGTCTGGGCAGAGTGGCCATCTGCGCGCGGGATTCGACCTGGAACACCCCCACCGAATCCGCTCGTTGAAGCATCTCGTACACCTCGGGCTCGGACAGGTCGATCGACGAGAGCTCGATGTCGATGCCCTTGTGCTCGGCGATCAGGTCCATCATGTAGTGCAGCGCCGAGAGCATGCCGAGCCCGAGCATGTCGAACTTCACCAAACCCACTGCGGCACAGTCGTCTTTGTCCCACTGGAGCACGCTGCGATTCTCCATCGTCGCCCACTCCACCGGGCAGACGTCGGCAATCGGGCGATCGCAGATCACCATGCCGCCGGAGTGAATGCCGAGGTGACGGGGGAAGCCCTCGATCTGGCGGGCCAGATCGAGTACGGACTCGGGAATACCGTCGCCTTCCTGATCACCTATTCCGGACCAGCGGGTGATCTGCTTGCTCCAGGCGTCCTGTTGTCCTTGCGAGAAGCCGAGTGCGCGGGCCATGTCTCGTACCGAGGACTTGCCGCGATAGGTGATGACGTTGGCCACCTGAGCGGCATGGGTGCGGCCGTACTTGGCGTAGACGTGCTGGATCGCCTCTTCTCGTCGATCCGATTCGATGTCGATGTCGATGTCGGGTGGGCCGTCGCGTTCGGGTGCGAGGAACCGTTCGAACAGCAGCTTGTTCGCCACCGGGTCGACGTTGGTGATGCCGATGGCGTAGCAGACGGCGGAGTTCGCTGCCGAACCTCTTCCCTGACAGAGGATGTCGTGTGTCTTGCAGAAATGGACGATGTCGTGGACCACCAGAAAATAGCCGGGGAACTCGAGCCGCTCGATGATGTCGAGTTCGTATTCGAGCTGCGAGTACGCTGCCGGATTCGCCGGTTGCGGGCCGTACCGGCGAGCCGCACCCTCGAACGTGAGCCGCCGCAGATAACTGATCTCGGTATATCCGTCGGGAACCTCGAACGGCGGTAGGCGCGGCGCGATCAACGTCAGATCGAACGAGCACTCACGACCGAGCTCGACGGCACCGCGTACCGCGCCCGGATAATGCTCGAACAACTCGGCCATCTCCGCCCCGGATCGGAGATGTGCACCGCCCGTCGGTGCCAACCACCCGGCGGCCTCGTCCAAGCTGCTGCGCGCGCGTACGGCAGCCATTGCCATGGCCAACCTCCTACTGCGCGGACTCGCATAATGCGCGGCTGTGGTGGCGATCGTCGGAAGGCTGTACTTGCGAGCCAGAACCGCGAGCGCATCGTTGCGCTCGTCGTCGTCCGCAATTCCGTGCCGGGTGAGTTCGACGGTCACGCGATCGGGCCCGAATCGGTCGACGAGAGTGCGCAGCGCGGCCTCGGCCGCCTCCGGACCGCCGCGCGAGAGTGCCTGCCGAACATGACCCTTCCGGCAACCGGTGAGAATCTGCCAGTGCCCACCCGCCGCTTCGGTGAGCTCCTCGATGTCGTACTTCGGCTTGCCTTTGACCCCACCGGACAGGTGCGCGGCCGCGATCCGACGCGAGAGCCGTCGATACCCCTCTTGACCGCGGGCGAGTACCAACAGATGAGTGCCATCGGGGTCGGTCGCTCCGGCCCTGGATCGGTCGCTGTCGAGCGAGAGTTCGGCACCGAACACGGTCCCGATGCCAAGGGCTCTGGCCGCCTCGGCGAAGCGAACGACTCCGTAGAAACCGTCGTGATCGGTGATGGCAATGGATTCGAGTCCCAGGCGCACCGCTTCTTCGACCATCTCCTCCGGCTGCGAGGCACCGTCGAGAAAGCTGAACGCCGAGTGCGCGTGCAATTCTGCATACGGCGTCGTGGACAGCACGGGCTTGTCGATGGTGCGCTCGTAGACGTCCCTCTTTCGCGACCAGGCCGGACTGTCACCGCCGTCGCCCTCGGTTACCGGCTTGGGACGTCCGGACAGGACGCGCTCCATCTCCGACCACGTGGGTGGTCCGTCGTTCCATCCCATCGAGCCCTCCCCACACCGCATCGCCGTTGCATCGAACACCTGTTCTAATGAGAACACGGGGGTCCGACACGGATCAACTACAGTCGAGACGCCACTGACCCCTTCCACAGAGCCGGAGCACCGTCGTGACCCGTTGGGCCTCGTTCGTCGTATCGCACAAACGATGGGTGCTGGCAGTCGTCGTTGCCGTCGTCGCCGTCGGCGGGGTGTTGGGACTGAGCGTCTTCTCGAAACTGAGCGAGGGCGGCTACGCCGACGCCGGCAGTGAGTCGTCGGAGGTGGCACGGCTGGTGCGGGGCATCGGTCAGCCGACACCGGACATCGTGGCGATCTACACCGCACCCGACGGCGAGACGATCGACGACATCGGGCCCCGAGTGCAGGCGACGCTCGACGAGTTCACCGGTCGATACACCCTCGGCAACGTGAATTCGTACTGGACCGCAGACCCGGTCAGCAAAGAATTCCTGGTCTCGAAGGACCGAACGAAGGCGCTGGTGACGGTATCCCTGGGGGCCAACTCGGGCGTCACGTTCAATACCTTCGGCGAACTTCCGCCCCAGCTCGAAGTACCCGGCGTCGAATCGCAGTTCGCCGGCGCGTCGGTGGTCGGAGTTTCGCTCAGTGAGACCCTCGAAAGCGACCTCGTCCGCTCGGAACTCATCGCTGTTCCCATCACGCTACTGCTGCTGATCTTCATCTTCGGCGGCGTGATCGCCGCAGCGGTTCCGGTGTTCGTCGGCATCCTGAGCGTGCTCAGCTCCTTGGCGATCCTGCGCGTCCTCACCGAGTTCACCGAAGTCAGCTCGTTCTCGATCAACGTCGCGTCGCTGTTGGGGCTCGGCCTGGCCATCGACTACGGCTTGTTCATCGTCAGCAGGTTCCGCGAGGAACTACGAACTGGGTCGACGCCGGTCGACGCGACCGCCCGAACCGTCGCCACTGCGGGCAAGACCGTCGTCTTCTCGGGACTGCTGTTGGTCTGTGCGTTCGCGGGCATGCTCGTCTTCCCCCAGGCGGTGATCCGGTCCCTCGGATTCGGGGCCATGGCCGCGGTGGCGAGCGCAGCGGCCCTGTCACTGACCGTCGTTCCGGCACTGCTCGCAATTCTCGGCACCCGCATCAACTCCTGGACGTGGTCACGTACCGCATCCGATCGCAGCGATGCACGCGCACACAAGTTCTGGGGTGGAGTGGTCACCCGTGTGATGAAACATCCCGGGATCGTCGCAGCCGTCATCGTCGCGGGGTTGCTGATCATCGCTACCCCGATCCTCAAGATCTCGCTCGGCGAGGTCGATTACACGGCGTTGCCGAAAGACAACCCTGCGCGCATGGCATTCGAAACACTCGGCACCGACTTCGAGTCGACCGGTGACGGTGCCACCATCGTTCTTCGTGGCCTGGACGGCACCAAGCCTCAGGGCGCACCCATCGCAGCACTGACCTCGGCTGTGGAGTCCACGCCCGGTATCGCCCGCGCCGAATTCCTCGGTTCCAAGGACGATTTCGTGACCCTCGAGGCGGCCTACAGCGAACCGACCGGTGGACTGACCGAGGCCGAATCCCAATCCGACGCAGTGTCTGCATTGCGCTCGATCACCCCTCCGGACGGTACCGAGATACTCGTCGGCGGCGGTCGCGCGAACATCGACGACGGAAATGCGGCCATCGCGAAGTGGCTACCGGTGATGATCTCGATCATGGTCGTCTCGACGCTGGTACTGCTGTTCCTCGCATTCGGCTCGATCGTGCTGCCGATCAAGGCGGTCCTGATGGCAGGGCTGAGCTTGGGCGCGACCTTCGGTGCCCTGACGTGGGTGTTCCAGGAAGGTCACGGGGCAGGACTGATCGGCGTCACTCCAGGACCGCTCGAGTCGACGTTCGTCGTTCTCATTCTCGCGGTCATCTTCGGCTTGTCGACCGACTACGAGGTGTTCCTGATGTCTCGCATGGTCGAAGCTCGCGCGGCGGGAGCGAGTACCGAAGAAGCCGTGATCTTCGGCGCTCAACGCACCGGACGCATCGTCACCGCAGCGGCGTTGATTCTGATCGTGGTCACCGGGGCGTTCACCATCTCGGGTCTGTCGATCATGAAGTTTCTCGGCTTCGGCGTCATTCTGGCCCTGATCATCGACGCGACGATCATCCGTATGTTGCTGGTTCCATCCTTGGTCAAACTCATGGGCGAGGCCAACTGGTGGGCACCTGCGTGGATGAAGAACGTGCACGACAAGGCGGGTATAGGCCACTAGCCGAGGAACTTACTTCGGACTATGTGTTCCCGCGCCCACGCTGATCGGACTGGCTTGCGGCAGGTAATCGGCCGGGTCACGTAGCAGGTCGGACGCGTTGACGTTGAGCGCACTCGCGATCGCGTCCAATTCCTCCAGGGGCCAGCGGTGCCCCTTGAGTGCACGAGACATCTTGCTTTCGTTCCAGTTGAGCCGAGCGCCGAGATCTTTGGCGCGCTCATATCCCCGTGCGTGCATCAAGGCCCGCACATTCGCAGTGATCCTCGCTGCTGGAGTCAACGTCTCGTTCATGGTTGCAAGTATGGCAAGCACTTGCGGTGTTCGCAAGAGCGCAGCTCACATTATGTGACCGAAACCATTCTGCTCTGATTTTCTTCTACATTTAGCGATTCACTTGCAACTATTGCCAGTCGGCAGTAACTTGCAGATTATGCAACTCGCATCGACCACCCCCAAGTCCGCTGCAACAGCAGCGTTGGGGAAGGACGTCGGATTGTGGATCGACGAGCATCGCAATGGCCCCGCACAGCTCAGCTACCGGCAGATCGCACGAATCCTTGCTGCCGAGACCGATGTGCTTGTCACCCGAGAAGCGTTGCGCCAGTGGCACGTCGAGTTCATGAACCGCGCTGCCTGACTCCAACGAAAAAGCCCGCCGAGGGCCAACTCGACGGGCGACGACACCCACTAGAAGGAGTGAACGTGTCTGATTCCAATCTTAGACCCTGGGCGCGATACCTGTATCCGCGGTTGATCTTCGCGGGCGTGCTGCTCGGTGGCCTCGGGGTTTCCCCGTGGTTCGCGGGAGTGGTGGGCTCGTGATGGCTACCTACCACCTGTCCCAGGACCTGCACGCAACCAGCGTCTCGGTGAGGCTTGCCCACGCCAGCCCGTCGGGCGAGGCCCGACTGTGCATCGACATCGGCGAGGACCTGTCCGTGTACCTCGAAGCGACCGAGTGGGCTGCGCTCGCCGACATGGCCGACGCCGCACTCGACCGCGCCAAGTCCAATCACCCTGCGGGAAAGAAGGCGCTGCAATGACGATCGACACCGACGCGGGATGGGCTGCGTACCTGCGGGATTCGCGCATCATCGACCCGACCGAGGCGCGCCGACGGCACCGGGACGACGCGATCGCAGCAGTGGTTGCGGCTGTCCTGATCGCTGCGTTCGTCGTCAACCTGGTGGTCTCGTACCTGTCGGGTGATGCCCTGTGAGCGGCACGATCTACGACGGTCTAATCCGCATGGTGCCCGGCATGGCTTCCGGCGACGGGATGACGGCACCGGTGGCCTCGCCGAGATTCAATCGCGACGGCGACCTGATCACCTATCTCCACTGGACCGAGCTCGTTCGCGATCGCTCATACCGTCTCGTCGCAACGGACTACGCGACGATCGACGGCCACCGGTTGGTGGTGCACACCCGATGGACTGGCGTCTCCGAGAGCGCAGACGCCCCGGTGGGGATATTCGAGACGAGCCTGTTCGCGAACGACGACACCCCGCACGACGGCTGGTCACGGAAGTACGACTCGATCGCCGCGGCAGTCTCCGGCCACGCCGACGTGCTCGACGACCTGCGGGCAGGCCGGTGGCCGTCATGACCGAAACGCAACCCGTCGTCGAGTCGACTGAACCACCGAAGCCGAAGGAACGCGCCGCGCACTACCGCGGGAACTGCGAAGACATGGCTGGGCAAACCATCCAGGTCGAAGCCGGCCGATTCCTCAAGGCTGTATCTGCCACCTACAACCTCGAACGGGACTGCACCCGCGTGGTGTTCGAGCGCGTGGCCGATCCCTCACGCGGCAACGCGAAGTGGTTCGACAAGGACTTCAACGAGATCGACCCGCCCGACGGCAACGTCACTGTCCGGTCCGAGTCGGTGCGCAAGCCTCTGCACTCTCCCGAGCAGGTACTCGCGGAGATGGGCAGCATCGTCGAGCTGATCGAGGCGAGCGGAACCGTCAAAACCGACAACCTCGATCGACTGCACCAGCTCGGCCTCCCGATCCGCTCGTGGCTGATCAAGGATCTCGGGCTTGTGCACGTCGACACCCTCAACGAGATGGTCGCCGCGGGGATGGTCGACGCACAGGCCTTTCTCGCCGCGATCGAGAACAACATCCACGGACCAGACGAAGGAGGCCGAGCATGACGAACGCAGACGGCAGCCACTACACGCTAAAGGACCTGCAAGAGATGAAGGAGCGGGAGCAGCCGGCAGCCGGGGCGCATCGTGGGGTCTCAGTTCGCGACGACGCCCCGTATGCCTACCGCCCCGAAGTCGGAGCCGAGCCCGGCAAAGCCGACGACCGGCAAGGGATGATCGGCGCTTGCCTCGAGGAGCTGACGGAGCAGCACAACAAGCTGGCGCACCTGGTGCACACGCTGTGCACCCGCATCGAGCCGGTGCTTTCGTCACCCAGTGTCGACACCACATCAGAAGCAGAGTCCGCACAGAAGTCGACGTGCTCGGGTATCCGAGAGGACCTTCTACGCAAGATCGTCGCAGTGCAGAACCTCCAGGGCGACGTGGCGTACGTCCTCGGTCGTGTGGAGCTCTGACCGTGATGGCCGACGAGACCGTAGCTATCGAGGTCGACGCGATGGAGGCGTCGATGCTCAAGCTCAACGAGATGTTTGCAGCGCGCGGCATCAACCATGTCCAGTTCGCGAGCCTGCCGGAGTTCCCCGGCGACAAGGCCGTGGTGCCGATCGAGCACCGCAAACTGCGGTGGAGTGTCACCGCGGCCGCACCGGACGGTCGAGTGTTCGCCTACACCGGGGATCCGGTTCTCGCTCAACAAAATCAGAAGCAACACAATGTCGCGATCCTGCTGTCGGTGATCGAGATCGCCCGGATGCTCGGCTACGAGATCGACGTGGTCGCGGACAACCCGACGTGAGTGAGCCGATGCGATGCCGTGACTGCGAGATGCCGATCAAACTCGTCCGGTCGATGACCCGACCGGACGGGTGGATGGTCCTCGACGCCTCAATGGACACCGACGGCGAAGTCCGTGTTCATCAGCTCCAGTCCGGTGCGCACGGCGAACTACTCCGCGGCGACAAGCTCGCCGAAGCCAATGCCAACAACGAAATGCTGTGGATGCTCCACCGCCGAAACTGCCTGGCCAACAAGCCAACCAACCCCAAACCTGACCACGTGCAACTGAACTTGCCCAAACGGGCGAACAGACGAAGGAGCTTTCGATCATGACCATCGACACCGCAACCGACGAGATCGCCACCGCCGAGCAGGAGTTCGACGGCGGCACTGCCGCAACGCAGCTCGAAGACCTCAAGCCGTCGGTCATCACTGCGCATCCGAAGAATCCACGTAAGGCGTTGGGAGACATCGCCGAACTTGCCGCGTCGATCAAGGGCGAAGGTGTTATCGAGCCGCTGATAGTGACCCCGGCGAAGGGCAAGGGCAAGTACACGCTGATCGCCGGGCATCGTCGTCACGCGGCCGCGAAAAAGGCAGGGCTCAAGTCTGTTCCGTGCCTGATCCGGTTCGACCTCGAAGGCGACGACCGGGCGCAGCTCGAAGTGATGCTCACCGAGAACCTGCACCGCTCGGACCTCAACGCGATTGAGGAGGGCTCGGCATATCAGACGTTGCTCGAGTTCGACGACGTCGACATCAAGGGTCTCGCCTCGCGTACCGGACACAACCAGAAGACCATCCGCGATCGAATCAAGCTCGCGAATTCCCCGGAATCGCTGCAGCGCAAAATCATCGCCCGACAGGTGACTCTGGAGGAGGCCCTCGCGCTCGCCGAGTTCGCCGACGATCAGCAGACGTACGACCGTCTCGCGCTGCACCTCGGTAGCCGCGACTTCCAGGTCAATCTCCAGCGTGCCCGTGAGGCTCGGGTGTGGGAGAAGCGTCAGGCGAAGATCGTGAAGCAGTTGGCGGACCGGAACATTCGCGTCACGACGAACGAGGAGCTGTCGCAGGAGGAGGAGGACTCCAACGGCGAGGTCGAGTGGTTGGAGCTCGAAGAGGACGAGCGGATTCCGGCGGGTGCGGAGACTGCGGCTGTGCTCAACGAGAACGCTCACGACGGCTACATCATGCATTTCAAGCGGACCGTCGAGACGAACGCCGACGGAAAACCGATCCAGCCCGCACCGACGCCGAAGGTCGAGGAAACCCCCGAGCAGATCGAGGCCCGTGAGCAGCGGGAGCGTGAGAAAGCGCTCGACGCTGATCTGCGGACAGCGGCCACCGTGCGCCGCAGGTACCTCGCTGGTGTTGCCGCCGATCACGATGAGGATCTGGCCCTGAAAGCGTTGCGCCAGTTGGTGATGCAGTCGTATGCCACACGCGTCGGAAACCCGTACTACGCGTCGGCAGCTCGTGAGCTAGTCGGCGTGCCACCGTTGACGAAGGACAACGACGACGAGTACGAGACCGTGCAGGTGACCCAGCACGTGAACAAGATGAGCATCGAGCAGCTCGCCGTCACCCTATGGCTGCTCGACCACGTGGCCGAGGAATACCACATGGCCCGCTCGCGCGGCTGGACCATGCCGACCGTCGACCTCACCCCCTGGCAGCAGGAGTTGACCGATCTCGGCTACGAGTACTCGACGGTCGAGCTGTCCATGCTCGAGGTCAGTGACGTCGACGACGCCGAGCCCGCCGAGTCGGCTGCCGCAGAGGACGCCGCAGACGGTGTCGAGGAGTAGACGGTGGCCGATCCAGTTGCCGCGGCGGACAACTGGTGGATCTCGCTACCGCCCGAACGCCGCGTCGGACTCCACCGGTACATCGCAGGCAGGCAAGCGGCAGCCGCATCAGAAGGACACGCCCCGGTCGAAGGACAGATCGCCCTCCCAATCCGCACCGGAACCCCACGACGACCCCGGAAAGGCTGGCTGAACAGTGACAGACCTATCGACTGAACCGTTCCTGACGACGGTCACTGTCGGCACCAACGATCTGCGGCACGCGTTGGTGTCGGTGTCCCGGCATGCATCGGCCATTCCGGAAATCACGTCCATTCACCGCGTGCGCCTGGAGATCACCCGCACGCAGGTGTATGTCGTTGCAACCGATCGTTTCTCGGCCGCACTCGCACGGGTGTCGGTCATCGCACCGGCCGCACCGAACGCCGGCCGAATCGACCTGACACCGGAGAACGTGCGAGAGATCATCGCGGTGTTCAAACCGAGCAAGGAAAAGGACGACGAACCGGAGTGGCTGACGCAGATCGAGACCGACGACACCCACGTCATTCTCACCGACGTCTCCGGGATGATCGACGGTAAGTCGATCGCGTTCGTCCGGACACCCGTCGACGATGGGTTCCCGTCGATCGACATCAGCATTTCCCGCGCGCTGGCCGGGGAGCCGGTGTGGCTGGAGAACGTCCACGTCGACGGCTCCCGGATCGCACTGTTCGAGTCCGCGTCACGCCAGTACAACAAGCCACTGACAATCGAGTCGCGATCCGGCACCAGCGGCTTGGTCATCAGCTGCGGATCGAGCTTCCTCGGCCTGTGCATGCCGAACCGCACCGACGAAGAGATCGACGCGGCCACGAAGGCGGCGTGGCAGAACTGGCGCGAGACGCTCCCAGATCCACGCTCACCGCTCAACGTCAGTAAAGCGACCAGAGATGCCGGAGCGTCCGACGTGGGCGTTCAGGACGACATCCTGGGCGACGCGGTGGCACTGATTCGGTCGACTCAGAAGTGCACACGCGGCCTGTTGCAGAAGCGGCTCCGGATCTCGGCAACACACGCCGACGAGGTGCTCGGCGAACTTGAAGAACTCGGCGTCGTCAGCGCCGCCGACGAAGACGACGGCCACCGCTCGGTACTCATCCGCTCCGACGGAACCATCCCCGACACGAAAGACGGTGACTGAAAAATGATTCGACGCGACATGAGCGATGCCACTGATCACTGCTGGCGCAGTGACCACGAGCTGTGGCGGGAAGTGCAGAAGGCACGCGAAGCGGCCGACAGGAAGCACGGCGAGAACTCGATCGAGCAGATCGGTGCATCCGACTCGCGGTGGCTGTCGATCCTGATCGAGGAAGTCGGCGAGGTCGCTCACGAACAGACGTACGACGCGGCCGGGACTGTCGAAGCGCTCCGCGCTGAACTGATCGACGTGCTCTCCGTTGCGTCCGCGTGGGTCAGTGCCATCGACGCGGAGAGGCGGAGGGCCGAAAAGGATACCGAACCGCAGGAGCAGGTCAAGACCTATTGGGAGGGGCTAGAAAGACCTGCTGTTCGCGGCACAGCCGTCGTCGCGGATTGCGACTTTCCCCGCTACTGGGCGAGAGAAGAAAAGCTGATCGGCGAGCGGATCGAAGTCGTGCGCCTTAATCCGAGTGTCGACGGATGCATTGACAACCGGTATGGATATGGGTGGACCAAGGTCACCGAAGCAAAGGGCTACCACGGGATTGGCCACCAAACCGTCTGGATCGAGCCCGGATCATTCCGTGAGCGCGGAGCCGCGGCGGTGTCCGAATGAACGCCGGACTGATTGCACCGGGTCTCGCAGCCGCGGTGCGGGCGATCAAACCGACGATCACCGTGATCCGGTGCCGCGGTATCGGCGAGCCTATGTCGAAGAACACCTTGCAGACGGTCACCGATCGGCTTGACCCGAAGCGGTTCAAGGTGATCGAACTGAAGTGGTCGGCGTCGTTCGGCCCGGTGCCGAGCCGTGACGGCGACTCGTTCGGAGTGTCCGTCGAACAGGCCGAGCGATTTCTACTGCAGCTGATCATCGACCAGCCCGGCCCCGTCGTGCTGATCGGCTACTCCGGCGGCGCGCAGGTCGTCGGCAACGTCGCCGCTCGCGCCGCGATCAGCCTCCCGGCCGTGCGCGCGAAAATCATTGCTGTCGGGATGATTTCGGACCCATCACGTCACCATCTCCAGATCGAGGGGCAGGACCGCGGCGGACAGGGCATCATGACCGGACGTTTCGTCCCCGAGGACCACTTCAAGGTCTGGCAGCTCTCCGCGTGGGGCGACCCGATCTCCGAGCAGCCGAACATTCGCGCGCTCGAGGACCTCGCCGCAGGTATCGAGTTCTGGTCGTTGAAGGACCCGGCCGCGTGGATGAAGGACATCGGCCGCAAGGCGTTGGCCGGCCGATTCCGGTTCTGGGAACCGCGATCGCTCGCATCGTGGGGCCTGGCGTACCAGTGGTCCCTCGGCTACACCCGCGATCACCGCCACACGAGCTACCACGTCGAACACATTCGCGGCGTGCCCGGACCTCCCCGGACCTACACCGAGCACCTGGCCAAGCTGATCGGAGACCTCGCATGAACGCACGTAAGGGTGCACCCGACCTCGACGCTGCGGAGCTGCTCGCCGACGCGATTCGCACCTACTCCCGCCAACAGTCACTCGGAAGGCACCCGCTCTTCCCGAGCGGACCCGTCAAGGACGGCCCGGACTTTGCCGACCACCTCGCCGAGGAAATCCAGGGGCACCTGCACTCGCACGGTGCCGCGATCAACCTGCCGCAGATATTCGCTCCGAAGCCAGTCGGCATGACATTTACCGCCTACGGAGTCTCGCTGTCGGAGCTGGGCGAGGATGGCGACGAAATCATTGTTCTGGGCCACGTCTCGCGTCGTCGGCTGCTCGCAGCCCTCAATCGGTACTGGCGAACATTCGTCGGTCTCAACCGCCCCGACATCACGGAACTGCTCCGCGATGGCTCTATGAAGCACACGTGGGCCGAGTTTCTCGAGCCCGCGAACACCGAAGCTATCGAGTGGGCGTTCCTCTGTTATCCGGCAGCAGCGCCGGACTCGGCGGTGCTCGCGTCGAACGAACCGACGCCGATTACGAGGTGGTCCGCATGAGCGCCCGGTGGACGCTCCCCGAACTGCTCCAACAAATCGCCACCGAATGCGGCCCGACGCTTCGCAACGAGGACATGGCCGCGGCTGCGGCCGAGGTGATCCGCAACTACTTCGCGGTCATGCCTCGCCAGATCGATAAGGCCACGCAGTGAGTTCGGGGCAGCGGCCGCGTACGCCGATTCACTTCCCGCGCATGAAGTACCGAGCGGCGAAGCGCGACCAGAGGGCGGCGCTTGGTCATCACCGCTGCGTCTACGTGACCATCAAGGCGGACTTCAAGCCGCTCAGCAGTGAGGTTGCGGCCGCGATCGCCGAGATCCAGGACACGGCTCGCAAGATGGCCGAGAAGACCCGATTGCCGAAACTTTGGTACGTGCCGTGAGCACGGTCAATCAGCGGCGAATTCGCCGCATTGCTGCACGCCGGTACGAGAGAGCTGCGGATCTGACGTGGCGTGACTTCCTGGCTGAGTGGAGAGCCACCGAGGAGAAGATCGAGGCCCGCCGTGCCGATGACGAACAAACCGACAAGCCCTGGTGGAGGTTCTGGATATGAGAAGAATCGCGACAGAACGTGCCCGGTGGGTCGCGATCCGCGACGACGAAGAGGATCGGCGTCGCTATGCCGCCCAGGACGTCATCGCGATGATCGACCGCGTTGTCGACGTGGTGAAGCAACGTGACGACGCGATCGCTGCCGAACACGATGCCCTTCAACGGCTCGATCAGTGGGCAGAGGAAGCGCATTCCGCTGCCGCGGAACGTGATCAGGCATTTCAGGCCCTCGGCCGAGTCCGTGACCTCATGGACCTATGGGAGATGGAAGCAATTGACCAGGACGACCGTGACACTGTCGCGTTGGTCCGGAATGCATTGGATGGCAAGCAATGACGAAGCGAAACCCCGAGGACTACTACACCGAGGTCGACTCGGACAAGGGCTACGAGACCCGCTGGAAAACAACACCGAAGTCGCTCACTGAGCAGGACGCGCAGTGGGACAAGACTGATCGGCTCGAAGCGCAGCGAGCCGCGCGCGCGGAACAGCGGAGGAAAGTCGATGCCTGAGAACAATACTCGGTGCCCGAGGAGGTATCGAGAAGCTCGTTGCCGTCTGCCCTTGCCGCACGAGCCCCGGCACTGCGTGTTCTCATTCTGGGATTCGTACGATGCCCCGCGATCATCTCCCGCACCAGCCGCGTTCCGAATCGGTGCCGTTAGTTCGCAGCTGGTCGATTCGCAGCTCGTCGACGCCAATGGGTACGACTGGTCCGCCCGTGGGGAATTGGCCTACTACAAGAAACCAGCCGGGTGCAGCGACGAAGACTGGAGTCAGATGGCATGGGCGGGCTTTGCCAGCGCTACGTACTTCGGCCCCACCGTTCTGCCCGATGGCCCGTGGACGCTCGACTCAACCGCGAAAGCCGCTGCGTGGCAGGAACGTCGGCGACGGGGCGTTCCCTACATTCACCGAATCAATTGCAAGGAAGCACCATCGCGCCGTCCACTCGCGAAACGGTTCTGCTGGGTCGTTGTTTTAGAGCCGGGCGCACACATCCACCACCGAACATTCGAGTCCGCGCTCGGAACCCTTGCACGGCTGTATGCCGAGCGTCGTGTGTAGCGGATCGGGGTTCGGCCGAAGCCCGCCCAGTGTGCCGGCCTTTCCGTGGTGTTGACGTTTTCGACGAGTGGTGAGGGATAGAGATCGATGAGTGTTTCCTACGTTGTGGTGTGTGGCCGTTTCGACGGTGACTGATGGCGTGGGTCCGGTGGGGCGACAATTCGCACGACCACCCGATCGTCATGGGCGTGATGGATCACGACCTGTTCGACGATCGCCTGCTGAACGAAGTACATGGCTTCATTTCCCGGTGCGCAGCCCAATCGGGCTCTCACACGACCGACTACGTCATTCCCCGCGGTTCAGCGGTTCTGATGGCTGGCGCTTCTCGTGTCGACGTACTGGTCGAGGTGGCCAAGTTCGCGGGCTACTTGACGGAGATCGAGGTCAAGGGTCGTCGGGCGTACAAGCTCGTCGACAACGACCCTGATTTCCTGCACCTGCGGCTCGCCGCAGAGATCGAGTGGGAGAAACAGCGAAAGTCCGACAACTCCAACCCTGCCCTCATCATCCCCGTCCGAGTCCGCGACGGCGACGCCTGCCGCTGGTGCGGCTGCGTCGTCAACTGGGGATCGCGCAAAGGTGGCCGCAACGGTACCTACGACCACCTCGTGCCCGGTGAAGCAGCGACCATCGACACCTACGTCGTGTCCTGCGGCTCGTGCAACGCCGCGCGTGGCGACAACAGCACCGGCAAGTGGCAGCGCCCGCTGCTGCCTGCCCCGAGCAGCCCGTATTTCTCGAAGACCACCGTCGACTGGATTCAGAACAACGAGTGGGCCCGCAACAACGGCTACGAGCCACCAGCTCGCAGCCGCAAGGTAGTTCGACCCGGAGACCCGGCCCCGTACATGCAGGGCCGTTCGACGAGCCTGAGCCCCGCCACGGCGGAGAGTTCGGCACCAGCAGAGGAGCGACCCGGCACCCAGCCGGAGACCGCGGGCACGCCCGATCCCACTGACGCCTCTGCACCGCGAACCGACACGAAGTCGGCGACCGCCACGTCGAACACGCGAACCGACACCCAGTCGGCGCACGCACCCACTCCGCGCACTACCAGCGAAAACGCCCCATCTGCGGATTCCGGTAGAACCAAGCAGATTCCAGCTGATCGCCAGTCTGCAAGTTCTGACGGACCTGGTCGGGACGGGGCGGGAC
>NZ_NOYI01000023.1 GCF_002258785.1 Rhodococcus sp. 06-235-1A
CCCGGCGGAGCTCCCGGCGGCTTCCCTCCACCGGGCAACTACCCACCCCAGGGCAACTACCCGCCCCAGGGCAACTACCCACCGCAGGGCCCACAGGGCGGCTACCCGCCTCCCGGTGGCTACCCACCGCCGCCCGGGAACTACCCACCGCAGGGTGGCGCACCCGGCGGCTATCCACCGCCGCCCGGTGCCTACCCACCACCGCCCGGAAACTACGGGAACTACGGAAACCAGGGCTACGGGCAGGCACCGACGGCCCCCAATCCCGGACGCCTCGATGTCGGTGCGGCGCTGAGCTACGGCTTCGACAAGTTCAAGGCCAATGTGGGTCCGTGGCTCGGACTGACCGCCATCGTGCTGGCGGTGGGCGTGGTCGCCTTCGTGATTACGTTCGCGTCGACCTTCGCTGCTGCAATGGACGCCGGCAATCGAGGTGAGACCCTGGACGTCGGTACGTTCTCCGTACTGTCGATACTCCTGACCGCCGTCGCTACCTTCGTGGGGTACTTCGTCAACGCGGCTTTCGTACGCGGAGCGTTGGACGAGACCGTCGGCCCGCAGAAGCCGACGTTCGGCCGGTTCTTCCAACTGACCAATGTGCCTCAGCTCGCCGTCCTGGCCGTGATCTGGACCGTGGTCACCGTGGTGCTCGGATTCATCCCCTTCCTGGGAACGCTTCTGCAGATCGTGCTCGGCGTGCTGACAGCCTTCACTCTGACGTTCGCGCTGGACCGGAACCTGGCCGCGTTCGACGCCATCAAGTCGAGCGTCGATCTGGTGGTCAAGAACTTCGGCCCCGTGATCCTGCTGATCCTCGCTCTGGCTGCGATCAATATCGTCGGGGCCATACCGTGCGGGCTAGGGCTGCTGGTGACCGTCCCCGTTTCGGTGATTGCGCTGAACTACGCCTACCGTGTGCTCACCGGTGGGCCATTGTCCCCCGCACGCTGACGTCATAGCTCGACATACACGAATGTCCCCGTAACGCTCGGCGTTACGGGGACATTCGTGTTCGGAGGTCGACTGTTACGCGTCGACCACGGGCTCGGCCGAAGCTGCAGACGCGTCCTTCTTCTCCGGTTTGAAATCGACGCCCGATTCCTTGCGCTGCTGCGGAGTGATCGGCGCGGGCGCGTCGGTCAGCGGGTCGATGCCGCCACCGGACTTGGGGAATGCGATGACCTCACGGATCGAATCGACACCGGCGAGCAACGCGGTGATGCGATCCCAACCGAACGCGATTCCGCCGTGCGGCGGCGCGCCGTAACTGAACGCATCGAGAAGGAAGCCGAACTTCTCCTGGGCTTCTTCTTTGCCGATACCCATGATCGCGAACACACGTTCCTGAATGTCCTTGCGGTGGATACGAATACTTCCGCCGCCGATCTCGTTGCCGTTGCAGACGATGTCGTAGGCGTAGGCAAGAGCAGATCCGGGATCGGTGTCGAACGTGTCCATCGACTCCGGCTTCGGCGAGGTGAACGCGTGGTGCACTGCCGTCCATGCACCGGACCCGACGGCAACGTCGCCGCTGGCGGTGGCGTCGGACGTTGGCTCGAACAGCGGTGCGTCGACGACCCATACGAAGGCCCAGGCCTTGGGGTCGATCAGGTCGAGCTTGCGGGCGATCTCGCCGCGCACGGCTCCGAGCAGTCCGCGCGATGCCTTGATCGGGCCTGCGGAGAAGAAGATCGCGTCGCCGTTGTTCGCACCGACGTGCGCGGCGAGGCCGTCGCGCTCGGCATCGGTCAGGTTCTTGGCAACCGGGCCACCCAACGTGCCGTCCTCGCCGACGAGAACGTAGGCGAGGCCCTTGTGTCCTCGCTGCTTGGCGAATTCCTGCCACCGATCGAGCTGCTTACGCGGCTGCGTTGCCCCACCGGGCATGACGACCGCACCGACGTACGGGGCTTGGAACACACGGAACGTGGTGTCGGAGAAGAAGTCCGTGCATTCGACGAGTTCGATGTCGAAGCGGAGATCGGGCTTGTCCGAACCGTAGCGACGCATTGCCTCGGCGTACGTGATGCGGGGAATCGGCTCCGTGAAGTAGTGACCGACGAGCTTCCACAGCGACGCCAGAATCTCCTCGGCCAGCAGGATGACGTCGTCCTGCGTGACGAAGCTCATCTCGACGTCGAGCTGGGTGAACTCCGGCTGACGGTCGGCGCGGAAATCCTCGTCTCGGTAGCACCGGGCAATCTGGTAGTACCGCTCGATGCCGCCGACCATCAGCAACTGCTTGAACAGCTGCGGGCTCTGCGGCAGAGCGTAGAAGCTGCCCGGCTGCAGACGTGCGGGAACGAGGAAGTCGCGGGCTCCCTCGGGGGTGGAACGCGTCAATGTCGGGGTCTCGACCTCGACGAACTCATGGTGTGCGAGCACCGAGCGGGCGGCAGCGTTGACGTGCGAACGCAGCCGAATGGCGTGGCCGGGGCCCTCGCGACGCAGATCGAGGTAGCGGTACTTGAGCCGCGCTTCCTCGCCCGGCTGATCGTCGAGCTGGAACGGCAGCGGCGCAGCCTCGGACAAGACCTCGATCTCCGAGGCCTCGACCTCGATCGCGCCCGTCGGGATCTCGTAGTTCGCGTTGCCCTCGGGACGACCTTCGACTTTGCCGGTCACCTTCACGACGTACTCGGCGCGCAAGCGATGCGCCTGCTCGAGTGCTGCTCCCTCGCGGAAGACGACCTGGGACACGCCGGACGCGTCGCGCAGATCGATGAAGATGACGCCGCCGTGATCGCGTCGACGGGCCACCCATCCCGTCAGCGTCACGGTTCGGTCGACGTGCTCGGGGCGTAATGAGCCGGCGAGGTGGGTGCGCAGCACGGGTGTCCTTTCGAGAAAAATCCGCTGATCGTGTTCTTCGCTCACCGATCCTACGGAGCACATGACCCTAGAAGGAAACGAGATCGCACCGCAGCATGCGAAGCTATGGCCGACAGCAGCGATGTGTGTTCCCGCCACAGGCGGGAGCTCGGCGGAGAGGAATTCGGGCATGACCTTCAGAGAAGGCTCGCAAACGACACCAGGCCGAGTCTCCGTCGGTGGCAGCGGAGGGGGCGGCGGACGCGGCAAGTTGGCCATCGGCGGCGGCGCGGGTGGCCTGGTCATCATCGTCCTTGCTCTGCTGTTCGGCGGCGACCCGGGAGCCATCCTGAACCAGATCAGCGGTGGCGACAGCTCTGCGGGGCAGAACGACTCCGGAACGTCGGGAACGCTCGACTGTGACGTGGCAGAGGCGAACAGTAACGTCGACTGCCGAGTCGACTTCACGGTAGGAAGTCTGGACACCGTCTGGGAGTCCCAATTGCAGTCGCAGACCGGTGTCGCATACGTCCAGCCCGAAGTCCGGTTGTTCTCCGGCGCAACGAATACCGGCTGCGGCAACGCCACCAGCGCCGTCGGACCGTTCTACTGCCCGGCCGATTCGACGGCCTATTTCGACACGAGCTTCTTTCAGGTCCTCGTGGACCAATTCGGCTCCAGCGGCGGCCCACTCGCGCAGGAGTACGTGGTAGCGCACGAATTCGGCCACCACCTGCAGAACCAGCTGGGCGACATCGGCCGCGCGCAGGCCGATCCGCAGGGACCCGAGTCCGGCGGCGTCAAAGTGGAGTTGCAAGCCGACTGCTACGCGGGAATCTGGGCGCACTACGCAGCCGAGACTGTCGACCCGAAAACTGGGGTGCCGTTTCTCGAACCGTTGACGAGCACCGACATCGACGATGCCCTGTCGGCAGCGTCGTCGGTGGGCGACGACCGGATTCAGCAGGCGTCGACCGGTCGCGTCAACCCCGAGGGCTGGACGCATGGCTCGTCCGCGCAGCGGCAGGCCTGGTTCTCCGCGGGCTACGAGACCGGACAGGTGGCGGCCTGCGACACTTTCTCGGCTCGCGACCTCGACAATCCCTGAACCGGCACGATCAGAACAACGTGAGTGCCGGCCCCGAGGCCACCAACCCTCGGGAGTCGGCAGGCTCGTTCGCGGGCAACGCGCGAGTCTGCTCGGCGGCGAATCCGTAGGTGTCGAGCAGCGGATCGATTCTCGCTTTCAACCAGTGCTTGTATTCCGGAGTCACGTACGCACCGTGCCCGTAGAGCTGACGGTATCTGCGTACCAACGCAGGGTGTTCTCTCACCAGCCAGCTCATGTACCAGTCCTTGGTGCTCGACCGTAGGTGCATCGGCAGCGCCGTCACAGTCGTGGCTCCCGCGTCGGCCAGTGCGCCGATCAGACCGTCGAGTTGCTTGGCACCGTCGGTCAGGAAGGGGATCACCGGTGCCACCAGAACTCCGCAGTCGAGTCCGGCGTCGCGGACCGCACGAATGAGGTCCAATCGCGCTCGCGGACTTGGGGTTCCGGGCTCGAGCTGCTTCTGCAGGTCGGCGTCGTGAATGGCGAGGCTGATGCTCACATGCACGTCGACCTGCTGCGCGGCAAGCGTCAACAGGGGTAGATCGCGCCGCAGCAGTGAGCCCTTGGTCAGAATCGAGAACGAAGTGCCCGATTCGGTCAGTGCCCGAATGATGCCGGGCATCAATCGGTACCGACCCTCCGCACGTTGATAGGGGTCGGTGTTCGTGCCGAGTGCCACCGGCTCGCGCTTCCACGATCGGCGAGACAGTTCCTTGCGGAGAACGGCGGCCACGTTGGTCTTGACGACGATCTGCGAGTCGAAGTCGTTGCCGGAGTCCAGGTCCAGATATTCGTGCGTCGGCCTGGCAAAGCAGTATCTGCATGCGTGTGAGCACCCACGCATCGGATTGACGGTCCACGAGAACGGCACCTGCGATTCGCTCGGCACTTCGTTCAAGGCGCTCTTGCACAGCACCTCGTGAAAGGTGATGCCCTCGAACTCGGGCGTCTGCACGCTGCGGACCAAACCCGATCGCTCCAGCCCCGGCAGCGCCCCGTCGTCCGCGGCGTCGAGAGTCTGACCCGCCCATCGCATGCACACAGTCGAACATTTGTTCTATGCCGTGTCAAGGCCGGCCCGCGCTCCGACGATCCCCGCTCGGGAGCGGGTGCCTGGAGGCGATAGCGTAGGCCCCCAGTCGATCCTAGGAGTGCACCGACGTGACCGCCCCGAACACACCGACCCTCGAACCCATCCTGCGTCTCGGAATCACCCTGGGACCGGCAATCGACATCGGCTCGGTGCCCCAGGGCGAACGGGTCGTCACCACCGTGCTCGGCGGCGCAGCACCAGGCCCCGACATCGAGGGGACCCTCGCGGCAGGGTCGACCGTCGTCAGCGTGACGCGGCCCGACGGATGCACCGAGTTCAGCAGCGACCTCGTCCTCGAATTGGCAACGGGCGGTTACCTTTCGCTCGGCTACCGCGGAGTTCAGTTCGGTCCGGCCGAGGTCATCGACGCTCTGAACGATCCCGAGCGCGAGGTCGACCCCGCGACGTACTACTTCCGCGGCACTCTTCGGGTGTCGACGGCGGTCCCGAAGTTCACCTATCTCAACCGCGCACTCGTCGTCACGTCCGGATCCAGGTCGGCCGAGGCCGTCGTGCTCGACGCCTTCCTGGTGACCTGATTCCGGCTCAATCGAGCAACTGCGCGACCTCACGGTCGGTCAGAGTGGCCTGGGGAGTTCGCCCCTTGCTGCGGACGAGGTCGACAGCGCGATAGAGCGGCCGCTCGTCCAGTCCGGCGTCGCGGGCCTCGGCGCGCAGCTGATCCACCAACACCGACGCGATCGCCGCGGCAGGAACCAGCTCGGTGGTCCACAGCGAATCGGCGAGGGTTCGCAACGCGAGAATCGGTAGTTCGCGGCCGCCACCCTTCGTGTAGAGCGCCAGCGGAACCACGACGGGCGTACGCCCGTCGTAGAGCCGCAACGAGATCTGGTCGATTCCGGCCGTCCGAATCGTCAGCTCGGCCGTCACCACCTCCGGCATCCTCAGTCGGCGTGTGCGCAACCCTCGTGAGCACAACAGCGGCCCGTCGAGCCACACCCGTCGGCGCAAACCCAGCCAGCCCGACACCGCTGCCGGACCACCGACCACCACCCCGATCAGGACTGCCAACCACACCGGCGCAACGAAAGCCAGCGCGGCGGCCACCGCGATTCCGATCACCACCGAACCGAACGCGATCTTGCGCAAGCGCGGGGCAAGGAACTCTGCAGAAACCAGATCGAGGGCTACCGGGCCGGTACCGGGTCGAGAGTCACCGGGTCGAGAGTCACCGGGTCGAGAATCACCCGGCAAGGCGCGACCCGAGGGCATCGACCACGTCGGCCAGGGCGACGGTGTCCTGCTCGCCGTTCGAAAGGTCCTTCACCAGAACCGTTTCCGCCGCCAATTCCTGATCCCCGAGTACCAACGCGTACCGGGCACCGGATCGGTCGGCAGCCTTCATCGCACCCTTGATGCCGCGATTTCCGTAGGCCATGTCGACGGCAATACCTCGTTCACGCAACTGGGCCGCGATGTCGACGATCGCCAGTTTGGCACCGGCACCCATCGGAACACCGAACACCTGGCACCGAGATGTCGCGCCCGCGGTCTTGCCCTCGGCGGCGAGTGCCAGCACCGTGCGGTCGACGCCGAGACCGAAGCCGATACCCGACAGCGCCTGTCCGCCGAGCTGTTCCATCAGCCCGTCGTAACGGCCGCCGCCGCCGATACCGGACTGCGCCCCGAGACCGTCGTGAACGAATTCGAACGTCGTCTTGGTGTAGTAGTCCAGGCCGCGCACCATCCGCGGGTTCACCAGGTACGGAACGTTCATCACGTCCAGGTACGAAAGCACCTCGTCGAAGTGTTCCTTGGCGGAATCGGAGAGGTGATCGAGCATCAACGGTGCGTCCGCGGTCATCTCGCGCACCTCCGGCCGCTTGTCGTCGAGCACGCGCAACGGGTTGATCTCGGCGCGTCGACGGGTTTCCTCGTCCAGTGGAAGCGCAAAGAGGAACTGCTGCAACAGCTCTCGGTATTGCGGGCGGCACGTGTCGTCGCCGAGCGAGGTGATCTCGAGCCGGAATCCGGTGAGCCCCAAGGCCCGGAACCCGGCGTCGGCCACGGCGATGACCTCGGCGTCCAGGGCCGGATCATCGATGCCGATCGCTTCGACTCCGACCTGTTGCAGCTGCCGGTACCGTCCGGCCTGCGGGCGCTCGTACCGGAAGAACGGCCCGGCATAGGCCAACTTGACCGGCAGGGCACCGCGATCCAAACCGTGCTCGATCACCGCGCGCATGACGCCGGCGGTGCCCTCGGGACGCAGCGTCACCGACCGATCTCCGCGGTCGGCGAAGGTGTACATCTCCTTGCTCACCACATCGGTCGACTCCCCGACCCCGCGGGCGAACAGTCCGGTGTCCTCGAAGATCGGCAATTCGATGTGCCCGTAGCCGGCGTTGCGGGCAGCGTTCAGCAGCCCTTCCCGAACGGCGACGAACTCGGCCGAGTTCGGGGGGAAGTAATCGGGGACACCCTTGGGGGCAGAAAATGCGGTCGGCTTGCTCACGCTCACAGCTTCCCTTGCTCGGGGTCTCCGAGTCCAACGAGGAACGGGTTGGACCCGCGTTCCTGGCCGATCGAACTCTGGCCGCCGTGTCCGGGCAGTACCACGGTGTCGTCACCGAGCGGCAGCAACCGGGACGCGATGGACCGCAGCAGTTGGTCGTGGTTGCCGCCCGGCAGATCCGTCCTGCCGATCGACCCCGCGAAGAGGGTGTCTCCGGTCAGGGCCAGCGGAACCGCACCGTCCGGCCCGTCGGCCCGAGCGAGAAACACCACCGAACCCTGGGTGTGCCCGGGCGTGTGCACCACCGTGAACTCGATCCCGGCGAGATCCAGTTGCTCGCCGTCGGCCAGTTCGATCACCTCGGCCGGTTCGCGGAACTCGATGTCCCCCAGCACGGCAGCCAACGCCGGACCCGTTCCCTTGATCGGATCCGACAGCATGTACCGATCCTCGGGTGCGATGTACGCCGCGATGCCGTACTTTGCGCAGATCGGCTCGACCGACCACGTGTGGTCGAGGTGGCCGTGCGTGAGCAGCACTGCGGTGGGAGTGAGCGAGGATCGCGTCAGAAAATCGATCAGCGGATCCGCGGCGTCCTGGCCGGGATCGACGACGACGCACTCGGACGCGTCGTCCTGGGCCAGGATGTAACAATTCGTCTGAAACATGCCTGCGGGAAATCCGGTGACGAGCAAACCAATCGCTCCTAAAGGCTGAGGCCGAAGTACCGAACAAGCTTAGTGGGGCCGATCCCATCGGGTCCCCCCAGCATGCTCTCAGGCAGTGATGGCACACTCGCGTTGGTCGATTTTCGGCCTGTTACCACACGATCGGTCCGTGTATCGAGCGGGCGAGGTCGATTTTCGGACAAGCGGGAGGAACACGAATTGCCCAGCAACGAGCAACGGCGCGAGGCTGCCAAACGAAAGCTCGAACGCCAACTCGTACGCCGCGCGGAGCGCGCACGGCGTCGTAAGCAATTGACGATTGCAGGTTCCATTCTCGGTGTCGTCGCAGTCGTGGCCGTCGTCTCGGTCGTGTACGTGGTGACCCGCGGTGACGACGATGCGAGTACCGCTCAGGAATCGACGACGTCGGCACCCGCCGACTCCCTCATCGCGGCGGGACGTTCCGAGCCCCTGCCGGAGACGGTGAACTGCTCCTATCCCGCTGCGTCAGCGCCTGCGGCCAAGGAGAACACTCCCCCGCGCACCGACAACGTCCCCACCAGCGACGAACCGCTGAGCTACAGCATGACCACGACCCAGGGCAATATCGGCTTGACCCTGAACAACCCCGAGTCTCCGTGCACGGTGAACAGTTTCGTCTCGCTCGCCAATCAGGGGTATTTCGACGGCACCACCTGCCATCGACTGACCACCGGCGCCGGTCTTCAGGTGCTGCAGTGCGGCGATCCCTCGGGCACCGGAAGCGGCGGACCGGGGTACCAGTTCGCCGACGAATTCCCCACCGACACGTTCGCCGAGGGCGACCCGGCCGCGCAGACCCCGATCGCGTATCCGCGAGGAACGTTGGCCATGGCCAACGCAGGCCCGGGAACAAACGGCAGCCAGTTCTTCCTCGTCTACGGCGATTCCGAACTGCCGCCCGCCTACACCGCGTTCGGCACCATCGACGAGACCGGACTCGCCACGCTCGACGCCATCGCGGCCAAGGGAGTGCAGGGCGGCGCATCCGACGGAGCGCCGGCCGAACCGGTCGACATCACGACCATGTTGAGCGACCTGTGAACCGCATCGCCGCTCTGACCATCGTGGTCTCGGCCACCGCGCTGGTACTGGCAGGGTGTTCCGGTTCGGCCGACCCGGCCGCTGCACCTACCACCACGACCTCGGCATCGACGTCGACGACCACGAGTGCGGCCCCCACGCCGCGGCCGGCACTGGACCTCTCTCGTTTCGGTGCACTACCGGCCGTGCCGCAGCCGACGACCGACACGGTGTCCTGTGCCTATCCGGCGGAGTCGCCGGCCGCGAAGGAAGTGAACCCGCCTCCCACCGAAAATGTCGACGTGTACGGCACCGTGAACGTCGCACTGACCACCAATCAGGGGCCGATAGACATCGTCCTCGACCGAACTCAGGCACCGTGCACGGTCAACAGCGTCGTCGGTCTGGCGCAGCAGGGCTACTTCGACGGCTCTCCTTGCCACCGGTTGACCACGTCACCGGGTCTCGAAGTACTGCAGTGCGGTGACCCGTCCGGATCAGGACGGGGCGGACCGGGGTACAGCTTCGCCAACGAATACCCCACCACCGCGTACGCCGACGATCCGACGCAGGCCCAGAACCCGGTCGTCTACCCGCGTGGGACGCTCGCCATGGCCAATGCAGGCCCGGACACAAACGGCAGCCAGTTCTTCCTGGTGTACGCCGACTCGGTGCTGCCGCCGCAGTACACGGTGTTCGGCACCATCTCCGAGAGCGGACTGGCCACCCTCGACGCGATCGCAGCGGGCGGGGTGACCGGAGGCTCCGAGGACGGTGCGCCTGCGAATCCGGTGATCGTGGAATCGGCAACGGTGTAGCTCGATTCGAACGACGAGAGGGTGAGCAGAGATTCTCTGCTCACCCTCTCGTCGTTGTCGGGACCGCTCAGGCGGCCGATGTCAGCCGGTACACGTCGTAGACTCCCTCGACGTTGCGGACCACGTTCAACACGTGACCGAGATGCTTCGGATCACCCATCTCGAAGGTGAACTTGCTGATCGCAACCCGGTCTCCCGATGTCGCAACGGACGCCGACAGGATGTTGACCTTCTCGTCGGCCAACGCTTTGGTGACGTCCGAGAGCAGCCGGTGGCGGTCGAGAGCCTCGATCTGGATAGCGACCAGGAACACCGAAGATGCCGACGGTGCCCACTGAACCTCGATGAAGCGCTCGGACTGCTCTTCGAGGGAGCGCGCGTTGGTGCAATCGGTGCGGTGCACGCTCACCGATCCTCCACGGGTGACGAATCCGAGGATTTCGTCTCCGGGCACCGGAGTGCAGCACTTCGCGAGCTTGGCCACGACACCGTCGGCACCGGTGACCAACACGCCTGCGTCGCCGACCTGGCGGGGCCGCGTCGGGATCGTCGACGGCGTCGACCGCTCGGCGAGTTCCTCCTCGACATCGCCCACACCACCGAGATGGGCGACCAGCCTTTGCACCACGTGCCGAGCGGACACGTGATTTTCGCCGACGGCGGTGTACAGCGCGGAGACGTCGACATAACGGAGTTCGTGCGCGATCGCCGACATCGACTCGGCATTCATCAACCGCTGCAACGGCAGTCCGCCTCGGCGAACCTCCTTGGCGATGGCGTCCTTGCCTGCCTCCAGCGCCTCCTCGCGGCGTTCCTTGGCGAACCACTGGCGAATCTTGGTCTTCGCTCGTGGCGACGTCACGAACCCCTGCCAGTCGCGGCTGGGACCGGCAGTGGCGGCTTTGGAGGTGAACACCTCCACCACTTCACCGTTGTCGAGCGTGCGCTCGAGTGCGACCAGTCGGCCGTTGACCCGGGCACCGATACAGCGATGACCGACCTCCGTATGCACCGCGTACGCGAAGTCGACCGGGCACGATCCGGCAGGCAAGGTGACGACGTCGCCCTTGGGCGTGAAGACGAATATCTCCTTGACCGCGAGGTCGTACCGTAGCGACTCGAGGAACTCGCCCGGATCGGCTGCTTCCCGCTGCCAGTCGAGCAGCTGGCGCATCCACGCCATGTCGTCGACCTCGGCGTTGTCCTGGGAGTGTTTGCCCTTGGTCTCCTTGTACCGCCAGTGCGCAGCGATACCGAACTCTGCCGTCCGGTGCATGTCTCGTGTTCGGATCTGCACCTCGAGGGGTTTGCCCTCGGGCCCGATCACCGTCGTGTGCAGAGACTGGTACACCCCGTAGCGCGGCTGAGCGATGTAGTCCTTGAAGCGGCCTGCCATCGGCTGCCACAACGAGTGCACGACGCCTACAGCGGCATAGCAGTCGCGGATCTCGTCGCACAGAATGCGGACGCCCACGAGGTCGTGGATGTCGTCGAAATCGCGACCCTTGACGATCATCTTCTGGTAGATCGACCAGTAGTGCTTGGGTCGCCCTTCGACCACGGCGCTGATTCTCGACGCGGCCAGGGTCGCATTGATCTCGGCCCGTACCTTCTCGAGATACGTGTCGCGTGACGGTGCACGGTCGGCGACGAGGCGCACGATCTCGTCGTACTTCTTGGGGTGAAGGATGGCGAACGCCAGATCTTCGAGCTCCCACTTGACCGTGGCCATTCCGAGTCGATGCGCAAGCGGCGCAATGACTTCCAGAGTCTCTTTGGCCTTGCGGGCCTGCTTCTCGGGTGGCAGGAAGCGCATCGTGCGCATATTGTGCAGACGATCGGCGACCTTGATGACCAACACGCGAGGATCTCTCGCCATCGCGATGATCATCTTGCGAATGGTCTCGCCCTCGGCAGCAGTGCCGAGTACGACCTTGTCGAGCTTGGTCACTCCGTCCACGAGGTGCGAGACCTCGTCGCCGAATTCCTCGGTCAACTTGGCGAGCGAATATCCGGTGTCCTCCACCGTGTCGTGCAGCAGGGCCGCAACCAGGGTCGTGGTGTCCATCCCCAGCTCGGCGAGGATATTGGCCACGGCGAGCGGATGGGTGATGTACGGATCGCCGGACTTGCGCATCTGAGTTGCATGCAGTTCGTCCGCGACGTCGTACGCCCGCTGCAACAGCGCCAGATCGGCCTTGGGATAGAGCTCGCGGTGCAGGCTGACCAGTGGCTCGAGGACGGGCTTGACGGCGGCACTACGGCCGGCGGTGATACGGCGCGCCAGACGCGCTCGCACCCGTCTCGACGCCGACGTCGGCACCGGTGCCGAATTGCGCGTGCCGGACGGAGCCTGCGCGTCGTTCACCGCCGATGCCGGAGTCACTGCAGGCTCGACGGCCGGGCGGGTATCACCGGACGTGACCTCGTCCGTCGATGCGACGTCGACTCCGGCCCTATCGGCAACGTTCGGCTGTTCGGGGACGGCAGGCCCATCGGGCAAGGGCTGATCGATGTAACGGGTCATTCTCATCACCTCCTGCCACACGGTCGACGTCGTCGCCGGACGCATCCGGACAACGCACTACGAACAGACTTTAGTCCTCATACTCGAACGAGGCAGGCAAGCGGGTAACCGCTACACCTGTCGCGCCCTCCCAAGGCCGCGATCTCGAGAACGACAGCGGCCCCGACAATCTCCGCACCCTGATCGGCCAACAACCGAGCGGTCGCCTCGACGGTCCCGCCCGTCGCCAACACATCGTCGATCACCAGCACCCGCCGTCCGGCCACGTCGATCGCCGTCGGGATCTGCAGCTCGGCGGTCCCGTACTCGAGATCGTACGACCGCGAATGCACCGGTGGCGGCAGCTTTCCCGCCTTGCGAACCGCAAGTACCCCGCACCCCAGCTCGAGAGCCACTCCGGCGCCGAGCAGGAATCCACGGGCGTCGATCCCCGCCACCAGATCGACGTTCTCGAAACCCTCCGCCAATTCCGACACGACGCTGCGCAGCGCCTTGCCGTCGGCGAACACCGGCGTCAGATCGCCGAAACGCACCCCGGACACGGGAAAATCGTCGACCCACCGCGTCAGCCGAGTCACGGCAGCGGCCGCGCCTGCCCGTTCAACCATGTCGTTCATCGAAGAAGAACCCACCGATCCATGTTCCACCCGACACCTGCTGCCGTCGGGTTGGGCATCACATCCTGCATACCGTCACTGACGACGGTGGTACGCGGCTCGTTGTACAGGGGCAGGGACGGCATGTCGTTCCACAGGATGTTCTCGCCCTCGGTCGACAGCGCCAGCACGCGCTCGGGATCGTCGGTCACCGCCAGCTGATCGACGATGGAATCGATCCTGCCGTTGCTGTAGCCGCCGACGTTCAGTCCGATCCCCGTCCGCAGCGAATATCGAGCAACGACTCCCGCGGCCGAACCCGATGGCCCGGGCAGAGAGCCACTGTTTCCGAGCACGGCGTCGACCGCGCCGGCGCGCAGCGCGGACGGCGTGAACTCCGGCGAACCCGCATCCTCGACGGTGATGCCCGCGGCAGCGCAATCAGCGGCCATTCGGCTCACCACCTGGGCTCGACGCGCGTCCGGACCCAGGTAGCCGACGCGCACGGTCAGAGCGCTCTCCCCCGCGGCAGCGAGTTCTTTACCCGCTTGATCCAGATCCGACCTCTGATATCGATCGCCCACGGCCGCAGCCACCGACGGATACACCAGGGTGTCGGGCTGAACGAGACGAGAATCCACAACACCCGAGCCGAGACCGGCCGACGAAGCATCCGACCCGGGATGGCCGAGAGTGTCGAACAGATCCGTTCTCGGGATGCACGCGGCCACGGCTCGACGCGCGCCGGCGTCGGCCATTGCGCCCTGCGTCGAGAAGGTCAACTGCTCGACGCCTCGGGACGGCTCCTCGCTGGTCGCGAATCCCTCGGTCGCGCCCAGATCGACGGCACCGGCACCGTGGTCGATCACGTCCAGCGAGCCGTCGGCGACCTTCGCCGCCACGTCGGTCCCCTTGGGCCATACGACGACCTGCTCGGTCTCGGGAGGAATTCCCCACCAGGCGTCGTTCGCAACGAGCACCAAACCGTCCTCGGCGGTGTAGGAATCGATGCGGTACGGCCCGGCCGAGGGCAGCAGCGAGGTGTCGATCGAGCCCGGCGTCAGGGTCCACCCGGTGTTCCAGAACTCCGCGATGCGGCCCACCACGCCCTCGTCCTCGGCAAGAATCGGATCGACGACGTTCGGCACCCCGGCAGCGCGGGCGGCGACGTGAGCGGGAAGCAGGTCGGTGGCACCGAACAGCGCGCGCCAGTTCAGGTAGCTGCGCCCCGGGGCGAACACCACCGTGGCCTCCTTGGCACCGGGAACGCAGTCGATGCGCTGGATGTCGGAGTATCCGGCCGTCGACGCCGCGTCGAACATGGGGCGGTCGGTGGCGAATCTGCCACTGTTCGCGGCCCACGCCAACACCAGGTCGTCACACGCCATCGGCGCGCCGTCCGAGTACGTCGCGGCCGGGGCGATGGAGTACTGCAGGCTCAGCGTATCGCCGGGAACGACCGTGACGGTTCCGATGTCGTTGTCCGACAGCGCATCTCCCTCGGGACCGAGGTAGCTGAAGCCCACCTGCACCCGGGTGAAGGCCTGCCTTGCTCCCGACGCCGCGCCATCGACGGTCCGTGCGTTGTACGTGTCGACCACGTTGTCGAACGAGTAGCCGATCGAGGGCACCTTGTCCTCGGGCGACGAGCACGCGGTGATGGACACCGCGCCGACACTTGCCGCCACCAGTGCCGCGATACACCTGCGTTTCACGTGCACTCTCCGTCCCAGTCGAGGATGGGCATCTACCGTCGCTTCTTGTTCCGCTTCCCGGTGGGCCGATTACCTGCCTGTGGAGCGGATGCCTTGGTGGTGGACACACCGACCGCAACGGGTTCGGGGGCCAGACCGGCGGCGCGGGCGGCTGCTTCGGCCCGCTTGGAATGGACCTTGCGCGTGTGAGCGGCCACGGGCCCCCACTTCTCCTTGAGCGATACCAACAACGGGGTGGCGAAGAAGATGGACGAGTAGGCACCGACGATCATGCCGACGAGCTGCACCAGCGCAAGGTCCTTGAGTGTGCCCACTCCGAGCAGCCAGACCGCGATGATCATCAGCGCGATCACCGGAAGAACACCGATGACGGTGGTGTTGATCGAGCGCATCAGGGTCTGATTGACGGCCAGGTTGGCTTGCTCTGCGTACGTCTTGCGGTGCAGGTTGAGGATGCCTCGGGTGTTCTCCTCGACCTTGTCGAACACCACCACCGAGTCGTACAGCGAGAAACCGAGGATCGTCAGCAAGCCGATCACCGTCGCCGGGGTCACCTCGAATCCGACGAGCGAGTACACGCCTGCGGTCACCACCAGGTCGAACCCCAGTGCGGCAAGTGCCGCCAAGGCCATGTCTCGCTCGTACCGGACGGAGATGTAGATGCTGACGATCACCAGGAATACCGCGAGCGCGATCAGCGCTTTCTGGGTGATCTGGCTGCCCCACGTCTCGCTGACGTCCGAGACGCTGATGGCGTTCGGGGTCGAAGTGCCGGAGTTGTCCTGCGGCTGGAAGGCCTCGAACAACGCCTGGCGGAGGGTGTCCACTTCACTGGGATCGAGTGCTTCGGAGCGAATCTGCACCGTTGCTGCCGCGCCCGAACCGACGGTCTGGACCGACACCGGCGGCATGCCGAGCGAGTCGTCGTACACCGTCTCGACCTGCTCGGTGGTGATGTTGTCGGCGGCCGGCAGTGCAATCCGAGTGCCGCCCTCGAAATCGATACCGAGCGTGAAGCCGCGCACGAGGAAGCTCAGCAGGCATACCAGCACGATGACGCCGGTGAGGATGTAGTAGAACCGGCGACGACCGACGATGTCGAAGGCCCCGGTACCGGTGTAGAGCCTGGACAGGAAGCTGTGCCTGGGCTGCGTAGCCTGGTCGACACTCGAGTCGTCGAGGGGTGATGGGGTCGACGTGGTCGTATCCGACATGTCATGCCTCCTTCGACGGCGCAGTGCCGGTCTTGACGGCAAGCGCCTTGTTGGCTGCGCGCTTGCGTTCGGTCGCGATCTGTTGGACGGCGCCGAGACCGTTGACGAACGGCTTGGACCAGAACTTCGACTTCGAGGCCAAGTACACCAGTGGCCACGTCACCAGCACCACGACGATGATGTCCAGGATCGTGGTCAGGCCGAGGGTGAAGGCGAACCCACGGACCTGCCCCACCGCGAGTACGTAGAGCACCGCCGCGGCGATGAAACTGACCGCGTTACCCGACAGAATTGTCTTGCGAGCGCGTGCCCAACCGCGCGGTACTGCCGAACGGAAGCTACGCCCCTCACGAATCTCGTCCTTGATGCGCTCGAAGAACACGACGAACGAGTCGGCGGTCATACCGATACCGATGATGAGTCCGGCGATGCCGGCGAGGTCGAGCGTGAAGCTGATCCATCGGCCCAGCAGAACGATGATGCCGTAGACGACGAGACCGGCCAGTGCCAACGACAGCGCCGTGAGAAGACCGAGGGCACGGTAGTAGAGCAAGCAGTAGACCAACACCAGCGCCAGTCCGATTGCTCCGGCGAGCAGTCCGGCTTCCAGAGAGGCCAAGCCCAGTGTTGCCGACACGGTTTCGGCTTCCGAAGACACGAACGACAGGGGCAGCGAACCGTACTTGAGGGTGTTGGCCAACTCCGAGGAACTCTGGGCGTTGAAGTTTCCGGTGATCGAGGTGGCGCTACCGGCAGGGGTGGCACCCTGGATGACCGGCGCACTGATCACCTTCGAGTCCAGCACGAATGCGGCCTGCTTCTGCAGGTTGGCCGCCGTGAACTGAGCCCAGGTGTTCGAGCCCTCCGAGTCGAACGTCAGGCTCACCTGAAACTGGGCCTGCTGACTGTCGAAACCGGACGTCGCGTCGGCGATCTGCTGCCCGTCGATGATCGTCGGACCCAGCAAGTAGACGGCCGTTCCGTCGGTCGAGCACGCAACCAGGGGCAGCGCAGGGTCGTCGTTTCCGGCCAGTGGGTCGGCCGCGTTGCAGTCGAGAGACTGCATAGCGAGCTGCTGAATCTGCGGATCCTCGCTCTGCCGGAGCGTCTTGGCGTCGGCGATCTCCTGGGCAGCACGATCTGCGTCCGACAGCGACGCATCGGTGGCGGGGTCTTCGGCCGGCGCATCCGTGGCAGGTGCATCCGTGGCAGGTGCATCGGGGGTGGGCGTCGGATCGACCGCAGACGGATCCTGAGCCGGGAACACCCGGCTCTGAGGCGCGGCCGGCGCCGCGGGGTCAACGGACGCTGCGGGATCGGCAGGTGCCGCAGGATCGGTCGGCGCGGCCGGATCGACCGGCGTCTGCTGCGCCCCCGTGCCCTGACCGGCCGACGGGGCAACCGAGCCCACCACCGGTCGGATGAACAGCCGCGCGGTCTGCCCGAGAGTGCGCGCCTGGGAGCTGTCATCGCCGGGCACCGTGATGACGAGGTTGTCGCCGTCGATGACCACTTCGGAACCGGAGACACCGAGACCGTTGACGCGGGTCTCGATGATCTGCTGCGCCTGCTTCAAGCTGTCCTGCGTCGGAGCATTTCCATCGGGGGTCCTCGCGGTGAGTGTCACGCGCGTGCCGCCCTGCAGGTCGATTCCCAACTTGGGCGAGGGGTCTTTGTCTCCGGTGAAGAAGACCAGGGCATACACCGCTGCCATCAGCACCGCGAAAACGGCGAGATAGCGGGCGGGCTGCACCGGTCCGCTGGAAGGTGCCACGGTGTGTGATTCTCCTCTGGGCGGTGGAAAGTGTCGGTTCCTGCGGGGCCTACCGGCCCGATGTGTCAGCGGTGAGCGGTGCGATTGTGCACCAAATCGGTCACCGCAGACGAAACCGCTGCCGGATTCTGCCTCCGACAGCGGTTCGAATCAACGCGTGTTCACTCTTTTTCGAGCCTCTTCGACGTCTGCTCGACGGTCTCGTCCGGTCGGCTCACGTCTGCCTTGCTGAGCGACGGTCCCGTGGTGTCGTTCGAGCCGAGGGCCGCGATGTCCGAGTCGGTGGTGACATCGACGTCGGTGTCGTCGAACTCGGAATCGTCGGGCAGTACCTCACGTACGACTGCACGCGACCAGGTGGTGATGACGCCGTCGGCGATCTCGAGATCGATCGTGTCGTCCTCGACCAGGACCACCCTGGCGTAGAGCCCGGCCGTGGTCACGACCTCGTCGCCGATCTTCAGCGAGTCCTGCATCTCCGTTGTCTTGGCCAGCACCTTCTTCTGTCGACGCGCATTGAGAAAGAGCGGTACCAGAAGGGCCACGATCAGCAGCGGAAACAGCAAATCCATCGGAAGGTCAGTCCTCGAAGCTCGGGTCGAAAATCGTCATTGTCTCGTGCGAGAGCGCCGCCGGTGCGGGCCTCGCAGCTACCCAGTGTGCCATCACCTGGAACCGGTTCGGTCCGTTCGTGTCTTGTTGTGCCCGATTCACTCGAATAAACCCTGCTGAACCTCCGAGGATCGGACAGAAATTCCGCCCACGGCGAGGTCCGGCGGCGGGGTCAGGCCGAGGTGCTGCCATGCGGCAGCGGTCGCGACGCGGCCTCGTGGTGTGCGGGCGATCATGCCGGCACGAACCAGGAACGGCTCACACACCTCCTCGACGGTGGACGGTTCCTCGCCGACGGCGACCGCCAGCGTCGATACGCCCACCGGGCCGCCGCCGAAACTTCGGATGAGCGCGCTGAGCACAGCTCGATCGAGTCGGTCGAGCCCCAATTTGTCGACGTCGTAGACCACCAGCGCGGCCTTGGCCGTCTCCTGGGTGACTGTGCCGTCGCCGCGAACGTCGGCGTAGTCGCGCACACGCCGCAGCAATCGGTTGGCGATACGCGGTGTGCCGCGTGAGCGCCCGGCGATCTCGGCGCAACCGTCCCGGTCGATCGGCACACCCAGAATCCCCGCCGATCGCATCAGAATGCGTTCGAGTTCGCTGGGCTCGTAGAAATCCATGTGCGCCACGAATCCGAACCGATCTCGCAGTGGGCCGGTGAGCGCGCCCGACCTGGTGGTGGCCCCGACGAGGGTGAACGGTGCGACCTCGAGTGGAATCGACGTTGCACCAGGCCCCTTACCGACGATGACGTCGACACGGAAGTCCTCCATCGCCAGATACAGCATCTCCTCGGCCGGACGAGCGATGCGATGGATCTCGTCGATGAAGAGCACATCCCCCTCGACCAGGTTGCTGAGCATCGCCGCCAGATCGCCTGCCCGCTCGAGCGCCGGACCGGACGTGAGCCGCAGCGAGGTTCCGAGTTCGGCGGCGATGATCATCGCCATGCTGGTCTTACCGAGCCCCGGCGGCCCGGACATCAAAATGTGGTCGGGGGTGCCGCCGCGCATCTTGGCACCCGACAACACCAGTTGGAGCTGCTCGCGAACGCGGGGTTGACCGATGAAATCGGTGAGGTTCTTCGGACGCAGACTCGTCTCGACGTCCAAGTCGTCGGACATCGCGTCCGCACCGACCTGGGATTCGGCGAACTGGTCGTCCTCGGTCACCTGGAACTACCTGGACTTTCCGAGGTACGCCAGCGCCGACCTCAACGCGGTCGACGTCGTGGCATCGGGCTGCTGAGCGAGTACCGCGTCGGTGGCTTCCTCGGCCTGCTTCACGGGGAATCCGAGACCGATCAGCGCCTCGACGATCTGGTCTCGCATCGAGTTGCCGACTCCGGATCCCGGCACGGCCGCGCTTCCGGCGCGTCCGACCACTGCGTCGACCTTGTCTCGCAGCTCGACGACCATTCTTTCCGCGCCGCGCTTACCGATACCGGGAACCCTGGTCAGTGCTCCGATGTCACTGTCGGCCAACGCAGTTCGCAGTGCGTCGGGCTCGTGCACGGCAAGAGTTGCCATGGCGATGCGCGGTCCGACGCCGGTCACGGTGAGGAGCAACTCGAACAGCTCACGCGACTCCTTGTCGGGAAACCCGTACAGCGTCTGCGAATCCTCGCGCACGATCATGGTCGTCAGGAGAGTCGCCTCGCTCCCCCGATGCAGGGTGGCCAGCGTCGCCGGAGTGGCGTTCACGCGGTACCCGACGCCCGCCGCCTCGAGCACCGCGTGATCGAGCGCGATGTCGACCACCGAACCCCTGATCGACGCGATCATCGTGCGCCCGCCTCCTTCTTGGCCATCTTCTCGATTCTGCGTGCCACGACGGCGCGAGCCTTTCGTTCGTCGGCCAGACGCGCGTCGTACTTACGTTTCTGCTCGGCAGCCATGGCTTCGGCCTTGGCCATCCGAGCGATCATCGGCGCTCGCCAGCAGTGACAGATTCCCAGCGCGAGTGCGTCCGCGGCGTCGGCGGGCGTCGGGGCCGTCTGCAGACCGAGAATGCGCATCACCATGGCGGTGACCTGGGCCTTGTCGGCCGAACCGTTCCCCGTGACTGCGGCCTTCACCTCGCTGGGAGTGTGAAAACAAACGTCGACGCCGCGCCTGGCCGCCGCCAGCGCGATGACCCCACCGGCCTGGGCGGTACCCATGGCGGTGCGCACGTTGTGTTGTGCGAACACTCGCTCGATGGCCACCACCGAGGGCTTGTGAGTATCGAGCCAGTACTCGGCGGCCTCGGAGATACGCAGCAGACGCTGCGCGAGATCCATGTCCGCAGGCGTGCGCACCACATCGACGTCGAGCGCAACCACCGTTCGGCCAACGCCACCCTCGATCAAACTGAGCCCACACCTGGTGAGACCGGGGTCGACACCCATAACCCGCACGCCACCACACCTTCCGCTTACGAACTGTTGTTCGATAGCGTAGCGGAGCGCACCCACGGATCAGGGATACGACACCCGGTCACTCACTGCGTCGGATGCGAGGGGCGTCAGTCCTCGTCGTCGAGCTCGGCCATGACCTCGTCGGACAGGTCGACGTTGGACCACACGTTCTGGACATCGTCGCTGTCCTCGAGCGCGTCGATGAGCTTGAACACCTTGCGTGCACCGTCTGCGTCGACCGGGACGTTGACCGAGGCCTGGAAGCTCGCCTCGGCCGAGTCGTAGTCGATGCCGGCTTCCTGCAGCGCGGTGCGCACCGCGATCAGGTCGGTCGGCTCGCTGACGATTTCGAAGGTGTCACCGTTGTCGTTGACTTCCTCGGCACCGGCTTCGAGCACGGCCATCAGCACGTCGTCCTCGTTCTGACCGTTCTTCTCGAGGGTCACCACACCCTTGCGCGAGAACAGGTACGACACCGAACCCGGGTCGGCCATGTTCCCACCGTTGCGGGTCATCGCCACACGCACCTCGCCTGCGGCGCGGTTGCGGTTGTCGGTGAGGCACTCGATGAGAATGGCGACGCCGTTGGGACCGTAGCCCTCGTACATGATGGTCTGCCAGTCGGCTCCACCGGTCTCTTCGCCTGCACCACGCTTGCGGGCCCGCTCGATGTTGTCGATCGGAACCGAGGTCTTCTTCGCCTTCTGAATGGCGTCGAAGAGAGTCGGATTACCCGTGGGGTCACCACCACCCGTGCGAGCCGCCACCTCGATGTTCTTGATGAGTTTGGCGAAAGACTTGCCGCGTCGGGCGTCGATCACCGCCTTCTTGTGCTTGGTGGTGGCCCATTTTGAGTGGCCGCTCATGCGATAGAGCCCCTTCCTGCTCGAAATCAGTGTTGTCGACTTTACTCGCCCGGTACCCCGCTCGGCACCGACCGGCTCGGATGGGTTCTAGCGGCGGCGCACCATGTCGACGAAGAGTCGGTGGACCCGGTCGTCCCCGGTGACCTCGGGATGAAAGCTCGTCGCCAGCACCGAGTTCTGCCGAACGGCCACCACCCGCCCTGCAGCCGGTCCGTGCGGAACGGTGGCGAGCACTTCGACGTGCTCGCCCACCCGCTCCACCCAGGGCGCACGGATGAAGACAGCTCGCACCGGCCCACCCTCGACGTCGGTGACGTCGAGGTCTGTCTCGAAGGAATCCACCTGACGGCCGAAAGCGTTGCGTCGCACGGTGATATCGAGGGAGTCGAGATGCCGGGCGTCGGGTCTGGTGTCGAGTATCTCGGACGCCAGCAGGATCATGCCCGCGCACGATCCGTAGGCGGGCAGCCCTTCGGCCAACCGCGCACGCAACGGTTCGAGAAGGTCGAACACGCCGAGCAGGTTGCTCATGGTCGTCGATTCCCCACCGGGGATGATCAGCCCGTCGATCTCTGCCAGTTCGGCCGGACGCCGCACTGTCACACCGCGCGCACCGCTCGATTCGAGTGCTGCCAGATGCTCGCGAACGTCTCCCTGCAGGGCCAGCACACCGATGGTCGGAGCGGTCACTTCAGCCCGAAGGGATCGACGTGAGGTTTCGTGGTGTCCCGCTCGAAGCGCATCAGGCCTTCCTGCACGACTGCGGCGACCATGCGACCGGAGGTGTCGAAGATTCGGCCCTGAGTCAGAGCTCGCCCGAAATCGGCCGACGGTGACGTCTGGTCGTAGAGCAACCATTCGTCCGCTCGGAACGGCCGAAGAAACCACAGCGCATGATCGAGGGACGCCGTCTGCGTGACGGCGTCCGGGTGCGGCACCTTGGCCGAACCCAGCAGCGTCATGTCGCTCATGTAGGCCAGTGCACACACGTGGAAGACCTGATCGTCGGGCAGCGTATCGCGGTAGCGAAACCACACACGTTGCTGCGCAGCGAAACTGGGATGCTTGACGGTCTGGTCGTCGGGAATGAGACGGATGTCCCACTCGGACCATTCCTTGTAGTACGAGTTGTCGTACTCGGCGAGGGTGGTGGGATCGGGCAGACTCTCCGGACCGACGACGTCGGGCATCGTGTCCTGATGAGAGATTCCGTCGTCGTCGGTGTGGAACGACGCGGACATCGTGAATATCGCTTTGCCGTGTTGAATTCCGGTGACTCGTCGCGTGCAGAACGACCGCCCGTCACGGATTCGATCGACCATGAACACAGCTGGCTCGTTCGGGTTGCCCGGCCGCAGGAAGTAACCGTGCAACGAGTGCACACGAAACTCGGGGGCCACTGTGCGCACCGCCGCGACGAGCGCCTGGCCCGCCACCTGACCGCCGAACGTACGGGGCAGCCGACTCGGGAAAGTCCGTCCCCGATAGATGTCGTTCTCGATCCGTTCCAATTCGAGAATGTCCTCGATGCTGGCCATGGCTGGTGTCCACCTTTCTGTGACAACGGCTCAGGCTAACAATGGACGGACCAGGCAAGATGGTCGGTGTGGGTCAACCGGTGCCGATATTTCCCGATCTTCTCGTGGAGTCGATCGTCGATTCGTGCCCGGACGGGGCCCGATCGATCGTCGTGATCGACGGCGCTGATGCTGCGCTGCCGGTCGACTTCGCCACGCGCACAGCCGAACACGCCCGCTCTCGGGGCCGTCCGGCTGCCGTCGTCGACCTGCACGACTACGTCCGACCAGCATCGATTCGATTCGAGTACTCCCGTACCGACGAATTGAGCTATCGCACACTGTGGTTCGACTACGACGCCGTGGCGCGGGAAGTGATCGCGCCACTACGGCCCGGTGGCCGAGGTCACTTCTTGCCCCGACTGTGGGATGAGACCACCGACCGATCGGCTCGTGCCCACAGCATCGAGGCCCCGCCGAATCAGATCGTCCTGATTGCCGGACCGATGCTGCTCGGGCGGGGTCTCGACGTCGACGTATCGGTACAGCTGCGCTTGTCCGAGGGGGCGCTACGTCGGAGAACCGACCCGGCCGACCACTGGACCTGCACGGCACTGCTCGAGTACTACGACGGGCTGGACTACTCCAGTGGTTCGGCCGAGCGGCCCGATTTCGTTGTCCGATGGGACCATCCGGACCGCCCGGCACTCGAACGACGTTAGCGGGCTACCGTCACCAACCGCGCTCGGCGAGCCGGTGTCCGACGGGAAGGTCGTCCACATTGATGCCGACCATGGCCTCACCGAGGCCACGAGAGACCTTCGCAAGGACGTCGGGGTCGTCGAAGAAGGTAGTGGCCTTGACGATTGCCTCGGCGCGCTCCTTCGGGTTGCCGGACTTGAAGATTCCCGATCCGACGAACACGCCCTCGGCACCGAGCTGCATCATCATCGCGGCGTCGGCTGGAGTCGCGATTCCACCGGCCGTGAACAATGTGACCGGCAGCTTGCCGGCCCGAGCGATCTCGACGACGAGGTCGTACGGTGCCTGCAGTTCCTTCGCCGCCACGTACAGCTCGTCCTCGGGAAGCGAGGTGAGTCGGCGGATCTCGTCACGAATCTTGCGCATGTGCGTCGTCGCGTTGGAGACATCGCCGGTTCCGGCCTCGCCCTTGGAGCGAATCATGGCTGCGCCCTCGGTGATTCGACGCAGGGCCTCGCCCAGGTTGGTGGCACCACAGACGAAGGGAACGGTGAAGTTCCACTTGTCGATGTGATTGGCGTAATCGGCCGGGGTGAGCACTTCGGACTCGTCGATGTAGTCGACGCCGAGACTCTGCAGAATCTGCGCTTCGACGAAGTGTCCGATGCGGGCCTTCGCCATCACCGGGATGCTGACCGAGGAGATGATGCTGTCGATCATGTCGGGATCGCTCATGCGCGACACCCCGCCCTGCGCGCGAATGTCGGCGGGGACTCGCTCGAGAGCCATGACGGCCACGGCACCGGCATCCTCGGCGATCTTGGCCTGATCGGCGGTCACCACGTCCATGATCACGCCGCCCTTGAGCATCTCGGCCATGCCCCGCTTGACGCGTGCGGTGCCGACTCCGTTCTCGCCGGATCCACCGTCGACCGATGCGGCGGCCGTGTTAGAGGCGTGTGGGGTAGTCAAGCGAACTCCTGTGTTCTTCGACGCCGTTGCGGCGCTGCGGGCTGATAGGTGCGATCGCGCGCGGCGCGATGTCGCGCCCAAAACTGTAGGCCTTTGCCCGCGCTATTCCCATAACCACTTGACGATTGCTGGACTGCTCGAAAAGGTCCAGATTGCTAGCGGATAGCGCGCACGTCCGGATCGCCGCGCCGAGCCAGAGCCACGTTGACCTCGTCGAGCAATTCCGCCAGATCCTGCGGATAGACGTTCTCACCGACTGCGCTGAGCGCGCGGATGTCGGATTCGGTGCACCACTGGTGCCCGGTCACGGTCCGTCGCTCGAAGTCGGTGAAGCCGGCACTCTGCGGCTCGAACTCCTGTGTTCGGTGGGCGAAGAACAGCTCCTCGGACCGAATCAGTGTTCCGTTGAACGGGAACGTGGCGACCCGGCGCCACAACGGGCCACGCAGATCGGCCGCGTCGACGCTCAGGCCGGTCTCCTCGTGCACTTCTCGCACTGCCGCCTCACGCAGCGACTCACCCTTCTCCACTGCCCCACCGATGGTGAACCAGAAGAAGGTGTCGGGCACCGTGGGGTCGTGGCCTCGCAACAGCAGTACCCGGCCACGCTCGTCGAGCAGCACGACCCGCGCGGAGGTTCGCGGAGTCGCCCGATTCTCGCTGCCGAACGTCGCAGCAGCAGAGCGCTCCGCGATCTCGAAGTACGACGGTAGGGCGGCGGTTCCGCCGAGATGCAACCACCGGACCGGCCGTCTGACGCGCAGTGCGAGGGTGTCGCGAACGGCGTCGTTGTGGAATCTGCGGGCGATCAGCACCCGAGCCTCTGCGTCGGCCAGTTCGGCCACCAGTTGCGGGGGCAGCACGTTCGGTTCGACGACCGCGAGCGCCATGGACACCGCGTTCTCGGCCTCCTCGCGCTGCGATCGGTCGGCCCGTTCGGCTCGATCGGCCAGCGCGGCGAGTTCTCGGCTCGACGGCACCGCGTCGCGGGTGGCAGCGGACACCGCTCGCGCGACGACGGCACGCCGAGCAAGTGCAGCATCGAGGGCCTGCCAGGCGAGATCGGTACGCACGTGGAGGCGATCGAGTCGGTTCGCCGTGCCGTAGGCCCAGAGGCCCACGACGAGAATCAGTACGGCGATCAGACCCAGGACCAGGATGGTGAGAGCAGACAGGGTCATCAGGTCGACGCTCGAACTTTCTGACCACCGAGGGTGACGGTTTCGTAGACGCGCAGGATCTGCTCGGCAACGACGGGCCAATCGTAGGTGGACACGGCTACCGAGGCGGCGTCGACCAGGCGCTCTCGAACGGCGTCGTCGTCCAGGATCGAGGTGACGGCTGCGGCGAGCGCATCGGAATCCTCGATCGGCACCAGCAGTCCGCAGGTACCGTCCCGCAGCACCCGACGGAACGCGTCGAGTTCGCTCGCCACGACCGGCGTTCCGGCCGCCATGGCTTCGACGAGGACGATGCCGAAGCTCTCACCGCCGAGATTGGGTGCGCAGTAGACGTCGGCGCTGCGCATTGCGGACGCCTTGGTCGCGTCGTCCACCTGCCCCAGGAAGGTCAGGTGCGATGCCAACGCACCGGCTTCCTTGCGGAGCTTGTCCTCGTCGCCGCGGCCTACGATGAGTATCTCGATGTCGGGATGGGATTCGACGAGGGCGGGCAGAGCGCCGAGCAGGACGGCCATCCCCTTGCGTGGTTCGTCGAATCGTCCGAGAAAGAGCACCGTGCGGCCGGGACGCGGATAGCCCTCCAGCACAGCGGCATCCGCGAAGGCAGGCACGTCGACGCCGTTGGGGATCTCGACGGCGTCGGAGCCGAGGGACTCGACCTGCCAGCGTCGGGCGAGCTCGGAGACGGCGATCCGGCCGCTGATCTTCTCGTGGTACGGACGCAGGACACCTTGAAAGGTGCTGAGCACCAAGGACTTCGTGGTGGACGTGTGGAAGGTCGCCACGATCGGACCGTCGGCGGCCTTGAGTGCCAGCATCGACAGGCTCGGAGCGTTCGGTTCGTGAATATGGAGCACGTCGAAATCGTTGTCCGAGATCCATTTACGGATTCGAGAGTAGGTCACCGGGCCGAATCGCAGGCGCGCAACGGATCCGTTGTAGGGAATGGCGAGAGCCTCGCCCGCCGACACCACGAAATCGGGTAGCTCCACGTCCTCCGATGCCGGGGCCAGGACACTGACTCGGTGTCCGCGTTCGATGAACACCTCGGCCAACTGCTGAACGTGAGCCTGCACTCCGCCTGGAACGTCGAACGAATACGGGCAGACCATGCCAATCTTCACGTGCCCTCGATTCGGGCGCGTCGCTCGGCCGACCAGTCGCTCATCCACAGGGGTTGAAGCATGTGCCAGTCCGCCGGGTGAGCCCGGATGCCTGCGGCGAAATGGTCTGCCAATGTCTGTGTGGCGGCGTCGATTCCGTGCGAGACGTCCACTGCCGGAAAGATGTCGAAGCCCCATCCGTCACCGTCGAAATAGCCGTGGACCGGCAGCAGCGTGGCCCCCGTGTCGATCGCAAGCTTCGCGGCACCGGCGGGCATCCGGGTCGGCTCACCGAAGAACGTCACCGGCACGCCGTGCTTGGCGAGGTCTCGTTCGCCGAGCAGACAGACCACCTTGTTCTCGCGAAGTCTCTCGCTCAGCGCGTGCAAAGGCGGCTGCTCACCGCCGCTGAGCGGGAAGATCTCGAAGCCCAGGCTTTCCCGATAAGCGACGAATCGTTGGTACAGCGATTCGGGCTTCAATCGCTCGGCCACCGTCGAGAGACCACCGTGCTTGCGCACCAGCCACATTCCGGCCATGTCCCAGTTGCCGCTATGCGGCAGCGCCAGTACGACACCCTTGCCTGCCGCGAGCGCGGCCTCGAGATGCTCCTGGCCGTTCACGCACCGGTCGATGACGGCGGCCTGTGCCACCAGATCCATCGACGGCAACCGGAATGCCTCGCGCCAGTAGCGGGCGTACGACCGGACGCTGTCGCGAATGAGCTCGTCGGGCACCTCGCCGGGGCTGGTCCCGAGGACACGAGCGAGATTGCGGCGCAATTGGTCCGGTCCACCGTTTCGGGTGGATGCGAAATCCGCGCCGCGATCGAAGAGACCTCTCGCCACGCCCTCCGGCAGCGATCGGACCAGTCGCCAGCCGGCTGCGTATCCGAGGTCGCTGGCTCTTTCGGAGACGTTCACGACGCGGCCACGTCGCCATCGTCGGCGGCCGGTGCCGTCGGAGGCACGATGATGTCGCGCGCCCCTTCCGATCCACGGACCGCGAGCACGCGTTGGAACACCGTCACGATGCTCAGAGCAGCAAGGATCCACATCGCCGGATAGATCAGACTGTCCAGCCACGGAATGTCGAAGTGTCGGCCGATGCCGGTGAAACCGGCTCCGACGAGAACGATGACGAGGCGATCGGGGCGTTCGATCCAACCGCCGTCGGCCGAGAGTCCGCTGGCCTCGGCGCGCGCCTTGGCGTACGAGATCACCTGTGAGGTGACCAAGCAGATCAAGGTGGCCACCAGCAGCAGCTTGTCCTGTTCGGAATACACCGCCCACCAGGCAAGACCGCCGAAGATCGCGCCGTCGGCCACTCGATCGCACGTCGCATCCAGGACGGCGCCGTACTTGGTACCGCCGCCTCTGGCCCGTGCCATGGCACCGTCGAGCATGTCGAAGAGTACGAACAGGGTGATGACGATCGAACCCCACCACAGGTAGCCGGCGGGGAACATCGTCACTGCTGCCGTCACAGTGACGACGGTGCCGATGATCGTCACCGAGTCGGGGGTCAGTCCGGTGCTGTTCAGTGCGCGCCCGAGCGGGGCGGTCACCTTCGACACCGGCGCACGGCCGAAAATGCTCAGCACGGCGCGTGCTCCTCTCGACTGTTGTTCATTCGTTCCAGGCCGACGCCAGCAGGGACCGCGTGTCGCGGAGCAACTGCGGCATCACCTTCGCGCCACCGATGACGGTGATGAAGTTCGCATCGCCGCCCCACCGCGGCACGATGTGCTGGTGTAGGTGCTCGGCCAACGATCCGCCTGCTGCAGCCCCGAGGTTGAGGCCGACGTTGAAACCGTGTGGACGGGACACCGACTTGATGACGCGAATCATCTGTTGGGTGAACGCCATCAGCTCGGCGCTCTCGGCGGGCGTGAGATCTTCGAGTGCCGCGACGCGGCGGTACGGGACGATCATCGTGTGGCCGGGGTTGTACGGATACAGGTTGAGTACCGCGTAGACCGATTCGCCGCGCGCGACGACCAGACCGTCCTCGTCGCTCAGCTTGGGGATGTCGGAGAACGGCTCACTCGACTTGGCCGAGGCCTGCGGGGCCTCGGCTATGTACGACATCCGGTGTGGGGTCCACAGTCGTTGCAGCCGATCGGGCTCACCGGCACCGGTGGCGACGATCGACTCGTCCTGTTCGGGCATGTCAACTCACTCCTGCGGTACTGGGCTGCACGAGGTCGGCGGTCGGTGACGCGTTGTTGCGCTGAGAGATCCAGTCCGTGATCAGGGTGATGGCCTGCGCAACGGGAACCCCGTTGACCTGTGTGCCGTCACGGAATCGGAAGCTCACGGCACCGGCCTCGACGTCGCGCTCGCCGGCGAGAAGCATGAAGGGGATCTTCTGGGCGGTCTGATTGAAGATCTTCTTCTGCATCCGATCGTCACTGGCGTCCACTTCGGCGCGCACGCCACGCTTCTTCAGCTCTTTCACCACCGCGAACAGGTGGTCCTGGTGCACCTCGGCAACCGGGATGCCGACGACCTGAACCGGTGCGAGCCATGCCGGAAACGCACCGGCGTAGTGCTCGGTGAGTACGCCGAAGAAACGCTCGATGGAACCGAACAGTGCACGGTGAATCATCACCGGGCGTTCCTTGGTGCCGCCCGAGGCGGTGTATTCGAGCTCGAAGCGTTCGGGGAGGTTGAAATCGAGCTGAATGGTCGACATCTGCCAGGTGCGCCCGAGCGCATCCTTGGCCTGCACCGAGATCTTCGGTCCGTAGAACGCGGCACCACCCGGATCGGGCACCAGATCGAGGCCCGATGCCGCCGCCACCTCGGCGAGGGTGTTGGTCGCTTCTTCCCAGACCTCGTCGCTACCCACGGACTTCTCCGGGTTACGAGTCGACAACTCGAGGTAGAAATCGTCGAGGCCGTAGTCCTTGAGCAGGCCGAGGACGAATTCCAGTGTGCTGGTGAGTTCGCCGCGCATCTGCTCGCGGGTGCAGAAGATGTGCGCGTCGTCCTGGGTCATTCCGCGAACGCGGGTCAGACCGTGGATGACGCCGGACTTCTCGTAGCGGTAGACCGACCCGAACTCGAATAGGCGCAGCGGCAGCTCGCGGTACGAGCGGCCGCGGGACCGGAAGATCAAGTTGTGCATCGGGCAGTTCATCGGCTTGAGGTAGTAGTCCTGGCCGGGCTTGCGGACGTCGCCGTTCTCGTCGAGTTCGGCATCCAGATGCATTGCGGGAAACATTCCGTCGCGGTACCAGTCGAGGTGACCGGAGACCTCGTAGAGATGGCCCTTGGTGATGTGCGGGGTGTTGACGAACTCGTAGCCCTCTTCGATGTGCCGCTGGCGGGAGTAGTTCTCGAGCTCGTTGCGGATCACACCTCCCTTGGGATGGAACACCGGAAGGCCGGAGCCCAGCTCGTCGGGAAAGCTGAACAGGTCGAGCTCGGACCCGAGCTTGCGGTGGTCGCGGCGCTCGGCCTCGGCCAGCAGTTCGAGATGCGCATCGAGTGCTTCGGTGGACTCCCACGCGGTCCCGTAAATACGCTGCAGATCGGCGTTGTCCTGGTTGCCGCGCCAGTAGGCAGCCGAACTGCGGGTGAGCTTGAACGCAGGAACGTACTTCGTGGTGGGAATGTGCGGGCCCCGGCACAGATCGCCCCAGATGCGCTCGCCGGTGCGCGGGTTGAGGTTGTCGTAGGCGGTCAGCTCTCCCCCACCGACCTCCATGACCTCCGGGTCGTCGATGCCGGACTTGTCGTCGATCAGCTCGAGCTTGTACGGCTCGTTCGCCAACTCCTCGCGAGCCTGCTCCACCGATTCGTACACCCGACGCGAAAACCGCTGTCCGGCTTTGACGATCTGCTTCATCTTCTTCTCGAGAGCAGTCAGATCCTCGGGAGTGAACGGCTGCTGTACGTCGAAGTCGTAGTAGAAGCCGTCCTTGATGAACGGTCCGATACCCAGCTTGGCGTCGGGAAAGAGCTCTTGCACGGCCTGCGCCAACACGTGTGCAGCCGAATGTCTGATGACGCTTCGTCCGTCCTCGGTGTTCGCCGGAACCGGCTCGACCTCGACGTCGGCCTCCGGTGCCCACGACAGGTCGCGGAGCTTGCCGTCGGGATCACGGACGACGACGATGGCGTCGGGCCCCTTGTTGGGAAGGCCGGTGTCGCGGAGCGCCGTACCTGCCGTCGTTCCTGCCTGCACCGTGATGCGGGCGGGCGAAACAGCGGCGACAACGGGCATGCTCACAGCGATGTACTCCTCGATCGGTTCTTCTGGCCAGGAAGGCCTCCGACAGCCTATCGGCAACGAGCCCCTCGTCGGCCCTCAGCGCGGCGCGTCCCTCAGATCGGACTCTCCAGCCACGTCCAGTCGAGCCCGATCCAACCCCCGACCAGCGCAAACGTGCCGAGCAGCCAGAGCGTCGCGAGCACCACGACGGTGGTGAACAGCACGCCAAGACCCTTGACGAACATCGACTGCTTCGAGAACCAGGCCATGAAGGCGTCGTATCTCTTACGGACGAACCGCAGTGCGCTCTTGGCCCACGCGAATTCCGACGCAAGAATGCCCAGTCCCGCGAACACGATCAACCAGCCGGGCCCCGGGTAGGGAATGGCCAGTACGCCCAGGATCAAGACGACCGTTCCGACGACACCGACCGTGATGCGGTACGCGAGATCGAGGGACTTGTTCTCGGCGATACGCGCCCGGAAACGCCGGTGCTTGACCTTCGCTGTGTCCATCGGACCCTGGTCGGCAACGGCATCGGGCTTCGTCTCTTCGGTGCTCACCGGCTCAGGTTACCGGCCTCGGACGCAAAGAAAGCCCGCACCGATAACGGTGCGGGCTTTGCATTCTGTGGTCCCGGCTGGGATCGAACCAGCGACCTTCCGCGTGTGAAGCGGACGCTCTCCCACTGAGCCACGGGACCGAACGAGGCAAAACATTAACACGAGGTGCCGCGGCGAACCGAATCGCCTGCCCGATCACCGAATTCGACGTGGGTCTGCCTCCACTGGACTCGTTCCGCCTCTGCTTTCACATCTTTCACATGCGCCGATCGGTCGAATTCCGCGGCTGACCACGAGATTTGTGAGTTTCACTCCCGTTGGGTTAATGTTTTCCCCGCACCACGGAGACAGCAACTGCCCAGCAGTGAACGCCTCCGGGGTATGCGGATGTGGCGCAGTGGTAGCGCATCACCTTGCCAAGGTGAGGGTCGCGGGTTCGAATCCCGTCATCCGCTCGAGGGTCTCGACCCATGGTGGAGTGGCCGAGTGGTGAGGCAACGGCCTGCAAAGCCGTGCACACGGGTTCGATTCCCGTCTCCACCTCGCTAGTGCATCGATTGCGAGATCGATGCGAGGACATGCGCGATTAGCTCAGCGGGAGAGCGCTTCCCTGACACGGAAGAGGTCACTGGTTCAATCCCAGTATCGCGCACCAGAGTCAGACAGATCAGACCCCCTTTCGAGGGGGTCTTTTTTGTGCTTCACGAATCAATTGTGGTGATTCACGCCATAGAAGTGCACAGTGGAGATGACGCACACACTTCGACGGAAGGACACTTACGTGTCGGACGATGCTCAGAGCGAACCCACAGTCGACGACGCCACCATGGAGGAGGCCAAGAAATCCGTCGAGGGGCTCGATGACCGCTATCGCCCCGGAGCCAGGCCGACCGTTGCGCTACCGGGAACCAACGGCACCGTCGCCGGAACCGCCTTCGCCGACATGGTCGACGACAACGGCGAGATGGTGGACGCCGATGACCAGGACTCCGACGGCTCCGATGACGATGCGGCCACAGATCACGCCGACACCCAGGAAACGGTAACGTCCTCGAACGATGCCTGAACTCGATGGTCCCGACGCCCCCGCCGACATCGATCTCGGCGGGGGCGTCGCCTTTCTGCACACACCCTCGATACCGTCGCGCGGCGGCCTCGCGCTCACGCACGGGGCGGGCGGCAACTGCCAGTCACTTCTGTTGCAGCGCATCGCGGCAGTATGGGCAGCGGCCGGCTTCACCGTGTTGCGGTTCGACCTCCCGTTTCGAGTCCGCAAACCCAAGGGTCCGCCGCACCCGTCTCGGTCGGCCGAGGATCGGCTGGGCATCGCCGCGGCGATCGACCGCCTTCGGTCGGAGACAGCGGGCTTCATTGCCTTCGGCGGACATTCCTACGGCGGTCGGCAGGGCTCGATGCTCGCTGCCGAACGCCCCGGCCTGGCCGACGGTCTCGTCCTGACGTCCTATCCCCTGCATCCACCGGGCAAGCCGGAAAAGGCTCGTACACAACATCTTCCCGAGCTCCGGACTCCGACGGTCGTGCTGCACGGCACGAAGGACCCGTTCGGCACCACTGCCGAACTGAGCGCTGCGCTTGCTCTCGTCCCTGCCGCCACACTGCTCGTCGACATCGAGGGTGCGGGCCATGACCTCGCTCCGATCAAGTACGACGCAGCGATGAAGACGCTCGCCGGTGCCGTCTCGTTGTTCGCCGAGTCTTCGGTAGTCGTCCCGCTCTTCGACCCGTCACTCTGAAGTGGTCTACTAAGGCATGCCGACCTGGGGATGGTTCATCGTTGCTCTGGTCCTCGTCGATGCCGCGGTTCTTGCAGCATGGTTGTTGGCCCGAAAGAAGCCCGGCTCGAACTCGGAGACATCGCGCAGCATCAGGCTGATCGGCCTCGACGGCAACGCCCGTGCCGACATTCACCAGTTGTTGGCGGCGAACAAGAAGATCCAGGCCATCAAGATCTTTCGGGAACGGACAGGCGCCGGTCTCCTCGAAGCGAAGAATGCGATCGAAAGCGTTCAACGCGGGGAACCCTTCCCGTCCTCGTCCACCATCGTCGACGCGGCTCAGTCCGGTCCGACACCCTGGGACGATCTCATCCCGCGGTTGCAGTCGCTGAAGTCGGAGGGCAAGGCGATCTCTGCCATCAAACTGCTGCGCGATCGAACCGGCCTGTCGTTGCGGGAGGCGAAGAACGCAGTGGATCTGCTGTGAGTGTGCGGGTGGCGCGATCCGCCGACGCCGCGGGCATTGCCGACGTGGCAGCACTGACCTTCCCGCTCGCCTGCCCGCCGGGAACCCGTCCTGAGGACATCGAACATTTCATCTCGACTGTCTTGTCGGTCGAGAATTTCGAGGCCTACATCGCCGACGAGGCCAGAACAGTTCTGATCGACGAGCCGACCGAGGCCGGGATACTGGGGTACGCCATGCTCGTCGCCGGGCTACCCGCGGATCCGGGCATCCGAGCAGTGTTGTCCGCCGAACCGACCTTGGAGATCAGCAAGCTCTACGTGCGGCCGACCGAGCACGGCAACGGGGTGGCGGGACGACTGATCTCGTCCGCGCTGAGCTACGCGCGCGAATCCGGTTGCCGCGGAGCATGGTTGGGCGTCAACAACCAGAACGCGCGGGCGCAGCGGTTCTACTCCAAGCACGGCTTCGAGATCGTGGGCACCAAGACATTCGTCGTCGGGGTGCAGACACACGACGACTACGTCATGCAGGTCCGGCTGTAACGCCGATTCAGCCGACCGCTGCGAAGCGGGACAGCGCGAGCAGACGCGAGGTCGCGCGCAGGTACTTCTTGCGGTAGCCGCCTGCCAGCATCTCCTCGGTGAAGATCTCGTCGAGCTTGCCGCCCGAGGCCGTCACCGGGATCCCCGCGTCGTAGAGACGGTCGGCGAGGACGACCAGACGCAGTGCGATGGCCTGATCGGAAGCCGGGTGCACGTTCTTGAGGAACACCGCAGGAACACCGTCGAGCAACTTGCCGTAGCGCGAAGGATGCAGCGTGCTCAGGTGTGCCAGCAGTTCGTCGAAGTCGTCCAGGGTTGCGCCCTCGACGCTGTCGGCGCGGTCGATCAGCTCGGCTTCGGATGTGGGCTCGGGAGCCGGGGGCAGATCGCGGTGGCGGTAGTCGGGGCCGTCGACCCTGATGGACTCGAAGATCGAGCCGAGTTTCTTGATTTCCCGCATGAAGTCCTCGGCCGCGAAGCGGCCTTCACCGAGCTGCCCGGGCAGGGTGTTCGACGTGGCGACGATGGACACTCCGCGCTGGGAGAGCTCGGAGAGCAACCGAGAGACCAACATCGTGTCGCCGGGATCGTCGAGCTCGAACTCGTCGATACACAGCACACTGTGCCCCGAGAGTTCTTCGAGTGCCTTGTTGAAGCCGAGTGCGCCGACCACGTGCGTGAGTTCGACGAACGTGCCGAAGGCCTTGGGCTCGGGAACGCTGTGATAGATCGACGCGAGCAAGTGAGTCTTGCCGACACCGAATCCGCCGTCGAGGTACAGGCCGGCTCCGATGGCAGGCGTCTTCTTGCCGAAGAGTCCGCGCTTGCCCTTGCCCCGGATCTTCTGCACCTTGTTCGCGAATTCCTCTGCCTTCGCGACCGCAGCAGCCTGCGTCGGCTCCTTGGGGTCGGGAATGTAGGAGGAGAAACTGACGTCGTCGAACATCGCCGGCGGGACCATCTGCGCGATCAGCTGATCGGAGGGGACCACGGGATTTCGGTCGACAAGGCGTGCGGGCATTTGTCGAGCGTAACGACGTGGTCTGATCTGTCTCATGCAGCTTCTCGATATTGGGACCTACTTCACATCAGAGCAGGCGCACTTGGCGCGGCCAGCCGTCGGGTCCGAACTCTCCGACGACGCCGTCCGAGCCCTGCATACCTACCCGAACGATCTCGACCGACCGTGGATTCGAACGAACTTCGTCGCCAGTCTCGACGGATCGGTCAGCGCGGACGGCGCGTCCGCCGGCCTCGGCACCCCTGCGGACGCCCGGCTGTTCGGCATTCTTCGCGAATTGTGCGACGCCGTCCTGGTCGGTGCCGGAACCGTGCGTGCCGAGAACTACGGCGGCGTCTCGCTCTCCACCGAAGCCAAGGCACGGCGGGTGGCGAGCGGACTGGCACCGGTTCCGACGATCGTCGTGGTCACGGCCTCCGGTTCGATCGATGCGAATTCTCGCTTGCTCACCGACACCGACGTGCTGCCGGTAGTGGTGACCTCGGCGGCGGCGGACGGCTCCCAGGTGGCCGCGCTTCGGTCGGCCGGAGCGACGGTGATCACGGTGACCGGCGAATCGGTGTCGACCGGCGACATCGTTGCGACGCTGACCGACCTCGGATTCCTTCGTATCCTGTGCGAGGGCGGACCGGGACTGTTCGGGCAACTCGTCGCCGACGGGGCAGCGGACGACCTGTGTCTGACGATCTCACCGATGCTGGTTGCTGGAACAGCAGGCCGCATAGCCCACTCCGCCGGTGCATCGGAAGCGCCGATGCACCGGGCGCACGTTCTCGGTGACTCTGACGGGACGCTGCTCACGCGCTGGGTGCGTCAACCGTGAGCACCGCGCGGTCCGGCATCGATCGAAAAGTCGATAGCCTCGCACGGTGACGCAGAAACGTACGTTGCTCGCCGCCGCCCTCGTCCTCGCCACGACATGCGCGGCCTGTGGCGCCGGACCGTCGATCCGGCCCGACGTCGCGGTGGAGCAACGATCCCCCGGTCAGCCCGCCGAGTCATCTGCGGACGCGCCACCCGAACCTGTTGCACTCGCCGTTCCGACGACCGATCTGGACTGGGCCGACTGCACCGGAGCAACACTCGGAACGTTCGGGCTCACCTCCACCACTCCCGGTCTGACCCTCGAATGCGCAGAATACGAGGCCGACGTCGACGCCAGCGGGCAGATGTTCGGCACCTTCGCCGTCGGTGCACTGCGTGCCCGACTAGATCGGACGCCGGCCGATGCGGGCCCGCTGGTGTTCACCTCCGGCTCCGATCGGTCGTCGATCGCCACGTTGGCCACCATGGCTGCCGGTCCGCTCTCGACACTGCTGGAAGCTCACCCGATAGTGGCGGTGGACCGACGCGGAATCGGCCGATCCACCGCCGTGGACTGCATCGATGACACCCTCCAGTCTCCTACCAAATCCGCTGTCGATGCCCTGGGGCAATTCACCAGATCCGACGCCGATGCCGTGGACCGAGCCGTCGACGCCGGTCGGGACGCCACCATCGAGTGCACCGACACCTTGCAGCCTCAGGAACTCGCCTTCGGAACCACCTATGCCGCGGACGATCTCGACCGTCTGCGCCAGCTGTGGGGCGTGGAACAGATCGGAGTGATCGGATCGGGTAACGGTGCGCTCACCGCGTTGGCCTACGCGGCGAAGTTTCCGGACAACATCTCACGCCTGATCCTCGATTCCCCCACCGGCGTGGGCGTCGACCAGATCACACTCGCCGAGCAGCGGACGCAGGGCAAGGAAGCCGCCTTCGCAGCGTTCTCCCAGCGGTGCGTAGCGCTGAACTGTTCACTGGGCAGCGACCCGACGGCAGCGGTGAATCAGCTACTCGGACGCGCCGCCGGTGGCGAGTTCGCGCCGCTGTCCACCCACGAGATTCTCGACGGCATCACCTTTGCTCTCGCATCGACCGCAGGTGATGCGTCGTCGAGGGCCACCTCGCTGTCCGCCACTCTGTCCTCGGCCGCAGGCTCCGACACCACAGCGCTCGCAGCCCTCGCCGAACGTGGTCGAAATGCCTATGGCACCGACGGTCAGTTCGTTTCCCGCTGCACGGACGGACAACAGTGGCCGTCTCCGCAGGGCGTCCGTGACCTGTCTTCGCAGTGGACCGACCGCTATCCGGTCTACGGCACCGACGCCGCACTGACCGCATTGCTGTGCTCCTCGTGGCCGACGGCTCCGTCGATCCCGCTGCCCACCTCTCTGGACGTTCCGGTTCTGGTGCTGTCCAACGCGGGCGACCCGATCGTCGGCAACGGCGGCCTGTCCTCGGTCACCGGGTTGGTCGGAGCAACGGGTACTGCGGTGTCGTCGGCAGGGTGGCAGGGCAGCGGCCACCCGAGTCTCGGCGGATCACAGTGTCTGCAGAGCGCCGCGGTGAATTACGCACGCGATACCGCCCTTCCGACCGACGGCACCGTCTGTCCCGCCTGATTCCGGCACCCGGGGTGTCCTTTCTCCTGTGTAGCAGGGTCTCGGGTACCGTTCGCGGGTGTCACTTAGCTTTCTGGAGCCGCGTTCGGGGCGGACAACCGCCGAGGTAATCAAGTACGCCCTGTGGCCCATCGCCATCATGACCGTCATCCACCGCGTGGTGATCAAGGCGGTCAACGGTGACATCACCAACGATTTCAACCCCGTCTACAGCGCGGCCCTGGCATTCCTCAACCGCCAGCCGGTGTACACCGCGAACTTCGACTCCGTCGACCCGCACTACCTGTATCAACCGAGTGCGACGATGCTGCTCTCCCCCATCGCCGTCATCGATCCCGAGCGGTCCCGCTGGCTGTTCATCATCGCCAGCACGATCGCAATTCTTCTCGCGTTGTACATCCTCCTGCGCATCTTCGGATTTCGGCTCGATTCGGTCGCCGCTCCCGCGCTGCTCCTCGCCGCATTCGTCAGCGAGACGGTGACGAACACGTTGGTGTTCACCAACTTCAACGGCTTCGTCCTCCTCGGCGAAGTAGCGTTCCTCGGATTTCTGCTCCAGCGCAAGGACCTGTCGGCGGGCGTCGCGATGGGTCTGACGCTGGCAGTCAAGCCGATGCTCGCGCCGCTGCTGCTGCTTCCGCTGATGACGCGTCAGTGGAAGGTCTTCATCACCTCCATCGCGATCCCCGTCGTGATGATGGCCATCGCCTGGCCGTTGTCGGTGGACCCGATGAACTTCATCGACCGGACGCTGCCGTACCTGTTGCAGACTCGCGACTACTTCAACAGCGCCGTCGTGGGTAACGGCCGCTACTACGGTGTTCCCGAGCTCCTCACCCTCGGCATCCGCGCGGTCTTGGGAATCATGGTTCTGATCTCGCTGTGGCTGCTGTACCGATACTGCCGCGAGGATCGACTGTTCTTCTTCGCGACCACCTCGGGATTGATCCTGACCGCACACTGGCTACTGGGATCGCTGGGCCAGATGTATTACTCCATGATGCTGTTCCCGCTGCTCATGACTGTGGTGCTGAAGAACTCGCTACTCCGCAACTGGCCCGCCTGGCTTGCGATCTACGGGTTCATGAACTACGACCGATGGCTGTCCGGGCGCTGGATCGAAACGGGCCGTGCCCTCGATTACCTCCGAACCACGTTCGGGTGGGCGCTGCTGATCGTCGTCATCTTCGGTGTTCTCGTCGGACGCTATTTCGCCGCTCGAAGCGAAGGACGACTGGACGACGGAATCGAACCGAGCTACCTGCTGCCGAGCGCGCCACCAGCGAAAACGGCATAGCCCGACAAATCGTATTAGCGTGGAAGCATGAGTTCAGCAACCGACAACAACTCCGCTCCTGCCGTCCAGCTCACCGACGCACAGTGGCGCGAGAAGCTGACCCCCGAGGAGTACGCGGTGCTGCGTCAGGCAGGCACCGAGCGCCCGGGAGTCGGCGAATACACCGATACCACCACCGAGGGCATCTACGAATGCCGCGCCTGCGGTTCCGAACTGTTCCGCAGCACCGAGAAGTTCGAATCGCACTGCGGCTGGCCGTCGTTCTTCGACCCGGCCGACAGCGACGCCGTCATCCTCAAAGAGGACACCACACTCGGAATGCGCCGCGTCGAGGTGATCTGCCGCAATTGCCACAGCCACCTCGGCCACGTCTTCGAAGGCGAGGGCTACCCCACGCCGACCGACCAGCGATACTGCATCAACTCGATCTCGTTGACGCTCAAGCCTGCATCCTGATCGGCACTGAATCGTCCATACTGTGAGCATGCGCACTTTCACCTCACCAGAGCAGATCAAAGCAGCCGTCGGCGAAGACCTCGGCACCAGCGATTGGCTGCAGATCACCCAGGAACGGGTCAACACTTTCGCCGACGCCACCGGCGATCATCAGTGGATTCACGTGGACGTCGAGCGGGCGAAGAAGGAAAGCCCGTTCGGCGCGCCGATCGCACACGGATTCCTGAGCCTGTCATTGGTGTCGATGCTCAACTGGCAGATCTACACCATCGAGAACACCAAACTCGGAATCAATTACGGCTCCAACAAGGTTCGCTTCATCAACCCGGTGAAGGTCGGTGCCCACGTCCGACTGCAGAGCACCCTGACTTCCGTCGAGGATGCGTCCGGCGGCGCGTTGCAGATCGTGACGACGGGCACGTTGGAGATCGAAGGTGAGGACAAGCCTGCGCTCGTCGCCGAGATCATCTCTCGGGTCGTGTTCTGACCCCTGACCGAACCGGTGGATCGAACGCGGTGATCGGCGGCAACGGCTCGTCGTAGCGTTCGATCTCCACCAACACGTGCTGGCCGGTGCATCCACGCGACAACGAGGACGCACCGTCGTCTGCGGTGAGCACATTCACGCTGCCGTGCTTGCACATCGAATCGGGATCCGCCGGATCGAGCGGGTCGTACCAGGCCCCGGTCGACAACTGAACGACCGACTCCAGCATCGCGTCGTCGACAACGACACCGGCCAGGCACGAGCCACGGTCGTTGAACACCCGCACGACATCGCCGTCCGACACCCCCCTGGCCGCGGCCGCGGACGGGTGCATTCGTATCGGCTCTCGGCCCTGAATCTTCGAGTGTCGGCTCACCGCACCGTGATCGAGCTGACTGTGCAGCCGGGTGCGCGGCTGATTGGCGATCAGATGCAACGGAAACTGCTGGGCCCGTGGCCCGCCGAGCCATTCCTGCGGCTCGAACCACATCGGATGCCCCTGGCAGTCGTCGTACTCGAAACCCGCCACCGTCGCCGAGAAGATTTCGATCTTCCCGCTCGGGGTGCGCAGCGCGTTGCCCACCGGATCACTCCGGAAGTCCTCGAAGAACGTCAGATCGTCCTCGGTCTGCATGCGGAACGAACCCTCCCGCCGGAAGGCATCGAACTCCGGAGTCTCGACGCCATCCGCGCGCAGATATCCGCGCCACTGCCCGTACAGATGCTCGAGCCACTGCGCCGAGGTTCGACCCTCGGTGAACTGCTCCGCCACACCGAGTTTCGTGGCCAGTTCGGCGAACGTGTCGTAGTCGTCGCGAGCGTCCCCGTACCGGGCGGCGGCCGGTTCCATGGCGACGAGCAACGGATCGTTGCGTGTGCAGCTCAGATCCGCTCGTTCCAACGAAGTGGTCGACGGGACGACGATGTCGGCATGCTTGGCCATCGGTGTCCAGTACGGATCGTGCACGACGACCGTGTCGGGCCTGCCGAGAGCGCGACGCAGCTTCCCCAGATCCTGGTGGTGGTGGAAAGGATTGCCGCCGGCCCAGTAGACGATTTTGATATTCGGATAGGTCAATCGCCGACCGTCGTAGTCGAATTCACCGCCGGGATTCAGCAGCATGTCCGAGACCGCGGCGACCGGGATCAGGTCGGGCACGGGATTGATTCCCTGCGGCAGGGTCGGCAACGGATACGGCACGGGGGCCAGGCCGGGCTCGTTCATCGACCCGTACCCGTGCCCGAAACCTGCACCCGGAACGCCGATCCCACCGAGCATCGCCGCCAATGTGACGCCCATCCAGGGTGCCTGCTCGCCGTGTCGCGTCCGCTGCAGCGACCAGGTGACCGTCACCATCGTGCGTTTCGACGCCATCTCCCGAGCGAGATCCGCGATCATCGTGGCCTCGAGGCCGCATATCTCCGACGCCCACTGCGGGGTCTTCGGTGTGCCATCCGTGATGCCGAGCAGGTACCGCTCGAATTCCGGATAACCCTCGCAGTATCTGTCGAGAAATGCTGTGTCGTGCAGCTTTTCGTTGGCCAGCACATACGCAAGTGCCAACATCATCGCCACGTCGGTTCCGGGTCGCGGCGCGATCCATCGAGCGTCGCCGTTCATGTCGTTGCGCAGCGGACTGACCGAGACGATCTGTCCGCCGCGAGCACGCAACGCGTCGAGCGAATCGACCGTAGGATGGTCCGACGTACCGCCGTGATTGATACCGGTGTTCTTCACCGGAACGCCGCCGAAGGCCACGAGCAGTTCGGTGTGCGCGGCGATCACGTTCCAGGACGTGGAGCGCGAGAACATCTTCCAATGCGCACCGAGCACGTGCGGCATGATGACGCCGGTCGCGCCGAGGGAGTAGCTGTGCACCGACCGGGTGTAGCCGCCGATGCAGTTGAGAAAGCGGTGCACCTGACTCTGTGCGTGATGGAATCGTCCGGCACTCGCCCACCCGTACGATCCGCCGTAGATGGCGTTGTTGCCGAATGTGTCGACTACTCTGCGCAATTCGTTGGACAGCAGGTCGGTCAACTCGTCCCACGAGACCTCGACGAACTCGTCGCTGCCACGGTCGTCGGTCGGCCCTGGGCCGCGCTCGAGCCAGCCTCTGCGTACCGCAGGTGAGGTAACGCGCGATCGATGGGTCACCGACCCGACGAGGTTGCCCAGTACCGGGGAGGGATTGCTGTCCGTCGCCTGCGGATGGATTGCAGTGACATCACGTCCGTCCGACTCGGCACGAAACATGCCCCAGTGGCCCATGTGCTGGACGCCGGCCGCTCCGGTCATCGAACCACCCTGCTCATCGAATTCCGAACGCGCTCAACGCTGCCAGCAGTGCATCGGGCCGCTCGACCGTCGGCACCGGATCGACGAGCGCAAAGTTGCACCCGATGGCCCGCGCGGCACCGTCGGCCTCGGCGCTGTCGCCCACCATCAGCGTCCGCGACGGATCGACGCCCAAGGCGGCGACGGCGTGGCGGAATATCTCCGGTTGCGGTTTGACGTGACCCACCTCGAACGAGAGCACGAATTCGTCGACGTACCGGTCGAGACCGCGATCGACGAACGCAGGACGAATATCGAAGGCGATGTTGCTCAGCACACCGACTCGAACCGACTCGTGCGCAAGCCTTTTCAGTACGGCCTCGGTGTCCGGATACGGCGTCCAGGAGTCTGCGTCGATCACGCGTCCGTACACCGACTCGGCCTGCCGCGGATCGGTGACACCGGACTGCGCGAGCACGTGCAGATACGCCTGTCGGTGCAGCGCCGGGTCGAGATCTCGGTTCCGCCAGGCATGCCGCGTCGCGTCGTCGAACTCGACCGTCTCCCCTACCGGCGCGGTCATGCGCCGCATCAGCTCGGCAGCTCCGGCACCGTCGACCGGGGTGCCGTCTGCGTCATGGATGCCGTCGAACCACGTCGGATGCTCCTCGAGCCTGAACAGCGTGCCCGAGAAGTCGAACAGAACGGCCTCGATCGTCGTTGTGCCCGTACTCGTCACGGCAGTGATTCGACGAGCGCGTCCACCTCGACCCGAGGGCCGGTGAAGAACGGAGTTTCCTCGCGCACGTGTCGCCTCGCCTCGGTGGCACGCAGGTCGCGCATCAGATCGACGATGCGGTCCAACTCGGGAGCCTCGAACGCCAGAATCCACTCGTAGTCGCCGAGCGCGAACGACGGCACGGTGTTCGCCCGCACGTCCTTGTAGTCGCGGGCGGCCTTGCCGTGATCGGCGAGCATCGTGCGGCGCTCGTCGTCGGGCAGCAGATACCAGTCGATGGACCGGACGAACGGGTAGACGCAGATGTACGCGCCCGGATCCTCTCCCGCGATGAAGGCCGGGACGTGGCTCTTGTTGAACTCGGCCGGACGATGCAGAGCCGTGTTGCTCCAGACCGGCGTGCTTGCCTTGCCCAGCGCAGTGGTGCGCCGGAAATCGGAATAGGTGGCCTGGAGGTCCTCGATGCGCTCGGCGTGCGTCCAGACCATGAAATCGGCGTCGGCGCGCATGCCCGCGATGTCGTAGACCCCGCGCACCGCGACGCCCTTGTCTTCACGGCCTTCGAAGAAGACTTTCGCTTCCTTGGCTGCTGCGGCCCGATCATCGCCAAGAACACCGGGCGTGACCTTGTAGACCGAGAACATCAAGTAACGAAGAGTCGAGTTGAGCGCTGAGTAATCGAGGCGTGCCATGGCCCCTATCGTGCCACTTCGATCAGCCGGGCGGCAGCGGTGGTGGCGGACGCAATACACGCGGGTACTCCGACACCGCGCTGCCAGGCTCCGGTGACCTCGAGGCCGGGGAGGTCGGCAACACCGGACTCCACGGCGGCGACGCGATCGAGGTGGCCGGGCGCGTATTGCGGCAACCCACCCGGCCAGCGCTGCACTGTCGCAGCCAGTGGTGGGCTATCGATGTCCGCGGCCGTCCGCAGGTCCCTCAGAGCCGTCTCGATCGACTCCGCATCGGATCGGTCCGACGCCGTGGTGTCGCCGAATCGTCCGAGTGAGGCCCGCAGCAATACCGCGTCCCGCTCTCCGAGGTGCGGCCACTTGCGGCTCGACAGGGTGAATGCCTTGACGTCCAAGCCCGCGTCCGTGGCCACCAAAATTCCCGAATTCTGCGGCAGCTCCGTCGCCTTGGGAAAAGCGAGCGCGACGACGACCGAGGACGCGAGTTCTATGTCCCGCGCGGCCTGCGACGCCGCGGGTGCCACGGCGGCGAGGAGCCGACCGAGGATGGGCGCAGGGACCGCGAGCACAACTCCGTCGACGAGTCCGACGCCACCGACGAACCAGCCTGCGGAATCACGACGCACCTCACCCACCCCTGTGCCGACGACCGTTCGGGCATCGGTTGCGGCGATCAGAGCGTCGAGCAGCACCGCGTAACCGTCGCGCAGCCCACCGAACACCGGCCCCGGTGACGGCGTGGGAAGCGCTGCCAGCACTGCTTCGGTCAAGCTCGCCGCTCCGGCGTCCAACGCCGTTGCCAGCGTCGGCAGCGCAGCGCGGACACCGATCGAGCTCGCCGAGCCGGAATACACGCCGCCGAGCAACGGGTCGACCGAACGGCTCACGACCTGAGAGCCGAACCGGCTGCCCACGAGATCGGCCACACTGACGTCCGAGCCCACGGTCCACGCGAACGGTCGTATGGTCTCGGTCTCGATGAGGTGTGCTTCGTCCGGATCCACCAGATTCCGCACGGAATCGGCAGAGGATGGGATGCCCATCAAGGTGCCGAGCGGGAGCGCATGCGTGCGGCCGCCCGAATAGACGAGCGGGCGCGCCGACGACGGATGCACCAGCTGATTCGACAGGCCGAGCTCGGCGAGCAGTGCCGGCACTTCCGGACGACGACCGATGAACGCCTCTGCACCGACGTCGAGCGACTCTGTGCCGACCTCGGCGGTGCGCAGAGTGCCGCCGAGGCGAGTGGATTCCTCGACCAGAGTGATCTCTGCAGCGGGTCCGCAGGCCTGCCTTAGGCGATACGCCGCGACGAGGCCGGAGATTCCGCCGCCGACAACGGCGTAACGCCGCACCGTCACAACGAATGCACCAGCGAGACCACGCGCGTCAGAATCTCGGGATCGGTGTCGGGCAGGACTCCGTGGCCGAGGTTGAACACATGTCCTCGCGCTCCGGCCGCCACCGCACGATCGGCCTCTGCCGCAATACGGCGAACCTCGGCCTCGACCGCGTCCCAGCCCGCGAACAGCACGGCGGGATCCAGATTTCCCTGCAGTACTTTTCCTTCGCCGACTCGGTGCACGGCGTCGTCGAGTGGAATCCGCCAGTCGACACCGACCACGTCGGCACCGGCCTCAGCCATCGCGCCGAGCAACTCACCGGTACCGACTCCGAAATGAATCTTGGGAACGCCGGCCGAGGACACGGCGTCGAACACTCGCGTCGAGTGCGGCAGCACGTACTCGCGGTAGTCGGCCAGCGACAGCGCACCCGCCCAGGAATCGAACACCTGTACCGCGTCCACTCCGGCGGCCAACTGAGCCTGCAGGAACGTGATCGTCGTGGTCGCCAGCGCGTCGAGCAGGGCATGCCAGGTCGCCGGATCGGAGCGCATCAGCGCTTTGGTCTTCTCGTGATTGCGACTCGGACCACCCTCGACCAGGTAGGACGCAAGGGTGAACGGAGCTCCGGCGAACCCGATGAGCGGCGTGTTCGCGAGCTCGCGAGTGAGGATGCGTACCGCATCGGCCACCGGCTCGACCTGATCGGCGGTCAACGTGGGCAGCGCCGCGACATCGGCCGCCGAACGCACCGGATGAGCCACGACCGGACCGGTACCGGCAACGATGTCGAGATCGATACCGGCAGCCTTGAGCGGAACCACGATGTCCGAGAACAGGATTGCCGCGTCCACATCGTGCCGACGGACAGGTTGCAGGGTGATCTCGGCCACCAGATCCGGCCGGAAGCACGAATCCAGCATGCCGATGCCGGCTCGGATCTCTCGGTATTCGGGGAGCGACCTGCCGGCCTGACGCATGAACCACACCGGCCGACGCGAGGGCGTTTCACCGGCGATCGCGGTCAAGAACGGCGCGTCCGGGAGTTCTCGACGGGCGGGGGCTGTGGTGTGTGCTTCGGCGTTCATCGAGTTCCATGCTGCCACGCGTCAGGAATGCTTCTGCCACCAAGGGCGACACACCGACTTCGGTTCCATCACGGCTCGGCGCGCCTCCGCCGCCGGACAACGTGACGCGTCTAACGTCCGATCACGTGACCGAACCCGAATCCACCGCCGAACCTGCGCCTTTCCGCGCCGCCATCGACGCGATGCATCGGGCTCAGGTACACCCGGCAATCGAAATCGGTCCGATCCGGCCGCCGCAACGACTCGCGCCGTACAGCTACGCCATCGGAGCCGAGGTCAAGCACCCCGATTCCGAGCAGGTCGACGAACAGAGCGACGGCGACGCTTTCGGCCGTCTGATCCTGCTGTACGACCCCGACGGTGCAGAAGCCTGGAACGGGACGCTTCGGCTGGTCGCCTACATTCAAGCGGATGTCGATGAATCCCTCGCCGACGATCCCCTGCTGCCCGAGGTCGGGTGGAGTTGGCTCGTCGACGCGCTGGAGTCACGATCCGAACCGCTCAACGCACTCGGCGGCACCGTGACCTCGACCAGCTCGGTGCGCTACGGCGACATCGCCGGACCACCGAAAGCCCACCAGCTCGAACTTCGCGCATCCTGGACCGCTACATCGGAGGACCTGTCGACGCACGTCGAGGCCTTCTGCGAGGTCCTCGCCTACGCGGCAGGACTGCCGCCCGCGGGCATCACCACCCTCGGCCAGCGCAGTTCGAGCCGGACATAGTGGGCGGTCCTTCCACCCGCAGGGCCTAGAGTCACATCTCATGTCAGCCGAGAGTTCTCCCGAGACCACGCCGGACGACGAGGCGAACGAGCCTGTCGCCGTTCCGCTACTGGCTCCGGCTGACGGCGTACCCGACGTGGTCGACACACCGGACGCCGTGCGCGCGGCTGCCGCTCTTCTCGCCGCAGGTCACGGCCCACTCGCCGTCGATGCCGAGCGTGCCTCGGGTTTTCGCTACTCCCAGCGTGCCTACCTGCTGCAGTTCCGTCGGCGCGGAGCAGGCACCGTTCTCCTCGACCCGATCCCGGTCACCGGCGACCTCGCTCCGCTCGCCGCGGTGATCAACCCACTCGAATGGGTGCTGCACTCCGCGGATCAGGACCTCCCGGGACTCGCCGAACTCGGCCTGGTCCCCGCCACGCTCTACGACACCGAACTCGCCGGCCGTCTCGCCGGATTCGAACGCGTCGGTCTCGGAGCCATCGTCGAACGCACCCTCGGACTGGCCCTGCAGAAGGGCCACGGCGCCGCCGATTGGTCCACCCGCCCCCTACCGGACACCTGGCTCAACTACGCCGCACTCGACGTCGAAGTCCTGCTCGAACTTCGCGACGCGATGGCCGCAGAACTCGAACAGCGGGGCAAGACCGACTGGGCGGCACAGGAATTCGCTCACATCCTCTCGCTCGGGCCGCCCAAACCCAAGACCGACAGATGGCGTCGGACGTCGGGGATCCATGCGATCAAGTCTCCGCGCACTCTCGCGGCGGTCCGCGAACTGTGGACCACGCGAGACGAATTGGCGGCCAAACGAGATGTGGCACCGAGCCGGGTGCTGCCCGACTCCGCAATCGTCGCCGCGGCAACAGCCGACCCGAAGTCCTCGCGCGAGCTCGAGCAACTGCCGGTCTTCGGCGGTCCCCGTCAGCGCAGGTCATCTCGGTTGTGGGCCTCGGCCCTGACTCGTGCACGTGCGCTCCCGACGTCCGAATTGCCCTCGATGGCAGCCTCTTTCGACGGCCCACCCCCGGTCAATCGGTGGGCTCGACGCGATCCCGATGCCGCTGCCCGACTCGCCGACGTCCGAGCGGCGATGACCGAGCTCAGCGAATCGGTGTCGGTTCCGGTCGAGAATCTGCTGATGCCCGATCTGTTGCGTCGACTGGTGTGGGATTGGCGGACACCGGCCGACCCCGCCGCCGACCCGGCCGAGCTGATCGATGCGCGACTGGTCGAGGGAGGTGCCCGACCCTGGCAGCGCACGCTGGTTGTGCCGGTACTGACGAAGGCACTGCACCCTTCTCAAGTTACCGACGGGTAATACCGGCTACAGTAGGGACGCGCCCGGGCACCCGGGCGAGTCGTCCGCATCTGTCGGGAGGATCGAAAAGCGTGTCTGTACCCGCGTCCACCAGCTCACAGAGGAATGTTGTCTTCGTCGACGGCATCCGTACCCCGTTCGGCAAAGCAGGCCCCAAGGGCATGTACGCCGACACTCGCGCAGACGACCTCGTCGTCAAGGCAATCCGCGAGCTTCTTCGCAAGAACCCCAACCTCCCTCCCGAGCGCATCGACGAAGTCGCCATCGCCGCGACCACGCAGACCGGTGACCAGGGCCTGACCATCGGCCGCACGTCCGCTCTCTTGGCCGGACTCCCCCGCAGCGTCCCCGGCTTCGCCATCGACCGCATGTGCGCGGGTGCGATGACCTCGGTGACCACCACGGGATCGGGCATCGGATTCGGTCAGTACGACGTCGTCATCGCCGGTGGCGTCGAGCACATGGGCCGCCACCCGATGGGTGAGGGCGTGGACCCCAACCCGCGCTTCCTCGCCGACAAGCTGGTCGATCCCAGCGCCCTGGTGATGGGCAACACCGCCGAGAACCTGCACGACCGGTTCCCGAGCATCACCAAGGACCGGACCGACGCGTACGCCGTCGCCAGCCAGAACAAGTACGACGCCGCGAAGAAGGCCGGCTTCATCGCCGACACCCTCGTACCCGTCGCCACCAAGTCCGCCGCAGGCTGGGGCCTGGCCACCGAGGACGAGCCGCCTCGCCCCGGCACCACCGTCGAAGACCTCGCCAAGCTCAAGACGCCGTTCCGGCCTGCAGGCCGGGTCACCGCCGGCAACGCTGCGGGACTCAACGACGGTGCCACCGCCGCGATCCTCGCCGGCGAGGACACAGCCCACGAGCTCGGTCTGAACATCGGTATGCGGATGGTCGGCTTCAGCTTCGCAGGCGTCGACCCGGCCGTCATGGGCATCGGACCGGTCCCCGCGACCGAAAAGCTGCTCGGCCGAACCGGATTGAGCATCGAGGACATCGGCCTGTTCGAGATCAACGAGGCCTTCGCCATCCAGGTCCTTGCATTCCTCGAGCACTACGGCATCGCCGACGACGATCCCCGCGTCAACCAGTGGGGCGGTGCCATCGCGTGCGGCCACCCCCTCGCTTCCTCCGGCGTTCGCCTGATGACGCAACTGAGCCGCCAGTTCGCCCAGCAGCCCGACGTCCGCTACGGCCTGACGACCATGTGCATCGGTCTCGGCATGGGCGGCACCGTCATCTGGGAGAACCCCAACCACGCTGACTACTCGGGAGCAGCCAAATGAGTGACATCACCACTGCGTTCGAAGACGAGGTCGTCACGAACGCGTTCACCAAGATCATCTCCGTACCGGGGCTCGACGGCTCCATCGCCCTCGTGACACTCGACAACGGCTTCGATCACACCAAGCCGTCGACCTTCGGTCCCGGCGGACTGGCCAAGTTCGACGCTGCACTGGACGAGGCATTCGCGGCGAACCCGGTGGCCATCGCCGTCACCGGCAAGCCGTTCATCTTCGCCGTCGGCGCCGACCTCAACGGTGTGCCGAACATCAAGACCAAGGACGAGGCGCTCCAGATCGGGCAGCTCGGCCACAAGGTCTTCCGCCGCCTGCGCGAGTCGACTATCCCGACGTTCGCCTTCATCAACGGTGCCGCGCTCGGCGGTGGCCTCGAAGTGGGACTGCACTCGCACTACCGGACGGTCGCGGAGAATGCCGCTGCCCTCGGCCTGCCCGAGGCCTTCCTCGGCCTGGTACCGGGATGGGGCGGAACTCAGTTGCTGCCCAACATCATCGGTGCCTCGAACGCCGTCACCGTCGTCATCGAGAACGCACTGAACCAGAACCGCGTCCTCAAGCCGCAGCAGGCACTCGATCTCGGCATCGCCGACGCCCTCTTCGGCGGAGCCGATTTCCTCGAGCAGTCCCTGGCGTGGGCCGCTCAGGTCATCAAGGGCGAGATAACCCCCGCCCGTCCCGAGATCGACCGCGGACAGGCCTGGGACGACGCCATCGCCCGCGCCAAGGGAATCGTGGCGGGCAAGACCAACAACTTCGCCCCCGGCCCGGTCGCCGCTGTCGAGCTGCTCGAGCTCGCCAAGAGCACCGACATCACCGACTCGGCCTCGCTCGACAAGGCCTTCGCGGCCGAGGACGAGGCCCTGTCCACGTTGCTGGTCAAGGACGAGCTCCGCGCCGGGCTGTACGCCTTCGACCTGGTGCAGAAGCGCGCGAAGCGTCCCGCCGGTGCACCCGACAAGTCGTTGGCACGCAAGATCTCCGGCGTCGGCATCGTCGGTGCCGGCTTGATGGCCAGCCAGCTGGCGTTGCTGTTCGTGCGCCAGCTGAAGGTGCCGGTGATCCTCACCGACATCGATCAGGAACGTATCGACAAGGGTGTCGGCTACGTCCACGGTGAAATCGACAAGCTGCTCGGCAAGAAGCGCCTGTCCCCCGACGCCGCTAATCGCTTGAAGGCGTTGGTCTCCGGATCGATCGACAAGTCCGCATTCGCGAACACCGACTTCGTCATCGAGGCCGTGTTCGAGAACCTCGACGTCAAGAAGAAGGTGTTCGCCGAGGTCGAGGAATTCGTCTCTGCCGAAACCATTCTCGCGACCAACACGTCCTCGCTGTCGATCACCAAGATGGCGGCAGATCTGAAGCACCCCGAGCGGGTAGTGGGCTTCCACTTCTTCAACCCCGTCGCAGTGCTTCCCCTCCTCGAGGTCGTCAAGGGTGAGAAGACCGACGACGCCACTCTCGCAACGGCATTCGCGACGGCCAAGACTCTCAAGAAGTCGGCTGTGCTGTCGGCAGATCTGCCCGGCTTCGTCTTCAACCGGCTCGTCACTCGTGCGTCCAACGAGATCATCAGCGCGATCGACGAGGGCACCCCGTTCGATGTGGCAGACGGCGCAGTGGGCGAACTCGGCATGCCGATGAGCCCGCTGACCCTGCTGGCTCTCGTAGGACCGGCCGTAGCACTGCACACCGCCGAAACGCTGGCCGAGGCGTACCCCGAGCGGTTCAAGGACTCCGCCGGGTTCCGCGCTCTCGTCGAGGCGAAGAAGCCGGGTGTGTGGACCTACGGACCCGAAGGCCAGGTCGTCGATCCCGAGGTCGCCGCACTGTGGCCGCAGGGTGATTCGCCGTCGACCGCCGAGGAGGTTCTCGACCGGACCCGTCGGGCATTCGCCGACGAGATCCGCATCATGCTCGACGAGGGTGTCGTGGCAGCGGCCGAGGACATCGATCTCTGCCTGCTCCTGGGTGGTGGATTCGGATTCTGGAACGGCGGGATCACCCCGTACCTGGACCGCAGCGGTGCCTCCGAGGCCGCAACCGGTCAGCGCTTCCTCGCCCCTGGCGTGGCCAGCGTCTAGCATTGCGCCGCGTTCGAGGTCATGGACGGATTTCTTCTGATTCTCGTCCATGACCTCGGACTCGACAGTCATCCAGAAACGCCAGCAACTCGTCCTCGCGCGGCCGATCGTACGACTCGTCCGAGGATCGTGCGACCAGCCGACGATCGACGTAGTCGCCGGATCGAGTTGCGATTTTCCCCAGCACCACGTCGCAGAGCGATCGACCGGCATCGTCGATGGACGTCGCCAACGGCTACGCCGTCAGCAGTGGAAGCACACGTGCCATGGCGAATCGCGTCGCTCGTCCGCCATCCCGCGCCAAGCCGGTTCCCGGCACCAGGCCAGGATTGAACGAGACGACATCCACGCCTGCAGGCAGATCGCGCGCCAGCGCGTGGACCAGATGGATCGCCGCCAGCTTGCTCGTCGAATACGCAGTGCGACCCGCTCGCACCGACGTCGGCTTCGGGAAGCTGCCGGCTCGCGACAGCCGCTCCGGGGGCATCCATCGAGGCCCGGGGACCATACCCAGATTGTGGCGAAGATCGCCGAAATGCGTATCGCTGACGGTGATCACCACCCGGGACGGCCGGGCGAAAATGTTCTCGAGACTCCGCACGGCGAGGAGGTTCGCCAGCACGTTGATCGCGAACGTCGCCTCGTAACCGTCCTCGGTCTCGTACAGATCGCTCACCGATTGGACCCCCGCATTTCCGACGAACCCGTCGACCGGCGGCAGCTCCTTCGCTCCGGCGGCCCGCACGATCGCGTCGAGTGCGGCCGTCGTCTGCGCGACGGAACCCAGGTCGGCTCGTCGATGCGTCACTCGCTCGTGGAAAGGACCGGGAGTGCGGCCGATGGTCACCAGTCGAACAGCTGGGTCGAGTCGGAGAATCGACGTGGCCGCGGCCAGGCCGATTCCGCCACTCGCACCCGTCATGACGATGGTGTGAGCAGTACCGTCGAGTGTCATCGATCGACCCTGTCATCTTCCTGCGGGCGTCGGCAGTACCTCGGTCGGCCATAGGTCTGCCGGTACCAGTCTCGACTCGACGCAACCCGCCATACTGAACCGGTGACGACCACGCCATCGGAACTGGGCACTCTGCTCCGCACCTGGAGAGACCGATTGTCACCTCACGACGCCGGCATTCCCGTGACGGACTCCCGGCGATCCGCCGGTCTACGCCGTGAAGAGGTCGCGTCGGCTGCAGGGGTTTCGGTGGACTACCTGGTCCGTCTGGAGCAGGGCCGCGCGACGCACCCCTCCGCTCAGGTCGTCGATTCGCTCGCCCGCGCTCTGCAACTCGACCGGATCGAACGTGACCATCTCCATCGATGTGCCGGATTGCTGCCACCGCCGGACAGGGCGCTGGACGCGCCGATCACGCCTGGAATTGCGCGAATGCTCACGCGGTTGACCGAGTATCCGATCGCGGTGTTCGGTGCGGATTGGCAGATGCATTCCTGGAATCCGATGTGGGTTGCGCTGCACGGAGATCCGGAGACAGTGCCGCCGAACTGCAGAAACTTGATTCGGGCACTGTTCGGCGTCGACGACCGAGCCCGATCGTTGTTCAACCCGGTCGTCTCCTCCGGTGGCGGCGAGCACTTCGCGACCGCCTTGGTCGCCGACCTCCGTCTCGCGTCGAGCATTTATCCGCATGACGCACGATTGGCCGATCTGATCGCCGAGATGCGATCCGCGAACGACTATTTCGAGTCACTGTGGGTTTCCGGCGCCGTCGCTGTGCTTTGTGCCGACCGCAAGACCGTCACACACCCCGAGCTCGGTGACATCACGCTCGACTGCGATGTGCTGACCTCACCCGGTTCCGACACCAGGCTCGTGGTCTACACCGCCGCCGAGGGCTCTGCGGATGCAGACAAGCTCGGCTCCCTTCGCCGAGGTGCATTGTCTTCCGACGGGCCACCGACGCAGTCGAGTTCGTCTAGTTTCGAACCCGATGACCACGCAGACAGAACATGATGCAGCCGGCGACCGAGACCACCTGATTCGCGTCGGATATCGCATGTTGGGCTCGTACAGCGAGGCCGAGGACGCGGTCCAGGAAGCGTTCGTTCGGTGGTACCGGCTCAGCGAACACGAGCGCGCCGCGATCGACGTCCCCCTGGCGTGGATGACCCGAGTCGTCAGTCGCATCTGCCTCGATGTGCTGGGATCTGCGCGCGCACGTCGTGAGCACTATGTCGGTCAATGGCTGCCGGAACCCGTTCCCGGCCGCGACACATCGCTGCCGACTCCCGACCCCGCCGACCGAGTCGCTCAGGACGATTCGGTGAGCCTGGCGCTGCTGATAGTGATGGACACTCTCGGTCCGGCCGAACGGGTCGCGTTCGTGCTGCACGACGTGTTCGCGTTGCCGTTCGACCAGATCGCACTCACCCTGGACCGTTCCCCTGCCGCCTGCCGTCAACTCGCATCCGCCGCGCGTAAACACGTTCGGACGCGGCATGCCGGCGAGAGCGACCCGGTAGAGCACGACCGACTCGTTCGCGCATTCGCCGCAGCGTCGGGTAGCGGTTCTATCGCAGCGCTCACCACCGTTCTCGCCCCCGAGGTTTCACTGGTCAGCGACGGCGGCGGAAAGATCAGCGCCGCACGCAATCCGGTTCTCGGCTCCGACCGGGTGGCGCGATTCATCCGCGGAATCACCGCGAAGTCCACCGAACTCGACGGGTCGATCGAACCGGTGAACGGAGCGTCCGGCATCGTCTTTCGGCGCGACGGTACCGTATTCGCCGTTGTCGGATTCCGTATCGCAGGCGGCGTCGTGGCGAATGTATGGATCGTGCTCAATCCGGACAAGCTCAGGCACTGGGATTGAACACGCAGACATTTTCGTGGGCTGTGTCGTCAGTAGATCATGAAGCCGAAACCCAAGAGCTTGATCGTGTGCGCATCGGGTCCGCACCGAAACACCCGGAAGATCGCCGAGACCATCGCCACTGTGCTCGACGCGGAGGTCACGACACCGGACCTGATAGACCCCGCTCGCATCGCGGAGTACGACCTGGTCGGATTCGGATCGGGTATCTACATGGGCAAACATCACCACCAACTCCTCTCGTTCGTGGCGTCCTTGCCGAACGTGAACAGCCATAGGGCATTCGTATTCGCAACCAGCGGATTCGCCGATTCTCCGCTGAATCGATTCTCCCGCTCTCTCACAGTTCCGTTGAACAGCAAGGGCTTCGAGATTTCGGATGGCTTCTCGTGCAGAGCCAAAGACACCTTTTTCCCCTTCTCTCCCTTCGGTGGAATTCGAAAGGGTCATCCGGACGATGCCGATCTGCAGCGCGCTCGACTGTTCGCCGAGCAGTTGAAAACAACGCAGAAGAGCTGGAATTCGATCGGGGATATGCAATGAAGTTGGCCGTAGCCGGTGGAACAGGAACCGTCGGAGCGCATGTCGTCGAGGTGGCTCGTGAACGTGGACACGACGTCGTCGTGCTGTCGCGATCGGAGGGCGTAGATCTCGTCACCGGGACAGGACTGTCCGACGCCCTGGCCGGAGTCGAGGCAGTAGTGGATGTCGCGTCGACGCAGACCGTCTCGGCGAAGGAATCGACGGCGTTCTTCGCCGCCGTCACCCGCAACCTACTGACGGCCGAGACCGAGGCCGGTGTCGGTCATCACCTCGCGCTGTCCATCGTGGGAATCGACCGAGCCCCGCATGCGTATTACGCCGGAAAGATAGAGCAGGAAAGGATTGTTCGCGCCGGAACCGTGCCGTGGACGATTCTTCGAGCCACTCAGTTCCACGAGTTCGCCGGCCAGATTCGCGCACAGATGTCGTTCGGTCCGGTGAGCATCATCCCGAAGATGGTCTCGCAACCTGTGGCCGCACGCGAGGTTGCCGAACGAGTGATCGACCTGGCGGAGCAGCCTCCGGCCGGCCGAGTCCCAGACCTCGGTGGACCACGTGAAGAGCGGATGGCCGAAATGGTACGGCGCTACGCACGGGCTAGCGGTGCCCGCGGCCTGGTGCTCGAGGTACCGATTCCTGGCGCATACGGGCGTGCGATGCGTGACGGAACGCTGGTCACCACAACCGATTCGGACCACGGTCGACAGACCTTCGATCAATGGCTGGCCGCCAGGGCACGCTGAGTCTCCTGTGCCGAACTCGACGTCATGGACGACTTTCATCGAATTTCCGTCCACAACGTCGAGTTCGAGCAGCGGAATTTCGGACAATTCACCCAATCGAACGATGCTCACGGCAACGTGCCGAAAATCGAGTTCATTTCGCACCCATGTCGCGGTGCCGAGGACGATGATGGCGAACGACCACCATGGCCGCTGGTTCACCTCGAAAGCTGGGTCACGCGATGACGCAATCGACAGATCGGTACACCGCCAAAGTTATCGGAGTCACCATTGCCGCTGCCGTCGGCGGCTTCTTGTTCGGCTTCGATTCGTCCGTTGTCAACGGCGCGGTCGATTCGATCCAGGAAAACTTCGCCCTGTCGTCGTTCGTCACCGGTTTCGCGGTGGCAATCGCGCTTCTCGGGTGCGCGGTCGGTGCCTGGTTCGCCGGCCGCCTCGCGGACAGCTGGGGCCGCAAGAAGGTGATGCTGCTCGGTTCCGCACTGTTCACGATTTCGTCCGTGGGCTCCGGGTTCGCCTTCAGCGTCCCGGATCTCATGCTGTGGCGAGTACTCGGCGGACTGGGCATCGGCATCGCATCGGTGATCGCACCCGCCTACATCTCGGAAATCGCACCGGCTCGCTACCGCGGTGGACTGGCATCGCTGCAACAGTTGGCGATCACGATCGGCATCTTCGCTGCTCTGCTGTCGGATGCGGTGCTGCAGAATGCAGCCGGCGGGCCGTCGAACGATCTGTGGTTCGGTCTCGAAGCCTGGCGTTGGATGTTCCTCGTCGGCGTGGCACCCGCTCTCGTGTACGGATTTCTCGCCACACTCATCCCCGAGTCACCCAGATACCTCGTCGGCAAACACCTCGACGAGGAGGCTGCACGCATTCTCGGTGAGATCTCCGGAGAAGTGAATCCGAACGAGCGAGTCAAAGAAATCCGACTGACCTTGCGCCGGGAGTCCACGTCGTCGTTCGGCGATATTCGTGGACCCAAATTCGGATTGCAACCCATTGTCTGGGTCGGCATCACCATGGCGATCCTGCAACAGTTCGTCGGAATCAACGCCATCTTCTATTACTCGACGACGCTGTGGAAGTCCGTCGGATTCAGTGAGAACCAGTCGTTCGTCACGTCGGTCATCACCTCTGTCATCAACGTCTCGATGACGTTCGTCGCCATCTTGTTCGTCGATCGCTTCGGGCGTCGAAATCTGCTCATGATCGGCTCGATCGGAATGTTCGTCGGCCTGGTGTTGGCGGCCATCTCGTTCACCCAGGCCGTGGGTAGCGGCGACCAACTGGAGTTGCCGTCGCCCTGGGGTCCCGTCGCGCTGGTCGGTGCCAACCTGTTCGTCGTCTTCTTTGCCGCTACCTGGGGGCCGATCATGTGGGTGATGCTCGGAGAGATGTTCCCCAACCGAATGCGTGCCGTCGCACTCGGCATCAGTACTGCGGCCAACTGGGTCGCGAATTTCGCCATCACCCTGGCATTTCCACCGCTGTCCGACACCATCGGACTCGGATTCATCTATTCGTTCTTCGCGTTCTTCGCGATCCTGTCGTTCTTCTTCGTCAAGTACAAGATCAGGGAGACCAAGGGAATGGAGCTCGAGGACATGGTGATCTGACATGCCGATGTTCGTCGTCGAGTACGCGTACTCACCCGAAACGTCCTCTGGCCGTGACGATCATCGGACCGACCATCGCGCGTGGCTGCGCGAACTCGAGCGCCGCAAGATCCTGCGGTCGTCAAGCCCGCTGGCCGACCACAGCGGCGCAACCATGATCGTCGAAGGTGCCGACAAGGAGAGTGTGGAACGAATGTTCTCGCACGATCCCTTCGCACTGGCACATCTGATCGACCGCGTTCGAGTGGACGAATGGGTCGCGGGAACGTAGAAGACGTCAGAGGCTTTTGACCCAGTCCGAGACTCGCTGCACCACGTCCTCGCACGTGAGACCGAGTTCGTGGTGCAGCTGCTCACGCGATGCGTGGTCCAGGAAGCGTTGCGGCACACCGAGATCACGGCACGGGGTGTCGACGCCTGCACCGCGCAGTGCAGCCGACAGGGCCGAGCCGATGCCACCGTGCAGACCGCTGTCCTCGATGGTCACGACAAGTCGGTAGTCCTCGGCCAGCTTCAGCAACGACTGAGGAATGGGGAGCACCCACCTGGGATCGACGACGGCGACCGAGATACCGTCGTGCCCGAGTTTCTTCGCTGCGTCGAGAGCGAGTGAACCGAAGACGCCGACCGCGACGATCAACACGTCACCCGTCGCACCCGATGGCTCGGCCAGCACGTCGACGATTCCGTCCAGTCGGCGCACTGCCGACACGGTCTCGGTGACGGCTCCCTTCGGGAAGCGCAGTGCAGTGGGCCCGTCGGACGTAGAGATCGCCTCTGCCAACTCCTCACGGAGTGTCTCGGCATCTCGCGGTGCCGCCACTTTCATGCCCGGGATGATGCCGAGCAGAGACATGTCCCACATGCCGTTGTGGCTGGCACCATCGGCACCGGTCACACCGGCACGATCCAGAACCACGGTGACCGGCAATCCGAGCAGGGCCACGTCCATCAGCAACTGGTCGAACGCACGATTGAGGAAGGTCGAGTAGATGGCGACCACCGGATGCATGCCGCCGAGCGCGAGACCGGCAGCAGACGTCATGGCGTGTTGCTCGGCGATACCCACGTCGAACAGACGGTCCGGAAACCGAACTCCGAATGCGGCGAGCCCGGTGGGCGCCGCCATCGCCGCGGTGATCGCAACGACGTCCTCGTTGTGTTCGCCCTGCTCGATGAGGGCCGCCGAGAAGACCGAGGTCCAGTCCGGTGCCGACTTCGATCGGGCCAACCCGGTCGCCGGATCGATGACTCCGGTGGCGTGCATCTGATCGGCGACATCGTTCTCGGCATGGACATAGCCCATGCCCTTGCGCGTCACCGCGTGGACGATGACGGGTCCGCCGTAGGCCTTGGCTCGGCGCAGGGCCGATTCCATTGCATGCTGATCGTGGCCGTCGACAGGACCCAGATACTTGATGCCGAGGTCGGTGAACATCACCTGCGGGCTGATCGCGTCCTTCACGCCCGCTTTCATACCGTGCAGCATCGTGTAAGCGGTGGGACCGACGACGGGAATCTTGCGAACGATGCGACGGCCGTTGTCGAGGATCTTCTCGTACTCGGGCTGCAGCCGTAGGGCCGCCAGGTGATCGGCCAGGCCGCCGATCGTCGGGGCGTACGAGCGGCCGTTGTCGTTGACGACGATGATCAGGGATCTGTCACGGCCGGCCGCAATGTTGTTGAGCGCCTCCCAGCACATCCCGCCGGTGAGCGCACCGTCGCCGACGACAGCAACGACGTGTCGATCGGTCTCACCCTTGAGCGCGAAGGCTTTCGCCAGACCGTCGGCGTAGGACAGGGAGGCCGACGCATGGGAGGACTCGACCCAGTCGTGTTCGCTCTCGACTCGCGATGGGTAGCCGGACAGACCGCCCTGCTTGCGGAGCGTATCGAACAATCCTGTTCGCCCGGTGAGCATCTTGTGGACATAGGCCTGGTGGCCGGTGTCGAAGATGACGGGGTCACGCGGTGAATCGAAGATGCGGTGGATTGCCAGCGTCAGCTCCACCACGCCGAGATTGGGACCGAGGTGACCCCCTGTGGCCGATACCTTCTCGACGAGAAACGCGCGGATCTCACGAGCCAACTCCGCCAGCTCCGCGCTACCGAGGTCGCGCAAGTCCTCGGGCGTCTGAATTCGCGCTAGGACACCCAACGAGATCGCTCCCTCCGGCCGGAAAAACCACTGGACAATTCAGTCTACGGAGTTGCTGTCCCCGCGCTGCTCCGCCCAGCGTGGTGACGGTGACACTACCGTCGATCGTCGGGATGCCTCGGATCGGCCGCCCCTAACCTCGACGGTGACGAAACGGACACCACACATACAGTGTCGCCCATGAGCAACGTCGTCGATGCCATCCTGGGCCGAGTACACGATCTCTGCCGAGACGATTCGTCCGGACAGATAGCGGACTATATTCCAGAACTCGCGGCCGTCACACCCGACGGATTCGGTATCGCCCTGACCACCACGGACGGCTACGTCTACGAGGTCGGCGACACGAGACTCCCCTTCACGATCCAATCCATCTCCAAGCCGTTCACCTACGCCTTGGCTCTGGCCGATCGCGGACTCGACTTCGTCGCGAGCAAGATCGACATCGAGCCGTCCGGGGAACCCTTCAACGAGATCAGCCTCGACCCGGTGACCGAGCGCCCACGCAACCCGATGATCAATGCGGGTGCCATCACGTCGGCGTCGCTGATCGCCGGGCGCAACCCTCAGGATCGATTCGAACGTATTCGTGCCTCGTATTCTCGGTATGCAGGAAGGTCTCTCACGTTCAACGACGCCGTCTACCGCTCGGAAGCGCGTACCGGTCATCGCAATCGCGCCATCGGATACATGCTCCGCTCGTTCGACATCATCGATCACGATCCCGATGCTGCCGTCGATCTCTACTTTCGTCAGTGTTCGATAGACGTCACCGCTGCCGACCTCGCCATGATGGCGGCCACCATGGCCAACAACGGGGTCAATCCCCATACACGGGAACGTGCACTCGCACCGGCACTCGTCGAACATGTGCTGTCGGTCATGACCACGTGTGGGATGTACGACGGCGCCGGCGACTGGGTGGCGCGGGTGGGTATGCCGGCGAAGAGCGGAGTCGGGGGCGGGATCCTGGCGGTACTGCCCGGACAGATGGGGATCGCCGTCTATTCACCGCGACTCGATTCCCACGGCAACAGCGTGCGGGGAGTTGCCGCCTGCCGGGAACTCTCGAACCGACTCGAACTGCACTTCCTGCACGTCACTCGTGCGGCGAAGTCCTCGATCCGGCGTCGCTACGTGGTGACCGAGGCACCGTCGCGCAAGCGGCGCTCCGAGGTCGAACAGGCCACTTTGGCTGCTGTGGGCGAACGCGCCCGCGTGTACGAGCTGCACGGCGATCTGCTGTTCTCCGGTGCCGAGACCGCTGTTCGTGAGATCGGCGACCTGGACCGGGAACTGGATGCCCTCGTCATCGATGTGCGCGGCGTCGACGAGGTCAGCGCGATCGCCCGCACCATGTTCGAGGACCTCCGCCAGGATCTCGCCGAACACGGCTGTGTAATGGCTCTGGTCGACCCGAGAGCGATCATGGGTCACACCGCATCGAGTCTCGACCCGTCCGATCCGGCGGGTCGGGTGTACTCGAGCCTCGGTTCGGCAGTTCAGTGGGCAGAGAACCTGCTTCTGGATCGGCACTGCGCAGGTGCGCGACAGCCGACCGTGGTCGCGATTGCACAGCACCCGCTGCTCTCCGGTCTCTCGTCCGAACAGTTCGACGCGGTGACGCCCTATCTGGAGAAGCGCCACTACGCGCGCGGAGACGTCATCGTTCGTCACGGCGACCCCGCGGCGGGCCTGTTCCTGATGCTGCGCGGAGAAGTGTCGTCGACGGCGGTGTCCGCCGACGGCGGCAGGCACCGCATCACCACTCTGTCGCCCGGCATGAGCTTCGGCGAGATGCCCCTGCTGATGTCGGTTCCGTTCCTTCTCGACATGGTGGCCGACACTCCGGTCGACCTGGTGGTCGTGTCCGTCGAGAACTTCGAGGCGCTCACGCACGATGCACCGGAGATCAAGCTGGCACTGCTGGAAAATGTCGCGACAGGAGCGTACGGACAGATGGCGGCGGTGATCAAGACGCTCGGGCGGTTCGACATCGGCATCTGACGCCGACGGTCGAACCGTCCGAGGCTCGGGCTTCGCTCAGGCGCCGAGTGTCAGCATCGTGAGCACTTCGGTGGGCTGTGGTGAGCCACCGGCGGGTTCGAGCGAGAACGCGAAGTTCGTCGACGTTCCCAATCCGTCGACCACCGTGCCCGACTCCGAGGTGAGTTGATCCTCGGTCACCACACCTGCCGAGCGAGGAGAACCGTCCACGAACCACATCTGGTACGCGCGCCCCGGCGGCGGCTGGGGAACTCCGTCGAGACTGACCACGACCGCGTTCCGAGAAAGCGAGTACGAGACCGTCGCCGTACCGCCTCCGGGGAACTCCGCTGTGGACTCACGCGCATCGGGAGCGGCCACGATCTGTTCGGCCTGCGAGGGCTGCGGGTCGTTGCCCACCGTTTGCGTGACGACCACGACACCGCCCACGGCGACGATCACCGCAGCGGCGGCCGAGACCATCGAGTACCGCCAGGTTTTCGAGCGCTCCCGCCGATGCCGGTGCAACGGCGTCACGTTCGGTGGCAGCTGGTGAACCGTCGGCTCCTGCTCGCTGACGGCGACCTGATCGAGCACCGATCGACGCAGTCGGTCGGGTGCGGGCGTCGCATCCGCTGCGGCCGCCAAGGCCAGCGTCTCGTGGATCTCACCCACGAGAACATCGAACTGGACGCGTGCGGTGTCGTCGACGCGTAGCCGCTCGGCCTCGATGTCGAGTCGCTCGGAATCGGTTGTCGCGTGGAGGGCGTAGACCTCCGCATCGTCGAGTAGTCGCTGCCGTGACGAGTCGTTCATTGCGGGATCACCCCCAGACATGTCTTCAACTTGATCAATCCATCTCGTATGCGCGATTTGATGGTGGGAACCGCGACCCCGAGCCGCTCCGCAACTTCGCGATAGGTGTAACCGCTGTAGTAAGCCATTCGTACCGACTCGCTCTGCGTATCGGTCAGAGTTTCGAGACAGGCAACCACGGCCTCCGACTCGAGCCGCTGCGTCACTGTTTCGAGCACTTCGTCGTGCTCGGGCGTGTGACTCACAGCGCCGTACGCAGCCTCACGGTCGGTGCCCGACTGCTCGCTTCGGACGCGATCGACGGCCCTGCGGTGAGCCAGCGTCATGATCCATGCGAGCGGGCTTCCCTGGTTCGGGTCGTAATTCGGTGCCGCGCGCCAGATCTGAAGAAAGACCTCCTGCGCGGTCTCCTCGCTGTAACCGGGGTCGCGAAGTACGCGCAACACCATTCCGTACACCCGCGACGAGGTCGCGTCGTACAGCTCGGCGAACGCCGCCCGGTCACCCTGCGCAACCGACGCCATCAATCGACGGAGTCGATCCGTTTCCTCGGCCCGCAAGTTCTTCAACTGTGGGCTGGGAACGGCGCAGACCGCATCCTCTGTGGCGTAGCTATCGGCAGCGTCGGACGTCGTCCGGTCACGGCCGGCATCCGGCGACCCGGACGCGCCGGAAAACGGCGCGCTCATCGGAAAATCGTCCCAGTAGACGGGTTCATGATCGAGTTCATCGATCACGACACTAGTGGTCATAGTGCTCTCATATCGAAACCTCCGCGTTTTCCCGCCGCGGTACATATTCGGAACAAAGCGGCTGCAGGATGGTTCCGCTGCGAATATTCGTTTGCGACGAAGTGGACCGCGATTCATCCTTGACGGAGAATCGGACAATCGTGGGTAATCGGGCGATGGACCCACCGGAGGAGTCGAGAGATATGGCGGCGATCGAAACACACGGTCTTGTCAAGCGATTCGGGGCGAACGTCGCGGTCGACGGCGTCGATCTGTCCGTCCCGTCCGGTGGGGTCTACGGCGTGCTGGGGCCGAACGGTGCAGGCAAGACCACGACCATCCGAATGCTGGCCACGCTCCTCCCGATCGACGGAGGCAGTGCGCAGGTCTTGGGGCACGACGTGGCGAGCGAGCCCGAGGCCGTCCGGCGGAAGGTCTCTCTGACAGGCCAATTCGCCTCACTGGACGAGGATCTGACCGGAACGGAGAATCTGATTCTGCTCGCGCGCCTGCTCGGGTATTCACGGCCCGCCGCCCGGTCGCGAGCCGATCAGCTGTTGACCGCGTTCGACATCTCCGACGCCGGGCCGCGACAGGTCAAGACCTATTCCGGTGGCATGCGCCGACGCATCGACATCGCGGCCAGCATCATCGTCACCCCCGAGTTGATCTTCCTGGACGAACCCACCACCGGACTCGATCCGCGCAGCCGCAACCACGTCTGGGAGATAGTCCGGGCACTGGTGGCGGGCGGCACGACGGTGCTGCTGACTACTCAGTACCTCGACGAAGCCGATCAGCTGGCCGGGCGTGTCGCGGTCATCGACCGTGGCAGGGTGATCGCCGAAGGTACGACCGGTGAGCTGAAGGCCTCGGTGGGATCGAACTCGCTACACCTGCGAGTTCTCGACGCGGCCCAGAGAAACGCTGCCGCACGACTTCTGCGAGACCTACTCGGTGGCAACGTGACCGAGGATCCTGATCCCTCGACCGTCACAGCGCGGCTGGACAACCCGGCGCAAGCCGCGCCGATCCTTCCTGCACTCGCCACGGCAGGAATTTCCATCGCGTCCTTCACACTCGGCCAACCGAGCTTGGACGAGGTGTTCCTTGCTCTCACCGGACACGAGGCGGGAGTGGAGCCTGCAGGAACGACCCACGGGGCGGGAGTGGAGCCTGCAGGAACGACCCACGGGGCGGGAGTGGAGCCTGCAGGAACGACCCATCGAGCCGGCACCGCAATCGAATCCGACCGAGAGGTGGCGTCGTGACCGCCGAAACCCAGCAGTCGACTCCGCAGGCCTCGACCATCATCGACGTTCTGACTGCCGCCGGGCCCCGTCCGGCGCGACCGTCGTCGCTGTCCACGTCGTTGAGCTTCGGTTGGCGGGCGCTGCTCAAGATCAAGCACGTGCCCGAGCAACTGTTCGACGTGACGGCCTTCCCCATCATGTTCACGCTGCTGTTCACCTACCTGTTCGGCGGTGCACTGGCGGGGTCGACCGACGCATACATTCAGTTCCTGCTCCCCGGCATCCTGGTTCAGACCGTGGTGATGATCACGATGTACACCGGCGTGACCATGAACAAGGACATCGAGAAGGGCGTATTCGACCGATTCCGATCGCTGCCCATCTGGCGTCCGTCCCCGTTGGTGGGTGCACTGCTCGGGGACGTCGTCCGTTACACGCTGGCATCGGTGATCGTGCTGATCCTCGGCCTGATCCTCGGGTTCAGGCCGCAGGGTGGCCTGCTGGGGGTCGTGGCCTCGATCGCTCTGCTGCTGGTGTTCTCGTTCTGCCTGTCCTGGATCTGGACGATGATCGCCATGATCGTGCGCACCGAGGCCGCAGTGATGGGTGTGTCGATGTTCATCCTGTTTCCGTTGACCTTCGCAAGCAACATTTTCGTCGATCCCAGCACGATGCCCGGTTGGCTCCGTGCTTTCGTGGATGTCAATCCGGTCAGCTTCCTGGTCACCTCGCTGCGTGGCCTGATGCAGGGTGACGTCGACACCGGCCGACTCGGTGTGACGCTGGTGCTGTGTGCCGTCCTGCTGGCCGTGTTCGGGCCTGTCACCATGCGGCTGTACAACCGAAAGTCCTAGGGCGGGAGGTCGGTATCCACACCGCTCAGGACGCGGCCCGCGCTCGATGTCTGCGCACGGCGTCGCGATTGGAGCACACGGTTCCGCAATAGCGCTGCCTGCCGGTTCTCGAGGTGTCGGCGAAGGCGAGTGTGCAATCCGTAGCCGCGCAGCGGTCGAGGCGCGACATGCCGCGGCCGGTCAGGTGCAACGCCGTGCCGACGCTCACCAGAGCTCTGATCACGCCGCCCAGTTCGATGTTGGGGTCGCGGTAGTGCATGTGCCAACCGTCGTCGGCGTGGTTGGTCAACCGCGGATACGCCGACGCCTGTGCCAGAAGGGCATTGAGCGCCGCGGCCCGCTCCCCCTCTGTCGTGGCGTCCACCACACGCGCCCAGTCGCGCAGAAACTCGAGTGTGTCGACCAGATCGGCATCGGTTGCCGTCCAATCGGGAACGAGGCCTGCGTCGACGCAACGATTTCCCAGTTCGGCCGCCGACGTGGGTGGTGAATTGAGCAAGTCGATACCGAGTTTCACCGCATATTCGCCGTAAGGGTTGATGTGCACAAGACCATTACATCACGATGGATACATGCAGAGCCAACACACATCACACACCTGGACCACTCATTCCACCCATCACACGAGCGAGGGCCTCGTCGGATACCAGGGGTGCCGGTGCGGTGCCCAGCGCATCGTGTCGGTACCCACCGAACAGTTCGCCCCGGTCGCCGAAGTAGCGCATCACACCTGACCGGTCACCGCAGCGCGCGCGTCAACTCGGGGACCACGGTGTCGAGGGCGTAGCCGATCGAGAGCACCGAGTTGGTCGCATATGACTTCGCGACCACCGGGTCTGCGAACACGATGGAACGTCCGTCCGCCACTGCCGGAATTTTCCGGAACAGCGGATCGTCCGTCACCTCGGACGGTGACTTCTCGATCGGAAACACGACCAGCAGGTCGGCGTCGAGACGATCGAGCTCTTCCCCCGAGATCGGTACCGAGAAACCTCTCGGAGTGAGTGAGTCGATGGTCGGACTGGTGACGAATCCGAGTTTCTTCATGAATTCGAGGCGACTGTTGGACGAGATGTACGCCCCGTATCCGGTCCCGCTGTAGGCACCGACGACGGCCGTCTTGCCGGCGAACTCGGGGTGGTCATCGGCAGCGGACCGAAAACGATCGGCGATTGCGGCGAGCAGAGCATCACCGTACGCGCGCTGACCGAGAGCGGTCGCAACCATGGTGACCTGCTGCTCCAACGAGGTCAGGTAGTTGTCTGATCCCTCGGGCACACCGACAGTGGGTGCGATGGCGGACAACGTGGCATATCGATCGGGGTCACCCGAACTCTTGGTATCCAGGATCAGATCCGGTTCCAGTGCCGCCACCTGCTCGTACGACGGCTCCTGAGTACCGATGATCTGTGGTGGCGCGTCGTAGAGGCCGGCAGCCCACGGCCCGACGCCGTCACCGCCGAATGCCAGCCAGTCGCTCGCGCCCACGGGTGAGACTCCCAGTGCCAGAGCGGTTTCGGCGTCGCCCCAGCCGAGCGCCACGATGCGCTGCGGTGCGCTCTCGATCGTCACCGCGCCGAACTTGGTGTCGATCGTGGCCGGAAACGCCGATCCGGTCTCGGCGGACGGCTCGACAGGCTCGGTCGACCCGGTGCTGCACGATACGGCGGTGGTCATGGAGACCACCACGATGAGAATGAGTGCGATGCGATTGCGAATTGTCACAGGCACAGACGGTACGACAAGGCCTCCGCTGCAGGTAAGGCAACCCTACGTTCGAGCGAAACGGCCGATGCACTCGACGTGACTGGTGAGAGGAAACGCGTCGAAAGCGCGCATGTCGACGAGCTCGTACCCAGCGGCTCGATACAGGCTCACGTCTCGCGCGAACGACGCCGGATCGCAACCGATGTGCACCACCGAACGCGGAGCTCTGACGGCGAGTGCGTCGATCACGTCCCGTCCGGCTCCGGCCCGAGGCGGATCGAGCACCGCCACCGACACCGGCTCCGTCAACGAATCCATCGAACGCTCGACGCGTCCCGGCACGAACGAGACCTGCGTCAGGTCGCGTAGTGCCGAGCGGCCGTCCTCGGCTGCACGCCGAGAGAATTCGACGCTGGTGACACGGCCGTCCGATCCGACGCCGGCGGCGAGGGCCGCCGCAAAAACGCCGACACCTCCGTACAGATCCCACGCGCCGTCACCCGGAGAGGCGTCGGCCCACTCCGACACCACACCGGAATAGACCTGGGCCGCACCACGATGCGCTTGCCAGAACCCGGTGGCGTCGAGAGTCCAGGCTCGGTCCGAGACGTACTCGGTCACCCGACCGGACCCGATCACAGCCTTCTCGGGCCGCACCCGCGACGACGCTGCCCGACGCGCCGAAGCCCCGCGGCGGCCCTGCGATCTGCGTCCGGTGGGCGAGAGCTGTGGCGGAGCGATCTCCACCACGTGCCGCACACCGGACCCGTCGAGCACCACCTGGAGCTCTGCCCCAGGCCGCCACTGCTGATCCGACAGTCCGTCGAATGCGGTGGAATCCATTTGCGGACAGGACAATTCGTTGACGATCGAGCTACTGCGGTAGCGGTGGTAGCCGGGCCGCCCACCGGAATCGACGGCGAGGCGAACTCGCGTACGCCACCCGGTGCCGTCGCCGGTCCCGGGCAGCTCCTCGACCTGCACCGTGCGCTCGATTCCGGCGACGCGCCGCAGTTGTTCGGCGACGACGAAGGACTTCAGGCGGCGTCCGGCATCGGCGGTGGCGTGGGAGTAGTCGCAGCAACCCGAGCCACCCGGTCCGGCGATCGGACACCGCGTCTCCACTCGGTCAGGGGACGCGGACAGGATCTCGACGGCGTCGGCGCGGCAGAACGATCCGCCTCGGTCCTCGGTCACCCTGGCTACCACGCGCTCACCGGGCAGCCCGTGACGAACGAACACGACTCGGCCCTCGTGGCGAGCCACGCAGAACCCACCGTGTCCCGGCGCACCGAGTTCGACCTCGAGCAGAAGGCCGAACCAGCTGTCGGTCACTTCCCCGCCGGGGGCTCGTAGCCGCGACGCGATGCGCCCGGCGCGTTGCCGAGAACCTCGCGCTTGGCCTTCTCGGACGAACGCAACTGCCAGGGCACGCTCGTGACCATCACTCCCGGTTGGAACAGCAGTCGGGACTTCAGTCGCAACGCGCTCTGGTTGTGCAGGACCTGTTCCCACCAGTGACCCACCACGTATTCGGGGATGAAGACGGTGACCACATCACGCGGTGAGTCGCGCCGGACACGCTTCACGTAGTCCAGAACCGGTTTGGTCACCTCTCGATAGGGCGACTCGACGACCTTGAGCGGCACCGATACGTCGCTGGCTTCCCATTCGCGCACCAGCGCTCGGGTGTCGGCCTCGTCGACGTTGACGGTCACCGCTTCGAGGGTGTCGGGCCGGGTCGCCCGCGCGTACGCCAACGCGCGCAGTGTCGGCATGTGCAGTTTCGACACCAACACGATCGAGTGCGTTCGGCTGGGCAGCACTCCGTCCCATTCTTCGTTCTCGAGCTCGCGCGCCACTGTGTCGTAGTGCTTCCTGATCATGCGCATCAGGATGAAGATCGCCACCATGGCGACGATCGCGATCCATGCGCCTGCAGCGAACTTGGTGATCAGCACGATCACGAGCACCGTTGCCGTCATCGCAAGACCGACACTGTTGACCACGCGCGAGCGCTGCATCTTGCGCCGCTGCTCATCGTCGGTCTCGGATCGGAGCAAGCGGGTCCAATGTCGGATCATGCCGGTCTGGCTGAGGGTGAAGGAGACGAACACCCCGACGATGTAGAGCTGAATGAGCTTGGTGACCTCGGCACCGAACACGACGACGAACACGATCGCAGCTCCGGACAGAAAAAGGATGCCGTTGCTGAAGGCCAGACGATCGCCACGAGTGTGCAGCTGTCTCGGTAGGTACCGGTCCTGTGCCAGAACCGAACCGAGCACCGGGAAGCCGTTGAACGCAGTGTTGGCCGCAAGTACCAGGATGAGGGCCGTGACGGTCGTGATGAAGAAGAATCCGACGGGGAACCCGCTGAACACCGCCTCCGCGAGCTGCGCGATCAGAGTCTTCTGCTGGTACCCCTCCGGAGCGCCGATCAGCTGAATATCGGGATCCATGGCGTACTTGATGCCGATCTTCTGGGCGAGCACGATGATGCCCATCAGTAACGTGATGCCGATGGCACCGAGCAGCAACAGTGTGGTCGCGGCATTACGCGACTTCGGCTTCTCGAATGCGGGCACCCCGTTGCTGATGGCCTCCACCCCGGTCAGCGCTGCACAACCGGACGAGAAGGCGCGCGCGATGAGGAACGCGAAGGCGATTCCGTACAGGTGCGAATCTTCTGCCTTCAGATCGAAGGTTGCCGATTCCGCATGAATGTCGTCGCCGAGCACGTAGACCCGGAACAGGCCGTACGCCAACATCAGGAACATGCCACCCATGAAGGCATACGTGGGAATTGCGAACGCAGCCCCGGACTCCCGGATCCCCCGCAAGTTGATCGAGGTGATGAAGACGATGGCCACCACGGCGAAGAGCACTTTGTGTTGGGCAACGAAGGGCACTGCCGACCCGATGTTCGACGCGGCCGCCGAGATCGACACCGCCACGGTCAGCACGTAGTCGACCAGCAGCGCACTGCCGACCGTCAGACCGGCGGCCGGCCCGAGATTGGTGGTCGCCACCTCGTAGTCACCGCCGCCGGAAGGATAGGCGTGCACGTTCTGCCGGTAACTGGCCACCACCACGGCCATCACCACGCACACGGCGAGACCGATCCACGGAGTGAACGTGAGCGCCGAGATACCCGCCACCGACAGCACCAGGAAGATCTCCTCGGGGGCGTAGGCCACCGACGACATGGCGTCCGAGGCGAACACCGGCAACGCGATTCGCTTGGGAAGCAACGTATGACCGAGCTTGTCGCTGCGGAACGGCTTACCGAGCACTAGCCGCTTGGCGGCAGTCGAGACCTTGGACACGGACAGAAGCGTAGGCCGTCCGCCTGCGGACGTCTCAACCACGCGCCTGAAACCGCGCCGAAAGCCCACCCTCGGTCGATCCGGTGCCGAATCCCCGATACGTTGGTGCACGCCTGCCCGTAGTGGCAGTGTCGGTCGGCAGGGGTCGACAATCGAGATCGGGACGGAGCTGGGCGTTGTACGTAGTTGTGATGGGATGTGGCCGCGTCGGTGCATCGCTGGCCGGTGCGCTCGAACGCATCGGCCACGAGGTAGCGATCATCGATCGCGACGAGACGGCCTTTCTTCGCCTCGATCCCGACTTCGGCGGACGGCGCGTCGTCGGCATGGGCTTCGACCGAGATGTGTTGGTGAGCGCAGGAATCGAGAACGCCGAGGCCTTTGCCGCCGTCTCCTCGGGTGACAACTCGAACATCATCTCGGCCCGCGTCGCGCGCGAAACGTTCGGCGTCGACAAAGTGGTCGCGAGAATCTACGACGCCAAACGCGCCGCCGTCTACGAACGTCTCGGCATCCCTACCGTGGCCACGGTGCCCTGGGCCACGGACCGATTTCTGCACAACCTGCTGCGCGACGACCCCACCACCAAATGGCGTGATCCGTCCGGCAGCGTCGCCGTCGTCCTCCTCGACTTCAACGACGCCTGGATCGGCAAGAAGCTCTCGGTCCTCGAGGACGCCACTCGCTCTCGCGCGGCATTCGTCATCCGATTCGGCGTCGGGTTGCTACCGGACAAACGCACTGTGATCCAGGCCGGTGACGAGGTGTACGTCGCCGCGGTCTCGGGCACTGTCGCCGAAGCCATCGCATTGGCCGGCAACCCACCGCCGTCGGACGATTGATGCACGCGCGCACGTTCCCCTCCCCCATCGACCCGAACGGGAAGCCATGAAAGTCGCCATCGCCGGTGCCGGTGCAGTCGGCAGATCCATCGCACGTGAGCTGATCCGCAGCGAACACGACGTGATGCTCCTCGAACGCAAACTCGACCACGTCGATCAGGCGGCGGTGCCCGAAGCCGAATGGGTGCTGGCCGACGCATGCGAGCTCAGCCTGCTCGAAGCTGCTCACCTCGAAAACTACGACGTGGTGATCGCCGCCACCGGCGACGACAAGGCCAATCTGGTGCTCAGTCTGTTGGCCAAAACCGAATTCGGTGTCGATCGTGTGGTGGCCCGAGTCAACGATCCTCGCAACGAGTGGCTGTTCGACTCGGCGTGGGGTGTCGACGTCGCCGTCTCGACGCCGCGCATGCTCGCGTCGCTGGTAGAAGAGGCGGTCTCTGTCGGAGACCTCGTCCATCTGATGACGTTCCGCAAAGGCCAGGCCAACCTCGTCGAGATCACGCTGCCCGAGAACACTCCACTCGCAGGAAAGCCGGTCCGAAAGCTCCAATTACCAAGGGACGCAGCGTTGGTGACGATTCTGCGCGGCGGCCGAGTGATCGTGCCGCAGCACGACGATCCGCTCGAGGGCGGCGACGAACTACTGTTCGTCGCTGCGAAAGAAGTAGAGAACGAACTACGTGCTGCGGTCGGCCTGATCTGACGGCAGCGTGCCGTCGGTCCGATCCGCACTCGACGCGACCTCCAGCGCGTGATCGGCCCGACGCACAGCCCAGAGCGTGACCAGTAGCGCTACTCCGGTGAGTGGCCACCCCATGCCGATTCGCGCAACGGCCAGCCAACCGGTCTGATCCGAGTCGTAGAGCTGCGACTGGACCACGTACCGGGCGGCGAACACTGCCGCCCACGCGATTGTCGCCACGTCGTAGAAGCGCACAGCCGATCGGTTGTGACGCCACGCCGTTCCCTTGCCGTTGAGGTAACCCCAGACAACGCCGACCAGCGGCCAGCGCGCGAGTACCGACAACACGAACGCTCCGCCGTAGACCAGCGAGGTGTAGATGCCGAACAGGAAATAGCCTTTGGCATCCCCCGTGCGGTACGCGATGAACGCGCAGATACCGACACCGAAGAACCCTGAAATCGCAGGCTGAATGGGACTGCGCTGAACCAGACGCCACACCAGGACCGCAGCGGCCACGCCGAGCGCGGACCACAGGGCAACGGCCAGACCGAAATAGCTGTTGGCCGGAACGAACACGATGACCGGCAATGTGGAGTAGACGAGCCCGCTCAGACCGCCGAGCTGTTCGAGAACGGTAGGGGCCACCTTCTCGACACTCTCCGACGTCGACGCATCGGGCGCAGATTCCGGCGTCGTGGGGGGCGGCACGGCATCGTCACTGTTGGTCACGACAACGAGAGTGCCATACCTGCGACGGTCAGCTGTCGTCGCGCAGTTCGTAGTAGGGGTTGTAGACGATCTTGCGTCCGTCACGCTCGCCGACGCGTCCACGAACGAGCACGGTCTTACCCGGCTCGATTCCGGCGATCTTGCGGCGACCGATCCAGACGAGCGTCACCGCGTCGGTGCCGTCGAAGAACTCTGCCTCGATATTTGCATTGGCGGCCTTCGAACACGCTTCGACGCTGCGCAACCGACCCAACATCGTGACTTCCTCGCCGCGCGAGCAATCACATGCGCGTCGGGCACCGGACGCTTCGGAAGATTCGGCCATCTCCTCAGCGTCGAGCTGATCGATGTCCTCGGTCAACTTTCGCGTCAACCGGCGAAAGTATCCTGCGGCAGCGGGTGCCATTGTGCGCTCCAGCGTTATCGGTCGTTCCGCAGGCTCCATGAGCCAACGGGACGAGTCGTTCCGCAGGCTCCACTCCTGGAAGCTACTGCGGCGACGTGGGGGTTTGCCTTGTCAGGGCGGGTACTTCGCCACTGTAGACCCGAAGTGTCGCACTGACCAACCACCGCCGCGCGCGTGCGCGAAGGCGTGCACAATCGTGTCGTGCACAGCCGATTCGACACCCGTACCGCAATCGTTCTACCTGGCACGGGATCGGACGCCCGGTTCGCCGAGGACGCGTTCTCGGCTGCATTCGAAAGTGTGGGATTGACCACCATCCCGGTCGAGCCGAATCCGGCAGGCGTGGTCGAGAGCTATCTCGCGGCTCTGGACCGTGCAGCGCTGCGGCACGGCCGGATCCTCGTCGGAGGGATCTCCCTCGGCGCCGCGGTCGCGGCGCGATGGGCCGTCGACAATCCGTCGAACACCGTCGCCCTGGCGCTCGTGCTGCCGGCGTGGACGGGCGATCCGACAGGTTCCCCTGCTGCCCTGAGCGCTGAATACACCGCCGGATCACTGCGCGAACACGGCCTCGAGACCGTCACTGCCGCCATGGAGTCGTCGAGTCCCCCCTGGCTCGCTCGTACGTTGCGGCGATCGTGGGCTGCGCAGTGGCCCGACCTTCCCGACGCTCTGGACGAGGCGGCACGACATCGAAGCCTCGAACTGGACGAACTCGCTCGAATCGAGTTCCCTGCCGTCGTCGTGGGCGCGGTGGACGACGCGGTGCATCCGATCGAGGTGGCCCGGCAGTGGGCGCAGGTGATCCCTGGCTGCGCCCTACGCACGGTGACGCTGGACAGCATCGGGCGTGATCCGGGATGCCTCGGACGTGAGGCCGTGGACGGCCTCGGTCTTCGGTGGCCTCAGCCGCCCAGCTGTTGAATCGCCGATCCCGACGCCCCGCGACGCGGAGCGCGGTCGCGTTCGGCCGTCGTGGGCTGCCCTGACGTATCTTCTTGCGGCGTAGCAGGGGCAGGGGCATTGTCTGCAGCCTGCAGCTGCTGCGGTGCGGCTGCAGCCTGCTGAGCTGCGGCCTGTTGAGCTGCGGCGGCAGCAAGTTGCTCGGCGAGCACTTGCGGCAACACCACCGGCAGCGGTGTACGAACCGGGTGTGGGTCGGTGCCTCTGTCGACCACCGTCTGTCGCAGGATGGTGTGCGCGAGCTGGACCAGAGGTTGACCTTCGCCCACTGCCCCGGACGGACCGGCCAGCACGCAGCGGACCATCCAGCGATAGCCGTCGATTCCGATGAAGCGCAGATCGGCGTTGGCGGTGACGCCGTGGAGTTCGCGGCCCCACGGGCCCGTCTCGACCGTCGTCTCGGCCTTGTCGTCGCGCAGCGACGTCGCCAGATCGGCCGCAACCTCGCGCCACTGACCGGGCGATTTCGGTGCCGCGTAGGCAGCGATGGTGATTCGGCCGAACTGCGTGACGATGTGGACCGCCTGCGGACTGCCTGCTTGCGACATTTCCACCTGCAGCTGACCTCCGTCCGGAAGCGGGATCAACACCGAGCCCAGGTCGAGTCGCGTCTTCGCGACGGTCTCACGATCCTCGTCCAGATCCGAAAGATCGTGCGGTCCGTCGGCGGTCGAGTCCGCGGCCTCGTCGTCTTCGACTCCGTCGACGAATGGCTCCGCACCAGATGCGGAGGCACTGCCGGCGTCGTTCTTCTTACGCCGTCCGAACATGTTCAGCTCTCTTCTTCTCGGTTGCGTTCGTGGTTCCTGACATCCGCTGACATCGTGGCCGAACTCACTGCTTCAGACTCGCATGACCGCCGGTCGAACCATGACCTCCGGCCCCCCGAACGGTGTCGTCCAGTTCGTCGACCTCGACGAACGTCACCAACTCGACGCGCTGCACGATCAGCTGGGCGACGCGATCGCCACGCTCGAGCACGACCGGAGAGTGCAGATCGTGATTGATCAAACAGACCTTGATCTCGCCGCGGTAGCCGGCGTCGATGGTGCCCGGGGTGTTGACGACCGACAATCCGGACTTCGCCGCCAGGCCCGAGCGTGGATGTACCAACCCGACCGTTCCCAGCGGCAGGGCGATCGCGAGTCCGGTCCCCACCAATACACGTTCACCAGGCGCTATGGTCACCCCCGCGGTGATCCGAAGGTCGACTCCAGCGTCGCCGTCGTGCGCACGCGTCGGTACCGGTAGGTCAGGATCCAATCGACGTACCCGAACCTCGGACAGAGGAACAGCGGGCAGCAGGAGCCGGTCGACAGACGGTTCGTTGCCGGTATCGGTGACTTCGTCGCTCACGTCGAACGAGACTACGCTGGCCCGCTCGTGTCTCTGTGTGGCGACTACCCTGGGACCGGTGACTGCAGATCGACAGGCCGAACACGCGAACTCGGAGTCCGGCGACTCCACTCCCTCCACCACGCCCGCCGGCTCGGTGCTGTATTCCGAGCGGCTCTGGGTGCCGATCTGGTGGTGGGCGGCCGGCGCTGCGGTAGCGGTGCTGTTGGCGGCAGAGATACACATGGGCGCACCGGGTATCCGGGCTTGGCTTCCCTACGTCGTGTTGCTTCCTCTGCTCGCGTGGGGGCTGTTCGCCTTCAGCAGGCTGCGTGTCGAGGTCGTCGGCGACAGCGTTGGTACCGGTTCGACAGGCGTGGAATTGCGTGTCGGGAAGGCGCATCTGCCACTCGACGTCGCGTCCAAGGCAGCGATTGTGCCCGCGACAGCAAAAAGTGCGGCACTGGGCAGGCAGCTGGATCCGCTGGCCTTCGTACAGCACCGCACTTGGGTGAAACAGATGGTGATCGTGGTTCTCGACGACCCGGACGACCCGACGCCGTATTGGCTGGTGAGCACCAAACGCCCCGAGGCGTTGCTGGCAGTGTTGACCGCGCACGGCGTCGAAGCGCGCTGACCACCTACCCGGACCGACCATCGCCGAATGCCGGGCACAGACCCGAATCGGTCGATCAGGTCTGTGCAAAATCGATCAGGCCGCGCAGTCGCGACACATCAGTACGCCGTTGGCATCGCTGGCCAGTCGGCTGCGGTGGTGCACCAGGAAGCAGCTGGAGCAGGTGAACTCGTCCGCCTGCTTGGGGACCACTCGAACCGACAGCTCCTCGCCGGACAGATCTGCACCCGGAAGCTCGAACGATTCCGCGGTGTCGGATTCGTCGACGTCGACCACTGCGGACTGGGCCTCGTTGCGTCGGGCCTTCAACTCTTCGAGCGAATCCTCGGACACGTCATCGGATTCTGTTCTTCTCGGTGCGTCGTAATCGGTTGCCATTGTCTTCGTACCCCTCATCTTCGTGCGTGTGTGTGGTGAAAGCTGCCGATGTGGTCGGCTTGTGGCCGTCGGCTGTGAAGAGGGCGTGTGCTCGCTTCCACCGATGTTCGTATCTGTTCGTATCGTTCGTCGTCGCGCGGTGCCCGAAACTACACCGGGTAGTTCCCAGAACTCGCCGGTTGAAACCCGATCGAGACCTCGCTCACCTGATCGATCGTGCACGGGCGTCCGATTCTCGAAGCACCGCGGCCGCCAGACAATAGCCGAAGCCGGCCGCAAAGTTGAAACCGAACCGCCGATGAGTCCATTGCCTGCATGCACGCCGCATCAACACCGGAGTGTTCGGGTTCATTCCGCGGCCGTCCGAACTCATCCTCGTGCCGGTTTCCGGGTCCGAATCAAGCATCGAGGATGACATCCGACGGGCGTCCGGCCGAGTGTGCCGCACTCGGAGACCGCGGGCATCTACAGTAGGCACCGCGTCGGTGTGACCGACTCTGTGACAGTTCTCGGCGACTGCCGACGGAAAGGCGAAGATCAACTGTGGTTTCTCTGATCACCGAAGGCCACTCGGCCGACGATCGAGGTCGTCCGTTCCGCCGTCGCCGGGCGTTCCCCATCATCGCGGTGTTCACGGTGCTGGCGCTGCTCGGAGTGCTCGTATGGGTCAGGGTGTTCACCACGTCCGAGGCTACGTCGGCGACCGCCGAATGCAATGCTCCGACCACCACGGCCGCCACCGACGGAACGCAGCCCGTTCCGCTGGGTGGCGAAGTCGACCCGGCAACGTTGCTCGACGTCGAACCCGCAGCTCTGTCCGCGTCGAAAGTGCGTGTCTTCAACGCCAACGGCGAGCGCGGTCAGGCTGCCCTCGTGGCCGCGCAACTCGTGGACTACGGCTTCGCAAGTGCACCGGACGTCCAGGTCGGCAACGATCCGGTCTATGTCGATCAGAACATGCAGTGCCAGGGCCAGATTCGCTTCGGTGCCGCGGGCGTCGCTGCGGCGAGCGCAGTATGGCTGGTCGCTCCCTGCGCCGAGCTCATCGAAGATTCCCGCACCGACGACTCGGTCGATCTGGCACTGGGTACCTACTTCAGTGAAATTCAGCCCAATGACGACGCCGAGGAAGTGCTGCGCACACTCGCGGGCGCAGCGCCCGGAGCCGAACCCCAGCCCCTCGATCCCGATCTGCTCTCGGCCGCACGCGAATCGCGCTGCTGACGTCGCGCCGACGCGTCACCCGGGAATCGGATCGAGAGCGCCCGCGCTGCGCAGTACGGCGAGAAAGGCGTCCGAGATCCCCGGGGCCATGGCTACCGTCGCCGCGCCCTGCGCGCTGGTGGAGTTCGCCGCGGGCAGCTTGACCACTGCGCCCGCCTCGGCCGCGATCAGCGCGCCGGCCGCCCAATCCCACGGACTGAGCCCGTGCTCGAAATGAGCGTCGACCACTCCGGACGCAACCATGCACAGATCCAGTGCGGCAGATCCGATCCGGCGGATGTCGCGCACCTGAGGCAGTAATTCGGAAATGATCGCGCCCTGCACTGCACGGCGCCGTGAGCCGTAACCGAATCCGGTGGCAAGCAACGTCATCGACACGTCGGTGACGGCCGAACACGCAAGTCGTTCCCGGGTGCCGTCGGCTCGCTGCACCGTGGCACCGCGCCCCAGAGCGGCGGAGTAGACCAGTTCGCGCGCGACGTCGACAACGGCCCCGGCAACGCTGGCACCGTCGATCTGAACGGCAACCGACACCGCGTAAGCCGGGATTCCGTACATGAAGTTCACGGTTCCATCGATCGGATCCAGCACCCACCGCACTCCGTCGACCGAATCGTCCTCGGCACCTTCCTCCTCCCCGAGAATGGCATCCTGCGGCCGCAACTCTGCCAACATCTCACGCAGAACGCGCTCGGTTTCGGTGTCCACGACGGTCACCGGATCGGTCGGTGTGCTCTTCGACTGCACCGCGTTGTCACCCGTGCTCTCGCTCACGCCCGCACCGCCGCCGAAGACCTCGGGCCGCCGCAGGCGTACGTGCTCGGCGGCTCGCGTAGCGACTCGAACGGCGACCTCGTGCAGCACGTCCACGTCTCGCGTGTTCGATTCCGTACTCGACCCTGCGGTCGGCACCGATTTGCCCGGCAATTGCGTACTGGCGGTGTCGTTCTGCGATCCGTCTGATTTCGGCACGCGTACATCGCAACACATACCGACGGCCGAGCACCACTGCAACGACCGGCGCAAGGAGTCGGGATGACGTCGCCGTCCCGCGAACACCGAAACGGCACTATTGTTCGGAGCGAAACACACCACACACGGATTCGATCGGGCCAGGAGCGGCATCCACATGACACAGGCAGGTTCGGACAACACCACCGCCGGGGCAGCGCGCCATGGATTCGGCGTCGATGTCGGTGGCAGCGGCATCAAGGGCGGAATCGTCGACCTGAGCACCGGGGACCTCGTCGGCGACCGCTACAAGATCGAGACACCCCAACCGTCCACCCCCGACGCCGTCGCGCGAACCGTGGCGGAGATCGTGGCGCACTTCGAGTGGACCGGCCCGGTGGGCGTCACACTGCCTGCCGTGGTGACCAACGGTGTCGCTCGGTCGGCAGCCAATATCGACAAGGCCTGGATCGACACCGACGCCCGTGCGTTGTTCGCGAAGGCCATCGGCACCGAGAACATCACCGTGCTCAACGACGCGGATGCGGCCGGAGTGGCAGAGGACAAGTACGGCGGCGGCAAAGGCAAGGACGGCGTCGTCGTATTGCTGACGTTCGGCACGGGAATCGGTTCGGCCGTGCTGCACAACGGAGTTCTGCTGCCGAACACCGAATTCGGACACATGGAGATCGACGGCAAGGAGGCCGAGCATCGTGCGGCGTCGTCGGTGAAGGAGAACAAGGGGCTGTCCTACAAGGAATGGGCCAAGGAGGTCTCGAAGGTCCTCGAAACGTTCGAGGCTCTGCTGTGGCCGGATCTTTTCATCGCCGGTGGTGGGATCAGCCGCAAGAGCGAGAAGTGGATTCCGCACTTGACCAATCGCACTCCGGTCGTTCCGGCAACCCTGCTGAACACTGCCGGGATCGTCGGTGCCGCACTTGCCGCGGACACCGCCGTGCCGTCCGCCGAGACCGGCACGTCCGCAGGATCGGCCGACTGACACGCGGCGTTCCGACCTGCGTAGGGCGAGGGTCGGTAACAAACTCCTGAGAGGTCGTTACAATGGTGTGTGCCGGTACGCAGCCGGCCGAATCCGAAGACCTCTCCGCCGGAAACAACTCTGGCGTGACGCCGCACGACTTCGTCACGAAAGGGCGTACGTGGCAGCCACCGATATCCGTCAGACCGTAGATTCCGAAACCGAGTCTGCGACACCTGCACCTGCTGTCAAGGCACCCGCCGCGAAGGCACCGGCTAAGAAGGCACCCGCCAAGCGCGCCGCGGCCAAGAGGGCACCGGCGAAGAAGGCCGCAGCAAAGAAGACAGCAACTCCGGCGACCGGAGACGACGCCGACGAGAGCACCCCCGGAATCGAGGACATCGACATCTCCGAGGGCGACCTCGCGGCTGCCGCCAACGATGTCGTCGAGGTCGTCGCCGCTGGTGACGACACCGAAGAGGACGCAACCAGCGAACCGACCGCCGAGGACAAGGCGTCGGGCGATTTCGTCTGGGACGAAGAGGAATCCGAGGCCCTTCGCCAGGCCCGTAAGGACGCCGAGCTCACCGCCTCCGCAGACTCCGTCCGCGCCTACCTCAAGCAGATCGGCAAGGTTGCCCTCCTCAACGCAGAGGAGGAGGTCGAGCTGGCCAAGCGCATCGAGGCCGGCCTGTTCGCGGTGGAGAAGATGCGCGAGTCCGCGGAAAAGGGCGAGAAGCTCCCCGTTGCGCAGCGTCGCGACATGACGTGGATCTGCCGTGACGGCAACCGTGCCAAGAATCACCTGCTCGAGGCGAACCTTCGGCTCGTGGTGTCGCTCGCCAAGCGCTACACCGGTCGCGGAATGGCCTTCCTGGACCTCATTCAGGAAGGCAACCTCGGTCTGATCCGCGCCGTCGAGAAGTTCGACTACACCAAGGGGTACAAGTTCTCGACGTACGCCACCTGGTGGATCCGTCAGGCCATCACTCGGGCCATGGCCGACCAGGCCCGCACGATCCGTATCCCGGTGCACATGGTCGAGGTCATCAACAAGCTCGGCCGCATTCAGCGCGAGCTGCTCCAGGATCTGGGTCGCGAACCCACTCCCGAAGAGCTCGCCAAGGAAATGGACATCACGCCGGAGAAGGTGCTGGAGATCCAGCAGTACGCGCGTGAGCCGATCTCGCTCGACCAGACCATCGGTGACGAAGGCGACAGCCAGCTCGGTGACTTCATCGAGGACTCCGAGGCGGTCGTCGCCGTGGACGCCGTGTCGTTCACCTTGCTCCAAGATCAGCTCCAGTCGGTTCTCGAGACGCTGTCCGAGCGCGAAGCAGGCGTCGTTCGTCTGCGCTTCGGACTCACCGACGGCCAGCCGCGCACGCTCGACGAGATCGGTCAGGTCTACGGGGTCACCCGCGAGCGGATCCGCCAGATCGAGTCCAAGACCATGTCGAAGCTGCGCCACCCGTCGCGTTCGCAGGTCCTGCGCGACTACCTGGACTGATTCGTCCGACCCTGCGAACAACGACCGCCGATCATCGAGATCGGCGGTCGTTGTCGTCGGCGGCAATCATGCCTACTGGATCTGTGGCGTCCCGAAGGTCCCGTCCGGCCCGGGACGGTAGTCGAGAACCGCCGTGACGGCCGCGATCGGCAGCGGTCCGTACAGATGTGGGAACAGCATGGACCGCGGATCGGACGGCACGCCGGGTTCCCACCGGACGGGTGCACTCAGACGAGCCGGATCCAGGCGAAGCAGAACCAAATCCTCACGGCCCGAGAACAACCGGTTCGCAGGAAGGTGCACTTGCTGCGGTGTCGACAGGTGAACGAAACCCACGTCGTTGTACGAGTCCGGGGTGTACAAGGCCTGCCCGCGCATGGACAGCCACTCCCCTGCCGTGCAGATGTGTACTAGGTCGTCCGGCGTACTGGTCACCGTTCCATTCTGCAGGGTGAAGCGCGGGTCAAGGAGGCGGAATGTCCATCGCGCCGCGATCTCTGCGCGCCGGAAGCCCACCGATCACCACTGCCGCGATGACAGCAATGATCCCGAGCGCTTCGAGAATCGTCGGAATCTGGGTCAGCACGACGGCACCGACCACGGTGGCCGTTGCCGGGAGAAGTGCCAGCAGCAATGCGAACCGAGCCCGACCCACCCGCACCAGGACGTACTGATCGAGAACATAGGGAACCACACTCGACAGCAGACCCACCCCCAACCCCAGAACCCAGATTCGCCAGTCTCCCAACACGTCGACATGCGCCACTGCGAACGGACCGAACAACGGCACCGCCAGAATCACCGACGCGATTCCGAATCCGGCCGCCATGTCGTCGAGTCCTTGACCGGCATCGGCAACGGACTTACCCAGCACGATGTACGCGGCCCACAATGCTGCCGAGCCGAGCGCGAACGCTATTCCCGCCAGTCCTACCTCGCCACTCTCGAACTGCGCAGAGGCGATGGCACCGACACCGGCGATCACCAGAAGCAGCGCACACACATCCGCAGGCTTCCTCGACCCGGCTGCAGCGACGGCGATCGGCCCCAGAAACTCGATGGCCACCGCCGCGCCGAGCGGAAGCCTGGCGATCGCCTCGTAGAACATCGCGTTCATGCCGATCGTCGCGCCGCCGAACGCGGCCGCCGTGCTCACTCGCCGCACGGTCCAACTGCCGCCGACTCCCGCTCGAGACCGCCACGGCCGCCGCCACAGCACCAGCACCAGAGCCGCGCCGAACCCACGCAGCCAGGCGACCGCGGCCGGATCGACGGTATCGAAAAGGAAGACACCGATCGCTGCACCGACGTACATGCACACGGCACCGATGACGAACAGCGATGGAATACCGAGCTTCGAGACACCGGAGAGCGAAGAGGAAGTCGAAGCCACATCGGCGACCCTACTGCCGCGACTCGCGTGCACCCGAGTCAGCTCTCAGCGAACAGCGTCGAGGACGTTCCTGCTCGTGGGGCATGTTTCGTGTTAGTGACAACACAAAGAAACGCGCTCGGGAACAACGCGTGACCGCCATACGTCTGACAGAGTGAACGAACCGCGCCATACCGACGCGGCGGACCGGCCCCAGGCGAACGGGACAACCCGCAAGCCAGTACGGAGGAGTCATGCCCGGAACATTGACCAGCCCACAATTGACAGCAGCGGACCGGTGCGACCGGTGCGGTGCAGGGGCTCGCGCGCGTGTCGTGCTCTCGACCGGTGGAGAACTTCTCTTCTGCGGTCACCACGCCGCCGAGCACGAAGCCCGTTTGCGTGAAGTGAACGCAACGGTGATGACCGAATCGGACTCCACGGTGTAATCCGCCGAGACGTCGGGGGACACAGGTTCGCCACGATCGAATCTCACGAAAAACGGACGGTCTTCGGACCGTCCGTTTTTTCGTGGGCGCGCTCTACATCTTTCGCAACTGCGCTCTACATCTTTCGCAACTGCGCTCTACATTTTTCGCAACTGAGCGATCCGCTCGCCCAACTGCTCGGCCGACGCCATAGCCGTCGGCGGTCCGCCGCAGATGCGTCGCAGATCGCCGTGAATCACACCGTGCGGCTTACCGGTGCGGTGGTGGTACACCGCAACCAAACTGTTCAGTTCACGCCGGAGACCGGCCAGCTGGCCCGCACTGGTGGCCCTGTCGTTGACGACGGGAGGAGCCGGAACGGCCGGACCGGCCGCAGGCTTGTCGATCTGCTCCTGCTGACGCTGACGCAACAGGTCGCGCATCTGGGTCGCGTCGAGCAGACCCGGTAGGCCTAGATAGTCCGCTTCCTCGTCGCTGCCCGAGAACGTGGCGGTGCCGAACGAGGAACCGTCGTAGATCACCTGGTCCAGTTCGGCATCCGCGCCCAGGGAGGTGTACGCCTTCTCCTCCTCGCCGAGTTCGTCCTTCTGCTTGTTCGCATCGGCGAGGAGCTCGTCGTCGAATCCGTCCTTCTCGCGGTGCGGCTTGCCGAGAATGTGGTCGCGCTGCGCTTCGAGCTGAGATGCCAGATCCAACAGCACCGGTACCGACGGCAGGAAGACACTCGCCGTCTCCCCCTTACGCCGCGAACGCACGAATCGACCGATCGCCTGCGCGAAGTACAGCGGAGTCGACGCGCTGGTCGCGTACACGCCGACGGCCAGACGCGGAACGTCGACGCCCTCGGACACCATGCGGACAGCCACCATCCACCGTTGGTCACTCTTGCCGAACTCGGCGATCCGAGCCGAGGACGTGGGATCGTCGGAGAGGACGATGGCCGGCGTCTCTCCCGTGATCACCTCGATGAGCTTCGCGTAGGCCCGCGCCACCGTCTGATCGGTGGCGATCACGAGCCCACCGGCGTCGGGCATGCCGCCTGCACGCAGCTGAGCCAGACGGGTGTTGGCAGCCAACAACACCGCGGGCATCCAGTCGCCCTGCGGGTCGAGTGCTGTGCGCCATGCTCTCGCCGTCTGCTCGGCACTGAGAGGCTCACCGAGGCGGGCGGTATACTCCTCCCCCGCGCTGTCTCGCCAACGCGCCTCGCCGGAATACGCGAGAAACACCACCGGTCGAACGACGCCGTCGGCCAACGCGTCGGAGTACCCGTACGCGTGGTCCGCCTTGGACCGCATCAACCCGTCCTGGTCCGGTTCGTAGTTGACGAACGGAATGGGACTGTCGTCGCTACGGAACGGCGTACCGGTCAATGCGAGACGTCGGGTGGCGTCGCCGAAAGCCTCGCGAATGCCTTCTCCCCAGCTCTTCGCATCGCCGCCGTGGTGAATCTCGTCGAGGATCACCAGTGTCTTGCGCGCTTCGGTACGCACCCGGTGCTTGAACGGATGCGAGGCGATCTGTGCGTACGTCACGACCACGCCGTGATAGTCGCTCGACGTCTGACCGGTGGAGTTGGAGAAGCGGGAGTCCAGGGCGATTCCGACCCGGGCTGCCGATTCTGCCCACTGGTGCTTGAGGTGCTCGGTGGGCGCAACGACGGTGACCTGATCGACGGTCCGATGAGCCAGCAACTCCGCAGCCACTCGCAGAGCGAAGGTGGTCTTGCCTGCACCGGGCGTTGCAACGGCCAGGAAGTCCTTGGGCGAGGCAACCAGATACTTGGTCAACGCACGTCGCTGCCACGCGCGCAGCGGTGCTCCCCCGCTCGCGGGGGCAACTGCCTGCTCTGCGGAAGAAGGTGTGGGATCGAACATGTCAGCGCTCACTGGCCGCCGGTTCCTGGCATCGATGTAGTTCCTCGCGCTCTCGGTAGCCCTGCAGTGTCCGCCGAGGAGCCTAACGCTCCACACCGACCGATCCCGCATCGCTGGGGCGAGTCGGATGCGACACGGCGCGTCGGTGGTTAGGCGAAGTCGGCTTTCGTCAGGAATGCTGGAGGGACCATGAGCGAGTCTGCAGGCACAACTCCGACACCGGAACGGTTGTCGGCGAGAAAGCCGATACATGCGGTGTGGAAAGTGACTCTGCGCACCCTGAGCAAAGCATGGGACGACTCGATCTTCAGCAAGGCCGCCACCGCAGCGTTCTGGCAGACGCTGTCGCTCCCGCCGCTTCTGCTCGGTGTGCTCGGCAGTCTGGGATTCGTCGGAGGATGGTTCGGACCCAACACCGTCGAGATCATCGAATCCAAGATCATCACGTTCAGCAACACCCTGTTCAGCAACAGTGTCGTCGACCAGATCATCGCGCCGACGGTCAAGGACGTTCTCGCGCAGGGCAGCGGAGAGATCGTGTCCGTCGGCTTCCTGCTGTCGCTGTGGGCCGGGTCGTCCGCGATCTCGACCTTCGTCGACTCCATCGTGGAAGCACACGGACAGGCCGACGCACGAAACCCCATCTGGCAGAGGTTCTTCGCGCTGCTGCTCTACGTCGGATTCCTGGTCGTCGCGGTATTCGTGCTTCCGCTCGTCGCCCTCGGTCCGGTGTACGTGCAGCAGTTGCTGCCGGATTCTTGGATCGAGGTCGGCAGCGAGCTGATCGACTTCTTCTACTACCCGGCCGTCGGATTGCTGCTGATCATCGGCCTTACGACGCTCTACAAGCTGGCCCTGCACAGATCGCTGCCGTGGCATCGGCTCCTCGGCGGAGCACTGTTGGCCGGCGTGTTCTTCATGCTCGCCAGCGCTGTTCTGCGCCGGTACCTCACCTGGGTCACGGGCACCGGATACACCTACGGCGCGCTCGCGACGCCGATCGCGTTTCTGTTGTTCACGTTCTTCCTCGGTTTCGCCGTCGTTCTCGGTGCCGAGTTCAACGCCACGATCCAGGAGTTCTGGCCCGCTCGGGCAACTCGACTGGACCAGATGCGCGAGTGGATCGCGGCACAGGCAGCCACCGACGAGAAGCCGTCGGGACCGATGACTGCGGTGGCCCGACGGCTGGCCACGGGGCCGATCAAGCTCGCCGGCGACCGAGGTCGACCGGATCGCCCGGCACCGACTGCCGAATAGCAGCGGCGACGGTACGGGTCAGTCGCCCTTTTTCAGACCCTCGTAGATCTTCTTGCAGTCGGGGCAGACCGGAGATCCGGGCTTCGCGGACTTGGTGACAGGAAACACCTCACCGCACAAGGCCACGACGTGCGTGCCCATCACCGCACTCTCGGCGATCTTGTTCTTCTTGACGTAATGGAAGAACTTCGGCCGGTCGTCCTCGGTTGTTTCGTCCGGTGCGATATCGGGACGGTCCTTCGTCTGGGTGCTCATGCACACAGATTAATCCGTGAATCCTCGGCAAGGGGTAACCGGTTCCACAGCTCGTCGTATGCATTCTGTGAGCGGTAGTGCCACAGTGGAGGTATGACGAGAACCCCAGGGTTCGACGGCAGCGCGTACAGCGACTCGCCGGATGGGCCTGTCCTGATCACCGAGGCACAGCAGTCGGTCGAAGAGCAGCACAAGAAGCGTGTACGCAAGTACATGTTCATCATGTCTTTCCGCATCCCGGCGTTGGTGTTGGCCGCCCTGGCCTACGGAATGTGGATGAATCCGTGGATCTCCATGGCAATTGTCGGAGTGTCCATCCCTCTACCGTGGATGGCGGTGTTGATCGCCAACGATCGACCGCCACGTACGAAGGACGAGATGAGCCGATACGACTACCGAACGGTGGACGCGCCGCAGTTGGAATCGGGTAACCACCGAGTGATCGAACCGGGCGACGACTGACACGACCGAGACAGCCGATGCGACACTTGCGTCGTGACTGCACCTGACTCCACGTCCCTTCTCGTCTCCGCCTGCTCCGACCTCAGGGATGCTTTCGGGCGAATCGGGTACGACGCCGACGGCGTGCTCGAACTGCTCGGTGCCGACGCACACGCGGCACTCGGGCGCAGTGAGCCGGTACCGGTCCGCAACGCCAGCCAGGGATCGGGCCCACTGGGAGTGCTGGTTCGACTTTTCCTCCTCGTCGACGACTGCCCCGAGCCCGACGTCGCCGACGCCATCGCACCGCTGACCATCGCGGACGCCGTCGCTGCCGGCATCCTGAGCCGATCCGGGTCGACGGTCCGCACGTTGCTCGACATTCGACCGCTCGATGCCGGCCACGGCACCCGGTGGATCGTCTCCGATCCGGACGGCAGCATGCGCGTCGCCGAGACGGCACCCGATCACGTACTGGGGGTCGGGCAGGCGTCGCTGTCCCTGCTGCGGGGAACACCCACGTCCCCGGTCGCCAGCGTCCTCGATGTCGGTACCGGCTGCGGTGTCCAGGCCGTTCACGCGTGCGGATACGCCACGCAGGTGACCGGAACCGACATCAGCCCACGGTCCATGGAACTCGCGGCCGCGACGATGTCGCTGAACGGCCTCGATGTCGAATTGCTGCACGGCTCGTGGTTCGAGCCGGTTGCCGGGCGTCGGTTCGATCGCATCGTGGCCAATCCACCGTTCGTCGTCGGCCGCGCCGAAGTGCTGCACACGTACCGCGATTCCGGTCTCGACCTCGACGGTGCCAGCGCGCTGATGGTCGGGCAGGCACCGGACCATCTGGAACCGGGTGGCACGGCTGCCATTCTGGCGTCCTGGGTGCACGTCCGCGGCGAGGACTGGCGTGCGCGGGTCGCGTCGTGGCTGCCGGCCCACGGAGTCGATGCCTGGGTCGTCGAGCGTGACGTTGCCGATCCGGCGCTCTACGTCGGTACCTGGATGCGCGACGGCGGACTCGACCCGCGCGATTCCGACGCGGCCGCGGTGGCACAGTCCTGGCTCGATCATTTCGCTGCCGCCGACGTGGAGGGAATCGGTTTCGGCTTCGTGTATCTCCGCAGGACCGACACGCCGACCGATCTTCTCGCCGAGGAGCTCACTCACGGCTTCTCCGACCCGCTGGGCAACGAATCGATCGAGTACTTCGCGCGGCTGGACTGGCTGCGGGAGCACGACATCCTCGACTCGGTGCTGATGCTCGACCCGAACACCGCCCTCGAACGCGTCTACCTTCCGGGCGACGAGGGCTGGGACCCGGTGGCAGTGCGGGTCCATCGCGGCAACGGGCCGCAGTGGCAGCACGACATCGACGAACTGGGCGCTGCACTGCTCGCCGGACTTCGGCCCGATGGCCTGCCGGTCGGTGAACTGGTGGAGTTGCTCGCTGCTGCGCACGACGAGGACGCCGAGGAACTGGCGGTGCATGCAGTGACGATGATGCAGGGGCTGGTCCGACACGGCTTGGTTCTGCCGGCCCGATGAGTCCCCGACGTCGCCCCACGAGAGCGACCGTTCCCGGCGGCTTCACTTCTCAGCAACTTCTCAGGACGAGCATGACGTAATCCCTGGTCACGCGGGTGTCCACAGGATCGGCGTGGGAACTTATCGGAGTCTCCCGAGCGTTGAACCCAGTGAGACACCACCGACCAGGAGGCAAGTCATGACCAGCCCCAGCACCACGATTCGTCCACGGCCCACCGATGCCGATCTGGACGCCCAGAGCCCAGCAGCCGATCTCGTTCGCGTGTACCTCAACGGTATCGGTCGGACGGCACTGCTGACGGCTGCCGAAGAAGTCGATCTCGCAAAGAGGATCGAGGCTGGTCTGTACGCGAAGCAGGTTCTCGAGAACACCAAGCGGCTGAGCGCAGTCAAGAAGCGCAACCTCGCCATCATCGTTCGCGACGGCAGCGCAGCACGCAGCCACCTGCTCGAGGCGAACCTGCGTCTGGTCGTGTCTCTCGCCAAGCGCTACACCGGCCGCGGTATGCCCCTGCTGGACCTGATCCAGGAAGGCAATCTGGGTCTGATTCGCGCGATGGAGAAGTTCGACTACGCCAAGGGCTTCAAGTTCTCGACGTACGCGACGTGGTGGATTCGTCAGGCCATCACCCGCGGTATGGCCGATCAGAGCCGCACGATCCGGCTGCCCGTCCACCTCGTCGAGCAGGTCAACAAGCTGGCCAGGATCAAGCGTGAGCTGCACCAGCAGCTCGGCCGCGAGGCAACGGACGAGGAGCTGTCGAGCGAATCGGGTATCGCGGTGGAGAAGATTGCGGATCTGCTCGACCACAGTCGCGACCCGGTCAGCCTGGACATGCCGGTGGGCAGCGACGAGGAAGCGCCTCTCGGCGACTTCATCGAGGATTCCGAGGCGACGTCCGCCGAGAATGCCGTCATCGCCGGTTTGCTGCACAGCGATGTTCGTGTGGTGCTCGGCACCCTCGACGAGCGTGAGCAGCAGGTCATTCGGCTTCGCTACGGTCTGGACGACGGGCAGCCCCGAACCCTCGATCAGATCGGCAAGCTCTTCGGTCTCTCCCGTGAGCGCGTCCGCCAGATCGAGCGCGAAGTGATGGTCAAGCTTCGTCAGGGCGACCGCGCCGAGAAGCTGCGTTCCTACGCCAGCTGACCCCGACCACCGACCGGTGGAGCAGCGGTGACCATCCCTGTTAGCGCCACCTCACGCGGTAGCCGAGCCGACGTTTCCTCCCCCTCGGGGACGTCGACTCGGCTGCCGCTTTTTCGTGGCCCGTCCGCTCAGCGCAGTCGACGCGGACCCAGATCGGCTTTGGTGGGCTCTGGACCGATACGCACCCGCGCGTCGGTGATCTGCGCGCCGTCGGCGGATGCCAGGACCGGCTCACACGAGATCTCTCGGATATCCGAGATGTCTTCTGCCAGTGCGGAGATTCGCTGAACCAGATCGATCAGAGCCTTCTTGTCGACGGGCACCGCATGTCGATAACCGGACAGCAGCGGAGCCGCCTTCGGCGCGTCGATCAGCTGTGCGGCTTCGTCCTCGGTCAGCGGAAGTACTCGATACGCGCGGTCGCCCAGCAGATCCGAGATCACCCCGGCCAGACCGAACGAGATGAGCGAGCCGAACGACGGGTCGTCCTGCACGCGCACGACGCACCCGATGCCCTTGACCGCCATGCGTTGAACGTGCAGTAACGGCTCGCCCGAGTCTGCAGCGAGGTTTCGGTACGCCACCCGCACCGCCGAGGCGTCGGCCATGTCCAGGCGGACTCCGCCGAGATCGGGCCGGTGCCGCCAACGCTCCCCCGTCGCCTTGACTGCTACCGGGTACCCCAGTTCGTCTGCTGCGGCGACGGCCTCGTCCTCGTCGGTCACGATGCGAAACGCCACGACGTCCAGGCCGTAGCAGGCGAGCAGCTCAGCGGTCTCGAAATCCGACAGCCAGCGCCCACGACTGCTCGCCGAACGCCATCCCTCGACCAGCATGGTGGCGCGTTCGGAATCGATGCTCTTGGGCCGGACCAGATTCGACACCGGTCGCGCACGCCACGACGAGTAGCGCCACGCCGCGGCCAGGGCCGCAACCGCTCGCTCCGGGCTCGAGTACGAGGGCACCGAGCCTCGAACCGGATGCCCACCCGGTCCACGGACCGCCAGCACGTCGGGAATACCTTCGGTGGCAAGGAATGTCGACAGCACGGGCTTGTCGGACCCTCGGACGGCATTGCCCAATGCGGTCGCGAACGGCTCCACCTCGACCGCCACCGGGGGCACGAAAACGACGATCACGGCGTCGATGTCCGACGCTGCCAGTGCCGACGACACGGCCGTGGCGAACTCTTCGGGACCGGCCTGCGGGCCGACGTCGATCGGGCTGCTCGCATGCAGACCCTTGGCCCGGGCGGCGTCGACGGCCAGTACGCCCAACGCCGTCGAGTTTCCCACGACGGCCACCCTCGGTCCGACCGGCAGCGGCTGGTTTCCGAAAAGCACCGCGCAGTCGAACAATTCCGAGATGGTGTCGACCTGGATGACGCCGGCCTGCGCGAAGAGTGCGCGCACGATCGAGTCGTCGATGTCGGCACCGATGGCATGTGCGGGCGGAACGGCACCGCGTCCGCTCTTGACCGCGATGATGGGCTTGCTGCGGGCGACCCTGCGCGCGATCCTGGTGAATTTCCTGGGGTTACCGAAGCTCTCCAGGTAGAGCAGGATCACCTCGGTGGCCGGGTCGGAGTCCCAGTACTGCAGTAGATCGTTGCCGGATACATCGGCTCGGTTGCCCGCGGAGACGAACGTCGACAGTCCGAGCCTGCGGTTGGCGGCCTCGTCCAGAATCGCGATGCCGAGCGCGCCGGACTGACAGAAGAACCCGACGTTGCCCGGGGTGGGCAGATGCGGGGCCAATGTGGCGTTCAGACCGAACTCGGGATCGGTGTTCGCGACACCGAGAGCGTTGGGCCCGATCAACCGCATTCCATGAGCACGAGCCGCGAGCACCAGCCTGCGCTCGCTCTCCTGCCCGGCCGGTCCGGTCTCACCGAACCCACCCGAGACCACCAGCAAAGCTTTGACGCCCTTGTCGAGACAGTCGTCGAGTACCGCGTCGATGGCGTCGGCGGGAACCGCTGCGATCGCCAGATCGACCGAGTCGGGGATGTCGTGCACCGTGGCGTAGGCGCGGACTCCTCGGACCGAACGATGATCGGCGTTGACGGGATAGACCGGACCGGTGAAATTGCCGGCCAGAAGATTCGCGAGAACGGCGTTGCCGACCTTCGAGCTGTCCGTCGATGCTCCGATCACGGCCACCGATCGGGGGCTGAGCACGTTGCGCACGCTGCGGGCCTCGGCGGCGCGCTCACGCGAATTGCGCACCGAGAGCAACGCTTCACTCGGATCGATCGCGAATTCGAGCCGCAGCACTCCGCCCTCGAAGGACCGGCTGACCTGATAACCCGCTTCGCGGAAGACGGTGACCATGTTCCGGTTCTCGGCGAGCACCTCGGCGACGAACATGTTCACGCCGTTCTCGGCGGCCGCTCCCGCGAGATGCTCGAGCAGAATCGGTCCGAGCCCGCGTCCCTGGTGCGCGTCCGCAACGACGAAGGCCACTTCGGCCGAGTTGCCGTCGCCCTCGGGCAGACGTTCGTACCGGCCGACCGCGATGATGTCGTCGCCGAGTACTGCGACGAACGCAACGCGATCGTGGTGATCGACGGTGGTGAAGTTGAGCACGTCACGCTGAGGCATCGTGGGGTACGGACCGAAATATCGGAGGTACCTCGTCCGCTCGGACAGCCGTCCGTGGAAGGCGACGATGCGCTCGGAATCGGAGGGGACGATGGGACGCAGGTGAACCACGCCGCCGTCGGAGGTGAGGACGTCGGCAACCCAATGTCGCGGAAACGACGTCTCCGCACGCTCTCGCGCCAGGTCCTTATCGGTCGGTTCCGACGCCGCAGCGGCCGGCTCTGCGGCCGAGGAGCTGTCGGTCGGTTCAGTCACGCGGGTCCTCCGGATCGAGTCCGAGCAGTGGGAACACTGCTCGACGGGTAGCGATGATCGCCGAATCGACGCGTTCGAGAGCCCTGTCGGTGCCCTCGGTTCCGGCGAGAGATCCACCGGGTCCGTCCCACGCCGGGTAGTCGACGTCTCCCCCGTCACCCATGGTCTGTGGCAGGTCGACACTCGGTGCCATGGTGCGAACTCGCTCGCGCCAGGTGTCCGGCAGCGCCGACATAGGATCGATCTCTCGGCCGAGCGCGGCAGCGATCAGATACGTCCAGGACCGCGGAACAACGCGCACCAAGCCGTACCCTCCACCGCCGACGGCCAACCACCGACCCTCGGAATGTTCGTCCGCCAGATCGCGCATGGCCAGGAATGCAGCGTTCTGGCCGTCGACGGTCAGGGCGAGGTCTGCGAGGGGATCTTCGCGGTGGCTGTCGACTCCGCATTGGCTGACGATGATCTGGGGCCCGAACGCCGCGATCGCGCCGGGCACGATCGCGTGGAACGCGCGCAGCCACAACCGATCCGCGGTGCCGGGCAGCAACGGAACGTTGATCGAGGTCCCCTCCCCGCGTTCGGTTCCCACCTCGGTGGACCATCCGGTGTTCGGCCACAGCGTCGCTGGGTGTTGGTGCAGTGAGACGGTGAGCACTCTCGGGTCACCGAGAAATGCCGCTTGGACGCCGTCCCCGTGGTGAGCATCGACGTCGATATAGGCGATTCGGTCGAACCCGTTGTCCAGCAACCACGAGATGGCGATCGCGGCGTCGTTGTAGACACAGAAACCCGAGGCCCAGTCGGCCATGGCGTGGTGCATGCCGCCACCGATGCTCACCGCGCGTCGAGCACGACCCGACGCGATTTCGCGAGCGGCGGCCAACGACCCACCGGCGAGCATGGCACTCGCCTCGTGCATCTGCGGGAACACCGGGTTGTCGTCGGAACCGAGTCCGTGGACGACGTCGTCGGGATCGCGTAGAGCCGGTCCCTGCGACGGTGCCTGTTTGACCGCCTCGATGTAGGCGCTGGTGTGAAACCGGAGCAGCTCGGAATCCGGTGCGGCGGCGGGCTCGACCAGTTCGACGCCCGCGAGCACGCCGATGTCGGTGGCGAGGGCCATCGTCAGATCGAGTCGGGTGGGGTTCATCGGGTGGTCGTCGCTCCACCGGTAGCCGAGGTAGTCCGCGCTCCACACGACGATGTCCTCGGGGCGGTCGGGGATGTACGCGGCGGCGCGTGTCGCCTTGTCAGACATACGGACAAAACTACGTTGCCGGACGGGATGGTGTTGCCGGGTTCCGGCGTTGTGCCCTGCGTCCCCTTGTGAGAAGCCATGGAAAACTGCCGACACCGTTGTGGTGCGCCGCGCCCGTTGCGGCTGGGTGCAGCGCCGATTTCGGGGCGCTGCCGGTAGGATCGAACCCGACGAAGGGGTTGAGTGTGAAGGATCTGGTCGACACCACGGAGATGTACCTCCGGACGATCTACGATTTGGAAGAAGAGGGAGTGATTCCGCTCCGCGCGCGAATCGCCGAGCGGCTCGAGCAGAGTGGTCCGACCGTCAGCCAGACCGTTGCCCGGATGGAGCGCGACGGCTTGTTGTCCGTTGCCGGCGACCGGCACCTGGAGCTGACCGAGAAGGGCCGCAGCCTGGCAGTCGCCGTCATGCGCAAGCACCGCTTGGCCGAGCGGCTACTGGTCGACATCATCGGTCTGCGCTGGGAAGACGTACACGCCGAGGCGTGCCGTTGGGAGCACGTGATGAGCGAGGAAGTCGAGCGTCGTCTGGTCACCGTGCTGAACAACCCGACAACGTCGCCGTACGGAAACCCCATCCCCGGATTGGAAGAACTCGGTCTCGGTCAGTCGACACTTGCCCCCGAGGCTCTCATCCGGCTCACCGACGTGCCGGTCGGCCAGCCGACCGCCGTCGTCGTGCGACGTCTTGCCGAGCACGTGCAGTCCGATCCCGAGGTGATCGCTCAGCTTCGCGAGGCAGGCGTGGTGCCCGATGCTCGGGTTACAGTCGAGGTCAAGCCCGGATCGGTCACGATCACGGTGCCAGGGCACAGCGGTGTCGACATATCCGACGAAATGGCGCATGCCGTCCAGGTGAAGAAGGTCTGACCTCGCATCGACGACGGCATCGGACGCGTGTGAGGGAGAACGAGCAGTGAAGCTTCTGGTTACCGGTGGTGCGGGATACGTCGGCAGCGTGTGTGCGGCCGTGCTCGTCGAGCGTGGTCACGATGTTGTCGTCGTGGACAACCTGTCCACCGGAAACCGGGACGCCGTGCCCGGAGGTGCCACGTTCGTCGAGGGTGACATCAAAGATGTGGCTGCCGACGTGTTGACCGGCGGCGGGTTCGCCGCCGTGCTGCATTTCGCCGCCCAGTCCCTCGTCGGCGAGTCGGTGGTCGCGCCCGACAAGTACTGGAGCGGGAACGTGGTCACCACGCTGGCCCTTCTCGACGCCATCCGCGAATCGGGCACCCCGAAACTGGTGTTCTCGTCCACCGCCGCCACGTACGGCGAACCCGAGAAGACGCCCATCACCGAGGATGCCCCGACCCGGCCGACCAATCCCTACGGTGCCACCAAACTCGCGATCGATCACGCGATCACGTCCTATGCGTCGGCGTACGGTCTCGCCGCCACCAGCCTCCGTTACTTCAACGTCGCCGGTGCGTACAACGGATTCGGAGAGAATCGCGTCGTCGAGACCCATCTGATTCCACTCGTATTGCAGGTCGCGCTCGGGCAGCGCGAGAAGATCTCGGTGTTCGGCACCGACTGGCCCACTCCCGACGGCACGGCCGTCCGGGATTACATCCATGTCGCCGACCTCGCCGAGGCGCATATTCTTGCGGTCGACGCGGCACAACCGGGTGAGCACACCATCTACAACCTCGGTAGCGGCACCGGCTTCTCTGTGCGCGAGGTCATCTCGTCCTGCGAGAAGGTCACCGGCCTGCCCATCGCCGTGGAACACGCTGCCCGGCGCGCGGGCGATCCGGCCGTCTTGATCGCCTCCAGTGCACGAGCAATGGAAGAGCTGAAGTGGTCGCCGGAGCTCACCGATCTCGATCGGATCGTGGCCGATGCCTGGGCGTTCCTGCAGCAATTGGGCGATCGTTCCCACGCCGCACACTGATGCGCTGACAGTGCCGTCACCGTCGACCGAATGGATCGCCGGGTAGTCGAACGCCGCACGCACGCGCACAGCCGAACCCACTCTCAGCGACTTCGCGGACCAGTTCGGGGCCGGCACCAGCACTGAGAGATCTGTCCAGCAATCGCGCCAGGCTGTAGTTTTCGTCCGCCTCCAGGGCAGCATCGATCGCGATACGAGCCATCGGTCCGTCGCCGCGCACATACGCACTGAATGCCAGAAGCGTTGCAGCAATTGCCCTTTCTCGCTTCGGAAGAACACGGGAGATCATCGCCCAGAACTCCTCGACAAACCCCGCGTCGTCGCCGAGGGTCAAGGCGAGCAGCGCGTCGCGAACCTGAACCACGCGGATCGCGACTGCGATCCGCGCGATGTCGACCGGGTCCAGCACAGAGTCGTACGGGGCCCGCGCGACGTACGAGAGCACGGACGTCAACTGGTCGGTACGAGACCGGGCGCTCTCACGACCGAGTCGCGAGATCTCGGCGGCCACCGCCCGCACCGTGCGCTCCGGGCCCGGTGCGATGGTGTCGGCCAGTTCGCGCCTGGACCGTCGAACCGAGTAGCCGTCCAGCACGCGAGCCACCGTCAGGGGTGACGCCGACGGATCGGACATCAGCCCGTACCGCTGCGGTCCGCACACCGACCACCATGTGGCGGAATCGGCGATCTCCGACGCTGCAAGGGCAGCGCTGAGCTGCACCCCGAACGATCCCAGGGTGGCGACGAGCTCGCCCGCCAACGCCTCGACGTCGAGCAGAAGCGGGTTCCTGACGGTTCGGTCGAGCCGATCGTCGACGAACACCGCCATCACAGCGGGAATGTTCTCCGACGCGCAATAACCGGCGAGGTAGCCGATGACGTCGAGCATCTCCTGGGTTGCCCTGGTGCCGCTGTCGGCGCGCCGGTCTATGTGCTCGCCGGCCAGCACGAGGTCGTGACGCATCGTGGGGCCGACACTCGCACCACCGTCCCTGACCGCGATGAGGACCATCGAACGGTGTGGATGAAATCCGAGCATGGCCGGGACCGCTGCCATCAGCTCGCTCGCGTCGCCGAGGCGTACGCGATGTCGTGAGTCGAAATCGTCGTGGGAATTCGTCGGTGAGTACATGACCCGAATTCTGGTGGGCACATTCTTCACCGGGCTCGGCACGACCTGGGGTTTCGAAGTGCCCTGTGGACAACGCGTGTCCTGTGGACGAACGGCGGCCCGCGAGCACGTGCCGACCGATGCGTGTCGGGGCCTCCTGCTAGCGCCGCGTCATCCTTGTTCGACCTTCTGCACTGCCGACGTGAACAGCTCGTCCAGCGTCATCGCGTCGGGCGTCTCGGAACCGAACGACATGAACGTGGCGGACACTCGAACTCCGTCGACCTGTGCCATCAGCGTCAACATCGACTGGGTCACTTCGTCGCCGCCGGCTCCCGAGACCACCGTCTGCCGGACGGCCAACGTGTCGTCCGCATCGATCGGAGGTGCGGGGGTCAACGTGGAGGTCACCGTCGAGGTTGCGCCGGACTTACTGGCCGTCACCTCACCGCATTGTTCGAGCTGCTCCTTGCGCGCCGAGAGCGGCTCGTCGACTGCGGTCAATTCGATGGAGATGGTGGACCGGCTGTCGTTGTCGGTGCCGACGATCATGGCTGTGCCGGTGGGGCCGAAGTCCTGATCGGCGGGCTTGCATCCAGCTGGGCTGACCTCCGCTCCGGCCGGTATTCCGCTGAGATCGGGAGCAGCCTGCGAGATTGCCTGCTCGGGCAACACCAGGGCGTCGTACGGAGCCGGGAACGTCGACGGGTCGATCAGCAAAGCGTTCAGATCGACGCCGGACTGGGACGACGACGTGGTACCGCCTGCGCTGGGTTCGGGGGTTCCAGTGACGGTGGAGCTGCAACCGACCAGCACAAGAGCTGCGATCGCTGCCGAGGTCGCGGCGATGGACAGGCGGGTTCTGCGTGCGGCGGGGCTCACAAGACGTCCTCTTCGGGTCGGTGGGACGCCGCAGCACACGCTCCGGCGTCCCACCACTGTCTCATTCCGACCACCTCGAATGCGGCAGGCGAACTACCGCAGTGTCGGAATTCAGCTGCCGCGGGCGATCCATTCCTCGAGGTGTGGTGCTTCGTCGCCGATGCGTGTTCGGTCTCCGTGTCCGGTGTTGACTCGGGTGTCGGCGGGGAG
>NZ_NOYI01000006.1 GCF_002258785.1 Rhodococcus sp. 06-235-1A
AAGATGTCACACCCAAACCCCAAAAGGCTTGAGCGCCAAAAACATTCGGCACTGACATTCATCGACACACTGTTGAGTTCTCAAAGAACACGCACACACTCCAACCCCACGAACACACAGTCCGTCGGCCTCGAGGGCAACTGTTCCAGCGTATCCCAGCTTGGTCTCGGACACAAGGCCCGACTCTTGGGGGACACAACCTGCCAGGCCACACGTCCAACCTCGTATCCCAGTCCGTGAAGACCAGGTCGGTGTCCGTCGCTCTGACTCGACAAAAGTTACGCCACCAACCACACCAACGCAAATCGGCAGGTGGACAGCTTTCCTCGTGACATCCGCGCAGTTGAGGCCCGGTGCGCACGCCTCAACTATCACCCGTTCGCAGAGTTACTTCGCTGTGACGCCAACCATATTCGGCGTCTGCCTCTTCGAATTGGTTCTTCCTCACTCCTGACGTCGACGGATATCGCGCACGTGCTGCGGTTCCGCGAGATCCGGCTCGAGGTCTGCTGCGGGGTCGCTGACACCGAGGCTTTCCCGAACCGGAACCACACCAGCCCACACGCCACCGGTGTCGATGTCGGCGGCGTCGTCGATGGGACCACCGGATCGCGATTTCACAGATGCCTCGTACAGCGGAAGCGCCAGCACGGTGGTGGCCGCAAGTTCCTTCCGAGTGTGCGGACGCAGATGCGCACTTCTGCCAGGTACGACTTGATCGACGATCGCGTCCAGAGCTCGAGTACGTTCGTCGGCGTTCTCCACCCGACGCGGCCGGCCCACCACTACCGCACTGCGGTAATTCATCGAATGATGGAACGCCGACCTGGCGAGCACCAGTCCGTCGACGACCGTGATGGTCACACAGATGTCCTGCTCAGGGGCATCGATCATGCTGCGTGACGCCACGGACCCATGCAGGTACAGCGTCCCTTCTCGATCGGGACCGGCTGGATCCACCCCGAACACAGTCGGCAGGACCCGAGGCAGACCGTCCACCAGTACACCCAGGTGGCAGATCCGCGCCGAGCCGAGTACGTCCAGCAGCGCTGCCCGTTCGAGCCGCGCACGGCCCTTGCCACGCTTCACCGCGGTACGGGCCGTGGGAGAAAGAGGTGCGCTGTCAACTGTCATGGGTACAGAATGGGTCCCATCTGGCCTGCAGTCACGGTCCAGTTCTCCTGAATATGCACAGGCCACTTCTGCTCAACCGACAATGGAGGCCCAGGATTCATGCTCCCGATCTCTCTGTCGATCACCATCGACCGCGCCGACACTCGAACGCTGCCGGTCCAGCTCGCAGATCGCATCCGAGCCGCAATCGACAACGGCGAACTGCGCCCACAATCTCGATTACCAAGCACCAGAGCACTTTCCGCCGATCTCGGTGTCGCGCGAGCGGTCGTGGAGAAGGCGTACGAACAACTCGTTGCAGAAGGATGGATCGATGCGCGACGAGGTTCGGGAAACTACATCCGTCTCGTTCCGCACGCAGTCCGGTCGGCCGCCTCGTCACCGAGCACGGACGCCGCATCGGCGACACCCCCGCGAATATCGCTTCGCCCCGGAATCCCGTGGACTCCGCTCCGAGCCTCCGAGGCATGGAGACGCGCATGGCGGGATGTCGGCGGCTCTCCCCCGCCCGGTGATTACCCCGATTCCGCAGGAACCCTCGAATTGAGGACCCACGTCGCAGACCTACTCCGCCGCGCGCGTGGATTGCACACCGATGCTGCATCGGTCGTGATCACGACCGGCAGTATTCATGGCCTCGACCTCGCGCTCGGCGCACTCGCGAAACCGAACACGACCGAACACGTTCTGGCACTGGAGAATCCCGGCTACAGGTCGGCTGCTGCGCTGGCAAAACACCGAGGATGGTCCATCCATGACATTCCCGTCGATCGCGACGGCTTGGTCGTCGAGCACCTCGACTCCAGTCCCCAGCAGACTGCAGCCGTATACGTCACGCCTTCACATCAGTATCCGACCGGCGGGTTCATGCCCATCGGCCGTCGACGTGCCCTCGCCGACTGGGCACGCCGCAGTGGATCCATGATCATCGAGGACGACTACGACTCCGAATTCCGTTATGGTGCTGCACCTTTGCCGACTGTGGCCGAGTTGTCACCCGATCGGACGGTCTACCTCGGCACTGTCTCGAAGACCCTCGGTGCGGGAATACGACTGGGATGGATGGTGGCACCCCAGTCGATCGTCGACCGCATCACCTCGACCCGCCGTGAAACAGGCGACCACCCGTCGGTTCCCCTGCAGCAGGCAATGACCTCGATGCTCCGCGACGGAGAATGGGACCGGGCGGTACGCACAGCACGCAGGCTCTACCGAGCCCGCGACCGGGTGGTTACCGCAGCACTGTCCAAGTTCGGCGAACTCAGCGGAGTCGGAGCCGGACTGCACACCGTCCTCGTGCTCGAAGCCGGCGCTGCGCAGAACGTCGCTACCGTGTGCGCCGCCAGTGGCGTCGATCTGCCCACACTCGAGCATTCCACGCGTTCGTCCACCGCTCGGGGTGGGATCGTCGTCGGGTACGGCTCGATCGGAGATGACGAGTTCGACTATGCGATAAGCGTATTGGTGGACGCGCTCGAAGCCGAACTGCTCAACTGACGCGCTCGATTCTGCCACCGAGCGCGGTCAGGTTCTCGACGAAGCGCGGATACCCCCGGTCGATGTGGTAGACGTCGTGCACCTCGGTCGTGCCGTCGGCCACCAATCCTGCGAGTACCAGTCCGGCTCCGGCTCGGATGTCGGAGGACCAAACCGGTGCGCTCGACAGCTGCGGGACGCCGCGGACCACTGCGTGGTGGCCGTCGGTACGCGCGTCGGCCCCGAGCCTGATCATTTCCTCGACGAATCGAAAGCGTGCCTCGAAGACATTCTCGGTGATCATGGACGTCCCGTCGGCGACAGTGGCGAGCCCGATGGCCATCGGCTGCAGGTCGGTCGGGAATCCCGGGTACGGAAGCGTCGCGAAATTGACTGCCCGCGGTCGCTCGTGTTGCACGACGCGGAAGCCGTCGGGCTCGCTGGTGACATCGGCACCGGCAGACCTCAACTTGTCCAACACGAGCGACAGATGCTTCGGGTTGACCCCGCGAACCCGTACGTCGCCACGCGTCATGGCCGCAGCGATACCCCAGGTGGCGGCGACGATTCGATCACCGATCACCCGGTGAGTGGTCGGCTTCAGTGCGCTCACACCGCGAATAGTCAAAGTGGACGTACCTGCACCCCGGACGTCGGCACCCATCTCGTTCAGCATGTTGCACACATCGACGATGTCCGGCTCTCGCGCCGCGTTGTCGATGACGGTCTCCCCCGTGGCGAGCACTGCTGCCATCAAGATGTTCTCGGTGGCACCGACCGACGGGAACGCGAGCCTGATGTTGGCACCACGCAATTCGTCTGCTTCTGCAACAACGCATCCGTGCTGAATTTCGCTGCGGGCCCCGAGTAATTGCAGACCGGACTGGTGCATGTCCAAGGGGCGCGAGCCGATCGCGTCGCCACCCGGCAGGGCAACCACAGCTTTCTTGCACCGCGCGACCAACGGACCCAGCACACACACCGATGCACGGAACTGTCGGACCGCAGCGAAATCGGCGTGATATTTGGGCATGGACGGCGTGGTGATATGCACGACCGAACCCTCGAGCTCGACCTCACAACCGAGCCCGCGCAACACCTCTGCCATCAACGGCACATCCAGGATGTCGGGGCAATTGGTGATCGTGCTCGTGCCTTCGGCGAGTAGCGCCGCAGCCATCAGTTTGAGGACGCTGTTCTTCGCTCCACCGACCGCCACCTCACCGACGAGCCGGTTACCACCGTTGACCAAAAAGCGTTCACTCACTTCGACAGCGTAGCCAGCGGGACCGGCCGACACCCGCGCGGTACCGTGGCAGGCATGGCCGTCCACCTCACCCGCATCTACACCCGAACCGGCGACGACGGGACGACGGGTCTGAGCGACTTTTCACGGGTGTCCAAGAACGATGCGCGGCTCGTCGCCTACGCAGACTGCGACGAGACCAACGCGAGCCTGGGAGTCGTTCTGGCACTGGGCAACCCGTCGGAATCGGTACACACGGTTATTCGCACCATCCAGAGTGATCTTTTCGACGCCGGGGCCGACCTGTCGACACCGGTCGTCGAGAACCCGGAGTATCCGCCGCTGCGAATCGACCAGAGCTACATCGACCGGCTCGAATCCTGGTGCGATGAATTCAACGAGGACCTGCCGGCCTTGACCTCGTTCATTCTGCCCGGCGGCACACCGTTGGGAGCACTACTGCACGTGTCGCGAACGGTCGCACGACGCGCTGAGCGATCGGCCTGGGCTGCGGTGCACGCGAGCCCGGAGACAACGAGCGAGTTGCCGGCGAAATACCTCAACCGTCTCTCGGATCTGCTGTTCATTCTGAGCCGGTACGCCAATCCCGAGGGCGACGTTCAGTGGGTTCCCGGATCGAGCCGTACGTCGAGCGACGACAACAGCTGATCAGGCCGCCGGACGGCGGCGACGCGAGCGTCCCGACGGGCGGGACTCCACCCAGGACATGAACGCGGTCAACGCGCTCCTGTCCAGCGCAATCTCGAAATTCTTGCCGTGGTCGGATAGTTCGAGCACCGCAATATCGGGTGTCATGATGTCGAATTCGGTGTCCTGTGGGGCCCGTCGTTCTCCCACGTGGATGTCTTGCCTACCCAGACGGTGATCCGGTCCAGGGCGCAGACTGGACAGTTTGAAGAAGACCAACGTGTTGTCGCCGTACCGAATGATGCCGTGACGCCACCCGTTTCCACCGTCCGACGGCAGCACACGCATGATGGCAGCAGTGCCTCCGCGGCGAAGAACCATCAGACGATACGCGAAAGCCGCGACGATCCCTGCGAGCAGCACAACCAGAATGATCAGAACAATCAATCCGATGTGCATCGCAGGTCTCGTCGCGGCTTCTCGTGAACCTAGGACCGCTCGACAGCGCGGATACGCCCCTTGGCCACAGCGATGGCCTCGAGGTCGTCGCCGTTCTCTGCCACTACAGCCCGTGCCGCCTCGACATCGATGTCGTCGGCGAAGTCGGCCGATTCTGCCAGCACGGTGACCGTCTTGCCCGTCACCGACAGAAATCCACCGTGGACGGCCGCGATGAGCTTCTCACCGTCCGTGGTCGTGATGGACACCGTGCCGCCCTCGATCAACTGCCCGAGGACAGGCTCGTGGCCCAACATGATGCCGATCTCGCCTTCGGTGGTCTGAGCGCTGACGATGGTCGCGGTACCGGACCACAGCTTCTGCTCCACAGCGACCAGGGAGACCTCCATGCCGCTCTTCTCGGAAGAAGTCACGTCGGTCTACTTTCCGGCCATCTTCTTCGCGGCTGCCTCGACATCGTCGAGACCGCCACAGCTGTTGAAGGCCTGCTCGGGAAGGTGGTCGTACTCACCCTTGGTGACCTTGTCGAATGCCTCGATGGTGTCGGAGAGCGACACGACCGAGCCGGCCTCGCCGGTGAACTTCTCGGCAACGATGAAATTCTGGCCGAGGAACTTCTGGAGACGGCGTGCGCGGCCGACCAGAACCTTGTCCTCTTCCTGAAGCTCGTCCATACCGAGGATGGCGATGATGTCCTGCAGCTCCTTGTACTTCTGCAGGATCCGCTTGACCTCGTTGGCGACGCGGAAGTGCTCCGCACCGACGATGCCGGGCTCGAGGATGCGCGAGGTGGAGCTCAGCGGGTCCACAGCGGGGTAGATACCCATCTGCGAAATCGGACGCGAGAGCTCGGTCGTCGCATCGAGGTGCGCGAACGTCGTGGCCGGGGCCGGGTCGGTGTAGTCGTCGGCGGGAACGTAGATCGCCTGCAGCGAGGTGATCGAGCGTCCACGGGTCGAGGTGATGCGCTCCTGGAGCTCACCCATCTCGTCCGCCAGCGTGGGCTGGTAACCGACGGCAGACGGCATACGACCGAGAAGGGTCGACACCTCCGAACCTGCCTGCGTGAAGCGGAAGATGTTGTCGATGAACAGAAGAACGTCCTGTCCCTGAACATCGCGGAAGTACTCCGCCATGGTCAGTGCCGACAACGCGACGCGCATACGCGTGCCGGGCGGCTCGTCCATCTGACCGAAGACGAGGGCGGTGTCCTGGAGGACGCCCATCTCTTCCATCTCGAGGTGAAGGTCGGTGCCTTCACGAGTACGCTCGCCGACTCCTGCGAACACCGAGGTGCCCGAGAACTCGCGGGCGATACGGGTGATCATTTCCTGGATCAGCACGGTCTTGCCGACGCCGGCACCACCGAACAGACCGATCTTTCCGCCCTTGACGTACGGGGTCAGAAGGTCGATGACCTTGATGCCGGTCTCGAGGATCTCGGTTTTGCCCTCGAGCTGATCGAAGGCTGGTGGCTTGCGGTGGATGCCCCACTGCTCGCCGTCGCGGCCGAGTCCGGGGGTGTCCAGGCAGTCACCGAGGGCGTTGAACACGTGGCCCTTGACGACGTCACCGACGGGAACCGAGATCGGCTTACCCGAGTCGACGACTGCAGTGCCGCGGACGAGTCCGTCGGTGGGCTGCATCGAGATGGTGCGGACCAGGTTGTCGCCGAGGTGCTGTGCGACCTCGAGCGTCAGGGTCTTGGCCACGGTCGGCAGAGTGATCTCTGCGTTGAGGGCGTTGAACAGTGCGGGAATCGAGCCGCGCGGGAACTCGACGTCCACAACGGGGCCGATGACCCGAACGACACGGCCGGACTGTGTGTCCGCTCCGCTCGCGTTCTCTTGGGCTACTGCTGCGGTCATTGCTTAGTCACTTCCTGCGCTGTCGGCCAGCGCGTTGGCGCCACCGACGATTTCGCTGATTTCCTGGGTGATCTGGGCCTGCCGAGCCTGGTTGGCCTGACGGCTCAGGGTCTCGACCAATTCGTTCGCGTTGTCCGTCGCTGCCTTCATGGCGGTACGACGCGCCGCGGACTCCGACGCTGCTGCATCGAGCAACGACGCGTAGATCCTGGTGCTGATGTACTTGGGCAGCAGCGCCGAGAGCAGAGCGCCTGCCTCGGGCTCGAACTCGTACTGTGCCTGCACATCTGCCGTCGGTGAGTCGCTCAACGCGTCCGCACCCATCTCGAATTCCTCGTCGGTGTACGAGATTTCGAGTGGTGCCATCCGGCGAACTTCGGGCTTCTGCGTGAGCATCGACACGAAGCGGGTGTAGACGATGTGCAACTCGTCCACGCCCTCGACGGTGCCTTCACCGTTGGGAGCGTCGACCTCGGTGCCCGAGCCGGCCATGAACAGCTCGACCAGATGCTTGCTGGCCTTGGCTGCATCGGCGTAGCCGGGCTCCTGCGAGAAGCCGGTCCAGGCACCCTTCACGTCCCGCTCACGGAATGTGTAGTAGCCCAGGCCTTTTGCGCCGAGTACGTAGATGACCGGATCCTTGCCCTCGGAGCGGAGGAGCTGGAACAGTTCCTCCGTCTCCTTGAGGACGTTGGAGTTGTAGCCGCCGCACATACCGCGGTCGCTGGTCACGACCAGAACCGCGGCACGCTTGGGCTCGGGCCGCTCGTTGAGCAACGGGTGATCGAGCGAACTCGATGCACTCGCCAACGCCGAGAGCACCTTCGTGATCTCTTCCGCGTACGGCTTCGATGCGGCAACACGGGCCTGCGCCTTGGTGATTCGCGATGTTGCAATCAACTCTTGTGCTTTGGTGATCTTCTTCGTCGAGTTGACCGACTTGATGCGGGAGCGAAGCTCGAGAATGCTTGCCATCTAGCTGTTCACGCTCCCTTCTGTGCTCGTCATGTCACCTGTCATCGCGGGCCTACTTGCTGACTGTCTTGCGGGTGACGTTGACCTGCTCCTGGCTGACCTCGTCGGCGTTGAGAGTGTCGGCTTCGGCCTCGTTGACGACGCGGTTGCCGTCCGAGTCGACGAATCCGGCCTTGAACTTCTCGGTCGCCTCGGTCAGTGCCTTCTGGTTGTCGTCGTCGAGAGCCTTGCCACCGGCAATGCTGTCGTAGACGCCACTGGCGTTGCGGTGCAGATCCTCGAGCAGCTCGGTCTCGAAGCGGCGAACGTCGCCGACCGGAACCGAGTCGTACGTGCCCTGGCCTGCGAGCCAGATCGAGACGATCTGATCTTCGACGGCCACCGGTGCGTACTGATCCTGCTTGAGCAGCTCGACCAGACGTGCGCCGCGCTCGAGCTGCGCCTTGGAGGCCGCGTCGAGGTCGGAAGCGAATGCCGAGAAGGCTTCCAGCTCACGGAACTGAGCGAGCTCGAGGCGAAGAGATCCGGAGACCTTCTTCATGCCCTTGGTCTGTGCCGCACCGCCGACTCGGGAAACCGAGATGCCGACGTTGATCGCGGGACGAACACCCTTGTTGAACAGGTCCGACTCCAGGAAGACCTGGCCGTCGGTGATGGAGATGACGTTGGTCGGGATGTACGCCGAGACGTCGTTGGCCTTGGTCTCGATGATCGGCAGAGCCGTCAACGATCCGCCACCGAGCTCGTCGGACAGCTTCGCCGAACGCTCCAGCAAGCGGGAGTGCAAGTAGAAGACGTCACCCGGGTATGCCTCGCGGCCCGGCGGGCGACGCAGCAGCAGGGAGATGGCGCGGTATGCCTCGGCCTGCTTGGTCAGGTCGTCGAACACGATGAGGACGTGCTTGCCCTGGTACATCCAGTGCTGGCCGATGGCCGAGCCGGTGTACGGAGCGAGCCACTTGAAGCCGGCCGAATCGGACGCGGGGGCCGCGACGATGGTCGTGTATTCGAGTGCGCCCTGCTCTTCGAGCGCAGCCTTGACGCCTGCGATCGTGGAGCCCTTCTGGCCGATGGCGACGTAGATGCAGCGAACCTGCTTCTTCTCGTCACCGCTCTCCCAGTTGGCCTTCTGGTTCAGGATCGCGTCGATGCAGACCGCGGTCTTGCCGGTCTTGCGGTCGCCGATGATGAGCTGACGCTGGCCGCGGCCGATCGGCGTCATGGCGTCGATCGCCTTGATGCCGGTCTGCAGCGGCTCCTCGACGGGCTGACGCTCGAGAACCGAGGCAGCCTGCAGCTCGAGGGCGCGGGTCTCGGAGGACTCGATGTCGCCGAGGCCGTCGATGGGCTTGCCCAGGGGGTCGACGACGCGACCGAGGTAGCCGTCGCCCACGGGGACCGACAGCACGTCTCCGGTGCGCTTGACTTCCTGGCCTTCTTCGATGTGCTCGTAGTCACCGAGGATGACGGCACCGATTTCGGTGGCATCCAGGTTCAGCGCGACACCGAGAACTCCGCCGGGGAATTCCAGGAGTTCGTTGGACATCGCCGACGGCAATCCGGACACGTGGGCGATTCCGTCGCTCGTGTCCGTAACCGTGCCGACCTCCTCGCGGGAAGACTCCGGTGAGTAGCTCGCGGTGAAGTTATCGATCGCGCTACGGATCTCGTCGGAGGAGATCGTCAGCTCCGCCATAGTGTTTCCTGCTCTTCCTTCAAATGATCGCGGGGTGAAATGTCTCGAAAGTCGAGACGCTTCTTCTCGTTACTGTGTCCGTGTCGGACTATTTGAGCGTCTTTCGCAATGCAGCGAGGCGACCTGCCCCGCTACCGTCGATGACCTCGTCGCCGATACGAACGACAAGTCCGCTGAGCAGTTCGGTATCGACCTCTACGTGCACCGTGACCTGCTTGCCGTACGTGCGGGTCAGGGTTGCGGTCAGCTTCTCGAGCTGACTGTCGCTCAGTGGGGCTGCGCTGCGCACGTGTGCAACCGCACGGTCACGCTGCTCGGCGGCCAGGTCGGCCAATCCGTTGAGCACGTCCGCGGGGGCCGTCTTTCGGGGACGCGTCACAGCCTGAACTGCGAGCGCCTCGGTAACAGCGGTGACCTTGCCGTACAGCAGCCGACCGAGCAGTTCGCGCTTGGCCTGCGACGGCTTCGAGCGATCCGACAGGGCCTGCTCGAGCTGCGGGTTGGCAGCCACGATGCGTCCCAGACGGAACAGCTCGTCCTCGACCGTATCCAGCTGATCCTGATCGGCCGCGGCGCGGAGCAGAGCTTCGCGTCCCAGCTCGACCAGCGAGTTCAACAGGTCACGAGCGTTGGACCAGCTCTCGCCGGCAGCGGCCTTGATGATCGTCGTCGTCGCACTCGACACCTGGCCGGAGAAGACATCTCCGGCCAGAGCGCTCCGCCGATCGCCCTCGACCGACGAGTCGGCGAGAGCGGTACGCAACGTGCGCTGCGCGTCGAGAGTGTCGACGACGGCGAACAACTCGGCACCGGTCTGTGCGGCGATGGCAGTTGCCTCGCCTGCCGACGCGGACCCCAGAGCTTCGTGGGCAACCGACCGCGTGCGAGCGAGTGCCTCACGAGAAGTTGCGTACATGGTTCGACTCACTTTCCGGATGCGGAGTCCGCGGTGACGGAATCCAGCTCGTTGAGGAAGCGATCGATCGAACTGGAACGCTTCGCGTCGTCGGACAGCTGCTCTCCGATGACCTTCTCCGCAAGTTCGACGGCCGTGCGTCCCAGATCTCCACGCAGTTCGGTGACGATCTGCTGACGCTGCGCTACGAGCTGATTGTGACCTGCGGCCACGATCCGGTCGCTTTCTTCCTGCGCCTTTTCCTTCATCTCGGCGAGAATCGCCTGTCCCTGGGTACGCGCTTCCTCGCGGATCTGCGCGGCCTCGGAACGGGCATCGGCCAGCTGAGCGTGGTACTGCTCGAGAGCCGCCTTGGCCTCGGCCTGTGCCTGCTCGGCCTTCTTGATTCCGCCTTCGATGAGCTCGGAACGCTCAGCGAGAACCGTCTGGAAACGAGGTACGACGTACTTCCAGAACAGGAAGCCGATGATCACGACACAGACGATCGACCAAACGATGTCGTATGTTGCGGGCAACAGCGGGTTCGGGGATTCCTCCCCCTCGGCCCCGGCTGCGAGCAGCGTTATCGCGTTTGTCATCGCGCTCTCAGAGAATGAAGCCGGCGACGAGGCCGATCAGGGCGAGGGACTCGGTGAATGCAATGCCGAGGAACATGGTCGTACGGAGCTGTCCGGCCAGCTCGGGCTGGCGAGCGGTGGCTTCCATGTTCTTGGCGACGACCAGGCCGAGGCCGATGCCACCACCGATCGCTGCGAGGCCGTAGCCGATGGCGCCGTATCCCTTTGCGGTGATTTCCTGCGCCTGGGCCAGAAGTTCGAGGCTCATTGGGTTTTCCGTTCCCTTTCTTCGGTCCACATCCGGGTGTCGGAGGTGGCGGTGTAGCTGGTTCGGTCTGTTGGTCGGTCAGTGCGAGTCGGCGTGCAGCGACAGATCGATGTAGATCGCCGTCAGCAGCGCGAAGATGTACGCCTGCAGGAAGATCACCAGCATCTCGAACATCGTGAACAGGAAGCCCATGATGAGCGAGGGTGCAGCGAAGATCTTCAGGCCTGCGGAGGCCTCGAAGAGGAAGAACTGCGTGGCGCTGAAGAACAGCACGAGCATGATGTGGCCGGCGAGCATGTTGGCCAGCAGACGCACGGTCAGCGTGAACGGGCGGAGCACGAAGTTCGAGATGAACTCGAGCGGGATGAGCAGCACGTGCATGGCCGGCGGAATGCCGGGGATGACGATCGTGCCCTTGACGAACTTGGCTGCGCCGAACTTCTTCACGCCCGCATAGATGAACGCGACGTACGCGACCGCGGCCAGCACGATGGGCAGACCGATCCTGGCGTTCGACGAAATGTTCAGGAACGGAATGACTGCACTGGCGTTCACCGCCAGCACCGTGAAGAAGATCGTCATGATGACGGGCAGGAAGCGGCGTCCCTGTTCCTTACCGAGGACGTCCTCCGCCACATGGATCCGCACGAAGTCGAGAGCGATCTCGGCGACGTTCTGAATGCCGCGAGGAACGATCTTGGGGCTGCGCAGAGCGATCAGCATGAAGACGATCAGCAGCGCCGACATCAGGATGCGGATGAGCATCAGTCGGTCGAGCTCGAACGGGGTTCCCTCGAACAGCACCGCGGGAGGAAAGAAATCGGATAGTGACGGCGGATGGAACTCCGCAGCCAGGTTGGTGACGCTCAGCGGTCTCTCCCGTGTTCGGGCCGCAGCCGGGTGACGACTGCGGTTCGATCGGACAATGACGATCTATCAAGTCGACGAAAATCGGCTCGCAATCGTCAGAGGCTGAGGCCCGGTCTTCATCGGCCAAGCGTCTGTCGGGTGTCGGCGACTCACGTCGACTCGGCAACTCTCAGGGCGGAACCTTACGTTGCCGAAGTCGGTGACTCCGGGCCTACTGTAAGGAAGCTCACGCTGACTGCTACCTGCGGGGGTCCAGTCCGGGGAAAAAGTCTCTTTTGTCCCGGTCTTGCCCACCGCTTGATGCAAACTTTATCAACAGAACTACGACGTTGTGTAGGCGGCCCTCAGCTTAACCGATTACGACGCCTCGTCGTACTACCGGTTGTCGGTACGGCTTTCGTCAGGCGCATTGTCGACATAGGCAACCTTCGTCTTGACGACGCCGAAGACCTCCGCCCCGAGAACGACCACCAGCGCACCGAGAATCGTCAGCCCCAGCGCGTACCTGCTGTAGAAGTCGGCGTCCTTGAGTGCAACGAGCACGATCAGCGCGATCACCATCTTCACCAACCAGCCGCCGAGCAGCAGGGCTCCGACGGCCGAGGCCGGGAAGCGCGTGGTGAGGGCGACCGACAGTGCGGTCGTGATCACGAAACCGCCGCCGATCGCCACACCGATGAGCGATCCCCACAGGCCAGGTGTTCCGGCCGCAGCGACGGAGACTCCGACGCTGACCACAGTCAGCACCACCAGTCCGATAAGTCCGTATCGAACCGCGGCGCGTAGCGGCGCGAATTGGTCGGGCATGGACTGCGGAGTGAAGGTCACAGTTGTCGAGAGTACCCAGCACGCGACCGCGAACAGCCGATGGGATCAGCGTCCGCGTCGAGCGCTTCGTGGTTCCGTGCCCCGCGATCGGTCCACCCGCAACGTCGGTACAGCGGTGACGACCAGTGCGAACACCAGACCCGCGGCAACCAGAAGGACCACTATTCGGCGGTCGAGCAGAGACGATCCGACGGCCCCGAACGCAAGAACACCGACCCATAGATAGATCACGAGCACCACCCGACGGTGCGAGTGACCGATCTGTAGCAGCCGATGGTGCAAATGCATCTTGTCCGGGCTGAAGGGACTCCGCCCAGCCCTGGTGCGGCGAATGACGGCCAGCAACAGATCGAGTATGGGAATGAGCATCACGGCACCGACCAGGAGCAGCGGAGACAACAGGCCCAGCAGATCTCGGGGGCCGTACGCCGTCAGAGGAATCCGCCCCGAGGCACTCGTCGAGATCGTGGCCAGCGTCAGCCCGATGAGCATGGAGCCCGAGTCACCCATGAAGATGCGCGCGGGTTGAAAGTTGTGCGGAAGAAATCCCAGGCACGCACCGGCCAATGCCGCTGCGATCAGAGCCGGCGGGTAGACGCCGACGTCGCCGCCCTGCTCCTGCAACAGCCCCACCGAGAAGATGCAGATCGCCACCGAAGAAATGAGACCCAGACCGGCGGCCAACCCGTCGAGCCCGTCCACGAAGTTCATTGCGTTGACGATGACGACGGTGATCAGAACCGTCACCAGCCCAGCCTGCAGTTGGTCCAGGACGAGCGTGGTTCCGGGTTGTCCCTCTTCGCCGCCCCACGGCTGATAGAGCACAACCCAGCTCACGCCCATGATGACGAGAACTCCGGCCGCGGTCACCTGGCCGACGAACTTGGTCAGTGCGTCCAGACCCCATCGGTCGTCGATGACGCCTACCAACACGATCACGAAGCCGGCAACCAGTGCGGCCGGAATGTCGCGGTTGTAGGCGACGTCGAAGCCCCGCGCCAGGGCCGGCAGCTGCGACGCGAACAGCAGCGCAGCAAGCATGCCCACATAGATGCCCACTCCCCCGAGCCTGGGGGTCGCTTGCACGTGGACGTCGCGATCACGAGGAACGGCAACGGCACCGAACTTGATGGCTGCCACTCTGACCCCGCCGGTGGCGAAGAACGTGACCACGGCAGCAGTGAGAAAGACCAGCAGCAGCTCGCGAATGGGAACGCCTGCGCCCAGATTCGACTGAGCCAGTAATTCGACGCTCATGCGGGACGGACGGGCATGTCAGGACGCTCCCGGGACCAGGCTTTCGGCGGTGACACCGAGAACCTCGGCAATCTTCTCGGTGGGAACGGCACCGACCCGCAGAATTCGTGCCCGATCGCTCGTGAGGTCGACGATCGTCGACGCCACCGCGTGGTCGGCCGGTCCCCCGTCCAGATACACCGCGGCCGAACCCCCGAGCTGCTCTCGCGCCTCGGTCACAGTGGTGGCAGGCGGGCTGCCGGAGATGTTGGCACTGGACACCGCGAGCGGGCCGACCTCACGCAACAGCTCGAGCGCGACCGGGTGCAGCGGCATCCGCAGCATCACAGTTCCCTGCGCATCGCCCAGGTCCCAGGCCAGCGAGGGCGCCTGCTGCACCACGATGCTCAACGCGCCGGGCCAGAAGGCGCGAATCAGATCTCGGGTGCGTGGCCGGACACTCTGCACCAGGCCGTCGATGGTGTTCCACGAACCGACGAGAACGGGAACAGGCATATCGCGGCCTCGCCCCTTGGCGCGGAGCAAATCTGTGACTGCGCTGCCGTCGAAGGCATCGGCAGCGATCCCGTACAGGGTGTCGGTGGGCAGGACGACCAGTCGGCCGGACTTGAGGGCACCGCGGGCCGCGGTCAGTCCGGCAGTGCGCGCATCGGCTTCACGGCAGTCGTAAACGGTACTCACGGCGACCATCCTTCCATCTTCGGTAACGACGTGATGTCAGGTGCTGCCCGCCTGCCGTCCTCTCAGTCAGGCCGAGGGCGGGTTGGCTCGTGCGGCAACGACGAACCTGGGCCTGCCCGCCAGGTCCGGATGCTCGGTGACCTCGGTGAACACACGTCGCCTGGACAGAAGGGCCGCCACTTCGCTGCCGTTGGAGTCGTCGTGTTCGATCGCGACACCGCCCGGGATTCGAAGCCAGCGGGCGATGTTGCCGATCATCGGTTCGATGACCGACAGTCCGTCCGCGCCGCCGAACAGCGCGATGTGCGGATCGTGATCGATCACTTCTGGATCGAGGTCTGCCCCCTCCGGGATGTAGGGCGGATTCGCGACGATCAAGTCGACTGCACCGTCCAGTTCGGTCAACAAGTCGCGAGCAGTGACGTCGCCGTGGTGCAGCGTGATCGGAGTATCGCCCTGTCCGCTGCGCAGATCGGCATTACGACGGGCCCACGCCAGTGCCGACGGGTCGAGCTCGACGGCGTGAACGACGGCGTCCGGCCGAGCGTTGGCTATCGCGAGTGCCAATGCGCCCGAGCCCGTACACAGATCGAGAATGACCGGAGGATGGTGGTCGACGTTCTCCAGGTACGCCAGCGCCCAGGCCAACAGCAGCTCGGTTTCCGGGCGCGGCACGAAGACTCCCGGGCCTACTTCGACGTCGATGTTGCCCAGCGACGTCGTACCGGTGATGTATTGCAGCGGAATACGTTTCGCGCGTTGTTCGATGGTTCGAAAGTAAGCCTCGACGAGCTCGGGTTCCACGAGCGGTACCAGACCGAGACGACCGCGCTCCACACCGACGAGGTGTGCGGCGAGCAGTTCTGCATCCACCCTCGGACTCGGCACACCGGCTGCCTCGAGCATCGAGGTTGCTTCGAGGATGGCTAGACGTAGCGGCTTTCGGCTCACCCGTTCAGACTGCCACGAGGCTCCGACAGCTCACTCACACGCGCCCCAGCAACTCCGACTTCTTGGTGAAGAACTCGTCGTCGGTGAGGAACCCCTTCGCGTGCAGACCTGCGAGAGCCTCGATCGCAGCGGTGATCTCGGAGATGTCCACGCCGACCTGGTGTCCCCCGGCCCCGGGCTGGTTCGAGGCCTGCGGAACCGAAGACTGCTGCGACGAGGACTGTTGCGGGTAGGCCTGCGGTGCGGACTGGTTCGGCGAGGTCGTTCCGCTCGAATTCTGGTCGACGCGAGGCAGGCTTCCGGCAGTGAACGTGCCGTACTGGCTGGTGAATTCCACAGACCCCGGCCCTCCGCTCTGCTGCTGCTGCACTCCCCCGATGTTGTGATCGAGCGTGTCGTACACCGCCAGTTCGCCGCCGACGAGTACTGCGAGGCGTCGGGACCCCGGGAACACCGCATACTGCGAGCCGTTCTGACCGCCACTAGAGCTCGGCGCTCCCAGGTCCGAGGGCCACCACGAACCGGAGCCGAACGAGTTGCCACCGTAGGAACCACTACCGGTCTCCCGCGGCGGATACACCTGATGCTGTGAGAGCACCGCAGACAGATCGCGGCAGAGGCCGTCGACCCGGCTCTTGAGTCCGTGATCGAACATGTTGCCCACCATGGTCATCCCGCCGCGCATCCACTGTCCGCTGCCACCGAGCTCGGGGATGTTGAACTGCGCCATGGTGCCGCGGCCGTTGTTCACCGCGTCCAGCATGGTGCGGACGGCATCGGTGGAGACGCCGTAGCGAGACGACAGCTCGGACACGGCGTTCTCGCCTGCGGGGGTCAAGGCCTGGTTCATGTCTGCTGTGCCTCTCGGGCGCTGGTAACGGGGTCGAACCTGGCCGCCAGGGTATCGCACCGATCAGCGAATCATCCCGGCGAAATCCGTGAACCTTTGTGCCGCAACTACTCTGCTTGCATGCGGGCATCGCGGTCCGCCTTGGCGAGCGCGTCCAGCAGCGCATCCATCTCGCCGTCCAGCAGGGCGTCGAGGTTGTGCGCCTTGAAGCCGATACGGTGATCGGTGATGCGATTCTCGGGATAGTTGTACGTCCTGATCCGCTCCGAGCGGTCGACGGTACGCACCTGGCTGGCTCGACCGGCCGAGGCCTCTTCGTTGGCCGCTTCCTCTGCGGCCGCCTGGAGGCGAGCGGCGAGAACCTGCATCGCGCGTGCCTTGTTCTGCAGCTGCGATCGCTCGTTCTGGCAGGTCACCACGATGCCGGTGGGCAGGTGAGTGAGCCGAACCGCGGAGTCGGTGGTGTTGACGCCCTGGCCACCCTTACCGGACGAGCGATACACGTCGATGCGCAAGTCGGATTCGTCGATCTGAACCTCTTCGACCTCATCCGGTTCGGGGTACACCAGGATGCCGGCCGCGGAGGTGTGCACGCGCCCCTGCGATTCGGTCACGGGTACCCGCTGCACTCGGTGCACGCCGCCCTCGAACTTCAGGCGCGCCCAGACGCCGTCGAGCGGGTCCTTGGTCTTGATCGACAGCGTCGCGTCCTTGTATCCCCCCAGGTCGGAGACGTTCGCGTCGAGCACCTCGACTCGCCAGCCACGGCGTTCTGCGTAGCGCACGTACATGCGCGCGAGATCGGCTGCGAAGAGCGCCGATTCCTCGCCGCCCTCACCCGACTTGACCTCCATCACGATGTCGTCGCCGTCGTGCGGATCACGCGGTGCCAGCAGGTCGGTGAGGGTCTGCTCGAGCTGCACCACCGTCGCCTCGAGGTCGGGGATCTCGGCCGCGAACGACGAATCGTCGGCGGCCAGCTCGCGCGCGGCTTCGAGGTCGTCCTGAGCGGAGGTCAACTTGGAGTGCGCAGACATGATCGGGGCGAGTTCGGCGAACCTCTTGCCCGCTCTGCGTGCCGCTGACGGATCGTTGTGCAGAGCTGGGTCTGCCAGTTGCTGCTCGAGCCCGGAGTGTTCGGCAAGGATGTCGTCGATCGCCGAAGGCTTGACTGTTCTCGCCATGTTGATGACTCACTCTCGAACGCGGGTGCAACGGGGTGTGGACACAAAAAAGCCGACGCCCGCCCTGTGGATCACAGGACGGGCGTCGGCGGAACAGCTAGCTGTCTGCGTCGGCCTTCTTGCCGGCGCGCTTGCCGTAGCGAGCCTCGAAGCGTGCGACGCGACCGCCGGTATCGAGAATCTTCTGCTTGCCGGTGTAGAAGGGGTGGCACTGCGAGCAGACCTCGACGCTGATGCGCTCTTTGTCGGTGGTGCTTCGGGTCTCGAAAGTATTTCCGCAACCACAGACGACTGTCGTCAGTGTGTAGTCGGGGTGAATTCCTGCCTTCATGGTGTCCTTACCGTTCTTTGTAATGGTCGCCGGGTCGCCTTCGCTGATCGAAGACGTGAACCGGAACCGGACTCGGCCGTTGATTATGCCAGAGCGTGCAACCGCCCTGCTAATCGTCGGTACTTCTGTGCCGACAGATGCTTACAACGCACGCACCCACCGGCTTGTTCCCCGGGCGAAAGACCCGGGGAACAACCGTTCAGTCGTTGTTGCCGCCCGGTGCGGTCTTGGAGACCTCCATGAGGAATTCCAGGTTGTTCTTGCTCTTCTTCAGGCGATCGACCAGCAGGTCGATGGCTTGATGCGAGTCGAGTCCGGACAGAACGCGCCGCAACTTGTGCACCACTGCCGCCTCGTCGGGAGCGAGAAGCAGTTCGTCGTGGCGGGTGCTGGACGGGTTGATGTCGACGGCCGGGAACACACGCCGCTCGGCGATCTTGCGATCGAGCTTGAGTTCGGCGTTACCGGTGCCCTTGAACTCCTCGAAGATCACGGTGTCGCCGGTCGATCCGGTCTCGACCATGGCAGTGGCGATGATCGTCAACGACCCACCGTGCTCGATGTTTCGAGCTGCACCGAGGAATCGCTTCGGCGGATACAGCGCGGTCGAGTCGACACCACCGGAGAGGATTCGGCCCGACGCGGGCGAGCTGTTGTTGTACGCACGTCCCAGACGAGTGATCGAGTCCAGCAGAACCACCACGTCCTGGCCGGCTTCGACCAGGCGCTTCGCGCGCTCGATCGCGAGCTCGGCAACCGCGGTGTGGTCGCCGGGCGGCCGGTCGAACGTCGACGCGATGACCTCGCCCTTGACGCTGCGCTGCATGTCCGTCACTTCTTCGGGACGCTCGTCGACGAGGATGACCATGAGGTAGCACTCGGGATTGTTGATCGCGATCGCGTTGGCGATGGCCTGCAGAACGCTGGTCTTACCGGCCTTCGGCGGGCTGACGATCAGCGCACGCTGTCCCTTACCGATCGGCATGACCAGATCGATGATGCGTGTGGTGAGGATGTTCTGCTGGGTCTCGAGACGCAGCCGCTGGTTGGGGTACAGCGGGGTGAGCTTGCCGAATTCTGGGCGCTTGCGAGCGGCCTCGACCTCGCCCCCGTTGACGGTGTCCAGACGGACCAGCGGGTTGAACTTCTGCCGCTGACCGGACTGCTCGCCCTCGCGGGCCACGCGAACCGCACCGGTCACGGCATCGCCGCGCCGAAGACCGTTCTTGCGCACCAGGTTCATCGACACGTAGACGTCGTTGGGACCGGCCAGGTAACCCGAAGTGCGGACGAACGCGTAGTTGTCGAGAACGTCGAGGATGCCGGCTACGGGCTGAAGGACGTCGTCCTCGCGTATCTCGGTGTCGCGCTCGCGACCGCCACCGTCGTTGCCTTCGCCACGGTCGCGGCCACGACGACGCTCGCGGAACCGGCGACCCCGACGACCGCGGCCTTCGCCCTCGTCGTCCTGATTGTTGTCGCGGTTGTCGCGCGGACCGTTGTTGCGATCCTCGTTACGCCCGTCGTTGCGATTGTCGTTGCGGCCGTCGCCCTGGTTGCGGTTGCGACCGTTGCGATCGCCCTGATTGCGACCGCCGCCGTCCCGGTTCGAGCTGTCCCGTTCACCCTGATTGCGGTTGCCGTTGTCTCGGTTGCCGTTCTCGCGATTGGAGGAGTCTCGGTCGCCCTGATTTCGGCTTCCGCTGTCACGATTCGAGTTGTCACGATTCGAGTTGTCACGATTCGAGTTGTCACGATTCGAGTTGTCGCGATTCGAGTTGTCGCGATTCGAGTTGTCGCGATTCGAGTTGTCGCGACCCGAATTGTCCCGACTGTCGTCGGCGTCGCGCAGCTCGCGATCGCTTCCGTCCTGACGGCCACGTTCGCCTCGACTGCGTCGCGGGCGCTGGCCCGTCTCGTTGTCGCCGGACTCGTCGGTCTTGTCGGACTGCACGACTGCGGCCGGTGCGTCTGCTGCGGCAGGCGTCGATCCGGCCGAGTCACCGCTGTCGTCGAGCGGGAGCTGATCCGGTGCACCGGCGCGGCGACCCGCGGCCCGACGGCCGCGCGTGCGACGTCCGGTCTCAGGTGCTGCGTCACCGGCATCGCCCGACTGGCCTGCGGAGGCGTCCGACGGCGCTACCTCGGGAGCAGACTGGGCAGACGCCTTCTCGGGGGCCTTCTCGGCAGTCTTGTCGGCGGCCGGTCGATCTTCTACGACGGGTGCTGCTGCAGCAGCTCGACGCGACTTCGGTGCGTCGGCCTTCGCCGACGCAGCGCCCGATTGACGCTCGGAAATCGCAGCGATCAGATCGCCCTTGCGCATGCCGGAAATACTTTTGATGCCCAGTTCACCGGCGAGGCTGCGCAGCTCGGTGAGAACCATTCCGGACAGGCCGGCACGTCGGCGTGACGTTTCGGGCGCAGAGATAAGTTCCGTATCGGTCACGGAGGTCCTTTCCTTCCCTCGCTCGCTCGATGCGCAGCAGAGGGTTCGTTCCGCAGTTCGGCGTTCTACCGAACTCGGATATTGCCGTTCATGTTCGACGCACTCCGTCGACGACACCATCGAACCGAGCCCGCAGAGAACTACGGGGAGGATCGAGTCAGGAGCGTCACATCACTCGGACGTTTGAATCCCCCGAATACAGCGACCTGATTGCCCTGACGAAACCGGCGTCTGAAGCGCACGATGTACGGACAGGGTTCACCATAGCGCCGTTGTCCTCAGTCGGCAAGAACCCTATTCGGCAATTGTCACGCGATGGTGACACCGTCGGCGACGTCGAGGTCGAGTACCCGCCATCCCTCGGCCGTCGCCGCGTCACGAAGGTCCGCCGGAAACTCCTCGGTGCACAACGCCATGACGGTCGGTCCCGCTCCGGAGACCACCGCCGCGATGGACCGAGCGCGGAGTGTCGCGATCCAACGGGTGGTATCGGGCAGCGCCTGAGCTCGTTGGCCCTGATGCAGCAGATCCTCGGTTGCCGACATCAGGAGATCCGGACGCTCGGTGAGGGCCACGACCGCGAGGGCACTGCGACTGACGTTGAAGGCCGCGTCTCGGTGGGGCACCAACTCCGGCAACAGACCCCGCGTGTGCGACGTCGACGAACGCTCGGACGGTACGAGCACGACAACCTTGATGCTCGGGTGCACCGCGAGCCGAACCGCTGCGTACTTTCGCGCCGTCACACTGGCATTGGGCGGTTCACTCCACGACACGACGGCACCACCGAGGCAACTTGCCGACGCGTTGTCGGGATGGCCCTCGAATTCCGACGAGAGCTGAACGAGTTGACTCTCCGACAGCGACAACGACGGATCCACCTTCGCAGCCAGCGCATTGGCCGCTGCGAGGCCACCGACCACAGCCGACGCCGACGAACCGAGACCTCGCGAATGAGGAATCACGTTGCGGCAGTGGACATCGAGGCCATCGGCCCACACTCCGGCAGCTTCGAGTCCCCGCTCGATGGCACGCACCACCAAGTGCGTCGGACCCCACGGCACGTCCGCCGAGCCCTCGCCGTCGACGTGAATTCGCAGCCCCGACGAGGTCGTCGTGACCTCGATCTCGTCGTAGAGCCCCAAAGCGATTCCCAGACTGTCGAATCCAGGTCCGATGTTGGCACTGGACGCTGGAACACGCGCGGTGACCGTGAGCCCGATGGGGAGTGTCGTCGTCATAGCCGGAGATTCCGTCAACTCAGGCCAGCTCGAGCGCGGCCGCCACAGCGACGGGATCGACCGAAATCGGTTCTACCACAGGCATTCCCGACAGTGCGGTATCAGGGTCCTTGAGGCCGTTTCCGGTCACCGTGCACACCACGGTCAGGCCCGGCTCCAGCCAGCCTTCCTTTCGGGCCGCCAGGAGTCCGGCGACGCTGGCCGCGGACGCAGGCTCGACGAACACACCCTCGGTCTTCGCGATCAGTCGGTACGCCTCGAGAATCTCCTCGTCGGTGGCTGCGCGGAATGCACCGTTGGATTCTTCCTTCGCGTTGACGGCACCGTTCCAGGAAGCAGGCGAGCCGATCCGGATTGCGGTGGCGATGGTTTCGGGATCCTTCACGGGCGCACCGTGAACCAGCGGAGCGGCACCTGCGGCCTGAACTCCGAGCATCCGCGGCTTGCGTGTGGTGAGACCGTCTCGGAAGTACTCCGAGTAGCCCCGCCAGTACGCGGTGATGTTGCCTGCGTTGCCGACCGGCAGTGCATGGATGTCCGGTGCATCGCCGAGGGCGTCGCAGATCTCGAAGGCCGCAGTCTTCTGGCCCTCGATGCGAACAGGGTTGACGGAGTTGACCAGACCGATGGTCGGGAACTCGGCTGTGGTCTTGCGCGCCAGTTCGAGGCAGTCGTCGAAGTTGCCCTGAACCTGAATGATCTTGGCTCCGTGCATGACTGCCTGAGCGAGCTTGCCCATGGCGATCTTGCCCTGCGGCACCAGGACGGCACAGCTCATTCCGGCCTTGGCCGCGTAGGCGGCTGCGGAGGCCGAGGTGTTGCCGGTCGAGGCACAGAGAACTGCTTCCTGTCCCCGGGCGAGCGCGTCGGTGACGGCCATGGTCATACCGCGGTCCTTGAAGGAACCGGTGGGGTTGAGCCCCTCGACCTTCAGATGCACCGTGCACCCGGTCAGTTCGGACAGATGCCCGGCGGGCAGCAGCGGAGTTCCGCCTTCGCGCAGCGTGACGGTCTTCCAGTCCGGGCCGATGGCCAGACGCGGGCGGTATGCCTCGATCAGACCGGGCCAGGGGGTGTGGACGCTCATACGGTGGTGCCTTCCAATCGGAGAACGCTGGCGACGTGGACGACCACATCGAGCTGCTCGAGCGATGCAACGGTTTCGGACAGTGCGGAGTCGGCCGCGAGGTGGGTGACCACGACGAGCCTGGCTCCGTCACCCGAGCCCTGCTGGCGCACCGTCGAGATACTGACGTCGCGCTTGGAGAACTCGGCTGCCACGGTCGCCAGCACGCCGGGCTTGTCCGCCACCTGCATGCTGACGTAGTAGCGAGTGAGGATGTCACCCATGGGGGCCACCTTGAGCTTGGCGTACTTGGATTCGAGCGGGCCCCGGCCGCCGTAGAACTTGTTGCGCGCGGCCATCACCAGATCGCCGAGTACTGCGGACGCCGTCGGCGCGCCGCCCGCACCCTGTCCGTAGAACATCAGGCGTCCGGCAGCCTCGGCTTCGACGACCACGGCGTTGAACGCACCGTTCACCGATGCCAGCGGATGGTTCAGCGGAACGAGCGCCGGGTAGACCCGAGCGGAGATTCGTTCCTTGCCCTTGGGCGTCACGATTCGCTCGCAGATGGCCAGCAGTTTGATGGTGCAGTCCAGGGACTTCGCGGTCTCGAGGTCGTCCGAGGTGATCTTGCTGATGCCCTCGCGGTACACATCACCGGCCGTGACCCGCGTGTGGAACGCGATGGACGCCAGGATGGCTGCCTTCGATGCGGCGTCGTATCCCTCGACGTCAGCGGTCGGGTCGGCCTCGGCGTAACCGAGACGCCCTGCTTCGGCAAGGGTTTCGGCGTAGTCCGCGCCGGTCTCGTCCATGGCGGAGAGGATGAAGTTGGTGGTGCCGTTGACGATGCCCGCGACCTTGTTCACGCGGTCGCCCGCGAGGGACTGCATCAGCGGACGAACGACCGGAATGGCTCCGGCCACGGCAGCCTCGAAATACAGGTCTGCGCGCGACTTCTCGGCCGCGTCGGCCAGTTCACCGGTGTACTCGGCCAGCAGGGCCTTGTTAGCCGTGATGACGGACTTGCCCTTCTCCAGGGCCGACAGCACCAGTTTGCGGGGAATGTCGATGCCGCCGAGTACCTCGACGACGATGTCGACGTCGTCGCGGCCGACCAGCTCTGCGGGGTCGTCGGTGAGCAGCTCGGCCGGTACGCCACGATCACCGTCGACCCGCCGTACAGCGATGCCTCGAATTGCCAGTGGCGCACCGATCCTCGCCTCGAAATCCTCTGCGTTCTCGGTGAGGATTCGGACGACCTCACTACCGACGTTTCCGAGTCCGAGTACGGCGACGCCTATCGGCTTCGATGTCATGGCTGAACCTCCAAGCTGAGCAGATCTTCGATGGTTTCCCGCCGCAGGATCAGGCGTGACTGCCCGTCCTTGACCGCGACCACAGCGGGCCGCGTCAGCAGGTTGTAGCGACTGGACATGGAGTAGCAGTAGGCCCCGGTGGCCGCCACTGCGAGCAGGTCACCCGGCCCGACGTCTGCCGGCATCCACGTGTTCTTGATGACGATGTCGCCGCTCTCGCAATGCTTTCCGACCACCCGGGCCACGACTGCCTCTGCCTCACTGGACCGCGACACCAATCGACAATCGTATTCGGCCTGGTACAGCGAGGTGCGAATGTTGTCGCTCATTCCGCCGTCGACGCTGATGTAGCGCCTGCGCGTCGCCTTGTCGACGGTGACATCTTTGATCGTGCCGACCTCGTAGAGCGTGACGGTGCCCGGTCCGGCGATGGCGCGGCCGGGCTCGACTGCGATGGTCGGGACCGGCAGTCCCACCGCGGCCGACTCGGTCTCGACGATGGCGGTCAGCTTCGCCGCGAGTTGTTCCACCGGAGGCGGGTCGTCGCTCGGCACGTACGAAATACCCATGCCGCCACCGAGATCCAGCGTCGAGATCTGGGAGGTCTTGTCGACGCCGAATTCGGAGACGATGTCTGCCAGCAGCCCGATGACCTTGTGCGCTGCCAACTCGAAGCCGTCGACCTCGAAGATCTGCGACCCGATGTGGCTGTGCAGACCCACGAGGCGAAGGTTGTCTGCAGCGAACACGCGGCGGACCGCGTCGAGTGCCGAACCGTCGGCGAGCGAGAAACCGAACTTCTGATCCTCGTGCGCGGTCGCAATGAATTCGTGCGTGTGCGCTTCGACACCGACGGTGATGCGAATCAGAACGTCCTGCACCACACCGGCCGCGCCGGCAACTCCGTCGAGACGGTCTATCTCGATGTTGGAGTCCAGTACCACATGCTCGACGCCCGCGCGCACGCCTGCTTCGAGCTCGGCCACCGATTTGTTGTTGCCGTGCATGGCGATTCGGTCCGCGGGGAATCCCGCGGCGAGCGCGATGGCCAGCTCGCCTCCGGAGCAGATGTCGAGCGAGAGCCCTTCGTCGGCAACCCAGCGCGCGATCTCTCCGCACAGGAAAGCCTTGGAGGCGTAGTGAACTCGTTCGGGTGCCCCGAAGGCAGCGGCCATTTCACGGCAGCGCGAACGGAAGTCGTCCTCGTCGATGACGAACAGCGGTGTGCCGTACTGCGCCGCGAGATCGGTCACCGACACTCCGGCGAGACGGACGGTTCCGTCCTCACCGCGCTCGGCGTTGCGGGGCCACACCTGCGCCGGCAGAGTCGTCATCTCCGACGCGTCGGACGGGCGATGGGACGTGCTCTGTACGGCGGGATTGTCGGCATGCTTCGGTCCTGCCGGATGTGCGCTCACATGCGCTCCGGTGCGCTGACCCCGAGCAGTTCCAGGCCGTTGGCCAGGACCTGCCGGGTCGCGTTCCCCAACGCCAGTCGTGCGGTGTTCACAGGTCCGGGCTCCTCGTCTCCTTGTGGAAGTACTCGACACGCACCGTAGAAACGGTGGTAGGCCCCCGCCAACTCTTCGAGGTAGCGGGCGATCCGATGTGGTTCGCGTAGTTCGGCGGCGCTGGCCACCACTCGGGGGTACTCGCCGATCGTCCTGATCAGCTCGCCTTCCTGCTCGTGGGTGAGCAGGCTCAGATCGGGCTGTTCCGCACTGATTCCCAGCTCGGCAGCGTTGCGCGCGAGCGAGGCCAGGCGAGCGTGGGCGTATTGGACGTAGTACACCGGGTTCTCGTTGCTCGCGCTCGCCCACAGTGCGAGGTCGATGTCGATGCTGGAGTCGACGGACGACCGGATCATGACGTACCGGGAGGCGTCGACGCCGATTGCGTCGACCAGGTCGTCGAGGGTGATGACGGTTCCGGCGCGCTTGCTCATCTTCACGGCCACGCCGTCGCGGACCAGGTTGACCATCTGTCCGATCAGTACCTCGACCGTCTCGGGGTCGTCTCCGAACGCTGCCGCGGCCGCCTTGAGCCGTCCGATGTATCCGTGGTGGTCTGCTCCGAGCATGTAGATGCACAGGTCGAAGCCGCGCTGGCGCTTGTTCTGGAAGTAGGCGATGTCGCCGGCGATGTAGGCGGCGTTGCCGTCGCTCTTGATGACGACGCGATCCTTGTCGTCACCGAAGTCGGTGGACCGGAGCCACCAGGCGCCGTCTTCCTCGTAGAGACTCCCCGAGGTCTTGAGGTACTCGACCGACTTCTCGACCGCACCGGATTCGAACAGCGAGTTCTCGTGGAAGTAGACATCGAAGTCGACGCCGAACTCGTGCAGGTTCGCCTTGATCCGATCGAACATCAGCTCGGTGCCGATGGATCGGAACGTCTCTTCCTGTGCCTCGGTGTCCAGGGCGAGCGCATCAGGTCGCTCGGCGAGCACATGCGCTGCGATCTCGGCGATGTATTCGCCCGCATAGCCGTTGTCTGGTGCAGGCTCACCCTTGGCGGCGGCGATGAGCGAGTGCGTGAAGCGCGCGATCTGAGCGCCGTGATCGTTGAAGAAGTATTCGCGAGTGACCTCGGCGCCGTGAGCGGTGAGAATGCGACCGAGCGCATCACCGACGGCCGCCCACCGGGTGCCGCCGAGATGTACCGGGCCGGTCGGGTTGGCCGAGACGAACTCGAGGTTGACCTTCTTTCCCGCCATCGACGATCCGTTGCCGAATGCCGTGCCTGCGGCGAGTACTCGGGCGACGATCTCGCCCTGAGCAGCAGCGGCCAGCCTGATGTTCAGGAATCCCGGGCCTGCAACGTCGGCGCTGTCGATCGCGGCCTCGGCAGCGAGAGCGTCGGCGAGCCAGCCGGCGAAGTCGCGGGGATTGGCTCCGGCCTTCTTCGCGACCTGCAGTGCCACGTTGGTCGCGTAATCGCCGTGCTCGGGGTTGCGGGGACGCTCGACCGTCAACTTCGCGGGAAGAACGGATGCGTCCAGACCGCGCTCGGCAAGCACTTTCGCGGCGGTCGCGTGTAGCAGTTCGGCAAGATCGGCGGGAGTCACAGGTAGCTATCCTATTGGCTGGTGCGCGCCGTCCTCGCATCCACTGCCCGTCTGCCGGTGAGCACCCTCGGCCCATGCAGTCCACACGGGCTCTGAGCACGCTCTCAGGCAGAGAACGTACAGTAAGGACGCTCTGCGCCGACGGTCCGCGATCAACGCCGTCACCAGCAGATACGTACCAACAGCGTCAACGACCACCACCTTTCCTCGACTGAGAGAGCAACTACAGCGATGCCAACGGGTCCCGACAAAGGCAGTCAGAACAAGTCGGCTGCGAAGGCAGACAAAGCCATCAATGCCGCTAACAAGAAGTCCGCTCGTAAGAAGAAGGGCGGCGTTCCCGCCGCCAAGGGCAGGCAGATTCCCTGGCTGACGGTTGCCGGTGTCGTAGTGGTTGTCGGTCTGGTCGCCGGACTCGGGATCAATCTGTATCCGAAGTACCAGGATCGGGCCGAGGCGCAGAAGTTCGCGCCCAGCGAGTCCAATCAGGACCCGTCGACGGGCATCGAGGGCGTGACGGTCCAGGAGTACCCCGCGGCTCTGCACGTTGCGCGCACGCAGCGGGTCGCCTACGACCAGTCGCCGCCGTTCGGCGGGCCGCACGACGCCGTGTGGGCCACCTGCACGGGAATCGTCTATCCCGAGGCGATTCGCACCGAGAATGCCGTCCACTCTCTCGAGCACGGGGCCGTCTGGGTCACCTACAACCCCGATGACCTGAATGCGGACCAGATCCAATCACTCGCAGACCGCGTCGACGGTGAGACCCAGATGCTGATGTCGCCTTATCCCGGCCTCGACACCCCCGTCTCGCTGCAGTCCTGGGGCCATCAGCTCAAGCTGGACAGTGTCGACGACGCGCGCATCGGCCAGTTCATCTCCGCCTTGCGCCTGAACCGCTTCGCCTACCCGGAGGTCGGTGCCAGCTGCGCATCGGTACCGGGCACAGGTGACAACGCCTTCGACCCGGACAACCCACCGCTGTTCGACGCCTCCGCACCCGGTCCGGACGCAGTGCCGATGGACGGTGCCGGAATCACCCCCGACACCAGTGAGACAAGTGGAGCCGGCGGGATGCAGCTGCCCAGCGACCTCCAGATCCCCACGAACTGATGATCGAACCGACACCGACCGATGATGCGGTAGCCACCAAGCCGAGCCAACGCACCGCGTTGGTGATACTCGCGCTGATCGCAGTCCTGGCGATCGGTTTCGCCCTGGGCTTTCTGGTGCAGAGTCCGTTCCGCAGCGACGACAGTGCGGCCGCCGCGGACTCGGTCGATGTCGGTTTCGCTCAGGACATGACCGTGCACCACAACCAGGCCATCGAGATGGCCGCGGTGGCGTTGACCAACGCCTCGGATCAGGCCGTGAAGAACCTGGCGTTCGACATGCTCACCTCGCAGCAGAACCAGGTGGGGCAGATGCAGGGCTGGTTGGCTCTGTGGGACCGTGCACCGATCTCGACCGACGGCTACATGACCTGGATGACCGAGGACGACTCCCACGGGCACTCGATGGGCGGAATGTCCATGGATCCCGGGTCGTCGGATCCCACCAGGGCGATGCCGGGCATGGCCAGTTCGACCGAACTCGCAGCGCTTCGGCAGGCCACCGGCCCGGCCGTCGACGTCATGTTCCTGCAACTCATGCTGCGCCACCACGAGGGCGGCCTGGCGATGATGGAGTACGCCCAGACTCACGCGCAGTCGCCTGCGGTGATCAATCTGGCGAAGTCCATGGTTGCCACCCAGACCAGCGAGTCGACCCTCATGAAGCAGATGCTCGACGAGAAGGGTGCGCAGCCGCTGCCCGAGGGGTGATTTCGGCTCGGGTCGCGGATGCGCTAGTCTTTCGTACAGCCCAACAGGCACACCGGTTCGTCCGGTGCGCCCCCGTAGCTCAGGGGATAGAGCGTTCGCCTCCGGAGCGAAAGGCCGCAGGTTCGAATCCTGCCGGGGGCACACATCTTTCACGCACGTCATCCTCCTTGGGTGACTGCTCGAACGAGACGGTGGACTTCGATGTCCGAGAATCTCCCCCACATCGAGACCGTCATCGACGATCTGTATTCGCTCCCTCCCGCCGATTTCGTCTCGCATCGCTCCGCGTACGTCACCCGGTTCAAGAAATTCGGCGACAAAGCCGGTGCCGCCCGCATCGGTGCCCAGCGCAAGCCCACGGTAGTGGCGTGGTTGGTGAACACACTCGCGCGGCAGGACGAATCGGCTCTGGCAGAACTATTCGACCTCGGTGAGCAGCTCGAACGAGCCCAGCAGCGCGGCGACGGCTCCCGGCTGCGCGAATTGTCCACGGCTCGAAGCACTTCGATACGCGCGCTGACCGAAAGAGCAGTCACGCTGGGACGTGACCTCGGCACCAGCGTCGGCGACAATGCCGCCCGCGAGATCTCCAACACCCTGAGCGCGGCGATGGCCGACCCCGAGATACGCGACCGTGTCCGTGCCGGCAGAACCGTGGTGGCCGAAACGTACAGCGGCTTCGGGCCTGCGCTGCTCTCGCTGGTTCCGGAGCCTACCGAGGACGAGACCGAGACCGACGGCGTATCGGACACTGCCGATGACGCACCCGAGGACGCAGCAGAGTCCGATTCCGAGGACACTTCCGAAGCCGAGAAGCTGCGCGAGGTCGAGCACAATCGACTGGTCGCCGAACTCGAATCGGCCGAGTCCGACCTCGATGACGCGCGCGTCGAGGCGGAGGAGGCACAGGCCGACACCGAACGGACGGCATCCGAACTGCGCAGCGCTGCAGCGGAAGTCGAACGAATCGAGTCGGAACTGACTGCGGCGAAGACCCGCGCGAAGGCTGCGCGGGAAGCGGAGAGAACAAGCGTCGTACAGGCGGGGTCGACGGCGGAGGCACTCGAGGCAGCCCGAGCCCGAGTCGCCGAAGCCCAGTCGGCCCTGGACTCCTTGACCTGACCTACCCTGGCGGCATGACCACACGCTGGCAAGCCGAGAACACCGTAGACGATTCCAAGCGGTACATCGAGCGATTCGACCGCCTGGCCGAACGCGGCGTGGATCTGCACGGTGAGGCCCGCATGGTCGACGCGTTGGTCTCCCCCGCGTCGAGCATCCTCGATGCAGGATGCGGTACCGGCAGACTCGGTGCCGAACTGGTCCGCCGCGGCCACCGGGTAACGGCAGTGGATCTCGATCCGGTTCTGGCCGAAGCCGCGCAAGCGCGGCCCGAACTCGACGTGCACGTCGCCGATCTGACGACGCTGGATCTGGGACGAACGTTCGACGCAGCCGTTGCGGCAGGCAACGTTCTCGTCTACATGGCTCCGGGCACCGAACGTGCAGCACTGCAACGTATCTGGGCCCACCTGGCCGACGGCGGGGTGTTCGTCACTGGCTTCGCCACCGATCGCGAGTACTCCGTTGGCATGCTCGACGACGATTTGGCGGCGGTCGGCTTCGTCGTCGAGCATCGATTCGCGACCTGGGATCTGCGGCCATGGCGCGCCGACGCGGATTGGGCCGTGACCGTGGCACGAAAGCCCGCCCTGCTCGCCTGATGGGAAATGAATCGAGACCGACCATTGCTGGTCGGTCTCGATGATGGAGCGAGCGACGGGATTCGAACCCGTGTAAACGGCTTTGCAGGCCGGTGCCTAGCCACTCAGCCACACCCGCATCACCGATGACGATGCCGTATCGGATGGGCGTGGCCCACCGTTTCGATCATCGTGATTCGAACCCCGATGATTGATTCGGATACCCCGGGGAAGACTGTGGCTCATGAAGGAACACATGGCCACGTTGCGGGAGTCGTTCTGGTTCATCCCCGCTGTCCTGGGAGTCTGCGCGCTCCTGCTCGCGCAGGCCCTGGTGAGTCTCGACCGCTATCTGCTCGACACCCGGGTGGATCTGACGGGCTCGCTGCTCTATCACGTCGGCGCCAGTGGCAGCAGAGACATTCTCGGTGCCATCGGCGGCTCGATGTTGGGAGTGGCCGCGACGTCGTTCTCCATCACGATCTCCGTACTCGCCACCGCCAGTTCGTCGTACGGCCCTCGTCTGGTGCGAAACTTCATGGCAGACCGAGGCAATCAGGTGGTACTCGGCATCTTCGGTGCCACATTCCTGTACTCACTGATGGTGTTGCGGTCGATTCGATCGATCGAATCCGACGGCTCGGTATTCGTGCCCGACATCGCCGTCAACGTTGCCGTCGCCCTCGCGGTCGTCGACGTGGGTGTGCTCGTGTACTTCATTCATCACATCGCTCAGTCGATTCAGGTCGCCACGCTGTCCGCCCGAGTCCGCGACGAGTTGTCGGAGTCCGTCGACGCTCTGTATCCACTCGAGCAACCCGACGACGCGGCGTCGGCAGACGGAATTTCCAAGCCACCCGTCTACACCACGGTGCTCGCCGAGGAATCCGGAGTGATCATCGATATCGATGAGGTCGGTGTCCTGGGCATCGCCACCGACAGCAGCACCATGGTCGAGATTCATCGAGCGCCCGGTGACCATGTCGTCGCCGGTGAACCCCTCGCAGACATCCTCGCCGATCGTTCGGCCGACATATCCGAGGACGCGATCGGCCGAGTACGAGGATCCTTCGACATCGGCACCAGCCGAACACCCCGGCACGACATAGCCTTCGCCGTCGAGCAGATGACCGAAATGGCCGTGCGCGCGCTGTCCACCGGGGTCAACGACCCGTACACGGCACGCAACGCCATCGACGACCTCTCCGTCGGACTCGTCGCGGTCGTCCAGCGTCCGATGCCCTGCCGTGCACGGTGTGACTCCGACGGCATCGTGCGAGTGATCATCGGCCGCGTGGCGGTCGAGTCGCTGATCGATCACGCACTGGATGCGGTGCGGATCTACGGCACCGGAAGCCCGATGGTGGTGGAAGCCGGAATTCGTCTCGCCGAGCGAGTGGGCCGCGCGGCGCGGTCGACCGACCACGTCGACGCCGTACTGGCTCAACTCGAGCTCCTGGACAGGGCATTGGTGAGCGGCGAGACCGACACCGCGCGCACAGCCCAAGCCCGAGAGCAGATCTCGCGCGTTCGGGTTGCGATCACGGATCGGGTACCTCTGGCGGTACTTCGCAACGCGATTCGGTAGTCGCACGAAGCCGACACCGTGGGAGGATGGTCGCTATGCCTGCACCGTCTCCGTTGCCACTCGATCCCATTGCAGAGGCCCACCGTCAGTGGTCCAAGCACGGGTGGTCCGACGCCGCCGACGGAATGGCTGCGGTGACATCGCTGATGCGCGCGCAGCAGATCATGCTGGCCCGCGTCGAGGAGGCATTGAAGCCGACCGGGCTGACCTTCTCGCGGTACGAGTTGCTGACGTTGTTGACGTTCACCAAGAACGGCGCTCTGCCGATGGCCAAGGCGAGCGCACGTCTACAGGTCCACCCGACGAGCGTGACCAACGCTGTGGACCGTCTCGAATCCGTGGGATACGTTCGCCGCATTCCCCATCCGAGCGATCGTCGCACCACTCTCGTCGAAATCACCGAGCAGGGACGGGCATTGGCCCTCGAGGCTACCGAGCGCTTGAACTCGCTGGTGTTCACCCACCCCGGCCTGGCCCGCGACAAGCTGCTCACACTGGTCCGTATCCTGGCGGAACTACGTTCGGATGCAGGCGATTTCGACAGTGATGACATAGCCACATCGTTCTGATATCTGTCGTGACTCGTCACAAATTAATGGCACACCCGTACCGTTCGTGGTGGAATTGCTCTGTGAACAAGGCGGAGTCGATCTGCTGAAGGGTGGGGCCGGGTGCTGGTATTGGGAGTCGGGGCAGGTGCACACGGTGCACGTGCGATCTTGACCTATCTGGACAGCCCCCATCGAACACCCATCGTGGCGCGGACGGTGCGCCGCGCGCCCGGCCAGTCCTTGGCCACCACCATTGCCACCGGCGTCGACGCCGTACATTCCATCGCCGGGTCGATGTCGCTGCCGGTGCAGTTCTCCGCCATCGCGTACCGGGTGGCGACCGATCCCGGTTCGGTCGCCACCAGCGGCGCGGCCCGCACGGCATCGCTGGTGCCGGAAACCGCTGCGCAAGTGCGCTATCTGCGTTTCATCGGGCTGGTACCCAACCACGGTGTCACTGTGCTGTGCGATATCGGCAGTACCGGAACCACCGTCACTGTCGTCGATCTCGCCTCCACTCGCACTCTCATGACACGACGCACGGCCACCTTCTGCGGCGACGATCTCGACCATTCGGTTCGTCGACTGCTCTCGTCCAAGGGCGTACGCGTCGGAATCGACGCCAGCCGATCCATCAAGGAGAAACTCAGCGTCGATTCCGTCGTCAGCACCACGGACCCATCCGGTACTGCACGGCATGTGCTCACCCGACGCGACTTCGACGATCTGATCGCCGGACCGGTGCGGTACGTGGGCATGCTCGTCGAGCAGACCATCCAATTGTCCAGTGCCAGGCCGCAGTCCATCGTCGTGGTCGGCGGCGGCGCGAACATCACGTCGATAGCTCGGTCGCTCGAACTGCGGACCGGCCTGACGACTCTGGTGCCGTCGATGCCGGAACTCGTCTCGGCCCGCGGGGCCGCGCTCCTGTCCCCAGACAGGTAGGGTGGACCGGCCCTAGCGGTGCCGGAAGTTCGGCGTTCGCTTCTCGATGAACGCCGACATGCCTTCCTTCTGATCCTCCGTGGCGAACGTCGAATGAAACACGCGGCGCTCGAACAACACACCCTCGGCCAGGCTCGACTCGAACGATCGGTTCACCGCTTCCTTCGCCATCATGGCAACCGGTAGCGACATCTCGGCGATGGTGGTCGCGGTCACGATGGCGTCGTCGAGCAGATCCGCGACCGGCACGATGCGCGAGACCAATCCTGCTCGCTCGGCTTCCTCGACCTTCATGTTGCGACCGGTCAGGCACATCTCCATGGCCTTGGCCTTGCCCACCGCACGCGTCAGGCGCTGCGACCCGCCGATTCCCGGAATGACGCCGAGTTTGATCTCGGGTTGTCCGAATACCGCGGTGTCCGAGGCGATCAGAACATCGCACAGCATCGCGAGTTCACACCCGCCGCCGAGTGCGTAACCGGAGACCGCTGCGATCAGCGGCGTCCGAGCCGATGCCAGCCGATCCCAGGCCGCGAAGAAGTCGTCGAGGTACACGTCCATGTAGGACTTGGGCTGCATCTCCTTGATGTCGGCCCCAGCAGCGAATGCCCGCTCGGAACCGGTGATCAGGATCGCACCGATGTCGGAGTCCGCGTCGAGTTCCTCGACCACCGAGACGACCTCACGCATCAGCTCGGAGTTGAGCGCGTTCAACGCCTTCGGACGGTTGAGCGTGATGATGCCGACGCGTCCCCGACGCTCGAGCAGAACCGTCTCGTAGTCACTCACAGGCCTGCTCCGTTCGAGCGCTCGCGGATGTCGTTGATGATGCCGGAGAAGTCGACATCGGTGCCGCCCCCGGACGTTTCCTTGAATCGAGCGTACAGCTCGGCTGCGGCCAGACCCAGAACACCCTCGACACCGTTGTCGCGCAGTGCATTCGCCGCCAGACCCAGGTCCTTGTCCATGAGAGCCGCAGCGAAGCCGGGCTTGTACTCGTTGTTGGCAGGGCTCGTCGGGACCGGTCCGGGCACCGGGCAGTTCGTGGTCAGTGCCCAGCATTGACCGGACGCAGTCGACGCCACGTCGAACAGTGCCTGGTTGCTCAGGCCCAGCTTCTCCCCCAGCACGAAGGCCTCGCTGATGGCGATCATCGACACTCCGAGGATCATGTTGTTGCAGATCTTGGCGGCCTGACCGTTACCTGCTGCGCCGCAGTGCACCACCTTGCGACCCATGACGTCGAGAACTGCTGCGGCAGAGGCGAAATCCTTCTCGGAACCGCCGACCATGAAGGTCAACGTTCCTGCCGCGGCTCCCCCGACACCTCCGGATACCGGCGCGTCGAGACTGCGATGGCCTGCCTCGTGCACGAGCTTGTGCGCGGCGTGCGCGTCGGCGACGTCGATGGTCGAGGAGTCGATGAACAACGTGCCCGGCGCGGCAGCAGGCAGCAGGTCCGCATACAACCCGAGCACCAGTCGGCCGTTGGGCAGCATCGTGATGACGATGTCGGCACCGGCGACGGCGGCCACGGCCGACTCCACCACGGTGACGCCGTCCTTCGTGGCCTGCTCGAGCGCGGCGGGAACCAGGTCGAATCCCTGCACCGTGTAGCCGGCCGCAGCCAGATTGGCGGCCATCGGTCCACCCATGTGGCCGAGGCCGATGAAGCCGATCGTCTTCTCGCTCATGACTGCTCACCTTCTGTGTGTGCGTTCGACAGGCCCAGTTCCGCGTCGCCCAGGGGCGCGAAGTACCGGTCTACATCCTCGGGCGTGACCTCTGCCAACGTACGTGGTTGCCATTGCGGGTTGCGGTCCTTCTCGACCACCTGTGCTCGAATTCCCTCGACGAGGTCGTGGCTGCTCAGCGACGCGACCGACACGCGGTATTCCTCGTCGAGTACAGACTCGAGCGTCGGCAGTGTCGCTGCCCGACGCAGCGATCTCAGAGTCACTGCGAGCGAGACAGGCGATTTGGACGCAATGTCCTCCGCCGACTTCTGTGCCTCGGGTACTGTGCTGGCGGCCAGCGCGTCCACGATGCCCTGGACGTCGTCGCCGGCGTAGCACTCGTCGATCCATTCCTGCTGGCCGGCAACTGTGGACTCCGGTGCCGGCTCACTGAACGCTGCGACGGCCTCTCCGACGCTGACCGTCTCGAGTGCCGAGTAGAAGTCTTCCAGCTTGTCGGAAGGGATGTAGTGATCGGCGAAGCCGACCGCGATGGCGTCGGCGGCATTCATCCGCGCCGTGGTGAGCGCGAAATGGGTGCCGATCTCGCCCGGTGCACGCGAGAGCAGGTACGTGCCACCCACATCCGGAACGAAACCGATTCCGACCTCGGGCATCGCGATCTTCGATCGCTCGGTCACGATGCGAGTGTTGGCATGTGCCGAGAGTCCGACGCCTCCGCCCATGACGATGCCGTCCATGATGGCCACGAACGGCTTGGGGAACCGGGCGATCGCGGCGTTGAGGATGTACTCCTCGCGCCAGAAGTCCCTGCTACCGCTGCCGCCGTCCTTGGCGTCGTGGTAGATCGAGACGATGTCGCCGCCTGCGCACAATCCGCGCTCACCGGCTCCGGTCAGCAGGACGACGTCGACGGCATCGTCGGTTGCCCATTGCGCCAATGCCGGTGCGATCTCGCGCACCATCGCATGATCGAGGGCGTTGATGGCTTTGGGACGATTGAGGGTGATTCGACCGATACCGCCGGAGACCTCGAGGATCACGTCACTCATACGGCGCCCACGATCGATCGAGCGACGACCAGCCGCATGATCTCGTTGGTGCCTTCCAGGATCTGGTGCACTCGAAGATCACGAACGATTTTCTCGACGCCGTATTCTGCGAGGTAGCCGTAGCCGCCCAGCAGTTGCAGCGCTCCGTTGGCGACGTCGAACCCGGCATCGGTTCCGAAACGCTTTGCCATCGCACACATTTCGACCTTGTTCGGAGCGTCGTTCTGCAACGCGTCCGCGGCCCGCCACAGCAGCGTGCGGGCCGCCTCCAGTTCGGTCGTGAAGTCGGCCAGTCGGAACTGGAGCGCCTGCGCATCGAGCAACCGCGCCCCGAACGCCTTGCGCTCGGCGAGGTAGGCAACGGCCTTGTCGAGAGCGGACTGCGCCCCGCCGATCGAACACGCGGCGATGTTGATGCGCCCGCCGTTGAGACCGTTCATCGCGATACGGAACCCGTCGCCCTCGTTGCCGAGCAGGTTCTCGGCCGGAATGCGGACTCCTTCGAGAACGACCTGCCGGGTTGGCTGAGCATTCCAGCCCATCTTCTTCTCGTTGGCTCCGAACGAGAGACCCGCGGAGTCCTTCGGCACGATGAACGCCGAGATGCCACGCGGCCCCGGTGCACCGGTGCGCGCCATCACGACGTACACCTCGGATGTGCCTGCGCCGGAGATGAATTGCTTGACGCCGTCCAACACGTACTCGTCACCGTCGCGCACCGCCTTGGTGGCCAACATCGCGGCATCGGATCCCGCGCCCGGCTCGGTGAGGCAGTAGCTCCCCAACTGATCCATCGCGCACAGGCCCGGAAGCCAACGCTGCCGTTGCTCGTCGTCGCCGTAGGTGTCGATCATCCACGCAACCATGTTGTGAATGGAGATGTACGCCGCGATGGACGGGTCACCGGTGGCCAACTGCTCGAAGATCCTCACCGAATCGACTCTGGTCAGGCCCGATCCGCCCACATCCTCGCGAATGTAGATGCCGCCCATCCCCAGTCCCGCTGCCTTGCGCAGCACGTCGACCGGGAAGTGTTTCTGCTGATCCCACTCGATGGCACTCGGTGCCAGGAACTCGTCGGCGAATTCGCGAGCGGTGTCGTTGATCGCTCGCTCGTCCTCGTTCAAGGTGAACATCGCCGGATCAGTCCATGTTCGGAATGACGAAGTGATTCTGTGCGACAGCTTCTTTGGTGCCCGACGGCCAGCGCTGGGTGACGGTCTTGGTCTTGGTGTAGAAGCGGATCGAATCGGGTCCGTGCTGGTTCAGATCGCCGAATCCCGAACGCTTCCAACCACCGAACGTGTGGTACGCGATCGGCACCGGAATCGGCACGTTGACCCCGACCATGCCCACCTGGACGCGGGAGCAGAAGTCGCGGGCAGTGTCACCGTCCCGGGTGAAGATCGAGACGCCGTTGCCGTATTCGTGCTCGGTGGGCAAGCGCAGGGCATCCTCGTAGTCCTTGGCGCGGACGACGATCAGGACGGGCCCGAAGATCTCTTCCTTGTAGATCCGCATGTCGGTGGTCACCTTGTCGAACAGCGTTGCGCCGGCGAAGAATCCGTTCTCGTGGCCGTCGAGGCTGAAGCCGCGTCCGTCGACGACGAGCTCGGCACCCTCGTCCACACCGATCTGGGTGTAGTCGTTGACGCGCTTCAAAGCATCGCTGCCGACGAGCGGGCCGAAGTCCGCGCTCTCGTCGTCACTGCGGCCGATCTTCAGCTTCGCCACTCGCTCGGTGAGTTTGGCGACCAACGCGTCGGCGGTCTCCTCTCCGACGGGAACGGCGACGGAGATCGCCATGCACCGCTCGCCTGCCGAACCGTAGGCGGCACCGAGCAGTGCGTCGGCGACCTCGTCGAGATCGGCGTCGGGCATCACCAGGGCGTGGTTCTTGGCTCCGCCGAAGCACTGTGCGCGCTTGCCGTGCTGGGCTGCGGTCTCGTAGATGTACTGCGCGATGGGGGTCGAACCGACGAAGCCGATCGCCTTGACGCGGTCGTCGGTGAGGAGCACGTCGACGGCATCCTTGCCGCCGTTGACGACGTTGAACACACCCGGCGGCAGTCCTGCCTCGAGGAAGAGTTCGGCGAGCTTGAGCGGGACGGAGGGGTCGCGCTCGGAGGGCTTGAGGATGAACGCGTTTCCGCAGGCGATGGCCGGGCCGGCTTTCCACAGGGGAATCATCGCGGGGAAGTTGAACGGGGTGATTCCGGCTACGACGCCGAGCGGCTGACGCATCGAGTAGACGTCGATTCCGCCGCCTGCACCCTCGGTGTACTCGCCCTTGAGCAGATGCGGGACGCCCACGGAGAATTCGACGACCTCGACGCCACGCTGGATGTCACCCTTGGCGTCGGCGATCGTCTTGCCGTGCTCGGAGGACAGCAGACGGGCGAGCTCGTCCATGTCTCGAGTGACCAGAGCGAGGAACTTCATGAGCACGCGGGCGCGGCGCTGTGGGTTCCAGGTTGCCCACTCGCGTTGAGCCTGTTCGGCGTCGGCGATCGCGGCCTCGACCTCGGAGACATCGGCCAGTGGCACCCGTGCCTGCACCTCACCGGTGTTGGGATCGAAGACGTCCCCGAATTTTCCGGAGGTTCCGGCGACGTGCTTGCCGCCGATGAAGTGTGTGAGTTCGCGAGCCATGGAATTCGTCCGTCCTGGAGCGTGGAAGTGAAGTGCGCCCATCCTATAGTCGGATGTCCATGCAAGTCCAGAATTCGTCACATTCGGTCGTAGAACTGCCTCAGATCGGCGCAGGCACGGCTGACCTCGGCCTCGTTGGAGCCGTCTGCGCGGAAGACACGACGCAGGATCAACGGATCGAGATCGTCCATCGCGGGAGCGAACGACACCTGGGGGAGGTCGGGGAAGGACGCACGGTCGGCGAACCAGTCGTCGGCGTCGGACTCCGTGCCGCCGTCGCTTTCGCCGACTCCCTCGATCAACTGATCGAGGTCGACTCCACGCAGTGTCAGAATGGTCACCGCGGACGCGTCGATGTGCTCGGCGGCGATGTACATCAGCGCCGCCGCATGCTTGCACGGCCACCCGTCGTCGGGGCAGGTGCAGTCGAAGTCGAGCTGGCCTTTGTCGTGTGGCAGCAACATCGAGGCCAACGGCTGCGGAATGGAATTGGACGCCAACTCGGCCAGCATCCCAGGATTCGACCGCACCCGATCGACGAGCGCGGCCACTTCACCCTGCGTCAGCGGATCGACGGTGACCGAGGCCGAGAACGGCTCGAGCTGACTGCCCTGCACCTCGCCGTAGATCTGCCCGCGCTCGACGCCGAGAGTGAGCACCTGCCCCTGACGAGCGTAGGTTCTTCCGCGCGCGATACGACCCGGATCGGCCAGGTCTTCCATCGCAGCGACGAAATGCCTGCCCCACCACGTTTGCCCGAAGGCTCCGCGCTTGTTTCGGGACTCGATGCCGCCCTTGGCTTTTCGACGCTTACCGTACTGCGAGAAGTCGACCATCACTCCCCCACCGCATCCTCGCTGAGCCGGAACAACTCCTGCAGTTCCGCGGTGTCCATCTCGGTGACCCAGTTCTCTCCGGTGCCCACCGCCAGATCCGCCAGGCCCTGCTTGGAGACGAGCATCGAGTCGATTCGCTCCTCCACGGTGCCGACACACAACAGTTTGCGCACCTCGACGTTCTTACGCTGGCCGATGCGAAACGCGCGGTCCGTCGCCTGATTCTCCACCGCAGGGTTCCACCAACGGTCCAGGTGCACAACGTGATTGGCGGCGGTGAGATTCAATCCGGTACCACCCGCCTTCAGCGAGAGCATCATGATCGGTGGACCGTCCTCGCTCTGAAACCTTTCCACCATCGCATCACGCTTGGTCTTGCTCACTCCGCCGTGCAAGAACGGCACTTCGGCTCCGAATCGATCCGCGAAGTACGGCGCCACGAGCTCACCGAACTCCCGGAACTGCGTGAACAACAACACCTTTTCGTTGTCGCCCAGAATCGAATCGAGCATGTCCTCCACCAACCCGATCTTCCCGGACCTGTGCTGACCTCTCTTGAGCACGAGCGAACCGTCGGACAGGAAATGGGCGGGGTGGTTGCACACCTGCTTGAGGCGGGTGAGAGCGGACAGCACCGCGCCCTTGCGTTTCATACCCTTCGCATCGGCGATCTGCGCCATCATCTCGTCGACGACCGCCTTGTACAGCGCAGCCTGCTCGGCGGTGAGGTTCGCGCGCACCGTCATTTCGTTCTTCTCGGGCAGATCCGAGATGACCGTCGGGTCGGTCTTGACGCGTCTCAGAATGAACGGCGATGTGATGGCCCGCAGACGTGAGACGGCATTTTCGTCGTTCTCGCGCTCGATCGGCACCGAGAATCGCTTCCGGAAATCGGACGGCCTCCCCAGCATGCCCGGATTGGCAAAATCGAGAATGGATCTGAGCTCGTCCAGACGGTTTTCCACCGGTGTTCCGGTGAGCGCCAGCTTGTGTTCCGCCGGGATGGCGAGCGCTGCCTTGGCTTGGACGGTGCCGGCGTTCTTGATGTGTTGCGCCTCGTCGAGAACCACTCGTCGCCACGTCTGCTCGGCGAGCTGCTCGCGGTCCTTGGCCATCAGCGCGTAGGTGGTGACGATCAGGTCGTGCTGGGCGATCGCTCGGTCGAGCTCCTCTCCCTTGGACCGAGCCGGGCCGTGGTGCACGAGGACCCGAAGTGCAGGCGTGAACTTCGCAGCCTCACGTTGCCAGTTGCCGACCACCGACATCGGTGCCACCAGCAGTGTCGGCCTCGGATGTCGTTCGTGGGCAAGGAGTGTGAGCACCTGCAGTGTTTTGCCGAGACCCATGTCGTCGGCGAGCACCGCGCCGAGACCGAGCCGACTCATGAACGCGAGCCAGTCGAGCCCACGCTGCTGATACGGCCGCAGAGTCGCGTTGACACCGACGGGGACGGGGATGCTCTCCGGCACCGCGCCCGGTTCGAGCAGCGTGGCCGCCCATCCGCTGGCCCGGATGTCCTGAACCGGAGCGGGCGGTGGATCGGCCAGCGTCATCTCGCGCATCAGCGTGCTCAGCGCGGTCCCGTCGCCGTGATGCTCGGCGACGTATTTGGCTGCTCGTGCGAGCTGACCACCGTCGGCCAGGACCCACTGACCGCGGAGTCGTACGAGATCGCCCTTGGAGACGGCGAGCCTGTTCATCTCCGCCTCGGTGAGCACCATGTCACCCAGTTGGAGCTGCCAGTCGTAGGAGATCAACTCGTCCATGCCGACCGCACGATCGGCGGCAGCTTTGGTGACCGCAGGCGAGTCGACGCGCAGTCTCATCGACGGATCAAGCCTCGTCCACGCCCGCGGAAGCAGCACCGTCGTGCCGGTGGCCTGCAGTGCCGTTGCACCGTGTTCGACGAGATCGATGACGACCGAGGTGGGGAGAAGTAGATCGAGAGTGCCGTCCTGGGAAGGCAGATCACGCAGCCTCGGGTACGCCGCTACTGCGTCGCCGAGCTTGCGTACGGCAATCGACAGCAGTGTGGCGTCGACCTTGCGGCTCATCGGAACCGGACGCGGCGCTTCACCGTCGGCCCGTAGGCATACCTGCAGCGTCCAGAACGACTCCGCCGACTCGTCGGTGCCGGCATCGGCTGCGTCATCCTCGTCATCGGGCTCGAGCAGACGCAGCACCAGTGACGGTTCGTCGACGGTGAGACTTCCGCGCCACTTCTCCAGCAGGGTCGAGATCTGTTGTGTGCCATCGACATACGGGTCGTCCCGTATCAGAGCGGACAGCAGGGCATGTTCCGAGTCGGGGCGACCGAGAAGCGATCTGACGATCGGGTCGGTGAGCTCCTCGACCACGTCGTCGAGGATCTTCTTGGGTCGCTCGTCCGCCCGCTGCACAGGTGGCATCGACACCGAAAGTTCGCTGAGCCAGGCGCGTTGACGCTCACCGCCGACCAGACGCCACCGTGGCCACCACTGACCGTCCATCAATTTCAGCGCAGGAACCACCCGCCCACCGCGGACCCAACGTTCGATTCCGCGGGCGACGTGCGCGAGATATCGCAGGTCACCGGAAATCGACGGGTGATCGGGCGGCGTTCGCAACAGCAGGTCCGCGGCGTCGTGCGGCGCGAGGGCGATAGCCGGAACCTGAACCGGGGCCCGGCCGGTCGCTCGATGACCGGGGTTCGGGAACGACACCGACGCGCGGTGCCGGAACGTTCTGGTGAGCATCTGCGAGTGGGTCGGGGGCAGATCGGGTTCGTCGCCGGTGGCGATCTCGTCGTCCCACAGCATCAGTCCGGCACCGGGGGACCACAGACCGTGCAGCATCGGTCCATCCAACCAGGACGCACCGACATCACCTCGGTGAGGCAGTCCGCCGAGGCCACCGGGCAGGGTGCCGATCGGTTCGAACCGTAGGGCAGAGTATGGACATGATCGCGTACGGCTTCAGCGAATACGGCGGACCCGACACCGAATACCTTCTCGACCTACCCGTCCCCGAGCCGGGACCGGGGCAGATTCTCGTCGCGGTACGTGCCGCCGGAGTCAACCCTGCGGACTGGAAGGTGCGGGCGGGCAACCGCAAAGACACCGTGCAGACAACTCTGCCCGCAGTTCTGGGTCGGGAAGTATCGGGCACCGTGGTCCTGGTCGGCTCCGGTGTGGACGAGTTCGCGGTCGGGGACCACGTGTTCGGGGGGACTGCTTCGGGCTACGGCGGCTACGCGCAATACACCGTGCTCAACGCGTCGAGCACCGCTCACAAGCCCGACTCCGTGTCGTGGGCGGCCGCGGCCACTCTGCCGGTGGCGGCAGGAACCGCATACGACGCTGTACGGAGCCTGGCCGTGACTGCGGGCCGTACCGTTCTCGTACTCGGCGCGGGCGGTGGTGTGGGTTCGGCCGTTCTGCAACTCGCGCGTGCGGACGGTGTGGACGTCGTGGCGGTCGCGAGCGCGGGAAAACGGGAGTGGATCGAAAGCCTCGGAGCCAGGTTCGTCGAATCCGGCAGCGACATCGCTGACGCGGTCGCCGGGCCGGTCGACGGCATCGTCGATCTCGTCGGCGGCGAGACGTTGCGCGCAGCCGCCACTGCCGTCGGGCCCGGAACACCGATCGTCAGCGTCGCCGATCCGGTGCTCGCATCCGAGTGGGGTGGTTCCGGCGTCGTACGCGATCGCACCACCGCCGCCTTCGCCCGGCTGGCCGACCTGACCGCCACCGGTGTGCTGCGCCCACGCATCGACCATGTGTTCCCGCTCGTCCGCGCAGGTGAGGCCCTCGCCCTCGTCGAGAACGGGCACTCGCTCGGCAAGGTGGTCGTCGAGGTTCGCTGACCCTCGGTTCGTGGCGCCGCATCACTGTCGGTGCCGTCCGGCACACTGCTACCCCGAGGGCAGACTGCGGACGATCGACGATGGGGCGTGTGTGAGAAAACTGTGGGCGGCGACGGCGCTGGTGATCGCTGCGGTGATGATGGCTGCGTTCGGATCGTGCGACCGTACTGTCCTACCCGGCTTCTCCCCCGCCGCACCCGCTCCCGGCAGCCCCACCCGGGTGCAGATCGAACAGTTGCTGGCCCAGGTTCGTGTGGTCGCTGCCCGACCCGACGCCCTCGGGTACGAGCGTGGGTGCAAGAACGGCGAAGGATGCGTGTTCGGACCGGCGTGGACGGACGACTACGACGGGCCGGGCGGCCACGACGGCTGCGGCACTCGCGACAACGTGTTGGCGCTGTCCATGTCGGAGGTCGAGTTTCGTGCCGGCACTCGCGACTGTGTCGTCCTGTCGGGTTCGCTCGCAGACCCGTACTCCGGTGAGCGGTTGCAGTTCACCAAATCCGATGCCGGGAAAATTCAGATCGACCACGTGTATCCACTGTCCGCAGCATGGGACATGGGCGCGAATACGTGGTTGGCCGACAAGCGCATTCGGTTCGCCAACGACGTCGCCTTCAATCTGTTGGCGGTCAACGGAGCCGACAATCAGTCCAAGAGCGACAAGACTCCCTCGCAGTGGATGCCGCCGAACGCGGCGTACCACTGCTTCTACGCGGGCAAGTACCTGTCGGTGGCCGCCCAGTACGAGCTGCCGATCACCCAGGACGATCAGAAGGCTCTCGCCTCGGTCGCCTCGACGTGCGCGGCGTAACGTAAGGCCGATGGCAACGTCACACCCGCGCAGCTTCCTCGACCGTGAGACCCAGCTCTGCATGTCTCTGTCCGGCCGACCGAGCAACATCGGAACACGATTCCACAATTATCTCTACGACGAATTGGGCCTGAACTTCGTCTACAAGGCATTCACCACCACCGACCTTGCCGCGGCCGTGGGTGGCGTTCGCGCGCTGGGCATTCGAGGCTGCGCCGTCTCCATGCCGTTCAAGGAAGACGTCATCGCGTTGGTCGACGTGACGCACGAATCGGCCAGTGCCATCGACTCCGTCAACACCATCGTCAACGAGAACGGCGTTCTGCACGCATACAACACCGACTACCAAGCCGTTGCGAATCTGCTGGCGGCGCACTCCTTGTCGACCGACTTCTCGGTTGCCGTCACCGGCAGCGGCGGCATGGCGAAGGCTGTCGTTGCGGCACTGCGAGATTCGGGCTTCAGCCGAGGCACGGTCGTCGCACGTAATGCGACCACCGGCCCTGCCCTCGCCGAGACGTACGGCTACGAATGGTCTACCGAGGCGGTGGCGGCGGATCTGCTGGTCAACGTCACTCCGGTGGGGATGGCCGGTGGCCCCGACGCCGACTCGGCGCCCTTCACCGACGACCAGATCGGCGCGGCGCACGCGGTGTTCGACGTTGTCGCGATGCCGTCCGAGACGCCGCTGATCGTCGCCGCCCGGGCGGCGAACAAGCCCGTGATCACCGGCGCACAGGTCATAGCCCTGCAGGCCGCAGAACAATTCGTCCTCTACACCGGTGTGCGGCCGTCGGACGAACAGATCGCCCGTGCCTCGGAGTTCTCGCGCAGCTGACTCACAGGTCCTGCCACCGAGGCTTGTTGGCGTAGGCGTAGCGGTAGTAATCGGCAAGCGCGAGCGACGACGCCGCCTCCTCGTCCAACAGCACCGTTGCATGTGGGTGCCACTGGATCACCGATGCCGGACAGTGCGCCGACAGCGGTCCTTCGACGGCCGCAGTCACCGCATCGGCCTTCGACTCCCCTGTTGCGATCAACACGAGGTGACGCGCCTCGTCGATGGTGCCGAGCCCCTGTGTCAGCACGTGATGCGGGACGTCCTCGGGCGAATCGAAGAAGCGGGCATTGTCCGCGCGGGTCTGCTCGGTGAGTGTCTTCACCCTGGTCCTCGAGCGCAGCGACGATCCAGGCTCGTTGAAGCCTATGTGCCCGTCGGTGCCGATTCCCAGGATCTGAACATCGATGCCGCCTGCGGCTGCGATCGCCGCGTCGTAGCGCTGCGCCTCAACCGCGATGTCGTCTGCTTCGCCGTCGGGTGAGAACACCGCGGCATCGTTCAGGTCGACGTGGTCGACGAAATTCTCACGAATGAACGAAAAGTACGACTGCTCCGCACTTCTCGCGAGACCGATGTACTCGTCGAGCAGAAAGGCCCGGCAGTGCGAGAACGACAGACCTTCGTCGCGATGACGTCGCGCCAATTCGCGATAGGTACCCACCGGAGTGGATCCGGTCGCCAGCCCTAGAACAGGGGTCGATACCCGGGTTGATCGAACTGCGCGCTCGACGATGTCGGCGGCCGTTCGGTCTACCGCGTCCACCCCGTCGAGGATCACGATCTCCATCTAGCTGTCCTCCTCTATCGCGATTCCGCCCCTGATGACCCGCACAGGCTCGAATGCTGTGTCCACCACCAGTACGTCGGCTCTCATTCCACGCTCCAGGCGGCCGATGTCGGCACCGAAGCCGAATGTCGTTGCCGGTGTGGACGATCCGGCCCGCACCGCCTCGACCAGCGGCACGCCCGCGTTCTGTACGGCCCGGCGCACCAGATCCAATACGGTGGCTGTCCCACCTGCGATCGGTGCCGTCTCCGAATCGGCCTCACGCGACAGGCGTGCGACCGAGTGACGGACGGTCACGTCCAGTGGTCCGAGTCGGTATCGGCCGTCCGACATACCGGCCGCGGCCATCGCGTCGGACACCAGGGCGATCCGTGCACCACCGACGAGGTCGAACACGGCTCGTACGGTCTCGTCGGCGAGATGCACTCCGTCACCGATCAATTCGAGCACCATCCCGCCGCGGGCCGCGGTGGCCAAGCACTCGCTGACCGGCCCCGGTGCACGGTGGTGCCACGTCGGCATTCCGTTGAACAGGTGCGTCGCCGTGATGGGCCCGCTCCCCAGTATCTCGATACCGCGGCGGGTGGTGAGAGCGTCGGCGTCCGTGTGCCCGATGCTCGGCACTATGCCGTTGTCTCGCAGGATCTGTGCGACGGCCGCGAACCCGTCGACCTCGGGCGCGAGAGTCATCGACCGCACCGCTCCCCGTCCTGCACCGACGATGTCCGTCAGCAGACCCGGATCACCGTTGCGCAGCGACGCCGGATCCTGTGCGCCGCACCGGGCGACGGACAGGAACGGCCCTTCGATGTGCACCCCGGCGATGTCCCCGGACTCGTACAGATCGGCCAATAGCGACGTCTGGCCGATCAGCCGTTCGGGCGGTGCCGACACCAGCGATGCGAGCATCGTCGTGGTGCCGCGGGAGCGGTGATGGCGCACCGCCGTCATGAGATCGGCGGCTGCGGAATCGGGGAACGACGCCCCCGCACCGCCGTGGCAGTGCACATCGACCAGACCCGGCAGGATCGTCGTCGAATCGGATTGCGGTAGTGCATCTCCCGCCCAGAGCCGGGTCGGTCCTACCCACGAGATCCGATCTCCCTCCAGTGCGACCACACCGTCCTCGATGACCTCCTCGTCGGTGACGACTCGCCCTCGTAGCGTCGTCGGGTCCGAATCGGTCATGCCTGTGTCGGTTCGGCCACCACATCGTCCTCACGGCCGGGAGTGCGCAGGTTCCACTTCTTGATCACGAAGCTGAACAGGAAGTAGTAGATCACCGCGTACACGAGGCCGATGGGAATGAGCAACCATGCCTTGGTGGCGATTCCGTAGTTCAGCAGGTAGTCGATGCCACCGGCGGAGAAGAAGAATCCGTCGTGTATTCCGAGGGCATTGGTCAGGGCCATCGAGGTTCCGGTCAGGACTGCGTGAATGATGTAGAGCGGCCAGGCGACGAACATGAACGAGTACTCGAGCGGCTCGGTGATGCCGGTGACGAAGGCAGTCAGGCCGGTGGACAACATGATTCCGCCGACGATCTTCTTCTGAGACGGCTTGGCGTTGCGGTAGATCGCGAATGCGGCAGCGGGAAGGGCGAACATCATGATCGGGAAGAAGCCGGTCATGAACACTCCGGCGGACGGGTCACCCGCGAAGAATCGGTTGAGGTCACCTCGTACCAGCTGCCCACTCGCATCCTGGTAATCGCCGACGAGGAACCAGACGACCGAATTCAGGATGTGGTGCAGACCCGTCGGAATCAGCATGCGGTTGGCGAATCCGTAGATGCCACTGCCCACCACACTGTGATCGGCGACCGTATTGCCGACCCAATTGAGGGCACTGTAGAAGAGCGGGTAGACGAACGACAAGATCACGGCGACAACGAGTCCGGTGATCGCCGTCAGGATCGGCACCAGTCGACGGCCACTGAAGAATCCGAGATAGTCGGGCAACTTCTGCCGGTAGAACCGCTGCCAGAGGATGGCCGAGAGCAGGCCGATCACGATTCCTGCCAGTACGCCGTAATCGATCACTGCGGGGTCACCGTTGGCATCGACCTTTCCGTCGAGTACCACCGGCGACATCGCCGTGAAGACACCGTTCATCACCATGTATCCGACGACGGCCGCGAGTGCCGTCGAACCGTCGGACTTCTTGGCCCAGCCGATGGCGATACCGACGGCGAAGATGAGGGGTAGCCAGGTGAACACCGCCTGGCCTGCGGCGGAGATGACCGCCGCTGCGGTCTCCAGCGCGCTGAATCTACCCAGCAGGTCGTCCTGGCCGAGCCGAAGGAGAATTCCGGCGGCGGGCAGGACTGCGATGGGGAGCATGAGACTGCGACCGAACCGCTGCAACCCGGCCAGTGATCGGGAGTCCTTCTTCGGCTCGGTATCGACCGAGTCCGTGTTCTTCGGGGTCATGGCGACCTTCTCTTCGAGGCTGGTCCGTCAAGGATGATTCCGCTGTTGTGACCGGCTGCCATCAGGGGTACTGTCCGGTCATTACCAGTTGTAGTTTGACCAGGTGGCGAGCTCATGTCAACCCAGACGTGTGATCCAGCCGACAGGAATTACAGTCGACAGAGAGTGGGAACGGACCATGTCCAAGGCGGATGCAATCGTGAAGGGCCTCGGCGGTGCCGACAACATCGTCGAGATCGAAGCATGTATCACTCGGCTTCGTACCGAGGTGAAGGACGGCTCGTTGGTCGACGAGGCGGCACTGAAGGCAGCGGGCGCCCACGGCGTGTTCCACAAGGGCACAGCTGTTCAGGTCATCGTCGGGCCCGAAGCGGACACGCTCGCCGAAGATATCGAAGACATTCTGTGAGCGACGCCAACCTGATCCTCAGTCCCGTTGCCGGCCAAGTCATCTCGCTTGCCGACGTCCCCGATCCGGTGTTCTCTGCGCAAATGGTGGGTTCCGGTGTCGCACTGCGCCCGGCCCCGAGCGATGCCCCCGTCGAGGTTCGTTCGCCGGTCGCGGGCAAGATACTCAAACTTCACCCACATGCGTTCGTCGTCTTCACCGACGACAAGGCGGGCGTACTGGTGCACATCGGCATCGACACCGTGAAGATGAAGGGCGAGGGCTTCGAACTCGTTGCGGCCGAGGGGGATCGCGTGCAAGCAGGCGATCTCGTCGTGACCTACGATCCAGCTGCGATCGCAGCGGCGGGCTATTCCGATGTCGTCCCCGTCGTCGTCATGGACTCGAAGCCGGATTCGATCACCAGCGCGCACATCGGCACCGCCGTGGCATCGGGCGATCCACTGTTCGAGCTGCCCTGATCTCACCGACGCTGCGGGGTGCGTCGCCGGCCTTCCACCTCCATCGAGAGCTGGTACCGATCGCATCGGTACCAGCTCTCGGTATGTTCGAGTGGCTCGTCGCCGCTGAAGGAGACTCGGTCGAAGTACAGCACCGGTGCACCGCGTTTGGTGCCCAGCAGGGTCGCCGTATCACTGTCGGCCGCAGTTGCTTTGACGGTCTGCTCGGCCCTGTCGATGGTCAGACCGTAGTGAGTGTGCACGGCCTCGTACACGGACCTACTCAAATCGTGACCGATCAGACCCGGAAGCAGCGCGGCGCGAAACCAGCCGTCGTCCACGCTGACCGGTTCGGCGTCGGCCAATCGTAGGCGCTTGACGTGGTACGTCTGCTCCCCATCCGCCAGCCCCAGGGCACGAACGGTAGCCGCCGAGGGATTCTCGAGTCGAGCGAAGAGCACCACCGTCGTGGGTGTCAATCCTTGCGCGCGCATCTCCTCCGAAAACGACGCCAGGTGTAGACGAGATTGCACGGTGCGACTGGCCACGAAAGTACCTTTACCGCGGACTCGCACCAGATGTCCGTCGTTGACCAATTGCCCGATCGCTTCCCTGACGGTGATACGGCTGACGCCGTAGTCCTCCATCAGCTTGCGTTCGCTCGGCATCAAGTCGCCCGGCTGAAGCTCCTTGGTGCAGCGGTGCAACAGAATTGCGCGCAACTGTTCGTGTTTCGGGACCTGACTGTCCCTCAGATGTACGGGCATCACCACTGCGCCGGCCTTTCGGTCAATCGCCGAGCCAGCGGTACGGACTGGTCCGGTCCAACCGAAGACTACGCGACGTCGGTACCACCTCGACAGCATTCCGCTACCCGAGGAACATCGCGGCCTTCGGCCGCTGGGAAAGGATGCGACAGACCGCGGCCCACCGTGCATGATCGACACTCGTGACCGCTGCCGATTCCGCCTACGGACCGACTCCACTCTCGACTCCCATCAGTGCCGGAATCGTGGCCTCATTGGTGGGCTTCACGAGCTCCTTCGCCGTCGTGCTGACCGGCCTGCGTGCGGTCGGTGCCACCCCGGCAGAGGCGGCGTCCGGATTGTCGGCGCTGTGCGTGACGCAGGCACTGGGCATGATGTGGCTGGCCCGCAGATACCGACAGCCCATCACCTTGGCGTGGTCGACGCCCGGTGCGGCGCTGCTGGCCGGAACCGGTGTGGTGGTGGGAGGGTGGCCCGCCGCCGTCGGCGCGTTCGTCACGGTCGGGATCCTGATCGTCCTGACGGGCCTGTGGCCCCGACTGGGTGCGCTGGTCTCGAGAATTCCAGTACCTCTTGCCCAAGCAATGTTGGCCGGGGTTCTCCTACCCCTGTGCTCGGCACCGGTGGCCGCGTTCGCCGACTCCCCCGCGCTGATAGCGCCGGTGGCGGTCGTCTGGCTCGTCGTTCTCCGCTTCAGCACCCGCTGGGCAGTGCCCGCAGCGTTCGTTGCAGCGGCCGCTGTCATCGCCGCAGACTTGATCGGCAGCGGCACCTCGATCGCGGCGTCCGATCTCGTTCCCGGAATCGACTGGACGGTTCCGCACTGGACCTGGCAGGCCACGATAGGGATCGCGGTGCCGCTGTACATCGTCACGATGGCGTCGCAGAACATTCCTGGCACCACGGTCATGGCGTCGTTCGGATTCCGAATCCCATGGCGCGCGTCGATGACGGTCACCGGAACCGGCACTGTCCTGGGTGCATTCGCCGGCGGCCACACGATCAATCTCGCCGCGATCAGCGCTGCCCTGTCGGCCAATCCCGCTGCCCATCCGGACCCGAAGCGGCGATGGATCGCGGCCTTCTCCGTCGGTTGCTCGTATCTGGTGCTCGCGCTGCTGGCCACGGCCCTGGCAACCTTGGTGGCCGCGGCACCTGCAGGAGTGGTGGAAACCGTTGCGGGACTTGCACTGTTGGGGACCCTCGCGGCGTCCCTCTTCGGGGCACTCGAGCATGCGTCGGACAGGGAAGCGACCGTTCTGACGTTCCTCGTTGCCGCGTCCGGCCTGACGTTCGCAGGAATCGGATCCGCATTCTGGGCGTTGGTGGTCGGACTCGCGGTGCGGGCGATCCTGCGGCGGCAGTCCCCGATCGCTACCGCACCCGAGGAGACTGGCTAGTGTCTCGTTCATGGCGGATCAGGTGAACGAAAGCGCGGAGTTGTCTCGTGCGTCGGATTTTCCGGCGTTGTGGCCGGTGCCGACCCGGTGGGACGACAACGATCACTACGGGCACGTCAACAACGTCACCTATTACGCGTATTTCGACACCGCGGTCAACGGTTGGTTGATGGAGACGACAGGTGTGGACATTCGGGACTTGTCGGCGATCGGCGTCGTAGCGGAGACATCGTGCCGTTACCTGTCCGAGTTGAGCTTTCCGGATCGGCTTCAGGTCGGCCTGGCCGTCGAGAAGCTGGGTACCCGCAGCATCGTGTACTCGCTCGCGCTGTTCCGGGAGGCCGAGGACGATGCGCTGGAACTAGCAGCCCGGGGTCGTTTCGTACATGTCTACGTCGATAACGTCACGCGCAGACCGGTCGCGATCCCACCCGAGATCGAAAGCGCAGCACGCACTCTGGTGATCGGAACTTCGGCGAGCTGACGGTTCTACAGGCCGATGTCGTCGGCGGTGTTCACCGCACGGGTGACGATGTCGTCGATGAGAGTGGTGGTCGGCCCGCCCGCAACGGCGCGGTTCCGCGAGTCCGCTTCCATTCGGCGCATGACTCCCTCGGCGATGATCGCGAGCTTCCACAGCGCCAGCACCTGCCAGAATCCGACATCCGATACATCGCGCCCGGTGTGCCCCGCATACGACTCGATCAGCTCGGCCCTGGTGGGGAAGCCCGGCAGGGTCGACGCCATGAACGGGCCCGCGACGCCGTCGTCGGCTTGCGGCCAGTAGGCCAGCAGTCCGCCGAGGTCTGCCAGTGGATCTCCGAGTGTGCACAGTTCCCAGTCGACCACCGCCGCGACCCGACCGTCGTCGCGGGTGGTGATGACGTTGCTCAGGTGGAAATCGCCGTGCACCAAGGTCACTTCGTGCTGCTGCGGAATGCCGGCAGCCAGTCGTGTTGCGAGAGAGTCGATACCGGGGATCTCGCGAGTGCGCGAGGACTCCCACTGTTTGGTCCAGCGGGCGAGTTGACGAGCGGCATAGGGCTTGTGGCTGGCCAGGTCGGCGAGACCGGAAGCATCGAGATCGACGCGGTGGATGTCGGCGAGCGCTACGGTCAGACCGAGCCCGACTCGGCGACGGTGGTCGGTGTCGAGTTGCTCGGCTGCGGCGACCGAATCGACCACAACGCCGTCCACGAAACTCATCAGTACCAGAGGGACATCGGAGATCGACGGATCCTCGGTCAGCGCAATCATGTCGGGAACCGGCACTGCAGTGTTCTGTAGCGCCGACAGAATTCGATGTTCACGCACCACGTCGTGGGCAGAGGCCAGCAAGTGCCCGAGCGGCGGGCGACGAAGCACCCAGACACCAGCGTCGGCGTCGCGCACCTCGTAGGTGAGATTCGACTGCCCGTTACCGATTCGCCGGAAGGTCACCGGGGTTGCTGCGCCGATTCCCAATCCTGCGATCCAGGTCGACACCGCATCTTCGTCCAGCCCCACTGCGCCCATCCAGTACCCTCACTTCGCTGTGCGACATACGACTGTCGGCTCCCGTAGTCGGAGTCGATCGATCGTATCGAAGCGAAGCACGCTCGGGTGTCGAGACACCGCGAGGGCAGGAGTCAGCTGGCGCGACCGAAGGCAGAGATCAGTGCCGGAGTGGCGATCGCAGCAGCAGGCGCGGAAGCTCCGTGACGCCTGACCGCGATCTCGTCCACCTCGCCGACCAGCAACGCAACCAGTGCGTCCGGCTCCGCCGCCCAGACCGACGAAATGTTGCTCACCTCGGCTGGAGCGAAGAGTCCGCTTGCGGCGAGCGCACCGATCCACTCGGCTACCGCATCCACGGTGGGCTCGGGCATGATGGATCGATCGAGGGAGTCCGATTGGAACTCGTTGCAAAAGAACGCGCGGACCATATCGAGCTGTCCCTGAGACATTGCGGTCATGTTCTTCTCCTTCGAGTTTTCGGCGTCCGTATGTGTTGGATACCCGTCTTCGACAGGCTCCGACGGGTTCTGTGGACCGTTTTCAGATCGTTATCGAACTGAATGTAACGACGGAACACGGTTTTCCGATGCGGCTGAAACTACGCCCTTTTCGACGGTCTCGCCCGGGGTGAACTGTCTAATGTGACTATCGTCACACACTTTTACCCATCCAATCAACGACTTGCAACGAAGTCATAGTTCGCTTTACGAAATGCTGTGATCAGGAACAATAAGCGGGCAAATGCCCAGCTAGGCGACCCAGAGGTCCAGCGGACACGACGTCCACCCATCCGGAAACGGACATCGGCGGTCCGCAGCACTCGCGCCTGCTTCGGGTCGCGAGACTGCAGCGAGGCGTAAAACATTCTCGACGCCCGAATTACTGCAGTTTTTCCAGATGCCCGCAACTTGACAGTAGAGCTGCCCTGCTACTCCCGCCACGAGCCCGTGCGGGGCTCTTCCGTGATCGCACCGTTACCGAGGAAACCATCAGCGAGTTCCCAACATCCTCACATCGATCGCTCAGCTGCATCGGGCACTGTGACGGTCATGCCACCATCAAGTCTCGACAGCGGCCCGATGCGACGAACTCGTGATACCGAGACGACCACGGTGCCAGGAAGGAGCTCGGCCCGCCCACGCAAGAATGCAATCGTCGCGCGGGTGGCAGTCTCGGGTTCGTTCGCGATCGCGCTGTCGGTGTTGCTGATATCGGCACCGCACGCGCCGTCGGTGCCCGCCGAGGAAACCCCCGCCGTCGCACTGGCGGGCGTCGCGCTCGACGCGATCGACGTGACCACTGTGCTGACCGCTGTCGCTGTCCTCGCCGTCGTCGCGCTGCTGCGCAAACTGCCGTACGGAATCGGGGTGGTGATCGCCTGCACGATCGGGGCCGTCGTCACCGGTGAGCTCGTCCGTGAGCTCGCAGGATCGTCCGTGTCGCCCGAGGACCTTCCGTTCGGCCAGCTCGTCGCCGTGGGGGCGCTGCTCGGTGCTGCATCCATGGTGGCCTCGACTTCGTGGCGGCCCGTCGTCCTCGGCTTGGGAACGGTCGCAACGCTCGCGGTGGCCGCATCCGCCCTGGCAGTCGGTTCCGCGTCGATCGCCGGGCTCGCGGGCGCGCTGATGGTTTCCTTCGTGTGGTGGCCTGCGTGCTCGATCGTCATGCTCTACTCCCCCGAAGCCGCTGCCCGTGAGGCCCACAACCCGCTCGATACCGCGGCACTCGCCGTTCAACGCAAGATGGGGCGCTCCCGTTGACATCGGGAGCGCCCCATCGGGCATTGCTACGAGGTCGTGACTAGAGAGCTTTGAGCTCCTCGGTCACCTCGGATACCGACTTCTTCGCGTCACCGAACAGCATCGACGTGCCCTCGGCGAAGAACAGTGGGTTCTCGATGCCTGCGAAGCCCGAGGACATGGATCGCTTGAGCACGATGACCGACTTCGACTGATCGACGTTGAGAATCGGCATCCCGTGAATCGGACTCGACGGGTCGTTACGTGCCGCGGGGTTGGTCACGTCGTTCGCGCCGATGACCAGAGTGACGTCGGTCCGGGAGAACTCGTCGTTGATGTCGTCCATTTCCTTCATCGCGTCGTACGCGACGTCGGCCTCGGCGAGCAGCACGTTCATGTGACCGGGCATGCGGCCAGCGACGGGGTGAATGGCGTACTTGACCTCGACGCCCTTCGATTCGAGCAACTTGGCCATGTCCTTGACCGCGTGCTGCGCCTGCGCAACAGCCAGCCCGTAGCCGGGTACGACGATGACCTGGTTGGCGTAGGCCATCTGGATCGCCGCGTCGGCTGCGGACGTGGCCTTCGCCGTTCCGCCGCCTGCACCAGCGGGACCGGCAGCAGCGTCGCCGCCGCCGAATCCACCGGCGACGATTGCCGGAATGGAACGGTTCATGGCCTTGGCCATGAGATTGGTCAGGATCGTGCCGGACGCGCCGACGATCATGCCCGCGACGATCATCGCCGTGTTGTTCAGCGCCAGGCCTGCTGCAGCAGCGGACAGACCCGTGAGTGCGTTCAGCAGTGAGATCACCACCGGCATGTCGGCACCGCCGATGGGCAGCACCACCGTGAGACCGAGGATGCCTGCGAGTACGAGAACCGCAACGATCCACCACTGCGACACTCCGCCGCCCGGGGTGGCGTTGATGCCGATGACCACCGCAGCGGCAACCGCACCGATGAGCAGCAGAGCGTTGAGCGGCTGCTGCAACTTGCCGATCGTGATGGGCGAGCCGGGCAGGGTCTCCTGCAGCTTGAGGAACGCGATCAGCGAGCCCCAGAACGAGATCGAGCCGATGATCGCCGCGAACAGCGAACCGATGACGATGTGCACCGTCGGCGATTCACCGTGGTTGAAGTTCGAGAACCCGGACGTGTCGAGGAACTCCGCCCATGCGATCAGTGCGACCGTACCGCCGCCGACGCCGTTGAACAGAGCCACCAGCTGCGGCATCGCGGTCATCTTGACCCGACGCGCAGGCGGAATTCCGAGAGCGACGCCGACGACGAGTCCGACGATGATCAGGATCCAGTTTCCGGTGTCGCGGATGGAGATCAGCGTGGCCACGACGGCGACGAACATGCCGACCGCGGCGATCTGGTTGCCGCGCACGGCGGTCTTCGGGCCGGTCAGACCCATCAGACCGTAGATGAACATGCCGAAGGCAACGATGTAGAGAATGTTGACGAGATTGTCCATCAGGAGTCAGCACCCTTCGTGGCCTTGGCAGGAACGGGCTTGGACTTGAACATGCCGAGCATGCGGTCGGTGACCACGAATCCACCGATGACGTTGACCGTTCCGAAGACCAGCGCGACGAACAGAATGACCTGCAGGCCGATCGAGGGGTCCTCGACCTTGCCGAGGACGACCAGAGCACCGAGCACGACGATGCCGTGGATGGCGTTGGTTCCCGACATCAGCGGGGTGTGCAAGGTGTTGGGCACCTTGGAGATCACGGCGAAGCCGACGAACCCGGACAGCACCAGGATCGCGATGTTCGCGAGCAGCGGGGTGTACATCAGTTCTCCTTCTCACGTGTCACGCAGGCACCGGCGAGAACCTCGTCCGAGAAATCGGGGGCGAGTTTGCCGTCGACCAACATGAGTTCGAGCAATGCCGAGATGTTCTTCGAGTACAGCTCGCTGGCGTGCTCGGGCATCGAGGCGGGGAGGTTCAGCGGGGAGCAGATGGTGACGTCGTGCTTGACGACGGTTTGGCCTGGCTCGGTGAGTTCGCAGTTTCCGCCGGTCTCGCCCGCGAGGTCGACCACGACGCTGCCGGGCTTCATTCCCTCGACAGCCGCGGCCGTGACCAGTCTCGGTGCGGGGCGGCCGGGCACCAGGGCGGTCGTGATGACCACGTCGAAGCCCTTGATGGCCTCTTCGAGTGCCTTCTGCTGCTGCACGCGCTCGTCTTCGGTGAGCTCACGCGCGTAACCACCCTCACCGGCTGCGTCGATCCCCAGATCCAGCCACTGTGCACCGACGGAGCGAACCTGATCGGCAACCTCCGGACGCACGTCGTACCCGGTGGGGCGGCCGCCGAGACGCTTCGCGGTGGCCAGAGCCTGCAGACCCGCCACTCCGACGCCGAGTACCAGTACGGTCGCAGGCTTGACGGTGCCTGCAGCGGTGGTGAGCATCGGGAAGAACCGGGTCGATTCCGACGCGGCCAAGAGCACAGCCTTGTAGCCCGCGACGTTGGCCTGGGACGACAACGCGTCCATCACCTGAGCGCGCGAGATCCGCGGGATGGCTTCCACAGCGAAGGCCTGCACCCCTGCCGCCTTCAGTGCGCCGATGCTGTTCTCCGCGTTGCGCGGGGCCAGGAAGCCGATGAGCGTCGAACCAGACGTCAGCTTGGCGATCTCGGCGTCGGACGGCGGCGCGACCTTGACGACGACGTCCGCCGACCATGGATCACCGATCGTGGCGCCGGCGGCAACGTACAGCTCGTCCGGAATCAGAGCGCCCAATCCGGCACCCGATTCCACGACGACCTCGACGCCCTTGCCCGTCAGGGAGGCAACGATCTTGGGCACCAGAGCGACACGACGCTCGCCCTCCCCCGATTCTCGAACCACACCGACGACCGTCGTGGATCCCGAACCCTTCTCCGTGCTCTGCGATGTATCCAAATCTCCGTCTTCCTGCGTTGAATGGTGTCCACGTATCGGCCAACGGCCCCGAGCCTGCGACGAGCGGACGAACCCATGCGACAAGGCACAAGGTCCCTGATAGTAGCCAGAGGAGACAGACCGCGGGTAGCCCGGAACACAGTCCGATTCGTTCTGAATCGAGTCCGTTTCGACATTCCTCGGCCACGGGAGAGCAATTGTGATGCACGCCATATGGGTCTATCGGTGATGAACGGACCCTACAGTGACAACCGTGGAACCTTGCATCTTCTGTGCCATCGTCGCGGGTGACGCTCCCGCGCACCGCGTGTTCGAGAACGACCATGCCGTCGCATTTCTCGACATTCGACCCATCACCCGTGGACACCTGCTCGTCGTTCCGCGCGACCACGCCACCGATTTGAACGCGACCCATCCGGACGCTGCCGCCGACGTCTTCCGCGTCGGGCACACCCTGGCGCGCGCAGTGCGGCACTCGGACCTGCGCGCCGACGGAGCCAATCTCGTGATCAACGACGGCAAGGCCGCGTTTCAGACGGTTTTCCATCTGCATCTGCACGTCGTTCCTCGCTGGCATCGGGATCGGCTGCGGTTCGCTACCGGGTTCGTGACGCGCCGCCTGCGTGAGCCCGATCGCGTGGCGGACGCCGTCCGAGTCGGGCTGACCCGACTGAACGGCGAACCGACGGCGTGAAACTGTTCTTGTCGTCATACCGATTCGGCGGCCACTCCGATACTTTCGTCGAGCTCACCGGGCCGCCGTCCGATCTCGCTGTCATCGCCAACGCGTCGGACGCGTGGCCTGCTGCCGCTCGCGAATCCTCGCTTCGCAGCGAGTTCGGTCCACTGCGCGCTCTCGGATATCGGCCGGCCGAGGTGGATCTGCGCGAGTACGTGGGTCGGCCCGCCGCCGTCGAGCGCGCGCTCGACGGGTTCGGTGCGGTGTGGGTGCGCGGGGGCAATACCTTCGTGCTGCGCGCTCAGCTTGCTCGCTCTGGTGCGGACGAGATTCTGCGTGACCGAATTCGATCCGACTCCATCGTGTACGGCGGCTACAGCGCGGGTGCATGCGTGGCGGCACCGTCTCTGGTCGGAGTCGAGGACGCGGACGATCCCCGCGAGGTTCGTCCCACCACCGGAGTCGAGCCGGTGTGGAGCGGATTGGATCTGGTGGACTTCTCGATCATTCCGCACCTGAATTCCGTACTGGACGAGAATGATTCGGGTCGCACCACTCTGCAACGCCTACGCCGCGACGGCATCGCCTGTCGCGGCTTGACCGACGAACAGGCCATCGTCGTCGACGATTCGGGGACGCGATTGCTCGGCGGCTGACCGTACTGGGTCGTCGAACGTGTCCATGGGGTGCCGATCAGCCCAGGCGTGCCAGCGGAGCCAGCCGATCGAGGGATGACCATGCCAGCGCGCAACGCCGTGCGGTCATTTCGTCCGCGTCGAGTACCAGCATGTCGAACAACTCGCGGGGGGCCGCTCTCCACGAGTCTGCAATCTGCGACACCGCGGCCCGCTCGAACAGCCCGGACTGGGTGAGTGCCTGGACCCAATCGTCGATTTCGCCCCGGTGGATTCGCTCGATGGTGTCGTATTCGACTCCGCCACCCAGGAATTCGTACGAGAACATCGCCGCCACGTAGTTCCAGGAGTCACTTCCGGGATCGATCATGGTGCAGCCTCCTTGTCGACTCGCGTCACATGGGGCGCGAGGTTCGCTGCGCTGGACGCTAGCGTGGCGAACTACAAGATTGCGTGTCGACGACGCATCGATCTGGTAACGCCTGAGGCTGGTGTTACTGATGTGACTCGAAATACGCGACGGGATCCCTCGTCCATGCCTCATCCGAGGTCGTGACAGACTTGAGTGGCGACGGTCACATTTTCGACGTGAGGAGACCCGGATGTCGGTGACGACCCATGCAGATGCCCGCCTGATCGAACTCGAATCCCTACTTCCTGCAGGTGCGGTGGTCACCGACCCGGACATCACCGAGGGCTACCGACGCGACTGGGCAAAGGATCCCGACGCAGGTACCCCGCTTGCCGTCGTGCGCGCACAGTCCACCGACGACGTTCGAGCCGTCATGCGCTGGGCCACCGAACACGCCGTGGCCGTCGTCCCACGTGGTGCGGGATCGGGCCTGTCCGGCGGCGCGACTGCCGTCGACGGCGGAATCGTGCTCACCACCGAGTTGATGCGAGGGATCACCGTCGATCCGGTGACCCGCATCGCCGTCGTACAACCAGGACTGCTCAACGCCGAGGTCAAAAAGGCGGTCGCCGAACACGGCCTCTGGTACCCACCGGATCCGTCGTCGTTCGAGATGTGTTCCATCGGAGGCAACGCGGCCACCAACGCGGGCGGCCTGTGCTGCGTCAAGTACGGCGTCACCACCGACTACGTTCTCGGGCTCGAGGTCGTCCTGGCCGACGGAACTGCCGTCCGGCTCGGCGGGCCGCGCCTGAAAGATGTTGCGGGGCTGTCTCTTGCGAAGTTGTTCGTCGGATCGGAGGGCACTCTGGGCATCATCACCGAGATCACACTGCGGTTGATCCCGGCACAACCTCCCGCCAGCACGGTGGTCGCGTCGTTCGCATCGGTGCACGACGCCACGGCCGCAATTCTGGCCATCACCCGAACGCTGCGGCCGTCCATGCTCGAATTCATGGACCGCGTGTCCATCGGTGCCGTCGAGGACGCCATGAACATGGGACTCGATCGCGAGGCGGCGGCAATGCTCATCGCCCGGTCCGACTCCCCCGGGGCCGACCGAGGCCGGGAAATCGAGATCATGGCCGCCGCATGCACCGAGGCCGGTTCCTCGGACGTGTTCACCACCGACGACCCAGACGAGGGCGAGGCCTTCGCTGCCGCCAGGCGATTCGCCATCCCCGCGGTCGAACGACTCGGCAGCCTGCTGCTAGAGGACGTCGGCGTTCCACTGCCCGCGCTCCCCGCCCTGGTCGACGGAATCGCCGACCTGTCCGCGAAATACGACGTACTGGTTGCCGTCATCGCGCACGCCGGCGACGGCAACACCCACCCGCTGATCGTCTTCGACCCCGAGGACGCCGACATGACCCGTCGCGCCAACGTCGCATTCGGAGCGATCATGGATCTGGCAATCTCGTTGGGCGGCACCATCACCGGTGAACACGGAGTCGGTCGCCTCAAGAAGGCCTGGCTCCCCGATCAAGTCGGTGAGGACGTGATGGAGCTGACCCGCCGCATCAAGACCGCTCTCGACCCAGCGGGCATTCTCAATCCCGGTGCCGTGATCTGAGCAGAGCGGCTGGTGCCGCACGTGCGTGCAACTTCGTAGCTGGGGTCGAATTTACGCTCACGACCCCGAGTCAGCCGACGAACCCGTCCGCCACCGTCAGTACGTCGTCGAGGATTTCCAGTCCCTGACGAATCTCGTCCTCGGATGTCGTCAACGGCGGGGCGATCTGGAGGCGGTTGCCTGCGACGAACGGCCACAGACCTCGGGACTTCGCCGCTGCGGTCACCGTGCCCATTGCCGCCGCATCCTTGCCCGACGCGGCGAAAGGCACCAGCGGCTCTCGGGTCGTGCCGTCCTTGACCAGCTCGACGGCCCAGAAGAATCCCTTGCCGCGCACCTCGCCCACACTGGAATGGGATTCGGCCAGCTTGGACAGGCCTGCACCCAGTACGTCCTCGCCGACGTGACGCACGTGCGGGAGGATCTTGTCGCGCTCGAACACTCCGATGGATGCCACGCCCGCGGCGCATCCGAGCACGTGGCCGGAGTAGGTCAATCCGCCCGGATAGGCTTTGTGGTCGAACTGCGAGGCGATCTTCTCCGAGATCACGACCCCGCCGAGCGGCACGTATCCGGAGTTGACGCCCTTGGCGAACGTGATCAGATCCGGTGTCACATCCCAGGCCTGGCATGCGAACCATTCGCCGATTCGCCCAAAGCCGACCATCACTTCGTCAGCGATGTAGACGATCCCGTACTTGTCGCACAACGCCCGAACGCCGGCCAGATAGCCGGGCGGAGGGATCAGCACACCGTTGGTACCGATGACCGATTCGAGGATCAATCCGGCGATGTTCTGCGCACCTTCGAGCACGATGACCTGCTCGAGGTGTGCCAGCGCGGCGGACGTCTCGTCCTCGGGAGTCGTTGTGCCCCAAGGCGATCGGTACGGATACGGCCCGAAGAATCGTACGACGTCGACATTGGTCGGCTCGGTGCCCCATCGCCGCGGCTCGCCGGTGAGACCGATCGCAACTCCGGTTCCTCCGTGATACGACCGATACGCGGCAAGCATCTTCGTACGCCCGGTGTGCTGTCGCGCCAGCCGCACCGCATGTTCGACGGCTTCTGCGCCTCCGGTCGTGAAGAACACCCGGTTCAGATCACCCGGTGCCCGCTCGGCGATCAGCGCGGCGAGTTCACTGCGCTTGTTGTTGGCGACGGTCGGCGAGATGGTCGTCAGAACCTGGGCCTGTTCGACGATGGCAGCGACGACGTCGGGGTGTTGATGCCCGAGATTGACGTTGACCAACTGCGACGAGAAGTCCAGGTACCTGTTTCCCTTGTCGTCCCAGAACCACGATCCCTCCGCACCCTCGACGGTGATCGGGTTCAGTTCGGCCTGCGCCGACCAGGAGTAGAACACGTGATCCATCTACTTGCCGCCTTCCTCCAGTGTGACCTCCATCGGAGCGTACGACTCTCCGGTGACATCCACACCGTCGGCCTTCAACAAATCCAGCGCCTGGCTCACGTATTCGTTGGTGTAGGCCTCGGCGTCGGGATCGGCGGTCAGCACCGTCGATCCTTCGGCATTCTTCGTGGTCTTCGCGACGTCGACGGTTTGCTGCCAGGCCGCCTCGTCGATCATGCCGATGCCTTCCGTGGACGGCCAGATCAGCTTGTTGACTTCGTTGACCTGCCAGAGCTGGTGGCTCGCCCCCAGCGTGGAGCCCGCTGCGACAGTGATGTCGCGGCACTTCTCGACGTTGTCGCGGCAGAAGATCCACCCCTTCAGCGACGCTGCGAGGAACTTCACGGTCTGATCCTGATATGCCTCGTCGGACAGCTTGTCGGTATTGGCCCAGATCGCGTCCTGCAACATGGCCACGCCGTCGTCGTTCCAGTTCAGCGAAGCGAAGTCGTCTGCGGTGTACAGCGCACCGGTTGCGGGGTTCACGGTTTCGAGCAACTGCGCGTACTCGTTGTACGACATCGCCTGGGCGGCAGCGATATCGCCGGAGAGCAGGCCGTTCATGTCGAACTGCTGCTGCACCAACGTCACGTCCGCGGGGCTCACCCCGGCCTTGGTCATTCCGGCGAACAACTCGAATTCGTTTCCGTAGCCCCAGTTTCCTACTGTCTTGCCGCGAAGGTCGGCGGGTGAGGCAATGTTCTGGTCCTTGAACGAGACCTGCAAGGTGCCGGACTTCTGATAGATCTGGGCCACGTCGGTGATGCCCGCTCCGGCTTCGCGGGATGCGAGTGCCTTCGGTACCCACGCGACCGCGTAGTCGGCCTGGCCCTGAGCGAGTACGGTCTGCGGAACGATATCCGTTCCGCCGTCCAGGATTTCGACGTCGAGACCCTGCTCGGCGTAGAAGCCTTGATCGACAGCGGCGAGGTAGCCCGCGAACTGGCCCTGCTTGAACCACTGCAGTTGCAATTTGATCGTGGTGCCCCCGTCGGCACCGGTGTCGGTGTCGGTCGTGGTGGTGCTACAGGCCGAGGCGACCACTGCCAGCGCCATCACGGCCGCGAGAAGAGATCGGGGGGTTCGGGTGATATTCACGTTCATCTCCTAGATACGACGCCGGGACACGAGCTTCTCGAGTAGCAGAACAACCAGAAAGAAGAGCAAACCGACTGCAATGGCACCTACCACGTAGGCCCACGCCCGTGGGTAGGCCGTGTTCGCCGCGGCGGAGGTGATCCGCGACCCCAGACCGTTCTGTAATCCACCGAAGTATTCACAGATGATGGCAGCAATAACAGCATTCGGAGCGGCAACCCGCAAGCCGGTGAAGATGTGCGGAACAGCGGACGGGAGACGAACGATTCGGGTGAACTGCCAACCACCGACGGCATACGACGTCATGAGGTCGTGGTGGACAGCCGAGACCTGACGCAGTCCCTTTGCCGCACTGACGAAGACCGGAAAGAACACGACGATGGTGACCACGAGGCGGCGCGGTAGATCGGTGGTCGAGGAGAACATCGAGTTGAACACCGGCGCCAGTGCAACAATGGGCACGGCCGCAGCCCCCGCCGCCAAAGGGGTGAGCAGTTCGTCGACGATCCGCAGGCGAACCGCTGCCATCGCCGCGAGTAGACCGAGGACCGACCCTGCTATCAACCCAACGAAAGCATTGGTTCCCGTTGCCAGACTTGCTGATCCGATGTTGCCGACGTTGCGCGTGAATTGTTCGGCGATCGCGCTGGGCGACGGCAGCAGAAACGACGGAACCCCCGCGACGACCGTGAGCAACTGCCACAGTGCGAGCACCGCCGCTCCGAATACCACCGGCGGAAGCCAGAGCTTCATCGCAGATCCGCACTGCGAACCGTACGGCCGTGCAATGCATCTCGAACCGCGGTGATGGAGGAGAAGAACTCCGCGGATTCGCGCGGGTCGCCGTTCGTGTCGAAGGCGTCGATGGTGAGGGTGTCGACGATCCGCCCCGGCCGGGGAGACATCACGACCACCCGATCGGAGAGGTACACCGCTTCGGGTATCGAGTGGGTCACGAACACCACTGCTGCGCTGGATTCCTCGGCAATGCGAAGCAGGTCGTTCTGCATTTTCTCTCGGGTCATCTCGTCCAGGGCGCCGAACGGTTCGTCCATCAGCAACAGGCCCGGCGTTCGGGCCAGCGCCCGGGCGATCGCTACTCGTTGTTGCATCCCACCGGACAACTGGCTGGGGAACTTCTCGGCGAAATCGCCCAGTCCCACGAGGTCGAGCAGCTCACGAACCCGTTCCGTGCGTTCACGTTTGGGGACCTTGTGCAGTTCCAGCGGTAATGCGACGTTCGATTGCACCGTACGCCACTCGAGCAACCCGGCCTGCTGAAAGGCGATGCCGTATTTCTGTTCGATGCGGGCTCGGCGCGCAGTCAGACCGAACACCGACACAGCACCGGACGTGGGTTGCTCGAGATCGGCCACGATGCGGAGCAAGGTCGACTTACCGCACCCCGACGGCCCGATGAGCGAGACGAATTCACCGGGGGCAATCGCCAGCGATACATCCTCCAGTGCAGTCACTCCCCCGTCGAACGTCTTCCCGACGCCCTCGACGAGTACCGCATACTCGGTCATGACCGTTCCTTTCGACCGGGTGAGCGGCCCGCATACCGACCCAATGCAATGTCGAGCAGGGACACCAACCCGGTTACCACCAGCCCGAGCACCGCTGCGCCGAGAACAGCGGCATACAGGCGGGATGCGTCTCCTGTCGCCTGCTGCGAGAACACGATGATCTGCCTGCCGATGCCGCCCGTCGTTCCGGTGGAGATTTCGGCGACCACGGCACCGATCACGGCTGCGGCCGCGGCCAGACGCAGTGCCGGAATCAGGTGCGGCACAGAGGCGGGCAGACGCAGTCGAACGAGTGTGGTCCACCATCCGGACGCATAACTGTGCATCAGGTCCAACGCTGCCCGATCGGGTGCGCGCAGGCCTCGCAGCATCCCCACCGCCACCGGGAAGAACGCGAGATACGACGCGATGACGGTGATACTCATCCACGGCTGCCACGCGTAACCACCGATGGCGATCTTCCCGCCCCAGCCCGCGACGAGCGGTGCCAGTGCAATCAGCGGAACCGTTTGAGAGACGATCACATACGGCAGGACGGACCGTTCGACCCAGACGAAACGTTGCATGGCCACGGCCAGCACGAGACCGACCACCGCACCCAGGGCAAACCCCAACAGTGCCAGCCCGAACGTGAACAGGCCACTGGAGACGACCGCGGCACCGACACTGCGCGCCCCGGCGACATTCACCTCCGGCTCGGTCAGCGCCGCCAACACCGACCAGACATGCGGCAGCGCACCGTCATCGGTACGTGGCAACACCCGGACACCGGCAATGCTCACCCCGTTCTCGGGGACGATCACTTTCACCAGCTCCCAGAACACCAGCAACAGCCCGACGGCCACCACAGCCATCAACGGACGTCGAGACCCGCGAACCGAGCGGGCGGGAGTCGGGATCACCACCGCAGCCTGATCGAGAACACTCGTCACGACGTCGCCGTCACGCTCGGGCGTATCTGCGGAATGATGCTCTCTCCGTACGCTTCCAGCGTCGCTGCTTTGGCGTCGTGCTGAAGGTACACCGAGAACTGATCGACGCCGAGAGCCTCGAGGTCTGTCAGTTTGGCGATGTGATCAGCCGGTGAGCCGAGCAGACAGAACCTGTCGATCACCTCGTCCGGAACGAACTCCGCGTGCGAATTTCCGGCCCGCCCGTGCTCGTTGTAGTCGTACCCTGTGCGCGCCGCGATGTAGTCGGTGAGCGCGGCAGGAACGCCGCCGTCGCTGCCGTATCGAGCGACGATGTCGGCGACGTGATTGCCGACCATGCCGCCGAACCAACGACACTGGTCTCGGGCGTGTTCGAGGGCTGCGTCGGTTCCGTCGGTGACATATGCCGGGGCCGCCACACAGATCGAGATCGAATCCGGATCGCGCCCCGCCTTCTCCGCCGCGTCGCGCACCCTGCCGATCGTCCATGCTGCGATGTCCGGATCCGCCAGTTGCAGAATGAACCCGTCCGCCACTTGTCCGGTGAGCTCGAGAGCCCTGGGCCCGTACGCCGCGACCCACACCTCGAGCTGCGACCGCTCTGCCCATGGGAACTGCACCGTCGTCTCACCGACCCGAGCACTACGACCGTTGGCCAGGCTGCGGATGACCTCGATCGATTCTCGAAGCGCCGCAAGCGTTGTCGGCCGTCCGCCCAGGGCACGGACGGCGGAATCGCCACGGCCGATGCCACAAACGGTTCGATTGCCGAACATGTCGTTGAGCGTCGCGAACGTCGACGCAGTCACCGTCCAGTCGCGAGTCGCGGGATTGGTGACCATCGGACCGACGGTCACCCGCCTGGTCGCGGCCAGGATCTGGCTGTAGATGACGTACGGCTCCTGCCAAAGCAAGTGCGAGTCGAACGTCCACACGTGCGAAAACCCGTGCGTCTCCGCCTGCCTGGCCAGGTCGACAACTCTCGACGCCGGCGGATTGCACTGGAGCACTACTCCGATGTCCATGGCTCAGATCAAATTCTGTGACAGGTCGCGTCGGACGAATCGACCGTGACCCGCAGTGCCGGAATAGGATCCACCGTCGACGATGATCCGACCGCGCGAGATCACGGTGTCGACGTGCCCGTCGATCTCGAAACCCTCGTACGCCGAGTAGTCCATGTTCATGTGGTGGGTCTTGTCGACACCGATGCTGGTGTGCCCGTTCGGGTCGTAGATCACGATGTCCGCGTCGGCACCCGGGCTGATCACGCCTTTCCTCGGGTACATGCCGAACATCCGAGCCGGGGTCGTGCAGCAGACGTCGACCCACTTCTCGAGAGTGATCTTGCCGCTCTTGACGCCCTGGAACATCAGATCGATGCGATGTTCCACCGAGCCGATCCCGTTGGGAATCTTCGAGAAATCGCCGATACCCATCTCCTTCTGATCCTTCATGCAGAACGGGCAGTGATCGGTGCTGACGGTCGCCACGTCCCCGGTGCGCAGGTAGCGCCACAGCTCGTCCTGATGGCCCTCGGCTCGCGAGCGCAGAGGGGTCGAGCAGACCCACTTGGCACCCTCGAAGCCCGGTGCACCGAGTTGTTCCTCGAGCGACAGATACAGGTACTGCGGACAGGTCTCGGCAAACACGTTCTGCCCGTTGCCCCGAGCGTGCGCGATCTGTTCCAGGGCCTGCTTGGCCGACACGTGCACGACGTAGAGCGGTGCACCGGTGACGTGCGCCAGCATGATGGCTCGATGCGTCGCCTCCTCCTCGAGCTGCCACGGCCGTGACGTGCCGTGGAAGTACGGGGCCGTGTCTCCGCGGGCGATCGACTGCACAACGAGTACATCGATCGCGATGCCGTTCTCCGCGTGCATCATCAACAATGCACCCGTTTCGGCGGCAGACTGCATGGCGCGCAGGATCTTTCCGTCGTCGGAGTAGAACACGCCCGGGTACGCCATGAAGAGCTTGAAGCTGGTGACACCCTCGGATACCAACTCGCTCATGGCTTTCAGTGAATCGTCGGTGACATCGCCGATGATCTGATGAAACCCGTAGTCGACGGCACACTTCCCCGCCGCTTTCTCGTGCCACTGCGCCAGGGTTTCCTGGACGCGCTGGCCGGGAGTCTGAATAGCGAAGTCCACGATGGTCGTCGTACCACCCCAGGCCGCTGCGCGCGTTCCGGTTTCGAAGGTGTCGGATGCGAACGTGCCACCGAACGGCATCTCCATGTGCGTGTGTCCATCGACCCCGCCCGGAATCACGTACTTGCCGGTCGCGTCGACGACGATGTCCGCAGCGGTCTTCAGGTCTGCGGCCAGTGACACCGAGCCCGGAGCCAGCACTGCGACGATGGTCTCACCGTCGATGAGCACATCCAATTCCTGTGCGCCGGTGGTGGATACCACTGTTCCACCGTGCACGAAGGTGGTGGCCATCAGGGCTGCACCAGTGGGCCGTATGCGTCGGGTCTGCGGTCACGATAGAAAGCCCACCGGTCGCGAACCACCTTGATCAGGTCCATGTCGAGGTCGCGCACGATGATCTCCGGTTCGGAATCGGATGCAACCTCGCCGACGAACTTGCCCTCGGGGTCCACGAAGTAGCTGGTCCCGTAGAAGTCGTCGTCCCCGTACTCGGATTCGATTCCGACGCGATTGATCGCGCCCACGTAGTACTCGTTGGCTACGGCCGAAGCAGGTTGTTCGAGCTTCCACAGGTAGTTCGACAGTCCCCGCGAGGTGGCCGAGGGATTGAAGACGATTTCGGCCCCGGCGAGGCCGAGCGCTCGCCAGCCTTCGGGAAAATGTCTGTCGTAGCAGATGTAGACACCGATTCGGCCGACCGCCGTATCGAACACCGGCCACCCCAGATTGCCGGGGCGAAAGTAGAACTTCTCCCAGAATCCGTTCACGTGGGGAATGTGGTGCTTTCGATACTTGCCGAGATAGGTGCCGTCTGCATCGACCACGGCCGCCGTGTTGTAGAGAAGTCCAGGCTGCTCCTGCTCGTAGACGGGCAGGATCATCACGATGCCGAGTTCTTTCGCCAGTGCGGCGAAACGGTCCACGGTGGGCCCGGGTACCGATTCGGCGTACTCGTAGAACTTCGCGTCCTGCAACTGGCAGAAGTACGGTCCGTAGAAAAGTTCTTGGAAGCAGACGACTTTCGCGCCTTGCTCGGCGGCGGACCGAGCAAACCCCTCGTGTGCCGCGATCATCGATTCTTTGTCACCGGTCCACTTGCTTTGGACCAGAGCAGCTCGAACTGTGGACATCATTGGCACTCCATCTCTCGCTGGCTTGCACCCTCAAGATATTTTGCGCCGTGTTACGGGATCGTTCGCCCGGTTTCGTATGTATTAATCGTCGGACGGTGCGTACTGGGTCAGGAACCCGAGTTCGGGAGCAATGCGCGTACGGCGTCGATGGTGTCTGCCGTTCCGAGATTCTTGTCGGGTCGGTATCGCAGCACGCGCGCGAATCGGAGGGCCACTCCGCCCGGGTAGCGCGGGCTGACTTGCACGCCGTCGAGTTCGATTTCGACGATCAGTTCCGGGCGCAGGTACACGGTGTGCTCGTCCCGCTCTCGCTCGTGTTTGGGGAATTCGTCCGTCTGCCACTGCAACAGAACGTCGGTCAATCCCTTGAACGTCTTACCGACCATGATCGGGTCGCCGCCATCGGGATCGCGTGCCCCGAGGTGCAGGTTGGACAGGAAACCGGTGCGGCGGCCGTATCCCCACTCGGCACCGAGTACGACGAGGTCGAGGGTGTGCTCGGGTTTGACCTTCTGCCAGCTCTTTCCGCGTCGGCCCGCCGCGTACGGGGCGCTGAGTGCCTTGAGCATGACCCCCTCGTGACCGGCTTCGAGAGCAGCGTCGAAATGGGCCGCTGCCTCGTCGGCATCGGGCCGGACGACGCTGGGGATTCTGTGCCCCGGTGCCACCCGGTCCAGTGCAGCCAGCCGCTGCTCGAGTGGTGCATCGAGCAGGTCGACACCGTCGAGGTGCACGCAGTCGAAGAAGTACGGCTGCAGCAGGAGCTCGTGTGCACTTTCCGCGCCGAACCGACTCATGGTTTCCTGGAACGGTCGAGGTCGTCCACTGTCCTCGAGCGCGAGGGTCTCTCCGTCGAGTACCACCGACTCACACGGCAGGGCCAGTACGAGTTCCACCAACTCGGGCACGCTCGACGTGATGTCACGCAGGGTACGGGTGTAGATATTCACGTCGGTTCCGGAACGATGCACTTGAATACGAGCGCCGTCGAGCTTGTATTCGACCGTGACGTCGCCGTCCAGTTGCTCCCATGCCGCGAGCAGAGATTCTGCGGGCGAGGCCAGCATCGGGCGGACCGGGCGTCCTACCTCGAGACGGAACGCATCCAGCGCCTCGACGCCACCGGTGATTGCAGCAACCGCGGTGGCGGACAGGCGGCCCGAGAGCATGAATGCGCGACGCACCGCGCCCTGCGGGAGGTTCGTCGCGGCAGCGACGGCGTCGACCATGATTCCTTCGAGCGCGCCCTGACGCAGCTCGCCGGTGACGAGTCCGATCAGAAACTGACGCTCCTCGGCAGTACTGCGAGAGAACAAGTCGCTGAGCAGCGCTACCCGACGCGCAGCCGAACCCGCGCCCGACGTCGACGCAACCGCGGAAATCGACTCTTCCACCTCGGCCACCGTCAGCGTCGACTCCGCAGCCGACGCAACGTCGAGATCGGCGAGAGTGCGCCAGCCGACACCTATCCGACCCTGCGGCAACTCCCCCGACAGCCACGAGACGGCGGGCTCGATGTCACCGGCATCCGCCGCGGCGAGCAGCACGCTCAGCTGCTCGATCTTGACCTTGCGCGAGCGCGTCGCAGCCACGGCACGGGAGGTTTCGACGATCCTGGACATCAACACACACCGAACATAACCGCCGCCACCGACAGCGTGCTGACATCCAATTGTTACCGGTGAGACTCCTGCGACTGGTGTTGTTGCTGTTACGTTCGATTCATGTCAGCGACGCCCGTGCGATAACGGATGGCGCACGTGTCAGCTGAATCCCAGAACGCGGTCGCCCCATGCGGCGCGCATGTCGCCGTCGGGATCGTCGACGAGGGTGTCGGACGTATCGATCACCAGGGTCCAGCGCGCCTTCTCTGTGTACGGAGCCCAGTGTTTGGACGCGTCCAACGCCGCGGGCACCCCGTACCGCGCAAATGCGAGCCACCGTCTCTGTATTCGCGCCGACACCGCCATGGCCGGTTTACGGCCGCCGAGCCAGAACGTCGGATCTCGGTTCAGCGTCCCGAAATTGCCGAATACGTACGGCAGCTCCGTGGCGTGTCCGGCACCCACACGGGCGGCCTTGAGCATCGGCGTCGCGTGATCGAACCTGTACATCCATGTCGGCGAGTGCCTGCTGTGCGCGTCGGCGATCCACATGCTCGGCATGACGAATCCTGCATCACGCGACATGGCTTGTGCGCCGGCCGGTTTGTCCCTGTCCGGGTACGCCGCCATGATTTCGGCGACGCGATAGGCCGGCAGATCGGCGTGATCGTGTGCAATGGCCCGGAACATCTCCGAGACGGTGTCGGAGGTGATCGGCATCAGCGGGGACTTCATGAATCGGAAGATCGACGGCTCGTCGTGATTGGTGCCGATGATCAGTGGAATCCTGTGCGAGAGGCCTTTCTGGAACGCTGCCACCGGATAGCGCGGGACGATGTCTCCATCCACGACCGGCGAAAGCCCCAGTGTGCCCGGAACTCTCGTCGGGATCTCGTAGCAGAGGATGTCTCCCGCCGTGACCAGCCTGGTGAAATGCATGTCGAGCAATTCGCCGATGTCCGCCGGGTCGACACCCACCAACTCCAGGAACCTCGATGCCACCGCGGCCCCTCGATCGGGCCCGTACACCGACGTCGCAGGAGCGCTCTGCACGATTGCCTGCTGAAACAGGCCCTCGGCCTTCGGGGACGTCATCAACGTCGTGACGGACGCACCACCGGAGGATTCGCCGAACACCGTGACCTGGTCGGGATTTCCGCCGAACGACGAGATGCATTCGCGTACCCACTCGAGGGCTGCGATCTGGTCTCGCAGTCCGAGATTGGTCTCGAACGTGTGCTCGTCGGTGGAGAAGGACGAGAGGTCGAGAAAACCGAATGCGCCGAGACGAAAATTGACGGTCACCACCACCACGTCGCCGTTCTCGCTCAGGTTCCGACCGTCGTAGACCCGCTGCGCCGACGAACCGAGCGAGTACGCGCCTCCATGGATCCACACGAGCACCGGACGCTGCTCCCCGTCGGGACGCGGGGCCCAGACATTGAGCGTGAGGCAGTCCTCGGAGATCGACAACGAGGGATCGATCGGCACCGGACTGTCGCGCCCCTGCGGGGCCATTGCGCCGAACTCGAGGCCGTCGAGCACGCCGGACCACGGCTGCAGTGGTCTGGGTGCCCGGAACCTGAGCTGCCCCACCGGCGGTGTCGCGTAGGGGATGCCCCGCCAGGCCACGATCGGCGAAGTGTCGCCGACGACCGGATAGCCGAGGACGTCACCGTACGGCGTGCTCACGCATACGGTGGAGTCAGACGTGGTGTCCATCGAACCTCCTGCTCGGTCGTTGCCCAACGTACCAACATCATCCACCGCGTCGGCGACATCACGTTCGACACCGTCGCCCGCGAGCGAAGGAATCGACGATGAAGAGAATCGGATGTGCCGCAGCGCTAGTCGTGATGATGGGCCTGTCGGCCGCCTGCGGTTCGGGTGGCGATGCCAACGGGCCGATGGCGACGATCGTCACCGACCGGCCGACCCCGATCACCTCGGTTCCGTCCGCGACCCGCAGCGTGCCGACGACCGCACCGACCTCGACGACACCGCCCACATCCACCTCCACAGCGGCACCCACGAGTTCGGCTGCAGCCCAGGCGAAGCCGCAGGACTATGCCGGCAAAGCTCCGGGCTGGTACTACTTCTCCAGCCCCAGCGGAAAATTCGAGTGCGGCATCGCCGTACTCGACACCTCGATCGCCGGTTGCCACGGTTCGCTTCCCGATTCGGCGCCGAAGGTTCCCGGCAGTGGCACATCGGGAACTGCTGTGAAGCCCAACGCAGTGCAACTGATTGCCGGATCACCGGCGAAGTTCGAGAGTCTCGGCGACCCCAAGTTCCATCGTTTCGACGGCCCCGCAGCGGCGTTGCCGTACGGCGAGGTTCTCACCGTCCCTGGAAGCGGCTCGACCAACGGACTGCAGTGCAGCATCGACGAACAGGCCGGGGTGACCTGTACCGATCAGGTCGGTCACGGATTCACTGTCTCGGCCGAGGATTTCGACCTTCGCTGACGGTCTCGTTCGCTCAGCAAATTACCAGGCGTAATGTCCAGGGACGGTACGACAATTCCTGCCGTACGGTCTCCCCAGCGGCCGACGCCCGTGCGCGCGGCCGGAAGGTGCGTCACTCATGAATCAGACCTCGGACCGTCACACAGCGAAGGTCATCGGCGTCAGCGTCGCCGCTGCTGTGGGCGGGTTCCTGTTCGGTTTCGACAGCTCGGTCATCAACGGAGCCGTCGACTCCATCGAAGATCACTTCCTCCTCGGCTCGTTCACCACCGGCTTCGTGGTCGCGATCGCCCTGATCGGATGCGCAGTGGGGGCCTGGTTCGCCGGCAGCCTCGCAGACCGATGGGGACGCAAGAAGGTCATGCTGCTCGGCTCGGCCTTGTTCGTCATTTCCTCGATCGGTTCCGGATTGGCTTTCAGCGTCCCCGATCTCATGCTCTGGCGAGTACTCGGTGGACTGGGAATCGGCATCGCCTCGGTGATCGCACCGGCGTACATTGCCGAGATCGCTCCTGCCAAGTGGCGCGGAGCCCTGGCTTCGCTGCAGCAATTGGCCATCACCATCGGCATTTTCGCCGCCTTGCTGTCCGACGCTCTGCTCGCCGGTGCTGCCGACGGTGCCTCCAACGACCTGTGGTTCGGCATCGAAGCATGGCGCTGGATGTTCCTCGTCGGCGTGGTTCCCGCGCTGGTGTACGGGCTGCTGGCAACGCTGATCCCGGAATCCCCGCGCTACCTGGTGGGTCAGCATCTCGACGACGAGGCAGCCCGAGTCCTCGCCGAGATCACCGGTGAACTGCATCCCGACGAACGCGTCCACGAGATCAGACTGACGCTCCGCAAGGAGTCACGCTCGTCGTTCGCCGACATCCGCGGGCCCAAGTTCGGCCTGCAACCGATCGTCTGGGTAGGCATCACCATGGCCGTGCTGCAGCAGCTGGTCGGCATCAACGCGATCTTCTACTACTCGACGACGCTGTGGCGCTCGGTCGGTTTCACCGAGGATCAGTCGTTCACCACCTCTGTCATCACCGCCGTCATCAACGTGGTCATGACGTTCGTGGCAATCCTGTTCGTCGACCGAATCGGCAGGCGCAAACTGCTGATGGCAGGTTCCATCGGCATGTTCGGCGGACTCGTCATGGCGTCCGTCGCGTTCTCGCAGGCGACCGGAAGCGGGGACGACGTCACACTGCCGGCTCCGTGGGGTGCCATCGCGTTGATCGGTGCCAACCTGTTCGTGATCTTCTTCGCGTCAACCTGGGGTCCGATCATGTGGGTGATGCTCGGCGAGATGTTCCCCAACCGCATGCGCGCGATGGCGCTAGGAATCGGTACCGCGGCCAACTGGGTCGCCAATTTCGCTGTCACGCTTGCATTCCCACCGCTCACGTCGTCGGTCGGGCTGTGGGTCATCTACGCAGGCTTCGCACTGTTCGCTGCGCTCTCGTTCTTCTTCGTCAAGGCCAAGATCAGCGAGACCAAGGGCATGGAACTCGAAGACATGCTGGGCTGAGGCCGAACCGCAGATACAGGGGCGGCGGCATCGACACCGAGTGACCGGTGTTACTGTCGCTTTCGTTCTGACACGGGGTGTGTCCGCCGATGCGGATGCTGAGATCAAACCCGCCGAACCTGATGCAGGTAATGCTGACGAAGGGATGTCAAGGCGATGACGCCTGTTGTATCTGCGGACCCGGTCCGCTTCACCGATCTACTGTGGAATGCGTCCGAGAACATTCGACGCGCGATAGTCGACCTCGAGTTCCTCCGGCTGCTCGGAGCGGGAACACTTCCGCTCGATGCGTTCCGTCGATACCTCGAGCAGGACTCGCTCTACCTGGGCGGCTACGTGAAGTCGCTGTCTCTGTTGGCAGCGCACGCACCGGGTCCGGTCGCCGGAGCATTCTGGGCGAGCGCGGCCTCGAGCGCCATGGACGAAGCGGCGTCGCACGAGGCCATGCTGACCGGTGGGGCACTTCCCCCGTCGACCGAGGTGCCGGAGCCCTCCCCCGCATGCCTCGGCTACACGTCCTACCTGACGGCGACGGCAGCGACGGAACCGTATCCCGTAGCGGCAGCGGCAGTGCTGCCCTGCTTCTGGATCTACGCCGACGTCGGCCGCTCACTCGCTGACGCTGCGAAAACGGTTCTCGATCGCGAACCCGAACACCCGTACGCACAGTGGGTGGCCGCGTACGACGCACCCGAATTCCATGCCATCGTCGACGCTGCGAAGACCTTCGTCGACGACGCCGCAGCCGCCGCGACCCCTGCGCAGCGCGAACAGATGATCGACGCATTCGTTGTCGCGTCGAGATACGAATTGATGTTCTGGGACAGCGCATTACATCCCACACCGTGGCCCCTGGCCGAGAATGCTGTGTACGCATGAGAGCCACTCGAATTCTCACTGCGCTGACCGCGGCACTCCTTGCGACGACCGGAGTCGCCGGCTGCTCGGAGTCGACCGACTCCGACACGATCCGGTTTGCCCTCGACTGGACCCCGAACACCAATCACACCGGACTCTACGTCGCCCTTCAGGAGGGCTATTTCGCCGACGCCGGGCTCGACGTGGAAATTCTGCCGTACAACAACACCGCGGCCGACACTCTCGTCGATGCGGGTAACGCCGAGTTCGGCATCAGCACGCAGAGTTCGGGCGTATTCGCGACCTCTGCAGGCGCACAGACAGTCTCCGTCCTTGCGCCGCTGCAGCATTGGGCGACCGGAATCGGAGTACGGGCGGACCGAGAAGACATTCCGAGCCCGAAAGCACTCGACGGCAAGGTCTACGCCGGCTTCGGCGAGTCCGGCGAGCAAGCCGGACTTCAGCAGGTCATCAAGAACGACGGTGGCACAGGCGAATACGAGACAGTAGTGCTGGGAACCTCGGCATACGAGGCGGTATATTCCGGTACCGCGGACTTCACCGTCTCCTACTTCGCGTGGGAGGGCATCGAAGCCGAACACAGCGGAACCCCGATGAAGTACTTCGACTACACCGACTACGGATTTCCCGATGCCTACGCGATCACGATCAGCGGCAACGAACCGTGGCTCGACGCCCACCCTGACGAGGCGAAGAAGTTCGTGCAGGCACTGCAGCGCGGGTACCAACTCGCTGCCGACGATCCGGACAAGGCCGCCCATGATCTGATCGACGCCAATCCCGGAACCTTCACCGACGAATCTCTCGTCTTCGAGAGCCAGGAAATGCTTGCGTCGAAGTACATGAAGGACGCCGCGGGCGAGGTAGGCAGGCAGAACCTCGACAAGTGGACCGCCTACTCGAAGTTTCTGTACGAGAGCGGTGTGCTGGCCGATCAGAACGGGGCACCTCTGACGGCGGAGCCGGACTGGTCGACCTACTTCACCAATGACTACCTCGGCGATCGATAAGCCGGTCACCACTGACCGAGACACGTTCTCGTTCAGCGGTATCCGAGCCTCGCTGCGCTGGGCGTGGCCTGCATTGACCGTCGTCGCTGCGCTCATCGCCACCTGGCAGATCTACGTCGAGATCAGCGGCATCCGGCCACAGGTGCTGCCGTCCCCCGGCCGCGTGGTGGTCCAGGGTTGGGCGCAGCGCGATACGATCGCCGAGAATGCGGCGGCGACCCTGCAGGTGACCCTCGTCGGCTTCGCGGTCTCGTTGGCCCTGGCCTGGTTGCTTGCCGTCGCGGTGGATTTCTCGCCCTGGTTGAGGCGGGCGTTCGTCCCGCTCTTCGTCGTGTCGCAGACACTCCCGATCATTGCGATCGCACCGTTGCTGATCATTTGGTTCGGCTTCGGTCTGCTCCCGAAGATTCTGGTGATCGCGCTGGCCACTTTCTTTCCGATGGCCATCGGGCTCATCGAGGGTTTCGCCGCAGCCGATCGCGATGCGCGATCCCTGCTGGCCAGCATGGGCGCTTCACGCTGGCAACAGTTTCGGTACGTACGGTTACCCTCTGCGCTACCCCGCTTCTTCACCTCTCTGCGCATCGGAATCACCTACGCGGTCGTCGGGGCCATCTTCGCCGAATACGCTGGGGCGAGTGCAGGACTCGGAATCTACATGAGCCAGCAGAAGAACTCGTTTCGAACCGATCTGGTGCTGGCTGCCGTCGCCGTCACGGCCGTGATCAGTGTGCTCCTCTTCGTGTCGACTTTCGTGGTGGAGCGATTGGTCGCTCCCTGGGCACGCCACGGTTCGGTGGGTCTCGATGTCTGACCCCACCACCGTCGACAACTGCATCGACGTCCGCGACCTCACGAAATCGTTCGGGGAAAAGCTTGTGCTCGACGGCATTTCGTTCGCCGCACAGCCCGGCGAATTCGTCTCGATCATCGGACCCAGCGGCTCCGGCAAGAGCACGGTGTTCAATATGCTGGCCGGACTCGACCGACCGGATTCCGGCACTGTTCGCGTCCCGCCGTGCGCCTACATGCCGCAGAAGGACTTGTTGTTTCCCTGGCGATCCGTGCTGGACAACACCACGCTCGGTCTCGAAGTGCAGGGAGTCGCGAAGAAGGAGGCACGGGCCAGGGCATGGGAGTTGTTCCCGGTGTTCGGCCTCGACGGGTACGAGTCTGCCAGGCCCGCCGAGCTCTCCGGCGGTATGCGCCAACGCGCTGCACTGCTGCGCACGGTGGTGCAGGGACGATCGGTGCTCCTGCTCGATGAGCCGTTCGGCGCACTCGACTCTCTGACTCGTAGCGACATGCAAGCGTGGTTGCAGCAGGTGTGGTCGGAGTTTCGGTGGACGGTGCTGATGGTCACCCACGACATCCGCGAGGCGGTCTACCTCTCCGACCGCGTGATCGTCCTCTCTCCCCGGCCCGCCCATGTACGACGGCAGGTCGAGGTGACGCTTCCCCGACCACGCGGACTCGACATCGTGACGACTCCCCAGTTCGCCGCAGTCGAGAAGCAGCTGATGGATGTTCTGCTCAGCGCATCCAAGCCCTGAACAACCGAGCAACCGTTCAATCGACGTAGGGCTCAGTCGACGCAGGGAATGCCGCCGTCGCTGTGGACGCCTTCGTCGGGTGCCGCGGGTAGATCCTGAGCCGGATCCGGTGCCGCGACCTCGACCGGCGCTGCGCTGGTCGGCGTGGGTACCGCTGTGATCGACGGAGTGGGCGGCGGCACATTGCCGATCAGCCGTGCGGTCTCGGCCCTGATCGCGTCCACATCGACGAGATTGACGTCTTGCCCGTCGACTGTCTCGTAGCCCGTGATGGGCAGCGTGTAGAAGTCGATGTCGCCCTGCATGACGGCACCGGCCTGCCCGGCGAGAGTCATCGGATCCAGCGATGCGTCGATGACGATGTCGTTCTTGGTGCCCGCTACCAGCGCGCGTAGTTCGCTGATGTTCGCGAGGATGCCGGAGGAGCTGAGCTTTGCCATCACTCCGGCCACGAAGGCCTGCTGTCGTTTGGTTCGGTCGAGATCACCGTTGTCGAGGCCGTGGCGTTGCCGTACGAAGGACAAGGCTTGCGAGGCACTCAGTTCTTGCGCTCCCGCGGGGAAGTCAGCGCCCGAGTAGCTGTCGTCGACCGGATTGTTCAAGCACACCCGAATGGGTCCGACGGCCGTCGCCACATCGTAGAAGCCCAGAAGGTTCACTTCGGCGAAGTGGTCGATCGGTACGTCGAGCAGATCACGAACTGCTGTCAACGTCGATCGTCGACCTGCTTCCCGCGCTTTCCGCTCACGCTCCGCCGAGTCGGTGACCCCCTGGTCGAGCAACTCCGTATCGGCGTCGGCCTTGGCGAGTCCGTACGCTTCCTTGATCTTTCGCTTGCCGTATCCGGGTACATCGACGTAATCGTCACGAGGTATCGAGAGTGCAGTCGCACGGCCACCGTCGGCCGGAAGGTGAACCAACAACAGCGTATTGGTGTTGTATCCGCCCACATCACTGTCGCCGGCGTGCAGCGCATCGGTGACGAACTCGGCAGGCAGGTCGTTTCCGTCCATGTCCTTGCGGCTGTCGAGGCCGATCAACAAGATGTTGGTGTCTCGGCCGTTGCGACTCGGATCGTTGTCAGCGATCCCGTCGAGAGCGTCCGAGGTGGTCAATCCCGTGGTGGCCTCGCGGTAGACCGCGAACCCGATCCCGCTCACCGCAATCGAGGCAACGGCAGCGGTCGCAACGACGACCCGTCCGATCCGAAGCGCGAGACCACGCTGGTGCGACGGTGAGTGGATGCGATGGCGACCCGATCCGTGGTTGCCACGGGTGGTGTCGTTGCCTGGGCCGTTCGATAGCACCTCGCCAGGCTACTCGGCTCTCACCTGGGCAATGCTCCGCCCAACTGCAGCGCGAGGTCGTCGACGGCCGAATACGCGGCCTCGAGATTGGCGCGAGCCTGCGGAATCTGCGGTGCGAGTGCTGGTACACGCTCGGCGAGCGTCAGGTCGATCGGAACGAAATGGACGTCCATACCAAGTGCGACGCCGAGAACCTGACGTAGCTGCGCCGTGGTGTGGTCGGCGGATTCGCCTTCGGTACCGGGGGTGTAGTCGTTGCCACGACTGGTCACCACGACTGCAGGTTTGCCGACGAGGGGTGCCGTACGGGTGTCGAAGGGCACGGTGATTCCAGGAACGTGCACGTAGTCGATCCACGCCTTCAGGGTCGACGGTATCGACCAGTTGTACATCGGCGCACCGATCAACACCACGTCGGCCGAGATCAGTTCCTCGATCAGTTCGATCTGCAGCGCCTCGGCGGAAGCCTCGACGGTTTCGTCTGCGGTGCGCAGATGGGGTGCCCAGTGCAGTGCCGAGGTGGGCAAGTGCGGCAGCGGATTCAGGTGCAGGTCACGATGAATCACCGAATGGTCGGTGCCGATCGCATGCCAGTCGTCAGAGAATCGGGCAGTCACGCGGCGGCTGACCGAACGAGCCGGGTCGGCGGACGAATCGAGGTGCAACAACTGCGGCACTGAAACACTCCTTGTGAGTCGGGGTGCCTCGAGCCTATGCGTACTGCCCGCTTCTACTCTGGTCGAATGGACTTCCGATTCGTCGTGCCTGCTCTCGCATCGCGCGCGGCCGCACTGCTCTCATCAGTCGTGCACGACCGGACCAGCGCGGACGTCGAGGTCAGGATCGGAGATTCGACGGTGCACCTCGACGACGAAACACGCGGTGCGGTGCTCGAACTCCTCATCCAGCTGGCTACCGGCAGAGCGGTCGCGATCGGCACAGTCGACGAACTGCTGACGACCTCGCAAGCCGCAGAAGTACTCGGCGTGTCCGACACCTACGTCAGACGGTTGGCCGATTCAGGCGACTTGCCGATCGAGATGCGCGGAACTCATCGACGATTTCGGCTCGAAGATCTGCTGCGGCAGCGCGATCGATTCCGCTGACGTCTGCCGCGGGCAGTCAGCCGGCCTCACGCTCGAAGTGCTCGGACTGGACAGTCATCAGATCACGGAACGCCTGCCCGGCAGCCATCCACAACTGCTCGGAGTCGATGTAGTCGACACCGCGGATCTCGACGTCACCCAGGTAGGCACCGACATCCACCGACAGCATTCCGATCACGGACGACACGTCGGAATCGAGATAGGTGGATTGCGTGTTCTGTAGTTCACGAAACTGGGTTGCGAAGAACTCGGCTGGAATTCGTCGATCGACGAACTGCGCGATGAGGAACAGGAAACGCGACGCGTGAGCTGAGCCCGACCGGAAAAAATGATCCATGGTGAATACCTCTCCCCACGGTCGACAGCACCCCTCGCACTGTCGACCGTTGAGCTCGCTGATACCCGAATTACGATGCACGGACGAACTCTCGAACAACGATTCGACCCAGGGGCTAAAGAGGGAGCTCGTCCTACCAGCGTCAGGTTAATCGGACCTTTGTCCCGTTTTCACGGTAAATGCCGATTTCGTGAGGAGTCACAACAAAGCCGTCGCGAGTTTTTACTTCTCTACTGAAACGATCCCAGCGGGGCACGATCAGGGGTGTCCAGCTGCCAGAACTGCCAGCCGTCACGCTCTTCGACGTCGCCGCTGATGTGCGTGGCCACAGCGCTGGCAGCAACGGACGGGTTGTCGAACCGTCTGCCTTCCATCGGTCCAGCGGTGATCTCGAGTCGCTGAGTCTCGGGGTCGTAGCGTCCGCTCAGGCGGTATCCCTCGCAGTCGGCGACCACCCGCACCCGATTGTCGATGACCTCCTCCTCCACCGCAGCCTTGGCCGACTTGCGGGGTGCCTTCACCCGCGGGGTACGAACCCACGTCTGTTCGGGACCGACATCGATGGTGGCGTCCAGGGTCGAGCTCAGCCCCAACAGGTCCCACCGCTCGCTGCCGTGCGCAACCCGGTCCACGGCGATCGCATGATGACCGGTCCTGGTGCGGAGGGGCGAATCCTGAACCCAGAGATCGACTTCTCCGCGAATATCGGTGGCCATCTCTTCCGAGGAAACCACATAGAAGCGCGGCTCTTCGTTCGCGAGGTCGACGAACACCCAGTAGGACGATCCGGTGTCGTCACTCTCGAGCGACTCGTCCTGCCGACGTGCCTTCCAGTCCCCTGCCACTTTCGATCGCACTCGAACGATGCACGAGGACTTGCCGTCCATCGACCAGACCTGAACGGGGTTGCGGCGCGATGTCGTCAGCCGCTCCGCACGCCCACCGCGCTGCGTGACAGTTCGTATGAATGCCTTGATTCCCCGGTCGGATGTGTCTTCCACGGATTGCCACCTTCAGCCTCGAGAGCGCCCCGTACTTATGAAGAGAGGTGTTGCGACGGGTGGCGCCTGCACGACTCGGTTTCCCTCACCCTACTGCTTCGACCCTCGCTCGAGTAACCGCCGAACACCCTGTCCGCCAAGTGCCGGTTACCGTGAAGACACCGAACTTCTCCCAGGAGGCACCACGATGTCTGCGACGATCACCCACGACAACGCCGACCACCGGTTCGAGATCTACGTCGACTCCGAGTTGGCCGGCTACTCCGAGTACCTCGAACGGGACGGAATCAGGACGTTCCATCACACAGTGACTCTTCCGCATTTTCGTGGACGGGGATTCGCCGCTGCCCTCACCGAGCACGCCCTCGATGACACCAGCATGCAAGGACTCCGTGTCGTCCCTGCATGCTGGTTCGTTCGCGACTTCATCGAAGCAGCGGGAGACAAGTATTCCGATCTCGTCCAGCACTGACCGTCAGCGCAGCGAGGACGCCCCCGCGCCGAGATCCAACTCGGATTCCGCAGGCTCCCAAACAGTGAGTGCTTCGTCGTCATCGATCTCTCGAGCGGCCGAGTTCGGTGTGCTCGCAACCTTGTTCGCTGCCCTTTCTGCTGCAACCCGTAGCCGTTCGTAGTTTCGCACGCCACGTGCGGCGCGTTGTCGGTGTTCGTTCAAGATCTGCTCGTACTGGTACATGTGTTCTCCTACAACAAGAATGGACGCCGAACACAGCACACTGCCGCGTGGCGAAGAATCCGAAGGGCTACACATCACCTTCGGCCCGAAGCTCTACTCAGAGAGCTTGATCGGCAACTATCACAGACCGCGTACAGACGACTCGCCGGTCTGCATTCTCAGATTCTGCTGTCACTGTCCACCTCCACGGTCTCTGCGATGTGCTTGTTCGACGATCATGCACGGTCTCGACAACGAACTCCACCGAATTAATTTGCCCAAGAGCAAGGATGGGCATGCCGTGTCGAATCCCTTTGCACGACGGATGCTTTCGGGCTGAACCACAGTTCCGGGCGCACTCGGCCCTAGGATCGATGCCGCCGGCGTCCGAGCGGAGTACTGCAGCTTCGACGCTGCCGAACACATACCCGTCGGATCGAACGTGTAAGCGGTCACGACTGCATATGCGCTCGCGTGTCTCAGATGCGCGGGGGCTGGTGAGCGGTCGGGCTGCGACAGTGCGAGCGCCCGGCGAATGCGCGACGGATGGCGAATGCACGCGCGTTTGTTCGGACGACCCGTCGCACGCGGTTGTCGGGGTGACGGGAAGCTGGAGTGACGCCGACACCCGGATCCGGCCGGTCAGGTGTCTGCGAATGCGCGCGCGTGTGTCAGGTGCGCGGGAAATGGTCGGTGGTCCGGGTGCGATTGTGCGCGCCGATGGCGAATGCGCGCGCGTTTGTTCGGACGATCCGTCGCACGCGGTTGTCGGGGTGACGGGAAGCTGGAGTGACGCCGACACCCGGATCCGGCCGGTGAGGTGTCTGCGAATGCGCGCGCGTGTGTCAGGTGCGCGGGAAATGGTCGGTGGTCCGGGTGCGATTGTGCGCGCGGACAGCGAATGCGCGCGCGTTCGCCATAGACGCAGAGCTGCTGTGTGCGGAGTCGACTCCCGCGGTGTTCGAGGACACGAACCCGAGTATGCGCCGGGGGTGGGTGTGGCGGTTGCGTGTGTGGGTTGGGCTGTGGGGGTGATGTTTCGAAATGCAGAGAACCCCCGACCGTGGTGGTCGGGGGTTGTCTGGTTGAAGTTGTGTTCGGCGGTGTCCTACTCTCCCACACCCTGTCGAGTGCAGTACCATCGGCGCTGG
>NZ_NOYI01000014.1 GCF_002258785.1 Rhodococcus sp. 06-235-1A
GGACGGGGCGGGACGGGAGCCCCGCTCTTTCAGATACCCAACCTACGAATCTCTCCCCCGCTCCCAGATCTTCCCGTGGTCGTCGAAAACGAATATCCCGCAAGCCTTCTCACCGCACTCCGTCTACACAGCACATCTCAGGAGATCACTCATGACCCGGATGGCAGAGCACACCCGTTCGTCCGTTGAAGCTGATCTGCTCTACCTCGCCGAGGGCTGGCCAGCATTGGTGCGACTAAAGATCCCCGGATCGAACCGTTCGTGGGTAGAGGCACCACGCAAGCAAGTTCTCTCGGAGTCCGACCTCGACCGCATGGGCAAGAAGGGTGTTCCGCGTCAGGCCCCGGCAGACGTCGGTGTCCTCGATCTCACGGCTCGAATCGCCACGGTCACACACGACGTGGCGCTGTCGGTCGTCTCGCTCGGCCCCGGTGCGTCAGCTCTGCATGATGCACTCGAACGGGGGGAACCGTGGGCGTGGACCGACGTCGACGCCTATAGGTTCGCGGCCGAGTACTTTGGCCGGCAGTTTCTGACGACGCGATCGCCGTCGGCTGATCCTCGTCCGTGGTTGATGACGATTCGGACGTGGCTCGGTTCGGCCAATGAAGCCGACCCGCATCTGGTTCCGTGGGTCGGTCGCAGGTTCGAGCCCATCGTCGAGCAGCTCAGTCGTCTGCTCGGTGACGTCCGTGACGGGCAGGCCATGAATGGTGTCTGCCCGTGGTGCGGTGGTCTCGTCGCCGAAGGCGTTGTGGGCGAGAAGACTATGCGAGTTCTCCACCCAGACCCGGACGACGAAACGGCTGAGCCGCTGATCGTGTGCTTCGGCCTCGACTGCGCACCACCGGACTCTGCTTGCGGACATCGGTGGGATGGCAAGCCCGCGTGGGGCAAACGAGAGTGGGAGTGGCTGGCTTCGCAACTGGTCGATCTCGGCGAGCTGGTTGCCGAGGCCGCCGAGGACTGGGCGTCGCCAGGTCTGCGAGCTGCCCACCGCGCGTACCGACATGGCGTTCGCACCGCAGTGGTCTGTGAGTCCGAGGCGGACTACCAACGTCTGGCGCAGCAGCGATTCCGCAAGCGCTCCAAGGAAGCGTTGATGTCGTCATGAGCAGCCGTCCCACACTGAACAGTGTGACGCTGGCTCGGCTGACGAAGGACACCCCTCACTGGCTGGTGCCGTGCGAGGGGTGTCGTCACATCAGTTACGTGCACGTCGAGCAGGCGGACGGCACCCGATCATGCTGGACCGGAGGGGCTTCCGGCTGGTGCGACTGCCCCGAGTATGTCGACCCACCCCACCTCCAACACGCACACACACCGTGACCAGTTGCGTTGCGGTTATCCACAGGCTACTGTCATCCCCGTCGAACCGTCATGCCCAAAGGCTGGCGGTTCGAGGTGTTTCCGGGGGTGTGCGACCCGCGGGTCATTGCGCAGACACCGCACCCTCCGGACAACACCACGCGGAGGTACAGCAGTGACCGACCGCTGGGCAACCTCCACTCGACGCGCTCGCCTGCCGAAGGACTGGAAGCAGCGAGTGTCAGCTACTCGACACCGAGCAGGCGGGCGGTGCGAGGCCCGCCTTCCTGACGGCACCCGTTGCACCGCAGCCGGTACCGACTGCGACCACGTCATCCCTAACGATGACCACAGGCTCTCGAACCTCCAGTGGTTGTGCGATCCACACCACGAGGACAAGACCAAGGGCGAAGCGGCCGCGGCTCGGCACAAGCACCGACGACAGCGACCGGCTCGACCCCACATTGGCCTACTGCCAACCACTGCACCTGCCGATCGGCAGACCTACTCGTGAGAGGAACCACGTCCATGCCCGAAGAGGTTGGATACTTCGCACTCGATGCCAATCAGCAGCTCGACGCCCCGATCGTGATCACCGAGGGCGGCATTGCCATTGGCGGCACTGCGGTACCGGGCATCATCCTCGACGGTGAGGTCGTCATCGATCCGGTGACGGACGATCCGTCCAAGCTGCGCACCGTGACAGTGAAGTTCGCGGCGGAAGGTGGCGTCGTTCTGAACCCCGCTCTCGGCCTGGACCCCCAGCCCGACGGATCGATCCGGATCAGGGCGAGCCGCCTGGTCTCGCACTTCGCGCCGGCCGTGGGGGGCGGGACCCCCTCCCCCTGACGTCTCGGAGACCTAGGGGCATAGTGACCGCCTGTATGTACGGGTTTCAGAATTTTTTACCAGGTCAGAGGGTATTTTCGAACTCGATCCACCATCTCAATCGAGACGGGTTTCCAGCGAAACCGAGGCATTTTCGGTGGTTCGCAGAAGCGCTTGTCTGACGGCAAATGAGCCGCCCTCCAATGAACGCCGTTCTGCTGCAACGTCATTCAATCTGCGCAGATTGACGGTCCGGCTGGGGCGTGACCACCTTTCAGAACTCGGAGGAACTGCCCAATGCAAAAACCGATCGTGTCGAATGACGACTTGGCGGCACCACGGCCCCACGAGCCGGGCCACCGGCTGTACTCGGAGCTGTGGAACGCAATCTCCGGCGTGCTCGGTCAGTACCACCAGGGCGACCATTTGCGATTCAGCGAACGCGACCGGATAGCGAAAGCTGCGTGGTTGCAGTACGTGCACGAGATCGGCCAGGCTGACAAGCTCCAGAATGCGTCCGCAAATGCGAGCACCTGAGCGCTATCCGGGGATGATCGGTCGCGGTGATCTGGTGGTCGACACGACCGAGCCGATGCGTAAGCGCGTCGTGTGGACGGTGCTGGCGATCGATCAGGACATGCTCTGGCTGAAAGATGCTGGCGCGTCGTTCCCGAAGTACCGGACGACGCATTCAGGGGATTGCTACATCGTCAGGGGGTGACGCTGGTGAGTGTGTGGGCAGAAATACTCGTCGGATTCGGCGCGGGTGTCGGCTTCTCGATCGCGGCACTCGTCGTAGTCAGCGTGGTCGTCGGTGATCCGCACATGATCCGCGACATGTGGGAGTGCCGGGCGCGCCCAATCAAGCGATTGCGTGATCGCCGTTCGCGACTGCGAGGCCGCTGATGGGCGAACGTGGTCCTGTACCGAAGCGCTCGGACAATCGGGTGCGCCGCAACGTCACTGACGAGAACGGCGTCTCGACGAAGATGGCCCCGGCCGCGATCAACGTCAAGCCTCCGGCCGAGGATCGGGCGTGGCATCCGGTGATCAAGGGCTGGTATCGGTCTCTGAAGGAGTCGGGCCAGTCGGTGTTCTACGAGCCGTCGGATTGGCAGGCGGCGCGGTTCCTGGCGCACTACGCGTCGAAGGTGCTGCGGGCTGCCGACGACAAGGATGACCCGACCCCATTGCGGGCGGCGTCCATCGGCCGCATCTGGTCGATGATGGGCGATCTCATGACCACGGAGACCTCGCGTCGTCGTGCTCGGGTGGAGCTGATTCGTCTCGGCCTCGATCCGGGCGAGGGCGACACGGGCGGTGACGAGCCAGGCACGGAGGTCGTTGATATCAGTGACTACCGGGCTGCTTACGAATGAGGCTCTAGCGCTCGAACAGGCCGAGATCCCTCCGGGGTACTACCTCGGCCCTACAGAACGCGATATGGGCGCGTGGCTGACGCTTCCGTGGCCCGGAGATCATGCTCTGCCGTTCGCTCACCCGTCGCGGCTGGAGCTGCTGCCCCTCTCGGTCGGTCCGCATCTGGTGCGGTGGGCCGAGCGGTGGTTGCAGCATCCGCTCACGGGCGGACCGTGGCGCTTCACAGTGGGCCAGCGGCGGTTCATGCACCTCTGGTACTCGATCGACGACGACGCTCGGAATCTGTACCGCTCAGGGGTCAAACGCGGCGCGAAGGGTACGGGTAAAGACCCGTTCGCGGCCGCGCTGGCGCTCTGCGAGCTGTGTGGGCCGGTTGAGGTCGCCGACATCGACGGATCGGTCGTCAAGGCGAAGCGGCGGCACTGGGCGTTGGTGCAGATCGGCGCGAACTCGCAGGATCAGGCAGCGAAGGTGCTGGCGGTCGCGAACGCGATGATCACACCGCGGATGCGGCTGGCGTACGGGCTCGATCCGGGCATCACCCGGACGGCGATGAGCAACGGCAGCAAGATCGAGCTGCTCAAGGCCTCGGAGAAGTCGTCCGAGGGTGATCCGCCGACGGCGTTGTTCCTCAACGAGTCTCACCACATGCTCGCCTCCAACGGTGGCCACAAGATCGCCAACGTGGCGCGGCGCAACGTCGGTAAGTCGCCGAAGGACATCGGCGCTCGACTGCTGGAGCTGACCAACGCGCACGCTCAGGGCGCAGACAGCGTCGCGGAGGGCTCGTACGACGCCTGGCAGACGCAGGTGTCCGGCAAGACCCGCAAGCGAGACATTCTCTACGACTCGCGGGAAGCTCCACCGGGACTGAACATGTGGGACGACGAGCACGTCATGCGCGGACTGCGCGCGGCGTACTCCGACGCCCCGTGGTCGGACCTCGAACGGCTCCGGGACGAAGCGCAGGACACGCGCACGCCGGTCTCCGAGTCGATCCGCTACTACTTCAACGGTCTCGCCACCGCCGAGGACGCGTGGGTCGATCCGGTGAAGCTGAAAGAGCTGGCGCGGCCGACGTGGATTATCGAGCCCCGCGATCGGGTGGCGTTGTTCCTGGACTGCTCGAAATCCGGTGACGCGACGTGCATCAGCGGATGCAGGCTGTCCGACGGTCACGTCTTCTCGCTCGGTGAGTGGTCACCGAAGCACGGCGAGAACCCGGAGGGCTGGCTCGCCCCTCGCGAGGAGGTCGAGGCCACCTGCCGGGAGAACCTGCTCAAGCTCAACGTCGCGTGGTTCGGGATCGACCCGTCCCCGGCGATGGACGACGAGAAGGAAACCAGTTACTGGATGCCGATGATCGACGACATTCACCGCGACTTCCGACATCGGTTGCCCCTGTGGGCAACTCCAGGGGCAGGAGGCCACTCGGTGCTGTTCGACATGAGGCTGTCCCAGAAGGGCGCGAAGGAGCGCAACCAGCTGTTCACCGAGGCGGCAATGCAGACCGCGCAGGACATCGACGAGGACGGCACGTTCACCTTCGACGGTGACCCGATCGCGATGCGGCACGCGATCAATGCTCGACGCCGGCCGAATCGCTGGGGTGTGTCGGTCGGCAAGATCTCGCGCTCGTCGACCAAACGGATCGACTACGCGGTCACCATGATCGGCGCTCGAATGGGTCGCCGAATCGCATTGAACTCGAACAAGGTTGGTTCGGGTTCGGGAACAGGACGAGGTGGTGTGTTGTGACCGTCAGCCAGATCACCGCTCCGGACCTGTCCGGGCAGGAACACGCCTATCTCATGCGAATGCTGACTCAGCTGGACGCGCGGCAGGCAACGAACAGGCGTCGTATCGAGTACTTCGGACGTGAGAAGCGGCTCCGCAAGTTTGGGTTCAGCGTTCCTCCGCAGCTACGCAAGCTCGCCCCGATCCTGGGATGGCCAGAGAAGGCCGTCACCGGTGCTGCGCTCCGAGTCAACTGGGAAGAGTTCGTCGTACCCGGTAAACCGAAGGGAGACGACCGCATTCGCCGCATTGTCGACGACAATGCTCTGGAAGTGGAGATCCCGCAGGCGCACGTGTCTGCGCTGCAGCTCGGTCCCGCATTCGCGTTCGTGACCGCGGGCGACCCGAGCCGCGGCGAACCTGCCGGGATGATCTCGTACCGGTCGGCGCAGACCGCGACGGCGCTGTGGGACAAGCGAAGTCGCAGGGCGATCGCGGGGCTGTCGATCGTCGATTGGTCGGACACCGGCCAGCCTGCGGTAATGAATATGTACCTGCCGCGTGTAGTGATCACGCTAACTCGCATGAACTCGGGTTGGAAGGTCACCAGGGTCGGTCACCCGATCAACGAGGCGCTCGTGACCCCCCTGGTGCACGATCCGTACCTCGATCGTGAGTTCGGTTCGTCGCGCATCACTCAAACGGTGATGGACCTGACGGACATGGCGGCGCGCACGATGCTGCGCGCCGAGGTGTCGGGCGAGTTCTTCTCGTCTCCGCAGCGCTACTTCCTCGACCTCACTCGGCAGCAGTACGACCGCATCGTCGAGGGCGGCGGGTGGCAGTCGATTCTGGGCAGCGTCTTCGCCACCGAGGTCGACGACTCGGGGCAGACGAATCCGACCGCCCCGCAGTCCAGGGTCGGGCAATTCCCGCAGCAGTCGCAGGAGCCGCACATCGCGCAGTTGCGTTCGATCGCAACGATGTTTGCGGCCGAGACGTCCCTTCCCCTCAATTCCCTGGGCATCGTGCAGGACAACCCGGCGTCGGCCGAGGCGATCCAGGAGGCCAAGGGCGACATGATCGGTATCGCAGAGCGTGCGTGCAAAGTGTTCGACTTCGGGCACCGTCGGACAATCCGACAAGCGCTCATGGTCGCCGAGGGTCTATCGCAGGTGCCGGACGATCTGCTCGGTATGCGGTCCCGCTGGACAAACCCGGCGACACCGACACTGGCCGCTCGCAGTCAGGCTGTCGTCGAGCAGGTGCGCGAGGGCATTCTGCCTCCGCATGATGCGATCACGTACGAGTTGCTCGGATACGACCAGATCACCATCGATCGTCTCGTCGAGGCTTGGGGTAATGCACAGCCTTCGGACGCTCAGCGGCTCGCTGACGCTCTGACACGGCAAACGCAGCCCACATTGCCCTCTGGCGGCGCGCAGACGGCGCTCACGGCCTGATGGCCGAGACGCGGCTAGGCGCGGCTCTGACGGACGCTCACCGGATCGCGCAGGTACAGCTCTCCGGTGAGGCGGTCGCTGCATCGCGATTGCTGTTCTCGACTCTCGACCCGAGTGACGTGCCGGGCACCAAGGCCGAGTGGTCGGCGTTGCAGATGACGCTGATGAAGTACTACGACGAGAAATCGGCCGGCCTCGCTGCGGCGTATCTGTCGGAGTATCGCAGCGCCGAGCTTGGAACCTCGGTGGGGCCGGTCGCGGGTGTCGATGAGTTCGACGCCGAGCGTGTTGCTCGGTCGATGGATGCGATGGGTCCGGGCAAGCTCGTGCAGTACTCGGGTCCCGACGTCGACCGGATGGGCGTTCGCTCGGCGGCGTTGGTGTCGGACAGGGCGTTCCCGCGGCTCGCGGGCGCTGTTCGGCGTCATGTGCTCGGTGGCGGTCGGCGCACTCTCGCAGAGTCCGCGCGGCGCGACAAGCGCGCTGGTGGCTGGCGGCGAGTCTCGGACGGTAAGCCGTGCGCGTTCTGCGCGATGCTCGTCACCCGCGGCCCGGTCTACTTCTCGGAAGAGACCGCGCTCGGGATGCGCAAGTACCACGACGACTGCGGCTGCGGTGCCGAGATCGTCTACGGCACCTGGACTCCGACGAAGCTCGAGCAGCAATTCATCGACGCGTACGACGACGCTGCGGACGCGGCGTCGGCCGGTGAAGGTATCCGGGTAGCGCCGACGGCGAGCGATCCTCGCGACACGGTGCTGCATCGGATGCGCCGGAATGATGCTGAGCTGTTCAGCGATTCGGTGATCCCGAAGCCTGAACCGTCGATCGTCGCAGCGCGGACTCTGACCGAGGATGAAGGTCGGGCGCTCGGCAAGCGCGTGTGGTTCGACTTCGCTGACAACGTCGAACCGGTTGACGCTCAGATGGTTCGGATCTACACCGGTAACTCGTACGGTGCGATCAACGGTGCCCTGCGTGAGGGCGACTTCGCATACCTGTCGCCCAATCAACGCGAATCGATCGACGCTCTCGATCGAGTGATCGACGCCGCGCCGCGTGTGCCGGAGAAGATCACGGTCTCGCGCGCGGTCGGTGCGGACGTGTTTGGGCTGAACAAGGACTCGGACCTGTCGACGGTGCTCGGTGTCCCGTTTCGTGACGATGCATTCGTCTCGACGGCGTTGCAGTCCAAGCTCACCTATCTCGAACGCAACGAGGTCGAGCTGCGACTCGACGTTCCTGCCGGGACGCAGGGCCTGTACGTCTCGGCGCACGAGCGCGGTGACAAGTCGCTCGCGGTGTTCGGGCCCGAAGAGAATGAACTCATCCTCGGCCGTGGTATCGAGTACGAGTTCGACGACGCGTTCGTCGAGGACGGCAAGCGTGTGCTCGTCGGTCGAATTCTGCGGCAGAACGGAGTCACTCGTGGGTAGTCTCAGCGATCCGTCGAACTTCGGTGCCGTACCGGTCGACCCGCTCGCCTACCGCTACTACGGCGGACAGCGGGTCGGCCGGGGCCGGTGGGCGCTCATTCCGGGGCTCGGAGTGCTGTGGACCGACGATGCCTCCGCATTGCAGCTGTCGCGGATCGACGGAGCGGATCTGGTGGCCGCGAATGCCCTCCGAAAGCTGCTCCACACACTCGCCCGTGACGGCATCACTGCCACAGCGGCTTTCGACTCGATCGTCGCAGACCGCGACGTCACGGTAACCAGCGGAGATCTCAGCACTCTGCAGTAGGCGCTGATCGATTCAGCGTCCCATTCTCCCCAGCCGGTGGCTACTCCGCGGCTGGGTTCGCTCACGGTCGGCGACAACAGACCGGCATCTCGCCCACGGCCAGCGATCAATGGCCGGACTTTGCCGACGGGCTCACGGAAAGAAGGAATCACGATGGGGATCAACACTCTTGCAGGCTCGACACCTCGCGCTCGACTCGTCCGCGGGATTGCGCCGCAGTGGTCGCAGCAACCACGACAGCAGCAGTTCGGGGCCGACGAAGGCGGCGCTGCTGGCGGCGCTGGCGGCGGTGAAGGTGGTGAGGGCGGCAAGAGCGGAGAGGCCGCGGGTGCTGCTGGCGGTGCGGGCGGCGGCGGTGAAGGCGGCAAGACGACCGAGTACACGCCACCTGCCACTCAGGCCGACCTGGACAAGATCATCCAGGAGCGAATCGAGCGGGCGAAGAAACCGTTCGCCGACTACGACCAGCAGAAGGCCGATGCCGAGAAGTGGCGACAGGCCGAGAAGGAAAAGTTGCCGGCCGAACAGCGAACCGCACAGGAGATCGAGGAACTCCGACGCGAGAACGAGACGTTGAGGTCGGCACAGATCCGGTCGGACGTCGCCACGGCCAAAGGCATTCCTGCACAGCTGCTCTCCGGCTCCACCAAGGAAGAACTCGAAGCGCACGCGGATGCACTGCTCGCGTTCCGAGGCCCGGTGGCAGGTAGTCCCCTCGTGAACAACGAGAACGCCGGTAACTCCGGCTCCGGCAAGACCAACTCCACTGACTGGCTCGGCGACGCACTGCGCGCATAGCCGTAAGCGAAAGGACAACTCTCATGGCGGGTTTCGCCAACATCCAGGGGCGCGCTGATATCGCCGAAGCGCACATGCCCGATCAGGTCATCCCCGAGATCATCCAGACGGCCGCGCAGTCGTCGGTCATCCTCGGCCGAGCACGGCGTATTCCGCTGTCGAAGAAAAAGGCCAAGCAGCCGGTGCTGGCGAGCCTGCCCGACGCCTACTGGGTCAACGGCGACACCGGTCTGAAGCAGACCACGAAGATGGGATGGAAGGACGCGTTCATCACGGCCGAGGAACTGGCCGCGATCGTTCCCATCCCCGACGCCCTGATCGACGACGCCGACATCCCGATCTGGGACCAGGTCAAGCCGTTGCTCGCCGAGGCCATCGGCCTGGCGATCGACCGGGCCGCGATGATGGGCATCAGCAAGCCCGACACATGGCCGACTGCAATCATCCCCGGCGCGATCGCCGCGGGCAACGTCGTCGCGGAAGGCTTCGGTGCCGACCTCGGTGTCGATGTCGCCGAACTCGGCCGCAAGGTCGCTCTCGACGGATTCGGTATCAACGGCTTCGCTGCCGAGCCGGGCCTGAACTGGCGACTGGTCGGACTGCGCAACGAGCAGGGAAACCCGATCTACGGACCGTCCATGGCACTCGGTCAGCCCTCCACCCTGTACGGGTACGGACTCAACGAGGTCACCAACGGATCGTGGGACCCCGCGGTCGCGACGCTGCTCGGCGCGGACTGGAGCAAGTTCGTTGTCGGTGTGCGCCAGGACATCACGTACGACCTGTTCAAGGAAGGCGTCATCTCCGACGCCGACGGCAAGGTCGTGCTCAACCTGATGCAGCAGGACACCAAGGCGCTCCGTGTGGTCATGCGCGTCGGTTTCCAGGTACAGAACCCGATGACCCGACTCAACAAGGTCGACGCCACCCGCTACCCCGCGGGCGTCCTCGTACCTGTCTAGGAGGCACGAGATGGCTCTCTACATCGATCCCGACGGCAACGAGGTCACCGTCACCCAGAAGGCGGGCAGGCGCTCGCTGGAGTTGCTCGGATACGTGCTGATCGAGGCCGATCCGGAGGACTGGGATGTCGACGACGAACCACCTATCGTGACGCCACCCGGTGCCGCCCCGGAGGCGCGCTACACCGACGTGCTCACCCGTGAGGATCTGCACGGCGCACCTCCGGCAGCGCCGGTCGTCAACGACACTGCCGAGCGCGGGGATCTCGACGGCGGTGTAGTCGAGGCCGAACAGGCACCACTCGGGGTGAAGCTGGACCCCGATCCGGAGCCGACCGGCGATCCCGCCCCGTGGGCCGACGACGTGGCCACCGAGACGGCTCCGGACGCTCCCGCCGATGACAGCGAGACGGCCGCTGTCGACGTGGAACCTGCTGTGACGGAACCGGAACCGAAGCCTGCTCCGGCGAAGCGCACGGGCGGGCGGCGTGGCAGCAAGGCTGCCTCGGACGACTAGAGCGGAGGCTGACTGTGGCTGACGACGACTCGAATCCGACGTACGCCACTCCGGTCTACGTGCTCGATCGGTGGATCGGCTCGGACAAGCCCACGTCGATAGAGCTGGTGCAGTTCTGGCTCACCGAGGCGCAGGATCTGCTGTTCTCCGATCGGGAGTTGGCCGACCTGGAGGATCGCCTCGCCGTCGACGTGAGCGGCAAGCTCGCGAAAATGGTGATGATCGCCGAACGGCGGATGGTGACTCGGGCGATGAAAAACCCGGACAACATCCGTCAGGTCAACTCCACCACCGGTCCGTACACCGACAGCAGCACATTGGCGACGGAGACGTTCACCGGGCTCGAAGTCACTGCCTCCGAACGGGATCTACTGTCCTCGTCGTCGGGGTCGCGTGCCGGTACCGCCAGCACGCTCCCGCACGACGTCCCGCTGCACCCGCTGGCCGGGGCATGGGTCAATGGCCCCGGCCAGTGGGCACCAGGAGAGCAGGACTGATGGGCCGGTTCCGACACCCGATCACGGTCGTGGCGTACGAGCCAGTCGTCACCGGGCGCAACGCCCACGGCGGCGAGATCGTCGGGTACCCCGTGGGCGAGGACATCGAGGACTGCGCGTTCGCTCCACTGCCGCAGTCCGAGGAGTCGCTCGAGCAGTTCCGCGACAAGGTCATCGACTACGGCCATCTATGGGGTCCGTTCGATGCTCGGATCGAGCGGCGCTGGAAGGTCGACGTGCCGGGGTACGGATCGTTCATCGTCTCCGACCAGGTGGAGCGGTGGAAGAACCCGCACAACGGCCGTGAGCCCGGTTTCGAGGCGCACCTGAAAGATGTGGAGGGATAACCGATGTCGCAGCAGCAGTCGATCGAAGATCAGCTCTTCCCGCCACAGGGGCCGCGCAAGCAACTGCTGGTGATGCACGCGCAGGGCGAAAGTCGGTACGACACCCGCAACTTCACCGTCGACGACAAGTCAGCGGTACTGCTGGTGCTGACCGACGGCCCGCCTGGCCGCGCGGAGACCATCGCGGCGTTCAATCGCGAGTTCTGGATTGCGGCGATGTTCGTCGATGCGGTCGAGGAGGTGGCTCACGATGCCGAGGGGCGGTGAGTTCGTACCTCACCCCGGCGCGTACGGCGAGATCCTGTCCTCGCCGGGGGTCCGCGACATGATCGACGGCGCGGCCGCGAGCGCGGCGCGGCGAGCCGGTTCGGGATTCGACTGGAACTCTCGGCAGGGCACGCGGCGGTGGCGAGCCATCGTGTATCCGGCGACGCACAGTGCACGCGCTCGCAATGCTCGGGACAACAGTCTGATCGTCGCTCTGAATGCGACGTCGGTGTGAGCGCCCTGGTGGTGCCTCACCCCGCTCAGGCGGTGGCGATCACGGCGGTGACGGAAAGGTTGCCGACCGAATACGCCAACGCGTGGGTAGCGGGTGAGATCCCGGACAAGCGTCGGCCGCTGATGGTGCGAATCACCCGCATTCCAGGTGGCGGTGTGCCGCACCACGGCGCGACCGATCACGCCAACTACATCGTGGAGTGCTGGGCCGCCGATGAACCTGCGGCCGAACGTTTCTCGACCTACATTGGCGCGCTCTGGCGGTCGCTGCCCGGTCAATGGGCTGCCGGTGCCTTCATCCGGTACGCGAAGTGCACGGCCGCGTACTCGTGGCCGGACCCCGACCAGTCCCGGCACGATCAAGCCCGGTGGCAGTTCACCGCGGAGCTGGACATCAAGGTCGACTGACTCGACCTGCTCGATCCTCTTTCCTCTTTCACGTGGCCCGGTGCAACGACGCCTGAAAGGGACCTGATTATGGTCAACGTTCGCAATTCCTTCGTAGCAACACCTCCCATCGACGGCGGTGTCGTTCACTCCGCAGCGCTCGGAGAAGCAGAATTCCCCGAGACCGCACTCACCGCACTCGACCCGATATTCAAGGCCAACGACCACGGCGCACTCAGCGACAGCGGTCTCTCGCTCAACAAGGCTCGATCGACTCAGAAGGTCCGCATGTTCGGTGGCGCGACGTTCCGCGAGCCGCAGACCGAGTACGACGAGACGCTGACGTTCGCGTTCCTCGAGGACGACAACATCGCCGTTCTCAACAGCGTGTTCGGAGAGGCCAACGTCGAGGTCGAGACGGCCACGGCCAACGGCCAGCACAAGACGATCTACCACACCTCGGAGCAGCTCCCGATTCGCCACTGGATCGCCACGGTGATCGACGGTGTCAAGACCAAGCGGTACCTGATCGAACACGGTCAGGTCACCACCACGGCCGAGGTCGTCGACGTGCACTCGAACGTCACCACGCACCAGGTCACGCTCACCACCTACGCCTCGACGAACCCGGATTTCAAGGGCGCGCATGTCGTCGAGCTGCGGCACGACGGCTCGATCGTCGCGGTCGCGGGCGGAAACCTGGTGCAGGGCATGCAGCTGCGCGCTGCCTCGGTCGACGAGAGCGGCGAGCCGGTTGCTCTCGACGCGCCCGACTCCGCGACCACGTCGGACTCCGACGAGGCCCCCGACACGGCGAAGGCGGCGACCACGGATACGACCGGCAGTGCTCAGGCCGCGTCGGTCGATCCCGCTGTGGCCGAGCCGAATTCGACGTCGAGCGCTCCCGCGCCGACGACCACGACCGCTACTGCTCCGAAGACGGCGACGGCGAAGTCCACCTCGACGTCGAGCAAGTAGCACGACTCACCCGGCAGGGGTGATCAGTCATCCCTTGCACCGGGCCTGCCCCTGTCGGGTGGGACCTAGTACGGGCTCGGTGCCCCCAATTTTTCGCTGTTCACAATCGATCGAGAGGCCTGGTGCACCATGGCATTTCAGTACACACCCAACAAGATTCCGATGTTTCCGGTGGAGGTTTTTCGCGAGGGCGTCAAAAAGCCTGTCGTGTTCGAGATCCCATTCCTCGGGTACGTCGCTCCGGAGATCCACGAGGAAGTCGACAGGGTCATCACCGACCGCATTTTCGAGGTGCAGAGGGTCCGCGACGAGCGCAACAAGAATCGCGAGCCGCTGCCGGAGATGGATAAGAGGATTCAGTACCCGCGCCAGACCGAGGTGATGCAGGAGCTGTTCAAGCGACTCAACCCGGAGCTGGCGGAGGAGACGGCGTCGTGGCCGATCACCCCGCTCAACGAGCTGTGGGATCAGTGGGAGAAGGCGTCCCTTCCGGCTGACCTGGAAAAATCCGAAGCCTCCGAGCCCTCCTCCGACGAGAAGGCGTAGCGGGGGCGATCCGCTCCGATCTGCTCCGCGCGGGCAGGTCACTCGACGAGGTCGGCCGCACACTTTCGTGGGCCGACCTCGACGCATTTCTGCAGAACCCCATCGGCGTCACGGCTTACGGGCTGCTCGACGAGCCGATGGCGAAGTTCGACGATCCGGTCATCGAGCGGCTGACGTCGATCGAGGATTGGCTCGAAATGCTGCACTGGCGTGAGATCGGTTCCCCCGAGAATCACACGCCGCTCGGAGCCCGTGGCTGGCATCGGCGTGTCTTGATGGCCGGTAAGGCCGATCCGGATGCACCGAAAAAGCCGACCGGCAACGACATTCGTGCCGAGATCGCGCGACGAGAGCAGCAGCACGCGGATGGCGTGGTGCCGATCACCGAGGCCAAGAGCAGCCGCAAGGGCAACCCGAAAGCGGCCGCGATCCGCGCCGAGATCAACCGCCGGATGGCAGCAGCGCAATAGCGAGTCCTACTGAAGGGGGCGAATCCCATTGACCGAGCTGGGCGTTGGATACATCAGCATCGTGGGCGAGACGTCCAAGCTCGGCCCCTCGATCTCGTCGGCTCTGAACTCCGCGCAGGCGGGCGCAGAGAAGTCTGGTCAGGGCATGGGATCGAAGCTCGCACGCGGCCTCGGTGCGTCGCTGAAAGTCGGTGCGCTGGCTGCCGGTTCGGTGGCGGGCGCGGTCATCGGTACCGCCCTGACTCAGGGTATGGGCCGTCTGGTCGCGATCGACGATGCCAAGGGCAAGCTCTCCGGTCTCGGCCACGACGCGCAGTCGGTGGCCACGATCATGGATTCGGCACTGGCCTCGGTCAAGGGCACCGCCTACGGCCTCGGTGACGCGGCGACCATCGCAGCGTCCGCTGTGGCTGCCGGTATCAAGCCCGGCGAAGAACTGCAGAAGTATCTCTCGCTGACCGGTGACGCGGCCACCATCGCCGGTACCTCTCTCGAAGAGATGGGGTCGGTCTTCAACAAGGTCCAGACCTCGGGAACGGCCTTCACCGACAACCTGAATCAGTTGTCCGACCGTGGAATTCCGATCTTCCAGTGGCTCCAGGACGAGTACGGCGTGTCGGCCGATGCCCTGTCGAAGATGGTCAAGGCCGGAGAGGTCGACTCGGAGACCTTCAAAAAGGTCATCGAAGAGAACATCGGCGGTGCTGCGCTCGAATCCGGTAAGACGCTGCGTGGTTCGTACGAGAACACCAAGGCCGCTCTCGGCCGCGCAGGCGCGAGCGCGATCGAGCCGTTCCTGCCGATGATCAAGGACGGCCTGAAGCAGGTCACCTCGTTCGCCGACAAGGTTGCGCCACAGGTGGAGGCCGGGGCGAAGGCTACGGCCGAGGGCCTGTCTCAGATGGGCACTGCCTTCGTCTCTTCCGGTGAGTCGATCGACGGTACGGGAACGAAGATGGAGCGGCTCGGTGCCCGGCTCCGGATGGTCACCGACGGCGTGCAGGGCGTGTGGTCGATCCTGGCCAAGGGTGACTTCGCGGGCTCGAAGATGACGTTCGGGCTCGAGGAGGACTCGAAGGCCGTCGACGTCTTGTTCGACATCCGCGAGGGCGCGATCTCGGCCTACGACGCATTGTCACGGTTCTTCTCGGGCTCGGCAGGCGAGCAGGTTGCATCGACGTTCGAGGCGATCCAATCAGCCGGCCAATCGGCGTCGACGTCGATCGACGACGTCGGCAGTGTCTCCGATCGCGTCGGCGGCATGGTCGACAAGCTAACGTCGTCGGCGGCGTCCCTCGGTGGATCTCTGATCGGTCTGGGCGGCGACACGGCCACCGTGGTCGCAGCCGGTGTCAACGTGCTCGGGTCCGCGATGGGCTTCGCGGCCGACAACGCCGATCTGCTCGGGGTCGCCCTCGGCGGTGTCGCAGTGTCCATGGCAGCGGCTCAGGTCATCGAGACCGGCTACCAGGCCGCTCGTATCGCCAACGCGATCATGATGCCCGCACAGATCGCGGCGCAGATGGCGCTGACGAGAGCGTTGATCAGCCATACGGCCGCACTCCGCGCCGATATCACCGCGAACGGTGGGTCTGTACCTGTCGAGCGAGCATCCATCGCTGCTCGCCTGCAATCCGCTGTGGCTACGAGATCGCAGGCCTTGGCCTCCGGCGTACGCACAGCGGCTCTACGAGGCGAGACGACTGCCCTGGGTGCCTTCGCGGCCGCGCAGCGCACAGCCGCAGCCTCGTCGACGGGGCTGGCTGGTGCTGCCCGGTCCTCGGTTGCCAGTGTTGCCACGCTTGGTGCGCGCGCTCAGGGTGTGGCCACCGGTGGGCTCTCAGCACTGCGCACAGGCGCGGGCAAGGTCTCATCCTTCATGGGTAGCGGCGGCGGGTTCATGATTGGCCTCGCCGTGGCTATCGGCGGCGTCATGGCATTCAAGTCGTCGTCGGACAAGATGTCGCAGGGCCTCGACGCCACCCGCTCTGCGGCGAGCAACTTCTCGAAGTCGATGGTCACGTTCCGCGAGGGACTCGACGACGCATTCGGCGAGTCCGGCGGTGTCGCGGACAAGGGCGTCAAGTCCGTCGTCACCGCTCAGATCGAGAAGATCGACGAGGAACTCGACGCGGCGGCGGATCGCCTACCGGGCAAGTGGGACAAGACGGTCGCGTTCTTCCAGGAGTCGTTCAGCTTCGGCCAGGGCAACCAGATCGGCGACCTCATGGAGGTCGGCGACTCTGCGAAACAGGCCGAGCGGGCGAAGTCTGCGCTCGACAAGCTCGGGCTCAGCAACCGCGATCTCGCGGCCGGTGTCACCGGCAGTGGCGCGGCGTGGCGTGATCTCGACCAGAAGTTGCGATCGGCCGGTGGGTCGAGCAACGGCCTGGTGGAGAAGTACTCGGCCATGCGGCGAGAACTCGTCGAGTCGCAATCCTCGGCCAGCCAGGTCAAGGATGCGTTCGCTGACATCGCGACGAGCTCGGTCGGAGCGGCCGGTGGCGTCGACGCACTGACGGGCGCGATGGGTCGGTTCCGCGGCGACCAGATGACAGCCGAGGAAACCCAGAAGCGGGTCAACGATGCGCTGCGCGGATTCACCGAGGCCTCGGCCGAAGGTGCTGCGGCAGTGGACGAGACGTCCGGCAAGATCGACACCACCACTGCGGCCGGTTCGCGTCTGTTCGACGCGATGAAGTCGGTCCAGGGTGCGTTCGATCAGGCCGGTGCGCAGGCTGCGCAGTCGGCGACCGAGCAGAAACTCTCGGCCGAGGATGCGGCGATCGCTGTCGAGCTGGCGGGCATGAAGGTCCGCGACGAGTTCATCCGTCAGCGCGTCGAGGCGGGTTGGACCGAAGAACGCGCAATCGCTCTGGCGGACGCGTACGGCCTGATCCCGATGGACAAGACCACCACGATCAAGATGATCGGCGATGACCAGATCCTCACTCGGATCGGTGTCATTCAAGGTGCGCTCGACAACCTCACTCGAACAACGCCGATCATCAATGCACCGCAGCCGAACATTCCGACTGCGGGCGGGATTCCGTTGCCGGGTGGGCGTGCGTCGGGTGGTCGGTTGCCGACCACAGGGCCGGGCACCGACAGGACCGATGGGTTCCTGGCGGTCTCCAGTGCCGGTGTGCCGGTGGCTCGGGTCGATGCTGGCGAGTGGGTCGTCAACGAACGCTCGTCGGACAAGTACGACCGCGAGCTGGCTCAGATCAATGCCGGCACTTTCCCGAAGCTTCCGGGCTACGAGGACGGTGGCAGGGTCGGTGTGAAGACCCAGCAGGAGCTGCTCGATTTCGTCAACGGCAGCGAGAGCGAGCCGCTGACGGGTGCGAAGTACGTCTTCGGTGGCATCAAGTGGGGTGACTGCTCGTCGGCGATGTCGGCGATCGCCCGGTTCGCTGTCGGCTTACCAGCGTTCGCCGCTCGCTTCGCGACGGCGACGATGGACACCGCCCTGGCATCGCTCGGGTTCTCTTCGGGCCGTGGCGGTCCGAACGATCTCCGGATGGGCTGGCGCAACGGCGGTCCGGGCGGCGGTCACGCGCTCGGCACGCTGCCCGGTGGGACGAACGTCGAGATGGGCGGCTCGTACGGCGGCGGCATGGTCGGCGGTGTCGACGGTGCGGACGCGGCCGAGAACACCGACTTCGCGTACCTGCCGATACCCGGTGGTGCCGGTCCGTCGTCGGGGTCGCTCTCGCGTAGCAGCAGTGGCTCGCGGAAGCGTCCGGAGTGGACCGACAAGCAGCAGTTGCAGCTCGAAGAGGCGGCGATTGCGATCACTCGCGCCGAGGAGGCGCGGGCGAAAGTCGAGGCCGAGTTCGCCGAGGGTAAGAAGTCCGAGGCCGATCTCGACATGGCGAACAAGAAAGTCGAGATCGCGCAGCAGAAGGTCACCGATCTCCAGGCCAAGAAGGACGAGGTGTCGACGTGGGTGGCCGAGGGTCCTGCTCCGCAGGCTCCGGAGCTGTCGCGGTCGTTCTCCGATGCGGAGAACGAGCGGATCGACGCTCAGGTGGCCCTCGATTCGGCGAACACTCGCCGCAACGAGGTCTACGACGATCCGGACTCCACCGACGTCGACAAGCTCAAGGCCGACGCCGAACTGGACAAGGCCCGTAAGGCTCTCGCGCTCGCGGGGACGAATACGGAGTCGGGTGACACCCCGTCGTCGTGGTCGGATCTCGCGGGTTCGTTCGCTCGGGACTTCATCTCCGGTCAGGTCGAGGAGGCCCTCGGGGTTCTGGGGATTCCGAACGAGCTGCCGTCTGCGGTGAAAGCCGCTCAGATGCTCGGTAAGGCCTTGGCCAATCGCGATGCGGTCGGTATGCCCTCGGAGCTGTCGTCGTCGATCGGTGCGTCGACTGCGGGGTCGCCGACGCGGCAGCAGATGCTGGCGGACTCCCCGGTTGTCTACGACCCGTCGAAGGGACCCGAGCAGTGGGTGCCGGTGGTCGACGAGGCGCTGCGGCGTGCGGGGTCGGCGTTGTCCACGACGGCGCGCACGGTCGAGCAGATCGGGGCTCGGTCGGGCGGTGATCCGGCGAACCTGTGGGCGCTCACCAACGAGGCGTTCGCGGCGAACCGTGATCCGTCGCTGCCGAACGATCCGCAGTTGCCGCTGTCGAATCTGGTGGCAGGTCTGCGGTCGACGAAGGGTGTGCGCGCCTACCACTTCGGTGGTGACGTCACCGGTCCGAGTGGCCGCGATCAAGTTCCGGCTCTGCTCGAAGCGAAGGAGTACGTGGTCAATTCACGATCGGCGAATGCGGCGGACAACCCGGCCATTCTCCGAGCGATGAACTCGGGCACTGACTTCCGGGTCGGGCAGCAGCAGTCGGCCCCTGAGCGTCCGTCGCCGATTTTCAACATCTACGCAGCTGATCAGGACGACGCAATTCGGAGGTGGAAGGTGGCGGAAATGGTGGCTTCGGCTGCGGCATGGGGGACCCTCTGATGACGGCGCAGGATCTGATCAAACTGGAGTGGCACGGCCACGACGGCTCGGTGTGGCCACTGTCCGGAGAAGGCGTGATGCCGGGGATCTCCCCGGTGTCACTCGGTCTCAGCCCGAAGGGCATCTGGGAGACGCCGCGGTCGACGATCTGGTCGCAGGGCGCATTTCAACAGTCGGCCACGTTCGACGGCGACAAGGTCGACATGATGACCGCCGTCCTCCGAGTCGACTTCGCGGCGACCACCGAGATGACCGTCCAGCAGGTCTATTCGCGGTTTCGGCGGGCGTGGTCGACGAGCAAGCAGGGAACGCTCGTCGCCACGACCGGCGAGGGTATCCGCAAGTTGAAACTTCAGTTGATCGAAAACCTCTCGTACGAGCCGGAATTCGATCCGAACTTCAACGGTTGGGGCTTCGTGGTCATCCAGGCACGGCCGACGTGGCCGTTCTGGGTCGAGGACGATGTGTACGACCTGTTCAAGGCCTCGGCCGAGAACCGAGTCAATCTCACGACGCCGATCGTGTTGCCGAACGGAAATGGCGGCACCACATCGTATTCGGTGGTCTACCGCGAGACGGTGCGGCTGTCGAACCCGACGGACTGGCCGAGCTTCCTGAAATGGACGATCGACAACCCGGCGTCCGGATCGACGGTCCGCGTTCAGATTCCGGATCTGTCGTGGGAGACGGACCCGGAGGAGGACGACTACGAATTCCGCAACCGCGCGATCTGGGTTCCCTCCCTCGCTCCCGGCGAGAACCTGGTGATCGACACGTATCCGGATCACGAAACGTGGCGGTCGAACCTCAACCCGATGTTCGTCGGACGTTCTAACGGAGTGGAATTCGACTTCCCGATACCCGAAGACACCAACGAGCCCGTCGACGTGCCGATCACGGCGACGGCCCTCGGTGTCTCGGTCATGGTCACGATGCGACGCAACTGGTCGTCGATGCTCGGAGGGTGGGTCTGATATGCCGGTAGCCGCCGATCCCACGAACCCGCTGTTGATGGACCCCGATCTGCTCGAACGGATGCAGCGGATCGCCGACGACGCGGACCGGGAGCAGGATCGGATCGCTCGGCGACGGCGCAAGCGCCCACTCGTGCGGCTGTGGGACGGCGACATGGTCTATCGCGGCCGCGTCACCAACGAGTACGAGGGCCACTTCCAGTGGCGAATGAACAACACCGGGTCGGCGAGACTGCTTCTCCCCGTGGGTCATTACCTCACCAACTGGGCGATCGACCCCTGGGGCCGCACGAAGCAGAACGTCCACCTGACGTTCGACAAGGACGGTGCACGGTGGGGTGGACGCTGCGCAGGTGACGCATCGACCCGCATCACTGTCGGCAAAGACGGCAAGCGGTACGTCGAGCTCAATTTTCTCGACGACTACGAAGAGCTGAAGAACCTGCTCGTCTGGTGCTCACCATACCTGCCAAGCATCATTCAGAAGAGAGCGTTCGTTCTCGCGGGCCCGTCCCGCTACATGCTCAAACTGGCGCTGTTCCTCAATATCATGCGCCTGGAGGGCAATTGGTTCTCCCTGCCCGACGACCCGATGGACCTCGCGCAGTGGGGCCAGGCGTTCAACATGTCGAACTGGAACATGGTCGTCAATCCACACAGTCTGCTATCGGACTCGTCGCCGTGGACGGTGCTGTCATCGCGGTTCGAGTACTGGCACGACATGGCCGAGGGCACTCTCGCCGACGCGCAGCTGATGGTCACCACTCGGCGATACCTTGCCGGTGACCCACCGCCGTGGCCCGGCGCGAACATTCGCCCCGGCGCGATCGTGTTCGACGTCGTCGACGTCTCCGGCTACTGGGACGAAACCTCGACCGGTGGCACGATCTGGGACGGACTCGTCCGGACTGTCGTGCAGCTCGCCGACAACCTGGTCGACGAGATCGTCACCACGGTCACCGGGTCGATCGACCCGTACCAGAACATCGTCGGCAAGTGGATCGGCACGTACCCCCGTCAGCCCTACGTCGTCTATCGCGACGGGCAGATATCGGGGATCGATGCGTTCGACTGGTCGTTCACCCCCGGCACCGTTGTTCAAGTCGTTGCGGGTGGCCACAGCGCCCCCGGAGTCAACGAGCTGATGAGCAACGGAATCGTGTTGGGCGGCAACTACCTTGGGCAGTTGATCGGACTGCCCACGGCCGGAGTCATCGCGGACACATTCCTGAAACCGATATATACCGACACCGTCGGGGCCTGGTGGACCATCAAAAGTCCGGTGCGTGCATTGCGCTACGGATGGTCGCATTACCAAGAGGGACGGTCGGATTCGGCGAAACGGGCCTACACCCTCTCGTCGCTGATGGATCTGCGGGACACATTCCACAAGACGCGGCCGCGCACCACGCACGCCGCGACACTCGGAGATGGCCGGCCGTATCGGATCGGCGATCAGGGCCAGGGGCATTGGTGGCTCGGGTCCCGCATCGGTGTGACGAACAAGGACTTCCCCCGCAAGGGCGTCGTGTTCGTCGAGCAGGCCAGCCAGATCGATTACGACTACGACCGCGACAGCCGCGGCTGGTCGGCAATCACAGGCGATCCGCGGGTCAACGAGGCCCCCGGCGAGAAGAACATTCGGTTGCTGCGATCGGCACTCGTGGCAGGACAACAGTTGGGAGTGATCTAGATGATTCCGACACAGGCGTACTGCGATCCGAACAAGCCGGAGGAGGCCGCACTGTGGGCCGTGGTGGGGATCGAAGAGACACCGGGCGTGCCGATGATCGCCCCGGAGGAATCTCTCCGAGGCCTGTCTCGGCAGCTCCACGACGCCGGTTTCCGGCACCACCCCGAGCTGCAGACCAAAAAGGCGATCATCGTCGGCGCACCCGAGCAAGAGGGCGTGTCGTGGATGGGCGTCGGCGAGATCAAATGGGTCCCGATCGATTACGAGGACTCCCCGGAGGTCCTGGCTGCGGCGGCTGCCGAGCAGGAGGAGCTGTTGACCGATGACGACCTCGATCAGGCGTCCGGTGCACAGCTGATGGCCTTCGCGCAGAAGTTGCAGGCCCGTGGGGTCATCCGTGCTCCGGAGGCCCCGACTGCGGCCGATGCGGGCGATCACGCGGTCGCATCGAGCCTTGGGGGTGATTGATGGGTATCGCTCCGGATAGGCCCCGTCCCGACGTCGCGTACGTCGGGACAGTCGGGGCGAGTGGCGTCAGCAACGTCCAGAACGAGACGCAGGCGAAGATCACTGCGGCACAGCGCGCCCCACTGGACGCTGCGTACGGCGACGCCCGAAACAACATGACCAACAACCTGTTCGGCGGATTCGGCAACGGCATCGGCGGACTGCTCGGGGTGCTCGTCCAAGGCGTGTTCGGCATCATCGGCGGCGGCATCGGCGACTTCATCGGTGGACTGCTCGGCCAACGAAACAAGCTCGACAATGTCGTCAACGTGGAGGTCCCTCGCCTCGACAACCGAATCGACCAGGTCGACGTCGGTGGCGGCGCGTCCGCGCAGCGCGCCTACTTCGGCATGGACGGAACCTGGACCAAACCCACCGGGTTCTCTCGCCACGTCGTCGAGATCATCGGCGGTGGCGGCGGCGGGGGCCGCTCTAACGGAGTGCAATTCGGCGGTAACGGCGGTGGCCTCGGCGGCTACTCGGGCGGGTGGAACGACGCCGAGTTCTTCGACGACGATCTACCTGCCACGGTTGCCGTCGTCCTGGGCAATGGTGGCGTCGGTGCCACGGCAGACAACACGATGGGCACCGGCGGCGGCAACAGCACCTTCGGAGCATTCCTCGCTGCGGGCGGCGCTTTGTCCACTGCTCACGGCTTCGGGTCGAAGACGCTCGACATTCGCGGTGGAGCTGGCGGCTACACCGTTTCAGCGGGCGGGTTCACCGTTCCGTACGCACCCACCGCGGGCACAGGTCATGCGTTCGCCAACGGCGGTGCTGCCGGAGCCGGTACGGGCGGCGCGGCTGGCGGCAATGGCAACTCTCCGTCACCACCGACCAAGCCGTATCCGGGCACAGGCGGTGGTGGCGGTGCGCGCAACTCGGGTACCGGAAACGGTGGCCGTGGCGGCAACGGCGGCAATCCGGGAGCTCCCGGTGGTGGTGGCGGTTCCTACAACATCTTCGGATTCGCGGGCAACGGCGGCAATGGCGCACCGGGTGCCTGCTGGATCACCTCATACAAGTAGCGAAAGAAGTCCCAATGCCAACCGCAACAATGACAATCGAGAACCTGTCCACGCTCCAGCCGACCAGTCACGTCTACGCGCTGTCCGAGCCCTACGGCTCCGGAGAGGTCACTCACGTCGCGGTCACCGTCGCCACTCTCCCGAACTGTCCGGACGAGGCCATCGTGCTCGCGGCCGACGAGACTGGCGCGATTCGCCAGGCCCCGACGCAGCCGAGCATGTGGGTTTTGCACCGGGCACCGGATCGAACTCACGCAGAAGCGCTGTGGGACATCGGATACGAGGTGGTGGACCCGACATGAGAAAGGTCACTCGCGAACAACTCGTCGAGCTGCTCGCTGCCGGTGCCCCCGATGACGCGATGTGGGTGATGGACGAGACCGGAGCCACTCGCATCGTGCAGGACGTAAGCGACGAGCAGCTGATCGAGATCCGCGCGCGCGATTCCTGGCCGGTCTACCTGATCCGCACGGGCAACGCCGAGAACTTGATCAAACTCCATGGTCTCGACGGCGCGGTGAAACTGCTCAACTTCATGTTCTCGCTCAACCCCGAGCCCGATTCGACCATCGTCCGCGCGGCCGCAATCACCGGACGATTTCTCAACCGCAGACGACGACAGGAGCAGCGATGACTTTCCGAACTATATACGGCAGAACGCATTCCGAGAACGGGTGGCGTAACTGCGACAGCAACGAGTGCATCACCTTGTTCTACGCGGGCAAGCCGGTTCTCGTCAGGTCCGGCGACGCGGCGACGGTTCTGGGGTGGTGGATGGACTGGTACAACGCCAACGTCGAGCCGATCAAGTCGCAGGTGTGGGGCTGGTCTGCGATCAACGACGTCGCATCCTCGAATCACTTGGCCGGTGTCGGCGTCGACCTCAATGCGCCGTGGCACCCGTGGACGGTCGACGCGTCGAAGAACTTCACTCCGGCGCAGATCGCGAAGTGCCGTGAGGGGCTGCGCCTGGCCGAGGGCAATATGTTTTGGGGCCAGGACTGGGGTCGCCGCGATCCGATGCACTGGCAACTCAACTCGGGCACAGCATCCGGCAACGGAGCCTCGCCGAAGCTGGCGGCGTTCGCGCAGAAGATCCGTGACGGCAAGCTCGGCACGGCCGGTCCGGTCTACGTGCCGCCGCCCCCGGCCGCTCCGAGCGGGCGTCCCACGATCCGGATCGGCGCGACCGGACAGGCTGTCCGCGATCTCCAGGCCCGCCTGAACCGGGATTACCCGCGGTACTCGAAGCTCGTCGTCGATGGCGACTTCGGCCCGGCCACGGACAGTGTGGTCCGTGAGTTCCAGGCGCGCGCCCGACTGGTCGTCGACGGCATCGTCGGACCTGCGACGTGGAATGCGTTGGGGCTGTGAACTACCGAGTCCCGTTCCTCGCGGCCGCAGTGATCGTTGCTGCGGGCGCGGCGTTCGTCGCGTACGTGCTCGCGGTCGACATTCAGACCGACGAGCAGACACTCACCGAAAAGTCCTGAACCGCAGGCACAAACAGAAGGGTAAGAATCATGGCTGCATCCGATTCCACAGTCAGCGTCGAGGTAGACCTCGCGAACGTCTCGGTCGACACCAAGGCATTCTGGCTCGACCTCGCCGACCGAGCATCGAAGACGTTCGTGCAGAACGTGCTCATCTTCCTCGGCGCGGGAGCGACGATCCTGTCGGTGTCGTGGCCGGCCGCGTTGTCGTCGGCAGGCCTCGCGACTCTCGCGTCGGTACTGCTGGCCCTGTCGACGGCGACGCTGCTCAGCTCCGGCAACTTCCTGATCGATCTCGCCGACCGTGCCGCGCGCACGTTCACGGGCACGCTCGTCGCAGCGATCCCGGTTGCGGGCGGGTTCGGTGATGTGCAGTGGGACAAGGCATTGACCCTCGCCGGGACCGCTGTCCTGGTCTCGATACTCACCTCGGTAGCCAGCATGAATCTCGGCTCGGCGAAGGGCCTGCCGTCGCTCGCACCGGTCGGGTCGACGATCGTGGATCTCGACGAGGACGAGTACTCCGACATCGCCAGCAACGAGTCGTTCTTCGACTCGAACGACCAGCGCCAGCCGTACGTGCGCTACACCGACGAGCAGAGTCCGGTCGTCGACGACCGTGATGGTGACGTGGCGCAGGGACGCAACACCGAGTCCAGCTGATGGTGCGCCGGGTGTGGCCGAAGATCGAACGCCTCCGGCTCGTCATCACCGAGGACATGGCGTTCGTGCTGCAGCTCAGTTTGCTGGCGGCTGCGGTCAGTCGTGGGATCGATTATGTGCGACTGCCGGTCGACGCCTACCCGGCCACTCTCTCGGACGTTGAGGCGCTGCTGCCGTTCCACGTGTGGGGATGGATCTTCATCGGAGCCGGGGTGGTGGGCCTGATCGGGGTCTACACGCCCCGGCTCCCGCTGGCGGCGCTCGCGCATGGTGTGCTCGCCGCCCTGTTCGTCGGGTTCGCCTACGGAGCCCTCGCGGAGGTGATGGGCAAAGAGGGCTGGTTCGGGTGGCGCACGGCAACGGGCTGGCTGTTCGGCGCGGTCGTCGTGCACGCGGTGCTGTTCAGTGCGAGCAAGACCGCGTTTCGGCGGTCGTGGGACCGGAGGTGTGCTGGTGCCGACTGACATTGCCGCTCTGATCCCCAGCAACCCGTGGCTGATCGGGCTGGTGATCGTCCTCGTCGTCGTCCGCTACGTCGGGCAGATCGTCTCCGAGGTCTCCGAGACCGGCGCGAAGATCTTCGGTCCGCTCGGCAAGCGGTGGCGTGAGCGGGCCGAGCGTGAACGAGCTCGCGAAGCGGCCGACATCGTCGATCTCAAGCGGCAGGTCGACGCGCTCGAACCACGGGTGAAGGCCCTCACCGAAAAGGTCGCTCTCTACGAGGGCTACCTGGAGTATGACGCCACCTGGCACCGCGACGACAGCCTGTATGGCATCTCACAGGGCTGGGTGCGCCGTCCACCGCAGCACCGATCGCTGTACGAGTTCACGCGCGACCGCGAGCGCGACCTCGGCCAGCAGAACTGACACAACGAAACGAGAGGGGACCGGACATGGTCATGGTGAATCTGGAGATCGATCTCGCCGACGTGGGTGGCCGTCCGGTCACCATGGCGCGTGCCGTGAGCGTCTACGCGCCGAAGCAGCGAGGCTCGGCAGTCACGCAGGATCGGGTCACGCTGACCGATCCTGTGTACGTCGATCTGGCAGCCGGGAAGGGCACGGTGCAAGTCGAGCCGGGGCCGCTGGTCGTACAGATCCGCGGCGGTATGACCGACGTGAAACCGAAGACGGTCGTCGTCCCGGACGACGGCCGGACCGAGATCTCGCTCCGCGAGGTACTCGACACGGCGTTCGTCTACGAACCGGCAGTCGTCAACGCGGCGCAGCAGGCCGCTGTGCGCGCCGAGGCTGCGGCTGTGCGAGCCGAGGAAGCCGCAGCCGGGGGCGGTGGTGGAGGCGGGCAGTCGCTCGTGCCCGATCCGAACGACCCCGACACGTTCATCGTCGTCTCCGGTGGAGGCCTCGAACCCGATCCGTCCGATCCGGACACCTTCGAACTTTCCTGAGAGGAACACCTGATGGCACGCTTTCCGACCCTCGGACCGGGTGACAAGGTCCGCGACAAGCACCTTCCCGACCGGCTGACCGAAGAGTCACTCGACTCCAGTTATGCACCCGTTTCTCGCGCGGCGAAGAACCCCGACGAGATCGCAGTCGGAGCGATCACCCGCTCCGCGAACGGCGCAGCCACCGGCTTCTCAGTCGTGTGGGACGACGGCGCGACCGGCGTTTTCGTCGGCACCGAATCGACCACCACTCCCGGCGCGATCGACAGCTACACGGTCACCCACGTCCTCGGTGGCGTGACCACCACCTACACCCAACCTGCCCTCACTCGGAACGCATCCGGCGCAGTGACGGCCCGACCCGCAATGACGGTGAGCTGACAATGGGAATCCTCGACGCACCCGGTGTTTCTCAGACGAAGGTGGACACCACCGTTCTCGCCGAGTCGACCATCACGCCTCGACTCGCAGCGTTTCATCGCCTGATGAAGCGCAAGGTCCGTGACGTCCACTTCCTCGTGCTGAGTGACTCGACCGGCGCGGGACCTACCCGGTTCCCGCGACTGCTCGCGAACTACTTCGCCGCTGCGTACCCCGACTGGACGATCATCTGGGCACCGTGGGACGACGCCACCAAGACCTACCCGGTCGGCAACCGCGTCACCGTGCAGACCGGCACGTCCGGGCGCACGCTGACGATCTGGAATGGCTCGGTATCGGGTGAGGTCATCAACTACGCCAGCGGCAATCGCGATGCCCTCACGGCCGGATTCACGCCGGACATCATCTACTTCAACTACATGCACAACAGCCCGCAGGTCGGTGATGCGTACCGGGCGATCACGGTTCCGATCTACAACCTCTACATCAACAATTTTCCCGGCGCGTGCGTCATCGTCGGCACCCAGAACCCCCGCGCTACCACCGACGCGGCGTACGACCGGGGGCAGACCAACAATCAGGTCAACTTCGAGATGGCCGCGGTCCTCTCCCTGACCTGCGTCGATGTCAACGCAATGTTCCTCGACTACAACGGCAACTACGCGACCGACCTGCTACTTCCTGACGGTCTGCACCCGAACGATTCTGTCGGTTCGCCGCTGTGGGCTGCGACGATCTGGGAGACCATCAAGCCAGGGCGACGCTCAGCCCGCGTCAGTCCACCGGTCGGGATGCCGACCCGGGTGTGGGTACCGGCAGCGAGCTTCACCGCTCTCGACGGCACGCCGCAGCTCGGCAACTACGGAGGCATTCCAGCGTGGGCGCTCGATCCGGCCGTCACCGAGTCCATCGTTGCAGTGATCGACTTCCCCCCGTCTTGGCGCACCATCAGCATCAACGGTTTTTGGATGACCGACGCGGCACAGTCCGGCAATGCACGAATCATCGGTAGTCACCAGTACCTCGGCAACCGAAACGGCATCACGTCCTCGCTGAACCTCGGCACCTGGGCCGATTCGGGTTCGTCCACCCAGTCGCTTCCGAATGCGGCGAAGCGCACGACGGTCGGATCGATCTGGGACCGTACGAGTCTCGGTGGTTTCCCGATGGCGCTCAAGATCGCCAGGCTCGGCGCTGACGCCTTGGATACGATGCCCGCCGACGCCCTTTTCCTCGGCCTACAGGTGATTCAGTCCTACTGAGGTAAAGCGAGGGCCGTCGACACGACCTGCTCCCACAGTTCCTCGCCGGCGCGGCTCGGGTGGAAGCGGTCCGGTTCCAGCAGGGGCGCAAGGTCGGGGGCCTGCTGGAACGCAGTCCACACGTCGATCAGGGCGGGCCGCGCCGCCTCGGACTCGAACTGTTTGCGTAGAGCAGCAACGGTTGCTGCCTGGCGGTCGGCTGCATCGTCGAGACGCGGGTTCTGCAAGATCACGGCAACCGCCGTGTCGGGCAGAGTGCGGCGAACCATCTGCGTGACGCCGCTGACTCCCTGCGAGACATCGGTCTGATTGTGAGCGTGGCTGAACACGACGAAGTTCGGCGTCTCGGGCACGAGCGCATCCCAGTTCGCCTGGGAGTAGACGGTGTTCTTCCCCGCCGCAGAGCCGTTCCAGATCGTGAGCGTCGGTACGCCCCCAGGGCCGAACTTGGATTCTGTCGTGTACTGATTCAGGTCTGGATCCCAGTCGTGGATGAGCACGGATCGTCCGAGCCGTGAAAGGTGCTGCGCGAGGATGTAGACCCATTCGGCTTCGCCGTTACCGGTGGAGTCTCCGACGACGGTCATCACGTAAGGCTCGGGTGCGAGCAGTGCTTGCCCGACTGCCGCCAGGTCGGTCTTGCCGCTGACTGGCGTCACGTCGTCGGGGACTTCATAGCCGACCGATTCGGTGGCTTCCGCTCCCGCAAGTCGGTTCTGGTCGTACGCCAGGCCGACGCCGACGGCGACGACCATCACCAGTCCGAGCACGCCAGCGATGATGAGATTCCGTTTGTGGGGGTCGCTCGGTGCTGACGGGAACGCACGGCCCCGCTTGCTGCTCTTAGCCATGCGCTGCATCATGCCGTACCGCTCGGTCGGGCCGCGATCTGAACGGGTGCATCACAGTGTCGCGATGTACTCCCGCAAGAACTCCGGCGTGACCTTATCCCGGTATCTGTTGATGATCAGTTGCACTTCCTCGGGCAGCTCTGCGAGGTCACCACCATCAAGAACGTGGCGGGCCTGCTTAGCCGTGAGGCCCGCAGCATCGAGGCCCTTGAAGAGAAGGGTGCGGTTGTCTGTCATGCGCAGGGACACTACAGAGTCGACCGATTGAATGACCCCTGCCGAACGGGTGCATAACGCGAGAAATGACTCCTCTGTGCGTTGGGGGATGACCGCGGCGACGGCACTATAACGAGGAGGGTGGCGGCAATTGGGACGAATCTGGAAGGGCTCATGCGCAGAGCCGGGGCCCTACGAGGCGCACTGCACCCAGAACCGATGGCATAGGTACAGCTGCTACGACGCAGGCGAAGACGTCTCGTTCAACGATCGGCAGGACTTCCGTCACGACTGCACCGATCCGGACTGCGACCGTCAGCACTTCACCAACGAAGGGGACTGACTATCGAGCACGGCCGTCGAAGCTGCTGTCTGTGCATTCGGCGGTCATCGCTGGTGTGTAGATCACAGCGTCGCACTCTCGGCAGGCATGAGTGCGGTGGTGGTGAATCTCGCAGGAGCACACCTGCGATCCGACGAGGACGCGCCCTGGTCCGAGACGGTGGCCCCGCGGGCAGAACTTCGGTGCCGGTTCTGCCCATTGGTCGCCACGGCGATACAAGTCCATCCGACAGACGATAAGTACCGACTCCGACACTGCGCTTGGAATCTATGCCCCCACCTCTTCGGAGGTGGGGGTCATTTTTCGTTGGCGGAGCTCTATCCGCCTTGCAGCCAATCGAGCAGTGGACTCTCGCGCGGGGCGAGCCCTGCGGTCCCGCGGCCGGGCATTGCCTGTCGCCGGTCTGGCTCGAAGTCGTCGACGCGAGGCGCGCGAGCTATCGCTGCCTCGAGCGCGTCGAGGAACGGCTCGACGGGTACGGCAGGCACCGTGGCGAAGATGTTCAGGTCGGTGTGGGGTTGCTCGACGGGCTGACCTCTAACGATCAAGTGGACGTAGTGCACGCCCATTGTCGGCGCGAAGGGGCGGTCCACCCCGTCGATCGCGCCGAGTGGAATGGTGCGAGGTGAAGCTCGGCGCTTACGTTTCGAGTGCGCGATTCCTGAGAACTCCAGAATCACGTTTTCGGAGGTGAGCGTGACGGTGCTTCCGGCGATGCCGTTGTAAACCATCGGCACAACAGGCGCGGCCTGCACCTCTGGTCGCCGAAGGCCTGGTCGTCTGCCTGCAACGTATCTCGCCATACCGTTCGCCTCTCCCCATGGTGGTGGAGAGGCGAACGATACCCGGCATGGTTAGACAGTTGCTTCGTTCCGCGAGGCTCGAAACGATGCGCCGAAGTCTTTGACCTCCCCGCTGTTCTGTTCCATGACGGTGATCAGTTGGGCAGGCCGGGCAACTGTTTCGCGCTGCGCTGTCGGGGCGCTGCGGGTGAACAGTAAGTAGGTGAGGTGTGTGACGGCGAGGAGTGACAGCGGCGGGACGGCCGCGACGAGGATGCGTACGGCGAGGGGAAGATCCCCGGTGTAGGTGGCGTGCAACGTGTTCCCGGCAAGTGAGATCGCCGCTCCGGTGGCAAGCAGCGACCAGGCATACCAGCGGTGTTCGTCGAGCGCGACTACAGCGACGGTGGCGACCAGGACCAGGCCGTCGACGATGAGCGGCCATACCCAGGATTGCGAGGTCGGTACGCCGGATCGGTCGGCCAGGTCTCGTAGTGCGGTGAAGCTGAGCCAGAATGCGCCTAGCGCAATGAGTGTCGTGCCGACGATGGAAGCGGCGGATGGAAAGCGTGACATGTGGTCCCCCCTGTAATGGTCTGTTACTGGCAGTGTTCTTCGGACTGCGCAAGCGAGCGTTTTGGCCGGCGTTTGTTCATGGTGCGGAGTCCGGCTCCGAGTTTGTCGACACTCTTCGCGCCACGTCTGACGTTGCCGCCCATGTAGATGGACGTGGTTGCGAGATCCTCGTGTCCCATGGCTTCCTGGATGTCGCGTGGGTCCGCCCCGAGGTCAGCGAGTTTGGTGGCGAATCGGTGACGCAACGTGTGAATTGTGTACGGCAGGCCGACGCCTTTGAGGTGCGCTGAGGCGGCACGCGTGACGCCGTTCGGGGTGAAGGCTTTACCGTCGCTCGGTCGACGGAAGATGCAGCCTTGACGGACCATGAACATCTGTAGCTCGTCGAAGACGTCGGGCGGTACGCGCACGATCCGCTCTTTGCCGCCCTTGCCGTGAACCGTGAGAAATGCTCCCCCGTTGTCGGCCTCCCGGAAGTCGCCCCGAGCCACCTTTGAGATCTCGGAGGCGCGCAGGCCGCAGTATCCGGCGAGCAAGAACCAGCCGTACAGCTGCGCGTCGTACTGGCTGGTGATCAGAGCGACCTCCAGATCCTTCTCGGGGATCGGACGCGGCAGACGGCGCTTGATGCGGGGCATCACGAGGTCTCTCGCCACGTCGCGGTCGAGTAGACCAGTGTCGTGTGCCCATGCATAGAACGCGCTCACGTGGGAGCTGTATGTCTGCACGCTCGACGCGCACACACGGAGACTGCACTGCCAACGCTCGAGGTCTTCCTCGGTGGCGTCGAGCAGCGGCTTGCCGAGAAACTGTGAGAGGCGGACTAGCTGGCCTCGACGGTGCGTGATGGTCGATTCTTGGGAGTTGCGACGCTTCAAGTAGCTGACATGTTTAACGATGCTTGAATCGGTCATGTCTCCACCTTTAGTTGAAGTCAAGACCGACACGCCGGTTTTCACCGAATATTTCCGTGATCGACCGGCAGCGACGTGCGGGGCCCTGACGTGCGCTTTTTACCCAGGATCCGCACGTTACGAGGAACATACTTCGGAGTAAGGTCGGCTCGCATGGCGAACTACATCGTGACCGGCGGTACCGGGTTTCTCGGGAAGAACGTCCTACCCCGATTGCTGGAGCGTGATACGAACTCCGTTGTCCACGTGCTGGTACGTCCGAACTCGGTGGCTCGCCTGGAACGACTGGCACAGCAACTCGACGGCGGCGATCGAATTCACCCGCTGGTCGGCGATCTCACCGAGCCGGAACTCGGACTCACCAAGGTGCCGTCCGACATCGGCCACATCCTCCATCTCGGGGCCGTCTACGACCTGACCGCAGGGGACGAGCAGGCACCGACCAATGTCGCCGGAACCGCCTCGGTGATTCGTCTCGCCGAGAAGACCGGCGCTCGGCTGCACCACATCTCGTCGATCGCCGTTGCCGGAGACTACCGAGGAACGTTCTCCGAGAACGATTTCGACCTCGGCCAGAGATTCCCGACGGCCTACCACCGCACCAAGTTCGAGTCCGAGAAATCGGTCCGCGACAGCACCGTGGACTGGCGGGTCTACCGGCCTGCCGCGATCATCGGCCACTCGGAGACCGGAGCCATCGACAAGATCGACGGGCCGTACTACTTCTTCCCGTTCTTCGCCCAACTGGCCAAGCTGCCTTCCGTACTGCCGATCACGGTGCCGAAGATGGGTGCTACCAACCTGGTTCCGGTCGACTACGTCGCTGACGCCATCGTCGAACTCGTACATCGAGACACCTCTCCCGGCAGCGTGTTCCATCTGGTCAATCCAACGCCTCAGTCGATGGCAGAGGTCTACGCCGCGTTCTCGTCGGCGGCCGGATCTCACGCGAGAATCGTCGACGTACCCGGGGCGCTGGTCGCTCCGGTCGTCTCCCCCAAGTCCAGGGCGGTACGAAAGCAGCGCAACGCCGCCCTCCGTGATCTCGGCGTCCCACCGGTCATGCTCGACCACCTGACATTGCCCACCGTGTTCGAGTCGGCAACAACCCAGAAAGCGTTGCAGGGCAGCTCGATTACGCCGCCGCCACTGCGTACGTACGCAGATCGCGTGTGGACGTACTGGCAGAAGAACTTCGATCCGAAGCGCAACCGCCGGAACGACCCACGCGGGCCGTTGTTCGGCCGTCACATCGTCGTCACCGGTGGCTCGTCCGGCATCGGCCGAGCCAGCGCCGAAGCAGCTGCCCGCAAGGGCGCGGTGGTCATTCTGCTCGCGCGCGGTCAGGATCAACTCGACGAGGTGGTCGAGCACATCCGTGAATCGGGCGGCACCGCATACGGTTACCCGTGCGATGTCACCGACAGCGAATCGGTGGATCAGACCGTGAAAACCGTTCTGAGCGAACACGGTCATGTCGACATGCTGGTGAACAGCGCCGGTCGATCCATCCGCCGGTCGCTCTATCGATCCACCGATCGGTTGCACGACTACGAACGCACCATGGCCGTCAATTACTTCGGGGCGATTCGATTGGTATTGGCGTTGCTGCCACATATGCGCGAACGTCAATTCGGGCACGTGGTCAATATCTCCAGCGCCGCGGTCCTGGGACACCCTCCTCGGTTCTCGGCCTACGTGGCCAGCAAGGCCGCGCTCGACGGCTTCACCGATGTTGCTGCCGCAGAAACACTCTCGGACGGAATCACCTACACCACCATCCACATGCCCCTGGTGGACACCCCGATGATCACCCCGACGGGTGACAAGAACGTCGGCCCTGTGTTCTCACCCGAAAAGGCCGGGGCGATGGTGATCCGCGCTCTGAGCGACAAGCCCAAACGCATCGATACACCACTGGGAACGCTCGGACAGTTCGGAGCCATCTTCGCCCCCAAAGGCAAAGACCGCACCATGCACCAGCACTACCGCACGTTCGCCGAATCCGCTGCCGCCAAAGGCGAGGCGGCGACACCCATCGAGGACGGGACGGTGCCCTACCGAGTCCGCCCATACGATCCGAAAGCTCCGACCGCACGCATCGGCAAAGTTGTCCGCCGTGTCGGCAGATTGGTGCCCGGCACGAGCTGGTGACGTGCCGGTCCCAGGTACCGCCAGTGTCCACAATTTCCATTCGCGATCGCGATCCCGTGTGTGGTCGCACAGAGTGGACACTCACGGTGGTGGCTATCGGGGGGCCACTGCGGTCCAGAAAGTCCAGCGATCGCGTTCGATCAACTCACCGGGGGTCAGGCGACCACGCAGATACTCGACCAGTGAGGCGAGTTCGACGTCGGAAAGTTCGTGCAGGATGGAGCGCCCAGTTCTGCCGGCGATCTCTGTCAGGTATTGCTCGCGATTTCCGTAGCGTCGACGAGTTTCCCAGAGTGGTTGCGTAGCAACATCGGTGAATCCTGCCCGAGCGAATGCGCCCTGTACGTCGTCGACGCCGTGTCGTCGCCGAGACTCGATGTCCGCCAATCGGGGAAACGCGTCGAAGAGGTATCCGCGCGGATTCGTCGGCGATCCTGCCAGTGTTGCATCCTCGCTCGTCCGATCCTGGACGATCGCGATACCACCCGGGCGCAGTAGCCGGAACATCTCTGTTGCCAGGGCGGATGCGTCGGACAGATGGTGGACGAGCGCGCGAGCGAACACGATATCTGCCAGGCGGTCGGGCAGGCCGGTGCGCTCGGCGGGTGCACACTCGAACACGATGTCCGCGGGCGACGATCGGCGGGCTGACTCCAGGATCGGTGTACTCGAATCGACAGCTGTGACATGCGCTCCCAGCGTGCGCCACGCACGCGCGTAGGTGCCCCCGCCGCACCCGAGATCGACGACGTGCGCGCCGACCGGATCGACGATATCGGTGATCGCGGCAACCCAGGAAGGGTCGGCCTCGCGGCCGGAATAGGTGTCGCCGTTGGCTGGATCTGCGAAGTCGATGGGCATACGGACAAGTACACCGAGCGTGGTTGCCGGTCGCCACCATTTAGTGTGGGACTACATGCTCGCACTTCACCTCCGAGCCGCCGACCTGGCGGAAACCTCGTTGACCGTCTCGCCGCTGTTCGAGACGGTCCTGAGCCTGCGTGCCTGGACCTCGCCGAATCGGCACCGTCTGCACGAGCCGTGGCGTCGACGTGTCCTGACGGCATGGCAGCAGTGTGACACCGAGATGCTGACCGCGTTGGTCTCTCCCGACGGCAGAATCCCGGACTTTCTCGCTCCCCGTCCGCCCACCGAATCCCCGGCCTTCGACGACGAGATCGCAGTTGTCGGGGCGACACCGGCAGTGGAGGTGCGACGCGATGTCTCCGCCGCTTTCTCCGCCGACGTTCCCTCGATCCTCAGCGGCCCGGCTCGAGCGGTGCGCACCCGTACGGTCCAGGCTCTCTCGCAGTATTGGGCCACGTGCCTCCAACCCGACTGGGCCCGGATCCGCGCGGTCCTGGACGGTGATGTGGACTACCGAGCACAACAGCTCTCGCACTTCGGGGCACGGAAGATGTTCGAGCACCTCGATTCCCGAGTTCGATGGGACGACGGTGTGCTGTGGGTCGATCGGCTGGAGGACCAGGTGTGGGTCGACGTCGACGGACGTGGACTTCCACTGATTCCGTCGGTCTTCGTGCACGGCGCGATCACTCAGATCAGCCCGACACGGGCTCCGTCTCTGGTGTATCCGGCCCGCGGGCGCGGCGCAGTGTGGAACATGGCACGGACAGCTCCGAACCGAGCGCTGATCAATCTTCTCGGCACCCAACGCGCAACGATTCTCACTCTGCTCGACGCGCCCACCACTACCGGGGAACTCGCTGCCGCACTGGGCGTTTCACCCAGCGCAGCGAGTCAGCATCTTCGCGTTCTGCGCGAAGCCGCAGCGGTGCGACGCGTCAGACAGGGACGATCGGTGCTGTACGTACGCACTCCCCTCGGGGAGGATTTGGTCGAACGACAGGGGTAGGGCTGTCGCGAGGTTCAGCGCAGTAGCGCCCTTCCCCACACGCGCAGAAATCCCTGACCGAGGTACGTCAGTGAGCCGATTGCCAGTATCCATTTGACGGTGCTGACCACGGTGGTAGCGCGGACGACGGTGTCGGTGATCTGTTCTCGGTTGTCCACCAGCATCAGTCCGACGATGTTCTCGATGTAGTCACCGGCAGCGGAGGCCACAGGTGCGACGGCCAGTGCCGTCGTCGCCGCAGGGCTCAGCGGCGTCTTGGCTGCGAGGCTCCTCGCACCCGCACGCAGCGCGATGGCATAGATCGCTGGATGCACGAAGTCCGGAAAATAGTGGCTGCGGAACCGGGCGATTTCGGTCTGATCCATGCTGGCGAGGATCTGCCGATAACGCTGGGCGGACCACGCCGTCTGCACGGCAAGTACTTTCGGGGCTGCGGGGCCGAGCAGCCGGGCAATGTTGGCCTGGGATACGACGAACAGTGCCGACCAGCTCAGCATTCTGCGATCGAGCGCACTCGGAGTCATGTCCGTGAACCCTAGTGTGTGAGGAACGGGAGGACGATGGCCTCGAACGCCGAGTAGCCGTCCCGATGGATGCTGTGTCCGGTGCGAAACGCCTCGACGCGGCAGGTCGGAATCTCGGCGACCATCGCGTCCAGTCGATCCGGATCGACCATTCCTCCCGGACCTCCTCGAAGCACCAACGTCGGAGCCGTGATGTCGGCCAACGACTCCCACCACTGTGGATTGGGCCGACGGAACTGCTCGAGAGCAGTGGCGGTCATCGACCGATCGAACGCGAGGACCGCACGGGGATGCAGAACGACACTGGTCGCGGCGTGCCAGAGCTCGGTGACCGACGGCATCCTGCCGGTCAGCGTCGGAGGGGCGTCCCCCGGCCGGATCGGTATCGGAAGTTCCTCGAGTACCAGACGCCGAACGAGCTGCGGGCGACGTTGTGCGACGAGCGAGACCGCGTATCCGCCCAGGGAATGCCCGACGAGATCGATTTCGGTGAGCCCGAGGTGATCGACCAGGGCCAGCAGGTCTGCCCCGAAGGAATCGAACTGGTACGTGGACGTGTGCGCGCTCTTGCCGTGTCCGCGCAGGTCGACGGTGATCACTCGGCGACCGTGCGTGGTCAGTGCGCGGGTGAACCGATCCCAGGTTGTGCTGTCACCGCCCATGCCGTGCACCAGCATCACCGGTGCCGAATCCGAGTTCGCATGCCCCAGCGGGGTGAACGATCGATAGGCGATGTCGACACCATCGAGGTCGACCGTCTTCGACATCATCTGCATTCCCTCGACGGTAGCGGTGCCGCTATTCGTAGATTCCCTCCACCCGCCACCGACCCTCGTCGAACACCAGCAGTAAGGCCCTTTCGTCGTCGAGCACCACCTGGGCCCGCGCCGTCGGCCCCCTCGATACGTGTCCGCTGTCCCACCACCGCTCGTCCACCGGCCACGGTCCGGCCAGACCCGTCAGTTCCCATTCCTTGGTTCCCCAGCGCAATCGTGTCGGTGGCGCGTCGAACACACCGCGGTCGGTGACGCCGATTCCCGAGCCCGCCCGATTCATCAGCGTCACCGTCGGACGGGTCTCTATCACTGCCGCCGGAGCAGGCTCGGGTAACCGTCCGGGCCAGGGATGGGATGGATCGGACATCGGTACCAACTCGTCTCCGAGAGGACGGAGCGTGATCCGTTCGGCCGGCCCGCGTCCACCACTGAGCACACCACCGAGGACCGATTCGCCACCGAGCAGACCCTGTACACGCACCAATGCCCGACGCGCTCTCTCGTCCTCGTCGCCGACACTGCCCCACAATCCCAGTTGCAGCTCCCCTGCTGCCACCACTTCGATCGGTTCGAGCCGCAGCACGGTGATCGCGGACGTCGGCTTGTTCTCGCTGCGCCCGGTGATCCAGCCGTCCAATTGCCATCGCACACGATCGGCTGTTCCCTCCGGCGTCAACGGCTCGGCGCAGCGCCAGATCCGCGACAGATTCTCGCCGTTGCCGGTACTGGCATGCACCAGCAGCCGAGTACATGCAACGGCAGCGGCAGCAAGCTTGGTGTGCAACTGCTCGGCCAATCCGCGGCCGGCGAATGCAGCGGCGTCGACCCGATCGATCGGCGGATCGCACCGGTACTCCACATCGAGATCCGGCGGTAGCGCCCGGGCCGAGGGCGGACGCTCGGGCTCGCCCCGAGCACTGCGATGCGCCAGCACCGCATCGGTACCGAACCGGGACGCGACATCGCCCGGAGACAGCGCAGCGAAGTCGCCGATGGTTCGTAAACCCAAGCGCCGCAACAGGTCCACCAGCTCACCGCGATCGGCAGCGGACATGCTCGGTTCGGCCGAGAGTTCTGCCACCGGCAACGGCGCGAGAAAGCCTGCACCGCCACCGCGAGGCACCACCTGCGCATACCGCGCGGCAACGACTGCAGTGGACAACTCGTCGGCGATACCGATCTGACACTCCACACCGGCAGCCGATGCTTGGTCTATCAACCGTTCCGCAGCCCGATGCTCGGTACCGAAATACCGTCCGACACCGCGGGCAGAGAGAACCAACAGACCCGGCCGCAGCACTTCGACTCCCGGCGCGATGGCGGCGACGGCCGAAACCACGGGCTCGAACAGTCGCGCATCACGATCGGTATCGGCGAGAGCGACATGCACATCCGGGCACCGCGCCTGCGCTTCCCGACGCCGCAGGCCACGCTTGATACCCGACGCACGTGCCGTCGCCGAGCACGCGACGACCCGATTGGCCGAGGTGACGACCACCGGATGCGTCGCAGGCAGATCGGCCTGAGCCGCTGCTGCAACGGCGGGCCAATCGGGACACCATAGAGCCAGTACACGGCTGGAACGATCGATGCTCATGTCGAGACCGCGATCGACAATGGATTCTGCTCCTGCTGTTCGGCATGCCACTCGATGCGGCCGTTCTCCGAACGCAGGTCGAGTCGAACGGTGCGTGGCCGCATCGCCTTGCCACGTGCGCACACCGACAATCGAACGCCGCGGAGCCGGCCGCGCCCCAGTTCCCGACCCGTACCGAGACCGTCGTAACCGTGCACCGATGCGTCGAGACGTAGTTCTGCGCCGCCCCAATGTCCATCGGTCACCAGCAGCGTCGATCCTTTGCTCCGTGCCCTGGCCACCACCGCCCTGGCCCGAGTGGGCGATACGGACATGCCACCGAGGCCGAGAACGACGAGGTCGACACCGTCGAGCAGGATTGCCGCCACTTCCACCGGGTCGGGCCCAGGATCGGGAATCAGAGCCAGTTTGCTCAGCTGTGCACCCATCTCCACCGCGGCGAGAATTCCGAAACGAGGCTGCCCGACGACGGCGACATGCCCACCGGAAGCGGTCACTGCAGCCACCAAACCGATCAGCAGCGAGCCTGCACCGGACACCGAGGCCACCGTTCCACGCACCAACCCACCGTGTGGCAGCACCTCGACCAGCGCGGACGGCACCGGAAGAACCGCCCGCTGACGGACCGCGCGTACCGGCTCGGCCTCGCCGAAATCGGAGCGAACGGGGACGGGGACGGGGTCGGAATTCTCGATGCGCACCGACGCCGTTTCGCCCCGAGACGGCACGGCAGCCATCCGGCTACGCAGCAACGCGACGCGCTCCGGCAGCGACAACCCGTCGAGCACATCAGGCGTGACAGAAGCTCCCGATACAGTCATGTCACTCCCCTTCGCGGTGCAAGAAAATCGAGTCGAAACATCGGTGCTCGACGAACGCGGGAAGTGGCGTATTCGAACACAGTTTCGATCTGCACTCAGTAAAGCCGCTCGGACGGCAACTCGTCAAGGTGATGCCGAAGCCGCTGGTAGATGCCCCCGTTCCGCGGCCGCAGGCACGTCCCGCCATCGTCAACTAACCTGTGGACGTGACAGATCAGCAGCGTGTTCGACGGGGCGTCGGACCCGACTACCTCCTGGCCGGAAGATACCGCCTTGCCGGCAAACTCGGTGGTGGCGGAATGGGCGCAGTATGGCTCGCCACCGACACACTTCTGCATCGCCAGGTGGCCGTCAAACAGGTCACATCCACCACTGCACTGAGCCCTCAGCAAGCCGTCGAGGTGCGCAATCGGGCCATGCGCGAGGGTCGCATCGCTGCCCGGCTCTCGAGCCCGCACGCCATCGCGATGCACGACGTCGCTCTGGTCGACGGAGAGCCATGGTTGGTCATGGAATACCTGTCCTCGCGCAGTCTCGCGCAGGCACTCGGCACCACCGATTCGCTGCCACCGTTCGAGGTCGCCCAGATCGGAGCGCAGATCGCCGACGCACTGACCGAGGCACACGAGGCAGGAATAGTGCACCGCGACATCAAGCCGGGCAACATTCTGATCGCCGATCGCGGCAAGGATTTAGGCATCGTCAAGATCAGCGATTTCGGTATCTCCCGAGCCAAGGGCGACGTCGAAGAGTCCGATGACAGCGTGATCACCGGCACCCCTGCATATTTCGCACCCGAGGTCGCACGCGGGCAGGATCCCACCGCAGCCAGCGACGTGTTCTCCCTCGGGGCAACGCTGTACACCGCCATCGAAGGCAAGCCACCGTTCGACATCGATCACGATTCGATCGCACTGCTGCACCGAGTCGCCAAGGGGCAGATCATCGCTCCCACCCGCAGCGGAGATCTCACCGGACCGCTACTGCACATGCTCGAGCCCGATCCTGCCCGGCGTCCCACCATGGCGCAGGCCCGCGACGAGATCATTCTCGGTGCGATCAGCAAGCGCGGCACCATAGCTCAGCTACGCGGCGTCCCTCTGACGTCCGCGGACGGTGTCGTTCCGGCATGGGCGAGACGCTCGACACCGGTGTCCGAATCTCGCCGTCCGTCCCGAGAATTCGGCAGCACCGTCGCCGGCCTACCCGCCGTGCAACCCGGTGAGAGCGCAGCGAATCCGGTTCCTTCGACCTACTCTCCCCCACCGTTCGACGTGCCGCGGAAGAAAAAGAACCCGATCGACGACGTCCTGATGCGCATCGAGGACATCATCGGCGACCGAACCTCGATGCCGTCGACCGTCGTCCTCGCGGCACTCGTGCTCGCCGTCGTGATCGTTCTGTTTCTGGTGATCGCCCTTCTGCTGTAGTCGAGCACTCAACGCGACTCGTGCACGATGATCGCTATCTGAACCCTGTTGCTGCACTCCAGTTTCGTCAGAATCCGTGAGACGTAGGTCTTCACGGTAGCGACACTCATGTACAGCTCCGCACTGATCTCCGCGTTGGACTTTCCCGATCCGACGGCAACGGCCACCTCACGTTCGCGATCGGACAGCGCATCGAGCAGCGCCCGCGCACGTTCGGTGGCGGCATCGTGCGATCGGGCATCCTGCTCGCGCCAGTGCGCAACCAAGCGTCCGACGGCCGTCGGCGACAGCATCGACTCTCCGGATCCGACGCGATGCACCGCGTCGATGATGTCCCGCGGCGGAGTGTCCTTGAGCAAGAACCCGTTTGCGCCCGCCCGCAGTGCCCGCAGCAGATACTCGTCGGTGTCGAAGGTGGTCAACACCAGTATCGCCGCTGTAATTCCTTCTGCGCGAAGCATTTCGGTGGCCGCGAGTCCGTCCACCACCGGCATCCGCACATCCATCAGAACCACGTCGGGAGACAGCGCGTGCACTGCCTCCATTCCGCTGCGCCCGTCCGACGCCTCACCGACCACCGTGATACCCGGATCCGAACTCAAGATCAGCGACAACCCCGCCCGCACCAACGCGTCGTCGTCGACCAGCAACACCTCGAGCACATCGGCTGCCTCGAGATCATCGGTCAGTTCGGGCACGGTAACCACGCTTCCAAACGGTAGACCACTCCGACGCTGCTACGGGCGATACCGTACTCGATTCGTCCGCCTGCCAGCTCGATTCGCTCGGTGAGGCCGATCATCCCCGAGCGAGAACCGGGGACTGTAGCGAATCTCTCTGCACTGATACCGTTTTCGAGCCACACCCTGATCTCGCTGCCCGTCGGAGCAATTCCGCAGCGAACCGGTAAACCCGGCGCATGCTTTCTCGCATTGGTGAGCCCCTCCTGAATGACACGGTGAACGGTGCGAGAGGCCGAGGCAGGCAGCGTGAGGTCCGCGGGCATCTCGTCGAGAAACGTCACCTGCGTACCGGCTTTCTCCGAATCCTCGATCAGCGCAGCTATATCGTCCACACCCGGTTGTGGACGCGGCACGTTCACGTCGCCCGATCGGAGTACTCCCAGTATCTCCCGCAGATCCTCCAGGGCACCGTGCGCATTGGATCTGATGGTCGACGCGAGTGCTTCGACCTCCCGCGCACCGACATCCGGCCGGACCTCGAGCGCACCCGCATGAAGACTGACCAACGAGATCCGATGTGCGAGAGCGTCGTGCATCTCCCGTGCGATCCGCTCACGTTCGAGTCCGCGAACGGTCTCGGCTCGCAGATTCGACTCCGACTCTGCTCGTTCGGCCCGCTCACGTAGCGAATCGATCACCTCGCGACGCGACTTGACGACGATGCCCCATGCCGCCGGGATACTCAGAAAGGCAAGGCTGGTCATCGCGACGTACAGGATCGACTGCTCGGCCCACACGGTCGTCCAGATCATCGACGCCAGCACGTGCAGAACCACCACCGCAGAGGTGACCCGCCACGACTTTCGAGAAGCCACCGTGAAGACGGCCACCAATTCGGCACCGCCCACTGCATCGGTGAGAACAGCACACACAGCCAGCGCTACGGCGATCTCGATCGGCCACCTGCGACGCCACCACAGCAGCACGGCACCGAGAACGCCCACGACGATCGAGACGACCGTTCGGGTGGTGGTCATACCCTCGGTGCCTGCGGCTACCGACAGCACCAGCAACAGCGCGAACGCGATGGCGGCGACATCCCATGCGCGTTCTCGATGCCGTCGCAGCACAGTCATGATCCGACCGTCACGATCGAACCAGGGGGCGCCAGTACTGGCTGGTCTTCTTGTCGCGCACTACTACGCCGAGTCTGTCCAGCTCCGAACGCAATTCGCGTGCATCGGAACCCGCCTTCTTCTTCAGTGCCATGTCCCGAGCTTTGAGCACCGCATTCACCTCCGGTGCCAGACCCGGAGTCTCGGGCACCCACAGGTGATAGAGATCGTCATGGGGATCACCGGGCACAACCGAGTAGCCCCGCTCCTCGAATGCCGCCTCGATCGCCTCACGCTTCTCCTCGCTCGGCACCCGCACCAACTGACGCGACGCCGCGTCGAGCAATACCAATTCCTTGCCGTCGACGAACACCGTGCTTACCTGCGATCCGGACACGGTGACGGTCTCGCCCCTCTCGGTGATGCGTACGACTGCCTCCGACACCGCCACTCGTGCCGTGTCGTAGAACGCGGCGGCCACCAACGCCAGCCCGAGCAGTACCCCCACCCCGATGCAGACGTACCGCACCCACCACTGCGACCACGACGCGATCAATTCCAACGGACCCTGGAACGGTATCCAGGTGAGCGACGCTCCCCACTCCGCCACGTACGGCACCGCGAATCCCAGCAACCCACCGATCATCACGGCACCGGCGATCAGGAAGAGCCGATCGCCGCGGGAGAACCACAGCACCGCCGGTGGCGTCTCCCCGAGCATCTTGTCGTCCATACCCTCACGGTATCGAGTGTGGGAGCTGGTACCCAGTCATCGAAAGTCGACACTTCTCCGACTTTCGACGACAGGAGCACTCGATCAGCCGAGAACCGGCATCACCAGTGTCGTCAGAGCGCCGTCGACCGCGGAACGCACCAGCATCGGGTGATCCGGTGCAGCGATATCGAGCATCAGGTCGGGTCCGACAGCCGACTCGACGGCCGCCTGCAGAACGGCCGCGTCGAAGAACACCACGCTCTCCGAACCGGTGACCTGTGCGGGGATCGCAACACCACCGACCCGGACGCCGTTCGGTCCGGCCTCGATCCGAAGGGTGCCGCCGCCGAGCGGAACGAAATCTCGTTGCAGCACAACCCTCGTCACGGTCGGAGCCAATCCGTCCATGATCGTCCGCCAATCGGGGAACTCGCCGTCGACCGGATCCACCGTTGCCCGAGCACCGTCGGAGTCGATCACCATCGAGTCGTCGGTTGCCGTGAGCACGAGGGTGCCGGTTGCGGTCACCGACCCGAGGGAGCCGACCGATGCGATTCTCGACCAGGCTGCGCCGGGCGAGCACTGCGCGACAAGACTGCGCGTGGAGAGTCGATACCGATCCGTCGCAGTGAGCGTGACGCTGCTGCCGTCCACCTCGATCAGCACGCCTCGCAACACCGGGAAGTCGTCACTCGTCCCGGCCGCCGACGAGACCTGCGCTACGGCCGAGGCAAATTCGGCAACAGATACCGTTGCAGTGCAATACGTTTCGTCGAACAACCGGCGGATCGACACCGCAGCCTCGGCTGCCGCGCGCGCATGCGCGGCAAGGTCCTCGACATGTCGATCCACGATCTCGACCGCTGCAGCTCCGTCGCCGTCGAGAGCGGACGCCACCTTGTCGAGCGGCATACCGATCTCGCGCAATTGTCGAATGATGTTCGCCCGCTTCGACTGTGCACGGGTGTAGTAGCGGTAACCGGACTTCGCGTCGATGGATGCCGGCACGAGCAACCCACAGTCGTCGTAGAAGCGAAGGGCACTGGGAGTGAGCCCGCTGGTGCGAGCGAACACACCGATGGTCAGGAATTCTTCGTCCGAATCAGTCATGGTGAAATCCTGAGGCTTCGGGTTGGTCGAAGGTCAAGCGTGATCGGGATGGCTAGTCGATCCGGCGCTTGTGCGCCCACCGAGTGAGCGCGTTCCTGTTGGACTGCTGGGTCTTTCGGAGAACATTCGATGCATGCGTCTCGACTGTCTTGACCGAGATGAACAGATCCTCGGCGATCTCGCGGTAGGTGTAGCCACGCGCCAACAACCGCAGCACCTCGAGTTCACGGGGCGTCAGCGAATCGAGTTCCGGATCCAGCGGTGGCTCAGGAACGGCGCTGCGACCGGTGAACGAGTCGAGGACGAATCCGGCCAGACGCGGGCTGAAGACGGCGTCTCCCCCGGCGACGCGTCGAACACCGTCGGCGAGCTCCGCGCCGGAGATGGTCTTGGTGACATAACCCCTGGCCCCGGCGCGGATCACGGCAATGACGTCCTCGGCCGCGTCGGACACACTCAGAGCCAGACACACCGGCCCCTCGGCGATGCGATTCAGTACGGCAACGCCACCGCCGTCGGGCATGTGCACGTCGAGCAACACCACATCGGGCTTCGTCGAGTCGATTCCCGATACCGCGTCGGCGACGCCTCCAGCTTCTCCGACGACGTCGATGTCCACCTCACGGCCGAGCTCGGCCCGCACGCCGGAGCGGAACACCGCGTGGTCGTCGACCAGAAAAACGCGGAAGGGGTCGGTCACGTCGGCTGCTCCTGATGATCGGGTTCGGACGGTTCGGGGGTGACGGTACTGCCGTTGCGGGGCATGAAGATGCGCACTTCGGTTCCCTTGCCGACGGTCGACCGTACCTGGACCGTGCCGCCCCGACGTTCGATACGACCCCGAATGGACTTCGCAAGGCCCCGTCGATCCTCGGGGACCTCGGATTCGTCGAATCCGATACCGCGGTCGCGCACGAAGATACTGACCTGTTCCGGTTCGGTTTCCGCATAGAGATCGATATTGGTCTCACCGGAATGCTTGGCTGCGTTGACCAGTGCCTCTCGCGTGGCACCCAGCAGTGCAGTGAAACTCTCTCTGGACAGGCCGGACTCCACGTCGTCGGGCAGCAGGTGCACGTCACCGACCGTGATGGGCCTGACGGTCACTCCGTGCTGATCCTCGACCTCGCCCGAGATGGTCCCGAGCGCGTCGGACAAGCTGGAGTTGTCGGTGGAGCCGCCGTCGAACAACCATCTGCGGAGTTCCCGCTCTTGCCCGCGGGCCAACCGCATCACCTCCTGAGGCCGATCTGACTGCTTCTGGATCAACGCAAGCGTCTGCAACACCGAATCGTGCAGGTGCGACGCGATTTCCTCGCGTTCGTCGTTGCGAATGCGTGCAGATCGCTCTGCACCGAGCGCCCGCCACATTCGCAACCAGATGGGTACGGTCAGCAAGCCGACGCCGACGAGGGTGACCACCACCGCCAGCAGAGACGATCGCAGTGCGGCCAGGTCGACGCGGGCGAGCACCACCACCCCCAATCCCAGGACGATCAACGTTGCTCCGCCGACCACCCGCGCCCAACTCAACACGGTCGGATGCTTGGGGAGCCCGAGAGCCGTTCGCGGACCCTCCGAATCGAATTCGCGCCACACCAGGGCGGCACCGACCACCACGACGATCACCGGCACGATGACCGACGCCGCAGTGCCGCTGAGCAGCCACGCAAGACCCACTGCCAGGCCGAGACCGATGGCCGCCAACCCCAACGCTCGCTGACGTTCCGCGGCACTCGGGTGGGCCGTGTCGTCGCCCGCAGGCGTGAACATCCAGATCAGGCCGTAAGCGGCGATGCCGGCACCGGCGGACGCGGCGAGCAGTGCAAATGCGACCCGAACCTTGAACACGTCGACGCCGAGATGGTCGGCGAGCCCGCCCGCGACGCCGCCTACGATACGTCCGCCCCCGCGTCGCTGATAGGGGGCAGGAGCGGAGCCTGCAGGAGTGACCGGAAAAGCGGGACCGGAGCCTGCAGAAGCGACCGGAAAGGCAGGAGCGGACCCTGCAGGAGTGACCGGAAAAGCAGGAGCGGAGCCTGCAGGAGCGACCGGAAAGGCAGGAGCGGTCGCCGGCGCGTCGCCGGCCACGGGTGGTGTGGTGCGGGCGGCGTCAACGGGTGGATTGTCGACAGGGTGCACGCCTTCGATCCTGGCACGGATTCGGTGGTTGTCGCATCAGGGTTCGCCCTGATGTTTCGCAGGTCCATCGAGGTGTGGCCGAGTTCGGGGGTGAAGATCAGGGGTATCCCTGATGTGTTTCGTGGTCCAGGTCGCCACGATTGTTGTCATGAGCAACGTGACCGTCTCGGATCAACTTCAGCAGATGTGGCGCACTCGTCCGCACCGCTTGCCGCAGCGCGGGCATGTGGCGGGTGTCGCAGCCGGTATCGGCTATCGCTACGACGTCGACCCCGTTCTGATTCGGATCGCGTTCGTCGTGTCCACCTTGTTCGGCGGTACCGGCATCGTGCTGTACCTGGCGGCGTGGCTGGTGCTCAGCCGGGCCGGTGAGGCAGCGTCGGGCGTGGAGTCACTGGTCGGCCGAGGCAACAGTTCCGACTCGACCACCAAGATGGTGGTCGTTGCGGTGGCGTTGGTGATCGCGCTGTCGACGATCGGCCCTGTGGGTGTCGGACTCGGTGGGTCGGGGTTGATCTCACTGCTGGCCATGTTCGGCGGCCTGTGGTTGCTGCATCAGCGTTGCCCGGAACCTCCGCCGTACATGCGGACGGCGGAGTTCTCCCGAAACCAGTACGCACCTTCGCCTTTCGGCTCGTACTCCACGTCGGCGGAGCAGTGGACGGCGGCACAGTATCGGCCGCCGCAGTTCCAGCACGAGCGCTACACCCCGTACACGACGTTGCCGAAGAGTTACGTTCCGACACCGAAGACCACCGAGGACTCCACCAGCGAGGACTCCGATGCCGCGCAGACGGTGAACCTGAGCAAGAGAACCGAGTCCATCGAAAAACCGACCGCTACACCCACCGTGACGCCTCCGTCGTGGGATCCGCTCGGTGTGGCACCGTTCGCCTGGGATCTTCCCGAACCTGCCGGTACCTTTCCGCCGGCGGCCATCGATCGCAAGCGCCGGTCCCGATGGACGGCAAGCTTTCTCGGCTTGGCTCTTCTCGCTGCTGCCCTCACCGCGGCGGTAGGTGCGGCCACCGGCGGAGACTGGGCATCACCGGGCCGCGTCGGAGCAGTCGCTCTGGCAGTGATCGCGGTGGGACTCGTCCTGGGCGCGTTCCTGCGCAAGGGCTACGGACTGTTGGTGGTCGCTGCGCCCTTGGCGGGATTCGTCGTCCTGGCATCGGCGGTCGGGCCGGTGGACCTGGACAACAGCACATCCGGATCCCAGCGGATCGCTCCGCTCACCGTCGCCGACCTTGCGCCCACCTATGACGTCGGTCTCGGTGAGCTGACGCTCGACCTCACGGGCCTCGACCTCACCGAGAACCGCACCATCGAGATCGATGTGGCGCTGGGTAGTGCGGTCGTGACGGTACCGAACACGATGAACCTCGACACCAAGTGCGACACCGTCCTGGGCTCGGCCGAATGCGGCTCCCCCGGTCTGCGGATCGGAAGTGCCGCTCGACCCGACGCACCGGTGCTGACCATCGAGGGTGATGTGGCACTCGGAGACTTGAAAGTGGTGCACCAGTGAAGAAGAACAAGACCGATCGCCGCGGCCACGACTACGGCGACAGCGATTCCGACACCGAAACGCAGAACTCGAATCGCCGGGGACCGTCGGCGCTGCTGTTGCTCGCCGGACTGATCGCCATGGTCGTGTCGGTCGCGGCCATCATCGGCCAGGGCGCGATCGCGGCCCTGGGCGACGTCCAGTTCCGCTGGGTGTTCGTCGTCGCTGCGGTGGTCGTAGGCCTAGTGCTTCTACTGGGGCCCAGCAGAAAAAGCTGAGTCCCGCGTCACTCCCACTCGATGGTGCCCGGCGGCTTGCTCGTCACGTCGAGAACGACTCGGTTGACCTCCGGAACCTCGTTGGTCACCCGAGTCGAGATCGTTTCCAGCACGTCGTACGGCAGCCTGGTCCAGTCCGCGGTCATCGCGTCCTCGCTCGAGACCGGACGCAGCACGATCGGGTGTCCGTAAGTGCGGCCGTCGCCCTGCACACCGACACTGCGCACATCGGCCAGCAGCACCACCGGGCACTGCCAGATCTGCTGATCCAGGCCGGCGACCGTAAGTTCTTCTCGGACAATCGAATCGGCGTGACGCAGCGTGTTCAGACGGTCGCGGGTGATCTCACCGACGATGCGGATAGCGAGCCCGGGTCCGGGGAACGGTTGCCTGCCGACGATGTCCTCGGGCAGGCCCAGCTCACGACCGACCGCGCGCACCTCGTCCTTGAAGAGGGCACGAAGCGGCTCGACCAGGGCGAACTGCAGATCGTCCGGTAGCCCGCCGACGTTGTGGTGGCTCTTGATGTTCGCGGTACCCGACCCACCGCCCGACTCGACGACATCCGGGTACAACGTGCCCTGCACCAGGAATTCGACAGCATCGCCGTGCTCGGCGTTCTCGCCCAGCACCTCGGCGACGGCACCTTCGAAGCTACGGATGAACTCGCGCCCGATGATCTTGCGCTTCTCCTCCGGGTCGGAGACGCCTTCGAGCGCGCCGAGGAAGGTATCGACCGCGTCGACGGTGACGAGCTTGGCACCGGTGGCGGCCACGAAATCCTGCTGCACCTGCTCGCGCTCGCCGGCCCGCAGCAGTCCGTGATCGACGAAGACACAGGTCAGGCGATCACCGATGGCTCGCTGCACCAGAGCCGCCGCCACCGCGGAGTCGACGCCACCGGACAGACCACAGATGGCCTTACCCGTAGGACCGACCTGCTCCTGCACTGCGTCGACCAGAGCGTCGGCGATGTTGGCTGCCGTCCAGTCCGGAGCGATGCCTGCGGTCTCGTGCAGGAACCGACTGAGCACCTGCTGCCCGTGCGGGGAGTGCAGAACCTCGGGGTGATACTGCACCCCCGCCATGCGCTTGCCCTCGTTCTCGAAAGCAGCGACCGGCGCGCCTGCGCTGGTAGCGGTGACGGTGAAGCCCTCCGGGGCCGCGGTGACCGCGTCGCCGTGACTCATCCAGACCGGCTGCGTGGCGGGCAGGCCGTCGTGCAGGCGACCGCCGTCGACACTGAGTTGGGTGCGTCCGTACTCCCGCGTCCCGGTGTGCTCGACGGTTCCGCCCAGGGCCTGGGCCATGGCCTGGAATCCGTAGCAGATGCCGAACACGGGGATGCCGAGGTCCAGGAGCGCGGAATCGAGCTCGGGCGCACCGTCCGCGTAGACGCTGGATGGTCCCCCCGAGAGCACCAGCGCAACCGGGTCCTTGGCTGCGATCTCCTCGGCGGTCGCGGTATGCGAGATCACCTCGGAGTACACGTTGGCCTCGCGCACACGGCGGGCGATCAACTGCGCGTACTGGGCTCCGAAGTCGACGACCAGAACCGGGCGTGCGTGTGCGGGATCGTGTGCAGAGGAGTCGGTCACCGGGTCAGTCTAGTGGGACTGCTGGGGCGCTCACGCAACCCCCGAATGCTCGACGGGCCTCGCCGAGGAACCGGACCGAATCTCGACGATCGGCAACCGCAGACCGCCGGGCGCGTCCACCGGGACGACCGGGGAGTTCGGGGCGATCGGGTCGAGACGCTGGTACGGCAACCCCTGTGCCGGACGGAGATCCAGCTCGCCCTTGTTCGGCCACAGCGCCGCCGACCGCTCGGCCTGCGCGCTGATCGTCAGCGACGGGTTCACTCCGAGGTTGGCCGATACGGCAGCCCCGTCGACCACACTGAGCGTCGGGTAGCCGTGGACGCGGTGGTACGGATCGATGACGCCGTGATCGGAGTCCGAGGCGATCGCGCATCCACCGAGGAAGTGGGCCGTGAGCGGGATGTTGAACAGTTCGCCCCAGGTACCGCCTGCAACGCCGCCGATCTTCTTGGCGATACGGCGGGTGGCGTCGTTGCCCTCGGGAATCCACGTCGGGTTGGGTTCACCGTGACCTTGCCTGCTCGAGATCTTGCGGCCGAAGGGCCCACGCTTGGTGAACGTGGTGATCGAGTTGTCCAGATTCTGCATGACCAGCGCGATGATCGTGCGCTCGCTCCAGTGCCGGACGTTGACGACTCGGACGAACTGAACCGGATGAGCGATCATCGCGAACACGAACTTGAGCCACCGCGGAATCTTTCCGCCGCCGTCGGTCATCAGGGTCTGCAGCATTCCCATCGCGTTCGAGCCCTTGCCGTACCGGACCGGTTCTATGTGCGTGTTGGGGCTGGGGTGGAACGAGGACGTGATGGCGACACCGTGCGTGAGGTCCATGTTCGGATCGACCGCCAGTTTCGCGGCTCCGACGATCGACTCGGAATTGGTGCGGGTCAGTTCGCCGAGTGTGTCCGACAGACGGGGCAGCGCGCCCGTGTCCTTCATCTTGTGCAGCAGGTTCTGGGTACCCCAGGTGCCCGCGGCGAGAACGACATTGGCCGCACTGTAGGACTTGCGGCCCTTGCGCAGTCGAGCGCCGGTGCGTTCGGTGTCGACGTCCCAGGTGCCGTCGGCGCGGGGACGAAGACCGGTCACCGTCGTCATCGGCACGATCTCGGCCCCTGCGCGCTCGGCCAGGCCGAGGTAGTTCTTCAGCAGGGTGTTCTTGGCTCCGTGGCGGCACCCGGTCATGCACTCACCGCATTCGATGCATCCGGTCCGCGCTGGACCCGCGCCGCCGAAATACGGATCCGGGACGGTCTTGCCTGGTTCGTCTCCGAAGAACACCCCGACCGGAGTCTGAATGAAGGTATCGGCGACACCCATGTCCTCGGCGACCGACTTCATCACCTCGTCGGCGGGGGTCATGTGCGGATTACGAACCACGCCGAGCATGCGGGTGGCCTGGTCGTAGAACGGGGAGAGCTCACTGCTCCAGTCGGTGATGTGGGCCCACTGCTTGTCCTCGAAGAACGGCGCTTGTGGCTTGTAGAGGGTGTTCGCGTAGTTCAGCGAGCCACCGCCGACGCCTGCACCGGCAAGAATGAGGCAGTCACGCAACAGGTGCACACGCTGGATTCCGTAGAGGCCCAGCTTCGGTGCCCACAGGAAGCGCTTGAGATCCCAGCTGTTCTTCGCGAAGTCCTTGTCCTCGAAGCGTTGCCCGGCTTCCAGGATCCCGACGCGGTACCCCTTCTCCACCAGCCGAAGCGCGGTGACGCTCCCACCGAAGCCAGAACCGACGATCAGAACGTCGTAATCCGTGGCGCGAACAGCTGAACCCATGGTGACCTCCGCTACATCCGTTGCTGTCGAACAGTATGCACACCCCTATGTGACTACCGCCACAAGCGATTCTAGCTGTTACTGAAGGTATCACCAACCCAGGGTCGGCTTACGTGGACGCCGAGCAACAGAAAAGGCGCGCACCCCGGTGTGAAAGGAGTGCGCGCCCTGCTGGAACAGACTTGATCAGGCCCTGACGTTCAGGCCCACCTTCTGGAATTCCTTGAGATCGGAGTACCCCGACTTCGCCATCGACCGACGCAGTCCGCCGACGAGGTTGATCGAGCCGTACGACTCGCGTGACGGTCCGTGCAGCACCTGATCCAGGCTGGGGCGTTCACCTGCAGACATCGGCAACAACGCACCGCGTGGCATCGACGGATGCGCCGCCGCGGACGGCCAGTACCAGCCGCCGCCGGGAGCCTCCGCGGCGACGGCCAGCGGAGCGCCGAGAACCGCAGCGTCGGCCCCACAGGCGATGGCCTTGGCGAGCGCCCCGGAGGTGGTGATGTCGCCGTCGGCGATGACGTGCACGTACCGTCCACCGGTCTCGTCCAGGTAGTCCCGCCGCGCTGCGGCCGCATCGGCGATCGCGGTGGCCATCGGGACGCCGATACCGAGCACCTCGCCGGTGGTCGTACCGCCTTCGACCGAGCCGTAGCCGACGATGACGCCTGCCGCACCGGTACGCATCAAGTGCAGTGCGGTGCGGTGATCGCTGACGCCGCCCGCGATGACGGGGACGTCGAGTTCGGCGATGAACGTCTTGAGGTTGAGCGGCTCCTCGTCGCCGTGCGCCACATGCTCGGCCGAGATGATCGTGCCCTGAATGACCAGCAGATCCAGTCCTGCCGCCACCAGGGCGGGCGTCAACGCACGGGCGTTCTGCGGGCTCACCCGCACGGCGACGGTCACACCGGAATCGCGCACCTGGCCGACCGCGGCCGCCAGGAGATCCGGCTGCAGCGGCGCGGAGTGCAACTCCTGCAGAAAAGCGATGGGCGCATCGGGATCGAGATCGGTCTCGGCGATATGGATCAGCTGATCGAGCTTGGCCTGCACGTCCGCGTGACGCGCCCACAAGCCCTCACCGTTGACGACCCCGAGCCCACCCTGGCGACCGAGCTCGATCGCGAATGCAGGCGAGACCAGCGCATCGGTCGGATGCGCGAGCACCGGGATGTCGAAGCGGTATGCGTCGAGCTGCCACGCCGTCGACACCTCCTTCGAAGACCGGGTACGACGGGACGGCACGATGTCGACGTCGTCCAGTTGGTACGTGCGGCGGGCTTCTCTGCCCATGCCGATTTCAACGAGGTCGCGCACGCGCGCACCTTTCTACTTCGAGAGCGAATCGATTCGGCCGAAGAAGGCCGATCGACTATCGGGTGGTGTAGTTGGGGGCCTCTGCGGTCATCGTGATGTCGTGCGGGTGGCTCTCCTTGAGTCCGGCCGCAGTGATCTGCACGAACTGGGCCTTCTGCAGGTCCTCGATCGAGTTGGACCCGGTGTAACCCATCGCGGCCCGCAGGCCACCGGTGAGCTGATGAATGACCTGGTTCAGCGGTCCGCGATACGGGACACGACCTTCGATGCCCTCGGGCACCAACTTGTCCTCGGCCAGCACGTCGTCCTGGAAGTAGCGGTCCTTGGAGAACGACTTCGCTCCCCCGCGTCCCTGCATCGCGCCGAGCGAACCCATGCCGCGGTAGCTCTTGAACTGCTTGCCTCCCACCAGAATCAGCTCACCCGGGGACTCTGCGGTTCCGGCCAGCAACGATCCGAGCATGGCGGTCGACGCGCCGGCGGCGAGCGCCTTGGCGATGTCACCGGAGAACTGCAGACCGCCGTCGGCGATGACGGGCACACCGTGCGGCTTGCACGCGGCCACGGCTTCGAGGATGGCGGTGATCTGCGGAGCGCCGACGCCGGCGACCACTCGCGTGGTGCAGATCGAACCCGGTCCGACGCCCACCTTGACCGCGTCCGCCCCTGCCTCGACGAGCGCGAGTGCGCCTGCGCGGGTGGCGACGTTGCCGCCGACGACCTGTACGCGGTCGCCCACCTCGGCCTTGAGCTTGCTGACCATCTCGAGAACCTGCGAATTGTGGCCGTGCGCGGTGTCGACGATGATGACGTCCACCCCGGCGTCGGTCAGAGCCATCGATCGTGCCCAAGCGTCCTGCCCGACGCCCACAGCGGCACCGACCAGCAGGCGACCGTCACGGTCCTTGGTGGCGTTGGGATGCTGCTCGGTCTTGACGAAGTCCTTCACGGTGATCAGGCCGGTCAGCGCGCCCTTGCCGTCCACGATCGGCAGCTTCTCGATCTTGTGGCGGCGCAGCAACCCGAGGGCCGCTTCGGCGGTGACACCCTCCTGCGCGGTGATCAACGGTGCCTTGGTCATGACATCGGCGACGCGCCGGTTCTGATCGACCTCGAAGCGCATGTCACGGTTGGTGATGATGCCGACGAGCGCGCCGGTCTCGTCGGTCACCGGCAGTCCCGAAATGCGGAAGCGCGCGCACATGGCGTCGACCTCGGCGAGCGAATCGGTGGGCTTGCAGGTGACCGGATCGGTGACCATCCCGGCCTCCGAGCGCTTGACGGTTTCCACCTGCGACGCCTGATCCTGCAGAGAGAGGTTGCGGTGCAGCACGCCCATCCCGCCTGCACGCGCCATCGCGATGGCCATCCGAGCCTCGGTGACGGTGTCCATGGCCGAGCTGACCAGAGGCACCCGCAACCTGATCTCGCGCGTGATCTGACTGGACGTGTCGACCGAGCTGGGAATCAGGTCCGAAGCGGCCGGCAGCAGCAGGACGTCGTCGAACGTGAGGCCGAGCATCGCGACCTTGTTGGGATCGTCGCCGCCTGTGCGGACGTGGGCTCCGGGACTACTCATGCGAATCTGGCCCTCCCTAGAGCCTGGTTGCACGTGGGCGCGGCGTGCGGCCGGTGAGAGCTCGCAGGCGCACCGCAGTGCGGGATTGGAGAACGGATGGAGTTTCGGCACCTGCACTCATCTGTTCAGCGCCGTGGACCATGGTATCGGCTCGGGCACAACCAGTGCGAACGCCTCCCGTCACAGCCTGCCCGCGACCCCGAAATATCGACCGTGCGATGGAGCACGAAGCGGGTACGTCCGGCATGTCGCGTTCGAACGGCTGGCGCAGACCCACCAATCCTGCGTACCGTGGAGGCGTGCGCGATCAACTGCCTCCCGGTCTACCCCCGGATCCCTTCGCCGGAGACCCAGCCGACCCGTCGGCCGCCCTCGACGCTATCGAGCCCGGCCAGCCTCTCGATCCCCAGGAGCGTCTGGCCGTCGAAGAGGACTTGGCGGACCTCGCCGTCTACGAGGCACTGCTCGGCCACCGCGGAATCCGCGGCCTGGTCGTGTGCTGCGAGGACTGCCAGCAGGACCACTATCACGACTGGGACATGCTGCGCGCCAACCTGCTGCAGCTCCTGGTCGACGGAACCGTTCGGCCGCACGAGCCGGCCTACGATCCGGTCCCCGACGCCTACGTGACCTGGGACTACTGCCGCGGTTTCGCGGACGCCTCGATGAACGACGCCTTGCACGGCGACGGTTTCGACAGCTGATCTCCGACGCAACTCCGCATCACGAAGAAGCCCGACACGATGATCGTGTCGGGCTTCTTCGTCTCGCCTGATCCGACAACGCTGCCGTAGGACAGCGCTGTCGGTGTATTCGCTCAGCTACCGCCGGACGGAACCGACATACGATCGCGATTCTCGGGCGCGCTGCTGCCGCCTGCAGTGGCCGTCGGCTGGTTCGGCTCGAAGAGCACCGTCGGCGTGACATCCGTCGTCGTCGGACTCGGAGTCGTCGTGGACGGCGGACTTTCCGGAGTCGTCGTGGACGGGCTCGGTGTGACCGGTGCCGCGCTGGTGTCCGGCGTGATCGGATCCACGGGAGCCTGCGGGGCGACGGCCTCGGAGCTAGGTGCGGGAGCAGGCACACCCGGCACGGGTGCCGGTGGTGGCGGCGCGGGCACGGTCAGTGCCTGCAATTCCTGCAACAGACGTGCCAGCCATTCGTCGAGCTCGGCGCGCTGCGCGTCGTCGAGCACAGCCGATGTGCCGTTCGATGCACCGTCGAGCAATGCACGCGCGGCGTCGGTGTCGCCGGACGAAATGAGATCTTCGGCCGCTTGCAGCTTGGACGTCGTATCTATCTGCGCCACAGTGGAATCGGCTTGCTCGGAGAACACGACGGACTTGACGCTCCACAGCGGATCGTCGGGCGTCGAGTTGTACGAGATGACCACCAGGCCACCCATCACCACGGCGATCGCAGCGGCGGCACCGGCGATGGGACGCAACAGCCGCATCCGCCCGCCACGGTTCGCCGAGCTCGACCGCGACATGTCGGCCGCGAGCTTCTCACGTTCGACCGAGGCGACCACAACATCGAGGGAGGGGCCGGCAGGCATCGCCGGCGTCACCACATCTGCACGCCACGTGGCGAGCAGAAGGGCGAGTTGGTACTCGTCTGCGTCATCGGTAGCGATCGGTCCGTCACCACTGATCGCGTCGATGAACGCATCGTCGCGACGTACGGCGACGAGGTCCACCGGACCACCGTCTGCACCGATGTCGGCATAGGGATCGTTCTGCTTCGGTCCAGTGGGGTTCACGTGCTCACCGATTCGCGAGATTCCGCGACGCGGGGTCTCACCGGGGCCACCGTGACCATTGTCCCTAGCCATACATTTCACCTGCTCTCACAACTTCGTTCTTCAGTTTTGCGATAGCTCGGTGCTGAGCTACGCGGATAGCGCCTGCAGTGCTGCCGACGGCCGCTGCTGTTTCCTCTGCCGACAACCCGACGATGAGTCGGAGCACCAGAATTTCGCGGTGCTTGGCGGGCAAGGTGTCCAGCAGTGCAGTCATCTGTCGACTCGACTCGGATTCGAGAGCGCGTTGCTCCGGTCCGTGTTCCATCGACACGACATCTGGTACTTCGGCGGCCGGGTCCGATTTGTTACGCGAGGCACTGCGATGGGCATCGGCGACCTTGTGAGCCGCGATGCCGTACACGAATGCCATGAACGGACGACCTTGGTCCTGGTAGCGAGGCAAGGCGGTCATGACTGCCAAACAGACCTCCTGCGCCACGTCGTCGGCCGAAAGCTGACCGCGTTCAGCCGAACCGACCCGTGCCCGGCAGTACCGAACGACGAGTGGCCGGATGAATTCCAGGACCCGGGACAGAGCCAGTCGATCGCCTTGCGCTGCGGCAACGACGAAAGAGTCCAACTCCTCACCCGCTGTGTTCATCGTCGGCAAATTTCCCCGCGTTACAGGTACGCACCCGCCAGGGAGCGCTTCCACGTAGTGGTGGAACGAGACCAAGGATAGCGACACCACCCCGCAGCAACCGAACCACTCGGTCCGTCCCGGATCGCGGTCCTGGTCAGTCGACCGACGAACCACCCCGACGATCGAGCACGACAGCCAGATCGGCGGACGTGGCCATCCCGGTGTCGATCCCTCCGGTGCCCTCGCACAGCATCGTCGCGGCCCAACGTAACGGCAGCAGACCGTGCATCGCCGCAGCGCTGGCCACCTGGACGGCCGAGTCGCGGGCACGGGCGGTCTCACCGGCGCAACTCAGCGCCGCCGCCAGCACCAGGTCCGTCTTGATGCTGTGGCGTAACGAATCGGCATCGGTGGAGAGAGCCAGAGCGGATTCGGCGTGTCGGAGGGCTTCGGGGCCGTCACCGCGCATCATTGCCAGCTCGGCGGCTACCCACGCCGCCCGTAGCGCCGGACGCCACAGCCCCCCACCGAACGACCCGAGTCGTTGCTCGGCGCTACGGGCCAACAAGGCGTCTGCCATCCCAAACCGGCCGCTGCCCAGCGCATCCGCGGCGAGGCCGGTCAATGCATCCGTTCGTGCCTCGACCGTGTCTCGCGAGCGCGCCGGTCCCACGATGCCGACGAGAGAGACTGCCCTGCCGTCGAAGTGACGTGCTCGCTCGTGCTTGCCCAACTGGCGCAGCCACGACGCTCTGGTCGAGGCGTGCAGCGACGCGAGTTCGGGACTGCGGGCTCGATACCGTCTCAGCTCGATGTCCGCCGCGCTGTATCGACCCTGACCTGCCAGCGCGACACTGCGGTGCCAGCTTTCGTAGGGATCGGTCGCCGCGGGGAGTGGGACGCGGCCCGGATCGGTCCCGAAGGCGGCATCGACGAGTCCGGACTGCGTGGTGGTGAACAGCGATCTCTGTTCTGGTGGCACGAGGCAAGAGTAGGGCCCTCGTCGACGACGTCCGACATCCGTCGCGGGCAACGATCCACGACCGAGGCGCGACGACACCGGAAGAGGGCACTCGGGAAAGTAATTGTGCAGTGACCTCTCGCAATCGAATGCGCCATCGGAGTCCGTGCACTCAATGCAGTTTTCAAGGAATTAACAATGTGAACGAGGGCCGTTTCGGAAACGAGAATCTGAACGCTGTGTGGCGAATAGGTTAATCGCCGCAGGGAATCGTTCGACCGAAAACAAGTACCGCGGTGCGCGCAATGGAATGCCGGGAGCTACGTCGAGTGGTCCGCGGGTTCGACGTCGAACACCGACCTCCGCGCTCGACGACCGAAGCGATGCCCCACCGAACCGCCGAACCCACACGGACCTCGAGCACCGGTCAAGTCCCTGAACAGCGCAAACGCCGGCAAGTACGACACCGACCGGTCGGACGGCAGCGCCGTCGACGGATGACCGACGTCCTCGTGCGCCGTCGGACACCGAGAGATTCACGGCCGGCTCCGCCTCCATCGTCTCCCGTCTCGACGGATTCTTCAACAGGAACGCCACGCACGCGGGTACGTCGAAGTAAATATCGCCAGTGTTAATTCTTCGCCCCATGAGTATGCATTTGCCCACGATTCGGAACTATTGACTCGATTTCGTCGATCCACATAACGTTGTCGGCATTCGGATCACGAATCCGAGAAGCCACACCACCCTAGGAGTTCTCATGCCGCAGCCGAACCACCTCCCTGGGCCGAACGCCGACATTTGGGATTGGCAGATGCACGGCCTGTGCCGTGGCGTCGACTCGTCCATGTTCTTCCACCCGGACGGTGAGCGGGGCCGGGCCCGAGCACAGCGCGAGATGCGCGCCAAGGAAATGTGCCGCAGCTGCCCCGTACTCGCACAGTGCCGCACACACGCTCTGAACGTCAGCGAACCGTACGGCATCTGGGGCGGGATGTCGGAGACCGAACGCGAGTTGCACGCCCGCCACAATCGTCGCCGCATCGCGGTGTGACACCCGAACACACGACGAAGCCCCCAACCCGATCGGGTTGGGGGCTTCGTCGTGTCAGCAGACGTCAGTGTGCGTGACCGTGCCCGGTAGCAGGCTCGGCGGCCTCTTCCGGCTTTTCCACGATCGAGCTCTCGGTCGTCAGGATCATCCGCGCGACCGATGCGGCATTGACCACAGCCGAACGAGTCACCTTGACCGGATCGACGACGCCGTCGGCCAACAGGTCGCCGTACGTCAGAGTCGCGGCATTGAATCCGTGGCCCTTCGGCAGTTCGGCGACCTTGCTGACAACGACCGAACCGTCGATGCCTGCGTTGGTGGCGATCCAGAACAGCGGCGCGTTGAGTGCCGTGCGCACCACGGCCACACCGGTGGCCTCGTCGCCGGTCAGGCCGAGATCGTCGGCCAGAGCCAACGCAGCCTGGGTCAGAGCCGATCCGCCGCCGGGGACGATTCCCTCTTCGACTGCGGCCTTGGCTGCTGCCACTGCATCGTCGACGCGGAACTTGCGTTCCTTGAGTTCGGTCTCGGTGGCCGCACCGACCTTGATGACCGCGATGCCGCCCGAGAGCTTCGCCAGACGCTCTTCGAGCTTCTCGCGATCCCACTCCGAATCGGTGTTCTCGATCTCGCGGCGCAGCTGGCCGACGCGAGCATCGATGTCTTCCTGGGAACCCGCACCGTCGACGATGGTCGTGTCGTCCTTGGTGACGACGACGCGACGAGCGCGCCCGAGGAGCTCGAGGCCGGCCTCCTTCAGGCTCAGACCGACATCGGCGGTGATGACCTGTCCCGCCGTCACGACGGCGAGGTCGTCCAGGAACGCCTTGCGACGATCACCGAAGAACGGTGCCTTGACGGCAACGGCCTTGATGGTCTTGCGGATCGAGTTCACGACGAGCGTCGAGAGAACTTCGCCCTCGGTGTCCTCGGCGAGAATGAGCAACGGCTTGCCACTCTCGGCCACCTTCTCCAGCAGGGGAAGGAAGTCCGGAAGCGAGGTGATCTTCTCGCGGTAAAGCAGGACGTACGCGTCTTCGAGTACAGCTTCCTGCGTGTCGACGTCGGTGACGAAGTACGGCGAGAGGTAGCCCTTGTCGAACTGAACGCCCTCGGTGACCGAGAGTTCCGTGAGCAGAGTCGAAGACTCTTCGACGGTGACCACGCCGTCGGCACCGACGCGGGTGAGCGCCTCACCGACGAGCTCGCCGATCTCGGGGTCACGCGAGGACACGGTGGCGACCTGAGCGATGGCCTGCTTGCCCTCGACCGGAGTAGCGGCGGCGAGCAGCGCCTCGGCGACCTTGTCGGCAGCCTTGGAGATCCCGACGCCGAGTGCGATCGGGTTCGCACCGGCGGCGATGTTCTTCAGTCCGCCGCGCACGAGAGCCTGCGCGAGAACCGTCGCGGTGGTGGTTCCGTCGCCTGCGACGTCGTTGGTCTTGGTGGCGACACTCTTGACCAGCTGTGCGCCCAAGTTCTCGAACGGATCTTCCAGGTCGATCTCACGAGCGATCGACACACCGTCGTTGGTGACGGTCGGTCCCCCGAATGCCTTGGACAGGACGACGTGGCGTCCTCGGGGTCCGAGAGTGACCTTGACTGCGTCGGCAAGTTTGTCGACGCCGCGCTCGAGTGACCGGCGCGCTTCCTCGTTGAATTGGATTTGCTTTGCCATGTTTCGGTGTTACTCCTTCGAGTAAAGAAACTCGATCGAACGCACACCGCCCCGGCACCGACACGAGATCGGCTTCCGGGGCGGGATGCGTTGTGGCCTACTTGGCGATGACTGCCAGCACGTCGCGTGCCGACAGAATCAGGTACTCCTCGCCGGCGTACTTGATCTCGGTGCCGCCGTACTTGCTGTAGATGACGGTGTCACCTTCTTTGACGTCGACCGGGATGCGGTTGCCCTTTTCGGTGACACGGCCTTCGCCAACGGCGACGACTGTGCCTTCCTGAGGCTTCTCCTTGGCTGTGTCGGGGATGACCAGACCGGAGGCGGTCGTCGTCTCGGCCTCGTTGGCCTGGACGAGGATCTTGTCCTCGAGCGGCTTGATTTTCACGCTCGCCACGTTGAGCCCTCCAAAGTTATGGGGTACGCGTCCGGGGTCGGATCCCCGGACAGCTGTGTGTAAGTACTTCTCGTGCGGTCCTGACAAACGGCTCGAACTCGTTCCCGTCGTCGCGGGTGCCGGGACTTCGCTCGATGCCAACTAGCACTCTATACACGAGAGTGCCAGCACTCAAGGGCTGGGTTCGCCAGGTTCGAAAAGCGAGATTCGGCTACGACGCTCCAGCCGATACTGCGGACCTCCTCCCGCTGTCCGGGGCCGTGGAAATCTACTGTCCGGGCCATCGCACATCGGCCGAATTCGGACCCGAAACGCCGAATATCGAGAGAATTCCGAACGCCGATCGGTGCACTGAAAGGCCAGGTAGAACAGGTCGGCAATCCATCGGGTAACCGACCGAGCGGAATATTAAGCTCGCATCGAAGCAGGAAGTAACGTTACGATAACGGAGCTGTCCGAACGATAACGATCGACAGCCGTGCCGCGACAAGGCATTCGAGCCGGTCGATTCGGCAGACAACAGGGGTGGGAGGTGCAGCATGCGGGTAGGAGTGGGAGTGTCCACCGGATCCGACGTCGTGTGCGCGGCTCTCGTCACCGTCGACTCCGACGGTAGTCGCACGGTCGAGTACCGGACGGTGTCCGCCGATCGCCAGGCGAATACCGATATGGGCGATCTGGTCACCTCGGCCATCGAACTCATGGCTTCGCTGATACCCGGCCACCGAACCCCCGACGCGATCGCGGTGACCTATCGCAGCGATGCGCATGCCGCGAACATTCGCGCCGCGCTGACGCACACGACGCGCGACGTTCGCATGGTGCCCGAATCCGCCGCGGCACTCGCGCACCTGGCGACGACCGGGCTGATCGACAGGTACGACACGGTCGCGCTGGTCGATCTCGGTGCCTCGGGCCTGTCGGTCACCGTCACCGACCGGACCACAGGAACGGTGCTCGCGCACGATCGCTCCGAGGCCGTGGGCGGCGATGCACTCGACGCTCTCGTCAAGAACCTCGTCCAGGACATGACCCGCGACAACCTCCGGGACGACATCCGAGACGACCGCGGAATCGGGTCGGCGCGATACCGATCGATCAAGGAACAACTGTCCATCGAGGACGAGGTCCGGATCGAGCGGTACAGCGGAATTCCCCTGACCGTCACCCGTGACGCCTTCGACGCGGCGGCCTCCCCGGTCTTCGACACGGCCGCGCAATTCGTCCGTGGCGTGTTCGACGTCGGTACCCACGAACCCGAGGCCATCGTGTTGATCGGCGGAGGTGCGCACATCCCGTTGCTCGCCACCGCCCTCACCGACCTCTTCCACGCCCCCGTGATTCGGCTGCCGGAACCCGACGCCGTTCTTGCCGTCGGCGCGGCCACCGTCGCCGCGTCGGTCGTCGGTAGCAACTATCAACTCGTGGCCGGTGCGCGCAGCTCCGCCGGCAGGATCGGTCGATACTCCGGTGCGATCGCCGCAGCCGTCGTCGCGGGCGGCCTGGTCCTCGCCTACGGCGTGCAGACCATGAGCCCGGCCGATGACCCCAGCGTCTCGCCGGCCGGAAGTTCCGCTGAGTCCGCTGCGCAGTCCGGCGAACCCGACGAATCGATCACCGACGGCAGTTCCGTGGGCGACGACGCGCGGACGACGGGCCGCAACCCGGGTGATCGTTCCGATCCGACGGCGACGACGACGATCGACTCCACCGAATCGTCGGTGCCACTCACTGCATCGGTCGCGCCTTCCACGACGCCGACTCTGCGTCCAGCACCCGATCTTCCGCCGATCGAGTGGCCGGTCGGGCCGACATCCGTGCTGCCGTCCCCGGATCTCACCACCGGGGTCACTTCCGAGCCTCTGCCTGCCGTCACCACGACTCCGGTTGCGCCGTCCGAGCCGATCGAGCCGTCGGAGCCCGGTGAATCGACCCCGATCAGCCCGGAACCGACGCCGAATTCCACGCCCGAGGTGACCCCCGAGTACACGGAGGTGCCCACCGAGTCGATCAGCGTGCCGACCACCGACGCGAGTGGAGCGCAGCCGACGCCGGAGCTGACGGCTCCACCGACGGTGTGGTCGCCACCGGTCGCAGCACCCGAGTTGTCAGGACCGACCACCGAGCCTCGACCGTCCGGGGAATCGTCGGTACCTCTCACGACCGAGTCGCCCACGGCTCGAGTTCAGGAACCTCAGCCAGGGACCTGACTGGTCGCGACCGACAGGCCGGGATCGGTCACAGCGGTGAGGGCAGACGGCTGCGCGCCGCCGGCCACGAGATGAGCGCCCAGAGCGGCGATCATGACACCGTTATCGGTACACAGTCGCGGCTTCGGGATTCTCAAGGTCAAACCCTGCTCGGCGCAACGGCTTTCGATCAGCGAGCGGATCCGCGAGTTGGCAGTGGCACCTCCGCCGAGAACGATGGTGTCGACGTCGACGTCGGTCGCTGCCCGCACGGCTTTCATCGTCAGCACGTCGGCGACGGACTCCTGGAAGGATGCGGCGATGTCCGCGACCGGAATCGGATCTCCGGCGCGTTGTCTGGCCTCGACGAACCGAGCCACAGCGGTCTTGACTCCGGAGAACGAGAAGTCGTAGCGCGCATCGCGTGGGCCCGTCATTCCCCGGGGAAAAGCAATTGCGCTCGGATCTCCCTCGCGCGCAGCAGCATCGAGAGCCGGGCCGCCCGGATAACCCAGTCCGAGCAATCGCGCGACCTTGTCGAAGGCCTCCCCGGCGGCGTCGTCGACCGTGGTCCCGAGCTCGGCGATCGGTCGAGCCAGATCGTCGACATGAAGAAGGTGCGTGTGCCCACCGGAGACCAACAGGGCAACACACGACGGCATCGGACCGTGTTCGAGCGTGTCGACCGCGACGTGTCCACCGAGATGGTTCACCGCATAGAAGGGCACGCCCCAGGCTGCGGCGTACGCCTTGGCAGCGGCGACCCCGACCAGCAGCGCCCCTGCCAATCCCGGACCGATCGTCACCGCAACCGCGTCGGGACGGTCGATATCGGCGGCCGCCAGCGCCCGCCGCATAGTCGGCACGATGGCTTCGAGGTGCGCTCGTGACGCCACCTCGGGTACCACTCCGCCGTACCGTGCGTGCTCGTCGACGCTGGATGCCACCTCGTCCGCCAACAGCTCACACTGTCCGGCGTTCCACCGGACGATCCCGACTCCTGTTTCGTCGCAGGAACTTTCGATACCCATGACGATCATCGGGCCGGCCCTTTCGTCTTCTCCGGCCGACGCATCGTGAAGGCGTCGGCTCCGCTCGGCTGGTAGTACCCGGCCCTGGTGCCCACGATCTCGAACCCCTCGCGTCGGTACAACTCGATTGCAGGCTCGTTGTCGGTGCGGACCTCGAGAAAGACCGGCCCACCGTGCTCGTCGGCAACCCGCAGCAATTCGTCGAGTAGCCTCCCACCGATTCCCTTGCGGTGATGGTCCGGATCGACGCCGATGGTGTGCACCTCGGACTCACCGACCACGAACGCGCCGCGACTGGGCTGCCCCAGCAGGGAGATGCCTGCGTAGCCGATCACCTCGCCGCTCTGCCGCGCCGTGACGTAATGATTGTGTGGCGCCGCAAGTTCCGCGATGAATGCATCCTCGGCCCACGGGTCGTCACCCGGGAACAGGACGGTCTCGAGATATGCGCACCGAGTAGCATCCGCCACCGTCATCGGCTCGATCGACACCGTCACTGCTGAGCCTTCGCTGCGGCACGCTCATCGAGTGTCTTCGCGTCGGGGCGACGTAGATACAGCGGAACCAGCGGACCCGGCAGTGTCCCGCTGCCGATTTCGGCGGCGGCTACCCGCACCAAACCGGCCGGTGACGGTGCCTGTACGTCGCGAACCGGAAGACCGAATGCCGCGGCGTGCGGCGCGGAGCCTGCGACCGCGTCGAGTCCGAGATGGTCGAGTTCAGCGGGAGCCAGAACGTCCGGACCGGCCACGCGCACACCGGCCTCGTACCGGGCCCAGTAGATCTCGCGTCGACGCGCATCGGTCACCACCAGCAGGGACCCGGGCTCGGCAACCTCGGCTGCGATGGCGTCGAGGCTGCAGACGCCGTACACCGGCAGCCCGAGCGCGTCACCGAACGCCGCCGCGGTCGCCATTCCCACCCGTAAACCGGTGTAGGGGCCGGGTCCGACGCCGACGACGACGGCATCGAGGTCGGCCGAGGTGACCTGTGCCTCGGACAGGCACTCGAGGATGTTGGGTGTCAGGACCTCCGCGTGCGACCGCGCGTCCACCCGAACCCGTGTGGCGAGGGTTTCGACCGAAGCACCGGCGGCCTCCGTCAGGCGCACCACACCTGCGGTGACGGCGGGGGTCGAGGTGTCGACGGCAAGTACAAGCACGAGGGTTCAGGTTACGCGTCCGCAACTCCAGGTACGCATTCCCGTGGTGCGCGGAACCTCGCCTGCCTGTCACGAGGTCCGCGCACACCGATGTCAGGCGACAGCGTCGAGAATCATGTACTGAGCGGTGATCCGTTGGTGTGCCGCCAGTTCGTCGTCCTTGGTGTCGACCATCGCGGTGTAGCGGCCGACGTGCACCCGGCACCGGATGGTCGTCTCCGTCGTCGACTCCTTGGAGATGCACGACGATCCCGGCACACCGGGAGCGGGGGCGGATTGCTCGTAGACTCCGTCTTCGAGATCGCCGTCGTTCATGGCCTGGTAGAGCTTTTCGGCACCTTCGGCATCCGCGCTGCGGTAGACCATCGAATCGTCGATCGCGACGCGATCGGTGCCGGTCTCGTCCAGTACCGCATCGAGGTCGCCGCTGACGGTGAAGTGTTTGAGACCGCGTGCCCCGTACACACTGAGCTGGTTGACCGAGCGCTCCTCGGCCGGAAGGCTGAGAATCAGGACCTTGTCGACGTCGATGGGCAACGAGTCGAACTGTCCTATCGGCGTGGCCGGGAACTGATCGAGCAGCGTTCCCTGTTCGTCGACTGCGCGGGCGATGGTTCGGGCGGCCCACTGTTCGTCGCCCGACCCGGAGTACCCGTTGACGTAGATGACGAAATCCCCACGCGCGGTGAGGGTGTTGACCGACAACGCATCGTTCTGCGTGTTGGACGATGCCAAGGTCTCCGGAAGGACATCGATGGCAGTCTCGGTGTCGGCCGGTCGGGGTGCGCCGGTGTACTGATCTGGTGCGCCCTCGGTGATCAACACCTCGTGTACGCCGCGGGCTGCGTCGGCGGCGGCAGCCTCGTCGGGAAACCTGAGCACCGAGATGTTCAGCACATTGGCGCTCGTCGCGCGGCCGACGGGATCGGGTGCCGAATCGGGCGCAGTATCCGAGGATCCACCGGTGGAGAATCCGGACAGCATGCCGGCATCGGTGAGAACCGGAACGGCTTCCTGCGGCAGAATCAGATCGGTGGCCTCGGGACCCTTCAGCACTCCGAGCGTCGCGTTCTTGCCCAGAGCGGAGTCGATGGCCGAGGGCAGGGCGACATACTCCGCCAGGCGTTGCGCCTCGATCATGTAGCCCTGTGTTTCGTCCCGGACCTGTGCGTATTCCGCCCGAGGCCACGTCCTGTTCTCACCGGGATCGAGCTCGCCCTCCGCTGTCGGTACCCCGCTGTCGGTGTTCTCGCCGGTGGCAGTGGTCTCTGCGGCAACTGTGTCGGGAGTCGATCCATCGGTGTCCGATCCACATCCCGCCATCAGCGCCATGGCTGCTGCGGCCGCAATCACTCCGGGTCCCAATCGTCTTCTCATAGCTGTCCTTTCGCTGCGTCGGACATCAGACGCGGCGTCACGCCACAATGTTCCCACCGCGACGACCCCGCGATTCGATCGGCGGTCACGGGAACAAACAGCGATCGGTCGACGTCCGATCGCTGCATCGTTCGGCATTGCACAGTCGCCGCAGTCCGGACGCATCGGCTACCGAGCACAGGACGATTCTTCGGAGGCAGACATGACGATTGGGAGAACACGATGACGGACTACGGACACTATTCACCTGCATCACCGAACCCGGTCGAGCCGGAACCGGGCGCAGGACGCGGCAAGAAGCGTGCTCTGATCGTCGGAGCGTCGATCGGTGTCGTCGCGGTGGCCGCGGTGGCCGCCGCGATCGTGATTCCCGGTCTCTCCGAGCCCGAGGACGCCGACACCGACGCCGCACCTACGGCCGTGGTCGATCAGGACAGGGACGCGCAGGACATCGATGCACTCACCTCGCAGTACCTGAGCATCCTCGGATCGAACGGCGGACCCGACGGGTTGGCCCCGGTGCGGTGCGCCCAGGCGATCGAACGGGCCGAGAAGGCACCGCAGCCCACGCCGTTCCCGGACGGAACCGACATGGTGGTCGCCGAGAAGCTGACACAGAACTTCTACGGGCCCGATCACGCCACCGCACGAGTGGTGGTCGGTGCCACGGTCGACGGTGCCCCCAGCCTGGGCGGCGGCGACGGAACCATCCTCGGCCTGGACTACCTGAGGGAGAACGGAACATGGAAGGTGTGCCGCGTCGACCCGCAGTAGCGATACGGACCACACTCTCGGCCGTGACGAACGGCCCCGGATCGACAGACCCGGGGCCGTTCTTCGTCGCTGCCGTTCCGAGTTACTGCAGCCACTCAGTCAGGATCCGGTCGCGGTGTCGAGAACCAGATACTGAGCCGCCGTCATCTGATGTGCCTTCGTTTCGTCCTCGAGCGTGGACAGCTCGGCGGCGTAGCGATCCTTGTGCAGCAGACATGCCGTCTGCACCCCGACGGTCGTGTCCTTGGACAGGCAGCTGGAGTCGGGTACACCGGGAGACCCGGCCGAAGGCTCGAATCCCATGCCGAGATATTCCTGCTTCAACATGTCGTACATGACGGCGGCCCCGGACGCGTCAACGGATCGGTAGACGTTGGTTCCGTCGGTGGCCATCCGATCGCTGTTCGACTTCGCGAACTCCTCGAGCGTCTTCGTCGAATCGTTCGAGGTGTGCGCTGCGCCGCGGGCGCCGTACACCGCGCGCCGGTCGCGATTCGAATTGTCCGCGTCCTGTTCCAGAGTCAGAACCAGCACTTCGTCCTCGTCGATCGGCAGTTCGGTGAACCGGTCCGACGGGGTCGGCGAAAATCGGTCCAGAAGCGTCCCCTGGCGGTCGACTGCCGTCGCGATCGAGCGCGCGACCCAATCCTGCCGGCCTGCGGGCGCAGAGGCGTCGACCGAGATCACGTAGTCACCCCGCGCGGTGAACGAATCACTCGACACACCACCCAGTGCGGTGGGCTTGGACGAGACGAGGGTATCGGGCAGAACGTCGATCGGAGTGGCAACCGCCGCCGGGCTGTACTCGGTCGGGAGGTAGGACTGCTCGATCAACCCCTGCGCGGCACGCCGAGCGGACTCCGCGTCCGGAAACCGCATGACCATGAGATACAGCGCATTTCGGGTACCCGGGTCCACCCCTGGCTCATCGGCTCGGTAACTGGCGTTGGAGGCGAACCCCAACATCATGTTCTCGCGAGCCAGCACATCGACCTGGCCGTCGGTGTACGGGACTCCACGAACGGAGTTCGCTCCGGCGAACGCTCCGGTAGTGCCGCTGAAGTTGTCCAACAGACGGGGATCGACTTCGCTGGGCAAGACGACGAATTCCGCGAGCCGTTGGCCCTCGATCACCCGCCCCTGTGTCTCGTCGCTGACCGTGCCGAACGGTGCCTGAGGTGTCGTGCGAAAGTTTCCCGGGTCGATCTCCCCGGGTGCAGCGGCTTCGCCGATCGTCTGTCCCGACGCGTCCGACGGGCCGTCGCCACCGGAGGAGCAACCCGTCACCAGCGTCACCACCGTCAGCGTTGCCAGTACCGATCGTGTCCACATCGCACGCATGGTGTGCCCTTCTCGAGAGAGTCGATGTCGGCGATCCGACGCCAGGAATCGTGTCATTGTTCCCGCCGGGCACAGCCGAACTACCCGGGAACAAAACCGCCACCCCGAGCGTCGAATGCGCGTCGGTCGTTTCGCCGAACGACAACCGCACACGATCCCACGAGTAGAGAACGGAGCGCCGATACGTGTCCGAGACCGCTACACCGTCGTTGCCGGAGCGCCGCACAGGTGTCGGCTCGGATGCTGCCACCGCCAAGACACTCGCCGGTGCCACCAAGATTTTGAGGATGTACGGATTCGAGGCCACGGCCGCGCTGGCCGAGGAAAAGTCCACGACGGTCGATCGGCGACAGAGCGTCGTCGTCGTCGGTGAGATCAAACGCGGCAAGAGCTCGCTGGTCAATGCTCTCGTGTCGAGCCGTGTCTCGCCGGTCGGAGTCGAAGCGACCACGTCCGCGTCGCTGGTCTTCGTCCCCACCGAACCCGACCGCGGCCCCGGGCTGGCCGAACTGGTGTTTCCCGGTGGCACTCGTCGGGTGAGCATCGAGGAGCTACCCGAGTGGGTGACCGTGAACGGCTCGCACGTGCGGGATCCGGCGACTCAGTCGCTTCCCACCCGCGCAATCGTTCCGGTCGCGGACTCACCGATGGGAGATGTGGTCGTCGTCGACACGCCGGGCTCGGGGGGCTTGGATTCGCTCGCCGCCCAGCTGTCCGTGCAGTCGGCGCAGCAGGCCAGCGTTCTGGTCGTGGTCAGCGATGCCAGCACCACGCTCACCGCACCCGAGATGGACTTCGTTCGGGACGTGGCCTCGACGGTCGACTCGGTCATCGTCGTCGTCAGCAAGACCGACAAGAACCTGCGCCGCTGGCGAACGGTGGCCGACGAGAACAAGCGCCTGCTCCACAAGCACCTTCGGCGCTCGGTTCCCGTCATCGGCGTGTCCAGTGTCCGCGCGCTCGTGGCGCAGGAAATGGTCGACGATCAGGCGCGACGGCGCGGCGAAGAATCTTCGGGCATCGTCGAGCTGAGGCAGATGATCGCGGCCGGGTTGGGCGACGGCACCGAACGTGGCGTCCGAGACGGCCTGCGTACTGCGCTCGAAGGTCTACGCAAGGTCCACGCCAAGATCCGCGCCGACATCGACATCACCGAACAGGGCTCGAATGCTCTGCCCGAGTTGACCGCTCAGCGAGACCGACTGCAGGAGCTCAAGGACACCAGTGCGCAGTGGGAGCAGTGGCTCGGACGCGATCTCACGCTGGCCCGCCAACGGGCGCTGACACATCTGGACGGTGAACTCGATCGGGTCCGAACGAAGTGGACGACACGAATCAACAAGTCCGGTATGGAAGTGCTGCGGAAGAACCCACAGGTGTTCACCGCGGAGATCGAGGCCGACCTCCTGGCCGCCATGACCGGCACAGTTCGCCTGTTCCTCGACGAATTGCGTCGTGTCGCAGAACCGTTGTTCGAGTCACCCCGTATCTGGGAGCAGATCGAGCACAACATCGCCGCATCGATGTCCGGCGAATCGCTCACCACGGGTGAGGTTGCGAGCAAGCGTCAAGGCTTGCTCGATCCCAGCATCTTGTCGATGGGCATGATCGGTACCTCGATGCTCGGTGCACTCATCGGTGTCGGAGCCGTGGCCGGAGTGGTCTGGATCGGCGTCAACCTCGGATACAAGGCGATGCGGACCGGCAAACAGAACCTGTTGAACTGGCTGCGAGAGACGACCGGAAGCGCCAAAGCCAGCACCGCACGCATGCTGGAGGCCGCGCTCGCACTGGGCCGGCCGGAGATTGTCGTGCGCTACCGCGACTACATCCGAACCTCCATCGATACTGTGCAACAGCAGATGTCAGACGCCAAGGACGCGGCCCGTCTCGATGCCGCCGGACGAGACGCCACCCTCAAGCGCCTGTCCAACAATCTCAGAGTCGTCACTGCCACGATGTCCGAGATCGACAATGCGCTCGTTCGGTCGGCCGGTCGTAGCTCCGAATCGGCATCCCCTGTCCCGCCCACTCCCGACGCCACCGAAAGCGAGACGAACTCGTGAACACCTCGACCGCCTCGGCGCTGATTGCCGCCGCGCTGCTACTCGGAGCTTTCGTCGGCTGGTTCGCTCGCTCGATTTTTGCCGGCCCCGACCGCCGACAGGTACCCCACGCTCCAGCACGCGATCACGTAGTCCCCCATCATGATTCGCCTGCCGCCGACGGAGGGCCGGACCGCCGACTGGTCGACGCGCTCATCGGTGTGCACGACCTTGGTGACGGGGTGTCGGCGGCCGATCGCATTTCCGAGGAGTTGCATCGAGTGGGTGTCGTCCGGTTGGACGCGCAACCCGGAACACTGTTCGATTCGAGCTCACAGAAGGCCGTGCACAGCGTCGCTGCGCCGACTCCCGATCGGGTGGGCACGATCGCGGAGGCAGTCCGGCCGGGGTGGGCCGGTCCCGGCGGCATCATTCGGTACACCGAGGTATCGGTGTACGGACCAGCGTCGGCAGGTGCCTAGGTGAACGTGCAGCAACCGTCCGCGACACCGCTGGCCGCGCGCAACATCGAGATGCGCTCCGTGCTCGACCGTGGACTGCACGGACTTGCCGCGTTGGCACCGGATCTCATGCACGAGGCCAACCGGATCGGAGCCATCCTGTGGGGTCCGCCGCGAATTGTGGTGGTGGGCCGGCTCAAGGCCGGCAAGTCGACCTTGGTCAATGCGCTCATCGGTGCACCGATCGCGGAGACCGCGGCGCTCGAAGCCACCAACGTGGTCACCGTGTACGAGAACGGAATGCCCTCGCGCGCAGACGTCGTGACCCCGGACGGACAGCGTCGGGCGGTGGAACTGCGACAGGGATATCGGGCGGACCTGGGAATTCCTGCAGCCGATGTGGCGTACGTGCATCGGTACCTTCCGTCGGAAGCGTTGTCCGACGTCACGCTCATCGACACACCGGGTCTGGCCACTCTGACGGTGGAGAACGAAAAGGCCACACATCGGGCGCTCATCGACGGATACGAGCAGACCCGCGCCGCCAGCGTCGATGCCGACGCCGCGATCTTTCTCTTCGACTCGACCCCGCGCGCCGACGAGATGAAGTTCTTGCAGCAGTTGGGGTTCACGCCGCTGAACACACTGGGTGTTCTGTCCCGAGCCGACGGTTTCGGTGAAGGAGCTCTCGGCCGCATCGATCCCATCGAGCATGCCAGAGCTCACTCGGTGACGTTGGCGGCCATGTTGGCATCCTCGGTCGCGACCGTGATTCCGATTTCCGGGCTGCTGGCCGAGACTTCCCATACCGGTCGTGTCACCGAATCGGATGCTCGCGCTCTGCACCGCTTGGCGCACCTGAATCCGCTGGAACTGTTCGACCTGTTGGAATCCGACGACCCCGCTCCGCTCGATTCACCGACCAGGGATCGACTACTCGACCTGATCGGCGAGTACGGCATGGTCGGTGGACGAGCCGCTGCGGCCGGGGGTGCGTACGCACTGAGCCAATGGCTGATCTCACGGTCGGGAGTGGACCCGCTCAGAGGCGTGCTGCACACCGCGCTGCGCGACTTCGCCACCCTGCACAGAGCGAGTCGCGTTCTCACCGAACTGGATTCACTGGCGTTCACACACAGCTTCAGAGACCGGATCAGGGCGATCACCGACACCGTTCGACGCGACCCGGCCCTGCAGCCGGTACTGCTGTTCCAGGCACTGCGCGGCATGCTTCTCGCCGACGACTCCTCACCGGTGGTGGGCGAGTTGATGCGCGTGCTCACCGGACGGAACAATTCCGAGCGTCTCGGACTGGACGTCCACGCCCAGCGTGCACAGGTCGTGGCGGTGGCGAGCCAGCGAATCGATTGGGCAGCAGGGCGCTCGATCTCGGCCGGAACCGCCGCCGAGGATGCTGCCCTGGGAGAACTGTTACGTCTCTACACCACGATTCGGAGCACGGCATGAACGACCCGACCCACCCCGCACCCACTCCGAGTTGGACTCTGTCGATCGACTTCGGCACATCGAATACCGCTGCGGCCCAACGCTCCACACGACGCTTCGGGGTCGAGGCCGTGGCGCTGACCCACCAGGGAAACCTGATGCCCTCATCGGTGTTCGTCGACGGTCCGGATCGAATCGACGTCGGCGATGTAGCGCTCAACAGGGCGCAGACGGCACCGGCTTCCTTCATCGCCTCCCCCAAGAGACTGGTCGCGCAGGGCAGCGTTCGAGCTGCGGGCCTCGATCTGCCGATCGCGGTCCCGATCGCCGCCGTTCTGCGGTCGGTGATCGATCGAGCGACTACGTACCGTCGGGGACAACCTCCAGCGGGCTTGATCCTGACCCACCCAGAGGCGTGGTCTCCTCGAGAAGTCGCGGTACTGGAAGAGGCGGCGAACCGGGCCGGCTACGGCCCGGGTTCGGTGTCCACACTGTCGGAACCGCGCGCTGCGGCCCATTTCTACAGTCGCAGTGAGCATCTCGAGCCGGGTACGTCGATAGCCGTGTTCGATTTCGGCGGTGGAACCGTCGATGTCGCCGTCTTGTCGGCCACTGCTCGCGGCACCTTCGACGTCGTCGCCGCCCGCGGCGACAACGGTTTGGGTGGCAAGAACCTCGATGCGTCCGTTCGCCGGTGGGTCGATCGTCGACTCGACGACGAGAATCCGGAATTGTCGCGCTTCCTCCGCACGGACTCGGCACTGCACACGCTCCGAACCCTCGACGACTCCATCCGCCGCGCGAAAGAGCTGCTGTCGTCCACCGAGTCGGCCACCATCGCCATCGGCGACAGTCGGACCGATCGCCAGCACATACTGACTCTCGAACGCGGAGAGTTCGAGACGATCATCGCGAGCGAGATCGAACGTGCGGTCGCTCTGACGCACGCCACCCTCGCGGAGGCACATGCACTGACGGGCAGTGCGGTCCACGCGCTCTACCTCACCGGGGGATCGTCTCGAATACCTCTGGTACACCGTGCCCTCCACTCCCTCGGTCACCCGATCGCGACGCTCGACGATCCGAAAACCGTGGTCGCACAGGGAGCGTTGCTCGCACTGCCGGACCGGCTCGGAGCCGCACCGGTGGCGGGATCCCACGCCTTTTCCGGTGCGCCGAGCACCCAACCGGCACCCGTCGTCGGTGGCGGGCCCGGTCTGCAGATCTCCCCTGCACCACCCACGCGCGGTCGTGGGCGGCTGGTGGCCGCGGCAGCGGGCGTGGTCGTCGTGGCCGGTGCCGTTGTTGCCGCAGTGGTCCTCGCACCGTGGGACTCGACCGACCCGGTGCCCAGCACGGCGAGCGGGCAGGACGACACAGCGGCACTCGAATCGGTGACCAACGACTACCTCGACGCTGTGGCCGCCCGCGACGATGCGGCGATGACATCGTTCTGGTGCGCAGCGAACAGGGAGAAGCGGGCGAGCACGACACCCTCCCCTACCTCGACCTCCGCGACGGGCGACCTCGAACTGACGGCCGCCGAGTTCATCGGTACGTCGATCTACGGGGACAAGGCCAGCACCAGAATCCGACTGCAGGCGACGGTCGACGGTGAGCCGAGCACAGCGGAAGGGGACGGCGAGATCCTGGCTTTCGATTTCGGTCGAGAAGAGGGCCAGTGGCGCATCTGCCGACAGACGATCCAGTGACTTCCACCGGTGCAGCCGCATCGACCCCTGACGATATCGAGGTAAGCACATGATGGCCGGTTGGATGCTCAGCGTCGACTTCGGCACTTCCAATACCGCTGCGGCACATGCCGACAACGGCTCGGACGCGGCGGAGGTCGTGTCCCTGACGCACCAGGGAAACCTGATGCCGTCGGCGGTGTTCGTCGAGTCCCCGCACTCGATCGAAGTCGGCGACGTGGCGATCAACCGAGCACAGACCAACCCCGCGGCCTTCGTTCCGTCGCCCAAGCGCGTCATCGGCCAAGAAGTGCTCACCGTCAACGGCTACGACATTCCGTCGGCGCTGCCCGCAGCCGCAGTACTGCACGCCGTCATCACGGCTGCGACGGCGATGCGGCGCGGAGTTCCACCGAACCGATTGATACTCACACATCCCGAAGCGTGGTCGCCCCGCGAGATCGACATACTTCTCGACGCGGCCGCCCGAGTCGGCTATCCGCGCGAGCGGGTAGCGACCGTATCCGAGCCCCGAGCAGCGGCGCACTATTACTCGAGATCGAGCGCGATGCCGCCAGGAACCGAGATCGCAGTGTTCGACTTCGGCGGCGGCACACTCGATGTCGCCGTTCTGCGAGCCACCGAGCACTCGTTCGAGGTGATCGCCGCGCGGGGTGACAACACGTTGGGCGGGAAGTCCCTGGACTCGAGACTGCGCCGTTGGGTGGACGAACAATTACTCGACCGCAACCCCGAATTGCTCGACTTCATTCGACGCAGTGCGCCCATGCATGTGGCCCGCAGCCTCGAGGACTCCATCCGGCGGGCCAAGGAGCTGCTGTCGTCGACCCCATCGGCGTCGGTGACCGTTGCAGGCAACGGCCAACAGGAAACGCTGTACATCACCCGCGACGAGTTCGACGAACTCATCGCCGACGATGTGGAGCGGGCAGTGCAGCTGACTCGTCAGACCTTGGCCGACGCCGGTGTTGACGTCGGTAACCGCCTCTCTGCGCTGTACCTCACCGGCGGGTCGTCACGGGTGCCGATAGTGCACGACCGGCTCGCTGCACTCGGCCCCATCGCCACTCTCGACGACCCCAAAACCGTTGTCGCGCAAGGAGCATTGATTGCCACCGCGCACCGGGCCACAGCCCATGACACCGCACCGACCCCGACCACCGCCACCACGCCGGTCGCCGAGACTGCATCGGCCTCGGGTGCACGGAGAAAGCCCGCAGCCCGCACCGTTGTCGCCTCGACAATCGCAGCGGTGGTGATCATCGCAGCCCTGATCGCCGGGTTCATCGTCTTCGGCAGCGATCGAGACAGCTCGAGTACAGCGGACACCGGCGGAACCACTACCGCGAGCGGGGCCGCCGCATTCGCATCGGATGTCGATGCCATCCGCTCGGCGCTACCGGGCGCACTGAACAGTGCGGTCGAGAAGTGCGTCAACTCCGACTTCACCGATACCGGCGGACTGATCGCATCCTGCACGCTGGTTTCACCGAGCACGTTCGACCCGCTGTTCGAGTCAACCTACGGACCCGCACACACCTTCACCTCGTATGTCGACATCAAACAGGTCAAGCGTCAACTCGCGGGCATTCGCGACTATCCCCTGGCCCCCGGTGACGCGGTAATCGACGGCGCAGCAAGCAGTTCCAAGATCGTCTACGGCAAGGGGTACAGCGCTTCCACCAGTACGGCCGAGTACTTCGACCCCAACACCGGCCTGTCCGCACGATTCTCGAACTTCACCACCGACGACAACGCGCTCGAATTTCTGCGGGCAATCGGTCTGCTCTGAAAAGCCGCAGCCGCGAACGAATATCGCCCGCGGCGGGAACATTGCGATCGATCGGCGCATCTCACTAACGATTGCCGCGAAGACACCACACAAAAGGAGCAGGCCATGCCTCCCCAGGAACCCACCTCGAGCGAACCCACCACACCCGCCTCCGGAAACCCTCAGGTGACCGGCAACCCGGACGACGCCAAGTTCGTCGAACCAGGCACGGTACCGACTCCGCCGAACGCCGACGACACGACCGCCCCCGTCCCCGAGCCCGCCCCCCCGCCTCCTCCGGCACCGCT
>NZ_NOYI01000013.1 GCF_002258785.1 Rhodococcus sp. 06-235-1A
GGAAACGCCCGGTCCCATTCCGAACCCGGAAGCTAAGCCCTCCAGCGCCGATGGTACTGCACTCGACAGGGTGTGGGAGAGTAGGACACCGCCGAACACAACTTCAACCAGACAACCCCCGACCACCACGGTCGGGGGTTGTCTGCATTTCGAAACCACTTGCTGCCACATCAGTATTCGTGCCCTTGTCTGTCGTCGGTATCCCTGAATTCCAGGGCACCGACATCTGCACCGCGAGGCCCATCATTGCGATGCAGCCGACTGTCTCGTCTCCCCACCCGGGTGGCGCACGCGCGCGCACTTGCCAGACGCGAGCAGAACAGCGTCACCAGACTGCGCGCACTTGGCAAACGCGCGCGCATTCGCATAATCCAGAGGTGCCAGCACCGCCGGTTGCATCCAATAGTGCCGGCCGTCGACTCGTTACTGTCACTCCCCGTCGCACAGGCGAGCGCATTTCCCGCAGACAAAGGGAATCAGTGATGCCCAGCCGGGTCGGCCGTCTGCCTTGTCATGGCCAACTCCGGTCACAAACGCGCGCGCTTTCGCCAGACGCGAGCAGAACAGCGTCACCAGACTGCACGAACCTGACAAACGCGAGCGCGTTTGTGAGGGGGACCGAGCAAAGGACGGCCGAGTCGTCAGTGACGGAAACGGCGGGGATGCAGCGCTTTACACCTACTGAGCCCGATGATCGGGTGGATCAGGCGTGAACGGCTTCGGGCTCATCCGCCGCGACCTTGACGTCCTTCGGATTCGCCAGAACCGTCTCGGCGGATCGTCCACGCAAGGTCACGGAGTCTCCGAATTCCCAACGCTGCGCCTCGTCGTCCGAGGCACCGTCGACTGCAGTCTTGGACGCAAGGATCGCTCCGGGCGAATTCTTTGCCAGTTCGGATAGACGAGCGGCCTCGTTCACCGGGTCTCCGATGACGGTGTATTCGAATCTGGATTTCGCTCCGACATTGCCGGCGACTGCGCGTCCTGCAGCGACGCCGACAGCGGCGCTGCATTCGGGGACTTCCACTACCAGGCGTCGGGCAATTGCTCGCGCGGCTGCGAGGGCGGAGCCGCAGTGGTCGGGAATTTCGTTCGGGGCTCCGAAGATGGCCAGCGCGGCGTCGCCCTCGAACTTGTTGATGAAGCCGCCGTGTTCGTCTACCTCGTCGACCACCACAGCGAAGAATCGGTTGAGTAGGTCCACGACTTCGGTAGGTGGCCGGGATGCTGCCAGCTCCGTCGATCCCACGAGGTCGATGAAGAACACTGCGATATCGCGTTCTTGTCCGCCGAGTTCGCTATCGGACTGCAACGCCTTCTCGGCGACTTCGTGTCCGACGTGTCTGCCGAACAGGTCACGGATCTTCTCTCGATCGCGCACGCCGTCGGCCATTCGGTTGAATCCACTCTGGAGCTCACCGAGCTCGGTGCCGTCGTACACCGCGAGGCGGACATCCATGTTGCCCTTCTCCACCTCGGCCATGCCCGCGCGGACATTGTTGATGGGGGAGGTGGTCGCGAAGCCGCCGAGCACAGTCAACGCGAAACCGAAGACGATCGTGATGCCGCCGAGCGCGAGGATGGAGACCGCCAGCTGTGCGGATGTCGTCTCGGGCCGGAGAAAGCGAAAGACCGCGATGATCATCAGTCCGGAGACCGGAACGCCGGTTCCCAACAACCACGACAGGATGGACCGTCCCATGACTCCGGCGATACGAATCCGCCGTGGATCGCCTGCCTCGAGCGCCCGAGCGGCAATGGGGCGCAGCGCGAACTCACTGAGCAGGTAGCTGAACGCGCAGACGACGGTGCCGCCCGCGGCGATCGTGAACGCAACTTTGGGTATCGCCTGAGGATCGATGATGCCGTCGATCGTGGTCAACAGGATCAGCGCGCCGATCCACAGTGCTATCTGGATGCGCGTCAGGCGCCACGGCATGGCGAGAGTGGCGACCTGCTCGGATCGTGTGGGTTTCCGATCCTCGATGCCCCACCGCAGGCTGCTGAGCGCGCTCGTGGTGCCCCAGACGACGCCGACCAGGAATGCGAGAAAGACGTACACCGGGACGACGATGAAGTTGACCCACCAATAGCGATCCATTCTCAGGACGTCAGGGCCCGGAACGACGACGCTGATCAGAACGCCCACGATGACCGCACCGATCAAGTTGGACAGGATCAGGAAAACGGTCAGCAACAGCTGGATTCGGATTCGGCGGCGGCGCGGCGATTCGCTGGTGTCCCCGAGGAGCCGGGAACCCAGCGGAGTGGCAGATCGTCTCAATTGCGGCATGGTCGTCACAGACTAACGGGGCGCCTGCCTTATGGTGGTCGAGTGCGTTTAGTTATTGCTCGTTGCCAAGTCGACTATGTCGGCCGTCTCACCGCACACCTCCCGTCGGCTCGGCGTCTGTTGCTCGTGAAGTCCGACGGATCGGTCAGCGTGCATGCGGACGATAGGGCCTACAAGCCGCTCAACTGGATGTCGCCGCCCTGCTGGACGGTCGAGACCACCGAGGGCGAGACGATCAAGTGGGTCGTCACCAACAAGGCCGGCGAGGAACTTCGTATCACCATCGACGACGTGGAACTCGACTCGAGTCACGAGCTCGGCATCGATCCCGGTTTGGTGAAAGACGGTGTGGAGGCCCATCTTCAGGAGTTGTTGGCCGAGCACGTCAGCACCTTGGGTGACGGATACACGCTCGTTCGACGCGAATACATGACGGCTATCGGTCCGGTGGATCTACTGTGCCGCAATGCCGACGGCGGAACCGTGGCCGTCGAGATCAAGCGACGTGGTGAGATCGACGGCGTCGAGCAGTTGACTCGGTACCTCGAGCTTCTGAACCGTGACCCGCTGCTGGCTCCGGTGAGCGGGGTTTTTGCTGCGCAGGTCATCAAGCCGCAGGCGAAGACGCTGGCCACCGACCGCGGCATTCGTTGTCTCACACTCGACTACGACGTCCTGCGAGGAACCGACAGCACCGAGTTCCGGCTTTTCTGACGACTGTCGGCGAGCATAGGCCTGTTCTCTACACTGGACGGGTGCCCCGTCGTAACCAACCCCGCCGACCGAACCGGAGCGGCCCGAGCGATCTCGGTCCGGCAACCGACTCGGTACTGGGTGGCAACCGGGTCGAGGTCGGTCCGGACGGAGACACGTACACGACTCGGATGATCCCGGGTGCCAAGGCGGTCAAGACGTATCGCTGCCCCGGCTGCGATCACGAGGTGCGGCCGGGCGTCGCACATATCGTCGCATGGCCGTCGGACGATTTCGGGGGTGCCGACAATCGGAGGCACTGGCACACCGGATGTTGGTCCGGCCGAAACACGCGTGGCCTCACCCGTAGATGGTCCTAGCGGGGAGGCCCGGCGTGTACCGCGAAATCAGGACGCCGAGTCGGCCGATTCCTTCTCGTCCTCGGCCTTGGCGGCTGCCTTCTCTTCTTCCTTCTTGAGAATCGCCGTCGGGTCGGGATTGTCGAGCAGTTCGCTCTCGCGATTGACCGAGGCGAGCATCGCCGGTACCGAATCGAGCTGGCCGCGGATTCCGAGCAGCTGGGCCAGTACGCGACTGCGCAGCACACGCAGCTCTTCGGCCAGTTCCTTGGAGTGCGCAATACGCCGCTCGGCCTGTTCGCTGGCGGACTGAAGCCGTCGAGCAGCCTCGGTGGTCGCCTCTTCGATGCGGCGTGCAGCATCGGACTTGCTCGACGCTTCGAGTTCTTCGAGGGCGGAGAGAACCTTGGTGCGGCGCTCGGCCATCGTGATCTCGAAGTCCTCCTGGACCTTGGCGCGCTTGGCCTCGGACTCGGCGGCCAGCTTGTCGCGCTCGGCCTGCGCGGCCTCGACCACCCGGGCCGCCTCGGTACGCGCCTGAGCCATGGTCTGCTGGTGCTCGGTCTCGAGCGCAGTGCGTCGCTCTTCGAGTTCGGCCACCAGCGACTCGTGCCGTCCCCGCAGTCGCGCACTTTCCTGCTGCGCAACCGAAATCATTTCCTCGGACTCGGAGTGCGCCTTCGCGCGAACCTCGGATGCCTCGTCCGAGGCGAGCCGCAGCATGCGCGAGATGCGATCACTCATGCCCTCCGCTGTGGTGGGCGGAACGGACAGGCGATCGATGTCCTTGCGCAGTTCGTCGATCTCGTCGCGAGCGTCGTCGAGTTGCTTGGCCAGATCACGAGCCTGTGCTGCGGCCGCATCGCGGTCGGCAGTCGTCAGACGGAGCTCGGCGTCGAATCGCTCGAAGTAGTTGGTGACTTCGTCGCGATCGAACCCCTTCCGGACGATGGAAAAGGGAAGTTGCACCGTGGAAGTGCGCTCATGATCGATGGCCATGGCCGTCAATTTACCGGTGAGTCAAGTAGAGGGCCATACGGTTCGTTCACCGAGTTCGGTCAGTGCGAGTTGTGATTCGGCTCGACCAGCTCGATGAGCACTCCACCGGCGTCCTTGGGATGGACGAAGTTGATCCGAGAATCGGCGGTACCGCGGCGCGGGGCGTCGTACAGCAACCGCACGCCGCGGGCGCGCAACTCGGTCGAGATCTCTTCGATATCGGTGACGCGGTAGGCCAACTGCTGCAGTCCAGGGCCGTTGCGGCCGATGAACTTGGCGATGGTGGACGACTCGTCGATCGGTGCGAGCAATTGCAGCGCAGCGGACGTTTCTCCGGCACCGGGGAACGAGAGCATCGCCTCGCGGACACCCTGCTCCTCGTTGATCTCCTCGTGCACGGCAATCATGCCGAGGTGGTCGGTGTACCAGGTGATTGCGGCGTCGAGATCGGGCACCGCAACACCCACGTGGTCGATAGCCGTCACCAGGTCGGAGCGCAGCGGGGCTCCCGTGTAAGACTGCGTGCTGGAGGTCATGGCCATGACGTTAGCGCCAGCTGCGTTTCGGTGCTCCGCCCGGCCGGTATCGGCAGGGGGCGTCGGAGCGTTGATCTCGACAAGGCCGTCTTCACACTTTCGGAGGAAATCGTGACCACAACAGTCATCGTCGCCGGTGCTCGTACGCCGGTCGGGCGCTTCTCGGGCGCACTCAAGGACTTCTCGGGATCGGACCTCGGCGGGATCGCCATCAAGGGTGCACTCGACAAGGCCGGTGTTGCTCCGGATCAGGTCGATTACGTCATCATGGGACAGGTTCTCACCGCCGGAGCCGGCCAGATCCCGGCCCGCCAGGCAGCTGTTGCTGCCGGCATTCCGATGACCGTGCCCGCCTTGACGATCAACAAGGTCTGCCTGTCCGGCGTCGATGCCATCGCGCTGGCCGATCAGCTCATCCGCGCCGGAGAATTCGAGATCGTCGTCGCCGGTGGCCAGGAATCGATGACCCAGGCACCGCACATGCTGGAGAAGTCGCGAGCCGGGTTCAAGTACGGCGATGTCACCATGCGTGACCACCTCGCCTACGACGGTCTGTACGACATCTTCACCGATCAGGCGATGGGTGCGCTGACCGAGCAGCGCAACCAGAGTTCCGAGGCCATCAGTCGCGAGGAGCAGGACACCTTCGCGGCTGCGTCGCATCACAAGGCCGCAGCGGCGTGGAAGAACGGCGTATTCGACAACGAGGTTGTCGCCGTGTCGATCCCGCAGCGCAAGGGCGACCCGATCCAGTTCACCGCCGATGAAGGAATCCGCGCCGACACCACTGTCGATTCCCTCGGCAAGCTTCGACCCGCATTCGACAAGGCCGGAACCGTCACCGCGGGATCGGCGTCGCAGATTTCCGACGGTGCTGCCGCCGTCGTGGTGATGAGCAAGGAGAAGGCCGAGTCACTCGGCCTCACCTGGCTTGCCGAGATCGGTGCCCACGGCGTGGTGGCCGGTCCCGACTCCACGCTGCAGTCGCAGCCTGCCCGCGCAATCGCCAAGGCATGCGAGAAGGAGGGCATCGACCCGAAGGACCTCGATGTCGTCGAGATCAACGAAGCGTTCGCAGCGGTCGGGATCGCGTCGACGCGCGAGCTCGGTATCGATCCGGAGATCGTGAACGTCAACGGCGGAGCCATTTCCATCGGACACCCGCTCGGCATGTCGGGAGCTCGTATCGCCTTGCACCTCGCCCTCGAGCTGCAGCGACGCGGCGGCGGAGTCGGTGCGGCCGCACTGTGCGGCGGCGGTGGACAGGGCGACGCCCTCATCGTTCGAGTCCCGAAGAAATAAGACCGCGGTGGCTCTGGTCGGGAGTGAGACCAGAGCCACTACGTTCTGTCGTAGCAAACCGGGCACAATGGCTGGCATGACCAATTTCTTCGACCTGAGCAGCACGGCAAAACGCTTCCGTTTCATCGCTGTGCTCGAAGCGTTCACCTGGCTGGGACTGCTGATCGGAATGGCCTTCAAGTACATCCCCGCGGACGGCAACGAAATCGGCGTGAAGATATTCGGGCCGATCCATGGCGGCGTGTTCGTCGTGTACCTGGGCATCGCGGTGTTGACGGCAGTGAAGTTGAAGTGGGACGTCAAGGCGACGCTGCTGGCGCTCGTCGCAGCGTTCCCGCCGTTCGGCACGGTGATCTTCGAGATCTGGGCCGCGCGCACCGGCCGTCTCGCCGAGCTGAGCACCGGCCGGCCCGCAGCCGAGGCGAAGGTTCTGTCCTGACTGCCCGCCAGTGGATGGCGCATCGGGTTAGTGACAAACTGTAGGACGTGACTCGACCCGGTTCCCGTCCTCCCGTCCGCCCGTCAGCTGCCGTCCCCGCTTCGATTGCCGGCGCTGTCGACCTGTCCGTTCTCAAGGACCGTCCGGCACCTGCTCCTGCAGCCGAATCCGCGGGCGACGCGGGAGGTCTGGCACCGATCGTGGACGTGACCGCGGCGACGTTCGAGGCCGAGGTTCTCCAGAGGTCCACGCAGGTCCCGGTCATCGTCGACCTGGGTTCGGCTCGTTCGCCGCAATCCCAGGCGTTGACGCGTCAGCTCGGGCAACTGGCCGTCGAGGCCGCGGGGACGTGGGTTCTCGCCCGAGTCGACGTCGATTCCAATCCGCAGATCGCGCAGGCATTCGGTGTGAAAGCCATTCCGACGGTGGTTGCCGTGGCAGCCGGTCAGCCGCTGGCCGACTTCGAGGGCACGCAGTCGGACGAGCAGCTGCGTCAGTGGCTACAAGCCGTCGAGCAGGCGACTGCGGGAAAGCTCACCGGGCCTCCCGGGGCGGCCGCTGCAGAACCGGAACCCGAGATCGAGGACCCCAGAATCGTCGCCGCCGAAGAGGCTATCGACGAGGGCGATTTCGACAGGGCAGCGGCTGCCTACCAGGCGATCATCGACGCCGAACCGAAGAACACCGACGCCGTCGCGGCGCTGCGTCAGGTCAAGTTCCTGGCTCGGGTACAGAACATTGCACCCGATGCCATCGAGATCGCCGACGCTGATCCCGCGAACGTGCAGGCCCGGATCGAGGCCGCCGACGCCGAGATGGCCGGTCAGCAACCGGAGCAGGCTTTTGCTCGTCTGATCGACGGAATCAAGGTCAGTGCCGGCGACGACCGGACCGCGCTGCGCACAAGACTTCTCGAGCTGTTCGAGTTGTTCGACGCAGCCGATCCGCTGGTGGTCTCCGCACGACGCAAGCTCGCGTCCGCTCTGTACTGAGTTCCTCAGCTGTAGCGTGAGTCGCACAGTTGTTTGCCGCCGAGTACTCCCGAGCGGAAGGCGTCGACGCGGGAGAAGCCGGACGGTAGCGTCGTGCCGTTGACGTCGCTGGCTGCCAACCCGTCGCTCAGCAGACCGGACACGGCCTCGTCGAGATCGCCTGGCGAGAGCCATATTTCGAGACCCGTCGCACCGTTCTCGGCGCTCATCGCCGAGGTGATGACCCCGGACAGGCACGCCGATCGCAGAGCGGTCTGCGGATCGTCGAGCGTCTGACCTGCTTCCTTCTGCACCGCGAGCGTGTACCGCGAGGCGAACAGCACGTAGGCGCTGTAATCACCGGAGACGTTGAGCGGCAATATGTCTCCGCGCTGCGGGGTCTCGGGCTGGCCGACTTCGGCGAGGTCCTCGACGTCGACACCGATGGTGTTCGACGACGGGCAGTACGACACCGGCGCGGTGGCCTCGGCGTCGGGGCACCCGAGATCCGAACCGGAGTAGTCGACGGTCGGCGGAACGGAGACGGGCAGCACCGTCTCGAAGGATCGACTGAATGCGCCGAGGGAATCCTCGGTCACCGGTAGCTCGCCGGAGTCGTCGGGGTCGCTGAACTTCTGCGGCAACGATGCTCGACGCGAATCGATTTCGGCCTCGTCGATGCCGGTGCAGGCTGCCGCGCCGTCGGTGAAGCCGATCTGCACGGCAGTAACGCGCTCGAAGGCGGAACCGTGCACCGATTCGGGGTCGTTGGGATCGACGTCGCGGACGGCGACGGTTGCGGCGAGAACGCCGTTGAGGCCGTCGGAGGTGTTGATCGTGAAGTGCGGCGCATCGTCCTCGGCGACGTGGCGGATGAACGCGCCGGCGAAACAGTCGGCCTGTTGCTCGGCCACGATGGTCGGGGTGTCGTCACCGACCAGTCCCGATTGATGCTGAATGGCGTGGCCGTATTCGTGGGCGATCACCATCACCACCGACATCGGTCCGAAGGCATCGACCAGAGCCGGGAGCAGAATGGTGCGATCCCAGCCGATCGAGTCGTCGCGAGTGCAATACGCGGCGTTGGGGATACCGCCGGTACGGTCTCCACAGAATCTGATGCCCGATCCTTCGTCCTCGGACGCATCCCACGAGACGATCTTGGACACCGGCGTGAACGAGCCCTTGAACAGGTTCGGATACTGCTGTACCCAGAACTGTTGGATGTCGTCGATCGCGTTCGTGGCAAGGATGTCGGAGTCGGTGCCTTCGGCGTTCTCCACCGTGAGGGTGGAATCGGGGACGCCAGGACGAGGCCCGCTCGGTCCGCTCGTGACCGGAAGTCCGGCGACGGTGAACGGGTTCTCGTAGATCGACACGGCGTTACCGCTCACGGTCTGCGCGCACGAGGTCAACAGGAGCAGTCCGGCAGTGGCGGCCGCGGCCAGAAGTCGGGGTGTGCGGCCGCCACTCATCTATTGCTCCAGTTTTATCCAGATCGCCCCGTTGGCGGGAAGGGCGACCTGGCCTGACGCCGGTCGACCGTGCCACGAGTGCGATGTTGCCGTCACTTCACCCAGGTTGCCCACGCCGGAGCCGCCGTATTCCGTTGCATCGGTGTTGAGGATCTCGATCCAACGGCCGGGTTCCGGTAGTCCCACACGATAGCTGCCGTGCTCGGAACCGGAGAAGTTGAAAATACACGCGATGACCGAACCGTCGGACCCGTACCGCAGAAAGCTCAGCACGTTGTTCTCGGTGTCGTTGGCATCGATCCACGAGTATCCGCTCGGCGAGGTGTCGAGTGTCCACAGTGCCGGATGCGACTTGTAGGTCGAGTTGAGATCGGACACAAGGGATTTGACGCCGCGGTGCAGTGGTTCCTCGTCGATCTGGTACCAATCGAGGCCGCGCTCCTCGGACCACTCGCGGGTCTGGCCGAACTCCTGGCCCATGAACAGCAGTTGCTTGCCCGGGTGCGCCCACATGTAGGCGAGCATTCCGCGCAGACCGGCGGCCTTGGTGTAGTCGTCGCCAGGCATCCGTGTCCACAGCGTTCCCTTGCCGTGCACCACCTCGTCGTGGCTGATGGGGAGAAGATAGTTCTCGCTCCATGCGTAGACGAGCGAGAAGGTGATCTCGTGGTGGTGGTAGCTCCGGTGGATGGGATCACGCCCGAGGAAGCCCAGGGTGTCGTGCATCCAACCCATGTTCCACTTCATGTTGAACCCGAGCCCACCGACGTTCGTCGGGCGGGTGACGCCGGGCCATGCCGTCGACTCCTCGGCCACGGTGACGACGCCGCGGTGCTTCTTGTGCACCGTCGCGTTCATCTCCTGCAGGAAGGTGACGGCCTCCAGGTTCTCGCGGCCACCGTAGATGTTCGGCGACCAGCCGCCCTCGGGCCGGGAGTAGTCCAGGTACAGCATCGACGCAACGGCGTCGACGCGGAGTCCGTCGATGTGGAACTCGTCGATCCAGTACAGCGCGTTCGCGACCAGGAAGTTGCGAACCTCTCGGCGACCGAAGTCGAAAACCAGTGTGCCCCAGTCGAGTTGCTCGCCGCGCTGCGGGTCTCCGTGCTCGTAGAGCGGACCGCCGTCGAACCGAGCCAGGGCCCATTCGTCCTTGGGGAAGTGCGCGGGCACCCAGTCGACGATGACGCCGATTCCGGCGCTGTGCAGGTGGTCGACGAAGTAGCGAAAATCGTCGGGGCTGCCGAAACGCGACGTGGGCGCGTAGTAGGACGTCACCTGGTAGCCCCAGGATCCGCCGAACGGATGCTCGGCGACCGGGAGCAGCTCGACGTGCGTGAATCCGGTCTCGGTGATGTACTCGGCCAACTGTTCGGCCAGCTCGCGGTAACCGAGGCCCGGTCGCCAGGACGCCAGGTGGATCTCGTAGACGCTCATCGGTGCCTGCGTGGGTTCGATTCCGGCCCTTGTATCGAGCCAGGATTCGTCGTTCCACTTATACGACGACGCGGTGACAACCGATGCGGTCGACGGCGGAACCTCGGTGGCGAAGGCCATGGGGTCGGCCTTGTCCTTGACCGAACCGTCGGCACCGTGGACGCGGAACTTGTACAGCGCGCCCGGTGCGATGTCGGGAACGAACAGTTCCCACACACCGGTCGAGCCCAGTACACGCATGGGCCAGCTGCGGCCGGTCCAGCCGTCGAAGTCGCCGACGAGCGTGACGCCCTGCGCAGCCGGAGCCCACACCGCGAACGACGTGCCGGCGACGGGGCCGTCCGGCGTCGCGTACGACTGCTGATGCGCGCCGAGGATGTCCCACAGTCGCTCGTGCCTGCCCTCGCCGAACAGATGTAGATCGAGTTCACCGAGGGTCGGCAGGAAGCGGTAACCGTCGGCGGATTCGGAGACGTGTCCACCGGGCCACGTCACCACCAGCCGGTAGTCGATCAGGTCCTCGAACGGCAGCAGTGCCGAGAAGACCCCGTGCGCGACATGGGTCAACTCGTGGTCGACGCCGCCGACCCGAGCGACGACCTTCTCGGCGTCGGGCTTGAGGGCACGGATCGCCGTTCCACCCGGCACCGGGTGGGCACCGAGTACGGAATGCGGGTTGTAGTGCCGACCCGCAGCGATGAGCTCGAGATCGTTGTCGGACGGGGCTGCGACGGTGTCTTCGGGCGTCGTCGGATTCTCGGACACGTTGAATCCCTTCACTTTCGGTTGCCGCGGTAGGCCAGTTCGATTCGTGCCGGGTAGGGGATGTGGGGGAGCGTGAAGATGTGCGCCACCGATGTCCACGGCTCGAGCCGGACGAAATTGGTGTGGCCCCAGTCGTAGTGGATGCCGCTCACTTCGTCCTTGATCGTGAGGGTGTCCTGCCAGTCGTGGCCCAGAGCCGGCATGTCCAGGTGGATGGTGCCTTCCTCGGCCCCGAACGGATTGAGATTGATCACCACCAGAACGGAGTCGCCGGTCTGCGGGTCGAACTTCGAGTACCCGATCAGTGCCTCGTTGTCGATGGTGTGGAAGTGGATGTTGCGCAGCTGTTGCAGTGCCGGATGCGCACGCCTGATTGCGTTCAGCGTGGTGATCCAGGGCTCGAGCGACTCGCCGCGGGCGAGCGCGCCCTCGAAGTCGCGTGGGCGTAACTGGTACTTCTCCGAGTCCAGGTATTCCTCGCTGCCCTCACGCACGGCTTGGTGCTCGAACAGCTCGTACCCGGAGTAGACGCCCCAGGTCGGTGCCATCGTCGCCGCGAGAGCGGCTCGCAGCGCGAACATTCCGGGCCCGCCGTGCTGCAGGCTCTCGTGCAGGATGTCCGGGGTGTTGACGAACAAATTCGGCCGCGCGTCGTCGGCGCGTCGAGCATGTTCCTCGGCGAACTCGGTCAGCTCCCACTTGGCGGTACGCCAGGTGAAGTATGTGTAGGACTGCGTGAACCCGCGCTGCGCCAACCCGTACATGCGCACCGGTCTGGTGAACGCTTCGGCGAGGAACAGCACGTCCGGGTCGGTCTTCTTGACCTCGGCGATGAGCCACTCCCAGAAGTCCGGTGGCTTGGTGTGCGGGTTGTCGACTCGGAAGACCTTGACGCCCAGCGAGATCCAGTACCGGACAACACGCAGAACCTCTTCGTAGATGCCGCGTCGGTCGTTGTCGAAGTTGACCGGGTAGATGTCCTGGTACTTCTTCGGCGGGTTCTCGGCGTACGCGATCGTGCCGTCCGGCAGCACAGTGAACCACTCGGAATGTGTTGCAGCCCAAGGATGATCGGGTGCGGCCTGGAGGGCGAGATCGAGTGCCACTTCCAGGTTGTGCTCCTGTGCGGCGGCGACGAATGCGCGGAAATCGTCCTCGTTGCCGAGTTCGGGATGGATGGCGTCGTGCCCGCCGTCCTTCGAGCCGATGGCCCACGGCGACCCGACGTCCTCGGGGCCGGGCGTCAGCGTGTTGTTCGGGCCCTTGCGGTTGATGGTGCCGATCGGGTGGATGGGCGGAAGGTAGACGATGTCGAATCCCATCCGCTGGATGCGGGGCAACTGCTCGATCGATGTCGCGAAAGTGCCGTGCCGCGGCGAACCGTCCTCGTTCCATCCACCGGTCGATCGAGGGAAGAACTCGTACCAGGCACCGTTGAGAGCAAGATTGCGATCGACCCAGATGTTGACTGCACGCGAGCGGGTCACCAACTCGCGCAGGGGGTGCGCGAACAGCAGTTCGGCGACCGACGACGCGAACGCCGAGGACACTCGGGCCGGTAGCGGGCGGTCGGTGTCGCGCAGCGCGGCGGCGACATCGGCGAGCAATTGCCTGCTCTCGGCAGGAACCCCGGTGGCAGCGCGCAGGAACAGCCGCGCCCCGATCTCCAGATCGTTCGCGAGTTCGTGCGCACTCTGGCCTACTCCGAGCTTGGCTTCGACGGCATGCCGCCAGGTGCTGATCGGATCGCTCCATGCTTCGATGCGGCAGATCCAGTAACCCGGCCGAGACGGGACGAACACCGCGTCGAACGTGTCGGGTTCGCGGCCCGGTGTCATCGGGATGCGTTCGAGCTTGCCTCCCGGTCCGCGCACCGACAGTGTCGCGGCCACCGCGTCGTGACCCTCGCGCCAGACATCGGCGGAGACCGGAAAGGTCTCGCCCACCACGGCTTTCGCGGGATACTTCCCGGTCGTCGTATCTGGAAGGACATTGTCGATACCAAGTCGACCTGTCACTTCACACTCCATTCTTCGCTAGAGGTATGGCTGCGCGGGCGCAACCTCTTGTCGAACCGATATTGGTGTGCTCCTACTCGTCAACCGTAGTGCAGCAGCGCAGATGGCGCGTGCGCCGACGCATACTGCTCGCCGCCGGCGCGGCATCTCGGATTTCGTGTAAGCCGCCCATCGACACAGGTCTGCGTGGGTAGGGTTCGACCTTGTGAAAGCTTTGCGCCGATTCACCGTCCGAGCCCACCTTCCCGCCCGCCTGAATGCCCTCGCCGAGCTCTCGACAAACCTCAGGTGGTCGTGGCACTCGTCGACGCAGGATCTGTTCGAGCACATCGATCCACTGCTGTGGACCGAACTCGAGCGCGATCCGGTGGCTGTGCTGGGAGCCGTCGCACCCGAGCGTCTGGCGGAGCTCGCTGCCGACGACCGGTTCCTGGCCGAGCTGGACGCCGCCGAGGCGGACTTGCACGATTACCTCGCCCGCCCGCTGTGGTATCAGAACGAGCTGGCCGAGGGACGCGCTCTGCCGTCGGGAATCGGTTATTTCTCGATGGAGTTCGGTGTCACCGAAGTGTTGCCGAACTACTCCGGCGGCCTCGGGATTCTGGCCGGCGACCACCTCAAGGCCGCCTCGGACCTGGGCCTGCCGTTGATCGGTGTCGGCCTGCTCTACCGCTCGGGGTACTTTCGCCAGTCATTGACGGCCGACGGCTGGCAGGCCGAGCGCTATCCGTCTCTCGACCCGCACGGTCTGCCGCTGCGGTTGCTGACCGACGACGGGGATTCCCCGGTTCTGATTCACGTGTCGATGCCGGGATCTCGGGTGCTGCGAGCCCGGGTGTGGATCGCCCAGGTGGGACGCGTCCCGCTGCTCCTGCTCGATTCGGACATCGCCGACAACGACCCCGAGCTGCGCGGGGTGACCGACCGGTTGTACGGCGGCGATCAGGATCACCGCATCAAGCAGGAGATACTCGCCGGTATCGGCGGAGTGCGCGCGATCCGGGCGTACACCCGCGCGCACGGATTGCCGGACCCCGAGGTGTTCCACATGAACGAGGGGCACGCCGGCTTCCTCGGTGTCGAACGCATTCGCGAACTCGTCACCTCGGGCGCGCTTGACTTCGACGCGGCGCTGGCGGCGGTTCGAGCCGGAACCGTCTTCACCACCCACACCCCGGTCCCCGCCGGAATCGACCGTTTTCCGGCCGATCTGGTGCGGCACTACTTCGGCAGTACGGACGGCGGCCCGGACTCGGCGCTGCTGCCGGGACTGCCCATGGACCGAATTCTCGCCCTCGGCGGCGAAGCCGACGCCTCGGTGTTCAACATGGCGCACATGGGATTGCGTCTGGGGCAACGAGCGAACGGAGTCTCGAAGCTGCACGGCATCGTCAGCCGCGAGATGTTCAACGACCTGTGGCCGGGCTTCGATGCGTCCGAGGTGCCGATCGGATCGGTCACCAACGGCGTCCATGCCCCGACGTGGTCTGCACGCGAATGGGCACAGGAGGGGGAGCTGTCCTCGGAGCGCGTGTGGTCGACACGCAACGCTCTGCGTGCGCAGTTGGTGGACGAGGTGCGGCGTCGGGTTCGGCGTTCGGCACTCGAACGTGGATCGACTCAGGCCGAGATCAGCTGGACCGCGAATGTTTTCGATCCGAACGTGCTGACCGTCGGGTTCGCTCGACGCGTGCCGACCTACAAGCGGCTGACGCTGATGCTCCGCGAACCCGAGCGCCTGCGGGCGATGTTGCTGGACCCGGTGCGGCCGGTCCAGTTGGTGGTCGCAGGCAAGTCCCACCCCGCCGACGACGGCGGGAAAGCACTCATTCAGCAGATCGTCAGATTCGCCGATCAGGCCGATGTACGGCACCGCATCGTCTTCCTGCCCGACTACGACATGTCCATGGCGCGCTTTTTGTACTGGGGATGCGATGTGTGGCTGAACAATCCGCTGCGACCGCTCGAAGCGTGCGGCACCTCCGGCATGAAATCGGCACTCAACGGCGGCCTCAATCTCTCGATCCGCGACGGCTGGTGGGACGAGATGTACGACGGCGAGAACGGTTGGGCCATCCCGACGGCCGACGGCGTCACCGACGACAATCGCCGCGACGATCTCGAAGCCGCTGCACTGTACGAGCTGCTCGAGCAGGCGGTGCTCCCCAAGTTCTACGACCGCGGCGAGGACGGCGTGCCCAGTCGGTGGATCGAAATGGTGCGGCACACGCTCGAGAAGCTGGGGCCGAAGGTGCTGGCGTCGAGAATGGTTCAGGACTACACGCTCGGCTACTACGCGCCGGCCGCCGAGTCGGCCCGCGCGGCCTCGGCCGAGAATCACCACGGTGCCATCGACGTGGCGTCGTACCGCCGCCGCGTCGAACAGGCTTGGGGCGCAGTGAAAGTCACTCGGGTCGACAGTGAGGGGCTGCCGGACACTCCGGTGATCGGGGCGGAACTGTCGCTGCGCGCACATGTCGACCTGGGCGGACTGGAGGCGTCGGACGTCGTGGTGCAGGCAGTGGTGGGTCGGGCCGACGACGAGGAGAACCTCACCGACATCAGGACGACGGCCATGGCTCACGTGGGTACCGAGGGCGGTGAGCACATCTATGCCGGGCAGACGTCGCTGCCGCACAGCGGTGCGGTGGGATACACGGTGCGGGTGCTACCGCATCACGGCGGTCTGTCCTCGGATGCCGAGCTCGGTCTGGTGGCGACGCCCTAGGGCGGTTACGTGCCGGCCAGACGGGTGAGCGCCTTGCGGACGACCTCCGGGTCCGAGGTCTCCCAGAACGGTGGCAGCGAGGCGCGGAGGTAGCCGCCGTACCGGGCAGTGGCAAGCCGTGAATCGAGAACGGCGACAACACCTTTGTCGTCGACGCTACGGAGTAGTCGGCCGACGCCCTGCGCCAGTAGCAAAGCCGCATGATTGGCCGCGACCGCGAGAAAGCCGTTGCCGCCCCGGGATTCGACGGCCTGCTGCCGGGCGACCAGTAGTGGATCGTCGGGCCGCGGGAACGGAATCCGGTCCAAGATCACCAGGCTCAGCGATGGACCAGGGACGTCGACGCCCTGCCACAGAGACAGCGTCCCGAACAGGGAGGTGGCCTCGTCGTCGGCGAACTTCTGCACCAGTGCGCCGGTGGAGTCGTCGCCCTGACACAGGATGGGGGTGTCGAGGCGTTCCCGCATCTCCTCGGCGGCAGCTTTGGCGGCGCGCATCGACGAGAACAGCCCCAGCGTACGGCCGCCCGCTGCGCTGACCAGCGACTCGATCTCGTCGAGGTAGGACTTCGAGAGGCCGTCGCGTCCAGGCGGAGACAGATGCTTGGCGATGTACATGATGCCGGCCCGGGCGTGATCGAACGGCGAGCCGACGTCGAGCGAATTCCACCTGATCGACCCGGCGTCGGACGGTGGTTCCACACCCGACGCCATCGCGGTGTCACTGCGAGAGGGCTTCTCGGCGGGCAGCCCCCAGTTGACGGCCAACCCGTCGAACGATCCGCCGACGGTCAAGGTCGCGGAGGTGAGCACCACTGTGGATTCGGCGAACAGGCGCGCTCGCAGCAGCCCGCCCACCGACAGTGGTGCGATGCGGACGGTGCGTTTGACGTTGCCGCGGAAATCGTCGACGGCGTGCCAGACGACGTCCTTGCGTTTGGCCGGATCGGGCTCGTCGAATGCCGTGAGGACGCGCACCGCGCTGTCGTGGACCTCGTCGACGGCAACGAGTGCGGCGCTACGGGCCGCGGCGGCCTCGGGGTCACTGTTCGCCATGCCCTGCTTGTTGGGGCCGATCGCGGTGCGTACGGCCCAGGCGGCGTCGCGAATCGAGGCGAGCGCAGGGCCGACGCCGTCGGGTAGTGACTGCCACCGGCTCGGGGGCAACTCGTCCAGAATCGCGGCCCAGTTCTCGGCGGCCCCCTCGAGCTGATCGACCGTCTCTTCTTCGATGAGCTTGGCGCTACGGCGTGCCGCTGCGGTGACGGTCGCGGCCGACAGCTCTTCCGTGGCCACGCCGGTCACCCGATCGACCAGTTCGTGGGCCTCGTCGACGACCACGACGTCGTGCTCGGGCAGGATCTGGATGCCGGTGATCGCGTCGATCGCGAGCAGCGCGTGGTTGGTCACCACGACGTCGACCTGCGCGGCCTCGGTACGGGCGCGTTCGGCGAAGCAGTCCTCACCGACGGGGCAGCGGGATTTGCCCAGGCATTCGCGAGCAGTGACGCTGACCTGACGCCAGGCCTGGTCGCTGACACCGGGCACCACGTCGTCGCGGTCGCCGGTCTCGGTCTCGGACGACCACTTCGTCAGCCGGACCACCTCGCGGCCCATGCGTGAGACGGCGAACGGGTCGAACAGTTCCGCGTCCGGTGCCTCCTGCGCAGCACCGGTATGGATCTTGTTCATGCACAGATAGTTGTTGCGACCCTTCAGGATTGCGAATTTCGGGCGGCGTCCGACTGCCTCGGTCAAGGCATCGGACAGCCGCGGTAGGTCGCGGTCCACCAGCTGCCGCTGCAGCGCGATGGTGGCCGTCGAGACGACGACGGTCTTGCCCGATTCCACCGCATGCCGAATGCTCGGAACGAGGTACGCGAGAGACTTGCCGGTTCCGGTGCCCGCCTGGACCGCCAGATGCTCACCGGTATCGATCGAGTGCGCTACGGCCGAGGCCATCGTCAGCTGATTGCTGCGTTCCTTGCCGCCGAGCGAGTGCACCGCGACCTGCAGGAGAGCGGGAACGGTGGGCAACTCGGTCTTCGACGGCACCGAAGCAGACTACTGCCGATCGCCCACCCGGTTCGGTATCGACACCGCTGTTACCCCTCGACGAAGCGGGTGGGTATCGCCGGTTCGCCCTGAGACAGTTTCAGACCCTCCCACGGGAGGCTGACGAGGCGTCGGGCCAGCAGGTCACGGCCGTCGGCGAGCGTCGGGAGGTCGGCCAGTCGTTCACCGCCGCGGACCAGAGGCGTGGTCAACGTCTCCACCGTCAGATCGTCGTCGACGGTCGGGGGAGCGTCGAACGGGTGCACGATCTCCTCGACTGCGGTGCCGGTGCGACGCGCGGTGCGCAGTGCCGCCTTGGTGCCACCGCGCGATTCCTTGTGACTGCTGCGCTTGGCGACGGGAATTCCGTCGACGGTGACCAGCTTGTAGACCATGCCCGCCGTCGGGGCACCGGAACCGGTGACGAGCGACGTGCCGACGCCGTAGGAGTCGACCGGCTCGGCCCGCAGTGCGGCGATCGCGTACTCGTCGAGGTCGCCCGAGACGACGATCCTGGTCTTCGGCGCTCCCAGGGCGTCCAGTTGGTCGCGCACCTGCCGGGCGAGCACACCGAGGTCGCCGGAGTCGATGCGCACACCGCCGAGTTCGGGCCCGGCCACCTCGATGGCATTGGCAACGCCCTGGGTGATGTCGTAGGTGTCGACGAGCAGGGTGGTGCTCACGCCCAGTGCTCGTACCTGCGCCGCGAACGCGGATCGTTCGTCCGGGCCGTCGACGGTGGTGTGCAGCAACGTGAAGGCGTGCGCCGACGTGCCCGCGCCGGGGACGCCGTGGCGTCGAACGGCTTCGAGGTTGGACGTCGCGGTGAACCCGGCGAGATATGCCGCTCGCGAGGCGGCGACAGCGGCCTCCTCGTGGGTGCGACGCGATCCCATCTCGATGATCGGCCTGGACTTGGCGGACGCCACCATCCGCGCAGCCGCGGAGGCGATCGCACTGTCGTGATTGAGGATCGAGAGCACGAGCGTTTCGAGGACGACACACTCGGCGAAGGTGCCGCGGACGGTCAGAACGGGGGAGCCGGGGAAGTACAGTTCGCCCTCGCGGTAGCCGTCGATGTCGCCGGTGAAGCGGTAGTTGCGCAGCCATTCGACAGTGTCGGCGTCGAGGAATTCGGCGACGATTCGCAGCTCGTCCGGGCCGAATCGAAAGCGCGCTATCGCGTCGAGGATGCGTCCGGTGCCCGCGAGAACTCCGTATCGGCGGCCACCCGGCAGCCGTCGCGCAAACACCTCGAAGCTACAGATGCGATCGGCGTAGCCGCTGGCCAGAGCGGCAGACAGCATCGTGTACTCGTACTGATCGGTCAGCAGAGCGGTGCTGATTCCGTCGCCGAGGTTCGCGTGATCTGTGGTCGCGTCGTTGCTCACCTCGCCCACACTACGAGCGCAGGGGCGAGCGTGGGACGCTGGCCCGATACGCCGTACCCTGTTGGGTATGCCTTGGTTGACGGTGGATGGATCGCTTCTGCCCGTGGACGGCTTCTCGGCAGGTGATGTTGTCGCAGCGTCACCGCAAGCCGTTCCGGCCCAGACCGAGGCCGTTGCCGCCGACGAATCGCACGACACCCCTTGGGTCACCATCGTCTGGGACGACCCGGTCAATCTGATGCACTACGTGACCTACGTGTTCCAGAAGCTCTTCGGCTACAGCAAGGCCAAGGCCACCGAGCTGATGATGCAGGTGCACTCCGAGGGCAAGGCCGTCGTGTCCAGTGGTGAGCGCGACGCGATGGAGAACGACGTTCGACGGCTGCACGCGGCGGGTCTGTGGGCCACCATGCAGCAGGACAAGTAGTAGTTCACCCCCTCCCGAGACAGGACATCAGCAACAGTGCGCACGTGGACGAGACGGAATTCGCTGTCCGGGGTCAAGATCAAATCCGAGATCGACGCTCGTGAGGCTGCCGTGCTTCGGTCTCTCGTCGGCTCGGTTCTCGGATTGCTGCGCGACCGTTCCGCCGCCGCCCCCACCGACGAGCTCGCTGCGCTGACCGGATTGCGGACCGGCCACAACAGTCCGCCCGAGGATGCCGCGCTGGCACGGTTGCTGCCGGACTTCCATCGCGCCGACCCCGGCCACGACGAAGAGGACCCGGCCGATCTCAACGGCGCCCTGCGAGGACTTCACGAGCCCGAGATCATCGACGAGAAGGTGGCTGCCGGATCGACGATCCTGGCCACTCTTCCGGAGTCGGGTGGCAAGATCGTGCTGACCCAGGAGCAGGCGGACGCATGGTTGACCGGCCTCAACGACGTGAGGCTGGCGCTCGGCACCACGCTGGGGATCAGTGCGGACACACCAGACGTCCTCGACGAGGGTGATCCTCGCGCTCCGCATCTCGATGTGTACCACTGGCTGACCTGGATGCAGGATTCACTCGTACAGGTCCTCATTCCCTAGGACGCGCGCGTGACCGCAGCCTTCTCGACTCCCGGACCACGGGACTGTCTGACCGACGTGGCAGGTCTGCTGGTCGGTCATCATCACGAACTCGACGACGACGCCACGATGGGATCCGGTTCGGCCACCGGGTGCACCGTGGTGCGTGCCCTGGGAGGTGCGACGGCCGCAGTCGACGTTCGCGGCGGCGGGCCGGGAACGCGCGAGACCGATCTGCTCGATCCGAGCCATTCCGTTCAGCACGTCAACGCGATCCTGTTGACTGCCGGCAGTGCGTACGGGCTCGCCGCGGCCGACGGCGTCATGCGGTGGCTCGAAGAACACGGCCAGGGCATTCCGATGGGCAGTCCCGATCACGTGGTCCCGATCGTGCCTGCTGCGGTGATCTTCGACCTTCCGGTCGGCGACTGGGCAGCGCGTCCGACGGCGGAGTTCGGCTATCTCGCTGCGGCAGCAGCGGCGACCGAGTTCGAGACGGGATCGGTGGGAGCAGGTGTAGGGGCTCGCGCTGGAGTGCTCAAGGGCGGCGTCGGTACCGCCAGCACGGTGATCGAGGGCGGCCCTGCAGACGGGGTCACCGTCGCGGCGCTGATGGTCGCCAATCCCGTGGGCGCTGTGTTCGATCCGCGTACCGGCCTGCTGTGGGGCACCGGCACGCTGGGGCCCGCAGCATTCGGCATGCGCAAACCCGACGTCAACGAGGTGTGGACCGCGCTGGCACTCGAACCCAAGGGCACCGCGCTGAACACCACGATCGGGGTGGTCGCCACCGATGCTGCGTTGTCGTCGGCGTCCTGCAAGCGGATTGCCGTCGCCGCCCACGACGGTCTGGCACGGGCCATTCGACCGGCGCACTCGCCACTGGACGGCGACACCATCTTTGCCGTGTCCACGGGCACCAGGGCGGTCACGGCCGAATCCTCGGTCCCCGCCGCATTCTCGGCGGAATTGCCGGTGCTGGCCGCAGTCACCGAGGCCGCGGCGATCGTCGTCGAGCGAGCCATCGTGCGTGCCCTGCTCGACGCCACCTCGGTGGCCGGGATCCCCACCTATCGTCGGATCTTCCCGTCGGCGTTCACCACGTCACGCACCTGAGGGCAGGTCTGTAGGCGTATCCGACCGGTACCGTGGAGGAACCGAGGTTGGAGGCGATCATGAGCGGGACCGGTAATCTTCCGAGCGAACATGGGCGGCCGATCTGGATGCAGGCCGCCATCGTCGTCGGAGCGTTCACTGCGTTGCTGTGGATCATCGAACTGCTCGATGTCGCGAGCGGATCGAGACTCGAACGCAACGGCATCGAGGCGCGCTCGGTCGAAGGACTGTGGGGCATTCTGTTCGCACCGGTGCTGCACGACGATTGGCAGCATCTGATCGCGAACACCGTCCCGATCGTCGTGCTCGGTTTTCTGGTGCTGCTCTCGGGATTGGCGCGTGGCCTGGCCGCCACCGGGATCATCTGGGTGGTCGGCGGTTTCGGCACTTGGCTCACGGCCGCTTCGTACACCAACACGATCGGTGCGTCGATCCTGATCTTCGGTTTCATCGCATACCTGTTGGTGCGCGGCTTCTTCACCCGGAATCTGGGTCAGCTCGCGATCGGCGTCGTGGTGTTCGTGCTGTACGGCAGCGCCCTGTGGGGCGTGCTCCCGAGCGAGCCGAACGTCTCGTGGCAGGGCCATCTGTTCGGCGCGGTGGGCGGAGTGGTTGCCGCTCGACTGTTGTCCGCCGACGCGCGAGCCGAGCGGGTGCGCACGAAATCGCTCGATCGGCCCACTCCATAGGTGCGAGGTAACTGCAGACACACCTGTGGTCGGCGGTGAATTTCGCCGACTCGCGCTGTGAATACTGCCCGAACGTTTCGAGTGATGCGCTCGGCGTGGCAGCATGGCTTTCATGCGAATTACCGTCCTGGGATGTTCGGGCAGTGTGTCCGGACCCGATTCGCCCGCGTCGGGCTACTTGCTGGAAGAAGAGGAGACCTCACCGGTCGTACTCGACTTCGGTCCCGGCGTTCTCGGGGCGTTGCAGCGCTACGCCGACCCGGGCGATGTGAGCGTTCTGCTCTCGCATCTGCATGCCGATCACTGCCTCGATGTTCCGGGTCTGCTGGTGTGGCGTCGCTACCATCCGAGCCCGCCGGAAGGTCGCGCGATCGTCTACGGGCCGAAGGACACGGCGTTTCGGCTCGGAGTTGCCTCGGCCGAATGCGGTGGGCAGATCGACGACATGTCCGACACCATCGATCTGCGTCGCTGGGTGGACGGCCGCACCGTGGAGTTCGGCAAGCTGTCGATTCTGACGCGTCAGGTGTTCCATCCGCCGGAGTCGTACGGCATGCGGGTCACCACGGGGGCGGGCCGCACGTTCGCGTACAGCGGCGACACCGGAATGTGTCAGGCGGTGCGAGATCTGGCGCACGGAGCCGACGTGTTCCTGTGCGAGGCATCGTGGACCGACAGTCCCGAGCGGCCCGAAGGTGTGCACCTGTCCGGAACCGAGGCCGGCCGAATCGCTCGCGAGGCCGGGGTCGGGGAGTTGCTGCTCACCCACATTCCGCCCTGGACGTCTCGCGAGGACGTCATCGCCGAGGCCAAAGCGGAGTTCAGCGGACCGGTTCATGCCGTTCTTCCAGGGGACGTATTCACCGTCTGAGGACGCGATAGGCTGCGAGTCGTGTCCAGACGAGAAGACGGCAGAGCGGACGACGAGCTCCGCACCATCAAGATCACCCGCGGATTCACCAGCCACCCGGCAGGGTCGGTGTTGGTCGAGTTCGGAAATACCAGGGTAATGTGCACGGCCAGCGTCGAGGAGGGCGTGCCGCGTTGGCGTAAGGGATCCGGCCTCGGTTGGCTCACCGCCGAGTACGCGATGCTCCCGGCGGCCACGCACACCCGCAACGGCCGCGAGTCCGTCAAGGGCAAGGTCGGGGGTCGAACCCAGGAGATCTCCCGGTTGGTGGGGCGCTCTCTGCGTGCCTGCATCGACCTGGCGGCCATCGGTGAGAACACCATTGCGCTCGACTGCGATGTGCTCCAGGCCGACGGTGGTACCCGAACTGCAGCTGTCACCGGTGCGTTCGTGGCGCTCAACGACGCCGTCACCTACCTGCGGGCAGCGGGACGCCTCGCCGACCCGCAGCCGATCTCGTGCATGATCGCCGCGGTCAGCGTCGGCGTCGTCGACGGCCGGGTGCGCCTCGACCTTCCCTACGAGGAAGACTCGCGCGCCGAGGTCGACATGAACGTCGTCGCCACCGACACCGGCACCCTGGTGGAGATCCAGGGCACCGGAGAAGGCGCGACGTTCCCACGCACCACACTCGACAAGTTGCTCGACTCCGCGTTCGTCGGTATCGAGAAGTTGTTCGAGGTGCAGAAAGAAGCTCTGGCGCTGCCGTACCCGGGGGACCTGCCCGAGCCTGCGGCCGCGGAGTCGAAGAAGAAGTTCGGTGCCTGACCGCAAACTCCTGGTGGCCAGCCGGAATGCGAAGAAGCTGCGTGAGCTTCGGCGGGTGCTCGACGCTGCCGGAGTGGTCGGAATCGAGCTGGTCGGCCTGGACGAGGTGCCGCCGTTCCCGGAGGCCCCCGAGGTGGGAGCGACTTTCGAGGACAACGCGCTGGCCAAGGCTCGCGACGGAGCTGCGGCCACCGGATTGCCTTGTGTAGCAGACGATTCCGGGATCGAGATCGATGCGCTCAATGCGATGCCCGGAGTGCTCTCGGCGCGCTGGTCGGGTACGCACGGGCGCGACGACGCCAACACCGAACTCGTACTCGCGCAGCTGAGCGACACCCCCGACGAGCGTCGCGGTGCGGCTTTCGTCTCGGCGTGCGCCCTGGTGATTCCCGGCGGCACCGAAACCGTGGTCCGCGGTGAGTGGCGCGGTGTGGTGGGCCGAGAGCCGTCGGGTGAGAACGGCTTCGGCTACGACCCGATCTTCGTTCCCGAGGGAGACGGCCGTAGCGCCGCGCAGCTGAGCCCGGACGAGAAAGACGCGGCCTCGCATCGCGGGCGTGCGCTCCGCAAGCTCGTTCCGGCGCTCGAAGAACTGGCAGGGCGGTAGTCGTGAAGGCGCGGGCAGCTCTGACTCGAACGTCGGTTGCGCTGGCCGCCGCCGCAGTGTGCTTGGCGGGTACGCCGGCCTCGGCTGCACCCGTGGCAGGCTCGTTCGCCGAGGCCTTCGCCTACTCGATCGCCCACCCGGGAGCGGCGCCTCCGGGATCGAACGACTTCTCGTGTACGCCCAGCGCGCAGCATCCGGAGCCGGTGGTGCTGGTGCACGGCTTCTTGGAGAACTCGTACGACAACTGGGCATCTCTGTCGCCGAAGCTGGCAGACGCCGGGTACTGCGTGTTCGCGATCGACTACGGCAACACCGGGCCGGTGCCCGCGCTCGGAGCGCTCGAACCCATCCCCGAGAGTGCTGCGGAACTGTCGACGTTCGTCGATTCGGTACTCGCGGCCACGGGTGCCGAGAAAGTGTCCATCGTGGGCCATTCCAAAGGTGGCACCGTGCCCCGCTACTACGCTCGCTTCCTCGGTGGGGATCGCACGGTGGCACGGATTGTGGCGCTGTCTCCACCGAACTATCCGACTGCAGGTCCGCCGGTGCAGGACGACGTGCTGGAAAGGCTGAACGAGGGGAGCGACACCGTCTCGGGAATCGACTACACGACGATCGTCACTCGATACGACCAGATCGTCGTTCCATACACCGCGTCGTTGCTGACCGGTGCGGGGAATACGAACGTGGTGTTGCAGGACGTGTGCCCGGCCAACGTCGTCGAGCACACAGGAATCTCGTACGACCCGTTGGCACAGCGGCTGGTCGAGAACGTGCTGGATCCAGACAACGCGCAGCCGATCGGCTGCTGACGTCAGACGGCGAAGTCGGCTTTGACCTGCTTGGTGCGCTTGTGCTCGATGTAGAACGACAGGAACGGGACGGTTCCGGCGAGCAGTGTGCCGATGGTGCGGGCGGCCGGCCACCGTACCTTGATGGCCAGGTCCACTGTGAGCACGAGATATACGATGTAGACCCAACCGTGCACGACAGGGATCCACGTCGGAAGGTTCTCGACCTTCAGGATGTATTTCGCAACCATTTCTGCCACGAGAACCAATAGCCACACGCCGGTCACGTAAGCCAGAACGCGGTAGCGCAGAAGCGCGGACGCGATTTTCTGGGTCTTGTTCGCAGACGCCTGCGTCTTCTCCGGTGCCGAACTCACGTGGTGCTCCTGTCGGTCCCGCGGGATTCGTTCAGCTCCGCGAGGTAGCTGTTGTATTCGAGTAGCTGCCGGGCCTCGGGATCATCGAGGTCCGTAGCGTCGGCCGCCGGGGCGTGACGCTGGGGGAGCAGATCGAGGGGCACCTCGGTAGGCCCGTCGGGCAACGCTGCTGCAACCTCGTCCGAGTCCTCGTCCTCGAGGCGAACGAATTTGCGGTACGCGTAGACCACGAATACGGCGAACAGGGGCCACTGGAAGGCGTAGCCGAGATTCTGACCGTTGCCGCCGACCGCTTCGAAGCGCTCCCACTGCCACCAGCCGAGGCCCAGGCAGACTGCCGCGGACACGATGACCAGCGCGATCAGCGCTGGTCGACGGTTCGGGCGGGATGAGGTCACTCCTCGACGGTACCGGAGGTACTACTACTCGAGGTAGTCACGTGCGAAGCCCCAGCGGTGATTCTCACCATGACCGGTCCGATTCTCTACGTTCGACGGCGGTGTGCCCGCGCGGCGGCGAGTTTCTCGGCACCGGGCCCGGTGACGTCCGCGAGAGCGCTGCTGCGTCCGGTCAGAACCAGTGCCAGGGTGCCGGCCGATCCTTCGATGACCGGGCCCTCACCGCGGCTCCAATCCAGATCGGTTGCGCGCCACTGGAGTCGAAGCTCCGGTCCCTTGAACGGTGCCGCGCCGGTCGCGGGCACCAGGAAGTCGAGCATCGTGATCATGCGGTGGTCGGGAACGTGGTGCTCGATTCCGAGTGGCCTGCACACGTCCAGCCCGTGCACGATGACGTCGGACAAGGGGGCAAGCGGACCGTGGCCCGGCGGGGTGAATTTCTTGTCCGCGTGAGCGGTGAGCAAGGCGGGCAATTCGTCTCCGTGCCCGCGACGCACACGCGTGGTCATCAGCTGATTGGCTCGGTCGAAGTTTCCTCGGGTACGCACCATGACCAGTCCGAACTGCCAGAGCGGGACGATCAGTGGCACCACCAGATGGGCGGCGACGTCGCGGACCGTCCAGGCCGCGCACAGCGAGGGGGTGTCCCATTGTTCGGCTGTGAGAGTCTCGAGAGTTCTTGCGAGAGAACGTCTCTCGTCTGTGATCTCGGCGAAGATCGCGTCGTTCGATTCCTCGGGCATTCGAACCGCCTTCACGTGTCGGTGCTTGTCGACCCTGGACCTGAACGAGCCACGAGCATGTGAAAACCGGCCCGAACGACCGTCGTGCGCGAGGGGGGACTTGAACCCCCACGTCCTGAGACACTGGAACCTAAATCCAGCGCGTCTGCCAATTCCGCCACTCGCGCGTGCCGGTGCAGTCTACAACCTGAATGGAATGCACCGGCACCATGCCTGCAATGGTGTCAGTCGCCCAGCCTGCGATACGCGCGGACCGAGAGAGGGAGGAACACCGCCAGGAGCGCCACCGGCCAGGCGATCGCCACGATCAGCGCATTGTCGGTGACCCATCCTGCGGACTCCCACCCCGGACTGCCGAACAGATCACGCGTGGCGGTCGCGGTGGCGGACAATGGGTTCCATTGGGCAACTGCTGCGAGCCAGGACGGCATCGACGTCGGATCGATGAACACGTTGGACAGGAACATGAAGGGCCACATCAAGATTTGAATGGCAGCCACCGTCTCGGTGCCGCGGACGGTGAGTCCGAGGTAGATCCCGACCCAGAGCAACGACAGGCGCAGCAGCAGCAGAACAGCGCAGGCCCCCAGAATTGCGCCCGCACCGGCGTCGGTGCGCCAGCCCAGAATCAGCCCGGAGGTAGCAGTGATCGCAAGGCCGACAATCGAACCGATCATGTCGGCCGATGCGCGACCACCGACCACTGCGACACCGGAGATCGGAAGGGAGCGGAATCGGTCGGTCACGCCGCGTCCAGCGTCGGTGGCGACCGCCGTCATGGTGGTCTCGAGCCCGAAGAACATCGTCACGGCCAGAATTCCGGGAAGCAGGTAGGCGTAGTAGTTCTCCGCGCCCGGCGTCGAGACGGCACCACCGAAGAGCGTGCCGAACATGACGGCGACCAGAACGGGAAAGAACCAGCCGATGAGGACCGGTGCCGGTTGCTGCCGCCAGTGCTGCAGGTCGCGCAGTGTGATCGTTCGGATCGCACCGAGGTGCCCGGTGCCGGAGGTGCTGATGCGGCGGAGATCGGTCATGCCGCACCCCCATGGGTCTGTTCGGTGAGGCGGAAGAACACTTCGTCGAGCGTGGGTTGGCGGATGGCGATGTCGACGGGGTCCAATGCGTGGTCTCGGAGAATGTCGGCCATGTGAAGTACTTCGGTTCCTCTGTTCTGCAATGGTATTCGGACTTTCTTGTCTTCTGTCTCCAGTACACCGTCGACTACTGCCACGGCACGTCGGGCGTGGTCGACGGTGTCGAAGGTGACATCCATCCAGTTCGCTCCCGCTTCGGTTTTGAGTTCGGTCGGTGTTCCCTGTGCGACGACGCGGCCCGCCTGCAGCATGACGATGGAGTCGGCTAGCTCGTCGGCTTCCTCCAGATATTGGGTGGTCAGCAGAACGGTGCAGCCTGCGTCGGCTCGCGCGCGAATTGCCGACCACACGTCGCGACGTGCGGAGGGGTCGAGCCCGGTGGTGGGCTCGTCGACGAACAGCACCGGGGGATCGGACATCAGACTCACCGCCAGGTCGAGTCTGCGTCGCATTCCACCGGAGTAGGTGCCGACCGGGCGCTCGGCCGCCGCGGTGAGGCCGAAACGCTCGAGTGCCTCGTCCGCGTGCAGTCGAGCCGTGCGCGCGCTCCGATGTGTCAGGCGGCCGAACATGACGAGGTTCTGGCGGCCGGTGAGTATTTCGTCGACGGCTGCGTTCTGGCCCACCATACCTATCGAGGCCCGGACGTCCGACGCCTGAGTGCGAACGTCGAAGCCTGCGACAGTGGCCGATCCGGAGTCGACTCGGGTGAGCGTCGAGAGGATCTTGACGGTGGTGGACTTCCCTGCGCCGTTGGGGCCGAGTAGTCCGCAGATCGTGCCGGTGGGTACGGCGAAATCGATGCCGTGCAGGCCCGCTTCGTCGTTGTCTCGGTAGTGCTTGGTGAGGTGGTCCACGATGATCGAATCGTTCATGGGTCGGCATCCTTAGGTTGTAACGTACGCTGTACGGCGCGAGGTACACTGTACGGTACGGCGTACGATCGCGCTACACTCGCTTGGTGGCATCGAAAAAAGACGTCCCCTTCGACCCCGCGCGAACACTCGGGCTGCTGTGGCGAGTGGGTGCGAAGCCGAGTCGAACAGGGCTGAGCGTGGACGGGATCGTCGACGCCGCCATCGAGCTGGCCGACGCGCAAGGCCTCGGCTCCGTGTCGATGCGCAACGTGGCCGAGCATCTCGGTGTAGGCGCAATGTCGCTCTACACGCACGTGCCCGGTCGAGAAGAGTTGGCCGATCTGATGATCGATCGATCCCTCGCGGGCCTCTACGCGCATGTCGACGAGCCGTCTTCCGTTCCCGGCGGTTGGCGTCCCGCTCTGCGATTCGTGGCCGAGCGCAATTGGGCTCTCTACCAACGGCATTCGTGGCTACTCGATGCGGACGGGGCGCGGCCGGTGCTGGGTCCGCACACCAACGACAAATACGAGGCCGAACTACGCCCGTTGGTCGACACCGGTCTGAGCGACATCGAGATCGACTCCGTCCTCACACTGGTACTCACGCATGTCTCCGGTACCGCCCGCGCCCTCGCCGGCGTCACGCGGGTGAAGGAGCAGTCGGGCATGACAGACGCTCAGTGGTGGGCGGCCACTGCACCGATCATCGAACGGGTGATGGACCGTGAGCGCTTTCCGGTCTCGTCGCGGGTCGGGACCGCAGCGGCGGCGTCGTACGACGCCGCCAGCGACCCCGTGCACGCCTACCGGTTCGGGTTGGAGTGCATTCTGGACGGAGTGGAAGCGCTGATGTCTCGCACTCATCCCGCCGACCGGAGCGCTGCCTCGGAGTGACGCTGCTCGGGCCTGCGCACCTTGTGCTGGTAACGCCAGATCGCATGCTCGAGCGAGGCGAGATCGGTGCCCAGTGCATCGGCCGCGGCCTCGAGGACGGCAGGAAAGTGGTCGGCGGCGATGTCGGCGGCCAGATCCTGGTGCAGTGGTTCGAGCGCGTCGACGACGAACGAACGAAGGTGCTCGGTCGCCTTGTCGGTGCGTACGCCGAGGTGCATCAGCAGGCACTCCCAGGTGGTCTCGCCGAGGCCAGGGATCGCACGGAACGCATCGAATTGCTCCTTCGTGTGCTGCTCGAAGTCGCTCGAACAGCTCAACCCCACCGAGATCAGCGTCTGTGCCGCCACGACTGCGGCTGCTGCCTTGGTTCGACTGTTGCCCGGTACGAACTGACGGTTGGACAGAATCTCGACGAGCACATCCGGATCCGAGGTCAGTTCTGCGAGTGTTGTCAAGTCGTCGAGTCGGTTATCGCCGCGATGGGTTCGCCATCGTCCGATCACCGCGCGGACCCCGCTCGACGGTCCGCCGTACGGCGCGCGTGCGGAGAAGATTGCGTCGAGCAACGCGACTTCGCTCTCGCCGCGCCAGCCGGGAGTCCAGTGTGGTGAACGTGATTGTGACGCAACCGATTCGATGTGCAGCAGCACTGCGGCGAGTTCGTCCGACGCGCAAATGTCTGTTACCGATGAGTACATGAATTCCCCCCGAATTCCGGTGACCACTCTCCCGAGGAGTGGTTCGACTGACGAAGCTAGGGGACGCCACCGACAGGGTTGCCCGAAGCGCTTCTGTGCTCGAGATCACATCACGAAAAGATAACGAAAAATGCGAGGGTTTCCTCATGTTCTGCGCACCGAGGCGATCCTCTCGCCAGCATGAATGTGGGTTACCGACGAGTTGGGTAAACAAAAGGTAATACCGCTCGATGGAGCGTACTCGCTGGTAGCACTCGGACGTCCGAGCAAACCTGAGGATTTCCTCATGATTTTGTGTCAATCTTGAGCAGCGCGGAGAGACCTGTCGACGAGGACGGACTCACTGCTTCTGCCGCGAAAGCCCACGACGCACTCGGGCAGCCATCACAGCGAGCGCCCCGACCCCCGAGGCGCCCACGAGAGGAATCTTCAGCCTTGACGATCAACGAGAGCACACCATCACACGGACGCGGCACGCGGAGCAACGGCAACGCAGGCAAATCCCCTAGAAGCAATGGCGGCTCTCGGACTCTGGCAGATCGTTTCGCCGCCGGCGAGCCCTATGCCTTGGCATTCGGTGGTCAGGGTGCACCGTGGCTCAGCTCTCTCGAAGAATTGGCCCGCGATTCCGCGCTCGAGCCCGAACTCACCGATCTCGTCAACGAGGCTGCCGCAGTACTCGCGCCCGTCTCCGACGAGCTACTGGTCGTCCGCTCCGTCGGGTTCGACCCCATCGGCTGGATGCTCGAGCAGGATCTCGCCGACGACGACACCGCCGGCTCGTACGGACCGTCCGAGGCCGCACTGACCTCCGCTGCCGTATCGCTCCCCGGAGTGTTCCTCACCCAGGTAGCAGCACTGCGTGCACTGAAGCTGCAGGGACTAGATCCCTCCCAGACCCCGCCCGTCAAGGTGGTCGGTCACTCGCAGGGGCTCATCGCAGCCGAGTCCGTTGCTGCCGACGGTGCGCAGGACGCGAACTTCCTTGCGATCGCCCAACTGGTCGGTGCAGCAGCAGGTCTCGTCGGCCGCCGCCGCGGCATCATCGGTGCCGGAGACCGTGCACCGATGGTGTCGGTGGCCAACGTCGAACCCGAACGCCTGCAGGCGATCATCGCCGACCTCGTGATCGACGGCGCACCGGAGCGATCCGCCGCCCTCGCCATCCGCAACGGTCGCCGTCGCGTCGTGCTCTCGGGACCGCCGGCCCAGCTGGCCCGTGTGCAGGAGAAGTGCGAGCAGATCGCTGCCGAGGAAGAGCGTGAGCGCGACGCCAAGAAGCGTGGCGGAGCCGTGTTTGCTCCGGTCTTCGAGCAGCTTCCGGTCGAAATCGGTTTCCATCACCCCGCCCTGGCAGACGCTGTCGAACTCGTCAGTGCCTGGGCTCAGCGCTGTGGACTCGACGTCGAACTTGCTCGCGACCTCGCCCAGAAGATTCTCGTGGACTCCGTGGATTGGGTCGACGCCATCGACGGCGTTGTCGACGCCGGTGCCGACTGGATCCTCGATCTCGGTCCGGGTGACCTCCTCACCCGCATGACCACTCCGGCACTGCGTGGACAGGGCGTGGGCATCATCGCCGCGTCCTCGCGTGGCGGCCACCGCAATCTCCTCACGCCGGGAGCTGCTCCCGAGGTGCAGCCCGCATGGTCCGCGTTCGCGCCGAAGCCGGTCACGTTGCCCGACGGCCGCGTCGTGGTCGAGACCTCCTTCACCAAGATGACCGGACGTTCTCCGATCCTTCTCGCCGGCATGACGCCGACGACGGTCGACGCGAAGATCGTTGCCGCAGCGGCCAATGCAGGCCACTGGGCCGAGCTCGCCGGCGGCGGCCAGGTCACCGAGGACATCTTCACCGATCGCGTCGCCGAGCTCTCCACGCTCTTGGAGCCCGGCCGCGCCATCCAGTTCAACTCGCTCTTCCTCGATCCGTACCTGTGGAAGTTGCAGCTCGGCGGCCGCCGCATCGTGCAGCGCGCTCGCGCCGCGGGTGCCGCCATCGACGGCGTCGTCGTCACCGCAGGCATCCCCGAGCTCGACGAGGCAGTCGCTCTCATCGAAGAGTTGTCCGAGGCCGGCATCAGCTACGTCTCGTTCAAGCCCGGCACGGTCGCGCAGATTCGCGCTGTCATCCGCATCGCCAACGAGGTGCCGTCCTACCAGGTCAACGTCCACATCGAAGGTGGTCGCGCAGGCGGACACCACTCGTGGGAGGACCTCGACGACCTGCTGCTGACCACGTACGCAGAGTTGCGGTCGCGGCCCAACCTCGTCATCTGTGTCGGCGGCGGTATCGGAACCCCCGAGCGCGCAGCGGAATACCTCACCGGCACCTGGTCGGCCGTCTACGGCTACCCCAAGATGCCGCTCGACGGAATCCTCGTCGGAACCGCAGCCATGGCCACCCTCGAAGCCACCACGGCACCCGAGGTCAAGCAGCTTCTGGTCGATACACCGGGAACTCCCGACTGGGTCGGTGCCGGAACCGCCAACGGCGGAATGGCTTCGGGCCGTAGCCAGCTCGGTGCCGACATCCACGAGATCGACAACGCGGCATCGCGTTGCGGTCGACTGCTCGACGAGGTCGCAGGCAACGCCGACGCCGTGGCCGAGCGTCGCGACGAGATCATCGCCGCACTCGACGGCACCGCAAAGCCGTTCTTCGGTGACGTCGCCGAGATGACCTACCAGCAGTGGCTCGTTCGCTACCTGGACCTGGCCATCGGCACCGACTCGCGCAGCGAGTTCGATTGCGGCGGAGAGTTCACGGACGCCGTGTCCGAGGCCCGCGAATCGGTCTGGCTCGACATCACGTGGCGCACCCGCTTCCTGGAGATGTTGCAGCGCGCCGAGGCTCGTCTGCACCCGGTCGATCGTGGACCCATCCCCACCCTGTTCGCCGACGCCGAGGTTCTCGAACGTCCGCGTGCAGCACTGAAGTCGCTGCTGGCACAGTTCCCCGACGCCGCCGACGTGGTGCTGCACCCGGCCGACATCACCTTCTTCACCTCGCTGTGCCGCATGCCCGGCAAGCCGGTCAACTTCGTCCCCGTCGTCGACGGCGACGTGCGCCGCTGGTGGCGCAGTGACTCGCTGTGGCAGGCACACGACGCTCGCTACTCCGCCGATCAGGTCTGCATCATCCCCGGAACCGTTGCCGTTGCCGGCATCACCCGCGTGGACGAGCCGGTCGGCGAACTGCTGAACCGGTTCGAGAAGGCCACTGCGGACCAGCTTCTCGCCGAGGGCGTCGAGCCGTCGGCCATCGCCAGCCGTCGACACGCCGAGATTGCACCCGGACTGCTGGGCATCGTGCTGGCAGCTCCCGACGTCACCTGGGCTTCGCGTATGACGCAGAACCCCGTTGCGCGCCTGGGTGATCCGGCCGAGTGGACCGTCGATTCCGATTCGGTCGCCTCGCATCCGCAGACCGGCTCCTCGCTGACCGTGCTCGATGCCGAGCACGTGGAGCTGCTGGTTCCACTCGCTCCGGGCAAGGAAGTACGCATCCGTCTGACGGTGCCCGCTTCCACGATCGACGGCGGCGCTCCCGTCGTGACCGCGCAGGACGCCCAGCAGGCCATGTCGGCTCTGCTCGGAGTTGCTGCAGGTCAGGAACTTCCGGCCGTCAAGAGCGGTGTCGCACGGCTGAACATCGCGTGGATCCCCGATCTGATCGCCGACCACGCAGGCGTTACCGGATCCGGACTCCCGGACACGCTCACCGTCAGCGGCAAGGCCGTTCCCGACGTCCTCGTCGGTGCCTGCTGGCCGGCCGTCTTCGCCGTCCTGGGTGCCACCCGAAACGCCGATGGCATCGACGTCATCGAGGGCATGCTCGACCTGGTGCACCTCGATCACAGCGTCAACCTGGTCGGTGAATTGCCCACCGACACCTCCATTCTCGTGGTCAAGGCCGCAGCCGGAGAGGTGCTCGACACCGACCTCGGCCGCGTCGTCGAGGTCACCGTCGAGATCGGTGCCATGCTCGGCGAGGGTCTCGATGCCCCTTCCGTCGCAACTCTGGTGGAGCGCTTCGCGATTCGTGGACGCACCGGTAAGGGCGAGCTGTCAGATCCGGCTCGCGCCGGCGGATCCCTCAGCGCCGACGCCAAGGACACCCCGCGTCGTCGCCGTCGTCAGGCCACCATCGTGGCCCCGCGCAACATGGCTGCGTTCGCTCAGGTCTCGGGCGACCACAACCCGATTCACACCTCGGACGCCGCGGCATTGCTCGCCGGTCTCGGCAGCCCCATCGTGCACGGCATGTGGCTCTCGGCAGCTGCCCAGCAGACCGTCACCTCAGTCGACCACGCGGACACCAAGACTCCGCCGCGTCGCCTCACTGCATGGACCGCACGCTTCCTCGGCATGGTCCGCCCGGGAGCCGAGATCGACGTTCGCGTCGACCGCACCGGATTCGATCAGGGTGCCGAGCTCGTCGAGGTGTCCTGCCGTGTCGCAGGCGAGCTCGTCATGGTCGCCACTGCTCGCACCGCAGCGCCGAAGACCGTCTACGCCTTCCCCGGCCAGGGCATCCAGCGCCCGGGTATGGGACTGGACGCACGGGCTCGGTCGAAGGCCGCTCGTGAGGTGTGGGAGCGTGCCGACAAGCACACCCGCAGCGCGCTCGGATTCTCGATTCTCGCTGTGGTGCGCGACAACCCGACAACCCTCAAGGCGCGCGGCGTCACGCACAAGCACCCCGACGGTGTGCTGCACCTGACCCAGTTCACCCAGGTCGCGATGGCCGTTCTCGGTGTCGCACAGGTTGCCGAACTGCGTGAATCCGGCGCGTTCGTGGAGAACTCCATCCTCGCCGGCCACTCGGTGGGCGAGTACAACGCACTTGCCGCTGTCGCCGGTGTCCTCCCGCTCGAAGCCGTCCTCGAGGTCGTCTTCCAGCGTGGCTCGGCCATGCACGCACTCGTTCCCCGTGACGAGAACGGTCGCAGCGACTACCGCATGGCAGCCATTCGCCCATCTCAGATCGGCCTGGCCGACGAGGACGTGCAGGGCTTCGTCGCCGGTGTCGCAGCAGAATCCGGTGAATTCCTCGAGATCGTCAACCTCAACCTGCGCGGTTCGCAGTACGCCATCGCAGGCACGGTCGCCGGCCTCGGCGAGCTCGAGAAGAAGATCGCGATTCGCCGGGCAGAGTTCGGTGGCAAGGCCGCATACATCATGGTCCCGGGCATCGACGTGCCGTTCCACTCCACGGTGCTGCGCCGGGGAGTCGACGACTTCCGCAACCGCCTGCAGACCCTGCTGCCCGAGCAGCTGGATCCGGCGATCCTGGTGGGGCGCTACATCCCGAACCTGGTGCCCAAGCCGTTCTCGCTCGACCGCGAGTTCGTCCAGGAGATCGCCGATCTGGTGCCGTCCGAGCCGCTGAACACCGTTCTCGCGGACTTCGATTCGTGGGCCGCACGGCCGAGCGATCTGTGCCGCTTGATCCTGACCGAGCTGCTGGCATGGCAGTTCGCCAGCCCGGTCCGCTGGATCGAGACCCAGGACTTGCTGTTCGCCGACGAGTCCGACGGCGGCATGGGTGTCGAGCGCTTCGTCGAGATCGGTCTCGGTGCAACGCCGACCGTCGCCAACCTCGCGTCGCAGACCCTCAAGCTGCCCGGCCGCTTCGGTCACCCGGTAGAGGTGCTCAACCTCGAACGTGAAGCCGCAATCGTCTACGGCACCGACACCGACCCGGCTCCGGCCGACGAGGACGAGGCAACTCCCGCTCCCGAGGCCGCCGCGGCTCCGGCAGCAACAGCGGCACCCGCCGCAGCACCCGCTCCGGTCGCGGCACCGTCGGGCGGACCTCGCCCGGACGACATCGCATTCGTTGCTGCCGACGCGACGAAGATCCTCATCGGGCTGTGGACCAAACTGCAGCTCGATCAGATCGGGCCCGCCGATACCATCGAGGCGCTGTGCGACGGCGTGTCCTCACGCCGCAATCAGCTGCTCGTCGACCTCGGCTCCGAGCTCTCGCTCGGTGCCATCGACGGCGCGGCCGATGCCGACATGGGCGCGCTCTCGGGCACGGTCAACAAGCTGGCTCGTACCTACAAGCCCTTCGGCCCGGTGCTGAGTGATTCGATCAACGATCACCTCCGCAAGGTCTTCGGCCCCTCGGGTCGGCGCCCGGCCTCGATCGCCGATCGCGTCAAGAAGACCTGGGAACTGGGCGACGGCTGGGCGCACCACGTCACCGCCGAGGTAGCCCTCGGTACCCGTGACGGTGCCTCGGTCCGCGGCGGTGCACTCGGCGGCCTGGCCGACGGCGCTCTCGCCGACGGCAATGCAGTCGACAACGTCATCGATGCGGCAGTAGCTGCGGTGGCCGCACGTCGCGGCGTCGCAGTCTCGATGCCGCAAGCAGGCGGTGGAGCCGGCGGGACCGTCGACGCTGCTGCTCTGGGTGAGTTCACCGAGCACATCACCGGCCGCGACGGCGTTCTCGCCTCCGCAGCCCGGTTGGTGCTCGAACAGCTCGGACTGGCTGATGCACCCAACGCCCTGCTGGCCGAGGATCCCGACGCCGCTCTGGTCGAGCTGGTCTCGGCCGAACTCGGATCGGACTGGCCTCGCCTGGTCGCTCCCGCATTCGACGCCAAGCGCGCCGTCCTGATCGACGACCGCTGGGCCACCGCTCGTGAGGACCTGGCCCGGCTGTGGCTCGGTACCGCAGGTGATGTCGCCGTCGAGTCCTTCGCCGGTGCAGGCAATGCCGTTGCAGCTCAAGCACAGTGGTGGAAGGCCAAGGCCGACTACGAGAACAAGACCGTGCTCGCCGAGACCTTCGGACGCATCTCCGGCATCGCGGTCGCATCCGAGGACAAGGGCCAGTGGGCCGACGAGGTCGCCGTCGTCACCGGTGGCAGCAAGGGATCCATCGCAGCAGCGGTGACCGCGAAGCTGCTGGCCGGGGGAGCGACGGTCTTCGTCACCACCTCCAGGCTCGACGACGAGCGCTTGGGCTTCTACCGCTCGCTCTACCGCGACAACGCACGTAGCGGAGCGTCGCTGTGGGTGGTTCCGGCCAACATCGCGTCGTACACCGACGTCGATGCACTCATCGAGTGGATCGGCAGCGACTTCATCGACACTGCCGGTGGCGCAAAGACTCTGGTCAAGGCCGCAACCACGCCGACGATGCTGTTCCCGTTCGCTGCACCCCGCGTCATGGGCGAGATGTCCGACGCCGGAGCTCGCGCCGAGATGGAAATGCGCGTGCTGCTCTGGTCGGTCGAGCGTCTGATCACCGGACTGGCGAAGGTCGGCTACGACACCGACATCGACACCCACCTGCACGTGGTGCTTCCGGGATCGCCGAACCGCGGAATGTTCGGTGGCGACGGTGCCTACGGCGAATCGAAGGCTGCACTCGACGCTGTTGTCGCCAAGTGGGGCTCGGAGAAGAACTGGGCCGAGCGGGTGTCCATCGCCCACGCTCACATCGGCTGGGTGCGCGGCACCGGGCTGATGGGTGGCAACGATCCCATCGTCGAGGCCGTCGAGGCCGAAGGCGTTCGCACCTGGTCGACCGAGGAGATGGCGACCGAGCTTCTCGAACTGTGCATACCTGCCGCTCGTCGTCAGGCTGCGCAGGAGCCGATCGTCGCCGATCTCACGGGCGGCTTGGCCAACACCAAGCTCAACCTCGTCGAGCTCGCTCGGGACGCCGCTGCGGCCGCGGCCGAGAAGACCGAAGAGACAGTGGACAACTCGGTCATCGCGGCACTGCCCGCACCGCCGCGGCTGTCGACGTCGACCACCGCTCCGGCGTGGCCGACACTGGACGTCGACCCGAAGGACCTGGTCGTCATCGTCGGCGCCGGTGAGCTCGGACCGTACGGTTCGGCGCGTACCCGCTTCGAGATGGAGGTCGACGAGCAGCTTTCTGCCGCAGGCGTTCTCGAACTCGCATGGAACACCGGCCTGATCGCCTGGGAGAACGACCCCAAGCCGGGTTGGTACGACATCGAGTCCGGTGACCTGGTGCCCGAGGAGGACATCGCCGACAAGTACCACGACATCGTGGTCGAGAAGTGCGGTATCCGCACCTACGGCGACGACGGCGCGATGGTCGGCAACACCGCTCCGCTGATGACCTCGATCTTCCTCGACAACGACCTCACCTTCGTGGTCGGAACCGAGATCGATGCTCGGTCGTTCGCGGCGGCGGATCCCGAGCACACGCTGATCACGCCGGTCCCGGATTCGAGCGACTGGCAGGTCACCCGCAAGGCGGGCACCGAGATTCGCGTTCCGCGCAAGATGAAGCTCACCCGCACCGTGGGTGGACAGATTCCGACCGGATTCGATCCCACCAAGTGGGGCATCTCGCCCGACATGGCCAGCTCGGTCGACAGAGTTGCCCTGTGGAACATCGTCACCACGGTCGACGCGTTCATCTCCTCGGGCTTCAACCCGTCGGAACTGATGCGCTGGGTGCACCCCACGCTGGTCGCCAACACGCAGGGCACCGGTATGGGCGGCATGGAGTCCATGCGCTCGCTGTACATCGACACCCTGCTCGGTGATGCTCGTGCGAACGACATCCTGCAGGAGGCTCTACCGAACGTCGTTGCTGCGCACGTGGTCCAGTCGTACATCGGTAGCTACGGCGCGATGGTTCACCCCGTTGCCGCCTGCGCCACCGCTGCGGTCTCGGTCGAGGAAGGCGTCGACAAGATCAAGCTGGGCAAGGCTCAGCTCGTGGTCGCCGGCGGATTCGACGACCTGAGCACCGAAGGCATCATCGGCTTCGGTGACATGTCGGCCACCGCGGACTCGGCAGCGATGTCCGCCAAGGGAATCAGCGATCGACGCTTCTCCCGCGCCAACGACCGCAGGCGTGGTGGATTCGTCGAATCGCACGGCGGCGGAACGATTCTGCTCGCACGCGGTGATCTGGCACTCGAGATGGGCCTGCCGGTTCTTGGAGTCGTTGCGTACGCACAGTCGTACGGCGACGGAGTGCACACCTCCATCCCGGCTCCGGGACTCGGCGCGCTCAGTGCCGGTCGTGGCGGCAAGGATTCGGCACTTGCGCTCTCGCTCAACGCACTCGGCGTCAGTGCAGACGACGTGGCCGTGATTTCCAAGCACGACACGTCCACTGCAGCCAACGATCCGAACGAGGCGGAACTGCACACCCGCCTCGCCAAGGCCATCGGCCGCTCGGACGGCGCTCCGCTGTTCGTCGTCTCGCAGAAGAGCCTCACCGGACACTCGAAGGGTGGAGCGGCTGCCTGGCAGCTGATCGGCCTGTGCCAGGTGCTGGCCAACGGCGTCATCCCGCCGAACCGCAGCCTCGACTGCGTCGACGACAAGATGACCGGCTTCGAGCACCTGGTGTGGGCTCGCGAGCCGCTGCGCTTCGGCGACTCGGTTCCGCTCAAGGCGGGTCTGCTCACCTCGCTCGGGTTCGGGCACGTGTCCGGACTCATCGCCCTGGTGCACCCGCAGGCGTTTATCGAGGCCGTTCCGGCGGATCGACGCGCCGAGTACGTCGCCAAGGCTAACGAGCGTCGCATCGCCGGTCAGCGCAGGCTGATCTCCGCGATGGTGGGAGGCGACTCCCTGTACGAGCGGCCCGACGATCGACGGCTGGGACATGACGGGACGCCGGCCAAGGCGTCACGCGAACTGGAGGCACACGTGTTGCTCAACGAGTCCGCTCGCCTCGGCGAGGACGATGTCTACTCCTCCGGTCTGCCGGGTGCCATCTGATGGCGATTCTCGGAGTGGGTTTCGACCTGGTGACGGTGTCCGACTTCGCCGAGCAGATGGAGAAGGTCGGCACGACGATGATCCGCGACAGCTTCACCGCGGGCGAGCGTCGGCATGCCGCGACGAAGAGTTCCGATCCGACGCGCCACTACGCAGCACGGTGGGCCGCCAAGGAAGCAGTGCTGAAGGCATGGGCCACATCGCGATTCGCGCGTCCACCGCAGATCGGCGACAACCCGTACCCGTTGATCGAGGTCGTCAACGACGCATGGGGCCGTCCGTCCATCAAGCTGCACGGCATCGCGCAGGAATTTCTGCCGACGGTCAAGATTCACCTGTCGCTGACGCACGACGGCGATATCGCTGCCGCGGTGGCGATCCTGGAGGAGTGAGTCTCCTCTGAAACGAGTAAGGCCCGTCCGATCCACGAGATCGGGCGGGCCTTCTTTCGCGTGGTCTCGGCAGACTCAGGACTCGCTGTCGACGGTCGATCCGCCCGAGCGCCTGCTCTCCTTCTCGGCAACGAGCAGATACGCCATCATGATGCGCTTGAGTTCGGCGACGGCATCCTCGTGGCTCTGGCCGTCCTGCACCGAGAAATTCAGCATCGAGTAGACGATGTGCACCAGCACCTGGGCCATGAGGTTCCGGCGGTGCCGCGGTGTGCGCGGAGTCAGTGGCCCGAGCATGCGCGAGACCTGATCGGCGAATTCGCGCTCGTGGATGACTCCGGTTGCACGCGTCGAGGGCGTCGACTGCATGGCGAGCCACACCTCACGGCGCGACGGATCGGTCATCCACATTCCCGCCATGTGGTCGACGAAGTTGTTGAGGAACCGCACCCAGTCCAACGACGGGACCTCGCCGTCGAATTCGGCGAGCTCCTGCTGGACGCCGACGAGGTCCTGTCGGTTCAGCTCACAGACGATGACGTACTTGTTGGCGAAGAACTGGTAGAGGGTCCCGATCGGCAGTTCGGCTCGCGACGCGACTTCTTCGCAGGTGAAGGACTCGAACCCCACGTCGCTGAGCAATTCGCGCGAGGCCTGGAGCAGAGCGTCGAATTTGCGTTGGCTGCGTTCCTGAGTGGGCCGCCGCCGCGGCATCAGCTCCTGTGTCTGTGCCGTCGACTCGAGCGCGGCGTCGAGACGGCGCGAGGACTGGGCACGAGCAGAGGATTCCACCCGGTCAGGCTATCCGGCGAAGGTATCGGGTAGCCACACCCGGTCTGTTCGTAGCGGTCGACAGCCGTGCGTCCCGGCCGAAGCTGGAGTCGGCAACAGTTGCCTGTTCCAATCCCTGTGACAAACTCCAAGACCGATCTGGACCAATTTAACCGTCAACAGGTATGGTTCAGGTAACAGAATCAAATTCCGTGCAGGGTGATCGTTATTCGGAACAACTGGATGGCGTTCATGGTCGGGAGCCTCCACCCTGAGCACAGGGAGACTGCCATGGCAACTATTGGTATAGCGATCGAATCTGGCTCGATGCAGACAATTCTCTTCGAGCCGACCTCCGGTGAGGTACTCGCCGATCGGACGACGCCACTCGACCCCGACGCGGCCACCGTAATGACCCAGGCAGTCGAGTCGATGCGCGCCGAAGCCGCGACGTTCGATACCGACGTGAACGCAGTAGGCGTGGTGTATCGGTCCGAGGCCGAGCGGGCCGAATTCGTCGCCGCGCTGGGCGACGAGGCTGTGACGTTGTGTTCGGCGTCCGAGTCGTTCCTGCGCTGGCTTGCGCAATCCGAAGAACTCGCCGACGCGAAGACTGTGCTCCTGTACTACATGGGCGACTCGGGTGTCTCCATATCACTCGCCGACGCAGTCGACGCCTCGCTTACCCCCGCGAAGACCGCCGAGCTGGATTCGATGTCGCCGGAACGCATCGGTAGCACCATCCCCCTGGCGTGGGAGGTGGTCGATCAGTCCGGCAAGAAGCCCGACGTCGTGGCTCTGTTCGGCGACTCGTCGAGCAATCGGGACCTCGTCGACATCCTGGCTCTCGGGTTGGGCGTGCCCGTGGTGCGGGTGGGGGACGCCGATCAGATCGCGGCACGTGGGGCTGCGCTGCTGGCGCTCGAGGACGTGCCCGACCAGGCGGGGGAGGCGACCGTGGCACCGGCCCTCGTGCCTGCAGAGCCGTCCTTCGACGAATCGGAGCTCGACGAATCCGCTACGTCCGAGGTGGCCGAACCGGTGTCCGACGAGTCGGCAGAGCCGAAAGAGGCTTCGGATCTCGACGCTGTCGTGGTGTCTCTCCCTGTGACCGTTGTTTCTGCGCCCGCCACGCCTCCCGCGGTGGACGCGAAGCCGTCACGGTCGGGGAGTTCCGGTCGCAGGCTCGTGTTCGCGGCTGTCCTGCTGGCCGGTGTGCTGTCGGCAGGTGTGGCAGTTGCCGCGACATTGCCGGGTGACTCCGAGTCGACCGCCGAGCAGAGCGTCGAACAACGCGATTCCGACGCCGATCTGGTCGGAGCAACACGGCACGTGGATCCGATGACGACGACCGACCCGGTTCCGTGGATAGCCGGACCGGCACCCGCCGTGGCACCGACCGAGGCGATTCCTCCGACCGTGGATCCGGCGACGGATGTCGATTCCGCACCGACAACGGAGGCGTGGGTGACGCAGGATGCGCCGCGTCAGGCCGTGGCCGCCCCGCAGCCGGTGCCTGCGCCGGCATCGACGACGGTCGACCCGCCGCAGTTCACCGTTCCGGTGGTCGTGCCCGAGCCCGGAAAGTCGCAGGAGCAGCTCGAGCAGGAGGCATGGGATCGCCACTGGCAGCACACCGGCGCGTGGATCCAACAGGAGCTCACCGGCGGTTAGACGGCGGCGAATTCGCTGTCACGAGTGATGACAGACTGGCAAGAGCCCGTCTGTCATTTCTCGTCTGGAGGATTCATGCCTGCCGATGCACAACCCGTCGACGTTCGATCCAGCATCGAAGCAGCGATGCCCCGCGCGAAAGCAGAGTTGGCCGAACTGGTTCGGTTCACATCGGTACACGATCCCCGACAGTTTCCGGTCGAGGAATGCATCGGGGCGGCGCGTTGGGTGCAGCAGGCTTTTCTGGATGCGGGAGTTCCGGACGTCCAGTTGATCGAGACGGTCGACGGCTCGCTGGCCGTTGTCGGTTCGCGTCCGGCGCCCGCAGGAGCGCCGACCGTTCTGCTCTACTCGCACTACGACGTCCAGCCTCCGGGAGATGGAAATCTCTGGGACAGTGCGTCTTTCGAGCTGACCGAACGGGACGGCCGTTGGTACGGGCGAGGATCGGCCGACTGCAAGGGCAACATCTTGATGCATCTGCTGGCGCTGCGCGCGGTGGGGGAGTCGCTCGACGTCGGCGTGCGGATCGTCTGCGAGGGTTCGGAGGAGATGGGCACGGGCGGGCTCGAAGCACTCGTCGACGAGCGGCCCGAGTTGTTCGCTGCCGATGTCGTGGTGATCGGGGACACCGGCAACACGGCGGTGGGTCTACCGACGGTCACCACCACTCTTCGTGGGATAGCCAACGTCGTCGTACATGTGGAAACGCTTGCCGGAGAAGTGCATTCCGGAATGTACGGGGGACCGGCACCCGATGCGCTCGGCGCGCTGATCCAGGTGCTGGCCACACTGCGTAACGAGCACGGTGACACCACGGTGGACGGTCTCGATGGCACGCGGACCTGGGATGGGGTGCCGTACGACGCTGAGCAGTTCAGATCCGATGCCGGGGTGCTCGACGGAGTCGCACTGGCGGGTTCGGGCACCGTGGCCGACGCCGTATGGGCGCGCCCAGCTCTGACCGTTCTCGGAATCGACTGCCCACCCGTCGTGGGCTCGGCCGCTGCAATCTCCCCTCGAGCCTCGGCACGGCTCAATTTGCGAGTTCCGCCGGGGATGGATCCCCTGCAGGCGCAGGACGCGTTGGTGGCGCATCTGGAGGCACGTACGCCGTGGAATGCGCGCGTCACCGTCGAGCGAGAAGCGATCGGTTCGCCGTTCCGGGCCAGAACGGACGGCCCGGGGTACGCGGCGTTGTCAGGTGCCTTGGAAGAGGCATTCGGACGTCCCATGGGGACGGCGGGGCAGGGCGGGTCCATTCCATTGTGCAACGCGTTGGCGGAGGCGTTGCCGGATGCCGAGATCGTGCTCATGGGCGTCGAAGAGCCCCGATGCCGGATCCACGCCCCGAACGAGAGCGTGGACCCGACGGAAATCGAGAAGATGGCCGTCGCCGAGGCGCTGTTCCTGCAGCGGCTGGCCGGTTCAGACAGCTAGGTCGCGGCGGAGCTTGGCGACGTGGCCGGTGGCGCGCACGTTGTACTGCGCCACCTCGATCTTGCCGGCCTCGTCTACGAGGAACGTGGAGCGGATGACGCCCTCGTAGACCTTGCCGTAGTTCTTCTTCTCACCGAACGCACCCCAGGCCTGCAACGTCGTCTTCTCCTCGTCGGAGAGCAGGGGGAATGTCAGCTCCTCCTTGTCGCGGAACTTGGCGAGCTTGGCCGGCTTGTCGGGGGAGATGCCGATGACCTCGAGGCCTTCGCCGTTGAGCTCGGCGAGACTGTCGCGGAAGTCGCAGGCCTGCTTGGTGCAGCCCGGGGTGCTCGCGGCGGGGTAGAAGTACACGATCACCTTCTTGCCGGCGTAGTCGGCGAGGGAGACGTCGTTGCCGTCGGCATCGGGCAGGGTGAACGCCGGAGCGGTGTCGCCCGGCTCGAGCTTGCTGTATTCGGTCACCGCACGAGAGTATCGAAATACCGCCGTGCTCTAGGCTCGAGTACGACCAAGACTATTTGCAGACAAGTTGGAGGACACGTGGCCAAGGACACCGACCGAATCGAGCGCGAGATCGAGGCCGCTCGCAATCAGCTGGCCAGCACGCTGGACGAGCTGAGCGTCCGTGCCAGCCCCAAGAACATCGTCGCCAACACCAAGCAGACGGTGGTGGCCAAGCTCAACGAGCCGGCCGTGAAGTTCACTCTGCTCGGAGTCGGCGCAGTGGTAGCAGTTCTCGTGGTTCGCAGGATCTTCAACTGACGCAACAGGTGCCTTGACCAGCCGATTTCACATCTGGCCGCATCTGCTGTTAATGTTTCTCCCGCACCGCAGAGAACACGCGGTGCGGATCGGCGCCATTAGCTCAGTTGGTTAGAGCAGCTGACTCTTAATCAGCGGGTCCGGGGTTCGAATCCCTGATGGCGCACACGAATGACCCCTTGACCAGCGGAAATGCCGGTCAAGGGGTCATCTTTTTGCCTCGACGGATCAGGTCAACTCATCACTTTGCGGGCAAAGTGATGAGTGAATCTTGGTGTGATTTCCCAGGTCGCGTGCGATGTCGCGGCGGTGGTGATGACTCGAATCGCAAGACTGTGTGTCGTGGAGTCAAGTGAGTCGGTGCCGATGCTTCCATGCCTGTTACGTGCGCATCATGCTGATTTCCGGGTTTCGGATCGTCGTCGGGGCGCGGCCACAGCGTAAGGTCATCACTTACTCATCACTTTGGGCCACCGATGCCCGGCCATGGGCCGCACTTGCGGGCTTCGGTTTGCCGGTGTGGTCAGCGGATGGAGAGGACCGACCCAGCGACCGCGGGGGAGTTTTCGGCCTGCGTCGCCTCGAAGCGTGTTCGCTGCCAGCTTCGTTCAGTGCCGGGCGGCGGAACTGGTATCGGGGTCGGGGCGGTGCCCGTGCCGAGGTGTTGTTCTGCGTGCTCTGGAACGGGAGCGCAGGTAGTTGACGGCGATCGGGAGTATCGACAGGACGACAACCCCCATGAGGATGACCTCGATGTGGTTGCGCACGAACGGGATTCCGCCGAGTAGGTAGCCGAGCATCGGTACGCCGGCACCCCAGACGATCCCTCCGATGACGTTGTAAACGAGGAACGTTCGGTATCTCATGCCCGACGCCCCCGCCATGACGGGTGCGAGTGTCCGGACGACGGGAACGAACCTGGCGAGTACGACAGTGCGGGCACCGTAGGTGTCGAAGAACGACTGCGCGCGGGCAAGCTGCGCAGGGCCGAGCCGTTTGGCACCGGGTCGGTCGAAGACAGCAGGGCCGGCGGCGCGGCCGATCAAGTAGCCGCATTGATCGCCGAGTGTGGCGGCGATCGGTGCGGACACCAGGATCACCCACAATGGAACGAACGGATCGGCCTGCGCAACGAGCACTCCGGCGGTGAAGAGCAGAGAGTCGCCAGGGAGAAAGAACCCGATCAGAAGACCCGTCTCGACGAACAAGGCGACGAGCAGCCCGATCAACCCGAATGTCGCGACGAGCGTGCTCGGGTCGAGGACGCCGCCGGTCAATCCCGATGTCACAGCGAGATCCTGTTCATCAGCAGGCGAGGTGGCGCCGCATCGGTGGTGCCGCCGGAGTCGACACGATGCAGTGCGTAACCGCCGAGGGTGACTGCGCAGGCTGCGAGGAGCGCGCCGGCGACAACGTCGGTGAGCCAGTGGACGCCGAGATACATCCGTGTGCACGCAACGGCAACGACGATCGCGACGGCGATTCCGAGGAACAGTGTCCGTACCGCCCTCGATCGCCGCGTGCCTGCGAGGAGGGCGAGCATCAGTGACAGGGCGGCGGTCCCGGTGACGTGCCCTGACGGGAAGGAGAAATCGGTTTCGAGCATCAATTGGGTCGACTGCGGCGGCCGCTCGCGTCCGACGATCAGTTTCACGATCGTGCACAACATCGACGCCGAGGCGACGGTCGCCAGCATCACCAGTGCCGGGCCGTAGTGTGTGGTTCTCCACACGATAAGCACCGCGACCACGAGGCCCAACGCGGCGGTCTCGGCGGGTCCACCCGCTGTGGTGACGGCAAGGGCCAGATCATCGAGCGCGTGCGTTCGGTGATCGACGAACCAGGCCGCGACAGGCGCGTCGGACTTGGTCAGCCATCCGTTGGTGTGGACTGCGACGGCGAGCACCACCACTGCGAAAGCGAAGCCGAGCGTGCCGAGGATCGTCGCTCCGGTCCGGTCGGATCGGATGCGGAGCATGATCCCGGCACCGAGGAGGCCAACTGCGATCACCAACCCGGCGATTTCGACGTCGGCGGTGGCGGCTTCGGTGAGCACTTCGGTGGCTGTTGCGTGAACGGCGGACATCGATGAGGAGAGGAGCACGCCGATCAGTGTGTAGAGCAGCTCCTGAAGAACCGCTGAGAGCGGCTCGTCGGTGCCTGAGTGGGTCTGTTGTACTTGCGTCACATATACGGACGGAGTTGTCGATGCGGGTTCTGGTGGTCGAGGACGAAGTGCGTCTGGCGGAGATGGTCCGCCGCGGTTTGGTAGCCGATGGGTTCACCGTGGAGGTCGAGCACGACGGTGACAACGGGTTCCACAGTGCCGCGAGCGGGGAGTTCGACGTTCTTGTTCTCGATATCATGCTGCCGGGCAGACATGGGTACGACATCGTGCGCGATCTCCGCGCGCAGGGCGTGTGGACGCCGATTCTGATGCTCTCGGCCAAGGACGGTGAATACGATCTGGCCGACGCGTTCGATCTCGGCGCGGACGACTATCTGGTCAAACCGTTTTCCTTCGTGGTCTTGGTTGCTCGCCTACGCGCCCTGGTCCGACGGGGCGCTCCCGAACGCCCTTCCGTGCTCGCAGCCGGCGATCTCGAGTTGGATCCCGCACGTCACCGTGTCACCAGGGGCGGAACGGAACTGGCGCTGACCCCGCGTGAGTACAGCGTGCTCGAATTCCTGATGCGGCGCAGCGGCGTCGTGGTCACCAAGTCCGAGATCGTCCGGTCGGTGTGGGACGTCAACTACGACGGGGACGAGAACATCGTCGAGGTCTACATCGGGTATCTCCGGAAGAAGGTCGATCAGCCTTTCGGGCGCAAGAGCATCGAGACGATCCGCGGGGTCGGATACCGGCTGGCAGGAGACTGAGCGCCATGAGAGCTATCGGTACCTCCGTGGACACTTTGCGGCCACGATCGTGGACGGTGCGGGTGCGATCCGCGGTCGCCTCGACCGTGGTCCTGGCCGTGTGCCTGATCGCGGCGGGTGGCGCATTGATCGGTATCCTCTACAGCTCACTCGAATCCTCCGCTCGCACGGCCGCTGACACCCGGGCCGTACAGGTCAGCGAGCAACTCGAGACCGATCGTCCCGCGCAAATCGACGAGTCGTCATTGGCAACAGACGGCCAGATCGGCATAGTGCAGGTCGTCGACGGGAGCGGGGCGGTAACGGCCTCCTCGCGGGCGGATGGCGGACGTCCATTGTCCACGGTCGAGGTCGCACCCTCGACCACTAGGGATCTCGGACGCATCGAACAGGCCGAAGACGGTGACTTCTGGGTCACAGCTCGCGGCGCGGAGACGGCGGCCGGGCCGGTGACGGTACTGGTCGGGGCCGACCGTGAGCCAGTGGAAAAAGTGGTGTCCACAGTCGCGATTCTGCTCGCCATCGTCGGTCCGGTAGTGGTCGCTTTGGTCGCGCTGGCGACATACCGTCTCGTCGGTGCGGCGTTGAGCCCCGTCGAACGCATACGCACCCGCGTCGCCTCGATCTCGAACAAAGATCTGGGAGAACGTATCCCGGTGCCACAATCCCGCGACGAGATCGCGCGACTCGCAGTGACGATGAATCGGATGCTCGAGCGGCTCCAGGCCGGACAACGCGCGCAACAACGATTCGTCAGCGATGCCTCCCACGAGCTTCGTAGCCCGCTGTCAACCATTACTGCCGCTCTCGAGCTCGCCGCAGCAAGGCCGGAGCTGATCGATGCCTCGCTGATCGACGAATCGTTGTTGCCCGAAGCGCGTCGGATGCGCCGGCTGATCGAAGACCTTCTCCTGCTTGCTCGTTCGGACGAGAAGCAATCACCGCTCGGCGCGGTCGACGTCGACCTCGACGATGTGCTGTACGGGGAAGGCAAACGGATCGACGCAATGACGGATCTGACTGTGGGAACGTCGATCGTTCCGGTCCGGGTAACCGGAGATCAACCCGCGTTGGCGAGAATGGTGCGCAACGTTGTCGACAATGCTGTTCGGCACGCCGTCACTCGAATCGAATTGTCCTGCACACCGTCCGGAGGGTCCGCCGTCATCGTGATCGATGACGACGGCCCGGGGATCCCCGAACAACAGCGTGAACGAGTCTTCGATCGGTTCGTACGGTTGGATGCATCCCGCACACGCGACGAAGGCGGTGCCGGTCTCGGATTGGCCATCGTCGCCGGCACCGCCGCCGCCCACACAGGCTCGGTGACGGTTTCCCGTTCCCCGCTCGGAGGAGCACGCTTCGAGATCAGAATTCCGACGCATCAGCCCAGCGGATCGAAGGAACTCACCTGATATCGCCGAGATGGCTCTACGATCTCGTTCGGTCCGGTGAGTGCAACGCCAATGCCATCCGCGGACACAGGTCGACGGCCTTGAGCGCATTACCCAGAGATCTCGAGGGGACGGTCGGATCAGGAGTTGCAGACAGCGGATATCCCCACTCGTCGCGGGACAGGATCTCGGGGAGCAGTTCGGTGCACAGGCCCCGGCCGTCGCAGCGCGTCCAGTCGATGTGAAGCCTGGACTCTGAAGTTCTGTCGAGTTTCACCAGGTTCTCCGCAGTCGCGCTGTTGCCTCGCAGTGGCCGGTGCTGTGCATGCGCACGTCGTCGGCGAATGCGGTCAAGGCCGACAGGACGAGCCGTACGGTTCCGTCGGGATGGTGGCATGCACCGCGCCCGTCGACGAGTCCGGCATAGCGGCGGATCTCGTGGATCGTCTGTTCACCGGGACGGTGGTAGGCGAGGTCGGCGAATTCCGACGCCAGCCGGGGAAGCCCGTTCAGGCAGGGCCCGCATTGCCCAGCGCTTTCCCGTGCAAGGTAGTCGACTATGTCGGCCGTGGCACGAAGACCGCAGGTGTCGACTGCCAGCGCGTGTACCACCCCCGCTCCCGGACTAGCGCCTATCGCGGCGAGAGATTCTCTCGAGAGGCGTCGCCCTGCGAGGTCCGCTCGGTTGATCCAGGTTCCGTGATAACCGCCGACCAGCACGGCGCGAGTGTTGTCCATGTCCGCTCGTCCGATATCGCCGACAACCCACTCGAGTGGGCTTCCGATCGGTACCTCGACAACGCCGGGGTTGTTCACTGCGCCGGACAACGTCACGAGCATCGTTCCAGGTTCGCTCGTAGTTCCTGACGATCGGAACCAGTCGACGCCGAATCGCGCAACGGTGGCGACGTGCGCGAGAGTTTCGACATTGTGCACGAGAGTCGGACGTCCCTTCATTCCCGATTTCGACGACGATGCCAGTGAGGACCGCGGAATCGGTGGCTTGCCCTCGACCGCCGCGATCAGAGCCGTCTTCTCCCCGGAGACGAAGCGTCCGGCGGACACGACGACGTGGACGTCGGTGCGATCCCAACCACTGTGTCGCCGTTCGGTGATGGCGCTGCGCAACCGGTCGGTATTCGGGGCCGGTACGACAAGGAATGCGTCGGTCGCACCCACTGCTTCCGCGGCGATCGCCAGGCCGTCGAGAACGAGGTGTGGTGAATCGGATAGTAGGACAGCGTCTTTGCTGCTCATCGGTTCCCCCTCGGATCCGTTCGCAATCACTACGGGTCGGCGACCGGTGATGGCGGCCATCTTCGCCCCGGTAGAAAAACCTGCGCCACCGCGCCCGGCCAGGCCGGAACGTGAGATAGCCGTGATGACCGAATCGTCGCCGGCAGGCACCGGCCCGAACGTGTGCGCATGTCGGTCGAGGTCGAACCCGGCACCGGACAAAATGTGAGTGAGGCTGGAGGTCGTCATTGCTGTGCTCCTGCTCTGGAGTGGTGGAATTCGAGAAAATCGTGGCGGAGCCGGAACGTCGTCGCTGCCGTCACCAGTACCGCGCACCCTGCAGCAATGGAAAGGAACCATGCGTGTCCGACGTCCGTTCCGTTCCCCAGGGCGTGAGCGAGGGCAATCGGCCACAAGGCATACGCCGACCAGTGAACGACCCGAAATGTTCTGTGCCCCAATCGGTGCCTCAGCAGAGCAGTGGCGACGACAACGATGATCAGATCTACGGTGAGGGTGCCGAGCCCGAGCCAGAACGGCCGGTAGCGCCCGAGAAACGGGACCACTGAGTCGACGACGTTCAGCTGTGCGTAGGGATCGAAAAGCAGTGCACCCACATGAATCACGATGAGCAGCGACCCCAGTAGAGATGTGTTCTTGTGGAGTTCCACGACGCCGAATCGTGGCAACGTAAGAATCGGTCGCCCCGATCGCGTCACCGTTCCCGATGCCATGGAGAGGGTGAGTATCAACAACGCCGCGATGCCGGTTCCCCGTCCGAGTGCCCACAGTGCTTGATCCATCAGTCCTCCTCGGTGTTCGGATGTCCACTGTGGGAACTCTTCTCGAGCCATCCGGGTGTCACTGTCGTGTCACCGTCGGCATCGATCATTCGCGCGGGAAGGCCGATGTCTCTCAACCATCGCACGGCGGCCGAACCTTTCACGACGGCGGCGGTACTGGCCGTGTTGGCCAGAAAACAGCTCTGTGCGGCGACAGTGACTGTGCGCCAGTGTGGTTCGACGGGGACCAAGAGCTGCGGATCGAGGATGTGATGTGCAGTCTTTCCGCCTTTCGACCATCGCCTCCGCTGGGTGCTCGACGTGGCAACTCCGACGCCGGACCCGATGGTGACGTTCGTCGAAGGTTGGTTGTCACCGTCGGCCACTCGAATCTGCCATCCCGTGCTCGGCGGCGGACCGCTCGTCGAGATGTCACCTCCGATAGACACGAGAACTCCGCAGCCCAGTTCGGACGCGACGAGTGCGGCACAGCGGTCGGCTGCCAGCGCTTTCGCGGTCGCTCCCAGATCGAGAACAACACCCTCCGGAACCGTGAGCATGCCGTCGTGCAGGGTCACCATTGTCCAGTCGGCGCGGCGTACGACGGAGACGGTTGCGGAGTAACCCCCGGTGGGTGGTTCGAGCAGTGAGAAGTCCCTGTCGTAACCCAGGTCGATCATCGCTGAGCCGAGCGTCGGGTCCACTGCACCGTCGGTGATGTCGGCTGCGTGCAGCGACGCGAGCACGAGGTCGGCGAGTACGGCACTGACGGGGGCGGGTCGGACATGTGATCCCGTCAGGTTCATGATTTCGGAATCGGGCCGGAACCTGCTGCATGCGTGGTCGACCGCGTCGAGTTCGCTGCGCACCAGCGACTCCGCGGCCTCGAGCGACCTCGGGTCGGTCACGACAAGATGAACGTCGGTGCTCCACATCTGCCAGCGGGACTCGGCTATCGAGTTCTTCTCGGCGACGACAGTCATGAGCCGTGGGTCGTGCTGTGTGGTGTTCCGGATCCCGATGAGACGCGCGGCGAGGTACCGAACGGGTTCGGGGACGAGGTGGTCCCATTGTCCGACTGCGTTGTCGAAGTCGTTTCCGAGACGCTCGCTGCGTTGGCTGTATCGGTGTTCTGAGTATCGAGGAATGCCAGTGCCGAGGTTCCGATCACGACGGCGACCCCGACTCCTGCCACTGCCGCAGTAGCGATACGTGCTCTGCGGAAGCCGGATTCCGGTGTAATCATGTGAGGCCTTTCCGAGGTCTGCCCGCGTGGTCGAGGGGCTCGAGATCCAGAGTGTGGGAGCTTCCTGGGACGACGCTGTTCGTTCGCTGCAACTCGGGTGCGAACGTCCAGAGAACACCCTGCGTGACCACGTGTTGTTCGGCGTACGTCGACCGCTGGATGGACATGGCTTCATGGTGCCCACCGGCCGCTGAAGAAGCGCTGAGAGTGGTTCTGTCCTCGACCTGGTCTGAGACTGATGCAGGCCACGCCACATACTCGACCGGTGAGTTCTTCCTTGGCCCAGCCTGGTCTGCCGCTCGTGGTTCTCTGTTGCGTGATGGTGACGCTCGCTGCGGTCATCTATCGGGTCTCGTCGATCGGTCGAATGATCACCGCTCCGGCTGCTGCTCTGCGCGGCTTCGTTCAATTGGCGGCGATTTCGTTGATTCTCGCTGCGGCGCTCGAGCATCTGTGGTCGTCGTTGCTGGTGCTGCTGGTGATGTTCGGGGCTGCGGCGTTCACGTCGATTCGGCGTTCGGAGTCGGGGAGGTCCGGTATCTGGCTCGTGGTTCCCCTGGCGGTGGGTGTCGGGATCGTGGTCCCGTTGTGCTTGCTCACCGGTGTCGTTCCGGCGCAGGGCATCTCGATTGTGCCGGTCGGCGGAATCATCCTGGGCGGGACGATGACCGCAACATCACTGTCCGCGCGCCGCGCACTGGCCGCGTTGACCGACAGGCACGGAGAAGTGGAGGCGGCACTGAGCCTCGGAATGACCGAACGTGATGCGCGCGTGGAGGTGGTGCGGCCCACCGCGAACGACGCGCTGCTGCCGGGCCTGGATCAGACACGGACGGTGGGGTTGGTGACGTTGCCGGGTGCGTTCGTGGGCGTGTTGCTGGCCAGTGGTTCGGCCTTGCAGGCGGGGGCTGTACAGATTTTGGTGCTCGCCGGGTTGTTGCTTGCGCAGACCATCGCCGTCGCGCTGACCGTGGAACTGGTCGCGCGGGGATCGGTTCGCCGGGGGCCGTAGACGCGTGGTTCGGCGAGGTCGGCATCCACGGTGGGTGATCCTCAGCGGACCTTCAGCAACACGTGGGTACGGTCCCGGTTCATGAGCGATGTCACCGATTCCGAGCATCTGACGGTTCACCACCGGGCGCTGAGCAAGGTCCCCGAAATCACGGTCTGGTTCTGGGTCGTGAAGATCCTGTGCACCACAGTGGGGGAGAGTGTCGCGGACTGGGTGAACATGACCCTCGGTGTCGGACTGACCGCGACGGCGGGATTGTTCACCGCGATTCTCGTTGCGGTGCTTGCGGTTCAGATCTTGCTGTCGAAGTACGTGCCTGCCGTGTACTGGCTGACGGTGGTGGTGCTCAGTGTCACGGGAACGCTGTACACCGACATCCTCACCGACAGTCGCGGTGTTCCGTTGGCGGTGAGTATGTCGGTGTTCGCCGCGTTGTTGGCGGTGGTGTTCGGGGTGTGGTTCGTGCGGGAGCGGACCCTGTCGATTCACAGCATCGTCACTGTGCCCCGAGAGCTGTTCTACTGGTTGGCGATTCTGGTGACGTTCGCGCTCGGGACCGCGGCGGGCGATTGGACGCTGAGTATCACCGGGTGGGGCCCGGGCACGTCGGTACTTCTGCCCGCCGGCTTGATCGTGGCGGTCGTCGCCGGTTGGCGGCTCGGCGCGAACGCGGTGTTGGCGTTCTGGTTGGCCTATATCCTCACCCGTCCGCTGGGGGCGAATCTCGGTGACTGGTTCGCCCAACCGGCCACTGAGCACGGTCTCGGGCTGGGCACATTCGTCACCAGTGTGGTGTTCCTGGTCGCGATCCTGGCTACGGTGCTGTATCTGACGCGAACGAAACGAGACGTGATCGGGAACCACCGTGTCGAGCCCGAACCGGTCGCCACAGACGCGCGCCGTGAGCGCGCGATGCTGGTCTATTTCGCGGCAGTCGCGGTTGCCACGGCGGGGCTTCTGTCGTGGGCGTCTGCGCAGCCACATACAGCGCCGGTAAGTGAGGCGGAGGGTTCGGGGGCTGCGATCACCGATCTCGCGCCGGGGGAGGCGATCGCGAAGTTCCCGCCGCAGCAGGTCACCGAGCTCCGCGCGATCGTCGACGACACTGCCTGGGCAGTTCGGTCCGGTCAGCAGGACGAGGCGAAAACTGCTGCGAAGAAGCTCGAAACCACCTGGGACGACGATCAACCCGCGTTGCAGCCGCTCGACGCTGCGGGGTGGACAGCGCTCGACTCGCGTATCGACGTAGTGCTCACCGCAATCCGGTCGAGCACCCCCGACCCTGGCGCGGAGACCGCTGCACTGACGGACCTCGCCGCCGCCCTGCAGTGACGAGACCACTCGCTCTGGTGCTCAGGGCCGGTTGCCCGTCGACAGCGGCGGCGACGGACGTCGCAGGGTGAGTCATGTTCGCTCGAGGGGACGAATTAGGTACCAATGTTTTTCTGGGCCAATATCACTGCCAACTCTTCGATCTGGCATCCTGGCACGATGAGGCCGTTGGCCTCCAGCCACGCGGCGCGCGCTAGCAAGACCGGTCCGAATCCGATGGTTTGCCTGGCCACGATCGATGCTGTCAAGCCTCCTTCCTCCATCATCGCAAGCGACTTCGGAACGTCAGCGTGTTCGGAATGGACCAGTAGGAGGAACCCGTTGTCGGACAGTAGGTCTGGAGCCGCACGACACAGTGGATCCAGGAACGCTCGCCCGTCCACCCCTGCATCCCACGCCACCGAGGGGTCTTCGGTGGGTGGTAGGTGCGCACTCGGTACATACGGGGGATTGCACAGTACGACGTCGTAGGGGCCGTGTGTCAGTGCGACGGAGAGGTCGCCCTGACGCGCTTCGATATCGAGGCCGAGTCGCCGCGCGGCAGCCCTCGTCGATTCGACGGCTGCCGGTGAGATGTCCACTGCCAGTACTCGATGAGCCCCGAGCGTCGCGGCCGTCAGGGCTTGAATTCCAGACCCCGTACACAGGTCCAGTACCCGTGAGTTGTTCGGAATGCCGCGGGCAAACACGGCTTCGGCAAGCATGTGCGAGTCGTGCTGCGGTTTGTACACCGTCCCGTGTCCGAGTAGGAGCGGGTCTGACGCTGTGGACTTCATGGTGGATCCCCCCTTCGAGCCGACGGCGACAGTGTCGTGGGGTTATGCAGCTACTCCCGTCGATTGGCCCCTGCCCGCGGCAAATGCGCGCATCGACGTTTACCGCCACCTTCATACTACCGGGCGTGTAGTAGTTGGTGTCGCCTCCAGGAGAGGGTGATCTATCGCCCGCAGCTCATGCAGCTGACTCGGTCTCTTTGCTATCGGCACTATGTCGCGTCGCAAATGTGCGAGTTATCGGTCCGTGCGGTTCAGTAGGTAGTCCCGAAGTACGTAGTTTCAGAAGGTTCCGAACTCATCACTTTGAAACATGGTGGAGTCGAATATCCACGGCGGTCCGTTTAGACGGTGCAAGATCTTGCGGGACGTCAGTGGACTGGGAGCGGGTTGCTGAAGGTCATCTTTTACTCATAACTTTGGGTCGAACTCGCATGAACACAGACGGACACAGGTGGTCACTCGATTCGCCGAACACCCAGCTCAACGGGCCGATGATGGACGTGACTGCATCCACTTGAATTGTCATCTCTTGTACAGCGGGTCCGGGGTTCGAATCCCTGATGGCGCACACCAAGTGCCCCTGAACAGCGTAATCGCTGTTCAGGGGCATTTTTTGTGGTCCGGGTACGTGTAGGCGACCGCAAGCTTCGAGACAATGGACAACTCCCTGACCTGCGGGTTCTCAAGCGCGTAAGGCGTTTCGGAGACTTGACTCATAATCGCGAATACAGGGAGTCAAGTTCCGGCAGCCATGCCGCTGACCTTCGAATTGTCTGCCGGGTCGCGCCGCCGGGTAGCCGATGGACATCTGTGGATGCTCCAGTCATCACTTACTCATCTTTTTGACCGCTCAGAACCGAACGTGGCCAGCATTCGTAGGCATTCCGTGGCAGGTGCTCGAGCAGTATCGGCACTGGGACGACGGACGAGCGCGAGAAGATATGGGTAATTCCTGCGGTGTCGAGACGGTTCTGGTGTTCGGTGGTGCCCACCTCGAGAGGTTCGAGGGTGTTGTTCAGTCCGCAGTCACCCCGTGGAAACGATGGCTGCACCGCTCGGCCGTCTACTCGATGACCTACATGTCGACAGGTGCCGCCGCGAGAACCGACGCAAGGCAGTGGGCATCGAAGATCGAGCGGCGAGGTAGCTGCCGACGTCCGGGGGCAGTGCCCAGGTCAGGGGCAGGTCCTGAGCCCAGCGAGGCCGACCGCCGGGATCGAATCGTTCGTATCGGCAAGAGGTGCCCTGCTGGTGCACCCCTCGACAGTGACTCCCCGGCACAGGGTTTTGGCGATTGACTGGTCGATGTGAGTCGCGCTGGGCGCGAGCGATCCGATGCGAGAAGAGGACTGTGTGATGACCGATCAACCCAGGCAGGTAGGAGGTGGGCGGTCGATGTTCGGAGATTTCGCTCCGAAGCTCGCTGAGCTCACCGACGACGTCCTTTTCGCGGATGTGTGGAACAGGCCCCAGCTCGCCGCCCGTGACAGGAGTCTGGTCACCGTGGCCGTACTCGCGGCGGGAGGCGACACCGCGCAGCTCGAGTTCCACCTCGGCCGCGCGATCGAGAACGGCGTGACGCAGAGCGAATTGATCGAGACGTTGACGCACGTGACGCTGTACGCGGGCTGGCCCAAGGGTATGGCGGCAATGGGCCTGGCCAAGAAGCTCTTCGGTGGGAATGGCAGCTCGAACGCGTCCTGAGGTTCAGCCCCTCTTGGGTAGGTATACGACAGAAAGTAGGCCATCGATGAACATCGAATCCGCAGTTCCCACCACCAAGAACCCCGCCGAGCAATTCGCCGGCGATGTGTGGCTGGACCCGATCGCGATGCCGCACGAAGCGAATCAGACGATGGTCGTTGCGACCGTTCGATTTGCACCCGGCGCTCGCACGGCCTGGCATTCACACGAGAACGGACAATACCTGCGTGTCACGCAGGGAATCGCGCGATTCGGAAGCCGCGACGGCACGATCATCGAGGTTCACTCAGGCCAGACCCTCTACACCCCTCCCGGCGAAGAGCATTGGCACGCAGCAGCTCCCGGCGTGTACATGGAGCACATCGCGATGCTTCAGAACGGTGAGGATCCGTCCACCACGACGACGTGGGCCGAGCACATCACCGATGAGCAGTACGAGGGCCGCTGATCGCAGCGGGCTCCGACGATCGAATCGGTCTCGTCCAGGACGGGAGGGTTCCCCGACATGGGATCCCACTGTCCGGTTCGTCCGAACACCTCATATCTAATCCAACCGGAAACGCAAAGAGGTAAGCACGGTGAAGAAACTCTTGATCTCCGGGGTCGCAGCAGTCGGACTGTTGATCACGACCGCCGCCTGCTCGCAAGCATCGGACCAGGCAGGTAGTGACGGTCTGACCGGCGAGTGGCGGATGACCTCGCTCGAGGTCGGAACAGAGGGCGATCTGACGCCCACACCGTATTCAGGGCAGGTCATCTTCACGGACGAGACGATGTCGGTACAGGCGATGAACCCGGACACGTCCGCACCGGACACCCCCTTGACGGTCCAGGGATACGAGGCGTACTTCGGTGACCTCACCACCAACGCTGATGCCGGAACCCTCACCGTCACAGTGGAATCAGCGGCAGCGCGGGACCTGATCGGGCAGACGTTCGAGCGAAACTACGAGGTCGACGGTGACACCCTGGTGCTGACACCGAGCGATCCCGCCGAGGGGTTTCGGGTGACCTACGAACGACAGTCCGCGTCGTGACGGCATCGGCCGTGCGAAGCCGAGTCCTTTCCGGTCTGGTCGCGGCGTCCTCGGTTCTCGCGCTGGCGGCCTGTTCCGCCGGAACCGCCTCGGAGTCGACGGCTGAAAGGTCCAGCTCCACCAGCGCGAGCGTCATGATCCCGAATGTCACCAGTGCAAGTGTCCCCGCCACGGTCGACGCTGCGAACGAGCAGGTCGAGAACGGAGAAGCCATGCAGATTGACATCCAGGTCGGTGAACGGATCGTCGTCGGAACGTTGAACGACACCGCGGCCAGCCGTGACCTCGCGGCCCAACTCCCGCTGACGCTGAATCTCTCCGACCACGGTTCGGTCGAGAAGACTGGGCGGCTGCCGGCAGAGTTGTCGACCGACGGAGCGCCGGGCAGTGCAGACCCGAACCCGGGAGACATCGGCTACTACGCACCGGGTAACGACTTCGTCCTCTACTACGGTGATCAAAGCGAGTTCCCAGGCATCGTCATTCTTGGCAGCATGGACCGAACAGGTTCGGACACTGTCGGTTCCATCGACGGCGATGTGACGGTGACCGTTTCCCGTTCGGAGTAGCTCACTGTGCAATCGGCACATATATTCCAACGACCAGACGGCTCCGTCGGCCAGATGGGATATGACGCGTCGGGCCTGGTCCGGATCCAACGAAACGGCTTAGTATTCGGACAGCAAGCTGCTGACCGCCACGCTCATGGCCGCGGTGCCACCCCGCGGTGCACGACGAACGATTCCAGAACGAACTGCTCGCTGCTCTCGCGCAGCACACCGGACTCGACCTGCGGCACAATTGGATCGACCTGAAGGAAAACACCCTCATGACCGTCACGTACGACTTCACCGGCAAGACCGCATTCGTCACCGGTGCCAGCGCCGGAATGGGCGCGGCAACTGCCCGCGCGTTCGCCGAAGCCGGTGCCCAAGTTGCCATTGTCGACCTCGACGGGGACGCTGCACGGCACCTCGCAGACGAGTTGAACGCCAACGGTTCCACGGCGATTGCGTTGCAGTGCAACGTCTCCGACGAGGATCAGGTTGCCGCGGCAGTCCAGGCCACCGTCGAGGCTTTCGGCACTGTGGATATGGCCTTTAACAATGCCGGAATCATGCTGCCGCCCGTCGATTCCGCAGACGAAACTGCCGACGCCTTCGACAAGATCGTTGCCGTGAACCTACGGGGTGTGTGGGCGTCGATGAAGCACGAACTCGTACAGATGCGTGAGCAGGGGTCCGGTGCCATCGTGAACTGTTCCTCTCTCGGTGGTCTGGTCGGCGGAGCTGGTCGTGCCACCTATCACGCAACCAAGCACGGCGTCATCGGTTCCACCAAAAGTGTTGCGCTGCAATACGGACAGCATGGAGTGCGCGTCAACGCGGTGTGTCCCGGAACCATCAGTACGCCGATGGTCGAACGGATGATCGCGGGTGGAGAGCTCGATTCCGACGCTGCCGCGAGTGGTGTGCCGTTGGGACGGCTCGGGCGGCCGGAGGAGATTGCGGCGGCGGTGCTGTGGCTGTGTAGCGATGCCGCGAGTTACGTCACCGGCGTGGCTTTGCCCGTCGATGCGGGGTATACCGCGCAGTAGAGCTCGGCCAGCGTCCACGGACTCGTGAGGTGGTCCACAGACCACTGCTCAGCTCGACCTTTCGGGACCTTTACAAGTCGACCAACCCCGAACGTATCGCGCAGAATTTCGACTGGTTCGATTTCGAGCTCGACGACGAGCTGGCCGCCATGAATGCTCTCGACCGAGGTGTAGGCGGGGACCCGACCCCGACGACGTGGACTCGACAACATTCGACGTCGAGATCACCGAACCCTGACCGACATGCGTGCCGGGGGCTGCGCTCTCACGCCTCTGCGTGTTGCGCCGCCCAAGATCCGAGTAGATGCAAACGTTCGGCGCTCGGCGAGCCTGGCTCCGCGGTGTAGACCATGAGGATGGATCCGGGGTCAGCGGTGACGACGAGCTCCTCGTAGGCGAGGTGAATTTCGCCGACGACCGGGTGGTTGAAACGCTTCTTGCCCGCCCCGTGCGTCCGGACGTTGTGGGCACCCCACAACGTCCGGAATGTCTCGTCGCGCGTGGAAAGTTCACCGACGAGATCCTGGAGGCCCTTGTCGTGAGGGTCGCGTCCGGCCTCGGCGCGCATGATGGATACACACATTGCGGCGAAGGTGTCCCAGTCGGGATAAAACTCCCGGGACAACGGATCGAGGAATTGGAATCGAGCGAGGTTGGGCGTTCGTCCACCGTCTCCGATGATCGGGGCGTAGAACGCCCTACCGAGTTCGTTGGTCGCCAGCAGGTCTTGACGCTGATTGCGAACGAAAGCCACGCCTTCCGTTATCGAGTCCAGCGCCCACTGCAGACTGATTCTCTGGTTGGTCGGGCGCGAGGCCTTGCGACGCGGCCGTCCGGACGTCGGAATTCCGTCAGCGGCTCGTGCGAGGTCGAGTAGATGTGCGTGTTCGGTATCGTCGAGCTGCAGGGCGCGTGAGAGTGCATCGAGCACGGACGCCGACGCACCGCCGATCGCGCCGCGCTCGATGCGTGCGTAGTACTCGACGGAGAGGCCGGCCAAGGACGCGACCTCGCTGCGTCGCAGTCCGGCGACCCGGCGGTTCATTCCGCCTACGATGCCGGCCGCGTCGGGCGTCAGCCGGGCCCGGCGCGTCATGAGGAACTCACGTACCTCGGCTTTGTTGTTCATACATCCAAGGTTAAGGCTGAGCCTGACCTGACGCGAGGCCCTGTCGGGGCACCCTTCGCGACGACGCCGGCAGTGAAGCCCCGGGGGAGTGAGGCTCCTGACGTTCATCGGTGCGTTGGGTTCACGGCGTACGCACCGCGATCGTGTCGAAAGACTCAATGCTGCAGGGATTTCCGCGCAGGCGATCTAGCGCCTGCAGTCACCTCTCGGCCTCGATCTGGATGCGCAGTCGCGGGAAGAAACCGCGGTATCCATTTCGGCGCAGAAAGCCGCCTGTGCACATACATCGTGTGCGTGGACAGGCGGTATTCGTTCTATCGTTGTCCGGGGCCGATCAAGCCAGAGTCGCCGTGTCGATGACGAATCGGTACCGGACGTCGGAGGCGAGCACGCGCTCCCAGGCGTCGTTGATCTTGTCGGCGGAGATGACCTCGATCTCGGCACCGAGATGGTGCTCGGCACAGAAGTCGAGCATTTCCTGGGTCTCGGCGATGGAGCCGATGGCCGATCCTGCGAACGTCCTGCGAGAGGGAATGAGCGAGAAGATTTGCAGCGGAAGTGGTTCCGCAGGAGCCCCCACGTTGACCATCGCGCCGTCGACGGCGAGCAGCGACAGGTGTGCGTTCAGATCGATTGGGGCGCTGACGGTGTTGATGATCAGGTCGAACGTGGACGAGAGTGTCTCGAAGGTGCTGGGGTCGCTGGTGGCGTAGTAGTGGTCTGCTCCCAGCCGAAGTCCGTCTTCCTGCTTTTTCAGCGACTGCGAGAGCACTGTGACCTCGGCACCCATGGCATGGGCGATCTTGACGGCCATGTGGCCGAGTCCGCCCATACCGACGACGGCGACCTTACTGCCGGGTCCGGCACCCCAGTGGCGCAGGGGTGAGTAGGTGGTGATGCCGGCGCACAGCAGGGGTGCGGCGGCGTCGAGTTCGATGCCCTCGGGGATCTTGACGACGAAGTGCTCGGTGACGACGACCTGCTGGGAGTAGCCGCCCTGGGTTGTGGTGCCGTCGCGGTCCGTGCTGCCGTAGGTCTGAATGTTGCCGACGAGGCAGTACTGCTCGAGTCCTTTGACGCACTGGGCGCACTCGCCGCACGAGTTGACCATGCAGCCGACTCCGACGCGATCGCCGACGGCGTGTTTGGTGACCTCGGAGCCGATCTCGCTAACGATGCCGGCGATTTCGTGTCCGACGACCTGGGGGTAGCTGATCGGTCCCCATTCGCCGCGTGCGGTGTGGATGTCCGAGTGGCAGATGCCGGCAAATTTTATGTCGATGCGGACGTCATGAGGTCCGACGTCACGGCGCTCGATCGTGTTGGGGGAAAGTGGCTTGTCGGCTGCGGTGGCGGCGTAGGCCTTTACGGAAGTTGTCATACTTCGATACAACAACAGCGGACCCGATCGAACCAGTGTCTGATGAGAGGTGTACCGAAAGGGCACCCCATGGTTGTCTCAGTCCGGGAACAGAAAGGTCCATGATCCCCGGTGCCGTCACGACGTTGGAGACTACGGCGAGCAGGTCGAGGTGATCCGCGGCATCGTCGGTGACCGACAGCTTCCAGTGTGGTGGAACCATCAACGGGGCAACACAGTTCGAGGGCTAGCTGACGTGCGTCGGGCAGTGAGATTCGTTCGGCGTCGTCATTTCCGCAGAAGTCATCGATGGCCGGGCGGATCTTTGTCGCTGCTGCCGACGCCACGCCTTGTCACGGAAATCCTCGGTATGGAAACGGGGGAAGTCCTGGTCATTGCGTGCAGTCGGATATTCGAAATACACAATGCAGCAAAGATATTGGGGCTCCTCAACGGTCGAATTTGCGGTGATCCACAGCGTCTCGTTCAACTCGACATCGTCAGGGACCAGGGAGGCGAGGTCGCCTTTCTCGCTGCGTATAGGCGCGGTTGAACACCGGTGCCGTCGAGGGATAAGTACTGTGGTCGCACTATTGGCCCTGTCGGGCGGGGGCTGCTGCGTTTCGGGCCCTCTGGAGCACAACGTTGGACGTGGTTCGACACCGACGTCGGACCACGTCCAACCATCCTGAGCTCCGGATCGTCGTCGGCAGTTTCACAGTCCAGACGACCGCCGCGCTGCGACGCGTTCGGTCAGCGAACTTCGACTTCGTGGCCGGCGACCGACTGCGACGGTGCAGACGCAGCATCGCTATCCCGACGTGCCCGGTCGATGATCACGAGCGCGGCCAGCGGAACCACGAGCAACACTGCGAACAGTGCACCTACGACGGGAATCGCGGCGGGTCCGTATTCGCTGATCGCTTGCGCTGTGACCCATGTGCCGACGGCGGTGCCGAGGTGAACATCGACGTGCACAGCGATGTGGCCAGAGTCGGCGCGCCCTCTGCGAATCGGACGGCCATCGACATGAGCACGGGGTTCGTGCCCAGGCCGGCCATTCCCGCGACAGCGAGAAGGGCGATCGATGGCGTAGCGAAAGATGAAAAGACGCTCAGTAGTCCGAGTGCGATCACGACGATGACGCCACCGTTCAGCGCGGTGACGTAGGGCGCGCGGTCTGCGAACCGACCGCTGTTGAGGGTGCCGGTGACGGCACCGACGCCGAAGATAGTGAGACCCAGGGGGAGGAGTCCGACGGCCAGGCCGGAGCGTTCTGTGAGCAGTGGTGCGATGAACGAGTAGGTGGACATGACGGCCGTCGAGATCAGCACGCACGCTGCCATGACCACCCAGAGTCTTCCGGTGGCGACCGCTGCGAGTTGCGAGCGAAGAGGGATGACCGTCGATACCGAACGACCACTGGGAACGAAGCGGGCGATAGGCACCGATGCGAGTACGGCAAATACCGCGAGGATCCAGAACGGGCCGCGCCAACCTACGAGCTGGCCGGCAACAGAGCCGAGGGGCACCCCGATCACCGTCGCGAGAATGCCTCCACTGAGGACCAGACCAATGGCGCGCGCACTGGCGTTCGGTCCCGCAACGCGGGACGCGACAGATGCGGCGAGCGACCAGAATGCGCCCGTTGCGAGCGCGGTCACGAAGCGAGCCACGAGGATGACGGACAGGTCGTCTGTGAGTGCGACGACGATGTGTCCGGCGGAATAAACAGCGAGCGCGAGCAGAAGTGTCGTTCGTTCGGGCATCTCGAGTGCCGCCACCGCGATCAACGGGGTGGCGATCATGCCGATCGCGAACGCAGTGACCAGGAGTCCGGCCTCGGAGATGCCGATGGCGAGGTTGGAGGCGATATCGGGCAGGAGTCCGGCAACGACGAATTCCGACGTGCCCATGAGGAACGTACCCATTGCGAGGACGTAGACGAGGAACGGCAAGGACTTTCGTTCACTGGTGGAATTGGACACAGCTGAGTTCTTTCGGGTGGGGTTCTGTTGTTTCGAGCTCGTACCGAGCGCAGGCGAGATCGGCGTCCGACTCTGGGTGCGATGCTTACTCATTGCCAGTAGGCGCAAACGTCCTGGATTGATCCGTCTTCGACACTATTGCCCACGACGCGCAGCTAGAAGGCACTGACAGGGAACCCCACCTGTGTCGACCGAGTAGATGGAGCGCAGCGCGGCGGGTGGCGGGGATGCCGAGATTCGAGTTCGCTTCATCCGCTCGGATGATGAGAGCGCAATCTGTTCGCAATCAACAGTTTTGACCGGACAGTGCTTATGATCTTGATGACCGGGAGCAGATCGACGGAAGTCATCTTCTACTCATCACTTTGGGTCGTACTCGCATAAACGCAGACGGACGCAGGTGGTCATTCGATTTGCCGAACACTCAGCTCAACGGGCCGACGATGGACGCCGATACATCCACCTGAATTGTTATCTCTAGTACAGCGGTCCGGGGTTCGAATCCCTGATGGCGCACACCAAGTGCCCCTGAACTGCTTAATTGCTGTCATGCGCACTTTTTGTTGTCTGGGAAGGTCAAGACGTCTGGAAGCAGGACGAGGAGTTTCCGATCGACGCCGACCTCGACATCATCACCGCCCACGGCTCCCTCGATGTGCGCGCTGCGTCGATCGATTGGGATGACGACGCCGCCCTCAGCGCCGGCGATGGTCGATTTCGGGACGGCGGTTTCTGCTCGACGCGGTGGTGATCGTGACCGTCATGAGGAAAGTGCAGTTGTTGGCCAGTGGGCCGGCTTGCTCAGCCCCCGGACGTCGCGGCTGGCCGCTAGCGGCGCGAGGCTGGCGACCAGAAGTGCCGAGCCGATGAACATCGACGCCGGTCCGCCGGCAGCGGCGACCGACAGCCCCGCTGCTGGTGGGGCCAGCGGCGCAAGTCCGAGCGAGAAGACTCCACCGGCGGCGTTGACGCGTGCTTGGAGGTGTGTGGGCGTTACCGACGCGATGAAGGCGGAGATGCCGGCGTTGTTGGCGGGGAGCAGCACGATGCCGGCGGCGAACAGCGCACCGATCAGGACCACATTTGTCGTCAATCCCATCGGGGCGACGATGACGGCCAACGCCAAGCCCGTGGACATCGTCAACCGCCCGGTGCGGAAGGTCGCAACAATTCGCCCCGCCGCAACTGCGCCGATCAGACCTGCGGCGGCGGCTACCGTGTCGATGAGACCGATGGCCACCGGGTTCACGCCATCTCGGATCAGCCGCAAGGTCACAGCGGTGAAGACGTATGCCAAGGCGAAGTTGAACATTCCTCCCCACATCAGGATTGCGCGCACCGAACTGTGTCGCCACACGAAAACGAAGCCGTCGCGTGCGTCGCTCAGAAAGGACCTGCTCGGTTGATCCGACGTTCTCGTCGTCGTCGGCAATCGGCTCGAGAGGAGCCCAAATGTCAGGTAGCTGATCGCGTCGACGATGAACGGCACACTGCGCGCAATCGAGTACAGCGCCCCACCCAACGGTGGGCCGATCAAAGTCGCAAGGTGCTCCCGTACCTGAATGCGTGTGTACGCCAACGGAAGCTGGCCTATCGGAACCGCGTGCCGAATTGCTGCTGATACCGCAGGACCGACGAACGCGTCGGCCACCCCGATCGCCAACCCGGCGAGCACCAGATGGATCAGACTCAGTGTGTGGGTGAGCGAGGCGGCGGCGACGCTCGACATCGACACGGTTGCAGCAACATTGGCGACAGTGAGCGTCCGACGGTGAGGCCACCGGTCGACGAGCGGACCGGACACCAGCCGCCCCAGCAGCTCGCCGGTCAGGACGCCGGTGGCGGCCAGGCCTGCCAAGAACGTCGAGCCGGTCAAGGCAAAGCCGACCAGGGGGAAGACCAATGTGCTCATCGACGAACCCACACCGGAGAGCACACCGCCGGTCCACAGGATCAGGAAGGACCGGTTCCGGTGCAGTGGAGACTCGTCGACGCCCTTGTTCGAATCCACCAGGTCTGTCCTCCTGTCGCCAGTGCACCGTATACCGGTATGCCGGCCAGGGCACCGCCGATCACTCGCCCGCGGTATGAAGCCAGGCTCAGACGCTAGTGCGTTCTGTGTCAGGTTCGAGGATTCTGCGCGGCGTGGCCGCACCGCATGCTCGCTCAGGTATAAAGAGGCTCTCAGTTACCAAGAGGCTCAGGCATGGCTCAGGATTGCTGGTTTCTCAGGAGTTGCTGGACGGTGTGGTGTGGACCGTGAATGACCCGAGCCTCGGAAGCATCACTGCCATGAGCACGGACGCGGTCCCGAGTGCGATCAGTGCTCCGGTGAGCCCGCCGAACACGGCACCGAGGGCGACGACGACGAGGGGGCACAGGAATTCACCGGTGAACATGGCGGCTGTCCAGGCTCCGGTGCCGCGGGCGCGCTGAGCGTAGTCGAGGTCGCTGACAACCCAGTGGAGCAACGTCGGAAGCAGCAGTCCACATCCGGCCGAAGCGATGATGCCACCAACCGCGACGAACAGGGGATTCGATGCCAGTCCGACGACGGCCAGGCCGATACCGGATGCACCGAATGCAATGGGCAACAACATCTTCGGACCGGCGTCGGAAAGTCGACCGAAAGTGAGCGCGGCAAGTGCCGTAGCCAGCGCGACTAGCGCACTCACGATGCCGATGGTAGCTGTGTTGTTCACACCGACGGCGTCGAGTTTGATCGGAATCTGCACGATCGGTGTGTAGAACACGGCCCCGCCGAACAGTGTGACGGCCAACGGTTTGAGCAGAGGCCGCCATCGAATCGACGCAACCAGGTCTTGCATCGTGGTCGTGGAACGAGGCTGCCACAGCATGATCGGGGTGAGGATCGCGAAGACGACTCCGACGGTGTAAAGCCAGAACGGAGTTCTCCAGTCGTTCTGTGCAAGTGCGCCGCCGAGACCGATGAAGACCACGGCCGACAAACTCGTGAACACCACCTGCAACCCGAAGTAGCGAGCGCGGTCCTTGCCGGAGAAGTAATCAGCGATCAGTGTGGTGCAAGAGGTCATGATGGCGGCTTCGGCAACGCCGACACCGAGTCTCGACGCCACGATCAACGGGAGTGAGTCCAAAAAGAACGGGGCGATTCCGAACAGCGAGTAGACGACGAGCGCGACAGTCAGCAGTCGGATGCGACCCACCTTGTCGATCACCCGTCCCGCGCCGAGCGCGAGCAAACCGATCATCAGCGCAGGCGCAGTGATGGTCAGGGGAACCAAGGCTTCGACGCCGGGTGTGTCGGCAAACTCGTCGAGCATCTGCGGTTGAATCGGGGCGAGCAACACCGCACCGAGCACCGGCAGGCAACTCATCGAGACCAACAGAATTCCCTGGGTGCGACCTGGCGTCCTCTGCTGCACACCAGGTTCGGAACCGAGTTGAGTCATGTAGATCTCCCTGAATCGTACGAAGGACCTCGAGTGAGGTGGGTCACGCATCGCCGCAAAGTGTGTGTCGGTGTCGGCGATCAGGGAAATCGAATGTGTTGACACCGCATATCAGTCCGAGTGATACATCTCGAGCCTCCCCACGTCAGCGACGTCGAGGTGGGGTGCGGCGGGTCGGGTGCACAGCTGAGCACCCTTGTTATGATGGACGACATAATCAGAGCCGACCCGAGAGGTGGCACCATGCCGAGACGGTCGACCGCACGCGAAGACATGCTGCGCAGCGCCATCGCGTTGTTCAAACAGAGGGGCGTCGAGGCAACGTCCGTCGCCGACGTCCTGGAACATGCGGGTGCTCCGCGAGGCTCGGTCTACCACCATTTTCCGCAGGGTCGACCACAGCTGGTGGAAGAGGCGACCCGAGCGGCCGGTACCTTCATGGGTTCGATGATCTCGGCAGGATTGACAACCCTCGGTCCGCTGCGGACGGTTGAAGCGATCATTTCCGGATTTCGCGGCGAGTTACTGGCCACCGATTTCGCATCGGGGTGTCCGGTGGCCTCCGTCGCTATCGAAGGGCCTCAGAGTCCGGCCGCACTCGCTGCCGCGGGGGAGTCGTTCACCTCGTGGGAGGACACGATCGCGGCGTCACTGTGGCAGCACGGTATCGATCAGGAACGCGCCCATGGGTTGGCCACCATGGCACTCTCGGCTATCGAGGGCGCCTTGCTGCTGTGCAAGGCACAGCGGAGCACCAGGGCGCTGGACCTTGTAGAGAAAGAAATGGTGCTCTTGTTCAATGGAGTCGTCGGCTCGTCACGGTAGCCGAGCGCCAGAGCCTGCGATCACTTGCCGAACCGCATCGGCGACAGGCGTTGTGCCGTCGGTGAGTTCGACGATCGTCCCGGTCAGTGCGGGTTCGGCCAACGCTGCCGCGATGAACGATGCGACGTTGTCGCGCCGTACGTCGCCGTGCTCGATGGCCAATCCGGCGGTGACGGTGCCATCCCCCGGCTCGTCGAGTAGCACTCCGGGCCGGACGATCAGCCAATCCAACTCGGTGTGGGACAGGTAGACATCGGCAGTCTTCTTGGTGGCCATGTAGTGCTCGAATCCTTCGGAAGGCTGTTGGCTGCGGCCCGATTCGGGGAACGCCGAGACCAGTACGAACCGCTTCACGCCCGCACTGTGCGCTGCGTCGGCTGCCTTTTCCAAACCTTTTCCGTCGATCGACGTCGTCTTGTCCATGCCGGTACCGTGTGCGCCTGCACTGAAGACGACGGCGTCGTGGCCGGCGAACGCGGTTGCCAGCGTGGCGGCGTCGCTATCGATGAGGTCACCGAAAACAGCTGTAGCGCCGGTTGATTCGACTCGGTCACGGTGAGCGAGGTTGCGGATCATTCCGGAGACCGTGTCACCGCGAGCGGTCAGAACGGTGCTCAGTCTGGAGCCGATGCCGCCGGCAGCTCCGATGATGAAGATCTTCATATGGTCTCTCCTGGCTGTCGGTGAACACTGTATCGGCCGAGCCTTCCTCGGGCGTTGTGCATGCGCACACCTTCCTGCGTTCGGACGTGTTGTGGCAGCTATCGCGACGACGAACCTTCTCGACCACGATGGTGCAGAGAATACGTCGGCGAAGGGGTGAACACTGTGATCATGACGATCCGCTGGCTCGTTCGCATGCGGTCCACGAGGCGAAAAGCCACGGTAGGGGAGGTTTTGGAAACGCGGTTCCGGGTGCTTCTCGTGGATCTCGACGTCCTGATGCACATGACGAACGGTCGATACCTGTCCGTTCTGGACGCTGCGCGAATTTCGTACTACGCAAGAACAGGTCTCTGGGCGCAGTTTCGCAGCCGCGGGTGGAGCCCGGTGGTGACCGCCCAAACCATCACATATCACCGTTCTCTCACTTTCCCTCGGTCGTACCGCGTGCGAACACGCCTGCTGGGCACCGATGCCAAAAATCTCTACTTCGAGCAGGTATTCCACATCGGCGACATCGACTATGCGACCGCGTTCGTGTCTGTTCGCCTGACGAGCAAGACTCACGGTTCGGTCGGTCCCGCTGAAATCTTGACCCTCGACGGCGCGTTCGCACTGCCCACTGAGTTGCCGGCTTCGGTCACCTCGTGGTCTGAATTCTCCCGAAAGCCTCACTCACAGAACGCGAGAGAATCATGGTGAAAACCGGCTCCGACGCCGATCCCGATTATCACACCCTGGCAGTCATCGGTTCGGGGTTCGCCGGTCTCGGTGCCGCTATCCGGCTGGAAAAATTGCACAGCGGCAGCGTCGTCATCTTCGAGCGGGCGTCGTCGCTGGGGGGAGTGTGGCGCGACAACGATTATCCCGGTGCCGCCTGCGACGTGCAGAGCTTGCTGTACTCGTTTTCGTTCGCCCCGAGCCACACCTGGCGGCACACGTATGCGAGGCAGTCTGAGATTCGCTCGTATCTGCACAATCTCGCGCGCGATCACGGTCTGATCCCGCGTCTCCGAACCGGTTGTGCCGTGCGATCTTTGGCGTGGGACTCGAACACCTCACGATGGATACTCGACACCGCCCGGGGAAGGTCGACTGCCGACCATGTCGTGCTCGCCACCGGATCGCTCGCAGACCCGTCGCTGCCTGCTCTCGAGGGAATAGACACCTTTACCGGCCCCGTCTTCCACTCCTCTCGGTGGCGCCATGAGGTCGATCTCTCGGGGAAGCGAGTGGCCGTCGTCGGTACCGGTGCATCGGCAATTCAATTCGTGCCGAAGATCCAGCCGGTCGTGAAGTCTTTGACGCTGTTCCAACGCACTGCACCGTGGGTTATGCCTCGCAACGATCGGCCGATATCCGAGAGAACCCGTAGGCGTTTGCGGTCGGTTCCGGGTTACCAGCGTGCATCCAGAGCAGTCGTCTACGCCAAACGTGAGATCAAGCTGCTGGCCTTCCGGCACCCGGCACTGATGCGAATCGGAGAAAAGGAAGGACGAGCACATCTCGCGCATGCCGTGAGCGATCCTGCGCTGCGGGCGAAGTTGACGCCCGATTATCGGATGGGCTGCAAGCGAATTCTGCTGTCCGACGAGTACTACCCGGCGTTGGCTCAGCCGAACGTGACCGTCGAGAACGGGGGAGTAGCGAAGGTGACACCCACGGGAGTCGTGGATGCAGCGGGCGGAGTGCACGATGTCGATGCGATCATCTTCGGCACCGGGTTCGATACGCGCCGACTACCGTTGACCGACAGAGTATTCGATGGACAGGGTCGATCGATGGCCGAGAGTTGGGGCGAGAGCCCACGGGCCTATCTCGGTACCTCTGTCTCGGGTTTTCCGAACCTGTACCTGATGCACGGCCCCAATATTGCGCTCGGGCACACCTCGGTCATCATGATGTTCGAGTCGCAGATCCAGTACATCGGGAGGGCCATGAAGCGTGCAATCGATGCCGGTGGCTTCATCGAGCCGACGCCGCAGGCTCAGGCGAAGTACTCGACCGACATCGATGCACTGACCGAAGGAACAGTGTGGACCAGCGGCGGCTGTCGGAGTTGGTATCTCGATCCTTCCGGCCGCAACAGCAACCTGTGGCCCGGCAGCGTTCTCGGTTATCGCTCTCGTGCAGTTCGATTCGATCCCGAGGACCACCTCGTGCGTACCTCCGAGAGGCCACGATGACATCCGAGGCAATCGTTCTGCTGCATGGTCTCGGCGCTTCGGCCGCCACCTGGGATCGCGTGGAACCGCTCCTGGCCGGAAACGTCCTCGTGCCCGACCTGTCGGGAAGCGACACCATCGAGCACGATGCACTTCATGTCGCCCGTGAGATACGAGTAGCAGGTTTCGAGTCCGTCACCGTGGTAGGCCATTCGCGAGGCGGCCTGGTCGCGACATCACTGGCCGAGCAGTACCCCACGCTCGTTCGACGACTGGTGCTCGTCGCGACGACGCCGACCGTGTCGAGTCGACTGACCTCGCGCGGTCTGTCCGAGAGAATTCTCAGGACGCCGCTAGTCGGCAACGCAGTGTGGGCAATGCTTCCCGCGAGAATGCTGCGTGCAGGGCTCGGCTCTGCGTTCGCTCCGAGTGGTCCGGTGCCGGAGTTCGCGGTACAGGACCTATTGGCCACGGGTATTCGACGGTTCCGTACCTCGACCTCCTCGATCGATCACTACCTCGAGGAGCGTTCGCTCTCGGAACGTCTACCTGCACTGAGCTGCCCGGTGTCGGTGGTCTATGGACTCGACGACCGACGAGTGAACTCCAGTGACATGGCGTTGTCGGCGAGTGATCCGAGGATCGACGCCTACCCTTTGCCTCACGAGGGGCACGGTGCGCCCTGGAGTTCGGCGGGTGCCATCGCCGCGGTCGTCAACGGTCAGGCCTCACCGTCGGTGGCCCGTCTTCCGGCGACGACACTCAGTCCGAGTCTGCGGCCCGTCCGGTGGACACCGCCGAAGTCGACTGCCCGTGCGAGAGCGAAGTACAGCGACACCCCGATGGGCTCGATCAGACGCGTCGAACTGCCGGGCCGGGGCCCGGAGGACGTTCGGCTGGATTCCCAGGGACGGATTCTCACCGGACTCGTGGATGGGAGGGTTCTCCGGGTGACACTGATCGACGACAGTACTTCTACTGTCGAGACTCTCGCCGACACAGGGGGTAGGCCGCTGGGCATCACCGTCGTCGACGATTCGACGATTCTGGTGTGCGACAGCGAACGCGGTTTGTTGCGTGTCGATCTCGGCAGTGGCTGTGTCGACGTAGTGTTGGACCGCCTCGACTCCGTCCCGATCACGTTCGCGTCCAACGTCGTTCGGGCACCATCGGGAAATATCTACTTCACCGTGTCCTCGCGTAGGTTTTCGTTCGACGACTTCTTGGCGGATCTGCTCGAGCACTCGGGCACCGGTCATCTGGTGAAACTGACACCGGACGGTACGGCGCGAATCGTCGTCGATGGCATTCAGTTCGCCAACGGCCTGACTGTGTCGGATAACGAAGAGTTCGCAACGGTTGTGTCGACGGGAGACTTCGAAATCACTCGGTATTCTCTCGTCGATGGGACAGCGGTCCCGCGAACTCTGATCGACAACCTGCCCGCGTTCCCCGACAACATCTCGGTCGACGGCGACCTGACGTGGGTGTCGATGGCGACGCCCCGGAATGCGCTGCACGATCGAGTGGCCCGCTTGCCGGGAATCATCCGCCGAATCTCCTACTCCTTGCCGGAGAAGCTCCGACAAGGAGAACGGACCACGTGGGTCATGGCGATCGACCGAAACGGGTCGATAGTCCATGACTTGCAGTCGCCGACGCCCGACTTTGCCATGGTCACCAGCGTGGTGCGGCGCGGATCGCACCTGATCCTGGGGAGCATTTCGGAATCGGCCCTTGCCGTAGTGGATCTGCCCGACCACCCACAAGGGGTTGTTTCGTGACCGCTTCGCCGCTTTCCGGACAAGTCCTGTTGATCACCGGCGCGGCGGGCGGGCTCGGGTCCGCTACCGCGTTCGAGTGTTCCGCTCGCGGAGGCATTGTCGTTCTCGCCGATGTGGACGCAGCCGGTCTGGCCCGCGTGGCGGCCACCATGCCGGGGGAGTGCGACACATACGAGTTGGACGTTCGCGATGCCGAGGCCTGCAACCGAATGGTCGAGCAAATTCTCGCCACCCGTCGCCGGATCGACATCGTCTGGGCGAACGCTGGGGTGTCCGATTACGGTCCGATCGACCTGCTTCCCGAGGGAACGTGGCAGCGCATCATCGATATCAATTTGATCGGCGCGCACAATATCGTCCGAGCAGCCTTGCCCGCTGTCATGAAAGCGGAAGGCTATGTTGCTTTCACCTGTTCGTGGGCTTCGTTCGCTCACCAGCCCGGGCACTCGGCGTACGCAGCGGCCAAGGCGGGTCTCGAAGCCTTCGCCAACTCGCTTCGACTCGAACTGAGCGGAACCGGCGTACGGGTCGGGTCCTTTCACCCGGGGTGGATCGACACGACGCTGGTCACGAACAAAATGAGCCAACCAGCGTTCGTTGCGCTGCTACAAGCTCTCCCCGGGCCTTTCGGTGCTGTCACACACACGGACAGAATCGTCCCTCACTTCGTACGCGCACTCGAAAACCGTTCCTCCAGAATGATCTATCCGCGGGCAGGCAGGCTTCTGCTCGCTCTACGAGCGGTACTGACGACGGCACCTTTCACCGCCCGCAGTCGTGCCATCGCACCCGAAATTCGACGGCTGTCGGCTCGGGATATGACACGATCGTAGCGACGGAAGGTAGCTCGATGCAGGAAGACAGTGACACCACCCGGGAGCGGGCGATCGCGGCACGGATTTCGTCGCTGATCGCCGGTGCCGACGTAGAGCTCGACTCGGTGGCATCGCGATTGACGGATCTGTATCGCCAGCGGATTCCGTTGTACGACTCCGTCGCTCGCGAGGAAGTGGAACGCAATACCAGGGCCGTGCTCGATATAGTGGTGTGGCGCGTGCAAAGCAACTCGCCGTCGGTGGACGAAAGCGACGTGACCGAATTGGTCCGGCGCTGGGCGGATCAGACGATCCCACTCGAATTGGTTGCCCACAGCATCCAATTGGGGGCGCGGGAGCTGTTCAAGATAATCAGGCACAATGCGGCCGAGCAGAATCTGCCCACGGACGCAGTGGACGACATGCAAGACATGATGTGGGAGTGGGCGACGTCCTATTCGGCAGCCGTCAACACCGTGATGCAGGAGCGGGCAGTCACCGGTGCCATCCGCCGCTCGGATCTGATCCGGCAACTCGTCGAGAATTCGTACCTACCCTCTTCCCTGGCCGGCGACGCACAGGAGCACGGCATAGACCTGTCGCATTCGTACCGGGTCGCCTGCATCGTGTGGGACGACACGGTGACAGCGTCGGACGCTCGTGCGTTGCTCCGGATGCGTTGTAGAGGAGAGGTTCTCGATGTGGTCGACGCGGTCATCGACGGTCGATTGATAGCCTTGTTGCCCATCGTCCCGGAACGGCTGGAGTCCGAGATTGCCATCGGGGTGGGTGACGCACGCCAACCCTCCGACGCGCGCTCCTCGTACCAGCAGGCCCAACGCGCGCTCTCGTTGGCCACGATGTTCGGCAGAACCGGGTTGGTGGATCTCGCGGCGCTCGGACCACTTCCTCTGCTGGCCTTCGCCGACGAAGTCGCTGAGCAGATAGCCGGCGTTCACCTGAGCCCTCTATTGGTTCGCGGCGCGACCGGTCGAGAGATCATGGACACTGTCGCAACGTATCTCGACAACGATCGCCGCGTCGACGATACCGCCGCTGCGCTCTTCGTGCACCGCAACACCGTCCGCAACCGCGTCGCCCGTTTCGGCGACCTCACCGGGCTGGACATCGACTCGACCGCGGATTTGGTCTTGGTGTGGTGGTTACTGACCCGTGACCGAGCGCTGCGTGCGGGCCCGAAGAATCCCGTCCTCTAGAGCGGGAACCGTCTTCTTCACCCGCGGACGCAGAATGGCGTCCCACAGACGGCCTGTGAACACTCCGCGCACGGTGTCCACGCCGCGAAGTGCACCGGGTACATAGACCTTTCGACCACGTTCGACGATCGTGTTCACGAATGCCGCTGCGCAGTCGTCGAGTTCTGTCACGACGCTGAACGGCCACGGCATTTCCTCGATACCTGCGCGCACCGCCGCTATGCTGTGCTGCGACTCGAACATCGGTGTGCGCACGAATGCAGGGTGGGCGACGCCGACGCCGACGCCCTTGTGAGCCACTTCGAGCCGTAGCCCGCCACCGAACGCCTCGACACCGGTTTTAGATGCGGCGTAGGCAGATTGGCCCGGGATGTTCTTCAGGGCTGCAGCAGAGGAAACCAGGAGGTAGTAACCTCGCTGGGCCGTCACTGCAGGCAAGGTTGCGTGAACCGTCCGGATGACTCCTATGAGGTTGACTTCGACGATGGCGACCAGCGATTCGACATCGCTGATCGCGACGGTGCCGGCCTCGGCGATGCCGGCGTTGGCGACGACCACGTCCAGGCATCCGTATTCGGTCAAGACAGTGGACACGGCCAGTTCCAGCGACGCGGTGTCGGTGACATCTGCCACGACCGACATGTGTCGACAGTGGCGGGTCGTGTCCAGGGTCTCCAACACCGATGCGGAAATCTCGGACCGATCGACGAGGACCACGTGCGCGCCGAGCGATGCGAGTCGGCGACCTGTTTCGAGGCCTATGCCAGACGCCCCTCCGGTGATGAATGCGACTTTTCCCGCTACGGACGTCATTGTTCACAAGCCCTTCGAATCGGTCGGTCACAGGGGACTCGATAGATTGTGGATGGCAGCAAGGGCCGGGCGGAAGGTGCGAGTGTCCACTCTTGGGCCAGAGACGATGTGCGCGTGCACAACCGGCAAGGGTAGATGGCATTTCCATCGATGTACGCCCAAAGTTGCTATCTACGTTGGCTATTCGTATGTAGTATGACGTTCGGCATAATTGTCGACCGGAAATCAATGACGGACGGAGTCTCGTGACGTACATCGTGGCCGAACCTTGCGTCGACATTCTCGACAAGGCATGCATCGAGGAGTGCCCGGTGGATTGCATGTATCAGGGCGATCGGATGTTGTATATCCATCCGGACGAATGTGTGGATTGTGGTGCGTGTGAGCCGGTTTGCCCGGTGGAGGCGATCTTCTTCGAGGAGGACGTACCTCCGCAGTGGACTGGCTACGTATCCACCAATGCCGAGTTCTTCGAGGAACTCGGTTTCCCAGGGGGTGCTGCCAAGACTGGACCTACAGGTAAAGACACGATGCTGGTTGCCTCGGTTCAGGCTCGTTCATGAACTCGCCGTTCGCTACGTCCACTGTCGCCTTGCGGTCGGTGGAGGAGCACTCTGCGATGGTTGCCGGTCTGATCGGGATCACTGCGGTCAGGCAGTCCAATCTTGTGGCGGCATCCGGCCTTGTCCTGGCAGAGCCTGTGTTCGCACCGGATCCGCTTCCCCTGTTCGATACGTCCGTAGTCGATGGATACGCGGTGCATGTATCCGATCTCATCGGTGCCTCGGCCGAATCTCCCGTCCTATTGCCTGTTGCACAGCATGTTCCGGTGACATATCGCGCGCCGGTGGTGTCGGCTGTCGGCACGGCTGTCGAAATCTCGGCCGGGGCTCCCGTTCCCGCTGGGTCTACCGGGATAGTGCCCATGGACGAGGTGCGAGTAGATGAGGGCCGGGTGGAATTTCGTGGGAGATGCGCTTTCGGCGCTCACATCCGGCGTAGGGGTCGGGATGTGCGGGAAGGGCAGCGACTTCTCGCGCCGGGAACGGCCCTGTCCCCGGTGCATACAGGTCTGCTGGCCGGAGTCGGCGCTCGAAGCGTGTCGGTCCGAAGGCGATTGCGCGTAGCCGTGATTTCGACTGGTGACGAAATCATCTACCGATCAACAGTTCTCGGATTCGGTCAGATTCACGACTGCAACTCGGTGATGCTCGCAGCCGCCGTAGTGGCCTGCGGTGCCGACGTGACCATGTGCGTTTCGGTGGCGGACTCGGTGGACGAATTTCGGGCCGTTCTGGCGACGGCGTGCGCCGGAGCCGACGTCGTCATCACGTCCGGGGGGATCGATGCGGGCCGTGACGGAGTAGTCGACACAGCTCTGCGCGCAGAGGACATGGGATTCGTGGACGTCGCTATGTGGCCGGACCGACCAGAAGGTGCCGGCCGCATGTTGGGCACTGCGGTGCTCAGCTTTCCTGGTAATCCACTGGCCGCGTACGAATCCTTCGAGTTGTTCGCCCGCCCCAATTTTCGGTTGGCCATGGGGTTGAGCGCCGAGGAGCGTCGACAGGTGTCTGTGCCGCTTGCTCACGGCGTCGACCCGCGGCCTGGACATCCTTCGTTTCATCTCGCACACCTGAATACGAACGGAACGGTCACCTTGCTGACCGGGGTGGAACGGCATGGCCTCGAATCGGCAGCCGGCGCAGATTGTTTCGTGCGTCTGGACGATACGAGTGCGTCACTGGCGGCGGGACACCTGGTGGCAGCCGTCGCTCTGCGGTAGTCATCGTCCGCCCGCAACATATCGGTCCATGGCCTAGGCCATGGACCGATCTGCCCGCTATGCCGATGCTTCCGAGTACTGCCGGGCGGTCATCTGCTCGACCCCTGTGCCGAGTTCTGGATCGGCTCGATTCGAACCGGCACGTTCTTGTGCCAGGGAGTGCCGAAGAACTTGTCCCGACGAGTGATCGATGTCAACGTGTTGAGAGGCACCCCGACGACTGTCTCGTTGCCGTCACCCGTGGGGTAGGTGACGCCCATTCCGTTCGGAAGCGACACATGGCCGGCTTGCATCATGTCGCTGACTTCCACCACGGTCGAGGCGCTACCTGTCTCCGTGATCAGCCGAACGGTGTCACCTGTGGCCACCCCCATCGATTCCGCATCGGAGGGACACATCCGCAACGCTCCCTCTTTGTCCCGTCGTCTCCATTCGGGATCACGGATAATGACGTTGGCGGTGAAAGCTCGTCGCTCACCCGCGGACAGGATGAAGGGGTAGTCGTCGCTGGTGTAGCCCGGTTCTTCTCGGTCGAGCAGCCGCAATTCCGCGAGCAGCTCCGGTATGGCGGCGTGGATCTTGCCGTCGGGGTGGCGGATGTAGCGCCATGCGTCCTCGTACCGGTCTTCGGTGAAGGTCACGCCCTGCGGATCGGCGAGAATGGCGTCGAAGAGTTGATCTCCTTGCGCGGCACCGTCTCGGTCGAATCCGGCCCGCCGCGCGGCATCCGGGTTGGCGATGCAGGCGAGCTGTGCAAGGCCCCAGATCAGCGCCGTGGATTCCTTGCCTACGTCGAGCGTGGCTCCGAGTGTGCGGTACAGGATGTACGGCAGGAGCCCGGCCAATTCCGGCTTCTGCTCGATGGTCGAGAAGAGTGCCAGGTTGAACGTCGCCGAACCCGTACGTGCCGCCGCACCGAGGGCCGACAGCACGTTGTCGTCCACGACGCCGAGTCTGTCGATGATCTCGGCGTAGATGTCGGGCTCGGATCGAGTGCCTGCCATCGGCTGCATGAGCGGCACCCGTAGCTGGAACACGTTGTGCGGGAAGTGAAGAGTGAACAGTGACGCTTCGTACTTCTCGAATTGGCTCGAGGCAGGGAGAACGTAATCGGCCTCCCGCGCTGTCTCGGTGAGTGCGACGTCGACCACGACCGTCAGTTCGAGACTGCGCATCGCGCGACGGAATCGGTCGCTGTCCGCCAGGGAGTGCAGAGGATTGGACGAGTCGATCCACATGGCGCGCAGTCGATCAGGGTGATCGTTCAGTATCTCGTCGGCGATCGAGTTCCCCGGTATGAGGCCGGAGACGATGCGAGCGCCGGTGACCGGTGTGAAGCCCGTCTGGTACGGATTACCCATCGTGCGTGCTATCGGATCGGCCACGGCTACCGACACGGAGGAGAAAAAGTTGTTCAGGGCGAGCTGCGCCGCGCGCTCGACGATGCTGCGAGTCCTGCGATGGCCTCCCATCCGAGTCGTCAACGACCGCACCGCACCTGCACCTGCGCGCATGGCGCGTAGTGCGGCGATTCGACGTGCCGCATCGAGCGGCGGTCTGTTCTCGCGCGGGATGGGGAACCAGGCACCGGCGAGAGGGAAGACCCACGAATGCATGTGCATACCACCGGGCTTGGCGAAGTTCCCAGTGAGCACCCACATCAATTTCTGCAGATACGCGCACACCGTGCTGTTGGGGGACTGCTGAATTCCCAGGTCCTCGTACGTCGCGACGCTGCTTGCCCGTCCGATGCGACGTGCGGCCGCACGAATGTCGTTTTCCGGCACACCGCACCGACGAGCGTAGTCGGTGATGTCCACACTGCGGAGTAGCTCGAGGACGTCGTGCACCCCCACGGTGTGGGTCGCGAGCCACTCGTGGGCGATCAGATTCTCCTGCACGAGAGTGGCATCGAGAGCTGCGAGGCACCACGCGTCCGTCCCGGGCTTCACTTGCAGGTGGTGGTCCGCCAGCTCCGCTGTCTCGCTTCTGCGCGGGTCGATCACGATGATCGACCGCTCCGGATCACGGGCGATCTCTTTGAGTGTGGGCCGTGCTCGAGCCAGTCCGTGGGACTGCCACGGGTTCTTGCCGACGAACACGGCCACTTCGGAATTCTCGAAGTCGCCTGCGGTGTGACTGCCGTAGAGCTCACCGTCGACGAACGCTTCACCCGTCTTCTCCTGCGCCAGAGCATTCGACGTGTATTTCGCTCCGACTGCGTGAAACAGGGATCGACCATAGGCAGCGCCGAGATGATTGCCCTGTCCGCCGCCACCGTAGAAGAAGATGCGTTCGCCTCCGTGTCGTTCACGAACTGCCCGCAGACGTTCAGCGATCTCGTCGAGCGCGGTAGTCCAGTCGATCTCCTCGTAGGTGCCGTCCGCACGGCGTCGCAGAGGCGAGTCGATGCGGTGAGCGCCGTTTTGATAACGGTCCAACCGGAGCGGCTTCTCGCAGGTGTAGCCCTGCGATCCGGGATGATCCTTGTCGCCTCGGATCTTGAGAAGCGCCCTGTCCTCGACCTTCACCTCGATACCGCAATTGCACTCGCACAGAATGCATGCCGTCTTCTGCCAGTCGCCGGTGGCGCCGTTCTCGACCATGGAGCTCTCTTTTCACTCGTTACATGTCATCGGATGTGATCGCGCGGGTCAGAGCACTGTCGCCGTGACCGTCTCGCCGGCGTCGAGGGAAGGAACTGCACCGTTCAATTCCACGAGATAGCCCGCCTCTCGCGCCGCGCCGAGCCCGTGCTTTCCCGAGCCGGTGAGCATGGCGATCGACCCGTCGGGGCGTCCGATCGCGAGGTCCAGGGTGTGTCTTCCACACTTCCTGGGTAGTGGATGTGCCAACGGCACCCGCAGGGTAGGACGGTTGTCCGGAACCAGGCCCATAGCGCGTCGGAGAATCGGACGCGCGAGAAGCTCGAATGAAGCGTAGGCGGCAAGGGGGTTTCCAGGAAAGGTCAATAACGTTGTGCCGAAAGCGGTTCCGGCACCTTGGGGTCGCCCGGGCGACATCGCGACGCCGGCGAAGCGCACGCCGTAGGGCATCAGCGTTTGCTTGACCACCTCGTGATCCCCGGCGCTGACTCCGCCCGATGTGATGACGACGTCTGCACACGCTCCGAGCTCTGCTAGGTGCGATCTGAGTTGGTTCACCGAGTCCGGCAAGGCAATACACGCCACGAGTTCGGCACCGCAGTCTTCGACCGCGGCCGACAGGAGTGCCGAGTTGGAGTCGTGAATACGACCGTGACGCAGAAGAGTGGCAGCGTCGACGATCTCGGCGCCGGTCGACACCACGGCGACCCGGATCCGACGGTGTACGAGAACCCGTCCCAGACCGGATGCAGCCAGTAGTCCGATACGCGACGGCGTCAGGACCGTTCCCGCATCGAAGAGGCGCTCCGGAGGCATGACGTCCTCCCCGGTTCTCCGCATATTCGCGCCGGCCCTGCTCGGGCTACCGAACACCGCCTCTGTTCCGTCGTACCGGGCATCCTCCACCGGAACCACGGCGTCGGCCCCTGCAGGTATCGGGGCACCGGTCATGATGCGGGCAACCGTTCCCGCACGTAGTTCTTCTCGTGTTCCATCACCTGCGGCTATCACGCGTGCAACAGGGAGGTGTACGACCGCGTCGGGTCCGGCACCGACCAGGTCGGCGACGTGCACCGCGTACCCGTCGACTGCGGAGTTGTCGAAGGGCGGAAGTGGGATCGGAGCATCGACCTCCGAGCCGAGGGCGCGTCCTGCTGCCTGCGACAGGGGCGTCATCACCGTGGGGGTGCGCGAGATCAAGCCGTCGATGAGCGCACGATGTTCTTCCACCGTCCGCAGGCCGGGTACCGACCGCATCATGAGCGCAGGAAGTCGATGACGACCGCAGTCGAAAGATGGATGTCATCGATGTACGTCACGAGCCCCAAGTCCTATGCATTCTGTCATAATACAGAGGATCATCTGCGGCGCAACGAACTTCGGTAGAACGGCCGAACTGCCGTGTGAAGTGTGCGCGTGCACAATGATTCCGGCGAAGGTATGTACTCCCGTACCTTGTCGTCGATACCCAATCGCGCGACACTCGCCATCACTGCCGATCGCAGTCGAGGCATCGAAATCGTTTCATCACCGCCTCATTCGACTGCGCAACGACTCGATTGTGCAGCAGGCGTACTATGCAGTTCCACATACAATTACTGGAGACGAATGTGACGGACGAGAGCAGTGTGGACTGGAAGAAGACCGCCTGCATTCTGTGCGAAAACAACTGTGGTATCACCGTTTCCACGGAAGGTCGGAGGATCGCCAAGATTCGTGGCGACAAGGACCACCCCAAGTCGCTCGGATACACCTGCAACAAAGCGCTCAGGCTGGACCACTACCAGAACGGCGGGTCGCGACTGGATACTCCGATGCGACGCGAGGCCGACGGCACGTACATGCCGGTCGACTGGGATACGGCGATCGCAGAGATCGCACGGCGTCTGGGCTCCGTTCGTGACAAGCACGGCGGTGAGAGCATCTTCTTCTGTGGCGGCGGCGGACAGGGAAATCATCTGGGCGGTGCCTACGCCGGTGCGCTGATACGCGGACTGGGTGCGCGGTATCGATCGAACGCCATCGCGCAGGAGAAGACCGGAGAGGCGTGGGTCGACGCGCACCTCACAGGTAGCCACACTGTGGGCGACTTCGACCGTGCGCAGGTCAGTGTGTTTCTCGGCAAGAATCCGTGGCAGTCGCACGGTGTCGCCCGAGCTCGTACCGTGCTGCAGGAGATCGGCAAAGACCCCCTCAGGTCGATGATCGTCCTGGATCCGGTGCGAACGGAAACTGCAGAGCGCGCCGACATACATCTACAGATCAAGCCGGGAACCGACGCGTGGTGCCTTGCAGCCATTTTGGCGATCGTCGTCGATAACGGGATGATGGACCACGCCTTCCTGCACGAGAACACAGTTGGTGTCGAACAGGTAGTGGCCGCAGTTCACGGACTCGACGTTTCGGCCTACGCAGGTGTGTGCGGAGTGGACGAGTCCGCGATCAGGCGCGCGGCGCATCTCATCGGGACAGCGGACAGCGTCTCGATCTACGAGGATCTCGGAGTCCAGCAGAGCCCCAACAGCACCTTGGTCTCCTACCTCGAGAAGCTCATCTGGCTCGTCACCGGAAATTTCGCGAAAAGTGGTGCCATGCATAATCACTCGTGGCTCGCACCATTGTTGAACTACTCACTCGACGTCAAAAGCACACCGGTTCACGGTACGCCGATGTTCGGTGGGTTGGTTCCGGGTAACGCCATCGCAGAGGAGGTGTCGAACAACCACCCCGCGAGGTTCCGGGCAATGGTGATCGAGTCGTCCAACCCTGCGCATTCGATGGCCGACTCTGCAAGCTTTCGCACAGCGATGGACGAACTCGAATTCAGCCTGGTGATCGACGTTGCGATGACCGAGACTGCACGACGCGCCGATTACGTGCTTCCCGCGTCCAGTCAGTTCGAGAAATGGGAGGCGACGTTCTTCTGTCTCGAATACCCGCGCAACAGCTTTCAGTTGCGGGCACCGATACTCGACCCATTGCCGGGAACGTTGCCCGAACCCGAGATCTATGCACGATTGATCAACGAATTGGGCTTGGTGAAACCCCGCTGGATCATCTTGCTGCGTGGGGCGCTCAAGCTGGGCCACAAGGTGTACGCAGCAACGTTTCTTGCCTTGCTCGGGCTCGACAAGAAGTCCGTCCCGGTCGCCGCGTACCTGCTCTACGCAACGCTCGGCCCCACGCTCCCGAACGGCGCGACATCGGCTGCGGCGCTGTGGGCGCTGTCCCACAAGATCTACCGCGAGCACCCCCGATCGGTCCGCGCAGCGGGCCATCGCAATGCCGAAGCCTTGTTCGCCGCAATTCTGGAGAACCGATCAGGCGTCGAGATGACCGTCGACGACCTCGACGGCGGAGCGTGGGACTATGTTCCCGCCGCCAACAGACCTATACAGCTGGCCATCGCACCCCTGCTGGGCTCCTTGAGAAACCTGAAGAACAGCGATCCGTCTCACACCAGCGATGACTTCCCTTTCGTACTCTCCGCAGGCGAACGTCGCGCGTTCACTGCGAACACCATTTTTCGGGACGACACCTGGCGCAAACGGGGCGGGAACGGTGCATTGCGTATCTGCCCGGTCGACGCCGAGGCGCTCGGACTGTCCGAAGGCTGCAGTGCCAAGATCACGACCGCCAAGGGGTCGGCCGTGGCACAGGTCGAGATCACGAACACGATGCAACCCGGCCATATCTCCCTTCCCAACGGCTTCGGACTCGACCTTCCCGGTTCCGCGGCCCGCGTCGGAGTTGCACCCAACGAATTGACCGATGCCGCTCGCCGCGACGAGTTTTCCGCGACTCCGTGGCACAAGCACGTGCCCGCGCGCGTGGACGCAATGCCCGCCCTGGAGTGAGCAGGGGGGCTCGGCAGTGCGGGTCGGACAGCACCGAAGAATGCAGACGCTGTGTGGCACCTCCAGTATCGTTCGCTTCGCTCGACCATTCATGAACTACTTTTCACATGGAGGAACCATCGTGCGACTGTCCACCCGCAATCAGCTCGTCGGCACCATCACCGAGGTCACGCTCGGCAGTGTGATGGCGACGGTGAAGGTTCGTCTCGACGGCAGCGACCAGACAGTCACCTCCTCGATCACCCGCGAGGCCGCCGAGGAGCTCGGGCTCGCGGTGGGGCAGCAGGCAACCGCGTTCGTCAAATCCACCGAGGTGACGATCGGCGTCGAGTGAGAAGTCCAGCGGGTCAGTCCATCTTGTCGGTCGCAGTGTTCGACGCCATCTCGGCGGCGAATTCCGTAGCCATGGCCCGGGAGAGTGCCTGTGCCGCCGACAGCGGACGCACCATCACGGTGAAGTCGTCGATCAGGCCGTCGGAATCGAGGTGCAGGATGTCGCAGCCATGGACGGTCACATCGTCGATGCGGGCCTCGAAGAACAGGACGTGATCGCGACCGCCGATGTCTTCGACAGTTCGGACGTATCGCAAGTCGCGGAACACCCGCGTGACGGCCCGCAGTATCGCTGCGGTCATCGGTTTGCCGTGGTACGGCTTGAACGCAACTGGCGAGCTGAAGACGACGTCGTCAGCAAGGGTGGAGGCCATGGCGTCGTGGTCGTTCGCCTCGACGGCTTGTCGGAACCGCTGCACGCGTCATCTCCTGAGTAGGGTCGGACCCGGGTTCGGGTGTTACCCGCGAACGATACACAACTTTGTGACTATTGATCGGGCAATGGCGGTCATCGTCGACCAGCGCGGACCTCGAGTACGTCGAGAACCCGGGCACCCCAGCGGAGAGATTCTTCCTCGAACATTCGTCCTCGCATCAGGGTGAGGTATGGGCCGATACGATCTGCGGTCGTCAGGAAGTCGGTCTCGGTGCGTCCGTCGAGTAGGCGGTGCGCCATCCTGTCGTACCTGGCCAGCTTGTCGCGAGAGAGCTGCATCCGTTCACGGATCGCGCCCGTCATCGGCTCGAGGTCGCCGGCCTCCAGTGCGTGAACTGCCACCAGGTGCTCGTCGCGAATCGCGGGAAGCTTCGGGCGGCGGTGGCTGACCTGGCGCAGCGCCGCACGACCCTTGTCGGTCAGGCTGAACAGCTTCTTGTTGGGGCGACCGTCCTGCTCTACCAGTCTCGCGGTGATCACCTCGTCTCGATCCATTCGATCGAGCTCGCGGTAGAGCTGTTGAGGAGTGGCAGTCCAGAAGTTGGCGACCGTTGCATCGAACGCCTTGGACAAGTCGTAGCCGGACAGCTCCCCGTCGACCAGTGCGGCGAGCACGGCATCACGTAGCGACATGATCCGGCACAGTACCCGTCGGTCATGCCACGGGGCGTTCAGATAGTCAACTTGTTGTATATTTCTGCTCGACGAAGGAGCGGTGAGTATGGAGAACGAAGAAGGTCAGTTGCGGTACGTAGCTCTCGGTGACAGTCAGACGGAGGGGCTGAACGACGGCGACGACAGGGCGGGCTTTCGTGGCTGGGCCGATCGGCTCTCCGAGCACATGGCCGAGAGCGACGACACGGTCGTGTACGCGAACCTCGCGGTGCGGGGTCGCAAAGCTGCTGAGGTCAGAGCCGAGCAATTGCCCGCCGCCGTGGCGTTGCGACCCACCGTCGCGTCCGTCGCTGCCGGCGTCAACGACATCTTGCGACCCCATTTCGATGCGCACACTGTGGCCGGTGAGCTGGGCGCAATGTTCGGCGCGCTGCGAGCGGTCGACTGCACCGTGATCACCATGACGTTTCCCCGCCTCGCACACCCCGTCCCGGGTCGAGCGATCATCGCTAAGCGTATGACCGAGCTGAACGCCGAGATTCGGATGGCTGCAGACGAATTCGGGGTGATAGTGATCGATCTCGAGAAGCATGACGTGGCATCGGATCCGCGTCTGTGGAGCTGGGACCGCTTGCATCTGAACGAGACAGGACACGCGCGGCTGGCCGCGGCCGCCGCATTCGCTCTCGGTCTGCCGGGTGCTACCGACGCATGGGATCGTCCTCTGGCCCCACTGGGGCGCCCACATCTGGTCTCCCGGGTTCGCGGCGATCTGAACTGGGCCGGAATGTTCCTCGCGCCGTGGTTGACGCGCCGCGTCCGTAGGCGCTCCTCGGGCGACAGCCGGACGGCAAAACGGCCCCAGCTGCTGTCGGTGCTGGAGTAGTGACGGCGACGCGCGGGAGGAAATTCGTCAGTTCATCTGCCGGGAGTGAGCGGAGTACGCCGCCGCAGGTCGTGCGGTCCAACGCCGGACCGCTCTGAACCGCCATGTCAGGGCTTCACAATCGACACAGCGTCTTTCCGCTGGTTCGTCCATTGAGTAGATCGACCAGTGCGGTGGAGGCCTGCTCGAGCCCGTCGTAGACGGATTCCTCGTACGTCAGCGTTCCGTCGGCCAGTCGGCTTCCGACGGTGGATCGCATCGTGTCGTACAGATGGCCGAACGAACCAGCTCGGAATCCTCGTATCGACAAGCTCTTGGCCGTGATCTGAAACAGGTTCGAGGGCAGCGTGTTCGATGTTTCGTAGGTGGAAATCGCCCCGCACATCGCGACGCGTCCTTCGGGTCGAAGGGCGTCGAGGGCGGCGGTGAAGTGGGATCCACCGACGTTGTCGAAGTATGCGTCGATACCGTTCGGGGCAGCGCGGGCGAGGAGGCTGCCCACATCGCCGTCGTGGTAATCGAACGAACGGGAGGCGCCGAGGGCATCGACCAGGTGATCGGCCTTGGCTCTGCTGCCTGCGGACGCGATCACCGTGCAGCCGTGGTGCGCCGCGAGTTGGGTGGCGATACTTCCCACTGCTCCTGCGGCGGCCGAAATCCAGACGGTGTCGGACGGCCGAATGTCCATCACCTCGAAGAGGCCGACATAGGCCGTAAGCCCGGAACTGCCCAGCGGACCCAGGAACCACTGTTGGGGCCAGTCATGGGTATCGATTCTGGTGAGCGTGCCCGCGCCGCCCAATCCGCCTCCGGTGGCAGAGACCGTCGCGTAGTCGCGGTAGCCGTACATGTGCGACACAAGACCTCCCGGGCGGAAGTTCTCGTGTCGTGACTCGACGACGACGCCGAGTGCCAACCCCACCAGAGCATCTCCGACAGAGATCGGTGGTAGATACCCGGACGGTGCCGATTCACCCAGTCGTAGTCGAATCGACGGATCGATCGAGAGCCACGTATTTCGTACCAGCACTTCGCCATCGAGCAGCGGAGCGAGTGGAATGTCCGCCAGCTCCAGATGCTCGGTCGTGAGTTTTCCGCTCGGATATGAGGTGAGGCAGAGGGTTCGGCTGTTCATGGTCGTGCTGGGCTTCCTTCGAGTCCGAGATTCAGTTGAACTTGCTTTCCCATTCCTGTTGGAACTGCGAGACCTTCTCGGGCGTCAGCGAGTCCGAATCGGGCAGCGAAATGTCTTGGGCCGACCCGACCGAGTTCTCGACATCGGGCAGTGCGCTGCCGTACCCCTTCGACAGGGCTCGTTGCCCCTCGGCCGACACCATGAAGTCGGCCAGCACTTGCGCGGCGTTGGGATGCGGAGCCGACGACAGCACGTGGGAGTAGTACGGCGCACCCCACGCCGGATCGGGAAGTATCCAGTCGACCGGTGCGCCCGCGTCCTTCTCCCGGACCAGTGGGGGAACCATCGGCGATGCGGCGATTTCGCCCGAGCTCAATGCCTGCGCCACGGCCAACGTGCCCGGGTACACCCGCGGTTCCTGAGCGGCGAGCTTGTCCAGAAAGCCGCCACCGGTCCAGTTCTCGTCGAAGAACCGATACTCGTCGACGACGGCGGCGAACCCAGCAGGATTCACGACGCCCAGCCGGCCTTTCAACGCCGGATCCAACAGACCCTCCGGGGACGACAGCCCGGCAGGAACGGCATCGGTGTTCCACCCGAGTGCAAATATTGCTGCGCTCGTGAGGAAGAACGTGTCGTTCAGCATGCTCGTCGACCGAGCGTACGCCGGATCGTCGAAGGCCGGCCCGACCACCGGCGTCGAGTAGGTACCAGATTCGGACGCATTCGTGATCCATGCGGCATCGGTCGACATGTGTACGTCGGCAGTTCCACGGCCGGTGCGGGCTTCGTTCTCCACGCGCGGGTTGAGCTCGACGTCACTGCCCCGCGTGAACTCGAGATCGATGTCGGGATACTTCGACTCGAAGGCGGTCTCGAGTAGCGCGAGGTTCTCGGGATGCTGACTGGAGTACAGGTACACGGTTCCTTCCTCGTCGGCCGCGGCCACGACGTCGTCCCACGTGCCCTGCACCGGTGCGGATCCGGCTTCCTGCGAGGATTGCCCGCACGCCGCAGCAACGACAGTCACCGCGGCGATTCCGATGGACATCATCGAACGACGAAGTACGTTCACAGCATTCTCTTTTCGTTCAGGACGCGAGTGTATGGACGCGCTCTCCGCGCATTGCTCTGTTCACCAACGACTCCGGCGGCTCGAAGTGAGCCCCGTACTTCGATGCCAATTCTCGAGCCCGGTCGACGAAACCGGTCAGCCCGCCGTCGTATTGGTCGATGTACTGGATCACGCCCCCGGTCCACGGTGGGAAGCCGATGCCCAGCAAGGACCCGATGTTCGCGTCGGCCACGCTCGTCAAGACACCTTCGTCGAGGCACTTGACCGCCTCGATCGCCTCGGCGAACAGCATCCGTTCCTGCATGTCCACGAACGGAATTCGGGTCGAGCCCGAGTCGAAAGACGTACGCACGCCCGGCCAGATGCCGGTTCTCGTACCCGACTCGTCGTAGCTGTAGAAACCGCCGCCGCCGGCACGCCCGGGGCGGTCGAGTTCACCGACCATCCTGTCCATCACCGCGTCCGAGCCGTGTCGACGAGGCGGCTTGCCTTCGCTCTCCAACGCGCGTTCGTTCTCCTTGCGGATCTTCTGCGACAGCGACAAGGTCACCTGGTCCATCAATTGCAGCGGTGGGACGGGGTAACCGGCCTGCGCGCCTGCCTGTTCGACGAAGACCGGGTTGACGCCCTCGCCGACCGCGGCCATCGCTTCGTCGAGGAACGCGCCGATCACTCTCGAGGTGAAGAAGCCTCGACTGTCGTTGACGACGATGGGCGTCTTACCGATCTGGAACACGAAGTCGACGACCTTCGCCACTGTGGAGTCGGAAGTCTTCCGGCCACGGACGATTTCGACCAGGGGCATCTTGTCGGCGGGGGAGAAGAAGTGGATTCCGATGAAATTCTCGGGTCGGCTCACGCCGTCGGCCAGGATCGAAATGGGAAGCTGAGAGGTGTTGGAGCCGAGGACGATATCGGCGGGAACAATACCGTCAAGCTCCCCGAACACCCGATTTTTGACGTCCACGGATTCGAATGCCGCTTCGATCACGAGATCGGCTGCGGCGCAGTCGGCCGCGTCCGCGGTCGGCCGGATCCGGCCGAGCAGTGCCGCCGACCTCTCGGCCGTCGTCGAGCCCCGCTCGACAGCTTTCGCTTCCAGTTTCTCGGCGTAGAGTTTTCCGCGGTCGGCAGCGTCCCGGTCGAGGTCCTTCAGTACAACCTCGATACCTGCCTTGGCGCAGACGTACGCGATCGCGGCACCCATCATTCCGGCTCCGATGACTGCCACCGAACGGGCGTTGAACGTATCGTGGCCGGACGGGCGGGATGTGCCGCGTCGGATGGTCTGCATGTCGAAGAAGAACGCGCGAATCATGTTCTGCGCCACTCGATCGGTCATCAGGGAGACGAAGTAGCGGGTTTCGATGCGATCCGCAGTGTCGACGTCGACCGACGCGCACTCCGCCGCAGCGGCGAGGATCGCCCGCGGTGCCGGGGCGGGTGCGCCTTTGAGCTGCTTGCGTAGCAGCGCCGTTGCGGCAAGAAGATTCTGAGCGACGGCAGGATCGGTCGGTCCGCCACCGGGTATCTCGAAACCCTTGACGTCCCACGGCTGCACAGCCGACGGATTCTCGGCGATCCACGCCTTGGCAGCCGGAATCAACTCGTCCACACCGGCAACGGTGGCGTCGATCAGCCCGAGCTTTTTCGCATCGGCCACCGAGTGCTGCTGGCCCTTCGTCAACACCTTCGACAGGGCGGCATCGAGTCCCATCAATCGGACCGTTCTGACGATCCCGCCGCCACCGGGCAACAATCCGAGCGTGGCCTCGGGGAGGCCGATTCGGGTGCCCGGTGCATCCGATGCGATGCGGTGGTGGGTGTGCAACGCAATCTCGAAGCCACCGCCGAGGGCCGCGCCGTTGATCGCGGCCACCACTGGGCGGCCGAGGGTTTCGAGCCGTCGAAGAACACTCTTGATGCCGTCGATCCGCTCGGTCAAGGCGCGCGCAACGTCCCGTTGGTCGACAGCGCCCGGGTCCTTCGTCATGTCGTCGAGGTCGCCGCCGGCGAAGAACGACTTCTTGGCCGAGGTGATCACGACACCGGTGATGTCGTCCTTCTCGGCTTCGAGCCGCTCGACCGTGGCGGCCATCGACGCGATGTAATTATCGTTCATCGTGTTCGCGCTCTTGCCTGCGTCGTCCATCGTGAGTACGACGATGCCGTCGGCACCGCGTTCCCATCCGATCATGTTCTCGCTCATGTTCTCTCGTATTTCTATGTGTCGACGATGGGCGGTTCAGAGGCGTTCGATGACGGTGGCGACGCCCATTCCGCCGCCGATGCACAGGGTGATCAGGCCGTAGCGGCCACCGGTTCGTTCCAGTTCGTCCAGCACGGTGCCCACCAGAATCGCGCCGGTGGCCCCGAGCGGGTGGCCCATCGCGATCGCTCCGCCGTTGACGTTGGTCTTCTCGTGCGGGATGTCGAGGTCCTTCATCCACTTGAGCACGACGGAGGCGAAGGCCTCGTTCAGCTCGAACACGTCGATGTCTTCCACGGTCAGGCCCGCTCGCTTCAACACCGCGACGGTGGCCGGGGTCGGACCGGTGAGCATGATCGTCGGTTCGCTGCCGACCTGAGCCGTGGCCACGATGCGGCCACGGGGAACCAGGCCTGCGCGTGCTCCGGCCGCGGCGCTGCCGATGAGAACCAGGGCGGCACCGTCGACGATCCCCGACGAATTACCGCCGGTGTGAACATGATCGATGCGTTCGACGTCGACGTACTTCTGCAGCGCCACGTCGTCGAAACCCGCGGCTTTGCCCAGCGCAGCGAAGGCCGGGTTCAACGTGCCCAGGCTGTCCGCGGTGGTTCCCGGGCGCCGGTGCTCGTCGTGGTCCAGCACGGTGACGCCGTTGAAGTCCTCGACCGGAACGACGGACTTCTTGAAATAGCCTGAACTCCAGGCTGCTTCGGCGCGTCGTTGGGACTCCGCCGCGTAGGTGTCGACGTCGTGACGGGTGAAGCCCTCGACCGTCGCGATCAGGTCGGCACCGATTCCCTGCGGAACGATGTAGAGGTCGTATGCGGTGGCCGGGTCGGTGAACAGGGCACCGCCGTCGCTGCCCATCGGTACCCGAGACATCGACTCGACGCCGCCGGCGATCACGAGATCGTCCCAGCCGGACGCGATCTTCTGGGCGGCCAGGTTGGTCGCTTCGAGCCCGGACGCGCAGAAACGATTGATCTGGGTGCCGGGGACCGATTCCGGTAGGCCCGCCACCAGTGCGGCTGCGCGCGAGATGACCGCGCCCTGCTCTCCGACCGGTGAGACGACGCCGAGGATGACGTCGTCGATGTCGGCCGGATCCATATCGGGGAATCGAGCCCGGAGTTCGGTGATCAACCCTGCGACGAGGTCCACCGGCTTGGTGCCGTGCAGCGATCCGTTGCGCCCCTTGCCTCTCGGGGTACGGATGGCCTCGAAAATCAGTGCTTGCTCAGGCATCTCGCTCTTTTCTTCTCTGTTTCGCGAGCCGATCGGCTCCTAGTCGAACGCCAATTCCGGCGTGCGGGCGATGAGCAACCGTCGGACGTGCCCGTTGTCGTCGAGTTGGGCCGAGGCGTTGAACGACGCCTCGAAGGCTCCGTCGCGGGTGGTCCGTCCCAGCACCATCTCGGTGCCGTCGACCGAGGCACCGCGATCGAGATGGTGAATCAGGGTGCTCTTCTCGCGTTGCTGGAGGTAGGCGACGAGCCCGTCGCGGTCGCCCACGAATTCGGCTGCCTCGCCGTGTCCCTTGGAAAACTGCACGGACATACGGAAGTCCGCCGAGATCATGGTCAGGACCCGATCCGGGTCGTCGGAATCCATGTATTCGAACCAGCGGAGCAGAGTGGGGGTCGGGTGCGTGTCGGAGTTCATCGGCCTTCTCCTGCATCGGTGACCAGTAGGTCGAATTCGGTGTCGAACGAGACCTGGTAGCGGTCGATCAGGCCGTCCGAGCGCACGTGCATGGTTCCGACGAAATAGCCCGTGGTCCGGTCGCCTTCGGTCACTGCACCGTGTGCGAACTGCAGGTCCTGGTCGACGGCAGATCGGAGAACCCGGTGCTTGCGGTCGACGGGAGGTCTTCCGGACAGGTATTCGAGCATGGCGGCTCGTCCGGTCTTTCGACTCGTCCCGCTCGGCAAGACCATCGAATATTCGACATCCTCGGACAGCATCGCCACCGCGTCGTCCAGGTGCCCGGCATCCAAGGTGGCGTAGTACTCCACAATCTTCAATGACATGAAGTGAACTTAGTTCAGGTAAACCCTGTTTGTCGAGGGTTCGAGCGGTTATGGTTCGAGAAAGAACTGAATTCAACTCGAGTGGAGCGACATGTCATCATCTCACCGCGACGCACAAGCCCCCTGGCCTCGTTCGGAGCCGTCGGCGCTGACGCCCGGCAGCGAACAAGCCGAGATACGCGAGGCCATCCGCGGAGTCCTCGCCAAGTACTCCACGATCGAGCAGGTGCGCGCGTCTGCGGACTCTGACCCTGGCTACTCGGTCGAACTGTGGAAACGCCTGGTCGACGACATGTCGGTGACCGCCATGGCTGTTCCGGAGGAGTTGGGTGGGCTCGGCTACGGCATGGTCGAGCTCGGCATCGTCGTCGAGGAATGCGGCCGCGCTCTGGTGGTCGAACCCGTCTATCAGCATGCGGCCGTCGGCGTTCGCGCCATGATGGAGGCGGGCAACTCGGACCTGCTCGAGGAAGTCCTCGGCGGCACCACGGTTGCGGCCGTGAGCGCATTGTCCGCCGAGTCCGACGACGTCGATGCAGACCGGACCGACGACGGGTGGGTTCTGAGCGGACAGGTGCGGTTCGTCGTCGGAGGTGGAGCAGCCGATCTCGTGGTCGTCAGTGCCCGGTGCCCGGACGGCATCGCACTCTTCGGAGTGTCCGATAGCAATTTTTCCGCACTGCACGATCGACGCGTCGTCGACTCCACCAGGCGGCAGGCGGACATCTCGTTCGATCGCGCTTCCGCGACGCTCCTGGTGCCTGTGGACAGGGCCGGTGACGCGATCGCGCGGATACAGGACGTGGCCACGCTGGCGCTCGCGTGCGAGAACACCGGTATCGCCGATGCCCTGCTGCAGATGACGCTCGAGCACGTCAAGACGCGTCATCAGTTCGGCCGTCCCATCGGTTCGTTCCAGGCGATCAAACACCGGTTGGCCGACATGCTGGTCGAACTCGAGCGGGCCAGATCGGCTGCACGGTATGCCGCGGCGGTGCACGACGAGGATCCCGACGAGGCCCGGCTGGCGATTGCCGTCGCGGGTGCGGTGTGCAGCGATGCCGCGGTGCACGCGGCCCACGAGGCCGTGCAGCTGCACGGGGGAGTGGGTTTCACGTGGGAGCACTCGGCGCACAGCTACTTCCGTCGAGTTCTCGGAAACGAAGCGCTGCAGGGTGATTCGCGTGCGCACCGGGCGCGGATCGCCAATTTGCTTGCCGTCTAGACCGATTGATGCGGTCGCCGGGGATCGGCTATTGACGCCATCGCCTCGATGATCAATACTGAAGTGAATCCAGTTCAACTTGCACCCTCGAAAGGCTGTCACATGATCGACACCGACCACATTCTGTTGGAGAAGGACGGCGACGTCGCTCGCGTCTGGCTCAACCGCCCGCACAAGAAGAACGCTGTCACGGTGGAGCTGCTGCATCGTCTGGACGAGATCATCGTCGAGGTGGACAACGATCCGAACCTCAAGGTTCTCGTGCTCCGCGGAGTCAACAACACCTTCTGCTCGGGCTTCGACCTCGACGAATTGCTGTCGGACTTCATCGGCACCACCACCGCCATGGACGTCGCCGTCCTGTCGGCGAAGGTGTGCGATCGTCTGTACTCCATGAACACTCCCTCCGTTGCGGTGCTCGAGGGTTACGTCACCGCCGGTGGCTTCGAACTGATGATTTCGTGCGACTTCGCTATCGCGGCCGACGACGCAAGAATTGGCGACTTCCACATCCGCCGTGCATTGTTCGGTGGTGCCGGCCCCATCTACCGCCTGCCCCGCATGATCGGCATCCGGAAGACCAAGGAACTGATGCTCACCGGCAAGCTGCTCTCGGGCACCGAAGCCGTCGACTTCGACCTGATCAATGCGTCCGCGCCGGCCGAGGACCTCGACAAGACCGTCGACGAGTTCATCGGGAACCTCACTGACAAGAGCCCGTTCATGATGAAGCTGACCAAGATGTGCATCGACCGCGGTCTGGATGCAGACATCCAGTCGCTCATGGTCATGGAACATCTCGCGGTCGGCAATGCGCTCCAGTCCGAGGACGGCAAGGAGGGCGTCACCGCATTCCTCGAGAAGCGTGAGCCCAAGTGGGTCGGGCGCTGACCCGCACCACGTCCGCGTTCTGACCGAACAGCCCGAAAGGCAGCATCAATGGAGCAGGCAACGGCCGTCGCACTCGAGGGCAGCAAGTGCACAGTGTGCAGTACCGTGGCTTTCCCCGCGAGTGCGATGTGCAGCAGGTGCGCCACACCCACTGCAGAGAACATCACCCTGAGTACGCGAGGCACTCTGTGGGCCCACACGATTCAGCGTTTCGCGCCCAAGTCTCCTCCCTACGTGCCACCGGTCGGCGGGTTCGTTCCCTTCGCAGTCGGCTACGTGGAACTGCCCGAGGGCATCAAGATCGAAGCGATCATCGACTGTGAGAGCTTCGACGAACTGGATGGGGCACCGGTGCGTCTGACATCCACTGCGCCGGTGCCCAGATTCGCTGTCGACGCACTCGGCACGCAACCGGAATCGACAGGAATGACGCAGTGACACAGATCGTTTCGATCATCGGTGCCGGTCTCTCCAAGTTCGGCCGCCAGCCAGGAGTGTCCGGCCGCCAGATGGCCGTCACCGCGATCGGCAACGCGTTACGCGATGCCGATCTGGCCTGGCCGGACGTCCAGGTCGCATTCGGTGGCAGTGACGGCTCGGGCCTGGCCGATACACTCGTTGCCGAACTCGGCTTCACCGGCATCCCGTTCACCAACGTCAAGAACGGTTGCGCAACAGGCGGAAGCGCGTTGTTCTCGGCGGTCAATGCTGTGCGCTCGGGCTCCGCGGACGTCGCGCTCGCAGTCGGTTTCGACAAACATCCGCGTGGAGCGTTCGATCCACGGCCGGCGGAGTGGGGACTACCCGACGGCTACGGCGAGGCCGGTCTGATGGTGACCACCCAGTTCTTCGGTGCCAAGATCTCTCGCTACATGCGTCAGCACGACATCTCCAGTCGGACGCTCGCCCTGGTCGCCGAAAAGGCCTACCGCAACGGCGTTCTCAATCCCAACGCTTGGCGTCGGGAGGCCATGGACGCCGCGACTATCGCCGAAGCCGACATGGTCAACGATCCACTGACTCGATACATGTTCTGCTCACCGGGTGAGGGAGCGGCCGCCATCGTCGTGGCCGGCGAGGACTACGTCGCGCGAGCCACCGGTCGGCCGGTGAAGATTGCCGCCATCACCCACCGAACGCGCCGATTCGGATCTTTCGAGGTCTTCAGCCCTTCCGTTCAGGGGGCCGGCGAACCGACCAGTGTCAGCGCCGACGCGGCACGTGCGGCCTTCGAGCAGGCCGGCATCGCTCCGGGCGATGTCGACGTCGCGCAGCTTCAGGACACCGAGAGCGGTGCCGAGATCATGCACATGGCCGAATGCGGGTTCTGTGAGCCCGGCGAGCAAGAAGCCATGATCGCGGCCGGGGAAACCGACATCGGCGGGTGCCTGCCGATCAACACCGACGGCGGCTGCATCGCGAACGGCGAACCCATCGGAGCCTCCGGTCTGCGCCAGGTGCACGAGATCGTCACTCAGCTACGTGGCGAAGCCGGCGAACGCCAAGTGCCGGGCGATCCGCGTGTCGGCTTCACCCACGTGTACGGCGCGCCGGGCATCAGCGCCTGCACCGTGCTGACTGTCTGACCCGATACGAACCAGAGGTAATGCAGTGACACAACCAACGATTCCGGACATCGCCGAGTTCGGCGAGCAGGCAACAGCGTGGCTGACAACCGTGGCCGCGCCCCGTACCGACTCCGTGTGGGGCGACGGGCCGGATACGGTTGCCGTCTTCGAGAATTGGACTGCGGAGGAAGAGCAGGCGCACACCGACGAGATCGCCGCGTACGAGCAGGCGAAGTTCGATGCGGGGTGGGGCGCGTTGAATTCCCCGGTCGAGTACGGTGGCCGCGACCTACCGCTGTCGTACGTACTCGCCTTCCGGCGCGTCGAGGATACGTTCGACGTGCCCAAGAGGACCGAGATGTTCTCTGTCACTCAACAGTTGGTTGCACCCACCATTGCGCAGTGGGGAACCGAGGAGCAACGGGACAGGTTCGTCCGCGCGATGCTGCGGGCCGACGTCATCGCCTGTCAGTTGTTCTCCGAGACCGAGGCCGGGTCGGACCTGGCTGCGGTTCGGACACGCGCAACCCAGGCCGAGGACGGTTCGTGGACGATCGACGGGCACAAGGTGTGGACGTCGGGGGCGCGGGTCGCACACTACGGAGTCGCCCTGTGCCGCACCGACTCCACCGTCGCCAAGCACGCGGGTCTGACCATGTTCCTCGTACCGATGGACGCGCCGGGGGTCGACGTACGTCCCATTCGGCAGATGACCGGGGGCAGCTCCTTCAACGAGGTGTACCTCGACGGGGTGCACCTGAGCGACGACCTTCGGCTTGGCCCGGTGGGGAAGGGCTGGCAGGTTGCCCTGACAGTGCTTGCGGCCGAACGCCTGGACGGCGGTAACCTCGGTCTGGCGAACGCGGATCGCGCTGTGGCCCTTGCTCAGAACCTCGGCCGCGAGCTGACCGAGATCGAGCGTGATGCCGTCGCCGATCTGGTGACACGGAGTTTCGTTCAGCGAATCGGCAACATGAGAGTGGCCGGCGCTGTCATCGCCGGCAACGATCCAGGTCCGGAAGCGTCGCTGGGGAAGCTACTGGCCACCGACACGATGGCCAGGACCTCCGAAGTCGCGCGCTTGCTGCTCGGGCGAGAACTGACGTCGGACTCGGGACGGTGGGGCACGTTCGCGTGGTCCGAGCATTTACTCGGTGCCCCGGGATATCGAATTGCCGGTGGTACCGACGAGATTCAGCACAACATCATCGCCGAGCGCGTGCTCGGTCTGCCGAGAGAGCCACGACCATGACCGAATCCTCCCTGCGCGCACGCGTGTCCGCCGCCCTGGACGCCGAGCTCGGCGTCACCGTCGGCACATTCGAACCGCTCCTCGGTGGCCATTCCGGATTGACCTATCGGGTGGGAACCTCCGGCGGCGACTTCGTCGTCAAGGCGGTCCCGGAAGGGCAGCGCTCGGTCGGGCGGCACGACATGCTCCGGCAGGCCTCGATTCTGCGGGCGTTGGCGGATACAGCGGTGCCGGTACCGGCAATCGTGGCGGTCGACGAGCAGGAACCGGCGTGGTTCGCCATGGAACTCGTCGTCGGTGAATCGCTCGAACCGGTACTCGACGACCCCGAGGTGGAACCGAGTGTCGCGGCCGCGCGTATGCGGCGAGCCGCAGAGGTGCTGCCGGCGTTGCATGCCGTGCCGCTCGCGGACATACCCGATACAGGCGACATCCTCTCGCCGGCAGACGAATTGGATCGGTGGTCCAAGACGCTCGCCGCGGTTCCGGTGGAACTCGTGGAGGGTGCCGACGAGTTGGTTCGATTGCTCCGCCGAGATATTCCAGCGGCGATCACACCCACACTCGTCCACGGGGACTACCGGTTGGGAAACATCATCTCCGACGGTCTCGAGCCGGCGGCTCTGATCGACTGGGAGATCTGGAGCGCAGGTGATCCACGCGTCGAATTGGGATGGTTTCTCGTATTCGCCGACGGCACCAACTTTCCCGGCGTGGGCCGCGACGTGCCGGGTCTGCCCAGTACCGACGAACTGATCTCCTGCTACACCGGGAGCGGCCCGGCGCTGCCGGACATGACGTGGTTCGACGCCTTGGGACGGCTCAAGATGGCGGCGATCATGGGCCACAATCTGCGTCGGCATCGCGAGGGGCGCCACATCGACCCGGATCAGGAAAAGCTGCCCGCGACCATCCGGAGGTTGATCGACACCGGTACCGCATTGCTCGCGCGCTGACGCACCATCACTCGACAGGAGCACACGGAAGTGGACTTTTCCTACTCACAGCGGACGGCCGAATTGTCGGCCACGCTCGAGTCATTCATGAACGACCACGTCTATCCGGCCGAGAGTGTCTACGACGCTCAGATCGCCGCGAACGACAATCCGCACGAGCAACCGCAGATCATGCGGGATCTGCAGGCACGCGCTCGTGATCTGGGGCTGTGGAACCTGTTCATGACCCACGACGACCTCGGTGCGGGACTGACCAATCTCGAATATGCGCCGCTGGCCGAGATCGTCGGCCGTTCCATCATCGGGAACGAGGCGATCAACTGCTCCGCACCCGATACCGGCAACATGGAAATTCTGGCCATGTACGGCACGGAGGAGCAGAAGGAGCAATGGCTGAAGCCGCTGTTGGACTGCACCATTCGCTCCGCCTTCGCCATGACCGAACCCGATGTCGCCAGCTCGGACGCCACCAACATCACCTCGACCATCACTCGTGACGGGGACGAGTACGTCGTCAACGGCCGAAAGTGGTACACCTCGGGCGTTCTCGATCCCGACTGCAAGCTCATGATCTTCATGGGGAAGTCGGATCCGGACAGTTCCACCTACCGCCGGCAGAGCATGATTCTGGTTCCGGCCGACGCCCCCGGCGTAGAGGTGGTGCGCGACCTGCCCATGTTCGGGTTCCAGGATCGTCTGGGCCACGGCGAAGTTCAGTTCACCGACGTGCGCGTGCCGGCCGCCAACATGCTGGGTGAGGAGGGCGACGGATTCGCCATCGCCCAGGGGCGACTCGGGCCCGGCCGCATGCACTACGCCATGCGGGCGATCGGCATGGCCGAGCGCGCACTGGAAATGATGTGTCGGCGCTCGCTCGTTCGGCAGGCATTCGGCGGACCGTTGTCCGATCAAGGTGTGGTGCGTGAGTGGATTGCCCGCAGCCGCATGGAGATCGACCAGATCCGGTTGTTGGTGTTGAAGTCGGCCTGGTTGATGGATACCGCCGGAAATGCCTCGGCTCGTTCGGAAGTGGCGGCCATCAAGGTGGCTGCGATGGAGGTGGCCCACAAGGTCGTCGACCGAGGTGTGCAGACTTACGGCGCGGCCGGAGTCAGCAACGACACCATTCTCGCTCGGCTCTACGCCATCACCCGAGCTCTGCAGATTGCCGACGGCCCCAACGAGGTCCATCTGCGGACCATCGCCCGACTCGAGGTCAAGAGGTACACATGAGTACACCGAAATTGGACGGCAAGGTCGCGCTGGTGACAGGAGCCAGCCGTGGGCTGGGTCTGGCCATTGCACGCGGTCTGAAGGACGCAGGTGCGACCGTCATCGTGTCGAGCCGCAAGCTCGACGCCTGCGAGAGTGCAGTCTCGAGCCTGGGTGACGCGGGCCCGGGCAGCGCCCATCCGTACGCGTTGCACGTCGGACACTGGGACAGCATCGAACCGGCCGTAGACGACATCATTTCTCGTTTCGGGAGCCTGGACATCGTCGTCAACAACGCTGGAATCGCGCCGCTGGCCGAAAACCTGGTGTCGGTGACAGAGGGGCTGTGGGACAAGACGATCGAGGTCAATCTCAAGGGACCCTTTCGGCTGATGGCCGTGGCCGGGGACCGCATGGCGGCCGCGGGGGGTGGGTCCATCATCAACATCTCCAGTATCGGTGCCGAGCGACCCAGCCCACCCGAGGCGATGTACGCAGCAGCCAAGAACGGTCTCAACGCGTTGACCCGAGCGTTCGCCCAGGCGTACGCGCCCACGGTGCGCGTCAACTGTGTGATGCCCGGCGGTTTCGCTACCGATATGGCGGAGAGCTGGGACGAGGTGTTCATCGGCAAGATCGTCGACCGGCTACCGGCCGGGCGGCTGGGGCGGCCGGAGGAGCTCGCCGGCTTGATCACTCATCTCGCCTCCGACGACGCCGGGTACACGACGGGCGCGATCATCCCGGTCGACGGCGGCCGCACTTCCGTCTACTGACCGATCACTCGTATTGTCCGACAATCAGTTTGGAAGTGGACACATGACTCAGGACATGTTCTCCCTGACCGGTCGCGTCGCTGTGGTCACCGGTGCCTCGTCGGGGCTCGGCCTCGGTTTCGCGCGGGCTCTCGCCGCGGCAGGTGCCACGGTGTACGCCGCCGCGCGACGGCTCGACCGGCTCGAAGCGCTGGCGACCGAGATCCCGGCCATCGTGCCCGTTCGGTGCGACGTCACCGACGACAGCGACCGGCGAGCTCTCGTCGATAAATGCTTCGACGAACACGGTCGGCTCGACGTCGTGATCAACAACGCGGGCAAGCCGGGTCCGCCCAACGCCGAGGACGAGACGCTGGACGGTTTCCAGTCCATCCTCGACGTCAACCTGATCGCCGGGTTCCATCTGACCACGTATGCGGTCGGCAGGATGCAGAGTGAGGCAACAGCGTCGATCATCAACATCTCCTCGGTGATCGGGCTGGTGTCCACTGCGCCGATCGGCGGTGCCAGTTACGCGGCGTCGAAGGCAGGCACGCTCGGCCTCACTCGTGAACTGGCCGGTCAGTGGGGTCGACGAGGCATTCGCGTCAACGCCGTGGTGCCCGGATGGTTCGATACCGAGATGACAGATGGCCTTTTCACCAACGACAAGTCCGCAGGGTGGGTGCGGCGGAACACCATGCTCGGACGCGGCGGCGTCGACGGCGAGATCGACGGTGCCGTGCTGTTTCTGGCCTCGGACGCCAGCTCCTACATGACCGGTCAGACCCTGGTGGTCGACGGCGGATGGACTGCTCGCTGATGTTGGCCGTGCAGGTCCTTCAGTGGGGGAGCGCACCGGAGTTCCGGGAGGTGCCGGACCCGGTGCCGACCGGGCACGAACTTCTGATCCAGGTGGACGCAGCCGGACTGTGCGGATCCGATCTGCACGTGATGAACTCGAGCGCAGACACTTTCGACTACGACCTGCCGCTGACGCTGGGGCACGAAGTGGCCGGGACCGTCGTCTCGGCGGGACCGTCCGCAGATACTTCCTGGATAGGTCGCGCCGTGGTCGTACACGGAATCTGGAGCTGCGGAACGTGCCCGAACTGTCTGCGGGGCAGAGAGAACTACTGTCGCAGCCTCGCTCGGCGTCCCGACGGTCGGCTGGCCCCGATCGGAAACGGTCTGGGGTACCCGGGCGGCATCGCAGAGCTGATGTTGGTGCCGTCCGAGCGCGCACTCGTTCCGATCGGGGATCTCGATCCTCTCGGTGCCGCGCCCCTGGCGGACGCGGCACTGACCGCGTATCACGCCATTCGCACCAACTCCGCTGTGATCGATGACCGAAGCAACGTGGTCGTGATCGGAGTCGGCGGTCTCGGCCACCTTGCCCTGCAGATCCTGCGCACCATGGGCGTGCCGCACATCATCGCGATCGACTCCAAGGCCGACGCCGCTGCCCTGGCCGAGTCCTCGGGAGGGCACGAGTTCTACGACTCCGTTTCCGCTGCGACGCAACGTCTCACGACGCTGGACGGTGCGGACCTCGTCCTCGACTTCGTCGGTGCGCCGACCACGACCGCCCCGGCGACCGCCCTGCTCCGGTCCGGGGGTTCTGTCGTGGTGGTAGGCAGTGCCGGCGGCCGACTTACAGTCGGGAAGGATGTCGGTCTGGCCGCAGGATGGACGGTGGATGCACCGTTCTGGGGTACGCGTGCCGATCTCGAAGCCGTTGTCGCACTTGCTCAGGACGGCCTGCTGCGCGCTGAAATAACCACCTTGCCGTTCACCGAGGCGATCTCTGCATACGACCGGTTGCGGAATGGAAATGTCACCGGCCGTGCAGTTCTCGACATGAGTGCATCACGTACCAGGAAAGAGTCACACCAGTGAAACGGCTTGCCCGCGAGATGGTCATTCGCGCCGAACAGACCCCCGATGCCATCGCAGTCGTCGACGAGGACGGCAGCCACACGATCCGAACCGTGGTCGAGGCGGCAACATCCCTTGCCGACGTGTTCGGCGGTATCGACCCCAGCCCACCGACCGTGGTGATTCAGGCCGACAACACCTGGTGCACCGTGGCGGCTGCCCTCGGTGTCGGTCTCGCCGGCGGTGTGGTCGCGGTGGTCAGCCCGCACGCAACGGAGTCGGAGTTCGCGCTGGCCCTCGAGGACATTCGACCGGACGTCGTTGTGGGAACGCCCGAGGCCCTTCGTCATTGGGGTGTGCCCGACAAGCAATTTCCGGTGGGTAAGCCCGCCTTCGGCTCGTACCGGGTGCGGGCGACGAGTGGTGCGTTCGCTTCTGTGGCGCGATGGAACGGAGGCGATGCGATTGCGATGACCTCTGGCTCGACCGGCCGGCCCAAGTGCGTGGTGCAATCCGAGGACGCGATCAGATATGCGTCTCGATCCACCATCGATGCCGTCGGCCTCCGTCCGGGCGAGGCGATCGGTGCCTTCGTTCCGCTGTCGTCGGTTGCCGCATTCTGCTTCGGAATGTATCTGCCTGCGCTGCTGGGAGGTCCGATGGTCGCCATCGGGAAGTGGTCCCCGGAGGCGGCCCTGCAGGCGGCGCAGGAACACCGGATTGCCTGGACGATGTTGGTTCCGACCATGGCGCTGCAGCTCTCGGTCGCCCCGAACTCCGAGGGAGCATTGGACACGATGCGCGCAATGACGATCGGCGGCGGACCGATGAACGAGCGCGCCCTCGCCAAGGCCGAACAGTGGTTGCACACCACATTCCTCCGAGTGTTCGGAATGTCGGAGTGCTTGGGCCACACGACACCTGCGCTCGACGACCCGGTGTCGATCCGCCTCGGACGCGACGGTCGGCCGTTTCCCGGTACCACTGTGCGGGCCGTCGACTCGAACGGCCATCCGCTCCCAAAAGACGACATCGGTGCGGCGCAGGTCAAAGGCCCGTCACTGTTCGTCGGGTACGCCCGAGCCGGGACTCCGGTGCCGCCCGAGTTGACGCCCGACGGTTTCCTTCCGACGGGTGATCTGGTGGAGGTCGCATCGGACGGCTCGATTCGCGTCATGGGTCGGCAGAAACAGATCATCATTCGCGGTGGACGCAACATCGACATCAACGAGGTCGAGTCGGCCATTGCCTCGTTGCAGTCCGTGGTGCAGGTCTGTGTCGTACCGGTACCGGACGACCTGCTGGGGGAGCGTGCAGCAGCGCTCGTGGTGACCGGTGGTGAGCCGCTCGGACTCGAGGACGTCACCGCGCAGTTGGCCAAGGACGACTTTCCCAAGTCGAAGTGGCCGGAATTCGTCTTCACCGTCGACGACTTACCGCAGAATCGCGTCGGAAAACTGTCCCGTCCCGATGCGACGGCGCTGGCCAGGCAGCTTGCGGCCGTAACTGACTCGAATTCACATCGAAAAATGTAAACTCCGACCGAGGCTGCATACGTTCTACCAGTAGGGGCAATCATGACCGTAGGAACCGACGTTCGACGCGAGAGCCCGCGGTCCAAGCGAACACGGATTCTGTCCGCGGCGATCGACCACTTCGGCAAAGTGGGGTACGAGCACACCAAATGGGCGTCCATCGCCGACGAAGTCGGTATAGGTCAGACCGCTCTTTACCACTACTTCGAGTCCAAAGCTCATTGCTTGTTGACCATCATGCGCATCGAACTCGAAGACTCCGCTGCCCGCTTCGTAGCCGCGACCGAGGGAATTACGCATGCCGAGGACGCACTTCGCGCGGCCATAGCTGCATCGTTGGCCGCATCGCCTCAGGACGCTTTGGCCCGTCGCATACTGCACAACCACATGGACCTCCTGGCGACCGAACGCCAGTCTGCGAAGGAGGAGGCCGAACGAGTCGAGTGCCGTGCGCTTGTCCAGCGCATCGAGGAGAACTGGACCGCACTGATCGGGCGCGGGATCGAGGCGGGCCAGTTCGCGGAGTCGAATCCGACGATGTCAGCGCGTTTGGTCCTCGCTCTGGTGGTCAGCGTATGGCGGTGGTATCGCCCCGACGGCCGTCTGACGATCGACGAGATCACCGACGTGGTCACGGACGCGGCCATCCGCGTCGTACGCAAGTAGCGTCCGCGAGCGGGGTCTGTACCGGCTCTCAGCGGTCATTGAAACTGAACAGAATTCACTTAGGAGGAAATGTGTACAACCTGGTACTCGTCGCCGCCCGTCCGGAAGAGTGGACCCACGAGCAGTTCATCACGTGGTGGCGCGGCGAGCACGCCGACGTCACGTATCCCCTGCCCGGCTTGCTCCGCTGGCAGCACACCGAATTACTCGAAGCATTCGGCAGCAAATCCCAAGGGTGGGACGGCTTGTCGGTGCTCAGCTTCGAGTCGCGCGACGCACTCGAAGCGGCCCTGGCCAGTGACGAGTGGAAGGCCGCCGTCGACCACGTCGGGACCATGGGTGGCAGACGGATGATGTGGTACGGCGACGAGAAGACGATGGTGCCCCTCGCGAGCGACGCGGGATGACGTCGTCGTGGGCCGACCCGGGCTGTTTCGCAGTGGCAGACGGCGTTCATCGCGTCCCTCTGCAGATGCCTCAGGACGGTCTGCGTGCGATCAATGTCTATGTGTTGGAGACTCACACGGGACTTGCGTTGATCGACGGCGGCTGGCACCGGGCATCCACGCACGACGAGCTCGTCGACGCGTTGCGTCGCATCGGGCGTCGACCGTCGGAGATTCACGACGTGTACGTCACTCACGTGCATCGTGATCACTACACGTTCGCCGTCGAGCTGCGTCGTCGATACGGGACCCGGGTGCATCTCGGTGCCGCCGAGGCACCGGGCATCGAAGCGATCGGTCGATTGCGCAGCAACGTTCCGGTCAGCTCGATTCGTGAACTCGAGCGCGCGGGCGCGTTCGCGATCGCTCGCATCGCAGCGGAGAGCGGGAAGGCCGAACCCTTCGACGCCGCGGACTGGGAGCTACCGGACTCGTGGTTGCAACCCGGTCCCCTCGACATTCCCGGCCATGCGGTAGTGGCTGCACACACTCCCGGACACACGAAGGGACACATGGTGTTTCACGATACCAACCAGAACCTGTGCTACACCGGAGATCACGTTCTGCCCACGATCACGCCGTCGATCGGGTTCGAGCTCGGCGAGTGGGATCTCCCGCTGGCCAAGTACCTGACGTCTCTGACCGTGATGCTCGACGAACCCGACCGGACGATGTTGCCGTCGCACGGCCATCCGGGTGCGGGCGTGCACGAGCGTTGCCGGCAGTTGCTCGAACACCACGATCGCCGCCTCGCCGCTACCGAAAGCGTTGTCGAATCTGCTGCTCGCGCAACCGGGGTGGACGTGGCGGCCGGCCTGACGTGGACCCGACACGATCGATCCTTCGCCACCCTGGACAGCTTCAACCAGATGGTGGCGACCTGCGAGACGCTTGCGCATCTGGACGTTCTGGTCCAGCGCGGCAGACTGTCGGCGCAGACCTCCGACGGGGTGGACTTCTTCACCACCTGCTGAGGGATCTGGCCGACAGCCCTGCCCGACCGGTCAGTCGCAGGTCCAGCCACCGTCGACGTACAGCTCGGTTCCGGTGACGAACGTGGAGTCGTCCCCGGCCAGAAAGGCAACGGCAGCAGCTACTTCGGACGCGGTTCCCAGTCGTCCCATCGGGGTGTGGGCGATCATGGCGGTGTGCCGGTCCGACCCCTCGTAGCGTTCGAGAAGCTGCGTGGTGCCGATGAAGCCGGGGTGGATTGAGTTGACGCGGACACCTTTGGTGGCCCAGTGCAGGGCAGCGTTCTTGGTCATCGTGCGCACAGCGCCTTTGGCCGCAGCGTAGGCGAAGCTGTTACCGAGGCCGCCGACGCTGCCGAGGATGGAGCAGATGTTGACGACGGAACCTCCGCCCGATCTCTCGACGTACGCGCCTGCATGCTTCATTCCGAGCCACGTCCCGGTCTGACTGACTTCGACGACTCGGTTGTACCGGTCGAGATCCTCGTCGACGACGGTCCCGAGGCTGCCGATGGCACCGTTGTTCACCACGGCGTCGAGCCGGCCGTACCGTGCGGCCACGGCCTCGACAGCGTTGTGCCACTGATCTTCTCGGGTGATGTCGAGGTCGATCGAGAGATGGCGTTCGCTGTCGACCTGGTCCGCCACGAGTGCTGCGCACGCGGCCCCGTCGACGTCGGTCACCACGAGCACCGCGCCTTCCGAGGCCAGCCGCTCGACGATCGCGGTACCGATCCCTCCGGTTGCCCCGGTGACCAGAACGACTTTGTCCTGAAGCCGGGACTGCACGCCCGTCACAGCTTGCTCAGCACGTTGCGTCCGCCGACGAGCATGGCCGCGGCGACACCGATAGTGGTCACGCCTGTCATCAGCAGTGCCATCGCCGCGACGAGCGGGTACGAGCCGTTCTGCCACATGTCGAACAGCAGCGTGCCCATCACCTGGGTGGTCGACGCTCGCACCAGCAGTGACGCGGCGAACTCGTGGGTGAGCAGAATGAACATCAATGCAACGGCACTGAGAATCGTCGGACGCATGAGCGGCAACATGATTCGAAGATTCGTCACGAACGGGGATGCACCGCTGGTGGCCGATGCCTCCGTGTACGTGTTGCCGAGCGACAGCATTGCCGTCATCTGCATCCTGGTCGAGAACGGCAGCATCAGCACGATGTAGACGAGGATGATCACCGTTCTGGTGCCGTAGAGGATCAAGGGCGGCTCGGTGTACGTGAGCAAGAATCCGACGCCGAAAATCACGGCCGGTATGCCCAGCGGCAGCGCCGACATGAGGTCTGCGATGAGCGCGAGAATTCTGAACCGCCGGCCTCGGACGAGTAGGTTCGCCATGAGGTAGCCGAGCGGAATGCAGATGGCGACCGCGCCCAGTGACGTCAGCACACTGGTCAGGACCGACTCGACCACAGCAGTGGTGTCCAGGAGCGCGCGAAAGTTGTCCAGCGTCAACAGACTCCACGACAACGATCCCGACCAATAGGGTGTCAGCGACACGATGACCAGGCCCAGTAGCGGGATGACCAAGGCGAAGAGCGCGAACACGACGATGGTGACTGTGGCCCAGGTGGCTTTCCCCGTGGATGGTGCGAACGCCTTACCGCCGTGGGTGACGAAGCGAGTCTGATTGCCCAGCAGTGCTTTCTGCGCCAACACCAGGACGAGTCCGAAGATCACCAGCGGAGATCCGGCCGCGGCCGCCGCAGCGAAGTCCGATGGGGACTCCGACACCCGGCGATACATTTCGGTCGTGAGTACTTTGACGCCGCTGTTCGCACCCAGCAGCAACGGCCCGGTGAACTGTCCCAGACCGAGGAGCAGCGCGATACCGCCGCCGTAGATGAGGGACGGTCGCAGCAGGGGAAGGACGATCTTGAAAAAGATTCCTACGGTGGACGATCCGCTGACCTGAGCCGCTTCGAGATGCTCGGAGCTGATGTTCTGCATGCCGGAACTGACGAACAGGTAGACGAACGACGTCAGACCGAAGCCCGTGAGAACGATGATCCACGGGACGGTGTACACGTCGATCGGGCCACTGTCCGATCCGCTCCACCACGGCAGCAGTCGAAGGAGCACATTGAGGTAACCGGGCCCGGGGGAGAGCAGGAATGCCCACCCCACCACGCTCGCCACCGCCGGCATCACGATCGGCAGGATGGGTATGACACGCAGCCAACCCAGCTTGGCGGGAAGCCTGCTCGCAGCGAAGGCGAGCAGCGTTCCCAGGACCATCGCGATGACCAACGAACCCAGCGCCAACGCCACCGTGGTTCGAAGGGTGACGCCGATGTCGAAGCGGCCGTACTGACTTCGGTATCCGGCAGCTCCGTCCTCGAACGCGAGCATCTGCAGACGCACCATCGGGAGTACGACGAGGTAGGCCAACACGGCGAGGACGGCGGCGTACCCGATTCGCGCGCGCCAATTCGGCGAAATCGTCAGTGAGCGCTTGGCGGGCGTCTCGGCGGTCTGGGGCCGTTCGACGTCGACTGCGGTGGCCATCACGAGGTCTTTCCAGCGGAGCCGACGAGCTCGGAGCTCGTGGCGGAGGACGCGTCGGGAAGTGGGTACACCCTCAGACACGAGGGTGCGAAGCTGACGACGACAGGTTGACCAGGGCGGCTTCGTCTGAGCGCCGCGCTGTGGTCGGCCGCCGCGGCTCGTAGTGTCAGCTGTTCGTCGCCGGTCTTGACCCCCACGTCGAAGTACCGACCTCCGTACTCGTGTGTCACCAGCTCTGCGTGCAGAGCTATGTTTCCCGCGGGCACCTGGTCGATGTTGTCGTGCAGGAGCACGTCGTCCGGTCGGAATCTGGCCACGGCGCGGGTGCCCTCGTCGGCACGCTCACGGACGGTGGCCGTCTGCAGGTCGATCACGTCCGAGCCGCTGGTGACCCAACCGTCGTGGCCACGGCGGAGTTCGAGCCGATTGCCCATCCCGATGAATGCAGCCACGTATTCAGAGGCCGGATTCTCGAAAACGTGCTCGGGCTCGTCGTACTGCTCGATCTTTCCGGCTTTCATGATCGCGAGCCGGTCGCCGAGTGCAAACGCCTCGGACTGGTCGTGGGTGACGAACACCGCGGTGAAGCCGAGCTGTTGATGGAGCTGATGGATCTGAGAACGAACCTGATCCCGCAGGCGCGCATCGAGATTGCTCAGCGGCTCGTCGAACAACACCAGATCCGGCTGCGCTACCAGCCCTCGCGCCACCGCAACGCGTTGCTGCTGGCCGCCGCTGAGTTGGGACGGGTACCGGTCGAGTAGGGCACCGCAATCGACCATGTCAGCGGCTGTCTCCACCGCTCCGTCTGCAATCGCCTTCTTCAGTTTACGAACCTTCAACGGGTACCGGATGTTCTCGGCGACCGTCATGTGGGGCCACAGCGCGTAGGACTGGAACACCATGCCGATATTTCGCTTGTGCGCCGGCACATGCGCTTTCGATGCCGCATCGAATACGGTCCGACCCGCGAACGAGATCGAACCGCCCTGAGGTGTTTCCAGTCCGGCGAGGCACCGCAATGTCGTGGTCTTTCCGCAGCCGCTCGGTCCGAGCAGGACCAGAAACTCGCCCTGCTCGATCTCGAGGTCGAGGCTGTCTACGACGACGTTCGTACCGTAGGTCTTCGTCAGTCCGGAGACCGCGAATCGAGAGGTCATTGCATACTCACTTTCGGAGCATCGGTGTACGCGCACCCGCAGACGATGTACGTCGACTGATGTTCGCTTCTGTCACATGATGTTTCGTAGTCCGGTCGCGGAGGCGAGGGCCGACGTTCTTCTGCAGCTGTCGACAGTCAGCCTTGGAACAAGGTCTGCCACTCCTGCGAGTACTGCTCTACCTTCTCGGGCGTCAGCTCGGCGATGTCCGGCGAGGCGATGTCCTGAGCGCGTGCGACGGCACCCTCGATGTCCGGCAGAACGGCCGCATAACCGCTGTTCAGTGCTTGCTGTCCTTCGGCCGTCACCATGAAGTTCGCGAGTACCTGCGCTGCATTGGGGTGCTGTGAAGCGCTGAGAACTTCTGTGTACCAGGGTGTTCCCCATGGCTTGCTGGGCAAGACCCAGTCGACCGGAGCGCCGGCGGCAACCTCTGTGACGAGCGGCTGAACCATCGGACTCACTGTCACCTCGCCCGACGTCAGTGCTTGCGCCACTGCGAGCGCGCTGGGGTACACCCGCGGTGCCAACTCGGCGATCTGGTTCCAGTAGTCCGCTCCGAATGTCTTGGAGTAGTACTTGTAGAGGTCGACGTACGACGCGAATCCGGTGGGATTGACGATGCCGATCTTGCCCTGGAACCTCGGATCGATCAGATCTTCGGGAGCGCTGACTCCGTCCGGTACCGCTGAGGTATTCCACCCGAGTCCGAACACCGCTGCACTGGAAAGGAAGAACCGGTCGTTGATGACACTGTCTGCAGGATCGAATGCAGGCGCGTCCAGGTCGGGGCCGACCAGGTCGGTCGAAAACTTGCCGGATTCGGCGGCGTTCTCGATCCAGGACGCGTCGGTGGTCATGTGGACGTCGGCGATACCGGCTCCTGTTCGGTTCTCCGTGTCGACCCTGGGATTGATCTCGGAGTCGGTGCCGCGCACGTACTCCATGTCGATCTCCGGATACTTCGCCTCGAATGCCGCAGTAAGCGCGTCGAGATTGGCCGGCTTCTGGCTCGAATAGAGCATCACGCTGCCCTCCTCCTTCGCGGCAGCAACCACAGCATTCCAGTCGCCCTCGACTGGAGCGGAGGCGGAGGAGGACGACCCTCCGCACGCGGTGAGGCCTATCAGCGCGGCCGTCGCCATCACGGCAACTGTCGCCGTCCTGAACTTGTTCATGCTGCGTTCCTTTCGGGCACGTCGGTAACTTTCCGCAGACTCGGCGAGTCACCGGAGACGTGGAGTCGTTCGACATCCGATCGCAGACTCGACCCGGAAGCTCGAAGTCACTCAACCGTCGTTCCAAACTGAACTGATGTCAGTTTGAAATGTAGCCGCCTGCGCGTGTGATGTCAATCACCAGGTGAGGGTGGGGGTGGGTGCTGCTGGACCTCGACACCGTCCAATCGGTGCACCTGACGAGTGGCCACGCCCACCTGCGGCCGACGACGCCCGAACTGCTCTATGGTCCATACCGAACTTCAGACGGGAAACCGACAGAAGGTACGTCGCGGTCGAACGGATCCATCACCGGGGCGCATGGACGACTTCGCATCCCCGATCGAAAGAACTCGGTGGTATCGGCGACATTTCCCGTTCGGCGCGCCGGCGTGAACATCCTGTTCGAGCGCTGGGGGATCCGAGTGAACTCTTTCCAGGTTGCAGGCACGGCTGAGTTCTCATGCGCCCGATGTACCGGATTCCGCATCGGTGGATGGCCGTCCCGAGAAGCGGAACGAGTTGCCTGCGAGCTGCGCGGATCGCTTTCATCATCAGGCTGACGACGTCGATCGACGCGGACCCCGCAGAGGCAGACTGGCAACCCGGACACAGTTCGCTCGAACGAGGAGAATTGCCATGCGATCGACCAGCCGAATTCTGCTCGGGGCTCTACTCTGCGCCCCAGTAGTGTTGGTGTTCCCTGCGACGGCATCGGCAGCGCAGTCGACAGACGTGACGAACGCACTCGAGGTCGACGGACCAACCGTGACCAACACGATCACCAACAATTCCGGAAGCGAGCTGACCTGCGGCACATCGTTGGCTCCCGCACCGGGCGGAGTGTTACCACCGGTGTGGGAGGTCGTCGGCAACGGTCAGATGCTGTACTCGACCGACGACGCGGGCCAGGTCGGAATCAGCGCCCAACACGTCACCGATATCCCGGCCGGTACCTATGTCGCGCTGGCATCGTGCGGTACCGAAGGCGTCGATCCCACAACGGCGTGGGTCTCCGACTACCCCGGCCTCCCCGACGTCCTGGCTACCTTGCCGTGGACCTCGTACACCGTGCAGCAGGCATCGCCGATCGTGACGATCGAAAGTTGAGCGGTGCAACCTGATTCGATCTTGGACTGGGTAATCCGCCAAAGTTACTGCGGGGAACGGATCTGGTACACGTACCGCAAGCCGACGGCACTGTTCCAGCCGCGGATGTGCTGACCGTGCACACTTGGGGGGAACCGGAAGTGGGTCCGGACAGAATCGAAGGGAGGTCGACGCCGTGCGCAGCTTGAAGGTTCTGCTCAGTGTCTTCGGTTTCGGCATAGGCCTTTTGGCCACGCTGGTGATTGTGTTCTTCTCCAGTGTGCCGACGAGATCGACGTATGCGTTTGTCGATGGGAGCAGGTCACAATCGCTGAACTTCGTCGAGATGCCGGGCTACTTCGTCATCGGGATTCCCTTGATCTGCGCGGTGCTGGGATGGCTCACCGCGTCTGTCCTGATCAAGCGAGGATATGAACTCTCGCGCACGATGAAGTGAAGTCGAGCGCGGGGACGCAATCCCGGGTGGCGTCCCCGCACGCTCGTCGAGAAGCATTCGGAGACAGTCACATCCGCTCAGAACCGAAGAGCAACTCAGCGGGTGGCGGAAGTGGCCCGGTAGCGGTAGCCGTCCTGATTTCCGCCACGGTACTTCGCACCGAGATCCTCGTATTCGAGTGCGACGCTCTGTCCGACGGTCAACGTCTTGAATCCCTGTCCCTCGATGTCCGAGTAGTGCAGCCAACATCCACCTGGAGTGCGATCGGACGCGATCACACCCCAGCCTTCTTCGTCATGCCACACTTCGACGGTTCCTCGGACACTCTCTACGACACGTGCCGCCGACGGTGCCCGAGATGCCGGAGGCAGCGGTTCCAGCGGAACTTCGTGCCGCGCACCGTCGTCGTCGGTGTGAAACATTCGCAATTCGATGCCGGGGTGCTTCTTCGTGCTCATCCACCCATTGTGACGACATGAGCAAGTCGATTCTCGTACATAACGGCTGACAACCGTTCTCAGGTGAGTCGCCGGACCCCGAGTATTCCTACCCCACTTGCAACGAGACCGAACGTGAGCATGAGACCGGTCTCGATTGCTTGGAATCGCCAGAAGTCGTCTTCGGTGTAGTAGCGAATGTCGAAGCGGTCGACGCCTTGGTCGCGTAGGCAGTCGTCGAATCGTGCCGCACGGTCCAGGTTTTCGAGTCGAGCCCGCTCCGAACGCTCTTCGTTCGTCTCCTCGGCACGTGGATTCCCGTCCGGGTACGGCTGCGCGCAACGAGCTGTTTCGGCTCTGACGGTCGCGCCGCTGCTGTCGACGTATCCGGCATCGACCACCCACGTTCCGTCGGTGGTGTAGTACGGATCGGGGGGATATTCCGATTCTCGATACAGGCCGCTGATCGGCTCGCTGTCGACGGCGGGCGATCCGTAGTGCTCGCGCGCGATCCACGTGAATGCCACCGGAACGACGAACAAGAAGATGAAAAGGGTACCGAGCATGGACATGACGCCGCTGCGGAACGTCAGTGCCAAAGTGCTGCCGACGAGCAGCATCAGCAACGTGTAAGCACCCAGAACGACGCCGGCTGTTTCGAAGTGAGGGAAGTCGAACCACGAGAAGCTGACGGACGGTCCGTAGTCAGCGCTCGAGGAATCTCGCGACAGGTCTGTGGCCCAGTGCAGTGCCAAGCCGAGACACGTCATGGCACCCGAGATAGGTAGGAAGACAACGATGACGGGCGCGAGATACCACTGGATTCGACTGGTGGACTGTGTCAGCGCCACTACATGTGCACGTGCGTCCAGTTCACGAGCGAATGCGGGGACTCCTACGAACATCCCGAGTAACAACGGTAGGAGCAGCGCACACAACGTAGACAAGGTCAGTGCGGTCTCCGGTCTGCACGGCCCGACGTCGTTCCATCGAGAACACATTCGCAGGAACGACCACGATATCTGCGGATAGCGTGGAACGTACGAACCGGCCGTGACCGTTGCGGTGATCAGGATCGCGATGGTGGTCAGCGAGATCAGCAGAGATGTCCGGTTGAGTCGCCATGCCAGCCACATCACGGCAGTGACCTACCGACCGTGAGCCCCGAGTCCGATGCGCGGGTGTCACGCAACGGAGAACCGCACCGTATTTGCCGCCAACCTCGTCGCCGCTTCGCCGTTCATGATCGGCGACCCTACAGGCCGGACAATTCCGGCTCCGTGCAATCCATTGCACCATCGTCGAGTGTCCGACCCATGCTGGATGATCGCCGGGAACCGCAACTGATGGTCAGTCGAAAGGAAGCACCCCATGACAGCCGAAACCGCCGTTCCGTCCGGTGTCACCGTAGTCGTCTCTCACAAGACCCTGCCGAACCAACGCGACGCCGTCCGAGCCCTGTGGGAAAAGCACATGGCACCGGCCGTCCTCGACAACCCCGGGCATCTCGCCTACTACTACGGTCTCGATGTCGACGATCCCGATGGCATCACAGCCTTCCAGCACTACCGCACCGCCGAGGACGCGCTCACGTTCCTCCAGCAACCCGCCTACCGGGCGTACGAGCGTGAGGTGGCACCGCTGTTGGCCGGCGCACCACAGGTGCGCAGCCTTGTCCCGACGTGGATCAAGTAGGGACGTAGCGGCAGTATCATGATGGCGATCCGTGCACGCGGCTACCGCACGAGGCGCGGCGGAGCAGCGCATGCGGATCGGCGCGCAGGGCGGCATACTTGCTCGCGAAATGAAACTGCCATCGGTCACCTTCGCTGCGTTCGTCCTTGCCGGGTCGCTCGTTCTGTCGGCTGCACCCGTCTCGGCGGCTCCAGCCGGTGCCGACTTCTACGGTGCTCCCGTCGCCGACCTGGAGGCGTACGCACCCGGGTCCATCGTGCGCCGAGAACCTGTGCCACAGCTCGATCTTCTTGGGTTGCACACCGAGCGCATTCTCTACCGATCGGCCGATCCCCGTGATCGTGCGGTGGCGGTGTCGGGGCTTCTGGTCACACCGACCCGTCCGTGGTCGGGTCCTGGACCGCGGCCCGTGATCTCCTATGCGCCGGGCAGTTACGGGATCGCCGACCGTTGCTCGGGTTCCTCCGAACTGGGACTGACAACGACGATGCCGGCGCTGCTGCCGCTACTGGCGCAGGGGTACCAGGTGGTCACGACCGACTACCAAGGTCTCGGAATCCCCGGCGAGTACGAGTTTCTGGGCCGGGTCGCCAGCGCACGTGCCCTGCTCGACTCGGCTCGGGCCGCGGCGCGTGAGACCGACGCGCCCGTCGTGCTCTACGGATACTCGGCGGGCGGCGTCGCGTCGGCTGCCGCCGCAGAGCTCGCCTCCAGTTACGCGCCCGACCTGACCGTGGTCGGTGCCTTCGTCGGTGCCGCACCGACCGATCCTGTGCTGCGAGTCGAAGGCCAGGATGGAACCGAGTGGGCCGCAACAATGCTCTATTCGATCAACGGCCTGATCGGAGCGCATCCCGACCGCGCCGACGAGATTCGTGCTCTCTTCAACGAACGCGGTCAGGCGGCTCTGGTTGCGGCACAGGATTTCTGCAACACCGACGCGCTCGCCTACGGATCGCTGCGGTCCGAGGACTTGACTGCCGACCGCACGTCGCTGAGCGTCCTCATGACCGGTCCCGTGCTGGGGCCACTGACGTCTGAGAACACCATCGGGTTCACCGCACCCGACCTACCTGTGATGATCGTGCAGGGCATCAACGACCGGTCCGTCGGAATCGAGCAGAGCCGGCTTCTGGCGCAGCGCTGGCGCGCCGCCGGTGCCACCGATATCACTGTGCGTGAGTTCGACTTCGGAACCGATCTCGTTCCCGCAGTCGACCATCCGGCCGCCAATGCCGTTGCTTACCCCGAGGTGATCGGGTGGATCGACCGACTTGTGGCGCAGGCCTGACTCGATACCCAATACATCGTCAGTGATGTAGATCACGCGTCATCGATGTGTGCTTGCTCGTTTTCGATTCGACTTACTCGGCGCAGCTACCAGGTACATGGCGTACCGAAAAAACCTGCTGCTTTCGAGAAAGGGACCAACAGAACATGAGCACCACTGGAAACGCGGCCACAATATGAGCGGCCGCAGGAGTCTCTCCAGCCGACTCTTCGAGGGTCTCGGCCGCATCACATGGGGCTACGGCAAGCGAAAGCTGGACGAACGGCGCTCACGCAAACGCGGACGGCAATAAGCCCGATGGCGAGCGCGGCGTCGCTCTGTTGAGCTGTGCCCCTCGAGAACGTCTGTCTCGGCACCAGCCGCCCGCTCGACGCCGGCGAGTATTCGTGAGGTGTCCGATGCCGGCAACCTCGGTCGGTACGGTGCACGGATGTACGGATTCGAGATAGACGACGGAGTTACACCGCTGAGCGGGCCCATGGCAGGTATGTACGGAACTGTGGTCTGGTTCTACGAGGAGAAGAAGCAGTTGCTCGTTCGCTTCGGCGCCTCGCAGCAGATGTACTACGCGGCGGACGAGTTGAAACGGTGGGGAGAGTAGTCGCCCGCTCGGCCCCATCGGAATAATTGAATCTTCACCGATGCTGATGGAGTCGACCACCCCGAATCGAAAGGTCCCACCATGCATCTGGGCGTAGACAGTTTCGTCTCTTCCGTGACCGACCCGACCGACGGCCGAGTCATTGCGCCCGAGGAGCGGATGAGTCACCTGCTCGAGGAGATCGCACTGGCCGATCAGGTCGGGCTGTACTCGTTCGGCATCGGCGAGCATCATCGCAGCGAGTACTACGACTCGGCCCCGTCGATCATCTTGGCAGCGGCAGCCGCGCGCACCGAGAACATTCGGCTCGGCAGCGCAGTCAAGGTGCTCAGTGCGGACGATCCAGTGCGGGTGTTTCAGGAGTTCGCCACCCTCGACCTGATCTCCAAGGGCCGGATCGATCTGGTCGTGGGACGCGGTTCCTTCACCGAGTCGTTCCCTCTGTTCGGCCTGGATCTGGCCGACTACGACACGCTCTTTGCCGAGAAACTGGACCTCCTGCTGCAGATCCGCGACAACGTCGAGGTCACGTGGTCCGGTCGGCACCGCCCGGCACTGAACCGTCAGGGCATCTACCCGCGTCCGTTGCAGGATCCGTTGCCGATCTGGGTCGGTGTCGGTGGAACACCCGAATCCTTCGCCCGCGCAGGGCTTTTGGGGCTCCCGTTGATGATCGCCATCATCGGCGGCGAACCACGCCAGTTCGCTCCGCTGGTCGACCTCTACCGCCGTGCCGGAGCGCAAGCCGGTCACCCACCCGAGCAGTTGAAGGTGGGTCTGCACGTGTTCGGCTTCGTGGCCGAGACAACCCAGGCGGCAGCCGACACCATCTACCCCGGTTGGAACGAGATGTTCACCAAGATCTCCAGGGAGCGCGGATTCGCCCGTCCCAGCAGGCAGCAATTCGACTCCACGGCCGGCCCCAACGGTGCATTCTTCATGGGGGATCCACAGACGGTGGCCGACAAGATCCTGCGCGTCGGCGAACAACTCGGCGGTGTCGATCGTCTGTCGTTGCAGATGACCAATCCACGGCTGGCTCACAGCGACCTGCTTCGTGGCATCGAGTTGCTTGGCACCGAGGTCGCGCCCCTGGTGGCCGCAAAGTAGGGCCTACCTAGTTCGAGGCCCATTCCATCTCGTCGACGCCTGCAACCGGATTGAGCAGTGACCGAATCTCGTTGGCGTACATCGTTCGCTTGATCTCGCCCAGAACGTCGCCTCGCGTTCCGGCAAGTTCGCCGGCGCGAGCGATGGCGTCGTCGAGCAGCGAATCGGCGGTCGATACGGCATCGATCAATCCGAGTGTCATCGCGTCACCTCCGCCGTATCGTCGCCCGGTGGTCAGCGCTTCGTGGAATGCGCGCGGAGCCAACCTCGCTCGCACCATGTCGACCGTTCCCGGGCTGTAGGTCGCGCCGATGTTCACGCCGGGGAAGCAGAGGAAGCCGCGATCCGATCGCATGATCCGGTAGTCGTGCGCCATCACGAAGAACGCGGCACCACCGAAAGTGTGTCCCTGCATGGCGGCGACCGTCTGCATCGGAAGCGTCAGGAAGCGCACCAACATCTCCTGCACCGTCCCGATGAACCGGTTGATCCGGTCGAGGTTCTCGGCACCCCACGACAGATCGACTCCTGTGGAGAAGAACTTGCCCGTGGCCGTCGTGACCAGCGCAGCAGGACCGGATCCGGCCTCGATTTCGTCGAGAATCGCGTTGATCTCGGCAACCCAGTTCGGGCTGATGCGGTTCTCGGAATCGCTCTCACCTCGACTGCCGAGGTTCAGGACGAACACGTCATCGAATCGTTCCAGGTATGGCATATCCCGAACGTACCCACTTTCTGTTGTTCTAGCTCACAACGCGGACAGTCGACCGTGTTTGCACGCGGGCGTAGTGGGTAGCTGTACGGGCACCATCGATCGAACGGAGGGCCGGCGTGCCGACCAACGACAGTCAGCCACAGCTCAAAGACCAGGATCTGTACGAAAAACTGCGCGAGGAGGGCAACTCGAAGGAGAAAGCCGCCCGCATCTCGAATGCCGCAGCGAAGAAGGGGCGCGATCAGGTCGGCAGAAAGGGCGGAGAATCTGGATCCTACGAGGAATGGACGGTCGACGAATTGACCGACCGGGCCAAGGAATTGGGTCTGGAGGGCTACTCGACCCTGAACAAGAAGGACCTGATCGAGAAGCTCCGCAGCCACTGATTCACTGTGGGCGCAACGACGAGAAGTACTCCTGCTGCGCTGGGTAGTAGTCGTCGAAATTCGGCAGCGGAGTGCCATTCCTGGATGCGACGAGCATGTCCAGGTAGTACTCCCACCCGGGCCCGATATCGCCCAGACCGTCGGTGCTTTCGCAACTGTGCACCAGAACGACGACCGTCGAACCGTCCCTCTCGTCGAGGCGAACCTCGAGCTGCCACTGAATCTCGTCGATCGTTCGCACGGCCAGTCGGCTGGGCGGCTCGCACGCTTCGACGGCCATATCCGACGCGGGCTCGCCCTCCTCGAACCGCATCGTGACACGAACGCTGTTCTCCGAGATGCGCTCCCACGGTCCGAACCACAGTGCGGTTCGGGGCGATTCCGTGAGGCTGGCCCATACGTCCTCGCGCGACGCGGCGATGGTCCTGGTCAGTTCCAGAGCGAAGCCGCTGTCGGTGCAGCGAAGCGTGCCCGTGGGTGTCGGTTCCATCGAGTGATTATGCGACTCCCGCACCACTGCCGTCGAGCACCAACATCATCGCTGTTGCGCGGGCGCGGTGCTCGATGGAATCTACTGGATAGCCGATCGCCTCCGATATTTTGGCCAGTCGATGCGCGACGCTGCTGTGGTGGAGATGCATCCGGTCTGCTGTCGCGCGCAAACTACCCGAACCCAGATACGTGCGGAGAGTACTGAGTAGGTCGATACCGTGAGTGGTCGTGCGAAGTTCGGCTACGCGTACGAGATCGGGTATATCGCTGGCTGTCAGGGCATTTCCCGCCTCCAACAGATTCAGCGCGCCGAGTCGGTCGGCAATCATCACGGGCTCGCACTCGCTCGCTTGCGCCAGTGCGAACCGCGCATTTCCGACATGCCGATGGAGTTCGGACGCCGTGAGGGCCAACGAAACGCCCAGGCAACCGGAGCCCACGAGGGCTGCGGACGGTTCACCCTGCAGTAGATACATCGCGTGGTCGTCCACTGAGATCGGGGTGGATCGTCCGGCGGTCGGCATGCTGGTTTCCGCCGGAGAGCCGGCAGCGGCAATGGCAACTCGTACCCGTGCTGTCGGCTCGATGTGCAATGCGGTCAACGAACTCAGCAATGCGATGTCGTCCATCGGAAACAGCACTGCTCGGGTGTGCTCGGCCGCGGACGGAATGTGCCGAGGCACCAGAATGATGGCTGCGGTCAAGGCCATTCGATCGACGAGCATCTCGTCGAGAGCGAGCGCGGGACCTGCGCGCTCGATCCACACCGAACCCATCACGACGTCGTCGACGATGACGTCCTTGGTTGCAGACCGCTCGGCGACGGCCTGGGTGAGCCAGCGGCCCTTCGGATCGCAGCGCGCATGCTGGCGGTGTCCGCTGGACGTGCCGACGACGTCGATTCCGACGACGCAGTCGGCTAGCGCCGCGCTGGCGCGCAGCATCGCGGAGGTGTCCGCGCCGTGTCTGATCAGTGCATCGAAATAGTCGATCACGCGCACCAGACCCGCGGAGTCGGCGTCGAGCTCCGCGAGCCGGTACATCAGTCCTTGCATGAACCGACGCTACGAGGCGGGTACGCGAAGGCGCAAGCCCCGGCGAAGGGCGTCCAGCGCCTCTGCATGGCCGCGTTTGCTCACCTCTGCGGTTGCCAGCAGAGCAGAGCCGTGGAACGTGCCGGGGAACGAATGCAATTCGACGCTCACGCCCGCCTGCAGCAACCGCACCGCGTAGTCGATTCCCTCGTCACGAAGCGGATCGAGCTCCATCGTCGCGACGTACGTCGGTGGAAGACCAGCAAGATCGGTGGCGCGAGCCGGGGCGGCGTAGATCGAGACGTTCGGGTCGTCCGGTCCGCTGTAGAACTCGCCCAGGTAGTACTGCCACGACAGGATTGCGTTGGGGCGGTGCCACATCGGTGTGTCGACGAACTCGGTCATCGACACGGTGTTCAGTCGATCGTCGAGTTCGGGAATCTCGAGCAACTGGAACGCCACCGGTACGACGCCTTCGTCGCGCGCCCGCAGGACCGTTCCGGCTGCCAGGCCACCACCGGCGCTCTGGCCGCCCACCGCGATTCTTTCCGGGTCCAATCCCAATTCGTCTGCGTGCGAGTGAATGTACTCGAGCGCGGCGTAGCAGTCGTCGAGCGGCCCGGGAAACGGGGTCTCGGGGGCGAGCCGGTACTCGACACTCGCCACTGCGAATCCGAGTTCCCGGACGGCATCCACGCAGTAGGGATCACTGGAAGCAGCTGTCCCGATGGCAAATCCGCCGCCATGGATCCATACCAACACGGGCAGCGGCCCGTCGGACTGCTCGGGCGTGAAAAATCGGACGGCGACGTCCGGAGCACCGTCGAGCCTCGGGACGGTGAGCTCGCGCAGAGATACTCCACCCATCGAGAGATCGGCGAGCATGGCGTCGAGGAGTGAGGTAAACGTCGACCGCGCCGATGGAACGTCGCCGAAGTCGAGGCTCGGAAGCATCGTGACGGCTGCGGCGAGTTCGGGGTCGAGAGTGGGGAAGTTGGTCATGCATCAATCATCACCATCGGTGTGGCCTGTGTCACTTGTCGCCTGGAGGAATTCGAGTCCACCCCGTCCGACGGGTGTCGGACGAGCGAAGATCAACTTGGATCGTAGAGCTCCTCCACCAAGCCGAGGGCCCACAGGGCTGTCAGTGGGCCGCCGTCGTTGGTGAACTTGTCGGTCCGCACGATGCGGTCGCTACGCACAGCCGGTAATCCGGTCCAGAGTGGGTTGGTGTTCATCGCCTGCAGATCCTCTTCCGACGTGATAGCGGCGATCATCGCCATGGCGTCGGATGCGGCGGTGACGTTCTCCGGTCCGTATTCGATCTCCGGCGCGGCGGCGGTCCAGGCAGATCCGAAGCGGGCTCCCACATCCTCCAGCGCAATGGAGGTGACCCGGTCGCGTCCTATCGAGATCCCGCCTTGCTCCGATGTGCTGATCGGCAGGACGACGGTATCGGCGATCTCATCGGCGTACTGCGTCGTGAGTTCGGTTACGCGAGTCGCATATTCATCGATCAAGACCCGACCGTCGTCCTGCAGATTCAGTGCCGCGCCGATCGTTGTCACGTCCTGCTGCCAGCTGACTCCGGTGCCGGTGGAGCCCACCGGCAGCACCGGCGCGATCGCACTCAACTGGTCGTAGATTTCTTCGATCACCTCGTCGCGGCCGATGATCAGGTCCGGATCGACGCGTGCGACCGCCTCGAGGTCGACCGTGTTTCGCGGGTACAGCTCGGGCACTCCGTCTGCCAGCAGCATCCTGGTGGGCTCGGTCAGAGGGCCGGGAATTTCCGGCGGGGCCTCGGTTTCCACCGGAATCCCGACGATGGGCAAGTCGAACGCCAAGGCGATGTCGAGGTCGCGTCGTCCGTCGATCACGACGACCGACTCGATTCGATCCGGTACGTCGACGGTGCCGAACTGCGTGGTGACCGCGTGGGTCGCCGAGTTCGTGGCCGCCGGCCCGGTGTCCGCACTGCAGGACGAGACCAGGGACGCAGCAAGAACCGCGCCGAGGGCTACGGACAAGTGGGGGAGTGACTTCACAACTTAAGTAAACCAAACCTAAGTCAATGGTGAAGAGTCGGTCAATCGTCGTACTCGACTCGCACCGACACCGGGTCGGTCTGGAGCGCTCGGAAGCCCGCGCCGATGAGGCGTCCGAGCACCGGATTGTTCGAGAAGGATCGCGCTCGGAGGGCGACGTCGTCGTCGGGCACGAACGTAGCTGTGCCGGTGCGCCATCGACTGCCCACGCGAATTCGGATTTGGGGCTCGTCGGCGATGTTGGCTCCCCAGCCGGATCGGGTTCCGTGCTGGGAGATCAGCCATGCTCCGGTCTCGTCGAACACTGCCGACACCGGTACCTGCCTGCGCATGCCGGACTTTCGCCCGACGGTCTCGATATCGGTGACCAGGGAGGTTCGGACGCCGATCGACGTGAGTCCGTTGACGACCGGATTCGCGATGTGCTTGCCGATCCAGCGCTCGCGGCGGAACTTCGTCACTGCGGCCGACGTGTCCGTTCGAGCGGAGCTGCGGCGACTGCGAAACGCGTCCCATCCGTTTCGCTGCACCATCGTCGCCGCCGTCCGCCAGGCCGGACGACTCGAATTCGGCTGCCGCCCAGCGCCGATCAGTTGCAATTGGTCGGTGTGCCACTGTAGGTCGAGAGCTCCGTTGATCTGCTTGAACGCACTTGCCTTCGAGGGGAGTCGAAGAGCTACCCGCGGCGACTCGACGCGATCGAGCGTGCCGTCGACGAGGGAGCCGGCGACTGCAGGGGCGAGCGCAGTCGGGCGTCCGAGTCCGACCATGTCGCATTCTCTCGATCGGACGGCCGCATTCATGACCGATCGGGTGCGGAATCCTCCGGTCACGGCCAACGGAACTGCTCCGGCGGCCTCGCGCACCGTGCGTGCGTACTCCAGGAAATACGCCTCGCGATCTCGGGTGCTCGCAGTGCCCATCATCGCGGGTGATTCGTAACTGCCACCGCTTATTTCGATCAGATCGATCGATTCCCGAACGAGATGCTCGACGGTGATACGCGATTCCTCTTCGCTGAACCCTCCGCGCTGGAAATCTGCCGAATTCAGTTTGATGCCCAGCGCGAAGCTCGGGGACACCGCTGACCTGATGGCGCGGACGATCTCGAGCACAAATCTCATTCGCCCGTCGAGATCGCCGCCCCAGGCATCGTCACGTTTGTTGGACAACGGCGACAAGAACTGAGACACCAGGTAGCCGTGCGCGCCATGGATCTGGACGCCATCGAAGCCGGCCGTCTCGGCCACGGCCGCTGCGGTGGCGAATCGGTCGATGATGTCGCGGATCTCGTCCTCGCTCAGCGCCCGCGGTGCCGGAATTCCCGGAATATTGGGGGCAATGGCGGACGGCGCCACGGGCTTGGTGCGGGTGACGATCGGGTTGGCTTGTCGGCCCGGGTGATTGAGCTGCATCCAGATGGGTGCACCGCCGTCGGACGTCGCTTTCGCCCATCGCGCAAGGGCATCGCGGTCGCGGTCGTCTTCGATGACCACATTGCCGGGTTCGCCGAGGTGGGATCGGTCGACCATCACGTTGCCGGTCACCACGAGTCCGTAGCCTCCGGCGCCCCACTGGCGGTACAGCGTTTCGAGGCGAGAGTCGGGTCCATGCTCGGCTGTTGCCAACCCCTCGCTCAACGCCGACTTCATTACGCGATTCGGCAGGATCTGCCCGCAGGCGAGTGGAAGTGGGCTGCTCAGATCGACGACGTCGGTGTCGGGGGACATGGCGTTGCTCCGATTCCGGTGGGCTGGAAGCTATGCTGAACAGCATAGACACTTCGACTGTAGATGTAACTCGATGTTACGTCAATCATGTGTCGTGTTCGGAAGGGATTCGGATGGCGAATCGAAGCAGCGCTCGCGACGACATGTTGCGCAGCGCCGCGCACCTGTTCCGGCGGCGCGGCGTGGAAGCCACGTCGCTGGCCGACGTCATCGATCACGCGGGCGCGCCGCGTGGCTCGATCTACCACCACTTTCCGCGCGGAAAACCTCAGTTGGTGGAGGAGGCGACCCGTACCGCAGGAGCCACCATGAGCGCGATGATCTCGGCTGGCCTGGCTTCGGCCGGTCCGTCGGCGACCGTGCGGGCTATTCTCGACGGATTTCGAAGCGAGCTGCTGGCCACCGATTTCGTTGCGGGGTGTCCCGTCGCACCCGCGGCGCTCGAGGGGCTGCATGCGCCAGGTGCCGTGGTCGCGGCAGGTGAGTCGTTCTCGTCCTGGGAGGACGTGATCGCGGCGTCCCTGTGGCAGCGCGGTGTGACCCGTGAGCGATCGTACGCGTTGGCGACATTCGCGATCGCCGCCATCGAAGGTGCGTTGATCGTCGCCAAGGCGCAGAGGTCCACCACTGCGTTGGACCGAACGGAGGGAGAGCTGTTGGGCCTGCTCGAGGCGGTGTTGGACGCGGCGCGCGCTCCTCGGTCGTGAAGCCGCATTCACCGACCCTGTTGCTATAACGCGAAGTTACAGTTACTTTCCTTTCGAGAACTATGCCGATCGGCATAGTCGAAGGGATTCTCATGTCGCTGCCTACAACCTCCCGTCATCGAGCAGATGCGTCGCCGAGCAGTCGGCGATACCTGGCGCTGCTCGTCATCTGTATTGCCGAGTTACTTGTCGTTCTGGACAACACCGTCGTCAACGTGGCACTGCCCTCCATGGGGTTGCAGCTACGAGCGGATATGAGCGGCCTTCAATGGGTGGTCGACGCCTACACGCTGACGTTCGCGGGTTTGCTGCTCGCGTTCGGTCACCTCGGTGATCGCTACGGCCGCAAGAAAATCATGATTTTCGGGCTGGCCGGTATCGCGATCATGTCGGTCGGCGGAGCTGTCGCCGCCGATCTGGGGCAGGTCGTCGCAGCTCGAGCGGCAATGGGAGTGTGTGCGGCCGCGGTGTTTCCGGCAACCCTCGCGCTGATCATCAATATTTTCACCGACGCCAAGGAGCGGGCGCTGGCCATCGCAGCCTGGACCGCCATGGCAGGCTTCGCGATCGCGATCGGCCCTACCGCGGGTGGCTTTCTGCTCGAGCACTTCTCGTGGCACTCGGTGTTCTGGATCAATGTTCCCGTGGCACTGCTGGTTCTGGTGGCCGCCGTCTGGTGTGTCCCGGAATCGCGGGCGGAGCACGTCGGCAAATACGATCCGTTGGGGATCGCTCTGTCGTTGACAGGCGTCACCGTGCTGGTCTGGGCGATCATCGAAGCACCGCACAACGGATGGTTGTCTGCGACGAGTGTCGTTGCTTATGTTGCCGGTGCAGTCGCCCTTGCTGGGTTCGTCTGGTGGGAGCTTCGGACACCATCCCCGGTGCTCGACCTAAATCTGTTTCGGAACAGGCGATTCTCGTTGCCCGCCTTGGCCATTGCCGTTGCGTACTTCAGTATGTTCGGCTTTCTGTTCATGATCACGCAGTACTTCCAAGGGGTGATGGAGCTGACGCCGCTGCAGTTCGGCGTTCACTCGTTGCCCTTCGCAGTGTCCATCGCGATCGGCGCACCATTGGCAACGATGATCGCGCAACGTATCGGAACCACCGCTGTGATCGTCTTCGGGTTGGTGGTGATGAGTATCGGCATGTTCATCGCGGGTCAGGTGAAGGTCGAAACCCCTTATTTGGGACCGGTCGTGGTGTCGATGGTCCTGATGGGTCTCGGTTTGGCAATCGTGCAGGGCCCGGCCACCGAATCGATCATGTCTTCGGTGTCGCTCGACGAAGCAGGTGCGGGCTCTGCGGTGAACGACACCACCCGCGAAGTCGGCGGAACGCTCGGAGTTGCCGTGCTGGGATCCATCGTCGCGTCGATCTACACCGCTCAGGTGAGTCCGAAGATCGACGCGATACCCGACGCGATCATGGAGCCGTACCAAAAAGCATTCGCTCGCGAGACGGTTCTCAGCGTCATCGAGATCGTGAAAGCACCCACCAACCCGATCTTCGCGACGCAGAAGGCCGACCTGATCTACGCGATGAAAGCTGCTTGCCTGGAAGGCTTTCAGCTCGCATCGTTCGTCACCGTCGGAGCTGCCATGGTGTGCGCCGTTGCCGTCGCACTCTTTCTACCGTGGCGACGCCCCGAGGGTAGCGGTGTGCTTCTGGCGTGGCGCGAACCCAAGGACGCCGACGGGCTCAGTTGAAGGGCGTTCCGCCGGTGACGGCGATGGTCTCGCCGGTGATGTAGCTCGACTCGTTCGATGCCAGGAACACATAGGACGGAGCCAACTCGGCCGGCTGGCCCGGGCGTCCGAGCGGTACGGTCTCACCGAACTTCTCGTACTTCTCGGCCGGCATCGTCGCGGGAATGAGCGGCGTCCAGATCGGGCCGGGTGCAACAGCATTGACACGGATGCCGCGCTCTGCGAGATCGCCGGCGAGGCCCTTGGTGAAGGCCACGATTCCCGCCTTGGTCGTCGCGTAGTCCAGCAGTTCCGGAGAGGGATTCGACGCCTGAATCGAGGTCGTGTTGATGATCGTCGACCCTGCGTCCATGATTTCGGCAGCGCGTTTCGAGATCCAGAACAAGGCGTACAGGTTGGTCTTGAGTACCCGATCGAACTGCTCGGTGGTGATGTCGGCGATTCCGCCCATCTGAGCTATCTGGAAAGCGGCGTTGTTGACGACGACATCGAGCCCACCGAGTACCTCGGACGCGGTGTCCACCAGTCGAACACATTGAGCTTCGTCGGTGAGATCGCAGGCGATCGCCCTGCCCGCACGGCCTGCACCTTCGATCAGGTCGACCGTGGCCTGAGCGTCGGAACCCTCGGATTCGAGGTGCGCGATCACGACATCGGCCCCTTCCCTGGCGAATGCCAGTGCGACCGCACGTCCGATTCCCGAGTCGCCGCCGGTGACGAGGGCCTTGCGGCCGAGCAATCGTTCCGATCCGCGGTAAGAGTTTTCGCCGTGATCGGGTGCCGTGACCATGTCGCTGGTCAGTCCGGGGTGATCGAGGCGACCCTGCTCGGCGCGATCGGGCATCGGGAATGCTGTGGTCGGGTCATTTTTGCTGAACTGGTCGGACATTGTCGATCCTTGCCTCGGTGTGCGTGAAATGCTCCACGCGGCAAGACGAACAAGCCGCTTCGGTTCAGTGGAGACGACATACAGCTCCCTGCTGACCGGAGTCGCTGTCCTCCTCGGGTTTGCCGAATCGGGCCGACCGCAAACCTCCACCGGTCATGCAGCGCGCGGATCCGCCACTGTGGACACCGCGCCCAGTGCGTCGAGAACGATGCGCGCGGGCCGCGTCGGAGCGAAGACCTCGAGGCGGCCTGCGCTGCGGTCGGCGGCGTCGAGGATCACGCATGCTGCGCCCGAGTACATGAAGGTGACCGCCGACAGGTCAAGTAGCACTACGGTTTCGCCGCGCAGGGCAGCGTCGAGGGCCTGTGCCAGATCGGCACGAGACGACAATTCGAGATCGCCTGTCGCGCGGACGACAGTCAGGCGCGGAGAGTAGAGCTCGGTACTGATCGAGTAGCGAGAATTGCCGCGATCGGCGGAGGCGAGGTGGGACTCGAAGTGGTCGGTGACAGTCACGGTGCGAACCTCTCAGTTCGGATGGCCTAACGACCGACACGCGCTGGGTGGAACCCGAGGGCTACAGGTTCCGATGCATGCCGTGCGGTAATCCTGACAGCGCAACGTCACCGAATCGAGGCCGCATCATCACGGAGTGATAGCTAGTCGATAACGATGAGGTAACGGCAGATGTGACGCGGCTGAGCGTCGTTCAGGGCAGCGCGTGGCCCGCAGTCCGGAACAATCGGTACCATTCCGGCCTGGTCAGACGGATGTCCGAACCCCGGGCGGCCTCGATGACGCGATCGGGATTCGTGGTACCGAGCACCACCTGGATGTTCGCAGGGTGTCGGGTGATCCAGGCTGTGGCGATCGCCGACGGAGTCGAGCCGTGCACCTCGGCGATCTCGTCCAGCGCGTCGTTGAGTTCGGGATAGTTCTTCCGGTCGCCGACGAACACCCCGGATGCCGTGCCGCTCTGCAGGGGCGACCACGCTTGCAGGGTGATGCCGCGCGCTCTCGTGTAGTCCAACAAACCGTTGTCGCGGTCGATCGACTGATTCTCGGTGCCCATGTTGGCGGTCAAGCCCGCCGCGATCAACGGCGAGTGCACGATGCTCAGCTGCACCTGATCGAACAGGATCGTTTGCGTCACAGCTGTTTTCAACAGCTCGATCTGACCTGGTGTGTGATTGGAGACGCCGAAGCCCACGACCTTGCCCGACGCGTGCAGCTCGTCGAACGCCGCTGCGACCTCATCGGGTTCGACCAGGGCATCCGGTCGGTGCAGCAACAGTGTGTCCAGATGCTCGATGCCGAGGGCCTTGAGGGAACTCTCCACAGTGGTGACGATGTGATCCTTGGAGAAGTCGAACCAGCCCTCGCGAATGCCCACCTTGCTCTGAATGCTGATGCGCTCGCGCTGCGACGGGGTCAGTGTCACTGCATCGCCGAATCGCTTCTCGCACGTGTGCGGGGCCCCGCCGTAGATATCCGCATGATCGAACACGGTGACGCCCACGTCGAGGGCTGTGTCCACCAGTCTCCGAATCCGATCGTCGTCCAGATCGGCGATGCGCATGAACCCCAGCACGATGCTCGAGACGTCGGTCCCGGTGTGGGGGAGGGGGAAGGTGCGCACCGTGGATCTCCTGTTCTTCGGTGAAGCGGTCGGGTCGAGTCTGTCAAACCCGTCCGCACGTACCGGCACGGCACGGCTTGCGCAAGGTATTGACAACATTGCGCAACATCTGCAATCGTTGTGTTCGGCATCACAACCAACACCCCGAGGTGAACCATGGCACCGACGCTCACGCAGGTCGCACAGCGAGCAGGAGTATCCCTGTCGACGGCATCGCGCGCGTTCAGTAATCCGGACCGCATCGGTGCCGACACGCTCGCCCGGATCATCGCGGTCGCCGACGACATCGGCTACGTGGCGGCCTCGGGTCGATCGTCGGACACTCGCGTTGCTGCGACCACCGTCGCGGTCGTGGTACCCGACATCGGCCACACCGTCTTCGCGAGCTTCGTCAAGTCCGCGCAGGCCCAGGGCTGGCATCGCAGGCAGACCATCGTTCTGACCGACACCGACGGGAGCGCCGACCGTGAGCGTGAGGTGATCGGCGAGCTGCAGGGGCGCGTCGACGCGCTGATCGTCTGTGCGCCGCGACTCCCCGCCCAGGACATCGTGCAGCTGGCAGGCGACACCCCGCTGGTGCTCGTCAACCGGTCCTCCGACGAATGCGATTGCGTCGTTGCCGATTCGGAGGACGGAATTCGGCAAGCCGTGGACTACCTCGCAGCTCTCGGTCACTCGCACCTCGCGTACGTCCAGGGATCGCCGCGATCCTGGTCCAACGAGCGACGGGTCGACGCCGTCGAACAGTTCTGTGCTGCACGAGGAATCGTGTTGGACGTACTGGGCTGGCAGCAGGAAACCCTGGCGGGTGGTCACGCCGCCGCCGCCAGCGTCGTCGCAACGGGAGCCACCGCGGTCATGACCCACAACGACCCCATGGCCATCGGAGTCATGAACGGAGTCCGGTCGATGGGTCTCGCGGTTCCCGAGGATCTCAGCGTCATCGGAATCGACGATTCGCCCCTCGCGGAACTCGCGCATCCCGCTCTGACGAGCATCAGCGTCCCGATGGGCCGCGCAGGCCTCGTCAGCTCCGATCTGGTGTTCCAACGTGCAGCCGAGCCCGATTCGCCCGCGCGCACGATCCACCTCCCCACCCAACTCGTGGTCCGCGCCTCGTCCGGCCCTGTCCACGACCGCACTCTCACTCCAGGAAAGGACGATCCGAAGTGAAGGTCGTCATCGCAGATTCCAACCTGCTGCCCCATCGCGCCCGATTCGAGGATCGCGTCGCCTCCGACATCGAACTGTCGTGGCACGACAAGTTCGACGTCGATGCGATTGCCGCCGACATCGCCGACGCCACCGTGTACGTCGGCGGGAAGTTCCCGGCCGCACTGGCCGAGGCATCGCCGGAGCTGCGGTTGGTGCACGTCGCAGGAGCAGGCACCGACGGTGTGGCCTTCGATGCGCTGAGCTCGCAGACACTGGTGGCCAACACCTTTCACCACGAGCGTTCGATCGCCGAGTACGTTGCCGCCACCGCGGTGGTGCTGCGCCGTGGATTTCTCGAACAGGACCGGCAACTACGGGAAGAGCGATGGGCGTCGCCGGTGTACGACCGGACGCTTCGGCAGTCCAGCTCGCTGGGTTCGGCCACCGTCGGATTCGTGGGCTTCGGCCACATCGGCGCGCAGTCCTGGGCACTGCTGCGGGCGTTCGGCTGCACCGGAATCGCGGTCACCGGCCGCGGATCGGTGAATGCCGCCGAGAACGGATTGGCCTGGGCTGCATCGACCGATCGCCTCTTCGATCTGATGACCGAGGCAGACGTGGTCGTGGTGTCCGCGCCGCTGAACGAGCACACCACCGGCATGATCGGCGCCACCGAACTTGCAGCCCTCGGATCCGATGGTGTTCTGATCAACGTCGGACGCGGCCCACTCGTGCACCAGGACGCACTGTACGAGGCGCTCTCGACCGGATCGCTCGGCGGTGCCGCGATCGACGTCTGGTACGACTACCCCTCGGCCGACGGTATCGGTGCGCCCTCGCCGCGTCCGTTCCACACGCTGCCGAACATCCTCATGACGCCTCACTCGTCCGGCATCACCGGTGAGACCTTCCAGGGCAGGGTCGACGACATCACCGCCAACATCGGTCGACTTGCAGCGCACCAACCACTGATCAATGTCGTTGCAGGCGAAAACTTCACGGTAGAGGCAGCGATCTCGTGACCGACAGGATCATCGCTGCCGATGTGATCGTCTGCAGCCCCACCCGCAACTTCGTCACCCTCAAGGTGACCACCGCAGACGGCGTCGTCGGCTACGGCGACGCGACATTGAACGGCCGGGAACTCGCGGTGGCGTCGTACCTGCGGGATCACGTCGCTCCGCTGCTCATCGGGAGGGACCCGGCGCGCATCGAGGACACGTGGCAGTACCTCTATCGCGGTGTCTATTGGCGTCGCGGGCCGGTGACGATGGCCGCCATCGGCGCAGTCGATCTCGCGCTGTGGGACATCAAGGGCAAAACGCTGGGGCAACCGGTGTTTCAGTTGCTCGGTGGAGCCGTCCGAGACCGCATTCTCTCGTACACCCATGCCACCGGTTGGGATACCTCGGAACTGATCGACTCCGTCGACCGGCGTCGGGCACAGGGCTTTCGCGCCGTGCGTGCCCAGTCGGGAGTTCCCGGACTCGACTCGGTGTACGGCGTGCACCGCGGAGCGCAGGGATACGAACCCGCGGGGCGCGGCGCACACCCGGTCGAGGAAGTGTGGGATACCGACGCCTACCTCAATCATGTACCCGGCGTATTGGCAGCGGTACGTGAACACGTCGGATCCGAACTGAAACTGCTGCACGACGCGCACCATCGATTGACTCCGCAACAGGCTGCGCGACTGGGCAAGTCGCTCGAGGACGTCGACCTGTTCTGGCTCGAGGACGTCACGACCGCCGAGGACCAGAGTGCCCTGCGGCTGGTGCGCCATCACACCACGACCCCGCTCGCCATCGGTGAAGTGTTCAACACCATCTGGGATTGCCAGCAGCTGATCTCCGAGAAACTGATCGACTTCATTCGTGTCGCCATCGCGCATGCCGGCGGCATCAGTCATGTGCGCAAGATCTTCTCGCTCGCCGAGGTGCACCAGGTTCGCTGCGGGCCACACGGACCGTCCGACGTCTCGCCGATCACCCTCGCCGCGAGTGTGCACCTGGGCATGGCGACGCCCAACTTCGGGATTCAGGAATTCATGGGCTACGACCCGCTGGTCGACGAAGTGTTTCCGCACGCATGGTCGTTCGCCGACGGCTATCTCACCCCGGGTGATTCGCCCGGTCTTGGAGTGGACATGGACGAATCGTTGGCGGCGAGGTACCCGTACGAGCCTGCGTATCTACCGGTTGCGCGTCGCCTCGACGGCTCCATGACGGACTGGTGACGAAATGAGTGACTCGAGACTGTCTCGTTCGGCACTCGCCGGCTCCGGGCTCGCCCCCACACGGCCGGACGGGACCGGAATCGTGCACCTGGGCCTGGGAAACTTCCACCGCGCACACCAGGCCGTGTACACCGCCGCCGCACTGGCGGAAGATGGCGGACGCTGGGGAATACTGGGAGTGGCCAACAGATCTCGGACGGTCACCGATGCCATGCTCGCGCAGGATCTGCTCTACGGGGTGGTCGAGATCTCTCCGTCCGGCTCGCGCGTGAGTGTGCCCGGAGCGCACACCGGAGTCATGGTTGCGGCGCACGACCCCGCTGCCGTCGTACGGGCCATCGCCGACCCGGAGGTCAAGATCGTCACGATCACCGTCACCGAGCTCGGCTATACGTTCTCGCCCCTGACCGGAGCGCTGGACCTCGAATCGACTGCAGTGCAGCACGATCTGGCCCAACCGGACGCGCCGACGACGACCGTGGGACAGCTCGCCCGAGCGTTGACGGTGCGGGCTCGAACTCACGGATGTCCGATCACGGTGGCCAGTTGTGACAACCTGCTGGGCAACGGCGACCGCACCGCTGCCCTCGTGCGTCAATTCCTGGTCCGATGCGGCGCGGACGACGTGCTCGACTGGTTGAACACGTCGGTGACGTTCCCCAACTCCATGGTCGATCGCATCGTCCCGTCCAGCAGTGAGTCGTACGACGCCGAGTCCACCGCCCGTTTGGGCGCAGCCGACGCCATCGCCGTCCCGGCCGAGCCGTTCACGATGTGGGTGATGGAGGACAGCTTCGTTGCGGGTCGCCCCCGCTGGGAAGCCGGCGGTGCCGTTTTTGCCCAGGACGTCGAACCCTATGAGCTGATGAAGGTACGGCTGCTCAACGGAACACACTCTCTCATCGCCTATCTCGGCGCTCTCGACGGCTGCTCGACCATTCCGGATTCGATCGGACGGCCGTTCGTCGAGGCCGCGGCGCGAGCGGTACTCGTCGACGAATACCTCCCCACCGTGCCCGTTCCGGACGACGTGGACATCGAGGACTACATCGCTCAGCTGTTCGTGCGGTGGTCCAACTCCGCTCTGGGCCACAGAACCGCACAGGTCGGTTCCGACGGCTCGGCGAAGCTTGCGCAGAGAATCCCGACCCCCGCGCTGTACCATCTGCGCAATGGTGTTGTACCGCAGCATCTCTCGTTGACATTGGCAGCATATCTGTGCTGCGTGTGCCCTCCCGAAGGTTTCGATCCCGGCCCGCACGCACGTGCGATGGCCGACCCAGCACGTGCGCGATTGGCAGGACTTGCCGCCTCGGCAGCGTCCAGTGAAGATGTCGTTCGATCGGTACTCGAACGCGGCGACATCCTCCCCGTCGAATTGGCCGAGTTTCCCGAATTCATCACACGCACAGCGGAATTGATGGATACTGTTGTCCGTCACGGTCCGATGGCAGCAGCCGTCGAAGCGGCGAGTTCTTCGCTCCGCCCTGTCGTCACAGCATCCCGGGCCACACTCGACTGACCTCCTTCTCCTTCCTTCGTTCGGCTCAGGCCGTAACTTCACCCGAGGACAACCATGGACACGACCACAGAACCGTCGGATTCTCCCAGAATCGCGCCGGCCAAGCATGATCCGACCGCGGTACGACGCGCGGCGTGGGCCGGCCTCATCGGCACCACGCTCGAGCAGTACGACTTCGTCATCTACGGCACCGCGTCGGCGCTGATCTTCAACAAACTGTTCTTCCCCAACATCTCTCCGGCCGCAGGGATCATCGCCAGCTTCAGTGCCTACGCTGTCGGATTCCTCGCTCGTCCGCTGGGCGGACTGTTCTTCTCTCGCTACGGTGACCGCCTGGGTCGCAAATGGGTGCTCGTGGCGACGCTGATGCTGATGGGTGGCGCCACGATGGCCATCGGACTGCTACCGACATTCGAGCAGGTAGGGCTGCTGGCCCCGGTGTTGCTGGTGCTGTGTCGGTTCTTCCAAGGGTTCGGCGCGGGAGCCGAACAGTCAGGTGGCGCAACTCTTCTCACCGAGACTGCCGAAATCGGCAAACGTGGCCGATTGGCTGCCCTCGTCATGACCGGCGCTGCGCTCGGCACCGCGCTCGGTGCCATCGCCTGGATTCTGGCCCAGTTGCTCCCGGACGACCAACTGATGTCCTGGGGCTGGCGGATGGTGTTCCTCAGCAGCATCCTGGTCACCATTGCCGCGTTCATCATCAGGCGCAAGCTCAACGAGTCCCCGGTCTTCCAGGAACTCAAGGCGGCCCAGGAACGCCCCAAGGCACCGGTGAAGGAAGTGTTCGCCAACGGAAAGCGGCCGCTGTTCATCGTCATGTTCATGACTGTCGGCATCAGTGCACAGTCCTACACGTACCAGGTGTTCATGGCCTCGTACATGAAGAACGACATCGGAGTGGACCCCACGTTCATCCCGAAGGTGTTGCTCATCGGAGCCATCTGCGGCGGCATCGCGGCCTGGGGCTTCGGATGGCTCTCGGACAAGGTGGGTCGCAAGCCGGTGTACATCGGCATCGTCAGCCTGCTCGTCGTCCTGCCGATCCCGACCTTCATGGCACTGAACACCGGCTCGCACACGTTGATCACCCTGGTGATGATCATCGGATTCATCCTGGCGTGCCAGGGCGCAGTCGGTGTCACGATGAGTTACTTCCCCGAGATGTTCGGAGCCCGATACCGTTACGCCGGAGTGACATTGGGCCGGGAGTTCGCCTCGGTGTTCGGCGGCGGCATCGCGCCGCTGCTGTGTGCGGCTCTGATCACCGCGTTCTCCGGATCCTGGGTTCCCGTCGCCGTGTACATGATGATCATGGCGATCTCGGTGCTGGTGGCCGCGTCGTTCGCTCCGGAAACCCGAGACAGGGACCTGACCGATCCGGCCAACGCCACCGATCCAGGATCGGTCAAGGTCTGATCTGCGGTGTCGGTACTGACGTTCGGCGAAACCATGGCTCTGACCACCGCCCATGACACGGGCCCACTCGCACACGTGTCGACGATGCGGCTGGGTATCGGAGGAGCAGAATCGAATTTCGCAATAGCACTGCGCCGGTTGGGAGTTCCGGTCACCTGGGTGGGCCGAGTGGGTTCGGACAGCCTGGGTGATCGGGTGGCAAGGGAACTGTACGCCGAACGAGTCGACGCGCACGTCGTTCGTGACCCCGAGGCACCCACCGGCCTGATGGTGAAAGAACGCCGTACCTCCGCGTCGACTCGGGTCTGGTACTACCGAGCGGGGAGTGCAGGTTCCCACTTTCGTATCGGTGACATCCCGGAGGCACTCTGGGACGGGGTCACTGCGCTGCACGTCACCGGAATCACCCCGGCGCTGTCCGATACAGCGTGCACAGCAACGCTGTTCTACGTCGAGCGAGCCCGCGAGCGCAACATCTCTGTATCGTTCGATCTGAACTACCGCCGGGCGCTGTGGACGAAAACCGAAGCGGCACCGGTATATCGACAGATCATCGAGCAGGCCGACATCGTGTTCGCCGGTATCGAGGAGGCAGCCATCGCAGTCGACGACGGCACGCCCTCCGAGCTGGCGCAGCGCTTGTGCGAGCTCGGCACGGACGAGGCCGTCATCAAGCTGGGCGACCGCGGCGCACTGACACGGGCCAGGGGCATCGAATACGCCTGCGCTGCAGTGTCGGTGGGCGTGGTCGATTCCGTGGGCGCAGGAGACGGCTTCGTGGCCGGCTACCTGGCCGAACGGCTCGCCGGTGCACCGATCGACGAGCGGCTGCGAACGGCAACGACCGTGGGTGCCTTCGCGTGCACGGTCCCGGGCGACTGGGAAGGTATGCCCCGCCGAGACGAACTCGACCTACTCACCTCCGAGGAGGCGGTCACCCGATGATTGAGAACGGACGGACGAGTACCACCATGACCGAAGCGCCAAGGATTCCCGAGAGCACCGTCGCCCTGATCGCCCATGCCGCCGACGATCTGCGTCTCGACACCGTCGCAGTGACACCCGCGGCACCGGACGAGGCGATCATCGCCATTGCCTACGGCGGGATCTGCGGGTCGGACCTGCACTACTGGCAGCACGGCGCAGTAGGCCAATCCGTGCTGAAGGCACCGATGCGGTTGGGTCACGAGGCGTCCGGAACCGTGGTTCGGCGCGCCGAAGACGGCAGCGGTCCCAACGAGGGCACCCCGGTGACCGTCCATCCGGCCACGCCCGGCGGAACGGGTGCGAAGTACCCGGCCGATCGTCCGAACCTGTCGCCAGGATGTCGGTACATGGGAAGCGCGGCGCAGGTGCCGCACAACGACGGGCTGTTCATCGGACACGTCGCTGTCCCGACGCGAATGCTTCGAGTACTGCCACCGACGCTGGACCTGAGAATCGCGGCGCTGGCCGAGCCGGCGAGCGTCGCCTGGCACGCTGTCGAACGCGCCGGCGACGTCCGGGGCTCGACCGTCCTCGTCATCGGTACCGGCCCGATCGGTGCACTCGTCGTGGCGGTGGCCGCGCGGGCGGGTGCGGAGCACATCGTCGCGGTCGACCTGCAGGATTACTCGCTCGAAGTGGCACGTGCACTCGGTGCGCACCGGACGATCGATGCTCGCGACGGCGTGGCGATCGCCTCCGTCGAGGCAGACGTCACGTTCGAGTGCTCGGGTAATCACCGCGGTCTGGCGTCGGCGATCAACGGCACCATGCGCGGCGGCCGCGTGGTGATGGTGGGGCTACCCCCGGCCGGTGATCAGCCGGTTCCGGTGTCGTCGGCGATCACGCGCGAGATCGACCTCGTCGGTTCCTTCCGGTTCAACGACGAGATGGACGACGTCATCGAGGCATTGGCCGACGGTTCCCTCGACGTCGGAGCGGTCGTCACGGCCGAATATCCCGTCACCGAGGCGCTCGACGCCTTCGCGGTCGCCGCTGACGCATCGCGATCGAGCAAAGTGCTACTGACGTTCTGACCGACTGCCGCACTACTCGAATTCGAGACGCATCGATTGCGTCGTTGCCTGCAGCAACAGGGCGAATCCGGTGAGGGAGATGACGATCGGAGCCCACAGCACCACCGCCACGAACGTGTCCACTCCGCGCTCGACGACGATGTAGACCGCGACGATCGTCGTGCCGAGCAGGCACATGAGAACGTGCGTGGCCAGCCGCCACTTGTCGAAGAAGAAGCCCACCAGCATGCCGATGGGAATGAGGAATGCGCACTTGCCGAGAGTGACCTCGGGCGCGAAATCTGCCGTGATGGTGGCACCGAAAATCGCGAGGTTTGCGATGACGACGAAGGCGAACGACTGCCTGAGCGTCGGCCACGGACCGAACCACCAGAACGCACCCATGACGTATGCGGCGATCATGCACGTCCACTGCACGATCGACGGAATGGTTGTCGTGGCACCGTAACCGAAGGCGAGCTCGAGGGTCACGACCACGGCCATGGCGAGCGCGGCAGCGGACACGATGCGTTTGACCGCCGTGGTCAGGGCGAGGCTGGTCATCACGCCGACACACCATTGATAATGCTCGTTCGATCTCGTCATGGCGCGAGTCACATCAGACCCCTTCGTTCTCGGTCGGCACTCGATTCAAGCACAGCGGCCACGGCCGGCGTTCGTGTTTGCCGAAGTAACAGGAAGGCGCGAGGACCGGCCTTCCGACCGCTCCGTGGGCTATCGTCTGCTCATGAATCCAGCGCCGGGGGGCCCTATCCCAGATCGCTTCGACGTCACGTTCGATTCTCGTGGTGAGACCTGCGCGGCGTGGCTCTATGTTCCGACCGGTGTACACCCGGCACCGGTGATCGTCATGGCGCACGGCCTCGGTGGTACTCGGGAAATGCGACTGGACGCCTACGCGGAGCGCTTCCGCGCCGCAGGGTATGCCTGTCTGGTGTTCGACTATCGCTACTTCGGGGCCAGCGGAGGCGAGCCACGACAGTTGCTCGACATCGAATCGCAGCTGCAGGACTGGGCGTCGGCCATCGCCCATGTCCGGTCTCGTTCGGATGTGGACACCTCTCGAATCGTGCTGTGGGGGTCGTCGTTCGGCGGTGGCCACGTCATCGTCGCCGCCGCCCGCGATCAGCAGGTCGCGGCAGTGGTCTCGCAGTGCCCGTTCACCGACGGAATTGCATCGGGACTCGCATCGAACACCTGGACGTCGATGAAGCTGACCGGACGGGCCCTGGGGGATCTGGCGGGATCGGTGATCGGGCGACCGCCGTCGATGGTGAACACTGCCGGGCGACCCGGGACGACCGCACTGATGACCTCGCCCGACAGTTATGACGGCTACCTGGCACTCGCGCCGGACGCCGACGACACGTTCCACAACCGGGTCGCCGCCAGAGTGGCGCTGCAGATCGTGCGGCACCGGCCCGGGCGTCGGGCCATGGACGTCCGCTGCCCCATTCTGTTCGTCGTCTGCGAGACGGACTCGGTCGCGCCCGCGAAGGCCACACTGCGCTACGCGCGGACCGCTCCACTCGGAGAGATCAAGACCTACGACGCCGGTCATTTCGAGATCTACCTGGGCGATGCGTTCGAGCGCGTGGTTGCGGACCAGATCGAATTCCTGACTCGCACGGTTCCACCGACTCAGTAGACGTCCCGGACGTAGCGCTTTTCCGCAGCCAGGGCTTTGACGTAGGCCTCGGCGCTGCTCGGAGCGAGCTTGCCGTGTTGGGCCACGACGCCCTTCAGCGCGGCATCGACGTCCTTGGCCATTCTGGATGCATCGCCGCACACGTAGAAGTGGGCACCGCGATGGATCCAGTTCCACAACTCGGCCCCGTGTTCGCGCATCCGATCCTGGACGTAGACCTTGTCTTTCTGATCGCGCGAGAACGCGACGTCCAGTCGGTTCAGCGAACCGTCGCCGAGCATCTCCGTCAGTTCGTCTCGGTAGTAGAAGTCCGTGTCGGCGTGCTGCTCACCGAAGAACAGCCAATTGGGACCGGTGTGCCCGAGTGCACGACGCTCGTGCAGGAACGCGCGAAACGGAGCGACACCGGTACCCGGGCCCACCATGATCATCGGGGTGTTCGGATCGTCCGGCGGTTTGAAGTGCGAGGTCTTCTGCACGAATATCCCCACTTCGTCGTTCGAAGCATGGTCGGCCAGGTAGGTGGAGCAGACGCCGCGCCGGGGGACTCCGTGCACGTTGTAGCGCACAGCAGAGACTGTCACCTGTACCTCGTTGGGATTCTCCTTCGGACTCGACGAAATCGAGTACAGCCGTGGCTGCAATGGTTTGAGAACTCCCAACCAGTCGGTCACCGATGCCCGAACCGGATGTGCAGCAAGCACATCGATCGACTGGCGACCCCACATCCAATCGAACAGCGCGTGCTTGTTGTCGGGATGTAGCATCGCCTCCAGATCGTCGTCCGCAGTCCGTCGATGGACGAACTTCAGTAGATCCGGTGTCGCACGGGCGATCTCGAGGTGACTGCTCAGTGCCGTGCGCAGAGACATCGAGCCGTGTCCCGCGAGATCGACGGCTTCGTCGCTGTCCAGGCCGGTGGCCTCGAGCCACTCGTCGACGTAGGCGTCGCTGTTGCGCGGCCATACTCCGAGTGCGTCGCCGACCTCGTACTCGAGGGTGCCGTCGGGCAGATGGAATCCGAACTGGCGGACATCCTTGATGGATCCGCGGGCAGTCAGTACCCGATTGCGTACAAGAGTGGTCACCAGTGGTGACTTCTTGCTGTACCGTTCCGGCTCCACTCGTGGCTGCGGAACGATGCGCTCGGTGGACTCCACAGGTGCTTCGGCGGTGGTGTTGTCATCGCGCCGGAGCCGGTCGACCACCGCGTCCAGCCATGCCGCGGCCTCGCTCTCGTAGTCCGGTTCGCAATCGACTCGCTCGAGCAGTCGCTCGGCACCCAACTCGGCGAGGCGTTCGTCCATCCTGCGCCCGTGACCGCAGAAGTCCGCGTAGCTCGAGTCTCCGAAAGCCAATACGGCGTAACGAGTTCCGGAGAGCTTGGGGGTCGACTCGGCGACGAGGCTGTCCCAGAACGTCGCACCGTTGTCGGGTGCTTCGCCGTCACCGGTGGTACTGCTGACGATCAGCACATCGGCTTCGGCCGGCAAGCGATCGACGGTGAACGTATCCATCGAGTGTTCGATGATCGTCAGGCCTGCTCCCCGGAGATGGGAGAGGCAGGACTGGGCGTACTCCTCGGCTGTGCCGGTCTGCGAGGCCCAGAGCAGCAGTACCGGCCGCCCCGGAGCAGCGGTCTCGGCCGACATGCCGGAGGTAGCACCGTGGGTGTCGGGTCGACGCGAAAACAGGCCCGCAAGAACGCCGTCGAGCCATGCGTGGGTCTCGGGGGACAGGGGAGTCTGCGACGGGAGTGTCGGCGTTCCCGCTGCGCTGCGGCCCGCCTCACTGCCCAGACCTTCGAGAAGTCCTGCGATGTAACGCTGCTCGATCGTGGTCAACGGTTCCGAAGGGCGTGCAGGACGGCCGACGATCGTGGCGAGTGCGTCGACCGGATCGGTCGCACCGTCGTCGCCCATGGGTGACGCCTTCTCTGCTGCCGCAACTCTGGTGAGCGTGACGGCACACGCCTTGAATTCGGGTTGCTGAGAGTACGGATCGATGGCGTCGTTGGTGACGGCATTGATGGCGAGGTTCTCGCCGAACTCGTCGTTCCAGTGGAAGGGCGCGAAGCAGTTGCCCGGGAGCACTCGATCGGTGACGACGGCAGGAAGAACTGCTCGGCCGCGACGGGACGCGACCTCGACACTGTCGCCGTCGACCACCCCGAGTCGGTCGGCATCGAGGGGGTGCACCTCGACGAACGGGCCGGAATCGAGCTTGTTGAGCTTTGCGACCTTGCCGGTCTTGGTCATGGTGTGCCACTGGTGTGGAAGGCGACCGGTGTTGAGCAGGAACGGGTAGTCGTCGTCGGGCATCTCCGCAGGCACCATGCTCGGCCTGGCGAAGAACTGGGCCCGACCGCTCGGGGTGGGGAAGGACAGTGCCGGAATCGATCCGTCCTCGCATACACGTTGTCTCTGGCTGACCCCGTCGTTGAGGTAGCGGATCGGGCTTCTGGTGGCTGTTCCATCGGGTGGACACGGCCACTGGAGTGGATTCTCGCGCAGGCGCTCGTAGGTGACTCCGCGAATGTCGTAGCCGGTGTCGGGGTTCCAGAATTGCTTGATCTCCTCGAACACCTCCTCGGCGCTCGTGTAGGTGAAGGCCTCCGAGTATCCGAGCGCGCAGGCCATGTCGGCGATGATCTTCCAGTCCGGCAATGCGCCGCCCGGTGCCTCGACTGCCGGTTGGAACAGCGTCAGGTTGCGCTCGGAATTGACCATCACACCCTCGGCTTCCGTCCACAGGGCAGCCGGCAGCACGACATCGGCATATCCGTTGGTTTCGGTGTCGGCGAATGCATCCTGGGTGATCACCAACTCGGCGCGCTCGAGGCCGTCGATCACGGTCGTTCGGTTGGCCACCGACGCAACGGGATTGGTGCAGATGATCCAACAGGCCTTGATCTCGCCTGCGGCCAGCTTGGAGAACATCTCGATGGTCCCGCCGCCGATGTCGGTGCGCAGGGTTCCGCGCGGGACGCCCCATCGATCCTCGACGAATTCACGATCGGCGTCGTTGACCACCGACCGTTGCCCCGGCAACCCCGGGCCCATGTAGCCCATTTCCCGTCCGCCCATGGCGTTCGGTTGCCCGGTCAGAGAGAAGGGTCCGCTACCCGTCCTGCAGATGGCGCCGGTGGCGAGATGCAGGTTGCACAGCGCGTTGGTGTTCCAGGTTCCGTGGGTCGACTGATTGAGTCCCATGGTCCAGCAGCTCATCCAGTTCTTCGCAGCACCGATCATCTCGGCCGCACTACGGAGGTCCTTCTCGTCGAGACCCGTTGCAGCACAGACCTTCTCCGGGGTGTACTCGGCGAGGAACTCCGGCATCGCGTCCCACCCGTCGGTGAACTCCGTGATGAACTCGGGGTCGATGTCGCCGTTCTCCACGATGAGTGCGAGCAACCCGTTGAGCAGGGCGAGGTCCGATCCCGGCTCGAGCTTGAGGTGCAGGTGTGCCTTGTCCGCGGTGGCGGTACGGCGCGGGTCGACGACGATCAGCGTGGCACCGGCCTTGACCCGGTCCATCATCCGCAGAAACAGAATGGGATGGCAGTCGGCCATGTTGGACCCGATGACGAGGAAGACGTCGGCATGGTCGAAGTCCTCGTAGGACCCAGGTGGTCCGTCGGCACCCAACGATTGCTTGTATCCGGTTCCCGCACTTGCCATGCACAGCCGGGAGTTCGACTCGATCTGGTTGGTGCCGATGAACCCCTTGGCCAGTTTGTTCGACAGGTACTGAGCCTCGATCGACATCTGTCCTGACACGTACAGGGCGACTGCATCGGGGCCGTGTTCGTCGATGATGGTTCGGAGCCGCAGTGCGGTGTCGTTGATCGCAACCGCGGTGTCCATGCTCTCCGGGCGCTCGCCGCGGCGGTGCCGAACCCGAGCCTTGTCGAGCCGCCCGGGACCGGCGAGCATGTCCGCTGTGGTCGTTCCCTTGGTGCAGAGGCGGCCGAAGTTGGCCGGGTGAGACTTGTCGCCGACGGACTTGGTGACGACGGGCCTGCTCGAGCTCGCATCGGAGGACGTGGAAAGGCCGCCGACCTGGAGCACCATGCCGCAACCCACGCCGCAGTACGCGCAGAGCGTCTTCACCGTGGTGACCATGGGTTCCACAGTGCCCGGCCCAGGGTGCGCGGTCATTACACGTCAGTTAGCCGGATATGACGTTGTCCTCACCATGCTCCGCCGGATCGGGTGAAGTTGTGCTCCGGTGTGCGTCGGTGCCGGTCGGGAGGTAACACGAACTTTCTGCTTCGCGATTGGTACTCGAACGTTATTCATCGAACGGGCTGTCGACTGGAGTGTCCGATTTTCCGCTGGCACAATCGTCCGGGTCGGGCTCGAAGTGGGAAGTGGTGTGGTTCATGAGGGTGTATCGCGGATTCGTACTCGCCGCGGTGGGAGTGGTTGCTTCGGTGGCAGTCCTGTCGGGATGTAGTTCTGCATCGGACATCTCCGAACCGTCGGTGCCGATCGATTCCAACCCGATGACCGAGCTGATGAAGCCGAAGCTGACCTCGAGCGTCCTCGACGGAGCCGTCGGATTCTCGCCGGCGGACTCGGTGACCGTCTCGGTCGCCGACGGCAAATTGTCCTCCGTGACGATGCTCAACCCGGAGGGCGAGCCGGTCTCGGGCGCGATTTCGCCCGACGGATTGTCGTGGACCAATACCGAACCGCTCGGCTACGACCGCGAATACCGCGTCCAGGCCGACGCGTACGGACTCGGGGGAGCGTCGAGCACGGTCACCAGTTTCACCACCAGCCAGCCCGGAAACTTCACCAAGCCCTACGTACTGCCGAACCCCGGCGACATCGTGGGTATCGGGCAGCCCGTCGCGGTTCAGTTCGACGAACCGATCACCGACAAGATTGCCGCGCAGAACGCGATCACCGTCACCACGACGCCGGCCGTCGAAGGCGCGTTCTATTGGGTCAACAACAAAGAGGTTCGTTGGCGACCACAGAACTACTGGGCACCCGGCACCAAGGTCGACGTGGCGGTGAACGTGTACGGGCGTGACCTCGGTGACGACATCTACGGTCAGGAGAACGCGACGACATCGTTCACGATCGGTGATGCCGTCATCGCCACCGCCGACGACAACACCAAGCAGGTGACGTTCAACGTCAACGGCCAGGACGTCATCACCATGCCGACGTCGATGGGCAAGGACAGCACCCCGACCGACAACGGCGTCTACATCATCGGTGACCGTTTCGAGCACCTCGTGATGGATTCTTCGACGTACGGCGTGCCGGTGAACTCGTCCACCGGATACCGAACGCCCGTCGATTGGGCGACGCGAATGTCCTACAGCGGCATCTTCTTCCACTCCGCACCGTGGTCGGTGGGGCAACAGGGGTACTCGAACGCCTCGCACGGTTGCCTGAATCTGAGCCCCACCAATGCCAAGTGGGTCTACGACAACACCAAGCGCGGCGACATCGTCGTCGTGAAGAACACCGTCGGTGGAACGCTGTCGGGTACCGACGGCCTCGGTGATTGGAACATCCCGTGGGACGAGTGGAAAGCGGGCAACGCCACCACGGTCTGATCGGTTTCGATCGGGTGGATCAGCTTCGATCGCGGGTTTGATACAGCGAAGGATCGATCCCGAGTGTCTTCAGATACGCCACCGGTTCGATGCTCGAGCCGTTGTTGCGTACCTCGAAGTGCAGATGCGGTCCGGTCGAGTTTCCGGTGCTGCCGACTGCGCCGAGTACGTCTCCCGGTGCCACCTGGTCGCCGACCGACACCGCGAGGCTGGACTGATGGCCGTAGTAGGTCTCGGTGTTGCCGCTCTTGACCCGGACGAGCTTGCCGTAGCCGTCACCCGCGTCTCCGGCCTGAACGACGGTTCCGCCGGTCACCGCATGGATGGGGGTCCCGCTGTCGGCGGCGAGGTCCACGCCCTGGTGGTACTGCGCGCCGTTGCCGGTCGGGTTGTTGCGTCCGCCGTAACCCGAGGTGATGCGGTATTTGCCTGCGTCGATCGGGAGCACTGCGCCGCCGAGACCGACTGTCGGCGCTGCGGTCGGGAGTTCGATCTCGGGCAGGTCGGGAGTGGCTTCGGCCTCGGGTGCCGTGAGCACGTCGCTGTCGAGAACGATGGCTGCGACCTGGTTGATGAGGACGCCGGTGGCGTCGAGCACGGCGGCGAGAATCGCGGCCCGTTGCTGGGCGTCCGGCTGGGGGATCGGGATCTGAGGTAGTTCGATCGTGGGTTGAGCGGTGGCCACCGCTGGGCTGAGCAAGCCGGTTGTGCCGATGCACAGTGCTGCCGACAAGATCGAACCCGCTATGACTCTGTGCAATCTGCGACCCACTGAAAAGCCTCCTCGTCTCTGCCCGCCGCACACCCGTCGGATGGGTGAGAGCTGGGCGTCGAACATGTTCGGTGACGCTTCGGGGCACGCTGAACTCACGTAGCAGAAAACACATGAATCACATTGGTACTTTTCTTCCCCAAAAGTGCCAATAGTTACCGTACGTCACATCAACCCCGCAGGAAACCTGAAAGTTGAATTACAACAACGTAATTCGAGGTCAGGGTGGATGCGGGGACCCCAGTGAGGGTGTGGGGGACGGTGAAATGAGCGCACGAAAAAGACCGGCCTCACGAGGAGACCGGCCTTGTTCGTATGGGGTGAGTGACGGGACTCGAACCCGCGACACCCAGGATCACAACCTGGTGCTCTACCAGCTGAACTACACCCACCATGTCCACATCAGCAGAACCGTTTCCGGCTCTCCATCAGCAGCGTCGACAATACTAGCGGGTTGAATCCGCGGTTGCTAATCCGCCCCCGGTTGCGTGTCGAGATCCTGAATAACGGCCGCGATGTCGCTGGTAGACGGACCCGGCGGAGCCACGAAGGCCGTCCGGCGGTAGTACTGCAGTTCTTTGATCGACTCCTTGATGTCCGCGAGGGCGCGGTGTGCAAGGCCCTTGGCCGGCTGTCCGTAGTAGATCCGCGGGTACCACCGTCGGGAAAGTTCCTTGATCGAGCTGACGTCGATCATTCGGTAGTGGAGGTAGGTGTCGAGCGCGGTCATGTCGCGAGAGATGAATCCACGATCGGTCCCGATGGAGTTTCCCGCGAGCGGAACGGTTCCGGCCACCGGGACGTGCTCCTTGATGTACGCGAGCACACGCTGCTCGGCCTCCTCCAGAGTCACCGTCGACGCGCGCACCTCGTCGGTCAAGCCCGACTTGGCGTGCATGTCGGTGACGACGGCAGGCATGTTCGCCAACGCGTCGTCGTCGGCGTGGATGACGATGTCGACACCCTCCCCGAGGATGTTGAGCTCGCTGTCGGTCACCAGCGCCGCAATTTCGATCAGCTTGTCCTTGCTCAGGTCCAAGCCGGTCATTTCACAATCGATCCACACGAGTTTGTCCTGCACGCGCTCCACACTAGTGCGAGCTGCGATGCCGCTAGGGTTTGCGGTGGCGATCGAACCAGTTCAGCACCAGCACACGTTCATGGAGGACGCGGACATGACAGTCGACCCGACGCAGCCGGCACCCACCCTCAGTCCTGCGGAGAGGGCCAAGGCCGCCAAAGCGGCCGCCGTCGAAGCTGCGCGAGTGGCTGCCGAAGCTCTGGCTGCCGCGGACGCCGCCGAGGCCGAGGCACTTGCCGCGGAACAAGGGTCGACACCGACCGCGAACGGTAAGGCTGCCGAGATTGCCGCCGGTTACGCATCGGCAGGTGCCGCACTGGAATTGGGAACCGTGGTTCTCGACGGTGTCACCGACCCCGCGGCCCGCATCCGAATCCCGTTGGCCACGTTGAACAGGCACGGTCTCGTCGCCGGAGCCACCGGAACCGGAAAGACGAAGACACTGCAGGGCATTGCCGAGCAACTCTCTGCGGCAGGCGTTCCCGTCGTGATGGCCGACGTCAAAGGCGACCTGTCGGGCCTGTCGAAGCCGGGCGAGGACAACGAGAAGATCCGCAGCCGAGCAGCCGATACCGGTCTCACGGAGTGGGCTCCCGCAGGACATCCGGTGGAGTTCCTGTCCCTCGGCACCGAAGGAATCGGGGTACCTGTCCGCGCCACCATCACGGCGTTCGGGCCGATTCTGCTCAGCAAAGTGTTGGGACTGAACAACACTCAGGAATCCACGCTCGGCTTGATCTTCCACTGGGCCGATTCCCAGGGTCTCGCCCTGCTCGACCTCAATGATCTGCGATCGGTGATCATGCACCTGACCAGTGACGAGGGCAAGGCCGACCTGAAGGGCATCGGCGGGGTCTCTTCGGCCACAGCAGGTGTGATCCTGCGCGCGCTGGTCAACCTCGAAGCAGACGGCGGTGACACCTTCTTCGGCGAGCCGGAGCTCGAGACCGAGGACCTACTCCGCGTCGGGCCCGACGGCAGAGGCGTCATCACGCTGTTCGAGCTCGGAGCTCAGGCATCGCGGCCGGTGATGTTCTCCACGTTCCTGATGTGGGTACTCGCCGACCTGTTCCAGACGCTGCCCGAGGTGGGCGATGTCGACAAGCCCAAGCTCGTCTTCATCTTCGACGAGGCGCACCTGCTGTTCGCCGACGCCTCGAAAGCTTTTCTGCAGCAGGTGGAGCAGACAGTCAAGCTCATTCGTTCCAAAGGTGTCGGCGTCTTCTTCTGCACGCAGCTGCCCACCGACGTCCCCAACGACGTTCTCTCACAGCTGGGTGCGAGGATTCAGCACGCTCTGCGCGCCTTCACGCCCGATGATCAGAAGGCGTTGAACAAGACGGTGCGCACGTACCCCAAGACCGACGCCTACGACCTCGAGAAAGCGCTGACGTCGTTGGGTACCGGTGAGGCGATCGTGACGGTGCTCTCGGAGAAGGGCGCCCCGACGCCCGTGGCGTGGACGAAGATTCGCCCGCCTCGCTCTCTGATGGACACCATCGGCAACGACGCCATCGCGGCAGCCGCGTCGTCGAGCACCCTGTCCGTGAAGTACCGCGAGACGATCGATCGCGAGTCGGCCTACGAGCGAATGAACGCGCGCGTGGCGAACGTGCCCGCTCCCGCCGAGAAGTTCGACATCCCGCCGCTGCCTGCCGACCTGCCCGACCTACCCCCGAGCGAGTCGGAGGGCCCGTCGGCTGCCGAGCGCATCATGGGTAACCCGGCGGTCAAGAGCTTCCTGCGATCGGCCGCCTCGGCTGCTGGGCGAGAAATCTCGCGCAGCATCTTCGGAACCGGTCGCCGGCGCCGACGCTAGCCGCCGAGCTTCTTGTAAAAGCTGCCGATGATCGGTGCGGAGATGCTGCGCGGGCTGTACTGCCCGGCGACCGACATTCCCTTGCTCAGCAGGCCGGGTACGACGCGCATCTTGTTCTTCGCGAGGCCGTCGAGGGACAGCTTTGCCGTGTAGGCGCTGTCGATCCACAGGAAGTCGGGAACCATCTTGTCGACGATGGAGGCCTCGGCGGGGTCGGGTGTCTCGGTGCGGACCGGGCCCGGGGCGAGCAGGGTGACGTTGACGTCGGTGCCCGCGAGCTCACCGCGCAGTGACTCCGAGAACGTGTTGACGAAGGCCTTGGTTGCCGCGTACGTCGCGTTGTTGGGGATGGCCATGTTGCCTGCCGCCGAACCGGTGATGAGGATGCCACCGGCTCCGCGGCCGATCATGCCGGGCATGACGGCCAACGTGAGGTCGTGTACCGCAACGGCATTCAATTCGACCTGATCGCGCTCGTACGCCGGGTCCAGACCGGCCACCGGTCCGAACGTCGCGATACCCGCGTTGTTGCACAGGATGGAGATCTCGCGCTCGGACAACTCGGTGACCAGTGCCTGCCGCTGCTCGCGATTCGACAGATCCGACTGCCGCACCTCGACGGCAACGCCGTGTTCGGCCGCGAGTTTCGCAGCCAACGCCTCGAGCAGTTCGCCGCGTCGGGCCACGATGATCAGTGCATGACCACGGGCGGCGAGTTCGGTGGCCAGGGCTTCACCGATTCCGGAGGAAGCTCCGGTGACGACGGCGCGGGCATCTGGGCTGGGCTTCGGCAGGCTCACGGTGAGACAGGCTAGCGGACGGATCAGATCGTGGCCGCGAGCCGGGTGCCTTGCTCGATGGCCCGTTTGGCGTCGAGCTCCGCAGCGACGTCGGCACCGCCGATGATGTGCGTGGTGGTACCCGCGGCCTTCAGATCGTCGACCAGGTCGCGGACCGATTCCTGGCCCGCACAGATCACGATGGTGTCGACCTCGAGCAGACGCGGACGTTCGTGCTTCTCCCCGAAGGAGATGTGCAGTCCTGCGTCGTCGATCTTCTCGTAGTTGACGCCCGAAAGCTGATGCACACCTTTGGCTTTCAGTGCAGCGCGATGGACCCAGCCGGTCGTCTTCGCCAGTCCTGCGCCGATGCGTCCGGCCTTGCGCTGCAGCAGATACACCTCCCGCGGAGACGGTGCGGGCACGGGAGTGGTCAACGCGCCCGGTGCGGCCTCGGGCTCGGTGACACCCCACTCCTGCTTCCATTCCTTCAGATCCAACGTGGGGGAGGCGTCGGTGGTGAGGAACTCGGAGATGTCGATGCCGATGCCACCGGCACCGATGACCGCAACCCGATCGCCGACGGGTTTGCCGTCGCGTACCAATTCCGCATACGACAGCACCGACGGGTGTTCGATGCCGGGAATGCTCGGAATCCGGGGAGTGACGCCGGTGGCCAGCACCACTTCGTCGAACTCGCCCGCAATCAGCTCGGCGGCGGTGACCCTGGTGTCGAGGTGCACCGCGACGTCTGCGGAGCGCAGGGCGCTCGAGAAATACCGGATGGTCTCGGCGAATTCCTCCTTGCCGGGAATCAGCCGCGCGATACCGAACTGTCCACCGATCTCTTCCCTGGCCTCGAACAGGCTGACGGCATGGCCGCGTTGCGCGAGATTGAGTGCGGCGGCGAGGCCTGCGGGCCCGGCTCCGACGACCGCGACCTTCTTGGTCTTCTTCGTCGGCAGCAGCTGTAGATCGATCTCACGTCCGGCACGAGGATTGACCAGGCACGAGACCTTCTTGTGGACGAAGGCGTGGTCGAGGCAGGCCTGATTGCACGCGATGCAGGTATTGATCCGGTCCGCCGAGTCGGTGGCTGCCTTCTCGACCCAGAACGGATCGGCCAGCATCGGCCTGGCCATCGCTATCAATTGCGCATCGCCGCGGGCGAGGATGTTCTCGGCGATCTCGGGCATGTTGATGCGATTGGACGCGGCGACGGGGATGGCCACGTGCTTCTCGAGCTTGCCGGTGATCTCCGCGAACGCTGCTCGCGGAACAGAGGTGACGATGGTCGGCACCCGCGACTCGTGCCAGCCGATGTCGGTGTTGATGATGTTCGCTCCCGCTGCCTCGACGTCCTCGGCCAGCGCGACGATGTCGTTCCAGTTCTGGCCCTGTTCCACGAGGTCGGCCATCGACAGCCGGAAGACGATGAGGAAGTCGGGGCCGACAGCTGCCCTCGTCTGCCGCACGATCTCCACGGCCATTCGGCGACGGTTCTCCGCCGAACCGCCCCACTCGTCGCGCCGCTTGTTGGTGCGCTCGGAGAGGAATTGGTTGATGAAGTAGCCTTCACCGCCCATGATCTCGACGCCGTCGTACCCGGCACTCCGGGCCAGCCTGGCGCAGCGTACGAAGTTGCGGATCTGCCAGCGGACGCCCCGCGAGGTGAGTCGGCGTGGCCGAAAAGGGTTGATGGGGGCCTTGATCGAGGACGCCGCACGCTGAACGGTTGGTACGAGTAGCGCCCGGCATGGAGGATCTGCAGTGCGATCTTGCCGCCCTCGCGGTGCACGGCCGCGGTGATCCGTCGGTGCCGACGGGCTTCGATGCGGTTGGTCAGCTTCGCTCCGAACGGCAAGAGCCAGCCGGTGCGATTGGGGGCATAGCCCCCGGTGATGATGAGTGCCACTCCGCCGCGGGCACGCTCGGCGAAGTAGGCCGCCAAGCGACCGGTGTCGCGGGCGCGGTCTTCGAGGCCGGTGTGAATCGATCCCATGATCACGCGGTTCTTCAGCGTGGTCGCACCGACGTCCAACGGCGACAGCAGAATCGGGTACGGGCCAACGGTCTGCTCGGTCTTCACAGTTTCTCCAATACCTCGGTGCACCACTCGGTGAATCCTTCTTCGACGCGAATTCCGCCGCGCAGCACCAGGTATTGATGCAGTGCGGTGCCGGTGAGGGCAGCGGGGGCCGGAAAATCCTGCTTCTCGATCAGTCGGTAGACGTCGAGGCGGGTGGCATGGACATCGCGATGGCGGGCGACTTCGACCTTGAGGGCGTCGATGTCGCCGTTGGCGGCACCCCGAATCTTGACGGCGAGCTCCTCGCGTAGCTGAGAAGGGTCGGTCGGCGCGGCGATCCAGCGATCGAGCTCGGCGCGTCCTGCAGCGCTGACGGAGTAGACCTTCTTGTCCGGTCGGCCGTCCTGCGCGACTGCCTCGCCGGTGATCCATCCGGCCCCGTCCATCCGCGTCAGCGTCCGGTAGATCTGCTGATGCGTTGCGATCCAAAAGAAGCCGATGGACTTGTCGAACCGTCGGGCGAGCTCGTACCCCGAGCCACTGAGCTCGGTGAGGGAAACCAGAATCGCGTGTTCCAAGGCCACAACCGAGAGTATGTATGCAACGTGGTGACTATGCAACTAGGTGCACCGCGAAACTCGGATTCCGCGGTCTAGTGTTGGCAACCATGGGAACCCAGCCGGAGGCCGCTGTCGTCGGAGTCGCAACCACTCGTAGACAGGTCACCGCCTGGGGATTCTGGGATTGGGGCTCGGCTGCATTCAATGCCGTGATTCTCACGTTCGTGTTCTCGGTGTATCTCACCGACGCCGTCGGTGACGACCTGCCCGGCTCGATCTCGGCCACCACCTGGTTCAGCTGGTCCATCGCGCTGTCGAGCGTCGTCATCGCGCTCCTCGCGCCGGTCTGTGGGCAGTACTTCGACGCGCGCGGCAAACGCAGATGGTTGCTGGGAGTATTGACCGCACTGACGGTTGTGGCCATGGCCGGCCTGTTCTTCGTCCAGGACGACTATCACTATCTCTGGCTCGGCCTCGTGCTGCTCGGTCTCGGATCCATCATGTTCGAATTGGCCAGCATCCCGTACAACTCGATGCTGCGGCAGGTCTCCACTCCTGAGAACATCGGTCGGGTATCCGGATTCGGTTGGGCGATGGGCTATTTCGGCGGGATCGTGCTGCTGCTCCTGTGCTATCTCGGCTTCATCGTCGGCGACGGCGACACGCGCGGTTTTCTGGGCCTGAGCACCGATGGCGGTCTGAACATCAGGCTCGTCGCCGTTCTGGCGGCCGTGTGGTTCGCGGTCTCAGCCATCCCGGTGATGTTCGCGGTTCCCGAAGTTCCCAGGGCCGTTGCCGATCCCGAGGCTGCACGGGCCGGGTTCGCGGAGTCCTATCGCGTCCTCTTTCGCGACGTGCGTGAGTTGTGGAGTGCAGACCGGCGCGCCGTCTACTACCTGATCGCCAGCGCACTGTTCCGAGACGGACTGGCAGGTGTCTTCACCTTCGGGGCCGTTCTCGCCGTCAGCGTCTACGGCATCGGCGCGGCGGATGTACTGCTGTTCGGCGTCGCCGCCAATGTCATCGCAGGCCTCGGTGCCATCGTGGCAGGACGGTTCGACGACAGGATCGGACCGAAGAAGGTCATCGTCTTCTCGCTCACGTCCATGATCGCGGCCGGAACCATTTTGCTGTTCGTGTCGGGTCCGACGATGTTCTGGATCTTCGGGCTGATCCTGTGCCTGTTCGTGGGGCCCGCGCAATCGTCTGCGCGTACCTTCCTGGCACGACTGGCACCGCCCGGGCGCGAGGGGCAGTTCTTCGGACTGTTCGCGACGACGGGTCGTGCCGCGTCGTTCCTCGCGCCGTCCCTGTTCGGTCTGTTCGTGTGGATGTTCGACGCCGACCGCGCGGGTATCGCCGGGCTGATCGTCGTCCTCGCTGCCGGGCTGCTGGCGTTGCTGAAAGTGCGGGCTCCCGAGCGCGTCTAAACGGAGTCGATACGGGCCAGGATCTCGGCGGTCAGTTCCTCGGGCGCTTCTTCGGGGATCCAGTGCGAGATGCCGTCCAGTTCGACGAATCGGTACGGCGCATCGACGAATTCACCGCAGCGCTCCGCTCCCGCTCGACCGATGGCGGTGTCACCATTGCTCCAGACGTAGGTGGTGGGCACGGTCACCGCAGGGAGGTTCGCGAATTCCCTGGTCATCGCGGCGTACCAACTCGATGCGGCCGTCAGCGCCCCGGGAACGGTGAGATGCCGAACGTATTCGTCGTCGAGGCTGTCCGCACCGAACATCGCTCTGAGGCGCTGCGCGCCGTTCTCCACCAGAACGCGCTCGGCCTTCTCCGGTTCGCGAAGCAGACCGAAGTACTGCGACCGCTCCTGCTGATCCGGATCCTCACGGATGGCCCAGTTGAAGGCCGCCGAATGCGGGACCGACGCCGCCGTCAGAGTGCGCACGCGGTCCGGATGCTCGGCCGCCACGTGCCAGGCGACCACCGCACCCCAGTCGTGTCCGACCAGGTGCGCCGACTGCAGATCGAGTGCGTCGAGCAAGCCGAGGATGTCACCGGTGAGTTTCTCGATGCGATAGTGCTCGACGCCGATCGGGCGGGCACCGGGGGAGTAGCCCCGCTGGTTGGGAGCGATCACGCGACAGCCCGCGGCGACGAGTCCGGGTGTCACTGCGGTCCACGACGCGTTGGTCTGCGGAAATCCGTGCAGCGCGACCACCGGGACACCGTCCGTAGGACCCGACACCGCAACGTCGAACATGTACTCGCCGACAGCTACCTCGGTCATGGACATCCTTTCGCGGCGTCTTCTTCTCGAACGGGTCAAGCCCGTCGTGGTTCCCAGCGGCTCATTCCGAGCATGATCATGCGGATCTGCTTCTCGGTGCGCTCGATCAGGTCCTTCTCGTTCTGACTACCCGGCCTGTCGATTTCCAACAGTCCGACCACCGCGGTGAGCATGGTCGAGACGAGTAGGTCGGCCGTCATCTCGAGGTCGGCGACGTCCCACTGCTCGAGGCCGGGCATGCGGGACAGATCGATGGTCAGCTCGCTGACGAACAGTCGTAGCTCGGTGGCGAAGGCGCGCCGCACTTCGGTGACGCCGCCGTACCGCTCGCGACTGAGAAATCGGAACTGATCCTCGTGAGTACGAACCTGGCGAACCAGGATGCCGAAGGATTCGGTGGCCGTCCTGGTACTCGGGGTGCGTCGGGCGTCGCGCAGCATCTGGCGCAGCATGCGCATGCTGTCCTCGACGAGAGCGACGCCGAGGTCCTCCATCGAGGCGAAGTGCCGATAGAACGCGGTAGGGACGATTCCGGCGGATCGGGCGACCTCGCGCAGGCTGACGCTGGCGAAAGAACGTTCGCGCAGCAGGTCGAGGGTGCCCTCGATCAGCGCTTGGCGCGTGCGTTCCTTGCGCTCGGCGCGGGTCCCCGGTTCTGTCACAACGTCCAGTTTATGGGCGCGCATTCTGTGATCTCCCTTCCGGTTCCTTCCCCGTCACCGATGAACTGTCGTTCGGGTCTGTAATGGCCATCACATAAACGTTGACAGGTACCGGTGTCGCTCTGTCACACTCATGTTAGTGCACAATCGTTCACTGAATGGGTCGTTGGTTTCGATCCGGTTAGGGAGGATGGAATGACGCTTCAAGAACGCCCGTCGCGAACTTCGGGTTCGCGCAAGTTCTCGCTTCTTTCCCTGTTCGAGGCCATGGCCACACCCCACGCGCTCGATCGGTACCTCGAACTCGTCGACCCGATGACGACCGTTCGTGACCTACGCGGCGAGGTTACCGAGATACACCGGTCCACCGAAGAGTCGTTGACGCTCACCATCCGTCCCACGCGTCAGTGGAAGGGATTCAAGGCAGGCCAATTCGTTCAGGTCGGAGTCGTCATCGACGGTGTCCGCCACACCCGCTGCTACTCGCCTGCCTGCTCGCAGTACCGCAAGGACGGCCGGATCGAACTGACGATCAAGGCGCATCCCGAGGGCCTGGTGTCGCAGTACCTGCACAAGAACGCGTACGTCGGCCTGGTGGTCAGCCTGTCGCAGGCGGACGGCACGTTCGAGCTTCCCCAACCACGCCCGGCAAAGACGCTGCTGATCAGCGGTGGCAGCGGCATCACGCCGGTGCTGTCCATGCTCAGGTCGCTGCTGGACGAGGGGTACAGCAGCGACCTGACCTTCCTGCACTACGCGTTTACCGAGAACGACGTCGCGTACAAGAAGGACCTGGAGAAGATCGCTGCCGAGCACGAGAACGTGAACATCGTCTTCGCGTACACCGAGCAGCAGACCGGCGGCGATCTGTACGGATTCTTCGGCCAGGAACACCTCGATGCGGTCGCCCCGTGGTTCGCCGACGCCGACACCTTCCTGTGCGGACCTCCGGGATTGATGAAGGGCGTGACGTCGTTCTTCGACGACGCAGGCCTCGGTGAGCGGCTGCACCTCGAGGAGTTCACGCCCTCGTTCGCCACCGTCAGCGATGACGTCACCGGAAGCACCACGTTCTCCGGCAGTGATGTGTCCTCGGAGAACGACGGCGAGACGCTGCTCGAGCAGGCCGAGGCCGCAGGGCTCTCACCGGCCAACGGTTGCCGAATGGGCATCTGCTTCACCTGCACCTCGGTGAAGAAATCCGGTTGCACCAAGAACATCAAGACCGGTGAGACCGACACCGAATCCGACAAGAAGATTCAGCTCTGCGTGTCCGTTGCCGTCGGCGACGTCGACATCGACATCTAGGTCCACCCCGAACACCGATAGCCCAGACCCATCTCGACCCGATCGAATTGGAGATCATCAGATGCTCGGAACGATTCTCTCGATCCTGCCCACCGCCGTCCTGCCTTTCCGCCGCAACGAGACCCTGCCGGACCAGCCCACCGTGCTGACGTTCGAGCAGGTCGAAGAACTCGGCCGCGAACTCGACGCCCTGCGCGCCCGCACCGTCGCCAAGCTCGGCGACGAGGACCGCGAGTACATCTACAAGATCATCAAGGCCCAGCGCGGTCTCGAGATCACCGGCCGCGCGTTGATGTACCTGCCCTTCCTCCCGCCGGCGTGGCTGGCCGGTGTCGGTGCTCTCGGCGTGGCGAAGATCCTCGACAACATGGAGATCGGCCACAACGTCATGCACGGTCAGTACGACTGGATGCGTGAGCCCGGCCTGAACTCCGAGGTGTTCGAGTGGGACACCGTCTGCCCGGCAGATCAGTGGAAGCACTCGCACAACTACATGCACCACACCTTCACCAACATCGTCGGCATGGACCGCGACATCGGTTACGGCATCCTGCGGATGGACCAGGAGCAGAAGTGGAACCCGTACTACCTCGGTAACCCGGTATACGCGTTTCTGCTGATGACGTTCTTCGAGTGGGGCGTCATGCTGCACGACCTCGAGACCGAGAACATCGTCGCGGGTAAGCGCAAGTGGCACGACGTCAAGCCGTTGCTGCAGGGAATGTGGCGCAAGGCGGGCAAGCAGGCCCTCAAGGACTACGTCATCTTCCCGGCGCTGACCGGCCCGTTCTTCGTCTCCACCGTCGTCGGCAACGTTGCTGCGAACCTCATCCGCAACGTGTGGACCTACTCGATCATCTTCTGTGGCCACTTCCCGACCGGAGTGCAGACCTTCAGCCAGGAAGAGACCGCCGACGAGACCCGCGGCGAGTGGTACGTCCGCCAGATGCTCGGATCGGCCAACATCGAGGGAACCCCGCTGTTCCACATCATGTCGGGCAATCTCTCGCACCAGATCGAGCACCACCTGTTCCCCGACCTGCCCGCGCATCGCTACCCGCAGATCGCGCCCGAGGTCAAGGCCCTGTGCGAGAAGTACGACCTGCCGTACAACACCGGCGGCTTCTTCCACCAGATCGGCACCGTGTGGGGCAAGATCTTCAAGCTCGCCCTGCCCAACTCGCTCACAGGATCGGCGGCTCCGGCCGGTGTTATCGTCGAGCGTAAGAAGACCAGCGCAGCGTGACGACTTCGAAGGGGGCGGTCCTGTTGGTAGGAAAGTTCGAGCGCAACAAGGACACCGTGCAGGAATTCACCGAATCTGCGGCGACTCACGTCGGCCGGATCGTGGTGATCATCGCCGGAGCCGTTCGCGACGTCACTCGTGAAATCGGTGACTTGATCACCGACGGAATCGAAATGCGGGAAGCGGCGAAGAAGGCGGAGCGCGACGCACCGCTGGGCACCGTGATCAACGGAGAATTCGAGACCCGCGACCGCCGTTGAGGCCGAGCAAGATCGACGACGCCGCCCGAGTGATTCTCGGGCGGCGTCGTCGTTTCTAGCGGCGGCGCAGTCTCCACAGTGACGTCGTCTCGCGCGCGCGGGCCTCGTGCAGCACATCGGAGGTGTCGCTCACGCGCGAGTGGGTCGGTGCGGTGTCGGCGCGATCGACGACGATCAGGCCGGCCGCGTCGATGGCGCCGAGAAGGTCTGCGCGCGTGACCAATCCGAGTAGTTCGGCGAGGTCGGACAGCACCAACCATGCCTCGCCGTCCGGCGTCAGGTGCCCGCCGAGGCGGTTCAGGAAGGACTTGAGCATCCGGGAGCCCGGGTCGTAGACGGCGTGCTCGATGCCCGACGTCGGCTTCGTGGGAATCCACGGCGGATTGCACACGATCAGCCCTGCGCGGCCGGACGGGAAGATGTCGGTCTGCACCACCTCCACTCGATTTCCGTAACCGAGAGCGTCGATGTTGGCCCGGGCACAGGCGATCGACCGCGGGTCCTTGTCGGTTGCCACGACCGAGGGCACCCCGCGGCGTGCCAGCACCGCGGCGAGGACGCCCGAGCCGGTACCGATGTCGAACGCTCGGTCCGTGACCGGCAGCGGAGCGTCGGCGACGAGTTGAATGTATTCGCCGCGGACCGGGGAGAAGACTCCGTAATGCGGGTGGATCGAGGCGTCGAGGGCCGGCACGAAGACACCCTTTCGACGCCACTCGTGTGCACCGACCATGCCGAGAAGCTCACGCAACGAGAGCACGCACGGTGCGGCATCCGGGCCGATGGCCTCCGTCAGCGCCGTCCGCACGTCCGGTGCCCGGCCCAGGTCGAGCCGAACATCCGAATCCAGTTCCACCAGAAGCATTCCCAGTGCTCGGGCACGTCGTGCTTGGTACTGGCGGTGCAGATGGAACCGCTCGACCGGCGACGCGTCGAGCGATTGTTTGGCGGGCGGTACCCGACGAGTCATCGCCGACAACAGTTGTCGTGCGTTGTTGTAATCCCCACGCCACAACAGAGCCTCGCCGATCGTGGCCAGCTTGTACGCCACGTCCGCGGTGATCGAATCGTCGACGATGCGCACCACCCGTGGTGCGGGAGCGCCGTTCTCGGACTGCCAGCGGGAGGTGCGTTCGCTACCGTTCTCGACCCACGTGATGTTCATGCCGCGGCCTCGTTCACGCCGCGGTGTGCGGGTACTCCGCACTGCGGTGTTGGAAGGCAAGGATATTCGGATTCACGATCACGCCACCCCTGATCTCGATCGATCGCTCGATGGTGGCATCACCGCTCCAGGCCGAGGGGCCGTCCAGCACGATCCGCAAGTACGGCAACAGCGATTCGCTTATCTCCCACGTAGCCGAGTTCCACAGATACGACGGGCTGTGATCGACGGCGTAGTACCGCACGTTGTCGCCCACGGTGAACATGGGATCGGCGAACGACGTGGGCTTCGCCCACTCGAATCCCATGCCCTCGTCGCAGGAGACGTCCACCACGAGGGTCCCCGGTGCGAGAGTGGGCAGATCGTCGTTCGTCAGGAACGTCAATGGTGCATTGGTATCCTGCAGAACGCAATTGACGATCACATCGTGATCGGCGAGGAACTGCGAGAGCGGTACTCGTCCGTCGGGAGTGAGCGCTCGGCTCTGCCTGGGATCGGCGTCGTCGAGATCGAAGTTGACGATGTTGGCCGAGTGGATGGGCGAACCTACTGCCGTGACGCCGCGCTGCGTCAGGACATCGACGTCGTGGATACCGTGTGCGCTCAGGGCGGTGACCGCACCGCGGGCCGTGGCACCGAAGCCGATGACCGCGGCCCGCAACCGTCGGCCGTAGTCGCCGGTGGAACCGATCAGTTGCAGTGCGTGCAGCACCGAGCAGTAACCGGCCAGCTCGTTGTTCTTGTGGAACACATGGAGATTGAACCAGCCGTCCTGCGTCCAGTGATTCATGGCCTCGAAGGCGATCAGTGTCAGCGTGCGATCGACGGCGATCTGGGTGAGCTTCTCGTCCTGCACACAGTGCGGCCAACCCCACAACGTCTGCCCTGGGCGCAACGATGCGAGATCCTCGGCCTGCGGCTTCGGCAACAGAATCACGTCGCACCGAGCGATGAGTTCGTCGCGCGTGTGAATCCCCGCTACCTGGGTGGCCAGATGTTCGTCCGAAATTCCGAACGGTTCGCCGTAGCCCGATTCGAGGAACATGCGGGCGCGGATGTCGGCATCTATTCGATCGAAGTGAAGTGGGTGAATCGGTAGTCGCCGCTCATCGGGCTTGCGCGAACGTGAGAGGACTCCGAGAGTGAGCTGTTGCACGTGTGACCCTTCGTTATGCGAAGTCAACCACAGTGCGCCGAAGCGTCGTGCGTTCGTGCTGGTCAAAGCGTGCCCCCGGCAGGATTCGAACCTGCGACCAAGGGATTAGAAGGCCCTTGCTCTATCCCCTGAGCTACGGAGGCTGGCGCGTGCGGGCGAACCCGCTCGAGCACGGTTGACGAGTGTACCTTTCCGTGTACGTCGACCCTGCAGGCATGGGTTGGGCGAGCGCCGCAGTGGGAAAGCGGTGGTCTTGGAAACGTTCCGACCCGAGTCGAAGGAGGTTCGATGCACGACATCCTCGACGACGCGCTGCACACCTGGCAGTCCGGCGGCATCGCCGCTGTGGCAACGGTGATCCGCACCTTCGATTCGGCACCGCGTCCGGTCGGTGCGGCCATGGTGGTCGGCTCGGACGGCGCGGTTGCCGGTTCGGTATCGGGCGGATGTGTCGAAGGGGCGGTGTACGAGCTCGCGCAGGACGTCATGCGCACCGGGGCTCCCGTACTCACTCGATACGGAGTGTCCGACGACGACGCGTTCGCCGTCGGACTCACCTGCGGCGGAACGCTCGACGTCTTCGTCGAAGTCATCTCCCAGCACACGTTTCCCGAACTCGGATCTGTCGTGGCGGACGTGCGAGACAACGTTCCCGTCGCGGTGGCGACCGTGGTCGCGCACGCCGATCCGGAACGCCTCGGCCGGAGGATCGTCGTCGGACCGTCGGGCACCCGCGGTTCCATCGGCAGTGCTCGCGCCGACGCTGCCGTCGCCGACGACGCGAAAGGGCTTCTCGCAGCAGGTCGTTCGGCCGTTCTGACGTACGGCCCGGACGGTCAGCGCCGAGGTGAGGGTATGCAGGTGTTCGTGTCCAGCCATGCGCCGCCGCCGCGGATGCTGGTGTTCGGAGCCATCGACTTCGCTGCCGCGGTGGCGCAGCAGGGCGCATTTCTCGGCTACCGCGTCACCGTCTGTGATGCGCGCGCCGTCTTCGCGACCCCGCAGCGCTTTCCCGCCGCCGAGCAAGTCGTCGTCGCCTGGCCACACGACTACTTGGCGGAGCAGTGGTCGGCGGGGGAGTTGGACGAGCGGACGGTCGTGTGTGTGTTGACCCACGATCCGAAATTCGACGTGCCACTGCTCGAGGTCGCATTGCGCCTGCCCGCCCTGGCGTTCGTCGGTGCCATGGGCTCACGCCGCACTCATGACGACCGCACCGCTCGGCTCCGAGCAGTGGGGCTGTCCGAGGTCGAGCTCTCCCGGTTGGCCAGCCCGATCGGTCTCGATCTCGGCGCACGCACGCCGCAGGAGACCGCGGTGTCGATCGCGGCAGAGATCATCGCGCGTCGCTGGGGCGGCACCGGTGAACCGTTGCGCGCCCTCCACGGACGCATCCACCACGACTCGACCGAGGACGTGCGCGGGGGCAAGTACGACGCTGTGTAGGACTCGCCTTTCGAGTATCGCCGATCACCTCTTACTCTGGTGGTATGGCAACACCGGATCTCGAGAAGACCGAACCCTCGACCGCCGAACTCCAGGCGGACGATGTCCGGGCGGACGGTGATCCACGTTCGGCCACGACGACGGTGTTCGTCACTGCCGGCGTCATCGCCGGGGTGGTCGCCGCACTCATCGTGATGCTCTCCGCTTCCGACGCGTTGGTGTTGCTCGGAATCCCGGATCCGGGCCCGGCCACCACCTACGGTCTGCCCGCCCTGCGGGCAATAGGCGAGATCGCCGCCGTCATCGCCATCGGATCGTTTCTGCTGGCCGCGTTTCTCGTACCGCCGCAGAAGAACGGCGTACTCGACGTCGACGGCTACCGCGCGGTGCGCACCGGCTCGGTGGCATCGATCGTCTGGGCCGTCTGCGCACTGCTTCTCGTGCCCCTGACGTTGTCCGACACCTCGGGGCAGCCGTTCTCCGAAGCCGTCAAGCCGGCGAATCTCTGGATCGCACTCGACCAGGTGGAGATCGCCAGTGCCTGGCGTTGGACGGCCATCATGGCCGTTGTGCTCGCAATCGCGTCGCGCACGGTGTTGCGGTGGTCCTGGACCCCGGCACTGCTCGGATTCTCACTCGCGACGCTCCTGCCCATCGCGTTGAGCGGCCACTCCTCGGCGGGTGGGTCGCACGACGTCGCGACGAACAGCCTGATCCTGCACCTCGGGGCCGCGTCACTGTGGGCGGGCGGACTGTTCGCGTTGCTGGCACACGTCCGCAGGCGCGGCGCGCACTCCGACGTCGCGGCTCGCCGGTTCTCCACCATCGCAGGCATCTGCTTCGTCGTCATGGGTATCAGCGGAGTCATCAACGCGCTGGTTCGGGTCTCGATCGCAGACCTGTTCACCACCACCTACGGCTTGTTGATCGTGGGCAAGATCCTCGCGCTGATCGTGCTCGGTGGATTCGGGTGGATGCAGCGTCGTCGGGCACTGCCCGCACTGGTCGCCGACCCCACTGCGCGTGGACCGCTGCTTCGGTTCGCCGGGGCCGAGGTGCTCGTTCTCGCTGCGACCATCGGCCTGGCCGTCGGGCTCGGGCGCACACCTCCGCCGGCCGAGATCGACCCCAACCTCACGCCCACCGAGGCTGCCCTCGGATACGACCTCAGCGGCCCGCCCACGTTCGCGCGAATGGCTTTCGACTGGCGCTTCGATCTGATCTTCGGCACTGCCGCGATCGTCATGGCCGTGGTGTATCTGATCGGCGTTCGTCGTCTGCGGTTGCGCGGCGACGCGTGGCCGGTGGGCCGTACCGTCGCCTGGATCCTGGGCTGCCTCACGCTGCTCATCAGCACGTCCTCGGGAATCGGTCGCTACTCCACCGCCGTGTTCAGCGTGCACATGACCGGACACATGATGCTGTCGATGCTGGCACCGGTTCTCCTCGCGTTGGGTGGAGCACTGACGTTGGCGTTGCGAGTCCTGCCCGCGGCAGGCAAGGACGGTGTCCCCGGAATGCGCGAGTGGCTGCTGCTCGGCCTGCACAGTCGCATTTCGCAGTTCGTGACTCACCCGCTCGTCGCGGCGCTGATCTTCGTCGGCGGCTTCTACGTGCTGTACCTCGGCGGAATCTTCGGAGCCGTGCTGGACAGTCACGGCGCGCACCTGTTGATGAACCTGCACTTCGTGCTCAGCGGTTACCTGTTCTACTGGACCGTCATCGGTGTCGATCCGTCCCCCCGCAAGATCGCTCCGGTCACCAAATTGGCAGTCGTCTTCGGATCACTGCCGTTCCACGCCTTCTTCGGTGTGGCCCTGATGAGCATGAACACCGTCATGGGTGCCTGGTTCTATCGGACGCTCGGGCTGGACTGGAACTCCGACCTGCTCGGAGATCAGAAGCTCGGCGGCGGTATCGCCTGGGCCACCGGTGAGGTTCCACTGGTCCTCGTCATGCTCGCGCTGTTGATCCAGTGGTCCCGCAGCGACGACCGGGACGCCCGGCGTGGTGACCGCGCCGCCGAGCGCGACCACGACGCCGAACTGGCTGCGCACAACGCCATGTTCGCCGAGCTTGCGCGACGCGATCGGTCCGGCGAGCAATAGCGACGGACGTTCAGCCGGTCTCGGCGATCTTGCTCAACAGTCGATTCAACTCGACGCGTTCGGTCGGCTCGAGGCAGTCGAACATCTCCGACGACACCTGACGACGGGCGTCGTCGATCCGGTCCAGCAACGCGCGGCCCGTCTCGGTCAACTCCACCAGGACGGCTCGGCGGTCACTCGGATCCTGCTGCCGCGTCACCAGATGGGCCGCTTCGAGCGAGTCGACGATGTCGGTGGCCGATCGCGCCACGATGCGCAGGTGTTCGGCGAGATCGCGCAAGCGCATCGATTCGGGTTCGCGGGCCAGGACGTGCAGGGCCCGGCTCTGCGAGGGATTGAGCCCGAACGGTTCGAGTGCGCTCATGTGGCTGCGCCGGATGCGCCGGGCGACGGCCATGAACGAATCGCTCAGGTTGGTCGACTGTCCGGGTTCCATGGAACGGATCATAGCGAGGCTTGCTTGCAACCTCATAGTGAGGTAACCTCTGCATATTGCTTCAGCGACTCTGCACTTCAACTTCTCCGGAGGTCTACTTGGAACGCCGACCCGAACGTTCTCTCCCCGCAGCCGATCCAGCACCCGCTCGTCGAGTCCTGGCTCTCTTCACGCCGTACCGGCGCAAGATCGCAGTCGTCAGCGCGATCATCGTTGCCAGCGCGATCATTGCGCTGGCGTCTCCCTTACTTCTCCGCGAACTCCTCGATCATGCAATCCCTGATCGCGACGTCACCCTCGTCAGCCTCATCGCACTCGGCATGATCGCAGTTGCAGTCGCCACCAACACTCTCGGCGTCGTACAGACCTGGATGTCCAACGGCGTCGGTCAGCAACTCATGCACGATCTACGCGTGCAGGTCTACTCGCACCTGCAACGCCAATCCCTCGGTTTCTTCGCACGCACCCGTACCGGCGAGGTGCAATCACGGATCGCCAACGACATCGGCGGCATGCAGTCCGTCGTCACCAACACCGCCACGTCCATTGCGCAGAACGCGACCACCGTCGCCGCGACGGTCGTCGCCCTCTTCCTGCTCGACTGGAAGCTCGCGACCTTTTCGTTGATCATCCTGCCCGTCTTCGTTCGCGTCGCCCGCCGCATCGGCGACGAGCGTCGCAAAATTTCGACGAAGCGGCAGAAGCTGCTCAGCGACCTCTCGGTGCGGATCGAGGAATCCCTCTCTGTCAGCGGCATTCTGCTGGGTAAGACCACTGGTTCCGCACAGGTGTTGACCGAGAAGTTCGCCGACCGATCCCACGAAGTGGCCGGCGTCGAGCTCGCAGCGATGATGGCGGGTAAGTGGCGGATGGCCACCATCCAGATCAGCTTCGCCGTCATGCCTGCCCTGGTGTACTGGTTCGCCGGTATCACCATCGGTCAGGGAAGTGCGTTGACGATCGGTACCCTGGTCGCCTTCACCGCTCTGCAGACTCAATTGTTCCGGCCCACCATGCAGTTGCTCAACACCGGGGTCGAGGTGCAGGCCTCGCTCGCCCTCTTCGGGCGGGTGTTCGAATACCTCGATCTGCCGATCGACGTAGCCGAGCCCGAGCATCCGGTGACACTGACCCGCGAGGCGGTCCACGGCGACGTCGCCTTCCGCGGCGTCGACTTCACCTATGCCGCGGCGACAATTCCGACCTTGAGGAACATCGACCTCGACGTCCCGGCCGGCAGTACCCTCGCCCTCGTCGGCGCAACCGGTTCGGGCAAGACAACTTTGGGCTATCTCGTTGCGCGGCTGCATGATCCGTCGTCAGGATCGGTGACCATCGACGGTATCGACCTGCGAGAGATGGCGTCGGAGAACATTGCCGACCTCGTCGGCGTCGTCTCTCAGGAGACGTACCTGTTTCATGCCACGATTCGGGAGAACCTGCGATTCGCCAAACCCGATGCCACCGACGCGGAGATTTTCGCCGCCGCCCGAACGGCACAGATCCACGATTTCATCGACGGCCTCCACGACGGCTACGACACGATGGTCGGCGAGCGCGGCTACCGATTCTCCGGCGGTGAGAAGCAGCGCATCGCGATTGCCCGAACCGTGCTGCGCAACCCGCCGATTCTGGTGCTCGACGAAGCGACCAGTGCCCTCGACAATCGCACCGAACGCGCAGTGCAAACGGCGCTCGACGGATTGATGAACGGGCGAACGACCATCCTGATCGCGCATCGGTTGTCCACAGTGCGCTCCGCGGATCGCATCGCCGTCCTCGACCACGGTGTCGTGCGTGAGGTCGGAAGCCACGAGTCCCTGTTGGAGAGCGACGGCATGTACGCCCAATTGATAAGGGCCGCAGACGATGTCGTGGACAGTATTGCGGCATGAGCGAGTCCGGGTGATCTCACTGCGGACCATCGCGGGCCGCGTCGAATGCGAGACCGAGATCAAGAGGTCCAGGTTCGTCGCAGTCGTCGACCGCGCGGCCACCGAAGGAGAGGCGCGAGCGGTGATCGAGACAGCTCGCAAGGCCGATCCTGCTGCCGGACATCACTGTTCGGCGTTCATCGTGGACGCGTCGTTCACCGATCCGCGCATCGAGCGATCCAACGACGACGGCGAACCCGGTGGCACGGCAGGGATGCCGATGCTCGAGGTGCTGCGTGGGCATCACCTGACGAACGTCGTCGCAGTGGTCAGTCGATATTTCGGTGGAACCAAGCTGGGTACCGGTGGTCTGGCCCGCGCCTACTCCGGCGCGGTGGTCGAGGCACTGTCGCACGCGACGTTTCTCACCCGGGAGCGACGCGAGATCATGACTCTCGAACTCGACCACGCCGAGGTCGGTCGCGTGGAATCGGAATTGCGTGGCCACGGAGTTCTCGTGGTCGGTACCTCCTACGCGGCGCGTGCGGTGCTGACCGTTGCGGTTGCCGACGCCGACTCGACTGCTGCACTGGTTGCTTCGCTCACCGCCGGTCGCGTGGTTCCGGTGCGTAGCGGGCTGATGTACGCCGAGGTTCCCGAATAGCACAGACCGCCGACATTCTCGGGTCGACCCGGCTCCGAATCGGGCACTTCATCCACAGGCCGGGCCGTTGTCCACATTTTGCGAACACGTTCACCACGGACGTTCTCCGCGTAGCAGTGTCGATCTCGATCGCAATCACGCGATGACGAATCGAGAGGAAGACATCATGTACGAGGCACAATGCGCCGTGGTCGGCACAGTCATCACCAATCCGGTCAAGCGGTCCACGCCCACCGGCGACGAGGTGCTCAGCTTCCGGATGGCCAGCAACGCCAGGCGTCAGGATCGCACCACCGGCGAGTGGACCGACGGCGGCACGCTGTATCTGACGGTCACGTGCTGGCGTCGTCTGGTGCGTGGAGTCGGAGCGTCGTTGATGAAGGGCGACCCGATCATCGCGTACGGGCAGCTGCGCACCAACGAGTACACCAATCGTGACGGCGTCGAGCGGTCCGATCTCGAGATGCGGGCCAGTGCCGTCGGACCGGATCTCTCGCGCTGCAACGTGTCGATCCATCGAACGAAAGCGGTGGCACCGGAGACGGCTTCGGACGGCGATCCAGGAGCGACGGAACCGCTCGACAGCGATCGGGAGTCGGTCGAGGACCGCGAATCCGTCGACGACGAGATTCGAGAGTCGGTCCTCGCCTGAGGGACTGCCTGCATCCGTCGTCCACGCCGCATCGGAGCCTCCGATCGGGGCCGGACGGCGGATGTGGGCTCGGCACCTTCTCGGGCGATGGTGTTCGGACGCGCTCGCACCGATAAGCTGGGCGTCATGGCTGAATTCATTTACACCATGAAGAAGGTGCGCAAGGCGCACGGCGACAAAGTAATCCTCGACGACGTGACGATGAGCTTCTATCCAGGAGCGAAGATCGGCGTCGTCGGCCCCAACGGCGCCGGTAAGTCCAGCATCCTCAAGATCATGGCGGGAATCGATCAGCCCGGAAACGGTGAGGCGTTCCTGGCTCCCGGTGCCTCGGTCGGCATCCTCATGCAGGAACCGGTCCTCGACGACACCAAGACCGTTCGCGAGAACGTCGAGGACGGTCTCGGCGAGACGATGGTCCAGCTCAAGCGGTACAACGAGATCGCCGAGTTGATGGCCACCGACTATTCCGACGAGTTGATGGAAGAGATGGGCGAGCTGCAGGAAAAGCTCGACCACGCCGATGCCTGGGAGATCGACTCCCAGCTCGAACAGGCAATGGACGCGCTGCGCTGCCCGCCGCCCGAGTCGCCCGTCACCAACCTCTCCGGTGGTGAGAAGCGCCGCGTGGCCCTGTGCAAGCTGCTGCTGAGCAAGCCGGACCTGCTGCTGCTCGACGAACCGACCAACCACCTCGACGCCGAGAGTGTGCTCTGGCTCGAGCAGCACCTGGCCGCATACGCAGGCGCTATTCTCGCCGTCACTCACGACCGGTACTTCCTCGACCACGTCGCGCAGTGGATCGCCGAGGTCGACCGCGGACACCTGTACCCGTACGAGGGCAACTACTCCACCTACCTGGAGAAGAAGGCCGAGCGTCTCGAGGTCTCGGGCAAGAAGGACCAGAAACTGCAGAAGCGCCTCAAGGACGAACTCGCCTGGGTCCGTTCCGGTGCCAAGGCGCGTCAGGCCAAGAGCAAGTCTCGTCTGGCTCGCTACGACGAGATGGTGGCCGAGGCCGAGAAGACCAGGAAGCTCGACTTCGACGAGATCCAGATCCCCAACCCGCCGCGCCTCGGCGATGTCGTGGTGGAGGTCAAGAGCCTGGACAAGGGCTTCGACGGCCGCGTGCTGATCAAGGATCTCTCGTTCACGTTGCCCCGCAACGGCATCGTCGGCGTCATCGGCCCCAACGGCGTCGGCAAGACGACGCTGTTCAAGACCATCGTCGGGCTCGAGGAGCCGGACGGCGGCGAGGTCAAGATCGGGCAGACCGTCAAGCTCAGCTACGTCGACCAGAACCGCTCGGGCATCGACTCGAAGAAGACGGTGTGGGAAACGGTCTCCGACGGGCTCGACTTCATCACCGTCGGCAGCTCCGAGTTCCCGTCCCGCGCGTACATCAGTTCGTTCGGATTCAAGGGCCACGATCAGCAGAAGCCGGCCGGCGTCCTCTCCGGCGGTGAGCGCAACCGTCTGAACCTGGCGATGACGCTCAAGCAGGGCGGCAACCTGATCCTGCTCGACGAGCCGACCAACGACCTCGACGTCGAAACACTCGGATCGCTCGAGAACGCGCTGGAAGAATTCCCCGGTTGCGCCGTGGTCATCTCGCACGATCGCTGGTTCCTGGACCGCACCTGCACGCACATCCTGGCGTGGGAAGGTGGCTTCGGTGACAACGAGGCCGCGTGGTACTGGTACGAGGGCAACTTCGAGGGCTACGAGGCCAACAAGGTCGAGCGCCTCGGACCCGACGCGGCGCGTCCGCACCGCGTCACGCACCGGAAGTTGACCAGAGACTGACATGTCGGGAAAGACCTTCACCTACACACTCCAGGTGCGGTGGGGTGATTCCGACCGCCTCGGTCACGTCAACAACACCCGCTTCGTCGAATACCTCCAGGAGGGCCGCGTTCAGTTTCTGAACGCGGTCCTGGGAGGTTCGGAGCGACGGGGTGCCGCGGTGGTGCGCAAGCTGACCACCGATTTTCTGCATCCGATTCTCGACGACTCGGGTCCGCTGACGATCGAACTGTGGGTCACTCGGATCGGGAACACCTCGTACGGCGTCGAGCATGTGGTCACCGACCGCGATGGAACGGTCTGCGCGAGGGCGGAGGCGCTGATGGTTGCCTTCGATCTCACAACCTCCTCATCTCGCGCTCTGAGCGAGGACGAGCGACGTCTCCTCACGGAGTATCTCGTCGCCGGAATCGAGTCCCCGGAATAGTTCGCCGCGCTGGGTCTGCAAGGTCACTGCGGTAATCGAGTCTTCGACACTAAGGTCGAGGAGTCATCGACGACCGGCGATCGGCGGGCGTCGGGAAAATCCTCACGAGGGAGTACTCGAACACCATGCCGCGCTCGCTGGATCCGACCGACACCGACTGGGCCGACGGGCTCGACCACCGACTTGTCGCCGAGCTGGCGACCCTGCGCACCGAGTACTTCGAGCACGTGGACACCACCGCTGTCGGATCCTCCGCATACACACCCGACAGCACGTCTTTCCACCGGCACGTCCGATTGGCCTCCCAACGCCGTCCGCAGACTGCGAACGTCGTGGTTCACCGGCCGAGCGAATCGGGTTCTGCCGCCCATCAGGCCGCGGGTAGCTACTTGCAGATCGTCACCGACGACATGCCGCTTCTCGTCGAGTCGATCATCTCGCTGCTGTCCCGGCTCGGCATCGAATACACCGATGTGGTTCACCCGATTCTGTCGGTCGCTCGCGATGGCGACGGAGTGCTGACAGGTCTGAGCGCGAGCGGGTCACGCGAGTCCTGGATCCACGTGCAGCTGCATCCCTCCACCTCCGACGACGCCGTCGCCCGACTCGAGTCGGAGGCGAGTCGTGTCCTGGCCGATGTGCGGCAGGTCGTCGGCGACACGGATCGAATGCGTCGAGTACAGGCCGAGGTTGCCGATCTCCTCGACGGTGCGGCCCAGCGGATGGATGACGGTGAGTCCGACATCGCCGTCGACCATCGCGACGCGGCCGCCTTGCTGCGTTGGCTCGGCGACGGCCACTACACGTTGCTGGGGTATCGGCGATACCGGATCGGCGGCGTCGACGGTGCGCGGACGGCCACCGGCGAGGAGTCGAGCAGCCTCGGTGTGTTGCGCGACGCAGCGCACGACGTGGACGTTGCGGAACCGCTCGGTGAGCGCGACCTCGTCGCCCTGACGCAGGGAGCGAGTCCGGCCACGGTGCACCGCGCCGTCTACCCCTACTTCGTCAGTGTTCTCGACGCCGAGAACTCCGCCGAACACCGCTTCGTCGGCGTGTTCACCGTGACCGCCCTGCACGAGAACGTGCTCGACATTCCGGTGATCGAGCGTCGGGTGCGCTCGGTGATCGCGCGGGCCGGCCACGATCTCGGGTCGTTCTCGGGTCAGGCCATGCTCGAAGTGCTGCAGTCCATGCCGCGTTCGGAACTCTTCGCCACCTCGGCGACCTGGTTGTTCGAGACCGCGAGTGCTGTTCTGGCACTGGGCCGTCGGCGCAAGGTCAAGTTGTTCGTCCGGCCCGATACGGGCGGTTCGTTCGTCTCGGCTCTGGTGTATCTACCGAGGGATCGCTACACCACCCGTGTTCGCCTCGCCATTCAGGATCGGTTGCTCCGCGAACTGGGCGGTACCTCTCTCGACTACACAGCGCGGGTCACGGAATCGGACCTGGCACTGCTGCACGTGACGGTGCGTCGCGCAGCAGGAACCGCCGTGCCGGAACTGTCGGCCGAGGACATCACTCGGATCGAAGCCGCCCTGACCGAGACCACCAGAACCTGGGAGGATTCCCTCGGCGACGCCGTTTCCCTCGACCGCACGGTCGACCCGCTGCGGATTCAGCGGTACACCGAGGCGTTCCCCGAGGCCTACAAGCAGGATTTCCGTCCGGCTCGGGCCGTGACCGACATTGCTCGCCTCGAAGCGCTCGGCGACGAGTCGATCGACATGCAGCTCTATCGCAACGAGCAGTCAGCTGTGGGAAGCTGGCGTTTCTCGCTGTACATCGGCGGCGCGGGCGTCTCCCTGTCGCAGGTGTTGCCCATCCTGCAGAGCCTCGGCGTCGAGGTCGACGACGAACGACCGTACCCCGTCGTGCGGCCGGACGGAATGTCCTGCTGGATCTACGATTTCGGGCTCTCCGCTTCTCGCGAGATGCTGCGCTCGGCAATCGACGGTGACATCGACGCGGAGTTGTCCGAGGCAGGCACCGCCGATCGCGAGAGCCGAGTGCAGCACCGGTTCACCGACGCGTTCGCCGCAGTGTGGAGCGGGCAGGCCGAGGCGGACCGGTTCAACGAGCTGGTCATGCGCTCCGGCCTGCACTGGCGGCAGGCAGTGGTGTTGCGCGCGTACGCGAAGTATCTGCGGCAGGCCGGCTTTCCCTACAGTCAGTTCAACATCGAAGGTGTGCTGCTGACGCATCCGCGCACTGCCCGGCTACTGGTCGGGTTGTTCGAGGCGCAGTTCGATCCCGATGCGAGCTCGGAGGAGCGCGCGCAGTCGATCGGCACCCAGCTGGGGGAATTGATCGACGAGGTCGTCAGTCTCGACGCCGACCGAATTCTGCGCAGTATGTTCGAGCTGATCCGCGCGACCTTGCGAACCAACTACTTCGTGGTGGGAGTAAACGGCGAACATCGCGAGTACCTCTCGCTCAAGTTCGATCCGCAGTCGATCGCCGAATTGCCCAAGCCGAAGCCGAAATTCGAGATCTTCGTGTACTCGCCCCGCGTCGAAGGTGTGCACCTGCGGTTCGGGGCGGTGGCCCGCGGCGGACTGCGCTGGTCGGATCGACGTGAGGACTTCCGCACCGAGATCCTCGGACTCGCCAAAGCCCAGATGGTCAAGAACGCCGTCATCGTTCCGGTCGGGGCCAAGGGTGGATTCGTCGTCAAGCGGCCTCCGGTCGTGACCGGTGACGCCGATCGAGATCGTCAGGCCCATGCCGAGGAGGGCAAGGCCTGCTACCGCCTGTTCATCGCCGGGCTGCTCGACATCACCGACAATCTCGACCGCGCAACCGGAACGGTCACGGTTCCCACCGGCGTCGTGCGCCGCGACGGAGACGACACCTATCTCGTCGTTGCCGCGGACAAAGGCACCGCGACATTCTCCGACATGGCCAACGACGTGGCCGCGAAGTACGGCTTCTGGCTCGGCGACGCCTTCGCATCCGGTGGGTCTGCCGGCTACGACCACAAAGCCATGGGCATCACCGCCAAGGGCGCATGGGAGAGCGTCAAACGGCACTTCCGCGAGCTCGGAATCGACACGCAGAGTCAGGATTTCACCGTCGTGGGTGTCGGAGACATGAGCGGCGACGTCTTCGGGAACGGCATGTTGCTCAGTCGGCACATTCGCCTGCTCGCCGCGTTCGATCACCGGCACATCTTTCTGGACCCCGATCCCGAGCGGGAATCCGCGTACGCCGAGCGGGAGCGGTTGTTCGCACTGCCGCGGTCGTCGTGGGCGGACTACGACACCTCGCTCATCAGTGCGGGCGGCGGCGTGTGGGAGCGGACGCGCAAGTCGGTCCCGATCAGTGCGGCGGCTCGCGCGGCACTGGGGCTGGGGGATTCGGTGGACGCGTTGTCTCCGCCAGAGCTGGTGAACGCGATATTGAAGGCTCCGACCGATCTGTTGTGGAACGGCGGGATCGGCACGTACATCAAGGCGTCGACGGAGACCAACGGCGAGGTCGGTGACAAGGCGAACGACGCGGTTCGGGTCGACGGCGTCGATGTGCGTGCCGCAGTGGTGGGGGAGGGCGGCAACCTCGGTGCCACCGCGTTGGGCCGTATCGAATACGCCGCAGCCGGAGGCAAGATCAACACCGATGCCGTCGACAACTCCGCGGGTGTCGACTGCTCCGACCACGAGGTCAACATCAAGATCCTGCTGGAAACGGCCATCACCAACGGCAACCTGGCACGTGAGGATCGGGACGAGCTGCTCGCGTCGATGACCGACGAGGTGGGGCGACTGGTGTTGTGGGACAACATCATGCAGAACGAGCTGCTCGGCACGTCCAGATTCGATGCACCCAATCTCGTCACCGTGCACAGCCGGGTCATCGAAGACCTGGAAAGGCGTCGAGGCCTCGACCGAGAGCTCGAGGCGCTGCCGACAGAGGCAGAAATGCGGAAACGGAAGCAGGACGGCCGAGGGCTGACGTCGCCGGAACTCGCCACGTTGATGGCACATGTGAAACTCGCGTTGGAAGCGGAACTGCTCGACAGCGAGCTTCCCGACAGCGATGTCTTCGCCCCGCGGTTGCCCAAGTACTTTCCCGAACCGTTGCGGGAGCCCTACGCCGAGGCGATCAAGGCGCATCCGCTGCGGCGTCAGCTGGTGGCCACGACCCTGGCCAACGAGGCCATCGATTGCGGCGGAATCACGTTCCCCTACAGACTGACCGAGGATTCCGGTGCAGCGGGTACCGACGCCATCAGGGCGTTCGCCGCGGCCACGGAGATATTCGGACTCGACGAAGTGTGGAATGCCATCCGTGCCGCGGATGTGCCGACCGCAGTCTCGTCCGAATTGCTGCTCGAATCGCGTCGCATGCTCGATCGTGTCTCGCGCTGGCTGCTCGCCAACCGGCCACAGCCTCTGGCTGTCGGAGCGGAGATCAGTCGATACGCCGGTCAGGTGCGGGAACTGCAACCGTCGGTGTCCACGTGGATCTCCGGGCATCAGGCCAGTGATCTGGACGCCCGATCGGCGGCCGCGATCGAACGGGGCGCACCGACGGACCTGGCCAGGCGCATCTACGGCCTGCTCGACGTGTACTGCTTGCTCGACATCATCGATATTGCCGACATCGTCGACCGAGACGGAGCCGAGGTCGCCGAGCTCTACTTCGCGCTGGATGCGCACATCGGAATCGACTGGTTGCTCACTGCCGTGTCCAAGCTCGCTCGTGGAGATCGCTGGCACTCGTTGGCGCGCTTGGCCCTTCGTGACGACCTGTACTCCTCGCTGCGAGGAATCACGCAGGCCGTGCTTGCTGGCGGTGAACCGGACGAGTCGGTGGCGGAGAAGATCGCGGAGTGGGAGTCGACCAATTCCTCGCGCCTGGCGAGGTCGCGTGCTGCGTTGACCGAGATCGCCGAGTCGGGGACCCTGGACTTGGCGACACTGTCGGTTGCCGCCCGCCAGGTTCGCAACATGGTGCCCTGACCTGCCACGTCATATCGCAGTCGCCGCAATGGACGACATTCGACCGAGAAGAGGAAACGACCACGTGAGTGTGCCCGACGCCCATTTGTCCGACAAACGACCGGTAGGTGTTGCCGAACCCGTGGGCTTCCATGCCACAGTGGATGTGCGGTGGTCCGATATGGACGTGTATCAGCACATCAACCATGCCCGCATGGTCACCCTCCTCGAAGAGGCACGTATCCCGTGGTTGTTGGTGGACGGAAGACCGACCGCGAACCTGCGGCACGGAGCGGTGATCGCCGATCTGCACGTGAAGTATCGAGGTCAGCTTCGCCACGAGGACGGCCCGCTCGATGTCTTCATGTGGATCGACGCGGTACGGGCGGTGGACTTCGTCGTCGGATACGAGGTCCGGGCCAAGGGTGCCTCGGTGGACACCCCTGCGGCCGTGGTGGCCTCGACGCAGATCGCTGCATTCGACATCGATGCGCAGCGGTTGCGTCGGCTCACCCCGGAGGAGCGCGAGTTTCTCGTGAGCTGGCAGCGTGTATGAGCGCGTCCTGACCGTTCCCGATGCGGTCGAGCGAGAGAATCTGGCCACGTTCTGCACCAAGGCGCTGCGTCTGGACGAAGCTGCTGTGATCCGGATGCGGACGCGAACGGGCGGCAGTGTGTCCTGTTGGGCCACAACCGGTTTCGATGCTCTGGCGGCGCGAGTGATCACCGGAACCGTGGTGCCCGACGATACGTGCGCGGGTGCCGATGTGTTGTCTGCAGCTCTGCAGCAGGCGGACGACGGTGTGGTCGACCCAGGATTCTCGATGGATTCTGCATGGCGTGGCGCACTGCCGCCGGACGGCGGGTTCGAGCATCTCGACGACGTTCCGGCCCGAATCCTGGTCGGGCTCGCCCAACGCGGCGCGGCCCTGGCGAAGGAGCACGGCAGCAGTCATGGACCACCGAGTTCGCTGTTGGAACAGGAAGTGCTGCACGTCGCCGGTGACGTCGGCGAAGTGTCGATCTCGATGCGGACCGTATTCGCCTTGACCGCAATGGGTTTCGTTCCACACAGCGGCACCGATCCCATGACCATCGATGTCGATCCCGACCGAATCGCAGCCGACGAGGTGGTCCGGGTACGCGTATCACCGGTGTGGTTACGTCTCGACGCCCGCTACGGCTCGGTGTTCGTTCGTCGAGCGGGCCACCAGTTGTCGCTGACCGTGGAGCGCTAGACGAGCCAGGCAGCAGCGTGTGCGGCGAGCCGACCGTTCACCAGAGGTGCACTGGCCAAGAGCAACTCGCCGGGCGGCAGTGGGATCGACTCGTCCGATGCGTTCAACGCGCAGATGAGGCCGCCGCGTCGACGAAAGGCCAGGCAGCCGGGAGGCGCTCCGTACCAATCGATCCCGTTGCCGGTGAATTCCGGACGCAGGGCCCGCAACTCGAAGGCAGTGCGGTACAGGCTCAGCATGGAATCGACGTCTTCGAGTTGCGCCTCGGCGGTGTGTCCGTCCCACTCCCGGGGCATCGGTAGCCAGGTGCGATCGGTGGAAGAGAAGCCGAACGGGGGCTCGTGTCCTTCCCACGGCATCGGCACGCGGCAGCCGTCGCGCCCACGCTCCGCGTGCCCCGATCGCTCCCACACGGGATCCTGGAGCGCACTCTCGGGCAGCTGCACGTTGGGCAATCCGAGCTCGGCACCGTTGTAGACGAAGACGGTTCCGGGAAGGGCCAACTCGACCAGAATCATGGCGCGGGCGCGCGCACGACCGACATCGCCACCGCCGTACCTGGTGACCTCTCGTTCGACGTCGTGGTTGGACAGCGTCCACGTCGGGGTACCGTCGACGAGTTCGACGGCCGCAAGTGAGTTGGAGATGGCGTCGCGGATGGTCTCGGCGTCGAAATCGACACTGGCCAAACGGAAATTGAACCCCAGGTGCAGCTCGTCCGGCCTGATGTACTCGGAGAACCGAACATTGTCCTGTACCCAGATCTCGCCGACGGTGACCGTTCCGGGGAACTCGTCCATGACTGTTCTGATGCGCCGATGCAGGTCGTGGACGCGCGGATTGTTGAACCGAGGATCGTCGTCGTCGTTCTTCATCAACGCGTTCAGTTCGAGACTCATGTCGGCCAGGTCGGCTGGTTTGGCCATGCCGTGCGCAACGTCGAGTCGAAATCCGTCGACGCCGCGCGAGAGCCAGAACCTCAGCGTGCGGGCGAAGTCGTCGAACACCTCGGGATTGTCCCAGTTCAGATCCGGCTGTTCGGGCGCGAATATGTGCAGGTACCACTGCCCTGGGGTGCCGTCGGGCTCGGTGATGCGGGTCCACGCCGGGCCGCCGAAGATGCTCGGCCAATTGTTCGGCGGCTGCGAACCGTCGTCACCGCGTCCGTCGCGAAAGATGTAGCGAGCCCGTTCGGCGCTTCCACGTGGCGCGGTCAGGGCGGACCGGAACCAACGGTGCTCGATGCTGGTGTGATTGGGAACCAGATCCATCGTGACCTTGATGTCACGCGCATGAGCTTCGTCGACCAGCGCATCGAAGACTGCGAGGCTTCCGAACATCGGGTCGATGTCGCGTGGATCCGATACGTCGTAGCCGTGATCGGCCATGGGGGACCGGGTGATGGGGCCGATCCAGACTGCATCGATTCCCAGCAGTTCGAGATAGCCGAGCTTGTCGCGAATTCCGTCGAGGTCGCCGATGCCGTCTCCGTTGGAGTCCGCGAACGACCGGGGATAGATCTGATAGAAGACGGCGTCTTGCCACCACAACAACTCGGAGTTCTCGATCGGATCGGTCACAAGTGGCAATAGTGCCAAACGAACGGCCGGAGAACGATTCAGGGGCGATGAGGGTCGGAACGGTACAGAATCGCGGGTCAACGTGGAGTAAAGGTTTGTGCTCATTCACATGACCGACACGTGCCTGATGCTTTGGAAAGTGTTGTATGTTCTGCTTCTGTTACCAGTAGCGGCGGAAGCCGCGCCCGACGGTGAGGACGCGACGGAAACCATGACCATATCGACCATCGAAGCCGTCCGCCTCGGCGATATCGTGCTCGACGACAGCCCGATCGAGCCCGCCTGGATTCTCGAAGGTAATCCTCGAGCACGCGTCGCCGAGTGGTCGAAGAGCATCGACGGCACCACGACCACCAATGTCTGGGACTGCTCGGCCGGCCGCTTCCGCTGGTACTTCTCCGTCGACGAGATCGTGCACATCATGGACGGCTCGGTCACCGTATCGAGCGACGATCATGCACCGCGCACCTTGGTTGCAGGCGACGCTGCGCTGTTCCGCGCAGGGACATGGACCGAGTGGCACGTGGAGACCTACGTCCGCAAGCACGCCATACTGCGCCAGCACCTGCCCTGGCCCGTGAGCTCGGCTCTCAAGGTCGCCGGTGCCCTCCGCGGACGCATGAGCAGGCTCAGGACCGCCACCGGCAGCAAGAGCCCTCAGCGCGTCGGTTCGCTGTAGCCCTCGGCCCCTCAGATCGCCGAGTTCATCATCGAATTCGCGGCCATCTCCATGTAGTCGATGAGCTGCGCTCGGTGCGCGGAGTCCATCACCGACGGGTCGATCGAGGCGATCGCGATGTGCATGCACCGAAGCCATGCGTCCCGCTCCATCGGCCCGATCCGAAAAGGGTTGTGACGCATCCGCAATCGCGGGTGACCCCGTTCGTCGGAATACGTCCTCGGGCCGCCCCAGTACTGCTCGAGGAACATTCGCATGCGCCGTTCGGCGGGTCCGAGGTCCTCCTCGGGGTACAGCGGGCGCACGATCTCGTCGTTGGCGACTTCCTCGTAGAACTTCGCCGTGAGTGACCGGAACGTCTCGGCACCGCCTACCGCGTCGTAGAACGTCTGCTGCGGTTCGGTCATCACACTCTCTCTTGTTTCTCGTCGTTCCTGCGGGCTCTCGATCGGCGTCCACCGATCATTGTCCCTCAGGAGCCGGAGTCGGCCGCGACCCCACCCGGACGGCCCAGTGCATACGGCGCTTTGATGTCGGCGTCGTCGAAGGCCTCCAGGATGTCCCGATGAAGGCGGCGCTGGACGGCCCACTGGCGTCCGGGGCGCGTTTTGATCGTGATGCGGATGGTGACGGTGTCCGCGCTCACCGCGTTGACTCCGAGCATCTCGGGCGGTTCGAGGATGTCGCTTTCGAAATCGCCGGACTCGACCAACGACGCAGTGGTGCGTTCGGCCACCTCGCATGCGTGCTCGATGTTCGCCGTGTGCGAGATGGGTAGATCGAGCACGGCGACCGCGAAGCCCTGACTCATGTTGCCCACTCGCAGCACTTCACCGTTGCGGCAGTACCACACGGTGCCGTTGACGTCTCGGATCGTGGTCACCCGTAGCCCCACACTTTCGACGGTGCCGGTGGCCTCACCGAGGTCGACGACGTCGCCGACGCCGTATTGATCCTCGAGCAGCATGAAGATTCCGGACAGGAAGTCCCGAACCAGGTTCTGGGCACCGAATCCGAGCGCAACTCCGACAATTCCTGCGGAGGCGATGAACGGTGCCACATTGACACCGATCACGTCGAGCACCGAGAGCACGAACCACGTGAGAATCATGACCGAGACGGCCGACTTCAGCACCGAGCCGATCGTGTTCGCCCGTTGCTTGCGCCGCTCGTTGAGAATCGCGCCTTTGACGGTGCTCGACGACCGGTCTCGAAGCGGACGGAGCAGCATCGGGGACTTACCGATCTCGTTGCGGGTGAAGCGAGCGATCATTCTGTGCAGGACGAGTCGCAGAACGATGGCCAGGGCGAGATAGCCCAGAACCTGCAGCGGACGATCGACCAACCAGTCGCGTCCGGTATCCGTCAGCTCGAAGGCTCGGGTGTCGAGCTCTTGCAGCGACAGTTCGGGGAGGGTCGATACGGACAGAAGGGTTGATACAGACACCCGAAAAGTCTACGGAGACGCAGAAATCTCGCCAGTCCTGCTGCGCATGGCGGCGTCGTTCGTCGATCGCGCGTACGAAGATGCGAAATGTTCACCGATCGGCAACAGGAAATGCGGAGAAAAAGGCTGTGCGGAGTCGGTGTATTCGTGTTCCACTGTGAATCGTGTTCCACGCAAGCCATGCGCGGGCGCCGACTGTTTCTGGAGCGACGCATGAAGAACTCGCAACATCGCCATCGACAACTCCCGCCCACTGAGGGCCGCACCACGCACGACCAGCGTGAGACGGCCTCGGGGGCTTCTCCGCTGCGCGTGGTGCCGACCGCCCACGATGCCACGGGCGACGACGCCGTACCGGCGTGGGTCAAGCGCCGTGTGCTGCTCCTCAACGCCACATTCGAACCACTGACCGCGCTTCCGATGCGCCGGGCGGTGGTTCTTCTCGTTTGTGGGAAGGCCGACGTGGTGCACGACGATCCGGAAGGGCCGTTCATCCGATCGGCCGGCTTCTCGGTACAGGTGCCGTCGGTCATCAGACTGCGGACGTTCGTCCGGGTGCCGTACCGAGCGCGAGTGCCGATGACGCGGGCGGCACTGATGCACCGCGACCGGTTCCGCTGTGCGTACTGCGGAAGCAAGGCCGAGACGGTCGACCACGTGGTTCCGCGAAGCCGCGGAGGAGGCCACTCGTGGGAGAACTGTGTTGCGTGTTGTGCCTCGTGCAACCACCGCAAGGCCGACAAACTGCTCAGCGAGATCGGGTGGACGTTGCGCGCGCAGTTGGTGCCGCCGAAGGGCCCCCACTGGAGACTGCTGGCGACGACGAAGGAGTTGGACCCGAGTTGGCTGGCGTATCTGGGTGAGGGTGCTGCCTGACGCGGGCCCGTCCGCACTTTTCGGTCACAACACCGGCCCCGACGTGGTCCGACGCCCAATTGTCGACTAACGTCACACCCTGTGAGCATTTTTGAGACCACGCTGATATTCGGGGTGATTCCGGTTGCGGTGATCGGACTCATCGGCGCGTTGTCCTACCTGACCGACAAGCAGCCCGGTATGGATGTTCCTCCCTACCGGTTGACGGACGAGTGGACGCGCGAGCCATTGCTGTGGAGCGCTACGGACGAGGTGACTCCTTTCGGAGGCCACGCATCGCACGACGCCGACGCAGCCGACTCGATCGGAGGTGCTGCAAGTGGCAAGTGGTGAACTCGTCCGTAGTGACATCAGGGAAGAAGACCTGCCGTACGGCGCTGCTGTGACCGCGAGCGGCCGCGTCTCGGCTGCTCACGAATTCGGGACGGTCAACCCCGAGCACCTGCCGTTCGCGACGCAAGATCTGGTTGCGCTCGACGACGCGCTGACCGAGGCGACGCGTCGGACCAAAATTCGGTTCAACGTGTACGTCGGTGATCTCGGCGACGATCCGGCCGCTGGTGTCGAGTCGGTGTTTCCTGGTACACCCGACGCCGTTCGATCGATTCTGATCGCCGTCGACCCGAATCGGCACGCACTCGAAATCCGAAGCGGTAAGCGAGTGTCCAACCGAGCGACGGACCGGGTTGCGCAGTTGGGCGTGACCGCCGCGCTCGGACCGTTCCGAGACGGCAACCTCATCGACGGTCTCGTCGCCTCCGTGCGAGTGATGGCGGCGTCCATCCTCAGTCCTTAGCGTCCGCCGGACCGGATCGTACGAACGAGGGCCGGTTGCTCACCTTGTCGGTGAGCAACCGGCCCTCGTCGTCGGTGTGGCAGAGATCAGCTCGCGTCGAACTCCCGGGCAGCGAGCGCCCGGACGACGCCGGCCCTGCCCTCGATCACCAGTCGTCGAAGAGCGGGTGGCAATTCGCCGTCCAGGAACTCGTCCGCTGCCGCCAGCGACTGCTCGCTGATCGACCAGGAGGGGTACAGCCCGATCACGACGGTCTGCGCGACCTCGCTGGATCGTCGAGACCAGACGCCCTCGATGGCGTCGAAATAGCGGGCGACGAACGGCTCGAGCAACTCGCCCTGACCCGGCCCGGCGAATCCGCCGATGATCGAGCGTGCGGTGATGTTCGGTACGGCGTCGTCCTCGACCACCGTCGTCCACGCCTGTTCCTTGACCTCCGCGCTCGGGCGTGCGGCCCGCGCGGCCGCAGCCGACCGCGCTCCGGCAGCAGTGTTGTCCATGGCCGCTTCGGCGTCGATGACCGGCGACTCGAGTCCGTCGGCGTCGATTGCACCTGCCCCGGCCAGAGCGGTCACGATGCGCCACCGCAGATCGGTGTCGACGTCGAGCCCGGAGAGTGACTGGCCGTCGACGTCACCGTCGAGCAACGCGCGCAGCACCTCGATGTGGCGATTGCCGAGTTCGATGCCGGTGAGGGCGTTGACGAAGGCCAGCTGGTGATCCGAGCCTGCTTCGGCACCGCGCGCCAGCTCGAGCAGAGCATCGGCGAACTCGGGGGTGCCGTGTTCTGCTGCCCACGCAGGATCGGCGTAGCTGGTGATAGCGGTCTGGGCTTGCAGCAGAAGACGTTGCACCACACCCACTTCGGTCTCGCCGCCGATTCCGCGCTGGACGAGGGCCACGAAGTCTCGCGCCTTCATCTCGGCCGATCGGGTCATCTCCCAGGCCGCCGACCACGCGAGGGTGCGGGGGAGGGGCTCGGCGATGTCACCGATGCGATCGATGAGGACACCGAGCGAATCCGGATCCAGTCGCACTGCGCAATACGTCAGGTCGTCGTCGTTGACCAGGACGAGCTTGCCTCGCGAAACACCCACCAGCGCATCGACACTCGTCGATTCTGCTGCGTCCAGGTCGAGTTCGACGCGGTCGGTGCGAACCAACTTGCCGTCGACGTCGTCGTAGATGCCGACGCCGATGCGGTGAACTCGATGCTCTCCTGCACCGGGTGCTGCGCCGGTCTGCCGAACCTCGAAGCGAGTGAACTTGCCGTCGGCATCGACGTCGAAATCCGGACTCAGGGTGTTCAGGCCGGTGGTGCGCAGCCACTGAGCGCCCCAATCGGACAGATCTCGTCCCGAGGACTTCTCCAGCGCTGCAAGGAGATCCGAGAAGGTGGCGTTGCCGAAGGCGTGATCGACGAAGTACGCCCGCAACCCGGCGAGGAAGTCCTCCTTGCCGACGTACGCCACCAGCTGCTTGAGCACACTCGCGCCCTTGGCGTAGGTGATGCCGTCGAAGTTGACTTCCACTGCGGCCAGGTCGGGGATGTCCGCGGCGATGGGGTGCGTCGACGGCAATTGGTCCTGGCGGTAGGCCCAGGCCTTCTCGACGTTGGCGAAGGTGGTCCACGCGTTGGTGTACTCGGTTGCCTCGGACTGGCACAGCACCGAGGCGAACGTGGCGAACGACTCGTTGAGCCACAGATCGTCCCACCACGTCATGGTGACCAGGTCGCCGAACCACATGTGTGCCATCTCGTGCAGCACAGTCTCGGCGCGACGCTCGTAGGAGTAACGCGTCACCTTGGACCGGAAGACGTAGTCCTCCAGGTACGTGACCGCGCCGGCGTTTTCCATCGCACCGGCATTGAACTCGGGCACGAAGAGCTGGTCGTACTTGCCGAAGGCGTACGGAGTGCCGAAGTTCTCGTGGTAGAAACCGAAGCCCTGCTTGGTCTCGGTGAACAGGCGCTCGGCGTCCATGTGATCGGCAAGCGATGCGCGGCAGTAGATTCCGAGGGGGATGGTGCCGTGGTCGTCGGTGTACGAGTCGGTCCACTCGGCGTACGGACCGGCGATCAGCGCGACGAGGTAGGTGCTCATCAACGGCGTCGTGTCGAACACGTGCTCGCCTGCGGCGGGCTCGGCCGCGTGCGCGGCATTTGAGATGATGGTCCAGCTCTCGGGAGCGGTGACCTTGACATCGAAGGTGGCCTTGAGATCGGGCTGATCGAAGCAGGCGAACATGCGCTTGGCATCGGCGGTCTCGAACTGCGAATACAGGTACACCGAACCGTCGGACGGGTCGACGAAGCGATGCAGGCCCTCGCCCGTGTGCGAGTAGATGCAGTCGGCATCGATCACGAGTTCGTTGTGTTCGGCCAGATTCTCCAGCGATATGCCCGTCGACTCGTCGTAGCCCGCGATATCGATGTCCGTGCCGTTGAGCGTCGCCGAGCGAATCGTGCCGGCAACGATGTCCACGAAAGTCGACGCTCCGGCGGTGGCCGCGAACGTGATGGTGGTGAGCGAGCGGAATGTCTTCTCGCCGGGATTGCCCTCGCCGTCGGTGAGATCGAGAACGATCGCGTACTTCGTTTCCCCGATGATCGCCGAACGTTCGGAGGCTTGGTCACGCGTCAGGTTGGGAGCAACCACTTCAGTCGACACCTCTTCGTGTAGTTATGGGTAGTGCCGTCCATCCCATCACGTCGTGAGTGGCTCGCGCTGGCCGACGGGTGGTGCGGAATGTCTGGGCGGTGGACGGTTGTTACCGCATGAAGAGATGTTGACCTCGACTTCCAAGGAGTAGGACAGTGGCCGGTTCAGGACAGAAAGACACCGCGGATTTTTGGTTCGACCCACTGTGCCCGTGGTGTTGGATCACCTCGCGGTGGATTCTCGAGGTGCAGCAGGTGCGCGACATCGACGTGAACTTCCACGTCATGAGCCTGGCTGTGCTCAACGAGGGCCGCGATCTGCCCGAGGAGTACGCCGCGATGATGAAGAAGGCATGGGGTCCGGTCCGGGTGGCTATCGCTGCTGCCAAGCTGAAGGGCGACGAGATCCTCGCACCGCTGTACGCCGCCATGGGAACGCGAATTCACAACGAGGGCAACAAGGATTTCGACGTCGTCATCGCGGAGTCGTTGGCCGAACTGGATCTGCCGGCGGATCTCGCGAAGGCAGCCGAGAGCACCGACTACGACGAGGACCTACGGACCAGCCATCACGCCGGTATGGACAAGGTCGGACCCGACGTCGGGACCCCGACCATCCATGTCAACGGCGTGGCCTTCTTCGGCCCGGTGCTCTCCCGAATCCCGCGCGGCGAAGAGGCAGGCAAGCTCTGGGACGCATCGGTGATCTTCGCGGGGTACCCGCACTTCTTCGAGCTCAAGCGCACCCGCAACGAGGACCCACAGTTCGACTGATCGGTGACCTCGTGCGCGGAAAGTCGTAGCAAGGTACGACCTTCCGCGCACGAGGGGGGTCAGGCCACGATGCGATCCGACCGGTCCGCGGTGCCGAACACTCGGTGCTCGCCGAGGTGGAAACGTCGCGCCGACCACGCCGCGGCGGCCGCGTCGAGGAAGTCGTCGACGGCGGGTCCCAGCGGCAGATCGGCCAGATCGATGTGCTCGCTCCACCGCTCGAGCGCAGCCATCCGCTGTCCGACGCCCCGGCCGGTCTTCTTCGACGCAAAGCTCGTCGTCGGTGACATCGCCCGAAACGAGCATTCGGGATGTACCTCGACGTACTTGTCCGGATCGAAGCTCGCACTCCGCCACGCCTCGACGGACGGCAGAATGTGCCACGTCTGCTTGCTGATCGCCTTGCCGGTGATACGACGAGAGACGGCACAGGCGTCGGGATACGACTCGGCAGCGAGCACATCGAGCACGGGCGTGTGGAAGATCGAACTGCGCGCCGGGCCGAGAAACTTCTTCGCTTCCAGTTCGCTGATGCGATAGCCGCTCGCGGGCAGTGACAATGGCATGTCGACGCCCACTCGCGCACAGTCCGTGGTGTGCTCCAGCACGTCGGCCACGGAGGAACAGCCTCGCCATGTCAGCGTCGTGCCGTCGAACGACGCGACCACCCACGCGCCTTTCGCACCGTCCACGCCTGCGAATTTCTCGGCTTCGGAGTTCACCTGTCAGACTCTAGGCATGCGCGTATACCTGGGTGCCGACCACGCCGGCCTCGAGTTCAAGAATCAGATCATCGAACACCTGACGGCAACCGGGCACGAGCCCGTCGACTGCGGTGCCTTCGATTACGACCCCGTCGACGATTACCCGGCATTCTGCATCGACGCTGCACTTCGCGTCGTTGCCGATCCAGGCAGCCGTGGCCTGGTGCTCGGAGGTTCCGGAAACGGCGAGCAGATCGCTGCGAACAAGGTGCCGGGCGCTCGCTGTGCCCTCGCATGGAGCGTGGAGACCGCAAAGCTCGCTCGCGAGCACAACGATGCGCAGCTCATCGGCATCGGTGGACGCATGCACACGCTGCCCGAGGCCCTTGCCATCGTCGACGCGTTCCTCGGAACTCCGTTCTCGGGTGAGGAGCGCCACCAGCGCCGGATCGACATCCTGTCCGAGTACGAGCGCAGCGGCGAGGCACCCGAGGTGCCGGGAAAGCCCGCGTAGGTGCCCGAAGGTCACACCCTGCACCGACTCGCTCGGTTGCATCAACGTCGGTTCGGCGGGGCACCGGTGGAGACGAGCAGTCCACAGGGACGGTTCACCTCCGGTGCCGCGCTGATCGACGGCCTCGTGCTCGAAAAGGCCGAGGCGTGGGGAAAGCACCTGTTACACCGCTACGAGTCCGATCTGATCGTGCACATTCACCTGGGCCTGTACGGCAAGTTCACCGAACAGGCCGTGCCACTGAACGATCCGGTGGGCGCAGTGCGTCTGCGCATGGTGGGGGAGAAGTACGGTGCCGATCTCCGCGGCCCCACCGCGTGCGAGATCTACACCGAAGAACAGGTCGACGCTCTCGTGGCTCGGCTCGGGCCGGACCCGCTCCGCAAGGATGCAGATCCCGATGCGGCCTGGTCGCGAATCTCGAAGTCGCGCACCGCTATCGGCACCTTGCTCATGGATCAGAAGGTGCTCGCCGGAGTCGGCAACGTCTACCGCGCCGAGATCCTGTTCCGGCACGAGATCAACCCCATGCGTCCCGGCAAGGATCTCGACAGAGCAGAGTGGGACGCGATCTGGTTCGACCTCGTCGAGCTGATGAAGATCGGTGTTCGGCGCGGCCGCATCATCACCATCCGGCCCGAGGACGACCACGGCGACACCTACGGTGCCCGCCGACCACGCTCGTACGTCTACCGCAGGGAAGGGCTTCCGTGCCGCGTGTGCGGCACCGAAATCCTGCACTCGACGATGCAGGCCCGAAACCTGTTCTGGTGCCCCGTCTGTCAGGCGACCTAGAGCCCGAAGTCCATCCCGCCGCCGTCGCCGCCGAACATGTCGCCGCCCCCGTCCATGGCACCGTATTCCGTGTCGCCGCCGCTGTAGTCGTCACCGCCGCCGCCGTCGCTGCCCGCGTCGGAACCGTCGGACCCCATGTCGCCGCCCGCGGCGGTCTCGTCCGGCACTCCCGCCATACCGGAGAACATGGCCGAGAACAGGAACATCGAACCCATTCCCCACGCGCCGGCGACCAGGGCGGGCCGCCACCACGGCTCGGAGTACCAGCCTGCGGGCACCGGTCGACCTGCCACTCGGCCGCCCGGGTAGTAGTTCGGGGTGCGATCCGACGGATCGGGTGACGCAGCGATCTCACGGCCCTCGAAGTCGACCTTGCGCTCCTCGGTGACCCGTCCTGCCTGTTGTTGGCCGTCGATGCCCTGCACCTCCGGGCCCGGGTCCATGCCCATCGCCAGGCGCGCGGCGCGGATGTAGTAGAGCCCCTCGAGCGCCGTCTGTTTGGCCAGTCGGGCCTGTTCGGGGGTGGTGGCCTGGTCGATCTGCGAACCGGCGGCGATATTGCGTTCGGACGCGTCGGCCAGGGCCTGCTTGGACGGTGTGTCGGTGCCGATCAGGTTGTAGACCTGGCCGCCGAGGCGTTCGATCGACTGGCGGGCATCGGCCTTGGCGTCGGCCAGCGCGGTTTCGGCGGCCGCAGCCGAGTTCTTCTTGCTTCGCAGCACCAACAGGGCCACTGCGGCGATGACGAGGACGATCAGGACTATTTCCACTCCGGGCCTTCCGCCGACGGTGCATGTCCGGTTCTCTCGGACAATTCGGACTCCGTTTCAGGGTACGCGGACACGAAAAAGCCCCGCACTGAAAGTACGGGGCTTTTTCGATGGAGCCGATGACGAGAATCGAACTCGCGTAGCCTGTTTGGAAGACAGGGGCTCTACCATTGAGCTACATCGGCGTGCAAACAACAGTCGTGGGATCGCCAGTTCCGTCGCCTGCGTTTCAAGACTGTACCCAACGCCGCTGCCGGATTCCAAACCGGCGTGCCGTGTCGGGTTCGCTCGAACGCCATCGGTGGGGCGCCGATGAGGGGCTAGTATCGGTTGCTGTTCAATAGTGTGGGTACGACGGGGTGTGGCGCAGCTTGGTAGCGCATCCGCTTTGGGAGCGGAGGGTCGCAGGTTCAATTCCTGTCACCCCGACAAATGAGGGCCGCAGGCACGGTTCGCCGTGTTCGCGGCGAGCGAGGTAAGACCGCACGCCAGCACCGTAAGCACCACCAGCAAGCAAGAATTACCAGAAGGAGCATGTCCCGTGAAGAGCACCGTCGAGCAGCTGAGCCCGACGCGAGTCCGTATCAACGTTGAGGTGCCCTTCGAGGAGCTCAAGCCTGATTTCGACCGCGCGTACAAGGCTTTGGCTCAGCAGATCCGCCTCCCCGGATTCCGTCCCGGCAAGGCTCCGGCCAAGTTGCTCGAAGCGCGCGTCGGCCGCGGGGCAGTTCTCGAGCAGGTCGTCAACGACGCTCTTCCCTCCCGCTACTCCGAGGCCGTGACCAACGAGAAGGTCAAGGTCATCGGCCAGCCCGAGATCGAGATCACCAAGATCGAGGACGGCACCGAGCTCACGTTCACCGCCGAGGTCGACGTCCGCCCCGAGATCGAGCTGCCCGACTACTCGACCATCAGCGTCGTCGTCGACCCGCTCGAGATCAAGGACGAGGCCGTCGACGAGCAGCTGCAGTCGCTGCGTCAGCGTTTCGGCACTCTCACCGGCGTCGATCGTCCGGTCCAGTCGGGCGACTTCGTCTCGATCGATCTCTCGGCCACCGTCGACGGCGAGAACGTGGAAGAGGCGACGGCGAGCGGACTGTCCCACGAGGTCGGCTCCGGCCAGCTCATCGAGGGCCTGGACGACGCGATCATCGGTGTCTCCGCGGACGAGTCGAAGGAGTTCACCTCGACCTTGGTCGCCGGTGAGTACGCAGGCAAGGAAGCCGTCGTCACGGTCAAGGTCGTCTCCGTCAAGGAGCGCGAGCTGCCCGAGGCCGACGACGAGTTCGCCCAGCTGGCCAGCGAGTTCGACACGTTCGACGAGCTGCTCGCGGACCTGAAGACGCGCGTCGAGCGAGTCGCGAAGGTCGAGCAGGCCGGTCAGATCCGCGACAAGGTGCTCGAGACGTTGCTCGAGACCCTCGAGATTCCGGCTCCCGAGGCCGTCGTCAAGGCCGAGGTCGATTCCCAGGTGCACGAGGCCATCCACGGTCTCGACCACAACGAGGAAGCGCTCGCCGAGCTGCTCGAGTCGCAGGGCTCGAGCCGCGAGGAGTTCGACAAGGACGTCAAGGAGGGTGCCGAGAAGTCGGTGCGCACCCAGCTCCTGCTCGACGCTATCGCCGAGGCCGAGAACACACAGGTCGGCCAGGAAGAGCTCACCGAGCGGATCATCTTCCAGGCGCAGCGGTACGGCATGCCGCCCGAGCAGTTCATTCAGCAGGTGCAGCAGGCCAACCAGCTCGGTGCGGTCTTCGCGGACGTCAAGCGCGGCAAGGCCCTGGCTTCGGTCGTCGAGCGCGTCACCGTGACCGACACCAACGGTGCCAGCGTCGATACGGCCGAGCTGTTCGGCAGCCCTGCCGATGCTCCCGACGAGGTCGAAGCAGCGGATTCTTCCGAGGGCGAACAAGAGAAGTAACGCTGACAGCGAACGACGGCGGTTCCGGGACTCCGGAGCCGCCGTCTTTCGTTAGTGTCTGTGTCAGGAACCAACGATTTGTTATGAAAAGGCAGGTACCGTGACTGTTCAGAATCCGGCGGCTTCGCACGAGCAGAGTCCCGTCATGACTTCGGCCGCAGCAGGCCTGAATCTCAGCGACTCCGTGTACGAGCGTCTGCTTCAAAACCGCATCATCTTCCTCGGTACCCAGGTCGACGACGACATCGCCAACAAGTTGTGCGCGCAGATCCTGCTGCTCTCCGCCGAGGATGCCACCCGCGACATCTCGCTGTACATCAACTCGCCCGGTGGCTCGGTCACCGCGGGTATGGCCATCTTCGACACGATGGAATTCGCCGAGTGCGACATCGCCACCTACGGCATGGGTCTGGCTGCCTCGATGGGTCAGTTCCTGCTCTCGGCCGGAGCCAAGGGCAAGCGCTACGCGCTGCCGCACGCGCGCATCATGATGCACCAGCCCTCGGCCGGAATCGGCGGCAGTGCCTCCGACATCGCCATCATGGCCGAGCAGTTCGCGCACACCAAGCGTGAGATGGCCGAGCTCATCGCTCAGCACACCGGCCAGACCGTCGAGCAGATCACCGAGGATTCCGATCGCGACCGATGGTTCACCGCGCAGGCGGCCAAGGAATACGGGTTCGTGGACCACGTCGTCAGCCGCGCGCAGCAGGCCGGCGGAATCGGCGAGTAAATCGGCCGGTACCGGCGACCTCGATCACTCACATCTTGGAGAAACGATGACAAACCTGTTCGATCCCAACCAGTTGCCGTCCTCGCGGTACATCCTCCCGTCCTTCGTCGAGCACTCCAGCTACGGCGTCAAGGAATCGAACCCGTACAACAAGCTGTTCGAGGAGCGCATCATCTTCCTCGGAGTCCAGGTCGACGATGCGTCGGCCAACGACGTCATGGCGCAGCTGCTGGTGCTAGAGGGACTCGACCCCGACCGTGACATCACCATGTACATCAACTCGCCCGGCGGATCGTTCACGTCGCTGATGGCGATCTACGACACCATGCAGTACGTCCGGGCGGACGTTGCCACCGTCTGCCTCGGCCAGGCTGCCTCGGCCGCTGCGGTACTGCTCGCGGCCGGTACGCCCGGCAAGCGTGCAGCTCTGCCGAACGCTCGGGTGCTGATCCACCAGCCCTCCAGCGGTGGAATCCAGGGCCAGGTGTCGGACCTCGAGATCCAGGCCGCCGAGATCGAGCGGATGCGCCGGCTCATGGAGACCACTCTCGGTCGCCACACCGGCAAGGATCCCGATGTCATCCGCAAGGACACCGACCGCGACAAGATCCTCACCGCGGAGCAGGCCAAGGACTACGGCATCATCGATACCGTGTTCGAGTACCGCAAGCTCTCCGCACAGAAGTAGCAGCGCGAGTACCACCGGTCGGGCCGTCACGGTCCGGCAGACGTCTCCGGCGCCGGGCGAGAGTGCAGAACTCCGCCCGGCGATCGCGATCGACCACCCGAATTTCGTAATCGGTGAAATCGCGTGGCGAATCACCGGAAACAACCCGCCCATGTTCGGCGAACACGGGTAGCGTCGCATCCAAGAACTCGGGCGATCGATTTCGGCGCGACGAAAAGCCGAGAAGTACCCCACGACGGTCTCGGCACACTCGGACGGCGTGGGTCGTACGCGGACAAGGAAGTAGGAACCTCCGAATGGCACGCATCGGTGACGGTGGCGATCTGTTGAAGTGCTCCTTCTGCGGCAAGAGCCAGAAGCAGGTCAAGAAGCTCATTGCTGGACCAGGGGTGTACATCTGCGATGAGTGCATCGACCTGTGCAACGAGATCATCGAGGAGGAATTGGCCGAATCGAGCGAGGTCAAGCTCGACGATCTGCCTAAGCCCTCCGAGATCAAGGACTTTCTCGAGAACTACGTGATCGGTCAGGACGCTGCCAAGCGCACCTTGGCCGTCGCGGTCTACAACCACTACAAGCGCATCCAGGCCGGTGACAAGGCTCGCGACGTTCGGGGCGAATCCGTCGAGCTGGCGAAGTCGAACATCCTCATGCTCGGACCGACGGGGTGCGGAAAGACGTACCTCGCGCAGACCTTGGCGAAGATGCTCAACGTGCCGTTCGCCATCGCCGACGCCACCGCGCTCACCGAGGCCGGCTATGTCGGCGAGGATGTCGAGAACATCCTGCTCAAGCTCATCCAGGCCGCGGATTACGACGTCAAGCGCGCCGAGACCGGCATCATCTACATCGACGAGGTCGACAAGATCGCCCGCAAGAGCGAGAACCCGTCGATCACGCGCGACGTGTCCGGTGAAGGCGTGCAGCAGGCTTTGCTGAAGATCCTGGAAGGTACCCAGGCCAGCGTGCCGCCTCAGGGCGGTCGCAAGCACCCGCATCAGGAGTTCATCCAGATCGACACCACCAACGTGCTCTTCATCGTCGCCGGTGCGTTCGCCGGCCTCGAGAAGATCGTGTCCGATCGTGTCGGCAAGCGCGGGCTCGGTTTCGGAGCCGAGGTTCGCTCCAAAGCGGAGATCGACACGCAGGATCACTTCGCCGAGGTGATGCCGGAGGATCTGATCAAGTTCGGTCTGATCCCCGAGTTCATCGGCCGCCTGCCGATGATCGCGTCGGTGACCAACTTGGACAAGGAATCGCTCGTGACGATCCTGTCCGAGCCGAAGAACGCGCTCGTCAAGCAGTACCGTCGTCTGTTCGACATGGACGGGGTGGAGCTCGAATTCACTGCCGAGGCCTTGGACGCAATTGCCGATCAGGCAATTCTCCGCGGCACCGGTGCTCGTGGACTGCGCGCGATCATGGAAGAAGTTCTGCTGCCGGTGATGTACGACATCCCGAGCCGAGACGACGTCGAGAAGGTTGTCGTCACCGCGGAAACGGTCAACGACAACGTGCTGCCGACCATCGTGCCCCGCAAGCCGGAGCGCCCCGAGCGCCGCGACAAGTCGGCCTGACGAACGTATCGACCGCACGAACGAGCCCCGATCATCGAGACGATGATCGGGGCTCGTTCGTGGTGCGGGTAGATCAGCCGATCGACACCACGTGCGGGTGTCGATCGACTGCGGGAAACCGTTCCGCCACCAGCGGGTCGTGACCGGGCACTATGTGGCCGGGACCGTCGGCGAGCTCCTTGATTCTGTCGAAGGCTCCGAACATGTCCGGGAGGTGGTGCAGTATCGCGAACGGGCTGTCGGATTCGATGTTCTCGTAGAAGTGACTCGCATCCGATGCCAGCACGACGTTGCCGCGCGCTGTGCGTACTCGGACCACCTGCATGCCTGCGGTATGGCCGCCGACCGAGTGCACCGACAGACCGGGGAGCAGCTCACTGTCTCCGTCGACGAGGTCGAGTCGGTTGCTCGCGGTCACGTGGTCGATGTCCGGTCGGGAATGCAACCACTCCTCCTGGCCGATGCGCGTTGCCCACGCCCCGTTCCAATAGTCGAGTTCTCGTTGCTGTACGACGTAGCGGGCTCGGGGTAGACCGGCCACGACGCCGGTGTGGTCGTAGTGCAGATGCGTCAGGACACAGAGATCGATGTCGCCCGGTGCAATACCCAGATCGCCGATGATCTCGAGCGGGGAGCCGATGTAGTCGAGTCCGGGCATCGCGCCGGCGGTGTCGGGAGCGAGCCCGGCGTCGATCAGGACCGTCTCGGTCTGCGAGAGGGCGAGCCACACGAAGTAGGCAGTGGGGTGAGGCTCGCCGCCACAATCATCGGAATAGTGGAAGTGGTTGCTGCGCAGCGCCGTTCGAGTTGCGTACTGCACTGCGAACACTCGCCACAGGCCTGAGGAACAGGCCGAACGTCGTCGATCATCGAGGGTCACTGCGCGTTCGCGGTAGCGGTCGCATCGACAGTACGAGGCTTCGTGCCGAGCTGATCGGTGGGCGTGCGGAACGTCTCCTTGGACGTGGAGACGATGGCGACGTTGATGGCGCAGAAGACGGCGGTGACGATGGCGACCGGAAGCCAGGCACCGATCTCGGCACCGGCGATCGCCCCGGCGATGGTGGGTGCGAATCCTGCGATGGCGAAGCCGATCTGGGTGCCGAGGGCGGTGCCGGTCAGACGCACCCGAGCCGGGAACATCTCGCCGTAGAACGAGGGCCATACTCCGCCGGTAGCGCTGTGGACGAATCCGAACATCACGATTCCGAAGACGAAGATCAGTGCGTAGCTACCGATCGAGATGGACCAGAGGTATCCGAACATGAGGATTGCGCAACCGATCGAGCCGAACAGGAACACCGGCTTGCGTCCGACGCGATCCGACAGGGCACCGAAGAAGGGCAGTGCGAAGAGGGCGACGACGTTGGCGAGAACGCCGACCCAGAGCATCGGAGTGCGTTCGAGGCCAACGGTATTGACGGCATACGACAGTGCGTAGACGGTGAAGATGGTGCTGACGGATGCGATGACGGCGGCGAACATGACGCGGAGAACGGCCGAGCGATGGTTGCTGAGCAATTCGGCGACGGGCAGGCGCTGTGGTTCTGTGGACGCCACCTCCTCCGCGAAGACCGGGGTCTCGTCGAGCGAACGACGGATGACGAAGGCGGCGACTACGACGAAGGCACTGAGGAAGAACGGGATTCGCCAACCCCAGCTGAGCAGTGCTTCCTCGGGAAGCATGGCGACCGGCAGGAACACCGCGGTGGCGAGGATCTGCCCGCCTTGGGTGCCACTGAGCGTGAAGCTGGTGAAGAACGCGCGCCTGTTGTCCGGGGCGTGTTCGAGCGTCATCGAGTTCGCGCCTGCCTGCTCGCCGCCGGCGGAGAATCCCTGCGCGAGTCGGAGCAGGACGAGGATGATCGGCGCGGCGATTCCGATGGATTCGTAGGAGGGAAGAACGCCGACGCCCAGGGTGGCGATACCCATCAGCAGAACGGTGGCAACCATGACCTTCTTGCGGCCGTAGCGATCACCGATGTGCCCGAGCACCAATGCTCCGAGCGGACGCGCAAGGTAGCCGACACCGAATGTGGCCAGGGCCAGCAACGTACCGGTGGCGGGGTTCGACCCGGGGAAGAACACGCGGCCGAACACCAGGGCCGCTGCGGTGCCGTAGATGAAGAAGTCGTAGTACTCGAGCGCACTCCCCACCCATGCTGCGGTGGCGGCTTTGCGTGGGTTTGCACCCGGCCGAAGGGGAGCTGGGGTCGGTCCTGATGTAACGGGATCCATCGTCGTTCGTCTCTCTTCGTGTGACGGGGAGCGGAGGTGCCCTTCGACAACCGCGATCCAGCCGACCGGATCGCTAATGTACGAAATAGTTAAAACGGGGCGCTACTAGATACTGAACGTGATCCATGCCACGTGTCAACCCCGGGTGAGACTCGAGCGACTCGGCGGGCCCGTCAGTGGGTCGGTGTGGTGAGAAACGCGATGATCATGTCGCCGAGCATGGACCGCAGTCGTTCTCGGTGAGCCGGGTCGGTGAGGTCGCGACCGAACAGGGCCTCGAACGTGTAGCGATTGGACAGTCGGAACACGCAGAAGCTGCTGATGGCCATGTGAATGTCCAATGCGTCGACGTCGGCGCGAAAAACGCCGTCGGCCTGACCGCGCGCGAGGATGTCGGCCAGAAGTTCGGCCGCCGGGTTGCCGAGGTTGCTCAACGCCTCCGAGGTGCCGATGTGTTCGCCGCGCAAGATGTTTTCGGTCGAGACCAGTCGGATGAAGTCGGGATTCTGTTCGTGATGATCGAAGGTGAGCGACGCGATGGCGCGAATTGCCTCGATCGGCCCGAGACCCTCGACGTCCACGGCTCGTTCACGCTCGCGAATGCGAAGGTAGGACCGCTCCAGAACGGCTTTGTACAGCCCTTCCTTGTCGGTGAAGTAGTAGTACAGCATTCGCTTGGTCGTGTGCGTCCGTTCGGCGATCTCGTCGATACGTGCTCCGGCGAAACCTTTGTCCGCGAACTCCTCGGTCGCCACCTCGAGGATGTTGTGCCGGGTCAGGTCGCTGTTGCGTCGACGCTTGACGGTCGGTCCGCTGCGGTTGTCGGACGAGTCGGTAGCGCGCGGAGGCATGGATCAACTCTATCGCCGTCGATTGTGCGGAAAGGGTTGGGCGCGGGCCGAGGGCGTAGTACCGTCGAGCTAACTCACCAATTCGTACATTAAGGCTCGAGGAGATCGACATGCCGGAATCCCTGCTCTGCGGGCTGATCGGGACAGGTATCGGCAAGTCGCTCACGCCTGCGATGCACGAAAAGGAGGGTGCCGAGCAGGGGGTGAAGTACCTCTATCGCATCATCGATCTCGACCGACGCGGGCTGACTGTCGAGGACCTGCCCCGTCTGGTTGCAACCGCCGCCGACCTGGGATTTCGTGGGCTGAACATCACCCACCCGTGCAAGCAACGCGTCATCGGTTGCCTGGACGAGCTCTCCGACGATGCCGCCCGGCTCGGGGCCGTGAATACTGTGGTGTTCGAGGACGGCCGAGCCGTCGGCCACAACACCGACTGGTCCGGATTCGATCGCAACTTCGCCCGCGGCCTGCCGGGTGCCGACATCGGTGATGTGGTGCAACTCGGTGCGGGGGGAGCGGGCGCCGCCGTTGCCTACGCCATGGCGCGCCGCGGCGCAGCCAGGCTCACGTTGGTGGACGCCGATCCTGTTCGGGCACAGCAACTCCGAGATTCCCTGTCGGCGATGTTCCCCGCTGTCGAGCTCGCCTCGGCCGGCCTCGACCGTCTCGGTTCCGTCCTCGAATCCGCAACCGGACTGGTGCACGCCACTCCGATCGGCATGGTGGAGCACCCGGGATCGGCTGTGCCAGAGCACCTCCTGAATCCGTGCATGTGGGTGGCCGAGGTGGTCTATCGACCGGCGGAGACCGAATTGCTCTCGACTGCAGAGAGACTGGGTTGTCGCACGCTCAGTGGAACCGGCATGGCCGTTTTCCAGGCCGCCGACGCCTTCGAGATCTTCACCGGTCGCACGGCCGATGCGGATCGCATGATCGCCCACATGAGTTCGATGATCGAGCACGAGGATCACGTTGCTGCAGGAGCCAGCGTATGACCGCCATCGCCACGTCCGTCGCCACGGTCTCGCTCAGCGGATCACTGGACGAGAAGATGCGCGCGATTGCCGATGCCGGGTTCGACGGCTTCGAGGTGTTCGAGCCGGACCTGATCAGCTCACCCGATCTCCCGGGAGACATCGCGAAGAAGGCCGCCGATCTGGGCCTGAGCCTCGATCTCTACCAACCGTTTCGCGACGCCGACTCGGCCGACCCGGATCAGTTCGCCCGCAACCTCGTTCGCCTCGACCGCAAGTTCGACGTGATGGAGCAACTGGGATGCGACCTGCTCTTGGTGTGCTCCTCGCCGCTGGCCGGTGCGGTACACGAGGACGGCCTACTGATCGAACAGATGGCAATTCTGGCCGAGCGTGCCCACCGACGCGGAATGCGATTGGCGTACGAGGCGTTGGCCTGGGGCTCGCACGTCGACACCTATCGGCACGCCTGGGACATCGTGCGGCAGGTCGACCATCCGGCACTCGGGACCTGCCTGGACAGCTTCCACATTCTCTCCCGCGGTGACGATCCCGCAGGAATTCGCGACATCCCCGGCGAGAAGATCTTCTTCCTGCAACTGGCCGACGCACCCCACCTGGTGATGGACGTCCTGCAGTGGAGCCGCCACCATCGGTGTTTCCCCGGGCAGGGCAACTTCGATCTGGCTCGCTTCGGAGCGGACGTGGTCGCCTCCGGCTACACCGGACCGTGGTCGCTCGAGATCTTCAACGACGTCTTCCGGCATTCCGATACCGGGCGAACGGCATCGGACGCCCATCGCTCGCTGCTGTATCTGCAGGAGCAGGTACGCGGCATCGAAACACCCACCGCCGAAACAGATCTGTTCTCCCCACCGCCGCCCGGCCCGATCGAGAACGTCGTGTCCCTACGGATCGCGGCCGGTCCGGCGAAGGCAGCACAGCTGGGTACCGTCCTGCGCCAGTTGGGCTTCGACCTGACCGCCGCACACAGTGAACACGGACTGTCGTTGTTCACCCAGGGTCCACTGGCGGTAGCAGTGGACACCACGGTGGACACACTGTGGACCGCGCCCGGCGTGCCCGCGCACCTACCCGCGCTGGCTCAGATCGGCGTTCGTAGTGAGCGCCCCGATCTGTGGCTCACTCGGGCGCGCGCACTCGGAGTCACTGCATCGACCGTCACCATGCCCGGCGTTGCCGACGCGAGCGATGCGGTGGTTCGCCTCGCCGTGACCGGTGCGACCTCGCTCGATCTGCGCACCCGCGACAGTGCGGGTGCCTGGCAGTCGGCGTTCGATCTGGCACCCAGGGTGATGGAACACAACGATGCGTGTGTCTCCCACGTCGACCACATCGCTCTTGCGGTACCCGCGGAGAGCTGGGACGGCGTGATGCTGTTGCTGCGCTCGGTGTTCGGCATGGTGCCCCGCGACGGGCAGGACGTCGTCGACGCGATCGGCCTGGTGCGAAGTCAGGCCCTCACGCTGGCCACCGCAGGCGGCACGATCCGGCTCTCGCTCAACATGGTTCCCGGCCGCCCGTCCGACTCGGACCCGCTGCCTGCCGCCCGCCGCGGAGGCGTCGGACACGTCGCGTTCGGGTGCGAGGACATCTATGCCACGGCGTCGGCGATGGTCGCCCGCGGGCTCACCCCGTTGCGTATCTCTCCCAACTACTATCGCGATCTAGACGCACGGTTCGAGCTCGGATCCGACACCCTGGACGCGATGCAGCGCCTGGGAATTCTGTACGACGCAGACGCGTCCGGCGGGGAGTTCTTCCACTTCTTCACCGGAACCGTGGGCGACGACCTGTTCTTCGAGGTGGTCCAGCGAGTAGGTGGCTACGAGGGGTACGGGGAGACCAACTCGGCTGTGCGCCTTGCTGCGCAACTCAGGTACTGACCTCGGATCAGCCGATTCGCTCGAACACCGCAGCAAGCCCCTGTCCGCCGCCGATGCACATCGTCTCGAGTCCGTACCGAACCTCGCGGCGTTCCATCTCGCGGAGCAAGGTGGCGAGGATCCGCGCTCCGGTGGCACCGACGGGATGGCCGAGCGAAATGCCCGAACCGTGCGGGTTCAGTCGAGGGTCGTCGGACTCGATGCCCCATGACCGGGTGACGGCGAGGGCCTGGGCGGCGAATGCCTCGTTGAGTTCGATGAGTCCCATATCGTCGAGGCTCAGACCGAGACGGCCGAGCGCTTTCTCGCTGGCGGGCACCGGGCCGATTCCCATGGTGCGCGGAGCGACTCCGGCGACACCCCAGCCGGCCAGTCTGGCCAACGGTCGCAGACCCAGTGCTGCAGCCTTGTCCGGGGTGGTGACGATCGCGAGAGCCGCACCGTCGTTCTGTCCGCTCGCATTTCCGGCCGTGACCGTCGACTCGGAATCGATCGACGCGCGAATCGCCTTCAGCTTCGCCAGTGATTCCACGGTGGTGTCGGCACGGGGATGTTCGTCGGTGGTGACGAGGAGTGGTTCCGACTTACGTTGGGGCACTGATACTCCCACGATTTCCTCGGCGAACACGCCGCTGTTCTGTGCGGCGACTGCGCGCTGGTGGGACTGGACCGCCAGCGCGTCCTGATCGGCGCGGCTGATCGAGAATTCCGCACGAAGGTTCTCCGCTGTTTCGATCATGCCGCCGGGGACCGGGAAGTTCTTGCCGCCCGCGGTCACTCGGGCCCGAGCGAGTCTGTCGGACAGGGCCACTGCCTCGGCCTTGACGCCCCAGCGCATTCCGGTGGCGTAGAACTCGGTCTGGCTCATGCTCTCGACGCCGCCGGCCAGAACCAGATCGTTGCCGCCGGACTGCACCTGCATGCATGCCTGCAACACCGCCTGCAGGCCGGAACCACACCGCCGGTCGACCTGCATGCCCGGGACGTCGATACCCAGGTCGGCGTCGAGCGCTGCGATGCGCCCGATCGCCGGTGCGTCACCATTGGGGGACGCCTGGCCCAGGATGACGTCGTCGATGTCGGTACCGGAGATACCGGTTCGGGCAACGAGTTCCGCGATGACGGTGCTGGCCAGGGCCTGAGCGGAGATGTCTCGGAACTGACCGCCGAAGCGGCCGACCGGAGTTCGAAGGGGTTCGCAGATCACGGCGTCAGGCATGGGTGTTTCCTCGCTTGTCGTTGGGTCCGGCACTCACCCGGAGCAAATCGGTCTCGATGGCGTGGGTGGCGTCGAGCAAGGCCGGGAGCAGTTCGGTGCGGACGGCGTCCGCGGAATGACGCGCAGCTTGAGTCGAGACGTTGGCCGCGGCGACAACCACGCCGTTGTTGTCGTGAATGGGGGCGGCAATCGACCGCAGTCCTTCTTCGAGTTCCTGATCCACCAGACAGAAGCCCTCGTCTCGTACCCGTTCGAGTTCGCGTCCGAGCGCGTCGGCGGTGGTGATGGTCTTGCCGGTGAGCGGAGTCAGGCGGACTCGATCGAGATAGGCCGCGAGCTCATCGGCCGGAAGGCCGGCGAGCAGCACACGCCCCATCGAGGTGGCGAACGCGGGGAAACGCGTGCCGATGTTGATACCGACGGTCATGATGCGGCTGACCGGAACTCGCGCGACGTACACGACGTCGTCGCCGTCCAGAATCGAGACCGAGGACGATTCTCGGACCCGTTCGGCGAGAGCTTCCAGATGAGGCCCCGAGACTTCGGGCAGGGACAGACTCGACAGGTAGCTGTACCCCAGTTCGAGCACACGCGGGGTGAGCCAGAACATCGAGCCGTCGGTGCGCACGTAGCCGAGTTCGACGAGCGTGAGCAGAAACCGTCGGGCGGTGGCGCGGGTGAGTTCGGTTGCCCTCGCGACATCGGAGAGTGTTCGACGCGGATGCTCGGCATCGAAGGCCCGAATCACCGCAAGGCCACGGCCGAGCGATTGAACGTAGTCCGAGGACGGCGACGGCGCGTCTGCGTTCACGAGGTACCCGATTCGGCCTCGGCGGAGGTCTCGGCAATCGCCGCGTTCGCGAGCGCGAATGCGCTGTTGCTGTTCGGAACTCCCGCGTACACCGCGGTGTGCAGGAACACCTCCGCCAGTGTGTCCGGTGCCGTGCCTGCTCGTAGGGCCGCGCGAATGTGCATGTCGAGTTCGTGTTGATTACCCACGGCCGTCAGGATCGCCAGGGTCAGCAGTCTGCGGGTGTGATGGTCGAGTCCGGGACGATTCCAGATGTCGCCCCATGCGGTGCGGGTGATGAAATCCTGGAACGGTGCGGTGAACTCGGTCCGGGCCGAGATGCTGCGGTCGACGTGTGCGTCGCCGAGGACACTCCGTCGAACCGCCATCCCGGCGTCGTGGGCGGCGGACCGGCCGGTGGAATATGCATCTGCTCCGATGTGGGCTGCGATCGCTGCGGTGATCCGGCCGGATTGCTCGACGTTGGCCAGATGGGCGGCCGGGTCGAGCACTTCGAGGCTCGATCCGGCGACTCCGTCGGCAATGAGCTTCAGGTCCTCGGGGGTGGTCGAGGGATCTTGACGGCCTGCGATCACGAGGGTCGGGGCGCTGATTCGACCGAGGTCTGCGCGAGAATCCCAGTTGGACAGCGCTTCACAGCACGATGCGTAGCCCTCGTCGGAGGTCTCGACGATCATCTGCCGGTGCCGGTCGACGAGATCGGTGTCGCGGGCGGCGAGTTCGGGAGTGAACCACCGGTCGAGTACCGCGTCGGCCAGTGAGGCGGTTCCGGAGGCGCGGACCGTGGCCGCGCGATCGAGCCACTGCGCAGGCTCACCGAACTTGGCGGAGGTGCACAGCAACGTCAGTGTCCGCACTCGCTCCGGCCGATGGATGGCGATCCACTGCGAAACGGCACCGCCGAGCGAGAGGCCGACGATGTGAACACGCTCGAGATCGAGTGAATCGAGTAGTGCCAGAACATCTTCGGCCAGTTCCGCGACGGAGTACGGGCCGGGCGGCACCGGCGATGCCCCGTGCCCACGAAGATCGATGGCGACTACGTGGGCGGAAGCGGAGAGCGGTCCGATCTGTGGGTTCCACATCGATCGATCGGAACCGAGTGAGCCGATCAGCACGACGGTCTCTGCGTCCGGGCGGGGTCCTTCGGTGCGTTCGTGAGCAAGTGCGACGGTCATGCTGAACCCTTCGAGTCTGTGGTGTTGTCGGTGCCGAAATGCTGCTCCGAGAGGAGGGCATCGACAAGCTCGGGTGCGTGACCGAGATACGCGGCCGGGTCGAGCAGTTCTCGCACCGTCGACGGCGCGAGAAATTCGGTGATCGCCGGGTCGGTGTCCAGCGGTGCGCCTGCCGCACACCGAGCAGTGACGATGTCTCGGGCCCGGTCCGTGTGCGGAGCCAGTGCCCCGGTGACACGTTCGGCGAGAAGTGCTCCGCCCGTCGCGTCGAGATTGCGAGCCATGTTCTCGGAATGAACGTGCAGTCCGCCGAGGCTCGTGGCGATACGGTGTGCTGCGCCGCCGGTGAGGCGCAACAGATCCGTGATGGATTCCCACTCGGCGTGCCATGCGCCGGCGGCGCGCTGGTGCTCGTGATCCATGTTCGAGAGCACCGTCGACACTGTCCCCGGCACCCGACGGGTCGCGGCGCGTGCGGTGATGGCCGCGACGGGGTTTCGTTTGTGCGGCATGGCCGAGGACCCTCCCGGCGCGTCCTCCGACAGCTCACCCAGTTCGGTAGCGGACATGGACACGATGTCGCCGGCGATCTTCCCGATCGACCCGGCTGCCGTGCCCAGTGCGCATGCGATATCGGCAATCGCAGTGCGCTCGGTGTGCCAGGGCGCTACCTGCTGTGCCAACCCCAATTCGCCGGCCAGTGCGGCGGCAATGGTGCGGCCGTGTGGATACACGGCTGCGAGAGTGCCTGCGGCTCCGCCGTATTGAACCGGACACGCCTGTCGGACGGCAGTCAGGTGTGTGCGCACGCGGTAGAGCCCCGATGCCCAGTTCGCGGCGACGAGCCCGAAGGTGGTGGGTAGGGCCTGCTGGCCGAGAGTGCGCGCCGCCATGGGAGTGGTGCGATGTGCCAGTGCGAGATCTCGTGCAGCGCGGCATGCGTCGTCGAGTGCGGCTTCGATGGCGACGAGCGCGTTTCTCGAGACGAGCATCAGTGCCGTGTCCATGATGTCCTGGCTGGTGGCCCCCGGATGGACTGCGCTGGGCGGAACTGCAGAGGGTGACACCGCCTTGCGAAGCATCGTCACCAGCGGAATGACGGGGTTCCCGCCGGCGGCCGCATCGAGCCCGAGCCGGGTGATGTCCGTAGACGTCCCGAGCTCTGCTGCCGCAGTGGTGACGATGCCCGCGTGGCCGACGTCGACCAGTCCGACCGTCGCCGCGGCGCGCGAGAGGGCACCTTCCACGTCGAACATCGCTGTCACCCAGGCGCGGTCGCCCACCAGCGGTGCGATGAAGTCGCCGCCGAACGTGGGATCGAACAGCGCACCTCGCTCGGATGCCATTGTCCTCCTTCGCGAATCGTTCGTCACAGCTCGAAGAACGGAGTCTCGTCGCCGTCCGGGTCGGTGTTCTGCAGCACGATATCGAGGTGATAGCCGCCGTCGACCGACCGTGCGACGAGTCTGGCACGCCTGTGCTCGGGCAAGGTGGACAACACCGGATCGACCGCGTTGGCCTCGGCCTCGTCGGGGAAGTACACCCGGGTCACCACTCGCTCGAGCATTCCTCGAGCGAAGATGCCGACGTCGATGTGCGGAGCCTCGACGGCGTCGTTCTCGGCAGGTAGCGGACCCGGCTTGATCGTCGTGATTTTCACCGTCCCGGTCGCGTCGGCGAACGCCCGCCCGAATCCGCGAAAACCCTCGGTGCGCGGCGCAACCGCGCCCCGCGGGTCGTCGGGATGATCGAACCGGCCGTCGGCATCGGCCTGCCAGGTCTCGATCATGGCGTCGGACATGGGGGTTCGGGAGCCGTCGATCACAGTGAACGTCACCGTGACAGCACCGTCCGTGCTCGGCGGCACCACGTACTCACCGTCGGGCCACAGCAGACCGATGTGGACGTACGGGCCCACCGTCTGCGACGGGGTCTGTCCGAAGGAGGCGGTGGTGAAGTCGGCCCCGGTGACCACGGGGTAGCGCGGCGCGAACTCTGGGTCAGTCATCGTGGTCGTCTTCCTCGAAGGGGGTGGCACCCCGGCCGCGCAGCACGATGTCGAACCTGAAGCCGAGGGCCCAGTTCTCCTGCGTTGCTTGGTAATCGAACGTGCTGATCATGCGAGCGCGAGCGTCCTCGGGTGCGGCGTTGTAGATCGGATCCTGGAAGAACATCGGGTCGTCCGGGAAGTACATCTGGGTCACCAGTCGTTGGGTGAATGCCTGGCCGAACAACGAGAAGTGAATGTGGGCGGGACGCCACGCATTGTGGTGGTTGCCCCAGGGGTACGCGCCCGGCTTGATCGTGGTGAATCGATACCTACCCTGCGCGTCGGTGAGCACTCGGCCGACTCCGTCGAAGTGCGGGTCGAGCGGTGCCGGCCAGCGGTCACCGGTGTGCCGATATCGCCCGCCCGCGTTGGCCTGCCACACCTCGACGAGAGTATTCGGAATTGCCTTGCCGTCGCTGTCGAGTACTCGGCCGTGCACGATGATGCGCTGACCTTGTGCTTCACCGCCGTTCGTCAGGGTCAGATCGGCATCGGCGGCGGTGACCCGTCCTTCTCCCAGTACCGGTCCGGTGATTTCGGTGAGTCGCTGGGGAAGCAGCGTCAATGGCTGCGCTGGATGTCGCAGAGTCGTGGTGCGGTACTCGGCGAAGTCTCGCGGGGCGTTGGTGCCCGCTTGATCCCGATAGTCGGGCGGGAGATGAAGCATCGAAGGTTCCTCACGATCGTGGTGATCTACGCGATAGCTACCCTACGGCGGTGTTCGCATGGTGGCAAGGTGTTCACATAACGCACGCTTTCGGGTAGCGTGGATCGCATGTTGGACAAAGTCGTGGCCAGCGCCACCGAAGCCGTATCGGACATCCCGGACGGATCCTCGCTCGCCGTGGGAGGATTCGGACTGGTCGGAGTGCCCGAAATCTTGATCGACGCGGTACTCGCGCAGGGTGCCACCGATCTCGAGACCATCAGCAACAACTGTGGAACCGACGGGTTCGGTCTGGGAGTTCTGTTGGCGCAGCATCGCATTCGTAGAACGATCAGCTCGTACGTCGGGTCGAACAAGGAGTTCGCGAGGCAGTACCTGTCCGGCGAACTCGAAGTCGAACTCACGCCCCAGGGCACTCTTGCCGAACGCCTGCGCGCCGGCGGTGCTGGAATCCCTGCCTTCTTCACCCCGGCAGGCGTCGGGACGCAGGTTGCCGACGGTGGACTCCCATTGCGCTACGACGGCAGCGGCGGAATCGCCCTGGCCAGTCCGCCGAAAGAGACCCGCGAATTCGACGGCCTGACCTACGTGCTCGAGCGCGGAATCGTCGCCGACTACGCACTCGTGCACGCGTGGAAGGGCGATCGCCACGGGAACCTGGTGTTCCACGCCAGCGCGCGAAACTTCAATCCACCGGCGGCGGAGTCGGGGCGAATCACCATCGCACAGGTCGAGCATCTCGTCGAGCCCGGCGAGCTCGGGCCGGACGAGGTGCACACTCCCGGTATCCATGTGCAGCGGGTGGTCCACGTCGGACCGGTCCAGGTCGGCATCGAGCAGAGGACGGTACGAGCATGAGCGAGAAGATGACCCGTGAACAGATGGCCGCTCGGGTGGCACAGGAACTCGGTGACGGACAGTACGTGAACCTGGGCATCGGCATGCCGACGCTCGTGCCCAACTACATCGCCACCGACATCTCGGTGATCCTGCATTCGGAGAACGGAGTCCTCGGAGTCGGCCCGTACCCCACCGAGGACGAACTCGATCCCGAGGTCATCAACGCAGGCAAGGAAACCATCACCGTCCTTCCCGGTGCTTCCTACTTCGACTCCGCGCAGTCGTTCGGAATGATCCGCGGCGGCCAGGTGGACGTCGCAGTACTGGGTGCGATGCAGGTCAGTGCAACCGGCGATCTGGCCAACTGGATGATCCCCGGGCACATGGTCAAGGGCATGGGCGGCGCGATGGATCTGGTGCACGGAGCGCGGCGCGTGATCGTGATGATGGAACACGTCTCGCGCAAGGGTGAGCCGAAGATTCTCGAACAGTGCACCCTGCCGCTGACTGGCAAGGGCTGCGTGCACAGGATCATCTCCGACATGGCCGTGCTCGACGTCACCGAGAACGGTCTCCGTCTCGTCGAGACCGCACCGGGTGTGTCCGTGGACGACGTCGTGAATGCGACAGCGGCAGAACTACTGGTCGACAGCACCGTCTGAGACGTGAACGCGGTCGGTGTGGGAGTAGAGGTTCATCGACCGACCGCGGAGGAAGCCGACGACCGTCAGGCCCGATTCCGTCGCGAGATCGACCGCAAGTGAGGACGGAGCCGAGACCGCCGCCAGTATCGGAATTCCCGCCATCACGGCCTTCTGCGCCAGCTCGAACGAGGCGCGGCCACTGACCATCAACACCATGCCGCGCAGCGGAATTCGATCGTTGGTCACGGCCCAGCCGACGACCTTGTCGACGGCATTGTGGCGTCCGACGTCCTCACGCAACACCAGCATCTCACCGTCGGCGGTGAATAGGGCTGCGGCGTGCAGACCGCCCGTCGCATCGAAGACTTTCTGCGCAGCGCGCAGTGTGTCCGGCAATCCGGCAAGAGTCTCCGAGGTGACGACGACAGTGTCGGCCGCGGGGGAGTGCTTGGTGCGCAGTCGAATCGCCTCGAGTGATCCTTTACCGCACACCCCGCACGACGACGTCGTGTAGAAGTTTCGTTCGACGCCCGTCTCCGGTGGGGCAACGCCCTCGCTCAGTGTGACGTCGAGGACGTTGTAGGTGTTCGCTCCCTCGTCGTCGACGCCGTCGCAGTAGCGAGCGGCGGCGATGTCGGCTCCCGAGGCGATCACGCCCTCGGTGAGCAGGAAGCCGTGTGCCAGCTCGACATCGTGTCCGGGGGTGCGCATGGTCACGGCCAACGCCTTGCCGTCGACCCGCAATTCGAGCGGCTCTTCCACCACCAGGGTGTCCGGGCGCTCGACGCGGTGCCCACCGCGCAATCGGATCACCGGTCTGCGAGCAGTGATGCGGCCCATCAGTACCGGCTGTCTTCGGAACGAATTCGGTAGTTCATCCTTCGATTGTGGACCTCGGGGTCACCGGTCCGTCGACTCGGTGGCCATAGCCTGCGCCAACGCCACCATCCGGGGGTGATCGACGAGATCCTCGACCAGCACGCGTCTGCCGTCCGCATCCGCCAACGGAACCTTCCAGTTCTCGTACTGGGTTTCGTCGGTACCCGGCTGGTTCTGGATGCGGTGTTCTCCGACTGCGTCGACGAGAGCGACACCGATCAGCAGTGACGGACTGCGCTGGACGAGACGGTGCAGAGCTTCCACGGTCTCGCGGGCGTCCGCGCCGGGGGCGAGCAACCCGCGCTCGCGCGCCAGGTCGAGAACGGCCTCGCGTTTGCGTGCGTCGACCTCCTTCTCGGCCTCGATGTCGCGCTCGAGCAACCCCAGTCGTGACCGCAGGTCTATGTGTTCGCCCTCGAGGTATCCGGCCGTGGGTGGTAGGTCGTGCGTTGTCACCGAGGTCAGGCAGAGGCTGCGGTACTCCTCGGGCGGGATCGGTCCGGATTCGTCGGCCTCGAACCACAGGATCGAGGTACCGAAAATTCCGCGTTCGGTGAGGTACTCCTGCACCATCGGCTCGAAGACGCCGAGATCCTCACCGACCACCACCGCGCCCGCACGTTCGGCCTCCAGAGCAAGGATGCCGATCAGAGCCTCGTGGTCGTACTCGACATATGTTCCGCCACCGGCATTCTCGGCCGCCTGCGGAATCCACCACAGCCGGAACAGGCCCAGGATGTGGTCGACCCGGATGCCGCCTGCATGACGAAGAATCGTTCGCAGCATGTCGCGGTACGGCATGTACGCCAGCTCTCGTAGGCGGTCGGGGTCCCACGGCGGCTGATTCCAGTTCTGGCCCTGCTGATTGAAGTTGTCCGGCGGTGCGCCCACCGTGACGCCGGTGACCAGTACATCACCGAGCGCCCAGGCGTCGGCTCCGCCGCGGGCGACACCCACGGCGAGATCGTGCATGATCCCGATGTCCATCCCCGCATCGAGAGCAGCACGTTGCGCGGCGGCGAGTTGCTCGTCGCAGATCCATTGGAGCCACATGTGAAAATCGATGCGGTCGGCCAGCTTCGTACGCTGTTCGAGAACGAAGTCGGTCCGTGGATGCGCTGCCCGATCGGTCCACACCGGATCCTGGGGGCCGAATTTCTCTGCGAGCGCACTCCATACCGCGAAGTCTCGCAATCCGGTGCCTTCGCGCTCGACGAAGGCTCGGTACGCGGATTCGCGAGCCGGGCTGCGTTCGACCTTGTGAACGCGTTCCAAGGCACGAAGTTTCGCCGTGAACGTCCGGTCCCGATCCAGCTTCTTGGTTCGCGTGTTCGCCTTGTCGAACCGTCTCGCAGCGTCCTGGACCTTGCCGAACTGTTTCGGCGAGAGTTGTGCGGTCTCGCGAATGTTCTCGACTCGAATGTAGAGCGAGTTGAAGAATCGACGCGTGGTCGGCAGGTACGGGGATGCCTCCACCGGGGTGGTCGGTCGGTCGGCGTGCAGTGGATTGACGAGAAGGTAATCGAATCCGTGTTCGCGGCCGGCGATCTCGGCCATGTCCTCGAGGTCGGCGAGATCACCGATTCCCCATGATCGTCTCGAGCGCACCGAGTACAGCTGGGTGAGCAGTCCGGTCCGCTGCCGATCCGCCAGTTCGGCGTTGGGCGACAACGACTTCGGTGTGACCACCACAACCGCTTCCGAGGTTCTGACCGTGTTGTCCTCGCTGATCGTCGTCGCGGTCAGACTGTGCCAACCGAGCGGGGCATTGCCGGGAACGACGAACGTGGCGCGACCGATCAGGTTGCCGTCGATCTCCCGGGGATCGACCCAGACGTCTGCCTGGGTCACGTCGATCGACTCACCGTTCTCGGAGACCATCGAGACCTCCACCGGATTACCGTGCGGCACATGCACCCACACCGTGGCATCGGTGCCCTGCGTCGCCACGACGACCGGAGGAAGCAGGCGCCGCCACGGCGCATCATCGATGTCGGCCAACGCTCGATCGACGTCCTCGGACGACTCGGTGGCGTAGCCGCGGGCGGCGAGCACCTGCTGGAGGGTGTCGTCACTAACCTCGTGTTCGGTGTCGTCCCAGCCTCGGTACGACGTCGAAGTGCCGAGACGTCGGGCGAGCGAGCGAAGTGCCTGCGAGTAGTCCACATCGATGATCGTGCCAGTTCGCCGCGCCCCCGTCACTCGGGCCGGGCGGTTTCGACCCGACCGGGTCGGGGTAGGCGAATCGGAATGAGGTGGACACGACAGTCGGTCTCTCGCGATCGGACGATCGAGGCCCTCGTGGTGTCCGCAAAGATGGCGGGTGCCGCAGCAGCGGCGTGGATTCTGGCCGTGGAACTGCTGTCGATGACGGAGCCGTTCCTCGCTCCGTATGCGGCGGTGTTCCTGATCGACGTGACGATCAGCCGAAGTCTGCGATCGGCAGCCGAGCAGATCGCCACGGTGAGCGCCGGGGTACTCGTCGCGGCACTCGTGGTTCGCGTCGTCGGCGATCCGAGTGCGGCTCTCGCAGTCAGTGTGTTCATCGGCGCGCTGGTCGGCCGGTGGTCGAAATTCGGTACGAGCGGAATCTGGATACCCGTGACTGCTCTGCTGATGGTCACCTACGGATCGGCATCGGATCCGGTCGCCTTGCTGGACAGGATCATCGAGCTTGCGGTCGGTGCCGCGGTGGGGTTGGCGGTGAACGCACTTGCGGCTCCGCCCCTGTACTGGCGGGAATCGCAGAACGCCGTGGAGTCGGTGTCGTCGGCGGCGGGATCTCTGCTGCGAGACGTCGCCCGCGGTCTCGACCTCGAGCCGGATCGATCCGCCGTCGACGATCGGTCTTCGCAGTGGCGAGCGCGCAGCGACGCCGTTCGAGTCGAGGTGCGTCGAGCACAGGCTGCGTTGATGTGGACCGACGAGAGCACTCGCGGAAACCTTCGCCGGTCTGCGGTGCCGACCCGAGTGAGTCATCGATGGTGGAAGGCCACGGTCGGTGCCATCGACTCCAGTTGGACCGAATGCGGCGAATTCGTCGACGCAGCCGCCGTGGGACTCGATCCGGTTCCACCGTTCCACCCGCTCGAAGACGACGTCCGAGTCGCGGGTGCCGGGTTCGCCCGTGCCCTGGCGGACGTGGTCGAGGGCCGGTGCGATGCGCACCGGACTCAGGCGGACGTGGTCGATCGCGTTGCCGCTGCGGAGGAAAGGTTGGCCACGCTCGTGCACGTGGTGGTGGCGTCCGAGCAGGAATCGGCCGGAGCGACGATGAGCGCGGGCAGGCTGGTGGGGCCGGCAACAGCAGCGCTACGTGCGCTCACGTGAGGTCCACGTTCTCGCGACTGCCAGGATTGAAACGCGGTGCGCTGGGTACTCTTGCTCGGCGAACGGTAAATCACTGCGTGGCGACGATGGGAAGTGCGGATGGCTGGGGTCAGCAAGATCGACGAACTGGAGAGAGGTTCCGGTGCACCGGTCGAGCTGAGGGTGCGCGCCGAGGCCGACCAGCTTCCGGTGGTACGCGCCGTCGCCGAAACTCTCGTGGTGCTCAGCGACTTCACGCTCGACGATATCGCCGACGTCAAGTTGGTCGTCGACGAAGTGTGTTCGCAGCTGATCAAGGGTTCGGTGGCCGACTCGGAGCTCTCGTGCATGTTCGAAGTGAGTGACACCGGGATCCGGATCGTCGTCACCTCCACGTTGGCTGCCGCGTCCGTGCCGAAGAAGGACAGCTTCGGCTGGCACGTACTGCAGACCCTGACCGACTCCATCGAACTGCGCGCCGACGACGCAGTCGAGAGCGATGCGGTTCGAACGGTCGCCATCGACGTGGTCAAGCGGAGGAGCACGGTCTAGTGCCGGTGCACGAACGAAGCACGCGGCGCGAGTCCGACGACTACAGCGACGTTGTCGCACTGATCCAGCAGATGCAGGCGCTCGACGAGAATTCTCCGCAACGTCGAGTGCTACGCGATCGCATCATCACCCGTTGCCTGCCACTCGCCGAACACATCGCGCGCCGCTTCGGAGGTCGCGGGGAGGCCCACGAGGACCTTCTGCAGGTTTCACGTCTCGGTCTGGTCAACGCCGTCGACAGATTCGACATCGAACGAGGATCGGACTTCGTGTCGTTCGCAGTACCGACGATCATGGGCGAAGCGCGGCGTTACTTCCGCGATGCGGGATGGTCGGTTCGGGTGCCGCGGCGCATGAAGGAACTGAATTCGATGATCTCCCAAGCGGTGGGATCGCTGTCGCAGAAGCTCGGCCGAGCTCCGACCGCCAGCGAGATCGCGGCCGAACTGGGGATCGACGTCAAGGAAGCCTCGCAGGCGCTGCTCGCCCGCAGCGCGTACCAAACCGTGTCGGTCGACTCCGTGGTCAGCGAGGATCGGCTGCCATTGATGGACACCCTCGGTGCCGACGATCCCGAACTCGAGAAGATGGAGAGCTACCTCGCCGTGCGCCCCGCACTCGAGAAGCTTCCGGAGCGAGAGCGTCGAATCGTCGTGCTCCGATTCTTCGGGTCGATGACTCAGACGCAGATCGCGGAGAAGGTCGGGATTTCGCAGATGCACGTTTCGCGAATCCTGGCTCGTACTCTCGCCCAGCTTCGCGAGGACCTCGGCGAGGACTGAACGCCACGGGTGAAGCTAGGCTCGGTGTATGAGCATGTACGACGATGTCGATCAGTACATCGGAGCCCGTCGGGTCACTGGCCTGACGGTATCGCCCGACTTCTCACGCGCTGTGATCGTGGTTGCTGCACTGGACGATTCGCGCACCGAGTATCGAACATCGTTGTGGGAGATCGATGTCGACGGTAGTTCGTCTGCCCGACGCCTCACCCACGGTGAGTGGGGTGAGAGTGCGCCGGTGTTCACCGCTTCCGGCGATCTGTTGTTCTCGCGCCGATCGAACAAGGACGATCCGGCCAGGCTGTGGGTTCTGCCTGCCGCAGGCGGCGAAGCCCGACTGCTCGAGACCCGATCCGCCGGTCTGAGCGACATCCGAACTGCCCGTTCCGGATACGGACTCGTCGGGTTCTCACCGGTGTTCGGCTCGTCGAGCACCGACGAGGACGACGATGCCCTGCGCGCCGAACGCACGGCGAACAAGGTGGACGCGATTCTGCACATGGGTGTTCCGGTGCGTTTCTGGGATCACGATCTGGGTCCGGCGACCCCACACCTGTTCATCGGATCGGCGGACGGTTCCATCGGACTGCGCGATCTCACGGCGAATGCGGCGGGAGCGTTGCACGAAGCGGCGTTCGATGTCAGTGCCGACGGTTCGTTCGTCGTGTCGACCTGGGCGCGCCGGCGATCTCGCCCGACGGCCGTGCGGTCGTGTTTGTCCGTGAATCGATCTCGACTCCCGAACGAGCACCACGAATGACCCTGCAGCAGTACGACTTCGACACAGCCTCCGTCACCGATCTCGCACCGGGCTGGGATCGGTGGCCGATCGACCCGGTATGGCTGCCGGACGGGTCGGGGGTACTGGTCACCGCGGATGACGACGGACGGTCACCCATTTTCGTCGTGCGCGACGGCGAGGAGCCGCGTCGGCTCACGAACACCGACGATGCGTACACCCACGTGCACGTGTCGCCGGACGGCAACAGAGTGGTGGCGCTCGCCGCCTCGTATCTGGCTGCACCGCATCCGGTGTCGATCGACGTGTCCGACGGTGCCACCACTGCATTCGAGACCGGCGTCGACCACAGCCCGTTGCCCGGAAGTCTCACCGAGATCGACACGATCGTCGCCGACGGGGCTCGGGTACGCGGGTGGCTGGCATTGCCGGAGGGTGCGTCCGAGACTGCACCCGCTCCGTTGCTGCTGTGGGTGCACGGTGGCCCGCTGAGCTCGTGGAACACGTGGTCGTGGCGATGGAATCCGTGGCTGATGGTCGCCCGTGGTTACGCGGTGTTGCTGCCCGATCCGGCGCTGTCCACCGGTTACGGCCAGGAGTTCGTCCAGCGAGGTTGGGGCGCGTGGGGCAAGGCCCCGTTCACCGACCTGATGGCGCTGACCGACGTTGCCGTCGCGCGTCCCGATATCGACGACACCCGTACCGCTGCCATGGGCGGGTCCTTCGGCGGGTACATGGCCAATTGGATCGCCGGTCACACCGATCGGTTCGACGCCGTCGTCACGCACGCGAGTCTGTGGGCGCTCGATCAGTTCGGACCGACCACGGATGCGCCGTGGTACTGGGCGCGGGAGATGTCGCCCGAGATGGCAGTCGAGAATTCTCCGCACCTGTTCGTGGCGGACATCGCGACGCCGATGCTGGTGATCCACGGCGACAAGGATTATCGCGTGCCGATCGGCGAGGGCCTGCGGCTGTGGTACGAGCTGCTCAGTGAGTCGGGTCTGCCCGCCGACGACGAGGGAAACACCGAACATCGTTTCCTCTACTTCCCGGCCGAGAACCACTGGATCCTCGGTCCTCAGCACGCCAAGGTCTGGTACGAGGTGGTGCTGGCATTTCTGGCGCAGCACGTGCTGGGCGAGAGCGCGTCGATGCCGCGAATCCTCGGCCACTAGAATCGACCGGTGACCAGTTCAGCACCAGAGCACTCAGAGAACCCTGCCGATTCGATCGACCTGCCCAAGAGCTGGGATCCCAGCGCGGTCGAGGCGGAGCTGTACCGGTCCTGGGTCGACGCCGGGTACTTCGAGGCCGACGCCACCAGCGACAAGCCGCCGTACTCCATCGTGCTGCCCCCGCCCAACGTCACCGGCAGCCTGCACATGGGCCACGCTCTCGACCACACGTTGATGGATGCGCTGAGCCGTCGCAAGCGGATGCTCGGGTTCGAGGTGCTGTGGTTGCCGGGTATGGATCACGCGGGCATCGCCACGCAGACCGTGGTGGAGAAGCAACTCGCTGCGGACGGAAAGACCAAGGAAGAGTTCGGCCGCGAGCTGTTCGTCGACAAGGTCTGGGACTGGAAGCGCGAATCCGGTGGAACCATCGGCGGGCAGATGCGACGCATCGGCGACGGAGTGGATTGGAGCCGCGAGCGTTTCACCATGGACGACGGGTTGTCCGAGGCCGTGCAGACCATGTTCAAGCGAATGTTCGACGACGGTTTGATCTACCGCGCCGAGCGGCTCGTCAACTGGTCTCCGGTGCTGCAGACCGCCATTTCCGACATCGAGGTCAAATTCGAGGACGTCGAGGGCGAACTCGTGTCGCTGCGATACGGCTCCCTCGACGACTCCGAACCGCACGTGATCGTGGCGACCACCCGAGTCGAAACGATGCTCGGCGACACCGCAGTGGCGGTGCATCCCGACGACGAGCGGTACAAGGCTCTCGTGGGCACCACCCTCGAACACCCGTTCACCGGCCGACGGATCCCGATCATCGCAGACGACTACGTCGATCCCGAATTCGGCACCGGCGCAGTGAAGATCACCCCGGCGCACGACCCCAACGACTTCGAGATGGGCGTGCGGCACTCATTGCCGATGCCCTCGATCATGGACAAGGCCGGCCGAATCGCCGATACCGGAACGCAATTCGACGGCATGGACCGGTTCGAGGCGCGAGTGAAGGTTCGTGAAGCGCTCGCCGAGCAGGGGCGCGTCGTCGCCGAGAAGCGCCCCTACCTGCACAGTGTCGGACACTCCGAGCGCAGCGGTGAGCCGATCGAGCCGCGCCTTTCGCTGCAGTGGTGGGTCAAGGTCGACACCCTGGCGAAGGCCGCCGGCGATGCAGTCCGCAACGGCGACACGGTGATTCACCCCAAGAGTCAGGAGCCGCGCTGGTTCGCCTGGGTCGACAACATGCACGACTGGTGCATCTCGCGTCAGCTGTGGTGGGGCCATCGGATTCCGATCTGGTACGGGCCCGACGGCGAGACCGTGTGCCTCGGCCCGGGGGAGAGCGCACCCGAGGGCTGGGAGCAGGATCCCGATGTCCTCGACACCTGGTTCTCGTCCGGCCTGTGGCCCTTCTCGACGATGGGGTGGCCGGAGGCCACGACCGATCTCGAGAAGTTCTATCCCACCGGCGTTCTCGTCACCGGGTACGACATCCTCTTCTTCTGGGTCGCCCGCATGATGATGTTCGGCACCTACGTCGGGGCCGACGACGCGATCACCGCGGGTAAGCAGGGGCCGCAGGTTCCGTTCCGAGATGTGTTTCTGCACGGCCTGATTCGTGACCAGTTCGGCAAGAAGATGTCGAAGTCGCGAGGCAACGGAATCGATCCTCTCGATTGGGTCGACCGGTTCGGTGCGGATGCACTGCGTTTCACGCTGGCACGTGGGGCAAACCCCGGTGCCGACATGTCGGTCGGCGAGGACCACGCGCAGTCCTCGCGCAACTTCGCCAACAAGCTGTTCAACGCAACGAAGTTCGCGCTGATGAACGGTGCGGCGCCGGCAGATCTGCCTTCGCGATCCGAGCTGACCGACGCCGACCGGTGGATCCTGGATCGGCTCGAACAGGTTCGAGCAGAGGTGGATTCGGCCTTCGACCGTTACGAGTTCAGCAAGGCATGTGAGGCGCTCTACCACTTCGCCTGGGACGAGGTCTGTGACTGGTACCTCGAGATCGCCAAGGTGCAGTTCGCCGACGAGGGCATTGCCGCAACCACCCGCGGAGTGCTGGGGAACGTGCTCGACGCCTTGCTGCGCCTGCTGCACCCGGTCATTCCGTTCGTCACCGAAACGCTGTGGAAGGTGCTCACCGGTGGTGAATCTCTGGTGATCGCGGCGTGGCCCGCGGCCGCCTCGGAGCCTGTCGATCCCGTTGCTGCACAGCGGATCGAGGACATGCAGCGACTGATCACCGAAGTCCGCCGATTCCGCAGTGATCAGGGACTCAAGCCCTCCCAGAAGGTTGCGGCCCGCATCGTCGGAGTGTCCGACGCCGATCTCGACGGCCAGATCTCGGCGGTCACCTCGCTGGCCCGGCTGACCGAGCCGGCCGAGGACTTCGCCGCGACGGCCTCGGTGGAGGTGCGCCTGAGCAAGGCGACCGTGGTCGTCGAACTCGATACCTCGGGCACCGTCGACCTGGTCGCCGAGCGCGCTCGGTTGGTCAAGGATCTCGCGGCCGCGGAGAAGGAACTGGCGCAGACCACCGGCAAGCTCGGCAACGAGGCCTTCCTAGCCAAGGCTCCCGATGCGGTGGTGGACAAGATCAGAACGCGACAGTCCATCGCACAGGAGGAAATTGCCCGGATCGCCGCGCGTATCGAATCGATGGGAACCTAAGTGACCGAACCGGACGACGCATTGCCGCCGCCACCGCCGAGCCCGGTCGATCTCGCGGAACTGGCGCTGGTCGAGGCCGAACTGGACAAGCGCTGGGGGGAAACGAAGATCGAGCCGTCGACGGCTCGCATCTCGGCGCTGATGGACCTCCTCGGCTCGCCGCAGAAGGCGTACCCGTCGATCCACGTCGCAGGCACCAACGGCAAGACCTCGGTGACTCGAATGATCGACGCGCTGCTCACAGCGTTCCATCGGCGCACGGGCCGCACCACCAGCCCGCACCTGCAGATGGCCACCGAGCGGATCAGCATCGACGGACGTCCCATCTCGCCGCGGCTCTACGTCGACACCTACAACGAGATCGCACCGTTCGTGGACATGATCGACGCGCAGTCCGAGGCTGCGGGCGGACCCCGAATGAGCAAGTTCGAGGTGGTCACGGCCATGGCGTTCGCGGCGTTCGCGGAGGCTCCCGTCGAGGTTGCCGTCATCGAGGTCGGGCTCGGCGGGCGTTGGGACGCCACCAACGTCGTCGACGGTGAGGTTGCCGTCATCACTCCGATCGGCCTCGATCACGTAGATTTCCTCGGCGACGATCTCGCCGGGATCGCGGGGGAGAAGGCCGGGATCATCAAGAAGGCACCGGAATCGCTCGTGCCGCGTGACACGGTCGCGATTCTGGCGCAGCAGAAGCCCGAGGTGTCCGAGGTGCTGCTGCGGGCAGCGGTGCAGGCGGACGCCGCAGTGGCGCGGGCGGGATCGGAATTCACCGTGCTCGGCAGGCAGATTGCCGTGGGCGGCCAGCAACTGGAGCTGCAGGGGCTCGGCGGGGTGTACACCGACGTCTTCCTTCCGTTGCACGGCGAGCATCAGGCGCACAATGCGTCCCTCGCACTCGCTGCGGTCGAGGCGTTCTTCGGTGCCGGGCCGGATCGCCAACTCGATCAGGACACCGTGCGCGCTGCGTTCGCCACGATCGTCAACCCCGGTCGACTCGAGCGGGTACGGAACGCGCCCACGGTCTTCCTGGATGCCGCGCACAACCCACACGGGGCAGCTGCGCTTGCAGCCGCACTCACCGACGAGTTCGACTTCCGCAAACTCGTCGGTGTCGTGAGTGTGATGGCGGACAAGGACGTCGGAGCCATTCTCGAGGCACTGGAACCGGTGTTCGACGACATCGTCGTCACCCACAACGGGTCGGCACGGGCGATGGACGTCGATGCGTTGGCCGACATCGCAGTGGCCAAATTCGGCGACGAACGCGTCGTGGTGGCATCGACCCTGCCCGACGCACTCGAGACGGCGATCGGGCTGGCCGAGGAAGTCGCCGAGCCGGGGGAGGCAGTCTCCGGTGCCGGAGTCGTGGTGACCGGATCCGTGGTGACCGTCGGCGCAGCTCGCACTCTGTTCGGAAAGGACCCCGCGTGAGCGAGGCAGAGTTCAGACCACCCACGACCGACCCGTGGAAGGGGTTCCGCGGTGTCGTGGCAGGCACGCTCGTGCTCGAGGCCATCGTGACCTTGCTCGCGCTACCGGTGGTGGCGACCCTCGGCGGAGGTGCGACCTGGTTCTCGACCACGTACATCGTGGCGCTGGCCGTCGTGATGATCCTCGCGGCAGGCAAGCAGGGCGAACCGTGGGCGATGAAACTCAACCTGATTCTGCAGCTGTTCGTGTTGGCAGGGGCAGTGTTCCACCTGTCGATCGGGGCCGTGGGCCTGATCTTCATCGCGGTCTGGCTGTATCTGCTGTACCTGCGTCGGGATATCACCGAGCGAATCCGGCGCGGGATGCTGCCGGGGCAACGCGACTGACTGCCTGGGCAACCCGTCGGCTTCGGCCATGCGCCGAGCGCGACCGGGCTCCGGTCCATTAGGGTCGTCGACGTGACCGACCGCACCCTTGTACTGATCAAGCCCGACGGAGTTGCCCGGCGTTACGTAGGAGAGATCCTCGGCCGCGTGGAGAAGAAGGGTCTGAGCATCGTCGCACTCGAGCTCAAGACCGTCTCCCGTGAATTGGCCTCGGCTCACTATGCGGAGCACGAGAGCAAACCGTTCTTCCCCGAACTCCTCGAGTTCATCACGTCCGGGCCGGTGGTGGCCGCAGTTCTCGAAGGCCCTCGCGCGATCGCCGCCTTCCGGCAGATCGCCGGAGGCACCGACCCCGTGGCCAAGGCCGTTCCCGGCACCATCCGAGGTGACCTCGCCCTCGATGGGCAGCAGAACCTGGTGCACGGGTCCGATTCCGTGGAGTCGGCCGAGCGCGAGATCGCACTCTGGTTCCCCGGCCTGGCCTGACCGCTCCACTTTTCGCCAGCACAGTCACGTTCGCGCGCAGCCACGCCGCATCCGCTCGGTACCGATCGGTGCGGCGTGGCGAGTACGCATCATCGCGTGTGGGATACTCGACCAAGATCGATTCCACAGCACGAGTACGTACAAGTTTCATGCTCCACCGAAGTCAAGGCTTCACCGAAGTTCGCTAGACCGGTGTCGTGGATTCGATCGGATGACTGTCGTCTATCCGCTGCCCGTCATCGCAGATGCTCGAACGAGAGACAGGCTCGTTCGCGTTCTTGCTTGATGATCAGGCGCTCGGATCGCCGAGACACCACCATCCAGCCAGGCACTGCACACGCTGTCGTCGACCACCGAGAACTACGAAGTGGTCATCGGCTCGGGTGCGGAGCGAGACCGAACAGCTGACGTCCAACCCGACGTGAGTACACAAGGATTGCCCTCGCGTGGCCGCGTCACACCCGAATTCGGATGAACGCGCCCGGGGGCCCGAGGAGACTACGTGGCCGATCAAAGCCCGCCCGAAGATGTACAGAACGAGAACGCAGGAGGTCCGGAGCGCGACGACGCGGTGCCGTCTGTGGAAACAGCCGCGGCGTCCTCGGCGCAACCCGACACCATCGAGCTGCCCACCAGGCTGCGCGTGCACGCTTTGGCCAAGATCCTGGGCGTCACCAGCAAGCAGTTGCTCGTCACCCTCGGTGAACTCGGCATCGAAGCACGCAGTGCTCAGTCGAGTCTGAGCCGCGACGTTGCGGAGTCCGTTCGCGATTCGGTCAATGCGCCTGCCGCGCCGACGACCGACACGTCGACCGCCGAGCAACCCGAGGCGATCGCAGTTCCTTCCGCAGAGGCACCATCGGCCGAGGCGTCGTGGTCCGAGCCGCAACTGTTCACCAGTGCGCCTGCCCAGAAGCCGGAGCCGGCCCAGCCCGCAGCAACGACCGAACAGTCCGCGGCAACGTCCGACCGGCCCACAGCGACGACGTTCGCCACCCCGCTGTTCCTACAGCCGGCTGCCGCCGAAGCCCCTGCGCCCGAGGCCGCCGAATCTCCTGCCGAGCCCCCGGCCCGTCGTCGTCGCAGCCGTAAGGCAGCGCCGAAGGACGACGTGGCGAACAGCGGCAGTGGTGAGTCCACAGCTTCGTCCGAGACAACGGCTACGTCCGAGACCACAGCCGCCGCTGCTGCCGACACGGACACACCTCGGGTCGACCAGTCCGAGATCTCCTCACCGGAGATCGACCGGTCCGCTGTCTCGGAGACCGACGGGTCGCCCGCGTCCGACAGCTCGGGTGACGACGACACCGACGATGATCAGTCCCAGCCACGGCGTCGTCGGCGAGGGCGTCGCGGCCGTGGTCGCGGACGCGGGGAACAGTCCTCGGACGAGAACTCGACCGACGACAATTCGGACGACGACTCCGCGAACGACAACGACATCGACGGCACCGATTCCAGCGATGCCGAGTCCTCCGACGGTGCCGACGCGGACTCGGACGAGTCGTCCGCAGGCGACGACCAGCAGTCGGGCTCGGGTAGGCGTTCGCGTCGGTCCCGCAGTCGCAACCGCACGTCGGACCGGCAGAACTCCGACTCGGACGACTCCTCGGACGACGCGCGCGGTGCGGATTCCTCGGCCGAGGACAGTGAAGACGACTCGGATTCGAGCGCCCAGGACAACGCGGACGACGCAGACAACGGCGGTTCGGACGGGGACGGCTCCAGCCGACGTCGTCGCCGCCGTCGCCGGCGCAAGACCGGGGCAGAAGCAGCGGCCGAGGGCGCATCGTCCGAGGACGATCCACCCAACACGGTCGTGCACGAGCGCGAGCCGCGGAACAAGAGCCGCGCCCCCCGAGACGAAGTCCAGGGCATCACCGGTTCGACGCGACTCGAGGCCAAGCGTCAGCGTCGCCGCGACGGGCGCGACGCCGGTCGTCGTCCGCCGATCCTGACCGAGTCCGAGTTCCTGGCCCGGCGCGAATCCGTCGACCGCGTCATGGTCGTGCGCGAGAAGGCCACACCGGATCACCCGTTGACCACGCAGGTTGCCGTGCTCGAAGACGGTGTTCTCGTCGAGCACTTCGTCACCAGCAGTGCCACCGCGTCGATGGTCGGCAACGTCTACCTGGGCCGCGTGCAGAACGTGCTGCCCAGCATGGAAGCAGCCTTCATCGACATCGGCCGTGGCCGCAACGGTGTGCTGTACGCAGGCGAGGTCAACTGGGACGCTGCGGGGTTGGGCGGAAACTCACGAAAGATCGAGCAGGCGCTCAAGCCGGGCGATCAGGTTCTCGTTCAGGTCAGCAAGGATCCGGTGGGGCACAAGGGTGCTCGCCTGACGACGCAGCTCTCGCTCGCAGGACGCTTCCTGGTCTACGTTCCCGGGGGAAGCTCGACCGGTATCAGCCGCAAGCTGCCCGACACCGAGCGCAAGCGTCTGAAGGAGATTCTGCGCGACATCGTGCCTCCCGAGGCGGGCGTCATCATCCGCACCGCAGCAGAGGGCGTCAGCGAAGAGGAACTCGCACGCGATGTCACTCGGTTGCAGGCGCAGTGGGCGAGCATCGAAGAGCGCTCGGCCAACGCCGAAACCGGCAAGGGTGTGCAACCGCAGACGCTCTACGAAGAGCCCGACATGCTCGTCAAGGTCATTCGTGACCTGTTCAACGAGGACTTCTCCAAGCTCGTCATCGAGGGCGACAAGGCATGGACGACGACGTCCAACTACGTCGAGACCGTGGCCCCGGACATGATGGAGCGGCTGCATCGTTACGAGGCAGACGGTAGTTCTGTCGACGTCTTCGCCGCGCATCGGATCGACGAGCAGCTGGCCAAGGCGCTCGATCGCAAGGTCTGGCTGCCCTCCGGCGGCACCCTGGTGATCGATCGCACCGAGGCCATGACCGTGGTGGACGTCAACACCGGCAAGTTCACCGGTTCGGGCGGCAACCTGGAAGAGACGGTCACCCGCAACAACATCGAGGCAGCCGAGGAAGTCGTTCGCCAGATGCGTCTGCGCGACATCGGCGGCATGATCGTCGTCGACTTCATCGACATGGTGCTCGAGTCCAACCGCGATCTGGTGCTGCGCCGACTCACCGAGTCGCTCGGCCGCGACCGCACCCGCCACCAGGTTTCCGAGGTGACCTCGCTCGGCCTGGTGCAGATGACCCGCAAGAAGCTCGGCACAGGGCTCGTGGAGGCGTTCTCCACCACGTGCGAGCACTGCCAGGGGCGTGGCATCGTGGTACATCCGTTCCCCGTCGACGCCAAGCCGGACACCGACGGCGGCCGCTCGAACTCGTCGCGCTCGGATTCGAGCAACACGACCAGCAGGCGTCGACGTGGCAAGGACAACAAGTCCGACGGCAACGACGGCAACGAGCGCACCTCGTCGAACGTCCATCCGGGAGCCACGGACTCGTCCGAGCACCCCGTGATCGATCCGTCGATCAAACGGGCGCATCCGGTGGCTCTGGCCATGGCGGCGCATCACGACGACGTGGTGGCCGACGTCAGCCCCGCTGACGTCGAGGCATCGACACCGACCGATACCCGTGACGGTGATGCGGTGGTGACCGTGGTCTCTGCCGACGACGTGGACGCTGCGGCCGCTGCGGTGGCCGACGTGGAGACGAACGTCACCGCCGACCAGGCCACCGAGACACAGGCCGCACCGACCTCCACCGAGACGTCGGCAACGGCGGACACGGTGGCACCGAAGGCTCGACGAGGACGCAGGGTGGCCCGTAAGGCTGCCGCGCCGGCAGGCGCGGCGCCCGACGCGGGCATGGTCATCGTGGTTCCTGCCGCGGACGACTCTGCCGGTGACGGGCCATCCGACCAGCCGGGTTCGGCATCAGACGAGGTGTCGACGCCACTGACTTCGGCGGCCGAGCAGCCCGTCGAGTCGGTGGAGGTGCCTGCGACACGTCCTCGCAGGAGGCGTGCGGCAGCGCGGCCGGCAGGGCCACCGGTCGACATCGACGCCTAGCAGTTCGGGCGGTTTGACCCTGGCCGTCTCTCTGCCGTAACCTTGATAAGTCGCTCCCGGTGACACCGTTCTGCTGTGCCGTAGTGGCCCAGTGGAAAGCAACGGGTTCTCGAGCGGGCCGAGATGATCATCATCCCGGCCGGCCGATAGGGAGCAAGCAAACACGTGACACCAGACCAGTCGTGTTGCCATGCGCAACGCGAGCAAGTTCGAAGAAGCAAGGGGTAGCCCTCCGATGGCAACGTACGCGATCGTCAAGACCGGCGGAAAGCAGTACAAGGTCGCTGTTGGTGACCTCGTCAAGGTCGAGAAGATCGAGGGAGCGCCCGGCACTGCTGTCTCGCTTGCTCCGGTCCTCGTCGTAGACGGATCCGACCTGACCACAGATGCAGACAAGCTGGCGAAGATCTCGGTCGCCGGTGAGATCGTCGAGCACACCAAGGGCCCGAAGATCCGCATCCACAAGTTCAAGAACAAGACCGGATACCACAAGCGTCAGGGACACAGGCAGAAGCTCACTGTCCTCAAGGTCACCGGCATCAAGTAACCAGGTCTCACCGGACCCGCGTTCTCTCAAGCTGATTCACCCCGAGGAGGGTATGCAACATGGCACATAAGAAGGGCGCATCAAGCTCCCGTAACGGTCGCGACTCGAATGCTCAGCGCCTCGGCGTCAAGCGTTTCGGCGGCCAGACCGTAGGCGCAGGCGAGATCCTGGTTCGTCAGCGCGGCACGCACTTCCACCCCGGCGTCAACGTCGGCCGTGGCGGCGACGACACCCTGTTCGCACTTGCGCCCGGCGCAGTCGAATTCGGTGCCAAGCGCGGACGCAAGACCGTGAACATCGTTCCGGTCACTGTAGAGGCCTAGTCCTTCTGCAGTTCGCGCTCACGATGGTCGGCACGGCAGGTATCTGCTCGAGCCCACCATCCACCGCGTACGTTCACAGCTCCCGATAGGGGCGGACCAGGGTCACGAGACCGGTCCGCCCCTATCGCGTTTTTCTCCCGCTTTTTCTTCCAGAAAGGATCGAAGACAGCTATGTCACGATTCATCGACCGCGTGGTGCTGCACGTCAGCGCCGGCAAAGGTGGCAACGGCTGCTCTTCGGTTCACCGCGAAAAGTTCAAGCCTCTCGGTGGCCCGGACGGTGGCAACGGAGGCCAGGGCGGCGGAGTCGTCTTCGTCGTCGACAGCAACGTTCACACTCTGCTCGACTTCCACTTCTCCAGCCACGCCAAGGCGGGCAACGGAACCCAGGGCATGGGTGGCAACCGAGAGGGTGCCAACGGAGAGGACCTGATCCTCAAGGTCCCCGACGGCACCGTCGTGCTCGACAAGAAGGGCAACGTGCTCGCCGACATGATCGGCGAGGGAACACGTTTCGACGCCGCTCCCGGCGGATGCGGTGGCCTCGGCAACGCGGCACTCGCGTCCAAGGCTCGGCGGGCACCCGGTTTCGCTCTGCTGGGCGAAGAGGGCATCGAGCGCGAACTCGTGCTCGAACTCAAGTCCGTCGCCGATGTCGGTCTCGTCGGATTCCCGTCGGCCGGAAAGTCGTCGTTGGTCTCGGTGCTGTCCGCGGCGAAGCCGAAGATTGCCGACTATCCCTTCACCACTTTGGTGCCCAACCTCGGCGTCGTCTCCAGCGGCGACACCACGTTCACCGTCGCGGACGTGCCCGGGTTGATCCCTGGGGCAAGTCAGGGTCGAGGTCTCGGTCTCGACTTCCTGCGGCACCTCGAACGGTGCGCCGTGCTGGCTCACGTAGTCGATTGCGCGACACTGGATCCGGGTCGAGATCCCATTTCCGACGTCGATGCGCTGGAAGCCGAATTGGCCGCGTACAAGCCCGCCCTGTCCGGTGATGCCAGCCTCGGCGATCTTGCCGACCGCCCCCGCATCGTGGTGTTGAACAAGGCCGACATTCCCGAGGGTGCCGAACTCGCCGAGATGGTCACCGCCGAGTTCGAGTCGCGTGGCTGGCCCGTGTTCACCATCTCCGCGGTGACGCGCGCCGGTCTCAAGCCCTTGACGTTCGCACTCGCGAAGCTCGTCGAGGACTACCGCACTGCGCACCCGGCCCCCGAGCCGCGGCGTCAGGTGCTGCGTCCGGTCGCCAAGAACGACGACAGCTTCAAGGTCGTGAAGGATCCGGACATCCCGGACGGCTTCATCGTTCGCGGTACCCGACCGGAGCGGTGGGTACGCCAGACGCAGTTCACCAACGACGAGGCCGTGGGCTACCTCGCCGACCGTCTCGCGCGGCTCGGTGTCGAGGATGCACTGATCAAGGCCGGCGCGCAGCCCGGTGCTTCGGTCACCATCGGCGACGTGTCGTTCGATTGGGAACCGCAGACTCCGGCCGGTGTCGAGATCACGATGACGGGCCGTGGCACCGATGCCCGACTCGATCAGGTCGAGCGCATCGGCGCATCCGAACGTAAGCATGCCCGCCAGGTTCGTCGCGGGCTCGATACCGAACAGGAGTAGCCGTGGTGTCGGCGCGTGAATTCGATTCGCCCGTAACGGCTTTCACCGATACCCGTCGCACGATTGCCGACGCCAAGCGCATCGTGGTCAAGATCGGCTCGTCGGCGCTCACCAGTCTCGACACCGGTCTCGATCTGGGTCGACTCGACCTGCTCGCAGACGCCATCGAGTCTCGGATGCGTAGTGGAACCGATGTGGTCGTCGTATCGTCCGGCGCGATCGGTGCAGGCATGGCCCCATTGGGTCTGGCCCGACGGCCACGCGATCTGGCAACCAAGCAGGCTGCGGCGAGCGTCGGACAGCTCGCCCTGGTCAATGCGTGGAGTTCGTCGTTCCATCGGTACGGACGGACCGTGGGACAGGTGCTGTTGACGGCCGAGGACATCGCGCGTCGAACAAACCATCGCAACGCGCAGCGCACGTTGGATCGCCTGCGCTCGCTCGGTGCCGTTGCCATCGTCAACGAGAACGACACGGTCGCCACCGCGGAGATCCGGTTCGGCGACAACGACCGTCTCGCCGCTCTGGTGGCCCACCTCGTCGGCGCGGACGCACTGTTCCTGCTCTCGGATGTCGACGGGTTGTACGACGGTGATCCTCGCAAGGGCGGGGCAACGTTGATTCCCGAGGTGACCAGTCCCGAGGACCTCGACGGCGTCGTCGCCGGTTCGGGGGGCGCTCTCGGCACCGGAGGAATGGCGTCCAAGTTGTCCGCTGCGCGCCTCGCAGCCGACGCCGGTGTTCCGGTGTTGCTGGCTGCCGCATCCGACGCTGCCCAGGCGCTGACGACGTCCGAGGTGGGAACCGCGTTCGCGGCCCGGCCGACGCGGTTGTCCGCTCGGAAGTTCTGGGTCCGGCACGCCGCCGATGCGGCCGGGGAACTCCACCTCGATGCCGGGGCAGTGCGAGCGGTCGTGGAACGGCGACGATCATTGTTGTCCGCGGGCATCACGTCGGTGACGGGGTCCTTTCACGGCGGAGACGTCGTCTCGCTCGTCGACCACGACGGCGCGTTGGTCGCCCGCGGGGTCGTCGCGTACGACTCCGGCGAGCTTGCCGGGATGCTGGGGCGGTCGACGGGGGAGCTCGCCGCAGAGCTACAGCGCCCGGTGGTTCATGCCGACGACCTGGTCCCTGCCTGATCGAGGGTGTCGGCCAGCGTGGTCGCTGTCTCCGAACAACCGGAGTGCAGTGTGAGAGTGGCGAATTCGTCGCCGCGGGTGGCGCCGCGATTGACGATGACGATGGGCTTTCCGGTCTTGGCCGCGTGCCTGACGAAGCGCAGGCCGGACATCACCGTCAGCGAGGAGCCGAGCACCAGAAGTGCGTCGCTTCGGTCGACGAGGTCGTAGGCCTCGGCCACGCGCGGCTTGGGCACGCTTTCACCGAAATAGACGATGTCGGGTTTGAGTATGCCGGAACATGTTTCGCAGTCGACCATGCGAAAATGCGCGGTCGACGAGATGATGGCATCGGCATCGGGTGCGATCTCGACGCCCTCCGCGGGTGCAACCGACTCGAGGAAGCCGGGATTGGCACGGTCGAGTCGCCGGGCCAACTCGAACCGCGAGATCAGCCGCTCACACTTCAGGCAGCGAACCCGGGCGTAGACGCCGTGCAGGTCGATGACGTTCCGGCTGCCCGCCTTGGTGTGCAGCATGTCCACGTTCTGGGTGATGATTCCGGTGACGACACCAGCACGTTCGAGCCTGGCCAGCGCTCGATGTCCGTCGTTGGGCACCGCCGCATCCATGTGCCGCCATCCGACATGATTGCGGGCCCAGTAGTGGCGTCGGAACTCCGCGTCACCGATGAACTGCTGGAACGTCATCGGGTTGCGGGGCGGTGACTGCGGGCCACGGTAATCGGGAATGCCTGAGTCCGTGGACATGCCCGCGCCGCTGACGACGGTGACGGTCTTTCCGTCGAGCAGCGCGACGAGTTGCCCGTACGTTGTGACGGACGCGGTGGGTGCATTCACTTCGTCCAGGGTAGCGACCGATCGGGGTACGGGCTACCGACGCACACGGCCCGCACGGACGCGTGAGCGTCGGTGCGGGCCGTGGGAAAGTGCGGTGTTACGCGGGTACCTCGACGAGGGGGTACACGCCGTTCTCGTCGTGCGTCTCGTTGCCGACGACGGGAGGATTGAACACACAGAGCATGCGCATCTGGGTACGCGGTTCGACCGTGTGGCGCTCGTGTCCGTTGAGCAGGTACATCGATCCCGCTCCGAGCTCGTAGGTCTCGCCGGTCTCGCGGTCGGTGAGCGTTCCCTCGCCCTCGATCAGCCAGACGGCCTCGACGTGGTTGGCGTAGTGGAAGTTGTTCACCGTGCCGGCCTGGATCGTGGTCTCGTGGAACGAGAACCCGACCTTGTCGCCGCCGAGGATGATCCTCTTGCTGCGCCAGTTGCCGTCTTCACTCGAGATGTCGCGGTCGGTTCCGGTGATCTCCTGCGTGGTGCGAACGATCATACGATGTCCTCCTTCGATATCTGTGCGTGCGAACGGGTCTCTAGGAGAGCACTTTCGCGACAGCACTTTCGATGATGTCCAGGCCGCGATCGAGTTCCTCGATCGTCGTGGTCAACGGGGGAAGTAGCTTGACGACCTCGTCCTTCGGTCCTGCGGTCTCGACGAGCAAGCGCTCGTCGTAGCACAGCTGAGAAACCTTGCCTGCCAACTCGGCGTCGTCGAAGACCAGGGCCTGAACCATGCCGCGACCGCGGGTCGAGATGCCGTCGAACTTGGCGCAGAGCTTGATGAAGCGATCCTGGATGTGCTCACCCTTGGCGAGGGTTTCCTTCTCGAACGTGTCGTCGGACCAGTAGTGGTCGATAGCTGCCTTCGCTGTGACGAACGAGGGGTTGAAACCGCGGAAGGTGCCGTTGTGCTCACCCGGCGACCAGACGTCCAGCTCGGGCTTGAACAGCGTCAGCGCCAGCGGCATGCCGTAGCCGCCGATGGACTTCGACAGTGTGACGATGTCGGGGGTGATGCCGGCTTCCTCGAACGAGAAGAACTGGCCGGTGCGTCCGCAGCCCATCTGGACGTCGTCGACGATCAGCAGGATTTCGCGACGCGAGCACAGCTCGGCCAGCGCACGCAGCCATTCCGGACGCGCGACGTTGATGCCGCCCTCACCCTGGATGGTCTCCACGATCACTGCGGCCGGCCGATTGAAACCGCTGCCCGAGTCGTCGAGAACGCGCTCGAACCACTGGAAATCCTCGGTGACGCCGCCGAAGTAGTTGTCGTACGGCATCGGGGTGGTGTGCACCAACGGGATTCCGGCGCCAGCTCGCTTCATCGAGTTGCCGGTGACCGACAGCGCGCCGAGTGTCATGCCGTGGAAAGCGTTGGTGAAGTTGATGATTGCCTCGCGGCCGGTGACCTTGCGGGCCAACTTCAGTGCTGCTTCGACGGTATTGGTACCCGTCGGTCCCGGGAACTGAACCTTGTAGTCCAAGCCGCGCGGGTCGAGGATGTTCTTCTTGAACGACTCGAGGAACTCACGCTTGGCAACGGTGGACATGTCCAAACCGTGGGTGATTCCGTCGCTGGTGATGTAGTCCACCAATGCGCTCTTGATCATGTCGTTGTTGTGGCCGTAGTTGAGTGCGCCTGCTCCACCGAAGAAATCGAGGTAGTCGTTGCCGTCCTCATCGGTGATGACCGAGTTCTTCGCGGTGGTGAACACGGCGGGCCACTGGCGGCTGTAGCTCCGCACACCGGACTCGACGGTCTCGAATACATCGGGCTTCTCTGTTGTCACGGTGTTCTTTTCGGTCATGTTCTGCTTGTTCCTTTCGTAATTCCGCGACGCGTCGGGGCCTACGGTGTAGAGCTCCTCGGCTTCGTGGCTATCAGGGAAATCGTTGGGCGCGAACAAATCCGACCTGACGATGTCGGTGCCTCGCTTGCGTGCGAGGCTCGTGAAGGTTGCGATGGACGCTTCGTTGTCCGGGCTGATCGTCGTTTCCAGATGCGTGATGCCCTGTGGCTCGAGGCGGTCGAGCAGCTCCATCAGCATGCGACCGGCAAGTCCCTTGCCACGCTGGTCCGCATCCACGGCGACCTGCCACACGAACAGTGTGCGCGGGGCGTCCTGGCGGATGTATCCGGTGACGAAACCGACTGCGCGGCCGTCGATATCGGATACGACAGTGGTGGCCGCGAAATCACGGCACCACAACACGTACGAGTAGCTGGAATTGAGATCCAGAACTCGCGAATCTCTTGCGATCTCCCAGAGCCGGACTCCGTCGGAGATCTGTGGCTTACGAAACTTCACTGCGTCCGGCGCAGTGAGCGGGGTACCTCTCAGCAATGCGGGCTTCATAGGAAATACAAACGTAACAACGTTGCCGAGGCATATCGACTGCTCCGGGAAATCGACCCCGGAATCGGACATGCTTCCCCAGGTTAACCACTGAATGTGATGGTGCTCACACGATCGGTGCCCGGCAGGCGTTACCCAGAAATGCGCGGTATAAACCCCAGTTTGCCGAAAATCTCTACTTCGGTGTCGCGAGGGCGAACGGCAACACCGCCGAAGCGCCTGCCGACCTCAGAGCAGACGTGGCGCAGGTGAACGTCCACCCCGTGTCGGTGACCAGATCGATCAACAGAACCGGGCCCGTCACGGACGATACGTCCGGAACGTCCCACGAGTCCACCAGCCCGGCGACCCGAAACGCCGAATTGGCGGCCGATACCGGTGGATGACCAGCCCTGACCTGCATGACCCCGAGATCCTGCAATTTGCCGACCGATGCCAATCGCGCGGCAATCGACCGCACCAGGAGCGGGTGGGTAGGGGAGTCGAGAGCCAGAACGGCAGTGGGCCGCTGCTTCCATTCCCAGTTGGCGAGCACGGTGATGCAAGCCTTCTCCAGCGCGTCCGTGGCCGGAGCGTCGGGCGCATCGAGCAGGGCGCGCAGGCGGCTGCCCCAGCCCAGGTCGGTGAGTCGACCCAGCACGCGCCCGGGTTCGTGTGGGTCGGTGATCTTGCCCGAGAGCGAGACACCCAGCTTCTTCATGCCGCTCGGCCACTGCTTTCTGGGCTGCAGGTCGATGCCCGGCCTATCCAGACGTGCCCTCGCCGAGTCGACCGAGGCCGCATCCACCGATGCCGACAGGTGCTCGCCCGTGCAGTTGTCGCACCGGCCGCATCGGTCGGACTCGCTACCGGGTGCGCCGAGATCCGGGTCGTCGAGTTGTCTCCGCAGGAACTCCATCCGGCAGCCGTCGGTGCCCTGGTAGTCGATCATCGCCTGCTGTTCGCGGTCCCTGGCCTGTTCGAGACGCTCGTAGCGGGCCGCGTCGTACGTCCATTGCTCCCCGGTGGCCATCCAACCGCCACGGACGCGTCTGACCGCGCCGTCGACGTCGAGAACCTTCAGCACCATCTCGAGCCTGCTGCGACCCAGCTCGACCAGGGGCTCCAGCGCCTGCGTCGACTGGGCCTTGTCGGTGTTCAAGGCATCGATGACCTGCCGCACCAGATGCTCGCGGGGGAATGCGACCGAGGCGAAGTAGCTCCAGATCTGCCGATCCTCGTGACCGGGAAGCAACACGACATCGGCTCGCTCGGTAGCGCGCCCGGCACGGCCGACCTGCTGGTAGTACGAGATCGGAGACGACGGGGCCCCCATGTGCACGACGAAGCCGAGATCGGGCTTGTCGAAGCCCATGCCCAGTGCGGACGTGGCGACCAGGGCCTTGACTCGGTTGGCCAGCAGGTCACCCTCGAGCGATTCGCGCTCGGTCGGGTCCGTCTGACCGGTGTACGACGCGACGACGTGGCCCTGGTCGGTGAGCAGCGCCGCGAGGTCCTTCGCCGCCGAGACAGTCAGTGTGTAGATGATTCCCGAACCGGGCAAGGTCTTCAGGTGGTCGCCGAGCCACGCCGCCCGTTCGGTGGCGTTGTCGATTTTCACCACTGCCATGCGCAGTGAGTCACGGGCGAGCCCGCCCCGCAGTACGAGCGTGTCACCACCGCCGACACCCAGCTGCGCGGCGACGTCGTCCACCACTCGGTCGTTGGCCGTTGCAGTGGTAGCGAGTACGGGGATACCGTCGCGCAGCTCGGCGATCAGGGTGCGGATGCGTCGATAGTCCGGCCTGAAATCGTGACCCCAGTCCGAGACGCAGTGCGCCTCGTCGACCACGACGAGGCCGGCGTCTCCGGCCAGGGACGGCAGCACCTGATCGCGGAAGTCGGGGTTGTTCAATCGCTCGGGACTGACCAGCAACACGTCGAGCTCACCGGAGTCGACCTGCTGGTGAATGTCGTCCCATTCGGTCATGTTTCCGGAGTTGATGGTGGCCGCACGGACGCCCGCTCGCTCGGCGGAGGCAACCTGGTTACGCATCAGTGCCAACAGGGGAGAGACGATCACTGTCGGACCGAGGCCCTGCGCGCGCAACAGCTTCGCGGCGATGAAGTAGACGGCCGACTTGCCCCAGCCGGTCCTTTGCACCACCAGCGCCCGCCGCCGGTGCACGACGAGGGCCTCGATTGCCGTCCACTGGTCTTCCCGCAGCACCGCGTCGGGGCCAGCGAGTTCGCGCAACAACTCCTCGGCGCTCTCGCGCAAGTTCCCGGTCGTGGGCTCCGTGGTCGCTGTCATAGGCTCCATCGTGCAGCAAGCATCCGACAACAAACGCGGCCCGGTCGGAAACGGTCGGACCGTGCAGCCCGAGAGGACAACGGTGGTCGATCCCGATTCCGATTCGATGCCGGCCGACCAGGGACCCCTGCATCGTCGGTTCTGGGCTCTGGCAGTGGTGTTCACCGGCGGAGTGGCGGGTACAGCAGTCCGTTACGTGATCGAGGAGCAACTGCCGCACTCGGCATCGCAGTGGCCGACGGCAACCTTCGGGATCAACATCGCCGGTGCATTCGTGCTGGGCCTTCTACTCGAGTCGCTGGTTCGTGGCGGGCCCGATGCCGGAGTTCGGCGCAGGCTGCGGTTGCTGGGAGGTACGGGGTTCTGCGGTGCGTTCACCACGTACAGCACGTTCGCCCTCGAGACAGTGGAAGGGTTCCGGGGTGGGTTCACCGTGCTGGCAGTGACCTACGCAGTGGTCAGCGTGATTCTCGGAATACTTGCGGCCTGGGCGGGAATCGTACTGGCAGGCAAGGTGGTTCGATGATCGCGCTGTGGATTTCGTTGGCCGGCGGGTTGGGTGCGGTGGTTCGCTTCTTCGTCGATGCGGAAGTGAAGACACGTCTCGTGGCACGAACGAGCTTTCCCTGGGCGACGGTCGGCATCAACGTGTCCGGGTCTTTCCTGCTGGGTTTGCTGGCCGGGTGGGTGACGTTCCGCGCCGGCTCGACCGACGTCCAAGCCGTCATCGGCACCGGTTTCTGCGGCGGGTACACCACGTTCAGCACGGCGAGCATCGAGACAGTCCGGTTGCTACAGCAAGGGCGTCGACGAGATGCCGCCGTCAACGCGATCGTGTCTCTGCTTGCGTCCGTACTCGCGTGCGGCGGCGGCCTCGCTCTCGCGTCGATGTGAGGTCGGAAACCACGATGGTTCGTCCCGCGGGCTCCACTCACGCCTGACTGACGCGCACCATGTTCCCGGCGGGATCGCGGAATGCCGCGTCGCGCGCTCCCCACGGCTGACTGGTCGGTTCCTGCAGAATTTCGGCGGTGCCCGCCGCCCGGATCCTCTCGAACGCGCCGTCGAGGTCATCGGCGCGGAACAGCAGGCCCGGCAGTTCACCCTTGGCGAGCAGGGCGGCGATCTGATCACCGAGTTCCTGCGAGCGGCCCGCATGCGGCTGCGACAACACGATCTCGATTTCGGGTTGATCGTTGGGGGACAACGTGATCCAGCGAAAGCCGTCGTTGGCGACCTCGCTCTTCACCTCGAGTCCGAGGGCGTCGCGATAGAAGGCCAGAGAGGCATCGGGATCGTCGGTGTAGACGTGTACGTGGCTCAGTGAAAGTGTCATGAGCAAAGGCTAGGACGCCCCGGCCGTCGTCGCTTCTCTGATTCTGCTCGGTTCGGAGACGGTGACAGCATCGGTGCCGCGCAACGGCCGACCCAGCACCATGGCCCTGCAACTCGGCACCGCCCGGCTCTCGCTGTGATCGCGGGCGCGGTACGCGCTGGGTGTCTCTCCGACGATCTCGGTGAACCGGGAGCTGAAGGATCCGAGGCTGGTGCAGCCGACTGCGAAACACGCCTCGGTGACGCTGACATCTCCACGGCGCAGCAGGGCCTTGGCGCGCTCGATTCGGCGGGTCATCAGATGTGCGTACGGCGTCTCACCGTAGGCCTCGCGGAAACGGCGACTGAAATGCGCTGTGGACATGAGTGCCGTCCGAGCGAGGGTCGGCACGTCGAGAGGTTCGGCGAATTCTCGATCCATCCGATCCCGTGCGCGACGCAGCAGTCTCAGTTCGTTCAAGTCAGGAGCATTCATCGAGCGGCCGCATCGCGGAGTGTGTCGATCTCGACTCGGGTCCCCGAGGAAGTGCTCGCCCCGGGCCTCGTGGCTGCGAAGGAGCCTGCAGCGGTTGCCCATTCGATCGCCGAGCGTGGACCGGAAGGCCAGGATGCAGCCAGAGCCCCGGCGAACGCATCCCCTGCGCCGGTGGTGTCGACGGCCTCGATCCGCGGTGCCGACACCTCGAACGATTCCGACCCGCGGTACCTGGCACCCCGCTCGCCGAGTGTGGTGACCACGTGTTCCACCTCGTGTGCTCGGTGTCCGATGCGAGCTTCCTCGGCTTCGTTGACCACCAGTACGTCGGTGTTCGCCACCAGGGCGTCGGGCAGGTCCTGTACCGGTGACGGATTGAGCATCGTGGTGACGCCATGCGATCGGGCGTACCGGAATGCCGCCACCACCGTGTCGAGCGGAATCTCCAACTGGCACAGCAGAATATCGGCGTTCGCAATGATGGCTCGATCGTCGTCTTCGAGCTCGCGGACGCCACCGTTCGCCCCGGGGACGACGACGATGCTGTTCTCGGCACGGTCGTCGACGGTGATAGTTGCGATGCCACTCGAACCGGCCGCAGTGCGAAGTGCGCTGTCGTCGACGCCTGCGCTCGACAGGGTATGTCGCAATGTTTCCCCGAATTCGTCGTCTCCGACCGCTCCTATGAAGGCGACCGGCGATCCGGATTTGGCGGCAGCGATGGCCTGATTGGCACCCTTGCCGCCCGGGGCGGTGGTGAAGGACGTTCCCAACACGGTTTCGCCCGGAACGGGCAGCGATGGCGTCCGGGTGATCAGATCCATGTTGATACTGCCGAGCACGACGATACGAGGGTTCGAGGCGGACACGAACGAACTGTATCGCTCGGACGCTGCACCCGCCTCGAACTGCCAATTGCAGATTGTTGACAATCTGATTTCGGTGGGTGACGATGGCAGACATGACAGCGTCGACTCGCACTCACCTCAGCCCGGCACTCAAGCAGGCGACCCCGATCGTCGTCGATCACGGAAAGGGCAGCTGGATCATCGGCACGGACGGGCGGAAGTACCTCGACTTCACCACCGGTATCGGCGTCACCAGCACCGGACATTGCCATCCCCGCGTGGTCGAGGCAGCCCGCGAGCAGGTGGGCAAGATCATCCACGCGCAGTACACGACCGTCATGCACCAACCACTGCTGGCGCTGACCGACAAGCTCGGTGAAGTCCTCCCGGCCGGTCTCGACAGCGTCTTCTATGCCAATTCCGGCTCCGAGGCCGTCGAGGCGTCGATTCGGTTGGCGCGCATGGCGACCGGACGTCCGAACATCATCGCGTTTCACGGCGGGTTCCACGGACGCACGGTCGCTGCCGCGTCGTTGACCACCGCGGGCACCAAGTTCCGCTCCGGCTTCTCGCCGATCATGGGGGGCGTGCACATCGCACCGTTCCCGTACGCGTTCCGCTACGGCTGGGACATGGACACCGCGGTCGCCTTCGCGCTGAAGGAACTCGATTACCTGCTGATGACGATGTCGAGCCCGGCCGATACCGCCGCGTTCATCATCGAGCCGGTTCTCGGTGACGGTGGCTACCTGCCCACGCCGCCAGAATTCCTCGAGGGCCTGCGCGAACGAGCCGATACGCACGGCATCGTCCTGATCGTGGACGAGGTGCAAGCGGGGGTCGGCCGTACCGGGAAATTCTGGGGGCATCAGCACTCGTCGATCACGCCCGACATCGTCATCACCGCGAAAGGCCTCGCCAGCGGGTTCCCGATCTCGGCCATCGCGGCTTCGACCGAACTGATGAGCAAGGCGTGGCCGGGGTCCCAGGGCGGGACCTACGGCGGCAACGCCGTCGCCGCTGCTGCGGGCGTCGCGACCCTCGATGTCGTGCGCGACGAGGGTCTGGTCGCCAACGCCGCCGTTCAGGGCGAGGTTCTGCTCGACGGTTTGCTGGCCCTCAAGGCCGAGCATTCGGCCATCGGTGATGCACGTGGACTCGGCTTGATGCAGGCACTCGAATTCGTCGACAGCGCAGGCAATCCCGATGCTGCGGCCGCTGTGCGCGTGCAGCAGGGTGCGATCGACGAAGGGCTGTTGCTGCTCACCTGCGGCGCGCTCGGCAACGTCGTGCGCATCATTCCCGCACTGATCGTGAGCGATGACGAGATGCGGCAGGGTATCGACGCGCTGTCGCGAACGCTGAAGAACGTGCTGTGACTTCTGCGCCGGCCCGATCCGATGTCCACGAACTCGTGCACCGAGTACGGGAACTGGGCATCGACATCGACGACTCGTCTCGGCGGCTCGCGGAGTACTCCTACGACGCTTCGAACTACCGTATCCCGCCTGCTGCCGTCGTGTTCCCGCGCAGCGCCGACGACGTGTCCACCGTGGTGTCGTTGTGCGCCGCTGCACGGGTCGCCGTCGTGGGCCGGGGCGGCGGAACGTCGATGGCAGGCAACGCGATCGGTCGCGGAGTCGTGCTCGATTTCTCCCGTCACATGAACCGTGTGATCTCGGTCGACACCGATTCTCGGACCGCCGTGGTGGAACCGGGAATCGTGATCTCGGAGTTGCAGCGTGAGCTGGTGGCGCGGACGTCGGGGGCGTTCACATTCGCACCCGACCCGTCCAGCAAGACACGCGCGACGGTCGGCGGGGCCGTCGGCAACGACGCATGCGGCAACCACTCGGTTCGCTACGGTCGAACAGCCGACCACACGGTGGCCATGGACGTCGTGACTGCCGACGGGCATCTGCTTCGGGTGACCCGTAGCGGTGTGGAGGCAGTGCATTCGGAGGATGCAGCGGCAGCCGATGCAGCCGAACGTATCTCGCGAGAGCTGCAGTCACTGGCGGCCGACAACCTCGCGCTCTTCAGGGTCGAACTGGGGCGCATACCGCGACAGGTCTCCGGATTTCACCTGTCGCATCTGCTGCCCGAGAACGGATTCGACGTCGCGCGTGCACTCGTCGGAAGCGAGGGCACGTGCGCGGTGATCGTCTCGGTGACCGTCGCCGTCGTGCCCGTGCCGCCGGCTGCGCTGTTGCTCTGCCTCGGCTACGACGACGTGGTGGCTGCTGCAGCCGACGTGATGGCCATTCTCGAATTCTCGCCTGCTGCGGTGGAGGGTATCGACGACAACATCGCCCAGACGATGGAGTACCGGCGCGGACCGGACTCCGTCCGCGGTTTGCCTGCGGGCAACGCCTGGCTCTACGTGGACCTCGACGGAGCCGATACTGCCGAGGTGGAGAACAAGGCCGCTCGCTTGCTCGAGGCGCTCGGTCGGCTCGGCCGCGTGAAAGAAGGCCGCATCGTCACCGACCCGGCCGACCGAACAGCGCTGTGGCGGGTACGCGAGGACGGGGCAGGTCTGGCGACGCGCCTGTCGAGCGGAGTCGAGTCCTGGGGTGGGTGGGAGGACGCGGCCGTGGCACCGGAGAACCTGTCCGCCTATCTCGCCGATCTCAATTCGCTTCTGGGTGAGCACGATCTGACCGGGGTGATGTACGGACACTTCGGTGCCGGCTGCATGCACGTACGCATCACGTTCGATCAGCGCACCGACGCCGGCCGACGGGTGATGTACGACTTCCTCCGCGCCGCCGCACGGGTGGTCGTCAAGCACGGCGGCAGCCTGTCGGGCGAGCACGGCGACGGCAGGGCTCGCTCGGAACTGCTGCCGGTGATGTACTCACCCCGCATGCTCGACGCGTTCGCGCGGTTCAAGCACATCTGGGATCCCCGCGGCATTCTCAACCCGGGATCGATCACCGATCCGGAACCGATGATGGACAACCTGATGCTGCAGGGCATTCCGCAGCGGGAATGGAAGACGACCTTCGATCTGCACCAGATCGGAACCCGGGCAGATCTGGATCCGTTCGTGCACGCAACTCAGTCGTGTGTCGGCGTCGGCAAATGTCGCACAGCGTCGGGAGGCGTCATGTGCCCCAGTTTCCGTGCCACGGGCGATGAGAAGGATTCGACACGGGGCCGGGCCCGAGTGCTGCAGGAGATGGTGCGCAGTTCGCCGACCGTTGCCGACGGATGGGCCTCGAAGGACGTCGCCGAATCGCTCGACCTGTGTCTGTCCTGCAAGGCTTGCTCGTCGGATTGCCCGGTCGGCGTGGACATGGCCACGTACAAGTCGGAGTTCCTCGATCACCACTACGCGGGGCGGCTGCGGCCACTCTCGCACTATTCGCTGGGCTGGTTGCCGCGCTGGCTGAAGGTGACGCGGCGAGCGGCACCGCTGCTCAATCGTCTGCTCACCCCGCGGATGGCCGCACTCGCTGCCCGGCTCGGTGGACTGACCACCGAACGGGCATTGCCGCGCTTCGCATCTGCGAAAGATCTGGCTCGGGAAGTCCGTATCGGCGGCGGTCGCGACGCGAATGTGGTGTTGGTCGTCGACACGTTCACGCAGGGTTTTCGTCCCGAGGTCGCGGGCGCGGCGCAGCGAGTGCTCGAGGATTCCGGCCGCAGCACCGAATGCCGGACCGACGTGTGCTGCGGTCTGACCTGGATTTCGACGGGCCAGCTGAAAGCCGCCCGTACCCACCTCACGAAAGCCGTTGCCGCACTGGACGACGGCACCGACCGGCCCATCGTCGTCACCGAACCGAGCTGCGCGGCGGCGTTCCGCAAGGACATGCCGGAGCTGGTTCCCACCGCAGCGGCGAGACGGGTCGCAGCGCGAGTGCAGAGCTTCGCGGGGGCGGTCATCGATCAGGCCGAGGCCGGGTGGGCACCCTCGGGTGAGGTTCCCGCCTCGGTCACGGTGCAGACCCACTGCCACGAATACGCTGTGTTCGGCAACGCCACCCAGCGCACGGCACTGGCGGCCGTCGGTATCGAGGCGGTACGGGAAGCCACCGGATGCTGCGGCGTGGCAGGCAATTTCGGCTTCGAGAAGCGTCACTACGAGCTCAGCATGGAGGTCGCCGAACAGGCCCTCGCGCCGGCACTACGTGATGCAGAGCCGGACACACCGATTCTGACCGACGGATTCAGCTGCCATATGCAGGTGCGCCAACTTTCCGGTGACCTGACGAGTGACGCGTCGGTGCACCTGGCACAGATTCTGGATCCACGTACGACGAAAGGACCGCGGCCATGACCGCCAGTTCGACCAGCCTCACGCGTCCCACGATCACGGCTCCGACCGACCTGTTCATCGCAGGCACGTGGACCGCCGCAGCATCCGATGCGCGGTTCGATGTCATCGATCCCGCCAGCGGCGAGGTCATCGCCAGCGTCGCCGACGGTGGCGTCGCCGATGCCGACAAAGCCATGTCTGCAGCGGTCGATGCTGCCGCCGACTGGGCCGCGACCGCGCCGCGCGCACGCAGCGAAATTCTGCGTACCGCCTACGAATTGATCATGGCGCGATCCGAGGAACTCGCCGCGATCATCACAGCCGAGATGGGAAAGCCTCTGGCCGACGCTCGCGGCGAGGTGGCCTACGGCGCCGAGTTCTTCCGCTGGTTCTCCGAGGAGGCGGTACGCATCTCGGGCGATCACACCCTCACCGGAGACGGCAAGAACCGTATCGTGGTGACTCGCGCACCCGTGGGACCGTGCATTCTCGTCACTCCATGGAACTTCCCGCTGGCCATGGGAACTCGCAAGATCGGCCCGGCGTTGGCAGCAGGCTGCACCGTCGTGTTCAAGCCCGCCGAACAAACGCCTCTGACGGCGCTGGCCCTCGCCGGAATCCTGCACGACGCAGGTGTTCCGGCGGGAGTGGTCAACGTCGTGACCACCACGGACGCGTCGGGTGTGGTGGGCTCGTGGATGAGGGGCGGTGCGGCCCGCAAGATCAGCTTCACCGGATCGACTGCGGTGGGCAAGATCCTGCTCGAGCAAGCTGCATCGACGGTGATGCGCACCTCCATGGAGCTCGGCGGAAACGCACCTTTCATCGTGATGGACGACGCCGATCTCGGACGCGCCGTGGACGGTGCGATGGTCGCCAAGATGCGGAACATGGGTGAGGCATGCACCGCCGCCAACAGATTCTTCGTACACCGCAGTGTCACAGCGCAGTTCGCGAACGCGCTCGCCGAGCGCATGGGTGCGTTGTCGGTCGGTGCCGGTAGTGCGCACGGTACCGAGGTCGGTCCGCTCATCGACGACGCAGGCCGCACCAAGGTGCAGACACTTGTCGACGACGCCCTCGGGCGCGGCGCACGTGCGATCGTCGGGGGAGTGGCTCCGGACGGACCCGGCTACTTCTACCCGCCGACCGTTCTCACGGACGTCGATGCGGCGTCGGATCTGATGTCACAGGAAATCTTCGGACCGGTGGCCGCGATCGTCCCGTTCGACACCGAGGACGAGGTGATCGCACTGGCGAACGACACCGAATGGGGACTCGTCGGATACGTCTTCACCCAGGACATCGACCGGGCTCTGCGGATGGGGGAGCGCCTCGAGGTGGGCATGGTCGGCCTCAATACGGGCCTGGTGTCCAATCCGGCTGCGCCGTTCGGTGGTGTCAAACAGTCCGGGCTGGGTCGCGAGGGTGGAAAAGTCGGAATCGACGAGTTCCTGGAGTACAAATATTTTGCCATTCCCCGAGGCTGAAGGAGGCTTTCGATCATGCCCAGTTCGAGAAGACTGACGCCCATCGACGCACGCAACACGTCGATGGTGATCGCCGACCAGATCCGCGACCGCATCATCGACGGGTCCTATGCCCCAGGGGAGCAGATCAACGAGGCCAATGTCGCCGCAGAACTCGAGATCTCGCGGGGACCGGTGCGGGAGGCACTGCAGCGCCTCAATCAGGAGGGGCTGCTCGTCAGCTACCGGAATCGAGGCGTGTTCGTCGTCGAGCTGAGCAGTGAGGATGTCACCGAGATCTACGAATCCCGCGCGGCGATCGAGGTCGGTGCCGCGTGGACTCTGGTGCACGGAGATCGCGCACAGTTGGTCTCGGCTGCCGATGAGCTCTCGGCCATCGTGATGCAGATGCAGCCGTTCATCGATCGGGCGGATTGGCGAGGTCTCGCCGAACGGGATCTGGCGTTTCACACCGCGCTGGTCGCAGCGACGCGCAACAGCCGAATGTCGCGGATGTATGCCACGCTCGCTGCGGAGGCGCGGATCTGCATGGCCAACCTCGAAACCGCGTACTACCGGCCCGAGGCGTTGGTGGAGGAACACCAGCTGATCGTCGACCTGTTGCTCGGCTCGGATTGGGATGCACTGGAAAAGGGCGTCCACGAACACATGGACACCGCCATCCACGACCTGACCCGAGCGATGGTGGAGGAGCATGCCGAACATTCGGCACTTGCGACTCCGGGATAGTCGCCGCTCTCGCAACACAGCATTTACATCCGAAGTCTTGCGAACCTCTCACGCCAGCGCTTAGCCTGATTGTCAACAATCTACTAAATCGACTTCACTGAAGGGGGTGCCCGTGAACGACTCGCCCGACGCCGCCTACGTCACCGCACTCGGACCCGACCAGACCACAGGACGGGCCGCTCCCGGCCTGGCTCGGTACCCGGACGTACCGAACAGCACGCCGATCACGTTCACCGACGAGGAATACGCCGACCGGCTCGCTGCCGTCCGAGAGCGGATGGCAGCCCAGAACCTCACCGCGCTCATCGTCACCGATCCCGCGAACCTCTACTACCTGCTCGGGTACAACGCGCTCTCGTTCTACACCCCGCAGATGCTGTACGTGCCCCTCGACGGCGAGATGTACTTCTTCGCCCGCGAGATGGACGCCAACGGCGCGTTTCGCACATCGTGGCTACCGCAGGACCGGACGTTCGGCTACCCCGAGACGTTCGTGCAGCGCAAAGACACGCACCCGTTCGTCTGGGTCGCCGCGAAGCTGCGGGAACTGGGGCTGGTGAACAACTTCGAGCACGGCCAAGTGGGTCTGGAGATGGACTCGTACTACTTCAGCCCCAAGGCATTCGAGGCACTCGTGAAGTCGTTGCCCGAATACCGCTTCACCGACTCCTACGAGCTGATCAACTGGGTTCGAGTGGTCAAGTCTCCCGCGGAGATCGCCCTGATGCGCGGTGCAGCGACGGTCTGCGAGTCCGCGATGTCGGCTGCGTACCAGTCGATCTCGGTCGGTGAGCGGCAGTGCGACGCGGCCGCAGCCATCATGAACGCACAGGTGCGCGGCACCGCAGAGTTCGGCGGCGATCACCCGGCCATCGTGCCGATGCTGCCCACCGGAGCCGGAGCCGACACCCCGCATCTGACCTGGTCGCATCAACCCTTCGTGCGGGGCGAGACCACCGTCGTCGAGCTGGCCGGAGTGTTTCGGCGGTACCACATCCCGATGGCACGCACCATCGTTCTCGGAAAGCCAAGTCCGCGTTTGGATTACCTCGCCAAATCCACCGGCGAAGCGCTGAACGACGTACTCGCAACCGTGCGGGCAGGCGTCACCGCCACCGACCTGGCGCAGGTATGGAACACGAGCCTGGCAAAGCACGGACTGCACAAGCCGTCGCGCATCGGTTACTCGATCGGCATCGCCTACGCACCCGACTGGGGTGAGCGCACCGTCAGCCTGCGCACCGATGACGACACGGTGCTCGCCGAGAACATGACCTTCCACATCATCGGCGGAATGTGGATGGACGACTACGGATACGAGGTATCCGAGGCCGTTCGGGTGACCGAGAACGGCCTCGAAACCTTCACCGCATACCCCCGAGAACTACTGACGAAGGAGTGAGCATGACCGCATCCACTCGAGGTCGTTCCGCAGGCTCCACTCCTGCCACCCAAAATCGTTCCGCAGGCTCCACTCCTGCCAGCATTCCCTGGGCCCTACGGACCGACAAGCTGGTGGGGTCGGTGATCGATTCGTCGACATCGCTCCTCGCGGCGCAGAAGCACGACATCGTCCGCTTCGCCATGGGATCTCCCGCCGCCGAGACCGTCCCGGCCGCCGCGTTCACCGAGATCGCCGGCAGCGTGCTCACCGCGGATGCATTCGACTACGGCGCCACCGAAGGTGACCCCGGCCTGCTCGACGCATTGCTCTCGTATCTCGATTCGGTGGGAGAACCCACGTCCGAGGAGCGGGTGGTGATCACCTCCGGGGGAATGCAGGGACTCGACATCGCCTGCAAGCTCTTCATCGACCCGGGTGACTTGGTGATCGTCGAAAGTCCTACGTACACCAATGGAACCGCCACCGTGCTCAGCTACGGGGGCGACATTCTCGAGGCCCCGATGGACAGTGACGGTCTCATCGTCGAGGCGCTGCCCGAGCTCGTGGAGCGCGCAGGTCGAGTGCCGAAGATGATCTATGTGATACCCAATTTCCAGAACCCGTCGGGGGTCACCCTGTCGCTCGAGCGTCGTCAGCTGCTCATCGAGCTGGCGCACCGGTGGGGATCGGTAATTCTCGACGACGATCCGTACGGTCTGCTCCGCTTCTCGGGTGATCCGATTCCCAGTTTCGGCACGCTCAGTCCGAACGACCCATTGATCTTCTCCGTACGCACGTTCTCCAAGATGATCGCCCCTGGCCTGCGAGTGGGGTGGGTGGACGCGGCTCCCGAAGCGCGGCAATTGATCGTCAACGCCAAACAGGCCATGGATACGTGCACCAACCTGCCCGGTCAGCGAATGGTGGCGGAGTACATCGGGCGCGGACTGCTGGGCGAGCACCTTCGGTCGTTGGCTTCGGTGTACCTGCCCCGCAAGGTTGCGATGCAGAACAGCATCGACAAACACTTCGGTGAGTCGATGTCGACCACCGATCCCGAGGGTGGGTTCTTTCTCTGGGCGACGTTGCGCGGCAACGATGTCGACTTCTCGACCCAGGACCTGTTCGAGACGGCGCTGGCCGAGGGAGTCGCCTACATCCCCGGACCTGCTTTGTCGGTGGGTGGGAAGTTCCACGACTCGCTGCGACTGTGCTTCGCGTCGTCGACACCCGAACGAATCGACGAGGGAATCAGGCGACTCGCCGTTGCGGTGGACAAGTCCAAGCACCTGCTCGCCTCCGACCCCACCCGATGACCGTATCGAATACCGAACGCGCTCTGCTCGATTCGATCGACGAACGCGAGATCGTCTCGCTGACGGCCGCTTTGATCGACGCCGGCGGTGAGAACCCGGGCGACACCGAGGAGAAGACTGCGAAAGTTCTCGCGGAGCACTGTCGCGCACTGGGATTCGACGTCGAGACCGTCGAGGTGGCTCCGGGCCGGCCCAACGTCATCGCGTCCATCGGATCCGGCGATCGGCCGGGAGTTCTGTTCGTCGGTCACTCCGATGTGGTTCCTGCGGGGACCGGTTGGACCAGCGACCCCTTCTCGGCCGTCGTTCGCGACGGACGCATCCTCGGCCGCGGGGCCTGCGACATGAAAGGTGGCCTGGCCGCAGTCGTGGCCGCGATGGCCGCGGTGCAGCGAGCCGGCCTCGCCGACGAACATCCGATGACGTTGGCGTGCCTGGTCGACGAAGAGGACACCGGCCTCGGCATTCGAGCCTTCGTGGCCGAGTCGCAGCACCGCACGTACAGCTGTTGTGTGGTGGCGGAGCCTACGGATCTGGTCACCATCTACGGCTGCAGAGGGGCGGCGAACCTGGAGATCGAGGTTCGGGGACGTTCCGCACATGCGGGGCAGCCGCGCAACGGAGCCAACGCCATCTCTGCTGCAGCACGCATCATCGGAATCATCGAGGGCTCCCAGGCCGAGCTGGATGCGAACCCCGACCCCGAACTGGGGCCGGCCACCTGGAATGTGGGGACGATAGCGGGAGGTACGGGCACCTCGATGGTCGCCGACCGGTGTGTCGTCACCGTCGACCGCCGTCTGTTGCCGGGCGAGAGTGCCGCCGGAGTCGTAGGAGATCTGCGATCCCGCATCGAATCTGCGGGACTCACCGGGTCCGGTATCGATGTCGAGATCGGTATCGCGATGGAAATGCCGGGCTTTCTGACCAGCGTGAACAACGGATTGGTCACTACCGCAGTGCAATCGGTTGTCGACAACGGATTTGGCCGTTCCACTGACATCTGGACCGCATCGTGCGATGGTGGTTTCGTGGCACAGCAGATGGGAATACCCACCGTCGTGCTCGGTCCGGGGGAGATCGACAAGCAAGCACATCGGCCGGACGAGTCCGTTGCCGTGCGGCAATTGACCGACAGCGCAAGGGCGTACGCGTTGATCGCCACCAGAATTGCTGCACTACCAGGACTTTAGCGCTGCACGAGGGGGTTGGCCGAAACGTATGTTCTGCATCGCCGTAATGTCGAACGCTGCGAAGTACCACACCGACGCTCCACTTTGTCCACAAAAGCGAGAGGTATTTCGACCGTGACCGAAAATTCAGGGTCGGCAGCATCGCCGACCGGATATCCCCCCAGTACCGACACCCTGAGCCCGGACGAGACCAAGATTCTCCACCGCGCTATCGGCGGATCTGCCCTCGGTAACGCAGTCGAGTGGTTCGACTACGCGGTGTACGGCTATCTCGCCGTCTACATCGCCGCCAACTTCTTCCCGTCCGAGGACGGGGGAGCGAGCCTGCTCTCCACATTTGCCGTGCTGGCCGCGTCGTTCATCATTCGTCCCATCGGTGGCATCGTGCTCGGCCCACTCGGCGACCGCATCGGTCGTCAAAAGGTCCTCGTACTGACCGTCTCTATGATGACGTTGGCCACGGCGGCGATCGGTGTGCTGCCGACATTCGACACCATCGGCATCGCCGCACCGTTGCTGCTGCTCGTCTGCCGTTTGGTGCAGGGTTTCTCCACCGGTGGTGAGTACGGCGGCGCAGCTGTGTTCATGGCCGAGTACGCGCCCGACAAGCGGCGTGGATTCTTCGGATCGTTCCTCGAGTTCGGAACTCTCGCCGGGACGGTGGGCGGTGCCACGCTGTGCACCCTGCTCAACGTCGGGCTCGGCGACGAGACCATGGAGGCCTGGGGCTGGCGAATACCGTTCCTAGTGACGCTCCCATTGGGCGTCGTTGCGCTGTGGCTGCGGACCCGGCTCGAGGATTCTCCGGTGTTCGCCGAAGCGAAGGAAGACGGCGGCACGGTCGAAGAGGGTGCAGGCGGAGCCGTCACCTCACTCAAGGCCACCATGACGTACTGGCAGCGGATCCTGATTCTGATGGGATTCGTGCTGCTCCTCAACATCGCGTATTACACCGTGCTGACGTTCTTGCCCTCGTACCTGAGCGACACGTTGGGGCACAGCACGACTCAGTCCAACTTCACCCTCGTGGCGATCATGATCATCATGATGGCGATCATCAATCCGATCGGCGCTCTGTCCGACCGGGTGGGCCGAAAGCCGTTGCTGCTGGCGGCCTGCGTCGGGTACTTCGTGCTCAGCGTTCCGCTGTTCCTGTTGATCATCAACACCGGACTGATCGGCCAGAGCATCGGCCTGCTCGGTCTCGGAGTGTTGCTGGTCATCATGTGCTCCTGTGTGTCATCGACACTGCCCGCACTGTTCCCCACTCAGGTGCGCTACGGAGCGTTCGCAATCGGATACAACGTCTCGACGGCGCTCTTCGGCGGTACGGCACCGCTGATTCTGACGTTCCTGATCGACCGAACGGGTTCCAACCTGATTCCGGGTTGGTACATGATGATCGCAGCTGCCATTGCGTTCGTTCCGATTCTGTTGATGCCCGAGACGGCAGGGCGATCACTGCGCGGAACTCAGTGCCCCGGTGACAACGACGATGAGGTCGCTGCGTCCGGCGTCGAGCTCGTCGGCTACAAGAAGTAGCAGTGGCACCGGTTCTCGTCGTTCTGCACGCCGGCGATCTTCCCGACGGACTCGAGTCCGTCGCGGAGGTCGCCGACGTGAGGTACGCCACGGCCGACACCCTCGCGGATGCAGTCGACGGTGCCGACGTGTTGCTGCTGTGGGATTTCTTCTCGCCTGCAGTCGAATCCGCATGGCCGAGCTGCGGGTCGCTGAAGTGGATCCATATCGCCGCTGCCGGCGTGGACTCGTTGATGTTCGACGAGCTGGTGGAATCCGATGTGGTCGTGACCAATTCGCGTGGCGTCTTCGATCGACCGATCGCGGAGTTCGTGCTGGCTCAGATCCTAGCGTTCGCCAAGGACTCCGAACGTTCACGTGCACTGCAGCATTCGAAGATCTGGCAACACCGCGAGACCGAACGCATCGACGGTGCACACGCGATGATCGTGGGCACCGGAGCGATCGGTCGCGCCATCGCGGCTCTCCTGAGTGCAGTGGGAATGTCGATCTCGGGTGTGGGCCGCACGGCACGAGAAGACGACCGAGACTTCGGGACCGTGTACGCCAGTGACGATCTGGCGGCCGAAGTAGCGTGCGCCGACTACCTGGTTCTGGTCGCCCCGCTGACCGATCAGACGAGGGGAATGGTCGACGATTCGGTGCTGGCCGCGATGAAACCCGGTTCACGCATCGTGAACGTGGGCCGCGGGGAGTTGCTCGACACCGAGGCGCTCCTGACGCACCTCGGCTCCGGGCACATCGCAGGTGCTGCACTCGACGTCTTCGAGACCGAACCGCTCTCGGCCGACCATCCATTGTGGACGGCCGAGAACGTGATCATCACTCCCCATATGAGCGGTGACGCGTTGGGGTGGAAGCAGCGACTCGCAGATGTGTTCGCCGACAACGCATGTCGATACTTCCGGGGCGAACCCCTGCTCAATGTCGTGGACAAGAAGCTCGGATTCGTGGTCTGAATCCTCAGTAGGCCCGCTCGTACTGCGGTGCCACGGCCGGAGACATCTCCACCCCGAGTTCGCGGGCAGCACGCCGTGGCCAGTACGGATCACGCAGTAGTTCGCGCGCCAGCAGCACAGCTGTCGCCTCACCCAGCGAGACGATGTCCTCCGCCTGCTTGGGTTCGGTGATCATGCCGACCGCCGCGGCGGGCATCGTGGTTTCGTTCTGGATTCGCCGTGCGAACGGAACCTGGTAGCCGGGACCGACCGGAATCTTGGCGTGCACGTTTCCACCGGTGGAGGTATCGACCAGATCCACCCCGTGCTCGGTGAGGATCTGCGACAACGCGACGGTCTGATCCGAGGTCCAACTCGGAGCGTCCAATTCGGCTGTGCCTCTGGTGCCCTCAGTATGTTCGGGCTCGTCGAGCCAGTCCGTCGCCGACAGCCGGACGAACACCGGAAGCTCGGCCGGCCACACCTCACGGACCGCGTCGACAACTTCGATCAGCAGACGCGTGCGGCCCGCGAAGTCGCCGCCGTACGAGTCGGTCCGAGTGTTGCTGGCGGGGGACAGGAACTGGTGCAGCAGGTAGCCGTGTGCGCCGTGTATCTCGGCAACCTGAAATCCTGCTTTCAGTGCGCGCTCGGCGGCCGTGCGGAAGTCGTCGACGATCTTCGCGATGTCCTCGGTTGTCGCTTCCCGCGGGGTCGCGTAGTCACCGAACGCAACGGCGCTCGGGCCGACGGTCTCCCAACTTCGGGGGTCATCGGCAGGCAAGGACTTGCCACCCAACCAGGGAGCAGCTGTGGAACCCTTGCGCCCCGCGAGTGCCAGCTGGATGCCCGGGACGGTGCCGAAGGACTTGATCTCGGCCACGATCTTCGCGAGTGCATCGGCCTGGGTGTCGTTCCAGATACCCAGGTCCGACGGACTGATGCGGCCCTCGGGGCTCACCGCGGTGGCTTCGGTGACGATCAGACCGGCACCGCCGATCGCCCGGCTCACCAGGTGGGTGCGATGCCAGTCGCCCGCGACGCCGACGTGCTCGCCCGCGTCGTCGGCCGAGTACTGGCACATCGGTGCCATCCACACGCGATTGGGGAAGGTGACGTTGCGCAGGGTCAGAGGCTCGAACAGCACGCTCACAGGTGGTTCCTCCGGTCGTCGGGCATCGCCGACGGGGAGTCGACGATCTTCACGCTGTGCTGCAACGACGCGGAGATGCAGCTTCATTCCCGTCCCCCATTAGTGTGTAGTTCATGACAGCTTCCGTGACGGCCGAATCGGCGACCACGCCTGCCGACGAGCGTGAGAACGTCCACGCCGCGGCACGACGAGCGCGCAGCGCATCACGCGCGCTCGCACTGCTGACGACTGCAGAAAAGGACGCGGTGCTGCATGCCGCGGCCGACGCGGTCGTCGCTGCGGCGGAGCCGGTGCTGGCGGCGAATGCGGTCGACATCGAGAACGCGCGAGCGGCCGGTACCGACGAGGGGCTGCTGGATCGTCTACGGCTGACTGCGTCGCGCATCGACGGCATCGCCGCAGGATTGCGCCAGGTGGCTGGGTTGCCCGATCCGATCGGCGAGATCATCCGCGGTTCGACTCTGCCCAATGGGCTCGAGATCAGGCAGGTGCGGGTGCCGCTCGGGGTAGTGGGAATGGTCTACGAGGCGCGCCCCAACGTCACCGTCGATGCGTTCGGTCTTGCTTTCAAGTCGGGGAACGCAGTGCTGCTGCGCGGATCGTCGTCGGCGGCGCAGTCCAATGCGGCACTGGTCGACGCCCTGCAGGGAGCGTTGCGCGATCACGGTCTGCCCGAGTCTGCGGTGCAACTGCTGGGGAGTGCGGACCGTGCCACGGTCACCCACCTCATTCAGGCTCGCGGACTGGTGGACGTGGTGATCCCGCGCGGTGGCGCAGGGCTGATCGCTGCCGTCGTGCGTGATGCAACGGTCCCGACCATCGAGACCGGCGTCGGGAACTGCCACGTGTACGTCCACTCCTCGGCCGATCCGGACATTGCCGAGAAGATCGTGCTCAACGCCAAGACCCGCCGGGTCAGTGTCTGCAACGCCGCCGAGACCGTGTTGGTCGACGCTGCTATCGCCGAGACCATGGTGCCGCGGCTGCTGCAGGCGTTCCAGATGCACAGCGTCACGGTGCACGGCGACCTACCGGGGCTGGTTCCGGCTCATGACGAGGACTGGTCTCAGGAGTACCTCTCACTCGATATCGCGCTGAAGGTCGTCGGCGGAATCGACGAGGCGATCGGGCACATCGACCGCTACGGCACCGGTCACACCGAGGCGATCGTCGCTTCGGATCTCGGAGCCGCGCGCGAGTTCACCCGACGGGTCGACGCGGCCGCCGTGATGGTCAACGCGTCCACCGCGTTCACCGACGGTGAGCAATTCGGCTTCGGAGCCGAGATCGGCATCTCCACTCAGAAGCTGCACGCCCGCGGGCCCATGGGGTTGCCCGAACTGACCTCGACGAAATGGACCGTGTGGGGCGACGGGCACGTTCGAGACTGACGCCCGCGCCGTACCGACCAGACCCGATCATCAGGAGTTGTGACGTGGATCGTGCCCTACCGACGACACCCCCGCTGTTCGCCAGCGTGGACGACGTCCTCGAGCGTCTGGCCGACACCGGCTATCTGGCCGACAAGGCCACGGCCACCTCGGTCTTTCTCGCCGACCGCCTCGGCAAGCCGCTGCTGATCGAGGGTCCGGCGGGTGTGGGCAAGACCGAACTCGCCCGGGCCGTGGCACAGACGACCGGTGCCGAACTGGTGCGATTGCAGTGCTACGAGGGTGTCGACGAAGCTCGAGCCCTGTACGAGTGGAACCATGCCAAGCAGATACTGCGCATCCAGTCGGGAACCAGTGCCGATTGGGACTCGACCAAGACGGACGTCTTCTCCGAGGAATTCTTGCTGGCGCGGCCGCTGCTGCAGGCGATTCGCCGCACCGATCCCACCGTCCTGCTCATCGACGAGACCGACAAGGCCGACGTGGAGATCGAGGGGCTGCTGCTCGAGGTCCTCAGCGACTTCGCGATCACCATTCCCGAACTCGGCACGATCACGGCGGAACGCACCCCGTTCGTGGTGCTCACCTCCAACGCCACTCGTGAACTGTCCGAGGCGCTGAAACGTCGCTGCCTGTTCCTGCACCTCGACTTTCCCGACGCAGACCTCGAGCGCCGGATCCTCGCCAGCCGGGTCCCCGAGTTACCCGAGGCGATCGCCGAGCAGATGATCAAGACCGTCCGAGTGCTACGCGGAATGCAGCTCAAGAAGTTGCCGTCGGTGGCCGAGACCATCGACTGGGGCCGCACGCTGTTGGCACTGGGCATGGACACCCTCGACGACGACGCAGTGCGCTCTACGCTGGGAGTGGTGCTCAAGCATCAGTCGGACCAGGTCCGTGCGGCAGCCGAACTACGGCTGAACTGACATGCAGGCCCCGCACGGAATTCCCGGTCACCTCGTCGGCTTCGTCGATGCGCTGCGTCGCCGCGGAATTTCGGTGGGGCCGTCGGAGACCGTCGACGCCGGACGCGTCCTGTCGGTCCTCGACCTGCTCGATCGGGAAGCCGTGCGCGAAGGGCTCGCTTGCTCGCTGCTGCGACGACCGACGCACCGCGGAGTGTTCGACGCCCTGTTCGACCTGTGGTTCCCGGTGGCGTCGGGTACCAGGGACTCGGGGCAGATCGACACTGCGTTGCCCCGCACCGACGCCGGCGAAGTCGACATCGATGCCCTCCGTGAGCTCTTGGTGGATCTGCTCTCGGACGACTCGGCAGAGGCGGCGGAGTTGACCCAGATGCTGGCCGCCCAGATGGTCGAGGAACTCGGTCAGTACAAGTCGTCGAACGGTCCCTCGTTCTCGGCCTATCAGGCCCTGCGTGACGTTGCGCCCGATACGTTGCTTCGCAAGATTCTCGACGGATTGCTCGGTCGCAGCGACGACGCACCGGATCGGCCCAGCGACGACTACGAATCCGAGGTAGCCAAACGTACTGCAGCGCAACGGATTGCAGACCTTCGCAAGATGGTCGAGAGCGAGACGAGGCGGCGGTCGGCAGAAAAGTTGGGCCGTGAGCGGGTAGCGAGCTACGGGGTACCCAAACTCGCCGAGGAAGTCGACTTCCTGCGGGCCTCGGACACGGAGATGGCGGCGCTGCGACGCAACGTCACACCTCTCGCCCGACTGTTGGCCTCACGACTTGCGGTGCGGCGCAGCCGAAGCAGGCACGGCTCCATCGATCTACGTCGCACGCTGCGCAAGTCGATGTCCACAGGAGGCATCCCGATCGATCTGGTCGAGCGCAAGCCTCGTCGAGCCCGCCCCGAACTGGTTGTGCTGTGCGATGTCTCGGGTTCGGTGGCCGGATTCAGTAATTTCACTCTGCTGTTGGTGCACGCACTGCGAGAACAGTTCTCGCGCGTGCGCATCTTCGCGTTCATCGACTCCACCGACGAGGTGACGCGATTCTTCGACTCCGGTTCCGACCTCGGGGCCGCGATGAGCCGCATCATCCGCGAGTCCGATCTGGTGACGTACGACGGGCACTCGGACTACGGCCATGCACTGACGACGTTCGACGAGAAGTATGCGCATGCGGTCACCAGTCGCAGTTCGGTGCTGATTCTGGGCGACGCTCGTACCAATTACCGCGAACCGAAACTGCCGGCGCTGGCGCACATCGTCTCGGTGGCGAAGCATGCGTACTGGCTCAATCCCGAACCGAAATCGCAGTGGGGCTCCGGCGATTCGGCTGCCAAGGTGTATGCCGACGTGATCGCCATGCACGAGTGCCGATCCGCACAGCAACTCGCCACTGTGGTCTCGCGTCTGCTTCCGGTGTGAGGCGTGTGACGCCCGGCGGCTCCCCGGACGTAGAATCGGTGGTTGTGCAGCGCGAATCCGACTCCGGCGACGACACAGGTGGGCAGTCCGTTCGCCGTTTGGGCGTGATGGGCGGCACGTTCGACCCGATTCACCACGGCCACCTGGTCGCCGCCAGTGAAGTGGCGAACAAGTTCGGTTTGGACGAGGTCATCTTCGTCCCCACCGGGACTCCGTGGCAGAAGGAGGGCAGGTCGGTCAGCCCGGCCGAGGATCGCTACCTGATGACGGTCATCGCCACGGCGTCGAATCCTCGGTTCTCGGTGAGTCGGGTCGACGTCGATCGGGAGAAGTCGACCTACACCGTCGACACCCTGAGGGATCTTCGGTCGCAGCACCCGAACGCCGAGCTGTACTTCATCACCGGTGCCGATGCGCTCGAGTCCATCTTGACGTGGCAGAACTGGGAGGAGCTGTTCGAGCTCGCGAAGTTCGTCGGAGTGACGCGTCCGGGGTTCGAGCTCGGCGTCGATCATCTGGCCAACCATCTGCGATCGTTGCCGGCCGACACTCTCACATTGATGGAAATCCCGGCACTCGCGATATCGTCGACGGACTGCCGACGTCGCGCCGGCGAAAATCGGCCGGTCTGGTACCTGGTGCCGGACGGCGTCGTGCAATACATATCGAAGAGAAATCTCTATCGACCTCGAGGCGCGCAACGCCTCGACGGGTCCGTCACCATGTCGGAGCCGGCGCCACAGAAGAAGCAACCGGCAGGGTCGGTCACCAGCGCAGTGACCGCCGACCCGAGCCATACGAGTGGGAGTACACCGAAGTGACTGCAACAGCCGAAGCCGCCGAGATGGCGCGGATCGCCGCGCTCGCAGCCGACGACAAACTGGCCAGCGACGTGGTGATTCTCGACGTCTCCGACCAGCTCTACATCACCGATTGCTTCGTCATCGCCTCCGCGCCCAACGAGCGTCAGGTCAACTCGATCGTGGAGAACATCGAGGACCAGCTGCGTGAGGCCGGACACAAGCCGGTCCGTCGCGAGGGCACCAGGGAAGGCCGTTGGGCACTGCTGGACTACTCCGACATCGTCGTACACGTCCAGCACAACGAGGAGCGCAACTTCTACGCCCTCGAGCGACTGTGGAAGGACTGCCCGACCATCGAGGTTCCCGGTCTCGGACAGCATCCGGCCTCGGAATCGGAGCAATGACCCGACGCCTCATCCTGCTTCGGCACGGTCAGACGGAATACAACGCCACCGACCGTATGCAGGGTCAGCTGGACACCGACCTGTCCGAGCTCGGTCGCACCCAAGCGAAGACGGCCGCTGCGGAGCTGGCGACGCGTGAGCCGATTCGGATCGTCTCTTCCGACCTACGGCGGGCGCTCGACACGGCCATTGCCCTGGGGGACGCTGCCGGGGTTTCGGTGACGCAGGACCAGCGACTACGCGAAACCCATCTCGGCGAGTGGCAGGGTCTCACCCACACCGAGGTCGACGACATCGCACCCGGCGCTCGGCCGGCGTGGCGCGCCGATGCCACCATCGCTCCACCGGGCGGGGAGAGCCGTATCGACGTCGCCCGTCGGAGTGTTCCCTTGGTTCGCGAGCTTCTGAGCGCCGTCCCCGAGTGGGGTGCCGACGGCGACGAGCGACCACTGGTTCTCGTCGCACACGGCGGACTCATCGCGGCACTGAGCGCAGCGTTGCTCGATCTGCCGACCGACCGTTGGCCCGTGCTCGGTGGACTGGCGAACACGAGCTGGGTACAGCTCGGCGCGCACGGAGCGGGTGTCGAGCCGTCCTGGCGGCTGGACGTGTGGAACGCCTCGGCGCGAGTGGCCAGTGACGTCCTCTGACGAGACGGCGGTGCGGCCGGCGCTGCTGGTCCTCGCGGACTCGCTGAGCTATTACGGGCCCGAGGGCGGACTGCCGGTGGACGATCCGCGGCTCTGGCCCAATCTCGTTGCGGCCGAACTCGGTTGGACAGTGGAGTTGGTTGCGCGAATCGGGTGGACCAGCCGTGACGCGTGGTGGGCCCTGACCCAGGACCCGCGCGTATGGGCAGCCATTCCCCGTGCGGGTGCCGTCGTGCTCGCAATCGGCGGCATGGATTCACTTCCGTCGCCGTTGCCGACCGCACTGCGGGAACAGATCAGATACATCAGGCCGCCCGCTCTTCGACGTGTTGTTCGCGCGGGATACCAAGCGGTGCAACCAGTTCTGTCTCATCTGGGTTGGCCCGTGGCGCTGCCGCCGCGGCTCAGCGTCGACTACCTCGAGCAGGCCCGTGCTGCGTTGGCCTACGTGCGTCCCGAGCTCCCCGTCATCGGCACCTATCCGTCGGTGCATCGCTGCGACGCGTACGGCCAGGTGCACTCGGGCCGTGAGCCCGCCGTTCGCGCGTTGCACGCGTGGAGCACGGACAAGAACGTTCCGATGGTCGATCTCGCCGATGCAGTGCGGGCGAACATCGAATCCGAGAACGCCAATCCCGACGGCATCCACTGGGGGTGGGACGCGCACGTCGCGGTGGCCGAGGCGATGCTGGAGGCCCTGCGACCTGTAGCTGCTTCATCCGCAACGACTCCCCGGTCATGACCGTCGCCGTCGTCACCGACTCCTCGTCGTGCCTGCCCGCCGCAGTCGCCGCGGAGAACGGCGTCTCGGTGGTGCCGCTGCATGTGTTGGTGGACGGAATCGACCATCGCGAGGGTGTCGACCAGATCCCCGACCACTCCACTGCGGGCACGCCGGTCACCACATCGGGGGCGTCACCGGGCGAGCTGACCGACGTCTACGCAGCGGCTCTCGAACGCAGTCGGGGAGCCGGTGTCGTGGCCCTGCACATCTCGCGTGGACTCTCGAGCACGTGGGAAGCCGCGCGTCAGGCCGCCGATCAGGTCGGCACCGGCATTCGAGTGGTCGATTCGGCCTCTGCTGGAATGGGATTGGGCTTTGCCGTACTGGCTGCTGCCGAATCGGCTGCCGGGGGAGCGGACCTGGATGCGGTCTATCACGACGCCGTCACCGCGTCGGCGATGTCGAGGTGCTTCATCGTGGTCGATCGTCTCGATCATCTGCGGCGCGGAGGTCGAATCGGTACCGCGGCGGCCCTGCTCGGCACCGCTCTGGCCATGAAGCCGGTGTTACACATCAGCGACGGCACGCTTGTGCTGCGAGAGAAGACGCGGACGTCGTCCAAAGCGCTGAACAAGCTGGTCGACGCGGCTCTCGCAGCCGCGGCCGACGTCGGTGACGATTCGGGGGTTGCGCTTGCCGTGCACCATATGCAGTGCGCGGAGCGCGCCGAGAGCGTCGCTGCCATGCTGGCCTCTCGAATTCCTCGCGTCACCAGCATCGACGTGTTTCCCTTCGGGGCTGTGCTCGGTGCCCATGTCGGTCCAGGCGCTGTCGGGGTGGTCGTAGCTCCGGGCCGGCGATAACCGTGTCGATCACGCGGTTGTCCACACCCGGCGGGGTTGTGCACAGGGCAATTCGTGGCCTGCGTTTTCGTGAGTGAGCTCGATCGCGGGCACTAGCGTCCTGGTGCATGGGTGGCAGCGACGATCGGGCGCATACGGTGGCGCGATTGAACTCCGTGCGCGGACAACACAATTCCATGTCCGTGAACGGTCCGTCCGGAAACGCCCGCAGGCGCGATCACATCGATGCCGACGACGCGAGCCTCGACAGTGCATCCTCGGATCCGGATTGGCTCCTGCCGGCAGCGGACAGACCTGCCACACCGTGGTCCACCCTGCTGCCGCAGCGATGGCGATCTGCCCGCGTGGACCCCGGCCGTCCGGGCGCGTTGGCGTTGGCAGGGGCCGGAGTCTTCGTCGTCCTCGTCGCCGCGTTCGCGGTGTTTCGAGATGCACCGACACCGGCACCTGCGCCGCCGCTGGCGGTCGTTGCCGCCGATCCGATGGAATCCGAGGTCGCAACCGTGCCGGAAGCCGACGTCGAACTGGTCGTGAGCGTCGTCGGTCTCGTCACGAATCCCGGACTGGTCCGGCTGCAACCGGGTTCGCGAATCGCCGACGCACTGGCCGCAGCGGGAGGACCGGTCGAGGGCGCCGACCTGATGGCGCTCAACATGGCCGCACGAGTCGCCGACGGTGATCAGATCGTCGTCGGTGTGGTGCCGCCACAGGCTGCCCCGCCGTTGAGCAGTACGACCTCGGTCGAGGGTCCGGCGACCGCGGGCGGGGCGCAGGCCGGTCCCGAGGGCTCCGCACCGGCCGGGACGGTCGACCTCAATGCCGCCACCGTCGCCGAACTGGACGCCCTGCCCGGTGTCGGGCCGGTGACCGCCACATCCATCGTCGGTTGGCGAGAAACCAACGGCCGCTTCCTCACCGTGGACCAACTCGCCGAAGTGGACGGCATCGGGCCCGGCAGGTTGGCAAAGATCCGCGACCTGGTTCGCGTCGAATGACGACGGCTGCCGCGTCGTCGCCGCCGGCGCAGGCAGAGGAGTTCCTGCCGTTCGACGTACGCCTGGTTCCGGCCACGCTGGCGTGTTGGTCCATCACCGCGATCGGAATTCTCGGTGGCCCCGGCGCGGCTGTGGTGGCCACATCATCGACGATCGTCGTGGCTCTGTTCGGTTCTCTCGCGCTGCGTCGGTTCTCGGCGCGCCGCGCCGCGTCAGGACCCAGCTGGGCGGGCGTGGCTGCGGTCGTTGTGCTCGCGTTGTGTTTCGGTGGAGCGATCTGGCTCCAGACGCGCTCGATAGCAGAGCATCCCGTGGCTGCGGCGGCGGAGAGCCGGGCGTGGATCACCGCGTCGGTGCAGTTGGAAGAGGACCCGCGACGTCTGACGGCTCCCGGCCCCGCGATGGTGATGCTGAAGGCAGAGTTGACTCGGGTCGATGTGGGCGGCGAGGCGCTGAACGTCGGTGGGAGGGTGTCGATCATCGCGCCGGAATCGAGTTGGGCGGGCCTGCTGCCGGGCCAGCGGATCACCGTTCGGGGCAGGCTCGGTGAGCCGATCAGACCGGACATGAGCGTGGCCGTCATCCGCACCTCGGCTCCACCCGTCACCGCGGACGAGCCCGGTTCGATCTCTGCCGCAGCCGGCACCTTCCGGTCGAATCTGGCTGAGGTAGCGCAGAATTCGATGCCGCCGGACCGTGCAGGTCTGCTCCCCGGTCTCGTGGTCGGGGATGTCTCGCGGTTGGACGAGACGGTCACCGAGAACTTCCGGGCGGCCGGGCTGACGCACTTGACGGCTGTGTCCGGCGCGAATTTTTCCATCGTGATCGGCGCGGTGCTGTTGGTGTTGCGGGGCATCGGAATCGGGCCCCGGGCCACGGTCGCGGTGGCGTTCGTCGTACTCGTGGCGTTCGTGATCGTGGCCCGGCCGTCACCGAGTGTGCTGCGCGCCGCGGTGATGGGGTCGATCGGCCTGCTCGCCCTCGTCACCGGCAGACGGCGGCAGGCGGTTCCTGCGCTGTGCGGGGCGGTGCTGGGGTTGATCGCATGGTGGCCGAGGTTGGCGGTGGACGTCGGATTCGTGCTGTCGGTGGTAGCGACGGCCGGACTGGTACTGGTCGCACCGATCTGGGTCGATCGGCTCCGAGCCCGCGGTTGGCCGCGAGCTGCCGCCGAGGTGGTGGCGGTCGCCGCGGCCGCACACGCGGTGACGGCACCCGTGGTCGCGGCAATGACGGGAACCGTCAGTGTGGTGGGCATCGCTGCGAATGTGTTGGCGGCACCGGTCGTCGCCCCCATCACCGTGGTGGGCATCGTGACAGCTGTGATCGCTACCGTCAGCGGCACGCTCGCGGAACTGGTGGCGCAGTTGGCGTCGGCACCGCTGTGGTGGCTGATCGCGGTGGCAGAGGAGGCTGCGTCGGTGCCGGTAGCGGGTGTCGTGGTACCCGACGGTGTCCGGGGAGCCGTGCTGGCAGTGCTCGGAACGGTCGCGCTGCTGTCGGCGTTGCGGTTCACCGTGTTCCGATGGGTTGCGGCGGTGGTGGCGCTTGCAGTCCTGGCGATGTGGACGGCGGCTGTGTTGTGGTGAGTGCTCGGGCTGTGGTGGGTGCTCGGAAAGAAGCGGATGCTCGCTGTGTCGGCCCCACATGGCACGATCACGGGTGTGACTTCGAGTGTGGCTCCTCTGCATCTGGTTCTCGGCGACGAGGAACTGCTGATGGATCGCGCGGTAGCGGCGATCGTGGCGCAGGTCCGTGCGAATGCCGCCATTCCCGGGGAGGACCTGCCAGTCACTCGGTTGCGCACCGGCGACGCCAGCGCCCCCGAACTTGCCGAACTGCTCAGCCCGTCACTGTTCGCAGAGGATCGCGTCGTCGTGCTCGAGGCCGCGGCCGAGGCGGGCAAGGACGCTGCGGCGCTCGTACTCGACGCTGCCACCGATCCGCCCGAGGGAGCAGTCGTCGTGGTGATGCACTCCGGCGGCGGCCGGGCCAAGGCCATGGTCGGTGCTCTGCAGAAGTGCGGAGCGCAGGTATACGAGTGCGCCAAGCTCACCAAGCCTGCCGAACGCATCGACTTCGTGCGCGGTGAGTTCCGTGCCGCAGACATTCGGGTGAGCAGCGAGGTGATCGAGGCCGTCGTCGAGTCCGTCGGCAACGAACTTCGTGAATTGGCCTCGGCCTGTTCGCAATTGGTCTCCGACACCGGAGGTAAGGTCGATCTGGCCGCGGTTCGTCGTTACTACTCGGGCAAGGCCGAGGTCTCCGGATTCGACGTCGCCGACAAAGCGGTGATCGGTGACGAGGCGGGCGCGCTCGAGGCGGTTCGCTGGGCGATGCACCGGGGCGTGGCGCACGTGCTGCTCGCCGACGCCCTGGCCGATGCGGTGCGCACCATCGCACTCGTCGGTTCGGCCGGTCGCGGCGACCCGTTCCGAATGGCAGGCGAACTGGGTATGCCGCCGTGGAAGATCAAGAAGGCGCAGGGTCAGGCACGCGGCTGGAACGGTCGATCGATCGCGCAGGCGCTGCGGGTGGTGGCGCAACTGAACGCAGACGTCAAAGGTCAAGCAGCGGACGCGGACTACGCGGTGGAAAGGGCGGTCGCGGAGGTCGCGGCGCTGGGCAGATAGAAAGGCGCTGGGCAGATAGTAACTCGGCGCACGAGAAGAGCCCGCCGCATCCTCGTCGGATGCAGCGGGCTCGAGCTCAGCTCAGTGGTGAATCAGAGCTTGTTGACTGCGAGAGCCAGTGCCGACTTCTTGTTGGCTGCCTGGTTCTTGTGGATGACGCCCTTGCTGGCGGCCTTGTCGAGCTTGCGGCCTGCGTCGAGGAGAATCTCGGAAGCCTTGTCCTTGTCGCCCGCAGCCTGTGCCTCGCGGAACGAGCGGATGACGGTACGAAGGGAGGACTTCACCGACTGGTTGCGCAGGCGTGCACGCTCGTTGGTGAGAATCCGCTTCTTCTGGGACTTGATATTGGCCACGCGTAAAATCCTTGTCGTCTTCGTCGGTATTCCGGTCAGGGCGATCCATGCTGGAATGCCCGAAGTCTGCTGCTGAGCGTTGGAGCCCTGCGCCGAAGATCGAGAATACCAGCACGGGCGGTCAGAACCCAATCCGGCGTGGGGTGACGATGCGTTTCAAGAAATTAACGCTTCTACCGCGCCTAACTCCTGTCTCTGTAGCAACATGGCCAGAATGAGTCCGCGATCGGCAACGCCTGCCACCACCAAGGCCAAAGCGACCAAAACCAAGTCGGCGGATCGTGTCGAACCCGAGGTCGACGGGGTATTCGGGGGATACTCCGACGTCGGAAAGTACAGTCTCGCCTTCGACGAGATGTTCGACGCGGACGGGCGAACCAGAACTCCGTACAAGGGCATTCACACCGCACTCGCCCCGGCCAACGCCGCCGATCTGGACGCGAGATCCGACGCGCTGGGTCGAGCATTCGTCGACCAGGGAATCACGTTCTCCCTGTCCGGCCAGGAGCGGCCGTTTCCCCTCGACCAGGTTCCCCGCGTCATCGCGGCAGGGGAGTGGACACGGCTCGAGCGCGGCATCAAGCAGCGCGTCAAGGCGCTCGAGATGTTTCTTGCCGACATCTACGGCGATCAGGAGATCCTGCGCGACGGCGTCGTCCCGAAGCGGCTGATCACATCCTGTGAGCACTTCCACCGCGAGGCGGTGGGCATCACACCACCGAACGGCGTGCGCATCCATGTCGCCGGAATCGACCTGGTCCGTGACGCGCAGGGCACGTTCCGCGTTCTCGAGGACAACCTGCGCTCGCCGTCGGGTGTGTCCTATGTCATGGAGAACCGGCGCACCATGGCTCGGGTGTTCCCCGACCTGTTCGCCAGTCACCGTGTTCGGGCCGTCGGCGACTACGCCTCGCACCTGCTGCGCGCGCTCCGCTCCGCTGCTGCACTGAACGAGGCCGACCCGACAGTGGTCGTGCTGACCCCCGGCGTGGCGAACTCGGCTTATTTCGAGCACTCACTGCTGGCCCGACTGATGGGCGTCGAGCTCGTCGAGGGACGCGACCTGTTTTGCCGAGACAACATCGTCTACATGCGCACCACCGAGGGTGAGCGTCAGGTCGACGTCATCTATCGACGCATCGACGACGACTACCTCGACCCCATGCAATTCCGGCCGGATTCGGTGCTCGGCGTGGCCGGCCTCGTCAATGCCGCGCGCGCAGGCAATGTCGTGATCTCGAGTGCCGTCGGAAACGGCGTCGGCGACGACAAACTGGTCTACACCTACGTGCCCACGATCATCGACTACTACATGGGCGAGAAGCCGTTGCTCGCCAACGTCGACACGTTCCGGTGCTGGCTCGACGACGAGTGCGAGGAAGTGCTCGACCGCATCGACGAGTTGGTCATCAAGCCGGTGGAAGGGTCTGGCGGTTACGGCATCGTCTTCGGCCCGGACGCCTCGCCGAAGGAACTGGCGACCATCAGCAAGAAGGTTCGCGCAGATCCGCGCGGCTGGATCGCGCAGCCTGTCGTGCAGCTGTCGACGGTGCCGACCAAGATCGGCGACCGGTTGGTTCCCCGGCACGTCGACCTGCGGCCGTTCGCGGTCAACGACGGCGACGACGTGTGGGTGTTGCCCGGAGGCCTGACCCGCGTCGCCCTTCCGGAAGGGTCCCTGGTGGTCAATTCGAGCCAGGGCGGCGGCAGCAAGGACACCTGGGTATTGGCCACGCGAACCTCGCAGGAGGAGCAGGAGCTGGCGGGTGAGGAGATCGTCAGCGTTCCGCCGGAGTCGCCGATGGTCGAGCAGGGCCCGGAGCTGACGATGGACCAGCAGATGAATCAGCAACAGCAGCAGCAGCAACAACAACAGCAGGTCACGAACTCGGACTCGAACGGCGGTGGACAGTAAATGCTCGCGCGCAACGCAGAGTCGCTCTACTGGATCGGGCGGTACGTCGAGAGAGCGGACGACACGGCCCGCATTCTCGATGTCACCGTCCACCAGCTTCTCGAAGACGCCACGGTCGATCCCGACCACATCTCGCGAGTGCTGTTGCGAGTACTCGGGTTCAAACACGAGCCGGACGTCTCGCTCGACGTGTGGTCACTCACCGAACTGGTGGCCTTCAGCCGTGACGGACTTGGCTCCATCGTCGACTCGTTGTCGAGTGCACGCGAAAATGCCCGCGGCGCACGCGAAGTCACGTCCAGCGAGATGTGGGAGTGCTTGAACACCACCTACAACGGGCTGAACGAGCGCATCAGGGCGTCCAAGCGCACCGGCCCGGCCGAGTTCTTCAGCTACATCGAGGAGCGGGCCGCGATGTTCGCCGGTCTCGCCGATTCCACGCTCAGCCACGACGACGGCTATCGCTTCCTCCTGCTCGGTCGCTCGGTCGAGCGCATCGACATGATCGTGCGGCTGCTGCTCTCGCGCGCAGGCGATCGACCGTCGTCGCCGGCCTGGGTCACCGTGCTGCGATCCGCAGGTGCTCACGACACCTACCTGCGCACCTACCGCGGCGCGCTCGACGCCCAGCGCGTTCTCGAATTCATGTTGCTGGACAGGCTCTTCCCGCGTTCGGTGTTCTACGCACTCAACGAGGCGGAACGTTCGCTCGATCAGCTCGATCATCAGCCCAACAGTCGAGTAGGTGCGCGTGCCGAAGCTCAGCGTCTACTCGGTCGCGCCCGCAGCGAACTCGAGTTCCTGCGTCCCGGTGAAATTCTCGACGATCTGCAGGAGCGCTTGCTCTCGCTGCAGGAAACCTGCCGTGAACTCGGTGAGGCGATCTCCAAGCAGTACTTCCACGCCGCTCCGTGGGTTGCGTGGACGGACGCCGGCTCCGGAACATTCGAAGATCAATTGGAAGGTGAACTGTGAGCTGGCGTATGCGTGTCGTACACACCACGGGCTATCAGTACGACGCACCGGTGACCTCGTCCTACAACGAAGCTCGGCTGACGCCGCGAAGTGACAACCGGCAGAACGTCATTCTGAACCGGGTCGAGACCAACCCGGTGACGCGGTCCTACCGCTACACCGACTACTGGGGTACGGCGGTGACGGCGTTCGATCTGCACGCACCGCACACCGAGCTCGAGGTCACCGGTTCGTCGGTGGTCGAGACCGATCCATTCGTCTACCCCGACGAGAACGCGTCCTGGGAGGAACTGGCAAGCGATCCGGTCACCGACCGCTTCAACGAGGTGCTCGACAACACGGTCTACGTGCCCAAGAATCGTCAACTCGCCTCGGTGGCGAAGAAGCTCTCGAAGGGACTACCGCCGCAGGAATCGGTTGTCGAGATCTCGAACTGGGTCAACCAGGAGATGTCGTACGTGCCGGGCACCACGGGCGTACACACCTCGGCCGTCGAGGCGTGGTCGGAGAAGAAGGGCGTGTGCCAGGACTACGCCCACCTGACCTTGTTGATGCTGCGCAGCATCGGTATCCCCAGCCGGTACGTCTCGGGATACCTGCACCCGAAGAAGCAGGCTGCGATCGGCGCGACCGTCGAGGGCCAGAGCCACGCCTGGATCGAGGCATGGACCGGTGCCTGGTGGGGCTACGACCCGACCAACGCGATCGCCGTCAACGAGCAGCACGTCTCGGTGGGACTCGGCCGCGACTACGCCGACGTGCCTCCACTCAAGGGCATCTTCTCCGGCGGCGGTTCGACGGCTCTCGACGTGGTCGTGGAGATCACCCGACTGGCCTAGCGTCGTGCGCGTTGTGCGTAGCTGGGGCTACGCACAACGCGGACGACTCAGTTCCAGCCGAAATCGCGACGCAATCGGGTTGCGACCGAATCGAATTGGGACTTGCTCAAAATCGCGCCCTCGCGGCGGATACCGTCCTCGGGCACGTCGAGAACGCGATCGAGGCGAATCCAGCTCGGTCGACCCTCGGCGTCCCAGGAACCGGATCCGATCGACTGCCAGTCGCGATCGCCGTCGCGGCTGCTCTGGCTCGAGAGCATCAGGCCGAGCAGATCGTTGCCCTCGCGGCCGATGACCAACACGGGGCGATCCTTGCCCTGACTGGCGTCTTCTTCGTAGGTCACCCAGGTCCAGACGATTTCGCCCGGATCGGCCTTGCCGTCCAGATCCGGGGAGTACTCGATGGTGCGAGCGCGCTGGGCCGTCGGCCTTGTCTGTGACGCCACCGGGCGGCCGGGACGCGGAGCCGGAGCAGCCGTGTTCGTCGTCGTTCCACTGATCGCGTCCTTGCCCTTCTGCAGGGCACCGGACTTCTGTAGTTGACGGAACAGTCGAGGGCCCTCGCGCAGTGCGATCTTGCCCAGTTCCTTGCCGAATCTGCTCCAGTTGCCAGCCATGCGGCAGAGTCTAGCGATCCCGACTCTGCTGCTCACAGCCCGAACCGCTGCACCGGAACGGCAAAGTCGGACAGCCGGGGACGGCGCACCGTTCTCGGCGTGGGACGATGGGGGCACCCGTTCGCTCATTTCGAACACGCCAGCCGAAGGATACGAGTGCCCAGCTTCGCCGACACGACGTTCACCGATCCGTCCAGGATCAGGAACTTCTGCATCATCGCCCACATCGACCACGGTAAGTCGACGTTGGCGGACCGTATGTTGCAGCTCACGGGCGTCGTCGACGACCGGTCGATGCGCGCGCAGTACCTGGACCGGATGGATATCGAGCGCGAGCGCGGCATCACCATCAAGGCGCAGAACGTGCGGCTGCCGTGGGTCGTCGACGGCGAAGAGTTCGTTCTGCACCTCATCGACACTCCCGGCCACGTCGACTTCACCTACGAGGTCTCCCGCGCCCTCGAAGCCTGCGAAGGGGCGGTGCTGCTCGTCGACGCAGCGCAGGGCATCGAGGCACAGACATTGGCCAACCTGTACCTGGCTCTCGACAAAGAGCTCACCATCATTCCGGTGCTCAACAAGATCGATCTTCCCGCTGCCGACCCGGATCGCTACGCCGCCGAGATCGCGCACATCATCGGGTGCGAGGCCGACGACGTACTGCGCGTATCCGGTAAGACCGGTGTGGGCGTGGAAGAACTGCTCAACGAGGTCGTCAAGCTGGTCCCGGCTCCGGTCGGCAACCCCGACGGTCCGGCTCGCGCGATGATCTTCGACTCGGTCTACGACACCTATCGCGGTGTCGTCACCTACGTGCGAGTGGTCGACGGCGCGCTCAACCCGCGCGAAAAGGTCACGATGATGTCGACCGGCTCGACGCACGAGTTACTCGAGGTCGGCATCGTCTCTCCCGATCCCAAGGCCACCAAGGGCCTGGGCGTCGGCGAAGTCGGTTACCTGATCACCGGAGTCAAGGACGTCCGTCAGTCCAAGGTCGGCGATACCGTCACCACCTTCCGCAAGGGCGCAACCGAGCCGCTGACCGGCTACCGCGAACCGCGTCCGATGGTCTACTCGGGCCTTTACCCACTCGATGGCTCGGACTACCCGGACCTTCGTGATGCTCTCGAGAAGCTGCAACTCAACGACGCGGCCCTGACGTACGAGCCGGAAACGTCGGTGGCGCTCGGCTTCGGCTTCCGCTGCGGCTTCCTGGGTCTGCTGCACATGGAGATCACCCGCGAGCGGCTCGAGCGAGAGTTCAACCTGGACCTGATCTCGACCTCGCCCAACGTGGTCTACCGCGTCGAGATGGAGGACGGTGCCGAGCACATCGTCACCAACCCGTCGTACTGGCCCGAGGGCAAGGCGCGGGAAGTGTTCGAGCCGATGGTCAAGTGCACCATCATCTCGCCCAGCGAGTTCATCGGTTCCATCATGGAACTGTGCCAGGGGCGACGCGGAGAACTGGGCGGTATGGACTACCTGTCCGAGACCCGAGTGGAGCTGCGCTACACGATCCCCATGGCCGAGATCATCTTCGACTTCTTCGACATCCTCAAGTCCCGGACGCGTGGATACGCCAGCCTCGACTACGAGGAGATCGGCGAGCAGAGCGGCGCACTGGTCAAGGTCGACATCCTGCTGCAGGGTGAGGCCGTCGACGCGTTCTCGGCGATCGTGCACAAGGACGCTGCCGCGGCCTACGGCAACAAGATGACGACCAAGCTCAAGGAACTGATTCCCCGTCAGCAGTTCGAGGTGCCGATCCAGGCTGCCATCGGATCGCGCATCATCGCCCGCGAAAACATCCGCGCTATCCGGAAGGATGTGCTGGCCAAGTGCTACGGCGGCGACATCAGCCGTAAGCGCAAGCTGCTCGAGAAGCAGAAAGAGGGCAAGAAGCGGATGAAGACGATCGGTCGCGTCGAGGTGCCACAGGAAGCCTTCGTCGCCGCACTGTCCTCGGAATCTTCGTCGGACAAGCCCAAGAAGTAGCGCAGGCACGCACTCTGGCAACTTCGAGGTGCCTTCGCTCATGTCGAAGTAGCTGTAACACAACCTCTTCCAGCCCCGCACCGTGTTCTCGGTGCGGGGCTGGTCTTGTTGTCGGCGGTTATGTGATGTGGGGGCCGGCTCTGGCGTGGGATTGTCGGGGTTTTCGGTAGGGGTCGACGGTGGCGGGTGGGATGAACCACGGGTGGTTGTCGGCGGCGATGAACACTTCCCAGTCACTGTGGTGGATCAGTCGGTGGTGGAATCCGCAGAGCAGGACGAGGTTGTTCATGTCGGTGGGTCCGCCGTCGGCCCAGTGCCAGATGTGGTGGCCTTCGGTCCAGGCTGCGGGTTTGCCGCAGCCGGGGAAGGCGCACCCGTGGTCGCGGGCGGTGAGGGCGCGTTTCTGTTTCGCGGTGACGGTGCGTGCGGTGCGGGCGAGGTTGATCGGTGAGCCGTTCTCATCCATGACGATGGCGGTGAGGAGGCAGTCGCAGGCCAGTTGCCGGGACGTATTGCGGGAGAGTGGCCCCATCCACGGCAGCCACCCGACGGTGGTGCCGTCGCCGAACAAGTCGCGATACGCGCCGCGATCGGCGGTGGCTGGCCGGCTGTCGTTGTCGGATTCGGTTGCGATGCTGCCATTCTCAGAGTCAGAGTCAGAGTCAGAGTCAGAGTCGCTGTCGGCGTTCATGGTGCGGCGGAGGTCGGTGAGGTCGCGCAGGCTGATGTGCAGATTGAGGTGCGGTTTTTCGCCGCCTTCGGTGGGGCGGTTGCTGGAGGCGAGGTAGCGGTCGAGGATGTGCCCGAAGGCGTCGGCGCGCCGCCGGGCGGGGCTGCGTTCGTCTTGGGTACCGTCGGCGGCGGGTCGGGGTTCGGTGAGCGGTGAGAGTGCGGTGAGGAGTTTTTCTCCGGTGATGGCATCGAAGTCGGCCTTGAGCACCAGCCGCCCGTTGAGGGTTGTGGAGGCGAAGAGTTCGTTGCGGTCGGTGTCCTCGGGGGGCGGTTTCTTGCTGCCGTAGGTGTCCTCGAGTTTGGTGATCGCTTCGCGGATGCGGCCGGTGCGCGCTTGTGGTCCGGTCGCAGCCTTGATCATGGCGGCGCGGGCGATGTCCTGGCCTTCTTGCGGGAGGTTCTTCGGCGGTGTTTCGGCGAAGGCGAGGATCAGAGCGGCATGGTCGACGGACATGACGCCCGTGCTGACGGCGTCGGCGATGTCGGGGAAGTTCTTCAGTCCGCGGGCGAGGGCGACGATCTTGGTGGCTTTACCAGGGGAGAGCAGGGTGGTGGAGGTGAGCCAACCGGCGGGTCCGGGGAATCCGAGCTTCTCGCGGCTCACGCGAGTATCGATCTCGGCGACGAGGGCGATACGTCGGGCTTCCATCAACTGGATTCGGTGGGAGACATCAGCAGCGTCGGCGAGGAGTTCGCTTTCGCTCAGTTGCCAGATCTCCGTTGTCATGGATCAAGTGTATCGAACATGTGTTCGACTGACAATGATAGTCGAATCGAAAACTATTGCCCTGCAGAAGGATTCGATATCGCGATTCTGTCGGTGGCGTGTGGTAGCGGACGCATGTCGGGTGCGACAGACGAGGCCGTGGCCGGCGAGTACATTTCGAACCTGTGACTACGCCGATCTTGAAGCAGCTCCGTGTGCCCGTCGTCGGTGCGCCCATGGCGGGTGGCCCGAGTACTCCCGAACTCGCTCGCGCGGTCTCGGAGGCGGGTGGGCTCGGCATGATCGCGGGCGCATTACTGACACCTGAAGCCTTTGCAGCGCAGATCGATTCGGTTCGAGGACTGCCGTTCGGCGTCAACCTCTTTCTGCCGGAGGAACCGTCCGGTGCCGACGTGGCGTCCTATGCCGAACACCTGGCGTCCTGGTTCGAGCGGTTCGATGCCGAACCGGGGGAGCTGCTGCGACGAGACGACTTCTACGCCGAGAAGTTCGCATGGCTGCTCGAGCACCCGGTACCGCTGGTCTCGAGCACGTTCGCGACGTTCGACGCGGACGAGGTAGCCCAGCTGCACGCAGTCGGAACCGAGGTGTGGGCCACCGTCGCCACCGCGTCCGACGCGTCGGTGGCCACCGCCAACGGCGTCGACGCTCTCGTTGTGCAGGGACCCGAAGCCGGTGGGCATCGAGGTACGTTCGACGGGTCGGCCCCGGAGGAGCCGTTGGCCGAGCTGCTCGTTGCGGTCCGCGAGATCTCGGAACTCCCTCGCATCGCAGCGGGTGGTTTGATGGACGGCAACGACATTGCGCCACTGTTGGATTCGGGTGCAGCCCATGCCGCGCAGCTCGGGACTGCCTTCCTGAACACGCCTGAGGCCGGCACCAAACCAGTACACCGCGAACAGCTGACACTGGCTCCGAACACCGCAGTGACGAGGGCCTTCTCCGGCCGTCCTGCGCGGGGTCTGGTGAACGAGTTCATGCACGCGAACTCGGACGCTGCACCGCTGGCGTATCCCGATCTGCATTACCTGACCGCGCCGATGCGCGCGAAGGCCGCAGCAGCGGGTGACCCGTCGGGACTGTCGATGTGGGCCGGGACCGGCCATCGCCGCGCTCAGGCCGAGCCCGCCGCCGAGCTGATCGCCGAATGGGCGAGACAACTCGGCCGCTGAACCTACACGCAGCGACTACCGAAATTCCCCGTCAGGGGTTGGCGTGGGCGGGCTGGAAGTGTCCGGACGCCTGGGCTTCCTCGGCCCGGATGACGTGCACCACTGCGTTGATGAGGGCAAGGTGAGTGAACGCCTGCGGGAAGTTGCCGAGGTGACGGCCGGTGCGGTGGTCGATCTCCTCGGCGTAGAGCTTGAGTGGGCTCGCGTAGCCGAGTAGACGTTCGCAGAGGTGCTTCGCACGGGGCAGTTCGCCGATTTCCACCAGGGCAGAGACCAGCCAGAACGAGCAGATCGTGAACGTTCCTTCCTCGCCGGCCAAGCCGTCGTCGGTGGTGTCGGTTCGGTAGCGCAGAACCAATCCGTCCTCGGTCAACTCGTCGGCGATGGCGAGCACCGTGGCACGGATTCGCTCGTCGTCGGCCGGTAGGAATCGCAGCAGCGGTGCCAGCAGCAACGACGCGTCGAGCGACGGGTCGCCGTAGCGCTGGGTCAGCACTCCGCGTGCGTCGGTGCCGTTTTCGAGAATGTCGGCCTTGATCTCGTCCGCGATCTCGTTCCACTGGTCCGAGTAGTCCTTCTCGCCGTGGATATCGGCGAGCTTGGCACCGCGATCGAGCGCGACCCAACACATGAGCTTCGACGAAGTGAAGTGCTGCGGTTCGCCGCGCACCTCCCAGATGCCACGGTCCGGTTTGCGCCAATTGGCAATCGCTTCCTCGACCTGTCGTTTGAGCAGCGGCCACAGGAATTCCGGGACGTGCTCACGCGACTTGACGTGCAGGTACACCGAGTCGAGCATGGTGCCCCAGATGTCGTGCTGCTCTTGGTCGTAGGCCCCGTTGCCGATGCGCACCGGCCGCGCGCCGTCGTATCCGGACAGGTGCGGTAGCTCGCTCTCGTCGAGGGTCTTCTCGCCGCCGATGCCGTACATCACCTGCAGCGGATTGACCTCGCCGTTCGCCGTCGTGGCCACGTCCGACATGAACGCGAAGAAGTCGTTGGCTTCACGGTCCAGTCCGAGCGTGTAGAGGCCCCACAGAGCGAACGTCGAATCGCGCACCCAGGTGTAGCGGTAGTCCCAGTTGCGTTCTCCGCCCGGTGTTTCCGGGAGCGACGTGGTCGATGCCGCCAGCAGGGCACCGGTGGGCGCGTAGGTCAGGCCCTTGAGCGTCAACGCGCTGCGCTGCAGGTATCCCCGCCACGGGTGGTCGGGGAACCGGCCGATGGTGATCCACTGCCGCCAACACTCGGAGGTGCGCCACATCTTCTCCGCGGCTTCCTCGAAGGTTTGCGGCGAAGGAAGATCGGACCAGGACAGAGCGACGAACACATTGTCGCCCTCCGTCATTCGCGTTCGGGCCCGAGCCTCACGGCCCTCGATGCCGATCCGAAGATTGGTGGTCAACTTCAGCGTGGGCTGGTCACCGTCCGCGCTCGCCTCGCAGGTTGCGGTGGTCTCCTCGTACACCTTGCCGGTGTACTCCCAGTTCGCGGGTGCCCGGTGGTAGTCGAAGGCGGGCTCGCAGCTCATCTCCAATTCGACTGTGCCGCTCACGCATTTGATGGTGCGCAGCAGTATGTGTTCGGCATCCCAGTCGCTCGGTGCGCGCTTGTGGGTGCGAGAGCGTTGATCTGTGTTGTGCCACGGCCCCATGACGAGGGCGTCGCGCACGATCAACCAGCCGGTCTCGGTCTGCCACGTGGTTTCGACGATCAGACCGCCGGGCAGGTAGCGCCGCGCCGCGGGGACCGACTGGCCGTAGGGGCCGACGCGAAAGTGACCGGCGCTGCGATCGAGAATCGCTCCGAAGATGCTGGGGGAGTCCGGCCGGGGCACGCACATCCACTCGACGGATCCGTTCCGCGCGATCAGACAGGTGGTCTCGCAGTCCGAGAGGAACGCGTAGTCGTCGATCGGCGGAAAGGCGCTGCGGTAGGACGTCAGGGTGGACACCGGTGCGTCGGTACTGCCCAATGCTCCCTGAACTTCGATCCCGCCCAACTCTGGGTGCCCAGATCCCATCGCGGGCTCGTCGGCCACCGGAGGCACGGGCGAAACATCTTCGAATGCCGTCATGGCGTAATCATCGACGTAACGGTGGCAGTCGTCCACTGCTGGTCGTCGATCGGCGTGGCGTGGGCACCGGACGCGCTGGTTTAAGCTGCGAGGGTGGAACCGGTTGCGCGATGGTGGGACGGCGTCGAACTGTGGGTGACGGGCCTGCCGTTCGTACCGCAGGCGATCGTCGTGCTGCTGGTCATCGTGCCGACGGCGTTCCTGCTGGCACGGGTGTTCGATCGCCTCCTCGCGGTGGTCCTGCGCCTGCTCGGTCGCGACGCCCGCGCTGCTCGCGAGGCGGAGTCGACGGCTGCCGCCTCCACCACGACGAAGGATGGACAGTAATGCCACGGTCTCGGGTCACGCTGGCGCTCATCGCGCTGCTGGTACTGGTTGTCATCGCCTGGCTGCTCACTCGGTAGGGCCTCGTCGCCACGGCTCGGCCGACGGCTGCGCCGTCGAGTCACCGGGCGCGTCCGCTGAATTAGAGTCCGTCCGAAACCTCTGCTAGATTTCTGACCGTGTCTTCTGCCGCCGAGTACCGCGTCCGCCATCAGTTGGCGTTGATTGCTGTCGGCATGTTGGCAGTCGCCGATATCGACTGTTGTTGATTCTTTCCTCAGTCGAATCGATTCCTCGGGTCGCCTAGGTCCTATCGTGCTGTGCGCCTGCTCGGGGCCCAGCTCTCCCCGGCCCTGGGCTGGGGAGGATCTCTTGAATCTTCGTTGCGGGTTTCGGTCTCGCCTCGGTTCGACTGTCCTCCTGTCCGTTCTTCCCAGTCTCTTCTTCGTCACATCACGAAAGGCCACTCCACAATGAGGCATAGTTCTCGTTACCTCCTGACCACGTTCGCGGCTGTGGGAACTCTGCTACTGACCGCCTGCGGTGGCGGCTCGAGCGATGCTGTCGGTGGCGGATCGGACACCGCCAGCGGTCCTGCCTTGACTCTCGTGGGATACGCCGTCCCCAAGAACGGTTGGGACGCAATCGGTCCCGCTTTCGCAGCCACCGAGGACGGCGAGGGGACCGCAATCAACGCCGACTACGGCGCATCGGGCAACCAGTCTCGCAAGGTAGCCGACGGTGCACCCGCCGACATCGTGAACTTTTCGGTCGAACCCGATGTCACACGACTCGTCAAGGCCGGCAAGGTCGACGAGGACTGGAACCAGAATGCTTACGGCGGAGTGCCGTTCGGTTCCGTGGTGACGATCGTCGTGCGCGAAGGCAACCCGAAGAACATTCGTACCTGGGACGACCTGATCAAGCCCGACGTACAGGTCATCAGTCCCAGTCCGCTCAGCTCCGGCTCGGCCAAGTGGAATCTCCTTGCTCCGTACGCGGCGAAGAGCAACGGCGGCCAGGACAAGCAGGCCGGTCTCGATTTCGTTCGTACCCTCGTCTCCGACCATTTCCCGGTTCAGCCCGAATCCGGTCGCGCTGCAACCGAAGCCTTCCTGCAGGGCCAGGGCGATGCGCTGCTCAGCTACGAGAACGAGGCACTGCTGATCGAGGAACAAGGACAGAAGGTGGAGCACGTCGACGTTCCCGTCACGTTCCGCATCGACAATCCCGTGGCAGTGATCAACAGCAGTGCCAACCTCGATCGAGCGAATGCTCTGAACGATTTCATCTACACCGACGAGGGCCAGAAGATCTGGGCCGAGGCAGGCTTCCGACCGACGAACCCGGACATCGCCTCGGAGTACTCCGACAAGTTCTTCACCCCCGAAAAGCTCTACACCATCGACGATCTCGGTGGCTGGACGCAGGTGGACGCCGACCTGTTCGGCGACAACGGCGCAATCACGACGATCTATCAGGAAAGTACCCGGTAGAGAGCGATGTCATCTTCGAGCACCGAAACCGCAACTGCGGGTTCGATCTCCTCGCCCGGTACGAGACCTCGGTTTCGTGCCGGGCGTGAGGGCCGAAAGTTCAGGGGCCCGGGATCCGTGGGGCCGCTCGGTCTCGGAGTCGCCGTGCTGTGGCTCAGCGTCATCGTGCTGCTTCCGTTGGCGGCGTTGACGGTTCAGTCGTTCGACGGCGGACTCGGTGGGTTCTGGGATGCGATCACCGAAGCGCGTGCCATCGCCACCTTCAAGGTGACTCTGCTGGTGTCCGTTGCCGCCGCGGTGATCAACCTGTTTCTCGGCACTCTGATCGCGTGGGTCCTGGTGCGTGACGAGTTCCCCGGCAAGCGATTCGTCAATGCACTGATCGATCTGCCGTTTGCCCTGCCGACCATTGTGGCGAGCCTGGTGCTGCTGTCGCTGTACGGTCCGTCGAGTCCCATCGGTGTCGTGTTCAACGCCACCAAGCCCGCTGTCATAGTGGCGCTGTTGTTCGTCACGCTCCCGTTCGTGGTGCGTGCCGTGCAGCCCGTGCTGATCGAACTCGACAAGGACGTCGAAGAGGCTGCGGCCTCGCTGGGCGCGAACAACTGGACCATCTTTCGGCGCATCGTCCTGCCGGTCCTGCTACCGGCGGTGCTGTCCGGTGGCGGGCTCGCGTTCGCCCGCGCCATCGGCGAATTCGGGTCGGTGGTATTGATCGGCGGCAACATTCCCAACGACACGCAGGTCGCTTCGCAGTACATCCGTGAACTCATCGAATACGACCGGCCGATCGATGCAGCCGCAATCTCCGTGGTGCTGTTGGCAATTGCCTTCGCTGTGCTGTTCGTTCTGCGCATCATCGGTAACAGGTTGGCCAGACGGGAAGAGCAGATCTCGTGAAAATCGGTCTCCCGATCAAACTGTCCCTGCGTGCCGTCGCGCTGATCTATCTCGCCGTGCTCGTGTTGTTCCCACTCGGGGCCATCCTGTACCGCACTTTCGAGGACGGGGTGGTGACGTTCTGGGAGCAGATCACCACTCCCGCCGCACAGTCCGCGCTGCAACTGTCACTGTTGATCGTGGCCATAGTGGTGCCCATCAACGTCGTGTTCGGAATCGTCACGGCGTTGGCATTGGTGCGCGGCCGGTTCCGCGGCAAGGGGATACTCGAAGCGATCGTCGACCTGCCGTTTGCGGTGTCGCCGATCATCACCGGTGTCGCTCTGATTCTGCTCTGGGGTGCCAACGGGTGGTTCGGAGGCGTCGAAAGTCTCGGCTTCAAAGTGATCTTCGCGCTTCCCGGCATGGTGATAGCGACTATCTTCGTGACGCTGCCGTTCGTCGTACGCGAAGTCGAACCGGTTCTGTACGAGATAGGCGAGGAGCAGGAAGAAGCAGCATCGACCCTGGGTGCAAGTTCGTGGCAGACGTTCTGGCGCATCACCCTTCCGGCGATCCGGTGGGGCCTGACCTACGGCGTTGTACTCACCGTCGCGCGTTCGCTCGGCGAGTTCGGTGCGGTCATCATGGTCTCGACCAACCTGCCCGGTATCTCGCAAACACTGACTCTGTTGGTCAATTCACGGTATGAGGACTTCAATCAACAGGGCGCGTACGCCGCGTCCACGCTGCTGATGGCGATCGCCGTCATCGTGCTGTTGCTGATGACGGTTCTCGACAAGAAGAGGACGAAGTAATGACCGAGAAATCCTCCGAGATCGAGATCTCCGTCGTCGGTGCCAACAAGCACTACGGCGATTTCGCTGCTCTCGACAACGTCAGCATCGACATTCCCAAGGGATCGTTGACGGCGCTGCTCGGCCCCAGCGGCTCGGGCAAGTCCACTCTGCTGCGCTCGATCGCCGGCCTCGAGCAACTCGACTCCGGGCGGGTGGTGCTCGCCGGCCAGGACGTGACGTGGGTCAGCCCGCAGCGCCGCGAGATCGGCTTCGTCTTCCAGCACTACGCGGCGTTCAAGCACCTCACAGTGCGAGACAACGTCGCCTTCGGTCTGCAGATCCGCAAACGGCCGAAGGCCGAGATCGCCAAGAAGGTCGACGAGCTGCTCGAGATCGTTGGGTTGGCCGGTTTCCAGAGTCGCTATCCGGCTCAGCTCTCCGGTGGACAGCGCCAGCGTATGGCGCTGGCTCGCGCCCTCGCCGTCGACCCACAGGTGCTCCTGCTCGACGAGCCCTTCGGTGCGCTCGACGCCAAGGTGCGCGCCGATCTACGGACGTGGCTGCGTCGCCTGCACGACGAGGTGCACGTCACCACGGTTCTGGTGACGCACGATCAGGAGGAGGCGCTCGACGTCGCCGATCGAATCGCGGTGCTCAACAAAGGCCGAATCGAGCAGGTCGGCAGCCCAGAAGACCTGTACGACAGGCCCGCCAACAACTTCGTGATGTCGTTCCTGGGTCAGGTGGCCAAGCTGAACGGACTCCTGGTGCGTCCGCACGACATTCGCGTCGGGCGTGACCCGTCGTTGGCGCAGGCGCAGGCGAGCGGTACTGCCGAGTCGGCCGGTGTGACGCGTGCCGTCGTCGAGCGCGTGGTGCATCTCGGTTTCGAGGTGAAGGTCGAGCTGAAGAGTGCGGCTACCGGCGAACTGTTCGCCGCCCAGATTACTCGCGGTGACAGTGAGGCACTGGGACTGCGCGAGGGTGAGACCGTCTATGTGCGTGCGACGCGGGTACCGACGATTGCCGACGCCACCGACGTGGCGCGTGCCACTGCGGAGTCGTAGCGACGCGATGCCAGTTCGGCCACGGCCGGGTGTGCTCCGATGACGTCGGCGTGCACTACGTCGGGCCGGTCCGACAGTGCTGCCTCGACCCGGTCGGTGAGTAAGCCCGGAGCCAGGAACCACGGTGCCACGACGATACGAGTGGCACCCATCGCATGCAGTTGCGCGACCGCATCGGTGGCGGACGGGGAGACCGACGTCGCGAAACAGGTCACGGCCCCGACCCAGCCCGTCCCTGCGAGCAGTTTCTGCGCGATCACGCGGGTGCGCTGATTCGCCGGTGCTGCCGAGGAGCCGACCGCAGCCAAGGCGATGCCGACCGTCGAATCGTCCACTGCGACGCCGGTATCGGTGATTCGGTCTCGGACTGCCTCGATGAGGAGGCGGTCATCGCCCAGTACATCGGCCTGCACGATCGACACCTGGGGATGCCGCGTCTGCGCTGCGTCCAACAGCGCGGGCAGGTCGACTCTCGCGTGAAAGGCCTTGCCGAGCAACAACGGGACTGCGACGACGCGGGTATGACCAGCGTCTACAAGGGCGTCGACGACCTGCCCGACGCCTGGCTCGGTGAGGTCCAGAAACGCGACGCGAACGTCCAGATCCGGCCGCCGCCGACGCAGGACGTCGACGGCGCGGTGGATCGCTGCGCTCGAGCGCGAGTCACGGCTGCCGTGGGCGACCGCGATCAGTGCGCTCACGCCGGGACTGCCGACCCCAGCTCGACTGCGGCCAGAGCGTTGCCCACGAGCCCGGCAGCCAACGTGTTGCCGCCGGCCGGATCGATCAGCAGGAAGCTGCCCGTGTGCCGGTTCACGGCGTAATCGTCGGCCACGATGGGCTCGGCGACCCGGATGGAAATGCGACCGATCTCGTTGAGCTCCAACGACTCCGGGCCTTCATGTGCGGTGAGCTCCTGCTCGTCGAAGCGCTCGATCAGCGTCCCGACGATGGCCTGGGTGGTACGGGTGCCGTGCTTGAGCAGCAGACGAGCCCCAGGACGAAGCGGCTTCTCGGCAAGCCAGCACACCGTCGCCTCGAAGTCGGCGATCGGCTCGGGTGCGTCCTGCGGTGAGGCGATGGTGTCGCCGCGCGAGACGTCGACGTCGTCGGCGAGGACGAGGGTGACGCTGCGTCCGGCATGGGCCGTGCGTAGTTCGCCGTCGGCGGTGTCGATGCGCTCGACCGTCGTCCGAGTACCGGAGGGCAGAATGACGACCTCGTCGCCGACGTCGACGGACCCCGCGGCCACCTGTCCGGCGTATCCGCGATAGTCCGGGAATTCCGCTGTACGCGGCCGGATCACGTACTGCACGGGGAAGCGCAGACCGACACGGTGCGGCTCGGCATCGACCGGGACCGACTCGAGGTGCTCGATGAGGGTGGGGCCGTCGTAGTACGGGGTCTTGTCGGACTTCACCGCGACGTTGTCGCCGTGCAGTGCCGAGACCGGGATTTCGATGACATCGTCACTGGACCAGCCGAGCGAGGAAGTGAGCGAGTTGAACTCGGCCGAGATCTCGGCGAACACCGTGGCGGGGTCCTCGACCAGATCGATCTTGTTGACCGCGAGAACCAGGCGCGGAACGCCGAGCAGGGCGAGAACTGCTGCGTGCCTGCGAGTCTGAGTGATCACACCCTTGCGGGCATCGACCAGAAGGATGACGAGCTGAGCCGTCGACGCGCCGGAGACGGTGTTGCGGGTGTACTGCACGTGACCGGGGGTATCGGCGAGTACGAACGAGCGGTGCGGCGTCGCGAAGTAGCGGTAGGCGACGTCGATGGTGATGCCCTGTTCGCGCTCGGCGCGCAGGCCGTCGACGAGCAGCGACAGGTCGGGAGTGGACAGTCCCTTGTCCACCGAGGCGCGAGTGACGGCGTCGATCTGGTCTGCCAGAACGGATTTGGTGTCGTACAGCAGCCGTCCGACGAGAGTGGACTTACCGTCGTCGACGCTGCCCGCGGTGGCGAGGCGAAGGAGCTGAGTTCCTGTGCTGCTCATCAGAAGTATCCTTCTCGTTTGCGGTCTTCCATGGCAGCCTCGGAGACGCGATCGTCGCCGCGGGTGGCTCCGCGTTCGGTCAATCGTGACGCAGCTACCTCGGCGAGGATCGCCTGGTTGTCGGCGGCCTCGGACAGCACGGCACCGGTGGTGGATCCGTCGCCGACGGTGCGGTAACGCACCGAGAGGGTCTGCAGCTCCTCGTTCTCGGCCGGTCCGCCCCAGACTCCGGGGGTCATCCACATGCCGTCGCGCTGGTAGACGGGTCGCTGGTGGGCGTAGTAGATGCTCGCCAGCTCCACGTCGTCACGGGCGATGTAGCGCCAGATGTCGAGTTCGGTGAAGTTGCTGAGCGGGAATACGCGTACCTGCTCGCCGGGGGAATGCTTGCCGTTGTACAGGTTCCACAGTTCGGGGCGCTGCTTCTTGGGCTCCCACTGGCCGAACGCGTTGCGCAGCGAGAAGATTCGCTCCTTGGCACGGGCGCGTTCCTCGTCGCGTCGGGCACCGCCGAACACGGCGTCGAACCGATTCTCGGAGATCGCGTCGAGGAGGGGCACGGTCTGCAGCGGGTTGCGGATGCCGTCGGGACGTTCGGTCAGACGCCCGTCGGCGAGGTACTCCTCGACGCTGGCCACGTGCAGGCGCAGGTTGTACTTGGCGACGACGTGATCGCGGAAGTCCAGCACCTCCTGCAGGTTGTGGCCGGTGTCGACGTGGAGCAGCGCGAACGGCAGGGGAGCGGGCCAGAACGCCTTGATCGCCAGGTGCAGCAGAACGGTCGAGTCCTTACCGCCGGAGAACAGGATGACGGGGCGCTCGAACTCGCCCGCAACCTCGCGGAAGATGTGGATGGCTTCGGATTCGAGTGCGTCGAGGGTGTCGAATCGATCCGCGTCGAGATGGGTTCGACCGACGGTGGCCGAGGTGAGATCGAGTGTCATGAGGCGTGCAACCCACATTCGGTCTTGGCCTTGCCGGCCCAACGACCGCTACGCGGGTCGGCTCCGGGGGCAGGTTTGACGGTGCACGGTGCGCACCCGATGGACGGATATCCCTCGTCGACAAGGGGATTGACCAGAATCGAATGCTCGTCGATGTAGGCCTGCATCTGCTCGTCGGACCACGGTGCGATCGGGTTGATCTTGACCAGGCCGAAGGCGTCGTCGAACGAGATCAGCGGAGCGTTGGCGCGAGTAGGAGCTTCCACTCGCCGGATGCCGGTGACCCAGGCGCTGTAGTTCGCCAGTTCCTTCTTCAAGGGTGCGACCTTGCGCATGGCGCAGCAGCGATTGGGCTCGCGCGCGAACAGGTCCTTGCCCTCGATCGAATCCTGTTCTGCGACGGTCTTCTCGGCGCGAGCGTTGACGACGTGAACGCCGTAGACGGCCTCGACGGCGTCGCGCGTCCCGATGGTCTCGGCGAAGTGGTAGCCGGTGTCGAGGAACAGCACGTCCACACCGGGGTGAACCTGTGCTGCGAGGTGAACGAGAACCCCGTCCTGCATGTTGGAGGCAACGATGAAGTCGTTGCCGAAGTTGTCCTCGGTCCACTGCAGCAGCTCCAGCGGGCTGGCACCGTCGAGTTCACGGGCACCGCGCTCGGCGATGTCCTTCAGTTCCTCTACCGTCAAATTCAGCCTGGTACTCATCGCAAATCCGCCTCGTCTGCTCGCACGGCCCACTGAGCGAACCGTTCGCCGTCCTCGCGGTGCTTGTCGAAATTGCGCACCACTCTGTCGATGTAATCTCCCAGCTCGGAGCTGTTGACCTTGTGCTGGCGCAACTTCCGGCCGAACGCACTGTCCAGCCCGAGGCTGCCTCCGAGATGAACCTGGAAACCCTCGATCTGATTCCCGTCTCCGTCGTCGACCAACTGACCCTTGAAGCCGATGTCGGCGATCTGCGACCGCGCGCACGAGTTGGGGCAGCCGTTGATGTTGATCGTGATCGGGACGTCGAGTCGACTGTTGATGTCGGACAGGCGCTCTTCGAGCTCCGGTACGAGAACCTGTGAGCGCTTCCGGGTTTCGGCGAACGAGAGCTTGCAGAATTCGATGCCGCTGCACGCCATCAGGTTCTTGCGCCAATGCGAGGGCCGGGCAGGTAGGCCCAGCGCATCGAGGTCCGATATCAGCTGCTCTAGCGTCTCGTCCGGAACATCGAGGACGATCAGCTTCTGGTACGGCGTGAACCGGACGCGATCCGACCCGGCCTTCTCGGCAGCGTCGGCGACGGCCGCGAGAATGGTGCCGGACACCCGGCCTGCGATGGGTGCCACGCCGACGGCATTGAGCCCGTTCTTGAGCTTCTGGATTCCGACGTGATCACGGGGCCGAGCGGGCTTCTCGGGCGCCGGGCCGTCGATGAGCTTGCGGTGCAGGTACTCGTCCTCGAGAACCTGGCGGAACTTCTCGATGCCCCAGTCCTTGATGAGGAACTTCAGGCGCGCCTTGGTGCGAAGGCGGCGGTAGCCGTAGTCACGGAAGATCGACACCACGCCTTCCCACACATCCGGGACGTCCTCGAGGGGAACCCAGACGCCGACGCGTTGCGCGAGCATGGGGTTGGTGGACAATCCGCCGCCGACCCACAGGTCGAGACCCGGCCCGTGCTCGGGATGTACGACGCCGACGAAGGCGCAGTCGTTGATCTCGTGCACCACGTCCTGCAGGCCGGAGATTGCCGTCTTGAACTTGCGCGGCAGGTTCGAGTACTCGGGCTTGCCGATGTAGCGCTCGACGATCTCGTCGATGGCCGAGGTGGGATCGAGGATCTCGTCTACGGCCTCACCCGCCAGCGGAGAACCGAGCACCACACGCGGGCAGTCGCCGCACGCCTCGGTGGTCTTCAACCCGACCGCCTCGATTCGACGCCAGATCTCCGGGACGTTCTCGACCTCGACCCAGTGGAACTGCACGTTCTCCCGGTCGGACAGGTCGGCGGTGTCGCGGCCGAACTCCTGAGAGATCTGCGCCAGAGTGCGTAGCTGCTCGAGATTCAGCGCGCCGGCGTCGCAGCGGATGCGCATCATGAAGTACTTGGCCTCGAGCAGGTCGATGTTGTCGTCACCGGTGAAGGTGCCGTCGTAACCCTGCTCACGCTGGGTGTAGAGGCCCCACCAGCGGAAGCGGCCCCGGAGATCGCCCTTGTCGATGCTGTCGAAGCCCTGCTTGGAGTAGATGTTCTCGATGCGGGCACGCACGTTGAGCGGGTTGTCGTCCTTCTTGGACTGCTCGTTGGCGTTCAGGGGCTCCCGGTAACCCAGTGCCCACTGGCCCTCGGCTCGACGCTTGGTCGGCCGCGGCGTGCGCTCCCGTGGTGTGGCGGGGGCAGCGTCGGTGGTCGCGTCGCTGGTCGACGACATGCATTGCTCCTGCATCTTCTGTGCTGGCCGGCACCCGGGACGAGTGCGCAGACAATTGCGCACTCGATCGAAGCGGGAAACCGGTGGATCGAATGGACGTGCTCCAAGGAGGGCTGGTCAGCAGCCGGTCGTGTATCGACACGACGCGCTGCAGACACGGCCTAGATCGACATGGCGGCGCGCCACGAGTCGAATTCCTGAGTCGGTCACGGGTGCCATTGTGCCACGTCATCGGGGCAGCGGAAGACCGCGTCGGCTATTTACCCCGATTTCGGGGTAAATAGGCTGGCAGGGCAGCTGCGACAGTGCTGGGCGACGGGTGGAGAGAAGGGCCCGTGCTCTCTGGGAGACTGGAGACCGTGAATACCGTCGTACCCGTCCCGTCCACCTTCGAGTTGCCGATCGAGGCATTCGACGGCGTGGGGGACCGGGCGTTCGGAATCTACGTACACGTTCCGTTCTGCGCCACGCGGTGCGGCTACTGCGATTTCAACACCTACACAGCGGGCGAATTGGGCACATCGGCGTCGCCGCAGTCCTGGTTGGAGGGCCTGCGCCGCGAGCTGGACATCGCCGCGGGTCTGATCGAAGCGGGTACCGGTCGCGTTCCGACGGCCGACACCGTTTTCGTCGGCGGTGGTACGCCGTCACTCCTCGGGGGCGGCGGGTTGGCCGACGTGCTCGGTGCGGTCCGGTCGAGTTTCGGCCTGACCGACGGCAGCGAGGTGACCACCGAATCGAACCCGGAGTCGACGTCGCCGGAATTCTTCGACCGGCTCCGCGATGCAGGGTTCACCCGCATCTCGCTCGGAATGCAGTCCGCCGCACCGCATGTGCTCGCCGTCCTCGATCGCACCCACACACCGGGTCGGGCGGTGGCAGCAGCGAAGGAAGCGCGTGCGGCCGGCTTCGAGCACGTCAATCTCGATCTCATCTACGGCACTCCCGGGGAGCGAGACGGCGATCTGGACCAGTCCCTGGCCGCCGTGCTCGAGGCCGGCGTCGACCATGTCTCGGCCTACGCATTGATCGTCGAGGACGGTACCGCCATGGCACGCAAGGTCCGCCGCGGTGAGCTACCCGCCCCTGACGACGATGTGCTGGCAAGCCGATACGAACGCATCGACTCGGCCCTGAACGCCGCGGGCATGTCCTGGTACGAGGTATCGAACTGGGCCACCGACGCAGCCGCGCAATGCCGCCACAACATCGGCTACTGGGACGGCGGCGACTGGTGGGGCGCGGGACCGGGCGCGCACAGCCACATCGGCGGTACCCGCTTCTGGAACGTCAAGCATCCGGCTGCGTACGCAGATCGTCTGGCCACCGGCGTGCTGCCGGTGCACGGCAGCGAACTGCTCAGCGCCGAGGATCGGCACCTGGAAGAGCTGATGTTGACCGTCCGGCTCCGAACAGGAGTGCCGCTGACTCTGCTCGGGCCGGCCGAGCTCACCGCTGCCCAGCAAGCCGTCGCCGACGGGTTGATGGCGCGCAAGGGCGATCGACTGACCCTCACCGATCGAGGTCGGTTGCTCGCCGACGCAGTGGTGCGCAGCATCGCCGCTGCCTGAGAAACCCGGCTTCAGGCGCTCAGAGCGTCGTAGTCGAACACTCTGGCGTGCAACACCGTTCGATTTCGCAGTGCCGCACGCACAGCGCGGTGCAATCCGTCTTCGAGATAGATGACGCCGCGGAACTGCACGGCGTGGGGAAAGAGATCGCCGTAGAAGGTGGAGTCCTCGGACAGCAACCTGTCGAGTTCGAGCACCTTCGTGGTGGTGACGATTTCGTCCAGACGCAGCTGGCGTGGCGGAATGCGCGACCAGTCGCGGATAGACAGGCCGTGCTCGGGGTACGGCTTACCGTCGCGAACACCTTTGAAGATCATCGCGAGCCTCGAGCCGCTGGACCGAATCGAAAGAACGTTTCCACTCGGACCACAGTAAGGCCTTGCACGAGTATGCGTATCTCGGCTACTAGACTCGAGCGACGATTGGAAACGAGAACGGAGGTGGGCACCGATGTCGAGCACCGACGACAGGCGGTTCGAGGTTCTACGAGCGATCGTGGCGGACTACGTGTCCACCCAGGAACCGGTCGGTTCACGTGCTCTGGTCGAGCGCCACAACCTGGGCGTGTCGAGTGCAACCGTGCGTAACGACATGGCCGTCCTGGAGGCCGAGGGATACATCGCTCAGCCACACACCAGCTCGGGGCGGGTACCCACCGACAAGGGCTATCGCCAGTTCGTCGATCGAATCGCCGACGTCAAGCCGCTGTCGGCGGCCGAGCGCCGAGCCATTCTGGAATTCCTCGAGAACGGCGTCGACCTGGACGACGTGCTGCGACGCGGCGTTCGATTGCTGGCTCAGCTGACCCGCCAGGTCGCCGTGGTGCAGTACCCCACGCTGTCGGCGTCGTCGGTTCGGCATCTCGAGGTCGTGGCGCTCACGCCGGCTCGGCTGTTGTTGGTGCTGATCACCGACTCCGGGCGAGTCGATCAGCGGATCGTCGAACTCGGTGACGTGCTCGACGACGAGGATCTGGCGCAGTTGCGGCGGTTGCTCGGCGGGGCGCTGGAGGGCAAGCGGCTGGCTGCTGCATCTGCCGCGGTGGCCGAACTGGCAGAGAACTCTCCTGCCGGGCTACGGGACGCCATGATTCGTTCGGCCACGGTGCTGGTGGAATCGCTGGTCGAGCACCCCGAAGAACGCCTGGTACTCGGTGGAACGGCGAACCTGACGCGCAACGCCGCGGACTTCGCCGGAGACGCGGGGTTTCCCGGATCCCTCAGGGCGGTACTCGAGGCTCTGGAAGAGCAGGTGGTCGTTCTCAAGCTGCTCGCGGTGACACAGGACACGCGGACCGTCACGGTGCGGATCGGCGAGGAAACGCAGGTCGAAGAGATGCGCGGAACGTCGGTGATTTCCACCGGGTACGGGTCGGCTGGCATGGTCCTCGGAGGAATGGGCGTTCTGGGGCCCACTCGAATGGACTACCCAGGAACAATTGCCTCGGTCGCCGCGGTTGCCAGGTACATCGGCGAGGTCCTGGCCGAACGCTGAGACGAGCGAGAACCGATCGAACGACGGCCGCGGGGGCGTGGGCGGCCGCACACAGCAACAACGAACGAGATTCATCTTCTAGGACGAAAGAGACGACGTGGCACGGGATTATTACGGGACTTTGGGCGTCGGCCAGCAGGCTACGGACCAGGAGATCAAGCGCGCCTATCGCAAGCTGGCGCGAGAACTGCACCCGGACGTCAACCCGGACGAGGCCGCGCAGGCCCGGTTCAAGGACATCTCCACCGCATACGAGGTGCTCTCCGATCCGGAGAAGCGTCGCATCGTCGACCTCGGCGGCGACCCGCTGCAGCAGGGCGGCGGAGGCGGCGGCGGTGGATTCGGTGGAGCCGGATTCGGCGGTGGCCTCGGGGACGTGTTCGAGGCGTTCTTCGGCGGCGGTGCGGGTGGCTCCCAGCGCGGGCCCAAGGGCCGCGTACAGCCGGGCGCGGACTCGCTGCTGCGGACCAAGCTCACTCTCGACGAATGCGCCACCGGCGTGACCAAGCACATCACCGTCGACACTGCGATTCTGTGCGATCTGTGCACCGGCTCGGGCACCAACGGCGACTCCAAGCCGGTTCGCTGCGAAACCTGCGGCGGTGCCGGCGAAGTGCAGTCGGTGCAACGCTCGTTCCTCGGCCAGGTCATGACCAGCCGCCCGTGCCCCACCTGCCGCGGCGCAGGCGAGACCATCCCCGATCCCTGCCGCAAGTGTGGCGGCGACGGGCGCGTGCGGTCGCGTCGCGACATCTCGGTGAAGGTTCCGGTGGGCGTCAGCAACGGCATGCGGATCCGCCTGGCCTCACAGGGCGAGGTCGGCCCAGGCGGCGGCCCCGCGGGAGATCTGTACGTGGAGATCGTCGAACAGCAGCACGAGGTGTTCGTCCGCGACGGTGACGATCTGCACTGCACGGTGCGTGTCCCGATGGTCGACGCTGCACTCGGTACCTCGGTCAGCATCGACGCGATCATCGACGGGCCAACCGAGATCTCGATCGAGCAAGGCACACAGCCGAATTCGACCACAGTGCTGCGTGGTCACGGCATGCCCAAGCTGCGGTCCGGCATTCGCGGCGATCTGCACGCGCACCTCGAGGTCATCGTGCCGACCAAGCTCGACAGCAAGCAGACCCATCTGCTCGAGCAGCTCAAGTCGATGCGAGACCGCGATGCGGCGGAGGTCGTCACCACCGGTTCGGCGCACAGCGGCGGACTGTTCTCGCGGTTGCGGGAAGCCTTCAGCGGTCGCTGATTCCATGGCCCCGACGGTCTTCTATCTCTCGCCGCTGCCGAACGTCGGCGAGCTCGCAGTGCTCGACGGCAAGGAAGGGCACCACGCCGCGACGGTACGACGCATCCGCGTCGGCGAGCGAGTGCTACTCGGTGACGGTGCAGGCGGCTTGGCCGACGCGATCGTCGCCGCGGCGGAGAAGAACCGACTGGAACTGACCGTGCAATCGCGCAGCGAGATGCCGCGTCCCACTCCGGTGGTAACGCTCGTGCAGGCATTGCCCAAGGCGGACCGATCGGAACTCGCCGTCGAGCTCGCCACCGAGGCAGGCGTCGACGCTGTGGTGCCGTGGCAGTCCGCGCGATGCGTCGCACGGTGGGAGGGCCCGAAGGCATCCAAGGGTGTCGCGAAGTGGCGGAGCACCGCAGCCGAGGCCGCCAAGCAGTCGCGTCGGGCATTCATCCCCGAGGTCTCCGAGCTGCACGATTCGCGTGCGGTCAACGTCTTCGTGCGCGGCGTCGTGGAGCGCGGCGGAATCGTGGCGGTGCTGCACGAGGCGGCAACCTCGGCGTTCCGGGACCTGCCGTTCGACTCGGTGCCCGAGGTCGCGATCGTCGTCGGACCCGAGGGCGGGCTCGACGACAGGGAGGTCACCGCCCTGACCGAGGCGGGTGCGACGCCGGTGGTGCTGGGCCCGACGGTGCTGCGGACCTCGACGGCAGGAGCTGTGGCTCTCGGCGCGCTGGGTGTCCTCACCTCGCGGTGGGCCCAACTACCGCCCGACTTCCAGAACGCATGAGCGCGCGGATCAAGATCGCGTACGGCGATCACCCGGAGCAGTTCGGCCACCTCTATCTGCCGGCCGGGCCGATGGATCACCGGACGCCGGTGGTCGTGGTGGTACACGGCGGATTCTGGAGTGGGCAGTACGGATCGAACCTGGGCACCCAGTTCGCGCGCGCTGCCGCGGGAGCCGGAGCGGTGGCGTGGAACATCGAGTACCGACGCGTCGGCGCAGGTGGGCACTGGCCTGAGATGCAAGCTGATGTGACCGCAGCACTCGACGTGGTCGCCGGGGAACTGCAGCACCACGCCCCGGTGGGAATCGCCGACGTACGCGTCATCGGGCACTCCGCAGGCGGGCACCTGGCAGTGTGGCTCGGCGGTGAGACCGGCACGAAGGTCCGCCCGTCGCGCATCGTCTCGCAGGCCGGCGTGCTCGATCTGGAGCCGCGCGGTGCATCGGGACGCACCAACCCGGCGGTCGAGGCGCTGTTGCAGGCCCGATACGAGGACGATCCCGACCTGTACCGGTCGGCCTCACCCGCGGCCCGCGCGCCCCTCGGCATCCCGACGATCGCCCTGCACGGATCCGAGGACATCCAGGTCCCGGCGGCGCAGAGCGAACGGTACGTTGCGCTGGCGTGCGCTGCCGGAGACGACGCGCGACTGACGATCGTGCCGGGGGAAGACCACTTCGCTTTCCTGAACCCCGAATCGCGGTGTTGGGCGCTCTCGCTCGACGCGGTGCTCGGTGCCACCAGCGAGTAATGGGAATGCGCATCGTTGCTGCGGCGTTAAACTCGATTCATACCAAGTGCACGTCCGAGAAGCCGACACCAGAGAGCAGGCCATAGCCACCACGTGAGTGAACACAGCGAATTTCCCGCCGAGCGTGACGTTCGGTCCACCTTGGAACTCGCCCCCGAAGCAGTGATGCCACTGCTGGGACAGTCCGACGAGAACCTGCGGGCGCTCGAGCAGATGCTGACGGCAGATATCCACGTACGAGGAAACGCCGTGACGCTCACCGGAAAAGTGGCCGATGTGGCGCTGGCCGAACGGGTGATCTCCGAGTTGGCCGCGCTGGCCAAGCGTGCTCAGCCACTGACTCCCGATGCGGTGCGCCGATCGATCGCCATGCTCACCGAGGGCGTGTCGGATTCACCGGCCGAGGTGCTGAGCCTCGACATCCTCTCGCGCCGCGGCAAGACGATTCGGCCCAAGACGCTGAACCAGAAGCGGTACGTGGATGCGATCGACGCCAACACCATCGTGTTCGGCATCGGCCCGGCCGGTACCGGCAAGACGTACCTGGCGATGGCGAAGGCCGTACAGGCATTGCAGACCAAGCAGGTCAGCCGCATCATCCTGACGCGTCCTGCAGTGGAGGCGGGGGAGCGCCTCGGCTTTCTTCCCGGAACGCTGCACGAGAAGATCGACCCGTACCTGCGCCCGCTGCACGATGCGTTGCACGACATGATGGACGACGAAGCGATCCCCAAGCTGATGCAGGCCGGGGTCATCGAAGTCGCCCCGCTCGCCTACATGCGCGGCCGCACGCTCAACGACGCATTCATCATTCTCGACGAGGCGCAGAACACCACGGCCGAGCAGATGAAGATGTTCCTGACCCGACTCGGATTCGGATCGAAGATCGTCGTCACCGGCGACGTGACTCAGGTCGACCTTCCCGGTGGCGCGCGATCCGGGCTTCGTGCGGCATCGGAGATCCTCACCGACGTGGACGACATTCATTTCGCGCAGCTCACCAGCAGCGACGTGGTGCGGCACCGCCTGGTGTCGGAGATCGTCGACGCATACGAGCGCTTCGAGTCGGCATCGGAGGGTGAGATTCCCAACCGCGCGCAACGCCGCACCGGTGGACCGCGTTCGGCGAGAAGATGATTCAGGTGTACGAAACGACAGGCAACGAGAGCGTGGGTAGTGGCTAGATGAGTATCGAAGTGTCCAACGAGTCGGGGATGGACATCTCCGAACCCGAGCTGGTCTCGGTCGCACGGTTCGCGATCGCCGGCATGGACGTGCATCCTGCCGCGGAACTGTCGATGGTGCTGGTGGATTCGGCCACGATGGCAGATCTGCACATGCGGTGGATGGATCTGCCCGGCCCCACCGACGTGATGTCGTTTCCGATGGACGAACTCGAGCCGGGCGGTCGTCCCGATGCGCCCGAGCCCGGACCGGCCATGCTCGGCGACATCGTGCTGTGCCCGTCGTTCGCCGCGGATCAGGCTGCCGCCGCAGGGCATTCGCTCGAGCACGAGCTCGCGTTGCTGACCGTGCACGGGGTGCTGCACCTGCTCGGCTACGACCACGCCGAGCCGGACGAAGAGAAGGAAATGTTCGAGCTGCAGAACCGCCTCCTGGCCGAATGGTACGAGGACGCCAGGCGAGCAGAGCAGGATGCCCAGCAGGCCGCCCGCGATGCCAGGCTCCTCGGCAAGGCCGGTTTCGTCGACGGTGTCGATCGGTGATGGACGCGATCCCCGCCGTCGTAATTCGGAGTAGTCGCGCGTGAGCAGTGCTGTTGCACTCATCGTGTTCGCTGTCCTTCTGGTGCCTCTCGGAGGCCTGTTCGCCGCCGTCGATTCCGCGCTGAACACGGTGTCGCGGGCGCGCATCGACGACATGGTCAAGGACGAGCGGCCCGGCGCCACCGGCCTCGTCGTCGTGGTCGCCGACCGCCCCCGCTACGTCAACTTGATGGTGCTGCTGCGCATTCTGTGCGAAATCGGCGGCACCGTGCTGCTCGCGGGCGGTCTGACGCAACTGATCGATTCCACGACGGCGTTGGTGATCACGGCAGTGGTCATGGTGCTGGTCAGCTACGTGGTGATCGGAGTCGGCCCGCGAACACTCGGTCGGCAGAACGCGTACTCGATCGCGTTGGCAGCAGCGCTGCCGCTGCGTGCACTCGGGTGGTTGCTCGGACCGGTCAGCAGACTGCTCATTCTCATCGGTAATGCGATCACCCCCGGAAAGGGATTTCGCAACGGCCCCTTCGCCTCCGAGATCGAACTCCGAGAGTTGGTGGACATGGCCCGCGAGCGCGGCGTCGTGGCCGACGACGAACGGCGAATGATCCAATCGGTGTTCGAGCTGGGCGACACCTCCGCCCGAGAGGTGATGGTCCCGCGGCCCGAGATGGTGTGGATCGAATCCGACAAGTCGGCCGGTCAAGCCACGTCGCTCGCCGTGCGCAGTGGCCATTCACGCATCCCCGTGATCGGCGAGAACGTGGACGACGTCGTCGGTGTCGTCTACCTCAAAGACCTTGTGCAGCAGACGTACTACTCCACCGACGGCGGACGCGGGGTGCAGGTGTCGGAGCTGATGCGTCCGGCCGTGTTCGTTCCCGATTCCAAGGCACTCGACAGTCTTCTCGCCGAGATGCAGCGCGATCGCAACCACATGGCACTGCTCGTCGACGAGTACGGGGGCATAGCGGGCCTGGTGACCATCGAGGACGTCATCGAGGAAATCGTCGGTGAGATCGCCGACGAATACGACTCGGACGAAGTAGCGCCCATCGAGGAGCTCGACGACGGTCGGTATCGAGTGTCCTCCCGCTTGCCGCTCGAGGACCTCGGCGAGATATTCGGCATCGAGATCGAATCCGAAGAGGTCGACACGGTCGGTGGACTGCTCGGACACGAGCTCGGCCGCGTGCCGCTGCCCGGTGCTCAGGTGACGACCCACGGACTGCTGCTGGTCGGTGAAGGTGGGGCAGACCCCAAGGGGCGCGTCCGCATCACCACCGTGCTGGTCGAAAAGATCGAACCCGACGAAGAATCCACCGAGGACGACGACTCGTCGGACGTCACTCACCAACACTGAAATCTGGAGGTGCTCGATGTCCGAGCAACACAACGACGAGTTTCGATCCGGATTCGTCTGTTTCGTCGGCCGCCCCAACACCGGCAAGTCCACGTTGACCAATGCGTTGGTGGGGTCGAAGATCGCCATCACGTCCTCGCGCCCGCAGACGACGCGGCACACCATCCGCGGCATCGTGCACCGAGAGCACGCCCAGCTGATCCTCGTCGATACTCCCGGATTGCACCGTCCCAGAACGCTTCTGGGGCAACGGCTCAACGATCTGGTGCAGGACACGTACTCCGAGGTCGACGTCATCGGCCTGTGCATCCCGGCCGACGAGAAGATCGGACCGGGCGACCGGTGGATACTCGAGCAGGTTCGTCACATCGCGCCCAAGACGACGCTCATCGGCATCGTGACCAAGATCGACAAGGTCAAGAAGGAACGCGTCGTACAGCAATTGATGGCGCTCTCGAAGCTGCTCGGCGATTCGAGTCACGTGATCCCCGTGTCGGCAGAATCCGGTGAGCAGGTGGAGAAGTTGGTCGACCTGCTTGCCTCCGAACTGCCACCGGGACCCGCGTTCTACCCCGACGGTGAGCTGACCGACGAGCCGGAGGAAATCCTCATGGCAGAGCTCATTCGGGAGGCCGCGCTCGAAGGCGTCCGCGATGAGCTACCCCACTCGCTGGCCGTCGTCATCGAGGAAGTCGTGCCCCGCGAGGGTCACGACAACATGCTCGACGTGCACGCGATTCTCTACGTCGAGCGATCGAGTCAGAAGGCGATCATCATCGGCAAGGGCGGCTCGCGGCTCAAGGAGGTCGGCACGGCCTCGCGCCTGCAGATCGAGAAGCTGCTCGGTACCAGGATCTACCTGGACCTGCACGTGAAGATCGCCAAGGATTGGCAGACCGACCCCAAGCAGATGGGCAAGCTCGGCTTCTGACCGGAGCGGCTTCGCCGCACGTGCGCGGTAACTCGTAGCAGACTACGAAGTTTCGCTCACATGGGTCCACCAGGGATCGGGGCGCTTGCGGTGCCACTGCAAGACGTTCTCGAGTTGTGCGGCGACGGAGACCAGCAGTGGCTCCGAGGATTCGTGCCCCATCAATTGCAGACCGATGGGTAGGCCGCCGGTGGTGAATCCCGCGGGCACGTTGACGCTCGGCCAGCCCAGAACGTTCCACGGCCAGGTGTACGGGCAGTGCTCGGTGATGACGCGATCGGTGTCTGCGTTGGAGATGTCGTCGATGGCCTCGACCCGCGGCGGGGGAGTGGCCGTCGTGGGGGCGAGCACGACGTCGTAGTCGTCGAAGAACCGGCCTATGCGGCGGCCGATGCGCGGCTCGGCCGCGCGAGCTGCACGCAACGGCGCTCCGGCGAGGGCGCGGCCGCTCTTGGCATTGGCTCGGGTGCGTGGATCGGCGAGAGACGGATCGGGAAGGCGGTCGAGCCAGGTCGCCACGCCGGCCAGCGATCGCGGTAGGAAGTTGAGCCCCAACAGCATTCCGTACGCGGGATCGTCGACGACCACCCGATGTCCGAGCAGTCGCAGCACCGCGGCCATCTCGTACGCGGCCGCCGCGATCTCCGGATCCAGGGGTGCCGGCGTCGGGATGAAGGGCTTATGAAGGCTCAGCGCGATGCGCAACGGACCGGGGTTGCGTCCGACGGCATCGGAGACGGTGAGGAGAGCCGGGCGGTGCAGATCACCGTCGTGGCCACCGGAGACAACATCGAGGAGAAGGGCGGCGTCGGCCACCGTGCGCGCGAGCGGACCGATGACGGTGATGCCGTTGAACGCTTCGGCGTCCGGCCAGGTGGAGATCCTTCCGCGCTGCGGCTTGATCCCCACGAGGTTCGTCCACGATGCTGGGATACGTACCGAGCCTGCACCGTCGGAACCCAATGCCGCAGAGACCAACTCGGCTGTCACCGCGGCAGAGCTGCCGCCCGAGGAGCCGCCGGGCGTGCGCTCGCGATCCCACGGATTGCGGGTGTGCCCGAATACGCCACCGGTGAACGGCCATTGGCCGAGTTCGGGACTGTTGGTCTTCCCCACGATGACGGCTCCGGCAACGCGCAGCCTGCGCACCACCTCCGAGTCCGCAGTGGCAGGCGGAAAGTCACCCGCGCAACCGAAAGCGGTCGGTTCACCCGTGATGTCGACGTCGTCCTTGACGGCGATCGGAACGCCGAGCAGGGGAGCGGTGTGGCCGGCGGCGCGCAGGCGATCCGCCTCGGCGGCTTCGGCGAGCGCGGCGTCGCGGCGCACGATACGGAACGCATTGAGTGTGGGTTGGCTCTGCTCGATGCGATCGAGTGATGCGGTGACCGCCTCTACCGAGGTGATGCGACCCGACGCGAGTTCGGCGGCCTGGGCAACGAGAGTCGACCGATGAAAATCCACGTTTGCACAGTATCGACTCTCGTCAGCGCGGGAAACGGCCGGCCGCGCGACACCCGTGGGACACTGGAGACCGTGAGGCCATACCGTGACAACGCAGTCGTCCTGCGCCAGCACAAGCTGGGTGAGGCCGACCGCATCGTCACGTTGTTGACCAGGGAGAACGGGATCGTCCGGGCCGTCGCCAAAGGGGTGCGCCGCACCAAGTCCAAGTTCGGCGCGCGGCTGGAGCCGTTTGCGCACATCGACGTCCTGCTCTATCCGGGGCGCAACCTCGACATCGTCACCCAGGTGCACACCGTCGACGCGTTCGGCGGAGATATCGTTGCCGATTACGGCCGCTACACCACCGGCTGTGCGGTCCTCGAAACCGCCGAGCGGCTGGCAGGCGAGGAACATGCGCCCGCGCAGCGACTGCATCAGCTGACCGTCGGTGCCCTGCGGGCCCTCGCGCAACACGTGCGGCCTCCCGAGCTGGTGCTCGACGCCTACCTGTTGCGCGCGATGGGTTTCGCCGGATGGGCTCCCGCGCTGACCGATTGCGCGCGGTGCGCAGCGGTCGGGCCGCATCGAGCGTTCCATGTCGCTGCCGGTGGAGCCGTGTGTGTGCACTGCCGTCCACCGGGATCGGCGACGCCGTCGACCGGCGTCCTGGATCTGATGGTCGCGCTCGAACGAGGCGAGTGGGACTACACCGTCACCACCTCCGATGCCGTTCGCAAGCAGGCCAGTGGACTGGTGGCGGCGCATCTGCAATGGCATCTCGAACGGCAGCTCCGCACGCTTCCACTCATCGAGCGTTCACACCCGCATCAGGTGCCGCTGGCGCAACCTGACTCGGTGTTCGCCGATACCGTCGGGCAGGATGGGGACCGTGATTCGACGACGAGAGCCGCAACCCCGGCCTGACGAACAGTCGGCAGTGCGCCCTCCCGATCCGCATCCCTCGGGCGCTCGGCCGCCGATTCTGCAGCAGGAATTGATTCCCCGCCACGTCGCTCTGGTGATGGACGGCAACGGTCGGTGGGCGCAGGATCGCGGCCTGCCACGTACTGCGGGGCACGAGCAGGGTGAAGCGGTGCTCATGGACACCGTCTGCGGGTGCATCGAGATAGGTGTGCAGTGGTTGTCGGCGTACGCGTTCTCTACGGAGAACTGGAAGCGCAGTCCCGACGAGGTCAAATTTCTGATGGGCTTCAACCGTGACGTCATTCGTCGTCGACGCGACGAGATGAACGAGATGGGCGTCCGGGTCCGGTGGGCCGGTCGGCGACCCAGGTTGTGGGGCAGCGTCATCAAGGAACTCGAAGTTGCCGAGGAGCTGACGAAGCACAACACCGTGATGACGTTGACGATGTGCGTCAACTACGGTGGCCGGGCCGAGATAGCCGATGCCACAAGGGAAATCGCTCGACAGGTGGCCGCAGGCAAGCTGAACCCCGAGAAGATCACCGAGGCGACGGTCGCGAAATACCTCGACGAAGCGGATATGCCCGACGTGGATCTGTTTCTGCGTCCGTCGGGGGAGCAGAGGACGTCGAACTTCCTGCTGTGGCAGTCGGCATACGCGGAGTTCGTGTTTCAGAAGAAGTTGTTCCCGGATTTCGACCGCCGGGATCTGTGGGAGGCGTGTATCGAATTCGCTTCGCGCGACCGACGATTCGGCGGAGTGAAATATGAGTGACAACGCGAACGGGACGCCTGACGAGGGGCTCTCGTTGCAGACCCGTGCTCAGCTGGCGCTCTCGCAGTTCGCCACGGTGACCGTCGGCGACGAAGGGTCGCTCGGTTTCGATTACGCCGGAGCCCTGTGCTCGCTGCGCGCCGTCCGGCTTTCACCCGAACTCGAGGTGCTCTCGCTCACCGCGGTGTTGGCGTGGGATCGGCCGCTCAAGGCCGCCCTCCACAAGAAGGTCTCTGACCGCAACGCCGATTCGCAGTTCGGTGCGATCTCGGTCAACACCCACGACAAGCTCGCAGATGTGTTGCTGCGCTACACCTTCCCGGCGAACGGGCTGGACGACGAGGCCATGCTGACGATGCTCATCCTGGTTCTCGCCGGAGTGGAGAAGGCGCGCGAGGGCCTACTGCCCTGATCGGTCAGCTAAGGTTTGCCTGTACTTACTTTCCCAGTAGAGGCGGATGCGATGACTGTGCGGTGGACCCGAATGCTCTCGGCAGTGGTGGCGGTGATCGCCCTCGGTGTGGCCGTGACGGCCTGTTCGACTGCCGACACCGGCGACTCGGCGACGCAGTCGGCGGACGGTGCATTCCCGGTCGTCATCGATCACATCTACGGCAGCACGACCATCACCGAAAAGCCGACGCGCATCGTCACACTCGGGGTGTCCGACGCCGATGCCGTCATCGCGCTCGGCACCGTCCCGGTGGGAAACACCGGGTACACGTTCTACGAGACCGGCCTCGGCCCGTGGACCGACGAGTTGGTGGGAGACGCACCGCTGACTCTGCTGGGTTCGGAGTCCGAGCCGAACTTCGAGCTGATCGCCTCGCTGGCACCGGATCTCATCACCGGACTCAACGCCGGCTTCGACGAGGCCACCTACGCACAACTCAGTGACATCGCGCCGACGATCGCTCGCCCGGCGGGATCGGCGGCCTACTCCGTCGATCGTGAGGTGGCCACCGACACCATCGCGCGTGCGATGGGTGAAGGTGATCGTGGAGTGGAATTGAACGTGCAGACCACCGCTGCGCTCGAACAGGTGCGAGCCGCACACCCCGAGTTCGCCGGCAAGACTGCCGCCGTGGTGCTTCCGTACGACGGCCAGTTCGGAGCGTATCTGCCCGGCGATGCCCGCGGTACATTCGTCACCTCGCTGGGCTTCGAGGTCCCGGAAGCGATCCGCGCCGAGGACGACGGCACCAACTTCTTCGTTCCGGTCTCGGCCGAGAACATTTCCATGCTCGACGCGGACCTGGTGCTCTATCTCGGTACCGGTGACGATATCGACGTGGTGGGAGAGAATCCGATCTTCGGAACACTCGATGCCGCGCGCACGAACGCGATCGTTCCGCTGTCCACCGACCAGCGGGGTGCGATCACGTACAACTCGGTCCTGTCGATTCCGTTCGCCATCGACGCGTTGGTGCCTCGCGTCGCAGAGGTCGTTGCCTGAGCGGTGTCACCGAGCAGCGGCGCTGCACTGACTGCAGGTACCGAATATCTCGATCGTGTGGCTCACGTCGCTGAAGCCGTTGGACTCGGCAACACTCTGCGACCATTTCTCCACTGTGGGGCCTTCGACCTCGACGGTGAAGCCGCACGAGCGGCACACCAGATGGTGGTGATGACCCGAGGAGCAGCGTCGGTAGACCGACTCGCCGTTGTCGGTGCGGAGGACGTCGACGGTGCCGGCGTCGGCCAGGGTCTGGAGGGTGCGGTAGACGGTCGTGAGACCGATCCCCTCGCCGCGCTTGCGCAACTCGTCGTGCAGATCCTGTGCGGACTTGAACTCCTCGATGGTGTCGAGCAAGTCCGAGATCGCGCTGCGCTGTTTGGTGGCCCGTACACCGACGACAACGGGGCGTCGCGGTATCGCGGTGTCGGTGGACTTCTCGGTCACAGGTTCCGGCCTTCCTCGGCGTGGGCCACGGCGTCGACGACGATGTGGGAGAGGTGATCGTCGACCAATCGGTACAGGACCTCGCGGCCGTTGCGCTCCCCGCGCACGACACCCGCTGCCTTGAGTACCCGAAGGTGCTGGCTGATCAACGGTTGTGTGACACCGAGGGCGACCACCAATTCGTGAACGCACCGCTCGGACTCGCGCAACTGAAGCACGATGGCGATCCGCACCGGGGCCGCGAGCGCCCGGAGGATGTCGCCGGCCGCGGTGAGGGTTTCCTTCGGCGGGATGGGGGCCGGGGGAGCGACGGCGAACGGGTCGTTCTCGTGTATCGGGTGCTCGGGGTCCTGCCGGTGCGTCGAATCGGGTCTCGTGGTCGAGTCTGCGGCCACGGACTGCTCGGTGGACACGGTTGCGGCTCCTTCGGTTGCCGATTCGTTCTCGGCGAACTCTCCCTGCACAATCGACGACATGACATCAGGTTAGTGCAGTTATTGTTATTGCAAATCGTATTCATTGTGATATGCATGAGTACGCATGTCAATTCCCGGGCTCGCCCGCTGTTCGGAATCAGTGGCCGAGCCAGATAGGCTGATCAGGGCGAAAACCGCCCGCGTCACCCCCATACGATGTGACCGAGAATCACGATGTAACCGAAGATGGAGAGCTCCGCCAGTGGCACCCAAGTCCAAAGTCGAAACCGTCGCCAACCTCGCCAAGCGCAGAGGCCTCGTCTACCCGTGCGGCGAGATCTACGGCGGTACCAAGTCGGCCTGGGATTACGGCCCGCTGGGCGTCGAGCTCAAGGAGAACATCAAGAAGCAGTGGTGGCGCAACATGATCACCAGCCGCGAGGACACCGTCGGGCTGGACTCCTCGGTGATCCTGCCGCGCCAGGTATGGGAGGCGTCGGGCCACGTCGAGACGTTCTCCGACCCGCTGGTGGAGTCGCTGCACACGCACAAGCGCTACCGCGCCGATCACCTCATCGAGGCCTACGAGGAAAAGCACGGCCACCCGCCCGAGAACGGCCTGGCCGACATCCGCGATCCCGAGACCGGTGAGCCCGGCTCGTGGACCGAACCGCGTGCGTTCTCGGGCCTGCTCAAGACCTTCCTCGGCCCGGTCGACAACGAAGAGGGCCTGCACTACCTGCGTCCCGAGACGGCGCAGGGCATCTTCGTCAACTTCGCCAACGTGCTGACCACCTCACGTAAGAAGCCGCCGTTCGGCATCGGTCAGATCGGCAAGAGCTTCCGCAACGAGATCACTCCAGGAAACTTCATCTTCCGCACCCGCGAGTTCGAGCAGATGGAGATGGAGTTCTTCGTCAAGCCCGGCGAGGACGACGAGTGGCATCAGTACTGGATCGATTACCGCATGAAGTGGTACACCGACCTCGGCATCGACCCGGAGAACCTGCGGCTGTACGAGCATGCGAAGGAGAAGCTCTCGCACTACTCCAAGCGGACCGTGGACATCGAGTACAAGTTCGGTTTCCAGGGCAGTGCGTGGGGTGAGCTCGAAGGCGTGGCGAATCGCACCGATTACGACCTCTCGGTGCACTCGAAGGCGTCGGGCCAGGACCTGAGCTACTACGAGCAGGCCACCGACACCCGCTACACCCCGTACGTCATCGAGCCGGCGGCAGGCTTGACGCGTTCGCTGATGGCGTTCCTCGTCGACGCGTACACCGAGGACGAGGCCCCGAACGCCAAGGGCGGCGTCGACAAGCGGGTCGTGCTCAAGCTCGACCGCCGTCTGGCCCCCGTGAAGGTGGCGGTGCTTCCGCTCTCACGTAACGCCGAACTGACGCCCAAGGCGAAAGATCTTGCGCAGCAATTGCGTCAGTACTGGAACGTCGAATTCGACGACGCCGGGGCCATCGGTCGCCGTTACCGTCGTCAGGACGAGATCGGTACGCCGTTCTGCATCACCGTCGACTTCGACACCCTCGACGATCATGCCGTCACCATCCGCGAACGCGACACGATGGCGCAGGAGCGGGTGGCTCTCGATCAGGTCGAGGGCTACATCGCCTCCCGTCTGATCGGCGCGTAAGAGCGTCATCAACCGACAGGGCCCGATCTCTTCGTGAGATCGGACCCTGTCGTACGTCTGTCGAGATACTAGAAGCGTCCGCCGCCACCGCCGAAGCCGCCGCGGAGCACGCTGTTGATCAGGATGCCGCCGAGTACGGCACCGGCAACGTTGCCGCCGCTACTGCCGCCGAAGCCGCCGCCGCGTGGCCCGTGGCGATTCTCCCAGTTCTGTACATCGGACTGGGCGATCTGCGATGCGCGCGAGGCCAATTGGCTGGCGGCATGTGCGTGCTTGAGGGCTTCCTCGGGGTTCTCCGGTTCGAGTTGGCGAGCCGCGCCGAGGTGGCGTTCCGCCTCGGACAGGCGCGTTCGTGCGTCGGCACCGACTCCGCCGCGGCGGGTCGAAATGTAGTCCGCAGCGGCAGTGATCTGAGCCTGAGCGGCCGCGATATCGCGATCCAGACGAGCGCGCAGCTGGTCCTCTGCGGCCTTCTCCGCCGACGCCTCGTCGACGATCTTCTCGAGCTCGGAATCTGCTGCCGCAAGAGCGGTGTAACTGCCGAGCGGATCCGAGGACTGCGCCGTCTCCGCGTTCTTCAACGCCGACTGCGCAGCAGTCATGGCCGCCTGCAATTCGGCCCCGCCGTGTTCGGCCAGTCCGCGAGCCTGCTCGATGTCGCGTCGGACGTCGGCGATGGCGTCGGGCAGGGTGGCGATGGCGTGCCCGATGTCGTCACGGGCGTGGTCGACACCATCGAGCAGTGCCGTCGCCTGATCGACCGCTCGCTCGGCCGTGCGAATCGCGGTGACCGCCGGACCCTGTTTGCCGGGTGGGAGCGCCGCCGCCTTGCGTCCGGCCTCGATGTTCTCCTCTGCCAGTGCCATCCGGTCCTTGGCCATCGTGACGTTGTCGGCTATGGATTTCAGTGCGGTCTCGGAGAATTCCGAATGCAGCTGAGCGAGTACGGTTTCGGACTGCGGAATGCGCACCGTCAAGCCGACGACCGCCTGGGTCAGCTCATCGAGGTGCGGGCCGGCATTCATGACGAGGTCGCGGAAGCCGTCGAATTCCTCCACCCGAGAATCGAGTTCACGATCGGCCTGACCGCACGAGGAGATGATCTCGACGAGCATCGCGCGACGCTGATCCGGGGTTTCGGGAATTGCGTCGTCGAGGCGTTGCCGAATCTCGAATGCGGACGCCAGGGCCTTCTTGGCGTTGTCGTAGGCGGTGATGAACGGCGCAGCCGCCGAGTCGCCGAATTCGCCTCGCGCGAGCGTCAATTCCTCTTCGCTGGCGCGCACTGCGTTGTCGGTTTCGATCAGAATTTCCTTGGCCCGGGTGTCGAGAACGTCGATCGGGAAGGCGGCGAGCGCGGCCGGGTCGCTCGGGTCGATCTTCGCCACGGCGTCTACTTCGGCAGCGACGCGGGCCTTCTTGCGACGCGACGAGTAGACGACGGCTCCACCGCCCGCCACGGCCAGTACGCCGACGCCGATCAGCAGTGGCGCGGACGATCCGCCACTGCCGCTCGCGGCATAGGCTTCACCGAGTGCACCGGCGGCCGCGATCGCGGCACCGGACCAATCCTCTTCTCCCAGTGCGGGTTCGAGGTCGTTGACCCGAATGTCGTCCTGTTCGGACGAGGTGATCTGCGACAGTCCGGTGTTCACGGCGAGGTAGTACGAACGGTCGACGGTCGCCACTGCGAGCAGAACGTCACGCTGACCGAGGTCGCTACGGTCGTACGTCTGTTCGGCCCAGTTCACCGCCGACATGTTGTCGAAATCCGCAACGTAAGTGACCCATAGGCGAAGTTGGCTGCTGCCGTAGAGGTCGTCGATGGAGGTCTGTACCTCGGCGAGCGAATCCGGGTCGAGTGCCTGGACGTTGTCGGTGATCTGCGTGGCGAGCCGCGAGGGAGCCTCGGCGGATGCAACTCCCGGCGCGAGCAGAACCGCGGCGAACAGGGTCAGAGCACCCATAGCGGCGAGACGACGAAATCGATGAACCGACCTACGGACTGCGGCGCTGGAGTGACGCCGGTGCTGGACTGCCATGCGATGAAATCTACCGGCTGCGTGGTACTGAGATCGAGCAGGTCGATCCGGATGCATGACAGTTGTCACCTCGCAATCGTGACGCTCGGACGAGGTGGGCGCTGCTCGATCGCAGCAGAGTGATTCCCATGACCACAACGAAGGCAGTCGAACTGCGAAACGTCACCAAGACCTATGGCTCGGTCCGGGCGGTCGACGGGCTCAGCCTGTCCATCGAGCCGGGCGAGGTCGTCGCATTTCTCGGACCGAACGGAGCGGGAAAGACGACCACCATCGACATGATGCTCGGCCTGGCAGCACCGACAACCGGGTCGGTCTCCGTGTTCGGCGGAACTCCTGCCGACGCCATCGCCCAGGGCCGCATCTCCGCCGTCATGCAGACCGGCGGTCTGCTTCGTGATCTGACCGTTCGCGAAACCGTCGAGCTGACCTCGGCACTGTTCGCCCACACTCGTTCGGTCAAGGAGGTGCTGACCCGGGCCGGTATCGCCGACATCGGAGACCGTCGAGTGGCGAAATGCTCCGGCGGTCAGCAACAACGGCTTCGGTTCGCGCTCGCACTGCTGCCCGATCCGGACCTGCTGGTGCTGGACGAGCCGACCACCGGCATGGACGTCGAGGGTCGTCGTGATTTCTGGAACGCCATTCGTCAGGACGCCAGTACCGGGCGCACGGTGCTCTTCGCAACGCACTACCTCGACGAGGCCGACGCCTACGCGGACCGCATCGTGCTGGTGCGGCACGGCAAGATCGTTGCCGACGGTAGCGCCGCCGAGGTGAAGAACCTGGCTGCAGGACGCACCGTCACCGCGACGCTGCCCGGCGTCGATCAGTCGATGTTGCTTGCGTTGCCCGGCGTGGATCGCGTCGAAACGCGAGGCGATCGGGTGATCGTGCACGGACGTGACTCCGACGCCGTGGCTCGCTATCTGCTCAACGATGCGCATGCGACGGATCTCGAGATCGTCTCGCGCAACCTCGAAGACGCATTCCTCGCCCTGACCACCGATTCCGAGAACGACCCAGCCGAAAACGACTCAGCCGAAAACGACCTCGCCGGGAGCATCCGATGACCACGACCACGCCGTCCACGACCACCCGCACGTCTGCCAGAGCCGTTGCCTGGGGCGGATTTTCGCCCACCTTCCTCGGACTCGAAATTCGGCGACTGTTTCGGAACAAGCGAACTCTGATCTTCACGTTGGTGATGCCGCCCGTGTTCTTCGTCATCTTCGGTACTCAGTCGGACTACAGGACCGATTACCCGTTCGCGCACGGGAACGTCACCGGCTACATCGCCATCAGCATGGCCGTCTACGGCGCGATGCTCGCCACCACCAGTGGGGGAACGATGGTCTCGGTCGAGCGGGCCCAAGGGTGGAGCCGGCAGCTGCGATTGACCCCACTCAAGCCGGTCGCGTACATCGTCACCAAGGTCCTCGTGGCCATGACGATGGGTGCAGCCGCCATCGTCGTGGTGTTCGTCGTCGCGAAATTCTTCGGAGCCGACATGCCGATCTGGGTGTGGCTCGCGTGCGGAGTGATCGCGTGGCTCGGGTCCGCGGTATTCGCCGCGTTCGGCCTCTTCATGGGGTATCTGCTGCCGTCGGAGAACGTGATGCAGATCCTCGGACCGGTGCTGGCCTTCCTCGCCCTGGCAGGCGGACTGTTCGTTCCCCTCGGTGACAGCGGTTGGTTCCCGATGCTTGCCAAGTTCACCCCGCTCTACGGCCTGGCCACGGTGGCAAGAGCGCCGTTCACGTCCGCTGACGCGGGCACTCTGGTGATCGCCGTGGTGAACCTGGTGGTGTGGGCCACCGTGTTCGTCGTCGGCGCGTCGCTGCTGTTCCGCAAAGACACCAAGCGTGCCTGACGCCGAAACCGCTGATCGTGTCGCCCACGGGGATACCGTGGGCGACATGACCACGTTCACCGCCGACCTGCCGGAGGGGCGGGTGTGGCGATACGGCTGGATGTTCGGAGCCATCTGGCTGATCTACCTGATCTACCCGTTGAACGAGATCCTCGCTCTGCCGTCGATCGCGGCACGGGCCTCCGGGATCGTTGCGATCGTCGCTTTCGGTGTGGTGTTCACGACCACGTTCTGGCGGTTCCGCAACGGCCATCGCAGAGGACGTCCGCTACCCACGTCGCAGGCATGGATCGCGCTCGGGGCGATGGTCGCCCTGACCGTCGCGCTCAGTGCCCTGGTCGGAACCACAGGTTTCGGCGCGACCGTCTACATCGCCGTCCTGGCGATGATGACCCTGCCCGTCCGGCAGGCGTGGACGTTGGTCGCGGTGATGGTGGTGATCGTCGAACTGACACCGCGCGCCGTCTCGTCCTGGGAGCCCGACAATTTCTTCGCGTTCCAGCTGTTGATCAGCTCGGCTGCTGCGTGGGGCATCACCCAGGTGTTCCAACGCAATCACGAATTGGCCGTTGCCAGGCAACAACTGGCCGATCTGGCCATCGTCGCCGAACGCGAGCGTATGAGTCGCGACGTGCACGACATTCTCGGCCACTCCCTGACCGTCATCACCGTCAAGAGCGAGCTGGCAGGCAGGCTCATCGAGATCGATCCCGCCCGTGCGGCCGTGGAGATCGCCGAACTGGAAACGCTTGCCCGGCAAGCGCTTGCGGACGTTCGTAGCACCGTCGGCGGCATGCGCCAGATCGATGTCGGCGCTGAATTGGCCAGTGCGAAAACGGCTCTGACGGCGGCGGGGATCGAGGCCGACCTTCCCGGTGACGCCGATGTCGTACCACTGCGACACCGAGAACTCTTCGGATGGGTACTTCGGGAAGCGGTGACCAACGTGGTTCGACACTCGAGCGCGCGGCACTGCCGGGTGACGCTGACGGCGTCGAGCATCTCGATCGTCGACGACGGAGTCGGACCTGCCGAGGATGGCAGCGACAACGGTGGAAACGGTCTCCGAGGTCTCGGTGAACGAGTGCGCGCCGCGGGTGGTTCACTGACGATCGCCCGGGTGTCGACCGGTGGATTCAGGGTGGAGGTACACGGTGAATAGAGCGCAATGACCATCACACTGTTGCTGGCCGACGATCAGGCGCTGGTGCGGGGCGCGCTCGCAGCACTGCTGGGGCTCGAACACGATCTGGACGTGGTCGCCGAGGTGGGACGCGGGGACGAAGTGGTCGCTGCCGTGCTCGAACATCGACCCGATGTCGTTCTGCTCGACGTGGAGATGCCGGGCAAGAACGGGATCGACGTCGCCGCCGAACTGGCCCTGGTGGCGCCGGAGTCGAGGGTGTTGATCGTCACCACGTTCGGCCGCCCCGGATACTTACGCCGCGCGATCGACGCGGGTGCATCGGGTTTCGTGGTCAAGGACACTCCCGCGAAGCAGCTGGCCGACGCCGTCAGGCGAGTGCACATGGGGCTTCGAGTGGTCGATCCGACGCTGGCGACCGAAACCCTGACCGACGGCGTCTCGCCTCTGACGGCCCGTGAGCAGGAAGTTCTTCGCGCAGCCGCGCAGGGTGGAACGGCCGGCTCCATCGCCGCCACGGTGCACCTGTCGGAGGGGACGGTGCGCAATCACCTGTCGTCGGCGATCGGGAAGACCGGTACCAGCACCCGTGCCGAAGCGGTCCGCGTGGCCGAGGATCGTGGGTGGTTGTAGAGCCATGAGGCGCGCCGTGCCCGCCGAAGATGCGCGGGCCTGGCAAACTCGAGGAGTGAATTCAACTCTCGACCGAGATTCGTACGGCGATCCGTACGACGATCGGTATGCCTCGGACCCCGGTCCCGAGCGCCTGGGCTTCTTCGGAACGCTGGGACGCTGGACCGGTCGGCTGGTCGCGGGAGTGGTCCTGATGTCGGTGGTGCTGGTCGCCGGAACGGCGGTTCGCGTGTGGCAGGTTGCCCGCATCGACGACTATTCCAAGGCGGACGCCATTGTCGTACTCGGCGCAGCGCAGTACAGCGGTACACCCTCGACCGTGTTCGAGGCCCGATTGGCGCAGGCCGCATCTCTGTACGAGCAGGGCATCGCTCCCGAGATCGTCACGGTGGGCGGCAAGCAGGAAGGCGACCTGTTCACCGAGGCCGCGTCGGGTCGCAATTATCTGATCGAGCAGGGTGTGCCCGCCGATGCCATCGTGGCCGTCGAGACCGGCTCGGACACGCTCGAAAGCATCGAGGCCGTGAGCAACACACTCCGCGACGAGGGTAAGTCGTCGGTGGTGCTGGTCAGTGATCCCTGGCATTCACTGCGTACTCGCACCATGGCGCGCGACGCCGGACTCGACGCGTGGACCTCGCCGACGCGGACCGGCCCGGCCGTCTACACCAGGGAATCCCAGGCACACGGAATCGCCAGGGAGACGGGCGCGCTCCTGTGGTACCAGCTGACTCACTTCACCGCAGACTTCTCCTACACGGCAGGCCAGTGACATGACCGGCACCTACTCGGCGCACGACGTCGAACGATTCGTCACCGAACCCCCGAAGACCGCCGGCCTGAAACCGGGAACCGACAACGCCTCGCATCGAAGCGCCTTCGCCCGTGACCGGGCACGGGTGCTGCACTGCGCTGCACTTCGCAGGCTTGCCGACAAAACTCAGGTGACCGGTCCGCGGGACGGAGACACTCCGCGCACTCGGCTGACACACTCACTCGAAGTCGCGCAGATCGGCCGTAGCATCGCCGAAGGTCTCGGCAGTGACCCCGACCTGGTGGACCTCGCGGGGCTGGCGCACGACATCGGCCATCCGCCGTACGGCCACAACGGCGAACGGGCTCTCGACGAAGTGGCGCAGGACTGTGGCGGGTTCGAGGGCAACGCCCAGAATCTGCGCATCCTCACCGGGCTCGAGCCGAAGATTCTCGACGCCGACGGTCGTAGCGCCGGGTTGAACCTGACCCGGGCGTCGCTGGACGCCGCCACCAAGTATCCCTGGATCCGGCCGGCTCCGGGCGCGAAATTCGGTGCCTACGACGACGACTCGGCCGTTCTGGGATGGGTTCGTGACGGTGCGCCGGACAAGCACAAGTGCCTCGAAGCGCAGAGCATGGATTGGTCCGACGACGTCGCGTACTCGGTACACGACGTCGAGGACGGCGTCATCGATGCCCGAATCGACCTTCGCGCGCTGTCCGATCCGATCGAGCAACGAGCCCTAGCCGAACTCGGCGTGTCGGAATTCCGCGGACTCGACGTCGACGAGTTGATCGAAGCCGCGAACCGCTTGTCGAGGATGCCCGTCGTGGTCGCCGTCGGACGATACGACGGCACCCTCGCGGCGTCCGTTGCGCTCAAGCACATGACGAGTGAACTGGTCGGGCGCTTCGCGACCGCCGCCATCGAGGGCACCCACGAGAAGTACGGCACAGCGCCGCTGAGCCGATACGACGCAGACCTCGTGGTGCCGTCGATCGTCGGATCCGAAGTTGCGCTGCTCAAGACCATGGCGCTGCGGTACGTGATGTCCGATGCAGGCCACAAGATCCGTCAGGAGCGTCAGCGCGACCGAATCCACCGCGTCGCCGAGTGGTTGTTGCGCTCGGCTCCGGGTGAACTGGACCCCATTCTGGTGCCGGCCTGGCAGCGCGCCGACAGTGATGCGGAACGTACCCGAGTGGTGGTCGACCAGATCGCGTCGTACACCGAAAGTCGACTCGAACTGATCGACAAGCGATCACTCGGAGCTCAGGCCAGCTGGGGTTGATCGGCGGGTGTCGGGTGTCTGGTTCGACGCTAGACTTCACACGTGGCCGGCCGAATTCCTGAACGCGACATTGCCGCCATTCGCGAACGCACACGGATCGAAGACATAGTCGGCGACTACGTCTCTCTCAAGCGCGCGGGCGGCGACTCCATGAAGGGGTTGTGCCCCTTCCACGACGAGAAATCGCCGTCGTTCCACGTTCGACCCAATCACGGTCACTATCACTGCTTCGGTTGCGGCGAGGGAGGTGATGCCTACTCCTTCCTCCAGAAGATCGAGCACATTTCGTTCGTCGAGGCCGTCGAACAGCTGGCCGACCGGCTGAACTACTCGATCTCCTACGAGGGCGGAGGGCCATCGGTTCAGCGTGACCGCGGCACGCGCGCCCGCCTGATCGCCGCGAACGCAGCAGCGCAGGAGTTCTACGCGGGCAGGCTCAGTGGTCCCGACGCCCAGACCGCACGGGACTATCTCACCGAACGCAATTTCGACGGCCATGCCGCACTGGCCTACGGCTGTGGGTATGCACCCGACGGCTGGGACACCCTCACCAAACACCTACTGGGCAAGGGTTTCGAGGCCAAGGAGATCGTCGACGCGGGGTTGGCGACACCCGGCAAGCGCGGTACGCCCATCGACCGTTTCCGACGCCGGTTGGTGTGGCCCATTCGCAGTCAGAGCGGCGACGTCATCGGCTTCGGTGCGCGCAAACTGTTCGACGACGACACGATGCCCGGCAAGTACATCAACACCCCGGAAACCATGCTGTACAAGAAGTCTCAGGTGCTGTTCGGCCTCGACCTGGCGCGCAAGGAGATCGCGAAGTCGCATCAGGCCGTCATCGTCGAGGGGTACACCGACGTGATGGCGATGCACCTCGCCGGAGTCAAGACCGCGGTGGCGTCCTGCGGAACTGCATTCGGCGAGGATCACCTCGCGATGCTGCGCCGACTGATGATGGACGACAGCTACTTTCGCGGTGAGGTGATCTACACCTTCGACGGCGACGACGCCGGCCAGGCCGCGGCCATGAAGGCATTCGAAGGAGATCAGAAGATCGCCGGGCAGACCTTCGTCGCCGTCGCACCCGACGGAATGGACCCGTGCGACCTGCGCCTGAAGTCCGGTGACAACGCTGTTCGTGATCTCGTGGCCAGACGTACCCCGATGTTCGCCTTCGTCGTCAAATCGCTGCTGCGAGAGCATGATCTGGACACGCCCGAGGGTCGCGTCGAAGCGTTGAAGCGAACCGTGCCGGTGGTCGCACGCATCAAGGACGCGTCGCTGCGAGACGAGTACGCGCGGCAGCTCGCCGGGTGGACCGGCTGGGACGACACCGCAATGGTGCTCGCCCGAGTACGCGACGAGGCGAAGAAGGGTGCCCGAGGCGACACGAGCGGTAAACGCGTGCCGTTCGAGAAGCGTCAGGCAGCGCCCACCGAAGCGCCCGCCGGGCCGCCGCGTCCGAACCCCACCGATCCGACGCTGTGGCCGCAACGAGAGGCGCTCAAGGCGGTGCTGCAGATGCCCGCGGTCGCCGGCACGGTCTTCGATTCGCTGCCGCCGGAAAGCTTTCACCATCCGGCGTACTCGGCCGTCCGCGACGCGGTGGCTGCCGCCGGAGGCACCGCCGCAGGACTGGGCGGAGGGGAGTGGGTCGACGCCGTGGCGAAGCAGGCCAAGGACGCCGTGGTGGTGTCGTTGGTGACGGAGTTGGCCGTCGACCCGATGCGCGTGGCCGACGACGCTCTCACGCGCTACATCTCGGGTGTGCTCGCGAGGCTGCAGGAAGTGTGGGTCGGTCAGCAGGTGGCCGAACTGAAATCGAAACTGCAGCGCATGTCGCCGGTCGAGAAGCCGGACGACTACAACGCGTTGTTCGGTGATCTCATCGCCCTGGAGCAGTACCGCCGCAGTCTGCTCGAGCTCGCCGTCGGCAGTGTCGCCGAAGTCGGTTAGCGCCGTAGCTGATCGCGTGGAACGTAGACCTGGGTCTCGTCGTCGATCGGCTGCATCGGCTCGAGTCGCGGCTGAGTGTTGAGGGAATCGGAGAGCTTCTGACGGCCGACCTCGATCGCCTTCTTGGTGGCCGGAGACGACGCAACGGCGCTCGCTGTCTTGCGAATCTGCTCGTACCGGCCCCGGCCGGCCTTGGCACCGAGCACGTATGCAGCTCCAGCCGCCAGTACCAAACGAATCATCAGTGGGTCCTCCCGTAGAGCGTGCGGCTGTCCGTCCATCTTGCCCGACGCAGCTCGAGCAGGGCGATTTGGTACTCGGCAGAACCCGATTTGGTAGTAGCGAGGGGGTGTGCGCTATTGTTTCCAACGGCTCGCACGAGAGTGTGACGCCGCGAGGTAATCCCCCATAGCTCAATTGGCAGAGCATTCGACTGTTAATCGAAGGGTTCCTGGTTCGAGTCCAGGTGGGGGAGCGCAATCCCCGTCCGGTTCACCGGGCGGGGATTTTTGTCGTCCGAACCTTTGGTACCCAAAGTCTCACGCAGTTACCAGATCGTGACGCGATTGGCTGTATATCGATTGAATGAATCCCGGCAACCGATGCCAGTTTTGTCGGTACCTCGCGGGATACTGGACGAGCGATCCCGGTTGCTCAACAGTGCTATAAAAAACCGGGTCGGTCGGTTTTAAGGGGTTCCATGAGTTTGAGTTACGCAGCAACCGTGCCACGCCACCTCGTGCATCGGCGTTCGCCGGCCGACGTGTTGTTGACCGATTACGAGACGGTGGACGGAACCCACCGAGCGGCTGTTCAGCTTCCGACTTCCCATCGGATGTTCGCTCCGGTTCGTCGAACCCACGACTCTCTGATGGTGGCCGAGGCTCTGCGTCAAGCGATCAGCCTGTTCTGCCACGTCAATCACGGAGTGCCACTCGACCACGTCGTCTTCATCGAGCACTCTCGATTCGAGATTCTCGATCCGCTGTCGGTCGACGAGATCGACGATTCGCTCGTCGCCGAGTCGATCACGACCGACGTGACGTTCGACGACGCGTCGATGGACAACATGAAGTTGTCGGCCAAGCTGTTGAACGGCGACCGACTCGTTGCGTTCGGAACGGCGTCGGTACGGTCGCTCGGCCCCGACGTGTACTCGCAGTTTCGCACCTCGCCGATGGCCGACCCCCACTTTCGGCATCTGCCGGCCGGTACCGAAGTGGTCGAGGCCCCCGCCGTCGGACGGCTCGATCCTTCCGACGTCGTGTTGGCACGACACACCTCCGACGGGACGATCGTCGTCGCCCCCGATCCTCGTAACCTGGCGATGTTCGACCATTCCGTCGAATATCTTCCCGGCGTGACCATGCTCGAAGCCGCCCGTCAGGCAGTGCGTCTGGCGACCGGAAACCCGACGCTGGACTTCACGTCGTGCGAGGTGCGCTTCATGGGGTTCGCCGAGTGGGCGAATCCCTGCTCGGTCATCGTCGACACCGACTCCACGGATGGCATTCACCGCATCCAGTTCGAGCACGACGGTGCCGTGCTGTCGGCGATCTCCGTCACGGCGACATCGGAACCGTGGCTGGTAGCTAGTGAACGTTCCAGTCGATAAGAGGCCCGTCGACCACAGCACGGATCCGTGGGAGCCGTCGGCGCGGTACCACCGAGGGCAGTAGTAGATGCCACATCTCGGTCATGCGCAGCTGTAGGTCGGCTCGGCCGGTGAGCATCTCCGAGACGGTCTGCACTCCGGTGAACGACGCGACGATCAGCCTGGCGAGTGCCGCGACATCCACATCGTCGGTGACGTCGCCTTCTTTCCGAGCGCGGCCGGTCAGTGTGGCGATCATCTCGATCCAGTCGTCGAACGACCGGGCGTTCGGATTCTCTGCCGTGGTCGATTCCAATGTCAGCCGCATACCGCCACGCGCGATCGATTCCGTCTGCAGCTGACGCGCCAGTTCCTTGGTGATGAGGATCAATGCATCGAACGCCTTCGGTGTGTGTTCGATGATGGTGACGGTGGCGGCCGTCGCCAGGGCGAGTTGCGCGTCGATCACCGCTTGCGCGAGCTCCTCCTTGGAAGAGAAATGGAAGTACATCGCACCTTTGCTGACACCGGCATGGGTGATGATGGTGCTCAAACTTGCTGTGCCGTAACCGAACTTGTCGAAACTGGCGGCGGCTCCCTCGAGCACGGCCTGCCTGGTTGATGCTGCACGCTCTTGCATCGGTCGACAATAGCTGTTACCGGGGTTCACGGCACGGCGTACGGAGTGATCGGCGGGCTCAGCTGTAGTCGGTATCGGAACCCGCTGCGCGAACCGCCCGGGCCTGCTCGAGGCGACCCAGGAGATAGGTCTCGATCCACTCGAAGGACGTCGAGCCCATTGGCAGGCGTAATGGGGGATTGTCCGAGGAAATCGCGGCCAGGACGGCATCGGCACCGCGGCGCGGGTCGCCGGCTTGCGTGCCGTGGGTGGCCTCGAATGCGGTTCGAGCCGGTCCGATCAGCTCGGCGTAGTCGTCCAGCGGCGTGCCCCACTGCATCGACCGTCCGCTGGCGTCGGTGCGGAACGGGCCCGGTTCGACGATGGTGACACCGATACCGAGATGTCGAACTTCGGCAGCGAGTGCCTCCGAAAACCCTTCGAGAGCGAATTTGGTTCCGGCGTAAGCAGTGCCGCCCGGACCGGGTACCACGCCGATCACCGACGACATCTGCACGATGTGGCCGCTGCGGCGCGCCCGCATCGAGGGCAGCACCGCCCTGGTGACGGCCAGTGGGCCGAAGAAGTTGACGTCGACATTCTCGCGGAACCGGTGTTCGTCGATCTCCTCGAATGCGCCGAGCAGTCCGTAGCCGGCATTGTTGACGAGGACGTCTATTTGTCCGAACCTGTCGAGAGCATGGGTGACAGCAGTATCGATCGACTTCTGGTCTGTCACATCGAGCCGGGCGTGCAGCAGACTTTCGCTCTCCGGCCCCTCCAGGTCGTCCACGTTGCGGGCGGTGGCGACCACCCGATGGCCCGCGTCGAGTGCGGCACGAACAAATTCGCGACCGAAACCCGAGCTGGCTCCGGTGATGAACCAGACCCTGTCCGCGCGCGTCGTGTCCATGTCGTCGGTGCCCTTCGAGCGATGTGGTCGTGAGCGGCGATAACGGTAGTGACGGCAGATGCCGGTCGGCAACCGAATTGATGGCACGCTGAGGCAATGGTCGATACGAGCGCAGGAATTCTGTTGTACCGCGTCGGTGCCGACGGCCCGGATGTCTTGATCGCTCACCCCGGCGGACCGTTCTGGGCCCGCAAGGACGAGGGAGCATGGTCGATCGTCAAGGGGTTGCTCACCGACGGAGAAGGCCCGTGGACTGCGGCCCGGCGGGAGTTTCGAGAGGAGGTCGGTATCGACGTCCCGGCCGGAGAACCCGTGGAGCTCGGCACCGTCAGGCAGCGCAGCGGAAAGCTCGTCATCGCATTCGGCATCGAAGCCGATCTCGATGTCTCGAATGCGGTGAGCAACACATTCGAGATCGAGTGGCCGCCGAAATCCGGTCTGATGAAGTCGTTTCCCGAGGTCGACCGCGTCGAATGGTTCCCGCTCGAACAGGCCAGAGCCAAGCTGCTGCCGGCTCAGCATCCGTTCCTGGACGCTGTGGCGGCTGTTGTCGCAGAGCGATAGTTTCGGCATCCGGCCCGGGGGTATCCAGCGGCCGGAAATTACGAGAGTCGTAGATGCAGGGTGGGAAGTGGATCATGATGCCGACGGATGCGCCCAGCGCACAGACCATGGCGGAAACGTCGCCGGTGGAACCCTCTGCGGTGGATACCTCACTCTTGGAGACACAGTGGGGCGGACGCGTCGTCGCGTCGGCGTTCGTTGTGTTGGCCACGGGACTCTCGTGGGTGTTCGCAGCGACCGCCATGATCGGCTAGCGACCATCGGTCCGTTGGCCGATACTGCTCAGCTACAACTACGAAGGGCAGCACAGTGACCGACCGCAGTGTCTCCACCACTCCACCGGCGACCGAGGTACCGAAACGCGCGTGGCAGGCACTCGTGGTTCTGCTGCTGGGTATGTTCATGGCGCTGCTCGACACCACGATCGTCAACGTGGCCCTGCCGACGATCAGCACCACGTTGGATGCGTCGGAATCGGTTCTGTCGTGGATCATTTCGGGGTACGCCCTGGCGTTCGGCCTGGCTCTGATTCCGGCAGGCAAGGTGGGGGACCGCATCGGTCACAAGTGGGTCTTCTTCACCGGCCTCGCGTTGTTCACTGTCGCGAGCTTCGCCTGTGGTCTTGCTCAGGACGATCTGCAGTTGGTCGTTGCCAGGGTTGTACAAGGCCTGGCGGGCGGCATGTTCGTGCCCGCCGTCACCGCCTTCATCCAGTTGCTGTTTCCGGGGCCCGTGCGGGGCAAGGCATTTGCCATCATGGGTGCCGTCATCGGAGTCTCCACAGCGCTCGGCCCCATCGTCGGCGGCCTGATCATTCAGGCATTCGGTGACGAGAACGGGTGGCGGTTGGTTTTCTGGGTCAATCTGCCGATCGGCGTCGTCGGTCTCGTTGCGGCCGCCGTACTGCTGCCCAACAAGACGGAATCGGCTCCTGCAGTTCGCCCCGGAATCGACTGGCTCGGACTGGTTCTCATCTCTGCGGGCCTGATCGCTCTGCTCGTTCCGCTGATCGAAGGCCAGGAACTGGGCTGGCCGCTGTGGACCTACCTCACCATCGCGGCCGGACTGGGTCTGATTGCGCTGTTCGGCTGGTGGGAAGTGATCCACACCGGTCGCGGACGCAACCCGCTCGTGCCACCTCGCCTGTTCACTCACCCGGCCTTCACCGGCGGTGTCATTCTTGCGCTGGTCTACTTCGCGGCGTTCACCAGCATCTTCTTCACCATCTCGCTGCTGTGGCAGACCGGGCTCGGCAACACGGCACTGGCGTCGGGATTGGTGTCGATACCGTTCGCGATCGGCAGCATCATCGCCTCTTCACAGAGCAACAGGCTGACCATTCGGCTCGGCCGCACCGTGCTGATCCTCGGTGCCTCGCTCGTGTCGATCGGGCTGATCTGGTTGTGGATCATCCTCGCGACCAGCTCTGCCGACACGATCTCGCACTGGACACTGTTGGTTCCGTTGTTCATCGCAGGGCTCGGCAACGGTGCGTTCATCGCACCCAACGCGCAATTCATCGTTGCGACCGTGGACCGCGACGATGCGGGAGCCGCGAGCGGGGTCATCTCGACAATGCAGCGCGTGGGATCGGCGATCGGTATCGCCGTCATCGGAAGTGTGCTGTTCGGATCTCTCGACATCACCGGACCGGACACCGTCGGGTCGGGCTTCCTGCACGGAGCGGCCATGGCAATGGCCGTCAGCTCAGCGTTCAGTGTGGTCGCGCTTGCATTGGTCTTCGCGCTCCCCAAGAAGGTTCAGGGCGCGCACTAGTACCGTCCGTCAGCCTTTCAAGCCCTTGCTGTGCCGGTCGACGACAGATGCTGCGAGGTCGGCGATCTTCACGTTCAAGTCTTGAGAAGACTTGCGCAGCAGGGCGAACGCCTCGTCGCCGGACACGTCGTGCAGAGCCATGATGAGCCCGATGGCCTTGCCGATCTCCCTGTTGCTTTCGAGTCCGTCACGCAGCGTCGACGCTTCCTGCCCGTTCATGACCGCGGCAACGGTGACGGCCGTGAACGCCGTCAGAATGATCGCCTTGCTCGCGCTGTCCGTGTCGAACACTCCGGGCTTGTCGGTGAACAGGTTGAGCGCGCCCACCTTCTTGTCGTCCACCTTGAGTCGAAATCCCATGGCTCCTCGCACCGGCGTGCGGTTCAACACACCGCGAGCCATCGCGGGCCACTGGGTGGGAGTTCGGAAGTCTGTCTCGAGCTGCGCTGCCTCGCTCGTGATCGCGTCCAGGCACGGGCCTTCGCCGGTGGCGCGCTCGATGTCGTCGACAACTCGAGCGATGTCGTCCGAGGCGGCGACGGTGACGGGCTTTCCGTGGCGCATGAGCATCAGGCTCGCGTGATCGCAATGTGGAACCAGGAGCGTGGCGGCGTTGCAGATCGCGGTGTAGACCTCGTCCGCGCTGCTCCCTCGGTACACGATGTCGGCCAGTGCGGCGAACACGGTCGCCGGATCGGTGACCGGGCCGGGAGTGGAGCCTGCGGGAACGACCGAAAGTCCGTCGAGCTGCGCGTCGTCGTTCACTTGTTACTCCCATCCAGTGTGAATTGTTCGAGCGACCGGCGCTCGAAGTGCATCAACCGTACCGCCACGGGATGGGGTGGCCGACGGGACGGGTCCCGGCAGTAGCCTCGACTCGTGAGCGATGCGCAGGAGTCCACCGGATTCGAGTACGGCCACGACGGACCTAAGTCGATCGTGGTGGGGGTCGACGGTTCCGATTCGTCCTGGCGCGCCGCCGCCTACGCCGCAGGACTTGCCCGCAGGCAGCGCTCGCTGCTGGTGCTCGTGTACGTGCAACCCATCGCGACGGCGTCATGGGGCCAGGCCGGCATCTCGCTCGTCGAAACCGGTCAGCAGATCGCCGACGAGCTGCTCGATTACATCCGAACGTCGGCTGCCCGTTTCGGTGAGCGGGAGCGTGTTTGGTGGGAGTTCCGCACTGCACAGGGTGATCCGTACAACGGGCTGATCGCCGTCGCAGAGCAACTGCGTACCGATGCCGTCGTCGTAGGGGCATCCGAGAATGCGGGCCACCGAATCGCCGGTTCGGTGGCGGTGCGCTTGGTCAAGGCAGGCCGCTGGCCGGTGACCGTGGTGCCCTGAACGGTCGGAAAGCGAGCCTGTCGGCCGTCTGCCCTGTAAAAATAGGCAGTCACCTCGTCGGATGCGAGGCGCACGTGGTGCCGTTCTCGAGGATCCGAGGAGTTCCATGGCCGGGCTGTCGCGTCGACAATTCATAGCTCGAGTGGGGGCTCTCGCGGCGGCGTGGGGAAGTGCGCCCCACGTGCTGGGTGAGGCACTCGTGGCCAACGCGCAGCCAGTCGCCGCGGATGCGGATACGACCGGGACTCTGGCGCAGACGATCCTGCGATCAGCCACCGGCACCGGTCGCTACCGAGTCCTCGGTGCAGGCCCGGGCGAGCCGTACGTGGCCCGTCTGGATGTTCTCGGGCGTGCGCCGAATCCGTCGAGAGTGCAGGCGCGCCGGTCGTTGCTGTACCTCGGCCACCTGTCGGACTTGCATGTGATCGACGCCCAGTCACCCGGCCGGATCGAGCCCATGATCGTCTCCGACCACGCCGCGTGGGGGTCGGCGTTCCATCCGCAGGACCCGCTCACCGTGCACGTCACAGCGGCGATGGTGAAGGCTTTCGCCGACGCTCGGATCAGCCCGGTGACCGGCGCACCGATGGGAGCAGCGGTGGTCACCGGAGACAGTGCCGACATGCACTCCCATCTCGAACTGCGCTGGTACATAGACGTTCTCGACGGCGTTCCGGTTCGGCCGACGAGCGGGGCCGCGGACGTCTTCGAGGGAGTTCAGGCCTGGCCGGAGGCGCAGTGGGCCTATCGGCCCGGTGACCCGTCGGGCGGGTCGTTCGGCGACTACGGATTCCCGACGCTTCCCGACCTCCTCACCCAGGCGATGTCGGGAACCGTCGAATCGGTGGGGCTACCCGTGCCGTGGTACTCGGTCTACGGAAACCACGACACTCTGTTGCTCGGCACCTTCGATCTGTCCTCGCAGGTGCACGCTCTCGCTGTCGGGGGTCGGAAGGCGTACGCGCTGGAGGCGACGGCTACCTCGGCACTGGCCGGCTACGCCTCGACGGCCAGTCCGTTGCAGCGCGCGATCGATGCGCTCGGAGTCGGATCCGGTGCGCGACCGGGGTTTCGCGCCGTGTCGCCCGATCCCTCGCGGTATCTGTTCGAGCAACGCGAGTTCATGTCGGAGCACTTCGAGACCACCCCGACGCCGGGTCCGATCGGTCACGGCTTCACCCAACACAACCTCGACTCCGGCGAGACCTGGTGGACGGCAGACCCCACCCCCAACATCCGCACGTTCGGACTCGACACCTGCAACGCCGTCGCCGGACCCGACGGTGCTGTGCCCGAACAGCAATTCGACTGGTTGACAGAGCAATTGGAACGGGCGCAGGCCGAGAACAAGCTCGTGCTGATCTACACCCACCACAACAGCCTGACGTTGGAGAACCGGGCGCAGCGGCCTGGACAGTCGGTAAAGCTCTACGGCGCAGACGAATTCGTAGATCTACTGTTGAGGTATCCGGTGGTGATCGGTTGGCTCAACGGCCACACTCACCAGAACCAGATCCTGGCGCATTCGAGCGGAGGACGTGGATTCTGGGAGATCACCACCGCGTCGTGCATCGACTTCCCTCAACAGCAGCAGGTGGTCGAGATCGTCGACAACCGGGACGGGACTCTCTCGTTGTTCACAACGGTGCTCGATCACGCATCTCCGGTCACGCCCGGAAACAGCGGCAGCTACCTGGATCTGGCGTCCCGTAGCCGAGAGTTGGCGGCCAACGACTGGGCCGAGAATCCGCTGATGCGGCGAGGATCGCGTCTGGATCGCAACACCGAACTGCTCCTGCCTGAACCGTTCGATCTGAGCAGCATCACCGACGCCGTCCTCGAAAAGCAACACTTGGACGAGCATGCGCGACTGATCGCCTACGAGACGAGGCAGGGCCGATGAACAGTGTTCGCAGGACGATCCTTGTCCTGTCCGCGGTGATGGTCTGCGCGGGGTGTTCGCAGACTGCTGCGCTCGCGCCGGTCGGCGGAGCCGAGCTCGGGGACCTGCGCTACGCCGTCAACGACGTCCTGTTCGAGAAGGGAATCGACATCCTGATCGCGCCGGTCTGCTCGGGTACCGGAGGCGACATCGAATGTGCCGGGGAGACAACCGACAACGAGGCAATCACCGGTTCGGCCACGTCGGACGACGCGAGCACCGTCGAGGTGAAGGTCGGTACGAACGTTCTCTATTCGGGATCCGTGCAGGACGTGCTCGACCGGAACTCGACGGTCGGTGCACCGTGAGGGGGATCGGTGTTCTCGGCCTCGTGGTGGTCGTGTCGGCTCTGGTTCAGGCGCTGACGGTCGTGGGTGATCCGGTGCCGACGTCCTCCGTGGGCTTTGCTGGGTTGGTTGCTGCATCCGCCGCGGCACTGGTGCTCGCCCTGTGGATCACCGCATCGACGGCACTCGACGTGGTGGACGGCAAAGCGTCCGGTGCACTGGGTCGGGCATGGCGACGTCCGCGCGTCCTGGTGTGGTGCGTGGTGCTGACTCTTGTGGCCGTTGCGCTGGCAATTCTTCTCCCGATGCTCCCGGTCATCGTGATTCTGGTTGCGCTGCTGATCCTTCCGGCCGTGGTCGACGGCCACCGAAGTCCATTCCGCGCTGCGTTGCGCACAGTCCGACGGTCTCCGGGGCGTTGCGCACTGGCGGCTGTGGTCACGATTCTGGCCTACATCCTGTCCTGGGTTGTGGCGCTCCTGTTGGGATTCTTCGTCACCGGTGTCGTGGCGGCGTTCATTACGTGGTTGTGGTTCGGAGCCATTACCTCTGTGCTGCTGCTCTATTGGTCGCGGTTGTACCGAAGAGCAACGCTGCCTTGACCGCTGTAGACGCCCCTCAGCCGCGGGCTCGGCGACCGGCCGCGGCCTCGGCGACGATGTGAGCGATTCGACTCGAGCGAGTGTCGTCTCGAGCGGCGCTGACAATCCACCACAGCATCTGCTTGCGCGCGCTGGGTGGAAAGCCGTCCCAGTTGGTTCGAGCATTCGGGTCTCTGTCCAGCGCCGTCGTCAGCTCGAGTGGTTCCTGGAGGTCTTCGACCTGATCGGCAATCGTCCACCAGCCGTTGGATTTCGCGGCAGCGATGGCGCGGCGGCCTGCTTCGGTCATGAGGCCGCTGTCTTCCATATCGGCTGCGCGTTTCCGGTTGAGCCGGGTCCACGGGCTCTTGGTCCTGCGCGGCGTGAACAGCTGCAGGCTGCGCTCGTCGTCGAGGTTGCTGCCGGTGGAGTCGATCCAACCGAAGCAGATGGCTTCCTCGACGGCGTCGGGGTACGGGCAGCGTGGCCGGTCGGTGGTGTTGCGCCACGAACACAGCCACACGCCTTGGGTGGAAACGTGATTGTTCTCCAGCCAGGTACGCCACTGCGTCCGACTTTCGGCGTGAAAAATCGGGTAGTCGAACTTCCACGTCGGTGGGTGGTCGGATACTGACGGCAAGGGCTCCGAAGCAGTCATGCACTCGCTCCGTCTGCTCGTCGTGATGGAGCTGCACCGTAGTTCCGCATCCATACAGTCTGCCCACGAATGCGGACATATGTCGTCCGCAATGGTGCGAATATTCCGTGGATCGACGGCACTCGGCGAGAGGCCGCTGTCAGACTGGCGACATGTCGATCACACTCGTCCCGATCACTCTTCAACGGTTTCCCTCGTGGCTGAAACGGAGCCAGAGCGAGTACAAGTCGGACCTGATCGCTACAGGTGAGACGCCACGCGCCGCTGAAGAGCACGCAAGTGATGCCTTCGAGCGTGCTTTCCCGGCGGGTGCTCCCACCCCGGATGACACTGTGTTCGACGTCGTCGATGACACGGGCCGGATCGTCGGGTACCTCTGGATCGGCCGTGACAACTCAGACGACGCCAGCTCGTGGTGGGTTTGGGATGTCGTAGTCGAGCCAGAGCACCGAGGCCAGGGCTATGGGCGAGCAGTGATGCAGCTCGCCGAAGACCACGCACGGGCGGAGGGCGCACGGACGCTGGGACTGAGCGTGTTCGGTTTCAATGCCGTCGCGCGCGGGATGTACGAGTCAGCCGGATATGAAACCACAAGTGTGAAGATGCGCAAGAAGCTCTGAACCCCTCAATCCTTACCCCTGGGATGGGGGATAGGTCGGTTCAAAATCTCCAGGAAAGGAATAGACAGATCACGGCTGAAACTCGCCGGGCTGGGGCCTGCGGAGTTGATAGAAGCACTCACCGACGTATTCGGTGCCGGGTTCGAGTAAGACCGTCTCGGTGGGGCGGGCGGGGCTCGAACCCGCGACCAATGGATTATGAGTCCACGGCTCTAACCGACTGAGCTACCGCCCCATTCCCGTACCAGGTACGAGCCTGCAGAATCGTACAGAATCGCGTCGCCTCGACGGTGCATCGGGGCGCTATTTCGCTCGGACCTGCACCGGAACCCCGTTGAGGATCGCGTTGGCCGAGACGGCGTCGACGCGGCTCGGATCGGTGATGTCGTTGACGCTCGGCCCCTGCACCGTCGTCGCAACGGACAATTGCACGCCGGGACGCTGATGGCCGAAGCCGTGCGGCATGCTCACGACGCCCTGCATCATCTTCTCCGATGCCGCCACCTCGATGTCGACGGTTCCGGCGGCAGAGGTGACCGACACCATCGCCCCGTCCTCGATACCGCGATGGGCAAGATCGTCCGGATGCGCCAGAAGCTGATGTCGCGCTTTGCCTTTGGTGAGCCGGGCGGTGTTGTGCATCCACGAATTGTTGCTTCGCAGGTGTCGGCGGCCGATCATCAACAACTCGTCGCCGCTCGGAACTGCGCTCGAGCGCATCAGATCCACCAGCGCGGGAAGTTCGGTGATCACGACGTCCTGTATCAGCTGGACGCGCTTGTCCCGCGTCTTCAACTTCTGCGGAAAGCCGGGACGCAGTGGTCCGAGATCGACACCGTGCGGATTGGCTCGAAGCTTCTTGAGCGACAGCCCTTTTCGTTGGCTGCGGAGCAGGATGTCCAGGGTGCGAGCAGGGGAGAGGCGCAGGCGCGCCTCACCGATGATGCTCTTCGGAGTCAGTCGAGACTTCACTCGATCGACCGTGGAACCGGCCAGTCGACTCCTGTATCGCAGCGACAGATCGCGGAAAATCTCCCAATCGTGCTTCGCTCCAGCCTTCTTGGGCAGGACCGCCGGCATGTACTTGGCTGTGTTGTGCACCGCGAAGGAGTTGAAGATCAGGTCGTAGTGGTCGCGTTCGAGAGACATCGTCGGCGGCAGAATCACGTGTGCGTGACGCGAGGTCTCGTTGATGTAGAAGTCGAACGACACCATGAAATCGAGGCTCGCGAACGCGTCGTTCAGGGTGGTGCCGCCGGGCATCGACAACACCGGGTTGCCGGACAGGACCGCCATCGCTCGGATCTGGTCCTTGCCCTCGGTGGTGATCTCGTCGACGAGCGTCGAGCACGGGTATTCGCCTGCGAACTCGGGGAGGTCGCGAACACGGCTGCGCCACTTGTCGAAATGGCCGCGGCCGACGATTCCCTGCTTGATCAGATCGATCGCAGGATCGGTCACCATGGCCCCGCCGGGGCGGTCGAGATTGCCCGTGATGATGTTCAGCACCTGAATTGCCCACTGGCACAAGGTGCCGAACTGCTGAGTCGACACACCCATCCGGCCGTACGCCACGGCAGATTTCGCTGCGGCGAAATCTCGTGCGAGAGTCGAGATCTCGTCCGCGGACATGCCGACCACGGGGGCCACGGACTCGGGAGTGAACTCGGCGACGAGGTCTGCCAGCCGATCGGCCCCATCGATGTAGTCGGCCACTCGCACCGTGCCGTCGGCGACGATCGTGTGGATCATCGCGAGAAGCAACAGAGCATCACTACCGGGTCGAACGAAGAAGTGGGTGTCCGCGATATCCGCGGTCTCGGTCTTCCGCGGATCGACCACGACCAGGCGTCCGCCGCGTTTGCGCAGTGCCCGCGCTCTCTTGGCGAAATCCGGCACGGTCATCATGGAGCCGTTCGACGCCATCGGGTTGCCGCCGAGGACGAGGAAGAAATCGGTTCGATCGATGTCCGGGATCGGCAAGAGCAGCTGATGCCCGTACAGCAGATGATCGACGAGCTGATGGGGGAGTTGATCCAGCGAGGTGGCGGAGTATCGATTACGCGTCCGCAGGAGCGAGGTGAAGGGAATTCCGTGGGTCATCGCACCCATCGAATGCACGTTGGGGTTGCCCTGGTAGATGCCGACAGCATTACGGCCGTACTTCTCACGCGTCGAGATCAGACCGTCGATCACGAGGTCGTATGCCTCGTCCCAGTCGATCTTCTCCCAGCTCTCACCCACGCGTTTGACCGGCATGGTGAGCCGATCGGTATCGGCGTGCAGATCGATCAGCGACAGAGCCTTGGGGCAGATGTGCCCGCGCGAGAGAGGGTCTTTCTCGTCACCGCGGATGGACGTCACCGCATCGTTCTCCACCGTGAACTCGAGCCCACAGATCGCTTCGCACAGATTGCACGATCCATACACAACCGACATCGCATTCCTCCCACTCATGTGCCTGCGAGCGTAGCCCGGCGGGGGACCGGGGCACCGTCATCGACCGACAATTAGGCTCGTCGATCGTGACCACCCTCGATCTCACGGCCTCCTGGCCCGTCGACCATGTCAGTGCAGCAGTCGTCACCGATTCCGGCGTTCGTGAGGAACTCGGCGACACCGAGCGCATCTACGAGCTGGCCTCGGTCACCAAACTGCTCAGTGCGTACGCAGTTCTCGTCGCCGTCGAGGAAGGCGCGGTGGAGCTCGATCAACCCGCAGGGCCGGAAGGGTCGACGGTGCGTCACCTGCTGGCACACGCGTCGGGACTGGCGTTCGGCGACCGGACGGTGCAGGCACCGGCCGGTACCAAGCGGATCTACTCGAGCGCCGGGTTCGAGGTACTGGCCGAACTGATCGAGACCGAGGCAGGCATCGCCTTCCCGGACTACCTCGACGAGGCCGTGTGTCGACCACTGCAGATGACGAACACCTCACTACCGGGATCGGCGGGCCACGGTGCCAGCTCCACCCTGGCGGATCTGAAGAGATTTGCAGCAGAGCTGTTGCATCCGACGCTCCTCGCGTCGCAGACCCTGTCGTCGGCGACGGACGTGCAGTTTCCCGGTCTGAACGGGATCGTGCCCGGGTACGGATCGCACAAGCCGTGCGATTGGGGGCTCGGGTTCGAGCTGCGCGGGGAGAAGACCCCGCACTGGACTGGGAGCACCAACTCGTCGGCCACGTTCGGTCACTTCGGGCAGGCCGGAACGTTCCTGTGGGTGGACCCCGAGGTGCGGACGGCATGCGTGGTGTTGACCGACCGGGCCTTCGGAGACTGGGCGAAACCGCTGTGGCCGGAGCTGTCCGACGCCGTCCTTGCAGGGTGAACACCGACCGTTCACAGATAGCACTGGCGCAACAGGGGCAACTCGGGGCACACTAGTACACATACGCATTGATTCACCGCATCCAGTCGAAGCATGTCGAGGTCGTTGGGGAAGACGTCCCTCGTCGAAGCTGGAGGTAGTGCAATGCGTGGATCGAATCAATTCGCAGAAGCGACGTCGGGTGTTGTGTACATCCACTCGTCGCCCGCTGCGCTGTGCCCGCATGTCGAATGGGCGTTGACCGACGCCCTCGATTGCCGTGCAAATCTGAAGTGGTCTGCGCAGCCTGCCTCCGACGGGCAGCTACGCGCCACCACCGACTGGGTCGGCCCGGTCGGTACCGGAGCGAACCTCGCCGGCATTCTGCGCTCGTGGCAGATGCTGCGGTTCGAGGTGACCGAGGACGCCAGCGAAGGCGTCGACGGCGAACGGTTCTCGCACGTCCCCGGTTTGGGGCTGTGGCGCGGAACGACGAGTGCGAACGGTGACGTGGTACTCGGGGAGATGCGACTACGCGCTTTGATGGAGAACAATCAGGGCAACTTCACCGCCGCCGTGGAACATGCGCTCGGTTCGGACTGGGACGCCGCCCTCGAGCCCTTCCGCACCGGCGGGGCCGGAGCCGAAGTGACGTGGTTGAGCCGCAACGTCGGCTAGACGAGAAGTTGCCGGGGGGTTGGGCGTCGCGGTAGTTTCGCGTGCGTGCCTGGGTAGGCATGTGGGAACGACCGTGGAGTGGTGAGTTCGATGTTGTCGACTGGAAAAGTGATTCGATTCGACGAGTTCAAGGGGTACGGATTCGTAGCGCCGGACGAGGGCGGCGAGGACGTGTTCATTCACGTCAACGATCTGGACTTCGACAAGAGGCTGTTGGCACCGGGGGTTCGTGTCGAATACGTCGCCGTCGAGGGCGACAGAGGTCTCAAGGCAACTCAGGTGCAGATCATCGACGGTCCGGCGTCGACCGCACTGGTGACCCGACACAAGCCCGACGTGCCGTTCCACAACGTTCCGGCCAATGAACACCACCAGCTCGAAGACGTCATCTGCGACGTGCTGTCCGAGGCCGACTTCACCGCGGAGCTGACCGACGCTCTCCTCACCGCGAACGGCTCCCTGACGGCTACGCAGATCCTCGATATCCGATCAGCAATGCTGCGAGTGGCTCACGACCACAAGTGGATCGAGAACTGACGCTGTAGTTCGGCCGCCCGTTGTGGATCAATGCGGCTTTGTTGCAGTCTGAGCGACTGAAATCCGCATTGAACCCAACAGGGGCGGGGAACCGGGGCCTGACGATCAGAGCGGAATGTTCTTGTGGTTGCCCCGCGCTGCGGGGGCTGCCGCGAGTGCCTTGGCGACGGTGCTGCGGGTCTTGCTCGGCTCGATGACCTCGTCGACGACTCCGATGGCCACTGCGCGCTCGACGCCACCGGCGATGCTTTCGTGCTCGACGGTGAGGCGGTCGTGCAGTGCCTCCCGCTCTTCTTCCGGCGCGGCTGCGAGAGCCTTCTTGTGCAGGATGCCGACGGCAGCCTTCGCGCCCATCACGGCCACCTCGGAGCCGGGCCAGGCGTAGACGGCGGTGGCACCGAGTGCGCGAGCGTTCATGGCGATGTACGCACCACCGTAGATCTTGCGAGTGACCAGTGTGACGCGGGGAACGGTTGCTTCGGCGAAGGCGTGCAACAGTTTCGCGCCGCGACGTACGACGCCTTCCCATTCCATGCTGACGCCGGGGAGGTATCCGGGAACGTCGACGACCACGATGAGCGGGATGCCGAACGCGTCGCAGAGCCGCACGAAACGTGCTGCTTTCTCGGCGCTTTCGGAGTTGAGGCAGCCGCCGAGTCGGATGGGGTTGTTGGCGATGACGCCGACGGTGCGGCCGCTGATGCGTCCGAGACCGACGACGATGCTGCGGGCCCAGCCGCCCTGGAACTCCTCGAACGTCGATTCGCCTTCGACGTTGTCGAGCAATTCGTGGACGATCGGGTGCACATCGTATGCGCGACGGTTGGATTCGGGCATCAGCGCGCGGAGGTCGGTGTCGCCGTGCTCGGCGGCGGCGATGTCGAATTCGCCCTGCTCGCAGAACATGGACACCAGACGGCGGGCGCGCGTGAAGGCGTCCATCTCGCTGTCGGCGACGATGTGGCACACGCCGGACTTCTTGTGGTGGGTGTCGGGGCCGCCGAGCGAGGCCATGTCGACCTGCTCACCGGTGACGCTGCGGACGACGTCGGGACCGGTGACGAACACGCGTCCCTCGGGAGCCATGATGACGACGTCGGTCAGCGCAGGACCGTAGGCGGCGCCGCCGGCTGCGAAGCCGAGGACGACGGAAATCTGAGGGACGAGGCCGGATGCTCGAACCATGGCCTCGAAGACGAGTCCGACGGCGTGGAGAGCTTCGACGCCCTCGGCGAGGCGAGCGCCACCGGAGTGCCACACGCCGACGATAGGAGCGCGCTGTTCGATGGCCGTATCGATGGCGGCGACGATGTGCTTGCAGCCGTCGACGCCCATGGCACCGCCCATGACGGTGGCGTCGGAGCAGTAGGCGATGGTGTGGACTCCGTCGATCTCACCGGAGGCCGCGAGAATGCCGGATTTGTCCCGATCGTGCAGGGGGACAGTGGTTCCGGTGTCGAACAGGTTCTCGAGGCGGGCGAGTGGATCGCGGGGATCGGTAGAAGTACCGGATCGAGTGACGGGAGCCAGAATTGTCATCGCTTGTCCTTCTTCAGGGCCCCCGTGGGGGCGAGGCCCGAACCGGGGCCGTTCACTGGGAACGGCACCGGCCCGGATCATGCACTGCGAGAGCGAGATTCGCTGAGTCGAAACGATCGACTCAGTGCCTCACGCCTTTCCGAAGGCGAGCGCTACGTTGTGCCCACCGAATCCGAACGAGTTGTTGATCGCGTAATCGATCTGTCCGACGCGGGGCTCGCCCTTGACGACGTCGAGATCGATCTGGGGATCCTGATTCTCCAAATTCAGCGTGGGAGGGATGATTCCCTCGCGCACTGCCAGCACCGTCAGAACCGACTCGAGAGCGCCGACGGCACCGATCGAGTGGCCGAGAGCGGATTTCGGTGCGTACACCGCTGCGTGATTTCCGACGGCCTTGTTGATCGCCAGCGCCTCGGCGGTGTCTCCGATAGGAGTTGCCGTTGCGTGAGCGTTCACGTGGGTGATGTCGGACTTCTGCAGGCCTGCGGTCTCGATCGCACGCTTCATGGCGCGTGCGGCACCCGTGCCCTCCGGATCGGGGGCCACGAGGTGGAACCCATCGGAGGTGATTCCGGCACCGAGCAGGCGGGCGTGGATCGTTGCGCCGCGCGCCTTGGCGTGCTCCTCGGTCTCGATGACCATGAGCGCACCCGCTTCACCGAAGACGAATCCGTCACGGTCCTTGTCGAACGGACGTGACGCACCCTTCGGATTGTCGTTGTTGGTGCTCATCGCCCGCATCATGGAGAAGCTGGCGATCGGAACCGCGTCGATGTATCCCTCGACGCCGCCGGTGACGACCATGTCCGCGTCGCCCATCACGATCATCCGCCACGCGTGTGCGATGGCTTCCGATCCCGAGGAGCAGGCGGAGACGGGGGTGATGACACCGGCCTGTGCTTTGAGCTCGAGTCCGACGACCGCTGCGGGGCCGTTCGGCATGACCATCTGAACGGCGAGCGGAGACACCTTGCGGTAGCCGCCGGCCTTCATCTTGTCGTTGGCGTCGATCAGCGAATCGCCGCCACCGAGGCCGGTACCGATCGACACGCCGAGGCGAAGGGGATCGACGTCGGGGGTCCCGGCGTTCTTCCACACCTCGCGGCCCAGCACGGTGGCCAGCTGCTCCACGTAGCTGAGGCGACGAATCTCGACCCGCGAGAGCAGGCTCTGCGGGTTCACCGCGAGGTGTCCGCCGATCCGCACGGGCAGGTCGTACTCGGCGACGAAATCGTCTTCCAGAGTTGCGATTCCGCTGTCGCCGTTCAGCAGACCCTTCCACGTGGCATCGACGTCACCCGCAAGTGACGTGGTCGCAGCGAGGCTGGTGACGACGACACTGGGGAAGCGTCCGTTGGCGGTGGATGGGTTGGTCATGGGCCGTGTCACTCGCTCGCGGAGTCGTCGAGCTTGGCCTTGATAGCTTCTGCGGCTTCGGGGTTCTCCGCTTCGAGCTTCTGGATGTAGTTGACGGCATCGCCGACGGTGCGCAGACCTGCGAGGTCCTCGTCGGGGATCTTCACGCCGTACTTGTCCTCGGTCTGCACTGCGATCTCGACCATGGAGAGCGAGTCGATGTCGAGGTCGTCCACGAAGGACTTCTCGATGGTCACCTCGGACGGTTCGATGCCCGTGACCTCCTCGATGATCTCTGCAAGTCCGGCGATGAGGTCTTCCTGGCTGGCCACTGTTGTGGGTCCCTTCTCTTCTGTGTCGAACGCCGAAGTCATGTGCTTCGAGACGCGGTTGTGCATTTCTGCCACTCGGGGAGTGGAAGTGGATCCGCAGTGCTGAGACTGCGGTGTGGGTTGCCGAGCTATCCGAGCTCGGCCAATGCGGAAATGTCCGCCGGTGTCTTCAGGCCGAGGTTGGCGACGCCGCGCAGTTCACGCTTGGCGATACCGACCAGTGCGCCTGCCGGGGGCAGTTCCACAAGTCCGGTGACCTGCGCCGTGCGCAGGTAGGCGTTGCACAGATCCCATCGCACGGGGCGAGTGACCTGGGCGGCAAGCTTGTTCAGTGCGTCGGCACCCGAGGTGACCGGCTGACCGTCCGAGTTGGACAGCAACGTCCGTGTCGGCTCGGACGGAGTGATGGCGGCAGCGGCTGCGGCAACGGTGTCGCCCGCCGACGCCATGTACTTGGTGTGGAAAGCGCCGGCAACCGGCAGGGCGCGGACGCGGGCCTTCTCGGGCGCGCTCTCGGCCAGTTCGGCGAGCTTGGTCAGCAGCCCTGCTGCAACGATCTGGCCGGCGGCGTTGACGTTGGCCGGGGCGAGATCCAACTCCTCGAGTCGGGCAAGCACGGCGGTTTCGTCGCCGCCCAGCACTGCGGACATGCCGGTCGGTTCGAGTGCGCAGGCCTTGGCCATCGCAGCGCCGCGGACCGCGGCCAGCGAGACAGCGTCGTCGGAGGAGATGACGCCTGCAATCGCGGCGGCAGCGAGTTCGCCGACGGAGTGCCCGGCGATGATGGCGTCCTCGGGGAACAATCCACGTGCTGCAATTTCCTCGAAGGCGAGCAGAGCCGAGGCGACGACCAGGGGCTGGGTCACCGCGGTGTCGGTGATCTCCTCGGCTGTGGCCGTGGTGCCGAGACGAACCAGGTCGAGGCCGGAAGCCTTGGACCACAGCGCCAATCGATCTGCCGCACCGGGCAGTTCGAGCCATGGCAGCAGCATGCCGGGAGTCTGGGAGCCCTGACCGGGCGCAAGCAACGCAATCACAGGGTTAAGAGAACACTGTCGACCTGCGAATCAGTGATGTCGCGCTCGATGAACTCTCGACAAGCAATTTGTGGGAACCCTACAAATTGCCTCGTGGCGATCCGCCATCGCCGGAGGGTGGTCACGCGTTACGTCACTACTTCCCCGAATGTGACCTGTGTGACATATGGGGCGGAATGCGACGGTTCGTGATGCGTTCGAGCCAACCTTCCTACCGTTGCCGCGACCCTGAGCACGTACGCATCGCGCGGGTTGGTGGGATCGCGACCGGTGACCTCGGCAATGCGCTTGAGGCGATAACGGACCGTATTTGGATGAACAAACAGCTGCCGTGCGCAGGTTTCCACGGCACCACCGCAGTCCAGATAGGCGTCGAGCGTGTCGGCCAAGCCGGAACCCGCTGCGGCCAACGGAACGACCACATGATCGTTCAACGCCGATATCGCTGCGCCGTCGTTCATCAGCGCGCGTTCCGGCAACAGCTCGCCCGCGTGCACCGGACGCGGCGCACCTCGCCATCCGGCCACGGCCTGCATCCCGGCGAACGCCTCGACTGCGCTCGAGTGCGCTGCGCCGAGGGTGCGGGTGGTGGGGCCGATGACGACGGGTCCGTCGGAGAAGTTCTGCAACATGTCGTCGATGAACGCGTGGTGGGCCGGCGTATCGGCGATCTGGCCGCTGACCACCATCACCAGCCGCGTGCCCTGCACCACCGCCAGCGCCGCTCGGCCGTGCTTCTGCGCCACCGTGTGTACGGTTCCGACGACCGAGACGCCCCGATCGTCCGGGGGAGTGCCGACCAACACCGTTGCGGGCGCTGTGGCGTCCCAGTTCAACGTGGCGGCACGCGAGAGCATGTCGGAGCCGGTGTCTCCGCGCACGACGGCGTCGACCACGAGGGCTTCGAGGCGGGTGTCCCATGCACCGCGGGACTCGGCGGCGCTGGCGTAGACCGACGCGGCGGCAAAACCGAGTTCGCGTCCGTACCGCAACACGGCCTCGGTCAGGGCCACCAACTGCTGATCGTTGCGTGCCAACGCCGGGAGCCACTGCTCGAAGAACTCCATCGCCACCCGCACCATGTCGACGGTCTGGCGCAGCGTGAGGCGTCGGGCCAGGTCCTGTGGAATGACCTGAAAGGCGTCGAGAGAGAACCGAATATCGCTGTTGGGGTTCTTCAGCCACTCGAGAAAGTTGTCGACGGCTGTCTGAATCAACAGCTGGACGCTGGCACGTTGGGCCGCGTCGAGATCACCGAAGAACGGCAGCTGGCCCTGCATGGTCGTCACGGCCTCGGTGGAGAGTCGGCCGGAGAACTGCTTGACCCGTCGCAGAAGGGCATCGGGCAATGGATCGCGCTTCTGGCGCGAGGGGGCGAGTGAGGCGACCGGAAGGTGCACCTCGTTGTCCACGGTCAAGGAATCGCGGGTCAACGACTCGCGCAACGCTTCGCGATAGGCGTCGCGACGGGACACATCGCGTGCGGACGCGCTGCCCGGTGGGTCGGGTTTCGCATCGGCCATAGGGAGAACCTACGCTCGACCCCCGCCCCTATCGCGATGGACATGCTTCGCGACGTGGGACGGGGGTCGGCCGAACAGGGGTGGAACCTACGCGGAACCGGTATCGGCGAACGACGTCGGCGCAGCGGTGACGTCGTCGATCTTGTACTTGTTCGCAGCTTCGATCGCCTTGGACTTGTCGATCTCGCCGGATGCCGCGAGAGCGGACAACGTGGCGACGACGATCGACTCGGCGTCGACGTTGAACACACGACGCGCGGCCGGACGGGTATCGGAGAACCCGAAGCCGTCGGTGCCGAGGGTCACGTAATCGCCCGGAACCCACTGACGGATCTGGTCCGGAACGGCACGCATCCAATCCGAGGATGCGATGACCGGGCCGTGGGCATCGGCCAGCGCCGAGGTGACGAACGGAACGCGCTTGTCGGCACCGGGGTTGCGCAGGGATTCCTGCTCGGCCTCGACACCGTCTCGGCGCAGCTCGCCCCACGAGGTCACCGACCAGACGGCCGAGCGAACGCCCCACTCCTCGAGCAGCAGCTCACGGGCCTTGCGGGCCGAGACCATGCCGACGCCGGACGCCAACAGCTGTGCCTCGGGTCCGTCGCCTTCCTGCGGAGCCGCGAACCGGTAGATGCCCTTGAGTAGACCCTCGACGTCGAGGTTCTCCGGCTCGGCCGGCTGTACGTACGGCTCGTTGTACAGGGTGATGTAGTAGAAGATGTTCTCTCCGCCGAAGCCCTCGACACCTTCGGTGCCGCCGTACATCCGTCGCAGACCGTCCTTGACGATGTGCGCGATTTCGTACGAGAACGCCGGGTCGTAGGCCACGGCGGCCGGGTTGGTCGATGCCAACAGCAGCGAGTGACCGTCGGCGTGCTGCAGACCCTCACCGGTGAGCGTGGTGCGACCTGCGGTGGCTCCGAGGACGAATCCACGGGCCATCTGGTCTGCCGCTGCCCAGAGACCGTCGCCGGTGCGCTGGAAGCCGAACATCGAGTAGAAGATGTACAGCGGGATCATGACCTCGCCGTGCGTGGCGTACGAGGTACCGACCGCGGTGAACGACGACGTCGAACCGGCCTCGTTGATGCCCTCGTGCAGGATCTGGCCGACCGAGCTCTCCTTGTAGGCGAGCATCAGCTCCGAGTCCACCGAGGTGTACAGCTGGCCGTTGCGGTTGTAGATCTTCAGCGACGGGAACCACGAGTCCATGCCGAACGTGCGGGCCTCGTCGGGGATGATCGGCACGATTCGGTGGCCGATCTCCTTGTCTCGCAACAGCTCCTTCATGACGCGCACGAGTGCCATGGTGGTGGCGACTTCCTGCTTGCCGGAACCCTTGCGGAGCGTCTTGTACGTGTCGTCGCCGGGCTGTGGCAGCGGCTTGACGTCCACTCGCCGCTCGGGGACGAACCCGCCGAGCTTGTTGCGACGATCGAGCATGTACTGGATCTCGGGAGCGTCCGCACCGGGGTGGTAGTACGGCGGCATGTACGGATCCTTCTCGAGCTCTTCGTCCGAGATCGGGATGTGCTGGAGATCGCGGAACGTCTTGAGATCGTCGAGCGTGAGCTTCTTCATCTGGTGCGTGGCGTTGCGACCCTCGAAGTGCTTGCCGAGGGTGTAGCCCTTGATGGTGTGCGCCAGGATGACCGTCGGCTGGCCCTTGTGCGACATTGCCGCCGCGTAGGCAGCGTGCACCTTGCGGTAGTCGTGGCCACCACGCTTGAGGTTCCAGATCTCGTCGTCGGACAGATCCTTGACGAGTTCCTTCGTGCGCGGATCGCGACCGAAGAAGTGATCGCGGACGTAGCTACCGTCGTTGGCCTTGTACGTCTGGAAATCGCCGTCGGGAGTGGTGTTCATCAGATTCACCAGAGCGCCGTCGCGGTCCTTGTGCAGCAGTGCGTCCCACTCGCGACCCCAGACGACCTTGATGACGTTCCAGCCGGCACCCCGGAAGAACGATTCGAGTTCCTGGATAATCTTTCCGTTGCCGCGCACCGGGCCGTCGAGGCGCTGCAGGTTGCAGTTGACGACGAACGTGAGGTTGTCGAGGCCCTCGGTGGCAGCAACGTGTGCGAGTCCACGCGATTCCGGCTCGTCCATCTCGCCGTCGCCGAGGTAGGCCCACACGTGCTGATCGGAGGTGTCCTTGATGCCGCGGTCGTTCAGGTAGTGGTTGAAGCGCGCCTGGTAGATGGCGTTCATCGGGCCGAGGCCCATCGACACCGTCGGGAACTCCCAGAAGTCCTGCATCAGGCGTGGGTGCGGGTACGACGGCAGTCCGCCGCCCTCGTTCACGTGGCTGGCCTCCTGGCGGAAGCCGTCCATGCGCTCGGCCGGGATGCGGCCCTCGAGGAAGGCGCGGGCGTAGATGCCGGGGGAGGCGTGACCCTGGATGAAGATGTGGTCGCCGCCGCCCGGGTGGTCCTTGCCGCGGAAGAAGTGGTTGAAGCCGACCTCGTAGAGCGCTGCGGACGAGGCATAGGTGGAGATGTGTCCACCGACGCCGACGCCGGGACGCTGCGCGCGGTGCACCATGATGGCCGCGTTCCAGCGGATCCAGGCGCGGTAGCGGCGTTCCATCGACTCGTCGCCGGGGAACCACGGCTCGTTCTCGGTGGGAATGGTGTTGACGTAGTCCGTCGACGTCAGCGACGGGAGCGCAACGCGGCGCTCACCGGCGCGCTCGAGCAACCTGAGCATCAGGTAGCGAGCGCGGTTGGGGCCGGACCTCTCCAACAAGCCGTCGAACGATTCGATCCATTCGTTGGTCTCGTCGTTGTCGATATCGGGCAGGTACGACGCGACACCCTCGCGGATGACGCGGACCCGGCCGTCAGAGCCCTTCTTGCCTGCAGACGATGTGTTCTGCCGTTCGCCGCTGTTCACTTCGGACAACGTGTGCACTCCTCAATGTGGCGGACGCTCGGTGTGGCGCCCGGTCCGGTAGCTCGCCCCTGTGACGGCGATCTACTTTCCTCGTTCTCGTGATTCCTCCCCAATCCTGCTACATCTCGTTGGTTCTGGTAGTACAGAGGTCCAATACCCACCAGTAGAAATTTATGTACGCAATTTCGGCGCGGTCAGCTTGCGCGAACGGCTTCGACCCTGTTCGCTTTGTCTACTGCACCCACAATTCAAGGAGGTCACCACCGTGGTCGCCGCGGCGGACGCTCAGAACTACGCTCAGAAACTTGGCATCACTCGCGACATGGTCGTACAGGAGCTGGGCTGGGACGAGGACACCGACGATGATCTGCGCGCCGACGTAGAAGATGCGATCGGTGGCGAGACCCTCGACGAGGATTCCGACGAGGTGATCGACGTTGTACTGCTGTGGTGGCGCGACGGAGACGGTGACCTGGTCGATGCACTCATGGATGCCATCGGGCCACTCTCGGACGATGGAATCGTATGGGTCCTCAGCCCCAAGACCGGCATGTCCGGTCACGTCGAACCCAGCGAGATTGCCGAATCCGCCCCGACCGCAGGGTTGACGCAGACCTCTGCGGCAAACCTCGGTGACTGGATCGGAAGTCGTCTGGTTCAGCCCAAGACCCCTGCCACCAAGCGGTAGGTCGATGCTCGACACAGGAAGACGGTTCTAGATGCCGATCGAGGTTGGCGCGGTTGCGCCCGACTTCACTCTGAAGGATCAGAACAACCAACTGGTCACGTTGTCGTCGTACAGGAACGTGAAAAACGTTCTGCTCGTGTTCTATCCACTGGCCTTCACCGGCACGTGCCAGGGCGAGCTGTGCAAAGTGCGCGACGAGTTGCCGACCTTCGAGAACGACGACACCGCGGTGTTGGCGATCTCGGTGGGACCACCTCCGACCCACAAGATCTGGGCTGCAGAACAGGGTTACACCTTTCCGCTGCTGTCGGACTTCTGGCCGCACGGTGAGGTTGCTCAGGCCTACGGAGTTTTCAACGACACTGCAGGTTTCGCCAATCGCGGCACTTTCGTGGTCGACAAGTCCGGAATCATCCGGTTTGCCGAGATGAACGGACCCGGCGAGGCACGCGACAGTTCATCGTGGGCCGAGGCTCTCGCACAGGTGAGCTGACCTGCGGAATTGTAGTTAGAGATCAGACACGATAAATTTCTCCAAGCGTTCCGGTGGCCCGGGGTTGTCCCCAGGCCACCGGTACTCGGGCGTATAGCTCAGCGGTAGAGCTCTGGTTTTACACACCAGCGGTCGGGGGTTCGAACCCCTCTGCGCCCACCATCATTGCGATTCTCGGCTCGACCGAACCTCTCGCACGATCTGCTGCGCCCGGTGTTTCTCGGGCAGTCGATCACCCTTGCCGAAGAGCTTGTGACGCAATGTGCCCGGCGTGTATTCGGTGCGATAGACACCGCGACGCTGCAATTCCGGAACGACGAATCGAACTACATCCTCGAACGTCCCCGGGGTGATGGCGTACGCGAGATTGAAGCCGTCGACGTCGGTCTCATCCACCCACTCCTGCAGTTGATCCGCGACCTCGCCGGGGGAGCCGACGATGCGCGGACCTGCACCACCGATGCCGCCCCACTCGGCGATATCGCGCACCGTCCATTCCTTACCGTCGGCCCCGATCGACTGGAACGACGCGACGAACGACTGAATCGCATTGCTCTCGACATTGCCGAGTGGCTCGTCGAGCGCATACCGCGACAGGTCGACGCCCATCCAGCCCGACATGAACACCAACGCACCCTCGGCACTGGCATACGACCGATACTCGTCGTGCTTGGCATGGGCGAGTTCGGATGTCTCATCGGTGACAATGGTGAGTAGCTGATAGATCCGTGCCGAGTACGGATCGCGGCCGGCATCGCGCAGGGCTCGACGGATACTCGAAACCGTCTGCGCCAGAATCTCCTTGGTGGGTGCGCCGACGAAGATCGCTTCGGCATTCTGCGCCGCGAACCGTACGCCACGCGGCGACGCGCCGGCCTGGAAGATCACCGGCGTCCGCTGCGGCGAGGGCTCGGCGAGGTGGATACCCGGGACCGTGAAGTGCTTGCCGCGGTGGTTGATTCGATGCACCTTGGTTGGGTCGGTGAACACACCGGTCTCGCGATCGCGGATCACCGCGTCGTCGTCCCACGACGCCTCCCACAGCTTGTAGAGCACCTCGAGGTACTCGTCGGCGTGGTCGTAGCGATCGTCGTGCTTCAACTGATCGTCGTGGCCCATGTTCTGCGCCGCCGACGGGAGATACCCGGTGACGACGTTCCACCCGATGCGGCCGTTGGTCAGATGGTCGAGCGTGGAGAGCCGGCGTGCGAACGGATACGGATGCTCGAAGCCGGTACCCGCGGTGATCCCGAAGCCGAGATGCTCGGTGACCGCGGCCTGCGCGCTGACGAGCAACAGGGGGTCCGACACCGGAATCTGCGCACCGTGCCGGATGGCGGCGTCATGATTGCCGCCGTATACGTCGTACGTGCCGAGGACGTCGGCGATGAACAAACCGTCGAAGAGGCCTCGTTCCAACAGCTTCGCCAGATCGGTCCAGTAGCCGAGTTCCTTGTATCGCCACGACTGATCGAGTGGATGACGCCACAGACCGGGGGACTGATGCGCGACGCAATTCATGTCGAAGGCATTGAAACGAATCTCGCGTGACACGGGCGAACTCCTTCGGCAGGGTGACCTGTCTTCGATATCGACAGCGGTGCGACGCTACCGACGACCCAGGCCGGTGGGAACAGTTCGGATCGTGATGAGTCGATAGCTGGTCAGCAGCGCTTCGATACCTCAGTGTTGCGCCGTCACATCAGCGAAAGAAGCGTCGGAGCATGATCGAAATAGCGCAATTGACCAAGACGTACGGGACGGGGGAGAACACGACCGTCGTCCTCGACCGGCTGGATTTCACGGTGCAGTCCGGCGAGATCCTGGCCGTCGTCGGTCCCAGTGGTGCCGGCAAAAGCACGCTGGCCCAATGCATCAACCTCTTGACGCGTCCCACCTCGGGCTCGGTGATCGTCAACGGGGACGATCTCGCGCAGTTGAACGCCAAGCAGCTTCGGGTCGCGCGCCGACGCATCGGCACCGTTTTTCAGTCGTCGAGTCTGCTCTCGCGCCGAACCGTGGCGGAGAACGTCGCATTGCCACTGGACTTTCTGGGGGCCACGAAAGCCGAGACGGCCAGGCGTGTGGGAGAGCTTCTCGACCGAGTAGGTCTGTCCGACAAAGCAGCTCGCTATCCGTTTCAGCTCTCGGGCGGGCAGCGTCAACGAGTGGGAATTGCGCGAGCATTGGCGCTGCGGCCGTCGGTGTTGCTCTCCGACGAGGCAACCTCCGGCCTGGATCCGCAGACCACCGAATCGGTGGTCCAGTTGTTGCGCGAACTGCGTCGGGACCTCGACCTCGCCATCGTGTTCATCACCCACGAGATGGATACCGTTCTGCGAGCCGCGGATTCGGTGGCCAGGCTCGATCACGGCCGCATCGTCGAATCCGGGAAGCTGGTCGATCTGCTGACCGACCACACGTCGGCGCTCGGCCACGAGCTGCGCCCCAGGCGTGACGACGCACAGGCTGCAGCCGGCGACGTGCAATGGAACGTGACCTACGATTCGCCCGACGTTCCGCAGGACTGGATCGGGCGACTGGGCCAGGATTTGGGCGCACCGGTCGCGCTGTTGGGAGCCTCCGTGCAGGTTGTGGCCGGAGTGGCGGTCGGCAGCGCGTCGATCGGCATCGGGGCCCACCTGAGTGGACGCGTCCCCGGCGCGCTCACGGCTCTCGGTTTGTCCGGATCTGCGAATACCGAGCAGCCGATCCTGGAGGTCGCGTCGTGATCGCGGTGCTCGCGGCAGGCAACAAGGTTCCGGTCGACGAACTGCCGGCTCTGCTGTTGCCCGCGTTGGGGGACACCCTCACGATGGTCGGGATCGTGATGTTCATCGTGGTGCTCGTGGGTGTGCCGCTCGGAGCGGTGCTGTTCAACCTCGGCCCTGGCGGACTGTTCGAGAACCCGGTGTTGCACACGCCGGTGAGCTGGCTCGTCAGCATCGGACGATCGTTGCCGTTCCTGATTCTGATGGCCGCGCTGGTTCCGGTGACCCGGTGGATCACCGGAACCAACATCGGTATCGCAGCGGCAGTGGTCCCGATGTCGTTGGCGGGCATCGCATTCTTCACTCGCATCGTCGAGAACTCTCTGCGCTCGGTTCCGACGTCGGTTGTCGACGTTGCTCGGGCATCCGGCGGTTCCACGCTGCAGGTCACCACCACGCAGTTGTCCGAGGCGGTGCCGTCGATCATCGGTGGGCTGACCATCAACATCATCGCCATGATCGAATACTCCGCCATCGCCGGAACCATCGGCGCAGGCGGAATCGGTTACGTCGCAGTCACATACGGATATCAACGATTCGATCACACCGTCATGATCGCCACGATCGTCATCCTGATTCTCACCGTCGCCGTCGTACAGCTCGTCGGCGATGCCCTCGTTCGCTTCACCACACCTCATCAGCGCGCTGTGCGCACTGCCTGAACCACATTCGAAAGGTTCCATCCATCATGACAACGTCCACCGAAGCGCACGGCTTCGAGCTGAAGAACCGTCGGAAAGCGCCCTGGATCATCGCCGCAGTCGTCTTGCTGATCGCACTCGCCGTGATCGTGCGCATCGCGTTCTTCGGCGACACGGCATCGGCCAACGAGACCGAGGGTGCCACACTCGTTGTCGCCACGGCAGAGGGCAACGCGTCCGAGCAGGCGCTCGTCGAATTCGTCGCAGAGCAGGTTGCCCCCAAGTACGGCATCACGGTTGCATTCCGCGGACTCGCAGACAGCAACACCATCAACCGTGCAGTCAGCGAAGGTGAGGTGGCCGCTACCGTCTACCAGCACAAGCTGTGGCTCGGCCAGGTACTCGAATCCAACCCGGACTTCCAGGAGGAGGCCGCAACCCCGGTGTTTCGGTGGGGATTCGGCTTGTGGTCCGACAAGTACTCGGACCCAGCTCAATTGCCGGACGGCGCAACGGTATCGCTCTACTCCGACCCGGCCAACGAGGCCCAAGGCCTGTGGGTGCTCGAGCGAGCGGGGCTGATCACGCTCGATCCTGCTGTCGACAAGTCGACGGCCACGCAGAAGGACATCGTCGGTAACCCGAAGAACCTGAAGTTCACGCTGCTCGATTTCGCCGCGCAGTCGCGGGCACTCCCGGATCTCGACGCAGCTGTGGGCTACACCGAGTATTACCTCGCGGCCGGCATCCCCGTCGAGAAGCAGATCTTCGCGCCGCCGGCACCGGACGAGTTCGCCGGTCAGCTCACCATCGGTAGCCGGTGGGCGGACACGGACAACATCAAGAATCTCGTTGCCGCGTTCAAGGATCCTGCGGTGCAGGAATTCCTGGCCACCGACCCGCGCGTGAAGGACATCCTGCTTCCTCTCCAGTAGATCGTGCCGCGCCCGGCGGTCCAGCAGCTGACCGTCGGGCACAGCCGTGGTGTTACCTTCGATCCGCACCCGACAGCACTGACACGAGGCGGACGACGTGACCCGGTACGACGCGCTGACAGAACTACTCGACGAGAGATATTCGTGCCGGCAATTCCTGCCGAAGCAGGTCTCGCGCGAGGTACTCGAACAGCTACTCACCGCTGCCCAGCGAACTCCCTCCTGGTCCAACACCCAGTCGTGGCAGATCATCGTGACCGAAGGTGATGCCACCCGGAAGTTCTCCGAGGCCTTGGTGGAGCACGTGGCGTCCGGGGCGCCGCAACCGGACTTCCCGTTCCCGGCGAACTACAACGCCCTGCACCGTGCCAGACGACGCGAATGCGGTGGCGCACTCTACGAGAGCATCGGCGTGGTGAAGTCCGACACCGAGGCGACGACGCGTCAGTTCATTCGCAATTACGAATTGTTCGACGCCCCACATGCCGCCATCATCACCACCGACGCCGATCTGGGCGTCTACGGTGCCGTCGACTGCGGGTTGTATCTGCAGACGTTCCTGCTTGCCGCCCAGAGTCTCGGTCTCGGAGCCATCGCGCAGGCAGCATTGGCCGCGTACTCACCGTTTCTGCACGAGTGGTTCGACATCCCGGATACCAGGCGCGTGGTGGCCGGCATCTCCTTCGGCTATCCCGACGAGAGCCACCCGATCAACGGATTCCGTACCAGCCGAGCGCCTCTGGACGAGACGGTGACATTCGTCAGCAGCTAGGGAGCGAGCTGCGGCCCGAACTTCGTCTCGATCTCGGCGAAGTACGCGTCGGCCAACGCGACGAAACGCTTCTCGTCGAGCGCGATGGTGTCGCCCACGGCATACCCGAGAATGCTCTTCTTCGGGTCGAGATTGATCGTCGGATCGCTGGTCATGACGTCTTCGGCTGCCGTCATCGATGCGGCCAGCACCCGGACCTCGTTGAGCGGATTGCCGTTCTTCTTCTCCTGCCCACGCATGCGGTGCAAAAAATACAACTCGAGCGTCAGCACGAGATTGTTGAAGAAGGCGACGTCGAGTGCCTTGTCCACGTCGGTGGTCGTCGTTCGCTTCGATGCGACCGCACGGTAGGCGGCCAGCTGCGAATCCAACCGCGCACGGCAGGCATCGATGTATTCGCGTGGGTACGACTTCACGGACAGCACGGGGGAGATGTTAATTGGCGTCGTAGGTGGACGCAGGGGAAACGTCAGCCCTGAAGACGACGAACCAACTCGGTACCGACGTCCGTGCCCGAACGCCATGCGCTTTCCACTCTGGGTGCTCCGGATGCACACCATTGATCGCCGGCGAACCCGACGAGTCTTCCGTCGTGCTGCTCGAGCGCACACGTGGAATCGTGCTGCGACGCAGGCTTTGCGAACGTCCATCGATGGGCGTGCGTCCAACTGGGTGCTGTAGTGACGACCGATAGTTCGCGCAATGCGTCGAGAACCGGGGCGATCGCGCCGTCGGGATCGTCGAGGTGCTGCTGCGCCCGCTCGGACGTGGTGTGCACGACGAGAACCGGAGCGCCATCGCCGCGTCGAGCACCGTCGTCGACGACGAACGCGATATCGGGATGATCGTTGACGAAGGCAGCGTCGCGGAACGGGACATCCAACCCGTCGAATCCGCACGCCACCGCAATGACCGGTTCGTATTCGACGGCGTCGGGTACTGCGGTCAGTCGCGTCGCCTGCGGATCGGGCATTGCCACCACGACATGGCCGTCGGGAAGGTCGGTCAACTCGGAGGATCCTTCGATGTGGAAGTCTCCCAGCAAGTCTCGTACCAGAGAACGAAGCCCGTTCGGGGTGGCCCACCGAACCGGGCCGGTGGTGGTGCACGGAACCGTCTCGGGCTTGAGAATGCCGAACGTATTGGCCCACTGGCGCGCCAGGCCCCTCGACTCCCAGTCGGCTACCACCGTCGAGAAATCCTGATCCCGGACGGTGAAGTAGCCGGCACCCAGATCGACGCGTCGTCCGTGAAGTTCGGGGGAGGACATTCGTCCGCCGGGGGCGCGTCCTCTGTCGACGATGCGAAACGGCACGGCTGCGTCGTGGAGAACCCGGGCACAAGCCGCGCCGGCAATACCTGCACCGACAATGGTGACCGGACCGGTCGAGGAGCCCGCTTCGGAGTTCATCGGTCCAGTATGCCGGGATTCGCTCGAAAATCTCTGTACCATCGGTCGTCTGGACATTTCGGTCACTCACTGCGACCACGCCCAGTCTGTGTTGGACTACAGGGATGTCAATAACGGACAAGCCGGAAACCGGCGAGCAAGGACTCGGCACCAGCCTCAAGCCTCGGCACGTGACGATGATTTCGATCGCCGGAGTGATCGGTGCCGGATTGTTCGTCGGCTCCGCCAACGCCATCGCAACCGCAGGACCTGCGGTGCTGTTGGCCTATTTCTTCGCCGGACTCCTGGTGATCCTGGTGATGCGCATGCTCGGGGAAATGGCCACCGCCAACCCCGACACCGGTTCGTTCTCCACGTATGCCACACGCGCACTGGGACATTGGGCCGGCTTTTCCGTCGGCTGGCTGTACTGGTGGTTCTGGGTATTGGTGATCCCGGTCGAGGCGACAGCCGCAGCCGCCATTCTGACCAACTGGCTGGGCGGTGCGCAATGGATGTGGGCTCTGATCATCGTCGTCGCGCTCACCGCCACCAACCTGATCAGCGTCGGCAACTACGGTGAATTCGAGTTCTGGTTCGCGCTGGTGAAAGTGGTGGCCATCATCGCCTTCATCGCCCTCGGCATCGCAGCCATTCTGGGGTGGTTGCCGGACTCGGAAGTCAGCGGCGTGGACCAGCTTTGGGCCTCGGGCGGCTTCATGCCGCTCGGCTTCGGAGCAGTGATCGCGGCCATGCTGACGACGATGTTCTCGTTCATGGGATCGGAAATCGTCACCATCGCCGCGGCCGAATCGAAGGACCCCGCCAAGGGAATCACCCGCGCGACGAACTCGGTGATCTGGCGAATCTCGATCTTCTACTTCGGGTCGATCTTCATCATCGTTGCGTTGGTGCCCTGGAACGAACTGGATCCAGCAACCGGCTCGTACCAGTACGTGCTGTCCAAAATGGGAATCCCGCACGCGGAGACCATCATGGACATCGTCATTCTCACGGCCGTCGCGTCGTGCCTGAATTCAGCGCTCTATACGGCGTCGCGCATGCTGTATTCGCTCGGTGATCGAGGTGACGCACCCAAGGCCGTCAAGAAGATCACGTCCAACGGAGTGCCGTGGATCGCCGTGATCGCATCGATGGTGCTCGGCTTCCTCGCCGTCGTCGGCAACTACATCCTGCCCGAGAAGCTCTTCACCTACCTGCTGGCAACCACCGGTGCCGTGGCGCTGTTCGTCTACCTCGCCATCGCCAGCAGTCAACTTGTTCTGCGACGTCAACTGGACCGCGACGGCGAACGCCCCGCCGTCCTGATGTGGCTGTACCCGTGGCTTACTTACCTGGCCATCGGATTCATCGTCTTCGTCCTGGTGATGATGGTGGTGCGGCCGGAGCAGCGTTCTTCGATCCTGCTGTCGGCCGTGCTTGCAGCAGTGACGGTGATCGGTGGAGTCCTCGTTCAACGCCGAAACACGCGGCGCGACACTGTGGCCGCCCGCGTGCCCGGTGACTCGGCCTAGATCCCGGCGTACACCTGCCGGTACAGGTCGACGATCTGCTCGGCAGTGGGCACAACCGGATTGTTGCCGGGGCTACCCGAGGCGAGAGCCTGCTCGGCCATCAACGGCAACAGGTCTTCCCACTTCGCCTTGTCGATACCGAACGTCTCCGGCGTCGGAACCTCGACCTCACGGCACAGTGTGACGATCGCGTCCTGCAACTTGCCACCGGCAACCTGATCCGAATCGCCTTCCGACGCCGCTCCGAGCGCACGAGCGCAATCGGCGTAGCGGGCCTGTGCCCCGGCGATCGAGAATGCGGTGACGGCAGGCAGCAGCATCGCGTTGGACAGCCCGTGTGCCACATGGAAATGCGCACCGATGGGACGACTCATCCCGTGCACCAGACAGACACTCGCGTTGGAGAATGCCATGCCGGCCTGCGTCGAGGCATGCATCATCGCCTCACGCGCCTGCCGGTCGTCGCCGTCCCGGTACGCCCGCAGCAGCGACGTCCCGATCGTGCGAATCGCACTGAGCGCCAAACCGTTGGAGATGGGGTTGGCCTTCTTGCTGACGTACGCCTCGATGGCATGCGTCAGTGCGTCGACCCCGGTATCGGCCGTCAGACGTGCGGGCATCGACATCGTCAACTCGAAGTCGATGATCGATGCGATCGGGAGAAAGGACAGGCCGGGGCACAGCATTTTCTCGTCAGAGGCGACATCGGTGATGATGGTGAACTGGGTTGCCTCCGAACCACTTCCGGCCGTGGTGGGAATGGCGATGATCGGCAGGGCCGGTCCGGTCGACAGCACAGGAGCCTTGAAGTCCCGCATCGTGCCGCCCTGCACCGCGAGAATGGCCAGCGCCTTGGCGGTGTCCATGGGACTTCCCCCACCGAACCCGATGATCGAATCGGCCGAATGCTGCTGCACCGCATCGAGACCGGCGACCAACGAATCGGTGGTCGGATCCGGCACTGTGCCCGAGAACAGCGCGGGTGTCTTTCCGGCGTCGGTCATGATCTTCATCAAGCGATCCGCCGATCCGTTTCCGGCCATGAATGCATCGGTGACGAGCAGCGGGCGCGAGACATTCAGGTCGGTCAGTACCGTCCCCAGCTCGTCGACTGCGCCGCCGCCCAGCTTGAGGAACCGAGGAAACGAAATATTGGCAACCATGGTGTGCTCCTTCGCGGGGTGACCATGTGCGCGGAACTTCGTAACCTGCTACGAAGTTCCGTGCACATGCGTTAGCTCTTTTTCGGGGCTCAGCTGTTTTCGGGGAATCCGAGGTTGATGCCGCCGTGGCTGGGGTCGAGCCAGCGGCTGGTGACGGCCTTTCCTCGGGTGAAGAAGTGCACTCCTTCGGTGCCGTGGGCGTGGCTGTCGCCGAAGAGGGAGTTCTTCCAACCACCGAAGCTGTAGTAGGCCATGGGAACCGGGATCGGCACGTTGATGCCGACCATGCCGACCTCCACCTCGTTCTGGAAGCGTCGTGCCGCGCCGCCGTCGTTGGTGAAGATGGCGGTGCCGTTGCCGTAGGGATTGTCGTTGATCAGCTGCAGCGCGTCGTCGTAGGTGTCGACGCGGACGACCGAGAGAACCGGTCCGAAGATCTCGTCGGTGTAGACGCTCATCTCGGGGGTGACGTTGTCGATCAGGGTGGGGCCGAGCCAGAATCCGTTGTCGGCACCGTCGGGATGTACGGTGCGTCCGTCGACGACGAGGGTGGCTCCGGCGGCTTCGCCTGCATCGACGTAGGAGGCGACCTTGTCTCGGTGTGCCTTGGTGACGAGTGGTCCCATGTCTGCGCCGCGGGTGCCGTCGCCGGTGACCAGCGGCGTGGTGCGTTCGGCGATCTTGGCCACGAGTTCGTCGGCGATGTTTCCCACGGCCACGAGGGCGGAGATGGCCATGCATCGTTCGCCTGCGGAGCCGAAGCCGGCGTTGACCATGGCGTCGGCGGCGAGGTCGAGATCTGCATCGGGGAGGACGACAGCGTGGTTCTTGGCACCGCCGAGGGCTTGGACGCGCTTTCCGTGGGCGGTGCCGGTGGAGTACACGTACTGCGCGATGGGGGTGGAGCCGACGAAGGAGATCGATTTGATCTTCTTGTTCTCGAGGAGTTCGTCGACGGCCACCTTGTCGCCCTGCAGGACGTTGAAGACGCCGTCGGGCAGGCCGGCTTCGGCCCACAGCTTTGCCAGCCAGATGCTGGCGCTCGGATCCTTCTCGGACGGCTTGAGGACCACGGTGTTACCGGCCGCGATGGCGATGGGGAAGAACCACATCGGGACCATGGCGGGAAAGTTGAAGGGGGAGATGATGCCGACGGGTCCGAGTGGCTGACGGATGGAGTAGACGTCGACGCCGGTCGACGCGTTCTCGGTGTATCCACCCTTGAGCAGATGCGCCATGCCGCACGCGAATTCGACAACTTCTTGGCCGCGCGAGATCTCACCGAGGGCGTCGGAGAGAACCTTGCCGTGCTCGGCGGTGATGATCTCGGCGAGCTCGTTCTTCTTGGCGTTCAACAGCTCTCTGAAGGAGAACAGGATGGAGGTTCGTTTGGCGAGAGAGGTGTCGCGCCACGCCGGGAATGCGGCTGCGGCGGCGTCGATGACCGCGCGTGCATCGCCGGTGTCTGCCAGGGCAAGCGTGCCCGTGACCTCGCCGGTTGCGGGGTTGGTGACGGGGGAAGTCCGGTCGGACTTGCCGGAGTAGGTCTTGCCATCGATCCAGTGCGCAATGACGTCGGTCAACGTTCTGTTCCTTCCATCGGTGTGTCTCGAGTCTCACTGGTACCGATGCACATGTCAAAGGCCAATTTCGCAGATTGCCGTGCAGAAATGCACAGGGGGATAGGCTGGGCGAGTGTTCAATCCAGACCACCTCCGCTACTTCCTCGAAGTGTCGAGAACGGGACGGTTGACCGACGCGTCTCGGACGCTCGGTGTGGACCACACCACCGTCGGCCGCCGCATAACAGCGCTCGAAAAGTCGGCCGGGCAACGACTTTTCGACAGAACCCCGGCGGGTTGGCGACTGACCGAGGCGGGGCGTCGACTCGTCGGATACGCCGAAACCGTGGAGTCGACGCTGATCGCGGCGTTCGAGGATCAGACGTCCGACACCGGATCGCTGCGCGGCACAGTTCGTATCGCGGCCCCGGACGGATTCGGGGCATTCGTCCTGACACCGAAACTCGGCGTGCTCAGAGACAAACACCCCGATCTCGACATCGAATTGGTCACCGCCACCGAGCACAACTCGTTGGCCACCAGGGAATTCGACATAGCGATCACGTTGGAACGACCGTCGCCGAGATTCGTGGAGACCCGCAGGCTGGCGACGTACTCACTCGAGCTCTACGCCACCGCAACGTATCTCGCCGCCATGTCGCCGATCCGTACCGTCGACGATCTCCGGGGCCACACGCTGATCTCGTACGTCGATGCTCTACTCGATGTCGCGCCGCTGCGAATACTCGACGCGATCGTGCCGGAGGGTCGTGCGCAGATTCAGACCAACAACATCACCGGACAGTGGATCGCGGCGAGATCCGGTGTGGGAATTGCGCCGTTGCCCAGCTACATCGGCGAGCCAGACGACGCCCTCATGTCGGTGTTGCCCGGCCTCGTCTCGGTCAAGAGGACGTATTGGACGGTGGTACCGCGAGAGCTGACCGGTCTGGCGCGGGTGAAGGCCGTCGACGAATTCCTTCGTTCGGTGGTGACCGACGAGCAGCATCTCTTTCCTGTGCCGTAGTAACTACGGGAGAAGTGCACAGCGCGAGATGGCCGGTGGCCGTTCGATTTTGGACGTTCGGATGAGACCGTCGTCTCGTGACGACCGACACACGTGACGGGGGCCTCAAACGAGTAGGAATTGGCCTACTGGCGGGTAACAATCGTGTACAGCCAAGTCCGCACTGCGGATCCGCACCAGATTCTGGGGGAATCATGACAATGTTCGTAATGGCAGCCGTCGGCTTCGTAGGAATGGCAATCGCGCTGCTCAACGACGGAAGCGACATCGACTTCCGCAACCGACAACTGGCAAGCGCGTACCGCCACCGCTGGGCCTGACACACCGGGTTTCGGCACCGGATACGCAGTTGGCAAGATTCGAGGGATGTGGACACACCCCCGAGCGATCGGCTTACTGATCGGCTACGGCCTCGATCGATTGTTCGCAGACCCTCGGCGCTGGCATCCGGTCGCCGGCTTCGGTACGACAGCACTGCACGTCGAACGAGTTTCCTACCGTGACAGCAAAGTCTTCGGCGTCTTCCATGCTGTGACGCTGATCGGCTCGGTGGCCGCTCTTGGAATCGGGTCGAGCCACGTGGCCACTCGGCTGGGCGCACCTGCCGACACTGCTCTGGTCGCCGCCGCCACCTGGGCCGCTCTGGGGGGAACGTCGCTGTCCAGGGTGGGTGGGCAGATGGCTGATCGGCTCGACAGCGACGACCTGATGGCTGCACGCACACTGCTGCCGTCGCTGTGTGGGCGCGATCCGGAATCACTCGACTCCGACGGACTGGCGCGCGCCGCACTCGAATCCATCGCGGAGAACACGTCCGACGCCGCCGTGGGCGTTCTGGTGTGGGGAGCGTTGGCAGGGGTGCCGGGAATTCTGGCCTACCGCGCGAGCAACACGCTCGACGCAATGGTCGGGTACCGGTCTCCCAAATATCTGCGCTTCGGTTGGGCCGCAGCGCGAATAGACGACGTGATGAACCTGGTGCCCGCCCGGGTGACCGGGCTGGCGACGGTCCTGACGGCACCTCTGGTGCACGGCTCTGCCGTTGGGGCAGCACACATGTGGCGTCGCGATGCGTCGAAGCACCCCAGCCCGAATGCAGGAGTTGCCGAGGCCTCGGCCGCAGGCGCGCTGGGCCTGCGGCTCGGAGGCAGAACGCAGTACCGACATGGCGTCGAGAACCGGCCGACCCTGGGCGACGGGCCCTCGCCCACGGCGCGCGACTTACGTCGTGCGGTCACGCTCTCGACTCGGGTGCAGGAACTGACGGCGCTCGCGTCAGCGATTCTTGCCGTAGCGATCGGCCAGGCGAGGGTCCGACGGCACCGTCGGGCGTGACGCAGCCCGCGCTCTGGCCCGCTTCTCGCGTCGCGTGGGAAGAGTGAACTCCTCCTCTTCCTGCTCGGAACCGGGTTGGACGTTCGGGAGGGACTGATCGTCGGGCATCGGTTCCGGCTCGCCGGACATGGCGTCGGCGAGTTCGGTGCGAGATGCGCGTCGTTCCCTGATCTCGGCGCGAACGAAGTACGCCAGACCCAGCGGTGCCATGATCCCGAACGCCAGCCACTGCAGGCCGTAGGAGAGGTACGGCCCTGCATCGGTCTGGGGCAATTCGATCAGGCCCAGTCCGCCCGGCTGATCGTCGTCGAGCTGCAGGTACCCGTCGATCGCATCGACGCCGACCGCCGCGCCGATCTGTTCCGGGTTGATGTTGTAGACCTGCAGATGTCCGTCTTCCTCGATCGGCTCCCGTGAGGTGCCCTCGGCCTGGCGCACCCGTGCGTTGAGCGTGACCTGGCCGGTGGGTGCCGGCGCGAACTCGGGTGGTCTGGTGCCCTCCACAGGCAGTACGTACCCACGATTGACCAGCACGGTGGGCCCGTCGTCGATCACGAACGGGGTGATGACCTCGTACGCGGGCTGCTCACGGATGCTCCGCAGCCGCACCAGGGCCTCGGAATCGGCGAGATAGGACCCGGTGGCGATGACTCGTCGCCATTCGTCGTCGGCCGGAAAGCCATTGGCGGTGAGGATGTCCGAGATCGGCACCGGATCTGCGTCGACCGACCGGGTGATCAGGTCGTTGCGTGCAGAGGTCGACGTGTTCTTACCCAGCTGCCACGGAGCGAGCACGCTGAAGCACAGAAATGCGAAGGCCAGCGCGACGGCAGCCAGCACCAACCACTTCGGACGCAGCAAGAACCCTAACTTCTCCACCCCACCACGGTAGCCGGATCAGCCGGGAAGCCGGGACCGTGCCCAGTCCAACAGTCCGGGGACGGCACTTTCGATCTGCTCGCGCACCTCGGTGAACGCGGAATCGGACGAATAGTACGGATCGGCAACCGACGAATCGTCGGCATCGGGATCGAACGACCGCAATAGTGCTACCCGCTCGGCCGGCGCACCGAGCTGCAGCAGCGCCTTCGCATGACCGGAGTCGAGCGCGACGATCAGATCGGCCGCCAGGTGATCAGGTCCCACCTGCGCTGCCTCGTGCTCACCGTCGTAACCGTGGGCAACGAGCTCGGCGACGGTGCGGGGATCGGCACCGTCGCCCACATGCCAGCCGCCGGTTCCAGCACTCGACACCCGCACGGCATCGGCGAGACCGGCATCGCGCAGATGCGCCGCGAAGACCTTCTCGGCCATCGGCGATCGGCAGATGTTTCCGGTGCAGACGAACGTCACGTGCAGTGGCTCGCTCACTTCGCTGCCGCCGTGTTCTGTTCGAGCACCGCAGCCAACTCGTCCATGCTGGACGCCGTGAACGCGGCGTCGTCGCTCTCGCCGTCGATGCCGTACCCCCATTCGACGTAGACGGTCGGAATGCCGAATCGACCGGCACCGTGGACGTCATGATCTCGATCACCGATCATGATCACTCCTGCAGTGCCGCCGTCCGCGGATTCGACCGGCTCGATGCCGAGGTTGGTCAGCGAATGCGCGATGACATCGGACTTCGCCCGGCGGGTGCCGTCGTTGCTCGCACCTCCGATGAACTCGAAGTACCGAGACAGACCGAAGTGGTCGAGAATCCGAACGGCGAAGCGCTCCGACTTGGATGTCGCCACACCGAGGCGAATTCCGCGATCCTGCAATCGCGTCAACACCGACTCGATGCCGTCGAACGCGGTGTTCTCGGCCCAGCCCCGCTCGTCGTAGCGCTGGAAGTACGCCGCCAGTGCTCGCTGCGCTGCATCCTCGTCCAGGCCGAGCCCGCGCAACGTGTCGATCAGCGGTGGTCCGACGACCAGCGACAGCTGCTCTTCGGTCGGTTCCGGGGCATCCACCGAAGCCAGCGCATGGCGAAAGCCGGCATGAATTCCCGGTGCGGAATCGGTCAACGTCCCATCGAGATCGAACAGGACAACGGACGCGGGGGGAACGGCAGACATGATCGGAGCCTATCGGTGCGGATTGCTCGACGACGGCGGCGGCTACGCTCGTCGCGATGTCCGATACAACTGGCGAACCAAACGCGCTCCTTCGTCACCACGGAGACGTGGAGGTCGATTCCGGATTCGTCGACTTCGCCGTCAACGTACGGGGCGACGGTCCGCCGACATGGCTTCGCGATCGGCTGTCCGCAGCACTGAGTTCACTGGGCTCGTACCCGAACGCTGCGGCCGAGTACGCCGCACGCGAGCAGGTCGCCGCACACCACGGCCGCTCACCGAACGAAGTTCTGCTGCTCAGCGGTGGGGCAGAGGGTTTCTCGATGCTTCCGCGTTTGGAGCCACGCCTCGCGGCAACGATTCATCCGTCCTTCACCGAGCCCGATTGGGTGCTGGAGCAGGCGGGCATTCCGGTGAACCGAGTGCTCCTGCCGCCGCCCTTCGAACTCGATCCGACGCTCGTGCCCGATACCGCCGACATGGTGATCATCGGCAACCCGACCAACCCGACGTCGGTACTGCACCCATGCCAGACGGTCCTGAGCCTGCGTCGGCCCGGCCGCACTCTGGTGATCGACGAGGCCTTCGCCGACGCAGTGATCGGAGCGGGAGAGTCGGCCGCGTCGCAGAGCCTGGAGGACGTGCTGGTTCTGCGGAGCCTGACAAAGACATGGGCGTTGGCGGGGTTGCGGTGCGGATACGCGCTGGGGCACCCTGACGTTCTCGCGAGGATGCAGCACGGCCGCGCGCACTGGCCGCTGGGGAGTCTGCAGATCGAAGCGATCCGCGCCTGCACCGAACCGTTTGCCGTCGATCAAGCACGTGCCGAATCCGAGCGCATCGACCGCGAACGATCTGCGATGATCGGCCGACTGGATGCACTCGGTCTGGAGATATCCGGCTCGGCCCGGGCACCGTTTCTGCTGGTGCGCATCGAGGGTGCCGATCTGGTTCGAGAACGCCTGCGCACGATGGGTATTGCGGTCCGCCGCGGTGACACGTTCCCGGGGCTCGACCGTCACTACCTGCGCGTCGCGGTACGGGACTCGCAGCAGGTCGACATACTGGTTGACGCGTTGAAGACCGTTCTGTGAGGAGAGCAGCGAACATGGCAGTGACACTGGCCGATGTCATCGATGTACTCGACGACGCGTACCCACCACGCCTGGCCGAGAGCTGGGACTCGGTGGGCCTGGTGTGTGGAGATCCCAAAGCTGTTGTGCAGCAGGTTGTCTACACCGTCGACGTCACCGATGCAGTGGTCGACGACGCCATCGCCTGGGGTGCCGATCTGATCGTGGCCCACCACCCATTGCTGCTCAAAGGCGTCGACACCGTCGCGGCAGACACCGCGAAGGGCTCGGTGATCCACCGCCTGATCAAGGCCGACTGCGCACTGTTCACCGCCCACACCAATGCGGACTCCGCCGATCCCGGCGTCTCCGACGCACTCGCGTCCGCGCTCGGGGTGATCGACACCCGGCCACTCGACCCCATTCCTGCTCCCGCGCACGACAAGTGGGTGGTCTTCGTACCGACCTCCGACTCGGCCTCGGTACGACAGGCCCTGTTCGACGCCGGAGCCGGACAGATCGGCGACTACAGCGAAGCCAGTTGGCAGAGTGCGGGTCTCGGCCAATTCCGTCCAGGTCCGAACGCACATCCGACGCTCGGTGTTCTCGGCGAGGTGCACACCGAGGCGGAGGATCGCATCGAAGTTGTTGCCCCCAAAGGATCACGTGCTCAGGTACTTTCGGCGATGCGTCGGGCACACCCGTACGAGGAGCCCGCGTTCGATGTCTTCGAGTCCGCGGCCTTACCGTCGTGCACCGGCCTGGGGCGCATCGGGAAGCTGCCGAGTCCGATGACACTGGCCGAGTTCACCGACGTCGTCCGCGAGGCGTTACCTGCGACGACGTGGGGAGTACGCGCTGCAGGAAATCCCGAGGCCACGGTCTCGGTGGTTGCGATGTGTGGGGGAGCAGGCGATTCGTTCCTGTCTGCAGTCGCGCGAACCGACGCCGATGTGTACGTCACTTCGGATCTGCGGCACCACCCGGTCGACGAGCACTTGCGCGCAGGCGGCCCCGCGGTGATCGACACCGCGCACTGGGCCTCGGAGTTCCCGTGGTGCGAACAGGCACGCAGCATCGTCGACGCCGCGTTCGGTGACACGGACGGCTGGAGCAGCCGGGTCACCGACGTGCGCACCGACCCGTGGACCATCTGACCCGTGGCTGGGCAGGAGTGGAGCCTACAGAAACGACCTTGATGGCCTGTATCCGGCTATCTCGGTTTCGGGTAGCCGGTAGGGTGATCTCTTACCAACTTCCATAGTCGCAGGAGTCATCAAGCGTGAACGTCGATCCCAAAGTCCAGGCCTCGCTGCTCGAATTGGCCGGTGTGGATACCGAACTCTCGCAGATCGCCCACCGCCGCAAGAGCCTGCCCGAGCAGCAGGAGGTGGACAAGCTCGAGACCGAGCGCACCACCCGTAAGGACGCCGCGGTGACGGTGCAGATCTCGATGGACGACCTCGATCGGGACATCCGGAAACTCGAAGGCGAGGTCGACGCGGTTCGTCAACGCGAGGCTCGCGACAAGAAGATGCTCGAGAGCGGCACCATCGCGCCGAAGCAGATGACGGAGTTGCAGCACGAGCTCGGCAGCCTCGAGCGTCGCCAGGGCATCCTGGAGGAGGAACTGCTCGAGGTCATGGAGCAGCGTGAGGCCAGCGAACGTGACTACGAGCACGCCGGTGCGCAGCTCACCCAGATCGAGGACGAGCTCGTCGACGCCGGCCGCCGCCGCGACGACGCCGTCGCAGATCTCGATGTTGCCGAGAAGCGCAGCGCCGAGCGCCGCGAATCGTTGGTCTCGGGACTGCCCGCGGATCTGCTTGCGCTCTACGAGAAGCAGCGAGCCCTGACCGGTCGCGGTGCGGCGTTGCTGCAGGCTCGCCGTTGTGGGGCATGCCGAATCGAGCTCGACCGCAACGAGATCGCCAGCATTGCCAACAAGCCCGCGGACGCTCTGATTCGCTGCTCCGAGTGCAACGCAATCCTGGTGCGCACCAAGGAATCCGGAATTTGAGCCAGGTGTCGAGGGTCGTTGCCGAGGCCGACGGTGGATCGCGCGGAAACCCCGGGCCCGCTGGATACGGCGCAGTGGTGTTCAGCGCCGATCGCTCGCAGGTGCTCGCCGAGCGTCGGGCGTCGTTGGGAGTGGCGACCAACAACGTGGCCGAGTACAACGGCCTGATCGCTGCACTGACTGCGGCACGCGATATCGGGGCCCGTGAGGTTGCCGTGCGCATGGACTCGAAGCTCGTCGTCGAACAGATGTCCGGACGCTGGAAAGTGAAACACCCGGACATGATTCCGCTTCAGCGCAAAGCCGCCGAACTGGCTCGCGGCTTCGATTCCGTCACCTACGAGTGGATTCCGCGCGCCCAGAACTCGCACGCCGATGGGCTGGCCAACGAGGCGATGGACGCAGCGGCCGAGGGTGTGGACCTGTCGGAACGACCCGACGCCGAGCCGGTCGCGAAGAAGGCCGAGTCGCCCGGGTGGACCGGTGCGATGGGGGAGCCGACGCGCCTGCTGCTGTTGCGTCACGGGCAGACCCCCATGTCGGTCGACCGACGATACTCCGGCCGCGGCAATCCTGACTTGACGGAACTGGGACAACGCCAAGCAGATTCTGCCGCAACGGTTCTCGGTGCACGGACAGACATCGACGCCATCGTGGCCTCGCCGCTCGCGCGCGCCCAACAGACTGCTGCGGCGACCGCCGACCGCCTGGGACTGCCCGTCACCACCGTGGACGGACTCATCGAGACCGATTTCGGAGACTGGGAAGGGCTGACGTTCACCGAGGCCATGGAACGTCACCCCGAGGTCCATCGGGCATGGCGAGGCGATACCTCCGTCGCACCGCCGAACGGGGAGAGCTTCGACGCGGTGCGCGTACGCATCGAAGCGACCCGCGATCAGTTGCTCGCCGAGTACGCCGGGAAAACCCTATTGGTGGTGACCCACGTGACCCCGATCAAGATGCTGCTGCAACTTGCTCTCGACGTCGGACCGTCGCTGCTGTATCGACTGCACCTCGATCTGGCGTCACTGAGCATCGCGGAGTTCTACCCCGACGGTGGGGCATCGGTGCGATTGGTGAACGACACCTCGCACTTGGCTGGACTGGCCTGATCGCTCCGCTGGTATGCGGGACTCGGCTTCAACGACTACGTGGAGCTTGTGTAACTTCGGCCCGTTCCACTAGTGCGTCACGCGAAGGCACGCAATGTTCTACAGACGTGTGTTTGTTGCAGCGGCGATCTGCCACGGTGTCACAGTCCGAGACCTCGCGATTGACTATCGGACCTCAGTAGAGACGGGATCGAGTAGTAGAAGACAGGTCCTCACCTCGAATTCCTCCACGATCGCGGTGACTCGTAGAGAGTCGGGGACACTCAACGTGTCCGGGATGCCAGGGCCGGTGAGCCCTAGGTCAGACACGATATTTACGTCCCGAAACTGCAAATTCGGCCCACCGCCGTCACTTTCGTCGCAATCCCTGGCACCGATCAAAATGTCGTAGCGAGTTTCGTAATCTTCGTGGTTGTCTATCGCCGCAAAATGTGACCATCGAACTGGATGCTCTGGCCCGCGTACTGACCAGCGAATAGGCGACTAATTGGTCAGACGTGTCCGTAGCGCGGACGATCCGCGCGAGATCCACCGTGTACTGCACCGCCCCGAATGCCGCGGCGGCGATGGTGCCGATCGCATAATCAACTGCACAGTTTTACAACAATGCGCTCCAGCCGTTTCGTTTGGAAGCGCCAGACCGGTGAGACCTGTGTCACGTTAGGGGATGTGTGTCAGCTAGTCCCGACGCGGCCGTGACCAGCGAATACCAAGCATGTTGTTCGCAACATCTCGTGTTCTAGGGAGATGTCGGACACTAGGTGTAGTGTTTGATCTCGAAACGACGAAGGCCCCCGACTCGCGGGGGTAGGCCGAAGTCGGGGGTCCGTCTGAACGCATTGGGGAATGCAGTTTTGACGGTACACCTGATACGTCAGCCCCTCGCCCGAGGGGAGGCGTTGGCCGTTCCTGGATCGCTTCAGATATGGAGGGCTCTAATGAGCTCTCGTTCCACACGGGTTTCCCGTGGCACCAAGACCGTCCGTATGCCGGTTCGTATCAAGACCAGCAGCGGAACCAGGACTACGAGCGTCCCGGTGAAGGTCACCACGACGACCCGCACCACCACCTTCAAGCCGTAAGGCTGCGGGGTTAGGCCGGGAGGCTGTTTAGGCAGCCTCCCGGCTGGCCCCGAGGTATTGGTGATCTGACTCAGCGATTAGGCACGGTCAGGAGGTGAATCATGGCCAAAGGCAAATCCAGCAGCTCCAAGGGCAGTGCTCGCAGCGCTATAACGGGCAAATACGTCTCGCCGAAGTACGCTGCCTCGCATCCGAAGACGACGGTTGTCGAGTCTCGCAAGAAGTAACCCCGACTCGAAGCTTGGCCTCCGGGGTCTCGACAAGGTTCTTGAAGAACCAAGTCGAGGTCCCGGAGTTCCGCTCTAATTCGACGGAGATTCGCACGGCAGATTCGGACAGACTGAACTGCGGTGAGTCTCCATAAGCGAAGGTGGCCCTGAATGCTCGGAGACTTGGCAGCGTCCATACTCGGACCCATAGCCGACAAGGTACTTGGAAAGAGTCTTCGGGCATCACGAGTGTCGGTAGAGCTAATTGGCGATCCTCCCTACGGGCGACTCGCGAACTACTTCTTCCCCGGTGTGTCACACCCATCCGACCTTGAATACGGCCTGTACGCCAGCGGCCCACGCGACGCCTATGGAATCCCCTACCGCCGCTGGGTTAATGCCAACGGCGGCGTACCACTCCACATGACAGCTTTTCAGCTCGTAATCCAATGCGTCGGAGACCACAACGTCATGCTTGTCGGTGGCCACGCGATTACGACGGTCCTGGGTGACTTGCGCGGTGTAGCGGTTGTCCACCCATCGGGAGGGCCGATCGATTCGGATCGGCTTGAGATCAACCTCGAAGACGGGGAACTACTATGTTTCCCCTATAGGGCTCCCTTCGAGCCGTCAGAGCCGATTCCACTCCAATACCAGATCGAACCGTCGCGCTCGCAGTCGTTCGACGTGTACGCCAGCGTCGGTTCGCAAGCATTGTCATGGTATCTCGAACTCGATTTTCTAGTCGATGGCAAACGGATTACAAAGACCGTGACGCAGAGCAAAGAAGCGCCTTTCGTCACTGTTCCCTTCGGCCACCCGGGGATAGAGGCGGAGTTCCACCAAACTGAAACCGGTTGGGAGCGAATCTAGGCTCGCTCTCACAAGCTCGGTACCAATTTGTTCACTGACAACCGTTGTGCACCGAACGCCACGAATTAGGCCCACAGCAGCACTAGCCCCTTTTTGATATACGCATTCTTCGCCTCGGTCAGCGACTCGACTAGAACGTTTAGCTGCAGTTCCCAGTCGGCAGTCGCCGTCTGGGCACTGGCGGGTTTGGAAAGATCACGCATCCACTCGTCCATTTTCTGCGCGTACGCGAAGATCGCTTCTCGGAGTGCAGCAGCAGATGGATCCAGTTCTGCGGGTCCGGTCAATCTCGGCGCTGCCGTTCTTGTGAAGTACACGCGCCAGGACTCGAGGTACTTAGCGTGCGAGGCCGCGATTGAGTTGTGTTGTCCCACTATGTCGTCCCACAGTTGGCGCATATCGTCGTGAACTTCGTTGGCCGCGTTCAGGAAATTGACATGCGCGTCGAACTGTCGATCCGCTATGTACTGCGCTCGATCCTTAACCCGTTGAGCTTCCGCATCCGTGTTCGTCTGGTTGTTGGCGAACAAGGTCACGCCACCGCCTACGGCTGCACCAATGAGCCCGCTGAGTGCACCGATCAATCCGATAGCGACTTCCAATTCCATTGGTCTACTAGACCATGCTCCAAGGCAAAACCGGCTCTGCTCGCCAGCGTGTACGTCCATCGTGTGAACATCGGGCAGGACAAGCCCGTCCAGCAGCTCGCAGACGAGCTGGGAAAGTCGCTGACGACCGTGAAGGGTCATTTGTGGCAGGCGCGTAAGCGCGGCCTACTCACCGGGTCCAGCGGACGCAAAGGCGGTCAGCTGACGCCCGAGGCGACGACGATCCTCGAACGAATCGTTCCCGCCGAGGGCTGACGCGGTCGGGTATGCCGTCTTCTGTACAAGTCGGTCTGACCTCGTGGCAGGGGATCTAGTACATCCCGGAATCGCCCTTTAGCTGAAAATGCTAGAAGCAAGTACCAACAGTTGGGCCAACACTACGAGGGCAGCCAAGACCACCGCAGCTCGCGTTAGGAGCTGGTTCGCCCTTTCAGCGGAGACCAACTCGGCATTGAGGACCGTGTCGTGTTTGAGTATGAAATCGACAACGTCGTCCGCGTTGCGAAGTTCGGCTTCTTCGACCTCGACTGTGGGTTCGGACCAATAGCTCCGCTGCCAAAATTGCGGCTTCCGAGGTCGCGTAAGGCGGTCAACTTCAGCCTGGATCACCAAAGCCAGCCTCTCTTTCTCCGGGCTAGTCGGCATGTCTTTGTGTATCTCGACCATCGTCTTGAGCGTTTCGTGTGGCTTCGAGCGATTGGTGTAGAGCACCACCAGTGCCCCGATTACTGCGGCCAGAACGTAGCCCCACGGATTCATAACGCAGATTGTTTCAGACGCGCCGATGTCGCGCGTGGTGCCGCGCGAGACTAGATTGCTGCAGTGAGCATTGAGCTGTGGGCAGCCGTCATGGTCGGGGCGAACTTGTCACAGGAACCGTCGATCGTTCCGGTTCCTACCGTCGTGGTCGAGCCGCAGGTGACGATCCCACCTGACCTACTTGAGCGGCTGACGCCGACGGTGGAGAGCGGAATTTTGGACATAACTCAACCCACCGCAACACTCGTCACGGGCTTCTTCGCCGTGGTCGGCGCGCTAATTGCGTTTCTGGGCGTTTTCTACGCCCAGTATCGAATCGGCGAAAATTTGAAGACGCAACTTGGAGCGGAAAATCGAAAAAACCGTCGAGCTGAAACTCTCGAATTGCTGGGAGAAGCACTGGCCGCTCTAGAGGAGGGACATCTTCTGCAGAAGAACGCCCCACCCTTCACGATCACAAAACTCACCCGCGAAGCTCAACCCCCGGACACGATGGCCGTCAATGCCGCACGACGCGAGGTCATCCTGGCGCAGTTGCAGCTCCTCGGCCTCGACAAATCGAAGGCCGCGTTCGAGAAGGCACACAACGCGCTGAAGACTGCTTCGTCCTCGGACGAGTCGAACAGCGCGGTCGCCGACGCGAAAGCTGACGCAGTCAAGGCATTCAAGGCCGACATCGAGGCCCTTGGCGGTAATGGAACTAGTACGACACCGGCTCGAAACGCGAGGTTTTGCCGGAAGAGTCCAACTGAACAGTGACTCCCGCCAACCCTTCTGAAGTCATCGCCCGGAACGCATCCAGCCATTTGGATGCTGGACCGCGTGGGATCGCCTGCTGGGTGAGAGTCTCAAGATCCCCAAGATTCAAACTCACGTTCGGGTCTTTCGCGTCATCCTCGAACGTCCACGTCAGCTCGACACCCATCGTCCGTAGCCAGATTTTCCGCTGCTCCGTGGTCTGACGCTTCCACCACTGGGTCGAAGGAGTCGAGGATGGTGGCGGCAACGGCGTCGGGGTCGGGCAGGCCGTCGGGGTCGACCAGCCATTGGACGATGAGACCGCTGAGCAAGGCGTAGCAAAAGGTGCCCGCCTGATCTGCGATCTCGGCGTCTGCGGTCGGGTCGATCCCGAGGAGCTGCCGTGCCAGCGCCCTGCGAGCTCCGATGATGGCCGCGCGCAGCTTGCGCTGAGTTTCTGGATCGTCATCGGCGCGGGCGATCAGCTCGAAGGATGCGGCGAGAAGTCCTCGATAGCCGGCAAACGACTCGACAGCGCGAGCCCAGCTGTGCGCGATCCGTGCCCGCATCGGATGACGAGGGACGTCTTGCAACAGTGCGTCCAACTGAGCGGACCACTCCTCCAGGCCGTCGAGCAAGGCGGAGACGAGTAGCACGTCCGTGGTGCCGAAGTGGTACCCGATGGCCGAGGTGCTGACGCCGGCAGCCGCCGCGACGTCCCGTGCCCGGGTTCTCGCATATCCCTTCTGGTTCAGGCACGTTCGTGCCCCGCGCAGCAGGGCCTCTCGGTTGTCGGTGCGCACGTGCAGGTACCTCCTCCAAGTTGATACGTATGTGTCGTACACTTGTGCAACACGGGTGTTCGGATCGATCCTGAACTCTACGACACCACAACGATTGGAGAAGCTCGTGTCCCGACGTCGCAAGATCATTTCGATCGCATTGGTCGTGCCGGTTGGCCTCATAGTGGGGCTAGCCGTGGTCGGCTCGCTGCGGGACACCCACGTCGTCACAGTGACCAGGTCCACCACCGCTGACCGCGATGTCATCTGGGAGCTGTGGGCCGACGTCGAGCACCGGCCCGAGTGGGACAAGGGGCTGGAGTACATCGAGCTCGACGGCCCATTCGAGGCCGGCGCCACCGGCACCGTCAAGGTCGAAGGGCAGGATCCGATCGAGTACAAGGTGATCGAGGTGGCTCCGAAGGAACGGTATACCGATCGCTTCGAGAGCCTGCCCGGCACCCATACCGACTGGCAGCACACCATCGAAACGAACGAGCACGGTGGATACGACGTCACCTGGCGTCTCGAGACGCGGGGGCCGCTGTCATTGATCTCGCTTCCCGTCCTCAAGAGCATCTTCGGCAAGGAGATTCCGGCCGCCGTTGATGAGTTCGTCACCCTCGCCGAAGCGCGCTGACCAGGCCCCTGCGGCCTGGAGTATTCGGGGGACATCGATGTGCCTGACGCGACCTTCGATTGCCCCAACCTGACCAAATTCGCGCGGCTCGACGAGCTCGGCCTCGAAGTCACCCGGTAGACCCGATGGGCAAACTGTTCATCGGAATGCTCGGGGTCATAGCCGAATTCGAGTCCGACCTCATGCGAGGTCCAGATCCCCGAGAGGCACTTGCCGCAAACACGCTGCTCACGGCGGCGGAGATCGACGAAATCGGCACCGTGTTGAAGAAACTCGATGCCCGCGTCTGCTGGGCGGAGCCCGCCCTGTATGAACTCGCCAAACAACCAGGAATGACCGCTGCACAGCTCGCCGAAGAGCTGCCGATCGACAAGGACGCGCTCAAGCGCCGTATCCGAACGCTCAAAGAACACGGCATCACTCGCTGCCTGCCTTCGGGCTATCAGCTTTCCCCTCGCCGCCACCGACGCGCCTTCACCCGCACAGCGTGAACGGGTATCGGCCTGAGATAGCCTCCTTCGAAATCGGCTCGTCCTTATCGGATGATGAATCTACGCTGCTGCAATTGTGACCGTAGCTACGACTCGACTGGACCTTCTGCGCTGGCAGTTCGATCTGACCTGGGCGCTCTTCGAGCTACATCTAGAGGAACTGACGTCCGAGATGCTTCGGTGGGAGCCAGCACGAGTGTGCTGGAACGTACGAATAGATGAAGACCGACAGTGGACTGCGGACTGGGACGAGGCGGAGCTCGACCCGATCCCGGTGCCGACGATTGGGTGGCTCACATGGCACATCGGCTGGTGGTGGTCGGTGGCCTTGGACCACGCTCAAGATAAAAGGCTGCGTGAACGAGTTGAGATCGTGTGGCCTGGTGACCTCGACGGAGTTCTGGCATGGCTGCGCGATCTCCGGCTCGACTGGCTCGAAATTTTGACCAGCTACGCTGACGGCGACCTGGATGCCCCGTCGTCTTACCCGTGGGGCGAAGGCTCGGAGAACACCGTTGCTCACACCGTGGCGTGGTTGAACGCGGAGCTGATGAAAAACGCAGCCGAGATCGGCCAACTCAGACTGCAGTGTTCGGCTTCCTGAGACGCTTGTTCGAACAGGTAGGCGTGCTCGCGTAGCGCTTCAGTCACCATTTCCGAGGTCACGTGTTCCCCGAGATGGCTACACCCTTCGATGCTCTACGTGCTTGGATATCGAACGCGCCGCGCGACAATGGCGTTGTCCCAAAACAAGTCACACTCCAGCAACAGTGTGAGACAGGCGAGAGATCCGAAGGACTCGCCATGGACATCACAGTCGATCGCACTCCCTTCGCCTGGGCCGGATCGGGACAGGCGATCGGCTTGCAGCGGTGTCTTTCTCGATCCCCCCCGGCAACAACAATCGCCACCTCGACCTCTTATGACGGTCGTTCGATCTGTGAATCGCCCCCGCCTGTGGGTTTCAAAAGCCGATTGCACAGGGACTGGGCGGCTACCCACGCGGATGGCTTGGTCGCCTTGACATTTCGGCCCATACGCATGAATGCATGGTGCTTGGGTCGGTGCGGTGTCAGGACCGCATGGTCTCGACCGTACCGGCGGCATCTATCTGCTCACGGAGGATGTCACCGTGACCTGCGTGCCTGGCGAACTCCTGAATCATCATCAGCAGTGTCCATCGCATGCTGATGGTTCCTTCGATGGGCAGATCGATGGTGTCGTCGAGATCGAAGCGGGAGGCGATGTCGCGCGATCGTGTGCTGGCTCGCTCGAACTCATCGATGACGTCGGCCAAGGTCTCGTGATCGTCGACGGAAAAGGTTCCTGCATCGCGTCGTGCATAGCCGTCGCAATCGGATTCGTCGAGGTCGGCCCAATGCCTTTGGAACCAAATGCGTTCTGCCGCAGCAGCGTGCTTGATAAGTGAGATAGGTGTCGTGAGGGATGGGACCAAACGCCTGCGGGCTTCGGATTCGCCTAGGCCGCGGGCCGTGTCGATCAGGGCTCGTCGGTTGCGGTCCAGCATGGCGTCGATGATCTGTCGATCATCTCCAGCGGTAATCATGTCGTCGTACATCGTCGTCCGTTCTTGCCGGCAGATAGGGAACTCATGCGATTGCGGCTTATGTTCTTCGGGTAAGGCATTGGGTTCGAGGAAGCCGTGTCCTCACGGTTTGCGTCCGCACGATGAGGGCTGGCAACGCAATGTGGTTGGCCGCAGTGGACGCTTCCAGCTAACGATGCCGGGCGAGTGTCGAACACCGCGCTGAGGCGTCGGCGGACTCGTGAATTTCAACGCGTTCGGCAACGTATTTCCCGGCCCTGCGCTCAGCGGCAACCTCACGACGGTGACCACCCCGGCGTAGTGGCACCGACCTCACTACCGGGAAGGAACCGCCCCCTGATTCTCGCTCGAGTATCGGTCACCATGATCATCGGCGACTCCGGCAAAGACATCGGAGCCCGTACTGGTTTCTCAGGGCTAGATCTGCAGCGCCAGCCACAGGCCCGCCACGGCCCCGACGATGGTCAGCGGCGTCGTGATGACGCCGAGAATGGTGAACGTCTTCAGATTGGCCGGCTCGTCGTTTGCCGACGCGACGCGTCGCCACAGCATGATTGCCAGCGACCCGACATAGGTGAGGTTGGGGCCGAGATTCACCCCGATCACCATGGCCAACAACAGCGCCGGGGGAGCGTCGGCCCCGAACGCGGCCAGCAGCAGCAGGGTCGCGGGCAGGTTGTTGACGATGTTCGACGCCACCGCCGCGATGGCGGCCGCGGCGAGCAGTGACACGAAGGTGGTGTCGGACGGCAGGATCCGCGCCAACCAGTCGCCGATCGGTCCCGTCGTCACACCGAGGACGACGATGCCGAGCAGAAAGACGAAGCCACAGAACGGCAGATCGGCGCCGCGTAGAACGGCGCGAGGCGTGGTGTGACGTCCTCGAAGTGCCGGGATCGCCAGCGCAATCGACCCCACGGCGGCCACCCAAAACGGTTCGATGTCGAAGAGCCCCGCCACCGCGAAGCCGACGAGTGTCGCACCGAGGATGAGCAGCGTGCTGCGAGGTGCGGGTACGTCGTCGGTGCTCTGCTCAGTGGGACTGCTCGGTGGGGTCGCGGGACCGGTCAGATCCTTGCGGAAGAAGATCAGGAACACCGCCAGTTCGATAGCGACCGCGAAGATCCACGGCAGTGCCATCAGGGCCGTGAAGTGCAGGAAGGTCAGACCCGTTGCGGCGAAGGCCAGCAGGTTGGTCAGATTGGACACCGGCAGCAGAGTCGACGCCGAATTGGACAGGTGTGCAGTGGCGTAACTGTGTGGACGCGGCGACATTCCCAGGATGCGCGCCGCGCCGATGATGGCCGGTGTCAGCAGCACCACGGTGGCGTCGAGGCTGAGGACTGCCGTGGTCGATGCAGCTGCTGCGAACACCAGAGTGAGCAGTCTGCGTGGGCTGCCCTTCGCGCCTCGTCGTAGCTTCGCGGCGATCCAGGTGAACACACCGAGGGCATCCGAGAGATGCGCCAGGATCAGGATGAACGCCAGGAACACGACGGTGGGAGCGAGCTCGAGTACCTGCTCGCGTGCGGCGTCGAGGCTGACGAGACCGACGAGCAGAACGACCGCGGCAGCCGGTAGCGCAGCGACGATCTCGGGCAGACCGCGGGGTCGGACGATCGCAAAAACGAGTACAGCAGCGACCAATGCCGCGGCAAGAACGGTCACGCGAGAATCTTCACGAGCGTGCGCACGTTTCGCGTGGTGGTCGTGGCCTTGTACTTGGCTTTCGCCGTGGCTTTCCCGAACGTGCTGTCGGTGGTGCTGCCCTTGCGCACCTCCCAGTAGAGCACGCTGTTCCCCTCGGCGATCCTTTCGAGCTCGGGGTCGAGTTCGTCTGCAAGAGCGGACAATTCGGTCAAATGGCTATCATCGTTACCGAACACCACATAAGGATGCCAGCCTTCTCGTTCGGCGTCGAACGGGTAGGACTCCACCACAGCTCGAAGTGTCGGCACGTTCAGCACCACAACCCAGGCCTGGTAGCCGAACGCCTGGGCGAGCGTGCTCTCCGCCTGTGCCTTGACGGCGTCGACGGTCAGCGAAGAGCCCAGCAGGACATTGCCGGTCGCCAGTGCGGTGCGGACATCGGTGAAGCCGGCCGATGTCAGGGCCTCACGGAGATCGGCCATCTTGATGTTGATGCCACCGACGTTGATGCCGCGCAGCAACACGACCCACTCACTCATGGGAGGAACTGTAGTGAAGTGCTCGACAACCGCCCTTGAGTAAGTAGTTAGTAACCAGTAACTTGATGGTCATGGCGCAGCGAGAACGGATGACCGGACCCGACCGTCGCGAGCAGATTCTGCGGATCGCAGCGGACGAATTCGCCACGGCCGGACTCCACGGCGGTTCGACCGAGGCAATTGCCCGCACAGCCGGGATCACCCAGGCCTACATCTTTCGGATATTCGGAACCAAGAAGGCACTGTTCTCCGAACTGGTCGTCGCGTCCTTCGATCGGTTGGCGGACGGAATGCGTGAAGCTGCGGGAACGGACACCGGGCAACAGGCGTTGGCGTCGATGGGGGAGCGGTACTACGCCATGCTCGATGATCGAACCTCACTGTTGCTGCAACTACAGGGGATCGCAGCATGTGGCGATCCCGAGGTCCGGGACGCGGTGCGGGCAGGCTTCGGCCGGATGTGGAACACAGTCGCGGAGGTCACCGGGCTCGACGCCGTGACCGTCAAGGCGTTTCTCGCGTTCGGCATGCTGCTCAACAGTGGCGCGGCCCTGCAGATCCACGACGTCGACGCGCCGTGGGCCAACGGAGTGGGCACTCGCATCCAGGCCGGATTGTTCGACCACATCACGAGCGATACGAACCGATGACCGCCGCCGAGTGCCGCGACTCGCGACTGCTTGTGCCTGCGCTGGTGTTCGTCGGAGTGGTCGTGGCCGCCGTCGGCAGCCTCGGTGCTCCGTTGATCACCAGCGTTGCAACCACATTCGGCGTCTCGCTGTCGAGTGCGCAGTGGACGCTCACGGTGGCGCTGTTGACCGGTGCCGTGACGACGCCTGTTCTCGGCCGCCTGGGATCCGGTCCGCACCGACGAGCGGCCGTTCTGGGAACACTCGGCGTCGTCTCGGTCGGTGGAATTCTGACCGCACTGCCACTGTCCTTCTCCTGGTTACTCCTCGGCCGAGCGGCCCAGGGAGTGGGCCTGGCACTGACCTCGATGCTGATGGGTGTTGCGCGAGATCATTTGCCCGACAAGCGCTCCGGATCGACCATTGCGTTGTTGTCGGTCGCATCGACTGCGGGTGTCGGTGTGGGCTACCCGTTGTCCGGGCTTCTGACCGACCACGGTGGGATTCGCACCGCATACGGCTTCGGTGCTGCACTGACGGTGATGGCTCTGGCTGTTGCTGTGAAGGTGATTCCACCCTCGCCACAGAAGCGTTCGACTCGAATCGACGTTCCCGGTGCACTGCTGCTCGCGCTCGCCCTCTCCCTTGTGCTGATTCTCGTCAGTGAGACTGCGCTGTGGACGAGCCACCCATGGGCGGTGGGGACACTGGCCGCAATCGCGATCGTCAGTGCGGGCATGTGGGTCCGCGTCGAACTCAGGAGCTCGGCACCGCTCGTCGATCTCCGGTTGCTCCGCCATCGGGCCGTGGTCGGTGCGAACGGTGCGATGTTCCTGGGCGGCATCGGCATGTATCTCCTGCTCACCATCGTGACGCGATACGCGCAGACGCCTTCCGGTGCCGGATACGGATTCGGGCTCGACGTCTTCACAGCAGGACTCATATTGATTCCGTTCTCCGTGTCCGGGTTTCTCGCGGGCAAGCTGGTGCCCCGTGCACTACGTCGGGTGGGGTCCGCCCACGCTCTGACGTTCAGCGCACTCGTCGTTCTGGGAGCTCTCGCCCTGTTCGCCGGAACCCGCACCAGCGTCCTGGAACTCTGTGCGGCGATGGCTGTTCTGGGTTTCGGCGTCGGGAGTTTCTCGGCTGCGCTGCCTGCCGTCGTTCTGTCGGTCGTCCCTCCCGAGGAGACGTCGAGTGCCATGAGCATCAACCAGGTGGTGCGCAGTGTCGGGTTCGCGTTCGGTAGCGCGCTCGGTGGTCTCGTCCTGGCCGCTGGAACGAGCGCCGGCACGACCCTTCCAACCGAAGGGTCGTACAGCGATGCAGCCTGGTTCGGCGCGGCCGTCACCGCCGCCGCGGTCGTCACGAGTGCGACCGTTCTTCGTGGTCGGGCAGGCACCGGGCCCCTCGAGCGGGCCGAGTAGAGTACGCAACTGCGAACGAGTTGGCCGGACGGCTGCGGCTCGGAGGACGGGCGAACGAGTGTCGCCGCGCTTCGAGCCGAGGAAAGTCCGGACTCCACAGAGCAGGGCGGTTGTTAACGGCAACCCGAGGTGACTCGCGGGACAGTGCCACAGAAAACAGACCGCCTGCGGATCGGTTCTTCGGAACCGAACTGCAGGTCAGGGTGAAACGGTGCGGTAAGAGCGCACCAGCATCCCAGGTGACTGGGATGGCTAGGTAAACCCCGCCCGGAGCAAGGTCGAAGGCTGCATCGCGCAAGGGGTGCAGCTGCGCAGGTGCTCGAGGGCTGCTCGCCCGAGCCTGCGGGTGGACTGCTCGAGGTACCCGGCAACGGTGTGCCCAGATGGATGGTCGTCGACGTCGAACCTGCGAAAGCAGGAACGGCAGACAGGATCCGGCTTACAGGCCGACTCGTTCGCATTCACTATTTCTCCCGCAGTTCTCCTGCGGCGTCGCTCCATGGGGCACACTGGAAGTCATGACCGACGACGACACCTCCTGGTACTACGACATCAGCACCAAGCAGGTCGTACAGGGCAAGCAGACCAACGCCCTCGACCGCATGGGCCCGTATCCGGACAAGGCCACCGCGGAGCAGGCGCTGAAGATTGCCGCGGCGCGCAACAAGGCCGCAGATTCCGACGACGACTGGAACAACTGACGGTGCTGCTCACCCGGCTGAGGGCCCCGGGCTTCGACTTCGAGACCATCAGATCCGAGTTCGCACTGACCGAGGCGTTCGATGCCGCCGTTATGCGCGAGGCGATCGAAGCCCGAGACCTGCACGCCGACAGCAGAATCGACCGCACCGACATCCCGTTCGTCACCATCGACCCACCCGGCTCGAAGGACCTCGACCAAGCCGTCCACATCGAGAAGACGTCGAACGGCTTGGTGGTGCACTACGCGATCGCCGACGTGGGCGCACTGGTGACGCCCGGTGGAGCGCTCGACACCGAAACCCGTCGGCGCGGCCAGACGTTCTACCTCCCAGACGGATCCGTGCCGTTGCACCCACGCGAATTGTCGGAAGGCTCGGGCAGCCTGTTGGAGGGGCAGACTCGCTGCGCCGCGCTCTGGACCATCGAACTCGACGATGTCGGCGAGGCGGCAGCCTGGACGGTCACCCGCGCGCTCGTTCGATCGACCGCCCGCCTCGACTACGCGTCAGTGCAGGCCGACGTGGATGCGGGGACGCCGCATCCGTCCATCGCAGCGCTGGCCGAGTTCGGGGCGCAGCGCGCGGCCGCCGCCAGACGGCGCGGCGCCGTCGACATCACCCTGCCCGAGCAGGAAGTGGTGCCCGACGGGCAGGGCTGGCGTATCGTCCTGCAACCACGCACCGCTGTGGACGGGTGGAACGCCGAGGTATCGCTGTTGACGGGAATGTGCGCCGCCAGAATCATGCTCGACGCCGGTATCGGCATCGTGCGCACCCTGCCGCCTGCCTCGTCCGAATCCGTGGACACGCTGAAGAAGACAGCACAGGCACTCGGAATCGAGTGGCCCGCAGGAGCATCTGCCGGTTCTGTGCTGGCCGGCCTGCCCACCGACGACCCGTCGACTCTCGCGATGATGACCCAGGCGACCGGGTTGCTGCGCGGGGCGGACTACCTCGCGTTCGACCACTCGACGAACCCCGCCGACAGTGACGCGTCGGTCGAGCATTCGGGAATCGGTGCGCCGTACGCCCACGTGACGGCACCTCTGCGACGACTGTCCGATCGCTTCGCCACTGAGGTGTGCCTGGCGGTCGTGGCCGGAGCACCGGTACCGGACTGGGCGGCGCAGGCGTTGCCGGAGTTGCCTGCCACCATGCGCGGATCGGATTCGGCGGCGTCGAAAGTGGACCGCGCCTGCATCGACCTCACCGAAGCGCAGGTACTGAAAGATCGAGTGGGCGAGCAGTTCTCAGCGGTCGTGCTGCGCGGTGCCGAGGGAAAGCGGGATGCCGAGGTGTTGGTGGCAGACCCGATCGTTCTCGGAAAGTGCGACGGGGAACCGCCCGCGGGGGAGTCGGTGACGGTCCGGTTGACCCGGGCCGACACCGACTCGCGCGCAGTCCGATTCGACTACCCGGCCGTCACGGCCTGAAACGATCGGTCGCCTCGACGAGGTGATGCACGATCCCGGGCTCGGCGGCCGAGTGTCCAGCATCGTCGACGATCACCAGATCGGCACCGGGCCAGGCCTTGTGGAGCGCCCAGGCGCTCGTTGCCGGGCACACGACGTCGTAACGGCCCTGCACGATCACACCCGGAATGCCGTCGAGCAGAGGGGCGTCGCGTAGCAGTTGATTCTCTTCGAGAAAGCAGTTGTTGCGAAAGTAGTGGTTTTCGATACCGGCGAAAGCAAGGGCAAATCGCGGATCCGAGTTGTCCTGCACTGCATCCGGTTTCGGCAGCAGGTAACTCGTTGCCGCCTCCCACGTCGACCACGCCACCGCTGCTCGCGTCGCGGCCTCGTGATCCTCGGACGTCAATTGCCGGTGATACGCCTCGACGAGATTGCCGTCGCGCTCGCTCGTAGGAATGGGGGCGAGGAACTGCTCCCACAGATCGGGGAAGATGTTGCCTGCACCGCCGCCGTAGTACCAGTCGATCTCCGACGGCCGTACGAGAAAGATCCCTCGGAGGATCAGTCCGCGCACGCGAACGCGGTGCGACTGGGCGTACGCCAGTGAGAGCGTCGAGCCCCACGAACCGCCGAACACCAACCACGTGTCGATACCCAGATGCTCCCGGAGCTTCTCCATGTCCGAGATCAACCGATCGGTGGTGTTGACCGACAGATCGGCACCGTCGGCGATGTGCGGGGTCGACTGCCCGCAGCCCCGCTGATCGAACAACACGATTCGGTATGCCTGCGGATCGAAGTACCGCCGCTGCAACGGATTGGTGGCACCGCCGGGACCGCCGTGCACGAACACCACCGGCGCACCGTCGGGATTACCGGAGACTTCCCAGTAGATCTGTTGGCCGTCGCCCACGTCGAGGTGGCCGGTCTCGACGGGTTCGATCTCGGGGTAGAGGGTCCGCATCCTAGAAGCCCACCAGACCGGACGCGAGGTCTGGAATGTCGAGCGAGCGAATGGCCTCGTCCCGTACGTCCGAGCACGTCTCGGTTGTGATCTCGTCGACGATCGCTCGGTTCTGCACGACCTGCAGGTTGATGACGCCACTCTGTGCCGCCCAGGTCTGCACCAGAATGTTCAGCCCGCCGCGGCCGAGCGTAGGACCCTGAACGCGCCAATTGGACAGCTGCGCTTCCAGATCGGTGCACAACTGCTGCTTCTGGGCATCGGTGATCACCGCCTCCGCGGGAGTCGTGGTGAGCGTAGTGGTCGGTGCGACCGTCGTCGTCGTGGACGACGAACCGGTGTTGGTGGTATCGGTGCTGCACGCCCCCAGCACGGCGAGAAGCGCAGCCGCGCTTGCTACTGCGACTGCGCTTCTTCCTACGATGGACGTCGTACCCCGTCTGATTGTCATGGCCCGAGTGTGCCACCCGAACCTGGACGAGGCGAGGACGGTCAGTAGCTGTGTTCGGGTCCGGGAAAGACTCCCGATCGCACCTCGGACAGGTATGTGGTTGCCGCGGTACGCAGGGAATCGCCGACGTCGGCGAACTTCTTCACGAACTTCGCGGTCTTGCCGTTGGTGTAGCCGGCCATGTCCTGCCACACCAGAACCTGGGCGTCGCATTCGTTGCCCGCACCGATGCCCACCGTCGGAATCGTCAGCTTGCGAGTGACCTGGCCGGCGATGTCGGCGGGAACCATCTCCATGACGACGGCGAACGCGCCCGCCTCCTGGACTGCGATGGCGTCGGCGACGAGCTGCTCGGACGCGTCGCCGCGGCCCTGCACCCGGAAGCCGCCGAGGGTGTTGACACTCTGCGGGGTGAAGCCCACGTGGGCCATCACCGGAATGCCCGCAGCGGTGATGGCAGCGATCTGGCCGGCGACGCGCTCGCCGCCTTCGAGCTTGACCGCGCCTGCGAGACCTTCCTTCATGAACCGGACGGCGGTTTCGAGGGCCTGCTGAGGCGAGGCCTCGTAGGTGCCGAAGGGCAGATCTGCGACGACGAGGGCGCGCGGTGCGCCGCGGACCACGCCACGGACGAGCGGAAGCAACTCGTCGACGGTGATCGGCACGGTGGTGTCGTAGCCGTAGACGACGTTTGCCGCGGAGTCACCGACGAGCAGGACGGGAACGCCGGCCTCTTCGAAGATGCGCGCGCTGGAGTAGTCGTACGCGGTGAGCATTCCCCAGCGTTCACCCTCTGCCTTCATCTGCAGCAGGTGGTGGGTGCGGGTCTTGCGGGTCAGCGCGGTGGAAGGTGCTTCCTGTGCGGATCCGCCGTACACAGCAGTTTCGGACATCTTTGTCCCTTTCTGGTCCTCGAGGCCCGCTCGGCGGGTCCCCGGGATGGGGTGTGATGACGAGCTCGAGTCTGCCACTGCGCACGACCTGCCGGAGCGCTACCGGCAGTGCAATTCGTCACACCTCGTCGAGCGTCGCGTAGTCCCGCCAGCCGTTGGTGATCGGCATGCGGCGATCGCGCCCGAACGCGCGCGAGGTGACCTTGGTGCCGATCGGATACTGGCGACGCTTGTATTCCGACGCGTCGACCTTGCGCAGGATGTCCGCGACCACCGCGGCGTCGAATCCGGCCGCCACGATGTCGTCGAAGCCCTGGTCGTGGTCGACGTACCTGAACAGAATGGCGTCGAGCTCGTCGTAGTCGGGCAACGAGTCGGTGTCGAGTTGCCCCGGGCGAAGCTCGGCGGACGGCGGCTTGTCGATGCTCGACTCGGGGATCGGAGGAATGTCCCCACGGTCGGCAGCGGACTTGTTCCGCCACCGCGCCAGCTCCCACACGAGCGATTTCGGTACGTCCTTGATCGGCGCGAAGCCGCCGACCGCATCACCGTAGATGGTCGAATAGCCAACGGCCAGTTCGGATTTGTTGCCGGTGGCCAGAACCAGATGGCCGAAGCTGTTCGACAGCGCCATCAACACCATGCCCCGGCACCGGGCCTGGATGTTCTCCTCGGCCAAGCCGGTCAGGTGCAGTTGGTCGACGTAACACGCCACCATGTTCGCAATCGGCTCCACCCGGAAATGGATACCGGTGCGCGATGCGAAATCCTCTGCGTCGGTGCGGGAATGACTCGAGGAGTACGGCGACGGCATCGACACCGCGTGCACGCCGTCGCTACCGAGGGCGTCGACGGCGATGGCGGCCACCACCGCCGAATCGATACCACCGGACAGTCCGAGGGCCACCGACCGAAAGCCGTTCTTGTGCACGTAGTCCCGCAATCCGGTCACCAGTGCTCCCCATACCTGTTCCTCGGTGCTCGCGACCTCGGTGAGGAACGGCTCGGCTCGCTGCCAGCCGGTGACCGCCACGTCGGGTAGAGACAGCCGATCGATGGTCCAGCCGGGTACCTCGGCGGCGTCGGGATGCGGATCCGCAGGTACATCGACGTCGACGATCAGCAGATGTTCGACGAACTGCGGGGAGCGGCCCCACATCGAACCGTCGGCACCGACGACGAAGCTCGCCCCGTCGAACACCAGCTCGTCCTGGCCGCCGACCACGTTGACGTAGGCGATCGGAGCGCCGATCTCGGTGGCTCGGTGCCGGGCGATGGATCGCCGGACCTCGTCCTTGCCCTGCTCGAAAGGACTGGCGTTGAGGCAGAGCAACATGTCGACACCCGCTACCCCGTAGGCCGCCACCGACCCGCCTGACTGCCAGATATCCTCGCAGACAACAACTCCGAGCCTGAGCTCGTTCACCTCGACGATGCTCAGGCGCGATCCGGGAGCGAAATAGCGGGCCTCGTCGAACACCCGGTAGGTGGGAAGGGAGTGCTTGTCGTACCGAGTTCCGACCTGACCGTCGACGATCACCGCGGCGCTGTTGCGCGAGCCCTCGGCATCGCGATCGAGGTAGCCCACCACCACGATGCGGTCGCCGCAGCCGGCGGCATCGAGCGCGGAGGCCAACTCGGTGAGGGCGCGAGCCGATGCGGCAGCGAAGGACGGCCGCAGAGCCAGGTCCTCCACGGGATACCCCGTCAGGGCCATCTCCGGAAACACCACCACGTTGGCACCGTCGTGGGCGGCGCGGACCGTCCACTCGACGATCGCTGCGGAGTTGCCTGCGAGATCACCGACGACGGAATTGATCTGGGCGAGGGCGAGTCGAAGGGCCTGCACTGCGACCACGCTAGTGCTCCCGCGCCGTTCCCGCCGGGCAGCGAGAAGAGGGCGCGCTCGGAACGACCTGGCACGATCGTGCCCATGAGAACGCGCACCAGGAACACGGCCGTGGCCCTGTTCGCAGTCGCCGTGGTGCTCGCGGGCTGCTCCGGCCCCGAGCCCACTGCCACACCGGAGAACACCGCGGCACCCGAGGCCTCGGCTCGGGCATCGGTCGCCGGTCCGATTCCGGCGGGGCTCGAGTCGTTCTACACGCAGACGCTGCAATGGGAGTCGTGCGACCGGTACGACACCGACGGTAGTGAACTGGGCGACTCGGTCGAGTGTGCGATGGTCACCGTGCCACTCGACTACGCCGATCCGACCGGCACGACCATTGAGGTCGCCATCTCCCGGACGCGGGCAGCGGGAGACAAGATCGGCTCGATCCTGATGAACCCCGGCGGTCCCGGCTCCTCGGGGCTGTACCTGGCCACCCAAGCCGATGGCACTGCTACTGCCGACCGCTTCGATCGCATCGGATTCGACCCGCGTGGGATCGGCGCATCCGAACCGGAGGTGCGGTGCCTGACGCCCGAGGAGGTCGACGAGGAACGTCGCGAACCGGACGTCGATGTCAGCCCCGAGGGCATCGCGGCCACCGAGGCCGAACATCGGGACTATGCCTCCCAGTGCGTCGAACGCACCGGCGCAGACGTGCTAGAGCACGTCGGCACCCGGGAAGTGGTTCGGGACATGGACGTCATTCGGGCGGTTCTGGGTGACGAGAAGCTGACCTACATCGGATATTCCTACGGCACCCGCATCGGCACTGCATATGCAGAGGAGTTCCCGTCGAACGTTCGGGCGATGGTGCTCGACGGTGCGCTCGATCCCGATCAGTCACCCGTCGACGAGGCCGTCGCCCAGGGTGCCGCATTCCAGAACGCATTCGATCAGTTCGCCGCCGACTGCGCCCAGACCGAGACCTGTCCGCTCGGAACCGACCCGTCGCAGGCCGTCGCGCAGTTCCGGTCCTTGGTCGACCCGTTGATAGACCGGCCCGCCGAGACGACCGACCCACGCGGTCTCAGCTACGACGACGCGATCACCGGAGCACAGCAGGCGCTGTACTCACAGCAGCTGTGGCGTCTGCTCCGGGCCGGGTTGAACGAATTGCGCGACGGTCGGGGCGACACGCTGCTCCGGCTCGCCGACACCTACTCCGGCCGGCTCGAGGACGGTAGCTACACCAACATCGACGACGCATTCAATGCGGTGCGTTGCGTCGACGGCCCGCCGACCACCGACCGAGCGGCCGCCGACGAGGCCGACGCCAGGTTCCGCGCGGCCGCGCCGTATCTGGACGACGGACGGGCCACCGGCAGTGCGCCGCTGGACCTGTGTGCCTTCTGGCCGGTGCCCAACACGAGCGACCCGCACATCGTCGACGTCGAGGGGCTGCCGACGCTCGTGGTGGTCTCGACGACCGACGATCCGGCCACGCCCTACCAAGCGGGCGTGGAGTTGGCTGCCCAGCTGCGCGGCGATCTGGTGACCTACGAGGGCACCCAGCACACAGTGGCGTTCTCGGGCGTCGAGTGCATCGACGATCCGCTGGTGAACTATCTCGTCGATCTGGTGTCGCCGGGCAGCGAATTGCGCTGCTGACCTGGTACCTCACCGGTCGAGAAGTGGACAGAGAGTTTCACGAAGTGAGACCGAATTCACGATGTAACACAGATTTAACTCCGTTTGCTTACTCTCGCGTTCATGGATCGTCAAAAGGAATTCGTGCTCCGGACTCTCGAGGAGCGCGACATTCGTTTCGTCCGCCTCTGGTTCACCGACGTCCTCGGGTATCTCAAGTCGGTGGCCATCGCGCCTGCCGAGCTCGAAGGGGCCTTCGACGAGGGAATCGGTTTCGACGGTAGCGCCATCGAAGGGTTCGCCCGCGTCTCCGAGGCGGATACCGTCGCCAAGCCGGACCCCTCGACGTTCCAGATCCTGCCGTGGTCCACCAGCAAGGGTCACCAGCATTCGGCACGGATGTTCTGCGACATCGCCATGCCCGACGGCTCGCCGTCCTGGGCCGACTCCCGCCACGTGCTGCGGCGCCAGCTGAGCAAGGCCGCAGACCTCGGATTCAGCTGCTACGTACACCCGGAGATCGAGTTCTTCCTGCTCAAGGACGCCCCGCAGGACGGCTCACCGCCCACCCCTGCCGACAACGGCGGCTACTTCGACCAGGCCGTGCACGACTCGGCCCCGAACTTCCGCAGGCACGCCATCGACGCACTCGAATCGATGGGCATCTCGGTCGAGTTCAGCCACCACGAGGCTGCACCCGGCCAGCAGGAGATCGACCTGCGGTACGCCGACGCGCTGTCGATGGCCGACAACATCATGACCTTCCGCTACGTGGTCAAGGAAGTCGCCATCGAGGAGGGTGTGCGCGCGACGTTCATGCCCAAGCCGTTCAGCGATCAGGCCGGCTCGGCGATGCACACGCACATGAGTCTGTTCGAGGGCGACACCAATGCCTTCCACAACCCGGACGACCCGATGCAGCTGTCGGAAACCGGCAAGTCCTTCATCGCCGGCATTCTCGAGCACGCCAACGAGATCAGTGCCGTGACCAACCAGTGGGTCAACTCCTACAAGCGGCTGGTGCGCGGCGGAGAGGCACCGACAGCGGCATCCTGGGGACCGGCCAACCGGTCGGCCTTGATCCGCGTACCGATGTACACCCCGAACAAGGCGTCCTCGCGGCGCGTCGAGATCCGCAGCCCCGATTCGGCCTGCAACCCGTACCTGGCGTTCGCGGTGCTGCTCGCGGCCGGTCTTCGCGGAATCGAGAAGGGATACACCCTGCCGCCCGAGGCCGAGGAAGACGTGTGGGCGTTGACATCAGCGGAGCGTCGCGCCATGGGATACAAGGAACTGCCGGGCAACCTCGATCAGGCACTGAACGCGATGGAAGGCTCCGAACTGGTCGCCGAAGCACTGGGCGAGCACGTCTTCGACTTCTTCCTCCGCAACAAGCGTCGCGAGTGGGAGGAATACCGCAGCCACGTCACGCCGTACGAGCTGAAGGCCTACCTGGGTCTTTAACAGCACGGCGTCGTCATGGGCTACGTTCTACTTCGATCGTGAATGGTAGTTCCGATGCCGGCGCGGGCACCCTCGCGTCGCATTACTGACGACGGGGTAAAACTGTGGCACGCCGAGGTGGACTGTAGATGGTGCGTCCTCCGACTTCCAGATCCGTCGTTCCCGGACCGGGCCGACTCGGCTTGGTCGAAGAAAGCGCGCCGTCCGATCTGCGCACTCTCGGTTGGACCGATGAGGACAGCCTGGAGCTGCTCTGGTCGCTGTCCCGAGCGCCCAATGCCGACCTTGCGCTCCGCACCCTGGTGCGCTTGTACGAGCTGCTCGGTGCCGGGTGGTCCGAGTTCGACAGGGCGCTGCGCACGGACAAGGGATTCCGGGGGCGCATCCTCGGGCTCGTCGGCGCATCGAGTGCGCTCGCCGATCACCTCGTGGCCGACGACAGCACCTGGCGTCTGCTGCTGACCAAGGAAGGTCAGGGCACTGGGGTCTCGGCGAAGATCGAACTCCCCAGCAAGGCGACACTGGTCGCGGAGCTTCTCGAGGTGGTCGGGGCGGAGCCCGAGACCGGACCTCATGCCGCCCCCGATCTGTACCGGGCGTCGATCACCGGACCGCCCGCCGTGATCGCTCTGCGCAAGAAGTATCGCGACCAGATCATGGTGTTGGCCGCGTACGACCTCGCCGCGACCGTCGAGAACGAGCCCGTCCTGCCGTACACGGTGGTCGGATCGCAACTCTCCGACATGGCCGACGCGGCGCTCACTGCGGCACTCGCCGTCGCCGTCGCCACCGTGTGCCCCGATGCGCCGTGCCCGACGCGCCTGGCCGTGGTCGCAATGGGCAAATGTGGTGCGCGCGAACTCAATTACGTCTCCGACGTCGATGTGGTGTTCGTCGCCGAGCCGGCAGACTCGCAGGCGAGCCGCATCGCCGGTGAGATGATGCGCATCGGATCCTCGGCCTTCTTCGAGGTGGATGCCGCCCTGCGCCCCGAGGGCAAGCGCGGCGAGCTGGTCCGCACCTTGGATTCGCATGTGGCGTACTACAAGCGGTGGGCCAAGACCTGGGAGTTCCAGGCGCTGCTCAAAGCGCGACCGATGACCGGTGACATCGCACTCGGCAACGACTACGTCGATGCGGTCAACCCGATGGTGTGGCTGGCCAGCCAGCGCGAGGACTTCGTGCCCGAAGTGCGCGCGATGCGCCGTCGAGTCGAAGAGATGGTGCCGCCGGACCTGCGCGAGCGTGAGATCAAGCTCGGACGCGGCAGTCTGCGCGACGTCGAATTCGCCGTCCAGCTCCTGCAACTGGTGCACGGTCGAACCGACGAGTCGCTGCGCGTACTCGGCACGACCGACGCGTTGACCGCACTCACCGAGGGCGGCTACGTCGGTCGCGACGACGCTGCGAATCTGACGGCATCCTACGAATTCCTGCGGCTGATCGAGCACCGCCTGCAGATGCAGAGGATGCGACGCACGCACACCCTGCCTCCGCAGGACGACGAGGAAGCTCTGCGGTGGCTGGCGCGCTCCGCGCACATGCGACCGGACGGCAATCGCGACGCGCTCGGTGTACTCAACGCCGAGATCAAACGCAACGCGCAGCGCATCAGGCGATTGCACGCCAAGCTCTTCTACCGACCCCTGCTGGACTCGGTGGTCAAGTTCGACTCGGAGACAGTGCGATTGACTCCGGATGCCGCGACGCGTCAGCTCGCCGCGCTCGGATACCAGACCCCGCAGAACGCCTTGGGCCACCTCCGCGCACTCGTCGGCTCGGGCACTCGACGCGGCCAGATTCAGGCCGTACTACTACCGACCCTGCTCGAGTGGCTCGCCGATACCCCCGACCCCGATGCAGGACTGCTCAATTACCGACGACTCTCGGAGTCGGCGGGGGAGCAGACCTGGTTCCTACGGGTGCTGCGCGACGAGGGCGCGGTGGCGCAGCGGCTGATGATCGTGCTCGGCTCCTCGGCGTACGTGCCGGACCTGCTGATCAAAGCTCCCGAGGTCATCCGGCTGTTCGCCGACGGACCTACCGGTCCTCGCCTGCTCGATGTCGAGCCGGAGGAGACGTACCGCGCCATCCTGTCGTCCTCGGCTCGGTACGAGGATCCGGTGCGGGCGATCAACGCGGCTCGGGCGCTCCGGCGTCACGAACTGGCCCGCGTGGCCTCGGCGGACATCCTCGGCATGCTGGATGTGCCTCAGGTGTGCCGGGCGCTGTCCTCGGTCTGGGCCGCCGTCATCAATGCCGCTCTGGCCGCTGCCATCAGAGCCAGCGAGATCGAGCGCGGTGAACCGGCACCGGCCACCCTGGCCGTCATCGGCATGGGGCGCCTCGGCGGCGGCGAACTCGGCTACGGCAGCGACGCCGACGTACTGTTCGTCTGCGAACCCGTAGAGGGTATCGACGAGACCGTTGCGGTCAAGTGGGCCAACACCATTGCCGACCGCATCCGCAAGCTGCTCGGCGCGCCCAGCACCGACCCACCCCTCGAGGTCGACACCGGCCTGCGGCCGGAAGGCCGCAACGGCCCGGTGGTGCGCACCCTCGCGTCGTACGCCGCGTACTACTCGCAGTGGGCGCAGGCCTGGGAAGTCCAGGCTCTGCTGCGGGCGCACCAGGTGGCCGGCGACCAGGATCTCGGCATCCGCTTCCTGCTGATGGCCGACAAGGTGCGTTACCCCGAAGGTGGGGTGTCCGCCGACGCCGTCCGCGAGATCAGACGCATCAAGGCGCGTATCGACTCCGAGCGTCTACCCAAGGGAGCCGACCCCGCCACGCACACCAAGCTCGGGCGCGGGGGGCTGGCCGACATCGAGTGGACCGTCCAGCTCATTCAGCTCCGATACGCGCACAAGGTTCTCTCGCTGCACAACACCTCGACCCTGCAGTCGCTCGACGCGATCGGCGCGGCCGAGCTCATGAGCGAGACCGACGTCGAACTGCTGCGTGAGGCGTGGATCCTGGCGACCAAGGCCCGCAATGCGCTGGTCCTGGTGCGCGGCAAACCGACCGATCAGCTACCGGCACCGGGGGCCGTGCTGTCGGCCGTCGCGCAGGTCGCGGGCTGGGAGAACGGCGACGCCGGGGCGTTCCTCGACAACTACCTGCGCGTCACGCGTCGGGCAAAGGCAGTGGTGGAGAGGACCTTCGGCGGGAGCTAGTCCCGTCTCCCTCTAATCACCGTCGACGGTGACGAATCCCTGCTTCACCATCCAGTCGCGCGCGACATCCGCGGGCTCGCGTCCGTCGATGTCCACCTGCCGGTTGAGCTCGGTGATCTCATCGTTGGTCAACGCCGCGGAGATCGGAGCGGTGACCTCGGCGATCTCCGGGTATTGCTCGGCAATGGGCGTGCGAATCACGACCGTGGCGTTGTAGCGGGGAAAGAAGCTCTTGTCATCTTGAATCACGACCAGGTTCAGACCTTTGATACGGCCGTCGGTGGTGAACACCTCACCGAATGTGCACTGCGAACCGTCGGCCGTTGCTTGGTAGATGATGCCGCCCTGCAATACCTGCCGCGGAACCACGTTGGGGTCGAAGCCGTAGGCAGCGGCCATACCCGGGAACCCGTCCTGTCGTGAATTGAATTCGGTCTCCACGCAGGTCTGTGCTGCGGCCGGATCGGTCTGGGCGAGCGCGGCGTAGTCCGAGAGCGTCTCGATGCCGGTCGCGTCTGCCGTCGCCCGATTCATCGCGAGTGCGTACGTGTTGTCCATCGGTGCAGGGTTGACCCAGGTGAGACCGTTGGCCGCGTCCTGGTCGCGCAAGGCTTCGAACTGCCCGGTGGCGTCCGGGATGGCGGTTTCGTTTCCCAGGAAGTTGATCCACGCCGTACCCGTGTATTCGTAGGTGACGTCCACCTGGCCGGAGACCATGGCTTGGCGGGTGCTGTTGGACCCCGAAATGTTGGTGAGGTCTCGGACGTCCGCTCCGGCCGCCACCAGCCCGAATTCGAGTATGTAACCCAGGATCACCTGCTCGGTGAATTCCTTCGAGCCGACGATCAATTTCGCGCCCTCGAGACCCGGTACAGGTTGGATACTGCCGGGTTCCACGGACAGCGGCACTGCACTGCCCGACTGCAGACCGCAACTCGCCACAGCCGTCGTCATGACAGCGCACAGGGCAATCAACCCTCGTGTCGTGTGCCGCATCAGCTTCAGTCCTCACGGTCCGATGGAAGAAACGGCTAATCCGCGCCTGCGGTGACGAAACCTTCCTTGACCATCCAGTCGCGCGCGACGTCAGCCGGTTCGCGTCCGTCGACGTCGACCTGTTTGTTCAATTCGGTGATCTCGTCGTTGGTCAGCTTTGCCGAAATCGGTGCCGTCACCTCGGCAATTTCTGGATACTGCTCGGCGATCGACGAGCGGATCACGACGGTGGCGTTGTACCGGGGAAAGAAGCTCTTGTCGTCCTCGACAACGACGAGATTCAGACCCTTGATTCGGCCGTCGGTGGTGAACACCTCACCGAACTTGCACTGCGAACCCTCGGCCGTCGCCTGATAGATGATTCCGGTCTGCAGAATCTGACGGGGAACGGCATTGGGGTCGAAACCGTACGCTGCCGCCAGGCCGGGAAATCCGTCCTGGCGTGAATTGAACTCGGTCTCCACGCACAACGCAGACGCGGCCGGATCGCGCGCCACGAGAGCTGCGTAGTCCGACAGAGTCTTCACTCCGGTCTGGTCGGCAGTTGCCTGGTTCATCGCCAGGGCATACGTGTTGTCCATCGGCGCGGGATTGACCCACGTCAGTCCATTGGCGACATCGGCATCGCGGATCGCATCGAACTGCTCGGTGGCGTCCGTGATGGGACTTTCGTTGCCGAGGTAGTTGATCCAGCCGGTCCCGGTGTACTCGTAGGTGAGATCGACCTGCCCGGAGACCATGGCTTGGCGAGTACTGTTCGATCCCGAAATGTTCGTCAGGTCGCGAACATCGGCACCTGCAGCCGACAACGCGAATTCGAGGATGTAGCCCAACACGATCTGTTCGGTGAAGTCCTTGGAGCCGACGGTCAATTCCGCGCCCTCGAGACCCGGCATCACTTCGATGCTGCCGGGCTCGACCGACAGCGGCACGGCGCTGCCCGATTGCAAACCGCAACCTGCCAGTGCGATCGTGCTGATCGCACACAGAGCGAGGAATTGTTGTCTCGAGCGCCGCATCAGCGGAGTCCTTTCGGTCCGAGATAGGCCTCGGCGAGTGCCCCGAGCCAGTCCACGAACAACGCGAGGGCTACGGCGAGAACGCCTCCGACGACGAGGATCAGTGGCTGGTAGAGCTTGTACCCGGTATCGATCAGAACTCCGAGACCGCCCGCTCCCACGAGGAAGCTCAATGTGGCCGTACCGACCGCGAGCACCAGCGACGTGCGTAGACCGGCCAACATGTACGGCACTGCGAGTGGAAACTCGATACGCCAGAGGATGCCGCTACTCGACATGCCCTGTCCGCGTGCCGCATCGATGTAGCTCGGATCGACCTGCTGGAAGCCGAGCATCGTGTTTCGGAGAACGGGAAGCAGCGAGTAGAAAGCGATGGGCAGTACGCCGATCCAGAAACCGGTCTTGCCGGTCGCGAGGAACAGCAACACCAACAGGCCGACCGCCGGAGCGGCCTGACCGATGTTGGCGATACCGATGAAGATCGGTGCCAATCTTCGGTAGCCGTTGCGGGTCAACAGGATTCCCAGTGGAACGGCGATGGCCAGCACGAGCGCCGTGACGACGATCGTGATCAAGACGTGCTCTTTCAACGCCTGGAACAGCGTGGCAGCGTTCAACGTCTCCGCTTGTGTAGCAGTCAGATCGCGGGTGAACGTATAGCCGAGAAGCGCGACAACCACTATCGCGATGAGGGCCGGTTGCACCAGTAGCCGAACACGTTCCGCTCGCTTTGCGGCCTGCTTCGCCGCCTGCACGCCGCTGTCGTCCCCGGCTGCATCGACGACCGAGGAATCCGCAGCGGTCGTCACGACGGACTCCCTGCAGTCACGTCTTCCGCTGAGGTGTCCTCGTCGTGGTCGTGGGCATGCTGCGAACGGATGGTCTTGATGGTGTCGATCAGTTGCTCGATGGTGATCGTGCCGGCGTATTCGCCGCGCTGACCGGTGACTGTGGCGGTCGCGTTGCCCTCGGCGAGAAGTGCTTCGAGTGCGTCCTGCAGCGTCGACTGCGTCGAGACCATTTCGCCCATCGGAACACCGACGTCGCGCAGGCTGCCGACTCCGGCGAGATGACGGCGATCGGTCCAACGAATGGGCCGTTTACGCGCATCGAGAATGATTCCCCATGCCTCCGGGTCGTTTCCGAGAGCCGCGTTCATCGACTCGACCGGCTGGTCTTCGCCCATGACCGGAACATCGGACAACTCGATATCGCGCACTCTCATCAGTGTCAGTTGCTTGAGAGCTGCACCGGCACCCACGAATCCGGCGACCGTCTCGTCGGCTGGGTTGGCCAGCACCGCTTCGGGGGTATCGAACTGCAGGATACGGGACTGATTGCCCAGCACGGCGATTCGATCACCGAGCTTGACGGCTTCGTCGAAATCGTGCGTGACGAACACGATTGTCTTACCCAGTTCGGCCTGCAGACGCATCAATTCGTCCTGAAGCAAACCGCGAGTGATGGGGTCGACGGCACCGAAAGGCTCGTCCATCAACAGAACCGGCGGATCGGCGGCCAGGGCACGCGCGACACCGACACGTTGCTGCTGACCTCCGGACAGCTGGCGTGGGTAGCGTTCGCGGTACAACGCTGGATCGAGACCGACGAGATCGAGCATTTCGTCCGTGCGATCCGAGATCCTCTTCTTCTTCCAGCCGATCAGCCCTGGAACCATGCCGACGTTCTCGGCAATGGTCATGTGCGGGAACAGCCCTGCTTGCTGGATGGAGTATCCGATGGTGCGGCGGAGCTCGTTCGGGTTGATCGACAATGCGTCCTTGCCGCCGATGGTGATTCGGCCCGACGTCGGTTCGATCAATCGGTTGATCATTCGCATGGTCGTCGTCTTGCCGCAGCCCGACGGTCCGACCAGAACGACCACTTCGCCGGCCGGTATCGTCATCGACACGTTGTCGACGGCGGCGTCCTTCTGGCCCGAGTAACTCTTGGTCACGTTCTCCAGCACGATTTCTGCACCGGATACGGTCGTTTTCTCACTCACGGATACCCCTCGAGGTGGTCAGTTTGCCGATCACGACGTAGATCCCATCGAGGATCAACGCCAGCAGGACGATGAGGATGGTGCCGGTCAGTGCCTGTGGAACGGCGGTGGGGCTGCCGACCCGTGCGAGCCCGGAGAACAGAAGATTGCCCAGGCCAGGGCCTTTGGCGTACGCAGCGATGGCCAGGATGCCCATGGCCAGCTGTGTACTGACTCGCATCCCGGTCAGAATCGAGGGCCACGCAAGTGGAATTTCGATGCGCCGCAACACAAGGATGCGGCTCATTCCGATTCCGCGGGCGGCATCGGTTACCGCCGGATTGACCGCATCCAGGCCGACCACCGTGTTTCGGATGATCGGGAGCAGTGAGTACAGGACCAGAGCGGTCACTGTCGGTCGAACACCCAGCCCCAATATGGGAATCAGCAGACCCAACAGAGCAAACGACGGAATCGTCAGGACGGTGCTCGCCAGGGCCGTCGCGATAGCGGAGCCGGCCGGACTGCGATAGACGAGCACGCCGATGGTGACGCCGATGACGGTAGCGATGATCACGCATTGGATGACGGCCGACACGTGCAGGTAGGAGTCGATTGCCAACTGCCTTCGCCGTCCGACGATAAAATCCCACAGTGCATCCATGCAGTTGTCGTCCTCTGTTCGCCGGTAGCGGATAGATATCTTTACCCCGCGTACCACTTATCAAACGCCGACCGGTCCGAACTCTTTGCGGATTGCCGCAAAGAGTTGCTGATCGGAAACAATCGAGAACGCAAAAACGCCCGGCCGAAAAGATTCGGCCGGGCGTTTTCGGACTGGAATTTATCGACTCACACGTCGTAGTACAGCGAGAACTCGTACGGGTGCGGACGCAGGTTCACCGGAGCGATTTCCTGCTCACGCTTGAGCGAGATCCAGGTCTCGATCAGGTCGGTCGTGAACACGCCACCCTCGGTGAGGTAGTCGTGGTCGGCCTCGAGACGGTCGATGACCGCGTTCAGCGAGGTCGGTGCCTGAGGAATGTTCTTGGCCTCCTCGGGCGGCAACTCGTAGAGATCCTTGTCGACCGGAGCCATCGGCTCGATCTTGTTCTTGATTCCGTCCAGGCCCGCCATCATCTGAGCAGCGAAGTTCAGGTACGGGTTACCCGAGGAGTCCGGCGCGCGGAACTCGAGGCGCTTGGCCTTCGGGTTGTTGCCGGTGATCGGGATACGAACCGCAGCGGAGCGGTTGCGCTGGCTGTAGACCAAGTTGATGGGGGCTTCGTAGCCCGGCACCAGACGGTGGTACGAGTTGATCGTCGGGTTGGTGAACGCCAACAGCGACGGTGCGTGATGCAGGATGCCGCCGATGTAGTGGCGGGCGAGATCCGACAGTCCGGCGTATCCGGCCTCGTCGTGGAAGAGGGGCTTTCCGTCCTTCCACAGCGACTGGTGCACGTGCATGCCCGAGCCGTTGTCGCCGAAGAGCGGCTTCGGCATGAAGGTTGCCGACTTGCCGTTCTGCCATGCGGTGTTCTTGACGATGTACTTGAACAGCTGCAGATCATCGGCCGCGCGGAGCAGCGTGTTGAACTTGTAGTTGATCTCCTGCTGACCGCCGGTGCCGACCTCGTGGTGGGCGCGCTCGAGCTCGAAGCCCGCGTTCTGCAGGTTGGTGGAGATCTGGTCGCGCAGGTCCACGTAGTGGTCGTACGGAGCGACGGGGAAGTAGCCACCCTTGAAGCGAACCTTGTAGCCGAGGTTCGGGCTGCCGTCGGCCTCGGTCTCGGCTCCGGTGTTCCACCAACCCGAGGACGAATCGACCTCGTAGAACGCGCCGTTGGCCTGCGAGTCGAAGCGGACGGAATCGAAGATGTAGAACTCGGCCTCGGCACCGAAGTACGCGGTGTCGGCGATGCCGGTGCTGGCCAAGTACTCCTCGGCCTTGCGAGCGACGTTGCGCGGATCGCGGCTGTACGCCTCACGCGTGAACGGATCGTGGACGAAGAAGTCGATGTTCAGCGTCTTGGCGTTGCGGAACGGATCGACCTGAGCGGTGGCGTAGTCCGGAAGCAAGATCATGTCGGACTCGTGGATGGACTGGAAGCCGCGGACGGACGAGCCGTCGAACGCGAGACCGTCTTCCAGGGTATCCGCCGTGAACGCCTTGGCGGCGATCGAGAAGTGCTGCTGCGCACCCGGCAGATCCGTGAATCGGATGTCGACGTATTCGATTCCTTCATCTGCGATGAACTTGATGACCTCTTGGGCCGTGGAAAACGCCACGCTTTTGCTCCTTTGTTGAGTCCGTCGAACTGACGGTATGGACTTGGTGTTGCCCGCCCGTCAAGCTCGTGTTTCGCCCGTGTTACGCGTCCTGGTTCACGAGTGGCACGAGCAACAGTACGTCCGCGTGTTCTTTCGTGTGCCCAGCCGCGCCTATCCTGGAAATCATGGCACGGATGACAGGGTCCTGGTTGTCGGGACCGGCAGCGGCGAACCCACGACAACCACAGAACTTTCGCGGGGAAGAGCTGGGGCTACCCCAGCAGGGCGTCGGAGCACTGGCAGGCACCGGACGCCGAGTCATGGCGCTGCTACTGGATTGGACGATGGCCACCGGGGTGGCGTCGCTGATTCTCGGCGGCTACACCACGAGTGGGCTGATCTCGACGATCGTGCTTGCGGTGTGGTTCGTCGTCGGACTGGCGACGGTCTCGTTGTTCTCGTTCACTCCGGGGCAGTTCATCGCAGGCATCCAGGTGGGTCGCATCGACGCGCACGCGCGGGTCGGTTTCGTCCGCGCGTTGGTGCGGCAGTTGATTCTGTTGTTCGTCGTCCCCGCTGTCGTCACCGACATGGACGGCCGCGGAATGCACGACCGCGCAACAGGAACAGCCCTGCTGCGGACCCGCTGACGGGTCGCACACCAGGGCTGTTCGCCGAGTGAAGAGGGCTAGCGGCGCTTCATGGTCCGCTGAACGCCCTTCATCTTGGCACCGCCGGGAATGGGACCCTTCGGCATCGCCGGGCCGCCCTTCGTGCCCAGAGCCGACAGCCGGGACTCGATGGTGTCCATGCGCTTGCCGTCGATGTTCTTGGGCAACTTCGACAGATATTTCTGCAGACCCGAGAGCGGAATCTGGTTTTCTTCGTTGCCGACGATGATGTCGTAGATCGGGGTGTCGCCCACCAGGCGGGCGGTCTTCTTCTTCTCCTGCGCCAACAGTGTCTTCACGCGCTGCGGCGCGCCCTCGGCAACGAGGATCACGCCGGGCTTACCGATCACTCGATGCACCGCGTCGAGGTGAGTTGTACCGGCGATCGCGTTGGTCACGCGCCACGAACCCTGCAGGTTGTCCAGAGCCCAGGCCGCTGCGCCGGCTTGGCCGTCGGCCTTCTTGTACACCGACTTCTGTACCCGACGACCGAAGATGATGAAGGCGACGAGAACGCCGAGCAGCAAGCCGATGGGCAGCAGGAACCACTGGAAACCGAAGGCGAGTCCGATCAGGAAGCCGACGAGCCCGAGCCCGACCACCGCCCCGATCATCAGCGGAAGGAGCGCCTTGTCGTCCTTGCGCTGCATCTGGAACGCCTGCCACAGCTGACTGCGCCGTTCCTTCGATGCCTTCTTACGGGCCGCCTTCGCGGCCGCTTTTGCTTCCTTGCTGGGCTTTGCTGCTTTGCCAGCCTTACTGCCGTTCGCCATAACTCACAGGATACGTCCTGTGCCGACGCTCACGTGCACCGCTCCGGCTCGAGAACGAGTATCAGCGAGCGGCCAGACGGGCCATCAACGAACTGGCCTCCTGAGAGGCTTCGCCGCCATCGGTCAGGTGGCTCATGCTCTCCGGCAGTTCACGGCCGTGGTGCGCCATTGCCTGCGCGTAGAGGCGCCCAGCGCGGTACGACGAGCGGACCAACGGCCCCGCCAGGACGCCGGCGAAGCCGACCTCGGTGGCGTAATCGGAGTGATCGACGAACTCCTCCGGCTTGACCCACCGCTCGACCGGGTGGTGGCGAGGCGACGGGCGCAGATACTGGGTGATGGTCAGGATGTCGCAACCGGCCTCGTGCAGGTCGCGGATGGCTTCCTGCACCTCTTCGGGAGTCTCACCCATGCCGAGGATCAGATTGGACTTGGTGACCAGTCCGTCGTCGCGGGCGGCGGTGATGACGTCCATCGACCGCTGGTAGCGGAAGGCAGGACGGATCCGCTTGAAGATGCGCGGCACCGTCTCGACGTTGTGGGCAAGTACCTCAGGACGCGAGGAGAAGACCTCCGCCAGCTGATCCGGCTTGGCATTGAAGTCGGGGATCAGCAGCTCGACGCCGGTGTTCGGGTTCAGCTTCTTGATGTACCGAACCGTCTCGGCGTAGAGCCACGCACCGCCGTCCTCGAGATCGTCACGGGCAACGCCGGTGATCGTGGAGTAGCGCAGACCCATGGCCTGCACGGACTCCGCCACACGGCGCGGCTCGTCTCGGTCGAGATCGTCCGGCTTGCCGGTGTCGATCTGACAGAAATCGCACCGGCGGGTGCATTGCTCACCGCCGATGAGGAAGGTCGCTTCGCGATCTTCCCAGCATTCGTAGATATTGGGGCAGCCGGCTTCCTCGCACACCGTATGCAGACCCTCACGCTTCACAAGACCCTTGAGCTCGGTGTATTCCGGGCCCATCTTGGCTTTGGTCTTGATCCAGTTCGGTTTGCGTTCGATGGGGGTCTCCGCATTTCGGATCTCGAGGCGGAGCAGCTTGCGTCCTTCTGGGGCCACAGTCACAGAGACGATGCTACGCGCCGAACCGAACCGTGGTGAACTGCGGGTTGATCGATGCACCGGTCATCACGGGATGCGCGATCTCATGCTCCTGGACCGGCATCTCCCCGTCCAGTGCTGCCAGCACCGCGGCGGTGACCGCAGCGGTGACGTCGCCGATCGTGACGTCTCGCCCCAGCTCGAGGGACAGTGATGTCACCCCGGCGTCGGCGATACCGCACGGGACGATCGCGTCGAAGCCGGTCATGGCGGCATTGCAGTTCAGCGAGAAACCGTGCAGCGTGACCCCACGTTGCACACGAACTCCGATGGCGGCGATCTTGCGTTCGGGAAGCCACGTACCGTCGCGCATCTCGGCTGCCAACCACACTCCGGATCGACCGTCGACACGTCCGCACACGATGCCGTAGTCGGACACGACGGAGATCAGCGCTTCCTCGATACGGCGCACGTACTTCACGACGTCGATGGGCTGCGCCAGCTTCACGATGGGATACCCGACCAATTGGCCCGGACCGTGCCAGGTGATCTTGCCGCCGCGGTCCACCTCGACGACGGGAGTGCCGTCCCGCGGCATGTCCTCCTCGGCAGTGCGTCGCCCCGCCGTGTAGACGGACGGATGTTCGAGCAGCAGCAGTGTGTCGGAGCCGACGCCGTCGGCCCGGGCACCCGCAAGGTCGCGCTGCAGAGCCCACGCTTCGGTGTACTCGACGGTGCCCAACTCGCGCACCTCGACAGGGTCGCTGCTCGCGCGTGCCGACACTCGGACCGACGGAGAGTTCGCGTCACTCATGATTGGGAACGGTACGCCGCGTCAGCTGCCCACAGCTACTCGCAGTGCCTCTCCCACGGTGTTGTGCTCGAACGTGTAACCCGCGTCCTCCAGCGCCTTGGGAATGGCACGCGGACCGGTGAGAATGGCTTCCTCGGCGAACTCGCCGATCACTGCCTTGAGGGCGAAGCCGGGGACAACCCACGGCGCTGGGCGGTGCACCGCGCGCGACATTGCGCTGTTGAACTGCGCGTTGGTCACCGGTGTCGGGCCGACCATGTTGACCGGTCCACTGAGGGAGTCGTTCTCGATGCCGTGCACGATGGCACCGATCTCGTCCTCCAGGGAGATCCAGGGGAAGTACTGGCGTCCACTGCCGAGCCGCCCGCCGAGGGCGAACAGGTACAGCGGGCGAAGCTTGCCCAACATTCCGCCGCGCTGTGACAACACGACGCCACTGCGCAGCATGATCGTGCGGACACCCGCTTCGGACGCCGCAGACGTGGCGTTCTCCCAATCGCGACAGACTTCGGCCAGAAAGCCCTCGCCGACGGGGGCAGTCTCGTCGACCACCCGATCACCGGTGTCACCGTAGAAGTTGACGCCGCTCGCGTTGATCAGAGTGGGCACACCGGCGTCGGCGGCAGCCCCGGCGAGCACCTCGGTAGGAGCGATGCGACTGTCCCGGACCAGCTGTTTGTAGGCCCCGGACCATCTCTTGTCACCGATACCGACGCCGCAGAGGTTGACGATCGCGTCGGCTCCGTCGAGCGCGGAAGCGTCGATGCTTCCGCGCGACGGATCCCACTGTGACTCGTCCGGTCCCGCAGGCGATCTCCGGACGAGCCGGGTGACGTCGTGGCTACGACCGCGCAGTGCTGCGACCAGAGCTGTGCCGATCAATCCCGATGAACCTGCAATGACTACGCGCATGTGAACGAAAGCCTCCTTGACGCAAACGGGGCATCATTCGCGAACGAATGATGCCCCGGATGCACGGTTCGTGCCCCTCTTGTCGAGACTCCGATGCGAATGTTTCGCGCTCTCACGAGAATACGTGAGAGGCGCGATTCGCCGGTTGCCTACAGGCCGAGATCGGCCTCGAACGACGCCACTTCGAGACGCTGCTTGATCGTCGTGAGGAAGCGTCCCGCGTCGGCTCCGTCCACCAACCGGTGGTCGTAGGTGAGCGGCAGGTAGCACATCGAGCGGACACCGATGGATTCGTTGCCCGAGTCGTCCTTGACGACGACCGGACGCTTGACGATCGCACCCGTGCCCAGCATTGCCGCCTGCGGCGGAACCAGGATCGGGGTGTCGAACAGCGCGCCCTGGCTGCCGATGTTGGTGATGGTGAACGTGCCACCGGACAGCTCGTCCGGCTTCAGCCCACCCGAGCGTGCGCGGGTCGCGATGTCGTTGATCGCCCGAGCCAGCCCGGCCAGCGACAGGTCACCGGCATTGTGGATGACGGGGGAGAGCAGACCCTGCTCGGTGTCCACGGCAATGCCGAGGTGGACATCGGCGTGGTAGGTGATCTCCTTGGCATCCTCGTTGATGCTCGCGTTGACGTTGGGGTGCGCCTTGAGAGCCTCCACGACCGCCTTCGCGAAGAACGGCAGGTACGTCAGATTGACGCCCTCGTTCTCGGCGAACTTCGCCTTGGCCTTCGTCCGCAGTCCGGCGATCTTGGTGACGTCCACCTCGAAGGTCTGCGTCAGCTGCGCGGAGGTCTGCAGCGACTCACGCGTCTTCTTCGCGGTGATCTGACGGATGCGGTTGATCTTCTGCGTGGTGCCACGCAGATGCGCGAGCTCGGGGCGAACACCGGCGGTTGCCGGCGCAGCAGGCTTCGATGCGGCGGCAGGCGCAGCGGCAGCAGCCGGAGCGGCCGGAGCCTTCTTTGCCTCGGCTGCGGCGAGCACATCCTGCTTGCGGATGCGTCCACCGACACCGGTGCCCTTGACGGTCGACAGGTCGACGTCGTTGTCCGACGCCAGCTTGCGCACCAGGGGAGTGACGTACGGGCTGGAATCACCCGACGGTGCCGACTCCTTGGCGGGAGCGGCCTTGGGAGCCTCCTGCTTGGGCTCGGGCTTCGGCTCGGCCTTCGGAGCCTCCTGCTTGGGCTCTTCCTTCTTCGGCTCTTCCCTCTTCGGCTCCTCGGCCTTGGGGGCCTCGGGCTCCGGGGTGGCCTCGGGCTCGGGGGCCTTCTCGGCCGGCGATCCGGATCCGATGACGGCGAGCTGGCCACCGACGGCGACCGTGTCGTCTTCCTCGGCGGAGATCTCGAGCAGAGTACCGGCGACCGGAGAAGGAATCTCGGTGTCGACCTTGTCGGTGGAGACCTCGAGCAGCGGCTCGTCGACTGCAACCTCGTCGCCGACTGCCTTGAGCCAGCGGGTCACGGTGCCCTCGGTGACGGACTCTCCCAACTCGGGCATCGTCACCGGCGTACCGGATCCGGACGAGTCGGACGATGCACTCGCTGCGGGTGCTTCCTCCTCGGCCTGCGGCTCGGGCTCGGCTGCGGGAGTGGGCTCCTCGGCAGCTTCCTCGGGTGCCGACTCCTCGGCGGGAGCGGCATCCTCGGCCGGTGCGTCGGACGAGGGGGCCTCGCCTGCGTCACCGATCTGAGCGAGCTCACCACCGATTTCGACGGTGTCGTCTTCCTGAGCGACGATCTTGGTGAGAACACCGGCAGCAGGCGACGGGATCTCGGTATCGACCTTGTCCGTGGAGACTTCGAGCAATGGCTCGTCGACCTCGACGGTGTCGCCTTCTTGTTTGAGCCACCTCGTGACAGTTCCCTCGGTGACACTCTCACCGAGAGCTGGCATCTGGACGGAGAAGGCCATGTCTGTTGACTCCTCGACAGTTGTATGCGGGTGATGTAGTTCTTACGACTTGTGGTCGCAGACCATTGTGCTGGCGGAACAGGGTTCATGGACGAGAGTTGCGTGATTCGATTCGACGGAGGCACCGGTGCGATCGACACTCACCGAGCATGTTCGGCTCGATCCAGCGCCCACGTCGACACTCCCTCTCGGCAACTCACTTACTCACTTCACGAGCCTCGGTTCACTATCAAGAGAGCTGAACCCTCTAGTGTCATCCTTCCATTGTTGTCGCCCCGCCGTTCCCCTAGGGCGCACAACACGCCTGGCAAACTGGCGGGTAACAACATTTCCGGCTTCCGTGCCGGCGATCCGTAGGCCGTACGAAAAGGATGTTCTCGTGGGATTGTTCGATCGACTCAAACGAAGCGGCGGGGCCGCGAAACGTGGCCCCGAAGGGTCGGTCGCCCAGTACCTGGCCGATTGGACCGCCGCGCGAATCGGTGTGGAGGCCTACGTCGAGCCGAAGACGACAGTGACACCGCTGACCGTCGTACTGGTCGCGAACGACGGCGAATGGACCCGGCGGCCGCTGGATGAAAAATATGCACGAAAGATCGGACCCGACCTGAAGATCCCGGTGTACGACGTGCGCAAGACCGGCTACCCCCAGCGTATGCGCGATCACGACGCCCGACAGAAGGTCATCAAGAAGCGCGAACAGCAGCAGCGCGATCTGTGAGCGAAGTCCGTGCGCGCCGACCCGCGCGCACGGACTTCCGCGATCAGCCGTTCTCCACGATGTCTTCGAGAACCGCGAACATCGTCCGCACGGGAACTCCCGTACCGCCCTTGCCGGTGTACCCGAACGGGCCGCCGGTGTTGTAAGCCGGGCCCGCGACATCGATGTGGGCCCATTCGACGCCGTCGGCGACGAACTCCTTCAGGAACAGAGCTGCTGCCAGCATTCCGCCCGCCCGGCCGTTGGTGACGTTCGCCAGATCGGCCACCTTGGAGTCGAGTTCACGCCGAATTTCCTTCGGCAGGGGCATGGCCCATCCGTTCTCGCCGATCGCCTGGGAGATCTCGGCAACCCGGTCGCGGAAGCTGTCGGTACCCATCACGCCCGGCGTTCTGTTGCCGAGCGCTACGACCTGAGCTCCGGTGAGCGTTGCGGTGTCGATGAGGTAGTCCGGATCGTCCTCGCAGGCACGCACGATCGCGTCGGCGAGCACCAGGCGTCCTTCGGCGTCGGTGTTGATGACCTCGACGGTGATGCCGCCGTACTGGGTCAGCACATCGCCCGGACGCTGGGCGGTGCCCGACGGCATGTTCTCCGCCATCGGCACCGTCGCGATGACATCGAGTGGCAGACCGACCTTGGCGGCCAGGATCACCGTGGCGATGACAGCGGCCGCACCGCCCATGTCCGAGGTCATGTTCTCCATTCCCGCAGCGGGTTTGATGGAGATGCCGCCGGTGTCGAACGTGATTCCCTTACCCACCAGTGCGACCTTCTTCGCGCCCCGCTTGCCGCCCGAGTGTGTCAGGCGAACCAGCCGCGGCAACCGCGAAGAACCCTTGCCGACGCCGTGAATGCCGCCGTAGCCATCCTTCTCCAGGGCCTTGTCGTCGAGGATCTCGACCTTCAAGCCGGCCGCGGTACCCAGGGTCTTGGCCCGCGCGGCGAACTCCTCCGGGTAGAGGTGGCTCGGTGGAGTGTTGACGAAATCACGGGCGACAGCGACGGATTCGGCAATGGCGACCGATCGAGCCAGCTCGCTCTTGGCCTCCTTGGACCGAGTGTCGGGTACGAGCAACTCGACGCGGGCGAGGGGAAGACCGTCGGCCTTCGGTGCCGACAGCGCGGACTTGAATTCGGTGAACTGATACGCGCCGAGGAAGAACCCCTCCGCGGCCGCGCCGAGATCGAGTGCCGACAACGTCGTCGCCGCCGTATCCACGCCCTTCAGTGCGCGAGCCGCAGTTCCGGCCGACTGGCGGATGCGCTCGCTGTCGATGTCGGCTGCACTGCCGAGGCCGACGGCCAACACGCTGTCCACGGACAGGCCGGACGGTGCCGGAATGCGTACCAACTCGTCGGCCTTGCCGGTGGCTCCGACGGCTTCGAGGGCGTCGAGTAGCGCTGCGGCGATGGCGTCGTCGGAAATGTCGTCGGTGATGGCGAGTTCGAGGCCGTCGTCACTCGTACTCAGCGCGACGACGAGAACGTCGACTTTCTTACCGAGCTTGCCCGCGAGGACCAGGTCGGGTCCGAGAGTGCGGGATAGCGTCGAAGGGGAAGGCACGTGGCTGCTCCTGTAGGGGTTGACGTGTAGGTAACTCGATCCTAATGACGACCGAGCGCACCGACGATCCAGGGACGCAGTCGGTCCGACGGGCCCGAACGAGCCCGGATGTGAGCTAGCGTGACCGCCATGACCGACACCGACCTGATCGAAGGACCGCTGCACGCCGTACACACCGAATTGGGTGCGACATTCGCACCTTTCGGCGGTTGGACCATGCCGGTGTCGTACGCCGGTGTGGTCGTCGAGCACACGGCGGTGCGGGAAACCGTCGGCCTGTTCGACGTCGGCCACCTGGGCAAAGCGTCGGTGACCGGACCCGGAGCAGCCGCGTTCGTGAACTCGGTGTTGACCAACGACCTGGGGCGGATCGAACCGGGCAAGGCGCAATACACCCTGTGCTGCACCGACTCCGGTGGTGTGGTGGACGACCTGATCGCGTACTACGTATCCGACGACGACGTGTTCCTCGTGCCGAACGCAGCCAACACGGCCGCCGTCGTGGCAGCGATGGCAGCGCAGGCACCCGACGGTGTCTCGGTGGTGAACCAGCATCGCGAGTTCGGAGTGCTGGCCGTGCAGGGGCCGAAAGCGGCGGAGGTGCTGCAGGAACTGGGTCTGCCGACCGACATGGACTACATGGCGTTCGAGGACGCGACCTGGAATTCGGTGGCAGTGCGGGTGTGCCGAACCGGTTACACCGGCGAGCACGGATACGAACTGGTTCCCCCGGCAGGCGAGGTGGAACCGCTCTTTCGCGCGCTGCTGACAGCGGTGCGGTCTCGTGGGGGACAGGTGTGCGGGCTCGGAGCACGCGACACTCTGCGCACCGAGATGGGATACCCGCTGCACGGACACGAACTGTCACTGGACATTTCGCCCCTGCAAGCTCGGTGCGGTTGGGCGATCGGCTGGAAGAAGGATGCGTTCTGGGGCAAGGACGCCTTGACGGCGGAGAAGGCCGATGGGCCTGCGCGAACACTGCGCGGGCTCAAGGCTCTCGACCGCGGCGTACTCCGCCCCGGTCTCACCGTGCGGGTGGCGGGTCAGGACATCGGGACGACGACGTCCGGAACTTTCTCGCCGTCGCTCAAGGTGGGTATCGCCCTGGCCCTGCTCGACGCCGAGGCAGCTCCGGCCGTCGGCACTGAGGTCGAGGTCGACGTTCGTGGTCGAGCGTTGCGCTGCGAAGTGGTCGCGCCGCCGTTCGTCGCCGCGAAGACCAGGTGACCGCGAGAGCGAGCGTGACCTCCACGATAGGATCTCGAGCATGACAGGTGTTTCCGAATTCACGTACGTGCAGCATCCCTCGCCCGCCACAATCGCGGAGCGCGACGCGGTGCTTGCCGCACCCGGATTCGGAAAGCACTTCACCGACCACATGGTGTACATCGATTACACCCGAGACCGTGGCTGGCACGACGCGACAATTGCTCCGTACGGCCCGATCGAGCTCGACCCGGCGGCGATGGTGCTGCATTACGGCCAGGCCATCTTCGAGGGCCTCAAGATCTACCGTCAGCCCAATGGTGACCTCTCGACGTTCCGGGTGCAGTCCAACGCCGAGCGGTTCCGGTCCTCGGCTCGCAGACTGGCCATGCCGGAACTGTCGGACGAGCTGTTCATCGGATCGATCGAGAAGCTGCTCGAATTCGACCACGAGTGGGTTCCCGCCGCAGGCGGCGAAGACGCGCTGTACATCCGGCCCTACATGTTCTCCACCGAGGCCGGGTTGGGTGTGCGCCCCGCCGACTCCTACCGCTACATGTTGATCGCCTCGCCCGCAGGTGCGTACTTCCCCAGGGGAGTCAAACCGGTGAGCGTCTGGCTGTCCACCGAGTACGTCCGCGCGGCACCGGGCGGAACCGGCGACGCCAAATTCGCCGGCAACTATGCCGCGTCACTCCTCGCGCAGGCGCAGGCCAGCGACGAAGGATGCGATCAGGTGGTGTGGCTCGACGCCATCGAGCGCCGCTACGTCGAGGAGATGGGCGGGATGAACCTGTTCTTCGTTTTCGGCTCGGGCTCGGATGCGCGACTGGTGACACCGTCGCTCTCCGGATCACTCCTTCCCGGCATCACCCGAGACTCCCTGCTGGCTCTGGCGACCGACGCGGGCATTCCGGTGGAGGAGCGCCGGATCTCCACCGAGGAATGGCGTAAGGGTGCCGACTCGGGTGAGATCACCGAGGTGTTCGCCTGTGGCACAGCCGCTGTCATCACTCCGGTGGGCAGCGTCAAGTCCACCGAGGGAACGTTCGACATCGCAGGCGGGGAGCCGGGCGAGATCACGCTCGCATTGCGCGACACTCTCACCGGCATTCAGCGCGGCACCTTCGCCGATACGCACGGCTGGATGACCAAGCTCCGCTAACTCGCTATCAGCAGGCCGATCGCGGCCAGCGCAGTGGTGGTCTCGATGCCGGCCCCGAGAACGTCGCCGGAGAGCCCGCCGAAGCGTCGGACACAGTGGCGGGTGACCACGGTCGTCAGTGCCAGGACGACGATGACGACGACCGGTCCCTGCCAGGGGCGATCGGCCCGTGCGAACACCGAGATCGCCACTGCTGCAACGACCCACAGAGTTGCAGTCACATTCGACTGGGTGCCGGCAACGAGCGCACCGAAGCCGGTGGGGGACGACGCGTCCGTTCCCCGGCGACAGGCGAGCACCACCGACACGCGGCCGATCACCGGCACGGCCACGATGGCCCACCACAGCCGCTGCTCGGCGAGCTGGCCCAGGGTCGCGGCCTGAATCGCAAGGACGAGCGCGATGGCCGCAACTCCGAACGGGCCTGCACTACCGGATTTCATGACTTCCCGAGCCCGCTCGGGCGGACCGTAGCAACCGAGCCCGTCGGCGGTGTCGGCCAAGCCGTCGAGATGCATACCCCGGGTCAGCAGCGCGGCGGCAGCGACTGCGAGCAGGCCGCCGAGCAGTGGCGACAGTCCCGCCGTGATCGACGCCCACAGGAGGGCAGCCCAGACTCCGCCGAGGACGAGACCGACGAGCGGAGCGAACGCCATGGCCCGGCCGGCGGAATGCCGATCCACATCGGTGGGACCGCGCACGGGAAGTACCGTCAGCCACGAGAACGCGAGCACCAGTGCTTCGGCTCGCCTGCTCACGGTCAGCGGTCTTCGGTGTTGCTGTGGGCTTCCGTGCCGCTACGAGTTTCGCTGTCGCCGGTGCTGACCCCTGAGTCGGCGAAGGTGGCCATGGAATTCAACGTGGCGACACCCGCACGAACCAGGGGTAGTGCCGCGAGCGCACCCGAGCCCTCGCCGAGCCGCATGTCCAGCTCCACCAGTGGCTCGAGACGTAAGTGCCGCAACGCATGTGAGTGAGAAGGTTCGGCCGAGCGGTGCCCGGCAACCCACCAGTCCCGTGCCCCGGCCGCGCCGTCCTCTGCCACGAGCGCGGCCGCGGTCACCACGAGTCCGTCGAGGATCACCGGGGTTCGCCGATGTGCGGCCTGCGCGAGAAATCCGGCCAGCGCCGCGATGTCGGCACCGCCCGCCACCCGCAGGAGATCGGTGGGGTTCTTTGCAACCGGTCGTGCTCGACGCATCGCGTCCCGGATTGCCGCGGTCTTCCTGATCCATCCGGCGTCGTCGATTCCGGTGCCGCGCCCGACGGCGGCAACCGGTTCGGTGTCGGTGAGCGTGGCGATCAATACCGTTGCAGGAGTGGTGTTTCCGATACCCATATCGCCCGCGATGAGAAGATCGGCACCGCCGTCGACTTCCTCGTCGGCAATGGCGGCCCCGGCAGCGACGGCGGCGCGAACCTCGTCCTCGCTCAACGCATCCTCGCGATCGATCGATCCGCTGGAGCGTCGAACCTTGAATGCGGACACCGAAGGATCGGTCTCGGCGTCGACGGCGATGTCGACCACGCGCACCGTCGCACCGGCGATGTCGGCGAGCACGTTGACCGCTGCACCGCCGGCGCGGATGTTCTCGACCATCTGCGCCGTCACCTCGGGCGGGTAGGCAGAGACTCCGTGCGCTGCGATGCCGTGGTCGCTGGCGAAGACGACGACACGGACTCGATCGAGAGATCGAGGCGGGCAGCTGTCCTGGCAGGACGCGATCCATTCCCCGAGAGTCTCGAGTCGGCCGAGACTGCCTGCGGGCTTGGTCAACTCACGTTGCCGGTCCTCGGCCGCCGCCCGCGCCGAGTCGGACGGAGCGGTCACCGGACGAAACGCCGACGACGCCGAGTCGTCCTCCGGAATAGTGCTCACACTGTGCCTTTCGCGGTGATGAAGCCAGCCGGTGGTTCCTTGAGGGCCAGGGGTAGCCCTGCGACGACGAGCAGAACCCTGTCACACACTGCTGCGAGCCGGGAATTGAGCAGCCCCAGCTCGTCGCGGAAGAGGCGTCCGGAACGGGTCTCCGGCACGACGGACAGGCCCACTTCGGGGCTGACCAGCACGAGGGTGGACGTACAGTCCGCAACCGCTCCGACGAGGTCGTCGACGGCCGGTGCGATGGTGCCGCGTGGACGCTCCCAGGCCTGAGCGTCGTCGAGCATTCCCGTCAGCCACGTTCCCAGATCGTCGACCACCGTGGTGCCGTTCCACGGCTGCGAGATCACCGAGGCCAACGACGTCACCGTTTCGACGGTGGTCCAGTGGGTCGGCCTCGACGCGCGATGCCCGTCGATGCGTCGCTGCCAGTCTGCGTCGTCGGCGTTGCGTCTGCCGGTGGCGAGATAGCGAACCGGTTCGACGAGAGCAAGCGACTCCGCGTGCCCGGACTTACCGGACCTCGCACCACCGAGCACGAGAGTTCGAGTGGGGTCGACCACCGACGTCAGACGGCCTCGCCGGCACTGACTCGGGGCTTCGGGGCGCGCATCTTGCGAATCTGAGACGCGCGGACGAAGGCGTACCACCCGATCTTGAAGCCGCCGTCGGTGGTCTCGGGGAATCGCACTCGAATCTTGTTGTTGATCATCTTGCCGAGATAGACGCCCTCGCCGACCATGAACAGCATCATCACGAACATGCCGAGGGTGACGTACTGCTGCACCGCGGGCTGTAGGAACAACGCGAAGATCAGGATCAGTGCGAGCGGCATGAACAGGCCGACGAGGTTCCGCCGGGCGTCGACGATGTCGCGAACGTAGGCGCGCACCGGACCCTTGTCCCGGGGGAGCAGGTATTTGTCATCGCCCGCGAGCATGCGCGCGCGGCGTTCGGCCGCCGCGGCGCGTCGCTCGTTGGAGGCTGCCTTACGGTCTTCCTTGCTGCCCTTGTTCGCCTTACGGCGCTCACGTGCCTCTTTGCTCGTCAGAGGTGCCGGAGCGACCGGCCCCCGCCGCCGAGCTTCGGCGTCACGGCGCTTGGGGGTCGGTCGGCCCTTGCCTAGGGACACCGAAGAGGTCGCGTCGCTCTCGGACGTCGTCGACTCGGATTCGTTCGAGTCGTTTCCGTCCGAATTGTCAGAGTTTCCACGGCGTAGCAGCTTCACGCATTCAGAGTATGGGATGGGCCGTCGGTATCGAACACCGGCCAGGTCAGCGCTGAAACAACGGATGCCCTTCCGGCGTCACAGCCCTAGACTTCGCACGATGCGCGTGATGATTGCCCCGGATTCGTTCGGAGACACCCTGACTGCCTCGGCTGCGGCCGACGCCATCGCCCGTGGTTGGGCCTCGGTTCGCGAGACCGACGAACTCGAACTCGCACCTCAATCCGACGGTGGCCCGGGGTTTGTCGACGTGCTCGCCTCCCGAATAGGCACCGTGCAGTTCGTCGACGTCGAGGGCCCGCTCGGCAGCCCGACACAAGCTGCATGGCTGCTCGACGGCACCGCGGCATACATCGAATCGGCCCAGGCGTGCGGATTGCATCTGCTCGACGGGCCGCCGACCCCACTGTCGGCGCTGAAAGCGTCCAGCTACGGCGTCGGCCAACTTCTCGACGCCGCACTCGGCAGCGGTGCCCGAACCATCTTCGTCGGACTCGGTGGGAGCAGTTGCACCGATGGTGGACGGGGGATGATTCGTGCGCTCGGTGGTCTCGGATCGGCCGCCGCGCGATTGTCGGACATCGACCTCGTCGCCGCGTCGGACGTGGAGAATCCGCTGCTGGGCGAGTGGGGGGCGGCTCGGGTGTTCGGCCCGCAGAAGGGGGCCGATGCCGACACGGTCGAACGACTGGAAGAGCTGAACACCGACTGGGCGGCAGTCCTGTCCGCCGCGGGGCACGATGTGGCGGAGCGGCCGGGTGCCGGGGCCGCAGGTGGTCTCGGTGCGGCGTTGTTCGCACTCGGGGGGAGGCAGCAGCCCGGGGCCGCCGTAGTGGCCGAGCGGACCGGGCAGCAGGAGTTGCTCGGCACCGTCGACCTGGTGCTGACCGGAGAGGGAAAGTTCGACTCTCAATCGCTGCGCGGCAAGCTGGTCACCAGAATCGCTGCCGCCGGTGGCGCGACCGGAATCGACACGATCGTGCTCGCAGGGCAGGTCACCCTGACCGAGGACGAGCTGGCCTCGGCGGGCATCTCGGCTGCGCACTCGGTCAGTGAGTTCGCGGGATCGGTGGAGCTGGCGATGTCCGATGCGGCGAACCAGCTCGAACAGCTGGCCGCGCGCGTCGCGGCCGACGTGGCCGATACCGCTGTGCGACCGGGGCGGTGAGGGTGAGGAATAGAGCCACCGGGAGTACGGTTGTGTAGTTCACGGGTTTTGTACGACTGATAGGGAGAGCCCATGACCGTTTCGAATGAGACCACAACGACCGAAACCACGGCGCACAAGGTCACCATGACCGAGACCGCATCGGCCAAGGCGAAGGCGTTGCTGGATCAAGAAGGCCGCGATGACCTCGCGCTGCGTATCGCGGTGCAGCCGGGTGGTTGCGCAGGACTGCGCTACCAGCTCTTCTTCGACGACCGAAGCCTCGACGGCGACCTCGCTGTCGACTTCAACGGCGTCACCCTCGCGGTGGATCGGATGAGCGCTCCCTACGTGGAGGGTGCATCCATCGACTTCGTGGACACGATCGAGAAGCAGGGCTTCACGATCGACAACCCGAACGCCACGGGATCGTGCGCGTGCGGCGACTCGTTCAACTGAGCTGACTCGTCCTCGACTGTGACCGATACACGCGTGCGTGTATCGGTCACAGTTGTGTCTGCCCATCAGCTCCCCAGCATTTACGACCGAAAGGCCTTCCTTCGTGACTCTCGCGGTATCCGGCTCGATAGCGACCGACCATCTGATGCGATTCTCCGGAAGGTTCGCCGAGCAGATCGTTGCCGACCAGCTCTCGAACATCTCGTTGAGCTTCCTGGTGGACGACCTGGTCATCCGTAAAGGAGGGGTCGGCGGCAACATCGCCTACGCGCTGGGAGTCCTCGGCGGATCGCCGCTTCTCGTGGGAGCTGTGGGACCGGACTTCGCCGACTACCGAACCTGGCTCGAAGAGCACGGAGTCGACTGCAGTGGTGTGAGTGTTTCCGCCACCGCGCACACCGCGCGTTTCGTCTGCACCACGGACGAGGACATGGCGCAGATCGCGTCGTTCTACCCTGGGGCGATGAGCGAGGCCCGCGACATCTCGATCGACGCCTTGTCGCAGCAACACGAGCTGGACCTGGTCCTGATCGGTGCCAACGACCCGGACGCGATGACCGCACATACGGCGCAGTGCCGCGCTGCAGGCGTCCCGTTCGCAGCCGACCCGTCACAGCAGCTCGCCCGGCTCGACGCCGCACAGGCGACCGACTTGATCGACGGTGCCGCGTACCTGTTCACCAACGAGTACGAATGGGCGCTGCTCAAGCAGAAGACCGGCATGTCCGACGCCGATATCGCCGACAAGGTGGAGCTGCGGGTCACCACCCTGGGCAAGCGTGGCGTCGACATCGTCACAAAAGGCGGTGAGCACACCCACATCGGTGTGGTGCCGGAAACGAGCAAGGTCGACCCGACCGGCGTGGGCGACGGCTTCCGGGCCGGGTTCCTGACCGCGCACCTGGCCGGCGCGAGCGTCGAACGTGCTGCGCAGCTCGGTTCGCTCGTCGCCGTTCTGGTTCTCGAAACCACCGGTACGCAGGAGTGGAGCCTGAACCGGGACGACGCGATCAAGCGTCTGAGTGCGGCGTACGGCACCGAGGCAGGCGAGGAGATCGGCGCACTGCTGCCGGCCTGAGCAATCGGCCTCCCTCAGCGGGATCAATGCGGCTTTGTTGCAATCTGAGCGACTGAAATCCACATTGATCCCGGCGGGAGACGGGTGTACCAGTCAGATGTTGACCGGGTATTCCGGTTCGGCGATCTGCGGCACGATGCGCTTCTCGACGAAGATCCCGTGCCACACCATGAAGATGATCAGGGTCCACAGGCGCCGGCTGTGATCGGACTTCCCGGCGCGATGGTCCTCGAGCATCGCGACGATCGCCGGCTTGTTCAGCAGGTGATCGGTCTGAGACTCCGCGATCTGCTGATGTGCCCAGTCGAAGAGTTCGGGGCCACGCAGCCAATGTCGGAGCGGCACAGGGAATCCCAGTTTGGCGCGGTGCAGCACGTGGCCCGGAACGATTCCTTCGAGCGCCTGGCGCAGAGCGTACTTGGTGGTGTCCTTGGTGATCTTCTGATCGAGCGGTAGCTTCTCGGCAACCCGGTGCACCTCCGAGTCCAGGAACGGAACTCGGAGCTCGAGCGAATTCGCCATGGTGATCTTGTCGGCCTTGACCAGAATGTCGCCGCGAAGCCAGGTGAACAGGTCCAGGTGCTGCATGCGGGCCACGGGATCCCACCCCTGCGACTGCGCGTAGATCGGTGCCGTGACGTCCTGATGGGTCCACTCGGATCGGAACTCGCGCAACACCGAGCGCAGCTGCGCGTCGTTGAAACTGCGCGCGTTGCCGTAGTAACGCTCTTCGAGAGTCATGGATCCACGGTTGAGCAGGCTCTTGCCGCGAGTGCCTTCGGGGATTCGCTCACTCAACGAGCCCGCCGCACGTCGAAGGAAAGCGGGAAGTGACTCGAACGGCTTCAACGACAGCGGCTCACGGTAGATGGTGTAACCGCCGAACAACTCGTCCGCACCCTCGCCGGAGAGCACGACCTTCACGTGCTTGCGCGCTTCCTTGGCGACGAAGTACAGCGGCACCAGGGCCGGATCGGCCACCGGATCGTCCAGATACCAGACGATCTCGGGGATGGACGCCGCGAACTCCTCCGGTCCGACGACTTTCACGATATGTCGGGCCCCGATGGCAGCCGCGGACTCCGCTGCCACGTCGACCTCCGAGTAGCCCTCCCGCTCGAATCCGGTGGTGAAGGTGATCAGATCGGGATTGTTCCGAATCGCCAGTGCCGCGATGGCAGTCGAATCGATGCCGCCGGACAGGAACGAGCCGACGCTTACATCGGCGCGCATGTGCTTGGCAACCGAGTCCTCCAGCGCTTCGGCGATCTCCTGGTAGCGAGCCTTCTCGCTGCCCGGTGCGAAGCGCTGCACGGGAAATTTCGGCGTGAAGTAGCGAGTGATCTTCGGCGGTGTACCGGGGGAGAGGGTCGCGTAGCAACCCGACTCGAGCCGTCGGACACCGGCGTGCAGGGTCTCGGGCTCGGGAACGTACTGGAGCACGGTGTAGTGCTCGATGGCGCGCTCATCGAGATCGTCGTCGACCCCGACCAGATCCATCAACTCGAGCACACTCTTCTTCTCGCTGCCGAACGCAGTACCGCCCGGGCCCGTGGCGTAGAACAGCGGCTTGATGCCGAACGGATCCCGTGCGATGAACATCTCGCGGGTCTCGGTGTCCCACACGGCGAAGGCGAACATGCCTCGCAGTCGCTGGACCGCGGCAGCACCCCAGTAGTGAAACGCCGCGACGATCGACTCGCTGTCACCCTCGGTGGCAAACTCTGCACCGTGGTCACGTGCCAGCTCGGCGCGCAGTTCCAGGTAGTTGTAGATCTCACCGTTGAAGACGAGGGCGTACCTGTTCGGCGACTCGGGCGGACCCCATCGCATCGGCTGGTGGGAATGCTCGATGTCGATGAAGGCCAACCTGTTGAACCCGTACACGACGTCGTCGTCGTGCCAGGTGCCACCGGGCTCGTCCGGGCCCCTGTGCCTCATGCAGTGGGTCGCCGATTTCACCAGTTCGACACCGGCGGCGGTCGTTCCGTGAGACGTCAGTACTCCGAGCAGTCCACACACAGCGTCTGCTACCTCTTCTCGCAGTTGGGGACAATGCAGGGATATCGGTCTCCGCGAGCGTCGTCAGCGGGACTGTCGATCAGGATCCGAGTATGCCGCAGACACGCTCTGTCGTAGGTAACGACCCAAGGGTGGTTCTCCGACTGCTTTGGTCTACGCTGCGTAGTACTCGGGCATCTCCATGTGGAAGCCCTTATTCTTCAGTGGTGGGCAATCAGGAAGGCGTGAACGTGGCGCAGAGTCGGATCCTTCGGCGAGCGGGGCTGACAGCATTTCTCGGTGTAGCCGCGTTGATGCTGTCGGGCTGTTCCATCAGCAGCGACAACGTACTCAATTTCGGTTTCGCCTCGGGCGTCACCCCGCAGGGGCGACGCATCGGCGACCTGTGGACGTGGTCGGTCATTGCTGCCCTGGTCATGGGCATCATCGTGTGGGTCTTGATCTTCTGGGTGGTGCTCTTCCACCGCAAGAAGAAGAGCTCCCCGGAGTTCCCCCGACAGACGGCGTACAACGTTCCTCTGGAGCTGTTCTACACCGCTGTTCCGTTCGTGATCATCGCCGTCCTGTTCTACTTCACCGTCGTGGTGCAGAACTACGTCGACGAGAAGCAGGCCGATCCCGACGTCCAGGTCGATGTCACGGCGTACCAGTGGAACTGGAAGTTCGGTTACCGCACCATCGACCTCAAGGACGGTGCCGCCAAGTACGAGGGCACCGACGAGGAAGAGCAGGCTGCTGCCGAGGCCGCCGCCACCCCGGGTGAGGGTGCGGAGGGTAGCGAGGACGGCGAGTTCGTTCCCGGAGCCATTCACGGAGCCACCCCGCAGGACCTGTCGTACCTGCACTACAACAAGATCGAGACTGTCGGATCGAGTGACGAGATCCCGGTCCTGGTATTGCCGACCGGCAAGCGAATCGAGTTCGTGCTTGCGTCCTCGGACGTCATCCACGGGTTCTGGGTTCCGGAGTTCCTGTTCAAGCGTGACGTTCTCCCCAACCCGGAAGAGAACCATTCCGACAACGTCTTCCAGATCAGCGAGATCGAACGCGAGGGGTCCTTCGTCGGCCGGTGCACCGAAATGTGTGGCACCTTCCACTCGATGATGAACTTCGAGGTTCGCGCAGTCTCTCCCGAGCGTTTCGAGCAGTACATCGAACTGCGCAAGCCGCTGTCCGAAGGCGGCGAAGCTCTGACCAACGCGCAGGCACTCGAGGCCATAGGCGAGAGCCCTCTGGCTACGAGCACCTCACCGTTCGAGACCGACCGCACCCTCCGTACCGCCGCTGTCGCCGAAGGCAACTGACCAAGGAAGCATGCTGATATGAAAATCGAAGCCAAGATCTTCGAGATCCTCACGGTGTTCTTCCTGCTGGTCGGCATCGTGTACGCATTGTTCACAGGGCTGAGCCGTACCGGAGTGGAGTGGGCCGGAGTCACCGCGATCTTCCTGTCGGTAGGCCTGACGTTGATCGTCGGTACCTACTTCCGGTTCGTCGCTCGACGCCTCGACACCCGTCCCGAGGACTTCGATGATGCCGAGGTCAGCGACGGCGCAGGCGATCTGGGCTTCTTCAGCCCCGGCAGCTTCTGGCCGATCGTGCTCGCAGGTGCCGCGTCCATCACGGCCCTCGGATTCGCCTTCTTCCAGCCGTGGCTGATCGCAGTGGGTGTCGTCTGCGTCATTCTCGCGGCCGCAGGTTTGGTCTTCGAGTACCACGTCGGTGCCGAGCGCCACTGATCCGGACTCGAGACCCGACCCGACTAGGGCCCCGACCCGTTCTCACGAACGGTCGGGGCCCTTTTCTGTGCCATCGGGACGGTCGGATGCATATCTGCGACCACAGCACGGGGGATCGTGGCTTACGGGGGTCAGGGGACCGGGTTCAAGCGACCGGGTTCAGGCGACGGGCATCGGGCGACGGGGATCGGGCGGAGACCACAGCACGGTGATCGACCAGCGAGGTCATAGAACAGCGCGGTCATAGGACACCAGAACGTTGATCCAGCCGAGTTGGGTGTCGCGGTCGTCAGGACGCGTCTGCCTCGGAATGCCTCGGCGTCGAGTCCGAGGCCAGGTGGGCCACTGTGTCCAACGAGATGTTCAATGCCCCGCACAGTGCCGCGACGGTGAAGAAGGCAGGGGTCGGGATTCGACCGGTCTCGATCTTCCGGAGAGTCTCGACGGAGATGCCGGCGGACTCGGCGACATCGGCCATGGTTCGGCTTCCTCGGTAACGCCGTAGAGCTGCACCGAGCCTGGCGCCGCGGGCGAGTTCACTGGGTGTGAGGGGAATGCGGACCATGTATCGATAGTAATACCGGTGGACGTACCCACGGAACCTCGTCGTCGAGGCGACCGGGGCCGACGTGCGGAGTCGTCGTGATCGGTGCGGTGCCCATACTCCAACGGGGGAGGGGAGTGGCCGTCGAGTGGCGCGCCCGCGTTCGTTGACTCGGACCGGATACACGAAGAAGGGCGGCACCGTTGCCGGTGCCGCCCTTCTTGGATACTCAGGTGTCAGCGATCGCTGTCGCTGTCCTGTCGACCCGAAGCAATTGCCGTGTCTTCGTGGCCGTTGCCGTTCGAGTGACCATTGCCATTGGAGTGGCCGTTCGAGTGCCCGTTGCCATTGCCATTGGAATGGCCGTTGCCATTCGAGTGGCCGTTCGAGCCGTTGCCGAGAATTCCCGCCTGGTAGTTGCGGAGCATCGCGAGCTGCTCGTGTTCACCCTTGTGCAGTGCCTCTTCGAGAGCCTTGCTCTGCGCCACCGGGTCCGGCGTGAACAGCGATCCCGAGCCGGGCTTGCCGGCCGAGCCGAGCTTGTTCATCTTCTTGGGTACCGGCGCGCCCTGGTAGTCGAGGGGAATCGGGTGTCCGTGATCGTCGACCGGTCCGAGCGGCTGGTGGATTTCCACGTACTGGCCGTGCGGGAGTCGCTTGATGATTCCGGTTTCGATTCCGTGTTCGAGTACCGCTCGATCGCTGCGCTGCAGACCGATGCAGAACCGGTAGGCAACGAAGTAGGCGATTGGAGGCAGAATCAGCACGCCGATTCGTCCGATCCAGGTCATGGCGTTGAGCGAGATGTCGAACTTGTACGCGATCAGGTCGTTGACGCAGGAGAGCGTCAACACGACGTAGAACGCGATGGACATTGCGCCGATTGCCGTACGGACCGGAACGTCGCGGGGACGCTGCAGCAGGTTGTGGTGTGCAGTGTCACCGGTGAGACGCTTCTCGATCCATGGGTAGGCGATCATGACCGTGAACACGAGGCCCATGATCACGGCGACCCAGAACACGGCCGGGATGGTGTAGCGACCGGCGATGTAGATCTCCCACGCCGGCCACAGTCGGGCCAGACCGTCGGTCCACATCATGTAGAAGTCGGGCTGCGAGCCTGCGGAGACCTGTGACGGGTTGTACGGACCGAGGTTCCAGATCGGGTTGACCTGAATCAATCCGCCCATAGCAGCGATGACACCGAAGGTGACGGCGAAGAATGCACCGGACTTGACGGCGAACACCGGGAGGATGCGAACGCCCACGACGTTCTTCTCCGTGCGGCCGGGTCCGGGGAACTGCGTGTGCTTCTGGTACCAGACCAACGCCAGGTGAGCGGCGATCAGAGCCAGGATGATGGCGGGCAACAGCAGCACGTGAGCGACGTACAGACGCGGGATGATGATCGTGCCGGGGAAGTCGCCGTCGAAGATCAACCAGTGCATCCAGGTACCGATGATCGGGATGCTCATCGTGATGCCGCCGAAGGCCGCCCGCAGGCCGGTGCCCGAGAGCAGGTCGTCGGGAAGCGAGTATCCGAAGAAGCCCTCGAACATCGCCAGGATGAGCAGCAGGCAACCGATGACCCAGTTGGCCTCGCGGGGACGACGGAACGCACCGGTGAAGAAGATGCGTGCCATGTGCACGATGATCGACGCCGCGAACATCAGCGCTGCCCAGTGGTGAATCTGTCGCATGAACAGACCACCGCGCACCTCGAACGAGATGTCGAGGGCCGTGGCGTACGCACGCGACATCGTCACACCGTTGAGCGGGGTGTACGCGCCGTCGTAGACGACCTCGCTCAGTGACGGATCGAAGAACAGGGTGAGGAAGACACCGGAGATCAGCAGAATCACGAAGCTGTACAACGCGATCTCGCCGAGAAGGAACGACCAGTGGGTGGGGAACACCTTGTTGATCTGTCGGCGTAGACCCGGTGCCAGGTGATAGCGGCTGTCTACGTCGTCAGCCTGCTTGGCTGCGAGGGTTTGCAATGAAGGACTCATGAATCACGCTCCGGTCGACGTTCCCAGAAGGCGGGGCCCAGTGCTTCGTGGAAATCGGCTCTGGCCACTAGGTATCCCTCCTCGTTGACTGTGATGGGAAGCTGAGGCAGCGCGCGCGCGGCCGGTCCGAAGATCGGCTTGGCGTACTCGAGCGCGTTGAACTGCGACTGATGGCAAGGGCACAGAATGCGGTTGGTCTGCTGCTCGAACAACGATGTCGGGCAACCCAGGTGCGTGCAGATCTTGGAGTAGGCGTAGTAGTCGCCGTAGTTGTAGCTCTCCTGGCCCTTGCGCTTGACGACCGTGCTGGCGGCGTCGGGACGGAGGCGGATGAGCATCACGGCGTTGCGAATGCCGCGCAGGGACACGAGCAGATCGTGCTCGCTCTCGCGGTCCGCTTCGCGGAACGGGAAGACGGTCTCCATGGCACCAGCGTCCAAGTCTTCTGGCCGAACGAGAACGACATCTTCCGGTCGCCCGGTGTCTCGTCGGAGGTAGATGGTCTCTCCATCGTAGCGAGGAGTCCAGCCGGATACCCACAACGGAGAATCTTCGCCCTTGGCCCACGGGTTCTTGATCAGACCACCGAGGGGGAGCAGAGCCATCACGCCGAGTGCGCCACCGCCGAAGAGCAACGATCGCTTGATCACCTTGCGTCGAGCGATCGTCGAGGTGTCGAACGAGTCGCCCAACTCGGCCACCAACGTCTTGCGGTCCGTCTCGGAAGAACTGCCGTCGTGGCGGTCCTGGATGGAGACCTCTTCGGGGATGAACTTCTTGGTGAACTGCACCGCACCGACGCCGACCGCGAGAATCGCCAGACCCATCGTTGCGCCGATCAGCGGGGTGTACAGCGAGTACGCCACGTAGTTCTCGTCACCGATCCCGGCGTACTGCCAGGGCCAGAAGAGATAGATGCCGATGAAGGCGACTGCGGACAGACCGGCGATCGCGAACCAGATCGCAACGCTGCGCTCGGCTCGCTTCTCCGCGCGAGTACCTTCCACAGCCCAACGGTTACGACGGAAGGCGACGTCGACACCGTCGAGATTGGTGCCGAGCGCGACCAGTTCGTCGCGGCTCATCGCGGCGAGTTCCTCGTCGGTGTACTTCTTGTCCGCGTTCACGCCTTCGGCACCGGATGCATCCTTGCGTCCGGACTCGTCGTCGTTGTTCGCGTCCTTACGGCCGGAATCGCCGTCGGTCATGATCTAGCTCCGATCCACAATGTTGCGCCGACGACTGCGGCAATTCCGACGACCCACAGGGCGATCATCTCGGTACCGGGACCGAAACTTCCGATGCTCCAACCGCCTGCGGGAAGCGTTTCCTGGGCCGACTTGACGTACGCGATGATGTCCGACTTCTCCTCGATCGTCAGCTGACGATCGGAGAACTTCGGCATGTTCTGCGGTCCGGTGACCATGGCGGTGTAGATCTCCTGCTCGTTGGCAGGGCCGAGGGACGGTGCGAACTTGCCCGAAGACAGCGCGCCGCCCTCACCGGTGAAGTTGTGGCAGGAGGCGCAGTTGAGCCGGAACAGCTCGCTTCCGCGTCCGATGTCGTCACCGCGCAGAGATTCCTGAGCGACCTCGCCGTTGTCGTCGAGGATCACCGTGGGTCCGCCGCCGTTGGCCTGGATGTAAGCACCGAGAGCGTCGATCTGCTTGTCGTCGAACTTCGGTGGCTTGCGCAGTGCCTGTGCCTCGTTGCGCACGGCGGGCATACGGCCACTCGACACCTGGAAGTAGACAGCCGCTTCGCCGACGCCGATCAGGCTCGGTCCGCGATCCTGGACGCCCTGCAAGTTCGCTCCATGGCACGTCACGCAGGACGTGTCGTAGAGCTGCTTGCCCTCACGGATCAACGCAGCCGAGTCCGTATCGGCGGTAGCGACCTGCGGGGTTGGGGTCAGGGCCGAAGCGAGGAATCCCGCGCTCAGGAGGCCCATCATCAGAACGAGAGCACCTGTGATGCGTCGGCGCGTCTTACGCTGCCGTCGCGTCTTGGAGGCGGCCTTGTCGACGGATGCTGCTGGGGGAGATGTGCTCATCTTCTATCCCTTGTCGTGTCGGGACGGACCGAACGTCGGGGGCTGAATCCGTTCGCTCGTTATCTTTGGCGTGCTGACTGTCACTAGCGGATGAAGTAGATCGTCGCGAAGAGGGCAATCCAGACGATGTCGACGAAGTGCCAGTAATACGAAACGACGATGGCGGCCGTGGCCTGCGCGGGCGTGAATTTGCTGACAAGAGTCCTGGTGATCAGGAAGACGAACGCGATCAATCCGCCGATCACGTGCAATCCGTGGAAGCCGGTGGTGATGTAGAAGACCGAGCCGTACACACTGCTCGACAGCGTCGTGCCCTCGTGCACCAGGTGGTAGTACTCGTACGCCTGGCCGGACACGAAGAACGCGCCCATGGCCAGCGTGATGATGTACCACCGTCGAAGGCCGAAGACGTCTCCACGCTCAGCGGCGAACACGCCCAGCTGGCACGTGAACGACGACGCGATCAGCACGGCCGTCACCGGAACGGCCAGAGTGAGGTTCAACTCGGTCGGTTCCGGCGGCCAATTTCCGTTCGCCTGGGCGCGCGCGACGAAGTACATCGCAAACAGCCCGGCGAAGAACATGAGTTCACTCGACAGCCACACGATCGTGCCGACGCTGACCATATTGGGACGGTTCAGCGAGTGCACGCGTTGGGTGATTGCCGATCCTTGAGTCCCTACAGCGCTCGTCACAAAGAGAAGTATGACCCGTCGTAGTACGGAAGGCATATCCGGGTCCGCTGTTGGCGCGTCGCGTGTCAACGAATCCGCGAGCGATGTTGTTCCCGTGCAGGTCGAGGGCCCCGTACGGGCCGGTAGGGTCCAGTCGTGCAAGGCTGGCCTCATGGCAAAGAGCACCGAAGGCGGGTGGTTTCGGCGGCTGTTCTCGCGGGCAGCCGCAGAACGTCTGGACCCCACGCGCGACGATCTGGTGATAGTGGCGAGTTGCTTCGACGATGCGCAGGCATGTTCGGCTGTGCTCGAGGACGCGGCTCGAACACAGCCGGTGTGGACGGCGGCGTCGGACGTGCTGCTCCGGCATCATTTGCTGCTACCCGCACATGAAGTGGAGGACGCCGCGTCCGTCGCGGCGCAGGACGGCTACGAAGTCGGCCCGAACGTCGAACTGCCGAACAGTCCCGGCTATCGCCCTACGGTCGACGACGGCGTCCCACTCGTCCTTCAACGTGTGCAGGTGCTCGACGCACTGCACTGCTCGCAGGAGCGTTCGCGTATGGCCGGCCTCGCCCAGCGTCGAGCAGGAGCCGTGTTGGGGTGGGATGCATTGCAGCCTGCGCCGACCGACGCAGCGTCTGGCTAAGCTTCCACCGCACCAAGGCCGCCGCCACGGACCGACGAACGGAACCAGCCATGAACGCACCGACCGCAGACGATCAGCCGCGAACCTGGCGTCGAATTCTCGGCGCGTTGACCACGCACACCGACCTGTCCAGCGCCGACACGGGGTGGGCCATGGACGAGATCATGGCCGACAATGCGACGGCCGCACAGATCGCAGCATTCGGAGTCGCACTCAGGATGAAAGGGCCGACTCCGGCGGAGGTGAGTGGGCTGGCCGAGTCCATGCTCGCGCACGCGGTGCTGGTGGATACCGACACCGACGCCGTCGACGTCGTGGGCACCGGAGGTGACGGAGCCGACACCGTCAACATCTCGACGATGGCCGCGATCGTCGTTGCCGCCAGTGGAATCCGAGTGGTCAAGCACGGCAACCGCGCGGCGTCGTCCAAGAGCGGCACGACCGATGTGCTCGAGGCGCTCGGTGTCCGGGTGACGCTGGGAGCCGACGCGGTCGCGTCGAGCGTCGAACAGGTAGGTATCGGATTCTGCTTCGCGCCGATCCACCACCCGGCACTGCGCTTCGCCGCGGCACCGCGCAAGGAGATCGGCATCCCGACGGTGTTCAACGTGCTGGGGCCACTGACCAACCCGGGCCGCCCGCGCGCAGGCCTGATCGGCTGCGCCTTCGAGAGTCTGGCTCCCGTGATGGCCGACGTGTTCGCCGGCCGCGGTAGCTCGGTGCTGGTCGTGCGCGGCAACGACGGACTGGACGAGATCACCCTCTCCACCACCACGACCGTGCACGTGGTGTCCGACGGCTCGGTGACCGTCGAAACCATCGATCCACCCGACTACGGAATCGACCGAGCACCCATCGAGGCACTCCGAGGCGGCGACGCCGAGTTCAACGCAGCCGTGGCGCACCGAGTCTTCGCCGGTGAACGAGGACCGGTTCGTGACGCAGTACTACTCAACGCAGCGGCGGCCATGGCGGCACATCACGGGGTGTCGGATGACCTCACCGCCCGAATGAAAGCCGGATTGGCAACCGCTGCAACGACTCTCGACTCAGGAGCCGCCGCGAGGCTACTCGCCGACTGGGCGCGCTGCACCACGGCGTTGGCCGACTGACGAACGGGCCTACTCGCCGATCGAGAACCCGGCATCGACGTCGGCACTCGAATAGGACTGAAACGCGATGTGGGTCGTGGTGTTTCGCACACCCCGCACCCGGTTGATGTGCTTGGTGATGACCTCGGCGATCGAGGCGTGATCACGTACCTTGACGATGGCGATCAGATCGACATCTCCTGCACACGAATAGACCTCCGACACGCCATCGACATCGGCAACAGCCTGCGCGGCCTCCGGAATCAAGTCTGCCTCGGCGTCGATCAAGACGATGGCATTGATCATCTGTGCTCCTCATGCGTCCCGAACTCGATGTGCGACGAGCTCCACCCAACCCTAGTTCCACGACTCGTTCCGCGGGCTCCACTCCTGCCTCAACGGTCGTTCCGCGGGCTCCACTCCTGCCGCGCGGCTTCTCTCGCCGTTCGACACCACCCTTCCCACGAACCCGCAGACCGCGCGGGGCTGCAGTAGCCACTGCTGGTGCGGACGATACGAACTCCATCGGTGCGCAGCCACGACGCGATGAGTCCGACCTCCTCAGGCGGCGCACCTCGCAGCGGCGTCGTATCGGGGAGCACCGTTTCGGCGGATGCGGTGATGGCGTCGACGACGGGCATCGGGTGTACCCCACGCGGTGCGACCGCAGCGCCTGCCAGGCGACCGAAGCGGACCACGATCAACTCCCATCCACCGTCTGCCGTCCGCCGTGCCGCAACGAGTTCGGCAATGGCGGCCACCGCCGACGATCGGTGCATCCTGCGTAGCGCGTCGACGGTGATCGTGATCCGGTCTCGCAGGCGTGCGGCAGTCTCGTAGAGCTCGCGGTCCGCGAGTTCGCCTACTCGCCGGCGCATGGAATAGAGGATCGCGTCGTCCTGGCCGCACACGAGCGCCAGAAACTGTGTCGGTGCGGCGGAGTACTCGTCCGCCGTCAACGGCCCGGACAACGCCGCTGGGCAGCCGCCGACATCGGTCGACGGGCAGCTGTCGCCGTGCCGAACCGAACGAGCCAGACGACGAGTACACGTGCGCAGACGACAGAACTCCGCCACCAGCGCGGCCGCCTCCGCGGCATCACCACGAACCGAGAACGGTCCGAGACTGTTGGGTGTCGGCGAGCGGACGATCGACAGACGCGGGAACGCCTCGTCGGTCAGGGTGATCCACCACCCCTTCTTCGGAAACTTCGAGCGACGGTTGTACGGCGGAATGTGAGCAGACAGCAAGCGCAGTTCTCGGACGCCGGCTTCGAGCGCGTGTGCACATTCGACATGATCGACTCGAGTGGCCAGGGAGACCATCTCCTTCATCCGACCCCTGGTCTCCGAACCGGTGAAGTAGTTGCGTACCCGGCGCTTGAGATTGTTCGAGGTACCGACGTACAACACCTCGTCGGACGGACCGCGAAACAGATAGACGCCGGGTGCGCCGGGCAGGTGCGCGGCCAACCCCCGTTTGGCCCGCTGGCCGGCAGACACGGCCGGAAGGTAGTCGACCAACTCGGCGTAGCTGTGGACTCCCTGATTGCCCACGCGTTCGATCAGGCCGTGCAGAACGTCGACGGTGGCGCGAGCGTCGTCGAGCGCTCGGTGCGTCGGCCGAGTGCCGGACCTGAACAGTGTCGACAGCGCCGAGAGTTTCACCGACGGTGCCTCGTCGCGCGTGAGCACTCGGCGAGCCAGCTTGACGGTGCACAGCACCTGGAACCGAGGCCACGCTATGTCGAGGCGACTGGCGGCGGCCTTGAGGAACCCAGTGTCGAACCCAGCGTTGTGGGCCACCAACACCGAGCCTCGTGCGAATTCGAGGAAGCCCGGCAGCACCCGTTCGATCCGAGGCGCGCCGATGAGCATGGCCGAGGTGATGCCGGTGAGTTCGACGATGTACGGCGGTATCGATCGACCCGGGTCGATGAGCGTCGCGAACTCACCGAGTATCACGCCACCTCGAACTTTGACTGCCCCGATCTCGGTGATGGCCTCGGTGTCTGCGCTGCCGCCTGTGGTCTCGAGGTCGACGACGACGAACGTGGTCTCGTGCAGTGGGGTGTCCAGTTCGTCGAACGTCAGCTGGATGGGCAGGCTCACCCGAACAACGTTAGGGCCGACGTCCGACAAGAACGTTCATCACGCCGACGAACGACGTCGTGTCACGAAACCTGTCGGTGGTCGTCGCTATCTTTCGTTCGATCGGCTGATTCGGCGGCCGGAAACAGCAAAGAGACAAGGATCACAATGATCATCGACTGCAGTGACTGCCTGGTCCGTGACATCGCCTGCGCGGACTGTGTCGTGACGGTCCTTCTCGGGGCACCGGGGATGCCGGCGAGGTCGGATGGACGGTGGGTGGGACCACCCTCTCGTATCACCCTCGAGCAGGAGGAACTCGGCGCGATGGGGGTGCTTGCAGATGTCGGTCTCGTGCCCACGCTCAAGCTCGTGGTGAACGACGACGGCACCACCGAGGTTCCGTTGTTACCGACTCGTGACACACCGGGAGATCAACGCGCCGGCTAGTGAGAATCCGGCCGAATTCGCCCGCTTCGGCGAGTTGGGGTCGACACGGGGGTATGCCATTTCGTAACCTTCCTGAGACCTTGCGGAGTCTCGCCAGTCCAAACCGGAGTGGCGTCGCAAGTCACCGCCTAATCGTTCACTCGCGAGAGTGTTCGTACCGGGAACCCGATATCTACTGGGGTGAATCCCACTGAGCCACCGACGGTGGCCTGTGGGTAGGGCTGCTCTTCCCAGCCCGAACCCGTCAGCTAACTCGGTCGGCGGACGATAGGAAGAAACGGAGCACCATCTTTCGTGGCGTCACAACTTTCCAACCGATCATTGCGTCGAGTTCTCGTAGCCGGAGCGCTCACGGCAGGCGTGGTCATCCTTCCCGCTGCACCCGCAATGGCGGCCCCCCTCACCATTCCCGGCGTCGGAACCTTCGAGATTCCCGACATCCCGGGCCTTCCTCCCCTCAACATTCCGGGTGTGCCCGCACCGGGCGCTCCGTTGGCTCCCCAGGTCACCCCGGCAGCGAAGGCCGTTCAGGCTGCTGAGTCCAAGATCGGAGCTCCGTACGTGTACGGCGCTTCGGGCCCGGATTCGTTCGACTGCTCGGGCCTCGTTCAGTGGGCCTACAAGCAGGCCGGCATCAGCCTGCCCCGTACGAGCTACGACCAGGCAGCCGCGGGTACACCGGTCTCGCAGGCCAACCTGGCTCCCGGCGACGTCGTTTCGTTCTACGGCGGCTCGCACTCGGGCATCTACATCGGCGACGGCAACGTCGTGCACGCATCCACGTCCGGCGTCCCGGTCAAGGTTGCTCCGCTTGCCTCGATGCCGTTCGACGGCGCTCGTCGTTACTGATTCGAGCGAGCAACGTTCGCTGTGAACGTCCGACAGGGTCGAACCGGGTAATCGGTTCGACCCTGTTGTCGTATCCGGAGCCGGATGCGTGCGACACGCCGGTCCGGTGGACAGCGGGGCGTCCAGTTCGTAATCTGATCGAGACCTGGCCGATGTTTACTTTGTGACCTGTCACCTAGAACCTCCATCGATTTCGGGCCGTGTTCACGTCCGCGCCCGAACGAGCATGAGTAGGGTTCGCTATCGGTCTACTTTTCCAACCGTTGCCTCGCCGAGGCGGCATGTGTGAGGACGGAGAGTCGCTTTCCGTGGCGATATCGAGATCTACCCGAGTGTTGCGGCTGGCCCGTAACGCGGTTGTTGCTGTCACGTTGGCCGCATGCCTCGCCGTGGTGCCGGCGACGACGGCCCTCGCACAGCCGGGATTCGACTCGGCGTCCGACGCACAGACCAAGCTGTCCGAGCTCTCACGTGAATCCGAGCAGACCAACGAATCTCTGCACAACGCTCAGATCGATCTCGACGCCAAGAATCAGCAGCAACTCGACGCGCAGGTCGTCGTCGACCAGAGCCGCGCAGCACTCGATGCAGCGCAGGCGCAGTTGGCGCAGCTGAAGCCGGCCATGGACAAGGTCGCCAACGTCAACTATCAGGGTGCGCGAACCAATCGACTGTTTGCCGTCATGGTCAGTGACTCGCCACAGCAGCTGCTCGACCAGATGTCGGCTCTGGACGTGATCTCGGCGGAGACCGCCGACCAGGTCGCTCGGTTCAAGCAAGCGAGTTCCGATGCCGTGGCGGCCGAGCAGGCCGCGACGACGGCCGCCGATCAGGCACGTGTCGCCGCAGAACAGGCCAAGGTCGTCAGCGACGATCTTCAGGCCAAGCAGAGTGAACTTCAGGGGCAGATCGCCGAGGTGATGGCCGCATACAGTGCACTCACGTCCTCGGAGCAGCTCGCTCTCGCCGGATCGGCCCTACCCGAGGGCTTCGATCCCACGACGATTCTGCAGAGTCTGACTCCCGGGTCCGGTGCCAGCGCGCTACAAGCCGGCCTGACCCAGATCGGCAAGCCGTACGTGTGGGGCGGAACCGGACCGGACGGCTTCGACTGCTCCGGACTGGTCGTATGGGCATACAAGCAGGTGGGCAAGACGCTCCCGCGGTCGAGCCAGGCACAGGCCGAAGGCGGAACGCCGGTGGACCAGAAGGATCTGCAGCCGGGAGATGTCGTGTTGTTCTATCCGGACGCGTCGCACGTCGGTATCTACGCCGGCAACGGCAACGTTCTGCACGCCTCCACGTTCGGAGTCCCCGTCAAGGTGCAGTCGATGGCATCGTTCCCGTACTACGGGGCGCGTCGATACTGAGGTGCCTCCACGATCGACGAAAACCTGCATGAAACCCTTGTCCGGGATTCGCGTCCTGGTCCGATCCGCGCGAACTCGCTGGATCGCAGTCGTGCTCGTCGCAGTGGTCGCACTCTCGGTCGTTCTCGTTCTCGGCGACGACAGCGCTGACGGTACATCCGACGCTGCACCCAGCGATGTTTTCGTCGGCGAGGCCCCACCGACCTACGATCAGCAGCGTCGTGTCGACGTGTCCGTTCTCCTCGACCAGTGGGCCGGTGCAGTTCGCTCCGGCGACGTCGACACTCTGCGTGAGCTGATGGATCCGCAGGCCGATCCGAGCTTCGTCGAGGCTCAGGTGCGCCGGGCAGCGGTGGTTCCGGCCGTCCCGTTCGCCGACTTCGGCTACGACCTGGGCGACGAACCGGAAACTCCGGTACCTGCCTCGATTGCGGAACCGCTCCGAGCCGCCGACGTCTGGGCACCCTCGGTGTACTTGCGCTACGCCGTGACGGGACCGGACGCATCGCCGACGCGTCGGCCGGTCTCGCTGGTCGTTGCCGAGCGGGACGGCCGATGGCGTCTGGTAGACGACGCGGACCTGCCGCAGTATCGACGCCACACCTGGCGTGGGCCGTGGGATTTCGGACCGCTGACCGTGCGCTCGGTGCCTACCACTGCCGGTACCTCGGTGGTGGTTGGTCATCCCGACCGGGAACAGTTCGTCGCGGACCTGGCCGCAGAGCTCCCGTCGGCTACCGCTGCAGTCACCGACTTCTGGGGGGACGACTGGGCGCGAGACGGTCTCGTCTTCGTTGCGTCCTCCACCGAGGAGTTCGCCGAGCTGACGGGGTCGGATCCATCAGCCGACGTGGCCGCGGTGACTGTGTCCGACGCGATTGCGGGCGACGGCTCGCGACCGACCGGTCAGCGAGTGGTGTTCGGTCCGGCTGCCGCGTCGCGGTTGACGCCGTTCACCGTCCGGTCGGTGCTGCGGCACGAGTTGACCCATGTGGCGGCACGGGCCCGGACGGTGGACGGCACACCGTTGTGGGTCTCGGAGGGGTTCGCCGACTACTCCGGGTACCGCAGTTCCGGTGCCGATTTCGGGCAGCTGGCTCCCACGCTCGCCGCAATCGTGGCGTCGGGAGGGCCGCCGACCGTACTGCCGAGGGACGAGGACTTCGGTGCCGGTGGTGCCCGGTCGAGTGTGGCCTACGAGTCGGCGTGGTCGGTGTTCGCGTTCGTCGCCGATCGGTTCGGCGAGTCGTCGCTGCGCAGGCTGTACGAGGCATTGGCGTCGGGACCTGCGTCGGACAGCTCGATCGATGTCGGCCTGACGTCGGTGCTGGGAATCGGCCGTGCCCAGTTCATCGTGTCGTGGGGCGACTGGGTGGCTGCTCGGTCGCGCTGAAGCCGGGCGCTACGGTTGACCCATGCGTCGTACTTTGCTCGTGACGAACGACTTTCCACCTCGCCCGGGTGGAATCCAGTCCTATCTACACAGCTTCGCCTCGCAGCTGCCCGCCGACGAGCTCGTGGTCTATGCACCGCGGTGGCGCGGCGACTCGCACGAGAAGTTCGACGCTCGACAGCCGTTCGAGGTGATCAGGCATCCGACGACGCTGATGTTGCCGACCCCGCTCGTTGCGCGTCGAGCAGCTCGAATTCTGAAGTCGCGAGAGTGCGACTCGGTGTGGTTCGGGGCGTCGGCTCCGTTGGCGGTGATGTCGTCGTACCTACGCAGGGCCGGGGCGGATCGGATCGTGGCGAGCACACACGGTCACGAGGTCGGATGGTCCATGGTGCCGGGCGGGCGTGCGACACTGCGCACGATCGGCGAAAACACGGACGTGGTGACCTACGTCAGCAAGTACACCCGGGGGCGGTTCAGCTCCGCATTCGGTCGGACCGCGGCCCTCGAACATCTGCCGCCCGGGGTCGACACCGATCGCTTCGTCCCGGACGAGGCGGCACGGGCGGAACTTCGCGCGCGCTACGGCCTCGGTGATCGCCCCACCGTTCTGTGCCTGTCCCGGCTCGTGCCGCGTAAGGGACAGGATTTCCTGATCCGAGCGCTTCCGGGGATACGGCGGGCCGTCGACGGTGCCGTTCTGGTGATCGTCGGCGGCGGGCCGTACGAGAAGACTCTTCGCGAGCTCGTCCGATCCACCGGAATGGAGCAGCACGTGGTGTTCACCGGCACCGTGCCCTCTGCGGAGCTGGCCGCCCACCACACCATCGCGGATGTTTTTGCGATGCCGAGCCGCACTCGGGGTGCCGGGCTGGATGTGGAGGGCCTCGGCATCGTCTATCTCGAAGCGTCCTCGTGCGGTGTGCCCGTCGTTGCCGGTATGTCCGGCGGAGCGCCGGAGGCAGTGCAGCACAACAAGACCGGGCTTGTCGTCGACGGTACGTCGGTCGCGGACATCACCGACGCGATCGTGAAGATCCTCTCCGATCGCACGCTCGCCGCTCAGATGGGCAACGCCGGACGCGCGTGGGTGGATGCAGAGTGGCGCTGGGACGTGCTGACGGAGAAGCTGCGGTCGTTGATCTGATGCTCGTCGCCGCGAGCCGGGCCGCCTACCGGGAGTAGATCGACTCGATCTCGTCGGCATACGCCGCGGTGATGACGTTGCGCTTGAGCTTCATCGTGGGCGTCAGCTCGCCGCTCTCCTCGGAGAAGTCGTGTGGGAGCAGGCGATACTTCTTGATCGACTCCGCATGCGAGACGGACTTGTTCGCGTCGGCGACGGCAGCATCGATCTCCGCGACGAGATCGGGGTCTTGCTGCAGATCCACCGCGGTGGCCTCGGAAGCCTTGCCGTGGGCGGACTTCCAGCGATCGAACGCCTCCGGGTCGAGGGTGATGAGCGCGCCGATGAAGGGCTTCTGATCGCCCACGACGACGGCCTGACTGATCAGTGCGCCTGCCCGAAGTCGGTCTTCGAGACCTGCCGGTGAGACGTTCTTGCCGCCTGCGGTGACGATCAGTTCCTTCTTGCGACCCGAGATCGTGATGTATCCGTCCTCGTCGACGCTGCCGAGATCTCCGGTGCGGAACCAGCCGTCGTCGAGCGACTCCGCGGTCGCGTCCTCGTTGCGCCAGTAGCCGTCGAACACCACGGGACCGCGAAGCTGGATCTCTCCGTCCTCGGCGATTCGCACCGTGTTGCCCGGCAACGGACGCCCGACGCTGCCCACGCGTTGGAATCCGATGGTGTTGACGGCGAAGGCTGCGGTGGTTTCGGTCAAGCCGTAGCCCTCGTAGATCGTCACGCCGATGCCCCGGTAGAAGTGGCCGAGACGGGCACCGAGAGGCGCTCCGCCCGAAATAGCCAGCTCGCACTTGCCACCGAGCGCTGCACGCAACTTGCCGTAGACCAACTTGTCGAAGACAGTGTGCTTGGCGCGCAACACGATTCCGGGTCCGCCGGTGTCCTGTGCTTCACTCCAGGCCACTGCGCATTCGGTGGCGAGGTCGAAGATCTTGCCTTTGCCGTCGGAGTGCGCCTTCTGCTTTGCGGTGTTGAAGACTTTCTCGAACACTCGGGGCACCGAGAGGATGAAGTCCGGTTGGAACGTACCGAACGTCGCAACGAGGTTCGGTATGTCGTTCGTGTGGCCGAGTGTGACTCCGGCATCGAACGACGCGATGCTCACGGCGCGGGCGAGGACATGCGCGAGCGGAAGGAACATCAGGGTGCTGCGGCCCTGCCTCATCAGCGATTTCAGCGACGTCTCACGAATTCCGAGTGATTCGGCGAGCAGGTTGGCATGGGTCAGCTGGACGCCCTTGGGGCGACCGGTGGTACCGGAGGTGTAGATCAACGTGGCCGGGTCGGACGAGACGAGTGTCGAAACACGTTGATGGACCCGATCTTCGGTGACCTCGGATCCGCCGTCGGTCAACGCCTGGACAGCGTCGGGACCGGCCGAGTTCTCGATCACGAACGTCTGTCGCACCGACGGTGCAGCTGCCACAACGGATTTCGTCTCCTGCACGTGTGCATCGTTCTCGAGGATCAGCAGAACCGGTTCGGCGTCTTCGAGGATCCACTCCACCTGCCCGGCCGAGGACGTCTCGTAGATCGGTACCGTCACGCCACCCGCGGCCCAGATCGCGTAGTCGACCACCGACCATTCGAATCGCGTAGACGACATCAGTGCGACCCGATCGCCCTGCTCGATGCCCGCGGCGATCAGTCCCTGGGCCACGCCCACCACCAGGCGCTCGAACTCTGCGGCGGTGACGTCGACCCAGCGCTGGTCGACCAGGCGGCGGAACACCACGGCGTCCGGTGAGGTGCTGGCACGACGGAAGACGGTATCGACAGCCGAGTCGGTGTCCGCGATTGCGTATGTGGCGGCGACGGTGAACTCGCGCACGGGATTACCTCCGGATAGAACGGGGAGAACGAAAGTCGATGTCTCGGCTTCACAGACACTCTAGACCCGGGCTCACGGCGTAGAAATGCGCCTCGAGTGGAGCCTGCGGGAACGGCCAGGAAGACGCGAGTGGAGCCTGCGGGAACGGCCAGGAAGACGCGAGTGGAGCCTGCAGGACCGACTCATGAGAGAGGGGGATGCGCACTGTCTCGGCCCGGATATGTGAAGCTCTGTCGATGAGCAGTATTCAAGTTGCGGATCAGACATTCGTGGCCGCACCCGGCGAGCGGGTGGCGCAGGCTTTCGCCTCGCCCGAGCGGTGGCGTCGGTGGTGGCCGGATCTGAACCTGACGATCACCGAAGACCGTGGTGAGAAGGGGATTCGCTGGGCCGTGCGCGGCGGTGTCGTCGGAACGATGGAGCTGTGGCTCGAGCCTGCGCTCGACGGTGTGATCGTGCACTACTTCTTGCATGCCGAACCCACCGGTGACGTCGAGGTGGCGGCGCACCAGCACACGCGGCGGGTTGCCGGACGGGCCATGACGTTCGAGCTCAAGGCAGAGCTGGAGGCCGGGCGGTCTGCAGGTGAGGCACCTCGCCACGTAGCGTCGAGTTCAGCCGGCGAATGAACCGCGCGGTACGGTCGGCCGGTTCACATTGTGCAGCGGTGGATCGATCGTGTGAGATAGATCTGCCATCGGTTCCACGACACAGCGAACGAAGCGAACGAAGTACCCGAGAGGAAGCGGACGAGAAGTCATGGCGGAGAAAACCCAGAGGTCGATCGTCGTCGAAGCCCCACCGAGCCGGGTCATGGACGTCATCGCCGATTTCGACGCATATCCCACATGGGTGTCGGCCGCGAAGTCCGTCGAGGTCCTCGAAGTCGGTGCGGACGGACGCGGTAAGCGGGTGAAGTTCGTGCTGGACGCGGGGATGGTGAAGGACACCTACGAGCTCGAGTACGACTGGGCGGCCGACGGTAACTCGGTGTCGTGGAATCTCGTGTCGGGAGAAATGCAGAAGTCGCAGAACGGGTCTTACTCACTGCGCGAGACCGGCAGTGGCACCGATGTGACATACGAGCTCACCGTCGACTTGAACATTCCGATGATCGGCCTGTTCAAGCGCAAGGCAGAGAAGGTCATCACCGACACTGCACTCAAGGAATTGAAGAAGCGGGTCGAAGGCTGAGCGAAGCTCGCACCGAGCCCCGCACCACGGTATCGCTGTTTCTCGGCAAAGGTGGTGCGGGTAGAACCACGCTGGCGGCTGCGTCGGGTCTTCAGCTCGCTCAGGCCGGTGAGCGCGTCCTGATCGCCTCCGTCGACCAGGCGCACTCGCTCGCCGATGCATTCGCGGGGGACGCCGGGTCCGTGGACGAGTCCGGTGTTCGTTCCGTCACGCAGAGCCTCGACATCGTCGAGATCGACACGTTCGCGCTACTCGAAGCGCGGTACCGGGGACTCGGCTCGCTGATGGCCGTGGCGTCCGCAGGACACGAGCACGGAGTGAGTTTCGGGGCGATCGAGCCCGAGGAACTGCTGGGTCTTCCGGGAATCGAAGAGTTGCTCGGTATGTACGAGATCCACCTGCTGGCCGACGAGAATCGTTGGGACACAATCGTAGTGGATCTACCCGCGTCGGCCGACGCGCTCCGCATGTTGCAGTTGCCCGATACCGTTGCCGCGTACGTCGAGCGGATTTGGCCTCTGCACGCTCGGATGGTCGCCGGCACCGGTTCCGATGTCCGGCTCACCCTCGTGGTGGCGATGATCGAGCGGGTTCTGGCGCAGATCGACTCGGTGCGATCGTTGATCGTCGATTCCGCACGCACCTGTGCAACCGTGGTCGTCACCGCCGAACAACTCTCGGTCCGCGACGCCGAACGGACGCTGTCGGCCGCCGCCCTGCTCGGAATCGGAATCGATCGGGTTCTCGTCAACAAGATTCTGCCGAGCCTCAATTCGTCGTCGATCGGTTTGGTCGGTGCTCATCCGGCTGTGTTCTGGTTCGAGCGTTGGCGGGCCGCGCAGCTCGACGTGGTTGCCGAGCTGCGCCGACGCATCGGCACTGTGCCGATCGTGGAGGTGGAGCACGCCCCAGGTGAACCGGTAGGGTTGGGGCCCTTGCAGGAAGTGGCCGATCGCCTGGAACCGAGCTCCCCCGAACGGCGCGCGCCGGGCTGGGGTGAGCAACCTTCGGTGGTACTCGAATCGGGGGGCGGACTCGAATCCGTGTATGCGATGAGAATGCTGCTCCCGGTGGTGGATTCGACAACCTTGGGCTTGGGGCGAGTGGAGGACGACTTGATAGTGAGTGCCGACGGGAGGCGACGGCGCATCACGTTGGCGTCGGTGCTGCGTCGGTGCGTCGCCGATTCCGCGGAACTCGACGGACCGTTCCTGGTGGTGCGTTTTCGTCCGAACCCCGACATGTGGCCGCTGTGACGACGGTGACCCCGAAAATCGGCGCAACCCCTCCGATCGAGCGATCCGGGGTGCTGCGATGACGTCGGACCATTCCGAGTTGGGGGCGGACCTGCTCGCCCTGGCCGACACCGTGCTCACGCGTCTCGCACCCATTCTCGAGCGTGTCGGCGAGACGCAGCAGGATCGTGATCAGCAGGGTTGTGGGTGGTGCCCGGTCTGCGCACTCGCCGCCTTGGTGCGCGGCGAGAGACACGATCTCGTCGAGCTGGTGGCCTCGGAGGGTGCGGTGCTGATCGCACTGCTGCGTCAGTTGCTCGCCGATCACACGAGTGCGGGGACGCCGCACGCCGCGCCGCACGCCGCGCCGCACGCTGCAGCGACCTCGCCGACATCGGAGGCCGCCGGCGACTCGACCGACGCCGCAGACGTGTCGATGGACACGAAAGTCCCGGGCGATCGCCACGCTGCATTCGTTCCGATTACCGTTCACGTGAACGACTCGCGCGCGGACGAGCAGAAACGTCCGTGATCGGCCGAAAGATGTGGGCAGTTGCCGTGTGGGGGACGGCCGAGGAAGGCATGGACGAATGAAGCGGCACCACCGTAGACTGACCGTCGGAATCGATGTGGGCGGGACCAGCCTGCGCGCATCCGTCGTCGACGCGGACGGTCAGGTGCTCGACTCGGCTGCGGCCCCCACTCCGCATACAGCCCGCGCTCTCGAACGCGGGCTCGACCGAGCTGTGCAGGAGCTGGCCGGCCGTCACGACATCGCGGCCGTCGGGCTCGCCGTCGCAGGGTTCATCGATTCCGAGCGCACGACGGTTCTCTTCGCTCCGCATCTGCCATGGGTGAACACTCCCGTCGCGACGGAGATGAGCAAGCGCATCGGCCTGCCGGTGTTGCTCGAGCACGACGCCAACTCGGCGGCGTGGGCCGAATATCGCTTCGGTGCTGCATCGGGGGGCCGCAACGTGGTGATGGTCGCCATCGGCACCGGAATCGGCGCGGCGCTCCTGATCGACGGCAGGATCTATCGGGGGAGCCACGGCGTGGCACCGGAACTGGGTCACATCCAGGTCGTGCCGGACGGGCGGGCGTGCCCCTGCGGCAAACGCGGCTGCTGGGAGCGCTACTGCAGCGGCACCGCGCTGGTGGACACCGCGGTCGAGTTCCTCGCCGCGGACCCGTCGTCGTCGACGACTCTGGCACGAGAGGTGTTTCTCGATCCTGGTTCGTTGACCGGCCGTCGGATTGCCGGTGCCGCGCAGGACGGTGACCCGATCGCCCAACGCACCATGGAAGACTTCGCGCAGTGGCTCGGCGTGGGACTGTCCATGGTCAGCGACGTGTACGACCCCGACCTGATCGTGTTGGCCGGGGGAGTCGCCACGTCGTCCAGTCAGTTTCTCGCCCGCGCGACCGACAAGTACGCGGAGTTGGTCACCGGTGCGAGCCATCGACCCTTGGCTCGTATCCGCAGCACTCAACTCGGCGAGGCAGCGGGCATGATCGGGGCCGCGGAGCTGGCACGAGCGCAGTTCCTCACCGGAGTTCGCTGACCGTTTCGGTCTGCATCGTGTGAGCTCTGTCCCGGTGTGCTCGATGATGTGGCTGGTGTCATAAACCGTGGGTACAGTTCCTTACGCGGCACGGTTCGAGGGTGCACGACCGCGGTCGGTTCGCTCCAGGGCGAGGCGGCGTCAACGATTTTCCCGACCATCATCAGGGAGCACGTCAATGTGGTACTGGCTGTTCAAATTCATCATCGTCGGGCCGCTTCTCGTCGCCCTGGGTCGGCCGACGATCGAGGGTGCGGAGAACATCCCGACGCAGGGTCCGGTCATCCTGGCCAGTAATCACAAAGCAGTTCTCGATTCTTTCTACCTCCCGCTCAAGACGCCTCGGCGGATCACCTTCCTCGCCAAGAGCGAATACTTCACCGGGTCCGGTCTCAAGGGTGCGTTCCAGAAGTGGTTCTTCACCGCAGTGGGGCAGGTGCCGATCGATCGCACCGGAGCCGACGCGGCGCAGGACGCTCTCAATGCCGGAGTCCGAGTGATCGAAGCGGGCAAGGTCCTCGGTATCTACCCCGAGGGCACGCGGTCTCCCGATGGCCGGTTGTACAAGGGCAAGACGGGGATGGCCCGGCTTGCACTGCAGACCGGAGTGCAGGTTGTGCCGGTGGCGATGATCGGCACCGAGAAGATGAACCCGATCGGTTCGCGCGTCTGGCGTCCGGCCAAGGTCACCATCCGCATCGGAAAGCCCATCGATTTCTCTCGCTTCGAGGGCATGGCGGGCAATCGATTCGTCGAGCGCGCGGTCACCGACGAGGTGATGTACGACCTGATGTTGCTGTCCGGGCAGGAGTACGTGGACGTCTACGCCGCATCCCTGAAAAAGGCTGCACCGGTTGCCGATTCGGCGCCGGCAGCGAGGCGCATTCCCGACTCCAAGGCCAGCTGAATCAGCCCTCGGTCACCGCGGTCAACCGATCGCTGTGGTGGTGCTCGCGTCCTTCGAGCGGTTGGAGAAGCGGATCGTCGCGAGGGCGACGATCGACACCAGGGCCCACCACACGTACGCCGATGTAGCGAACTGGTCGATCAGCGGCCAGCCGAGTCCGCTCCACCGACCCTCGCCGAGCTTCCACTGCGGCGCGTACACCATCAGTGCCAGTCCGACGGCGACCAGAGTCAGCAGCAGAGCACTGCGGCGGCGATAACCGAGGACGGCGAGCACGATGACGAACGGAACCGCCCACACCCAGTGATGCGACCAGGAAACCGGCGAGACCAGCAGCCCGAACATGGCGTTGACAGTCAGGGCGAGGGCACTCTCCCCGGCCGCGAACGCTTTGCGCATCGCCACTGCCGCGACGGCGAGCACCACCACCGACAATGCGAGCCACAGGACCGACCGCGGTAGCTCGTCCATTCCGAGGCGCGCGAGCACTCCGGTGATCGACTGATTCGCTGGGTAGGCAGGGCCGCCGATGCGGTCGGAGTCGACGATGGTCTCGGTCCAGTACTTCACCGAGTCCGACCACGTCAGCGCGAAACCGATGGCAGTGAACACCGCAAAGCTGAGCCCCGAGACCACGGCCGAACGAAAGTCCTTCCGCAGCAGAAAGAACAACACGAACACAGCGGGAGTGAGCTTGACGGCTGCGACGAGGCCGATCAGCATTCCTCGGGGCCAGGGCGTCTTCTTCGGCAGGCAGTCGAGGGCAACGAAGGCCATCAGCACGATGTTGATCTGCCCGTAGTTCAGCGTCGAGGTGACCGGCTCCAGTACGAGCACGGCCACCGCGAACGCGGCACCGGCAGACCACCACATCAGTGCGCGAGGGCGTACCCCGAGCGAGGTGAGTGTGGCCACGACGGTCACCAGCAGCAGGAGCATCGATGCCGCCGTCACCGCGATCGACGCGGCATACAGCGATACCGACGACAGCGGGCTGAAGATCGCCGCGGCGATCGGGGGATAGGTGAACGGCAGCGTGGTACCGGTTGCGATCGGCGGTAGCTGGCCGTACAGATCGCCGCCCTCTGCGAACACCTGACCGCCCAGTCGATACACGTCCAGGTCGAGTCGGTAGTACTCACCGATCGCACGAAGACCCGGGAAGCCGTTGAGGTGATACAGGACGCCGACAGCGGCGGCGATCAGGACGACCACCCTGCTCGACGCGACCGCCCACCTCGGCCATCGGCGTGGCGTCGGCCCGGCCGGCTCCGATGCCTCGGCGACCGGGCGGTTGGTGTCGGGCGAAGTCACAACATTCCCTTTCAGGGCTGTTCGGATCGAGGCTGCCGGTAGGTGTGGGGCGGGTCGGGACACGCGCTAGTGTGAGCCGCGTGCGCTACTTCTACGACACAGAGTTCATCGAGGATGGTCGCACAATCGAGTTGGTATCGATCGGTGTGGTGTCGGAGGACGGTCGCGAATTCTATGCGGTGTCCTCCGAGTTCGATCCCGAGCGCGCGGGCCGTTGGGTTCGACGCAACGTGCTGCCCAAGCTGCCACCGTACTCGTCGCCGCTGTGGATGAGCCGGTCTCGGATCCGAGACGAACTGCTCGAGTTCCTGGTTCCGCACTACGGTGCCGAGGTCGAGCTGTGGGCGTGGGTTGCGGCATACGACCACGTTGCGCTGTGCCAGCTGTGGGGCTCGATGACCGAATTGCCGCGTTCGTTGCCGCGGTTCACCCGGGAGTTGCGCCAGCACTGGGAGGATCGCGGTAGTCCCGAGCTGCCGTCGGTGCCCGACGACGCTCACGACGCCCTCGCCGATGCCCGGCACAATCTGGCGAAGTTCCAGGCGATAGAGGAGTACGCGCACCGCGGGTGAACACCCGTTGTCCTGCAGCTACGGCGGTGCGAATATCCTGTACCGGTGAACTGGACTGTCGACGTACCCATCGATCGCTTGCCCGACCTGCCGCCGCTGTCTCCGACGCTGCGCACTCGATTGGACGATGCGTTGGCCAAGCCGGCTGCGCAGCAACCTCAGTGGGATCCCGAGCATGCCGCCGACATGCGCAAGGTGCTCGAAAGCGTTCCCCCGATCACCGTCGCCGGTGAGGTGGAGGCGTTGTCGGACAAGCTCGCTGCCGTCGCACGTGGCGAGGCGTTCCTGCTCCAGGGTGGAGACTGCGCCGAGACGTTCGTCGACAACACCGAGCCACACATCAAGGGCAACATCCGCACGCTGCTGCAGATGGCGGTGGTGCTCACCTACGGCGCGAGCATGCCGGTGGTCAAGGTCGCCCGCATTGCCGGGCAGTATGCCAAGCCGCGTTCGTCGAACATCGACGCGCTCGGACTGCAGTCCTACCGCGGCGACATGATCAACTCGCTCGTCGCCGACGAAAGCGTCCGTGGCCACGATCCGTCGCGCCTGGTGCGCGCCTACGCCAACGCCAGCGCCGCGATGAACCTGGTTCGCGCACTCACCGGTGCGGGGATGGCCGATCTGCACAAGGTGCACGACTGGAACCGTGAGTTCGTCGCGCAGTCGCCTGCCGGTGCCCGCTACGAGGCGCTCGCGGGTGAGATCGACCGCGGACTGCGCTTCATGGACGCCTGCGGCGTCTCGGACCCCAACCTGCACACCGCGCAGATATTCGCCAGCCACGAAGCCCTCGTTCTCGATTACGAGCGCGCGATGCTGCGTCTGGACAACACCGACGATCACCCGAAGCTCTACGACCTGTCCGCACACTTCCTGTGGATCGGCGATCGCACCCGTCAGCTCGACGGGGCCCACATCGCACTGGCCGAGTTGATCTCCAACCCGATCGGTCTCAAGATCGGACCCACGACCACACCCGAGATGGCCGTCGAATACGTCGAGCGCCTCGACCCGACCAACAAGCCGGGTCGTCTGACACTGATCTCACGCATGGGCAACGGCAAGGTGCGCGACATCCTGCCCGCCATCATCGAGAAGGTGCAGGCCACCGGCCACCAGGTCATCTGGCAGTGCGATCCGATGCACGGAAACACCCACGAGGCGTCGACCGGTTACAAGACGCGGCACTTCGATCGAATCGTCGACGAGGTGCAGGGGTTCTTCGAGGTGCACAACGGCCTGGGCACCCATCCGGGCGGAATCCACGTCGAACTGACCGGCGACGACGTCACCGAATGCCTCGGCGGTGCTCAGGACATCTCGGATCTGGACCTCGCCGGTCGATACGAGACCGCCTGCGACCCGCGTCTGAACACGCAGCAGAGCATCGAGCTGGCCTTCCTCGTAGCCGAGATGCTCCGCGACTGATCTGCTTCGAAGCAGAACAGTCGGTGGCCCTCGGCGCGGGAAAGTCCGCTCAGGGCAGTGACACCACCATGACCTCGGAGCCCGGTTCCACCCGTGAACCGGCTCCGGGGCTCTGCGTGATCACCAGCGACCCGTTGGTGTCGACCACCTGACGCACGTCGATCGTCAGGCCCAGAGTCTCGAGAGTCGTCCGTGCCGACCCGACCGAACGCCCGAGCAGCGACGGCACGGTGACGGCGTTGGACACCTCGAGCACCGCGGTGGATCCGGATTTCACCGTCTGGCCGGCTTCGGGTGTCGTTCCGATCGCTTTGCCGCCGTCGGTCTCCTTGTCGAACGTCTCCCGAACCTCGCCGACGGTGATGCCCACCGATTCCAGCGTCGTCCGGGCTTGGTCGACGCTCTGCCCGCGTACGTCGGGCACCTCGACCGGCGGTGCTCCCTTGCTGCGCAGCACCGTGACCGAGGTTCCCGTGGTCAACACCGTGCCCGGCGGCGGGTCCAGTGCTGCGACCCCGCCGATCGGAGCGGTCGTGCTGAAGGCTTCTCCACCGTCGACGGGCGTGAACGTCCTGTCTCGAAGTTGCTGTTCCATGTCTGCCACCGATGCGCTCGCATCGATGGAGGGGACGGTCGGGCGACCGAGCGACACCAGGAGATACACGGTGTCGCCCTTGGCGATTCGTGATCCGCCGGTGGGGTCGGTACCGATGAGAAGATCGGTGTCCACCGAGTCGGAGTAGGTTCCGCGTACCGCGGCCTCGAGTCCTGCGGCCTCGACGGCGCTGGTGGCACCGGTGGTGTCGAGGCCGTCGACCATCGGAACGGCGGTGTAGCGGCCCGATCCCATCCACCAGCCACCGAAGCCGACCAGCACGGCGAGAAGGGCGACCACGAGCAGCCAGACGACGATGGCTCGACGTGAGCGCTGTCTGTCGGCCTCGAAGTCCGGGAATCGGTACTGCCCACGGCCGGTCGCCGGTGGCTCGGCGGGCGGCACATCGGCGTGTTCCTGGCCGTACTCGACACCTCGGGAGGTCGGCGAGGTGACGACTCGGGTGTGCTGCACCCCCTGTTGCGGGGTCGGCGGCGGAGCATCCCGCACCACCTGGGTGCGAGCGGACGGCGGACGATCACCGGCGGCCGTTGTCGGTGCCCCAGCGGCCGCGGAGCTCAGATGCTCGGCCGAGCGCTTGGGCGCAGGCACACGGTAATCGGGTAACGCCAGCGCCGATGCGGCGCCGCGCAACGCACGGGCCATCTCGTCGGCGTTGCGGTACCGGTGTTCCGGGTCGCGAACAGTGGCCCGCTGCACCACCTCGTCGAACTGCGGGGGCACGCCCGCGATGACGGAGGAGGGGCGCGGTACGTCGTTGTCGATGCGCTGGTATGCGATGGACAGCGAGGTGTCACCGGTGAACGGCGTGCGTCCGGTCAGTAGCTCGAACAGCACGACACCGACCCCGTAGACGTCGCTGCTCGCGGACGCCGAGCCGGTGGTGACCTGCTCGGGAGACAGATAGGCGGCGGTGCCCAGAATCACACTGCTCGACGTCACGGTCGACGCCGCGATGGCTCGGACGAGTCCGAAATCGGCGATCTTGACGTCGCCGTCGTCGCTGATCAAGATGTTCTCGGGTTTGATATCGCGGTGTACCAAGCCTGCCCGGTGGGCGACTGCGAGCGCCTCGAGTACCGGCCGGACGACGGCCACTGCGGCGTGCGGTGGCATCGGACCACGCTCACGGAGCAGCTCACGCAGAGTCCCGCCCTCGACGAGTTCCATGACGAGGAACGCGTGTTCGCCGTCCCGCCCATGGTCGTACACGGCGACGAGCCCCGGGTGACTGAGCCTGGCCACGGCCCGCGCCTCGAATTCGAATCGCTGAACGAACTGCGGATCCTCGGCGAATTTCGGATCCATGATCTTCACCGCGACAGGACGGTCGAGCCTGGTGTCGAGTCCGCGGTAGACCGTCGACATACCGCCCCGCGCGATCGGTCCGTCTATTCGATATCGACGGTCGAGCATCGAACCCGGTATCACCGAACCTCCTCTCGTCGTCCACTCTTTCCGTCCGCTGAATGTGCCGGACGCCTGACGAAGATCGTATCGGTGCCGCGGGCGGCGACCGCCGATCCTGGTTCGTGTTCGGCCCCACAGCAGCTGGCCGGCCGTGCCCGCCGCTTTTGAAGTCTGGACGCCGGACCCGTTAACGTTACCTGCGTGAGTGCCATTCCCTATGCCGACGACGTGCTCGATCCGTCGGTGTCATTGCTGCAGTTCGCCGACGTCGCGAAGATCCTCGACGTTCCCAAGACCCGCGTCGAACAGCTCGTTCGAGACCGCCAACTGTTGGCTCTGAAGCGTTCACGGGTGCCCGGTGTGCCGGAGCTGTTCCTCGACGCGAGCAAGGGCACCATCGTCAAGGGTCTGCCCGGCCTGTTGGCTGTGCTGCACGACGGCGGCTACGAGGACGAGGAAATCCTGCGGTGGCTGTTCACCGAGGACGAGAGCTTGCCCGGCGCGCCTGTCGCCGCATTGCACGGCGACCTGATGCGTGAAGTGATCAGACGTGCACAGGCGATGGCCTTCTAACGCACGGTCCTAACGCACGGTCGCGCGTTTGAAGCCGGTGACGGCGAACTGGGGTAGCGCGATGCGGGCGCGGGTCCATTGCGGCACCGTTGCTCGTTGGGAGAGAACGCGGTAGCCCTGCGCTTCGACCTCGTCCAGAATCCGGCCGTACAGGATCGATGCCGTGCGCATGGACGGCCGCACGCGCGGATCCAGCATGCCGATCCCGGCGTCGGAGGTGCGATAGATCGAACGCGTGACGGCGATCAGGTGGGCCAGGGCCCGGCTGACCCTGGCATCGACATTTCCTGTCGTGCGGCACCACCGCAACAGTTCTTCGTCGACACCGAAGACGGCGAGTTCGTCGGTGGGGAGATAGATCCGATCGCGATCGAGGTCCTCGCCCATGTCCCGGATGAAGTTCGTCAGTTGGAACGCCTCACCCAGGGCGGCGGCGGGAGGCTCGGCCTCGGACCGTTCGACGACGGTTCCCAGAATCGGCAACATCTGCAGTCCGATGACGGCAGCGGAGCCGTACATGTATTCGCGCAGCTGCTCCATCGTCCGGTAGCGCGAGACGAACACATCGCTGCCCGGGATGTCCATGCGCATCGAGTGCATGAATGCGAAGAAGTAGTCGTGTGGAATGTCGTATCGCGCCACCGTGTCGCACAGGGCGCTCAATACCTGATCGGTCACGCTGTGCGGCAACGGTTTTCCGGCCAGGGCGTCGCGCACTCGGGATTCGATCACGTCGAGTTCGACGATGCGGCGCGCGTTGAGCTCGTCCGATCCGACGGCGATGTCGGTGCCTTCGAGATCGACGATGTCGTCGACCATCCGGGCGAATCCGTACAGCGCGTGCACCGCTGCGCGCTTGTCGGTGGGCAGCAGACGGGTGGCCAGGAAATAGGTCTTCCCGTGCTGGGCGTTGAGTTCGCGGCAGATCCGATACGCGTCGTGCAGCGCCGGATCGATGTTGTCGAGTTCTTTGGTCATGGAGTTCTCATGACGTGGACTCGTCACCGGTGGGTTCGGCTGCGGAGGTCTTCGGAGCATTCGGCACGGCACGGTGTTCCCTGGATCGCTCCGACCGTAAACGCAGCGGGTCGACGCGTGTCAACGCGAGGGCGGCCACCACCGCGGCGACGACGGCCAGCGCCACGTGTACGACGTTGTACAGGCCGATCGCACCGTCGGGTTGGAAGACAAGCATGAGCCACGTCGACAGACCGGTCAGAACCATCAGCGTCGTTCGCGACAGTGCGAATCCGGCGGCGATGGCCAGCGGCCACGAGTAGTACCAGGGCAGCGCGGCGGGGGAGAGGACAACGGTGGCGACCAGGGCGATCAGGATGCCCTTGACGGCGTTGCGCTCGGACTTTCGGCCCCACCACCAGGCTGCGGCAAGAATCACCACCAGCGCGATCGAGCAGAGCAGGCGCATGACGTAGAGAACGGGGTCGAGCCGCAGATCGAGGAACCACGAGGTACCGACGGTGACCAGATGAGCGAGAATCGTGGGGAGCGAGAGCCAGTTGATGATCTTGGCCGATCCCGAGAGTGCGGTCAGCCACCCGATGCCGACACCGGCGACCAGGGACGAGACGGCGAACACCGCAACGAAGACGGCGGCTCCGATTCCTGCAGTCCTGGTGAACACCAGTAACGGCGAGGGCGGCGTTCGGCCGTCGGCACGCGCTTTGTCCCGTACGTGCAACATCCAGATCCAGACCAGGAAGGGCAGTGCCAGGCCTGCGGTTGCTTTGATGGCCACCGCGATCGCGACCAGCGCGATACCGGCCACGTGGCGATGTTCGAGGGCCAACACGATGCCGGCCGTCATGAGTCCCACCATGAGCAACTCGTTGTGCACGCCGCCGATCAGGTGGATCAGGACCAGGGGGTTGAGCACTGCGAGCCACACGGCAGTGGTCGCTCGACCGCCGAGGTGCTTGGCGAGCCGCGGAACCGCCCACATCATCAGCGTCAGACCGGGCAGCATGGTCAGGCGCAGGAGCATGGTGCCCGCGATGACGTTGTCACCCGTCACCGTGGTGATGCCGCGTCCCAGCAGTAGGAACAAGGGTCCGTAGGGGGCTGTCGTCGTGGTCCAGACGTTGCTGACGTTGTCCAGCAGAACTCCTGGATTGGCAACGGGGCCAACGCCGTACGGATCGAAACCGTCACGGAGCAGGGCACCCTGAGCCAAATAGGAGTAGGCGTCGCGGCTGAACATCGGTACCGACAGCAGCAACGGTGCCGTCCAGGCCGGAACGATCCAGCGCAGTTCGCCGACGGTGGTGCGGCCGTGCAGCGTCGCGCGCCCGAGCCGGACCCAGGCGGTGATCATCAGCAGTACGCCGACCCAGACGATGATGGTCGACAGTACGAATCCGTGGCCGAATCGCAGCCAGGACAGGTGCATTTCCTCGAGCAGTGGATCGCGTCGACGCACGCTTCCCGCGCCGAACCCGCCGAACGTGATGCAGACGGCACCGACGACGCCGAGGATCGCGGCTTTGCCCTCGGGGCTGCGCAAGAAGTTTCCCGTCGCGGTCAGTCTCGACGGGCGACGCGTGCCGGACGATGCGGAGGTGCCGTCCGAGGACCGGTCCTCGGAGGTGGAGTGCGACGAAATCGATGACATAGTCGCCTGCTCCTCCTCTGCCAAGAATTGTGGTTCCAGCTCTACACGTGAGCCGATGCGTTCTCGCCGGTCGTCGAACGATCATGGTCGCAGCATCGAGCGCGACCGGCAAACGATCGCGCTCAGCTTAGTTGGTCGGTACAGCGAATCGAACGAAGCTACCGCCCCCGGTGTCCTGTCACCCGCTGGGCGGCGAGTTTTCCCGACACCAGCACCGTCGGAACGCCCACACCCGGCGTCGTGCCCGAGCCGGCGAGAACCACGTTGTCGAGCCCGGCGACCACGTTCTTGCGCCGGAACGGCCCGGTCTGCCGGAACACGTGAGCGGACGAGAACGGCGACCCCTCGATCATGCCCTTCTGAGCCCAGGTCTCGGGTGTGTCGATGTGGTCGAGTACGAACTCGTCCAGGAGTCCGGCGTATCCACGACCCTCCATCGTCGTCAGGATTTCGCGGAGGTAGGGCTGCGCCAACTCGGCCCATGCCAGCGGAGCGCTGTCCAGATTGGGACACGGTGCCAGTATCGACACCGGTTCGCTGCGTACACCGCCGCGCACCACCTCGAGGTTCGGATCGCTGACCGACGGCCGGGTGATGAGCAACGACGGATCGGCCATCAACGATCCCTTGCCCGCCTTGGCGGTGATCCGGCGGAAGGTCTCGGCCCATTCGTCGCCGAAGTCGATGGTGTGATGTGCGCGGGCGGGCCACTTCGCGGTCAGTTCCACGGGAACGGTTCCGTGCGCGACGACCGCCGACGGTGAGACGACGCCGTAGCCGTTCCGCCTGCCCTTCTTCGACACCGACGCCCGGTCGAGGAGTCGATCGACGACAGGGAGATCGGCGGTGAGAACGAGTGCGTCGCAGGCGATTCGGTGGCCGGTGGCGGTCAGTACCGAGTCGGCCCTGCCGCGGTCGACGGTGATGTCCACGATCTCGGTTCCGAGTTCGAGAGTTCCGCCTGCGGTGACGAACGCGTCGGCCATGGCCCTGGCGATCGCGGCCATGCCACCCTCGGGGAAGAACACGCCGAGAGAGGTGTCCATGTGTGCGATGGCTCCGTAGACCGCGAGAGCTTTCTGCGGTGCCATGCCGGCGTAGAGCGCCTGGAACGTGAACACGCGGCGCAGTCGGACGTCCTTCAGGAACGTGTCGACGCGCGGTCCGAGTCGGCCGAAGCCGCCCAGCTTGGTCAACGTGGCGGTGTCGCGGATCGCAGCCTTCGAACCCACGAGATCGAGCGGGGAATCGAAGTTCGAGTCGATGTATCGATCGAATTCGGCATCGAAGATGTCGGCGAGCCAACGCCGCAGATCCCGATACCCCTGAGCCTCGGCGGGCCCGCACGTCCGTTCGACCTCGGCCGTCATCGCCTCGGGGTCGGAATAGACGTCGATCGACGTGCCGTCCGCGTACCGCGTGTGGTACGACGGTGACAGCGCTTTGAGTCGAATCGGCGGCGTCGTCGACTCGAAATCGGCACCCACGGCGGCCAGCGCCTCGAGCACCAGATTCGGCATGGTCAATACGCTTGCGCCGTTGTCGATGTCGTAGAGGTGTGAGCCGTCGGTGTCGGACACCGGGTACACGCCGACTCGGCCGCCCACGGTCTCGTCTCTCTCGACGATGGTGACCTTCTTGCCTGCGCCCAGAAGATGCAGGCCGGCAGCCAATCCGGCCAATCCGGCTCCTACTACGACGACGGTGTCGGTGGGGCCTGCGACGGTGCGGATGGAGGACATGACGCTCTCTTTCAGTACTGCCGCACGATGGCGGCGGTCGCCATGGCGCGCAGGTGCGCGGCGGCGTCCGGTTCGATCGAACTGTTGTCGAGTACTGCGACCGCCCGGGTACCGAGTTCGTCGATCTGTCGCTCGACGGCGTCCACCGCTCCGAGTTCGACCAGGATCGAACGGATGTCGGCCACCGCCTCGGCGTCGAGCTCGGTACCGAGGCTGTTGCGGAGCAGGGCTGCACGATCGGGCCGGATCTCGTCCGCCTTCTGCAGTGCCAGCGCGATCAGCACGGTCCGTTTGCCCTCGGTGATGTCGTCGCCCGACGGTTTGCCGGTCACCTCGGGATCGCCGAACACTCCGAGTAGGTCGTCGCGCAGCTGGAACGCGATTCCGATGTCGGCCCCGAAGCTGCGGTACGCAGCGATCAGGTCCTCGTCTGCATCCGCCAGCACTGCGCCGAGGTGCAGCGGGCGCTCGACGGTGTACGCGGCCGTCTTGTAGCGGTTGACCCGCATCGCAGCCGCCACACTCTCGTCGGTTCCGGCCTCGGCCTCGATGTCGAGTAGCTGGCCACCGAGGACCTCGGTCCGCATGGCCGACCACACCGGCTGAGCTCGGCGCGCGGCGTCGGCGTCGATACCCGATTCGCGGAGTAGATCGTCGGCCCAGCACAGGGCGAGATCGCCGACGAGAATCGCAGCCGATTCGCCGAAGTGATCCGAGGAGCCGGACCAGCCGGCGTCCCGATGCCGCCGGGCGAAACCGACGTGCACGGTCGGGAAGCCGCGCCGGGTGCTCGACGAATCGATGATGTCGTCGTGGATCAGGGCGCAGGCCTGGATGAGTTCGAGCGCCGAGCAGGCGCGAAGTACGGCGTCGGCGCGCACACCGGTGGATTCGCCACCGGCACCGAGCCACGCCGTCCAGGCGAAGGCGGGTCGCATGCGTTTGCCGCCACGCAGCACGAATGCCTCGAGATCGGCCACGGCTGCGGGATAGCCACCACCGACGGTGTCGACGACTGCGCGGCGCGAGGCGAAGAACTCGGCGAGCTTCGCGTCCACAGCCGTGCGCAAGGCCTTCGGTCCGGTTGCAGCGGTTGGGGTGTCGACGACGGGCGAAGACAAGTCTCCGGACAGGGCGATCCTCCAAGGTTGCTGTGTGTTGCGTGAGTACCGATCACCACAGTAATGGCCGCAGAACGACTGCACCGACGGGCAGCGAACATCTTTCGTCAGGGATGCCCGACGGGCGTCGCGCGGGCAGCAACCTATGATCTTCGGGTGAGCGAAGAATCCGTCAGGGGGCGGTCCAGTCGAGGATTCGTGACGAGAACTCCGTCCATCGTCGACCGACTGCGGACAGAACCCGAGGCCAGGATCCCGTTCTCGGTGGAGTTCTCGCCGCCGCGCGATGCCGCCGCCGAGGCCAGACTGTGGCGCGCAGTTCGTGAATTCGAGCAACTGCAGCCTGCGTTCGTGTCGATGACGTATGGAGCCGGAGGCTCCACCCGCGATCGGACGGTGCGCGTCACCGGGCAGATCGCCGAGGAGACCACGCTGCTACCGGTGGCGCACCTCACCGCTGTCTCGCACAGCGTGGACGAGCTGCGATCGATGGTGGGTTCCTATGCCGACCGCGGCATCACCAACATCCTCGTGCTGCGTGGCGATCCACCGGGGGACCCTCTCGGTGACTGGGAGAAGCATCCCGAGGGAGTCGAATACGCGGAGGAACTCGTTCGGCTCGTGCGCGATCTGGGCGACTTCCACGTCGGAGTTGCGTCGTTCCCCGAGGGGCACCACCGCGCCGACGACCTCGAGCAGGACACCAAGTGCTTGGTCGGCAAGCTTCGCGCCGGGGCCGAGTACTCGATCACCCAGATGTTCTTCGACGTGGACGACTACCTGCGCCTGCGCGATCGTGTGTCTGCGTACGACGCCGAGCAGGGAAGCAAGCCGATCATCCCCGAGATCATGCCCATCACCTCGCTTCGATCGGTTCGTCGGATGCTCGAGCTCTCGGGTACGACGCTCCCGTCGACCCTGGACGAGAAATTCACTCGCGCAGCCGGTTCCGGGCCGGAAGAGGATCGAGCGGCTGTCCGAGAGGTGGGCATCGAACTCGCCACGAACATCGGCGAGCGGCTCATCTCCGAGGGTGCGCCGGGACTGCACTTCATCACGTTGAACTTCGCCCGTGCCACCCGGGAAGTGTTGAGCAACCTGGGACTCGCGCCTGCTCGGGTGTAGGGACCCTCAGCGCTGCGGCGCGGGCATGGGGCGCGACTTCCATGTCAGTGAGCCGCGCTGCCTGCGCACGTGGGATTCGGCGACGAGTCCGGCGAACGCGAGAATCGACATCGGATGCAGCGCAGCGTCGATGACGTCGCCGGTACCGAAACGCGGTCCCGATTCGCGTCGTCTCGCGGCGGTTCGGGACACCGTGCCTGCCAGGTAGCCGGCCCAGCCGAGCCGGCGCGTCGAGCCCGAGGCGGTGAGCGCAGCGATCGGGGGCATCACGTAGATCGTTGCCAGCGCAAGCGTTGCGACGACCGAACCGACCGGGCCGCCGAACTCGTTCCACAGCCATCGACCGTATCCGGCTCTGAGGTCCGCAGCCGAGTCGTACATGCGGCAGCTGACGAACCCCGCACCGGACGCCACCGCCGTCCGCATACCCTGTCGCCGCAGTGCGCGAGCCAGATCGAGATCCTCGGTCGCGCTGGCGGCCACGCAGTGATGGCCCCCGATGGCGCGATAGGCAGCGGCGTCGAAGGCCATGAACTGACCACAGGCAACCGCCATCGAGGGCAGAAGCGTCGAGTTTGCCACCGACACAGGGAGGGTCGACATCCACGACCACGCCAGAAGGGGTTGGACGAGTCGTTCGGCCGCACTGCCGGCCAGCTGCTCGGGCCACGGACACAGCAGCGACGTGTCGCGCCGACGCAACAGCGCGGCAGCAGCCGCGATCGCATCGGGAGCGAGTCGAACGTCGGCGTCGACGAACACGATCAGCGATGCTTGCCCGTCGATCCCGTCGATCCCGTCGATCCCGTCGATCCCGTCGGCCAGTCTCGCCAGCTCGGCACAGGCGGCGGCCTTGCCGGTCCAGCCGGTCGGGGGAGCGGTATCGGAGGTCACGACGCGAACTCTTCGATCTCCGTCCGCTGCCGCACGGGCCGCTGCTGCCGTTCCGTCGGTCGAGTCGTCGTCGAGGACGATCACCTGCATGTCGGTGCACGATCGTTGACGGGTGAGGTCGCTGATCAGCAACGGAAGCGTTGTCGCCTCGTTGCGGGCGGGAATGCAGACGACGATGCGTTCGGCGACGTCCTGTCTCGGAGCACGCAAGCGCGGCAGGAATCGAGAATTGACCAGGGAGATCGCCGCCGACGCCGTTGCCAGGGTGGCCGCGACGGCCGTCGTTCGTGCCAGGAGTCGGCCGGTCACACCGACGTTCTGTCGGTAGAACTGTCCGCTTCTGGATGTCGCGACCGTCGATTGCGCAGTGGGGGGTTACGCGACACCCATGCCATGGCACCGACTATGGCGGCGACGCCGACTGTCACTCCGCCGACGATGCCGGCCCAGCCGGCGAAGCTTCGGGTGTTGGGATCGGGATAGTTCACCTCGGCGCGCAGCGACGTGACTTCACCTGCAGGCAATTTCCAGGAGATCGAGTTGTCGCTCTCTCTGGTGCCGTTCGTGGTTCCGATGCGGGCGGGAAACGCGATGGTGAACTGGACGTCGGAACCCTGAGCGGGGACCGAGGACAGATCGGCGTTGCCCGAGAGGCTGACTGTGTCACCGGAACGCTGTAGTTCCAGTTGGAACGAACCCGCGGCGTTCTGGAATATGGAACCGAGCGTCTGGACATCGCCGAACGAGAGGTCGTCGAACATGGCCTGTGACCCGACGTAGCCGTCCTGGTTGTAGGGCTCCACGCGCACCTTGTCCTGAATCGTGGACGGAATCACCAGTTCCGGTCCGGTGTCGGAGTCGGAGGTCGGCACGCTGGCAGCCACGATCTGACCCGCAACCCGGTCGTTGGCCGAGACCCCCATCGTGACCTGCACCCGCAGACACCCGGCCAGCATCGGCGCGACCAGCAGCGCCAGTGCGACCACCGAGAGAACTCGGTGTCGGTGGGTTCGATGAGAGGTTCGCGATGTCGACTGCACAGCGACATCGTGCCAGGGGATCGAGCCGGTGTCAGTCGGCAGGGGTTGTCAGCGAGGCGTGTCGGTACCGAGACGGTCGACAGCCGCGCGCGATCGCGGCCGAAGCGACCGATCGCGACCGGCCATCCATACCAGGGGTATGCCGACGGTTCCCATCACCACGAACCCGTACACGGCCGAGAATCGAAGCTCAGGACCGTCGAGGAACACCGCATGTGCCAGCGCCGACCCGAGCCACGTCCACAGGAACAGCCCGATGGGTACCGCGTCGGCCGAAGGCCGGCTCCGGACGTCGGACAGGTGTGTCCCGGAGACGGACCGGTCCAACAACTCCATGACGGCGGCCATCGACGTGGCCACCACGAGCCAGCCGAGGTAGTTGGTCAGCGGAATCGACGGCACACCCGGCAGTCCGACGGCACCGGACGTCCAGGTCCACTGGCCGTCGGTGACCATTTGCGGGTCGAGGTACAGGTCCCACCCGACCATGCCCACCGCCACCGCCGCGATCCGTAGCGCCGCGGCGCGCGGGTGCGTCGTGTCGAGACGACGGACGACGAAGGTCACTGCGCACCAGATCGGGTAGAACCCGGCCGTCCAGGCCAGCGGGACGACCACCGGTACCTCGAACAGGCTGGGGCCGAGACGATCCTGAGCGTAGAAGTACTCGCCGAACGGTATTCCGGTGGCCGTGCCCACGAGTTCGGAGGCGAATCCGGTGCCTGCCGTCACGATGACCAGCACTGTCGTCCACACCGCACCCCGGTGCAGCGCAGCGTGCAGGATCGACGCGAGCGCGAGGAAACCGACCACGGCCACGGTCACCGTGTCTCGGGTCGATCCCGACACCAGTGGGTAGACGATCTGGCAGCCGACGGCTGCCGCCGCAACTACGATCGGCGCAACCCTCATGGCCTTCCTCTCCTGAAGAACTCGCGCCGGCGTCCGGCCCTGGCGTCGGCTATCGCGATCCGCGCAGCGGACCGACCGCTGGCCGCAGTGACTCCGCCGCCGGGGTGGGTGGACGCACCGGTGAGGTAGAGGCCGGCGGCCCCAGGGACTCGGTGACCGGCCAGCTGGGGATGCGGTCGCCACATCATCATCTGATCCAACGACATGTCGAGGTGCATGATGTTGCCGCCTACGAGACCGAGCTCACGCTCGATGTCCGGCGGCGACTGGACGTGTCGATCCAACACCGCTGCGGCGAAGCCGGGTGCGTAGCGATCCATCTCGGCCACGATCCGATCCGCCTCGAATTCGGCCAGTGAGCGCTCACCAGGAACGTCCGAGCGCCACCGCCTGCCGTCGGCGAGAGTGTGTGGATGCCACTGCGACCACAGCGAGATCTGATGCTGGCCCGGCGGCGCGATGGTGGGGTCGATCGCACTGAACGACATCCCCAGTACGGCCGGGGTCGGCGGCAGGTCGCCGGCCAGCGCATGGCCGTGGGCCAGGCGCAACTGGCCGCGGTCTCGAACCAGCAGAGCAAGACCGTGGGTACCGTCCTCGATTCGGTCGGCACTCGGATATATCGGAAGGGAGTCGGTCGCCAGCCGGACCGCCGTACCGATTCCCGGTCCCACTCGAATCGTGCTGCGCCACCGGGCAATCTGCGCCGCATCGTGTCCGCCGTCGGCGAGCAGGTCGAGGGTGGTCAGGATATGGCAGCCTGCCACGACGATCCGGCTGTCGACCTCCCGGCCCGACGCGGTCCTGGTGGTCCAGCCGTGTGGGCGACGCGCCAGGGTCGTGACGGCGTCGTCGAGGGTCAGGGCCGCGCCGTCCCGCTGCAACCGGGCGATTATCGCCTCGGTCAGTGCGCCACTGCCGCCGACGGCGCGACCGGGCGGGAGGGTGTGCATGAGGGCGGCGAAGCCGACCATCGGTGCGGTACCTGGCTCGGACATCGGTGGTCCGGACTGTGCGCCGAACCATGCCAGTGCGGCCTTGAGGCGTTCGCTCGAGAACATCTCGTCCAGTAGGGAATCGCCGGTGGCGAGGAATTCGCGCGAGAGCATGCTGCCGCCGTCGGGCGCGCCGAGTCCCCAGAAGGATCGGAGCAGCTTCGGGCCGGTGGGTGGCCCGCCGAATGCGCGCATGGTGCGTTCGCTGCGCGGACCCCAGACCGAGACGAAGGTGCGGTAGGCGCGGGCGTCCGCAACCCCGCACGCGGCGGCGATCGAATCGCAGGTTCGGTCGAGGCTGCGATGGAAGACGATTGCACGCTCGTTCGTGCCGACGGCTCCCGGCGCGAACGCCCAGGGATCGCAGTCGATGTAGCGCAGTCCGAACTCGGCGAGTTCGAGTTCCTCGATGATGCCGGTGTGGCGGATCATGATGTGCGCCGACGAACCCCGGTCCACTCGATGGCCGGGAAATCGCTCCACCGTCGAGACCGCACCTCCTGCGACGGAGTCGCGCTCGAGGATCTCCACCGACAACCCGGCATCGGTCAGATAGCAGGCAGAGGTCAGGGCATTGTGGCCGGAGCCCACCACCACAGCGTCGATCACATCTTCAGGCTACGGGCCCGTCCAACGGCAACCGTCGGCCCAGGACGGCGAAGGGACGTCGATCGCCGGCGAACGTGAAGTTCCTCAGCACATCCTCGAAGCCCAGCCGCCGGTACAGCCGCCACGCCCGGTTCTTCTCCTCGGCCACTTCGGGAGTGGACAACATCACACTGTCGGCACCGACGCCGTCGAGCAGCCGCCTGCACAGACGTGCTCCGAGTCCGTGCCCCTGGGCGCTCGGGTGGACGTGCAACTCGGTCAGCTCGAAATAGTCGCCCAGAGCGGCGTCGACGTTCTGCGGGGACTGCCCCGTACGCCGCAACCCGTCACGAACCTGCTGATGCCACCACTGGTGCGGCGCGCCGTGGTAGCCGTAGGCGACGGCGACCAACGGATCGGGCCGTGTGGGGTCGGAGTTCGGGAGCAGGGCACCGACTGCTCGCCAGCCCGGCCGGTGCAGATGCTCGCTCCACATCGGAGCCCGGCTCTGCTCGGTTCCGCGTGGGTAACCCATGGCCTCGACGTAGATCGACAGTGCCTCCAGCAGCCGCTGGCGGAATTCCGGGGGCGTCAGATCGACCAGGTAGGGCGTTGTCCGCGCATCGGTGACGACTGTTCTCAACCTTTCTTCGGCAACTTGTCGGTGGGCACGGCTATATTGAAAGTGTCGAACGGGTGTTCGATGATCGGGGCCGAGTGCGCCGGTGGCTTCGACTCGGATCCGCGAGTCGGATTCTCCGGAGTTCGACTGTAAGGCTTCATCACGGTTCCGGGTGCGTCAGGTACGCGCCGGAGATCGAACTGGAGGTGTTCGAGTATGACGATCACGAGGGCATTCGATGCCGGCGTTCGTTCGCCGGTGCCGCGTCAGGCCCACGTTCTGCTCGGTCGGGCCGACGCGCTGCTGTCCGAGTCCATCGGGGAGAGCGATGCGGGGGACCGGTTTCTGGGCAGCTACGCCGCAGCGCTCAAAGGCGCGGCAGCAGTGCTGGCGTCGTTGCCGAACTCGATCGGGGCGCGTCCTCGCTCGCGTAGCGCCTGGGTGCTGATGGCCAAGGCGGCACCCGAACTCGCCGTGTGGGCAGACTACTTCGCGTCGTTCTCGGCCATCCGCGCTGCGGTCGAGGCGGGCGCATCGAGCACCATCGCAGACCTCGACGCCGACGATTTCTATCGACACGTCAGTCGATTCCTGAACTCGGTCGAGGACAGACTCGGTGGGCAGTCGCGGTTCGCGTCCGTCGATCCGATGGCAGCGCCTCTGTCGGCTTAGCTCGCGAAGCCGGGTCGCGGAGCGTGAACTGCCACGTCACACCGTGTTCAGCCGTCGTTTCCGGGACGCGCGTCTCGAAAACTTCGGGGTTTCTCAGGAACACATCGTGCGAGTAGGTGGTAACCAGCGGATTCAGCTCGTATCATCGACAGCAGGTAGCCGCCAAGGTCAGCTTCCCGTCATTTCGCAACCGAAATGACCTTCAATATCTGTGCAGGGGGAGGTACCGTGCCACTCTCCGAGCACGAGCAGCGCATGCTCGATCAGATCGAGAGCGCTCTCTACGCCGAGGATCCTAAATTCGCGTCTCACGTGAGGGGCGGTCGCGTTCGCGCGGCGTCGAGCAGGAAGCGTTTTCAGGCTGCTGCGCTGTTCGTCGTAGGACTCGTGTTGCTCGTCGCCGGTGTTGCGCTGTCGACGAACAGTTTGGCTTTTCTCGTCGTCAGTCTCGTCGGCTTTTTGTTCATGTTCGGTGCCGGGGCACTCTTCCTGTTCGGTGGCTCCAAAAAAGCTGCCGCAGCGTCGCAGGGCGAGAACAGTTCGGCCGGCAATGCCGCCGAGCCTTCCGGACGTGGTGCCGGGCCGAAATCGAAGGGTGGTCGCAAGGGCGGCAGCTTCACCTCTCGCATGGAGGACCGTTTCCGAAAGCGGTTCGAGCAGGACTGAGTCGAACAGGTTTTCACCGATCCTGACCGCCGAGGATCCTCTCCACAACTTCGCGTCATGCGTTCTGCAGCACCTCACCTTCGGGTGAGGTGCTGTTGTCGTATCTGCCCCTGATTCGACGGTGCCGGCAGCGCCCCTGATTCGACGCCCGCCGAACTCGCCGCACAGTCTCGCTGCTGCTCCTCGGTTCTTGTGTCTCGTCCAGCCGTGGACCAATGGTTGCGGGCTGTCTCCCCACTTCCCCCCCACGATCAGCTCAATTCCCCACTTTTCCCCACCTAGGTGTCGTTTCCCGCTGTCTGACGGTGGCGCCCCGCCACCGTCTTGCGAAATTGCCTGGTCAGATCGCTGGGCCATGGATTCCGAGCGCTCGCCAACTGACATCCGGTTCCTGTCTTCTTTTGAGCCCCGGTTGCATTTACGGTCGATACCATGGGCTCGAGCTGGGGAAATAGGCGTTGTGAAAAAAATTTCCGGCTCTGGATGGTTCGAAGTGGGGGAGAGTGGGGTAAAGTGGTCCGCAGCGGAGAGTCGAGGCTGGAGGTGGCGAGTGTTTCTCGGTACCTACACGCCGAAGCTCGACGACAAGGGTCGACTCACGTTGCCGGCCAAGTTTCGGGACGCGCTTGCAGGAGGTGTCATGGTGAGCAAGGGGCAGGATTTCAGCCTCGCTGTCTACACCGCGGCAGACTTCGCGGAGCGTTCTCGGAAGTTGACGGCAGCTTCTCGCGCCAACCCCAAAGCCCGTGCCTACGTTCGTCAGTTCTTCTCGGGAACGGACGAGCAGAGGCCGGACGGACAGGGCCGCATCACCATCAGTGCCGAGCATCGCCGCTACGCGGGGCTCGAACGCAACTGTGTGGTGATCGGTTCGATGGACTTCATCGAGATCTGGAACGACGAAGCATGGGCTCGCTACTCCGCTGAGAACGAGCAGGATTTCTCCGACGCTTTCGACGAGTCCCTCGGAGGGATCTTGTAATCCGCCCAGGTCGCCTGCGAGTGCAGCGAGGCCTCTGCCCGATCAGAACCCTGACGTTCTTCCCCAACGCCAGGTTTCGCAGATCAGGACCCTGACGTTCTTCCCCAACGCCAGGTTCCCTATCGGACAGGGACCTCGAAGCATTCGCATCGGCTTCCGTGGGCGCCCCGCACGGCCCGGACCCGGGCGAGAAGTACGAACGCACGACCGGGAGGAACCATGACGGAGGGCACCGGACCGGACGAGAACGAGTCGTCCGCCGACCGAACCCACCGTCGACCCGCAGGCCCCGTCCACGTTCCGGTCAGACTCGAACGAGCCGACGAATTACTCGGTCCCGCACTCGATTCCGCTGACGACACCCGCGTCATGATCGACGCGACACTCGGGCTCGGCGGTCACGCCGAGCACTTCCTGCAGACCTATCCGAACCTGCACCTCGTCGGACTCGACCGTGACCCCGCGGCGCTCGAACTCGCCGGAGCCCGGCTGGCTCCATTCGCCGACCGAATCACGTTGGTGCACACCACCTACGACGGAATAGCCGATGCGCTCGACGAGGCAGGCCTGTCGCCCGTCGGCTCGGTGCATGCCATTCTGTTCGATCTCGGAGTGTCGTCCATGCAGTTGGACGAGTCCGACCGCGGATTCGCCTATTCCGTCGATGCCCCACTGGACATGCGAATGAATCCGACGGTGGGAATCACCGCCGCCGACGTACTCAACACCTACTCGCACGGCGAGATCGCGCGGGTGCTCAGCACCTACGGCGAGGAACGTTTCGCAGGCAAGATCGCCTCCGCTGTTCTGCGTCGACGTGAGCACACACCGTTCACCACGAGCGCTGCACTGGTGGAAATTCTCTATGCCGCAATCCCAGCCGCGACGCGTCGTACCGGTGGACACCCGGCCAAGCGCACCTTCCAGGCCTTGCGTATCGAGGTCAACGGTGAGCTGGACTCGCTCGAGGCTGCAGTCCCTGCCGGGCTCGACGCGTTGGCTGTCGGTGGTCGGGTGGTCTTCATGTCCTACCAATCGCTCGAAGACCGGGTTGTCAAACAGGAGTTGGCTCCTCGGATCAAGTCCCGCAGCCCCGAGGGGCTGCCGGTCGAGCTTCCCGGAATGGGTCCGGAGTTTCGGCTCCTAACCAGAGGTGCCGAGCGTGCCTCGGATGCAGAGATCGACGTCAACCCACGTTCGGCTCCGGTGAGATTGCGCGCCGCCGAACGGATTGCAAGGAGAGCGGAATGACGGTTCCAGGAACAGCCGTTGGAACACAGCGCAATCGGGTTCCAGTGACGCGACCGGAGCGACCCGGTCGGGGCGGTGGGAGATCCGGTGCCGCCCTCCGTGCTTACGAACGCAGGCAGCAGCGTGCATCGATTCACACCTCGGATTCCGCCCGTGGTTCCGGAGCTCGCCCGTCGATCGACGGAAGCGCCATAGCGGCGCGGATTCCGTTCGTGGCCTTGATCATCGGTCTGCTCGCCATCGGTCTCGGCCTGACGTTGTTGCTGACGACACGGTCTGCCGGTGACTCCTACGATCTCAGTGCCGCCAAGGCCGCCAACACCGAATTGGCACAGCAACGAGCGTCCCTGCAGCGCGACGTCGAGCTGGCCGAATCGGCTCCCGAGCTCGCGCGCAAGGCCGCTGGCCTCGGCATGGTTCCGGCCAAGAACCCCGCCCGCCTGATCGTCGCGCCGGACGGCGGTGTGCAGGTTGTCGGTACGCCGGCTCCCGCCGACGGTGCACCGGTGGCACCGCTCGATCCGGCAGCAGCTGCAGGCGAGGGCACGGTCCCGAGTACGGGAGCGCAGTCGCCGCAGCAGCAGACGCCGCGCAGCGCATCGCAGCCCAACCGGACCACGGGCACCGTCGATACTCGGGCCGCCACGCCGAATACAAGCAATGGGGCTGGAAACGTTGCTCTTCCTGAACAATTGGTTCCCATGAGCATTCCCTCGGTCGAAACATCTTCGGTCGAAGCCCCGTCGTCCGCTTCATCCTCGGCCCCAGCCACCGGCGAAGCTACGGGTGACGGGCAGTGACCAGGCCTTCGCCTGATCCGCGCCGCCGGCCACCGAGCCGAAAGCGTCTCGACTCGTCCAGTTTTCGGTTCCGTCACGGGACCGGCAGGGTGCTGATGTACGTGGCGCTGGCAGTCGCCGCGGCGCAGTTGCTGTGGATTCAAGGTTTCGACGGTCCGAGGTTGTCGGCCGAGTCGGCGTCACAGCGCACCACCACACTCGTCGATCCCGCTCTGCGCGGCTCGATTCTCGATCGCAACGGAAATCCGATCGCGTTCACCATGGAAGCGAAAGCACTGACGTTCCAGCCGGTTCGGGTTCGCAAGGAGCTCGACGAGGCCAGGGCGAAGGATCCCACCGAGCCGGAGACGGAGCAGTACCTCGAGGATATCGCTGCGCGCATTCACGGCGACCTCGGCGATGTGATCAGTGAGAAGGATCTGCTCGCGAAGTTGAAGAGCAACGACGAATTCACGTATCTGGCACGTGGTGTGGATGCCACCGTGGCATCGAAGATCAGTGCGGATTTCAAGCAGGTCGGGCTCGAGCGTCAGGACATCCGCGAGTACCCGGGTGGGTCCTTGGCCGCGAACATCGTCGGTGCCACAGGATGGGACGGTCACGGCCTGCTCGGACTGGAGGATTCGCTCGACGCGACCCTGGCCGGAACCGATGGATCGCAGACGTACGACCGCGGCTCGGACGGTGCCGTCATTCCCGGTAGCTGGCGGGACAAGCAGCCTGCTGTGAACGGCTCCAGCGTCGAGCTGACGATCGATGCGGACTTGCAGTACTACGTACAACAGCAGGTGCAGCTGGCGAAGGACCTGTCCGGAGCGAAGAACGCGTCTGCGTACGTGCAGGATTCGCGGACCGGTGAAGTGCTGGCCATGTCGAACGACAACACATTCAATGCCGGTATCGGCGTCGGCAACAACGAGCGCACCAAGGAGATGGGCAACCTGCCCGTCACCACGCCGTTCGAGCCGGGGTCGGTGAACAAGATCATCACCGCGGCCGCGGCCATCGAATACGGACTCACCACGCCGGACGAGGTGCTTCAGGTTCCGGGCAGCATTTTCATGTCCGGTGTGTCGGTCAAGGATGCATGGGACCACGGTGTCGCGCCCTACACCACGACCGGCGTGTTCGGTAAGTCCTCCAATGTCGGCACTCTGATGCTGGCGCAACGCGTCGGCGAGAATCGATACGCAGACATGCTGACCAAGTTCGGCCTCGGCCAACGCAGCGATGTCGGTCTCCCCAACGAGAGCGCAGGCAGCGTTCCGAGTCGCGATCAGTGGTCGGGCGGTACGTTCGCCAACCTCCCCATCGGACAGGGCCTGTCGATGACGCTGCTGCAGATGACCGGGATGTACCAGGCCATCGCCAACGACGGTGTGCGCATCCCGCCGCGGATCGTCGAGGCGACGGTGGACGCCAACGGTCAGCGGACCGAGACCCAGCGGCCGGACGGTGTCTACGTGGTCAGTCCCGATACTGCGAAGACTGTTCGCAACATGTTCCGATCGGTCACCCAGGACGACACGGGTAATCAGCGCGGAACGGGAGTTGCCGCAGGCGTGGAGGGGTACCAGATCAGCGGCAAGACCGGCACGGCTCAGCAGGTCGACCCGGAGTGCAAGTGCTACTCGAACTCGAACTACTGGATCACCTTCGCGGGTATCGCTCCCGCCGACGATCCCCGCTACGTGATCGGAATCATGCTCGACGCCCCGACGCGCAGCGCCGACGGTTCGGGCGGCCAGTCGGCAGCACCGCTGTTCCACAACATCGCCAGCTGGATGCTGCAGCGGGACAGCGTGCCCATGTCCGCCGACCCGGGACCCAAGCTGGTTCTGCAGGCGGACTGACATCCGATCCCGCCGTTCCTTCGAGTCGGGGTGGCGACATCTCGGTCACGGTCGCCGGTAACCTGACACATCGGTTCGCGCATGTTCGTTCGGTGCCGCTGCGGCGTGACCGAGCCGGGGCAGGTGCGCGGCCGGCATCACAGCGGCCGGCATCAGAGAGGAAGGGAGCAGGAGTGACTGTCTCATCGGATTCACAACCGGCTCCGGGTTCACGTCCGGCGCATCCACCGCACACCGCAGTTCGCGATGTTGCGGTAGCGGCCGGTGCCACGATCGGTGCCGGGGACCCCGAGGGCGTGAGCGTGACCGGCATCGATCTGAGAGCACAGTCCGTCCTACCCGGGGACCTCTTCGCCGCTCTGCCCGGATCCAGCCGTCACGGTGCCGACTTCGCGGCGGACGCGATAGATCGTGGTGCGGTGGCAGTGCTCACCGATTCCGCCGGACTCGAGATCGTCCTGCGAGCTCTCGCAGGCACCGATCGGCCGGTGCCGGTGCTCGTCCACGATCGTCCACGTCAGGTGTTGGGAGCTGTGTCCGCGCTGGTCTACGGCAATCCGTCGTCGAAGATGACCGTCATCGGGATCACCGGTACGTCGGGCAAGACGACGACGTCGTATCTGGTCGAGGCCGGCCTGACGGCTGCCGGTCGTCGCTGCGGGTTGATCGGCACCATAGAGACACGCGTGGCAGGTCGGCACGTTCCGAGCGCGCTCACCACACCCGAGGCACCACAGTTGCACGCGCTGTTCGCAGTCATGGTGGAGGACGGTGTCGACACCGTGGTGATGGAGGTGTCGTCCCATGCGCTGTCTCTGGGTCGCGTCGACGGCACTCGCTTCGCCGTCGGTGCGTTCACCAATCTCTCTCAGGACCATCTCGATTTTCACGATTCTCTCGAGGACTACTTCCTGGCCAAGAGTCGCTTGTTCGCGGCCGACTCCGCAGTTCGCGCCGACACCGCTGTGGTGTGTGTCGACGACGCCTGGGGTGTGCGAATGGCAGACATCGCCCGTGCGGCGGGCTCGACGGTGGTGACCGCGTCCACCGGTGACGACTCGCAATGGACGGTCTCGGACTGGGCCAAGCACGAGGACGGCACACAGTCGTTCGTCGTTGCCGATCCGAACGGTGTGTCGCTGCCGGTCTCGGTCCGCCTCCCGGGTCGCTACAACGTGGCGAACACCGTGCTCGCGTTGGCCACCTGCGCGGCGGCAGGCGTGGACGTACCGACTGCGGCAGCCGGGCTGGCGACGGTCGACGTGCCGGGACGAGTGCAACGAATCGACAGGGGACAGAACTTTCTGGCGGTTGTCGATTATGCGCACAAGCCTGCGGCAGTGGAGGCCGTGCTGGCAACGCTGCGTGAATCGTCCCGTGGACGGATCGCGGTGGTACTCGGAGCGGGTGGAGACCGGGACACCGCCAAGCGTCCGCTGATGGGTGCGGCCGGGGCACGCGGCGCGGATCTACTGGTGGTGACCGATGACAACCCGCGAAGCGAGGATCCGGCCACCATACGACAGGCAGTGCAGGACGGTGCGCTCTCGGTGCCGGAGGATGCTCGTGGTGAAGTACGCAATGTGGCAGGCCGGGCGGCGGCGATCGAGCAGGCCGTGGTGTGGGCGCGCGAAGGGGATGTTGTGTTGATTGCAGGTAAAGGGCACGAGACCGGCCAGGAGGTGGCAGGGGTGAAGCATCCGTTCGACGATCGAGTGGTGTTGGCCTCGGCGATCGACGCGCGGTTGGTCGGTACGAGCGCGGGCGCACGATGATTCCGTTGTCGATCGGCCGTATCGCCGAAGTGGTCGGCGGCACGGTGCACGATGTGTCGGATCCGACGGTCGTGGTGCCGGGACCGGTGGAGTTCGATTCCCGCAAGGTGACCCCCGGCAGTATCTTTCTCGCGCTTCCCGGGGCCAAGGTCGACGGCCACGAACACGCCGCCGATGCGGTCGCCGCAGGTGCGGCGCTGGTCCTGGCCGCGCGTCCCGTCGGTGTGCCGGCCGTGGTCGTCAGTCCGGTTCCGCACGAGAGCCGCGCGATGGCCCTCGAGCACGATCCGGACGGCTCGGGCGCGGCGGTGTTGGCTGCACTCGGTGGACTGGCCAGGGAGTCGGTGCTCGCACTGACTGCCCAGCACGGTTTGACGGTCGTCGGCGTGACGGGGTCCTCGGGGAAGACTTCGACCAAAGATCTGATCTCGGCGGTACTCGAGCCACTCGGCTCGGTGGTGGCACCGCCCGGATCGTTCAACAACGAACTCGGCCATCCGTGGACGGCTCTGCGCGCGGACGCCGATACCGATTTCCTGTGTCTCGAGTTGTCCGCCAGAGGAATCGGCCACATCGCGGAACTCGCCGCACTGGCACCGCCGAGGATCGGAGTGGTGCTGAACGTGGGTACCGCACACCTGGGCGAGTTCGGTTCGCGTGCGGCCATTGCCTTGGCGAAGGGCGAACTCGTCGAAGCGCTGCCGAGTGCTGCCGACGGGGGAGTCGCGATTCTCAACATCGACGATCGTCTCGTCGCCGAGATGGCAACGCGTACAACGGCATCGGTCGTCACCGTCGGACGGAACGCCGACGCGGACATCAGGGCGGTCGACGTGCAGGTCGACACCGACGCCCGGGCGTCGTTCACACTCGAATGCGCTGCAGGCACAGTGCCGGTCACCCTCGCGGTGCACGGTGAACATCAGGTCGGCAACGCGCTCGCCGCAGCGGCTGTCGCACTCGAATGCGGGGCAACGCTGGCGCAGGTGGCCGACGCACTCGGGGCCGCCGCACCGACATCGATCCGTCGGATGGACGTGCGCACCCGAGCCGACGGCGTCACCGTCGTCAACGATTCGTACAACGCCAACCCCGATTCGATGCGGGCCGCACTCAAGGCGCTGGTCTCGATGTCACGCCGCGACGACGGCCCGAAGCGCCGCAGTTGGGCGGTACTGGGGGAGATGGGCGAACTGGGTTCGGACTCGGTGGTCGAGCACGACGCGATCGGCAGGCTGGCCGTTCGGCTCGACGTCGATCGGTTGATCATCGTCGACTCGGGACGCCCCACGCGGGCACTGCATCAAGGTGCGGTCATGGAAGGTTCGTGGGGCGAGGAATCGATGCTGGTACCCGATCGCGAAGCGGCGATTGCAGTGCTGCGCGAGGAAGTGCTCCCCGGCGACATCGTGCTGGTGAAAGCCTCGCAGTCCGGAGCCATGTGGACCGTCGCAGACGCTCTGCTGGCCGATGGATCGAGTGTCGTCGCAGCCGGTGCGGAGGGCGAGCAGTGAGACAGATCCTGTTCGCCGGTGGCATCGCACTCGCTGTTGCGATCCTGCTGACCCCGGTCTTGATCAAGACCTTCTCGAAACAGGGCTTCGGCCAGGAGATCCGAGTGGAAGGTCCGGCAAGTCACCAGTCCAAGCGCGGGACGCCCACGATGGGCGGCGTCGCGATTCTGGTGGGGATCTGGGCCGGCTACTGGGGCTCGCACCTGATCGGCATCGGATACGACGCCGATGGTCCGTCGGCCTCGGCTCTGCTCGTTCTCGGCCTGACCACGGTGCTCGGTCTGGTCGGGTTCCTCGACGACTTCATCAAGATCCGCAAGCAGCGCAACCTGGGTCTCAACGCCACCGGCAAGTACGTCGGTCAGATAACGGCGGCCGTGCTGTTCGCGATCCTGGTACTGCAGTTCCGCAGCGAGAGCGGACTCACTCCGGGGAGTACCCAACTGTCGTACGTTCGCGACATCGCGACGTGGTCGATGTCCGCGGTGGTCTTCGTGTTCTTCGTCTGCCTGTTGGTGATCGCGTGGTCCAACTCGGTCAACCTGACCGATGGTCTCGACGGCCTCGCCGCCGGGTCGATGACGCTGGTGCTAGGTGCGTACACCGTCATCACCTTCTGGCAGTACCGCCAGGCGTGCGCAGGCCCCGCCGGGCCTGCCCCCGGCTGCTACGACGTGCGAGATCCCCTCGACCTCGCGCTGGTCTGCGCCTCTGCTGCGGGTGCCTGCATCGGCTTCCTGTGGTGGAACGCCGCGCCGGCGAAGATCTTCATGGGCGATACCGGATCCTTGGCGCTCGGTGGCCTGATCGCGGGCCTGTCGGTGGTCACCAAGACCGAACTGATCATGGTCGTCATCGGTGCGCTGTTCGTCGCCGAGGCCGCATCGGTCGTCATCCAGGTCGCGGTGTTCCGATCCAGTCGCCGACGCGTGTTCCGCATGGCTCCGTTCCATCATCACTTCGAGTTGGCGGGATGGGCCGAGACGACGGTGATCATCCGGTTCTGGTTGCTGGCCGCCATTGCGTCGGCCGTCGGACTCGCCCTGTTCTACAGCGAGTACCTCGCTGCCGTCGGCGGATAGGTCATGGACGAATCCGTGGACGGCTCTCGGACCGATCTGACCTGGTTGCGTGGCAGTTCGGTCCTGGTGACCGGTGCCCGGGTCTCCGGACTGGCTGTCGTGCAACCGTTGCTCGACCTCGGAGCGGCGGTCACCGTCACCGACTCGAATCGCGGCGCACTCGACGAGGCAGCGAACATCGGTGCCGCCGTGGTGCTGCAGGAAGACCTGCTCGGCGATCCCGCGGTGCTCGCCGAGTTCTCCCTCGTCGTCACCAGTCCCGGCTTCCGTCCCGACTCACCGGTGTTGGCCGCTGCTACCGAGCGCGGCATCCCGGTGTGGGGCGATGTGGAGCTGTGCTGGCACATCGACCGGGCCGAGCTGTACGGCCCCAGAACTCGCTGGCTCGTGGTCACCGGAACCAACGGAAAGACCACCACCACCTCGATGCTGGCCTCGATTCTCGAGGCGGCCGACATCGAGTCGGTGGCCTGCGGAAACATCGGACTCCCCATCGCCGACGCCTTGCGCCGTACCCCGCATCCGAGCGTGCTCGCCGTCGAGCTGTCGTCGTTCCAGTTGTTCTGGGCTCCGTCGGTGCGTCCGGCGGCAGGAGTGGTTCTCAACATCGCCGAGGATCATCTCGATTGGCACGGCGGCATGGACGGGTACGTCCAGGCCAAGGCTCGGGCGTTGACCGGTGACGTTGCGGTCGTCGGCCTGGACGACGCCCGGGCAGCGAGTCTGGCCGCAGGCTCGCCGGCTCCCGGTGTCGTCGGCTTTCGGTTGGGAGAGCCCGCATCCGGTGAATTGGGCGTGCGTGCAGGGGTGCTCGTGGACAACGCGTTCGGCGAGAACGTCGAACTCCTCGCTGCCGACGATGTCGAGCCGAGCGGGCCGTCCGGCATTCTCGATGCGCTCGCGGCCGGTGCGCTTGCGCGCTCCGTCGGGGTGCAGGCCGCCGCAGTTCGGGCGGGTCTGCTGAGCTACCGGGTCGGGCCGCATCGGGCGGCGGTGGTGCGGGAGCTCGGCGGGGTGACGTTCGTCGACGATTCGAAGGCGACGAATCCGCATGCAGCTCGTTCCTCGATCCTGGCGCACGAGAGGGTGGTGTGGATCGCGGGCGGTCTGTTGAAGGGCGCGGTGATCGACGATCTGGTCGTCGAGATCGCCGATCGACTCGTCGCTGCCGTGGTTCTCGGGCGCGATGGGATGCAGATCGCACAGGCTTTGGCGCGACACGCCCCCGATGTTCCGGTCGTCAGGCTCCCTTCGGGAGACGATGCTGGTGTGACTCATGGTGCTGAAGATGCTGATGCGGTGATGCGGGTCGTGGTTGCCCAGGCGGCCGGACACGCTGCGCCAGGGGATACCGTTCTACTGGCCCCTGCGGCCGCATCGCTGGACATGTTCGCCGATTACGGCCACCGGGGTCGCAGCTTCGCCGAGTCGGTGCAGCGCCTCGGCGTCGACGACATCGGATCGTCGCGCTCGTGACCGGGCCCGGTCAGCCGTCCCGTCCACCTCGCCGCACCAGCGCGCCGCGCACCCGAATCGGCCTGTGGTTCGGCCGTCCGCTCGCGTCGTTCCACCTCATCGTCACCATCGCAGTACTGCTCACCGTGCTGGGCCTGGTCATGGTCCTGTCGGCGTCGTCCGCCGAGTCCTACGCGGCCGACGAATCCGGGTACGCACTGTTCACTCAGCAGTTGATCGGTGTCGCGCTGGGAGTCGTCGCTTTCTACGTGGCTCTCCGGTTGCCGGTCAGGTACCTCAGGAAGCTGTCGTTCCCGCTGTTCCTCGTCTCGATCACCATGCTGATGCTCGTGCTGATCCCCGGTATCGGTGCCGAACGTCAGGGTGCGCGGCGTTGGTTCGACTTCGGTGTGGTGTCGTTCCAGCCGTCCGAGCTGGCCAAGGTCGCGCTCGTTCTGTGGGGCGCGCACCTGTTGGCCTCGCGCCGCAGCGAACACGGCAACATCAAGTCTCTGTTGGTGCCGTTGCTGCCTGCAGGCCTGTTGATGTGCCTGCTGGTCGTGCTTCAGCCGAACCTGAGTACCGCGATCGCCCTCGGCATCATTCTGGTGGCCCTGCTGTGGTTCGCCGGACTCAACGCCAAGCTCTTCCTCGCCGTGTTGATGACAGGTCTGGCGCTGGCGACAGTGCTCGCCTTCACCGCCGGATACCGGTCCAATCGCGTCAAGGCCTGGCTCAACCCGGGAGAAGACACCTCGGGCCTGTCGTATCAGTCCACCCAGGCGAAATATTCTCTCGCCGACGGCGGCTGGTTCGGCCGTGGGCTGGGGCAGAGTCGCGCGAAGTGGAGCTATCTACCCAACGCGCACAACGACTTCATCTTCGCCATCATCGGCGAGGAACTCGGAATGATCGGCTGCCTGGCGGTCATCGGCTTGTTCGGTCTCTTCGTCTACACGGGCCTGCGCATCGCCATGCGCTCGGTCGATCCGTTCCTGCGCCTGCTGACCGCCGGTGCCACGTGCTGGGTGTTCGGCCAGGCGATGATCAACATCAGCTATGTCGTGGGACTGCTTCCGGTGACCGGTCTGCAGCTGCCGCTGGTGTCCTACGGAGGCACGTCGACGGCGATCACCCTGCTGATGTTCGGCATCATCGCGAGCGCGGCCCGCCACGAGCCGGAGGCGATCGCGGCTTTGCATGCCGGACAGGAGGGGCGTATCGCCCGCGCCCTCAAGCTTCCGCTGCCCGCGGTGTTCTCGCCGAAGCGCGCCGCGATGGCCCGATCGAAGTCCACTCGTCCGACGTTGGCAGCACAGGATCGTCAGCGCCTCGAGTCACGCAAGGGCAAGGACGGCCGATCGGCACGGGCACCCGAGCCGGGGCGTACCCGCACCAGGGTGTCGAGTTCGCGCGCGGCGTCTCCGACCAACCATCGGACGGATCTGCCCCGCGGCACCGGCCGTAGAGCCGAACCGCAGCGGCGCGATCCTGCGGCGGGACATCCCACAGGATCCCGATCGGCGTACCGTCCGCGACCGGAACCGCAACCCGGTCGCCCACCCGTTCGCTCGGGTGAGCGAGGATATCGACGGTGAAGCAGACATCTCGACCGATTTCCGTAGTGGTCGCCGGGGGCGGAACGGCCGGGCACATCGAGCCTGCGCTCGCCGTGGCCGACGCTCTACGCGTCCTCGACCCCACGGTCACCGTCACGGCCCTCGGTAGCAGCCGCGGTCTGGAGACGACGCTCGTTCCTGCCCGCGGCTACGCACTCGAACTCATCCCGCCCGTTCCGTTGCCACGTAAGCCCACAGTCGATCTGCTGAAGCTGCCGGTTCGCGTCGTCCGATCGGTGCGTCGAACCAGGGAGATCTTCGCGGCCGTCGAGGCCGACGTGCTCGTCGGATTCGGCGGTTACGTCGCGCTGCCCGCCTATCTCGCGGCGCGCGGCCGGTTGCTCGGCCGTGGTGGCCGAATCCCGGTTGTCATCCACGAGGCCAATGCCCGAGCAGGGATCGCCAACAAGGTCGGTGCACGGTCCGCCCAGCGGGTGCTCGCGGCTGTCGCTGGATCGGGTATCGCCGCGCGCGGCGGTGCGGACGCGGAGGTGATCGGAATCCCGGTGCGCCCCACCATCACCGAACTGGACCGTGCCGCTGTTCGCGCGGAAGCCCGCGCACACTTCGGTCTGCCCGAGCACGGACCCGTGCTGCTGGTGTTCGGCGGTTCGCAAGGAGCCCGTTCCCTCAACGAGGCGGTCTCCTCGGCCGCGCCTGCCCTGGCCGGTGCCGGCATTTCCGTCCTGCACGCGCACGGACCGAAGAACTCGCTCGACGTCGAACAGAGCAACCCGGATGCCCCGTACGTGGCGTTGCCGTACATCGACCGCATGGATCTCGCGTACGCGGCAGCCGATCTGGCCATCTGTCGGTCCGGGGCCATGACGGTCGCCGAGGTGTCCGCGACCGGCCTGCCCGCCGTCTACGTACCGCTGCCGCACGGCAACGGCGAGCAGGAGCTCAATGCCCGACCGGTCGTCGACGCCGGAGGTGGCATCCTGGTGTCCGATGCGACACTGACCGAGCGCTACGTGACCGACACGGTGATTGCGCTCGTGGCCGACACCGAACGGATCGCCGCCATGTCGCGTGCCGCAGCCGGTGCCGGACACAAGGGAGCAGCAGCTGCCGTTGCCCGGATCGTGCTCGACACTGCACACGCGGCGAGACGCTGATCCGGGCGGCGTCGAGCATGCGAAGAGAACGAGGGAGAAGTCCGCGTGACAACTGAGGGTGCGGCGACGTCGGAACTGCCGACCGAGCTCGAACGAGTACACATGGTGGGTATCGGTGGTGCCGGAATGTCCGGCATCGCTCGCATCCTGCTGGCCCGCGGCGGGCAGGTATCGGGTTCGGACGCCAAGGAATCGCGGGGTGTGCTCGCGCTGCGCGCACGCGGAGCCCAGGTTCGTATCGGTCACGACGCCAGTGCGCTCGACATGATCGACGGCGGCCCCACAGTGGTCGTGACGACTCACGCCGCGATCCCCAAGACCAACCCCGAGCTGGTCGAAGCCCGCGAAAGAGGAATCCCGGTGGTACTGCGGCCTGCGGTGCTGTCCTCGTTGATGCAGGGTTACCGGACGCTGTTGGTCTCGGGCACTCACGGAAAGACGTCGACGACCTCGATGCTGGTCGTTGCGCTCCAGCACTGTGGGTTCGATCCATCGTTCGCCGTCGGGGGAGAGCTCAACGAGGCCGGGACCAACGCCCACCACGGCAGCGGAGACGTGTTCGTTGCCGAGGCGGACGAGAGCGACGGCTCGCTGCTGCAGTACTCGGCAAACGTCATCATCGTGACCAACATCGAAGCCGATCACCTGGACTACTTCGGCACCACCGAGGCCTACGTACAGGTCTTCGACGACTTCGCCGCGCTGCTCGGTCCCGGCGGTGTTCTCGTGGCCTGCATGGACGACCCCGGTTCGGCGGCTCTTGCCCGACGTGTGGTGGACAGGAACATGCCGGGAGTGACCGTTCTGGGCTACGGGTCCGCGGACGCCGACGCGGGGCCCGTCGAGATGGCCGTGCGTTTGTTGGCGTGGGAGCCCGAGGACATCGGTGGCGTCGCACAGTTGCAGATCGCCGGTGAGGACGCAGCGCGCACCGTTCGGCTCGGTGTTCCTGGACGGCACACGGCACTCAATGCACTGGCAGCGTTCGTGGCGGCGCGTCAGGTCGGGGCCGGGATCGAGGAGCTGCTGGCCGGCCTCACCGGATTCGGCGGAGTCCATCGACGATTCCAGTTCACCGGGCGCGAGCACGGCGTCCGAGTGTTCGACGACTACGCCCACCATCCAACCGAGGTGCGTGCGGTGTTGACCGCGGCACAGGCTCTGGTGGCGGGTCAGGACCACGGCCGAGTCGTCGTCGTGTTCCAGCCGCACCTGTATTCGCGGACCGCGACGTTCGCAGAGGAGTTCGGTGCAGCGCTGTCGTTGGCCGACGAGATCGTGGTGCTCGACGTCTACGGTGCTCGGGAGGAGCCGCTCCCGGGCGTCACGGGCGCTCTGGTCGCGGCCGCGGTCACCAAGCCGGTGAACTACCAGCCGGATCTGTCGTTGGTGGCCAAGCAGGTCGCTCATCTCAGTGTGCCCGGCGACGTGGTGATCACCATGGGTGCCGGTGATGTGACGATGCTCGGCGGCCCGATTCTCGATGCACTTCGCTCGAAGACCGATTTCGGTGCTGCAACCGGCCGCGGGGTATCGAAGGATCGGCCGTCGACGTGACCCGCCGCTCCGATCGAGCTCGTTCTTCGAGGTCGGGAAAAGCTGCAGGAGAACATGATTCGCCGACGGTGTCGACCGACAAGCAGGCCCGCGCTCGGGCGCGAGAAGAAGAACGCCTTCGGGTCAAGCGGTCCCGGCGCAAGGCCGCGCTCATCGTGCTGGCCGTCGTCGTGGTCGCGGTGGGATCGGCTGCGCTGGTGTACTTCACCCCGCTGATGTCGGTTCGGACCATTGCGGTCTCGGGTGCGTCCTCGGTATCCGAGCAGGAAATTCTCGAGCGGCTCGACGTTCCCACCGGTCTTCCGCTCGCTCGCGTGGATACCGCTGCGGCGGCGCAGCGTGTGGCGACCATTCCGGCTCTGGCCACGGTGCGTGTGCAGCGGAAGTACCCGTCGACGGTGCAGGTGACGGTGGAGGAGCGAATTCCGGTGGCGTTCTTCGATTCTCCGGACGGCACCCATCTTCTCGACTCGACGGGGGTCGACTTCGCGATCGCACCGCCGCCGCCCGGTGTCGTGCGGCTGGTGACCCAGAATCCGGTGTACGGCGATCCGGTGACGAAAGATGCTCTGGCGGTACTCGATACGTTGCCACCGCTGCTCCGTGATCAGGTCGGAGAGCTGCGAGCGAGCACTCTGTCCGACATCTCGATTCTGCTGCTCGACGGGCGCACCGTGGTGTGGGGCAGCACGGACAACTCGGATCGGAAGGCCGCGGTGGCGATCGCTCTGTTGTCGCAGCCCGGGCAGATTTTCGACGTGTCGAGTCCGGATCTGCCCACCACGAAATAGTTTCGGAGCGCGTGACGCATATTTCTGGCGTGGCGTCGGCGCGCCTAATGGCGATAGCCGTCGGCGATGAATAGCGTTCCGACCAGATCAGTACTTGACATAACTCTAAGCCTGTGGTTTAGGTTGAGAGTTTTCCACATTTCACGCAACACTCCACGGAAGGCGAGAGCCCATGACGCCCCCGCACAACTACCTCGCCGTAATCAAGGTCGTCGGCATCGGCGGCGGCGGCGTGAACGCGGTCAACCGCATGATCGAACAGGGACTCAAGGGAGTCGAGTTCATCGCGGTCAACACCGACGCTCAGGCCTTGCTGATGAGTGACGCAGACGTCAAGCTCGACGTCGGACGCGAACTGACCCGCGGCCTCGGCGCAGGTGCCGATCCCGAGGTCGGCCGCCGCGCGGCGGACGATCACAAGGACGAGATCGAAGAGGTACTCAAGGGTGCCGACATGGTCTTCGTCACTGCAGGTGAGGGTGGCGGCACCGGTACCGGCGGTGCCCCCGTGGTCGCCAACATCGCTCGCAAGCTCGGTGCGCTCACCGTCGGTGTCGTCACCCGGCCGTTCTCGTTCGAGGGCAAGCGTCGCGGCGGGCAGGCCGATACCGGCATCCAGCAGCTCCGTGAGTCCTGCGACACGCTCATCGTCATCCCCAACGATCGCCTGCTCCAGCTGGGCGATGCCGCAGTCAGCCTGATGGATGCATTCCGCAGCGCCGACGAAGTCCTGCTCAACGGCGTCCAGGGCATCACCGACCTCATCACCACCCCGGGCCTGATCAACGTCGACTTCGCCGACGTCAAGGGCGTCATGTCCGGTGCAGGCAGTGCACTCATGGGCATCGGCTCCTCCCGCGGCGAAGGTCGCGCGATCAAGGCGGCCGAGTCGGCGATCAACTCGCCTCTGCTCGAGGCCTCGATGGAAGGAGCACGCGGAGTGCTGCTGTCCATCGCCGGCGGTTCGGACCTCGGCCTGTTCGAGATCAACGAAGCCGCGTCGCTGGTGCAGGAAGCAGCACACATCGATGCCAACATCATCTTCGGAACCGTCATCGACGACTCACTGGGCGACGAGGTTCGCGTGACCGTCATCGCTGCAGGCTTCGATGGCGGTACTCCCACACGTCGACCGGTCGAAGCGGCCACGTCCACGCGCGGCCCGATCGGGTCGGCCCGCTCCGGAGAAGTGTCCTCGCGCTCGAACGACAGTTCCGAGGGCGCTGTGTTCCGCGACCCGGTCGGCGCACCGAGTGGCAGCAGTCTGCCGCCGTTGAATTCGTCGAGCTCGTCCAACCGTGAGTCGTCCAGCCGAGAATCCGCAGCAAGCCACGGCCGTGACTCGGGCGGGCAGGGTCGTGAGTCGGTCGGCTCGGGCCGTCGGGTGCCGATCGCCGAGGACGAGGGCGAAGACGAAGTCGATGTGCCGTCCTTCATGCGGCGGTGAGTGACACCGCATCCGCCGGTGCGTTTCGCGTCCGCCGCGTCTCGACGACGCGCGCGGGCGGTGTCTCGGCACCGCCGTTCGACACGTTCAATCTCGGCGATCATGTCGGGGACGATCCGATCGCGGTGGACGCCAACCGTCGTCGGCTCGGTGAGCGGTTGGGCATGGGACTCGACCGGCTCGTGTTCATGGAGCAGGTCCATGGCCGGACCGTCACGGTGGTCGATGGTCCCGTGGACGAGCCGGTACCGATGACCGATGCACTGGTGACGACGCAGCGTGACCTCGGCTTGGTGGTACTCACCGCCGATTGCGTGCCGATCCTGCTGTCCGACGAGGAAGCCGGAGTGATCGCCGCCGTCCACGCAGGCCGGGTCGGTGCCCGTATCGGCATCGTGCCCCGGGTCTTGGCCGCGATGGTCGAGCTCGGTGCGGTGCCCGCGAGGATCGGTGCATTTCTCGGTCCGGCCGCGAGTGGCCGACAGTACGAGGTGCCCGCAGCCATGCGTGCGGACGTCGACAAGCATCTACCCGGCAGCGCGACCACGACGGTCCGTCGTACGCCCGGACTCGACATCCCGGCCGGAGTGCGGGCCCAACTGCTCGCAGCGGGAGTATCCGCAGTGGCGCAGGACCCGCGCTGCACGATCGAGGACAGAACGCTGTTCAGTCACCGTCGCGAGGGGTCGACCGGCCGAATCGCTTCTGTCGTGTGGATGGACAGCTCGTCCCCAGGTGATCGGCCGGAAGTGGCCGTTCGGTGACCCGGCAGAGAAGGTTGTGATGAGCGAACCCACCGGCAACGCGTCGGGCACCGATCGGGCGCGCGAGATCGAGACGGCGTTGACCTCGGTGCGGGAGCGGTTGAGCCGTGCATGCATCGAAGCCGGACGGTCTCCGACCGAGGTGGCTCTACTGCCGGTGACCAAGTTCTTCCCGGCGTCGGATGTGCGCATCCTGTACCGCCTCGGGCTGCGCGACTTCGGAGAATCCCGCGAGCAGGACGCGACGCCGAAGGTTGCCGATACCACCGAGGACTTTCTCGCCGACCCGCCTCGGTGGCACATGATCGGACACCTGCAGCGCAACAAGGCCAAGTCGGTTGCGGCATGGGCTCATTCCATCCATTCGGTGGACAGCGCGAGGCTGGTGACCGCTTTGTCGAAGGCGTCGACCGTGGCGCTGGACGAGGGGGTACGTGAGTCGGAGCTGGACGTGTTGGTCCAGGTCAGTCTGGACGGCGATGTGCATCGCGGAGGCGTCGACCGAGACGAACTGCACGAACTTGCCGACGCTGTGTCGAATGCCGCCGGGTTGCGTCTTGCCGGGTTGATGGCGGTGCCGCCTCTCGACGCCGATCCGGATGCGGCGTTCGCGGACCTCGAGAGTCTGCACAACCGTCTGTTGGTCGATCATCCGGGAGCGCTCGAGTTGTCCGCCGGCATGACCGGAGACCTGGAAGCTGCTGTGCGGCACGGATCCACGTGCGTGCGTGTCGGTACCGCAATACTCGGTGCGCGGCCGATAGCCTCGCAATAACAGTCCACGGATCACATCAGTCACAACAGACACTTGCGAACCTGGGGATCGACAGTAGACACACCGCCACGGAAGGCAGAACGATGAGCACCCTGCACAAGTTCAAGGCGTACTTCGGCATGGTTCCGCTCGCCGACTACGAGGACGATTACCTCGACGATCCGGACACGCGGCGCAGCTCCCGTGGTGGTCGCGACAGTTACGACGACATCGACGATCGCGAGTTCGTGAAGCCGTCGTTCGGTGGATCTCGGCACGCGCAACTCGATGACGACTACGACGAGTACGAGGCACCGCGGCCTGCAGCCACGCTCGCCCCGATCGGTGGTCGAACCCGCGGGTCGGCCCCGTCCACACGAGGACCGGCAACGCGCGGAGCGTTGGCCATGGACACTCGAATGGATGTGCGTGCGGAGACTCGACGGAGCCCGATCGCCGACGACGGTGGTCCGTTGTCGAAGATCACCACCCTGCGCCCGCGCGACTACAGCGAGGCCCGCACGATCGGCGAGCGCTTCCGCGACGGCACGCCCGTGATCATGGACCTGGTCGAGATGAGCAACGCCGACGCCAAGCGCCTGGTCGATTTCGCCGCCGGTCTGGCATTCGCATTGCGCGGATCGTTCGACAAGGTGGCGACGAAGGTCTTTCTGCTCTCACCCGCCGACGTCGACGTGTCGCCCCAGGAGCGCAGACGGATAGCCGAGACCGGTTTCTACAGCCAACAGTGAGAGTTTCGCTGTTCGGGGCGGCAATTCGAGGCTGTGACCAGCGCGCTTTGCTCAGCCCGGTGAAGTCAGGCAGAGTATAGCCGTGATCGTGTTCACGGTGATCAACATCGTATTGTTTCTTTTTTGGCTCCTTCTCATCGGTCGAATCATCGTCGAGTTCATCCGGACCTTCGCGAGGGATTGGCAACCGACCGGGGTGGTCGTCATCTTGCTCGAGGCGATCTTCACGGTGACCGACCCGCCGGTGAAGTTCCTCCGTAGGATAATTCCGCCTCTCAATCTCGGTGGAGTACGACTGGATCTGTCAATCATGATCCTGCTGTTCGTCGTCTTCATCGCGTGGAATGTGACCAGCAGTCTCGCGGCCTGAGGCCGAAGATGGAATGTTAGAACGCAGGACGCGCGCAAGCTGCGTGTCCTGTGTGACAGAATGGACGCCAGTTACAGTTTGATTGTTCTGCACTCGCGCGGAATGGCATATAACTGAATGCTTGCTCTACCGCCCCAAGACGCGTGAAGGGATCCTTCCATGCCGCTGACTCCAGCTGATGTGCACAACGTAGCGTTCAGCAAGCCGCCCATCGGTAAGCGCGGATACAACGAAGACGAGGTCGATGCTTTTCTCGACCTCGTCGAACAAGAGTTGTCGCGACTGATCGAAGAGAACGCCGATCTACGCCAGCGGGTCGGCGAGCTCGATCAGGAGCTCTCCGACGCCAAGAGCTCGGTTCGGCAGAACCCGCAGCCTGCTCAGGTCGCGGCGCCGAAGCCCGAGCCGCAGCGCCCGGTCGATCCCCCCAAGCCGCCACCCGTCGCCGCGCAGCCCGCGCCGGTCGCTCCGGTTGCAGCGGCGCCCGCGCAGGGCGGCGACTCCAACATGCAGGCCGCGAAGATTCTCGGCCTCGCTCAGGAGATGGCCGATCGCTTGACCGGCGACGCCAAGTCGGAGTCCGAGCAGTTGCTCGGAAATGCTCGTACCAACGCCGAACGTCTGGTGTCCGATGCGCGCACGCGTTCCGAGGCGATGATGTCCGAGGCTCGGCAGAAGTCCGAGTCGCTGCTGTCGGACGCGCAGACGCGTTCCGAGACTCAGCTTCGCCAGGCCAAGGAGAAGGCCGACGCGCTGCAGGCGGATGCCGAGCGCAAGCACACCGAGATCATGGCGACGATCAACCAGCAGCGCTCCGTTCTTGAAGGTCGCATCGAACAGCTCAAGACCTTCGAGCGGGAATACCGTGTGCGGCTCAAGTCCTACCTGGAATCTCAGCTCGAAGAGCTCGAGAACCGCTCCTCCGCGCTGCCGGTGGACAACGGTCAGGACAACTTCAATCAGGACAACCAGTCGTCCGGGTACAGCCAGTCGTACGCCAAGGGCAACTGACGCGGCTCGGTGCGCCGATGCTGCCGAACGAGGCAGCATCGGGCCCGGTTGTCGCGTGGAGTGGTGAGCGAGGAATCACGTGCTGGTCCTGACTCTCGGCGCAGCGGCGATCGGTTTCGGTTTTCTGGTTCTTGCTCTGATGACGGGTTCGGTGGTGTGGGCGTGGGCCTGCATCGGCGTGTGTATCGTGGGAGCAGTTCTGCTGCTGATCGGTGCACTCACCGGCAAACGACCACCGCCGGAGATCGACAGTTAACATGTGCTCGATCTGATTTGTGCAGTTGATGTCTGGCATCGATCCGGCTATCACCGGGGAGCCTTCGGAAGAACGACGCCGATTCGAGAAGCAACGAACTCGGATCGGTGTTCAGTAGAACCGAACGGGTGAGCCCGTCACAGCTCGTGTGGAGAGGCTCGGTACGGCGGCGACACAGTCGACGCATCCGAGCAAGCGGGGTGGTACCGCGGTATCCGACGTCCCGATCGTCGAATGTCGTCCCCGTGCCAACTGGTGTCGCGTCTCGTACGCGGCCGGCACGGAGGAGATCGATATGACCGATTCGAGCGCACGTCCCGAGAACCCGTCCTACCCCCTGGTCGATTTGGCCGACGGCCGGTCGGGCAGTGTTCCGTTCCCCGATCTCGAGCGCATCGTGTTGCACGAGTGGGCCGAGGACGGAACCTTCCGAGCGAGTATCGACAACCGAGCCGGTGCCGAGGAGTTCGTCTTCTACGACGGTCCTCCCTTTGCCAACGGCCTGCCCCATTACGGGCACCTGCTCACCGGTTACGTCAAGGACCTCGTCCCACGGTTCCAGACGATGCGAGGCAAGAAGGTCGAACGCCGCTTCGGCTGGGATTGCCACGGCCTGCCCGCAGAGCTGGAAGCGGAGAAGCAGCTCGGAATCAAGGACAAGTCCGAGATCGACGAGATGGGCTTGGCGAAATTCAACGCCTACTGCAAGCAATCGGTGCTGCAGTACACCGACGAGTGGCGCGACTACGTCACCCGGCAGGCTCGTTGGGTCGATTTCGACAACGACTACAAGACGCTCGATGTCGACTTCATGGAGTCGGTCATGTGGGCATTCAAGACGCTGCACGACAAGGGCCTGATCTACCAGGGCTACCGAGTGCTGCCGTACAGCTGGTACGAGCAGACACCCTTGTCCAACCAGGAGACCCGCCTGGACGATGCGTACAAGATGCGCCAGGACCCCGCGGTGACCGTCACGATGCCGTTGACGGCTCCCGGCTCACCCCTGGACGGTGCGAACGCACTGATCTGGACCACCACGCCGTGGACCCTTCCGTCCAATCTGGCGATCGCGGTGCACCCGGAGGTGCAGTACGTGCAGGTGCGGGGTGCCGACGGTGAGCGTTACGTGCTTGCCGCTGCCCGTCTTTCGCACTACGCGAAGGAACTGGGGGAGGAGCCGGAGGTGGTCTCGGAGCACACCGGTGCCGAGTTGGTCGGACTCTCCTACGCGCCGCCGTACGACTTCTTCCTCGGCCACGAGAATGCACACCGCGTGCTGCAGGCCGACTACGTCACCACCGATTCGGGTACCGGAATCGTGCACCTCGCGCCCGCTTTCGGTGAAGAGGACATGGACGTCGCCACCGCGAACGGTATCGAGGTGGTACAACCGCTCGACGCGGGCGGCAAGTTCACCTCGTTGGTGCCGCCGTACGAGGGTCTGATGGTGTTCGATGCCAACCCGGTGATCATCAAGGATCTCAAGGCTTCCGGTCGCCTGCTGCGGCACGAGACCATCGAGCACTCGTACCCGCACAGTTGGCGTAGTGGTCAGCCGCTGATCTACATGGCGGTGCCGTCGTGGTTCGTCGCTGTCACCAAGTTCCGTGATCGGATGGTCGAGCTCAACCAGGAGATCACCTGGGTGCCCGAGCACATCAAGGACGGCCAGTTCGGCAAGTGGCTCGAGGGTGCGCGCGATTGGAACATCAGCCGAAACCGGTACTGGGGCAGCCCTATCCCGGCCTGGACGTCCGACGACCCTGCCTACCCTCGTCTCGACGTGTACGGCAGCCTGGACGAGCTCGAGCGCGACTTCGGTGTGCGTCCGACGGATCTGCACCGGCCCTACATCGACGATCTGACGCGACCCAACCCGGACGACCCGACCGGTAAGTCCACGATGCGTCGCGTTCCCGAGGTGCTGGACTGCTGGTTCGAGTCGGGCTCGATGCCGTACGCGCAGGTGCATTTCCCGTTCGAGAACGCCGAATGGTTCCAGACCCACAATCCCGGCGACTTCATCGTCGAGTACAACGGGCAGACTCGTGGCTGGTTCTACACGCTGCATGTACTTGCCACGGCCCTGTTCGACAGGCCGGCCTTCAAAACTGTTGCCGCCCACGGCATCGTGCTCGGTGAAGACGGTCTGAAGATGAGCAAGTCCAAGGGCAACTACCCCGATGTCAAGGAGGTCTTCGACCGCGACGGCTCCGATGCCATGCGGTGGTTCCTGATGTCGTCACCGATCCTGCGCGGCGGCAACCTGATCGTCACCGAGCAGGGCATCCGCGAGGGCGTGCGGCAGGCGCTGCTGCCGATCTGGAATGCGTGGAGCTTCCTCCAGCTCTACGCCTCGACGCCGGGGACGTGGCGCACCGATTCGCCGAACGTGCTCGATCGCTACGTTCTGGCCAAACTGTCGGCCACCCGCGACGCGATCACCGATGCGCTCGAGGGCAACGACATCGCCGGAGCGTGCGACGAGCTGCGCACGTTCTGCGATGCACTGACCAATTGGTATGTGCGACGGTCTCGTTCGCGGTTCTGGAGCGAGGACGCCGACGCGATCGACACCCTGCACACCGTGCTCGAGGTGCTCACGCGCATCGCAGCTCCGTTGTTGCCGTTGATCAGCGAAGTGGTGTGGCGGGGCTTGACCGGTGGCCGCTCGGTGCACCTGACGGATTGGCCCGAGGCCGACGAACTGCCGTCGGATCCGGAACTCGTCGAGAGCATGGACGAGGTTCGTACCGTGTGCTCCACCGTGCTGGGTCTGCGTAAGGCGCAGAACTTGCGAGTGCGGTTGCCGTTGCCCGAGGTGACGGTTGCGGCCGCCGATGCCGAGCGCCTGCGTCCGTTCGTCGACATCATCGCCGACGAGGTCAACGTCAAGAAGGTCGACCTCACCGAAGACGTTGCCGTACACGGAAAGTTCGAGCTCGTCGTCAACGCCCGCGCCGCGGGACCGCGTATCGGCAAGGACGTCCAGACGGTCATCAAGGCCGTCAAGGCAGGCGACTGGTCCGAGGATGCCGACGGAGTCGTCAGCGCGGCAGGCATCGCGTTGCTGCCCGAGGAGTACACGCGCAAACTCGTTGCAGCCGAGCCGGAGTCGACGGCACCGTTGCCCGGAAACGCCGGCCTGGTCGTGCTCGACTCGGCCGTCACCGAGGAGCTGGAGGCCGAGGGCTGGGCCAAGGACCGCATCCGTGAACTGCAGGATGCGCGACGCAACCACGGACTCGACGTCTCGGACCGGATCGACATCGTCATCGAGGTCCCCGAACACCGACAGGCATGGCTCGACACCCACCGTGATCTGATCGCCGGCGAGGTGCTGGCGCTGTCACTGGTCGACGGCCCCGTCGGCGACGAGGGCAGCGATCTCGGTGAAGGAGTTCGGGCAGCGATCACCAAGTCGTCATGATCGACGGCGACGTGTCGGTCGACGCCGTTCGTGAGCTTCTCACCGGGGCTCGCGACGGCGTCGTGCCCATCGTTGCCGCAGGCGACCCGGTGTTGCGATCGAAGGCTGCGCGGTACACCGGGCAGCTCGACTCGGAGACGTTCGCGGAGTTGATCGAGGTGATGCGCGCGACCATGCACGCCGCACCGGGCGTCGGGCTCGCCGCGCCGCAGATCGGCATCCCACTGCGGATCGCGGTGATCGAGGATCGGTACGACGTGGGTGGCGACGTCGGGCGCGTTCGGGAGCGCACACCTCTGCCGTTTCGCGTGTTGGTCAATCCGGGGTACACCCCGGTCGGGTCGCGGACGGCCGGCTTCTACGAGGGGTGCCTGAGCGTTCCCGGCTATCAGGCCGTCGTCACCCGGGCCACCGAGGTGCGGCTCGAGTGCACCGACGAGACCGGGCGTGGGATCGACGAGCTCGTCCGCGGTTGGCCGGCCAGGATCGTGGCCCACGAGACCGACCACCTGGACGGCACCCTCTACATCGACAAGGCCGACACCCGCTCGTTGAGCACGAACGAGAACTACGGCGAGCTATGGTCCGATCCGTCACCCGAACGTGCGGCCCAGGCGCTCGGCTTCACCGTCGATACTCGCTGACGATGTCGAACATCGCCGACGACACCCTGCGGAGTCGCCGATGGGTGCTGCATCTGGACATGGACGCGTTCTTCGCCTCGGCCGAGCAATTGACCAGGCCCACTCTGCGGGGCCGTGCGGTTCTCGTCGGCGGTGCGGGCGGGCGGGGAGTGGTGGCCGGGTGCAGTTACCAGGCCCGCGCGTTCGGGGCGCGTTCGGCGATGCCGATGCATCAGGCTCGCCGACTCGTCGGAGCAGGAGCGGTGGTGCTGCCACCGCGGTTCGTTCTGTACTCGGAGCTGAGCCGTCGGGCCTTCGAGGCACTACGGGGACCGATGCCCGTTCTCGAACAACTGTCGATCGACGAGGCCTTCGGTGAGCCGCTCGAATTGGCCGGAGCGACGGTCGGTGAGGTCGAGCAGTTCTGCGCGGGCCTGCGCGCGCTGATACTCGCCGAGACCGGGCTGGTCGCCTCGATCGGTGCCGGATCGGGAAAACAGATCGCCAAGATCGCGTCGGGCCTGGCCAAACCCGATGGCGTCACCGTCGTCGCTCCTGGAATTCAGGCCGAGCTGATGGCGGCCCTGCCGGTGCGGAAGCTGTGGGGTATCGGACCGGTGGCCGGAGAGCGCTTGCGGCGCTTGGGAATCGATACCATCGGCAAGTTCGTGGCCACGCCGGAGTCGGAAGTGGCATCGATACTCGGGGCCACGATGGGGCCGAGTCTGCATCAGCTGGCGCGAGGAATCGACAATCGCGTGGTGGCCGAGCGGGCCGAGGCAAAGCAGGTCAGCGCCGAAACGACCTTCGCGCAGGATGTCATCTCCCTCGCTCAGCTCCGACCGGCCATCGAGTCCATTGTCAAATCGACTCATCGCCGGTTGCTGAAGGACGGCCGGGGTGCCAGAACCGTGGTGCTCAAACTGCGCAAGTCCGACATGAGCATCATCACCCGATCGGCGACGTTGCCGTACGCGACTGTGGACAAGCAGACCATCGTGGCCACCGCGCAGCGACTGGCGGTCGACCCGGTCGACGTCGGCCCGATCAGGCTGGTCGGGGTCGGCCTGGCCGGGTTGTCGGCGGTACGGCAGGGATCTCTGTTCCCCGAACTCGAACACGAGCCGGTCGTGGATGCGGCAGACGCGACCGAGGAGTCGCCTGCGCCGATCGACGCCGCTGGGGACGTTGTCGTCCCGGAGGGTCCGCGATGGCAGCCGGGCATGGACGTCCGACATCCCGACTTCGGTCACGGCTGGGTACAGGGTGCAGGGCACTCGGTGGTCACCGTCCGATTCGAGACCCGCACCACCGGGCCTGGAATCGCGCGAACCTTCGCCGAATCCGACGAGAACCTGGTCGTTGCCGATGTTCTCGACAGCCTGAAGTGAATGTGGCGGAGCTGAGGAAACTCTGTGAGGTTTCACAGGTATGGGTTCTGGGTTGTGGTTCGACCGATCCGAGCTGACATAGTGGACTCCGGTCCGAGACGACCACTACCCGCAACGACCGACGAGTCACAGAACGATCGAGACGTGACTCAGAGTGAAAAGGACAAGCACTTGAAGCTTCGCAACACCCGACGGGCAATGGTTGCCGGTATCGCCATCGCCGGTGCACTGACCATGACCGCCTGCAGCTCCGGTGGCGGCGACGAGCCGACCGCGACGACGACGACGGCTGTCACCACCTCGGCCTCCACCGCTCCCGAGGGTGGCGCGTACCCGCCCGCACCCACGGTCGAAGAGCTCAACACTCAGCTCATGCGCGGACTCGACCCCAACGTCCCGGTCGAGGAGAAGGCGGCCCTCATCCAGGGCGCGTCCGAGGATCCCGATCTGATCAACCAGGTCGCCGCGGCTGCTGTGGCCAACAACGCTCAGATCGAGATCACCAGCATCGACGACCTCGGCACCGGAGTCCTCAATGCCGGAATCACCATCACGCTCAACGGGCAGGCCAACCCCGGCACGTTCCAGTTCGTCCCCGAGGACGGCGTGTGGAAGCTCTCGAAGGAGAACGCCTGCGGCATCGTTTCGCTCGCGCAGCTGACCAGCCCGGCGTGCCCCGCACCCTGAGTCCTGCCGATCGTCTCTGACCGAACCGGAACTGCCGGTGACATCTTCTCCCGGGGAGATGTCACCGGCAGTTTCGTCGTTCGGAGGTCCGTTCCGACTCAGGCACTCGGCGTGGCCGTTCGGATACGGTCCGCCGCGGCCTCGGCGACCGCGGTGACGGTCGCGGGTTCGAGTCCGCTCTGATCCGAGACGACGATCTGCACGACGGTCGAATCGACCACGGCCACCACGACGTCGGAGATCAACGTGAATCCCTCGCTGCTGGTGGTCAGACGTATCGACGAGGACGCATCGCCGATCTGCGACTGCTCGCGGCCGGCCAACGCGTACTCGACGCTCACCCCGTCGGCATCCGTGCCGGTGAACTCGGTGCACCCGGTCCACGCCTGCTGGACCGAAGCGAATGCCGCCGCGGCCCCGGATGCCTGGTAGCTGGCTGCGTCCTCGTCGATCGACGAGAAGTTCGGCCCCGAGAAGCGGGCCACCGCCGACGATGCCGCGCCGCCGCCTTGCTCCGAGACCGGCGCGAGTACTGCGGCGCACTCGGCCGGGTCGGTACTGGACTTGTCGGGTGAATCGTAGTCGGGAGCCGGGTCCAATCCCAGGTCCTGGACCGGGTCCGGAATCGAGGAGAAGCCGTCCGGGAGGTCGCCCAGAGCCAGCATCGACGCGGTCAGAACGCCGGAGTCGGTGATGGGCGAACCGAGCAGGGGATCGGGAGCGGTGACGGCGGTGGGAACCGGCGCTGGGGCCTGCGACGGCTCGTCCGAGCTGCATCCGGCGGCCGCGGCGATGCAGGCGAGTGACAGTCCGGCCAGTACGCGAGTGGTGCACCGTGTCATCGGGCACCCCAGGTGATCGAGTCTCCGACCGTCTGCCGCAGCACCGTCGTGCTGTCGGGGTCCGTGTACATTTGTTCGCCGCCCGCGGTGATGGATCCACCGACGGGAAGTGGCTGCGTCAGATCGATGTCGAGGGTTCCCGAGCCGGTATAGGTGTACGACGCGATGTTCAGCGTGCCGGAGTTGTCGGGGAGGTTCCACACCGGTGATTCGGGTGTCTGCGTGATCGCGATGTCCACGGTCGCCCGATCGCCGTCGAGTGCTCGGAGCGTGACGGTCGTGCGCTGGTTCAGGGTGATTCCGCTCAGCACCTGCTGATCGACGGTCCACACTGCACCGACACCGATTTCTGCGTCGGGAAAGTCGACGGAGCGATACACCGCGGCGTTGAACGAGCGTTCGATCGCTGCCCTGGCGGTGTCGAGCGCGGCATCGGCCGGAGTGATGTGCAACGCAGTGATCGCTCCGGAATCGGTGGTCGCCAGCCGCGCCGTGGAGCCCTCCGACGCGGACAGCGCGTCGGTCAGACCCTCGTCGGGTGACGTGGCGGCCCCGATGGTCATGTCGATCGACCGTGTCGCCCCGGTCGAGGCGTCGTCTTCCGGTACGGCATCGGCCGTCGATGCGCTCAGGGGCACCGTCAATTCGGGACTGGAGAAGTCCTGCGGCGCACCGTCGTTGATCTGTTGCTGCACGGTGGAGGTGGTCGTGAGGTCGATGTTCTGGGCGTCCGCACCGGCGGTGTCGAAGGCCAGAGTCCGCCGCGGCTCGGTCCCGGGGTTCACCACGGTGGTGGTCGTCGGCGTCACCGCGATGGTCACCTCGTTCGAGGACGGTGTCTGCTCGGGCGAGGGATCGGCATCGGTGCTCGAACATCCGGCCGCCAGAGCCACCGCACAGAATGCGGCGAGCAGACCCGAGCGGACGGTGCGGGAGCGGACGGTGCGGGAGCGATCGGTCGACTTCACGGCCACCAGGCTACTGACAGCCCGCACGGTAGCCGGTATCGCGCGGCACGGATGAGTGTCCGCCGCCGCCGATGCGCCATGATGGACAGGTGATTGAAGACCGCGCCGACGACCCGACACCCGAGACCACCGGTGTCTCGGCACCGAACGAGACCGCGGACCCGCAGGTGACCGATTCCGACAGCGCTGTCGCCGGGCCCGTGAAGCCACTGAAGACTCGATTGCTGATCGCGATCGCGGCGGTGATTCTGCTGTTCGATCTCGTGACCAAAATTCTGGTCGTGCACTTCGTGAAGCCCGGGAGCCCGATCGAAATCTTCGGCGACGTGGTGACGCTGCGGTTGGTGCGCAACCCCGGTGCGGCGTTCTCCATGGCCACCGGCATGACGTGGTTGCTCACGGTGGTGGCCGTCGCCGTCGTCATCGGTGTCATCAAGATCGGTCGGACGCTGCGATCACCGTGGTGGGCGTTGGGGTTGGGTCTGGTTCTCGGCGGCGCACTCGGCAACTTGATAGACCGCTTCTTTCGCGCACCGGGGCCGTTTCAGGGCCACGTCGTCGACTTCGTGTCGGTCGGCTGGTGGCCGGTGTTCAACGTCGCCGACTCGTCCATCGTCTGTGGTGCGATTCTGCTCGTTGTGCTGAGCCTGTTCGGGTTCGAGCCGAACGGCGAACGCGTGACCAAGTCCAAGTCCGATACCCCGGAGAAGGCCGACTCGTGAGGGAATCGCGTTCCATGCCGGTGCCCGACGGCTTGGACGGAATGCGGGTCGATGCCGGGCTCGCCCGGTTGCTGGGGCTCTCGCGTACCGTCGCCGCCACGTTGGCGGAGGAGGGTTCGGTTCTGGTCGATCACGGTGCCGTCGGCAAGTCCGATCGGCTGGCCGCAGGGTCCTGGCTCGAAGTGACATTGCCCGAGCCCGCCCGCGAGTTGACCATCGAAGCGGAGCCGGTGGAGGGGATGGAGATTCTCTATGCCGACGACGACATCGTGGCCGTGGACAAGCCCGTCGGTGTAGCCGCACATGCCAGCGTGGGCTGGACCGGCCCGACCGTCATCGGCGGTCTGGCTGCCGCGGGGTTCCGAATCTCGACTTCGGGTGCACACGAGCGGCAGGGAATCGTGCACCGTCTCGACGTCGGAACGTCCGGGGTGATGGTGGTCGCCACGTCCGAGCGGGCATACACCGTGCTCAAGCGAGCGTTCAAGGCGCGGACCATCGACAAGCGCTATCACGCACTGGTGCAAGGTCATCCGGATCCGAGCAGCGGAACCATCGATGCCCCGATCGGGCGACATGGGAGCAACGACTGGAAATTCGCCGTCCGGGCCGACGGCAAACCCAGCGTCACCCACTACGACACAGTCGAGGCCTTCCAGGCCGCGAGTTTGCTGGACGTGCACCTGGAAACCGGTCGTACACACCAGATTCGAGTGCACTTCTCGGCTCTGCGACACCCGTGCTGTGGGGATCTCACTTACGGGGCCGATCCGCGCCTGGCCGAACGGTTGGGCCTCGAGCGCCAGTGGCTGCATGCACGTTCGCTCGGCTTCGCGCATCCGTCCGACGGCCGCTGGGTGGAGATCGAGAGCAAGTATCCGGCCGACCTCGAACATGCGCTCGAGGTGCTCCGGAAGGCGTGATGCGCGGATTCTCGGGTGTGGTCGGTCTCGTCGCCGCCGCGGCTCTGGTCGTCGGTGGTTCGGCCGTCGTCGGGAACCTGAACCCGCAACGGCAACTGGGTGTCGGTACCGATCGGCTCGGCCCGGACAGCGGTGAGCAGGTGACCGACTACGTGGCCCGTGCCGAGGCGAGCCTGCGCACCGATGATGCCGAACCCCGCTGGGGCTCTGTGTCGTTCGGTCGCGAACTCACGACCGAACAGGCCTATGCCGCGGCGAACGGTGTGCGCATCTCGCAGGTGCTCTTTCGAGTACCTCTCGATCGCGTGCAAACCCCGATACTCACCGTCGGCGTTCCGGGCAGTGAACGGTCGGTATCGAACTCGACCGCACGCGCTGCCGGCCAGATACAGGAATTGTTCGGAGCAGGGGACCGGCAGGCGCAGATAGAGGCCGTCTCGCAGCGCCGGTTGCTGGGCGGATGCGCGTGCGTGGTGACATTGGTGGTGCGGGGCACTGCGGCCGAGCTGAGCGAGGTGGCCGGCCGCGACGAAGTGCGGGCGGTGGAGGCGCTTCCACCCGACGCGGTGTCCGGGAAGTTCGCCGTCGAGCCGTTGCTTCCCGAGTATGTCGACATCGTCGGACCGCTGCCGGACGACGGGCCGATTCCGGCCGAATGAGGGCAACTCCAGTCTCGTTCGTCACACGCGTCACGTCCTCCCAGGACACACCGCCGGCTACGAAAATTCTGTCGGTTCCACCGCTTAGAGTGGGTGCATTCGCGGCTCGTATTTTCGAAAACGCACGACCTTCAGGAGAGAACCTTCGTGGCCGATTCGTTCGTTCATCTGCACAACCACACCGAATATTCGATGCTCGACGGTGCCGCCAAGATCGGGGCCATGTTCGCCGAGGCGGCGCGGTTGGAGATGACGGCGGTCGGCATGACCGACCACGGCAACATGTACGGAGCCAGCGAGTTCTACAACGAGGCCAAGAAGGCCGGCATCAAGCCGATCATCGGCATCGAGGCCTACATCGCCCCCGAATCCCGGTTCAACAAGAAGCGCGTGCTGTGGGGCGATCGGAGCCAGAAGTCCGACGACGTCTCCGGTAGTGGTGCCTACACGCACATGACGATGGTCGCCGAGAACGCCACCGGTGTCCGGAACCTGTTCAAACTGTCCTCGCTCGCGTCCATCGAGGGCCAGCTGGGCAAGTGGGCCCGCATGGACGAGGAGATCATCGCCCAGCACGCCGAGGGCATCATCGCCACCACCGGCTGCCCGTCCGGCGAGGTACAGACTCGGCTCCGGCTCGGCCAGGAGCGTGAGGCGCTCGAAGCTGCAGCCAAGTGGCAGGAGATCTGGGGACCGGACAACTTCTTCCTCGAACTGATGGACCACGGCCTGTCCATCGAGCGACGCGTCCGCGAAGGTCTGCTCGACATCGGCAAGAAGCTCTCCATCCCGCCGCTGGCCACCAACGATTGCCACTACGTCACCAAGGACGCCGCCGAGAACCACGAGGCGCTGCTGTGCATTCAGACAGGTAAGACGCTCAGCGATCCCACTCGCTTCAAGTTCGACGGAGACGGTTACTACCTCAAGTCCGCCGCGGAGATGCGCGAGCTGTGGGACGACCAGGTGCCCGGTGCCTGCGACAGCACACTGCTCATCGCCGAGCGGGTGCAGCCCTACGACGAGGTGTGGGCACACCGAGACCGGATGCCGATCTTCCCGGTTCCCGAGGGCCACACTCAGGGCACGTGGCTGCGCCACGAGGTCATGACCGGTCTCGATCGTCGATTCCCGGACGGCCCGGCCGAGGATTACCTCGCGCGAGCCGAGTACGAGATCAAGGTCATCCTCGAGATGGGCTTCCCGGCCTACTTCCTCGTGGTCGGCGACCTGATCAACCACGCCAAAGCTGTCGGCATCCGCGTCGGTCCCGGCCGCGGCTCCGCCGCCGGATCGCTGGTCGCCTACGCCATGGGAATCACCAACATCGACCCGCTGCCGCACGGACTGCTGTTCGAGCGATTCCTCAACCCCGAACGCGTGTCGATGCCCGATATCGATATCGACTTCGACGATCGCCGCCGCGGTGAGATGGTGCGCTACGCCACCGAGAAGTGGGGCAGCGATCGTGTCGCCCAGGTGATCACCTTCGGCACCATCAAGACCAAGGCGGCCATCAAGGACTCCGCGCGAGTGCAGTTCGGCCAGCCCGGTTTCGGGATCGCCGATCAGATCACCAAGGCGCTGCCGCCGCCCATCATGGCCAAGGACATCTCGGTAGCGGGTATCACCGATCCGTCGCACGAGCGCTACAAGGAGGCCGTCGAGGTCCGTGCGCTCATCGATTCGAACCCCGATGTCGCGACGATCTACAAGACGGCCAAGGGCCTCGAAGGTCTGATCCGTAACGCAGGCGTGCACGCCTGCGCGGTCATCATGTCCTCGGAGCCGCTCACCGACGCCATTCCGGTGTGGAAGCGCGCACAGGACGGCGCGATCATCACCGGCTGGGACTACCCGTCGTGCGAAGCCATCGGTCTCCTCAAGATGGACTTCCTCGGTCTGCGCAACCTCACCGTCATCGGTGACGCGATCGACAACATCAAGGCGAACCGCGGGATCGAGATCGACCTCGACGCACTTCCGCTCGACGATCCGGCCACCTTCGACCTGCTTTCTCGCGGAGACACTCTCGGCGTCTTCCAGCTCGACGGCAGCGCCATGCGAGACCTGCTGCGCCGCATGCAGCCCACCGGCTTCGAGGACATCGTCGCCGTTCTTGCTCTGTACCGCCCTGGTCCCATGGGCATGAACTCGCACAACGATTACGCCGACCGCAAGAACGGTAGGCAAGAGGTCAAGCCGATTCACCCCGAGCTCGAAGAGCCACTCAAGGTGATTCTCGGTGAGACGTACGGCCTGGTGGTCTACCAGGAGCAGATCATGCAGCTCGCGCAGAAGGTCGCCGGGTACACCCTCGGCCAGGCCGACCTACTGCGTCGCGCCATGGGTAAGAAGAAGCTCTCCGAGCTCGAGAAGGCGTACGCCGGGTTCCGGCAGGGCATGTTGGACAACGATTTCTCCGAGGCCGCCATCAAGGCCTTGTGGGACACCGTGCTGCCGTTCGCCGGCTACGCGTTCAACAAGTCGCACTCCGCGGGCTACGGCCTGGTGTCGTACTGGACGGCGTACCTCAAGGCGAACTACCCGGCCGAGTACATGGCAGGCCTGCTCACCAGTGTCGGCGACGACAAGGACAAGGCCGCGATCTACCTGGCCGACTGCCGCAAGCTCGGCATCACCGTGCTGCCTCCCGACGTCAACGAATCCGAGCTGAACTTCGCGTCGGTCGGCAAGGACATCCGGTTCGGGCTCGGTGCGGTGAGGAACGTGGGCACCAACGTTGTTGCCTCGATCATCAGGGCGCGATCGGAGAAGTCGAAGTACACCGATTTCTCGGACTACCTGGGCAAGATCGACGCAATTGCCTGCAGCAAGAAGGTCACCGAATCCCTCATCAAGGCAGGCGCTTTCGACTCGCTCGACCATCCGCGCAAGGGTCTGATGCTCATTCATGCCGACGCGATCGACGCGGTGATGGGCACGAAGAAGGCCGAGGCGATAGGTCAATTCGATCTGTTCGGTGGCGAGGACGCCGACGAGTCCATCTCCGCGGTCTTCAACGTTCGAGTGCCGGACGAGGAGTGGGAATCCAAGCACCGGCTCGCCCTCGAACGCGAGATGCTCGGCCTGTACGTCTCCGGCCATCCGCTCCTGGGAGTCGAGCACATGCTGGCCTCGAAGTCCGACTGCAACATTCCGACCATTCTGGAAGGTGACATCAAGGACGGCACTCAGGTCACCGTCGGCGGAATTCTGGCCTCGGTCAACCGGCGGATCAACAAGAACGGTCTGACGTGGGCATCGGCTCAGCTCGAGGACCTGGCCGGTGGTATCGAAGTGCTGTTCTTCCCGCAGGCGTACTCGGTGTTCGGTGCCGATGTGACCGAGGACTCGGTGGTACTCGTCAAGGGTCGGGTGTCGGTACGTGACGATCGAGTCTCGCTCATCGCCAACGATCTGGCGGTGCCCGATCTGTCGATGGTGGGAATCGACAAGCCGCTCGCGGTCAGTCTGCCGACGCGACTGTGCACGGCGGACAAGGTCGGTGCCCTCAAACGGGTGCTGTCGAGTCACCCGGGAACCTCGGATGTGCACCTTCGGCTGGTGAGCGGAGACAAGATCACCACGATGAAGCTGGACGACAGCCTGCGCGTCACGCCGACGTCGGCGTTGATGGGAGACCTGAAGGCGCTACTGGGACCCGGCTGCCTGACGGGGTGACGCAGGCGCGGTCGGGTGCAGCTCGGTCAGGCGCAACGTCCACCAGGCCGCCACGGCAACTGCGGCACCGGCGAGTACCGCTGCGTGCAGCGAGCCGGCGATGACGAGGGTCGCGAAAAACACGAACGATCCCAGCGCGAGGGCTTCGAGTTTGTAGACCGGCCACGCGATGCCTGCAACATCGACGCTGCGCAGGGCAGCGGTGGGTCGATGGCTCACCCGGGTGCTCGTGAAGGTCATCGTGTTCTCCTCTGCTGCGCCCGGTCCGGTGACTGTTCGGCTGTCCGGCGGGCGAAGTTCAGACTATACCCATCGAAAGATTCGGTCCACCGAACTTGGCATCCGGACCAGGCAATGTGGCCGATCCCGTGGCGTCACGCGCACGAGAGGTGTTCACTGAAAGTCATGCCATTGACAGGAGAATACGAACCGAGTTCATCCGACTGGGCCCGTGAGCAGGCCGAGCGGTACGAGAACTCCGGCGGGACCGAAGGCACGACGATGAACGGGATGCCCGTCGTGCTGCTGACCACCAAGGGGAACAAGAGCGGCAAGCTGCGCAAGTCGCCGTTGATGAGAGTGGAGCACGACGGCGAGTACGCCATCGTGGCCTCGCTGGGCGGAGCACCCAAGCACCCGGTCTGGTACCACAACGTCAAAGCCGAGCCACTCGTCGAGTTGCAGGACGGAACCGAGAAGCACGACTACGTCGCTCGCGAGGTGACCGGCGACGAGAAAGCCGTGTGGTGGGAACGCTCGGTCGCGGCCTACCCCGATTACGCGGAGTACCAGAAGAAGACCGATCGCGAGATCCCGGTGTTCGTTCTCGCGCGCGTCTGAACAGGATCCATCGGTCCGTGGAACGGTCCCGAGTGGGGGGCCGTTCCACGCTGGTGGCAGCATGTGCTGGTGTCTTCATCCCCTGACCTCGCCTCTCAGCACCCATCGTCGGTAGCCGTCACCGCTGCCGACATCGATGCCGCTGCGGTGCGAATTTCGTCGGTGGTGGCCGCAACACCCCTGCAATTGTGCGAGCGGTTGTCGGCGGAGACCGGCGCACAGGTGTACCTCAAGCGCGAAGACCTGCAGATCGTGCGGTCGTACAAAATTCGTGGTGCCTACAACCTGATGGACCAGCTGACCGACGCCGAGCGGGATGTCGGAGTAGTCACCGCGAGCGCAGGCAACCACGCTCAGGGAGTGGCGTTCGCGTGTCGTTCGATGCAGGTGCACGGTCGCATCTACGTTCCGGCGAACACCCCCAAGCAGAAACGCGACCGAATCCGAGTGCACGGCGGTGACTTCGTCGATCTCATCGTCATCGGCGACACGTTCGATGCTGCGGCAGCTGCCGCAGCCGAGGATGTGGCCCGTACCGGTGCCACCATGGTGCCGCCGTTCGACGATCCGCGAACCGTGGCCGGTCAGGGCACCATTGCAGCCGAGATGATCGATCAGCTCGGCGGTGCACCCGATGTCGTCGTGATGCCCGTCGGCGGAGGCGGATGCATCGCCGGCATCTCGAGCTACCTGCGTGAGCGCGCACCGCAGGCGTCCCTGGTGGGTGTCGAACCCTCCGGGGCCGCGTCGATGACCGCTGCTCTGATCGCCGGTGGTCCGGTGACTCTCTCGGAGATCGATCCGTTCGTCGACGGAGCTGCCGTCCGGCGGATCGGGGACGTGCCGTATGCGGCGCTGCAGTCTCTGGGCGCGACGGTGGTCTCGCATGCGTCGTTGCCGCTGATCACCGCGCCCGTGTTCGACAGTTCCGGCCCCGGTGCATTCCTGATCACCCAGATCGACGAGGGCGCGGTCTGTACAGCGATGCTCGACCTCTACCAGAACGAGGGCGTGATCGCCGAGCCTGCGGGCGCGCTGGCCGTTGCGGCGCTCGAGCATCTCGACATAGCGCCGGGAAGCACCGTCGTGTGCTTGGTGTCCGGCGGCAACAACGATGTCTCTCGGTACGGCGAAATCCTCGAGCGATCGCTCGTTCATCTGGGCCTCAAGCACTACTTTCTCGTGGACTTTCCGCAGGAGCCCGGCGCACTGCGTCGTTTTCTCGACGAGGTGCTCGGGCCCGAGGACGACATCACCCTGTTCGAGTACGTCAAGCGCAACAACCGCGAGACCGGCGCCGCGCTCGTCGGTATTCAACTCGGCGCAGCGGACGGCCTTTCTTCCCTACTCGAACGGATGCGGTCTTCGCACCTGCAGGTGGAGCAGTTGGAGCCGGGTTCGCCGGTGTACCGGTACTTGACCTGAGTCAGCGACCGAGCAAGCGGTCGACGACGCGCTTGTGCAGTTCGGGGTCGACTGCCGGCAGGTCGAGCACGGCACCGAGGTAGATTCCGTCGCCGACGAGCCGGATGATCTCGGCCTGGACCGGATCGTCGATTTCGGTGCGCAGGCCCTCGTCCCACTGCTGCATCATGTCGATGACGGCGTCCTGCACCTCGCCCGAGTTCCCGTCGACACTGCGCAGTGCCGCGAGCGTGGAGCGATACAGGGCGATTTCCTTGTCCGAAATGGAATCGGGTGGCTGCAGATACCACTCCGCCACAGACGTGCCACCCTCCGCAGCGTCAGCACGCTGTCGATCGGCCTGAACGGCGAGCCGCCGGACCATGGCCGCTACCAGAGCGTCCTTGGTCTTGAAGTGATACAGCAGGCCGCCCTTCGATACCCCAGCGGCGGCGGCGACGCTGTCCAGAGTCACTTTTGTCATGCCGTGTTCGAGGAGCAGCGTCTCGAGTGAATCCAAGATTCGGTCGCGGGTGTCCGATGACATGGAATTCACTTTACCGGCTGGACGGTTCGCGGTACTCTCAATCACTGTACCGGCTGGACGGTTGGTACTCGGAGGCGATACGGACCCGGCCAACGCCGGCGCACCGGGCGCAGAACGTAGGAGATGTAGTGAGTGACATGCGCACCGGTTCGGTGCACGAGGTAGCCGGGGGATACGAGCAGCGAGCGACCCCGCGGGACTGGCTCGGTTTGGTGGTACTGGCGTTCGCCGTGTTGCTCATCGCTGTCGACGGCACTGTCCTCGACCTGGCGCTGCCGTTCATCAGTTCGGACTTGGCACCGACCAGCAACCAGTTGCTGTGGATCATCGATGTCTACTCGTTCGTGCTGGCCGGCCTGCTCATCACCATGGGCACGCTCGGCGACCGCATCGGCCGTCGCCGATTGCTGCTGATCGGTGCCGCGGGCTTCGGTATCGCCTCACTGGTCGCTGCCGTCTCGACCAGCGCAGAAATGCTGATCGCCGCTCGGGTCCTGCAGGGTATTTCCGGCGCAACCCTGATGCCCGCCACACTCGGCCTGATCCGGACCATCTTCCTGAACCCGCGTCAGCGTGTCGCCGCGATCGGCGTGTGGGGCGCGATGGCCGGTGGCGGCGCTGCGGCCGGTCCTCTCGTCGGCGGCTGGCTGCTCGAGCACTTCTGGTGGGGATCGGTGTTTCTCATCAACATCCCCGTGATGCTCGCGTTGATCGCGCTCGGGCCGCTGGTGATTCCCGAGTCGAAGGACCCGAATCCGGGCCGCTTCGACCTGACGAGCTCGGCGCTGTCGATGCTCGCCATCGTGCCCGTGGTGTTCGCGGTGAAAGAAACTGCAGCACACGGATTCGACGTGGTGTACCTGCTGTCCGCTGTTATCGGTGTGATCGCCGGATACGTGTTCGTGCGACGTCAGCGAACTCTCGCGGCCCCGATGATCGACCTGAGACTCTTCGCGAACCGCGCGTTCTCGACGGGCGTCGCGACGAACTTCCTGTCGGTGTTCGCCCTGGCCGGGGTGTTGTTCTTCGGTTCGCAGTACCTGCAGCTCGTGCTCGGTAACAGCCCGCTCGAGGCGGGTCTGCTGCTGCTGCCAGGTACCGCCGCCAGCATCGTCACCTCGCTACTGGTTGCGGTCCTGCTTCGATACTTCAGTGCCGGAACGGTTCTCGGTGTCGCGATGTTCGTCGGTGCCTCGGGTGCCGGGCTCCTCGTCGGCCTCGCGACCGACAGCGGCCCGGGCTTGTTCATTGCCGGGTTCGTCCTCGTGGGGGCCGGTGTCGGTGTCGCGCTGACGCTGACCTCCGAGCTGGTGGTCAGCGCTGTGGAACCCGAACGAGCGGGAGCGGCGTCGGCAGTGTCGGAAACCGCGTACGAGCTGGGCATCGCCTTGGGCGTCGCGATCCTCGGTACTGTCGTCATGGCCATCTTCCGTCGCGGCATCGACGTCAGCGGGCTGCCCCTCGAGGTGGGGGCACAGGCAGGGGAGACCCTCGGTGGCGCGGACGCAGTGGCCCGTGATCTACCGGAGTCGGTGGCGACGGTCCTGATGGACTCCGCGCATGCTGCGTTCGTATCCGGCATGCACGTCGCGGCCGTCGCCACCGCGGTGGTACTGGCAGTCACCGCCGTATTCGTCCTGGTCAATCTGCGTGAGCGTCAGGACTCCAGCACGGCAAAGGAGTGACCGGGAACCGTTGTGGCGGAGCCGGTCTCATCCGAGGTCGTCGGCTCCCACTCGAGTAGTGCGGAGCCGCCGACCGGCACCGTCACAGCGGAATCGGAGAGGTTGCACACCACGCCGATGCGGCCGCGGCGAACGACGATCCACTTCGCGTCCTCGTCGTACTCCACCTTGACGTGGTCGAGCCAGGGATCGGTCAGCTCGCTCCGGTCGCGCCGCAGCCTCAGCAGATCGCGGTAGACGCCGAACAGTCGTGCGTGATCGCCGTCGCCCACCTCCGACCAATTCAGCTTCGACCGCGTGAACGTCTCGGGATCCTGCGGATCGGGGATATCGCTCTTGTCCCAACCGTGCTCGGCGAACTCCGCTTTGCGCCCCTCAGCGGTGGCCTTGCCCAGCTCGGGCTCGGGGTGCGAGGTGAAGAACTGGAACGGTGTCGACGCTCCCCATTCCTCGCCCATGAACAGCATCGGAGTGTAGGGCGAGGTCAGCACCAGGGCGGCCTTGATCGCGAGCTGGCCGGGCGAGAGGTAGAAGCCCGGACGGTCGCCGATCGCGCGGTTGCCCACCTGGTCGTGTGTGGTCGTGTAGGTCACCAGGGAACTGGCCGGGATACGCCGGGTGTCCAGTGGGCGTCCATGGATGCGTCCGCGGAAGCTCGAGTACGTTCCGGCATGAAAGAACCCCTGCCGCAGCGTGTTCGCCAATCCCTGCAGCGAACCGAAATCGCCGTAGTAGCCCTGCCGCTCACCGGAGACGGCCGCGTGGATCGCGTGGTGAATGTCGTCGTCCCACTGCGCGTCGAGTCCGTAGCCGCCACCCGACCGTGCCGTGATCAGTGACGGGTCGTTGAGGTCGCTCTCGGCGATCAGGGTCAGTGGACGGCCGAGATGCGCTGACAGGGTACGGGTTTCGATCGAGAGCTGCTCGAGTAGATGCACCGCGGTGTGATCGACAATTGCGTGTACTGCATCGAGGCGCAACGCGTCGATGTGGAACTCGGAGAACCAACGCAGCGCGTTGTCCAGGGCATAGCGCCGAACCTCGCCCGAGTCGGCCTCGGCATAGTTGATGGCTTGGCCCCAGCTGTTGGCCCCCTCGGTCATGTACGGGCCGAAGCGGTCGAGATAGTTGCCCGACGGGCCGAGGTGGTTGTAGACCACGTCGAGCACGACCCCGATGCCGCGGCCATGGCAGGCATCGACCAAGCGCTGCAACCCTTCCGGGCCGCCGTACGCCTCGTGCACCGTGTACCAGAGCACACCGTCGTAGCCCCAGTTGTGCTCGCCGTTGAACCCGTTGACCGGCATGACCTCGACGAAGGAGACTCCGAGATCGACGAGGTGATCGAGCTTGGTGATGGCTGCGTCGAACGTGCCCTCGTCGGTGAACGTGCCGATGTGGAGCTCGTAGATCGACGAGCCGGGCAGTTGTCGTCCGGTCCAGGCCGCGTCGGTCCACAGCGTGGCATCGACGTCGAAGACCTGCGACAGCTCGTGTACGCCGTCGGGCTGCCGCGGCGACCGCGGATCCGGCAGCGCCTTGTCTGCGTCGTCGAGCAGGAAGCCGTATCGAGAGTTCGGTGCGGCGTCGACGTCGGCGTGCCACCATCCGTTCGGGGAGCGCTGCATCGGGTGCGCCGTGTCGTCGAGTTGGAGGCGGACCGTCTCGGGGGTCGGTGCCCAGACCTGGAATCGTCGTGTCTTCGCCGAAGAGGTCGCTGCTGTCGATGTCACTGTGTCACCGCTTCTTCGTTGTCGCGCACCAGGAGTGCGACCGGGAGTGAGGCGAACACCTCGGCCACCGAGACGGTGCCCGTGTGTTCGGAGTCGGTGATGCGATCGCGCCAGTGGCCGTCGGGCAGGGTCAGTGTTGTCTCGCCCCAACCCTTCTCGGCCAGTCCGAGCGAGAGTCTGGTGGCCAGTGCGATCACGTCGGCGTTTCCGGGAACCGGTCCGCGCGCAAATCCGACGAGGTGCTCGGCCGCGGAACCGTCCGCGACGACCGGCGCGTAGGTGCCGCCGACGAAGCTCTCCGGCCGCTCGCGTCGCACGTGCAGCGCGGAGCGAACGACGGCCAGCTTCGCTGCACCGGTGTCGAGCGAGAGCGTGCCGGTGCTCGACGCTGCGAGCATCGATCGACGCATCGAGTAGTCGACGGGCCTGCGATTGTCGGGGTCGACAAGCGAGTCCTCCCACAGCTCGGTGCCCTGATACACATCGGGGATACCGGGGCCGGCCAGGTTCAACAACTTCTGACCCAGAGCGTCGGAATGGCCGTGAGGTGCCAGCTTGTCGACCAACATCGTCATCGACCGAGCGACGGCACCATCGAAGATGGCGTCGAGCCAACCGTGTACTGCGGACTCGAACTCCTCGTCCGGTGCGGTCCACGTCGTGCGCAGGGCGGCCTCGCGAATTGCCTTCTCGGCGTATGCATGCACGCGCTCCCGCAGCGTGGAGGTGATCACTCCGTCGGCCGGCCAAACGCCGAACAGGTTCTGCCACAGGAACATTCCGGTTGTACCGTCCGGGCTGGGGGCCAGCTCTTCCCAGTCGGTGATGCAGCGAGCCCACAATTCGGGAGTCTGCGACAGCACGCCGATGCGCGCCCGCACGTCCTCGCCGCGCTTGGTGTCGTGGGTGGAGAGCGTGGTCATCGCAGCCGGCCAACGACGGGCTCGATCGGCATTGGTCAGGTGGTAATACGCTGTGCTGCAACCGAAGCGACTCGGATCGCCGCCGACCTCCTGCAGCGAGATGAGCCGGTTGGCGCGATAGAACAGGCAGTCCTCGACGCCCTTGGCGGTGACGGCACCGCACACCTGATCGAACCGCACCGGAGATTCGGAGCCCGTGACGAGGGCGGTTGCCAGCGCGCCCAGGCCGGCGGTCAGCTCCGGCTGCTCCTCGCCGATAGCAGCGATCACGCCTGGCAACACACCCGCGAGCGGTGCGTAGTCGGTTCGGTACACCGGCACTGCCGCCACGACGGCGACGATCGAGTCGATGACGGATTCGAGTGCGACGGTCGTGCCGGACTCGCGTACGACGGCCCGGGCGAGGCGTCGCACCTCGGGGGACAGGTCGCCGCGCGCAACGGCGGTCTTGAGATCCAACTCTGTTTCGTGCAGCGTCTCGGCGTCGTAGGCGATGCCCGAGCGCACCTGCGACAGAGCAGTGAGCGCATGGATGCCCTCAGGGTCGACGAACACCCCGCCGACCGCGGCCAATGCGTCGTATCCGGTCGTTCCGTCGACGGGGAGTGATTCGTCCAATGGCTCGCCGTCGGCCAGAATTTTCTCGATGACCAGCCATCGGTCGGGTCCGAGCAGTCCGCGTAGCTCCGTGAGGTAGCCGGCGGGATCGGCCAAACCGTCGGGGTGGTCGACGCGAAGCCCGTCGATCAGATCGTCCTCGATCCAACTGGCGACCTGACGATGGGAGTCGGTGAAGACGTCGAGGTCTTCCTGCCGAATTCCGGCCAGACCGTTCACCGAGAAGAACCGCCGGTACCCGATCAGCCCGTCGGACCAACTCACCAGGCGGTAGGCCTGACGGTCGTGCACGGTCTGCGCATCGTCGCCGTCGGTACCTTCGGCGATGGGGAAGCGGTGCTCGTAGAACGCGAGCAGCGGCTCGTCCTCGGAGCGGTCGACGGTCAGCTCGCCGACATCGCTCGCGCTACCGAGAACGGGGATGGCGATTTTCCCGTCGACTCCGTTGTCGGCTCCGAAGTCGATGTCGAAGTACGTCGCGTACTCGGAGTCGCGGCCGCGGCGCAGTACGTCCCACCACCATGCGTTCTGTCGTGGGTCCTCGACTCCGACGTGGTTGGGCACGATGTCGACGATGATCCCCATGCCCAGTTCGGCGGCACGAGAATGCAACCGAGTCAATGCTTCTCGGCCTCCCAGCGCGGCCGAGACCGTGGAGGTGTCGGTGACGTCGTATCCGTGAGTCGAGCCCTCGGTCGCAGTCAGGATCGGTGACAGGTAGAGGTGCGTGACCCCGAGGTCGTGCAGGTAGTCGACCACGTCGGAGGCGTCGGCCAGGGTGAAGGCATCGCCCCGCAGTTGTAACCGGTATGTACTGGTGGGCAGCGGCATGTGTCAGGCAGTCTTTCGTAGAACGAGTAGGGAACGAGCGGTGACCTCCACCGGTGTACCCGCTTCGATCGTTTTCTCACTTGTCCCGGTTCGCGACGCGGTGTTCAGCGCTACCGTCCACTCCTTGGCGTAGTTCCCGTCCGGGGTCACGAACTCGATGGTTTCGTGATGTGCGTTGAAGCACAACAGGAACGAGTCGTCCACCACGCGCTCGCCGCGTTGATTCGGTTCCGGGATTCCCTCACCGTTGAGAAACACCGTCAGTGACTTGCCGAATCCGCTGTCCCAGTCCTCGGGAGTCATTTCCTCGCCCGCGGGGGTGAGCCAGGCGATGTCTCGTGCCTGCTCGCCGGTTCGAATGGGGCGGCCCTCGAAGAATCGTCGACGCCGGAACACCGGGTGTTCGGCGCGCAGCGCGATGGCGTTGCGGGTGAACTCGATGAGTTCGGCGTTCTTCTCCGCCAGCGACCAGTCCATCCACGCCAGTTCGGAGTCCTGGCAGTAGACGTTGTTGTTGCCCTGCTGAGTTCGCGCCATCTCGTCGCCGTGGGCGATCATCGGCGTTCCCTGGCTCAGGAGCAGCGTTGCCATGATGTTGCGGATCTGGCGGGCACGCAGATCCAGGATCTCCGGATCGTCGGTCGGTCCCTCGACGCCACAGTTCCACGAGCGGTTGTGGCTCTCGCCGTCGTTGTTGCCCTCGCCGTTGGCTTCGTTGTGCTTGTCGTTGTACGAGACCAGGTCGTTGAGGGTGAACCCGTCGTGTGCGATGACGAAGTTGATGCTGGCTCCGGGACGACGACCGTTCGACTCGTACAGATCCGAGGATCCGGTCAGCCTCGACGCGAACTCGCCCAGCGTCGCGGGCTCCCCGCGCCAGTAGTCGCGCACGGTGTCGCGGTACTTGCCGTTCCACTCCGTCCACAGCCCCGGGAAGTTGCCGACCTGGTAGCCGCCCTCACCGATGTCCCAGGGCTCGGCGATCAGTTTCACCTGGCTGACGACCGGATCCTGCTGGACCAGATCGAAGAATGCACTGAGTCGGTCGACGTCGTGCAGTTCGCGCGCCAGGGTGGACGCGAGGTCGAATCGAAAGCCGTCGACGTGCATCTCGGTGACCCAGTAGCGCAGCGAGTCCATGATGAGCTGCAGCGTGTGCGGGTGTCGTGCGTTGAGACTGTTGCCGGTGCCGGTGTAGTCCATGTAATGCTCGAGGTCGCCGTCGACCAGACGGTAGTACGCGGCGTTGTCGATGCCACGGAAGCTGATGGTCGGGCCCATGTGGTTGCCCTCGGCGGTGTGGTTGTAGACCACGTCGAGGATCACCTCGATGCCGGCTGCGTGGAACGAACGAACCATGGCCTTGAACTCGGTGACGGCGGCACCGGGAGACTGCAGCGACGAGTACTCGGCATGCGGGGCGAGGAAGCCGAATGTGTTGTATCCCCAGTAGTTTCGCAGTCCTTTGTCCAGCAGAACCTGATCCTGCATGAACTGGTGCACCGGCATCAGTTCGATCGCCGTGACTCCGAGGTGGTTGAGGTGATCGATGATCGCCGGATGCGCCAGGCCGGCGTAGGTGCCGCGCTCGGCCTCGGGGATGTCGGGATGGTTGATCGTCATACCCTTGACGTGGGCCTCGTAGATCACCGTCTCGTGGTACGGGCGCTTGGGGGCTCGATCGGCCTGCCAGTCGAAGAACGGGTTGATCACGACGGTCGTCATCGTGTGTCCGAGCGAATCATGCTGCGGGAAGTCGTTGTTCGGCACGTCGTCGTGCGCGATGGGAGCTTCCTCGATGATCTCGTCGTCGGGATCGGCGAGGTCGGCGGCGTCCTCGAACGGTTCCTCGGCGTCGAGCGAGTCATCGGGTGCGTCCGCCTGGGCATCGGCTTCGGGTTCCGGGTTCGGGGCAGGGGTGTCCATGTTGTACGAGAACAGCGAGCGGTCACCGTCGAACGAACCCTGGAACGCCTTGCCGTACGGATCGACGAGCAACTTGCTCGGATCGCAGCGGTGTCCGGCGGCCGGATCCCACGGGCCGTGCACTCGGTATCCGTAGCGCTGACCCGGCACCACCGTGGGGAGATATGCATGCCAGACGTAGCCGTCCGATTCCTCGAAACGGATTCGGGTCTCGGTGCCGTCCTCGGCGATCAGGCACAGGTCCACTGCTTCTGCGACCTCGGAAAACAAGGCGAAATTGGTTCCTGCTCCGTCGTAGGTCGCTCCCAGCGGATAAGCGGATCCCGGCCATACGGCGATGGCAGGCGTGTCGTCGGAGGCTTCGTGCAGCATGGATCAACCCTACTGTGGCCGATAGGCCCGGGCTTACCGAGCGCGCGGGGCTCGACTCATGGTCCGGCCCACCAGCCGGTGGCCGATCCGACCTGTCGTCCCAGCTCCCTGGTCAGGGTTCGCACATATGTCGCGGTCAGGTGGTGTTCGTCACGGTAGACCAGTACGTTGCCTTGCTCGACGCGGCACACGGTGGCGTCGCAGACGGCGTCGGAGAGGTCGAGAGCCGAAAACCCCTGCAGCTGAAACGACGAGGCCAGTGCCGGGTTCACGGGGTCCAATGCGTCGTCTCTCGGAATACCGCACGAGGTGGCCGTCCCGCCGTCGGCGAGACAGTCGATGGCGCGATATGCCAGCCACGGCGTGTCCCGGACGCCCAGGATTCCCACACCGTCGGCAACCAGTTGCCGCCACACCGAGGCGTACCAGGTAGGGGTGTAGTCGCCCGGGACGTCCTCCCGAGGGCGTGTAGCAGTGGTGAACACGTAGTCCGGCTGCATCTCGGCCACGTCCGCGAGCACGGTCTGCGTCCAATCGAGGCAATCGGGGTATTCGTTGGGGCCGAGCATCGGCATGGTGTCCGTGCTCAGCGGGCAACCCATCTTCAGGAAGGTGACGACCTTGAAGCCGTGCTCCAGACCGAGTGCGTCGAGGGCCGTCACCCAGTGCTCGGCGTGCGAGCTGCCTGCCAGCACGATGGTTCGATCCGCGTCGACGTCGCCGTAGGTGCACGAGACCGCGTCGCGCGTCTCGAAGTCGGCGATGCACCCCTCGATGGTGGTGACGGGTAGGTCCGCGGGAGCGGAGTACAACGGGGGACTGACGTCGGCCGGCTCGACACGAATTCCGTCGGTCAATTCGAGCGCTCCCGGGTGCGTCAGTTCGTCGACCGCTCCATCGGCCTGCACCGCGGTGATCGATCGATCGATGTAGACGTTCCATCCGATCGAACCGGCCGTCACTGCGAGTGCAGCGATCACTGCGCAGCCGGTCACCGCGATGCGTCCCGGAGTGAACGTCGTCGACTGCGTCGGCCGCTCGATCAGCCGCACGGTGAGCCATGCCAGCGTTACCGAGGCTCCGACAATGCCGAGCCCACCGAGCACATCGGCATGGGGCCGGCCGGTGGCCGACAGGTAGAAGATGAGCAGGGGCCAGTGCCACAGGTACAGCGGAAACGCGATCGATCCGACCCAGGCGAAGAACCGGTTGGACAGCGTCGCCGCCACGGCTGTCTCGGATCCAGCGACGATCAACGCGAGGGTCGCCACTACCGGAATCAGCGCCAGGGGTCCGGGAAAGGCGGTCACGCCGTCGACCACGAAGCCGCACCCGACGATGACGGCGATGCCGAGCACGGCCAGGACTCCGCGCGTGGTCGACGTCCAGCGGGGGTGTCGCGGCGACGGTCGATCCGTAGGCGCTCCGCTACGCGCAGCGAACACTGCCGCGACTGCGGCACCGGCCATGATCTCCCACAGTCGCGCGCCGGTGTCATAGTAGTTCCACGCCTGATGATGTCGAACACCGTCCGCCGCGTACACGAACGAGACCAGTCCGATCATCGAGAAGATCGCTGCGAAGGTGCGCGGGCGCAGACTCCTCGGCCCCTCGGGACGGGCGATCCGCCGGACCCAGGCGAGGCCGAACACGACGGCAATGGCCACCAGATAGAACTGGAACTGCACGGCCACCGACCACAAGTGCTGCACGGGACTCACCGAGGGGTCGGCTGCCAGGTAGTCGTTCGCTGTTGCGGCGAGCTGCCAGTTCACGTAGTAGAAGACGCCCGACACCAGTTGGTCGCCCAGGTCTGCCCAGCGGGTACGCGGGAGCAGGAAGATCGATGCGACGGCCACGGCGAGAAGCGTGATCAGCAGCGGCGGCCCGAGCCTGCGCAGCACGCGGGTGAGGCGAGCGATCGGATTCAGGCTCGCTCCGGCCTGGGCCGATCGCAGTAGGGATGCTGTGAAGAAGAATCCGGACAGCGTCAGGAAGACGTCGACACCCCCCGATACGCGACCCATCCAGATGTGGAACACGACGACCAGAGCGATCGCGACGCCGCGCAGACCGTTCAGATCGTGCCGTTGCGGCGGCCGACCTTGCGCGGCGGGGATCGGGGCGGGAGTGTCCTGGACCGGCACCGAGAATTCGGTGGCCGAGTCGCTGTCGGTCGGGTGTACGTGCATGAAGGAGAAGTGGCTCCGGCTGTCGATCGACTACTCGGTCGGATGTGCGATACCGGGCAAACAATACGTGTACGCGAGATGAAGCACTTCCCGGAGTCTGCTTCGAGGCAATAGTCCCATTTCGGGGTCGGCGAAGGCGAATCAGCGCGTTATCTGCTTGCGCCGATAGAGAGCGTATGCAACTATTTATGACGCGCGTGCAACTACACGTGTAAGCCGCATAAATGCGTTCGCCTTACTCTCAGGAGCTTCCTCATGCCGCTAGGTCTGCTCGCCCTCGCAATCGGAGGATTCGGAATCGGATTGACCGAATTCGTCATCATGGGCCTACTGCCCGAGGTCTCGGCCGACTTCGCGGTCACCGAGGCCACCGCCGGCTGGCTCATCACCGGCTATGCGCTGTCCGTGGTCGTCGGCGCGCTCGTCGTCACCGCCGCGGTGACGCGTTTTCCGCGCAAGACCGTCCTGCTGGCACTGATGTGTCTGTTCATCGCCGGCAACCTGATCTCCGCACTGTCGGACAGTTACGACACGATGCTGCTCGGTCGTGTGGTCGCCGCGCTGTGTCACGGAGCGTTCTTCGGAATCGGTGCCGTGGTCGCGGCAGGTCTGGTCGAGCCCGCAAAGAAAGCGGGAGCGATCGCCACGATGTTCGCCGGCCTCACCGCCGCCAACGTTCTCGGTGTTCCGTTCGGAACGTTCCTCGGTCAGAGTTACGGATGGCGATCGGCGTTCTGGGCAATCACGGTGATCGGCATCGTTGCGCTGCTCGGAATTGCCGCCCTCGTTCCTCGGGAAACCGGGATCGGTGAGGAGAGCGATCTGCGCCGCGAACTGCGTGCGTTCCGGTCTCCGCAGGTGTGGCTCTCCATTGCCACGACGGTGCTCGGATTCGGCGGCATGTTCGGCGCGTTCACGTACATCGCGTTCACACTCACCGACGTCAGCGGTTTTGCGTCGAGTTCGGTGCCCTGGTTGCTGGTGCTGTTCGGCGGTGGCCTCTTCGTCGGAAACTACCTGGGCGGCAAGGCCGCCGACCGCGATCTCACTGCGACGCTGCTGACCCTCCTGGGTGCATTGACCGTGGTACTCGTCTTCTTCGCGCTCACCGCGGAGAGTCGCCCCGCCACGATCGCCTCCCTGGTGCTGATGGGGGCGTTCGGCTTCGCAACGGTGCCGGGGCTGCAGATGCGGGTGATGTCGTTCGCGCCCGACGCCCCGACGATGGCATCCGGGGCGAACATCGCGGCATTCAACCTCGGAAACGCGTTGGGCGCGTGGCTCGGTGGTGTGACGATCTCGGCCGGCCTCGGTTACACCTCGCCCATCTGGGCCGGGGCCGGTATCACCGTGCTGGCGCTGGTGGTCTTGCTGTTCGCAACGACACTCCTACGCCGCGCCGCGCCGGTCTCGGAGTCGGACCGGGTGAGCGCCGCGACCAATGCGGCGGGGTCGTCCACCTGAACGCTGAACGAGCGGGCGGTACCGGATGCCCGCCACCGCTGCAGGAGTGCGGGCACCACAACCTCTGCGGCACGGGCCAGCTCGATGTCGACAGTGGTGCCGTCCTGGTTCGGTAGGGCGAGCCGGCCGCCGTCGAGGGTCGGTGCCACGACGCCGTAGCGCCGGCGGACTCGGGCCGAGACGATCGTCGCTCGGTCCACCGTCGCCACGACGGTGCCGGATGTGCGCAGAACCAGAGCCTCGGATGAGAGGACATGCGGGTGCACTCGAGCCAGGGCGACCGACGACGCGAGCAGCACCAGGGACACAACCGACGCGGCTGCAACCAGGGCGCTGAGCCAGAGCCACGGAATCAGCAGGTGCAGAACGACCATCTCGATCACGGTGGCGGCCCCGAACATCAGTGGCAGGGCGAGGGTTCCGCGCGACGCCGTGAACACCGTGGAGCCCGCAGCGATCGGCGCATGCCGCCCCCGTATCCACAGCACAGGCGAATGCCATGTGCCGACCTGGGCAGGAGCCTCGACCGTCATCGGGTGCCCGCGACGTGTTCGGTGGTCTGCGCGTGCTCGGTGGTGCGCAGACGTTCGGTGGCGCGAACGATCACGGCGCGCTGAGCCGGATCGGGCACGATGTCGTCGATGCTCAGCGGGCCGGTCTCGTCGGTCTGCGCAGCGGCATGGAACTGCGGCGAGGCGAGTGAATCGAGGTCCAACATCGACTCCAGTTCTGCTGCGAGCGCGTCGATGTCGTGCTCGGACTCGACCGGGTCCCGGCCTTCGAGTGCGCTGAATCCGCGCAGAAGCACCAGGTACCTCTGCCGACGGCCGGGATCGCCGAGTGTGGAGGTCACCGTCTCGAAGAACGCTGGGGGAACGGCACCCGATATCGCCATCACTTCGAGTAGATCGCGTTCACGGATCAGCGCTTCTCGCTGCGTTGGTGCGGAGGCGTCGATCACCGCGTCGATGGCGTCGGCCACCTCGCGCGGGAGGGCAGTCAGAGGGCGCTGCTCGACGGCGTCGACCAACAGTGCCGACAGTCGGATGTGCTTGTGCGCGAGCGCTTTCTGCTCGAGTTCTATCCCGGCAAGGAGCGCCCGTAGATCGGCGACCACGTCGGCCTCGCGCGTCGCAGGCTCGGCCAGGGCGGCGGCAATCTCGCCCAGTGGCATGCCGCAGTCGGCCAGCCACCGAATTCTCATCAGACGGACGACATCGTCGATGGTGTACTCGCGATAGCCGTTGGACAGCCGGCGTGGCTCGTCGAGCAAGCCGAGACGGTGGTAGTGCCGCACCGTTCGAGGCGTCGTTCCGGCGGCATCCGCAAGGGATCCGATTCTCATGTGTTCAGTGTGAACCTTGACATTGCGTCAAGGTCAAGATCGGCGTCCGCCGTAGCGTGGGGGCCGGGTGCGGGGACGCCGCGTATCGTCGGTGTCTGCCGTGTGAATCGTCGTGGCTTGCACTGTTCGAGGAAGAGACCTGGCTGAAGATGGTCGACACCGATCGCTGGTATCGGGAGATGTTCGAGGCCAGTACCGTCGGATTGGCGTTGGCCGACGAGAACGGTTTGTTGGTCCTGGCGAACGATGCCTATGCGGCGATCGTCGGGTGTCCACGTCATCTGTTGGCCGGCCGGTCCTCGCGCGAATTCACACATCCCGACGACTTGGCTCAGCACGCCGCCATGGAGCAGATCATGGACGAGGCGAAGGCGTGCGGTGAATCGGTTCACGTCGAGAAGCGCTACCTGCACGCCGACGGCTCGGTGCGGTGGGGCTGGATCTCGGCCAGCGAGGTTCCCGGCCCCGGGGGTGCACGCTGGACGATGGCCGTCGTGCACGACACCACCGACCGGCGACGCGTCGAGGATGACTTACGCGTGGCCGCTCAGACCGATGCGCTCACCGGACTCCTCAATCGGCGCGGATGGCGAGATCGGTTGCACGCGTTGACAACACAGCCGGAAATCGATGCAACATTGGCTCTGGCCATGATCGATTTCGACCGGTTCAAGTCGTACAACGACGAACACGGCCACGGCCGCGGAGACCGACTCCTGGTTCGGTTCTCCGTTGCCGCGGCAGACCTGCTCGGCGCTCGGGCCTCGATAGCGCGGTGGGGTGGGGAGGAGTTCGCTCTCGCGATGCCGGGCGTGGGATCGACGACGATGGCAGCGGTGCTGACCGAGTTGGCCACGGTCGTTCCCGACAAGCAGACGTTCTCGGCGGGATATGCGACGTTGCGTGCCGGGGAAACCGTCGACGACTGCTTCGATCGCGCAGACATGCTGCTGTACCGAGCGAAGTTCGACGGCGGCGCACGTTCCTACGGCGACGACTCGTGCCCGACGTAGGGCCCGTCAGCCCCGCAGGCGGCCGAATCCGACGACTCCGGAATCGGACGCGTAATCCAACGTGTGAACCCGGATCTTGCCTGCCTCGTTCCCGCCGACGGTGATGGCCTCGTCGCCGTCGACCGCCACGATCACGTTCGTGTGTTGGCCGATCCAACTGGTGTTGTCGTAGAGCACGACATCGCCCACCGACGGCGTGTAGTCGCCGACGGTCTCGAATCGGCCCTGCTCCTGGTAGTACTCCTGGAGCGTGTAGACGCCGGGTATGCGCCACGAACCCGAATTGGGGTTCGAGAGCGGCATGTCCGCCTCCTTCATGATCCAGCTGACGAAGTCGGCACACCAGGCCTCGTCGATCCCTTCGGCGTAGAACGTTCCCGGACGCTGCTGCTCGTGCTCGGTGCGCAACAGTTCCACCACCCGTGCCTGACCGGCGGTCAGTTCACCGGTGTTCAACTCGGGAAAGGCCTCGGTGTCCCAGGGGAGGTATCGGCTCGGTGCCAGCCACAGAACACCGACAACCGCGACCACGACGACAGCCGTGCAGGCTGCCACCCACAGCGGCCACCGTCGTCGGGTTGGCGAGGCGGTATCGATGCTCATGCGACCACGGTAGCGCGACGTGGGACACCGCTCGGCACAATGACTGTGTGACCGCTTCCGAGAACCTTCATCCCGTTATCGTTCCGGAATCCATCGTGGACTCCGCGCGCCGAGCATCGCGCATCGCCGTACTCACGGGCGCAGGCATGTCCGCCGAGTCGGGGATCGCAACCTTCCGGGACGCCCAGACCGGGTTGTGGAAGGACTTCGACCCCAAGTATCTCGCCAGTCCCGAGGGCTGGATGGCCGATAGCGATCTGGTGTGGGGCTGGTATCGGTGGCGAGCGGAATTGGTCCGACGCTCCGAGCCCAACGCCGGTCACGTGGCACTCGCGCAATGGCAGCAGCGGGCGCATGTCGACATCGCAACCCAGAATGTCGACGACCTTCACGAGAGAGCCGGAACCACGGTGCTGTCGCACGTGCACGGGTCTCTGTTCGAGCCGTACTGCAGCGACTGCGGGACACGAGCAGCGCTCGACGCCGGTTCCGCCGACGCACCGGCCGAGGCGGATCAGCGGGTTCCGCCGCCGGAATGCACGTTGTGCGGTGGGCTGATTCGGCCGGGCGCGGTGTGGTTCGGCGAATCGCTGCCCGAGGCCGCGTGGGAGGCAGCCGAGGATGCCGTCCGACATGCCGACCTGGTTCTCGTGGTCGGCACGTCCGGAGTGGTCTACCCGTTCGCTGGGCTGCCTGCGATCGCTCGAAGTGCCGGAGCCGTGGTCGCCGAGATCAACCCGGTCGAGACCGAGGTCTCGGACATGGCCGATCACCGGTGGCGCACCACGGCCGCGGTGGGATTGCCTGCCTTGGTTGCGCAACTCTGACCTCGGTGACATCCCACCGCGTCGCATGCTGCATGGATCCGCCATCACGGCCGCAGTCTCCGCACCAGGAGCAGTGACAGCCCACCGAGCAGTGCGGCGATCACCAGAGTCAGGGCAGTCTCGATCGCTTGGAACCGCCAGAACAGCCGATCCTCGTGGTACTTCGTCTCGAAGGCTTCGGCACCCTGACCACGGATGCAGTCGATCTCGATTCGGGCGTTGTCCGCCATCCGACGGTCCGAGTATTCCTCGTATTCGGCGACCGTCTCGAATTCGCTCATGTCACGGTAGTCGTCCGGCCAGGCGCGCCAGGCGCACTGCTGCAGGTCGATTTCTACGGCGTCACCGTTTCGATCGACGTAATCCGCCGAGACGTTCCATCGCGGATATATCGAAATCGAATCCAATGGCCGGTAGTAGTCCGGTGTGCCGCCGTACATGTCGTTCATCTTCTGCTCGAGTGTTTGGGTCTCGACCATGGGAGTCGCGTAGTGTTCGCGAATCTGCGTCGGCAGCAGCGCCAGGAAGGCAGTGGACACTACGACGGTCGTGACCATCGCGGCGATCGTGTTCCTCATGGCGAGTGCGCACGCTGCGCCGAGCATCAGGCCGACCGCCGTATACCCCCCTGCTACGAAGCCCGTTGCGCCGAAGGTGGGGAAGTCCAAGCGCGATTCACCGGTGCTCATGAAGGTGAACGATCCGGGGGAGGTGCGGTATTTCGCCCAGTACAGCGCGCATCCGAGTATCGCCATGGCAAGTACAGTGGGCACGAACACCACGAGCACACGCACGCCGTACCAGCGTCGTCTGCTCACCGATTGGGTCAGACCCAGCACGTGAGATCGCCGTTCGAGATCGCGAGAGAACACGGTGACCCCGACGAAAGCGCCGAACACGACGGGAAGCGCGATCGTCAGCAATATCGCCATGGTCTGCGCGGTTTGCGCTGTGCAGTAGTCCTCCTGGAACCCGAAGCATCCCCGGATCCCGGTAACCGGTGCGACGCCCCCAGCAAGTTTCGTGATCGCAATCGTCATGGTCGCCAACAACAGTGGCGTCAAGACACCGAACAATATCGTTGCGCGGAATTGTCGCCACGTCACCCAGATCATGCCGCCACCACCGAACCGAGGTGGGCGAGCACAACGTCGTCCAGGGTGGCGTCCTCGATGGTCCAGCCCGGTCTCGCCGTCTCCGGTCGCGTGCCACGGACGACGAATACCGATGCGCCGGAACCGAATACCTCGGATACGACGGTTCCGTCGTCGACAACGGGCTCGGAACCGGTGCTACCGACGAGAAGATAGTGCTCGCCCGTGATGGTGTCGAGTTCCCCGTCGAGTCGAATTCGTCCGTCGCGCAACAGGAGTAGACGATCTGCGACGTCGACGAGTTCGGACAACACGTGCGAGGACAGCACGATGGTGGTGCCGTTCTCGGCCGCATCGCGCATGAGAGTGCGGGCCACCGCGCGACGGGCGACCGGGTCCAGATCGGCGAGGGGCTCGTCGAGCAGCAGTATTTCCGGTCGTCGTCCCAGTGCGAGTGCAAGGGCGACGCGTGTGCGGTGACCGGGCGAGAGTGATTTCACCCGTGCCGAAAGAGGGATTTCGGCTGCGGACACGAGTTCTGCCGCATAGGCATCGTCCCAGTGGGCGTTGGTGTTTCGGCCGAATCGGAGCATCTCGGCCACGGTGAAGTGCGGATACAGAGGCTTGTGCTGCGCGAGGTAGGACAGGCCGGGCGCGATGCCTCGTTGGCCCACGGCTTCGCCCAGAACTCGGATGTCTCCGGCGTCCGGTGTGAGCAACCCGACGGCGAGCGACATCAATGTCGACTTGCCGGCACCGTTGGAGCCGACCAGCGCTGTGACACTTCCTATTTCGATGGCGAACGAGCAGCGGTCGAGAACGGTCGTTCGCCGGAACGACTTGACCACCCCGTCCATGGTGAGTACTGCGTCGGTCATGATCCGTCTCTTTCGGGTCGGTCGAATTGTGTGTCGAATGCTGCGGTGACGATGGCCTCGAGGTCCGGTCTGTCCAGTCCTGCTGCCAGGCAATGGCGAATCCAGCGGCCCAGTTCGGCCTCGAGGGCAGATCGTTCGGCCATCCCGGGTTTCGCCAGCGAGGCGACCACGAAGGTCCCGGACCCGGTGCGTGGCTCCACCAGGCCCTCCCGTTCGAGTTCGCGGTAGGCCTTGAGCACGGTGTTCGGGTTGATGGCGAGAGCCGTGACCACGTCTTTCGCGGTCGGTAGCTGGTCGCCGACAGCCAGTGATCCGAGTCGTAGAGCCTGTTTGGTCTGCAGTATCAGTTGGACGTAGGTGGGGATGCCGGACTGACGATCGATTCGGTACGCGACCACCAGAAACCTTTCACTAGTTGATTAGTGGAAGACGGTAATGCGAACTATTCGGTTTGTCCAGGTTTTGCGGTCAGTGAGAGGTCAGAGCTTCGACGAGGGCGCTCATTGCCGATGTGGCACTGTCGGTTTCGGTAGGTCCGAGCGCGGCGAGACTGGCAATGAGAGCTGCTATCTCCGGGACGGTCAAACGCACGGGACGGGGATCGGCCACACTCGCCAGCCGTGATCCGCCGTGCACTCCCGAGACCGCATCGATGGGAACCCCGGATTCACGCAACCGGGCGAGATCGCGTTCGACCGTGCGCACTCTCACCCGCAAACGCTGCGCGAGTTCGGGCGAGGTCAGCGGTACAGGTGCCGAACTGAGCCACTCGACGATCCGCTGCTGGCGCGCGACGCGGCGCAGGGTGAGGGCGCTGTCGAGCGAGTGGGGCGAATTCTGCTTCGGCACCGGACCGATTCTTCCGGATTCCCGACACAGCCCTGACGGGAATCGGTCCTACCGTTCTCGATATGACACCTGACGCCGAATCGATCGACAGCTTCTTCGCTCGCTACACGGGGTATCTGACCTCGGGTGATCTCGACGGGCTGGCCGAGATCTACAACTATCCTGCTTTGGCTGTGACGGCGCGTGGTTGCGCGGCAATCGCCGCGCCACAGCAAACGCGAGAGTTCTTCGAGCAGGGCCAGGCCTACTACCGATCGCGCGGGATACAGGGCGTGCGAGCGCGTGACATCGTCACCGAGATCGAGGTGCCGGGGGTGTGGGTCGGGCATCTGCTGCTGGAAAACCTCGACTCCGACGGGTCGCCGGTGGGAACCGAGCGCAATGCCTATCAGGTGGTGACGGCCGAGGACGGCACTCGCCGGATCGCGGTGACGACGCCCCTCGACGCCTAGTGGTGCATGTGGTGGTCGCCTGCACCGAAGTCGTCGATCCTGGATGGGACTCGGTGTGCGATCACGGGTTCAGCAGGCCGGCAACCAATGCGTCGACCACCTCGTCCGTCGAGGTATCCGGATCGATCGGGTAGGTCAGTCGGTCGAGCAGCAGGCCGTCGATCGCGTAGTGGAACAGTGCGACCTCCTTGCGACCCCCCGGTAGGCCTGCGGCGAGATTGAATTCGACGTCGGCAGAGAAGTTCGAGCGCTGCCAGGTGCCGAGGATGTCCCTGATCTCCGGTCGTCTCGATGCCTCGAGCCGCAACTCGAACAGCGCGAGCGTCACCTCGCGATTCGTCAGGAGCCGCGCAACGATGTCGCGGATGTACGCGCCGAACAGCTCGGGGCCGGGATGTTGCGCAGCAAGCGGTTCGTGGACCTCGGCGCTGGGGGCAAGTCTCTGCCCGATGCGCTCGATCAGTCCGGCGATGACGTCGGCGCGGGTCTTGTAATAGTTCGATGCCGTTCCCCTCGGCACTCCTGCTTCCTCGTCGATCGCGCGGTGGGTGAGTCCGCGGGAGCCTTCCGCCGCGAGCAGTCGAAGCCCGGCGTCGGCGAGTTCGGAGCGTCGGAGTGGGTTGCGAGCCATGAAAACAGGCTAGCGGAACCACTACGGATGTCGTAGTCTTGCGCAACCACTACACCCGTCGTGATCGGAGAACTCTCATGCGTGAACTGGTTTACTACGTCGCCGTCAGCCTGGACGGGTACATCGCGGCCCCCGACGACACCTTCGCGGACTTTCCGATGCAGGGAGATCACATCGACATGATCCTGCGCGACTACACCGACACCATTCCGACACTCGGCCTGCGTGCGACCGGACTGACCCCCGACCTGAGTCGCTTCGACACGGTGCTCATGGGGTGGAACACCTACAAGGCCGGCGGAATCCATCCTCCGGACGGTCCGTACGGCCACTTGAAGCAGTACGTCTTCTCGCGCGATCACTCGGGCGTCGAACCGGCCGTGATTCTGACCGGTGAAGATCCAGTAGAGATCGTGCGAAAGCTGAAGGGCGAGAGCGGCAGTGGGATATGGCTGGCCGGTGGAGGCATTCTGGCGTCGGCCCTGGCGGACGAAATCGACAGACTGATCCTCAAGGTGAATCCGATTCTCCTGGGCTCCGGTAAACGTCTCTTCGCCGAGCGCGCGTACTCGCCGGCCCGAACTCACCTCGTGGGCAGTACACCCTTCGAGTCGGGGGTGGTGGTGAACGAGTACACGGTGGATCGATGACGCAGCACCGAGGACGGGGTGGCGCTCGGTACTGTGGGAATGAACGTTCTTCTTTATTCTCAGGTAGGGATTGCAGATGGCTTTGGGCTCCGACCGTTTCTGGCGTGTACTAGGCCGCTCCGCGCAGAAGGCGCAGAGCACGTCGCGTCAGCGCGTCGACCGAGCCCAGGAGCATGCCGAATGGGCGGCCGCCCTGGACGACAGCGACCTGGCAACACAGGCGACCGCACTACGCGTCGAGACCGCAGCACGCCTCGATGTTCCGCGGTACCTGGCCTTGGTGCGCGAGGCGAGTGAGCGAACACTGTCCATGCGACCCTTCGACGTACAGCTGCACGGTGCCGTTCGACTTCTCGCCGGTGACGTGGTGGAGATGGCCACCGGTGAGGGCAAGACGCTGGCCGGTGCAATCGCAGCCGTCGGATACGTCTTGTCCGGGCGTTCGGTGCACGTCATCTCGGTCAACGACTTCCTGGCGCAACGCGACGCGCAGTGGATGCAGCCGTTGTTCGAGGCTCTCGGCGTCACGGTCGGTTTCATAAGTGAGGCGTCGACTGCGCAGGAGCGTCGCACCGCGTACGCCTGCGACATCACCTACGCCTCGGTCAACGAGGTCGGCTTCGACGTCCTGCGTGATCATCTGGTGAACGATCGACAGGATCTGGTCTCGCCGATCCCGGACGTCGCACTGATCGACGAGGCCGACTCCGTGCTGGTCGACGAGGCGCTCGTGCCGCTGGTGTTGGCCGGTTCCGTATCGGGTGACGTCTCGACCTCGACGGTGATGGAGGCAGTCCGTGTGCTGGACAAGGGGGTCGACTACGACACCGATGCCGAGGGGAGGAACGTATTTCTCACCGACGAGGGTGCCTTGCGGATCGAGAAGGAGCTCGGCGGGATCGACCTCTACTCCGAGCACCATGTCGGCACGACGCTGGTGGCCGTCAACGTGGCCTTGCACGCCCAGGTACTGGTGCAACGCGACGTCGACTACATCGTGCGTGACGGACGCGTTCAGCTGATCAACGCCTCGCGTGGCCGGGTGGCCGATCTTCAGCGCTGGCCGGACGGGCTGCAGGCGGCGGTCGAGATCAAGGAAGGGCTGGTGCCCACCGAGACCGGAGAGATCCTCGACACGATCACCGTGCAGGCGTTGATCAATCGGTACGCCACGGTGTGCGGCATGACCGGCACGGCCATGGCGGCGGGGGAGCAGCTGCGCACGTTCTACAGCCTCGGAGTTTCGGTCATCGCTCCGAACGTGCCCACGGTGCGCGTCGACGAAGACGATCGGGTGTACGACACGATCGAGCACAAGAACGCTGCAATTGCGCTGCAGGTGAAGGACATTCACGAGACCGGTCAGCCGATTCTCATCGGCACCCACGATGTCGCCGAGTCCGAGGCGCTGGCCGAGACGCTCAGGGCGTCGGGCGTCGAGGTGGTGGTGCTCAACGCCAAGAACGACGCCGAGGAAGCGGCGGTCATCGCTGCGGCAGGAGCACACGGCGCAGTGACGGTGTCCACGCAGATCGCCGGACGTGGAACCGATATCAAGCTCGGCGGTCCCGACGGAGCCGATCGCGATCGGATAGCCGAACTCGGCGGACTGTTCGTTCTCGGCACCGGGCGCCACACCACCGAGCGACTCGACAACCAGCTACGAGGACGCGCGGGTCGGCAGGGCGATCCGGGCCGATCGTTGTTCTTCGGAAGCTGGGAGGACGACGTCGTCAAGAACAACATCGGCGACAAGGACGCACCCAAGGGGTTCGACGAGAGCGGCCTGTTCACCTCCTCTGCAGCGGCCGACCGCGTCGACCACGCGCAACGCATCGCCGAAGGTCAGATGCTCGAAATTCATTCGCGCACATGGCGTTACAATCAACTGACCGCTCAGCACCGCGAGATCCTGGATCGCCGCCGGGCTACGTTGCTCGACTCGGACGAGGCGTTGGCTCTGCTCGAGCAGCAGTCGCCGACGCGCTCGAAGGAACTGCGCGAGGCCGTATCGGAGGAGACCCTCGTCCAGGTGGCTCGTCAGATAGTTCTCTACCACCTCGATCGGTCGTGGTCGGACTACCTGGCGCACCTCGCCGATGTGCGCGAGAGTATCCACCTGCGCGCATTGGGACGGGAGAACCCGCTGGACGAGTATCACCGCATCGCGGTCGAGGCGTTCAAAACGGTGTCGTCGAAGGCGATGGACCTTTCGCACGCAACATTCGAGTCGGCCGAGATCACCTCCGACGGAATCGATCTGGACGAAGCCGGCTTACGGCGGCCGACATCGACCTGGACGTACATGGTGCACGACAACCCGTTCGCCTCCCGCGGAAATGCCGGTGCGGCCGGTCTGGGGCCGATTTTCGGTGGCTGACGCGCGGCGCGCGTTGGTCGCCCTCGCGTTCGGCGCGAGCATGGTGGCATGTGCGTGTGCCGACTCGTACGGCGAGTTTCCCGCCGACAAGACCTACTCGTCGGTCGACGCCCCCGACTCCTACACCCCGGTTGGCGGGACGACGGTTCGACTCGAGTTCGTCGACGACCGAATCTCGGCCGAGGCGGGGTGCAACAGGTTGTTCGGCACCGTGGACACCTCGCAGGGCAGGATCACCGTCGACTCACTCGGTTCGACGCGGATGGCCTGCCCGGAGGCGTTGATGGAACAGGACCGGTGGCTGACGGCGTTCCTGACGTCGGCCCCACGGTGGTCGAGGAACGACGGCACCATGGTTTTGGACAACGGCAGCGAGCGCGTGGTCTTCGCCGAGACCTGATGTGACTCTAAGGGCGGATGCGATCTGCCGCCGTGTGCCGCACTCCGTCGAGGAACAGCTTCAATCCGAAATCGAAGCGGCTCGTCGGGTCGGGACTCTCGAACAGCGGCGACGCGTCGGGGGTCAGGGCTCCGGCTGAGTCCATCTGGAGCCTGGCCTGTTCGTCCACTGTCTGGCCGAGGATGTAGTACAGCAAGGTATCGGCTGTCAGTTCCGCGTCTCGACGCGGCAGTCCCGCACGGATGCACACGGCGGCGATGCGTTCGCGAATGTGATTGGTCGTGAGCCTCGACGCGTATGTCGCGGCGACCAACTCTGCACCGTCTCGCCGGGAGAGAAGCGCGTCGCGCAGTCGGTGCGCGATCTGACCGATCTGCGCATCCCAGGTTTCCTCGGTGGACGGCGCGTCGGCACCGGCGAGCAGGTGGTCGGCAATGTCACCGAGCAGCGTCTGCTTGTTGGGGAAGTGCCAGTAGAGCGCTCCGGGCTGCACGTGCAGCGATGTCGCCAGGCGCCGCATGGTCAGGTCGGCCAGGCCGTATTCGTCGAGAATGGCGATCGCACCGTCCAGGACGTCCTGCCTGCGTAGCTGCACTGCTTCCCCCAAGTCGTTCGACGCGGCCTTCGCTTTGACAGTAGCCGAGCGCGATGCCTAACGTGAACACCGTTCAACTTGAACGGTGTTCAATTATGGCGCGTTCGACTACGAGGGGACCGGTATGGACATTTTGGCTACGGCGCGGGAACAGGTGCTCGGCGATGGCACAGCTCTCGACAGATCTCAGGTTCTCGAGATTCTCGAGCTGGGCGACGACCGCCTCGAAGAGACGATGCTGTTGGCACACGAGGTGCGGATGAAGTGGTGCGGGCCCGAGGTCGAGGTGGAGGGAATCATCAGCCTCAAGACGGGCGGATGCCCCGAGGACTGCCACTTCTGTTCGCAGTCGGGGCTTTTCGCTTCCCCGGTTCGTGCCGCGTGGCTCGACATCCCCTCGCTGGTGGAAGCCGCGAAGCAGACCGCGAAGACCGGAGCGACGGAGTTCTGCATCGTGGCGGCAGTACGCGGACCCGACGCTCGGCTGCTCGCTCAGGTCGCCGCAGGAATCGAGGCCATTCGGAACGAGGTCGAGATCGATATCGCCTGCTCGTTGGGCATGCTCGATCAGGATCAGGTCGATCAGCTCGCAGCGATGGGCGTGCATCGTTACAACCACAATCTCGAGACCTCTCGATCGTACTTTCCGAACGTGGTGACCACACACACCTGGGAGGAGCGGTGGAACACCCTGCGGATGGTGCGCGAGGCGGGCATGGAGGTGTGCTGCGGCGGAATTCTCGGCATGGGGGAGACGCTCGAGCAACGGGCCGAGTTCGCGGCCGATCTCACCGCCCTCGAACCCGACGAGGTGCCTCTGAACTTCCTGAACCCGCGACCGGGCACCCCGTTCGGAGACCTCGATGTGCTGCCGGCATCCGATGCTCTGCGCGCCGTCGCCGCGTTCCGGCTCGCCCTGCCGCGCACGATTCTGAGATTTGCCGGCGGCCGCGAGATCACCCTCGGTGATCTGGGTGCCAAGCAGGGAATTCTCGGCGGAATCAATGCCGTCATCGTCGGCAACTACCTGACGACGCTCGGTCGTCCGGCAGAGCAGGATCTCGATCTGCTCGGCGAGCTGGAGATGCCGATCAAAGCGTTGAACTCGACCATCTGATGGGCGTATTAGGGTGGGTCGAATGACGAGCGAGACCCACTACGATCCGCACACCGGTCGGACTGTCGAAGCCGGAGCCGAGGTGGGTTCCCACTCGATGTCGGTCGCAGTGCGGCTCGGGCTGGAGCCGCCCCGTTTCTGCTCCGAGTGCGGTCGCCGCATGGTGGTGCAGATCGTCCCCGACGGGTGGACGTCACTGTGTTCGCGTCACGGCCTGACCGACTCGGCCGCGACGGGTAGGCGTTAGATGACCAGCTCGGACCTCGCCGAAGTCTCGACGCGACACAGCACCGGTCGGGTCCTGCTGACGGTCGTCGGGATATCGGTGGCGCTGTCTGCCTTGGGCGGCATGCTGTGGGGTTTCCTCGCGCCGGCGCAACAGTTGCTCGTGGTGGCCCAGGACCGCGGCGCTGCCCTCACCGGGGAGAGTCTGCACCGCTTCGACGCCCTCGCGTTGTTCTCGTTCGTCGCGCTCGTCCTCGGTCTCGTTCTTCCGATCGGGTGGTGGCAGTGGCGGTCGGAGCGGGGGCCGCGACTGTTCGGAGCCGTCTTCCTCGGTGCACTCGCCGGTTCGATCGTTGCGATTCTGGTCGGTAACGGCATTGCTGCCCTTCGGTTTCCGAAGGCCACCGACCCTACGGTCGGATCGATCGTCACCGTGGCACCGAGTATCGAGACTCCGTTGGTGCTGATCGTGCAGGCGTTGACGGCGTCGTTGGTCATCTTGTTGTTGGCAGCGATGAACCCCAACGACGATCTGCAACACACCGATCCCGCGCCGGAGGACTTCGAAGTCGATTCCCCGCCGCCGCCGTCGTTCGACTCACGGACGGCCTACTGACCGCAGCCGCTCACGCCTGCGGCGGGCGCAGGGCCGCGAACTCGTCGGTGACGCGAATGCTGCTGTCGGCGAACCTGAACAGGGCCGGAGGTCGGCCGCCTGCCTTGCCCGACGGGGCGCGTCGCCCGGTGGGTTCGATGACCCCGCGGCGGCCGAGCACACGCTGCAGGTTGGTGGCGTCGACCTGATAACCGAGCGCGGCACCGTAGATCTCGCGCAGCGTCGATATCGCGAATTCGACCGGGGCGAGCGCGAATCCGATGTTGGTGTACGACAGTTTCGCGACGAGTCGGTGTCTCGCGTGCGCGACGACGGTTCCGTGATCGAACGACATCGCCGGAAGCTCCGCGACGGGGTACCACGTCGTATCCGCGGGGAGCGTCGGCTCGGCCGATATGGGCACCAGACCCAGGAAGGTCGATGCGATCCGCCGGTCGCCCGGTACCCGGTCGGGTTCGCTGAAGATCGACAGTTGCTCGAGGTGTGCCACCGAACGCACGTCCACCTTCTCGGCGAGCTGTCGGCGCGCCGAGGTGGCGAGGTTCTCGTCGTCGCGCAGGGTGCCCCCGGGAAGAGACCAGGTGCCGGCTTCGGGGTCGAGCGCGCGCTGCCACAGCAGGACCGCCAACTCGGGGGTGTCGGGGTCGCCGAAGGCACGAACTTGGAACACCGCAATGAGCACTTCGTGGACGGTGCTACGATGAATCATGTTTTCGATCATAAGTCGAAAACTCCCTCGGAGGAAATTCGGTCACCGACGACCGGATGATCGGTGAAGGAGAACCGTCATGACCAGCAGCGCTACCCGGGTGAACATCCTGGACTCGGCTTTCGCCGGAGTTCGCGACATCGTCGACGGAGCCGGTGGCTACGGGGGAGTCGAGGCAACTCCGGAATGGGCTGCCGAGATTCGACGGCTCGCCGATCTGCGCGGAGCAACGCTGCTCGCGCACAATTACCAACTGCCTGCGATCCAGGATGTCGCCGATCATGTCGGTGACTCCCTCGCGCTCTCGCGCATGGCCGCCGAGGTCTCCGAGGACACCATCGTGTTCTGCGGCGTCCACTTCATGGCCGAGACCGCCAAGATCCTGAGCCCGCAGAAGACGGTGCTCATTCCGGACCAGCGCGCCGGCTGCTCGCTCGCGGATTCCATCACCGCAGACCAGCTCCGCGAATGGAAGGCAGACTTTCCGGACGCCGTGGTCGTCTCGTACGTCAACACCACCGCCGAGATCAAAGCGCTGACCGATATCTGCTGCACCTCGTCCAACGCCGTCGAGGTCGTCCAGTCCATCGACCCGAGCCGCGACATCCTGTTCCTGCCGGATCAGTTCCTCGGTGCACACGTCAAGCGCATCACCCAGCGCGAGAACCTGCACATCTGGGCCGGCGAATGCCATGTGCACGCCGGCATCAACGGTGACGAGCTGGCCGAGAAGTCTCGCACCCATCCCGATGCGGAACTGTACGTGCACCCCGAATGCGGTTGCGCCACTTCGGCTCTGTACCTCGCGGGCGAAGGCTTCGTGCCGGCCGAGAAGGTCAAGATCCTGTCCACCGGCGGCATGCTCGACGCTGCCCGCACCACCGCGTCCAAGCAGGTCCTCGTCGCCACCGAGATCGGCATGCTGCACCAGCTCCGCAGGGCGGCACCCGACGTCGACTTCCTGGCCGTCAACGACCGTGCGTCGTGCGGGTACATGAAAATGATCACCCCCGCGGCCCTGCTGCGGTGCCTCGTCGAGGGACGCGACGAGGTGCACGTCGATCTCGAGACCGCGAACGTCGCCAGCAAGTCGGTGCAGCGGATGATCGAGATCGGCACCCCGGGCGGCGGCGAGTGACTCCGTCGGTCGGGTGGGAGACCGCAGCCGACCTCGTCGTGGTCGGCGGCGGAATTGCCGGACTCACGGCGGCCCGCACCGCGGCCGCCCGCGGCCTGCGCGTCCTGACCGTCAGCAAGGGCAGTTCGCCCGACACAGCGACGCAGTACGCGCAGGGCGGGATCGCCGTCGTCGGACCTGACATCGACGATTCGATCGAGGCTCACGTGGCCGACACGTGTGCGGCCGGTGCCGGCCTCTGCGACGAGGAGGCAGTGCGCTCGATCGTGTCCAGCGGACGCGCGGCGATCACCTCGCTCGAAGCTGCGGGTGCGGAGTTCGATCTCGGAGCGGACGGCTCGGTTGCGCGCACCAGGGAGGGCGGCCACAGCGTTCGTCGCATCATCCATGCCGGGGGCGACGCCACGGGAGCGGAGGTGCAGCGCACGTTGGACGCTGCCGTGCCGGCCGTGCAGTTCGACACGACGGCGCTGCGCGTGCTGACGACCGACGGCGAGGTGTCCGGTCTGCTCGTGCGCGGGCCCGCCGGTGTCGGTGTCGTTCACTGCTCGACGGTGCTGCTCGCGACAGGTGGACTGGGACAACTCTTCTCGTGCAGCACCAATCCGGCAGGCGCGACAGCAGACGGTATCGCGCTTGCCCTCGACGCCGGGGCGCGGATTGCCGATCTGGAATTCGTTCAGTTCCATCCGACGGTGCTGTTCGCAGCCGGGTCGACGGGCCGCCGCCCGCTGATCAGCGAGGCGGTGCGCGGCGAAGGCGCACGGCTGGTCGATGTGTCCGGTCGCGCGTTCATGGCAGGCGTGCACGCTCTCGGGGACCTCGCACCACGTGATGTGGTGTCGCGGGCCATCGCCGAACTGTTGCACGTCAGCGGGGACGACCACGTGTTGCTGGACGCCCGCGGGGTGGAGCGCGTCCACGAGCGGTTCCCGACCGTCACCGCCTCGTGCCTCGAGGCCGGCATCGATCCGGCGACGGACCTCATTTCGGTGGCACCCGCGGCGCACTATTCGTGCGGAGGAGTGGTGACCGACACGTCGGGACGCACCTCGGTCCCGGGATTGCTCGCGGCAGGCGAAGTAGCGCGCACCGGGCTGCACGGTGCCAACAGATTGGCGTCGAACAGTTTGCTCGAGGGCCTCGTCGTCGGCGAGCGCGCTGCGCTCGTTGCCGCAGATCGGCTCGGCAGGAGGGTCGAGGTGACGGACATCGCGCTGCCCACCTATCGCCGCATCGACCGTGCGGTGCTGCAGCGGACCATGACCGCCGAGGTCGGTGTGGTTCGTGACGCAGCGGGACTCGCTGCGGCACAACGCGTCCTGGCCCACGGTGTCGTGTCGGAACCGCCGGTCGACGCACGTGCTGTCGAGGATGCTGCGTTGACTGCTGCGGCCGAGGTGATCGTGCTGGCCGCGTCCGAGCGTCGGGAGAGCAGAGGGTGCCATACCCGCCGCGACTACCCGGAAAGCGCACCGGCGCAACGTCGAAGTCTGTACATCGAACGAGATCAGGGCGGGCGGTTGGCGATCGTGAACGACGACGTGATGACGGGAGCATGCTGACATGACCGATATCCCGAACGAGGTGAACCCGGGCGTCGATCGCGGCGAGGTACTCGGGCTGATCCGCACCGCGCTCGAGGAGGACCTGCGCTACGGACCCGACATCACCACTGTGGCAACAGTTCCCGAGGATGCCGTCGCGACTGCGTCGGTGGTGTCACGCCAGTTCGGTACGATCGCCGGCCTCGACGTGGGCCTGCTCGTCCTCGACGAGGTCATCGGAGCCGGCAACTACTCCGTCGGGCATCGCATCGAGGATGGATCGAAGGTCGAACCCGGACAAGCTGTGCTGACGGTGACAGCACCGACTCGTGGTCTGCTCACCGCCGAGCGCACGATGCTCAACATCGTGTGCCATCTCTCGGGCATCGCCACCGCAACAGCCGGCTGGGTCGCCGAGGTCGCAGACACCGAGTGCAAGATCCGGGACAGCCGAAAGACTTTGCCGGGCTTGCGTTCACTGCAGAAGTACGCCGTTCGTGCAGGCGGCGGCGTCAACCACCGGATGGGGTTGGGCGACGCCGCCCTCATCAAGGACAATCACGTGGCAGCCGCCGGTTCGGTCGTCGCTGCCTTGAACGCGGTGCGTGCTGCGGCTCCCGACATCGCCTGCGAGGTCGAGGTCGACAGCCTCGAGCAACTGGACCAGGTGCTCGCCGAGAACGTCGAACTGGTGCTGCTGGACAACTTCGCGCTGTGGCAGACACAGATGGCGGTGCAGCGCCGCGACAAGTTCGCTCCCGAGACCAAGCTGGAATCCTCGGGTGGCTTGACCGTCGATGTGGCACGGGACTTCGCGCGCACGGGGGTCGACTTCCTTGCCGTGGGCGGTCTGACACACTCGGTGACAGTGCTCGATCTCGGCCTGGACATGTAGTCGAGCCTCGTGATGTGAGGAATTCATTCGAAGATGGAAGCGCAGAGTGCCCGCCTCGACAGCTGGATCTGGGCGGTGCGGTTGTTCAAGACGCGGTCCGCGGCAGCTGCTGCCTGCCGCGGCGGTCACGTTCGCGTCAATGGAACTCCCGCCAAGCCCGGTCAACGAATCGGCCCGGACGACGAAATCCGGCTCCGGGTCGACGGGGTGGAGAAGATCGTCGTGGTGGTGCGGGCGATCACCAAGCGCGTCGGCGCAGCGGTCGTCCCCGATTGTTTGATCGATCGCAGTCCGCCGCCCCCGCCGAAGGAAGTTCTGGCCTCTGTTCCGAGGCGTGATCGAGGAGCGGGCAGGCCGACCAAGCGCGACCGACGCGAGCTCGACCGTCTTCGGGCTTCGCCCTCGTGAGCGTTTTGCGTACCTCTGGCTACGCAAAACGCGCACGAGAGGCGGAGCCCGTCTAGCGACGCTTGCCGCTGCGGCGGGTGTTCGACTTCGTCTTGGCAACCGGACGAGCAGGCTTGGAGGGGTGCGCCTTCTTCTTCTTGACCGGTGTCTCGTCCGACGAGCCTCGTGAACTCCGGGTCGAGCGCCCGCGCACGATGCCGATGAACTCCTCGATGCGGTCGTCCTCGTGTTCGGCAACCCAGGCCAACGCAATCTGGGAGTGCTCGATGTCGGTCACCGGGCGGTAGACGAGATCTTTGCGGGCGTTGAAGCGGGCGACCGAGTGCGGCACGATCGCCACCCCCAGCCCGGCCGCCACGTACTCGAACGTCTCGGCGACGGAATTCATCGGGGGCAGAGCAGGGCGATTGCCGACCTCGAGTTCCGTTGCCACAGCGGCCCATTCGGGCACCGTCGCGGGATCGGCCAGCAGATGCTCGTCGGCGAGATCGCTCGCGGTCACCGAATCGAATGCGGCGACGGCGTGGTCTTTCGGGACCACCACAACCTGGACTTCCTGATACAGGCCGATCGCGTTGAGGCCCTCGCGGTCGATCGGCGGCCGAACGAAACTCACATCCACCGTTGCGTCGTGCAGGGCCGACACCTGAGTCTCCGGCGTCGTCGCCACTACGGACAGCGTGACATCCGGGAACCGATCCGCCCAGATTCGCGTCCACTTCGTCAGCGTCACACCTTCGGCGTATCCGATGGTGAACGTCGTCGGCTCGGCAGCAGCAGCCTGAGCGAGTTCCGAGTGCCGATCGTCCTCGGCGATCTCCACAAGAGCCCGCTCGAGCAGGACGCGGCCGTCCTCGGTGAGTTCGGTGGGGGAGACCCCAGGCACGAACAGGTCGACGCCGAGTAGTTCCTCGAGTTCCACGATGGTCTTGCTCAGGCGGATTCGCGAGATTCCGAGCGACTGAGCAGCGCGGGCGAAATGCAGTTGTTGCGCCACTGCGGCGTACCAGCGCAGTGTCTGCACGTCGATGTTCACGGTGTCGAGCCTATGGGACGGCGCGCACCGTGCGGGACGGTGGCGTCGAGACCGCGGAATGCCGGATAAGCTGGTCCGGTGAGCCCGGAGAACAAACAGCAGACCATGAAGCCACTGACCGCGGCGAACAAGCTCGGCATCTACCTTCCCGCAACGCCCGAAGAGTTCCAGAACTCGATGGTGAGCAGGTCCGACCTGGACGCCTTGCGCAGCGATCCGCCGCAGTGGCTCATCGAACTGCAGACCAACGGCCCCTTCCCGCGCGACGTCATCGCGAAGAAGCTCGGCGTGTCCATTGCAGGCTTGGCCCGCGGCGGTGTCACCGAAGCGTTGACCAGTGACGCCATCGACGAGCTGATTGCCAGTCCGCCGCAGTGGCTCGTTCGCGAGCGTCGCACGCAGATCCAGGTGCGCAAGGACGCCGAACGCATCAAGGAGAAGCAGGAAGCGCGTCGAACTGCGAACAACCGACCGACCAAGCTGCGTAACCTCTAGCGCGAGACGACGCCGTCGAGGTAGAGCCAGCTGCCGGCTGTTCGGACGAACCGGCTCACCTCGGTCATAGTCCCCGCCCCTTCGGGGTGCTTGTATCGAGCCCTGAACTCGACGGTTCCCGCGTCGTCGAACATCCCGCCGGCCTCGACCCCGACGATGTCGAGTCGATACCAGCGCTGATCGGGGTCGAGTTCCAACTCGGTGGGCGCTGTATCGGGATGCCACGACGCGCGCAGGTAGTCGACGTCGCCGACAGCGAACGCGGTGAATCGAGATCGCATCAATTTCTCGGCCGTCGGCGCGCTCGCATCGCCGCGCAGGTACGGCTCACAACATGCGTCGAACGTGTCGCCACTCGAACACGGACACCGCCCACTCACTCCGCTGTTTCCACTTCTACTGTGTAGGTGCCGAGTTCGTGCTCGTCACGCTTGCCGACATCCTGGATCCACGTGTTGGCCTCGAGGAGAGTGTCGAACAATCCCAACGGAATCGGGTCACCGCCGAGCGCGTTCTTCATGATCACTCGGTACTTCCTCACGGTGTGACCCGACGGACGGTCGCGAGAAACGTTGCGGCAGCGAAGAACATCCCGGCGAACGTGCGATTCATCGTCTTCTGTTGGCGCTGTGAACGCATCAGCCGCAGTACCCGAGATGCCAGCGAGGTGTATCCGGTCATTACCAGCATGTCGACCGTGACCATCGTGGCCGCGATGACGAGGTATTGAGTGAGCAGGGGGCGTGCCGGATCGAGGAACTGGGGGAGGACGGCGACCATGAACACGACGGCCTTCGGGTTGCTGGCGTTGACCAGGAATCCTCGGGCCAGCATCGTCGTTCCGCGATCGGCAACCGCGGGGGCGTCGGCGACGTCGGTGGGCGCTGCGCGCCACTGTCGAACACCCAGGTAGACCAGATACGCAACGCCGAACCACTTGATCGCGGTGAACGCCAGCGCCGAGCTGGCGAGTACTGCACCCAGTCCAACGGCGACGATGCCGATCTGCAGGAGCAGGCCGATCTGCAGCCCGAAGATGTTCCAGTAGCCGCGGCGCAGACCGTAGCGAAGCCCGGTGGACATCGACGCGATGGCGCCGGCCCCGGGGGAGAGACTGATGACGATGCTCGCGCCGAGGAAGGCGAGCCACACTGACCAGGACATGCGTTCATTGAACTACGGCCGTCAATTCGTATTCGTCCGGACCGGTGTGTCGAACGAGGCGGTGTGGGGTAGGCCGTGGCAATGGCAGACATCAGAACTATCGACACAGGCCCGCAGCAGGTCACCCGTCAGACCGACGTACGGGCACCGGCATCCGAACTGTTCGACATCGTGGCCGATCCGAAGCGGCACGGCGAGCTCGATGGATCCGGGACGGTCAAGGACACCGTCCGAGGTCCCGATCGCCTCAGCTCCGGCGCGAAGTTCTCCGTGGGCATGAAGCAGTACGGGGTGCCGTACAAGATCACCAGCACCGTCACCGAGTTCGTCGACGCAGACAAGCACAAGGTCGTCGAGTGGCAGCACCCGATGGGGCACAGCTGGCGCTGGGAGTTCGAGGAGAAGCAGCCGGGGCTGACCACGGTCACCGAGAGCTTCAAGTACGGCACCGCCAAGGTCCCGAAAGTGCTCGAGCTGTTCAAGATGCCGCAGAAGAACGCGCAGGGAATCAAGAGCACGCTGCACAACCTGGCTGCCCGCTACGCCTGACCTGAAACTATTCTGACCGGCATGCCGATCGATCCCGATACCAAGAACTGGACCTGGGTACTCGAGCGAGGGTGCCCGGACTGCGGGTTCGACTCGAGTGCCGTGGATTACGACGACATCCCGGACCTGATCCGTGCCGACGTCGAGCGTTGGGAAGCTGTACTGCGGCGCGACGACGCGACCGTGCGTCCCGACGACTCGACGTGGTCTGCGCTCGAGTACGCCGCACATGTGCGCGACGCGCACCGCATCTTCCGCACCCGGCTGGCGCTGGTGTTGACCGAGGACGATCCCGAGTTCGCGAACTGGGATCAGGACGCCACCGCGCTGGCCGAGAATTACAACGCACAGAACCCCGCGACAGTGGCATCGGAACTCGGTGACGCCGCGCGCGCCCTCGCAGACGATTTTGCTGCCGTTCCGCCGGATAATCGGCAGCGGACCGGTCGACGAAGCGACGGGTCGGACTTCTCGGTCGAATCACTGGCCGCCTATTACATCCACGATCCGATTCACCATCTGTGGGACGTGCGAGGCTGAGCCGAATTCGATGGAACTATCCTGGGTGTTCGGACAACACTGATTCGACCGAACCCCGGCACCGAACCGACTCCACGAAGGGGCCCATTATGCCTGCCCGCATCGAGCTCGCCCGCGTCGATCTACGCGGACGAACTCCATCCACCGCCGAACTACGCGGCGCACTTCCCCGAGGCGGAGTGGATGTCGATTCGGTGCTGCATCAGGTTCGCCCCGTCGTGGATGCCGTCAAGGAACGCGGCACCGAGGCGGCACTGGAATTCAGTGAGAAGTTCGACGGCGTTCGGCCGGACCGTGTTCGGGTTCCGCAGGAGGAGCTGGTCAAGGCTCTCGCCGAGCTCGACCCGGAAGTTCGTGCTGCTCTCGAAGTCGCGATCGAACGAACCCGCCTGGTGCACTCCGATCAGCGCCGAACCGACCACACCACCCAGGTGGTGCCCGGGGGGACCGTGACCGAGCGTTGGATCCCCGTCGATCGGGTGGGCCTGTACGTGCCCGGCGGCAACGCCGTGTACCCGTCGTCGGTCGTGATGAACGTGGTGCCCGCGCAGATCGCAGGCGTCGGCTCCCTGGTGGTGGCGTCTCCGCCGCAGAAGAACTTCGGCGGACTGCCCCACCCCACAATCCTTGCTGCGGCGCAGCTGCTCGGCGTGGACGAGGTCTGGGCGGTCGGCGGCGGCCAGGGTGTAGCGCTGCTCACCTACGGCGGCGTCGACACCGACGGCGGCGAGTTGGCACCGGTCGATCTGATCACCGGTCCCGGCAACATCTACGTCACGGCCGCCAAGCGACTGTGTCGCTCACTCGTCGGAATCGACTCCGAGGCAGGCCCCACCGAGATTGCAATTCTCGCCGACGCCACCGCGGATCCCGTCCACGTGGCTGCAGACCTCATCAGCCAGGCCGAGCACGACGTCATGGCGGCCAGCGTGTTGGTGACCGACAGCATCGAACTCGCCGACGCGGTCGATGAGGCCGTCAACGCACAGATGGCATCCACCCGGCATGCCGACCGCGTGGCCACCGCACTGAACGGAAGCCAGTCCGGCATCGTGCTGGTCGACGACGTCACGCAGGGCTTGGCCGTGGTCAACGCCTACGCCGCCGAGCACCTCGAGATCCAGACGAAGGACGCTTCCGACGTCGCCGCGCGGGTACGCAGCGCTGGTGCCGTGTTCGTCGGGGCATGGTCGCCGGTGAGCCTCGGTGACTACTGCGCGGGCTCCAACCACGTGCTCCCGACCGCCGGCTGCGCTCGGCACTCGTCCGGCCTGAGCGTGCAGACGTTCCTGCGCGGCATCCACGTGGTCGACTACAGCGAAGCTGCACTCAAAGATGTTGCGGCGCACGTCATTGCACTGGCCAATGCCGAGGACCTGCCCGCCCACGGCGAAGCGGTGCGGCTGCGGTTCGAGGGGTTGCGAACCGGTGACGCGTCGTGAGTGATGCTCTGGGACAGTCGGTCTCGCTGGACGACCTCCCGCTGCGCGAGGCGCTCGTCGGCAAGTCACCGTACGGCGCGCCGCAGCTCACCGTGCCGGTTCAGTTGAACACCAACGAGAATCCGCACCCGCCGACGCAGGCGTTGATCGACGACGTGGCGGACTCCGTTCGCGTCGCCGCCGGGCAGCTCCACCGCTACCCGGATCGCGATGCGGACGAGTTGCGAGCCGACCTCGCGCGCTACCTCAGCGAGCAGACCGGTTTCGCGGTCGACACGGCGAACGTGTGGGCGGCCAACGGCTCCAACGAGATTCTGCAGCAGTTGCTACAGGCGTTCGGCGGACCGGACCGCACGGCACTGGGCTTCGTGCCGTCGTACTCCATGCATCCCATCATTTCGTCGGGGACTCAGACCGAATGGATCCCGGCCGAGCGTCGGGCAGATTTCTCTCTCGACGTCGACTACGCGGTGCAGGCGATCGAGGAGCGCAAGCCCGATGTCGTGTTCGTCACCAGCCCCAACAATCCGACGGGCCACAGCATCGGCGAGGCGGATCTGCGCCGAATCCTCGACGCGGCACCGGGAATAGTGGTGGTCGACGAGGCCTATGCCGAGTTCTCCTCTGCGCCGAGCGCGATCGGATTGATCGAAAGCTACCCGAGCAAGATCGTGGTCAGCCGAACCATGAGCAAGGCGTTCGCGTTCGCCGGCGGTCGACTGGGATATCTCGTTGCTGCGCCGGCCGTCGTCGACGCAATGTTGTTGGTGCGCTTGCCTTATCACCTATCGGTCGTCACGCAGGCAGCAGCGCGCGCTGCGCTGCGGCATGCGTCGGACACTCTGGGCAGCGTGGCCGAACTGTCCGCCGAACGAGATCGGGTGGCCGCGGCACTCGGCAGCCAGGGTTACGACGTGGTGCCGTCCGACGCGAACTTCCTGCTCTTCGGCCGGTTTTCCGATGCGGCCGCGACGTGGCAGCGGTACCTGGACGACGGCGTCCTCATCCGAGACGTCGGAATTACAGGATATCTGCGCGTCACCATCGGTCTGGCGCACGAGAACGACCGATTCCTCACCGTCAGCGCAGCACTCGCATCGACCGAAAGAGCAGAGGCACAGCAGTGACCACACCCGCTCCCCGCATCGCCAAGATCGAGCGCACCACCAAGGAATCCGACATCTCGGTGGAGCTGAACCTCGACGGCACCGGCATCGTCGACATCTCCACCGGAGTTCCGTTCTACGACCACATGCTCACCGCGCTCGGCACCCATGCTCGTTTCGACCTGACAGTGCGCGCGAAGGGCGATATCGAGATCGAGGCGCACCACACCGTCGAGGACACCGCGATCGTGCTCGGCCAGGCGCTCGGTCAGGCCCTCGGCGACAAGGCGGGCATCACCCGGTTCGGCGACTCGTTCATTCCGATGGACGAAACGCTCGTGCACGCGGCGGTCGACGTGTCCGGCCGGCCGTACTGCGTGCACACCGGCGAGCCCGACTACATGGTGCACTCGGTCATCGGTGGCTACCCGGGAGTTCCGTACTCCACGGTGATCAACAAGCACGTGTTCGAGACGCTGGCGTCCAACGCTCGCATCGCTCTGCACGTTCGCGTGATCTACGGCCGGGACCAGCATCACATCACCGAAGCCGAGTTCAAGGCGGTCGCTCGGGCGCTTCGGCAGGCCACCGAGTACGACCCACGTGTGACCGGAATTCTGTCCACCAAGGGAAGTCTGTGATCGGTCGATCGGCGCTCGTGCTTTGAGTGGTCTGCTGGCCATTCGCGGTCTCCCCGCCGCGATGGCGATGGGAGCAGCGGCGTTCGGCGGCTGGGGATTGCTGCTCCCGGTGGTTCCCCTCGCTGTGTCCCAGTCGGGGGCATCGGACGCGGTGGCGGCGGCCAGCACTGCGATCTTCATGGCCACGACGGTGATCACTCAGCTGTTCGTGCCACGCATGCTGCAGCGAGTCGGCCACCGTGCGGTTCTGGCCGCCGGGTGTCTGCTCCTCGGTCTGCCTGCGCTGCTGTTCATCGTCTCCGTCGAGGCAGCACCGGCGCTCGCGGTGTCCGCATTGCGGGGAACGGGTTTCGGAATGTTGACGGTCGCCGGTGCCGCCATCGTCGCCGAGCTCGCTCCGACAGCGTTGCTCGGCCGGGCAACGGGCGCGCAGGGGATCGCCGTCGCCTTGGCTCAGATGGTCACGCTGCCACTGGGTCTGGTGATCTTCGCGGCGAGTCCGACGGCCGTGTTCGTACTCGGTGCTCTGGTGCCCGCGGCAGGCCTGATCGGCGTGGCGCTGTTGCCACCCACCCGGCCTGCCCCGCAGCCGCCCAGGATCGAGCGGGTTCGCCTCGACGTACGGCAATTCCTCGTGCCGTGTCTGGTCGTGGCCTCGGTATCCGCGGCGTACGGCGGAATCACCAGTCTGTTGCCGATCGCCGAGTCGAACCGCGCGGCGATGATCGGCCTGGCACTGGCCGTGGTCAGCGCCGCGATGCTCGTCGGCCGCTACGCCGCGGGTTCCGTGGCGGATCGAATCGGAATCGGACGCTCGGTGGTTCCGGCACTGGTATCGGCGGCGCTCGGCATCGTCTTGTTCGCAATCGCTGCGCTCGGCGGCATGCCCGCGGCACTGTTCTTCGTCGCGGCCGTCCTGTTCGGAATCGGGTACGGCGCATGCCAGAACGACAGCCTGGTGATGGCGTTCGATGCTGCCGGTCCCGCTCGATACAGCAGCGCCAGCGCAGTCTGGAACATCAGCTTCGACGCCGGTACCGGAGCGGGCGCACTCGCCCTCGGTGTGCTGGCGACGAGCATCGGGTACACCGCGGGCTTCACCGCTGCCGCGATCACGGTGGTCGTCGTCGCGGCGGTGGCGATCATCGCACGACCACGCCCCGATAGACTTCGCTCATGACTTCTGTGGTGTTGCTCGATTACGGCTCGGGCAATCTGCACTCGGCGAAGAGGGCGCTCGCCCGGGTCGGTGCCGATGTGACCGTGACCTCGGACTTCGACGAGGCTCTGAATGCAGAAGCATTGGTCGTCCCCGGGGTCGGTGCATTCGCCGCCTGTATGGAGGGCCTGCTGGCCGTCAAGGGCGAGCGCATCATCGGGCGGCGTCTGGCCGGCGGACGACCCGTGCTGGGTATCTGCGTCGGAATGCAGATCCTGTTCGACCGCGGGGTCGAGTTCGGCGTCGAGGCGAACGGGTGTGGGGAGTGGCCGGGAACGGTCGAGCGGTTGCAGGCCGAGGTGCTGCCCCACATGGGGTGGAACACCGTCGAGGCACCCGAGAAAAGTGTGCTGTTCGACGGCATCGATCCCGAGACCCGGTTCTACTTCGTCCACTCCTACGCCGCGCAGCAGTGGGAGCTCGAACCCAGCGACACCATCGCTGCCCCGCTGCTCACCTGGGCCGATCACGGCGGCCGGTTCCTCGCCGCGGTGGAGAACGGCGCGCTCTCGGCCACTCAGTTCCACCCGGAGAAGTCCGGTGACGCGGGGGCCGCGCTGCTGGAGAACTGGGTCCGATCGGTGTGAGCGACCGCGAGTTCTCACTGGGGCGCTTGGCTTTTCGAGCGCTCGGTGCTGCCGTGGCCGTGCTGGCCCTCGCCACCGCCCTGATCGCCGTCCTGCAGCCGAGCGCCGGAACAGCTCTGGTCATTGCGTTGGCCGGTGTGGTCGGAGCGATCGCGGCGATGGGTGTGGTGTCCACGCGCATGACACGCAGGGAACTCCGGTAGGACCACAGGCGACCCGTTTTGAGTTCACGCCTGCTCGGCCCGTAGCATAACCGCACGTGAGCCTGGTCTTATTGCCTGCTGTCGATGTCGCAGGCGGCGAAGCTGTCCGTCTCGTTCAAGGAGAAGCCGGAAGCGAAACGAAGTACGGGTCGCCTCGCGATGCCGCCCTCGCGTGGCAGAACGACGGCGCAGAATGGGTCCATCTGGTCGATCTCGATGCTGCGTTCGGACGTGGATCCAACCGCGAGCTGCTCGCGTCGGTCGTCGGTGAACTCGATGTCGAGGTGGAGCTGTCGGGCGGCATTCGTGACGACGAGTCACTGCGTGCGGCGCTGGCGACCGGTTGCGCACGAGTCAATCTCGGCACCGCAGCCCTCGAGGATCCGCAATGGTGCTCCCGCGCGATCGGCGAGTTCGGAGATCGCGTCGCCGTCGGCCTGGATGTGCTCATCGTCGACGGAGCGCCGCGTCTACGCGGCCGGGGCTGGGTCAGCGACGGCGGCGACCTGTGGGAGGTTCTCGAACGGCTCGAGCGCGACGGGTGCTCGCGCTACGTGGTCACCGATGTGACCAAGGACGGCACCTTGACCGGGCCCAACCTGGAACTGCTCGCCGACGTGTGCGCCAAGACCGACAAGCCCGTCATCGCGTCGGGCGGGGTGTCCACGATCGCGGATCTGGAAGCGATCGCCGGACTGGTCGACCGCGGAGTGGAAGGTTCCATCGTCGGAAAGGCGCTCTACGCCGGACGTTTCACCCTCCCGGACGCCCTCGCTGCGGTGTCTCGGTAACGACGAATGACCCTTCCCGAGGAACCGACACGTCTGCTCGAGATCGCCGGTGGGTTGCTCGACGGCATCCACGATCGGTTCGTTGCGGGCGTGGGCGCACCCAGTGCGGTGCAGAAGGGGCCCGACGACTTCGCCACCGCAGTCGACTTGGAACTCGAACGTCGACTCACCGCCGAACTGCACGAGGCGACCGGAATTGCCGTGCACGGTGAGGAATTCGGCGGACCCGACCTGAACACGGGTCTGGTCTGGGTGCTCGACCCGATCGACGGCACGTTCAACTACTCGTCGGGGTTGCCCTCGGCCGGAACGTTGCTGGCTCTGCTCGACGACGGCGAGCCGGTTCTCGGGCTCACGTGGCTTCCGTTGGTGGGTCAGCGTTTCGCGGCCGTTGCAGACGGTCCGTTGCTGCTCAACGGCGACGCCCTGCCCTCGTTGCAGCCGAAATCGTTGCGCGAGTCCATGATCGGGTTCGGCGCCTTCAACGTCGCCAGTCGCGGCTCGCTGCCGGGGCGTTTCAGGTTCCGTATTCTCGAAGAGTTGTCGATGCACTCGTCCCGGCTGCGGATGCACGGGGCCACCGGGGTGGATCTGGCCTATACGGCCAGTGGCGTACTCGGCGGCGCGGTGGTGTTCGGGCACCGTGCGTGGGACAACGCGGCAGGCGCACTGCTGGTGCGCGCGGCGGGCGGAGTGGTCACCGATCTCGCGGGTGAACCGTGGACCGTCGACTCGACGTCGGTGCTCGCTGCAGGCCCCGGCGTACACGACGAACTGCTGAAGGTGATCATCGAACTCGGTGATCCCGCCGACTATCTGGAAGGACCGATGCGATGAGCGTCGCGGTCAGAGTCATTCCGTGTCTCGACGTCGACGCCGGGCGCGTCGTCAAGGGTGTGAACTTCGAGAACCTGCGGGACGCAGGCGATCCCGTCGAGCTCGCCGCGGCCTACGACGCGCAGGGAGCCGACGAACTGACCTTTCTCGACGTCACCGCGTCCACCTCCGATCGAGGCACGATGCTCGACGTGGTCAGCCGAACCGCCGAGCAGGTGTTCATTCCGCTCACCGTCGGCGGGGGAGTGCGGACGGTCGCCGACGTCGATCGCCTGCTGCGGGCCGGAGCCGACAAGGTCAGTGTCAACACCGCGGCGATCGCTCGACCGGAGTTGCTGCGCGAGCTCAGTGAACGGTTCGGCTCGCAGTGCATCGTGCTCTCGGTCGACGCTCGAACAGTTCCCGACGGCCAGCAGGACACCCCGTCGGGCTGGGAGGTCACCACGCACGGAGGCAAACGCGGCACCGGCATCGACGCCGTCGAATGGGCAGTGCGCGGAGCCGAGCTCGGCGTCGGGGAGATCCTGCTCAATTCCATGGACGCCGACGGCACGAAGGCAGGGTTCGATCTGCCGATGATCGCGGCGGTCCGTGCCGCCGTGCACGTCCCGGTCATCGCCAGTGGGGGAGCCGGTAGCGTGGAGCACTTCTCACCGGCAGTGCATGCCGGAGCCGATGCCGTTCTGGCTGCCAGCGTCTTCCATTTCGGCGATCTCACCATCGGCCAGGTCAAGGACGCGATGCGTGCCGAGCGCATCGTCGTTCGCTAGCGAAGAGGTTCATCGATGACACTCGACCCGAGTCTGTCCGCGAGACTCAAACGCAACGAGGCCGGGCTGTTCAGCGCCGTCGTGCAGGAACGATCGACCGGTCAGGTGCTCATGGTTGCCTGGATGGACGACGAGGCGCTCTCGCGTACCCTCGAAACCCGCAAGGGCACTTACTATTCCAGGTCGAGGCGGCAGTACTGGGTGAAGGGCGAGACCTCGGGGCATACGCAGTACGTGCACGAGGTCCGGCTCGACTGCGACGGTGACACCGTGCTCCTGGTCGTCGACCAGGTCGGTGCGGCATGTCACACGGGCACGCACACCTGTTTCGATGTCGATGTCCTGTTGGGACCCGACACTCAGGCGTGACCTGTACCTGCCGCGATTCCCTTGTCCAGCTGGACCAGCAGAGTGGAGCTGAGGGTTCCGAGTTCGCCGACCTCCGAGTCGGACAGACCGTCGAAGATCAGCGCCTGCACAGTGGCGACGTGACCCGGTGCCGATGCCACGACTTTGTCCATTCCGGCGTCGGTCAGCACTGCGTAGGATCCCCGGCTCCCGGGGATGGACTCGCGCCGAACCCACCCGGCTTTCTCCAGCTTGGTGATCACGTGCGACAGGCGCGAGAGAGACGCGTTCGCGTACTCGGCCAGATCACGAAGCTGGATGCGGCGCTGTGGGTTCTCGCTGACCACGGCGAGGACGAAGTAATCGAAGTGGGTCAGCTGCGAATCGCGTTGCAATTGAGCGTCCAGCGCTGCCGGAAGCCGAGTGACGAGGGCGACGAGCGACCGCCAGGCCTCCTGTTGACTCTCGGTGAGCCAACGGGGATCCACCGCATCTCCCGGTGTCGCCTCCTGCGGTGTCGCCGACGTGTCCATCGCGGGGAACCTCTCGATCAAGTTAGTTGTGGTCTGCACATGATGCCTCGAGCGTCCCCCCACTCGAGGCATCGCGTCGGACAGGCCGCTATGTGCGATGTGCGCGCAGGTACTCCAGAGCCTTGTCCGCGTGAGCTTCGAACCGTACTTCGCTCGAGAAGGTCTCGAGCACCTTCCTGTCGGTTCCGATGACGAAAGTCGCTCGCTTGACCGGGGAGAGCTTGGCGAGCAGGCCGCGCTTGACCCCGAATGCGGTGGCGACGGCACCGTCCTCGTCGGAGAGCAGTGGGTAGTCGAACGACTTGGACGCAGCGAATTCTGCCTGCTTGGCGACGGCGTCGGCACTGATTCCCACTCGGGTGGCTCCCACCTCGGCGAACTCGGAGGCCAGGTCCCGGAAGTGGCACGCCTCGGCGGTGCACCCGGGGGTGAACGCGGCCGGGTAGAAGAACAGCACTATCGGACCGTTCGCCAGCAATTCGGTCAGGGTTCGGGTCTCTCCGGTCTGGTCCGGCAGGGAAAAATCGGGAACGAGCTCGCCTGGTTTCATGCTCGGGAGGTTACCGCGAGCGCCGACCCTCGTGCCGAACCTGGGAGGATGGTGGCATGCACGGCGAGACGACCACCGACCCCAGTCCCACCTCCGGTACCGAGAATTCGGACTCGACGACCACCCGCGAGGTGTTCCGGCATCTCGCAGCCGAGCACCGCGTGGTGCCGGTGACGAGAAAGGTTCTCGCAGACTCGGAGACTCCGCTGTCGGCGTACCGGAAGCTCGGCGCGGACCGGCCCGGCACATTCCTGCTCGAGTCCGCGCAGAACGGCAGCTCGTGGTCCAGGTGGTCGTTCGTCGGTGCCGGCGCTCCGGCGTCGCTGACGGTGATCGACGGAGAGGCGGCGTGGCGCGGCAACGTCCCTGCAGGGGTGCCGAGCGGCGGCGATCCGCTGGAGGTACTGGCCCGGACGCTGGAGCTGTTGCACTCGGAGCGGTTGCCCGGTCTGCCGCCGTTGACCGGCGGCATGGTCGGCTACCTCGGCTACGACTCGGTGCGGCGCATCGAGAAGCTGCCCGAGCATGCGCAGGACGATCTCGGTGTCCCCGAGCTGGTCATGCTGCTCGCGACCGATCTGGCAGCCGTCGACCATCACGAAGGCGCGATCACCCTGATCGCGAACGCGGTCAACTGGAACGGCACCGACGAGCATGTCGACGAGGCATACGACGACGCAGTGCGTCGTCTCGATCGCATGTGTGCGGACCTGTCGAAGCCCGCCGCCTCCACCGTCTCCACCGTGGCCAGGCCCGCCCCGCAGTTCCGCCGGCAGCGCACGTCCGAGGGCTTCGGTGCCGACGTCGCTCGTCTGGTGGAGGAGATCGAAGCCGGTGAGGCGTTCCAGGTGGTGCTCTCGCAACGGTTCGAGATGGACACCGAGGCGTCGCCACTGGACGTGTACCGGATGCTGCGGGCCTCCAACCCCAGCCCGTACATGTACCTGATGCATGTTCCGGGGGAGAACGACGAGACGGCTTTCTCCATCGTCGGATCCAGCCCCGAGGCGTTGGTGACAGTGGTCGACGGCCTCGCCACGACGCATCCGATCGCGGGAACCCGCTGGCGCGGAACGTCCGAGGAGGAGGACGTACTGCTCGAGAAGGATCTGCTGGCCGACGAGAAGGAGAACGCGGAGCACCTGATGCTCGTGGATCTCGGGCGCAACGATCTCGGGCGCGTGTGCGCTCCCGGTACGGTCCGGGTGAGCGACTACCGCCACATCGAGCGATACAGCCACGTCATGCATCTGGTGTCGACGGTGACCGGACGGCTCGCGGAGGGCAAGCGCGCACTCGACGCGGTCAAGGCCTGTTTCCCAGCGGGCACCCTGTCGGGAGCGCCCAAGGTGCGCGCCATGGAACTCATCGACGAGCTGGAGCCGACCCGACGCGGTATCTACGGCGGCATCGTCGGCTACCTCGATTTCGCGGGCGACGCCGACACCGCCATCTCCATTCGTACCGCCCTGATCAAGGACGGCACCGCATACGTTCAGGCCGGCGCGGGCGTCGTGGCCGACTCGGTCGCGGAATACGAGGACGACGAGGCGCGAAACAAGGCGATGGCCGTACTGGGAGCCGTTGCGGCGGCGGAATCGCTCCGTGAGGTCGGTGGCCGATGACCGAGGGATCCGGTCGCCGTGGATCGGCCGCTGTGCCCGTCGCGCTGCTGATCGTGGCTGCGGCGTGCCTGTGGGGCGCGTCGAGAATGACGTGGGTTCGGGTGACGTCCTCCGACGGGCTCGGTGAGAATCGAACCGACGACCTTCTGGGAAGCACCTGGGCCGCTGCCACCACACCGCTGGCGCTGGTGTTGTTGGCGGCGGTGGCGGCATCGTTCGCGGTGCGCGGGTGGGCCTCTCGGGTGCTGGCCATGCTGATCGCGGTGGTTGCCGTGGCGGCCGCTGTTCCTGCCGTCCGATTGCTCACCGCAGGGGCGTCCGACTCGGAGTCCGCGGCGCTGGCCGAACTTCCCGCCAGGGCCCAGGTCTCGATGACGGACGTCTCTGTCCTGCCCGCGATCGTGACCCTGATCGGCGCACTGTGCGCCTTGTCGGCCGCCGTGGTGTCGATTCGGAAATCATCTGCCTCGCAGGTACTCTCGTCCAAGTACGACGCCCCGGCGGTGCGACGCGAAGAGGTCGCTCGACGCGCTCGCAGTACTTCGGCCGGAAACGGTGCGCAGGACGAGGGTGAGGACCTCACCGAACGCATGATGTGGGACGCGCTCGATGCAGGCGAAGACCCTACCGACGAGTCCGGTACCCCGCGTTCGTCGTGATGAAACCGCCCTCTACGCTAGGTCCGACCCCGATGAGATTCCTCACATCGGAAGTCGACGCTCAGAAAGGACTGGGGGCACCATGACTGTTCTCGACTCGATTCTCGACGGTGTACGGGCCGACGTGGCCGCGCGTGAATCGGTGGTCGATTTCGCCGCCGTCAAAGCAGCAGCGAAGGCAGCCCCGGCACCTCTCGACGCGGCTGCGGCGCTGCGCGAGGACGGCATCGGCGTCATCGCCGAGGTCAAGCGTGCCAGCCCGTCCAAGGGCGCATTGGCCGACATCGGTGATCCTGCGGTTCTCGCTCGCGCCTACGAGCAGGGCGGGGCGCGCATCATCAGCGTCCTCACCGAGGAGCGTCGCTTTCACGGATCTCTCGCAGACCTCGACGCGGTACGTGCCGCCGTCTCGATTCCCGTGTTGCGCAAGGATTTCATCGTCGGCCCCTACCAGATCCACGAGGCTCGGGCCCACGGAGCCGACGTCATACTGCTGATCGTCGCCGCACTCGAGCAGGACGCGCTGACGTCTCTGCTCGATCGCACCGAGTCGCTCGGGATGACCGCTCTGGTGGAAGTCCACACCGAAGCCGAGGCGGATCGCGCCCTCGAGGCCGGTGCCAGCGTGATCGGCATCAACGCCCGCAATCTGAAGACGCTCGAGATCGATCGTGACAGCTTCGGCCGTATCGCTCCCGGGTTGCCCAGCGAGGTCATTCGTATCGCGGAGTCCGGGGTGCGTGGCACTGCGGATCTGCTCGCCTACGCCGGTGCAGGCGCCGACGCGGTACTCGTCGGCGAGGGCTTGGTCACCGCGGGAGATCCGCGTACGGCCGTCTCGGACCTGGTGACGGCGGGCACGCATCCGTCGTGCCCCAAGCCCGCACGCTGACCCTGCACCGCTGACCCGGCACCCGACCCGAACGCGGCGGCGGTCCGCCGTTGGGGCACACTGGACCGGTGAGCACCAGCAATTCTTCTTCCATCACGGACGCCCCGCAGGCAGTCCGTTTCAAGGGCGCTGATCTGCCGCAGAGCAGCATCGGCCTCACCGATCGCAGCGCGCACGAGCCCGATGTGGGCGGCCATTTCGGTGTCTACGGCGGCAGATTCGTGCCCGAGGCACTGATGGGCGTGATCGAGGAAGTCACCGCCGAGTACGAGAAGGTGCGCAGCGACAACGAGTTCCTCGGTGAACTCGACCGACTGCAGCGCGATTACACCGGTCGCCCCTCGCCGGTCTTCGAGGCGACGCGGTTGTCCGAGCACGCAGGCGGCGCTCGGATTCTCCTCAAGCGAGAAGACCTCAACCACACCGGTTCTCACAAGATCAACAACGTGCTCGGACAGGTGCTCCTGGCCAAGCGGATGGGCAAGACACGGATCATCGCCGAGACCGGCGCGGGCCAGCACGGAGTGGCCACCGCCACGGCGTGCGCGCTCCTCGGGCTCGAGTGTGTCGTGTACATGGGCGAGGTCGACACCGAACGGCAGGCCCTCAACGTCGCGCGGATGCGTCTGCTCGGATCCAGTGTCGTGGCCGTGAAGTCCGGATCGCGCACCCTCAAGGACGCCATCAACGAGGCGCTACGCGACTGGGTCACCAACGCGGACAACACGTACTACTGCTTCGGCACGGTCGCCGGGCCGCACCCGTTTCCGGTCATGGTCCGTGACTTCCAGCGCATCATCGGTCTCGAAGCACGCCAGCAGGTGCTCGCATCGACGGGCAGATTGCCCGACGCCATCGCGGCCTGCGTCGGCGGCGGGTCCAATGCAATCGGAATCTTCCACGCCTTCATCGACGACGCCGATGTTCGACTCATCGGCTTCGAGGCGGCAGGCGACGGCGTCGAGACCGGCCGCCACGCTGCGACGATCAGCGGTGGAACGCCGGGAGCGCTGCACGGCGCATACTCCTACCTACTGCAGGACGAGGACGGTCAGACCGTCGAATCTCATTCCATCTCAGCGGGATTGGACTACCCGGGCGTCGGTCCCGAGCACTCCTACCTGCACGACATCGGGCGGGCCGAGTACCGCGGCATCACCGATACCGAAGCAATGAACGCCTTCAAGCTGCTGTGCCGCACCGAAGGCATCATCCCGGCCATCGAGTCCTCGCACGCCATCGCCGGCGCGCTCACCCTCGGCAAGGAGTTGGGCAAGGACGCGATCATCCTGGTCAACCTCTCCGGCCGCGGAGACAAGGACGTCGACACCGCCGCCGAGTGGTTCGGTCTGATCGACGGAGACGGCGAAGCGAACGTGGACGACGAAGCAGGTATCAAGCCATGAGCAACAACGACTCTCGCCTGTCGGGAACCTTCGCGCAGTGCCGTGCCGAAGGGCGCGCTGCACTCGTCGGCTACCTCCCGGCGGGCTTTCCGACCGTGCCGCGCTCGGTCGAGGTGTTCAAGACGATGGTCGACGCCGGCTGCGACATCGTCGAGGTCGGAATCCCGTATTCCGACCCGGTGATGGACGGCCCCACGATTCAGGCCGCCGCAGACGTGGCACTGCGGGCCGGGGCCCGGGTCAAGGACGTGTTCAACGTCACCGAGCAGGTCTCCGCCGCGGGCGGAAAAGCCGTCGTGATGACCTACTGGAACCTGGTGCTCAAGTACGGCATCGAGAACTTCGCTCGGGATCTGGCCGGTGCGGGTGGCCTCGGAATCATCACCCCGGATCTGATTCCGGACGAGGCGCAGGAATGGATCGAGGTCTCCGACAGATACGGACTCGACCGCATCTTCCTCGTCGCCCCGTCGTCCACCGAGGAGCGTCTCGTCAGCACCGTCGAAGCCAGCAGCGGTTTCGTCTACGCCGCCTCGACGATGGGTGTGACCGGTGCACGTGACGCCGTGTCTTCGATGGCCCCTGCGCTGTCGGCGCGTATCCGGCAGCACTCCGACATCCCGATCGGCGTCGGCCTCGGCGTTCGCTCCGGTGCTCAGGCTGCCGAGATTGCCCGCTACGCCGATGCAGTGATCGTCGGTTCGGCATTGGTCAGTGCCGTCGACAAGGGACTCGACGCAGTGCGTGACCTGACGACGGAACTCGCCGAGGGTGTCCGTTCCGCTAACGTAGCGTCGTGACTTCGACCGCGATCCTGGCCTACATACCCAGTCCTGCGCAGGGGGTGTGGCACGTCGGACCGCTGGCTCTGCGGGCCTACGCCCTGTTCATCATCATCGGCATCGTCGTAGCCGTCGTGTGGGGCGATCGCCGCTGGGTTGCCCGTGGCGGAACGAAGGGCACCGTACTCGACGTCGCCGTGTGGGCCGTCCCGTTCGGTCTGCTGGGCGGACGTCTGTACCACGTGGCAACGGACTGGAAGACGTACTTCGGGCCCGGTGGAAACCCGATCGAAGCGCTGTACGTCTGGAACGGCGGTCTGGGAATCTGGGGAGCGGTGTTCCTGGGCGGTGTCGGTGCCTGGATCGCCTGCCGCAGGCGCGGAATTCCGCTGCCCGCATTCGGTGACGCCGTCGGCCCACCGATTCTGCTGGCCCAGGCGATCGGCCGCATCGGCAACTATTTCAATCAGGAACTGTACGGCCGCGCCACCACGCAGCCGTGGGGTCTGGAGATCTACGAGCGGATCGACGCCGACGGACGGCTCGACCCTCTGAACGGCGTCTCGACCGGGTTCGTGGAGAGAGTCGTGCATCCGACGTTCCTGTACGAGCTGCTGTGGAGCGTGGCAATCGTCGCGCTGCTTGTGCTCGTCGATCGTAAGTACACGATCGGTCACGGGCGTCTGTTCGCGCTGTACGTCGCGGGCTACTGCGCCGGACGGTTCTGGGTCGAACTCATGCGCGACGATTTCGCCACGAAGATCGCCGGGATCCGAGTCAACACCTTCACGTCCGCGATCATTTTCGTCCTGGCCGTGGCGTACTTCGTGATCGCCACCAAGGGCCGCGAAGATCCGGAGACGCTGAAATCGAACGACGACGAGGATCGCGTGAGCGCGCCTGCAGATGCGGAAGGCTCGAGCCCGACGCCGGTCGACGACACCACCACGGACGCAGGTGCCGCCGACTCGCAGCCCGTTCGGGTGTCCGACAAGAAAGCCGAGGAAGAAGGCAGTACGCGTGGTTGATTTCGACAAGACCCCTCGATCCGATCCCGAATCGGGTTCCGGCACTGCCGATTCGAGTGACAGCGCGACGAAGCCGACCGAGTCGTTCGGCACACCGTTCGACTACGACGCCACCGCCGAAGCGTCCCTGTCGGAGCCGCCCGCCACCTCCGACTCCGGGCCCTCGCACGGTCCCACCGGTCCGACCGGGCCAGGGTGGGATACGTACTCGGGCATCGGAAACGGTCCTGGTTGGTCGAGTACCCCGAGCTACCCGGCTCCGAGCCCGGACGGCAGCTCGGACAATCCGGTCGGCGGATTCCCGCCACCCTCGGGTTACCCACAGCAGGAGTACACCGAACGGGGTTACCCGCAGCAGGGTTACCCACAGCAGGGATACGGTCAGCCGCAGAATTTCGGGCAGCAGGGCTACCCGCAGCAGGCTTACCCGCAGCAGGGTTACGGACAACCGCAGGGATACGGCCAGCAGGGGTACGGCCAGCAGGGATACGGTGCACCTTCGGGCTACCCGGGTGGGTACGCGTTCGGCGCGGGCCCCGACGCACCCTACGGTCGCGATCCCATGAGCGGCGAGCCGCTGTCGGACAAATCCAAGATCGTCGGCGGCTTGCTGCAGCTCTTTCTCGGTTGGTTGGGAATCGGTCGGTTCTACCTCGGGAGTACCGGGATCGGCGTTGCGCAGCTGCTGCTGTTCTTCTTCGGACTCCTGCTCATCGCAGTGTTCGGTCTCGGACTGATCCTGCTGTTCGGCCTTTTCGTGTGGCACGTCGTCGACGGCATCCTGATACTGGTGGGCAATGTGACGGACGCTCAGGGGCGAAAACTGAGAGACTGATGCCCTTGCTGGTACTGCATCGGACGTAAGGGAGCTCGACGTGAGTGACTCAGGTACATCGTCCTCGGACGGATCCTCGGGCGACGGATCGCCTTCGTCGGAGCCGACCATCTCGTTCGAGAAGGGTTCTCCCGCCGGAGCGGGTCCGGTGTACGGCGCAGCCGACCCCAACTACACCACTCCGAACTACGGGACCCCGAACTACGGCAGTCCCGACGCCGACGATCAGGGGCAGTTCGGACCTCCGCCCGGCACCGGCTACCCACCACCATCCGACGGTTCCGGCCAGTACGGTGCGCCGCCGCCGCCGTACGCGGGCGGGCAGTACGGCGCTCCTCAATACGGTGGTCCCCAGTACGCGGGCGGGCCCGGGTACATGGACCCAATGGCTCCGTACGGTCGGCACCCGGTCACCGGTGAGCCGTTCTCGGACAAGCAGAAGCTGACGGCAGGTCTGCTCGGCATCCTGTTGGGTGCGTTCGGAGCCGGCCGCTTCTATCTCAACCAGCCGGGCATTGCTGTTGCTCAGATTGCCGTCACGTGGCTCACCTGCGGTATCGGTGGCATCTGGCCGCTGATCGACGGGATCATGATGCTCACCGGCAGCGTGCGCGACGAGCACGGACGACCACTGCGCGACTGACAACCGCAACGACGGTGGCCACGGTATTCGCGATTGCATCGATGCGAATGCCAGCTGCTACGATTTCGCCATCCGGGAGCAATCTCGGATTCTTTCGCGGGCCAGGGCTGTCCCGGTGAATTTCCCGATAGGCAGTTCAACTCGGCTCATCCGACCATTCCGGTCGACTCGAGCCGACCAGCCGGCGGGGTTGCCGAGACTCTCGGTGCGGGGTCGAAGACGCTGCACCGCCTTCGCGGCACCCACCGGCCTACGTGGAGGTGATCGTGGTGCTGTTTTCTCGGATGCCTGCGGAGCAAGGCCTGTACGACCCGAGCTTGGAGAAGGATTCCTGCGGGGTGGCGATGATCGCCGACATCGCGGGCCGCCGCTCCCACGCCATCGTGGCCGACGGTGTTCTGGCACTGGAAAATCTGGAACATCGCGGTGCTGCGGGGGCCGAACCCAACAGCGGTGACGGTGCGGGCATTCTGATTCAGCTGCCCGTCGAACTCCTCGACGCCCTCGCGCCGTTCGATCTGCCCGTGGCCGGTGCCGATGGCGAGAACACGTTCGCAGCCGGAGTGTGTTTTCTGCCGCAGGGCATCCGTGAGCGCGCGATCGCCGTCGAGCGCGTCGAAGCCGTTGCGGCAGAGGAAGGTCTGGACGTCCTGGGTTGGGTTCCGGTCGAGGTCGATCCCGATCGCGCCGATGTCGGCCTCACCGCCCTCGGGTGCATGCCCTACATGAGCTACCTCTACGTCACCGCCCCCGAGGTCGACGGCACGCGTCCGGCCGGTCTCGCGCTCGACCGTCTCGTGTACGGACTGCGCAAGCGTTCCGAGCGGGTCACCCCCGAGATCGAGGCCGAGGGATCGGGGCTGTTCTTCCCGTCGCTGTCCTCGCGCACCATCGTCTACAAGGGCATGCTCACCACGATGCAGCTGCCGCTGTATTTTCCGGAGTTGCGGAACCCGCTGTGCAAGAGCGCTATTGCCATCGTGCACAGCCGCTTCTCGACCAACACGTTTCCGTCGTGGCCGCTGGCGCACCCGCATCGCTACGTGGCCCACAACGGTGAGATCAACACCGTCAAGGGCAACCGAAACAGAATGCGGGCTCGGGAAGCGCTGCTCTCCAGCGACCTGATCCCCGGTGACCTCGAGCGGTTGTTCCCGATCTGCAATCCCGACGCCTCGGACTCGGTGTCCTTGGACGAGGTGCTCGAACTGCTGCACCTGGGCGGCCGCAGTGTGCCCCATGTGGTGATGATGATGGTGCCCGAGCCCTGGGAGAACCATCGCACGATGGATCCGCGGGTGCGGGCGTTCTATCAGTTCCATTCGTCGATGATGGAGGCATGGGACGGTCCGGCGTGCGTGACGTTCACCGACGGCAGTTACGTCGGAGCCGTACTGGACCGCAACGGTCTTCGCCCCGGCCGCTGGTGGCAGACGGCCGACGGCCGAGTGATTCTCGCCAGCGAGGCAGGCGTGCTCGATGTGCCGCAGTCCGAGGTCGTCGCCAAGGGTCGTCTCGAGCCCGGAAAGATGTTCCTGATCGACACGGTCGCCGGACGGCTGGTGCCGGACGAGGAGATCAAACTCCAACTGGCAACCGAACATCCGTACCAGGAGTGGCTGCATGCAGGCTTGCTCGAGATCAAGAGTCTGCCCGAGCGTGCGCACATCCAGTACAACCACGACTCGGTGGTGCGTCGACAGGTCGCGTTCGGCTATACCGAGGAAGACCTACGCGTGGTCTTGACGCCGATGGCCGCATCCGGGGGCGAGCCGCTCGGTTCGATGGGTACCGATACCCCGGCAGCAGTGATGTCGCAGCGGTCGCGTCAGCTCTACGACTACTTCATCGAACTGTTCGCGCAGGTCACCAACCCGCCGCTGGATTCGATCCGCGAGGAGATCGTGACCTCGCTCGCGCGAGTGATGGGTCCGGAGCAGAACCTGCTCGAGCCCACTGCCGCGTCGTGCAGGCAGATAGTGTTGCCGTGGCCGGTGCTCGACAACGACGAGCTGAACAAGATCATTCACATCAACGACGACGGCGACCATCCAGGACTGTCGGCCACGGTGTTGCGTGGGCTGTACGAGGTCGAGCGGGGTGGCGAGGGCCTTGCCGAGGCAATCGAGGAGTTGCGTGCCCGGGCATCGGAAGCGATCGCTTCGGGGTACACGACCCTGATCATTTCCGATCGCGATTCCGACCACACTCGGGCCCCGATCCCGTCGCTGCTGGCCACGTCCGCTGTGCACCACCACCTGGTTCGTACCAAGGAGCGCACCAAGGTCGCGCTCGTCGTCGAGTCCGGCGACGCACGCGAGGTGCACCACCTGGCGCTGCTGATCGGTTTCGGTGCTGCCGCTGTCAACCCGTATCTGGCGATGGAATCGATCGAGGATCTGGTCGGCGAGGGCGAACTGACCGGAGTGGAACCGACGATCGCGGTGCGGAACTACTTGTACGGTCTCGGCAAGGGCGTACTCAAGGTGATGTCGAAGATGGGCATCTCCACCGTCGGGTCCTACACCGGCGCACAGGTTTTCGAGGCCGTCGGTCTCGACCGCGAGGTGGTGCGCGAGTACTTCAAGGGCACGGTCAGCAAGCTCGGCGGCGTCGGTCTCGACGTGCTCGCCGAGGAGGTCAAGCTCCGCCACCGTCGGGCGTACCCGGAGAATCCGACCGACCGAGTCCATCGGCGGTTGGAGATCGGCGGCGAGTACCAGTTCCGGCGCGAGGGCGAGCTGCACCTGTTCACTCCCGAAACGGTGTTCCTGTTGCAGCACGCGACTCGCACCGGCCGGTACGACGTGTTCCAGAAATACACAGACGAGGTGGACCGGCTGGCTCGCGAAGGGGGCGCACTGCGCGGTCTGTTCGAGTTCAAGGACGGTGTGCGGCCGCCGGTTCCGCTCGACGAGGTGGAATCGGTCGAGTCGATCGTCACGCGGTTCAACACCGGAGCGATGAGCTACGGATCCATCTCTGCCGAGGCGCACGAGACGATGGCCGTCGCGATGAACAATCTCGGTGGACGGTCCAACTCCGGTGAGGGCGGCGAGGACGTCGACCGGCTCTACGACCCGACGCGGCGCAGTGCCGTCAAGCAGGTCGCCAGCGGTCGGTTCGGTGTCACCAGCGACTACCTGGTGAACGCCACCGACATTCAGATCAAGATGGCGCAGGGTGCCAAGCCGGGCGAGGGCGGTCAGCTGCCCGGCTACAAGGTGTATCCGTGGGTGGCGAAGACCCGACATTCGACTCCGGGTGTCGGCCTCATCTCGCCGCCCCCGCACCACGACATCTACTCGATCGAGGATCTCGCGCAGCTGATTCACGATCTCAAGAACGCCAACGAGAAGGCGCGCGTGCACGTCAAGCTCGTCAGTTCCGTCGGCGTCGGTACGGTGGCAACGGGCGTGAGCAAGGCGCACGCCGATGTCGTCCTCATCTCCGGATACGACGGCGGAACCGGCGCCGCACCGCTGACCTCGCTCAAGCACGCAGGCGCTCCGTGGGAGATCGGCCTGGCCGACGCGCAGCAGACGCTGGTACTCAACGGCCTGCGTGACCGCATCACCGTGCAGTGCGACGGCGGCATGCGTACCGGACGAGACGTGATCGTCGCGGCCCTGCTGGGCGCGGAGGAGTTCGGCTTCTCGACGGCCCCGCTGATCGTGGCCGGATGCATCATGATGCGCGTCTGTCACCTCGACACCTGCCCGGTTGGTGTCGCGACGCAGAACCCGGAGCTGCGCAAGCGGTTCACCGGTAAGCCCGAGTTCCTGGAGGACTTCTTCAAGTTCATCGCCGAGGATGTGCGAAAGTACCTCGCGCAGCTCGGTTTCCGGAGTATCGACGAGGCGGTCGGTCACGCGGACGTGCTCGAGACGGCGGCCGGAGTGGCGCACTGGAAGAGCAAAGGCCTCGATCTCGCGCCGATATTCGCGATGCCCGTCGACCGCCACGGTGCCCCGATGACGCAGCGTCGACGCCTCCGCGCGCAGGATCACGGTCTCGATCTCGCGTTGGATCGGACGCTGATCCAGTTGGCCGAGGGAGCGCTAGAGGACGCCCATCCGGTGACGCTGGAGCTGCCGGTCCGCAACGTCAATCGCACTGTCGGAACACTTCTGGGCTCCGAGGTCACCCGGCGCTACGGCGCGGGCGGATTGCCGGACGACACCATTCGCATCGCGTTCACCGGATCGGCGGGTCAATCGCTCGGTGCCTTCCTGCCGCCGGGTATCACCATCGACCTGGTCGGTGACGCGAACGACTATGTCGGCAAAGGATTGTCGGGCGGCCGGATCGTCGTGCGCCCTGCCGAGGATGCGCCGTTCGTCGCCGAGGACAACGTGATCGCAGGCAACACGATTCTCTACGGTGCCACCTCGGGCGAGGTGTACCTGCGCGGCAAGGCTGGGGAGCGGTTCGCGGTCCGTAACTCGGGAGCGATCGCGGTGAACGAGGGTGTGGGCGACCACGCATTCGAGTACATGACCGGCGGTCGTGTCGTGGTGCTCGGGCCCACCGGTCGCAACATGGCGGCGGGTATGTCGGGCGGCATCGCGTTCGTCCTCGGTCTCGATCCGGCGGACGTGAACATGGCGATGGTCGAACTGCAGGTGCCCGACCCGGACGATCTGGTGTGGCTGCGCGAGACCGTCGAGAATCATCAGCGCTGGACCGGGTCCACCGTGGCCACCTCGCTGCTGGCCGACTGGCCTCGCCGGTCTGCGCTGTTCACCAAAGTCATGCCCGTCGACTACCAGCGGGTGCTGGAGGCGACTCGAATGGCGCGTGCCGAAGGGCGCGACGTCGATGCTGCGATCATGGAGGCTGCACGTGGCTGATCCACAGGGATTTCTGAAAGTCGTCAAGCGTGAGGCCGCCAAGCGTCCGATCGGCGAGCGCGTCAAGGACTGGAACGAGGTGTACTCGCACCAGCCCACGAGCGAACGGGCCGCCGAGGTCTCCGATCAGGCACGACGCTGCATGGATTGCGGAATTCCGTTCTGCCACTCCGGAACTGCGGGTTGCCCCCTGGGCAACCTGATTCCGGAGTGGAACGATCTGGTGCGCCGCGGCCGCTGGGACGCCGCCAGCGACCGACTGCACGCGACCAACAACTTCCCGGAGTTCACCGGTCGGGTGTGCCCGGCACCGTGCGAATCGGCCTGTGTGCTGTCGATATCGGAGGCGGCCACCGGTGGCAGCGTGACCATCAAGCGGGTCGAGCAGACGATTGCGGATCTGGCCTGGGAAGAAGGCAGCGTCGTGCCACAGCCGCCGACGATCACCACCGGTAAGCGGGTTGCCGTCGTCGGGTCCGGTCCCGCGGGGTTGGCTGCGGCGCAACAGCTCACGCGCGCAGGGCACGACGTCACCGTGTACGAGCGCGACGATCGCCTCGGTGGATTACTGCGGTACGGCATCCCCGAATTCAAGTTGGAGAAGTCGGTACTCGATCAGCGCCTGATGCAGATGCGCGCCGAGGGAACGCATTTCGTCACCGATTGCGAGGTGGGTATCGACTTCACGGTCGAGCAGTTACGCGAATCCTTCGACGCGGTGGTCCTCGCCGTCGGGGCTCTACGGGCCCGAGACAACACCGAGGTGATCGGTCGTGAACTCGACGGCATCCATCTGGCGATGGAACACCTGGTGCCGTCGAACAAGGAGTGCGAGGGCGACGGTCCCACATCCATCTCCGCCGCCGACAAGCATGTGGTGATCATCGGCGGCGGCGACACCGGAGCCGACTGCTTGGGTACGGCTCACCGCCAGGGTGCTGCATCGGTGACTCAACTCGACTACAACCCCGCTCTGCCCGGAGCCCGCGACGACAGTCTCTCGCCGTGGCCGTCGTGGCCGTTGGTACTGCGCACCTCGCCTGCACACGCCGAGGGTGGTGCCGTGCGTCATCAGGTGGCCGTGCAGCGATTCCTCGGTGACGAGCGTGGACATGTCCGTGCGATGGTGCTCGCCGAGGTGGAGGTGCAGCGCGACGCGGACGGTCGACGCATCGTCACTCCCATCGGCGAGGAAGTGGAGCTGCCGTGCGATCTGGCGCTGTTCGCCATCGGGTTCGAGGGCGTCGAGCACGGTCCGCTGCTCGACGAGTACGGCCTTGCGCTGACCAAGCGTGGTGCCCTCTCGTGTGGTCCCGACTGGCAGACCACGGCGCCGGGGGTGTTCGTCTGCGGAGACGCGCACCGCGGTGCGTCGTTGGTCGTGTGGGCTATCGCGGAGGGCCGATCGGCGGCTCACGGAGTCGACGCTTTTCTCACCGGACACTCGGAATTGCCGTCGCCGGTGCACCCGACTGCACTGCCTTTGGCGGTCGTGTGACCCCCGTCTCTGAACCGGTACAGACCGTCCCAGCAGCAGGGTAGTGAGACTACCGATCGGTAGTATTCGGCTGGGCACGTCTGCGATAGAGAACGGGGCTCTCAGCGGCTAGGCTCGCTTTCGTGAGCCGACGTACGAAGATTGTCTGCACCCTTGGACCCGCAACCGCAACCACAGAGCGCATCCGCGAACTCGTCGAGAGTGGAATGGATGTCGCACGACTGAACTTCAGCCATGGTGATCACCCCGATCACCAGGCCAACTACGAGAGGGTCCGCGCAGCATCGGACGCCACCGGCAAAGCCGTGGGCATCCTGGCCGACCTGCAGGGACCGAAGATTCGACTCGGCCGATTCGCCGAGGGCTCGACCACCTGGGCGGCCGGCGAGCTGATCCGCATCACCGTCGAAGAGTGCGAGGGCACTCACGACCGGGTGTCGACCACCTACAAGGAGTTGGCTCAGGACGCCAAGGAAGGCGACCGCCTGCTCGTCGACGATGGCAAGGTCGGCCTCGTGGTCACCGGCGTCGAAGGCAACGACGTGTTGTGCCGTGTCACCGAAGGCGGTCCGGTCAGCAACAACAAAGGTGTCTCCTTGCCGGGCATGGACGTATCCGTTCCTGCCATGAGCGAGAAGGACATTGCCGACCTCGAATTCGCGCTCGCCCTCGGTGTCGACTTCATCGCGCTGTCGTTCGTGCGCTCTCCCGCAGACGTCGAACTCGTGCATGCCGTGATGGATCGCGTCGGCCGCCGAGTTCCCGTCATCGCCAAGCTCGAGAAGCCCGAGGCTGTCGATAACCTCGAAGCTATCGTGCTCGCGTTCGACGCCATCATGGTTGCCCGCGGTGACCTCGGCGTCGAGTTGCCCCTCGAGCAGGTTCCGCTGGTGCAGAAGCGCGCCATCCAGATCGCCCGCGCCAACGCCAAGCCCGTCATCGTCGCGACCCAGATGCTCGAATCGATGATCGAGAACTCCCGGCCGACACGCGCCGAGGCGTCCGACGTCGCCAACGCAGTGCTCGACGGGACCGACGCGGTCATGCTGTCCGGCGAGACCTCGGTCGGCAAATACGTGATGGAAACCGTGCGGACTATGGCGCGCATCGTCGAGACGGTCGAGACCGAAGGCGACAGCGTTCCTCCGCTGACCCACGTGCCGCGCACCAAGCGTGGCGTCATCTCGTACGCTGCTCGCGACATCGGCGAGCGTCTGGACGCGAAGGCTCTCGTCGCCTTCACGCAGTCGGGTGACACCGTCCGACGCCTGGCGCGTCTGCACACGAAGCTGCCGTTGCTCGCCTTCACCTCCATCTCCGAGGTCCGTAGCCAGCTGTCGCTGAGCTGGGGAACCGAAACGTTCCTGGTCCCCGATGTGGGCTCGACGGACGCGATGGTCAAAGAGGTCGACAAGGCGCTGCTCGAACTCGGTCGGTACAACAAGGGCGATCAGGTCGTGATCGTGGCCGGTGCCCCTCCCGGCACAGTAGGCTCGACCAACTTGATCCATGTGCACCGAATCGGAGAAGAGGACCGGTAAGTGGTCGAAGCGGGGGGAACCGGCGTCAGCGAAAGCGCGCCGAGCAGTACAGCTGTACGCAAGACCGATCTCGAGACGCTCCTCGATCTCCTCGCACTCGAGGAGATCGAGGAGGATGTGTTCGTCGGCGTTCACCCCGAGCAGGTGGGGAGCCGGACGTTCGGGGGGCAACTGGTCGCTCAGGCCCTTATCGCGGCAGGGCGCACGGTGTCCGGTACGTCGCGTGACGTGCATGCAATCAACGCACATTTCATCCGTGGTGGTGACGTGAAGAAGCCCATCGAATACCGGGTCTCCCGTCAGCGCGACGGCCGAGCATTCGCCAACCGCCAGGTCACCGCCGTACAGGACGGCAACGAGCTGTTCGTCATGCTCGCGGCCTTCCAGGATTTCGGAAAGGGCCTCGAACACAGCGTCGAGGTTCCCGAGGTTCCGTACCCCGACGCATTGCCGCCTCTCGGCGACCACTTCGTCGGGTACGAGGATCGTCTGCAGATGTTCGTCGACGCCCTCAAGCCGATCGACATGCGCTACGCCAACGATCCGGCGTGGATCATGCACGGCACCGGTGAGAAGCTCAATCACAACCGCGTGTGGATGAAGGCCGACGGCGATCTGCCCGACGCCTCGATCTTTCACGCCGCGACCATGGGATACGCGTCGGACACCACGGTGCTGGATTCGATCATCACCACCCACGGTCTGTCCTGGGGGCTCGACCGGATCGTCGCGGCGACGGTCAACCATTCCATCTGGTTCCACCGCCCGTTCCGCTTCGACGAATGGGCGCTCTACGCCACCGAATCGCCGGTCGCGGCCGGATCACGGGGATTGGCGACCGGTCGATTCTTCTCGATGGACGGTCAGTTGCTGGCCACCGTCGTACAGGAAGGCCTCATCCGGCACTTCCCGAAGCGGGACCGGGCCTGAGGGCACTCGACCACTCCTGCGTCTTCGTTGCGAGATCGAGCGAGGCGTGCGCAGGGCTGGTCGACGGCAATCGGGTGAATTCGACGTGGGGGAGTTGCAGTCCTTTCGCGACGTACCGCCGGTAGCTCTCGGCTGCTTTGGCTCCGTTGAAGAACACCCTGCCGACGCCGGGGTTCTCGGCGAAGAAATCCTCGAAATCGTTTGTCTCGATGGAGGATTCGACGATCGCCGAGTCCAGGCTTCCCTCGCGCGTGCACAGCCTCAGCACGTCCCACACCGCTACTCCGTGGTTGCGTAGACTCTCGACGCGTTCGTCGTAGAGAAGTTCGGGCCCTGCACCGAACAACGTTCCCATGATCGGCCAGAACGCATTTCGTGGATGGGCGTAGTACTGCTGCGCGGCCAGCGACGCGACGCCGGGCATGGACCCCAGGATCAGGGTGGTTGCGCCCGGTCCGACGATCGGGTCGAAACTGTGCACCACGTTCATTGCGCGATTACAGCAAATCCCCGCGGGGGCACCGGACGGGGGACCACAATGGAGGTCATGTTGGATCCACGCGTACTCGACAACAACGAACTCGAAGCCGAACTCGCCGCACTGCGTCGGGGGCGTGACGCCGCGATGGACGAAGGCGCGCGGGATGTCTCGTCCGCCGACACCGACCACCTCATAGCGCGGTTCGAGGAAGAAATCCGCAAGCGGCACCAGGATTCGGTGTCCGATCAGCCCAGTGCCGATCTGCCCTGACCCACGATCAGGACGGCGCAGGCGGCAGTCGCAGCGACGGTTCTGACGTTGTTCCACACGGTCCACTTGTCGGTGAAGTTCTGCCACGCCTGCGCGCCTGCGGCACTGCCCGGGTCGACGCCGGCCAATGCGTCGTTGAGTGGAACGTTGAGGACCATGGTGATCGCGAAGCATCCGACCACGTAGAGAACTGCCCCGGCGAGAACGAGTGCGGCCGAGCCGCGACCGGTCAAGTAGGTCAGAACCGTTGCAAGAGCGCATGTTGCAGCCGTTCCGACGAACAGGGCGAGGAACAGCGGGTTCAGTATTGCAGCGTTGAACTTCTGCATCGCGGCGACGGCGTCGGGTACCGGCAGCGATGCAAGGCCAGGGAGCACGCTGACGGAGAACGCGAGCATGATTCCCGCCACGAGGCCGCATCCGACTGCGGAAACGACGGTGGCAACTGAGGCGATTCGATCGATCATGACGGCTCCTGTCGGTCGCGATTGTCCTGCCGTCCACTCTGATATCGAATCGCTGGATGGACAATGCTCACGAAGCCGGATTCGATGTCCGATCGTCCAATCGGTGCGACAATCGATCCATGCATGGACCCGACCCTTGGACGTCGCCCGACCCTCTCGGTGAGGCTCTGCATTTCGTGCGGATGACCGGATCGTTCTACGTACGATCCGAGATGAGCGGCTCCTGGGGTCTCGAGCTACCCGCTATGGACGACGCGTTGTGGTTCCACACCGTCGTCGACGGCCGGTGCGTGTTGTCGGTTCCCGGTGAGCCGACGCGTGAGTTGGTGCCAGGCGATTTCGCTCTGGTCCCGCACGGGCGAGGTCATGTCCTCGCCGCCGATGTCGAAGCATCGGCACGAGCGACGAGTGTTCACGACGTCCCGCACGAGTACATCAGTGACCGTTATGCGCTGATCTCCCAGCACGGGGATGGCACCGGCCGGGCCGCCACTCTCGTCTGCGGCGCGGTGCGACTGGATCATCCTGCAGCGCAACAGCTCGTTCGCTTGCTGCCCGCACTGGTGGTGGTCGACGCAGAGCCGGGTCCGAGACAATCGAGGATGCAGAACATTCTGGCGATGGTCGCGGACGAAGCGCGGGTGCTCGAGCCCGGGGGAGAAGCGGTGATCACCCGGCTGTCCGACATTCTGGTGATTCACGCGTTGCGGTCGTGGATCGCGAACACGCCGGGCGCACAGTCGGGTTGGCTCGGAGCATTGCAGGACGACCGGGTCGGAGCGGCGTTGGCGCTGATCCATGGACACCCTCACGAGCGGTGGACCGTTGCGACTCTGGCGGCGAGTGTGAACATGTCCCGCTCAGGGTTCTCGGCGCGCTTCACCGAGCTGGTCGGCGACTCCGTGATGAGCTATTTGGCGACGTGGCGAATGCAGGTCGCACACGAGACGTTGCGTTCCGAGGATGTGGTACTGGCCGAATTGGCCCGGCGCAGTGGATATCTCTCCGAGGCCGCCTTCGGCAAGGCGTTCAAGCGTGCAACGGGGGTGTCACCGGGAAGCGTGCGTCGGCGAGAGGTGTTGTCGATGTCGGCCGGTCAGTCGAGCAGGTGACGGAGGTAGCTGTTCGGGTCGTCGAGATAGCGACGCCAGTGTTGCACCAGTTCGAGTTCGTCCCAGGTGCTTCGGCGTAGGCCGTGTTCGCCCACCTCCACGATGTCCGCACCGGGGGTCGACGCAAGAATAGGTGAGTGGGTGGCGCAGACGATCTGTGCGCCCTCGTCGCCCAGCTCGGACATCAGCGCAACCAACTGCAGGCACGCGGTGAACGACAGGGCAGATTCCGGCTCGTCCAGAACGTAGAAGCCGGGTTCGGCCAACATCGCACCGAACATGGTCAGGAACCCTTCGCCATGGCTCATCTCCGCTGTGTTCTCGTCCCAGAAACCCGGCATGCCGCCGAGGTTTTCGGCCATGTCGAACGCGGTCTCGGCGCGGAGAAAGAAGCCGCGCTTCTGCAGGCGTGGGCCACGAAGCATGCGAGAACCGCGCGGTGTGGTCTCGAGTTCGAGTACCTCCCCGAGGGCGCTGGTCACCTCGTCGAGTCGACGCGACTGCTGCGCCGCCCGCCCGCCGCGAGCGTCGATACCGAAACCCTCGGCGATCGCCTCGACGAGAGTCGACTTACCGGAACCGTTGTCGCCGACCAGAATTGTGACCGGTGCCAGAAACTCGAGTCCGTCGCGAGCGAGGTCGGCGACTGCGGGCACGGTGAAGGGCCAATCCGACCCGACATCGTCGGCGTGAACGTGGGCGCGCTCTACGAACATGATTCAGGCAGTGACCAGGCGGTCGACGTAACCGGTCTCGTGAGCGGAGTCCGCGCTGCAGGTGTAGTAGACCCACTGAGCGGACTGGTCCGCCGAATCTCCGAAGCGATGGTCGACCTTCTGCGCGCACAATTTGCCCGCGCTGGTGTCATGGCAACGAAGACTGCTGGGTATGTACATCACTCCACTGTAGGCGCGATTGTGGAATGGCTTTACCGTCGTCCGACCCGACGGAAGGTCATGTGGTGCCCTCGGTGAGACTCGAACTCACACTGGACGGGTTTTGAATCCGTTTCCTCTGCCAATTGGGATACGAGGGCTGGCGTCTTTCAAGCAACGATTGACGAGTTTAGAAGATGCGCTTTCGGGGGCGCGCACCGGTACCCTTCAGATGCTCGACGGCCCTGATGGGCGATGACTGTCAAAGGAGACCGATACAGATGAACGCTCCTGGTGCGCACGGTACTGGCAAGCCCGCGCTTCGCGTGGTGGTGGCAGAGGACGAATCCCTGATCCGGCTCGACCTCGTGGAAATGCTCCGTGAGGAGGGCTACGACGTGGTCGGTGAAGCGGCCGACGGTCAGCAGGCGGTGGAGTTGGCCGTCGAACTGCGTCCCGATCTGGTGATCATGGATGTGAAGATGCCGCGTCGGGACGGCATCGATGCGGCGTCGGAGATCGCCGAGAAGCGGATCGCTCCCGTCGTCATTCTCACCGCGTTCAGTCAACGCGAGTTGGTCGAGAAGGCTCGCGATGCCGGGGCCATGGCGTATCTGGTCAAGCCGTTCACCAAAGCCGATCTGATGCCTGCGGTGGAGTTGGCGGCCAGTCGCTTCAGCGAAATTTCTGCCCTCGAATCCGAGATTGCCGATCTGCAGGATCGGCTCGAGACGCGCAAGTTGATCGAGAAGGCCAAAGGCATCCTGATGACCTCGCAGTCGCTCACAGAACCGCAGGCGTTCAAGTGGATTCAACGTGCCGCGATGGACCGTCGAACGACGATGAAGGCCGTTGCCGAGGTCGTGATCGAGACTCTCGGTACTCCTGCGAACAAGCCTGCGGCAGAGGGCTGATCGGCCCGCGAAAGCTACGGCCACGTAAAACTTCGACTCTCTAGGTCACAGTCAGGTCACGAGCGTCGTTCTAGGCCTTGCGAATCGACTCCGAGCGTTAGCGTCTGATCCACACGTGAGCCACATGTAACTCAGGTGCGCTTCAACGACGAGCAATTTCAAGGAGAACCTAGATGGCAATTCGGACCTATGTCCGCACGGCTGCGGTGCTGAGCGTCACCTCGCTCGCACTGTTCGGCTGTTCGTCGAGCGACGACTCGGGCTCGACCGACTCCACCAGTGCCAGCGGCGGCACTGCAGCCGCGGAAACGACCGTCTCCACCGACTGCACGCCCGAACAGGCCACTGCCGGGGCAACCCCCGACACGTCGCCTCTGGTAGTGGGAACCCTCCTCCCCGAGACCGGAACCCTGGCCTTCCTCGGCCCGCCCGAGGTTGCCGGTGTCCAGTTGGCCGTCAACGACGTGAACGGTGCCGGTGGCGTCCTCGATCAGCCCGTCACGCTCATCCCGGGTGACTCGGGCGATACGACGACCGATACCGCCAACACGACGGTCGACCGCCTGCTCGCCGGCGGAGCGAACGTCATCGTCGGCGCAGCCTCGTCCTCGGTCTCGCTCAAGGTCATCGACAAGATCGCCAGTGCGGGCGTCGTGCAGTTCTCGCCGGCCAACACCTCCGATCAGTTCGTCTGCTACCCCGACAAGGGTCAGTACTTCCGTACTGCACCCACCGACGTGCTGCAGGCCCAGGCACTGTCGCAGCTGATCGCCGAGGACGGCGCGCAGCGCGTGTCCATCCTCGCGCTCAACGATCCCTACGGCACGGGCCTGGCCGCGAACACCGCGAAGAACCTCGAAGAGGCCGGCATCGCGGCAGATCAGATCCAGACCACGATCTACGATCCGAATGCGCAGTCGTTCAACGCCGAGGTCGACGGTGTGAAGAACTTCAACCCCGACGCCGTGGCCATCATCGGCTTCGAGGAGTCCGCGAAGATCATCACCCGTATGCACGAGATCGGCATCGGGCCGTCCGACGGCACATTGGTCTACGGCGTCGACGGCAACATGGGTAATGCCCTGGGCGAATCGGTGGCAGCAGGCCTGTTGAACACGATGCGCGGCACCACCCCGTTGACCGACGTGGGTACTGCGTTCCAGGACCGCCTCAAGGGCGTGAACCCGGCACTGGTCGACTTCAACTATGCCGGTGAGTCCTACGACGCAGTCGTCATCTCGGCACTCGCTGCCGAGCAGGCCAAGTCGACGGCGGGCACCGACATCGCTGCCAACATCAACAGCATCACCAAGGACGGCACCAAGTGCACCAGCTACGCCGAGTGCCTTCCGCTCGTCAAGGCCGGAACCGATATCGACTACGACGGAATCACCGGCGCGCTGAACTTCAGTGACGCAGGAGAGCCCGCCACAGGTTCTTACGGCAACCTGGTCTTCGGGCCGGACAACACGCTGACGACGGACGGATACATCGTCGTCGGTGAGTGATCTGTAACCGCCACACGCCACTGGGCCCGAGTCCTCGATCAGGACTCGGGCCCAGTGGTTTTCGTACGCGCCTCACGTTCGACAGCAGCGGAAAGGCCCCGGTTCGATATCGAACCGGGGCCTTTCGTCGTCGAGGACGACCTACGACTTCTTCTCTTTGCTTCCCGCGAGAGTTCCGAGGTACAGCTCGATGACCTTCGGGTCGTTCATCAGCGCCGGACCGGTATCGGTGTACGCGTTACGGCCCTGATCCAGGACGTAGCCGCGGTCGCAGATCTGGAGGCAACGACGGGCATTCTGCTCGACCATGATGATCGAGACGCCCGCCGCATTGATCTTCTTGCAGCGGATGAACACCTCGTCCTGGAACATCGGCGACAGGCCTGCCGACGGTTCGTCGAGCAGCAGTACCGACGGCTCCATCATCAGGGCACGTCCCATGGCGACCATCTGTCGCTCGCCACCGGACAACGCGCCTGCCTTGACCTTCTTGCGCTCGCCGAGCAAAGGGAACAGCTCGCTCACGAAATCGAAACGCTCACCGAACTTCTTGGGACGCAGATAGATTCCCATTTCGAGGTTCTCCTCGATGGTCAGCGACGGGAACACGTTCTGCGTCTGCGGAACATATCCGACACCCTTGGTGACGAGCACGTGTGCCTCGGCCGAGGTGATGTTGTCACCGCGTAGCTTCACACTTCCCTCACGGACAGCGACCAGTCCGAACAGTGTCTTGAGCAGGGTCGACTTGCCGGCACCGTTGGGACCGATGATGCCGACGATCTCGCCGTCGTTGAGGAAGAAGTTGCATTCGCTGAGGATGTTGACACCGGGGATGTACCCGGCGACCAACCCGTCGGCGCGCAGCAATGCACCTTCGGCCAGACGAGCGTGCTCCCCGGGTGTTGCGGCGAATTCTGCCGGCGTCAATGTCTGTTCGCTCATCAGTTGTCCTCCTTGGCCCGGTGTGAGCCGCCTTCGGCGACATCGGCCGTCGCTGGGCTGACGAACTCCGGTTCCGAAAGATCGCCTCCCGCTTCGAGTTCTTCCTTCTCGGCCTGCTTCAGTGCCTCCGCCAGTTCGGCGGTCGCCCCGACCGGATTGCCGTCGGCATCGAATTCGAGCGCCTGATCGTGATGGCTACCGAGATAAGCATCGACGACGGCACCGTTGTTGGAGAGTTCCTCCGGCGTGGACTCGGCGATGATGCTGCCCTGAGCCATCACCACCACCCAGTCACTGATGTCGCGGATGACGTCCATGTCGTGTTCGACGAACACCACCGTCATACCGTCGTCGCGCAGCGACTTGATGTGACCCAGGAGTGACTGTGTCAGAGCGGGATTGACCCCGGCCATCGGCTCGTCGAGCATGACCACCGACGGATCGGTCATCAGCGCGCGTGCCATCTCCAGAAGTTTGCGCTGGCCGCCCGAGAGCGAGCCGGCCAGGTCGTCGGCCTTGGCGTCGAGTTTGAAGCGCCCCAGTAGCTCGTATGCGCGTTCGGTGATCTGGCGCTCCTGCGCCTTCCACGTCCACGGCATGAACGTGTTGATCATGCGCTCACCGCGCTGACCGGTTGCGCCCAACCGAACATTGTCCAGCACAGTCAGTTTCGACAGCGCTTTGGTCAACTGGAACGTGCGCACCACGCCTTTGCGTGCCACCTGGTGCGGGTGCATCCGGCCCAGCTCCTGGCCATCCATCGACCAGGTCCCGGTGTCGGGGCGATCGAATCCGGTGAGCAGGTTGAACAGCGTGGTCTTGCCTGCACCGTTCGGACCGATGAGACCGGTGATGCAACCGCGCTGGATTTCGAGGTGCGCCACGTCGACGGCTTTGAGGCCGCCGAAGGTGCGGGAGACTCCGTCGACCACCAGGGTGGCGTCGGGTTTGGGTGCGCCGGGTTCGTTGGCGACACCGGCGAAGAGCGACGTGCGTTGATCGCTCGACAGCGCTTGGGCAGCGCGTGATTCGAGTGTGCTGGCTTTCTTGCTCGGTGCCGCCTTGGCGGCACCGTTGCTCGGGTCAGGCATTGAGTTGAACCTCTCGCTTGTTGCCGAGAATGCCCTGAGGTCTGAACACCATCAACACGGCGATCAGGATTCCCAGGAGCACGAACCGCGTGGCACCGACCTGAGCGCCGGTGAGGTTGAGCACCGGGTCGTCGCCGGATATCAGTTGCCGCAGAATCGCATCGGGAATGGACAGCAGGAACCAGAAGAGCATCGCGCCCAGTACCGGGCCGAACACTGTTGCCGCCCCACCGAGAATCAGAGCGCCGAAGGCGAAGAACGTCTGCGCCGTGGAGTAGAAGTCGGGGTTGATGGACTGAGTTTGCAGTGCGTTGAACACGCCGCCCATGCCGCCGATGACACCGCCGAGAACCAGCGCCTGCATCTTGTAGACGAAGACGTTCTTGCCCAGTGAGCGGGCCGCGTCCTCGTCTTCACGGACGGCCTTGAGCACACGTCCCCACGGGCTGTGGGTCAGCAGATAGATCACTCCGCACAGCAGCAGCACCAGCGTCCAGCCGACGAGCATGGCCCACAGGTCGTTGCCCAGGAATCGCACGCCGAGGAAGCTGTACGACTTGCCGCCCTCGAACGGACTCATGCTGGTGAACGGACCGGCGAAACCGGTGATGCCGTTGGTCGACTTGGTCACCGAATCCGTTGCGGTCGAACGAAACACCAAGCGAAGAATTTCCGAGGCCGCGATGGTGACGATCGCGAGATAGTCGGCTCGCAGTCGCAGAGTCGGAATACCGAGGACCAGAGCAAGCAAGCCTGCCGCAGCGAGACCGACCAGAATGCCGAGCCACAGTGGCTGCTCGTAGGTGATGGTGGTGATGCCGACGCCGTAGCCGCCGAGCAGCGCGAAGCCGATCTGCCCGAAATTGAGCAGTCCGGCGTAGCCGAAGTGGAGGTTCAGGCCGATGGCGAGCAGAGCGTAGAAGATGGCCGACGGGCCGACCAGCTGAGCGAGTGAGATCTGAAGTGCGCCGATGATATCCATGTGGTGGTCACCCGATCCTTTGTCGCGAGCCGAGGATGCCCTGTGGTCGGACGACGAGGATGAGAATCAAGACGAGCAACCCTCCGATGTATTTGAGATCGGGATTGATGACCAACGTCGACCACTGCACGAGCAGACCCACGATGACGCAACCGAGGAACGCACCGTAGGCCGTTCCCAGTCCGCCGAGCGTGATTCCGGCGAACATCAGCAGCAGGAGCTTGAAGCCCATCTCCCACTGGACGCGGCCGCCGAGTTCGGAGAGCCCGAACAGCACGCCACCGAGAGCGGCCAAGCCGCCACCGAGGCACCAGACGAACGTGACCACACGCTCGACGTTGATACCGGAGGACGCGGCGAGGTCCCGGTTGTCGGCCACCGCGCGCATGGCTTTGCCGATCTTGGTGCGCTGCAACATCAGTGCGACGCCGATCAGGACGACGACGCTGATGACGATGCAGGCGAGATTGACGTTGGTGATCGACAGCGGCCCCCAGTCGTTCTCGGTCTGAGCCTGGTAGTCGTCGAAGGGCTCGGAACGGTCCGAGAAGAAGATCAGGATGAGATAACGCAGCGCGATCGCGAGTCCGATCGTCACCACCAGCTGGGCGATCAGGCCGGTTCGCCGTTTCCGCAGCGGCCGCCAGATCAGCGCATTGTTGAGCCAGCCGATCGCGACTCCGACGATGATTGCCAGCACCGTGGCCGGAATCAGTTGTATCCCGAGGCTGACGTTGAAGAACCACGCGGCGACGGCCCCGAGAGTGACGAGTTCACCGTGCGCGAAGTTCGTCAGGCCCGTGGTGCCGAAGATCAGGCTCAGCCCGACCGCGGCGAGCGCGATGACGAGGCCGAAGCGAAAACCGTCGACGGTGGTGCGGACGAACTTCTCGTAGAACGGGATGCTGGTGGCCGTTCTGGCCTCACCGAACGAGAAGATGACGGTGTTGGAACGCCCGGCCTGCACATCACGCTGGACCTCACCCTGAACGCTCACCCCGTCGGGAAGCGTTTCCTGGACGACCTGGAATGTGTATGTGCCGGGGGACAATTCGAGAGTCCAGCGGCCGCCGGTTTCACTGGTGGTCCGAGCGACTTCGGCACCGCCGGCGTCGAGCGCTGCGACATCGACACCGACGAGACGTTCGCCACCGTTGTTGAGAGATCCCGCGACGCTGACAGCGTCTGCGGGCGGTGCCTGTTCGGCACTGGTCCCCGGTGCAGCCGGGGGAGTGGGGGTAGGTTCCTGGGCCAATGCCGGCGCACTGAACAGCAGCGCGGCGATCGAACTCAGAACGGCGAGTAGAAGTGTTCGCTGGAGAAGCCGAACGGCAGATCTTGCGCGCAACCTCGGCGGTTGCACCTTTCTGGTCCATCGAACATTTGGAGCCACGCACGTCCTCCGGACGGTTGTCGTTGTGCCACGGGAATGTGGGTTTCCTGCAATTGTCGGACTCTATCCGTTGAAACGACGCAAAATCGGCGACTGAGATTTCCGGAAAGTATCGGTTGTGTTTCGCGGCGCACGATGCGCGTCGTGCGGCCGAGCACGACGCCCAGCGAGCATCCGGCTACGAGTTGTCGGACCCGCTACCTAGACTGGACAACCGTGAGCCCAGTAACCGAGAACAGTGCAGCGCCCGCAGCCCTCATCGATGCGAAGGCGGACGGGCAACGTCCCACGTTGCTGCTCATCGACGGCCACTCGATGGCGTTCCGTGCCTTCTTCGCGTTACCTGCGGACAACTTCAAGACCACAAGCGGTCAGTCCACCAACGCCGTGTACGGGTTCACCTCGATGTTGATCAATCTGCTGCGGGACGAGAAGCCGACGCACATCGCGGCTGCGTTCGATGTCTCGCGCCAGACCTTCCGCGCCGAGCGGTTCCCCGAGTACAAGGCGAACCGCAGCAAGACGCCCGACGAGTTCGCCGGCCAGGTCGACATCACCAAGGACGTACTCGGGGCCATGGGCATCCCGGTGATGGCAGAGGCGGGATTCGAAGCGGACGACATCATCGCCACTCTGGTGACGCAGGCCGAGGCGCTCGGGTACCGCGTTCTGGTGGTGACCGGCGACCGCGATGCACTGCAGTTGGTGACCGACAACGTCACGGTGCTGTACCCGCGCAAGGGAGTTTCGGACCTGACCCGGTTCACCCCCGAGGAGGTCGCCACCAAGTACGGTTTGACGCCGTCGCAGTATCCGGATTTCGCAGCGCTGCGCGGAGACCCGAGTGACAACCTCCCCGGCATTCCCGGCGTCGGTGAGAAGACGGCAACCAAATGGATCATCGAATACGGTTCGCTGACCGCTCTTGTCGACAACGTGGACAAGGTCAAGGGCAAGGTGGGAGACGCACTGCGCGCCAACTTGTCGAGTGTGGTGCTCAATCGTGAGCTCACCGAAATGGTGCGCGATGTGCCGTTGCCGTACACCCCGGATCAGCTCGAACTGGCTCCGTGGGATCGCGAGAAGATCCACGCGCTGTTCGACGATCTGGAGTTCCGCATTCTGCGGGACCGGCTCTTCGAGACGCTCGCATCGGTCGAACCCGAGGCAGAAGAAGGCTTCGACGTCCGCGGTGGCATCGTCGCGCCGGGCGACCTTGCCGCCTGGCTGGACGAGCACGCGTCCGACGGCAGGCGCAGCGGCCTGTCCATCCTCGGTCCACGCAGGCCTTTCGACAGCGACGCGACGTCCTTGGCCATCGCCGCGGCCGACGGGGAAGGCGCGTTCGTCACGACCACGGCCCTCGACGAATCCGACGAGCGCGCGCTCGCGGCCTGGCTCGCCGATCCGGCGCAACCCAAGGCGCTGCACGAAGCGAAGTGGGCGTTGCACGCGGTGCGCGGACGTGGGTGGACCCTCGCAGGGTTGACCACCGACACCGCTCTGGCCGCGTATCTCGTTCGACCGGGACAACGATCGTTCAATCTCGACGACCTGTCGCTGCGCTACCTCAAGCGTGAACTCCGCGTCGAAGACGCGGGTGAAGGCCAGATGTCGCTCCTCGATGCCGAGGACACCGCTGATGCGGCGTTCGCCGAGGGAGAGATCCTCAAGGCGCGGGCCGTCATCGACCTGGCCGAGGCCCTGGACGCCGAGCTCGCTGCCATCGAATCGACCACATTGCTCTCCGAGATGGAGTTGCCGCTGCTGACGGTCTTGGCCGATGTCGAAGCGACCGGCATCGCCGTCGACAGTGACCACCTTCGCTCGCTGCAGTCCGGTTTTGCCGCACAAGTGGACGAGGCCGCCAATGCCGCGTACGGCGTGATCGACAAGCAGATCAACCTCGGGTCACCGAAGCAGTTGCAGGTGGTGCTGTTCGAGGAACTCGACATGCCCAAGACCAAGAAGACCAAGACCGGCTACACCACCGATGCCGATGCGCTGCAGGGGTTGTTCGAGAAGACCGAACACCCGTTCCTGAAGTTCCTGCTCGATCACCGAGATGCAACGCGTATGAAGGTGACGGTCGACGGCCTGCTGAAGTCGGTTGCCGACGACGGACGCATCCACACCACGTTCAACCAGACCGTTGCGGCCACCGGGCGACTGTCGTCCACCGAACCCAACCTGCAGAACATCCCGGTGCGCAACGAGGCGGGACGCCACATCCGCGACGGCTTCGTCGTCGGGGCGGGATACGACACCCTTCTCACGGCCGACTACAGCCAGATCGAAATGCGCATCATGGCGCACGTCTCCGGCGACGAAGGCCTGATCGAGGCGTTCAACACCGGCGAGGATCTGCACAGTTTCGTCGGTGCCAGGGCGTTCGGCGTGCCGATCGAGGAGGTCACCCCCGAACTGCGCCGCCGGGTCAAGGCGATGTCGTACGGATTGGCCTACGGACTGAGCGCATTCGGTCTCGCCGCGCAGCTCAAGATCTCCACCGACGAAGCGAAGCAGCAGATGGAGGCGTACTTCGCGCGGTTCGGCGGCGTCCGTGACTACCTACGCAACGCCGTCGAGGAAGCGCGCAAGGTGGGGTACACCTCCACGCTGTACGGCAGGCGCCGGTACTTGCCGGATCTCAACAGCGACAATCGTCAGCGCCGCGAGGTCGCCGAGCGTGCCGCCCTCAACGCCCCGATCCAGGGCACCGCTGCAGACATCATCAAGGTGGCGATGATCGACGTGCACCGATCGCTGGCGGAATCGACGCTGAAATCACGAATGCTGTTGCAGGTGCACGACGAATTGGTGCTCGAGGTAGTCGACTCCGAGCGCGAGGAGGTCGAGGCGCTGGTTCGCGACAAGATGTCCTCGGCCATCGAACTGTCGGTGCCCTTGGAAGTCTCGGTCGGCACCGGTCGCAGCTGGGATGCAGCAGCTCACTGAATCGGGCCAGCGCACTGATCCAACCCATGGCACAGCGAAGGGCCGCTCACCGAACTCGGTGAGCGGCCCTTCGCGTCGTGCTGAGTGAAGAACTACTCCGCAGCGGGAGCCTGCTCGGCGATCTGCTGACGCACGACATCCATGTCGAGGGCCTTGATCTGCCCAACGAGGTCTTCGAGCGCTGGTGCGGGCAACGCGCCGGGCTGTGCATAGACGAGGATTCCTTCGCGGAACGCCATGATCGTCGGAATCGACTGGATCTGAGCTGCCGCGGCGAGGCCCTGCTCTGCTTCGGTGTCCACCTTGGCGTGCACGACGTCGGGGTGTGCATCGGACGACTTCTCGAAGGTCGGCGCGAATTGGCGGCACGGTCCGCACCATGATGCCCAGAAATCGACCAACACCACGTCGTTGCTCGTCACGATCTCGTCGAAATTCTGCTGGGTCAAAGTCTGAGTGGCCACGCGGTCCCTTTCGATTGATTGCGCTTCTGGTGTGTCTCAACGCAGGTACTCGCCGGAATCATCCCGGCTGCGTCGGAACGCCTGCGTCAGGCGGGCTGTGGGGTTGCCCGGAACGTTCGACGGTACGAGTTGGGTGTGGTGCATCGCAATCTCACGAAGTGCTGCCGCAGTGCGGCAGCATTTCCGAACCCGACGACCTCGGCTATCGAATCCATCGGCAGGTCGGAGTTCTCCAACAATTGCTGCGCTGCCAGCACGCGTTGGTCGTTCAACCACCGGGCCGGCGTAGTTCCGGTCTCGGCCGCGAACTTACGGGCGAAGGTTCGAGCGGACATGTTCACTCGCGCCGCCAACCGACCGATGGTGAGTTCGGAGTGGAGGTTCGCGGTCATCCAGTCCAGCAGCGGTGCCAGTGTTTCGGTGCGGGTGGCGGGCAGGGGACTGGTGACGAACTGGGCCTGGCCGCCGTCCCGATGTGGAGGAACCACCATTCGGCGGGCGATCCCGTTGGCCACGACGCTGCCCTGGTACTTCCGCACTATGTGCAAGCACAGATCGATTCCGGCAGCCGTGCCCGCGCTGGTCAGCACGCTTCCGTCGTCGACATAGAGGACGTTCGGATCGACCTGCGCGAGCGGGTATTTCGCGGCCAGCGAGGCGGAATGTCGCCAATGCGTCGTGCAGGGTCGGCCGTCGAGCAGGCCGGCCTGGCCCAGCAAGAACGCGCCGTTGCACAGGCTGGCAACCATGGCGCCTCGGTTCACCGCCGCACGGAGTTTGGCCAGCAGGGGTTCGATGGACGGGTTGTATCCGATGCCGCACACATAGCTGCCGTCCTCGGCGGCCTCGGTTCCACCGGCCGGAACGATGATCAGATCAGCGGTGTCGAGTCGGTCGAGATCGTGTGGCACGTCGATGGTGTAGCCCACACGGGTGCGAATCGGTTGGGGGACACCTGCGATCAGGGAGAAGTCGTAGGTGGGGAGGCCCTCGTCCGAGCGGTCGAAGCCGAACACCTCGCAGGCGACGCCCAGCTCGAACTGTTCGGTCAACGGCATCAGCGCAACGACCACTCGTTTCAGCATGCCTGCGAGTATGGCAGAAAGTCGTGTATATGTGGCGTTACTGCCACTCGTGCGGACTCTGCGCAGGTTGGAAGCTAGCGGCATGACAATTGTATTGGTAGTTGTGCTGCTGTTCCTGGCCCTCGACGCCTTCGTGGTGGCAGGCTTCGCCCCCGATACTCACGCGGAGGTGACGCAATTCGGCGACTACCGGTTCTGAGGTGCGTCGATCAGCCGATTCGCCACTCACGTTTGCCCTCGCCGTCCCACCTGCGCAGCGACACCGCAGATCCGACCAGATCGACCACGTCGGCCGAGAGCAGGCGTACGGCCGCTCCTGCCTCCTCGGGCGTCAAACGTCGGGCGACCGTGACGTGAGGTGTCCACCGGCCTGGCGCGAGATGATCGAGCGATCGTTCGCCGACCGCTGCGTGCATCCTGGCATGCAGATCGAGCAACTCGCTCGACGGAACCACCAGTCGAGCCAGGGTGATCGCCCGACCACCGAACACGACGAGGCCGCCGAGGCGTACATCGAACGGATCGAAGCGAACCGCATCGCCGTCGTCCACCGCGACCGGCATCGACGACGCCACCGCGACGGTGATGTGCGGGCGATTCGATTCACCGCGGTGCCGGTTCTGGCTCGGCAGGCCGGCCTCGGACAGTGCCGCCCACTCGCGGCGGACCGCTGCGTCGAGGCCGGAGTCGAGTAGAAGTTCTGCGGACTGCACCATGGAGGCCATGATGTCGCAGACGGACGGCCGGAATGCAACGACACTACGGATCGGGGCCATGACCGGCGACGGGATAGGCCACGAAATCGTGCCCGCAACCATCCGGGTGGTCGACGCGGCACTGGCGGCCGTCGGCGGACCGGCCGTGGACTGGGTGCACCTGCCGCTGGGCCTGGACGCCATCGACCAGTATGGAACGCCGACACCCGACAGCACGTTGGACGAACTGTCCGCACTCGAATGCTGGATTCTGGGACCACACGACAGCGCGTCGTATCCGGAGCCGTTCCGTTCACAGCTGACGCCCGGTGGACGGATTCGCAAGAATTTCGACCTGTTCGCCAACATCCGGCCGGCGAAGGCCCTCGCCGGCGTGCGGGCGATGTCCCCGCGGATGGATCTGGTGGTGGTGCGGGAGAACACCGAAGGCTTCTATGCCGATCGCAACATGTTCGTCGGCAGTGGCGAGTTCATGCCGACTCCCGATGTGGCACTGGCAGTCGGAGTGTTCACCCGCGGTGCGTGTGAACGTATTGCACGCGAGGCGTTCTCGCTGGCAGACCGACGCCGCCGCAAGCTGACCATCGTGCACAAGACCAACGTGCTGTCGATGACGACGGGACTTTTCCGCGATGCGTGTCGCGCCGTGAGCGAGCACTTCCCGCATGTCGAGATCACCGAGGAACACGTCGACGCTCTCGCGGCGCATCTGGTTCGACGAGGCGAGGACTACGACGTCATCGTGGCCGAGAACATGTTCGGTGACATCCTGTCGGACCTGACGGGCGAGTTGTCCGGGTCGCTCGGCACCGCTCCGTCGATCAATTCCTCGGAAACTCGGGCGATGGCGCAGGCCTCGCACGGATCGGCCCCGGACATCGCCGGCAAGAATCGTGCCAATCCGACGGCGTTGTTCCTGTCGGCCGCGATGCTGCTCGAGTGGCTCGCCGACCGGCACGGGGACGAACGGCTCGCCGCCGCCGCGGGCCGGATTCGGCACGCCGTCGACGACACCGTCGAATCGGGTGTCGCGACAGCCGACCTCGGTGGGCAGGCGTCCACCAGTGCCTTCACCGAGACCGTCGAAGCCAGGGTGCGCCGGCGCTGAGAGGCGTGCGCTCGGTCAGAGCGGCTTGCGGCTGCTGAAGATCGCGGTGCCGGGAAAGAGCTGGCCGCGCAGCGGGCTCCATTGGCCCCACTCCCGGTCGAGCCACTCCGGCCAGTCCGGCTCGACGATGTCGCGTACCTCCAGACCTGCGGCGACCAGCTCGCGCACGCGATCACCGATCGTGCGGTGATGCTCGACGTAATTGGGGCTTCCGTCGGCGTCGTACTCGACGTACGGGGTTCGGTCGAAGTACGGAATTGTCGCGGTCAGCCCGCCTACTCCTGGGTCGTCGGGAAACACCCAGCGCATCGGATGATTGACCGCGAACACCCAGATGCCGCCCGGCCGAAGTACCCGCGCCACTTCCTTCATCACATTGGCGGAGTCCGCGACGAACGGAACTGCACCGAACGCCGAGCAGACGATGTCGAAGCGCTCGTCGGCGAACGGCAACGATTCGGCACTGGCCTGCACCAGCGGAACCGTCGACCCTCCTGCGGTCATGGCATCGACGCCGCGCTGCAACATGCCCATCGAGATGTCGAGACCTACGGCGCGAGCACCCTGTGCCCCGAGCCAGCGGGCGCACGGCGCACTGCCGCAGCCCACTTCGAGGACGTCCTTGTCTGCGACGTCGCCCAGCAGATGTACGTCACCTTCGTGCAGTCCCTCGGGGCACCAGACGAACTCACCGGATTCGGTCGACACTCCCAGAAAAGCGCCGTGCGTACGGTGGTAGTTCTCGGCGTCGGAATCCCACCAGAGGCGACTCGCCCGGTCGCTCGCGACGGAATCGATGCGGCCGCGGCCGGGAGTGGACGACGGTGCGGAAAGATCGGTCACACGCCGACTCTAACCGGGTTTGTGCTGGTACTGCGGCATCGCGTACCCTGTTCAACGCGAGTGTGTTCACGCTGCGCCCAGGTCGGGTCCGCCCGGCGTCGACGCATGCGGACCCGGCAACGGATCCGCCGAAGATGCTCGTGCTGCACACGTTTCACCAAGTCCGACCGAACATCCATCAACCGATACCCAACCCGTCCGGAGCAACTCAACACATGCCCTCAACCACAACCTCACCGCAGGTAGCCGTCAACGATATCGGCTCCGCAGAGGATTTTCTCGCCGCCATCGACGCCACGATCAAGTACTTCAACGATGGTGACATCGTCGAGGGCACCATCGTCAAGGTCGATCGTGACGAGGTTCTACTCGACATCGGTTACAAGACCGAAGGCGTCATTCCTTCCCGCGAGCTCTCCATCAAGCACGACGTCGACCCCAACGAGGTCGTCTCCGTGGGAGATGAGATCGAAGCACTCGTCCTCACCAAGGAGGACAAGGAAGGCCGTCTGATCCTGTCCAAGAAGCGAGCTCAGTACGAGCGCGCTTGGGGCACGATCGAGGAGCTCAAGGAGAAGGACGAGGCCGTCAAGGGCACCGTCATCGAGGTCGTCAAGGGTGGACTCATCCTCGACATCGGTCTTCGTGGCTTCCTCCCCGCCTCGCTCGTCGAGATGCGTCGCGTCCGCGACCTCCAGCCGTACGTCGGCAAGGAGATCGAGGCCAAGATCATCGAGCTCGACAAGAACCGCAACAACGTGGTCCTGTCGCGTCGCGCATGGCTGGAGCAGACCCAGTCCGAGGTTCGCAGCGAGTTCCTGCACCAGCTCCAGAAGGGCCAGGTCCGCAAGGGCGTCGTGTCCTCCATCGTCAACTTCGGTGCCTTCGTGGACCTGGGTGGCGTCGACGGCCTGGTGCACGTCTCCGAGCTGTCCTGGAAGCACATCGATCACCCGTCCGAGGTTGTCGAGGTCGGCACCGAGGTCACCGTCGAGGTTCTCGACGTCGACCTGGACCGCGAGCGTGTGTCCCTGTCGCTCAAGGCAACTCAGGAAGATCCGTGGCGCCAGTTCGCTCGCACCCACGCGATCGGCCAGATCGTGCCCGGCAAGGTCACCAAGCTGGTTCCCTTCGGTGCATTCGTGCGCGTCGAAGAGGGCATCGAGGGCCTCGTGCACATCTCCGAGCTGGCCGAGCGCCACGTGGAGGTTCCGGACCAGGTCGTGGGTGTCGGCGACGACGCACTCGTCAAGGTCATCGACATCGATCTCGAGCGTCGCCGGATTTCGTTGAGCCTCAAGCAGGCCAACGAGGACTACGCAGAAGAGTTCGATCCGTCCAAGTACGGCATGGCCGACTCGTACGACGAGGGTGGCAACTACATCTTCCCCGAGGGCTTCGACTCCGAGACCAACGAATGGCTCGAAGGCTACGAGAAGCAGCGTGAAGAGTGGGAAGGTCGCTACGCCGAGGCAGAGCGTCGCCACAAGATGCACACCGCTCAGATGGAGAAGACGGCCAAGGACGAAGCTGCCGAAGCCGCCAACACCAACTACTCCTCCGAGTCGGGTCAGGCCCCCGCAGATGCAGAAGGCGATGCTCCCGCAGCGTCGGCTCCGGCATCGACCGGTGGATCGCTGGCCAGCGATGCGCAGCTCGCTGCACTTCGTGAGAAGCTGTCGGGCAACGCCTGATAGACGTAGTCCACCCGTGAGGGTGTGACATCGAGCCCCGGTTCTCCTCGTGAGAACCGGGGCTTTCTCATTCGAAGTTCACACGAGCAGAAACCTTGGTGACACGACAATGGACCCGGTTCGGAAGAACCGGGCCCATGTTTGAGGGGGAGTGCGAACTACGCGGCGGTGGCTGGACTCCACTGGCCGACGCTCTCCGTGCGCTTGCGCATGGTGGCGAAGCTGTGGCGGGCGGGGGTCAGAAGGTTGGTGAACCAGTTACGCCGGTGGTCGGCCAACGCCGAGGCAACTTCCGGAATGAGAATGCAATGAACGCCTGCATCCATGCCAAGGCGGTGCCGACCCGGTTGGATCTGATTGCTTCGCATGGGTGTCCTTTTCAATAGCATTGGGTCGGCACATCGAGGTCGCGCTCGTCGAAGATAACCGACACACCTCCGAAAGCGGTGTATTTGGGGCTGGTGTGCTTCGGCGTGTTCGAGTGTCAGACTGGGTGCATGCTGAGACTGGGACTGACCGGTGGAATAGGTGCCGGAAAATCGACCGTGGCGAAGGTACTGACCGAACTGGGGGGAGTTCTCGTCGACTCCGATGTTCTGGCCCGTGAAGTCGTGGAGCCGGGAACACCTGGGCTGCAACAACTGACGGATACCTTCGGCGTCGAGATCCTCGCGGCCGATGGTTCACTCGACCGTCCTGCGTTGGCGGCCAGAGCATTCGGAGACGAGGAATCTCGTAAGAAGCTCAATGCCATCGTCCACCCGCTGGTCGGCAAGCGCACTGCCGAGATCATCGACGGCGCTCCGGCGGACGCCGTTGTGGTACAAGATATTCCGCTTCTGGTCGAAGGATCGATGGGCCCGTTCTTCCATCTGGTGGTGGTCGTCTGGGTCGACGCAGAAGAAAGAGTCCGACGGCTCACCGGGCAACGAAACATGCCGGAGGCCGATGCCCGTGCCCGCATTGCCGCGCAGGCAACCGACGATGCCCGCCGCGCGGTAGCAGACGTGTGGATCGACAACACCGGTGCGCCGGGCAGCGTCGACGAGCAGGTTCGCACGTTGTGGAGCGCGCGCCTGATTCCCTTCGAGCGCAACATCCGCGAGGGCGTCGTTGCGCGAATCCATCCCGAACAGGTGACGGCGGACCCGGTGTGGGAGTTGCAGGCCCGTCGAATCATCGGGCACCTCGCTCTCGCGTGTGGGGACAAGGCTGTGCGGATAGATCACGTGGGTTCCACCGCGGTGCCCGGACTGGACGCGAAGGATGTCGTCGACATTCAGATCACGGTCCGCGGACTCGACGACGCCGATGCCGTCGGCGAACAGTTGCGTCTCGCGGGCTTCCCCGGAATCGCGACCAGTAATTTCGACGACCCCAAGCCTGCGTACGGTATGGGCGGGGAAGCCGATCCGGCCGTGTGGGGCAAGCGCTTTCACGGCAATGCAGACCCCGGCCGTCCGGCGAACGTGCATGTTCGAGTCGACGGTTGGCCGAACCAGCAGTTCGCGTTGCTGTTCCGTGACTGGCTGCGGGCGGACGCAGCCGTCGCGACGGAGTACGCGGGAATCAAGCGACGGGCCGCCGAGGCCGTAGCCGGAATCGTCGACTACCAAGCGGCGATCGAGGCCTACGAGAACGCCAAGGCACCCTGGTTCGACGTCGCGTATCGGCGGGCGTGGCAGTGGGCAGGGGAGACGAACTGGACTGCATGAGTCGGACCGGATGAATCAGGACGGCTTTCCGTTCCACTCGGTCGGCATCCCGATGGATGCGAGCCACGCGTTCAGGTCGTAATCGTGCCGCGTCAGTCCTTCGATGGCCGTGATCGATCTGGCCAGCGCGAGCTCGGCCGTCGGGGTGTCGAGATGTTGCGCCACCCGAGCGTCGAACAACTCGTCGACGTCGAGTAGGTCGTAGTCACGGCCGGTCCGAACGCTGAGGTCCAGATAGTGGTCGATGGATGTCCACTGGGTGGTGCCTGCCGTGTACTCGCCGATGTCGACGTAGTAGTCCTGATCGCGTGCGTGTGCCGGCAGGTAATGGAACACCGAGGCGCGGAGCCCGAGGGCCGGCAGTAGCCAGGACTCCAGGTAGTCGAAATGAGCGTGGTCCGAGGGTCGGGCCATGTACAGGCCCCAGGGCTCCACGCGGTATTCGTCGACGATCCGCACGAAACCTTTGGGGTCCACGTTCGTCTTGGCCACGAGGTCGAACGTCTCGTGCTTGGGGGCATGAACGACGGTGTGCGCACCGGCTGACGTGTGAGCGACCATGCCTGTAGAAGCTACCGGGAACCGACCTTCGAGGTCTGTCCGACGGAACTTGTCGGTGGTCGCGTCTACGCTTGTGTAATGGCGTTTGCATCCGAACATCCCGTTGTCGCGCACTCCGAACACCGTCCGGTGGGCGCGATCGAGCGCACCGGACCGGCATTCGAGGTCGTCAGCGAACACGTTCCGGCCGGTGATCAGCCGACCGCCATCGCCGAGCTCGAACGGCGGATCAAGGCGGACGAGAAGGACGTGGTGCTTCTCGGTGCCACGGGTACCGGTAAATCGGCCACCACGGCCTGGCTCATCGAGAAGTTGCAGCGCCCCACCCTGGTGATGGCACCGAACAAGACGTTGGCGGCGCAGTTGGCGAACGAGCTACGAGACATGTTGCCCAACAACGCAGTCGAGTACTTCGTGTCGTACTACGACTACTACCAGCCCGAGGCGTACATCGCGCAGACCGATACCTACATCGAGAAGGACTCGTCCATCAACGACGACGTCGAGCGTCTGCGCCACTCGGCGACGGCATCATTGCTCTCGCGCCGCGACGTGGTCGTGGTGGCCTCGGTGTCGTGCATCTACGGCCTCGGTACCCCGCAGTCGTACGTCGATCGGTCGATCGAGCTCGAGGTCAACGTCGAGGTGCAGCGCGACGCGCTTCTCAGGCTGCTGGTGGACGTGCAGTACACCCGCAACGACATGGCCTTCACTCGCGGTTCGTTCCGGGTTCGCGGCGACACAGTCGAGATCATTCCGTCCTACGAGGAACTGGCGATTCGTATCGAGTTCTTCGGCGACGAGATCGAAGCGTTGTACTACCTACACCCGCTCACGGGAGACATCGTTCGGCAGGTCGATTCGGTGCGCATCTTCCCGGCCACGCACTACGTGGCCGGTCCTGAGCGGATGGAACGCGCCGTCAAGGACATCGAATCAGAACTCGAAGCACGCCTGGCGGAGCTCGAAGGAAAAGGGAAGCTGCTCGAAGCGCAGCGGTTGCGGATGCGGACGCAGTACGACCTCGAGATGATCAAGCAGGTCGGGTTCTGCTCGGGTATCGAGAACTACTCGCGGCACATCGACGGCCGTGGTGCGGGCACCGCTCCGGCAACTCTGATCGATTACTTTCCCGAGGATTTCCTGCTCGTCATCGACGAGTCGCACGTGACCGTGCCGCAGATCGGTGCCATGTACGAGGGCGACATGTCGCGTAAGCGCAACCTCGTCGACTTCGGGTTCCGGTTGCCGTCGGCAACCGACAACCGACCGCTGACGTGGGAGGAATTCACCCAGCGGATCGGCCAGACGGTGTACCTCTCGGCAACGCCGGGAAAGTACGAGTTGGGGCAGACCGGGGGAGAGTTCGTCGAGCAGGTGATCCGCCCCACCGGACTCGTCGATCCCAAGGTCGTTATCAAGCCGACCAAGGGACAGATCGACGACCTGGTCCATCAGATCCGAGAGCGTGCCGAGAAGGACGAGCGTGTTCTGGTGACCACACTGACGAAGAAGATGTCCGAGGACCTGACCGACTACCTGCTCGAACTGGGCATCCGCGTCCGCTACCTGCACTCCGACATCGACACGCTGCGTCGCGTCGAACTGCTCCGGCAACTCCGGCTGGGCGAGTACGACGTACTGGTGGGCATCAACCTGCTGCGCGAGGGTCTCGACCTGCCCGAGGTTTCGTTGGTGGCCATCCTCGACGCGGACAAGGAAGGCTTCCTCCGCAGCGGTACCAGCCTCATCCAGACCATCGGCCGTGCTGCGCGAAACGTCTCCGGCGAGGTTCATATGTACGCCGACAAGATGACCGACTCCATGACCTACGCGATCGAGGAAACCGAACGTCGGCGTGAGAAGCAGATCGCGTACAACAAGGAGCGAGGAGTCGATCCGCAACCGTTGCGCAAGAAGATCGCCGACATCCTCGACCAGGTGTACCAGGAAGCCGAGGACACCGAGTCGGTCGTCGAAGTCGGGGGGTCCGGGCGCAACGCCAGCCGTGGTCGACGCGCGCAGGGCGAGGCGGGCCGGTCGGTCAGTACCGGGGTCTACGAGGGTCAGGACGTCTCGTCGATGCCCCGCGCCGAGCTGGCCGATCTCATCAAGAACATGACCGATCAGATGATGAACGCGGCACGCGAATTGAAGTTCGAGCTGGCAGGCCGACTCCGTGACGAAATTCAGGACCTGAAGAAGGAACTGCGTGGAATGGACGCGGCCGGCCTCAAGTAATTGGACCGGGTGGGCGCGAGTGGAGCCTGCGGAATGAGCCGAATGTGTTCGGTTACCGTTCAGTGATGGACGCAACCACTGCCGGCCGCACCTCTCGTGCTCTCGAACTCATTCACTCGATGACCTACTTCCTTCCGGAGACGCAGGAGGCGCTCGTCGCCGCTGGGTTGCCCCCGCGGGCCTGTTATTTCGCGGGCCGGGCAGCGCCGTTGGGACGAGTCGGTGCCGGTGTGGTCACCGCCACGTTCTACAACTTCAACCGTGAACTGGTGGCACCGCTCATCCCGGCGGCCTGGGACATCGCCTCGCCCGACGAGATCATGGCGATCCGCTACGCCACGCTCGATGCCGCGTTCGGTCGGCTGCTCGGCCCCGAGGTTCTGACGTCCGCGGACATGGCCGAGGCCGCTGACCTGGCATCGATCGCAGCCCGTGGAATTCCCGGTGATGACGGTCGCCCCCTGTACGCCGCGTACGCCGAGCTCGACTGGCCGACGGCACCGCACCTGGTGCTGTGGCACGCCCTGACGCTGATCCGTGAATACCGCGGTGACGGTCACATCGCGGCGCTGCAGACGGCGGGCCTGAGCGGTCTCGAAGCGCTGATCACCCATACCGCCACCGGATACGGCTTCGAGAAGGAGTTCGCCCGCAAGCGTCGAGGATGGTCGACCGAGCAGTGGGACGGCGCTGTCGCGTCGCTGGCCGACCGAGAGTTGCTCTCGTCCGACGGCACGCTGACTCAGGACGGCACAGATCTCCGCACGCTGGTCGAGGACATCACCAACGACCTCGCCGTCGCGCCGTGGGCCGCCCTCGGCGAGGACGGTGCAGCACGTCTGGTCTCGCTCGCGACCCCGTGGCGCGAGTCGATCGTCGGCCAGGGCGTCATTCCCGACGGCGTTTTCGGACCGGCGATCAAGAAGAAGTAGGCGGCCTCAGCTGGTGATGTCCTTGGTGCCGAAACGTCGCCATGCGATCAACCCGAACACGGCCGCGTACGTGATGGCCGAGAACGATCCCACCACCATGTCGTTCCAGTCGATACTCGTTCCGAACGCATCGATCCACGAATTGGCGTAGTGCCCGGGCAGGTAGTTGCGAAGTGATCCCAGTGCGGTGATCTGGTCGAGAATCTGCATCAGAATCGACGTCATCACTGCGCCACCGACGGCCCCGAGCGGGGCGTCGGTGAGCACCGACAGCAGCATCGCCAGGCCGGCCACCCACAGCAGGTTGATGCCGATATAGGCGACTGCGATCAGTAGCCGCACCAGTGCGGTGCCGTACGGCAGCCCCTCACCCAGTGGGGTGATGAGCGATTCGGCTCCGTACATCACGGTTCCGATCAACAGTGACACCCCGACGAGCACGACGATCGCCACACTGGACAGCGTCGCCGACACCAGCGCCTTCTGCGTCAGCAGTCGACTTCGGGGCACCGGGATGGCCAGCAGGTATCGAAGACTCGACCACGAGGCCTCGCTTGCCACCGAGTCGCCGAAGAACAGTGCCACCACCACGATCAGCAGAAATCCCACCGACATGAACAGCGCGAAGACCGTGAAGTTCATGCCTCCGCGGGTGCCGAGCTCGATGAGCCCATCGGCATCGGAGTCCGCGCTCGAGCTGCCGACGGTGAACGCGATCGCGAGAATCACCGGAAGCAGGGCCAGGAATCCGATGGCCAGCTGAGTGCGGCGACGTCCCAGCTGCCTGCGCAACTCGGTGCGGAACGGCAGGGTGCTGCCGCCGGTGTACCCGGCAGCGCGCCCGTCTGCGTGTGTGGTGCTCATGAGCGATCCTTGCTGGTGTCGGAGCCTGGGTTGTCCCGGTGGACGAGGTCGAGGAACACGTCCTCCAGGCGGGTCGACTGAGAGAATCCGCGCACCGAGATTCCTGCGGTGACGAGCTCCCGGATCACGACGGCAGAATCGGCGTCGGTCAGGTCGACGGTCACCGTTCCGTCGTCGACGATCACCGCTCCGTCGTGGCCGGACGCACCGAGCACCGACTGTGCGCGGGTGGCGTCGTCGACCCTGATCTCCGTCTGCCCGCCCGCCGCGGTCAGTTCGCGGACGGTGCCCGAGCTGATCACCGATCCGCGATTCATGACGACCACGTGGGTACACGTCTGCTCGACCTCGGCGAGGAGGTGACTGGACACCAACACCGTGCGCCCGGTCTTCGCGTAGTTGATCAGGACGTCGCGCATCGTCCTGATCTGTGGTGGGTCGAGTCCGTTGGTCGGTTCGTCCAAGACCATGAGATCCGGCAGGCCCAACATGGCCTGAGCGATCGCGAGCCGCTGCCGCATACCCTGGCTGTAGGACTTGACCTTGCGCTCGATTGCGGTGCCGAGGTCGGCGATCTCGAGGGCCTCCTCGAGGTGAGCGTCCTCGATCGGTCGTCCGGTGGCCTCCCAGTACAACCGCAGATTCTGCGTTCCGGTCAGGTGGGGGAGGAAGCCGGATCCCTCGACGAACGAACCGAGTCTGGACAGCACCGGGGCACCGGGCGTCACCTTGTGGCCGAAGACCCTGATCTCGCCACCGGTGGGAGTGATCAGGCCCATCAGCATGCGCAGAGTTGTGGTCTTTCCTGCACCGTTGGGCCCGAGGAGACCCAGGACCTGGCCCTGCTTCACCTCGAAGCTGACGCCGTCGACGGCGCGGAATCCGTTGGAGTAGGTCTTGGCCAGATCGGTGATCACCAGGGGAGTGTCGATCAGGTCCTCGTCCACTTCGGCGACTGCGCGACGTCTGGTCCGCACGACTCCGGCGACGATCGCACCGGCGACTGCGAGCAGTACCACTCCGATGCCGACCAGCGGCACCACCGGGACCGTGCTGTTGGCGCTCGCCTCTGCGGGGACGGTGGGCAATGCGATGGAGTTGTCGGCCATGGCCACGCTGAACTGTGCTGGTTCGAGCGGAACCGCGTAGGCCTGGTCCGTGGTCACGATGCTCAACTCGAGGCGATGACCCTGCTGGACGGTATAGCTGATGCCCGGCAGGGCAACGGTGACGTCCACGGGATCGATGCCCTCGGTGTCGGGCAATCGGATTGCCGAGACTGCGCCCCCGGGAAGCGTTCTGGTTCCGTTCGGTGCGACGTCGTAGAGCTTCGCGAACAGCACCGATTGGCCGGGCGAGGCGAGGGAGGCCACGCGCAGATTCACTCGCGGTGCACCGGTGATCGTCACGGACGATTCGAGGGGATCGCTGCTGAACGTGGCCGACTGGCCCGGTAGATCCGACGTCAGAGCCGCACCTGCCCCGGTCGATCCCAACGTCGACAGCACCGATCCCAGACCGGGCACCGACGAAATGGCCGACGGTGACGCTCCTGGCGGACGAATGATCGACTGGTTCTCGGCCCTGGGAGTGAACGAGACGGCTTCGGTCCGGGTGGCGTCGGAGTCGGCCGCCAGTCCCGGGTAGTCGGGAGCGGTCATCCGTCGGTTGCGGTTGCCGCCGCGCTCGTCGGCTGCCCGCTGAGTGGAGTAGACGAACGGCTGGCTACCGTTGGCAGTGTCGTAGTCACGCAACGTCCTGTCGAAGAAGTCGGCGATGGCCCGATCGCTCGTGCCGTCCGTTCCGCCGGCGTCGTGTCCGCCGTCGAACCACCGCACGGTGACGTTCCCACCGGCCGCTGCGATCTGACGAGCCGTCGCATCGGCCTGATCCACTCCGAACAGCGTGTCCTGCGTGCCCTGCACCAGCAGAGTCGGCGCGGTGATGTTCGACGCCACCGCGACGGGCGAGTGGGCGGTCAGCAGGTCGAGCAACTGCTGGCTGGGGATTCCGGTCACTGCCGATCGGCTGTATGCGTCGCAGAACTCGGGTGCGAACCTGCCACACGCAGATGCGCCGTCACCGGTCCCCGATGTTTCGGTGCTTGCACCATCGCCGTCGCCAGGCGCTGCACTCGCCGCGCCCGCTCCGAAGAACACACCGGCCCAGCCACGCTTGAGCACGCCGGGTCCGCCGTACTCCGCCGCAGCTGGAGTGATCGTGTCGCCGAGGGCTTCTCGGCCCTCGGTCGAGGTGACGCCGTAGTTGGGGAACAGGGCCTGACCCAGGTCGTTCCACGTGATCGCGGCGGCAATGGAATCGATGCGGGGATCGGTGCCGCCCGCACTCAGTGCCAGCGCGCCGCCGTACGATCCGCCTGCGACTCCCACGTGAGGGTCGCCGGGAGCGTCGAGTTCTACCTCCGGTTGTTCGGCGAGCCAGTCGATGAGTCCACGAGCGTCGGCGACTTCGCGATCGGGGTCGTTGATAGAGATCGAACCCGTGCTGGCTCCGAAACCGCGCGCACTGTAGGCGAGCACGGTGTACCCACGAGCCGCGAGGTCACGTGCCTGCCCGTCGACCGAATCCTTGCTGCCGCCGAAGCCGTGGGCGAGCAGCACCGTCGGGGCCGGCGTGACAGCCGGTGCGTAGAGCCGTGCGTCGATGTCGACGGTGCCCGTCGACCCGGGGCTGTCCGGTACCGTGATGCGCGCATCGCGCGTGGATGTGTCGGCGCTCGAATCCTGGGGGAGGACTACGAATGCGAGAGCGGCTACCGCGAGAATTGCAATCACTGCGGTGCCGACAGTCATGGCCCGTCTGGACAATGGCGGGCGGGGAATCGGCATGGAAACCAATGTATGTGAGCGGCGCGGATCGTGTTGTTCCCCAAGTTCACGTGCCGATCGGCCGGTTCCGGCTAGTGTCAGCGAATCAGTCCCCGGACCACGTCTTTCGGTCCTGTGACTTGCACCAATCGAGTTCGACCAGAAGTGTCACATCTGTGTGTGACCGACAAATGGAGGAATGAATGAGCGCGTACCGCACCGTTGTCGTCGGGACCGATGGCTCCGAGTCGTCACTGCGGGCAGTGGAGAAGGCGGCGGCTCTGGCGGGAGACGCCGATGCCACTCTGGTGATCGCTTGCGCGTATTACCCGGCCGATCCGAAGGACACGTCCGCGGCCGCCGACGCATTGCGCGAGGACGCCTACCAGATCACCGGATCGGCTCCGACGCGTGAGATCCTGCGCACGGCGCGTGAACACGCGACCAAGGCCGGTGCGAAGAACATCGAGGAGAAGGCGATCGTCGGAGCCCCCGTCGAGTCGCTGCTTGCTCTCGTGGACGAGGTGAAGGGCGATCTGCTCGTCGTCGGCAACCGCGGCCTGAACTCGTTGACCGGCCGCCTGTTGGGTTCGGTTCCGTCGGACGCCGCTCGCAAGTCCACCTGCGATGTTCTGATCGTGCACACCGTCCGCTGATTCACCCTGCGCACACGAACGGCCCGCTCCATCGAATCCGACGGAGCGGGGCGTTGTGATGCGTTGTTCTCTATGCGTCCGGTTCGAACGGCTGCAGCGCCGAGAGCACCTCGGGTAGAGCGTCGACGTGTACCACCCCGAGTCGCTGCGTGGCTCGGGTGAGCGCTACGTACAGGTCGTTCATGCCCTTGGTCGATTCGGCCACGATCGCAGACGGCTCGACGATGAGAACCGAGTCGAACTCGAGCCCCTTGGCGTCCTTGACCGACGACACCGTCACCACATCCGATGCCAGATGCCGGAAGTCGGAGACGCGACCGGAAGGGACGAGCACTGCGCTCAGTCCAGGTCGTGGGTGCTCGGCGACCCGCTTCTCCACCGCAGTGAGCAGGTCCGACTCCGTCACTCGTTGGGCCCACGGCCGGACGCCGGTGCTGCGGATGGACCGGGGCTCGGACTGTTCGGGATCGATCGCGGCCAGCACGTCGTGCGCCACCGTCATGATCTCCGACGGCGTTCGATAGTTCACCGTCAGTTCGGTTCGCTTCCACCGCTGGGCCACATACGGTTCGAGAACCGAACCCCACGACGAGGTTCCAGCGGGATCACCGGTCTGCGCCGTATCGCCTACCAATGTCATCCATCGATTCGGGATGCGCCGCATCACCATTCGCCATGCCATGGCCGACAGTTCCTGCGCCTCGTCGACGATCACGTGCCCGTAGGTCCACGTGCGGTCACCGGCAGCCCGTTCGGCGGTGGTGAGGCGCTGACCCGAATTCTGGCGTCGTGCAAGCTGATCGGCGTCGATGAGGTCGTAGGCCATCAGGATCTCCGGATCGAGTTCGTCCTCGAGATCCTGTGGTGCCGAACCGGTCAGGATGTCCAGTGCGCCCTGGGCGTCGGCGATCTGGCTGCGCCACTGACGTTGTGCCTGTTCACGTTCGGCCGCATCGTCGACGCCGAGTAACTCGGCGAGTTCGTCGAGCAGGGGAGCGTCGGCAGACGAGAAACCGTGACCTCGACGAACGAGCGACGCTCGCTCTGCCTCGTCCAGTGCCGGCGCGGCCGAAGCGATCTTCTCCGGCGACGCGAACAGGTCGCGAAGCACCTGCTGGGGAGACAGATCCGGCCACAGCTCGTCGACGGCGGCCATGACGTCCTTGTCCTCGCGCATCTCGTCGCGCATGTCTGCGATGTCGTCTGCGCTGAGCAAGCTGGACCCGTCCACGAGGTTCTGCCCCAGCTTCGCGGCCAGTTGATTGGCCAGTTGGTCGATGACCGAGGACACGAACAACGGTCGAGCCAGGTTGTGCGGTCGTCGAGACGAGCGGGCGCGTCCGCGAGCCCGGGTGACGATCTTGCGATCGAGTGTGATGTCGTAGGTGTCGAATTTCAACCGACGCGGTTTCGCAGGCACTTCCTGACGGTCGCGTACCGCCTGGGTCAGCACCTCGACCATCGACAGTCGGCCTTTGACCTCGGTCGCCACAGCCGAATCCTCGCGTTGCGCACGGACTCCCGGGTAGAGGTCGCCGATCGTCGACAGTAATACGCCCGTCTCACCGAGAGAGGGCAGAACCTGGCCGATGTAATCCAGGAACGTGGCGTTCGGTCCGATGATCAGCACTCCGCTCTTACCCAGCTGCTGACGGTAGGTGTAGAGCAGATACGCGGCGCGGTGCAGGGCGACGGCGGTCTTGCCGGTGCCCGGTCCGCCCTGCACGACCAGCACGCTGCGATGCTGCGATCGGATGATCGCGTCCTGTTCGCTCTGGATCGTCTCGACGATGTCGTTCATCTGGCCGGTACGCGCAGCATCGAGTGCCGACAGCAACGCACCTTCGCTGGCGACGCCGCCCGCTACGGCGGCACCACTGGACGATCGCGCAGAGTCGAGATCCAGGAATTCGTCTGCGATCGATGTCACTCTGCGGCCACGAGTGCGAATGTGTCTGCGCCGCAACACGTTTTCCGGTGCTGCCGGCGTCGCTAGGTAGAACGGCCTGGCCATCGGTGCGCGCCAGTCCAGCAGCAGTGTTTCGTAGTCGTTCTTGTCGTCGAGAATTCCGACACGGCCGATGTAACGCTCGGGTCGATCGTCGACCTTGGGGTCGAGGGAATCGGGATCGAGATCGATGCGCCCGAAGCACAGTCCGTTCTCGGCGGCGTCGTACTTGGCGATGTCTTCGGTGTACATCTGGTTGAACGATTCGCGTTCGCTACGGGCCTGCGGGGTGCCGCCGGTCTCCAACAGCACTGCCCGCAGTCGGGTTGCCGCGTATTCGCGTAGCGCGTCGAGCTGCGTGTACAGCCGCGTCAGGTGCGCTTGCTCGACGTCTTCTTCGATCGGCACATCGGAGTTTCTCGATGTGTGGCCGTCGTCCTGCAAAGGGTCTCCTCGGGAGTTCGGCCGAGGCGAAGATATCGCCTCGAAATCAGCCAGAGCAGTCTACGTCGCACAGCGGCCCTGCCGCAGAACCGCTGGTTCCGGGGCAGGGCCGCATCTGTCTCTCGTGCTGTCGGCGATAACTACTTCGCGTACTGCTGCAGCTTCTTGTCCAAGTTCTTCTGAGCCTTGGCGACCCGCTTCTCGAGCTTGGCGCGGGCCTGCTCGGTCACCTTCTCGAGTTCCTTGCTCTGCTTCTCGGCGCGCTTACGGGCGCGCTTGCTCAGCGTCTCCACGCGATCGGAGGCCAGATCGGCCCACGTGACTCCGCGCTTCTGCGCCTCGTCGGCGAGAACGGAGCCCTTCTCTACGGCCAGATCGGCGAGCTTGGATGCCCGCTTCTGCGCGACGTCGGCCAGTTCGATGCGACGATCCGCGGCAACGTCGACGAGCTTCGATCCGCGCTTCTGCGCGAGTTCGGCCAGATCGGTTCCGCGGTGCGCTGCCTTGTCCGCGAGCTTGGAACCGCGCTTCTGGGCCTCGTCGGCCAAGTCGCTGCCGCGGTCGGCGGCGAGTTCGGCCAGCTTGGATCCGCGCTTCTGTGCTTCTTCTGCCAGTTCGGAGCCCTTGTCGGCTGCGATATGAGCCCAACGGTTCAGTGCCGGCTGAGCTACCTCCGCCAGTTCCGAGCCCTTCTCGGTGGCGATGTCGGCGAGCTTGGCCAACTTCGGCTGGGCTGCGTCGGCGAACTTGGCCAGCTTCGGCTGTGCAGCCTCGGCCAGATCGGCGCTGCGGCTCGCAGCGACGGCTGCGATTTCCTTGACGCGCTCACCGGTCTCGTGGGTGGAGTGGCCCGGCAGTGCGGAGACGACGGTCTCCTGCGCGCGGCGTGCTGCCCGCTTGCTGCGCCACGCGACAGATGGCTTGCCCTCGGTGTCGACGGCTGCGATGAGCAGTCCACCCAGCAGGCTCAGGTTCTTGAAGAAGTGGATGCGCTGCGCGGCCTTGGTCTCCGGGTCGGTTTCGTTCCAGAAGGCGTGTCCGGCGAGCGTCGTCGGGACGAGACTCCCGGCGAGTGCGAGCGACGCGATGCGTGGTGCCTTGCCGGTGGCCAACAAGATGCCGCCTGCGACCTGAATGCCGCCGTTGATGCGAACCAGCGTCTCCGGGTCACTCGGCACGTTTGCGGTGACGTCGTTGGGCAGGACGTCCTTGCCCTGCTCGATCAGCGGAGTGGCGACCTTCGCCTTGCCGGTGGGATTACGGAGTGCGTCGACGCCCCCTGCGATGAAAATCGTAGACATCAGCGGACGGGCGATACGGCGGACCAGCATTGACAGCCTCCTGCGTAGTTTCTCGTGTCATCGGCGGTTGAACCAGGGACAGCGCGGCGGCCCGAGAACCTACCGGTGTCCTTTTGTCACACTATTCATACCCCGTGATTCACGGTCTCAAGCACGGCGATCGTCACCAGCCTCGTTCGCGCCACTCGCCGAGGTGAGGGCGCTCGGCTCCGAGCGTGGTGTCCTTTCCGTGACCCGGGTAGACAACGGTCTCGTCGTCGAATCGGTCGAACAATTTCGCCGTCACGTCGTCGAGCAGGTGGGTGAAGTCCTCGGGGCTTCCGGTCTTGCCGACGCCGCCGGGGAACAACGAATCTCCGGTGAACAGATGGGTGCGCACGCCGTCGGTATCGGTGAGTGCGAGTGCGATGGAGCCGGGAGTGTGTCCGGTCAGATGGATCACGTCGAACGTGAGCTCGCCCACCGACACGGTGTCCCGGTCGGCCAGTAGACGGTCCGGGGCGACGGGCAGCGGCGCGGCGTCGAGTTCATGAGCGGCTGTCGGTGAGTCCGTGCCACCGGCGATGTCCGCCAGCGCCTGCCAGTGGTCGGCGTGCTGATGCGTCGTCACGATGAGCGAGAGCGTCGGTGCGTTGTCGTCGATGAGCAGCGAGATGCGCTCGGCCTCGTTGGCGGCGTCGATCAGCACCGAATGACCCGTTGCGGAACAGACGACCAAGTAGGTGTTGTTGTCCATGGGGCCGACCGACATCTTCGTGATCGTCGCGCCGGGAATCGTGCGCCGCTGCGGCTGCGAACCCTGAGAGACGACGCCGGTGTAGTTGTCGTCGATGACCATGAGGTGCTCGTCCATTTCGAGGACGCTACCGTCGGCGGCACGACGAGGGGCGTCGGGGTCGTGCACGTGGAAAAGTGTGTCGGTGCCTGGATCTACCATTGCTACTGCGTGAGGTTCGTCCCTCACCGATACAGGTTTTCGACGTGGGGTGCACGGTTACACGACGGGTAACCGGTGCATAGGCATCACACGTCATCACGCGACTCGACAGTTGCGCACTGCTGCGCCCCGCAGCAAGTCGACTGAACGTGCTCGTTCGGAAAGAAGGGAACACAGTGGCGGATCGCCTGATAGTGCGAGGTGCACGAGAGCACAATCTGCGGGGAGTCGACATCGACCTGCCTCGCGATGCGCTCATCGTGTTCACAGGTCTGTCCGGCTCGGGCAAGTCGTCCCTCGCATTCGACACGATCTTCGCCGAAGGTCAGCGCAGGTACGTGGAATCGCTGTCCGCGTATGCGCGGCAGTTCCTCGGCCAGATGGACAAGCCGGACGTCGATTTCATCGAGGGACTCTCGCCTGCGGTCTCCATCGATCAGAAGTCGACCAACCGCAACCCGCGGTCGACCGTGGGCACCATCACCGAGGTCTACGACTATCTCCGCCTGTTGTACGCGCGTGCGGGAACGGCCCACTGCCCCGTGTGCGGTGAGCAGATCGCCAAGCAGACCCCGCAGCAGATCGTCGACCAGGTGCTGGACATGGAGGAGGGTCTCAAGTTCCAGGTTCTCGCCCCGGTGGTTCGAACCCGAAAAGGTGAATTCGTCGACCTGTTCGACTCGTTGAACACTCAGGGCTACTCCCGTGTTCGCGTCGACGGTGTGGTCCACCAGCTCACGAGCCCACCGGTTCTCAAGAAGCAGGAAAAGCACGACATCGAGGTCGTCGTCGACCGTTTGACCGTCAAGTCCAGCTCGAAGCAGCGTCTGACCGACTCGGTGGAAACCGCCCTTCGACTTGCCGACGGCATCGTCGTTCTGGACTTCGTCGACCGCGACGAGAATGCGGCGGACCGCGAGCGCCGGTTCTCCGAGAAGCTCGCGTGCCCCAACGGTCACCCGCTGTCCATCGACGATCTCGAACCGCGGTCGTTCTCCTTCAACTCGCCGTACGGTGCGTGCCCGGACTGCGTCGGTCTCGGTGTGCGCAAGGAGGTCGATCCGGAGCTGGTGGTTCCCGACGGCGATCTCAGCCTCGCCGACGGTGCCATCGCGCCGTGGTCGATGGGCCAGACGTCCGAGTACTTCGGTCGCCTGCTGTCCGGCCTCGCCGACGCCATGGGGTTCGACCTGAATGCACCGTGGAACAAGTTGCCCGCCAAGGTCAAGCGTGCGGTCCTCGAAGGCAGCGACCATCAGGTCCACGTGAAGTACAAGAACCGCTACGGCCGCACGCGCTCGTACTACGCCGAGTTCGAGGGTGTGATGCCGTTTCTGCACCGCCGGTTGGAGCAGACCGAATCCGAGCAGATGAAGGAACGCTACGACGGCTACATGCGCGACGTGCCGTGCCCCACCTGCAACGGCGCGCGGCTGCGGCCCGAGATCCTGTCGGTCACCATCGAGGCGGGAGACTTCGGGCCCAAGTCGATCGCCGAGGTCTGCGAGCTGTCGATCGCCGATACCGCGAACTTCCTGAACAGCCTCACCCTGGGGCGCCGCGAGGAAGCGATCGCGGGACAGGTGCTCAAGGAGGTACAGGCGCGTCTGGGATTCCTGCTCGACGTGGGTCTGGAATACCTCTCACTGGCTCGAACTGCTGGTTCTCTGTCCGGCGGTGAGGCCCAGCGAATCCGGCTCGCCACGCAGATCGGATCGGGCCTCGTCGGCGTTCTCTACGTGTTGGACGAGCCCTCGATCGGTTTGCATCAGCGCGACAACCGTCGGTTGATCGACACGTTGACCCGGCTCCGTGACCTCGGAAACACGCTCATCGTCGTCGAGCACGACGAGGACACCATTCGTACCTCCGACTGGGTCGTCGACATCGGTCCGTTGGCGGGTGAGCACGGCGGTCGCGTCGTACACAGCGGTTCGTACGAGGACCTGCTGACCAACGAGGAATCGTTGACCGGCGCATATCTGTCCGGGCGGATGGAGATTCCGCTGCCCGACACGCGCCGCGTCGTCGACAAGAAGCGTCAGGTCACCGTCGTCGGAGCTCGCGAGCACAACCTCCGCGGCATCGACGTCAGCTTCCCGCTCGGTGTGCTGACCTCGGTCACCGGAGTGTCGGGTTCGGGCAAGTCCACTCTTGTCAACGACATCCTCGCGACCGTGATGGCCAACAAGCTCAACGGTGCCCGTCAGGTTCCCGGTCGGCACACCCGCATCAACGGACTCGATCAGCTCGACAAGCTCGTGCGGGTGGATCAGTCGCCCATCGGCCGTACGCCGCGCTCGAACGCCGCGACCTACACCGGCGTGTTCGACAAGATTCGGACCTTGTTCGCGGCAACCACCGAGGCCAAGGTGCGCGGCTACCAGCCCGGGCGATTCTCGTTCAACGTCAAGGGCGGCCGGTGTGAGGCGTGCTCAGGAGACGGCACTCTCAAGATCGAGATGAACTTCCTGCCGGACGTGTACGTCCCGTGCGAGGTCTGCGAGGGTGCGCGATACAACCGAGAGACACTCGAAGTCCACTACAAGGGCAAGACAATCGCCGAGGTCCTGAACATGCCCATCGAGGAGGCCGCGGACTTCTTCGAGGCCATCACCTCGATCCACCGCTACCTCAAGACACTCGTCGAGGTCGGTCTAGGGTACGTCCGTCTCGGGCAGCCGGCGACGACGTTGTCCGGTGGCGAGGCGCAGCGCGTCAAATTGGCGGCGGAGCTGCAGAAGCGGTCCACCGGCCGCACCGTCTACATCCTCGACGAGCCGACCACCGGCCTGCACTTCGAGGACATACGCAAGTTGCTCGGCGTCGTGAACGGTCTCGTGGACAAGGGCAACACGGTGATCGTCATCGAGCACAACCTCGACGTCATCAAGGTCTCCGATTGGGTCATCGATATGGGCCCAGAGGGTGGCTCCGGCGGCGGAATGGTTGTGGCGCAAGGTGATCCGGAGGTCGTGGCGGCTGTCTCCGAGAGCTACACCGGCAAGTTCCTGCAGGAAGCGCTCACCCGCGAGTCCGTTGTCACCGCGCCGGTGAAAGCAGCTCCGAAGAAGCGCAGGCCGCGAAAGGTCGCCGCAGTCCGGTAGCGCCCGCGAACGACGAACGCCGCATCCGGTATTCCACGGGATGCGGCGTTCGTGTTCGGGGCGTCGTTGCTCTCGCTCAGTGCACCGGTCCGGTGTACTTCTCGCCGGGGCCCTTTCCTGGTTCGTCCGGGTGGGCGGATGCTTCTCGGAATGCGCGCTGCAGTGCTTGTAGTCCGTCACGAATGGGTCCGGCGTGAGGCCCGAGGTACTCCACCGAAGCAGTGACCAAACCGGCGAGTGCGGTGATGACGCGTCGCGCTTCGTCGAGGTCGAGGTAGGGGCTTTCCGCGGGATCCGGCTCCGACAGTCCCAGCTTCTCGGCTGCAGAACTCATCAGCATCACCGCGGCGCGGCTGATGACCTCGACCGCGGGGACCTCGGCGAGTTCACGGACTTCGGGCTCTGCACCCAGGGGGTCGGCACCTGCGGCATCGTCGGGATTGGGGGAGCTGGTCATGCCTACGAGAATCCCACGCCTCCCGTTGCGGACAGCATCGGGTGTCCGCTGAGAAGGGGCAACAACGCTCGATTGTTCGATTCGGGAATCTGCTGGTAAAGTGACTCGACGACCGTCTTCGGCGTGCGCTCCTCGATGGAGTTCACCGCACGGAGGCAGCAAGTGGAGCCCGACTCCCACCGGCACGTAGCCTTCAACAAGCTACTTCCGGTCCGGTCGCACGATGGAGACCCTCGCAGGTTTCCTCTGTGCTTCCTCCCAGTGAGGAGACTGTACGACGACAGTTGTCGTGCGGATCGACCGGTCGACATCGGGCCCTGCAATCGGATCACACCGAGAGCAGGGTTTTTTCGTTGCAGTGGTTCGCATCGCTGCGGGGAATGTCGAGGATCGACGGCGACGGGCTGTGCCAGTGGCAGGCGGTCGGGTTACACACCACACCGCACTACCTAGGAGGCCCCATCAGCACTGAGACCCGCATCAACGATCGCATCCGAGTTCCCGAGGTCCGGCTTGTCGGACCGGGCGGTGAACAGGTGGGGATCGTGCGTGTTGAAGATGCACTCCGCTTGGCTCTCGAAGCCGACCTCGATCTTGTCGAAGTAGCTCCCGACGCACGTCCGCCGGTCTGCAAGATCATGGACTACGGGAAGTTCAAGTACGAGGCTGCGCAGAAGGCGCGCGAATCGCGCAAGAACCAGACGCTCACCGTCATCAAGGAGCAGAAGCTCCGCCCCAAGATCGACGCGCACGACTACGAGACCAAGAAGCGCAACGTCGTTCGCTTCCTCGAAGCCGGCTCGAAGGTCAAGGTCACCATCATGTTCCGCGGTCGCGAGCAGTCGCGTCCCGAACTCGGCTTCCGTCTGCTGCAGCGCCTGGGCGCTGACGTCGCAGAGCTCGGTTTCGTGGAGACCTCGGCCAAGCAGGACGGCCGCAACATGACGATGGTGTTGGCACCGCACAAGGGTGCCAAGACTCGCGTCAAGGCACAGGAGAGCGCAGCGGCTCCGCCCGCACAACGCGCACCGGCTCCCGCGCCGGAACAGCCCGCCGATGCAGCCCCGGCTGCCGAGGCACCGGCCGCAGCAGCTCCGGCTACTCCGGCGCAGACCAACTGAGCCTCGCGCTCTACCAGTAAGACAGCCCTACACCTGCTTCGGTGCACAGTCTCTGTTGCGATGTGCGGCTGTGCCATGCAACACCGAAGAGCGATTACAGAAGAAGAGGATTTCATGCCCAAGCAGAAGACCCACAGTGGTGCCAAGAAGCGATTCAAGGTGTCCGGCAGCGGCAAGATCCTGCGCCAGAAGGCCGGCCGTCGCCACCTGCTCGAGCACAAGCCCACCAAGGTGACTCGTCGCCTCGATGGTGTCGCCGTTGTCAAGAAGGCCGACGTGCCGCGGATCAAGCGCCTGCTCGGCATCTGATTCGGCCCGCCGCCGGCTGATCTCGGTCGGCTTCATCCCATTACCATTCGGGGTTTCACACACCCCCAGATCGACAGGATTCACCAGTGGCACGCGTAAAAAGGGCCGTCAACGCCCAGAAGAAGCGCCGTTCGATTCTCGAAGCGTCCAAGGGCTACCGCGGACAGCGCTCACGTCTGTACACCAAGGCCAAGGAGCAGCAGCTCCACTCGCTGACCTATGCGTACCGGGACCGCCGCGCGCGCAAGGGTGATTTCCGCAAGCTGTGGATCACGCGTATCAACGCTGCAGCTCGGGCCAACGACATCACGTACAACCGCTTCGTCCAGGGCCTCAAGGCCGCGGGTGTCGAGGTCGACCGCAAGATCCTCGCCGAGCTCGCTGTGTCGGACGCTGCGGCCTTCGCAAGCCTGGTCGCCATCGCCAAGGCTGCACTGCCTGCCGATGTCAACGCTCCGGCCGGAGAAGCAGCCTGAGCGAGTCGACGTACGACGACTCAACACCGAAACGGCCCGTGGATTCGCTGACCGAGCGAACTCCGCGGGTCGTTTCGGCCGTCAAGCTCGCGCGAGCGACGGAACGCAAGAAGACCGGGCTGTTCCTGGCCGAGGGCTTCAACGCGGTGTCCGAGGCGGCCCAGTCGCGGCTGGTTCGTGAGCTGTTCTTCACTCCGGATGCTCTCGAGCGCCACCACGACCTCATCGCGTCCGTCGAGGCCGGTGGCGCACGAGTGTTTCCGATCACGGACCGCGCTGCCAAGGCGTTGTCCGACACTGTCACTCCGCAGGGCCTCGTCGCAGTCACGCAGTTGGTCGACGTACCGCTCGACCGGGCACTGGCCGGAACACCGCGTCTGGTGGCCGTACCGGTGGAGGTGGCAGAACCGGGCAATGCCGGGACGGTCATTCGCGTCGCCGATGCGGCCGGAGCGAATTCGGTCGTCTTGCTGGGTGATTCGGTCGATCCCCACAACGGCAAGTGTGTCCGCGCGTCGGCAGGCAGTGTGTTTCACCTTCCCATTGCCCGGGAGCGATCGATCGAGACCGGAATCGACGCGTTGCGCGGAGTAGGTCTGACGATCGTGGCCACGGCTGCCGACGGCGAAGTGGACTTGGACGACGCCGACGAACTGCTCACCCGGCCGACTGCGTGGTTGTTCGGCAACGAGGCGCACGGGCTGCCCGAGTCCGTGACGCGCACTGCCGATCACCGCATTCGAATCCCCATTCACGGCCGCGCCGAGAGCCTCAACCTGGCAACTGCCGCGGCGATCTGCCTGTACGCCAGCGCCAGGGTGCAGCGACGCTCCGAAACCCCGTGAGCGAGTCTCGCCTAGGATCGATACCTGTCTGCTCCGCGCAGGAGTGAAGCCTGCGCAAACGACCCTTCGTGGCAGACACCGACTATTACTCGAGGAGTGCAGCTGTCGTGGCGAAGAAAGATGTCGGACCCGAGCCGGTAGATCCGAGCGTTCTCGAGCAGTCCGCGCTCGGATCCGCAGTGGACTCGGCCGAGCAGGCGTTCGCCGACGCGTCGGACCTCGATGCTCTGACCAAGGTCAAGATCGATCACGTGGGCGGCAAGGCTCCGTTGGCACTGGCGCAGCGAGCACTCGGTGCACTACCGGGGGACCAGAAGGCGGACGCGGGTAAACGCGTCAAGGCGGCGCGTGACCGAGTGCAGAAGGCCTTCGACGAGCGACGCGCCGTGCTGTCGGCCGAGCGTGACGCGGCCATTCTGGTCGCAGAAACCATCGACGTGACACTGCCGACCGACCGCGCTCCCGTCGGTGCCCGCCACCCCATCACGATCATTTCCGAACAGGTGGCCGACGTCTTCGTCGCGATGGGCTGGGAAGTCGAAGAAGGCCCCGAGGTCGAGACCGAGCACTTCAACTTCGATGCGCTCAACTTCCTGCCCGACCACCCTGCGCGCACGATGCAGGACACGTTTCACATCGCGCCCGAGGGTTCGCGGCAGGTACTACGCACACACACCTCTCCGGTACAGGTCCGGTCGATGCTTTCGCGTGAGGTTCCGATCTACGTAGTCTGCCCGGGACGGACGTTTCGCACGGACGAACTCGACACGACGCACACTCCGGTCTTCCATCAGGTCGAGGGTCTTGCCATCGACAAGGGCCTGACCATGGCGCACCTGCGCGGCACACTCGATGCGTTCGCGAAGGCGTTGTTCGGCAACGACACCCGAACTCGCATGCGCCCCAACTACTTCCCGTTCACCGAGCCTTCGGCCGAGGTCGACGTGTGGTTCCCGAAGAAGAAGGGCGGGGCCGGTTGGGTCGAGTGGGGCGGCTGCGGAATGGTCAACCCGAAGGTGCTGCAGGCCAGTGGTATCGACCCCGAGGTCTACACCGGATTCGCGTTCGGAATGGGTCTGGAACGGACGCTGCAGTTCCGCAACGACATCCCGGACATGCGCGACATCGTCGAGGGCGACATCAGGTTCACGATGCCCTTCGGTGTTCAGGCCTGACGGAAATTTCTCACCCGCCCCACTTCTTCTCGGATACAAGAAAGAGCTGAGCACACGTGCGAGTCCCACAATCCTGGCTGACCGAGGTCCTGCACGCGGGGACCCCCGACTGGGCCGTGTCGCCCGAGGAGCTCGACGCCGGTTTCGTGCGGGTCGGGTTCGAGGTCGAGGAACTCGAGTCGCTGGACAACGTGACCGGCCCACTGGTGGTGGGTCGGGTGAGCTCGATCGAGGAGCTGACCGAGTTCAAGAAGCCGATTCGCTTCTGCCTCGTGGACGTCGGAGCTGCCGAGCCCCAGGAAATCGTGTGCGGTGCCAGGAACTTCGCCGAGGGTGACCTGATCGTGGCCGCTCTGCCGGGCAGCGTCCTGCCCGGGGGATTCGCCATCGCATCGCGCAAGACCTACGGCCGCAATTCCAACGGCATGATCTGCTCGACGCTCGAACTCGGGCTCGGCAAGGATCATTCCGGCATTCTGGTGCTGCCGGAGGGCACAGCCGATCCGGGTGACGACGCCAAACCGGTCCTGGGATTGGATGATTCGGTCATCGAGCTGAACGTGACCCCGGACCGCGGCTACGCTTTCTCGGTCCGCGGCCTCGCCCGTGAGCTGGCCTGTAGTTTCGACCTGCCGTTCGTGGATCCGGCGCGCACGGTCGCCACCGAGGTCACCGGTGACGCGTGGGCGGTCACCGTCGAATCGAACTCGGGCGCATCGCGATTCGCGTTGCGCAAGATCGTCGGTATCGATCCGACGGCGACGACGCCGTGGTGGATGCAGCGTCGACTGCTGCTGGCGGGCGTGCGCCCGATCTCGGCGGCTGTCGATGTCACCAACTACGTGCTGCACGAACTCGGCCAGCCGCTGCACGCGTTCGATGCGGCCAAGATCGACGGCGATCTCGTCGTCCGCCGCGCGAATGCGGGGGAGAAGCTGACCACGCTGGACGGCGTCGAGCGGTCGCTCGATCCCGAGGACGTGGTCATCGCCGACGGCTCGGGAGCCATCTCGTTGGCCGGTGTCATGGGCGGCGCGTCCACCGAGGTCGACGACGCGACCACCGAGGTCGTTCTCGAAGCTGCGTCGTTCGATCCGCTCGCGGTGTTCCGCACCGGGCGTCGTCACAAGCTCTCCAGCGAGGCGAGCAAGCGGTTCGAGCGGACAGTGGATTCTGCTCTTCCGGTCGCAGCGCTCGATCGTGCGGCGCAGCTGCTGGTCGAGATCGCCGGTGGCCGGATCGAGCCCGTGTTGACGGACATCGGGCAGGCCGCCGAATATCCGGCGGTCACGATGGACTTCGACCTGCCGGATCGAATCGCCGGTGTGCAGTACCCCAACGGAACCGCTGCCCGACGGTTGACGCAGATCGGTTGCAGCGTCGAGGTATCGGTCGACGACGCCGGACACGGCCAGCTGATCGTCACGCCGCCGTCGTGGCGACCGGACCTGGTGCAGCGCGCCGATCTGGTGGAGGAAGTCCTCCGCCTCGAGGGGCTCGAGAAGATCCCGTCGGTGCTGCCGTCGGCACCCGGCGGCCGCGGCCTCACCGCCGAACAGAAGCGCAGGCGCGCCGTCGGCAAGGCGCTGGCGTTCGCCGGGTACGTGGAGGTGTTGCCTCCGGTGTTCCTGCCCAAGGGCATATTCGACACCTGGGGTCTCGATGCATCCGATCCTCGGCGGCTCACCACCTCGGTGCTCAACCCGCTCGAGGCCGACCGTCCCGAACTCGCGACCACGGTGCTCCCCGGCTTGCTCGAGATGCTCGGTAGAAATATCGCCCGCGGTCAGCGAGACGTCTCGCTGTTCGGAATCGCACAGGTGGTGCTCCGACACGACGCCACTGCTGCGGTGGACGCGTTGCCGGTCGATCGTCGTCCTACCGACGATCAGATCGCGATGCTTCGCGGTTCACTGCCTGCGCAGCCAGTACATGTGGGTGTGGTGCTCACCGGTCGGCGTGAGCTGTCGGGGCCGTGGGGTCCGGGCCGCGCCGCGGAGGCGGCGGACGCGTTCGCTGCAGTACTGACTGTTGCCGAGGCGTCCGGAGTGCACGTCGATCTTCGTGCGGCACAGCATCTTCCGTGGCATCCCGGTCGCTGCGCCGAGGTCCTGCTCGACGGGGAGGTCGTCGGGTACGCGGGCGAACTGCATCCGGCGGTCCTCGAGCGGGCCGGTTTGCCGCCTCGTACGTGTGCCGTCGAGTTGAGCTTGAGCGCTCTGCCCGTCGTCGAATCGCTTCCTGCTCCCGAGGTGTCGCCGTATCCGGCGGTGTTGCAGGACGTGGCTGTGGTGGTCGACGCGTCCGTGCCCGCGGCGTCTGTCGAAGCCGCGCTCACGATCGGCGGCGGTGATCTGCTCGAGTCGATTCGACTGTTCGACGTCTACGAGGGTGAGCAGGTCGGCGAGGGGCGCAAGTCCTTGGCGTTCGCACTTCGATTCCGCGGATCCGACGGCACGTTGACCGAGGATCAGGCGACGGCTGCTCGTGACGCGGCGGTCGAGGCTGCATCGAAGGCCGTCGGCGCGCAGCTGCGCAGCTGACCTGTCGGCGGACGGACCGTCGGTTCCGTAGCGTGGAGTCACGAGTGGCCACGGTGACGGGAGCAGCGCATGAGTGATATCGGAACAGACGGTGCGGCGACGGATCTGCAGGTGATCGAGGGGATCCTTGCAGCAGTGGCAGGTCGTCCGCAGCTGGCCCCGGTGGCAGCTGCCGCTGCGGCTCTGGCGGCAGAGTTGAGGACTGCAGGGCCGGAGCCGGTCTTGCCCGATCGCGGAGCGCCACCCGGAACGGTTCCCGATGTCGACGTTCCGCAGGTGACCAAGCCGCGGATCGACCAGCCCCTCGGCGACCCGCCGCCAGGGGCTCCGCTCGGTGGCACCGTGCCGGGGGTCATCGATGCGGAGCTGGTCGAGGACTCACCCGGTAGCACTGGGTACAGCGCCGGATCGGTGAGCGCACCGATCGGCGACTTCACTGATTCCGGGGTGCCGACGTGGGACGGCGTGCGCGGCAAAGCGGAACAGCGGTCGGGCACCGCCGTCGGTGCGGAGGAGCTGGACCGGGAGTCCAGGGCGGGCCGTGACCTCGACGAGCAGTGGAACGAGCGTCAGGAAGCCGGCCGTAAGAAGCTCGACGAGATCCGCAAGTCCATGGGTGGACGCTGACACACCGAACCCCGTCCATGAATGAGCTTGCATGATGCTGCATAATAAACCGCATGACTATTTCGGAGGCCACGCCGAGGCGCATCGCGGTGGCGGGCGCAAGCGGATACGCCGGCGGTGAGATTCTTCGGATTCTGCTCGGCCACCCGGCGGTGCGTGACGGTTCGCTGGTCATCGGCTCGCTGACCGCGGGCGGGAACGCCGGCGCGACGCTGGGCGAATTCCATCCACATCTGTTGCCTCTCGCCGACCGCATTCTCGGTCCGACCACCGTCGACGAACTCGCCGGGCACGATGTCGTGTTCCTGGGGCTTCCGCACGGCAAGTCTGCCGAACTCGCGCTGCAATTGCCCGAGTCGGTTTTGATCATCGATTGCGGTGCCGACTTCCGCCTCACCGACGGTGCAGCGTGGGAGAAGTACTACAAGAGTCCTCACGCGGGCAGTTGGCCTTACGGCTTGCCGGAGCTGCCGGGCTGCCGTGAGCGGTTGGTCGGTGCCACCCGTATCGCAGTGCCCGGGTGCTACCCGACGGTGTCCTCGCTCGCACTCGCACCTGCTGTCGCCGCAGGCATCATCGAGCCCCGCGTCAACATCGTTGCCGTCAGCGGCACTTCGGGTGCCGGCCGCGCTCCCAAGGCCGATCTTCTCGGTTCGGAGGTGATGGGTTCGGTTCGGGCGTACGCGGTAGCCGGCGCGCACCGGCACACTCCCGAGATCGTGCAGAACCTCTCGGCCGTCGCCGGTGGTGCCGTGTCGGTGTCCTTCACACCGGTTCTCGCACCGATGCCGCGCGGAATCCTGGCCACCTGCACCGCCATCACCACCGCCACGCAGGAGCAGGCCGTCGAGGTCTACGAAAAGGCTTACGCCGCAGAGCCGTTCGTGCACGTGCTTCCCGCCGGCCGGCTTCCGCAGACCGGTTCGGTGATCGGGTCGAACGCCGTGCAGATGAGTGTGTCGGTCGATGCCGACGCCGGCCTCCTCGTCGTCATTGCGGCCATCGACAACTTGGCCAAGGGAACGGCGGGAGCCGCCGTTCAATCCATGAATCTTGCACTGGGAATCACCGAGACCGATGGTCTCTCTACCGTAGGAGTGGCACCATGAGCAGCGTTCGGAGCGAGGCGGAGGCCACCGGTACGGTTGCGGGAAAACTCGTCCGCACGCAAGGAGTCACCTCGCCTGCCGGGTTCCGCGCGGCCGGAATTCCGGCCGGGATCAAGGCAAGTGGCAGGTCGGATCTGGCCTTGGTGTTCAACGAGGGTCCCGACTTCGCGGCAGCGGGTGTGTTCACCCGCAACAAGGTCAAGGCTGCTCCGGTGCTGTGGTCTCAGCAGGTGCTCTCCACCGGACGACTGCGCGCGGTGATCCTCAACTCCGGTGGTGCCAACGCCTGCACGGGTGCGCCGGGGTTCCAGGATGCGCACCGGACGGCCGAGGAAGTGGCCTCCGCGCTGAGCAATTGGGGTTCCGAGACCGGAGCCATCGAGGTCGCCGTGTGCTCGACGGGTCTCATCGGTGATCGGCTGCCGATGGACAAGCTGCTGCCCGGCGTGACCGAGGTGGTGCACGAACTGGCCGGCGGCATCTCCGGTGGTACCGATGCGGCGTACGCGATCATGACCACCGATACCGTGCCCAAGCAGGCGGCCATTCATCATGCCGACAAGTGGAACGTCGGCGGCATGGCCAAGGGCGCAGGCATGCTGGCACCGTCGTTGGCCACCATGCTCAGCGTCATCACCACCGATGCCGTTGCCACGGCAGACCAGTTGGACAAGGCGCTGCGCGCCGCGACGCGGCTGTCCTACGACCGGCTCGACGTCGACGGCGCGTCCTCGACCAACGACACGGTGCTACTGCTGTCCTCGGGGGCCAGCGGCGTGGCACCGTCGCAGGAGGACTTGGACGCAGCGGTCCTGGCGGTGTGTGACGACCTGGCCGATCAGATGATGGCCGACGCCGAGGGCGTGACCAAGCGAGTGAGGATCACCGTCTCGGGTGCGGTGTCCGAGGACGACGCGCTGACAGGCGCACGGACCGTTGCCCGGGACTCTCTGACCAAGACGGCCCTGTTCGGTTCCGACCCCAACTGGGGCCGAGTTCTCGCGGCGATCGGTATCGCCCCGATCGAGCTCGACCCCGATCGAATCGCCGTGTCGTTCAACGGAAATCCGGTGTGCATCGACGGCGTCGGTGCGCCCGGCGCTCGGGAGGTCGACCTGTCCGGAATCGACATCGCCGTGTCCATCGATCTCGGTCTCGGTTCCGGGTCGGCCACCATTCGCACGACGGACCTCTCGCACGCGTACGTCGAAGAGAACTCGGCGTACTCGTCATGACCTCGGCCGCACTGCAGTTGACGGCAGCACAGAAGGCGTTCACCCTCGCCGAGGCACTGCCGTGGCTGCAGCGATTCTCGGGCAAGATCGTCGTCGTGAAGTACGGCGGAAACGCCATGATCGACAACGACCTCAAGCGGGCGTTCGCGGCCGACATGGTCTTTCTGCGCACCGTCGGAATCCACCCGGTTGTCGTCCACGGTGGTGGACCGCAGATCTCGGCCATGCTGAACAGGCTCGGCTTGACCGGTGAATTCCGCGGCGGCTTCCGCGTCACCACGCCCGAGGTGATGGACGTCGTGCGGATGGTGCTGTTCGGGCAGGTCGGTCGCGAGCTCGTGGGGCTGATCAACGGCCACGGTCCGTACGCCGTCGGGATCTCCGGCGAGGATGCGCACCTGTTCACCGCGACGCGGCGCACCGTGCTGGTCGACGGCACCGAGACCGACATCGGTCTTGTCGGCGACGTCACCTCGGTGAACCCCGCGGCAGTCTTCGATCTCATTGCCGCAGGACGTATTCCGGTGGTGTCCACCATCGCTCCCGACCGCGACGGCGTCGTGCACAACATCAATGCCGACACCGCGGCAGCGGCGCTGGCGACCGCCATCGGCGCCGAGAAGTTGGTGGTACTCACCGATGTCGAGGGCCTGTACACCGAGTGGCCCGATCGCAGCTCCTTGACCTCCGAGATCGACGCGTCGACCCTCGAGACCTTGCTGCCCTCTCTCGACGCCGGAATGGTGCCGAAGATGGAAGCGTGCCTGCGGGCTGTGCAGGCAGGTGTGCCGTCGGCGCACGTCATCGACGGTCGCGTCGAACATTCCGTCCTGGTGGAGCTGTTCACCGGTGAGGGAATCGGCACCATGGTCACCCCCGATCACTCTTCTACGTCAGGAGTCACGCCATGAAGGGCACCGAGTCCACCCTCGATCTGCAACAGCGGTGGTCGAATTCGCTGATGGACAACTACGGTGTTCCGCGCGTGGCGCTCGTCCGCGGCGAGGGTGCCGTGGTGACCGACGCCGACGGCAAGCAGTATCTGGACCTGCTGGCGGGCATTGCCGTCAACATTCTCGGCCACGCGCATCCCGCGGTGATCGAGGCGGTCACGACTCAATTGTCCACTTTGGGGCATACCTCGAATCTGTATGCGACAGAGCCAGGTATCGCGTTGGCCGAACAATTGCTCGCGCACCTCGGTGCTGGGGCCACCGGTCGAGTGTTTCTGTGCAACTCGGGAACCGAGGCCAACGAGGCGGCGTTCAAGATCGCTCGCCTGACCGGCCGTCCCAACATCGTGGCAGCCGAGAAGTCCTTTCACGGACGGACAATGGGCGCTCTTGCGCTGACCGGTCAGCCGGACAAGCGGACCCCGTTCGAGCCGATGCCTGCGGGCGTGCACCACGTTCCGTACGGCGATGTGGTAGCGCTGGAAGCCGCCGTCGATTCCGACACCGCCGCAGTGTTTCTCGAACCCATCATGGGCGAGGGCGGGGTGGTCGTTCCGCCCGAGGGATACCTCCTTGCTGCGCGCGAGATCACCGCGAAGCACGGTGCATTGCTGATCCTCGATGAGGTGCAGACCGGTATCGGTCGAACGGGATGGTTCTACGCCCACCAGTCGGTCGGCATCGTGCCCGACGTCATCACGCTCGCCAAGGGTTTGGGCGGTGGCCTGCCCATCGGTGCGTGCATCGGTATCGGAGCAGCGGGGGAGTTGCTGCATCCGGGCAAGCACGGCACCACGTTCGGTGGTAATCCCGTATGCGCTGCGGCCGCTCTGGCCGTCCTGCGCACCATCGCCGACGAGGATCTGATCTCGCACGCGGACAGCATCGGCAAGACGATTGCGCACTCCATCGAGAATCTCGAACATCCTCTCGTGAGCCATGTTCGGGGTTCGGGTCTTCTCCTCGGCGTGGTCCTCACGGCCGCCGTCGCACCGGCGGCCGAGGCGGCTGCGCGTGAGGCGGGCTTCCTCCTCAATGCGGCACAGCCCGATGTGCTCCGGCTCGCACCACCGTTGATCATCACCGAAGAGCAAGCCGCGTCGTTCGTGACGGCGTTACCGGCAATTCTCGACGCAGCACAGGAGGCTCATCAGCCATGACCGTTCAGCACTTCCTCCGGGACGACGACATCACGCCGCAGCAGCAGGGTGAAATCCTCGCTCTGGCAGCAGAGCTCAAGCGTGCACCGTTCTCGAAGCGTCCGCTCGAGGGCCCCAAGGGGATCGGCGTCATCTTCGAGAAGAACTCGACTCGTACTCGATTCTCGTTCGAGATGGGCATCGCGCAGTTGGGTGGTCATGCCGTCGTGGTGACTGGTCGCGACACCCAGCTGGGTCGCGAGGAGACGCTGCAGGACACCGGCCGAGTGCTGTCGCGCTATGTGGAGGCGGTCGTGTGGCGCACGTTCGGGCAGAAGCGGCTGGAGCAGATGGCCACGGGCGCAACGATTCCCATTGTCAATGCGCTCTCCAATGAGTTCCACCCGTGCCAGGTTCTGGCGGACCTGCAGACCCTGATCGAGCACAAGGGAAGTCTGCAGGGCCGCACCTTGGCCTACTTCGGTGACGGTGCCAACAACATGGCGCACTCGTTGCTCATCGGCGGAGTGACGGCTGGGCTCAACGTTCGGATCGCCGCGCCCAAGGACTTCGCTCCGCTCGGATACGTCCTGGAGGCCGCACACGCGCGCGCCGAGGAAACCGGGGCAACCATCACCATCACCGAGGACCCGGTCGAGGCCGCCACCGGTGCTGATGCGCTGGTCACCGACACCTGGACGTCGATGGGCCAGGAGAACGACGGTCTCGATCGCGTGGCTCCGTTCCGGCCGTATCGGATCGACTCCGATCTGCTCTCGAAGGCGCAATCGGATGCTGTTGTGCTGCACTGCCTGCCTGCACATCGCGGCGAGGAGATCACCGACGAGGTGCTCGACGGTCCGCAGAGTGTCGTCTGGGACGAAGCCGAGAATCGCCTGCACGCGCAGAAGGCTCTGCTGGTGTGGCTCCTCGAACAGGCCCGCCGACCATGAGTGAGGACGTCACTGCGGTGCCGTTGACCGCGTCGACCCGCGCGGGTAGGCAGGCGCGGATCATCGCGTTGTTGGCCACGCATCAGGTGCGCAGTCAACCGCAGCTGGCGTCGTTGCTCGCCGCCGAGGGAATCGACACCACACAGGCGACGCTGTCTCGAGACCTCGAGGAACTGGGGGCGGTGAAACTACGCGCGCCCGACGGCGGGGTGGGAGTGTACGTCGTGCCGGAGGACGGCAGTCCGGTCCGCGGAGTGTCCGGCGGCACCGACCGCCTCCTGAAGTTGTTGGGGGAGCTGTTGGTGTCGACCGATCACAGCGGAAACCAGGCAGTCCTCCGAACACCACCCGGCGCGGCGCACTACCTCGCCAGCGCACTCGATCGGGCTGCGATGCCCGAGATCGTCGGGACCATCGCAGGTGACGACACAATCCTGTTGATCGCTCGCGAGCCGCACACCGGTGGCGAGGTCGCGGACAAGATCGAAAAGCTTGCTCGACGCGGTAACTGAGATCCGGTTACCCATCATGCGCACCAAGAACTACGAAGGAGCTCGAACACCATGACCGAACGCGTCATCCTCGCCTATTCCGGCGGACTCGACACCTCAGTCGCCATCAGCTGGATCGGGAAGGAGACCGGCAAGGAGGTCGTCGCCGTCGCCATCGATCTCGGTCAGGGCGGCGAGGACATGGACGTCGTGCGTCAGCGTGCACTCGATTGCGGCGCAGTCGAATCCGTCGTCGTCGATGCCCGGGACGAGTTCGCGGACGAGTACTGCTTGCCGACGGTGCAGTCGAATGCGCTGTACATGGATCGGTACCCGCTGGTGTCGGCCATCAGCCGTCCGCTGATCGTCAAGCACCTGGTGGAGAATGCGCGCGCACACGGCGGAACCGTTGTCGCACATGGCTGCACGGGCAAAGGCAACGATCAGGTTCGGTTCGAGGTCGGTTTCAACACGCTCGCCCCCGAGCTCGAGGTGTTGGCTCCCGTTCGTGACTACGCGTGGACGCGCGAGAAGGCGATCAAGTTCGCGGAGGAGAACGACATCCCGATCAACGTGACCACCAAGTCGCCGTTCTCGATCGACCAGAACGTCTGGGGTCGTGCAGTGGAAACCGGCTTCCTCGAGGACCTGTGGAACGCGCCGACCAAGGACGTCTACGACTACACCGAGGATCCGACGGTCAACTTCCAGGCCCCGGACGAACTGATCGTCTCCTTCGACAAGGGTCGTCCCGTCGCGATCGACGGCCGTCCGGTCTCGGTACTCGACGCGATTCAGGAGCTCAACACTCGCGCGGGAGCGCAGGGTGTCGGCCGTCTGGACGTGGTCGAGGACAGGCTCGTCGGCATCAAGAGTCGCGAGATCTACGAGGCTCCCGGTGCCATGGTGCTCATCCGCGCCCACGAGGAGCTCGAGCACGTGACCCTCGAGCGCGAACTCGGTCGCTACAAGCGTCACACCGATCAGAAGTGGGCCGAGCTGGTGTACGACGGCCTGTGGTACTCCCCACTCAAGGGTGCTCTCGACACGTTCGTGCAGCACACCCAGGAGCACGTCTCCGGCGATATCCGCCTGGTTCTGCATGCGGGCGGGATCATCGTCAACGGACGCCGCAGCGGGGAGTCGTTGTACGACTTCAATCTCGCCACCTACGACGAGGGCGACACGTTCGACCAGTCCGCGGCCAAAGGATTCGTTCAATTGCACGGACTCTCGTCGAAGATCGCTGCGAAGCGGGACCTGGGCCTGTGACGAATTCGGAGACCTCGCACGGAACCAACGAAGGTTCGCTCTGGGGCGGCAGGTTCGCATCCGGACCGGCGGCCGCCATGGCGGCTCTGAGCAAGTCGACGCACTTCGACTGGGTGCTCGCGCCGTACGACATCCGCGCATCCATGGCGCACGCTCGGGTGTTGAACGGTGCCGGACTGCTCACCCCGCAGGATCTCGAGACCATGCTCGACGGTTTGCAGCGCCTCGCTGATGACGTTGCCTCCGGTGCATTCGTGGCAGCCGAATCGGACGAGGACGTGCACGGCGCTCTCGAACGCGGTTTGATCGATCGGGTCGGTCCCGAGGTCGGTGGCCGGCTGCGCGCGGGCCGGTCACGCAACGACCAGGTGGCGACACTGTTCCGCATGTGGCTGCGCGACGCGGTCCGTCGGGTGTCGGTGGGTGTCCTGGACGTGGTCGACGCGTTGGCTACCCAGGCAGCGGCGCACCCGACGGCAGTCATGCCGGGCAAGACTCACTCGCAGGCCGCGCAGCCGGTGTTGTTGGCGCATCATCTGCTCGCTCACACTCACCCGCTGCTGCGTGATGTGCAGCGCTTCGCGGACTTCGACACGCGAGCGGCGGTGTCGCCCTACGGTTCCGGTGCTCTCGCGGGTTCGTCACTCGGTCTGAGTCCGGAGAAGATCGCAGCCGAGCTCGGGTTCGACTCGTCCGCCGAGAACTCGATCGACGCCACATCCTCGCGCGACTTCGCAGCCGAGGCGGCGTTCGTGTTGGCGATGACGGCGGTCGATCTGTCTCGGTTCGCAGAGGAGGTCATCTCGTGGAGCACTCCCGAGTACGGCTACGTGACGTTGGCCGACGCATGGTCGACGGGCAGTTCGATCATGCCGCAGAAGAAGAATCCGGACGTCGCGGAACTGACCCGCGGTAAGACGGGTCGACTGATCGGTAATTTGACCGGCCTACTGGCCACACTCAAGGCGCAACCGTTGGCGTACAACCGTGATCTCCAGGAAGACAAGGAGCCGGTGTTCGATTCGGTGGCACAGCTCGAGCTGTTGCTTCCTGCACTCACCGGCTTGACGGCGACGCTCGAGTTCCACACCGAGCGCATGGCCGAGCTCGCACCGGCCGGGTTCACGCTCGCCACCGATATCGCCGAATGGATGGTGCGGCAGGGGATTGCGTTCCGCGTTGCTCACGAGGCTGCGGGCGCCTGTGTCAGGGCGGCCGAGGCGCGGGGCGTCGGGCTGGCGGATCTGAGTGACGACGAGCTGGCCGCGATCGATCCGTCCCTCACTCCGGCCGTTCGTGAGGTGCTCACGGTGGAGGGTTCCATCTCGTCGCGTGACGCGCGCGGTGGCACTGCCGCGGTGCAGGTGGCGCACCAGCTCGGGGGCGTGCGAGCTACGGCGTCGACCCTGCGTGCGTGGGCCGAGGAACCGGTGTTGCGGCACTGAGTGCGCAATCGATATCCGTGCCGGTTTCCTCGAGTGTGATGTGAGAAGCTTTCGTCACGCGAAGATCGATGTCGGTCGTTCGTCGGGGCCGAACGCAGGAGTGTATTTGTGGGACTGAATGCAGACGCCGTACGTGGTCCACTGCGCCGTGCCATCGCCACGGCGCAGAACGGTCTCGAGGTCATCCGTCTCGGTGGTCTCGAGACCGAGGTGGATCCGTCGCCGTTTCGGGTGATGGACCGCGAGCCGATGTATCGCCTTCGGCGGTACTTCCCTGACGACGTTCCCGCGGACAGTCCTCCGGTGGTGCTCATTCCGCCGATGATGGTCTCCGCGGATGTGTACGACGTGACGACCGACCAGGGCGCGGCCGGAATCCTGCACGGTATGGGGCTGGATCCGTGGGTGGTCGACTTCGGCTCGCCGGATACCGAAGAAGGCGGGTGGGGCCGTACGCTCGCCGATCACGTCGTGGCGATCAGTGAGGTCGTCGACAAGTTGCACGAGCACACCGGCCGCGATGTACACCTGGGCGGATACTCCCAGGGCGGAATGTTCTGCTACCAGGCGGCTGCCTACCGAGGCGGCCGAAATCTGGCCAGTCTCATCACGTTCGGGGCTCCGGTCGACACGCTCGCCGGTTTGCCTCTCGGGATCCCGGCCGGAGTGGCGACGCGGGGTGCGGAGTTCCTGGCCGACCATGTGTTCACCCGGCTCGCTGTATCGGGTTGGATGGCGCGGACGGGATTCCAGCTCCTCGATCCGGCGAAGACCGTGCGGTCGCGAGTGGATTTTCTGCGTCAGTTGCACGACCGTGAGGCACTGTTGCCGCGCGAGCCGCAGCGCCGCTTTCTGGCCATGGACGGGTGGGTGGCGTGGTCCGGCCCGGCCGTTGCGGAGTTGTTGAAGCAGTTCGTCGTCCACAACCGCATGATGACCGGCGGGTTCGTCATCAAGGACAGATTGCTGACTCTGGCGGAGCTCACGGTTCCGGTGCTTGCCTTCGTCGGCGAGGTCGACGACATCGGTCAGCCGCTCGCGGTGCGGGGGATCCAACGAGCTGCGCCGCGAGCCCAGGTGTTCGAAACTACTTTGCGTGCAGGCCATTTCGGGCTGGTGGTCGGCAGCACAGCGGCTGCGCAGACGTGGCCGACGACCGGAAACTGGATTCGTTGGCGGGAGGACCTCGGACCGAAGCCCGAGGCGGTCCGCGTGATGGAACGCGAGGATCACGGCGACTCCGACAGTGGAGTGTCGATCACCAATCGATTGATCCATACCGCTGCCTCCATCGCAGAGGTGGGCGTCGGCGTCGGCCGCGGGCTCGCCTCCGCGGCGACCGGCGCGGTGCGCGGGACCAGAGAAATCTCGTCCGAAGCCGTGCGCACCTTGCCGCGGCTCGCGCGGCTCGGCCAGATGCAACCGCACAGTCGGGTCTCGTTGGGCCGCTTGATCGCCGAGCAGGGCCGCAAGTCACCGAACGGCGAATGCTTCCTGTTCGACGATCGAGTGCACACCTACGATGCCGTGAACGTTCGTATCGACAACGTGGTGCGCGGTCTGATCAGCGTCGGCGTGCGGCCTGCGTCGCGCATCGGTGTGTTGATGGAGACCCGTCCCAGTGCATTGGCCGCAATGGCGGCACTCTCGCGGATCGGCGCAGTGCCGGTTCTACTGCAGCCGGGCAGCGACCTCACTGCAGCCCTACGGACCGTCGACGTCGACACGGTGATCGCGGATCCGGAAAATGTTGCGGCTGCAGTTCCGGTGACACCCAACGTCCTGGTGCTCGGCGGCGGTGACACGCGGCAGCTCGACATTCCGTCCGGGTACGAGGTCACCGACCTCGAGGCCATCGATCCCGACGGTGTGCGTTTGCCCCAGTGGTACGAGCCCGATCCTGGTCGTGCACGCGAACTTGCGATGATCCTGTTCACCACGACCGATCGCGGTCTCGAGCCTCGATACATCACCAACCACCGCTGGGCGCTGTCGGCCTTCGGCACCGCCACCACGGCCGCGCTCGGTCCCGGTGACACTGTGTATTGCCTTGCACCGCTGCATCATTCGGCAGGGATCCTCGTCACGATCGGTGGCGCACTTGCGGGCGGATCGCGGATCGCACTCTCGCGTGGTCTCGAGCCCGAGCGGTTCAGCGAAGAGGTCTACCGCTACGGCGTCACCGTCGTGAGCTACACCTGGACGATGATGCGGCAAATCCTCGACGACGGCCGATTCCCTGTCGACTCCGGGCATCCGGTGCGGCTGTTCATCGGGTCCGGTATGCCGGTGGGGCTGTGGCGACGAACCCTCGCAAGATTCAGCCCGGCGCGGGTACTCGAGTTCTACGCCTCCACCGAGAACGACGTGATTCTGGCCAACGTGGCCGGCTCCAAGATCGGCTCGAAGGGCCGTCCGTTGCCCGGCAGCGCCCGGGTTGCTCTTGCGGCCTTTGACCCGATCACCGGGCGTCTCGAGGAGGACGACGACGGCTTCGTCCGGCAGTGCCGCGACGACGAGATCGGGCTACTTCTCGGCAGACCGAGCGGTGAAGGCGAGGCGACCAGTCACGTGATGCAGGGAGTTTTCGAACCCGCGGATGCGTGGATTCCCACCGAGAACCTCTTCCGGCGCGATTCCGACGGCGATTACTGGCTCATCGACCGCAAGGACACCGTTGTGCGATCGGCGTGCGGGCCGGTGTACACACAGCCCATCGTCGACGCCGTAGGGGATCTGGACCAGGTCGATTCGGCTGTGGTCTACGGAGTGCATGTCACGGTCGATCGTCCACGATCCGTCCGCGTCGAGGCGACTGCAAGCGAGGTGGCGGTCTGCGCCATATCGCTGCAGCCGGAAGCGGTGATCACCGCACGTGCGCTGACGGATGCTCTCGGTGCTTTGCTGCCTGCGGAGCGTCCGGCCATCGTGCACGTGGCGCCCGAAATTCCGGTCGGTCGCGCGTACCGTCCGAATGCGACGGCGCTGAAGAAGTCCGGGATCCCGACGCCGAGCGCGCGGTCCTGGTTCTACGACTCGGAGTCGAACAGCTACCGCCGACTGACCAAAGCTGTTGTCGCCGAACATTTCGTCGGGAAGGAAACAACGGCCGAAAAGTCGTCCTGAGAACGGAGCCTGCAGACACGATCCAGCAGGTGTGGGAAGAGGCGGTGCTGAAAACGGATTCGGTAGCGTTACCGAGTACACCACTCCGGTGCGACCGGAGCTGAACGAAGGATGCCTGTGGCAATCGATTCGACACTGTTGTCCATTCTCGCGTGCCCCGTGGACAAGGGTCCGCTGTTGCTGATCGAGGACGAACTGCTCTACAACCCGCGTTTGCGCCGCGCGTACCCGATAGAGAACGGCATTCCGGTCTTGCTCGCCGACGATGCCCGCGATGTCGACGACGCCGAGCACGAGTCGATTCTGGCCCGCGCCACCTCCTAGACGGGCTGGGCGCTCAGCGAGGTCATTGACTACGGGGGTCGCTGACTACTGGGTTCGTCGACGTAAAGTCGCGGCAGCCCCGGTCAGAGCGGCAACGGTGAACGCCACGACCACAGCGATATCGGTCCCCGTGCGCCCGGTGACGCCGGGGTGACGGGATATCTCCTGCAGAGCGTCGACCAGGTAGCTCAACGGTAGAACGTTGCTGATTGCGCTCAACCAGCTCGGCATCTGATCACGAGGTACCAGGAGACCACAGAGAAACAGCTGTGGGATCACGACGACCGGCATGAACTGAACTGCTTGAAATTCGGTGCGAGCGAATGCGCTGCACAGCAACCCGATCGCAACGCCGAGCATCGCTGCCAACACTGCGATCAGCAGAACCCAGCCGACCGAGCCCTCGATATCGAGCCCGAGAAATCCGAATGCAACGGCGCACGCGAGCAGGGCTTGTCCCACCGCGGCTAGCGAGAACGCGGAACCGTAGCTCGCCAGCAGGTCCAGCTTGGACATCGGAGTCGTCAGCAGGCGTTCGAGCGTTCCCGACGTCCGTTCGCGCTGCATCGCGATCGACGTGATCAGAAACATGACGACGAACGGCAGGATGCCGAGCATCGTGATCGCGATCCTGTCGAACAGCGACTGCTGGTTCGGTGGTGAGGGCACGTCTCGGTACAGGAAGTACAGCAGCACCATCAGCAGGGACGGCACGAGCAGAACCATGGCAACCGATCGGTGATCGGCTCTGAGCTGACGCAGAATTCGCACTGTCCCCGCTGCGTAGATGCGCGCGTTCACGATTGCTGCTCCGTAGACCTGATGAGCGAGAGAAATGCGCGATCGAGGGTCGGCTCGTTCGTCTGTGAGAGCAGCTCCTCCGGACTCGATTGGGCCAGCACGGTGCCGTCACGCATGAGAATGAGTCGGCTGCAGTGCTCCGCCTCCTCCATCACATGGCTCGAGATCAGCACTGTTGTGCCGCCTGCCGCGATATCGGCGAAACGCGACCACAGTTCCGAGCGCAGCACGGGATCCAAGCCGACGGTGGGCTCGTCGAGGACGATGAGTTCGGGTTCGGCGACCAGCGCACTGGCCAACGAGACCCGCCCGAGTTGGCCACCGGAGAGTTCGCCCGCACGGGACGCCGCGTGATCGGCGAGTCCGACTGCCTCGATGGCCGACGCCACCTCGGCGCGGCCGCGACCGTACAGCGACCCGAAGTACTGCACGTTCTCACGAACGGTGAGGTCGCGGTAGACACTCGGTGCCTGGGTCACATACCCGACTGTGCGACGCAACGGTGCCGAGCCGGCCGGACATCCGAGCACCGTCACGGTTCCGCCAGCCACGATCTGCGTGCCGACGATCGCGCGCATCAGGGTTGTCTTTCCGCATCCCGACGGACCCAGAAGTCCGGTGATGGCACCGCGAGGGATTGTCAGGGACAGATTGGACAGCACCGTTCGCTTGCCTCTGCGAACGGTCAGCCCGGTGATCTCGACGGCATGTTGCCCGGTGAATGCCATTCCGGCCTCCAGACTGTCATCGGATGGTGAAGTCATAGCCCCGTCGGCGCGTCCTGGTCAAGAGCGCAGCATCATGGGACGGGTGAACGCCGCTGATTTGGAAGCCGGAGAGCCGGACGACGCAGCCCGACGCATCCTCGGTGGAACCGTCCACGCAGGCGACGTGGCTCTGCGCATCGTGGAAGTCGAGGCCTACGGCGGTCCGGTCGACGGTCCGTGGCCCGATCCGGCGGCACATTCCTTCCGGGGGCCCACTGCTCGCAACGAGGTGATGTTCGGTCCGGCGGGCCGGCTGTACGTGTACCTGAGTTACGGCATGCACTTGTGCATGAACGTCAGCTGCGGTCCGGACGGGACGGCCGCCGCCGTGCTGCTGCGTGCGGGTGAAGTCGTGGCAGGTCAGGACATCGTCGAGGGCAGGCGCGCCGGCCGCAGTCCACGATCGCCGCGGGTCGAGGCCGGTTGGGCCCGTGGACCGGGCAACCTCGGCCGAGCACTGGGAGTCGCGCTGGCGGACAACGGAACGGAGCTGTTCGACGCGTCGTCCGCTGTCACCCTGGAACTGCTCGACCATCCGCTGCCGGAAAAGGCTGTCGCGTCCGGCCCGCGGGTCGGAGTGAGCCTGGCACCCGATCGCGAGTGGCGCTTCTGGATCCGCGGATCGTCGGCTGTATCGAGCTACAAACGCAGTCCCCGCGCTGCGCTGCCCGACGGCCCGTGGGCCTGACCGACGGTCCGATGCGTCCATGCGGGAAGATCGACGTCGTGAGTGAGAACATCGTCGACGAAATGACCTGGCGCGGCCTGATCGCGCAGTCCACCGATGTGGATGCGCTGAGGAAAGCGACGTCCGAGGGTCCGATCACGCTGTATTCCGGTTTCGATCCGACCGGTCCGTCGCTGCATGCAGGACACTTGGTGCCGTTGCTCGCGCTCAAGCGGTTCCAGCGGGCGGGGCATCGGCCGATCATTCTTGCCGGCGGTGCGACGGGACTCATAGGCGATCCCCGTGACGTGGGGGAGCGGACCATGAATTCTCCCGAGGTCGTGACCGAGTGGGCATCGCGGATTCGAGGTCAGCTGGAGCGGTTCGTCGATTTGGACGAGAGTCCGACCGGTGCTGTGGTGGTGAACAATCTGTCGTGGACGGGGGAGCTGTCCGCCATCGATTTCCTTCGCGACATCGGTAAGCACTTCTCGATCAATGTGATGCTTGCTCGCGAGACGGTGAAGAACAGGCTCGAGAGCGACGGAATGTCGTACACCGAGTTCAGCTACATGCTGCTGCAGGCCAACGACTACGTGCAGCTTCGCCGGCAGTACGGCTGCAGTCTCCAGATCGGCGGCTCCGATCAGTGGGGAAACATCATCGCCGGTGTGGAGCTGAACCGCCGCCAGGACGCCGAGTCGGTGCATGCCCTCACGGTTCCTCTGGTCACGTCCGCCGATGGCAAGAAGTTCGGCAAATCCACGGGTGGCGGCAGCCTGTGGCTCGACCCGGAGATGACGAGCCCATACGCCTGGTACCAGTACTTCGTGAATACCGGCGACGCGGACGTCGTGAAGTACCTGCGCTGGTTCACCTTCCTGTCGAAGGACGAGCTGGCTGAACTCGAGTCGGCAACTGCGGAGCGTCCACATGCGCGCGAAGCCCAGAAGCGCCTTGCCGCCGAGATGACCACACTCGTGCACGGGGAAGAGGCGACTCGATCGGTCGAACTCGCCAGTCAGGCACTCTTCGGACGAGCAGAGCTGGCAGAACTCGACGAGAAGACTCTTGCCGCGGCATTGCAGGAAGCGTCGGTGGCCGACATCGAGGCTGGAGCTCCGAACACCATCGTCGACCTGCTCGTTGCTACGGGACTGAGCGAAAGCAAGGGTGCTGCCCGGCGTGCGGTCAAGGAAGGCGGCGCGTCGGTCAACAACGTCAAGATCTCCGACGAAGAGTGGACGCCTACCGCGGACGACCTACTGCACGGCCGCTGGTTGGTGGTCCGACGCGGAAAGCGCAACTTCGCGGGTGCGCGAGTCGTCGGCTAGTTTGTGCTCGTCGTCAGTGGCCGGAGTCACATCCATGTAATTTGGTTACGACGCCCGTCTGGTGGGTAAGTAACCGGTTGCGACCAGGCTGTTCACACGATTCGCGTGTGAACGACCTGGGGATTTGACGCGTTGTTATCCGGGGCGTAACTTTGTCCAGGTCAGAGCGACACGGACGCCAGCTCAGACCGCAAGGCCTGAGCGACGCGGAGTTCGCTTCCGACAAGCCGAAGACAGTAGAGCCGAGAGGCTCCACTTCTTCTGGATGAAGAGCCGGTTTGACTGTGCTCGATCATCTGATCTAAGCTGGAACGGTTGCCCCGGACATCTTCGAGCATCTGCTCGATCGTGAATGGTGTGTGCGTGTTCTTTGAGAACTCAACAGTGTGTCGATGAATGTCAGTGCCGAATGTTTTTGGCGCTCAAGCCTTTTGGGGTTTGGGTGTGACATCTTCTTGCTTCATTCTTCCCGTCTGAGGTGAGAGGGTTTTATTTTTTGCTAGTTGAGTTTTTTTGCTAGTGATTTGACTTGATGTCTTTGACTGATTCACGGTCCTTCGGGATTGTTGTTTCGCAGGTCTTTTACGGAGAGTTTGATCCTGGCTCAGGACGAACGCTGGCGGCGTGCTTAACACATGCAAGTCGAGCGGTAAGGCCTTTCGGGGTACACGAGCGG
>NZ_NOYI01000019.1 GCF_002258785.1 Rhodococcus sp. 06-235-1A
GGCCGCGGCACCAACTCGTGTGGAGTGATACAAACACGCCAACCAGGTCTCGGCATGGTGGGCAACAGTACGTGGACATCTGTCCATCCGTGCACAAAATGTGGCGCTCGCGATCGGACGATCCGGAGGCGGGGGATTCCGTGACACCACACCTTTGAAAGTCCGGGCCGAGGGCTTGGCCATGGACAGCATTGTCGAGGGAACCTTGTACGCCTGGGCACGGACCGGTACCGGCGATTGGCTTGCGAGCGTGTCGTTTTCGATCCCCACCGGCAACAAAATGGGACGGCTCGACCTCGACCGACAATGGTGCCCCGCCGCCGCCATCACACCCATCACATGACCGACACCACCACCGAAGAAGCCATCAGGATCGACCTCAACCACCGACAATCAACACACACCACCGCAGCAGCACAGGAGAGACCGTGAACATCGGCGACCGCTACCACCTCGCACCCGGAGCACCCGGCATCGTCGTCGTACGCGACATCCAACCCGAGGGCCTCATCCTCGTCGAAAACGAAACACCAGGCCCCGGCGTCTACCCCTACCTCGTCAAACCCGACACCCTCGTACCCGCCACCACCTGAACGGCCAACCCTGCAGCAGCCACCCCATCAACAAACGGGCAGCCAGCAGGTGAATCCACTCTCGCTCAGTCCTAATCAATGGCGCACCGGTGCCACCATCGCGTGGACTCGAACTGGCTCAACGGGATCGGGGAGAGCGGTGCGAACTGTTGATCTTCTTGAATAACTCCTCGAAATTGTCGAGAGTCTCTGCACTCAAGGCATCAACGAGGTCTGGGTTGCGCATCAGAGCGTCTGCGGGGCCATAGTGGTCAAACGAGCCATGGTGTGCTTTGAGCCTCTCCACAATCCGTGATGCCTTTTGATCCTCAAGGTTCGCTTCTGTGATCGAGGTGTTGTAGGCCTTGTTGAATAGCGTCAAATAGTCAGCCACAGTGAATAAATCTTCGATGTCCGCGTGGGTGCGCGAAACTACTTCACCAACTCTGATCAAACGGTTGCGATGTATCCGCCCGGCGTCCAAGGCTGCCTGTATCCGGCCTCCACCTTCGGTACCGGAATCCATCACGACGGTCAGATCTGTCCTGGCTCCGAGCAGGGCGATATATGCAGGCAAATTCGACGCACCGCCGGTCGGCAGAAGACTCCACCTGGCATGGAGCGGCGTGCGTTCAGTCGCGGCCATCCGAGCAGACAACACAGTCAGGAACACAACGTCACTAGCACCCTCGACAGCAACGTTGTCCTTACCCACGAACAGGTGCTGGGTCGCGTCGTACCCAAGGGCCGCTTGGAGCGGGAACAAGCTGTTGTCATTGACCCCTAGGACATCTTGTGTGACCTTCGCTCCCACACTCTTGCCCTTGTCTTCCACTATGCGTATCCGCTCGATCCGATCGGTTTCGACCATGAATGGCGAATGCGTGGTGTACACGACCTGCACTGCAGAACCCAGACGATCGTTGAGAAACGTCAGCAGGTCGCGCTGAGCCAAACCATGCAAGCTCAGACCCGGCTCGTCCAGCAGGACAATGAAATTTGTGCCCTTACTTTTCGCCTCGAACTCGGTGAACGCCGCAAGGAACGAGAAAAACCACTGGAATCCGTGGGACCGGCGGTCGATGTTCGACGTGTATCGGTGCTCGGTGTTTTCCACCCGGATCTCGAGATAGTGATCGATCTCGGCCCTAGTGCTGTCGGGGTACCCGTTGTTCGTCGGTACGAGTCGCACGTCCTTGTCCAGATCGAACGCCACTCTCAGGTTCGCGTTCTGCTTCCAGTACGTGAAAATCTCGTCGGTCAGATCTGCACTGACCGCTTCCAGCTCTGCCTTTCGGTCTTCATAGTCATCAGAAACCAGTTCCTCGGGGGAAGTATTGGCAAGGTTGAGCAGAGCCCGCGCGGTCTGGGTGCCGGTGGATGCGATCGCATCGGCTCCATTCAAGCTGGCGATGTTGATTCGGCCGGGTAGCAGGGCATACTCGTCGAAATAGAAGAAGGTCGGAACCCGGGCCCAGATGGCGTTACGACTCCGGTCGAACGGGTTCTTGTCGCCGTCAAACACCGCTTTGACTTCAGCGACGTCGTCTTGCCACCCGTCTTTGCTCTCGAGTTCTGCGAGGACCTTCCGTACCGCGGCGAGACTATTGGCCTGCCCGAACGCTTCGCGGGCCTCGTTTGAGATGTCCAACTTCGACAGCGCCGCCGCGACCAGGACGGACCCGTTTGCCGGGTTGGTAACGAAGGCTTGGGGCTCGTTGTACCAACGCGATACGGTTACCGTCCTCGATGCCATGACACCTGCGCCGAACCTGTCCTCCATGGCTGTTACGTCGGCGTCGTCCAGCTCGAAAACGGCCGAAATCGCACTTTCAGACCCGATAGTGTCCTCGCGCTGGTCCTTCTTCCACAACCACCTCGGGTAGTCGTCCTTCACTACCAATTCCGCTTTGCCGTGAGGCTTGATACGGAGAAGCGCCTGAAGAAAGCTCGTCTTGCCAGCCTCATTCAAACCCACCAAGCACGTGAGTGAGTCGTCGAAAAGCAGCTCGCCGCTATCGACGATGTTCCTGAATTTTCTGATACGGACCGACTTCAATCGCACCCAAGTCTCACTTCCTCGATTAGTGTGCTCAAGGCTACCCAGAGTCGACCCCGGTAAGGGGCAACCTCAAAACTAAAGCTACCGCGACACCGAGCGTCGTCACCCTCCGTCGCTCCCGCACAATCACCTTCACAGCCGTACCCCACACCACGCCGCCGTAGAGCACCAGCTCCGGCGGCGTTCCGCGTCCCACCACCCGAAGCCGGCCACGTTCACAAGCAGGCCCTGGCGGGCCACACGCACCCCTACGGACTGCACCGAACCGAACTCCGCTTCGCTCCGCACTCAAAAGAGCGAAAAGAATCAATTTCTTTCGACGTAGGTGGCTTCTCCGAGCATCCATCACCCGTGCCCGCCGGCTCAACCCCTCGCTCCGCTGCGCTACGGCCAAGGCTCCGAACACTTTTCGTCCCGTAGTCGCTGCGCTCCCACGAAAACTGTCCGGCCGAAGGGTTGCCCCGTCGTTCCCGTGCGCTGGTTTCTCTCCCCAGCCACCACGGCGAAAGAAATTGGCAGGGCGAAGGTCCGGCCACCAGTCGAGAGGAACAGGTCACCATGCGAGCACAGCACCCCACCACCGCCGACGAAATCGACATCATCGTCCACCGAAACGGCAGCCGCAAAGTCCGGCGCACCGTCAAACGCGCCAGCGCACGCCGCGACCGCCGCACCGCCCGCCGCGAACTCCGCCACTGAAAACCGCGCTACCCCAACCACACCCGCACACACCGAAAGGCTTTCGCCATGACCCAACACCGCATGTCCCTCGCCACCGCTGCCGACACCCTCGCCGCCATCCCCGCCCTGCTCGGCTTCACCCCCGACAACTCTGTCGTCATCATCGCCCTGGCCGACGACGGGAACGGCTCGCACCTGGTCGCGCCTACCGCCCGCGTCGACGCCCACCAGGCCGAAGCCGCCGCAGGCATCATCACCGACGCGCTCACCCGGCAGGACACCCCCGTCACCGCCGTCATCCTCGCCGCCATCGCAGACACCACCCACGCAGGCGCAGCCCTGCTCGGACTCGACGCCATCCGCGACGCGCTCGCCGCAGTCGGAATCCGAACCATCCGCGCCCTGCACACCTACAGCCTCACCGCAGGAACCACCTTCACCGACCTCGACCGCTTCACCGACGGCACCATCCCCGACCCCGCCACCACCGAACTCGCGACCGCCCGCACCGCAGACGGAGCCGTCATCGCCCCATCACGCGCCGACCTCGAGGCCCGATACGCCCCCACCACCGAGATTCCCGAATCCCTCGCACTCGCCGCCGCCGCCACGATGGGCACCGACTTCCTACCCGTCACCTTCGACGAGCTCGCAGCCGTCATCCACGCCCGCGAAATCCCCAGCGCCGACCTCACCGCCCGCGTCGGCCTGGCACTGGCCACCGGCCACCTCGAAGTCCGAGACGCGTTCCTGGCCCTGTCCGTCCACGGAGACGCCGACGCAGCAGACGCGTTCACCCGCATCGCCGCCCCGCTACGCGGCACCGCCCGCGCGAACGCCCTCACCATCGCCGCCTACTTCCTGTACTGCACCGGCGACGGCGCAGCAGCACACGCAGCACTGCAGGCCGCCGAGCGCACCACCGAACGAGCCAACGTGCCATTGCCCAGCCTGACGGGAATTCTCCTGCGCGTCCTCAACGCCGGAATGCCGCCGGAACAGGTCAGAGGGATCGGCGCAGTCATCACCCCCGACTACGTCGCCGCCCACATCGGCACAGTACAGAGCTACACCTGACGATCGCTGCCGAGCGTGGCCACCGGTTCGAGGTGGCCACGCCCGGCAATCCAGGTCGCGGGCGCGGGGCCGGTGCATCGGGCATCGAGCCCTCACACCGACAAACGCGCACCACCCGCAGCAACGACAGGAGGGCCGGCGGGTGCGGCGAGGTGGCGTGGCAGAGGAAGAGCGGAACAGCGCTCAGAGAGACGTCGGATCGGCCGGCCACACCATATCGACCTCGGCGGCGGCGGGACGAGTGTCCTCGACCCGAACACCGGCCACGATCGCATCGAGCGCCAGATCCGACGGCGGCGGCTCAGCGTTCACCACAGCTTTGGACAAGGCATGTTCGATCCGCGAGCGCTCCATACCCCAGCACCCTACCGACCAGCACGAACACAGCCACCGCCACGAGTGCAGCGACACCGAGAGAGGGAGGTTCTTTTCGATCCGTCTGACTGCGCAACGAGAATGCATCACCCGTCCTCTCCCGGATCAACCCCTTCACTCCGCTCACGCTCCGGCCCACAGGGCCCAGCACGACTGTTCGCCCGACCCGCACTCGCTGCGCTCCCCGGCGAACACTCGCACCGGCCAGGCATTGACCATCGACGCCGTGCGCCGCCGTCTCTTCTCCGCGCCACCCGGAAGCGAAAAGAACGCAATAAAGGAAGCCCGATACACGTATCCGCACCCGTTTTCGACGGGCCCATCGGGTATCGAAATGGGTAAGTGAAAAACACCGAAAAACGTTATAGCGCAACGTAAATGACTATATCTACACCTGGTGCAAACGGCATTTTTGACGTAGAATAAAAGCCAATAGAACAATTCCGAGAAGGAGGCAACCATGTCGATCACCGTGTACACGAAACCGAATTGCGACCAATGCGATGCAACGAAACGACGGCTCGACAAGCACGGTCTCCAATACCGAATCGTCGACATCACCGAAGACGACACCGCCCGCCACTTCGTCACCTCCGAGCTCGGCTACCTCCAAGCGCCCGTCGTGGTCGTCGACCGAAGCGACGGTGACCGCGAAGACTGGTCCGGTTTCCGAATCGGCCGACTCGACGCACTCGCAGCCTGACACCCCCACCGACACAGGAGAACCGCCATGCACCTCGTCCCCGCCTACATCCCCGACGCCGACTACATCGACCGCCAGATCGATGCCGAACTCGCAGCAGAGCGCGACACCGAACAGAACGACACCCCATACGGCGACGCCGAGCAAGTCGCATCGTGACCACCACCCCCGAAGGCGTGGCCGCTAGTAATCCCATATCCGTTCACGACGACTTCTGACCCGACACCGACACGAACGCGAGGCCCGACGATGAACGCACTACGCGCAGTCCCCACACCCGGCGACGACCCGGCAGCGCAGGCACGCGCGGACCTCGCACCCGTCGAGGACCTCGACACAGCGGTCGAACCCGGGTACGACCCGGCCACCGACCCCGAAGCGATGCTCCTGTGCGCCTTGATGGATGTGCGCAACCAGAGTGCCGATGGAAGCGACGTCGAGCGGATCACCAGGACGCTCACCGCGGCGGACTTCGAGGATCCCGCGCACGCGCGTATGTACGGCCACATCGTCGACCTCATCACCGCCGGCCAACCCCACGACTTCGCCTCCGTCACCGGTGCGCTCATCCGATCCGGAGCCGACGGAGCCAAAGACGCCCCGCTACGCAAACGCCTCATGGGCATCGTCACCGCCGGCGCACACTCCGTCGCGGCCGTGCACTACGCCGACAACGTCCTGTCCCAGTCCTACCGCCGCAGCTTCCACATCGCGGGCCAACGACTGGCTCAGGCCGCCGAAGAAGCACCCGAAGCCGACCTGTTCGACTACATGGTCGAACTCGGCATCCGGCAGCGGGCAGCGTTCAAAAGGCTCAACAGCTTTCGGCAACCACCGACATCCTGAACGAACCCGCGCGGGCACCGGTGGGCGCATCGACGACGCCGAGGGCACTACGGTGCTAGCTGGCCACAACCGAAAGACGAGGACCGTGACAGAGACAGGTGAGCACGCCGAACGGCCGCCACAGGGCGCGCCGGACCGCACGAACGCACCCCCGACCGGTGCCGCTGTCGATGCGGGTCTGCCCGTCCACGTCCGCGAGCAGATCGCTGCTGTCGTCGACGCGTCCGGCGACCTCGAGCGCGTCCCCACCGGTAGTGGCGCGCTGACTGTGCAGGTGTGCTCGGCATCAGAAACCTCGTACGACGCCGCGACGTGGAGCACCCTGGGCACCTACCGCGCCGCTGACGCCGCAACCTTGGCCGAACGGCTGCTCGACGCTCTCGGAGACAGTGCGAACATCGGCACCGACCTCGGTGTCCTCATCGTCACCCACACCCACACCGACACCCTGGAGGCACCGGCCATGACCGCACCCACCGCCGACGGAACCCGCGCGCCGGCCGCCGCGCCGCTGCTCACCCTCGACCTCGCCAAAGCCGACGTGCTCGACGACGACTTCGAGTGGCCCGAACCGGGCAGCGCGCAGGCATTGTGGACTCCGCACTGGCTGCTGCAGGCCGCGATCAACTCCGGGGCCGTCACCTACGACCGGCGACTGTGGGGCGAGCTCGCACTGTCGGCCGAGTTCACCGCCCCGAACCGGCACGAGCTCGAATTCGTGATCACCTATGAGATCGACGGCGCACCGAACATCGTCGACGGTGACACCACCGACTACCCCGCCGACTTCAACGAACTCTCCGACGAGGAACAGAACGCCGTCCCCTCCACACTGGTCCCGAACCCGGAGACCGCAGCGTCGTGGCTGACGTACCTCGTCGACGCCTTCAACGCCGTGCACGCGAGCACCGACAAGCTCGTCCGCGGCTGGCCCCACCAGTAGAACCCCTGGAACGATCGAACCCCCGACCACAATATGGCGGGGGTTCATCTGTCGGGCAGTCGCTGTCGCCGAGAAGGACGCAGGCTAGGGCATGAACGTACTGCGACCGGAGCTGAACAATGCACCGAGCGCGAACGCGAACGCGAACACGGCCACGAACACCACGATCCGGAACACACCACTGGCGAGCATTCCCGTCGCGCGCAACGGCGCGAATTTCCACGTGCCGTCCGCTCGCTGTCCGGACCGCAACACCACGTACGCCAGGATCGCAGCGGCCACGAGATACACAGCCATCTCCAGCCCACCCCTTTCGTTCCTCGTGTCCTTCACTCGCGCAGACGTTTCGACGCGACCGGTCTTCGATTGGCTGTCAGTACACACCCACCCACCGACACAGTCGGTGCCACAACCGACCGGCCATCACCGCCCACACACGTTCGGGAGTCAGAACAGCGTCGGGGAAGCCTCATCGAGCAACGCAGTACGCACAGCGCCCTCGTCCCACCCACCGCGCACCGCATCGCGCAGCCGCCGCGACCGCGCCGCTCTCGCGACCCGATCGGGCCCGTACCAAAGCCCGCGCTGACGCCGGCCACCCCCGCGGCCCTTGGCTCCCATATCGAGCAGGTTCTGTGACTGCGTCCCGTCGACGACGTGACGCACCCCGCCAACGCGGGTGTCCTCGTCGAGAGTGACTCGTACACAGATCGGGTTGTCACACAGGTGCAATGCCGTCACCTCGTCGGTGAGCGGTACACCGAGCGCACGCGCCAACGCGTACCGGTGCGGGCGCACCACCCGCTGCCGGCCATCGCGCATCAACCAGAACCGGCCGTACCCGTCATCGGCTACCGCGCCGACCCAGATCGCACACGAATCAACGTGCGGGCCGCGCACGATGTAGCGCTCGAACCGCGTGAGTTCTGTTGCCCCGCCGATACCTAACGGTTCCGGCACCGACCCGGCCCGCCGACCATCACCTAACGTCTCCCGGCGACTGTGCTTCTACCGGTTCTGTCTCGGCGTCGTGGATCGTCCGGAGCGTCTGCACGGCGGTGAGTTTGAGGACTGGGTCCGAGGTGTCGAACACTCCGAACTTCTCCAACCGCGAGATGTCGACGGGGGAGCGCACGGCCGCGAACACTTCCGCGTCGATCGCCGACTCGAAGTCGCCGCCGGCCGCGAGAGCGTTGATCATCCGCAACAGGTCCGCGAACTGCGGCGCGGTCCGCGTGGTGATGAGAGGGCCGTAGGTGTCGAACGCCTCGTTCGCCTCCGCGGTTTGCAGCAGCGCAAGGATGTCGAGCTCCAACACATCGGACTCGCTCAGGTCCGTCTCAGGGTGGTTGCCGGTCATCGCGCACCCGCCTGATCCATCAACAGCTGTCCGACGGCGTCGGAGATCTCCGTCGGCGTCCCGGCCGAATCGAGCAGGTGCAGTCCGGTGTCGACCGGACCGCCGCGCACGATCGTCGCGGCGAGGTGCTCCTGCTCGCGGGTGATCGCCAGTACCCAGCATTGCGTGACGACGAACTGGGTTGCGTCGAGCAAGGTGAAGAACTCGCCGTACGCAACCGGTGCTCCCGGCTCACCGGCACTGTCGGCGTAGGCGATCGACGCGGCGAACGTCGACGGGTCGGGCCCGACGGAGTTCGAGACGACGACGCCGAGCGCGCCGAGGGCGCTCACTGCGCACCCTGCCCGGCGGAGGCGAACTCCTGCGCCGCAGGCGGTGTCTCGGAGTTCGGTGCGGGGTCGGTATGCGGGGGAGTAGCGGCGTCGGGCGACTCGCCCGAACCGGGCTTGTCCGCGTCGGTGGCGGTGCTCGCAACACCGATGCGCACCGGCCGCTTCTTGCGTCCCGATCCTGTCGAGGCCGGCTTCGGGGACGCGATGACAGAGGTCGGCACCGTCAACCCCATCTCCCGCAACTGCTGCGCCGTCCATCCACCGTCGAGCGCGGCCCGCAACGCGGTAGTGACCGCGTCCTTGGCCTTCTCGACGGACTTGGCAGAGGACCGTTTCGCGGCCTGGGCTTCCTTGATCGCCGCGTCGGCGGCCGTACGCGCTTTCGCGTCGTCTGCTTCGGCCTCGACGACCTTCTGCTGTGCGTCGGTGATCGCCTCGACCTTCGCGATGCGCTCGTTGATCGCCGCTTCGGCGGCCGCGCGGATCGCGTCCTTGTCCAACGGGGTGACAGTCATGTGTGTGGGCCTTTCTCGTCGAACCGACCGCCCGCAGACACGGGGAGAGTCGGTGAGGGTGCACGTGATCAACGTTCGGCGGAGGGCCCACACGGCACCGCCAGAACGCACTGCAAACTCTACCGCCCAGGCGTCGCAGACGACAGCGGACGGACGAGACGACCTACCTGCCCGACCGGTGCACGGCCCGGCGGGGGAGTCATCGACGAGGGAGGGGATCGGGTGCGGTGCCCCCAACTGTGCACCGGCCTTCATCCTCATGTGGATGCCCGAGATTCCTCCCACCGCTCCGCTCGATCTCAGGCACCCACAATCGGGGCCGGACACACAGATAGGGGACATCGCACCCATACGGTGCTCACGTGGGACCGGCGGGCGAGGGCTCGTCCGGTGGTCCCGTCGAGGTTCCGACAGTGGGGTGTTCACGACGACGTCGAGTCATCGCTCTCAGGAACAGCTCTGACGATCTGACGTGCGGACATCAGCCGCTCGGCCTCTACCAGATCCACGCCGACTAGCTCCGCCGCACGGGGCACAGATCCCTCTGACGTCGACAGCCGTTCCAACTCGGCAGCCATCACCTGTTCGGCGGCGTCCCGTTGTGCCCGCGCTGCAACGAATCGCCGCGCCGCCCTCTCGCGCTCCCGCACCGCTGTACCCGCCTGGCGGGTGGCCTTCTGCCATCCCCGCTCACGGGCGGCTACCCGATCTCCTGTCGACCCCATGACCCCGTTGCCTCTCGATCTCCTGACCCCCGCGACCCCAGCTCCGACCGCCCCAAGTCTGTGGCCTGGCCGAAGACATCTGAGGGCTTGGCCTTACTGCACAGGCTTCGCCTGCCAAAAGCCTAGGTGATTTACACACCTCTTGCTGAATTTCAGACTTTGGGGGGTTCCGGCCTTCCGCCTGCCCGCCTGCGGCGTCTAGGGTGGCGGTGTGATGACGCTCCACGTACTGCACGCGGGCGATGGCTACGAGTACCTGACCAAGCAGGTGGCCACCGCTGACCGCGAACGGGAGCACGGCCAAGATCTGACCGATTACTACACCGCGCACGGCACACCGCCGGGTGTCTGGTTCGGTGCGGGCCTGGACAATCTGGAGCAGATGCAGGCCGGGATCGACCCGACTGCGGGGCCGTCGATCACCGGCGGTGGGCAGGTGTCCGAGCCGCAGATGAAAGCGTTGTTCGGTAGCGGGCTGCATCCGAACGCCTCGGCGTTGATCGAAGATTCAATTACCAAGGGCGCGAACGAGAAGGCCGCGCTCAAAGCAGCCCGCCTGGGCCGTAAGTTCCCCGAATTCTCCAACGACATCGAACTGCTCCGCGAGCACAAGGCAGCGGTGGGGGAGTTCCGTAGGGAGCACGGGCACGCGCCGTCGAAAGCGCAGTCGCAGCAGATCATGGACGAGGTCGGTACCCGGTTGTTCACCGACGGCCACGGCCGCCCGCCGGAAGATCAGCGCGAGCTCCGTTCGTGGATCAGCGCGCAGAAGTCCCGCGTCCGCCAGCCCGTGGCCGGCTACGACCTGGTGTTCACCCCACCGAAAAGCGTGTCGGTGATGTGGGCGCTCGCCGACGACGGGACCCGCCGAGAAATCGAGCGCATCCACAAAGAGACCGTCACCGACGCCCTCGGCTGGATCGAGAAGGAAGCGTGCTTCACCCGTACCGGCAACACCAGCCAGGAAGTCCAGGACACCACCGGTCTGGTCGCGACCCTCTACGACCATTACGACTCCCGCGCCGGGGATCCGAACCTGCACACCCACGCCGTCGTCTCGATCAAGGTCTGCACCGAATCCGACGGTAAATGGCGGGCCCTCGACGGGTCGATCCTGCACCGGTACGCGGTGCCGGCCTCGCAGCGCTACAACGCCACCATCATGTCCAAGCTGCATACCGAACTCGGTTTTTCCCTCGCTGCCCGCTCCACCGGTCACGGCCGGCAGGACGTCGTCGAAATCGAGCAGGTCCCGCGTGAGCTGTGCGAGATGTTCTCCTCACGCCGCAGTCAGATCGAAACGCGCAGAGACCAGCTCGTCGCCGAGTACCGCGCCGAACACGGCCGGATGCCGTCCCCGAAAGCGATGTACTCGCTCTACCAACAGGCGAACCTCGACACCCGCGCCGGCAAGCAGGAACCGCAGACGTTGCGCGAGATGCAGAACGCCTGGCTCACCCGGTCCGCGCAGATCCTCGGCACCCCACGCGAGGTCGACGCCCTCGCCGCGGGGTGGCAACAGGTCCAACGAGAGCACGCCTCCGGTGTGCGCGAGGTCGGCGAGCACATGCGCACCCTCGATTCCCTCGACGAGGAGGTCGAGCGCGTGCTCGAACGCCTCGAAGACAAGCGATCGAACTGGGCGATCACCCACGTCCACTCCGCCGTCGATGCGAACTTCGCCGCCGTCGCGTTCACCGACGACACCGCACGGCGCGCCGCCACTGCCGCCGTGATCGACCGTGTCCTCGCAACATCGGTACACATGCCGCTCCCAGAGCTGCCCGAAGCTCCGACGGCGCTGCGCCGCCGCGACGGCGAGTTCATCCTCACCCGCCCCGGCACCGCCCTGCACACCTCGCACACCGTCCTCGCCGCAGAACGTTCCCTGCTCGACGCCGCACAGACCCCGGTCGCCTACATCGCTCCGCAGGCCGCGCTCGACAAGGTCATCACCGCCGCCGCGAAAGGCAAGGACGGACGCACTCTCAACGCCGGGCAACGTGAACTCGCGGAACATTTCGTCGGTAGCGGCACCCTTGTTGCGGTCGGTATCGGACCGGCCGGCACCGGCAAGACCACCGCCATGAAGGCCGTCGCCGACACGTGGAAGAAGGCCGGATATCAGGTCATCGCACTCGCACCGTCGGCCGTCGCAGCGGAAACCCTCGGTGAGGAAATCGGGGTCACCGCGCACACTCTCGCCACCCTGACCTACCCGTGGCGAGGCAAGAACGGCGACGAACCCCTGACCCTGTCCGACCGGATCGACATTCGCCCCGGTGCGATGCTGCTCGTCGACGAAGCCTCCCTCGCTTCGACCAAAGACCTCGCCGCCATCACCGAGATCGCTGCAGCCAAAGGCGCGGTCGTGCGTTTGCTCGGTGACCCGAACCAGCTCGACGCCGTCGAAACGGGCGGTGCGTTGCGGCTGCTCGCCGAAGAGACTCGCGCGCCCGAACTGACCACCGTTGTGCGGTTCGGCAGCGACACCGAACAGGCCGAGAATTCGCTCGATCTGCGGCACGGCGACCCGGCCAGTCTCGAGATGTTCTACCAACGCGGATGGGTCCACACCGGCACTGCCGCGGAGATGAAGGACGCCGCCGCCGGGGCGTACCTCGCCGACATCGCAGCCGGTAAGTCCTCGCTCGTCATGCTCTCCACCGGCGAGGACGTCCGCACCGTCAACCTCGCCATCCAAGAGCACTTCCGTAGCCAGGGAACGGTGAAGTCCCGCCGCACCGCCGAGCTGTCGGACGAGCTCACCGCAGGGGTCGGAGATACCGTCCTCACCCGCAAGAACGCACGGTGGCTGCGCACCAAGGGTGGTCGGCGACGGAACATGTTCGTCCGCAACGGTGACCTGTGGACCGTCACCGCAGTCGGCAAAGACGGCTCGCTGACCGTCCGCAGCAAAACCCACGACGGCACGGTCACCCTGCCGGCCGACTACGTGTCCGGCTTGACCGAACTCGGCTACGCCGCCACCGTGCACCGCAGCCAAGGCATCACCGTCGACACCTCCCACACCGCGCTCAGCCCCACCACAGACCGGGCCGGGCTCTATGTCGCGGCCACCCGCGGGCGCACCAACAACGAGCTGTACGTGCCCGTCGAACCGGGCGTCACACTCGACACCGAGGGAATGCACCTCTCGGAGATCGACACCCCGAACTCCCGCGAGGTCCTCACCGGCATCCTCGCCAACGACAACGGCCACAAGGCCGCCATCACCGCGATACGCGACGCCGCCGAACACGCGAACAGCCCCGACCGGCTCCGCGAGGCATACCTCGCCGCCCACACCCGGCTTCGTGATCACTGGCTCGACACCGTCCTCGACCGGGCACTCCCGGCAGCGCTTCTGGCGACCGCGCAAGCCGAACACCCCGGAAGCCTCGCAGCACTGCGCGCGACCCTCGCCGAGATCCACGACCGCGGCGACAGCGCCCGCCACGTCCTCGTCGACGCACTCGCCGCCGGCGAGCTCCACACCGCACGCGACGTCGCGAGAGTGCTCAACTCACGGATCATCGAGGCACGCAGCTCCACCGACACCACCGACACCACCGACACGGTGGCCGGCGCTACCGGGCGACCGGAACACGAGCTGCCCCCGCTCCCGCCGCGCACACCCGGCACCGACAAAGAGCTCGACGATTACGCCCGACTCGTCGCCGACCGCTACACCACCGTTCGGCCGGCACCCGCCGAAACCGATGGCATCGGCCGACGGATCCGCGACTACGACGCTGCCCACGCCGAACTCGACGCTGCACGAGTCCAGCGCCCCATCCAGGCCGCGTTCGAACCCGCGACCGCCGAACGCCTCATCGCCGAACCCGGCGTGCACCGACTCGGCCGACACCTGCGCACCGCAGCGCTGGCGGGACTGTCACCGGAGAACGTTCTCGCCTGGCACGCCCAGCAACTGACCACACGCGGCGACGACGTCACCGCCCGCGCCCTCATCAAAGACCTCGTACCCGCCGTCACCGACGCGGCCGAACGCGCGAACACCAGGTGGCTCGCCGAGCACGAAGACACGATGCGCGAGCACTTCCCGATCGCGATGGCCACCGCAGCACGTAGCGACGACCCCCGGTGGAACACCGCTATCGCCCGAATGCGGGAACTGACCGCACACGGCGGCTACGACCTCGACGAGCTGTGCCGCGACATCCACACCGCCACACACCCCGGCGTCCTCGCCGGAGGCATCGTCGACGCACTCGACGACATCGCGCCCACACACCGGACACCGGTCGACCAGGACGCACCGCACTGGGTGCCGTCACCGGACCTCGACGCCCACCTCGTCGATCCCGTCCTAGGCGAGCAACTCGACAACCGATACGACGACATCGCCGCCGAGCACGCCGCCGCCGTCGACCGCATCGCCGCCGTCCCCGACCCGGCCTCGACCCCGGACCTCGAATTCACCCGCCACCTCGAACAGCGGCCCGACGACGACGCCCTCGCGGCCGAATGGAATCGCACCGCCGCTGAGATCGCCGCCTACCGAGACCGCTACCAGATCACCGACACCACCTCGATCGCCGGCGACCGACCCGAGAACCGGGCCGAGCACGCGCCGTACAACACCGTCCACACGAACATCGACACCCTGCACGACCACATTGAGCAGCAACGACGCGACGAGCACGAAGAACAGCAGCGACTACAGCGCGAGGCCGAGAACATCGAGCACCACCACACCATCGCGCAGCAGAACATCGAACACGGACACCAGCGGCGCGGCCCGCGGCTGTAAGCGCGGGCCGGTCGCACTCGTGGCCATCGGTGAGACCGCGTGTGAGGCCGCCCGCCACGCGGACGGCCTCATACACGCCGTGGGCTACTTTCTCGTCAGAGCACCCAGTACGGCGGCGAAGATCGTTGCTCCAATGGATGGGTCCCGCGAGAAGTACGTAGCGGTCGCACCCATAAGTCCCGCAACTGCAAATGCGGCAGGAGTCGTCAGTGACGGAAAGAGGTTCCGTCCGGCCTGGTCAGGATCGTCGTTCGATCCGTTCGGTGTGTTGTTCATGCAGACAACTGTGGCGGGCTCTGGAGCTGCACGCACGCCGCTCGGAGTACCGTGGTGGCCGGTCACCGGGTCTAGGCTGGCCGGACATAGCCCCGTTACTCTTATCTACTTTAACGTTGCAATGTCCGGTTCCCGCAGCACCGGCTACATCGGTACTAATTCGAGGAGATCTGATGGTTGACATGGCGAAATCGGAGGATCTCGGCGAGCCCGAGAACAGCGACGTTACCGACACCGGGGAGCCGTCGGCAATCCCCAAACGGGTGTTCGCTCAAAAGTTCACCGCGGAGCAACAGGCGAAACTCGCGCGTCAGGAGCAGTACAACAAAGCAGTGTTCGAGGGATGGGAGGCGCGCAGGACCGCTCGTCGCGAGGCCCTGCTGGCTCGCAAGGACGCGGTGAAAGCAGCAACCAAGGAATACAGCCTGCTCGGCCTCGGCAGCCAATACGAAGACGTCAGGTTCGAGGACGTCAGAATCCGGACTCCGTTCGTCCGACTCGATCCGAAACGCCCTCTTCGCGCCCCCGGCGAGAAGTATGTTCGCTCAACAGATCTGGACACCCGACCTGCGTCCACCCGCTTGATCAACCGTAAGAACTCGGCACTGAGGGTTCTGATGTCGGCGATTTACGTAGCGCACCTCGAGTTCGAGGCCGGCAAGACGTTCGTCAACAAGCACCCCAACGTGTTCGGCGAACCGGAGCTCGCGGCGTGGTGGAAGCTTTGTGGTCTTCATGTCAAACCAACTTCACCTGCTCGAATCAATCGCGAACGAGGTCGGGCGCTGAACCGGGCGCTGTCCGTGCTGCACGATGTCGGGCTGGTGCACACCGGATCGGACCCGGTGGCGGGAAGGTTCAAGAACTGGATTCTGAACTCCGAGGCCGGAAACGGTCGACGGTACACAGTGCCGGCGGAAAGGCGCAGTCCCGAGACCGTGCGCGTACCGCGCGCATTTTTCGCCCGCGGCTGGCACCTCGTCCTCGAACCGGGCGAGATAGCCACCTTCCTGGCAATCGTCGAATTCACCCAGCGTATGGAGGGGCAGCCGCGCTCGTCGAAAAAAGACATCGGCGTGGCCCTCGGAGAAACGATTCGATGGGAACGCTATGGACTCAGCGAGGACACCTACCTGGAAGCGATCCATGCTCTGGACGAGTTCGGGCTGATCGATGTATTCGACCCGATGCCGAACCGCCGACGTGGAAAGTTGAATCCCTCGCGGAATCTGATTCCGGCAGGTGAAGAGTCCGACGAGCAAGTGCCCTACCGAGTGATCTATCCACCGCCGCCGGACTCGGTGACGGCACCCTTCGCAACCGATGCCGTCGACGTCGTCCTGAGTCGCCTTGCGTACCCCGTGCCGCTCTGGCTGGAGGATCTGCCGGTCGACGACCGCGTGGCCGAACGTTTGTTGGGGAAATGAGGAAGTCCAGAGGCGGTCCAGGTCATCTCCGGCGCATGTACGGCTTTGTTTCGAGGATCTGGTCGAGGGCGGACTGATCTCTCGCCCAGTCACGAAGGTTGTCGTCGAAGTAGCCGATCAGCGCGATGGCATTGTCGAACTTGTTCTTGATGAAATTGCCCGATTCGAAGCAGATGGGCTCGTGGTGGGCAATCCTGTTGCGCACCGTGTGCAGTGGGTTGACCACCTGACGCAGAAACGCCATGTCGTTGCTAGTTTTGCCGCGCGGCGCGTTGTCGAAGCCTCGCCTGATTCGAGTCCCGAACTTTATTTCCTTGTCTCCCGAAACCATGAACTTCCAGAACCCGAAGTCCACAGCAGCAATCACGTCATCCGCGCCGATGTCCGCGACTCTCTCGAACCCGCCTTTGCCCTTGCCGACCCGCTTCTTCAGCTTCCCGTACGCCTTGGACAGGTCCTCGAAGCAACTGCCCATTTCCGATGTACCCTCAGGGACTTCCAGCGCGTAAAAGACCCAATCGTCTTCCCTGCGCAGCTGCTCGTGCCGCTCGCTGAGCGAGATGTCGATCGCATGGCGAAGTGTCACCTCGGCGTGACAGATCACCTCCCACAACGCTGTGGACGCCTTGAGGTTCCATCGATACAGATCGAGCGCACCCTCGACCTTGCGGTGCCCCGCTGCGTCCAGGTATTTCTGCATCCGAGCGTGGGGCATCGACTCGAAGACGAAGTCCAGGTTCACCTCGCCTGCGGCCGTGCTTGTCACCCGTGCTCCTGCCTGCTAGCATTTCCGCCGAAGGCTGACGGATCATCGGTTATCTTAAAGGTGGTAATCGTCCGCAGTTGCGTGACCCTTGAACATACTCAACCCCGCCACTCTGTGGCGGGGTTGAGTTCTTTCGAACGGTGCAATTGGCGGTTCACAGTCCCCGAACGTCGCGTGACCCATCGGCGGCCGAGCGGGGAGTGAGTCCCTCTACGACCGTGATCGCCAACAAGACGCCTTCCGGGGTGGTGTTCGGGTAGTACAGGCGGCCGTGCGCGTCACTCATCTTGAAATTGGCTTGCGAGCTCCCGGGCAGCACGTGGGCTTTGCATTCCACTGCGATGTCGCAGAGTTCACCGGGTGCGGTGTCGGGGATCGGCGTGAGGCTGGGGGTTGCGACCTGGCTGGAACCGCCGAGAGGGCCCATCCGTTTGATGTAGCGGTCTTCCCAGTGGACCGATCCACCGTTTCGGACGCGCCAGATCTTCGTGAAGCGTTCGCCGGGAGCCATCAGTGTCCCGTCCGGAATCGTGATGTCGGCGACCCACAGAGACACATCCCCGGGCTCGAGGTGTAGATCCGCAGGCGTGAGCTCGGTCGACAGCGCTCCGGTCGTCGGGTCGTGGGAGCGGCCGATGCGGTCAGCGGTCTTTCGGTCCTTTTCCTCCTGGGCATCACGAAACAGAGACAGCAGCAAGCCGTTCCAGCCGAGAGCCTGATCGAGCGCCGTGGCCAACGCTGGGCTCGGACGCAGGATGCCGCGTTCGATCTGGCTGAGGCTTCCTGGTGTACACCCCACCCGCTCCGCGAGCTCGGTCTGCTTCAAGCCCGCGATCGCACGTCCCGATCGCACGTGATTGGCGAAGCGTCCGAGCGCATCGGTGGGTGGATCGAGCTTCTTCGGTGGCCGACCCCGCCCACGCGTGCTCTTACCCTCGTCCATGACGGTGCTCCCCCCTGGCGTCGCGCGAGTGCGCGAGGCGATCCATTAATTTAGCGGGTGCGTCATAAATATGTGCGGGTGCAGTCTTGTCCCACGGGATCGGAAACGGTGAAAAGCCTTTTGCCGACAGTGTTCTCGGGATGAGGAGAGTCCAGTGAAACTCAAGAGGAACATCGCAGCCCTGGCCATGGCAGGAGCTGCAGCCGGAGCCCTGACTGTCGGCGCGGCTGGTACGGCGCAGGCAGCCCCGAGCGGAGATCCGCTCTCGACCGGGTGCGCGAACGGTGCCCAGACGATCTGGGAGAACACGTATTTCGGCTCCGGAAAGGTCGAGGTTCGGTACAGCCCCAGTTGCGGTACGAACTGGGTCCGCGTCACGGGCGCCGCCGGCCGGCAGAGCGAAGCCGGCATTGCCTCGCAGGCTTCGGGTTGGCAGTGGTCACCCTCGTACGGCAACAGCCCGAACAGCTACTGGACGCCGATGGTGTACGCCCCGGGCAGTGCGTGCGTGACCTTCCGCGTGAAGATCGGCAACGCCAACGGCATCGGTCTGATGGACACCGGAAACAAGCAGCTCTGCTAGTCGTCCCAGTTCGCCGGCGAGCCCCACCACACCCAGTGTGGTGGGGCTCGTTCGGTGTGCAAGCCAGGGAAGAACGTTGGGTCTAGTTCTAGCGCAGCACGAACTGTTGGGAGAGGAACCAGAACGGTAGCAGTGCCGAGATGGTGTACCGGACTTCCACGAGAACGGGTCCGGGGCCAGCGCCATGTGCATATTCGGTGGTGAAGGTGCTCCCTGGGTGAAATTTTCCAGGCGGCACGGATACCCAGGAATTTGGGTACAAGGCGTCGGCGGGGATTGTGATGTGCTCGATGGTTCGGTAGGAGAACCGCCGAATGGGACGGGTGCCAACGACGTTGAATGTGAATGTCCTGATGGTTGTATCTTCGAGTGTCACCGATTCGCCGAGTGACTTCGATAGCAGGGGCATCGCAGAGACTTTACGTTGTACGGCCTTGACGCTGTGGGATGAGAGACGAGTGCCAGTCCGGACGTCCGCCGGACCGCGACTCGACACCCCTTGTTCCGGAATCGATCTCAAGGGGCAGGCTTGTAGGTCTCAGTGGCTTCGTCGTACTCCCACCGTGCGTCGTCGATGATGACGGCGGTGAAATCGTCGGCGGGATCTTCTGCGACAGCACTGTCGGTGTCGATCATGTCGATGACCTGCTCCATCGTCAGTTCCGATGGGGCCTCGGCGGGTGCGGCGTCGTGCTGGGTCGGCTCGATCGGTGAGTCGTCGCGCTCGTCGATGTCGGTGGCGATGAATTCGGCGAAGTCGCCGGCGACGGCCGGCGTCGGCGGGGTGAACCCGCACGAGTGGGGAGTGCACTGCTCGAAGTCGGTGATCGACTTCATCCGGTGCACCATCGGCCAGAGAACTTGGTAGTGCCACGCTGCGGGCCCACCGTGATAGGCGTTCTTGCCCTGTTGGTACGCCTCACGGCGGGCGAACATCGCTGCGGTCAGCTCTTCGACCACTGGGCCGTGTTTGAACCAGCACGGGGGAATGGTGCGGCCGAGCTCGTAGCGGTCGCGTAGCCATTCCACCCAGGTGCCGAGCTCGACCCACAGTCGGGCGGCGCTGTCCTTGTCGAGGTACGGCCAGTCGATCGCACCGGGGGTATACGCCGGGAGTGCCATGACGTCAGCTCTTCTCGTAACCGGTAGCGCAGTACTCGTCGAACGCCTTCTGATTGGCCTTCACGCGGGCGGCGAGCACGGGTACGTCCCAGACGGAGGGAACGTGCAGCTTGATCGGTTTGGCCTCCCGGTAGCGCAGTAGGGCTTGATCGGCGGGCATCCGGGCGATGTCGCTGCCGGCCATGACCGGGACCGACCGGGGCCCGGCCATCCGGGAGGCGCTCATGTATTCGTCACGCATTCCCAGGCCCTTCGAGATGGTCGCCAGCTCGTCGGCGTCGCCGAGGCCGGTCAGATACAGGCGAGTGGGGGAGTCGTTGGACAGTTGCTGGCCGGCGACGTGGCCCCAGCGTTGTTCGTTCTGCAGCCGGGAGTGCACTCCGGCCCAGATCTGGATTCCGCGGCCACCGGAGTCGGTGATGAGCGAGGGCATGTTCGGGATTGCTGCGACGTTGTTCATCTCGTCGAGCACCATGCGCAGCGGCGGGTCGATCTTGTCGTCGGGCTGGGTCAGGCCGTGGGTCTTCGCCACGTGATAGAGCTCGGCCGACAGAACGGTCGTCATCGCGGCCGCCGACGCACTGCCACCCTCGGAGATGAGATATACGGTGTTGCGGCCTTCGGTGATCAGGGAACGTAGATCCGCCGATTCGCTGAGCGGGACATTGAGCGAGCGCATCAGCTTCGGCGACGCCAACGGCTCGAGCAGGCGTGTGCAGGCACCGATCATGTCGTCGGAGGAATCGGCTTTCGATTCCAGCGCCTGACTCAGGTCGGCGTCCCAGTCCGGTAGATCCCTCGACAGAACCTCATGCACGGGCTTGACGTTGCGCGAGGCAGCCCACACCCGCAGTGTGACCAGATCCTTGTCCAATACCGCTGCGGCATACAGGTAGCCGCGCATGAGCATCGCGGCTTTGCCGTTCCAGTAGCTCGAATTCGAGGTGCCGTCCATCGGCATGGCCTGCACCAACGCCGCGGCCCGCCGCATGGCCACCTCGGGGTCGTCGCAGCCGTCGAGAATCGACCACTGCATCTTGTTCGGATACACCGTCAGCCCGTCCGGATCGAACACCTCGACCCTGCCCACAGCCGCGCGCTCGGCCCACGTCGCGCGCAGAAGGTCACCGCGGGTCGAGGTGGCCACCACCGGCCCGATCGCCTCGACGACCGCCTTGTAGAACATGCGCCAGGTCTTACCGGATCCGGTGGGGCCTTCGACCAGCACACCGTCTCGGTACTGCAGAAACACCCCTTGTTTCTTGTCGTCGTACAGCGTGCCGATGCGCGTGGTCTCCGCTGCTGCCTCGATCCGGCGGACCGGGACGTCGGAGAGTGAGAGCCGGGTGGCCTTGGCCTTCTTCACCGCGCTTTTCTCGTCGATCCCGACAGTTGCGAGCGCGGCCCGATCGGCGAATCCGTTCGCCCGCACCCGCCGAGATGCTTTGCGGGCCATGTTCTTCGCCGAGACGATAGCTCCGAGCAGGATGCATGCGGCCGCGATGATGCCGATGCACAGCCAGGTCAGGATCGGGCCGCCCGGCTGAGCACCTACCGGCCACGCCGACGCGGGGTCGGATGGGTTGCTGAACAGGCCTACCACCACGGGGATCACCCCGTAGATGCCGGCGGGAAGTGCAGGGCCGGTGCCGGCGACGAGACCGGACAGGTAGCCGCCGCCGACCACGGAGACGAATGCACCGGCGACGAAACCGACGACGGGGCCGGTGCCGTAGGGAAGTACCGGGGGAGTGGGGCGAAGTTCTGGTGTGCTCATCGGGGGCGGTCCTCGCTGGAGTCGGGCCGTGGAGCAGGCGCGGGAAGGTATCTGCGGACCACGTCGCTGCCGGCGACGGGAGTGGGCGAGGGTGTCGATCGTCGATGGAGTACGGCCGAGCAGAGGGTGTCGAGCTCGCCGTCGAGGCGCGTGATCGCCGCGATGTCTCGTCGCGGGTCCAGTGCGGCGATGTTGGCGCGCAGTTCGCCGATGCGGGTGTAGCGGGCGACCGCGGCGCGGTCAACGTCGCTGATGTCGGCGCTGTGGTGGACCTGGATGCAGCCCCGTTCGGTCGCTGGTGCGATGTCGCCGCCGAACCGATACGCCAGGACCCCGGCCACCCGCTCCGCGTCGTCGCTGCCGTAGAACCCTATCGATGTTCTGCTGTGCGGCAACGGGTCCGGCCTGATGCTGCACAGGCGGACCTCCACCTTGTCGGGGTCGTCGACCCGTGATGGATGCACCGGCGAAGCGACGGCGTTGCTCAGCGTGGAGATCTCGGCCGTCAGAGCAGCGGGCAGCGGCAACCTCGCCCGCCTCACCCCAAGACTGTATTCGTCGAGAATCGCTAAAGCGCAGGCTGTCTCGGCTACCGAGCCCGTCACGGACACCTCGTCCCACGCGCAGAACATGCCCTCCGATGCCGAATCGACTGACGCTGTATCGCACTCGAAGACGGTGAAGTCGAGTGAGACCAGCGTGGCCCAGGATTGTGCGGCGTGCGTCAGGGCGAATGCCGTTGCTGCCGAACGAGACCGGAACAGTCGACCTACGGCGGTACTGCCCGCCACATCGAGGGTCGTCACGTCCACACCCACCAGAGTCGAACGGTCGGCCGTAGGGTGCGAGAGCGCTGCGCTGCGTGAGTGGTCGGTCATGCTGCTGCTCCTTTGATCACTTCGTCGGTGTCGGTGAGTGCGATTTCCAGATCCGAGCGCACGTGTTCCATCAGGATCGGGTCGGCGTTGCCGTATTTGACCAGGCAGTGGCCCTTGGCGAGGGACATGATGATTTCGGTCGACCCCGGCGGCAGGTGGTACATGCGGGCGGTTTCTTCGGCGTCCTCGACCCGGTCCTGCCCGTAGAGGAAGACGATGCCGGCCTCTTTCATCAGCGCCCGCGCCGGCGAATCGACCGGCAGGTCGGAGATGTGGTGGAACGCCGAGACGGTCGACAGTCCCAGACCGCGCGAGAGCTTCATGTTCTCGCGGAAGACCTTTCCGGTGGAGCCGTCGGCGACGTGCCAGCCTTCCTCGACCAGCAGCAGGGTCTGCATGTGCCGGGCGGACCGGGAGGCGAGCACGTTCGCCAACCAGGTGTTGATCACGGTCATGATCACCCGCAGGGCCGGACCCTTGTTCGGCAACGCCGACACGTCGAAGTGCACGAACGGGTGATCGAGAGCCGCGCGGACCTCCGGTGAGGTCGCGCCGTCGACGAGGCCCTTGAGATCGCCCAAGCACAGCTCCCGCAGCGCCAGACCGGGATTGAGGCCCCAACGCCGCGATTCCTGCGCCCACTGATCACCGAACGCTGCGCCGCTGCCGGCGGAGGGGCCCAGGAGCTCGTCGGCGAGTTCCATCAGGATCGGTTCGCGGTTCTCCCGGGCTGCGCGGTCGTTGACCACTTGCAGAGCGAGCCCGAGTGCGGCTTTCTCGGTCTCGACCAGGGGGCGGCCCATCGTGTCCTCGATGACTGCCCCGACGAGTGCTTCCTGGCCGGCCGGGGCGACTCCGTCGGTGCGTTCGACGCCGGTGGCGATCGCGGGGTCGAGCAGGTTGATGCGCATTCCCGTTGTGCCGGTGCGGAATCGGATCGAACCAGCGCCCACAGCATCCGCGATTCCGCTGTATTCGCCGCCCTTGTTGCCCTGGCGTTTCTTGTCGATCACCACCACCTGCCGGTTCGGGAGTGCGAGTTGGCGCAGGCACATCGCGGTCTTGATGAGCGAGGACTTGGCCTTGCCGATGTCGCCGATGACGGCGATGTTGATGTTCTCGATTTCCGACCCGTAGAGAGCGTAGGGGTCGGTGATCACTCCGGATTGGCTGATCTTGTTCAGCCCGGTCAGCAGGCCCTCGTGACGCACCGAGCGGCGCATCGTGGCCAGGTTCAGCGCTTCGCCCTGCCGGGTGGTCGTCCACGCGCCCTCGACGCGGATCTCGTACCAGCCCCATCGGTCGAGCCACTTCTTCCGCGTCGGCGGGTGCCGACGGGTGGTGATCATGCCGGCGGACTGTGCCGCGGCGAGAGTGGCGGCCGTGTCGGCCTGCGCGGCCAGATCGGGGCCGGTGCGCTTGCTTCGCCGGGTCAGCGAGAAACGGCGGGCGGTGCGCGGTGTGGCGGCGTGGCCACGGCGTCGGTCCTGCTTGTTGTCGGTACTGGTCATCGTCTCTCGCCTCGTTCTGTGGTCGGCGGACTCTGGGTTCGGTTCATCGGGAGCGGGTCCATTTGGTGGCCGCGAGTCCGCGGCCGAGGGGCAAGGTGACGAATGCGGCGACGTCGTGGCGGTTGTCCTGCCATTCGATCTCGCCGATACCGCAGTCGTCGGCGGCCTGTTCGACGCGTGTGCACGCCCGCAGGGCGTCGTCTTCGTCGTGGCCGGTGACCGAGACGGCGAGGGTGTAGATCATTCCGTGGTGCCCGGTTCCGGGCATGAGATCTTCACGGCGACGGGAGGATTCGCTGATCGCGACCTCCGATGCACCGTCGGTGATCTTTCCCTTGCGCTCTTCGGTGATCTGACGGGCCTTGTCCTGGGTGACGTCCTTCTTGGTCGCAGCGCGGGCCTTGGATGCCTCGACGAAGTCCATTCGCGCGGTCACCGTCCGGATGGTCGGTGCTGCGGGGATCTCGTCGTCGCCGGCATCGGGTTCGACTCCGGTGAGCAGGGTCGCCAGCCACAGCGGGCCGACTTCGACCGGTTCGATGGCGCGGGTGGGGATGATGCCGACTCGGGTGTGCCATGTGCCGGCGACCTCGACCGATTCGTCCCGTCCGACGTAGGAGGGCCAGCAGTTGTCCCACCGGACGCCCCTGTGGGCGTCGAGGGGGTAGCTGGGGTCCTGGAATGCCCGCAGGACCGCGCAGGCGCGCTGTTCGCCGTAGACCTCCACGCGCCCCATTCCGGCACGCTCGAGGGCGCTGACGGCGCGGGCGGTGTCATCGCGGATGACCTGGGCGATACCGCCGACCAGCGGGGCGTCCTTGCGGCGGGCGATCCGCGCGGCTTCGGCGAGGAACGCGGCCGACTTCGGGAAGATCAGCACCGCGTAGGAGCGGTGCTCTTCGGAGTACGGGCTCATCCGGTCGATCAACTGTCCGTAGGACCGGATCGCCGGAACCACGGCCAGGTCGGGGTCGCCGGCCGCTATCTGTTCGGTGACCCAGTTCTCGTGCGGGACCATGTCGGCGGGGACGCTGCGGTGCAGCAGTTCCAGGCCGCGGACGAACGAGGACCGTTTGGCGAATCCGGCGAGCACTCGCCCGAACGCCGCCGAGGTGACCGCCCACGCATCGTCGCCGCGCAGGCCTTCGGCCAGGCCCTGTTTCGCGATGAGAACGGAGTAGTAGTCGTTGTCGCCCGGGGTGCGATGTTCGAGGATGAACATGTCGTCGAGGCCCGTTCCGGCCAGGTCGACCGGCTCGGTGCGGTACAGCGGAACCGGAATCGTCCACCCCGGATCGAGGGCGGGGTCGCCGTAGTGCGGATCGGAAGGCGAGACCCAGACGTGCTCGCCTCTCTTGCGGCGCTGCCTGTTGCGGATCGCTTTGACCTTGCGGGCCGCGTACGACTCGTGCAGGCCGAAATCGAGTGTCGCGCACAGGACGCCGCCGATCAGGACGGCATCGATCGCCAACGTCCACGTCGACTGCCCGACCATGAACAGCAGATACAGGGCCACCACCAGCGTGGCTGCCCATGCGGCGACGACCGGCTCGGGGAACGGGAGCACTCCCCGGCGCGCGGTCTGACGGCCGAGAATCGCCGACCGTGGCCCGCTCACCGCCGCGCCCCCCGCCGGGCAGTCGGCGTTGGGTGCGGACCGAACCAGCCGATGTCAGTCGTGGCGGTCATGGTCTCTCCGTTCGTGTTGTGGGACATCAGTTGTCGCTGTCGGGGTGTTCGGGGGCGCTCTGCGCGGCCGCTCCGGCTTTGTTCATCGCGGCCCCGGCCGAGGCGAGGGCGATCGGAGCGACGACAGTCGCGGCGCCCGCCGCCATTCCTGCTGTCTTTCCGGCGGCGGCGAGCAGCCTCGATTCCGAGCCACCTGCTTTCGCGCCGCCGTGGCCACCGCTCTTGCCCGGTAGACCGCCGGATCTCGATGCGGTCTGGCCGCTCTGCTGACCGGCATGGGTGCTCGATGCCGACGAGCCGCCACCCGGCCGGGAACCACCGCCACCGCCGCTACCGCCGCTACCGACGCGGCCGGGTGCATCGGCGACACCGGCATTGCGCGAGGCCGCGCTCCCGCCGCCCCCGGTTCCTCCACCGCCGCCGCCGGCGCGCATCTGGTACATCCCCGCGCTCGATCCGATCATCTGACCCGTGGCCGACCCGCTACTGCCGAAGTCGGCGGAATCGGAGGCGCTCGGCAGGATCGGAGACCACTTGAGCAGCGCGAACGGGGCCAGTCCGACCATCACCAGGCACACGGCGATCGAGCCGAGGTCCCCGAGGGATTCGAGCTCGCCGTCGTCCGCGACCGCGCCGGCCGCGGAGATGTTGATGGCCGCGAAGATCGCGGCGAGGATGACGAACAGCAGAGGCTTGGACAACACGATGCCCAGGAACACCATCACTGGGCGGAGGGCCTTCTTGCGCCAGTTCGGATGCACCCACATGCCGAAGGCGATCGCCGAGACCACGCCCAGGATCGGCAGGGCGTTCGCGTGCATCAAGAACCCGAAGAACAGCGACAACGCGCCGAGGAACATCAACCCGAACCCGACGATGGCACCGACGGCACCGCCGATCAGGGTGGTATCTGTCAGCGGGCCGAGGACCGAGGAGATGTTGTCGACCACCTCGTCGGTGGAGCTACCGAGCAGTGAGACCAGACTGACCGAGAGTTCGTGCGCGAGCGAGATCAACAACTGCGCGAACGAGGGCGCGAACAGCATCATCATCACCCCGGCCGGGGCGTAGGCGAACAGGTCTTTGGCCAGCTCCATACCGGGTCTGCTGCCGTCGGAGGATTTGTAGATTGCCAGCAGCACCATCAGCGCCATGACGAAGATGCCCAGACCCGTCGACATCGCGTAGACCTTGAGAAATTCGGGGTCGGTGGGGTTGAACTCACCGATACCGGCGAGCCCGTGCAGGACCGATGTGGTGGTGCCGACGGCGGCGCTCTTGAGCTTGTTCGCCCAGGAGTCGATGACGTCGGAGGGGTCTTTGACGAAGGCGACGATGTCGCCGACCGCGCCGACGGTGTTGTCCCACACCCAGGAGAAGCCGTCGACGTACATCTTGCCGACCTTGTACTGCGGGGTCGCCTTGAACGCTGACTCGAGGGTCTCGCTCAGGCGGTCACTGAAGCTGGTGTTCTGATCGATCCAGTTCATGGTGCCGCCGAACAGTTTTCCGACCCTGGTGTTCCATTCTCGGCAGGTCACCTCGTCGTCGCGGTCGGTTGCCTTGCTGCAGTTGACGTACATCGCGTGCATGCACAGCGACCCGGGCACTCCCTCGGCGCACGCGTCGGTCCAGGCCTGCTCGGGAACCTGGTCGGCATTGGGCTGCGCCTTCATCTCGGCGAGCGAGGCCGCATCGGGAGTCGAGGCCCACTCGAAGCCCCAGGTGCTCGAAGTCTTGGTCGTCCACCGGGCGAGATCCTGTGCGCAGGTCGGGGCTGGGGGAGCCATCGCGGCATCGCCGGCGGGATAGACCGGCGGGTAGAACGATTCGAGCACCGCATCGTCGGTGATGGACAGCGCGGCCTTGCGGTTCTGCTCGACCCCGAGATCGACACCGGTGGTCTGCGAGCCGACCGCGCCGGCATCGATGAGGACACCGATCAGAACCGGGTCCTTGCGCACGGACACCGCGGCGGTCCACCGCGCGATGCGGTCGTTCTCGGTGGCCGTCCAATACAGCAGGCGGCCTTCGTTGCTCATCACCGATCCGACGTACTGGCCCATATCGCCGCCCTTGTCCTTGCAGGGCCCGGTGAACCACGGTGCTGCTTTGAACTCGTCGGTACCTGCGATGTATTTGCGGAGATCCGCAGGAAAGGTCTCGGGTAGCTTCTTCGCCGTCGTGGTCGCGGTCGATCCGCCACCGGGAACCGGTGCCGGAACAGCCGAGGGCTGCGCGGCCGCGGGCCACGCGAACCCGACCGCCGCGATGACCGCCACCGCGATCGTCAACAGAATCCTTCGCCACATCGCAGGCCGACCCTTCATCAGTTGACGTAGAAGGCGTAGAAGCCGTCCGCGGCCTGCTTGGCGAGGGAGGACTCATCGGCGGGGAACTGTGCTTCCTCGAGGGTGGGGCCGGACTTGTAGCTCCAGTCCTTGGCCTTCCAGTCGTCGTTCTCCCACACCATCGTCACGGTGGTGGTGGAGTAGATGGCCAAGATGCCGACTTTGTCGCTGTCCTGGCTGACCCGGCTCTGGCTCACTCCCATGCCCCAGACCGACACCGTCGCCGAATCCTGCGAGAAGTTCTCCACTGTGACGATCATCGGAACGCCGTTGACCGTGCCGCGCTCGGTCTCCTGGCGCTCGGACGAGACGTCGAGGACCTCTGTCAACGCCGGTGTCGGTTCTGCCGCTACGGCAACGTCTTTGAGGCGCTGAGCATCGATGCGACCTGCATAGGCTTGGCCGTTGGCTTGGGTGAAGTTCACCGCGGCGGTCTGGGCGCCCGCTTGATCGCGGGTGTAGCCGGCAGGGACGCCGTCGATGGTGGTGGTCGGGCCGTGCGCGGCGCGGATCGCATCGGCTCCGTCATCGGTGGAGCTCTCGCTCCCCCCGGATGTCAACACGACCACGGCAATCACGACGACGAACGCCACGGCGGCGGCGATCATCGCCAGTACCCACTTGGGCAGCCCGAACAGGCCCGATCCGGGCGAGCCGGACGCCGATCCCGTCGCGCTGGTGGTCGAGCCGGCGGCGCCGACTGCGGAGAAATCTCGTGCCATGTCAGTTCTTCTTTCTCATCGAATGGGGTTGAGCCGGAACGTTGTTGGTGATAGGTCAGCCAGGATTGGCGACGAACATGATTGCGCCGACGATGACGCCGCCGATGGCCAGAGCGCCGACCGCGACCCCGGCGACTTTCGCCTCGCCCATCGAGTCGCTCATCTCCGCGCCGTAACCGCCGGCTTTCGCGGCGCGCATCTTGTACAGCGCGACAAGCAGTTTCACCGATGCTCCGGCGAGCAGGACACCCCAGATCGAGGCGGCGACCCGCGCCCACACGTTCTGGAAGGACGGGCCGAGGAACTCGAACGACGGCTTGATTCCGTTGATCGGGTTGAAGTCCTGGGCGGAGGCGGGGCCGGCGAAGATGACCGCGAGGGTGAGTGCGGCGGCGGTCATCGCTGCGGCATTCCCTGCGCGACGAGCGAGGGCGCGGCCCCGGGTCGGGGTGGGAGGCGGTGTGATCATCGGTGGCGTCCTTTCACTGGAAACGGTTGGTAGAGCAATAGAGTCGGGTGGGGCAACAGGTTCGGTGGTCATCGGAACGGGTCCTCTCGGGGTGGTTGGTCTCGGGGTGGGACGGCTCGCGGCCGCCACTGCTCCCGGGGCGGGTGCCGGTCGTAGTCCGCGTCGGCGTCGTAGCTCTGCGGAGCGGGCTGTGGGATCGAGTGCGGGGGGAGCGAGTACGGACGACGCGGCGGGCGGCGTTCGGCCTGCGAGGGACGTGTGAACTCCTGTGGGGCATATGCATCGGCGTATTCGGCGGTCCGCTCGTACGCGCGATCGGCGAGCCTGTCGGCGATCTCCGCTGCCACGTTGGTGTACGCCTCGACGGTCGCCTGTCCGAGCTCCTGATAGCGGATCCGCTCACCGCTGGCGAACTTCGGCTCGTAGGGCACCCGCATGATGCGTCCGACCCCGCCGATGGCCTCGAACTCCTTCTCGAGCCAGCCTTCGAGCCGCAGTGCTGTATCGACGGAGTCCTTGTCGCCGGGAAGGACGACGGTCAGGATCAGCGCCGATCGCACCAGGTGCTCGTAGCCGCGGGCGATGATGCCGTCGAGCATGTTCATCGTCAGGATCGCCATGTCGCGTCGCAGCGGAAGCGGGATGACCAGGATGTCGGAATGCTGCACGGCCCACTGCCAGTTGCTGGCGGTGGCGTTGTTGCCGGTGTCGACGATGATCAGGTCACGGTGACGGCGCAGCACTGCCATGAGCGCGGCGCATTCGTCCCACCCGATCCCGCTCTGGCGGCTCGTCGAGCTGTCGGAGGCCAGCACCTCGTCATGGGTGGGCTGCAGGCGCAGATAGTGCCCCAGGGTGCCCGAGACTGCATCGGCGGAGGCCAGGGCGCGGGCGTTCTCGAGGATGTCCCACGGTCCGAGTTCGGGATCGGTCGTGCGGTGCGCGCGATGGCCGAGAGTGCCGGAGTTCTCGCACGCATCCCAGGCGACGACTCCGCGGCCGCGGTGAGTGCCGAAGGTGTTCGCCAGCGCGGTGGTGGTGGAGGTCTTGCCCGCGTCGCCCTTGAGACCGATGACCGAGACGACCATGCATCCCGGGAGCGGCTGCTGGACCCGTCGCACCGATTGGCGGAACCGGGCTTCGGCGGACTCGGGTAGAGGTGGGCGGGTCAGTCCCAGAGCGGCGTTGACCCGGCCGCGTAGTCCCCAGAGGGCAGGGCGGTTGTCGAGCTCGGCGGTCTCGGAGTCGAAGTCGCGGCCGCCGTACTCGGCAGGAATGTCGATAGCAGGTTCTTCGTTGGCTGCCAACGCATCCTGACCCACTTGGTAGGGGTCGGCGAACACCTCGTTGACGTCCCCGTCGTCGAATGCGTCGGTGCCGGCGTCGTGCTCACCGTCGGTGTCCTCGTCGACGACGGCAGGTTCGGGGTTGGGGTCGCTCTGGCGGCGCAAGCGTTGCTTGCGGAGGTCGACGGCGGTCTCGGCTTCATAGTTCTCGCGGTGCTCGCTGTACGGGTCAGGAATGCTCATCGGAGTTCCTTTCGGGGAGGGGGCGGATCCGGGGTGTGCTGCGCGGTCATCGGTCACAGTTGTTGCACCGCATCGACTTTCCAACGGCCGTCGTCGTCGACGACAAGGACGGCGACCTGGACGGTGTCGACGCCGGCGACCGAGCCGTCGGCGGCGATCGCGGTCTGCTCGACCTGGTACATCCGGTGCACAGCGCTCGCGGTATCGATCGCGCCCTGATTGGGCACGTTGGACACCGTCGGCCAGACCTGGGCGTCGACCGAGGCCCATTCGAGCCATTGACCGCCCGGGCTCCCGGTGGGCGTGGTGGCGAGGAGCTGCTCACGGAAGCGGTCGGTCAGAGCGGACCCGGTACGGGCAGCGGCGTCGTTCGGCCCGGCGTCGACGGCGGTGTTCCAGGTGAACCACGTGGTGACCACCCCATCGGCGACAGCGACAGGATCGCTGTCGTCGACCCCGGCCAGGGTGTCCGGTATCTGGGCCGGGGTGGTGGCCGGCGACCGTGTCTGGGTGGCGCTGGGGGCCGCGCCGGGGGTCCACTGCTGCGCCGGTGCACCTGCGGTGGTGGCGGTGGTCGGCGGTGTGGCGGTGTCGGTGGACGAGCAACCTGCGGCCAGGCCGACGGCGACCAGGAGCGCGGCGGCGATGGCGGCGTTCCGGGCGGCAGTCACGACGGGTCCTCGTCGACGAACAGGTCCGAGAGCCGGATCGCTTGCCAGGCCTGGAAACCGGTTTCCTCGCACCAGTCGACGGCGCGGTTGTCGTCGGTGATGTCGAGTTCGAGGGAGACCCCGTGGCTGGCTGCGACGCCCGCCAGTGCCGTTCCGTCGACGTGGGGGTTGCTGATGTGCAGCAGCAGGCGCACTGCCTCGACGCCGGCGTGCTCGCGGGCTTTGCCTGCGAGGAAGATCGCCTTGCCGGCGGCGGAGTCGTCGGCGGAGGTCTGGTTGCCTTTGCGGAACACCGTGTCGTTGCGGTGGAAGGTGCCGTACCAAGCGGCGTCGTCGACCGGTCCGAGAATGGCGAAGCTGCCGCGGTCGTCGCCGGCGGCGTACAGCTCGATCAGTGGTGCATTCTCTGCGACGGCGGCAATTTCGTTCGTGCGTGCGATCGCTTCGCTCTCGCGGAGCTCGTCGTAGTCGATGTCGAGCTGTTTGACGAGTTCTCGTTTGATCTTCGGCCACATCGAGCGTGCGAACAGGTTGTTCTCCTTCGCCCACGTCCGCAGGTCGGCGCTGGTGTACTCGCGCAGGGTGTCGGCGGCCGAGTGCACTGCGGCCGCTGCTTGCTCCCATTCAGTTGCTGCCGAAACGGTCATCTTGAGGTTCTGCCTTTCATCGGTGGACGGGTAGGGCGGGCATGGAAGTGTGATGTCAGACAAAGCGTTTGGCTTTCAGTCCGGACGCGGGAGGGGTCCAGGGCGAGATCTTCACGACGTCGCCGGATTGGGGAGCTTCGACGACGGTGTTCGCGCCCATCCAGATGAAGATGTGTCCGGAGTGGGGTTGGATGATGTCGCCCGGCCGCAGGTCGGCAGGGTTGGCGATGGTCGTGCCGCGGGAGTCGTTGATCTGGGCGGAATCGAGGTGCGGGAGCACGATGCGGCCCGCGGTGGCCTGGGCGACGGCGTATTTGACCAGACCGGAGCAGTCGAATCCGACTTTGGCGAAGTCTCCGTACATATCGGCGACCCCGCCGTCTCGGGTGCCGACGGTCGGCCCGTTCTCGTCGCCTCCGCCCCAGGCGTAGGGCGTGCCGAGCCACCGGGTGGCGGCGTCGACGACGGCCGATCCGGACGACGGGCCACCGGGAACGATCGCGGCTACTGGTGCGGTGAACTCCTCGATCGCGAACTTGCGGATGTTGGTGATGTAGCCCTGGGTTTCACTGTTGGTGCAGGTGTGGCCCTGGGAAAGAGTGGCACCGGGTCCGCAGTTGTACATCGACAGCGCCAGATCGACGACGTTGCCGGTCAGTCGACCGTCGGCGAGGCCCTTTTTCGACAGCTCGACCATCTTGCAGTCGTAGGACGCCATCGACATCACTGCGTCGGCGACCGAGTTCATCTCCCGCTTGCCGTCGCCGTCGCCGTCGACGCCTTCCTGCTCCCAGGTGGACGGGAGGAACTGTCCCGGGCCGGTGGCACCGGACCGGGCGTTGTAGGCGTTGACGTCGAACTTGCTCTCCTGCTTGAACTGCCCGGCAATGAGCGGTGCGGTGATCTCCGGGCAGGTGGCCGCTGCTCGGTTGATCCAGGGCTCGAATTCGGGTGGGACACTGCCCGGTTTGAGGTCGGATCCACCGATCGAGGGGCGGGCGCATCCGGCCCCGCCGATCGGGCGGACCGAGGCGGCATTGACGATTGCCGGGGACGAGGTAGCCGAGGTGTCCGGGGTCGTGGGGGCGGCTGGTGTGGGTTCGGCGGCACCGGCGAGCCAGGGTTGCGGGTCGGTCGGTGTTCCCGCGCCGTCGGGCAGTCGCCCGCCCTGCCAGACCTCGAAATGCAGGTGCGGGCCGGTCGATCCGCCTTCGTTGCCGATGCCGGCGATGTGTTGACCCGCGGTGACCTGATCGCCCTTCTTCACCGTGATCGTGTCGGCGCTCATGTGGCCGTACACGGTGGACAGTCGCTGGCCGTCGATGGTGGTGTCGATGATGACCCAGTTGCCAAACCCCGCTGCCGGACCGGCTTCGGCGACGGTTCCCGAGGTCGCCGCGTAGATCGGGGTGCCCAAAGGCCCGGCGAAGTCGACGCCGCGGTGCATCGTGCCCCACCGAGGACCGAAACCGGAGGTGATCTCGTAGGTTCCGGCCAGCACGGGTTGGGTCTTGTTTCCCGGTCCCGGTGCCACCTGCCCGGCCGCCGGGGCTGTGGGTAGGCAGTCGTCGACCTTCTTGGGGTTGTCGCTGCCCAGCACCACGCCGCCGACCAGCACCACCGCGGCCGCGATGACCGCGGCCCCGGCTTTGATGCCGTTCGAGGTGGTGCTGGACTTGCCCATATGCCTTCGACGTCCTTTCATCTGATCGGTGACGCGAGGTCACATGCGCTGCGGGTGGACAGGTGCGGTGGGCCGGATAGGTGTTCGGGGGCAACGGGTTCGGTGTCCGGCGCGGTCAGCCTCCGATTGCTTTGGTGTAGATCTCGACCATTTCCTGCAGGGCGGTGCGTTTGCCGTCGACGAGCCACTGGCCGTAGGACTCGTGCACCCGCGAGCCCAGGAAGCTCGCTGCGGTGACGCCGGCGTCGACGATCTGCCCCAGGGCTGCGGCGTCCGGGGAGGTGACCGTCGCCAATGCCGAATTTCCCAGTCCGACAAGGTCGCTGCTCTGTGCTTGGCTGCTCATCAGCGCGGTCATCGCATCGGTGGGTGCGTGCAGTTGGTCGGCGGACATCTTCTGGCTCGGCATCAGGACGCCGAGTGCGACGTTGGCGAGATCGATTCCGATGGGCAGCAATTGACCGAGAGCGAGAAGGTTTCCGGTCTCGACGACCTGCCATGCGACCTCTTGGAGCTGTCCGACGTCGCGGGCGAGGCGGATGACGTCGACGTTCGCGAGCAGACCTGCCACCATCGACGTCGCGGCCGCGGTGCCGGACGGGTCCGGAATCAGGCTGATCAACCGCGCGATCGAGGACAGATCGACCCCGGCAGCCATCTTCACCAGTGGAGAGAGCTGATTGTTCAGCTCACCCGAAACCCGGTGCGCTTCTTTGATGTTGCCCGAGAGCAAGAATCCGGGGAGGGCTTGCAGGTTCGCCGCGACGCCGTTGTAGTCGACCGACGTCACCCCGGTCACCACGCCTAGGACCTGGTTGATGATCGTGACCGGCTTGATGGCCGACAGAACCGATGTCGCGGTCGCGAGCTGATCGGCCGGGGTGCTGGCCAGCGGAGACACTCCCGTGCTCAACGTCTGCGCGGGGCCGGACAAGGCCGCAAACGTGCTCGCGGCATCGGTGGGAGCTGCGCCGGCTGCGGACGGGGTCGAGCCGCTCAGAGCCGATGCGCCCGACAGGACGCTGCTCGCCAAGCTCACGACCTGGTCGGCGGCACCGACGATCTTGGGGATGTCGATCTGGTCGAGCGCGTCGACGACTCCGCTGGTCGCTGCTTCCGGTGACCCTTCGGCTGCGGTGCGCAGGCCGTCACGGGCGGCGGGGTTCGCCGCCATCCACGACTGTGTCTGGGCGACCGGTGCGAACGTGCCGGACAGGAGCTTGGCCTGCTGGCCGATCTCGGCGATGTCGAGAGCCGAGGAGGTCGAGGTCGGAGCGCCGGCGGTCTGCAGCTTGTCCACCGAGGCTGCCAGCGAGGACGCGGCACCGGGTGCGGCGGAGAGGTCGGCGAATCCGTAGTCGGAGGTGACTGCGTCCAGGAACGACGACGCACCTGCACCCGCGCCGGTGGCTGTCGGGGCTCCGGGGGTCGAGGACGTCGACGGAGTGGGGGTGCTTTCGGTGGCGCTGGTCGAGGTGGGCTGCGTCGATGTCGCGGTGGACTGGCCTGTCGCGGTTGCTGCGGTGGATTGGCCGGTTGCGGTGGCTGTGGGCGCGCTGGTGCCGGGTGTGACGGTGGCTCCGGCTGCTGTTTCTACGGTGCCGGGTGGGTTGGCGAGGATGCGGCCGAGCGAGGCCAGGAAGGAGTTCGAGGACGTTTCGGTGTTGCAGTACTTGTCGTCGGGGTGGCAGATGTCGAAGACCTTCCCCGACAGGGCACCGAATCCGCGGGCGTCGGGTCCTCCGATTCCCTGACCGGCGAGGGTGGGACCGACGACCTTCGCACCTGCGGTGCCGCGCTTGGGGTTGGCCAGCAGTGCGACCGCCAGTACCGAGGCCGGCGGCGTCGGTCCGGACCCGGTCCCGATGTCGACCGCTACGTCGTTGGCGATCTGAGCGCCCTGGGAGTAGCCGCCGATGACGAATTTCGAGCCGGGGCAGCGGGTGAGGGCGTCGACCGTGGCCCGATCGCCTTCGGTCTTGGAGGTCGCGTACGTCATGCCGGACTGGAGGAATGCCTGTGCGGGGTAGGAGGGGTAGACGACCTGGATCTGAGATCCGTAGCGGCGCTGCAGCTCCTGGCCGACTTGTCCGAGCATTCCGGCCGGTTTGGTGGGGTCGGCATCGGCGCGGGTCTCGGTGGTTCCCGGTGCCAGGACCGCCACGTATCGCGCGCACGGCGACCCGGCTGCGGGTGCGGCGGAGGCGACCGGGGCCACGAGGACGAGTCCGGTGGCCACGGCGGCGGTCAGGGCGGCGAGTCGGACGGAGACGGCACTGCGCATGGTCTATTCCCCTACTTCGGTGATCGATTCGATGAGATGACGCCCGTCGACCACGGAGGTGGTGACGCGCTGGGTGCGGTACTTCGGGCCGGGTGTCCCGTCGGGTTGGACGAGACTGACGGTGAGGGTGAACAGCCCGGGCAGGACCGGATCGAGGTCGAGGCAGTACATCGAGCCGACAGGGGTCGCGGCGATACCCGCGTCGAGGTTCGCCACGCTGGTGAACGGCGGGGCGGCCGGGGAGAGGAGCTCGAACGCGGCGGCACCGGACCGTTCGACGTACAGGCGGTACTCGAACGCCCTGATAGCGTTCTCGCCGCTGTCCTGCCCGCCCGCGGGCATCGAGCAATCACCCTGCGCGGACTCGGCAGGAGCAGACGTCGGTGAGCTCTCGCTGGGTGATTGCTCGGTGTACGTCGACGGCGCGGACGTGATCAGTGCATCGGCCGGCAGTGGGCCCTGCGCGGGTTGCGGGTCGTCACCGGTGGCCACGATGACGCCGGTGAGGATTGCGGCGACCGTGACGGCAGCGCCGCCGAACAGCAGGGCTGCTCGGCGACGACTGCCGTCACGGGATCCGGATGCGGCGCGCGGTGGTTGTGGACGTCTCGGTGACCGGCTCGGGCCGGTGGCGCTGACGATCGACGAACCGTGGTGCTCACGCGCCATGAGGGTGAATCCTTTCGGGGACAGATGAATCCGGGGAGAGAGCGGTCACGCAGGGGCGAAGGCGGCGTTCAGTCCTGCGAGCGCGGCGTTGGCCTGATCGACGATCGGTGCTGCTGCGGTGGTGACCGCGGCGACGGTGTCGGCGACGGCAGGCTGCTCGAGGGCCTTCGAGGTGAACCCCTGTGCTGCTTCGACGGCAGGTGCGGTCCACACCGACGCGTCGCTGACGGCCTTGTCGACGATCGGTGCCGCGTTCTGGACTGCGGTGTCGGCGGCCGCGAGCACCTGGCGGCCGTTCGGGTCGGCAGCAAGAGTGTCGCGGACCTGCCCGACGGGTCCGGGGAGATCGACGGTCGCGGCCGGCGGGATCGCCGGGACGCTGTCGGCGGCCGGGGGAACCACCGCGGGTGCGGGGGCCGGCTCTTCGATGATCTGCTGTTCGCCGCCGAGAACGGTGGCACCGAGGACACCGCCGATGGCAGCGCCAGCGCCGGTCAGACCCAGCACGATCGGTGCCGACAGGGCAGCGCCGACGCCGGCACCGGCAAGTGCGGCCGCACCGGGAACGAAGATGTACCCCACCGGTCCGGCCCAGATGACCGCGGGTGTGGCTGCGGTCGTCGCCGCAAGTCCGAGCGCGCCACCGATAGCAGCACCGGTGCCAGTGATCACTGCGGCCGGGGCCACCGATGCAGCCAGGCCGACAGCGCCACCGGTGATGACACCGGTGGCGGTACCGGCCGCGATGCGGTCGGCACGAGGTGCATCGGCGAAACCGTTGTCCACGAGCCAGTTACCACCGTCGGCTTGAATTGCCTGGGTGGTGTTGTTGAACTGCTCGACGAAATTGCGGTCCACGATGTTCGGGTCGTACGGCACGAGTTCACCGCCGACGAGGAAGTACCCGTCAGGTGCGTCGATCGGGGCGATGACCTTGCGCTGCACCGTCGGGACCGGCGGCGGGGGCGGCGGAGTCGCCTGCAATGCCGGGGGTGCTTCGCTCGGGGCGGCCTGCGGAGCAGGGGCTTCGTAGTAGGTGTTCTGGTAGTACGAGGACTGCTGGTTACCGGCCAGGTAGTCGTCATAGCTACGCGACGGGGTCTGCTGGACCTGTGGTGATGGCTGGTAGCCGGGTAGGTACTGGCGTTCTTCCGGTGCGGCCGGCGGCGGGGTGGCCGGAGCCGTTTGCGGTGTGCCGGTGACGCCCGGCTGTGATTCCTGCGGGGCGATGACGCCCGGCTGTGAGGGTGCGGCCTGCGCGGGAGCGGCCTGCATGGTCAGGCCTGCGATCGTCACCGCGGCCATGGCGGGCAGCGATTTGATCACCCGCCCTCGCGTGTTGGGTGAGCGGTGGTGTCCGGTGCCCGGTGTTGCTGGCATTGTGTGTCGATCCCTTCCTGGTGCGACCCGATGGTCGGGTCGTTCTGGTGAATGCGATTGCGGAGCAACCGTTCTGGCGACGATTGGTTCTAGATCAAGTGAGTGGAGAAAGTGGATGGGTGCGTGCGATCCATAGGTTGTGGGCCAGTCGCACGCACCCATCACGTGCTAGAGGCTCAGAGCCAGCCGAAGAACACCGACCAGAACCAAGGCTGCTGGAAAATCCACATCGGGTATCGAAATCCTCTCTGTCAGAACGGGTGTGGGTTCGAGGGGTGATGTCCCGGCGGGGCCGCGCAGTACCGAACATGATGAAATGCGCTTACTGCGCGACCCTCGCGCCGGTCCACCGTTCGAGCTACAGGACGTCGGGGGAGCTCCTGTAGCTCACGAGCGGGACTATCAGCAGAAGCCCACTCGGGTCGGGCTGCAATTCGAACCGCCAGGTCTACGGCTTACTGGAAGTAATGGATCGATCAGTGCACGATGTGGATGGACCCCACTCGGCTAGCAGGGCTCCGTCGTCACCGATGTACTGGTGGCGACCGGAATGCCCGTGGTCGAGCGAGCATGCAATCAAGTCACCATGTGTCCGATTCACGACGATTGACGCGCAAAACTGTCTCTGTGCGAGGAAAGTTGACTCCATCGCATCCCGTGCGGCACTCACCTCGGTCCACCCCCACACCCTTGGCTAAAGTGGCAATGTCGGTCGAACGCACTTGTCGTCGCGCCTCGTCCGTGTTGGCCCAGCACTGAACTTCGAAGCTGTCCAATTCTGGGCTTAGCTGTCGACGGCAATGGTGGAGCGGAAACCGCGAGCGACGTGACCATGTGGAACTCCCGACAGGAATGATCGGACGGAATCTGTGAGCAAACCGTCCTAATGTCCCGCGCTACAAGCAGTGCCGAGAGCGACAAGCACCGAGGAATCCCTTTTGGGCGCGCAATAGGACTGTAGAACAGGTTTGGTGCACCGCGCAATTGGTTGAAGGTTGTGGAACTCGGAACGGGCGAGCGCATTGTTGCAACGATAGCGCGCAACTATAAAACGCACAAGACATCGAGGTTGACGTGGATCGAGGAAGATGAAGCTGTCTTGGAAGGTCGATAGAGAGTGGGGACAGTGCCGCGAAGCGGGGTTCGTGGATTTCGGGCCGATCGGTTGCGCGAGCTTCGGGTACGCGCTGGGTTCAGTGCTGACGACCTTGCGGCGACTGTGGGCGCGACTAGGCAAGCGGTATCCACCTGGGAAACGGGGCGTTCAACGCCACCGCCGGCGACCCTTGGTCGAATCGCGAATGCCCTGCACACGTCGGTCGCAGCCTTAGTTCCGATTCCGGAGTCTCAGCTCAAATTGTCCGACCTGAGGGTGCATGCGGCGCTTTCCCAGGGCGACGCTGCGCGGATGTTGGGGATGTCGGCCACTGTTCTCGCCGACATCGAGCGGGGGCGCAAGCCTGAGACGGAGGAGCGCATCGAGTCGCTTGCGGAAGCGTATGGGGTATCCACCCGAACGGTGGCAGCTGCATGGAGTCGAACTCGCGATGCACGCACGACACGCGCGCAGTCCTTGTAAAAAACGCAACTATTAAACGTACGTGCAGTGCGGGCGCTGCGATCGACGTGAGTCCGCAATAGTCTCTGTAGATCCGCATGGATCCGCGAGATTTTTTACTCTTCGCACAATTCGGTCAGAGTGACAAGTGCGGCCGTGGTGTGCTGATCAAGCGAGACCAGAACCGCGTTGACTTTCATGGGCTTCCAATGTCCGTCGAGAGTTCTGAATCGAAGCACGGCGTTAGTGCGTTCGCGTGCGAGTGCATTCGACATTTGCTTCGCAATTGGTACGTCGTCCGGATGAATGGCCGGTACCGGTTCGTCGGGAAGGTTTTCCCAGCAGATATTCGGTACAGGTTCAGAGTTGTACCAGCGCAACAAGTTCAGAGTCCTGAGGTTGACCAGTGCGCGGTACTCGCCCTCCTTGGTAGACGCCTCCAGGACACGATGCTCGAGTATCGTGGGTGGGGGAGCGATAGTGATTTCACCTGCGGGGCCGATGTCATGCGTGATGCCCCTCAGGATTATTTCGGTGCCCGCAGCCTGGTCTTCGGCAATCATCCGGCACGAGAAGTGCGCGGCCCGAAGTTCGCCGTCGTCCCGTCTCACTGTCCAAACTGCTTGATGGGTAGTGCCCGGTGCTGACTGCACGATCTTGGCCATAGCTTCGCTCTCGTCACGGTTTGTGACAAGTCGGGTGAACGCTCCCGCGAGTGCGCGCTGGGTCTCGCGCTCGTTTTGCGGAACGCGGTACAAATCGAGTAGATCATTGCTTCCGCTTGCTGTGCTATTCGTGAGGTTGAACTGCCACGCCCCGGTGGCGTCTCGCGGAGGTGGAGTCTCATCGCGCCGGCCGAGCCACACCCATGCCCCGTGCGTACGGCCCGCAAAGGTTTGCAGTGGTTCGGCCAGTACTCGCCTGTATCGGTCTCTGGACAGCCGATCCACCATGGCTCCCGTAACAAGCGTCTCCGTCACCGCGGCCAGTGCCTCGTTGCGGCTGGCGGAGCTGCGCAGAACATGACGAGGTGAAACAAAAGACTTGGGCGAGGACCCAACTCCGATCACGGACGGCTCTTCATCTCCGAACGTCTCTATCAGGATCCAGCTATTCGACATGGTTGACCGACCCCCGCAGGTCTGGTGAGTGGTTTCTGTTGATGACGACTTGCTAGGTCCGTCGCAGTGCTCGGAGCGAAGGCAGCAGCCGTTGGTAGTGAGGGCCAAGCACGCGCGTTGTCGCGGCGACGAGGCGGGCGTCGTTCCCTATTGTCACCTGCGACTTCCCCCTCCACGCACCCGCAATGATTTTTTGGGCGGCCACTTCGGGGGTGGTTCGGGCTATGCGTCTATCGAAAAAATCGGCAGTCCGCACGTGATCAACGCCCGGTGCCGCCCGCGCCGTCCGAGCGATCGACGTCTTGAGTCCACCAGGGATCACACAGGTCGCACGCGCGGTTCGTGACGCCAGGCGGAGTTCCTGGTTCAGGGCTTCGGTAAAGCCCCGAACGGCAAATTTGGATGAGTTGTATGCCGAGTAGCCTGGTGCGGACATGACTCCAAATGCGGACGACACGTTGATAATTCGGCCTCGACGTGACGTTAGAATGTCCGGCAGAAAAGCGCGAGAGCTGTTGACGACGCTCTCGAAGTTGGTTGCCATCACGAGATCGAAATCAGCTGGGGGAGTGTCGATGACATCGCCGCTATATAGAACACCTGCGACGTTGAAGACCGCATCAATACCGCCGAGCCCATTGCGCGAAGATGCGGCCCACGAAGTGATTTCGGCCCGGCTGGAGACGTCGACACGGGTCGCTCGCGCGATCGCGGCCGTCGCAGCACATCGAGACTGTGTGTCGAGGAGGGCGTCGTAGTTGCTGTCGGCGAGCGCGAGTGACCACTTCTGTTGTGCTAGCTGCAAGGCGATCTCGCGGCCTACGCCCGAACCCGCGCCGGTAATCGCTGCTTTCCATTCACCTGGCATCTGCTCGCCCCTCCTGCGCCTCGCTACCTTGGGTAACTAGGAACAGTAACGAAAGGCTTGCAGTCGCGCTAGCAACCAGCTGGTCTGTATTTCGTTTTGTATCTAGTCGTTCCGGTGCGCTTTGTTCGGAGGCGCTCGGACGAGCGGTGAACCATATGCGTGAGTACGACTCGGGTCCGTAAATGTTGGCAACGCATTTGCGGGACGGTCGGTGTAGATAGGTGTCGGAAAGTCGATCTAATGTCGCCGCGGTAAATTGCATTTTCCGCGCCGTCTTGAGGAAAACACCAGTTCAGCACAGTTTCGCTCTGCAGAGACGTCGGCAATCTGCGTTAGGCTGCGCATATGGACTTCCGACCAGGCCGAACACATGCGGTGACCCCTTCCGCAGGCATTTCGGGCACGGGAAGGCCGATGGCTGTCGAGCCGGAGATCCCGCCCGCCGTCGCGAAGCGGATCGCAAGCGCCGTGCAGTCCTCCCGCTCCGAGGGAACGCGCAAGACCTACGCGGCCGCGTGGAAACGCTTCACAAGCTGGTGCGAGACGAATGGTCACGTGACGCTACCGGCGCACCCGGTCACTGTCGCCGCCTACCTCGTCGACGCCGCCGATACCCGCACCGAAGCAGGGGAGCGGGCCTATGCCGTCGCCACGTTCGGTACTTGGATCGCGGCGATCAACCACCAACACCGAACCACCGGACATCTATCGCCCTCCGCGCACGAACTCGTCACTGCAACCCTGTCGGGGATCCGGCGGGAGTACGCGGCCGCGGGGGACCGACCCCGCACCCCGCGAGACCCGTTGCTGGTCGACGACATCAAGCTGCTCGTCGCGACCGCGCGGGAACGGTGTCACGGCTGGGCCGACGAGGTCCTTGAACGCCGCGATTCGGCCATTCTGCTCCTCGGGTTCGCCGGTGCCTACCGCCGCAGCGAACTCTCCGAGATGGTCTGCGGAGACGTCACCGTGCACCGGCACGACGGACTCCACATCCGGCTACGTAAGTCGAAGACCGACCAGGAGGGTAGGGGAGCGGTGAAAGCCCTGCCCTACACGGAGTCCCACCAGACCTGCCCGCCCTGCGCGTACGTCCGATGGGCGCAGGTGGTCGCCGCCTTCGATGCCGGCGGCCGGCCTTCAGTGATCCGGCTTCTCAGGAAGCGGGATCCATTCGACGGTCACGTGTGCCGTGGGAGGGTGCCCCGCACCGCCGCACGGGTGCCCCTGCTTCGTACAGTCACCAAGAACGGCAATCTCGGTTCCACCGCGCTATCCGGAGCGGCAATCCACCAAACCATCCGCCGCCGCGCCGAACATGCCGGATACGACCTCAAGGCTCTCGCCAAGCTCGGAGGCCACTCGCTCCGCGCCGGTTTCGTCACCCAAGGCAACCGCAACGGTGCCGACGGATCCGCCATCGCCCGACAGACCGGACACGCCAGACTCGACTCCGTCGAGGTGTACCGCCGCGAATACGCACCGCTGGTGGGCAACGCCGTTACCGACATCGGCCTGTAAGTACTGCGCCGATTCGCGTGGGGCGGCAACTGGAGCCACGTCAGCTCGTGGAATAACATGTAAGTAATTTGGTCGTGACGGTTGGCCAGGAGGAGGTGAAGTCGGTGGCACTGGTAAAAGATGCTGCGCTCGAAGATGCGCAGGAAACGCGTCGGGCGCATTGGGGTACCCAACTACCAATCGATCCCTTCTCGATCGCGCGAAGCCTTGGTATCGAGATCACCTATATGACCCTGGATCCGGGCATCTCTGGCATGTTGATTCGCAAGAAGGGGCGAGCCCCTCAGATCATTGTGGACGAAAATGACACGCCTGCGCGGCAGAACTTCACCGTCGCCCACGAAATCGGTCACTACATCGAACGCGTGAAGGTCGACCCGGAGGGGTCGTTCTCTTTCACTGATTACCGCGGTGCACCCGCTGGCCGCGACTTGCACGAGTTCTACGCCGATGAGTTCGCAGGAAACCTTCTTGCCCCGCCTCAAGCTGTGAAGATGCTGTCAGCCCGCGGCATGAGCACAATCGAGATGGCCAAGGCCTTCGACATCTCGCTTCCAGCAATGCAGACCCGGTTGCGGCGACTGGGCAAAAGTTAGTGCACGGCGAGGAGTTTGGGGCACCAGACGACAACGGCCCTATGGATGATGACTTCGATGCATGGCTTGAAGCGAATCCGGACCCTGAGGACTTGGACGAGTTCTTCGACAACGCCAAGTTGAGTGACCTCCAAAGTCAGCATCCAACTTTCATGGGGACCGCAGAAGAGGGTCGGAACCACCTGGCGAAAATGAACCGGGCTGAACAGAAGAAGGCCCGGCAACAGAACAGGCTGCGCAAGCGTTTTTTCAAGTGGGCCGGATTAACCGTAGTCGGAAGCCTGTTCGGAAACTTTGTCCTGTTCACGATCTTCATGATCTGGAACAAGGGGGATATTGCAGACTCAGTGATGATTGCCTGGATCAGCGCAACGGTCGTCGAGGTGCTCGGCATCGCGTACATAATTGCGAACTATTTGTTCGACAACCCAGGCAGCAATGCTTCCCGGGCTAGGCTGATACGGCCGAGTCCAACTGATTCGGTGTAGCTCCGTTCGGTCAGTTCGTTAGTCTGTCCAGCTGTAAATTGGCTGCCAAGCCCTAATGGTCGAACTCAAACGGTCTGGATAGTGAATCGCCCGTGTCGATCCGGTGGTGGTGGCGTGCGCTTCGATCAACGCAACTGCGCATTCGGTGACGTAGACAGCTACCGCGATAGCGTCTGCCATCATCGAAAACATCGATGAGATGTCACCTCCGACAAGGGTAGCCGGCCAGGTTTCTCCGTGGCTGAAGCTCGAACATACGTTGTACTGCTGCTCGACAAGTAGTCCAATCGGTCTGGAGCCAATTTCTGCCGCCAGGTGTGGAGGAGAGTTGTCCTGGATCCATCGTCCGGCTGCGATAACCCTCGCGGTGGGTTTTGCCGATTGCGGGCCGAGTCGGTTCAACTCGGCAATCCATCCTTGGACTTCGTCGCGCTCCAATGTCGGGCCGGGTTCCCCTCGACCCAGTGCCAGTGAGATCTCACCGTCAAGGTATCGCTTGGCGTCGCCAACGTTTGCGAGCGACATCCCGGCTGCGCGCCGTCGTCTAATCTCGCGATCTGGGGAGGACATTACCCAGATTGCCTGCGAAGAGCACTCGAATGCTGTCCGGCACAACGACATAAAACTCGCCGCATGGTGGTTGAACGGCATTGTGTGGGCGACTTGGTCGGTCAAAATATGCAATGCCGAAAGTTGGTCGGTGGCCCACATGATCGGTCCGACCGCCGCGCCTACCACGCCTCGGGGAGGTATTTCGGGAAGAGCCGGAGCGTCATCACGGGCAAGAGAGCTATCGCTGTCTGGAAAGTCGGGGGCCGTAGGCCCGCGCATAGACCAGTTGATCAAAGTGCAACCTCGCTCCACTCTGGAAACTACACGTCCAAGCGGTGGATGTTGAGCCAGGCCGAGCGAGTAAATGGCTTTCCGGAGCACGACTGCATCAGACCACATAACGGCGGGCAGTGCAGTAAATCGCCGTTACCACCTCCAAAAGCTGCTTCCGGCTCATCCGCCAATCAGGCCAAGCCTGCGCCGGCGCGCGTAGCGAGCGATGGGGAATCGCGTTGTGCCCACCGTAACTTCCGTGCGGTTCGCCGGCATGTGCAGCGCTATGTGTCGGTGTCTGTCGGCATGATCACTACATGTCCAGGAAACGGGATCGGAAGAAGCCGTTGGAACGTGAGACCGCCGCGGGTGGGCGTACGTCCAACAAGGCAGTGGTCTATGACGGTATACGCACCGTGATTCAGGACGAGTTTGAGTGGCGAGGTGGGCCATCACTGCTACCTGGCATCGTTCCGCGCGGACTTCTCAGCCGTCGTCGTCAAATGGTGCTGGCTGTCTTCGATGAGTACCTCCCGGACGACGTGGTCGTTCGAATCCGAATCACGGCGTCGATGGCTGCCACCCTCGCCAACCTCCAACCGGATTTGTACGGAAAAGGAGGTTCGGGTTAAACCACAACGAGGGGGGCGAACATAGCTCAAGCCAAGACCGTGCTGGCTAGTGACGACACGTGGGACGTTGTGATCGACTGGGAACGTTTTCTGAACGAATCTCCCGAATCCCAGGCCGAAGTCGACGACCAAACGCAAATCTTGGAACACCTTGCGGCACATGAGCCACAGCACATCTTGATGCATCTGAGCAGCACGGACTCAAGCGACTACGTTGATAGCTTGACGGGTTCGCCAACCGTTCGAGCATGGCGTCACTACGTTGGTGAAGCAATCGATGAATTTCGCTGTGAGTTGGCAGCCAACCGTCGCGTGACCATGACTCCGACCCATGAGTCCACCGCAAGTGACGATGTAGAGCATTTTCGACGCGCATTGAACGAGAGCGCTGCCCACATTGACGACAACCCCAGGCGAGCCGCGATGCAAGCGCTGGGTGCAGCGAAAGAGATGGTGAAAGCTCTTGGCTATCTGGCGGCAGAATACACGGCAGGGGACCGAGAGCCACTTCCCCCCGAGCCCACTGCCGACCGGGTGGGACGAATACATCGGTCAGTTTTGGCCGGACATATTCGAACTGTTCGCCAGTGTGCCTGCTGCCAATGAACCAGCATCCGTAGAGTTTCTCACGACAGTTCTGCAGGCGACTTGCGAGCGAGTCATTACGTGGCTGACGGAGATTGGTGTCCGATACGAGAAAGACGAAAATCTCAACGACTACTGCTGGTGGGACCGGCGGGAGTTCTGACGCAAGGATAGACGACACCAAAGGAACGTAAGAGAAAAACTAACGCGTGACGAGGGCTCGACAGGCTATCGGAGTCTCTGATCCCTCATTTCCTTCGTGAGGTGGTGACAGTCTCCGTCATTATTAGAACGGTTCGAGACCTGCCCTCCCAGCGGCAGTTTTGAGGTGTAAGTACACCGGCGTAGCGGCCCGGCGAAGCGGCTCAGTCGGGTCGAGGTTTGGTGGTCACGACCCGAGGTGCATACACATCCGTCAAGGAACCTTGACGGTGCGGTAACTGCCGTTTACGTCGGGCGCGCCCGAGGCCATCGTGTTCGCACGGCGAGATCGGTGCCGATATGCGCAGTCACATGCTGCGTCGTCGGACCTCCGTGCTCGTTGACGCACCGACCAGTTGGACCTGCCCTGCCCAGGTGGCACCGGGCCCGTTAAACGGGCAGACGTTGATGGACTGAGTGAGACTTCGCAGGACGCTCGACCCTGGAACTCGCTCAACACTTACTCAACACTTTGATCTCGGTTCGGGTGGTTCCATCAGAACTTCGGTGGATACTTGAATTGCGAAAACAGCTGGCCGGATGGTGTATGTGGATCCATATCGGTCCGCAAATCCGTGTGAGCTACTACCAAGAGGTTAGGGGTTCGAATCCCTTCGGGCGCACAAGAAAAGAGTCCCCCACCTGCGAATCTGCAGGAGGGGGACTCTTTTTCATTGTCGGCGCTCGGCTCGACGACACGGAAACGTGAGTCCCCGCCATCCCGGTGCTGGTTCTGTTTGCAGAACTCCAACGCGCAAAGTGCGGGACGGCAGCGTTTGGCAGGTGAACTGGGTGGACGAATTGAGTTTGCAGAACCACTCTCTTGCAAAGAGAGTGGCGCTTCGACGGAGTGGTCCTGACTAGGGACGTCAGGCGAAGCCGCCAAGGGGCCCGCACATGATGGCGGATTCAGACCGGCTCTCGGTAAGCCGGGCGCGCCGTCGGGCAGTCTAAAATGATGCGCCAAGCTCCCGTGGTGCCCCAGCGCTTAGAGTCGTCTCTCGTGGAGTTGAGTACGCAAGGTGCCTGGGGTGTTCTGACAAGCAGTTCAGACGCGATCGCTGGTGTTCTAGGAGCTGGCGCAGGTGGGATGATCGGCTTCAGCTCGCTCGTCACAGGAAATCACCGGAAGATTTTCATCGCTGTCGGCGTAGTTCTGCTTTTGCTGATGGTCGTCGTGGTTGTCGCGGCAGCGGTCAAGCGTCGAAGTGTGCAAGCCGCTCTAGCAACGGAGCGGTACCAGCTTCTTGACAAGGATCTTAGCCCGCTGTTGCAACTCCTCGCAGAGGCCGTGGCTACTCAAGACCCCGGTCTTCGGAGCCAGTACTGCGCTCGGGTCCGTCAGGGCGTGGTGGCTGCCGCGTCCGTCATCGTTGCACCGGCGGCGGCGACTGGAACCCGCGCCAACCTATTCCGCAGGAATGGCGACGAAATGATCCTAGAGCCTGGATGTTTTGCCGGTCGAGGTGACAAGTCAACGCGTACGTTCAAGAAGTCTCACGAGACTTCGAGGCAAACAATGAAGAACAAATATCGGTTTGTAGAGGAAGTCGACGACGCGTCCTTGATCTACAAGACCTATCTCACGTACCCCGTCGCGGCGACGGACACCGAGATTTTCGGCGTCCTGACCGTCGACTGCATGGAGGTTGGCGACCTTAGCAAACGTGACATACCTGCCATGTGTGTCCTGTCCGCTATCGCTGCCGCCAGCTACGCCCTCGACGCTGCTTCAATGTCCGGTACCCCTCAAGGGGCCGCGCTATGATTGAGGCAAGGACCGCCACGTTAGGACAGGTAACGAAATGACTGCACAGCAGCGTGAAACAGTTGGCGATGCGCGAAAGCGGGACGCCATACGAATCTTGAAGTCTGACAAGCCTTCAGGGTATACGGCGCCGCGCGAACAGCGTGGAATGCCTTTTGGCTTCGCAGGCAAGAAGTTCAAGGGCTAGGCCATTCCAGGTACCGATGCGTCCGCGCTTCAGTCCGAGTGCTGCTCCCAGCCAGTTAAGACCAGCATTTACTTAGTAGGGCGCATGGATTAGCACGAGAACTGGCGGCAGAACACCGTTCGGGTGAAACAACGGTCGCTTTCGATTCGAGCGAGGTCCAGGGTTTGCTCGGTGCCGCTGCGGTTGACCCGTGGTCCGTCGTTCAATAGCACTACGCGGACGCGATGGCGGAGCCCGACGTCCTCAGAAGCCCAACGTAATTCGTCCGACATTACCAATGCTGAGGGGATACGTGAAGTCTGGAACCATCACCGAATCCAGCCCCACGTCGCCTAATTGCAAGAAACCGCCGTTCGGATCGGCTGTGGCAGACCCTGCTAAGAAGGTGAACTCAAGCCTCAGGTCGAGGTAAAGCGCGCGGTTCGCTACGCGTACCGTATCTCTTGCATGCGCCTTGGAATGGAGCCACTTGGACGTGTTTTGGATCGTTCCGTGGGGGGTGTCGTCTGTTCTCCAGACGTCGAGAAAGACTGCGCAAACTAAGGTCTCTGCTTCTACGTCGGAAATGACGGCAAGGCACAACCGTTCGCGTAAGCAACGTCGTTCTGGCACATTCTGTCCCTGCCCGCCTGCGCGTGAGAGCTGGGCTTCCGAGATCCACATACCGACGGGCAGGATCCGACCCGTCGGAAGGGCCGCTGAGGCGACTGGGCCCCGGCATGTACGGCATCTTGTTTTACTCAAACGTCAGCAGCCACAACAAGATCGCAAGCAGGATCGCCGGCGATAGCGCTCCTGAGGCGTCCAAATCATCCCACTGTGCTTCGGCCAGGGGCGAATGGTGCTAGATGGATCGCGGGCAGATGCCGAAATCTGCGGACGTGTTGGGCGATGAAGTAGATCATTCAATTGGATGACCGAGTTATAGAGTCCGCGGAGCCGTCCTAGCATGACCTAGCTGTCTGGGAACTGATCACGGAACGCACGGTCAGCCTCGGCGATTCGTGCGCCATCGGACGGCAGTACCCGATCGATGACGGATTCATACGAGTGAACCAGTTGCCTCCAAGCGCTACTCAGTTCGGAGACTTCTTGGGAAACAGAACCTGTACGTAGCAACTCCATCCGAGACGCAGCGGAGATCCCTCCAAGTGTCGCGAATGCCACCTGTTTCCAGGCATTGAGACGTCGAGAATTCAGTTCTAGTTGCACGCCGATCACAGCGCCAATCACCGTAACGGCGCTTGCATGGACGTAGCCAGATAGTGCGTCATATTCTTGGCCTCCAATCTCCGGGACCATCAATTCAATCAGCTTCTTGTAGTTCGGTTTCGGCAGCTTGGGTAGCTGCTTTTGTTGGCTGACCCAACGGTTGAAACCACTTGCGAACTGCGCGTCGACGGGGTCGAGGCGTGGATCCGAGAATCCAGCCTCAGCCAGGCCTGATCCGACCAGCTTGATCATTTTCGCGAGACGGGTGTCGACAGTGTCCTCTGGATCTGAGATGTACCAGCTCCGGCTGGAGTACTCTGCGGCTGATCTCGCCAGCACTGCGGGCGAAACAACTTTGGGCTGTTCTTCGAGCAGTGATAGTCCAATCGTGTGCACAAAGTCGCCTCCGCATAGTAGGTAGAATTTGCCGAGTCGATGCGTTGTGAGAAGAGGGTCGGGGAACTCCGTCGTCCCGCGCTCCAGATCGAAGCTATGTATGTCGACGTGCGGTTCGGCGTAGTCGATGTTCGCCACTCGCGACATTGCCGACGAGACCATCAGACAGAACTCACCAGCGGTACGGATGTCAGGGACTTCGGGTTGCGGGCCGATCATGACCTCGACCACGACAAATCGGGAAGACGGTAGATGCTCATAGAACAATTCTGGCAGTGTTGTGCATGCTTTCGAACCGCGACACGTTTACGACAAGGAGACCGTGTATGAGGCCCAGTAAGGATGGCAGGTAATCAAGACTCAAAAGTTGCGTCCACGCATCTAAGAGGTCTTTTATATCCAAGGATGGGCAACTACGGAAAGAGCTGACAGCTAACACGAGGTTAGGGGGTCGAATCCCTTCGGGCGCACAGAAGAAGAAGCCCCGAACTGCAGAGATGCGGTTCGGGGCATTTTCGATGACCATCCGATTTGCGGCCGCCTCAACACACACTCGAAATTTTGGTGAGATTTCGGCGCGAAAGTGTTGAGCTCGCGGAGTGCCGAGTACGCACAATGTCATGTCGACGAGGCGGGCATCCAGTCCAATCGTCAATTGGGACTTGCCCTTCCACGCTCCTGCGATGGTTTTTTGTGCGACATGCGGCTAGATGGCGGGGCGCGCTGCACCTCGGCACGAACTGAGCGATGACGACCTAGCCGAATCTTGAGGGATCAGGGCGATGCCACCTGGACGCAGAATATGCCAGACGCGGCGACACCTGTCGCTGGTGAATTACGAGACCGCCGATGGCCCGACGCAGAGGCTGCCGGATTGATTGTGTACGCAGACAAAGACGAATCAGCGTGCAAGATCGCGGGCTCAGCGGCCGGCTTGCCTACCGACCCCCAGGTCAGCCTACGAACGGCCTAAATTGAGGCGAGAATGGGTCATTGCTCGACGGATGCCGGGCCGCCTCTCGAAGGCTTCCGCTCTGATTCCGATCGCTTTGCTGAGCCGCCGGGCTTGCCCCCAAGATGCTCACGGAAGTACAGCCGAGGCAGCTTCAACAGCTCGGGCAACGACTCCAAGAAGCCAGTTCCATCGTCTACGGGCTTGAGCGGATCTGTCGACAACTTGTGCTGCCGCCGGAGTTCGCTGAGACGTTTCCTGATCGGATCGTGTTCATCGCTATCTTCCAGGACCGCCTCGATGTCGCGCAAAACTCTGCTTGCTGCGTCGCGAGACATCCCTTCGGCATGATCGCGCACAAACGACTTGATGACTCGTTCGACACGGTCCAGGTCGCGAACGTTGGATTCCGAAGACGCCGCATCATCGAGCTTGTCCCGGAGGAAAGCAACGAGCGCCGCGAAGTTCTGTTCGAACGCAAGCAACCCCACAGGCCTAGGGCTGGCCGCAACCGCGGTTTCAAGGTAGTGGACCAACTCCTTGTTGTACCCGACCTTTTGCAGCTTTTTCCCACCAAACGCGCTGGAAAAAGCTAGTTGAAGAGCTGGGAAGAGGCTGCCTTCGCTGCCAACGAGAGCCGCATTGACGTCCTCTGCCCGAAGCATGGTCACATCTGAAGCCGGTACGCCTAAAAAGCGACGAGCATAGAATCGGGCGCCTTCAACGGCAATGGTCGTTGGAACCAAATCCTCGGGTTCAGCCACGCTCACCTCTGGCCCCAAGCTGAGGTCAGCCCCCTTCGCCCAATCGCCCAGATTGACGATGTGTCGATCTTGGAGCACTCGCTGTCGGTCTGCCTCACCTTGCGCCAGTTTGACAATTGCCTCCCGGCCAGCGTCATCGTCGTCAAGCAACGCGACGCAGGGCGGTTTACGAGTGTCACGTCCGCGCGCCAGGTAGGCCATATAGGGCACATGGCTAGCTGACGCGCACGGGACGATCGTAACCTCGTTGAGATCTATAAGTGTGCTCGGCGGTAGGCCCCTACGGCGTAACAGCGCCAAGGCACCAGTAAGAAGGATCTGGTCTGTGGGGCCTTCGACGAGTAGGTTAGTGCCGCCGATGAAGGCGGTTTCCGCTACGTGAGCGCCAATAGACGTCCGAAGAGGCTCGTAGTGGTTATTTACAATGTCTCTAACGAGCCGCGTGCCTTCTTGGTCCGTTCCCTTATCGAGTACCCGGATTCGATGACCTGCGTTCTTGTTGATCAGGAAGGGGGAGTGCGTCACATAGATCACCTGATCCATCCGATTCCCTGCTTCCGGCCGCGCAAACTCGTCCAAAACCCTCAAGAGGTCAGCCTGAGCTGCACTTGACAAATACGCATCGGGTTCGTCCATGAGGAGCACCTCAGTCCGAGACAGCGAACGCTCATGAGCTCGTAACTGCACGTAGTAGCCAAGAAAATATGTAAGCCCCCTGCTTCGCTCGCTAAAAGAATAGTCCGTGCCAGTCTTGTCGCGAATTGTGAAAGCGACCTCCCGTTCGCGGGGCGCGAGGCGCAACTCGAAGTCGCGATCCTGACGCCACCAGCGACGAAAATTAAGGTGGCGTGCTATCGAGCGGTTCATCTGCTCGATCAGTGCGCCAACCTGACCCTCCTTGCCGTCTCGGATGGCGCTCTCCAGTTCTGAAAATTTACTAGGAGAGATTCGCGCGACAAGGAGCAGCAGGTCGCGTCCCAGCTGCTCGGACTTCGTGATGGACGCTTCGTCGACATCGTCTGTGCTCTCACTCGGTGCTGCCACACCAGCGATTCCTGAAATCAACTGAGACCAAGACGATATCCCGCCAGTTCGAAGGTTCTCATCGAACTCAAACCGATCGCGCCTTTTACTAAGAAGACCGGGCTCCCGGCCGAGAAGGGCGTCGAACGAAATGACATCCGGGATCTTCGCCCGTGTCTCCAACTGATATGGTTTTGGTAGGACATCTTGCACACCAGCAAGGCCGGTCGCATCGAGCGAAACCGGTGCATGACCCTTTCGGATCAAGAGGTTTTCGCCGCCTCCCATACGGAGAAGAATGAAGCGGTCGTCGAGAGCTAGTGTCAAGCCCGCTGCTCGCAGAGCATCCACGTCGGCTTGCGTTGTTAGCATGCACTCTGCACCGAAGTCTGGACTTCGAATTAGTCCCACTTCAACGGAGTACAACTGCGAGTAACGACAGAAGTCTGCTGATGAGATGTCAGCCCCAGACAGGGCGCGCATCGTCGCGCCGATGAGGTGGCTTTTGCCCGATTCATTCGCGCCGACGACTGCGGTAACTTCGGGGTCGATATCGATTTCCACGAACGGGAACCACCCATGCCCATGAATCACCTCCCAGTCGTACTCCTTACCTCGGACTGCCTTGGCTTCCTGGTCATAGTTGAATGACCGATAAAACCGAACGAGCACTCGAGTCAGCAGCATGGATCCTCCTGAGGAACGACGATAACTTGAGGGTAGGGGGTGGGCCCGACAGATGTGCTGGACAACGTCATTTGGTGTGCGCAGGTCTGATGCAGTGCTTCAGATCTGCGGTGTTGGCGCCGCTCTTGCAGAGACTTTCCTGGCTTTAGCTGACATTCACCAGGTCGTGGCGAAACTATTTCGCTGTAGCCAATTCCTGCGCCTGCGTAGCGGCGCGACCCGGAAGTCTCGAACGCAGGTGCAGCCAGTAAGAGTGACCAGCGCATCCGGTACCCGTAGGCAGTGTGCCTGGCGCACGAATCCGAGCACAGTCAGATGGGGCGTATTCGCGGCGGTGGCGGCCTTGGATGCGCCGTCGTCAGGAGCGTCAAGGATTGCACCTCGAGATGCTCGCTCAAAGGGTACTCAGACAACCTGGACGGGAATTCACCGTCTGCGACGACCGCGTCTTGACGGTCCAGCAAGTGACCGACATCCCGATGACCCCCCGGGCTCCAATGGAACATTTGAAGTCACCAGGTCGGTTCGAGTCGACGTGCTGTGTCGAAAGATGCGTCATTGCGGGCATTGCCATCGCTGTCCTCTCCTGAACAAGTTGCCGGTCGAGTCGGTGATGTCGGGAGAAGATCTTCTCGGTGTTGGCCCCAGTGGCCGTTAGATCACATGGATGATGCCGCAAACGTCAGAAACACGATGAACAAGCCGACACCACCGAGCGCCGCACCGATCACAGCGTCCCGACCGTTGGACGCGTCGCCCTCGACCGCGCGGCCGAGACCTATCCAGCCACTGATCACCGCGACGATTCCGGTCGGGATGGTCACGAAGTCTCCGACGAACGGCACGAATGCGCATATGACCGCCACGATGCCCGCCACCAACGCCAGGCTTCCGGCACCGTCGCGGAACATCGACTGAGAAGCGGACTTACGTTTCACCGAGTCTCCAATCGAGTGCAGCGCGACCGCGCCATTCGGACCTGTCAGTGCAGGTACAAGATGACGCCGCCTCCATAGTAGATACCCAACGGATCGTGGCGTCGGCAACTTGTCACCTGCTGCTTCGGGCCCTTCGTGCGAATACCGGGTCGGCTTGGGAACGGCGGGAGGTGATCCAAGACGGGTCGAGCACGTTTTCGACAGTGGTGCAGAGGGACTCGTCGAACACGACTACTCGATCGGCTATCCGCCACTCGTTGTCCCGTCTTTCGAAGCGGTCCACATATCGGCATTTCACGGTCGTCAAGACGTGCGTCGACGATCCGATCTCGGGTTCTTGCCGCAAGTAGCACAGGCAGTAGGACTCGACCTCGGCCACCTGTTCGGAAGGCTCGAGATCGATGATGACGTTGGTTATGAAGTGCATCGAGCTGTCGATGGTTCGATGACGAAGCTCGATGTCCTCGATCAGACCGTCGATCGTGCCGACATAGCCCCCGTGGTGGTCGACGGCGTCAGGGAAATAGCACCTTCTCAGGCTCTCGAAGTCCTTGCGGTCGACAGCCCGGGCGTATCGATACAGCACCTCGGTGATCGCCACTCGGTCTTCACTCGACATCAGCAACCGGCTTTCAACTCGTTGGTGATGCGGTGGTAGATCCCGCCGGAGGTCAGGCCACCGTCGATGACGATTTCTGTGCCGGTGATGTACCGCGATGAATCCGACAGCAAGAACGCGACCGATTCTGCGATTTCTTCGGCGTCGGCGACGCGCCCCGCGGGTACCGATTGCAGGCTTGTCTCCACGAAAGTCGTTGAGCCGGAATGTAGTAACGGTGTGTCGACCAGGCCGGGATGGATCGAATTGACTCGAACTCCGTACTCGGCGAATTCGAGTGCTCCTACCTTCGACAGGCCACGCACGCCCCACTTGCTGGCGCCGTAACCTGCCGCGAAGTAGCCGAGCATTCCGGCGATGGACGACACGTTGACGATCGAACCCCCATCACCCCGTTTGAGGAGTGGCGCACAAGCTTTCATTCCATAGAACACCGAGCTCAGATTGATGTTCATGACGCGGTGCCAGTCTTCGACGGTCGTGTCCTCGATGCCCGCTCGGTGACTGACACCGGCGTTGTTCACCAGTCCGTCGAGGTCACCATCCGATGACTCGATGTCTTTCGCCAGTGCCGTCCACGAGTCCGGTGCGGTGACATCGAGCTGGTAGAACTTTGCTCGACCGCCGGCATCGAGAATGTTCTTCACCACAGCTTCGCCTGTGGCCTTCGAAATATCGGTGACCCACACCTTGGCTCCCCGGGCCGCCAGCATTTCCGATTCGACTCGGCCCATGCCGCTTCCTGCGCCGGTCACCATGATCGTCTTGTTCTCGAAGTTCATGCGAAGGCCCTTCACTCTGTCTTCAGTTCGGTCCCCTTCGTCTCGGTCACGAAGAAGACCGTGGCGAAGGTGATGACGGCGCAGAAGACGAAGTAGCCGGCGGGTGCGAGCGGATTTCCGGTGAGTGAGATCAGGTACGTGGCGATGAAAGGTGCTGTGCCACCGAGCAACATGTTGGTGGTGTTGTTGCCCAGGGCCAGGCCTGTGTACCGCACCGAGGTCTTGAGCATTTCCACGTAGGTCACGTACGAGGCACCGTTGACGACGGACACCGCGATGAACAACACCGACTGCCCGACGACGGCCTGCCACAGCGTGCCGCCGGCCATCATCATGAACATCGGGACACCGAGAACGATGGCCGCGAAGCTACCCGCGAACAGGACGGGCTTCCGCCCGTATCTGTCGGCCATGTAGCCCGAAACAGGCAGGGTGATCACTCCCAGAACCAACGCGAGCGAGGTCGAGAGAAATGCTGCTTGCGAGGTCTGGCCACCTTCGGTCCTGAGGTACGTAGCGGCGTAGACCGATGCGATGTAGTAGCCGCCGGTGATGAGCGCACCGAGCAGGATGATCTTCACGACGCTGCCGCCCGAGGTGCTCAGTAGCTCCGAGATGGGGAGCTTCTTGGTCTCTCCCTTGTCCTCGAGCTCCTTGAACTCCGGGGTGTCGTCGAGACGGTTCCTGATCCAGATGCCGACGCCGCCGATCACGAGGCTGAGCAGGAACGGGATTCGCCATGCCCAGGAGAGGATCTGTTCGTCGGTGAACACGGAGTTCAGTGCCAGTGCGCACAGCGAGGCGAGCAACGATCCGATGTAGGTTCCGGTGTTGACCATCGACGTCTGGGTCGCACGCCACCGCGTCGGCGCGGACTCGGAGACGAACGCGTTGGCCCCTCCTAGCTCACCACCCGCAGCAAATCCCTGCAGGCATCTGCACAGGACTAGAACCGAGGTGGCCCACACTCCCAGAGTGACGTAGGTCGGGAGCAATCCGATTCCGGCGGTTGCGATCACCATCAGCAGGATGGTCCAGGACAGCGCATTCTTGCGGCCGTACTTGTCGCCTATGTGTCCGAAGAAGATTCCGCCCGGAACGCGCAGGAAGAAGGCAACGGCGAACGCCGCGAACGTACCGAGAAGGGCGGCCGTCGGATCGTCGGACACGAAGAACAGCGCGGCGATGGTGGTGGCCATGTAGCCGTAGATGCCGAAGTCGTAGTACTCGACGACGGTTCCGACGACAGCGGCCCGGATCACTGTCAGGGGAGATTGTTTCGGGTTCGTGCTGGGGGCTCGTGCGTCCGACTCGGGCTGCACGGCGCGATCGTTCGTAGTCATCGGTGTCCTCGAGGTCGGGGGTGGTCAGGCCGTCAGTGGCTGTGCATCGACGGTGTGAAGGGCGGCATTTCGACCGGCAATCCGGCCCATGGTGAGTGCATTGGCGACAGCGTTACCGCCACCGACGTACCTCTGCCCGAGAACTCCCGCTCCTGCCTCGCCTGCAGCGAACAGGCCGGGTACGCGGGTGCCGCGTGTTGTCAGCACCGCGGAATCGGAGTCGATCTCCAAACCTGCATGTGTGCACACCAATTCGGCGGGGAGGATTCGTGCGGCATAGAAGGGGGCGGTCTCGATGGGTTCGGGATTCGACGTACTGCCCTTGTTGGCGAGTGTCCGATGGCGCAGAAAGTCGGGGTCCTCGCCGTGGGGCAGATGCGCGTTCCATCGCTCGACCGTGGAATCGAGGGCCGCGGCGGGCACCGCCATGACTTCGGCCAGCTCCGCGAGGGAGGATGCGCGAAGTGTCCGGCCGGCGTCTGCCTCGTCCTCGATACGATCGGGTGCCCAATCGACATATCCCGCAGGTAGATTCTGTCGAGCGTTGTCGTCGAAGATCATCCAGGCCGAGCCACCCTGACCGTCGATGATTCCGGTCGAGACCGCGTACGAGGCGTCTTCGTCCATGAATCGACGCCCCGCGGCGTTCACGTGAATACGTGATTTCGGGGGAAATCCCGACTGCCAGTGGTGGTAGCGCTGAAAGTAGACGGTGGGCAGCATGAGTCCCCACCCGTGACCTGCTATGGACGCGTCCACCGACGGCGCGTAGCGAAGGTGGTCACCGCGGCTGCCCTCGGCAGCAACGACGAAGAGAGCGGAGCCGGCCCGGTTGGCAGCTGGAAAATGAATATCGACCAACTCGGGATCCCGGGCGAAACCACCCGACGCCACGACGACTGCCGCAGAACGGAGTTCGACATCATCGGCAACGACTCCCACGACCCGATCGTTCTCGGTGAGTAGCGCTTGCACACGAGTGTCGAGAACGACCTCGATTCCGTGCCTGCGGCGTGCGGCGTCCAACACCTGGACGAGGCCGTACCCCTGATCCTTCGGAACGTGACCTCTCCAGACGTCCTCGACGCCCGCCTGGCTCAGGCCCGGCTGGTGTGCATTTCCGGAAGTCCCTGCGGGGATGTCCAATCCGAGTTCGATCAGCCACTCCAGAGTCGGTCCTGCCTGCTCGCAGAAGGTTCTGATCAGGCCGGGTTTGAGCATCCATTGATTGAGATCCATGTAGTGCTGGAAGTACTTCTCTGCGCTGTCGTCGATTCCGAGGGCGCGTTGCACGCTTGTCGCTGCAGCGGTGAACAATCCGGCCGACAGTGCCGTCGATCCGCCCAGTTCTTTGCGCGCCTCGAAAAGAATGACGGACGCACCGTTCTCGGCTGCAGTGACTGCCGCGGCAAGCCCCGCGCCGCCACCGCCGATGACGATGACGTCGTAGTCGGTGTCAGACATGTCGTGACCCGCCGTCCACCGCGATGCTGTGCCCGGTCACGTAGCGAGCACTGTCCGACAGTAGGAACAGGAGCGGCCCGAAGACTTCTTCCGGTGCGCCGAGTCGATGCAGGGGAACGGAATCGAGTGCCTTGGCCAGCGCTTCGGGATCTTCCTGCACCCACCGAGTCATCTCGGTGTCGATGTAGCCGGGTGCAATGGAGTTGACGCGAATGCCCACATCTCCGAATTCGACGGCAAGGGATTCCGTCAGGTGGGCGACGGCCGCTTTGGACGTGCAGTAGGCACCGCGGCCCTTACGGACGCGAAGCGCGGATACCGAGGACATATTGACGATCGCGCCGCCCTCGCGCATATGGCGACCTGCTGCTTGCGAACCGAACAGAACGCCTTCGACGTTCACGCTGAGCGTGGCACCTATCTGCTCGGGGGTGATGTCCGCGGCGTACGCGAACGGGAAGATCCCCGCGTTGTTGACCCAGAAGTCGATCCGCCCGAATTCGGCCAGAGCGGTTCGGGCGAGAGCCTCGTGATCATCGGCGACGGTGACGTCGGCTCGTGCGCCGATGATCGTTCCGGGTTGCTCGACCAGCGAGTCGGTGGCCAGCTCCGTGTTGAGTTGCTCCGCTGTTTCCCTCATTCGAGCGTCGTTGATGTCGGCACCGACGACGTGTACGCCGCGCGCCGCAAGTCCCTTGGCGAACACCGATCCCATTCCCTGAGCGGCCCCGGTGACAACAGCAACCTTGCCTGTTAGTTCGGGGTAGACCGCAGTCATCGTGCGATCGACGACGCGTCCTGGATTGGGATTGTTCATGGCGTTCTCCTCGTGCGAAAGATCGTGATCGAGCCTGCGAAGCGGTCCGAGGGGACAGCTTGCGGCGATTCAGGCTGTGTGCGATAATCGCACGCAGTGTGCGATTCACGTCGAACTGTAGGTGGTCCACCTCACACTCGTCAATAGGGGGCGCTTCATGACCGACACCGATCCACGCCGCATGGACGGCAGTCACTCCGTGGCCATCGATTCTGGGATGTCCAAAACGCTGCACCACGGCCTCGCCGTGCTCGAGCTATTGGCCGAACATCCCAATGGCTTGTCGATCACCGAGATCGCCGACGGAATCGGTGTGCACCGCACCGTCGCGCACCGGCTGGTTCGCACGCTCGAGGCTCATCATCTGTGCCGGCGAGACGACTTCAAGCGCATTTCGCTCGGGGCCGGGCTGGTGGCGCTCGCCGAACCCGTCGAGCAAGATCTGCGAACCGTGGCGCGCCCCGTTCTCGAAGAACTGGCGGATCAGCTGGGAGCGACCGTCCATCTCGTCGTTCGCGAAAATTCAACGGAGGTCCGGGCTTTGATGGTTGTCGAGCCACGAGGCGCGAAGGTGCACGTTGCGTTCCGTGGGGGGCAGGTCGATCCGATCGACCGAGGATCTGCCGGCCTGGCAATGCTTGCGTCCTTGCCCCCGGCGGATGGCGAACGTGCAGAAGTGACGAGGGCGCGAAGCGTCGGATATGCGGTCACCCACGGTGAAGTGATTCCATCGGTCGGCGGAGTGTCCGCCGTGGTGCCGGGTCGCCGCGGAGACGCCATGGCGAGTTTGGGTGCGTCGGTGTTCGAGATCGACGACGAAGAGGAACTCGGTGCGGCCGTCGTCGCTGCGGCGGCACGGTTGGGGCGTTTGCTTCGTTAGCCGGTGGTCGAGGGTCGTGTCAGGCGTCGTCGCGAGACACGGTCCTGTGCTGGATACGCCACCGATCATTCACTCGTACAACACGATCCCGGACCGACGTGAACCGAACGAGCCTAGTCTCGCCGCCACGCGGTGTTGCCATGATCTGGAGGTAGCAGTCGACTGTCAGCTCGTCGACGCTCACGAGATCGACGGCAATGTTCGTGATGACGTGCCGACGCCTCTCGTTCGCGTCGGCCGCGCTGTCGAAGAAGCGTTGGGCAAAGGCGGTCAGCTGGTCGCTACCGACCTGGGGTTCGGGGTAACTGGGCGAGTCGAAGACGCCGTCTGCGGTGAATGTCTCTGCCCATTCCGTTGCGCGTCCGGAATCGATTGCGTGGCTTTGCCTGCCGTACAGGAGTTGAACCTCGGCAACGGTTCCCGCGTCTGGATCGGGCATCGGCGTCTCCTTCGGTGCGTTATTCGCACGGACTGTGCGTATTGGCGATGACGTTACGTCCGGTCCATCTGGCAGTCGAGTCAGGGGTCTACTCGTCGTAACCGAAAATGAAGCGCGCGAGTTACGCCACATCTGCCATCATCGTGCTGTGAAGATCATCTCGATCAATGCGTGGGGCGGTGCCATGTACGACGAGCTCGTGGGATGGCTGAAATCCGTTGATGCCGAGATCATTTGCCTTCAGGAAGTCACGCGCACTCCGAATCGATCGGGTTGGGCAACGTTCGCCGACGGTGAGCGCACTCTGCCGCAGCGGCTCGATCTGTTCGGCGACGTGTCCGCCGCGTTGCCCGGATACACGCCGTATTTCGTCGCCAACGACGCCGGACCTGTCACCGACGCCGACGGCGTGGAACTGAGACAGGACTTCGGGATTGCGACCTGGGTGCGTGAGGACTTTCCTGTCGTCGGACTCGACGCGCGGTTCGTGCATTCACGGTTCGTCGATCACACGGAGTGGAACGTGGACGACCGTCCACGAGCCGCGTTGACGGTGACCGTTCGCGATCGCGTCGGCGACAGGTTCGTCTCCGTCATCCAACTACACGGTCTGCGTGATCCAGCAGGCAAGGACGACAGTCCCATTCGGCTGGAGCAGGCCCGGAAGATGGTCGAGGTCGTCGAACATGTTCGCCCGTCGAGCGACGCCACGGTGCTCTGCGGCGACCTGAACCTGCTGCCGTCGAGCAAGACATTCACACTGCTGGCCGAGCACGGAATGACCGACCTGGTGGGAGAAGCAGACACGCGAGCGTCCAGTTATACGAAACGAGTTCGAAGCGCCAGCTATCTGTTGGTGTCCGATCCGACTGCAGTGCGAAGTTTCGAGATCGTCGCGAAACCAGAGGTGTCCGACCACCGAGCACTTGCCTTGGATCTCGCATAGCGGGAGATGTAGATCCGGAGGCTCGGCTCGCTCACATTTCGAACTGCACTCGAGCAATGTGGTCACAGACCTCGGCGATTCGGGCACGGTGAACATTGTGTTCGGCGTCGAGGTCGTAGACGCGGTAGCTGTCGGCGTCGAGCCAGTCGTTGGTGATAGCGAAGCTCCAACCGCCCTCGCGCAGTGCGAGATCGATGCCGCTGTGGTGCATGAGCAGGCCGGGCAGGTTCAACGCCGCGATTCCGGCGAGACCGTCCCGAAGTTGTGCCGCATCTGCGTCGGCCTGCTCGGAATCGGTCGAGGCACGGAGGCGTCCGACAACCACGTTGCGAATCATGGTTTCCAGTATCGCCGAAATACTCTCTCCGATCCTCCTTGCGCCGCTCGACCCGCGATTAAGCTGGCCGAAGCAGCCGAGTGGCGGCAGGAGTGATTGTCGAGGAGCCGTGATGACGTGAGCTCGGTGTTCGCGCAGCGCTCCAGTTACATTCGGCAGGGGATCGAATTCGAGGGTGGGGTGCTGCCGCTGTCGGCCGAATTCGGGGTCTCCGGGGCGATCGAACACAAGTTGACCCGTGATCATCTTTTCATCGGCGACGGTGCCTCGGATTTCATCGGCACGTGGAGGGGAAGTCGCGTGCAGTTGTATGCGGTGTCCCGTCGGGCCATCGATGCGATAGTCAATCCCAAGGTCGCGGGCGTTGACATCGATCGAGACACTGCCGCACGCCATTCGTTCGGACAGCTGAGCCCCGAGGCCATCACTTTCGCGTCGTCCAAGCGAGCCGATTTCAAGGAGCGCAAGCGAAACCTGGTGGTGGCAACCGGTTCGGGCAACGCGCAGGACGCCACCGTGCGTGCGCTGGACCGCCACCTACCGGTCGACTCCGGTACAATCGGTCTCGACCTGCGTCCAGTTGTCACAGTCTGTGTCCGGGAGGCAGTGGCCGAGGCCGTGTGGGGTGAGGCGGCGTTCGCGCCGGTCCGGTACGTCGACCGGGAGGGGCAGGTAGGTAGCCTCCCGTTCGCCGAGGCTCTCTACGAGAACTTTCTGCGGTTGCGGAAGTTCGCGAACACCTACGCCATGAGGGTCGAGCCGAGGTTGCAGCACCTGCCGTTGACGCGCGAGCAGCGCCTCATGCGTGCGAACACACGCGCGCTGCAGCAGCACATGTGGCAGATGTCGGCTCATCCATCGAATTCGACCGTCGCTGGTCACCTCGCGCGGTTGCACAGTGTGTCCGGGTTCTCCACCGGCGTCATCCGTGACGATACCGCGACGTCGTTCGTGGCCGCCGTGGATACCACCCGCACCGCGGTGCTCGCGACCTTGAAACACATACTGGCCCCGGTGAATTCGACCTGGAAGACCCAGGTCGGCGCGGTTGCCCCAGAATCTGCGGGCGCATCCGCGGTGGTGCGGGCGTGCGTGATGGAGGCGTTGCGAGTGGACACGCCCGGATCGGTTTTCAACGGCCGGGTCACCGAGGATTTCGATCTGAAGGTCGGTGACCGGATGGTGCGGCTTCATCGAAACACGCTGATAATGCCGAACATTCATGCCGTTCATGCCCTGAGCGGGCCGACGTTCGATCCTGCATGGCTACTGAACGCGATTGGGGCAGTCGCTGATTCAGCGAAACTGATGCCGTTCGGCAAGGGTCCTAGGTCGTGCCCGGGGAAGTCGTTCGCGTTGTCGATGATCGCCGTTTTTGTTGCCGCGTTCCTGCGTGCGTACCCGGACGCTCAGGTCGACCCGACGCAGTACGACAATCGATATCCGATTCACACGGCCTCCGAACACGGCCTGTACGTCGAACTTCGCAGCTGACCGGGGTGGTCAGGGGTTGGGCGTGCTCTTGCGCACCCGGTAGTTGTGCCATACCTGTGCCGCCAGGGGCGTCCCGACAACGACGATGCAGACGACCGTTACTGCGAAAGACCACGGTACGGACGCGCTCTTCGCGGCCACTGCGACACCGAAAACGACCATCGGTAGTCCAAAGGTATCCAGTAGGTCTACTTGCCGGGGTTCGATCGGCGGCCGACCGCCCCAAGGAATTCGCCGGCACGCGTTCTCTCGCATCCGTCGCCGTGTCGACGCGACAGTCAGCGCCGCGCCGATGACGGACGCACAGACCCCTGCGGCGACCAGCCATGATTGTCCGTCCTCGACCAGAATCGCCGTCAGAACGAGTGCTGCAAGGACGATGTGCGCACCCCACACCTTCCATCGCGGTGCAGACTCGCGTTCGTCCAGTTGCACGTCGACCGGCCGCATCGGCTGCAAGGGCTCCATGCCCCGACCCTCCCACATCGCCGCTCTTGACCGGCCGTGGCGGCGCGCCGTACCCTGGCCGACAGTTGATATATCAGAACCGAAGCGGCCGGCCGAACCGAGGAATCACAGTATGACCACAGCTCTCAGGATCGACGGGACGGCGGTCAGCGCAATCGTCAAGGACGATCTGCGACATCGCGTCGAACGGCTTGCCCAGCAGGGGATTCGGCCCGGTCTCGGCACGATCCTGGTGGGCGATGATCCCGGTAGCCGTTCCTACGTCGCGGCGAAGCACCGCGACTGTGCCGAGGTGGGACTGCATTCGATTCAGGTGCGGTTGCCTGCGTCGGCAAGTCAGCGCGAGATCGAAGATGCCGTGCATGCGCTCAACGACGACCCCGAGTGCACCGGCTTCATCGTCCAGTTGCCGCTTCCTCCGCGCATCGACACCCACCGGGTGATCGAACTGATCGATCCGCGTAAGGACGCCGACGGACTGCATCCGACCAATCTGGGTCGGCTCGTGCTCGGCATGGATGGGCCGTTGCCGTGCACTCCGCGCGGAATTTTGGAGCTGCTTCGCCACCATGATGTTCCGATCACCGGCGCACGCTTCTGCATCATCGGGTGCGGCATCACCGTCGGGCGTCCGCTCGGGTTGATGCTCACCCGGCGAAGCGAGCACGCGACGGTCACGATGTGTCACGAGGCAACCGTGGACACCGCCGCGCACACTCGGGCCGCCGATGTGGTCATCGCCGCTGCGGGCGTTGCGCATCTGGTGCAACCGGATTGGATCAGTGCCGGGGCAACGGTGCTGTCGGTAGGAATCACCCGCACCGTCGAGGGCATTCTCGGCGACGTGCATCCCGGCGTCGAACAGATCGCGGGGCGACTCAGCGGTGCCACCGGCGGCGTCGGTCCGATGACGCGGGCGATGCTGCTGACGAACGTCGTCGAGTGTGCGGAAGCCGCTCAGGCCGAGGGGATGAACGACTCGCGGTAGCCCATCTTCTCGCTGATCTCGGCCGTGGCGGCCAGTACGTCCGGGACGATGGCCCGCATTCGGGTTGCGTCGAATCGGTACACCGGGCCGGAGACGCTCAGTGCCGCCGTCGTCTTGCCGGTGTAGTCGAGAACCGGAGCTGCGATGGCATTGAGTCCGGTCTCGTACTCTTCGACGACCACTGCGTACCCGAGGGACACCGCGGCATCGAGTTCGGCCGTCAGACCGGCTTTGGTGGTGAGGGTGTGCTCGGTGTATCGGTGGAGATCGAGCGAATCGACAACTGTCTTACGGGTGTCGGCGTCCAGCGCCGCGAGCAACACCTTGCCGCTGGCGGTGGCGTGCAGAGGGGTCTGTTCCCCGATCCAGTTGTGGGTACCGACCGAACTGGGGCCGCGAGCCTGATCCAGGTGTATGGCCGTATTGGCCCGCAGCACAGCGATATTCACTGTCTCGCCGAGCTTGCCTGCGAGGCGTTCACAGACGGCGTGGCCGTATTCGGTGATCTCCAGGCGCTCGGGTACGGCGGCGGCGAGCCGCAGTACACCGAGGCTGAGCCGGTATTTGCCGCGATTGTGCGTCTGCATCACCATGTCGTGTTCTTCGAGCGACGCGAGCAGTCTCGACACCGTGGACTTGTGCACACCGATCTCGGTGGCGATGGCGCTGACGCCGGCCTCCCCGAGCCGCGCTACGACCTCGAGAACTCGAAATGCGCGGTCGACGGACTGGACGCCACCCTCGGGGGCACGTGTCGAATCGTCGGTTGCCACCCCCCGGACTATACGTACCGGACACCTACCTGGTGGTACGCACCCTCGGGCAGGGACGACTAGATGACAGCGCGAACCGCGTCGTCGAACTCGGTCACATGGGCTCGGGCAATCGCCGCAGCATCCTCGGCTTCCCCTGCTGCGATCGCCCGGAGCAGCGCGGTGTGGGTACCCACATGATCGGCGAGTGGCGGCAGTCGATCCATGAACAACCAGAAGATTCGCGTGGCCAGATTGTTGTAGCGAATCAAGGCGTCTTCGAGAACCGGGTTCGCCGCCAGCCGGTACACGGTGCGGTGTACCTCTGCGTCCCACTTGATCAGGTCGTATTGGCTCGGCGGAGCGGCCTCGAACTTCTCGGTGCGGTCGGCCATGCCCAACAGAACTTGACGTTGGGTCGCAGTGGCCGCGGTAGCCGCCTTCGCTGCCGCCAGGGGCTCGAGGCGCTGGCGAATCTCGGAGATGTCTCCCAGGTCGGCGACGTCGATGGAGGTTGCGAAGGTGCCACGGCGGGCGTGCGATATCACCAGGCGCTCGTACTCGAGCCGTTTCAGAGCTTCCCGCACCGGTGTACGGCCGACGCCCAGCTCGACGGACAACGCCGACTCGACGACGGCTTCACCTGGCTTGATCGCCAGCATGATCAGCTTGTCGCGAATAGCCGCGTAGGCCACGTCCGCCATGGTCGCCCCCGGTTCGCCCGGCACCCCCGACGATCCGGGGGTGCCCGGCGACGCAACCTCGACACTCATGGTCACCGATCCTATCGGCACCGAGCGCGGGGCAGGGTCGGTCAGGCCTCGATGCGGTTCTTCAACCAGTCGTGGAAGATACCGATGTGGTGTTCGCTGCCCACCAGCACTCCGCCGTCACGGTACTTGCGGGAGCTCATGGCGGGCTGGCAGCGTTCGCACGCCTCGAAATCCTGCAGATTGACGCGGTGGAACAACTCCACCGATTTCTGCAGATCCCGTCCCGAGGCAACGACGCCTGGCAGGTACAGCCAATCGCATTCCACCAGAGTGCGATCGGCGGCGAGCGGATACATGCGGTGGATGATCACGTGATCCGGGACGAGGTTGACGAACACCTGCGGCCTGACGGTGATGGCGTAGTAGCGCCTGTCCTGTTCGGGTGCGATTCCGGGGATGGAGTCGTGTCCCTCCGAACCGTCGAGCGTGAATCCCTTGACCGATTCCCCGAATTCGGCTCCGTGGCCCACGTAGTACTGGGCGGCGTAACCGTCGGCGAATTCCGGTAGCACCTCGGTCAGCTCGGGGTGGATGGTGGCGCAGTGGTAGCACTCCATGAAGTTCTCGATGATGAGCTTCCAGTTGGCCTTGACGTCGTAGCTCACGCGCCTGCCGAGGCCGAGGTCCTCTATCTTGTAGCGATCGATCGACTCGACGTCACCGAGTCGATCGCGGATGTCCTGCACCACAGTGGTGTCGAAGGACGCCGGGTTGTCGCTGAGGTTGACCCATACGTATCCGAGCCATTCCTCGACGGACACCGACGACAGGCCGTAGCGAACCCGGTCGATATCGGGCATCTTGGTGAGATTCGGTGCTGCGATGAGCTTTCCGTCGAGGTCGTACGTCCAGGCGTGGTACGGACATTGGAACGATCGCTTGACTTCGCCCTTGTCCTCCATGCAGATTCGTGCACCGCGGTGCGCGCAGACGTTGAGGTAGGCCTTGATGGCTCCTGTCCGGGTGCGCGTCACGATCACGCTCTCGCGGCCGATCTGCACGGTACGGAAGGTGCCGGGCTTGTCCAGATCCGCGGCACGGACCGCGCAGATCCACAGCTCCTCGAAGATCTTCTCCTGCTCGAGCTCGAAGATGGCCGGATCGGTGTAATAGCGACCGGGGAGGGTGGAGATCAGACTCTCTGGCAGGGGAAGGGATGTTGCGGGCGGCGTGGTGTCGGGAATGGTGGTCAAGGGGTCCTCCGTACGTGGCCGATCTTGTGGATCGGTGACGAGACGTCAACTGGGATAGTGGAATACGACGAGTGGAACAGCAGCCTGGGTGTGGTCAGACCGCGCGAGCGGGAGCCGAGAGCTGACGGCGCCAGCGGGTGAACAGGCGAACCTGATTGACACCGAGTACGCCGACCGGAAGTCCGTCGGAGCGGTAGACGGCGAGGAAGCTCCCGAGCTCGGGCGAACCCTCTTCGATGGTGCATTCACTGTCCGGTCCGGCGGTGCCGGCGAACTGAATGCGTGACCCGTACTGGTCGGACCAGAAATACGGAGGTTTGACGTGTTGGCCGCCGTAGCTACCCGAGAGCAGGGTGGCCACTGCAACGGTGGGTCGTTCGGACGCCCCGGCCCAGTGCTCGACGCGCCGGTGGGCACCGGACGAATCGAGCCATGCGGCGCAGTCGCCGACGGCGACCACTCCGGGCACAGCGGTCGCGCCGCCACCGTCACACAGGATTCCGTTGCCGAGTGCGAGTCCGCTGGTGCCGAGCCAATCGATGTTCGGAATGCCGCCGATACCGACGACCACGACATCGGCGTGGAGAAGGCGACCGTCCGCGAGCCGAACGCCTGTCACTCGGTCGGTGCCGGTCAGTCCGTCGACGGCGATTCCGCAGATCAACGTGGTGCCGTTGTCGCGGTGCAGATTGCCCACCGCGCTACCGAGCCGCGCGCCGAGTGGCCCGGCGAGCGGTGACGGGGCGGCTTCGACGACGGTGACGTCGAGGCCCAGTTTCCTTGCGGTGGAGGCTACTTCGGCTCCGATGAAGCCTGCGCCGATGACGACCAGATGCGCTCCCGGCGTCAGTTCTGCGCGGAGCCGGTCGGCGTCGTCGATCGTACGCAACACGTGCACACCGGCGAGGTGATCGGTGCCGGGAAGCGACCGCGCGCGAGAGCCGGTGGCGAGTACGACGCCGTCGGAGGTCAGCTCGGCACCGTCTTCGAGGGTGACGGTTCGACGAGATGGATCGAGCGCGGTGGCGGTACGTCCCAGAATCCAGGTGGCGTCGAGGTCTTCGTCGTCGGGCTCGAGTGCGAGCGTGCTCGCGTCCACGTCGCCGGCGAGGTACTCCTTCGACAGGGGAGGGCGGTCGTACGGTCGGTGGCTCTCGGCACCGACGATGGTGAGCGAGCCGTCGAACCCGGCCGCCCGTAGGGCACGTGCCGAGCACAGGCCGGCCAGGGAGGCTCCGACGATGGTGACGCTCTTCATGAATGACCCTCGGCGGCCAGCCGGCCGCGAACGTCGGGCGGAAGATTGGGGGTCGCGGTGCTCAGCTCGATGTAGATCACGCCGTCGTCGACGACGACGGTATGAGTACGAACCGGCAACTTCGCGGGGGGAGCGTCGACGGCTCCGGTGCGCAGGTCGAAGGTGGACGCGTGCAGCGGACATTCGACCGCACATCCTTCCAACCATCCGTCCGCGAGCGAGGCGTCCTGATGCGTACACGTGTCGTCGATCGCGAACAGCTCACCGTCCTCGGTGTGAAACACCGCCACGGGAGGGGTCGTGTCGACGCGAAGAGCTTCGCCGCCCGGGAGGTCGGCCAAGGGACACACCTTGAGCATTCGGATCCTTTCTGTATCGCTATGCGGAACACGTCTTACTTCCCGCAACAACAGTGTGAACATCGACACAAGATCGTGTCAATAGGAGACGGCACTTTTCACCCCTCCGAAACACGATGTAACTCGATTCGGACAAATCACACGTTCTGCCAGCTGAAAGGGTACTTAGCGCGTGCAAGGACCTACTTGTCCGGCATCAGGTGACCCCAGCCCGGCGGCGCGCACGGTAGCCGAAAGTGCCGTGCGCAGCGCCGAGTCTCCGCTACCAACGAGTAATAAATGTCCAAGTTGATATATCAGCAAGCTCAGCTGCCGCGGGCGATCCATTCCTCGAGGTGTGGTGCTTCGTCGCCGATGCGTGTTCGGTCTCCGTGTCCGGTGTTGACTCGGGTGTCGGCGGGGAG
>NZ_NOYI01000025.1 GCF_002258785.1 Rhodococcus sp. 06-235-1A
CTGCCGCACGCCACCCCCGTCCGCGTCAATGGACCCTTGCACCGCTCAGACGTATGCAAGGGTCCATCCACTCGTGTCCGGGGTGTGCGTGAATGAACCATTGCACTTTTCAGACGTATGCAAGGGTCCATTGACGAGGAACGGGGGCCCTGCAACGACAACAGCGGCCCACCCCCGGAGGAGTGGGCCGCTGTAGTTGCCGAACGTGTCTAGTCTTCGCCGACAGCCTTGAAGGCCTCGTCGATGATTTCGAGTTGCTCGACGGCGTGCACCTTGCTCGATCCCGACGACGGGGCGGACATGGCGCGACGGGAGATGCGCTTGATGCCGACCAGCTTCTCGGGCATGAGCTCGGGCAGCGCGAGACCGAAGAACGGCCATGCACCCTGGTTCGCAGGCTCTTCCTGAACCCAACGGAATTCCGTTGCGTTCGGGTAGCTCTCGAGTGCTTCCCGGATCCGACGGACCGGCACGGGGTACAGCTGCTCGACGCGGACGATCGCGACGTCTTCGCGGTTGTCCTTCTGCTTGCGAGCGAGGAGCTCGTAGTAGAGCTTTCCGCTGACCATCAGCACTCGCTTGACCGCGCTGCGGTCGCCGGTACCGGTGTCGTAGGTGGGCTCGTCGAACACCGAGTGGAACTTGCCGTCGGTGAAGTCCTCGATGTTGCTCACTGCTGCCTTGTTGCGCAGCATCGACTTCGGGGTGAAGACGATCAGCGGGCGACGAATGCCGTCACGCGCGTGCCTGCGCAGCAGGTGGAAGTAGTTCGCGGGGGTAGAGGGGAGTGCGACGGTCATCGAGCCCTCGGCGCACAGCGTCAGGAACCGCTCGATGCGTCCGGACGTGTGGTCGGGACCCTGACCCTCGTGGCCGTGCGGCAGCAGCAGCACGACGTCGGAGAGCTGACCCCACTTGGCTTCACCGGAGGAGATGAACTCGTCGATGATGGACTGAGCGCCGTTGACGAAGTCGCCGAACTGCGCTTCCCACATCACCAGCGCGTCCGGATTGCCCACGGAGTAGCCGTACTCGAAGCCGACGGCCGCGAACTCGCTCAACGCGGAGTCGTAGACCATGAACTTGCCGGGGTTGTCGCTGCCGATGTTCTGCAGCGGGGTGTACTCGGCACCGGTCTTGCGGTCGATGATCACCGAGTGCCGCTGAGTGAACGTGCCACGGCGGGTGTCCTGGCCGGAGAAGCGAATATTGCGTCCCTCGTCCACCAACGATCCGAGTGCCAACAGTTCACCGAAGGCCCAGTCGACCTTGCCCTCGTGAGCCATCTCGCGACGCTTCTCGAGTACAGGCTTGACGCGCGGGTGCACGTTGAAGCCGTCCGGAACATCGAGATGTGCATCGCCGATGCGGTGCAGTACCGCCTTGTCGACGGCCGTGGTGAGCTTGGCCGGCAACTGCTGGTCGAGTTCGACCGATTCGCTGGGCTCCGGGGTGTACTTCTCGAGTTCGCGGACCTCGTTGAAGACGCGTTCGAGCTGACCCTGGTAGTCGCGAAGAGCATCCTCGGCTTCCTTGAGCGAGATGTCTCCACGGCCGATCAGCGACTCGGTGTAGCTCTTGCGAACGCTGCGCTTGGTGTCGATCACGTCGTACATCGCCGGCTGGGTCATCGAGGGGTCGTCGCCCTCGTTGTGGCCACGACGGCGGTAGCAGATCATGTCGATGACGACGTCCTTGTGGAACTTCTGACGGAAGTCCACCGCCAGCTGAGCGACCCAGGCGCAGGCCTCGGGGTCGTCGCCGTTGACGTGGAAGATCGGCGCAGCGATCATCTTGGCCACATCGGTGCAGTACTCGGACGAACGCGAGAACTCCGGCGAGGTGGTGAAGCCGACCTGGTTGTTGACGACGATGTGCACTGTTCCACCGGTGCGGTAACCCCGCAGATCGGACAGGTTCAGTGTCTCGGCAACAACGCCCTGGCCGGCGAATGCAGCGTCTCCGTGCAGCATCAGCGGCAGGACGGAGTAGCCGCCCTGGCCGGTGCCCTTGTCCAGCAGGTCCTGCTTGGCTCGGACGAGTCCCTCGAGAACAGGGTCGACGGCCTCGAGGTGCGACGGGTTCGCCGTGAGCGAGACCTTGATGTCGTTGTCCCCGAACATCTGGATGTACGTGCCCTCGGCACCGAGGTGGTACTTCACGTCGCCGGAGCCGTGTGCGGCAGCCGGGTTCATGTTGCCCTCGAACTCGGTGAAGATCTTCGAGTACGGCTTACCGACGATGTTGGCGAGCACGTTGAGCCGGCCGCGGTGCGGCATGCCGATGACGACCTCGTCGAGGGCGTACTCCGCGCTCTGGTCGATGACGGAGTCCATCATCGGAATGACGGACTCGGCACCTTCGAGCGAGAAGCGCTTCTGGCCGACGTACTTGGTCTGCAGGAAGGTCTCGAAAGCCTCGGCGGCGTTCAGCTTGCTCAGGATGTACTTCTGTTGCGCCACAGTCGGTTTGACGTGCTTGGCTTCGACGCGCTCCTGCAGCCACGAGACCTGCTCGGTCTCGAGGATGTGGGTGTACTCGACGCCCACGTGGCGGCAGTACGAGTCGCGCAGCACGCTGAGCACGTCCCGCAGCTTCATCTTGTCCTTGCCGTGGAATCCGCCGACCTTGAATTCGCGGTCGAGGTCCCACAGCGTCAGGTCGTGGCTGATCACGTCGAGGTCCGGATGCATCCGGAACTTGTCCTTGGTGAACTGCAACGGGTCGGTGTCGGCCATCAGGTGACCGCGGTTGCGGTACGCCGCGATGAGCTCGAGCACGCGGGTGTTCTTGTCGACCGTGCCCTCGGGCAGATCCTTGCGCCAGCGGATGGGCTCGTACGGGATCTTGAGCGAATGGAACAGCTCGTCGTAGAACTCGTCGCTGATCAGCAGGTTGTGGATCGTCTTGAGGAAGTCGCCCGACTCCGCACCCTGAATGATGCGGTGGTCGTAGGTCGAAGTCAGCGTCATGAGCTTGCCGACGCCGAACTCGGCGAGACGCTCGTCGCTGGCACCCTGGAACTCTGCCGGGTACTCCATTGCTCCGGCACCGATGATGGCACCCTGGCCGTTCATCAGACGCGGTACCGAGTGCACGGTTCCGATTCCGCCGGGGTTGGTGAGCGAGATGGTGACGCCCTGGAAGTCCTCGCCGGTGAGCTTGCCGTCACGAGCGCGCCGGACGATGTCCTCGTAGGCGTTGTAGAACTGCGTGAACGTGAAGTCCTGCGTGTTCTTGATGGCAGCGACGACGAGGGAACGGTTGCCGTCCTTGCCGGGCAGGTCGATCGCAAGACCGAGGTTGATCGCTGCCGGAGTCACTGCGTTCGGCTTGCCGTCGACCTCGGCGAAGTGGCGGTTCATGTTCGGGAACGCCTTGACGGCCTGCACGATGGCGTAGCCGAGCAGGTGCGTGAACGAGATCTTGCCGCCGCGGGTACGAGCGAGGTGGTTGTTGATGACCAGACGGTTGTCCACCATCAGCTTTGCCGGGATCGCACGCACGCTGGTCGCGGTCGGAATCTGCAACGAGGCGGACATGTTCTTGGCGACTGCTGCTGCGGCGCCGCGCAGAACCTTGCTCGATTCCTCGCCGAATTCGGCTGCAGCGGGGGCCGACTTCGCCGGAGCGGCCTTCTTCTCGGCAGGCTTTGCAGCGGTCGCAGGCTTTGCGGGCTCGGCCTTGGGGGCGGCGGCTTTCGGGGCAGCCTTGGGCGCTGCGGCCTTCGGAGCGTCGGCCTCGGGAGCGCTGTCCTTCTGCGGAGCCGAGGCGGCAGGCTTGGCGGGAGGCGCGGGTGCGGCGGGAGGGGCGGACTTGGTCGAGCTACCGTTCGAGGCTGCGCCGTTGCCGTTACCGGACGCACCGTTCGAGCTGCCGGCGGTCTCGTCGGTCACGGCCTCGGGGTCGTAACCGGTGAGGAACTCGTGCCAGCTCGCGTCGACGGAGGAAGGGTCTTGCTTGAATCGCTGGTACATCTCGTCGACCAGCCATTGATTTTGTCCGAATTGGGTAGTAGAGCTGCTGCTCACGGCAGTAGTTCGCCTCGTTTCTGTCTTCGTTCCCGTTCAGCGCGCGTACGTGTCCAGGCTAGACCTCTGGTTCAGCTCACGTGCGTCCGGGACGTAGCTGTGATATGTACTCACCGGTAACCATCGGCCTCGTTGTCGATGACTCCTTGGACTATCGAATTATTCCCTCGGTTCGTTTCGGCTGCAGTCCACAGTTGCGCGTAGAAGCCGCCCTGGGTGCGAAGTTCCGAATGTCGTCCGGTTTCGACGATACGGCCGCCGTCCACGACGACGATCAGATCTGCTCGTGCGGCCGTCGCCAGTCGGTGTGCGACAACCACCGCGGTACGGGTACGTGCGACGGCACTGCTGGCCGCCAACACCGTGCGTTCGGTGGCCGGATCGAGTGTCGCCGTGGCCTCGTCGAGAAGGAGCAGGTCCGGGTCGACCAGCTCGGCCCGGGCCAGAGCGATCAGCTGTCGTTGGCCTGCAGACAGCCCCTGGCCGCGTTCGCCGACGGGTTGGTGCATACCGCCGCGAAGTGCGGCGATGGTGCTCAGAGCACCTACCGAGCGTGCCGCGTTCTCGATGTCGGCGCGCGTGGCATCAGGTCTGCCGTACGCAATGTTCGACGCCACCGTTCCGCTGAAGAGGTGCGCCTCCTGCGGTACGACGCCGAGTCGGTGGCGGTAGTCGGAGAGGCGGTAGTCGCGCAGATCGTTTCCGCCGACGCGCACCGATCCGGAGGTCGGATCGTAGAAGCGGGCCAGCAGTTTCACCACGGTGGATTTGCCCGCTCCGGTGCGTCCGACCAAGGCGACGGTGGTGCCGGCGGGGATGGTGAGATTTACCTCACTCAGGGCGTCGGAGTGGGCTCCGGCATACCTGAAACCGACGTCGACGAGATCGATGTCGGAGCGGAGGCGTCCGCCCGGGAGCGCGGTCGAGTGCGCGGCAGTGGCAGTTTCGATGGAGCTCGTGGTGCGCAACAGATCGCCGATGCGTCCGACTCCGACGCGTGCCTGCTGGTAACCGTCGAACACCTGCGAGAGTTGCTGGATCGGGCCGAAGAGCAGCCCGAGGTACAGCACGAATGCGACGAGGGTGCCCGCGGTCGTGGTGCCGCTGGCGATCTGGTGAGCACCGACGAACACGACGACGGCGAGCGCGACGTCGGAGAGCAGGGTGATGAGCGGAAAGAACACCGAGATCGCGGTCTGCGACCGCATTCGACTGACCCGGTATCGATCGGAGCGTTCGGCGAATCGGGACGCGGCGTACTCCTCGCGCCGGTACGCCTGTGCAGCGCGCAGTCCTGTCACGTTCTCCTGGAAATCGGCGTTGACGATCGAGATGCGCTCACGAGAGGTCGAATATGCCGCCGAGGAGATTCGCCGGAAGATCACGGTGGCCACGGCGAGCGGTGGCACGACCGCCAGCGCCACCAGCCCGAGTGTGGGATCGGTGACGAGCAGGGCGGCCGCGATACCGACGACGGTCAACACGCTCACCACGGCCGTCGAGGCACCGGTCTGGATGAACGACGAGAGTGCATCGACGTCGGTGGTCATCCGGGTCATGATGCGGCCGGAGAGCTCACGCTCGTAGTAGTCGAGGCCGAGCCGCTGAATGTGCGCGTAGCTACGTACGCGAAGACCGAACAGCACCCGCTCGCCTGCCCGCGCGGTGATGACCGTCGTCCAACAAACGACGAACCAACTCGCCGCTGCCAGTGCGACGCCGATCGACGTGGCGATCCACAGGGTGCTCGAATCTCCCCGCGCCACCCCGCTGTCCACTGCGTAGCGAACGAGTGAGGGAAAGGCGATCGAGGCCAGCGAGTCCAGCGCGAGGAGCACCACCACGGCGGCGAGCAACAGCCGGACCGGTCCGAGCAACCTCGACAACCGGAATCCCGGGTCGGGCTTTCGGAGTTCGGATCCCGATGTTCCCGCATCCTCGGTCGCGGGCGGCAGGGCTGCGACAGCTGCGGCGATGGCGGGCGTGGGTGCCAATGAGCCGAACGCCCCCGCCATCGCAGTTCCGTGCCCACCGCCGCCTCCGGGCGTGGGCGCTGCAACGCTGCCGGGCTCGGCCGACGATTCCGGCGCGGTGTCGGGCCACAGCGTCTCCGAGGAAGGCTCTGCGATCGGATCGGGGTCCGATTCGGCACCTGGTTCATCGTCGCCGCCGGCCAACAGCGCGCGGAACAGCGGACACCGCTGGTCGAGTTCGTCGACGGTACCGGCGTCGATGATGCGACCGTTGTCGAGCACGGCGACACGGTCGGCCAGCGTGAGAGTGGACCGGCGATGCGCGAGTACGAGAGTCGCGCGGGTGCGGATCCCGCGCAGGGCGTCGAAGATCGCGGCTTCGGTCTCCGCGTCCACGGCGGAGGTGGCGTCGTCGAGAATGAGAATTCGCGGTTCGACGAGAAGGGCGCGTGCCAGGGCGATGCGCTGGCGCTGGCCCCCGGACAGGGTCAGTCCGCGTTCGCCGACCAGGCTGTCGTATCCCTCGGGCAACGCCTCGATGAACGAAGAGGCCTGCGCCAGGTCAGCCGCATGCTCGATCTCGTCCGCGGTGGCGTCGGGCCGGCCGAGAGCGATGTTCGCGGCGATGGTGTCGGAGAACAGAAACGGCTCGTCGAACACCAGCGACACCGCCTCGCGCAGGGACGTGGAGTCGAGGTCGTCGATATCGATGGACGTACCGTCGGACGTCAGCTCGATGTGTCCCTCGGCGGGACGGTAGAAGCGGGGCAGCAGCAGGGCGAGGGCGGTCTTTCCGGAACCCGCGTGTCCGACGACGGCAACCGTTTCGCCGGGCGAGATGGTCAGGCTCAGATCGTTGAGCACGTCCCGCTCGGGTTCGAACCCGAAGGTCACCTCGGAGATACGGACTCCGAGTGGGCCGTCGGGAAGAGGGACAGGACGTTCGGGTTCCGGGTCGGACGGTTCTGTGTCGACCACCTCGTAGACGCGTTCGACGGCCGCGCGCGACAGCTGGGCCATGATGACCACGGACGAGACGGTGCGGGTGACGGCGGACAGCGTCGCGACGTAGGTCGCGAAGGCCAGGAACGTGCCGATGGTGATGTGACCCTGCAGTGCGAGGTACCCGCCGAGGGCGATGACTCCGACGAGTCCGAGCTGGGGAATGGTGGCCATCGACGGTGCGAACCGAGAGTTGATCCGCGCCGACCGCATGCGCTCGGCGAACAATGTGCGGCCGAGGGTTTCGATGCGGTCCACCGCGCGGGCTTCCTGTCCGAAGCCCTTGACCACTCGCACGCCGGTGACGGTTTCCTCGACGTGCTGAGCCAGATCGGCGGCGCGTTGCTGGGCCGACCAGGTGGCCGCGAACAGAGTGGGCCGCATTCGGTAGACCACGATGCTCACCGCAGGAACGATGAGTACCGCGACGACGGTGAGCAGAGGAGACAGATACGCCATCACCACCAGGGCGAGAACGAACTGCAACACCGCCCCGGCCGACAGCGGAACCATGGCCAGCAGTCCCTGCACGAGTTGGAGGTCGGTGATCGATCTCGACACGACCTGGCCGGTGCGAATCTCGTCCTGCTTGCGCCCGTCGAGCCGCTGCAACGAGGCAAGCAGGTCGAGGCGAAGATCGTGCTGGACGTCGATCGAGAGCCGGCCGGCCAGCATGCGTCGACCGAATTGGCAGGCGAACCGCACCAGACCCAACAGGGCGATGGCCACCGCGACCGTCAGGATCACATCGCCCTTGCCTGCAGTCGCGTCGTCGATGGCCACCCTGGTGAGCAGCGGGAACGAGATGTCGATGACCGCGGCGATCATCGTCACGCCCAGTGCACCGAGTGCCGTACGTCGATGCAGCATGCACTGTGCAATCAGTCGCCGGATCCACCCCCGCTGGGTGCTCGACGCGGATTCTGCGTTGTCGAGCCTTGCCGAGCTGCGTCCGGGTGCTGCAGCACGGTCCTTCACCGCATTACTGTGTGCCATCGATTCACCACGGTAGACCCGAGTACCGACAGGGCTTCGAGCGAACGCTTGGACCGGTTCCGAACTCAGTCGATGTCGCGGGTGCGGGCCAGAAACCAGCCACCGCCGGTGAGGATCGCGGCCCACAGCGCGAGCCCGAGCGGTGCCCACGGCCACGACGCCAGGTCGCCCGCGTCGTCGAGTTGCGTCGCCGCCATGGTCGGCAGAGTGAGGTTCGACGGTAGCGCTACCGCGACCGGCCCCAATCCGAGTCCGAACAGGATCAGAGAGAGCAGACCTTCGCCGAAGGGCAGCCAGGCAACGAGCACGATCGCGGCCCACGTCGGTGATTTGAGCAGCAGGCCCAGGCCCGCACCGATCATCGACCACAGCACCACCGCGAGGAGGCACGACGCCACCACACCGATGAACGCGCCATCGAGCAGCACAGTGCGCTCGTTGAAGATCAGCAGACAGATGAGGCTGGCCAGCAGTACCACCAGTCCGTATCCGAGCCCGAACAGCGCAGTGACGATGAGCTTGGCCGCGATCACTCCGTCGCGGCCGCGGGCCGTCAGGAAGCTGGTGGTGATGGTCTTGTGGCGAAATTCGGTTCCGGCGTTGATGGCACCGAAGATGCCGGCAAACAGAATCGCGGCTCCGGCGGCGACGTACAGGCCGATCGAGGCGACGCCACCCGAGATGTTCAGGTCCTCTTCGAACTCGCCCAATTGGTTCGCGATGACCGAGGTGATGACGGACGCGAAGACTCCGACGACGATCGGCGCGATCGCCAACGCCCACCAGAACTTCAGTGTCGTGACCTTGCGGATCTCCGATGTCAGCAACGCGTTCATCGCGGACCCCCGTTCCAGTTCTGTGGTGGGCCGTAGTTCTGTGGCGGGGCGTAGTTCTGCGGCGGCGGGCCGTACCCAGGCGGCGGGCCGTAACCCTGCTGATAGCCCTGTTGGTACCCGGGCGGCGGGCCGTACGGATTCTGCGACACCGGTGCTGCGGCGTACTGACCCGCCGTCATCGACAGGAACACTTGCTCGAGGTCGACGTGTTCGCTGGTGGTGCCGAAGACCGTGACCTCGGCGTCGGCGGCGATACGCGCGATGGTGGCCGCGTCGCTGCCGGCGACGCCGATGCGGCCGTCGGGCATGAGCTGGGAATCGGTGAGGCCGTTCGACGCCAATGCGATCGCCAGTTTCGCCGGATCCGACGCGGCGACGAGTACGCGGCTGGGATGGGTGGACCGTAGTTGTGCGATCGAACCCTGGTACTTCAGCGTGCCCGCGCTCACGATCACCAGATGGTCGACGGTCTGCTCGATCTCGCGCAGGATGTGGCTCGAGATCAGGACGGTTCGGCCTGACGCGGCGAACGCCTTCAGGAAGTCGCGGAGCCAGGCGATTCCCTCGGGGTCGAGTCCGTTGGCGGGTTCGTCGAGCACGAGTATTTCCGGATCACCCAGCAGAGCGGTCGCCAGCGTCAGGCGTTGACGCATCCCGAGGGAGAAGCCGCCCGCGGCGCGGTTGGCGGCGTCGCCGAGGCCCACGAGTTGGAGCACGTCGAGGGCGCGGCTGTCGGGCACGCCGATCGCCGCGGTGTAGATCTTCAGGTGGTGTGCGGCGCTGCGCTTGGGGTGCAGGCTCAGCGAGTCGAGAACGGCTCCCACCGCGTGGGCCGGGTGCGCCGCCGTGCGAAACGGTAGGCTGTTGACGAGGCCGACCCCCGAGGTGGGTGCGACGAGCCCGAGCAGCATGCGCAGCGTGGTGGTCTTACCCGATCCGTTGGGGCCGAGGAATCCGGTGACGGTGCCGCGCGGAACGGCGAAGCTCAGGTCCGACACTGCGCGAACGGTGCCGAACTGCTTGGTCAGTGCCTGCGCTTCGAGCGCAGCTCCCGGATAGCTGGTCATCTGTGCGCAATCCCCCTGGCCGTCGGTCACCTCGTGTACCGGCTGCACGCGGCAACCGGTACCCGAGGCTACGGGGTGCGACCGACGACGTCGCGAGAGAGCCTTTTCTGTCAGCCCTTCAGCGCGGCGGCGACCTCTCGGTAGGTCACGAGCGGATCGGCGTCGTCGGGGAGCGCGTGCAGCGTCACGTGCGATGCACCGGCGTCGAGGTGCTCGTTCAATCGGGCGGCGATCGCGTCGGCCGTGCCGTGCGCTACCAGTGCGTCGATCAGTCGGTCGCTACCGCCGTCGGCTATTTCCTCGTCGGAGTACCCGAGTCGGTTCAGATTGTTGGTGTAGTTGCGCAGGTGCAGGTAGGGATTGTTCACCGGCGGCCTACCGATCGAGCGTGCCTTCTCGGGATCCGATTCGAGGACCACCTTGTGTTCGGGGGCCAGAATCTTGTCCGGACCCAGCGCTTCTCGCGCCTCACGGGTGTGCTCGGGGGTGGTCAGGTACGGATGCGCACCGGCGGTGCGGTCGGCGGCCAGCGCGAGCACCTTCGGCCCGAGTGCGGCGAGGACGCGCCGCTCCACCGGCACACCGGCCTCGTCCAGATCGTCTAGATACGACACCAGCGCGTCGTACGGCTTGGTGTACTCCTGCGTCGCCTCCGGGTGGCCGGCACCGATTCCGAGGACGAATCGTCCCGGATGCTTCTTCTCCAACCGGTGATACGACGCGGCGACGTCGGCGGCCGCGTCCGACCAGATGTTGACGATGCCGGTCGCGACGACGACGCTCTCGGTGGCATCGAGGATGTCCTCGGTGGTGGTCAGGTCCGCTGGCGGTGAGCCGCCGAGCCAGATCGTGCCGTAGCCGAAGGATTCGATCGCGCGCGACAGTTCGGGAGTGAATGCCGAATGAAGTCGCCAGACGCCGTACTTGCCGAGTTCAGGTGTGGAAGTCATGTTCGGTGTCAACGCTGCAGGCGCACGAAGATTCCGCGAGCTCTCACTCGTCCGGCTCGATGACGCGGTTCTCCGGGAACCGAGCGGGCGGCGGACCGAACGCCTCGCGAGCGTTCTTGATGACGCCCTTGCCGACAGCACGGTTTCCGGCGCCGCCGATCGCTGCGCCGATTCCGGCGGGGAGCAACTTACCCACCAACAGTGCGCTGCGCTTGGCGAGGTACTTGGTGATGAACTTCTTCACCAGAGACCTGTTCATGCTGGTCATCGAGCCGCCGGGGATCCGGGAGGTGATCAGTGGCCCCCAGTTCTTCGCGGTCTTTCCCACTGTCCGCTGCACGATCTGCATACCCGATTCGCCCAGCGCGACCGAGAGCACCAGGGCGCGTCGTTGCTGGTGGTTCTCGACGGGGATGCCGTGCACGGCCGCCACCGACAGCGTCAGCAGTGCCGAGGACTCGATGAAGAAGGCCGTCTCGGCACCCACCGCGGCGAGCGAGGCAACGGTTCCGACGCCGGGAATCGCCGCGGCACCGCCGACCGCCGAGCCGCTGCCGGTGACCGCGAGCAGAAATCGCTTCTCCAGCCGTTCGATGATCTGCGCGGGGGTGTCGTACGGGTGTGCTCGACGCACATGCGCGACGTACTTGTCGACGGCAGGCCCCTGCAGGCGGCTGGCGTTGTCGAGGATGTTGACCAGGGCACGTTCGAGCTTGCCTCCGTTCGCGACCTCGATCTGTGCGTCGTCCTTCTTGCCTGCCATCGGTGCCTCTTTCGGTCGCGAGCATGGAGTCGGTCGATCAGGGGTGGTTCTACACCTACGCGGGAACCCAGTGATCGGACGGAACGAGTTCGTCGGGCTTCGGCGGCGGGGGAGCGGTGCCGTCGCCGAAGGGTGATCCTCCCAGTGACTCTCGTCCGTGGGGTTCGAGCCAGCCGTGTAGATCAGGGCCCTTGGGCACGATGCCCGACGGATTGATGTCGGTGTGCACCTCGTAGTAGTGCCGTTTGATGTGGTCGAAGTCGACGGTGTCGCCGAATCCGGGGGTCTGGAACAGATCGCGAGCGTAGTTCCACAGCACCGGCATCTCGCTGAGCTTGCTGCGGTTGCACTTGAAGTGCCCGTGATAGACGGGATCGAACCGCACCAGGGTGGTGAACAGTCGCACGTCGGCTTCGGTGATGTGGTCTCCGACGAGGTATCGCCGAGTGGACAGGCGCTCGACGAGCCAGTCGAGACGGGCGAACAGACGGTCGTAGGCCTGGTCGTACGCCTCTTGTGATCCGGCGAATCCGCAGCGGTAGACGCCGTTGTTGACGTCTCGGAACACGAGGTCGGCGACCTCGTCGATCTCGCCGCGCAATGCCTCCGGATACAGATCGGGGGCTCCGTCGCGGTGGTACTGCGTCCACTCGGTCGACAGATCCAGCGTGATCTGTGTGTAGTCGTTGGTCACGACTTCGCCGGTGGGCACGTCGACGATGGCGGGGACTGTGATGCCGCGTTCGTAGTCGGGGAACCGGGCGAAGTAGGCGTCCTGCAACCTCGGAATCTGGAGTACCGAGTCGACGCCGCCGGGCTCCTCCTGGAAGTTCCAGCTGCGCGGGTCGTGGGTCGGCCCCGGAATGCCCAGGGAGAGAACGTCTTCGAGTCCGAGTAGCCGCCGAACGATGATGGACCGATGTGCCCACGGGCAGGCACGCGCTGCGATCAATCGATACCGCCCCGGCTCCACCGGATAGCCGTCGCGGCCGTCTTCGGTGATTCGCGTCGGAATGTAGTTCGTGTCTCTCTTGAATTCCTTGCCCGGTTCCACGTACGCGGCGTCATCGGCCATGCTTGTTGCTCCTCAGCTCGACTGGTTCTTCCGACGCTACCCAGTTCGGAGCCGGCCCAACCGGATCAGGGTCGAGGCGCAGCGGTGTGACACACGCCGATTTCGACGTATCCCAGCCGCGCGGCGAGGCGTCGAGCACTGGCGTTCTCGGGTCGCGATCGCCATTGCGGAATCAACCCGTCGTCGATGGCGTCGTTGGTCGCCAGCCGCCCGACCACCTGGGCGTGGCCGCGTCGGCGATGATCAGGGTCGGTCAGCACGCGCATGTCGGCCAGGATCAGCTGCTCCTCCGAGTAACCGGCGGAGGAGAGCGAGTGCGCCGAGTCCGCGGGCCTGTCGTCGCCCAACAGCGTGAACCAGTTCCGCGAGACCGGCTCTCCGAATGCCTCGGCAACGTCGGCATCACTGCAGTGCGCCGCAAGATTGCGAGCATGCACCGCATCGTGGGAGATCAATGGATCGTGCACGTCGATGGAGTGGCCGATCTCCGACCCGTACGCCAGTGTGTGGGTGTCGATGTCGTACTGCTCCGCCCGATCACTCAGGAGCGACGTGACCCAGGTTCGGTCCGTTCCCGGCAGGCCGGTGATCGCGCGTGAGGCGTCCACCACCCACGACGGACCCGAGATCAGGGTGGTTCCTGCCAGCTGCAGCACCGTGACCTTCTTCGTGTCGGCGACATGTTCGACGCGGTCGGCCGCGGTGTCGAGGGCTCGATCGTCGAGCTGCAGCTGCCTGCACCAGGCCAGACGAACGATGTCGAGTTTGTGGGCGTCGAACCGGCCTGCGTCGAGAAGGGGGAAATCCACGTGTCGAGACTAGCCATCGCGCCCGAGAGCAACGTTCTGGTTTTACCGTCCGAAAGCAATCTTTCGAACTTTTTCGCCCCCGGTGTTTCGCTCAGCGCCGATAGATGGCAGACTCGCATTTGAGATTAGAGCTTCGACGTGAAGATCTAGCTCGCTTACAGAAGGTTTACAGAATGACGCAGGGCAGTGTGAAGTGGTTCAACGGCGAAAAGGGCTTCGGCTTCATCGAGCAGGATGGTGGCGGACCGGACGTTTTCGTTCATTACTCGGAGATTCAGGGTAGCGGCTTCAAGTCGCTCGACGAGGGCCAGCGCGTGGAGTTCGAGGTGGGCCAGGGTCAGAAGGGCCCCCAGGCTACCGGCGTCCGCGCCATCTGATTCAAACTTCGTAACCCGATTTCTCCTGGCGGAGTGAGCTTCTCGAAGTAATCTCCACCAGAAACTCGGTGACAAGGCCGGATACACGGAAGAAATTCCGAGTATCCGGCCTTCGTCTGTTGGAACGGGACATCGACCTCGGTCGGTGTCCTCAGTTCGTTCGCGGGCGAGTGTTCCGTATGTCCGATTGATCCCCAGGTCGGAGCAATGTCCGGGTTGCAGTCCGCCCAGTCATGGACCTATATTCCACTTGGAATAATTCGCTTGGGATATCCGGATGGAGGTGCGATGCGAGGGGAGGCAGTGAATCCGCTGGGAGTGTCGGTTCTGGCACTGCTCTCGGAAGGCGCTATGCATCCCTACGAGATGTACCAACTGCTGTTGGAGCGCAAGGAAGATCGAATCGTCAAGGTTCGGCCCGGATCGCTCTACCATGCCGTTGCCCGACTCCACGGGCAAGAACTGGTGGCCGAGGTCGGAACGGACCGTGGCGGCAACCGACCCGAACGCACCACCTACGAGATCACGCCGGCCGGTCGACGCGTTCTCGTCGAACGGCTCGCCGACATCCTTCGTACCCCGGTGCGTGAGTATCCGCAGTTCGCCCTCGGCCTGTCCGAGATGCACAACCTGCCGGCGTCCGAGGCGATCGCGTTGCTGCGTGCACGCATCGAAGACCTGTCACTGGAAATCGAGGAACTGTCCGGCTATCAGCGACTGGCTGCAGAGCGCAAGGTGTCCGAAATCTACTGGGCCGGAATCGATTACACGTACCACATGTTGTCTGCCGAAGTGAATTGGTTGACGAGCTACATCGATCGCGTCGACAGCGGCCAGTTGCCGTGGCCGCACGAGATTTCCGCACACCACACGACCCTGACGGATCGGGATTAGGAGAACAGTATGAACGCCGTCGAGACCGCTCCGCCGCAACAAGAGATCAGACCCTGGCCCGCGCTCTGGGCACTGTGCCTGGGATTCTTCATGATTCTGGTCGACACGACCATCGTGGCCGTCGCTCAACCGGCGATCCTGGCGGGTCTGAACACCGACATCAACAACGTCATCTGGGTCACCAGTGCATATCTGCTGGCCTACGCCGTTCCGTTGCTCGTCACCGGACGACTCGGTGACAAGTTCGGTCCCAGGAATCTCTACATCGCCGGCCTCGTCCTGTTCACGCTCGCCTCGGCGTGGTGCGGGCTGTCGGGATCCATCGAGATGCTCATCGCTGCGCGTGCCGTGCAGGGTCTCGGTGCTGCGATGATCACCCCGCAGACGATGGCCGTGATCACCCGAGTGTTTCCTGCCGAGAAGCGCGGAACCGCCATGGGTGCGTGGGGAGCCGTCGCCGGTGTCGCGACGCTCGTCGGCCCGATCCTCGGCGGTGTCCTCGTCGACTCGCTCGGGTGGGAATGGATCTTTTTCATCAACCTGCCGGTCGGCGTTGTCGCAATTGCGTTGGCGCTCAAGTTCGTTCCGGTGTTGCCCACGAACGATCACAGGTTCGATCTGCTCGGCGTCGCGCTGAGCGCCATCGGACTGTTCTGCATCGTGTTCGGTATCCAGGAGGGGCAGAAGTACGACTGGGGGACGGGAATTTGGATCCTCATCGGCGTCGGACTGCTCGTCTTCGCCGGGTTCGTCTACTGGCAGTCCGTGAACAAGAGCGAGCCTCTCGTGCCCCTGGCGCTGTTCCGCGATCGCAACTTCTCGCTGTCCAATATCGGTATCGCCGCAATGGGTTTCGCGATGTCCGGCATGATGCTGCCGATCATGTTCTACGCGCAGAGCGTCACGGGTCTCACCCCGACCCGTTCGGCACTGCTGTTCGTGCCGATGGCATTGCTGACCGGAATTCTGGCGCCCAACGTCGGCAAGCTCGTCGACAAGACGCACCCCCGCTACATCGCCGGATCGGGACTGTTCATCCTTGCAGCGTCGCTGCTGTGGTTCGCGTACGAGATGACGCCCACCACCGCGATCTGGAAGCTGCTGCTCCCCATCGCAGCAATGGGTGTGGCGAACGCGTTGATCTGGTCTCCGTTGGCGGCCACGGCAACTCGCAACCTGCCGATGAGTCAGGCCGGCGCAGGATCCGGGATCTACAACACCACCAGGATGATCGGTTCCGTGCTCGGTAGTGCGGGCATCGGCGCGCTCATCCAGTCTCGACTGGCAGCCGAACTGCCCACCGGTGGACCGGCAACGGGGGCAAACGAATTCGCCGGCCGAGTACCGGAGATGCTGCGCGACGGCTTCACCACCGCCATGGCGCAGTCGCTGATTCTGCCCGCCGCGGTGTTGATCGTCGGCATGATTGCAGTCTGCTGCTACGCGCGGCCGGCGTTCAAGTAGCTCATGTGAGCGGAACTTCGTAGCCCACTACGAAGCCGGAGTGGAGCCTGCGGAGCGACCGCAGGCTCCGCGCTCACATGCGGCCAAGCCGCTCTACAGACCCAGATCCCGGCCGATCAGTTCTTTCATGATTTCGTTCGATCCGGCCCAGATCTTCGTCACACGTGCGTCTTTCCAGGCGCGGGCGGCGCGGTATTCGTTCATGAATCCGTAGCCGCCGTGCAGCTGGACGCAGTGGTCGAGAATCTCGTTCTGCACCTGCGAGCTCCACCACTTGGCCTTGGCTGCGTCGATGGCGGTCAGTTCACCGATCCCGTGGGCGGCGATGCAGTTGTCGATGTAAGCCTGTGCCACATCGAGTTTGGTGACGAGCTCGGCGAGCAGGAACTTGTTCCATTGCAGTGAGCCGATCTGCTGGCCGAATGCCTTGCGGTCCTTGGCGTACTGGAGCGTCTCCTCGAGAATGGGGCGCACGTGCCCGAGGTTGGCCACCGAGCAGCTGATGCGTTCCTGGGGGAGCAGCTGCATCATGTGGATGAAGCCGCCGTCGAATTCGCCGATCATGTTCGAGCTCGGGACTCGCACGTTCTCGAAGAACAGCTCGGCCGTATCGGATTCGGGCTGGCCGACCTTGTCGAGCTTGCGTCCGCGAGAGAACCCTTCGGTGCCGTTCTCGACGGCGAAGAGCGTGATGCCCCTGGCCTTCTTCTCCGGCGTGGTGCGGGTGGCGACGATGACGAGATCGGCGGAGTTGCCGTTGGTGATGAACGTCTTGGATCCGTTGATGATGAAGTCGTCGCCGTCCTTGACGGCGGTGGTCTTCAGCGCGGCCAGGTCCGAGCCGCCGGACGGCTCGGTCATGGCGATCGCGGTGAGAATCTCGCCACTGCAGAAGCCGGGCAGCCACCGCTTCTTCTGCTCCTCGGTGGTGAGCTTGACCAGATAGGGCGCGACGATGTCCACGTGAATACCGAAGCACGACGCCACCGCGGCACTCGAGCGGGCGAGTTCCTCGGCGAGGACGGCGTTGAATCGGTAGTCCTCGGCTCCGCTGCCGCCGTATTCCTCCGGTACTTCCAGTCCCAGGAAGCCGTTCCGACCGGCTTCGAGCCAGATCTCGCGGTCGATGTACCGCTGTTCGACGAGCTTCTCCTCGACCGGCGTGATGGTGCGGGTGACGAACTCCCGCACCGACGCGCGGAAGTCGTCGTGATCGGCCTCGAACAGGCTGCGCTTCATATATCTGTTCCTCTCGGTAACGGTGAGTTACCTGCGCACAATACTCGCTGGTAACAATCGCCAGGAACGGGTGTGGCACTATGCGAACCATGGCTGACGCACCCACTTCGCTCGTTCGATCCACCACCGCGGCCGGCGCCGAGGTCGCTGTGCTCACGTTCGATCACGGACCACTCAATCTTTTCGATCAGGCGATGTTCGACTCGGTGGCCGCCGATATTGCCGATCTCGTCGCGCGTCCGCCCCGCGCAGTGCTGTTGCGCGCCGAGGGCAAGGTGAACTCGGCAGGCGTCGACGTGCATGTCTTCGATGGCCTGTCCGCCGCGCAGGGTGCCGATCTGTGGCGTGGTTTGTTCGCAAGCATTGCGCATCCGCTCGAGGCGCTGCCCTGCCCGGTGATCTACGCCGCGCACGGGTTGACGCTCACCGCGGCGTTCGAGATCTCGTTGGCCTGCGACATCATCCTGGCCGGACCGAAGGCGAAGTTCGGTCTCGTGGAGACCGTCGTCGGTCTGACGCCGTCGATGGGTGGACCGCAGCGTCTGGCCGAGCGAGCCGGTTCGGGTCGGGCTCGCGAGCTCGTCATGACCGGTGATCTGTACGACGCTCAGACGCTGAAGGAGTGGGGCGTGGTCAATCAGATCCACGACGACGTCGACGCCGCGGCCCTCGCGCTGACCCATCGATTGGCCGACGGCCCTACCGTCGCGCATGCGGCAACGAAACAGATTGTGGCAGCGTGGCGTTCCGGTGGAGTGGCCCACGCGGACGAGATCACCTCCGAGGTCTCCGGCGCACTGTTCGAGACCGAGGATCTACGCGGGGCGGTGCAGAGTTTCCTGGAGGTCGGCCCGGGTAAGGCGACGTACACGGGCAAGTAGAATCGTACGAGTGAGTAACGATCAGCTGGCCGAACTGCACCTGCACATCGAAGGGTCGCTCGAACCTCCGCTGATCTTCGATCTTGCCGAGCGCAACGCAATCACTCTGCCGTACAACGACATAGACGAACTGCGCGCGAAGTACGAGTTCACCGACCTGCAGTCCTTCCTCGATCTGTACTACGCCAACATGACCGTGTTGCAGACCGCCGAGGATTTCGCCGATCTGGCCCGCGCGTACTTCCGCCGCACCGCGCAGGCCGGGGTGACGCATGCGGAGATCTTCTTCGATCCGCAGGCGCACTCCGAGCGTGGTGTACCGCTTCAGGCCGTTGTCGAGGGATTGGCCGATGCTTGTGCGACCAGTGAGCGCGAATTCGGCGTCACCAGTGGGCTGATCGCGTCGATCCTGCGGGACAAGCCGGTGCTGCACGCGAATCAATTGCTCGACGATCTGTTGGCGATGCAGGCTCCGATCATCGGCCTCGGCCTCGACTCCGCCGAGGTGGGCTACCCGCCGTCGCTGTTCGTGGACGTGTTCGCCAAGGCGCGCGCCGAGGGCCTGCACGTCGTCGCGCATGCCGGCGAGGAAGGCCCGCCCGACTACATCTGGCAGGCACTGGATCTGCTGAAGGTCGAGCGCATCGATCACGGGGTGCGGTGCCTTGAAGACGAGGCGCTGGTGAATCGACTTGTCGAGGAACAGATTCCGCTCACCGTCTGCCCGCTGTCCAATGTGCGGCTCAAGGTGATCGACAACGTCGAGCAGCTGCCGTTGCGGCAGATGCTCGAGCGCGGCCTGTCGGTGTCGATCAATTCGGACGATCCGGCCTACTTCGGTGGCTACGTCGATGACAACTTCTCTGCTCTGGAAGAGGGTATGGGCCTCACCGAGGCGGAGCGAAAGCAGTTGTCCGAGAACTCGATTCGCGCGAGCTTTGTGAAGCGGTAGATCAGTTCGCAGTCACCGAGATCTTCGGGTAGCCGGTCGCTCCGTCGGGAACTGTGTCGGCAGTCTTGTTGGTCTGCAGTTCTCCGGCCGAGTTGGTGGCCCTGGCTCGGATCGCATGCTGCCCGGCAGGCAGGTCCAGCTCGACTGTCCACTGCCGCCAGCTGTCCTTGGAGTACTCCTCGGACAGCGTGGCCGGCACCCAATTGCCCTCGTCGACTTGTACTTCGACGCCGTCGATACCGGTGTGCTGATCCCAGGCGACGCCCGCGATCACCGATTTCCCGGCCGGCACGGAGCTGCCCGATCGCGGAGTGTCGATCCGCGAGGCCGTCTTGATCGGTCCGAGTGCGCCCCAACCGCGATCGGTCCAATACGCCGTCACCTTGTCGAATCGGGTGATCTCGATGTCGGTGACCCACTTGGTCGCCGAGACGTAGCCGTACAGGCCCGGTACCACGAGTCGCGCAGGGTAGCCGTGCTCGACGGGCAGCGGTGCACCGTTCATTCCGACGGCCAGTAGAGCGTCGCGGCCGTCGAGCAGTACCTCCAGGGGAGTGCCCGCGGTGAAGGCATCGCTGCTCGAGGACAGCGCCATGTCGGCGTCCGGCGAAATCCCCGCTTCTTCGAGAATGTCCTTGAGCGGGTAGCCGATCCACGTGGCGTTGCCCACGAGGTCGCCGCCGACGATGTTGGACACGCAGGTCAGGGTGACGGTCTTCTCCACGGCCTGCCGCTGGGCGAGGTCGGCGAACGTCAGCTCGATCTCGCGGTCCACCATGCCGTGGATGCGCAACGACCACGTATCCGACGCCACCCGCGGCACGACCAACGCGGTATCGATGCGGTAGAAGTCGTCGTTCGGGGTGATGTACGACGCGAGGCCGTCGATCTTCAGGTCTGCACCCGTCGGTATCGGCGGTTGCGGTGTCGGGGTGGGAAGCATGAAGCCGAGTCGATCGGCTGTGACGGCGCGCGCCGAGGTGAGCATCCGTCCGGCGGTTCCGGCGACCACACCGAGTACGGCGGCACCGGCGGCGAGGGTCAGGAAGCTGCGACGGTTCATCCCCTCGGTGGCAGGCGCGGCTGCACCGGTGAGGGCGTGCAATACGACGATGCCGACGATGACACCGCCGATGGTCGGGACTGCGTAGAAGGCCGTTGCGTCGGGGCGGGTCACTGCGGCGAGTACGCCCACAACGCCCAGTGCAGCGAACACCACGGCACCGATCGGCTTGCGGGCGATGCCTGCCGCGGCGGCGATCGCTCCGATCACGACGGCCATTCCGATGAACAGGGCGAGTTTGTCGGAGGTGCCGAACGTGTCGATGGCCCATTCGCGGACCGGGGCCGGGCTGTTGTCGACGGCCGAGGACCCGACGGCGGTCAGTGGCGACGAGTTCGGTCCGATGGGGACGGCGACCAATTCACCGACACCGAGGACGACTCCGGCGGCGATGATGCCGGACAGCGCGCGTGTACCTGTGCTCACTTGCTCCAATGTAAGCGTGCGGGGAGTGGCTGCGTGCACGGGACGCTCCACTCGAAGAGTTGGCCTGGGGAAACCCACTCGACGGTCGCACAAGTGGAGCAGAAATTGCGCCACACGCTGCACTGGTCAACCGCTCAGGACAGCAGATGTTCGAGGTAGTCGCTGCCGAACAACTTTCTCGGGTCCATCTCTTCGCGGATGCGTCGGAAATCGTCGAAATGCTCGTAGGTATCGCGCAGTTCGTCGCCGCCGAGGGAGTGCAGTTTGCCCCAGTGCGGCCTACCACCGACGCTGCGGCAGATGGCTTCGACGGCGTCGAAGTACTCGCGGTGATCGCGGCGGTGGTATTGGTGCACCGCGATGTAGGCCGTCGCACGTCCGTACGCGGTGGAAAGCCAGATGTCGTCGGCGGCGGCGAATCGCACTTCGACAGGGAATGCGATGGACATCGAAGACTGCTCGAGCCAGCGATCCACCTCGCGCAGCACCCAGCCGATCTCGGCTGCAGGCACGGCATATTCCATCTCGACGAATCTGACCGTCCGCGAGGATGCGAACACTCGGTACGAACGATCGGTGTACTCGCGGGCCGACAGTGCCCTGGCCGAGACCTCGTTCAGTCGAGGTATCAGGGCCGGCACCCGCGTCACCACGCGGTTGAGCCCCTCGAAGACCGTGTTGGACAGCAGTTCGTCGTCGAGATACGAGCGCACCTTTCCCAGCGGGCGCAGCACAGCGTTGCCGGGCAGGCGGGTGTTGCGTTTGGTCAGTACACGGTCGGTGTGTGGAAACCAGTAGAACTCGAAGTGGTCGACGGCAGCGACGGTGGTATCGAGCTCGGCGAGCGTTGCCGTCAGCGTCGACGGCTCCTCGACAGCTCGCAGGGCGAACGCCGGCACACAGTCGAGCGTGACCCTGGTGATGATGCCGAGTGCACCGAGACCGATGCGGGCTGCGTAGAACAGGTCGGGGTTCTCCTGACGAGAGCACTTCATCAGCTGCCCGTCCGCCGTCATCAGCTCCAGCGCATGCACTTGCGTGGCGATACCGCCGAAGCGAGCACCGGTTCCGTGGGTGCCCGTGGAGATGGCTCCGGCTACGGATTGTTCGTCGATGTCCCCGAGATTGGTCATGGCCAGGCCGAGGTCCCACAACGTCGCAGTCAGCTCGCGCAGCCGGGTGCCGGCCAGCACCGTCACCCGGGCGGAACCGTCGCCGTCGCGGACGACCGATTCGATCCCGCAAAAAGAATCGAGGCTGATCTGAACGCCGTCGGTGACGGCGATCGGGGTGAAGGAGTGACCGGCCCCGACGCATCGCACCGACCGAGACTCCTCGACGGCCCGCTGCAGAACGGCGCGCAAGTCGTCTATCGATGTGGGTTCGGCGCGGTCCGACGGGAACGCGTGTTGATTACCTGCCCAGTTCTGCCACGGCCGCCCGATCATCCGATCACTATCCCACTCCCGAAACCACACCGAGCTCCCGATGCAACCGCAGGGTCATTCCGCAGGCTCCACTCCCGTGGGGCAATCCGAGGCACAGAACTCGGCCGCGCCCTAGTATCGGGTCATGCAATCGAGGCTGCCCGCGGATGTGCGACGCGCACAACTGGTGCAGTCGGCGATCGACGTCGCCGAGCGGGTGGGTATCGAGTCTCTGACGGTGCGGGCACTGTCGGAGTACGCGGACGTCACCAAGGGCATCGTGCAGTACCACTTCGAGACCAAGCAGGATCTGGTGATCGCGATGGGGGAGCACCTCATCGTCGACGTCACGGAGATTCTGCACGCCGCGCTGGACAGTGCCGTGGGCACGCGCGAACTCCCGGGTGTTCGTGGGCTGCGAGAGCTGGTGCACGGCGGTCTGAGCGCGGTGTGGTTGCTGATCGAGAAGTCGCCGGATCGGCAGTTGCTCGCCTACGAGATCAAGACCTATCTGCTGCGCCATCGCGCCCTGGGGTCGGCGACGGCCGCCGAGATCGCCAGTGGGCAGTATCGAATTCGAGACTCCGAGGCGCGGTTGTTTTTCGAGAAGTGCTCCGCCCACACCGGCACGCGATGGCTCGAGCCGGTGGCGTCGATCGCGCGGTTCGGGATGGCGACCCTCGACGGTCTGGTGCTGCGGTGGTTGGTCGACGGTGACGACCTGGAGGTGTTGGCGCAGATCGACGACCTGTCGGGGCTGATCGCGGCCAAGGCCCTGGACTGCTGAACATCGGCGTGGCCGAAGGCTCGCCGGGACTTCTCGGCTGCGGAGTGTTTGACTGTGCAGGCCCGGCAACGACGACGAAGGAATGTTGACGTATGAGTTCGATCGCCGGTGTCGTCACTACCGACACGACACCACTGTCCCGCATCTCCGCTGCTACCGAGGGGCTCGAATCACCCTTGGCTGCAGTCGATTCCGCGGCCCTGGACGCCAATGCGGCGGCATTGCGAGCACGGGCGGACGGGGTGCCGATCAGGATCGCCAGCAAGTCGGTGCGCTGCCGCGCCGTGCTGGAGCGGGTCCTCGCAGCCGACGGCGTGAGCGGGGTCATGGCGTATTCGCTGCGGGAGGCGGCATGGTTGGCGCGCCACGGCGTCGACGACATTCTGATGGGCTACCCGAGCGTCGACCGCACTGCTCTCGCCGAGGTCGTCAACGACCGTGTTCTGTCGGGTCGCATCACGCTGATGGTCGACGACGTCGCTCAATTGGACATCGTGCGCGACGCCACCGGCAGTGATCTTCTCAAGCCCCGTATCTGTATCGACGTCGATGCCTCGCTGCGGATCGGGCCGCTGCACATCGGAGTCAGGCGTTCTCCGCTGCGTGAACCGGAACAGGTCGCGGCCTTCGCGCGCGTGGCGCAAGAGCGTGGGTTTCGGGTCGTCGGCCTGATGTTCTACGAGGCGCAGATCGCCGGTGTGCCCGATTCCAACGTCGCGGTGGAATTGATGAAGTCGTTCTCTGCTCGCGAGATCTCCACGCGCAGAACGGCCGTCGTCGAGGCAGTGACTGCGGCGGTGGGGCGTATCGAGATCGTCAACAGTGGCGGCACTGGGTCGATCGATTTCTCGGCGGCCGATCCGGTCGTCACCGAGGTCACCGCCGGATCGGGTCTGTTCGCGCCGACGCTGTTCGATCGGTATCGCGCATTCTCGGCCGAGCCGTCGCTGTTCTTCGCGCTGCCCGCGGTGCGCAAGCCTACCCCGCAGATCGCGACGTTGTTCGGCGGTGGCTACATCGCGTCGGGTCCGGCATCGTCGTCGCGGTCACCCCGGCCGGTGGCATGGTCGAGGAAGGCCAGGGGGGTCGTCACGTCCGGGTTGAAGTTGCTGCGCAACGAAGGAGCAGGCGAGGTGCAGACTCCGGTGAGCGGAGCAGAAGAGATTCGGATAGGTGATCGCGTCTGGTTCCGGCACGCCAAGGCGGGCGAGCTGTGCGAGCGATTCGACACCCTGCATCTGGTGCACGCCGACGGATCGGTCGAGGCAGTTCCCACCTACCGCGGCGAGGGCATGGCCTTCGGCTGAATTCCGTTCTCGCACAAGGCCATGAAGGTGCCCAGGGTGACCAGTCCGGCCGGGGTCGACGGCAGGTACTGTGTCAGTGCTCGTGATCGAATCAGGATCGCTGCCCACTGACCGCGAGAGACGGCGACGTTGAGCCGGTTGCGCGAGAGCAGAAACGACATGCCACGCGGAACGTCCTCGATGGCCGATGCCGCCATGGAGATCAACACCACCGGTGCTTGACGACCCTGGAACTTGTCGACGGTTCCCACCGAGACGTCATCGAGCCCGGCGGCCTCGAGTCGTTCGAGGATGACGGCCACCTGAGCGTTGTAGGCCGCGACGACGAGGAAGTCGGACTGCTCCATCGGCCGCGTTCCGTCGAAGGATTGGGGGTCGCTCCAGAGCCGACCGAGTAGACCTTGGACTCGTGTGACGACCTCGTCGGCTTCTTCCACCGAGTCCGTGGAGTTGCCGTGATGGTCGAGGTAGACGGTGTGCAGGCCGGGATCGAGGGATTCCAGTGAACGAGCCTGTGTCACAGCACTCTTGGATTGCAGCTTGCCCTCGTACGACAGCGCCGAGACGGGCGCACACAGATCCGGATGCATCCGCCATGTCGTCGCCAGGAAGTACCCGCGGTCGGCGGGCATCGTCGGGTGTCCGCTGGTGATCCAGCCCAGCGCCGACTCGTCGACGGGTTCGGGGTGGGTGCCCTGGCTGACCTGCGGCAACTGTGCCGGGTCGCCGAGCAGCAAGAGATTGCGCGCCGACACCGAGACGGCGATGGTGTTGGCCAGCGAGAACTGCCCGGCCTCGTCGACGACGAGCAGATCCAGGGATCCGGGCGGCACCCGGCCGGAGTTGGAGAAGTCCCAGGCGGTGCCGCCGACGACGCACCCCTCGGCTGCGTCGGTGATGAATCGGGAGTAGTCCGTCGGGTCCAGGACGGTGTGAGCGGTCGGAGCTTTCTTGCCGACCTTGGCCGGGTCCACTCCGGCATCGACGATGGTGTCCAGCAGATTGTTCACCACGTGATGAGACTGGCCGACCACGCCGATGCGCCAGTGATGGACATCGACCAATTCGGCGATCACCCGAGCGGCGGTATACGTCTTTCCGGTTCCGGGCGGGCCCTGTACGGCAACGTAGGAGTCGTCCAGATCGAGCAACGCTGCGGTGACCGCTGCTGCGTAGTCGCTTCCCTGTGCCTCGGGAAGGCCGGCACCGGAACGGGTTCGGGGCGCAGACAGCGTGAGCAGATCGGCGACGGCCGTGCGCGGAAGGTGTGGCAGGGCGGCCCCGACCTCGGTGGCAACTCCGGTGATCGCCTCCTCGAGGTGCTTCGTCGCCGGCGGCGAGTCCGGAGCCGTCGCGATGGGAAAGTCGGTGTATCCGGTCACGCCCTTGCGTAGGTTCTCCTCCACCACGACCATGTCGAGGGTGCCCTCGTAGCCGGTCTGCACGATCTCGACCGTCGTGGTCGCCCGGTGATGCGGTTGCTGCTTCGGCAGCCCTTCCGGGGCCGGGTCGGCGTAGAGCAGCTTGACTTTCGCGCCCGAGAGCACCCCGTTGCTCAGGTGCCCCAGCAGCTTGATTCGTCGTCGCAGAACGCGCTGTGTGGGCGCGGTTTTCATCCAGTCGTGCACCAACTCGGCTCGTTCGACCTTCAGTACGTCTGCCGCGTCGGCCCACTCGTCCAGTGGGTGGGTCAGGCGATCGAAGTGAGCCCACCAGAACGGCTTTCGCTCGCGGCGGTGGTAGCCGATGGCACCGGCGAACAGGGCCACGGCCTGCTGCGTCGGGGTGCGGTCCCAGGGCAGTCCCGCGTACTCGGCAAGTTCGAGCTCCAGCGGGCTCGCGGTGTCGGAGGCGCTCTTGTCGAGGTCGAGCTCGTGGTTCACCCGCGGCGGAACACCGGCATCCGATGCGCGCTCGAGCAACCAATCACGCAGTCGCAGAGTCGATTCGCAGTCGGTCCGGTTGTACTCGGCAATGTCTGCGAGTAGGGCAGCCGCCTCGGCGTCCTTGCCTTGGTCTCGGAGATCACACCAGTTCGCGTATTCGACGATCGACGCGGCGGCATCGGTGACGTCTCCGTCGCGGGCGGCGGGCATGTACAGCGGTTCGAGTTTCTTGATGCTGTAGGACCGAGCTCCGATGCGGACCGCAGACCGCACGACGGGGTACAGGTCGACCAATACGTTGTCCCGCAGCAGGTTGTCGACCGCGTCCTCACCTACTCCGTACCGCCCGGCCAGACGCAGCAGTGCGGTCTTCTCGTACGGCGCGTAGTGGTAGACGTGCATGTTCGGATACGCGGCGCGACGAGTGGAGACGTAGTCGAGGAAATCGATCAGCGCGCTCCGCTCCTGCGCGCGATCGTGCGCCCAGAACGGCAAGAACTCACCGTCGGCTGTGTAGACGCCGAACAGGTACTCGAGGCCCCATTCCGTGCTGCCCGCCTCGGCCCACAGTGGGTCGCCCTCGAAGTCGAAGAAGATGTCGCCCGGGTCGGGCTCGGGGATCACGCCCAGGGCCTCGGCGTCGAAGATTTCGAATTCGGCTGTGCCGCTGTGCTCCTGGCGAACCTGCAAGGCCGCTTGCGCGCGCAGGTTCGTCACCGTGCGAGTGGACATCCCGTCGACGATTCCGGTCGACGAGGCCAGCGCGTCCACTGTCGCGATTCCCGCATCGAGTAGCTTCTCCCGGGTACTCGCGCGCATGCCGGCGACGAGAACCAGATCGCGATGCTGCTCCACTTCGACCGTGCAGGCCTCGCACTGCCCGCAACCGGAGTAGCGCGAGTCGAACCAGTCGACGACGGTGCCCTCGGCGTGGTGCTCGTCGAGGATGCCTTGCAGATGGTCCCGGGATTGTCGGTACACCGGAAGTATCTCGGCGAGAGAGTGTGCGGAGTCGCTGCCGTCACCGAGCATCAGGTGCACGTTCTCGCTCGGCGTCACTCCGCCGGTCTTCAGTGCGTCGGCGTAGGCCGCCAACTGCAGCAGCGCCGGCACTTTCGCGTGCCGCGACAGCTTGGTGTCGTACACGCCGTAGCCCGAGCCCTCTGCAACCAGGAAGTCGCAGAATCCGAGGAACCGGCCGTCGAAGAAGGTCGCCTGGTACACCACCGGCGTGCGCGCGGTCAGCGCAGTGAAGGTTGCCCAGGCGGCGTCGGCCAGTTCCTGATCGGTTCGCCCCGGTCTGTCCATCGTCAGGACACCGCCGGGGTAGCGCTGCTCGAACGCGTCGAGTTGACGCCGTTCGTGCTCGAATCCGAGTGCGGACGTGCGGTCGAGCATGGGGTCCGGTTCGGTGGCAGCGCGCGGGATCAATCCGGTCAGCCCGTCCAGTCGACGAAGCAAGGCGAATTCGCAGGACGCCGCCGCTGCGAGGTCGCTGGCGCTGTAGACGACCCGATCGCCGAGGAGGAACACAAGTGCCCACCCTAGCCATCGACGACAGCGGCGCCGGTCACGTTGCGCGCGGAAGCAGACGCGAGAGGGCAAAATGATCGAATGCCATTTTTCGACGGAGCCACCGGCGCGGTCCACTACCGAAACTGGACTGTTCCCGATGCTCGTTTCGGTCTCGTTTTTCTGCACGGCCTCGGCCAGAACAGCGGCCACTATCACCGCTTCGCCCGGGTGCTGAACGGTCGCGGAGTGGACGTGTGGGCGGTCGATCACGTGGGGCACGGCCTCACCGAAGGTGAGTTGACCGACGCCGCTCAGATTCCCGGCCTCGCGCAGAACGCGCTGCAGCTGCTCGACATCGCCGAAGCCGAGCATCCCGAGTTGTCGTTCGCGCTGATGGGTCATTCGCTCGGTGCGGCGACGGCCATCGCGGCTCTCGGAGCGCATCCGGAGGCAGTCCGGTGCGCCGTGCTGTGCGGCACCCCGAAGTCCGTGACCGGCTCGGCCACCGACCTCGCCGACAACGTGATTCCGATCCTCGCCGTGCACGGCGTCGACGATCGTCTGGCTCCGATCGATGCGGTACGGGAGTGGATCGGCGGTGTCCCCGACGCCTCCCTGCGCGAGTTCGACGACGGCGGCCACGACCTGCTGCACGAGAAGATTCACCTGCAGGTGACGTCGGTGGTGGCGGAGTTTCTCGACGACCACATGTCCTGACGCGACAGAAGGGCCCGGTGCGAATATCGCACCGGGCCCTTGTGCCGTGTGGTCGAACTACGAGTAGATGGCCTCGATGTCGCTGCCGCGCTCGGCGTGGATGATGTTGCGCTTGAGCTTCATCGTGGGGGTGAGCTCACCGGTTTCGACGGTGAAGTCGTTCTCGAGGATCGTGTACTTCTTGATCTGCTCGGGGCTCGACACCTTCTTGTTGGCCTCGGCGACGGCCTTGTCGATCTCGGCGACGAGGTCGGCGTTCTTCGACAGCTCCGAGAACGGGATGTCGGCAGAGAGGCTGTGTCGTTCGAGCCAGCCCGGCAGCGCTTCGGGGTCGAGTGTGATGAGCGCGCCGATGAACGGCTTCGCATCGCCGACGACGAGGCACTGGCTGATGATCGCGTTCGCGCGAAGGGCGTCCTCGAGTACTGCGGGGGCAACGTTCTTGCCGCCGGCGGTGACGATGATCTCCTTCTTGCGGCCCGTGATCGAGACGTAGCCTTCCTGGTCGATCGCGCCGAGGTCACCGGTGTGGAACCAGCCGTCGACGATCGCCTCGGAGGTGGCCTTGTCGTTGTGCCAGTAACCGCTGAACACCACCGGTCCCTTGAGGAGAAGTTCGCCGTCCTCGGCGACCTTGACCGCGTGGCCGTTGATCGGCTTGCCGACGGTGCCGACACGCTGTTCCTTGGTGGTGTTGACGGTGACGGCCGCGCTGGTCTCGGTCAGTCCGTAGCCCTCGTAGACCGGGACGCCCGCACCGCGGAAGAAGTGGCCGAGGCGAGCACCGAGAGGTCCGCCGCCCGACACCGCGCGCTCGCAGTTGCCGCCGAGCGCTGCCCGAAGCTTGGAGTAGACGAGCTTGTCGAACACCGTGTGCTTGAGGTTCAGAACCAGGCCTGCTCCACCCTTTTCCTGCGCCTCGCTCCATTCGATGGCCGTCGCGGCAGCCTTGTCGAAGATGCTGCCCTTACCGCCGTCGTGTGCCTTCTGCTTCGCCGAGTTGTAGACCTTCTCGAACACGCGCGGCACCGAGAGGATGAAGTCCGGCTTGAAGACGGCGAACTGGTCCACCAGCGTCGACACGTCCGAGGTGTGCCCGACGGTCGCCTTGGACTCGAAGGCACCGAAGGAGATGGCCCGGGCGAACACGTGCGCCATCGGGAGGAACATCAATGTTCGGTTGCCCTCCTTCATCGAGTCGTGCAGGGCGATCTGGGTGGCCTGAACCTCGGCGTAGAAGTTCGAGTGCGTCAGCTGGACGCCCTTGGGCCGGCCGGTGGTACCCGAGGTGTAGATGAGTGTTGCCGGCGATGTGGCGGTGACCTGGTGACGTCGCGTGTGTAGGTCCTCGTCGCTGACTCCGGCACCGCGTGTGGTCAGTTCGTCGATGGCTCCGGCGTCGATCTGCAGCACCTCACGCAGATCCTTGGCACCTTCGGTGACCTCTTTCAGGTTCGACGAGTGCGCCGCCGTCTCGACGATGAGCAGCTTGGTGGCGGAGTCCTCGAGGATCCACTGAGCCTGGTCGGCAGAGGAGGTCTCGTAGATCGCGACGGTGCATCCGCCCGCGGTCCAGATGGCGTAGTCGAGAACGACCCACTCGTACCGCGTCGCGCTGAGAATGGCGACGCGGTCACCGAGCTCGACGCCCGAGGCGATCAGTCCCTTGGCTACTGCGGCGACCTCTTTGGCGAACTGAGCCGCGGTGACGTCGGTCCAGTTGCCGTTCACGAGTCGTTGGAACGGTACGAGGTTCGGCGATTCCTTCTCGTACCGGAAAACGGTGTCGGCCATGGATGCGTCGTCGGGAATGGTGAACGACGCCGGCACAGAATATTCGCGCACTGCTGGACCCCTTACGGAAAGATAGCGTGGTAGTTGTGCATTTCATCACACCCGTGTCCGTAACGCACCACCGAGGTTGTCCGGTTTGCGAATTTTCAGGTCGTTTCGAGGGGAATTGAGTGTGACTTGGAGTACAACATAACCGGCATTTGCGAAGCCACGCCGTCGGGTCGGGACTGTGAGGCGGCTCGCACGAGGTGCCCGCGAGGCCGTCTTCGTCACCTGATCAGCGCAGAAGGGGTCGCGGGGGCCGAGCAGGTACTAAACTCGTGCCACATATGAGCACTTCAGAAACTGATCAGGATGCCGCCGTGACGTCTGACGAGACGAGTTCGCCCCCACCGGAGTCCGCTTCCGCTGGCGACGACATCACCTTTGCCGGTCTCGGAATCGACGAGCGGGTCCTGAAGGCCCTCCTCGACGTCGGATACGAAAGCCCGTCGCCCATCCAGGCGGCTACCATTCCGCCGTTGATGGCAGGTAACGACGTCGTCGGCCTCGCGCAGACCGGAACCGGCAAGACGGCTGCGTTCGCGGTGCCGATCCTGTCCCGTCTCGACGTCTCGCGTCGGGTGCCGCAGGCTCTGGTGCTCGCACCGACGCGCGAGCTGGCGCTCCAGGTCGCCGAGGCGTTCGGCAAGTACGCCACCCACATTCCGGGTCTGCACATCCTGCCGATCTACGGCGGTCAGGCGTACGGCATCCAGTTGTCGGGCCTGCGCAAGGGTGCCCAGATCATCGTCGGCACGCCGGGCCGTGTCATCGACCACCTCGAGAAGGGCACGCTCGACCTGTCCGGCCTCGAGTATCTGGTGCTCGACGAGGCCGACGAGATGCTCAAGATGGGTTTCCAGGAGGACGTCGAGCGCATCCTCTCCGACACCCCGGAGTACAAGCAGGTCGCGTTGTTCTCGGCCACGATGCCGGCCGCGATCCGCAAGATCTCCAAGCAGTATCTGCACGACCCGGTGGAGATCACCGTCAAGGCCAAGACGTCCACGGCACCGAACATCACCCAGCGTTACGTCCAGGTGGCCCATCAGCGCAAGCTCGAGGCACTGACTCGAATCTTCGAGGTCGAAGAGTTCGAGGCCATGATCATGTTCGTCCGCACCAAGCAGGCCACCGAGGAGCTCGCCGAGAAGCTGCGTGCACGGGGTTTCTCGGCCGCGGCGATCAACGGCGACATCGTGCAGGCTCAGCGTGAGCGCACCATCGGCCATCTCAAGAACGGTCAGATCGACATTCTGGTGGCCACCGACGTCGCGGCCCGCGGTCTCGACGTCGACCGCATCTCGCACGTCATCAACTACGACATCCCGCACGACACCGAGTCCTACGTGCACCGCATCGGTCGTACCGGACGCGCAGGCCGGGCCGGTCAGGCATTGCTGTTCGTCGCCCCCCGCGAGCGTCATCTGCTCAAGGCCATCGAACGTGCGACGCGTCAGCCGATCACCGAGATGCAGCTCCCGAGCGTCGACGACGTCAACGCGCAGCGCGTGACGAAGTTCAAGGACTCGATCACCGAGAGCCTCGGCAACGAGAATCTGGCACTGTTCCGCCGGCTCATCGAGGACTACGAGCGCGAGCACGATGTGCCGTTGGTCGACATCGCAGCAGCGCTGGCCATCCAGTCCCGCGACGGCGAAGCGTTCCTGTTGAAGCCGGAGCCGCCTGCCCCGCCGCGCGCACCCCGTGAGCCGCGCGAGCCGCGGCCGCCTCGTACGTTCGACGAGGATGCGGCCAGCTCGCATCACCGCAAGACGGGTCAGGAGATGGCGACGTACCGCATCAGCGTCGGGAAGCGTCATCACGTCGCGCCCGGTGCCATCGTCGGTGCCATTGCCAACGAGGGCGGGCTGCGTCGAAGCGACTTCGGGCACATCAGTATTCGTCCCGACCACTCGCTGGTGGAACTGCCGGCAGATCTCGCCGACGAGACGGTCGAGGCGTTGCGCCGCACCCGGATCAGCGGCGTGCTCATTCAGCTGCAGCCCGATTCCGGCCCTCCCGGACGCAGCGGTGGGCCGCGCGGTGGCGGAAAGTTCAAGGGCAGGCGTTAGAGCGGCTTCGCCGCACGTGCACGGCAACTCGTAGTGGGCTACGAAGTTCCGCTCACGACCCCAGCGCGAGCGTTTGGCGGATCCGGCCTCGGGTATCCGCTGGTGCATGACCAATGTCACTCTGCGTGTCAACGGCACCGATCGTGAGATCGACTGCGACACCCGAACCACCCTGCTCGACGCTTTACGAGAGAACCTCGACCTCATCGGGGCCAAGAAGGGGTGCGATCACGGGCAGTGCGGTGCCTGCACCGTTCTGGTCGACGGTCGCCGGATCAACAGTTGCCTGACGTTCGCTGTCGCGCAGCAGGATCGCGAGATCACCACGGTCGAGGGACTGTCCGACGGCGACACGCTGCACCCGGTGCAGCAGGCATTCGTCGATCGTGACGCGTTCCAGTGCGGCTACTGCACGTCCGGGCAGATCTGCTCGGCGGTCGCTGTGATCGACGAGGCCAAGCAGGGCTGGCCGAGCGCGGTCACCGAGGACCTCGAGGCCACGGATGTCGATCTCGACTCCGGTGAAGTGCGAGAACGTATGAGCGGCAACCTTTGTCGGTGCGGTGCCTACGCCAACATCGTTCCGGCCGTTCAGGACGCATCGTGAGGACCTTCGAGTACGGCGCGGCCACCGCAATCGACGACGCCGTGGCCCGTCTCGCCGACGACGAGAACGCGATGCTGCTCGGTGGAGGTACCAACCTCGTCGATCTGATGAAGCTCGGTGTCGTGGGCCCGACGACGCTGATCGATGTGACGCGTTTGCCGTTGCACGACATCGACGTGGCGGAGGACGGTTCGCTTCGTATCGGTGCCGGGGTGACCAACAGTGATCTTGCCGTGCATCCGGTGGTGCGTCAGCGCTACCCGGTGCTCTCACGCGCCGTACTCTCCGGTGCCTCGGGTCAACTGCGCAACATGGCGACCACAGGCGGAAACCTGTTCCAGCGCACTCGGTGTGTGTACTTCATGGACGCATCCAAGCCGTGCAACAAGCGCGAACCGGGCTCGGGCTGCCCGGCGCGGACGGGCGAGCACCGAAACCTTGCCATCCTCGGGGCCTCGCAGGAATGCGTGGCGACGCATCCCTCGGACATGGCGGTCGCACTGTCGGCCCTCGATGCGCGCGTGGTCGTTCGCGGAGTCGACGGTGAGCGCGTCCTTTCGATCGACGACTTCTACCGATTGCCCGGTGACGAGCCCGAGCGCGACAACACGGTCACACGAGACGAGATCGTCACGGCCATCGAGATTCCGAAGCCGGACGACACCGCCGTGTCCACCTATCGGAAGGTGCGGGATCGGCAGTCCTACGCCTTCGCGGTTGCGTCCGTTGCTGCTGTACTCGACGTGGAGGACGGAATCGTGCGCGGGGTGTCGATCGCGTTGGGCGGCGTCGCGCACAAGCCGTGGCGCGCTCGTACCGCTGAGCAGGTCCTGCTGGGTGGAGCCGCCGACGAGGCGTCGTTCCGCCGGGCGATGACCCAGGAGATGGATGCGGCAGAGCCGTTGCGTGACAACGCATTCAAGGTGCCGCTGGTGACCAATCTGGTCGCTCGAACCTTGGTCGCACTCACAGAATCGGGAGCTCGGGCATGACAGCATCGATCGGACAATCGATTCAGCGCACCGAATCGATTGCGAAGGTCACCGGTCGTGCTCGGTACGCCGCCGAGCAGCCGCCGATCACCGGCCAGTTGTACGCCTGGTACGTGCCCGCGACGGTTCCGGCCGGGACGGTCGAACACGTCGAACTCGGCACCGACTCTTCGGTGCACGCCGTTCTTTGGCACGGCAACGCCGAGAAGCTCGGCGAGGTCGAGGACGCCGAACTGCATGTGCTGCAGTCGAACACCGTTGCCTATCGCGGTCAGATCGTGGCCGTCGTTGTGGCCGACACCCTCCAGGATGCCCGCGCCGCTGCAGCCCGCGTGCAGGTGCGGTACGGCCACGTGCGCGCTCCCGACAACACGCTGACGGCCGAGCACAGCTCGCTGTACGCACCCGAGTCCGTCAACGCAGGGTTTCCCACCGATGTCACGATCGGCGATCCCGACGCGGCGCTGGCAGCGGCCGAGCACGTCGTCGACAACTGGTACTCGACCGCGCCGATGCACAACAGTCCTATGGAGCCGCATGCCACCACAGCGACGTGGTCCGACGGCGTGCTGACGGTCTGGGATTCGACGCAGGCACCGTCGGGTGTTCAGGGCGACCTCGCCACGGCCTTCGACCTCGAGCCCGAGAACGTTCGAGTGATCGCGGAGAACGTCGGCGGCGGTTTCGGAGCCAAGGGCAGTACGCGGCCCAACGTGATCCTCGCGGCGATGGCGGCGCGGGCGACCGGCCGCACCGTCAAGCTGGTCTTGCCGCGGCAGGCGCTGTTCGACGTGGTCGGCTATCGCACGCCGACGCTCAATCATGTTCGCCTGGGTGCTGATTCGAGCGGCGCACTGACGGCGATCGCGCACGATTCGTTTCAGCAGACCAGTACGATCTTCGAGTTCTGCGAGCAGACCTCCGAATCGACTCGGCACATCTACGCGGCCCCCAATCGCCGCACCACCCACCGACTCGCGAAGCTGGACGTCGGAACGCCGCGGTGGATGCGGGCACCCGGCGAAGCACCGGGCATGTTCGCCGTCGAAACGGCCATCGACGAACTGGCCGCGGCCACCGGCATCGACCCGATCGAGTTGCGCATTCGCAACGAGCCGGACGTCGACCCCGCAAGCGGGAACCCGTTCAGTTCACGCAGTGTGGTGCAGTGCCTCCGTGAAGGAGCCGAGAAGTTCGGCTGGGACCGCCGCGATTCCACGCCCGGTCAGCGCAGAGAAGGCAACGCCCTGGTCGGCATGGGAGTCGCGACGGCCAGCTACCCGGTGTTGATCTCGCCGAGTACCGCGTCGGCGCGAGTGGAGCAGGACGGCACGATCACGGTGTCCGTCGCCGCGTCGGACATCGGTACCGGCGCGCGGACCGTGCTGCGCCAGATCGCAGCCGATGCCCTCGACGTCGATGCGGACACCGTCACCGTCGAGCTCGGCGACAGTGCTCTGCCCAAAGCTCCCGGAGCCGGCGGCTCCTCGGGCACCTCGTCGTGGGGCTGGGCCGTCACCAAGGTCTGCCATGCGCTGAAATCACAGGGTTCGTACGAACCGGGAAACTCGGCCGAGGCCGACACCACCGACGACGTCGAGGGTCAGAAAGAATTGGCTCGCATGGCCTTCGGTGCCCAGTTCGCCGAGGTGGCCGTCGACATCGACACCGGTGAAGTGCGGGTACGCAGGATGCTGGGTGTGTTCGGCATCGGCGCGGTGATGAATCCGCGGTTGGCCAGGTCTCAGCTCATCGGCGGTATGACGTTCGGGCTCGGGATGGCGCTGATGGAAAGTGGCGTCGTCGATCACGAGTTCGGCGGGTTCGCCAATCATGATCTCGCCGAATACCACATTCCGGCATGTGCGGACGTCACCGATCTCGAGGCCGTGTGGATCGAGGAGGTCGATACCGAACTCGCGCCGATGGGCGGCAAGGGAATCGGTGAGATCGGCGCGGTCGGTTCCTCGGCGGCCATCGGTAACGCGGTCTACAACGCCACCGGCGTCCGAGTCCGCGACCTGCCGATCACCCTGGACAAGGTGCTGCCACACCTCTAGAGCGGCTCCGCCGCATGTGAGTGGAAACTCGACCCCTGCTACGAAGTTCCACTCACATGCGCGCAGCGCTCTACGCCAGAATTCGCTGCAGGAACTGTCGGGTGCGGGGCTCGGTCGGGTTCACGAGCACCTGCTCCGGCGTGCCGCGTTCGAGGACGACGCCGTTCTCGATGAACAGCACCTGATCGGCGACTTGTTGGGCGAAGCGGATTTCGTGGGTGACGATCACCATCGTCCAGCCCTCGGCGGCAAGGTTTTTGATGACGCCCAGTACTTCGCCGACCAGTTCGGGATCGAGTGCCGAGGTGGGCTCGTCGAACAGCATCAGCTTGGGGCGTAGCGCCAGAGCTCGGGCAATTCCGACGCGTTGTTGCTGGCCACCGGAGAGCTGGAACGGGTACTGGTCGGACTTGGCGTCGAGACCGATCTGGTCGAGGATTGCGTGCGCGTCGCGAACGGCGTCGTCCTTGGCGCGCTTCTGCACGATCACCGGTCCCTCGATGATGTTCTGCAGCACCGTCTTGTGCGGAAACAGGTTGTGGCTCTGGAACACCATGCCACTCTGGGCGCGGAAGTGACGCAGTTGCGGCGCGCCGACGGGCTGAGCGAAATCCACCGACACCTCGCCGATTCGGATGATGCCTGCGTCGGCTCGGTCGAGTGCGTTCAACGTGCGGAGCACCGTGGTCTTGCCGGATCCGGACGGGCCGATGATGACGGTGACTGTGCCGGACGGCACGGTGAACGAGATGTCCTTCAACACCTCGAGCGGCCCGAACGATTTCTTCAGTGCGGATACTTCCAGCAGGTCTGTCATTTCGCCACGTACCTGTCGAGTCGGACTTCGAGCTTGCCTTGGAAGAAGGAGAGAACGATGCAGATCACCCAGTAGTACAGCGCTGCAACGGTGTAGAGGGTGAAGAAGTCGAAGGTCGGTGCTGCCGCGAGCTGTGCGACGCGCAACAGCTCGGTCACCAGGATGGTCGACGCCAGCGAGGTGTCCTTGACCAGCGAGATCAGCGTGTTCGACAACGGCGGTACCGCGGTGCGCAGTGCCTGCGGAAGCACGATGCGCTGCAACGTGGTTCGGTACCCCATGCCGATGGTCTGCGCGGCCTCCCATTGGCCCTTGGGGACACTCAGGATTGCTGCGCGGATGACTTCGGCGGCATAGCCACCGACGTTGAGCGAGAACGCGACGACCGCCGCCGGGAAGGGCGAGATCACGATGCCGAACTGCGGTAGGCCGTAGAAGATGATGAACAGCTGCAGCAGCAGAGGGGTGCCGCGAATGATCGAGACGTAGAACCGGGCTACCGCGGCGAGCGGCGTGATCGACGAGATTCGAGCCAACGCGACCGCGAGGGCGATGACGAGTCCCACCACGAAGCTGATGGCGGTCAGCGGAATGGTCATGGTGACAGTGGCTTTGAGCATCGGCCACAGGTTGTCGAGCACCAACTGCATCTTCGACGGGGCCGTCGACGATGCGTCCTCGCTCACCGGAACCACGGTGTCCGCTGTCGGTGCAGCGACGTCGCTACCGAAGTACTTCTTCGAGATCTCGGCGATGGTGCCGTTCTCGCGCAGCGTGTCGATGGCTGTGTCCACCTCGTCCATCAGCCCGCTGTTCTTGCGAGCCACGAACGATTGCAGAGTGGTGTCGCCGGTCTCGCCTGCGATCTTCACGCCGGTGTCGCCGGTCTGCTGCAGGTATTCGGCGATGGCGAGGGAGTCGTTGACGGTGGCGTCGACGCGGCCGTCCTTGACGAGCGTGACCGCCTGGACGAATCCCTCCACGGCTTCGACGTTCGCGCCTGCGTTCGCCGCGACCTCGGCCCAGTTGCTCGTCGAGGATTGGGCGGTGGTCTTGCCGGCCAGGTCGGCCAGAGACGTGATGGTGGAGTCGTCTGCGGCCGTGAGGATCTGGCCCTCCGACACCGTGTAGGGCGTCGAGAGGTCGTAGGTCGATTGCCGGGCCGGGGTGATCGAGACCTGATTGGCGATGAGGTCGAAGCGTTGGGATTGCAGGCCGGCGAAGATCGAGTCGAACGGGGTCTGCACGAAGTCGACCCGCACCCCCAGTTCGGCACCGACCGCGTTGATGACGTCGATGTCGTATCCGGTGAGCTGGCCGTCCGCGCCCTGATAGCTGAACGGGCTGTAGGTGCCCTCGGTACCGACGACCAGTACGCCCTCGTCCTTCACACGGTCCAGCAGTGACTGTGAGGACGAACTGCACCCGGACAGCCCCAGTATGGCGATCAGGATCGCGACCAGAGCAAGAGTCGATCTGCGCACCATCCGCGCCTGCTTTCGCCGTAACTACGAGTGCAGCAAAACCTACCCGTCGATCTCCAGTTCCGCTGACACCACCACGGTGTTGTTCATCGGCAGTGCTGCCACCCCGAGTGCGGTGCGCGCGTGCGCACCGATCTCGGGACCGAAAATCGCCAGCACCAAATCGGAGAAGCCGTTGACGACCGTCGTGGTCTGGGTGAAGCCGTGATCGGCATTGACCGACCCGGTGACGGTAAGCCAGGCGCTGATTCGGTCGAGATCGCCGACGGCGCGGGCGACGCTACCGAGCAGGGCCAATGCGGTGTCACGCGCGGCGTCGGTGGCGGCGTCCAGACTCACCTGGGACGGAACCGCACCGAACGGTCCTGCCAGTGTTCCGTCGGGTGCCAGTGGTGAATGACCGGAGGCGAACACCCGGTTGCCGCGCACCCGCACCCACTCGAACGAGAACTCGAAGCCGGGCGGCGCGGTCGGTTCCCCGGGCAGCGTGAAGCCGAGCTCGGTGATGCGGCGTTCGATCTCCATGAACGAAAATCCTGTCAGACCGCCACACCGTTGATGGTGCGAACGGTCCAGCGAGAACCGTCGTGTTCGAGTGTGGAGACGCCCGCGTTGAGGATGCGCGGGGAGTGGCGGCGCCGGATCGCGTCGAAGATCGCTCGGATGACGCCACCGTGCGCCACCGCGATCACCGCCGAGTCCGGGTAGCGCGAGGCGATGTCGTCGACGGCGCGCACGCCTCGCACGATCAGGTCGGAGCGGGGCTCCAAGCCCGGGTACATGCCGTTCGGCCAGTGCGAATAGGCGTCCCAGTCGGTGAATCCCTCGGCCTCGCCGAAGTGCCGTTCGGCCAGATCAGGGAACTCGGCGGTGCGGGTCAGGCCGAGATGTGCTCCGATGATGTCGGCGGTTTCGGCTGCTCGGATCAACGGTGAACTGACCAGGTGGTCCCACGGGCGGTACTCGAGTTCGTAGCCGGCCTCGCGGGCCTGAGCACGGCCGGTGTCGTTGAGAGGAATGTCCGAAGAGCCCTGCAGACGCCCGTGCAGATTCCAGTTCGTTTCACCGTGCCGAACCAGTGCCAGAAAAGTCATAGTGAGCGGAGAATATCCCAGAGTTACCAGGGAGTACGGTCGATACGAAGATACGCGAACGAGCTTGGAGGATTGTCGATGAATCTTGCCCTCACAGAAGAAGAGGCCGCGTTCCGTGACGAGATGCGGACGTTCTTCACCACGAAGGTCCCCGCCGAGATTCGCGAGAAGAGTGCGACGGGTCAGGAGTTGAGCAAGGACGAGGTGGTCACGACCATGCGAATCCTCAACGAGAACGGCTTGGCGGTGCCGCATTGGCCCGCCGAGTTCGGTGGCCGCGACTGGACCGCTGTGCAGCGTCACATCTGGCTCGACGAGATGCAGCTGGCGTCGGTGCCCGAGCCGCTGGCGTTCAACGCCTCGATGGTCGGCCCGGTCATCGCGACGTTCGGCTCCCAGGAGCTCAAGGAGAAATTCCTGCCCAAGACGGCGAACCTCGACATCTGGTGGTGCCAGGGCTTCTCCGAGCCCGAGGCCGGATCGGACCTGGCGTCGTTGCGCACCACCGCCATCCGCGACGGTGACGACTACATCGTCAACGGACAGAAGACGTGGACCACGCTCGGCCAGTACGCCGACTGGATCTTCGCGCTCGTACGGACCAACCCGGACGCGCCGAAGAAGCAGGCCGGAATCTCCTTCCTGCTCATCGATCTGAACACCCCCGGCATCGAGATGCGCCCCATCAAGCTGATCGACGGCAGCGTCGAGGTCAACGAGGTCTTCTTCGACAACGTTCGGGTGCCGGCCGAGAACCTCGTCGGCGAGGAGAACCAGGGTTGGAGCTACGCCAAGTTCCTGCTCGGCAACGAGCGCACCGGCGTCGCCCGTGCCGGACACACCAAAGTGCATCTGGGACAGGCGAAGAAGCACGCAGCGCAGACGAAGGTCGGCAGCGGCACGCTGCTGGAGGACCCGTTGTTCGCGGCCAAGATGGCCGAGGTCGAGAACGAACTTCTCGCCCTCGAGCTGACGCAGCTGCGCTTGGTGTCCAGCTCGGACGACGGCAAGCCGAATCCGGCGTCGTCCATTCTCAAGCTGCGGGGATCGGAATTGCAGCAGGCCACAACCGAATTGCTGATGGACGTCGCCGGCCCGGACTCACTGCCCTACGAGGCGGGCGAGGACATCGAGAGCGAGGGTTGGGCGCAGCGCTCGGTACCGGGGTACCTCAACTACCGCAAGGTGTCCATCTACGGCGGCTCGAACGAGGTTCAGCGCACCATCATCGCCTCGGCGATTCTCGGACTGTAAGGGAGCATCTGAAGACATGGATTTCGAACTCAACGAAGAGCAGAAGCTGCTGCGCGACACCACTCGTGAGGTGCTCACGCGGGCCTACGACACCGAGAAGCGCAACAAGATCGTTGCCGGTGAACTGGGCTGGAGCACCGACGTCTGGAAGCAGTTGGCCGAGGTCGGCCTGCTGGGTCTGACGTTCAGTGAGGAAGACGGAGGGATGGACGCCGGTCCCGTGGAGATCATGGCCGTGATGACCGAGGTCGGACGACGCCTCGCGCCCGAGCCGATTCTCGACGCCGTGCTCGTCCCGGGCGGGTTGATCTCCGAGCTCGGCAGCACCGAGCAGCGCGCGCGGCTCCTGCCGCCGGTGGCGGAGGGATCATCGATGTTGGCGTTCGCGCACAACGAATCCGGCAGTCGCTGGCCCAACATCGAGGTCGCCACCACCGCCACCGAGGACGGTGGATCGTGGTCGATCAACGGCGTCAAGAATCCGGTTCCGCACGGCGGAAGCGCGGACGTGATCGTCGTCAGTGCCACGCTTCCTGCCGGAGGAACCGGGCTGTTCGTCGTCGACGCCGACGCGACCGGTCTCACGCGTAAGTCCTACGCCACCCACGACGGCCAGCGCGCGGCACAGATCGAATTCGTCGATGTCGCAGCCGAACCGCTCGGCACCGCCGAGAACGCGGCAGCGGCGATCACCGGTGCCGAGGTGCGGGCTCAGGCCGCGTTGTGTGCCGAGGCGATCGGTGCGATGGAGGAGGCGCTGCGGCTGACCACCGATTATCTCAAGGCGCGCAAGCAGTTCGGGGTTCCGCTGGCCAAGTTCCAGGCGCTCACGTTCCGTGCCGCCGACATGTACGTGCTGCTCGAGCTCGCCCGCAGCATGAGTCTGTACGCGACGATGTCGTTGGCGGACGGCAACGTCGACCCGACCATCGCCTCGCGCGCCAAGCTGCAGATCTCCCGTTCCGGTCGCAAGATCGGCCAGGAGGCGATTCAGTTGCACGGCGGAATCGGCGTCACGGCCGAATATCCGGTCGGGCACTACACCAGTCGGCTCGTGGCCATCGAGCACACTCTCGGTGGTGCCGACGAGCACCTGCGCATCTTGGCGTCGAAGGTCGCCGATCACGACCTGATCGGGATCTGACTCTCGTCGGAAGACGCCTCGGGCCCGGCCACCTTCGAAAGGTGACCGGGCCCGAGGTCGTCGTGGGGGAGGGCGTCAGCTGCCTGCATCCGCCGCGGCGACAAGGTCGGCCACGGCACCGGGGTTGGAGACCAGGATCGCGTGCGAGCCCGGCACTTCGGTCACCTGAGCGCCGGCCCGCTGCGCCATGAACCGTTCGGCGGAGGTGGGGATGATCTGATCCTGCTGGGGGATCAGAGCCCACGACGGCGTGTGCGCCCAGGACGGTGGGCCGCTGGGCTCGAGCAGGGCGCCTGCGGCGATCGTCTTCTGGTGCGCGGCCATGCGAGCGGCCTGCGCCTCGCTGACATCCGGGGCGAAGAACGGCCGGAACAGGGCGGGGGTGATGTACGAGTCGACGTTCTTACCGATGATGTTCGACGCGTCGTCGACGATCGACAGCCCGATCACCGGCGGTACCAGCGCGGTCACCGGGAATCGGATGGGGTCGAGTTCGAGGGCAACGGGTTCGCCCTCGACGGGCATGAACGCGGCGACGTAGACCAGAGCCTCCACGTTGTCGGCGTGCACGTTACTGATCACCGTGCCGCCGTACGAGTGGCCCACCAGGATGACGGGCCCGTCGATGCTCTCGACCACATCGGTGACCGAGGCCGCGTCCACGGCCGGTCCTCGCAGCGAGTTCTCTGCGGTCACCACCGGGTAGCCGCGGCCGCGTAGGTTCTCGGCAACGCCGTCCCAGCTGGTGCTGTCCGCGAAGGCGCCGTGCACCAGCACCACGGTCGGCATCCCTTGCGCTGCCGCAGGTGCGACGCCGATGCCGAGCATCGTGCCCACTGTCAGTCCGGTTGTCGCGACAAGCGCGGTCCACGTCGATTTCCTCATGGTCTCAACCTGTCACACGCCAGAAGTTCGTGCGGTGTTCACCGCGGAGATTCGACCAGCTTTTTCTCAGTGAACGCTCGTATGCTTGGCTTGCAGCAGTGGCGTTCGTCCGACCCGGGCGTTCGCAAAACGGTAGGTCCGATCGTGAGCGAGAGTTCGATGAAGTCTCGGATGGCCGAGTACCCACGTCCCCATCACTGCTTGTTGCACGTCAGCGACACGCATCTCGTCGACGGTGGCGGTCGGTTGTACGGCGGGGTGGACAGTGAGTTGCGGCTCGAGCAGGTGATGACCGACGTACGAAACTCCGGTGTGCGGCCCGACGCGTTGGTGTTCACCGGAGACCTCACCGACAAGGGCGAGCCCGGTGCGTACGAGAAGCTGCGGGCGTTGGTCGAACCGGTGGCCGAGGAACTCGGCGCACAGATCGTCTGGGCGATGGGCAATCACGACGACCGCGCGACGTTCCGTCAGAAGCTTCTCGACGCCGAACCGACCGTGCAGTCCATCGATCGGGTGCACGACGTCGACGGCTTGCGCGTCGTCACCCTCGACACGACGGTTCCCGGCCGCCATCACGGCGAGCTCGGCGACGACCAATTGGCCTGGCTGGCCGACACTCTCGCCACGCCTGCCGAATTCGGCACGATCCTGGCGATGCATCATCCGCCGGTGCCGACCGTGCTGGATCTCGCAGTGCTGGTCGAGCTGATCGATCAACCGCGGCTGGCCGACGTGTTGCGCGGGACCGATGTGCGCTCCATTCTGGCTGGGCACCTGCACTATTCGACAACCGCGACCTTCGCGGGTATCCCGGTCTCGGTGGCGTCGGCCACGTGCTACACCCAGGATCTGAACGTGCCCGCCGGTGGATTGCGCGGTCGCGACGGTGCCCAGGGCTACAACCTGGTCCACGTCTACGAGGACACCGTCGTGCACTCGGTGGTGCCGACGGGCTCGTACGACACTGTGGGAGAACCGGTCTCGGCTCAGGAGACCGCGCGCAGGCTGAGCGCAGCCGGTGTCACCATCGCTGACAGTGCGAGGCGAAAGACGTTCAGCGACGCTTAGCGCTGTTCGCGTTCCCACGGCGCGACAATGGGGAAATACTTGTCCAGGAACTGCGTCACGGTCCGGGTGCGCAGATCCAGGTCGACCTCCGGAAAGCTGCCGTCGTTGAGGCAGAAGAAGTCGACAGATCGCTTGGGGAGCAGCTTCTCCATCAGTTCGAGGCCCGCAACGGACGTGGTGTCGATGTACCGAACCTTCGCGTCTTTCTGGACCACCGCGCGTCCGCTCATCAGTGCGTAGTAGTGGTACAGCGAGTTGGTCACCGAGATGTTGGTACTGGCGCGGAACGCGCTTGCAGCGGTGGAGGCGAACTCGTCCGGGAACTCGTTCTCCATTTCCTGCATCACGCTGCGGCGCAACGGGGTTGCCGCATGTTCGAGATGTCGGGTCGTGGTCATGCCGAATCTGTCCTGCAGGATTCGACGGTTCACCCGCGCTGCGTTCTCGAAGCCGCTGCGATCGGCGTCGCTGTAGCCCAACCCGATTCGCGTCGTCGCCTCGATGAACATGCTGATTCCGCCGGGGGAGAAGAACATCGACGGACTGACCGGCCGGCCGAAGAACATGTCGTCGTTCGAGTACAGGAAGTGCTCGGACAAGCCGGGGATATGGTGCAGCTGGCTTTCGACGGCCTGCGAATTGTGCGTCGGCAGAACGGAGGTGTCGACGAAGAACGCCTCGCTCGGCACGAACGTCACTTTGGGATGGTCGGCGAGCCACGCCGGCCTCGGGGAGTCCGTGGCCACGAAGATGCGCCTGATCCACGGCGCGTACATGTGGACCGACCGCAGGGCGTACTTCAGTTCGTCGATCTGCCGGTAGCGCGCCGCCGAATCGTCGCCCTCGCCGACGACGTAGTTCGCCATCCGCCGCGCACGCTGCGCCTGGAATTCCGCCGAGGAGCCGTCGACCCAGGAGAAGACGATGTCGATCTCGAAATTGATGTCCGACGCGTGGTCGGCGAACATGTTCTCGATGGTCGGCCACGTTCTACCGAAGCGTTCGACGGTGCCGCGGACGGCCTCGTCGGGCCGGATGTTGCGTCGGGTCAGCGAGTTCTCGATCGGTAGGACGATCTCGGACGGGGAGAACGACCACAGTTCGATCTGCACGGCCGTCGATGCGCCGTAGTACAGACCGCTGAAGGGTTCGATTCGCGGACGGTACAGGCGCACGATTCGCGCGTTCGCGGACGGCGAGAGCGAACCGTCGGCGACCAGCACCGCTTTTCCGCGGGCGTCGACGGTCTTGGAGTAGAACGGCTCGGCGCGGCAGGCGTCCGCGAGCGCGGTGGTGAGTGCGTCGCGGGCCGCCAGTTCGATGGCGATGACGGGTCGTTCGTCGTTGCCGCGAACGAGCAGGTACTTGATGCGTGCGGCGTCGAGCACGGCGCGCACGAACAGCAAATCCTCGACCATCGCCTGGTGCGGGGTGGTGGAGGTGATGGTCAGTGCGTAGCGGCCGTCGTGGCTGACGACGTCGGAGCGTTCGCTCAGTCGCGCTGCGGATGCGGCAGATTCTCGGGTGACGGCATCGTTGGTCTCGTGCTCCGGTGGAACGAGGTAGATATCGTGCGGGGCAGAAGACGAGGTGATGGCGTTCCTTCCGGAGTGTGCGCGGGCCGAGGGACCCCGGTACTCCGTCAGTCTAGTGCAGGTCCGGGCCTTGTCCGACGCGCTGCGGTAGAACTCGGCTCGCCGCGACCAGGCCCACTGCCGCTCCGGCTGTGTCGGCGAGAGCGTCGGCGATCGATCCGGAGCGTCCCAGAGGCAGGATCGCCTGCAGGACCTCCGAGATCACCGCGAACGCCAGCACCCACAGTGCGGTCCTGATCCAGTCGATTCCGGCCAGACGGGAGGTGTATGCGAGGGCCGCGAACAGTACGAAGTGGATGATCTTGTCGCTGTGCTGAAATCCCGACGGCACCCCGGACGCGGGGGTGAAGAGCACGATCAGCGCGACGACGAAGGTGGCTGCCAGGGGAATTCGATACGTCGACGGCGAGAACACCGCCCGAGCCTACCGGCGCTGCAGCACGACGACCGTGTCGATTCGCTCATCGCCTTCCGGCGTCGTACGGGTGCGGTGTTCGGCGTGGATCGTCTCGAACCCGTCGCCCGCGGCCGCGACGACCGGTTCCGGCGCGAACAGCCGGTGCTTGGCCGGATGCTGCGAGGCGTGGCTGTCACTAGGACTGTGGCCGACGATCAGCAGACGCCCCTTCGGTGCGACGGCTGCGGCGAACCTACGGGTGGTCAGTTCGAGTTCGTCCGGTGGCACCTGCAGGAAGTGCACCGACACCAGCTCGAACGCGGCAGCCGGGGGAGTCCAGTCCAGAACGTCTTCCTGTTGCCAGTTCACCGCGAGTGTCCGCGGCTCGAGGGCCTGCTGTGCTGCGCGAGCGCGGCCGAGGGCAACATCGGAGATGTCGACGCCCGTCACGCGCCAGCCTTCACCTGCCAACCACAGGGAGTCGGCACCTTCCCCGCAGCCGATGTCCAGGGCGCGGCCCGGAGTCAGCTCGGACGCTTCCTGAACCAGCACGGCGTTGGGATTTCCGCTCCAGATGGTGGTGCGTTGGTTGTAGAGGTCGTCCCAGAATGCTTCGTCGAAGGCTCCGTTCTCGAAGTCCGGTTCTGCGGGGGTCCGGTCGGCGGCATGAGTGTGAGCGTGCGTGTGGTCGGCCATGGTTCGAGACTGCCCGCTCACGTCCACGGGCGCAAACAAATTTGCTCGATCGGCAAATTTCATTCTGAGTAGAGTGGTCCGTCATGACCGAACAGGAACGTGAAGTACTGACGTGGGCGACGTTCGGAGACGCCTCGCGCGACCTGACCAAAAGGATCGTCGACGACGGGTTCGTTCCGGACATCGTCATCGCGATCGCCCGTGGCGGACTCATTCCCGCGGGTGCGATCGCGTACGCGATGGGCGTCAAGGCTGCCGGCACCCTCAATGTCGAGTTCTACTCCGACATCGAGGAGACCTTGCCCGATCCCGTTGTCCTCGAACCGCTTCTCGACACCGATGCGATAGTCGGCAAGAAGTTGCTCGTCGTCGACGACGTCGCTGATTCCGGCCGCACCCTGGCGCTGGTGATCGACCTGCTGAAGGCGCATACGCCCGAGGTGCGGTCGGCCGTGATCTATACCAAGCCGAGAACCATTGTGCAGCCGGATTATTCGTGGAGAGAAACCGACAAGTGGATCAATTTCCCATGGTCCACGTTGCCGGTCATCACCTGAGCTGCCGGTCCTGACGGTTCTGGCTTTGTTGCCGGCCACGTCCAATTTTTTCATCACGGAAGGTGTTCGAGCTATGACCACCAGTAGGGGACGAGTGCGTCGATACGCGGTCGAAGAAGGCTGGGGAATCATCGACTCGGACGACACACCCGGCGGATGCCTCATTCAGGCCCTCCATAATCCAGACGCCTTCCGGAACCCTCGACGCTGGTGACGAAGTCGACTTCGAGTGGGAACCGCTGCCCGCGGGAGTTGAAGAAGAGCTGTTCCGGTCCGCCGCACTCTCCGTACGCCGAGCCGGGGCTGCGAAAGAGCCTCCTTCTGCTCTCGATGATGATCGACCCAAGTTCATCGGCGGAGCGTGGACCTGGAAGTCGTAATTCCCAGGGCGGAGGCCATCTGTGTTCGTCTGCTCTACAGGGAGTTTCGCGATCCGCCAGTGCCCGCAGGTCTGTGTGAGGGCTTTCCGATCTCACGCCGCTTGCGGTAGGGGCTTCTGTCCCAGCGCTTCCGCGGGTGCGAGCACTTAGAGTGGGCCGGTGGACGGAACCCGGAAACGCCGCCTGGTGACCATCGCGGTCGTCTGTATCGGCATCGTCGCTGCAGCGTGGTGGGCCTTCGCTGTGACGTACACACGTACCGCGACCGTTGTCATCACGGCGACGTACCCCACCGACGAAGCCGACGACCCCAATGCAGATACCCCAGCACTCAGGGGGGTTGGCCTCGACCTAAGCGGTTACGACCCTCTCCCGCAAGTAAGTGACAAACTCGCGGAACAACGCGGGGGATCCGCAGCGGATTACTCGGACACGGTGTCGATCACTCCCATCGACGACGGCAACGCGCATTTGGCCGTCACCGCTAAGGCCGGTGATGACGCCGAGGCAGTCGAGTTGGCCAATCAGGCCGCCGCGATCTTGGTCGATGTGTTCAACAGCGTGCCCACAGGGTCAGTAGACGTCGTCTTCCGTGCCGACATCGCAGAACCCGCGCGCTGACACCCCAAAGGGTGAGCTCGGGCGGGGACGGAAACTAGACCTCCCCGAGACGGTCCTGTGTTCGGACGGTGCGGTCTGGCGCAGGAGCGAGATGGTACGAGAAAAGGTAACTCGACGCCGTTATTGCTGCCAGTGCGATCCACCAGGGCGAGAAGCCGTCCTCGTCGGTCGAGATATCGCCGGCAGCGACGAACAGCCAGCACAAGGCAAGAGCGGTCACCAGCGTGACTGCTGCTGCAGTGCACACTGCGAATCGGTGTCGCCACGTCTGGTGTGATCGCGCGGGCCACACGCGATTCGACCACAGTGCGTAGCGGCCCCCACCGACCGCGACCACACCGACCAGCAGCCCGACCACGGCACCGCAGAACGCAGGAAACAACAGGAGCGCCCAAGAGGACATGGGTCCCTCGAGCGCCCAAGGGCTCATCACACCCACACCGCTGCATGCACCGGTGCCAGCCGGCCACCCTCAGTTCCTTCTCGACCCAGTCCACAGCTCCATAGAACAGGTCGGCACTGCGCCGTCGTCCCTGAGGTCTCTGCGCATTTTTCGAAGAAGTGATGCCCTAGACTCCGAACTTCGGATTGGGGCATCACTTCGGGCGCGGTTCGCTGTGCGCTCGATCGAACCTGATGCGGCACCGAATTTGTCGCGCTGCAGAGTCATTCGAGACGTGAGACCGACAAGTGGATCAATTTCCCATGGTCCACGTTGCCGGTCATCACCTGAATTATTCGCTGGAGACGTCGATCAGCACCTTGCCGACGGTTCCGTTCTCGACGGCGTCATGCGCGGCAGCGGTCTCGCTCAGCGGGAAGCGGTGCAGTGGTAGACCGGTGGCCTCACCCACCTCCAACACACCTGCGGCCGCCGCGGCGCTGACGTCCGCCTCGGCGTTACGCAGAGCCTCGTCTCCCACGGTGTAGAGGAGTACGAACTGGTAGCGAGTGTTGAGCACCATGTTCGGCCGGACGTCCAATGTCACAGTGTCGCCGCCGTTGTTGGCGTACACAGCGATCGATGCGCGGTTCGCTCCTACTGCAGCGTTGAGTGCGGCGTTCTGTGCGGGAGCGACCTCGACGACGAGATCGATTCCGGCAGGCACCAATTCGCGGATCTCGGCGGCGGCGTCGCCGGTCTTGTAGTTCACGACGTGGTGCGCGCCGGCAGCGGTCGCCAGTGCGCCCTTCTCCGGACCGCTGACCGTCGTCACCACGGTCGCGCCTGCCCAGCGGGCCAATTGGATCGCGGCATGTCCGACGGCACCTGCGCCACCGGCGACGAGTACCGACTTGCCGTCCAGTGCGCCCGGGTGCAGCCGCGTGGGTCCGTCCTCGGAGACGGTCAACGCGCGGTGCGCCGTCATCGCAGGCACTCCGAGGCTTGCGCCCACATCGAACCCGACACCGTCGGGCAGAGGCACCACCCGTGAGGCGGGCAGGATTGCAAAGGACTGCGCTGTTCCGGTCGGGCGCTGATGCTGGGCCAGGTATACCCAGACGCGATCTCCGACGGAGACGCCGTCGACGTCGGGGCCGACCGCGTCGACCACTCCGGCACCGTCCTGGTTCGGTACCACCTCGTCGAATGCCAACTTCTCACCCGGCCCGGAGCCGGTTCGGTTCTTCCAGTCCGTCGGATTGACGCCGGAGACCACGATGCGCACGCGAACTTCGCCTGCGGCAGGGTCGGTCACCTCGCGATCCTTCAGTTCGAGGACGGACGAATCGCCGGTGCGGGTGTACACAATTGCTGGAGCAGTCATATCGGTTCCAACGCGCTCGGCCCGCCCCGATGTTCCCTAAGGCCTCATCGGGGTATGCATGAGTGGTCATCAGTGCTGTCAGAGAAGAGATGGATCTTTCATGAATCACAACGACCTGCTCACCGACGCGTTCGGCCGGATCAAGGAACTCGTCCACGCGGTACTGGACGATATTCCCACTGCCGCGTTGACGTATCGACCCGACGCCGACGCCAACAGCATCGCGTGGTTGCTGTGGCACCTGACGAGGGTGCAGGACGACCACATCGCGGGTGTGGCCGGGAGCGAACAGGTCTGGACGTCGGACTCGTGGTTCGAGCGCTTCGGACTACCGTTCGACAAGTCCGACATCGGGTACGGCCAGTCGTCCTCCGATGTCGCTCAGGTCACCTCGGGTGCCGAGTTGCTGCGCGAGTACCACGACGCCGTGCACTCGAAAACCGTTGCGTACCTGAGCAGTATCTCGACCGACGATCTGGACCGGATCGTCGACGAGAACTGGGAACCGCCGGTCACATTGGGTGCGCGGCTGGTGTCCGTGGTGTCCGACGACCTTCAGCATGCCGGGCAGGCCTCGTACGTTCTCGGCCTGTACACCCGGCAGGCTTAGCCGTCAGGCGTAACGCTTCTGCAGGTTCTCCAGCGTCTTGCGGATGTTTCGACGCTGGAACTGCGGGAACGTCTTGCCACTGGTGACGATCTTGTCGAACACGAGGGCCAGGGCGTCGGGCCACTTCGTCCGGTCGTCGGTCCAGGTCTCGGTGATTTTCGTACCGCCCGCGACCTGCTCGAAGTCGTATCGCCAGGTTGCGTTCGCGCCCTTGATCTTCGGAGCGCTCTTGCCGATAGCGTGGACGCGGAACTCGAAGGTCTTGCCCGGGTCGGCCGCCGTGACGGTGCAGCGAGTGATCCACTTCGCCCGGCCGCGCTTGTTGGTACCGTCGAATACCATTCCCACGTAGGCGCTCTCGCGGGGTTCGTGGACTGTTGCACCGGTGTTCTCGGGGCTCCACTGACCCATTTTTGTTGGGTCGCTGATCGCAGCGTAGAGGGTGTCTGCGTCGGCGTTCACGACGATGCTGTCGGAGACCACGAGTTCGCGTTTCACGACGTTGTTCCGTTCTTCAGGCCGGGGTGAATACGAGTGAGCATGGGAACCAACAGTGTTCGTGGAGTGATCTGGGCGAAGATCGATCCGATGCGGTTGGCGGGCCCGGGAATCGATACCATGCGTCCCTTGGTCATGTCGTCGACGGCAGTCTTGGCCACCGTTTCTGCCGACACCCACATGATCGATGGAAGTGCCTTCTCTGCATCGTCTTTCGCGAAGCCCGCGGCCTCCCCGAATCCGGTCTGCACCGGTCCGGGGCACAGTGCGGTGGCGGTCACGCCGGTTCCGCGAAGTTCACCGGTCAGAGACTGGGTGTAGGAGAGCACAAACGCTTTGCAGGCACCGTATCCGGCTTGCCCGGGCAACGGTTGGAACGCGGCGGTCGAGGCGACGTTGAGCAGTGCGCCGCGTCGGCGTTCGATCATGCCGGGGAGGAACCGGGTGCAGAGGTCTGCGACGGCGACCACGTCGACCTCGATCATGTGCATTTCGGCGTCGGGGTCGGATTCTGCGACAGGTCCGAGAGTGGAGAGTCCGGCGTTGTTGATCAGGATGTCCGGGATCAGGCCGAGATCGGTGATGCGGCCGAGCAGTTCGGCGCGAGCAGTGCGGTCGGAGAGGTCTGCGGCGAGCACTTCGGCTCGGACTCCCCGTGCTCGGATCTCCTGAGCCAACTCTTCGAGCTTGTCGGCGCGTCGGGCGACGAGGGTGACACCGTGGCCACGGGAGGCGAGCTGGCGGGCGATAGCAGCTCCGATGCCCGAGGACGCTCCGGTCACGACGGCAGTCCGATCGAGTGCGGGACGAGGAAGGCTCATGTGCCCCACCGTAGCGAATGTGTCGTGTGCAGCGCATTTGAGTCTCGTTGAGAGGTTAGCCTAGTCTTACTTTAACGTCCCTTTGCTTGTCGAGAGGTAACCATGTTGTCTGCTTCATCGGCCGGTCGACAGACTGTCCGCCGTGCGTCCCTGCTGTCCGCGTTTGCTGTGTCGGCCCTGGTGGTCGGTGCGTGCTCGTCCTCCGACACTGCGGACCCCGAGCAGTCAGGAGGCGGCGATTTCGCGGCCGTCACGATCGATTCGGCTCTGGGCGAGGCTGTCATCACCGAGAAGCCCGAGCGCATCGTGACGCTCGGTCAGGGCTCGGCGGAGACGGCGATCGCGCTGGGTACGGTCCCGGTCGGCGTCGAGGAGTATTCGTGGGGTGCCGACGACACCGGTTACCTGCCGTGGGTACACGACGCGGTCACCGAATTGGGGGCCGAGCTTCCCGAACAATTCACCGGCGGAACCGAACTGAACATCGAGGCCATTGCCGCCCTGGAGCCGGATCTCGTTCTGGCTCCGTGGTCCGGCATCACCCAGGACCAGTTCGACAAGCTCAGTGCCTTCGCTCCGGTGGTGGCCTACGAGGAGCAGCCGTGGACGATCACCTGGGAAGATCAGATCACCGTGATCGGCAAGGCCATGGGTGAGGAACAGAAGGCAGCCGAGGAGATCGACAAGATCAAGGCGCGCTTCGCCGACGCCGCCGCCCAGCACCCCGAGTACTCGGGCGTGAGCTTTTCGTACATCTACAACACAGGCCCCGGGACGCTCGGAGTGTTCCTCGCCGACGAGCAGCGCGTCGCGATGGTGCGCGGTCTCGGGTTGCAGGTGGACCCGGTGGTGAACACGCTCGACGAGACCGAGGGCACCGACTCGTCGGTCATCGGCTTGGAGAATGCGAATCTGCTGAACGACTCCGACCTGATCTTCACGTTCTACTCGGATCCGCAGAACCGTACCGACACCGAGAATCAGCCTGCGTACAAGCAGATTCCAGCCGTGTCCCGCGGGTCGGTCGTTGCGCCGACGGATCAGTCCTTCGTCACCGGGTCGTCCATCATCAATCCACTGACTGTGCCGTGGTCACTCGAGCGCTACGTGCCGATGATCGACGAGGCTGTCGCGAAGCTCGACGCCGGCACGTCATAGCTTGATCGAGCGGAGCGGAGCAACCACGCGACTCGTGCACAACGCCGAAGTCCACGGTCGATCTGGCAGCTCGTGTTCGAGAGATGGGCGGCCGTAGCCCGGAAGATGGCGTCCGCGGGCTGCTCTCTATCGCCCTCCCTTCACGCTGGCCTTCGTTGGAGGTTCGGGCTGTGCCCGAGGTGGTGCCGCATCACTGCGGTGATGGCTTGGCACTTCACCCGAATCAGACTGTCGAGCAGTCTCTTCCAGCCCCGCACCGTGTTCTCGGTGCGGGGCTGGATTGTTTCTGCGGTTCGTATGGGCAGGCTCAGGCGATGTGGGGGCCTGCTCGGGCGTGGGATGGTCGGGGTTGTCGGTACGGGTCGACGGTGGCCGGTGGCACGAACCAGGGGTGGTTGTCGGTGCCGATGAACACTTCCCAGTCACTGTGGTGGAGGAGTCGGTGGTGGAATCCGCAGAGTAGAACGAGGTTGTTCATGTCGGTGGGGCCGCCATCGGCCCAATGCCAAATATGATGCGCCTCTGTCCAGGCGGCGGGTTTTCCGCAGCCGGGGAAAGCGCAGGTGTGATCTCTCGCAATGAGGGCTTTGCGCTGTTTGGCGGTGACAGTGCGGGCGGTGCGAGCGAGGTTGATCGGGGATCCGTGCTCGTCCATGACGATGGCGGTCAGGACACAGTCGCAGGCGAGTTGCCGGGAGGTGTTGCGGGACAGTGGTCCCATCCAGGGCAGCCACCCGACGGTGGTGCCGTCGCCGAACAGGTCCCTGTATGCGCCGCGATCCGTGGCAGGGTGGCCGTCGTCATCGGATTCGTCTGCAGCGCGGGTGTTCTCGTCGTCGGCGATGTCATCGACGTCAGCACTGTCGCGGAGGTCGGTGAGATCGCGCAGGCTGATGTGCAGGTTCAGGTGCGGGCGTTCACCGCCTTCGATGGGTCGATCACTCGAGGCGAGGTATTGGTCGAGGATGTGTCCGAAGGCGTCGGCTCTGCGCCTCGCGGGGCTGCGATCGTCTTGGGTGCCGTCGGCGGCGGGTCGTGGTTCGGTCAACGGTGAGAGTGCGGTGAGCAGCTTCTCGCCGGTGATCGCATCGAAGTCTCCTTTGAGTACCAGCCGCCCGTTCAAGGTCTTGGAGGCGAAGAGTTCGTTGCGGTCGGTGTCCTCGGGAGGTGGCTTTTTGCCGCCGAATCTGTCGTTGAGGTTGGTGATGGCTTCGCGGATCCGGTCGGTGCGTGCTTTCGGGTCCGGTGGCAGCGGTGATCATCGCCTTCCTGGCCATGTCCTGCCCGGCTTGGGGGAGGTTCTTGGGTGGGGTTTCGGCGAAGGTAAGGATCAAGGCGGCGTGGTCGACGGTGATGCTGCCGGTGTCGATGGCCTCGGCGATGTCGGGGAAGTTCTTCAGTCCGCGGGCGAGGGCGACGATCTTGTTGGCTTTGCTGGGGGTGAGCAGGGTGGTGGATGTCAGCCAGCCGGCGGGGCCGGGGAAACCGAGCTTCTCCCGGCTCACGCGGGTGTCGATCTCGGCGACGAGAGCGATCCGCCGGGCCTCCAACAACTGAATCCGGTGGGAGACCGCGGCGGCGTCGGCGAGGAGTTCTGCCTCGCTCAGTTGCCAGATCTCCGTCGTCATGGACCAAGTGTATCGAACGCGCGTTCGACTGACAACCATAGTGCAATCGGAAACTATTGCCCCGCTTAACTATTCGCGATCCTGAACCTGTCGGTGCGTCGTGGTAAGGGACCGTCGGCACCCGAAGATCGGATGTCTCGGCCATTGTGGGCGAAAAGTGCACACCCGAACTTTGGTGCGTTCCTCTGGACCGCCGATCCTGAAGGTCGTCCGCATGCGGGTTTGGGCGAGACGCCGAGTTCTGCGGCAGTGTCATTCTGCAGCGACGATTGGGTGCGATGGGCTGGGTCGGCTGGGCGGCTGCGGCAGGAACCTTGAAGGCGGCCGGTTCCGATCTCGGCGTCTCTGCGTCGCCGCCGGCGCAGTGGGCGTTGCGTGGTTGATACCAACGAGACACTCGACAGGATCCGACTGCACTCGGTTTCGCCGAGCTCACTGAGCGAATCGAAGATTTGCGGTTCAAGGATCCAGCGTGTCAGTACACCTCGCGCTGTCGTTCTTGTTCCAATACCTGCTCCAGGTCGCTCAATCGGTTCATCGACGACACCTGTCGCGCGGTGCGGTGATTGAGTGCCAACATCTCGCGGTGCCGGTGCACGAAGGCCCAGTAGCCGGCGGTGAAGGGGCACGCATCGTCGCCCAGTCGCTTCTTCGGGTTGAATTCGCACGGCTTGCAGTAGTCGGTCATGCGGTTCAGGTATGCCCCGCCCGAGGCGTAGGGCTTGGTGGCGATCACGCCGCCGTCCGCGTGCTGACTCATGCCGATCACGTTCACCGGCATCACCCAGGCGAACCCATCGACGAAAGCCGTTGCGAACCAGTCGGTCAGCGCTCGTGGATCCCAAGCATGTTGCAGCGCGAAGTTTCCCAGGATCATCAGTCGGGGGATGTGGTGTACCCAGCCGCGGTCGCGCACGCCGTCCACCGTCGACGACAGGCATTTCGCGACCACAGCGTCGCCGTCCAACTCGAGCAGCCAATCCGGCAGTGGCTCATGCGCTTCGAGCTTGTTGCGCTCGAGGTACTCCGGTCCCAGATGCCAGTACAGGTGCCATACGTATTCGCGCCAGCCGAGTATCTGCCGAACGAAACCCTCCACGCTCGCCAACGGGGTGCCGTCTCGGTGGGCATCCTCGGCTGCGTGTGCCACATCCAACGGTTGCAGCAGACCGAGGTTCAGCGGGACCGACAACAATGAGTGAGACATCGTCCAGTCGTCCGCCATCACCGCGTCCTCGTACTTGCCGAAGTCGTCCAGGCGATAGTTCACGAAGTGCGCCAACGCGTCCGACGCCTCGGCCGCGGTCACCGCGAACACGCGGGGCCCGTCGACTCCGACTGTGTCGAGGTCCCAGTCGTCGAGGTCGGCGCGTACCTGCTCGTCGATGGCATCCTCGGTCGGCCACCACGGTTCCTCCGCGCCCAGGGTCAGACGACCCTTCGGCGGTGGCGACTGGTTTTCGGCATCGAGGTTCCACTTACCCGACACCGGGTCGGCTCCGTCCATCAGGACATCGAATCTCTTGCGCTGCTCCCGGTAGAACGTCTCCATCCGAAAGGTGCCGCGCTCGGCTGCCCAGTCGGCGAAATCGGCGCGGGGAAGTGCGAACATCGGCGTCGGCAGAATCTCCGAGACCAGGCCCTCCTCGTGCAATGCGGCGACGAACTTCTCCGCCGCGTGTGACGTCGGCTCGAACACCACCACGGGCTTGCCGTACTCGGCCAACCCTTCCCGATATGTCTCGGTCTGCAGGTAGGTGATCCGATCGCCCAGCTCGTCGGCCAGGTGCCGCATCCCGGAGAGCACCAGGTGGAGCTTCTGCCGGTGGTATCGCCGACGTCGGAACACGCGCCGAGACTCGATCATCACCACGTCTCGCTCGGCATGCTCGTCGACCGAGTGAAAGTGCGGACCGAGCTGATCACCGAACAACCACAGAGCGTCCATTCCCGGAGTGTTCTCCCGCACCGCCGAAGGCAAACCAGCATCCGGCGCATGACCGTCCGGTGAACACTGTGGCCGACCCAGGCGCGCCTTACTTGACCACCGACGATCCATCGCATGGACTGACCCGATGCACGCTGAGTCTGCGCTTTCCAGAAGGACGTTTCTTCGCTCGTCGTCGGTGGCCGTCGCGGTGGCCGGAGTCGCCTCGACACTGCCTGCGACCGCACACGCGCAGGGCAGCGATCGAGGCTTTCTGCACGGGGTGGCGTCGGGAGATCCGTTACCCGACGCGATCGTTCTCTGGACCCGCATCACCCCCGTGCCCGACGCCACCCCGGGCTCCGGCGTCGGCTCGCAGGTATCGGTGACGTGGCGGATTTCCCGTAGTGCGGACATGAGCGACGTCGTCTCATCTGGAACCGTCTCGACCGGCCCCGAGACCGACCACACCGTCAAGGTCGACGTCGACGGGCTCAGTGCAGACACCACGTACTTCTACGACTTCCGGACGAGCGACGCGGCATCGGCCGTCGGGACCACGCACACCGCTCCGGCCAACGACGCCGACATAGATGCAATGCGCTTCGGCGTCGTCTCGTGCTCCAACTGGGAGTCGGGCTACTTCGGTGCCTACCGGCATCTGGCCGCCAGGACGGACTTGGACGCCATCGTGCACCTCGGCGACTACATCTACGAGTACGAGACGGGCGGCTTCCCGGGGCGCGACGGTGTCGTTCGGCAGCATTCGCCCACCCACGAGATCGTCACGCTCGCCGATTACCGTCAGCGACACGGCCAGTACAAGTCCGATCCCGATCTGCAGGCCGCGCACGTCGACGTCCCGTGGATCTGCACGTGGGACGACCACGAGTCGGCCAACGACGCGTACGACGGCGGCGCCGAGAACCACACGCCGGCCACCGAGGGCGATTGGTACACGCGCAAGGCCAATTCGGAGCAGGCCTACTACGAGTGGATGCCGGTGCGCGCGGCAGGCACCGTGACCAACCGTCACCTGTACCGCAGGCTCCGGTTCGGCAACTTGCTCGAACTCTCGATGCTGGACCTGCGGACCTACCGTTCGCAGCAGGTGTTGCCGTTCAACGGTCCCGAGGTCGATTCGCCGAACCGGACCATCACCGGTGCCGAGCAGATGCAGTGGCTCACCGACGGCATCGTGTCGTCGCCGACGCAGTGGAAGATCGTCGGCAACCCGGTGATGATCACCCCGACGCTGATCCCGCCGCTCGACCGGGACGCAGCCAGGGCCGTCACCTCCCTGCTCGGAATCCCCGAGGGCGGCTTGCCATACAACGCCGATCCATGGGACGGCTACACCGCCGACCGCCGCAAGCTGCTCGGTGCCATCGTCGATGCGGGCGTCGACAATACGGTCTTCATCACCGGCGACATCCACTCGGCCTGGGCCTGCGAGGTGCCTCTCGACGCGGCGCACTATGCAACGACGGAGCCTGCTGCCACCGAGCTGGTCGTTACCTCGGTGAGCTCGGCCAACATCGACGATCTGACGCACACTCCGCCGCACACGCTGGGCCGGGTCGCCGAGGAAGCATTCAAGGCACTCAACCACCACGTGAAGTTCGTAGACCTCGACAGCCACGGTTTCGGCGTCTTCGAGGTCACCAAGACTGCGGCTCGGATGGACCACTGGTTCCTCACCGCCAAGGAGGATCCGCAGACCGGCGTGTACTGGGGAGCGGGCTTCACCGTGGACTCCGGCACACAGCGCGTCCGGGCGGCGGCACCGCCTGCCTGACAACGCGCCATACTGATCGGTGTGGCTGTACCGAAAATCGTCCTGTTCTACGTCTTCACGCCGCTGCCCGATCCCGAGGCGATCCGGCTGTGGCAACAGTCGCTGGCCGCGTCGAACAACCTGACCGGACGCATCCTCATCTCCGAACACGGCATCAACGCGACGGTGGGAGGTGAGGTCGACGACGTCAAACGGTACGTTCGCGGCACCCGCAGCTATCCGGCCTTCAAGGCGGCCGACATCAAATGGTCCGACGGCCTCGGCAACGATTTTCCGCGGTTGTCCGTTCGAGTCCGGGACGAGATCGTCACGTTCGGAGCGCCCGGGGAGCTGAAGGTCGACGCCGACGGCGTGGTCGGTGGTGGAACTCATCTGAGTCCGGAGCAGGTGCACGAGCTCGTCGATTCCCGGGGCGACGACGTCGTATTCTTCGATGGCCGCAACGCCTTCGAGGCGGAGATCGGAAAGTTCAAGAACGCAGTGGTGCCCGACGTCGAGACGACGAGGGACTTCGTCTCCCAACTCGATTCCGGTGCCTACGACCATCTGAAGAAGTCCCCGGTGGTCACGTACTGCACCGGGGGAGTGCGGTGCGAGGTGCTGTCTTCGCTGATGGTGGCCCGCGGTTTCGAGGAGGTCTATCAGCTCGACGGCGGAATCGTCCGGTACGCAGAGACTTTCGGCGACGACGCGCTCTGGGAGGGTTCGCTGTTCGTCTTCGACAAACGGATGGCGCAGAACTTCTCCGATCATACCGCCGTCATCGGTCGCTGCAGTGCCTGCGGAAACCCGACGTCCCGGTATCAGGACTTCGACGGTGATGCCGGCCGTGGCTTGCGGTTGATCTGTCTCGATTGCGCCTGACTGATGCTGCCCTTCCGGGACGGTCTCGCGCCTATGAGACTGCTTCTGCCGCATGGTGATCCGGCTACCACGATCGCCGAGTATCTGGAACGTGAGATGCCCGAGGACGACTGGCGGCGGGCCATGCGCGACGCCGAGGTGGTCGACGAGAAGAGCAGACCGATCTCCGACGCGACGCGGTACCGTGCAGGCAGTCACGTGTACTTCTATCGCGTTCCAGCGCAGGAGGTTCCGGTTCCGTTCGAGATCGGCATCCTGCACGAGGACGACGACCTGCTGGTGGTCGACAAGCCGCACTTCCTCGCCACCATCCCGCGTGGTCGGCACGTCACCGAAACCGCGACCGTTCGGTTGCGCAAGCAGTTCGATTGCCCTGACCTCACGCCCGCGCACCGACTCGATCGCGCCACCGCTGGGGTGCTGCTCTTCACCAAGACCAAGCATGCCCGACGGCCGTATCAGGAACTTTTCTCCTCGCACCACGTCACCAAGGAATACGAGGCCGTCGCGGGATTCGACGCAGCACTGGAGTTTCCGTGTATCGTGCGGAGCCGAATCCTGAAGGAGCACGGCGTCATGACGGCGTACGAGGAGCCGGGGGAGCCGAACAGTGAGACGCGTATCGAGCTCGTCGAAACGTTCGGTGATCGTGCCCGCTATCGACTCTTCCCCAAGACAGGAAAGACCCACCAGCTGCGAATCCATCTGTCTTCATTGGGTATTCCCATCGAGAACGACCCGTACTATCCGGTGTTCACCTCGGTTCCGGCCGACAATTTCAGCCGGCCCCTCCAACTTCTGGCCCGAGCTCTGAATTTCACGGACCCGATGACCGGTGAGGCCAGGCGCTTCGTGAGCGCCAGAAGTCTGCGGACCGTCGCCCCCTGAATCGATGAACGCGCGCACTCTCGCCAGGCGGATTCCGGGTTCTAATTCCAATCTGGGTGGTGCAGAAGATCGTGCAGACATACCCGTTCGCTGAAAAGTTTTGCCGGACTTCGATCGCATTGTTGGACTACTCGAATTTGATGTCACCCAGTAAATCAGAGGATTTTGCAGCAGCAGCCCTGAAGTGCTTCATGGCCGCGTTTCTGTCATAGTTTATTGCCTCTCTGCTAATTTCGGTGATGGCGTCATCGAAACAATAGTCAAGCATCTCGATCCAATGAATAGTTTCTTGTTTGCGATTCTTTTTGTAAGCCTCCAGGAGAAGAGTTTCGAGTATTCTGGATAGGCAGCGAACTGTTTGTAGAAGGATATCCATGATACCAACTGCTCGAGCCCCAAGGTTGATCCCGCCGGTCTCCGTATTAATCTGCAAAGTCTTGGCCAGCCCTATGCGTCCTGCGTGAACATGATGGCTTGCCGCGGCGTATCGAGCGATGTCCAAACTCTCGAACACTGAAACGTATTGGTGTATGCCGTTAAACCCGCGCCCGCCAACGACCTCAATCTCCTGGACTGCCCACCCGTAGGGCTTCTTCATCTTCTCGCCGTACTTGTCGACGATCTTGTCGGCATTAGTCTGTATGCGCTCGATGATTTTTCGCTCTTTTGGTTCAGCAATCGATGAATTGCCATAATCGCCGCTCTCCACTCGCCGTTGTAATTCCATTATGTGAGAGCAGTTGAAGCGTGCGGACGTCGCATTTGGAGCATGATGCAAGAATCTAGCGGTCACCATAAGCTCGTAGAGGGTGCGCCAGCGAGCTTCTGCCGCGAACGGGTATCCGGCGATAGCTAACGCCTGTATTTCATCGGAGATCTGGATTGCTTGCAGGCTGATGGAGGACATGGCGTCGAGCGTCTGTCGATGTGCTCCCTTCTTTCGCCAGTCAAGTTCGGCTTTATTTACCGCGCACATTGACAGGTATATCAGGGAAGCTATATATTTAGACGAAATGCTCAGCCGTGCCCGGAGTTCGACCGAATGTTCCAGGTTCCGTCTTTCGACTATCTCTCCGAGATCATAGAATAAATCAGTTAAAATCTCTTGCTTGTTCTCAACCCATTGATTCGCTCGCTGAAATTTTTCTCTAGTTGTTTCTCTTTTGCTTCTCGAACGGGATGACGAGCGCCGGATTTGATCCTCTAGATTTTGGACCATCTGTTCCGGGGTGGGAGTAGGAATTGTCCCGGGAGTGTCGTTCATATCTCTTGTGTAGCACGTTCCCTAGGCAGCGGCTCGCCTATTCGAGCAGTCACTTATTCGGCTAGCCCGCTGGTTCTGCCCCGGCTTATGACGGGACCACGTCGGTCTGTCCGCCCACTTCGCTAACAAGGCATTCCACGGACCCGCTCACCAGTGAGGCCAGGCGCTTCGTCAGTGCCCGCGCCCTTGAGCCCTGACGGCCCGGCATCGTTCGTTCGGACGATAGTGACGATTCGGACGCGCGACTAGCGTCGACTTCGGAACGTGTTCGACGGAATGGAAGAGGAGAACAGCGTGAAGCGTCGTATTGCTGTCGTGTTGGGAGCCGCAGTCATCGCCATGGCGTCGCCGTCGGTCGCCACGGCCGATACCGGAAGTGCAAGTACAGGTAGCGCGAGCGGTCTGGTGGACTTGATCGAAATGATGCCGAAATTCTGGGAGGCCTGTGGACTGACCATCTTCACCTTCGGCTGCACCGGTATCACTACGCCGTCCCTCCCTGGGGGGCCCTTCTAGTCCCTCTAGCGCAACCCGAACCGACAAACGCGCGCGCATTCGCCAGACGCTCACGGAATAGGTAACCATTCCGCTCGCATCCAGCAAACGCGCGCGCGTTTGCGTCGAGCCCAAGGTCCTGAAGAACCAGAGCCCTACTCGGCCAACGACCGCGCCATTCCGCGTTCGATGGCGGCGACGAGCTGCGGGCGCAGTTCGGCGGCGGGGACGATGTGGTGCACCGATCCGACGTTCTGTGCTCGTTGGATGTTG
>NZ_NOYI01000037.1 GCF_002258785.1 Rhodococcus sp. 06-235-1A
GGAGCGGGGGCGTGCAGCGGGGTGGGCGCGGGCGCGGTCAGGCGTTTTCGTCGGATCCCAGGAGCGCGGAGATCATGCCCGGCGCCAGGGCGACTGCAGGCAAGGCGTTGACATTGAGGTCGATGAGTTCCTCGCGGCTGATGTGCGGATCCCGGAGCCAGGTGATGGTTGCTTCCTCCACGAAGGCGATCCAGCCGCGGACGGCGAGGTCGATGGTGGGGGTCACGTCCATGTCGAGGCCGGCGAGTTGGACGAGGGTGCGCTCGGCCATGGTGGTGCGGGTCTGCTCGAACACCTCACGCATCAGGGGATCTCCGCTCGCGGTACCGCGAAGCAGGGAGATGAAAGTGTCGCGCTTCTCGGCGACGTAATCGACGTAGTTGGCGATGGAGTCGCGCAGGATCTCGAAGGGTTCGAGTTCGGGGTCGGGGGCGGTGCGCTCGATCATCGACCGGGATGCTTCGCGAACTATTTCGAGGTGAAACTCCTGCTTGGACGAAAAATAGTGGAACAGTAGGCCTCGGGAGACACCTGCCTGGTCCGCTATGTCCTCGACCGAGATCTGCTCGAGGGGGCGGTCGGCGAGCATTTCGGTGCCGAGCTCGATCAGTTGGGCTCGTCGTTGCTCCGGACTGAGCCTGGTCCTCTTCGTGGTCGATGCGCCGGGACTGTTCACGATCGCCATGCAACCACCCTACTGAATATTAGTCAATAACTATTGACTCACGCTCAATAAGCTTCTACGCTCCCCTACATGAGTCTTCCCGTAACAGATACTTCGGACCGTGCAACGACGCCGCGTCACGTCGATACGCTGATCATCGGCAGCGGATTCGCCGGCCTCGGTGCCGCCATCAAGCTGACGAAGGCAGGCAAGAAGGACTTCGTCGTCATCGAACGCGGCCACGACGTGGGCGGCACCTGGCGCGACAACACCTACCCCGGTGCCGCCTGCGACGTGCCGTCGCACCTGTACTCGTACTCGTTCGCCCTGAATCCGGACTGGACTCGGTCGTTCTCCACTCAGCCCGAGATCCAGAAGTACATCGCCGGGGTGGCCCGCAAGTACGGCGTCATGGACAAGCACGTGTTCGGCACGGATGTGACCTCGGCCCGCTGGAACGCCGAGACCAACCGTTGGGATGTCGAGACCACGTCCGGCAACTACACCGCAAAGATCGTCGTCTCGGCCGTCGGCGCGCTGTGTGAGCCGAACCTGCCCGACATCAAGGGCATTCACGACTTCAAGGGCGACGTCTTCCACTCCGCCCAGTGGAACCACGACGTCTCTCTGGCAGGCAAGCGTGTCGCCGTCATCGGCACCGGCGCGTCGGCGATCCAGATCGTGCCCGCCATCGCAGGCCAGGTGCAGCATCTCGACGTGTACCAGCGCACCGCGCCGTGGATCCTCCCGCGCGCCGATCGGCCGTACACCAAGCTCGAGCGCTTCGCCTTCAAGCACGTCCCCGGGTTCCAGCGCCTCTCACGCGCCGGCATCTACGCGATGCGGGAGACCCAGGTCGTCGGTCTGGCCAAGGCTCCGGCCTTCATGAAGCCGCTGCAGTGGGCGTCGGAGAATCACCTGCGCACCCAGATCAAGGACAAGGCCCTGCGCGCCAAGGTGACGCCGAACTTCCGCATCGGCTGCAAGCGCATGTTGATCTCGAACGCGTACTACCCGGCGCTTGCCCAGAGCAACGTCGACCTCGTCACCGACGGCATCGCCGAGGTGCGCGAGGGCTCCATCGTGACCAAGGACGGCACCGAGCGCCCGATCGACGCGCTCGTCGTCGCCACCGGCTTCCACGTCACCGACTCCCCTGCCTACCAGGGCATCACCGGCAAGGACGGCCGCACGTTGGCCGAGACCTTCGACGACGGTGGCCAGCAGGGCTACAAGGGCGCAGCGGTCGCCAACTTCCCCAACATGTTCTTCCTGGTGGGGCCGAACACCGGACTCGGACACACCTCGATGGTCTTCATGATCGAGTCGCAGATCAACTACCTGGTCGACGCGCTGAACACCATCGACAAGCACGACATCGGCACCATCGAGGTGCGCAAGGATGTGCAGGACGAGTACAACGTGACGCTGCAGGACCAGCTGTCCAAGAGCGTCTGGATGAACGGCGGGTGCGCCAGCTGGTACCTCGACAAGCACGGCAACAACACGACACTGTGGCCGGGCTTCACGTTCGAGTTCCGCAGAATCACCAAGCAGTTCGATCTGGATGCGTACCGTAGCGTCGCCAGCGCAGACCTCTCCTCCGGATCGTCGGCACACACCGGCACCGGCAACAACACAGACAAGGTGGCCGCTCGATGAGCACATTCACAGGCAAGGTAGCCGTCGTCACCGGCGCGGGTTCGGGAATCGGCCGGGCATTGGCCCTCGAGCTGGCCGGGCGTGGAGCGAAGTTGGCACTGTCCGACGTCGACACCGCCGGTCTCGACGAGACGGTCCGACGGGTCGAGGCACTGGGTGCCGAGGTCAAGTCGGATTTCCTCGATGTGTCCCAGCGCGAGACCGTGCTGGACTACGCCGAGGCCGTCGTCGCGCACTTCGGCAAGGTCAACCAGATCTACAACAACGCCGGTATCGCGTACCACGGTGACGTCGACAAGTCCTCGTTCAAGGACATCGAACGCATCGTCGACGTCGATTTCTGGGGAGTCGTCAACGGCACCAAGGCATTTCTGCCGCACATCCAGGCCTCCGGCGACGGCCACATCATCAACATCTCCAGCCTCTTCGGCCTGCTGGCGATCCCTTCGCAGTCCGCGTACAACGCAGCGAAGTTCGCCGTACGTGGGTTCAGCGAGTCACTGCGCATGGAAATGCTGATCTCCAGGGCACCGGTGAAGGTGACCGTCGTCCACCCCGGCGGCATCAAGACCGCCATCGCGCGCAACGCCACCGTCGCCGAGAACTACGACCAGGCGGACTTCGCGAAGTTCTTCGACACGAAGCTCGCCAAGACCACCCCGCTCGACGCGGCCAAGACCATCCTCAAGGGTGTCGAGAAGGGCAAGGGACGCGTGCTGATCGGCTCCGATGCGATCGCCCTCGATCTGCTGCAGCGCATCACCGGCTCGCGATACCAGGGCCTGATCGTCGCCGTCTCCAGGCGCGCGCTGCCGCGCACCAAGAAGTAGGCGAGCACCGACCATGAAGTCCTTCTACGTTCCCCTACCGATCGTCGCGGCTGCGTTGAAGCCGTTCTATCGCGTCGCGCTGAATTCGCGGTTCTCGTTTCGGACGCAGCGGCTGATCCTCGAAGCCGCAGCTCCGGTGCAGACGCTTCCGCACGGAACGGTCTCGCAGAAAATGACACTCGCGGGCCGCAAGGCCGAGCGCGTCACCGTCGGGGCAACCGAACGCGACACCGCAATCCTCTACCTGCACGGTGGCGCGTACACGATCGGATCCATCAACACGCACCGGTCACTGGCTGCACATCTCGCCCGGGAATCGGCCAGCGCCGTCTACGTACTCGATTACCGGTTGGCACCGGAGAACCCGTACCCGGCAGGTCTGGACGACGCCGTGGCGGCGTTCCGCGAGCTGGTTCGTGTCCACGGCTTCACCGCGGACCGCATCGCGATCGCGGGCGATTCGGCCGGTGGCGGTCTCACGGTGGCCACCGCCCGGCGGCTGGTGGACGACGGGACCAGCCCGGCTGCGCTCGGTCTGATCTCGCCCTGGGTCGATCCCGGCGCGCGCGACGCCGCCAAGGACCGCGATCTGGTGGTCAACACCGGCTGGTCCTACAGCTCGGCCGACGCGTATCTGGGTTCGGGTGATCCGCTGGACCAGGGTTTCGCCCCGTTGCTGGGAAACCTGGACGGGCTGCCGCCGATCGTCATGCACGTCGGCACCGACGAGGTGCTGTACGCGCAGATCACTGCGTTCGCGGACAAGCTGCGCCTGTCGGGCGTGGAGCTCGAACACGTGGAGTACAAGAAGCTCTGGCACGTGGCCCATCTACAGGCATCGATCCTGCGGGAGGCGGCCCAGGCCGTCCATCACATGGGCTCGTACCTCGGCCGCAAGCTCCGGGCAGCACAGCCGATCACCGCGTCAGAGGTTGTGCTCACCGAGCCAGCGACCGGCGACATCGCCTGACGGAACGCCGCTGCGGACCTCGCCGATCATGTCGGCGAGGTCCGCTGTCGTCAGCTCCCCCGCCACCACCGAGAACGACCTGAGCGCACTCTCGTCGAGCACTCCGTTGGAATAGAGCGGCACCACATTCTGCGCTGGGTAGACGCTGTCGTCATCGGGCAGCGTCGTCAGGTCTTTCGCCAGCGGGCCGAACGACGCGGTGCGGATCGCGAGTGCAGTCACCGCCCCGGAATTCAGCTCGTCGACCGCGAACTGCGCGTCCGGGTACACCATGAACTCCGAGAAGCTCGCCCCGGTGAAGGTGGGCTCCGATCGCGGAAGGATATTCACCACATCCAACGGATCCACTTCGCCCTCTACCGTGCCGATGGTCGCCTCCTCACCGAACACGACGTCGCGGGGTGTGTCTGTCGACGTCGATCCCGACGCCACCGCGATGGCGATCCGATCCTCGGCCGTCGCATAATCTCCCACCGACAACCCGGCCGGCAGCGACCGGTTCAGTTCGGTGTACACGTCCTCGGCCTCTGTTGCCGCGGACAGAGTGTCGAAGGTGCGCAACAGCTCTCCGGTCAGGTCGGGGACCATCGTCACCTCACCGCGGTCCAGCGCTGCGAGGTAGTCGGCCCGATCGCCCAGGTCTTCCTTCACCTCGACGTCCGCTCCCGTCGACCGCAGTCCCCCGGCGTAGATCTCAGCGAGCAATTGGGAGATGTCCGAACTGCCGGATCCGACGACGATGGGCGTAGCTGCGGGCTCGGTCGACGTGGCCGCACTGCAGCCGCCGAGCAATCCGGCGATCGAGATCACCGCGACCGTGGCCAGAACCGACGAACGCACTGTCATTTTCTCCTGTTCACTGCCCGGGTGGTTTACCGATCAGGGCCGCGGGGCACTAGTGCGAACGAGACGGTAGTCGATCCAACCTTATGGGCACGCTGAATTCGACTACCATCCCGAGCAGCCCGAGTCCTGGTTTCGGCGATGCACCCGCAGCCCGTCTGCGGTCGTCGGAGATGGGTAGGACTGTGCCCGAACCGATGGAAGGACACCATGACCACCTCCCGAATCACGCGCGCGTTCTCCGCACCGAGGGCAGTCGCAGCCGTTGCCGCACTCGCTCTCTCGGTCACCGCTCTGACCGCCTGCGGCGGAAATTCGGATCCACTGTCCAGTGGCGGCGGCGAGAGCAACAGCGACACCAACTCCATCATCATCGGCTCGGCCAACTTCCCCGAGTCCGAGACCGTGGCGAACATCTACGCCGAGGCGCTGCGTGCCAACGGTTTCGACGTGAGCACCAAGCTCAACATCGGCAGCCGTGAGGCCTACATTCCCGCAGTGCGAGACGGATCGATCGACCTGATTCCCGATTACACCGGAAACCTGTTGCAGTACTTGGACGAATCCGCGACCGCCACGTCCTCCGAGGACGTCCTGGCAGCTCTGCCTGCGGCTCTCGGCGACGACCTCACCGTGACGGCCCAGGCCCCCGGCGAGGACAAGGATGCCGTCGTCGTCACTCGTTCCACGGCGACCGAGCGCAACCTGACCACCATCGGCGACCTCGCTCCGTTCTCCTCCGAGGTGACCTTCGCCGGTACCCCGGAATTCCAGGAGCGCGTCGGCGGCCTGCCCGGTCTGCGAGACAAGTACGGTCTGGACATCGCGGCAGGCAACTACGTTCCGATCTCGGACGGCGGCGGACCGGCAACGGTCGAGGCTCTCGTCTCCGGCCAGGTCGTCGCCGCGGACATCTTCACCACCTCGCCCGCGATCGCGCAGAACGATCTGGTTGTCCTCGAGGATCCGGAGAACAACTTCGCCGCCCAGAACATCATCCCGGTGCTGCGCACGGCCAAGCAGTCCGACAAGCTCACTCAGGTTCTCGACGCCGTATCGGCTCAGATCACCACCGAGGAGCTGATCGCATTGAACACCTCGGTCTCGGGTGACGAGAAGGTCGAGCCGGCGGCAGCAGCAGCGGCATGGGTCAAGGACAAGGGCCTGGACCAGCCGGTCAGCTGATGATCACCTTCGAGCACGTCAACAAGACGTATCAGGACGGAACCACAGCGGTCGACTCCTTGGACCTGGTGATCGAGCCACACTCGTTCACCGTGTTCGTGGGGCCGTCCGGCTGCGGCAAGACCACGTCGATGCGGATGATCAATCGGATGATCACGCCCACCTCGGGCGTCATCACGGTCGACGGTCGCAACATCGCCGATACCGACGCGGTGAAATTGCGTCGAGGCATCGGCTACGTGATTCAGAGTGCCGGGTTGCTGCCACATCGCACCGTCGTCGACAACGTCGCCACGGTGCCGGTGCTCAACGGGCAATCCCGGCGCGCGGCCCGAAAGGCCGCGCTCGACGTCCTCGAGCGAGTTGGGCTGGACCCGGCCTTCGCCTCGCGCTACCCGGCACAACTGTCCGGTGGCCAGCAACAGCGTGTGGGAGTGGCCCGAGCACTGGCAGCCGACCCGCCGATCCTGCTGATGGACGAGCCGTTCAGTGCCGTGGATCCGGTGGTACGTGAGGATCTGCAAACCGAGATGCTCAGGCTCCAGGCCGACCTGAAGAAGACCATCGTGTTCGTCACCCACGACATCGACGAAGCCGTGCGGCTCGGCGACCACATCGCGGTGTTCGGGCCACAGGGACGTCTGCAGCAGTACGACAAGCCGGAGACCGTCCTCGCGGCCCCGGCGACACCCTTCGTGGCGTCGTTCGTCGGCCGCGATCGCGGATACCGAGGCCTGTCGTTTCGATCGGCTCAGTCGGTGACGATGCACCCGATCCAGACGGCCGCGCAGGACGAGGTGGCCGGGCTGAGACTCGCGCAGGGGCAATGGGTTCTCGTGGTGGACTCACAGCGCCGTCCGCTCGGGTGGATCGACGCCACCGGCGTCGAGAAGGTGCGGAGCGGCGGGAGCATCGACGACAGCACGGCCGCCGGAGGGTCGCTGTTCCTCGAGGGCGGCGATCTGCGTCAGGCACTGGATTCGGCGATCTCGTCGCCGTCGGGAATCGGTGTCGCGGTCGACTCCTCCGGGGCGGCCGTCGGCAGCGTCGACGGTGCCGAGATACTCGAAAACCTTGCTGCACAACGCAAGTCCGAGGACGAGGAGCGCAACCGACACCACTTCCTCGCGACCGGGGACACCGAACAGTGACCTGGCTGTTCGACAACTTCGATGTCGTTCTCGGCTACACGAAGACGCACCTGTATCTCTCGCTCGTCCCGCTGTTCGTCGGACTGCTGATCGCCATCCCGTTGGGCACCGTCATTCGTAACACCCGCTGGGTTCGGCGAATCACTTTGACAGTGGCCAGTATTGCGTTCACTCTTCCGTCGCTGGCACTGTTCGTCACCATCCCGGCAGTGGTGGGTCTCCCCGTTCTCGATCCGCTGAACGTCGTGATCGCTCTCGCCGTCTACTCGACTGCACTGCTGGTGCGCGCTGTTCCCGAAGCACTCGACTCGGTTCCGTTCGCCGTCGTCGATTCGGCCGAGGCCATGGGGTATTCGACCCTACGACGAGCAGTGACCGTCGAACTGCCACTGGCACTTCCGGTGCTCATCGCCAACATCAGGGTCGTCGCGGTCACGAACATCTCACTGGTCTCGGTGGGCTCGGTGATCGGTATCGGCGGCCTCGGTCAGCTGTTCACGCAGGGCTACCAGCGTGACTACCCCGACCAGATATTCGCGGGCATCATCTCGATCGTGTTCCTGGCGCTCGTGTTCGACGCGGCCCTGTTCCTACTCGGTCGTCGGCTCACCCCGTGGACGCGCCTCGGCACGGGTTCGTCGAAGAAGAAGGCGCGCGCATGAATCTGTTCTCGGAGGCGTTCTCTTACATCCTCGACGGCGGAAACTGGTCCGGGCCAACGGGAATCGGCGCTCGGCTGATCGAGCACATGTGGTACAGCTTGCTGGCGGTGTTGCTCTCGGCTGCGATCGCGGTGCCGATCGGACTGCTGATCGGCCATCTGCGCCGCGGTGAGGCCGTCATCGTGGGGCTCGTCAATGCGCTGCGTTCACTGCCCACCCTGGGCATCCTGGTGTTCCTGGTCCTGGTGATCGGGTTGGGGCTGATCCCACCGATCATCGCGCTGGTACTGCTCGGGATTCCGCCGCTGCTGGCCGGCACGTACTCCGGCATCGCCAACGTCGACGCGAATGTGGTCGACGCCGCCCGGGCGATGGGGATGACCGAAACCCAAGTGCTGCTGCGGGTCGAGATCCCGAATGCGCTGCCCCTGATCCTCGGCGGGTTGCGCAACACCACCCTGCAGATCATCGCCACGGCGACCATCGCGGCCTACGTCAACCTCGGTGGGCTCGGCCGCTACATCTTCGACGGTCTCGCGCTGTACGACTACGGCCGCGTTCTGGTCGGCGCGATTCTGGTGGCCGTGCTGACCCTCGTCGTCGACGGCGTGCTCGCCCTCGCGGTGTGGACGTCCGTTCCTGGAACCGGTCGCCTGCGGCGGATGCCCACCGGACTCGCGAAAGTCTGACCGACCCGCCGACGAAAGACACCGGCGAACCGCAGGCCCGGGTGGGGGCCGGGTTCGCCGGTGTTTCTTCCGTTTTCCTACGCGACGCCCTCGGCTCGCGCTGCTGCCGCAACTGCGTCCGCAACGGCCGGGGCGACACGAGGATCGAGCGGGCTGGGCACGATTTTGTCCGCAGCCAACTCGTCGCCGAGAACCGAGAGGATTGCCTCGGCAGCGGCGAGCTTCATGCCCTCGGTGATACGGCGTGCGCCGGCGTCGAGCGCGCCCTTGAACACACCGGGGAAAGCGAGAACGTTGTTGATCTGGTTCGGGAAGTCGCTGCGTCCGGTCGCGACGATGGCGGCGTACTTCTTCGCCACCTCCGGGTGGATCTCCGGATCCGGGTTGGACAACGCGAACACGATGGAGTTCGCGGCCATCGAGGCGATGTAGCCCTCGTCGACCTTGCCTGCGGACAGACCGAGGAACACGTCGGCTCCGGCCAATGCCTCGGCCGCTCCACCGGACAGTGCACGCGGATTGGTGCGCGCAGCGAGATCGGTCTTGACGCCGTTGAGGTCCAGGCGATCGGAGGAAACGATCCCCTTGGAGTCCAGCACCACCACGTCCGGGATGCCGGCCAGAAGGAGCATGTTGGCGCAGGCGACGCCCGCTGCGCCGGCACCGGAGACGACAACCTTCAGCTCGGACGTGCTGCGGCCCTGCACCTTCGCGGCCCCGTTGAGCGCGGCGAGGACGACGATGGCGGTGCCGTGTTGATCGTCGTGCATCACCGGGCATTCGAGCGCCTCGATGACGCGGCGTTCGATCTCGAAGCAGCGTGGCGCCGAGATGTCTTCGAGGTTGACGGCACCGAAGCTGTGCCGCATCCGCACGATGGTCTCGACGATCTCGTCGACGTCGTTGGTGTCGAGCACGATCGGGATGGAGTCGAGGCCTGCGAACTTCTTGAACAGTGCGGCCTTGCCTTCCATCACCGGCAACGACGCGCGCGGACCGATGTCGCCCAAGCCGAGCACCGCGGAACCGTCGGAGATGACGGCGACGAGGCGGTCCGTCCAGGTGTATCGCTTGGCCAGGGACGCATCGGCGGCGATGGCGCGGCTGACCTGCGCCACTCCGGGGGTGTAGGCGATCGACAGATCGCGCTGGGTGTCGAGCGGTGCGGCCAACTCGACCGACAGCTTGCCGCCGAGATGCCCGGCGAAGATCTCCTCGTCGGTGATTGCCGCCGGCCCGGCCGGTGCGGTGTGTGGTGCTGCGGTGTCTTCGACTGCCGTCACGGTGAAAGCTCCTCGCACTGTCTGTCGACCTCGACCAGCAAGGCGACGCATGTCAACGAAGTGATGATGGTGGGGATGAGGGCAATCGGAGTGCGCCAGTGCTGGCTGCAAACTGCCGAGAGCGTGTCTCGCATGTGAGGCGGGTGCGCCTGCACGATCAGCGATGGGCTGTGGCCCTGTCGGTGCCTCAGTGTGCCACATCGCCGCCCCACCTGACCACAGAGTCAGGAACGGGTGCTCATTGCCACCATTGTGTCCACAACACGAGGCCCGTGGCGACGAAGACCACGATCGCGCCGAGGAATGCGGAGAATCCGCGACGGTGATCGGTGATGCGCTGCGCGATCACGGCAACGACGGCGGCGGCGATATGGGCGGCCACCGAGAGACCGCCCGGACCCGGAAACCCGCGAGAATGTCCCAGATATTGAGTGACGGCAACGGCGATCGCGAGCACCACCAGCCCCGCGGTGACGGTACCGCTGATCCCGCGCAGAAAGCGGAGCCCGAACGACGCCCGGGTCATCCGCCGGCCACGAATCCGCGGACCGATTCCGCGATCAACTGCACGGCGATCGCGGCCAGCAACAGACCTGCGATACGTGCCAGCAACGAGATGCCACCTTCACCGAGAAGCCGTATCAAGACCGTCGAGAATCGAAGCACCAGGAAGAACAGAAGATGAATGGTGATGATGCCCAATGCGATCGCGACGAGAGATCCGACGTGACCGTCGGCCTGACTGACGTAGACGATCACCGCGGCGATGGCACCGGGACCGGCCATCAGCGGAGTTCCGAGCGGCACGAGTGCGACGTTGACGTCCTCCGCGGCGCCGTCGCCTCCCGCACCCTTGCCGGTGAGCAGCGACAGTGCGATGAGCAGGAGCAGCAAGCCGCCCGCACCCTGCAGCGCCGGAATCCCGATATGCAGATAATTCAGGATTGCCTGGCCGCCGATCGCGAACACCGAGATGACGGTCAGCGACACCGCGGGGGCCTGCCAGGCCGCCTTGTTGCGGGCTTCCTTGCTCTTGCGGCCGACCAGTGACAGGAACACCGGGATCGCGCCCGGTGGGTCCATGATGACGAACAGGGTTATCAGCACCGTCAGATAGAGCGTCACGTCGAATGTCATGCGCGGGCCGCCGCAACCAGTCGGTCGAATTGTTCTGGGGCAGTGGTGAATTCGCCCAATTTCACGGTCTTGTTGGTGCCGTGGTAATCCGAGGATCCGGTGACGATCAGGTCCAGTTCGGCGGCGAGATCGGCCATCACCGCGGTGTCCTCCGGTGAGTGGTCCATGTGATGCACCTCCACTCCGCCGAGCCCCGACTGCGCCAACTCACGAATGTGGTCGAGGTCGAGGATGCGGCCGCGGGCGCGAGCTCTCGCGTGCGCGAGCACACTGACACCGCCCGCCGCTGCGATCATGTCCACCGCAACCTCGAGCGGTGTGTCGACCTTCTCCACGTAGTACTTGCCGCTCGTCGCCAACGGACCGGCGAACGCAGCGTCCATGTTGGGAACGTATCCGGCGTCGATCAGAGCACGGCCCAGGTGCGGTCGTCCGGCCGCCTCCCCTGCCGAGGCAAGCACCGCGTCGGGATCGATCGGCAACCCGTCGGCCGCCATGTTCTCGGCAATGGCACGCAACCGAGTCACCCGCTCTCCCCGTAGGCGAGCGCGCTCCCTCGCGAACGCCTCGTTCGCGGGGTCGAACAGGTACGCGAGCAGGTGCACGGGAACCGGCCGCCCGTCCTCGCCTCGTCCGGTGCACGAGAGTTCCATACCGCGCACGAGTGTCAGACCATACGGCAGTGCCGCGGACGCCTCGTCCCAACCCGACGTGGTGTCGTGGTCGGTGAGAGCCACCACCGACAGCCCCGCCGCGGACGCCGCGCGGACCAGCTCGGCAGGGCTGTCGGTGCCGTCGGACGCCGTCGAATGGGTGTGGAGATCGATGAGCACCTTCGACAGTGTTCCAGGCCCACTCTCTCGTCGTTTTGCAGGCGTACGATTGCGCGCCATGCCGTCCCTTCCCCCTCGACCGTCGCTCCCGTCGCTGCATCGACGAGGACCAAAGGCGGAACACGATCCTGGCCCCCGAATTCCGGTACCCACGGCTCGCGCGATCGTCGACTGCGCGGTCTACGTCGACGGCGTTCGACTGCCCGGCAGATTCACTCATACCTCGGCCATCGCCGAGGTGCGATCCCGCGGTGATGGATTCGTATGGGTAGGCCTGCACGCGCCCGACGACCATCAGATGAACGCGATCGCGCAGTGCTACGGACTGCACGAATTGATGGTCGAGGACACTGTGCATGCACACCAGCGGCCCAAGCTCGAGCGCTACGACGACGTCGCGTTCCTGGTGCTGCGGACGGTGAAGTACGTCGAGCACGAGTCGGTGACGACAGCCAACGAGATCGTCGAGAGCGGCGAGATCATGGTGATGGTCGGCCGCGACTTCGTCATCACCGTCCGCCACGGTGAGCATTCGGGGTTGGCCGGCGTGCGCCAGCGCCTCGAGGCGAACCCCGAACAGCTCGCGCTCGGCCCGTCGGCGGTGCTGCACGCGGTGGCCGACCACGTCGTCGACGAATATCTCGCCGTGACCGATTCGATCGAGCGGGACGTCGACGGCATGGAGGAGGAAGTGTTCTCCCCGCACCACCACGTCCCCATCGAGAACATCTATCTGCTCAAACGCGAGGTGGTCGAGCTGCGTCGATCGGTGACGCCACTGTCGACTCCGCTGGCGCGTCTGGTGCAGGAACCGAGCGTCCCCAAAGCGGTGCGACGCTACCTCCGAGACGTGCAGGACCATCACACGACGGTCGCCGAACGCATCTCGGAGTACGACGAGGTGCTCAGTTCTCTGGTCGACGCGGCGTTGGCCCGAGTGACCATGCAGCAGAACCTGGACATGCGCAAGATCTCGTCGTGGGTGGCGATCGCAGCCGTGCCGACCATGGTCGCGGGCATCTACGGAATGAACTTCGACAACATGCCCGAGCTGCACTGGACGTACGGATATCACCTGATGGTGGCAGTCGTGCTGTGCGTGTGCATCGGCCTGTGGCGCACGTTCCACAAGAACGACTGGCTCTAGCAACTGGGCCCGGTTGGGCGATGTCCAACCGGATCGAGCGGTCGTTGGTGATTGCCCCGACTGCTCCCTCGTGATGAACCCGTCGGTTCGTCCCGGATGAGACTGCAGAAGTCCTGCAATGTCATCCGGAAGGGATCGATGAGAATCCGCACGCTGGTACTGGCTCTGGCCGTCGCCGTGATCTGTTCGTCCGCGCCGGGGGCCGCGTCGGCTCGGCCGGTTCACGCCGATCCCGCCGGCCCGCCGCTGACCGTCGCGCAGGCCGATCTCGACAAAGCCCTCACGTGTACAACGGATCTGCACGACGCCACCCGCGATCCGGTTCTGCTCACCCCGGCGTTCGCCACCGATCAGCAATCGTTCGGCTGGAACTACCTGCAGTCGCTGCCTGCGATCGGAATCCCGGTGTGCAGCCTCTCGCTCCCGGACGCCGGGTACGGAGACCTACAGATCTCCGCCGAGTACGTGGTGAACGCGGTTCGTACGATGGCCGCCGACAGTGGCCGCAAGGTGGTCATGATGGGTCATCAGCACGGTCCGCTGAACGAACTCTGGGCGTTGACGTTCTGGCCGGATCTGCCTGCCCTGGTGTCGGATGTCATTTCCCTCGCCACCCCGTACAACGGGACCGATTCGGCCCGACGCGGCTGTGACGACTCGCAGGACTGCCCGCCGGCGAACTGGCAGATCGCCACCGGATCGAAGTTCCTGACCGCATTGGCTGCCCGCCCCCTGCCGGTAGGCCCCGGCTACACCTCGATCTTCACGCGATTCGACGAATTGATCTATCCGCAACCGCGCGCGAGCACCCTCGCCGGAGCCTCGAACATCGCCGTTCAGGACGTCTGTCCGCTCCGGCCGGTGGAGCACTTCACGATTCTCGGCGACAACGTTGCGTACAACATCGTCCTCGACGCACTCGATCACGACGGACCTGCTGTGCGCTCACGCATTTCGGACAATCTGTGCTTCACGGTCAGCATGCCGAACGTGCGCTCCACCACGGGATCCGCGACGAACGGGTTGAAATTCCTGCTCCAGGTGCCCCAGCATTTCGAGGACGACTCCGTGGGTAGCGAGCCAGAGTTGGCGTCCTACGCGCGATGACGACGGTCAGAGACTGGCTGCCGACCGATTCGGATCGCGGACGTCGATTCCCGCCTCGGCCCAGGCCTCACGCAGCGCATCGGCTCCGCGTAGCCGCACCCAGGCGGCCTCGGTACCGGTGAGAGGGACGGCGGCCAGAAAGCGAACCGGATCGTAGGGCTCGGGCAGAGTCAGGTCCGCGATGTCGCTCGCGCCGAGCAGAACGGCCGTGAACGGCGCGTTGGTCCACAGCGGCTCGCTCAGGTCGAGCAGGGCATCCTCGACGAGTACGACGCCTTCCACCGCGGGAGAGGCAGCCAGCACAGCCAGGGACTTGTGCACGCCCGACGCCACGCCTGCCCCACCTCGGAGCGTCAACACCAGTTCGGCACGGGGACCACGCGAGGGATCGGCGACCAGTTCGTTGGGGTCGGCCATGGGGTGCCGGGAGCAGCCGAGACTGACGTACCGGACCACATCGGAGTCCGCGCCGAATCTCAGGACGTCCAGCGGCTCGAGACCGAGAAACGTCACCGATGCCGACGACGGACTGTCGTCGCCGATCTCGGCCACCAGATGTGCGCGTACCGCTGCAATCACACTGTCGCTCACGTGACCCATCCAACACTGTCGCTCACCTGACCCATCCAACACCACCGATGCCCGAGAAGTCCGTTCGGAGGTGCCGCCACACCCGGGGTGGGTACCGTCGTACCCGTGGTCTCCGTTCTCGCAGTTGCCGACGAAACGATCGAATCCCTGTGGAGTCCGCAGGTGAAGTCGCTCGGGGTGGACCTGATTCTCGGCGCGGGTGACCTCCCGTTCGATTACCTCGAGTACCTCACCGACGCGTTGAACGCGCCATGCGTGTTCGTTCCGGGCAACCACGACGCGGACCTCACCGGATACTCGGCCGGGCGCGCGGGATGGATGCGTGCCGGGCTGCCCACCACCTGGCCCGGACCGGTCGGTGCCGTCAACGTCGATCGCCGAATCGTCTCTGCGGCGGGCCTGCGGATCGCCGGTCTCGGCGGGTCCATCCGCTACAACGGTGGACCCAATCAGTGGACCCAGCGGCAGCAGCGACGCCGATCGCGCACCCTTACTCGCACCTTCGCGTGGCATCGCAACGTACGCAAAGACCAACGGCCGCTCGATATTCTGCTCACCCACAGTCCGCCGCTCGGTGTCGGTGACGACACCGACCCCGCGCACATCGGCTTCGACTGCCTCGACGAGGTGACGCGCCGACTGTCTCCGCAGTTGTTGCTGCACGGTCACATTCATCCGCACGGAGCTACCCCGGAGGATCTGACCCTGCACGGCGCGACGGTGATCAACACCGTCGGATACACCCTGCTCGACATCGAACCGGGCGGACCGAGCCAGGACATCGAGGCACCGAAGATCGTGAGGCGCAGACATGGCACGTGACACCGGATTTCCGGCGGCCGACGCGGAGAACGACTTCACCCGCCAACGCCGACGCGCCGACGTCGCACGTCTGGTCGGGTGGCTCCGGCGTCAACCCGACGACGTCAACACCATCCTGCCGTTCGACGAGGTGGTCGCCGCCCTCGGCAAGGTGGGCGAGCGCCACCTCGGTCTGCAGGTGATCCGGGTCGACACCATCGTCGGAAGCGTCGACCGCACACGCGATTTCGACCGTTTCTTCCGCCCGACCTCGGCCCGCATTCGTGAGCGCTGGCAGCGACTGGCGGCAGCTCAGCGCCGCGGTGAGGCAATGCCGCCGATCCAGGTGTACCGCATCGGTGGAATGCATTTCGTCGTCGACGGCCATCATCGCGTGTCCATCGCATTCGCCATGCACCGCACGACGATCGACGCCATTGTCACCGAGATCATCACCCGCATCTCACCCGAGGGCATCACCCGACGCGGCGATCTGCTGATCAAGGACCACCGTCGCATCTTCCTCAGCCGGGTGCCGTTGGTCGGCAAGGCCCGCGAGGCCGTACAGGTGACCGATCCCTTCGACTACGCCCAACTCAGCGAGTCGGTCGAGGCGTGGGGCTTCCGGCTGATGCAGGAGGTCGGGGAATTCGTCGACCGCGGTACCGTCGCGCGCCGTTGGTTCGGTGAGGAGTACCTGCCGGTGGTGCGCATGGTGCGCGCGGCCGAGATCCTCGAGGACCGCACCGACGCGGAGGCGTACCTGTGGATGAGCCGCGAACGCTACCGCCTGGTGCGCGAACACGTGTGGAACGACGAGATCGTCAGCGAACTCCGACAGAAAGCGCTGGGCAAACCCACCCGGCCGTAGTACCGCCCGTGTCGATGCTCGGCCGTCGTGGCAGCCCCGGCTCACTTCCCTGATGCACCGATCTCTGATAGTTACTTAGATGCGTTCATCATTTTAATTTTTCGGTTCCATCGAATAGTCGATACGTAACGAGGTCGTTCTTTCATGTCCACCCGCCGCATACTGCTGCCCGGACTCTGTTTCATCGTCATGACTCTGGCCGTTCTGCAAACGATGGTGGTCCCCATCGTGTTGACCATCGGCACCCAACTCGGGGTCAGCACCACCGCCGCCGGATGGGTACTGACGGCCAACCTCCTCGCGGCGGTGATCGCCACCCCGGTCATCGGTAGGCTCGCCGACCTGCACGGTAAGCGTCCGGTGCTGATCGGTGTGCTCACCGTCGTCCTCGCCGGATCTCTGCTCGCGGCCCTGACTCACTCGTTGCTGTGGCTGATCGTCGGCCGGGTCCTGCAGGGCGTGTCCTACGCACTGTTCCCCATCGCGCTTGCCGTCCTTCGTGACGAGATGCCTCCTCGAAAACTCGTGGGCTCGATGGCCGTCCTGTCCGGCACACTCGGCGTCGGCGGCGGGTTCGGACTGGTGTTGACCGGGCTGCTGACGGCCAACGGTGCCGACTACCACCGCGTGTTCTGGCTCACCGTTGCGTTCGTCGTGCTCGCCCTCGCGATCGCCTGGTTCGGTGTACCGGCGCGTCCGAGAACCAGCGGCGGTTCAGTCGACTGGTGGGGAGCTGCACTGCTCGCGGTGACCCTGCTTCTGCTCTTCCTCGCCCTGACCCAGGGCCGCACGTGGGGGTGGGGTTCGATTGCCACCATCGGCTGCGCGGTCGTCGGTGTCGTCGCGGGAGCCATCTGGTGGAACTTCGAGAAGCGCGCCGACGAGCCACTCGTCGCACCCCGCATGCTCACCCACGGACCGTTGCTCGCCACCAACGTCGCCACCCTGTTCGTCGGTATCGGGATGTTCGTCAATTTCCTCGCCTGCTCGTACTTCGTGCAGACACCACGAGCCGTGGCCGGCTACGGCTTCACCGCGAACGTGCTCGAGGCGAGCGTTGTCTATCTGCTGCCCGGCGCGGCGGTCGGAGTAGTCGCCGCCGTCGTCAGCGGCCGTCTCATCCGGTCGTTCGGGCCGCGCCGAGTACTGATCGCAGGAGCCGTGATCGGGCTGTTCGGATTCGTCTTCGTCGCACTCGCCCACGATCACACCTGGCAGCTGATCACCGCAGGCATCGTCATCAACCTGTTCGTCAGTCTTGCGTTCGCTGCCCTGCCGAACCTGCTCATGGCAGAGGTCAGCGCAGCGGACACCGGGGTGGCGAACAGCGTCAATTCGATCGTCCGGACAGTCGGTACCTCGATTGCCAGTGCCACGCTGTCCACCGTCCTGGCCATGTTCACCATCGACGGGACGGCCGTTGCCCGCGAGAGCGTGTACACCGCAGCGTTTGTCGCAGGCGCGGTGGCCTGCCTCGTCGTCGTACTCGCGGCGCTGGCGATCAGGAGCACCCCCGCCGCTCGGGAATCGGTGCGAGTGGCCGAGTCCGAGCCGACCACCACGTCGAACATGCCGGTGTAGAGCCTGCGGCATGTGCGCGAAACTTCGTAGCCCACTACGAAGTTCCGTGCACATGCGCGCAGCGCTCTCTACAGCGTCAGGTTGGCACCCGAGGCCTGGTCGAAGACCGAGATCTTGGCCGGGTCGAACCACAGTTCCACCTGACCGCCCTCGGCGGCCTTGGACTCGGCGGCCAGACGCGCAACCACCTGTGCGCCACCGAGATCGGCGATACCAGCGTCGGCTGCCAGTTCCTGAAGCTCACTGGATTCGACGCGGGCACCCTTGAGGGTGAAGTAGACGTACTTGTCGCTGCCCATCGACTCGAGCACGTCGACGGTGGCGGTGAAGGTGGCACCGCTCATCTTCTGGTAGCCGTCGATCAGGGCTGCGTCCTCGAAGTGCTCGGGGCGGATGCCGACGACCACCTCGCGGCCCGGGTTCTTGGCCTTGATCGCATCCATCCGCTCGAGCGGGATGTCGATCTCACCGAGCGCGGTGGACACACCGTTCGAGGTGAGCTGCCCGGGAACGAAATTCATCGAGGGCGATCCGATGAAGCCGCCCACGAACAGGTTTCGCGGCTTGTCGTAGAGCTCCTGCGGGGATCCGATCTGCTGCACCAGCCCGCCGCGCAGAACCACGACGCGATCGCCGAGGGTCATCGCCTCGGTCTGATCGTGCGTGACGTAGACGGTGGTGGTGCCGAGCCGCTTCTGCAGCCGCGAGATCTCGGCGCGCGTCTGCACGCGCAGCTTCGCGTCGAGGTTGGACAGCGGCTCGTCCATCAGGAACGCCTTGGGTGTGCGAACGATGGCGCGGCCCATGGCAACTCGCTGTCGCTGACCACCGGAGAGATTCGCCGGCTTGCGATCGAGGTGCTGGCTCAGGTCGAGGATCTTGGCTGCCTCTTCGACCTTGGTGTTGATCTCGGACTTCGAGAGCTTCGCCAGCGTCAGCGGGAAGGCGATGTTCTGCCGCACCGTCATGTGCGGGTACAGCGCGTACGACTGGAACACCATCGCGATGTCGCGATCCTTCGGTGCCCGCTCGTTGACCCGCTCCCCCGCGATACGCAGCTCTCCCGAGGAGATGTCCTCGAGACCCGCGATCATGTTGAGAGTGGTGGACTTTCCGCAACCTGACGGACCGACGAGGATGATGAACTCGCCGTCGGCGATGGTGATGTCGACGTCGCTGACGGCAGCCGCGCCGTCGGGGTAGAGCTTGGTGACTTTGTCGAGAACGATTTCGGCCATGACGGTTATCCCTTCACTGCGCCGGACGTCAAGCCCGCCACGATACGTCGTTGGAAGAAGAGCACAAAAATGATGATCGGGATCGTGATGACGACTGCTGCCGCCGCGATCGACCCTGTTGGCTCCTCGAACTGAGAGCTACCGGTGAACTGTGAGATGGCCGCCGGGACGGTGACCGAACGCTCCGTCGCCGTCAACGAGATGGCGAGAAGAAGGTCGTTCCAGGCGAAGATGAACACCAGGATCGCTGCGGTGACGATGCCCGGGGCAGCCAGTGGGGCAATGACTTTGCGGAACGCCTGTGCGGGCGTTGCGCCGTCCATCTTCGCTGCTTTTTCGAGCTCCCACGGAATCTCGCGGAAGAACGCCGAGAGGGTGTAGATCGCCAACGGCAACGCGAAGGTGATGTACGGAATGATCAGTCCCGGCCAGGTGTCGAACAGTCCCAGCGAACGGGAGATGTCGAACAACGGTGTCACCAGTGAGATCTGGGGGAACATCGCGATCAGCAGAGCCGCACCGACGAGCGCCTTCTTCCCCGGGAAATCCAGGCGAGCAACGGCATACGCGGCCATCGTGCCGATCACCACGGCGATGACCGTGGTGATCAGACCGATTCCGATGGAGTTCACCAGCGCCGAGGTGAACTGGTTCGTCTGGAAGATGCCCTTGTAATTGTCGAAGGTGATCGAACGCGGAATGAAGTTGCCGTCGGCGATCGTTGCCGTCGATTTGAACGAGAGGCTGATGATCCACAGCAGCGGAACCAGTGCGTAGAGCAGGACGAGGACGTTGACTACCGTCCAACCGACCTTCTTGCGAGGCGTAACAGTGGTCATTACTTGCGGCCTCCGTCGTCGGATCCCGGTGCCGAGGCACCGAACAGCTTGATGAACACGAACGCGATGATCGCGACGCAGAAGAAGATCAGGATGCTGATCGCCGACCCGAGTCCGAGGTTGAACGCTCCGAACAGGTTGTTGTAACCGAGAATCGAGACCGATCCGGTTTCGTTGCTCCCTCGGGTGAGTACGTAGATGTTGTCGAAGATGCGGAACGCGTCGAGGGTGCGGAAGAGCACCGCGACCAGAATCGCCGGCTTCATCAACGGAATCGTGATGCGCATCAACCGGGTCCACGCGCCAGCTCCGTCGACCTCGGCTGCCTTGAGCAGGTCGTCGGGCACCAGCGCCAGCCCGGCCAGCAGCAGCAGCGCCATGAACGGCGTGGTCTTCCACACCTCGGCCAACACGACGATCGCCAGTGACGGGAACTGCTCGGTGAGCGGAGCACTACCGTCGGGCAGCAGATTGGCGAGATAGCCCGTGCCGGGGGTCCACGCGTAGTACCAGCTGTACGCGGCGGCGACGGTCACGATGCCATACGGGATGAGCACCACGGTGCGCACGAGTCCGCGACCGAAGATGGTGCGGTGCATGACCAGAGCCACCGCCAGGCCGAGGATGAACTCGATGATGACCGAGATGATCGTGATGCCCGCCGTGACGCCGAACGCCGTCCACCAGTAACCGTCTGAGAGGACGGTGACGTAGTTGGAGATGCCGACGAATTCACGGTCCTCGGGGAACGCGAGGTTGTACTTCTGCAGGCTGAGCCAGAACGCGTAGATGATCGGATAGCCGGTGACCGCGATCATCAGGATCGCCGCCGGTGCGACGAGCAGCAATCCCAGGCGACGTTCTGCCTTCTTGCCGTCGGAGACGTTCTTCAGGGCTGCCTGCTTGTCCACAGGCTGCGACTGAGGTTGTGACTCGGTAGGAGCACTCATGGAATCAACCCTTCGGAATTGACGGCCTTGGTGACCAGATCTGCGAGCTTGTCCACGTCGGCTACCGGATCGATGCTCTGCGGCGGGTTGAGCGCATCGGTCAGCAGAATCGAAATGCTCTGGTAGGCAGGCGATACGGGTCGGACTGCCGCCGATTCGATGGATCCGAGAACGCCTTCCCATGCGGGATAGACGGCCTGGAACTCGGGATCGGAGTACAGCGACTTCAGCACCGGCGGCACGCCACCGTCGACGGCGTTGTTGCGCTGGTTCTCCTCGTTGGTGAGGCACTCGACGGCCTCCCACGCGAGATCCTCGTGCTGGGTGGTCTTGGCGACGCCGATGTTGAATCCACCGATGGTGACCTTCGCGGGCTCGCCCGGATTCACCTCGGGGTAGGGAGCACTGCGGAAGACCTCAGCGATCCGCGCGTCCTGCTGGTCGGCAGGCACGTTCGCGAGATCGAGGAACGAGACGGCACCTGCGACGGCGTTCTCCTTCAGACCGGGCAACACGAAGGGGTAATTGACCTGGAAGGCCATCCGTCCCGATTCCATGCCCAGTCGGGCGGTTGCCTCGTCGCTCTGCGAGACCGACGGATCGTGGCCGTCTGCCGTGGCCACCCGCTTGATGATTTCGAGCGCCTTCTCGGTGGCAGCGCGGTGTTCGGGAGTGTCGTTCAGCGTCACCGTCGTTCCGTCTTCTCCGACGACCGACCCACCCGCGCTCTCGAGCAGCGAGTTGAACCACACCATGAAGCCCTCGTACTGCTTGGCCTGGACGCCGATCTGTGCGGGCTTGCCCGCGGCCGCATTGGCCTCGGCCACGTCGATCAGCTGGTCCCACGTCTGCGGGGGCACCCCGTCGGGAACCTCGTCCGGCCGGTACCAGAGCAACTGGGTGTTGGAATTGAGCGGAACTGCGTACAACTGGTCCTGCCATTCCGCGGTGGCGAGCGGACCTTCGAGTGTGGAGCCGTCGCGCAGCTTCGCAGAAAGGTCTGCGGGGACGGGCAATGCCCATCCCGCCTCGGCGAACTCGGCGGTCCACACCACGTCGAGCGTCATCAGATCCAGCGTCTTGTCGTTACCCGCGAGACGCCGCGCGAGCTGGAGGCGCTGGTCGTTGGCACTCTTGGGCAGCGTCCGCTGCTCCACCCGGTATCGGCCGTTGGAGGCGTCCGAACACACCTGTGCCGCAGCGGCGTACTGCTCTGCGCCGTCTGCGGCAGTGTAGAAACTCAGAACCGGTACCGAACTGTCGGACGAACCACACGCTGCGAGCAACGGACTCGTGACCAGAGCCGCTGCTGCCAACACCCCTATCCTCGTTGCTCTTCCACGCCTACGACCACAATGTCTCGGCACTTTCCGCCTCCGTACGTTCAGTTACTCGCGCAGCACACTGTGTGGGACTGCCGTGCACGAAAGAAACGTAACCGAACTCACTGGCATCGAGGGCGATTTGGGGCTATTCCGTTACCTGTCGGTTGCCTGGTCGTCCACCAGGTGTGATCAGATCGACAGTTTGGCGAGCAAGTCGCGTGCTTTCTCCGCGGTTCGGGGCTCGCAGAGTACGTCGTATCGGCCCGCGACCAACTGCATGCTCGACGCGAAATCTCGCTGCCCCTTGGTGGCCGCGTACGGAATGGACGCCGAGATCAGGCCGAAGATGATGCCACCGCCGACGCCGATGAGCAGCGCTCCGAAGATGTTCTCACTGAAGATTCCGAGCACCAGACCGAGGAAGACTCCCAGCCATGCGCCCGAAACAATGCCTCCACCAATGACTTTCGGCCACGTGAGGCGGCCGAGGACGCGCTCGACCTGCATCAGATCGACGCCGACGATCGTCACGTCCTGCACCGAGAACTCTTCGTCGGAGAGGTAGTCGACGGCGCGCTGAGCCTCGGCGTAGGTGGGGTACGAACCGATGGGCCAGCCGGAGGGCGGCGTCGGCAGGCCCTGCCCTGGGCGACCGGACTGCGAGAGGGGATTGGTCATGACTCCATTGTGCCCCGAAACGGACACTCGGCACACCCATTGTTCTGTCCGCGAACGTGACGACGGATCAGGAGGTGGGCGGCTCGAACGTCGTCGTACGCGTCAGGCCGGCCGCGCGCCCCTTCGCCGAGACGACCAGCGCCATCTTGCGGCTCGCCTCGTCGATCATCTCGTCGCCGAGCATCACCGCCCCGCGGCCGCCGCCCGCCGCGGAGGTGTGGAACTCGTACGCGTCGAGAATCAGCTCGGCCTTGTCGTAGTCGGACTGCCGCGGCGCGAAGATCTCGTTGGCTGCCTCGATCTGCGTCGGATGCAGTACCCACTTGCCGTCGAAACCGAGGCCTGCGGTGCGCCCCGCCGCCCGACGAAAGGCCTCGAGGTCGCGTATCTGCAGGTACGGGCCGTCGATCGCCTGCAGTCCGTGGGTCCGCGCGGCGAGCAGAATGGTCATCAGAATGTGGTGATAGGCGTCGCCGGTGTCGTATCCCAACGGCTGTGCGCCGACGACGAGGGTGCGCATGTTCACGCTGGCCATCAGGTCCGCGGGCCCGAACACCAACGTCTGTACCCGGGGGCTCGCGGTCGCGATCTCGTCGATGTTGCGCAGGCTGCGTGCACTCTCGATCTGCGGTTCGATCCCGATCGCACCGACGTTGAGACCGTGCTCCTTCTCGAGCTGGGTGAGAAGGAGATCCAACGCCTGTACGTGCGCGGCGCACTCGACCTTCGGCAACAGAATGGCGTCGAGGTTGCGGCCTGCGCCCGAGACGACGTCGATGACGTCGCCGTAGGTCCACTGCGTCGTCCAGTCGTTGACCCGGACGACCTTGATCTGATCGCCCCAGCCGTCGGAGTTCAGTGCATCGACGATGCGCGCCCGCGCCTCGACTTTCGCGATCGGCGCGACGGCATCTTCGAGATCGAGGAAGATCGCGTCGGCGGGGAGGCCCTTGGCCTTGGCGATCATCTTGTCCGAACTGCCCGGAACGGCCAGTACCGATCTCCTTAGGCCCGACGCACTCACCGCAGCACAACCCCTGTCTGATTCATAGTCTGTATTGCCCAGCCTCTAACCTTGCCATCATGGCAGCACTGAGCAAGGTATTCGCGGCCAGGCTCGCAGGCCTGGGTGTCCTGGGCCCCGACGGCGAATCGATCGGTCGGGTTCGCGACGTGGTCATCTCGATGCGTGTCGGCAGAGCGCAGCCGAGAGTCCTCGGCCTCGTGGTCGAATTGGCAACTCGCCGAAGAATTTTCGTGCCGATGCTGCGCGTGACCAGCATCGAGCCCAACTCCGTTCAGCTCACGACCGGTAACGTCAGTCTGCGTCGATTCACCCAGCGCGCCAACGAGATCCTGGTGTTCGCGCAGATTCTCGACTCCAAGGTGCGCGTCGACGATCCCGAACTCGACGAACTGCACGACGCCGATTCGATCGTCGTCGACCTCGGTATCGAGCTCACCCGAACGCGGGACTGGGTGGTCGCGCGAGTGGCTGTGCGTAAGCAGCGTCAGCGCCTCGCGCGCCGCGGTGCGATCCACGTCGTGGACTGGCAGCACGTGCAGGGGCTCACGCAGAACGAGCTGTCGATGCCCGATCAGGGGGTGGCGCAACTGCTCATGCAGTTCGAGGATCTCCGCGCGGCCGACGTGGCGAACGCGATGCGCGAGCTTCCCGTCAAACGCCGCATGGAGGTGGCGCGGGCGCTCGACGACGAGCGGCTCGCGGACGTCGTTCAGGAATTGCCCGACGACGATCAGGTGGAGTTGATGCACTACCTCGGCGTCGACCGCGGTGCCGACGTGCTCGAGGCCATGGACCCGGACGACGCCGCCGACCTACTCGGCGAGTTGCCCGAGACCGAGGCGGAATCGCTTCTGCGACTGATGGATCCGGAGGACTCGGCACCCGTCCGCCGTCTGCTCGAACACTCCCCCGACACCGCCGGTGGTCTGATGACCCCCGAGCCGGTCGTGCTGACCGCGTCGACGACGGTGGCCGAGGCGCTCGCCCGGGTGCGCAACCCCGACCTGACGCCTGCGCTGGCATCCCTGGTGTTCGTGGTGCGGCCCCCGACCGCGACTCCGACCGGGCCTTACCTCGGCTGCGTCCATTTGCAGCAGCTACTGCGAGAACCCCCGGCGAGCCTGGTCGGCGGAGTGGTGGACAGCGCTCTTCCGCGGTTGTCCCCCGACGACAGCCTCACCGCCGTCACGCGATACTTCGCGACGTACAACCTCGTCTGCGGCCCGGTGGTCGACGACGAGGACCACCTGGTCGGGGCCGTGACCGTGGACGACGTCCTCGATCACCTGCTGCCCGAGGACTGGCGAGATCAGGAAGTGGCCGGACAGTGAAAGAAACAGCACGCCAGAGAATGGACACCCCGCGCGGATCGCGGATGTTCAACGTCAATCTCGACTTCGATCTCGGCAAGTCGGGCGAGAAAGCCGCCAGGTTCCTCGGCACCGGGCGCTATCTGGCCATTCAGACGGCCATCGTGATCGTCTGGATCTTCCTCAACGTCGTTGCGGTCAATCTGCAGTGGGACCCGTATCCCTTCATCCTGCTCAACCTCGCCTTCTCGACTCAGGCCGCGTACGCCGCGCCGCTGATTCTGCTGGCCCAGAATCGGCAGGACGACCGCGACCGCGTCTCCCTCGAGGAGGACCGCTCCCGCGCCCAACAGACCAAGGCCGACACCGAATTCCTGGCCCGCGAGCTCGCTGCGCTGCGCATCGCCGTCGGTGAGGTCGCTACCCGCGACTACCTGCGCCGTGAACTCGACGAGATCAAGGCGCTGCTCGAACATGCGACGGGTCAACCGGTCACCGCACCGAAGAAGGCACGCAAGAAGGCGGCCGCACGGGCGCAGGACGACGCGGGTATGCCGGTAGCGTCGGACGCCGATACGCCCTAGACCTGCTCTGTAACGGCTCGATAACAGAACAGTCTCGAATCAGGTACCCTCGATCCCGGTCATCAGGTCGGGCCCCGGTTCTCACCGGGGAAATCAGGAGGTACAGCACGCGTGGGTCGTCACAGAAAAGCATCGACTTCCAAGGTTCGACGGAATTCGGTGATTGCTCTGGCAGGTCTCGTCCCCGCAGGACTCGTCACCGCCGCCACCAGCGCTGGAGCAACGGAATACATTCCGTTCGTCTCCGCCAAGACCACACCGGCAGCACAGGAATCGAACGCCGTGGTCGAAACACCGCAACCGATCGCACAGGATCAGCAGGCACAGCCGGTGGCCCAGGCCGAGCTTCCGGTACCGGCACCGGTTCCTGCAGCCGCACCGGTCCCTGAGATCCCGCCCACACCGGAGCTCCCGACCAACCTGGCCGTCAGCCCCATCGCGATCCCGGTCGTCAACGTCGCCGCCTACAAGAACGCCGAGCGGATCCTGGCCCAGCAGCAGCCCGGCTGCAGCATCAGCTGGACCGTCATCGCCGGCATCGGCCGCGTCGAGTCCACCCACGCCAACAACGGCAAGGTCGACGACTCGGGCGAGCTGCACGAGCCCATCCTCGGCCCGGTTCTGAACGGCACCCTCGCCGGCAATCAGGTGATTCGCGACACCGACGGCGGCGCACTCGACGGCGACACCCAGTACGACCGCGCCGTGGGACCCATGCAGTTCCTGCCCTCGACGTGGAACCTCTATCACGCCGACGGCAACGGCGACGGAGTCTCCGACCCACAGAACCTGTACGACGCGGCCCTGGCCACCGGCATGTACCTGTGCGACGGCGGCACCAACATGCGCGACCTGGGATCGACCACCAAAGCGATCCTGCGCTACAACAATTCGATGGCCTACGTCGCGAACGTGCTCGCCTGGTCGGCCGGCTACGCCACCGGCATCGTCCCGACCTCCGACCAGCTGCCGCGCATTCACTGATCGGGTGTCCGTGCCAGCCCTGCTGTTCATCGGGAGTCGGCGCACCGCCTAGCATGAGGCAATGGCTGTACTGACCGAATCCGACGTTCGGACCGCGCTGACGAAGGTCATCGACCCCGAGATCCGCAAACCCATCACCGACCTCGGGATGGTCAAGAGCATCGACATCTCCGCCGACGGAGCCGTCGGTGTCGGGATCTACCTCACCACCTCCGGCTGCCCGATGAAGACCGAGATCAGCGATCGCGTGAAGAACGCCGTCGCCGACGTCGCAGGTGTGGGCACCGTGACGGTCGAACTCGACGTGATGAACGACGAGCAGCGCACCGAACTCCGCAAGTCCTTGCGTGGCGATTCCGCAGAGCCGATCATCCCCTTTGCGCAACCCGGATCCCTGACGCGCGTGTACGCGGTGGCGTCGGGCAAGGGCGGCGTCGGTAAATCCAGCGTGACGGTCAACCTCGCGGCATCCCTGACCGCTCGTGGGCTGTCGGTGGGTGTGCTCGACGCCGACATCTACGGTCACTCCGTGCCGCGGATGCTCGGTAACGACGCCAGGCCCACTCAGGTCGAGAAGATGATCATGCCGCCGCAGGCGCACGGCGTGAAGTTCATCTCGATCGCCCAGTTCACGCAGGGCAACACTCCCGTCGTCTGGCGCGGGCCGATGCTGCACCGTGCGTTGCAGCAGTTCCTCGCCGACGTCTTCTGGGGCGACCTGGACGTTCTGCTGCTCGACCTTCCGCCCGGCACCGGGGACGTGGCGATCTCTGTCGCACAGCTCATTCCGAGCGCGGAGATCCTCGTGGTCACCACGCCGCAGCAGGCCGCGGCCGAGGTGGCCGAGCGAGCCGGAGCGATTGCACTGCAGACCCGTCAGCGCGTCGCCGGTGTCGTCGAGAACATGTCGTGGCTCGAATTGCCCGACGGCACCCGGATGGACATCTTCGGATCCGGTGGCGGACAGGACGTATCGGACAGATTGACCAAAGCAGTCGGTGCGAGCGTTCCGCTACTGGGCCAGATTCCTCTCGACACCGCCGTCCGAGAGGGCGGTGACGCCGGCACACCGATCGTGCTGAGCAACCCGGAATCGCCTGCGGCACAAGCACTCGAGGCCGTCGCGGCGAAACTCGCCGTACGCGAGCGAGGCCTGGTGGGAATGTCGCTCGGTATCGATTCGGCACGCAAGCTGTAGAGCGCGCGCTTATACCCGACAAACGACGCGGGAAACAGGGTTGGAGCCTTATGATTTGCCTTCAATCCTACTGTCGATAGAGAGTGGCCTTCATGAAGAAGCCGCATCGGGTCAGGCCGGTCGTCGTTCCGGTTCTGATCGCACTGCTGATCACCCTGCTGGGATCGATGCTCGGTCCCGCCATGGCGTCGGCGCAACCCGCCCCGCCCGCCCAGAACTATTCGATCGCGACCGACACCACGTTCGCGCCGTTCGAATTCCAGGACGAGACAGGCAAACTCGTCGGAATCGATATGGACCTGCTCGCCGCGATCTCGGTGGATCAGGGTTTCGACTACACCGTCGAGCAAGTCGGTTTCGATACCGCGCTCCAGGGCGTCACCAGCGGCCAGTTCAACGGAATGATCGCCGGCATGTCGATCACCGACGAACGCAAGGCCACCTTCGACTTCTCCGAGCCGTACTTCGATTCCGGTGTCCAGATGGCGATTCTGGATTCCAACGACGAGATCAAGGGCTACGAGGATCTGCGCGGCAAGTCCGTCGCAGTCAAGAACGGCACCGAGGGCGCGACCTTCGCCGCGTCGATCGCAGATCAGTACGGCTTCACCATCCGGAGCTTCGACGACTCGGCGACGATGTTCGAGGAAGTGCGCACCGGTAACTCCGCGGCCGCCTTCGAGGACTACCCGGTGCTCGCCTACGGCATCACCCAGGGCAACGGATTCAAGACCGTCACCGAGAAAGAAGCCGGTGCCAGTTACGGATTCGCCGTCGCCAAGGGCACCAACGCGCAGCTGCTCGAGCAGTTCAACACCGGCCTCGAGAACCTGCGCGCCAACGGCCAGTACGACCAGATTCTCGACACCTACCTCAACGCCGATGCGTCCACCGCAGACACGTCCATCCCCGGCCTCATCGCCAGCAGTTGGCAGCTGTTGCTCAAGGGCCTGTGGCTGACCATCGTGTTGACCGTCATTTCCATCGCCATCGCGTTGGTACTGGGCGGCATCTTCGGCCTGTTCCGCGTCTCCACCAACATCGTGCTCCGCGGTATCGGCACCACCTACGTCGACATCTTCCGTGGCACACCGCTTCTGGTGCAGGCATTCTTCATCTACTTCGGTGTGCCCGCGGCGCTGAACTTCCAGATGTCGGCGTTCACCGCAGGCATCATCACCCTCTCGCTCAACGCCGGTGCCTACATGGCCGAGATCGTCCGCGGCGGCATCCTCGCCGTCGACAAGGGCCAGATGGAAGCGTCGCGCAGTCTCGGCATCAGCTACCTCAAGTCGATGCGAAAAGTGGTGATGCCACAGGCAATTCGCACGATGATCCCGTCGTATATCAACCAGTTCGTCATCACGCTCAAGGACACGTCACTGCTCTCGGTCATCGGCCTCGCCGAACTGACACAGACGGGTCGTCTGATCATCGCCCGCAACTTCGAGTCGTTCAACATGTGGCTCATCGTCGGCGTTCTGTACTTCATCATCATCATGGCTCTCACCAAGCTGTCGAACCGGCTCGAGAAGAGGATCAACAAATGAGCACCGAACTGACCAAGGACCTGCCGGTCGACAGCGGTTCCGGAACCAAGATCTCCATCAAGGGCCTGCAGAAGGCGTTCGGCGACAACACGGTCCTCAAGGGCATCGACGCCGAGATCGCCAACGGTGAAGTGGTGTGCGTGATCGGGCCATCGGGCTCCGGCAAGAGCACGTTCCTGCGTTGCCTGAACAAGCTCGAGGACATCACCGCCGGATCGGTCGTCGTCGACGGCACCGACCTCACTGCCAAGAACGTCGACCTGGACAAGGTGCGCCAGAACATCGGCATGGTGTTCCAGCACTTCAACCTCTTCCCGCACATGACCGCCCTCGAGAACGTCATGCTCGCGCCCGTCGAGACCAAGAAGATGTCGAAGTCGCAGGCCAAGGATTCGGCCGTCGAACTGCTCGAACAGGTCGGCCTGAGCGAGCGCGCGGACTACAAGCCGGCCAACCTCTCCGGCGGGCAGAAGCAGCGTGTCGCCATCGCCCGAGCATTGGCCATGAGCCCGTCGATCATGCTGTTCGACGAGGCCACCAGCGCACTCGACCCCGAGATGGTCGGCGAAGTACTGCAGGTGCTGCGCGACCTCGCCAAAGGCGGTATGACGATGGTCGTCGTGACCCACGAGATGGGCTTCGCCCGCGAGGTCGCGGATCGTGTGATCTTCATGGCCGAGGGCGTCATCGTCGAGGAGGGAACCCCCGACGAGTTGTTCGGGAATCCACAGAACACACGTACCCAGGACTTCCTGAACAAGGTGCTCTAGCCCGCGCTCCCCCGTTTGCGTCAATGGACCACTGCCGCGCTCAGACGTGTGCAGTGGTCCATTCACGCAGCAGCGGTGTCGGCGTCAATGGACCATTGCCGCGCCCAGACGTATGCAAGGGTCCATTCACGCGGACGGGTGAGACCGAACGAGGAAGGATTCAGGCTAGGTGGCGTCGGCGTCGATCGGCGGAGTATCGCCGGCCGCCAGTTTCGGTTCGTTCTTGCTCATCGACACCCCACCCTGTGGAGTGCTGATCTGGGGCGTCGGGCCGCCTGAATTCTTCGGCTTGGTCTCGAAGGGCTTGGTCTCGAAGGGCTTGCCCTTGAAGGTGTCGTCCAGGGGGTTCTTGAAGATCGAATCGTCGCCGTCGAGCAGGTGTTTGGTGATCACCGCTCGCGGGGTCATTCCCCTGAGCTGGTTGAGGTCGGCCAGCGGCTTGCGAAGGTCCTCGAAGTCGGTGCCCAGCTCGTCCTTGAGCTGCTGACTCGCGCCGTTGGCATAGTCCTTGACCTGGCGGATGGACTTGGACACCCAGCTGATCGCGCCGGGAAGGCGATCCGGGCCGAGGATGACCAGAGCTGCTACGAGGAGAATTACGAGCTCTCCCCAACCGATGTTGCCGAACACGCCTGCCAGCCTACGTCGTCAGTCCGAAACCGGCGTGACGGAGACGTCCACCAGCCGACCGGAACGGACGAGTTGTACGGGTACCGCTTGGCCGATCGTGGTTTCCTGCACCGCGACCACGAGTTCGTCCGCGTCGCCCACGGTGCGGTCGCCGACCTTGGTGATGACGTCGCCTTCGACGATCCCGGCCTGTTGCGCCGGACCGTCGGCGCGGACGTTCGCTACTTCCGCGCCGGCCGAGGTGTCGTTGATGACCGATCGGGCGTTGATGCCGAAGTCCGGGTGCCGCATGACGCCGTCCCGAATCAACGACTGCGTCACCTCGAAGACCTCGTCGACAGGAATTGCGAACCCGAGGCCGACCGAGCCACCGCTCTCGCTTCGGATCGCCGAGTTGATACCGATGACGCGTCCCTCGAAGTCGATGAGCGGGCCACCGGAGTTACCGGGGTTGATCGCGGCGTCGGTCTGTACGGCGTCGATGACGGCATCGGTATCGGTGCCTTCCCCCGACAGCGCGACGGGCCGGTCGAGCGCGCTGACGATGCCCGAGGTGACCGTCTTGTTCAGCCCGAGCGGCGATCCGACGGCAATGACGTCCTGGCCGACGCGAACGTCCTCCGAGCGCCCGAGTACGGCCTCGGTCAGGTTGCCCACATCGGTCTTGAGGACAGCGAGGTCGGTCTTGGTGTCGCGGCCGACGATGCGTCCTGGCACCTTGGTGCCGTCGGAGAAGGTCACTTCGAGTGTCGAGTTGTCCGGGTCGGACGCGGCGAGTGAGATCACGTGGTTGTTCGTCACGATGTAGCCGTCACCGCTCAGTACGACGCCCGAGCCGGTGCCCCCGGTCTCCCCCAGCGTCACCTGGATCGACACGACGGATGGCAGGACGGCGTCGGCGACCTTGCTGATCTGACCGCGCGGGATGTCGTCGCCACTGGACTGGGTCAGAGTGACCTTCTGGCTTGTCAGAGCGCCTGTGACCTCTGCGGTCAGACGACCGAACAGGCCGCCGACCAGCCCGATGACGAGCGCGAGAACACCGAGCACGACGAGAGCCCGGATGGACACCGAGCGACCGAACAGCACGTCGCGGACACCGAGTTTGGTGCCCGGCGGAAGAACGGGAGGCGGTGGCGTGTCGACCGCGGCGCTGCCGAGGGACACCCGCGACGTGGGATCGCGCCACGGATCGGCCGGCTCCGACGGCGCGGCGGTCGTCCCGTTCTCGGCGTCGGGATCGCGCTGAAGCGATTCCTGGGCATCGACCGGACGCCCGAACGCCTCGGCGAGAACCGGATCGGGTGGCCGAACCGACACCCGCGAGGGCAACTGTTCACCGGGTCGGCGCGGAGAGAAAGAGCCGTCGACATCGTCGGGACGTCCGAACACCGAGGCCGACATCGGATCGACGGAGGGCCGATATACCGGACGCGGTGGCAACCGTGGACCTTCCGGACCGTTCTGCGCGGCTTCGAAATCCGATGGGTCGGTGCCTGCGGTCTCGGTGCTGGTCGAATTCGATGTCACGCGTCCGGTTACCCCTCGCATACGTCGGTGTGAGAGTTCAGTATCACTCGAGCGGTCGGCGCGGCTCGATGCAGGTGAGAAGTCGTCGGGCAGATCTCGATGCGATCAACGTCGACGGCGGCGGACGCTTGCCACGGACGACATGAAGGTTCGTTTGGTGTGGGTGGGCCGGTCGTCCCCAGCGCACGACGGTATTTGACTGAGCAAGCCGAGCAACGAATGCGGCATCGACATCTCGCCGGCCCCGCGCAGGGCCCGACGGGCCTGTTGCTGGGCCTCGACCTCGGCCGCGCACTCCGGGCACTCGGCAAGGTGGTGGGCAGCACGGAGGTAAGCGGGCATTCGTAGTTCGCCGTCGACGTATGCCGCAACGGCCTCACTGGCCAGATGTTCGGTGGAGCTGAACTGCCGGGGCTTGCGCGCCTGCGTCATCCAACCCTCCTCGTAGCTAGTGGACACTTGCGTGACCTGAGTCGACCTTCCCGTGCACTCGAAGGTACTCGCGTAGCGCCTGGCGTCCACGGTGAATGCGACTGCGGACCGTTCCGAGCTTGACTCCCAGTGTCGCACCGATCTCTTCGTACGACAGTCCTTCGATGTCGCACAGCACGATTGCGGCGCGGAACTCCGGTGCCAGCGAGTCGAGTGCGGACTGCAGATCGGGATCGAGTCGTGCGTCGTGGTAGATCTGCTCGGGGTTGGGTCGGTCGGAGGGAACGCGGTCGTAATCCTCGGGCAGCGCTTCCATGCGGATCCGGCTGCGGCGTCGAACCATGTCCAGGAACAGGTTCGTGGTGATGCGGTGCAGCCACCCCTCGAATGTGCCCGGCTGGTAGTTGGACAGGGAACGGAACACCCGGATGAACGTGTCCTGGGTCAGGTCTTCGGCATCCTGAGCATTGCCGGAGAGGCGGTATGCGAGTCGGTACACGCGGTCGCCGTGCTCGCGAACCAGCTCGTCCCAGGACGGCATGGTGGAATCCTCGCCGGTCGCATCGAACACTGCGGTTCCGCTGAGGTCTTCGGGCGCGGGTACAGACTCGGGTAGACGCGCGGTGTCGCGATCGCCGTTGAACTTGTAAATAGCTGGATCCTCCTGCTCAGGACTGCGTACGTCCTTCTGATTCAACCGACGACTACCCTCGGATGTTCCAGCTCACACTTCGCAATCGAGACGGACCTTCGATTCCTCCATAGCCTGACCGATCCTCGTGTGGGTCCGGTATGAATCACCTGAGGCGCACCTGAGAATGTGTGCGTGAGAAGTTGCCCGGGGCACGATAACCTCGGGGCGTGCCGACCAATGCCGAGAAGATGCTCGCCTACGCCGAAGACTCCGCTCAGGAGGACGAGGTTCTGATAGCAGCCAGAGAGCGTGCCGTCGATCTCGGCGCGGCCCCGGTCCCGCCGTCGGTCGGAGCGATTCTGTCCGTCTTCACGCAGATGCTCGGAGCGAAGACGGTCGTCGAAATCGGAACCGGCGCAGGGATCAGCGGATTGTGGCTGCTCGACGGGATGCGCGCGGACGGCGTCCTCACCACCATCGACACCGAGCCCGAACATCAGCGGGCGGCCCGAGAAGCGTTCCGCGCCGGAGGAATTGCGCCCTCACGCACCCGGTTGATCAACGGCTGGGCGCTGGATGTGCTCCCCCGATTGGCCGACGACACCTACGACCTCGTGTTCATCGACGCCAGTCCAGCGGACCATCCACACTTCGTTGCCGAGAGCGTTCGGTTGCTGCGCCCCGGCGGAGTTCTGGTGCTGCACAATGCGTTGCTCGGTGGACGGGTCGCCGATCCCACTCAGCGCGACGCCACCGCCGTTGCCGTCCGATCCGCTGCGCGAGCGATTGCCGAGGACGAGCGGCTCACGACGGTGCTACTGCCGCTCGGCGACGGCCTGATCTGCGCGTCGAGAGCGTGAGCTGCTGCGCCGCATGTGCGCGGTAACTCGGATTCAGCTACGAATTACCGCGCACGTGCCGCAGGCTCCTAGATCCAGACGCCCTTACCGACGGAGACGACTCCCCCGGCGCTGACGTTGAATCGTTCACGATCGCGTTCGTGATCCACGCCGATGATCTCGCCGTCACCGACGACGACGTTCTTGTCCAGAATCGCGTGCCGCACGACGGCACCCTTACCGATCTTGACGCCGGGCATCAGAACGCTGCCCTCGACTGTCGCACCGCTGTCGATCATGACGTTGGAGCTGAGTACCGAGTTGCGCACGGTGGCGGCCGACAGAATGCAGCCGGCACCGACCACCGATTCCTGAGCCAAGCCGCCCTGAACGAATTTCGCGGGTGGCAGGTTCTCGGCCGATCCGCGGATGGGCCAGCGGCGGTTGTACAGATTGAAGATGGGGTGGACCGACACCAGGTCCATGTGGGCGTCGTAGAACGCATCGATGGTGCCGACGTCACGCCAGTAACCGCGGTCGCGTTCGGTGGCACCTGGCACGACGTTGTCGTTGAAGTCGTAGACCGAGGCGACGCCCGCTTCGACGAGCGCGGGAATGATGTCGCCACCCATGTCGTGATCGGAGTCGACGTTCTCGGAGTCGGCCTTGATGGCGTCGACGAGCACCTTGGTGGTGAACACGTAGTTGCCCATGGACGCGTAGGTGACGTCCGGGTCGTCCGGTGTGCCGGGCGGTTGCGCCGGCTTCTCGAGGAACTGGGTGATCTTGCCGTTTTCGTCGGAATCGATGCACCCGAACGCGAATGCCTCGCTGCGCGGGACCCTGATACCGGCGACGGTCACGCCCGCACCGGAGTCGATGTGCTGCTGCACCATCTGCTCCGGATCCATCCGGTACACGTGATCGGCTCCGAAGACCACGATGTACTCGGGGTCCTCGTCGTACACCAGGTTCAGCGATTGGAAGATCGCGTCGGCGCTGCCGGTGTACCACCGGGGCCCGAGACGCTGCTGCGCCGGAACCGGGGTGATGTACTCCCCGGCGAACCCGGACAGCCGCCACGTCTGCGAGATGTGGCGGTCCAGTGAATGGGACTTGTACTGGGTGAGCACGCAGAGCCGGAGGTAACCGGCATTGACGAGATTGCTCAGCACGAAGTCGATGAGTCGGTAGGCGCCCCCGAAGGGAACTGCCGGCTTGGCTCGGTCCGCGGTCATCGGGTAAAGACGCTTACCCTCGCCGCCGGCAAGCACGATCCCTAGTACGTGCGGTTGTGTCCTCACCCACTCAACCTATCCGCACCGAGAGAACCTTGCGAGCAGTACACGCACAACTGCTGGGGAATGTAGGTTCGTTCACGTGCGCGTAGCAATGATGACCAAGGAATATCCCCCGGAGATCTACGGTGGCGCAGGAGTTCATGTCACCGAGTTGTCCGCGCAGCTGAAGTCACTGTGCGACGTGGACATCCACTGTATGGGCGCGCCCCGCGACACTGCGCAGGTGCACGACCCGGATCCCGCGCTCGCCGGAGCCAACGCTGCGTTGACGACCCTGTCGGCAGAGCTGCGGATGGCGAACGCAGCCGCCGACGCGGACGTGGTCCATTCGCACACCTGGTACACCGGCCTCGCGGGTCACCTCGCGGCCGAGTTGTACGACGTCCCCCACATCCTCACCGCTCACTCCCTCGAGCCGCGACGGCCGTGGAAGGCCGAGCAACTCGGCGGCGGATACCGCATCTCGTCCTGGTCCGAGCGCAACGCCGTGGAATACGCCGACGCCGTCATCGCCGTCAGTGAGGGCATGGCCAAAGATGTGCTCGACGCCTATCCGCGCCTCGATCCGAGTCGAGTCCACGTGGTGCGCAACGGAATCGACACGCAGCGTTGGTTCGCCGACCACGGCACCTCGACCCTGGACGAGATCGGCGTGGATCGAAGCAAGCCGATCGTCGCCTTCGTCGGGCGCATCACCCGACAGAAGGGCGTCGGGCATCTGATCGCGGCCGCCCACCATTTCGATCCGTCGATCCAGCTCGTTCTGTGCGCAGGCGCACCCGACACCCCGGAGATCGCTGCGGAAACCGAGCGCGCAGTGGCGCTGCTCGCCGAGCAGCGCAGCGGCGTCTTCTGGGTCAAGGACATGCTGCCCACCGACAAGATTCGCGAGATACTCACTGCAGCATCCGTGTTCGTCTGCCCCTCGGTGTACGAGCCACTCGGCATCGTCAACCTCGAGGCGATGGCCTGCGAAACTGCCGTCGTGGCATCGGATGTCGGCGGCATCCCCGAGGTCGTCGACGACGGCCGCACCGGACGGCTGGTGCACTACAACTCCTACGAACCCGACGCCTTCGAACGAAACCTGGCCGACACCGTCAACGAGGTCGTCCTCGACCCCGCACTCGCAACGGCCATGGGCAAGGCAGGACGCGAGCGCGCCGTCGCCGAGTTCTCGTGGGCGTCGATCGCCAAGCAGACCCTCGCCGTCTACAACGACGCGTTGGCGCGCCGCCGCTGATCGGGACGACTCAGCGATTCGCCTTGCGATAGGTCGACACCGTCACCGACGCGGTGACCTCGGTGATGTCCGGTAGCTGCCTCAGAGCGGCCGACCGCGCATCGGGGTCGCCGTGACGCGACGACGGGCCCATCCCGATCAGCGCCTCGATATCGTTGTGCGAGAGCATCATCGGGTACTGCAACGCAGACTCGGCCACCGGCTCGAACATGCTCGACAACGATTCGCCGAGCCGGCGGGTCTTGTCTTCCTCGACGCCGATGAGGCCGAGCGGCCCTCGCAGCTCGCGCTGATGCCGGGACGTGGGAGTGACGACCACCAGTACACCGTCGTCGACAAGGATCCGATTCAGTTCACCGGCGTTGCGCGGAGCGAAGACGCACGTCACTGCGGACACACTCTCGGTCCGTACCGGCAAGCCGCTCCAGATGTCCGCGACCACCGATCCCAGCCGAGGATGTGAGCGCGCGGCGCGGCGAGCGGCGAACTTCGACACGTCGACGCCTATCCCCCGCGCATCGAGACGGGCGTCGAGGACGGCCGCGAGATAGTGACCCGTGCCGACACCGACATCGAGCACCACCTCGGTGTCGGCCGGGACGGCAGCCGAGACCGCTGCCGCGATCGAATCGAAGTGGCCCTTGCCGAGGAACGCGTCGCGAGCGGCGATCATCTCGGCCGAGTCACCGGTGAACTTGCCGCCGTCTCCGGTCAACAGACTGACGTAACCCTGCCGCGCCACGTCGAACGAATGCCCGCGATCGCACCACAGCGTCCTGTCGGTATCGCCGACGCCGAGCCCGGATTCGACGTCGCGTGCCCGGCACTGCGGACACAGCAGCAGATCGACGACGTCGGTCAACATCGAGCACCTCCTCCACATCGAGACGAATCCCGCAGTTCGACACAACACAAAGCCCCGCTTGCCGGTGCGGCGAGCGGGGCTGAGCGACGATCGATCGACGTGACTATCAGCCGGTGACACCCTTCAGTTCGTCACCTAGTGCCGCGGCCTCGTCGGGGGTCAATTCGACGACCAATCGGCCGCCCCCCTCGAGCGGGACACGCATGACGATTCCTCGTCCCTCTTTGGTTGCTTCGAGGGGACCGTCCCCGGTCCGGGGCTTCATCGCCGCCATCCTCTGCTCCCTCCAGATCTGCGCCCATCAGCACGGCGCCTCGGCCTAAAAGATATATTTCGTCGCGGGGCGACGGGTGTTGAGTCCTATTCTTCCCTATCGACCCCGATACCGGGAATCGGAGTCGGTATTCGTGACCTGCACACAACACCCCGACAGGTGATCGTCGACCATTCCGGTGGCCTGCATCAAGGCGTAGGCGGTTGTCGGACCGACGAACCGAAGCCCTCGACGCTTGAGCTCCTTGGCCATGGCCTTCGATTCGGGGGTCGAGGCCGGGACCTCGGTGAGCTCCGTGAGACGCGCAGGCCGAGGTTCGGGAGCGAAGGACCAGAGCAAGGTGTCGAGGTCCGTGTCGTCCAGGTCGAGAACGGCCCGAGCATTGCTCACCGCGGCCTCGATCTTGAGGCGATTACGCACGATGGACGCGTCGTTCATCAATCGTTCGACGTCGGCCTCGCCGAAACCTGCCACTCGCTCCGGGTCGAAACCGGCGAATGCGCTGCGAAAACTGTCGCGCTTGCGCAGGATCGTGATCCACGCCAGCCCCGACTGGAACGCCTCGAGGCACAACCGCTCGTACAGTTCGTTGCGCCCGTGGAGGGGCTGTCCCCACTCCGTGTCGTGGTAATCCCGATACAGCTCGTTGTCGGTGGCACCCCAGGGGCAGCGCAGCCTGCCGTCCGGTCCCGCGACAGCGCTCACTGCTCGTCCGGCTCGGATACGGCCGCCTGTGGGACGGTCGAGGACTGCGCGGTGGTCGAGGACTGCGCTGCGTTCGAGGACTGCGCGGTGGCCGAGGACTGCGCTGCGGACAACCTGGACCTGAGCATGTCGATTTCGCCGCCGAGCCGCTCGAGTGCCCAGTCGACCTCGCTGGGCTTGTATCCCCGCAGGGTCTGCTGGAACTTCAGCGAGCGCACATCGGGACCGGTGACGCCCTCCGCAGGCAGAACGGTCGCGGTGGTTCCCTCGGGCAGCGGGCCCAGCTCCTCACCGCGACCGAACACGATCGACGCCACGAAGAACAATGCAGCAGCGACGACGGCAATGACGACGACGTAGATCAGCAGCGTCAACATGCCACGATCTTGTCACGACCGTCCGACACGACTATTTCAGCGAGTTCATCGCCGGTCGATCGAGCAGCGACACCTCGGTCGAGAACGGCTCGAACGAGTCACCGTCGACCCGGAACTGCATCAGACCGGCCCCGGAATCGACCATGCCGCACCGGTTCAGCATCGTTCCGACGATCTGCCTGCTCATCGCCCCGAGTTCGACCAGCGGACGGTTGCGGTGCTTGCGCACACCGAGATTCACCTGACCGATCGCCTGCAGACCGAGCCTGTCGTACGTGTCGAGCAACAGCCCGATCTCCACTCCGTAGCCGGGCGCGAACGGCACCGCGGACAGCAGCTCCCGAGTGCCCGCGTATTCCCCGCCGAGAGGCTGAATGACGCCCGTCAATTCCGGTCGCAGGGCAGCGAGCAGCGGCCTGGCCACGAGTTCGGTGACGCGTCCACCACCGTTGGCATCCTCTGTCCCACTGGTGCGCAACGGACGGCGGTAATAGCCCTTGACGAGGTGGATACCGTCGCCCATCAGCAGGGGCCCGAGCAACTTGGGCACGAACGCCGGGTCGGGGTTGATCAGATCGGAGTCGACGAACGCGATGAGGTCACCGGTCGACGCGGCGACCGAACGCCACAGCACCTCGCCCTTGCCCGGTACCGGATCGACGCCGGGTACTGCTTCTTCTCGGCTGATGACTCGCGCACCGGCCGCCGTGGCACGTACGGCCGTTTCGTCCGTCGAACCGGAGTCCAACACGATCAGCTCGTCGACGAGGCCGCCGAGCAACGGATGGATGGTGTCGATGACGGCGGCGACCGTCTGCTCCTCGTTCAGCGCGGGGAGAACCACCGATACTGTCCGGCCCGCCTTGGCGGCCTCGAGTTCGGCGATTGTCCATTGCGGGGTGTCCCAGCTGTTGGTCTCGGACCACGCCCTGGTCACATCCGTTCGATCTGCGAGTGTCATGCCAGACCCCTGACCGTCCGCGACGGGGTTCGGAGCCCCTGGATCGCTGCCACCATGTCGACGACTCTTCTGGTCGACGCAACTTCGTGCACCCGGAACATTCGGGCTCCGCCTGCTGCGGCCAATGCTGTCGCTGCCAATGTTCCCTCCAACCGGTCGGCGAGCTCTACCCCTAGAGTCTCGCCTACGAAGTCCTTGTTGCTCAGCGCCATGAGCACAGGCCACCCGGTGTTTACAAGATCGTCCACCCGCCGCAACAACTCGAGCCCGTGATAGGTGTTTTTCCCGAAGTCGTGCGTCGGATCGATCAGAATCGAATCTTTTTTCACCCCCTCGGCGACTGCGTTCTCGGCGGCTGCGGTGACTTCCGCGATCACGTCGGCCACCACATCGGCGTACCGAACCCGATACGGCCGCGTGCGCGGCACAGCGCCGCCGGTGTGTGAACAGACGATGCCGACCCCCTCGGCGGCAGCGACGCGCACCAACTCGGGATCTGCTCCTGCCCAGGTGTCGTTGATCAGATCCGCGCCGACTCCGCAGGCCAATCGGGCAACCTCGCTGCGCCAGGTGTCGACACTGATCAGCAGTTCCGGATAGGCGTCCCGGATGGCCTCGACGAACGGAACAACGCGGCGGATCTCCTCGTCGGCGTCCACGATGTCGCCGGGACCGGCCTTCACACCGCCGATATCCACCATGTCGGCACCCTCCGCGACGGCCCGATGCACCGACGCCATAGCTGCATCGTCGGAGAAGTTCGCACCCCCGTCGTAGAACGAATCGGGGGTGCGATTGACGATCGCCATCACCAAAGCGCGATCGTCGGCGACCGGTTTGCCGCAGAGGGTGCTCATGAAATCAATAGTGACACGCGCGCATGTTTCGACTGCTCAGCCCTTGGGGGCCTTACCTGCGGCGACCTCGTCGACGTACCCGTCGTACGCCTTCTCGTAGCCACCGGACTTGCCGCGCAGCACGTACAGATCGCTCGCACTGTCTTCTTCGTAGCCGAGCTTGCGCAGGGCCACCTTCTGGCTCTTGAACGTCGAGGTCTGCTCGAGGCTGTCGACGATGCGGACGAACAGCGGTACCGCGTAGGTCGGGAGCTTGTCGTAGAGGTGCTCGGCCATCGACTTGCCGTCGAACGTCTCGCCCTCGCGCAACGTCACCGCAGCCATGCCTGCCTTGCCGTCGGTTCCCTCGATGTCGACGCCGTACACGACGGCACCGTCGACCGACGAGTGTCCACCGATGGCGCCCTCGACCTGGGTGGTGGCCACGTTCTCGCCCTTCCAGCGGAAGGTGTCACCGAGGCGATCCACGAAGGCGACGTGCATCCAGCCCTGCTTGCGGACCAGGTCGCCGGTGTCGAACCAGGCGTCACCGTCCTTGAAGCCGTCGCGCACCATCTTCTTCTCGGTGGCCTTGTCGTCGGAGTAGCCGTCGAACGGTGCCCGGTCGGTGATCTTGGACAGCAGCAATCCGATCTCGCCGTTGCCGACCTTGCGGAGCTTGCCGTCCTGGCCGCGCTTGGCCTTTCCGGATTCTTCGTCGTACTGCACCACGGCGTACGGGAGCGGGCAGATGCCCGCGGTCTTCTTCATGTTCAGGGCGTTGATGAATGCGATGTTGCACTCGCTGGCACCGTAGAACTCGGCGACGCGGGAGATGCCGAACCGCTCGGTGAATTCTTCCCAGATCTCCGGGCGCAGTCCGTTGCCGACGATCAGCTTGACCGAGTTGTCGCGGTCGGAGCTCTTCTTCGGCTGCGTCAGCAGGTAACGGCACAGCTCACCGATGTAGGTGAACGCCGTGGCCTTGTTGACCCGGATGTCGTCCCAGAAATTGCTCACCGAGAACTGCTTGCCGATGGCCATGGTCGCGCCACCGGCGAGCACCGAGGACAGCGTCACCGTCAGAGCATTGTTGTGGTACAGCGGCAGGCAGCAGTAGATGACGTCGTTGCTGCGCAACCGAACACCCATGTTGCCCAGCCCGGACATCGACTTGAGCCAGCGGAAATGGCTCATCAGGCTGGCCTTCGGCATGCCTGTGGTACCCGAGGTGAAGATGTAGAACGCCTTCTCCTTGGCCTGGATCTCGGCGGTGACCTTCGGATTCGCCGTCGATGCGGAGGCTGCGAGCTCGGCCAGCTTCTTCAGCGGCAGCACTGCTCCGACCTTCGGTTCCCCGTCGAGCGAATCGAGCGCTTCCTGCGCGTTCTCGTCGAGAACCAGTACCTTCGCGTCGAGGATCCCGAGGCTGTGCTCGAGCACGTCGCCGCGCTGGTTGTAGTTCAGCATTCCCGCAGTGGCTCCGAGCTTGACGGCCGCCAGTGCGGCGAACAACGCCTCGGGACGGTTCTTGCTCAGTACTCCGACGACGTCGCCACGCTGGACTCCATGATCGGCGAACACGGCCGCGTACTGGTTGACCAGATCGTTCGCGTCCTTGTACGAGATCGATTCGCCCTCGAACCGCACGAACGGACGATCGCTGTGTTTGGCGGCGGTGTCCTGGAAGATCTGGCCGATCGACGCCTTGTGGTCGGGCTTACGGGTGAATCCCGCCAGACCCTTGAGCAGACTCGGCACTTCCGTCACCATTTTCGGCAACGCGACCGCGAGGTCGGTCACTCCAATTTTCTGACGGGCATCGACAGCCATGAACTCCCCTTTGAGACGGTGTGAGATTTCTTACCCTACTTGAGAGTAACAACTTTGAGCATCCCACTCGGCCCCCGAGGTTGGTGACCTGTCACAACGTGGCGCAGGCGTCCAGAGCTTCGTCGACCGATGTCGTTCTGACCAGGGCATCGAGCGCGCGCTGCTGCACGAATCCGGTCGCACGCAGACCGTCGATCCACTGCAGCATGCCGTCGAAATGCCCGAATGGATCGAGCATCACCATCGGCTTGCTGTGCATTCCCAGGTAGCCGGCCGTCCACGTCTCGAACAGCTCCTCGAGCGTCCCGATACCGCCGGGCAACGTGATGAACGCGTCGGCGCGGTCCTCCATGATCTTCTTACGCTCGCGCATGGTGTCGGTGACGATCAGCTCGTCCGCGTCGACATCGGCGACCTCGCGGTGCACGAGCGCTTTCGGAATCACGCCGACGGTGTTGCCGCCTGCCGCTCGCGTCGCCGCGGCCACCGCGCCCATCATCGAGACGTTGCCGCCGCCCGAGACGAGTTGCCAGCCGCGTCGACCGATCTCGGTCCCGACGTCGCGGGCGAGGTCGATGAAGGAGGAATCGACGGGACCCGACGCGCAGTAGACGCAGATACTGAGCCCAGGCTCGGTGGATGCGCGCTCGCTCACTGCTGGGCCTCGCGGACGATGCGGACGGCCTCGTCGACGCTGTCCGTGCAGTGGATCAGATCGAGGTCCTTCTCGGACACCTTGCCTTCTTTCACCAGAGTCGTCCTGATCCAGTCGAGCAGTCCCGACCAGAAATCCGTGCCCAGCAACACGATCGGGAACCTGGTGACCTTGGCCGTCTGCACCAGGGTCAATGCCTCGAAGAGTTCGTCGAGGGTACCGAAGCCGCCGGGCAGACACACGAACGCCTGGGAGTACTTCACGAACATGGTCTTGCGGACGAAGAAGTATCGAAAGTTGACGCCCAGATCCACCCACTCGTTGAGACCCTGCTCGAACGGAAGCTCGATGCCGAGCCCGATCGAGTAGCCGTCGGCCTCGCACGCGCCACGGTTGGCACCCTCCATCGCCCCGGGGCCACCGCCGGTGATGACGGCGAAACCCTCCTTCGCGAGGGCGGCTCCGAGCTGCCGAGCTCGCGCATACTCGGGATGGTCGACGGGGGTGCGGGCCGAGCCGAACACCGTCACTGCTTTCGGTACCTCGGCGAGTGCGCCGAATCCCTCGACGAATTCGCTCTGGATACGCAGGACGCGCCAGGTGTCCGAGTGAATCCAGTTACCGGATCCACGCTCGTCGAGCAGCCGTTGATCCGACGTGGACGTCTCGGTGTTTCGGCCGCGCCGCAACACGACGGATCCCTTGTGCTTGGCCGACTTCTCGCCGCTGTGTTCCTCGGAGCTGCCGTGCTCCTCGACGCTGTTCATGGCGTTCAGGCTATCGGGCGGTGAGGTAGGCCCGGAGGACCTGTGTGACGTGCGTGATCTGCTCGACGGGCACGCGTTCGTCGCGCTTGTGGGCGAGGTTTGGATCGCCGGGCCCGTAGTTGACCGCCGGGATTCCGAGCGCCGAGAACCGGGACACGTCCGTCCAGCCGTATTTGGCTCGGAACTGACCGCCCGCGGCCTCGATGAGAGCGGCCGCTGCGGGTCGGTTCAGACCGGGAAGCGCTCCGGGTGACGAGTCGGTGACCTCGAAGCCCAGATCGAGTCCCTCGACCACCTCACGAACGTGTTCGACGGCTTCCTCGACGGTGCGATCCGGCGCGAACCGGAAGTTGACATCGAGCTCGGCGGCGTCGGGAACGACGTTGCCCGCGACTCCACCGGAGATCCGGACTGCTTGCAGCCCTTCCCGATACACGCAACCGTCGATATCGACGGTGCGTGCGCGATACGCGGCGAGTCGGTTCAGGACCGCACCGAATTTGTGAATTGCGTTGTCGCCCAACCAGGACCGCGCACTGTGCGCCCGCGTTCCCGACGCCGTCAGCCGAACCCGCAGCGTCCCTTGGCAACCGGCCTCGATGAAACCACCGGACGGTTCACCGAGAATGGCGACGTCGGCTTCGAGCCACTCGGGCAGCTCTCGTTCGATACGGCCCAGTCCGTTGCGTGCGGCCGCGATCTCCTCGCAGTCGTAGAACACCAGGGTCAGATCGTGCGCTGGGTTGTCGATCGTGGCTGCGAGATGCAGGAACACCGCGTCGCCCGACTTCATGTCGACAGTTCCACACCCGTGCAGGATGTCGCCCTCGGCGCTGTCGTGCTCTCGCCGCGAGGGCACGTTGTCTGCGATGGGAACCGTGTCGAGATGGCCGGCCAGCATCACCCGCGATCCGAGCCCGCGGTTCGTTCTGGCCAGAACGGCGTTGCCGCTCCGAATGATCTCGAAGCCCGTGGTCTGCTCGCGGAGCGCCTGCTCCACCTCGTCGGCGATGCGCGATTCGTCCTCACTGACACTGGGGATGTCCACCAGTGCCGCGGTGAGGTCTATCGGGTCGGCATGCAGTTCGAGCGTCACGGCGACAACCCTAGGCTTTGGGCCCCGGAATCTCGCGGACCACGCCGTCGAAGCCTGCGCCGAACAATCTTCCGCTGGAAAAGCCCTGTTCGGAGCGACCGTAGACGACGACACTGGTCAACCGGGTACCGGTGCCGATAACGCACGTGGCCCCCGGTGCATCGATGCGGACGACGGATCCGCCGGCATTGAGAGGTACCACGGGGCGTCCGGCGGCATCGAGAGTCAGCCCGTCCGGGGCTCCGAAGGAGCCCAGCCCCGACAGGTCGAGCAGGCTTTCCGGTGCCGACGGGTTGGCGATCGGAATTCGGCTGACCCCTGGATTCACGAATGTTCGCGAGACGTACAGATACTGATCGGCCGCGTCGAGGACAGCGCCGTTGGCGCTCGGGAAGCGAGCCCAGTCCGGATCGACGGAACCGTCGGGGCCGATCCGACCGATGAGTGAGCCGAAGTCGTTGGTGGCGTAGACAGTTCCGTCGGCAGCCACAGCGAGTCCGTTGGCCGCACTGAGACCCTTCGCGAAGGGAGTGACGGCAAGCGTGTTCACGTCGAGTCGAACGATGCCGGCGGCCTTGACGGCGTCACCGACGAATACTCGAGGGTCGGCTCCGTAGCCGACCAACAGAGTGCCGTCGGGCATCCAGGCCAGCGCTCCTCCGCCGCCGCTCGGCACCTTCGCGATGGGGTACGCGGGCCGGCCCGGTGCGTCGATTCGGAAGACCCTGCCCGACACGATGTCGGTGACATAGGCGCGTCCCGACGCGTCCACCGCCAGTCCTTCGAGAGCCGCCCCCGGGATCCGTGCGACCACCGCGGACGGTCCGCCGACTCCGGCGCAGGTGGGAGCTGCGACTGCGGTGCCCGACCCGACAACGACGCTGCCCGCCGCCATCGATGCCGCAGCGATCGCCATCACTGCCGACCGCACGTGTGTGAACTTTCTCGAACCCATGACGTCCCCCAGACTCGGCGACCCCTGTCAGCCGATGGGCATGTCTACCACGCCCCTGCGACAACCAAACCCAGGGCGATTCCAAGAACGATCGTCGTGGCCAGCGTCGTGACCAGTCCGGTGAACGAGACACCCTCGGCCATCACTGCGGCAGGTCCACGACTGCGCGAGCCGGTGCGGGTGGTCACCGGTGAAACTCTGTCAGCTCCCCCGCCGTCCACCCATAGCCCCGCGTCCCGATGCGATCACACTCGGCACTCGAACAGGTAACGAACCGACGCCGCGTCCGGATCGGAGTCCAGGAACAGTCGACGTTCCCGCGATGACGGCCGAACCCACCCGCCGGGTCCACCGCGTATTCTTCGTCCCGTGAGCGCACAGGGAGCATCAGCAGTAGGTATTGCCAACATCACGACATCGGGTGTCGTTCTCGACACCTGGTTTCCGAGCCCGGAGCTCGGGTCGGGCTTCGAGACCGGTACCACCAGGCTCGAGGGATCCGATATCCCCGGGGAACTGGCCGCTCTCGTCGGACCGGACGAAGCCCGCGGAGTCGACGTAGTCGCAGTGCGCACCAGCATCGCATCGCTCGACGACGCTCCGATCGACGCGCACGACGCATATCTGCGCCTCCATCTGCTCTCGCATCGGCTGGTCCAGCCGCACGGGCAGAATCTCGACGGACTGTTCGGCCTGCTGTCGAACGTCGTGTGGACCAACTTCGGCCCGGCGGCGGTCGACGGTTTCGAGACGGTGCGCGCCAAGCTCCGTGCCCGCGGTCACGTGACCGTGTACGGCGTCGACAAGTTCCCGCGTCTGGTCGACTACGTCGTTCCCACCGGAGTTCGTATCGCCGACGCCGACCGCGTCCGTCTCGGCGCGTATCTGGCCAGCGGAACGACGGTCATGCACGAGGGCTTCGTGAACTTCAACGCCGGGACGCTCGGCAACTCGATGGTCGAGGGTCGGATCTCCGCGGGCGTCATCGTGGGCGACGGCTCCGACGTGGGCGGCGGCGCGTCGATCATGGGCACGCTCTCCGGCGGCGGCAAGAACGTCATTTCGGTCGGGAAGAGCTGCCTGCTCGGTGCGAACTCAGGGCTCGGCATTTCTCTCGGTGACGATTGCGTCGTCGAGGCGGGGCTGTACATCACCGCGGGCACGAAGGTCAGTGGACCGGATGGCACCGTGGTGAAGGCGGCGACGCTGACGGGGAAGTCCAACCTGCTGTTCCGTCGTAACTCTCTGTCGGGTGCTGTCGAGGTGGTGCCGTGGAAGGGCACCGGAGTCGAGCTGAACGCGGCATTGCACGCCAACGACTGAGAGTCTGCTTCACTGAATCAGTCTGTACGACAATCTCTTCCAGCCCCGCACCGTGTTCACGGTGCGGGGCTGGAGTTGTCAGCGGGCTTGTGTGGTGCGCTGGTTATGCGATGTGGGGGCCTGCTCGGGCGTGGGATTGTCGGGGTTGTCGGTAGGGGTCGACGGTTGCGGGTGGGATGATCCCCCGCAAGCGGGAGGTGCCCCCACACGGGTGGTTGTCGGTGCCGATGAACACTTCCCAGTCGGAGTGGTGCATGAGTCGGTGGTGGAATCCGCAGAGCAGGACGAGGTTGTTCATGTCGGTGGGGCCGCCGTCGGCCCAATGCCAAATGTGGTGGCCTTCGGTCCAGGCGGCGGGTTTGCCGCAGCCGGGGAAGGCGCAGCCGTGATCGCGGGCGGTGAGGGCTTTGCGCTGTGTGGCGGTGACGGTGCGTGCAGTGCGCGCAAGGTTCAACGGGTTACCGTTCTCGTCCATCACGATGGCAGTGAGGACACAATCACACGCCAACTGGCGGGAAGTATGGCGGGAGAGCGGTCCCATCCACGGCAGCCACCCGACCGAAGTGCCGTCGCCGAACAAGTCGCGATACGCGCCACGCTCAGCGGCAGGTGGTTCATCGGATTCGGCTGCAGTGCGGGTGTTCTCGTCGTCGGTGATGTCGTCGGTGATGTCGTCGGTGTCGGCGCTGCCCTGGAGGTCGGTGAGATCGCGCAGGCCGATGTGCAGGTTCAGGTGCGGGCGTTCGCCGCCTTCGATGGGGCGGTTACTGGAGGCGAGGTATTGGTCGAGGA
>NZ_NOYI01000031.1 GCF_002258785.1 Rhodococcus sp. 06-235-1A
GGCCGCGGCACCAACTCGTGTGGAGTGATACAAACACGCCAACCAGGTCTCGGCATGGTGGGCAACAGTACGTGGACATCTGTCCATCCGTGCACAAAACGTCGCGCTCGCGATCGGTCGATCCGGTGGCGGACGCTTTCGCGACACCACGGCTCTCAAAGTGAGAGCCGAGGGCCTCGCCATGGACACCATTGTCGAGGGAACCTTGTTCGCGTGGGCCCGGACGAGTGTGGGTGATTGGCTTGCGAGCGTGTCGTTTTCGATACCCACGGGCAACAAGATGGGGCGGCTCGACCTCGATCGGCAGTGGGTCCCGGCCGACGCGGTCGCACCGATCGCATAGCGGGCACGGTATTGCGGTACTGACCGTGTACCGGCATACTGGGCGCATGACCGCCACACCCGACCTCGACTCCCTCACCGAACAACGACAACGCTCCCGCTTCTTCGTCCAGCACCTCACCTACCTAGCCGACAACTATGTCGACCAGGCCCTGGTCAAAACCGCACTCCTGAGCGGCCTCAGTCAATCCGAGACCGCGAAAGCGCTCGGCATGAGCAAAAAGACCGTCAACACACACGCCCGACGCCCCTGGGTGCCGACCGCAGCCGCAAAAGGAATCGACCTGCCCGACGCCACGCCGTTCTATCGCTACATCTTCGGATCGGACGACTCTGCAGCCGCCGCAATCGCCACTTGCAAACGATACGACCGCGAACGACTACACATCGAAACATACTGAGACGCAGCATCATCCGATCAGTCCACACCCGAACGGAGGATCGACCATGGCATCCGCAGACCGTTTCGCCATCGACTGGCTCGACAAAGCCCGATTCGCCCGCGCCTGCGACAAGCTGGGCGAACCCTGGCCCGCCTGGTCCACCGGTGAAGTCCTCGCCGTCGCCGTCCTCCTCCGCGACACAGCCACGCTCACGCGCCTCGGCTACACCGAAGTCGAAGCACACGACCGACTCCGGTACGACATCGGCAAACCCGACCTCGACACAACGGCGGAGTGGTTCGCCAACATTCGAGCCCGCCTCTAGCCGCGCCTGTTACCCGGCCGTCGAACCGCCCTCACGCCTGAGGGCCCGCTTCGCGGACGCCACACCACGTGCTCGCAGAAACGCACTCAACGTCACGCCTTCCGCCGCCGCAGCAGCCGACACCTCGCCATGCTCGGACTCGGTAAACCGCACCGGCACAACCCGATCCCTCGTCGGCTCCGTCGACTTCGGCCTACCGCGCTGACCCATGCTCACAATATTACCTGACTACGATAAATGGTTGCTCCGCACTATTTAATCGACTACAGTAAAGGGTGGACAGAGTCGGGGATCGACTGCAGTTGGCAATGATTCGGGGAACTCATGCAAAACAATTACGTCGCCACGTCGAGCGAGCAGTTCGTCGTCGTCCTCTCGTACCTGATGTGGGGATGCACCCTGCTCGGTCTCCTCGGCATGGCCTACGGCGCAGCCATGGTATTTCGACCTCAGTATTCAGGTGGTGGCGTCAGCAAGGCCCTACGGATCTGCGGTGGAGGGCTCCTCTTCGCCATCGCCGCCACCGCAGTCCGAGTGATGCTCTTTCCGGTGTCGACCGAGGAGGCGACGGACCTGCCGTCCGCGGACCCGCCCGCGATTCCGGCAGCCCCGGCACCGCCGACGGTCGATGCTGCCCGCGACGTTCCGATGGACTGGACTCCGCTGGTCTGGATCGTCGTGGTTGTGCTCGCTCTCGCATTGGCCGCGTACCTGATCGTTCGGACCCGCAGCCATGTCGTCGACCGCCGCAACGCCAAGAAGGCACTCGAAGCCGACTACGCCGCCGCCCACGCCGTCTACAGCGAGGTCGCGGACGCCTACGCCGCCTACCTGGCCGACCCGTACTCCATCTTCATCAGGCCCCTGCTCGACGACCTCACCGAGCCCCGCACCGCAGCCTTCATCGACGCCTTCGCCGCCATGAACGATGTCCGGCCCGAACAGTGCCCCGACACCGCAAAGCGCGTGCAGGCCTTCGCCGTCGCCGCGCAGAAAGCACGCACCGCCTGGCGCAGCGCCGACGGCTACGCCCGCACCATGGGCCTACGCGTGACCAGCGTCAAGGGCCAACGCACCGTGCGCCGGATCCGCAGCGCACTCGGTATCGCCCTCGACACCTCGGCCACCGGGCAGGAACGCGAGACAGCGCTACGCACCGTCGAGGAACTCGCGGCCGGCATCGTCACCATCCCCGACCGCATCTACGACAACGTCAAGATCGCCATAGAAACCACCACACGCAAACAACTCACCAGCTGACCCCAACCCGGCCCCGGTGGGGCCGACACCCAGCAATGTGTCGGCCCCACCTGGCAACATGACCCACCGACAACACAACGACGGACACAACTGTCGATCACGGCAGAACCCGATTCACGCCAAGGGGGCCAGATCAATGCTCATCACCGCCGGAATAGCGCTGATCTTCGCCGCAGCCGTCGCCAATCTCGCTTTTCGCACCAAGGACAAGACCACCCTGGCGAACTGGGCGTTCCTGCTCATGATCGTCGGCAACATCGTCACCATCGCAGGCCTCTGGACCCAGCTCGACGATCCCCACAACGTCGTGCACTGGATCATGAAAATCGGCGGCACCGCAGCAGTGGCCATCATCGCCGCCGGAGGTGTCCACGCGCTCCGCCGCACCGGCCCTGCCGCCTTGCTCGGCACACGACACGGAACCGCCGAACCCACATCAGGAGAACACGCATGAACCTGGTCAACACCACAGCCTTCATCGTGTTCGTCGTAACCGTCACCGGGTCCTACGCCGTTGGGGCCGTCTACGTACGCAAGCCGTCCCGAGTGTCGTTGCACAGCAACGCACTCGCCCTCATCGGCCTCGCCGTAGTCGCCGCCAGCGTCTTCGCCATCACCTACCCAGACGTCGCCTGGGGATGGAAAGCCGCCCTCATCGCCGTCTCCATCCTGTTCGGCTACCTGACCGCACGGCAGTTCAACAGCACCCGCGCCGAATACGACGCCAACCCGCAACGCAGCTTCACCCAAGCCACCTTCGACGACGACAGGAACCACCGATGACACTGCCCCACACACTCTGGATCGCAACCATCGACACCATCACATCAACTGCCTACGTCGCCATCTGGGCAATCCTGGTCACCACCGTCACCATCAGCAAACTCGTCCACTACTACCGCACCCGACCCACCCACGACACCACCAACCGCCGCCGAGCCATCCTCGGATGCATCGCGGCAGCAGGCGTCGCCGCGTTGTGGATCACCCTCAACCTGCCCGCCAAATTCATCTCAGTATTCGACCCCGACGACAACTACAGCCAAGTCCCCGTCATCGTCCTACTGGGGGCCATCGCCGTCGCAATGGCCGTCCCCGCCCTGCTCGCACGACAGCTCACCGACTCGATCACCGGCCGCTACAACTACGCCACCAGCGCCCAACAGTCGAGCCACACGCAGACCGCAGGCCACGATGACGCCGCAATCAACCGACGACGATAAGTGCGAGTGCGCACACGAATACGCAGGTCACTTCACCATAAAGTCGGACCCACCTCACAGCATCGAACCCACCACAAACCAACGATCGGGGAGAACGCAATGAACACACGCAAGCCATACGCATCCGTCGCACTCAGCGGAGTCATCTGCCTCGGCATCGCCGCCCTGCTGATCTGGTACTTCTACTCAGGCAACGACGACCCCAACAACAGCGCGATCCAACCGCAGATGCCCAGCCTCGGCACCTTTCTGATCAGCGTCGGCGCGGCGATCTCACTCATCCTTGTCGCCGTAGTGATCTGGGTGGAAGTCATCACCCCCTGGCGAGTAGAACGTGAGCACCGCAAGGGCCTCAACGGAAGCCACGAGACCATCGACCCCACGGGCGGCAACCGATGAACCCCTTCACCACCTTCCGTGACCACGCCAAGATCCGCCACGAATTCCTGTTCGACGACAGCGCAGACAACGCCGAACGTTACTTCGAATCCGCGGACGCGATGGGCCGGCTTCGGATCGGGCTCAACAGATTTGCCGCTGTTGTGGTGGGCATCCTCGGGGTGGCCGCAGCCGCGTACAACGTCAAGATGGGCTTCGACGGATCTGGCGTCAGCATCATCGAGCTCTTATTTCCCGCTCTTGCAGTGGCATTGGTGTTCGCTCTTGTCCGTATCGGCAACGAACTGGGCTCGAAAGGTACGAAAGAGGTCGTCGCCACCGCGAACAGGGCCAAGTTCATCGGCGATCAACGCCGAGCGAGCGCGTCCGACCACTGACCGCCCGACTCAACCAGGGGGGAACACACCGCACCCGACCCTACGAACTCGACTACTGGCGACCGACACCCAGCGAGAAGCCGACATGCCTGCAGCAATGCGCTACAACGTCATCAGACGCAAACACGCCATCACACGAAAAGCCCTCCGCTACTACAACATCAAGACCGCCGCAACGCTCGCCGCCGTCCTGACCCTCGGAAGCGGAGTCCTCACACCAGCTGTCGCCCAATGGTGCAAGGAGACCGTCGAACACGCCGACCCCGACAACCCCGCCTCGGCAGTCCTGGCCTTCACCGTCAGTCTCGGATTCGCCATCTTCACCCTCGCCAGCCTCGCAGCGCGACTCGCCACCATCGTCATCATCGTGACCGCTCTCGTAGCTGCAGTCGTCGGATACGCATACAACCGATTCGCCAAGGCAACCAGCCGCTGGCCCTACGACATTCCCCCGCTCGGAGTCGAAACTCTCCGCACCCGACACGGCAACGACATCCCCATCGACTACGACCCCCACACCGGCACCAGCACCGCCTACCACCCCAACGGCCAAATACTGCAACAAATCCAACACGACACCGACAAGAACCACCCACACCCATACTGACGCCCACCGCACACCCACCCAGGCAACACCGAAGAGCTACCGCGACACCCAGCGTCGTCACCCTCCGTCGCTCCCGCACAATCACCTCCCAGCCGTACCCCACTATCGCGCCGCCGTAGAGCACCAGCTCCGGCGGCGTTCTGCGTCCCACCACCAGAGGCCGGCACCGCTCACAGGCAGGCCCTAGCGGGCTACACGCACCCCTACGGGCTGCACCGAACCGAACTCCGCTGCGCTCCGCACTCAAAAGAGCGAAAAGAATCAATTTCTTTGACGTAGGTGGCTTCTCCGAGCATCCATCACCCGTGCCCGCCGCCTCAACCCCTCGCTCCGCTGCGCTACGGCCAAGGCTCCGAACACTTTTCGTCCCGCACTCGCTGCGCTCCCACGAAAACTGTCCGAGACGAGGGGTTGCCCCGTCGTTCCCGTGCGCTGGTTTCTCTCCCCAGCCACCACGGCAATAGAAATTGGCAGGGCAGCAGGTCCGGCCACCAGTCGAGAAGGAAGAGGCCCGTCATGCACAAGGACCACAACGCAGCAAGTGACGACAACACCACCGGGCTCTACGCAGGCACTCTCTGCGACTGCCGCGACTACAACTGCCCCGCAGGTGCCATCCCCGGACTCCCGTGCCTCCACGAAGACACACGCGGCGCTACCGACAACTCACCATGCGAAGACCACGACTGCCCCACCTGCTACGAGCACACCATCGACTGGTTCGACGTAGCCGTCACCGGCCAATCCATCACCGACAGAATCCGCCGCTTCCTACGACGCATTATTTGAATGCCATAGCCGCCAATATTGGCGGAGATACAGAAATTTCAGCAGTATTCGGAATGCGCAATTAGAAAACTGTGGAGCGACGTACAGCGCGGTCCGAATCACGTTACGCAGCAACCTAATAGAGAAAAATTGGGGTTAGAAAAGGATGGCACAGCGGGCCTTATTGAAGTAGAATGGAAGCCAACAGAAACAATTCTCACCAGGAGAAACCTATGTCGATCACCGTCTACACAAAACCGCAATGCGACCCCTGCAGCGCAACCAAAACAATGCTCGACAACAAGAAGGTGAGTTACCGAATCATCGACGTCACCGAAGATCCCGACGCCTACCGATTCATCACCGACGAACTCGGCTACCGACAGACCCCCGTCGTCTACGTCGACGAGAACAACCACTGGAGCGGGTTCCGGATCGACGCGCTGAAGAAGCTCGCCGCAGCCTGAAACGTACAAACCCACAAACCCATACACCCGCCGACACAGGAGAGACCCGCCATGCGACTCGTACCCGCCTACACACCGGACCCCGACTACATCGACCGACAGATCGACGCCGAACTGGCCGCAGAACACGACCGGACGCAGAACCCAATCGAGCAGTCCGACACCGACAAGATCGCATCATGACCACACTGAGCAGCGCGGACACCGACGTCGACGACTACACCCCGAGCCGGCCCACCCTCGCGCTGCGCAGGGCAGTGGAGGCCGTCGAAGAGCTCGACGACAGCCTCGAGGATGCATTGATGGTTCTCGGCCCCACGCAGAAGATCCTCCACGGACTCCGAGGCCGCACCACCGGACTCGTGCTGTCCCACGAGGACGCAGCGGCCACCGCCGAGCGCCTCGACGACGTCCGCACCACGCTCGAAGCGATACGCGCCGATCTCGCCCACACGCTCGACAACCACAACTTCTGACCGCCCAGACCACCGACACGAACGAGGCCCGCAATGACACCGCTACGCGCAGTCCCCACACCCGGCGACGACGCAGGCCAGGCGCACGCGGACCTCGCACCCGTCGAGCACGTCCTGCAGGTCCTCGCGGACGAAGTCGGCTACAACCCCGCCACCGACCCCGAAGCACTGCTGCTGTGCGCGCTGATGTGGAGCAACAACACCGGGGGAGTGTCCACCGAAGACCACCGCGTCGCGACCATCCTGACCGCCGACGACTTCGACAATCCCGCCTACCGGCGCATGTTCACCGTCATCGCCGACCTCATCACCGGAAGCCAGCCGTACGACCCGGCCAGCGTCACCGCCGCCCTCATGCGATCCGGAGCCGACGGAGCCAAAGACTCAGCCCTGCGACGACGCCTCAACGAAGTCATCACCACCGGAGCCGACGGACTGGCCGTCGCCCACTACGCCGGCATCGTCCTGTCCCAGAGCTACCGCCGCAGCATTCACACCGCCGGCCAAGCGATCATGCAGGGCGCCGAAGAACTGCCCGAGGAAGACCTGTTCGAGCAGATGCTCGACTACGGACGCCGCCAGCGAGCAGCGTTCAACCGGCTCAACGCTTTTCGGCAGCCCCGCCCATGACGATCGCCAGCCCGCCGCTACGGCCCCCGATGGTCTACTAAGGCGGCAAGACGCGACTGGCACCGTCCATCGCCGCGGCACTGCCCGAGCACGTGCACTACGTCGAACCGTACGCAGGATCACTGGCCGTCCTGCTCGCCAAGCAACCGAGCCGACTCGAAACGGTCAACGACCTCGACGGCGACATCGTGCACTTCTGGAAGATGCTGCGCGATCGCCCCCACGATCTCGCCCGCGCCTGCGCCCTCACCCCGCACTCACGTACCGAACGATCCGCAGCACTGCACCGACGCGGACCTCTCGACGACATCGAACGAGCACGCCGGATCTGGGTATGTCTGACCGAAGGGCGCACCGGCACCCTGCGCAACACCGGGTGGCGGCACGACACCGCCGACACCCCCACCACCTCGATGCCCCGACGGCTCGACGCCTACGTCGCCCGCATCGAAGCATCCGCGCAACGCCTGCGGCAGGTCTCTCTCGAGCACCGCGCCGCCGTCGACGTCATCGACGCCTACGGCACCGGTCGACGCACGCTCATCTACGCCGATCCGCCCTACGTCGGCGGAATCCGCGCGCGGAACTACCGAACCGAAATGGCGAGTACGGCAAAGCATCACGAACTTGCCGAACACGTGCGCGCCTGCAACGCCACCGTGGTGGTGTCCGGCTACGCGTGCGATCTGTACGACCGCGAGCTCTACCCCGACTGGTACCGCACCGAACTGGCCTCCCACACCAGCCAAGGCGGAACCTGGAAGGCGCGCACCGAAGTGCTGTGGTCCAACCGTCCACTCCGCACCCCGCCCGTTACGTGTAACGAAACGCAGCCCGTCACCGCCGAATGTAACGAAACTCGGTGCGCTGCTCTCGACTGCAGGATGGTGCTCACTCAACCCGTCACCGGACGACGTCGACGGTTCTGTTCGACCTCCTGCAGAGTCCGCTCCCATCGAGCCATCGCCGCGAACGACTGAGCACTTCGCCGGGGACCCTGAGGGCAAACAGAAGCCTTCCGAACGCCGAAGCCCCACACAGTCCAATGTGCGCCTGTGGGGCTTCGGTGCGTGAGGAACGGGCGTGGCAGTCACGCTCGGTGGTAGGTCCGCAAAAGCTGCGCGACAGAGAGTGCGGTGATCGGATGGTCGAGGCGCGACGCGACGGACTCGACGAACTCGAGGTCCGACGAATCCTCGATCGCCTCGAGCAGATTCAGAGACGCGGCATCGGCGAAATTCGGGCCCGACAGTCCGTTGATGATCGAGAGCAAGTCGGCGAACCGCGCCGCATTGGACGGGCGGATGCTGGCATGCATCATCTCGAACGCGGCCACCGCTTCGGGGGAACACAGTTCAGTGAGGACTGCCAGTTCCAGACTGTCGATCTCAGACAGTGCGGCGGTGGAGGATTCGGATGAACTCATGGTGTGGGTCCTTCGGTCGATACGTCACCGGTGGCCGGCGGCGCAGGGTGGACAAGATGCAATGGGGATACCGCGTGTCCGCTGGCCAGATCCAGCTGTATCCGCGCGGCCATGCGGTGTTGGTGTGCGAGGTAGGTCAGCAGCTCGGAGACGAGCAGTGCAGCACCGGCAGGGCCGCCGTACTGCTGAGCCCACTGTTCACCATCACGATCGGGGGAATGCAACAGTCGGTTCGGATCACTGAGAACCTCCTCGAGGATCTCCGCAGTGACACCGCACGCCCGAAACCGCTCGACAATTTCGGGGATCTCCTCGGACGTGCGGTGGCCCAGCAGCCCGACATACCAGCCGACCTCGATCACGTCGCTGCGCTCGGATCATCGATCATGCGCCTCAGCAGGCCCGTCATCGCTCACCGTCCGAGATCGTGTGCAGCGCGCGGTTGAGCGGATTGCACCGGTGAGGCCGCTTCGCGTGGGTGACTCGGCTGGCGATTGAGCACTGCCCGCAACGAGGGAGGAGTCGACGGTGCGGCGGGTTCGCCGGCAACTGGCGCGCGTGACCGACCCAGCGCCGCCGGGTCGTCCATCGGCGCGATGTCCGGACGTGGCTCGAACGACTGCATTCGCTTCTGCAGATCGTCCAGTTCGCCACTGAGCGCGGAGACATGGTCGCGGTCTCGCACCGTGTCCAGGGTTGCGATGTTCGCCCGAAGCGAGGCGATGCGATGACGCCGCTCGACTGCCTCACGCTCGTGCGCTGCGATCGGTGCCGCATGGCTGACGGTCAGTGTTTGGCTCCCGGGATCTGCGGTGACCGAACCGCCGACCCGTTCGGCGATCGCGGTGGCAATGCGCGTTGCGTCCGCTGTCGAGTACACCCCGACCACGGTCCGCGAATCGGGAATCGGCTCCGGACGGGTCGACTGCACTCGGACCTCACTCACGTCCTGGGCGGTAGGAGAAGCGTCGATCCGTGAGGGTGCCGAGTCGGCGAATCGAGCGATCACCTCGGCTACTGCGGCCGGGGCCGGCACCTGCGCCTTGCGCACACCCGCCGCGTACCCGGGTTCGCTGCTGAGCATCACCGCCAATTCGTTGGGTGTCCCGGTGAAGGGGAGCTCGGTGTGTGCACCGTCGCGCGCCCGAACGCTGACCGTGGCGGCGATACGGTCGATTTCCCTGCCGGCGGAGAGCATCGCGGCTTGGCTGACGGCGAAGGACGCAGCCGCTGTCCGCGACTGGAACTCGGCGCGAGCGAACACATGTCCGGGATCGTTGTGCTGATCGAGGGTCGCGACCTCGACCGTGATCAATTCGGAGCGGGTAGGGCGATTTCGTGGAGAAGTCATGAGGAGTGATCCTTTGTCGTCGTGCGCGCGTGTTCTCCCGAAGACGGCACGCGCGGAAGAAGTGCGAAAGTGTGTTGGTTCAGCCGGCGTCGACACGCCGGTTGGAACCGAGCGCGCGGAAACCTGTCGGTGGCGTGGTGTCTACTGGCCGCCACACGGGGCGACCCCCAGAACGAGAAGTGAGGTAATGATCGTGGTGATCGCGATAGTGGTCGGCATCGTCATCGTCGTTGCGGTGTTGCGCGCCGGCGTCACCGACGACGGCGGCTGGCGATTCGCACCGATGCGCGCCACGGGCATGGTGTTCGGAATGGGCTTCCGACTCGTGGCCGTGGTGGTCGGGATCCTGTTCGCCATGGCCGTGGCCGTCGTGGCCAGTGCTTTCAGCAGCCCACTGTGACCTCGCGCCCGGCCCCTGTGTCAGAACAGCGTGGGAGTACCGCTCTCCAATAGAGCTGCCTGTACCGCTGCGTCGTCCCAACCCGTGCGGACCGCGGCACGTAGCCGACGCGATCGAGCCGCACGCGCGGCTCGATCCGGCCCGTACCAAAGCCCGGGTTGGCGACGTCCACCGCCGCGTCCCTTCGCGGCCATGTCTCGCAGATTCTGCGACTGGTTCCCGTCGACGACGTGAAGCGGCTGTTGCTGCGCCTCGTCGAGCGTGACCCGAACGCAGATCGGGTTGTCGCACATGTGCAAGGCGTTCACCGTGTCGTCGATCGACCCACCGAGTTCGATCGCAAGCGCGTAGCGGTGCGGGCGAACCACCCGCTGCCGTCCATCGCGTGCAACCCAGAATCGGCCGTACCCGTCGTCGGCAATGGCTCCGATCCAGATCGCACACGAGGACCGATGCGGCCCGTGCACGATGTAGCTGCGGAACCGAGCTCGTTCGTCGGCGTCGCCCACTGCTAGCGGTCTCGGCACGAACTCCCCACCCACCTAACGCTTCCCGGCCGTTCGGCCTGTCGTGGACACGACGACCGCTGTGCGCCAACGACTTCTCGCCGCGAGCACGGCCCGCTGTCGAGGATCTCATGACCCGTCGCCCGCGCTATCCGGTGTAGGCCAGTGACTGTACGTCGGGAGCGTTGCCGGTGTGCCCGTGTTCGTTCTGCAGCTGGTGTTCCGGGGGAGTCGTACCCGGTTCGGTGGAGCCTTGTTCACCGGCGTTGGTCGACGCGGCGTCTTCGCTGGCGTTCAGGCTGATCCGAGGGCGCTTCGGTGTGGTGCTCGCACTGCGTTTGCGCGACTCCGACGTCTTACCGCCGGCGGCGGCAGCGATGACCGACGTCGGCACGGTGAGCCCGATGTCGCGGAGCTCGGCTGCAGTCCACCCGCCCGTCAGCGCTTCTTTCATGGCGGTGTGGACGGCCTTCTTGCTGGCCTCGACCGATTTCGTTGCTGCGCGTTTGGTGGCTTCGGCGGCTTTGATCGCGGCGTCGGCTTCGGCTCGTTGCTTGGCGGCGTTCTCCTCGGCGGTGCCGACTGCTTGCTGGGCAGTGACGATGGCTTCGGCCAAGGCGACACGTCCGCGAACGGCAGCCTCGGCTGCGGCGTAGATGGCGTCTGTGTTGATGGGGGTGGCACTCATGAGTTGCGGGCCTTTCAAGTCGCCCGAACCGTCGGCAACATCGGCGCGACGAGTTCGGTGGGTACACGAATCGGCGCTTGAAGGATCGACCCGCAACGGCATCCTCAGCGCCGCCGAGTCTACCCGGTCAAGGCCGCACACACACGAGTCGAACGACGGCATTCCTCCACGATCGAGGACAACGGAGCGCCGCACCGATATAGCGAGGTGCGCGACGGCAGGTAGCTACTCTCGCGGGTGCACCGTTGTTCGAGATCGGAAGGCCCCTGTAGATGACGCGCACAGACGAGACGTGGTTCCGCCTCCGAGAGTGGACGCAAGGCCAGACTCCATCGGAACGCCTCGCGGCGCACGTCCTCGACGCGGAGGGGTACGAGAACATCGACCCCTCACACCCGCTCGGCGGCAAGGACGGCGGCAAAGACGCCGTCGCCACCAAGGATGGAAAGAGCTGGATCATGGGTGTGTACTTCCCCAGAGGGCAGCAGACGTTCACCACGATCAAGAAGAAGTTCACCGACGATCTGACTGGTGCAAAGACGCACTCACCGTATGGCTTCGTCTTCGTCACCAACCAGGAGCTGACCTTGGGTGAACGAGCGGACCTGGAAGATCTCGGAGACGGAACCGCGGTTGAGCTCTACCACCTCGAGCGAATGACGGGTGTCATCGATCGGCCCAAGATGGCGCAGATCCGCAAGCAGTACCTCGACATCGAGGCCGGCCCACCGCCCATCGACGTATCACTGTCCATCGACGGCGCTGCCCGCTACTTCTCCAATGGCGACGCTGCGCGAGCGCACTTCACTTCCGCGGTCGGTGACAACGAGAGAAAGCAATTCGCCGAGGCCGACGAGGCTGCGCGAAAGGCATCGCCGTTCGGTGTCTCGCCCCACCTCTCGAGCTTGTTGGGAATCGACAGCGACTCACAGAGAGCAGACCTCAACAACCGTCTAAATCAGTGGTCCGAGGAAGTGCGAGAAGGCTGGGCCGACAGCGAGCAGTACCTGGCCGCAATCACGTGGCCGGGCATGCGACTGCGTCTACGAAACATTGAGAAGGTTTTTCTCAACGACGTTCAGGTCATCATCACGATCAAGGGCACGCAAGGTCTCGACTGGGAGGAGCGCGACGCCTTCGAGTTCAGCGAGTTCATCCCCCCCGTCTCGCCACCCGGAGAGCCATTGTTCGACTCCTTTCTTCGACCCCCGGTGATGGACTACAGCAAAGGCTTGCAACTTGCAGGCGCGCCCCTCGAGTGGGAGAACGTCGACGACGAGACGGTCGTCATCACAATCGATCTGCAACACCTCCGCCCCGACCAGACATGGACCAGCGACGACGAACTGCTGATCCTGCACGCGATCGATCACACCGCGTCCTCTCTGACCGCTGAGTGGACCGTGACCGCGCAAACCTACGGCGAGTCCTACAGCGGAGAGCCCATCGAGATTCCGGTTCAGGCCGAGACCATCGGTGAAAGCTACCGAGCGGCGGTCGCACAGTCCGATCAGACCTGACCGTCCACGTGCTCTCGTGCCGGGCAACCTAACGTCTCTGGGTTTCGCGGCGACGTTGCCTCGCGACCCGCATGCGGTGTGAGGGGTGCGTGTGCGACGGCCAGACGGTCGAACGAGGACCGTTGGCGGCGTACACGGCCAAGCACGCCGCAACACCGTCACTGCCGAACAGACGCGCCGCGACACCGTCCGCGTAGTACTCACGCGGCCAGCTCATCACCATGAGCGAGACCACGATGGCAACACCCATCGACGCAATGAACAAGGGGAACCACACCGAGCCGGCCAACCCGCCGTTGGCATCGCGCGTCGACGATACGAACGCGGCGGCGCAGCCACCGAGCAGGATCACCACCAGAACGACGTACGCCACGTAGTAGAGCCGGCGGGCGCGACGAAGCTTGGTCAAGTCCTCGCGGTGCCCCAGTTCGTGGGCCAGCAATGCCGACGACGGCAACGACCGCGGATCCGGCTCTGCACTGATCCACCCGTCCGTGACACCCAACGTGTCGGTGCCGTGGTGATAGCGAGCACCCATACCCAACGGACCGGGCAGGAACTCCACGGCCGGGGGAGTGGACTGACCGAGTAGCGCCGCAAGCTCACCGACACGAGCCACCCACACCTCGCGTTGCTCGGCAGTCGTCGCCGACTGCGGCACCGGCCGACGCACGGACCTCACCCGCCCCCGCGCTCGGTGCCATCGGCAGCCACACGCGAGACCAAGGCCCGCGCCGACTCGGCATCCAGGCCCACCATCTCCGCCGCCACGTCCAGGCCACCGACATGGGACTGCAACTCGATCAACGCCGCCACCATCGCCCGCTCCGCCGCGACCACTTGAGCGTGCGCTGCCAGAAACGATGCCACCGCCGGACGCGCCGACACGGCCGCATCGGCCACTTTCGCCGCCGCCGCCGCGCGGAGCTGAGTCCGTGTGGAAATCCGATCACCCGACCTACTCACCGCAGTCCCAACTCCAACCCAGACCTCGTCACGGCCTCACAGGCCCCCGCCAGCGCAGCCGTTCTCCTCGCCACACCATTTCACCTCACGAACCCAAGATCAAGCCCTACAGACCTCTTGCATTAAGGATAACGAAACGATAACAGCAGCTATGATCTTTTTCGTGACCGCGACGATGCACAAGCTGACGGCCGGGGACGGGTACATGTACCTGATCCGGCAGGTCGCTGCGCACGACGCCACCGCACGTGGACGCGACACTCTCGCGGACTACTACTCCTCGAAAGGCGAGTCACCCGGCCTCTGGATGGGCTCGGGGCTGCCCACTCTGCGCACCATCGGTGCAGGCGACGAGGTCACCGAAGCGCACATGCTCGCCCTGTTCGGCGAAGGTAAGCACCCCGACGCCACCGCCATCGAGGGCAGGCACGCCACCGCCCTGATCGCCGACGGTGCCAGTAAGAAGGACGCCGCCGCGCTCGCGCTGCGAGAGAGCAAGCTGGGCAACCCCTTTCGGATTCACTCCGGCGTCAACGAGTTCCGCAAGGCGGTCGGTGAAGCGTTCACCGAACACAACGCCGCACTCGGTCTGCCCTCCCATGCGCCGGTGGACGACGATGTCCGCGCGCAGATCCGCACCCGTATCGCCCGCGAGATGTTCGAGACCGAACTCGGCCGCGCACCGCTCGACGATCGCGAACTCAGCGGCTGGGTCGCCAAGAACTCCCGCGCCAAGACCACCGCCGTCGCCGGATACGACGTCACCTTCTCCCCGGTGAAATCGGTCAGTGCCCTGTGGGCGCTGGCCCCGCGAGAGATGTCCGAAGCGATCGAAGCCGCCCACCACGACGCGGTCAAAGACGCGCTCGACTGGTTCGAGAACAACGCCCTGCTGACTCGGCTCGGCACCGACGGTGTGCAGCAGGTCGACACCGAAGGAATGCTCGCCGCCGCCTTCACCCACCGCGACTCCCGCGCCTGCGAGCCCGACCTGCACACCCACGTCGCGATCTCGAACAAGGTGAAAGTCAAAGGGCAGAACAAGTGGCTCGCCATCGACGGCCGGCCACTGCACAAAGCGATGGTCGCGATCTCCGAGACCTACAACACCCGCCTCGAGGGATACCTCCGCGAACGCCTCGGCGTCGACTTCGCCGAACGCGCCGGCACCGACCCCGGCAAACGCCCGATCCGCGAAATCATCGGCGTCGACGCCGATCTGGCCGCCCGCTGGTCCTCCCGCGCCGGGATGATCGACCTGCGCCGCGGAGAGCTCGCGGCCGAGTTCCAACGCGAACTCGGCCGCGAACCCACACCCGCCGAAGCCCGTAAACTCAACCAACGCGCCAACCTCGAAACCCGCGAAGCCAAACACGAACCCCGCTCCCTGGCAGAGCAGCGCACCGCCTGGCGCGCCGAAGCGATCGAAGTACTCGGAAACGAACGCGCCCTCTCGGAGATGATCCGACGCACCATCCACGACCACGGGCCCGTACGCGAACCCGTCACCGTGGACGCACAGTGGATCGCCGAGAGCGCCGACCACGCCCTGTCGGTGGTCGGGCAGAGCCGCGCCCGCTGGCAGGAATGGCATGTGCGCGCCGAAGCGGCCCGCATCGTGCGCGCGTGCTCGGTCCCGAGCGAGCAGATGGAATACGCCATCACCGCCATCACCGATGCTGCGTTGGACCCGCAGCGATCGGTCGCCTTGGGACCGGACGACGACCTCGACGAGCCGGAGGTATTGCGCCGCAGCAACGGGGCGAGCGTGTACACCACCGAAGGCACCCGCCTCTACACCTGCGAGTCCATCCTCGCCGCCGAAGACCGCCTCGTACAGGCCGCGCAACTCGGTGGGGGACGCAGCGTCGACCCGCTCACCGTCGACCTCGCCCTGCTCGAACACGCCGCCAACAAGTTCGACCTCAACGCTTCCCAAGCTCAGATGGTCCGCGAGCTCGCCACCTCCGGGCAACGCCTCCAGCTCGCCCTCGCACCCGCCGGCACCGGCAAGACCACCGCCATGGCCGTCCTGCGCAGCAGCTGGGAAGCAGAAGGGGGCCACGTCCTCGGTCTGGCACCGACCGCCGCCGCAGCCGCCGCCCTCGAACAAGACCTCGACGCGACCACCGACACTCTCGGCAAGCTCGTCCACACCCTGCGCGATCTCGACGACGCCGCACCCGGCGAGGTCGTGACAGTCCCCGACTGGTTCGACAGCATCGACCACCGTTCCCTCGTCGTCATCGACGAAGCCGGCATGGCCTCGACCGCCGACCTCGACCTGGCCGTGCAGTTCGTCCTTGACCGCGGTGGCAGCGTCCGTCTGGTCGGAGACGATCAACAGCTCGCCTCCGTCGCCGCCGGCGGAGTACTGCGCGACATCGCCACCACTACCGGGGCGATCACCCTCACCGACGTCGTCCGCTTCAAGGACAACGCCGAAGGCCTCGCCTCCCTGGACCTGCGCGCCGGAAACGCCGAAGCCATCGGCTTCTACATCGACAATGGCCGAGTCCACGTCGGAGACCTCGTCGCCGCCGAAGACCAGGCCTACTCGGCATGGCAACGCGACATCGACAACGGCCTCGACGCGGTCATGCTCGCCCCGACCCGTGAGACGGTCCGCACCCTCAACGAACGTGCCCGCATCGACCGACTCGCCGCCGCCGGCAAGTCGATCCTCGGCCGCGAAGTCACCTTGGCCGACGGACTGCACGCCTCCGTCGGCGACGTCATCACCACCCGCCGCAACGATCGACGACTCGTCGTCGGTGCCACCGACTTCGTCCGCAACGGCAACCGGTGGACCGTCGAAGACACGCTCCCGGGCGGTGGCCTGAAAGTCCGCCGCATCGGAGACGGCCGTCTGGTTACACTGCCCGCCAACTACGTCAGCGAACAGGTCACCCTCGGATACGCCCGCACCATCCACGGCGCACAGGGCATCACCGCCGACACCTGCCACACCGTCCTGAGCGGACACGAGACCCGCCAACTCGCCTACGTCGCCGCCACCCGTGGCCGCCACGAGAACCACCTGTACTTCGGGTCCGCCCTCGACGGCGACGAACACTCGGTCATCACCCCCGAAGCCGTCACACCCCACACGGCGGTGGACCTGTTCACCCGCATCCTCGGCCGAGACGGCGCGCAGGAATCGGCCACCACCGCCGCGCGCCGACTCGCAGACCCCGCCGAGCGACTCCCGATCGCCGCAGCGGCCTACGACGATGCCGTCGGCACCGCCGCAGAACAGGTACTCGGCGACGACGAGATGGAGCGCATCGACGCCGAAGCGGACAAGGTCGTCGCCGGTGTCACCGACGCCGCAGCATGGCCGGTGCTGCGCAAGCACCTGGCCATCCGCGCCGTCGGGGGAACCGACCCGATCGCCGCCCTCACCCGCGCCGCCGGCTACCGCGAACTCGACACCGCCGTCGATGTCGCCGCCGTGCTGGACTGGAGGCTCGACCCGAGCGGGGAGCACTCCGCCGGCCGTGGGCCACTGCCGTGGCTGCCCGCCATTCCCCCCGCCCTCCGTGCAGACCCGACGTGGAGCAGCTACCTCACCGCCCGCGCCGAAGTGGTCGACTCCCTCTCGGAAGCGGTCGACGAACGCGCCCGCGACTGGACGAGCGAGACCGCGCCCGTCTGGGCCCGACCCTTCCTCGAACACCCGGACCTGCTCGCGGATCTCGCCGTGTGGCGCGCAGCACGCACCGTCGACGACGTCGACCTCCGGCCCACCGGCCCACCGCAGTTCGCCGCCGCCCACAAGCGGCAGCAGAACCGGCTCGACAAGAGGGCAGCAGCGGTCATCGGCTCGCCCGATGCCGCCACCAATGCCTGGAGAGCGCTCGCGCAGAAGATCGAGCCGCGGATCCTCACCGACCCGTTCTGGCCGGTGCTCGCACTCCGTCTGACCACCGCCCGCCGCGCCGGTCTCGACGTCCCTGCTTTGCTGCGCTCGGTCACCGGGGACCGCCCACTTCCCGACGAGATGCCCGCCGCAGCCCTGTGGTGGCGGCTCTCGCGCACCCTGAGCCCGGCAGCTCTGGACTCCACGACACCGTCCAAGCACCTCGCACCGCACTGGACGCCGGCGCTCGACGTCGTGTTCGGTGAAGAGACGGCTCGCACGATCCGCAGCGATCACGCCTGGCCCTCGCTCGTCGCCGCGGTCGACAACGCGCCCATCAGCTGGGAGCCGGAGCAGATCCTGGCCTTCACCGACGAGTTGCTGACCCAAGCCTGCGACGTCGACGACGAACTACGCCCCGACGAGCTCACCCAGGCGTTGGCGTGGCGGATCACCGCCCTGAGTCATCATGAGTTCACCCACCACGACTTCCCAGCGGTCGAACACGCATTGGTCGACCTCGCCGAGGACGAGGCTGCAGCAACGGTCGCCGGAAAGACCGACCCCTACGAGTCGGCCCCCGCCACCGCACAGAGCCACAGCCCCGAGACCACCACCGTTGCCGAGACCGGCCCGGTGCTCGAAGTCGGCTTCGACGACTACTACCCCGACCTGAGCGACGCGGACCTACCTCCCGACCCGGAGACCGACCTGCCCCCACCGGACTTCGAGTACGACACCGGAGCCGACTGGGACATGCTCGCGGAGTCGATGGACTCCCTGCGCATGGTCCGCCCCGAACACGAAGACATCGCACCCGCCGCACGCGTGGCCGCGCTGCACGCCGAGCTCGCCGACGCACGCACCCGCAGCAACGATCTCTGGCGCGCGTACCTCGACGAACGAGGCCCCGCGATGACCGCCGCGATCCCCATGATCATCGAGATCCGCAGCCGCGCCGACGCCCTGCGCCCGCTGTACTTCGCCGCACAGGACGCGCACGCCCGATGGCTCGACACGACCCACGAACTCGAAACCACCGACGCCCGATGCCGAGACCTGGCCCGAGCTGCAGCAGCAGCGACCAAGGACGGACGCGACGACGACGCACTCCACGCCCAAGCCGACCTCGCCCTGCTCGAGATCCTGCGCGAGCACGCTCACGCCACCGAACGCGACGCCCACCAACTCTGGCAGCGGGCCCAGGCCGACCTCGAGACCGCAGCCGGGGGACCCGGCAACATCGTGACCACCGCCGACGCCGACGTCATCCGCGACACAGCCGCCAGCATCGACCAGATGTCCGTCGACGACGCCCGCGCCACCGTCCGCGCACTCGAAGGCGAGATCATGCGCGCGGAAATGCACGAGGCCCACCACGATGCACCCGCCGTCGCCGAACACACCCCCCTGCCGCCGGCACGCTCGCCCGAGCCGGACAGTCCGGGCCAGGTCGCCGTCCTCACCAGGTCCGACGTCGACCGTGCAAGCCCCGCCGCCGCACTGAAAAAGCCTGCGCAGAATCGCAGTACACCGACTCGATCCGACCGCACCACAGCGCGCCTTGCGCTGTCGGATCCAGCGTTCGCGGCGGTCGAGCCCTCCCGAGATCCCCGTGCACTCACCACCGAGTCCGTCGATTCGGAACTCCCGGCATCCGACGCGTCGGCGATGCCCGACTCCGAGCCGGACCTGCACGGGACATCGCTTCCCGACGAGAGCACCCCACCGGTGCCGAGCAGTGTCACCACCGAGGCCACTGCGCCTGCTGCCGAACCGGCAGAGGCCACAGTCGATCCGGACCTGATCGAGGAACGCATCACACGAGGAACCAAGGCCATGAAAACCGCTACACCCGAGCTCAAAGCAAAGATCAAACAGACCACGCTCAGTCAGCGGCTCAACCCCAGCGAGAGCGGGGCCGCGACGCTCGCTCGCTACCGCGCAGAACTCGAACGCCGCGCCGCCCTCACGCAGGACGAACGCGCCGCCGAGGACGCGGTGCGCGAGCGACTACGCAAGCAGCAAGCCAAGGGAGCCAAGGGACCGCACCGAGAACCCGAGAGCGGCCCACGAAAGGACCGTGGCCATGAACTGTGAGCACCGACCGAAGGACGGACCACGATGGACGAGCCCGATCAGCCGAACGGACGCACCCGACCGGTGTGCCGCATGGGTAGATTTTTCGCTTTCACCACACACCGAACGGGGGCGCAGCGACCATGGCGCGTGACGACCAGGACCAGCCGACCCTGTTTTCGATCGGAGAGGGGACCGACGATGTCGGAACCGGAGATGACCGTGGATCTGCGGATCCGCGACGAAGTGCGCAGGATCTGGGGGGAGTGGATCGGACTCGATCCGGACCTGCCCGAGGCGGCACGCGAGGAACAGATCGAACGCGAAGCGGCGCGACTGACCCAACTGGTGGAGGAAACGGTGGGGGACAGCGCTCACGGCTTCCTGATGGACCGGTGGCGGGCCGAGAACCCGGGAGTGACACCGGACTACCCCACGACCGTGGCGTTGATGACCACGGCCTGGCAGTCGGCACGGTCGAAGATCCTCGAGGAACACCTCTACCCGCAGGTGACCGAGGAGATCTACCAACGGGTGATCTCCACGGACGCACTGATCGAGGAGGAGCGCCGAGCGCACCTGCAGACCGCGCAGGACAATCGCGACGAGATGCGTTGGACGACACTGTCGGTGGACATCTCGCCGCTGGCGAGCCGGATCGTGGACCGGGTGTGGATGGACCGGCCGGGCCGATTCCTGCTGCTCGCCCAGGCGCTGATCCAACAACGACTCGACGACAACCAGCCGACGCCGACCACAGCGAACGATCCGATCGCCGCGGAGCTCGAAACACTGATCCTCGACGAGATGGACCGGACACCGGGCACGACTCCCTTCTGACCCTACGGGCGCAGTGGGTCGACGCCCACACGGCCACCGCCGACATCCTGCACCGAGGAGGCCGGCTCAGACAGCACCTCGACAACGCCGAACTGGCGCTCGAACGCGCACGCCAGCAAGGCAACCGCGACGGCATCGAGGCACTGACACAGCGGATCTCGGACCTGTCCTACCGCCGCACCCGACTGCTCGCCGACTACGAGCGCGCCCGCGCGGCCGAGGGGCAGCTCGGCAACGCCCTGCGCGCGGCCGGAATCGACCCCGCCTCGATCAACCACAGCGCCGTCGCCCGCGCCGACGCCGCGCAACGCCGCACCCCACCGACCTGGGCGAACGATCCCGCCACCGGACGCCAACTCGACACCCTGCGCACGCTGCTCGCCCGATCCGGACTGCCCGACGACACCGTCGACGCGCGCCTGACGAAAGCCGAAGCCGACCGTTCCATCAAAGCCATCCTCGCCGGCGAGCTGCCACTGCTGCGCAGCGCCGACGAGGCGACGCAGCCGGCACCCCCGCCGGCGTCGGCACACGAGGCACTCACCGAGCGGATCCGTGCCGCCGTCCTCGCCGACGCAGATCTGACCGTCTCGGCCCAGGCGTCGTCGAACACCTACGCCCAGTTCCAGTCCTGGGCACTGGCCCGGACGAAAACGGTCATGCTCGACGCCGTCGTGGCCATCGACGACACCGACACCGCGCTCACCGCTGCCGCACAATCGCTGCTGGCCGACCCTGCCCGCCTCGACGCACTTCCCCACGAGCTGGTCGACCTGCTCTGGCAGACCCACCACCGGGCACCCGAGGTCGACCCCACAGAGCCAGAGACCACCGACGAAGCAGCACGTCAGCACCGCGCCCAGGACGAGCTCGACAACGCGGCCACTGCTGAGATCGTGGACTTCGACGATCGCGGACGTCGCGCCTACGACCCACGCGCACCCTTCGCCGCGCCCGATCCCTCCGCCGACCCCGTCGTCGGCGCAGCACTCGAATCACTGCCCGCCGACAGCGTCGACGCCACACAGATCCGCGTCGACTTCATCGACGGCTACACCACCGCAGCCAGCGCCGATGCGGCCAGTATCGACGCCGCGGGAACCGAAACATCCGGTCCTGCTGGCGATCTCACCGGCATTGCGACACCCCGGGAGGTACCCGTCGCGCCGGTCGAGGTGCCTCAGTACGAGACCGGAGAACCCCTCACCAGCCCGTTGTGGCGTAGCAACAGCCTCATCGCCGCCCAACGCCCCGACGGCTCCACCGTCTACGTCAGCGCCGACACCGCCCGCCGCTATGTCGGCGTCTCCGATACCGTCACGCCGGAACCCGAACCCCGGACCACGTCCGAACAGGAAGCGACGCCCGAACCCGAGACCGCCCCCGAACTCGGCGGCGTCGACGCAGGCGACCGGGGCCGGGAACCGTTAGGTAGTGGGGTCGAGGCAAGCTCCGATCCAGTCAGAACTGTCGCTCCCGCAGTCGATTTCGTTCTCGGCACGGACGTTCTCGTTCCGTCCGGAGCCAAAGCCCGAGCCCGCGCCAACCTCGACGCCCTCGCCGTCGTCCAGGCGTTGGCCGCCGACTCTCGCCCCGCCACCGCTGCCGAGCAGGACACCCTGGCTCGCTGGTCGGGATGGGGCGGCGTGCCGCAGATATTCGATACCGCCAAGGCCGAATGGGAGCCCGAGCGCGAGGAACTGCGCACCCTGCTCAGCGGGTCGGACTACGCCGCGGCCCGCCTGAGCACCGTCAACGCCCACTACACCGATCCCGCCATCGCCTCCGCCCTCTGGCGCGCCGTCGAACGCGCCGGTCTGCCCGAGGGTGCCCGCGTCCTCGAACCGGGCTGCGGCAGTGGACACTTCGTCGGTCTCGCCCCCGCCGGGACGAAGATGGTCGGCGTCGAGCTCGACCCGATCACCGCAGCGATCGCCCATCACCTCTATCCGAACCAGCACATCCGCAATCACGGATTCGAGGCTGCGTTCGCCGCCGACGGCACCTTCACCGCAACGATCGGCAACGTCCCGTTCGGTGACTATCCGGTCTACGACGACATCCACAACCCCAACAGTCGCTCGATCCACAACCACTTCATCATCAAATCCCTGCACCTGACCGCACCCGGCGGGTACGTCGCGGTCATCACCAGCACGTTCACCTCCGATTCGGTGCGCCCGGCCGCGCGGCGCGAGATCGCAGCCCTGGGCGACCTCGTCGGCGGCGTCCGGCTCCCGTCGGCCGCGCATCGCCGCCAGGCCGCCACCGACGTGCTCACCGACGTTCTGATCTTCCGCCGGCGAGAGCCGGGCCGCGAGGCCACCGAACAGACCACGCTGTGGACCGAGGTCGCCCAAGTCACCCTTCCCACCGGGAACGGAGACAGCACCGCACCGGCCCACCTGAACCGGTACTTCAACCGGCACCGGGACCGCATCCTGGGCACCGTCGAGGTCGGTTCCGGAATGTACGGCGCGACCACGATGAAAGTCGTTGCCCCGCAGTCGCAGTCCGTACCGACGCTGCTGACCCGGGCGCTGGAGACCATCGTCGACGACGCCCTGGATTCAGGCCTGGCCATGACCGCGGCGGCTCCGGACCGAACCCAGCATCACGGGCTCGATACCGCCGGCCTGCACACCGACTCCGGCACTGATACCGGAACCATCCCCGGCACACTGCGATTTGACGCTCACAGCTCCCGCTGGGAGCAGTACCAAGTCGGTGCCGGCTGGGTCCTCACCCCCGCCAAGGGCCGCGAGATCAACGATCAATGGCAACGACTGCTCGCCATGGGCGACACCGTCCTGGACATCGGTGACAGCGCGCGCACCGCGGACTCGACACCCGAACACCGACAGGATCTGCGCGAGAAGCTCGATCGGCAATACACCGACTACACCAGCCGGTACGGCTTCATCAACCGGTTCAAGTGGACCAACCACGCCACCGAGAACAGTCCCGAGAAGACCGCCGAGAACTTCACCGCCCTCGAAGCGCAGTGGCGTATTGACGCAGCCCAACAGGCTGCTCTCGACCGGGGAGTGGACCCCGACGACCTCGCGGATCTCGATCTACCCCCTTACCGGGGTGAGATGCCCGCCGAGGTCACCGAAGCGCTGTTGGAGAAGGCACGTACCCCGGCGCAGGGGCCCCGTAAGAGCCGCCATCACCTGCAAGGGGCCATCAGCTTCGACCCCCGCATGGCGATGGTCCGATCGCTCGAACTCTTCGACGACGAGACCGAGCAGGCCTCCAAGACCTCGATCTTCGATACCGACGTCACCTTCACCACAGAACGCGCCACCAGCGCGGCCGGCATCGACGAAGCGATCGCCATCGCCTTCGACGAACGCGGCAGCGTCGACCTCGAACGGGTGGCCGAGATGCTCGATACCGACGTCGAGGACGTGCTCGACCGAGCGCGAGGCAAGATCTACCCCTCGCTCACCGATCCGAGTACCTACGAGGTTGCCGGCCAATTCCTCGCGGGCGATGTCCGCAGCAAACTCGCGCGCGCCCGCGTCGCCGAAGCGGAGAACCCCGACGTCTACACCGGCGTCGTAGACGCTCTCGAAGCCGTCGTGCCACCCGACGCCGACCCGGCGCGTATCGGGGTGCGCCCCGGCGCGGAATGGGTCGGGGTCGACAACCACAAGCAGTTCCTGGTCCAGGAGTTCGGGATCGACCCCGACGAGCTGACGGTCTCGTACGCCGCGGTCAACGCCACCTGGCAGTTCGAGACCAGCTCGGCCCCGAACTGGGACGACCCGCAAGGCTACGAGGACCCGTGGGGCATCGCCGGCCGCTACTCCGGGCTCGAGCTGTTCACCGCGATCGCCAACAACAAGCCCGTCGAAGTGCTCAAGACCGAGAGCGAGCTCGACCGCGAACCCAAACCGCGATTCCACCCCAAACACACCACCGACCTGCGCAATCGCGCAGTACGGCTGGAAGAGAAGTTCGTGCAGTGGCTCTGGTCCGATCCGGCCCGCTACGAGCACCTCACCGAGGTCTACAACGGGCGGTTCAACCGGTTCGTCAAACCCCAGTTCGCCACCGAGCACAAGCAGTACCCGGGCCTGAACCCCAACTACATTCCGTACTACTACCAGCGGCAAGCCGAGCAGCGTCTGACTCACGGGGAGACGATCCTGCTCGATCACTGCGTCGGATCGGGCAAGACCCTCACCATCACCATCAGCTGCATGGAGATGCGCCGACTCGGACACAAACGCCAGCCGTGGGTGGTCGTGCCGAACCATCTCGTCGACCAGTGGGCCGCGGAAGTTCGCGATGCCTACCCGGCCGCGAAAGTGCTCGTCGGCGGCGACCTGTCCGGGCCCCGCGATCGGCAACGCTTCATCGGTCAAACCGCCGTGACCGACTGGGACATGGTCATCGTCCCCGAATCGGTGATGAAGCTGATCGCCGTCAGCAAAGACACCGAACTCGCCTACATCGAGACCCGCATGATGGAACTACGCGAAGGCCTCGAACGCGCCAAGGAGACCGGCGGCGAGCACACCGTCAAACAGATCGAACGCGTCCTCAAACGCGAACAGGCCAAACAGCAGAAACTGGTGTCCTCCAAGGCATCCGACACCGGCCTGACGTTCGAGCAGTCCGGCTGCGACTTCCTGTGGGTCGACGAGGCGCACTACTACAAGAACCTCGCCCGCACCTCCAACTCCGCCGACCTGTCCCTGCCCGAGGGATCGCAACGCGCCTCCGACCTGGAGATGAAAGCGCGGTGGCTGCGCGACCGCGCGATCCTGCGCAACATCGAATCCGGACAGCCCGACGCGCCCGCGAAAGCGATCGCCTTCGCCACCGGAACACCGGTGAGCAACTCCCTGTCCGAGCTGTGGGTGATGAACCGCTACCTGCGCCCCGATCTGCTCGACGCCGCCGGCATCGGCCACATCGACGCCTGGGCACAGACATTCGCCAAACAACGCACCACCGTCGAAATGAACATCACCGGCACCTCACTGCGTCCGATCTCGCGGATGGCCGAGTACCAGAACCTGCGTCAACTGATCGCCATGGTCGATCAGTTCCGCGACGTGGTCACCGAGGACCAGATCCCCGTCGAGCTGCCGCGAATGCGCACCGGCAAGCCGCTGGTCGTCGAGTTCGACCTCGCACCGCAGGTCCGCGACTTCATGTTCGACCTCGACGAACGCATGGCCGCGACCTCCGGTCGCAGCATGGACGTCGACAACGCGTTGAAGATCTCCAACGACGGGCGCAACGCCTCCCTGCACCCGACGCTGGCGAAACTGCCCGAACCCGAGCCCGAACACGACCGGGTCGCTGTCGCGGCGGATCTGCTCTGGAAGACCCACCTCGAGCACCGCGACCTGTTCACCCCCGCCGACCGGCACGGCCCCGACGCCCGCGGGGTGTTCCAGATGGTCTTCTGTGACCGCGGCACTCCGAAGGCCGGTGGGGCGGGGGAGAAGAGTCTCTACGCGCGACTGCGAGAAGCGTTGGTGGACAGAGGTATGGAGCGATCGGAGGTCGTGTTCATTCACGACTACCCGACACCGAAACAGAAGCAGCAGCTCTTCGCCGACTGCCGCGCCGGAAAGGTTCGCGTGCTGATCGGCTCGACACCCAAGCTCGGCACCGGGGTCAACGCCCAACGCCTACTCAAACAGCTCATCTCCCTCGATCCCGCGTGGACCGCAGCGGACATGCAGCAGCGGTTCGGGCGCATCATCCGGCAGGGCAACGTCCACCGCGAGGTCGACGTGGTCAACATCGTCGCCCGACGCTCCTACGACGCCACCATGTGGCAGATCATCGAACGCAAAGCCCACTCCGTCCAGCAGCTACGCGGCGGCGAGATCCCCGACACGATGGAAGACGTCGGCGGCGACATCGCCCTCTCCGCCGCGCAGACCAAGGCCGCCGCCACCGGCGACCCCGTCTACGTCCGGGCGATCGAGCAGCAGGCGCACGTCGACGCGCTCGAATCCGAACAGACCATGATCGCCAACGCGAATGCCTCCCGCCGCGCGGCCATCGACCGCCTCGACCGCGCCGCCCAGCGCCTCGACGCCGACATGCCGACGATCGAGGCCAATGCCGACCGCGCTGCAGCATGGCTCGACATCGACGACCGCGCCGAGAAGATGATCACCATCGATCACCGGACCGCCGCCGACGACGACACCGAATCGCTCGTCGACGCGCTGCAGAACGTCCTGCAGACCACGTACATCGACATGCGGGCGGTCAAGAGCGGACGACCGAGCGAGTTCGCGGAGATCGCCGGCGTCGCGATCGCAGGCACCTACCGCCCGGTCAACGACCAACTCGAACTGTCCATCGCAGCAGGACCGAAACGGTACGTCGAGCACCGCAAACTCACCGAAGCGATGTCCAGTGCCACCGCCGCTCGGGGGATCCTCCAGCAGATGCGCAACATGATCAAAGAACTGCCCGTGCGAGCGACCGCAGCGCACGCCGACCGCGCGCACATCGCCGGGAGACTGACCGAACTCACCGCGCAGGAGGACCGAATCTTCACGCGCACCGACGAACTCGCCCAGGCACGCTACGCGCTCGCCGAACTCAAAGCGGACGTCAACGCGCGCGAGAACTCACCCGAAGCGCTCACCGAACGTGGCCGCGACCTCGACCGGCGCCGATCGCAAGGGCTGTACCCGAAATGGAGCCTCGACCTCAACCCCACCCCCGCACACGCCGACGCCCAACACAGCAGCCGGGCAGCGCTCGTCGAGTCCGTCCCCGATCGGATGCAGGCATTCGCCGAGAAGTGGGCCGCGGCCCAAGCCGAGCGAGACGCACGCCGAGCCGATGACCCGTGGAAGCCGAAATCGCCTGACGGGTCGCGCTTTCAGCGCGGAGCGGACCGCGACAGTGGTGCACCGGGAGCGGCGATCCAATGGACAGACCGCACTTGGCACTGGACGGCATGGACCGGCCCCGACAACTCGACCTCCGGGTTCGAGGAACGCCGGGACGCCGCCCGCTACGCCGCCGACGATGCGATACGAAAGCTCGACGCGGAGCCGGAATCGAATAGCGAATCCGCGGCCGGACCGGAACGGTCCTCAGAGGTCGGCTCGGCACCGTCGCTGAGATCCATGCTCAACCGGCAGTCGGGCAAGAAGCGCGAGAACTCACGACCCGACCTGCCGGATTCGAACCACTCCCGCGATCAGGGCCTCGAGCGGTGACGGACATCTCCTGGCGGGCCCTACCAGGGAAATTTTGGAGGCCAAACAACGCAGTGCGACACGTCTGACCCCGCTACGGCGGTCGTACTACGTCTTCTTGCGCGATTTGGCAGGACGGTTCGTCAACGCGACGGCTGTTGGCGAGGACGCCAGTTCCACGGAGGTCCATGCTGCCAGGGTGAGCAGATACAGGATGGATGCTGTTGTGGTCTGGCCAGTCAAAGTGAGGGTGAGGAGCAGCGATGAGGCGACTGTTGTAGTCGTTCGGCTGTTGGCGAGTTCGGGCATAGTCGGTCCTGACGTCCATGTGTCCTGAGGTATGGACCCATAACCGTCAGAATCAGCTACAGAGGTTGGGGCGAACCCCATGGCAACTTGTGTCCGACGCTGGCTGATCTGGGAACCGCTTCTGTTGGGCGAACCCATTGCCAGTGCGCCGTTCCCACCTCGACCCTGAGCGTACGCGGCAAGCTACTCGACCGACCAGAGATACCCGCACGCGACAAGACGGTGATCTAGAACATGAGCGGTAGCCAATGTGACACGGGCTCTAAGAGCATTGCCATGCGGAAATAGATTTTGCACCCCTCGAACTGCAGGTATAAGATTACTTATACCGAGGAGGTAGTCATGACAGATCTATTGGAACGCGCACTCGAGGCGACCATGACGACGTCCAAAGCGCGTGGTGCTGTCGATCGCATCGAGCACCTTCGAAGCGTGCGGCAGCTCCATGAGCAGAAGGGGTGGACGCAGACGCGTCTGGCGGAAGCGAACGGGGTCAGTCAGCCCGCCATCTCGCAGTGGTTGAAGATGGCGCGCATCGATGCACCGGATGTGCGTCCAGGTTTGGCTGGCGGTACCCCGTACGAGATCGCGGCACGGTACGCAGCGAAGATGCTCGATCGGGAGACGATGATCGAACAGCTCTCAACATGGATCTACGAGCCGGTCGAGCAGGCTCCGGCAGGCGAGGGCGACGTGCCGCGACTGAACTTGTCGGGCTTCAACCTCCAGGTCGGGCGGGCATTGGACGATCGATTCATCGACGAGGCCGACTACGACCGCATCCTCGAGGCAGTAGCAGACTGACTTGGCCCATGAAGCAGTAGAGGACCGTCGGGCGCGGCTGGAAAGTTTGTCGACGCCCGTCGGCCCGCTAAACATCGATGCTCCATTGGCGACCGTCAAGGACCGACGCCATTTCCGGACAGTAGCTGGCGAACTCGTACCCACGTCGGCTCGCAGAAAGCTGCACGCTGCCCTGCTCGGCAGGTGGCGCGACAGTTCCCAGGATCTACGGAGCGCGCGCCGGGCGACGCTCTTTGCCGGGCCGCCCGCCGCGGGCAAGAGCACTTTGATGGGGGCATCGAACACGCACCTCGCGGACCACCGTCGCATCGATGCCGACGACTTCAAGACACTGCTGCTTCAATCTGCTGTAGAGGACGGCTCGATCGCGTCCCTGATACCACGACCCCTGCGAGACAACTTCGAGGAACAGTTTCACCCGCTCGAACTCTCCGCGCTGGTGCACCGCGAGTCGACCATCCTTCAAGAACGTGCATTGAGCGACGCGATGCGTGCGGGCGAGAACGTAGCCATCGACGGGACGCTGGGGTACATGCCGTGGGCGAAGGATTTGGTTCGGCAGCTGGGGGACTTCGGTTACAAGATCCACGTGATCGACGTCGAGGCTGAGGAGGAGCTATCACTCGCACGCGTTGTCACACGGTGGAGGACGGGCTACGAGAACGCCCTGGCTGATCCGCATGATCCGACGGCGGCGATGGGCGGCCGGTGGTTGCCTGCGTCGGCCGTGACTCGACTCTTCGCGACAGGGCGGACCGTCTCGCACTGCGAAATGAACGCGAGCGAGATCGCCTTCAACTTCTCCGAGGTCGTGAAATACGACCTGTACAGAACAACCGCCCCTATGGAACCGCCGAAGCACGAGCAGTCATGGTCAAGAGACCGCAGCGGGGAGTGGACAAGCCCATAGACCTGACCGCCGACTGCATTTAAGCGTTTGCTATGTCCCGCATTGAGCTCCTCCAACATTTCCCGCTTTGGCGAGCATGACGGTCCACTGTGCCAGGGCGCGCCCTCGGCCAGCTCAACCCCGACGGTCACCCGGTCCAGCGAGCAACGGACCCCGAGCTGTGACACGGAACCCTGGCCGTACTTATCGGCCTCGGCCTGCTCGCCGCCTCCGGGATCGCAACCATCGTCGTACTCATCTTCGGCGGCAGCACCAGCACCCCCGAACAACCCGGCACCGACGCCGGCTACGCCATCGCACCCATCGGAACCGAACCCGCCGATGTCGCCTTAACCGTGATGTCCGGCGTGTTCACCTGGCAACCCGCCGTCCAAGACTCCTCGTGGGACGCACTGCACACAGTTCCGATCAATGGAAAGTCTTGGACTACCGCCTTCGGAACAGCGGTCGTTGAGACCGACATCTCTACAGCGGACAGGACTCTTCGTGGCGGAGTCAAAATTCGAACTTGCCAAAAGGGCTGACGGCTATGCGGCCACACCCCTGTTCACGTCGGGTCGGATCTCCAAGGTTCGTGGGCTTTAGGTAGCTTTCTGGCCACTGTGTCGTGTCGTCATAGAACAAGCCAGAACCCCACGTCACGCCGTCGAGCGACACACGGCTGAAATCGACACCCCTTATATCCGCTCCGTCCAACCTAGCGGTACCGATTGGGGGTGGCCAGAAGGTGACTTGAAGAGGTGGTTGCAAGACGAGTCCACGGAGATCAGCAGCCCGTAGGTCGGTTGGAATCACTCTGTCGCCCTTCAGTGCTCCAATTGACGCAACGCGAGCGCCACCGAGCCGGGCACACTGCATCTGTGCGCCGGCGAAGGTCGACGTGAAACTCAAGTCAGCACCTTCAAGGTTTACGGAATTGAGTTGTGTCCGTGCCCAAGTCGGGGATCCTGAAGGGGTATTGCCCGGTTGATCGCCTGCCGGCATCTCCGACACAGCAGTCAAGTCTGCTGCAGTAATATTTGAGAGATTGGCTTTGTTCAAATTTAGTCCACTAATGTCGATGCCAGACAGATCCATTCCGTGCAAGTCAATACTCGGCATCCCTAAGACGAAGCGCTCTGGGGCCGGTGTTTGTGCCAGCGTTCTGAGGTAACGCAAGTTTTCTAACCGCTCAGACGACTTAGCTCGTTGGTCCTCGATGTCCCGTGCTGTCGCAGCCTGTTCACCTGCAATAGCCCTATCGGCCTCAGTGCGCTGGTTGGTCGTGTAGATCGTGGCCCCGAAAATGGTAAAACCTACGATCATCGGGGTGAGAAGCTTCTCGCCGATCCATCTCACAGTTGCTGGAAAGCGATCAGAACTCGCATCTCGTCGCGCTCGACGAACGTCGGCGGACCGCCCGAGCCGGGTAGGTTTACGTTCTGTCTTTCTCCCTCGAAGCCTAGGGCGATACCACGGCTTGTGAGACGATGGACTAAGTACAGACACCCGGTTAACGAGGCGGCCCGATCGCCGTCCGACTGCATTCATCATCTAGGAATTGTCGCAGCCACAACGGAATCCCGCCGCAGGTCAGATGAGACCTCGGCATACTGTAAGAACAGTTGCTCTCCCTAACAATCGCTTTGCCCGCCCACCTATCTCTATGGTTTCACCTATGGGAGATGAGATACCGAAGCGCCTGACACCGGACAAGCCAACCACCGGGATTCTGTTCTTGAAGTCGGGCAATCGTTGCGCATATCCCGGCTGTGACCAGCCTCTGTTGGGGTCTGACAGCGTCTTGGTCGGGGAAATCGCGCATATCGAGGCGGCGATGCCGGACGGACCACGCTTCAACGACAATATGACGAACGAGCAGCGCCGCCTCGAATCGAATCTGGTTCTGATGTGCGGAACCCACCACTCTGTCATAGACGGCGACCTCGACACGTGGACAGTGCAGGCGCTCCAAAGCCTCAAGGCTAAGCATGAAGCTATATACACAGGCGCGGTCGACCGATTGAGAGCGCAATTGGGTGACGTCACGGAGGGAACCACTTGGACTATGCCGACCACTCTGTCCGCCATCTTCGGCACAGAAGACAGGACAGAAGAGCTACCCTTTGACCTGGCCGTTCTAGAGCGCTTCGCAACTCGTTTGGCGCAGCTGCCCATAGGAGCTCGGTCGCTCTTAGCGATGGTCGTGACCCGCGGCGAGTCACGCCGAGCACTGGGACCGCGAGACGCTGAATTCCGCATACGTTGGTCACTACTTCGCAGCATCGTGAGCAGTAATGAACACTTGGACGACTATCTGGACATTCTTGATCACGCCAAGCTCGCATGGTTCGACGAACCTTTCGACGGCGATCCTTTGTATGTTGAGGCGGGACGATCGACGGAGGAGATTGGTTGGCCGTTATTGCAAGACATCAAGACAGCATCTGGGGGCGATCCATCGTACGTCCGCCAAGTCTTAGTCGACCTAGACTTCGCTGCGCTTGACCAGCCGCCAACGCTGCGGGGCCGAGCCTAGGACTAGACCGAGGGGGCATCTACCCAGGACGCTCGGGGATCGGAACACATCATCTCGGGAACGTGAACTGCCCGGTACATATCAATGGCTACTAGCCTCAAGGTTCCGACTCGGGAACTTGGTCGGTTCCGAATCGGGAACCCGGCGACTATGGTTGCAGAATGGAATCCGCACTCGATGTGACCACGGTACGAATGGCTGGATCTGCCAGAGAGATTTCCGACAGGTACGTGGCCACGTTCGACGAACTCGTGAAAATGCTGGTCCTCAACCCCACCGTCAAGCAACTGCTCGCGGCCGACTACACGCACGCGCAGGTGGCACGAACGATGCACATCAGAAAACAGCAAGTCGGTGAAATCTCCCGCACACCGTTCCATCCGGTACGCCGCGCGAGGACGCTGCACTCGATCGACGTATGGGCACTTGCCCATTCGCTGTGGCAAGAGTCCGAACAACGGTTGAAGCTCGCAATCGACGCCGCGTTCGAGTGGGATGCCACGCGGCTGACTGACGTCGCGCAGCCTGAGCAAAATTTGGAGCAGTACCGGATAGGTTGTGTGGCCGACGAACTCGACACCTACAGCTGCGCATTCGCCCGCTGCGAGGTAGCGCGACCGTATACGCCGCGCCAGGAGGACCTGGACGCGGCACGCGTCGGTGCTCTCCGCGCCACAGCAGCGGGAGCGACGGACGTCGATCTGCGGGCCCGTGAGGACGAAATGCTGGAGTTTCTGCGCACTCCCGTGGTCTCCGAAGTTCCCGACTTCCTCTACCGTCACCCACACAGGCACTCTGCGATGTTCGATCACGGAAAACCCTGGGAGAAGAAGAAGTTCGAGGAGCGAGCCGCGCGCGAACAGGACGAGATGAAGCGCTACGGAACACTGTTGCCGACCTTGCCCGACGATTCGACAGATCCACGTGTGCTCGCGCGTGACCTTCTGTTGTTCAACTTCGGCGATCTACGTGTCCTGGACCACCATTTGGATGCGGATCCGCTCGATGAGCGACGTGCGCGTGTTCTCGAAAGATTCGCTGGTGAGCTGGGTGTTCGTTGGGACCAGTGGCAGACATTCAGCCCTGAATGCCGTCCCGCGGAGGAAGTGGAGTCCGAGATCCGTCAGGCGCTCGACACGTATCTGGACGCGCAGTGAGCGAGTAGATATGCGAAGCGGCTCACCAACCGTCCCGGAAAGGTCCGTGGCCGGTAGAGCGACTTGTGGGTGCACATCGGTCCATTCGTCGGTACCGTGGACGGCTCAGTTTCCTCCAGCGAAAGGAAGTGCCCGAATGCTCGGACTCGGCCCGCTCGGTTTCTGGCTCCGTGATTGGAGCGGCGCGATGGGTAACGTCGCACCCCAAGGCCCCATGGCTTGATTCCCTGTACGCGAAGGGCACGGACAGCTATTGTCCGTGCCCTTTTCCGTCTGAGCGGACTTCGACGGCGGATACTGAAGAGAGTTGCGGCGATGGGCTTTCCACGGATAGCACGACAAGGGAAGGCCGCGGGCGATCCACCTGGACCGTTCGATCAGGGCGGTCGACGGCTGCGCATCGTCGTAGACGTTGCCCCGGATCATCGCCGGCTCGAAGAGTGGAATGGAAACACATACGCCCCGCTCAACATGCCGGACCCGGAGATCTTTCTGTGGTCGCTGACAGAGGGCGAGAGTATCGACCGCTACTGGATCGGCACCGCCGACGACCCGGCCGACGCCGGCCGGGTCGTGATACCGCCGGGACCCCTAGACCCCAGCGCCCACGACTACCTGGGGTTCTCGACTATCGAGGGGCAGGGGCGATGGACCGAACGGGCGATCTGGCCCTACAGCACCTACGAAACGTTCGCGCAGGAGGACGCCGGAGCCCACGCAGGTCTATCCGCTGAGCAGTGGCTGGCGGAGCTTCTCGTTGCCCGGGCCAGCAACGAGATGCGCGCGGACCTGCTGGCCACCATCAATCCGCGCCTCCTGTCGAGCCAGGCAGCGTACGTAACGGAGACGAACCCGCTTTCGGCCGTCCAAGCGGTGGGGGTCGTCGGGTTGTATCTCCGCAGCAAAGGTCAGTACCCCGTAGTCGGTCCGGAGCGTCTGGTGCTCGATGAGCGCTCGATGTTTCTTTTGGCAGTGGAGGAACTCCTTCCGTCGTGGCGGGTGTGGGCTTCCGAGCTCAGTCGACACACGTACGCGACCGACAACGACACGCCTGCGCTGTTGGCTCAGTCGGTCCGCGAGCGAATCATCCGCATGCTGCGGTGCCGTGACCAACTGCTCATCGCGTCGATGGCAAGCCAGACCAACACCACTATGGATCGTCTGGTCGAGTCCCTGGACTACTTTCTGGTCAATCTCGTCGGGGCCTTCGACGCCGCGGCCCGCGCCGCGCACCTCGTCTACGACTTACCGAAAGACAAGACCAGAACTGCGGGTTGGCAAAACGAAAAGTGGTTGAAGAAGCTGCGCAACGCCGATTTGGAGGACCTGTTCGCACCGGACAGCACCGGCTACCGGTTGTTCGAGATCTGCCGATTTCTCCGGAACACCGTTCACGGCGAAGGACTACCGGCCATTGCGTTGAACGAATCCAGGGTTGCGCACACGCAGACTTTCGTGCGGTTGCCTCGGAATGAAGCCGATGTCCTTGTCGACCACTTCGACCAGCTCGGAGGCCAAGACGCCTGGGGATTGCGTCGATTCGGTGACGGGCTCGGGGACTACATCGACGCGGCAACGTTCGTCGAGCGGCTCATTCCATCGGCCATGGGTGTGTTGGACGAAGCCATCAAGAACACACCGACCTCGAGGCTGACCGGTATCGGTCAGTTCACGATCGAGCCTCCTGTTGACCATGCGCGCGATAGTCCAGGGACGCGCGCACGTGTGATGTTCCTGCTCGGTCTCCCGAAGACGTGACGGGTCGACACTTGTCTCATCGATCGGTTCCCGACCGCACCCCAGGCCCGCTACTGCGATGTCACGGGCCAGAATCCGGCCGGCTGCAGAGGGCCCGTCGAGAGTGTGGCGGTGACGTGGTCGATGAGTGCTGCGTGCCGCGGGTCGAGCTGCAGGTAGTACTCCGGATCGTCGGTGGTGGTGTCGAGCTCGGCACTGCCGACGGCGTACGGGTTGAGGACGAGCTCGCCGTCGGCAGTGACTTCGAGGTCGACGGTGAGATGCGCGGCAATACCGGAATCTCCGATAGCGTTGTAGGCCTTGGTGATCCGTGACCATAGGTCACCGTCTGTGTCCAACGACTTGTCGACGACGATCCGCAGGTCGCCGGGGTGGTCGGTGAACATGGTCGGCCAGTCGATCGGCTCCTCGATTCGGGCTACGCGCAGGGAGTCCGAGTAGCTGCGGATCAGTGCGCCGGCGGTGACCTGGCGTAGCCAGTCCGGTACGTCGGCGGCGCGGGTGAAGGTTCCGCGGAATCCGCCGATGACACGCTGCCACTCGATACTTGCTTGCAGCAGTGCATGTTTCCGGTGTGCTCGCGGGCTCCATCCGCCCCAATGGAGGTCGGTCCACCTGCGGGTCTGGGTCCGTAGTTCGTGCAGTGACCGCGCGCACGGGAGGCAGTACCGCTGTTCGGATCCGGTGTGGCGAACGTTGCCGAATCGCCCTGGAAGCTCGAACGGTTCCCGCTCGTTACCCCCGGAGAGACTGCCCGACAACACAGTTCCGTTGTCCGGCGATGCAATCGTCACCTCGAACTCGATGAGCCGGTGTCCGGTTTGAGCGACCCACACAGCGCGGTCGCCAATGTTCCAGTGGTCGCCGCTCTCCCACGCTTCGGTGGTCGAGCGGGCCGAATCCGATGGTCCGGCGGGCATCGAACGTAGCGCTGTCATGCCTCACCATCGAACTCTGATGGGGACATCGAGACTGCGGTCACTCGTATCTGCTGGCCGTCCGCGGTGACGATGGCACGCACCGTGCGGCTGATTTCCTCGAGCGGCGTACGACCGAGTTCTGTCGCTGACTGCTCACACGTGAGATCCACGGCGATGGTTCGCGCGGTTTCGGGAATTGCTGTGATGGCGGTGCAACGAGCCTGCACCGTGAGCCGATCTTCGGCCATTCGGTCCCACAACCGAGTCTGGGCGGGTTTGCCGGCACCGGCCGAGACGATGCGGTCGACCAGAGCGTCGGCGAGGTAGCCGCGTGCGCGGTCGGCGGCCGCCGCCTCGTTGGCGTCACTGCCCGGGAACCAGGACAACAGAACTTCCGCGCCGTTGCGGGCGGTGTCCATGGCACGGCCGGCGTCGACGTCGGAGTCGAGTATCGCGGTGTTGTCACTGCTGGCCGGCGTCGCCGACGGTGGTGTGGAGGCGGGGGAGCTGCATCCCACCGTCAATGCGGCGACCGCCGCGACGGTGCACGCGAGCGGGCGATAGTAGGACTCGTACGAGCGGAGCTGGTTCACGGCAAGACCCTTTCTGGAATCTGACGACGAAAACGGTTGTGCGAGAGGGAAGGAATGGGTCAGCGTCGAGCTGTCTGTCCGTAGCACGGCGAGCCCCAGAGGCCGGCACCGCTGCGCTGCGCTGTCGACTGCGCGGCACCGATGTTCGCTGCTTCCGAGAGCTGCTGATCCTTGTATGTGTAGGCGCGGGCCATGCCGGCTTCGGCTGCGACGGTGCTGTAGTTGCGGCCATCCGAAAGAACGACGTAGCGCAGGGCGCGCCCGTACCGGTCGACGCTCTCCGCCACTGGGTCGGAAATAAGGGTGACGACGGTGTTGTCGAGCTGCTGGTGCGCCCACGCGCTTGCTTCCGGCCCCCAGCACTGCACGTCGGTGTCGGGGTCGACGGTCTCAGGGGTGTCGATACCGAGGATGCGAACCCGTACCGAATCGCTACCCGTGGACAGGTGCACCTCGATGGTGTCGCCGTCGATCACCCGTTCCACCACCCCGCTGGACACAGAGGCAGCCTCAGCGGCGGTCTCGGGGTTCGGGGGAGCGATCAGGGGATTGCATCCCGACAGCAGGGCCACCGCCCCGGACGCTGCCATGCAGGCCGTGAGTACCCGAACGGTCGATCCGTACCGGGCTCGTCGCGTGTTCATGCGCGCCCGAAGACCATGAGCACGCCGATCAGGTACGTTCCGAGCGCGATGATCGCCGGTGCCGCGACCGCCATGATGGAATGTGCGACCAGGACCGAGCAGTGCCGAAGCGGAGTCCGGCTGCGACGATGTGCTCTCGCCGGAATCCAGTAGTCGCTCAGGGACGTCGCGAGCACCAGGACCAGGAGCCAGGCTGCGATCTCCACGATGACGGTGGTGCCCGATGAGAGCGCATCCGTCATCCGCTCGATCGATGTCCCTGCAGGCCAGTCGTAGTACGACAGTTCGGGGGACCAGCCCCACCACGCCAGGATCGCGAACGCGATCGAAGCTGCTGCTGCAGCTACCAGATACGCGGCCGTCACGCCGGGGTGAGTGACGCGGCTTGCTGCGCGGGTGTGGGCGTCCGCGATCGAGGCGAGCTGGCGACCGGTGATGACCGGTTGCCGCCCCCGACCACGGGGCGCGAGCCGGCGTTCGACTTCCAGTATTGCCGCGGAGTGCGCGGCCGCACGCTCGGCCGGCGTCGACGACAGACCGTGCCGCGCACGGAATCGCTTCTGGTCACGGTCTATGTCGCGGATCCACTCGTCACGATCGCTCTCGGGTGTGTAGCGCACCTCGATGCCCCCGACTGCGCTGACGATCGAGCTGAGCATGGAGCTGGGGTGGTGTTGTGTACTCGTCTTCATGGCTGTTGCTCGCTTTCTCAGGCGTGGTCGGTAGTCGAGTTGGTGGTCACAGGGGTTGCACTCCGCCGGCGGCGAGAACGCTCACGGTCCAGATGGCCCACATCACGGCGAGGGTGCTCGCCAGGCGTACCGCGTTTTTCCATGCGGTGAGCGCCCAGCGGCGTCCATTCATGTAGTCGAGGGCCACGGCGACGAGGCTGCCGATCGACAGCGCGAAGACGACGGTGATGATCGCCCACCACCCCTGCGTCACAGCATCGTTGGCAGCCTCACGCCGGACGGGGTCGGCCGAGCCACTCGACGACGAGGACAGCACCCACTCGGCGACGGGTATCGACCAGGCGAGCCACCAGGTGACGGCCGTCAACGCGATCGATGCCAGTAGTCGGGTCCGATCGCTCGGGGCTGTCGACGATTCGAGTGCGGGTGCAGGTGCTGTCTTCATGGGAGAGGCCTTCTCTCGGTGACGATGGTGATCAGGGGGTCAGATATTTCGGGGCCTGCCAGCCCTCGGGTGGGTAGGCGATGAGCAGAGTGCCGTGGCCGGGCCAGCTCCCGTCGACGTCGGCGTTGCTCATCGGTCCGGATTCACCGTCGAGGAGCACCCGCATGTGGGGGTCACAGTGCCGAAGCCACCAACTCGACATCGCCGCCGGATCGTCCGGTGAACTGCGCGCTTCCTCGAACGCCCACCACAGGGCCTTGAGCCGCGACACGACCTCCTGGTGCTGCCACCAGCGCCGATCCCAGGACAGCCCACGACCGGGCTTGTCGTCGATCTGGCGGTTGATGACGTGGCAGAGGTACTTCTCCACGAAGTCCTCGAGCCGCAGAAAAGCCGGGGCCGGCAACTCGTCGGCGTCTTCCCCGATCGGGATCGGATGCTCGTGCGAGAGGTCTGCAAGATCGTCCGCGACCCAGCCCGCGGGAACCGGATCGCAGGTCAGAGGCCCGTATCCGACCCAGGTGCAGGCTTCGTCGACGCCGCTCATCGGCCCGGTGGCACCGTCGAGGAGCATCCGCAGGTGAGGTTCGCAATGCTCGACCCACCATCCCGACATCGCGGCCCGGTCCTCGACCGAACGTCGCGCGGACTCCCATGCCCACCACAGAGCGGTCAGTCGCGCGACCGCTTCACCGTGCCGCCACCACCGCGCATCCCAGGTCAGCCCGTGGCCAGGTCGCTCACTGATGCGACGCTGGATCACCCGCGCGAGGTAATGCTGAACCCAGTCCTCGACCGACTCGTACGCGGGCTCGACCTCCTGTTCCGCGTCGAGATCCAGTTCGTCGTCGAGGTCGAAATCATCGTCCATCGACGCTCACCGCCGATCGATCCCAGTCTTCGAGCTCGTACTCGTCGACGTGCTCGGGTTCGTAGTCGATGTTGAACGGGCCGTCGAGCAGTTCTTTCGCTTGCTCGGCGGATCCGCTGTATCTCATGATCGATTGTTTGATGGTGTCGGCGTCGTCGGTGTCGGTCCACCAGATCTTCTTGATCAGAACAGGCGGATTCTCCGGAAAGACCACGATGGCACGGCTTTTCGGGAGGGCCGCGAGTTCGTTGATCGGAAGAATGGGCCGTTCCTGCCAGCTGTGCGAAGAGCTGCGACTGCCCTGGCCGCTGCTGCGAGTGGTCGATTGCACTTCGTGCGAACCGATTTGCTCGGACAGGTCGCTGAGGTACTGCTTGTCCTTGATGTTGCCGCCGTAGAAGTGCACGGCCCCGGCGATCATCGAGTCGAACTCGTCGCGGCCCCATACTCGCGCACCCTGCTGTGGTGACTGCAGAATCGCGATCGGGATGATTCCGCGGCCACCGAAGTGTGAGTACTGGTCGGGTAGTTGGCGAAGAAGGACGGTGTTGGCGGCCTCGTCGAGAATGGCCAGCAACGGGACGTCGAGCCGCCCGCCCTGAGTGCGGACGGTGGGCTGCCACAGCCTGGTCGGCCACCACCGCGGCATTTTCTTGTCGTAGGAGCGTGCCGGGGTCCGTGAGGCCAACGCAGCGGCTTCGTCGAAGATCTGCCCCACCAATGCGGTGGTCAGTGGTGCCGCCGAATCGGGGCCTTCGAGTGAGAGCGCGTAGAGGGTGTCGGTACTGGCCACGAACGCCCGCGGGTCGAACTCGGGGAGATCGTGCAGCGGCTCCCCGTACCGGGTGGTCACAAGCGGGGCGATGGTTCTGTCCCTCGCGTCGACTTCGATGATTGCCCGCGCCGGCGGTGTGACAGCGCGGGCGTACTCGTCGTCGGAGAGGATGTCGAGGAATCGGCGCGCCATGTCGAACAGACCGTCACGCTGACGCTCGGTCAGGCCCTGCGCTTCAAGGACTCGCGCCGCGGCGCGCTTCTTGTCGAAGGCATCGAGAATCTGCGCGGGAGTCTTGTTCTGGTCGCTGCCGAGCCAACTGACCGCGTGCAGGAGATCTCCGCCTGCCAATGCCGCCGCCAGGCAGTAGAGGGCGAGCAGTTCTTGAGCGCCGCCGTCGAAGTAGCCGTCGGTTTTGGCGTCCTTCTTCGTCGACGCGGAGACGAAGAACGAGGCGAGCTTGCGAGCTTGCGCGAGGGTTCTGACGTGCTTGAGGGCGTTCCACCAGAACGTGAGCTGCACAGATCCGCTGACACCCTGCAGGTCGGACACCCACGCGTGTCCGACCTGTTCGCGGCCGAGGCGAGTCGCGGCATGCAGGTCGGGCTTGTTGCTCGTCACGATGGCGGGGCCGGGGGCAGCCAGTGTCGCGCGCACCGCGAGGGCGACGGTCTTCCCCATCCGGGTGCCGGCCAGGGCAACCATGACCATTTCCCACGACAGGTACACCGGCTTGTCACCCAAGACGGTCACACCGAGGAGAAATCCCCAGGACCGCGGATCCGACTTGTCGAATTGAGGCATCAGGCGATGCGACTCTTTCGGGGAGACTCCGCGAAGCTTGTTCGGTGCCACCATCGTGCGCGCTGCCCGGTCGACTTCGGTACGTCCCTTGGCTCGTCGAATTGCGATCGGCAGTGCGACCGCGGCGACCGACACCACCAGTGCCACGGCGATGACCGTCGACTGCCACGGCCAGGGGCGTTGGCCGGTGAAGGACTCGAACACACCCTGAATGGGGTTTCCGCTGGGATCGCCGCCGGCGAGGAACGTTCCTGCCCACCAGGACAACACGAGGGTGATCACGACGGCCAGGACGATGCAGAGCAGCACCGCCTGCAGAAGGTTCTCCTGCGATCGTGCACCGGTTCCGGATCTGCGTGTCTGGGCCATCAGAGCGCCCTCCCCTCGAGCGCGTCCTGCGCGGTGGCAGCGGTCATCGGATCGTCTTTCTGATCGTTCGATGCGCGTGGGGGGCGATGGTGCACGAACACGTGCAGCAGGCCGGCCAAGCCCAGGGCGAATACGGGCAGGACAAATGCGATCGCCGCCAGACCGGTATGGGGTGTGACGATCGAGCGCCCGGCGACCGCCGCACCGCCGAGAACGGCAATGGTGAGGGCCACCGTTGCCGGTCTGGCCCAGGGGCGGCGAACCGACCAGAGCAGCACAATGACGGAAACGAGCAGAGCTGCAACGGTATTGACCACCGCAAGCTCTGCGAGGTCGAACCCCGATGGTCCCGGCAAGAAGGCACCGATCGGGTCCGGATGGATGATCTGTTTTCTCATGATCGACGTCCTCACTTCGGTGCCAAGTTGTATTCGGTCAGTTGCCATGTGTCGGAGTTCTTTTCGACGACGGCCCTCACGCGGTAGTCGCTGTAGGGGGTGGTGCTTCCGTCTCGGTGTAGGACGGTCTGGGTGAGGGCAACCTCGAGTACCTGCCGAGTGTCGGATGCGGTGATCGCCTCGCCCGATTGTGCTGTGGCAGTGACGATGTCCCCGGACTCGCGCCATCCCGCCCACTGCGGCAGCGGCCGGATCCCGGTCGCGGTCGGTTGTGTGGCATCGGCGGCGAGCTGACCGCCGAGCCAGCGCTGAGCCCGTCCGACGGCGGCAGCGGGGGAGGGGTCGACTGCCGGTTGCCAGGAGAACATCGCCGCCAATGCCGCTTCGGCGACACCGCCGGGATCGGAGCCGCGGTCGTCGTCGAGGTGCACATGTGCGTCCGTGGCCGGGCCATGGCTGTCGTCGGTGCCACTGAATCTGACGAGAGCTACCACAGCGGCGGCGACCGTGACGACGAAGACCAACACCGCACAGACCGCGATGAGCTGGCCGCGTTTCATCCTGCGATCCGTTCATCGTCGACGACGAGGGTGGTCAAATTCGTCTCTCGCCAGGACTTGTAGCCGTTCTCACGGCACCATTCCGCCGCAGGGTTGTCCCGGTCGATTTCGATGCTCACGTGTACTCGGCCGCGCAGAGCCGTTCGCTCCAGAGCCGGGTCCTCGGCCGCGACTTCGTGGTTGAGCACGTGCAGGATCAGCCGGACCGCCTCGACGTCGAGTTCCTCGCGGGCCTGACCGGCGACGAACACCGCGAGCTGCGCCACCGAACGATCGGCCGAGACCTGATCACCGTTGCGGTAGAGCTTGTCGTCGGGGTGAAAGGTGGCGTAAGTGACGACGGCTCCTTCGGGTCCGCAGATCGCGAACGAGGACACTTCGTCGTCGGCCGCTGTCCACATCTCCAGTACCGGCCCGTCGGCTGCCGCTGCGGCGATCTGCTCTCGGCGCTGGGTGTAGGCCTGCTCGCGCAGCGCGTCGTAGTCGATGCCCAGCTGCTTGGACAGTTCGGTCTTGAACTTCGGGAACAGACCCGGGACGGCGAGGTCGTGCTCTTTCGCCCATGCGTAGAGCTCGCCGTGGGTCTCGAGCGCGCGCAGGTCGTCGAGGTGTTCCTTGACTGTCTTCTTCGCGGTCTCCCATTCGGCGACCGAGTTGTGGGTGCTGCGTCGTTTGGCCATATCGAGTATCTCCTTGGTTGTCGTGTCGGTCGGTCTCGTGCGCTCAGGCGATCGAGGCGAATTCGGTGGCGTACTGCTGGATCAGGTCGGCGTAGGGGCGGGTCTGATTGACGTAGTCCGGTGAGCCGGTGGGGAATCCGCCGGAGGACTGCACTGCGCCGAAGCCCGCGTTGTAGGCGGCGAGATACAGCTCGAGGGGGCCGTTGGGGGCCGAGATGGACCCGTTGGCGATCCCGGCGTCGACCTGCCCGGCGATCTCGCACATGTAGCGGCCTTGGGCCATCACTGCGTCTCCGATGTCGTAGGGGGAGACCGAGCCGTTGCCGTCGTCGTCGCGCCCGTATCCGGGCCAGGTGCCGGGCATGAACTGCGCGGGTCCTTCGGCTCCGTCCGGACTGACCGCATTGCGGTTGAAGCCCGATTCCTGCTTGAGCTGTCCGGCGATCACCGGCGGCCGGATCTGCGGGCAGGTGTTGCCGGCCTGGATCACCCACGGCTCGAACTCGGGAGGTACTTTCCCGGGTGCGAGATCGGTCTCGCCGCCGCTCGCAGCCGGGTTGACCCCGCAGGGGGTCGGGACGGCTCCTGGGCTGCCTGCTGCGCCCGGTGCAGGGCCGTAGGTGGTCATTGCGTCGGGCATGCCGCCGCCGACGGTGGTGACGTGGACGTGGTCGAAGTGATTCTGTGTGGGGGAGCCGCGGTCTTCCATCTGGTTCGAGGAGCCCTCGGCCGGGATGTAGGTCTGCCGCCAGATGATGTACTCGATGTGCAGCTCGGTCTTGTTGGCCATCAGGTACTCGACGACCCGATCGCCGAGCTCTTTTCCGGCGCCGGTGTCGTAGTCCGGGATCATGATGTCCGCGGCGCGGCCACTGGGGTGATCGTCGTAGGCGTCGTACGGCCGCCACCCGCCGATCGTCTTGATCTCCGGGAACTTCTGCGCAACCGCGCGGGCCAGACGAACGGTGTCGACCTGCCAGTGCTCTTCGGAGCCGACCGATGGTGGTAGCGGTGGGAGGTCGCCGCCGGGGGCCGGTGCTGCGGGGGCGACCTCCCACCGCTACCAC
>NZ_NOYI01000034.1 GCF_002258785.1 Rhodococcus sp. 06-235-1A
ATGTGTCGTTGTGGGGTTATTTTCTGCCGTTGCGGTCTGGTGGTCGGTTGGTGGTGGCGACTGCTGATGGTCATCGGGATCCGGTGTATGTGGCGGAGACGATTGCTGCGGAGTCGGTGACGGTGACCGATTTCGTTCCGTCGATGTTGACGGTGTTCGCGGCGTATGCGCCGCCGGCGTCGGTGGTATCGCTTCGGCACGTGTTCGTGATCGGTGAGGCGTTGCCGGCCGAAACGGTGAACGATTTCCGGCGGATCAGTGCGGCGGGTGTGCACAATTTGTACGGTCCAACGGAAGCTGCTGTGTCGGTGACGTATTGGCAGGCGCCGGCGTCGGGTGTGGAGTTGTTGTCGGGGGTGCCGATCGGTGTGCCGGAGGCCAACGTGCAGGTCTACGTGTTGGACAGCCGGTTGCATCCGGTGCCGGTGGGTGTGCCGGGTGAGTTGTATCTGGCGGGTCCGCAGTTGGCGCGGGGGTATGTGTCACGTCCGGATTTGACGGTGGATCGTTTCGTGGCGGATCCGTTTGCGTCCTCGGTGGGGGAGCGGATGTATCGGACGGGTGATCTGGTGTTCTGGAACCCGGATGGTCAGTTGGGTTATATCGGCCGGACCGATTTTCAGGTGAAGTTCCGTGGCCAGCGCATCGAGTTGGGTGAGATCGAGAGTGCGTTGTTGCGGTCGGGGTCGGTGTCGCAGTCTGCGGCGGTGGTGGTGTCGACGGTGACCGGTGATCAGTTGGTGGGGTATGTCGTTGCTGCTCGGGGTGTGGTGGTCGATGTGGAGGGGTTGCGGGCCGAGGTTGCGGAGGTGGTGCCGTCGTACATGGTGCCGTCGGCGGTTGTTGTTCTCGATGCGTTTCCGTTGAATACCTCGGGCAAGCTCGACCGTAAGGCGTTGCCGGTGCCCACCTTCGAGGTGCGGGAGTTCCGTGCGCCGGTCACTCGCGCGGAGGAGGTTGTGGCGGGGGTGTTCGCGGAGGTGTTGGGGGTGGAGCGGGTCGGTCTCGATGACGATTTCTTCGCTCTGGGCGGCAACTCACTGATCGCCACCCAGATAGTGGCTCGATTGGGTTCCGAACTCAATTCACGAGTGCCACTTCGAGTGATCTTCGAGTCACCCACAGTGCAGGGCCTGGCCACTGCGGTGGAGGCGAACGATGTCGACGGCGGCATCCCGCCGCTCGTTGCGCGGCGTAGACCCGATCGAATCCCGTTGTCTCTTGCGCAACAACGCATGTGGTTCCTCAACCAGTTCGAGTCGGGCTCCGCTGTGGACAACATCCCGGTTGCGGTGAGACTGTCGGGGGCACTCGACACGAACGCCCTGTCCGCCGCCGTGCACGACCTCATCGCTCGGCACGAGGTACTGCGCACCATCTACCCATCGGTGGACGGGCAAGGCTCGCAAGTAATTCTGCCCGTGGAGAGCGTGACGCTCGATCTCACCCCGGAGACGGTGGCGGCAGCCGACATCCTTGCTCGTGCGGTCGAGGTGGTGTCGGTCGGGTTCGACGTCACTACGGAACTTCCGTTGTCGGCCAAGCTGTTCCGCGCCGCGGAGACCGAGCACGTTCTGGTGTTCGTCGTGCACCACATCTCTGCCGATGCCTTCTCGATGGCCCCGCTCACCCGCGATCTGATGATTGCGTACGCGGCTCGATCTCAGGGCGAGCTTCCCACATGGGAACCGCTGACCGTGCAGTACGCCGATTACACGCTGTGGCAGCGGGAGGTCCTCGGGTCCGAGGACGATCCTGCGTCGACGATCTCGACGCAGGAAGAATACTGGCAGCGCACACTGGCAGACCTGCCCGATCAGTTGGACCTTCCGACCGACCGGCCTCGGCCTTCGGTTGCCAGCAATCTCGGTGCGGCGCACAGGTTCACGGTGAGCTCCGAACTTCGGGCCGATCTCGACGCGATGGCACGGGATCACAGCACCACCGGATTCATGGTGGCGCACGCTGCGCTCGCGCTCCTGCTGGCTCGTCTGTCAGGAACCGACGATGTGGTCATCGGCACTCCCGTCGCCGGTCGCGGTGACGCAGCCCTGGACGACCTCATCGGAATGTTCGTCAACACCCTCGTCCTCCGCACTCGGGTCGATCGGCAGGCGACGTTCGAGGATCTTCTCTCGCACGTCAGGACCGTCGACATCGATGCGTTCGGGCATGCAGACATTCCGTTCGAGCGGCTCGTGGATGTTCTCGCGCCCACGCGATCGACTGCTCGACATCCCCTGTTCCAGGTCATGTTGTCGTTCCAGAACGCGACGGAGCAGACTCTCGAGCTTCCGGGCCTCACGGTTGCCGGACTCGATGTGGACGCTGCAGTGTCGAAATTCGACATGCAGGTCACGATCGGGGAATCCTCCGACGGCTGGGTGGTCGAAATCACCTATGCCACCGATCTTTTCGACGAGTCGTCGATCGTCGAATTCGCCACTCGATTCGAGGCCGTGCTGCAGGCGGTCTCCCAGGACACGACGGTCGCACTCGGCAGCGTGGAGCTGCTCGCCCCGGCCGAGCGGGCTCGCATCCTCACGTCGTGGAACGAGACCGCGCACGAGGTGGGTTCACGTCGTACTCTCGTGTCGTTGTTCGATGCACAGGTGGCACGTACCCCCACTGCGAGAGCGATCAAGTTCGAGTCGACCGCGCTCACCTACGGTGAGTTGGACGCCCGCGTCAATCGTCTTGCGCGACACCTGATCACGGTGGGCGCCGGACCGGAGGTCGTCGTCGGTCTCGCAGTCCGTCGATCGATCGACATGATGGTCGGCATGTATGCCGTCGTCAAGACCGGTGCGGCGTACCTTCCGATCGATCCGGATCAGCCGTCCGACCGAAACCACTTCATCCTCGAGGCGGCGCGCCCTGCGGCCGTTCTGACCTCGAGCACCGTGGCGTTCGACGCGGGAGCCGTCCCGACCATCGACATCGACGGAGTCGACCTGGCGGGATACGAGGACAGTCCGCTGGACGACGGCGATCGCCGTGCCCCGCTGCGTCCCGACAATGCGGCGTACGTCATCTTCACCTCGGGATCGACAGGTCGACCCAAGGGCGTGCACGTCGAGCATCGTGCGATCGTCAATCAGATTCTGTGGTTGACGGAAACCTACGGTCTCGGAGCGCAGGACATCGTTCTCCAGAAGACGCCGATAACCTTCGACGTGTCGTTGTGGGAACTGTTCGGCACGCTCGCCACCGGCGGCACTCTCGTCGTTGCAACCCCGGATGGGCATCGTGATCCGGCGTACCTGACCGACATCATCGAGCAGGAGAAGATCACCACCACCTCCTTCGTCCCGTCGATGCTGTCGGCCTTCACCTCGGTCGCCACTGCACAGAAATGTGCGTCTCTGCGCCTGGTCCAGGTTGCGGGTGAAGCCCTGCCCACTGCGACCGTGGACGCCTTCCGTGTGCTGGTAGACGCAGAGGTGCACAACCTCTACGGGCCGACCGAATTCGCGGTGCACGCCACGGCACGTAATGCAGTCGGTGCCTCGAGTGTGTCCGTTCCCATGGGACGGCCTGTCTGGAATACGTCTGCCTTCGTGTTGGATTCGACGCTCGGACCGGTGCCCGTCGGGGTTGCGGGCGAGCTCTACCTTGCCGGCGCGCAGCTTGCCCGCGGATACTTCGGACGTGCAGATCTGACCGCCGAGCGCTTCGTCGCAGATCCGTTCGGCGGGGTCGGCACGCGTCTGTATCGCACAGGCGACCTCGTCCGATGGACCGCTGACGGTGAGCTGGAATACATCGGGCGCACCGACTTCCAGGTCAAGTTGCGTGGGCTTCGTATCGAGCTCGGCGAGGTCGAGGCGGCGCTGTCACGCCTCGAGTCGGTGGCGCAATCGGTCGTCGTGGTGCACGCCGACAGGCTGGTCGCATACGTCGTCCCGACCTCCGGTCATGCCGTGGATTCGGAGACGATCGGGCAGGCCCTGTCCGGTGAACTGCCGGGCTACATGGTTCCCGCTACATACGTTCCGCTCGACGTTCTGCCGCTCAATTCCAGCGGCAAGCTCGACCGGCGAGCACTGCCCGAACCGGTGTTCGCGGTGCAGGCATTCCGTGCTCCCACCACTCCGGTGGAACAGATCGTGGCCGCCACATTCGCAGACCTCTTCGGACTCGATCGCGTCGGACTGGACGACGACTTCTTCGGTCTCGGCGGAAACTCCCTCAACGCGACGCAGATCGTGGCCCGTATCGGTGCCGCCCTCGATACCCGCATCGGTGTGCGCGAGCTGTTCGAGGCGCCGACGGTTGCAGCACTGGCCGCCCGAGTGGAGTCCTCCGTCGGTGCCGGAGGCCGCGAACCACTCGGCCCGCAGACGCGGCCGGACGTGGTGCCGCTGTCCCTGGCTCAGCAGAGAATGTGGTTCCTCAACCGCTTCGACACCGAGTCCGCGGTCAACAACATCCCGGTAGCGGTGCGTCTGACGGGTGAGGTGGATCTGACCGCGCTGCGTGATGCCATCGGTGACGTGTTCGAGCGGCACGAGTCGCTCAGAACGCTGTACCCCGAGACCGACGGTGTGGCCGCACAGGTGGTGCTGCCCGCTCGCGAGGTGACGCCGACCTTGGAGCCCGTGCACATCGACGCTGCCGACATCGTGGACCACGTCACGACTTTCGTCTCGCGTGGATTCGACGTCACGGCCGACGTTCCGCTGCGGGCAGTTCTGTTCCAGGTCGATCGAGACGACCACGTGCTGGTTTTCGTCGTCCACCACATCAGCGCCGACGGCTGGTCGGTCGGCCCGCTCACACGAGATACCATGCTGGCCTATGCATCTCGGCTCGGTGGGGAGTCTCCGAGTTGGGCACCGTTGCCGGTGCAGTACATCGACTACACGTTGTGGCAGCGACGCGTCCTCGGTTCCGAGGACGATCCGACCAGCGTCGTCGCGGCGCAATCTGCATACTGGACGAACGCTCTCGCCGGTCTACCGGACGAGATCAATCTGCCGACCGATCGGCCTCGCCCGTCCGTTCAGTCCTTCGCCGGCGGCGTCGTCGGCTTCCGGATATCGGCCGAGATGCATCGTGGCATCGACGAACTCGCGAGGCGGACCGGAACGACCACGTTCATGGTGGTCCACACCGTTCTGTCGGTGTTCCTCGCACGGATGTCCGGTAGCGACGACATCGCGATCGGCACACCGATCGCCGGGCGCGGTGAGGCGCAGCTGGACGACGTCATCGGCATGTTCGTCAACACGCTGGTCCTGCGCACCCGGGTCGACGGAAGCCTCGGCTTCGAATCTCTGCTGGCCGCCAACAAGAACACCGACCTGGAGGCGTTCGCGCACGCGGACGTTCCGTTCGAGAAGTTGGTCGATGTGATCAGCCCCGAGCGTTCGACGGCTCGGCACCCGCTGTTCCAGGTGGCATTGTCGTTCCAGAACCTGCCGGACGCAGATTTCGAGTTGCCCGGGCTGCGCGTGGCGGGCGTACCGATCGACGCGCCTACCGCCAAGTTCGATCTGTCGCTGACCCTGACCGAGCGCAGTGGCGGAGCTCTCGGCGGATTGGACGCCGAATTCTCTTACGCCACAGCTCTGTTCGACGAGTCGACCATCGAGTTGTACGTCGAGCGCTTCCTGCGGATTCTCGCGGCGGCACTCGAAACTCCGGAGAAGCCAGTCGGAGACCTCCCCATCGCGGCAGACGCCGAATTCGATCTGCTCACCCACGTCCACGGCGACGAGGTGATCGCGGGCGGGTCATTGGCCGAGATCTTCGCGGCCGGTGTCGCGGTCGACCCGCAGGCGACCGCCGTGCGGGTGGACGGCCGCTCGGTGTCGTATGCGGAGTTGGACGAGGCGTCGTCCAGGTTGGCGCGAGTGCTGATCGGGCGCGGTGTCGGACCCGACAGCGTTGTGGCAGTGGCGTTTCCGCGATCGTTCGAAATGGTCTCGGTGGTATGGGCGGTCGCCAAGGCAGGCGGTGCCCATCTGCCGGTAGATCCGTCGTATCCGATCGGCCGTGTCGAACACATGTTGTCGGACTCGGGTGCGGTGGTCGGTGTCACCGGTTCCGAACACGCCGACACGCTGCCCGCCGGGGCCGAGTGGTTGGTTCTCGACGACCGACAGGTGATCGAAGAACTCGCGGCGCAATCCGGCAGTGCTGTCTCGGACGCCGATCGACGCGGAACAGTCTCGATCGACTCCGCGGCGTACGTCATCTACACCTCCGGCTCGACAGGACTGCCCAAGGGTGTCACGGTCACTCACCGCGGACTGGGTGGTGTGCTCGATGCGGCAACCGATCTGTACCACCTCGACTCGACGAGCCGATTCCTGCACATCTGCTCGCCCAGCTTCGACCCGTCGGTGCTGGAATGGATGGCTGCGTTCTCGGTCGGCGCGTGCCTGGTGATCGTGCCGTCCACCGTGATCGGCGGTCCCGATCTGGCCGAGCTGATGAAGGTCGAACGCGTCACCCACACGATCATCACCCCCGCGGTTCTGGGAACGGTGGATCCGACGGGACTCGACGACCTTCGGGTCGTCTCCGTCGGCGGCGACGTGACCACACCGGAGCTGTTGGCCAAGTGGGCACCGGGGCGCAAGTACTTCAACGGCTACGGCCCAACCGAGACGACGATCATCTCGTCGTTCGCTCGTCTCGAACCGGGTGCCGGAGTGTCGATCGGTCGACCGATTCACGGAATGTCGGCGCTGGTGCTCGATGCTCGGCTGCATCCGGTTCCGGTGGGCGTGGCAGGTGAGCTGTATCTGGCCGGCGGCGCTCTGGCTCGTGGATACCACGAGCGGCCGGCGCTCACTGCCGAGCGGTTCGTCGCCAACCCTCATGCATCGGATTCCGGAGCCGGTGCCCTGATGTACCGCACCGGCGATGTCGTGGCGTGGTCCGGTTCGGCGGAGTCACCGCGGGACCTCGAACTCGTGTTCGTGGGACGTTCGGACTTCCAGGTGAAGGTCCGTGGATTCCGCATCGAACTCGGTGAGATCGATGCGGTGCTGGAGTCGCACCCGTCGGTCGGATTCGCGGTCACGGTCGGTCGAAACCTCGACAGCGGCGCGACGGTGCTGGTGTCCTACGTGGTCCCGTCGCCTGGTGCCACCGTGAACACGGCCGCGCTGATCGAGCACACGTCTCGGACCCTGCCCGCCCACATGGTGCCGTCGACGGTCGTCGTGCTCGACGAAGTCCCGCTGACGCCGGTCGGAAAGCTCGACCGAGCAGCCCTGCCGGAGCCCGTGATCGAGGAATCCGAGTTCCGTGCCGCCCGCACGGACGTGGAGAAGGTCATTGCCGAAGTGTTCGCCGACGTACTGCGGCTGGACCGGGTCAGTGCCGACGCTTCCTTCTTCGCGCTCGGCGGCGACAGCATCGTGTCGATTCAGTTGGTGTCGAGGGCGAAGGCCCGCGGCGTCGTCTTCTCGCCCCGCGACGTCTTCGAGCGAAAGTCCGTGGCCGGGCTGGCGGAAGTGGCCACCGTCGCCGGTGACGCAGACATCGCTGTACTCGAAGAACTGCCCGGCGGTGGAGTCGGACCGATCGACACGACGCCGATCCTGGCATCGATATTCGATGCTCCCGGTGGATACGAGCGTTTCTCCCAGTCGGTAGCGGTGTCGCTACCGCTGAACATCACCCTCGAAGAACTGGTGACGACGTTGTCGGCGGTGATCGATTACCACGACGTGCTGCGATCGATCGTCGACGAGGATGACCAGCAGGGCAGGCGATTCCGCGTGCGGGAGCCCGGCTCTGTCGAGGTGGCGTCGCTGATCGAGCGGGTTTCGGTACCGGAGACCATTTCCGATGCCGATCTCACCGAGGTGGCGTCGCGAGAGCTGGATTCGGCCATGGGCCGGTTGTCGCCGACCCGCGGAGCCATGCTGTCGTTCGTCTGGTACGACTTCGCCGCAGAAGGCGAAGCGGAGCCTCGAAACGGAATTCTCCAGATCGTTGCGCACCACTTCGTCGTCGACGGCGTCTCCTGGCGAATTCTGTTGCCGGACTTCGCTGTTGCGTGGGCACAGTTCTCCGCCGGGCAAGACTTCTCGTTCGAGCCGGTCGGCACGTCCATGCGTCGTTGGGCACGTGCGCTCACCGACGAAGCGCGTAGCGACTCGAGAACGGGTGAAGTCGGACGGTGGCTCGACATCCTGTCCGAGCCCGAACCTGCCATCGCTTCGCGCGCATTCGACCCCATGGTCGACGTGGCCTCGACTGTCGACAGTGTCGACATCGAAATGTCTGCGCAGGTGACGGACTCGATGTTGACCGCAGTTCCGACGCTGTTCCGCGGCGGTGTGAACGACGGACTGCTGGCCGCTCTTGCCCTCGCTCTCTCGACCTGGCGGGCCGAGAAAGGCAACCCGTCGTCGAGGTCGCTCGTTCGGCTCGAAGGTCACGGTCGTGAGGAATCGATCGTGTCCGGTGCCGACCTGTCTCGAACGGTCGGCTGGTTCACCACCGCGTTCCCGGTTGCTCTCGACGTGACCGGCATCGACGTCGCCGACGCCATGGCCGGCGGTTCTGCTGTCGGTCGCGCGATCAAGACCGTCAAGGAGCAACTGCTGGCGATTCCCGACAAGGGAATCGGCTACGGTCTGCTGCGCTATCTGAATCCGGAGACGGCCGAGACGCTCGCTGCCGCGCCTGCGGCCCCGCAGATCGGCTTCAACTACCTCGGCCGCGTGGACGCTGGATCGTCCGGGACGGACGGCGAAACCTACGGCTGGCTACCGACGGGAGCGCTCGGAGACGCTCACGCCCATCAGGGCGAGGACATGCCGGCCAACGCGACGATCGACATCAACACGATCGTCAGCGACGCTGTCGACGGTGCACGGCTGCGAGGAAGTTTCACGTTCCCGACCGGTCTCATGAATCGCGCCGACGTGGAAAGACTTGCGGAACTGTGGGTCTCGGCCGCAGAGGCAATATCTGCATTCGTCGGATCCGCCGACGTGGGCGGGTTGACGCCGTCGGATCTACCGCTCGTCTCGCTCGCACAGAGCGATATCGAGTCGTGGGAGTCTCGGTACGGCGCGGTGGCCGATATCTGGTCGCTGGCACCACTGCAGTCGGGTCTGCTCTTTCACACCATGCTCGCCGAGCACTCGCTGGACGTCTACACGATGCAGGTCGTGCTCAACCTGGCCGGTGCTGTCGACACCGAACGTCTGCGCGGGGCTGCGGCAGCGCTGTTGGACCGATACGAGAACCTGCGGACGGCCTTCGTTCAGAACGACGACGGAACGTCCGTGCAGCTGGTTCTCGACGACGTGGACGTCCCGTGGAGCGAGATCGACATCCGTGATACGCCTCCCGCAGAACGCGTGGCTGCCCTCGCGCGGATACGCAGCGACGAGCAGGCGCGTCACTTCGATGTGACGGCACCACCACTGGTTCGGTTCCTGCTGGTTCGGCTGGCGGACGACGAGTATTCGTTGGTGCTGACCAATCACCACTTGGTCGTCGACGGCTGGTCGATGCCGCTGCTGATGAAGGACCTGCTGTTCCTGTACGCAGTGCACGGGGACCAGCAGCATCTGCCCCGAGTGCGGTCGTATCGGTCGTTCCTGGCGTGGTTGGCCGCACAGGACGTGGAGGCCTCGCGTCGGGTGTGGGCGGGGGCTCTCGAAGGACTGGGCGAGCCGACCCTGCTGGCACCGTCCGAACCCGGACGTGAGATTTCGGCGAAAGCCGGCCGTGTGAGCGTCGTCGTCGACGAGTCGACGACGACGGCATTGGTCGCACTCGGTGCAAAAGTGGGCGTCACGGTCAACACTTTCGTTCAAGCCGCATGGGGACTCCTGTTGGCTCGCATGACATCTCGAAACGACATTGTGTTCGGAGCGACGGTGTCCGGGCGTCCGGCAGATCTCACCGGTGTCGAGTCGATGGTCGGGCTGTTCATCAACACGCTGCCCGTGCGGGTTCGGTTCGAGCCCGGCGAGTCCATCGAAACAGTGCTCTCGCGACTGCAGGCCGAACAGGCGGACCTGCTGGCGCACCACTACCTCGGCCTGGCCGAGATCCAGCGCATCGCCGGTTCCGGGGAGCTGTTCGACACGTTGACGGTGTTCGAGTCGTACCCCGTCGACGAGGCCGGTCTGACCGAGCAGGCGTCGTCGATCGACGACATGTCGGTGACCGGTGTGGAGGTCGAGGATGCGACGCATTATCCGTTGACCGTCATGATCGTCGCCGACTCCCGAATCCACCTGACGCTGAAGTATCTGACGGACCTGTTCGACTCGGCCGTCGTCGACGCCTTGGCCGTTCGCCTGACTACGATTCTCGAATCCTTCGTCGCCGACCCGGCATCGGCGGTCGGGGACATCGAGCTATTGGACTCGGTCGAGCGTCGACGGGTTCTGGTCGAATGGAACGACACCGCGCACGAGATCGACACCGCCACAACACTGGTCGACTTGTTCGCCGATCAGGTTCGCCGCACACCCGATCGTCGAGCCCTGGTGTTCGGCGGCGAGGAACTCACGTACGCACAGTTCTCCGATCGGGTCGATCGCGTGGCCCACGAGTTGCGGCGACACGGCGTGCGATCCGGTACGTACGTGGCTATCGCCATGCGGCGCTCGATCGAGATGATGGTGGGCATCTACGCCGTCCAGGCGGCAGGCGCAGCGTACGTCCCGGTCGATCCGGAGCAGCCGGCCGAGCGTGTCGAGTACATTCTCGACACCGCCGATCCGGTGCTCGTATTGGTCGACGAACGCGACGAGACCGTCGTCCCTGGAACCGTTCCCGTGCTGGACATCGGCGCGGCGGGGAACTCCGAGCGCGCGAGCGAACCGATCGTCCGGGCCGCCGCACGCCCGAGCGACACCGCCTACGTGATCTTCACTTCGGGCTCCACCGGCCGGCCGAAGGGCGTCGGTGTGCCGCATTCGGCAATCGTCAACCGGTTGCTCTGGATGCAGGGGCAGTACGAGCTGGACGAATCCGACGTCGTCCTGCAGAAGACTCCGATCACGTTCGACGTGTCGGTGTGGGAATTGTTCTGGCCTTTGCAGATCGGTGCCACACTCGTCGTCGCCAAGCCCGACGGGCATCGCGACCCCGGCTATCTCGTCGACGTCATGACCGAGCATCGAGTGACCACTGCACACTTCGTGCCTTCGCTGCTGTCGGTCTTCGCGGAGTTCGATCGAGTGTCGTCCGTGGAATCGCTCTCTCGGATCTTCGCATCGGGTGAGGCCCTGCCCGTCTCTGTGGCGCGCCGAGTGAAAGCGGCGCTGCCGCAGGTGGCCGTCCACAACCTCTATGGACCGACCGAAGCCGCAGTGGATGTGACGTTCCACGAATTCGACGCAGACGACGTCCGTACCGTGCCGATCGGTGCCCCGGTGTGGAACACAGCTCTGCGAGTGCTCGACGGCCGCCTCCGGCCGGTGCCGGCCGGAGTGCCGGGCGAGCTGTACCTGGCAGGCGTCCAGTTGGCGCACGGCTACGTCGGCCGAAGCGATCTCACTTCCGACCGCTTCGTCGCCGACCCGTACGGCGCGGCAGGAACTCGCATGTATCGGACCGGCGACCTGGTGCGCTGGACCGGTGCCGGCGAACTGGACTACATCGGACGTACCGACTTCCAGGTCAAGCTGCGTGGATTGCGAATCGAGTTGGGCGAGATCGAAGCCGCCCTTCTCTCGGACGCTTCCGTGTCGTCCGCTGTGGTTCTGGTGCGCAACGACATCGGTGCCGGAGAGATGCTCGTCGCCTACGTCGTGGCGTCCGCGGACTCGACGATCGACGTCGACACCCTCAAGGTCTCGGTTGCTCGGCACGTGCCCGAATACATGGTCCCGGCCGTCGTGGTGGTCCTGTCCGAGTTCCCGCTCGGACCGAGCGGAAAGCTGGATCGTCGCGCGCTGCCCACTCCGGTGATGAGTGTGGACACCGAGTTCCGCGGTGCCCGAACCGAAATGGAGCGAATCATCGCCGAGATCTTCGCCGAGGTGCTCGGCGTCGACACAGTCGGCATCGACGACTCGTTCTTCGCGCTCGGCGGCGACAGTATCGTCTCGATCCAGTTGGTCTCGCGCGCCAAGACCCGTGGCGTTCGTTTCACACCTCGTGAGGTGTTCGAGCGCAAGACGGTTGCCGGACTCGCCGAGGTCGCAGTTCTCGGTGAGGGCGCGTTCGGTGCGACGCTGGCCGAACTCGAGGGCGGCGGAATCGGATGGATGCCGCTGACGCCGTTCGGGCGGATGCTCGTCGAACGCGGTGGTGGTTACTCGCGATTCGTGCAGACCCTCACCCTCGAGCTTCCGTCGGGTATCGACCGAGCGGGAATCGTCGCCACGATTGCCGCCGTCACCGATCGTCACGACGTACTGCGCTCGACTCTGGTCGTGGACTCGGACTCGGACTCGGACGTGACCGAGCCCGGACTGGTGGTCGGTGCGCCGGGAAGCGTTGACGTCGACGCCCTGATCCACCGAGTGGTAGTCGAACCGGACGCGACCGACGAGCTCGTGACTCGACTGGCCTCTGCCGAGCTCGACTCGGCGATGGGGCTTCTGGACCCGCAAGCCGGTGTCATGACCGAGTACGTCTGGGTCGATTTCGGTGCCACCCGTAGCGGTCGCCTTCTCGTTGTCGCGCACCACCTCGTGGTCGACGGTGTGTCGTGGCGAATCCTGGTGCCGGACTTCGTGACGGCGTGGGCGCAGATTTCCAGCGGTGCTCCTGCTGAACTTGCACCGGTCGGGACCTCTATGCGCAGGTGGACGCACGCGTTGGCCGTGGACGTGCTCGCATCGGCGAAGTCCGACGAGATCGACTACTGGACAGAGGTTCTGGACGGTGAAGATCCGACACTCGGACTCCGACCGTTCGATGCGTCGATCGACGTCGTTCCGACGGTGGATCGCGTGCGAGTCGAATTGTCGGCCGCAGACACGGCCACTCTGACGACGACGTTGCCGGAGATCTTCCGGGCCGGCGTGAACGACGGGCTGCTGGCGGCGCTCGCACTGGCGGTGTCGCGCTGGCGCCGTGAACGCGATGTCGACAGTGCAACGACACTCGTCCAACTCGAGGGCCACGGCCGCGAGGAAGAGCTGGTGCCCGGCGCGGATCTGACCCGCACCGTCGGCTGGTTCACCAGCATCTATCCCGTGCGTCTCGATGTCTCCGACATAGATCTCGACGCCGCGTTCCAGGGTGGCGTGGCCGCCGGATCGGCGGTCAAGGCCGTCAAGGAACAGCTGCTCGGTGTGCCGTCGCACGGATTGGGTTACGGGCTTCTTCGGTACTACGACGACGACACCGCCGAGTTCTCCCGATTCGAGACCGGACAGATCAGCTTCAATTATCTCGGGCGTGTGTCCGTCGGCGACGTGCCGGACGCGGCAGCCGGTCTCGGGTGGTTGCCGGCGGGCGATCTCGGTGACGTGGATGCACCGGGTGATGCCGACATGCCGGCGAACAAGACGATCGACATCAATGCGATCGTTCTCGACACCGACGACGGCCCGGCGCTGAGCGCAACCTTCGCCTTCCCCCGTGGCGCGATCGACAGCGCGTCCGTCGAGCACCTAGGCGGATTGTGGATCTCGGCGCTGGCATCCGTCGCCGAGCACACCCGCAGCGTGGGTGCCGGTGGCCTGACTCCGTCGGACGTGCCACTGGTCTCGGTCGGGCAGAGCGACATCGAACGTTGGGAGAGGGACTTCGACACGGTTGCAGACATCTGGTCGCTGGCACCGCTCCAGCAGGGGCTTCTGTTCCACGCGTTGCTGGCCGGCTCATCGGTCGACGTCTACACGATGCAGGTCGCGCTGACGTTGACGGGAGAGGTCGATGCCGCCCGCCTTCGCTCGGCGGGAGAGTCGCTGCTGGCGCGATACGACAATCTGCGTACCGCGTTCGTCACCGCGGACGACGGTTCGTCGGTGCAACTGGTCCTCGACCACGTTTCGCTGCCCTGGCGAGAGCTCGATCTCACGTCCCTGCCGGAGCATGATCGGGCACAGGCACTCGCCGATGCTCGCGCCGAGGAGCAGGCTCGACAGTTCGATCTGGCCGCGCCGCCGCTGCTGAGGTTCCTCCTCGTACGTGTCCAGCCGGACCGGTACCAACTGGTATTGACCAACCACCATCTTCTGCTCGATGGTTGGTCTCTGCCGCTGCTGATGAAGGACATGCTGGTTCTCTACGCTGTACGCGGCGATCGTTCCGTGTTGCCGCGCGTGGCGTCGTACCGGCACTTCCTGACGTGGCTCGCCGCGCAGGACGTGACGCGTTCGTACGCGGCCTGGGCGGACGCACTGGCAGGAGTCGAGGAGCCCACGATTCTGGCATCGGCCGAGCCGGGTCGCGAGATCTCGGCGCGATCGGCGAAATCGGTAGCGGTGCTCGACGAGTCCCGAACGAGGGATCTGACAGCGTTGGGTGCACGACTGGGCGTGACGCTGAACACGATCGTGCAATCGGCATGGGGATTGCTGCTGGCGCGCACTCTCGGCCGCAGCGATGTGATGTTCGGCGCCACGGTGTCGGGCCGCCCGGCCGATCTCGCCGGCGTCGAATCGATGGTGGGACTGTTCATCAACACCATTCCCGTGCGGATCGAGATGAACACGCGAGAGTCGGTGCAGCAGTTCCTGACTCGGGTGCAGGGCGAGCAGGCCGATCTGCTGGACCATCACCATGTCGGACTGGCGCCCATCCAGCAGGCAGTGGGACTGGGAGCACTGTTCGACACCCTGACGGTGTTCGAGTCGTATCCGGTGGACGAAGCCGGACTCGCTGCTCAGGCGTCGGCAATCGACGGCATGACCGTGGCGGGGGTGGAGTCGAACGACAACACTCACTATCCGTTGACGCTGCTGATCGTTGCCGACGCCACGATCACGTTGACGGTCCGCTACTTCGAGGACCTGTTCGGAAGCAAGCAGATCGAGACGATGCTCGCGCGTCTGGGTCGCATACTCGATTCGTTCGTGGCTGCTCCGGAGCTGTCGGTGGACGACGTGTCGCTGCTCGACGAGACCGAACGATCCATGGTGCTCCACGACTGGAACACGCCCGGCGTACGCGTCGACACCTCGGCCACCTTGGCCGACATGTTCGCCGACAGCGCATTGCAGTACCCCGACTCGATCGCGGTGACCGCGGGAGACGAGTCGCTGACGTACGGCGAATTGGAGGCGCGAGCGAATCAGCTTGCGCGCGTGCTTATCTCGGCAGGCGCGCGCCCTGAGTCCCTCGTCGCAGTGGCTCTGCCGCGCACGGCCGATCTGGTGATCGCGCTACTGGCGGTGGTGAAGTCGGGGGCCGGCTACCTGCCTGTGGACGTCTCGTACCCGGCCGATCGCGTTCGGTTCATGCTCGACGACGCCAGGCCGGTGGTGGTGCTGACCGATGACGCCAGCGCCCCCGCCGTGGTAGCGCCGTGGGCTCGGACAGTGCTGATCGGCGACGACGTCACCGATGCGCAGTCGAGTGCCGCAGTGTCGGACGCCGATCGAATCACACCGCTTCGGCAGACAGACCTGGCATACGTCATCTACACCTCGGGATCGACCGGAACTCCCAAGGGAGTGGTTGTCGATCACCGAAACGTTCTCGAATTGTTCGCCAACGCGGAACCGAAGTTCGGCTTCGGTCCCACCGACGTGTGGACGATGTTCCACTCCTACGCTTTCGATTTCTCGGTGTGGGAGCTGTGGGGACCGCTGCTGTACGGCGGACGCCTCGTCGTGGTCGACTACCTGACCTCGCGGTCACCGGAGTCGTTCGTCGAACTCGTTGCTGCGGAAGGGGTGACGGTTCTCGATCAGACACCGTCTGCGTTCTATCAATTCGCCGAGGCGGACAGGGTGCGCGTCGACGCGGGAGCAACGCCCCTGTCTTCGCTCCGCTACGTGATCTTCGGTGGCGAAGCCCTCGACCTGGGTCAGCTCAGCAGGTGGTACGCCCGTTACGACGAGCAGGCACCGCGCCTGGTGAACATGTACGGCATCACCGAGACCACGGTGCACGTGTCGTTCCTGGAACTCGATGCGGCCATGGCACACCGAGGGGCGGCGTCGGCAATCGGTCGTGCGTTGCCGGGTTTGGCCGTCTACGTGCTCGACGCGCGTCTGCAGCCGGTACCGGTCGGTATCGCCGGAGAGGTCTACGTCTCCGGGAACCAGCTTTCCCGGGGATACCTCGAACGCCCCGATCTGACGGTCGCGAGGTTCGTCGCCGATCCGTTCGGTACGCCGGGCGCACGCCTGTATCGCACCGGCGACACCGCACGATGGAACGCGGACGGCATCCTCGAATACGCGGGCCGGAGCGATTCGCAAATCCAGCTGCGAGGTTTCCGCGTCGAACTGGGTGAGATCGAATCTGCACTGCTGCGATTCGACGGTGTGGCGTCGTCCGTCGCGCTGGTGCGTCACAGCGAGGACTTCGGAGATCGACTCGTCGGTTACGTCGTGCCCGAATCCGGTGCCAGCGTGGACGTTGCCGAACTGTCGGAGTTCGTCGGAGGCTTTCTGACCGGGTACATGGTGCCCGACGCGATCATCGTCGTCGACGCTCTGCCGCTGACACCCAACGGTAAGTTGGACCGTCGATCCCTGCCGGATCCGGTGTTCGCGACGGCCGAATACCGGGAACCCGTAACGGAATTCGAGATCGCTGTCGCCGAGGTGTTCGGTGACGTGCTGGGCGTCGAGCGGGTCGGACTGGACGACGACTTCTTCGCACTCGGGGGCAATTCGCTCATCGCGACCAGGGTCGTCGCACGAGTGGGAGCCCTCGTGGACACCCGAGTGGGTGTGCGGGACCTGTTCGAGGCGTCGAGCGTCGAGGCGTTGGCGGCTCGAATCGGCTCGGCCACCGGCCGAGGTCGGCACATCCCGCTGGTGGCAGCGGATCGACCGGACCGCATTCCGCTCTCGCTTGCGCAGCAACGGATGTGGGTGCTCAACCAACTCGATCCGAACTCGGCGAGCTACAACATCCCACTGGTCATCCGACTGACCGGAACACTCGACGTCGAGGCACTGAGTGCAGCGGTGTTCGATGTACTCCAGCGGCACGAGTCGTTGCGGACGTTCTACCCGGCCGACGACGAAGGGCCGACTCAGCACATCGTCGCCGCAACCGACGTCGCGTTCGATCTGACACCGGTCACACATGACGACGCCGAGCGCTCGCATGCGGCCATCCTCGAGATGGTCGGACGCGGATTCGATGTCTCCGAGTCCGTTCCGGTCCGGATCGGTCTGTACGAGGTGGGTCGAGCCGATCACGTGCTGGCGCTCGTCGTGCACCACATCTCCGCCGACGGTGCTTCGGTGGCGCCGCTGGCTCGCGACCTGGTGTCGGCCTATGTGGCCAGGACAGGCAACGAAGCACCGAACTGGGCACCACTCGAGGTTCAGTACGCGGACTTCGCGCTGTGGCAGCGCAGGGTCTTGGGCGACGAGGAGGACTCGCAGTCGGCGGCCGCCGCACAACTGCAGTTCTGGACCTCGGAGTTGGCCGGTGTTTCGACCGGGGTCGAGTTGCCGACCGATCGGCCGCGTCCGGCGACCGCGTCGATGCGGGGTCGGTCGGTGTACTTCGAACTCGATCCGCAACTGCACGAGCAGCTCGAAGCTCTTGCGAGAGAGCGCAAGATGTCGTTGTTCATGGTCATCCACGCAGGCCTGGCCGTACTGCTCGCTCGGCTGAGCGGTGGTACCGACATCGCGGTCGGTACCCCGGTTGCTGGTCGTGGTGAACGCGAACTCGACGATATCGTCGGAATGTTCGTCAACACTCTTGCCCTGCGAACGCAGGTGGATCCGGGAATGTCGTTCTCGGCCTTGCTCGATGTCACACGCGATGCCGATCTCCGTGCGTTCGCGCATGCGGACCTACCGTTCGAGCGCGTGGTCGACGCGGTGGCACCGGTACGAACTCCGGGGCGACATCCGATCTTTCAGGTTGCGCTGTCGCTGCAGAACTTCGAGAAGCCGCGATTGGAGCTACCCGGCCTCACTGTCGAGGCAGCGGACTCGGGTGATCTGGCCGCGAAGTTCGACCTGCAGGTGACACTAGAGCCGACCCGTCACGACGACGGATCGTTCGGCAGCTTGGGCGGGTCGATGCTCTTCGCTGTCGATCTCTTCGACGAGGCCACTGTTCGCGCGTACGCCGATCGACTCGACATGATCCTGCGGGCAGTGGTGGCGTCGCCGGACACTGCCGTCGAGGCGATCGACATCCGATCGGACGAGGAGCGCAAGCGCGGGCCGGGTGTCGCCGCTGTGGCCGCCGAATCCGGAACCACGACAACCGCTGATCGGACGCTGCCGCAGATACTTCGCGCGGTGGTCGATGCCGATCCGCAGGCTCCTGCGGTTGTCACCGCCGAGGGGGAGACGACCTACGAGGACGTGGAGCGTTCGGCGTCGCAGCTCGCGCGTGTTCTCACCGGCGAGGGAGTCGGCCCGGGAGACCTGGTGGCGATTGCCGTTCCGCGATCGCGGCTGCTGGTCGAGGCGATGTGGGCCGTCCTGTCGGCTGGTGCCGCCATGGTGCTGGTGGATCCGCAGCGAGCCACGAGCGATGAAACGTTCGATGCCACGCATCCGGCACTGTTGCTGACCACGCAGGAGTTCTCGGCCGCAGCACCGTCGGGTGCGGCTGCACCGACCGTGGTGGTGCTCGACGCCCCGGACACCGTCGCGAGAGTTGCGGCGCTGTCCAATCGGCCGGTCCCGTATTCGGAGCGCACCCGTCTGCTCCATGCCGACGATCCCGCTCTGCGGGTGTCGGAGTCCGGGGACGTGGTGACCTCGCATCGAGCCGTTGTTGCCGAGTTGGCCGAGCAGCGGGATCGCTACGAGATGACGTACGAGTCGCGGGTGCTCGTATCGCAGGGATCGGAATTCGCCTGGGTCGCATGGGAAATTCTGATGACGTTGTCTTCCGGTGCCGCGGCGGTACTGACCGATGTGGGCAACGACGCGGATGCGGTGACCGATCTGATGGCCGAGGAGTGGATCACTCACGCGTTCCTCGATGCCGAGTTGTCGACGTCGGTCGATCTGGCGGCAGCGGAGGACCTGGAAGTGGTGGTCGTGACCGACAGATCCGACGTCGTCACCGACGCGGACTCGGCGACCGTGCGCATCGTTCCGGGAGGCGGATCGTTGCCACGGTGACCGGGTTCGACCGGCGGCAGCACACCGCCGCTGGGCTGGCTACGGGGCGGGCGGGGAGTATCGGCAATTGCGACCGAGCGTCCCGGTAGCCTGGCCGTGTGAGTAAAGCGGCTACCGACCACGTGTCATTCGAGCGGGGAACCGCTCCTTGCGGGACCAGTGCGCCCAGTGGCGTTTCGCCCCGTTCGCTGGTGGTAGCAGGATGACCTCCTCGCGCGAGAACGGTGCCGGCCGTCGGCAGGGCGAATCCAAGCGGAGGCGCCCCGAGCGACGACGCAGGGTGGCTCGGGCGGCTCTGCTTCCGCAGCTGCTCACTGCAGCCGTCGAACTCGATCCCGGCAAGATTGCCGTCTCCTTCGGCTCCGCCACCATGTCGTACGAGGAGCTGGACCAGCGCTCGTCACGGCTGGCCCGAGTCCTGATCGGCCGAGGTGCAGGACCCGATACCGTCGTGGCGCTCGGGATCCGTCGGTCGATCGAGTCCGTGGTGGCGATCTGGGCAATCGCGAAATCCGGTGCGGCGTACGTGCCCGTCGATCCGAATCTTCCCGTCGAGCGCATCACTCACATGGTGACCGACTCGGGCGCGGATATCGGCATCACCATCGGTGAGTTCTCCACCCGGCTGCCGAGTGGGCCACGGTGGCTCGTCCTGGACGAAGCCGAAGCGCAGGCCGAGATCGACGGCGCGTCTGCGGAACCGATCCTCGACGAGGATCGACGGTCGGCACTGCTCCCGGAGCACCCCGCATATGTCATCTATACGTCGGGGTCGACCGGCACTCCGAAGGGTGTCGTCGTCACCCACACCGGATTGCAGCCTCTGGTGGAGACGGCCTCGGAACTCTACGGTCTCGACGAGACCACGCGGTTTCTGCACATCTGCGCACTGAGCTTCGATCCGTCCGTGCTCGAGCTCCTGTGTGCGTTCCACCGCGGCGGCTCGCTGGTGGTCGCACCGCCGGACATCATCGGTGGTTCGGAGCTCACCGAGCTGCTGACCGAACAGCGGGTCACCCACACCATCATCACCCCTGGCGTGCTGGGAACCGTGGACGCGGCAGACCACCCGAACGTGCGAGTGGTCTCGGTGGGTGGCGACGCCAGCACCGACGAGCTCGTCGGTGAATGGGCTCCGGGTCGGACGTACTTCAACGGGTACGGACCCACCGAGACCACCATCATCTCGTGCTACGCCCGCCTCGAGGCGGGGCGCGGCGTCACGATCGGTAACCCGGTACCGCGCACGGCGGCAACGGTTCTGGACAGTCGTCTGCAGCCGGTGCCCGACGGCACTCCGGGAGAGCTGTACCTCGCCGGTCCTGCGCTCGCTCGTGGTTATCTGGGCCGCAGTGGACTCACCTCGGACCGATTCGTCGCGAACCCGTTCGGAGGACCGGGCGAGAGGATGTACCGAACCGGTGACCTCGTGCGAGTGGTGCCGTCGACAGCGGCCGAGTCGGCCGGTGAGCTGCAGTACCTCGGGCGCACGGACTTTCAGGTCAAATTGCGTGGGCTCAGAATCGAGCTCGGTGAGGTCGAGGCGGCGCTCACCCGTCACCCGGCCGTGAGTGGTGCGGTGGCACTGGTCAATTCCGACAATGCGAGCAACCAACTGCTCGTTGCGTACCTCACCACCGATGCTCCGGTGGAGCACGACGCGCTCGCTCAGCTCGTTCGTGAGCAGCTCCCGTCGTACATGGTGCCCGCAGTGTTCGTCGATCTGGATCGATTCCCGTTGAACGCGAACGGAAAACTGGACCGGGCAGCTCTTCCCGAACCCGATCTCTCTGCGGCCGTGGCGAAGTACCGCGCGCCGGAGACCGAGACCGAAACGGTACTCGCCGACGCATTCGCACACGTTCTCGGTGTCGAACGGGTAGGTATCGACGACAACTTCTTCGAGATCGGTGGCAACTCGCTCAGCGCGACCCGCGTCATCGGGCGGGCCAATTCAGCGCTCGGCATTCGAATCGACGTCAGGGCGTTCTTCGAGGCACCGACCATCGCCAGGCTCGCGCGGATGGCCGATGAGGAGATCGAGCGCGGTGCCGGTGGCCGACCTCCGCTGCAACCGTACGCGCGGCCGGCGCAATCGCCGTTGTCACTGGCGCAGAAGCGAATGTGGTTCCTCAACCAGTTCGAGCCCGAGTCGTCGGTGAACAACATTCCGCTGGCGATCCGACTGACCGGAGCACTCGACACAGCGGCATTGGTGGCCGCGGTTGCCGACGTGGTCGGGCGGCACGAGCCGCTGCGCACCGTGTATCCCGAGGTCGACGGCATCGGTCAACAGGTTCTCGTTCCGGTTGCAGACGCGCTGCCCGATCTCGAACCGCTGGACATCTCGGCCGAGCAGATCGCACCGCGGATCACCGAAACCGTACTCGGCGGGTTCGACGTCACACAGCATGTTCCGTTGCGCGCGAGACTGTTTCGGGTAACCGGAGACGAGCACATCCTCGTACTCGTGGTGCATCACATTGCCGCGGACGGCTTTTCGTTGGTACCACTGACTCGTGACGTCATGGTCGCATACGGTGCTCGTGCCGCCGGTCACGCCCCGGACTGGACTCCGCTTGCTGTGCAGTACATCGACTACACGTTGTGGCAGCGCGATGTCCTCGGATCCGAGGACGACACGTCCTCGTTGATCAGCGCCCAGGAATCTTATTGGATCTCGGCCTTGGCGGGCCTGCCGGACCAGTTGGATCTGCCGTCCGATCGCCCTCGACCGGCAGTATCGACCGACGCCGGTGCCGTGTTCACCGCGCACCTCGACCCGGACATCGCCGATCGAATCACCGCCGTCGCGCGCTACCACGACAGCACCACGTTCATGGTGGTGCACGCGGCACTGGCGATCGTTCTTGCCAGGCTGTCCGGCACCGACGACATCGCCATCGGCACACCGGTTGCGGGGCGCGGCGACGAGGCTCTCGACGATGTCATCGGCATGTTCGTCAACACGCTGGTGCTCCGGACGGAGGTGAACCCGGCAATCGCGTTCCGTGACTTCCTGACCGGGGTTCGCGAACTCGACCTGACGGCGTTCGGCCACGCCGACGTTCCGTTCGAGCGATTGGTCGAAGTGATCTCACCCGCGCGCTCGACGGCCCGGCACCCGCTGTTCCAGGTCATGCTGTCGTTCGAGAACATCGGCGTGACCGCACTCGAGCTTCCTGGCTTGACGATCTCGGCCGTCGACATCGACGTGGTCAGCGCCAAATTCGATCTTCAGATAACCGTCGAGCACACGCCGAGCACCGACACCGAACCTGCAGCGATGTCGGTCGCGTGGACCTACTCGACGGACCTGTTCGACGAAGGCACCATCGGCAAGTTCTGGGACCGATTCGTCTCCGTACTCGATGCGGTCACTGCGGACCCGGCCGTCGTGGTGGGGGACATCGACGTCCTGTTCCCGTTCGAGCGGGACAACTTCGACCGGATCGTCAACGACACGGTCCAACCCCTGCCCGACGCGACATTGGTCTCGCTCTTTCGAGATCAGGTGGCCAGGACTCCGTCTGCGCCTGCTGTCGTATTCGAGAACGAGACACTCGACTACCGCACCTTCGCTCAACGGGTCGATCAGTTGGCCCGCTACCTGGTCGCTGCGGGCGTCGGCCCCGAAGCTCGTGTGGGACTGATGATTCGGCGTAGTACGTCGATGCTCGTCGCGATGTATGCGATCCTCGAGGCAGGCGGGGCCTACGTCCCCGTCGATCCGGACCAGCCGGAGGAGCGAATCGAGCACATTCTGAGTACCGCCGAGCCGGTTCTGGTGCTGACGGCGGGCAGGGTGCCTTCGATTCCGAGCGTGTCGTCCACAGCGGTCGACGTCGATACGCTCGACCTGAGTGGGTACTCCGCGGATCGACTTCGCGACACCGAGCGACTCGACGTTCTCCGTCCGCAGAACACGGCCTACGTGATCTTCACGTCGGGCTCGACGGGCATGCCGAAGGGTGTCGCCGTGGCGCACTCCGCGGTCTGCAACTACCTTCGGTGGCGGCAGGACAGATATCGACTCGGCATGGACGATTTTGTCCTGCAGAAGACTCCGGTGACCTTCGATGTATCGGTGTGGGAGCTGTTCTGGCCCCTGCAGACCGGGGCAACTCTCGTGCTGGCCGTCCCCGACGGGCATCGTGATCCGGCGTACCTGGCGCGTGTCATCGTCGAAAAGTCGGTCACAACAGTGCATTTCGTTCCCTCGCTGCTCGCCGTGTTCGCCGAGTTCGAGGGGATAAGCGAGGCGCGCACGTTGACTCGGGTGTTCGCATCGGGTGAGGCGCTGACCGCGAAGGTGGCACATTCGGTTCGACACGCCCTCCCCGGTGTACGCGTGCACAACCTCTACGGACCCACCGAGGCCGCAGTGGAAGTGACCGAACACGAGGTCGACGATTCCGATCAGGGGGGTGTTCCCATCGGCAGGCCGGTGTGGAACACCCGTGTCCACGTGCTGGATTCACGTCTGCATCCCGTCCCGGCCGGGGTCGCCGGTGAGCTCTATCTGGCGGGCGTGCAACTCGCACGGGGATACATCTCACGTTCGGATCTGACGGCGGACCGTTTCGTGGCCGACCCGTTCGGCAACGACGGAAGCCGTATGTATCGCACCGGTGACCGAGTCACCTGGACCGAGGACGGCGAGATCGAGTACATCGGCCGGACGGACTTCCAGGTCAAGCTTCGTGGGCAGCGGATCGAGCTCGGAGAGATCGAAGCGGCGGTGCTCGCGGACGAATCTGTTTCGCGCACCGTCGTCATGGTCCGAAACGACGACGCCATCGGAGACAAGCTGGTTGCGTACGTGGTGGCCGCACCCGGCACAACGGTGGACCAGACGGCACTGTTGGCAGGAGTGGGCCGACGCGTACCCGAATACATGGTGCCTACCGCAGTGATCGTGCTGACCGAATTCCCTCTCGGTTCCAGTGGCAAGCTCGACCGCAAGGCGCTCCCGGCTCCCGCCCTCGACACGGGGGCGGGTTTTCGAGCACCGTCCACCGATGTCGAGAGAATTCTCGCGGGCGTGTTCGCCGACGTCCTCGGTCGCGAGAACATCGGCGTGGACGATTCGTTCTTCGCTCTCGGTGGCGACAGCATCGTCTCCATTCAGCTCGTCTCACGCGCCAAGGCCGCCGGAGTGGCCATCACTCCACGGGACGTCTTCGAGCGCAAGAGTATTGCCGGCTTGGCCGAGATCGCCGGACGAAGTGGCGAGACCGTCGCCGTTCTGGACGAGCTCGACGGCGGAGGAGTCGGCTGGATGCCACTCACGCCTTTCGCACAGTCGTTGGTCACGCAGGGAGGCGGATACTCACGGTTCACTCAGAACCTCACCGTGGAGCTGCCGCAGGCCGTCGACCGGTCCGCGCTGGTGGCAACCCTGACTGCGGTGGTGGATCACCATGACGCTCTGCGATCGACGCTGACACACGACCACCGTGGATTCGGACTCGACGTTGCCGCCCCGGGGCAGGTCGATGTCGATGGGCTGATCGACCATGTGGTCGTCGATCCGTCCGCGTCCCCGGACGATGTCACCGCAACGGCCTCGGGAGCGCTGGACGCAGCGCTGTCGCAATTGGATCCGTCCGCGGGCGTGATGCTTCGCTTGGTGTGGATCGATTTCGGCACCGAGAGAACCGGTCGACTGGTGATCGTCGCACACCACCTGGTCATCGACGGTGTGTCCTGGCGAGTGTTGGTTCCGGACCTGATGTCCGCTTGGATTCAACTGTCGCAGAACGGCATTCCCAGCCTGCCTGCCGTCGGCACCTCGCTGCGCCGGTGGTCTCACGGCCTGGCCGCGGATGCCCGTTCCGCGCGACGCATTGCCGAACTGCCTTTCTGGACAGCGATCGGCTCCAGTGCCGATCCAGCTCTCGGTGCGCGGTCGTTCGACCCGACCGTCGATGTGGCGGCAACGGTGGAGCGTTTCGATGTCGCCTTGCCGGCGGATGTGACAGCGGAGCTGCTGACCTCGGTCCCGGAGTTCTTCCGAGGCGGAGTCAACGACGGGTTGCTCGCGGGCCTGGCGCTCGGCTTGGCGCACTGGCGGAGCAGGCGCGGGGTCGAATCTGCAGTCGGCATCGTCCAGCTCGAAGGGCACGGACGAGAAGAGGACGTCGTACCCGGCGCCGACTTGTCTCGTACCGTCGGATGGTTCACGAGCGTGTTCCCAGTGAAGCTCGACCTGACCGGAATCGACGTCGCCCAGGCATTGACCGGAAGCCCGGAAACCGACCGGGCGGTCAAAGCGGTCAAGGAACAGCTGTTGGCCATCCCGGACAAGGGGATGGGCTACGGCATGCTCAGATTCTTGAACGAGGACACGGCACGCGACCTGGCTCCTCTGTCTGCTGGTCAGATCAGCTTCAACTACCTCGGCCGCGTCACCGCGGGCGACATCCCCGAAGGATTCGACACGGTCGGTTGGCTGCCGGCGCAAGATCTCGGAGACCTGAACGCGATCGGCAATGCCGATATGCCGGCGAACAAGACCGTCGACATCAACGCCGTCGTCGCCGACTCGCCCGAGGGTCCGCGTTTGCAGGCAACTGTGGCCTACGCGTCCGGTGCCCTCGACGGCGAGGATGTTCGCGAATTCGCAGACCTGTGGATCGAGGGTTTGACCGCGATCGCGCACAGAGTCGCGACCGGGACGGCGGGCGGCCTCACACCGTCCGACGTTCCGTTGGTGACGGTGACTCAACGCGAGTTGGAGACGTGGGAACGGCGGTACCCCAGCGTCTCCCGGGTGTCGGCCGTCGACGATGTGTGGCCGCTCGCCCCGCTGCAGGCAGGGCTGCTGTTCCACGCGCTGCTCGCCGACGAGTCCGTCGACGTCTACACGATGCAGATCGTGCTGGCGCTGGAAGGCGCGGTCGACGCGAATCGGCTGCGCAGTGCGGCCCAGGCGCTACTCGATCGCCACGACAATCTACGCGTCGTGTTCGGCGAGGCCGGTGACGGCAGCCCAGTTCAGATAGTGCTCCACGACGTCGAAGTACCTTGGCAGGACGTGAATCTCGGCGGGACGCCCGTGTCGGAACGTGATGCTGCTGCAGCCGCATTCGCTGCCGAGGATCAAGCTCGTCGGTTCGATCTGACCACGGGTCCGATGCTGCGTTTCAGCTTGGTGAAGCTGGACGACACTCACTACCGGTTGGTCTTCACCAACCATCATGTTCTGCTGGACGGATGGTCCCTGCCGCTGCTCATGAAGGACTTGATGGTCCTGTACGCGGTGAAGGGCGACGCCTCGGTGCTTCCCCGCACGCGTTCGTACCGCAACTTCCTGGCCTGGCTCAGCGGACGCGATCGGGCCGAGTCCATCGCTGCCTGGACTCGTGCTCTGAGCGGTCTCGGCGATCCGACATCGGTCGCCGCTGCATCCGGGCTTCGTCAGATTTCGGCACGTTCAGGTCGAATCGAAGCAGCCTTGGACGAATCGACTACGACGGCCCTGGTCGACATCGGCGCTCGTCTCGGAGTCACCATCAATACCGTGGTCCAGAGTGCCTGGGTGATTCTGCTCGGGAGGATGCTGGGTCAGGACGACGTGGTCTTCGGCGCGACCGTATCCGGGCGTCCCGCCGATCTCGTCGGGGTCGAGGACATGGTGGGCTTGTTCATCAACACCATTCCGGTGCGGATTCGGGTGGACGACACCGAGTCCGTCGAGGCATTTCTGACCCGTACGCAGTCCGAGCAGGCCGATCTGCTCGAGCATCACCATGTGAGTCTGACAGACATCCACGGTGCCGTCGGCCGGAGCGATCTGTTCGACACGTTGACCGTCTTCGAGTCGTATCCGGTCGATCGAGAAGGTCTGGCCGAGCAGGCGACGGCTATCGACGGCATGTCCGTCGTCGGTATCGAATCGGACGACAACACGCACTATCCGTTGACCTTGTTGGTCGTCGCGGACAGCCGAATTCGGTTCACGCTCAAATACTTCAGCGATCTCTTCGAGTTCACAGATGCAGAACGCATCGTGGAACGGCTCGTTGCTCTGCTTACGGCCATGGCGTCGGACACGACGAGCTCGATCGGCGAGTTGTCGGTTCTGCTCGACGGCGAACACCAACTGGTCACGTCGGAATGGAACCAGCCGGGTGTCGACGTCGGTGAGTCCGACACGCTGGTTTCGCTGTTCTCGTCGAGCGCCGCCCGGTATGCGAATTCCACTGCGCTGACGGTCGGAAGCTCGTCGCTGAGTTACTCGGAACTGGACCGTCGCTCGAATGTACTGGCGCGCAGGTTGATCGAGGACGGTGCCGGTCCGGAACGGTTGGTTGCGGTCGCCCTGCCGCGCACTGCGGAACTGATCGTGGCGCTGCTGGCCGTATCGAAGACCGGCGCGGCGTACCTACCGGTGGACCTGACCAACCCGGCCGAGCGCATTGCCTACATTCTCGACGACGCACGACCGGTATCGGTCGTGACCGACGCAGCAGGCAGCGAGACCATCGACGCGCCCTGGGCGTCCATCGTGACCCTCGGCCATCCCGACGAGGAGTCGGCGACACAGGCGGACGGTCCGATCGGGGACCACGAGCGGACAGGGGCGCTGCGGCCCGCCAACGCGGCGTACGTCATCTACACATCGGGTTCGACCGGACGCCCCAAAGGTGTTGTGATCTCACACCGTAACGTCGTCGAGTTGTTTGCGAACGTAGGATCGAAATTCGACTTCGGATCCGACGATGTGTGGACGATGTTCCACTCGTTCGCGTTCGACTTCTCGGTCTGGGAACTGTGGGGACCGCTGCTGCACGGTGGCCGGTTGGTGGTGGTGGACTACTTCACTTCTCGGTCACCGGAGGCCTTTCTGGACTTGTTGACTGCAGAGAAGGTGACGGTGCTCAGTCAGACGCCGTCTGCGTTCTATCAACTGGCGGAGGCGGACCGTGTGGCCGGTGGCGCCGATCTGACATTGCGTTACGTGGTGTTCGGCGGCGAGGCCTTGGACCTGGGACGTCTGACGGGCTGGTACAGCAGGCATGCGAGCGCACCGGTCCTCGTGAACATGTACGGAATCACCGAAACGACCGTGCACGTATCGTTCCACGAACTCGACGAGTCGATGGCGGTGCTCGGGGCGGCGTCGGCGATCGGGCGCGGGCTGCCCGGCTTCGGTGTGTACGTTCTGGACTCACGACTGCGGCCCACCGCAGTGGGGATGCCGGGTGAGGTCTACGTCGCGGGCAATCAGCTCTCACGGGGTTACACGGGACGCGCTCCGCTGTCTGCGTCGCGATTCGTGGCCGATCCGTTCGATCGGCTCGGGGGACGTCTGTATCGCACCGGTGACGTGGCTCGCTGGAATTCGAGCGGAATTCTCGAATACGCAGGGCGCAGCGACTCCCAGGTGCAGCTGAGAGGCTTCCGGATAGAGCTGGGAGAGATCGAGTCTGCGTTGCTCCGTGCCGACGGTGTCGCCGCAGCCGTGGCGGAAGTGCGGTCGAGTCGAGAGTTCGGCGATCGCTTGGTCGGGTACGTGGTGCCTGAGTCCGGTAGTCACCTCGACGTACCGGAACTGCTCACCAGCATCGGCGGATTCCTGGCGGGCTACATGATTCCGGACTCGATCGTCGTGCTCGAAACCCTGCCTCTGACACCCAACGGCAAGTTGGATCGGCGGGCGTTGCCGGATCCGGTGTTCCAGGCGCGGGAGTATCGTGCGCCGTCGACTCCGGTGGAGGAGTTGGTGGCGGGGGTGTTCGCCGAGGTGTTGGGTGTGCCTCGGGCGGGTCTGGATGACGATTTCTTTGCGTTGGGTGGTAATTCGTTGGTCGCGACGCAGGTGGTGTCGCGGTTGGGTGTGGCGTTGGACGCGTCCGTATCGGTGCGGGTGTTGTTCGAGTCGTCGTCGGTGGGTGCGTTGGCGGCCGTGTTGGAGTCGCAGGTGGGCAGTGGGGGACGGGTTGCGTTGGTTGCAGGACCGCGACCCGAGCGGATTCCGTTGTCGCTTGCGCAGCAGCGTTTTTGGTTCTTGAATCAGTTCGACACGTCGTCCGCGGTGGACAACATCCCGCTGGTCGTCAGACTGTTGGGCGAACTCGATGTGGAGGCGTTGCGGGCTGCGGTTGCCGATGTGGTGGAGCGTCACGAATCGCTGCGCACGATGTACCCGGCGTACGAGGGTGTGCCCTATCAGGAGATCGTGGCGGGGGATGGTGCGGTTCCGGTGATCGAGTTGCTCGATGTGGATCCGGCGTCGTTGCAGGAGAACGTCGTTCGCTTCATGATGCGTGGTTTCGATGTTGCGGCCGAGATCCCGTTGGCGGGGCGGGTGTTCCGGCTCGGTGAGCAGGACTTCGTGTTGGCGTTCGTGGTGCATCATATTTCGGCGGACGGTGCGTCGATGGGTCCGTTGGCGCGAGATGTGATGGTGGCGTACGAGTCTCGATCGCAGGATCGGGTGCCGCAGTGGCGTCCGCTGGAGGTGCAGTACGCGGATTTCGCGCTGTGGCAGCGTGCCGTACTCGGGTCGGAGCAAGACCCAGGTTCCGTCGCGTCCGAACAGACCTCGTACTGGCAACGCACTCTTGCCGGGCTCCCGGAACAATTGAATCTGCCGTCCGACCGGCAACGACCCGCGCAACAGAGTTTCCGCGGTCGCACCGTTCGATTCACGATCGATGCGTCGCTGCACGACGATCTCGTTTTGTTGTCGCGGGCGACGAACGCAACATTGTTCATGACCGTGCACGCTGCACTGGCAGTACTGCTGGCGCGGCTGTCGGGGACGAGCGACGTCGCTGTGGGTACTCCGATCGCAGGGCGAGGCGCGCGTGAGCTCGACGACCTGATCGGGATGTTCGTCAATACGTTGGTGCTGCGTTCGGAGGTGAATCCTGCAGCGTCGTTCGACGAGTTGTTGGCGGCGACGCGGATGGGGGATCTGGGTGCGTTCGCGCATTCGGATGTTCCGTTCGAGCGGTTGGTCGAGGTGCTCAATCCGGCTCGTTCGATGGGCCGAAACCCACTGTTCCAGGTGGGGTTGACGTTCCAGAACCTTGCACAGTCGGATTTCGAGTTGGCTGGATTGCGTGTCGGTTCTGTCGACTTCGAGATGTCTTTGGCGAAGACGGACCTCCAGCTGACTCTGCACGACCGATACGGCGACGATGGCGCGGCGGCCGGAATTGCGGCCGAATTCACTTATGCGACCGACCTTTTCGATGAGTCGACGGTGGCCGGCTTTGCGGATAAGTTCGTGGCGGTGCTGAAAGCTGTGGTTGCGGATTCGGGTGTTGCGGTGGGCGATATTGCTGTGCTGGCGGATTCGGAGTTCGAGGAATTGGTGGTCGGGCGCAATGCGACGGCGGTGATCGTCGACGAGGTGTTGCTGTTGGATGGTTTCGATGCGCGGGTGGCGGCGGATCGGGATGCGGTGGCGATCTCGTTCGAGGGTGTGTCGTTGACGTACGGCGAGTTCGATATGCGGG
>NZ_NOYI01000001.1 GCF_002258785.1 Rhodococcus sp. 06-235-1A
GGTGGTGGAGGTCAGCCAGCCTGCGGGTCCGGGGAAGCCGAGTTTCTCGCGGCTCACGCGGGTGTCGATGTCGGCGACGAGGGCGATACGACGGGCTTCGAGGAGCTGGATCTGGTGGGAGACCGCGGTGGCGTCGGCGAGGAGTTCGCTTTCGCTCAGTTGCCAGATCGCGGTGGTCATGGCAGCAAGTGTATCGAACGTGCGTTCGATACACAATGATAGTCGAATCGAAACCTATTGCCCTGCTTAATGATTCGAGATCCGCAAGCTGTCGGTGAGTTGTGGTAGCAGCTACCGTACCCGTTTCCAGATGACGATTGCCGCAGCGATTCCGATCGCGAGCAACGTGGCGACTATTCCGACTTTCCACAGGAAGTCGACAAACAGGTGGTGCATCAACTCGTTGCCATCGGCCTTCAGTGTCGTCATGAACGGTCCCCGTCTTCGTTCAGGCGCTGCGCGGCCGATCTCGCCGCGCGTGCGGTCCACGATCCTCGGGCGGAGGACCGGGAACGTCGCGTATACAGATCTGCCGCGCGCTCGGCCATCGGCCCGAGTTGCCGTTTGGTCGCATTCCATTTCCCGCGGCGTTTGAGATGCACGGCGATGCCGAAGAGTGTGACGGCGACGACGGTGACGATCGTGGCGATGATCGCGAAACGTATGAGTAGCAGTGTCAGAACGGTTTCCATGGACAACCTCTCTTTGGAAGCACGAGCGTGCTAAATAAGAAAGTAGCACGAACCTGCTATAAAAGAACAGTGCCAAAAGTTGTGGATACCGGCGAACGGCGTCAGAGAATCTTCGAGGCCGTCTTCGATGTCGTCGTCGAAGCCGGAATCGGGCAAGTCACGTTACGTGCGGTAGCCGACGCGGCAGGATTGGCCATCGGATCGGTTCGGCACTACTTCTCTTCGCGTGACGAATTGATCGGTGCAGCCTCCGAGGAAGTGATCGAGCGCATTACCGCGCGGATCGCGGAGCACCGAGATCGGTTGGACGGCAGCAAAGATCGTCTCGCCATCGCCGAGGACATGCTCTGTGAGTTGCTACCGCTGACCGAGCTCACGTCCCGCGAGGTTCTTGTGTGGCTCGAGATCGTCACATCAGGCCGGACCGATCCGGTACTGAGTGCCTCGGCCGACAGGCTCTTCACAGGGTCGCGGACCCTGGCGGGACTGATTGTCATGCATGCCGAGCTGGTACCGAAATCGGAGTCGGTGCTCGAAACCGAAAGGCTGGCGGCAATGATTGACGGACTCGCGCTCAGAGCCTCTCTGCACCCCGATCAGCTGCCGCCTGCATTGGCGCGAAGCGTGGTGCGTCGACACCTGCGTCAATTGTCGAAGGCGTGAAGCGAACGTCTACTGCTGCCGAGTCTTTCGCAACCACCACAGTCCCGCGATGGGGAGCACTACCGGGATGAAGACGTATCCGGATCCGAAGTGCGACCAGACCGTCGGCTCCGGGAAGTCCTGGGGCTGGATGTAGCTGAGGGTGCCGATGCCGATGACTCCGACGAGTTCGATGATGCAGGAGACCGTCACCACTCGTCGTGACGCTTCTGTAGCTCGGGCCAGTCCCACCGTGGCGATGATGTAGACCACCGCCGCGAAAGCCGACAGCAGATACGCCACCGGTGCGTTGTCGAATCGCGTGGTGAGCTGCACGATCGAGCGCGATGTCGCGGCGACGGCGAACACCGCGTACACGGCGATGAGGAAGCGCCCGAACCCGGTGCGCGTCGCTTGCTGGAGGTTGTCAGGCATATCCGGCCCAAATCTGGCTCAGGCGCAGCACCATGGCTGCGAGGGTGAGGACGGCAACGAGCAGTACCGCTGTGCCGCCGCGGGAACGGTCGCCCAGGGACCACCACGTTCCCAATGGAAGTAGGAACAGCAGTCCAACGAGATACGAGCCGAACGTCAACCGGTGTATCTCGCGATCCGAGGTGAACATCATGACGAACCCGATCACGGCCTGAAGTGCGACGACGGCCTCGGTGGCAGAGATGGTCCAGAACAGTGCTCGATCGGACTTGTTCTTCAACAGGACGGGTCGGTTCGTGGCGAGCTTCACGAGCACCCAGATGCCCACTGCCAGGGACAACGCGTACAACAAGCCGGTGACGGCGCCGATCATCGAGTTCCTCGTCCTGCTCGCGGTGGATAGGTGGACCGGCCTTCACAGTAGCCGCGTAACACCACGTCAACACTGTGAGGCCCTCGCAACACGGAGTTGTTCCGAGCGTGACCAATCGGAAATGGATGGGGCTTGTACTTGTTCCATGGCCGCAGAGGAACTGCTCTCTCGCCGGACATGACCTCTCTTCCTCAGGTGGCCATCGGTGTCCACCGCATTCAGCCCGCTCTGCGAACCTCAGGAGACACCCGTGTCAGACCTCGACCAGTCCATCGCCGAGAACATCAAGAAGTCGCTCGAAGAGATCCCGCACCCTTCACTTCCCAAGGGCAGCAACATCTACGGCTCCACCAAGATCTTCCCCGACTACAAGGCCGAGAACGGCGAGAGTTACTTCACGCTGGTGCACGGTATCGCCCACGAGTCCTCGGTATCGTTCGTCGCGGTACTCCAGGCGACGCGGGCCCTGCGTAAGGGCTTCGAGTCGGCCATGTACTTCTACGGCCCCGGTGCCATCAATTGCCTTGCTACTCGTGGCTTTCCGACCACCGGTGATTCCGGCTTCCCGGGCGAGCAGAACATCAACGACTCCCTCGCGACGTTCATCGCCGAGGGCGGCACCGTGTTCTGCTGCCGCTTCGGACTGGCTCTGCACGGCGGTCGTGAAGAGGACCTGATCGAAGGTGTCATCCCGGCTCACCCCCTCGACGTGCAGGACGCGCTGATCCACTACGCGCGTAAGGGTGCCATCATCAACTCGACCTACATGGTCTAGGGGCCGACATGTCCGTCTCTACGCGCGTGGATCTGGCGCTGCTCGGTATCCGAGGAGCGACGCCGGTGTCCAGAACTGCCGGTGCAGGGCCGAGTGACGACGGACATGTCCGCATCGACGGCCTCGGCGCAGCCATCCCCCGCAATCCGCTCAGCCCGTACGTTCTCGAAGAAGGACGAGTGTTGTTCGACGGCAACGACATCGGCCTCGATGTGCAGACCGTCGACCGTCCGAAGTTCTACGACCTCGAAACCTCCGACGGGATCGCATACGAGAAGATCGCGAAGCTGCACGGTTCCAGCGTTCTCGCTACGACCGTGGTGCAGACGTGCATTCGCTACGACGCCGATCAACGCTGCCGCTTCTGCTCCATCGAGGCCTCGCTCGAGGCCGGAGACACCATCGCCGTCAAGACTCCGGCTCAGCTCGCCGAGGTGGCCGAGGCGGCGGTACGGCTCGACGGCGTCACCCAGATGGTCATGACAACAGGCACTTCGGCCGCGAAGGATCGCGGTGCCCGTCATCTGGCCCGATGTGTGCGCGCCATCAAAGCCGTGGTCCCGGACCTACCGATCCAGGTGCAGTGCGAACCTCCGGGCGACCTGCAGACGATTCAGGATCTGTACGACGCCGGAGCCGAATCCATCGGCATCCACGTCGAATCTCTCGACGACGAGGTTCGACGCCGATGGATGCCGGGCAAGGCGTCGGTATCGATGGACGAGTACCGCGCGGCGTGGAAAGAAGCCGTTCGGGTTTTCGGGCGCAACCAGGTCTCGACGTACATTCTGGTCGGCCTCGGTGAGGATCCGGACGAGTTGGTCTCCGGTGCTGCGGAACTCATCGAGATGGGCGTCTACCCCTTCGTCGTTCCGTTTCGTCCGCTTGCCGGAACGTTGGCGGTGGATGTCGATCGTGCGACGGCTCCGGACCGGGACGTGCTCGAAAGCGTCACTCGACGCGTCGCCAAGGAACTCCAGGCTGCAGCGATGCTCGGCTCCGATCAGAAGGCCGGCTGCGCGGCGTGCGGCGCGTGCAGCGTCCTGCAGAATGCGGGAGGCTGAGATGTACGGGGTGGACGCGCAGGACCTTGCCGGATTGTCCGGCGCTGTAACCGCTGTCGTGGAGCCCGAGTTCATGGTCCAACCGTGCGACAGCCCGGCACAACTGAGCTCCTACCGGTCGCTACGCAGAGCGACGTTCGTTGCCGAACAAGGCCTCTTCTCCGGTACCGATCAGGACGATATCGACGACGACCACCGCGCCGTCGTTCTGGTCGCCACCGACCGGGACGGCACCGTGCTCGGTGGGGTCCGCCTAGCTCCCTGCACCGCAACGGATCTGGGATGGTGGGCCGGCAGTCGCCTGGTAGTGGACGCCTCGGCGCGCGCCTCCGGCGTCGGGCCTGCACTGGTCCGGGCAGCCTGTGCACACGCCGAGAGCCGTGGCGTACTGCGGTTCGATGCGACGGTGCAGAAGCGCAACGAGAAACTGTTCACCGCTCTCGGGTGGGTGAGGCGCGGCGACGTCGAGGTGGCCGACACACCCCACGTGGCGATGTACTGGCCGATCGATCGCATCGAACGGCTGGTCTCGTCGACCAAGGCGATACTCGCCGGAGTCCTCGCACCGCTGAAGGCGCAGCCACTCGGTCTCGGAGCCAAAGGCTTTCGAGGCGACGACGGTGTTCCGGTGCCGGGTACCGACATGATCGCTGCCTGTGACGCGATCATTCCCTCGATGGTCGATCGCGACCCCGAATGGGCCGGTTGGTGCGCGGCCCTGGTCAACCTGAACGACCTGTCGGCCATGGGGGCTCGAGCTGTCGGCATGCTCGATTCCGTCGGCGCACCCACACAGTCACGACTGACTCGCATCATCCGAGGTCTCGCCGATGCCTCTGCGGCATGGCAGGTTCCGGTGCTCGGCGGCCATACCCAGGCCGGCGTGCCGTCGTCTCTGTCGGTCACCGCCCTGGGCCGCACAACCGACCCGGTTCGGGCCGGTGGCGGTAGCGTCGGCGATCGATTGACGCTCACCGCAGATATCGAAGGCGAGTGGCGACGCGGATATCATGGCCAGCAATGGGATTCGTCGTCACGGCGAAACACCGAAGAACTGACGGCAATGGCGTCGTTCGTGTCCCGTACCGCACCCAAGGCCGCCAAGGACGTCTCGATGGCCGGCCTGGCCGGCACCACCGGAATGCTCGCCGAGGCGAGCGGAACCGGTGCCGTACTCGACATCGCCTCGATCCCGAAGCCCGACGCAGCGTCGATGGGTGAATGGATCACGTGTTTTCCAGGGTTCGCGATGATCACCGCGGACCGTCCAGGTGCACCTACTGCACCGTCCGGACCTGCACTGTCCGCAGTCTGCGGAGAGCTCACCGATATTCCGGGCGTCGCGCTGCGATGGCCCGATGGAATCACCACTCGCGCGGTCACGTCCACCGTGACCGGATTGGGAGAAGCATGACCACCCACCCGAAGCCCATCACCATTTCCGTCGCCGCAGCCGAGTTCGGCCGCGACATGGAACAGGGCTACGCCACCATCGCCGCGTTGCTCGAGGAATCACGCAACCGCGGCAGCCAACTACTCGTCCTACCCGAAGCCTGCCTCGGCGGCTACCTGCCCAGCCTCGGCGGGGGCGACGAGACCGAGGAATCGCGGCAGCGTCGTTTGAAAGCACTGCCTCCCGCCCTCGAACTCGACGGCCCGGAGATCAGCCGCGTCATCGAGATGGCGGGCGATACCGTCATCACCTTCGGCTTCTGCGAGAAGGACGGCGACACCCGCTACAACGCCGCAGTGACGGTCGACGGCAGTGGAATCCTCGGCTCGTACCGCAAGGTGCACCAGCCGCTCGGCGAAAACCTCTGCTACGACGCGGGAGACAGCTACTCCGCCTTCGATACTCCGGTCGGCCGAATGGGCATGCAGATCTGCTACGACAAGGGATTCCCCGAGGCGGCAAGGGAACTGGCGCTCGACGGAGCCGAGATCGTCGCGTCCATCTCCGCGTGGCCGACTGCGCGCACCGCGACGGTGGACAACATGGAAGAAGATCGGTGGAAGCAGCGCTTCGACATCTACGACCGCGCTCGCGCACTGGAGAACCAGATCATCTGGGTTGCGGCGAATCAGGCCGGAACTTTCGGGTCCCTGCGATTCGTCTGCAGCGCGAAGATCGTCGGGCCCGGCGGAGAGATTCTCGCCGGCACCGGCGTCGAACCGGGACTGGCAACGGCCACCGTCGACGTCGATGCGCTCATCGGCGCGGCACGTGGCGGCGGAATGTACAACCTGCGTGATCGCCGGCCGTCCGTGTACCGGACCATCACCAAGGAGCCGATCCATGCCTGAGATGTCGTTCCTCGTGCGATGGCCCGACGGACGCGAACAGTCCTGCTATTCGCCCTCTCTGGTGATGCACGACTACTTGGTCCCCGGCCAGGAATACCCGGTTGCGGAGTTCGTGCAGCGGACGTCGGAGGCGTTGACGATCGCCAGCGATCGCGTGCTCGCCAAGTTCGGAATGCGGTGCACCTCGGCCGCACAGCAGATGGAGGAGATTCACGGTGTCGGTGCCTCCTACCAGGCCGGTGCCGTTCGAGTACTGAGCATGTCGGGAGCTGAATTGCTGTGAATCCGAACAGTGTGACAGAGCACCACACCGTGATCGTCATCGGCGGCGGCCAGGCCGGACTGTCCATCAGCTGGCATCTGACCCAGCGCGGAATCGAACACGTTGTGTTGGAACGTGACACGATTGCACACGAGTGGAAGGACTCCCGCTGGGACAACTTCACTCTGGTGACGCCGAACTGGCAGTGCGCACTTCCCGGATACTCCTACGACGGCGACGATCCCGATGGATTCATGCAGCGCGACGAAGTATACGCCTTCGTCCGACGCTACGCCGAGAGCTTCGATGCGCCTGTACGAGAACATGTTTCGGTCGACCAAGCCCTGCAGGCCCTGGATGGCGGCTTCCACCTGCAGACCTCCGCCGGACCGATGCACGCTGACCAGATCGTGGTCGCGGTCGGCGGATACCACATCCCCACCATCCCGCGATTCGCCGAGAAGCTACCGCGCGAGATCCTCCAGATCCACTCGTCCGAATACCGCGGCTCGCATCAGTTCCCGGACGGCGACGTGCTGGTGGTCGGTACCGGCCAGTCCGGCGCCCAGATCGCCGAGGATCTGCACCTCGACGGTCGACGCGTCCACCTGGTGGCCGGCACCGCTCCCCGCGTCGCACGCTTCTATCGCGGCCGCGACTGTGTCGCCTGGCTGCACGACATGGGCGTCTACGATGTCTCCATCGAGGATCAACCCGGTGGCGTCGGCAAACGCGAGAACACGAACCACTACGTCACCGGCCGTGACGGTGGTCGAGACATCGACCTGCGCGCATTCGCCACCGAAGGGATGCAACTGTACGGCCGACTGCTCGGAGTCGAGGACGGCGTTCTACAGTTCGCCCCCACCCTCGAGGCGTCCCTCGATGCCGCGGATCGGGTGGCCGAAAGCATCAAGGACAACATCGACGCCTACATCGAGCGCGAGGGAATCAGCGCCCCCACCGAGGATCGCTACGTGCCGGTGTGGCGGCCGGAGACCGAGAACACCGAACTCGACCTCGCCACTGCGGATATCAAGGCCGTCGTCTGGTCGGTGGGTTTCCGCACCGACTACCGGTGGCTGAAGGTCGGTGCTTTCGACGGTGAAGGACACCCGACGCACAACCGCGGAGTCACCTCGGTGCCGGGCCTGTACTTCCTGGGCCTGCCGTGGCAGCACACCTGGGGTTCGGGACGCTTCGCCTCGGTGGCCCGTGACGCTGCGTTCCTGGCCGATCAGATCGGCCTCGAGATCAGCGCCGCACAACCCCAGAGTCAGATGGTCTGAGCTGACGTGGCCCTCATCAAGATCGGTGCATTGGCAGCGCATTTCGGGCGAGATGTCGATCGAGCCGTACTGAAGATCACGACGATCATCTCCAGTGCGGCCCGAGAGGGCATCGACCTCCTGGTGCTGCCCGATGCGTCGCTCGGGGGCTACATCAACAGTCTCAGCAACCCCGATCCTGCGGAATTTCCTCCCGCTCTGGATCCCGACGGTCCGGAACTGGCCGCGATCATCGCGGCGGCCGGTGACATGACGATCTGCATCGGGTACACCGAGCTGTCGAAAGGGCTGCGGTACAACGCTGCTGCGTGCCTGACCGGCGACGGAATTCTGGGTAGTCACCGCAAAGTGCACCAGCCACTCGGAGAATCGCTCGCGTACGCGGCGGGGGACCGGTTCGAGGCTTTCGATACTCCGGTCGGGCGGATGGGCATGCTGATCGATTACGACAAGACGTTCCCCGAATCGGCGCGCGCGCTGGCGCTCGACGGCGCGAGAATCATTGCGGCACTGTCGGCATGGCCGGCGAGCGTCACCGACCGGGCGTCCTCTCTGCCGAACGACCGGCAGTCCCGACTGTTCGATCTCTACGATGCGGCCCGCGCGGCCGAGAACCAGGTGGTGCTGGTCTCGTCCAATCAGACCGGGGTGATGGGTTCGCTGCGCTTTCTCGGTCAAGCGAAAATCGTCGGCCCCGGCGGTGACGTTCTGGCGAAAACATGGTCCAAAGGCGGCCTGGCCGTGCACGAGATCGATGTCGATGCCGAAGTCGATCGGGCCCGCCGAGGGTTGCACCACCTCGCCGAGCGTCGGGTGGACGCATATCCGAATCTTCTGCAGGAGAAGTCCGATCAGTGAAGATCAGCCTGCTGACCTACTCGTCCAAGCCCCGCGGTGGCGTCGTGCACACGCTTGCGCTGGCCGAGGCGCTGGCTCGCGCAGGGCAGGACGTCTCGGTGTGGTCTCTCGGGCGCGGCGGTGACAGCACGTTCTTCCGTGCCGTCGACCCCGCCGTCGACGTTCGGTTGGTCCCGTTCGAACATCGGGACGGAGAGAGCGTCGGCGAACGAATACTGCGGTCCATAGACGTTCTGCGACAGGCCTTCACACCGGACGAGTACGACATCGTCCATGCGCAGGACTGCATCTCGGCGAATGCCGTCGGCCGGTGCATCAGGACCATCCATCATCTCGACGAGTTCACCACGCCCGAGTTGGCAGCGTGTCACGAGCGCGCGATCACCGCCCCCTACGCACGGATCTGCGTATCGGACGCGGTCGCGAGTGACGTTCGCCGCGGATGGGGGCTCGAACCCACCGTGATTCCCAATGGCGTCGATGCCGAACGATTCACTGCCGCTGCAGAATCGAGCCGATCTCACTGGCACGAGAAGTTCGGTCGATACGTACTGGCGGTGGGAGGAATCGAACCACGCAAGGGCAGTCTCGATCTACTCGACGCCTTCGCACGGCTGCCTCACCGCGATCTGAGGCTGGTGTTCGCCGGCGGCGAGACGCTGTTCGACTATCGCGACTACCGCGCGGAGTTCGAGATTCGCGCAACGGAACTCGGGATCGAACCGGTGATGCTCGGCACCGTCGACGACGACGAATTACCGCACCTCGTCGCCCAGGCCGCAGTGCTACCGTTCTTCTCCACCAAAGAGGGCTTCGGCTTGGCTGCCATGGAGGCACTTGCCGCGTCGACCCCGGTCGTCGCGCGAGATCTTCCGGTACTGCGGGAAGTGTTCGGAGACAGCGTGTCCTACGCGGACTCGGTGGACGCCATGGCCGCCGAACTACAACGGGCGCTGGGCGATCCGCGAAATCCGTTACCGGGCCTGACGCTGGCGCGCAGCCTCACGTGGGACGAGGCGGCGCGGCGACATATCGAGTTCTATTCCTCGCTTCGGTGATTGCCCCGCTTGTTGCGTTCGAGTCGGTGGGGCTTGAGCTTGTGGAAGCCCTTGACCCGCAGTGAGCGAATCGATTTCAAGTAGAACTCGGAATCGTGGCGCAGTTCCTCGGTCATCACCGTATCGACGAGAGTTGTTCCCGGATAAGCAGAACTGGTCAGCCGTGCGGCCATATTGACCACTGAGCCGTACAGATCTCCGTAACGCGCGAGCACCGGTCCCCAGGCCAGCCCGACGCGCAGATCCGGCATGTCTTCCTGCTCGGCGAATGCGTCCTGCAGATCGAGAGCGATGTGAGCGGCGTCCTCGGCGCTCTGCGCGCTGAACATGACCTCGTCACCGACGTTCTTGATCACCGAACCACGGCCGCGCGCAATGATATTGGTGGCCAGGGACTCGAACTCTTCGAGGAGGGTCGTCAACTCGCCGATGTCGAGTCGACGCGTCAGGCTGGTGTAACCCACCATGTCGGCGAAGCCGACGGCCATCGTGGGGCTCTCGGTGGCGTCGTCGGGCGCGGCGATGGATCGACCGGCAGCGGCAGCCAGGTGGCGTCGCCACGTGTACCCCTGGAGCGCTTCGAGGGTCGGCACTGTTTCGGCTGCGATGTCCCGGGCATTGCGTCGGATCGCGTCGATGTCGTTGCGGTCGTCCTCGTTGCTGGTGATCCGTTCGAGTATGTGAGAATTCACAACGCCCACTTGCCATTCCGCGAGCCTGGACATCGACTGCCCGAGGGTGCGCGCGATCGCGACCTCCATCTCGGGCTTGATGACCTTCTGCTCGGTGAGGCCGGTGATCAGCTTCAGCGCCTCGAGATCCGCGTCGGTGTAGACGACAGCCTCGGTGTCGGTGTGGATGGGAAATCCCATGCCGATCCACAATGCGATGACGCGTTCGAGTGGTAGCCCCGACTTGTCGACGATGTCGGAACGGGTGTACTTCGGTGTGCCCCCCAGGAGATTGCGTTCGATCTCCGCTTGCACCACCGAGTTGATCTGGTTCTCAGGCATATCCCAACGTTCTGTCGAAATAGGAACGGACGTCGTCCACGTACCCGTCGATCTTGTCCGGCTCCCAGTCCGTGGTGGGAATGGGCTCGCCGACGGTGACCTTGACCGTACCGGAGTGGACGGTGAAATCCTTTTTCCACATCACGTCACCCGCGTTGTGGATGACGATCGGAACAATGGGGACTCTGGCCTGCATCGCCAGGTGGAAACCGCCCTTCTTGAATCGGCCGAGACGTGACGTCGGCATTCGCGTCCCTTCGGGTGCGATGGCGACGGAAATGCCGCTGTGCAGCTTCTCGATTGCAGGACGCATCGCCTCGCGCGCTTGTGAGGGATCACCACGATCGACGTAGGCAACGTCGAAGATCCTGCCCAGCAGCGCGAATCGCGGGTCGCGTTCGAGCTCGCGCTTGGCGACGGCAGTGATGTCGCGGCGCAGGATGGATGTGACGATGATCGAGTCGGCCGTGCTCTGGTGGTTGAACATGAACACCGCAGGCCTCGCCGACCAGGCGTTCTCGGTGCCGGTCACGTCGAGTTTCACGCCCGCGAGGGTCAGTGCGATGTCGGGTGCGATGGTGCTGGTGATGTTGGCACCGGTGCGGCGGCTCCGCGTCAGAATCCCGAGACCGAGCCCGATCGACGCGCTCGCCAACACGGACCCGAGAGCGGCAGTACTGCGCACCGCGGAGGTCAGATCGGTGCCGCGCTTGGGGCTCTCCAACGTCAGCGACGGCCAATTCTTCTTGGCGGCGTAACGCTGCAGGTCAGGATCCGGGTTGAGGGCAACGGGACGTCCGACGGCCTCGAGCAGCGGCACGTCTTCACCGCCGTTGGAGTAGGCGAAGCAGCCTGCCAGAGCGATGCCTTCACGATCGGCGTAATCGATCGCGGCCTGCGCCTTGCGTGGGCCCCACAGCGAGTCGCCGACCAATTCGCCGGTGAGGATGCCGTCGGTGACCACCGGAGTGGTACAGAGCAGAGTCTCGAACATCATGTCCTGCTGCACGGGCAGTGCTTGGTACGGCGTGGCCGAGGTGGCCATGACCAGGCGATGCCCCGCATGCCGGTGTGCCTCGACGAGGGCGCGGGCCTGAGGGTAGATCATCGGCGCGATCTCGTTGCGGAACAGCGTGTACGCCTGTTCCATCAGATCGTCTTCCCGACGGCCTTCGAGGCCGCGGACGGCCTTGCCCATCAGATTGTCGACGGGGGAGTTGCGCATCCGCATCTCGACGACGGCGCTCGAGATCTCCCACAGTTCCTTCACCGTTACATCGAGCGTCTTGAGACGTTCGAGAAACACTGCGCGAGCAGAGAACCCGTTGATCAGGGTGCCGTCGAGATCGAAGAACGCCACGGTGTCCCGGCCGGGTGGAGCGGCGGCGATCGCGACGAGTCGATCGTCGAACTCGGTCATGAATTGTTCTCCTCGGGGGCCGCGATCGGTTCTACCTCGCGCAGCATCTGGTGGGCCATGTCGCGGATCGTGCGGACCTTGCGAGCCCACTCGTCGATCTCGAGCGCGAAGTCACGCCTGCGGCGCGCGCTACCGTCGGAGGTGGAATCGACCAGGTCGCGGTTCTCGGCCAATTGCAGTGCGGTGTCGAATAATTCGCCGGAGATGGATTCACTGTGATCGAGCTGCTGACGCAGTCGCCTGGACTGAGCCGCGCCGAGGCACTCCGCGATGAACTTCGGCTTGTCGAATTCCCCGCTCTGCGGCAGCAGCATCAGCTGATCGGCCACCACCTGGTACGCCTCGAAGATCGGCTGGAGAACCCGGTGCGCCAGATGGAGATCCTGTGACCGAAGCTGTTGCGCAGCATAATCGGGATCGCTGATCTTGTTTCGCCAGTCCGGGTCGATGAGGTCGACCTCGGACTCGAGCCGCTCGCCGAAGTCCTTCTTGTCGCCGAAGAAGAACTCGAACTTGAGCAGATCCCGCAGCTGCAATGCCGATTGCCACAGCGATTCCTGGGTCAGCGGTGCCGAATCGCCGCTGGTCGGTAGTACCACCAATTCCCCGATGGCACGCATGACGAAGAAGTGAATCGCGTTGTTGCGGAAGAACGCTGCGACGAGATGCTTGTCCTGCGCCAGGTAGAACAACGGCTCGGGCCCGTCGTCGAAACGCTTGACGACGTTGGCATTGACCTGCGCGATGACGGCCGAGCGCACCACATCCACGTCGGCGATGTCGACGCCTCCTGCGGTGGGCAGGTTTCGACGCTTGATGTAGCGCGCGAGCGGAGCGATGATGGCCCACATCTCGTTGACGTTGAGGGCGCGATCCTCGATGCCCAGCAGGGCCATGGTGACCAGGGCGGCCGGGGTGACGGGAGTCGCGTCGTTGATTGCGTGGGACACCCCGAGCGCGATCTTCTGTACCGCTACTCGTTTGTCGGTGTTCTCGGCGACGATCGACGCCACCGACATCGGCTCACCGAAATTGAGATACACGTTGCCGCGCAACGTGCCCTGCGCGCGGATGTAACCGATGGCCATCCGAATGCCCTCGGCCTGCTTCTTCGCTCCGTGCGATTCCTCGGCCATCGCGCCGACCTCGTGCAGACGGTCGTAGGTGATGGACGTCGGAACCAGATAGACGTCCTCGGCATCGCTGGACTCGAGTGCGTCCACCAAATAGGTCAACAGGCCGAACCGCGGCGGGCGGAGCTTTCCGGTGCGGCTACGGCCGCCCTCGATGTACCACTCGAGGTTGAACCGCTTGCTCAGCAGAAAACTCATGTATTGACGCAGCGTCCACTTGTAGATCGCGTCGGAGAACTTGCGCTGAATGAGCACGACGCCACTGCGTTTGGCGATCGGACCCAGCGGCCAGAAGCCGACGTTGATTCCGCCCATGACGTGATTGAGCGGTAGACCCTCGGCCAGCAGCGCCGGGCGCAGGACGAGTGGGTCGAGGTAGGAGCGGTGATTGGGTAGGAACACCAACGGATAGTTCTTGTTGAGTTCGCGGACCTTCTGCAGCTGGTCGCGATCGACGTCGACCTTGTACGCCCGCGAGAAATATGCCCCGAGGGTGCCCCACATCTCCACTGCCCGGCGGGTCTCGGTCGCGACCATCTCACCGAGGATGTCGTTGACGCGCGTGTCGACTGCGTCGCGGTCCTGACCGACCTCTTCCGCGAGTGCGGTGATGCCGTCGCGGAACTTCTTCTGTTCCGTCATGTCCTCGACGACGAATCGCGGAATCTTGTACTCGGAGCCGATGACGCCACGCTCGGCCTTGTCCAACGCCAGACTGGCCTGGCGCAGAATGAACGACGAGAGCGAGGTGCCGCCGCCCCGTTCGAAGCGATCCTGCAGATCACGGAGAGTCGCGGGCTCGCCTACCAACACCGCCGAATGATCGGGATCGTCGTTCGCCACCCACCGCTGCCATACCTGCGTGGGCTTCGACCGACCGCGCGGAGCGAAGATGCGGTGCAGAATGCCGTTCTTGCGATCGGACAACGTCACGCGCAACGGAATGAGGAGCGGATCGTCGGCGTACCCGCGAACACTCTCCGCCAGTGAGGTTCTCGCTTCACCGGACAACACCACCGATGGCGGCCTCGGTTCGCCGTCGGGAGTGGTCGCATCGATCCACTGATTCAGAGCCTGAACCTCGAGGGTGGATTTGGCGTCGAGCAAATACACGTGCGGACCGTCGCTGAGCGACTGTTCGTCCGCGTCGAGGTGGTACATCGAGGCTCCTGTTCCGTACCTACACAAGAAGGCACGTCGCCAGGCTACGCGGGAGATACCGGCCGCGAGGGCGGTTCGGCGAGGTGGTGCAGGGACGAGATTCTTCGTCGATGGGCAGGGCGGCTCGCCGGTACCCGACCGGTGGTCGATGGGACATTCGGTGTCCCGGAGTGGACTCGGCGGGCGTTCGGACGGACTGTCGTATACAGTCGAGGGCATCGGTCTTCTCGGCCCAGCAAATCTAAGTGTTAATCCAAGTAACAGTTACTTGTGGTTACAGTTACTTGGATTAACACACACTTCGACTCCATGGCGTCGCTCGGGATTCAACGCGAACCCGTCGCCGCGCTCGGTCCGTCCGCGACGACAATGTGTACCGATCTGTGCGACAGTGTTCGCAAACACTTTCGAGAAAGGCCGGTAGTCGATGCCACCCCGTGGGCGCGCCGTGAACGATTCGTTGACCCCCGAGAATCTGACGACGTTGGCCGCAGCACTGGCCGAGGGGCGTCGAGCCACTGTCTATCTTCGTGAACCGAACCCGAGTCTGGGCCTGCCCGAGGGGACGTCGGCGAAGGTGGTGTCGATCGACGGCACCACGGTCACCATCAGCCCGAAGGGCGTCAACGACGAATTGCCCTACGAGGCAGAGGAACTGCGCATCAGCCGCAACGCGGCGGCCCAACCTGCTCCGGCCAAGCGCGTACCGGCCGAGAAGACGACCTCGGCAGCTGCGTCGGCGAGAAAGGCCGAGCCGGTACAACCCGCGGCGGTAGCGGAACCACGCAAGACAGAACCGGTACAGCCCACGGCGGTCGCGGAGCGACCCAAGGCCGTGTCGCCGCAGAGTCAAGCTCCCCGTCGAGTCAAGAAGGCACCGGGCGGCGTCAGCGTCACCATTCATGCCGGGGCCGACAACGATTGGTCGGTCACGGTCACCCAGGGAGCCAAGCGGCCCACCAAGGCGCAGCCGGTGAGCCCGGAGTCGGTGAGCAGGGCCGTCCGAGAGTTGGGCGATCCCATCGCACGGGACGCTGTCGAAGCAGTCATATCCCACGCGCGCGAGGAAGCTGCTCGCCGAGTTGCAGAACTGAGCCGTCAATTGGAGGAGGCGCGCACCACGCTCGCAGCCCTCGAGCAGGACGTATGAGCGACTCACTCGTGTTCGTACACCTGTTGTTGCTAGGGTTCTGCCGACACCGCTGAGAGGGAGTACATGTTCAAGAAATTCATGCTCGTCGTCGTGGGGGCGGCTGCAATTGTCGCCAGCGTCGGCGTGGGGACCGCATCCGCGGCCGCTCCAGCTGCTCTCGGCGGCGGCTCGGGAATCATCGTCGGTGGTCAGGCCGAGTGCACGCTGACGACGATCGGAAACGACCGCAACGGAAATCTCGTCGGTTTCACCGCCGGCCACTGTGGCCGAGCAGGCGATTCGATCGTCCCCGAGTACGACACCTCCCTCGGCGAGGTCGGCCGCATCGCATTCTCCAATCCGGAATTCGATTACGCCCTCATCGAATTCCAGCGTGACAAGGTTGCACCGATCAGCCGCGTCGGCAACGTGACCATCTCTCAGGTCGGCCCGCCCACTGCGTTCCCGAACATCGTCTGCAAGGAAGGCCGCACCACCGGCAACACCTGCGGTCTCGCGTACGGAGACGTCCTGCAGTCGCAGGAGACCTGGGCGCAACTGTGCGTCGTCGAAGGTGACTCGGGTAGCCCGGTCGTCGTCGGCAACACTCTCGTCGGCATGGTGAACGCCTACCTCGGCGTGGCGTGCTTCGGCCCCGAGGTCGGCACCAACTTCGACGCGATCCTTCGCAACGTCGATCAGGGCAACGGACTCGGCGCAGGATTCGTTCCCGCTCCCTGACCGTCTCCGGTCGTTACCGAATGTCCCGTTCGAGCAATCACGTTGTTCGGACGGGACATTCGTCGTTGGAGGGTGAGGCCGTCGATCAGCGAGCGCGGGCCGATGAGTCGGACGCCCGGATGTCCGCGACGATTCGTTCCGCGTCGAGCGGGGCGATCCCCAGCAGCACCAGGCTCGACGTCGTGGCCGCACCCGCCGGGTCGGTGAGCAAACCGGCATTGGTGGCGTCGAGGATCGACAGCGCGATCGCTTCGATGTTGAGGATGAGGACTTCTGCGGCTTGATACGAGGAGAACACGCCCTCGCGCTGACCGCGCCGGATGACGGCGGCGGCCGATTCTCGCATCGGTCCGAGAAGATTGTGAATACTGTTGTGTCCCAAATCTGTTCGCGCGACGGCGAGTAGGAGTCGATACTGATCGCCGACGCGCGTCAGAGAGAGTGTCTGCCGGACGAACACAGTGACGGCCGATTCGTCCGCAGCGGGAACGCGGCCGAGTGCGGCCGAGATGCTCTCGGCTGCCTCCAGGGCGATACCGTCGATCAAGGCTTCGCGAGAGGCGAAGTGGGCGTAGACGGTTCGCCGCACCACGCCTGCCGCGGCCGCCACGTCGTTGATGGTTGCATCCGGATTGTCTGCCAACACGCGCTGTGCGACATCGAGAATTCGCGCTCTGTTCGACCGGGCGTCACGCCGCTGCACGGGCGGCGCTGCGGCATCCCGTGCACTCGATCTCGACTCCGTCGTCTTACGCACAGGTCAACATCTAGCACGATCCAGAACTCAGAGTGTGGCTGCCGCCACAAAAGATTGCAGATCCTAGACGATTCTTCTTAAGCTGCACAGCACTGTGCAAGGTGTGTCGCACTTTGCCAACGGGGGGGAACACAATGACGTTGCTTGCGATGACGCCTGTCCAAGATATGCACAAACCGTATCCACGACGCTGGTCGGCGCTGGTAGTTCTGTGCCTGAGCCTGCTTATCGTGGTCATGGCCAACACATCCCTGTTGGTCGCAGCGCCGTCGATGACTCTCGACCTGGGTCTGACGAGTAGTGATCTGCAGTGGGTGATCGACGGTTACACGGTCCCCTACGCGTCGTTGATGCTGCTGTGTGGCGTGATCGGCGATCGCTACAGCCGCCGCGGGGCGTTGATTCTCGGCCTGATCATCTTCGTTGCCGGTTCGGTGGCGGGGGCGCTCACCGACGCCACTCTCGGTGTGATCCTGGCGCGCATCGTCATGGGTGTCGCTGCGGCGATCGTCATGCCCGCGACGCTGTCCCTGCTGGTCGCCACGTTCCCGAAGCGTGAGCGTGCGACTGCCGTCACCGTGTGGGCGGCCACCTCCGGGCTCGCGATCGCGGCCGGACCTCTGCTGGCGGGTTGGCTCCTCGAAAGCTTCACCTGGCATTCGACTTTCCTGATCAACGTTCCTATTGCGTTGGCGGCCATCGCCGGAGCCGTCGTCCTGGTTCCGCCGTCGCGGGCCGTCGACCCCGGAGCGATCGACTGGGTCGGTGGACTGCTGTCGGTCCTCGCCGTCTCGACCGTCGTCTACGCCATCATCGAGGGAATGCACTTCGGCTGGACCGTCGGGCCGTTGTACTTCGGTCTCGTCGGCCTGCTGTCGATCGTGGGCTTCGTGGGATGGGAACTGCGCCATCCCAATCCGCTGCTCGACGTCCGAATGTTCTCCTCCCGCATCCTCAGTGGCGCGACCCTCGCGGTGCTGGTGTTCTTCCTGGTCACCTTCGGTGCGATCTACTTCGTCGCCCAGTACCTCCAGTTCGCTCTCGGATACGGCCCGGTGTCCACGGGCGTACACCTCCTGCCGCTGGCCGGAGCAGTCTTCGTCGGTTCCGGAATCACGATGTGGCTCACACCCAAGCTCGGACCACGCATCACCGTCACGGCAGGCATGGTCGTGGGAACACTGTCCGTCGTCTCGCTCATCGGGATCGACCCGACGGCAACATACTCCGACTTTCTGCCCGTGCTGACGCTGCTCGGTCTCGCGATCGGCCTGTCGGTCTCACCGTGCACCGACGCCATCATGGGTGAGTTCCCGGACAGCAAACTCGGCGTGGGCGGCGGACTCAACGATACCGCGCTCGAACTCGGTGGATCACTCGGAATCGCTGTGCTCGGGTCGGTGCTCGCCGCGTCCTACCGGCAGGGAATCGAAGGCTTTCTGCAGACCTTTCCCGGTAAGCAGCCGAACGGTCAATACACCGGTCAGGCGGCGGAAGGACTTGCTGCGTCGCAGGATTCGCTCGCAGGTGCCGTGATCGTGTCGGACATCGTCCGCGCCCAGAATGCCTTCCTCAGCGGGTTTGCCGACAACCTCGAGGCCAATGCCGTCGCCGCGTTCGGCGACGCGGTGGCGCACACCAGCCTGGTTGCCGCCGTTGTGTTCGGCGTCGGCGCCGTGATCGTGGCAGTGCTCATCCCCTCGCGGAGCGCGGCACTGGCGTCGTCGTCGGAGAGGATCGCGTTCGAGCCGATCGTGCCCTTCGTCGTCCCGCCTGCCAAGGATGCGGCAGCCGACCGTGAGGTGGCCGAGCTCGAGCAGCTACTCGAACGGCCGTCGGCAGCGAAGCCCGAGAAGGCCGGTGCACGAGACGCTCTGCTCGCTGCTGAGAAGGACGTGCCGAAGGCTGTGCCCGTGCCGAAGGCTGTGCCCGCTGCGGCGAAACGGACCATGGCCGATCCGACTCTGGTGGACGCAGAACTCGAACGCCCCAGCATCTATCAGCTGGCCTCGAAGGTGTACGAACTCGATGCATCGGTCGCCCGACAGGCCACGGTGGACGCCAAGTCCGGCGACCGAGTGACGATTCACCAGCTCGCGCTGTCGAACCTGGCGCGCACCCGACGCATCGAGGCAGAGGAGGCTCTGGACGCTGCCCTCGAACTCAGCGATCTCCCGGTTGCGCCCGCGCCTGCGCCTGTGCAACCCGCTGCGCCGCTCCAGACGTTCTACCAGAGGGCGAGCAGGCAACACGCGAACTGCACCGAATTCAAGGAGCGCTCGAGCTCGATGTGGGCAATGCCGCTTTAGCTCTCCCCGCCCGCCCCACCTGCCC
>NZ_NOYI01000028.1 GCF_002258785.1 Rhodococcus sp. 06-235-1A
CGGTGCGAGGATGCCGTCGGCGTCGAAGTCGTACTCGGTGAACGTGCCGCCGTTGCTGCTCAGCAACGGAATGAGCTCGTACGGGTACACGGTGCCGCGCGCCTGCGAGCGCTGCACCTTCTGGGTGTACTCGTCGAGCGGACGCATCGGCTCGGTCGGCGGCGGCGTCACCTTGGCAACGATGCCGGCACCGGAGCGGTACGACAGGCGCAGCGCGACCTCACGCGGTGTCGCGCCCGGTGTTTCGGCGAGGCGGGCGATGAGGGTGATCTCCTCGAGGCCTGCACCGATCGTCAGGGGCGCGATATGCCGGGCGATGGTGGCGATGCGGTCGGCGGGAACGTTGAGTACCGGCCAGACGTAGAGCACGACGCGGTTGGCGTCGAGTCGCTTCTTGCCACGCCCGGCCTGGGCGCGGCGGATTCCGTCGAGGCAGGCCGCGACGGTGCGTTCGATCTCGGGTACGGCGACGATGTTGCCGGCGTCGTCCAACTGTGTTGTGACGCCGCGGATCTCGGCCAAGGCAACGAGTCGCTCGTCGGAGGGGTTGGCCTTCGACGTCAGGTGGAACAGGTACGTTCCGGCGCTGGCGGGCAGGCGGACACCGTCGAAGTTCTTCAGTCGCCACAGGTCGAGTCGTTGACCGGTCAGCGGGTGCATGTCGCGAATGATCGTGTCCTCGGCGAGCGGCTCGGACCCCTCGACCGTGGTGCGACGGTAGGTCATCTTTCGAGCGGCGGAACCGAAGGCGGTCACCGTCACGCGGCGCCAGCGGCCGGTGCCGGGGTGCGCGGCCAGCACGGCCTGGAGCTGGGCCGAGAGCTCGTCGCCGTCGGTCGGCGCGTCCGGCCACGACAGGTAGAGGTCCACGGCCAGGTTCTCCGGGGACGGTCCGGCGATGTCGTCCACCGAGTCCAGAGTTGCTGCGAGCGAATCGAAGTCGGTTGCCGTGGACACCAGGTGCAGCCGTTCGCCCGAGAGCTCGAAGTTGCCGGTGACGAAGTGCTTGCCGTCGCGGTCGAAGGCCTTGACGTCTTCGAGTGTGCGAATCTCGTAGTACTGGCGGGTGATCACCTCGAGCAGTGCACCGGGATCGGTGATCCGTTGTGCCAGCAGCTCGATGAGCGGTTCCGGGGTGGCGACCAGAGCTGCGATGCGGGCCGAGTAGTCGGCCGCGTCGGGGTTCTCGGCGAGGTACTGCAGGCTGCCGCGTACGCCGTCGTAGATCTTCTCCCGTGCACTACGGATCTGCGGCTCGTCGAACAACCGGAAACGCAGGTTGCGGGCGACGTCGCCGATGACGGGGTAACGGGCCTGGGTGGCACCGATGAGTCGTTCGAGTACCTCGGCCATGGCCGGAGTGGCGTCGGGCTGCTGCGAGCTGTCGCTGAGCCAGTGGCCGAGCAGGGCCGCGATGACCGGAACCTGGTTCTCCATACGCTGCAGGGCCAGGAAGACGCGGTAGACGGCCTCTTCGAGCTCGGGGGTACGGCCCTCGTCGATGGCGGCGTCGTAATGCGCCAGGGCGCGAGTGAGCTTGCCGCGGAACGACTCCGGGAGACCCTGCACGTCCGCATCGAGTGACTGCATGAACGAGTGGAAGTGCTCACGCGGGGAGTGAACGCGCTCGTCGGTGCTCTCCTCGTCCATCGTCGGCCGGTTGCGGGAGAGCTCGCATATATCGGCGAACGTGCCCAGCAGGTCCAGCTCGGCGGAGACCAGTCCCGAATCGTTGCGCGGCACGTCGGCACGCAGAGTCTCGTAGGTGGACAACAGGTTCCGAGCCCGGGCGCCACTGACATCGAAACCGGTGATCAGGGCTGCGAGGTCGTCGAGTCGGTCCAGGGCGCGGCGCTGCGGCGTACGCTGCGCGGCGTCGTCGACACCGCGGAACTGCACTCGCGGTGCCTGCTCGGAGACCTTCTGCTCACCGGCCTGATCGACACGCAGCAACGCCGCTCCCGCATCGACCTGTCCGTTGACCGAGGCCAATACCTCACGCACGGTGCCCGCGTAGGGGGAGCGGACAGCGGTTTCCATCTTCATCGACTCGAGCACGACCAGTGTCTGTCCCGCGTCGACCTCGTCGCCGACGGCGACCGGGACAGCCACGACGACGGCAGGAGCAGGCGCGCGGACCAGACCGGCCTCGTCCTGGGAGATCTGGTGGCTGATGCCGTCGACCTCGACGAGGAAGTGCGCGGCCCCGGCGACGGTGACGACCTGGTAGCGGCGGTCACCGATGACCAGTCGGCTCTCGTACGTCCCGAGGCGTTCGAGGTCGACCTGCAACTCCCCGATGGCATCTCCGTCGATGCTGTAGCGGTGCGTGCCGGTCTGGCCTACTTCGAGCTTGTAGGCCTGGCCCTGGTAGTTCAGTTCGACGGTGCGGCCGATGGCATGGGTGGCGCGCGGACGACCACCGCGCGCGGAGTTGAGGAACGCGGTGCGCTCGCGTCCTTCCTCGGCGTCGTAGGCATCGATCGCCGCGGCGATGATGGCGATGTCGGCGACGGCCGTCGGGCCGACCTGGGAGCCGGCCTCGGTGCGGTCGAGCCAGCCGGTGTCGGCGGAGGCGGAGATGACTTCCTCGCGGTCGAGCAGGCTCAGTAGGAACGACTTGGTGGTGGTGCCGCCGTCGATGACGACGGTGGTCTCCCGCAGCGCATTGCGCAACCTCGCCAGTGCTTCGCTGCGGTCGCGGCCCCAGGCGATGACCTTGGCGACCATCGAGTCGTAGTCGGGTGGGATCACGTCGCCCTGCGCGATGCCGGTGTCGACGCGGATGCCGGTGCCGAGCGGGAACTTGAGCAGCTCGACGGTGCCCGGAGCCGGTGCGAAGCCGTTGTCGGCGTCCTCGGCGTTGAGGCGGGCCTCGACGGCGTGGCCGAATTCGGGCGGGCATTCGCCGGGCAGTGCCTGGCCGTCGGCAACGAGGATCTGCAGCTTCACCAGATCTATGCCGGTGGTGTATTCGGTGATGGGGTGCTCGACCTGCAGGCGGGTGTTGACCTCGAGGAAGGTGAAGATCTTCTGCTCGGGCTGGTACAGGTATTCGACGGTGCCTGCGCCCTGGTAGCCGGCGGCCTTGACGAGCTCGGCCGAGGCGGTGCGCAGTTGGTCGGCCTGCTCCTTGGTGAGCAGCGGTGAGCTGGACTCCTCGATGACCTTCTGGTTGCGGCGCTGGATCGAGCAGTCGCGCACACCCGGGGCCCAGACGTTGCCGTGGCTGTCGGCGATGACCTGTACCTCGACGTGGCGGGCATCGGTGACGAGCCGTTCGAGGAAGACGACGGGGTCGCCGAACGAGCGCTCGGCCTCACCCTGGGTGCGCTCGAGGGAGAGTTCGAGTTCGTCCTCGTGGAAGACCTTGCGGATGCCGCGGCCACCGCCACCCGAGCGGGCCTTGATGATCAGCGGGTAGCCGATCGCCGCTGCGTGACGACGGGCGTCGGCGCGGGTCTCGACGGGGCCGCCGGACCACGGTGCGACGGGGACGCCGACCTTCTCGGCGAGGATCTTGGCCTCGACCTTGTCGCCGAGCAGACGCATCGCGTCGGCCGACGGGCCGATGAAGGTGATGTTCAGTCGGGCGACGAGGTCCGCGAACGTCGGGTCCTCGGCGACGAAGCCCCAGCCGACCCACACTGCGTCGGCACCGGACTCCACCAGGGCCGCCTCGAGGACGCTGTAGTCGAGGTAGGCCGATCCGGACGCGGGCTTGCGCAGCGTGACCGCTTCGTCGGCCTGGCGGACGAACATGGCCCGCTTCTCCGCCTCGGTGTGCAGCGCTACGGTACGGATGCCGTAATCGTGTTCGGCGTTGAGCTCTCGGACGGCTCGGATCAGCCGTACTGCTGCCTCGCCTCGGTTGACTACTGCAATCCGCTTGAACAACGTATCTCTCTTCGCTCGGTGTGGGCGCACCGCGTCGGTGCACTCTCGATGGAACGTGTACTTGGTGCCGGGCATGTCCGATTCTCGGCCATCGGGGTCGTTTCGCTGGCTTCGGACCTGCGTCATCGTGCCGTTCCGCAGGCTCCGCTCGTGCGCACATGCCAGCGCTCCGATCGCCCTATTCTAACGGCAATGCGCCCCCGTGCATCGCCAACGATGTTCGGCGTGAGTGTGATTGATCACCAAGAGGTCAATCATATTCTGTGACAGCACATTTCATTTCGGTCCGGCGAGGCAACTCGAACAAGTGCGCTTTCGTACCCGTGAGTAGCGTTGTCGTAACGGTTAATTGGCGATTCGTCCACCCGTGTACCTACCGGCGGGTACATTACCGGTGGGTACGACTCGGTCGAGCGTCCTCGGGCGCTCCGATCTGCTGTCCATCGGCCCTTCACTCGTCGTCCCCGATGTCGGAGAGCGGCAGCCGCAGAGCATTGACCCACAGCCTCGTCGCGGTCACGAGCAGCCCCTCGTAGTCGCCGGGTGCCCGGTCGTCGGCCGCGTCGACGACGAAGTGATTGAAGGCGAGCCGGCTGATCATCGACGACAGGGCACGGGAGGCGAGCAGGGGATCGAGTTCGGCATCGGCCAGGCCGCGGTTCTGCAGACTCTCGATGCTGCGTGCGTTGCGTCGAACGAAGGCGTCGGCGCGCTCGCGGCGGAGGCGCCGGAACTCGGGGTCGATGTTCGAGACCTGCTCGAGCAACGCCATCAACTTCGCATTGCGTCGGTAGGCCTCGAAATAGGCGCGGTTGCTCGCAGCGATCACGGCAACCGGATCGTCGTGCGGATCCACACGTTCGGTGCCGGGATGCAACATGTCGTCCCTGGCCTGCTCGAGCACCGCGGCCAGGATCTCTTCCTTGCTGGTGAAGTACGTGTAGAAGGTCCCGGCGGAGCACTGCGCAGCACGAGTGATGTCGATCAGTCGCGAGTCGAGATAGCCGCTGCCCTCGAAGACGCGTCGCGCAGCCGCCACGAGCGCGGATCGGGTGCGTAGTCCCCGCGGGGTGGTCGGCAGCTCCCGATCGGAATCCGGCGCAGCAGGCATTCAGTCTTTATACGTCATCGATCTGGCAGTACCGCCCGGATGAACCGCGAGAATGCCCCCGCTTTCGAACCGGCGTGATTCGGGGCCGTCTCGGTCCCGAGCCCCGGCGTCGGTGGCCCGCTGTGGGTCATCCAGCGACCGAAGGGGGTCTTTGTGACCGAGCACTAGAACGTGTTCGGTGTGCTCAGGACGCGGTGAACAACTGCATCTCAGCGGCTACTGTGGCCCGAGTGCGCAAGCACTGATCCTGAATAGGACGACCATCCGAGTATTTGTGGGGACACTGTGACGGCTGCAGCGGCTACCGGTCGTGAACACGACGACGAGCTCAAGAGCAGGGTGCAACGCCTGCTGCGCTTTCTTCGCGAGATCGTCGAGGCGAGATCCAACCCGGTGCTGCGATTCGACGACCACATTCAGGTCGAGTGGGTGCATTCGGGGGACGTACCCATGCAACTCGATCCACGGGCGAAGCAGGGCAATGTGGTGCTCCGCGCGCCGCGCATCGCGGTCGACGAGCCGCCCGCGCCGCCGGAGCTGCTGTCGGGTTGGCTCGATCCCCAGGTCGTCGCCGACAGCCGCTACCGCGAACTCGAGCTGGCCGACGCATCCTCGGTGACGTCGCGTCGCCGTGCGGAGGCTCAGGAATCCGATGCCGACTTCGATATCCGCAAGGCCTACGAGATCAAGAAGGCCTTCGAGGAGTACTCGGAGTCGTGGAAGGAATGGGCGCAGGAGGATCGCGATCGGCGCCCGCAGGCCGCGCTGTACCAGGCTCTGCAACTGATGATGCAGGAGCTTTCCTCACGTCCCGAATCGATCGAACTCGTGGTGGCGTCGGGTTTGCTGACGTCGAGCAACGCCGATCCACAGCGCAGCGTGCGCACCCACCTGATCACGCAGTCGGCCAACATCGAACGAGACGTTCGTACCGGTGACCTGCTGGTCCGTCTCGGCGCGAGCTCCTCTCCGCGACTCGAGGACGGCCGGCTGCTGACGGGCTCGGACGAATTCGATACCTCCGGCTCGGTGGCGTTGGCGCAGCAGCTACACGACTCGGTCACCTCGCCCGTCGGTGCCGGAGTCGAGCAGTTCCTCCGAGACTGGTCCGCTCGGGTACCGCGGCACGACATCGAGGTACTCGATCGCGTCGGACCGCCCGGAGCTCTCGCCTACATCGACGACGACCGAACACTGACCATCTCGCCCGCTCTGGTGCTGCGCGCCCGCGACTCGTTCGCACTGGTCGAGTACTACGAGCAGATGATCGCCGATCTCGAGTTCGCCGACGCGTCGGTACCGCTGGGGCTCGCGCAGTTGGTCGATGCCATCGAACCTGCCGATCGGGTGGCGTGGCTCGAGCGCACCGGAGCGGGTGCCTCGGCGGTGTTGGCCGAGGACCCGCTGTTCCCCCTGCCTGCCAACGCCGAGCAGTCGCAGATCATCGAGCGGCTCGGGCGAGACAGCGGCGTCGTGGTCGAGGGGCCGCCCGGTACGGGCAAGACGCATACGATCGCGAACTTGATGTCGGGGCTGTTGGCGCGAGGTCAACGGGTCCTGGTCACTAGTGAAAAATCACAAGCTTTGCGGGTGTTGCGTGACAAGCTGCCGCCGGAGCTGCAGGAACTCTGCGTGTCGATCACCGACCTCTCGAGCGGCGGTTCGGACGAGCTCAACCGCAGCGTCGCGAAGATCGCCGAACGCAAGACCTCCTTCGACGAGGCCAGTGAGGTCCAGAAGATCGAGGCGCTGAGAACTCAACGTTCGGCCGCACTTGCCAGGCGGGCCGAGCTGCTCGATCGAGTCCGTTCGCTACGCGAATCCGAAACTGTTGTGCACGAGTATGTTTCGGACGGTTACAGCGGAACGGTGTCCTCCATAGTCCGCAGGGTCAAGGCGGCGGAAGCTGCCCACGAGTGGCTGCCCGGCCCGCTGCTCGCCGATCGCCCACCACTCGACGGTGCCCAGGTCGATCGGTTGCGCAAGCTGATCGCCACCTCCGACAGCACTCGCGAACTGCGCGCGCGACAGGTGTTGCCGCGTCCGGAGACGATGCTCCCGAACTCGGCCGAACTCGCGGCACTCTGTCAGCGTGCAGGTGCGCAGATCGATACGGTCACGCCTCAGGCGGCAGCCCTCATCGCGCTGCTCGACGGCGTGGAACCGGCAGTGTCTGCCGAGATCGGTCAACTGTGCGGGGAGCTGTCCGCCCGTGTGCGAGCGGTCGCCGAACTCGACGGCTCTTACCCGCGACTGACCGATTCCGTGTTGTCCGGTGAAGCCGCTCACCTGTGGTCTCGGGTCAGCGGACTCGACGCCATGGTCGACACGGCAGCCGCTTCCGATCGCTATGTCGGTGCGCACGACGTACAGTGCTCGTCCAGTTCCCCGGCGGCCCTGGCGGCTATGGATGCGCTGGCCGGTGCGCTGGAGTCGGGTGTCGAGTGGAAGCCGCGGTTCCGTCGCAGCGAGGAACAGAAGGCTGTCGAGGCCCTCGGTATCGTGGCCACCGTCGACGGGCAGTCCGCCACGACAGCAATGGCGGTGCGTCTGGTTGCCGAGCACATCCGTGCGCTCGACACCGTGCAGACCGCGGCGGTGCTGCTGGCCGACCTCGCGATCATCGTTCCGCTCGACGGCACTCGTTCGATTCGAGTCAACAACGTGGCGCGGATCGCCGATCGACTGGGTCTGGTCGCAGCATTGGTCTCCGCCCGCGATGCCCTGGTGCACCGTCTGTACGCCATTTCGCCTGCGGCACCGTGGATCCGAAGCTTGGCCGAGGCTCAGGAGATCGCCGGAGCCGCCGACGCCATCGCCACGCGGATGGATATCGATGCCGCCCGTGCCGAGCTCGATGCGCTGCAGTTCGCAGTCGCCACTCGAATCGACGCCGGTCCCTCGCCCGAGGGCACGAACCTGGTCGGCGCGTTGAGCGCTGCGGATCCGCTGGAATTGGCCGCTGCGGTTGCGGCGTATTCGCAGGCGTGCGTCGAGCAGGAGGATCAGCTTCTGCTGGATTCGATGTCTGCGTCGCTGTCCTCGGTCGCGCCCGCACTGTTCGAACTTGTCGAAGACACCGCAGCCGATGTCGAATGGGACGAGCTGAGCTGGCAGATGTCGAAGGCATGGGCGTGGCGTCGTGCCCGGGAGTGGGTCGGTGAGCAGCACCATGGCGGCCTCGAGCAACAACTGGAATCGGAGCTTACCGCCGCCGATACCGACATCGCTTACCTCACAACGCGACTCGCGGCCGCGAGTGCCTGGCGAAACAGCCTGGAACGAATGACTGCCGTCGAGGTTCGTGCCTTGCAGACGTATCGCGAGCACATCTCCAGTATCGGATCCGGGGCCGGAAAGTATGCCGAAACCTACCGCAGCGCAGCACGATCGGCGATGCGCGAGGCGCAGAGCGCGGTGCCCGCGTGGGTGATGCCGCTCTCTCAGGTGCTGGCATCGATTCCGCCGGTACCGGGCAGCTTCGACGTCGTGATAGTGGACGAAGCGAGCCAGGCCGACATCACCAGCCTCTTCCTGCTGTACCTCGCACCGCGAGTGATCGTGGTGGGCGACGACCGTCAGTGTGCACCCGCCGATGTCCCGCAGGCGGGCACCCTCGAGGACGTGTTCGATCGACTGGACGTCTATCTACCGGATCTACCCGAACATGTGCGTGCGACGCTGACTCCGCGGTCCAGTCTGTTCTCCATGCTGCGCACCAGGTTCGGCCAGGTGGTGCGGCTGCGTGAGCACTTCCGTTCGATGCCCGAGATCATCAGTTGGTCGAGTCAGCAGTTCTACGGCGACTCGCCGCTCGTTCCCGTGCGGCAGTTCGGGGCGGATCGACTACCGCCTTTGCGGCACACGTACGTTCGTGGAGCCACGGTGACCGGAAAGAACGCGTCACTGGTCAACCGCACCGAGGCTGTTGCGATTGCCGAACAGATTGCCGAGTGCCTCGAAGACGCCTCGTACGACAACCTGACCTTCGGCGTTGTTGTGCTGCAAGGACAATCGCAGGTCGACGAGATTCGGAACGAGCTGATCAAGCGCATCGGCATCGAACAGTGGGAACAGCGGCGGCTGCGGGTGGGCACACCGCCGGACTTCCAGGGCGACGAACGAAACGTCGTTTTCCTCTCGATGGTGGTGGCACCCGATCAGAATTTCGCCACCCTCACCGCCAACCAGTACAAGCGGCGATTCAACGTTGCGGCCTCACGGGCGCAGGATCAGCTGTGGCTGTTCCATTCGGTGACCGTCGATCGGCTCAAGCGCGCGGACCTGCGTAACTCGTTGCTGAGCTATGTCACCTCCGTCTCGCCTGCCCCGGCCGATCCGATGCCGGTGAACGTCTCACGTGAGATCCGGATGGCACCCTTCGAGACGCTGCTGGAGCAGCAGCTGTGGAACGACCTCGTCGAGCGAGGTTTTCACGTCAATCCCGGTGTAGAAGTGAACAATCGGCGTCTCGCTCTCGTGGTCACCGGAGAATCCTCGCGGCTGGCCGTCGAGTGCGACGGTGATACCTTCCTGTCCACGCCGGCGCAACGGTTGGCCGATCTGCAGCGTGAGCAGGAACTCAAACGTTGCGGTTGGACGTTCTGGCGGGTCCGTGAATCGGAGTACTACCTCGACCGGGATGCTGCTCTGGACAGTCTGTGGGTCACGCTGGAGCGTCTGGGGATCAAGCCGAACACCGTTGTCGTGGAGGGACTCACATCCTCCGGCGAGGCGTGGACCCCGGTCCCACTCGAGTCCTCGCAGTTCGACGACTCCGGTGCCTTCGAGACCTCGGCCGTCGACGACTCCCCGGTGCATCACGAGTCCGTGCTGTCCCTGTGGACCATGCCGCGAATCGACATCCCGACCGACGAGTCGATCGAGTCCGACGCCGTCCCAGCGGAGCGTGAAATATCCACGCCGGCAAACGGAACCGGAAAAGCCAACGGATCCGGAAAAGCCAACGGAACTCGTAACGCCTACGGCGCCAGTACCGCCAACGGCATCAACGGTGCCGGTTCCAGCAACGGAGCCCATGCCGGTGATGGATCTGCTGTGTCCGACGCCTCCCGTGGTTCGACGCGTCCGAACGGGTCGTCGGCGTCGAGTCGTTCGGCAATGACGAACGGGTCCGCACCGTCCAAGGCTGCCGCGGCCGACGAGTCTGTCGGTGTCGACCGGAACACGGCGGCCGGCGAAGTCGCGGCCGAGGACGAGACCGGCAAGCCTGCACGGGACGACGCTGCGGAACAGGGCCCGGTTGTCCCGAGCGTCGAGACAGCCTCCGCCGGAGGGGCCGAGAAAGCAGATGCCGACGAAGGACGGTCCCTCCCCGACGCGGCCGACGTCGGGGAGAGCGCCGGGCTCGAAAGACAGGAGGACGAGGGAATCGCCGAGCACGAACTCCCGTTGCACGGATTGCGCGGCTACACCACCCGCCGCCGACCGTAGCGTCCGCACCAGTACAGGGGTTCGATCGTCGATGACAGAGGAACAGACGCAGGACCCGGGCCAGGCATCCTCGCCCCACCGGCCGCGGCACCGGCGGATCGTCGTCCCCACAGTTGTCTTCGTGGTCTGTGCATTGCTTTTCGCACTGCCCACCTGGACGGTCGTGTTCGCGGGCGCACAGTGGCCACCGGTAGTGACGGCGATCGGCACCGTGGTTGCGGTGGCCGCCTTCGTCGCCCTGCCCGCTGCGATGTACCTGGGTCACAGGCCCGGCCCCGAGGGGCGAGTCAAAGACGCTTGGGCCCGCATCGGTGACGTGCTGCTCGGTATGGTCTGGATCGCGTTCGTCTGGTCGGTACTGGCTCTGCTGCTGCGGCTGGGCCTGTGGTTCGCCGACATCGACGATCCGCTGCGGTCGCGGATCGTGTCCGGGGCAACTCTGGGAATTGTCGTCGTCCTCGCGCTCTGGGGTCACTACGAGGCGATGCGAACGCCGAGGGTTCGGCACACGACGGTCCGAATCGATCGGCTCGGTGCCCGATTCGACGGCCTGCGAGTGGTTCTGGTGACCGACACACATTTCGGTCCGCTCGATCGGACGACGTGGTCGCATCGATTGGCCGATGCCGTCAATGCACTCGAACCCGATGTGTTGGCCCATGTCGGCGACATAGCCGACGGCTCCGTCGATCGGCGGAGAATGCAGGCAGCTCCACTGGAATCGATGCTCGCGGGCTCGGCGCGCGTCTACGTCACCGGCAACCACGAATATTTCGGCGAGGCGCAGGAGTGGCTCGACCACATGGAGAACATCGGGTGGCATTCACTGCACAACCGGCACGTGGTGCTGCATCGTGGCGATGACGCGCTGATCATCGCCGGTGTCGACGACGCAACGGCGAAGGGGTCCGGCGCGCCCGGCCACGGAGCCGATCTCACACGTGCTCTCGCCGGCACCGATCCCGCGACGCCCGTGCTGCTGTTGGCGCACCAGCCCAAACAGGTCGCCGACGCCGTTCGCGCCGGCGTCGACCTGCAGGTATCCGGCCACACACACGGCGGTCAGATCTGGCCGTTCTCGGCGTTGGTTCGCCTCGACCAGCCGGTGGTGCACGGGTTGAGCAGTCATGGCACCCGAACGCAGCTCTACACCAGCCGCGGATCGGGATTCTGGGGTCCACCGTTCCGGGTGTTCGCGCCCAGTGAGATCTCCGTTCTGACGCTGGTCGCAGGCTGAGGTATCCACACCTGGCAGTATCGGTGACGTGAAGAGAGCCGAGCAGGTCGTCGTTGTCGCAACCGATCTCGACGGCACGCTGTTGCGGTCGGACCGAACGATTTCGGCGCGCACCGCCGCGGCGATGGCAGCTGCCGACGCTGCCGGAATCAGAGTGGTGTGGGCTACTGCACGAGCGCGTCACTCCATCGACGAACTCGCCGCGTCCTGCGGATTCCGCGGGACGGCGATCGGGGCGAACGGTGCGGTCGTCCTCGATCTCGCCGACGGCACCCCGAGGATCGTGGGCACCAGGTTCGTGCCGGCCGAAACCGTCGCGTCGGCCAAGTCGGTCGTGCGGTCTCTCGTCCCCGGTGTCACGTTCGCGACCGTCGGGGCCACCCGGTTCGTGGCCGAGGCGCAGTACGCAGAACTCTGTGTGTTCGCCGATCATCATCGGCACCCTCACGAGATGGAACTCTCCGACCACGGTCTGTCGGCAGATATCGAGCCGACGGTCAAAATTGTTGCTCGGCACAGGGATACACCAAGCGAAGCACTGTACGAGCTCGTCGCCGCGGCCGGTGTGGACGGCGTCGAGCTGACCCACTCCGGTGCTCCGTACATCGAGATGTCGGCCGCGGGAGTCTCGAAGGCCACAGCACTGCAAGAACTGTGCGAGCGGTGGGGAACAGCGTCGGATTCTGTTGCCGCAGTGGGGGATGCTCGCAACGACCTGCCGATGCTGGTGTGGGCGGGCACGGCACTGTGCCCGTCGAATGCTTCGGAGCCGGTGCGCGCCGTTGCCGATCGCGTCCTCGAATCCAACGACGACGACGCGGTTGCTCGCTACCTGGAAGAGCTCGTCGCGAGCACAACGAAACGGTAACGTCCGGTCTGCTCGTCAGGACGCTGTGTGAGAGGCTGGCCTCATCATCGGCAGAAGGACACCATGAGCTATCCAGGTTCGGGCGACCCCTCGCACCGCGCGTACGGACAGTACGGCGCGCGGCCGAACCCGTCCGATCGGGTGATTCCACCGCCGGGATACTCACCGGAGCCCGCCGATCCACGGTCCACCGGTACTCTGCCGCCGTCGGGTCTGCCGCCCCGACCGGTTCGTGCCGCAGCGCAGTCCGGTGGGCTCGATGCAGTTCCGCCGCCTGTGTTCGGCACCGGTGGGTTTCATGGTGGTCCGCCGCCTCAACCACCGAAGAAGGACAGTGGCGGTCTCTGGATCGTGGTGGCCGTTCTGGTTGCGGTCGCTCTGATCGTCGGTGGTGTGTTCGCGTGGCTGGTGGTGCGTGACGACACTCCCGCCTCCGTGGCGTCGGCCGTCGCCTCGCCGACATCGGAGGTGGCCGACGACAGTGCGCAGGATCCGGGGGTGACGACTCTGCCTGCGGGTGCGCAGACCTGCCCGGCGACCGTTGCTTCGACCGGGGGCATTCGTGGGTCGGCAGTGGGTTCGACGGTCACGTCGTGCCCGTTCGCCGAGGAGGTTCGGTTGGCTTACCTGCGGGGCGGTTCGGATCGGAATACCAGAACGGTGGTGGCCAGTAGCCCGGTCACCGGCAAGCGATACGACATGAACTGCGTGTCGTCCGCGCAGTTGATCACGTGTACCGGTGGCGAGAACGCTGTTGTCTACCTCTTCTAGTTCGATGCGAGGGCTCTCCCGAAGTGTCGGTGCGATGTTTCTTTCGCTCGCCTTCCTGGCGTGCGGCTGCACCATCGCCACCGACGACGACACGGCAACGGCCGCGTCCGAGGTTCCCGGGACCACGACGGCGTCGGTGCCCCATCCGGTCGCACCGACGTCGGATCCTGAAGCATGGACCACCGCGGCTCCTGTCCAGACGCGGCCTGCCGCTGATCTGGCCGCGGAGTTCGAAGCCCTGGAGTCGACGGCTGGTGGTGCCCTCGGCCTCGTGCTGGCTCCGGTCGGCGGTGGACCGGCCACCGTGCTGGGAACATGGACCTCCGGTGTCGCGTGGTCGACGGTCAAGGTGCCTCTGGCAGTCGCCGCGCTGCGCAGCAATGGCGACGCTGTGCTGGCGGACGCCGCGGCGGCGATCGAGAGCTCCGACAATGCAGCAGCCGATGCGCTGTGGGGATCGTTCGGTGATTCGGCCGCCGCGGGGGATGCGGTCGAGTCGATTCTGCGTCAGGGCGGTGACGCTGCCACGACGGTGCCGCGAGAGCGGATTCGACCGGAGTTCAGCGCATTCGGACAAACCGAGTGGTCGACGCAGGATCAGGCGAACTTTGTGGCCGGATTGTCCTGCATCCCGGATGCCGCACCCGTCGTCGAGATGATGAACAATATTGTGCCGGAACAGCAATGGGGTCTGGGAAAGCTGTCGGATGCGGCGTTCAAGGGAGGTTGGGGGCCGAGCATCGACGGTGGCTACGACGTACGGCAGATCGGTATCGTCACCACCGTTGCGGGGCGCGTCGGTGTAGCGATTGCAGCGCAACCGGATTCGGGTTCGTTCGCCGACGGAACGGCCATGCTGGACTCGGTCGGACGTTGGTTGGAGTCGCGCAGCGCCCAGCTACCCGCAGGGTACTGCCTCTAGTACCTGCGAAGGTCAGGGTCGGCGCAGGTAGCCTCTGGCATGCCAGAAGAGTCCACCACCGAAAGGCCCATGCCGTGAACGACGCCCTGTCGCCCGAGCCGACCGAGCCCACCACGATCGCGGAATACCTGAACGCGCATGCGTTGCGGGTGTCGCCGCTCGACGGTGCCGCCGCGGCCGAGCTGGGGATCACCGTGCCGATGCCGGCCGGCTGGCAGACGCTCGATCCGACGCAGTTTCCCGGAGCCACTCAGGTGATAGTGGAACCGAATCTCGTGGAGAACGGGTTCGCCCCCAATGCCGTACTTCTGGTCGGAGCACTCTCGCGCACGATCGATCCGGAAGCGCTGATGGCGTTGGGTTTCGGCGACGGACGGGCCATGCCCGGTTGGGTGGAGCGCGAGGCGAGTGCGGTGCCGTGGCTGGGCTGGCCGTCGCGGTTCATTCGGGGGACCTATGTCGCGCAACAGTTGGAAGCCGCGGTGACGACTCGATACGTGTTGGTGGGCGTCGACATCCAGTACTTGGTGCAGTTGACGGTCACGACATTGGAGTCTCAGCTCGACGCGTTGGCCTTCGACGTCGCGGCGATCAACGACGGTCTGACGACCGGATCGTAGAACGACCCATCGAAACTGTTTATGGCAGTAGTAGGTAATTACGATTGTCCGACGGTGAGCTTTTCGCTTGGCTGGTGAGGTACCAATCGAGCGAAAGGGTGAAGCATTATGCGCGTACTACTGGTAGGCGGAGCGTCGGGAATCGGACGGGCCGTTGCGACCGAGATCGTCGACAGGGGAGGCGAGGTGATCCTCGCCGGTCGACGTGCAGAGGTGCTGAACGACGCGGTGGCGACACTGGGTCCCCGAGCGAGTTCGGTGATCGTCGATCTGACCGACGAGGCATCGATTGCTGCGGCGGCAGCCGAGGTCGGATCGGTCGATCATGTGGTGAGCCTCGCGGCCGACCACGCGAACGGTCCGGTTGCAGACCTCGCCATTGCAGACATTCGAAAGGCGTTCGACGCGAAAGTGATCGGGCCCATCCTGCTCGCCAAGCACTTCGCATCGAGTGTCGCGGACGGCGGCTCGTTGCTGTTCTTTTCCGGGGTCGCCGCGTGGAAGCCTGCCCCCGGCCTCTCCGTGATGGCGACGACCAACGGGGCCGTGGCTTTCCTGGCAGAGGCGCTCGCGGTGGAATTGGCTCCGCTGCGGGTCAACGCGGTGTCACCCGGCATTGTCGATTCCGGCGCTTGGGATTCGATGGGAGCCGGGAAGGATTCGTTCTTCGCCGAGACTGCGCGGGCAAACCCGGCAGGACGGGTCGGTCGCTCGGCGGACGTGGTCGCAGCGGTGATCTACGCGCTGACCAACACGTTCGTCACTGGCACCACCCTGCACGTCGACGGCGGGGGTCGGCGAGCATGAGGCGGGTGTTGCTCATCTTGTCGTGGCTGTTGCTGGCCTCGGCCTGTAGTTCTACGGCCCCGGCCGACGGTTCGGTGGTCGACCCCTCGACCGATCTGGTCCAGCCGAGAGCGGTACACCTGGGGAGTGCACCCGTCACCGATCGAACCCGACATGTGGTGGCGGTTGCCCAGAACCTGTACACGTTCTGGGACACGGGCGAACAGGTGTACCTCGATCGTGCGGTGGACGGCACCTTCGTCGACAACACCTTGCCGCCGGGTCGACCGCAGGGGCCGCACGGACCGGCTGTCGCATCGGCCGGATTCCGCACCGCGATTCCGGATCTGTCGTGTGAACTGGCCGATCTCTATGTCACCGGGGATACGTTCACGGCTCGGCTGATCTTTCGTGGGCATTTCACCGGGACATACGGTTCGACGGTTGGAAGCGGTCGGTCGGTCGAGTTCGGTGCCATCGATATTCAGCATGTGGGTGACGAACGCATCGTGGAGGATTGGCACCTCGAGGACAATCTGACGTTCATGCAGCAAGCAGGTCTGATCGGGGCGAGCTGACGCGACTCATCGCGCCCCGACGGCCGGCAGCCCACGACGGAGCAGATCGGCTACGAACCGCTGCACGAGGGCATCGCTCGGCGACCCGACCATGGCAACCACCGTGCGCCGCAGTAGCGGTCGCATGGGCTTGACGACGCCGTCGAACCGAGTGGGGAGAGCCGAGGCCGGGACGAGCGCGATCCCCAAACCGGCTCGGGCCAATTGTGCTGCAGTAGTGGCACTTCGGGTGCGAGTGCTGACCGTCAGAATCGTCTCGTGCGCCGCGGCTTCGCTGTCGATCCACGCTGCCAGACCGTTTGACGAGTGGTAATGGACCACTGGCCTTCCGAACAGATCTTTCCACGAGATACTCGGCTCATCCGTGAGGTCGAGACCCTCGGGTATCACCGCGACGACGTCCTCGGTGCCGATCTCCGCGATCTGCCCGGTGAATCGATCCGAGGCGGGCCCGACGGCGAGGTCGGACGCGCCGCGCTGCACGGCGTCGGCCATCGCGTCGGCGCTGCTGTGCTCGGTGAGTTCGACGCCGACGTCGCTGTACCTACGGGCCCACGTGCGCACTATCGGTGCGATCACGGGGACGGTCATGGTTTCGACGCATGACAGCCGGAGTCGGCCTCGAGAACCGTCGGCCATGGCTTTCCCGGTTCGAACCACTCGGTCGGCCGACGCCAGTGTTGCTTCGGCGTCGGCGAGCACGGCCAGGCCGGTGGGCGTTGCTCGAACGCCACGGGGGAGTCGCTCGAGCAACGGCGTGCCGATCTCGGTCTCCAGCGCTGCCAGTTGATGAGACAGAGCGGGTTGCGAGAGGTGGAGGCGTACGGACGCGGCGGTCACCGAACCGCACTCGACGACGGCGACGAAGCATTCGAGGGCGCGCAAGGTCGGCACCGATCGAGGGTAGGCGATGCCGGTGAATTCGGTCCGCACTCCCGAACTCCTCGGGTGAGGGGGGTGCGATGCCTGCGTCCGACGCGCTGGTCCGACTAGGGTCGAGCGCATGTCGATCAGAACCGGCCGCGTCCGGCACCTGTCGGTGGTCCCGGACATGCCCGATCCCGACGAGCCGTCCGCCGACGAGGCAGATGCCACCAGGCGAAGTCTGGTCAACCTGGTGCTCAGAGTGACGATGGACCACACCCGGCCGGAGATCTGGCGTCGAGTGCGGGTGCGCTCGGACTTGCTCCTGTCCGAACTGCATTCGGTGTTGCAGCGCGCCGTGGGCTGGCAGGACCAGCACCTGCATGCTTTCAGTATCAGGACCGCCGGTATCACTCGTCGGTTCGAGATGGCAGAGACCCTCCGCGACGAACCGGACGACGAGGCAGTGAGTGAGGAGCGCGTCCGGATCGACGAGGTGCTCACTGCACGGGGATCCGTCATGACCTACGAGTACGACTTCGGTGACGGATGGACGCACACCGTTGTTCTCGAGCAGATCGATTCCGACATCGACGACCTGCGATCGGTCTGTCTCGATGGAGCACGCGCATGCCCGCCGGAGAACTGCGGCGGGCCATCGCACTATGCCCAGGACCTCGAGATCGCATCCGACCCGGCCGATCCTGAGTTCCCCGTGCTGCTCACCAGGTGGGGTCCGACATTCGACCCGGACCGGTTCGACGTCGATTCGGTCAACAAGGTGCTGCACGCGCTGGACACGGGACGGTCTGCTCTCGCAGAGGCAGTGGCGACGGCCCCCGCCATCGGCAGACTCTTCGATCGGGTGCGACCCACGGAGGTGCCGTCGCTGATGGCGCTGTTGCCTCGGTGCGAACTCACCATCGAGAGTTCGGTCGACCTACCCGTGGCCGAGATCGCGATGGCCAAGTTGACGTGGTTCCTCGCCAGGATCGGCGACGACGGGGTTGCTTTGACCGACGCCGGCTATCTCAAGCCTGCATTGGTGTCGGCGATTCGCGAGGAGCTCGAGTGGAGTATCGGGTGGGTGGGGCCGAGCAACCGCGAGATCGACCACCATCAGGTCACGGATCTACGCGAGGCCGCACGGCACCTCGGATTGACGCGCGTGTCCAAGGGCAGATTGCTGCGCACGAAGCTCGGGGCAGCGTTGGCCGACGACCCGGTCGGGATGTGGAGGCATGCTGCGTCGCGGCTTCCGCTCGGTAAGGAGACCTACGAGACCGACGCCGCCACTCTGTTCCTGATTTCCCTCGCCGCGTCGGCCTCCGTTGCACATCGGAACGAGATGTTGGTCGAGACGGTGGCCGAGCTGGGCTGGGCAAGTGAAGATTCCGGCGTATTCGACGCGCAGTTCGCAGCGCAGGCCACAGTGAGCTTTCTCGATCTCATCGGTGCCCACGGTCCACGTTTCTACTTCCGCGAGAGCGTCTCGGAATCCCCGAGTTGGTCGCGGAGATTCGCGCGCGACGCGTTGTTGACCTGATCCAGGGGCGTCCCGCGGCGGTCTATCCTGCTGCGGACGCTCTGACCTGCCGATTTGCGTTGGTGTGGTTGGTGGCGTAACTTTTGTCGAGTCAGAGCGACGGACACCGACCTGGTCTTCACGGACTGGGATACGAGGTTGGACGTGTGGCCTGGCAGGTTGTGTCCCCCAAGAGTCGGGCCTTGTGTCCGAGACCAAGCTGGGATACGCTGGAACAGTTGCCCTCGAGGCCGACGGACTGTGTGTTCGTGGGGTTGGAGTGTGTGCGTGTTCTTTGAGAACTCAACAGTGTGTCGATGAATGTCAGTGCCGAATTTATTTGGTGAAAGCATTCGATGTATCAGCTGCCCGCTTGTGGTGGTTGTTGTCGGGTGTTGTTTGAAATGCTAGTTGAGTTTTTTTGCTAGTGATTTGACTCTTTATGTTTATGACTGATTTGCAGTTTCGACTGTTGATCGAGAGTCTTTTACGGAGAGTTTGATCCTGGCTCAGGACGAACGCTGGCGGCGTGCTTAACACATGCAAGTCGAGCGGTAAGGCCTTTCGGGGTACACGAGCGG
>NZ_NOYI01000015.1 GCF_002258785.1 Rhodococcus sp. 06-235-1A
TCGAACGCAAACAAGTGACCCTCCCACCCAAGAAACACGGAAACATCCCACTATGAGCGGCGAAGCGAATCATGACGCAGCGAGCGGCGAAGCGAATCACGACGCAGCGAGCGGCGACGCGAATCATGCTGCAGAGAACGACGCGCCCTCCGCGTCATCCGTGTCCTCGGACGTTCGCGTGGTGAAGGGCAATCCGAACGACGAGGATCTCGCCGCTCTGGTGGCGGTTCTGACCGCTGCCCAGGGTGGTTCGGCGGCGTCGACGGCCGATTCTCGACCACGTGAGCTGTGGGGGTCGCCGGAGTCGCTGCACCGCCGTTTCGCGGCTCAGTCGGCGTATTCGTACGCCGCGTCGGGCCGCCACACGCGGTGACGGTGCCGCACACGGAAGGTGCACGAGGCGCGGTCCGGTTGGTACTCGCGTCCGCGTCACCGGCTCGATTGTCGGTGCTTCGCGGTGCCGGGGTCGAGCCGATCGTCCGAGTATCGGGAGTCGACGAGGACGCACTGACCGCTGCGCTCGGGCCCTCTGCTTCTCCGGAGACGGTGGTGACGGAACTGGCCCGCGCCAAGGCCGCGGCTGTGTCCGAGACCTTCACGGACACCCCGAGCGATCTGGTGATCGTCGGGTGCGATTCGATGCTGTCGATCGGCGGCGAGCTGCACGGTAAGCCGCACTCGGTCGACGTGGCGCGCGAGAGATGGCAGTCGATGGCCGGCAGCAGCGGTGTACTGCTGACCGGTCACTCGGTGCTTCGATTGTCGGACGGCGTCGTCGTGGCTCAGGCCGCTGCGCACAGTTCGACCGTCGTGCACTTCGCGACGCCCTCGTCGGTGGATCTGGAAGCCTACCTCGCCTCCGGTGAGCCGCTGTCGGTCGCCGGGGCGTTCACGTTGGACGGGCTCGGTGGCTGGTTCGTGGACCGCATCGAGGGCGATCCGTCGTCGGTCATCGGCATAGGTTTGCCGCTTGTTCGAACCCTGCTCAACCGCGTGGGAACGTCGTTGGCCGAGCTGTGGAGTCCAACCTCGTCGTAGCCGTGGCCGCCGTCAGGGCAGTAGGTCGATCAGTTCGCCTGCCCATTCCTCGGCCATGGTCTTGGGCTTGATGTTGGACGAGCTGTCGTGCCGAGCGTGGGTACCGATCTGCTTGGCACCGAGTTCGGTGAGCTTCTCGGCAATGATCTCGCCACCGCGGTTGAAGGTGTCCTCGTAGACCCGGTCGCCCAGTCCGAACACAGCGAACTGCAGTCCGCCAAGGTCCGGCGCGTCCTCGACGAGCGCATCGAAGAAGGGCTCTGCACCGGTGGGTAGCTCGCCGTCTCCATAGGTGGAGCAGATGATCACGTGGAAGTCGTCCGTGTCGATGTCGGAGACCTCGTACTCGAGCATGTCGCGTACCTCGGCGTCATGATCGCTGAGGACGTCCGCGATCTTGTCGGCGACCTCCTCGGCCGTACCGGTCTCGGACCCGAACAACACGACCACTGCCATGGATCGCTCCCCTTTTCTCACTCCAGCTCGAACACACGAACAGTCGGAAAGCATAGCTGCACCGGCGATCCGGTCGAAAATCCGTCCACGCGCGGTTGTGACTTCTCTCGAGGTCACCAGAATTCGGGCGTCAGATTCCATCTCTCGTATTCGGCCTCGACCAGTCCGCGCAAGTGGTCCTTGCTGGGGAATCTGTCCGGATCGAGACCGGTGACGCACAGGGTCGCACGCTCGCCCGATTCGTTCCACCACGCGCTGACTCCGCCGCCCGTGCGGCGCAACAACGCCACATCGGTGTTCTGCGTGATCGACCTCATCGCTACCGCGGTGGCGTCGACGCCCCCGATGGTGCGGAGCGCAACGCCTCGATTGCCGAGATTCGAGCACAGGCACAGCGGTGCCGATCCGGACGCGGCCAGCTTGGCGACGATCGCGTCGGGCAGCAACTGCATCAGCGGTTTGAGCAGCTCGAACGACGTGATCGCAGTGCGGTCGGCCTGAGCCAGGAATGCTTGCTTGCTCGACGCTCGTATTGCGCCGAGGTCGTTGCGGTATTTTCCGCCCGCGGCGACGTGGATCGAAACACCGGACGTCGCGTTGGCACGCCGATCACCCGTGGTCCGGGTACTGACCGGGAGTGCGACACGCACCTGATCCTCCGTCGTGATCCGTCCGCTGCCGGTCAGGATCCCGAGCACCACGGCGACGAGCAGACTGTTGGAGCTACCGCCCTTGCTTGCTGCGGCGGCGGCCCAGTCCGCGGACAGGCAGTCGACGACGACAGTGCTCGGGACCCACGCACCCTCCGTCGGTGCGACCATCGCCCGCGGACCGTCCGCGCTCGTGGCGGTTGCGTTCGGCACTCCGGGACCTGGGTCGGCGGGCGCCGTCGCACGCGCTCGTAGCGCCTTCACCGCGGCGCTGCCGAGCGCTCGCGCCGCGCCCGAGAACGCCGTGCCGATCCGGCCGATACCGTCGGCGACGTCGGCAGCGGCCAGCGCCGACGAGGAGGCGGAATTGTCGAGTCCGACGCGCTCGAAGTCGTTCGGCACAGCGCGGCCGTTCAGCGCCGCCGCGGCGGCAGAGGTCAGGGCACCGCCGTCGCCGACGACATGGGAGCCCACCAACGAGACGACCGTGCCGCCGGTCTCGACTGTGGTCGCGGACAGCCGCCACGCCGGTCCCTCGATGGGGTCCAGCCTCACGGCCGCCTCGTCCTCGATCCACCGGTCGACTGCCTCGCGGGCGATCGGAGCTGCGAGAAAAACAGGATCGGCCGATGTGCGTGCTGCGGTCCAGCTGTCTCGCGCTCCCGGCACCCGTGCCCGTCGAACGGACCGGTCGATCGGCCCTGCGGCGAGCATGCGCCACATCGACTCGAGGGCATCCAGCGCAACCGGGCCGTCGAATCGCCAGACGATCTGGTTCACCACGGGTACCCCGAGGACGCATTCCATGCGTAGGAACAGGTCGTCGTCGTAGGTCAGTCTTTCCACCACGCGAGACTATCGCTGCGCGAGTGTGCCCGCAGGAGGGTGGCAAATGTGTTTTCCACCATATGTTTTCCGCATCGGACCGGGGCGGGCAGTACTGGTAGGTTGAGGTCGATCTCGAGCCGACGCAACTGCGAAGGACTGTATGAAGTTCGTGATGCCGTTCAACGGGAGCCGCGGTGATGTGACGCCCGGTGTGGCCCTCGGCATGGAGTTTGCACATCGCGGGCACGATGTGTTGTTCGGCGCACCCCCCAACCTGCTGGACTTCGCGCGCGCGAAAATGGCTGGGGCCCAGGGAGTCCAGGTGGTCTCGTTCGGTCCCGACACTCATCGACTCTTGGAGTCGGAGCTGATCCGGGTGCGGATCAAGTCACGTAACCCGAGAACCAGAATGGCGGCTCTGGCCGAATTGGCCAACCATGGTTGGGACCAGATGACGGCCGAGCTCGAGCAGATGGCCGAGGGTAGCGACGCGATCGTCACCGGCTCGCTGGGGCAGGAGATGGCCTTCAACATTGCGGAGTCTGCGGGCAATGCTTTTGTGGCACTTCACTATTGCCCACTCAGGCAAAACGGTGCCGTGCCGGTGAGCCCCGGACTCGTCCTGCCGGGCCCCGTCAACCGATCGATGTGGGCAGTGGCGGAAGCGCTGCGGTGGAGGTCGATGAAGACTCGTGAGAACACCCAGAGAGCGTCCCTCGGACTGGCATCGACCCGCGATTCGTTGCCCGTCCGGTCCGAACGTTACGGCGGTGTCGAGATCCAGGCCTACGAGTCGGCACTGTTTCCCGGGCTGGTCGAGCAGTGGGGGCCGCTGCGTCCCTTCGTCGGATTTCTCGGGCTGAACAGCGGGCAGCACGACATCGATCCCGCGCTGAATCGGTGGCTGCAGGCAGGGTCCGCCCCGGTGTACTTCGGATTCGGCAGCATGCCGGTACCCGACCCCGCGGCACTGTTGCGCATGATCGAGCACGTCTGCCGACGGCTGGGTGTCCGAGCCCTGGTCTGCGCCGGCTGGAGTGATCTCGACGGTGCCGAATCGGTCGCCGATCGGTCGAATCCGGACATCATGATCGTCGATTCGGTCGATCACGCGAGCGTGTTCCCGCGGTGCATGGCTGCTGTTCACCACGGCGGCGCGGGCACGACGGCCGCGAGTGCACGAGCCGGCCTGCCGACTCTCGTGTGCTGGTTCAGTGCCGACCAGCCGTTCTGGGGAGCCGCATTGCGCCGCATCGGGGCCGGGGCGAGCATCAAGTTCTCGACGCTGTCCGAATCCCAGCTACTGCAGGGAATCACCGACATCACCACCGACGGTGCCAGACGTGCGGCACGCCGACTCGCCGACACCGTGGCACCGACGGAGGTGGCCGTGGCCGCAGCTGCCGACATCGCCGAGGCCGCCGCGCGTGACCGCTGACGGCTCACCAGAAACGTGCGGACAAGTCCCAGCGTTCCAGTGCAGTGCTCATGTGGTCACGCAGCGCTCGATCGTCGGGGAACCGATCGGGATCCATGGCGTGGACGGTCACGGTGACAGAGGTGTCCGTCTCGCACACCCACGCCGTGAGACCACCGTCCAACGAGCGCGCGAACTCGGCATCGGCCCCGACGAAGGTTGCTCTGCCCGAGACCGCGCGAGCTCGGACCCCCGCCACCGTGGTGAAATCGTCGGGCAGAACACCCAGGTTGGAGGCCAACCCTTCGGCACCGTCCCGAGGCTGCGGAATACGCGCGACCACGGCGTCGGGCAGCATCTGAACGAGAGCCTGCGAGATGCCGACGGGCGCATGACCGGCGGCCTGCTTCGCGGCGAAAGCGCCGAACGCCGACTTACAGATCGCCCGAACCGGCGACAGATCGAGGGCGGTGGCCTCGGTGACGGGGACATCGATCTTGACGATCTTGGTTGCATTGGAACGGGTGTCGGTGTCGGTGCGGTCGCTGACGGGCAGCGACCACTGCACCGTGTCTCCGATCGACGCGCGCCCGGCAGCCCCGGACGCCGCTGTCAGCACAGCGATGAACAGTGAGTTCGACGTGCCGCCCCATTTTTCGGCTGCGGATCTCCAGGTGGGTGCGTCCAACTCGGCAACGAGGTGAGGTGATGTCCATTCCGAGCCGACCGCCGGACCGGTCGTCACGTCCGAGCGATTCGGGCGAACACGCGGGGCACCGGATGCCGGCGCTGATCGGGCGGGGACCGGGAGCGCTGATACTGCGGTGTTCAACAACCATCCGGCAGCGGACAGCAGCTGCCCCGCGGCGTCTTTCACGTCCGACCCGATGGCCGCCAGTCCGTGCGCTGTCGGGTCCAGCCGTCGTTGGTCGGTGCCGGAATTCGCAGACCTGAACGCGGAGACCAGGGCGCCGCCGTCTGCGACCATGTGCGAGGCGGTCAACGACAGAACGGTTCCGCCGTCCGCCAACGGAGCGGCCGCAAGCCGCCATCCCAGGCCTGTCTCGGGATCGATGTCGGAATCGAGGCGTCCGTCGGCCCAGTCCCGCACCTTCGACGGATCGATCGAGTGCTCGTGAAAATCGAGTGGGTGGGAGACCGCCGAGTTCACCCAACGTTCACGAGCGGTCGGTACCGCCGAAGCATCCACTCGGCGCGCAAGCAGACCGTCGGACAGGTTGTCACGTAGATTTTCCAGGTCTTCTCGCTGGATCGATTCGTCGAACCACCAGAGAAACTGGTTGTAGACGGGAAATCCGATGCCGTGATGCATTCGCAAGAACAGGTGATCGGCAAATCCAATTCGAGTCACGCGCCGAACCTACTACAACTTACGAAACGGGGGCGGCGGTGTGAATTCACCTCCCGATACGTATTCACATTCGGCAATAGGTCGATCTGCAATCGCTCCCGTTGTGTCTCACGCCATGTTCGAGCCGTGGAGTGGCGTGCGTTGTGTGCCCCGGACGTAGCCCTCGACTCCGCGCCTGTGTGACCTGTCATCAAAACGACCTGCGAACCTGGTGAGATGGTCGTAAGATACGTCAATCGAGTCTCGACGCGACACCGATCGGAGACCGGCGGGTCAAGAGCTACGGCAGTGAGAAGTATTACTTTTACGCGTCGCGAAATAGTTTAGCTTTCCCCCTATCGTGTATTTGTACTCAGTTCGGGTCGACAGCAATGACGTTGTTCTTTCAATGCAGAAAGCGGCAGTCCTGCAGCAGTCAGATAAAGACGAGCCGAATCCACACTCACGACTCGACCGCTTTACATTCGCGACTCGACCGTAATCGATATAACGCGAATACCGAACTGACGCCGAACACCGACGGCCGTGCCCGGAACTGAAGAGGACTCACATGGAATACACCGAACTCGCCGACTACCCCCTCCCCTCCGGCCGCCTCACCGAGTGGGTCCCCCGCGTCGACGACGAGCGTTGGGCTCCGGACCCCCGTGGGCTGTCCTTCACCCACCAGGATCATTGCGAGCGCAGCGCACCGGGCTCGTGGATCGGGACCGTGTTCGAGATTCATCGCCGCTACGACGTCGAAGCAGTGCGGGCGACCATCATCGCGTACATGGGTCGCCACGAGGCGTTCCGAACCAAGGTTCGGCGTGACGCGGAATCGGGCTCGTGGCTTCGCTACACCGCCCCGACGGACGCTGTGCAGGTACTGGATCGAGCACACGACGAGCCACGGACCGAAACGCAGGTCTTCAGCCATCTGCACTCCTGGTTCGGCGAGACGGTGTCGCCGACGGCGTGGCCGCACTTCGTTCTCGCGACCATCGAACCGGACGACGCCGCACGTGCGCTCTCGAACGGGCCAGGGGAGTCGTTTCTGCTCGCCTTCGCTGCCGACCACTCGGTGATGGATGCCTACAGCCAGATCTACGCCATCAACGAGATCGACCGGCTGTACGCACAGGCGCTGGAGGGGACCGACCCGGAGCTGCCCGAGGTGGGCAGCTACGTCGACTTCAGCGAGTCCGAGCGGGTACTCGGCGAGTCGCTGACCGGCGACCACAGCGCCGTCCGCACCTGGCAGAACTTCCTGGCCGTGGAGAACGGTCGCTTTCCCGGTTTCCCGCTCCCGGTCGCAGTCGATCGACAGCCGACGAGCGACGCCCCCGCTGCCCAGAGCAGCATCTCGTCCTGGCTGCTGACCTCGGATCAGTCGGATGCCTACAACGCGGCATGCCGCGCCGCCGGGTACAACATGCAGGCCGGCATACTCGCTGCTCTCGCGCTGACGAACACCCGTCTGTCCGGCCGTACATCGTTGCGCACCGTGATGCCGATGCACACCAGAGACGAACAGAAGTGGGCCGCCTCGGTCGGCTGGTACGTCGGGATTCTGCCGATGGAGATCCAGCTCGACAACGCTCGTACCTTCGGCGAGGCGCTCGAAGCAGCGGCAACTGCAGGCGCGGCGAACAAGGGTCTGGCGCGTATGCCGTACTCGAAGATCGCCCAGATTCTCGAGTCGACGGAGATTCCCCGTTTCGTGGTCTCGTACATCGATCTGCGTTTCCTTCCGGACGCCGCGCAATGGCAGGCTCGCAAGGGTCGGGCCCTGCGGAGCAATTGCCACGCCGACGACGAGGTCTACTTCTGGGTCAACCGAACACTCGAAGGGCTCAACATCTCCGCACGGTTCCCCAGCTCGGATGTCGCGTCCACCAACGTCCATCGGTTCATCACCGAGTTCGTAGCAGTGTTGACGGCGGTGATCGACTCCGAGGCCGGTACCGATACGGTGCTCACGTCGGCCGTGCAGTCGGTGGGCGTCGCCGCAGAGTGAGACATCCGTGTAGCCCGCGGCTCGTATCGAAAGGGATGAACCGACGATGATCATCACCGCAATGGGCAGCTGGAACCCTGCTCCTGGTCGTCTGCTGGAGTGGCACCCGACCTCCGCTGCCCAGGCGAGTGCTGCAGCGGCACCTGTCGATTCGACTCCGCCCTCGTTCCTGCAGGAGGACCACCTGAAGGCTGCTTGGGCTGCGCGTGAACGCGGCGATGTCCATACCGCGTACACCGGGGTGGCGACCGAGATCGACGGTGACGTGGACACGGACGCGATGAGCCGCGCCCTGACGGCCTACGTCCTGCGTCACGAGGGCTTGCGATGCTGGTTCGAGATCGAGGGCGGCGCGGTCGTTCGCCACCTGGCTGCACCCGATGTCGCAGCCTTCGACGTTCTGAACGCCGGAGAATCGACGGACGACGATCAGTTCCAACGGTACGTGCGACACCGCTTCTCGACCGAAGCAACCGCCGACGTATGGCCTGGATTCGTCGTCGGCGTCGTCGCCCGACCCGGCAGCTTCACGCTGTACTACGGTGCGGACCATGCGTTCACCGACGGCGGCTCGCAGGCGTTGGTGATCAGCGAGCTGGCAGATCTGTACCTGCTCGAGACCGGTGCGGAGGCGCCGGTGCCCGCCGAGGCCGGCAGCCACCTCGTCTACGCGGCCGACGAACGAGCACGTGCCGCGACCTTCGGGCCCGACTCTCCCGAGATAGCCGCCTGGCGCGACATCTTCACCGGACACGACGGCCGAATGCCCCGATTCCCGCTCGACCTCGGGCTCGAACCCGGTGAGCGAGCCCCGGTCCGCATCGTCGAACGCCACCTGCTGGACAAGGACTCGACGGCCGCGTTCGATGCCGCGTGCAAGTCCGCCGGCGCCAGGATGAGCAGCGGAATATTCGCTGCCGTCGGTATCACCGACTTCGAACTGGCAGGCACTGCAGAGTATTTCGGGATCACCGTGCTGAGCACCCGCCACCACGGCGACTACGGACAGTCTCAGGGCTGGTTCGTCAACTTCGCACCGGTCGCGTTCGAGGTAGGAGGTGCCGACAAGTTCTCCGATGTCGCAGCACTTGCCCATCAGGGCTTCGAGCGGGCCAAGCACATCGCAGAAGCACCGGTGCACGCCGTACTGGGTGCCCTCGCTGCCGACGGCACTCTCGGCAGCGAGTTGGCCGTGAGTCCGAACATGCTTTCCTACATCGACTTTCGCTGGTTCCCCGGCGTCGGACGCGACGCGGACACGCGAGCGAAGCACTTCACCGGAGAGGGTTCGACATCGAACGCATCGATGTGGATCAATCGCGACGGTGAGCACCTGTACCTGGTGGCCCAGACCCCCGACACCGACGTCGCCGCCGAATCGGTGCGGAGATACCACGCGCACCTGGCCCATGTGCTCGAAACCGTTGCACGCGAGGGCGATTACACGCTGACCGTCGACCATCTCGTCAGGGAGCCGGCCGGTGCGGGTCACCTCGATCACTGAGTACGCCCCTCGCGCGGGCACCCTGGTCGAGTTCTCTGCAACCGTCCACGGCGAGCCGCTGCCGTCGCCGATTCCGCCGTCGTTCAACCAGCGGTTCCATCTCGGCGACCTAGGCGAGGCCGAACGTGTCTGGATCGCTGGGTCGTTCGACGTTCCGGGCAGCCTCGATGTCGAAGCACTCGAGTGGGCATTCCAGTACCTGATCGACCGCCACGACACGCTGCGAAACTCCTTCGTTCTCGGGACGCCCGGTATCGAGCGGATGCTCTACGGGCCGGGCGCTATCGAGATCAGGCAATCGACGCGATCCACTTTCGCCTCGACTTCCGCGCTACGGGAGCGCCTCCGGATGTCACTCGAACGAGGCTGCGATGCAAGACGATTCCCATCGTACAGTTGCTTCGGAATCGATCGACCCGATACCTCGACGGTGTTGTGCGCATTCGACCACGCCCACGTCGACGCCATGTCGATTGCAGTCGTCGTCGACGAGATCCACACGCTGTACGACGCCTATCGCCGATGCCCGTCGCAGCCGAACGTCGACCTGCCTCCGGTAGGCGGCTTCGTCGAGTACTGCCTCCTCGAGGCCACCGAGCCGCTCGTCGATCCCACCGACGAGCGCATGGTTCGGTGGTCCGATTTTCTCACCGAGTGCGGCGGCACGACGCCGAGATTCCCGTTCGACCTCGGGGTTGCCGACGGCGACACCGCTGTGCAGGCAACGACTGTCCACCCATTGCTCGACGCCGCGCAGACACTTGCCTTCGAGCGCGTCTGCGCCCGATCCGAAGCCGGAATGTTCGCCGGTGTCGTCGCGGCGATAGCGCAGGCCTGCACCGGTATCGGCGGTCCCGCACACGTACCGTTCCTGTTTCCGCTGCACACTCGACACCGAGCACAGTTCTCGCGTGCCCTGGGTTGGTTCACCACCAATGCTCCGATGACCGTGGACGTCCATCCCGACCTCACCGACACGATCACCGCCGCGCACAACGCGTTTCGCGCTGCCCTCCCGCTGAGCACCGTTCCTGTTCCACAAGTACTGGCCAATCTCGGGGATGCCTTCACCTTGTCGCGGCAAGACGTGTTCATGGTGTCGTACATCGACTACACCCGAATCGAAGGACACGAACACTTCGAGGAGTCGAACGCACACCACATCAGCAATGCCACGGTCTCCGACGATGCGCAGTTCTGGGTCTCCCGCACGACAACCGGCCTGGCGTTGCGATCACGATTCCCCGACACCGCAACAGCACGCTCGGTGATGGCCGCATTCGTCGACGAACTGGTGGCGCTCATGCGCGCGTCCACCATGCAGCCCGGCGTCGCTGCCCTGGCTCCCTGAGGAACATCGGCTCCACTCGTGCTCTTCGGCGGCGGTACCGCATAGGATCGACGGTGCAGACCGTTCACCCCCGGGCGGGCCGCCAGCCGAATATCTTCCGTAGGAGCCGATACGTGCCTGTACCAACCGATTCCAACGCAACGTTCGCCGACTATGCGCATCCGGATCGCCTCGTATCGACCGAATGGCTGTCCGCTCATCTCGGCACCCCAGGCCTTCGCGTCGTCGAATCCGACGAGGACGTGTTGCTCTACGACGTCGGCCACATTCCCGGCGCGGTCAAGATCGACTGGCATCTCGACCTCAACGACCCGGTCACCCGCGATTACATCGACGGCGAGCAGTTCTCGAAACTGCTGAGCCGAAAGGGCATTTCGAGGGAAGACACCATCGTCGTGTACGGCGACAAGAGCAACTGGTGGGCTGCGTACGCACTCTGGGTGTTCACACTGTTCGGGCATCAGGACGTTCGTCTGCTCGACGGCGGCCGCGACGCCTGGTTGTCCGAGAACCGCGACACCACTCTCGACGTCCCCGAGTTCCCGGCAACGGACTACCCGGTGGTCGAACGCGACGATGCGCCCATTCGCGCATTCGCCTCCGATGTACTCGGCTCGCTCGGCACGGTGCCGCTGATCGACGTCCGCTCCCCCGCCGAGTACACCGGCGAGCGCACCCACATGCCCGACTACCCGGAAGAAGGCGCATTGCGGGGCGGCCACATCCCCACCGCCGTGAGCATCCCCTGGGCCAAGGCGGCCGCACCGGACGGGCGCTTCCGTTCGCGCAAGGAACTCGACGAGATCTACTCCGGCACCTCCGCGACCGATGACGTGATCGCCTACTGCCGCATCGGTGAGCGGTCGAGCCACACCTGGTTCGTTCTGACCCACCTGCTGGGATACGACTCGGTGCGCAACTACGACGGCTCGTGGACCGAATGGGGCAATGCCGTTCGTGTTCCGATCGCGAAGGGCGAGGAGCCCGGATCGGCTCCGGCCACTCGATGAGTTCGCTTCCGGAATCGCTGTCCGAGATCGTCGAGGATTTCGCCGCGGTGGAGGGCCAGGACAAGCTGCAGCTGCTGCTCGAGTTCAGTCGCGAACTGCCTCCATTGCCCGAGCACCTTGCCCAGGATGCGATGGAACCGGTGCCGGAGTGCCAGTCGCCGCTGTTCCTGTCGGTTGAGGCAGGCGATCCCGCGCGAATCCGGCTGTACTTCAGCGCGCCGCCGGAAGCTCCGACGACCCGCGGGTTCGCCTCGATCCTGGCGCAGGGTCTCGACGGGCTCAGCGCGCAGGAGATCCTCGACGTGCCGGACGATTTCTACTCGGCGCTCGGGCTCAGCGACGCGGTCAGCCCACTGCGCCTGCGCGGAATGTCGGCGATGTTGGCACGGATCAAGCGTCACCTTCGCTGACGGCGACGGCTCGGTGGGGCGCGCCGTCGTCTTGATCGATACAACGGGTCGTCGTTAGACTTTGTGGGCAGGGCACCGTTGCCCAGTCCCCCGATGCTTACGACGAAGGTTGGTTGCTGCCGATATGGAGTTCACGGAGCTGGCGGACTACGCGGTTCCCGCGGGCACGCTCACCGAGTGGATACCCAGCGTCGGCCCGCAGGCCCGCACTCCGGAAGCAGCAGGGTGGCGTCCCGATGCCCGACCGACGTCCTACGTGCACGAGGCGCACCTTCGTACGAGCCTGAGCAGTCCTCGTCGCGGTCGTGAATCGTGGCTCGGCGCGGCCTTCGAGATCGCAGGCCCCTTGAACAAGCCTGCGTTTCGCCAGGCCGTTCTGAACTGGATCGACCGGCACGAGGCGATGCGTTCGAGCGCGTCGATCGACGAGGTGACGGGCGAGATGACGCGGGTGACCGCGGCGCAGGGGGCCATCGACATCTGGCAGGTCGAGCAGGAACGGTGTGCGCAATCGAGCGAGGTGTTCGAGCACCTCCAGTACCTGTTCGACGAGTTCACCTCACCGCTGATCTGGCCCGCGTACGCCTTCGTCACTCTCGAACCGGTGGACGAGACGCGCCCGATCACCGTGTTCTTCGCCGCGGATCATTCGATCATCGACGGTCTGTCCACGGTGCTGGTAGCGCACGAGATCGCTGCTCTGTACGGAGAAGAACTCGGTGGTCCGCCTGCGGCTCTGTTCGAGGCAGGCAGCTATCTCGATTTCGGCTCGTCCGAGCGCGAGCGGAATGCAGAGCTCGAGCATTCTCACGATGCGGTGAGGATCTGGCGGGACTTCCTCGTCGAGGGCGATGGTGAGCTACCCGCGTTTCCTCTCGACATCGGCGATCCGAGCCCGGACGACGTGCCGCAGGGCGGTCTGTCGGCGTGGGTGCTCGACCCCGAGCAGGCCGACTCGTTCTCGGTCGCCTGCCGAAAGACGGGACACAGCCTGTTCGCCGGACTCCTCGCAGTGCTGTCCATCACCGGCACCGAACTGGGCGGCGGCACTCGATTCCGCACGGTGACTCCGGTCCACACCCGGGACGAGCCCCAGTGGGCGTCGGCACTGGGTTGGTTCGTCGGACTGTGCCCCATCTCGTTCGATATCGCCGACACGGATTCCTTCGGTTCGGTGGTCGCCGCCGCCTCGGCCGAAGTGAAGAAGACCAAGCCGATCGCCCGAGTTCCTCTGGATCGGGTGTTCACGACCCTCGGCTACTCCGCGCGTCCCCGTTTCGTCGTCTCGTTCATGGATGTGCGGTTCGCGCCTGCCGCAGAGCACTGGCCGGACTGGAACGCCCGTGCGCTGCGCAGCAAGCAGTACCAGCACGACGTGTACGTGTGGATCAATCGCACTCCGCAGGGAATCAACATCGCGGCTCGCTACCCCAACACCGAACAGGCAACGGCGCGGGTCCACGAGTACATCGGCGCATTCCGAAGGCTGCTGGTGGAGGTCGCAGAAACCGGGTCCGCCTCGATCCACAGCGCTGACCCCGAGCGGCCCGGTGACGGACGCGTCGATACCGGTCGAATTCCTACCAATCAGTAGCGCACGTCGGGGTCGGCGCGGCTGCGCGGACCGATTGCAACGCCGTCGGTGCCGGTGCTTAGACTCCGACGTGACGTTCGTAACGATGCACGCGATAAACATCCTGTAGGAGGCTCAGTGCCCAGCCATGCCAGTGCTCAGATCACCAAGGTTCTTGTTGCCAATCGTGGTGAGATCGCGGTTCGGGTGATCCGGGCGGCTGCTGATGCCGGGTTGGCCAGTGTCGCTGTGTATGCCGAGCCCGAT
>NZ_NOYI01000029.1 GCF_002258785.1 Rhodococcus sp. 06-235-1A
TTGTAGACGGGGTTTGCCTCTGACCACTGTGCATCCGATTAGTATCCCGCTGTTTCGGGCCATCACCAACGAGGGTTCGACACCTGCCCGAATCACGCTCGGACCATGAGCTGCCGCTGTAGCGGAGCCACCGCGGATGAGGATTTGGCCCGTCGACAGCCAAGACAGGCTAAAACGTCAGTGCAGTTCGGGAATAAGTCATACACCCCCGAACTGCACTGGTGGGACGTGAAGATCAGCTTCCGGTCCAGTCGACTGAAGTCACACACCTACCTTGGTGGCACTGGCGGTTCGGAGCTGACGGGCTCCGATTCGCGGTTCGGATCGAACGGAATCTCGTTGTCGATGGCATCTCGCATTGTTGCGACCGGCGCTGGCTCATCGGTTGATCGCCGCGCAGTTCCATCGCTGACGGCAGCAACTTCCTCTGCTGACAACGTCACTTTGCCCGCGCGTGGAGCGACCGTGTACCAGTTTTCGGACGGCAAGAAGCCAGCCGACATAAGGTATGTTGCTCCCGGCTCGATCAGTGGGTCATCGTCCAGTAAGTACAACGTACCGTCGGTGCCATACCCGCCTTGCTGATTGACGAGTATTTGGCCCGCGACGTCACCCTTTAGGGTCTGAAGCACCTCAACAGAAAACTGCGTCTCGGGAAACGGCCCAACTGCCTTCGTACCGACTTGCTCAATCACTGTTCCGACGAAGACCGCGTCGGCCCAACCGGCAAGCTGCTGAGGGTCTGTCACATCGAAAGCCGAGTCCATTTCCACTGCTTGTGTGCGCGTAGTCACGCTGGCAGTCGTGCCAGCATCTCCAGGTTGCGTGCCTGCCGAAGTGCTGCAGCCAACTAATACAATGCAGGCGAATAAGCTCGCAACGCCCACCGTGCCGTACTTTGATCCTAAACTTCTGACCTTCATCATGTCATCCCCAGAGTTGACGGTAGGCGGCTTGATCCATGAACTGCGGCGCAAAAACCGATGAGTTTGAAATCGGATCCATCAGCTGACTTTTGCAGTTATGCGCCAAACCGAGCGCATGACCCATCTCGTGTGTCATAACGTTCCGTTGATTACTGGCGTTACCGAGCTTCGCTGTATTCATTTGAATAGTGTCCACCCCAAAGTCGGTGTTGCTGTATAGCCCGGCCCATGTGACGTCCGGACGGTTGGCGTCGGAAATTTCCACATTAGTGAGCGTCGGGTTCACAGGGTCATAGGGGGTAACCTGGACGCTCCCAAGTGCATTCCAAGCAGTGGATGCCTGCGAAATTGCGGTCGTGTATTGGGAAGATGACTGATAGGTGAGTTTGGAGAAGAGGACTGAGCTGTAGCCCAATGTCGGCGGCCTGCGTCCTGACGTCAGATACTGGCCGTTCTGGAAGTTCTGTCCGGAAGCGCCATATGACTCGTAACCATCATTGGACGTTGTTCCATCTTGACACAGGTACTCATCACTGCTCGGGAAGCCCAAGGGTCCAAGCTCGTAGTTCTGCGCAGCCCACTGATCGCGAATGTTACCCCAGGTGGCATAGGCAGATGTGGCTCCGAACTTGTATGTAATCGCGCCGCCCTGGAAGTTGTTGTACCGCCCGCCAGAAGCAGGGCTCTCACGTGTGACCGGGTACCCGAGTCGTCCACGTTCGTCGCTTCGCTTCTCGTACTGATACGGGCCGTTGACATACGTTCTGTACTGACGCGATGGCAAATTAAGCCACTTGTTCATGATCAAGCCGCCGATTTGACGACCTTTGTTTGGGTCGACATTCGGCGACCAGTAAATGCGATTAGTAAACCCGAATTCCTGCTACCGCCCCTCGTTGCTGTTTCCTGCGTAAAGCTCGCCACTGGTGGGTTCTCCGATACTCGAGGTGCCGCCTTGGCCGTATTGGTTAGCACCGGAAAGGAAATCGATAAATTCGCGTTCGATGGAGCCGAATACCCACTGGTTGTTGCGAAATTGATCGGCGTTCGCAACGCCAGGTGTAGAAACTAGCAATGCAAGGGATGTAATTAACGCACCGATAAGTGACATTCTTCGAGCGACAATTTGATTTCGCGTCCGATGCTGCCTGAAGCGGACATTGATCAATGGGCTTGGATCGCCAATATGCGACTTGAGAGGTAGCCTGCTCGGTTTCATGGAGCTCCCACAGTGAAGGGCATCAAGGACGAACCGAACAGTACGGTCAGTTTGCCCACCGTTGGAGAGACACGCGAACACGAGTTTGGTCACAATTCGGTCACCGTGACCGCCGCCAACTCGACGGCGGCTAGACTTCGAACGCATGAGCAATACAGGTTCTCGGTGGCTACGGCCAGCTGTCCTGCTGGTTCTAATCGGCGTCTTGCTCGTTGGTGTTGCATTTGGGGCGACCAGCCAGATTGGGCTCGGTCGCTCGGCCTCAGAAATTTGCGAGAATGCTTATCCGGGGGCTGTCGACGTCGAGTCCAGTCGTCCCCTCCTACCGCTAGTCGTCGTGCGTTGCGCTGCACAGGATTTTGACACGCGTGTGGAGACTAATGAATTTGATCCGCTGTCAACGCTTGTCCTCGCGGCTGGGATCGCAAGCATTGTCGTTGGTGTATCTGCCATCCGACGTCAAAAGCTGAACGAGTCATCTCAAAAAGGACAGCGGTGAACATACTCGGAGTGGTCTGGTCTGATTCGCTGTGTGAGAACTCGAATTAATTCTGGTCGGAGGATACTTCCTCCCCGACGCCCAGTATCTTGCAGCTTTATCGGTGGATCGAGGCTTAGCGGTCCTGCCGGCCACACGCGCCCACGACAGCGTCCGCGGAGCTCGAGCGTGACTGCAGGGAGGTCACCCCTGACGTTGTTTCCAGTTCTTTCCGTAGGGCGTGGTTGTCGAGTGTTAGCCGCTGGATGACGGCCAGTGCGAGGGTGAGGTCTTGAGTCAGCGCCGCGTTGTCTCGTTGCACGCGTTTGTTGGAGGCAAGGAGTTCGGTCCGGTCGTCATGCCGTGTGGCGACGGGAGCTGCGACGGAAGCGGCTCTGAGTTCGGCAGCGATAGCGGGGTAGTGCCGCCAGAAGGTTGCGTTGGACAGACCCAGTCGACGGGCAAGGCCGATGACAGTGGCGCGGCCGCCGGCCGATGCTGCGTCTTCGATGTGCTCTGTCATCACTCGACGGACGTCCTGCTCGCTCGGGAGGTCGATGCGTTTACTCATCGGATTGAGTTCGGATCGTGTCGGTCGACGAACTGATTTATCTGCTCACTCCGTTGCCGTAGTCGATGCTGCAGCAACGGAGGCAGCGACGGTGTTCGTTCGAGCTCGCGCTCGATATCGGAGCTCTCCGAACGCAACTCGTCGAGGTTGCCTGAGGTGAGCGCGACGTTGCGGCATTCGAGAGGTCGACAACCACCGAGCGTCGGCGCGTTCTGGCCCGAAAGGTTTTGTGCGCGTGTGCACAGTGCCTTGTCCGGATCGTAGACGCAGGTGGCGTATCGGCCTGGATAGATTGCTGGGTCGAATCGGCGTATTAAGCGGTCGTGCCGACGCCGGTCGGTGACGACCTGTCCTTGGTATCGGATATTCGACTCGAGCTCGCTCAGACGTCGGCGGGCTTCGTCGGCGGCGGGTCCAACGAGATCGGTGTGTTCGTGGGCATCGATCATTGCCATCAGACCCTCCCCTCGGGCAAGGGCCTCCTCTGACTCGACTTCGGCGCGGAAACCGCTATCCGATGTGCCGGCGTAGCCCTCGAACATCTGGACAGCTTGGTGGCGATATTGAATTGCCCCGGCAATGGATCCGCCGGGTTGGCGTGCGATGAACCAGGCGAGTGTTCGTCTGAACTGGCGGGTTGTCAGCCGCCACGTTTGGGCATTCACAGCCGGAATGTCCTCTGCGAGATCATGTGCGCGACAATAGCCATCGATCCAGGACACCAGATTGTTGATGTGGTCGTTCGTGGTCTTGGTCAAATTGACGTGGGCGGCGGTTTTGCCGATCCGCACAGCGGTGCCATGAGTTGAGGGTGCGAACAGCCGGGTTTCGTTACGGGGTTGGAGGAGTTCGAGGACCGCCACGGCGCGGGCGGCCGGAGCGCCGACAACCCAGGTCGCTTGCACTCCGGTGGGGTCGCGTTCACCTTTGAACGCCAGGCTGGTGATCATCCACCGGTAGGGCCTGCCGTGAGGGTCACGTTTGACGCTGATGCAGCCCCGCTGCAGATGCTTGATCTCGCTGTCACGCATGCCGGACAGGAACGCGATGATCACGTAGCAGGCTGCGCTCAGCGCCGACAGCAGGTGCAAGATCCCGGCCTGCCGATCACGCCGATTGAACAGGATGCGGTCAATCCAGGGGGACCCGTTGATCCGTCCGTTGATCACCACGTCACACGAGACATCGTTGTCGACCCCGACCAGTCGAGCTGTGTCCTCGATGAGGTCATGGTAAGTCCGCAAGGTCGAGCGATCGCATCCAAGCAGGCGGGACAGGTGGCGAAAGCTCGGTTGGCCGTTGTGTCCCGGTAGTGGGCGTTCTGCGTCACGGTATTCAGCTAACAGATGGACCAGATCCTTCTCTACCCAACGCCTTGCCTCGGGCGGAACTACCCCTTCTTGCAATCGAACTCGTCGCCACTCGCGGTCTGCCGCGAGAATGTCCGATGCAAACTCATCGACGAACCGCAGACTCCAGGTGAGTAGGGGTCCGAGCACCGCCTCCGGAATTCTGGCGGTCGCGTTGTCTGGCCCGCTCCTGTCGCCGGACTCGCTCCAACCATCGATGTGGTACGGGTCGAAAGTCAGCTGATCGGTAACCATGAGTCCGCGGTAGCGATAGAGCGACCGAACCGAACTGCGATAGCGATCACGAACCGTGAGAGTGGGTTGCGTCGCGAGCAAATGCAGTTGGTACGCAATCAAATCGGAAGGTTGCAACTCCGATAGCAGCGGCTGGCGCAGGTTGGGTCGCGAAGCGAGCCAGGAGAAGAAGTGGCGGAGCGTGGGCAACATCGAGGCAATCGTCGCTACCTTCGGTAAGCCGCGTCCTCTGGCGGGTGCAGGCCCGCCCAGCAGCCCGATGAAAAGTTCTTTGGCCACGGTGCGATAGACAGACGGCACGGATGTGAAGTCGAGGATCAGAGCAACATGATGTTGCTGAAAGAAAGCTGGACTGAGATCCCAGACGTCCTCTACGAATCGGGAAGCTCGGCTGAGTTCTGTCTCCGGGCGCACCGGCCGCCCGTTCAGTACGCATCGTTCGTCGAACGGGTGCGACGTCGACGGTTGAGGGTGGGCGTTGGTCATGTTTGCTCCCATGGTGATTCGACGAGATCGAGAAGTGCATCGGTGGGTTTGATCTCCGTTGCCGCCAGGATCTCGGACCGATTGAACTTCGAGAGAACGTCATGGCGGATGGCCGCCCACGTCGGTCCGTATCGGACCCACCAATCGGCCTCCGACAGCTGATCGCGGCGGGCCGCCAGCGCATCGAGCAATCCGAGCAGTCCAGGAAGGTGATCAGGCGTGATCACGCAGTTTCCGCAGTGAAAGCAGTCGAGAAACGATGCGCGACAGCTTCTCCCGGTGGCGGGATGGTGGTCGTGATCCCGGCACGCTGACCAGGCGGTATCGGCTGCGTCTGTGTGCGTCGGCGGGGTATCCCCGTGAGGATTGGTGGCGGAGCGTTCCGGCTGCACGTTCAGTGTGCCTCCTGCAACGTGCAGCGCCCGTCTGTGTGCTGCCAGAGCGCTCGATTCGGCGTCGCTGACGGCAGCCGCAACAACGGTGTGTGCCCATTCCTGTGTTGTCGGGTCTCCGCGTAGATAGTTCCGGAACAGAACCGGGATGGTGTTGCTCCGGGCAGCGGACGGGAGGTGACCGCCGATCTGTTTGGTACGGCGCACGTCTGCCGTGGTCTTGATCCGGTTGCCGGTGACCGCAAGCGGAGCCGGGGGCGTTCCGTCGACGACGTCAGCGTGGAGGCAATGCCGGGTGCGCCATCCGGCAAGGTTGATTGCTGTCGCGGTCAGTTCGCGAGCGAATGGGTCGAAATGTTCTTCGATACCGCGAAGGCCGGTGTTGTGGCCGCTACGCCAGATCGACCAAACGGATGCGCTGCCAGAAGTGTTCCTGCTGCGAGTGGTCAGTTCGTGTAGCAGTAGGTAAAGACCGCCGGGATAGTGCAGTTCGCGACCCGGTGGCCCGATCTCCCACGTCGCGGTCTCGAACCATCGGTGATTGCCGCGGCGGCGTTTGATGACACGAACTTCGACGGCGCGTGTCTCCAGGATTCGGTGTTCCCAGGGGAGCTCTTTGATGGTTTCGATATTGCGGCCGGTCAGCGCCACCATCAACACGAGCATTGGCGCGAGGTCCCGGATCGTCATATAGAGCCGGCTCGCAAGCTCCAGTCTGACGACGTGCGCGCTGAAGCTCCGGCTCGGGGGTACGACTCCTGATTCCGCAATCGCGACGAGCTCTTTGTCGCCCTCCAAGCCTTCCTGTTCACCCGTTTGTCCTATTGCAGCTTCCGAGAGTCGAATTCGATCGCGCAATGCGGTGATGTCTGACCGAGCGGCTGAGAGAATACGATCGAACTCTCCGTCCGAGTAGCCAGGTTGGCCAATCCGGGTCTGCCCGATTTGGCGGCAGGTGTAGTCGATCACTGATGAATTCACCGTATCGACCAGCGGTGGCAACGTCAGGAACTGTCCGAAAAGTGCGATGCCTCGCCAGGCGTAGACGTCCTTCTGCGTGATTCTGCGCTGGTTGTAGACAGATTGGAGGTGGGCGGTCTCCAGCAACGGTGGTCCGGTCGGTGGATCCGGCAGTTCCGAGAGGGATCGCAGCATGGATCGCACCCTCGTAACCAGTCCCTTCGCTGAGCTGAGCGTCCTGCTGCGTCCCGTCGCCCCGAGGGCAAGGGCCAGAGCCTCTGCAACTGCCGTGTGCCAACCGGGCAGCGCCATCTTCGCGACGTCCACCAGCAGAGTCCGGCCGTCTTCACCATCGAATCGGACCGTGAGGCCGGAGGCGATGGCGTGTTCGCCTTCGGTCGGTGTGTACGGGCCAGATGGGAGCATCGCGCGGCGCCCGGTGCCGGTACTGCCGCGACCGTTCACTGTGTTTTGTTCTCAGTGGCGACGTCGAAGACGTCGAGTGGAGTGTCGCGGGGATCTTCCCATGTGTTGGGCACCAACATCATTCGCGTTTCCATTTCCAATTCCGACAGCGCGTGTAAGTAGATCTGTGTTGTCACCACGGAGCGGTGTCCGAGGCGACGTCGCACCCAGTCCAGAGGGTCACCGAAGATCTGTGTCCATTGCCCTCGCTGTTCGGCAGTCATTTCGGTCATCGCGCTGATATGTCCGCGCTGTAGCTGTTCCAGAGTCACCACCGCGAACGTGTGCCGCAGGAGGTGAGCATGTGCAGTCAGAGGAACTCCTGCTCGACGACACCGTGTGTTGGCGACTGCGAACATGTCTTTCCAGGTCGAGACCGCGATGGGGGTGCCGAACTCCGACAGCCAGAACGCGGCCGGCGTCAAGCCATCGGGCCCGTCGATGAGCAAGCGGCGTCGTTCGTCGGCATCGAGGTTGGAAACTTTCACGGTCGATCGCAGACCGGACCGAGTCTGTACGACGACCGGCGAATGCGGATCAGGGATCACGAGCGGGCGGCGAACCTGTTCGTACCGTCCGCAGGCGCGTGCGCGGGCGATGACCTCCGCGCGATCGAGTGTCGCGTACCCGATCAGGTCGGCGATCACGGATTCAGGAACGTAGACTCGGCGGGCCGAACGACCTTTGGCGATGGCCGTCGGCAGCCAAAAACGTTGATAGCCCCCGAGACCGCGAGCTGTTGGCACATCGAATACCGTCAGCGCCGCTTGCTCGGACAACCGCATGCCGGTGCGCACCATCAAGTCGCAGAATGATGCATTGCGCGCCGCCCAGCGACCGCGAAACCCGGTGTCGTGGACACCGTCGGCGCGATATCCGCGAATCCCGACATCGCGCCATAAACGGTAGGACTGGGGTGGGAGCCACTCGATACGATCCGTCGCGGCATCGTGCGAGTAGGTTGCCGGTGTTGTGGTCGAAGAGTCATGACGGACGAGGCCCGCGCCGAACGGCATTGGTCGTCGAACTCTCTGCGGCACAGGGTTGTTCAATATATGGCCCGCGCGGACCTGCCATCGATAGAACTTGTCGACTGCGGCAACCTCTCGGTCCCATGTCGCACCTTGTATGTGCGGCCCTTGAGAGTCGATCCTGCGCCAGCGCCAGTACGCCAGATGGTCAGCCTCGTTGACGTCGCACCAACGAGCTCTGTCTCGTGAGACAGCAACGAAGTTCAAAAACGCGGCTAGATCGCGGGCGTAGCCCACCTGGGTGTGGCGCGCCTTCGCCTGCATATCGACTGATCTGAAGAAGGCATTCAACTCGATGTCATACTCAAATGATGGGTCAATGAGGAACGGCGTGCCGGCCACCAACTCTGGCCGCGCGAACCCAGGCCACTCCAAATTTGTGTCCGGCACCGCTGGCCGCGGCACCAACTCGTGTGGAGTGATACAAACACGCCAACCAGGTCTCGGCATGGTGGGCAACAGTACGTGGACATCTGTCCATCCGTGCACAAAA
>NZ_NOYI01000026.1:1928-5383 GCF_002258785.1 Rhodococcus sp. 06-235-1A
GAGTGTGTGTGTTGTTTGAGAATTGCACAGTGGACGCGAGCATCTTTGTTGTAAGTAATGAAGAGCGTACGGTGGATGCCTTGGCACCAGGAGCCGATGAAGGACGTAGGAGGCTGCGATAAGCCTCGGGGAGCTGTCAACCGAGCTGTGATCCGAGGGTGTCCGAATGGGGAAACCCAGCACGAGTGATGTCGTGTTACCTGCACCTGAATATATAGGGTGTGTGGAGGGAACGTGGGGAAGTGAAACATCTCAGTACCCACAGGAAGAGAAAACAATAGTGATTCCGTGAGTAGTGGCGAGCGAAAGCGGATGAGGCCAAACTTTGTGCGTGTGATACCCGGCAGGGGTTGCGTATGGAGGGTTGTGGGGTTTGCATTGTCGATTCTGCCGGATCGGCCGACAGTGAGAAATTGTGGTGTTAGTCGAAGTGGTCTGGAACGGCCTGTCGTAGAGGGTGAGAGTCCCGTAGACGAAAACATTGCAACTGTCGTTGTGGATACCCAAGTAGCAGCGGGCCCGTGAAATCTGCTGTGAATCTGTCGGGACCACCCGATAAGCCTGAATACTCCCTGGTGACCGATAGCGGACTAGTACCGTGAGGGAAAGGTGAAAAGTACCCCGGGAGGGGAGTGAAATAGTACCTGAAACCGTGCGCTTACAATCCGTCAAAGCCGTCGAGTGACTTGTCACTGGTGGTGATGGCGTGCCTTTTGAAGAATGAGCCTGCGAGTTAGTGGCATGTCGCGAGGTTAACCCGTGTGGGGTAGCCGTAGCGAAAGCGAGTCCGAATAGGGCGTATCCACCTCGAGTGGTGTAGTGGCGTGTTCTAGACCCGAAGCGGAGTGATCTACCCATGGCCAGGTTGAAGCGACGGTAAGACGTCGTGGAGGACCGAACCCACTTAGGTTGAAAACTGAGGGGATGAGTTGTGGGTAGGGGTGAAAGGCCAATCAAACTCCGTGATAGCTGGTTCTCCCCGAAATGCATTTAGGTGCAGCGTCACGTGTTTCTCGCCGGAGGTAGAGCTACTGGATGGTCTAGGGGGCCTACAAGCTTACCGAAATCAGCCAAACTCCGAATGCCGGTGAGTGAGAGCGTGGCAGTGAGACTGCGGGCGATAAGGTTCGTAGTCGAGAGGGAAACAGCCCAGATCGCCAGCTAAGGTCCCTAAGCGTGTACTAAGTGGAAAAGGATGTGGGGTCGCGAAGACAACCAGGAGGTTGGCTTAGAAGCAGCCACCCTTGAAAGAGTGCGTAATAGCTCACTGGTCAAGTGATCCTGCGCCGACAATGTAGCGGGGCTCAAGTACACCACCGAAGCTGCGGCACTCACACAATAGCCCGCTGTTCCCTTGCGAGGGTTCAGCCAGGTGTGTGGGTGGGTAGGGGAGCGTCGTGCAGCCATGGAAGCATCGGAGTGATCCAGGTGTGGAGGCTGCGCGAGTGAGAATGCAGGCATGAGTAGCGAAAGACGAGTGAGAAACTCGTCCGCCGAATGACCAAGGGTTCCTGGGCCAGGTTAATCCGCCCAGGGTGAGTCGGGACCTAAGACGAGGCCGACAGGCGTAGCCGATGGACAACGGGTTGATATTCCCGTACCCGTGTAACCGCGCCCATGGTGAATCAGTGATACTAACCACCCTGAATCCACGTTACCGATCTCTTTCGAGAGTGAGGGGTGTGGTGGATGCGTGGGACCTGATCTGGTAGTAGCCAAGCGATGGGGTGACGCAGGAAGGTAGCTGGGCCAGTCAGTGGTTGTACTGGTGTAAGCCTGTAGGGCGAACGGTAGGCAAATCCGCCGTTCACGAAGCCTGAGAGGTGATGCGTAGCCGATTGAGGCGAATTCAGTGATCCTATGCTGCCGAGAAAAGCCTCTAGTGAGTTGTTACACGGCCCGTACCCCAAACCGACACAGGTGGTCAGGTAGAGAATACTGAGGCGATCGAGATAACTATGGTTAAGGAACTCGGCAAAATGCCCCCGTAACTTCGGGAGAAGGGGGGCCCCTGCCGGTGATGGAACTTGCTTCCTGAGCTGGTGTGGGCCGCAGAGACCAGTGAGAAGCGACTGTTTACTAAAAACACAGGTCCGTGCGAAGTCGTAAGACGATGTATACGGACTGACGCCTGCCCGGTGCTGGAAGGTTAAGAGGACCGGTTAGCTCGTAAGAGCGAAGCTGAGAATTTAAGCCCCAGTAAACGGCGGTGGTAACTATAACCATCCTAAGGTAGCGAAATTCCTTGTCGGGTAAGTTCCGACCTGCACGAATGGCGTAACGACTTCTCAGCTGTCTCAACCATAGACTCGGCGAAATTGCATTACGAGTAAAGATGCTCGTTACGCGCGGCAGGACGAAAAGACCCCGGGACCTTCACTACAGCTTGGTATTGGTGTTCGGTTCGGTTTGTGTAGGATAGGTGGGAGACTGTGAAGCGGTGACGCCAGTTACTGTGGAGTCGTTGTTGAAATACCACTCTGATCGTATTGGATACCTCAACCTCGGACCATGATCTGGTTCAGGGACAGTGCCTGGTGGGTAGTTTAACTGGGGCGGTTGCCTCCTAAAATGTAACGGAGGCGCCCAAAGGTTCCCTCAGCCTGGTTGGCAATCAGGTGTCGAGTGCAAGTGCACAAGGGAGCTTGACTGTGAGACTGACAAGTCGAGCAGGGACGAAAGTCGGGACTAGTGATCCGGCACCGGCAAGTGGAAGCGGTGTCGCTCAACGGATAAAAGGTACCCCGGGGATAACAGGCTGATCTTCCCCAAGAGTCCATATCGACGGGATGGTTTGGCACCTCGATGTCGGCTCGTCGCATCCTGGGGCTGGAGTAGGTCCCAAGGGTTGGGCTGTTCGCCCATTAAAGCGGCACGCGAGCTGGGTTTAGAACGTCGTGAGACAGTTCGGTCTCTATCCGCCGCGCGCGTAAGAAACTTGAGGAAGGCTGTCCCTAGTACGAGAGGACCGGGACGGACGAACCTCTGGTGTGCCAGTTGTTCCACCAGGAGCACCGCTGGTTGGCTACGTTCGGAAGGGATAACCGCTGAAAGCATCTAAGCGGGAAGCCTGTTCCAAGATGAGGTTTCTCACCCCCACGAGGGGGTAAGGCCCCCGGCAGACCACCGGGTTGATAGGCCAGAACTGGAAGTACAGCAATGTATGCAGGTGACTGGTACTAATAGGCCGAGGACTTACCACAAAGAAGCTACGCGTCCACTGTGCAATATCTGAAACAACACACGAGTTGATTCAGCACGCACAATCGAATACACGAATCCGCTACCCACACACGTGTGGGTGACAGGTTCGCTCGTGACACTGTTTCGCAGAGTTACGGCGGCCATAGCGGAGGGGAAACGCCCGGTCCCATTCCGAACCCGGAAGCTAAGCCCTCCAGCGCCGATGGTACTGCACTCGACAGGGTGTGGGAGAGTAGGACACCGCCGAACAC
>NZ_NOYI01000021.1 GCF_002258785.1 Rhodococcus sp. 06-235-1A
CGCGGCGGGAAACGCGGGCGCGGGTCTCGCGGTAGAGCGCATCGGTCGTCCAGGATCGGCCGGTGACGAAGTCGACTCCGGCGTCGGTCAGCACCGACTGCAGCACGGCGACTCCCGCCGGATCGGCGTCGACCACTCGGCCGGGCGGTAGGTAGTGGAACGAGGTGCCCTCGTCGCGGACGGCGCTGTCGACGACCATGACGTGTCCCATGCCCAGGTCGTCGGACAGTGCCCCCGCGCCGCCGACCGCCACGAATTGGGTGCATCCCATCGCGATCGCTTCTTCCAGGAACAGCGCGGCCAGCGGAGCGCCGACGCCGGGATGGAAGACGGCAAGCTTCTCCCCGTTCCGTTCGATCTCGTAGACGGGGTGTTCGCCGTGCTCGGAGCGCATGATCGACACGACTCGGGCGTCGCCTTTCGCGCAGATACTGTCGATCACTTCGGAGAAGAAGCAGACGACGGCCTTGGGCGGTACGTCGACTCCCTTGGCCACCATCGACGGGTCGATGACGCCCGTTTCGTCCAGATCGTTCTCGGTCAGCGCGATGTCCATCAGGTGATGTTCGCACGACAGAAGTTCGACCCCGCACGACCGATGCCGTACATGTCCGACGGTCCCGATAGACTCTCCCTGGCATTTCGCTCCATCGAAGGGACCTATTCCTCGTGTCCGCTAGCTCTGTACCCACAGACACTGTCTCCAACGCCGTCGCCACCCCCGACGTTGCGCAGCCGTACAAGGAACTCGGACTCAAGGACGACGAATACGTCCGCATCAAGGAAATCCTCGGCCGTCGCCCTACCGACGCCGAATTGGCGATGTACTCCGTCATGTGGAGCGAGCACTGCTCGTACAAGTCCTCCAAGGTGCACCTGAAGTACTTCGGCGAGACCACCACGGACGAGATGCGCAAGCCGATGCTCGCCGGCATCGGTGAGAACGCGGGCGTCGTCGACGTCGGCGACGGCTGGGCCGTCACGTTCAAGGTCGAGAGCCATAATCACCCGTCGTACGTCGAGCCCTACCAAGGTGCCGCGACCGGCGTCGGCGGCATCGTCCGCGACATCATGGCCATGGGCGCTCGCCCGATCGCCGTCATGGACCAGCTGCGATTCGGTGCTGCGGATGCACCCGACACGCGCCGCGTCCTGAGCGGCATCGTCGCAGGCGTCGGCGGTTACGGTAACTCCCTCGGCCTGCCGAACATCGGCGGCGAGACGGTGTTCGACGCCTCCTACGCCGGTAACCCTCTGCTCAACGCCCTGTGTGCCGGTGTCATGCGCGTCGAGGACATGCACCTGGCGTTCGCATCGGGGCTGGGTAACAAGATCATTCTGTTCGGAGCCCGAACCGGTCTCGACGGCATCGGAGGCGTGTCCGTCCTGGCGTCGGAGACCTTCGACGGTGACGAGACCGGCGGGGGCCGGAAGAAGCTCCCTGCCGTCCAGGTCGGCGATCCGTTCACCGAGAAGGTGCTCATCGAGGCCTGCCTCGAGCTGTACTCCAACAAGTTGGTCGTCGGCATCCAGGACCTCGGCGGTGCCGGATTGTCCTGCGCCACTTCGGAATTGGCCTCCGCGGGCAGTGGTGGCATGCACATCGAGCTGGAGAAGGTGCCGATGCGTGCCACCGGCATGACGCCCGCCGAGGTGCTCTCGAGCGAATCCCAGGAGCGTATGTGCGCCGTGGTGACGCCCGAGAACGTCGACGCGTTCATGGCCGTCTGCCGCAAGTGGGACGTCCTGGCCACCGTCATCGGTGAGGTCACCGACGGTGAGCATCTGCAGATCACGTGGCACGGCGAGACCGTGGTCGACGTTCCGCCGAAGACCGTTGCGCACGAGGGACCGGTGTACAACCGTCCCGTGCAGCGACCGGACACGCAGGACGATCTGGTCGCGAACACCACTGCGTCGCTGCAGCGTCCGGAAACCGGGGACGAGCTGAGGGCGACACTGCTGAAGATGATCGGCTCGCCGCAGTTGTGCAGCCGTCGATTCATCACCGAGCAGTACGACCGCTACGTGCGCGGCAATACCGTCCTCGCCGAGAACGCCGACGCCGGCGTCATCCGGATCGACGAGAAGACCGGTCGCGGAATCGCTTTGGCCACCGACGCGTCGGGCCGCTACACCGCACTCGATCCCTACCGGGGTGCGCAGCTCGCATTGGCCGAAGCGTTCCGCAACGTCGCCGTCACCGGCTCGACGCCCAAGGCCGTCACCAACTGCCTGAACTTCGGCTCGCCCGAGGATCCGGGTGTCATGTGGCAGTTCCAGCAGGCCGTGCGCGGCCTGGCCGACGGTTGCGTCACCCTCGGCATTCCGGTGACCGGCGGCAACGTGAGCTTCTACAACCAGACCGGTGCCGAGCCGATCCTGCCGACACCCGTCGTCGGTGTGCTCGGCGTGATCGACGACGTGCATCGCCGCATCCCCACCGGCCTCGGACTCGAGCCCGGTGAGACGCTGATCCTGCTCGGCGACACCTACGACGAGTTCGATGGGTCGATCTGGGCGCAGGTCGAGCACAATCACCTCGGCGGCGTGCCGCCCAAGGTCGATCTTGCCCGCGAGCAATTGCTCGCCGACATTCTGCTGTCGTCCTCGCGTGACGGCCTGGTCTCGGCGGCACACGATCTGTCCGAGGGCGGCCTCGCGCAGGCCGTCGTCGAAGCCGCTCTGGCCGGCGAAACCGGTTGCCGCATCCTCCTTCCCGAGGGTGCCGATCCGTTCGTGACGCTGTTCTCCGAGTCCTCGGGACGCGTACTGGTCGCCGTACCGCGCACGGAAGAGACCCGCTTCACCGGCATGTGCACCGCCCGCGGTCTGCCGTGGGCGCGCATCGGCGTCGTCGACGAAGGCTCGGACTCGATCGAGGTGCAAGGGCAGTTCTCCGTCCCGATGACGGAACTGCGCGAGACGTTCGAGAGCACTCTCCCCAGACTCTTCGGCTGACAGAGGTGGGGGGACAGGCATCCGTCGGGGAACAGACATCGGAGCGGGACGGCGTCGAACCCGACGCCGCACTCGAACAGGACCAGCATCACAGATACCACCTGCCGACGCTCGAGTTCTCGGTCCCCTCACCGGACAAGCACCCGTTCGTCATGTGGGCCTGGGGTCTGCTGCGTCTGGACTTCGCCGGAATCGCGTTCAGTGCACTGTTCTTCTGCTGGTCTCTGACGCCGTCTCTGCTCCCTCGCGGATGGCTGTTCCAGGGCATCATCGGTGGAATCAACGCGGCCATCGGCTATGCGTTCGGCGTGGCAGTGGGATGGGCCGTCACCCGATGGTGGCTCTCCTCACGGTCGTGGTGGCCGTTGCCCCGCAAGGTCGAACTCACCGCCAAGGTCGCGGTACCGGTTCTGGCTGTCGCGGCGTCGATGATCATGCTGTCGATCTCCGCGGAATGGCAGCGTGAGCTTGCCGCACTGATGGACGCGGAGGGCACCACCACCACAGGTTACTTCCGCACCGGGGCTCTCAGTATCGCCATTGCGGCGCTGTTGATTTCGGTGTGGCGGGTGTTGCGCGACCTCGTACGACTGCTGGCCCGTCAGATCAACCGCGTCGTGAAGATGCCACGGGAAGTGGCCAACGCCCTGGGGGTCGTCGTACTCGTCGTGCTGTCCGTCGCCCTGGTGCAGGGCGTGCTGCTGCGCGCGGTCTCCGAGGTCACCAACTCGGCCTTCAGTCTGCAGAACGACGAAACCCGTGAGGGCGCAGAACAACCCGTGGCCGACGAACGCTCCGGCAGCCCGAACTCGTTGGCACCGTGGGACACTCTCGGATTCGAGGGTCGCAACTTCGTCTCCAGCGGGCTGCGCGCCGACGAGATGGAACGGGCCACGGGCCGTCCGAGCCTAGAGCCGATCAGGGCCTACGCCGGGCTGGAAACTGCGGAGACCCAGGACGAGCGACTGGACATCGTGGTCGCCGAACTCGAACGCACCGGCGCATTTCAGCGCGCGGCACTGGTCGTCGTCCCGACCACGGGCACCGGGTGGGTCAACCCGACCGCCATCGAAGCCGAAGAGCTCATGTTCGACGGCGACGTCGCCACCGTTGCGTCCCAGTATTCGTATCTGCCCAGCTGGATCTCGTTCATCGCCGAGGGCGACAAGGCCGCGCAGGCAGGCAAGGCGCTCATCGACAAGGTGCACGACCGATGGCTGCAGGAGCCCGAAGCCACTCGCCCCAAGTTCTACGTCTACGGCGAGAGCCTCGGTACCCAGGCCGGTGAGGGTGCGTTCGACGGTTTGGCCGATATCCGGGCCACCACCGACGGCGTGCTGTGGGTAGGACCGCCGAACAACAACCGCATCTGGAGTCAGTTCGTCAGCCGACGCGACCCGGGAAGTCCCGAGGTCCGGCCGGTCTACTCCGAGGGCCTGACGGTCCGATTCGCCGACAACTCGTCGGGCATCCCGCCGGAGGATCAGCCCTGGTACGAACCGCGAATCCTCTACGTGCAGCATGCGTCGGATCCGGTGGTCTGGTGGTCACCCGACCTGCTGTTCGAGCGTCCCGACTGGCTGTCCGAGCCACCCGGTCCGGACCGCTTGCCGAGCATGCGCTGGTTCCCGGTCGTCACGTTCTGGCAGGTGGCCGCCGACCTGACCAATGCTGCGGGTGTCCCCGACGGGCACGGCCACAACTACGGAACCCTGGTGCTCGACGGCTGGGTGGCCGTCGCCGCACCCGAGGGTTGGACCGACCGCGACACCGAGCGAGTGCGCGGAGTCATGGAGCAATTCGCCGGCCGAGACGGTCCCGAGAAGTGAGACGGTCCCGAGAGGTGAAGACCGCGCTACTGATCGGCTCCGCGACGACGGCGTGGAGCACGGTCGTGCTGCCGTCGACAGGTCTCGATGCCCGTGGACGGGCGGTGGCCAACGCCTCGTTCGCCGTGGCCGTCGCGGCGGTGTCGGGCCACAGCGCTGCGCAACTGGGATTGCGCAACACCGCTGTCGGACTGAAATGGGGTGCTGCGGCGTCGGCGATTCCGGTTCTCGGATCCGCCGTCGTCGCCGCGATTCCGGCGTTGCGACGCCGTGTCCGGCCGTCCGAGGACGAGCTGGCCGAGTGGGTGCTGTTTCGGATCCCGGTGGGAACGGTGTTGACCGAGGAGTTGCTCTTTCGCGGGGTGCTCGATGCCGCATCGCCGGTGCTGTCGCCGATCTTCTTCGGGCTCTGGCACATTCACCCGGCTCGCGCCGCCGGGGACACCGTGCCGGGAACCGTGATCGCGACTACGGCCGCAGGTGTGGTGTTCTCGTGGTTGCGGGCTCGCAGCGGGAGCGTGCTCGCCCCGGCCCTGCTGCACTACTTCCTCAATGCGAGCGGTGCCGTGCTGGCGCATCTCGCTGCGAACGACAGGAGTCGGTAGCTGTGCCGCCACACAAGGAAGTCGGCCCCGCAGAGGTTCGTGACGCGGTCCTGGCCGTTGCGGAGTGGATCAAGGGCGAGGCGGACAAACCGGCTCGTGCACAGATCGCCGCGGCGGTACGCACCACCGCGAGGACTCTGGGCCAGAATGCGCCTGGATCCTCGGTCGAGGTGCGCGTGCCGCCGTTCGTCGCAGTCCAGTGCATCGTCGGACCTCGGCATACTCGTGGAACTCCGCCGAATGTCGTCGAAACCGACGCCCTGACGTGGCTGCAGGTGGTCACCGGAACCCGCGATTTCGCCGAGGCTCTCGCCGACGGCTCCATCGATGCGTCCGGAAGCCGCGCGGCCGAGGTGGGCCGCTGGTTGCCGCTGCTGTCCATCACATGATCGGTACGAATCTCCGCACTCGTTCGCCTGCCGGGAATCTCCCGTCCACACGATGCGTTGACTCCGGCCGTGTGCCCGTAGACTTGGGCACGGCCCCCCGCCCCGTACCCCCAAGGGAGCAATGCCCGTGACCAACGCCGATTTGTCGGTCGACAGTCCGAATCTTCTGCTAGGCAAACCCCTCGACGAACCGGAGAACGAGCCGCGCGAAGAGTGCGGAGTGTTCGGAGTATGGGCACCGGGCGAGGATGTGGCCAAGCTCTCGTATTACGGCCTCTATGCGCTGCAGCACCGTGGTCAGGAGGCTGCCGGCATCGCGGTGTCCGACGGTTCCCAGGTGCTGGTGTTCAAGGATCTCGGCCTCGTCAGCCAGGTGTTCGACGAGCAGACCCTGGGCGCGATGCCAGGGCATGTCGCCATCGGCCACTGCCGCTACTCCACCAGCGGGTCGGTCACATGGGAGAACGCGCAGCCGATCTTCCGCACCACCACGGCTGGTACCGGGATTGCGCTCGGTCACAACGGAAACCTCGTGAATTTCGCCGAGCTCGCCACCAAGGCTCGCGACGCGGGCCTGATCAGCGACCGGTTGCAGGGCAACGGCACCTCGGATTCCGACGTGGTGACGGCGCTGATGGCACACAAGGCTGCCGACTGCACCGTCGAACAGGCGGCGATGGAGCTGTTGCCGCAGCTCAAAGGCGCGTTCTGCTTGACATTCATGGACGAGCACACGCTCTACGCTGCTCGCGACCCGCACGGTGTTCGCCCGCTGTGCCTCGGCCGCCTCGATCGCGGCTGGGTGGTCGCCAGCGAGACGGCCGCTCTCGACATCGTCGGTGCTGCGTTCGTCCGAGACATCGAGCCCGGTGAGTTGCTCGCGATCGACGCAGACGGTGTTCGGTCCTCTCGATTCGCCGCCCCCGAGCCCAAGGGATGCGTGTTCGAGTACGTGTACCTCGCTCGTCCCGACAGCGTCATCGGTGGCCGTTCGGTGCACTCGACGCGCGTCGAGATCGGACGTCGGCTCGCGAAGGAGCATCCGGCCGAGGGCGATCTGGTGATTCCGGTGCCCGAGAGCGGAACTCCCGCCGCGGTCGGTTTCGCTCAGGGCTCCGGCATTCCCTACGGCCAGGGGCTGATGAAGAACGCGTACGTGGGCCGCACGTTCATTCAGCCGTCGCAGACCATTCGTCAGCTCGGCATCAGGCTCAAGCTCAATCCACTCAAAGAGGTCATTCGGGGCAAAAGGCTGGTGGTGGTGGACGATTCGATCGTTCGCGGCAATACGCAGCGTGCGCTGATCAGGATGCTTCGAGAAGCAGGCGCGCTCGAAATCCACGTCCGCATCGCGTCCCCGCCGGTGCGGTGGCCATGCTTCTACGGCATCGACTTCGCTTCTCCCGCAGAGCTGATCGCCAACGGCGTCGACTCGGAGGACGGGATTCTCGAAGGCGTCCGCCAGGCCATCGGTGCCGATTCGCTGGGGTACATCTCCATCGACGGCATGATCGCGGCGTCCGAGCAGCCCGAATCACGTTTGTGCGCAGCATGTTTCACCGGTAAGTACCCGATCGATCTGCCCGCCGACAATGCGCTCGGCAAGCACGTTCTCGAGGGTCTACTGGCGTCGGCGGCCGGGCAGCCGGTGGCCAACGACGCAAATGTGAGCGCTCTCAGTCGCCCTTGACCTGGTCTTTTCCTCCAGGGAACAACAGGGTTTTCTCAATGCCACATATTGGAAACAGTCCATCGGTACTGTCCCGAGTTACATAGGACACACCGATTTGGATAGAGGCATCAGATGACCCTGTCGCCCGACGACGGACGCATGCAGCGCTACAGTGCCGCATCCAGGACAGCTGTGCGCAAGCACGGTAAGAAGACCGCAGCAGTGGCAGCACTGTCGGTACTCGCATTGACGGCCGCAGCCTGCGGCTCGGGACGCACCGACGCCGGCGGGTCCGGCGGCGACGGCGGCGGCGAGACCATCACGGTCGGCACCACCGACCAGGTGACATCGCTCGACCCGGCCGGCTCGTACGACAACGGCTCGTTCATGTTGATGAACCAGACCTACCCCTTCCTGATGAACTTCGCCCCGGGTAGCTCCGAGCTCGAGCCCGATGTCGCCGAGAGCTGTGACTTCGCCGAGCCGACCGTCTACAAGTGCACGCTCAAGGACGACCTGACGTTCGCGAACGGCAACCCACTGACGAGCGAGAGCGTGAAGTACTCGTTCGACCGCATCGTCGCCATCAACGACCCCAACGGGCCTGCGTCGCTGTTGACCAACCTCGACAGCATCGCGACCCCGGACGAGAAGACCGTCGAGTTCACGCTGAAGTCCGCGAACGATCAGACCTTCCCGCAGATTCTGGCGACTCCGGCTGGCCCGATCGTCGATCAGACCGTGTTCCCCGCAGACAAGATCCTCGACGACGACGCCATCGTGGCGGGTACGCCGTTCGCCGGTCCGTACTCGATCTCGAGCTACGCCAAGAACTCCCTCGTGAGCTTCACTGCGAACGGTGACTACAAGGGCATTCTCGGAGCGCCGAAGACATCGTCGATCAACGCGAAGTACTACACCAGCTCGGACAACCTGAAGCTCGACGTACAGAACAAGGCCATCGACGTCGCGTGGCGCTCGCTCACCCCCACCGACGTCGAATCGCTCGGAGCAGTCGACGGTTTGACGGTGCACGAGGGGCCGGGCGGCGAATCGCGCTACATGGTCTTCAACATGAACACGATGCCCGGTGACACACCCGATCAGAAGTTGGCCGTACGCAAGGCAATTGCGTCCTCGGTCGATCGTCAGGCGTTGTCCGACGGCGTCTACAAGGGCACCTACACCCCGCTGTATTCCGTCGTTCCCACCGGCCTGGCCGGCTCGAACACCGCGTACGGCGACGTCTACGGCACCACGCCCAACCGCGACGAGGCAGCCGGGTTCCTCTCTGCCGCAGGCGTTGCCACCCCGGTGCAGCTCAACCTGCAGTACAACCCGGACCACTACGGTTCGTCCTCGAGCGAGGAATACGCCGCGATCAAGAGTCAGCTCGACGCGACGGGCCTGTTCAACGTGAACCTGCAGTCCACCGAGTGGAGCACGTACACCAAGGAACGCGTCGCCGACGCGTACCCGGTGTACCAGCTGGGTTGGTTCCCGGACTACCCCGATGCCGACAACTACCTGACGCCGTTCTTCGCACCGGACAACTTCCTGCAGTCGCACTTCGAGAGCCCGGCGATCACCTCGCTGCTCGATCTCGAGCGCACGACGGCCGACGAGAATGCTCGGATGCAGATCATCGGCCAGATCCAGACCGAGCTCGCGACGAACTACCTGCCGACGCTTCCGTTGTTGGAGGGCAAGCAGATCGCCGTCGCCACCGATGCGATCAGCGGCGTGGACGAGACTCTCGACGCCTCGTTCAAGTTCCGGTTCGTCACTCTCGCCAAGAGCTGACGGCGTGCCCACTACCGACAGCACGACGGTAGAGGGCGAGAAGCAAGCACAGCAGGCGAGCGCGCCGTCACGGTACGGCGCGCTCGCCCGTTATCTCGGGGTCAGATTTTTGCTGATCATTCCGACTGCCTGGATTCTCGTCACCGTCGTCTTCTTCCTGATGCGGGTGATCGGTGATCCGATCACGGCGGCCCTCGGTGGCCGCCTACCTGCCGAGCAGATCGCCCAGCGCAAGGCCGAGGCCGGCTACGACCGGCCGATCCTGACGCAGTACTGGGAGTACCTGACCGGCTTGCTGCGTGGCGATTTCGGCCGTTCCGCGACCGACAACCGCGCGATCAGCGACGTCCTGCTCGTCAACGGCGCAGCAACTCTGGAACTGGCGTTCTGGGCGTTGCTGGTGGCCTTCGCCGTCGGTATCCCGCTCGGGTTCTTCGCTGCCACCCATCGTGACCGGTTCGGCGACGCCTCGCTGCGAATCTTCGCGATCCTGGCGTATGCGGCCCCGGTGTTCTTCGTCGGCATGCTGCTCAAACTGCTGTTCGCAGTCAAGCTCGGCTGGCTGCCCGTCGCCGGTCGGGCCAGCACCAATGTGGAACTGGCCCTGCAGAACGTCTCGCCCAAGACCAACATCCTGATCGTCGATTCGTTCCTCTACGGCGAGACGAGCTACACCGTCGACGTGCTCGAGCACGCTGTGCTGCCTGCTCTCGCACTGGGACTGTTGACGGCCGGTGTATTCCTGCGACTGGTGCGCGTCAACCTGATTCAGACGTTGCAGGCCCCGTTCGTCGATGCTGCCCGCGCCCGCGGACTGAGCGAGGGCACCGTGACGAGGCGACATGCATTCCGCAACGCCATGATTCCCATCGTCACCGTCATCGGTCTGCAGATCGCCGTGCTCCTGGGCGGTGCGGTACTCACCGAGACGACCTTCGAGTGGCAGGGCCTGGGCTACGAGCTCGCCCGCTATCTGCAGCAACGCGATTTCGTTGCCGTGCAGGGCATCGTGACGTTCCTGGCCGTGGTGGTCGCCGTCGTCAGCTTCGTCACCGACGCGATCGTCGCACTCATCGACCCGAGAGTGAGGTTCTGATGAGCACCGAAGTCGTGCTGTCCGACGTCCTCCCACCCGCCCACACCGTCGAGGATTTCCCGGCGTCGCGTTCGTCAAGTCCACCTCGGGATTGCAACGCGTCACGTTGATCGTCGGCTTGGCCCTGATGGTGGGGTTCGTCATCGCTGCGGTGTTCGCGCCGCTGCTCGCGCCGTACGGGTTCTCGCAGACCAGCGACGCCGGGCAGGATTTCGCCAGGCAGGCAGCTCCGTCCGCCGAGCACTGGTTCGGCACCTCGGTTCGCGGTGAGGATGTGTTCTCGCGGGTGATCTACGGTGCCAGAACGGCATTGATGGTGATCGCGTCGTCGTTGATTCTCTCGCTGATCATCGGAGTTCCTCTCGGGCTCGCCTCGGGCTACATCGGGCGCTGGTTCGACCGCGTGCTGGTGCTGTTCATGGACGCGATGTACGCGTTTCCGTCTCTGCTTCTCGCGGTGGTCATCTCGATCGTCGTGGCAGGCGGCCAGTCGTCGAGTTTCGGCGGTATCGCATCCGCGGCCATCGCCATCACGGCGATCTTCGTCCCACAGTATTTCCGTGTGGTCCGCAATGCCACGGTGGCGGTCAAGACCGAACCGTACGTCGATGCCGCTCGGGTGACCGGCGTCGGCACGCCGCGAATCCTGTTCCGCCACATCCTCGCCAACGTGGTGCAGACGCTGCCGGTCATCATCACCCTCAATGGGGCCGAGGCCATCCTGACCCTGGCCGGGCTCGGGTTCCTCGGGTTCGGCATCGAGCCCACCTCCGCCTCGGAATGGGGCTACGACATCAACAAGGCCCTGCCGGATATCTCCAACGGCATCTGGTGGACGTCGGTGTTCCCGGGCCTCGGCATCGTGCTGGTGGTACTCGGTTTGACCATGGTGGGTGAAAGTGCAAGCGAGACACTCAATCCGCTGCTGCGCACCCGCAAGAAATTCAAGAAGGCGGTGAAGGTATGACCTCGAGTGTTGCAACTCCACGCGAGACCGCACTGTCGGTGCAGTCGTTGTCCGTCACGTTCCTCACCGATGCCGGCGAGGTCGATGCCGTCACCGAGGTCTCGTTCGAGGTGTTCCCCGGTGAGGTCTTGGCCGTGGTGGGGGAGTCCGGATCGGGTAAGTCCGTCAGCGTCCGATCCGCCATCGGCCTGTTGCCCGACACCGCACGCGTCGAGGGACACGTGGTGCTCGGTGGCCAGGACGTGACGAGGCTGAGCAACAAGGCGTGGGCGCAGTTGCGCGGCAACAAGATCTCGATGGTGTTCCAGGAACCGGGCAGTGCTCTCGATCCGCTCTTCACCATCGGGTACCAGATCGTCGAAGCACTGCGTGCGCACACACGCGCGGACGGTAAGCGGATGTCGGCGAAAGATGCCAAGGCGCGGGCCGTCGAATTGTTGACGATGGTGGGTCTGCCCAACCCCGAGCAACGCTTCTCGTACTACCCGCACGAGCTCTCGGGCGGCCAGAAGCAACGCGTCATGATCGCGATCGCCATCTCGTGTGAGGCGAAGGTCATCATCGCCGACGAGCCGACCACCGCCCTCGACGTCACGGTGCAGGCCGAGATCCTGGAGCTGCTCCGCGATCTCAAGGATCGGTTGGGTTGCGCCATCGTGCTCATCACCCACAGCATGGGCGTCGTGTCCGATCTGGCGGACCGCGTCGTCGTCATGCAGAACGGCCGCGTCGTCGAGGAAGCACCGGTGGCGCAGCTGTTCGACGCGCCCGCAGACGACTACACCAAGAAATTGCTGGCCGCGGTGCCGACCCTCGCTGCGGTGGAGTCCGACAAGACCGTCGACACCTCGGGCGATCCGGTACTCGACGTCTCACGGCTTGTGGTGCAGTTCTCCGGTGGTGTCGGCTCACCGGCATTCCGGGCGGTCGACGACGTCTCGCTCACCATTCACCGCGGCGAGACCCTCGGTCTGGTCGGTGAATCCGGCTCGGGTAAATCGACCATCGGCAGATGTGTCGCGGCACTACAGAAGCCGACCAGCGGCAGCGTGACGGTGATGGGACAGAACATCGCCGGTGTCAGTGAACGCAAGCTCAAGCCTCTACGCAAGCGCTTCGGCTTCGTCTTCCAGGACCCGTCGGCGTCACTGAATCCGCGACTGACCGTCGGACAATGTATCGCCGAGCCGATGATCGTGCACAAGTACGGCTCCAAGGATGCGATCGCCGCGAGGACGACCGAACTGCTCGACGCCGTGCAACTGCCGTCGGGCACCGACAAGCGGTACCCGCACGAGCTCTCCGGTGGACAACGGCAACGCGTCAGCTTGGCACGGGCCTTGGTGCTGGGTCCGGATCTGGTGGTCGCGGACGAGCCGACCAGCGCCCTCGACGTATCGGTGCAGGCAGCAGTGCTGGACCTGTTCGAGGCACTACAGCAGGAATTCGGTTTCGCGTGCCTGTTCATCAGCCACGACCTCGCCGTGGTGGACCGCGTCGCGCATCGTGTGGTCGTGCTGCGCAACGGGGGAATCGTCGAAGAGGGAACGCCGTGGAAGATTCTGCGATCCCCGGAGGCGGACTACACCAAGAAGCTGTTGGCCGCGATTCCCGGCAAGCGCCTGCACACGTGAGTTCTTCTCCTGACCGGGCACTCCGGTACCGTTGGGGCCGCGCCGCACCGGGCGCTGACATGAACTAGTACACAGGCTGGAGCCGAATGACCGAGGAATCCCAACCCACGAGCGCAACTCACTCGGGCGGTGCCTCCTACGCGGCGGCCGGGGTCGACATCGCCGCAGGAGACCGAGCAGTGCAGCTGTTCGCGCCGCTCGCCAAGAAGGCCAGCAGGCCGGAGGTCATGGGCGGTCTCGGCGGCTTCGCCGGCCTCTTCGCGCTCAAGGGCGACTACCGCGAGCCGGTTCTGGCGGCCTCGACCGATGGCGTCGGCACCAAGGTGGCCGTGGCACAGGCCCTCGGCAAGCACGACACCCTGGGCCTGGACCTGGTGGCGATGGTCGTCGACGATCTCGTCGTCTGCGGAGCCGAGCCGTTGTTCCTGCAGGACTACATCGCCGTGGGCCGTGTCGTTCCCGAGCAGGTCGCCGAACTGGTCAAGGGCATCGCCGAGGGCTGCATCATCGCCGGCTGCGCGTTGCTCGGCGGCGAGACCGCGGAACATCCGGGACTGATGGCCGACGGCGATTACGACCTCTCGGCCACCGGCATCGGTGTCGTCGAGGCGGATTCGATCCTGGGACCCGAGCGGGTTCGTCCCGGCGACGTCGTCATCGGCATGGGATCGTCCGGCCTGCACTCCAACGGCTACTCGTTGGCTCGCAAGGTGCTGCTGGAGATCAACCACATGGACCTCGGCGGACACGTCGAGGAATTCGGCCGCACCCTCGGCGAGGAGCTGCTCGAACCCACCAAGATCTACGCCAAGGATTGCCTCGCGCTCGCCGCGGAGACCGATGTGCGCACGTTCTGCCACGTCACCGGCGGCGGACTGGCCAACAACCTCTCCCGGGTGATGCCCGAGGGCCTGGTGGCCGAACTGGACCGCACCACGTGGAGCCCGGCTCCGATCTTCTCGCTGATCGCTCAGCGCGGACGCGTGGAGCGGGCCGAGATGGAGCAGACGTTCAACATGGGCGTCGGCATGGTCGCCATCGTGGCACCCGAGGACGTCGACCGCGCCCTCGCCGTGCTCACCGCACGGCACATCGATTGCTGGACACTGGGCACGGTGAAGAAGGCGACCGGCAAGGACGTGGCCGACGAGCGCGCATTGTTGCTGGGGAACCACCCGAGGTTCTGACCGGCAAGGTTCTGATCGGGGCGTTATCGCACGAACAAATGAGGGGGAGCCGCACTGCGGCTCCCCCTCAGTCGTTCAGTGCACAAAACTAGCGTCGCCAGTCCTCGTACTCGTCTTCCTCGACTCGGGAATGCACGTCCGAGTCAGAGTGGATGCCACGATGGGAGTTGGACGAACCACCGGAGAGTTCCTTCTGCAGACTCTCCAAGTCCGTTGTCGGCGAGCTGTACTTGAGCTCACGAGCGACTTTTGTCTGCTTTGCCTTAGCCCTGCCTCGGCCCATGGCGGTGCCCCCTCGCGGACTTGCGGGGCGGCCTGGGGAAATTTGGCGGCCCCGTTAGAGTTGGTATTTCTTCCTGGCACACACTCTAGCGCGCGAATCGCCGCGATGCGCAGACGGCACCACGTGTCGGTGGCGGGCACGTCCACGCGACACGCCCGGGACAGGGGCCCGCGCTGCCTTTACCTGCAGATATCCATGCACAGGCAAACTATCTTCGCGAAACGACACGACGAGCGACGTGCCGGGCATCATGGGGAGCGGAGCCCGCAGGAGTCAGTTCCGCACCGATTTCAGCGCAGCTGCCGCATCGCGGTAGACCTTCGGTGCCAAACCCGGCGCGTCCAGCAGAGTCTGCATTGCAGCTGTGTCCCTCCCCTCGAAGAGCATCCGCACCGTCACCCCGTGTTCGGGGATCGACTCCACGGTCACCCTGTCGCCGGCGGCGAAGACACCCGGTTCGAGAACTCGGAAGTACGCACCCACATCGCCACGTGCCGTGAATCGACGGATCCAGCCGGGCTCGCCCATCCACCGCGCGAACGTGCCGCACGGCTTGCGAGCGATGGTCGCTTCCAGCGTCACAGTTCCGACTCGCCACCGTGAACCGATCACCGCATCGGTCACGGACACCCCGGTGGTCCGCAGGTTCTCGCCGAATCGTCCTGGAGGAACTGGCGTCCCCAGCTGATCGGCCCAGTACCTCGCCTCGTCCTCGTCGTATGCGTAGACGGCCTGATCGAGTCCGCCGTGGAACTTCGTGTCCCGACAGTGATCGCCGCCGATGCCGAGCTCGTGGACGTCCACCGGCCCCTCGACGGGCCGCTTGTCGATGCCGCTGTCGACCACCGCACGGCGTCCCAACGGAACATCGGCGTGCACGACGCAGACCGCGAGAACGGTCCCGGTCACCGGCCGCGCAGGCGGTCGACGGCAGCGCGACCGGCTTGAACGTCGTCGTACGACGGGATGGAATCGGGATCGATCGACGCAGCGCACGGACCCGCTTCGAGGGCGGTGTCCACCGGGATCGTCCTCTTGAGCAGAGCGAGAGCGATCGGGCCGAGCTCGAAATGATCGATGACGGTACCCAGACGCCCCACGGACCGTCCGCCTGCGGTGACCGGGTCACCCGTGCTGGGCCGACCGTCCGCGGAGCCGTCGAGATGCAGCAACACCAGGTGCCGCGGCGGGCGCCCGAGGTTGTGGACGCGTGAGACCGTCTCCTGACCGCGGTAGCAGCCCTTCTCCAGATGCACCGCGCCGAACTCGGCGACGCTGCCGATCCAGCGAACCTCGTGCGGAATGGTCTTCTCGTCGGTGTCGACACCGACGCGCGGACGCAACGATTCCACCCGCAGCGCGTCGAACGCCCAGGTTCCGGCCGGGGCGGCCCCGGCGTCGCGCAACCGCAGGAACCACTCGTCCATGCTCGCGCGGGGGATCACCACGTCGTACGAGTTCCTGCCGGGCCACGGCATGCGCCGAACGAATCCGCCGCCGTCGATCGCCGACGCTCCGTAGATCTCGCTGGGAGCCGACACGCCGACCTTCTCGAGCACCGACGCCGCGTCGGATCCGAGAACGGTGAGGACGGCGAGTTCGTCGGCTTCGCGGGGCTCGGCCTTGGCCCAGAACACCATCTTCCTCAGGAACGACAGCAGATCCGGTCCGGCCGCGCGCTCGGTATCGATGTACGTGACGCCGGCCAGGTCGGTCTGTACGAAGTGATGCTCGATGCGTCCGTTGACGTCCAGACTGAGGTTCTCCGCCGAGCTGCCGTCGGGCAGGTTCGTCACGAATTGGCTCGAGATCGTGTTCAACCAGCTCAGACGTTCGTCGCCGCTGATGGCGAGCACGAAGCGGTGGGACCGATCGATGACAGCGGCTGCGCTGACAGCATCGCGTTGCTCGCCGAACGGATTGCCGTAGTGCCAGGCCACCCCGGCGTCGACGCTGTCGTCCGGGGACGGGACTGCGTTGGGGAGAGTGAGAAGAGGACTCGGGGTGATCGTCACGGAATCGGACACCACCCCATAGTAGGAGCCTGGGGAGCCGCACGTTTTACTCAGGCGCAACGCGTCCGATATCGAGGGGCGATTTCCCCTGTCTAATTTCGAGCCGTGAAAGCTCTGAGACACCCAGCAGCGCAGATCGGCCTGGCGGCCATCGGCGGAATCGTATTCGGTCTGATCGTCGGAGACTGGGCTGCGAACCTGAAGTTCATCGGCGATCTGTTCATTCGCCTGATTCAGATGTCGATCGTGCCACTGGTCATGGCGTCGGTGATCGTCGCAACCGGATCGATGTCGGGCACGGGAACCGGCAAGATCGCGGTGCGGACCTTCAAGTGGATGATCGGCTTCTCGTTCGTGGCAGCGGTGCTGGCGTGGTTGCTCAGCATTCTCATCCAGCCCGGGGCAGGTATGGAGTTCACCCAGGAACTCGACCCGAGCCTCGAGGAATCCGCGAGCGAGGCGTTGGGCTGGCAGGACACACTGCTCAACTTCGTCTCGACCAATGTCTTCAATGCGATGTCGACGGCGACCATGGTGCCGATCATCGTGTTCTCGTTGCTCTTCGGAATTGCGCTGCGCAGCCACATCACCAAGACGGGCGACACCGGCGTGCTGACTCTGATGGATCAGATTCAGCAGATCGTTCTGACCATGATTCGCCTGGTGATGCACATCGCACCGGTCGGTGTGTTCTGTCTCCTCGCCGCTCTCGCGGGGGACGTCGGCTTCTCCGTCGTCTCGACCGCTCTGAGCTACCTGGGTACCACCCTGCTCGGCGTCCTCATCCTGTTCGCCCTGTTCGTGGTGGTCGTCACCGTGCGGACGCGGCTCGATCCGAGGAGCCTGCCGAGCAAGCTCACCGAGCAAACGGCCATTGCCGTCACGACCACGAGTTCTGCCGTGACCTTCCCGACCGTTCTCAAGAACACCGTGGAGAAGGTGGGCGTCAGTCAGAAGGTCGCGAACTTCACGCTGTCGATCGGACTGACCATGGGATCGTACGGCGCGGTCCTCAACTACATGATCGTCGTGATGTTTCTGGCGCAGGCAGGCGACGTCGATCTGAGCGTCGGCCAGATCGCCCTCGGGATGGGTCTGGCGATCCTGCTGAACATGGGCACGATCACGGTGCCTGGTGGATTCCCGGTGATCGCGATGTTCCTGGCCACGTCGCTGGACCTGCCGTTCGAGGCAGTGGGCCTACTGATCGCCGTCGATTGGTTCGCCGGAATCTTCCGCACCTTCCTCAACGTCAACGGCGACACCTTCGTCGCGATGTTGGTGGCCAACGCCGACGACGAGATCGACCGTGACGTCTACAACGGCACCAAGACCGTCGTCGCCGAGGACATCGACCTCGACGAATACCGCGACGTGATGGCTCAAGCGGATCGGGCCGACTGACCGCTGCTCTACAGTGACGGCCATGGTCGATTCGGTAGTGGTGACGTTGGACGGCCGAGTACACGACGCGGGACAGCCTTTGCTGTTCGCCGATGACCTGGCTGCCGTTCGCGGCGACGGAGTGTTCGAGACGCTGCTCGTTCGCGGCGGCGTCGCGTGCGCGGTGGACCTGCATCTTGCTCGTCTCGTGGAATCGGCGACGGCGCTCGCCCTGCCGGTTCCCGACGTCGACCAGTGGCGCGCGGTGATCGAGCAGGCCACCGGTCTGTGGACGCAAGGTTCACAGGACGAGGGAGTGCTCCGCCTGGTACTCAGCAGGGGGCGCGAGGGCGGCGGAGATCCGACGGCCTATGTGACGGTGGGGCCGCTCCCCGAGCGGGTGCGGACAGTGCGTGACCACGGGGTGTCGGTGATCACGCTCGATCGAGGTTATTCGGTCGAGTTCTCGTCTCGTGCACCGTGGCAGCTCGCCGGCGCGAAGACGCTGTCGTACGCGACGAACATGGCCGCGCTGCGGCACGCGGCGGCGCAGGGTGCGGACGATGTCATCTATCTGAGCAGTGAGGGCCGGGTACTCGAGGGTCCGCGGTCGACGGTGGTGATCGCGCGCGGTAAGACACTCGTCACACCGTCCATCGAGCAGGGCATCCTGGCCGGAACCACGGTCGCCGGACTGTTCCAGGTTGCCGAGGGTGCCGGCTGGACGTGCGAGCGTGGACATCTGTATCCGGCGGATCTCATTGCTGCAGATGGTGTTTGGCTGATCTCGAGTGTCACGCTCGCGGCGCGGGTTACGGAGATGAACGGCGTCGTCCTCGGGTGGCCGAGTTGCGGTGACGAGCTGCGAGCGATGGTCGATCTCGCTGTGGAGACCGTCCCGACGGGATAGGAGCCGAACGACCCTGCCGAAAGACTCTTCCCTACTACTACTCGTAGTAGTACATTCGAATCAGTCGCGGGCCAATGCCCTGACCTGCGGTGTTGCCCGTCACAGCTCGGGTGGAAGAGTTCGGAGTATCGATGGACGCGTTGGATGTCTCGCGGTGGCAATTCGGTATCACCACCGTTTACCACTTCATTCTCGTACCCCTCACGATCGGCCTCGCGCCGATGGTGGCCGCTATGCAGACCATGTGGGTGATCACCGGCAAGGACTCCTGGTATCGGCTGACCAAGTTCTTCGGCAAGCTGTTCCTCATCAACTTCGCCCTCGGCGTCGCGACCGGAATCGTGCAGGAGTTCCAGTTCGGGATGAACTGGAGCGAATACTCGCGCTTCGTCGGTGACGTGTTCGGTGCGCCTCTCGCGCTCGAGGGGCTGGTGGCCTTCTTCCTCGAGTCCACGTTCCTCGGCCTGTGGATCTTCGGGTGGACCCGGCTCCCCAAACTCGTTCACCTGGCGACCATTTGGCTCGTCGCCATCGGCGTCAACGCCTCGGCCTTCTTCATCATCGCAGCCAACTCCTGGATGCAGCATCCCGTCGGCGCGATCTACAACGAGGAAACCGGCCGAGCCGAGCTGACCGACATCTGGGCGCTGCTCACCAACAACACTGCGCTGGCGGCATTTCCGCACGCCGTCGCCGGCGCATTCCTCACTGCCGCGACGTTCGTCGCCGGAATCTCCGGGTGGTGGATGGTGCGCGAGGCTCGAAAGAAGAAGGCGAAGGGCGAGCTCGGCACGCTCCCGGCCACCGACTCGCGCTCGATGTTCCGATCGGCCGCGCGCATGTCCTTCATCGTCATGATCGTCGCAGGAGGCGCGCTCGCCATCACCGGGGACATCCAGGGCAAGCTCATGTTCGAGCAGCAGCCCATGAAGATGGCATCCGCAGAGTCGTTGTGCGACACGGAGACCGGAGCCAGCTTCTCGCTCCTGACCGTGGGGACGCACAACAACTGCGAATCCGTGGTGCACCTCATCTCGGTTCCCGGCCTCACCTCGTTCCTGGCGGAGAACGACTTCGGTGCCACCGTGCAGGGCGTCAACCAGTTGCAGGAGCAGTACGAGCAGCAGTTCGGTCCGGGCAACTACAAGCCCAACCTGTTCGTCACGTACTGGGCCTTCCGGATGATGATCGGACTGGCCGCAGGGTCGGCACTGCTCGCCATCGCGGGACTGTGGGTCACCAGAGGTGGGCGAATTCCCGACCAGAAGTGGTTCTCGTGGTTGTCGTTGTCGGCCATTCCGACGCCGTTCCTGGCCAACAGCGCCGGTTGGATCTTCACCGAAATGGGCCGTCAGCCATGGGTTGTGGCACCCAACCTCTCGGGAGTCGACCAGATCCGGCTCACCGTCGATCAGGGCGTGTCCGACCATCCCGTCGGCCTCGTCGTCGCCTCACTGGTGACGTTCACACTGCTCTACGCCGCTCTCGGGGGCGTCTGGTTCTACCTGCTCAGGCGTTACGTCGTCGAAGGACCTCTCGACCACGACGCGCATCCGCACGTCGACCCACCGGAATCGGAAGACGAAGAGCCCAAACAACTCTCGTTCGCGTACTAGGGGATAGCAATGTCACTGCCCGAATTCTGGTTCCTCGTCATCGCCTTCTTCTTCGTCGGCTACTTCGTGCTCGAAGGCTTCGACTTCGGCGTCGGCATGCTCATGCCCATTCTGGGTAGGCACCCAGACTCCGCGACGGGTGAGAAGCGCAGGCGTGCGGTTCTGAACACGATCGGACCCGTCTGGGACGGAAACGAAGTGTGGCTCATCACCGCGGGCGGCGCCCTGTTCGCAGCGTTCCCCGAGTGGTACGCCACGCTGTTCTCGGGCTTCTACCTGCCGCTGTTGTTGATCCTGGTGGCGCTGATCCTGCGTATCTGCGCCATCGAATGGCGCGGCAAGATCGACGACCCGGTGTGGCGTCGACGCTGCGACATCGGCATCGGCATCGGCTCCTGGGTTCCGGCCGTGCTGTGGGGCGTTGCGTTCGCCAACATCGTGCGCGGAGTCGCGATCGACGAGAACAAGAAGGTCACCGCTGGATTCTTCGACCTACTGAACCCCTACGCGCTGCTCGGTGGAGCCACCATGGCGCTGGTGTTCGCATTGCACGGCGCGGTGTTCATCGCACTCAAGACCTCCGGGGACGTACACGAGGACTCGGTGAGAATTGCGGCGCGACTGTCGGTTCCGGCGGTGCTCGTCGGCGGCGCTTTTGCACTGTGGACCCAACTTGCGCACGGTAAGCCGTGGACGTGGGTGCTCGTCGCCGTGGCCGCAGTGGCATTGCTTCTGGTCGTCGCACTGACGGCGAAAGTACGCGAGGGTTGGGCCTTCGTCTTCACCAGCATTGCCATCGTCGCCGTCGTCGTACTGCTGTTCGCGTCTCTGTTCCCCAACGTGATGCCGTCCAGCACGGACGCCGCCTTCGATCTCACCATCGCGAACGCATCGTCCAGCCCGTACACGTTGAAGGTGATGACGTGGGCTGCAGCGTTCGCGGCACCCGTCGTCATCGGATACCAGGCCTGGACGTACTGGGTTTTCCGGCAACGCATTTCGAGCGCGCAGATACCCGACTCGATCGGTCTGACGGTGAAGTCGTGACCGCACCCGCTCCCGCGCGGACGCGGGCGAAGGGTCCGGTCGACCCGCGACTGTGGAAGTACTCTCGCTCCGCCCGCGGCTACGTGGGCGTGACGGTCGCGCTGTCGACCGTGATCACCCTGTGCATCATCGTCGGGGCACTGGCGATCGGACGCGTCCTGGCAGGCGTCATCACCGACCCGACGGCCAGGACGTTGTCCACCTGGACGACGGAACTGGCCGTGCTGGCCGGCGCGACCGTGGTTCGTGTGCTCGCGACCGGAGCTCAGTCTCGTTACGCCCATCGGTCCGCGTCGCGTGTGGTCGCAGAGCTCGAGCTCGAAGTCCTCTCGGCAGCAACGCGATTCGAACCCCGCGAACTCGACGCAGAACGAGAAGAATTGGCCGTCGTCGTGACCCGCGCCATCGGCGGACTGAGGGCATACCTGACCGGATACCTGCCGGCGCTGGTACTGGCCGTCCTCGTCACTCCGTTGGTGCTGATCGTCATCCTCACCCAGGACGTGACGTCGGCCGTCGTCATCGCAGTGACCCTGCCGCTCATTCCCGTCTTCATGATTCTGATCGGCTTGCTGACCAAGGGGCGGGCGGCCGCGACGCTCACCACGATGACCACATTGTCGGCGCAGTTGCTCGACCTGCTGGCCGGTCTACCGACCCTGCGTGCGCTGGGGCGCGAACGCGGACCCGCCGCCCGCATTCGCGCACTGGGCGACGCCCATCGGCGAACGACCATGCGCGCGTTGAAGGTTGCATTTCTGTCGTCGATGGTTCTCGAGTTGTTGGCAACCCTGTGTGTCGCGCTGGTGGCCGTCGGCATCGGGCTTCGGCTGGTGTTCGGGGAGATGACGCTCGAGGCAGGAATCATCGCGTTGATCCTCGCGCCCGAGGTGTACTTTCCGCTGCGCGCCGTCGGCACCCAATTCCACGCAGCAGAGGATGGGGTCGAGGCAGCGGACCGTGCCTTTCGGGTGCTGGATCGGCGCACGGTTCGGCCGACCGGCGGTCGGACCGTCGACGCTACGACCGCAGACATCGAACTCGTCGGCCTCACCGTCTCGAGTAGGGACGGTGAGGCACCGTCGGAACTGAGTGCGCGGTGCCGGGCGGGCACCATCACTGTCCTGACGGGTCCGAACGGCGCGGGTAAATCGACTGCGCTGCATGCCCTTCTGGGGCTGACATCGCCGTCGGCCGGCGTCGTTCGCATCGGGGGAGTGCCGGTGGCCGACCTCGACCTCGAGCAGTGGTGGGGGCAGGTCGCCTGGCTTCCGCAGCGACCGGTGTTGCTGCCCGGCACGCTCTACGACAACGTGACTCTGCACGGGGTTCCCGACTCGGAGGAGTTGGACCTCGCCTGCCGCGCGGCCGGGTTCGACGACGTTCTGCGAGATCGGGGCGGCTGGGACAGTCGCGTCGGCCAGGGCGGAGTGGGACTGTCTCTCGGTGAGCTGCAACGTCTCGCCCTGACGCGAACCTTCGTCTCCGGTGCTCCGGTGATGGTGTTGGACGAACCGACCGCACACCTGGACTCGGCGAGTGAAGCAACTGTGCTGGCGGCCATTCGAGATGCTGCCGACCGAGGTGTCACCGTGGTGATGACCGGTCACAGGCGTTCGGTGGTGCATGCTGCCGACCGCGTAGTCGAGGTGCACAGTGCCTCGACCCCGAAGCAGCAGTTCGATCATGTCTGATCTGCGGCGAGCTCTGGCCTTGTTGGAGCTCTCGCCACGGCGGATGGCGGCTGCCGTGGCGGCCGGAGTGGCGACACTGGGGAGTGCCCTCGCACTTGCCGCGCTGTCTGCGTGGTTGATCACCCGAGCCTGGCAGATGCCGCCGGTTCTCGACCTGTCGGTTGCGGTGGTAGCCGTTCGGGCGCTGGGCATTTCGCGCGGAGTGTTTCGCTATCTCGAACGATTGACCACACACGATGTAGCGCTGCGCGGAACGACGGCCGCCCGCACGAGTATCTACGAGCGGTTGGCGAACGGCAGTGGTGCGATCGCTCTGCGGCGCGGTGACGTTCTGGCTCGCACCGGAGCCGATGTCGACGTACTCGGCGACGTCGTCGTACGGGCCGTCGTACCGATCTGTGTGAGCGTGGTGATGATGGTCGCGGCCGTGGGACTGCTCGCCGGTATCGCGCCGGCTGCTGCGTCGATTCTGGCGGTGGCGTTGCTGATCGCAGGCGTGGGCGCACCGATCCTGGCGGCGCGTTCGGCGAGAATCGCCGAGGAGGCCGGAGCCGACGCCGATGCGCGGTTCGCCGAGACGGCCGTCCGCGCCCTCGATCACGCCGCGGAACTGCGGGTTGCCGGGTGCCTCGACGCGACACTCGCCGAAGCCCGCAGTGCAGCACAGGATTCGGTGGTTGCCCGCGACCGCGCCGCGCGCCCGTCGGCGCTGGCCGATGCAGCTGGGCCCCTGTCGATCGGCGCATCGGTGATCGGGTCCTTGCTCGTCGGAATCGGGCTGTACGGACCGGACGGAGGCACCGCCGGCGGTATGACACCGATGGCACTGGCGATCATCGTGCTGGTTCCGCTGGCCGCCTTCGAAGCGACCGCAGCACTCCCCGGAGCGGCAGTAGCGCTGATGCGCGGCCGAATCGCGGCATCGCGAATCATGGCCATGCTCGATACGGCTCCGCCGCCCCACGTGAACAGAAACTCGACCCCTGCTACGAACTTTCGTGCACATGCGCGAAGCGCTCTCATCGGGCCGAGCGGGTCCGGGAAAACGACCATGCTGCGTGCTCTCGCCGAGGAGTACGGTTCGGCCGCAGCACTGTTCGCCGAGGACGCGCATCTGTTCGACACGTCGATTCTGGAGAATCTGCGGGTCGTGCGCGGCGATGTCGACGAACAGCAGGCGACGCAGGCACTGCAGAGAGTGGGTCTCGGCCCGTGGCTCGACGCTTTGCCCCTCGGCATCCACACCACGCTGGTCGGCGGAGCGCAGGCTGTCTCGGGGGGAGAGCGACGCAGACTGCTGTTGGCACGGGCCCTGCTCAGCACTGCGCCGATCGTGCTGCTGGACGAGCCGACCGAACATCTCGACCGAATCTCCGGGATGCGGATTCTGCGAGAGCTCCTCACCACCGACGACGGCCTGTTCGGGGCCGATCGAATCGTCGTGGTGGTCACTCATCAATTGCCGGAGAACACCGACGCCGACCAGGTGATGGACCTCGGCCGACACGTCGCGAAAAAACACTTTGCCGACTCGGAATCTCGGGCGTACGTTGGGAGTACACGAGAGAGGAGGTGGTCTGAAGTTGATGAACTCTAGGACGCGTGAGGTGGCTGTCAGCTAGCCGCAATCGCTGACGGATTCACTGCGAAGACCGCGCGAGCGGCAGGCGAATCCCAGGCAGCTACCCGGCCCCCGAGCCCCCGACCTGTCCGGTCGGGACCTGAAACCAGGTATGGCTCGGGGGCCGTTCGCGTGAAGTACCGAAGTGCTTGTGGCTCAGCCGATGTAGCGAGACAGGCGCGCAGACAACCTCGGTGCCAGCGGACCGTCGGCCACGACGCGCTCCTCGACGTACGCAAGGTCCCCGCCGTCGACGATGCCGTAGAGCCGCTTCGCCCCGCCGACCAGCGCACCCGAGGTGCTGCGGATGACGACGTCGGTGGCGAGTTCCCAGGACGACTTGGTGAGAGCATGCCCGTAATACAGTTCGACGACGCCGGTGCTGTGGGTCAGCAGCAGCTCGACGACCTCTTCGTTCTCGGAACCTTTGAGCCCGTGGCCACCGCTGATGCGCCAGAACCCGGTTTCGCGGAGGTCGGGATGTGCGTAGTTGCCGTCGGAGTCGAGTCGCCACGAGCGCGACTCCCAACTCAGGTAGCTGCCGCCGTCGTGGGTGACGACAATCTGTTGTCCGAAGGGGTAGTCGTCACCGGATTCGGGATCATGACCCTCGCCCTGGCCGCGCCAGACACCGACGAGCGGCAGCAGAGCCAGCATCGACGGGTGCAGATCGGGACCCAGACGGAGATTGGCTGTGTCGTCGGGATGTGGAATGTCGGGCAGCACCGGAACATTGCGCGTCGACGCCTCGGCGAACTTCTGCTCGGCAGCCGCTATCGCTTCGTCACCACTGGTGATCGGGGCGCCGCGCATCTCGTCGGCGCCGGCCTCGTCAGCCCTGGCCTCGTCGGAATCGTCGGGTTGCCCCGCAACCGGATCCGTCACGACTCGTCGTTGACCAGTCGGTAGACGACATACAGCGAGAACGCGATGATGGCAATTGCCGCAAGCGCTAGCAGAACCTCGAAGAAGATGACCACGAGTGCGAGTTTAACCCGCAGCGATCCTCATCGAGAACAGTGGCCCGAATCCGTCCTGTGTCTTTGGTGACATCTACCCGACTTCGGGGTCGTAGGTGCGCTGGATCACTCGTACTGGTGGAGAAATCCCGCACAACAGGTACCTTCTTCGGGGGGCGTCGGGCGCTCGTGAGCGAATCCCGACGTTTTTCACTGTGTTCTGTCACGAAGGCTGGGGAGGTCTCCGCAACAATGCTGCGTCGTAAACGGGTTCTGACATCGTCGTTCGGATCCGTGCTGTTCAGGTCTGCGGTGGTGACTCTGGCGTTGGCGCTCGCGGCTCCCGCAGCTGTGCTCGCCGCTCCCGACTCCGGTTCGGCGGAGTCCGGTTCGGCCGACTCGGGGTCCGCCGATTTCGGGTCTTCTCAGGGCCCCAACATCGATCCCAACAATTACGCGCAGGACTGCCCGGACGTGCTGCTACTGGCAGTGTCGGGAGCAACCGACTCGGACGCGGATCGCAATCCGCTCAACGAAGAAGCACGGACGATCGCGTCGAACTGGGTCGGCAATGTCACGGTTCCGGTGGGCCAGGCGAACGCGGGCAGCCCCGGCACCGTCGGCTGGCTCTACGTCCCGTACACCTCCACCTACGGCTTCGACGTGCTCGACGACGTGGCGACCTACCAGCAGACGATCGACGACGGAGTGGCGTCGACCAACCGTCTCCTGGACGAGTACAAGACGAAGTGCGGTGCGAAGACCAAGTTCGTGCTTCTCGGATACAGCGTCGGCGGTGAGGTACTGCACCGAGTTGCCACCGATATCGGTCATCGCGACGCGAGTGCGCTCGTCACCGGCGACGACATCGCCGGAGTGATGATGGTCGGGTCACCCTACCGTCCGGCCGGAGTGCCGAACTTCGACGACGAGCCGGGTCCGTCACTCGGCGGATTCATGAGTCAGTCGCCGCGGGAGTACGGTTCGTTGAACGACAAGGTCACCTGGTCGTGTCGGCCCTACGATCTGGCGTGCGATGCGCCGGACAAGATCGAACTACTGCAGCTCGCATTGGGTGTGCTGGGACAGATGCGGTTCACACTCGTCGATCCTGTACAGACAATTGCCGACTTCGCTCGCACGATCTCGACGGTTGCCACGCGTGCGATCGTGGACATCGCGATGAACAAGTCGTGGCTCGAATCGGACGAGACGCTTCTGCAGGTGCTGGTGAAGGTCACCGAACAGGACTACCGGTCGGACGACAAGCAGGCCGTCCAAGCGTTGTCGCCCGAGCAGTTGCTCGCAGACCTGAACTGGGCTCTCGGCCCCGGTGCCGAGACCGTCGCGGCCAAGCTTCGCGCCGAAGGCGAAGGTCTGGTCGAGAACAACAAGGGCATCGTCGACATCGTTCTCGGGCCGTACCTGTTGATCGGATTCCTGCAGCATCTGTCGTACTGGTACAACGATCCCAACGACGGAGTCGAATGGGAGAGCGAGAAGATGGTTGCTTGGGTGACCGATCTTGCGCGCACCGAACGTGAGAAGAACGACGCACCTCCTGCCGTCGAACCGGCGACGCCCTCCGTGCCCGAGACTGCTCAGCCTGCTCCGGAGCCTCGACTGCTTCCCGAGCCGGGCACGGTCACCCGGGTGAGCGATCTCGGCGCGTTCCTCGAGTCCCAGGGCATCCCGCTCCCGGAGGGGCTCTTCCCGCCGCAGTACTCCACGGTTCCCGAGCGCACCACCGCAGCGCCCGTGCCCAACTGAGTAACTCGGGCCTGGACAGAGAAGAACCCCGCACCTGCTCATAGGTGCGGGGTTCTTTTCTCGTTCGATACGAGCGGTGGAATCAGACTCCGACGGTGACGTTCGCCGAGTGCACGCCTGCGCCCTCGGGGGCGATGACGGTGTCGCCGTTGCCCGATGCCGACAGTGCACGCAGCGTCCACTGTCCGGGAGCGGCGAAGAACCGGAAATCTCCGGTGCCCGACGCGACGACCTCTGCGGTGAATTCGCCGGTGCCGTCGAGCAGACGCACGAACGCGCCTGCCACCGGCTCACCGTCGCCGGCGAGGACGCGGCCGGTGATGACCGTTTCCTTCTCGACGTCGACGCCTGCGGGGATGGTCTGGCCTTGTACGGGTGCTCCACACATATCAGTGAACCTCCAGCTCGATGGGTGCTCCGACGAGAGAGCCGTATTCGACCCAGCTGCCGTCGTAGTTCTTGACGTCTTCCTTGCCGAGGAGCTCCTTGAGGACGAACCAGGTGTGGCTCGAACGCTCGCCGATGCGGCAGTAGGCGATGGTGGCCTTGTCGTCGTCGTAGCCCTTGGCCTTGTACAGCTCTTCGAGCGCCTCGTCGGACTTGAACGTGCCGTCCTCGTTGGCGGTGGTGCTCCACGGGATGTTGATCGCGGACGGCACGTGGCCACGCTGCTGAGCCTGTTCCTGCGGCAGGTGAGCCGGCGCGAGGATCTTGCCCGAGAACTCGTCGGGAGAACGCACGTCGATCAGGTTCTTGTTGCCGATGGCGTCGATGACCTCGTCGCGGAAGGCGCGGATCGACAGGTCGGGAGCCTCGGCGCGGTACTGCGTGGTCTCGCGGCTGACGACGTCCTTCGACAGGGCGCGGCCGTCGAGTTCCCACTTCTTGCGTCCGCCGTCGATGAGCTTGACGTCCTGGTGGCCGTACAGCTTGAAGTACCAGTAGGCGTAGGCGGCAAACCAGTTGTTGTTTCCGCCGTACAGGACGATGGTGTCGTCGTTGCTGATGCCCTTGGCCGACAGCAGGTCCGAGAACTGTTCCTGGTTGAGGAAATCGCGGCGAACCGGGTCCTGCAGATCCTTGCGCCAGTCGAGCTTGACCGCACCTTCGATGTGTCCGCCGTCGTAGGCGCTTGCGTCTTCGTCGACCTCGACGAAGACGGTCTTCGGTGCGTTCAGGTTCTGCTCGGCCCAGTCGGCAGAGACCAGGACGTCGGAGCGAGCCATGGTGTTCCTTTCGGTGTTTCTCTATGGATCGGTGGAGGTCAAGCAGTGGTGCGCAGCCGCGCAGCGAGGGGATAGATCATGCAGCCGAGGCAGACGGCGAATGCGGCGTTGAGGAAGGCCGCGAACAACGCGAAGCCTGCCGCCACCGTGCCGACGACGGGAGCGCCGAGCGCGAAGCCGAGAACTCCCACGGCGGCGAACACGAAGCCCACGAGCTGAGCGAACTTCAACGGTGCTACCGGCTCGCGTTCGCTGGTGGGGGAGAGCCTCGGTGCGACGAACGTCGCGTAGATCGTGCCGTACGGACTGCGCTTGGGTCCGCGGACGGCTCCGATTCCGAACACGATCGCCTGTAGCCCGAGCAGGATTGCCGCCGCGGGGACCGAGAACGTGGTCAGGAGGAGAACGACGACCAGGACGGCGGTGGTGATCCATGCGGCGAAGCGCGGTCCGCGAACATCGACCTGGTCGACAGTGGTGGTGTGGGTGGTGGTTCTGGTGTCGGGTGTCGACATCGAGATGTACTCCTGTGCGAGGCCGGGGCACGCCGCATCGGCAGTGCTCGGACGTGGATTTCGATCATCGGGCCGGACATCACGCTCGGGCGTGGCGGCAGAAGGAAATCAGCAGCAGCGACAGCAACAACCGCCCAGTCGGCACAGATCAACCGTGCGTCGACTGGTGAGCATCAGCTCGTGGCGGGAGAACACGAAGAGCATCCTACCCGCTACCAGTGGCGTGGCACACCGCCGGTCCGGGCAGGGCTGGTCACAGGGCGTCGAGGGCGGACCGCAGGGCTGCCGCAGTCGGGACTCCCGCGATTCTCGAGCGCCGACGCAATTCGATGTCGAGTACGAATGTGGTGGGCAAGGACAGCACTCCCAGCTCGCGAGCGAGATCCGGATGGGCGTCGATGTCGAGTTCGACTTCGCGGGCTTCGCTGCGCTCGTTCAGTACTTGTTCGACCACGCGACGAACGGCGGCGCACGGGCCGCACCAGTCCGCGGAGAAGTGCAGCACGGTCGCGGTGTCGGCCGTAACGCCCGCGTCGAGCAGGAGCGGACGTAGAGCGTCGGTCTCGGAGTCCGTGTTCCGTACTGTCCGGACGGTCCCGGACCGGCTGCGAAGGTAGAACCCGGTAGCAACCGCAAGGATCGCCACGACGACCAGCACTGTGATCCCTGTCACGGCTTTTCGATCTCGTTCAGGTCGATGGTCACATTGTCGCCCGAACCCTCGACGACGATCTGCGACCCTTCCGCGTACACATCCGTCGGAAGAAGTCCGAAGGGCAGGCTCTGGCGTTCGATGGTCTTGGTGAACAGTCCGAGCACGGTCGGCTTGGCGAAATCCGGAATCGTGAAGTCCGCTCGACCTTCGGGTCCGAAGTAGAAGTCCGACGCCACGATGGCGACGCTGTCTCCTTCGAGCAACAGGTCGGCCTGCACGCTCACGGTCGTTTCGAGGGGACCGACCGGAACCGTCCCGGTCAGCACGACGCCACCGGTGGTGGTCTTGCCGGACCCGCCGGAGCCGCCCGTGCCGTCGGACTTGTCGGCCGGCGGTGCAGAAACCTGCAGGTCGACGATGCCGAGAAACCGTCCGAGGTCCGTCGCCTCGATGCGGACGCGGCCGTCGAGCTCGTCGACGGGGATGGCCCTGACGTTGTTGTCGATCAAGTCGGACAGTGCGATGTGCACGCCGCGAAGATTGGCCTCGATGGTGGTCGAGCCGACGTATTCGGTGGGCACGTCCTGGGCGCGAATTTCGATGTTCTGGTAGCGGCCGTCCGCCGCCTGCGTCAGGAAGGGGAAGCCGTGCACGATCACCTGTGGATCGGACGTGAGTTCACCGCCGGCGCGGATGGCGCGCGAGACTCGATATTCCGAGTACGCAGCAGCGCCGAAATCGACGACGAGCGCGAGGGCCAGCAGGCTGGCGAGTCCGATGAGAAGTGAGCGCACACGTCCATTGTGACCGACGGGTCGTGCACTGCCCTCTTCGGCCAGTTGTACGGACAAGCTAGTCTGTGTCCTTGACGATCACTCGAATCCAGCTCGGGCTGGACCGGCCAGCAGTAAGAATGGAGACGCAGTGGAGCTCCTACTACTGACCTCCGATCCCAATCCGGAGGGCGTTCTACCGTCCCTTGCTCTGCTGGCGCATCACGTTCGCCCGGTGCCCACCGAGGTCTCCTCGCTACTCGAGGCAGGTTCGGCCGACCTCGCGCTGGTGGACGCCCGTACGGATTTGGCTGCGGCACGAGGCCTGTGTCGACTGCTCGGTAGCACCGGATCTGCCATTCCCGTGGTGGCTGTCCTCACCGAAGGTGGGCTCGTCGCGGTCAACTCCGATTGGGGGCTGGACGACATCCTGCTTCCGGGTACCGGCCCTGCGGAACTCGACGCGCGACTGCGACTGCTGGTCGGTCGCAGTGGCGGCGTTGCGAGCCCGGAGACCTCGGGCAAGATCACGCTCGGCGAACTGGTCATCGACGAGGGCACCTACACGGCGCGACTGCGAGGTCGGCCTCTCGACCTCACGTACAAGGAATTCGAGCTGCTCAAGTATCTGGCTCAACATGCGGGCCGGGTGTTCACCCGCGCACAACTCCTGCAGGAAGTGTGGGGTTACGACTTCTTCGGTGGCACGAGAACCGTCGATGTGCATGTTCGACGCCTGCGCGCCAAGCTCGGTACCGAGTACGAGTCGCTGATCGGGACGGTGCGCAACGTGGGGTACAAGGCAGTTCGGCCCGCGCGCAACTCCAAGGGCGGTCCCGCGGCTACCGACGCCGTCGGAGGGGATTCGGACGATGCCGATTTCGAGGCCGAGCAAGAGAGTACTCTTTCGTAGATGAATTCGGATACTGCGTTCGACGTCCACCCCATCGACGGCGACGCACCGTCTTCGCGCGTTTCCTACGAGATCCACCGAATTCTTTCCCGTGCAACGGAAGTCGACGGTACCGCGCCGCTCTCCGAGCAGGCCGTCAAGGCCGTCGATGCGGGCGACGATGTCGTTCGGTTCGTCGCCACCGAGGGCGATCGCGTCGTCGGCTACGTCGGGATCGCCGACGGGATGGCCGAGGCGGTGGTCGATCCTGAATCCCGCGGCCGGGGTGTGGGTCGCCAATTGGTATCTCGTGCACTGGATCTCGGGCCGGACTTGCGAATATGGGCGCACGGCAACCTGCCTGCGGCGCAGTCGGTCGCGGCCCGTCTCGAGCTGCAGGTGGTTCGGGAGCTACTGCAGATGCGTCGGGCGGCCGACAGTCCGGATCTGCCGGATGTCGTTGTGCCGGAAGGTATTTCGCTGCGAACCTATCGTGGTCATCAGGACGACGCCGAGCTGCTGAGGGTGAACAACGCGGCATTCTCCTGGCACCCCGAACAGGGCGGCTGGACCGATCGCGACATTGCCTCGCGGCGAGACGAGCCCTGGTTCGATCCGGCGGGCCTGTTCCTGGCGTTCGAGGAAGGCAGCGACCATCTGCTGGGATTTCACTGGACGAAAGTTCATCCAGCCGAGGGCACCGAGCCGGCCATCGGTGAGGTGTACGTGGTCGGTATCGATCCGCAGTCCCAGGGGCGTGGTCTCGGTCGAGTGCTGACGCTGGCGGGCCTGCATTACCTGCGTAGCCGCGAACTGGGTCAGATCATGCTGTACGTCGAGGCGGACAACACTGCCGCGGTACACACCTACACCAAGCTCGGGTTCACGAATTACCACGTGGACGCCGCGTACGCGCGCACCGTCTAAACGGACATTTCCAGCGCGGTGTTCATCTTCCGTTCACCCACGCGGGGGTAAACGTCTACCACCTGCCCTTACCTTTCTCTCTGGGCGGCAACCCACGCCGCCTGGTGCGAGGTTTCTTTCGAGCCGGCACCCACACAGTCACTGCTCGGCCGATCAGGCCCGAGGCGTGAACACGGCCCAAGATTCCTCGGAGGAAACAGGTGAACCTCAAGCGCAACGGTGCTCTCATGAGTGCAGTGGCAGTCAGTGCCATGTTGCTGGCCGCATGCGGTAGCGACGCGAACGTCGCCACCACGGACGGCGCATCAGAGTCCTCGGCTACCTGCGAAGGCAAGTCCCCGCTGACCGGTGAAGGCTCGTCCGCTCAGCAGAACGCCATGTCCAACTTCACCTCGATCTACTCCGGCGTCTGCGCCGGCAAGGCCGTCGAGTACACCACCAGCGGCTCGGGCAACGGCCGCACGCAGTTCGTCGCGGGTCTCGTCGACTTCGCCGGATCCGACTCGTCCATCAAGGACGATCAGGCCGCGCAGGCAGCCGTTCGTTGCGCCAACAACCCGGCGTGGAACCTGCCGCTCGTCTTCGGACCGGTCGCGGTGGCCTACAACGTCGACGGTGTCGACAACCTGGTGCTGAACCCGGATGTCATCGCACAGATCTTCACCGGCAAGATCACCACCTGGAACGACCCGGCCATCGCCGCACTCAACGAGGGCGCAACGCTCCCGACGACCGCGATCACCCCGGTCTACCGCTCCGACTCCTCGGGCACCAGCGACAACTTCCAGCGCTTCCTCGCCGCATCCGCTCCCGAGGCCTGGACGCTGAACCACAGCTCCGACTGGGCCGGTGGCGTCGGTGAAGGTGCCAACGGATCCTCGGGCGTCGCCCAGGCCGTGGCCGCAACCCCCGGCTCGATCACCTACGTCGAGAAGGGCTTCGCCGATCAGGAGAGCCTCGGCAAGGCTGCTGTCGACTTCGGCAACGGACCGGTCGAGCTGAGCAGCGAGACCGCGGGCAAGGCCATCGACGCCGCGAAGTTCAAGGGTGAGGGCAACGACCTCGTCATCGACATCGACGGCCTGTACGCCAGCAACGAAGCCGACACGTACCCGCTGGTTCTGGCGACCTACGAGATCGTCTGCTCGAAGGGCTACGACGCCGACACCACGGCAGCAGTCAAGTCGTTCCTGCTCAGTGCAGCCAACGAGGGCCAGCAGGGCCTCGAGGCAGCCGGCTACGTGCCGCTGCCCGATGCATTCAAGGAACGCCTGGTCACCGCTATCGAAGCGATCGCCTGATTCAATGAGACGTAATCTTGCTTCGGCTCGCGGTGTCGCGAGCCGAAGCAGGACCGTCCTCGACCCCCACACGAGACAGTGAGCGGTATGAGCGACACCCACTCGATGACCGGCGTCCCCTCTGCGGCTTCCGTGCCCTCCACGGGTGCCGCGCACAAACCGGAAGAACCACAATTGTCAGACACGAAAACATCGGGGACCGTCACACGTCCCGGTGACCGGATCTTCTCCGGCCTGGCCACGGGCGCGGGCATCTTCATCATCGCCTTGATCGCCGCTGTGGGTATCTTCCTGCTCTGGCGCGCGATCCCCTCACTGTCGAACAACACGGTCAACTTCCTGACCTACAACGGTGCATGGGACACCTCCAACACCTCCGCCATGGTGTTCGGTGTACTGGACCTCTTCCTGGTCACCGTCACCGTGTCTCTGTTCGCGCTGATTCTCGCGATGCCCGTCGCACTCGGTATCGCCATCTATCTGACGAACTACGCACCCAAGCGAGTCGCAGGACCGCTCGGCTACGTCATCGACCTGCTGGCCGCGGTCCCGTCGATCGTCTTCGGTCTCTGGGGCCTGTACGTCCTCGCGCCCGCCATCAGCCCGTTCGCGGAATGGCTGAATTCGTCGTTGAGCTGGTTCCCGCTCTTCAGCACCGGCTCGGTCTCCATCGCAGGCGGCGGCACCATTTTCACCGGTGGCATCGTGCTCGCGGTCATGATCCTGCCGATCATCGCCGCGGTCACCCGCGAGGTGTTCATCCAGACGCCGAAGGGTCAGGTCGAAGCTGCCCTCGCACTCGGAGCCACTCGCTGGGAGGTCGTGCGCACCACGGTCATTCCGTTCGGCAAGTCCGGCTTCGTCTCCGGTTCGATGCTAGGCCTGGGCCGCGCGCTCGGTGAGACCATCGCGCTCTACATCATCATCCGCAGCACCCAGGCAACCTTCGGCGGAACACTGTTCGACGGCGGTTCCACCTTCGCGACGAAGATCGCGCTGGCCGCAGGCGAGTTCAACAACCCGCTCCAAGCCGGTGCCTACATCGCCGCGGGTCTGGTGCTCTTCATCCTGACGTTCGTCGTCAACGCCGGTGCCCGCGCCGCCATCGCCGGAAAGAAGGACTGACCCATGACCGCAACCATGGACAAGCCCGTCAAGGAACCTACGTTCCAGGGCGTCAGCGCTCGGCGTAAGGCATCGAACCTCACGGCGACGATCCTCGTCAGCCTCTCGGTTCTCGTCGCACTCGTGCCGCTCATCTGGGTGCTCTACACGGTGATCTCCCGCGGTCTGTCCGCTGTGGTCTCACCCACCTGGTGGCAGAACTCGCAGGCAGGCGTCACCCAGTTCATTGCAGGCGGCGGTGCCTACCACGCCATCGTCGGCACCCTCCTGCAAGGACTGTTCTGCGCCGTCATCTCCATCCCGATCGGCATCTTCGTCGCCATCTACCTCGTCGAATACGGCGTGGGTACCCGGCTGGCGCGAGTGACGACGTTCATGGTCGACATCCTCACCGGTGTGCCGTCCATCGTCGCGGCCCTGTTCATCTACGCGCTGTGGATCGCCACCTTCGGCTTCCAGCGCTCCGGCGTGGCCGTCGCATTCGCCCTCGTGCTCCTGATGATCCCGGTGATCGTCCGTTCGGCCGAAGAGATGTTGCGCATCGTCCCGCAGGACCTGCGCGAGGCGTCCTACGCGCTCGGCGTGCCCAAGTGGAAGACCATCGCCAAGATCGTCATCCCCACGGCGCTGTCGGGCATCGTGACCGGCATCATGCTCGCCCTCGCTCGCGTGATGGGCGAGACGGCACCGGTGCTGATCCTGGTGGGATCTGCCACCGCCATCAACTTCAACATCTTCGAAGGGCCGCAGACGTCTCTGCCGCTCATGATGGTCGACCTGCAGAAAGCAGGAACCGGCGTGCTCACCGCTGAGCGCATGTGGGGAGCAGCCCTGACGCTGATCCTGATCGTCGCAATACTCAACATCGGCGCGAAGTTGGTCTCGAAGTTCTTCTCGCCCAAGAACTTCTGACCCACCCGACTCCAGCGAATCTAAGGAACCAGAACATGGCAAAGCGTCTCGATCTCAAAGACGTCAACATCTACTACGGCAAGTTCCATGCCGTTTCCGACGTCACGCTGGCCGTCCCGCCGCGAAGCGTCACCGCGTTCATCGGACCGTCGGGCTGCGGTAAGTCCACCGTCCTGCGTTCGCTCAACCGCATGCACGAGGTCACTCCCGGTGCCCGCGTCGAGGGCTCGGTGCTGCTCGACGGCGAGGACATCTACGGCAGTGGCGTCGACCCCGTGGGCGTACGTCGCACCATCGGCATGGTCTTCCAGCGCCCCAACCCGTTCCCGACGATGTCGATCAAGGACAACGTCGTCGCCGGCCTGAAGTTGCAGGGCGGACGCGGCAAGAAGGAACTGGACGAGATCGCCGAGCGCTCGCTCAAGGGTGCCAACCTCTGGAACGAGGTCAAGGACCGACTCGACAAGCCCGGTGGCGGCCTCTCCGGCGGTCAGCAGCAGCGTCTGTGCATCGCTCGCGCCATCGCCGTCTCACCCGACGTGCTGCTGATGGACGAGCCCTGCTCGGCTCTCGACCCCATCTCCACCCTCGCCATCGAGGACCTGATCCAGGAACTCAAGCAGGACTTCACGATCGTGATCGTCACGCACAACATGCAGCAGGCCGCCCGTGTGAGCGATCAGACCGGCTTCTTCAACCTCGAGGCCACCGGTAAGCCCGGCAAGCTCATCGAGATCGACGACACCGAGAAGATCTTCTCGAACCCGACGCAGAAGGCCACCGAGGACTACATCTCCGGCCGTTTCGGATAACCACACACGAACGAAGAAGCCCCCGCCGAGCGAAAGCTCGGCGGGGGCTTGTTTCGTATCTGCGCTCTCTGCCCCGATACGGCTGGTGACTCCACTGCGCTGGTGACTTCACTACGAAAGCCGAGTAGTGCTGCAGCGCAGCGCTACTCGGCCTCGACGAGTACTGGGTTCTACGAGGTGGGGATGTTGTTGTGGCTCAGGTCGACGGGCAGCTCACCTGTCACCAGGAAGATCACTCGGCGACCCACCTCGACAGCATGGTCGGCGAACCGCTCGTAGAAGCGACCCAGCAGGGTCACGTCGACTGCAGCCGCGACGCCATGGCTCCACTCGCGGTCCATCAGCACCGTGAAGAGGTGACGGTGCAGATCGTCCATTGCCTCGTCCTCCTCCTGCAGCTTTGCCGCGCGCTCGGGATCGCGGGTCTCGAGGACCTCGCGAGCCGAAGCGCCGATCTGAACGGCGAGGCGACCCATCTCGGCGAAGTACCCGTTGACCACCTCGGGGAGGGCATGGTTCGGGTGCCTGCGGCGGGTGATCTTGGCGACGTGCAACGCAAGTGCGCCCATGCGGTCGATGTCGGCAACGATCTGAATGCCGGCCACCACCGAACGGAGATCGCCCGCGACCGGAGCCTGCAGGGCGAGAAGCGTGAACGCCTTCTCCTCGCACACAGCGCTGAGCTCGGTGATCCTGTCGTGTTCGGAAATGACCTGCTCGGCGAGCACCAGGTCTGCTTGGAGGAGTGACTGAGTGGCCTTTTCCATGGCCGAACCAGCCAGGCTCGCCATTTCTCCGAGGAGATCGGCCAGCTCGTTCATCTGTTCGTTGTAGGCGACGCGCATAGGCGAAGTTTAGTAGGTCACACCGACCAGTTCTCTGTCCCGAGGGTTAACGGAGCATGAATGAAGTCAGGCGCACGTGTCGTCGGCGGCATTGGTGAACGAGAGATCCTCCGGTAGAGGTGCGCTCTCGGTTGTGCCCTCCACCTGGGTGGGATCGATCTCGCTGCCGAACGCCGTCGGGTACTGGGTGTACCCGGGGTAGTTGGAGCCGAGCACCACCTCGACGACGTTGTTCAGGCTCGGTGCCAGCTCGATGGCGGCACCGGGGATCGCCGATGCAACGGTCGCCGCAGCCGCTTCCTGATCCTGCGAGTAGCGCACCACCGTCTGGGCGGCGCTGCCGGAGAAGTTGCCCACCGTCAGGATCTGGAATCCGTAGGTCGCCAGCTCGTCGGACGCAGTTTGAGCCATCCCGGCGATGTCGGACGCGTTGGACACCTGCAACGACACGGTTCCCGGTTCGACGGCCAGCAGCGGCGCGTCGGGAGCGTCGGCGGGTGCCGAGGATTCGGGCGTCACCGGCTCGGCTCGTTCCTCACCGGGAAGTGGATCGTCGTCGATGATGGCCTGGAAGATGGCCCCGATCGCCTCGTCGTTGGGTATCTCGTTGCCGTAGTCGTTGGTGCCGGTGGTGGGGATGGTCAGGAAGGTCACTGCTCCGGCATCGACGTTCTGCAGCGATCGGCCCAGCGTCACCAGATCCTGAGTCTTGACGTTCTCCACGAACGTGTCCGAGGTGAATGCGTTGACGAAGCCGTTCAACTTGCCCGGGTCGAGCAACACCTGGTTGGACAGCGCAGATCTCAGTAGGGACGACAGGAATCGTTGCTGCCGCTTGATGCGGCCGTAGTCACCGTTGCCCTCGGACTCGATGTTGCGTGCACGCACGTAGTTCAGTGCGGTCCGGCCGTCGATGCGCTGCGTACCGGGGTTGGGAAGAACGTCACCGAGTTCGTAGTCGAACAGCGGTTGCGCGGTGCACACCTCGACCCCGCCGACCTCGTCCACCATGGACTCGAAACCGGCGAAGTCCATCCCGACGAAGTGCCCGATGCGCAGTCCGGAGATCTTCTGGATGGTCTTCACCAGGCACTTGGGACCACCGAGGGCATAGGTGGCATTGAGCTTGTCGCCGTATGCCTCGGGGAACATCTCTCCGGTGTAGGTATTGGTGGTGTTGTCGAACTGCTCGCATTCGGGTCGGGTCACGTCGAGATCGCGAGGGAACGAGACGGCGACGACGCGACTGCGGTCGGCCGGAATGTTGACCAGCATGACGGTGTCCGAGCGGGATCCCTCCGCATCGGCGACGGTGCCCGCGCCCACCTCTCCGCTGGCGCCGGCACGGGTGTCGGTGCCCACGATCAGGTAGGTCTCGTCGCCGTACTGGCCCGCGGCGTCGACGACGTCCGTCGAGTCCGGATCGAGTGCGGCGACCTGAAGAAATCCTTGGTCGGTGTTGCGGAGGTATCCCCATACGACTCCGGTCAGGGCGACCGACAGGATCGCGATCACGGACACCAGGCTCCGGCCGATCATCCGAACTCGACGGCGTCGTCTGACCCGGCTCATCGCCAACCTCGTCAGCGCCGGACGGTCCGTGGCAGGCGCGCCCACCGGTTCCGGTACGGCGTGCGGTGGTGTCGGTGGCACTGCCCGGGCGGGCGGGGGCGTGGAATCGGTGATCGGGGAGATGATCTCGGTGGGTTCATCGGACTCGGGGCGTTCGGTAGGTACCCGACGACTCGATCCCGACCGCGACATCTTGTCCACCAACTCGGCCACCGAGACGGTGTCGGCATTACGCGGTGATCGTTTTCCGAGCCTGCCGCTGTCGCCGGGCTGCGGTGGTGAATCCTGGTCCGGTGTGGCGGGGCGTTCGGAGCGAGGTCGACGCTGTCCGGTTCGTCCGATTGCGCCGGGTTGTCTGATTGAGGACAGCGGGCGCTCCCATGGGGCGCGACCCTCGGGCACAGACGGGCCCGACTCTCGATCGTCTCCCACGAATTCGAACCTGGCCTTCCATCACACGCACGCATTGCCTACTCGGCAATCCCAGCCATAGTACTGACTCGAGCCGCATGGTCCACTTCGTGCGAGACGAGGGGAGGTCAGCCGCCGGAATGCATCAGGTCGGCACCGGCGGGAACGCACACGTCCTCCGGGTCGTCGAGCCAACCGTCGGGCAACGAAACGGCGCCCGGCGAGCCCTGTCGTCCCCGGGGGCCCTCGGCGTCCTTGGGAAACGGAACGGTCGGATCGAGTTGCGCCAGAAGATCGTCCAGCTCGGCAAGCGTCGACACCAACGCCATCGAGACCCGAAGATCCGACCCCGCGGGGAACCCCCGCAGGTACCACGAGACGTGCTTGCGTAGCTCACGCAGGCCCTTCTTCTCACCGTGGTGCTGGGCGAGCAACTCGGCATGCCGAGCGATGATCGTGGCCACCTCGCCGAGGGTGGGTGGCGTGGGTTCGGGACGACCGTTCAGTCGAGCGCTGAGTTCGGCGAACAGCCACGGCCGGCCGAGACAACCCCGCCCGACGACGACCCCGTCGCAGCCGGTCTCGGCCATCATGCGCACAGCGTCGGTCGCGGAGAAGATGTCGCCGTTGCCCAGTACCGGGATTCCGGTGACGTGTTCCTTGAGTCGAGCGATCTCGTTCCAGTCCGCGGTGCCCGAGTACCGCTGCGAGGCAGTTCGGGCATGCAACGCCACCGCTGCGGCACCTTCGTCGGCGGCGATTCGGCCAGCATCGAGATGAGTGTGATGGTTCTCGTCGATACCGACGCGGAATTTGACGGTGACGGGAATGTCGGTGCCCTCGGTCGCCTTGACGGCAGCGGCCACGATGCGACCGAACAGGTTTCGTTTGTAGGGCAGAGCCGCACCACCGCCCTTGCGGGTGACCTTCGGAACCGGGCAGCCGAAGTTCATGTCGATGTGATCGGCCAAGTTGTCGTCGACGATCATCTTCGCCGCGGCGTACGTGGTGTCCGGGTCCACGGTGTAGAGCTGAAGAGACCGCGGAGTTTCGGTGGGCCCGAAGGTCGTCATGTGCATCGTGGCAGGCTGCCGTTCGACCAGCGCGCGTGCTGTGACCATCTCGCAGACGTACAGACCCGACGTACTGCCGGCCCGCTCCAACTCCTGTTCCCGGCACAGAGTGCGGAACGCCACGTTGGTGACGCCGGCCATGGGCGCGAGGACGACCGGGCTGCGCAGCTCGAGTGAGCCGATCTGCAGTGTCATGAAGAAAGCCTTTGGAACGGAGGGGCAGGTATCGATCGGTGAGATGTGCAATCAGGGTGAAAACAGTAGTGCCCGGCACCGAAGTCGGCACCGGGCACTCCTACCGAGCGAAGGACTAGGACGCGCGTGCTTCGGCCTTGGCGCGTTCGCGGGCCAGCGAGCGGTCTCGCATCTCCTCGAACTTGGTGGCCTGACGTTCGAGGTCTTCGAGGAACGCGGCGAGTTCCTCGCGCTTGTTCTCACCGCGGGCGGTGAAGTCGTTGCGCTCGAACACTTGCCACTTGCGCAGCACGGGCCAGACGACGTCTTCGAGGTGTTGGCGCAGGTCGTAGATGCCGTGCTTGGCCATCAGCACACCGTTGCGGCGGAAGTTCGGCATGCCGGCACCGGGCATGACGAAGTTCGTCACGATGTCCGAGACGGCCTGCAACGTCTGATCCGGCGAGATGTCCATCGCTGCGCCGGTGATGTTGCGGTAGAAGATCATGTGCAGGTTCTCGTCGGCGGCGATGCGCTGGAGCATGCGGTCGGCGATCGGGTCGTCGCAGACCTTGCCGGTGTTGCGGTGCGAGACGCGGGTGGCGAGTTCCTGGAAGGTGACGTACGCGACCGAGTGCAGCAGTCCGACCTGCGATCCGGCGGGGGAGGCGTAGCCGTTGGTCATGTGGATCATGCGGGCTTCTTCGAGGGCGACGGGGTCGACGCCGCGGGTGACGACGAGGTAGTCGCGCATGACGATGCCGTGGCGGTTCTCTTCGGCGGTCCAGCGGCCGACCCAGGTTCCCCAGGCACCGTCGCGGGAGAAGTTCTCGGCGATCTCGCGGTGGTAGGAGGGCAGGTTGTCCTCGGTGAGCAGGTTGGTGATCATCGCGGCTTGGGCGACGTCGGAGAGCTTGGACTGCTCGGGGTCGTAGTCCGTGCCGCCGAGGGCGGCGAAGTTGCGGCCCTCGTCCCACGGCACGTAGTCGTGGGGATGCCATTCGCGTGCCATCGTGATGTGACGGTTCACGTTGTCCTCGGCAGTGGGTACCAGCTCCTGCAGAAGCTCGAGCTGTGTCAGATCCCGTGCCATTAGATCGCCTCCATAGATTGCGTACGACCGGTCCAGCTTACGGCACCGTAGGTTCGGTGTGAACCGTGTCGTACCTGTTCACTTGCTGTTCCGGCAGTTGTGATGTCCGTTGTCGATCGACGCGAATTTCCCCCACGCGTAGACCGCCGGTCGGCCTGTCGCGACTGGTGCAGTTCCCCCTGCACGTCGCTCGGTCTCGGCCGATCGTTACGTCCGAGTGTACGTACCGAGCAGGTGTGATCACCGTTACTCGAGTGGAGTGTGGTGCCCCCAGTAGGACTCGAACCTACGACCTGCGGATTAAAAGATCCATGGTTTAGCACCGTGACCACGCTGCGGGCCGTCGCATGACGAAACTGTTTTGCGCCGCCTGTGGCGAGTTCGCCTGCGAGGTATCCGGAAGCGCGCCGCCGGTTCCGGTTCGGCACCGAACGTGTATCGAGTCCGTGAACAAGCCCGACCACCCTGCCCGTTTTGGGGTAGTTGTGACGCATGAGCAATAACGCGACAATCGAACAGTGGGAGATCTTTCAAGTCGGGACGCGTAAGTCGGACGTGACGGTGTCCGAGCGCATTCGGGTACTCCAGCAGTTCGAGACCGACACCGGCGTCGACCCCACTCACGCCCTACCGATCGACATCGTTCGCTGGTACCGATCGCACCGGGACATCTGGGGACCGTCCACCCTGTACACCTACCACTCGTACCTCAAGACGTGGTTCAAATGGCTACAGCTACAAGACATTCGGCTCGATGACCCCATGCTCAAGGTCGGCACCGTCAAGCAACCGAAGCGCAAGCCCCGACCCGTTGCCGACGAACACCTGATCACCTTGCTCAACGTCAACATGATGCACCGGACGCGCGTGATGATCCTGCTGGCAGCTCTGTCCGGTATGCGGTGCATCGAGATCGCCAAGTTCCGCGGTGACCACATCGACCTACCTCGTGGCCGGATACTCGTCCTCGGCAAGGGCGGCGATGAAGAGTGGGTACCGATTCACCCGGTGCTCGCGACGACAGCCGAGACGATGCCGGCACGTGGCTACTGGTTCGTCAGCAACTCGACACGGCCGGGGCAACACGTGCGAGCCAAGAGCGTGTCTCAGATCGTCGGAGACGCATTCCGACGCGCGAACGTGCCAGGGTCCGCACACCCGTTGCGAGCCTGGTATGCGACGACGCTGCTGGCTGACGGTGCCGATGTTCGAACGGTGCAAGAGTTGATGCGCCAAAGCTCACTCGCGAACACACAGAAGTACCTGCTGGCATCGGAGGAGAACAAGCGGGCCGCAATCAACAAGCTCGACCTGTACCGTGCCGTAGCCTGACCGCCGAACGAAGGAGATCCTGTGAGCGAGAAGCGCACGAAGACACCGGACGAGATTCACCGCGACATTGCCGCTGCCATGCAAGCCTTCGGTGATAGCGCTCGACGGTTCGGCGAGGCTTGGGCGTCGGGAGTACGTGCCGTGGGCGAATCGAGAAAGCAACCTCCCGCCTGATATGTCCGATGTGCTATGAATCACGGCATGACGGTGTTCCAGGAAATGGCGTGGATTCAGTTGCTGATACTGCTCACTTTGTGGGGCTTCGCGATCGACGTGCTGCTGCGTCGGAGGCGGTCCCGCAAGCCGACAGCGCCGAATCCGAACGCGCACCGAGCGACCACAGTCCTGCTGTGCATCTGCGCCGGCGTGGTCGTGTTCGTCGTGGTGATCATGTTCCTCTCGCAGGTCACAGGGTAGGTCAGACCCGGGCGGGCGCTCTGGTGTTGCCCGTCGCTGCGAGCGCGTTGACGACGCACACAAAGTCATCGGTGCCGGCGTTCATCAGTGACTCCACGAATGCGAACCGGCCTGTCAGCGAAGCGAATCGAGCATCGTTGTGATACCGCCGCTCACCGTTCGGCAGTAGGAACGTGCCTCGGTCACCGGAGATCCACGCTTCGAGGTCGTACATCGTTTTCGCATCCCGCAGCAACGGCGTTGCGTAGTTGCCGTTGTCGATTACCACCTGCCCGGTGCCGGCCACCCACACGGTGATCGCCCACGACTGCCACGTCGTGTAGAAGTGCACCGACATGTTCATGTTCGGCACGTTCGCCGGAGTCATCTTCTTATCCGTGATCGCCACGCACGCCGTGCCGCCGGCGGTGCCGCCGTTCGGGGCGAACACGAACCGGCCGGCGACGTGGGTGACGTTCGCGCCCATGTCCTCGGTGCACCAGTAGACAGCTCCACCGGGAGCGAGAGCGAGAAACGAACCGTTGGCGAAGTACGGGGCGGCACCGTACCCGGCAGCCCAGTGCACCGACTGACCGCTCGTCGCCACGGCAGGCGCGGCAGAACCAGGCGACGACAGACCTACGAAGTCGTGGAATATCTCGGGCACACCGGCGAACGTGAACCGCGCTCGATCCTCATCGGTGATCCCATCACCACCTCCACCGCCCGACCCGATCTCGGACAGGTCGAGCCAACGCTGGACACCGTCGCCGATCTTGAGTACTTCCGTGTCGATGTCGTAGCCAGGCTCACCGAGCGCGAGGATCGGGTTCGATGCCGTCCACGCGGTTGTCGTGCCTCGTCGTACCTGTATCGCACGCATCAGGGTGTACCTCCGTTGAGTGAACCGCTCGACGCGGGATAGGGGAAACCGCCGTCGACCGAATGCGACGCGGCAGAAAGAATCTGCGGCACAGGCGTATTGGGCAGCCAGTACACCTGCGAACCGGTCACATCGAACCGCAGCTTGACAGTCCACGAGCCCGGTTTGATGTTGTGTGAGATCCGGCGTATCCGTCGCACGTACGCGACACCGAGCCGGCGCACCACGATCGCGTCGAGCACGTTCAGTTTCGACACGAGGGCACGCTGCTCGGCGGTGACGATCGGCAGGGTGATCGCACGAGGGCCGGTCTGTTCGCCGCTGTACTGGTCGAGGATCGCCGTCGCCCACGCTGCGAAGTTCGTGCCGTAGTTGCCTGCTGCGATGTCCACCCACGCACCCGACCCACGCACGACGGGGAAAGTGCGGGACGACAGCCCCAGCGCCTCGATCGAGGCGTCACGCCGGTACTCGGCGGTCTGAGTGCGGCCGGCGATGAAGTCCAGTTTGGCCGGCGGGTCGTCCGAGCCGACATACCGGTCGGTGAAGTCCTCCGAGTCGAGCAGGTTCTCGGTCACCCGCACGGCGTTCACGAGATCCTTTGTGTCGGAACCGAACTCGGCATCGATCGAGTACGACATGTCGGCCTCGCCAGGTTCGTCCGACACATCCAGCGCGACCGTCGCCGGCAATGCGGACAGAACCTCGAGGCGGTCCTCTCGGGTGATCCGCACGTAACCTTTGCGGGCGTTGCGGGCCATCACGAGCGACGTTAGGTAGGTCAGCTTCTCGTCGGCGTACGACGGGTAGGCACCACCCCACGAGGGCAGCGGTCGGGGCGGGCCGGACACGTCGACGCCGTCGATCGACACCGGGACACCGAGCCGGTTCAGTGCCGGCGCGTACTTCGCGAACGTGTCGAACGCGGCAGGGCAAGGCTCGCCTAGTCGGCCGTGACTGTCGTGCACGCCGATCTCCACCTGTGGCACTCGGCCGATGCCGGGGACGATGCGCCTTGACCGGACGCGGCCGGACGCGATGACTGTCAGACCGACGCCATCGGGGTGTAGGGCGATGATCCGAACACGTTTGCCGGCAGTAACTTTCGGGTCGACGGTAGCCGACGCGAACTTGATCGTCTGCACTCCGAGATCGGCCTCGATCTTCTCCGTTTTCACCTCCACCACATCGTCGGTGATCGTCTCGTAGGTGTAGCGATAGATCCGGTTCTGCTCCTGCGTACGCGTGTGCCACGTCGCCGCCGGCGCACCAGGATTGACTACCGGGGGTAGGACCGTGAGGGTGAGCGGGTTCGCATTGCTGAAGGTGAAGTAGTTCCACGTCATGCCGATGTAGAGAACGCCGGCCTTTTTCGCTGCGTACTGCACGGCGATGGGCTTGCCGGTGGTGTTCGCTCGCAGCCAGATCACCAGGTGCACCTCACTGACGCCGGCAGGGACGACAGCCGGCGACACCGTGGGCAACGTGTGGGTGGTCTGCTGATACCCGACCGATGGCTGAAAGTTGCCGACGTACTCCAGCAGGGGTATCGCGACGGGGTCTGTGGTGCCGTACTCGTCCTCGGTGCGGCTGATGCCGAACAGGGTGCACACCACCGAGACGCCCGTCTGGTTGTCGTTCTCGTCCAGCGCCCACGATGTACCGCTGCGACGGATGCCGAACCGGCCGGCGAAGTTCACTCGATCACCGGGCACGACCGGTGTGGGCATGCGGGTCTGAACGATCACCGGACCCAGGCTTGTCTCCGATTCGGCGCTGACGACGCTCGACGTGGTTCCGCTGATGTCCTTCACGACGCGGCTCGAGCCGGTTCCGGAATACTCGACGTTCAGATTCAGCGACGTTGCCACCGAAGCGCCGGTGAGCGGCTTGTCGCGCCGGTCGGTCGCGAACATGCCCTTGCCGGCGAATGGTGTTGTGACGTTGCGGATCTCGGCGTCCTCACGCTTGGCGAGCAGGTCAAGCAGAGCGATGCCGCCAGCAGGGTAGACGTTCGGTGTGATGCCGTCCTGCACCCACACCTGCTCGCGTGCCGTCTCGACCTGCACGGCCACCATCGTGGCGTCGGTGAACTTAGACATTGATCGTTGTCGATCCACCGGCAGCGGACACGTACGCCCCGACCGCGTCCACGATCTCGCGGCCGATGATCACAGGGTCGGCCATGAGGCCGGCCTCGACCGTCACGTGCACGACCTGCTGCACGCCGATGCCACCGGACAGTCCGATGTTCGGCACCAGCTCCTCGTCGAACGTCTTCGTCACGGCCTTCGCCAGAGCCGACGCCTCGGTGATCAGCTCACTCCGATTGCTACCCAGCCCCTCGATGAAGCCCTTCACCATCGCCTGACCGTGCGGGATGAGCATGATCCGGTCGGCGGCAATTCCCTTGCGGCCTTTGTAGACACCCTTGTTGGCGGCAGCGGTTGCACCCAGCGCGGCGGCGGCGGCAGCGACGGCACCGGTCTGCGATGCGAGGCCGGCCGCGAAGCTGGCGCCCGCAGCGGCACCCTGGCCGGACAGGTTCACCGAGACACCCTCGGCGGCGGCTGCCATCGACGCGGCAGCAGCGGCGACTGCGCCAGCGGAGCCGGCGAGACCGGACGCAAACGACTGGCCGGCTGCGGCACCCTGGCCGGACAGGTTCACCTTCGCGCCGGCGGTGTCGATCTGCACGCTCACCGGCACCGGTGCCGGCGGGGGAATGTTGATCACGGGCAGCGTCACGTTGAACGTGATCGGTACCGGTGGTGGTGGTGTCAGCACCAGCTCGGGTTGTGTGACGTCGAACGTGATCGGCACGGGGGCCGGCGGGGGCACGGTGATCGCTTCGCCTTCGACCACCTCGACGTCGACCTGCACCGGGGGAGGTGGAGTGACCTCGGGAGCGGGGATCGGCTCGGACGGAGCGACCTCGGGGGCCGGCACGACCGGCGCAGGGATGACTGGGGGCGTGATGTTCTCCAGCGCGCCACCGATGGCCGATGTGTCGGGAGGGGTCACCACAGGGGCCGGCAGCACAGCGGGCGGCATAGCAGCGAACGGGTCGTTCACCGCTCCCGCATCGGGTGGGGTCACCACCGGGGCCGGCAAGACTGCCGGCGGCAGCATCGCGAATGGATCGTTGATTGCTGATGTGTCCGGTGGAGTGACCTCGGGAGCCGGGATCACAGGCGGGTCGGTGTCCGGGAACATGGCGTCGAACAGTCCACTGGTGCTGAAGTTCGAGAGGCTGTCGAGCATCGAGCTCTTCATCCAGTCAGCAGCTTTCGCGCCCCACTCGATGGGGCCGCCGCCGGCGTCCTCCTGGTTGGACTGACGGAACGCCTCGTCCATGCGCTGGTACTCCGAGACCACCTTGTCAGCAACACCCGTCAGGTCCGCGACGAACTGGGTCATACCCTCGATGTTCGTGGCGAGATTCTGAGTGTCGATGTTCGCCATGAAGTCACCGAACGCGTTGCCGGCATCTGCCAGTCCTGCTGTGACACCGGACCAGTCGGTGTTGCCCAGGTTCTCGAACAGCTGGCCGATGCCGTCCGTGAACCCGTCGAGGTTGCCTTCATCGAGCCAGCCCATGATGCCGTTGAAGGCTTCGCCGGCACCGACCAGTGCATCGCCGGCACCGTCGATGATGCCGGGCAGTGCGCCGAATACTCGTTGTGCGCCTTCGACTATCGCGGGATCTCCGAGCTTGCCGGCGAAGTCACCGAACGCTCGCACGTACTCGGGTATGTTGCCGATCAGGTTCTTGATGTGGGGCTCAGCGCCGGCGAACATCTTCTCGAGGGCGGGGCCGACCTCGTTCGCGATCGCCGGCATGGAGCCGGACAGCTCACCGACCAGTCGGGCCGCGCCGGCGGTCACCACATCGAGGCTTGGCCGGATCGAGTGGAACGCGGCACCGACCGACGTGGCGAGGTCGATCAGTGGCTGCTCGACCGGCTGTGCGATCTCCTTCATGGTGGACACAACGTCGTCGGCCATGAACGAAAAGTGCTCCTGTACCTTCTCCGATGCTGCGGCTGCGGCAATAGGGAGGGCTGCGGCACCGAGACCGAACGCGACGGACATGCCGCCGGCGGCGGCGGTCACTGCACCGAGCGCGGCGGCGGTGCCGAGGATGCCGGCACCGGCCGCGCCGGACGCGAGCGGTGCGACGGCAAGCGCGAGGGCTCCGAGCAGTGGCAGCGAGGAGCCGGCCGATGCACCCATTCGTGCGATGCCCGATGCGGCGTTACCGCCGGTGCTGGTGCCGAGTCGGATCGAGTCGTCGTTGAGGGCGAGCATCGCCACACGGAATGCTGCGAGTTCGGCTGCGGCACCGGCGGTGTCGACGTCGAGGTTGATCGTCATCGATCGAGGGACGGCCGCGATGAATGCTGCGAGTTCGCCGGCGGCACCGGCGGTGTCGAGATCGAGATTGATCCGCGCGTTGGCGTTGCCGAGCGTCGATGCGGCAAGGGCAGCGCGGAACCCTGCGAGATCGGAGTCGATGCCCACATTGACGGATCGGTCACGGAGGCCGGCCAGCTCGGCCTTGAGAATGTTCAGCTCGGTCCGGTCGACATCGACCGTCACCTTCACACGAGTGTTGCGGAGGGCGTCCATCTTCGCCCGCAACGCTGCGAGTTTCGCGTCGTTGACCGCCACGTCCACTGTCACGTCACCGTCGCGTAGGGCTGCGAGCTTCGCCTTCAGGACGTTGAGTGCGCCGTCGTCCACGTCTACCGTGACAGTGGCTTTCGAGTCACGCAGCGAGGCAATCGCGGACTTCGTACGTTCGATCGCCTGAAGCAGATCCCGCTCGTGACCGTTGATGTAGATATCGACGGAATTACTCACCGCTCAAGTCCTCCCGTAGTTCGGCGGGAAGCGGCAAGGCCTCGATCCCGTTGTCTGCCAATTGGCCTCGCAGCCGGGCGATGTAGTAGCGGCCCGCGATCTTCCATTCGTCGAGTCGTGCGACCTGACTGTTCAGACTCTTGTTCGACTTCACCAGTGCCACAACGTTTTCGGTCTGGATTCGACTGGTTACCGAGACGACGGTGGCGACTGCCGTAGCGAGAGCGCCGATCGCGGCTACGACGATGGAGACGACGTCCATTACTTCACTCCGAGAGCCGCCCAGAGGCGCATAGTTCCGACGTTGGCTGCGAAGCAACAGGCGAAGGCGATGACGCCGACGATGATCGGTGTGGGTGGGACGCTGCGCAGTGGTGCGATGATGAGGCAGAGTCCCCAGAACGACCACGCGAACACCACGAGTCCGTGGGCCACGAGGATCTGTCGTTGCCGCCACGCGCACACCACGAGTACGGTGCCGCTGAGGCAGAACAGGAACGGCCAGACGGGGAACACCGATTCGATGAGGACCACGAGGGTTTCCTGGCCGGCGGGCAGTGGCCGGCGCACGAGGTTCTCAGGGCCGGCGTAGAGGAATCCGACTGCGATCGCGCCGAAGCCGAGCAGCGTCGACAACAGTCGAGCTGCTGCGAGCACGGCGCGTTCGTTCATCAGCGGCCGATCTTTCGTGCACCGAACGCGAGCACCGCCATGATGCCGGCGACGACTGCGCCGCTGCCGAGTCCTTTCCAGTCGGTGAGGTCGAACAGCTCGAACTCGTCGCCGCCGATGGTCTCGGCTGCGTACGCGAGCACTGCCGAGAGTGGTAGCGCAATACCCGCCTGGATGGCTGTGCGTGCCGCTGCGGTCTTCGCGGGCACCGTGGCGGTAGGTGGAGGGATACGCACCTCATCGAGCGGCACGTTGTGATTGAGGGCCCGCGCGATGATCGGTGTCAGTTGCTCGAACCGGGCGTCGATCTCTGGACCCATCACGCGCATGATCTCTCGGCGTACCTGATCGAGGGGGCCTTGTGGTGCGGTCATGATTTCTCTTCCATGAGCTGTGCCTCGGTGGGCAGTTCGGTGCGGAGCAGGTAGGTCGCCGCTGCGGTGGTGCCGGCTACGACACCGATCACCACCGCAGTGGCGAAGGTGTGAAGCGCCCTCACAGTCCGAGAGCCTTGAGAGTGGCCGGCCCCGCGATGCCGTCCACGAGTAGACCGGCGCGTCGCTGGAACTCACGCACGACGTGCTCTGTCGCCGGCCCGAAGTCGCCGTCGGCTGCGAGGCGGGAGTACCGGGGGTAGTCCCGGTTAAGCCGTTCCTGTAGCCGGCGCACGGCATCGCCAGAGGTGCCACGCATTAGCAGTCCACCGAACGGGTTGAGTGCCGGCGGGACCACGACCGGATCGAGCGTCGGTGCGGTCGCGCCATACAGCCCGAACAGGCCGGCGCGCAGCTCGTTCGCGAAGTCGACGTACGCCTGCATCGGCCTGCCCTTGGCAACCTGATAGTGCATCTCGTCCACCGGGTTGCCGCCCCAGCAGTCTCGACCCCAGTCGATCAATCCGCGGAACCCGACCTGGAGCTGCTTCACCCTGCCCACGCGCTCGGCCGGCATCGTCTTCTTTCGGAACGGGTACTTGTTCCAGTTCAGATCAATTCCGGTGCCGGACTTGTGATTCGAGGTGTACACCGAGTTGGTCTCGGTGTAGCCGCCTTCATCGGATGCGCCACCGGTCAGCGGCTCGATGTCGCGGTTGTACATCGCCGCGAAGCTGATGAGCACGAATCCGCAGTCGTGCGGGTGCAGGGGCAGAACGATATTCGTTCCGGTGATGCCACGTCGTACGACCTTGCTCGGGGGGATCGACTCCCATCCGTTCTCGGTGGTGACCATCATTTCCTCTTCTTCTTCGCTCGCTTGTTGGCGATCTCGATGAAAGCGTTGCGTTCGAGCAACGTCAGGCGGTAATAGACCTTGTCGGATTGGCCGGTCAGCATGCAGAACTCGGCCAACCGGCGGGCCTCGAACTTGGCTAGTTCGTGAGCTCGTCTTTTGGGTCGGTGTCCTCGTCCTCGACGCCGGCCGCGATACGTGCGTGGTGGTAGCTGGTGTTGTCGAGGTAGTCGTTCCACCCGTCGACTTCGTTCTTGCCCCAACCCTTGATCGCCTCGGGATGCAGACCGGAGACATAGGCGACGGCGAAGATCAGCTGAATGTTCTCGCTCGCAGCGATTTCCGCGCCGGTGAGCGACTGCACGCGCTTGAGGGCACGGCCGCTGAGCGACTGGAGCTTGTTCTGAAACGGGGTGGTGGGTGTGGCGCTCATAGTCCTGCGTCTCTCTTTCGTTGGATGACTTCGCGTTTGACTCGGAGTACTGCGAAGGGGGTGACTCGTTCGAGGGTGATGAACATGAAGGGGTAGGGCGCTTGCGGATCCCAGCGCGTGCCGGCATGGTTCATGGCGACGTAGATGCCGCCACCGTGCGACTTCCGGCTAGCGCCACCGGCTTTCGCGTAGGCCCGCATGTTCGAGCCCTTGGCGCGGATCGACTTCTTAGTGCGACCGGAGTAGACCGGGGCGATGGTGTTCGCAATCAGGAACGTTCTCGCCGCGATCTGGTCGAACGCCGGCTTGAGCTGTCGAACCGTCTTGTAGAAGACCGTCAGCTTGTCGAGCAGAGGTTTCTTACCCTCGATCGACAGCTCGATCTTCATCGTGGCCATCGGCTATGCGGTGACGCGCTCGGGTACGCCGGTGCACTCCCACTCGACCTCGAACTCGAACTCTTCGTCGGCGTCGCCACCGAATCCGGGCTTGGAGGCGATGGTCGCGATACCGGCGAAGTGTGGCTTCTCGGCTGTGGGCACTTCGTTGCCGTACGGTCGAGCGACGAACTCGACCTCTTCGCCGGCGTGTTCCCACACGAACGTCCAGAACGAGCTGGTCTGGAAGTCCTGGAATCCGACGCCGCGCAGGAACCATGCCTTGGTGTCGCCGTCCTTCATTCGGGCGAACGTCTTGTACGCGATGTCCTCGCCGTCGTCGGGCTCGACGCGGAAGCCCTTGAGGTCGGTGTTGTATTCGGTGCCCTCGATCAGGATCGAGAGATCCTTACCCTTGGTGCCTTTGAACGGAGCCATTGTGGTCACTCTTCTTTCATGTCGATAGCGATCGACGCTGCGATTTCAGCGCCGAGATATTGCGGCTTGCCCTCTTCGGGATCGGTCACCTTCGGGGTCTCGACCTCGATACCAATCATGAAGGGCCGGAGGGCGATCACCGTACGAGCAACCATGTCGTTGAGGGCATTTCGGGTTGCCGATGCGCTGCCTCGGCCGGCGACGATCTGGACCAGCCAGTGCGTCATGAACGGCTTGCCGTGGGTGACACCGTTGACTCCCGTCTCGACGGCCGGCAGGGCGGGGCAAACCACGACTACGGGAGGTGCCGGGTCTTTGACCTCCCACCCGACGACGTTCGGGAGGCCGGCCTCTTTGAGGGTGTCCATGATCGTGTCCGTCGTCTGAGTGAGGTCCATCAGAACGCCGGCACGTATCTGCGGACCTGACGGATGATCACGTGCATCGGGTCACGTGAGGATCGAGTCTGTCGCGAGTTTCCGAACTGGTCGATGCTGGTGCTCGGACCGTTCGAGGCGTCGAACATCTCGGCGGCCACGAGCAGATACCAACGCTTGCGGGTGGCCGGCGGGATGGGCTTGACGGGCTTCGCGCAGAAGTCGTCGATCCGCTCGATGGCGATGTCGAGATCGTCTTTCAGCTTCGCATCGTCGGACGCCTCGGCTTTGACGAAGTTGCGGAACTCTTCGACGGTGGGGTACACCACCGTCGAAGAGTCCTGCTCGGGCGCGGTCATGGACTACGGCTCCACCGGGAAGGTGATGGCGGTCATGCCCTTCGGCTGCTCGGAGTAGATGCCCTGGTAGCCATACACCGAGAAGTCCTTGGTCAGGTTAATGATGTTCTCGTCCTGGAGCGAGAACGGCGCGCCGGCGCTTTCCATGGACGTGATGGCTTCACGCGAGGTGACGCGGAATGTGCCGGCCGGCAGACGATCTCCGACGACACCGGGGAGGCCGGCCATCGTGAAGCCGATCTCGACGTCGTCGGTCTGACTGACGTTGGCGCTGCCCCAGGTGTTCTGACCGTCGCCGTTGACGTTGAAGATCGGTCGGCCGGTCGCGTCTTCGAGCAGTGCGATGTCCTTGTACACGTCGAAGCTGCACACGATGAGGTCGGCGCGCAGTCCCTTCGCGTTCTGGATGATCGAGTGTTTGGCGTCCAGGACGACGGCGATCCACTCGGCGGCGGTGGCCGGCTTCGCCTGCACGACGATGTTGTTGATGCCCTCAGCGCCGCCCTTGGGCAGTGCGAGCATGAACGCTTGCACGTAGTTCTCGTACGCCTCGGCGTACTGGATGCCCATCCACCGCAGGCCGGTGTCGAGGATCGGCACCTTGGCTCGCTCGATCGCCTGCCGGCTGAAGCTGGTGTAGCCGCCGACCGTACGGACGACGCCGCTTCCGGTGCCGAGCTTGATCTCGAGGTAGCCGAGATCGTCACCCTCGACGGCCTGGACGCCGATCGCGCCGCTCTCGGAGATCACCTTGGCGTACTCGAAACTGGTGCCGTCCGGTGGCAGCGATTCACGGGAGAACATCGTGGAGATCGGCCGGCTGCGGTTGGTGAGTCGCAGCTGCTTCTCCAGCCATGCTGGTCGCTCGACGCCGTCAGCCATGACCTGGCCCTCGTAGGCGCGGGTCTCGATGCGCAGCGACTCCAGCTCGTCGTTGACGGTGCGGATCTCGGTGACGGCGTCCATGTCGCCGGCGAGCATGGCCTTGAGCAATTCGCCACCGGTGCGAACCTTGAACTCACGCCGACCGCGCGTCTGGGTGGTAGCGGGATCTTCGAGTACTCCGATCCGACGAACCATCTCGGCGTTGTCGGTGCGGAGCTGGACGACCTCGGGGTCGTCCTTGATGCCGGCGGCGATGAGGCGTGCGAGCTCTTCGGGGTCCATACGTGATTCCTGTTCTGTGTCAGCGTTTCTCACGCTATCGATGACCGCGCCTTTGTAGGCGGGGATTTCTGTGATGGACACTTCGCCGAGTGTCGCTGCGGTGCGGACGAGCACGCCGTCGCGCGTCTCGTGGGTGCCGGGGAGGAAGCCCACCGAGAAGTATTTGAGAACGCCGTCACGGGCGAGTTCGAGCACTTCGTCACCGCGTGCCGTGTTGGCGATGCGGCACTCGACGTAGTAGCCCTCGGGGCGGTTCTTGCCGGATACGACGGTGCCGATCGGGAGATCGCCGCGCGTCTTCCAGCTGTGGTTGGCGTGCACCGATGCCGGCACGTCGTCCTCGAACACGCCCAGGGCGAACGATTCGAGGTAGCTGCCGTTCTTGGTGCGGATCTCGGTCGTCTGTCCGTAGGGGACTGCAATACCGGAGATGATGCGAGTCTGCTCGTCCACGATGTTGACCGGCGCGCTGCGGATCTCGACCTCGGTATCGACTGCTGCGGTGCGGGTTTCGAGCTGCGTGAATTTCATGCGGTGATCCTCAGTCGGTACCATCGTCGGATTTGTTCTGCGGTCCAGTCGGGTCGGTTGTCCTCGGCGGCGCGTTCGAGGCAGGCGTCCATGCCGGGGTCGAGCAGGACGATGTTCGCGCCGGCGCGGCGGTACTGGGACTGCATCAGTCGTGTGGGGTCGGTGTCGATGACCCATGCGTTTTCGACGCGGCCCATGAGGATCTGGTGGATGGCAGCGTGGCGTGCGGCCTGGACTACGCGGCGCATGGACAGTGGTGTGTCGTGGTGGCCGGTCGAGCCGAATGCTGTTGCGAGCTTGTCGAAGTCCACGATGGTGTCACCGGGTTCGGCGTTCTCGGTGATGTAGGTCGACTTGCCGGCGCAGGGTGGTCCGACGATGACGTTGATCATGCCTCGATCTCCTTCGGCTGGTCGACGCGCTCGGACGGGATCTGCTTCGGGGCCGGCTTGTCGTCGCCCCAGGGCAGGTCGGGATGGCCGTCGCGCCTGCGCAGTTCGTTGATGGTGCGGGTGCCGTTGGTGATGTTGGCGGTGTCGACCTCGGCGCGTGTCTTGCTGTCCATGCGTAGCAGGCCGGTCTCGTCCAGCTCGACCTTGTTGCCGCGCGGGATCACTTCGGTGAGGCCACGTTCGAAGGCGTTCATGTACTTCGCCAAGGTGGTGGTGAGGTACTGCAGGGTGGACTGTTCGAGGTTCTGATACGTCCGAGATTCGGTGCCGCCAGGAACGAGCAGGTCGAAAGCTGGTGTGCCGCATATTCGTACGATTTTCCGGTCGATGGCATCCTGCACTTCGAGCATCTGTGCGTCGACAGGCTTGAGCTGAATCGACTCGTAGCTCAGGCCGGCCGCCATGACGACTGCCTGCCCGCGGTGCGATCGTAGGAAGTCGTTCCACCGGACCTGGAGTTCGTCCTGCTCGACGTTCGACAGGTGCATGTCGGTGGTGAGGATGCCGGACGGAATAACGGCCGAGTCGAACCACTCGCGCTGGAACTCGTCCAGTGTGAGCGCGGCGCGTAGCTGGGTCTGTGCGAGCTGGCGCGGCCCGATTCCGCGCGGCTCTCCGTTGATGGCAGTGTGCTTCTTGTGAACAATGCGGCTATTGGGGATCTCTCGACCCAAATGGCCGTAGCGAACTCGGCCCCACGTGCCATCGGTCAGGCGCTCGCGGACGATCGTCATCTCGCGAGGCGAGATCGGGATCAGGTTGACCGTCTGCGGATCTCCGACGCGTTTCCAGATGTATTCGCCGTGCAGGAACAGATCGTTGACCGTCGCCTGGACGAACTCTTCGTAGTCCATATCGAGGTTCGGCTTGTTGACGATCGACGGGAATGCGCGATCGTCGAACGGGATCAGCTGCTTGCGCGCGTCGAGGACGGTGGCCTGCATCGAGGACATCATCGTGTTGGTCTGGTCCATCGAGCGGGAGAACGCCGAGACCTTGAGTGCTTCCTGCCAGGTTACGCCGAGATCCATTCGCGGAGGGGGCATTACGGCCGGTAGCGGTGAGTCGCCGCCTGCCGAGCCGACCGACCCGCTGCGTGTCTCCACGTCGGTGCCGAATCCGAAGAACCTGCCGATTGCGTTCATTGCTGGGGAACGCTAATCCCATCCGTGTGATTCTCATGCGGTGGTTTTCGAAAAGATTCTCAGCTGCGACACGAACGGCTGCTGCTGCTCGGCCATGAAAACGCCCATGACCGTGGCATACATCGCGTCGATGTCGCCGAGAGATTTGTTCATGTCGATCAGCACACCTTGGCCCACGTTCACGGTCACGGTCTTCGTTAGCTGAGTCACGAGCTCCTTCTGGCCGGCGTGCTTCGCGCGGCCATCCTTGATCATCGAGTGCACCGCAGATGTGGCGTTCGCGATGTTCCCTCGGGTCATGTACTCGGCCGGCAGATGGTGGGTCTTGTCGAGCGCCAGGATCGTCGGCTTCATCGTCTCGGCGTCGGTCACGAACTTCTCCACGCGCACCGTACGACTGAGCTGCACAAGCTTTTTCAGCAGCAGCTCGTCGTTGCCGAACGTGATCGTCGCGATGAGCTGGGTGTACACGACGCCGTCGTACTTGGTCGACGCGACGATCGAGACATAGTTCCACGTGCGCCGAGACCGGGCGAACGAGATGATGAGCGGCTGCTTGCGCGCCGGCGCAGGCATGGGTCCGTACTCGGCAGCCAGCCATGCCGGCACCGGCATCCAGATGCTCTCGACGGAGACGAACTCGTTGCGCCGGTAGCGTCGGTACGACGACTCCAGACGGTTCTTGCCCTGTCGCACTTCGTCTTCGAGGTCGAGGCGACCGGACGCGATCGCAGGGTTCGCCTGCACGAGGGCCTGCGGATCGTAGAGTTCGAGGTTGGGATCTGCCTCCCACAGGAAGAATCCGAACCTCGGATCGTGGCCCTCTTCCTTCTCCGCAGCGGCGCGGCCGATGCGGTACAGCAGCTTGAGCAGCTTCGAGTTGTCGTCACCGGCCGTGGTGAAGCCGGCTACGAGGGCTTTCGGCTGAGCCGATGCGCCGAGAGTGAGCGCGTCCCACGCCTCGGGTTTGAGCAGGTGCAGCTCATCGAGCAGCATCAGACAGCCGGAGAAGCCCTGCAATCCGTCGCCATCGCCGGCCGCTTTGACGACGTAGGTCGCCGGCTTCCTGAGGTTCCGTGACTTGATACCGCTGCGGTCGGTGGTCTTGAATCGGCGTTTGAGCAGCGGCACGTTGTCGACGCAGTACCGGACCTTCGCGTACAGGTTCTTCGCCTGGTCCACGACGGCCGCGATCGAGATCACCTCGGGCGCACGCGGCACCATGAGGATGAGACCGTACAGCGCCATGACGGCACCGAGCACGGTCTTGCCGTTCTGCCGGCCCATCGAGACGACGACCTGCTTGTACACGAGCTGGCCGCGCAACTTCTCGACCGGATAGTCCTCGGGATACTTCTGCAGGATCTCGCGAATGAGCCACTTCTGCCACATGTCCAGGCGCAGCTCGTCGCCCGCTGCGAACCGAAAGACTTTCTCCGAGAGCCGAATCAGCTTGTCGGCCTCGGAGTAGTCCGGGTTCTCGATCGGTTGCGTGTAGACGCGAGGCAGCCAGGGAGGGTCTTCGTCAGTCGTCGGGAGCGCCGCGTCCATCAGATATTGGCGATCTCATCATCGAAACCATCGTCGTCCGAGAACGTCTCCGCTGGTTTACACTTGCGCAACTCGGAGAAAAGCATCCGAAATTCCATCGTGAGGCCGGCCGGAAGTGCCTGACCTGCCTTCACTTTCAGGTCCAGGAGCCGCGCAATGTGGAACAGCGACGCCAGATACGGGGCCTCCGAATCGCTCACCCACTCGTTCACGGACAAGAACGACTCGACCGAACCCTCGTATGACTCGTTCGTCACGAAACCCACAACGACCTCCATCCGGCCATGCATAAAATCCGTCGAGCATTCATCCACCATCCACACCGCCTTGCATATTCATGCACGGTTTTCGTCCCATTCCGTGGAACTAGACCTCTGGCGGCACTGGGGGGTGTAAGTCCGGGAAGCCCCTCGGTGTCAACCGTCCCCTTTGCAAAAACCAGGGGCCGGTTGCCACCATGGATCATGCATGACAATGGATGATTATGCATGCATGAGTATGCAGCGTCATGCATTGACTTGTCGAGTTCGTCAATGCATCCTTGACACGTGAAGAGGCCAGTGGACACAGCCGAGTACATCGCCTTCGTGCGCCGCATCGTGAGGGCAGCAGGGCGCAGAGCAGGCACCGACATAGAGTCACTGCCACACCTGATAGCACTGCGCTCAGAGCTGGATGGGCAGATCACCGAAGCAGTGACAGCAGTACGTGGCGATGGGTACAGCTGGGCCGACATAGCCAAGCGCACAGGCGGCACACGCCAAGCGGCACAACAGCGCTGGGGATAGCTCATACCGCAGTACCGAAGAACTCAGGATCGAACCACGTGCGCCGGCCGTCTGCCTCCACCTTGCCGCCCTTGCTGCGGTTGCACGGCAGACAGAGCAGCTGGAGGTTGTCCAGCTCGTGCACCTTCACGATGTGCCACGGCACGACGTGGTCGATCTCGCAGCGGTCATCGCTACCGCACTTGCGGCACACGTAGCCGTCGCGCGCACGCACCGCCTTGGCCATGTCATCCGGTATCGGGGGACGACGATCAGCACTTGCCATACAGAGCCACCTCGATCAGGAGGCGGCGCGCCTCGTGAGTGTTCTTGTTGTCGTGATCAGGGGGGATGGGCACACCGGCCCACACCATGCCGAGAGCGTGATGCTGCAACGCACGCTGAGCGCAACGAGACAGGACAGGGCAGCCAGCACACAGCTGCTCAGCAGCCTTACGCTTCGTACGCCACTGCCCACCAGTCACATTCGCGTACTCGTACTCATCAGCACGCCCTCGGCACAGGCTCATTCGGCCGGCTCTTCGATTACCTCGGCCTCGGTGTAGACCCACGACATCGAGCCCGTCACGTTGCCCTCGGCGTCATCGACCTGGACCACGATCATGCCGCGCTCAGCGTCGTACGACGTGGTAGCGAACCGACCCGGCAGGCCATCGAGCGGCACCAACTGGCCGGCCATCAGGACTGTCCATTGAGCGGGTAGGGGCAGCGGGACTCGTACTCGGCCATGCGTCGCTTCACACCTGTCAGATCAACGCCGGCCGGACCAGTGACCACGCCAACTACGGGGTTCAGGGCCTCATCGTCGTTCCACTGGCATTCGTGGTCGTGATGCCAGCCCTTGTGGTCACCTGAATCGGCGTGGCCGGCGTCGAGCCGGCAACGCCGTGGCTGGTCCCACTCGGTGTCGCCCGGTTCGACGTAGCGCGACGGGCACTGCGGCCGGTTCACGATCTCGCCGCCGTTCACTTCCACTGCGAGCATGTCGGCACCGTCCTGGGCGACGATGTGTAGCAACGCTTCAGCGGCCGACTCCAGCGACTTGCGCGCCGCCACGATCGAGCCGAGCGCCTGCGTCACATTCCACCTGTGATCGTCGGTCTCGGGTAGCCGGGACAGCAGATGGTTCGCTGCGCCCTCGATCACGATGGCCGGCCCCACGAGATCCGCTACTTGGAACGATGTCGCGTCGAGCAACGTCGCTAGCTCCTTGTCCATCAAAACAGCACTCCTTCAGGTTGATTCGGTTCTGGGTACGACCGCCGAACGTGGTCGGACCCGCACAATGTGAGGCCACGGGCGTAACGCACCGCAGCGGCCAGATACAGCTCAGCTTGGGGAAGGTGGATGACCTCGCACGTGCTGAGCGGAGTGCAGTACATGCCGGCCAGCAGCACCACGTCTCGGTGGTGAGCGGCCGTCGTCACCACGTACGCCGCCGTCACCGGTCGCTCGCCAAGGTCGATCGTCAGCTCGAAGTCGTATGCCTCGCAGAACTTCTCCACCGCACGATGAATCGACGGCGATCGACTGAACAACTTCACTGGCAAGCGGGCCGGAGACGACATCAGCTCACGCCCTCGGAGGCCAGGACCACTCGCCGGCCGCTGTGCCCTCGACAGCCGAGACGGTGTACTGCCCGCCACGCGGAGGGAATACCGCCAGCTCCACCCATCCACTCTGCGGGTGGACGAACGTAACCAGTGCTGCGTGCTCCTCGAACTCACTGAGGTGTGGCGGCAGGCCGGAGTACCGAGCTTGCGTGGGGTGCGGGTGGTAGTGGACTACTCGTCCGATCGTGGGTTTCATTCAATCTCCTTGTTGTTGTTCGTCTCTCAGCGTTGCGCTGAGGGCCGTTGTGACGCTTCGTAGAGAGAGCAGAGGGAGTTGGGAGGGCAGGGCGTACCCCGTACCGCAAAGGCACGGGATCATCCGATCTCGGTTCCTTCGCGTCGGTCGCGTCGGTCGTCGGTCGGTTGGTGTGAACGCAAGCGCGGGAATTACTCGGCTTGCCGGGACTGGGATACTTCGAGTGCCTGATACACCAGCAACGGTGTTCCTGCCCGAGTCCGCCTTAACCAGGTCAGACACTCGAATCGGGATGGGTGCAGTGGCCCCTCTAACGGGCGACGACTGCGCTGGCTAAGCGCATCACCCGTACGTGAAAGATCCACGGGCGCAGGGACAAACGAGCAGAGGATCTAGTTACGGCATGTCATCACCGCCGTCAGGATCGAACAGAGTGGGTGGCACAGCGTCACGCTCAGCGCGTGCCCGTTCCTCCTGACACTCGGCGCAGATCTTGTCGACCGGCACCCATGCATTCGGATGGAACGGGCGTGCACACTCAGCGCAGTGCTGACGGTTCGCGTGAGGGTCGATCGGCCGGCCGCGCCGCCACCGCACCTGCGAGGCATCGACACGGCCCGGTACCGGTTTCCACGGGCCACGTACAACATCGCCCATCACGAACTCGGCTTACCGAACTCGCGGGGCGTCAGCTTGTGGATCTCGTAGACGTTGATCTCGCTCTCGCCGAGCGCCCATGCGTGCGACTGCGCATCCTCAGCAGCCTCACGGGTCTCGTAGACGACGCCGATCCAGTCAACAGAAACCCGCCCGGCTACATGCTCTTCCCCAAGCACGTAGCCGAGCGGGTAGTTCGTATCGCTCACAGGAAATCGTCCTCGTGAACGACGACAGCGATCGTGATGTTCTCGGCTGCCTCAACAATCGGCGCGCTGTTGTGGTCCACCACAGCCTTCGTGGCGTCCAGCAGTGAGCCGACCAGATGAAAGTCAGTGCCGAACTCGGGGAAGCCGAGCAGCTTGTAGCCCCACCGATCCGGGGTCATCCCTGACCGCCAGCGAGGGCGTAGGCGTACAGCAGAACGAGCAGGACGCCCGCCACGCCACACGACGGCAGCAGCCACCACAGGAACGCCTTGCGGATCAGCTCACGCAACTGCGCGCCGGCCGGCCACTGCGGGCGGGCAGTCGGCGTCACGTACCGGGCGCTCATGCGTTCACGCCTTTGCGCTCTGCGGCTTTGGCTTCGATGTCGGCTCGGTTGAACAGTGCCGCGCCGGTAAGTCCGGGGAGCTTGGTTGCCGGCTCTAACTCACCCGACTGGACCCACCGAGTCATGGTGGCTCGGGATACGCCGATGATCGACGCCGCTTCGGGCGTACCGATCAAGTCGTCTGCATTTGCCATGGGAAGAACAATTACACGTTTGTAGTTCGATTGTCCATTGGACAGTTACGAACAGACCGCGAGATTGTTTCGGTATTGCACCTTGTCGTACCTAGGTGTAATAGTTAGTACATGACGAACGCAGGGGAAGTGGACAGCGGCATCATGGCCAAGCTGGCTTTCAACAAGCCTGACCGCATGAAGAAGTCGCTCAGCGTGACGGGTGTGACCGTGCAGGAGATGGCCGACTACCTCGGCGTGACGCGAGGGTCGGTCGGAAACTGGATCAACGGGCGCATCGAGCCGTCGTTGCAGACCACGAGACTGTGGGCGCTGCGCACCGGCGTGCCGTTCGAGTGGTTGGAGCGTGGCGAAGTGCCAGCTCCAACCCCTCCGGTGCCCCCAGTAGGACTCGAACCTACGACCTGCGGATTAAAAGTCCGTAGCTCTACCAACTGAGCTATAGGGGCGCGGCTCGAAAGTGTAATGGGCAGGGCAGTGCCGACGGGCATGTACCCCCGGCAGTTGCGTGCGACAGGTCAACGTCCGAAGCTGCTGCATCCGCTGGGCGCGGGAATACCTGCCAGACGGTCGTCGATCCAGGCATAGGCGCCCGGGATGCCGCTGATGGCAACGATCAAGTGTTCACCCACGTACTCCTCCAATCGGACGCTCGCGCCGTTGGCGCACCACTCGTCGTACAGGGTCTCGGCCCCTTGCCGGGGAATCCAGAACTCCTGTTGCCCCTGGTAGATCATCGTGGGGATGGTGGGAGCGAGGTCGCCGCCGAGCCGGGTGGCGGCGATCACGCTCTGGGCGATCTCGGTGTTGTCGACGTTCGGAACGTCCGACAGTGCCTGTGCCGGGACCGGGGCCACCAGTCCGCCCGGTGCAAGCAGAGGCACGCACATGTCCTTCGCGACGGTGGCCAGGCGCAGACCGTCGGCGTTCATCAGTGAGAACATTTCGGGGTACTCGCGGGCCACGCCGAGCGCTGCGGACAGGAACAGCGTCGACGCCACGGTTCCGTTCATCGACGTCAACAGAATCCGGTAGTCGGTCGGTGGGCCACCGAACGCCGCGCCGACCAGATTGACGTCGGGAGCGTACGTGGGTGCCAGTTGCGCGGCCCAGCCGGTGGCGATCGCCCCGCCCGAGTAGCCCGTCATCGCGATCGGAGACGACGCGGGCAGGCCGAGCTCGGGTAGTAGAACCATTGCGCGCAAGGCGTCGAGCACTGCGTGCGCAGCCATGCGTCCTGCCGCGTAGGCCTGCCTCGGACCCTCGTGATCGGTGACGACCACGGCGTAGTTCTTGGCCAGGAAGGCCTGTACCGCCGGGATCTCTCGGGCCAGACCACGAGGCAGGAGCCACGATGGCGCGCAGGTGTTGCCGAGCGAGTTGATGGCCATGTTGTACGCCACGACGGGCCGGCTTCCGGCACCCGTCCATGGAGCGACCGGCACGATGACGGTGGTTGTTGCCGCGACGGGACGGTCCTTGGAATCGTTGGTGCGGAACAGGACTTGCGTCGATCTGACGGGGGTGAACAGCGGCCCGACGGTGACCTGTCGAGTTGCCAGGACCGACCCGGGAGGTTGCTGCTCGTAGCCGGCGGGCGGATCGAACCAGGGCTCGCCGAGCGGGGTGGGCAGGTACAGAGCTGGATCGGGAACAGGGGCCACGAGGTTGCCGAGGGGGTCTGCGATCGCCGCGTTGGTTGCCGAGAACATCAGCAGAGATACCGCGAAAAGTGTTGTGATGGAACGAAGTATGCGGACCGATACCTTCATGGCGTGCACTCGTTTCCGATCGGCCGAGCCGGTTGTGTGATGTGGTTCACAGTAAGCCGGTTCGATTGCCAGGACCGTGCGATACGTCGAAAGTGTCGAAAACGTTATCTACATATCTCGTGCGACATCCATTATCCGACATGGTATTTGGCTGCCGTAGCCGACGTCGTCCCCGTAAGGGGCTGGTGCGCAACAGTTTCTACCTGCTAACAAGCGTGGCGAATCAATCGACCTCGAGATGCGTTATGGCGAAATGTAATTCAGTGTTCAACTCAAACCGAGATGTATGGCCGGGACTGTTCGGGCAACGAGTCGATTGTTCCGTTCCCCGGGTGTCGATCGGGCGATGAGCGCGCTTTCGGCTTCGTACCCTGCGACGGCGCGGGCGGTCGCGGCACGGGTGCGATGCGGTAGGAGTGCAATGCGGCCGAGTGGGTTGTGGGCTTGCGTCGCTCGGACGAAAAAGCGGCTCGAGTGCGCACCCCCTGCAGCGCACTCGAGCCGCGCAGATCATACCACTCAGCTTGTTTCCATTGCCTAAGCGAATTTTCCGTCGGCAGTGTTCGTCGAAGCGAACCGCAGGTGAGTCGACTCGCGTGTCGTTCGGGTGAAGTACTCTCTAATCTGTATGACCTGTGGATACACAGGGCGCTTGGGGCTCGGAGGCACGGAGTAATGGCACAACAGGAGCGCGCACGGCGGACCCGGGCGGCCATCGTAGAGGCGGCGGCGAAGGAGTTCGCCAAGCGTGGATACGCGGCGGCATCCGTCAACACCATCTTGGAGGGCTCGAACGCCACCAAGGGTGCGATGTATTTCCATTTCCAATCGAAGGAAGACCTGGCCCGAGCAGTGCTCGCGGCCGGGTTGGATCGATACGTCGCGATCACGGAGAAGTGGGCGGACACCACCGCACACCCCTTCTACGTCATCCGGGGGATCGTGGACGACATAGCGAAGAACTTCCAGGACGACGTGATCGTGCGTGCCGAGTTCCGGCTCATAGTCGAGCCCGAGTTCTATGCGGACGTTCAGTCGGGTGGCGGCCGAGTGTGGGGAGCTCAAGGTCACAAGCAGGCCGAGCGCGCACTGGCGATGGGTGACCTCAAGCCGGAGTTCGATGCCGCGAAGTTCGTCCGGGTGCTCGCTGCGTCGATGGCGGGGCAGCGCTACATGTCCGATCTGGTCGCCGACAATGCGGATCTGCGCGAGCGGTTCGAGGAGTCCGTGGAGGTCGTGTTGCTGGCCATGGCGTCCGACCGTTGGCTCGCCGAACTCCAACTGCACGGGTGGGACCAGTTCGGTGAGAACTACGCAAAAACCGCCTCTGACCTGTCGGTTTGAGATTTGCTAAGAAAGTGTCCTAAGCTATCCCAGCTCCCAACGGAACGCCGTTGAGGGTAACGTCGAAGCAGTTCGGCGGGCCCCCTTCGTCTAGCGGCCTAGGACGCCGCCCTTTCAAGGCGGTAGCGCGGGTTCGAATCCCGTAGGGGGTACGTAGGAAAAGATCGGTTTGACAACCCGGTCGGTAGTACAGCATTCTCCGTCTCGCTGTCCGCGAGGTGCGGATTTGCAGTTCGGAGAGTTTCTGCGCTAGAAATAGCGCGGCAACAACAGCAAGGCCCTGTGGCGCAGTTGGTTAGCGCGCCGCCCTGTCACGGCGGAGGTCGCGGGTTCGAGTCCCGTCAGGGTCGCAACATCGGTGCACAATCACCGAGATTGCGATGGCATTGTTTCACCGGTGCCGCCCGGCCAGGTAGCTCAGTTGGTACGAGCGTCCGCCTGAAAAGCGGAAGGTCGTCGGTTCGATCCCGACTCTGGCCACCACGGTTTTGGATCGACATGCACGACGAAGGCCCCTCCCGGTACTCGGAGGGGCCTTTTTTCGTGGTCACCACCGTTCGCCGCTGTGACGACGGTGGTCGTCGAGCGCTATGGTCGACGCGTGGACGTGATCGATCGGGCGCAAGAGGATCTGGCGCGTGGAGACAGCATCGCTGCTCGCGATCGTCTGGTGTCCGCACTGGTTCGGAACCCGGCCTCGCCCGGCATACTCGAATTGCTCGCGTACACATACCTGGTGCTGGGCGATCGAGCGGCGGCAGGCGCGGTGTGGTTCCTCACCGACAAGTCCGACGACGATCCGACCGCATCCGCTGCGTTCGCTGCGTTGCAGAAACAGCATCGATCGCCGTTGACGCTGGCGCGAGCTCTGCCCATCCACGCGCCCTCCGACTGGTATCCCGCTCGGGCTCGGAACCGGCTCGAGCGACTCGAAGCAGCCATCGCAGCCAACGGTCAGCACTGGATGCCGCCGCGCGACGTCGTCTACTTCGATGAGGACGGACTGAACTCCGACGATTTCTACCTCTCGGATGGGGATTCGGAGGATGACGGATTCGACGGGGCCGGCAGCGGGTCGAGCTACCGCTCCGTACGGCAGCGCGCAATCGCAGCGACCATCGTCATCGCCATCGCTGCCACCTCGGCATCGGTAGTCCTGGCCCTCGTGTTCGGGTGACACCGGTTCGGGGACGAGACGTTCGGCGCTGAGCGTAGAGTCGCGAAAGAAAATCCGGCCGACGACCGAGGGTGACTTGTTTCCATGGGCACAGCGAGCGGCACACCCTCACCGGCACCGAGGGACGACAACTATGCCGTCAACCTCGAACAGGCCAGGGTGTTCGCCAGAGGTCTGGCAGAGCATATCGAGACGTGCTCTGCGTCCATCGAGATTGCGCAGTCCAAGGCATTTCGAGCTCGCGCGGACCGTGCCGAATCTCGTGCCCGCGCGTTCGAGTCCGAGGCATCGACGCTCCGGACCGAGCTCTACGAGATGTACCGCCACATCGATGCGATGACGGCCCGGTTTCCGGAACTGCGCACAGACCCGGCCGTACGCGGCTGACAGGATCGAGGTCGGTCAGACCACCGAGGAATCGGTGACCGAACCGAACGTCGCCTCCGCGCCACGACGCCCGAGTGCCGAGCCCCAGACCGCGTACACCGCATCGCTGGTCGAGGATCGCTCGATATCGCGGCCCTCCGCGACGGTGATGAGAGTGCGAGAGAGCTCGAACAAACTGACCCGGTGATTCCTGGCGGTCGTGAACAGCTCGTCGATGGCATCGGTGACGGATCCACCGTGGATGCCGATGAGCACTCCGGTGGCGATGTCCACGTCGGTGCGCGACGCAGGTGAATCGGGCAGTCTGTCGGTCATCATTTTCCTCGAGATGGTGTAGTCGGCACGGATGACCGAAGCGGCTTCCGGCGTCGGGCGGGCTTCACTGTCTCACACGGGCATGACATTTCATACCGTCGGTTTCGCCCGCACGTGCATCCGCTCGCCCTGAGGTCCGAACAGGCTCAGGAGCTCCACCGGCCGGTTACCTACGGCACCGAACCAGTGCGGCACTCGCGTGTCGAATTCGGCTGCCTCGCCGGGCTTCATCGTCAGATCGTGCTCGCCGAGGATGAGCCGCAGGGTGCCGTCGAGTACGTAGAGCCACTCGTACCCTTCGTGCACTCGGGGGCGAGGCTCCGAGTCCTCGGGGCGGACGAGCATCTTGTAGGCCTGTAGACCGCCCGGCCGCAGAGTCAGGGGAAGGATCGTCACGTGTTCGCGAACGGTGGCCGTCGTCCGTACCCGAGGGTCGGCGACCGGTGGTGCAGTCACCAGATCGTCCAGCGCCATCTGATGGGCCCGCGCGATCGGCCACAGCAGTTCCAGGCTGGGTTTGCGGTCACCGGATTCGAGACGAGAGAGCGTGCTGATCGAGATTCCCGTGGTCTCGGACAACGACGCGAGGGTGGTGTTCTTCTCCATCCTGATGCGCTTGAGACGGGGACCGAGGCCCGCGATGACCTCGTCCAGACTGGCAAGGGGTTCTTTCATTCCTTCATTGCAGTTTCGGCAAACGAATTTGTCAAGCCATCGATGGATGGACCGTCGATGCGCGGCCCAAAACAGCCCGGAGACCGCAGCGGGCGGCACATACTCGGTGCATGACCGCTCGTCCGGGGCGCACGCAACGTACTGGCATGATCCGTGATGCCTACGGCAGTCCCGCGTCCGAGGCCTTCATGGTGGTGGCCATCGCGACCATTCTGATCACCAGGGCGTACCTGGAGGTGACCAACTACCCCCAGGTCGGGGGAAAGTCGCTGCACATTGCCCATGCTCTGTACGGCGGAGCGGCGATGATGTTCGCGTTGCTGATCGGATGGATGTTCGTCGGTTTCGGGGTTCGGGTGTTCACCGTGCTCCTCGGCGGGATCGGATTCGGGCTGTTTCTCGACGAGGTCGGAAAGTTCGTCACCAAGGACAACGACTACTTCTACGGACCCTCGTCGGAGATCATGTACGTCCTGGTGGTCCTGCTATTGGTGTTCAGCAGGATCGTTCGCGAGTTCCGCCGCCCGTCGGTGGACGAGTCGTTGGCCAACGCTGCTGCGATCGCCGCCGACGGTGTTGCGCACGGACTACCCGAGCATCGCCGTGACTGGGCGTTGCGGATGGTTGCGCGGGCCGAGGCGGAAGGAGCCGACTCGGACACCGTGGCAGGAATCAGATTGTTGCTCGGCACCTGTCGTCGGTCGACCTCGCGTACCCACTCACTGCGCCAGTTCGTTCCCCGACTGATCCCCGCGTTCTTCACCAGTGCCCGGTGGGTTCCCGTCGTCGGCTGGGGATTGGTCGTGCTCTCCGGCGCGGGCGTGGTGTTCGGCATTGTCGAACTCGCCATCGGAGACCTGCACATCGACCGCCGTGACCTGACGATCGACGTCGACAGAATGGGCATCGCCAGCGGGATCCTGTTCCTCAGTGCCTGCATCACGTTCGCCTCGGCGCTCCCGGCGATGCTGCGATTGCGGAGGGACGGTCCGCTCTGGCCGCTGCGCACCCTCCGTGTGTCTGCGTTGGTGTTCACTCTGCTCAACGCGTTGGTCGATTTTGCTCAGGAGGGGTTCGCCGCGCTGGGAAACGTGGCGGTGGGACTGTTCGCGCTCGCGGTCATCTCGCATCGCATCACGGTCCGTACCGCGGAGATCACGGCAGAATCTGTTGTGTTGCAGGAGGATCGAGACGACGATTGCTCTCGAACCGTCGGATCAGGCCAGTGAGCGGATCCACGAATTCGATGGATCGTGCCAGCAGCCGGAGCGGATCGGAGTAATCGTCGTCGGCGACCTCGCGGAACGTCGGATAGAAATTGTCGCCGACGATCGGAATGCCCAACGAGCACAAATGAACCCGAAGTTGATGCGTCTTTCCGGTACGGGGGTGCAATCGATACAGGCCGTAGGATCCGATGGTGTCGACCAGATCCACGAGTGTCTCGGCGTTGGGTTCGCCCGGGACCTCTCGGGCCTGAAGAACACCGCGCTCCTTGATGATTCGACTGCGCACGGTCGCCGGAAAGTCGAGATCCCGAGACAGTGGGGCAATTGCCTCGTATTGCTTGGTGATGGTGCGTTGAGCGAACAGCTCCTGGTACGGCCGGCGAGCCTGCTGTCGCACGGTGAACACCAGAACTCCGGCGGTGAGTCGGTCCAGACGGTGCGCCGGGCTCAGCTCGGGTAGGTCGAATCGTCGTCGGAGCAGAACGAGTGCGGATCGTGTGATGTATGCGCCTCGTGGGGTGGTGGCCAGAAAATGTGGCTTGTCGACCACCAGCAGGTTCTCGTCGCGATGGAGGACGTCGAGCGAGAACGGAACCGTCGGCTCCACCGGCGGATCGCGGTAGAGGTAGATGTCGGCACGTGGTCTCGCGACCGTCGTCGAATCGATGGGTATGCCTGCGGCGTCCACGATCTCACCGCCTGCCACCTTCTCGGTCAACCTCGATGCGTCCTGCGGAAACCGTGCGCACAGGGTCTCGAGCACGGTGGCCCCCGTTGCGACATCGGGCATCCGGACCCGAGTGGGGTCCAGGCCGTCGCGCAACGGTAGGGGAGCGGCGGGCATGGTCACGACTGTAATCGGTCGGCATGGAAACACCCCGGCCGGAAATTCCGGCCGGGGTGTGGTCTGCGGTGAAACCGTTCGGTCCGACCTAGATGGTGACGACCATCTTGCCGGTGTTCTCGCCCTTCATCAGACCGATGAACGCGGAGGGAGCGTTGTCGAGACCGTCGACGACCGTCTCGTCGAATTCGATGGCACCGCTGCCCAGCCACTCGGTCATCTTCGCGCGGAATTCCTCGGTGACGTGCGCGTACGAGCCGACGATGAAGCCCTTGAGCGTCAGCTCCTTGCCGATGGCCAACGCGAGGTTGCGTGGAGCTGGGGTCGGCTCGGTGGAGTTGTACTGAGCGATGGCTCCGCACATGGCAATTCGCCCGTGCTTGTTCATCGAGCCGATGGCGGCCTCGAGGTGCTCACCGCCGACGTTGTCGAAGTACACGTCGATGCCGTCCGGTGCCGCTTTGCGAAGCTGCTCGGCAACCGGACCGTCGTGGTAATCGAATGCTGCGTCGAATCCGAGTTCGAGCAACCGGGCGACCTTGGCGGGAGATCCCGCACTGCCGATGACGCGAGATGCGCCGAGCGCCTTGGCGATCTGGCCGACGAGCGACCCGACTGCGCCGGCAGCGCCGGAGACGAAGACGACGTCACCCTCCTCGAAGGAGGCAACTTCGGTCAGCCCGGCGTACGCCGTCGTTCCGGTCATCCCCAGTGCGCTCAGGTAGGCAGACGCTTTCGCGGCCGAGAGGTCGACCTTGCTTGCGCCCTTCGCCGGGACGATGGCGAGATCGCGCCAGCCTTTACCGTGCAGAACCGCGTCGCCGACCGCGAAGCCCTCGGCCTTGGACTCGACGATCTCGCCGACGGCACCGCCGTCGAGCGGCGCATCGATCTGGAACGGCGGGACGTACGACTTGACGTCGTTCATCCGACCACGCATGTACGGATCGACCGACATCACGATGTTGCGGACGAGGATCTGCCCGTCTGCGAGCTCGGGAAGGTCGACGACTTCCGCGCGAAAGTTGTCTTCGGTCGGCCAGCCTTCTGGGCGGGACGCGAGGTGAATTTCGTGTGCCTTCATGGTGTTTCCTCTTACTCGTCTTCGGTGACGGTGACGGTGACGTCGATGTTGCCGCGGGTGGCGTTGGAGTACGGGCACACCTGATGGGCCTTGTCGGCGAGGGCCTGGGCGTCGTCGCGGCTCAGGTTCGGAAGTGTCACCTCGAGGGTGACGGCGAGCTGGAAGCCGCCGTCGTCGTTGGGGCCGATGTCGACGCGAGCGCCGACGGCCGAATCGGTGACGTCGGCCTTGTCCTGACGCGCCACCATCTGCAGTGCGGAGTGGAAGCACGCGGCGTAGCCGGCTGCGAACAGCTGCTCGGGGTTGGTGCCGTTTCCGCTGCCGCCCATGGCCTCCGGGATGGCGAGATCGAGGTCGAGACGTCCGTCGGAGGTGCGGGCGTGGCCGTTACGGCCTTCGCCGGTGGCGAGAGCCTCTGCGGTGTAGATGGTCTTCATGATTCTCCTTCTGTCGTGCTCGAATCGGTGTGATGCAAGGCGCTCGTCAACGCGTCGAGCGAGTCCTTGAGTTTGACGAGATCGCCGACGTCCATGCCGGTCTTCTCGGCCAACTTGCGCGGGATGTCGAGTGCCTCAGCGCGTAAGGCGCTTCCGGTCTCGGTGAGATGGATCTCGACGCGGCGCTCGTCGCTGCTCAGGCGTCGACGCTCGATGAATCCGAGCCCTTCGAGTCGCTTGAGCATCGGCGAGAGCGTGCCGGTGTCGAGATCGAGTTCGGCGCAGATGTCCTTGACTCCGCGCCCGTCCTTCTCCCACAGCACCAGCAGAACCAGGTACTGCGGGTACGTGACGCCCAACTTTTCGAGCATCGGGCGATACACCGCAGTGGTAGCCCGCGATGCGGAATACAGCGCGAAGCACACCTGACGATCGAGTGCGAGTTCGTTGGTCACGTGAAGAACAGTAGTGCACGTTTAAGTTGTGCGCAACCTATTACCCGCTCGTGCGCGTTTTGCGTACTCCTGAACGCGCAAAACGCGCACGACGAGGGATCAGCTCTGCAGGGCGCTCTTCAGGCCGTCGAGCACGATGGTGGCCGCCGTCGGACCTGCGTTGAGGTACCACGGGTCGTCGTCGACGCGCACGATGTGGTTCTCGGTGGCCGCGCTCATGCCGGTCCACAACGGGTTGGTGGTGTACGACGCGGCGCTCGAATCGGCTCCGGCATCCTGGCTGGACACGAACACCCAGTCCGCGTTCGCAAGTTGAATTTCTTCCTCGCTGAAGTCCTGCGAGGTCTTGTCGAACTGCTGACTGTCCGGCCGTGCCAGCCCGGCGTCCCAGGCGATGTAGCCGGCGAACGAGGGGATGCCGAACACTCGCGCCCGGTCTGCGGTGAAGCGGACGAAGGAGACCGTGGGTGCGCCGCTGCTGCCGCCGACCGAGTCACCCAGTGCCGCAGCGTCGGAGGTGAAGGTGTCGACGAAGGTCTGCGCTTGCTCGGTTCGGCCCAGCGCGTCGGCGAGCAGCAGGAAGTCCTGCTTCCAGTTCACTCCGGTGCCTTCGGTGAGCACGGTCGGTGCGATGGTCGAGAGCGTCGAATAGATGTCTTCCGAGCCAGTCTTGTTGGCCAGGATGAGGTCGGGCTCGATGGCTGCGATGGCCTCGATGTCGACGTCCTGTCGGTTACCCACATTCACGAATTGCGTCATCTGGTCCGCGTACTGGGGGAACGAGAAGCTGATGTAATCGGGCACCAGTTCGGCTCCGTCGCCGTAGGCGACTCCGGTCGGCACGACACCCAGAGTGAGGGCCGCGTCGAGCTGACCGGTGGCGATGACGACGATCTTCTTCGGTTCGGCGGGGATCTCGGTGGAGCCGCCGAAGTGGCCGACGGTGCGAGGGAACACGCCGTCGGCGGCTCCCGAGCCCATGCCGTCGGGAATGCCGGTGGGGCCGGGTGCGTCCGTGGCAGCGTCGGGGGTGGCCGACGCCGTGCTGGTGGAGGGAGCGGCCGTCTGCTCGGCGGTGCCGCCACAGGCAACGGTGGTCAGTGCGGTGACCGCGGCGATCGTGGTGGCCAGGAGTAGACGTTTCACTTCGTTCTCTTTCGCAGGTCGGGGCGTAAGCAGGTAAGCCTAGCCTGTACCTGACGAACCGGGTGGGCGGAACTTCGGAGCAGATGCCGAAGTTCCGCCCACCTGGGGTCAGCGGAGCGCGGCCGCCGCCTGCACCATATTCCTCAGTGACCGTTCCACCTCGGCCGTTCCGCGAGTCTTGAGTCCGCAGTCCGGGTTGACCCAGAGTCGTTCGGCAGGAACGGCTTTCAATGCCGCACGCAGTGAGTCGGCGATCTCGTCGACGCTCGGTACCCGCGGTGAGTGGATGTCGTACACGCCGGGGCCGACGCCCAGGTCGAATCCGACCGAGTTCAGGTCTTCGAGTACCTCCATGTGCGAGCGGGCCGCCTCGATGGACGTCACATCGGCGTCGAGGTCGACGATCGCGTCGATGATCTCACCGAACTCCGAGTAGCACAGGTGGGTGTGAATCTGTGTTTCGTCGGACACGCCGGATGTCGACATCTTGAACGATCGGACGGCCCACTCCAGGTATGCCGCTGTATCTTTCGCGCGCAACGGGAGCAGCTCACGCAAGGCAGGCTCGTCCACCTGAACGATACGAATGCCCGCTGCCTCCAGATCGATGGTCTCGTCCCGGATGGCCAGCGCGATCTGGGCTGCGGACTCGGCCAACGGTCGGTCGTCTCGGACGAACGACCACGCGAGAATCGTCACCGGGCCGGTCAGCATGCCTTTGACCGGCTTGTCGGTGAGGGACTGCGCATACTCGGACCAATGCACGGTCATCGGTTTCGGACGCGAGACGTCGCCGACCAGAATCGGCGGTCGGACGCATCGAGATCCGTACGACTGGACCCAGCCGTTCGACGTGGCCGCGAAGCCACTGAGCTGCTCGGCGAAGTACTGCACCATGTCGTTTCTCTCGGGTTCGCCGTGGACCAGCACGTCGAGGCCGATGTTCTCTTGCAGTGCAACGACATCGGCGATCTCGGAGTGCATCCGGGACACGTATTCGGCGTCGTCGATCTCACCGGTGCGCAGGGCTGCCCGAGCGAGTCGAATCTGCGTGGTCTGCGGATACGAACCGATGGTGGTCGTCGGCAGCGACGGCAGGTCCAGTCGCACAGCCTGAGCCCGGCGACGGTCTTCGGCCGGGGTGCGGTCGACGGAGATTCCCGCGTCGAGACGTGCCCGAACGGCCGCGTCGTGCAGTCGGGGGTCGGTGCGACGAGTCTCGAGCGCGGTCCTGGCCTGCTCGAGCTCGGACGACACCGATTCGGTCCCATGTCGTAGTGCCCGGGCGAGAACGGACACCTCGGCAACCTTCTCGGTACCGAACGCCAACCACGATCGAAGGGGATCGACGATGTCGGTCTCACCGTCGAGGGTGTACGGAACATGCAGCAGCGAGCACGAACTCGACACCGCCAGCGCGCCTGCGCTGCCCAACAGGCTTGCCAACGTTGCGAGCGCACTGTCGAGATCGGTTCGCCAGACGTTGCGCCCGTCGACGATGCCCGCAACGATGTGCTTGTTCGCGAGCGCAGGTACCACGGCAACGTGCTCGACGGTGCCCGGCACCGTCAGGTCGATCGACAATCCCTCGATGCCGGTCGACGCGAGCACCGGTAGCGCTGCACCGAGGTCACCGAAGTACGACGCCAGCAGGATGGCAGGCCTGGTCGACACTACGCTCAGATAGTCGTAAGCCTTTTTCGCACAGTCGATCTCGCTTTGCGTACGGTCGCCCACCAGGGCAGGTTCGTCGATCTGGACCCACTCCGCTCCGGCATCGGCGAGCGTGGTCAGCAGCTGCGCATACAGCGGCAGAATCTCGTCGAGGCGGTCCAGCGGAGGGGCGCTGCCGCCGACTGCCTTCGACAGCAACAGGAACGTCACCGGTCCCACGACGACCGGCCGAGCCGGAACATCGAGCGCGAGAGCTTCTTCGAGCTCGGCGAGCACTTTCTCGGGGTGCAGGGAGAAGGTCGTCGAGGGCGAGATCTCGGGCACGAGGTAGTGGTAGTTGGTGTCGAACCACTTGGTCATCTCGAGCGGTGCGACGGTGTCGGTGCCGCGCGCGGCGGCGAAGTACCGGTCCAGCTCGTTCCCGATGCCCTCGACCCGCTCCGGCAGTGCACCGAGAAGGATCGCAGTGTCGAGCATGTGGTCGTAGTACGAAAAGGTGTTCACCGGAACGGAATCCAGTCCGGCGGCGAAGAGCTCTCGCCAGGCGTCCCTGCGCAACGAACGCGCAACGGATTCGAGTGCGACGGCGTCGAGCGTTCCGGCCCAGTAGGATTCGACGGCTTTCTTCAGTTCTCGGTGGGGCCCGATGCGGGCCGAGCCGAGCACGGTGGCAGTGAATTCGATACTCACGGTTGTTCTCCAGGTGACTGCTGCATCGATGGTGCACCGCCTTCTCGGGCGCGCGCATCCCGGAGAGCCCCACGAGCAGCCGTACCAGGGTTACGCGCCCATTCCACGAGGCGGTGAACCGCTGCGCACGGCGTGCGCAGCACATACGGCAGGTATTCGGACTCGCGGGCACGTGGACGAAGAGCCCACTCCTACTGGCCGTCGCTTCCCGAAGAGGCCTCTTCAGTGCTGGTGACGGCGGTCGTTCCTGCATACCGCTGCGGGACAGTCCCGGATTCTCACCGGGTTCCCTCTCACGACGCGTCGACACTGCACGCATCGCTTCGACGCCGTGGTGAACTTCGGGGCTCCTCATGACCACCTGGCGAACCGACTGCAGGGACGAGCATAGATGCATCGGCGACACATCTGTTACGGTGCTCATCATGCAGCGCACGTATTTCTGGTTTAGCAGGCCGGCCCCGGGTGGGTCAGCCAGCGACGCCATGCGCTGACCTCCACCCCACGAGCCGGATACAGACCGGCTCGAAGTGCGCGTGGAGCATGCTGAGCCGGCCTGGGAACAGGAACGCCCTCTCATGACTCTCTCCCTCGACACCCCACCTCTCGACGATCAGCGAACGATCAGTATCAGTCCGTTGGTAGCACCGTCGGTAGTGCGCCGCGAACATGCCGTGGACGACGCGATCTCGGCCACCGTTCGTGCCGGCCGCGCCGGCGTGGTCGACGTGCTGGACGGCCGCGACGATCGGCTGATCGTCGTCGTCGGCCCGTGTTCGGTGCACGACACCGATGCTGCCCTCGACTACGCTCGAAAGCTCGCCGACAAGGCGTCCGAACTGGGCGATCGACTGCACATCGTCATGCGGGTCTACTTCGAGAAGCCACGGACGACGCTCGGCTGGAAGGGCTTGATCAACGATCCACACCTCGACGGCAGCTTCGACATCAACGCCGGCCTTCGGGTGGGACGCCAACTGCTGCTCGATATTTCGGCGTTGGGTCTGCCGGTCGGATGCGAATTCCTCGACCCGATCACCCCGCAGTACATCGCAGACCTGGTCAGCTACGGCGCGATCGGTGCACGGACGGCGGCGAGCCAGGTGCACCGCCAGTTGTGCAGTGCGCTGTCGATGCCGGTGGGGATCAAGAACTCCACCGAGGGCGACATCCAGGTGGCGGTCGACGGCACCCGCGCGGCGGCGGCGAGCCATGTCTTCCCCGGTACCGATCTCGACGGCCAGGCCGCCCTGATCCGTACCGTCGGAAACCCGGACTGCCACGTCATTCTTCGTGGCGGCGTCGACGGGCCGAACTACGACGTCGAATCGGTCGCCGACACCGTTGCGCGACTGCGTAAGTCGGGTCTGCCGGAGCGCGTCGTCATCGACGCAAGTCACGGCAACAGTCGTAAGGACCACAACAAGCAGGTCGACGTGGTCACCGATGTGGCCGGCCGAGTCGCAGCAGGCGAACACGGCATCGTCGGACTGATGCTCGAGAGCTTCCTGGTGGCGGGGCGTCAGGATCTCGAACTCGGCCACCGCGAAGAGCTGGTGTACGGGCAGTCGATCACCGACGCCTGCCTCGATTGGGACACCACGGCAACACAATTGGACACGTTGGCCGCAGCGGTCGAGCAGCGTCGGAACCGCCGAAATCCTCGCTAACGAACCCCGCGCGGTCGGAATTGCACGCTGATGCGTGGGCCGATCGCGCGGGTCGACTTGGGAATCGCGTGCTCCCAGGTGCGTTGGCACGAGCCGCCCATCACCACCAGGTCCCCGTGTGCCAGTGTGAACTTCAGCGACGTGCCGCCGCCGCGAGGTCTGAGCATGAGCTGTCTCGACGCCCCGAGGGACACGATCGCAACCATGGTGTCCTCGGTCGCGCTGCGGCCGATGTTGTCGCCGTGCCAGGCGACGCTGTCGGATCCGTTGCGGTAGTAGCACAGTCCTGCGGTAGCGAAGGATTCACCGAGCTCGGCGCGATAATGATCGTCCAGCGCGTCGCGGGCCTCGTACAGTGCAGCGTGTGGCCAACGTTCGTGCTCGGCGTAGAACCGAACCAGGCGCGGCACATCGACCACGCGGTCGTACATCTGCCTGCGCTCGGCGCGCCAGTCGACGTCGTCGATCAGCGAATCGAAGAGATGGACATCGGACAACCACCCGGGGCGAACGTCGACCCAGGCACCGAGCGTCAGCTCTCGTCGCGTGACGGACTGCAGCGACCCGACGCCTCCGTCGTCGTCACCGAACAGCGAGCCTTGCATCGCGAGCGACATGGGTCGACTGTATCGAACAGGTGTTCCCATTGCCAGTGCGTGGCGGTATCGTGCCCGCATGGGATACGGATTTCAGGTAGTGGTGGACAGCGACAACCCCCATGCGCTGGCGAAATGGTGGGCACAGACGTTGGGTTGGCAGTCCGAACCCAGCGACGAGGACTTCATTCGCGAGATGGTCGCCGCAGGGCACGCCCGCGAGGAGGACACGACCACCTTCGAGGGCGTGCTGGTGTGGCGGGCGGGTGCGGGCATCGTCGATCCCGAGTCCCCCGGTTCCCCGCGGGTGCTGTTCCAGTCGGTGGCCGAGTCGAAATCGGTGAAGAATCGGTTGCACCTCGACATCCGCGTCGGAGACGAGCGTGAGTCGGTGGTGACGGAACTCGAAGCGCGGGGTGCGTCGGTACTTCATCGTGGACATCAGGGCCGCAGCGTCTGGATCACCATGACCGACCCCGAGGGCAACGAGTTCTGCGTCAGCTGAGACGGTACGAACCGGGAGTCTGACCGGTCCAGCGCTTGAAGGCGCGGCGGAACGCGCTGGGCTCGGAGAAGCCCAGGCGAGCCGAGATGTCGTCGACGCTGTCTCCGCGGCTCAGCCCTGAGATCGCGGCATCGCGCAGCACTTCTTCGCGCAGTTGGTTGATCGAGGTGCCCTCCTGCCGCAGGACACGTCGAAGGTGTGGCGGGCTGATGTTGAGCATCGCCGCGATGTCCTCGGTTCCCGGTGCGCCGCCCGTGAATCCGGTTTCGAGCGCCCGGCGGACCTGGCTGGACGCGGTGCTGTCGTAGTCTCGGGACGAGAACAGCAGATTGGGTGACTCGGCGAGGTACTCCGCCAAGCTCGCTTCGGTCTGGACTATCGGCGCTCGCATCACAGCGCTGTCGAATTCCAATGTCGCGCGGTCGGTTCCGAACTCGACATGGGTTCCGAAGATGGTGTCGTACATCTTGCCGGCCTCGGGTCCGGGCAGGGAGTACGGCAGTTGCACCGACAGAAGCTTGACCCGATTGCCGATGAGCCACGCCGCAAATCGGTGCAGCAGGATCAACAGAAAATCGGTGAGCAATCGCTCGGCGAGTTCGTTGCCTTCCGGGCTCAGATGAGTCGTGGGAGTGACGTGCACCGTCAACACCGTGGATTCCTCGGTTGTGTCCATCGTCATGGGGCGCACCGGAATCAGCACCCGCATGGTCTCGGACATCCGAATCAGGGCGGCCCCGAGGTTCGCGGTGTGGATCAGCGTCTGGCAAATCACGCGAAAGCTGCCGCGGCGCACGGGTACTGCGGCGAGGCCGAACAGTTCGTCGCCGGTCATCGCCCAGACCGCCTGGGTGAATGCAGTGACCTGTCGGGTGGTCAGTCGCTCCGTCGGATTGTCGAGGATGGAATGTCCGATCCCGGCCATGGACAACGGGTAGGTCAGATCCACCCCGCTCTTCGTCGCGAGGTCCACGGCCTGCCTCACGAAGTACGCCGGGATCGTCGGTTGCGGATTCACAACTTCCGTAGCCTCTCGGCCGCATCGGCGAGTACCTCGTCCTGCTTGCAGAAAGCGAAGCGTACCAACGATTTCCATGGAGCAGGCTCGTCCACGAACGCGGTGACCGGAATTGCCGCCACACCCACCAGATCCGGGAGGGCGCGGCAGAACTCGTAGGCGTCACCTCGTCCGATCGGCGCGACGTCGGCGCACACGAAATACGTTCCCGCGCTGTGCTTCACATCCGCCCCGGCCGAGTCCAGTGCAGCCGAGAGGGTGTCCCGCTTGCGTTGCAGGCCGTCGCGCATGGTGGCGATCCAGGCCTGCTCGTGCTCGAGCGCGTAGGCAACGGCCGGTTGGAAGGGAGTGCCTCCGACGAAGCTCATGAACTGCTTGGCGGCGCGGACGGCGTCGATCAGTTCGGCCGGGCCCAGCGCCCACCCCGTCTTCCAGCCGGTGGCATTGAAGGTCTTCGCGGCACTCGACACGGTGACGGTGCGCTCGAACATCCCCGGCAGTGTCGCGATCGGGGTGTGCACGCCCCCATCGAAGGTCAGGTGCTCGTACACCTCGTCGGTGAGGACGAGCAGATCGTGTGCGACTGCGATCTCGGCGAGGCGAATCATGGTGGCGCGGTCGAAGACCGTACCGGTGGGGTTGTGCGGGGAGTTGACGATCAACATGCGCGTTCGGGGTCCGACGGCGCGTTCGACGGCGTCGGTGTCGACGGTCCACCCGGTGCCGTCGGGAACCAACGGCACGGCCGTTCGCGTCGCACCGGCGAGAGCGACGGCGGCCGCGTAGGAGTCGTAGAACGGCTCGATGAGCAGTACGTCGTCGCCCGCCTCGATCAATCCGAGCAGCGAGGCCGAGATGGCCTCGGTGGCACCGACGGTGACGAGTATCTGCGAATCGGGGTCGTAGCGCAGCCCGAACCTGGCCGCCCTGTCGTCGGCGATGGCAGCGCGCAGCACCGGCATGCCAGGGCCGGGGGAGTATTGGTTGAGTCCGCTGGCGATGGCCTTGCGTGCCGCTTCGAGCATGGCAGGCGGCCCGTCGGTATCCGGAAAACCCTGCCCGAGGTTGACGGCATTCTTCCTGGCGGCGAGTGCGGTCATCTCGGCGAAGATGGTCGATGCGAACGGGCGCAGGCGTGCCACGGTGCGCGAGGGCAGCAACTCGGACATTCCTGCAGCGTAGTTCACTGGGCCGAACCGGTCTTTCGCCCTGCGTCTGTACTGTGCTTGTCATGCGATTCGGATTGTTCGTTCCACAGGGTTGGCGCCTGGATCTGGTCGGTATCGACCCTGCCCAGCACTGGAATGTACTGCGTGATCATGCGCTCGCCGCCGAGGCGGGCCCGTGGGAGTCCCTGTGGGTCTACGACCACTTTCACACCGTTCCCACCGCGACCGACGAGGCGACGCACGAGGCCTGGTCGCTGATGTCCGCATTGGCCGCGACCACCTCCCGGATCCGGCTCGGGCAGATGTGCACGGCGATGGCGTACCGCAACCCGGCCTACCTCGCCAAGGTTGCCGCCACCGTCGACATCATTTCCGGTGGTCGCGTCGAGATGGGTATCGGCGGCGGTTGGCACGAGCACGAGTTTCGGGCCTACGGATACGGGTTTCCCTCTGCCGGAGAGCGATTGGGGCGGCTCGACGAGGGCGTTCAGATCTTCAAGCAGGCGTGGACAACCGGGGAAGTGTTTCTGGACGGCAAGTACTACCAGATCGACGGTGCCGTGGTGCGGCCCCTGCCGTTGCAGGAGGGCGGTATCCCGCTGTGGATCGCGGGCGGCGGCGAGAAGGTCACCCTGAAGATTGCCGCGAAGTACGCCGATTACACCAACTTCGACGGAACCCCCAGCGGATTCGCCGCCAAATCGGCTCTGCTGCGCGAGCATTGCGCCACCGTGGGCACCGACTTCGAAGCCATCGTCCGATCGGCGAATTACAACGTCGTCATCGGCGCGACCGAGGCCGAGGTGGAAGACAAGCTGCGCGCCCTCGAGAGTCGGCTCGCCGAGTACGTCGGTGCCGAGAAGGCCGACGGCGCACTGGCGGCGTATCGCGGCATGCCCGGAGTCGGAACCCCGGAGCAGATCGTGGAGAATCTGACGTCCCTGCAGGAGCAGGGAATGACGTACGGAATCTTCTACTTCCCCGAAGCGGCATACGACCGCTCGGGCATCGAACTCTTCGAGCGCGAGGTCATTCCGGCTCTTGCGTAGGTCGTCTCGGATCCTCGGGAAGGTCGGCGGGGTCCACGAGCAACTGCTGGTTCTTGGCCTTGCGGACCTTCTCCGACAACCCGATGTTGGCGTGCAGCAGTGCCCACTCACCCTCGGTGATCTCATCGGTGGCACGTGCGAGAACCGTCGGATCGGGGGTGCCCCAGGCAATGGGCATCGCCGAGACCAACTGCCAGGTTCGCCCGCCCGTGTTCGCGCCGCGGTCGGCGAGAACCGACACCGAGGGCACCTTCGCACCCCGCTCCATCGCATGTCCGGGCAGTGCTCGCACGACGCGGGTGATCAACACGTAGTGCGGTTCTTCGACACCAGGCTTGGCGATGTCGACCAGGGCCAGCAGTAGCGCTCCGACCGGTAGTTTCTCGGCCACCACCGCGGGCACCAGATCGCCTGCTGCATACTGCGATTCGATGGAACCCATTTTCCGCGGTGCCCACAGCATCACCCACAGGGAGGTCGCTGCACCGACCAGGAACACCGCGCCGAGGATGTACGACCACAGCGTTGCGATCCAGATGAACCACACCCCCAACGCGATCAGAATCACCGCGGTGAGCGCCGCGGAGGCCCGCAACCGGCGAAGTTCGGTGAACGTCTCGTTGACCGACTTCGCGTGGGCTACGTCTACGTGAAACTGGAATCGGCGCACACGACCATTCCTAGCACGGCACTGCGGCGATCCGAAGCCTCAGATCGCCGGACCGAGCAAGTCGTCCGCGTCGGTGATGCGGTACGCGTACCCCTGTTCGGCGAGAAAACGCTGACGGTGGGCGGCGTATTCGGCGTCGAGGGTGTCGCGGGAGACCACCGAGTAGAAGTGCGCCTGACCGCCGTCGTGTTTCGGCCGCAGTAGTCGGCCCAGGCGCTGGGCCTCTTCCTGCCTCGACCCGAACGTTCCCGAGACCTGCACTGCCACGGACGCTTCCGGAAGGTCGATTGAGAAGTTCGCCACCTTGCTCACCACCAGCGTCTGGATCTCGCCCTTGCGGAAGGCGTCGAAGAGCACTTCACGTTCCTTGTTCTTGGTCGAGCCCTGAATGACCGGAGCGTTCAGCGCCTCGCCCAGCTCGTTCAACTGATCGAGGTACGCGCCGATCACCAACGTCGGAGCGTCCTGGTGTTTGGCCAGGATCGACTTCACGACGGCGATCTTCGTGTGGGCCGTCGAGCACAGTTTGTAGCGCTCTTCGGGCTCGGCGACGGCGTACGACATCCGCTCGGCGTCGGTGAGGGTGACGCGAACCTCGATGCACTCGGCCGGCGCGATCCAGCCCTGCGCCTCGATGTCCTTCCACGGGGCGTCGTAGCGCTTGGGGCCGATCAGCGAGAACACGTCGCCCTCGCGACCGTCTTCCCGGACGAGCGTTGCCGTCAGGCCGAGGCGTCGACGTGACTGCAGATCGGCCGTCATGCGAAACACCGGGGCGGGGAGAAGGTGGACCTCGTCGTAGATCACCAGACCCCAGTCGCGGGAGTCGAACAGTTCGAGGTGCTTGTATTCACCCTTGGTACGACGCGTGATCACCTGGTACGTGGCGATTGTCACAGGGCGGATCTCCTTGCGCTCGCCCGAGTACTCGCCGATCTCCTCCTCGGTGAGCGAGGTGCGCGCGATGAGTTCGTGCTTCCACTGCCGACCGGCGACGGTGTTGGTGACCAGAATCAGCGTCGTCGCCTTGGCTCTGGCCATCGCGGCTGCGCCGACCATCGTCTTGCCCGCGCCACAGGGCAGGACGACGACGCCCGAGCCGCCGGCCCAGAACGAATCGGCCGCCATCTCCTGGTAGTCGCGCAGTGTCCACTTGCCGCCCTCGGTGTCGAGCTCGATGGGGTGGGCTTCGCCGTCGACGTAGCCGGCGAGGTCCTCGGCAGGCCAGCCGATCTTGAGCAACATCTGCTTCACATGGCCGCGTTCGGACGGATGCACGATCACCGTGTCCTCGTCGACCATCGCGCCGAGCATGGGCGCAATCTTCTTGTGGCGCATCACCTCTGTGAGCACCGCGCGGTCCAGGCTGATCAGGACCAGGCCGTGGATCGGGCTCTTGACCAACTGCAGTCGGCCGTACCGGGCCATGGTGTCGACGATGTCGACCAGCAGCGGCTGCGGCACCGCGTAACGCGAGAAGTTCACCAGTGCATCGACCACCTGCTCGGCATCGTGGCCGGCCGCACGCGCGTTCCACAGAGCCAACGGGGTGATGCGGTACGTGTGGACGTGCTCGGGGGCACGTTCGAGTTCCGCGAACGGTGCGATGGCCGCCCGCGCTGCACCCGCAAGTTCGTGATCGATCTCGAGCAACAGCGTTTTGTCGGACTGAACGATCAGCGGGCCGTCGGTCACGGTTCCTCCTAGAGACTTCCGCTGCACCCGAAAGAGCGCAACTTCTCCATTGTCCACAGGTAGGGGCGCGCGTGCACGTGAGCGTCGAACTACTCGACCAGAGCGACCGAGGTGATGCGATGCAGGGTGAAGCGCCGAACCCCTCCGGTGGCGGGGTCGAACGCGTCGAGTTGGCCGCCGCCGATGCTGATCGGATCGACAATTCGGTGGGTCGCGACCCCCTGTGCGTCGACGTAGCCGATGCTGACGCTGCGTTTGACCTTGGCTGCGGTCTGCAACAACGTCATCGTCGCGGTACTGCTGGCGCGAGACCCGTCGGCGCGCACCACCGCGCCGCCGTTGCCTGCTGCCCGGTCGGAAGCACGCATCCCGCGAACCAGCGATCCCAGTTGTTCCTCGGTGGGGACGGCAGGCGTGCGGAACGTCTGACGTGGCCGCCTCGCCGACACCCGCGAACCGCGGGCGCGCAGATCGACGATGGTGCCGGACGAGTCCTCGCCCGCAGGGGCGAACCCGGCTCCGGCCAGCACGGTGAGAACCTCGGCGAGCGGGGCCTGCGAGATCGCGACGGTCGGGGCGAGGGCTCGAAGGGCCAACGATTCGGCCGCCGGGGACGCCATCACCTCGGCCAGCAAGGCCGGATCCTCGCAGCGCACGAAGGACGCGGCGACGCCTGCCCGCAGGCGACCGTGTCGACGCGCCACGTCGTCGATCAGGTATGTCAACGCCTGTGGCACCGGAGTTCTCGAATGGGTCGCGAACAACGCATGCAGCTCCGAGGCGCTCAATCCCACATCGAGGGCGCGACGCAGGCTCGTGTCGCTGATCCGGTACATCGTCGCTGCCCCCGCCGATTCGACGTCGGCCACGAGTTCGATCCGATCGTGCAGGTCCGGCTCGAGCGGGCCCGGTGCCACCAGCGTGAGATCGGCTTGCACCAGGACGTAGTCGATCGGCTCGGGGAGCGCTGCACGCATGTCGGCCTCGGCATTACCGTCGTGCAGCAACGAACGACCCGGGGTCGACATCGCCCCACGGGCGACGATGCCGAGCGCAGTCGCTTCGGCGATGACGTGACGGACGGGTGTGACGCCGAAACGTCCCGACCACCGGGGCCGACGCCACGCCAATGTTCGGGAGAGGTCTGCCGGCTGTGCCGAGTGGCCGCTGCCGAGTTCGGCCAGCAGTTCCAGGATCATGCGTCGATCCCGCGGTGCGGCCGGTGAACGGACTTCGTCGGACAGTGCGGCGATGGGCTTGTCGTTGGGATCTCGCATCCCGATGACCCACGGTGCGCGCGGCACCTCGAGCCAGGCGGAGGCGAGCGTGTGCCATCGGGCTGCCGGGGCAGCGGTGAGCCATGCCTCGACCGCGGGTGTCGGTGCCCAGTAGTCGTCTCCGGTGTCGGACGCGGGAACGGGGTCCGGTGTTCCGCTCGAGATGAGATGGGCCGAGGCCAGCAGCTCGACGAGGATGCTGACGCGGTCCTCGTCGAGGCCGGTGGCCTTGGTGATCTTGCGAAGCTCGCGCACACCCAGCCCGCCTGCCTTGAGCGCTGGAGCCGGTGAGTTGGACAGGGCCTCGATGACGAGGACGCAGTGCCTGCCGAGTTCGAGTGCCTCTCCTGCGGCAGCGGCATCGACGTCGGCGAGCGACTGTGTGCTGGTGGCAAGCTTCGGCTCGGCGAGCGATCGTGGGTCGGACATCGGCTCGCCGCGCAGGATCTGCCCCACCTGGACGGGCAGCTCGACGGTTTGCTCGTCCAACCAGATCAACAGGCCTGCGGCGAGCAACTTCTGGACCGGGCGGTCCGCAGGAGTGCCCGGTGCCGCGTCTCGGGTGCGGCCGGTCGGGGATGATCTGGCCAGGGTGTCGAGCAGATTGCGTTCGCCGTCGCCCAGTGCGGCCAGGGATGCGGTGATGTGCGACTCGGTGAGATTGTCGACCGGATCGAGCGCGCGGCCGATGCGCCACGGCACGGCGTCCACTGCGCCCGCGCTGATCCGGAAACCGGCTGCGTCGCCCCACACCAGCAACCGTTCGCGGAGTTGGGCCAGTGCCTTGTCGATGCTCTTGGCCGGTGCACGCTTGGCGACGACGGCCAGCAGCGCGGCGCGCGTGACCGGCCGATCGTAGGCCTCCTCGACGGCGAGAATCTCGAGGACGGTCAGAGCGAGTGTGTCCAGGGTGTCCGCAGTGTGCAGAATCGACCGGCGCTGCTCGGCCCGTCCGGCGAGTACCGCCAGCGATGCGGGCGGCGGCGCGGTCAGATCCGGACGCAACGACATGGCCTTGATCAGCTCGGCGTCGGAGCGAGCTGCGATCCACTGAGGTAGATCAGGGGGCGTGTCGGTGTGTCGGTGCGCAGTCGTGTCGGTCATCGTCTATCAGATTAGAGACCTGGGCTGGTGCTCGCCGCAGGGCAGGTGTCAAAATAGGCGCATGGTGAACAAGTCGAAGAAGCCCTATGTCGATCCAGGCTGGCCGGAAACCGCTCGCGGTGACCACGCGGTGACCGAACTCTCGTCCGCTCGATCGGGTGGCTTGTCGCCCTTCGGCGAGGACACCGAGTTCCCGCTGCCCGTCGAAGACCTGCCCTATGCGCATCCGGTGACCGTGGTCAACCGCTGACGAAGCCCACGCAGCAACGAAAAAGCCCCCGACGTCGTCGGGGGCTTTTTTCGTACGAGATGCGAACCGTCGCGGGCGCTTACTGAGGCAGGAATGCCTTGTTGGCCTGGTAGAAGTTCACGACCTGCGGATCGAGCTGGATGCCCTGCGCTGCGTTCTGCACGAACGAGGCAATCGCCGGGTCGTTGGTGATGTTCTGCACAGCGGTGACGATGCCGTTGACGACCTCGGCAGAGCTGTCGACTGACGGGATGGACGACAGGTCGGGAAGTGCGGGAACTTCCGGTGCCTTCGGGGTGGCCGGAACGCTGCGCTCGGTGGGCGCGCTGCTCAGGCCGAGGCTCGAGGAGCAGGACGGCCATGCGCCCCAGCCCTGCGAGTCGAGGACCTTCTCCGCGACTGCGATCTGCTCTTCGCGGCTGGCCTGGTTGGCCGTGGCCGCGTACTGCTGACCGCCGTGCGAGTTCCAGGTGCTGGGGGAGAACTGCAACCCGCCCTGGAAGCCGTTGCCGGTGTTGATGCCCCAGTTGCCGCCGGCTTCACACTGTGCGAGGCGGTCCCAGTCGGAATCCGGTGCCGCGTTTGCCGTGCCGGAGAAGGCGAGGCCCGCGGTGCTCATGATGGCTCCGGTGACGGCGACCTTGGCGACGGTCTTGCCAGTGGTGCTCGGCTTGCGATGACGTCCGCTCATACGAGTTGAAATCCTCTCCACACGCGCCTGCGAGGTCAGCTGTCGGGTTCGGGCTGAGAGGTAGCCCGGCCTTCTCGCTCACGGTCTTCGGTGAGCAATTGGGCTTCACCCCAAGGGAAGTCGGTGCAACTTCGTGAGTTGCGACAACTTCCCGGTTGTCCCTGGAGGACGTGGGTCCCCCGTCCTCGTCCCCTGGGTGATCGTCGAGGGTGTTCCGGTTCCCGCGGGACGAGGTTTGGCGCTGCGGGCCGGAGTTCGGCCGAACTTTCCGGCCGCTGCTGACCGTACTGAAATTCCCGGCTTACGTCACTATTTGGTAACTGTCGATTTTTCGGCGTCGCACGGAGTGCGTTTTGCGCGTCATTCCGGTCTCTCGAGTCTGCCCAGCTAGTGGACGTGTCGAGCTACGAACCCCAGTCCGTTGCCTGGCCGTTATCTCCGCGTTATGTGATGGAAGTCACATGGGCCCACGGCCCGTCCGAAAGGTCACCGAACCGCAACGATGTCCTTGCCGAGGGGCATCAGTGATACGGGAATCAATTTCAGGTTCGCGATCGCCAACGGGATGCCGATGATGGTGATCGCCATGGCGATTGCCGTGACCACATGAGTCAGCGCCAACCACCAGCCGGCGAGGATCAACCAGAGCACGTTGCCGACCAGCGCGCCGGACCCGGCACCTGGCTTGTCCACGATCGTCGACCCGAACGGCCACAGTGCGTACACGCCGATGCGGAACGACGCGATGCCGAACGGGATGGTCACGATCAGGATGCACAGCAGTATCCCGGCGAAGAAGTAGCCGATGGCCAGCCACAGCCCACCGAAGACCAACCAGATGATGTTCAGGATCAATCGCATGATCTACCGGGCCCGCCGTCCGGACGCCAGTGCGTACACCAAAGCCAGCACGAACCCGGCCGGTGCCGAGAACATCGCCGTCAGATACAGGCTCAGCGGGGGCTTGGCGTCGGAGAAGATCGGAAACAGCAGGATCGCGACGATGGCGACGAGGCCGATCGCGAACAGTGCCAGCGCGATGCGCAGCAATACGGTGCTGCTCTTACGGGTCGATGTATCCACCTGCACCACGGTAGTGCGAATCGGGCGGTACGGCGAAGAACTCGAATGCCCTATCCGGGCGCACCGCGCTAGACTGGCGTATTCGCGTCCCACGGTCTTGTGGGGCGCGAAACTTGTGCAGACCGCGGGTCCGAACATCGGGCGTGCGAACGAAACGACCGACAGCAACAGATGAACGGGTGAGCTCAGTGCCGACCGGCAAGGTGAAGTGGTACGACGTCGACAAGGGATTCGGATTCCTCTCGCAGGAGGAAGGCGAGGACGTCTACGTGCGTTCCTCGGCGCTGCCCGAGGGCGTCGAGGGCCTCAAAGCCGGTCAGCGTGTCGAGTTCGGCATGGCTGCGGGCCGTCGGGGACCACAGGCACTGAGTTTGAAGGTGCTCGAGCCGGCACTGTCGGTGCGGCAGAACACCGGCAGTACCCGCCGCGAGCCCGTCGAGCGCAAGCACACACCCGACGAGCTGCACGGGATGGTCGAGGACATGATCACGCTGCTCGAGGCGACGGTGCAGCCCGAACTCCGCAAGGGCAAGTACCCCGATCGCAAGATCGCTCAGCGCATCTCCGAGGTCGTCCGCGCCGTCGCTCGTGAGCTCGACAGCTGATCTCCGCGAGCGCTACGGGCGGGTGCCGATCGACCAGATGGCGTGGCTGACGAAGCCCTCCTGATTGGTGTCGGTGTCGATGATGCCGGTGGGCAGACGCACTTCGATTCCCAGCAGGGTTCGGTTGCTGTCGTCCGTGGTGGGCACGGTGACGCTGAGCTTCGAGCCTGGCTCGTTGAATTCCGTGTTCTCCACCACGTCGCCACTGTCGTCGCCGTAGACCGAGGCCAGTACCCACGGTGCCGAGTACACGGCCTCCGGTAGCGAGAGCTGCACCGTCCGCGCCATGCCGACCTGAACTTCGGTGGTCTCACCGACGTTGGTGCACAGCGGGTCACTGACGGCGCAGTACAGGTACGGCTCCACCACGACGGCTCGGCCGTTGGTGTAGGCGGTGACGGTCGGTTCCTTGTCCGGCGCGTTCCCGACCAGCAGGGCGAGCACCGCGACGAACGCGACGGCGATGACGAGGAGACCGGCGGCGATCAGCGCGGCGATCTTCGTGGTGCGGGGAGCGAGATTCACTTGATCACGTTTTCGCCGAAGGAGCCGTCGGACATTTCTTGTTCGACGTGGTCGGGGCGGTTGCCGCCGAAGCCGGGCAGAAGCGATCTGCCACGGTAGGTGAGGAATGTCTGCACGAGGCCGATCGTAAGCAACACCGACACCACCGTGAAACCGAGCCAGTATTCGGTGGGCAAGAGGACGCCGAGCGTGCCGCCGAGGACCCAACACAGCTGCATGACGGTTTCCGAGCGGCCGAATCCGGAGGCGATCGATTCCGGCGGTAGATCGGCCTGCAGGGACGCGTCGAGGGAGACCTTGGCGAGCGCGCTTGCGCTCGACGCCACGAGGGCGGCCAGGGCTGCGGTGAGCAGGCTGTCGGTGATCGCGGCGACGACGGCCACCACTGTCACGGCGATGGTGCACCGCAGGACCACCAAGGACGGTCGGCCGAGTTTGATTCTGGCACCGAGCGCGTTGCCGGAGAAGTTGCCGAGACCGGCTGCGGCTCCGACGAGTCCGAGCATCGCGGCCTGCTGAAGCGGTTCGTGTTCGGTGCGGGATTTGGCGACGAAGGCGATGTAGAGCGTGAGGAAGCCGGTGAGGATGCGGATGGTGCCGTTGCCCCACAGCCCCACGATGACGGCCCGCCCCAGAGGTTGTCTGCGATTCTTGGTGCTGCTCGATGTGGGCGGGGCCGTGCGGCGGAGGTTCTCGGTCGGGGCACCGCTTCCGGCGAAATCGCGTCCGCCGTGCTGATCGGCGTGGTAGCTCAGCGTCGCAGGCACTTCACCCTCGGTGATCTCCACCCAGGACGGAATCCTCATGCTGAGATAAGCGCCGAGCACGGTGATCGCGGCGACGAACCACAGAGCGCCGGGGGAGTCGGCGACGAACGCGATACCGCCCGCTATCGCACCCGCCGCGATGGTGCCGCCGAGCAGGCCGAACACGGTGAGGCGTGAATTGACGCGGACCAGGTCTATCTCCGGCGGCAGCACTCGCGGTGTCACCGCGCTCTTGAGCACCGCGAACGACTTGCTCAGGACCAGCATGCCGAGGGCGGCGGGGTACAACACCCAACTGTCGAAGTTGAACACCAGCACCACCGCCAGCACGGTGCGCAACCCGAACGAGGTGGCCAGCGCGATGCGTCGACCGTGCTGGAGACGGTCGAGCAGTGGTCCGATGAGCGGGGCGATCAGGGCGAACGGCGCAATGGTGATGACGAGATAGAGCGCAACCTTGGTCTTGTCCTCGCCGGTGGCCGCGGAGAAGAAGAGCGTGTTGGCCAGAGCGATCGCCAGAGCCGCATCCGATGCGAAGTTCGCCATCGTCGCGTAGGTCAGCGCCGTCAGACCGGACTTGTCGGCACCGTCGGCCTTCGCGGCTCGCTGAAACGATGCGATGCCCTTGCCGGTGAGCTCGCGGCCGCGCATCGCGGCGACGCGGGTGACGGTCAGCTTCTTCGGCATCGGCGGCGGTTTGCGCGCTCCCGCTCTGGTGCGGCCCGCAGTGAGCTGCTCGGTGCGCGGCGGATGCAGAGGGGGCAACGGTTCGCGACGGCTCGGGACACGGGCGGATGCGGCGGTGCCGGCGGGCGGGTAGTTCGCCAACCCCGGGTGCTCGAGGGGGTCAGGAGCGGAGCCTGCGGAGTGACCATCGGGGTCAGGAGCGGAGCCTGCGGAGTGACCATCGGGGTCAGGAGCGGAGCCTGCGGAGTGACCATCGGGGTCAGGAGCGGAGCCTGCGGAGTGACCGGACACGCCGTTCTGTTCGGGGTCGTCCGCACCCGGTGGGGTGTGGGGGAGACGGGGATCGGTCACGGTGTCAATTCTGTCCTACGGGCGCGGTATCGGTGAATCGCACCTCGAAGATCTTGGGCCAGTATTTGCCGGTCACGAGGAATCGGTCGGTGCCAGGGATCTGTGCGATGCCGTTGAAGACGTCGGCTCCGCTGCGGTCGGAGGCCGACATCGAATTCCACAGTGGTGTGCCGTCGATGACTGCCGTCACTGCCCCGGTGTCGGGGTCGATGCGCATGATGTCGAATGTCTGCCACACGTTGGCGTAGACCGATCCGTCGTCCGCACACTCGAGTTCGTTGAGTCGCTCCACCGGACTGCCGTCGAGTGTGACGTCGACGGTGCTCTCGGCATCGAACGTGGTGGGGTCGCGGAAGGTGAGGGTGGACGAGCCGTCGCTCATGACGAGGCGGTCGTCCGGTGTTCCTCGGCCCTGTGCGCAGAGTCCCCAGCCTTCGCCGTCGTAGTCCACTCGGCGCTGTTCGGCCAGGGTGTCCCGGTCGCGGGCGATGGCGACGCCGTCCTGCCAGGTGATCTGCCACAGGGTGTCCCCGTCGACGGTGATCCCTTCGCCGAACAGGTCGGACGGCAGATCGACCCGCTCCAGTTCTGTCATGTTCGCGAGCGATGCGCGCCGGACGAACGACGAGCCTTCCAGCCCGGTGCCTTCGTAGAGCACGTCACCGTCGATCTCGAATCCTTGGGTGAAGGCGTCGTCGCTGCGGTCGTACTCGCGTACGACCTCGGTCGTCAGGGTCGGAACCGAGTCGGAGGCCACCGGAGTCGAGGCGGTCGGTCCTGACGTCGATGAGCAGGCGGTCACTGCCAGTACCGAGGCGAGGACAGCGGCGATGGTGCGAACGCTGGCGGTCATTGGATCCATGATGGCAGCCCGAACTGGGCGTCATCGAGTCGATGCGGCAAACTGGATGTGTGAGTTTCGTATCTTCTCCAGAGCTCGATTCCATCCGCCCCGTCTTGGCCGATGCCGTGGACCTCGCGCGGCAGGCTCTGCTCGACCTGGGAGAGGGAGGTGTCGGCGAGTACCTCGGTGTCACCGTCGAGGACGCCAGTGCAGCCACCCACCGGTTCGCCAGTGATCTCGAGGGCTACCGAGGTTGGCAGTGGGCCGTCGTGGTCGCGGCCCCGGATGACGCGGACCACGCCACTGTCAGTGAGCTCGTGCTGCTGCCCGGCCCCGACGCTCTGGTGGCACCGTCCTGGGTGCCGTGGGACGAACGCATCCGTCCCGGCGATCTGGGACCGGGCGATTTGCTGTCTCCGCGTCAGGACGACCCGCGGCTCGTCCCGGGCTACGTCAGCTCCGGTGATCCTGCGATCGACGAGGTTGCAGGTGAGATCGGTCTGGGTCGAACGCAGGTCACCAGCCTCGAAGGACGTCTCGACGCCGCCCAACGTTGGCACGACGGCGATTTCGGCCCCGATACCGAGATGGCGAAGGCCGCGCCGTCGACCTGCGGGCTCTGTGGCTTCTACCTCCCGATCGCCGGATCGCTGTCCGCGGCATTCGGAGTGTGCGGCAACGAGTTCGCTGCCGATGGGCATGTGGTGCACGCAGAGTACGGATGCGGAGCGCATTCCGACACCGAACTCCCCACCGGAGCAGGATCGCCGCAGTTCGAGCCGTACGACGACGCGGCGCTCGACGTCACCCAAACGCCGGTGGACCCGATCGAGCCGGCTGTTGCTGCAGAGACAGCCGACAGCGGCGAGGCAGCTGCCGCTACCGAGACAACCGACAGCGTCGAGGCAACGGGAGAGGCCGAGGCTGCCCCGGCCGCGTCGACGACTGCGGAGGTCGTTGCGGCCGGCGAGGCCGAACCTGACGCCGAGGCCGAACCTGCCGCCGACGATGCGTCGACCGCTACCGATCTTGCTGCGCAGGAAGAAGATTCGGTATCTCCGAGCTGATCGATCCGTTCGATACCGGGTCGCTGCGGGAGTCGATTCTCGCAGCGTGGGGCTCGTCGCCCACGCGGCTTCGCGAGGATTCGGCGTCCGAGTCCGATCTGGTTCGCGGGGGCTACCGCGACCGGCTGTTGACCGAGCTTGCGCAGAACGCTGCAGACGCGGCGTCGCGGGCAGGTGTTTCGGGTCGGTTGGCGGTGTGGACCGATGATGTCGGCTCCATTCACATCGCCAATACCGGTGCTGCGCTTGATGTTTCGGGTGTACATGCACTGACGGCGCTGAGGGCGTCGGCCAAGACTGCTGTAGACGGAGGCGTCGGGCAGTTCGGAGTCGGGTTCACCGCGGTGCGATCGGTATCCGACGAGATCGAGGTGCGGTCGGTCGACGGTGGCGTCGAGTTCAGCGCGCAGCGCACGCGCGAGGCACTACGCGAACGGGGCCTGGTGGTGCCGGACACGGGTGTGCCGGTGCTGAGGTTGGCGTGGCCGGTGAGCGTACCGCCCGCTGAGGGCTTCGATACCGAGATCGTGTTGACGCCACGACCCGATGTCGACGCGAAGTCCTTCGTGTCAGCTCTCGTCGACGAGGCCGCCGACCTGCTACTCGAACTCGACGCGCTGAACTCGATCGATATCGATGGCACCGTGATCGAGTGCATCAGAACGGAACTCGACGATTCCAGCGCCGAGATCGCAATCGGATCGCGAACGTGGCGGCAGCTCACCACTCCTGCTGCGCGATGGCTCGCCCCGGTCGTCGACGGTGTGCCTGTTCCCGCGTCGCCCGATGTGCTGCGGGCTCCCACTCGATCGGACGAGCTGTTGTCGTTGCCCGCGTGGGTGATTGCCGATGTTCCGATGCAGCCCGATCGGCGACGCGTGCTGCCGGGGGCCTCGTTCGACGCAGTGGCGCACGGCTATGCGGACTTCGTTGCCTCGTTACCTGCAGGGTCGCGGGCAGCGTTCGTGCCCGAGGTCGGATTCGCGCGCAGCGAGGTCGATGGGCAATTGCGAGAGCTCATCTTCCGTCGATTGTCCAGTGCACCATGGCTTCCCGGTGCTGTTGGACGCGATCTCGTGCCCGAACGAGCGAACGTCGTCGCGGACGCCTCCGAGGAACTGGTCTCGGTGCTGATCGATGTGGTGCCCGATCTGGTCGATCCGGCGCTGTCCGGTGCTCGTCATGCGTCGGCGCTCTCTGCGGTGGGCGTGCACCGGATCGGATTGGCGAGGTTGGCGGAGATGCTCGGTGGGCTCGATCGCGAGCCGAGTTGGTGGCGTCGACTGTTCGACGCGTTGATGCCCCTCGTCGTCGACGGTGTCGCTGCGGAAGAGCTTGCTGCCCTGCCTGTTCCGCTCGCGGACGGCCGCACGGTCACCGGTCCACGGACGACGGTGATCGGCTCCGATGCATCGGCGGCGGTGACATGGGTGCGTCTGGTGCATCCGGACGCGGTGAGTCCATTGCTGACGCGGCTCGGTGCCCGTGAGGCAACCGCGTCCGAATTGCTGACGGACCCGGCCCTGGAGGCGGCGCTCGACGATCTCGACTGGGACGACCGTGACGACGTCGAGACCCTGGTGAGTGCCGTTCTCGCGCTGGCCACGGAGGCGGGTGAACTACCGGGCTGGATCGGCGGGCTCCCACTCGAAGACGAGCACAGCGAGCTGCGCAGTGCCGACGAATTGTTGCTTCCTGGAGCGCCGTTGGCGGATCTGCTGGTGCAGGATTCACCGTTCGGCCTACTCGCGCCTGCGATGGTGACGAGGTTCGGTGAGCGGGCGCTGCGTGCGGTGGGCGTCGGGTGGGGCTTCTCGGTGGTACGCGACGAGCTGCCGACCGGGCCGGATCACGACCTCGACGACGAGGCGCAGTGGTGGTCGAGCCTGTCGGCGGAACCGGAGACTCTGCTCGCTGTGCGAGATCTGGACCTCGTTCGATCGGATGCCTGGCCCGATGCCCTCACCGTGCTGCTCGACGATCCGAGTACTCGTGCGGCACTGACCGATCGCAGCGGCTACACCGCATGGTGGCTCAGGCGTCATGCGCGAATACACAGGGTGCCCCTCAGTGCGTTCCGCGCGCCGTCCGACGAGACGTTCGCCGGGTTGCTCGATCCGCTGGATCACCCACGCGCCGACGAGCTGGCTGCGTTGCTCGCTGCGTCGGAGTGCGAGAGCGTCGAGACGGCTCGCGTGCTGCTGCAGGCTCTGTCCGATCCGCGGAGACATCCGAGTCCCGCAGTGATTGCACGTACCCACACCCTGATCGCCACGGCGGTCGCCTGCGGGCGCATCGACGTCGGCGACATCGACCCACCGGATCGCGTACGCACCCTCGGCGGTGCGGTCGTGGGCGCGTCGGAAGCGCTGGTGATCGACGCTCCGTGGCTGGCGAGCGTCGTATCGCCGGAGGTTGCAGTTCTGTCGGACATGGCTACCGCAGCGGCTCTGGCGGATGTTCTCGACATCGGGCAGGCGTCGGAGGCGATCGGCGGAGAAGTGCTCGGAATCGGACGTGTCAGCTCCTGGGATCGTGAACCCGGAGCCGTATTGGCTTGTGCGGTAATGGGATTGCCACTTCCGCAGGGCGGAGTGGTGGTCCATCGCGAGCTGGTGGTGCGGCTGTCCGGTGACATGAGCGGCGAGCGAACAGTCCCGTGGTGGGTGACCACCGACGGAATCGTCCACTGCACGGAGAGTTGGGAGCGACCTCGTGGGCTTTGATGCCACAGTGCTCGACTGGATGGTCGAGCACCGGATCGACTGGCTGACAACGGTGTTCTGGATCATCACCACACTGGGCAACACGGTGTCGATGTTTCTGTTGTCCGCGGTGGTCGTCGTTGCGGTGCTTCGCGTCGGACGCAGATCGGATGCCGTTGTCGTCGCGGGTTCGATGCTCACCGGCTGGGGTCTGATGAATGCGCTCAAATTCGCGTTTGCACGGGAGCGTCCACCGATTCCTGAGCGGCTGGTGGATATTGCGAGCCATTCGTTTCCGTCGGGCCACGCGATGATGTCGATGCTGCTTGCCACGGTGGCGATCGCGGTGATGATGCGATCGCCGGCTCCGTGGCTGCATCGGCCGGCTCTGCTCGTTCTACCTGTGGTCGCGTCCCTGCTGATCGGATTCTCTCGGATCTACCTGGGTGCGCATTGGACCACGGACGTGCTGGCCGGCTGGTTGTTCGGTGCCCTGTGGGGGCTGGGGTGGATCTATGCCGTCGCGCTGATCAGCGCGAGAAATCCGAGCGCTGGGCGATGACGAGCAGCTCGTCGCGCATGGCCGGGCTGGAGACAGCGTTGGCGCGTGCGTAGAGAGCGCGGAGCGAGCGGACGTGGTTGCGACGGTTGCGGTACTGAGAGACGAGCTTCATGGCCTGGCTTTCGTGGATCTGGAGGTTATCTGAACTGACATAACCCATGGTCCACGTTAACTTTGTGTTACTCAACCGGCTGAGGGGTTAGTTTGCCCACGTCAGGGCGTTGCGGTGATCGAGCTAACGTGATCCTGATCTCAATCGAGGCCGCGTTGGGCTGTTTTGCTCCCGCGACGTGACGCCGCTCTCTGCAACAGGAAGATTCCGAACCCTACGGCACCCACGGCGATACCGGACCAACACGTCGCCAGTGCGTCGTCGGTGCGGTCTCCGGTGGCCGTGAACACCACCAGCGCGACGATCCAGCCGAGTATGCCTATCGCCAACACCGGCACCGGATCGGTGAGGCTGCGTGGAATCTGGGGGAGGTCGGCCACGAAATCACGCTACGCCACCATATTTCTCCAAGTCTCGCGGTGTGCTTTATCGTTCGCTCATGCAATTGTCGTCGCGGCTACTCGACAACTACTTCAAGATCACCGAACGCGGCTCGACGGTCGGATCCGAGGTTCGAGGTGGCGTGGTCACCTTCGTGGCCATGGCCTACATCGTCGTGCTGAATCCCCTGATTCTCGGCAGCTTCTCCGCCGACGACGCAGCGGCCAAGACCGACGTGCTCGGCAACATCCTGCCGGTGGCCCAGGTTGCCGCCGTGACAGCGCTGGTGGCCGGGTTCATGAGCATCGCATTCGGCATCATCGCGAACTACCCCTTCGGTATCGCGGCGGGCCTCGGCATCAACACGTTGCTCGCCGTGACCATCGCGCCGCAGGTGACGTGGCCCGAGGCGATGGGGCTGGTGGTCATCGATGGCATCATCATCGTGCTGCTGGCCGTCACCGGGTTCCGCACGGCGGTCTTCAACGCGATCCCGGCGGAGCTGAAAGCAGCGATCGCCGCCGGTATCGGCGCGTTCATCGCGTTCATCGGGCTGGTCGATTCCGGTTTCGTGCGCCGTGTCCCCGACGCCGCAGGTACGACGGTTCCCGTCGGGCTCGGTATCGACGGGTCGATCGCGTCGTGGCCGACGGTGATCTTCGTGTTCGGGCTGCTGCTGATGGGTGTGTTGGTGGTGCGCAAGGTCCGCGGCGGACTGTTGATCGGCATCGTCGTCACGACGATCTTCGCGGCGATCGTCGAGGCCGTGACCGACGTGGGGCCCTCCAACGGCGTCGACCCCAAGGGCTGGAATCTGTCGGTGCCGCAGTTGCCGAGCCAGCTGGTGCAGTCTCCCGATCTGTCGCTGGTCGGCAATGTCGATCTCCTGGGAGCGTTCACTCGCATCGGTGTGTTGGCTGCGAGTCTGCTGGTGTTCACGCTCGTGCTCGCGAATTTCTTCGACGCGATGGGCACGATGACCGGCTTGGGCAAGGAAGCGAATCTGGACAAGGACGGGAAGCTTCCGAACATCGGTAAGGCTCTGGTGGTCGAGGGTGCCGGAGCGATCGTCGGTGGCGGTGCGTCGGCGTCGTCGAACACGGTGTTCGTGGAATCGGCGTCCGGAATCGCCGAGGGTGCCCGCACCGGACTGGCCAACGTGGTCACCGGACTGCTGTTCCTGCTGGCCATGTTCTTCACGCCGCTCACGGCCGTCGTCCCGATCGAAGCGGCTGCTCCGGCGCTGGTCGTGGTGGGTGCGCTGATGATCGGGCAGGTACTCGACATCGACTTCAAGCGCTTCGACTACGCGCTGCCCGCCTTCTTGACCATCGTGGTGATGCCGTTCACGTACTCCATCGCGAACGGGATCGGCGTCGGTTTCATCACCTGGGTCGTGCTCGCGGTCGGATCCGGGCGGGCAAAGACGGTACATCCGCTGTTGTGGATAGTTGCACTGCTGTTTGTTGCATATTTCGCGGTCGGACCCATCACAGAGGCGGTTACATGACGCGCGGTCGGTACCAAGGCGTATTCTCTGCGCTGTGACGTCGGGAAACATAGTGAAAGACAATCGGGAATTGGCAAGCGATCTGTCGCTTGCGGTGGTGAGGTTGACTCGTCACCTTCGGGGTAGGCGAGTGGACTCGCAAGTATCACTGACGCAACTGTCGGCTCTGGCCACCCTGAGTCGGGAGGGTGATATGACGCCCGGTGCGTTGGCTGCGCGGGAGAGGGTGCAGCCGCCGTCGATGACGCGGGTGATCGCGTCGTTGGCCGAACTCGGCCTCGTGGTGCGCACGCCGCACCCCACCGATGGCCGCCAGGTGATCGTGTCGCTCTCACCTGCCGGTCAGGAGCTGATCGCCGACGAGGCGAGTGCGCGTGAGGCGTGGATGACCGCGCAGCTCGCGGGGCTCACGGCCGAGCAGCTCGACATTCTGCGTGACGCGGTGAACATCATCGGTGCCCTGGTGAGCGACTCCGAGTAGTTACCTAGGTTTATTATCTGAATGGTGGCCCCTGCTTCCTCTACGTCCGGTTCGTCGATGTTCGCTGCTCTGAAGACTCGCAACTATCGATTGTGGGCGTCGGGGCAGATCGTCTCGCTGGTCGGAACGTGGATGCAGCGGGTTGCCCAGGACTGGCTCGTGCTGACGCTGTCCGGCGGCAACGGCCTCGCCGTCGGCATCGTCATGGCCCTGCAATTCGGGCCGACGCTGTTTCTCTCGGTCTGGGGTGGAGTACTGGCAGACCGGTACGACAAGCGCAAGCTCCTCATGATCACCCAGGTGTTCGCCGCAGTCTGCGGTCTGGTTCTCGGCGTGCTCGACGTCGGCAACATGGTCGAGCTGTGGCACGTCTACGTCATCGCCTTCATCCTCGGCTGCTCGTCCGCCATCGATGCGCCGGTGCGTCAATCCTTCACCATCGAGATGGTCGGCAAGGAGACTCTCTCCAACGCGATCGCGTTGAACTCGATGACGTTCAATATGGCGCGGATCGTCGGGCCTGCCGTGTCCGGAGTGCTCATCACTCTCGTCGGTACCGGCTGGGTGTTCCTGATCAACGCGGTGTCGTTCGCGGCGGTGTTCGGTGCCCTGGTGGCGATGAACGTCGGTCAGCTCTTCCGTGTCGAACCGGCACCGAGGGCCAAAGGGCAGGTGCGGGAGGGCTTTCGGTACGTCTGGGGGCGGGGAGACCTGCGCGTGCTGCTGGCGACGGTATTCATGGTCTCGACGTTCGGTCTCAACTTCCCCCTGAGCCTGTCGGTGTTGGCGCGCAACACGTTCGGCAGCGGTGCCGACGCATACGGATTGCTCTCGACCACCCTCGCGGTCGGCACGTTGGCGGGAGCGACCCTGGCGGCCCGTCGCGCCACGGCCCCGCGATTGCGGCTCTTCATCGGTGCAGTCATCGCGTTCGGGGTGTTCGAGCTACTCGTGGGGTTGATGCCCAATTACGTTCTGGTGGCAGTCCTTTTGGTGCCCGCCGGCGCACTGACGCTGACGTTCACGACGTCGGCGATGAACATTCTGCAGATGTCGGTACCGTCCGACATGCGCGGACGCGTGATGGGCATCTACATGTTGTGCTTCCTGGGCGGAACTCCGCTGGGCAGTCCGGTGCTCGGTTGGCTCGCCGACGTCCTCGATCCACGCGCACCGCTCGTGTTCGGCGGCGTCATCTCACTGGCCACGGGGCTGTTCGCGGCCGTGTATCTGCTGCGGCACAACAACTTGCGGATCACCGTGGTGCCGCCCGCCGACGGTCATCGCCTGCCCACCCTCGACACGGTGGCCGCGACCGCCAAGGTGTGAGCGTTCAGATCCACCCGTGGCGTCGGGCCAGCGCGCAGGCCTCGTGCCGATTCGCCGCGCCGAGCTTCGCAGCGGCGGCAGACAGGTAGTTGCGAGTGGTGCCCGGCGACAGATGGGCGCGCTGTGCGATCTCCGCGATCGACGCGCCGTCCGCGGCGAACTCGAGCACGTCTGCCTCACGCGGTGTCAGCGGCGAATCCCCGGCCCCGATGGCTTCCGCGGCGAGCGTCGGGTCGACGTAGCGCCCGCCGCCGTGCACGGTGCGCACCACCTCGGCCAGGGTGGCGGCCGAGGTGGTCTTCGGCAGGAACCCGCGCACTCCGGCCTCCAGTGCCTTCTTCAGGTAACCCGGTCGACCGTGGCTGGTGACGATGATCGACGCGCACGTCGGCAGAGTCTCGGCGATCTTCTGGGCCGTCTCGATGCCGTCGATACCGCCCATCTGCAAGTCCAACACCGCCACATCGGGCGATAATTCGGCCGCCACGGTCAACGCCTGCTCGCCGGATTCGGCTTGGCCGACGATCTCGATGTCCTCTTCGAGATCGAGCATGGTCGCCAGCGCCGACCGAATCAGGTTCTCGTCGTCGGCCAGTAGAACCCGGATCATGGTGTAGTCCTAAGCTTCTCGGTCGGTAGCGCGGCGGTCAGGGTGAATTCGTCGGTGGTCCGCTCGGTGTCCAGGGTGCCTCCGACGGCGACCAACCGTTCTCGCAGTCCGCTCAGGCCCGTGCCGTCGTTGCGGCCCGTGGACGCGCCGGGGCGGTCGTTGGTCAGTCGAATGCCGGTATCGGTCAGTTCGATTCGACAGTAGGTGGCTGCAGAGTGACGCAGTATGTTCGTCACTCCCTCACGAACCACCCAGGCAGCGGCCTCGGCCGCGCGCTCGGACAGGACCGAGGTTTCGCCGACCAGTTCGGTGGAGATGCCCGCGGCGGACAGTAGTGATCGAGCTCCGTCGAGTTCCGAGGCCACATCGACCGATCGATAGCCGCGTACCAGTTTTCTCGCGTCGGCCATGGATTCCTGGGCCAGAACGCGAACCTCGTCCATCTGGGTGGCAGCTCGATCGTCACCTCTACGCGCCAGTGTCGCCGCGAGTTCGCTCTTGACTGCGATGGCGGACAGCGCGCGGCCGACGACGTCGTGCAGATCTCGCGAGAACCGCAGACGCTCCTCGGCAACCGAGAGCGCGGCGGCGGCGTCGCGGGTGGCGTCGAGTTCGGTGACGATGCGCAGCAGCCACGCCGACAGTTGCACGGTGAAGGACATGAATGCGATGAAGAGACCGAGCACCAGAGTTTCCACCGCCGGGCTTCCCAGAGCCGCCGCGAGCCCAGCGGCGGCCACGGCCGTCGCGAGGCACCACCGCAACGGAATCAAGGTCGAGACCGCCGTGGTGATGAGCACTGCGGCCCACAGTGCGTTGCTCGTGGTTCCTCCGGCAACCAGCACCACAGCGCCGACGGCCATGATCGCCAACGGGATTCGTGGGTCGGCCGTCGACTCGCCGCCGAGCGCGGGGGTGCGCTGCACGACCACGAAGGTGGCTGCGGCACAGACAGCCATCGCTGCAATCGACAGATAGTCGTCGAACTGCAGCGACGTCAGCATCGCTGCGACGGCAACACCGACGACGATCAGCAGAAACGACTGACGGGTGTAGACGCGTACCTTGTCCACTGCACTGCTGTCGTTCCAGCCGTGCAGTGGATTGAGGTATTCGTGCAGCTTCATGATCTCCAGCCTTGCAGACGGTCGACGAAAGGTGCGATCTAGGACCGGGGTTCCCAGCGGAAGTGCGTGCGGGCGATCAGCAGGCTGCCGACGATCCAGGCGAGCATCACCACCAGCGGCATTCCGGCTTCGGCGAAGGTGGAGGCGAACCCTATCGACGCGTCTCCTGGAGTGGTGGTGCCGAACCAGCCCAGATTCAGTAGGTCCGAGACCGCGGCCATCGGGGTCGGTTCGACGACCCTGCTGAAAGAATCCGGGAGTACACCGCGAAGCAGCGACGAGCCGATCATGGCGATCAGGATGACCGGAAGACTGGTGATCTGAGCTGCTTCCGCATTGCGGGTGAAGGCAGACGTGATCAGTGCCAGTGCGGCGAACAGTGCAGCGCCGCCGAGAAGAGCGACAGCGACGAGCAGGACGTTGGTGGGAACCGGTCCACCGAAGGCCACCACCACGGCTCCTACGATCAGACCGAGTGCGACGGTGAGGATCAGCGATGGTATCGCCGGGCCGAGCAGTATCTGAACGTCCGAGCTCTCTCCGGTGCGAAGTCGCTTGAGCACCAACTCGTCTCGACGCGTGGCGTAGACCGAGAGCATGTTGTAGTAGACCATGAACACCAGCAGGAACAGGGCGAAGATCTCGAGCGCCCCTCCGACGACGGTGTCGGTCAATCCGTCGTCGCTCCGGATGCCGATGATCAGCAGGGCGATCGGCAGCACGAGAGGTATGACGGTCGCGTTGAACAGCAGTACTCGGTTGCGTCCGAGCAGCGTGAATTCTGCTCGCGACAGGGCGGTCATCGTGCTCATGCGCTCATCACCTCGGTGTTCGCTATGGCGGAATTGTCGAATTCATCTGCGATGGAAAGGAATACGGTCTCGAGCGATGCCGCTCTGGCGTCCAGGCCGTGCAGGGTCACCCCGTTGTCTCGAGCCCACAGCAGCAGGTCGGTCAAGGTCTCCTGCACCGAGGACGTCTGGATGGAGACGGTGTCTCCCGAGACGTCGATCGACGTACCGGGCAATGGCGGCAGTGCCGTACCGGGGGCCTTCAGTTCGATCTTCGCGGGGTGGTCGGCGACCACCTCGTCCACCGTTCCGCTGCGAACGACTCTGCCGCGGTGCATGATCGCCAACCGGTCGCAGAGAGACTCGGCCTCGTCCAGGTAGTGGGTCGTCAGCATGATCGTCACGCCGGAGTTCTTCAGCTCCTGAATCAAACGCCATGTGTTGCGCCGACTTTCGGGATCGAGACCGGTGGTCGGTTCGTCCAGGAACAGGATGCGCGGACGACTGATGATCGCGCACGCGAGGTCCAACCTGCGCTGTTCGCCCCCGGAGAGGAATTTGACCCGGGTATCGGAGCGATCGGCCAGATCGACGCGACCGAGCACCTCCGCCACCGGCAAGGGATTGCTGCAGGTGCCTGCCCACATCTGCAGACTCTCGGCGGTGGTCAGATCCTGAGGCAGGCCGCCCTTCTGCAACATGATTCCCAGAGACGGCCGGACCTTGCGGCGATCGGACACCGGATCCATTCCCAGGATCCGCACCGTGCCCTCGCTGGGGCGCGAAAGGCCCTGAATCACTTCGAGAGTGGACGTCTTACCTGCACCGTTGGTGCCCAACAATCCGAACAACTCGCCCTCGGCGACGTGCAGGTCGAGAGTTTTGACGGCCTCGTACGCGTTCTTGCCCGAACCGTAGCGGCGAGTCATACCGTCGACATCGATGATGCTCATGATCGCTTCTGCCAGTGCCGCAGTCCGATGACGAACCGGACACCCATGAAGGCGACGATGACGCCGAGTGCGACGAACGCCGGAAGGGACGTGCCGACGATCGCGAACAACACGGCGATGATCGCGAGACTGATGACGATGACGACGATCTCACGCGCCATCGTCGGAGCCGGTCCGAGCTCCATGAGATCAGTGAACAGGTTTCCTTCGTCTGGTTGCTTCATGACTACGAGTCTGCTGCGCCCGAACCGCCGAAAACAGTGCAGCGCATCATCACCTGAAGTGACACCGTCACGGTCCGGCCATGACAAAAGTCATGGGTCATGCCGCTCTGTGCCTTACGGTTACTCCGCAGGCTCCGCTCCTGCCCCGAAAGTCACTCCGCAGGCTCCGCTCCTCCGTTTCCACCCGATCTCCACCCGTGGGTCGATTCGCCATCCCCTCGAGATTCGTAGCGTTACTGCCATGAACATTGCAACGATCGCTCTCGTAGTCCTTCTGGTCGGATATCTGCTGGTGCGGCGCATGACCGGCCAGCTCATGGAAGCCCGGCGCATGCTGGTGCTGCCGACGATTCTGGCCCTCGTCGGGTTGGCATCACTGAACTCGACGGCCCTGTCGGCCACGGCCATCGGGTTCCTTCTCCTCGGCTGCATCGTCGGTGTCGGCTTCGGCGTGATCCGCGGCTACACCGTCAGGATCTCCGAGCGGGACGGGACGGGACGGCCTGGATGCGGTACTCGGTCGCGTCGATCGGGCTGTGGATCGCCGCCATCGCCGTCCGCGTGCTGCTGATTCCGGTGGAGAGCGCTATCGATCCGACGGCCGCATCCGTCGCCGGTCAGGCCACGATGCTGGCCGTGGGCATCGGATTCCTCGCCGAATCGGTTGCCGTTCTCTACCGCGCCATGCACACCGACGCCACCATCGTCTGGCGCGCCGACAAGTCCGGTCATCACACGATCTCGCCTACGCTGTCCGACATGCACAATCGGGTTCGCGGCGGAGGGTCGAAGATTCGGTGACATCGGCACCCAACCCCGACGTACGGTTGCCCACGCTCGACAGCCTCAGGCTGTCGAGCCGGCCGTATGTCGCGGCCGTCGTGATCGCGGCGGCCTTCGCCACTTCGGACCTGAGCAACCCGCTTCTGCTTGCGCTGCTCGTCGTCAACAGCGCCGTGCTGCTGGCCTCGGCGCTTCCGCGACGGTTCGTCGGTCCGCGTTCGTCTCTGGTCGGTGCGGGTGTCGCACTGTTCGCGTCTGCAGCGATGCTGCCCCTCGGGGGCACCACAGCGGCAACGCTGTTCCCGTTTCTGATTGCGGGACATGCAGGGTGGCGCTTCAAGCCGTCGGTGTCGTTCCCGTTCGCGATCTCGCTCAGCGTGGCGTGCGCAACCGCACTGTGGATCGCCGAGCACAATGGTGTCGACGGATGGCCCTGGGCTGCAGGGTTGTTCGCAGGTTGGCCGGTGCTGATCGGGTATTCACGGCGCAGTCGGCTGGATGCACTGCGTAATGCGCGTCGCGCCACCGAGGCGGAACTTCGCGAGCATGCCCTGGCCGAGCGAGCCCGCATCGCCCGCGACATTCACGACGTTCTCGCGCACTCGCTGTCCGGGGTCAACATGCAACTCGAAGTCGCCGACGCGTTGCTCGACGCCGGCCGCGCCGAGGAGGCCAGAGCGGCAGTGGGCAAGGCGCAGAGCCTCGTTCGGGAGGGACTCACCGAAACACGCCGTGCTGTGCAGACTTTGCGCCAGGATGCGCTGCCCCTCGTGCCGACCTTGGCCGCTCTCGTGGGCGAGGACGCGAGCTTCGAAGTCGAGGGCACGGCGCTGAATCTCGATACCTCGCAGTCGCAGTTCCTGGTCCGGTGCGCGCAGGAGGCGATGACCAACGCCCGCAACCACGCGCCCGGGGCTGCTGTCGAGGTGGTGCTTCGGTTCGATGCCGGATCGGTCGAACTCTCCGTGGCCAACGGCCCCGCCCTGTCGCCACCCGAACCGATCGAGAGCACCGGAATGGGCCTTGTCGGTATGCGCGAACGCGCGGCCCTGGTGGGCGGGTCGGTCACTGTCGGTCCCGACGGGCCAGGCTGGGTCGTGCGTGCCGAAGTACCTCTGCATCAACCACGCTGAACCAGATATGGAATCGAGAGCATGAGCATTCGGATAGTGATCGCCGACGATCAGGCGTCGGTGCGCGAGGCGCTGGCCACGATGTTGGACCTGATCGAGGACATCACCGTGGTTGCGACCGCTGCCGACGGAGCGAGCGCGGTCACCGAGGTGACCGCGGCGATGAGCGACGATCACCTCGACGTGGTGCTGATGGATCTGCGGATGCCGGGGACCGACGGAATCGAAGCGACGCGAATCTTGAAGGGGCGCTTTCCCGATTTGCCCGTGGTGGTGTTGACGACCTTCTCGGACGAACGCTCGATACTCGATGCGCTTGGCGCAGGCGCACGCGGATATCTCACCAAGGACGCCGGACGGGTCGAGATCGCGGCGGCATTGCGAGCGGCCGCAGCCGGGCAAGCGGTGCTGAACCCGGAGGTGCAGGCGCGATTGCTGGGAGCAATCGAAGTGCCTCGCGCGCAGCAGATCCCGGCCAGGCTGACGCCACGCGAGGTGGACGTCCTGCGCGCGATCGCCGCGGGCCTTTCGAATCGGGAGATCGCTGGGCAGATGTTCGTCAGCGAGGCGACGGTCAAGACTCATATCAATCATCTGTTCGCCAAGGCGCAACTACGTGACCGGGCGCAGGCCGTGCACTTCGCATTCACTCACGGTCTGGCGGGATAGGCGTCTCACCTGCGTGAAGGGGCGTGTTCGGGTACTTTCAGCTCGTGAATCGCACCGAGTCGGCGAGCTCCGACCGTCGTACGCAGATCCGCGTCATACTGGCGGGTTCGGTGCCGAATCTCGTGCAGTGGTTCAACCTGTATCTCTACGCGACGTTCGCGCCGTACTTCCGGACCGAGTTCTTCGATCCGTCGTCGACGAATTCACTGGTGTACGTCTACGGACTTTTCGCATTGACCTTCGTCGTACGTCCGCTCGGCTCGTGGCTGTTCGGCAGGATCGCGGACGTGCGAGGCCGACAATTCGCGCTCGTCGCGGCAGTCACGCTCATGTCGGCCGGATCGGTTGCCCTGGCGGTCACTCCGACGGTCCACACGATCGGTGCCTGGGCAGCGGTCATCCTCGCGGTCGTGAGCATCGTGCAGGGCATCGCAACCGGTGGCGAATATGCGGCGGCGACGGTACTGCTCTCCGAGTCGGGCACGCGAGGTCATCGTGGATTCTTCGCCTCGTTCCAGGCCGCGACGATCGTCGGCGGCCTCGTGCTCGCGCAGACATGTCTGCTCGTGCTCCTCGCGAGCACCGACCGTGCGGCAATCTCCGAGTGGGGCTTTCGCCTCGCGTTCGCCGCGGGAGGCGCGGCCGGCCTGGCGTCTCTGTGGTGGGCGCGCGGACTCGATCGTGCCCCGCGAGAACCGAAGGCGTCACAGGCGGACCGGGACGCCACGATGAGAGCGCTGTTTCACGATCACTGGCGTCCGCTTGTCTGGGTGTTCCTGCTGACCGCCGGAGGGAGTGCCGCGTTCTACACCTACACCGTCACGGTCCCCTCGATCGTTCGCGAGACATTCTTCGCCGCGGACGGGGCCAGGGGAGAGCTCATCGCGACCGGCCTCGTGCTCGCTGCTTTCGTGATGCTCATGGTGCTGCAGCCGGTCGGCGGTGCACTGAGCGACCGCATCGGCAGAAAGCCTCTGCTCGTCGTATTCGGGGCGCTGGGGATACTTGCTACCGGGGCGTTGGTGGCGGCGACCACCCGGGTGACGTCCGCGCCCGCGGTCTTCGTCATCCTGGTGAGCGCATTCTTCGTGCTCACGTGTTACCTGTCCGTGAACGGCATCGCCAAGGCCGAAGTGTTCCCGGCGCACATCCGGGCTCTGGGCGTCGGCTTCGGCTACGCCGTGGCGAACTCGCTCTTCGGGGGCACGGCACCGTTGATCTACCACGCCACGAGCGGTCACGACAGTGTCGAATTCATCGGCTACCTGACGGTGTTGCTCGCGGTGACGCTGTACGCCGCCCTCAGGATGAAGGGCGGCGCGGCGACTGCGCTCGACAAGCCGAATGGGCCGGTCTAGAAACCCCAACCCATGACGGCCGGGCGCGCTGTTCCGAACGTCAGATCCAGTGCATGCAGAGATTCCTCGTTGCGGGCGGTGAGGCGATTGGCCGCGGCGAACAATCGAGCCCGGTGCGTGCCGAAGTAGATGCTGGCGAGCACATCGATGTCGAGTTCGATGTCCGGTTCGGATTCCACCCGGGTGCAGGTCGCTTTGCCATCGGCCACGGTGAACGAGTAGGTACCGCCCGCGTCGAGGAACGGATCTCGGACGGCGATGATCAGCGACGTGTCGAGAGCGTACGTGCGCGCCTCGAGCGCTGCCTCGACGTGCATGATGCGGGCCCACAGAGCGTCGTGGTGAGCCGTGACCTTCGGTAGCCGGTTGTTGGTCAGCAGGAACGGCAGTGCTTCGTCCCGTGCCTGCCGGACCTCGATGGTGTCGACCAGGTCGACCCCGACCAGGATCTGCCACAGTGCGGCGTACGCGTCGTCGGTCACGGCGATGAATTCCTGCACCACCACCCGGCTGGGATTGCGTCCGCGGCGGTAGGCGACGTATCCGTCGGCATGGACGATGAAGAACAGTGCGGTCAGTCCGTCGCGTCGGTTCTCGCGATCGGCGAAGAAGCGCTCCCAGCGGATCGGCGGCTTGGGCTGGGCACCGGCGGTCTGCTGCTGCCACCGGTGGTAGATGTCCGGGAGCAGCTCGGTGGCCTCGGCCGATTCGATCAGCCGCACACCCGTCGCCGGGGGAGCGTCCTTGCGGAACTGCGCGAACCGACGGTCGATCGAGACGCTGATCTCCTCGGTCACCGGCCCGTACCCGAAGCGTCCGTAGATCGTCGCTTCGCTGGCTGTCAGCAAAGACAGCGGAGCACCCGCGTCGTTCAGAGCGCGGTGCTGCTGGGTGAACATCGATCGCAGGATGCCGCGTCGGCGATGCGTCGGTGCGACGGACACCCAGGAAACTCCGGAGGCCTCGACCTGCGCGCCGCCCGGAACGGTCACCGACATCGGGAAGTGCATGGCGACACCCACCGGGGTCTGCCCGTCCCATGCCAGGTACACGTGCTCGGACTTGGTGAGGATCTGCGTCTCGGCAAGATCCTCGGCGTTCTGGTGCTCGCCGAACGCGTGGGCGTCGAGTAGCGCGACGGCATCCCAGTCGTGGTCGGAGGCGGTGCGGATGGTGATCGATTCGTCGGTAGTCATCGCTCTTTACTTTTCCATACAGATGTAGGCCTTCGCCGACGGACCGCCGGAAAGGCCGGGTGACAAGATGAGCGGGTGGTTCATGTAATCGATGTCGACGATCCTCTCGACCCCCGGCTGGACGATTTTCGCGACCTCAACTCCTCGGACAGGCGACCCGATCTGCCCGAGGGCAAGGGATTGGTGATCGCCGAGGGGGTGCTGGTTGCGCAGCGCCTGTTGACCTCACGTTTTCCGATGATCAGCCTGCTCGGCGTGGATCGACGGCTCGACGCGTTGCGCGACGATCTCGCAGAATCGGATGTCCCGTTCTATCGGACGTCGGCCGAGGTGATGGCCGAGGTCGTCGGCTTCCATCTCAATCGTGGAGTGTTGGCGGCGGCGAACAGGCCGCCTGCCCTCGATCTGGACGAGGTGCTGGACGGCGCGAAAACGGTGGCGATTCTCGAGGGCGTCAACGACCACGAGAATCTCGGGTCGATGTTCCGGAATGCGGCCGGCCTCGGCGTCGATGCCGTGTTGTTCGGTGCCGCGTGCGCGGATCCGCTGTACCGGCGGTCGGTACGGGTGTCGATGGGACATGTGCTCCGCGTGCCCTTCGCGAAGGTGCCCGAGTGGCCCCGTGGCCTCGATCGTGTTCGTGCGCACGGTTTTCAGCTGATCTCTCTGACCCCCAATCCGGAGGCCGTATCGCTGGCCTCGGCGATGACGGGGGACAAGGTCGCACTGTTGTTGGGCGCGGAGGGGCCGGGGTTGACCGAACATGCGATGCGCGCCACCGACATTCGCGCGCGCATCCCGATGGCACCGGGCACCGATTCACTCAACGTCGCGACAGCTGCGGCAATGGGCTTTTACGAACGGGTGCGTCTGACGTGACCGATCGCGACCCAGGTGTTCGCTGGACCGGAATTCCGATCACCTTGATCTCGACGGCACTGACGGCGGTGGCGTTGACGGCATTCGGTCTGGAACTGGCCAGAGTTCATCCCTTGCTCGCACTCGGTCTCAATATGGTCGTCGTGGCAGGTGCAGCACCGACGGTCATGCGGTGGCTCGCGATACCGGTGTGGCGCTGGGCCGTGTACGGGGCCGGTGTCGGTTCCATCCTGAGCTTCGTGGCGCTGGCGGCGTCGGCGTTCTGACGGGCCTACCTGCGCGAGAACCAACGCTTCTTCGGTCGCTGTGCCTGCTCGTCCGGGGCACCGGGCATCGGTTCCTGTGGGCCCCGACCGTTCGAGCCTCGGCCCTGCTGGTTCGGTGGTGGTGGCTCCTGACCCGGAACGTACATCGTGAATCCGCAGACCGGCAGTGTGGCCGGATCGAATTCACCGGGGTGCGGGGCACCGGTGTAGCGGAATCCGAGCCATTCCGCGTTGGCGGCTTCGGCGAATTCCTGCGGATGGAACGGGAGCGACTGCGGATCGGGCATCACCCCGGGGGGATAGACCAGTGGATGCTCACCGGCCCAGAACGACCGCTCCCACACCAGCGGTAGACCAGCGTCCTCGTAGATGTAGACCGGCGTCGCGCTGAACGATCGGCGGAATTCGCCGCGCTCCCAGTAGGCGAACGCGCCCCATGCGTGCTGCGGATCCGATGCGACGAGGTAGGTGTGCTCGGAAGCCAGAGGGCGAGTGAAGGATTCGGGAAGTGTCGACGGCGTGGGTACCGAAAGATTGGATCCGCAGACCACGGTGACGCCGGAGTAGCAACCGACGAAGACGTGGTTGTCGTCCACACCGGCCGAGGTCGATATCGGGCCTTGGCCGAGAGGCACCGCTGTCAAGTGGGGGTACAACCGGCCTACGAGTGCCGTCGCAGCATTCCAATCCGAGGTGGTTGCCTCTCGGAGTACAGAAATCGGATCGGGTGCGTCCACGTACCAGATCGTTGATGCTTTGGCCCCCACTACCGGCACCTCTCTCTCCGTAAGCTCCGTCGAAAGCCTACGGTGTGAGCGTCTGCAATCTGTCACCGAGCGGCAAATCGGCCATCGAAGAGATCAGTTGTGGCCGCTGCTCCGGACGCCGAGCAGGACGTCTTCCCATGACGGCATGGCAGGCTTTCCGCGCTTGTCCTTGCCATTGGTGTGACCGGGTGCTGCCTTGGGTGCGGGCTTCGGCTCCCGGGCGACCGGCTCGTGCGGCTGCTCGATGTCGGCGGTCGGCGCGTCGTCCATCTCGACCTCGATGGTCTCGGCGTCCCGTTCGCTGTCGGCGGTGGTTCCGTAGTACTCGTCGAAGCTCTGCTGCGAGGTCTCGTCGTCGGTCGTTGCGGGCGCGAGGGCGCGCACCGGGGCGAGTCCGCGCAGCTGACGGCCGAAGTCGGGATCGATCAGCTCGTGGGCGGTGTCGTCGAGCGGAGCGATGGTGCCGCCGTGCCCGTCGGGCAGGAACTGCCAGTGCGCCTTGTTGGTGGTGCGACCTGCCTGCCACTTCAGCTGCGCGACCCACTTGTTGTCCTCGTCGCGCCAGGCATCCCATGCCGCGTCGTCGAGGTTGTGGCCGCGTGCGCGGAAGGCAAGGGTGACGATGTCGAGCAGGGTCTGCACGGCCGGGCCGTCGTGGCGTAGCGGATGACCTGCCTGAGCCATCGACGCCGCCTGGGAGCGCTCGAGCAGAACGGGGTGAGCGAACACCTCGACGCGGCTGACGGCCATCCCCGAGTCGGCGGCGACCTGTTCGATGGTCGCTCCGCTGCGAATTCGAGCCTGAATTTCCTTCGGCCGAAGCAAGCTGTCCATTTCGATCTCAATCTGTCCTAGTCGAGCGATGTCGCCGCGTGAGGCCGCGCGGAGCTTGTCGTCGGCCGGAAGCCGGAATCTGTCGCCGGTCTTGGGATCTGCGCACACGACGAACTTTCCGTCGGCCTCGAGACCCACCACACGTAAGTCTCGCACTGTGACCTCCTCATCGCGCCGGCTCGCGATACCGTCGAATTCGACCCTAGTTCACCGGGTGTGCTCGGTGGGTGTTCGACACGCATCGCTTCCGCCGACGATCGTTTCTGTCTCAGAGAGTAGACAGCTGCGGGCTCGGCTGCACCCGATCGCCCGAAGTCGCGTCAATTGCCTTGCGAGACAGTGTCGGTACGTCCCTGTGTAGATACACCGCGCCCAGTCCGAAGCCGATACTCAGGGCGATTGCGTGCCCGACGGCGGAGAACGACGGGTCCGAGATTCCGCTCACGGCGACCACGCCGATCCACAGCGCGGCCCACCCCACACGCCACGGCATCGGCAGGTACCTGATCATCGACCCTGCGACCGCCGCTGCCGCGTAGCTGACCCCGACGTCGACGGCCATCGCCAGCGAGTCCGCGAGCCAGTCGACGTGAATGCCGATGAGCAGTCCGACGGCAACCAGAGCAGTGGCACCGACATGTCCGGCGCTGAAGGTGAGAAGAAAGCGTCGCCAACCGGAAACCCATTCGGCGACGGCGAACAACAGGGCGACCGCGGCCAACCACAGCCAGTTCACCCGACCCTCGGTGAGAAATACGCTCGTGACGAGGGTGGCCAGGTGGCCGTCGGTCAGATTGTGCAGGTTGGTACTCGCCGCATGCAGCACGTGCCAGCGATCGTGAGGGCCGATCTGGCCGAGCGCTACCGTGCCTGCCACCGCGAGGGTGCAGTAGACCAGTGTCACGCGAATCCGCAGCGCGAATGCCAGGAGCCTGAACATACGAGCGCTCCCTCCGAGGTCGTTACGCTTGCGTACTTGAATGCAAGTGTAGGCCTCGAAGGGAGCGCCCCAGCTGTGAGCTTGCTGGTAATCAGCCCATCCCTGGAATCAGCTCAGCGTGGACACGACCCAGTCGATGCTCTTGGTCAGTGCGGTGATGTCGTCCGGCTCGATCGCGGGGAACATACCGACACGCAACTGGTTGCGGCCGAGCTTGCGGTACGGCTCGGTGTCGACGACGCCGTTGGCGCGCAGGATCTTGGCAACCTGAGCTGCGTCGACCTTCTCGTCGAAGTCGATGGTTCCGACGACCTGGCTGCGGTGATCCGGGTTCGTCACGAACGGCGTTGCAAACTCGCTCTTCTCGGCCCAGTCGTACAGGCGCGAGGACGAATCGGCGGTGCGCTCGGTGGCCCAATCGAGGCCGCCCTGCGAGTTGAGCCACTCGATCTGATCCGCGAACAGCAGCAGCGTCGCCACTGCCGGGGTGTTGTACGTCTGGTCCTTGCTGCTGTTGTCGACGGCGATCGGCAGCGACAGGAAGTCCGGAACCCAACGGCCGCTGGAGGCGATCTCGTCGACGCGGGCAAGCGCGGCCGGGCTCATCAGCGCGACCCACAGGCCGCCGTCGGCGGCGAAGCATTTCTGCGGCGCGAAGTAGTAGACGTCGGAATCGGCGACGTTCACCGGCAGACCGCCGGCGCCGGAGGTGGCGTCGATCGCAATGAGGGCGTTCTCGGAGCCGGCCGGACGGCTGACCGGGATGGCCACGCCCGTCGAGGTCTCGTTGTGCGCCCAACCGATGAGGTCGACGGACGGGTCGGAAGTGGGCTCGGGGGCACTGCCCGGCTCGGCCTTGACGACGATGGGATCGCCGATGAAGGGGTTGTTCTTGGCCACCGAGGCGAACTTCGAGCTGAACTCGCCGTTGGTGAGGTGCAGCGACTTCTCGCGAATGAGGCCGAATGCAGCGGCGTCCCAGAAGGCGGTGGTGCCACCGTTACCGAGCACTACCTGGTAGCCCTCAGGGAGCGAGAACAGGTCTTTCAAGCCACTGCGTACGCGTCCGACGACATCCTTGACAGGCTTCTGTCGGTGGCTGGTGCCGAACACGGACGCGCCGACGTCGACCAGGGATTGCAGCTGCTCGGGGCGAACCTTGGACGGGCCGCAACCGAAGCGTCCGTCGGCGGGCAGGAGATCGGCGGGGATGATCGGCAATTCGGCCATGGAGTAGCGCGTCCTAGCGTCGATGGAATATGGCACCCATAGGCTAGTCGGGTGCCGCCGCGGCTTCGACTACCGGATCAGTTCCCAGCCGTCCACGGACTCGGGGCTGCGGGGTTCGGGGCCGGTGTAGAGGGCGGCAGGGCGAACGAGCTTGCCGAGACGCTTCTGTTCCAGGATGTGCGCGCACCAGCCCGCGGTGCGTCCGCACGTGAACATCGCGGGCATCATGTGCGCGGGCACCTCGGCGAAGTCGAGGATCACCGCGGCCCAGAACTCGACGTTGGTTTCGATAGCGCGGTCGGGGCGGCGTTCGCGCAGTTCGGTCAGTGCCGCCTGTTCGAGTGCCGCGGCAACCTCGTAGCGCGGCGCGTTAAGTCTCTCGGCGGTGGCGCGCAGGACGCGGGCGCGGGGGTCCTCGGCGCGGTAGACGCGGTGCCCGAAGCCCATGAGCTTCTCTTTTCGGTCCAGGATGCCGGTGATCAGCGCCCGTGCGTCACCGGTCTTCTCGACCTCTTCGATCATCGGCAGTACGCGGGCGGGCGCACCGCCGTGCAGGGGGCCGGACATCGCGCCGATGGCTCCGGAGAGACACGCGGCGACGTCTGCTCCGGTGGAGGCGATGACGCGCGCGGTGAACGTCGATGCGTTCATGCCGTGCTCGGCGGCCGAGACCCAGTAGGCGTCGATGGCGGCGACGTGGGCGGGATCCGGTTCGCCTTTCCAGCGAACCATGAATCGTTCGGTGACGGTCGCGGCCTGGTCGATGCGAGTCTGCGGCACCGCGGGCTGGTAGATGCCGCGAGCGGACTGGGCCACATAGGACAGTGCCATCACCGATGCGCGCGCGAGGTTGTCGCGGGCGATGGTGTCGTCGATGTCGAGTATCGGCTGGTAACCCCAGATGGGTGCGAGCATCGCCAGACCGGCCTGGACGTCGACGCGGACGTCACCGGTGTGGATCGGAAGAGGGAAAGGTTCGGCCGGAGGTAGTCCTCGCCCGAACTCACCGTCGACCAGCAAGGCCCAGACATCACCGAATGTGACGTTCTGTGCGACGAGTTCTTCGATGTCGACGCCGCGGTAGCGCAGTGCGCCGCCGTCCTTGTCGGGCTCGGCGATGTCGGAGGTGAACGCGACGACACCTTCGAGACCGGAGACGAAATCCTCGGGAACTCGTTGAACAGCCATGGCCTGTGGACTCCCTCGTCGCAACTGCACCCGGCTCTGCGCCGCATCCGGGCGTACTTCGTCAGAACCATAGCCGGGGTGTACGCGGGAGTAGCGTCTGGGCTTGTGTCTGCAGATGAACAGCGCCTGGCGAACATGCGGGTGGATTACGGAGAGCCCGAGGACCTCGACGTCGACGCTCTGACGGGCGGGTGGTTCCCTGTCGCCCAACGGTGGGTGGCCGACGCGATAGCGGCCGAGTTGGCCGAGCCCAACGCCATAGTGTTGGGGACGGTCGACGAGGCAGGTAGGCCCGCCACCCGCACCGTGTTGTGCAAGGACCTCGACGTCGACGGCGTGGTCTTCTACACCAACTACGACTCGGACAAGGGTCGTGCACTCACCGCGAACCCGTATGCGTCGATCACGTTCCCGTGGATCGGAATTGCCCGCCAGCTCACTGTCCGCGGCCCGGTGGTCAAGGTGGACGCCGAGACCACCGAAGCGTATTGGCGCACGCGGCCACGGGGATCCCAATTGGGGGCGTGGGCGTCCGAGCAGTCGCGCCCGATCGGCTCGCGGGACGATCTGGCTGCGCGACTGGCCGAGGTCACCGCGACGTTCGACGGTATCGATGTACCGGTGCCCCCGAATTGGGGTGGCTTTCGCGTCGAGCCCGAGACGGTCGAGTTCTGGCAGGGCCGAACGAGCCGTATGCACAACCGAATTCGCCTGACGGTGGCAAGCGGTGTGATCGAGCGTCTGCAGCCGTGAGCGGACTGCGCGGCATCCTCGCCGATACGACCCCGCTGAGGACTCCGGCCTACAAGCGGTTGTGGTTGGCGAACATCGTCACCGTCATCGGGGCGCAGCTGTCCATTGTGGCTGTGCCACAACAGGTTTTCCAGATCACGCTGAGCTCTGCCTATGTGGGCCTGACCGGTGTGTTCGCACTGGTGCCGCTCATCGTGTTCGGCCTGTGGGGCGGGGCGCTGGCCGATGTGATGGACCGCCGCACCCTGCTGATGATCACCACGTGCGGTCTGATCGGAACATCCGCGCTGTTCTGGCTACAGGCGTTTCTCGACCTGAACAATGTGTGGATCATCCTGGTGCTGTTGGCAGTTCAGCAAGCGTTCTTCGCAGTGAACCAGCCGACCCGCAGCGCCGTTCTCCCGCGCATCCTGCCTGCCGAGCAACTGCCCGCCGCGAACTCACTGAACATGACGGTGATGAACTTCGGTGCCATCGCCGGACCGCTCAGTGCAGGCATCCTCATCTACTACATCGGGCTCGAGACGCTCTATCTGATCGATACCATCGCACTGTTCGCCACGCTGTGGGCAGTGATCCGGCTGCCGGGGATTCCGCCGGCGAAGTCGGGTCAGCGAGCCGGGTTGCGTTCGGTGTTCGACGGTTTCGCCTACCTCGCCACCCAGAAGGTGTTGCTGGCCTCCTTCGTCGTCGACATCATCGCCATGGTGTTCGGAATGCCCAGGGCGCTCTTCCCGCAGATCGCGCACGAGAGCTTCGGTGACCCGGCGTCGGGCGGGCCGGTGCTGGGCATGCTGTTCGCGGCGATGTCCGCAGGGGCGGTGGTCGGCGGGGTGTTCTCGGGCTGGCTGCCACGAGTGCGCAGGCAGGGCCTGGCGGTGCTGATCTGCATCGTCGTGTGGGGCGTCGCGATGATCGGATTCGGCCTCGCCGTGGGCGCAGCCACCGACGGGGCGACGGCCGTTGCCCTGTGGTTCGCGTTGGCGTTCCTGGCCCTCGGCGGCGGGGCCGACATGATCTCCGCGGCATTCCGCAGCACGATGCTGCAGACGGTCGCGACCGACGAGATGCGGGGCCGACTGCAAGGTGTCTTCATCGTCGTCGTCGCGGGAGGGCCTCGCATCGGCGATGTGCTGCACGGCGCAGCAGCCGCGTCGGTGGGGACGGCCGCCGCAGCGGCAGGCGGCGGCGTACTGGTCGTCATCGGTGTGGCGATCGCAGCGCTGGCACTTCCGGCATTCATTCGCTACCGAGTGGGTGCAATCGCCGGCGGCAAGGCGGGAGTGGAGCCTGCGGAACGACCCGGCGGTAGGCCGGTGGACAATGACTCCCATGGCTGACGCGCAGACCTACTCCTTGACGAGCGGCAAGTATCGGGCAGACATCGCTGCCGTCGGAGCAGGCCTGCGGGTTCTCGAGTACGACGGCGCAGCGCTCACCGAGACCTGGGAGGCCGGCACCAAGCCGCCGCTGTCGGCGGGGTTGGTGTTGGCCCCATGGCCGAATCGCACGGCCGATGGAACCTTCACATTCGATGGCGTCGAGCATCGGATGGAGATCAGCGAGCCCTCGCGGAACAATGCGAGCCACGGTTTCGTCCGTCGAGTGGCGTGGACACTGGTCCAGCACACCGACAGTCGCGTCGAGCAGAGCGTGGATATCGGGACGCATCAGGGCTGGCCGTTCTCGGTGACGCTGACCGTGGTGCACGAGCTCTCGGCGGACGGTCTCACAGTGACGGCAACAGCGAAGAACACCGGCGATTCCGCGGCTCCGTACGGGATGGGTTTCCACACGTACGCCAGGGTTGGCGATGTGCCGCTCGACGACTGCACGCTCGAGTTCTCGGCCGGAACGCGCTTACCTCTCGATCCGGAACGCAATCTGCCCGTGGGCAATTCGGTGTCGACGGCCGATACCGAGTACGACTTCAGGAAGCCGCGAACGCTGCGGGGAGTGCAGCTCGATACCCCGTTCAGTGCGTCGTTGCCCGATGCCGACGGGCGCGCGAATCATGTACTGCGTGGGCCGGACGGCGCCGCGACCGTACTGTGGACCGACAGCAATTTCGGTTGGGTGCAGGTGTTCACCGCCGATCCGGCCAACGATCAGGCCTATCCCGATCGGGGCCGGGCGTTGGCGATCGAACCGATGACCTGCCCACCCGATGCGTTGAACTCCGAGATCGATCTGATCGTGCTCGAGCCGGGGCAAACCTGGTCGGGCACCTTGGGAATGAGGTACGAGAAGTGACGATTCTGGTGTGCGGCGAGGCATTGGTCGACCTGGTCCCGGTGCACGAAGGACCTTTGCTCTCGCCCAAGCTCGGCGGCGGACCGTTCAACGTCGCTGTCGCGATCGGCCGATTGGGCTCGCCGGTAGCGTATCTGTCGCGGATCTCCCGCGACCCGTTCGGCGAACAGATCCTGGCGAGTCTGCGCGACGCAGGCGTCGACGTCTCGTGGGTGCAGCGCGGCGACGAGCCGACGACGTTGGCGATGACCACGCTCGCCGAGGACGGCAGCGCCGAGTACTCGTTCTACGCCGATGGCACCGCCGATCGCCTCGTGGCCGATCCCGGCGACCTGCCGGACGAGATCAGCGTGCTGTCCTTCGGCACGCTGTCCCTGCTCTACGAGCCCGGTGCGTCGATGTACGCGGGACTACTTCACCGGGCGCGGGCGGCGGGCAAGCTCACGATGCTCGACCCCAACATCCGGCCTGCCGCCATCGACAGCACCAGCGGCGATATCACCGCCGACGGCTTCCGCGACCGGTTCCGTTCGTGGTTGCCCAGCATCGACATTCTCAAGGTGTCCGAGGACGACTCGTTCTGGTTGGGGCTCGGAACCCAGGGGACCACTGTCGACGATTGGCTCGCGGCCGGGGTCACCGCGGTGGTCATGACCCGCGGCGGCGATGGCATCTCGGTCTTCACTGCAGCCGACGAGATCTCGGTGCCGGGTGTGGCTGTCGACGTGGTCGACACGATCGGCGCAGGTGACACCGTGCATGGCGCTCTGCTCAGCTTTTTGCAGAAGGAGAGCATTATCACATCGAACGCGGTGAAAGAGATGAGCAAGCAAGATTGGCAACACGCGCTCGACTTCGCCGCGAAAGCTGCGGCGATCACGGTTTCGCGACCCGGTGCCGACCCTCCCTGGGCGTCCGAGGCGTCGAGAGACTAGTTTCACTATCGACGTTAGAACTGTCCGCTTCAAGTACGTGTCCGTTACACGAGTTCGAGAGGGACCATTCGTGCCCGCTGAGAATGACGCCAAAGCCACCCTCACCTATCCCGGTGGCGAATACTCCATGTCGATTGCCGAGGCCTCCGAAGGCAACAACGGCATCGAGCTGGGAAAGCTGCTGGCGACCACCGGCTACACGACATTGGACGGCGGGTTCGTCAACACCGCATCGACCAAGTCGGCCATCACCTACATCGACGGCGACGCAGGCATCCTGCGCTACCGCGGATACCCGATCGAGCAGCTCGCGGGCAAGTCTTCGTTCATCGAGGTCAGCTACCTGCTGATCTACGGGGAGCTGCCGTCCGCAGATCAGCTCGAGACGTTCACCGACAAGATCCGTCGGCACACTCTGCTGCACGAGGATCTCAAGCGGTTCTTCGACGGCTTCCCGCGTAACGCGCACCCGATGCCGGTGCTGTCGAGCGCCGTCAATGCGCTGTCGGCGTACTACCAGGATTCGCTGGACCCCAACGATCCGGCGCAGGTCGAGCTGTCGACCATCCGCTTGCTGGCCAAGCTGCCGACCATCGCGGCGTACGCATACAAGAAGTCCGTCGGTCAGCCGTTCCTGTACCCGGACAACTCGAAGAGCCTGGTCGAGAACTTCCTGCGTCTGACCTTCGGATTCCCGGCCGAGCCGTACGAGGTGGATCCCGAGATCGTCAAGGCACTCGACATGCTGCTCATCCTGCATGCCGATCACGAGCAGAACTGCTCCACCTCGACGGTGCGCCTCGTCGGATCCTCGCAGGCCAACCTGTTCACCTCGATCTCCGGTGGCATCAACGCCCTGTGGGGACCGCTGCACGGTGGAGCCAACCAGGCCGTGCTCGAGATGCTCGACAAGATCAAGGCCGAGGGCGGCGACGCCACGGACTTCCTGCGTCGAGTGAAGAACAAGGAAGACGGCGTCAAGCTCATGGGCTTCGGACACCGGGTGTACAAGAACTTCGATCCGCGCGCGACGCTGGTCAAGGAAACTGCGCACACGATCCTCGGCAAGCTGGGTAACGGCGACGAGCTGCTCGAGATCGCTCTGAAGCTCGAGGAAACCGCGCTCACCGACGACTACTTCGTCGAGCGCAAGCTCTACCCCAACGTGGACTTCTACACCGGCCTGATCTACCGCGCGATGGGCTTTCCGCCGCGCATGTTCACGGTGTTGTTCGCGATGGGCCGTCTCCCGGGCTGGATCGCGCACTGGCGCGAGCAGAACGAGGACACGACCGGCAAGATCGGCCGCCCGCGCCAGATCTACACCGGCTACACCGAGCGCGACTACCAGGACGTCAGCTCCCGCTAGCTCGTACTGCACGACAATGCCGCCGGCTCCCCTCGGGGAGTCGGCGGCATTGTCGTTTCCGGCTGGAGATGCGACGTCAGTGACGAGTTCGCGGCTGCAATTCTGTTCGAGCGTGCGCGATGAACCATTGCTCCCACTGCTCGGAGGTCCAGCCGCGCTCGCGGGTCAGTCTCAGCCATGACGAACGCGCCGTGAGCAACCACATCGCGTCGACCACCTCGTCCGGTGGAGGGCTCCCGAGGATGAGTCCTGCTGCCCAACGGTTCTCGTCCCATCGCGTCTCTTCTCGGACCGAGAGTCGCTGCGCAGCAACGGGATCCACTACGGCGGCCTCGTCCAGCACGTGTTGGATCCCCGCGGACCGCTCATGTGCCCCACGGAGCCAGGCCGCGCCCGCTGCGAGGCGCTCCTCGAACGTTCCGGTGCCCATCTTCTCGTAGTCCGGCATTTCGCGAACGGGGGAGTTCAGGTTGTCCGAGAGCGCTCTGTCGATGCATCCGTCCAGCAATGCAAGCTTCCCGTCGAATTGTTGGTAGACGGTCTGCCGGGTCAATCCAGCCGCCGATGCGACGCCGGCCATGGTCGTGGCGACCCAGCCTCGGCTCAGGAACATCGTGTGCGCAGCGTCGAGCACCGCCGCGCGGTTCATTCGGGCGCGCTCGGTGCGTAGGTCCGACGAGTAGGTCCTGGCCATGAAATGCAGTCTAGACAGAATTGAGATTACGCTGTGTAATGTCAATTATGAACGAGTACGACATCCCCACGCGACTCGGTCGACTGCATGTCAGGGCCACGGGAACAGGACCACCGGTTGTGTTGTGGCACAGCATGTTCGTCGACTCGTCGAGCTGGGACCGGGTACTACCGGCACTGGCGGGTGCCCGGACCCTGTATCTCGTCGACGCCCCGTCCTGCGGTTCGAGCGATCCGCTGCACGAGCCAACCGATATCTCGGGCTGTGCGGATGCTGCTGTCGAACTACTCGAAGAGATGCAGCGACGATGGGGCAGCGGCAGCGTCGACTGGCTCGGAAACGCCTGGGGCGGTCACGTGGGGATGGAAGTCGCTGCCCGACGGCCCGACCTGATCGCGACCCTCGTCGCGATCAGCGCGCCGACGCATCCCATCGACAAGGCGTTGCGCCGGAAGATCCGAATGCTGCTACCGCTCTACAGGCTCGTCGGCCTTCGCGGCCCGGTCCGGTCGGCCATCGAGGAGACGATCTTCACCGACCACACCCGGGCCCACGATCGCGCCGCAGTGCAGATGCTGCGCGACGCCGTCGCGCGGGCGGGCCGTCGAGCGACTGCACTGGCCATCGAGACGGCGATCCTGAATCGCACGGACTTGACCTGGGCTGCACGAGCTTCGGCGCGTCCAACTCTGTTCGTCACCACCGACGATCGTGGGGAGTGGACACCAGCGGAGGCGCGCGCTGTCGCGGCCGTGATGGCCGATGCGCGTGAGGTAACCGTCAGCGGCGCTCGTGTGATACCCGCACTGGAACAGCCGGATCGACTGGCCGAGGTGGTGTCGGAGTTCTGGTCCTCCCACGCTCGCCCGATCGGTGCGACGTAGAACGATCAGGCGTCGAAGTGCTTGCGGTTCTTCAGCACCGGCAGAGTCTTGCGCACGGCGTCGACCAGTCCTGTGTCGATGTCCATCGTCAGCATGCCGGGTGTGGCGTCGAGTTGACCGAGAATCTCGCCGGTGGGGGAGCAGACGATGCTGTGCCCGACGCCCAACGGCGCATTACCCTCGGCGGCAGCGGGTTCGGCCTGATCGCAGGCCGCGATGAAGGTCGTCGAATCCAGGGCACGAGCGCGAGCGAGCAGGGTCCACTGCTCGACTTTGCCGTCACCCGCTCCCCACGACGCCGGAACGACGACGAGTTCCGCGCCGAGGTCCCCGAGTTTCTGGAACAGCGCGGGAAATCGAATGTCGTAGCAGGTCGCGAAGCCCACCCGAACTCCGGCAATGTCCACCACCAGTGGGTCCGAACCCGGTGCGACGGTGTCGGATTCAGCGAATCCGAAGGCGTCGAACAGGTGAATCTTGTCGTAGCTCGCATCGATACCGGGGCCGGTGACGAGCAAGGTGTTCGTCACCCTGTCGTCCGCGGCGGGAGTGAACATCCCGGCGACGACGGTGATGCCGGCGTCGGAGGCGATGGATCGCACCGCGTTGGCCCATTCGCCGTCGAGGGGTTCCGCGAACTTCCTGATGGGTCCGCCGAAGCAGCGCATCGTCGCCTCCGGAAACACGACGACGTTCGACCCGGCATGTGCTGCTGCACGGGCGTGGCTATCGATGAGTTCGAGGTTTTCGGTGGGGTGTTCGCCACTGGTGATCTGGGCCAGGCTGATGCGGATTGTCGAGCTCACGGTGTGACTCCTGGTTTCGTCGGGTGAAGACAGGTATACATATCGTATGCAACCACTGTCGGGGAGGGACAAGGCGTATCTGTTCGTACGTGATCAGGTGCTGTCGTCACCGGCCGCCACCGGCACTTTTCTGAACGAGCAGGAGCTCGCCACGCGAATCGGCGTATCGCGCACACCGGTTCGGGAAGCGCTGCTGATGCTGCAGTCCGAGGGACTGGTGGAGATGGTCCCCAAGCGCGGCGCGCACGTACCGGCGATGTCCGGACGGCAGATCGCCGAACTGATGGATCTGCGCGGCGTCCTCGAACGGCACGCGGCCACCCGTGCGCTGCGCGCCGGGGATGCTCCGATTGCACAGATGCAGCATGCGCTCGAGCAACAGGAATTGCTGATGAACTCCGACAGTGCGGATGCACCCAAGGAGTTCATCGATTGGGACGGCACCTTCCATCAGAGTCTGATCGATTCGGCGGGCAGCGATCTTCTGTCCCGCACGTACGCCGGACTGCGTGCTCGGCAGCTCAGGGTGGGCCTGAGTGCCCTGTTCACTGCTGCCAACCGACAGCATCGGGTGTGCGCCGAGCACCAGGCCATCATCGACGCACTGAGTGTCGGCGACGAGGGCCTGGTGCACGAGAAGATCGACGCTCACCTCGAGGTCACACTTCAGACTCTGCTGCGCGCGTAGCCTTTTCGTGCTCCTGGTTCAGTAGCACGTAATGCTCGTCCTCGGTGGGGTCGGGGTTGCGGCCGAGTGCGAGGCCGACGAGTGTGACGGCACCGACGATCACGATGTATCCGGCGATCGGCACCCAGCTGTCCGTCTTGTCCAACAGGTACACGAAGATCAGCGGGGCCATCGCTCCGCCGAACACACCGGCGATCGTGTACGCCAACGAGCTACCGGTGGAGCGCAGTCGCACACTGAACTGCTCGGTGACGAAGGCGGCTTGTGGCCCGTACATGAACGAGTGGAACGCCAGGCCCACAACCACACCCAGGATCAGCAGAGGCAATGATCCTCCGCCGATGACGAGGAAGAAGATCGCGCTCCAGGCGACACCGCCGACGGCTGCGACGCCGTAGACCAGGCGTCGATTGATGCGGTCGGAGACGGCTCCGGCGAGCGGGATCAAGCCGAGCTGGCACGCCGATCCGACCAGAATGGCCGTCAGCACCTCGCTGCGCTCGAAGCCCAACTTCTGGGTGCCGTAGGTGATCGAGAAGACCGTGAACAGTGCATAGATGACGTCCGGTGCAACCCGAGACATGATGCCTGCCAGCAGTGGTCGCAGTTCTGTCCTGAACACTTCGCTGATCGGGGCCTCGGAGCGATCGCCGCTTTCCTGGAGTGCTTTGAATACCGGCGTGTCCTCGAGCTTCAGGCGGATCCACAAACCGAATCCGACGAGTACTGCCGAGAAGAGGAATGCAACACGCCATCCCCAGGACTCGAACTGCTGGTCGGTCAATGTCAGTGTCAGCACCGCGAGTGCGCCGTTGGCGAGCAGATTGCCCGCGGGTGGTCCGATCTGCGCGGCGGAGGACCAGAACCCGCGTTTGCGGGGATCGCCGTATTCGCTGGAGAGCAGAACGGCACCACCCCACTCGCCGCCGACCGCGACGCCCTGGCAGAACCGCATCGTGACGAGGATGATCGGCGCCGCGATACCGATGGTGTCGTAGCCGGGGATCAAACCGATGGCGAATGTCGTGACGCCGATCAACAGCAGGGTGATGACGAGTAGCTGCTTTCGGCCGATGACGTCGCCGAGTCGGCCGAAGACGAATCCACCGACCGGACGGGCGATGTACCCGACGGCGTATGTCGAGAAGGCCAGCAGTGTTCCGGTCAGCGGGTCGCTGTCCGGGAAGAAGACCAGCGGAAACACCAACGCGGCGGCGGCCGAGTAGACGGCGAAGTCGTACCACTCCAATGCCGTTCCGGTCAGGCTGGCCGCGAAGGCCTTGGCCAGGCCCTTTCTATCCACCGAAACAGGTTCGGTCATGACGACTCCTTCTTGTGCCTGGGATCACTCTATCCGTTGTACGTGCTCCATACTTGCTGTATACAAGACGTATGCGCAAGGCTTTCGGCGTATCGGAAACAGAAAATTTACGAGGAGAGGGTCCTTACTGATGCTCACATTCACGCTGCCCGACGGCACGACCGAGTCGCTCGAGGTCACCACGCTGCTCAATGCTGGGTACGCAGGCCGCAACCAGGAAGAGGTGGCGTCGCACATCGCGGAGCTGGCCGAACTGGGAGTACCCGCTCCGACGGTGACCCCGGCGCTCTACCCCATCTCGCCCTACCTGGCGCAGCAGACCGATACCGTCGCCGTCCAGCACGGACGCACGTCGGGCGAGGCGGAATGGGCTCTGGTGATCCTGGGCAACACGATCGACGACGTATTGCTCACGGTTGCGTGCGATCACACCGACCGTGACCTGGAAGTTCACAGTGTCGCGTGGAGCAAGAACGCCGCCCCTGACGTGCTGGGCACCAGCGCGTGGCGGTTGACCGACGTGGCCGATCGACTGGACGAGATCACCCTGACCGCCTGGGCGGACGGAGCACTCATTCAGACCGGAACGCTCGGTGATCTTCTCGCCCCGCAGTACTGGCTCGATGTACTCACCGAACGTGGACTGTTCGCGCGTGGAACGGTTTTGATCTCGGGCACCATCTCGATGCACCACGGGGTGAATCAGTTCTCCGACGCCTGGAAGGTCGAGATGGCCGACCCCGCAACCGGCAACACGTTGACCTGCGAATACAAGACGAATTTGATGCCAGCTCCAATCGGTTGACCGTCACGACGTAAAGTCGAAGCGGAATATGCCCAGAGCTTCACAGCCGGCGTCGGCGGGCCGGCATCAACCGCAGGAGACTTCAGTGACGAAGCCAGTGATCGAATTTCAGGCCGGACCCGCACCATTGGATTTGGTGACGGTCGACCTCGTCGAGGGTGACGGCGCAGAAGCAGTTGCCGGCGGCACCGTCGAGGTGCACTACGTCGGCGTCGAGTTCGACTCGGGCGAAGAGTTCGACTCGTCCTGGAACCGCGGCGAATCCATTCAGTTCCCGCTGCGCGGACTGATTCAGGGTTGGCAGGACGGCATCCCCGGAATGAAGGTCGGCGGACGTCGCCAGCTCACCATTCCGCCGGAGCTCGCCTACGGCCCCGCCGGCGCAGGTCACCGCCTCTCCGGCAAGACACTCGTGTTCGTCATCGACCTGCTCGACGTCAAGTAACAGCAGGTCGAGTAACAGCGCGTCGTACCCGCTCGGCTTCGCGGGTTGCCGAGGCATTCGCCGTTCCGCCTCGGGAACCTGCGAGCTTTGCCTGAATGTGTTCGGCAACGGTGACCGGCTCGTACCGGGGCACTGCGCCGGTCTCGATGCACGACGCCAGCGGCGCGATGACGGCGTCGAGGTTGCCGTCGTGGAAGAAGGCGGCAGAACGCCTGCGCTGGATCGTCCCGCCCGATACCGGTGGCCGCACGCGATGCAGAGTCGACATCCACCGATCGTTGGTCAGCCTGGCTGTCAGATCACCCAGATTCACCAACATCGCGCCCTCGACAGGCTGCACGTCGTGCCACAGCCGGTCGGCACCGAGGACCTGTAGGCCGGGTACCCGGTCGGCCCAGAGCACCGTCACCAATCCGTAGTCGGTGTGCTCGCTCATTCCGGTGAGTTCACCCTCCGGTACGTCGGTGCCCGGATCGAGTGCGTAGTTGTTCATTCGCAGCGTGTCGAGTGACTGATCGGTGATGCGTGAGAACAGGTTCGGCGATTCCCCGAGGGCGTCGGCGAACACCCCGGTCAGCGTCCGGGCCACGCGGGCAGCTTCGGCGAAATACAGTTCGACGGCGTCCCGGAACCCGGCCGACTCGGGCCAGGTGTTCGGCTCACCGGTGCCGACGTTGAATGCCTCGAAGTAGTCGTTCATTCCCGACGCCGAATCGAGCCCTAGGCTCAGGCTCAACGTCTCGCTCTTCGGTGCGGTGTATCCGCGGTTGAGCTCGGGCGGGCAGATGTAGGCCGACTTCTGCGCTGGGTCGAGCCCGAAGAACGAATCCATCGCCGCTGCGAGCCCGGCAACGATGTCGTCCCGGATGCCGTGGCCGACGATCTGCATGAAACCGACTGTGCTGCATGCATGGTCGACGTCCGATGCCACGCTTCGGCGCGCGATCGCGTCGGAATCTGCGGCGGAGTCCGGGGAGCGGTCACCCAGAACGTACGGCGAGATGTCGATGATGGGAACGGTGAAATCCGATGACGAGTGCACGAGTCCATACTCCTCGCGTCGGTCGATGCCGCGGGTTTCTCCCGAGTAACGAATGCGGCACACTAGCGAATCTGCAACTCCATCACCAGGCGCGCGCCGCCCAGTGGACTGTCGGTGAAGTAGACACGGCCACCGTGTAATTCGGCCTGCTGGGCAACCAACGCCAGGCCGAGTCCCGAGCCGCCCTTGGCTGCTCTGGTGCCGCGCTCGAAGCGGCCGAACACCGATTCGCGTTCGTCGAGGGGAACACCGGATCCGTTGTCGTCGATCAGAACGCGCACCGTCGTGTCGACCCGTTCGGCCGTGATGACGATCGAGGTTGCGTTGCCGTGCCGGACGGCATTGCCGATCACGTTGTCGACGGCCAATCGTAGACCGGTCGGTAGTGCGCGCATCGTGATCTCGGAATCGGGAGCGGACTCCACGCGGATGTCGAGCTCGGGATGCAGTCTCTGTGCGTCCTGGGCTGCGACGTCGCAGATGTCGATGATGTCGGTTTCGACTCTGTCGCCCTCACTGGACAGTTCACCCGACGCGAGTCGTTCCAGCGCGGTCAGCGTCGTCTCCACCCGTCCCTGCGTTCGCTCGAGGTCACCCAGAATCTCCCGTTGCTGCGCGGGCTCGAGGTCGAGGGTTCGCAGAACCTCGATATCGGTGCGCATCGCCGTCAGCGGGGTGCGCAGTTCGTGCGCGGAGACTGCCGCGAAATCGCGTGCGGTGTCGAGTGCGGCATTGGTGCGGTCCTGTGCCTCGTTGAGCCTGGTCAGCATGCCCCCGATCGCGACTGCGAGTGCGTCGGCCTCGGTGACGCCGGTGCGGGTCTCGGGAGCGGTCGGTGGCTGCGCGCTGACCTGCCGGGTCAACGTCACCAGCGGTCTGACGGCTCGCCCGCCGAACAGCCAGCCCAGGCCCGTGGACACCGCGATCGCCACCAGCCCCAGCATCAGCACCTGTTTTTGCTGCTCGTCGGTCACCTGTTGTGCCTCGAGGGCCGGCACTCCGATCGAAATGGAGATGGTGGACACGATGGTCGATACCGCCGTGTAGACGCGGAACCGTTGGCCGTCGACGTCGACGGTCTGCGATCCGGTGTCCAGCGCGGGCAGCCGTGTCGGTGTGGACGCGACCACGATGTCGCCGCTGCGAATGGTGACGGCGAATGCGCCGGAGAGTTGATCGATGAAGGCCTCCAACGTCGACGAGTTCGGGACCAGCACCTGCGACGCTGTCGTCAACCGTTCGTCGAGTTGATTGACGTTGTTGCGGGAGATGGCGACCGAGGTGACCACCGCGAGTGCGGCTACGACGAGGGTGGCACCGAGGGCCGTGGCGGCGGCGACGCGGGCACGCAGCGAGAAGCTCATGCGGCGTCTCGGACGACGAATCCGACGCCGCGGACGGTGTGCAGGATGCGCGGCGACCCGTCGGATTCGAGTTTGCGGCGAAGATAGCCGACGAACACGTCGACGACGTTGGTGTCGGCGACGAAGTCGTAGCCCCACACCAGTTCGAGCAATCGCTCACGCGTGAGCACAACGCCCTTGTTCCGCGCCAGAATTGCCAGCAACTCGAATTCCCGCTTGGTCAGATCGATGTCGACTCCGCCGCGATGCACGCGATACCCGGGGATGTCGACCACGAGGCTTCCGATGGCCACCGCCGAGCTCGGTACTCCCGAGTCTGCCGCCGGCACAACTGGATTGGTGCCGCGCCGGCGCAGCATTGCCCGGATCCTCGCAACGAGTTCGGCCAGTACGAACGGCTTGGTGAGATAGTCGTCGGCACCGGATTCGAGCCCGGCGATGCGATCGTCCACCGAGCTGCGGGCACTGAGCACACAGATCGGGATGTCGTTGCCCATCGCACGCAACGCGGTCACGACGCTGGCCCCGTCGAGTACCGGCATGTTGATGTCGAGCACGATCGCGTCGGGCGTGGATCTGGAGACCACGCCCAGTGCCTCTGCTCCGTCGGATGCGGTGATGACGGTGAACCCCGACAGGCGCAGTCCACGTTGTAGTGAGGACAGCACGTCGGCGTCGTCATCGACAACGAGGACTGTGGCAAGGGAACTCGACGATTCGGTCACCGGTCCATTGTGAGGGTTCAGGCAACCCAGCTGTCGACGGTGGTGCGGCGTTCCTCGGGCGTCTTGGCGAAGAACTCCTCGAGTGCACTGCGGCGGCCGGTGTCGGCGTCGAGCGACCAGGCGAGCGCAGGTGCCTTGGCGTAGAGCTGCTCGTAGTACTTCTCGAAGGTGCAGGTGCTGTTCACCAGGGAAAGAGCGCCGGGGAAGGGGCGGGTGTTCGTCATGATGTTCTCCTTTTCTCTTCTGTGTTTCCCAAGGTAGAGCCCTATGTTGCGGCCTTGGTGAGCCGTCGTTGGCGGTTCTCTGAGAGTCCGGCTACGACGCCGAATCGTGATGTGCGCGGTCGCCGCCTGCGCGTTTGGCCGAGTACATCGAGCGATCTGCAGCAGCCAGCGCGGCGCGAAACGTGCTCTCGAGAGATTCGGAATCCGTGTCGACCGGGCCTGCGACACCGATGCTGGCCGTCACCAGGGGTTCGGCGGCGGCGCGGACCGTGCGGCGCACATTTTCCGAGGTGACCTCGGGTGAAACGGCCACCCGACCGGCGATGTCGATCACCACGAACTCCTCTCCACCGAGCCGAGCCACCGTCATGTCGGATACCGCTCGTCGCAGAGCGGTCGCTACGGAAACGAGAACTCTGTCGCCCACGGAATGGCCGTGTGTGTCGTTGATGGCTTTGAACTTGTCGAGGTCCAGCAGATAGACGGTGAGCGACGCGCTCGACATCGTGGAGGCCACCGCCCGCCGCATTGCACGTTGGAGGCCGCGGCGATTGAGCACGGTGGTGAGTTCGTCCACTTCGGAGAATTCGACATCGATGGTCATCATGCCGACGATCATCAGTGTCATCATCGGCACTGCACCGATGATGATCAGAACCGAGGCACCCAGTGCCGCAACCTGTATCGGTGGAACTCCGTCATGTAGCTCGGCGAACGCGATGGCGACGGTCGCCGATACCGCGCCGGTGATCGCTGCTGTGAAAACGCGAGGGCCGTGGAAGAACACCACATAGCCACAGACAACGGCGAACCCGGTACATTCGGCGAGGCCGAGAAGCGGGATCGATACGAGGTATCCGGTCGTGGTCATGAAGACGAGTGCGGTGGCCACGAAGCACAGGGACTGCGTTTCGGTGAACCACGGACGTGATCGCCACAGCAGCACAGCCCACCCTGCGTCGACCACAGCAATCCCCACGGCCACGAACATCGCACCGGAGTCGCTCCGATCGGTGCCGAACTCGAACAACAGGGGCTGTAGGCCGAGGACCACCGTGGCCAGGACTACGGCAGTTCGCGCAAGCGTCATCAGGTGCCGTCGAACCAGGTAATCGGGAAAGAAGTCGTACCGATGGGGTGCTCCCCACTGGAATGCCATGTCGACGCGTGCTCCTCCCCGTAGGCGCGGTGCCGCGTACACGGTAGCTGCACCCAGGACCCAACGGAGGGAATCCGGCGTGGTCGGGTTGCACGCCGAGCGGATGGGTAAGACTGGAACCATGTCGCTCGTATGGTTTCGCCGTGATCTCCGTCTGGGGGATCTGCCCACCCTCACCGCCGCTGCCGAGTCCGGGGACCCGGTGCTCGGGCTCTTCGTGCTCGACGACGGTTTGTTGAAGCCGTCCGGCGGACCGCGCAAGGACTTCCTGTTTCGGTCGCTCGAGGCATTGGACGAGCAGCTCGACGGCCGGTTGATGGTGGTGCACGGCGACCCCGCGACGGTGGTCCCCAAGGTGGCGAAGGCCATCGACACCTCGGACGTGCACATCAGTGCCGACTACGGCCCGTACGGCCGTCAGCGAGACAAGCGCGTCGGCGAGAAGGTGACCTTGGTCGAGACCGGCTCCCCGTACGCGGTCGCTCCCGGCCGGATCCTCAAGAGTGACGGCGAGCCGTACAAGGTGTTCACGCCGTACTCACGACAGTGGCTCGAACACGGCTGGCGCGGGCCGGCCGATACGTCGGCAGACAGCGCGACGTGGATCGACCCGGGCGAGGTGAAAGGCGTTCGGCGCGTGAAGATTCCATCCGAGAAGGAGGCGTCCGACGCGGCGGCCGGCGAGGCGGCGGCGTCGAAGCAGTGGAAGGAGTTTCTCGAGGAGGTCTCGGCGTACGACGACGAGCGCAACCGTCCCGACCTCGACTCGACGAGCCGGATGTCGGTCCATCTGAAGTACGGAACCATTCACCCGCGGACGATGCTGGCCGACCTGGGCAAGCTCCGCAGCGAGGGCTCGGCGTCGTACCGCAGACAGATCTGCTGGCGAGACTTCTACGCCGACATCCTTTTTCAACGCCCCGACAGTGCCAGGGAGAATTACGTCAAGAAGTTCGACGCGATCGAATTGGACTCGGGCAAGCACGCCGACGAGTTGTTCGACGCCTGGTGCAAGGGCGAGACGGGCTTTCCGATCGTCGATGCCGGTATGCGGCAACTGAACTCCGAGAAGTGGATGCACAACCGAGTACGGATGATCGTCGCGTCGTTCCTCGTCAAGGATCTGCATCTGCCGTGGTGGCGGGGTGCACGCTACTTCATGCAGCATCTCGTCGACGGCGATCTTGCCAGCAACCAGCACGGCTGGCAGTGGACCGCGGGAACCGGTACCGACGCCTCGCCGTACTTCCGCGTGTTCAATCCGATCACCCAGGGCGAGAAGTTCGATCCGACCGGCGAGTACGTCCGCCGCTGGGTGCCGGAGCTGCGCGGTGAAGAAGGAAAAGCCGTGCACACGTTGAAGTTCGGTCGACCCAAGGAGTACGTCGATCCGATCGTCGACCACAAGCACGAGCGGGAGGTGGCGATCGCCCGCTTCAAGGCCTTGTAAGAGCTCAACGCTTGCGGGACAACCCGACTCCTACCAGGCAGATCACGCCGCCGACCACGGCGAGGACATGCGGAACCTCGCCCAACAGGAGCCAGGCCAGTGTGATCGTGATCGGCGGCACGGCGTACGTGGTGATGCCGAGCTTGCCTGCGTTCATTCGCGTCAACGCATAGGCCCAGGTGCTGAACGCCAGCGCAGTCGGGACGAGACCGAGGTAGATCAATCCGCCGGTGGCACCGGCGGAAGCGGTCGACAGGTCGTCGAGCAGTGCGGGTGCGAAGGGCAGGGTGCACACCGCGCCGATGGTGCAGGCCATCCACGTGACCTGAAGTCCCGGGATCGTGCGCAGCACCGGCTTCTGGCTGAGCACTCCGATGGCGTAGGTCACCGCGGACACCAAACACAGTGCGATGCCGAGGAAGTCGGCATCGGTCCTGGTTGTCGAGGTCGTGGTCACGGCGGTGACGACGCCGACCATCACGGCACCGGCGAACGCAATACCGGCACCGATCACCAGCCACCTCGGAAAGCCCTCGCCCAGAAGCAGACCCGCGAACAGGGCAACCAGAATCGGTCCGATCTGAATGATCATCGACGTCGTACCGGCGTCGACCCGTTGCTCGGCGGCATTGAGGGCGACGTTGTAGACACCGAACCAGAACACCCCGACACTGATGATCTGTAGCCATTGTGTCCGGTTCGGCTTGACCCACCGTCTTTTGGCCAACACGATCGCGCCGAGTGCGAACGATCCGATCAGCAACCTGCCCAATGCCAGCGGGCCGGCACCGAAGGATTCGCCGACGCCGCGAATGGCGACGAAAGCCGAGGCCCACGAGATCACCGTGACGGTGACCGCACCGAGTGCCAGCCAATCGACGGCGGGGCGGGTGTCCAGATCTGTCATGTCGATGACGCTATCGCGCGGCGGGTTGCCATGGCGCGCGGTTTTCGGCCATCGTTGCGCGAATTCGCGTCGGCAGCGTCCCCATCCGTCGTGCGCGTTTTGCGTACCTGGACATACGCAAAACGCGCACGACGGGTCAGCGGCCGAGCAACTTCTCCAACGCGTCGAGGACTGCCGGATCCTCGATGGTCGACGGCACGCCGTACTCCTCACCGGCGACGATCTGGCGCATCGTCTTGCGCAGGATCTTGCCCGAGCGGGTCTTCGGCAGTGCACCGACGATCGTCACGTCCCGGAAAGTCGCGAGTGCGCCGATCTGATCGCGGACCATGGCCACCAGTTCGGTGCGCAGTTGTTCCTCGGTGATGGTCTCCCCGGCCTTGAGCACCACGTACCCACTGGGGCGCTGACCCTTGAGGTCGTCGTGAATTCCGATGACGGCGCATTCGGCGACGGCGGGGTGGCCGGCCAGCACGGCCTCCATCGACCCGGTCGACAGGCGGTGGCCGGCCACGTTGATGACGTCGTCACTGCGGCCGAGCACGTAGACGTACTCGTCGGCGTCGATGTATCCGGAATCGCCGGTGAGGTAGTAGCCGGGGAACGTATCGAGATACGAACGCTGGAAACGTGATTCGTCGTTCCACAGACCCACCAGAGCACCGGGTGGCAGTGGTAGCTGCACGACGATGTTGCCCTCGGTGCCTGCGTCCACGGGATTGCCCGATGCATCCAGAATGCCGACCTGGAATCCCGGCACCGGTACCGTCGGCGATCCGGGTTTGATCGGAAGTGGCTCGAGGCCGCGAAGATTGGCGCAGATCGCCCATCCGGTTTCGGTCTGCCACCAGTGGTCGACGACCGGTCGGTCGAGCGTGCGCGAAATCCATTCGTAGGTATCGGGATCGAGGCGTTCACCTGCGACGAACAGGGTCTCGAGCGAGGAGGTGTCGTACTTCTCCAGCTCGGCGGCGTGGGGATCGACCTTGCGGATGGCTCGCAACGCCGTCGGCGCGGTGAACAACGCTCGGACACCGTGATCCTGGATCACCCGCCAGAATGCGCCCGCATCGGGGGTCCCGACGGGCTTGCCCTCGTAGAGAACCGTTGTGGCACCGGCGAACAGCGGCGCATAGACGATGTACGAATGTCCGACGACCCAGCCGACGTCGGACGCCGTCCACATCACCTGTCCGGCACCCACGTCGTAGATGTTGCGCATCGACCACGTCAGCGCGACGGCATGGCCGCCGTTGTCGCGCACCACGCCCTTGGGCTTGCCGGTCGTGCCCGAGGTGTAGAGGATGTACAGCGGATCGGTGGCGAGCACCGAAACCGGTTGGGCGGCGGGGGCGTCGGCGATGAGGGTGTCCCAGTCCAGCCAGTCGTGGTCGCCGGGAATTCCCTCGCGCGACTTCACGATCACCGACGGCGTCTTCGCGGTGGTGAGAGTCAGCGCGCGTGCCACCAAAGGGAGGTATTCGATGACGCGACCCGGCTCGAACCCGCCGCTGGCGGTGATCAGCAGGACCGGCTCGGCGTCGTCGATCCTCGCCGCGAGCTCCTTCGCCGCGAACCCGCCGAACACCACCGAATGCACTGCTCCGAGTCGAGCGCAGGCGAGCATGGCGATCACGGCCTCGGGAATCATCGGCAGGTAGATCACCACGCGGTCGCCTGGGGAGACGCCGTTGCTGCTGAGCACCCCGGCGAAACGAGCGACCTGATCGAGCAGTTCGGCGTAGGTGTAGCTGCGGGCGAGTCCGAGCATCGCCGAGTCGTAGATCAATGCGGTCCGGTCGCCGTGCCCGGCGTCGACGTGCCGGTCGAGGGCGTTGAAGCAGGTGTTCAGGCGGGCCCCGGGAAACCAGTGCGAGCCATCGAAGGCTGTGGTCGGTGGGGTGTCCCAGTCGACTCCTGCGGCGGCATCGAGCCAGAATTGCTCGCGGTTGTCGATACTGCCGTCGAACGCCTGCCGATACTCGCCACTCATGCTCTGGAGCGTAGTTCGAGGGTGGGGTGATTCGGGCCGGGTTGCGCACTACCGGCGACGACCGGCGGAATCCCGTCGACCGACGGTCGTAGCGTGCAACCGTGCCTATCGCGGCGGCCATGCCCTGTGGATATCGTCATCGAGTTGTCCACAGTTGCGAGATTGCCACTGTTGCGCAGGCTCCACAGCCGCAACGGTGTAGCAATGGGGGTTTACACGGTGCAGCAATTGGCGGCGCAAGGGCTCAGCACGAGCGCTGTGTCGAGGCGATCGCAGTCGGGGGAGCTCGTACGCCTTCTGCCGCAGGTCTACGCGACGGAGAAACCGGACTACTTCGGACTGTGCACCGGTGTGACTCTGTGGAGATCGGAAGCCGCACTGAGCCATGAAAGTGCGGCCTGGTTGTGGGGGCTGATCGAGTACGAACCGCGTCTGGTCTCTGTCACCGTGGCCCCGAACGTCCAGTCGAGGTCGGTGCCGTGGGTTCGAATTCATCGCCGACGCCTCGTCGAGGTCCAGCTCCACCGAGGCCTGCGAGTCGTGTCATTGGAGCAGACATTCGTCGATGTCGCGACCTCGTTGTCGACGCCCGATCTCGAGAAATTCTTCGACAACGCCATCGACCATCACCTGCCGTGGCGACGGGTCGCCGCATTGTGCACCACGGCAAAAGGAATGCACGGAATGGCTGCTGTTCGGAAGCAGCTCCGAACGTGCTGCCCGAGAACACGATCCGAGCCGGAGCGCGTGGTAGCGCGGGCATTGACCGCTCGCCACTTCACGATGGAGATCAATGCGCGCGTAAAAAGTTCTACGGCGACCTGGTCGACTTTTCCGCACGAGTCATCGTCGAAATCGATGGCCGAGAGTTCCACACGGATCCCGCGACGTTCGACAACGATCGTCGACGGCAGAACGAGTTGGTACTCGATGGATGGTTGGTGCTGCGATACTCGGCCGCAACGGCGCTTGCGGACCTCGATCGCGTGGTGGACGAAATCATCACCGTGGTGCGGCGTCGCCGGAAATCGATCGCGGCAACAGACCGTCGACTGCCCTGAATACGCGCCGGCACCGGGCCTGGGTGCGCATTACCGGTGCCCACCTATGGAATTCCGTCGACCGAGCCCACTTTCGTGCACTGGTGCCCGGTCTGCGTCAAGAATCGTGGCGCAGGCGTCAAGATTGCGTCAACACCTCTGTTCGACGCCACCGCCCAGCGCAAGACTGCTTCTCATGACACTTCTCGACATGCTTCCGTCTCTCGGTGCCGCCTATGTTGCGCGGTGCGATCCAGCGCTCTGGCCCGCCGATACGCATTGTGTGTGCGGCCGCATCACGGTCGACGGCGTCGCGCTGGAGGATGTGGCCGATGCGCAGGGGACTCCGGTGCAGTGGGGCTCGATTCTGGTGACTCGGGTGCGGTCGGTGATCGCCGGCGAGGTGGGTGTCGACGCCGAGTTCGGGGATCTGCTGCAGGCCGTGGTGGTCAACCGGCATTCGGTGGGTGCTGTGGTCAAGGTCGATGTGCACAGCCCAGGGCGCAGTTGCGTCAGCCCGGTGGAGCTTCCCGCCGACCTTCGTGCGGGTGATGTGCTGGCGCTCGTGACCTCGCAGGTGCACGGCGGAGCCTGCGGTCGTTCCGCAGGCTCCACTCCGGTCTCGTAGCAGGGGGCGAGGCGGGAGTGGAGCCTGCGGAACGACCCGAAGGCACCTCGCTCACATGCGGCGGAGCCGCTCATCCCAGCGTGCGGTAGCGGCCGAGTCTGGATTGCGCGCGGGTGGCGGAGTCGATGGTCGACAGCACGCGTAGTTCGCGGACGATAGCATCGGCGACTCGTGCGGAGAATGCAGCGGGCTCGTCGGCAGCGTCAGGAAGTTCAGGGACGATCGCGTCGACGATGCCGTCGCGCAGCAGATCGACCGAGCGGATGCCCTGCGCCTCGGCCATGTCCGGGGCGTGAGCGGTGTCGCGGTGCACGATGGCACTGGCGCCCTCTGGCGGAAGTGGTGCGAGCCACGCGTTCTGGGCGCACAGCACTCGGTCGGCGGGTAGAAGCGCGAGCGCTCCACCGCCGGTGCCCTGGCCGAGCAGAACCGACACCGTCGGGGTGTCGACGGTGACCAGGTCGGAGATCGATCGCGCGATTTCCGGTGCCAGGCCGCCTTCCTCGGCTTCCTTGGACAATGCGGCACCGAAGGTGTCGATCACCAGTACGAGCGGGATACGTAGTTCCTCGGCGAGACGCATTCCCCGTCGAGCCTCGCGCAGTGCCGCCGGACCCATCGTGGCGGTGGCGGTGCTGCTGCTCCGGTCGTTGCCGAACAGCACGCAGGAGACTCCACGGATGCGGCACAGCGACAACAGAATCGAGGTATCGGCCTCGCCCTGACCGGTGCCGCTGAGTGGAACGTGTTCGCTGGCAGTGTGTTCGATGAGTTGCCGAATGCCTGGCCGGTCGGTGCGGCGGGACGACTGCACCGAATGCCACGCCGAATTCTCGGGGATTTCAACCGGTTCCTCGCCGGCATCCTGGGGCCACACGGCGGCGTCGACGATCACGCGAAGTGCGCGGATCAACAAGTGGCGCAGGTGATCCACCGGCACCACACCGTCGATGACGCCGTGCTGGTAGAGGTTCTCGGCGGTCTGGACGCCGTCGGGAAACGGCTTGTCGTACAACGCCTGATAGACGCGGGGCCCGAGGAACCCGATGAGGGCGCCCGGCTCGGCCACGGTGATGTGAGCAAGCGACCCCCAAGATGCGAACACGCCTCCGGTCGTCGGATTCCGGAGGTACACCAGGTACGGCAGGTGCGCCGCCTTGTGCGCGGTGACGGCGGCGGCGATCTTGACCATCTGAACGAAGGCGAGTGTGCCCTCCTGCATGCGCGTGCCACCGGAGGTAGGGGAGGCGATGAGCGGCAGCCCCTCGGCGGTGGCGCGTTCGATCGCGGAGGTGATGCGCTCGGCCGCAGCAACGCCGATGGAGCCGGCGAGAAATGCGAACTCGCACGCGATGATCACCACGCGTCGCCCGTCGATGGTGCCCTCGCCCGTCACCACCGACTCGTCGATGCCGCTCTTCTTCCGAGCCTTGGCAAGGTCCCTCAGATAGGACTCCCCAGGATGGACGTCCACCGGCGTGGAGTCCCAGGACACGAACGATCCGCCGTCGAGAACGGAATCGAGAATCTCGGCGGCGGACGTCCGTGGGCTCATGGAAGAACCCTAGCGAGCAAACGCTTCCTTCCACGAGACGGTCTTGCCGATCCGAAGAATGGAACGCTGGTAGATCTTCGCCGCACCCATCGCGAGGATCGCGGTGGTGATCACCATCAGGACTGCCGAACCGATGATCTGCACCGGCGAGGTCACGCCGGCGGCGATGCGCAACGGCATCATGATCGCGGAGAACGGTGGGATCCAGCTCAATGTGTTCGCGAGTGTGCTCTCCGGATCGCTGACGGAATAGAAGGCGGCGAAGAACATTGCCATGATCAGGATCAGCAACGGCATTGTCGTCGAGTTCACGTCCTCCTGCCGCGAGACCATCGAGCCGCCCGCCGCGTAGAGCACTGCGAAGAACGCGAAGCCCAGGATGAACCAGGCCAACGTAGCAGCGAAGACACTCACCGCAGCGCCGGTGACGGTGAGTACGCCAGTGCCCAATCCTGCTCCCACACCGGCAATTCCGTACAGGGCGAGCTGCAGGATGCCGACGGCACCGATGCCGAGGATCTTGCCCCACAGCAGCTGCAGGGGGCGAACGGTGGAGAGCAGCAGTTCGACCACGCGTGAGGACTTCTCTTCGACGACGCCCATCGCGACGTACATACCGAAGCCGATGATCTGGGCGTACAGCAGGAACACGGCCGACAAGGCCAGAGCGGTCCGCTGACCGGCCTCGGGGTCCGGCGGATCGATCGCGTCGACGGTGACCGTAGCGGCACTTGTTGCAGCCCCGAGTTCGCTGCGATCGACGCCCTGTTGTGCCAGTGCAGCATTCGTGGCCTGTGTTGCAACACTGCCTTCGACGACGGCACGCAACGTGCCGGTCAGGTCGGACTCGGTGACGGCTGTGTATGCGCCTGCGGTTCCGTCCGGAACCAGCGCCACGTCGAGATCTCCCGATTCGACGCCGCTGCGTGCGGCCCCGGCGTCGGCGATCTCGCGAACCTCGACCGGAGACCCGACGGCGTCGCCGGTTGCTTCCACCACGGCAGCGATGGACTGGTCGCCGGCGATGCCGATGACGTCGCGCTCTTCGTCACCGCTGCCGGAGAAGATCGAGAATGCGATGATGCCGCCGACGATGACGGCCAGGATGATCACGTTGCTGATGACGAAGCTCTTCTTCATCACCTGAACGGTGAACTCGCGCTTGGCGATCAGTGACACCGCGCTGAAGGAATTCAGTTGTGAGCTCATGCCACTACCGCCTCTCGGAACAGGTCGCTCAGGGAAGGTTTCTGGATGGAGAATTCGTGTACCGGTCCGGTCGCCAGCGCGGCCCGCAGGACAGATTGGTCGTCGGCTCCCGGTGCCAATCCCAGAACGGTGATGCCGTCGCTCTGACCGAGGATGCTCACTCCGTCGATGCCCGACGCCCATCCGGGGGCCGCGTTCGGTGCGTGGACGTGTAGGTGCGAATCGCCCGATCCGCGTAGTTCGTCTACGGTGCCGACGGCTTTCATCGAGCCGGAGGCGATGATGCCGACGCGGTCGCACAGGCGTTGCACCAGGTCGAGCTGGTGGCTCGAGAACACCACCGGTACTCCAGCAGCTGCTTTTTCGCGTAGGACCTCGCTCATGACGTCGACGGCGATCGGGTCGAGTCCGGAGAATGGCTCGTCCAGGACCAGAACTGCGGGGTCGTGCACCAGCGCTGCGGCCAACTGCACGCGCTGCTGATTACCCAGGCTCAATGCGTCGACGGTGTCGTTGACGCGCTGATCGATGCCGAGACGTTCGGTCCAGCGGATAACAGCTGCCTTGGCGTCCTTGGACGACAACCCGTGTAGTTCGGCCATGTAGGCCAACTGCGGGCCCACCTTCATCTTCGGATACAGCCCACGCTCCTCCGGCATGTAGCCGATGGTGCGGCGGACGTCGAGGTCGACAGGCTTGCCGCCCAACAGAACCTGGCCGGAATCTGCCGACAGGACTCCCAGCGCGATGCGCATCGTGGTGGTCTTGCCCGCGCCGTTGCTGCCGACGAAGCCGAACAGCTCGCCCGGCCGGACGTCGAAGCTGAGGTTGTCCAGGGCGATCTTGTCGCCGTATCTCTTGGAGACGGAGTCGATCGTGAGGGTGCTCATGGTGCCCTTTCGGTCGTTACTTCGGATCGAAATCTTCGGTGTCTTCTGGTTCGGGGTCAGGGGTGATCCACGCGAGAATGATTGCCGGTGCGCACCCGCCGCCCAGCAGAGCAGCGAGCGTCCACAGAGCTCCGGCGTAGGCCAGGTTCTCGTTGTCGTACGCTCCCGACAGCACGATCAGGACCAGAAGTGCCACCATCACCAGGGCCTGAGTGACGGTGAGGCCGATCGATCGTGCTTCGTTGCGCTGCTGCACTTCCCATTCGTCGAGTGCGCCCACCGGTGCATCGCTGTGGCGACGGGACACTGTTTGCAGCGTCGTCCACGCGACGAGAAACATCACGGTGGCCGGAATCCATGCGATCGGTGCCCACCGGGAGAACAGTGACCAAACGGCAACCACCAACAGGGTGAGCAAGGACGCCATCAAGAAGGCGGCGAGTATGCGACGGCGTTTCTGCGTGCGCCAGTTCGGAAGCCAGTGACGGGTTTTCGCGTCGTTCTCGAGGAATCGCCGGGTGCGGTAGGCCTGATAGCGGGTGAGGATGTCGGAGCCGGGCGTAGTCATCGATCCTTCTCCCTTCGGAAGAGTTCGGCCGAGAGTGGTCCGAGTTCGGTGCGCGAGAACACTGCTTCGATCGGCAGGTCGAAGACGTCGCAGATGCGCATCGCAAGGTCGAGGCTCGGGTAGTGGTCGCCTCGTTCGAGGGCACCCACTGTCTGGGGATTCACTTCGACGAGTTCGGCGAGTTGCGCGCGGCTCATCTTTCGTTCTGCCCGCAGAACACCCACCCTGTTGAAGATCGGGAGCACGGTACCGCGCTTGATGGGGCTCATGACAATGAAGTGTTGTATAAACCCAACGATGTGTCAACCAGTAATAACAAATTTGTTGGTATGGCTACAGGCTCTGCTGTTCGCGAGCTGCCACGACGACCGCATGCATGGTCGTCAGAAACTCGTCGATCGTTGCCCGCTGATCGGGTGTGAAGCGTGCGAGTTCGTCGACGGCCCGGCCGATGACGGGGCCGAAGAACGTGGTGCCGAGTTCCGACGCGTGAGCGGTCACGCGCAGCAGTACTCGCCGACGATCGGATGGGTCTGCTTCGCGTGATACCAACTTGCGCTTGCTCATTCGATCAACCAGGGCGGTGACGGATGCCGATTCGAGGCCCAGCTGTCCGCCGAGCCAGCCGGGTGTGGCACGCGTTCCGGCTCGGTCGGCATCGAGAAGGCAGATCAACGCGCGGATGTCTGTCGGGTGAAGTGAGTGCCTCTGGGCGAAGTCTGCGCCGAGGAGATCGAGCTCGACGGTGAGCGCTCGCAACCGATGCACGGCGGTGACAGGTTCGGTCATGTGCTGATCCCTCGGGAGACGCTGGACGTGAAGTCTCTCCATTGTCTATTATCTCGATCATCGAGAGAATAGAGGGTTGCCGTGACGCTGGACGGATTCTTCACCGCCTACGACCGAGTGCTGCAGAAGTGGCCGGCTGATACCCAGGCCATCGACGTGAATACGGGGCACGGCACCACGCGAATCAACGCCTGCGGACCCGTCGACGGCCCGGCTCTGGTACTGCTGCCGGGGGCTGGTGCCACCTCCACCGTGTGGTTCGGCAACGTGGCTGCGCTCTCGCAGCGATATCGGGTGTACGCGGTGGACCTCATGGGCGACGTCGGGCGCAGCGTTCCCGGAAATCAGTCAGTCGACTCCGTGGACGAGTTGCTGAACTGGGTGACGGCGGTGCTGGATGAGCTGAAGCTGCCCACTGTCGCGCTCTGCGGGCATTCCTACGGCGCGATGATCGCTCTGGCGTACGCCCTGCGCAACAAGGACCGCGTCGACGCACTGACCCTGCTCGATCCCAATGCATGCTTCGGCTCCATGAGTCCGCGATACCTGCTTCACGCCTTGCCGATACTGCTGTCTGCCAACGAGAAACGGCAGCGTCGTTTCGTAGCGTGGGAGACCGATGGCCTGGAACTGGATTCCGACTGGCTAGATGTCCTCGCGCTCGGTGCCGCACACTTCCCGACGGCGAAGACCATCGTTCCGAAGAGGCCGAAACCTGCTGCGTTCGACAACTTCGGGGTCCGTACGACAGTGGTCCTCGCAGGGAAAGGGAAGGTACACAACGCCGCTCGGATCGAATCGGCTGTGCATGCCGTTCTGCCGAGTGCGAGGACGGTGATACTCGAGAAGGCCACGCATCACGGACTGCCGATGTATCCCGCCGCCGAGGTGAACGAAATCCTACTGAGCTGACGAAAATCGGGTGCAGCTGACCGCGCTCACCGCGGTCAGTTGCACCTGATTTCGATCACCGCGGCTACAGCTCCGACAGCTGCCCGTCGGCCATAGTCCAGTGCCTCGTGCTGCGGACGGTGTCGAGCATTCTGCGGTCGTGCGTGACCAGCAGCAGCGTGCCCTCGAAGTTCTCCATCGCGCGCTCGAGTTGTTCGATGGCAGGCAGATCGAGGTGATTGGTCGGCTCGTCGAGCACCAGCAGGTTGACTCCACGGGCCTGCAGCAAGGCGAGTGCTGCGCGGGTTCGCTCACCGGGCGAGAGGGACGACGCCGGCCGCAGTGCATCGTCGCCGCGTAGGCCGAACTTGGCCAGCAGGGTGCGGACGTCGGCGTCGGGCCACTCGGGAACTGCAGCGCTCAGGGCGTCGGACACTGTGCCCTCGCCGACGAAATATGCGCGTGCTTGGTCGATTTCACCGACAGCGACTCCGGAACCCAGTGATGCCGTGCCCTCGTCCGGGCTGAGCCTGCCCAGCAGAACCGACAGCAACGTGGTCTTGCCGGAGCCGTTGGGTCCGGTGATGAGAATTCGATCGCCCCACTCGATCTGCGTTGTCACCGGTCCGAACGTGAACCCGGATCGCCGCACGAGAGCACCGCCCAGTACCGAGACGACGGTGCCGCTCCGGGGAGCCGCCGCAATTTCCATTCGCAGCTCCCATTCCTTGCGGGGTTCTTCGACCACCTCGAGTCGCTCGATGCGGCGCTGTGTCTGACGAGCTTTCGCGGCCTGCTTCTCGGTCGATTCGGCGCGGGTCTTGCGGGCGATCTTGTCGTTGTCGGTGGCCTTCCGACGCGCGTTGCGCACCCCCGACTCCATCCAGTTTCGCTGCATCTGTGCGCGAGACTCCAACGCCGACTTGGTGTCTGCGAACTCGTCGTACTTCTCCCGCGCATGCTGGCGCGCGATCTCGCGCTCCGCCAGATAGGACTGGTAGCTGCCGTCGTACACATCGATGCGCCGCTGCGCCCGATCGAGCTCCACGACGCCCGTCACCGTTCGCGCCAGGAATTCGCGATCGTGACTGACGACGACGATCGCCGCCCGCGTCGCGACGACGAACTGCTCGAGTTGCTCGAGGCCCGCCAGATCGAGGTCGTTGGTCGGCTCGTCTAGCAGCAGAATGTCGTAGCGAGCGAGCAGAATCGCGGCGAGCCCGGCGCGGGCCGCCTGCCCACCGGACAGCGCCGTCATCAATGCGCTGCCATCGACATCCAGACCGAGATCCGCAAGCACCTTCGCCGTGCGTTCTGCCAGATCCGCGCCGCCGAGCGCCAGCCACTTCTCCAGCGCCGGGGTGTAGAGGTCCTCGTCACTCGAACCCAACGCCTCGGCGGCTGCGTTCATGGAGGCTTCGGCATCGGTGACCCCGGTACGTCGACCGAGGAAGTCCAGCACCGTCTCTCCGGCGATGCGCTCGGGCTCCTGAGCGAGATAACCGACCGTGGCGTCGGGCGGGCTGGTGTAGATCTCACCCTCGTGATCAGCCGTCCCCACTCCGGCGAGCAGCGTCAACAAGGTCGATTTGCCCGCACCGTTCGCCCCGACCAGCCCGATCACATCACCCTCGGCCACCGTCAGGTCGAGGCCGGAGAACAGCGTGCGATCGCCGTGAAAAGCGGCGAGATCATCGATACGAAGCGTTGCGGTCACACCGAAACTCTATGGCTGTCCTAATTGGTCGTTCCGCAGGCTCCACTCCTGCCGGGAACAACACCACCCCACCCGCCGTTGCCATTCGTATGACGTATTCAGCCGAGACCAGTACTGTCCCGACCATCGTGCTCAACGACGGCACGTCCATTCCCCAGCTGGGGTTCGGTGTGTGGCAGGTGCCCGACGACGGTGCCCAGGCCGCAGTGACCGAGGCATTGAAGGTCGGCTACCGCAGCATCGACACCGCCAAGGTGTACGAGAACGAAACCGGCACCGGCCGGGCCATCGCAGAATCCGGGATCGCCCGTGACGAACTGTTCGTCACCACCAAGCTGTGGAACGACGATCAGGGCTACGACTCCACGTTGAAGGCGTTCGACGCCAGCATGGATCGCCTCGGCCTCGAGTACCTCGACCTGTACCTCATCCACTGGCAGCAGCTCGATCGCGACAAGTACATCGACACCTTCAAGGCATTCCAGAAGCTGAAGGCCGACGGCCGCATCGGTTCCATCGGCGTCTCCAACTTCACCATCCCCACCCTGGAGAAGCTGATCGACGCCGTCGGTGAGGTGCCGTCGGTCAACCAGATCGAGCTGCATCCGCGACTGATCCAGGAAGAGCTGCGCGCGTTCCACACGTCGAAGGGCATCGCCACCGAGGCCTGGAGCCCACTGGGATCGGGCACCATCCTCGACGAGCCGGTGTTCGCAACCATCGGTGAGGCACACGGCGTGACTCCGGCCCAGGTCATCCTGCGCTGGCACATCCAGCTCGGCAACGTGGTGATCCCCAAGTCGGTCACCCCGAAGCGCATCGCCAGCAACTTCGACGTGTTCGGCTTCGAGCTCAGCAACGACGAAATTCAGCAGATCAACGCGCTGGACTCCGCAGACGGCCGCACCGGCCCGGACCCGGACAAGTTCAGCAGCTGAGCTGTCGGTTCCAGGTACGTAGGGGGCCTAGTCTGTACCCATGTCCGATTCGCTCGACGGCAAGACCGTTGCCCTCACCGCTGAACGGCGTGCAGACGAATTGGCCACCATGCTCGAACGCCGCGGCGCGAACATCGTTCACGCCGCGGCGATTCACGTTCTGCCCCTGATCGACGACTCGGATTTGAAGTCCGCCACCGAGGGCATCGTCGAACGACCGCCGCAGATCGTCGTGATCAGTACCGGCATCGGCTTCCGGGGCTGGCTCGACGCGGCCGCCGACTGGGGCATCCGAGATGATCTCGTTGCTGCTCTTGCACATTCGCGGATCATTGCCCGAGGTCCCAAGGCGCGCGGTGCGATTCGTGGTGCCGGGCTGCGGGACGAGTGGTCCCCGGCCACCGAGGCCTCGCAGGAAGTCTCCGATCATCTCGAGGCCGAAGGTGTTGCTGGGGTGGACATCGCAGTGCAGCTGCACGGGGTGATCACCGAGTGGGAACCGACGATCCATCTCAGCGATGCCCTGAGCGACCTCGGTGCACAGGTCCGACCGGTTCCGGTGTACCGCTGGATCCGTCCCGTGGATCAGGCTCCGCTCATCGATTTGTTGGGGCAGATCATCGCCCATCGGGTAGATGCGGTGACGTTCACCAGCGCGCCGGCCGTCGCGTCTCTGCTGTCGACCGCGAAGGACAACGGCCTGCTCGACGCCTTTCTCGACGCACTTCGAGGCCCTGTCGCCGCGATCTGCGTCGGGCCGGTGACGTCGGCCCCGTTGGATGCGTTGGGTGTTCCGACGTCGATGCCGAGCCGGGCGCGACTGGGCGCACTGGCCAAGTTCGTGACCGAGCAGCTCGGTTAACCCAGAGTCTCGAGCAGCTCCGTCACGGCGGCTCGTCCCGCGCGATTGGCCCCGATCGTGCTGGCGGACGGCCCGTACCCGAGCAGATGGACGCGATGGTTCGCGGCGACCCGGGTGGTGAGCCGGCCGTCCATGACGATTCCGCCGCCGTGCCCGCGCAGGCGCAGTGGAGCGAGGTGGTCGAGGGCGCTGCGAAAGCCGGTGGCCCAGAGGATCACATCGGCGTGCTGGCTCGACCCGTCCTCCCACACCACCGAATCTTCCGTGATGGACGAGAACATGGGCTTTCGGTCGAGCGCGCCGCGCTCGTGCGCGGCGGCCAACGACGGAGTCAGCAGCAGGCCGGTCACCGAGACCACCGAGCCGGGTGGCAGGCCCGCGCGCACCCGTTCCTCGACCATGGCGACGGCCTTGCGTCCGGCATCGTGATCGAATTCGCCGTCCCGGAACACAGGTGGCCGACGTGTCACCCAGGTCGTCGTGGTCACCTGCGAGATTTCGTCGAGCAGTTGGACGGCCGAGATGCCGCCGCCCACCACGACGACGTGCTTGCCTGCGAACTCGTCGGCCGTCCGGTAATCCTTGGTGTGCAGCTGCCTGCCCGTGAATCTCTCGGCGCCGTCGTAATGCGGAACGAACGGCTTCTCCCACGTCCCGGTCGCATTGATCAGTCCCTCGGCCATGACGACGGTCTCGCCGGCTTCGACCCGGAACAGGGGTTCACGGTCGCACACGACGGTCACCGTGACGGGGCGTCGAACATGCAGTTCGAAGCGTTCCTCGTACTGGCGGTAGTACCGGGGGACGGCATCGGCGGCCGCGACGCTCTCGGCCGGCTCGTCTCCGAGCGTGTCCGCGAAGGCCATACCGGGCAAGTCGTGCACCCCGTTGACGGTGCTCAACGTCAGCGAAGGCCAGCGGAATTGCCACGCGCCACCCGGGCCGGGGGAGCGGTCCAGCATCACGAACCCGTCGCCTGCGGTGAGGCCGGCGCGGTGTAGGTGGTAACCGGCCGAGAGCCCGGCCTGGCCTGCACCGATGACGGCGACCCGAGTGTCGATCATGAAGACAAGTAGATCAGGCCCCGCACTGCCGGTAGTTGTACCGGTCGGTAACCTCTGCTCTCGTGATCGGACACACACGCGACGGCGACGTCGTCACCATCGAACTGCAGCGCCCGGATCGACGAAACGCGTTGAACTCCGAGTTGTGCCTCGCGGTACATCGCGGAATCGAACAAGCCGAGCGTGACGGCGCGCGGGTCGTGGTCATCACCGGCCAGGGCACCAGCTTCTGCGCAGGTGCGGATCTGACCGGTGATGCGTTTCCCGAGCATTTCGGGCAGATCCTCGAGGAGATGCTGATCGCCGTCGAGTCTGCGTCCATCCCGGTGGTCGCGGCGATCAACGGCCCGGCCGTGGGGGCAGGCACCCAGTTGGCCATCGCCTGCGATCTGCGTGTGGTCGCGTCCGATGCATTTTTCGAGATTCCGTCGACGCGGCTCGGCATCGCGGTGAGCAACTGGACCATCCGGCGGCTGGCATCGCTCGCGGGCGGTGGAGTTGCGCGCACGATTCTGCTGGGCGGGGAGCGGGTGCACGCAGATCATGCGTTCACCTGCGGGCTGGCCAACAAGCTGGGCGACGTCGATGCGGCGACGCAGTGGGCGCAGTCCATCACCGAGCTCGCTCCGTTGGCGCTGAAGCACCTCAAGCTGGTGTTCAACGACGATGGAGCGCATGACGTTCCGACGTCGGAACAGGCCGCAGCGTTCGAGGCCGCGTGGAGCAGCGAGGACATGAAGGAAGCGCGCCGGGCGCGTACCGAGAAGCGCACGCCGAAGTTCGTGGGCAGGTGATCACCGGCGCGCCCGATGCGGGCGATACTGCGTGGTTGCTGGCCAGCACCGCGCTGGTGCTGCTGATGACGCCCGGCCTGGCCTTCTTCTACGGCGGCATGGTGCGGTCGAAGAGCGTACTGAACATGATGATGATGAGTCTGTCGGCGATCGCCGTGGTGTGGTTGCTGTGGTTGGCGTTCGGATTCTCGATGGTGTTCGGCGACAACGTGATCGGTGGGTGGATCGGAAACCCGCTGCAGTACGCCGGTTTCGAGGGTTTGCTGGGCGGGGTGTACACCTCGGCTGGGGGAGCGGTGTCGATTCCGTTGGTGGGAACCGTTCCGGCGCTGGTGTTCGCAGCGTTCCAGGCCGGCTTCGCGATGGTGACGGTGGCGTTGATCTCGGGTGCCGTCGCAGACCGTATGCGCTTCGTCCCCTGGGTCCTGTTCGCGGCACTGTGGTCCACCCTGGTGTATTTCCCGGTGGCGCACTGGGTGTTCTCGCTCGACGGGCTCACGAGTGAATTCGGTGGGTGGATCACCAACCGGCTGGGCGCGATCGACTTCGCCGGTGGCACCGCAGTGGAGATCAACGCCGGAGTGGCCGGGCTCGTGCTCGCCCTCGTGGTCGGCAAGCGTCGCGGCTGGCCGCGAGATCCCATGCGCCCGCACAACCTTCCGGCCGTCATGCTCGGTGCCGGATTGCTGTGGTTCGGCTGGTTCGGCTTCAACGCGGGATCGTCCTTGGCCGCGGACGGCGTCGCCGCGGTGGCCCTGGTGAACACGATGGGTGCCGGAGCGATGTCCATGGCGGCGTGGCTCGTCGTCGAGAAATGGCGGGACGGTCACGCCACATCGTTCGGCGCGGCCTCGGGCGTGGTGGCCGGTCTGGTAGCCATCACACCCTCGTGCGCGGCGGTCACCCCGATAGGTGCCGCGACAATCGGCATCGCGTCGGGTGCGCTGTGCGCCCTGGCCATCGGCCTCAAATACCGCTTCGGCTACGACGATTCACTCGACGTCGTGGGCGTGCACCTCGTCGGCGGCATCGTCGGAACGCTGATGATCGGACTCGTGGCCAGTGCGCAGATGCCTGCGGGTGTGGACGGTCTGTTCTACGGCGGCGGCCTGCATCAGCTGTGGGTGCAGGCGATCGCGGTGGTGGCGGTGTTCGCCTACTGCGCGGTGGTCACCACCGGTATCGCGTTCGCGATCAAGGCGGTCATGGGCGTGCGCGCCGACGCACAGCACGAAGCCGACGGCCTCGACGAGCACGAGCACGCCGAGTCCGCCTACGACTTCGGAGTGGGCCACGGAGGCAGCAACAAGCCTGGTCTTTTCGGTAAGTAGGGGTAACCCGTACACGCCCTTTACGAACCGATCGGTCACTGAAAGTCGTTCTGTCCCTTTCGGGTTGATGCGATCGATCGTTGTTCGATTCGACCCCGTTCGTTCATCTTCGGTTCGCTTCGCCCGCTTGTCGTTCCCATAGCTTTTCGCTGCTCGGTATCGAGAGATGGACACGACGAAAGACAGAGGAACATGAAGCTGACTCGATTCGCGGCAACGTCCGCATTGGTCATTGCAGCGATGACGACCGCCATGGGCACCGCCTATGCGGATCCGGCACCGGCTCCCGCCGCTGCCGTCGGGTGGAACGTCACCCAGGCCGGCAACCAGGTCCTCGTCGACACGACGGCCGGCACCCTGAGCAACGAAGACAACCACCTCGTGGTCCGTGACGCCAATGGCGCACTGGTCGACTCGGTTCCGCTGGCCATTGCCGCCGACGGCTTCTCGCACCCCGTCGCCGCCGTCATCGACGGAAACCACGCCACCCTGACCGCCGATGTCTCGCCTGCCGCGGCAACTCCGGTCTCAGCCTCTCTCCCCGGTCTGCAGCAGGTCGATCTGCCCGCCGCAGTCTCCGGCGTCAAGGACAACCTCGCACTGTCTGCTTCGGTCGGCGGATTCCTTGGCGCTGCAACCGGTCTCGTGGGTGGCTGTGTCCTCGGCGCACTTGCGATGGGCGTAGTTTCGGCTCCGACGGTTGTGCTGTTCGGGCCGGGAACCGTTGCGGGCTGCATCGGTGGCGCGTTGCTTCTCGGCTCGACCGCGTCGCTCGCCGGCACTGCAGTCGGTGGCCTGTCGGCAATCGCCAGCAACGCTGCGCCGTTCGTCCAGCTCCTCAACGCTCCGCCCGCAGTCAAGAAGTAACACCGTCTCGACACCAGAGCTGTGGCCCGCACCGGATTCCGGTGCGGGCCACAGTCGTCGAAAGGTCTAGCGAGCCAGGGCGAGATCTCCCACGTGAGCCCGCCGAGCTGCCGTCACGAGTTCGACGACGGCCTCCGCCACCTCGTGTGCTCGTTCCAGAATCACCATGTGCCCGGCCTGAGAGACGCGCACCAACCGTGCGTCGGGCAGGTGGGAGGCAAGGGTTTCCGAGTGTCGCATCGGCGTCATCAGATCCTCCGAGCCGCACAGCACCAGGGTGGGAATCGAGGCCAGTGCCGCCAGACCGGCTACTTCGTCGAGACCGCGGAACGCCCCCAGAAACCCGGCCATCGTCACGATCGACGTGTCACCGAGCATGGCCGTCGCCAGCGTGACCACCCGCGGGCTGACTTTCCGTGATCCGCATCCCGCCGTCCTCACTATGGGGGCGCATACCCCGCGACTGAGCTTCTTGGCACCCGACATCAGTCGAGGGGCGCGTCGAACAGCCGCCTGAAACGCCGACACGGCCGGATGCGCGAGGCAACTACCGAGCCCGTCGTCGGTGATCCCGCCCGCGGACGTCGCGATCAACCCGACCCCGACCAGGCGCGATCCGATGTCGTCCGGGTACTGACGCGCGTAGGAGAGCGCCGTCATGCCGCCCATCGAATGTCCGATCACGACGAACGGCCCCACCGGAACGACGGCGCGGATCACGTCGGCCAAGTCCTCGCCGAGCTGATCGATGGTGCAACTCTCCGGCGCGGCTGCACTCGATTCTCCGTGACCGCGATGGTCGTACATCACGATTCGGACGTCGTCTCCCCAGGTCTGTTCCACCTGCGTGCGCAGGTCGGTCCACGACTGCATGCGCAGGCAGTGGCCATGCACGAACACCGCGGTCAGGGGCGCGTCCGAATGGCCGAATTCGCGAACCGCCAGCGCAGTGCCATCGCCGGCAGCGACGGTGCTGCGCCGACCGACCTGATGGGTCTGCTCGCTGGTGTTCATGTGCGCTCCGCGGGTGTGAGGGTCACGTTCTGCGACTCGGTTGTTGTCCGGTACTTCGCTCTCACGACACGCCGTGTTACCTGAATCACATTTTGTTCGGATGTGGTAGCCGCTACGACCAAGCCGATCGGGATTCTGCACCGAAGCACTGATGAGCGCTGACGGTGACGGCGCGCGTTGCCAGTGAGGAGATCGGCCATGAGCGAGACCATGGACAGGCTCGAAGAGGTCGTGCCGCAGGCCGTTGCAGGAGATCGAATCGCACTCGAGCAGGTGCTCGTGCTGGTTCAGCCACCGGTGCGCAGGTACTGCGCCGCGCGGATCGGAAATCTCGACGTCGCCGCCGACGACGTGGTGCAGGACGTCTGTCTCGCTCTGGTCACCGCCATCCCCAAGTATCGCGACATGGGTAAGCCGTTCATGGCCTTCGTGTACGGAATCGCCGCTCACAAGATGGCCGACGCCGGTCGCAGATCGGTACTGCGACAGACGTTCTCCATCGACGACATGCCCGAGGAGCAGTCGCAGGACGCCGGGCCGGAACAGCTCGCTCTCGGTGGTGAACTGCGCAGTCACGCACAGGCTCTGATGGACACCCTGCCGACGAAGTACCGAAAGATCATCCTGATGCGAGTGGTGTGGGGCCTGACGGCACCGCAAACCGGTGAAGCCCTGGGAATGACGGCCGGAGCCGTGCGGGTGGCCCAGCATCGGGCGATGAACATGCTTCGTGCCGAGCTGTCGAACTTCTCTCTCCTGGACGCCCGCACGGCCGCCTGACTCATTCGCCGCGAGGTACCCCGTCGGTGTGATCGACTGTCACGATGACCGGTACAGGGGGACCCGAGCCAGAGCTGGTACCAGAGCAGCCGCATCGACCGAACCGTCAGCAGTGGGTGTTGGCCGCCATCGTGCTCGCCTTCGCCGCGGCCGTGATCGTGCGGAAGATTCTGCAGGAAACCGGCCAGGACCAGACTGCAGCGTTCTACATCGGAATTCCCGCCGTCCTCGCGATCGTCGTCGTACTGTCCGCTCCGTGGGGGAAGGTCGTCGGTACGACGGTCAAAGTGGTGACGGTGTGCCTGTTGCTGTCGATGATCGTGCTGGGTGAAGGCTTCATCTGCGTCATCTTCGCGGCACCCCTGTTCTACGCGGTGGCGATTCTCGTCGCGGTCGTCGTCGGATACGTGCGCAAGCAGGCCGGTGGTGGCACGCTGCAGGTCGCGGTTCTCCCGGTACTGCTGTTGGTCATGGCCTCCGAGGGCGTGCTGCCCGCAACCACCTTCCCCTCGGATTCGACGGTGTCGGCCACCCGCGTGTTCGACGCCTCGTCCGCGGACGTGGCGCGGGCCGTCGGCTCACCGATGCGGTTTCACGACGTGCAGCCGTCGGGCATCTTGTCCTGGGGTTTTCCGGAACCGATGCACGACCGTCTCGAGGGCGGGGAGGTCGAGGGCTCGGCTGTCGGGGACAGGCGGGTCATCGAATTCGCGGGCGCGCATCACCGCCCTGCATTGCTGTCGACGCATCACTGGGGCGAGCAGTCGTCGGAATTGACGCTCGAGGTGGTCGAGCAGACCCCGACGTCGGTTCGGCTGCGGATGGTCTCCGACACGACACCGCTCGCGACGTGGCTGACCTGGAAGAGCATCGAGATCGGCTGGGCCGAGCAGGGTTCGGGCCGAACCGCGGTGACGTGGACGTTGAACTACGACCGTGAGTTGGCTCCGGCCTGGTACTTCGGGCCGATCGAGAATGTCGTGGCAGAGCGCGCAGCGGGGTATCTCCTGGATTCGCTCGATCTGCAGACGTGAGCGCAATGATCGCGAGCTCGGCAGTGCAGACCGGTCTGGACATCGCGGTGCTGCGATCGGCCGTACTGATGGTGCCGCTGATCTCGGTCGCGGTGCTGTGGATCGCCGGTCTGTGGGGACTCGGAGCGGATGTGCGGGTGCGCGGCGGCGCCGTGCTGGCGTTGCTGTGGAGCGCGGTGAGTCTGCTGCCGGTCAATGCGCTCGCTGTGCGACTGGACTGGTGGAGCTTCGGGACTCGTGGCCTGGAGTGGTCCGACGTACCGGTCGACGTGGTGCTCGGGTGGGCACTGCTGTGGGGAGCCGTACCGATCCTGTTGTCTCGCTGGGTGAATCCGCTGCCGATCGTCGCGGTTCTGGTCGCGGCCGACGTTCTGGTGATGGGTAGTCTCGAGCCCCTGGTGGTCCTGACGCCGTCCTGGTGGTGGGGCGAGGTGCTCGCTGTTCTCGTATGTCTGCTTCCGGCAACGGTTCTCGGCATGTTGACGGCGTCTCGGCGCGCGCTGCGGGTTCGGGTGCTGCTGCAGATGATGCTGTTCGCGGCGTTGCTGCTCTTCGTGATTCCCTCCGTCGCGTTCGAGGCGACCGGAAAATCGTGGGCAGGCGTGCTCACCGGGATCGGGGGTCCGATGGATTCGGTGACGATCCAGCTGATCGCATTGCTCGGCATCTTCGCCCTGCGCGCCGTGTGGGATTTCGCGTCATCGGTGGCGGTACTCCGTTTCCGTGGGATCCACCCGGCAGGCTCGTCGTCTCGGGTCCCTATGCGTACGTGGCGAATCCGATGCAGCTGTGCGCCGTGCTGATTTTGGCATCGGCGGCTCTGCTGACCGGCGAACTCGTTCTGCTCCTGGCCGCGCTGACGGGCGTCGCCTTCAGCAGCGGAATCGCGGCGTGGAACGAAAAGGGCCATCTGGACGACCGATTCGGACCAGCGTGGCGCGAGTATCGATCGACCGTGCGTGACTGGATCCCACGATGGCACGCGAGTGCGGATCGAGCGTCGGGCACGCTGTACGCGTCGGTCACCTGCGATCCGTGCAGCGCCGTCGGGCCGTGGTTCGCGCGAAGGACGTCGGCTGGACTCGTCGTCGCGGCCGCGGAGAATCACCCGAGCGAGTTGCGCCGCATTCGATACGAGAGTGCCGACGGACGCGTCGTCGCGCAGGGCACTCGCGCGATCGGGTGTGCGCTCGAGCATCTGACTCTCGGCTGGGCCGTGCTGGGTTGGGTGATGAGGGCCCCGGTACTGGCGAGTGTGATTGCCCTGGTGACCGACGCGTGCGGCGGCGCTCCTCGGTCGATTCCGGGCCGCATGTCCGAATCGCCCGACTGAGTAACAGTAGCTACATCCACGCAAGACACCCCGGCAACGTGGCGGTTCTACGTTGTTGACCCATGACCGCCGTACAGCCTGCGCCGACAGACACCGCGCTGAAAGAGACGCTAGAGGACTACACGCTGCGCTTTGCGCCGCGTAGCTACCGTAAATGGGGAACCGGTGTTGTCGCGACGTCCGCACTCGGCGGAATCGCGTACCTCGCGGACTTCGCCATCGGTGCCAACATCGGAATCTCGTACGGAACCGGCAACGCACTCTGGGGCATCCTGGTGTTCGCCGTCGTGATCTTCCTGACCGGGCTCCCACTCGCCTACTATGCCGCCCGCTACAATATCGACCTCGATTTGATCACTCGTGGAAGCGGATTCGGCTACTACGGATCGGTGGTCACCAACGTCATCTTTGCGACGTTCACGTTCATCTTCTTCGCGCTCGAAGGTTCGATCATGGCGCAGGGTCTCGAACTGGGTCTCGGAATTCCTTTGCCCATCGGGTACGCGGTATCCACGATCATGGTGATCCCGCTGGTCATCTACGGCATGAAAGCCCTTGCCAAACTTCAGGTCTGGACCACTCCGCTGTGGTTGGTCCTGATGGTGCTGCCGTTCGTCTACCTGGTGATCAGCAATCCCGATTCGGTCGGTGAGTTCTTCGCCTACGGCGGTCAGGACGGAGCCGACGGCAAGGGCGTCAACATCGGATCGGTGATGCTCGCAGCCGGCGTCTGTCTCTCGCTCATCGCGCAGATCGCCGAGCAGATCGACTACTTGCGTTTCATGCCGCCCAAGACTCCCGAGAACTCCCGACGCTGGTGGACGGCAGTGCTTCTCGCGGGACCGGGCTGGGTCATCTTCGGTGCACTCAAGCAGGTCGTCGGTCTGTTCCTCGCCGTCTACTTGATTGCGAACGTCGTCGACGGATCCACCATCGCCAACGAGCCGGTGCACCAGTTCCTGGAGATCTACGAGAACTTCATGCCGGGCTGGCTCGCCATGACGCTCGCGGTGATCCTGGTGGTGATCAGCCAGATCAAGATCAACGTCACCAACGCGTACTCCGGGTCGTTGGCGTGGACCAACTCGTACACCCGCCTCACCAAGACGTACCCGGGCCGCATGGTCTTCGTGCTCTTCAATCTTGCGATCGCGCTGATCCTGATGGAAGCCAACATGTTCAGCTTCCTCAACAACATCCTCGGCTTCTACGCCAACTGCGGCATCGCGTGGATCGCCGTGGTGGCCTCGGACATCGTCTTCAACAAGTACATCCTGAAGCTCTCACCCAAGGTGCCCGAGTTCCGACGCGGCATGCTCTACAACATCAACCCGGTGGGCTTCGGATCCATGGCGGCGTCGGCGATCCTGTCGATTCTGGTCTTCTTCGGGGCATTCGGATCCGCGATCAAACCGTATTCGCCCATCGTGGCTCTTGTTCTTGCACTGGTACTTCCGCCGATCCTGGCGGTGGCAACCAAGGGTAAGTACTACCTGCGACGGACCGACGACGGTATCGATCTGCCGATGTTCGACGAGCACGGCAACCCGTCCGACGCGCTCGTGCTGTGCCACGTCAGCGGAATGGAATTCGAGCGACCCGACATGATCGCGTCCAACGTGCCGGGGCCGAACGGAGAAAAGCAGTACATCAGTTCACTGTCGCTGAGCACCGACAAGACGGGAGAGCACATCCTGCCCCCGCAGTGACCCACCCCCCTCGTGCGCGTTTTGCGTATCCAGAGGTACGCAAAACGCGCACGAGGGCGAAGCCCTACAGAACTCCGAGCCGCACTGCTGTGATCACCGCAGCAGTACGGTCCGAAACCTCGAGTTTGGTGAAGATCCGGAGCAGGTGTGTTTTGACGGTCGACTCTCCGATGTACAGGGCCTGCCCGATCTCCGAGTTGGACAGGCCCGCGGCAACGCGACCCAGCACTTCGATCTCGCGCACTGTCAGGGCTGTCGTTCGGCGGTCGACGCGCCGTGCGAGCACCGTGCCGCCGCCGGCGGTGGACCTGATTGCGGCCGCCAATTCCGATGCGGTGCAGTCCTTCAACAAATATCCCGAGGCGCCGGCCGCCACCGCCCGCACGATGTCGGCGTCGGTGTCGTAGGTCGTCACGATGACCACATTCGTCGCAACGACGGCAAGTATCTCGCGTGTGGCGGACACCCCGTCCAGGTCGGGGAGCCTCAGGTCCATCAGCACGACATGCGGTCGCAGCGATTGTGCAAGTTCGACGGACTCGGCTCCCGAACCGGTCTCGCCCACTACGTCGAGGTCCGAGAATGGCTCCAACATTCCGCGGATGCCGGTGCGTACCACCGGATGATCGTCGACCAGCAGTACCCGTAGCACCGCACCGGTAGGTCTCGCAGCGGTGGGTGTCACAGCGGAATCTCGATGTGGACCGTTGCTCCACCGACATGGGCGGTGGGCAGCGTCAAGGTGCCGCCGACGTCGCCGACGCGGGCGCGCATGCCGTGTAGCCCGTGCCCCTCTTGATGGTCCTTGAACCCAATTCCATTGTCCGACAATGTCATTCGTATCGAGTGATCGAGATACTCGAGAAGAATCGACACAGCAGTTGCGCCCGAGTGGCGTCGGACGTTGTGGAGGGATTCTTGTGCGCAGCGAAGCAGGACGACATCGACGGCAATATCGGTACTTCTCGGATGTCGCCCCACGGCGCCGAAATTGGCCTGGATACCAGTTGTGGCGGAAAAGCTGTCGGTCAGCTGGTGCAGCACGTCGCGCAAAGGGTTCACCGCCAAAGATGGCGGGGTCGATTCCACGACCATGGTGCGGGCCTCGTCGAGGTTCTCCCGCGCGGTCCCTTCGATCAGGTCCAGGTGATGCTGGAGGTGCGGGGCAGCCGATGCCAGATGTGGTTCGAGCGCCTGAGCGACGGTGACGATGCTGATGAAGCCTTGCGCGAGGGTGTCATGGATGTCGCGAGCAAGGCGTTCACGCTCGGTCGCGACGCCCGCCGCGTGAGAGAGCAGGGCTGCCTCTGCTCGGCTTTCGGCGAGCTCGACCACGAGGCGGTCCAGATTTTCCGTGCGCCGTGCAGCCGTTACCACCACCCATCCGACAACCGGTCCCACGGTAGACGCGATCAGTGCCACCGCGACAGCCAACGGTAAGTCGCCAGCTTCGATTCTTCCGGTCGCCGCCAACGTGCCGAACCCGACGATGTCGATGGCGATCGAGGACACCACCGCCCATCGCAGGGGGAGCGACATGAAGAGCAGTGGAAAGACAGCAGGAAAGACTGCGGTGGCGGCGGGTGCCGCAACTATTGCTCCGGTCGCGAACGCGATGACACCGCACGCGAATAGTGTTGACTCTCTGCGATAGAGAGGCGATTTCATTGTAGAAAGTCCAATGGCCAACACCCACAGGGCGAGTGCGCTCAGCGATGCGAGAGCTACCGAAGTATTTCCGGGAAGTGTCGAATCGAGAAGAAGCACGACTGCAATTGCAACAACGACACCGATGACGGAAAACCAGATCCACTGCGCACGTGGTCCCGTCGCCATGAGCACACCTTAACCGGACGACGGCTCGAAATTGCCGTGAAATCCGTGCGGGATCCGTACCGGTAGGTGGATCGTTGCGACGAAATCCAACGTCGCGGCGTCGAGAAGCATCAAATCTGTGCGGTCGGTGCTCGCGTCGTACACCGGTCCCATGACGATGGCGTCGTCCTCGGGGCCGTCGGGTGTCCGCGGAACGTGGACGAACTCGCCGGGCTCGGTACCGGCACCGAACTCTCGCGTCACGACCGATCCCGTGTGCATATCGTGTTTCAACAGAGCCGTGGGTACCTGCCCGCGATCGGCCGACTGGGTCGACGCGATCGTGTACCCGTACCGGTGACGACGGCCCTGCGCTCGCTCATCGATGCGAGGGAAGTCCTGTGAGCGGTCGTCGAGTCGCTCCGATCGAACTGTGCTGGTGCGGAAGTCGACGGTCCATCGATCGAGAGTCGGCGATGTGGGCAGAGGGTCGGAGTCGCCATCGAAAGCGCGCGGGTGGCGAGCCAGTTCCATGACGACTCCGTTCTCGCAGTCGTACGCATTGAGGGTGTGGTAGACGAAGCACGGTTCGACGTCGAATCGACGAATACCCCGTCCGTTGCGCTCGATGACCACCACCTGCGCGTTGTGCCCGTCGTTCCATCGATACGGCACACCGATGTCGGGTTGCGCCAGACCCGACCCCAGCATGAGGGCGCGAGAGACGGCGTCGGGTAGAGCGTGCCGCGACGCGACCCCCGTGAACATCGACGCCACCCTCTGCCCGAACCGAGAATGAGCCAAAGCGGACAGGTCGAGCACCACGGGTAGGTCGTACAGGACGATGTACTTCTCGGTAAGGGAGAAGTCGTGCATCATCGTGTTGGCTGGCATCGGAATCGTGCGAGAGGTACGTACCCGTCCGTCGATACCGGTCACCGTGTACCGAATCGCGTTGCCCCACATGGGGTTGTAGGACACGGCGTGAAGTTCGCCCGTCAATGGATCTTTCTTGGGATGGCCGGTGTATCCGCCGCGCAGCGTTCCGTCGAAGTCCGATGGAGCCACAGTGTCGAGGTCATGAGCGAGTTCATAGGGCCGTGTTCCCATTTCGGCGACCGCAAGAGTCCGCCCGGCATGTTCGAGGATGTTGGTGTTGGACGCGAAATCCATTCCGCTCAGTCGTGGTCCGCGTCGGGGACGTTCACGGAGCGATCGACTGACCGCGGCCGAGCGCACCCAGCGGTTGCGGTACCAGTGCGCGCGGCCGTCGGCAATACGAATTCCGTGCACCATCCCGGCCCCGGTGAACCACTGATAGCGAGCGTGATTCGGTTCGATGGGGTTGGGCCCGATGCGAAGGTAGCGACCATCGACGAAGTCGGGAATCTGCCCGGTGACGGGGAGGTCGGTGGCGGTCACCTCGGTTGTGACCGGGGCATAGTTTCCTTCGAGGAAGCGAGTGGAGTGCATGTATCGATACTCGACACTTGCGGACGGTTTCGCGTCCACCGACCGGTGGACCCTCGTGCGCGTTTTGCGTAGTCAGGAGTACGCAAAACGCGCACGAGGGCGAAGCCCTACACCGTGCGGGTCAACCTCTCGGCCAGCAGACGCGAGAACTTGGCCGGATCCTTCAGATCAGTACCCTCTGCGAGAAGTGCCGTCGCGTAGAGCAATTCGGCGGTCTCGGCGAGATGCGGATCGTCGCTGCGATCCTCGCGGGCCTTCTTCAGTCCCGTCACCAGATCGTGGGTCGGGTTGAGTTCGAGAATGCGCTTGGAGGTCGGCACGAACTGTCCCGACGCCTTGTACATCTTCTCGAGCTGCGGGGAGAAGCTGAACTCGTCGCCGACGACGCAGGCCGGTGATGTCGTCAGCCGCGTCGACAGGCGCACCTCCTTGACGTCCTCACCGAGGGTCTCGGTCAGCCACGTGAGCAGGTCCGCGAACTCCTTGTCCTGCTCTTCGCGCTTGGCCTCGGACTCCTTCTTCTCCTCTTCGGTGTCGAGGTCCACCTCGCCCTTGGCGATGGACTGGAACGACTTTCCGTCGAATTCGGTGACGTTGCCGACCCACACCTCGTCGACCGAATCGGTGAGCAGCAGCACCTCGAGCCCGCGAGCCTTGAAGGCCTCCATGTGCGGCGAGCTCTCGATCTGCTGACGCGATTCGCCCGTCATGTAGTAGATCTGCTGCTGGCCGTCCTTCATCCGGTCCACGTACTCGGCGAGGGTGGTCACGCCCTCCTCGGAGTTCGTAGAGGCGAACGACGAAATGCCCAGCAGGGTTTCGCGGTTGTCACTGTCGGAGATCAGGCCCTCCTTGAGGACCGTGCCGAACTGCGACCACAGTGTCTTGTACTTGTCGGGCTGCTCGCTCTGCAGTTCCTTGACCGTCGAGAGCACCTTCTTGGTGAGGCGTCGACGGATCGCGCGGATCTGTCGGTCCTGCTGCAGGATCTCACGAGAGACGTTGAGCGAGAGGTCCGCTGCGTCGACGACGCCCTTGACGAACCGCAGGTACTCGGGCAGCAGCTCTTGCGAGTCGTCCATGATGAACACGCGCTTGACGTACAGGTGCACGCCCGCCTTGCTCTCGCGCATGAAGAGGTCGAACGGCGCCTGCGACGGAATGAACAGCAGCGCTTGGTATTCGAATGTGCCCTCCGCCTTGAACGGAATGACCTCGAGCGGCTCGTCCCAGGCGTGGCTGACGTGCTTGTAGAACTCCTTGTACTCCTCCTCGGACACCTCGTCCTTGGAGCGGGTCCACAGTGCCTTCTGCGAGTTGATCGTTTCCGTCTCGATCGTGACCGTGTCCTCGCCGCCCTCTTCTTCGCTCTTGACGCGCTTCTCGACGTCGATGCGAATGGGCCAGGCGATGAAGTCGGAGTACTTCTTGACCAGTTCCTTGATCTTGCGCTCGGACGCATAGTCGTGGAGGTGATCCTCCTCGTCGGCGGGCTTGAGAGCCAGCGTCACCGAGGAGCCCTGCGGGGCGTCGTCGACATCGGTGATCTCGTAGGTGCCCTCGCCGGTGGACTCCCACTTGGTGGCGGTGCTCTCGCCTGCCTTGCGGGTGAGCAGCGTGACCTTCTCGGCCACCATGAACGTGGAGTAGAAGCCGATGCCGAACTGGCCGATCAGCTCCTCGGAGGCCGCTGCGTCCTTGGCTTCCTTGAGCTTCTTGCGGACCTCGGCGGTGCCGGACTTGGCCAGCGTGCCGATCAGGTCGATGACCTCGGCGCGCGACATGCCGATGCCGTTGTCGCGGATGGTGAGGGTACGGGCCGCGGAGTCGATGTCGATCTCGATGTGCAGATCCGAGACGTCGACGTCCAGGTCCTTGTTGCGGTACGACTCCAGGCGCAGCTTGTCCAGCGCGTCCGAGGAGTTGGAGATCAGTTCACGGAGAAAGCTGTCCTTGTTGGAGTAGATGGAGTGCACCATCAGATCCAGGAGCTGACGCGTCTCCGCCTGGAATTCGAGCTGTTCGGTACTCAATGTCTCCCCTTCTAGCAGCAAAACCGACGCGAATATTCTACGGCAAGGTTACGGGTGAGCTGCGGAGACGTCGGCGCCGCCTACTGTGGTGGCCGTGACGAAGACGAAGTTCGTACTGGGAGCAACGGCAGCACTGAGCGGGGCATGGTTGGCGCGTGCGCTGTGGGGTCTGCCGTCGGCCATCGGTGCCAGGCGCGCACACATCACCCCCTACGCCGCCGGATCGCCGCGATACCGCGATCGCCGGTTCCACAACTCCGACCCCAGTTCCAGCTACGTACCGGGCCGCGGCGACAAGGGCGAGAAGAACATGTTCGTCTCACTCGTCACCGAACGCGGCAAGGGCAGGCCACAGCGCCCGATTCCGCTGGCCCCGCCGATCGCTCCCGTGGATGCGGGTGAGCTTGCGGTCACCTGGTACGGCCACTCGAGCGTGCTCATCGAGGTCGACGGCTATCGCGTTCTCGCCGATCCGGTATGGAGCAATCGCGTGTCCCCGTCCTCGGTGGTGGGGCCCGCGCGGCTGCATCCGACACCGGTGGCCCTGACCGACCTGCCGCAGGTCGACGCCATAGTGATCTCCCACGATCACTACGACCACCTCGACAAGACGACGGTGCAGAAGCTGGCGAGCACGCAGTCCGCACCGTTCGTCGTGCCGTTGGGTATCGGCGCTCACCTGCGCAAGTGGCGGGTGCCCGAGGCGCGCATCATCGAGCTGGATTGGGATGAGCAGACGAACCTCGGTGGCCTGACCGTCACGTGCACAGAGGCTCGGCACTTCTCCGGCCGCGGTCTGACCCGGGACTCGACGCAGTGGGCGTCCTGGGCCTTCGCCGGTCCGGTTCGACGCGTCTTCTTCGGCGGCGACACCGGCTACACACCGAAGTTCGCCGAGATCGGCAGCAACTACGGCCCCTTCGATCTGACCCTTCTGCCCGTCGGGGCCTACGACGTGCGGTGGCCGGACATTCACATGAACCCCGAGGAAGCGGTCACGGCGCACGTCGATCTGACGGCGTCGGGCATCTTCGTGCCGATTCATTGGGCGACGTTCAATCTGGCTTTCCACCCGTGGTCCGAGCCGATCGTGCGGCTGCACGCCGCCGCACAGGACGTCGGAGTGCAGGTGGCGGTGCCGATGCCGGGGCAACGAATAGACGGCACGCGAACGGTGCACGACGATCGTTGGTGGTCTCGGCTGGGCTGAGCGATCGCTACTAAGCTGCACGCATGTCTATCGACGCCGATGCGCAGCGGGATACCGGGCTGACCGAGGCGGAAGTTGCCAGGCTGAAGGCCGAGGGAAAGTCGAACGACGTTCCGGCCCGGGCTTCTCGGTCGGTTCGCGACATCGTCCGCGGCAATGTGTTCACCCGCATCAACGCCATTCTCGGTGTGTTGTTGATCATCGTGCTCTCGACGGGTTCGGTGATCGACGGCATGTTCGGGCTGTTGATCGTCGCGAACAGTGGCATCGGCATCGTGCAGGAGATTCGCGCCAAGCGCACCCTGGATCGGTTGGCGATCGTCGGGCAGAACAAGCCCCAGGTGCGACGCGACGGCGTCTCGAAGCAGATCCCGCCCGACGAGGTGGTACTCGGTGAAATCGTCGAACTGGGCCCCGGTGACCAGATAGTCGTAGACGGCGAGGTGATCGAGACCGCGAGCCTCGAGATCGACGAGTCGTTGCTCACCGGTGAAGCCGACACGGTGCACAAACTCGAGGCAGCGCAGGTGCTTTCGGGAAGTTTCGTCGTCTCGGGTAGCGGCGCGTATCGCGCGACGAAAGTCGGTCGCGACGCCTACGCTGCCAAGCTCGCGGAGGAAGCAAGCAAGTTCACCCTGGTCAAGTCCGAATTGCGCAGCGGCATCGACAAGATCCTCAAATTCATCACGTACCTGATGATTCCGGCCGGTGCGCTGATCATCTACAACCAATTGTTCTCCAGCGGTCAGGCTTTGCGGCCCGCCCTCAACGGCATGGTCGCCGCGCTCGTCCCGATGGTCCCCGAGGGCCTGGTGCTGATGACGTCGATCGCCTTCGCGGTGGGCGTCATCAGGCTCGGCCAACGACAATGCCTGGTGCAGGAACTGCCCGCGATCGAAGGACTCGCCCGCGTCGACGTGGTGTGCGCCGACAAGACCGGCACGCTCACCGAGAACGGTATGCGGCTGTCCGAGTTGGTGCTGATCGACGAGGACGATTCCGATTCCGCCACAGCGGCTCTGGCGTCGCTGGCGCACGACGATCCGCGGCCCAATGCCAGTGTGCAGGCCGTGGGCGAAGCGTATCCCGACGCACCGGGGTGGACGCAGACGGCCGTGGCCCCGTTCTCCTCGGCGAAGAAGTGGAGCGGACTGTCCTACGGCGAGCACGGAAACTGGCTCCTCGGTGCGCCGGACGTATTGCTCGACACCTCCTCCGACATCGCCCGTCGTGCCGAGGACGCCGGTTCCCACGGCCTGCGGGTGTTGCTGCTCGCCAGCTCCGACGCTGCCGTCGACGACGCGAATGCGCCCGGCGTCGTCACCCCGCGAGCGCTGGTGATTCTCGAGCAGAAGGTACGCGAGGACGCCCGAGAGACGTTGGACTACTTCGCAAGTCAGCACGTACAGGTGAAAGTGATCTCCGGCGACAATGCCGTCTCCGTCGGTGCGGTCGCCGGATCGCTCGGCCTACCCGGCGGCGACGCCCCGATCGACGCGCGAGAGCTGCCCGAGGACTCCGAGAAGCTGGCCGACACCCTGGCGCACTCCACCACCTTCGGCCGCGTCCGGCCCGATCAGAAGCGAGCGATGGTGGGCGCGTTGCAATCTCGCGGCCACACGGTCGCGATGACCGGCGACGGCGTCAACGATGTGCTCGCGCTCAAGGACGCCGACATCGGCGTCTCGATGGGTTCGGGAAGTGCAGCCACCCGAGCCGTCGCGCAGATCGTGTTGTTGGACAACAAGTTCGCCACGCTGCCGTACGTCGTGGGGGAGGGGCGACGCGTCATCGGCAACATCGAACGTGTCTCCAATCTGTTCCTCACCAAGACGGTGTACTCGGTACTGCTGGCGTTCCTCATCGGGCTCTCGGGCGTGCTCTCGCAGATCTTCCACTTCGAGCCGATTCCGTATCCCTTCCTCCCGCGGCACGTGACGATCGCTGCCTGGTTCACCATCGGCATCCCGGCCTTCGTGCTCTCGCTCGCGCCCAACAACGAGCGGGCGCGCAGTGGATTCGTCTCGCGGGTGATGCGGCTGGCCGTCCCGTCCGGATTGATAGTCGGCTCGTGCACGTTCGTCTCCTACCTACTGGTCTATGCCGGCCCGAACGCGACCGAGACCCAGGTGACGCAGGCCAGTACCACCGCGCTGATCACCCTGATCATGATCGCGCTGTGGGTGTTGGCCGTCGTCGCGCGGCCCTACAACTGGTGGAAGATCGTGCTGCTCGGCGGGTCGGTCGGTGGCTACCTGCTGCTGTTCGCGATCCCGTTCTGTCGCACCTTCTTCAAACTCGATCCGTCCAATGTGGGAGCCACCACCAGTGCTCTGATCATCGGCGGTATCGGAATCGCGCTCGTCGAGGTTGCCCATCGATTCGGATCGGCGCTGCGCAATCGAAAAGCGTTACGCAATTGAACAGCACTACGCAACAGGCAGTACAAAACGTAAGCTGCCAGGTGTTCGATCACTCTAGCGACAGGAGAGAGTCATGGGCTTCGCAGACAATCTGAAGGGCATCGTCGACAAGGGCAAGGACCTTGCGGCCGAGAACTCCGACAAGATCGACGACGTCGTGGAGAAGGCGGGGGACTTCATCGACAACAAGACCGGCGGCAAGTACTCCGATCAGATCGACAAGGTCCAGGAAGCAGCCAAGAAGGCGATTCCGGACAAGTAGGACCCGTTCACGACTCGTCACGGCCGTCGGTCGCACCATAGAGTGCGGCTGGCGGCACAATCGTCGGTGTGGACGGACCGATTCTTCTTCTCGTAGTCATATTCGCGATCGCGGTCGCCGGTTTCGCCGAGCGCCTGGACCTCCAGGTGCCCCTCGTGCTCGTCACCGTCGGATCCATCGCGTCGTTCGTTCCCGGAGTGCCGCATGTCAGTCTCTCGCCGCAGCTGATCCTCGGCGTGGTGCTTCCGCCGCTGCTCTACTCCGCTGCGTTGGATTTCTCGTTCGTCACCTTTCGGCGAAACCTCGGCCAGATCCTCCGGCTCGGACTGGTCATGGTGATCGTGACGACGATTGCCGTCGGCTGGTTCGCGAATCTGCTGGTCCCGGAACTGACGCTCGGCGCAGCCCTGGTCCTCGGCGCTGTCGTGGCCCCACCCGATGCGGTGTCCGCGGTCGCCGTCGGACGCAAGCTCGGCTTGCCCGCGAGGATGATGGCAATCCTCACCGGGGAGAGCCTGGTGAACGACGCGGCCGCGCTGACCCTGTTCACCCTGGCCGTCGCGTCGGTGACGGGCAGTCGGATCGAATTGGGTTCACCGATACTGTTCTTCGTCTACGAGATCGTCGGCGGTGTTCTGGTCGGATTGGTCCTGGCTCGCATCGTGCGATTCGTGCGCAATCGCATCGCCGATTCTGCGCTGGAAACCGTGCTGGGGCTGGTGTTGCCGTTCACCGCGTATCTGGCGGCCGAGGAAATTCACGCGTCCGGCGTTCTCGCCGTCGTCACCGCAGGCTTCGTGCTCGGACGCGTCACCGCCGACGTCTCGGTCTCCACGCGGGTCCAGGAACGGCAGGTGTGGCCGACTCTGGACCTTCTGCTCGAAGCATTCGTGTTCGCCTACATGGGTCTACAGCTGAAGTTCGTCATTCAGGAAGTCCAGCGCGAGGGGCTGCCGGTCCATCACGTGTTCGCGTACGCGGTGCTGGTGCTCGTGGTGGTCATGGTGGTCCGCCCAGCGTGGATCTTCGCTAACTCCGGGCGAAACATTGTGCTCCGCAGGCTGTTCAGGCGACCAGCGCCCAGCGAGGCCGGACTGACGTGGCAGCAGAACATGGTGCTCTCGTGGGCGGGAATGCGCGGGGTGGTGACGCTCGCGGCGGCCGCCGGTGTGCCGTTGACCACGGTGCTGGGTGACGAATTCCCCGGCCGCGCAGTGATTCAGGCGGTCGCGTTCGTCGTTGCGGTCGGGACGTTGCTGTTGCAGGGTCTGACGCTTCCGCTGCTCATCCGTCGACTCGACGTCGCAGATCCACTCGAGCAGCAGCGCAACGACAATCAGCGTCTGCTCTCGCAGGCCATTGCCCGCACGGCTGCCGAGGACTATCTTCAGCGAGCGGCGAAGGAGGGCATCGCCGGGGTGGACCGGGAGCGAGTGACCGAAGTGATCGAGCGTGTTCGCCGCTCGGTTCGTGCTCGATTGGATGCCGACGAGACCGAGGATCGCGAGAAGCGAATTGCCGCGGCAGGAGCGTTGTTCGATTCGTTGCGACACAACGTCCTGGTCGCGCAGCGGGCGGCACTCATCGCGGCCCGCGACTCGGGGGAGTTGGAGGACGAGGCATTGCGGGCAGTGTTGAATGGCTTGGACGTGGAAGAAATTGCGGCGGAGGCTCGCATCGAACGCCGCGCGACGTAGACGACGAACAATGTAGGAGCGCAGAGACAGTGAGGTCGACCGGCTCGGTGGTCGCCGCGGTACTGGTGCTCGCCCTTGCCGCGTGCGGTACTCCCGCAGTCGATCCTGTCGACCACGGCTCCACAAGCACCGAGGCCTCGGCACCCGAAGGCTCGGAACGTGGCGCGATCGTGTCGTCGATGCTGCTCGGCCAGGTCGATATCGGTGTCGCCTACCTCGGGGGGACGGCCACCAAGATCGTCTACCGCACCACCGACGGGGTCACCGGGGGCGGTACGGAAGCGTCGGGAACGGTGTTCGTGCCCAAGGGTTCTGCGCCTCCCGGGGGTTGGCCCATCGTCTCGGTCGGGCACGGCACAACCGGTGTCACCGACGAGTGCGCACCCTCGCTCTACCCGAACCTGTTGGGCAGTATCGGATTGGTGACGCCTTTCCTCGAGCGCGGCACCGTGGTGGTGGTGACCGACTATCAGGGGCTCGGAACGCCGGGAGATCCCGCCTACCTCGACCGGGACGCCGCAGCCTACGACGTCATCGACGCCGTGCGTGCTGCCCGCAACGTGGTTCCGGACGTCGGCACCAGGTGGGGTGCGGTGGGCACTTCGCAAGGTGGGCAAGCAGTCTGGGCCGCTGCAGAGCACGATGCCGATTACGGCGACGGACTGCAATTGGTCGGTGTAGCAGCGCTGTCGCCCACCGCAGATCTGACTCGATTCTTCGCACCCGAGACCGAGCAGACCGTGCCGCGTCAACTACTGGTTCCGTATCTCTACGAGGGTCTGCGCGCTGTGGATCCCAGTGCCGACCGCGCCGACTACATCCGCGGCACGTTCGCGGACAACGTGACTGCACTGACGGCGTGCAGCGATCTGCTCGGTTTCTCCAAGGCCGACGCCGGTGCCGTACTCGATCCGGCCGACGCCCTCCCGGCCACCGAGGAGGCAGCGAATCGGATGACGGACTGGCTCGAATCGGTGGCGCTGCCCACGTCCCGCACCGAGGTTCCGCTGTTCGTGCTGGTCGGTGAGCGTGACGATCTGATCGATCCGCAGTGGACGCGTGCTGCCGTTGCGAGAGCGTGCGCGCTGGGTGACGACGTCGAGTTTCGCTCCGAACCGCAGCAGGGCCATGCAGAGTTGGCGGCCAATGCGATCGGCGTGGACTGGCTCGTCGAACGTTTCCTGAACACGCCTTCCTCGAGCACGTGCGTCCGATGACCGCGGCCCTGGCCTGGATGGCGGTGATCGTGGCGCTGATCGTCACGGTGATCGCGCTGATCAGCCTGCGAGGTCGACGTGATCTGACCACGCCTGCCGAGCGGGCCGTGCACTCCACACTGCACACCGCGTCCCTGGCGGCAAAGCCACTGCGCGACGGACTCGATGCCAGGTCGGCGGCCGTCGCTGCGCCGCATCTGCGGGTACTGACCGGTGCCGACGCGCTGGGCATCAGCGATCCCGACGGTACGCTGCTGGCCTGGGACGGTCCTTGGGACGAGTTGACGCCTGCGTTCGTCGAAGCCGCGAAGCGAGCCGTGGAGGGGCAACGACGGGTCCTGGTGCGCCTGCCGCTCGGTTCGATCCACCCGGTCAAGGCGCTGGTGGTGCAGCCGCTGGTCGTCGACGATTCGCCGGTGGTCGGGGTGTTGGGCGCGGCAATGGTCGCCGAGCCGGGACCGGGCATGATCGGTGCGATCGCCGAAGTCGCTCGCTACGCGTGCGGACAGATCGAACTCGCCGAACTCGATGCATCGAGGGCGCGGTTGGACCGAGCCGAGGTACGGGCGCTGCGAGCACAGATCAGTCCGCACTTCATCTACAACGCACTCGGCACGATCGCGTCGTTCGTCCGCACCGATCCCGATCGGGCCCGAGAACTGGTACTCGAGTTCGCCGACTTCACTCGATACTCGTTTCGCAATGCGGGCGAGTTCACGGTGCTCGCGGACGAACTCCGCAACATCGATCGGTACCTGACGCTCGAGCGTGCCCGGTTCGGCGATTCTCTGCAGGTCTCGTTGCAGGTCGCCCCCGAGGTCCTCGGCGTCGCGCTGCCGTTCCTCGCACTGCAGCCGCTCGTCGAGAACGCCGTCCGTCACGGGTTGTCCGGTAAGGCCGACGGTGGCCGCGTGACGATCATCGCCGCCGACGAGGGCACCGACGCGGTGATCAGCATCGAGGACGACGGCGTGGGAATGGATCCCGAGGTGCTGCGCTCGGGCAGCCTGCACAGAGAGGACGCGACCCATGTCGGTTTGGCGAACGTGGACGATCGGCTGCGGGCGGCCTTCGGGAACGATTACGGTCTCGTAGTGGACACCGCACCGGGCGCAGGCACCAAGGTGAGCATGCGCGTGCCGAAATTCAGGCCGGGTGTACGGGCATGACGCAGGCCGCAGGCCCCAAGGCCGGGCGTGGACTGGTCGTCCTCGCAGTGGACGACGAGAGGCCCGCTCTCGACGAACTCGCCTTCCTGCTGCGCCAGCAGGAGTCCGTCGCCGAGGTCCACACCGCGCAGGACGCGACCACCGCGCTACGGCAGCTCAAGCAAACGACCGGACAGTCCGTCGTGGACGCCGTGTTCCTCGACATCAACATGCCCGGACTCGACGGCCTCGAGTTGGCCGGCATCCTGTCGGCGTTCGCGCGGCCACCCGCCGTCGTGTTCGTCACGGCACACGACGATCGGGCCCTCGCCGCCTACGATCTCGGCGCCGTCGACTACCTGCTCAAGCCGTTGCGTGAGGATCGGTTGACCGAGGCCGTTCGTCGTGTCCTGCTCGCTCGTCGTCGACCGGCGCAGTCCGCGGACACCTCCGCCGACGAGGTCATCCCCGTCGAACTCGGTGGAACCACCACGTTGGTGCACCGGTCGTCGGTCGCCTGGGTCGAGGCCGACGGTGATTACGCGAGACTGCACACCGCCACCGGCTCTCACCTCGTGCGGATACCGATGTCCGCCCTCGAAAGTCGTTGGGCCGATGCGGGATTCCTACGGGTGCACCGCTCCTACCTGGTCTCGCTGCGGCTGGTGACGGGAATCCGCAGTGTCGGCTCGGGCCTGGTGGTGTGTTTGCGGGCGAGCGGAGACCTGGCCGCCTGCGAACTGCCGGTCAGCCGCAGGCACGCCAGGGAGCTCAAGGACAGATTGGTCCGCGGGCCGCTGCAATCGTGGTCGTCTCGATGATCGGGCCTACGCGGTGAGTCAGCCACACCGGCAACGCGTGGTGCTCTCGCAACGTCGCGGCGCACGGATGGTGCACACCCGCGTCGAGGTGCAGGAGCAAACCGAGGTCGGTGACGCCCTCGTGCGCAGCCTCGTCCGAGCGCAGCTGCTGCTCTCGGTGCGGCTCGCCATGATGACGCTGTCGATACTGTTCGCAATTCCTTTGCTGGGCATGCTGCTTGCACGTTTCACCGACGTGACGCTGTTCGGTATCGGGTTCCCGTGGCTGGTGCTGGGGGTGGCGATCTATCCGTTGCTGTTCGGGGTCGGCTGGGCGTACGTGCGCCGAGCCGAGCGCAACGAGGCCGAGTTCGTCGGCCTGGTCGAGGACTAGGCGTCGGTGAACGGGTCCATTCCCATCGCGACGGTGATCGCGCTGCTCTTCGCGGCCGTGGCCACCGTCGGTATCGGCATCTATGGAGTTCGGCTGGCGCGCACCACCTCGGACTTTCTGGTGGCATCACGCTCCGTCGGTCCGCGGTGGAACGCCGCCGCAATCAGCGGTGAATATCTCTCTGCTGCATCGTTTCTCGGTGTCGCCGGGCTGATCGCGAAATACGGTGCCGATGCCCTGTGGTATCCCGTCGGCTTCACCGCGGGCTACCTGGGCCTGCTGCTGTTCGTCGCTGCGCCGCTGCGCCGGAGCGGCGCGTACACGGTGCCCGATTTCGTCGAGTTCAGGCTCGGCGCACCGTGGTTGCGCACCCTGGCGATGCTGGTGGTGGTGGTCATCTGCGCGCTCTATCTGGTGCCCCAATTCCAGGGTGCAGGCCTGACTCTGAACATTCTGCTGGGGGTGCCGGGGTGGGTCGGTGCCCTGGCGGTCGGGCTGATCGTCATTGCGAACGTCGTCGGCGGCGGGATGCGCTCCATCACGTTCGTGCAGGCGTTCCAGTACTGGCTCAAACTGACCGCAATTGCCATCCCCGCGTTGGTCCTCGCCGTGCACTTCTTCGCCGACGACCGAAGCGTCGGCAGCCCGGCCCCACCGACCGTGACCGAACAGACCGTCGTCGACATCACCACCGATGTTCTCGTGCAGGTGGATTCGCCGATCGTCGCGTCCGTGACCGGGACCCTCGACGACGAGACCGTCGACGGGCGGGTTGCTCTGGAGGCGGGCGAACACCGGCTCGGCTCGGGAACGTTGCTGACACTGGACGCCGGGTCGCCCGTCCCGGTGGTCGCGGGGGCACCGACGACCGACCGGACCTGGGCGATGCCGGGCGGGGGACTGGGTGGACAGCACCCGCTGTACCAGGTGTATTCGCTGATCCTGGCCACGTTCCTCGGAACACTGGGACTGCCGCACGTGCTGGTGCGGTTCTACACCAACCCGGACGGTAGAGCCGCGAGACTGACCTCGCTGACCGTATTGGCACTGCTCGGGATGTTCTACCTGTTCCCGACGGTCCTCGGCGTCTTCGCTCGGTTGTACGTACCGCAACTGCTGATCACCGGTGCGTCGGACGCCGCAGTGCTCCTGTTACCCGGCTCCGTGCTGTCCGGGATGCCGGGGCAGCTGCTGGCCGCACTGGTGGCCGCCGGTGCCATCGCCGCGTTCCTGTCGACCTCCTCAGGTCTGCTGGTCAGCATCGCAGGCGTGCTCAGTACCGACGTCCTTTCGGGCAAGGTACGAGACTTCCGCGTCGCCGCTGTTCTCGCCGGCGCGGTACCGCTGGCTCTGTCGATCGGCGTTGTCTCACTCGACCTCTCGCGCACCGTCGGGCTCGTGTTCGCGGTTGCCGCCTCGACTCTGTGCCCGCTGCTGGTGCTGGGCATCTGGTGGCGCGGACTCACCGCGGCCGGAGCGGCAACCGGACTGCTCCTCGGCGGCGGCATCTCACTGGTGGCCGCGTCGATCTCCGTCGTCACCCCCATCTCGGACGGCGTCCTCGGCGGTTGGGCGGCCGCGATCCTCGGCTACCCCGCCGCCGTCAGCGTCCCCGTCGCGTTCGCCTCGATGATCGCCGTCAGCCTCGCCACCCGAAAAACGGTGCCGTCGGACATCTCCCGCATCTTCGCGCGACTGCATCTCCCAGAAGGCCTGGATATGGGCAAAGACCGCGAGCGCGAATTGTAGCGAGAGGCCGTTCGTCGGGTCTGCGCTACCGCTCGTCGCACACTCCCGCAGTCCATCGTGTGATCGACGCCACCTCCTGATTTTGTGACCTGACTCTCATTACTGTTCCGAGTCAGCTACAGCTCACATCTACTTCAGGAGTCCAAGGTGACCGCATCGGAAACCAATTCGCCACCGGACGCGCAAGCGTTCGTCGACATGCAGGCCAGTCCAGAGTTCCAGGAACTCCGGCGTCGCCTGCGTAGCTTCGTGTTCCCGATGGCCGGGTTCTTCCTGGTCTGGTACATCCTCTACGTGCTGCTGAGCACCTACGCGGTCGACTTCATGTCGACCAAGGTGTGGGGGAACATCAACGTCGGTCTGCTGCTCGGACTCGGCCAGTTCGTCACCACGTTCGCCATCACCGGCATCTACGTGAAGTTCGCCAACCGTGAACTCGATCCTCGTGCCGCAGCCCTGCGCGCCGAGATGGAAGCCTCCCAGGGAGCCAAGTCGTGACCTTCTTAGCCCAGGCCGCCGACACCACCGTCGGTGAACCACTCGTCAACATCGCCATCTTCGGCGCGTTCGTCATCATCACGATGGCCGTCGTCATCCGAGCATCGAAGAAGAACGCGACCTCCGCTGAATTCTTCACCGCGGGCGGCGGATTCTCCGGACCGCAGAACGGCGTCGCCATCGCCGGCGACTACCTTTCGGCGGCAAGCTTTCTCGGTATCGCCGGCGCCATCGCCGTCTACGGCTACGACGGCTTCCTGTACTCCATCGGCTTCCTCGTCGCCTGGCTCGTCGCGCTGTTGCTCGTCGCCGAATTGCTCAGGAACACCGGCAAATTCACCATGGCCGACGTGCTGAGCTTCCGACTCAAGCAGGGACCGGTTCGTACTGCAGCCGCACTGTCGACGTTGACCGTCTCACTGTTCTACCTGCTCGCACAGATGGCAGGTGCAGGCGGACTCGTCGCACTGCTGCTCGACATCTCCGATCGCACCGGGCAGTCCATCGTCATCGCCATCGTCGGTGTGCTGATGATCGCGTACGTGCTCATCGGCGGCATGAAGGGCACCACCTGGGTGCAGATCATCAAGGCTGTTCTGCTCATCGCCGGTGCGGCGTTCATGACCGTTCTCGTGCTCGCCAAGTTCGGCCTCAACTTCTCCGAGCTGCTCGGCAGCGCGCAGACCATGGTGGCCGGATCGGCGAGCGATCCCGTTGCCGCGCGCGACGTCATCGCGCCCGGCGCTCAGTACGGCGGCAGTGCCACCTCGAAGATCAACTTCCTCTCGCTCGGCATCGCACTCGTCCTCGGCACCGCGGGTCTGCCGCACGTGCTGATGCGCTTCTACACGGTGCCCACCGCCAAGGAAGCTCGTCGCAGCGTCGTATGGGCCATCGCGCTCATCGGTGCGTTCTACCTGTTCACCCTGGTGCTCGGCTACGGTGCTGCAGCGATCGTCGGACCCGACCGCATCCTGGCCTCGGCCGGCGGTCAGAACTCCGCAGCGCCGCTGTTGGCGTTCGAGCTCGGCGGCGTGATTCTGCTCGGTGTCATCTCGGCGGTCGCCTTCGCGACCATCCTCGCCGTGGTCGCCGGCCTGACGATCACCGCGTCGGCGTCGTTCGCTCACGACATCTACGCGAGCGTCATAAAGAAGGGCAAGGTGGACGACAAGAAGCAGGTCAAGGTCTCGCGCATCACGGCCGTCGTCATCGGCCTGCTGGCCATCGGCCTCGGCATCCTCGCCAACGGGCAGAACATCGCCTTCCTGGTGGCACTCGCGTTCGCGGTCGCTGCGGCCGCGAACCTGCCGACCATCCTGTACTCGCTGTTCTGGCGTCGCTTCACCACCACCGGCGCACTGTTCAGCATGTACGGGGGCCTGATCTCGACGATCGTGCTGATCATCTTCTCCCCGGCCGTCTCCGGATCGCCGACGTCGATGGTTCCCGGCTCGGACTTCGCGTGGTTCCCGCTCTCCAACCCGGGCATCGTGTCGATTCCGTTGGCATTCATCCTCGGCATCGTCGGAACGCTGATCTCGAAGGACACCGAGAACACCGACAAGCAGGCCGAAATGGAGGTTCGCTCACTCACCGGAATCGGTGCGGAGAAGGCCAGCGCCCACTGATCGATCGCAGCACCACCGAAAATGCCCGTGTGAGCAAGGCCTCACACGGGCATTTTTCGTTCAGCGGTTACCATCCCTGCTGTGGCCAAGCTGAAGGTTTCCCTCGACGTCCCACTGACCCCCGAGCAGACGTGGGCGCACGCGTCCGATCTGTCCGGTTACGAGCAGTGGCTCTCCATCCACGAGGCGTGGCGAGGGGAGCTGCCCGAGCAGCTGGCCGTCGGCACCACTCTGGACTCCATTGCCAGCGTGAAGGGCATGCGCAACCGGGTGTCCTGGAAGATCGAGTCCTACGATCCGCCCAAGAAGCTCGAGCTCAAGGGCAACGGTAAGGGCGGCGTCAAGATCGGCCTGAACATGTCCGTGAAATCGAAGGGCGACGGTTCCGAGATCACCATCGACATCAACCTGGGCGGTGCACCGCTGTTCGGTCCGATCGGTTCCGGCGTGGCCCGTGCACTCAAGGGCGACATCGAGAACTCGTTGAAGACGTTCGTCAAGATCTACGCCTGACGTAGTATCTGGCGAACCGAACGGCGGGGCGGACGATCTTCTCCCTCTCGCTCGCTACGGAGAGGTCATGTCATGCCCGGTAGACACAGTGCTTCGTCGTCCACGACGAAGAGCAGGGGAGTGGTGAAGTACGGCGTCGTTGCCGTTGCACTCCTCGTCGTTGTCGCAGGTGGCGTGGTCGTCGCCCAGAAGGCATTCGGTTCCGAATGCGGCAACCCCGAGTCCTACTCGCTGGCCGCGGATCCGGCGATCGCGCCGGTATTGCAGCAGATCGTGGACAACACCTCCGCCGAGGACCTGGGTTGCGCCGGCATCGAGGTCACCGCCACCGAATCGGGCGAGGTCTCGGCCGCGGTGGCCAAGGGCGACGACGTCCCCTCGCTCTGGATTCCCGATTCGTCGCTGTGGATCGGCAAGACCGTGCGGTCCACCGCGTCGTTGATCGACCTCGCGAGTCAGTCGGTGGCCAGTACCCCGGCTGTGCTCGCTGCCCGCAAGGACGAGGTGCCGTTCTTCGACACCTGGCTCACTGCCCTGAAGCTCGAAGGCCTGAGGATCGGTAATCCGTTGACCAACACCACGTCCGACGCCGCAATCCTGGGTGCGGTGGCCGAGGCAGGTTCGGACGAGAAGGCCCTCGACTCGATTTCGACGGCACTGGTGCCCATTGCCCAGGCTCAGGCCGCCACCCGTGGTGAAGCCGATCCGACGGTACGTCTGGACGACCTGGTCGCCGACGGCGGCGTCGCGGTGGTCTCCGAGCAGACCTACCTGGCGTACCAGCAGGAGAAGAACGTCGAGCTGGGCGCGACGGTGCCGCCGACGGGCAGCATCTTCCTCAACTTTCCGCTGGCGGTGACCGAGCCCGCAGGCGATCGGCAGGAGACCGCGAAGTCCGTCGGTACGGCCCTGGCCGCAGCCATCGAATCCGAGCGAGGACAGCAGGTGTTGTCCGAGGCCGAATTCCGTGCAGCGGACAATGCACCCCTCGATTCCGATCGTGGGATCGGCGAGGTCACGCCGCTGACGATCGCCGATCAGCAGGCCGCCGAATCGACGCTGCGGCAGTACCAGGTGCTGGCTCTTCCCTCGCGGACGCTGGTGATGGAGGACGTGTCCGGATCGATGAACTACAGCGCTGGGGCGAACTCTCGCATCGCGTTGACGGTGCAGGCCAGTGAGACCGGAAACCGACTGTTCCCGGACAACGCGTCGATGGGCCTGTGGGCGTTCTCGATCGGACTCGGCGGCGGCACGGAGGATTACCGCGAGCTGGCACCGATCCGGCGAATGGACGAGCAGGTCGGCAACACCACTCAGCGTGAGGTGCTGCTGCAGCAGATCCGGGGCCTGCCGTCGCTGGTCGGGGGCGGGACGGGGTTGTACGACACCGCATTGGCCGCGTTCCGTACCGTGCAGCAGGGCTACGACCCCGATGCCGTCAACAGCGTCATCATCCTCACCGATGGCACCAACGAGGACCCCGGCAGCATCTCACTCGACGAGCTGCTGTCGACTCTGCGTGCCGAGCAGGACCCGTCCAGGCCGGTCGTCATCGTCACCATCGGGATCACCGACGACGCTGATGCCGGTGTGCTGCAGCAAATTTCCGCTGCCACCGGCGGTACGAGCTTCGTCGCGCGAAATCCGGCCGAAATCCCGAATGTCTTCGTCAATGCGCTGAGGAGCCGTTCCGGTCGGTGACGGGAGCGGCTATGCTGTGCGCCGCGTGCTCTCCGTCACCTGGGGCAGCGCGGGGCAGTCTCGGAACACGGGTGTCGGGGGTAGTACTAGGGGGTCGAAGTCGATGTCAGGACGTCACAGCGGCAGCAGTCGCAGGTTCAGTCCTGCCGTGACCTGGGGCGCAGCTGCGCTCGCGGTAGTCGTGGTCGCGGCGGGCGGCTGGTTCGGAGTCCAGGCCGTCCGCGCGTCCGGTGCCGAGAGCTGCGATTCGCTCGACACGGTGTCGCTTGCCGTGGACACTTCGATTGCCGAGCCGGTGCAGCAGATCGTCGCCCAAGCGGGCGAGTTCGAGCGCGGGTGCGTGAACTTCGAGGTGCGCCCCGAACGTCCCACCGACACCGCGACCGAAATCGCGGGCACCGAAAATCGTCCGGACCTGTGGATCCCCGATTCGACGCTGTGGCTGCTCAAGACCCTCCGCTCCACCGGCGCGCTCCCCGAGCTGGCCAAGACCTCGGTGGCGAACACCCTGCCGGTGCTGGTCTCGAAATCCGATGCCGTGCCGGTCACCGACACCTGGCTCAGCGTGCTTCAGCTTCCCGGCCAACGCATCGGCGATCCGCTGACCAGCAGTGCCTCGAATGCCGCGATCCTCGGTGCGCTGGCCGAATCCGAGGTGGCGATCTCCGACGCCAAGGCCGTGTCGGCGGCTCTTGTACCCATGGCTCAGGATTTCGGACGGATCGCGGACACTCCGCACGACACCCCTGATCTGGTGGCCGAGGTGGCCGCAGACGGTGGCACCAGCGTGGCGACGGAGCAGGCACTGCTGGCGTACCAGGCAGACAATCCGGGATCGGGTCTGACCGAGTCGGTTCCGCCGACCGGAAGCTATTTCCTCAACTACCCGCTGGCGGTTACGGCGCCGGCCGGCCCCGAGTACGACCGGGTGAAAAAGGCCGGAGCGGCGTTGGCCTCGGTTCTCGCCACCGCGTCTGCCACCGACACCTTGGTCGCGGCCGGCTTCCGAACCTCGAGCGGAACTCCGCTACCCGACGGCAAGGGCGTCGGATCCGTGGCGTCGCTCGAAATCAAGAACCCGCTGTCCATCGAGACGACGCTACGAGATTGGGCCGTCCTCGCGCTGCCGCTCCGCACCCTCGTGGTCGAGGACGTCTCGGGTTCGATGGCTGCGAAGTCGGGTGACTCGACCCGCATCGCGTTGACCGTCGATGCATCGGTCGGTGCCAACGATCTGTTCAGCGACCAGACCCAGATGGGTCTGTGGGCGTTTTCCATCGGACTCGGTGGTGGAAAACAGGACTATCGAGAACTGGTACCGCTCGGCCCGGTGAGCAACACGTTCGACGGCAAGCCGCAGCGCCAGGCGATCCTCGACGCCATTCGTGGCCTACCCCGGCTCGTCGGTGGCGGGACCGGGCTGTACGACACCACTTTGGCCGCGTTCCGGCGGGTCAAGGAGGGCTACGACCCCAACTACGTCAACAGCGTCATCATCCTGACCGACGGTGCCAACGAAGACGATGGCAGCATCACCCTGGATCAGCTACTGGCAGCGTTGCAGAAGGAGCAAGATCCGGTGCGGCCCATCGTCATCGTGACCGTCGGCGTCACCAGTGATGCAGATCCGGTTGCGCTGCAGCAGATTTCAGCAGTCACCGGCGGGACGAGCTACGTGGCCGAGGATCCGCGCGACATTCCCGATGTGTTCGTCAAGGCACTGAACTCACGTACCGAGCGCTTGGCAGGCGAGTAGCTCAGACCCACAGGAAGCTGATCGCGATCGCTCCGGCGCACGCCAGAGTCACCACGGTCAGCGCCACCGCGTCCGAGGCCTTGAACCGAGACTCGGTAGCGGTGATCATTCCTGTGCCCCCTCGGGCGGCGATCGCCGTTCCCATCTCGTCGGCTCGTCGAATGGCGACCGACATCACCGTCGTGACGATGTCGACCAGCGAATTGTCCGAGGCACTGTTGACGACGGGCTTGGGGCGCAGGCGTCGGGCAGCGTTGAGAGTGCGCATCTCTTCGATCAGCAGCGGCAGCGATCGCAGGCTCAGAGCCACGGCGATCGCCCACTCGTCGACCGGCAACTTCAGCTTCTTCAGCGGTGCGCCGAGTTTGGACACTGCCGGAGCGATGTCGCTCATCGAGGTGGTCCAGCCGATCATCATCGATGCGCCGAGCAACACGAAGATGAACAGCGTCGCACGCAGATACACCAACACTGCCGCGCCGCCGATGGGCAGATTGATCAGGGCACCGACGCCGAACAACGCCCAGATCCACCACGGTGGACGCGGCACTGCGGTGATCGGAACGTGCGCGATGACGGCGGCGATCACCAACAGCGCGAACACGATTCCGAGCGCCGGCCATGTCGGCGCGACCACGAGAGTGACGCTGAGCAGTAGTACGACGATGAGCTTGGTGCCGGCCCACAGGCGATGGATCGGCGAGAATCGCGGGACCTGACGCAGTACGACGGTGGTCACGAGTGCACGCTCCCCAGGATCGAATCGGAAACGATGCGGCCGTCGGCCATCGTGATGGTGCGACTGCAGACTGTGTCGACGCCATCGATATCGTGCGAGATCACGACGATCGCGACTCCGCGTTCGCGCAGTCCAGCAAAAACACCGATGATGTCGTCGCGGCCGGGTGGGTCGAGCCCGGCCAGAGGCTCGTCGAGAACCAGCATGCGTGGCCGCCGCGCGATGAGCCCGGCCAGCACGACGCGTCGCATCTGACCACCACTGAGCGAGTCGATGTCGCGGGCGGCCAACGACCGGTCGAGGCCGACCGCATCCATCGCCGCCGACACTGTGGCAGAACCGGTTTCGGGCCCGGCTGCCGCGGCGATGTCCTCGGAGACGGTACGACGCTGCAACTGCAGACGGGAATGCTGAAATGCCAGTCCGACGTCGCCCACCCGTGTGGTCATGGCCTTGCCGTCGAGCTGCGCGGTGCCCTTCGTCGGGCCGGTGAGTCCGGCCATGATCCAGGCGAGAGTGGACTTGCCCGAGCCGTTTCCGCCGAGAACGAGGACCCCTTCGCCACGCTTGACGGTGATGTCGATCCCGTTCAGTGCGGCCTGCGCCCAGGGCGTGCGACGGTTGTAGGTGTGCTGAACGTCTGCCACTTCGAGCAAGCGTTGGCTCGAATTGTCATGCAGTACAGGAGAACGTGCAGTATTCGGATGCATCCACGCCGAGTCGTGCTGCACCTGATACCCCTCGTGCAGGTGCACGACGCGATCTGCGGCAGCGGTTTCCGAGACGTGGTGCGTGACGAGCACGACCGACATCCCATGTCTGCGTGGTAGTTCGGCGAGGAGTGAGACCAGATGTTCACGGCCGGACGCGTCGATCATGGCTGTTGCCTCGTCGGCGATGAGCAGTGCAGGCATGCGGGCCAATGCTGCGGCGACGGCGAGTCGCTGCATTTCGCCACCGGACAGGGACGCGGTGTCGCGGGCACCCATGCCGCCGAGTCCGACTTCCTCGAGCAAGGCCTCGACATCGGGACGCGAATCACCGGGCGGGAGTCCCCACACCACGTCGTCGGAGACGCGGGTACCGAGGATCTGACTTTCGGGGCGCTGTAACACCACGGCGGTGCCGCCGTAGCGTCCGAGACCGGTTGTGCCGGGCCTCGTCACGGTTCCTTCCGACGGTTCCAGTCCGGCGAGAATCCGCGTCAGGGTCGATTTGCCGGAACCGTTGTGGCCGACGACGGCGACGAACTCACCCGGTTCGATGTGAAGGTCGACTCCGGTCAACGCGGCCGTGGAGCTTCCCGGGTACCGATACCCGACGGAGGTCAGGGTGACCGGTAGCGGACCGATCTGCTCGTCGTCGGTGCTCGAGACCAGAGCTTCGGGCGTAGGGATCGTGGAGAGGCGATCGAGGATCGCGGTGAGGATCAGCCACGCGAACAGGGTTCCGGTGACAATGCCGAAGGCGATCGAACCGCCGACCCACCACCACCAGTTGTCGAGCACTGCGGTACTGCTGCTGCGGAGCACATCCGCGGCACCCTGAAGTGCCGACGCTCGCTCGAGCAACCGAGAAATGCCCTCCATCGTGTTGCGCAGCGTCTCGAGAAACAGCTCCCGCAGTGGAACGAGAATCAGAAGGAGCAGCACCGACAGGGCTCCGAGTGCAGGCCCGACGACCATCGAGGTGACCAGTACGCCGAACAGTCCCTGCTTCTTGCGTTTCGCCCGGCCGACCAAGCCACCCAGTAGGGCAGCGCTGGCGACAGTGATGGCGGTTTGGGTACCGGCCGCCACGAATCCGACGAGTGTGCCCGCGACCGCAGCGGTGACCAGTGCGCGCGTCCGATACCGAAGTGCGACGACCGACATGGGAATCGCTGCGACGACCTGAAGAATCGCGGCCATCGGCACGAGTACACCGATGACCGTCAACGCGACGGTGAAACTGCTCATGACAGCAGCCGTCGCCAGTTCCTGTGGTCGGAGGGGCCCGGACTCGGGCGAGTGGGAAGAGCTGACGGTCACCGCTCCAGTGTGCCAGCAGGTGAGCTGCCGCGACTGCGCGCGCAATATGACCGCGACTGCGCGCACAATGTCACCGTGACTTCCGAGATCAGGACGCGTAGGCGGATTCACCCGGCCTGGATCGTTGCCGCCGTGGCATTCCTCGCTCTGGTCGGTGCTGCGGGCTTCCGGGCGGCGCCGAGCGTGCTGATGGTGCCGCTGCAGGACGAGTTCGGCTGGCCGCGATCGATGTTGTCGCTCGCAGTGGGCGTCAACCTCGTGCTGTTCGGGTTGACTGCGCCGTTCGCTGCGGCACTGATGGAACGCTTCGGGATCAGGGCGGTGACGTCGACGGCGTTGGTCGTCGTGGCCGCAGGCAGTGCGCTGAGCGTGTTCGTGACCCAGGCCTGGCAGTTGGTACTGACCTGGGGCGTCATGATCGGTCTCGGCACCGGATCGATGGCCCTCGTCTTCGCGGCGGTGGTGACCAATCGGTGGTTCGTGCAGCGCCGTGGCCTCGTGTCGGGCATCCTGACGGCGGGCAGTGCGACTGGGCAGCTGATCTTTTTGCCCTTGATTGCGCAGCTCGTCGACAGGTCGGGCTGGCGCGCCGCCTCGTTCCTCATCGCGGGCGGATCACTGATCGTGGTTCCCTTCGTCCTGCGCTGGCTGCGCAACATGCCGGCGGATATCGGCGTGACCCCCTACGGAGCGCCGGAGGGGTACACAGCGGTCGTCGTCGAGTCGACGGTGAACCCCGCCAGGGCCGCGATACAGGCGTTGCGCGACGCGAGCCGGGTACGAACCTTCTGGGCCCTCGTGGTGGGCTTCGCGATCTGCGGTGCAACGACCAACGGGCTCATCGGAACTCACTTCATCCCGTCGGCACACGACCACGGAATGCACGAAACCACCGCAGCGGGTCTGCTTGCGGTGGTCGGAATCTTCGACATCGTCGGAACGATCGCATCGGGGTGGCTGACCGACCGCGTCGACCCGCGCTACCTGTTGGCGGCGTACTACGGATTTCGAGGAGTGTCGCTGCTGTTCTTGCCGTGGTTGCTGTCCGCGACCATCCAGCCGTCGATCGTCATCTTTGTGGTGATCTACGGATTGGATTGGGTGGCAACGGTTCCACCCACGATTGCGCTGTGCCGCGAGGTGTTCGGTGACCGAGGCTCGCTGGTGTTCGGCTGGGTGTTCGCCTCACATCAGATCGGTGCCGGCATCGCATCGGTCGCCGCAGGCGTCGTGCGGGACGCGACCGGTGAGTACACGATGGCGTGGTTCGGCGCAGCCGGTCTGTGTGCGGTCGCTGCCGTGGTGAGTGTGAGAACAGCGAAGCGCGGAAAGCCCTCGTAGAGAAGGCTTTCCGCGCTCAGGCCGAAATTCTTACGTGCTCAGATCAGCGGCTGCGCTGGCTCGTGGCCGGTCCTGCTGCGCGACGGCTGTGGCCGCCACCGCCACTGCGGGGCTGTCCACCACTGCGGGGCTGTCCACCACTGCGCGGCTGTCCACCGGAGCGGGCCGGGCCACCGCGTCGAGCATTGTTGTTGCGCGGGGCTCCGGTGCGGGCGGGGGCCTGCTCGACTCGCGGAGCAGGCTCGACGTAGCGGGCCTGCTCGCCGACGAGGTTCGCCACTGCGGGCGAGTCGGCGGTGACGCGGACCGGAGTGACCTTGATGTCGGCCTTCCGCAGCAGTACTGCGGTGTCCTTGCGCTGTTCGGGCAGGACGACGGTCACGACGTCGCCGGCGCTTCCCGCGCGTGCCGTGCGGCCGGAACGGTGCAGGTACGCCTTGTGCTCTGCCGGGGGATCGACGTGGACGACCAGCTGAACGTCGTCGACGTGAACGCCGCGGGCTGCGACGTCGGTGGCGACGAGGACGCGGGCCTGGCCGGACGAGAACGCGGCGAGGTTGCGGTCACGTGCGGCCTGCGAGAGGTTGCCGTGCAGGTCGACGGACGGGATTCCGGCGTCGGTGAGCTGCTTGGCGAGCTTGCGGGCCTGGTGCTTGGTGCGCATGAACAGGATGCGTCGTCCGGTGCCCGAGGCGAGCTGGTGGACGAGCTTCTTCTTTGCTTCGACGCCGTCGACCTCGAACACGCTGTGGGTCATGGCCTCGACGTGTGAGGTGGCCTCGTCGACGGAGTGCGTGATCTGGTTGTGCAGGAAGCGCTTGACCAGCTTGTCGACGCCGTTGTCCAGGGTCGCCGAGAACAGCATGCGCTGGCCCTTGTCCGGGGTGGCGGCGAGGATGCGAGTGACGACGGGCAGGAAGCCCAGATCGGCCATGTGGTCGGCCTCGTCGAGGACGGTGATCTGAACGCCGTCGAGCGTGAGGTGGCGCTGCTTCATCAGGTCTTCGAGGCGACCGGGGCAGGCGACGACGATGTCGACTCCGCCCTTGAGTGCGGACACCTGGCGAACCTGCGAGACGCCACCGAAGATCGTGGTGACCTTCAACGAGTATGCGGAGGCGAGGGGTTCGATCGCGACGGCGATCTGCGTGGCGAGCTCACGCGTCGGCGCGAGGATCAGGCCGCGGGGGCGGCCGGGCTTGCGGTTACCGGGAAGCTGGCCGGCGAGGCGAGCGACCATGGGGATGGAGAACGCGAGTGTCTTGCCGCTGCCGGTCTTTCCGCGTCCGAGCACATCGCGTCCCTGCAGTGTGTCGGGGAGCGTATCGGCCTGGATGGGGAATGCCTCGGTCTTGCCCTGGCTCGCGAGTACATCCGCGATGGCCTGGGGTACGCCGAGTGCAGCAAAAGTCTGTGGGGTCGTCATAGTGATGAAAGGTGCCTTTCGGGCAGGGTGTTGCACCTGCGGGCCTTCGGGCCGAGATGCAAGGTGGCGAGACTGCCGGTGGGCAGTTTCGATCGCCGTAAGAGAAGCCTGTGCTGGGTGCACATGGTGGTTCGGGAGCATTCCACGACGTCTGGCGTGCAGCTGGGCGCGCCGTTGACGAGTGTAACCGAGTCAGTGCTCGGTTTCTTCCCGCCGCGACCTGTCATGCGGCGTCGTCGTCGAAGAGACCGGTGATCATGACGTTCTCGATTCGAGAGTTGTACAGCTCCACCACCTGCATCGGCGGCGCGCTCGAGTCATAGGTGTGCCCGGTGGGTGAGATGAGCCGGTAGCGATGTCGCGCGTTGCGTTTGTCTCGTAACGCCTCGGCAGTCCAGCCCTCGCCCTCTTTCGCGTAATTGCATGCGGCACAAAGGCCTGCGCCGTTCTCGGCACTCGTTCTGCCGCCTGCGGAGTGGGGTCTGATGTGGTCGTGGTGACGGATCGGCGCGTCGCACCACGGAGTACGGCAGGTGCGATCTCGGAGATCGATGAGGCGTCCCAGCGCTGTCGGAAATGCGCGTGATGTGGACTCCACTGCCGTCAGCGCGCCGGACGTCGGATGGGCGTAGAGGCGGCGTAGTGCGACGTGCGTCTCATTGTCGAGCGTGTCTCGAATGAGTTGCCGTGCGACGTCGGACGGGATGTCTCCGTAGCCGTGCATGTATGCAGACGTGTCACCGCCGGCAAAGAGGGTCGAGTCCGAGATGACGATGTCGACGGTCACCGGTGGGCGTTGAGCTACGGATGCGCCGGTGACGCGCTCGAACACGAGGTCGGCCATGATCTGGTCGCGGGTGCGTGTGTCGCCGCCTGCATTGATGATGGTGTCGGCGTCGCGTCGCAGCGTGGCCCACATGCAGACCATCTTCTCCATCGAGGTGAGGACCGTGAAGAAGCCCATCGATTCAGGGGCTGGACGGGTGCTGGTGCGGCGGGCGGCGTAGGCCTTGGCGCGTCGTTTCACCTGTGAGGCGGCGTCGAGTTCGTTGGCGAGTGCGCGGGCGCGGCCTTCGATGGTGCGGTCGCCGGCACCGGCCAGGGTTGCCGGGTCTGCGCAGAGTCGCTCGTCGATGGTCCGGCGATCGTCGACGGTGAGACATGCGGTTTCGCGAGCGAGAATCATGACCCGCCATTCGTTGAGTTCGCCGGCTCTCAGGCGTGCCAGGGTGTGCGGCATTTCGTGTACGAGCGCGCGAGCGAGTCCCAGATGGGTGCCGCCACGGTTCGGTGATTCACGCCGAGCCAGACCGATTTGTGACGCAATACCATTGCGCCACTGTGCTTTCGGTCTGCCGAGTTCTCTGCGCTCATTGCTGATGGCTGTTGCGACGGCGTCGGTCATCACGGCCTGGGTTGCCACGCAGGCGCACTTCGCCGTCTCGAGGGCGGAGATCACATCTATGCCTGCTGCTGCGTCGACATCGAAGTCCGATGACTGAAGGCGCGCGACGAAACGCAGCACTTCATCGGACGTGAGTGGTGAATTTTGTACGGCTGTGACCACGAGTTCCTCCCCAGTACTCGAATACATGTTCGATAGTACCGCCGTTTCCATGGGTGCGCAACAGTCACAGAAAGGGAGGATGGGGGTTCACGGAATCGACTGCTGGTGCCCTCGGCAGGATTCGAACCTGCGACCTACCCTTTAGGAGAGGGTTGCTCTATCCCCTGAGCTACGAAGGCTGGTGATCGTTCTTTGGGTCTGAAGCCATTGTCCAGCAACGGCTTTCGATCCAGCAAACAATCGGTTGCGGATGGGTTCGCTGCCGAATTGCTCAGCTGGCCCACATCGCGCTCGCTAGTCTAGCGGCCCACCGTGTCGATCGTGAAGCAGGTTGCCGCTGACCGGCACGGTCCCGGTCGGTGACGGGATCACGTTGAGGACGGTGCGGTGCTGGTAAGCGGCGTGATCGGCGCTCGACTCGATGCCGACGAAGCGATGGGTGCCGCGCGCGAAGGCTCGAACCTCATCGCCGGAATCTCATCCGATCACCTTCTTCTCTGCAAACGCGAGCGCATCTGCCAAACGCGCGCAGAGTCGCCGGCTTTTCGCTGTCCATTCCGCTCGCATCTGACAAACGCGCGCGCGTTTGCGGATCCCGAGGCCGATCCCGAGGCCGATCCCGAGGCCGCGAACCAGGCCGAACCGGTGTCCCCAACTCAATCCGCCGCAATGGCATCCACGATGTTCAGTCGCGACGCGTGCAGGGCAGGTGGGGCCGAACCCAGCAGCGACAGGCCGAGGGCGACGAGTCCGTACAGCAGCACCGACCATCCGGCGGTGTAGGCAACCGGGATTCCGATGCTGGCTCCGAGGATCAGTGTGCTCAGGTATTGCAGACCCGCGCCGATGATCAGGCCGAGCACGCCGCCGACGATGCCCACCGACAACGCCTCCGCGAGCACCATTCGCGCCAGGGTTCCTCTGCCGCCGCCCATGGCGCGCAGTACGCCGAGTTCACGTCGACGCTCGAGTACCGACAGCGTCAGCGTGTTGAGCAACTCGACCGCGGCGACGAGCGCGACGATCCACTGCAACGCGATGGCCAATGCACCGGACTGTCGGATTGCCGCGCTGGTGCCCTCCAAGGCGGCCGCGCCGGTGTAGACGAAGGCCTCGGGTGGCAGCGTCTCGCGCAGTGAATCCTGCACGGCAGCAACGTCTCCGTCGACGCCGATCTCGAGGTAGGTCGCTCCGGGTCGGTCGTACCAGCGCTGCATCGATTCCAACGAGATCGCCATCGTGCCGCCCGCGGCATTGATGTAGTCCACCAGATCCAGCACCCGCACGTTCTGCACGCCCGTCGGCGTCGGCAGGTCGATGTAGTCGCCCACCGAGACACCCAACGTTCTCCCGAACCCCTGGGACAGCACCACGCCGTCGCCGGCCAGCAACTGGGAGCGGACGTCATCGGAGAGCGACGCGAGCGTCACCGCGTTGCTCCCGTCGGCGACTCCCTGGATGGAGACCAACTCGTCGTCGATGGTCGCGTAGGCCCATTGCCCCTCGACCACCCGGGAGACACCCGGCGTCGCTCGGACGGCGTCGGCCACTTCGGTGGGAACGATGGGGCCGGACGGGATCGCGTCGGGTGAGGACATCGACACGTACAGGTCCGTGTTCGCCAACGAGGACAGCGAGTCGGCCGCCGAGTCGGTCATGTTGGTCAGCGAACCTGACACTCCCACACTGACTCCCACCGCGATCACGATCGTCATCACCGTTGCCCAGATGCGGCGCGGAGCGCGTTCGATGGTGGCGGTGGCCAGGCGACCTGCACCACCCCAGCGGCGAGGGACGGCCGCCGTGGCCGACACGATCGGCCCTGTCGCACCGACGCACAGCGCAACGACTCCGAACATGAACAGAGCACCGGCACCGAGGGTCAGTTGTCCGTCGACGTTGACGGCGAACACGAACGCACCGGCAATGGCTAGAAGGCCGAACGCCGTGGCGGCCAGAGTGAATCGCAATCCTGGGCCGCCGGAGGTCTCCCCGCCGCCGACCGCGAGTGCCTCGATCGGCGAAATGCGATACACCTGGACCGCCGCGACGGCCGAGGCACCGACACAGGCCAGCACGCACGCCACGATCGCCACCGGAATTGCGAAGCCGGGCAGAACGTATTCGATCCGCGCGTCGAACGCCTGCGACAGAAACGGCGGCAAACTCTCTATCGCGATGCGGCCCATCGCGATTCCCAGCGGTACGCCGACGGCGCCGCCGAGCAGACCCACCAGAACCGACTCGGACAACAGGTCACGCACGATATCTGCGCGGCGACCGCCGACGGCTCGAAGCAGTGAGATGGTGGGTCGACGCTTCGCGATGGCCATGTTCATGACGTTGAAGACCAGGAACGCTGCTACGACGAACGCGATGAGCGAGACCATCAGCGTTGCATTGCGAGTCAAGCTCATCGCTTGGTTCGCACGGTCGGCCCGGAAGTCCGGGTTCATCACCGACACTCGACCGGCTACCGCGGTGTCGAGGTCGGTGCGCAGAGTGTCGCTGTTCCCGAGGACGAAGATCGAGTCGAGTTCGTTCGGCCGATCGGTGAGCGCCTGAGCGGTGGGAAGCAGCGCGACGGCGAACAAGCCCCCACCGATGCGCTGCGTTCCCGGTCCGTCGATGACGCCGACCACCGCTGTGGGCACGTCATCGATGGTGATGGTGTCGCCCTGTTTCAGACCTGTTGCAGCACCGACCAGTACACCGGATGGATCGGACACCAATCCGGTCGCGTCGCCCACTGCGCCCCGCAGATCCGACTGCAACGCGGTGATGGAGGAATCGACGCCGAGAACAGTGAGATCTCCGACGTCGGATCGAACGGTGCTGCGCAGCAGTGGAACCGCCGTCTCGACCCCGGGAACGGCGCGAACGACGTCGAGTTCGTTCTGATCGAAGCCCGAGTCGGTGACTCCGACGATCTCGTAGCTCGCGTTGCCTGCAATCGTCACCGCGAGACGTTCGACGGATCCGGTCAAGGATCCGTACGTACCGAGAACCGCGATCAGTAGTCCAGCGGCGACAGCGACGACGCCGGTCGAGACCAGCGTCCTGACCCAGTGCATGCGAAGATCCCGCAGGCTGAAGACACGAAATCTGCTCAGTGCGGTACCGATCACCGAGCCGAACTCGCTTCGGTCAGCACATCGGAGTCGACCCGTCCGTCGATCATGCCGACGATTCGATCGGTGGAGCGGGCCGCGTCGAGATCGTGGGTGGCCATCACCACTGCTCGACGCCCCTCGCTGGCGTGCGCCACGTCGGCCAGTATGTCGAGGACGTTGTGAGAGGTCTTCGAATCGAGGTTGCCGGTGGGTTCGTCGGCGATCAGCAGTGCCGGATCCATCATCAACGCTCGGGCGATCGCGATGCGTTGGATCTGGCCGCCGGACAGCTGTGCAGGCCGGTGCTCGGATCGATTCGAGAGTCCGACCATGTCCAGCAGCCGCATCGCGTCGGATTTCGCCTTCTTGATGGGCGTGCCGTCGAGCAACTTGGGGACGGCGACGTTCTCCCATGCCGACATCGTCGGTAGCAGGTTGAAGAACTGGAAGACGAACCCCACCTGGTGGCGTCGGAAATCGGATTGGGCGTTGTCGTCGAGGGTGGTGACCTCGACGTCGTCGAATCTGATGGAACCCGACGTCGGAGTGTCGAGAGCGCCGAGCATATGGAGCAGTGTCGACTTACCGGCACCGGACGGCGCAACGAGCGAGACGAATTGGCCACCCTCGATCGTGAGGTCGATACCGTCCAACGCTCGCACCGGTTGCTCTCCGGTGGGGTATTCCTTGACCACCCCGGACAACTCCAGCATCAACTTCGCCACGGACGATTCCCCTCGCTTCTCGAATATGTCTTCGACGCTACCTGCCGTCGGTTCGAGGAGCTCTGGTGAAGACCCAGATCAGGCTGCGCCCCGCGAGGATTCGAGTCGACGAGCAACCAGTGCGGCCTGCAGGTGTCGGATTCCGGAAGGACGGGTCGGGTCGAATCCGGTGAGCTGTGCGATCCGCTTGAGGCGATAGTCCACGGTATTGGTGTGCAGATGGAGTTGGCGAGCCGACCGCTGCCGGTTGAGATCGTGCGAGATGTGGATCTCGAGGGTCTCGAGCAACTCGGGTGACGAATCGAGTGGTTCGAGAATCTGGGTCAGGTGGCGTCGACCGGGTCCTGGACGCGTGAGCTGGTACTCCAACACCAGGTCGTCCATGCGGTACAGGCCGGACGGGCGGTGCAGTTGGTGCGCCAGGGACAGTAGTTCGTGCACCTGATCGGCGGCGGTGGGGATGTCTGCGGTAGCGGCCTGCTCGGCCGTCACGGTGACGGGAACCTCCGCGGCGGTACCGATGCGATGCACCAGCGCCTCGACCCACTCTTCGTCGTGAACACCGGGAATCAACACGGTGCCACCTTCGGTGCTGAGCAGAGACAGGGGAGTGCGACCGCAGATCGTGGCCAATTCGGCCTGTACGCGGCGCAGTTTCCTCCGCGCAGCAACCGTCTTCTGGATGTTGGGGTCGTTCTCGTCAGGGTGCGGCGGCACCGAAAGGGCAAGCACGAGGTAGCTGTCGGCCAGTTCGATGCCCGACTGACGGGCCATCGAGACCGCATTGTGGCCGCTGAGCAGAGAGGTCACCAACGTGTGCGCCGCCGTGTGGTGTTCACTGGCCACCGCTTGAAGCTCTTCGACGTAGCTCTTGCTGGCTGCGATGGACACCTTCTCCGACAGCAGTACGAACATACGAGCAGCCTCGATCAGCTGCGCGGCATCGCCTTCGCCTGCCCGCTTGGAGACCAGGTTCCAGCCGATCTGGATGCCCTCGTGATACACGCTGAGCACGGACTCGAGAGGAACGCCCTCACGAGCCCACTGGCTGGCCTTGGCGCGAAGCTCGGCCAGGTCGGACTCGGCCGGAGCGCGTCGTTCGTCGAGCATCTGAACAGCGATGCTGATGCATTTGACGGTGAATTCGGTGACGTCGCCGTGGAGCTGTTCGCCCGGCAACGACCCACAGGGAGTGTTGGCGGCGAAGTGCCCCACGAGGAGTCGTGCCACTGCGCGGAAATCTCGAAGAGGAGCCGACGCAGGCTGACCCGCGACCATGATTCCGAGTCCAGTCGAGTTGTGAACGGTCACAGGTCAACCCTTCGTGTTGGGTTCTTCAGGTCATCGGAGAGCAAACTTACTTGCGCGTATCAACGCGCTTCCACGGCTCAATGTATGCAATTACGGGCAAAACCGCGGCGTTTTCGTACTTCAAGTTTGTTTCCTGGCCTCTAACAGGATCGATCATAGGTTGTTATCAACGTGTGATCCACCGTTTCGGCAGAACTCGTTGTGATTTATCTCGAGCAACGGACCTGGCGGGCTGCGACTTGCCCTAAACAATGACGAAGCCGTTCACGGCGTGTGCGCGGTGGATCTACGTTTGGTCTCGTTCGGGTGGGCTTCGACGCGATGAAAGGACGAGCATGCACAGTGATATCGGTCAGTTCACTGTTCTGCGGGAACTGCGGCCGACCATCGAGGAAAATCTCGCCCGCCATCGCGCCGAGGCCGTGCAGTGGCAGCCGACCGATTTCGTTCGAGCCGAGATGTACTGGGGATCGCGAGCCTCGACTCTGACCGAATCCGCCAAAGCCGCCTTGGTGACCAATCTTCTTGTAGAGCAGAACATTCCGCTGTATCGACGGGACAGTGGGGTAACCGAGGCCGGTGCCTGGCCGTCCTGGCTCACCGACTGGAGCCGCGAGCGAACCCGTCATGCCGCGGCCGTCACCGACTACCTGGTCGCGACCCGTAGCGTCGATCCGATCGCGCTCGGCCGAGCACGATCGCAGTGCATGACCGTGGGCTTCGATGCCCCGATGAACGGCGCTCACCTTCTTCGGTCGCTGGTCCAGGTGGCTCTCGACGAATCGGTCTCGAGCGTCTGCCATCGCAACACCGCGGACCAGTGCCACGATCCGGTGGCAGATCGCCTGCTCGGACGCATCATCGCCGATCAGGAACTGCACATCAGGTTCTTCTCGAATCTGGTCTCCGCGGCCCTCGACGTGGCACCGGCGCTGACGGTCACCGCGATCACCGAGGTCGTCATGAACTTCCAACTGCCCGGTACCAACCTGCCGGGGTTCGCACGCAGCGCGATGCTCATCTCGCGCGACGGGATCTACGACCTCGCCCGCCACCTCGACGAGGTTCTCAAACCCATGTTGGCCCAGTGGCGCATCGTCGAGCGCACCGATCTCGGGTCGGGAGCCCGTAGTCGCGATCAGCTGGCCGACTACCTCGACCACCTCGACGCCCAGGCCGTCGCGACCGAGATCGGCCGCACACGAATGCTGGAGTACGGAAACGCATTGCGCGCCAGCTGACGACACAAACCCCGGGGGGTCCGTGGGACCGGCGCCTCTTCGATTCCCTTGCGGATCGAAGAGGCGCCTTCGCGGGTCCATCGACTAGCCTGAAGTTCTATTCGTCAGACACTCGGAGATCTCGTTCTCGGGGTAACGACCGGAGGCCCGAAACGTGACAGGCTCTCGACCGATCATCGTCGGTATCGACGGTTCCGCTGCAGCGGACAAGGCGGTGATCTGGGCGGCGCTGTGCGCGCACCGACGCGATCGACGGTTGCACATCGTGACAGCCGTCGACATGCCGGGAGTCGTCGATCTGAGTGAATTCGCCGGAGAAGCAACCGAATTCGTTGCGACGGCCAAGTCGCGGCTGGTGGCTGCGGAGACTCTGGCCGCGCTGGTCGTCGACGATCCCACTTTCGAGGTGACCTCGAGTGCCGTCGAGGGCGGGGTCATGGACGTCCTCATCGGGGTCTCGGCCCAAGCCGAGATCCTGGTGATCGGTGCCAGCGAAACCGGCGCTGTCACTTTGTCCTTGGCCGCGCACAGCGTCTCTCCGGTGGCCGTGGTGCGCGGCCGTGACATCGATGGCCGTCCGGTCGCCGAGGGGCCGGTCGTGGTCGGCATCGACGGGTCGGACGTCAATCAGGCTGCGGTCGAGTGGGCGTTCGTCGAAGCATCTGCGCGGGATGCCGTGCTGATGGCAGTGCACGTGTGGTCCGATGTCGATCTGACGCAGTCGTTCGGCCGTGCCCCCAAGGATTGGCATGCCATCGCCGACGGCGAAGAGGCCCTGTTGGCCGAAAGCCTCGCGGGCTGGCAGGAGCGATTCCCCGAGGTCGAGGTGCAGCGTGTCGTGGCTCAGGACCGACCGGTCCGGGTGCTCAGCGGCTTGTCCGAAACCGCGGCACTGATCGTGGTGGGCAACCGGGGGCGCGGTGGATTCGGTGGAATGCTGCTGGGTTCCACAAGTTTTGCCCTCGTCAACACCGCGGACTGCCCCGTGCTGGTCGTGAGAAAAGTGGCTACATAGCGACGGTCAGCAAGAAGCTGACGTCTTCGATGGCCTCGACGCTGTGGCGGGCGTCGGGGATGACGAGAAGGTCGCCGGTGGATCCCTTCCAGGAGCGCTCGCCGCTGATCAGTTCGAGCTTCCCGCTCAGTACCAGGACCGTGGATTCGCCGGACAGGTCGTGTTCGGCCAACTTGTTGCCGGCCGCGAGTGCCACGACCGTCTGGCGCAGGTGCCGTCGATGACCGCCGTAGACCGTCTGCGAACTGCGGCCACTCGACGCGCCGACGGCAAGCTTGAGTTGTTGACGGGCAAGGGCGGTGAGTGACTTCTTGTCCATGGTCGTCAGTATGACGCACTGCCCGCAGTCACGACGGGGGAATCCTGAACGCGCTCAGGAAGGTTGGGTAGCCTTTCCGTACTCCACGAAGCGAAACCGAGTCTCGTTCACTCGGCTGCTCTGCCACTCGCCGGCCTTCGCGATCCAGCCCTCCGGAATTTCGGGAGCACTGGTATCGCCGTCGACGTCGAGATCGACTTCGGTGACTTCGAGGTGGGTCGCGATACTCATTGCACTGCGATAGATTTCGCCGCCGCCGATGATCCAGACCGGGTCGTCGCCCACCCTGGCCACGGCGTCGGTGACGCTCGATGCGTTCTCGGCACCGTCTTCGGACCACGAGGAGTTGCGGGTGACCACGATGTTGCGACGCCCCGGCAGCGGACGGAACTTTGCGGGCAGTGAGTCCCAGGTCTTGCGGCCCATGATCACCGGATGCTCGGCCGTCGTGGATTTGAAGTGCGCCATGTCCTCGGGAACGCGCCAGGGGATGCCACCCCCGTCACCGATGGTTCCGGCCCGGCTCTGAGCCCAGATCAGACCGACGAATCGTTCGGCACTCACACCGCGACCGGTGCCTTGATCGCCGGATGGTGCTGGTAGCCCACGATCTCGATGTCCTCGTAGGTGTAGTCGAAGATCGAATCCCGTTGCGCCAGTTTCAGAGTGGGGTAGGGGTATGCCTCGCGCGTGAGCTGCTCGGTGACCTGCTCGCGGTGGTTGTCGTAGATGTGGCAGTCGCCGCCGGTCCAGACGAATTCACCGACGTCGAGGCCGGTCTGCGCAGCCACCATGTGCGTGAGCAGCGCATAGCTCGCGATGTTGAACGGCACGCCGAGAAACATGTCTGCACTGCGCTGGTAGAGCTGGCACGAGAGCTTGCCGTCGGCCACGTAGAACTGGAAGAAGGCGTGGCACGGCGGCAGCGCCATCCGCGGGATCTCACCGACGTTCCAGGCCGAGACGATCATTCGCCGCGAATCCGGATCGGTCTTCAGTGTCTCGATGACCTGGCTTATCTGGTCGATGTGCTCGCCCGACGGGGTGGGCCACGACCGCCACTGCACGCCGTAGACGGGGCCGAGTTCGCCGTCCGGGGCTGCCCACTCGTCCCAGATGCTCACGCCGTGCTCCTGCAGCCACGTGGCGTTCGAGTCGCCGCGCAGGAACCACAACAACTCGTAGACGATGGACTTGAGATGGACCTTCTTGGTGGTGATCAACGGGAAGCCTGCCGCCAGATCGAAGCGCATCTGATGCCCGAACGCGCTGGTGGTGCCGGTGCCCGTGCGGTCGGATTTCGCCGTCCCGGTATCGAGGATGCGGCGTAGCAGATCTTCGTACGGAGTCGGAACCATCACGACGGTCATCGTAGCTGCATACTGGACACATGCCGGAATTACCCGAGGTGGAAGCCCTTGCCGGCTTTCTGCGCGAGCATGCCGTCGGTGCTGTGATCGGTCGCATCGACATCGCCGCGCTGAGCGTTCTCAAGACGTTCGATCCGCCGATCACCGAGCTGCAGGGCAAGGACGTCACCGATGCCGCCCGCTTCGGGAAACATCTGGCCCTCCGAGCCGGTGACCTGTGGCTGATCACCCATCTCTCGCGCGGAGGATGGCTGCGGTGGGTGGACAACCCCAGCGTCGCACCGCCGAAGCCGGGCAAAGGCCCCCTGGCGCTGCGGATCCACTTCTTCACCCCCGAGGGGGCGACGCCCGCCATCGATCTCACCGAAGCCGGTACCAAGAAGCGGTTGGCGGTGTGGGTGGTGCGCGACCCACAGCAGGTCGCGAGTATCGCCCGGCTCGGACCCGACGCGCTGGCGGTCACCGAGCTCGAATTCGCCGAGATCCTCGGCAGCACCACCGCACGACTGAAGACCTCGTTGGTGGATCAGTCCCTGTTGGCCGGCATCGGCAATGCGTATTCGGACGAAATCCTGCACGTCGCCAAGCTGTCGCCGTTCGCATCGTCGAGCAAGCTCGATGCGGAGTCCGTCGCGACGCTCTACGCGGCGATGCGATCGGTACTGTCCGATGCGGTGGCGCGCTCGACAGGGCAGGATGCCGCGCGGCTGAAGGGGGAGAAGCGATCGGGCATGCGGGTGCATGCCAGGACCGGACTGCCGTGCCCGGTGTGCGGCGACCCGGTACGCGAAGTGGCGTACGTCGATCGATCTTTCCAGTACTGCGCGACGTGTCAGACGGCCGGCAAGATTCTCGCCGACCGCCGCATGTCGCGTCTGCTCAAGTGACGGGTTCGAGCTTCTGGCTGTCGTAGCCGCGGTAGCCCTCCCACGCCTTGCGGCGGTCGCTCCGCGGGTCCTTCTGCACCCGGGTGCGGGTGTCGAAGATCAACGTCTTGCGGTCGGCCTCGTCGTACTCCGGCCACGAGTCGAGGGGTTTTCCGTTGGTGGCGAACGCAATCCACTGTGACTGCACCTGCTCGGTGACGTCGGAGAAGGCCTTTCGCCCGCCCGCCAGCGTCAGTGCCTTGCCGAACAGCGTCTTGCTGATGCCGAACACGGCGAACAACTCGAAGCCGTGAGTGGCATCGAAACCGAGCAGTTTCATCGACCGGGGAGCGAAGTCGAAACGGTAGAAGTACGTGGGTGCGTGACGCGAATGTCCCTCGGCCACTTCGAGAGACGGCTTCCAGAAGGTGAAATCGCCACCGAAGTCGATGGCGGCGCGTTCGTTGGGGTAGCCCCGGTAGCCCGAAGTGACGACGGACTCGGCGTCGGGGTCGGTGAGTGAGAACAGCTTGGTGATGCGCTCGGGGTTGGTGGGCAGCGCATCGAGGAACTTCGGAAACAGTGTTCCCTCACGGGCATTGGTGCCGATGATCAGTGGGACGGGGTGTGCGGTGCCGTTCGCGTAGGCCTCGACGGGGCTGACCGGCAGGAAGTCGCCGTCGATCACCGGGCCGAACGGAAGCAGGCCCGGAGTGCGGTGCAACGTGGTCAGTCCCAGCTTGGTGCCTGCCCGTCCGAGCCGCAGTACCTCGGCGTTCTCGAGGATCTCGGCAGCGTTCTCGGCGGTGCCGCCGAGGTAGCCGACGTACTCGCGCGCCCATTGATCGGCACGTTCCTTGGTGGCGGTCATGCCGGGAGCCGAGCTCTCGGAAATTGCCTGAGCGAAAAGGCCTTTCGCGGCGGGGACAGTCAGCAGCGTCGTGACGGCGTTTCCGCCCGCGGACTCGCCGAAGACGGTGACGTTGCTCGGATCGCCGCCGAACTCGGCGATGTTGCGCTGCACCCATTCCAGGGCTGCAACCTGATCTCGCAAGCCGAGGTTGGAGTCGAACGGCCGCTCGGGAGTGGAGAACTGGGACATATCGAGGTACCCGAGAGCGCCGAGTCGGTAGTTGACCGAGACGTAGATGATGCCGTCGCCGTCCTGCAACGAGCGACGCACCAGGGAGCCGCCGCCGTACAGGGGAGTGGCCGACGTGCCCAGCGTGTACGCACCGCCATGGATGAACACCATCACCGGACGCGGGTTCGCGCTCGGTGCGCTCGGGGCCAGCACGTTGAGCGTCAGGCAGTCCTCGCTGGACGGCTGGTACTTGCCGATCGCCAGCATCGTGCCGCGCTTGTGCTGAATGGACGCGTTGCCCCACTCGGTGGCGTCGCGCACGCCCTCCCACGGCTGCGTCGGTTGCGGCGCACGAAACCGAAGCGGGCCGACGGGAGGGGCGGCGTAGGGAATGCCTCGCCAGGTGGTGAGATCACCGACGGACTTGCCCTCGATGATGCCGTCGGTGGTGGTCACGCGTGTCGTCACAGCCATTGCTCGAGTCTACTGACCGGTCCTTACTCTCGGGTAAGAACCGTCCGGGTTCGGTGCCGGGCAGACTCGGGTACATGCTCTTCGAATATCGCGCCGAGATCGTTCAGCTGCTGCGAGCGCCGACGCACGCGTACTTCGGGAGATCCAAGGACGGCCCTGCCGAGGTACCGACCGATCTGCCCACGAGTGTCGAGATCGTGTCCAACAAGGGCATCCGGGGCGACCGGTTCTTCGGCGTGAAGGCGCACACCGAGGCGGCGGTGAGCTTCCTGTCGCTCGAGGCATGGGAAGCCGTGGGGGACGTGCTCGACGTCGAGGTCCCCGACCCGTCCGTGGCCAGGCGCAACGTCGTGGTGCGCGGTCTCGAACTCGACCCGCTTCGAGGTGTGGAATTCCAGCTGAACTCCGGTGACGGCTGGATCACGTTTCGCGGTGGACGGCCGGCTCACCCGTGTGCATGGATGGACCGCATGGTGGCCGACGGCGCGCGTAAGGCGCTGATCGGTCGCGGCGGGCTTCGTGTCGAACCGCTCTCCGACGGGATCCTGCGGGTCGGGGAGCTACAGGTCCGCTCGCCCGTAGAACTCGATCCGTCTCGTGCAGCGCTGTCCGTCAGGCGTGCGCAGCCGATCTGACCGTGCTCTCGGCGCTCCCTCACGGCTCGATGCTGCCCACACTCTTGCTCACAAAGTAAATATGTGCCCATAATGTGGGTACAAGTGTGGTGGATCACACCGAGCCGCGTACCAATGCAGCGGTCACTCTCATCAAGCGGGAAGAATTGCCGATGTCCGACATGTGGATCGTGATCAACACCGTCGTCGCCGTGCTGGCGGTGGTGGTCTTCATCGTTCGTTTTCACTTCAACCCGGTGATCTCGCTGGTGCTCGGGGCCGCGTACCTGGGATTGGCGACGAAGCTCGGAGTCGGGACCACCGTCGACACGATCACCGGCGGATTCGGCGAGATCATGGCCGAGGTCGGCCTGCTCATCGCCTTCGGTGTTCTGATGGGCTCGGTGCTGCAGGAGATGAGTGCCATCCAGCGCCTCGTCGGCACGTTGCTGCGCACCTTCGGACCCAAACGGCTCCCGTACGCGTTGTCGCTGACCATCGCGACTCTGCTGCAGTCAATCTTCCTCGACGTGCTGTTGGTGATCTCCGCACCGCTCGCCCGCAACCTCGCGCCCAAGATCGGCAAGTACGGAACAGCGCGGATGGCCACGGCACTGGCCATCTCGCTCGAATGCGGAATCGTGTTCATGGTCCCGGGTGTCGCGACGCTCGCCCTCGCAGGACTGCTCGGCGTTCCGCTGGGAAAGATGATGATCTACGGACTGATCCTGATCGTGCCCGTCGTCGTGCTGTCGGTGGCGATCATGTCGTTCGTGTTCCGGCACGGCTGGTGGAACGAGGAGAAGGACGAGCAGCAGATCGTCGTGGTCCCAGAGCCTGTGGTCCCGGAGCCTGCCGATTCCGACGACGAGCCCCTCGAATCCGGAGGTGGTGTAGCCCAGAAGGTACGCACCGAGAAGCAGACATCGCTGCTGGTGCTGCTCTCGCCGCTGTTGCTCGCGCTCGTCCTCATCGCGATCGGTGCTGTTCTCGACGTCGCCGAAATATCCGTTCCAGTGGTCGAATTCATCGCCAGTCCGGTCATCGCGCTCCTCATCGGACTGGTGGGGACGTGCCTCATCGGTCGCTACCACGTCGGTCAGGCTCGGGTGGAGAAAGCGTTGGCCCGCGGCTTCGCCGAGAGCGGTCAGATCCTGATCCTCACCGGCGTCGGTGGTTCGCTCGCGGCCGTCATCAACGAAGCAGGACTCGGCGACATCCTCGGCCAGTACTTCACGGCCAGCACCGCCGCTCCATTGTTGATGGTGTGGGTCATCGCTGCCGCGTTGCACATCGCCGTCGGATCGGTGACGATCTCGGCCATCACCTCGGCGGGCATCCTCGCCCCGGTCGCTCCGCTGATCGGGCTCGACCCGGTGTTCATCGCTCTCGCCGCCGGTGCCGGATCACTGTTCGCCGTGCACGTCACCAGCAACACCTTCTGGCTGCTGCAGTCCTTGATGGGCCAGTCGACCAGGGGCACACTCAAGACGTGCTCGGTGGGCGTCTCGGTGGCATCGGTCATCGCCATCGCGTTGATCGTGCCGATGAGCTGGATCCTGTGAGCTTGTCTCCTATGAGTATCGAAAGGAACACGATGGCACTGCCGCTCAGCGGAGTTCGAGTGCTCGAACTCGGCAACTACATCGCCGCACCCACTGCGGCACGCATGCTCGCCGATTTCGGTGCCGAGGTCATCAAGGTCGAAAGGCCGGGAACCGGAGACGAACTGCGCAACTGGCGGTTGTACTCCGGCACCACGTCGATGCTCTACCGCACCATCAACCGCAACAAGAAGTCGATCGTTCTGGACCTGCGCACCGAACAGGGACGCAAGGACGTCGTCGACCTCGCAGCGAAATGCGACATCGTGCTCGAGAACTTCCGGCCCGGCACGCTGGAGAAATGGGGTATTTCGCCGGAGGTGCTCTCTGCCGCCAATCCCGAATTGATCATCACGCGCATCTCGGCCTTCGGGCAGACCGGCCCCATGTCGCAGCGACCCGGATTTGCCGCTGTCGCAGAGGCATACGGCGGCTTTCGCAATCTCGTGGGCGATCCGGATCGGCCGCCCGTCCGAGTGGGCGTCTCGATCGGGGACTCCATCGCCGGGCTGTACGCGGCGTTCGGGTGCGTCATGGCCCTGTTCCAACGGCAGACCCAGCGCGCGGCGCAGGCCCCGGACGAGCAGTCCCCGCTGTCGCTGGCACAGCGTTCCATCGATGTGGCGCTCAACGAATCGATTCTGTCGATGATGGAATCGCTGATCCCGGACTACCTCGCCTATGGCGTCGAGCGCGAGCGCACGGGCGGCCGGATGGAGGGCATCGCACCGTCGAACGCGTACCCCTGCAACGACGGTCACTCGATCATCATCGCCGGAAACGGCGATGCGATCTTCCAGCGCTACATGGAGACCATCGATCGTCCCGATCTGGGAGCAGACCCGGACCTGGCGTCCAACGCCGGTCGATGGCGTCGACGCGACGAGCTGGACGCCGCCATCTCGGCCTGGACCGGATTGCATTCGCGCGAGCAGGCTTTGAAGATTCTCGACGCCGCCGGGGTGCCGTCGGGACCGATCTACACCGCGGCCGATATCGTCGCCGACGAACAGTACGCCGCCCGCAACATGATTCAGCACTTCCCGGTCGACACCGGAGGCGACGAGCCCACCGACGTCGGCTTCGTCGGCGTCGTCCCGGTGATCGGTGACGCGTCCCTGCCGATTCGTTCGGTCGGACCGGATCTCGGCGAACACACCAGGGAAGTACTGTCGACTCTGCTCGGCCGCACCGACGAAGAGATGAGCCTCTAGATGTATCGATTTGCTCCCGCCGCAGAACTTCGCGACGTCACGATGCGCGACGGACTTCAGCTCACCGGCAAGATGCTCTCCACCGAACGCAAGCTCGAGATCATCAGAGCGCTCATCGAACTCGGCGTACCTTCGCTCGAGATCGGATCGATGGCACGGGGTGACAAGGTACCGCCGATGGCCAACACCCTCGAGGTGATCGGTGAGCTCACCGCCGCCGAACTCGCACGGTGCTGGGTGTGGGTCGCCACTCCACGTCACGTCGAGAAGGCCGCTGCCGCCGGGGCCCGCAATTTCCAGTACTGCTTCTCCGCTTCGGACTCGCACAATCAGGCCAACATCGGTCGTACCACCGAGGTCTCCCTCGCTGCGATGCCCGACGCCGTCGACATCACGCGATCGGTGGACGGGGAGATCGAGCTGTGTATCGCGACGTCCTTCACCTGCCCGTTCGAGGGACAGGTGCCGCCGGACCGGGTCATCGAGATCGCCAACGACGAACGGGCAATCGGCGCAACGGATATCGTCATCTGCGACACCCTCGGTCAGGCGGTTCCGGTGCAGGTGCAATCGCTGATCTCACGGGTCCGCACGGAAACTCCCGATCGCAGAGTGGTGTTCCACGGTCACGACACCTGGGGCCTGGGCGTCGCGAACACCCTGGCCGCGATCTCCGCCGGAGCCACGATGGTCGACGGTTCGCTCGGCGGACTGGGCGGGTGCCCGTTCGCCCCGGGAGCCAGTGGTAACACCTCGTCGGAGGACATCCTCTTCGCGACGCGGCCGGATTGGTTCGAGCCGAAAACGTTGGCGGCCATGGCGTCCTTATCGGAAGTGCTTCTCGCCGAACTGGAGGAGCCCATGCGGTCCAAGACCGTGCAAGGCGTACGGTCCGAGGCGCGCGCCTTCGAGTGGGTCGTATGAGCCGCATTCTCGTCACCTCCGAAATCCCGGCTCCCGGCATGGACATTCTGCGTGCCGCGGGCGAGGTCGACCTCCGCGAGCTCGATCACGAGCAGCTGGTCGACGCGTGCGCGTCGGGCGACTACTCCGTTGTCGTGTCCCAATTGCGAGACCGGTTCGACGCCGAACTGCTGGCCTCGGCGTCGATCACCGGGATCTCCAACTATGCCGTCGGATTCGACAACATCGACATCGCGGCCGCAACCGAACACGGCATCACGGTCGCCAATACACCCGGGGTGCTGACGGATTCGACCGCGGACATCGCGATGCTGCTGATCCTGTCGACGGCCCGCCGTGCCATCGAGGCCGATGCGTTCGTCCGCTCGGGCTCGTTCACCGGATGGGAACCGGAACTGCTTCTCGGCAGCGATGTTTCGAGCCGGGTGTTGGGGCTGGCCGGTTTCGGTCGCATTGCTCGCGCGACTGCGCGTCGAGCACTGGGGTTCGGTATGACGGTCAAGTTCTGTCCCCGCCCGCCCGGTGATCGTGAGGTTTCCGATGACGAGCTCGGTGAGTTCGCGGGTCGCGTCGAGCATGCGTCGTGGGACGAGATCGTCACGACGAGCGACTTCCTCTCCCTTCATGTTCCGCTGTCGGACTCCACCCGCCATCTTGTGGACGCCACCGTACTCGGGGCTATGAAGCCGTCGGCGATCGTGATCAACACCGCGCGAGGACCGGTGATCGACGAGGCCGCTCTGGTGACCGCGCTCCGCGAGGGCACCGTTGCCGCAGCAGGATTGGACGTCTACGAGCGCGAGCCGGCCCTCGAGCCCGGCCTGGCGGATCTGCCCAACACGGTATTGCTCCCACACGTGGGGAGTGCGACGGTGTCGGTGCGTTCGGAGATGGCGCGGCTGTGCGCTACCAATGCAGCAGCGATGTTCGGCGGTTCGATGCCACCGCATCCGGTGAATCCGGACGCCTGGCGTCACGCGGGGTAGCGGCCGCCGAGGGTCCTCGTGATCCGCTCGGCGTGTGAAATCAGCAGATCCACCCAGTCCTCGCACTGCGACTGCGGCATCCGCAGTGTCGGTCCGCTGATGGTGACGGCACCGACGATATCCGCGGCCGAGTCGAACACCGGCGCGGACAGTCCGGATGCGCCGGTCTCGCGCTCGCCGGTGGTGATCGCGTAGCCGTCGGCCTTGGTCTGCGCCAACAGGGTTCGCATCGTCTCGGCTTCGGTCACCGTCTGCTCGGTCATCGATTCGAGTTCGCGGGACAGGACACGCTCGGCCAGGTCGTCGTCCCAGGCCAGCAGGACGCGGCTGGCCGATCCTGCACTGAGCGGGATGACCTTGCCGACGTACATGTCCCGTCGTAAGGCATGGCGGGTCTCGGCGATGGCGACGCACACGCGGTAGTTCTGTTCCGGCCGAAAGAAGCACGCGGTCTCGGTCGTCAGATCGCGCATGTCCTTGAGAACAGGGTTGACGACCGACAGCACGTCGAGGTCCTTGGTCGCCGTCGCGGCCCAGTAGGCCATGCGCACTCCGATGCGAATGCGATCCCCGCCCCGGTCCAGAAATCCCTGCTGCACAAGGTTGGTCACGAGGCGCTGCACGGTCGAGGTGGGCAGGCCGGTGGTCTGTTGGATCTCCCCGAGCGTCATGGACGGCCGGTCGAACGAGAACGCGTCGAGAATCTCGGTGATCTTGCCCAGCACGAGAAGCGGTTGCTGCTTCGACGCGCTCTCGGTGCTCACCCGATCAATCTACTCGGTCGCCCGCTTCACCAGGCGGTCGATCGGCTTGGTCAGGAACAGTATTGTCAGCGACCACAGACCGAGCGAGGTGAACGCGACGCCGAAGGCGATCAGGATCAACACCGAACTGATCGCGACGTTGCGGACGCGTTCGAGGTGTCTCGAATCGGAGGCCACGATGGACGGGCGCCGCGAGACGATGATGGACACCGCAATGTTCGCGACGTAGAGCGTCGAGGAACTCGAGTCGATTCCATTCCAGCCCCTCTCGTTTCCATGTCAGCATTGTGCTCCTCGTACGAGTAGCGTCCGAACGATGTCCGATAGACGTACTCTCACCACCGGTCGAGTGGTATTTCTCGTGGTTGCTGCCGCCGCGCCGATGGCGGCCATGATCGGCAACGTACCGCTGGCTCTGATACGCGGAAACGGTGCCGGACTGCCCGCGGCATACGCGATCAGTGCCGTTGTGCTGCTGTGCTTTTCGGTGGGCTTCGCGGCGATTAGCCAGCAGGTGTACAGCACTGGTGCCTTCTACACCTACGTCGGTCTCGCACTGGGTAAGCCGCCCGGAGTTGCTGCCGCTTATGTCGCAGTTGTCGCGTATACCTCGCTGGCGTGCGGACTTTCGGGAGCATTCGGTTATTTCACACATCTGGTATTCGCCGATTCCGGTATCGACATTCCCTGGTACGTCTTCACGGCAGCCGCTGTCGCAATTGTCGCTTTCCTGGGCTTCCGAAATGCCGATCTCTCGGCCAAGGTGTTGGGCACGCTGATGGTGCTCGAATTTGCTTTCCTGACGGTGTTCAACGTCCTGGTGGTGGGTGAGAAAGGCGCTGCGGCGGTACCACTGGAGTCGTTCACCCCCACGCAGGTGTTCTCCGGATCGCTGGGTATAGCGATGATGTTCGCCTTTTCGAGTTTCATCGGTTTCGAGTCCGCCGCTCTGTACGGCGAGGAAACCAAGGATCCCAGGCGCAGCATCCCGCGGGCGACGTTCATCGCCGTGACGCTCATCGCGGTCTTCTACGTGCTGACGAGTTGGATAATCGTCGGGGCAGCGGGCGGCGTCGATGCACCGGAGCTGGCCAGGACCGAACTGGGCAATCTTCTGTTCACGCTGGCACAGCAGTACGGAGGAACGGTGCTGTACGACGGCACCGCGGTGCTGCTGTGCACCAGTGTGCTCGCGTCGTATCTCGCCGTGCACAACGCGGCCAGTCGATACCTGTTCGCCCTCGGGCGTGAGCGCGTACTTCCGCTGCGGCTGGGCCGAATTCACCCGAAGCACTCGAGCCCACACATCGGCAGCGTCACTGCCTCCGTCGTTGCTGCAGTGTCGCTCACGGTATTCGCGGTGACCGGTGCCGACCCGTACCTGATCTATGCTGCCGGTGCGATCGGCCTCGGAACGCTGGGAGTGATTGCTCTGCAGGCTGCTGCGGCGCTGTCGGTGATGGTGTTCTTCGTCGGCCATCCGGATCGCTCGCTGTGGCGCACCGGCATCGCCCCCGGTATCGGCTTTGTCGGGTTCATGACCGGATTGGTGCTTGCCGGAACGCATTACAGCATCCTGACCGGTTCCGATTCTGCGATCGTCAACGCGATTCCCGTGGTGCTGATCCTGGCCGCGATCCTCGGCGTACTGGTGGCATTGCGCATCAGGACCACGGACCCGGAGACCTACGCGGGCATCGCCGCGGCCTACATGCGTCAGTGATCAGCTGTTTCTGCGAGCCTCGAGGAGCCGGAGCCAGATCTCGCTGACCGTCGGGTACGAGGGCACCGCGTGCCACAGGTCGTCGAGCGATACCTTGCCGACCACCGCGACGGTGGCCGCGTGAACGAGCTCGGCGACACCCGGCCCGACGAACGTCGCGCCCACGAGCGTGTCGGTGGCGCGGTCGATCACCAGCTGCGCGCGGCCCGAGTAATCGTCCTGCTGCAGAGACGAACCCGCGACGGCGATGTCCTGTGCCACTGTGTCGACATCGATGCCTTCTTGTCGGGCCTTTGCCTCGGTCAGTCCGACGGACGCCACCTCGACGGGCGTGAACACCACCTGGGGGATCTGGCCGTGGTCCGCGGTGGCGCGGAATCGCTTCTGGTCCAGCGGCTTTCCTTCGGCCCTTGCGGCAATGACGTCACCGGCCACCCGGCCCTGGTACTTACCCATGTGTGTCAACGGTGCGCGGCCGTTGACGTCACCCACTGCGTAGAGCCAGTCGTGACCAGGAACCGACAGGTGATCGTCGACGTCGATGTAGTGACCATCCTCGAGTCCGAGGCTCGACAAGCCGAGGTCCGAACTCGCCGGGGTTCGGCCTGCAGCGACCAGCACTTCGTCGGCGACCATCTCGCTGCCGTCGACGACGAGGGTCACCGGGCCGCCGTGAATTCGACCGATGCCGGTGTCGGCAGGGTTCTCTCGTGACACGGATTCGAGGGAGGCGTCGAGCATGATCGTTGCGCCGCGTCCCTTCAGCGCGTCGGCGACCAGCTCACCGGCGAACGGTTCGGAACCGGCGAGCAGAGACGATCCGCGCACGATCATCGTCACCTTCGCTCCGAGAGAGAGCAGCCAGGTGGCCGCCTCCGTCGCGACGACGCCACCGCCGATGACGGCGATGTGCCCGGGGGTCTCGTGAATGTTGGTGGCATCGCGGGAGATCCACGGCCGGGCGTCCCGCAGACCTGGTGTGTTCGGTACCGATGCGGTGGTTCCGGTGGCGAGAACGACGGCGTGCCGGGCGGTGATCGTGCGGCCGTCGACCTCGACGGTCTTGGCCCCGGTGAGTCGCCCGTGGCCGCGGATCACCGAGATGCCGGCCGACTCGGCCCACGTCACCTGCGAGGAGTCGTCCAGGCTGTGGGTGTAGGACTCGCGCCGGGCCAGGACAGCGTCGGCATCGAGGGGCTGATCGCCGACCAGTTCCTTGACGCCCGGCATGTTCCGTGCGGTGTCGAGAACCTCGCTCGGACGCAGCAGAGCCTTGCTGGGCATGCATGCCCAGTAGGAGCATTCACCACCGAGGAGTTCGTGTTCGACGATCGCGGCAGTGCGTTCGCTGCCCTGTATCGCGTACTGCGCAGCATTCTCGCCGACCGGTCCACCGCCGATAACGATGACATCGAATTCCGAACTCTCTGGGGCCATTGCTCCACAGTGACATAGGCTCGCCGGTTATGGCGACCACTCGGAACAAGATTCTGATCACCGGAGCGAGTTCGGGGCTCGGGGAGGAGATGGCCAGACGGTTCGCCGCCATGGGCCGCGATCTGGCGTTGTGCGCCCGGCGAGTGGAGCGGCTCGACGAACTTCGGGTCGAGTTGCTGCACCAGAACCCGAACATCACGGTCTCGGTCCGCGCCCTCGATGTCACCGATCACGACGCCGTGGTCGAGGTGTTCGGCACCCTGCGCGACGAACTGGGCGGACTCGATCGAGTGATCGTCAACGCCGGACTCGGCAAAGGCTCGAAGATCGGGACCGGGCGGGCCGAGGCCAACCTGCAGACCGCACGCACCAACTTCGTCGGGGCCCTGTCGCAGGCCGAAGCCGCACTGTCGATCTTCAGAGAGCAGAAGCGCGGGCACCTGGTGTTCGTCTCGTCCATCAGCGCCGACCGGGGGCTACCGGGAGCCAAGGCGTCCTACTCGGCGAGCAAGGCGGCTGTGGCCTCGCTTGGCGAATCGCTGGCAACCGAGCTGGCGAGAACCGACATCGCCGTCACCACCCTGTTGCCGGGCTTCATCGCCACCGACATGTCCGCCAAGGCGGGCGACAGTGCCGCTCTCACAGCCACTCTGGACCAGGGCGTGACCGCCATGGTCGACGCGATCGAGAGCGAAACCCGCCGCGCCGCGCTGCCCGGCCTCAAGTGGCGAGGCATCGACGCGGCGCTGCGGTTCCTGCCGAACGTGCTGACGGATCGAATGGTCTGACTACTGCAGGAGTGGAGCCTGCCGGAACGACCAGATTTATGCAGGAGTGGAGCCTGCAGGAACGACCTGATTTATGCAGGAGTGGAGCCTGCAGGAACGACCAGATCTATTGCAAGTACCCCTCGACTTGGTCGACGCTGTTGGCGGTTGCGGTATCGGGGTCCTTGCCTGCGTCGATGCGCGCGCGGCGCTGGCGAAGCAGGTCCCAGCACTGATCGAGGGCGTGTTCGAGGGATGCCAGCTCGGCCTTCTCGGTGCTCGGGTCGATGTCGCCGGCCTGGGTCTCACTGCGGAGCTTGTGCTCGGTGGCGATGAGCTGCTGGATCTTGGTGTGGATATCGTGCTCGTTCATGGCGACAACGGTAGACCTACCAGGGTTTACCGGCCAGGTTTCGCGTCGCCAGGGCTCGTTGCACCGCCGAGGCGAGCTCGGCCGACGATCCCACCAGGTCGTCGTCGGTGGATACGAGGGAGAGCGTGTAGCTGCCGTTCAGCCGGGAGATGTAGGTCGACATTCTGATGGTGGACTCCGTGCCCCGCGGATCGGGGTGAATCGCCCGGGTGGCCAGCCCGCACGATCGGTGGGGGCCGAGGGTGGTGACGGCTCTTGGGATATCGCCGATGTTGGAGCACAACACTTCTCCCCGTCCCGGTGTCGACGTCAATTTCGCGGCGATGCGATGGGGGAGTAGCTGAACGATCTCGGGCGGATAGCCGGCCGGCGCTCCGACGGGAGCTCCGAATGCGGTCTTGCACGCCACCCGGATTGCTGCGGGCGAATCGTCTCCACGGACGGCGACGGTGGCCATGCCGATCGGATTGGCGTCACCGGATCCGGTGCGGAAGGGGATGTCGACGGTCACGGCTGGTGAGCCGAGCTCGCTCATCGTGGCAGCCACGACGGAGACGAACAAGGAGTTGGCCGAACCGCCGACACGCTCTGCTGCCGAGTCCCATTCCGCGGCATCGATATCGACGATCACCGCGCGCATCTGCCGCGCCCGGTGCGGGGCGACGCCGCCGGTGTCGGCGGTGGTGAACGCACGCAGTTCGGCCCGGGCCTTCTTGCTGACCCATAACTTCGCTGTCGCTGCGATGGATCGAACGAGGACGGTCAGGATCATCGAGATCGCGTCCTTCGCATCCGAGCCGGGGTGCAGGACCGGGGCGGGTGCCGAGTTGCTGGAGAACGCCTGTGCGGCAGCATTTATCAGACCGTGAGCATCGGCCAGCGCATGCGAACACACCAGGGACACCACGGTGCCACCGTGTGCGAGGGGAGCGGCCGTCAAGCGCCAGCCGGGCCCGTACTGCGGGTCGAGTGGAACATCGGCCTGACCATCGGCCCACTCGATGATGTCGTCTACCGCGTCGGTGCCGTACTCGAGCGGAAACGACTCGGTCGAGATGTCCCAGCGGAGTCGAGCGCCGGGTATGCGGGGCTTGGCGACTGTCCGCCCGAGGTGCCCGAGGGCCAGGTCATCGTGTACCCGGCCGAGCTCGTGCCTGCTCACCGTATCGCTTGAGCGCCAGATTCCCTGCAGTGCAATGGGAATGCCGTATCCACGATGGGTGCGGAGAAAGATCTCGTCGATCACCGACAAGCGTGTCGAGATCATGGAATCGGGGTGCCGTGGCGTCCCGCGCCCGAGACGAACCTGCTCGCGCCGGAGAGCGCGTCGGCGGTGATCGAGATGGCACCGTGTCGAAATTCGTTCTTCAGAGCGGACTCTTCGTCGAGGCCGTCCTGTTCGAGTACGGACAGTCGATCCTCGCGCATGCAGGTCTGCGGCAGCAGAGCCAGTTCGGCGGCCAAGGCCTCCGCTTCGGAGCGGGCCCGTCCCACCGGAACCACTCGGGTGATCAGACCGATGTTCAGGGCCTCCTGTGCATCGACGGCGCGACCGGTGAGGATCATGTCCATCGCCCGTCCGGTACCGACGATGCGCGGCAATCGCACTGTGCCGCCGTCGATCAGGGGAACGCCCCAGCGGCGGCAGAACACGCCGAATGTGGCGTCGTCCTCGGCGATGCGGAGGTCGCACCACAGCGCGAGTTCCAGTCCGCCCGCGACGGCGTATCCCGAGACCGCGGCGATGACCGGCTTGGACAACCGCATTCGCGTCGGGCCCATCGGGCCGTCCCCGTGTTCGGTCGCGTGATTCGAGCGTGGAGTGCCCAGTGCTTTCAGGTCGGCTCCCGAGCAGAACGTTCCGCCCTCGCCCCACAGCACTGCTACCGAGGCGGATTCGTCGGCGTCGAACTCCTCGAACGCCTGGATCAACTCCTGGGCGGTGGGGCCATCGACGGCATTGCGTGCCTCGGGGCGCGACAGGACGACGGTGGTGACGGGGCCTGATCGTTCGATCCGTACCGGCATATCTGTGAACCCTACTCGAGTACTCTTGCGTGAAGCAATGAATCAGTGCTTCAATCCTTGCATGCCCTATCGCCGAACCCCCGCGGTGCAAGCCAGACTCGACGCCGGTCGCGAGAAGCTGTTCGCCGCGGCCATCGAGGTGCTCTCGTCGCAGGGATACGCGGGGCTGTCGATCGCGTCGGTCGCTGCGGCCGCAGGGGTGTCCGCCGGCAGCGTCTACACGCATTTCGAGGGCAAGTCGGACTTGGTGGTCGCCATCTTTCGCGAGGTCTGTGGACGAGAGGTCGCCGCAGTGGTCGCCGTTTCCGGGCACGGCAGCACCGCCGAGCGGGTGACGGCCGTGGTGCAGACCTTCGCCGGACGCGCCCTGAAGAACCGGACGATGGCGTATGCCCTGCTGGCCGAACCGGTGGACCCGGCCGTCGACGCCGAGCGGTTGGTGTTTCGACAGAAATTCACCGATGCATTCGCCGACGCGATCGTGGCAGGTATCGAAGCCGGAGAAATCCCCGAGCAGGACGCGGCTATCTCGGCAGCAGCGCTGGTCGGTGCCGTCGGCGAAGTGATGGTCGGCCCGCTGTCCTCCCACGAATCGGTGGATCCAATACCCAGTCTCGTCGCATTGTCGTTGCGCGCGTTAGGAGTTCGAGATGGACACGCATGAGGTATTCAACCAGGCCGTCGACCTGACGCCCTACGACACCTCCGAGGACCCGTCGCTGCTCGATGGCCTGGAGCGGGCCGGTGGCGGCTGGGCGCTCGACGAGGTTCGGCAGCTGGGAGCCCTCGCCGGTGGTGCGGCGGCACAGGAGTGGGGCAGGCTCGCGAACGAGAACCCGCCCGTGTTGAAGACCCACGATCGCTACGGGCACCGAATCGACGAGGTGGAATTTCATCCGCACTGGCACGATCTGATGACCGTCGCCGTCGAGCACGGACTGCATGCCAGCCCCTGGACCGACAATCGCGTGGGTGCACATGTTGCCCGCGCAGCGAAGTTCTACGTCTGGGGACAGACCGAGGCCGGCCATATGTGCCCCATCTCGATGACCTACGCCGTTGTTCCGGCTTTGCGGCACAACCCCTCTCTGGCAGCACAATACGAGCCGCTGTTGGCCTCGCGGGAATACGATTTCGGTCTGCGTGTCCCGTCCGAGAAACGTGGACTGATCGCAGGTATGTCGATGACGGAGAAGCAGGGCGGATCCGACGTCCGCGCCAACACCACCACAGCCACTCCGTCGTCGGACGGAACGTACTCGATCACCGGCCACAAGTGGTTCACGTCCGCCCCGATGTCGGACATGTTTCTCACGCTGGCGCAGGCACCGGGCGGGCTGTCGTGTTTCATGCTGCCGCGCGTCCTGCCCGACGGCACCCGCAATCGAATGATGCTGCAGCGCTTGAAGGACAAGCTGGGCAACAAGTCGAATGCATCCGGCGAGCTCGAGTATCACGGGGCGACGGGCTGGCTCGTCGGTGAAGAGGGCCGCGGAGTGCGCACCATCATCGAGATGGTCAACATGACCAGGCTGGACTGCGTCATCGGGTCGGCGGCGGGAATTCGCAACGCCACCGTCCGCGCGGTTCATCATGCCCGGCACCGAGCCGCGTTCGGCGCTCAGCTGATCGATCAGCCACTGATGCGAAACGTGCTGGCGGACTTGACCATCGAATCCGAGGCCGCGACCGCCGCCATGATTCGTCTGGCGCAGGCCACCGACGGCTCGGCCCGCGGGGACGAGCAGGAGAGTGCGCTGCGCCGAATCGCGTTGGCCATCACCAAGTATTGGGTGTGCAAGCGGGCACCGGCGCATGCTGCCGAAGCCCTCGAATGTCTCGGCGGCAACGGCTATGTCGAAGAATCGGGTATGCCTCGGTTGTTCCGCGAATCGCCGCTGATGTCGATCTGGGAAGGATCGGGCAACGTTGCCGCACTCGATTCCCTGCGTGCATTGGCCCGCCAACCCGACAGTGTCGAGGCCTTCTTCGGTGAGATCGGCCAGGCGTCGGGCGTGGATTCTCGGCTGGACGACGCCATCGCGCGCGTCGGCAAGGAACTCTCCGACACCTCCGACATGGAGTACCGGGCCAGGCGAGTCGTCGAACTGATGGCTCTGACCTTCCAGGGCGCGCAACTGGTCATGCACGGGAATCCCGCTGTGGCCGATGCCTTCTGTGCCACTCGACTCGACCGCGACTGGGGCATCGCCTTCGGCACCCTGCCGACGGGTGTCGATACCTCAGCTGTGTTGGCGCGGGTGTGATTCCGCGGATCTGAGGGGATCTGCGGGGCATCGGCTCCCCACATTTGGATTTGTGACGCCGATCGGAGTCGATTATCCGAAACTGGGGAGCTGATCGGCCGACAGGCGCTGGTCTCCGAACCACCCTGCCGGCGTGGGCAGGCCTGCTGCGCGGGCGAAGGCCTGCTCGAAGCGGCGAAGTAGTGCAGGAGGATCGTCCAGGTCCCGCCAATTCCACCGCACGATCACCCATCCCAACTCACGCAGTCGGTCCTCGCGATACTTTTCGTCGAGCAAGACACGCTTCGAGTCGTACTTCGATTCGCCGTCGAACTCGCCGATGACTTTGAACTCCCAGAACAGAAAATCGACGCGCCCGACGAATCGGCCCGCCCCGTCGTACACCCATTGATTGAGCAGTGGTGTCGGCAAGGGGAGCATCTCGAAGAGCATGCGACTTCGAGATTCACCAACGCTCTCGCTCCGTCCGCTCATCAGCGAGACTGCTCGTCGGGCGGCGGAGATGCCGGTGCGGAACCGCGCGGACTCCACCGCCATCGACAGGGCGTCGGAATCGGTGTGGCCGGACCTCAGCGCGCTGTCGCCCACACATACGGACCGCTCGACGGACGTGGTGCGCGCGATGTCGACGATGGTCCTCGCTGCCGTGGTGACGGGAAAGCCGTTGATCGTCGTACGCTCCGCGGGACCCAGCGTGGTGCCGTGGAGGATTCGTAGCGGTCGACGCTTGCTGGCGTAGTCGAGACCGTGTGTCATGTGCACCCTGTCGAGCGGAAGCTGCCAGATGTCGAAGCCCCAGGCAATGGCTGCCGATACGTGGCTGAGCACTTCGCCCACCGGTGCGGCCTGCAGGTAGGACCGTGCGAGCAGGAAGTGGCGTTCGATCGGAGTGGCCGACTGCATCACCGCGCCCGGTACATAGAAGCCCGGTCGCAGAACCGACAGTTCACCGGTGCGGCGCAGTCGTCGCAGGTCGTCGTCGGTCAGGCCGAACGCGAGCGCATCAGCTCGCGTGAACAGATCCGTGTGGGGTAAGTCCATGATTGCTTGGACGCGCCGACCGTCGAATCGGATCCGGTTGCCGCGAAAAAGCTCCCCAGATTTGGATTTCCGACGCCGATCGGAGGCAGATTTCCAAAACTGGGGAGCTGATTCGCAGCCGAAGCAAACTCAAACCGAACGACCCCGCTGCGATCGGTACCAGCGAACCAAGGCGTCGGTCGATGAATCCGACTGTGCGGCAGGCGCTTCGGAGTCGGTGAGCACCGGTGTCAATTCCAGGGCCTGGGTCTTGCCCAGTTCGACGCCCCACTGATCGTAGGAGTCGACGCCCCAGATGACGCCTTCGACGAACACCTGGTGCTCGTAGAGGGCAATCAATTGGCCGACCACCGACGGCGTGAGCTTGCGTGCCAGGATCGAAGTGGACGGACGGTTGCCGGGCATCACCTTGTGCGGCACCACATCTGCTGGTGTGTCCTCGGCGGCGATCTCCTCGGCGGTTTTGCCGAAGGCGAGCACCTTGGTCTGGGCGAAGAAGTTGCTCATCAGCAGGTCGTGCATCGATCCGGTGCCGTCGCGGGTGGGCAGATCATCGGTGGGCTCGGCGAATCCGATGAAGTCCGCGGGCACCAAACGTGTTCCCTGGTGCAGCAATTGGTAGAAGGCATGCTGACCGTTGGTACCCGGTTCGCCCCAGAAGATCTCGCCGGTGGGTGTAGTGACGGGGGAGCCGTCGGCCTTGACGGACTTGCCGTTGGACTCCATCGTCAACTGCTGCAAGTACGCGGCGAACCGGGAGAGGTCATTCGAATACGGCAGCACCGCACGGGTTTCCGCGCCGAAGAAGGAGCTGTACCACAGGCCGATGAGGCCGAGCAGGACAGGCGCGTTCTCGGCGAGCGGGGTGGTGCGGAAGTGCTCGTCGATGCGATGGAAGCCGTCCAGGAATTCGGCGAACGCCTCCTTGCCGACGACGGCCATGACCGACAGGCCGATTGCCGAATCGACGGAGTACCGTCCGCCGACCCAGTCCCAGAAGCCGAACATGTTGGCGGTGTCGATACCGAAGTCCGCGACGCGCTCGGCGTTGGTGGACACGGCGACGAAGTGCTTGGCGACGGCGTCCTCACCGAGCGCGTCGACGAGCCAGCGACGGGCGGCAGTGGCGTTGGTCAGCGTCTCGAGAGTGGAGAACGTCTTGGACGCGATGATGAACAGCGTCGATGCCGGGTCGAGTCCGTCGAGCGCACCGACGAGATCCGCGGGATCGACATTGGAGACGAACTTCGCGGAAATCCCCGCGTCGGCGTAGTGACGGAGCGCGTTGTAGACCATGACCGGTCCGAGATCGGATCCGCCGATGCCGATGTTGACGACTGTGGAGATCTTTTCGCCGGTGGCACCGACCCATTCGCCCGAACGCACTCGATCGGTGAATTCGCCCATGGCCGTGAGGACTTCGTGTACGTCGGCGACGACGTCCTGGCCGTCGACGGTCAACGACGCGTCGGCCGGTAGACGCAACGCGGTGTGCAGAACGGCGCGGTCCTCGGAGGTGTTGATGTGCTTGCCCGCGAACATGGCGCCGCGCTTGCCTTCGACGTCGGCGGCGCGGGCGAGTTCGACGAGCAGCTCGAGGGTCTCGCGGGTGATCCGGTGCTTGCTGTAGTCGATATGGAGATCGGCGGCGTCGAGGGTGAACGTGCGCGCTCGGTCGGTGTCCTCGGCGAACAGTGTCCGAAGATGAGTATCGGCGATCGTGGAGTGGTGATCGGTCAGTTTCTGCCAGGCATCCGTGCCGGTGATATCGACGCTCATACGATCCAACACTAATGCGGCCCGGCACCGCGCGCGCGTCGTTCTCGTTTGTATTCGGCGCTGCGGAGGCATCATGGACGGTATGGACCAACGTGCATTGATCGAATCGATTCCGGCAAAACTGTGGATCGGAGGAAAGGCCGTCGACGCAGAGGGAGGCAAGACGTTCGCGGTCAACGATCCGGCCACCGGTAAGCCCCTGACCGAGGTTGCCGACGCATCGCCCGCGGATGCAATGAAGGCGCTCGACGCCGCGGCTGCAGCGCAGAAGAGTTGGGCGGCAACGCCTGCACGCGAGCGCAGCGAGATTCTGCGAGCGGCGTTCGAGAAAGTCACCGAACGCGCCGACGACATCGCGCTGCTGATGACCCTGGAGATGGGCAAAGCCCTCGCGGAGTCGAAGGCCGAGGTGAAGTACGGTGCCGAGTTCTTTCGCTGGTTCGCCGAGGAAGCCGTGCGCATCGGTGGTCGCTACACCCCGGCTCCGGCGGGCAACGGTCGGATTCTCGTCACCAAGGCTCCCGTGGGCCCGGTGTTGGCGATCACCCCGTGGAACTTTCCGCTGGCGATGGGCACCAGGAAGATCGGGCCTGCTCTGGCGGCCGGTTGCACCATCGTCGTGAAGCCGGCCCGCGAGACCCCGCTGACGATGTTGCTGCTCGCGCAGATCTTCTCCGAGGTCGGGCTCCCGGAGGGTGTTCTCTCGGTACTGACGACCTCGAAGTCCGGCGATGTCACCGGACCTCTGTTGGAAGACCCACGGTTGCGGAAGTTGACCTTCACCGGTTCGACGGGAGTCGGCAAGTCCCTCGTCGAGAAGTCGGCGACTCGGCTGTTGCGAACGTCGATGGAACTCGGCGGCAACGCCCCGTTCGTGGTGTTCGACGACGCGAACATCGACGACGCGGTGGACGGCGCGATGCTCGCCAAGATGCGTAACGGCGGCGAGGCCTGCACCGCGGCGAATCGACTGCACGTGCACAACAGTGTTCGCGAGGAGTTCACCACCAAGCTGGTGGCGAAGATGTCCGAGATGAAGCTCGGGCCCGGCGTCGACCCCGACACCAAGCTCGGGCCACTGATCAACGCGGATCAGCTCGAGACGGTGCAGGAGCTCGTCGACGATGCAGTGCAGCAGGGCGCGACGGTCGCTCTCGGCGGCAGCGCACCGGGCGGAGACGGGTACTTCTATCCGGCGACCGTGCTCACAGACGTGCCTGCGCAGGCGAGGATCCTCAGAGAAGAGGTGTTCGGACCGGTGGCTCCGATCGTCGGATTCGACACCGAGCAGGAAGGCATCGACGCAGCCAACGACACCGAGTACGGCTTGGCGTCGTACATCTACACGGAGAATCTGGACCGCGCGCTACGGGTGGCCGACGCCATCGACAGCGGCATGGTGGGCGTCAACCGCGGAGTGATCTCGGACGCGGCAGCGCCGTTCGGTGGAGTCAAGGAATCCGGATTCGGCCGGGAGGGCGGATCCGAGGGAATCGAGGAATACCTCGAGACCAAGTACATCGCATTGAAGTAGAGCTGACGGTTGGGCGTGCGCACCGCGCGCCCAACCGGAGGTGGATCAGTGTCCGAGGCGACCGCGACCGAGGCGGAGCAGGAGCATGGCCAGCGTGTGGCCTTCCTGACCGAGGCTGCTGAAACGCTCAAGAACCTTCATCTCGCGGCTGTGCACCAGACGCGGACCGCCGGAGGCCATGCGGGTGCGTCCGATGATCTGCGAGACCTCGGAGCGACGCTTGATGGCCGTCAGGATCTCGGCATCGAGGCGGTCGATTTCCTGACGCAAATCGTTGATCTCGGCTTCGCTGGAAGGCACTGCAATCTCTGAGTCGATCTTCGTCGTCATGGCCATCGTCTCTCCTCGGGTCACATCTTGGATCGCTGCGTCGTCCGTCACCGTTACGCCTTTCGTATTCGGAACTGCATCGCTCGGCGGCTCGGTTCCCGGCTCGAACTCCTGCTCGGGCCTTCGAGCCCCCGCCTGGAACAGGGGCGTTGCGTCTATCGACAGGCTTCTGCACGTGTGGCGGACGAGCGGCCGACCCGACGCAGGCGGTGACGTACGGTTTTTTCGATCACCGATCCAGTGTGCCATGGGCCGACCCTCCTGAAAAGTCATCCGTCGAGGCCGAGACCACGCGATGTGGGTTTGTCGGTACGCGCCGGTAACCTGACCTGACGATGAACACATTCCTCCAAGGCCTCGCGTCCCGTAAGAACGCTGCGTCCGACGCGTTGCTGGAGGGGCTCAATCCTCAGCAGCGTGAGGCCGTTGTACACACCGGATCGCCGCTGCTCATCGTCGCCGGAGCCGGTTCGGGCAAGACAGCGGTGCTGACGCGTCGCATCGCGTATCTTCTCGCCGAGCGAGGGGTGTCGCCGGGTCAGATTCTGGCCATCACGTTCACCAACAAGGCCGCCGCCGAGATGCGTGAGCGCGTCGCGGGTCTGGTGGGACCGCGAGCCAATGCGATGTGGGTGTCGACCTTCCACTCGAGCTGTGTACGGATTCTGCGGGCACAGGCAGCGCTGTTGCCGGGGCTGAATTCGAACTTCTCGATCTACGACGCCGACGACTCCCGCCGATTGCTGACGATGATCTCCAAGGATCTGCAGATCGACACCAAGAAGTTCTCGGCGCGGCTGCTGTCGACGGCGATCTCGAACCTGAAGAACGAGCTGATCGGCCCCGACAAGGCGGCGGAGGACGCCGATGGCGACCCCGCCGAGCTTCCTCGGCTCGTGGCGAAGGTCTACGGCATCTATCAGCAGCGGTTGCGCGCGGCCAACGCGATGGACTTCGACGACCTCATCGGTGAGACGGTGGGGATTCTGCAGGCCTTCCCGCAGGTGGCTCAGTACTATCGTCGCCGGTTCCGGCACGTCCTGGTGGACGAGTATCAGGACACCAACCACGCCCAGTACATGCTGGTACGAGAGCTGGTCGGCACCCCCGACGCCGACGGCGCACTCGAGGGCACCGTCGCGCCGGGTGAGCTCTGCGTGGTGGGCGACGCGGACCAGTCCATCTATGCATTCCGTGGTGCCACGATCCGGAACATCGAGGAATTCGAGCGCGACTATCCCGACGCTCGCACCATTCTGCTCGAGCAGAACTACCGGTCGACGCAGAACATCCTCTCGGCCGCCAATGCCGTGATCTCCCGCAACATCGGTCGACGCGAGAAGAAGCTGTGGACCGACACCGGCGAGGGCGAGTTGATCGTCGGCTACGTCGCGGACAACGAGCACGACGAGGCGTCGTTCGTCGCCTCGGAGATCGACCGACTCGTCGACGGCGGAGATGTGCGCTTCGACGAGGTGGCAGTGTTCTATCGCACCAACAACTCCTCGCGTGCGCTCGAGGAGATATTCATTCGCCTGGGTCTGCCCTACAAGGTCGTCGGCGGCGTGAGGTTCTACGAGCGCAAGGAAGTCCGAGATCTCGTCGCGTATCTGAGGGTGCTGTCCAACGAGGACGACACCGTCAGCATGCGACGCATCCTCAACACCCCACGCCGCGGTATCGGCGACCGCGCCGAGGCCTGTGTCGCCGTGCATGCCGAGCAGCGTGACATCAGCTTCTCCCGTGCCCTGCACGACGCGGCCGCGGGCAAGGTGGCGTTGCTCAACTCGCGGCAGCAGAAGTTGATCGCACAGTTCATGGAATTGCTGGACGAACTGCGCGCCGTACTCACCGCGACCGACGGCGACGGCAACGACATCGCAGACATCGGCGATGTCGTCGAAGCCGTTCTCGATCGCACCGGCTACCGCGCCGAGCTCGAAGCCAGCAGTGACCCACAAGACGGTGCGCGCCTCGACAACCTGAACGAACTCGTCAGCGTGGCAAGGGAATTCACGTCCGAGGCGCGCAACCAGGCCGCGGTGGCCGAAGAAGCACTGGAAACCGGCGACGACGAGAACGGCGAAGACGACGGTGGCGTCGACGGTCTGGCCGAACCGGGTTCTCTCGCAGCGTTCCTCGAACGGGTCTCCCTGGTGGCCGATACCGATCAGATCCCCGACTCGGGCACCGGTGTCGTGACACTGATGACGCTGCACACCGCGAAGGGACTGGAGTTTCCGGTCGTCTTCGTGACGGGTTGGGAAGACGGCCAGTTCCCACACATGCGGGCACTGGGTGACCCGAACGAACTGTCCGAGGAACGACGCCTGGCGTACGTGGGTATCACTCGGGCACGGCAGCGGCTCTATCTCACGCGCGCGATCATGCGGTCGGCGTGGGGCCAGCCCATTGCGAACCCGGAATCGCGCTTCCTGCAGGAGGTTCCGCAACACCTGATCGATTGGAGACGTGAGGACCCCGGCACCGGCGGCGGCCGAGCAATCGGTGGTGGCAGGTCCGGCGGTTACGGCTCGAACAGTTACGGTTCGAACAGTTACGGCTCGAACAGTTACGGCGGGTCCTCGTCACGCGGCCAGAGTTCGTCGCCCAGCTTCGGTGCCGCCAAGGGGCGCAACTCGAATCTCGTTCTCGTTGTGGGCGATCGAGTCAGTCACGACAAGTACGGCCTGGGCACGGTGCTGGAATCGACCGGTGCTGGGGTCAAGGCGATGGTGTTGATCGACTTCGGTTCGGCCGGGCGCGTCAAGATGATGCTCATCGGCGGCGTCCCGATGACCAAGCTGTAAGAGACCGAGCTGTAAAGACCCTACTAACGCGAAAGCCGGGCCCTGCGAAAGCGGGGTCCGGCTTGTGGTGCAGTGAAGAAGAACTCAGTCCATTTCCGGTCCGAGGGAGATTCCTCGGGAGGCGAGCCACGGGAGCGGGTCGATCTTTAGTTCGCCCGGAAGGTGAACCTCGAAGTGCAGGTGCGGGCCCGTGGAGAACCCGCGGTTGCCCATGGTGGCAATCTGGTCGCCCGCCATGACGTTCTGACCGACAGTGACGGTCGAGGTGTCGATGTGGCCGTAGACGGTGATCGTGCCGTCGGCGTGCTGCAGTCGTACCCACATGCCGAAGCCTGCGGCCGGACCGGAGTCGATCACCTTGCCGTCGGCGACGGCATAGATCGGAGTTCCGATGGCGTTGGCAACGTCGACGCCGGCGTGGAGAACGCCCCAGCGAGTGCCGAAGTTGGAGGTGTAGGTGCCCTGCGCGGGGAGGGCGAACAGCGGCCGACGGGCGGCGGCTTCACGTGCGGCGCGCTCCTCGCTGAAGCGCTGGCCCTTGGCGAGCAAGTCGTTGAACTGGCTCAGATCGGCCGGTGCAGCGACGCTGAGAATCTGCGGTGCCTGCGAGGGGATCGCGCTCGATGACTCTTCGTCGAGCGCGGTGGTCTGCGGGGTTGTGGTGGCCGCGACTGCAGCAGCAGCGGGAGCTTCACCGGCGGCGAGTGCGTACTCGGAGGTGGCGACCGTGGCGGGCGAGTCGTCGTTGATGACGGCCTGGCCTGCGGCTACGACGGCACCGGCGGCTACGGCGAGAACAGCCGCGCGACCTTTGAGGGCGGTGGGGGGAAGTGGAATTCTGTGTGCGCCGCCGCGACGGGCCACGGGGGTGGCGTCTGCGGTGGTCGCGAAGGTCGTGACGACGGTCGGTGACTCGTCGGCTGCGACGTACGGAGTCTCGAACTGAGGCGTGTCGACGAACTCGGCCTCGGCGTACTGGTACGCGGGGTACGAGTAGGCGTCGTATGCGCTGTTGTCGGAGGCGGGCTCGTAGCTGTAGACCGTGGTCGCGTCTTCAGCGGCGGGTCGAGAGAACCGGCTGGAGGTGAAGGACGCACGGTGTTGCTGCAAGACCTACAACCTCCGTTATCTGTGACCTGGCCGTTACTGAAAGACTCGGCAGACGGTAACGAAATGATTGCGAGGCGCGCAAGTTAACAGCCCAAACTGCGGGGATATGTGAGATGGCTCACAGCGCGACCAGTGCTTATGTCGTGACGGGCCACACTTGGAATCGGACACCAGGACAGCACGACGTGACTGTAACGGTGTCCAAGCCCGTCGAGCCGATACCGTGATCCGAATGCCGACTCCGACCTTCGACAACTCGTCCGCCCGCGGCTCCGAGCGCGCGGAACCGCAGCGCATCGAGCCACCGGATGAGCAGCCGGGCAGGGCGGACGATCCGTCTCCCACCTCACGCCTCGTGGTTGCACTCGTGCTCGCTGTCGTCGCTGCGGTTGCCGCGGTGGTGGCTCAGCTGATCGGCGTCGTGGTCAGCGTGGACGGTTCGCCCGTGGGAAGCGGTGCCGTGTCGGCCGCACTTCTCGCCGTCGCTCTTCCGGTCCTGGTTGCTGTCGTCGCGGTGGTGGGTGCCGCCACCAAGAGGATCGAATTCGCCGCGGGCCTCCTCGCGGGATACGGCGCGGTCGCACTCGGAGTCGCAGTTGCGGACATCACCTTGCTGTCGGATCCGATCGACGCCAATCGGCTCGAGCTCTTCCGTCCCCTGAGCGCCGCGATGCTCGACGCCACCGCCGGTGCCCACGTTCTGCTTGCCGGTCACGCTGCGTCGGTTCTGGCGGGTGTTGCGGGGTGGTCGGCCGTACATCGCGCCGGGCTCGGTGACGGGTACGGCCATTCGGTGTATTCGGAACATGTGGGGCGCGCGGCGGCGGGGCGGGTCGGTCCGATGCTCGCGGCGTTGCTCGGCGGATTCGGTGTGCTGGCGGCCGTGGCCGCGTTCGCCTCGTTGTATCGCTCGGACGATCCGGTGGTGATCGTGACGGCCGTGGTGGAGTCGCCCGTGTTCGTCGCCGTCGGGTCCGGAGTGGTCGGTATCGCGGCGCTCGTGGTGGCCGCGTCGGCCCTGGCCTCACTGTCGCCGCAGGTGGCGTCGGGTGCATCCGTCGGAGCCGGGCTCTCGGTGCTGGGATTCGCCGGCGTCGGTCTGCTCGCCGGGCTCAGCACCGGCGCTCGGGTCGATGCCGGGCTCGGTGCCTATCTGGGCGCGGTGGCGGGTCTCGGACTGGTGATCTGCGGTGCGGTGCTCGCACCCGTTGCCGCGGTCCGCGACAGCCGGGCGCTGGAGAGGGCGCAGCAACGGGAGTCCGGTGCACGAGGCACCCGCGGCGTGGCCGCACCCGGGGCGACGAGGTGGCATGCCGCGGCCGGCTGCGCGGGCGTTCTCGCAGGTGTGTTGTCGGTGGTCGGATCGCTGTTGCCGATTCTCGAGACCGACTCGGGAACGGCCGTGCCGCAGATCCTGGCCACGCGGGTGGTGTTGGTCGCCGGGTTCGTGATGATCCTGGGCTCCGTCCCGCTGCTGTTCTCCGAGTTCGCCTCGGCCGCTCGCCCATTCGTGGCGATGTTCTGGCTCGGCGCGGTCTCGGCGTCGGCCGCGGTGTTGCAATCGGTGGTGCTCGCGGAGGACGTGGAGGGGGTGAGCACCGGCGTCGGCGCTCTGGCGATCATCGCGGGCGTCGTCGCAGCGGCAGCCGCCGGACTGCTGGCACTGTTCGCCGGATCAGCCGAGCGCGACGACGTCGACACCTCCCAGGACGCAGCGACCGACGGCGTGGTGCTCGGCACCGGATTGCTCGGTGCCGTGCTCCTCGCGGTCGGCCTGGCTCTGCCGCTGTACCGGGGTAGCGATCTCACGGCCGCCACCGTCACCGAGTTTCCATGGGGCTGGGACACCTGGGGGCAGATGCTGCTCGCCGTCGGAGTCGTCGTTGCCGCCGTCGTCGCCGCGCGAGCTCGGGCCGCACGAGGCAGCGTTCTGCTCGCTGCCGCAGCGGTCTCCGGCGTCGTGCATCTCGCGTCCTGGCCACTGACGTCCGCGCGCGCCACCGATCCCGAAATGGGACCTGGCGTGCTGCCGTTGGTCGCGGGAATCGTCGTTCTCGGTGTCGCTGCGGCACTTTCGGCCCGTCGTGCCGATCGGTGACGGCCGTTTCACCGACCCGGAAGCGGTGAGATAGGCCACATAGCATGCATGCGCCCGATGCGCCGTCGGGGCACCTGGATAAAGTCCATGCTCAGACCCGCTCACACCCCTGGAGCGGGCGTCAACGTAGACGAGACGGTGAGCTGATGGATCTCTTCGAATACCAGGCGAAGGAATTGTTCGCCAAGCATGGCGTACCCACCTCCGCCGGTCGTGTCACCGACACGGTCGCCGGAGCAACACAGATTGCCGAAGAAATCGGCAAGCCAGTAATGGTCAAGGCACAGGTCAAGGTCGGCGGCCGCGGCAAGGCCGGCGGCGTCAAGTACTCCAAGGACGTCGCAGCAGCAACCGAGAACGCAGAAGCGATTCTCGGACTCGACATCAAGGGCCATGTCGTCAAGAAGCTTCTCGTTGCAGAAGCGTCCGACATCGCCGAGGAGTACTACATCTCCTTCCTGCTCGATCGCACCAATCGCACCTACCTCGCCATGTGTTCGGTCGAGGGTGGCGTCGAAATCGAGGTGACGGCGGAGGAGAACCCCGACGCACTCGCACGTATCCCGGTCGACGCCGTCAAGGGCGTCGATCTTGCTTTCGCTCGTGAAATCGCCGAAAAGGGCAAGCTTCCCGCCGAGGTGCTCGACGCCGCTGCGGTGACCATCCAGAAGCTGTGGGAGGTCTTCATCAACGAAGACGCTCTCCTGGTCGAGGTCAACCCGCTGGTTCGCACCCCGGACGATCAGATCCTCGCCCTCGACGGCAAGGTCACGCTCGACGCCAACGCAGACTTCCGTCAGGCCGGCCACGCCGAGTTCGAGGACAAGGACGCAGCCGATCCCCTCGAGGCCAAGGCCAAGGAGAACGACCTCAACTACGTCAAGCTCGACGGACAGGTCGGCATCATCGGAAACGGTGCCGGACTGGTCATGTCGACCCTGGACGTCGTCGCTTACGCAGGCGAGGCACACGGCGGCGTCAAGCCCGCCAACTTCCTCGACATCGGCGGCGGAGCCTCGGCCGAGGTCATGGCCGCAGGCCTCGACGTCATCCTCGGTGACGAGCAGGTAAAGAGCGTGTTCGTCAACGTCTTCGGTGGCATCACCGCGTGTGACGCAGTCGCCAACGGCATCGTCGGCGCGCTGAAGAAGCTGGGCGACGACGCCAACAAGCCGCTGGTCGTCCGTCTCGACGGCAACAAGGTCGAAGAGGGCCGCAAGATTCTCGCCGACGCCGCGCACCCGCTGGTGACGCTCGCCGGAACCATGGACGAGGGCGCCGACAAGGCCGCCGAGCTGGCAGCGAAGTAGAGGAAACAATGTCTATCTTTCTGAACAAGGACAACAAGGTCATCGTCCAGGGCATCACCGGCGGCGAAGGCACCAAGCACACCGCCCTGATGCTCAAGGCCGGCACCCAGGTCGTCGGTGGCGTCAACGCACGCAAGGCCGGAACCACGGTCAAGCACGTCGACGCACAGGGCAACGACATCGAATTGCCGGTGTTCGCTTCGGTTTCCGAGGCCATGGAGAAGACCGGAGCCGACGTGTCCATCGCGTTCGTGCCGCCGGCATTCTCCAAGGACGCCATCGTCGAAGCGATCGACGCGGAGATCCCGCTGCTCGTCGTCATCACCGAGGGCATCCCCGTGCAGGACTCCGCATACGCGTGGGCCTACAACGTGGAGAAGGGCAAGAAGACCCGCATCATCGGGCCGAACTGCCCCGGAATCATCACTCCCGGTGAGGCATTGGTCGGCATCACGCCCGCCAACATCTCGGGAACCGGCCCCATCGGCCTGGTCTCCAAGAGTGGCACCCTGACCTACCAGATGATGTTCGAGCTCCGCGACTTCGGATTCTCGACGGCCATCGGCATCGGCGGCGACCCGGTCATCGGAACCACCCACATCGACGCCATCGAGGCGTTCGAGGCGGACCCCGACACCAAGATCATCGTCATGATCGGTGAGATCGGCGGCGACGCCGAAGAGCGTGCAGCCGATTACATCAAGGCCAACGTGACCAAGCCGGTCGTCGGCTACGTCGCAGGCTTCACCGCTCCCGAGGGCAAGACCATGGGCCACGCAGGCGCCATCGTCTCCGGCTCGCTGGGAACGGCGCAGGCGAAGAAGGACGCACTCGAGGCCGCAGGCGTCAAGGTCGGCAAGACGCCGTCCGAGACCGCTGCTCTCGCGCGCGAAATCCTGGAATCGCTGTCTGTGAAGTAAGTTTCACATCGTAAGAAGCCCGCCACCGAGTCCGGTGGCGGGCTTTTTCGTGTGCGCCTCGGCTCGCGTGGATGGACCACTGCATACGTCTGGGCGGTGCAATGTCACATTCACGCGTACGGGACTAGATTGACCTCCGTGCACAGGATCTTCACCACCGCGTTCAGCTCGGTCTATCCGCACTACGTCACCAAGGCCGAACGCAAGGGCCGGACCAAAGCCGAAGTCGACGAGATCATTCAATGGCTCACCGGTTTCGACCAATCGGCCCTCGACCGTTATCTCCAGGCCGAAACGACGTTCGACGAGTTCTTCGCGGCAGCGAACCTCAATCCGAACGCAACGCTGATCACCGGAGTCGTCTGCGGAATCCGCGTCGAGAGTGTCGAGGACCCTCTCATGAAGAAGATCCGATTGTTGGACAAGCTGATCGACGAACTCGCCAAGGGCAAGAAGATGGACAAGATTATGCGTCAGTAGATCGAATGAGTGAGCGTTGCGGTATAGGTGTCGGCGATGACCCCTGTTGTCGGAACGGCCACCGACACTGTCGATGTCCAGCTCGTGATACAGAGTGCGCCGCCGGTTTTGGCGAGGGCGGGCTGAGCGGTCAAGGCGACACTCACCGCGCTGGAGCTTCCGAGGACACCCGTGCATGAAGAGGCCGGCGCACTGTAGGTCGCCGACGTCGGCGTCAGGGTTCGGCCTGTGGACGAGCCACGGAAGCTGGAAAGACTGACGTCGGATTTCCACCCGGCCACTCCGACGCCCAACACCGTCATGCTCATGGTTCCGGTCCACGTTGTTCCTGGGGCGACGGTTGATGATCCGGTCATCGCCGACGGCACCTGCAGATTGAGCAGATTGTCTGCGGCGGCAACGGGTGCTGCGGCCCTCGCGGCCGGGCGGGGGGCGGTGGTCGTCGTAGGGTTCACCGACGTCGTGGTTGTCGGCGTCGCGGCCGACACTGTCGTGGGAATCTCGAAAGTCGGTACGACGCTCGATGTTTCGGTCGGTGCGCTGGACGCAGCATCGGTCGTGGTCGTGGTCGTGGTCGTGGTCGTGGTTGTTACGGGCGGTGCCGGAGCATCAGTGGTGGCGATCTGTACCGGAGGGATCGAGGCGGTCGTGTCGGTGGTCGTACATGCCGGCGTCGGAACCGCCGTGGTGGTGGTCGGGACGGGGCTTGTGGTCGTCGTAGGTGCGACGACGCAATTCTGTTCGGCTGCAGGTGGATCCGGCAACGGTTGTGCAGCCGCCATGGGGTTGGCGGCGGCTGCGAGAACCACCACCAACCCGACGGCTGACGCGAGACGTCGCATCTCAGCTGACCTTTCGTCGCCGCATCGCCACGGCGACCGCTGCCACTACAGCGATGACGATCAGGGCGGCGATCGCCCAAATCCAGACAGGGATGCCGGAATCGGACGACGTGTCTTCCGCGGTGACCGAGCCCTCGTCCGGGAACGTCACGTCGACGTTCGACGTCTTGCTCACCAGTCCGCTGGTGATGGTGAGTGCTGCCTGCCACGGGCCCGCCGGGAGCGCAGGGTCGAGCGTGAAGGTAACGCTTCCCGATTGCCCTGGCGCAATAGATCCGCCCGAACCCTTGACCGGTGCAGTCGAAATCCCGCCCGGACCGCCCGAAAGCTCCACGGTTCCGCTCGGGTCGAGGGCGCGCCCACCGGTGTTGGAGACGGTGGCAACGATCTCGGGCGCACCCGAGTCGTTGCGTGACGCCGCGACATCGCCGATCTCCAGATCGGCGGCCGGTCCGTTTCCGCCTCCGACCGACAGATACGTGCGAATACCGACGCGGCTGACGTTTTGAATTCCGGTTCCGGTTGGGGCACCCGCAGTTTGCGCCCATACGACGGCATACTGCTCGCCCTCGGGTGCGTCGGGTGGAACCGCGATCGTCACGACCGCCTCGGCCGCCGAGTTCGGGGCCAGCGTGAGGTCTGTCGGCGTCACCGACATCCACGTCGTGAGCTCGTTGACGGCGCGGTCGTCACCTACCTCGAAGCCGGAGTCGTCGGCTCCGATCGATGCAGCAGCGGGGTACAGGGTGACAGGCTGCTGTTGATCGGTACTGTTGCTGACCTCGATGCGCCTGGTGATGGTGGTGCCGGGCGGCAGGTTGTCGATGATGTAGGCCAGCGCCCGCGGATCGTCCTGTAGCGATACGGGCGCTTCGAGCAGGCGAATACCCACACTGCCCACCGGTGCCGATTCGGTTGGTTGTTGAGCGGCAGCCGGAGCCTGCGCGACGAACGCCGAAGCGAACATCAGCACGGTCAGGACTCCGGCCGCCAATCCCCGATGAAGTGACATGTACAGATCAGGCCACCGAATGCGTGACAACGCCCGTGTACGTACCTGCCACGACGTCGCTGGGCAGTGCGACGGAGACGGTGCCGGTCCAGGTGGCGGTGTTCGCTCCGATGACCGCTGTCGCGACCACGACAGGCTTGGTGGAGTCGATGGTCTGAGGAACCAGTACTCCGGCCACCGTCGAGACGCCCGTGCGCGCAGGCAGGAGCGGTGCCGAGTAGGTGACTGCGGTCGCAGGGATGGACGCGGGGTCCGGCGCGGGCTTGTCGAACGCGGTGCTGATCGCCGACGCAGTCCAGCCATTGATTCCGAGTCGCTGGTCGGACACCACGACAGGGGTGATGCCTCCGCTCGCGGTGTTGCCGGTGACGGTCAGCGCCTGGGATGTCGGTGCTGTGATGGTGAGTGCACCGCCCGCGACGGTGAAGGTCACGTTGGTGGGGACGGCGTTGGAGACGGCGGGCGAGATCACGGCAGCAGCGAGAGCACCGGCGACGACGGCGGTGGTGAAGATTGTCTTGCGCATGGGGGACGTCCTTGGGGAGGGCGAGCGTTCGGACCCGCCGGTTTGTGGTTTGCACAACATTAATCGCCGCTGGTCGTGACGCGTTACAAATTTGAACTAACTGTCACAAGGAATTTTTCGGCACCGAATAACGGGCCGAACGACGGTCTTGTTCGAGTGTCTCGATTCCAGCTTTGTCGGCTCGGAAGCCTGCGATATCCATCCTGAGATGGCCAGTAGGCTGAGAAAACGGGCAACTCTTCTCAGAATCACGCTGAGTCGAAGTGTGTTCATCGGCTCGGAGCAGTACTTCACTGTGGTTCATGACAACCACAGAAAACCGTGCTCTCGCCAAGGACTGGCCCGACGCCCCCACCACCGCCGCCGGTTGGATCGCCCGCGCAGGTGAGGTGGCACAACTTCTCGCGGTCGACGCCGTCGCTCGCGACAAGGGACGTGAGGCTCCCACCGCCGAGGTTCAGTTGCTCAAGGATGCCGGACTCGTCACGCTGCTCGGCCCAGTCGAACATGGCGGCGCAGGCCAGGACTGGCCGACGGCCTATCAGGTCATCCGCACCGTCGCAGCAGCCGACGGTTCCATCGGACAGCTTCTCGGCTATCACCTCCTCTGGTTCTGGGCCGCGCGCCTGGTCGGTACTCCCGAGCAGATCGAGGCCGTCGAGGCCGACGCCACGAAGAACAAGTGGTTCTTCGGCGGAGCAGTCAACCCCCGCGACAACGACGTTGCGGTCACCGACGAGGGTGACACCATCGTGTTCGACGGTTCCAAGACATTCTCCACCGGCAGCCGCGTCTCGGACGTCACCGTGCTCGAGGGTGCGCTCGCGGGCAGCACCGATCACGTGTTCGCGATCGTTCCGTCGAACATCGAGGGCTTGACCTTCCACGACGACTGGGACAACATCGGCCAGCGTCAGACAGAGAGCGGCAGCGTCACCATCGACAAGGTTCGTGTCGATTGGGCCAGCGCAGCAGGCTTCGTGGACAAGGCCTTTCAGCCGCGGGTCTACAACACCCTCAACGTCCCGACAATTCAACTGGTGTTCGTCAACTTCTACCTCGGTATCGCGAGGGGTGCTCTCGAGGAGGCTGCGTCGTACACCAAGGACAAGACGCGTGCGTGGCTGCACAGCACCGTGGACAAGGCGGTCGACGAGCCGTACATCATCGACATCTACGGCGACCTGACCGCGAAGCTGTGGGCCGTCGAGGCCCTCGCCGATGCCGTGGCGTTGGAAGGTCAAAAGATTCACGACAACGCCTGGAACGTCACCGCCGAGGAGCGCGGTGATCACGAGGTTCGGGTTGCCGCGGTCAAGGCTCGCGCCACCGAGGTCTCGCTGGAGATCACGTCGACGGTGTTCGAGGCGCTCGGTGCCCGTGCTACGGCCAGCAAGTACGGCTTCGACCGATTCTGGCGCAACGTGCGTACGCACACCCTGCACGATCCGGTCGCGTACAAGCGGCGCGAGGTCGGGCGTTGGGTTCTCACGGGCGAGCTGCCCGAGCCGACCTGGTATTCGTAGAGCGCACTGGTAGGAGGAAAAAGATGAGCACCGAAAAGATCGCCGACGCAATCAAGTTCGCGTATTGGGTACCCAACGTCTCGGGTGGTCTGGTCACCAGCACCATCGAGCAGCGGACCAGCTGGGATTACGAGTACAACAAGAAATTGGCGCAGACGGCCGAGAACAACGGCTTCGAGTACGCGCTCAGTCAAGTTCGGTACGAAGCGAGTTACGGGGCGGAGTTTCAGCACGAATCCACCAGCTTTTCGCTCGCGCTCCTGCTGGCGACGGAACGGCTGAAAGTCATTGCGGCCGTGCACCCCGGACTGTGGCAGCCGGCGGTACTGGCGAAACTCGGCGCGACCGCGGATCACCTGTCCAACGGCCGCTTCGCGGTGAACGTCGTCAGTGGCTGGTTCAAGGACGAATTCACCCATCTCGGTGAGCCGTGGCTCGAGCACGACGAAAGATACCGTCGCAGTGCAGAATTCCTTCAGGTGCTCCGCAAGATCTGGACCGAGGACGACGTCGATTTCCGGGGCGACTTCTATCGGATCCATGACTTCACCCTCAAGCCGAAGCCGCTCAACACTCCCGACCGACCCAACCCGGAATTGTTCCAGGGCGGCAATTCTTCTGCAGCACAGGAGAATGCCGGACGGTACTCGGACTGGTACTTCAGCAACGGCAAGGATTTCGACGGCGTCACCGAGCAGCTCGACAACCTCCGTCGCGTCGCGCGTGATCACCGACGCGAGGTGAAGTTCGGACTCAACGGCTTCATCATCGCCCGAGACAGTGAGAAAGAAGCCCGAGACACTCTGCGGGAGATCATCGAGAAGGCGAACAAACCCGCCGTCGAGGGTTTCAAAGGAGCGGTGCAACAAGCAGGCAGTTCGACGGGCGACAAGAAGGGAATGTGGGCCGACTCGACGTTCGAGGACCTCGTTCAGTACAACGACGGCTTCAAGACGCAGCTGATCGGCACCCCGGAGCAGGTGGCCGAGCGCATCGTCGCCTACCGTCGCCGCGGCGTCGACCTGATTCTCGGTGGCTTCCTGCACTTCCAGGAGGAGATCGAGTACTTCGGTGCCAGGGTGCTGCCGCTGGTCCGGGAGCTAGAGGCAGCCGAAGCGAACGACCAGGAGCTGGTCGCGGCCCGTTGACCTGGAGTACCGAGATCGGTCGGGTCCGTGCAGTAGCGTGGGATGAGAGGACCCGACCGACCTGGGGTACGTAACTATCAGGATGAGGAGACGCGATGACCTACTCGCCCGGCGGCCCTGAAACAGGGGGCGCCAACTCTGGTGGATACGGCGGAGGTGGACCGTCGTACGGTCCCTCGTCCTCACCGAATCAGCCATCCTCACCGAATCAGCCCCAGCCGCCCGCGCAGGGACACGGGCAGCCGGCTCAGGGACCGCCGTTCCACCAGCCGTCGGTGTCCAATCCCTTCGGTCCACCGGTGCCCGGGACGTCGGCGCCCGGAGCTCCTGGGACGTCAGCGCCCGGATCCGCTGCACCCGAACGTAAGTCACCCGGCTCGGGGCCGGCGAATCTGCCGAGGATTCTCACGTTGGTGGTTCTGGGCCTCGGCATCGTCAATTTTCTGCTCGGGTTGCTCGACCTCGTCACCGCCGAAGTCAGCTCGGCACAGGAACTGCCGAGCAGCATCCAGACGTCGTTCAGCACCACGTTCTTCGCATCCGGCGGCAGCGCCGTCTCCGTAGCACTGCTGCTCGCCGCGGGCCTCATCGCCGGCGCTTCGCTCGTGCAGAAAGACGCGAAGAACCAGGCCGTGGTGGCCGCCCTGTCCATCACCGGTTTCCTGGTGCTCGTCTTCCAGTCGTTCAGTCTGCCGAGCGCCGAGGGCAACGAGTTCGCCAGCACCACCAGCTCGCTCGGAATCGGTGCGATCCTGGTGCTCGTCCTGGGCTTCGTCCAGGCCGCGGCAGCCGTGGTCGCGTTGTTGTTCGACGCGGGCATCGTCAAGGCACCTGCTCCCCGGCCCACGAGCTTCGGCAGTCAGAACCAGCAGCCCGGCTACGGCCAGCAGAACCCGTACAACGCACCGACCACATCGTTCGGTGGCCCGTCGCAGCCCCAGAACTACGGCAATCCGCCGTCGTACGGACAGGGCGCTCCGTCGAACTTCGGTCAGGCTCCGAGTGGACAGGCGTCGGGTCAGCATTCCTACAGCCCGGGCGGGCAGCCGCCTTACGGTGGGCAATCTGCGCCCAACACCTCGCCGCAGGGCGGTTACTCGCCGCCCCCGTACACCGGTCCGAGCACCCCGGCCTCCGGGCAGGCGTATCCACCGAATCAGTACCAGTACGGTCAGCCGTCGGGTTACGGGCAGCAGCCGGAGGACCCCGCTTCGGGCGACCAGTCGACGCCGTACGGCGCGCCCACGCAGTCGTTCGGTGCCACTCCTCCCGTTGAAGACGACAAGAAGCGCGACTGATTCAGGCATCACAATCGGCTTCGCGGCGCGCCTGACCGGCGTGCCGCGAAGTTGATGCGACTCTCGTTGCAATGAGCGATCTATTGAACCGAGACACTCGACGCGCGGCCGCGAGGACCGCCCGCGTCGGCACCGGGCCGTCCCCCGATCAGTCGCGCATGCTGGCCGCCGTGGCGTTCAAGACCTCCGGTCTGGTGGTGGTGATCGCCACCACCGTCGTCCTGCTCACCCTCGTCTCGGTCAACAGCGATCTGACGGGCACCCTCGGAGCAATCGCCGGTTCGTGGTTCGCCGTACACCTGGTTCCCCTGAGCATCGGCGGAACTACCCTCGGTGTGGCACCTCTGCTGCCGACCGTGATCATCGGCTGGGCGGTGGCCCGCACGGTCCACCGCGCGGTGGATGCGGACACCGAACTCAAAATGGTTCGGTGGGTGTTCGTCGCCTCGTTGGCCGGTCCGCTGGCGGTCACGGCCATCGCTCTGGCCGTCGCCAAGGATGCGTCCTCCGTCATCGGACTCTCGAGCCCCAACGCACTCGTCGCCTTTTCCTGGGTCGCAGGCGTGCACGCGGCTGCATCCGGAACGGGCTTGATCCTCGCGCGCTGGGATTCGCTGGTGCTCCACCGAAATCTGCCGGAGTGGGTTCGCGCCCTTGTCGCGCCGTTCGTGCGTGCACTGTCCGTTCTCGTCGCCGGTGGTGCGGCTGTGGTGCTACTCGCGCTGCTCGCCTCCTGGGCGACGGCAGGGTCATTGGTCGAGAGCGGACGTGATGTCGTCGGCATGCTCGGTCTGACCGCTCTCTCGGTGCTGTACCTCCCCAACGTCCTGATCGGCGCGCTCGCCGTGGCGACCGGTTGCACGGCTGGTTTCGGCGACGCGTCGGTGAGCCTCTTCTCGACGACGGGCGGACCACTCCCGCCGTTGCCGATCCTGGCCGTCCTCCCCGAAGGGCCTGCGCAGACGATCTGGGTCGTCATGCTCGTCGTACCGATCGGTGCGGGGCTGCTGCTCGGGCGCGACTGCGCCATCCGCAGCGCCGACATCCAGGTCGCGGTGTCCTCGGTGTGGGTGGTGGCAGCTGCCACCGGCGTGCTCGCAGCACTGTTCGGCTACGCCGCGGGCGGCAACCTCGGCACCTTCGGCACCGTCGAGGTGACCGTGTGGAGCTTCGGACTGCTGACGTTCGCGTGGCTGGCCGTCGTCGGTTCTGTGTCCGCCGCCATCGTCGTGTGGCGTCGAGCAGAACCCGAGCCGGAACACGACGAGCATGCTCCGGCAGTGGTCCCCGCCGCTGACGTGGCGATCGAAGCAACCCCCGCCGCCGAGTCGACAGACGATCCGGACGTCGAGGACGTAGTCGAGGCGGAGGTCGTGGACGAACCCACGGCCGAGCCGGTCGAGAAGCCGGCCGCCGAGACGGCCGTCGATGCAGATAGCGACGAACCTTTGGATGCCGAAATCGTCGCGCCGCCCGGGGAGCAGGACGAAGCGTCGAGCAGCGCCGAGGACGGACCTGCCCGGTAGGCAGTGTGTGGGGCGCAGCGACTAGGCTTTCTGCTGGCTCGAACGTTCCCCCTCGACACCTCAGGAGTAGTGCGCTGACTGCCTTGCGTGAGACACCCGCGCGGGTCGTCGTCCTCGCATCGGGGACCGGCTCGCTCCTGCAGTCGATCATCGCGGCGACATCGTCCGAGAGCTATCCCGCGTGCATCGTCGCCGTCGGAGTCGACCGCGATTGCGACGCTGCCCGCCGTGCGGACGAGGCCGGCATCCCGAACTTCCGAATCGGGCTGAAGGACTGTGCCGATCGGGCCCAGTGGGACATCGCGCTCACCGAGGCCGTCCTGGGTCACGAGCCCGATCTGATCGTCACCGCCGGTTTCATGAAAATTCTCGGTGCCGCGTTTCTCGGTGCTTTCGCCGGACGCATCGTCAACACTCACCCCGCGCTCCTGCCGTCGTTTCCGGGTGCGCATGCCGTTCGGGATGCACTCGATCACGGCGTCAAACTGACCGGTTCGACGGTTCATCTGGTCGATTCCGGCGTCGACACCGGGCCGATCCTGGCGCAGGAAGCCGTTCCGGTTCTCGACGGCGACGACGAGGCCGCGTTGCACGAACGCATCAAGACTGTCGAGCGACGGTTGCTGGTCGACGTGATCGCAGCCGTGGCCACCACAGGTGTCACCTCCGATGGACGAAAGGCTCAGATAATCCGATGAGTGAACGTAAAGCGGTGCGTCGCGCACTGGTCAGCGTCTACGACAAGACCGGACTGATCGAACTGGCGACCGGCTTGCACGGTGCGGGCGTCGCTCTCGTGTCCACCGGATCGACGGCGAGCAAGATCGCCGACGCCGGAATCCCGGTCACCAAGGTCGAGGACCTCACCGGATTTCCCGAGACCCTCGAGGGACGCGTCAAGACGCTGCACCCCAGAGTCCATGCCGGCGTGCTCGCCGATACCCGTAAGCCCGAACACCTTTCGCAGCTGGAGGAGCTGGGCATCGAGGCATTCGAGCTCGTCGTGGTGAACCTGTATCCGTTCACCGAGACCGTTCGCAGTGGTGCGACGCCCGACGAATGCGTCGAGCAGATCGACATCGGCGGACCGTCGATGGTGCGTGCCGCGGCCAAGAACCACCCGTCGGTTGCCGTGGTTGTCGACCCCAACCGTTACGAGGACGTTCTGACTGCCGTCGCGGGTGGTGGGTTCACCCTCGCCGAGCGCACTTCGCTTGCAGCGCAGGCATTTCAGCACACCGCCGCCTACGACGTCGCGGTGGCGTCGTGGATGAGCAGCGTGCTGGTCGAGTCCGAGTCCTCGTTCCCCGAATGGATCGGTGGAACCTGGGACCGCGCGGCCGTGCTCCGCTACGGCGAGAACCCGCACCAGGCTGCGGCGCTGTATGTCGATCCTGCGGGTACGGGCATCGCTCAGGCCGAGCAGTTGCACGGTAAAGAGATGTCGTACAACAACTTCACCGATTCCGACGCGGCCTGGCGGGCGGCCTTCGATCATGCCGAGCCCACCGTCGCGATCATCAAGCACGCGAATCCGTGTGGCATCGCCGTCGGCAAGGACATCGCCGAGGCGCACCGCAAGGCGCATGCCTGCGATCCGGTGAGTGCCTACGGCGGCGTCATCGCAGCCAACCGCGAGGTCACCGTCGAGATGGCCGAGCAGGTGGCGGAGATCTTCACCGAGGTCATCATCGCTCCGTCCTATGCCGACGGTGCACTCGGAGTGCTGCAGCGCAAGAAGAACATTCGCGTGCTGCTGGCGGACGCACCGTCCACATCCGGCGTCGAACTCAAGCCGATCTCCGGCGGCGCACTGCTGCAGCAGCGCGACGTTCTCGACGCAGACGGCGACAATCCAGCCAACTGGACTCTCGCCGCCGGTGAGCCTGCCGACGAGCAGACCCTGAAGGATCTCGAATTCGCCTGGCGTGCAGGCAGAGCCGTCAAGTCCAACGCGATCCTGCTCGCCCACGACGGTGCGTCGGTCGGCGTCGGAATGGGCCAGGTCAACCGCGTCGACGCCGCCCACCTCGCTGTACAGCGAGCCGGGGACCGCGTCGCCGGTTCGGTGGCTTCCTCCGATGCCTTCTTCCCGTTCCCCGACGGCCTGCAGGTGCTGATGAGCGCTGGCGTCAAAGCCGTTGTGCAGCCTGGTGGTTCGGTTCGCGACAACGAAGTGATCGCTGCGGCACAGGACGCGGGCGTGACGCTGTACCTGACTGGTTCGCGGCACTTCGCTCACTGATCGACCCCCGAGCTCGCACTTATGCAGGCCTTTACCTCATTCTTGGCCGCATAACTGCGAACTCGGCGATCTGTGGATGAGCAAAATAGTTGTCCACAGATCGCATCGAGGGCCGTTTTCGGAGGTGTCGGCCCTGCCAAGGTTGACCCATGGGGCCTCACGGCGGGCCGTTTCGCGGATCGGCGGCGGTCCATGGCGCGAAGTGGATCGACTCGAGCACTCCGCCGAGCGTGCTGGCGAAGGGGAGATCACACCAGTTGCCCGGGCTGCGAATCCACCACGACGCGTTCGATACCGCGATGTGACGATCATCCACGGGTTCTCGGTGTCCACTCCTGTGCGCACTGGATTCGATATCGGCCGCTGGATCCCGCCGCCGCTATCCGTGATCTTCCTCGACTCACTGTTGGCTGCAACCGGGGTCTACGGGGAGGCCATGCGTGAGTACGCGTTGCAGCGGCCGGGCACCCGAGGAATCCGCCGCTTGTTCGATGCGCTCGATGTCGTCGATTGCGGTGCGGAATCGCCACAAAAGACACGCACTCGGCTCTTGCTGGTCGAGGCGGGGTTGCCGAAGCCCGAGACACAAATCGAAATTCGTGACAGTTCGGGCAGGTTCGTGGCACGCATCGACTTGGGGTGGCGCCGTTGGCAGGTGGGGGTGGAATACGAAGGCGTTCACCACTGGCTCGAAGAGCGTCAGCGGACCCGAGACATCGAGCGGTTCGAGGATCTCGACCGAGCCGAGTGGCGTATCGTCCGCATCAATTCCGAGCAGATGCGGCTGCGACCCCACGAGATAGTGACACCGGGTGAGGGCATCGCTCCGGGCCGCGGGTGCCTCGGTGTAGCGAGATCGCACTCATGTGGGCGATTTGTCTTGTTCAAGGAGCATAGGTGCGAACTCGGCGGCAGCGCTCTTCCGCTCTCGATGGCAGCATCGGCCAAACGCTCGTAGCGTGGAGAAGTGACCTCTACCAAACCTGGCATCTCCACTCTCGGCGAACTCAAGGCATCCGGACATCGGCAGCGGTCGATCAAGGAAGAGTTGCGGGAAAATCTTCTGAAGTCATTGCGTGACGGCGTAGATCCGTGGCCGGGAATCGTGGGATTCGGCTCGACGGTGTTGCCGCAGTTCGAACGCGCGATTCTGGCCGGTCATGACGTGGTTCTGCTCGGCGAGCGCGGGCAGGGCAAGACGCGTCTGCTGCGCACTCTGAATCTGCTGCTCGACGAGTGGGTGCCGGTGATCGCCGGAGCCGAACTCGGCGAGCACCCGTACGAGCCGATCACGCCGGCCAGCATTCGCACAGCAGCCGAAATGGGCGACGACCTGCCCGTCGAGTGGCGGCACCGCAGCGAGCGGTACGCCGAGAAACTTGCCACCCCGGATACGTCGGTGGCCGACCTCGTCGGTGACGTCGATCCCGTCAAGGTCGCCGAAGGGCGCAGCTTGGGCGATCCGGAGACCATTCACTTCGGACTCGTTCCGCGGAGCCACCGCGGCATCGTGGCGATCAATGAGCTCCCCGACCTCGCCGAGCGCATCCAGGTCTCGTTGCTCAACGTGATGGAGGAGCGCGACATCCAGGTGCGCGGCTACACGCTGCGTCTGCCACTCGACGTCATGCTGGTGGCGAGCGCGAACCCGGAGGACTACACCAATCGCGGACGCATCATCACCCCGCTCAAGGACCGCTTCGGTGCCGAGATCAGAACGCACTACCCCCTCGAGCTGGACGACGAGGTGGCCGTCATCGATCAGGAAGCGGATCTTCAGGCCGCCGTCCCGACCTACCTCCTCGAGGTGCTCGCCCGCTTCACTCGACTGCTGCGGGAGTCGCCGTCGGTGGATCAGCGCTCCGGCGTCTCCGCTCGATTCGCGATTGCAGCTGCCGAAACCATCGCGGCCGCAGCCGTTCACCGGGCCGCGATACTCGGAGAGGCCGAGCCCGTGGCCCGGCCGGTCGATCTGGGCACCATCATCGAGGTACTGCGCGGCAAGGTCGAGTTCGAGTCGGGTGAGGAGGGACGCGAAATCGAGGTGCTCGAACACATGCTGCGCCGTGCGACGGCCGATACCGTTCGGGCGCATCTCGGCGGCATCAACCTGGCCGCGCTGGTGACGGCAGTCGAGACCGGCGAGCCGATCGTCACCGGCGACCGGATCACCGCCAAGGCTCTGCTCGACGAGCTGCCCGACGTCGAGGTGATCGGCGACATCCACGAGCGTCTGAACGCCACCTCGGACGGCGAGAAGGCAGCCGCGGTCGAACTCGCTCTCGAAGGTCTCTACCTGGCGCGCCGGATCTCCAAAGACCCCGACGACGACGGCCAGACGGTGTACAGCTGATGCGTCGGTCCAGATACGGGCGCTATCACGATGGGCCGGATCCCCTTGCGCCACCGGTGGATCTGCGCGAGGCGCTCGACGCTATCGGCGAGGACGTCCTCGAGGGTGCGTCGCCGCGTAGGGCATTGCAGGAGATGCTGCGCCGCGGGACGAAGAACATGCGTGGGCTCGACGACCTGGCCGCGCAGGCCGCCAAGCGTCGTCGAGATCTGTTGAAGAAGAACAATCTCGATGGCACGTTGCAGGAAGTGCGTGAGCTGCTGGACAAGGCGGTGCTCGAGGAGCGCAAGGCGTTGGCGCGCGCCCTCGACGACGACGCTCGGTTCCAGGAGATGCAGATCGGCGATCTCTCACCGTCCACTGCCCAAGCGGTGCAGGAGCTTTCGGACTACGACTGGCGTTCGTCGGAAGCGCGCGAGAACTACGAGAAGATCAAGGACCTGCTCGGACGCGAAATGCTCGATCAGCGTTTCGCCGGCATGAAGCAGGCCCTCGAAGGTGCCACCGACGAGGACCGCCAGGCCATCAGCGAGATGCTGAAGGACCTCAACGACTTGCTCGACGCCCACAACAAGGGTGAGAACACCGACGAGCAGTTCGACGAGTTCATGAACAAGCACGGTCAGCACTTCCCGGAGAACCCGAAGAACGTCGACGAGCTGCTGGACTCACTCGCTCAGCGAGCTGCGGCGGCTCAACGGCTGCGTAACTCTCTGACCCCCGAGCAGCGGGCCGAGCTGGATGCGTTGGCGCAGCAGGCCTTCGGCGATTCGAACCTGCTGAATCAGCTCGATCAGCTCGATCAGAATCTCCAGCAGGCCAGGCCCGGTGAGGACTGGGACGGTTCGCAGAACTTCCGCGGCGAGAACGGTATGGGGCTGGGCGACGGTACCGGTGCGCTTCAGGACATCGCCGATCTCGAGAACCTGGGAAATCAGCTCTCGCAGCAGTACAACGGCGCCGCACTGGACGATATCGACGCCGACGCGTTGCTGAAGCAACTCGGGCCCGAGGCGGCGGCCGATGCGCGGATGCTCTCCGAGCTCGAAAAGGCGCTGCAGCAGCAAGGTTTCATGGACAAGGGTGCCGACGGCCAATGGCGGCTGTCACCCAAGGCGATGCGGCAACTGGGGCAGTCCGCGCTCAAGGATGTCGCGGGAAAGCTGTCTCGACGCGGCGGCGAGCGAGACACCCGCAAGGCGGGCGCGATGGGGGAGCCGACCGGTGCGTCGCGGGCGTGGGAGTTCGGCGACACCGAACCGTGGGACGTCACACGCACGGTCAACAACGCAGTACTGCGCTCGGCGGCAACAGGATCGGGCTTCCCGGTGCAGCTGCAGGTGACCGATGTAGAAATCAGCGAGACCGAGACCAGAACGCAGGCTGCCGTGGCACTGCTGGTCGACACGTCGTTCTCGATGGTGATGGACGGCCGCTGGGTGCCGATGAAACGCACCGCGCTGGCTCTCAACCATCTGGTCAGCACTCGCTTCCGCGGGGACGATCTGCAGCTGATCGGATTCGGCAGGCACGCACAGACATTGACGGCATCGGAGCTGGCCGGGCTGGATGGTGCCTACGATCAGGGCACCAACTTGCACCATGCCCTGATGCTCGCGGTGCGTCATCTGCGTCGTCATCCCAACGCGCAGCCGGTGGTGTTGATCGTGACCGACGGTGAGCCGACGGCGCATCTCGAGCCGGACGGCCATGCGTACTTCGACTACCCGCCGTCATCGAAGACTCTGGGCCTGACCGTGCGGGAGCTCGATACTGTCGCGAAACTCGGTGCGCAGGTGACGATCTTCCGGCTGGGCGACGATCCGGGCCTTGCGCGGGTGGTCGACAAGATGGCAGAGCGAGTGGGTGGACGCGTCATCGCGCCGGATCTGGACGGACTGGGTGCTGCGGTGGTGAGTGACTACCTCAAGCGTCGGCGATCGTAGTTACTTCTCTGCTGCCTTGATGTCCACCGAAACGCCGCCCCAGAACGCGAAGCCGGTGATGATCACCCGCGGCGCGCCGGGGTGCGTCGCGCTGACGTGCTCGAAGCCGCCCATGATGCCCATGCCGCGGACCTCGACGCTCACTCCGGGCGGCACGGTGACCTCGATGCCGCCCATGATGGCGACGCAGTTGATGGTCGTTTCCTCGGTGGAGAACGACGCCCGGCGTAGGTCGAGTTCGATGCCTCCCCAGAAGGCGAACGCATCGATACGCGCCGCCGCGGTCCACTCTCCTTTGCGTACAGCGCCACTCATGATCGCGATCACGCGGTCGTTCGCGGAGCCACCGGACGGTGCAGCAGACGGCGGCGGAGACAGAACGAGGTCTCCGGTAAGTACGTCGAGTTCGCCGTAGGTCTTCGCCTGGTACACCGCCGCAGTGCGTTCGTCGTATTCGCTCACGGTGAGTTGACCGTTCGCGAAGGCGTCGCTGAGCAGCTGTGCGACCAGGTTCCTGTCGGCATCGGCCGCGCGTACCTGGCTTCGATCTCGGTCGGGGAGATGATCGCTCACCGATCGGACCCTACCTTTTCGAAGGTCAGGCCGCATTCAGGATGGTGCGGCTACCGAGAGGCGATGCCAACGTCATCTGCATGGTGGCGTAGACGGCAACCATGATGCAGGACTTGTCGGCGGCGTCGGGCCTGGTGCCGGTGCGCAGTTCGATGGTGACGGTGGTGTCGGTCTCGGTCACCGTCGCATCGGCCCCGTAGCACTCGGGAGTGCCTGTCACGAAGTGCACCGCAATGGTGTTGGGGGAGACCTGGCTCCACGACTCGAACGGAGTGGTGGTGGCGCGGATCAGATCGGGAGTCGACTCGAACATCGTGCCGACGTCGCCGACGGGAACCTCGTGTGGAACCGGAGGGGCGCTGGCCTGCTGGATGTGGCCGACGGGTGTGGTGGAACCGACCGTGGGCGTTGTGTCCTCGTCGCCACCGGCGACCGTACTGCAGCCCGCCAGCAGCAGGCACAACATGACACCTGCAGCGAGAAACCTCATGCATCCAAACTAGCGCTGGGAGCTGAGGAGAACCTTTGCATTCGGCTCATGCGAGGAAGACGGTCACGAGCGCTATGACGGGGATCGAGACGAGCGTGGTCACGAACGCGGTGTCTCGGGCGAGCACCACGCCACGCTGGTAGCGGCTGGCAAAGACGAACACGTTCTGCGCGGTGGGCAGTGCCGATATGACGACGATGGCGAACAGATCGTGACCGTCCAGACCGAACACGAACCGGGCCATGAGGTAGCCGAGCAGTGGTTGTAGCGCCATTTTGAACACCGTTGCCAGGGCAACGTCCCGCCGCGGACTGACGCCCTTCTGCAGTACTCGGGCACCGTAGAGGGACAGGCCGAAGGCGAGCAGTGCGCCGGGTACAGCGGCATTTCCGACCAGTTGGAACGGCTGCATCAACGCATCGGGCAGCTTGAATCCCGTGATCGACAGAACGAGTCCAGCGGCTCCGGCCAGCACGATCGGGTTTCGGAACGGCGTCGTGACGGTCTTGAACAGGGAGACCTCGTCGATCTTGGTGGAGACGTCGAGGATCGTCACCGCGATAGGCGTGTAGATCATGATCTGGAACAGCAGCAGCGGAGCGACGAAGTTGGCGTCGCCCAGTACGAACACGGCGATCGGGATGCCCAGGTTGGCGGCGTTGACGTACGAACTTGCCAACGCACCGACGGTCGCGTCGGGTACGGCCCGCTTCAGCGCGAGCTTCGCTATGACGAAATAGATTGCTCCGACGAGCAGTGCCGTGGAGCCGGCGACGGCCAACACGGGCGAGAGTATGACCGACAGGTCCGAGTTCGCCAGTGTGACGAACAGCAGGGACGGTGTCGCGACGAAGAACACGAGTCGACTGAGGACGAATTGGCCGTGCTCGCCGAGCACTTTCAGGTGGGCGAGCAGGTAACCCAGTGCGATGACGACGAAGATGACGGTGAAGCCTTCGAGAACGCCGGACATCTACGAACTGCTCATCTCTTGCTAGGGAACGACAGAAAGGCCACGTAGCCGGATGGCTACGTGGCCTTTCTCGAAAGCTGATTCAGCGGCTGGTGAACGGCAGCAAAGCCATTTCACGAGCGTTCTTCACTGCGACAGCGACCTGGCGCTGCTGCTGCGGGGTGAGCCCGGTGACCCGACGGCTACGGATCTTGCCGCGGTCGGAAATGAACTGACGAAGAAGGTTGATGTCCTTGTAGTCCACCGTGGTGACCTTGGCGGCGTTCAACGGGTTCTTCTTCGGTCGACGACCCGCCTCTGCGCGGACCTTCTTCGACGGTGCTCTCTTGACTGCCATCTCTACCTTTTCCCTTACCAGCTCGACTTGTGGACGCCTGGCAGCTCCCCACGGTGTGCCATCTCGCGCATCTTCACGCGGGACAGCCCGAATTTCCGTAGGTAACCGCGCGGACGTCCATCCGCAGCGTCACGATTGCGCAATCGTACCGGACTCGAATCGCGTGGCAGACGCTGCAGTGCTGCTTGGGCCTGTGCGCGCTCGGAATCGCTGCTCGAGGGCTTGCGAATTATCTCTTTCAGCTCTGCGCGACGTGTTGCCCAGCGGGCGACGATGACCTTGCGCTGCTCGTTCTTCTCTATCTTGGACTTCTTCGCCATGGCTAACGCTCTTCCCGAAAATCGACGTGCTTGCGGACCACCGGGTCGTATTTCTTCATCACCAGTCGGTCGGGGTCGTTGCGACGGTTCTTGCGGGTGACGTAGGTGTAGCCAGTGCCGGCGGTCGACTTCAGCTTGACGATCGGACGCACGTCCGTGCTCTTGGCCATCAGATCTTCTCCCCACGTGCCCGGATTTTGGCGACCACGGCGTCGATGCCGTCGCGGTCGATGGTCTTGATGCCCTTGGTCGAGAGCGTGAGGGTGACGCGGCGGCCGAGGCTCGGTGCGTAGTACGTCTTGCGCTGGATATTGGGGTCCCACCTGCGGCTGGCGCGCACGTGGGAGTGCGAGACGGACTTTCCGAAGCCGGGGGTGCGGCCGGTGACTTGGCAGTGCGCTGACATTGAGCACTCCTTTCTTGCCGTTATGACAATCGTTTTCGACAAAGCGTGTTCACGAATGTAGCGTGGATCCACAGGTAATGACAATCGTTGTCGAAAAGAAGGGCGCTCGTGAACAACTCACCGGACGATCGAACCCCGATGGTCCTCGTCTCCGGCTGGACCGGAGCCATGGACGCAGTGGTGACCTCGCTCCTCGCGCCGGGAACCGTCGCAGTCCGCCACGATCTGAGCCGAGTCGCCGAAGGGGTCGTACGGCGCACGCTCTATGTGCTGGGCGAGAATCCCCGCGAGACCATCCTGGAACTAGCGCACGGCTGTGTCTCCTGCACGCTCCGCGAGGACCTGTTGCCGCTGCTGCGTGCACTGTCGACGCGCAGCAATGTCGATCGCATCGTGCTCGCGATGGACCCCGCTCTCGAACCCGAGGCGCTGTGCTGGGCCGTCGAAAATGTCGTCGTGGCGGGCGTCGTCGGGCAGATCGACGGCCCGGCCTCGAGGGATTTGCGCATCGAGGCCGTGATCGGCTGCCTCGACGCCGCAACCTGGTTGGCCGACGCCACCGGCGACGACGCATTGGCCGACCGCGGCGTGGTCGCCAGCGGAGACGACGATCGAACCGTCGCGCAATTGGTGGTGGGACAGGTCGATTATGCCGACGCTCTTGTCGTCACCGCCGGTCCCGAGGTCGATGCGTGGGAACGTGCTCGGCTTTCTGCTGTCCTCGCGCGGTTGGCACCGAACGCACCTGTGGTCTGGGTCGACCGGGACGTAATGGTCGACGCCCCAGCACTTCTCGCGTGTGTCCCTGCCGATGCGCGACGCGGTGCGATCACCGATGCGCACTCACCGCTGTTGCGTGGTGAGCCGCCGTTGACCGTCGACTGCGGAGTCACGCTCGTGGAATTCACTGCGACGCGGCCGTTCCACCCCGAGCGTTTGCACGAGGCCATCGACGTGCTGCTCGACGGTGTCGTCACCGCGCGGGGCCGGGCGTGGGTTGCCACGCAGCCCGACGAGGCGCTGTGGATCGAATCGGCCGGCGGCGGGCTGCGGGTGGCCAGTGCCGGAAAGTGGCTTGTCGCAATGACTCCGGAGCAACAGGACCGCGTCGACACCACTCGACGGGCGATGGCGGCACTGCGGTGGGACGACGAGTTCGGCGATCGAGACACCTCGCTGGTGATCCTCGTTCACGAGGCCGACCCCACCGAGATCGACCGAACGCTCCAGTGGGCGTTGGTCTCCGACGACGAAATGACCGACCCATCGGCATGGTCCGGCTGGACCGATCCGTTCGGCCAATGGCACGAAGACCCCTGCGAGAGCAGTGAATCCCCGTACGCAGAACAAGCACGAGAGGCAACAGAATGAAACCAGGCATCCATCCCGACTACCACCCGGTGGTGTTCCAGGACTCGAGCACCGGCAACAAGTTCCTCACCAGATCCACCGTGACCTCCGCGCGCGAGACCGAGTGGGAAGACGGCAACACGTACCCGCTGGTCGTCGTCGATGTCTCGTCCGAATCGCACCCCTTCTGGACCGGAGCCGCGCGCGTGATGGATACCCAGGGACGCGTCGAGAAGTTCGAGAAGCGATACGGCCGCCGAAGCCGAAAGGACGCCTGAGTCATGGCTGTTCCGAAGAGAAAGATGTCGCGCTCGAACACTCGGAGTCGTCGCGCCCAGTGGAAAGCCGTCGCGCCGGATCTGGTGACGGTGCGTTTTCAAGGTCGGGAGTTCCGAGTGCCCCGCAGACTGGTCAAAGCAGTGCAGTCCGGGGTGTACGACCCGAGTTGACCCCGTCGTGCGCGTTTTGCGTAGTTGCAGGTACGCAAAACGCGCACGAGGGCGGAGCCCGGTACGTTTGTTCGATGAGTCGAACGGAACCCTCTGCGAAGGACGTCAAGCGTTGGCGGCAGTACCTCGCCGACGAGAGGGCCGAGGCTGCCGTCTATCGCGATCTGGCAGGCCGACGCACCGGCGAGGAGCGCGAGATACTCCTGGACCTCGCCGATGCGGAAGGCCGCCACGAGCAGCATTGGCGAAATCTGCTGGGTGAACGGGTCGGTAAGCCATTGAAGGGCGACATCCGCACTCGCATCCTCGGTGTCTTGGCGCGCCGTTTCGGTTCGGTATTCGTACTCGCGTTGGCGCAGCGAGCCGAGACTCGCTCGCCGTACGCCACCGAAGCCGATGCAACGGAGGCGATGACCGCCGACGAGCAGATCCACGCCGAGGTCATCAGGGCGCTGGCAGCTCGCGGTCGCAATCGACTGTCCGGAACCTTTCGGGCCGCGGTGTTCGGTGCCAACGATGGGCTGGTGAGCAACCTGGCTCTCGTTCTGGGCATCAGCGGCTCCGGGGTGTCCAACCACATCGTTCTTGTCACCGGACTCGCGGGCCTGCTCGCCGGTGCGCTGTCGATGGGTGCGGGCGAATACGTCTCCGTCCGTTCGCAACGCGAGTTGCTCGAGGCGTCGTCCCCCGACAGTGCGGCGCGCGATGCCGTCCAACACCTCGACGTCGACGCCAACGAACTGGCGCTGGTGTACCGAGCCAGGGGAATGACCCACGAGGAGGCCGACGCCAAAGCCTCGGAAGTGTTGCGGCTGTTGCCCACCGACGACGAGATGGCTCCCGACGTCGACGAGCACGAGTCCATCGGAACAGGCCTCGGTGCGGCCGGAGCCAGCTTCTGCTTCTTCGCCTCCGGGGCGGTCATTCCGGTGTTGCCGTACCTCTTCGGTCTCGAAGGCTATGTGGCCCTTGCCGTTGCCGCCGTCCTCGTCGGAATTGCCTTGATCTGCACCGGTCTGGTGGTGGGCCTCCTCAGCGGTGGACCGCCCGTCAAACGCGCTCTGCGACAGCTGGCCATCGGCTACGGCGCGGCTGGGGCGACTTATCTGTTGGGCTTGACATTCGGCGGGGGAGTGTAGGGGCCGGCGTCTTGGGCAGGCTTGCACCCCGTTGAGCCCCATCGACGGGATCCCGTCGGAGCATGACACTTCCGTGCATTCAGTCCCGCTTCCCTTCCCGGATCGATGGGAACTCGTTCGGACGTGGTGGTCGGTAAGGGCTCGCGACGGGATTGTCCTCGTTCGTCCCGTTGTGCATCGGTGTTCGTGTGCTGTTCACCTCGAGTGCTCCGTTCTGTTCAGCGTTCGAGGGGGCTCTGCCGTCACGATCGATGCATGACGCTCAATCCCGCAGGCGAGACTGTCGCGACCGGAATCCCGGGCACGCTCGCCGAGAACATGACCATGGCAGAGCAGCACGATTGGCATCGGTCGTTCCTGCGGCGGCACCCGGTCAGTCGACGCAATTTCCTGGTGGGAGCGGCGGCTACGGCCGCCGCTGTAGGCGTCGGGAACTCGGCCTTCGCTCGCACTGCCTACGCGCAGGACGCCCCACTTGCTGTGGCCGGGCGGCACATGGGATTCGGAAACGACCCGGCGACGCAGCTGCGGTTCTCGGCTCAACTCTCGCGCAATCCCGGGATCACCGGAGTCTTCCTCGACCACGGCCCCACGCCTGCACTGGGCGCGACGACGTCCGCCGAGGTGCGCAACCTGATCAGCCAAGTGCCACAGACGGACGGCGGCATTCTGTCTGCCGAGCAGTACTACGTGCACGTACCCGTCGACAATCTGACGCCGAAGCTGCCGCACTACTACCGCTGGCGAACCGCAGACGGCTTCGTCAGTGACATCAGGAGCGCGTCCCCGGCGCTGCCGACCGGTCGTATCGCTCCGTTCCGGTTCACGATGATGGGCGATCAGGGCGTCGACGAAACACCCTCGCAGCCGGCGGGTCTGGTGGCGGGCGACTACGACGACCAGTACTACAAGGCGGACAACGAGCCGTCGGTCAAGCACGCGCGCAACATAAATCGGCAGATCGAGGCGTCGCGTCCGGACTTCCACATCCTCGCTGGCGACATCGCGTACGCGGACCCGTCGGGTGCCGGTCTTCCTCCTCAGTTCGCGAAGCACGGGCAGACCCCGCCGAAGGGATTCGACAAGTTCAACCCCTTCGTCTGGGACGGCTACTTTCAGGCGATCGAAGCCAGCGCATCGACCGCGCCGTGGTTGTTTGCCACCGGCAACCACGATATGGAAGCGCTGTACAGCCCCAACGGATACGGCGGCCATGCGGCTCGTCTGGAACAGCCGACCACCGGGCCGAAGGGCTGCCCGTCGGCGTACTCGTTCGTTTACGGCAACACCGCCGTTCTCTCGCTCGACGCGAACGACGTCAGCTACGAGATCAAGGCCAATACCGGGTACAGCGGGGGAGCCCAAAACACCTGGGTGGAGCAGACTCTCGCGAAATACCGTGCCGATCCGAACATCGACTTCATAGTCTGCTTCTTCCATCACTGCGCGTACTCGACGACGTCCACCCACGCGAGCGACGGAGGCGTGCGCGACGCGTGGGTGTCACTGTTCGACAAGTACGAGGTGGATGTGGTGCTCCAGGCCCACAATCATGTCTTCGAGCGCACCGATCCCATCCGTGGCAATCGCGCGACGCGGGTCGCCGGTGACAACGCGACGGTCTGTGGAAAGATCGACGGCACCGTGTATTACACCGTGGGCGGGGGCGGCCGTCCCCGATACACGTTCCAGGACGGCGAAGGCGTCAGCTACCGAGGCCACGAGTTACCCGACACGGCAGTTCCGAACAGCTACGTATGGGCGCCGGACGGCACCAAGTCGGCCGAGTCCATCACCTGGTCTCGGGTGCGGTTCCTCAACTACTCGTTCGTCAGAGTCGATGTGGTGCCCGGTATTCCGGGGATCACACCCAGCAAGATGATCATCGGCGCCATCGACGAATACGGCAACGAATTCGATCGGTTGACGTTCACCCGAGACATCCCGATCGGACCGAGGTTCGGTTCCTCCTGAGTGCCCAGGTGAGTGGAACTTCGACCCCTGCCACGAAGTTCCACTCACATGCGGCGAAGCCGCTCTACAACCACTTCTGGCGCTTGAACACCACGTACAGCGCGCTGGAACAGATCACCATGGCGACCAGTGCGAGTGGGTAGCCGAACTGCCATTTCAATTCGGGCATGTCGTCGAAGTTCATGCCGTAGATGGCGGCGATGAGCGAGGGCGCGAAAAGGATTGCGCCCCAGGATGAAATGCGCTTGACCTGTTCGTTCTGTTCCAGGCTGACCTGAGTCATGTTTCGCATTTCTTCGTTCTGCTGCTGCGCCACCATCGTGGAGTGCACGGTCATCGCGTTATGCAGATTGGAGCGGAACGCCTCGATGCGGTCCGAGATGCGGATCGCGTGGTCCAGCACGTCGCGCAGGTTGCGTTGTAGTTCCACATCGACGTGATACTTGTCAGACCCGCGCTTGAGCGATTCGATCATGTCGACCAAAGGCTTGGCAGCACGGTCGAATTCGGATACCTCACGCAGCAGTGAATAGATTCGGCGCGACACGCTCGGATCGCCGGTGAACAGTTGATCCTCGATCTCGTCGATGTCGGTTTGCAAGCCCTTCATGACGGGAACGTATTCGTCGACGACTTGGTCGAGGATGCCGTACAGGATCGCTTCTGGCCCCAGTCCTAGCAGTTCGGGGGATTCCTCGAGCCGGTGCCTCACCTTCCCGAGTTCGGGTGATTCGGCGTGGCGAATGGTGACGACGAAATCGGGTCCAAGAAAAATGTGCAATTCGCCGAATTCGACCTTTTCGGTCTCGTCGATATATCTGGCTGGGCGCAGTACGACGAAGAGCTGCTCGGCATACCGTTCGAGCTTCGGCCGTTGATGTGCCGCAATGGCGTCCTCGACGGCCAGTCGGTGCAGCCCGAATTCGTTGGCCACAGCGTTGATTTCGCTGAGCTCGGGTCGGTAGAGGCCAATCCATGCCATTCCGTGGCGATCTCGCATGCACTCGAAAGTGATATCGAGGCTTTCGGGATTCGCGGTTCGCTTCCCCTCCACGTAGACGGCGTTGTCGACGATCGGCACTTCGGGTCACCTCGGTTCGAGAAAAGAAGTGTGCCGGACGGCACCCGATCGAGACTATCGCCTGAACCGAGAGGCGATGCAGCAGCGAGTGCATTTCGCGCATGTGCCCTAGGGCAGCGGCTGCCCGACATCGATCCTGTTGCCGTCGGGGTCGCAGAGTACGAAGCCCCGGAGCCCGTACTCGGCGTCGCGCAGGCGTTTGACGATGCGGACGCCTCTGTCGATCAGATGGGTGTACAGGCCTGCGGCGTCGGCGACCATCAGGTGCGCCGCATTGTGGTGACCGGCCCGATGGCCGGTCACCGCGGTGAGGTGCAGCTCGGCGTCATCCCGTCGCAGAATGGCAAATCCGGTTGGCGTGCCGTTGGTGAAGATGACCGCCATACCGAGCATGTCGCGGTAGAACCCGATCGATCGCTGGATGTCGGTGACGGGGATCGTGGCCGCAATGCGTCCGAACTTCATGGCCTCGCTCATGGGCGTGCTCCTTGCACAGAGGTCGGGCGGCGAGGCGGTGCTCGAGCGTCCCTGTCTCCGGGCGCGGTGGCCCCTGACCGAATTCTAGGCGATCCGACAGTCGTGTCTACCGCTGATCCGCAACAGTCATGCGTCGAGCTAGCCGTTGCCGACGATCACCAGAATGGGCGCGTGTTCGCTGACCTTGGTTCCGGCTTGGAAATTGGTTCCGATGACGGTGGCGTCGGGTCGGTCGTAGTTGACGGTGACGTTGGTGAAACCGGCATCCGAGAGTGCTTGCAGAGCATCCGATTCCGAGCTTCCCGCGACAACAGGGATCGTGGCCCGATCCGGCGCGGCCTGGGCGATGGCGCCGCCACCGAGTGAGAGGGCACCGGCTACGGCGATCGTGGCAATGGTCTTCTTGAATCCGATACGCATGATGTTCTCCTCGGTGAGGCGGAATCGCTGACGACACGACACTGCTCGCCGATGCTGAGTCGAGCCTCGGATGTTGCTGTGAACCTGCTGTCAGTGCCGTGACATGCTGATCCGATGCTTCTCGACCTTCTCGGCTACATAGGTATTGCTGTCTTTGCGGCGTCGGGGGCTTTGGTCGGAGTGCACCGCCGGTTGGATCTGTTCGGGGTCTGCGTCGTCGGAATCACGACGGGTATCGGTGGCGGCATCATCCGTGATCTGCTGCTCGGCATCCACCCGCCGACGTCGTTGGACACCTGGCCGAACATCACCGTCGGCTTCTTCGCCTCGTTGGTCGTGTTCGTCGCACATCGACAGATGGGCAAGGTGCGACGCGGCGTTCTCGTGCTCGACGCGTTCGGGATGGGATTGTTCGCGTCGACCGGTGCGACGATCGCGTTGGCCGCCGGCGGGAGCGCCTTGTCGGGAGCCCTCATCGGCACCACGACGGCGGTGGCAGGCGGCGTGATTCGGGACGTCCTGGTGAACGAAGTGCCCCTGCTGCTGCATCGAGACCTGTATGCCCTGCCGGCATTGCTCGGCGCGACGACGGTCGTGTTGGCCGACGCTGCGACTCTGCCGGAAAACGTGGGTCTGATCGCGGGAACTGTGCTCGCGACGGGCTTGCGGCTGCTTGCGCTGTGGCGGAAGTGGAACCTGCCGCTCGCACGGAACATTCCTGTGCTCTAGGCGGAGTAGGTACCCCTCTCAGACATATCTCAGTCGACCAGGACAAACTGTACCGATGCGGATATTGGTGGTCGACGACGATCGAGCGGTGCGCGAGTCGCTGCGCAGGTCGCTGACGTTCAACGGGTACACCGTGGACCTGGCGGTCGACGGGCTCGACGCGCTCGAGCAGGTTGCGGCGGCGCGACCCGATGCATTGGTGCTCGACGTCATGATGCCTCGGCTCGACGGCCTCGAAGTGTGTCGGCGATTGCGCAGTGTCGGCGACGACCTGCCGATTCTCGTGTTGACGGCTCGAGATTCTGTGTCCGAGCGTGTCGCCGGCCTCGATGCGGGGGCCGACGACTACCTGCCCAAGCCCTTCGCGCTCGAAGAACTGCTCGCCCGGTTGCGGGCGCTCCTTCGGCGCACCGCGATGGAAGCGGGCATCGACTCGGAGACCATGACGTTCGCGGACCTGTCTCTCGACCCGGTCACCCGGGAGGTATCGCGTGCCGAGCGTTCCATCAGCCTCACTCGAACCGAATTCTCGTTGCTCGAGATGCTGATGACCAATCCGCGCCGAGTCCTCACCAGAAGTCGGATACTCGAGGAAGTGTGGGGCTACGACTTCCCGACGTCGGGCAATGCGCTCGAGGTGTATGTCGGCTACCTGCGGCGCAAGACCGAGGCGGAGGGGGAGTCGAGGCTGATCCACACCGTTCGCGGTGTCGGGTACGTCCTACGGGAAACGCCTCCGTGATGGTCGCTCCGTTCGGGCGCAAGACGGCCGACATCGTGGGTTCCTCGCCGACTCCGATGCGGCCACCGACGCCGCTGACTCGGTCGGTGTCGCTCCGTTGGCGGGTGACGCTGCTGGCAGCCTCTGTTGTGGCAATTGCGGTGGCGGTCATGGCCATTGCCGCGTACACGGTTGTCTCGCGGGCACTGTACGGCGATGTGGACACCCAATTGCGTTCTCGTGCTTCGGCGTTGGCCGAGTCCAGCTTGGTCTCCTACGATCCGCGTTTCGTCGCCGGTGCCACCCTGTACAGCACCGACGTGAGTGTGGCATTGATCTATCCGGACATGTCCAGCTACAACCCACCCGGGCCGAAGGTGCCGATCGGTGACGCCGAACTCGCTGTGGTGCGCGGAGATCAGGAATCTTCGCTGCGCACACTCGACGAACAGCGGGTGCTGGCGCAACGCACCAAGGACGGCAGCACCCTCATCGTCGCGCAGCGGCTGCTACCCACCGGAGAAGTGCTCGATCGGCTGGCGTGGGTTCTGCTGATCGTCGGTGGCTGTGGAGTGGTGTTGGCTGCCGGCGCAGGCATGGCCGTGGGCCGCACCGGTTTACGACCGATCGCTCGATTGACAGCCGCGGCCGAACGGGTGGCGCGCACCGATGACCTGACGCCGATTCCGGTGACCGGTGACGACGAATTGGCGCGGCTGACCGAGAGTTTCAACACCATGCTCCGCGCGCTCGCCGAATCTCGGGGCAGGCAGAGCAGATTGGTCGCCGACGCCGGGCACGAACTCCGGACACCGTTGACATCGTTGCGAACCAACATGGAGTTGCTCATCGCCGCGGGTCGCCCCGGTGCGCCGTCCATTCCGGACGAGGACATGGCCGAGCTGCGAACCGACGTGGTGGCGCAGATTCAAGAACTGTCCACGCTGGTAGGGGATCTGGTCGATCTGGCGCGCGAGGACGCGCCGGAGACGGTGTTCGAGCGCGTCGACCTGGCCGATGCCGTGGAACGCAGCCTCGAACGAGCACGCCGACGCCGCAACGAAATCGACTTCGACGCAACGCTGATGCCGTGGTTCGTCTACGGCGATCAGGCGGGACTGTCGCGGGCCGTGCTGAACGTGCTCGACAACGCGGCGAAATGGAGTCCGAGCGGCGGCGAAGTACGAATTGCCATGCGGCAGATCGGTGATGGTCTACTCGAGTTGACGGTGGACGACGCGGGCCCGGGTATCCCCGAGGAAGATCGGGAGTTGGTGTTCGAGCGCTTCTACCGCTCCACCGCGTCACGTTCCATGCCGGGAAGTGGCCTGGGGCTTGCCATCGTGCGACAGGTCGTCGTCAAGCACGGGGGCACCATCGGGGTCGAGGTATCCGAACGGGGCGGTGCTCTGATTCGAATCGTGTTGCCCGGCGAAGGTGCGCCGAATCCCGGCACACTCTCGGCAAACTGATAGCCGCATCTCAGCGCTCTCTCAGTACCGCCCTGCACAGTGAGTAGCAAGAAGGCGGGCGGACCTCTGGGTCCCTACTGAAGGAAGCAGCAACGATGAGTGACGACCGTAACGAATCCGAACAGCCGGGGCAGGGTGCCGGCTCCGAGCAGCATCCGGCGAACCGGGCTTCGGGCGGCGACGAGCAGAACTACTCGGCCCAGCAGAATCCGGCTCAGCAGGATCACACTCAGCAGCATCCGACGCAGCAGTTCCCGCCTCAGCAGGCGCATCCCCAGAACGCAGGATCTCAGCCGCCGCAGCAGGGTTACCCGCAGCAGTACGCCGGCTACGGGCAGGGCGCTTATCAGCCCGGCTACGGGCCGTACGGGCAACAGAGTGATCCCCGGGCGACGCAACACGCCCATGCCCAGCCGCAACACGTTGCACCGCAATCGAACTCGGCTCCGGGTGCGGTGAAGACCCGCTCGGGTCGGTCTGCGCTGGTGGCCGGAGCCATCGCACTCGTTCTCGTCGGCGGCGGAATCGGCGGCGCGGTCGGTGCGATCGCGACCAACAACGCCAACGGCAACGGTGGCGCAGTGAGCAATTCGTTGAATTCGACTGTCACGGCCGCGCAACCGGCCGCGAACTTTCCCGACGGCTCCGTTCAGGCCGTGGCCAACAAGGTCCTGCCGAGCGTGGTGCAGATCCAGGTGAAGGGCTCACAGGAGGAGGGTGAGGGCTCGGGCGTCATTCTCAGCAGTGACGGCCTGATCCTCACCAACAACCACGTGGCCACGGGCGCAGGTGCCAACGGCAAACTCACCGTTGCATTCTCGGACGGCTCGGTGGCCGATGCCACCATCGTCGGTGCCGACTCCGTGTCGGATATGGCCGTCATCAAGGCAGAGGGCAAGTCGAATCTGACGCCTATCGAACTCGGTTCGTCCTCGAACCTCGAGGTGGGACAGCAAGTTGTGGCGATCGGTTCGCCGCTCGGCTTGGCGGGCACCGTCACCACGGGCATCGTGTCCTCGCTCAACCGGCCGGTGTCGACCTCCGGTGAATCCGGCAATCAGAACTCGGTGATCGACGCCATCCAGACCGACGCTGCGATCAATCCGGGCAACTCCGGTGGTGCGCTCGTCAACACCGACGGTCAGCTGATCGGGATCAACACCGCAATCGCCACGCTCGGCGGCAGCGAGGGATCCGGCGCGCAGAGCGGCTCCATCGGCCTGGGCTTCGCGATTCCCGTGGATCAGGCCAAGCGCATCGCCGACGAGTTGACCACCACCGGCAAGGCGACCCAGGCCATGATCGGGGTCCAGGTGCCGTCCAAGGACGATGCCAACGGTGCGACCGTCGTCGAGGCCACCGAGGGTGGTCCCGCGGCGTCAGCAGGAATTCCGAAGGGTGCGGTGATTACGAAACTCGACGATCGCATCATCTCGAGTGGTGACGCGTTGATCGCGGCGGTCCGCTCGCACGCCCCCGGAGACTCCGTCACCGTCACCTACACCGACGGTGGAAATGAGAAGACGGCAAAGGTGACGCTCGGAACCGCAGAGCCTGCCGCGGCTCAGCAGCAGCCTCAGACGCAGCAACAGCAGCAGCAGTTGCCCTTCCAGATCCCGTCGTTCCCGGGCGGTCGCTGATGTTGCGGGAAGCAGGCAGGCACGGGACGGTTGCAACGATTTACGCACAGCGTGAGCCGGGTGGAGGCCTTACTACTACGGTGAGCGGTATGGAACTCGACGCACCACTGGCAGGTCGCGCGTTGGTCGTCATCGTGGACGACCGGACCGCGCACAGCACAGAGAAGGATTCGACGGGTCCGCTCGTCACCGAACTGCTGACCGAGGCAGGTTTCCTCGTCGACGGCGTCGTTGCAGTGACGGCCGACGAAGTGGACGTGCGTAACGCGCTCAATACGGCGGTGATCGGCGGTGTCGATCTGGTGGTCTCCATCGGTGGCACGGGCGTCTCGCCGCGCGATGTGACTCCCGATGTGACGGCAGAAGTACTCGATCGTGAGATTCCGGGCATCAGTGAAGCGCTGCGTTCGTCGGGATTGGCTGCGGGCTCGCTGGACGCGGGACTGTCCAGGGGTCTGGTCGGCGTTTCCGGCAGCACATTGGTGGTCAATCTGGCGTCGTCGCGCGCCGCGATCCGGGACGGCATGGCCACGCTGACGCCACTGGCGAGCCAGGTCATCGCCGAGCTGTCGGGGCTGGACGCGTAGCGACACCGATGAACGAGCCGAACGACGATCGATCGGCCGAAGACGACGCGAGCCGGGCCCGAGCAGAACGGGCCCGGCTCGCTCGCATCTTCGGTGAGGTGCTGCCGGAGACGACCGGGGACGAGCGAGGAGACGGCCCGGATGCGGACTCGAGCGGTTCGAAGTCGGACGAATGGTTGAAGCAGCAGCGACCACCTCATTACTTTTGATGTGATCCACGACACATTTATTTGTCGGGAATGACAGGTCTGTTAGTTACTCGTTTACCTGTCGTTAGCGCCACGCGACCGGGGTCGGCGTGATCGGGGGATCGCATTGCGTTGGTTGGGAGTGACCGAAGAGGTGACGATTCGCCCGTAACGGGCGTGTCGGTCCGAGCGTCTTCCCACATCAGAGCGGTTTTGCGAATTTGCGCAATGTGTAACGGTCGGGTCACACCTGTAGATAGTGTGACGCGCGTTACCACCTAAAGGGGTGTGAAAGTTGTTCACGCCGTTGAAACACATCACGCCGAGGCAACGATGTGGTCCCGATCGTAGGGATTGTCACGATCGGGCAACTCCTCTAATGTTCCCCTCAGCTTCCAAGGATCAGGGCGTGGGACCAACCGGTGCCGCGCCCTTCATCTCGGAACTGCAGGATCGAGGATGTGGCCTTCACGGCTCCATCCGGCTCGGGCTCGCACACATCGTTGAGTGCGATCTAGTTCGAGGGTGAAAGCCACAAGCTTCCCCGTGCGACACCGCGCTGGGACTGAACATGATGAGGAATAAATGACGGAGATCCAGAAGTCGCGGCGCAGCCGGGGACTCAAGTCCATGAGCGTCGCAGTTGCTGCCAGCGCTTCGGTCGTCGGCCTGGTACTCGGTACCGGAACCGCTTCCGCCGCTGTCGACAGCTCCAACTCGGTTGTCGATGCCGACGGCAACACCATCACGGTGACGCTGTCCGACACCTTCATCAACGGTGTTGCTCCGCTCGACGGCAGCCCGCTCACCCGTGAGTGGTTCGCCAACGGCCGGGCTTCCTACGACGTCCAGGGCCCCACGGCCGACGACTTCGAGGGCACCCTCAAGGTTGGCTACCAGATCGGTTACCCGATGTCGCTCAACGGCACGGTCACCATCGAGTGGGCATCGCCCTCCGCTGAGTTCAACCTCGGCTCGGGCAACGAGTCGAAGGTCACCGGAACGTTCCCGCTGGACGGCGTCACTGCGCCTTCCATCGGACCTCTGACCGGCACGGGCACCTCCACCAGCGGCCTCGACTTCGGCGTTCAGCTGATCCCGCAGGCTACGGCTGAGATCGCACTCGGCAACGGACCGGGTGTTGTCCAGTCCGAAGGCGCAGTCGCTCGCATCGACGAGTCCGCCGAGATCACCGGATCCGAAGGCGACGCAGCAGGCACCAGTGGATCCATCCAGGTCGCCAACGTTCACGGCACCGCCACCGGCGTCTTGGGCAACGTGTCGATCCGTCCGTACGTCTCGCTCGCCAGCGCAACGGGCGATGTCGCAGTCACCTACGGCGTCCCGGTTCGCCTCAACTGATTTCCGAATCGGTTGTAGCTCGGTGACGTAACGTCACCTACTGAAACTCGAGACACGTTCAGGCCCGTACGGATAACTCCGTACGGGCCTGAACTATGTTCTGCACAGAAGTAGTTCGACGTACACAGAGAGGCACTGAACCAAAGATGCACTCGAAAGCCCGTTTCGCAGTCGTCGCCGCGGGAGCGCTCCTTGCTCTCGGTCTCGCCGCCGGTTGTAGCAGCGACGAGTCCGCGGCCTCCGGCGAGAACACCGACGTCTGCAACACCTTCGCCGCCGACCACAACGCATTCGTAGGACTGGCGGCAGCAGGACCCGGATCAGCCGAGAACATCGACAAGTGGACCGCCGACAAGCAGGCCGCAGTGGACAAGCTGAAGGCGTTGCCTGGCACCGCGTCCGGTGATGTCGCCAGCTCGCTGACAACTTTCGGCGATGGATTGCCTGCGGACACCCTCGAACTCTCGACCACCGACAGTGAGTCCGGTAAGGCGTTCGTCGACAACGGCGCAGCAGTGAAGTCTGCATGCGAGGCAGACGGCACGACGATCACCCTCGACGCGCTTCCGCTGTCGACGTTCACCAACTGAGTTTCGCGGGCCGCGTCTCGACGCACCCCTGAACGAATGAATGCGCCATTCACGTTGTCAGACAACGTGAATGGCGCATTCATTCGATTGAGCGGCCCGCAGATCGCGGGCTACAGAGATGTCAGTCCTTCGAGTGCTTGCCCAGGTCCGGTGCGGAGTCGATTGCCTCGCCGCTACCACCGGTGGTGTCGGCCGCGGTCGACAGTTTCTGTCCCGCTGCCGTTCCGCCGGCGAGAATGTCGCGGATCTGCACCAGCACGTCGACGTCGCTCAGTTCCTTCTCCGGCTGGCTGACGAAGCGCTTCTTTGCGGTGTTCACCGGCAGAATCAGCACGAAGTAGACCACGGCCGCGATGATGATGAAGTTGATGATCGCCGTGACGACCGCCCCGAGGTTGATGAACGTCGCATCGTTGTCCGACAGGATTTTGATGCCCCATCCCAGTTCGTTGCTGCCGCCGACGGCCGCGACGAGCGGATTGATGATGTTGGTGGTGAATGCGGTGACGATGGCGGTGAATGCCGCGCCGACGACCACCGCGACTGCGAGATCCACGACATTGCCGCGCAGTAGAAAGTCCTTGAAGCCCTTGAGCATGAGCCCTTCTCCCAACGTTCGGTTTGTTCTGTCTCGAGAGACGTTAACTCAGATCGGCGCACTTCGGACGTGGTGAATCGCCAGCAACCGGGGCCTTCAGTGCAGCGTGACCGTCAGCGCGCTGACCAACGATGCCGCGGCCACCGTCGTTGCATCGTCGGTCGGTAGCGCGAGGAGCACCACCCGATCTCGCTGTCTGCTTCCCCCGGTGTCGGCGGAGACGAGTACGACCACCGCTCCCGAGGCCAGCACTCTGGCCGCGGGAACGGCGTTCGGGTCTTCCTGCACCTCGACGGTCAACACGTCGACCCGATCGCCTTCACGCAACAGGTCGGTCACTCCGGCATCGGCGAGATGCACCGGTACGACGCGTGCCTCGGTCCCCAGTGCCGTCGTGGCGGTCCTGGATCCGAGCAGCCGAACGTCGGTGAGCAATTCGCCCGCTCGGACCGGCCCGGTCAGCGTCTGCCCCTCCACGGCCCCCGTGTCCACGAGAGCGCCCTCGGGAACGCCCGCCGAGTCCCAGTCGGCCACCACCACATCGGCCGACGTGAGGACCGTTCCTGGCGTCAGATCACGTCCGGCAGTGATCACTCGCACTCGGTCGTCACCGGCGGCGTCGTCGACGAACAGCACTGCGGCCACTGCCACCAACACGCCGGCCGCGATGCGTCTGAATTTCGGGGATCCGACCCATGTCGGACGCACGGTGAAGCGATCGAGCAGCGTCGAGTCGAGTCGATTCTTGCGGGCAGCCATGCCGGAAACGCTATTGCAGACCAAGGCCTGGGGAACGACGAAAAGGCCGGGCTGTGGATAACAGCCCGGCCTGTGGATGAAGTGGAAAACTACTGGCTGGCAGCAGCTTTGGTGGTGGACGACGACGAAGATTTGCTCGACGACGACGAGTCGGAAGATTTCTTCTCTGCAGGCTTGGAGTCGGACTTGGACTCGGACTTCGAGTCCGACTTCGCGGCGGCAGCATCGGACTTCTTCTCGCCTGCACCCTCGCTCGAGGTACTCGATCCACCGCGACTGTCGGTGCGGTAGAAGCCGCTGCCCTTGAAGACGATGCCGACGGAATTGAACAGCTTGCGAAGCTTGCCCGAGCATGCCGGGCACACCGTCAACGTGTCGTCGGTGAAGGACTGAACGATGTCGAAGCGGTTGTCGCACTCGGTGCATGCGTATGAGTAAGTGGGCATCGTGTTTCCTCCGCGCTGGTCACCGAGGAGGTTGGCCGCTCTGCGAGCCGAGGCCGAACACCGCCGGTGTCTTATCTGTTCGTCGAAACTGGGGAGAGCATTAGCACTCTACAGTCAGGAGTGCCAACCAATCGAATCGGAACGTTATTCCGTACTCAAGCGTACGAGCCCGCCCCCTGGGGTCACCGCGTGCGTCACCCTTCGGTCGTGTGGCTCGTCCGGGAGTCGATCGACCACTTCACTGTCGCGTACCACCGCAACCAGCATCGCGTCCGATCTGCACAGGTCGAGCGTCCGGTCGTAGTAGCCCGCACCGCGCCCGAGTCTGGCACCGCGCCGATCGACGGCAAGGGCGGGTATCAGCACCAACGAGCAGGCCGCAACGGCATCGGGATCGAGGGTCGGTCCGGTCGGCTCCTTCAGGCCGAAGGGGGCAGCCACCAACGACTCGCGTCCGGAGTACGCCACCCACCGCAACGGTCCCGGCTCGTGCGCACTCGGAAGCAGGACGGTGGATCCGGCCGCGGCCATCGCGTCGAGCATCTCGATCGAACCCGGCTCCCGGCCTACCGGCACGTAAGCGGCCATCGAAGGGTGTTCGAGCGCCAACTCTGCCACGACGTGGCAGAGTGCGAGGGACTCCACCGCGCGCTGCGCATCGTCGAGCAGTCGGCGTTCGGCGAGGACATGTGCCCGCCATCGATCCTTGGGTGTCTTCTCCGAGAATTCGGGAACGTTCACAACGGTTCACCCACCCTTCCTGTGCAGTCGTTCAACGATATGCACTCGAGGGTAAAACGCAGCACACGGCGAGCAGATCTCCAGAAACCATGGATAGGGTGAGCACCATGACAGAAGCCGTTACCGCGACGACCGCCGCCACGCCTGCGCATTTCCGCACAGCAATCGTTCCCGCAGCGGGCATGGGCACCCGGTTCCTGCCGGCCACGAAAACCGTTCCGAAAGAACTACTTCCAGTGGTCGACACACCCGGCATCGAGTTGGTCGCCGGTGAAGCCGCTGATTCCGGCGCGCAGCGCCTCGTGATCGTCACGTCCCCCGGTAAGGACGGCGTCGTCGCCCACTTCGTCGAGGACCTCGTTCTCGAGAAGAAGCTCGAAGCGAGCGGCAAGCTCGACATGCTCGAGAAGGTGCGCGTAGCCCCCAAGCTCCTCGACGTGCAGTCGGTCATCCAGCACGAACCTCTCGGACTCGGACATGCCGTCGCCTGCGCCGAGGAAGCCCTCGACGACGACGAGGACTCGGTGGCAGTGCTGCTTCCCGACGATTTGGTGATGCCGCGAGGTGTGCTCGACGTCATGGCTCGCGTGCGGGCCAAGCGCGGTGGCACGGTGCTGTGCGCCATCGAGGTTCCCGAGGACAAGGTTTCCTCCTACGGCGTCTTTTCGGTCGAGATCGTGCCCGACGCGGTGAACCCGAACGTTCTCAAGGTCACCGGAATGGTCGAGAAGCCCAAGCAGGAGGACGCGCCGTCCAACCTGGTTGCTGCGGGCCGATACCTGCTCGACCGAGCCATCTTCGACGCTCTGCGTCGCATCGAACCCGGCACCGGCGGCGAGCTGCAACTCACCGACGCCATCGCGTTGCTGATCGCAGAAGGCCATCCCGTCCACGTCGTGGTGCACCGCGGATCGAGACACGACCTCGGAAATCCCGGGGGATACCTGCGCGCTGCGGTTGACTTTGCCTTGCAGCGTGACGATTACGGCCCGGCGCTGCGCGAATGGCTGAACGAACGCTTGAGCGACAGCTGGGCACCGGAACTGACAACGTACGAATAGCATCGCGGGTCGATGCAATAGAGGAAGGGCCAGATGCGCTCGGTCGAAGATCAACAGACCAGAGTGACCGCCGCGGCGGTGGCTCCACGGCCTGTTCGGGTCGCCATCTCGGAAGCACAGGGCCTGCTGTGTGCCGAAGAAGTGGTCACCGAGCGCCCCCTTCCCGGGTTCGATCAAGCGGCGATCGACGGTTACGCAGTGCGCAGCGTGGACGTCGCAGCCGCCGGCACGGATCTGCGCAACGAGGAAGACGAGCGCATCGACCTGACGCTGCCCGTCGTCGGTGAGGTCTCGGCGGGGTCGCGTCAACCCATCCGGTTGCAGCCGCGCCAGGCAGTGCGCGTCGACACCGGTGCGCCACTGCCCACGCTGGCCGACGCGGTGTTGCCGCTCGATCGCACCGACAGCGGCCGGGCCCGGGTCAAGGTGTTCCGGCCCGTGCGCTCGGGTGACTACGTCCGCAAGATCGGCGACGACGTCCAGCCCGGAGACGTGGCAGTACGTGCGGGCACGATCATCGGTGCTGCTCAGGTGGGTCTGCTCGCCGCAGTCGGTCGCGACAAGGTGCTGGTGCACCCGCGTCCGCGGCTGTCGGTGATCTCCGTGGGCGGCGAACTCGTCGACACCGATCGGACCCCCGGGCCCGGACAGGTCTACGACGTCAACTCCTACGCACTCGCTGCCGCAGCACGCGACGCTGGTGCCGACGTCAACCGCGTCGGGATCGTCAGCACCGATCCCAAGCGTCTGCGCGAGGTGGTCGAGGGCCAACTGATCCGATCCGAGATCGTCGTCATCGCCGGGGCAGTGGGCGGCGGTGCGTCCGACGGTGTGCGGGAGGCACTCGGTGAACTCGGCGACATGGAGGTCGAGCGAGTCGCCATGCACCCCGGGTCGGTCCAGGGGTTCGGGCAACTCGGACGCGACGAGGTACCCACCTTCCTGTTGCCGGCCAATCCCGTCAGCGCGCTGGTGGTGTTCGAGGTGATGGTGCGTCCGCTGATTCGCATCGCCCTCGGTCGACGCCAGCCGCTGCGTCGGACGGTCACGGCACGGACCGTAGCGCCGATCACCTCGATCGAAGACCGCAAAGGATTTCTCCGCGGCCAGCTCATGCGCGACGAGGGAACCGGTGAATACCTGGTCCAGGCACTCGGCGGTGCACCCGGATCGTCCTCGCATCTGCTCGCGACACTCGCCGAGGCGAACTGCCTGGTCGTCATCGACCCCGAGGTCACCGAGATCCGTACCGGCGAAGAAGTGAAGGTCTCGTTCCTCGCTCAGAGAGGCTGACGCCATGTGAGCGGTAGCTCGTAGCGGGCTACGAGTTTCCGCTCACCTGCGCGTAGCGCATACGATCGACGGATGCCGCGAACGTGGTCGAGCCACCCAGGTTGGCCGGCGAAATTGGGTCCAGTGAGAGTGGCCGGCGGAACCGTGACGGTACGGCCGGTGCGGATGCGGGATGCGGCTGCGTGGAGCCGGATTCGTACCGAGGATCGCGCCCACCTCGAACCCTGGGAGCCCAGCGGCGAGGGCAGCTGGAATTCCCGCCATCACATTTCGTCCTGGCCCACCCTGTGCTCCGGTCTCAAGTCCGAGGCACGCAAGGGGCACATGTTGCCGATGGTCATCGAGGTCGACGGCGAATTCTGCGGTCAGATCACCACCGGGAACATCGTTCGCGGCGCTCTGCGTTCGGCCTGGATCGGCTACTGGGTGTCCAAGGACGTCAACGGTAAAGGCGTCGCCACCGCCGCACTCGCACTCGGCCTCGACCACTGCTTCGGCCCAGTCGGACTGCACCGCGTCGAAGCAACCGTGCGGCCGGAGAACCTTGCCAGCCAGGCGGTTCTGCGCAACGTCGGATTCCGTGAGGAAGGTCTGCTCTACAAGTACCTGGACGTGGACGGCGAATGGCGAGATCACAAGCTCGTCGCGATCACCTCCGGAGAGGTGCAGGGAACCGTCGTCGATCGGTTGGTGCGTTCGGGTCGAGCGGCATGGGCGTGATCTGCCGGGCGACGATGGCACTGATGTTGTCAAAGTGACAGGAGTGTAATTCGGATCGGCGCGTCTGCGTCGTTCTCGAGTGTCCTCCCCATAGCCTGATGATGTCACCAGTGTCACCGTTGCCCAGGGAGGAGAACATCGCCGATGCCGAACTCGATCATCTGGATCGGTCTCGTGGCCGTCTGGCTCTTCGTACTCCTTCCCATGCTGATGACCAAGCGTCCGCAGATCATGCAGACGACGGATGCAGCGCTCGCCACGCGTGTGCTGCATCGAGGTGGCACCAAGCGAAAGCAGCGCGGGCCCGCAACCGGGCATCGCAGCGATCCACACTGGCGACCGGAGGACGACCTCCGGGTCTCCGCACCTGCCAGTGAGATCTTCGGCCCGACAATCGCGACAGTTCGTCCAGACTCACCCGATCTACCCGGTACCGCGGAGGACCCGATGGACACTCACGCAGCAGAGAACGACCTCGACAGTGACGCTCCGGTTCAGGACCGACCGCGCGGGAGTGCACCCGCGCACGAACCTGGTGTCGTCGACGACGATTTCGTTCCTCGCCGACGTGGCCGCGGCGGATTCGACCCCGAAGCCGATGCGATCGCGCGAGCAGCGCGATACGCCTTCCGTCAGCGCGCAGTTCTGGGACTGGTCTTCGCGGCGATCACCACCGCAGCATTGGCGTTCATCATCTCCCCGACGGTCTGGTGGCTGTGCGGGCTTTCCGTTGCCGTCCTCGTCGGCTACCTCTACTACCTGCGACGCCAGGTGCAGATCGAAGAAGAGGTGCGCAGGCGCCGGCTCACCCGAATGGGCCGGTCGCGACTCGGAGTGGAATCGGAAACCGACGAAGAGCTCGAACTCGTCCCGCAGCGGCTGCGTCGACCCGGTGCAGTGGTGCTCGAGATCGACGACGAGGATCCCGAATTCGAGCACCTCGACCATTACGAGGAGCCGTTCCAGGCACGCCGTGACGATGATGGAGACTTCCGGCGGGCGCAGGGCGCGTAACAGTCGTCCGCAGTGGCTTTGCTAGAGTTACGCAGCCGGTCGGAACGACGGCATCGGGGCTGTGGCGCAGTTGGTAGCGCGTCTCGTTCGCATCGAGAAGGTCAGGGGTTCGATTCCCCTCAGCTCCACCCGGAACGAAAACCGCCACTCGATCGAATGGCGGTTTTTTGTTGTCGGTCAAGGGAACGCAGAGCTCAACAGGCTCATGACGATCGTGGTCAACGACAGTCCGCCGGTTCCGAAAGCGGCGGCAGCAGCGACCCCGACCAGTACCTCGTTCTCGGACGGGGTCGGCGGTTCTATCGTCCTTCCTGCGAATCCGAACGGCAGTCCCCAGAACACGCTGACGCCGCCGCCGTATTCGCGCGTCAGATCGCCGTAACAGTTGTCGCCACCATCCGAGTCGCCGCGAATCAGTGCGCTGGATTCGAGGTCTTTGGCGGCCAGGGTCAGCGTCGTGTGTTGGAATGCCATTCGGACGCGGTACGAGGCCTTGGTCACCCGCGCTCGACCCACCTGGACCGACATCGGTCGGCCGTCGAATTCGCCATCGACGAGGGCCGCGTATCTGGTCCCCAACGGGGTCTTGTCATGTGTTCTCGGCCCGATCCGGGTGAACGTGGCCCGAACGGCCGGCTTCGAGACGTAGTACGCCGAAACGGCGTGGTCGGAGCGTTCGACGACGACATCGTCGTACAGAGCGGTGTCGATCTGCACGGTCTCCACTGGGGGAACCCTACCGATCCGACAGCCGGTCGGCTCACGATGGCGAAGCGGGAGAGATGCCTGTTTCGTCGACCGGCGGTTGAATGGAAGTCCGGTCGGTGGACTCCCTTCGGAATCCGTATTGTTTACGACGAGTAAATCGGCAAACTATTTTCCTCGTTTAATGAGGTAGCATCGATTTCGTCCGCGGCTCGAATATCGGAAGCATGAATTCACATAAGCGAATCGAGCCACACGTTTGCCGAAAACAATTTGTCAGGGGTTGGCACAGGTGAACACTCTTTCGGTAGTAGTGCCTGCATTCAACGAGTCCGCTCACTTGGGTGACTGCTTGGATGCACTGCTAGAGCAGCGTCGATACATTCACGAGATCATCGTCGTGGACAACAATTCCACCGACGACACCGCAGCCGTCGTTCTCGACGTTCGACGCCGATTTCCGATGGTCACCCTCGTGGCAGAGTCCGAGCGTGGCGTCGTACACGCACGAAACACGGGTTTCGATCATGCCGACGGGTCGATCATCGGGCGCATCGACGCCGACACCCACGTCGGGCCAGGCTGGGCGAAGTCGATTCTGGACTTCTTCGATCGACGCCTCGACTACGCCGCGGTGACCGGTCCGATACACCTCTACGACTCGCCCTGGGCCGCACCGTACCGGGCTTTCGTCAACTACACCACCAAGCGTAAGGCCGATGAGCTGCAGGTATCCGCCGCATCGGGCAACAACTTCGCTATTCGCCGCTCTGCTTGGCAGGCAGCCCGCGGCCGAGTGAGTCTGCGAACCGACCTGCACGAGGACATCGATCTTTCGCTCTGCCTCTATCGGGTGGGGCTGCGCATCGCCCACATCAAGTCCATGTGCGTCGAGGTGTCGGGCCGTCGTCTACTCACACCACCACTCGAGTACCGCCACTACGTCCTGAGTTCCTACCGGACCTGGGCGCATCACGATCTGGTCTGCAACTCTCTGCGTCGACTGCTGATCGCGGACATGGTTCTGCACACTTTGCATTGGCCGCTCACGCGCATGCTGTCCACTTGTGAATCGCGAATTCTCCCGGTCTCGCATTCCGATACCAGCGTTGAGTCGGATCGGCGGTTGCCATCCGTTCATAACGTCGAGTTCGCGGCGGCCGCATCCGGAAAGTGAATTCTCGGCGAATTCGATCTCGAATGACAATGATGTGACGAGTTGCAGGCCGTTCGGTATGAACTGGACGTTCGTCGCAAACAATATCTCGCCGCGCTGCTGAATTCGCTCGTTGCTTCCGACGGTGAAGTCCGAATTGTCCGATGCACATTCGGCAGGTTCATCGGCGAGCGGGTTCGCGGTGCGGACACTCGTGAGGACGGCCACCCAGCGTCGAGTCGAGGGGTGAACGGTCCAGAAGTTGCTCAGCGGTCGAAACGGGCGGACAGTGTGGTTGAGGAATTGACGATCGACGTGCCCGTCGCGCCGGTAGATTGACGGGCGATATCGTGAGCGGACCGGTTCCGAGTACGGGATCTGCCCCTGCAACTTCTCTACGGAGTGTGAATGTCGTTCGAGATCGTCGACCTCGCTGAAACGTGGGTTGCCGGTCTTCCCGTTCGCAGCCCGAAACGGGCACTCGGCCGCCTCAACGATCCGGCCCTGGATCAGGCATGGTCCGCGTTGTTGAATCAGGAGACCTCGGGTCCACTGGCGTCCATTTATACCGACTTCGCCCCCGGTATCGGCTCGTACAACACGCAGATAGTCGGTTATCTGTGTTCTTCGCTCGGTCAAGTTGCACGGGGACATCTGGTCGCAAAAGTGCCTGCGGCGAAATACGCTCGATTCTCTGCAGTGGGCTCTTTTCCCGAGGTTCTCACTCGGTTGTGGACTCAGATCGACCATGCCGAGGAGCAGGGTGAGATAGTGCGTTCGTTCACCGGTGACTACGAATGCTATCCGCATGCGTACAAGATCGATCTCTATCTGGCGATCACAGTGTCAGGGGGGTCGTGATGAGCTTCCGTGTCACCGCGCGAGGTGCGGAACTGTTCAGCGGACTGGTGGCGCCGCGGGTGGAACCCGGTGCTGAATCGAGTGGCAGCGAGTGGATGCGATTTCTGCGAGATCGAGTGCGCGAGAAGCATATCGGTGCACAAGAGGTGGTCACCGTCTATGTGGCGGATCCACACGGCACGGTCAATGCTGTGGTCGCCGTACCGGTGGATTCTCCCTCTGATGTGGCCGTGGGCGACGTGTTCATTTCGATACCGACCGGTGTGTACGCAGTGTTCACGCCCAGTGGCTCACTGGCAGATCCCATCGAGGACGTGTGGGCTCAGGTCGACGAGTGTGCTTTGTCCGGCACTATATTTCGGGCGTACAAAGAAGAACTAGAAGTCGTTACAAATTCTGGAGAAGTGGAACTTTTCATTTCAATCGTTTTGTGACCGGAACCTTATTCATGCAATTGTCACTTTCGAATCACAAAGTCGCCTCCGAACCGGTTACCATTGTCGAGCGCTGGCAGCCCGCTCAGGTGACGCGAATGCGGAGTTCGCATCGTTCGGTCGACGGGTAGGCAGCGCGTACAGGGCGTCGATGTCATCGCAAGATCGACAGAGCAGGGGTGCAACAGCATGGTCAGACAACTCAGGGCAGAAGCAACCAGAGCGGCCGCATTGCGCGCTGCAGCAGATCTCTTTCTGGAGGTGGGGCACGCAAATGCCACGCTCAGTCAGGTGTCGGCGCAGTCCGGTGTGACCAAGGGGGCGCTGTACTTCCACTTCGCCTCCAAGGAGGAACTGGCCCGCGCCATCGTCGACGAGGGGCACGAGCGGGTGTCCACCGCGTGTGCCGGCTTGGTCGACAGTCGCAACCCGGCGCTGGAGTCCGTCATCGGGATTTCGTACTCGGTGCTCGAGCTCGCGGCCTCGGACCCATTGGTTCGAGTCATGTATCGGCTGCAGATGGAGATCGACGGATCCGACACCGCCCGCGGCAGTGTGTTCGGAACGTGGGGAACCATCTTCGAGCATCTTTTCGAGCGCGCGATCGAGCACGGCGACGTGGCCGACCACCTGGATGCGGGCAACGCATCACTGCTGGTGTGCGAGATGCTTGCCGGAGTCCTGATGGTCTCCGAGGCTCAGTCGCGTCTCGAAGACGCCCCCTTGCGGATGGAGAGGGTGTGGAACACCGTGCTCCCGTCGCTGGTGACTACCGACAACCTCGCGTACTTCCGTGAATTCGCAGCGCGAAGTCTGTCGAGTTTCGTACGGGAGAGCATCGCATCCGGATCTGTCACGGTCTGACCGTTTCGTAATCCAGGAACGCTTGCCGCGCTGCTCGGTGCCGGGGCAAACTGTGTGATATGGAACACACAGCTCAGGGATCGAGAATGTCGGACACCGAACTCCGGAAGGCGATCGGCACCTTGCAGCAGCGTGCGGACGACGCACGCAAACGCGGTGCCGATGACGACGCTGCGCGCATCGAGCGCACTGTCGACGACTACCGAGACGAGATGTCGCAAAGGTTGTGACAACCCTCTCCGTCGTCACCGCGTAGGGTCGAAATCGAACTTATACGTGGCAACCGGTGGGGGATACAGGCTTCGATGGCTACATACGATCTGCGCGGTAAGAAGACGTTGATCACGGGTGCGGGGAGCGGAATCGGTCGGGCAACGGCCATCGCTGCCGCAGGTGTGGGAGCCGAGCTCTTCCTCACCGACATCAACAGCGCGGGATTGGCCGAGACTGTCGACATGGTCGGTAGTGCCGGCGGCACCGTCAGTCACTCGTTGCCGTTCGACGTGTCCGATTTCGAGGCGGTCACGGCTTTCGCGGACGACATTCACGCCGAGTTCGGCAGCCTCGACGTCGTGATGAACGTTGCGGGTATATCGGCGTGGGGAACCGTCGAGAATCTCGAGCATCGGCACTGGAAATCCATGGTCGACGTCAATCTCATGGGCCCGATTCACATCATCGAGAAATTTCTGCCGCCGATGATAGAGGCCGGCCGCGGCGGCCATCTCGTCAATGTCTCCTCGGCCGCCGGCTTGATGCCCTTGCCGTGGCACGCTGCGTACAGTGCAAGCAAGTACGGCCTGCGCGGAGTGTCCGAAGTGCTCAAGTACGACCTCAAGCGCCACGGAATCGGAGTCAGTCTCGTAGTGCCGGGCGGAGTCAAAACCGGTCTGGTACAAACACTTCAGATCGCCGGCGTCGATCGTGACGATCCGCGTGTACAGAAACTGCAGCACCGCTTCGAGAAGCGCGCTGTCGAACCGTCCGTGGTCGCCGATGCCATTCTTGCCGGAATTGCCAAGCGTAAATACCTGGTCTATTCCTCCAACGACATTCGGTTCGGCTACTGGGTAGCTCGAAAGTTCGCTCCCCCTTACGAATTCGTGCTGCAGAGGGCCAACGATCAGTTCTCCAAGCTGCTGGAGCCGCGTCGCGCGGAGGGGTCGTCGAAATCTACGTCCAGCGTGCGTGCACCCGGACCCGAGTGAGACAGCTCGTCGTGTGGATTGGCCAGAGCGCAGCCGGCCAGCGACAGACAGCCGCACCCGATGCATCCGGTCAGATTGTCTCGAAGCCGAGTCAGTTGCTCGATCCGGGAGTCGAGCTCGCGGTGCCAACGCGTGGAGAGTCGGGCCCAGTCCTCGCGCGTCGGCGTCCGCTCGTCCGGTAGCTCGCTCAATGCCTGGCGGATACTGGCCAGCGGAATTCCGACCTTCTGTGAAATACGGATGAAAGCCACGCGGCGCAAAGTCTCGCGGTGGAATCTGCGCTGGTTACCCGAGGTTCGGCGGCTGCTGATCAGCCCCTGTTTCTCGTAGAAGTGCAAGGCCGAGACCGCAACCCCGCTGCGCTCGGACAGCTGGCCAGGAGTCAGTTCTCGGACGTTCCACTCGGGCATCGGCACGACCTCGACAATACTTCAGGTCTTGATCCCAGAGGTGTAGCCGTCAGAGGATGGTGTGTACCTTGTCGGCGGGTCGGGCCAGCACGGTTCCCTTTTCGGTCACCACTATCGGGCGTTCGATGAGAATCGGGTGCTCGACCATCGCGGCAATCAGAGTGTCGTCGTCCGCGCCGGCGAGGCCGAGTTCCTTGTAGATGCTCTCGCGGGTGCGGACGGCCTGCCGAGGTTCGAGACCGGCGTCGGCCAACAACGTACGGAGTTCGTCCTGGGTCGGCGGCGACTCGAGGTACCTGATCACACGGGGGACCAGACCGGCTTCCTCGATCGATTTCAGTACGGTGCGAGAGGTATTGCAGCGCGGATTGTGATAGATCGTTGCAGAACTGGTCATGTTTGCGATCCTGCCACGCGGGTAGCCACCTCGACAGATTCACGCCAGGAACGGGAGTAGTCGATATGACCGACAAGCGGATTGTCATTGCAGGTGGCCACGGCCAGATCGCCCAACATCTGACGCAGGTACTGACGGCGCACGGAGACCGCGCAGTCTCGCTGATTCGCAACAGCGACCACGTCGACGCCGTCACGGCGCTCGGTGCGCTGCCGCAGGTGATCGACCTCGAAGCCGCCTCGGTCGACGAGTTGGCGGCCCTGCTCGAGGGTGCCGACGGAGTGGTGTTCGCGGCAGGTGCAGGGCCCAACAGCGGTCCGGCGCGTAAGGACACCGTCGACCGTGCCGGTGCTGTGCTGCTGGCCGACGCAGCGGAGAAAGCCGGCGTCCGCCGGTACGTGCTGATCAGTTCGTTCGGTGCCGGTGAGCCGGTCGACGAGAGCTTGGACGACGGCTGGAAGGCATATATCGCAGCCAAAACTGCTGCGGAAGAAGATGTCTCGGCCCGCAGCGGTTTGGACTGGACGATCGTGCGACCGGGCAAGTTGACGGACGAGGATCCGACGCACGCGGTGACTCTGACCGAGCCGCCGCTCGACTCGGGTGAGGTGACGCGCGCCGACGTGGCAGCGGTGATCGCACAGCTGCTCGACACCGGTAAAGCAGTGCACAAGACTCTGATGTTGACGTCCGGTTCGACGTCCATCGTCGACGCAGTCGACGCGGTCGGTTGAGGCACGGACTGTGCGCGTTCATATCGATTCGTCGAACACGACACCGGTGTTCGAGCAGTTGAGGATGCAGATCCTCGGGCTGGTGCGGTCGGGAGACCTCATCGCCGGTACCAAGATCCCGACGGTTCGCGGTCTCGCCGAGGAGCTGAAGATCGCACCGAACACGGTGGCGAAGACGTACCGAGAACTCGAACAGCAGGGGGTCATCGAGACGCGGGGGCGGTCGGGCTCGTTCGTGGCTTCGGGTGGCGACCCGTCGCGTGACATCGCAGCCCGGGCGGCAACGGAGTTCGTCAGAACGGTGCGGTCGATCGGTTTGGACGACGACCAGGCTCGATCGTTTCTGGAATCTGCGCTCAAGGGAGCGGACGGGCGCTAAGTTGACGCTTCAACATACTTCTGACAAGGTAATGCGGCCCATGTAGCCGTGTCAGAAGGATGTTATCGATGAACTCCACCCTCGTCCGCGACGCCGTCGCTCTCGTAGCCCGAATCGGTCTGGGGGTGGTCTTCATCGCCCACGGCTGGCAGAAACTGAACACCTACGGACTCGACGGTGCCGCGGCCAGCTTCGAGATGATGAACATCCCTCTGCCCACTGCATCTGCCTACTTCGCGACATTCGTCGAGCTGATCGGCGGCGGCGCACTCGTGTTGGGAATCTTCACCCCGATCGCCGGCCTGCTGCTCTTCCTCGACATGCTCGGTGCTGCGATCTTCGTTCACTTCGAGCACGGTGTGTTCGCCGCCGACAACGGCTACGAGCTGGTCGTCGCTCTCGGAGTCGGCGCGCTGCTACTGGCCGCATTCGGAGCCGGCCGCATCAGCATCGACGGACTCACCAAAGGCAAGACAGCACTGCTTGCATAGGTCTATCCGCAGGCTCCTCGCCTGATGCCTATCGCCAGCTCGGCAACCACAGCTGTTGCTGCCACATCTGCGGCGTGATCGGCATTGCAGTCAGGATCGGCCACAGCCAGACGAAATTGGCGATCACCACGGCGAGGTACAGGGCGACCAGCAACAGCCCGGTACCTCGCCGTTCCGCCGACGCCGTTGCCTTCCCGATGATGTCGCCCAGCACCAGCGCGAAGCCCATCACCATGAACGGGGCGAGCGCCACCGCGTAGAAGTAGTACATCTGCCGATCGAGCGTGGTGAACCAGGGCAGCAGTGCGGCGGAATAGCCAACCAGCACAGCGGCATAGCGCCAGTCACGTCGAACGAACACCGACCAGATGACCCAGGCCAGCATCGGCAACGCCAGCCACCACATCGCGGGTGTGCCGATGAGCATGATCGCCTTGACGCACGAGGATGCCGAGCACCCGGACACGCTCTCCCCGTCGGCGAAGTAGTACAGCATCGGGCGCAGACCCATCGGCCACGTCCACGGCTTCGATTCCCACGGGTGTCGGTTGCCGGCCGAATTGGTCAGTCCCTCATGGAATTGCAGCACACTGCCGCTGTAGAACCACAGTGACCGCAGCGCGTCGGGAACGAACGAGAACGGACCGCCGACTCCGACGCCGCTGCCGACCTCGTGCCGGTAGACGCCCGTCTCGGAGGTCAGCCATGCCCACCACGTCATCAGATACACCGCGATCGGAACGACGACCAATGCGTAGAGCGCAGGCCCGATGTCGCGCAATGCCGTTCCCCGCCACGGGCGCCCGACGCCGTACGAACGACGCGCCGCCACATCGAACGCCACGCTGAGCAATCCGAAGAACGCGATGAAATACAGACCCGACCACTTGGTGCCGCACGCGAGCCCCAGCATGACACCGGCTCCGAATCGCCACCACCGCACACCCATTCGCGGACCGAGCACGCTGACGTCCATTCGGCCCTCGTCGCGCACCCTCGACAGACGTCGCCGCATGTCGTCGCGGTCGACGATCAGGCAGCCCAGTGCCGCGGTGACGAACAATGCGAGAAAGATGTCCAGCATGCCGATCCGGCTGCTGACGAACGTCACCCCGTCCACGGTCAGCAGAATGCCCGCGATGGCACCGACGAGCGTCGATCGCGCGAGGCGTCGCACGATCCGAATAACCAACAGCACCAACAGCGTTCCGGCCACGGCCGAGGAGAATCGCCAACCCCACCCGTTGTAGCCGAACAATGCCTCTCCGACGGCGATCAGCTGCTTGCCGACCGGAGGATGCACCACCAGTCCGTAGGCCGGGTTGTCCTCCAGCCCGCCGCCGGTGAGAACCTGATACCCCTGAGGGGCGTAGTGCTTTTCGTCGAAGACCGGGGTTCCCGCGTCGGTGGGGTAGCGCAACATCGTGAATCGCGTGACCGCACAGATGACGGTGATGACAACGGTGACGATCCAGCCGCGTCGGGCATCGGTGTCGTGGAACCAGTCGCGCGCGGCAACGGTCGGCCCGGGACTGACCATCGACCGGTCGCCGGAGCGCTCAGAGGTCAGCAAGGTCACGTACCGATCGTAGGCGTTGATCGGCGGTGCCCGACAAACCGCTGCACCGCGTGCGGGAGACTGGAGGCATGCTCATCCTTGCCGCCACCCCGATGGGCGACGTCGGTGACGCCTCGCAGCGCCTGCGCGATGCCCTCGGCAGTGCCGATGTCGTCGCCGCCGAGGACACCCGGCGCACCAAACAACTCGCGTCCTCGCTCGGCGTGGTGATCGCAGGCAGGGTCGTCAGTTTCTACGACCAGGTCGAGACCGCACGCCTGCCGGCCCTGGTCGAGGCCGTGGCGGAGGGCAAGACGGTTCTGCTGGTGACCGACGCCGGGATGCCGTCGGTGAGCGATCCCGGCTACCGCCTCGTGGCCGCGTGCGTCGATGCAAATCTGCCGGTGACCTGTTTGCCCGGTCCGTCCGCCGTGACGACCGCACTCGCGTTGTCCGGTCTGCCCGTCGAACGGTTCTGCTTCGACGGGTTCGCACCACGCAAGCAGGGGCAGCGACGCACGTATTTCCGATCGGTGCTCGCCGAACCGCGCGCCATCGTCTTCTTCGAGGCACCGCACCGTCTCGTCGCGTGCTTCGAGGACGCTGTGCACGTACTCGGTCCCGACCGCCGCGCCGCGGTGTGCCGAGAGCTGACCAAGACCTACGAAGAAGTCCGACGCGGCGGCCTGGGTGAGTTGCTCGAATGGGCGCGGGACGGCGTGCGCGGCGAGATCACCGTCGTACTCGAAGGAGCTGTCGCCGTCGCCGAGGAGCCCGAGGATCTCGTTGCCGAGGTGGAAACGCTGGTGGCGTCGGGCATGCGGTTGAAGGACGCCTGCGCCCAAGTGGCGGTCGACGGCGTCTCCAAGCGTGAGGTCTACGAGGCCGTTCTGGCGGCCCGCAAGACCGAGTAGCTCGTCAGCCCACCACTTGCTGGCGAAGCCCCTCGGTCGCTGCTTCGAGAATGGTTTTGGTGCCCTTCTTCACGAGGAAGCCGGGCAGTGGGACCTTCGGGTCGACGGTCAGCTCGAATTCGACGTGGGTGCCTTCGCCCTTCGGCGTCAAGGTGTACCGGCCGTCCTGGGCCTTCTGCTGGGTGCTCTCCACGAGAGTCCACGACACCTCGTTGTCCGACCACGTGTACTCGACGAGCTGTTCGTCGTTGACTCCGATGATCGAGACCTGCATCTTCACGTGGTGCGGCTTACCGTCGTCGAACCGATCGACGACCTCGCACTTCTTGTGCACCGGGGACCACGAGGGAATGCCCTCGACGTCGGCGAGAACTTCGAGTACTGCCGCTGCATCCGCGTCGATGTCGACGGACTTGTTCACTGTGACTGCCATGGGGAGAACGTATCTCAGCTTTCTCTACTGGGGCTGACGTTCCGCGCGAACTCGCCGATGGCTCTGAGTGCGCGGCGGGCCTCGGGGACGAAATCGGCTGCCTGGAACACGTGGACCTGGTCCTCGTAGACCTGTAGCTCGCAATCGACTCCGGCGACGGCGAGGCGCTGAGCCATGAGTTCGGCGTCGGCATAGACCATTTCGGTCGAACCGACCTGTATCAGCACCGGCGGCAGACCGGTGAGATCTCCGTCGACCGGTGACACCCGCGGGCCTACTTCACCGTCGACGACGATACGTGCGTCGACACGATCGGCCAGTGCGGTCAGTGCGGGAACTGCATTGGACGGAAAGACCGAACACTTCGATGCGTTCTCGTGCTCGAGTTTGCGTGTGGGGTCCATATCGGTCAGCGGGGACATGGTGAAGATGCCTGCGGGGGCGGGCAGACCGACGGTACGCAGCGCCAGGGTGACCATGAACGCGAGATACCCGCCCGCCGAGTCGCCGCCCAGGATGATCTGTTCGGGGCGGTAACCGGAATCGAGAAGGAATCGGTACGCGTCGACGCCGTCCTCGACAGCGTGGCTGATCGGGTTGCGCGGCATCATGCGGTAGTTCACCGACAGAACCGAGCCGTCGACGTTCTTCGAGACCCGCGAGGTCATCCGGCGATGCGTGCGTAGGCCGCAGCAGACGAAGGCGCCGCCGTGCAGGTAGAGCACCACTCGGTCGGTACCGGTGCCCTCGGCACGGATCCACTCGGCCTCGCACTCGGCCAGCATGACGCGACTACGCGTGGTGCCGCTGATCTGCGGGACGAGCAGTCCTGCGTAATCGACCAGGCCCACCGGCCACGGAAGAGAGGGCGCCTGTGCCCAGATCGTCAGGAACGGCCGAACCGTGAACTGCAGGTACTTGGACAGGATCTGCGACTGAAGGCTCGCGCCACGAACATCGTGCCTGCGTGCGGTGGCTGCCGGATCGGTCGACTTGACTACGGTGAGCGCCGGATTCATGGCCGTCGCCTCCATCCCCGTTGTTGGTGCGCGGCGCGTATGCGCCGTGCGTTGGAACCCCGCTCTATTTGGAACCCCTGGTAACGGACAATAGCGGGTAGCTTTTCGTGACCCGACGTAAGGTCGTGTTCTGAGTCACATTCGGTGCCGTACCGTGACCGAAAACAAATGGAAAAGGGACAGCTCATGGCACTCATGCCCATCACGGAATCGATGTTTCTGATCGCCGAGTCACGGGAGCACCCGATGCACGTGGGCGGTCTGGAGTTGTTCGTCCCGCCAGGCGATCCACACGACTTCGCGGAGGAAGTGCACCGCAAGTTCACCACCGGCGAGGTGCACGAACTCTTCCGGAAGCGGCCGTCGCGTCCGGTTCAGATCATGGGCAATCTGGCCTGGGCCTTCGACCCGGATGTGGACTTCGAGTACCACGTTCGGCGGACGGTGCTGCCTGCTCCCGGTCGAATTCGTGAGCTGTTCCAATTTCTGTCGCTCAATCACAGTGCACCGCTCGATCGCTACCGTCCGATGTGGGAGCTGCACATCATCGAGGGACTGGCCGACGGCCGAATTGCGTTGTACACCAAGGTGCATCACTCGCTGGTCGACGGCGTGAGCGCGTTGAAGTTGATGCAGCGAACTCTCAGTACCGACCCGGACGACCGAAGCGGGGTCGCCACCTGGGACCCGTCGCTGTTCGGAAGGCGCAGGAAGCAGGATGCCGTCGAGCAGCCCGGGCGGTTGGCGCAGTTGGGAAGCGGACTCTCGATGGGGCGCAAGATCGTCGGGGACCTGGTCGACTTCGCGCCTGCGACGGCACGAATCGGATTGCGCGCGTTGAAGAAAGAGGGTGCGCAACTCCCGTTGCAAGCGCCGAGGACGATGTTCAACGTGCCCATCGGTGGTGCGCGACGCTTCGCCGCCGAGAGTTGGTCGATCGAGCGCATCCGCACGGTCGGAACAGCGCTCGACGCCACGCTCAACGACATGGTGCTCGCGATGTGCGCCGGAGCTCTGCGCGCGTACCTCATCGATCAGAGCGCGTTGCCCGAGGAGCCACTGATCGCGATGGTCCCGGTGTCGCTGCGCAAGGAGGGCGACGACAAGGACGCCGGCAACTCGGTGACGACCATCCTGTGCAATCTGGCCACCGACGAATCCGATCCGATCGTGAGGCTGGAGCGGATCAAGGATTCGACCGTCAAGGGCAAGCAGATGATGAGCGAACTCAACACGCTCGAAGCGCTCGCCGTAGGAGCAGTCACCATGGCTCCGTTGTTGTTCGGGCCGGTGCCGGGATTCGTCGACTACACCCCGCCGCCGTTCAACGTCATCATCTCCAACGTGCCCGGATCCAAGGAAGATCTGTACTGGAACGGCGCGAAACTCGACGGCATCTACCCGGCGTCGATCGTGGCCGACGGGCAGGCACTCAACATCACCGTCGCCAGCAACGGCGACTCGCTGAACTTCGGACTCATCGGATGCCGACGCAGTGTGCCGCACCTGCAGCGCATGCTGACACATCTGGAGAACACGCTGGAGGAGCTCGAGAAGACCTTGTGAGAGCGGCTTCGCCGCATGTGCACGAAACTTCGTAGTGGGCTACGAGGTTTCGTGCACATGCGCGGAGCGCTCTACTCGTACTTGGGGAACACCGGCGTCGGGGCCGGGAGAGCGGTGCCGGGAACCGAACGAGTTGCGATGTCGGTGAATTCGCGGTTCTGTGCGCCGAGCAGGTCGAGGATGCGCGACGCGGAATCGGGCATGACGGGCTGCGCCAGAATGCTGACGATGCGCAGCACCTCGATCGTCACGTACAGCACGGTGGCCATGCGATCGGGATCGGTCTTGCGCAATACCCACGGCTGCTGCAGCGAGAAGTAGCGGTTGGTCTCGCCGAGCACCGACCAGATCGCCTCGAGCGCGGAATGGATTGCCTGCACGTCGAATTCGCGTCGGCAGATCTCCAGCAGCGCGTCCGCGCGGGCCAGCATCGCCTCGTCCTCGGCGGTGAAGTCTCCCGGTGTCGGGAGCGTTCCCTCCAGGTTCTTCGCCACCATCGTCAGCGAGCGCTGTGCGAGGTTACCGAGTTCGTTGGACAGGTCGGCGTTGACGCGCGCGACGATCGCCTCGTGGCTGTAGCTGCCGTCCTGGCCGAACGAGACCTCGCGCAGGAAGAAGAAGCGCACTGGATCGAGGCCGTAGTTCTCCACCAAGGACTGCGGATCCAGCACGTTGCCGAGAGACTTGGACATCTTCTCGCCCTTGACGTTCAGGAACCCGTGCACGAACACCCGCTTGGGTAGCTCGATACCCGCAGACATCAGGAACGCCGGCCAGTAGACGGTGTGGAAGCGGGTGATGTCCTTGCCGATGATGTGCAGATCGGCCGGCCAGAACTTTCGGTACGCCTCGGATTCGGTCTCGGGGAACCCGGCACCGGTGAGGTAGTTGGTCAATGCGTCGACCCAGACGTACATCACGTGTGCGGGGTCGCCGGGGACCGGTACACCCCAGTCGAACGTGGTTCGCGAGATCGACAGGTCTCGGAGACCGCCCTTGACGAAATTCACGATCTCGTTGCGACGCGTGTTCGGCGCAATGAAGTCCGGCACCGCGTCGTACAGCTCGAGGAGCTTGTCCTGGTACTGCGAGAGCCGGAAGAAGTACGACGGTTCCTCGGTCCACTCGACGGGAGTGTTCGTCTCCGTCGCGACGCGGGAGCCGTCTTCGTTCAGGGTGGTCTCGGCTTCGGTGTAGAACGCCTCGTCGCGCACCGAGTACCAGCCGGAGAACGCGTCGAGATAGATGTCTCCGTTCGCCTCCATCCGCTTCCACAGTTCCTGGCTGGCGGCGAGGTGGTCGGCATCGGTGGTGCGGATGAAGCGTTCGTACGAGACCTTCAGCAGATCCTGCGCGGCCTGGAAAGCATCGGAATTGCGCGCGGCGAGTTCGCGGACATCGATGCCCTCGGTCTGCGCGGTCTGCTGCATCTTGAGCCCGTGCTCGTCGGTTCCCGTCAGGAATCGCACGTCGTAGCCGTCGAGGCGCTTGAAGCGCGCGATGGCGTCGGTGGCGATGTACTCGTAGGCGTGCCCGATGTGCGGCGCGCCGTTGGGGTACGCAATCGCCGTGGTGACGTAGAAGGGTGGCCGTGAGGCATCAGCTGGCGCAGTCATGGTGCGCCTACTCTAACGATCGTGAGTAGAGACCGTCCCGCACCACCGTTGCCCGAGCCCGTCGGCACCCTCGTCGACGCGCACACCCACCTCGATGCGTGCGGCGCGACCGACGCGGCGAGTGTGGCCGCGATCGTGGACAAGGCCGAGTCCGTCGGCGTCACCCGCGTGGTCACCATCGCCGACGATCTCGATGCCGCCCGCTTCGCCGTCGACGCTGCGTCCTGGGATCCGCGGGTGTGGGCTGCGGTGGCCATTCACCCCACCCGCGCGAACGTGCTCGACGACGTGGCCAAGGCCGAGATCGAGCGACTGGCATCCGATCCGCGCGTGGTTGCCGTCGGTGAGACAGGGCTGGACTACTACTGGCCCGGCAAGCTCGACGGTTGCGCGACGGTAGCCGAGCAGCACGAGGGATTTCGCTGGCACATCGACCTTGCGAAGCGCCTGGGTAAGCCCCTGATGATCCACAACCGTGAGGCAGACGAGGATCTGCTCGAGGTTCTGGTGACCGAGGGCGCTCCGGAGACGGTGATCTTCCACTGCTTCTCCGGTGGTCCCGACACCGCCAAGGCCTGCGTCGACGCCGGTTACGTGCTCAGTTTCTCCGGGACGGTCAGCTTCAAGAACGCGCATGCACTGCGTGAGGCGGCGGTGCTGGTGCCGAACGAGCTGGTACTGGTGGAGACCGACGCACCGTTCCTCACCCCGCATCCATATCGCGGTGCACCGAACGAGCCGTACTGCCTGCCGTACACCGCCAGGGCCTTGGCCGAGATCCGCGGTCAGGATCCGGCAGAGCTCGCTGCTCACGCCACCGCCAACGCGGTGAGGGTGTACGGCCTGTAGCCGGTGAAGTTGCGGCGTGGGTACTAATTCGTTACCGTACCGTGACCGAACTCGGCGTTTCGTGCACCGAGTCACGCTCGCAACCGCCAGGAATACGAAACTTGTCGACTATCAGACGTCTCAACTCCGCCCGTTCGACCACGCTCTACCTGGTCATCGCGGCCCTGTTGATGACGCTCGTCGCCGGTGGCGTGATGGCGGTGAGCCGTCACAAGACCGTGACCATCGACGTCGACGGCGACATGATCTCGCTGAGCACGATGAAAACCGACGTCAACAGCGCGCTCGTCGATGCCGGCTATGCCCCGTCGGACAAGGACTTGGTCGTTCCCGCTCCTGATACCGGATTGAGCGACGGCGACACCGTGGTCCTGCGCCGCGCCCGCGAGATCACGCTGAACGTCGACGGGCAGCCCGAGAACATCTGGACCACCGCCCTGACCGTCGACGAAGCACTGCAGCAGACCGGTCTGGCCGAGGACGTGCACGTCTCCGCCTCACGCTCGGAGCGGTTGCCTCTCGACGGCACCGAACTGGACGTGGCTCTGCCCAAGCAGGTCTCGCTGGTCGACGGCGGAGCCCCCGCAACTCCGGTCACTCTGGCCGCACCCACAATTCGTGAATTCCTCGAAGCCGCGGGTAAGCCACTGGAAGAGGCGGACACCGTCAGCCCCGATCCCGACGCCACCGTTACCGACGGAGCCGAGATCGTCGTCACGCGTGACCGCACCGTCACCAAGACCGAGACCACCGATGTGGACGCGCCCGAGCAGCGCATCGAAGATCCGACGATGAACATGAGCAAGACCGTCGTCGAGAACCCCGGCGCTCCGGGAGTCTCCGACATCACCTGGAAGATCAACATGGTCAACGGCGTCGAGGTCGGGCGCGAGAAGGTCGACGAGAACGTTCAGGTGCCCGCGCAGCCGAAGACCGTTCGCGTCGGCGCGAAGCCCGGCACCGAGGTGCCGCCGGTGGAGAACGGTGCGATCTGGGACGCTCTCGCGCAGTGCGAGGCGACCGGCAACTGGGCCATCAACACCGGCAACGGTTTCTACGGCGGCGTGCAGTTCGACCAGAACACCTGGGAACGCCAGGGCGGCCTCAAATACGCACCGCGCGCCGATCTCGCCACCCGCGAGGAGCAGATCGCGATCGCGTCGGTGACACAGAAGTCACAGGGCTGGGGCGCATGGCCCGCCTGCACCTCGCGCTTGGGTTACCGCTGACTCTCCTGGGTCGTTCCGCAGGCTTCACTCCTGCATTTCTGGGTCGTTCCGCAGGCTCCACTCCTGCATTTCTGGGTCGTTCCGCAGGCTCCACTCCTGCATTTCTGGGTCGTTCCGCAGGCTCCACTCCTGCCCACGTAGAGTTTCCGCCGTGTCCGAACATGTGAGGGGATCCGCGGCCCTGCTGGGTCCCGCCGAGGTCCGCTCGTTGGCCGCCGAGCTCGACGTGCGGCCCACCAAGCAGCTCGGGCAGAACTTCGTACACGACGCCAACACCGTTCGACGCATCGTCGCCTCCGCCGGCGTCGGCCCCCAGGACACGGTCCTCGAAGTCGGCCCCGGCCTCGGATCGCTGACTCTCGCGCTGCTCGATGTGGCCGATTCCGTCATCGCGGTCGAGATCGACCCGAAGCTCGCGACCCGTCTGCCGACGACGGTGGCCGACCGCGCCCCGACTCTGGCCGACCGCCTGACGGTCATCGAGGCCGACGCCCTTCGTATCCGTGCCGCGGATATTGCCGGGGAGCCGACCGCCTTGGTGGCCAATCTTCCCTACAACGTCGCGGTTCCGGTACTCATTCATCTGTTCTCGGAACTTCCGAGTCTTCGCGTCGCCGTGGTCATGGTTCAAGCCGAGGTGGCCGATCGACTTGCCGCGGTGCCTGGAAGCAAGATCTACGGCATCCCCAGCGTCAAGGCCAGGTTCTTCGGAGACGTGAAAAGGGCGGGTGCAGTGGGCCGTTCGGTGTTCTGGCCGGTACCCAAAGTCGAATCGGGACTGGTGCGCATCGATCGGTACGCCGAGCCGCCGTGGCCGACCGACACCGTGCATCGCAAAGCCGTCTTCGCAGTGATCGACGCGGCATTCGCGCAGCGGCGCAAGACCTTACGGGCGGCCCTGGCCGGGTGGGCCGGCTCCCCGGTGGCCGCCGAGCGGCGATTGCGCGAGGCCGGGATCGACCCGACCGCTCGCGGCGAGACCATCGACGCCTCAGCCTTCGTCCGCTTGGCCGCTACCGAAGCCTGACCGTCAGAACGGATTCAGGGTCACTTCGAGTGCACCGGACGACGTGACGCGTTGCGGATTGAGCTGCTGAATCAACGCGCCCGAGGTGAGTGTGATCGTGTATTCGACCCATCCGAGACCAGTGTCGATGTACGCCTCACCCCATGGATACCGAGCGTTCCTGTCCTCGTGTGCCACGCCCGATGCGCCGGTTGTCGTGTTGCGCCACTGCACCTCGGTGTGCGTAGCGAACGACAGGAATCGCCAGTTCTGGCTGTAGATCGGGTCGGTGGTAGGCGGCTGCGCGGTGATCGCCAGGAATGCGTGGTACGGCCCCCCGAAGTCGGACCGAAGGCCGCTGTAGCCGTTGACGTCGAGCGAGTACGGCGCTTCCCACGGATATGCGCTCGGGATGGACACGGTCGCGAGATGTGAGTGCGGTGCAGCCGCCGCCGTGCCACTCGAGACGAACAGTGCTGCCACCGTCATCGCAAGCGCCGCCAGTGCCGTCGTCCATCGTCTTCGCATGTCGAGCCCCTGTTCGTAGACGCTTTCTCGGATGCTGCGCAATGCTATTGGTTCGCGGCCTCGATGCGCGTCACGATTCCGTATCGAATAGAACCATGTGGTTGGTTTCAGAGGTGGATGTCCGACAGTTGCGTCAGCTCTGTCCACTTCGACGCCTCCGCACGAGCCGCGGCCACCGGTGCATAGCGATCCGCTTCGATCAGCACGCCCAGCTCGAGACCGGTCGCCGACGCGATGTCGGCCACGGGAACCTGGTACGTCCGGTATGGGCCGAGGGGCGGGGGATCGGTCTCGACTCGTAGAGGCTTGTCGAGAATCGGGTCGAGTGACGGCGATTGGTCGAGTACGTACCCGGTGCATGCGGGAGCCGAGCCCTGGGACCACGCCGCAATCTTGAAGAACTGCCGTGGAAGGGCGACACCGCGATAGATCGGATCGTCGCCGGCGAAGATGCAGCCGCTGAACACAGAAAGGCGCTGATCGTACTGCTCGGCGTGGCCGAGCACGTAATCTTCGAGCCCGAGCCACAGCGTCTTCGACTGGTTCAGCGTGGCCGTCTGAGGGGCGCACACCGTGTAGTGGAACGTGTCCTCGTTGGCGCGCCTGGCCACCGCGAGCTCACCCCACACGGGATCTCGCCTGCGAACCAGATGCCCGCGATCGAGGTCGTTGTTCGAGTACAACTCGTTGCCTGCCTGCTGCGATGCCGGCAGGCGATCGTCGAGTCGCCAGTCGTCGCCCCGCTCGACATCCTTCAGGCTCGCACCGTCGATGTTGACACCGGTGACCGCGGCGAGGCGTCGGTCTGGATCCATGGACACCGAGAAGTGCGTGTAGGGGAGTACCGCCAGGCCTGCGCGATCGGGCAACGGAACGTCGATGTCGGACAAAAACTTCGGGTCGAAACCGAGTGGTGACGTCATCTGCCCATTGACTCACGTACCGGTTACCGGAGAGTGAACCGCCGCCAGGTAGCGCTCGTTGAGTCGTGCATGCCTTGCGGCCACGACGCGGCATTCCTCACGCAGTTCCGGTGGATCGAGCACGGTGAAATCGGTGTCGAACGCCGCCAGCCACCGTGCGATCGAGGGCAGCGAATCTCCGGACAGCACCACGGCGCACGTGCTCTCGTCGATGGATTCGAGTGTGCCCCACTGCTCGTCGACCATGGGTGCGATCGTCTCGATCGGGGCATGCAACGCGATCCTCGCCTGCACCTGAGTGAATGCGCGGTCGATTCCCTTCGAGACGAACGCGGCCGCCCCGCCCGCCGGTAGCTCTCGGGGCGTGAACCTGGGACCCGTCGGGATCTTCGGTATCAGGCGATCCACCCGATACGATCGCCAATCCTCCCGCAGCACATCCCATCCCAGCAGATACCAGCGCGCCCCCGCTCGCACCAGGCTGTACGGCTCCACCTCACGTCTGGACTCGGAACCGTCGTGCTTGCGGTAATCGAATCGCAGCCGCTCGTGCCCATGGCACACCGCCGCCACCGTCGACAGCACCGATGCGTCCACGGCCGAGCGCGGCGTTCGCTCCACGACATCGATCCGCAGCGCATCGAGCCGATGGCGGATGCGCGACGGCATCACCTGCCGCAGCTTCGTCAACGCCCGCAGCGACGCCTCGCCGATGCCTGCCACCGACCCACCGGCCGCCGACTGCAGCCCGAACGCCACCGCCAATGCCTCGTCGTCGTCGAGCAGCAGGGGAGGCATCTCGGCACCCGGGCCCAGCTGATAGCCGCCACCGACACCCGGTGTCGCATTGACCGGGTACCCGATGTCGCGCAGCTTGTCCACATCGCGACGCAACGTCCGCGGCGTGACGTCGAGCCGCTCGGCCAACTCCGAACCCGCCCAATCGCGACGGGTCTGCAGCAGAGACAACAGCCGAAGCAACCGAGCCGAGGTTTCTTTCATGTTCACACAGTGCCACGCAATGCGGACACATTCGGTCCGCATGCAAAACCCTGGCGGTGAACTCGACGTTCGTTTCTCCACTACTGTGGTTACTCGTGCTGTCTGTCGTTCCCACACCCGTTGTCGTTCGGGCCCCGTCGAAGGTGAATTTGCATCTCGCGGTCGGTGACCTGCGTCCCGATGGCTTTCACGAGTTGACGACGGTGTTCCAGGCGCTCTCGCTCTCGGACGAGCTGTCGGTGATTCCGGCCAAGGCGCTCTCGGTTCGCGTGCGGGGCGACGACGCGAAGGTCGTTCCCACGGATTCGCGGAATCTGGTGTGGAAAGCTGCGGAGCTGCTGGGGCGTCGGGTCGGACGTGAGCCATCGGTGGAGATCACCATCGAGAAGGGCATTCCGGTGGCCGGTGGGATGGCGGGCGGTAGTGCCGATGCCGCCGCGACCCTGGTGGCACTCAATGCAATGTGGCATCTGGATCTCTCGCGTGACGAGCTCGACGAAGTGGCGGCCGAACTCGGCAGCGACGTTCCGTTCTCGCTGCACGGCGGCACTGCGGTCGGAACCGGTCGCGGAGAGAAGTTGCTCCCGGTGCTCTCGCGCAACAGTTTCCATTGGGTTCTGGCGTTGGCGAAGGGTGGTCTGCAGACACCGGCGGTGTACAACGAACTCGACGAGTTGCGGGCCAAGGGTGATCCGCCGCGTCTGGGCGGTACCGAGGATCTGATGCATGCGCTCACCTCAGGAGATGCGCGTGCACTCGCACCGCTGCTCGGCAACGACCTGCAGGCCGCTGCGGTGTCGCTGATGCCGCAACTGCGTCGCACCCTGCGCGCGGGTGTCACTGCTGGGGCGCTGGCCGGCATCGTGTCGGGCTCGGGTCCCACGTGTGCGTTTCTCTGCGCCGACGCCGACGCAGCGGTGTCGGTGAGTGCTGAATTGTCCGGTGCAGGCGTGTGCCGCACCGTCCGTGTTGCGAGTGGCCCGGTTCCCGGCGCTCGTGTTGTCACTAGTGAATCGATTGGTTTTTCCTGATGGTCAATCTCGTCAATCTCGAAAACGTCAGCAAGTCCTTCGGCGTCAAACCCTTGCTCGACGGCGTCTCCCTCGGTGTGCAGGAGGGCGAACGCATCGGCATGGTCGGCCTCAACGGCGGCGGCAAGACCACCACCCTCGAAGTTCTCGCCGGCATCGAACCGCCCGACTCGGGGCGCGTCAGCCGCGTGAACGGCCTGCGAATGGCCGTCGTCACCCAGCGCGGCGTGTTGCCGCCCGGCTCGACGGTCGGTCAGGTGGTGCTCGACCCGCTCGGAATGGCCGAGCACGAATGGGCCGGCGACTCTCGGGTGCGAAACATCCTGACGGGCATCGGCATCGCCGATCTCGGACCCGCGGGCAGCTCGGGCCTCGACGCACCGATCGACAACCTCTCCGGCGGCGAACGTCGACGAGTTGCGTTGGCAGCGGCCCTGGTTCAGGATCTCGACCTGCTGGTGCTCGACGAGCCGACCAACCACCTCGACGTCGAAGGTGTGCAGTGGTTGGCAGCCCACCTGGTCAGCCGTCGCAGCGCGCTGGTGGTCGTCACTCACGATCGCTGGTTCCTCGACACCGTCGCCAATCGCACGTGGGAAGTGGTCGGCGGAGGCGTCGAGGCCTACGAGGGTGGCTACAACGACTGGGTCTTCGCTCGCGCCGAGCGATCGCGTCAGGCGGACGCGTCCGAAGAACGGCGACGTAACCTCGCCCGCAAGGAACTGGCCTGGCTGCGTCGCGGTGCCCCCGCCCGTACCTCCAAGCCCAAGTACCGCATCGAGGCGGCCGAGGCACTGATCGCCGACGTTCCCGCTCCGCGTGACTCCGTCGCGTTGTCCTCCTTCGCACAGCGTCGTCTCGGCAAAGTCGTCATCGAACTCGAGGACGCGCGCCTGGAGACTCCCGACGGCCGCGAATTGGTCAAGGACTTCACCTGGCGTCTGGCCCCCGGCGAGCGCGTCGGTCTCGTCGGCGTCAACGGTTCGGGCAAGACGACGATGCTCCGCACGCTCGCCGGTGAACTGCAGCCCGCTGCGGGCAAGCGCATCCAGGGCCAGACCGTCAAGATCGGTTGGCTGAAGCAGGAATTGGACGACCTACCCAAGAAACTGCGTGTGCTCGACGCGGTCAAGGAAGTGGCCGAGCGGATCACCCTGGGCGACAAGGAGATTTCTGCCGGGCAGCTCGCGGAGCGGCTCGGCTTCACCCCCGCCCGCCAGCGCACCCCGGTCGGCGATCTCTCCGGTGGTGAGCGTCGTCGGCTACAGCTGACTCGCGTGTTGATGGCCGAGCCGAACGTGCTGCTGCTCGACGAGCCCACCAACGATCTGGACATCGACACCCTGCAGCAGCTCGAGGACATCCTCGACGGCTGGGCGGGCACGCTCGTCGTCATCAGTCACGACAGGTACCTGATCGAGCGCATCTGTGACTCGACGTGGGCACTGTTCGGCGACGGCAAGCTCACCAACCTGCCCGGCGGCATCGAGGAGTACCTGCGTCGGCGGGCCATCCTCGCCGCCGACGCGACGCCGGACTCGTTGACCACCGGCGGGGCGCCGCGTAAGGCGACCCGTGATGCGGCCTCGGAGCGCGCGGCTCGCAAGGAACTCAGCAAGCTCGAGAAGCTCGTCATCCGGCTGTCCAAGCGGGAGACCGAACTGCACGCCGAACTTGCCGAGGCCTCCACCGAGCAGGGCAAGCTCGTCGCCCTCGACACCGAACTCAAGCAGGTCCTCGCCGACAAGGATGTTGCCGAGGAACGCTGGATGGAGCTCGCCGCCGAGCTGGAGTAGAGCCTGCGGCATGTGAACAGAACTTCGTAGCCTGCTACGAAGTTTCGTTCACCTGCGCGCAGCGCATACTGAAGCCATGGCATCGGTGGTCGCGGAAGTACTCGGTTCGGATTTCTCCCGCCTGCATCCCAAGGTCCAGTGGCGCTTCGGATTGCAATCCTCGGATCATCTCGCTCAGTTCGGGGTGGGTGTGATGGAGGAGATGACGCATTCTCGGCTCGTCCCGCCGCCGCTGCTGTGGGCCGGGCGCACGCGTGGTCTCTTTCCCGCAGGCGTGGGGAAGGACGTGCCGTTCACCATCGCGAACTATGCGTATGTCGATGAATTAGGCCGCGAGACACTGTCTTTCGTTCGCCGCTTTGCGTTCGTCGGTCGTCCTCAGGGGATGAACTCGGTGATGGTCTCCTCCGCCGAGTCCGACGCGTATGCCCTGGACTATCTCGGATTCTCCTCGGACATGGTGGTGCACACCAGGTGTGAAGTCGATGCTGATGGTGGGCTGGTTCTCGAGAGCGAAGTGCCGCGATTTCTGCTGGGTCCTGTTGCGCCGAAGTTGCCGAAGGTGGCGTCGGCGGTGACGATCGGTCGAGAGTGGTGGGACGCTGCCGAGGAACGGCATCGCATCGAAATCAAGGTGCAGAGTCCGGTGCTCGGGCAGCTGTTTCTGTATCGAGGCTGGTTCACTGCGGAAGAGCGCCCATGTCGGCCTGCCGACATACCCGGCGACGCACGTCCGCGGTCGGTCGAGTCTCGCGAATAGCGCTACTGTTACGCGTCGAACGATCCGCGCGTGAAGGAGTCAACAGTGGCCGTTGTCGAAGCAGAGGTTGTCGGCGGGGTCGGGCATGTCGTCCTGAATCGGCCGGAGGCTCTGAACTCGTTGAACGGGGCAATGATCGACGGTATTCGAGCCGCGCTCGATGCGTGGAGAGACGACGACGCGGTCGATTCGGTTCTGGTGACGAGCAGCTCACCCCGCGCGTTCTGCGCGGGCGGAGACATCAAGGCGATTCGGCAGGCCGTCGTCGACGGTGATCACGATGCCGGTCCGCGATATTTCGCAGACGAGTACGACCTCGACGAACTGATCGCGAACTACCCCAAGCCGTACATCGCCGTCATCGAGGCTGCGGCTTTCGGCGGAGGCCTTGGCGTATCGATTCACGGCAGCATCCGCATCGTCACCGAGAACGCGGTGTTGGCCATGCCGGAGACGGCGATCGGTTTCGTTCCGGACGTGGGGTCGAGCTACTTCCTGTCACGGCTTCCCGGCCATATCGGGCGGTATCTGGCGTTGACGGGTACGCGCATCACCGGATCGGATGCAGTGGCCTTGGGATTGGCCACGCACTTCTGCCCGAGTGAGTCGGTGGACGAGCTCAAGGCCGACATCCTCGCAGGGACCGATATTCACGAGGTGTTGACGCGATACACCACGGTGCCGTCGACGGAGCTGTCGTTCGACGCAGAGGCAGTGGCACAGGTATTCGAGAAGGAGTCTCTGGTCGACATCATCGATGCGCTGCAGTGCGATACACCGTGGTCGCGAACCACCAAGACTCAGCTGGCGACGCTGTCGCCGACGTCGTTGATGGCCACCGACGCGCTGATCGCGCGCGGGGCAGGCAGCACGTTGCGTGAATGCCTGGACCGGGAGTTGCGGGTGGCGACATGGATCATCGCCGAGCCGGACTTCGCCGAGGGTGTTCGCGCGGTGCTGGTCGACAAGGACCGAGCGCCGCAATGGAAGCCTCTGGTACTCGAGATGGTGCGACCAGAGGCATTCCAGCAGCTGCTGTGACCGTCAGTGGATCAGCGGTAGCCCTTGGCCGGGTTCTGCAGGTCCAGCACGATGGTCTGGCCGTTGGAACGCACGTGGATCTCGGGATTCTGCAGGCCACCCGAGACCAGGTATTCGCCGAGCAGCTGCAACAGCTCGTCGGGGCCGACGGAGGTGTCGGGGGTGCGGATGTCGCCGGTTCGGCTGCCGAGCTCGTTCTGGGTCAACCGACCAGCGATGCGCACCGAGGCGACGCCCATGGCGGTACGACGGTCGGGTGCCTGACCGCGGCCGAGCGAGGGCGCGGAGCCGACGCTGGATCCGTGAGACGTGGAGCGGCCGTTGGTGGGCAGGCCGTGTTCTGAGATCTGATCGCTTGTAGTCACTTCAACCTCGTTCGATTCCATGGCGGGCTTCTCTGGACGACGTCGATCCGCGCGGGCGGGCGCTGAATCAGTGGCGGACGACGTTGCTGGTGCAGGCGTTGTGGCGGACGCCTTTTCGGTGGACGTGGCCTCTACCGCCGGCTTCTCGGTGGTAAGGGTTTCGACCGCCTTCTCGGCGGGCGCTGCCGCCGAAGAATCGGTGCTTGCACCGGTGGGAGACGTGGAGACGGACCGCGGCGGCGTCGCCAAACGATGCGCGGGAGCGCCACCGACCTTGATTCCGGCCAGAGGGTAGTTCGATCCCTTTGTCATGTCGTCTTCCACTTCATCGTGATTCCCAGGTGGTTCCGTGCCGAGAAGTCATGATCGGATATCGATCGCGACCGAAGACTCGGCGTCGAGCACGGAAAACGTACTCGAAGTTTGTTCGGACACGCTGAGAGTATCATCACGATTGTTTAAGATGCCATTTTTTGACCGATGTATTTGTTCTGGATCCCGAGCCATACAGCGAATCCCCAGGCCACGAATGCGGCGTACACCAGATAGAGCGCTGCGGAGGGATAGAAGCCGGCGACTATCAGCAGCGGAACGCCGACGATGTCCACTGCGATCCAGATCAGCCAGAACTCGGTGAGACCGCGCGCCATTCCGAACGTCGCCAGCATCGATCCGGTGAAGATCCACGCGTCTGCCCACTTGCCGAACGAACCGAGATAGCCGAACAGTTGCGCGAACACCACCGTGCCGACGATCGCGACCACGAGCATCGCCGCTCGCTCTCGGGTCGTGCCCCAGCGCGGGAGCACTGCGGCCCCGGATCGCTTGGAATCCCGCATCCAGCGCACCAGGCCGTAGACGCCGACGGCGATGAACATCAGTTGCCGTCCGGCCTGGCCGTAGAGATCGAGCGCTTGCGGAGTGTGGAAGACGCCGCCGAGAAACACGGTGAACAGCAACGCATTTCCGATGATCCCCACCGGCCATGCCCAGACGACGCGCCGCATCCCTCCGATTGCCGAGAGCAAACCGAACCCGTTGCCCACCACCTCGCGCCACAGCACCGGGTGCCCGAGAACACTGAATTCCGCGTCGAGCAGATCGATCAGCACAAGGTGCTACTGATCGCCCGCGGCGACGAGCGGCTCGAGGGTCAACTCGGGCATTTCCTTCTGGAGGTACTGCAAGCGCCACTTGTCGCTGACCAGTGCCAACAGGGCTCCGTCGGTACGGGTGAAGATCTCGACCCCGCGCTGGCGACCCAATTCGACGGCCGATGCCGCATCCGTACGTCGTGCGAGCGAGTACCCGAGGGGTTCCATGCGAGCGTCGACGCCGAACTCGGTCTTCATTCGTGCGGTGACCACCTCGAACTGCATCGGGCCCACGGCCGCGAGCACCGGGGATGCGTCGCCGCGGATGTCGTTGCGCAGCACCTGCACCACACCCTCGGAGTCGAGCTGCTCGACAGCGCGGCGGAACTTCTTGTACTTGTCGGCACTGTCGACGCGCAGAGCCGAGAAGTGCTCGGGGGCGAACGACGGGATCGGCGGGAATTCGACCTTCTTGTCGGAGTACAGGGTGTGGCCGGGGGCGAGCGCGGTGGCGTTGACGAGGCCGACGATATCTCCGGGGTATGCGTTCTCGACCGTCGTGCGATCGCGGCCGAACACCGTCAACGCGTACTTGGTGGTGAACGGCTTCTTGGTCTGGGCGTGGGTGACGACCATGCCGCGCTCGAAGACTCCCGACACCACGCGCATGAATGCGAGTCGATCGCGGTGAGCGGTGTCCATGCCTGCCTGCACCTTGAACACCACGGCGCTGAACGGGTCGGTCACCGCGCGGACGCCGCCGGAGGCGTCCTCACGCGGTCCCGGAGCGGGGGCCAGGGACACCAGGGTGTCGAGAATCTGCCTCACACCGAAGTTGAGCATCGCCGACCCGAAGATCACCGGCGAGGTCTGGCCGGCCAGGAACATCTCCTGATCGTGTTGCTGACCGCTCGAGATCAGCAGATCGCTCTCCTCGACGGCCGTTTCCCAATCGACGCCCTCGCGTTCGGCGGCGGCTTCGGCGCTCATGAACTCCTCGGGCGCGATGGTCGCGCCACCTGCGGTGCGGGTGAACCGGATGTAGCTACCGTCCTGCACGTCCAGGAGCCCGCGGAAATCGCCTGCGATGCCGACAGGCCAGTACAGCGGCGTCGGGGTGAGGCCGATTCTCGATTCGATCTCGTCGAGCAGTTCGAGCGGCGACTGGCCAGGGCGGTCCCACTTGTTGATCACGGTGATCACCGGGATGCCGAACTGTCGACACACCTGGAAGAGCTTGAGGGTCTGTGGCTCGAGGCCCTTGGCGGCGTCGATGAGCATCACAGCCGCGTCGACGGCCGTCAGTACGCGGTAGGTGTCCTCGGAGAAGTCGGCGTGGCCGGGAGTGTCGACGAGGTTGATCACGTTGGTGATCTCGGCGTTCGTGGAGGTCTGGTAGTTGAACTGCAGTGCAGTCGAACTCACCGAGATTCCGCGAGCCTTCTCCATCTCCATCCAGTCCGAGACAGTGGACCGGCGTCCGGCTTTGCCGTGGATGGCACCGGCCTCGGAAATGACGCGTGCATGGAGAGCGAGGGCCTCGGTGAGTGTCGACTTACCGGCGTCGGGATGAGAGATCACCGCGAATGTTCGACGCCTCGCGACCTCGGTCTCCAGCTCCTTGGCCGGGGTTCGAGCGGGTCCGGACTCGTCGATCGCCGCCGGTCCTGACCCTTCGAGCGTTGCGTCGACGTCGGGGGTACTGGACGGGGTACTCACGAAAACCTCATTCTTCTGGCAAGGGGCACCGAGCATGGTTGCCGGGCAGGTCGAATTCTCAGGATACGCGGCCTGTTGTCGCCCGCTGGCGGGGCGGGACTGCCTACTGTGAACGGTGGGGCGGGACTCACCTCACGAGGAGAAGCGCGTTGAGCAAGTTCACCGAAGAGATGTTCGAGACCGCGAGTACAAGCAAGCGGGGTCTGGTCACCGGCGAGCCCGACGAAGCGCTCCGCCAGTCCTGGGGTGAAATCCACGAGCAGGCGCGGCGAATGGCAGGTGCACTGGCCGACGCGGGTGTCGAGCACGGTGACGCGATCGGCATTCTGGCCGGTCAGCCGGTGGACATCGCACCCGCCTGCCAGGCCACGTGGATGCGCGGGGGATCGGTGACGATGCTGCATCAGCCCACTCCGCGAACCGACCTGGCCGTGTGGGGCGAGGACACCGAGACCGTCGTGCGGATGATCGAGGCCAAGGCGGTGATTCTGGGTGCCCCGTTCGACATCGCCGCACCCGTGCTCGAGGAACGCGGCATCACCGTGTTGAAGATCGAGGACATGAAGACCGGTCGCGACATCGATCCGGTGCCGACGGCCGAGTCCGACATCGCGCTGCAGCAACTCACGTCCGGTTCGACGGGTTCGCCGAAGGCGGTGCGGATCACGCACGAGAACTTCTACGTCAATGCGTACGCGATGATCGACCGCATCGAGTTCGATGTCGAATCCGACGTGATGGTCAGTTGGCTGCCTCTCTTCCACGACATGGGCATGGTGGGCTTCCTGTCGGTGCCGATGCAGGTCGGTGCCGAGGTCGTCAGTATCACCCCGCTGGACTTCCTGCGCTCTCCGCTGTTGTGGGCCAAGCTGATTCACAAGTACAACGGAACCGTCACCGCTGCGCCGAATTTCGCGTACTCGCTCCTTGCGCGGCGGCTGCGTCAAGCCGAGAACGATCTGGACCTCGACCTGTCGACTCTGCGCTATGCCTGGAACGGAGCCGAGCCGGTCGATCCCGACACCATGCTCGCGCTCGCCGAGGCCGGAGCCCAGTACGGGCTGAACCCGCTCGCGTTGGCTCCGGTGTACGGAATGGCGGAAACGACTCTGGCCGTGTCGATTCCGGACCCGGATCAGGGACAGGTCATCGACGTGGTCGACGCGGATCTGCTCGAAACCCTGGGCCGCGCAGTCCCGTCCACCCGCGGCAACACCCGCTCGCTCGCGACGCTCGGCAAATTCGTTCCCGGGCTGGAGGGGCGCGTCGTCGACAAGGAGGGACAGGTGCTCACCGCTCGCGGCGTCGGCATCATCGAGGTTCGGGGAAAGGCCGTCACACCCGGATACATCACCGTCGATGGTCCGGTCTCGACGCTCGACGAGGACGGCTGGCTCGACACCGGCGACGTCGGCTACATCACCGAGGACGAACTGGTGGTCGTCTGCGGACGGATCAAGGACGTCATCATCATGGGCGGCCGCAATATCTATCCCACCGACATCGAACGGGCCGCAGGCACCGTCGCAGGTGTGCGACCGGGCAATGCCGTCGCGATCCGGCTCGATGCCGGCGACAAGCGTGAAAGTTTCGCTGTGGCAGTGGAAACCAACGACATCGACAATGCAGACGAGGTCAAGCGCATCGAACGCGAGGTGGTCCACGCCGTGCATTCGGAGGTGGGTGTGCGACCGCGTACCGTCGCGGTGTTGGGGCCGGGCAGCATTCCCAAGACATCCAGCGGCAAACTGCGACGGGCGAATTCGGCGTCGCTGCTGAACTGAAACGCCTGCAGACCTCACACCCTTTCTGCGGGGTGCGCGCGTGCGCTCGGAGGCGAGAGCGGGCGCGCACCTCACAACAGGGGTGTGGGGTTCAGCGCGGGTGGACCCTGTTCTGGGCCGCTTCGAGTCCGGCCGAGAGCAGGAGCTCCGCGGCATCCGCTGCTTCTTCGACGACGACGCCGAGATCCTTGCGTTCGGCTGCCGAGAACGGCTTGAGTACGAACGACGCCGGATCCATTCGCCCCGGTGGCCGCCCGACGCCGACGCGAACCCGCAGGTAGTCCTTGGTGCTCAGGTGCTGGGAGATCGAGCGGAGACCGTTGTGGCCGCCTTCGCCGCCGCCGAGTTTGAGTCGCAGAGCACCGAAGTCGATGTCCAACTCGTCGTGCACCACCACGATGTTCGCAGGCTCGATCGAGAAGAAACGTGCCAACGCCGCCACCGGTTGGCCCGAGAGATTCATGAACGTGCGCGGCTTGGCGATGACCACCGAGCGACTGCCGAGGCGGGCCTGCACTATGTCGGAATTGGACTTCTTGTGCGAGGAGAACGTGGAACCGATGCGTCCGGCCAGGGCGTCGGCGACCATGAATCCGACGTTGTGGCGGGTCTTCTCGTACTGCGGGCCGGGATTGCCGAGGCCGACGATCAGGGCCGGCGCTGCGGGGTCAACACTCACGGTCGCCATTGTCTCATCAGGCCTTCGAAACGAACGACGCGCTGCTCCCGAGGGAAGCAGCGCGCCGTCGAGCGTGCAGGTGGAGAATCAGCTCTCGTCGGAGCTTTCCTCGTCCGAAGACTCTGCTTCTTCCTGAGTCTCGGCTTCGCCCTCTTCGGAGATGGGCTCGGTGCCTTCGCCGTCGGCCTCGAGGTCTTCCTCGGACGGAGCCTCGACGACGTTGACCAGCAGGGTCTCGCCGTCGGACACGAGCGTGACGCCGGACGGAAGGTCCAGGTCGGCTGCGGTGATCTGGGTGCCGATCTGAGCCTCTTCGACGGAGACGACGAAGTTCTCGGGGATCTCCAGCGCGTCGGCCTCGATCTCGACCGCGGTCGAGTCGGTGGTGACGAGGGTGCCCGGTGCGGCGTCGCCCTCGACGATGATGTTGACCTCGACGGTGACGCGCTCGCCCTTCTTCAGGACGAGGAGGTCGGCGTGCTCGATGCTGCGACGGATCGGGTGCACGACGATCGACTTGGTCAGCGCCAGCTGCGACTTGCCTGCGATGTCCAGGGTCAGCACGGCGTTGGTGCCGTCGTTACGCAGCACGGCTGCGAACGCGCGAGCGTCCAGCGCGAGGTGCTGGGGATCGGTGGCGTGTCCGTACAGAACGGCGGGAACGAGGCCGTCGCGACGTGCGCGGCGAGCAGCGCCCTTGCCGAATTCGGTGCGGACCTGCGCGGTGAGATTGTTTACCTTCGATGCCATGGTGCTACATGCTCCTGATGAATGTGGTTCGTGCGGCGTACTTCGTCGGGCGGTCAAGCTCGTCGGGGCGGACACGAACGAGCGCGGCCAACGGGGCCGAGCCGCGTCGATAACGGTGGATCCGGAAATCGTGGATCTACCCTCGCCGAGACAACCTGGAAGACAATACACGACCACGTCATGTGCGCGGAAGTTCGACCCCTGCTACGAACTTTCGCGCACCTGCGAGCGCAGCGAGCAACTCGGCGGCGACACCGCGCGCCACCGATATCGCGTCGTCGCGGCCGCCCGCGGTTCCCATCACCACCGCGCCCTCGTGCAGTACCGACAGACGCGATCCCAGCTGTTCGGCGTCGGCGTACCCGGCGTCGGCGGCCAGTCGCGCGAACAGTGTCCTGGTCCATTCCTTTTCGGACTTGATGATCTCGAGTACCGGGCTGTCGGTGCCGCCGAACTCGGCGAATGCGTTGACGAATCCGCAGCCGCGATGGTTGTCGCGCATCCACAGATCGAGGGCGTCGTACACCCCGAGGATTCGCGCGTCGCCGGGTTCGAGGGATTCGACGTACCGGCTCACGTGATCGCACCACAGGCCGTATCGGCGGGTGAGGTAGTGCTGCACCAGGCCGTCCTTGGAGCCGAAGCGGTCGTAGAGGGTCTTCTTGGTGGTGCCGGCTTCCTCGGCGATGAGATCGACGCCGACGGCGCGGATGCCGCGGGCGTAGAACAGCTCGCTGGCGACGGTGAGGATGCGTTCTCCGGCGGGTGTGAGTGGCTTGTCGAGCATGGTTGCCTTCCGAAAGCGCTGGTGGGAAGCAGGTGCACTGCGAGTATACAGACCTGTATGTTTACATCGCTGCATGAAAGCAAATGTCGACGCCGTCGCAGGTACGGCCCTGGTGGTGCTGTGGAGTTCGGGCTTCATCGGAGCGGAGCTCGGAACCGCCGAAGCGCCGGCCCACACGCTGTTGGCCTGGCGGTATCTCGCCGCGGCGGCGTTGCTGATCGCGTGGTGCCGGTTCCGGAAACTGACCCCCACCTGGCATGCCATCCGAATCCATGCCGTCCTGGGCCTGTTCTGCCAGTTCCTCTACCTCGGTGAGACCATCACCGGTATCGGGATGGGCGTGCCACCCGGCGTCGCCGCCTTGATCGCCGCGTTGCAGCCACTGGTGGTCGCGATGGCGTCGAGCAGGATCTTCGGCGAACGTGTGGGACGACGGCAGATTCTGGGACTCGTCGTCGGGATCGCGGGTGTCTCGCTGGTGGTGGTCGGAGACCTGTCCGGTGCCGACCTCGGCTGGCCGGTCTACCTACTACCGGCCGCGGGGATGCTGGCGCTGTCGATGGGGACGATCGGTCAACGCCTGCTGGCACCGAAGGAGCCGATCGCGCTGGCGATGGCGATTCAATGTTCCATCAGCGCAGTCGGATTCATGACGTGGAGTGCTCTGGCCGGGGATGTCGCGCCGCCGATGACGACCGGCTTTCTCGCCGCCGTGGCCTGGACGGTGGTGCTCTCCACCTTCGGGGCATACGGCGCGTACCTGTTCGTGGTGCGTCGCAACGGTCCGACGCGCGCCAGCGTGCTGCTCTACCTGACTCCGCCGACGACCATGGTGTGGGCATTCGCGATGTTCGGCGACGCGATCACCTGGCTCGGTGTCGGCGGGCTGCTGGTCTCGGCGATCGGGGTGGCCGCCTATGTGAGCGGTGGTCGAGACGACCGGAAACCCGATCATCCACCTGCGAGCGCGCCGAGCATCGTGTCCAGTTCGGCGAACGTCACGAAATAGTGGGGAGATGCGCGAACGACGGCGTCGAGTCCCCGGCCCGTCATGTCCAGGCGCGTCGAGCTGCGGTGGCTGACGGTCACCGTGACGCCATTGTCGGCGAGTCGGTCACGTACTGCCACGGGATCCTCGCCGACGACCGTGAACGAGACGATGCCGCTCTTGCTGTCGCCGAGGTCGCGCACATTCACCCCGGGAATTCTTCCGAGCCCGGCCCGCAGGTATTCGGCGCGCTCGACAACGGCTTCTTCGACATGATCGATGCCGAGCTCGAGCAGGTAGTCGACGGCGGCACCGAGGGCGAGCCTGGCCGCGACGTCGCATTCCCAGAACTCGAATCGCGTGGCATCGTCGGCCATCCTGTACGTCTGTCGGTCGACCCATTGGGCGCTGTGCAGGTCCAAGGCCGGCGGATGCAGAGCCGACGCCAATCCTGGACGCAGGTAGAGAAATCCGGTTCCCCGCGGGCCGCGGAGCCATTTGCGTCCGGTGGCGGACAGAGCGTCGACATCGAGCTCGGCGACGTCGACGCGCATCTGCCCCATGGACTGGCAGGCGTCGAGCAGTACCAGGGCACCGTGTCGGTGGGCGAGATCTGCGACGGCGCGGGCGGGATTGATCAGACCGCCGTTGGTGGGTGCGTGCACCACCGAGACCAGCTTCACGCGATCGTCGAGCATGGTTGCCAGCGCGTCGACGTCGATTCGGCCCGATTCGTCGCTCGGAACCACCTCGACGGTCGCTCCGGTGACCTCGGCGCGGTGGAGGGCGGAGATCGCGTTGCTGGCGTATTCGGCCTCGCACAGCAGGATTCGATCACCAGGGGAGAGCGGCACCGAGTAGAAGAAGTCGTTCCACGCGCGCGTCGCGGAATCGCTCAGTGCAATGCTCGAGGCAGACGCTCCGATCAGGTTTCCGATCGATGTCTTGACCGCAGCAAGGTCGCTCAGTCGTTCGTTCGCGGCCCGGTAGCCACCGATCTCTGCCTCCCTGCGCAGGTGCGCGATCGCGGTATCGAGGACGACGGTGGGCGGTAACGAGGATCCGGCGCTGTCGAGAAACACCCGGCCCGACGCACCGGGGGTATCGCGGCGGATACGGTCCTGATCGAGCATCGGTCGTCCTTTCGGTTGCGAACTCTCGGGCATCAGAGTTCCACAATCGGTAGCCTCGACAAGACGCGGGATCGCGGCGTTTTCGATCCCCGCAGCTGGGTACGTTCGGTAGCGAAGAACGTGTTGAGTGCGGAAAGAAGGAATGAGTGTCGTCCAACGAGAAGTCTCTCGAGCTGAGCTCGCGCCCGGCAGCGGAGGCATACGTGTCGAAGGTGTGTTTCAAGCTGGGGCCACCGGCGTTGATCGGTGCCGAACTCGAATGGCTCACCGCCCTCGACGACGGAACGCGTCCCGCCCTCTCGACTCTGGCTGCTGCGCTCGGTGTCCACTCCCCGCGCAGTATCGATCCCGAGTCACCCGCCCTGTCGTTGCCGGGCGGAAGCATCGTCACCGTCGAACCCGGCGGCCAAGTCGAATTGTCCAGTTCGCCTTATAGATCCGTTTCGGAGTTCGCGCCGATGCTCGACGGCGATGCGCGGCACCTCAGACACATTCTCGGTAATGCCGGCATCGCGATCGCATCCGTCCCGGCCGATACTTCTCGGGCACCCGAACGCCTACTCGTCCTCCCGCGGTACTGCGCGATGGAGAATCGGTTCACCACCATCGGCCCCTTCGGCAAGCTGATGATGTGCAACACCGCCGCCGCTCAGGTGAGCGTCGACGCCGGCCGTGACCGCGCCGAGGTTGCTGCGCGCTGGCACATGCTGCACGTCATCGGTCCTGCATTCGTGGCCGCGTTCGCCCGCTCTCCCGAACTCGCCGGTGCACCTGCGGGAGACTGGGCCTCGCAGCGGATGCGAACCTGGCTCGAACTCGACTCCAGCAGAACCGATTCCAATAGAACTGTGGTACCGAACACCGGCGATCCGATTGCAGACTACGCACGCTGGGCACTCGACGTTCCGCTGCTCTGCATCCAAGGCGTCACCCAGAACTGGGAAGCGCCTGCGGGCACCACGTTCGCTCACTGGTTGGACGATCCGGGCGTCGTCGGACGTGCACCCACTCACGGCGATCTCGACTATCACCTGACCACGTTGTTCCCTCGGGTGCGAGCCTCCGGGTACTTCGAGATTCGCTATCTCGACGCTCAACCGGACGGCCAGTGGGTGGTTCCTGCGGCTGCGTTCGAGGCACTGCTGTCCACCCCCGAGCTGGTGGCCCGCGCCACCGAGATCGGTGCCGGAACGGCCGAACAGTGGCTCGATGCTGCTCGCATCGGACTGACCGATCGCGGTCTGCGCACGGCTGCAACCGAATTGCTCGACCTTGCAGCGGACGTGGGTGGCGAGTTCTCCGAGTACCTGTCGGCCGCATCTCGCCGGTGCAGTGCCGGTGAGCCCCCCAGCGAGTTCGACACGGCGACAAGAGCATTTCAGACTCGAAAGGAATCGGTGTGAGCGCCGAACAACTCAGGAGCAGGATCGAAACGGTCCTCACTCGCAGCCGCGCCCGTAGTGCAGCACTCACCGATTGTGTGGACGAGACAGAACTGATGGCGCAGCATCCGCCGCTCATGAGTCCACTGGTCTGGGATCTCGCGCACATCGGCAGCCAGGAAGAGCTCTGGCTCGTCCGCGACGTCGGTGGTCGTGATCCCGTGCGTCCCGATATCGACGAGCTGTACGACGCATTCAAGCACTCCCGTTCCTCGCGCACCTCGCTTCCGCTGCTCACTCCCGAGGAGGCGCGCGCCTACGTGCAGACCGTCCGCGACAAGGCCTGGGACGTGTTGGATCACAGCACATTTCAGGGTAGGCCCGTCGAGAAGCACGGTTTTGCTTTCGGAATGATTGCCCAGCACGAACAACAGCACGACGAAACCATGCTCGCGACCCATCAACTACGTTCGGGGCCTGCAGTTTTGACGGCTCCTGCTCCACCTGACTCCACGATTCCGGTGTCGGGTGAGGTCGTGATCGCCGGCGGGCCGTTCTCGATGGGGACCTCGCTCGACCCGTGGGCCCTCGACAACGAGCGCCCGGCTCATACCGTGCACGTACCGGCCTTCGCCATCGACCGAGCCCCGATCACCAACGCGCAGTTCATGAATTTCATCGCCGCCGGTGGCTACGACCGTCGTGAACTGTGGACCGAGAAGGGCTGGCAGCACCGCGTCGACGCGAACCTGACCTCTCCGCAGTTCTGGGAGTCCGATTCCGACGGCACCTGGTGGCGTCGGAGCTTCGGTGTGCGCAAGCCGGTGCGTCCGCATCAGCCCGTGGTGCACGTCAGCTGGTTCGAGGCGGATGCCTACGCCCGCTGGGCCGGTAAGCGTCTGCCGACGGAGGCCGAGTGGGAGAAGGCCGCGCGCTTCGACGTCGAGACGAGCACCAGTCGCGCGTACCCGTGGGGTGACGCCGAACCCACTGCGGCACACGCCAATCTGAATCAGCGACATCTGGAACCGGCAGACGTCGGCGCGTATCCCGACGGTGCCTCCTCTGCCGGCGTGCACCAGCTCATCGGTGACGTGTGGGAATGGACGTCCTCGGATTTCGAGCCGTATCCCGGCTTCGAGGCGTTCCCCTATGCCGAGTACTCCGAGGTGTTTCTCCGTGGCGACTACAAGGTGTTGCGCGGCGGCTCGTTCGGCACCGACGAGGTGGCGTGCCGAGGCACGTTCCGCAACTGGGACCACCCGATCCGCCGGCAGATCTTCAGTGGGTTCCGGTTGGCCCGTGGCGTCGAGCCCAGCTGAATGTGCCGACACCTCGGCTATCTCGGTCCTCGCACGTCCGTCGGGGGAGTGCTGACCGGTGGCGATCACAGTCTGCGTGTGCAGTCGTATGCTCCCAACGACATGCGCGGTGGGGGGACCATCAATGCCGACGGCTTCGGCGTCGCCTGGTGGCAGGACGGTTCGGTGCGCAGCTACCGCAATCCCATGCCCATCTGGACCGACGCGGCGGTCGATGATGTTCTGCCGCAGCTCGACTCGACGTCGGTGATCGCGGCGGTGCGATCGGCCACGGTGGGGATGCCGGTGGAACGGTCGGCCTGCGCGCCGTTCACCGACGGTCGCTGGGCGTTCAGTCACAACGGTGTGGTCCGCGGCTGGCCCCATTCGCTGACCGATTTGTGGTCCGAGGTGCCGCCCGTGGATGCGCTCACGTTGCCGGCTCCGACCGACGCGGCCGCGGTCTGGACGGTGTTGCGACAGTTGCTCGTAACGCTGGAGCCGGCGGTGGCCCTGGCCACGCTGGTTCGGCGTATCGAGGCGCGCGCACCGGGATCCAGGCTCAATTTCCTGCTCGGCGACGGGGAGAACCTGTACGCCACCGCAGTGCATCACGCTTTGTCCGTCCGCAGTTCAGGTGACGCCGTCACCATTGCGTCCGAACCCACGGACGACAGTTCCGATTGGACGCCCATCGACGACCGCAGTCTCGTCGTCGCCACGGCATCGGAGTTCACCGTTTCCCGTCTCGACGAAGAGGAGCACACATGAGCACTGTCGAGGTACACCTCGCAGACACGGCACTGGTGGACGAGCTACGCAAGGACGTTCGGGACGGATTGACATCCACCCCGAAGTGGCTCTCGCCCAAGTACTTCTACGACGCCGTGGGCAGCGAGCTGTTCGAGCGGATCACCGAGCTGCCGGAGTACTACCCGACGCGCACCGAACGTGCCCTTCTCGAAGAGCATGCTCTGGACATCGCCGAGTCCACCGAATCCACCATGTTGATCGAACTCGGTTCGGGTTCGTCGGAAAAAACGAAGTTGCTGCTGTCCGCCGGGATCAAGCACGGATCGCTGAAAACGTACGTGCCGCAGGATGTATCCGTCACCGCTCTCGAGGGGGCCATCGAGCAGATCGCGCAGGAGTTCCCCGCCCTCGAGGTCCACGGCATCGTCAGCGACTTCACCGATACTCTGCACAATCTGCCCGGTGGGGGCGCGCGCACCATCGCGTTTCTCGGTGGCACCCTGGGCAACCTCATCCCCGAGGAGCGCGAGGACTTTCTGAAGGCGATCGCCGACGCGCTCGATCCGGGCGAGCACTTGCTCCTCGGTGTCGGACTGGTCATCGACCCGGACGTGTTGGTCCCGGCATACGACGACGCGGCAGGGGTGACGGCGCAGTTCAACCGAAACGTGCTGTCGGTGATCAACTCTCGCCTGGGTGGCAACTTCGATCCAGATGCGTTCGATCACGTTGCGCTGTGGAATGCCGAGCAGGAGTGGATCGAGATGCGGCTGCGGGCCACGTCGGCGCAGGAGGTGTATGTCGCAGACCTCGATCTGCACGTCCACTTCGATGCAGGCGAAGAACTGCGCACCGAGATCTCGGCGAAATTCCGACCGGAGGGCATTGAAGACGAACTGGCGGCAGCGGGATTCGACGTCGAGCACCTGTGGTCCGACGCGGAATCCCGCTTCGCGCTCATCCTGGCGGGTCGAGTGTGAACGAGCCCTCGACTACTCGGAGGCAGTGACGCCCAGGTGCTGAGTACCGATGACGCCCAGCAGATTCAATTTCTCGCGGGCATCGGTTCCCGGCTGCGGCGAATAGACCAGGAGATGTTGCCCCTCCTTCTGGGTCACGAGGGTCTCGCAGTGGACGGCGATCACGCCGAGTTCGGGGTGCACGAATCGCTTGGACGCCGACGTCTTGTATGCGACTCGGTGCTCGCTCCAAATCGTCTCGAACTCGGTACTGGCGGCGCGTAGACGCTCGACCAGTACCGCGACCTCAGGATCGCCTGCTCGCCTGGCCGACACTGCTCGGAGATCGGCTACGTGTTTGTGGCCCATCCGATCCCAGTCCGCAGGTACGAAGTTCCGGCGCGTGCCGGGATCGGTGAACCATCGCCACACCACGTACTTGTCGAGCCCGGTGTACCTGCGCGGGTCCTCGGCCAGCGCGAGGTACATCGCGTTGTGCGCGACGATCTCACCGAGGTCTGTCACGACGCAGGCCGGCGTGTCGTCGAGCTTGGTCAGCAGATGCATCAGGCCGGGCCCGACGTGCTTGTCCGCGCCGACACGAGTGGGCGGTGCCTGGCCGGCGAGGATGAAGAGATGGTCGCGCTCGTCGTCGTCCAATCTCAGCGCGCGGGCGAGCGAACCGAGAATCTGCGTGGACGGATGCGGTCCGCGCCGCTGCTCGAGGCGGGTGTAGTAATCGGTGGACATCCCGGCCAGCAGTGCCACTTCGTCGCGGCGGAGCCCGGGTGTGCGGCGTCGCGGACCCGGTGAGACACCGACGTCCTCGGGCGTCAGCAGCGCCCGACGTCGTCGGAGGAAGTCGGCCAGTTCGTCACGTTCCACTCGGTCAGTGTGCGCCGAATCGCCGACTCGAACCAGGGATCGGCAGTCCTCCGACAACTGCTCTCTGCCGCAATTCTCGTCGAGAGCACACAGTGGACTACATGAACAGAACACAACTGGGAAAGTCCGGACCCACCGTCTCGCGTATCGGCCTCGGCGCGATGGGTATGTCCGGTGCATACGGCAAATCCAGCGACGACGAATCGATCCGCACCATCCACGCCGCGATCGACGGCGGCGTCGACCTGGTCGATACAGGGGACTTCTACGGTGCCGGCCACAACGAAATGCTCATCGGTCGGGCATTGAATGAGCGCAACCGCGACGAGGTAGTGCTGTCGGTGAAGTTCGGCGCACTCCGAGGACCCGACGGAAGCTGGCTCGGATTCGACGGCAGGCCGAACGCCGTCAAGAGCTCACTGGGCTACACACTCGCACGGCTCGGCGTCGATCACATCGACATCTACCGGCCCGCCCGACTGGATCCACAGGTGCCGATCGAGGACACCGTCGGTGCCATAGCCGAGATGGTGGACGCGGGATACGTGCGGCACATCGGCTTGTCCGAGATCGGAAGTGCGACACTGCGTCGTGCCGCGGCGGTGCACCCGATCAGCGACCTGCAGATCGAATACTCCATCGTCTCGCGCGGCATCGAGGCAGACATCCTCGATACCGTGCGAGACCTCGGCGTCGGAATCACGGCGTACGGCGTGCTCTCACGTGGGCTGCTGAGCGACACGTTCCGCGCGCCCACCGCGCTGGCCGCCAATGACTTTCGGGCGCACAGTCCCCGATTTCAGGGGGAGAATCTCACCCGCAACGTCGAACTCGTCGAGATGCTCGCGGTCATTGCCGAGGAGCGTGGAATCAGCGTGGCGCAGCTGGCCATCGCCTGGGCACTCTCTCGTGGTGACGACATCGTGCCCGTCGTCGGCGCACGAACCGTCGAGCGATTGACGGAAACCATTGCTGCATCGGAAATCTCGTTGACCCCCGACGAGGTGGCGCGGATCGAGAATGCCGTGCCGAAAGATGCGGTAGCGGGCGAGCGCTACGCCGGGGCACAGATGGCGCAACTCGACAGCGAAGCCTGAGCAGCGGCGTCAGCCCACGGCGATGGCGTCGATCTCGATCATCTGACCCGGGATTGCCAACCTGGACACCCCCAGCATCGTCATGGTCGGCGCAACTCCTGCTGCTCCCAGTCTCGCCATGAGTACGCCGTAGTGCTGGAACAAGAGTTCGACGTCGGTGGTGTACACACCCAGCCTCACCACGTTCGAAATCGTCATCTCGGCCCCGGCCAGCACTGCGTCCAGATTGTCGAGACTCAGCGTCAGCTGCGCTTCCATGTCTCCCTCGTGCACGGGCGCGCCGTCGCCGTTCGTCGCGGTCTGCCCGGAGCAGTAGAGAGTCCTGGTGTGTCCGGTGACCAGTTCGCCCTGGTGAAAGCCCAGAGCGACCGACCAGTTCACCGGGTCGACTGCACTTCTTTCCATCTTTCGTCTCCGTCTCGCTCGTTTCCGTTCGGTACGAAGCAAGATTGACAGCAATACACGACACCCTCTGTCGTGTATTTCGGTACCGTCCTCGCATGCGTGCGGACAGGTTGGTCTCGCTGGTGCTTCTGTTGCGCCAGCGCGGCCGAATGACGGCCGACACTCTCGCCGTCGAACTGGAAGTGTCGACTCGTACCGTGCTCCGCGACATCGATGCTCTGTCGACGGCAGGCGTCCCTGTCTACGCCGAACGCGGCAGGCTGGGAGGGTTCGCGCTACTGCCCGGTTTCAAGACCGAATTTCCGGGCCTCAACCACGATGAAACCCTGTCGCTACTGGCCGCGGTGGGATCGAACGGCGGAGATCACGCGCTCGGCCTCGGATCCGGTGTGGTGTCAGCACTCCGAAAGGTGATGGACGCGTTGCCCGACGGCCATCACGACACCGCGCGTACAGCCGCTCGCCGGCTACTGATCGAGCCGGAGACAGACCTTCTGTCTCGGCGCACGGTCACCGAGAAGATCCCCGCCGCGGTCATGGCTTCCGTTCGCAGGGCTGTGCTCGACGGGAAGAGGCTTCGAATCCTCTACGCGCCGAAGGATCGAGAGGCGCAGTGGCGCACGGTGGATCCTGTCGGCTTGGTCGCAGTGCGAAGCCGGAGCTACCTGCTGGCGACCCGAGACGGTGAAGACCGCACCTACCGACTCTCGCGGGTGCAGGACGCCGAGGTGCTTCTCGAGCCGGCCCAGCGGCCGGACAGCGTGCATCTCGACCGGATGTGGCACGAGCGCAGTACCCGATTCAGGAACGGAGGCGACCCTCTGACGGTGTCGGCGCTCATCGACACGAGACGCCGGAAAGAACTGGTAGACACCGCATTGACCGTCACCGACGAGGATCTCGACGGTGACGGTCGGTTGCGGATGAACCTGACCTTCCAGGATGCGCGGCATGCAGAGTGGGCTCTGTGGCAACTCGGTACCGACGCGGAAGTCATAGGGCCGCAGTCGTTGCGCGATGGTCTGTACCGCCGGGCCCTGGCAATCGCCGAGCGCTACGGACCTCGAGATCAGACGTCCGCCAAGGCGAGTACCGGCGAGATCTGATTGGCACGTCGCGCCGGGGTCAACGAGGCCCCGAGTGCGAGGAGTCCACCGCACAGCACCGTTCCGGCGATGACCGCCCACGGCAGGGTGGGCGCGGTGAGCCCGCGAGAATCCAGGGAACCCAGCAGTGATTGTGCTGCGGCCCAGCCGTAGACGATGCCGAGGATCAGCCCGAAGCCCATCGATGCGACCACCATCTGAGTGCTTTCCGAGACGATCATCGCTCGAATCTGCTTGCGGGTGAATCCGAGTGCGCGGAGCAATCCGATTTCGCGGGTGCGCTGAAGGATGCTCAGCAGCAGGTTGTTCACCATCCCGACCGCCGCGATGACCGCGGAGAAGCCGATGAGTCCGGTCATGATTCCTACTGTCACAGTGAGCACTTGGCCGACCGTGGCCTCGTCGTATTCGTCGACGAGCATCGACCGGTAGCTGTACATCGCGACCGCGAACGTCGTCACCAACGTCACCCCGATCAACAGTCCCACCGCGGTACGGGTACTGCGATCCGGATAGCGGATGGCGTTGGCGGACGCCAATCGGGCAGCGGGTCCACGGCCGGACAGCCTGCCGACCAGTTTCAGTGTCGCGGGCACGATGCGGTAGGCCCCGACCATGATTCCGGTGAACGACGCGACACCACCGAGGAAGGCCACCAGAACCCCGCCCGGGTTGACCATCCCGATCAGGACTCCGAGCCCCAGCAGAGCCACGCCGCCTGCGATGAGCACGATCGAGAGCGCGGTCCTGATCCGACGCGACCGCGGAGCCTCCACGCCCGTGTCGACGGCACCTCCGGTTGCCTGAACGGGAGTGACGTCCAGAACCTTTCGAGACCCCACATACGACGCGACAGTCGTCGTCAGCACCACGATCACGACCGGAAGAATCACCAGCGGTTGAACGGATGTGTACTGCACATCCGGCAACTGACCGGCCGAGACCGCAACGGCCCGCGCCAGGTGACTCGCGCCGACGCCGAGGACCATACCGACTGCGCCACCGAACAATCCGACGACAAGGCCCTCGCGTGCTACCGATCGGCGCAGGTCACGAGAGCGGGCTCCCAACAGACGAAGTAGTGCGATGGTGCGGGTGCGCCCCGCGACGATCGTCGCGAACGTGTTCGAGGTGACCACTGCCGCGACGTACAACGCCAAGCCGATGAACACCAACGCCACGCTGTACAGCGCGGTGACGGCAGCACCGTCGGTGTCCCCGAAGATATCGACCAGAAACGCGGTCGCCTGAATCAGCACTACACCGAAGAACGATGCCAGCGACGTCACCAGAATGCTGGCACCGTGCTCTTTCGACGCCCTCGCTGAAGTCAACCCACTCATCGGACGCTCTCCATTCCCAGCATGTAGCTCGAAATCTGTTCCGCGCTCGAACGGCCCAGTTCGTCGACGATGCGTCCGTCGGCGAGGAATACGATGCGATCGGCGTAACTGGCCGCGATGGGATCGTGGGTGACCATGACGATCGACTGGCCGTACTCGCGTACCGCCGCGGCGAGGAGCCCGAGAACCTCACGGCCGGTACGGGAATCGAGGTTGCCGGTCGGCTCGTCGGCGAAGATCAGATGTGGCCGGGTGCCCAGCGCGCGGGCGATGGCAACGCGCTGCTGCTGCCCACCCGAGAGCTGATGCGGGCGGTGGTTCACCCGCTCCTGCAATCCCAGTGTGTCGATGAGCTGCTCGATCCAGGCCGTTTCCTGCGCTGTGGGCGCGCGGCCGTCGAGCTCGAAGGGCAACAGGATATTGCCCCGAACATCGAGAGTGGGAACAAGATTGAAGGACTGAAAGATGAAGCCGACCTGCTTGCGTCGCAACGTCGTCAGAGCGTCGTCGTTCGCCGAGGTGATGTCTGCGCCGGCCAGCATCAGATGGCCTGCGCTGGCATTGTCCAACCCGGCCATGACGTGCATGAGCGTCGACTTGCCGGAGCCGGACGGCCCCATGATGGCGGTGAACTGACCGCCGTGAATGTCGAGGGACACGTTGTCGAGCGCGCTCACCGGATTGGACGAGTCGCCGAAATACTTACTGACCTGGAATGCCCGGGCGACCGGGGGGAGCGTTGTTGTCATGCCCACAACGCTATGAATCGAACGGCCCCGAGTAATCAGGCTCGAGTCTTCGCGTCGTACATCTGCAGGATGACTTCGGTGTCAGTCTCCGGTGAGTCCGTGCTCGAACGCATAGACCACCAACTGCACCCGATCACGCAGGTGCAGCTTGGCGAATATGCGGCTGATGTGCGTCTTCACCGTCGCCTCGCTCAGGTACTCCAGCTCGGCGATCTCCGAGTTGGACAACCCGCGGGCAGTGAGCCGGAAGAGCTCCTTCTCCCGCGCAGTGAGAGTGGCGAAGGCGTCCGGAACCTTCGGTGCCGCCGGCGTCGGCGTGAAATGAGCCAGCAAACCCGTCGTCGCGGAGGCAGCGATCACCGAATTACCCGCGTGCACCGTACGGATCGCGGCAAGCAGAAATTCCGGATCCGCATCCTTGAGTACGAATCCGCTTGCCCCCGAACGAATTGCCCGTGCAGCACTCTCGTCGAGGTCGAACGTGGTCAGAACCAGGATGCGCGGAGGAGTATCGGAGGCAGCCAGAATCTGCTCGGTCGCGGCGATGCCGTCGAGCACCGGCATCCGGACGTCCATGAGCATCACGTCGGGAGTTGCGGACGCGGCGAGTTCGACGGCTTCTCGCCCGTTGCCCGCCTCGCCGACGAACTCCAGATCGGCCTGCGAGGAGATGAGCATGCGAATGCCCGCCCGGAACAGTTGCTGGTCGTCGACCAGCGCAACTCTGATGCGATCGGTATTCACGTGGTGCCCTTCGTCGAGGGGGTGGTGGCCGGTAACCATGCCGTCACCGTCCATGACGCGTCGTCGCCGGATGCGGAGTACGTGCCACCGGAGAGCCCGGCGCGTTCCTTCATTCCTGCGACTCCGTGACCGGAGGATTCGGGGGCCGAACGCCCGGGGAGCACGCTGTTGCGCACCGTCAGTTCGATGCCGGCAGAATCGGATTCGATGGTCACGGTCACCGGCCGGTCCGGATCACCGTGCCGCAGTGCGTTGGTCAGCGATTCTTGGGCGATGCGATACAACGCCAAGTGCGTTCCGGCACCCAACGAGACCTCGGTGGGGTCGATCGAGGAGTCGATGTTCAATCCGGTGGCACGCATCTGATCGAACAGACGCTCCAGATCGCCTGGGCCCGGGGTCGGTAGATCACCCTGGCTGTGGCGAAGCTGACCCAGCAGGACCCGAACGTCGGACAGAGCTTCGCGGGCGGTGTCGGAGATGGTCGTCAGTGCGGTGTCGACGGCTGCGGGGTCCACGGTGCGCACATAGCGTGCCCCGTCGGCCTGCGCGATCACCACCGCGAGCGAGTGCGCCACGATGTCGTGCATGTCGCGGGCAATTCTGTTGCGCTCCTGCTCGATTGCCACTTCGTGTTCGGCCCGTGCCTGATGCACCTCGGCGAGCTCGCGCGCGTGCGCGGATTCGATGGCGGTGCGCCTGGCGTAGGCGAGCCGGCCCAGAGCCCAGGACAATCCCAGCATGGCCCACAGACCGGCGAGGAGCAGAGCGAACTGCGCGAGTCGCGGCTCCTGGTAGCCCTCTTCCGTGGGCGGACCGAACGGATTGCCGTCCACGTACGCCATGTACAGCGCCGCGATCACTCCGCCGCCGACGGCAGATGCGAGCCCGACGCGTCGAAGCACGCTATCGCCGTAGGCGGCCGAGCAGTACAGAATCGCGAAGATGGCGGTGTCCGCCGAGAGGGGGAGCACTCCGCTGACCATCTGCACGATCGCAAGCACCCAGGCGAGCGCCAACGACCAGCGTGGTGAGCGGCGACGGACGGCCAGGGCTACGCCGAAACCGACCAGAATGCCCGCGCCTGCGGTACCGGAGACTCCGTTGAGAGTGGACGACAGCAACAGTAGAACGAAGACGACGGCATAGGCGATGTCGAGCACCTGCCGGGAGATCGAACGCTTGCGCAGCACTCGATCAGACTACGTGGATCAATTGGTGCGGCGACGAGCCTTCTCGAGTGCGGCCAGCGTCGTCAACACGGTTGTCCGCTGACGCTCCAGGTCCTTCATGCGGGCACGCGCAGGGAGGCCCTGAACGCCGTCGAGCGCGCTGATCTGTTCGTCCACTGCGGTGAGCTGCCCCAGCAACTTCTCCACGCGGGACTGCAGTTCGATGGCGTCGATTCCGGTGACACCGGCCTGCGACTTCTTGGTCGGTGCCTTGGCTGGAGTCGACGACGGCGACGCAGGCGCGTTCACAGCCGCAGCTGCCCTGGGACGCAACGCTTTGCGCACGGCGGCGGGGTCGGGAAGCTTCTCGAGGCGGATCCGGTTGAGAACCTCACGCGCATCGCGAGCGTTGACGCGGAACTCGCGCTCCTCGTCGTCCTCGGACGCGAGCGTTCCCCCCAGGGGTCTCAGGCCGTACATTCCGATGAAGTGCTTGGCCTCGTCGATGACGGCTTCCTTCTCGCGGCACAGTCCGCAGCGCGGCTCGTTCCGGAAGGTTTCGACGCTGTCGGTGCTACCGCACCAGACGCACCCGCCCGGCGTCCACCGAGCAATTCTGACGGTAGTAGTTCCAGCCGGGCCGTTGAGAGAGTGCGCGTCGATCACGACGAGTCATCTTAGGTGACAACGAAACCCGCCCCACACACCCCCGTCTCGCGAGCTGCATATTCCGGTCACGGACGTGACGTAGTTCATGCAGTGCGGACGGAGAGTGGGTGGGGCGGGTTCCGGTCGAGCGAAACAGACCTATTGTTATGCGCTGCCGTTGAAAAGGCTGGTGACCGAACCGTTTTCGAAGACCTCGCGGATGGTGCGGGCCAGCAGCGGTGCGATCGAGAGCTCGGTCAGGGTTGCGAAGCGCTTGTCGTCGCTGATCGGCAGGGTGTTGGTGACGACGACTTCCTTGGCACCGCAGTTGGCGAGGCGTTCGGCGGCCGGGTTGGACAGGACACCGTGGGTCGCGGCGATGACGACGTCGCCCGCGCCTGCTTCCTTGAGAACCTTCACGGCCCCCGCGATGGTCCCGCCGGTGTCGATCATGTCGTCGATGAGAATGCAGGTGCGACCCTCGACCTCGCCGACGACGCGGTTGGACTTGACCTGGTTGGGCACCAGCGGATCACGCGTCTTGTGGATGAAGGCCAGCGGCGCGCCGCCGAAGGAGTCCGCCCACTTCTCGGCGACGCGGACACGGCCCGAGTCGGGGGAGACGACGGTGATGTGTTCGAGGCTGTACTTGCCGCGAATGTGATCGGCGAGCTGGCTGTGCGCGTGCATGTGGTCGACGGGGCCGTCGAAGAAGCCTTGGATCTGATCGGTGTGCAGGTCGACGGTGATGATGCGGTCGGCACCTGCGGTCTTGAGCAGATCTGCAACGAGGCGGGCGGAGATGGGCTCGCGGCCGCGGTGCTTCTTGTCCTGGCGGGCGTACGGGTAGAACGGCAGGATCGCGGTGATGCGCTTGGCCGATCCACGCTTGAGAGCGTCGATCATGATGAGCTGTTCCATCAGCCACGTGTTGAGCGGGAACGGGTGCGACTGCAGCACGAATGCGTCCGAGCCGCGGACCGACTCCTCGAAGCGAACGAAGATCTCGCCGTTGGCGAAGTCACGTGCCGTCTGCGGGGTGACGTCGATTCCGAGTTCCTTGGCGACCTGCTCGGCCAACTCCGGATGTGCTCGACCAGAAAACAACATCAGGTTCTTCTGGTTGTCGATCCAATTAGGGGTGGTCACTGCTCTTCGCCGTCCTTTTGTTCGTACGCGTGTGCCGACTCGGCTGCCCGAGCACGTGCCGCAGCGTCTGCTGATGCCGTGCCGGGACGCTTTTCTTCGACCCAGCCATCGATGTTGCGCTGGGAACCGGCGGAGACGGCGAGCGCCCCCGGCGGTACATCGTTGCGGAGCACTGTGCCGGCTCCGGTGTAGGCACCGTCGCCCACTCGAACGGGGGCCACGAACATGTTGTCCGAGCCCGTCCTGACGTGTGAACCCACGACTGTCCGACTCTTGTTCACGCCGTCGTAGTTCACGAAGACGCTCGAGGCACCGATATTGGAGTGATCACCGATCGTCGCGTCACCGACGTAGGTCAGATGGGGGACTTTGGAGTGATCGCCGATGGTCGAGTTCTTCGTCTCCACGAACGTGCCGATTTTGGAGCCGACACCGATTCGGGAACCCGGACGAAGGTAGGCGAAGGGCCCGACCGTGGCGTCCGGTCCGATCACGGCCTGCTCGGCGTGCGTGCGGACCACCGACGCGCGCTCCCCGATCTCGACATCACGCAGGGTCGAATCCGGCCCGACGATCGCGTCGTCGGCGATGTGGGTCTTGCCGTGCAACTGGACACCGGGTTCGAGGCGGACGTCGGCACCCAACGTGACGTCGATGTCGATCCAGGTGGTCGACGGGTCCACCACGGTGACGCCGGCCCGCATGTGCCGCTCGATGATGTGCCGATTGAGTACCGACGTGACGTGCGCCAACTGCACGCGATCGTTGACGCCCACCACCAGGTCGGGATCGGCCAGCTGGGTGCCGTACACGGCCTTGCCGTCGGCCTTGCTGATCTTGACGACATCGGTCAGGTACAGCTCGTGCTGGGCGTTCGCGGTGCTGAGTTTGCCGAGCGCGGTGCGCAGGGCAACAGCATCGAACGCGTAGACGCCGGAGTTGACCTCACCGATCAGCACCTGAGCGGGAGTGGCGTCGGCGTGTTCGACGATCTCGGCCACTTCGCCGTCGTCGGTGCGCACGATGCGGCCGTAGCCGTTGGCGTCGTCCGGGAGAAAGGTCAGAACCGTCGCGGCAGCAGGACGGGGAGCGCTCAGATGCTCGTCGAGCAAGGCTTTGAGAGTGTGGCCGTCGAGCAGTGGGACATCTGCCGCGGTGACAAGGATGGTGCCCTCGAAATCGTCCGGCAACGCCGCCAAGCCACATTGCACCGCATGCCCGGTTCCCAATTGCTGGTCCTGGACGGCGGTATGGATGGTGCGACCCAAGGTGGCGGCGAGGTCCTGGACGGCGTCGGTCACTCGTGCGCGATCGTGCCCGACGACGGTCACCAGGTGGTCGGGACCGAGATCACCGGCCGCGTGGAGAGCGTGCGCGAGCATCGTGCGGCCGGCCAGGGGGTGCAGAACTTTCGGGGTCTTCGACCGCATTCGGGTACCTGCACCCGCAGCGAGAACGACCACGGCGGTCTGCACAGGCATTGAGCTCCTCAGGCGGTAACGCGAAGACGGTATGCACGAATGATGTTGCTCGCTCCGCCGCCAGGACTCGAACCTGAACTATCTGAACCAAAATCAGAGGTGCTGCCATTACACCACGGCGGATAATCGGCCAGTGGTTTCGTCAGTGGCCCTACGAACCGAACGACGCATTCGTGACGCCACTGCACTCCCACCGAGCGCAACGATCCTCGCATGAGAGGTAGTGGTGAGTCGAACCGCGATATATAACAGACCGGCTGGGTCGTTTTAATGCGCTCCGGCTCCTGTCCATCCTGGTCGTTCCTGCAGGCTCCACTCCCGCTACCCGAACCGGATGGATCGGGCATCGCTAGGGTGAAGGAGACGTCGATTCCGACGTCGGAACGCAGTCGGTCGGCTACGGAAGCGGTTTTCATGTCAGGCGCAGCCTCGGAGCAAGAACGCTCACCCCGGGTTCGGATGACCGGAACCCAACGGCGCGAGCAGTTGATCGAGGTGGGGCGGACGCTGTTCGCCGAACGCGGCTACGAGGCCGCGTCGGTCGAGGAGATCGCCGGACGCGCCAATGTGTCCAAGCCGGTCGTCTACGAACATTTCGGCGGTAAAGAAGGCCTCTATGCCGTCATTGTCGATCGTGAGATGTCGACGCTGCTCGGCATGATCACCAAATCGCTCGACCTCAATCGTTCGCGGATTCGCGTCGAGCGTGTCGCTCTGGCACTGCTGACCTACATCGAGGACCGGACCGACGGTTTCCGCATTCTCGTTCGCGATTCCCCGGCGGCTGCCGAAGACGGAAAGTACTCGTCGCTGCTCAACGAGGCCATCGGGCGCGTCGGACACATGCTGGCCGGAGACTTCTCTCGCCGTGGCCTCGACCCGGAGTTCGCGCCGATGTACGCCCAGGCCTTGGTCGGAATGGTGTCGATGACGGCGCAGTGGTGGCTCGATGTGCGCACTCCTTCGAAAGAGGTGGTTGCGGCGCACGTGGTCAACCTGTGTTGGAACGGGCTGACGAATCTGGAGGCGGACCCTCGACTGACCGAGGAATGAGCACACCGTTTCGTCTCTTCGCGGTGAAAGAGGGGGTATCGTCCCCTTTGTCGGCCATGAGAGCTGCGTCACTCACGGCACAGTGCTCAATCGGACCGATGCATGTTGGCATGAGACGTAATGCCACTCAGTGGTACCGTTCGGGCGTAATTTGCGCAGTGTCAGTACAGAATCGCGAAGGCGGATCCTATGGTCAGGCAGGCCCGCGCTGAGATAACCCGCGACACCGTGCTCGCGGGCGCAGCGAATGTATTCCTGCGCCTCGGGTACGCGAACGCGAGTCTCAGCGAGATCATCTCTCAGTCCCAGGTCACCAAAGGCGCTCTGTACTTCCATTTCGGTTCCAAGGAAGAACTGGCGCGCGCGGTCATCGACGAGGGCAACACTCGTCTGACCACTGCCTGCTCGCAGTTCAACGACGGTCGCATTCCCGCACTCGAAGCGGCGATCGGCATTTCCTACATCGTCGTGGACCTTTCTGTCAGCGACCCCATGGTTTCGGCCATGCTCCGGCTGAGCCATCAGATCGGCGATTATCGGGGCACCGAAGGCAATGTCATGGCCGGGTGGAGCGAGTCCTTCGACAGGCTCGCTGCGAAAGCCATCGCGCAGGGCGACATCGACCCCAATTCGGACTCGCGCACCATCGGTTCGCTCGTACTCGAAATCCTCACCGGCGTACACATGGTTGCGGTCGCCACCTCCACCACCGAGGAATTGCCCTCCCGGATGGAGCGGCTCTGGTACTACCTGCTGCCCGCATTGGTGCCCGCCAACAAACTGGACTACTTCCGCGAGTTCGCAGCGCGTCGCGTCATTCGCTTCGGTCCGTAACTCACGAGTTTCTGGCAACGAAGTCCGCGATGTCGTCTCGGAGTCGATCCGGGTATTCGCCGTTGATCGCATGAGAGGCGTCGGGATAGAGGCGCACGGTCCCGTTCCGAAGCGCCTCCACGGCCGTGGCGACGGCGTCGGTGGCGTCGTGCATCACAGACCTTCCTGCGATGACGGCCAATACCGGCATACCGAGCGTCCCGAGTTGTTCCTCGGTGATGCGTGTCGGTTGCGGCAGCTTCAGTGAGTAGCCCTGCATCCCGGCTTCGATCATGTCTGCGATGGGAACGTCCTGCACCTCTGCGCCGCCGGCTGTGTAGGAGTTGAAGCCGTCCCGCCAGGATTTCGGGAGCCACGGCACGGCGGCGGGTAGGGCGCGGATCGCGGTGCCCCACGGAATGTCGGCGAATACCCGAGCCGGGTCGATCAGCGTGAGAGTGGCGATGTGTGCGCTCTGGTGCAGCGCCAGATTAGCCGCGGTCCACCCGCCGATCGACAGGCCGACGAGATGGACCCGGCCGGTGGGTAGAGCATCGAGGGTCTGATCGAGCCAGGTGGCCTGGTCCTCGTCACTGGAGATCGGGCGTTCCTGGATGCTGCGTCCGGGTTCGCCGAGCAGGTCGACGGTGTAGACGTCACCGATCGTCAGCAGGCCGGGCAGGTTGGCTGCCCACACCGGCGTGGCAGAGGACCGGCCCGGCAGCAGAAACAGTGGGGTGGACGTTCCGGTGCCCTCGAACCGGTACACGCGGACGATGCCGTAGTCGGTTCTGATGTCGAGGGTCTCCGCCGGGTCGGGTAGGTCCTCGAAGGCGCGATCGTATGCGGCGAGGAAGCGGTCCTCGCTCGCCGCGCTGTTCCAATGCCCGACGGGTGACGGTGAGCGGAGCGCGAACGCGACGGCAACGACGCCGATCGTCAACGTGACCCCGACAACGCGTAGGTATCGGCGCTGGACTTTCGTTGGTGAAGCTTCCATGTCACGGCTCCTAACCGATCGGTAAGTAATTCAACCGTACGGTAGGCTGGCGTTCGTGGCAACGAAGGAACCCAGCTTCATCGAGCGCACCCGGCGCGCCCAGTTGATCGATGTGACGATCGATGCGGTCGCCGAGCACGGGTATGCGAAGGTCTCCCTCGCTCGTATCGCGGACAGTGCGGGAATCACCAAAGCTGCTGTGCTGTACCACTTCCGAACGAAGGACGCGGTGGTCGAGGCGGCGTACCGATTCGTTCTCGATGCGCTCGTCGAGGATGTCGCGGCTGCAGTCGGGGCGGTCCGGGCGCAGGACGGGCCACGGGCGTACGTGCGCTCGATGGTCGGCCACCTCCACTCCCATCCCGGGCGTACCCGAATGCTCATCGAGGCGCTGGGCAACTCCGCGCTCGGGCACACCCCGGAGCAGCGGTGGAGGCCGTTGGCCGACCTCATCGACGCGGCCGTCCGTGCGCGTGGGACGTCTGGTGTCGATGCACGCACGCTCGCGGTCATCACGGGCGGCGCGATAGATGCGATCGTCATCGAACGCCTGCACGACCCGCAGTACGACTCGGCGTCGGCCGCCGACTCGCTCGCAGCGATGCTCGACGCGGCTCTGAGCTGACCCCGCGCTCGCCCGCTTGCCGGGTTGCCGGTGTACTCCCATAGACTTGCCCGAGACTGTGCGTGTGCAGCCGTCGCCTCGAATCGCTTGTAGGAGCATTGCTGTTGTCTTCCGATTCTCTGCCAGCCATTTCTCCATCCGGGCCGGCCCCGATCGTTCCCGACGCAGCGCTCCAACTCTCGGGTCTGGCCAGCGTTGCGCTGACGGATTCGTCGATGGTGGCCGTCGCCGACGCGATCGGAACCGCCGAGCACACGCTCATCGGACCGCACTCGGTTCGCCCGTTCGTCGCAGCCGCCATCGCACAGCACACTCAGCTGTTGATCGTCACCGCTACCGGGCGTGAAGCGGACGATCTCACCGACGAACTCCGCCAGATCCTCGGCGGTGGCGTCGTGATGTTCCCGTCGTGGGAGACGCTTCCGCACGAGCGACTCTCGCCGAGCGCCGACACCGTCGGCAAGCGACTGGACGTACTCCGCCGGCTCGCTCGTCCCGGCGACACCGATTACGGCGATCCTCTGCGCGTCATCGTCACCACCGTCCGCTCGCTGGTGCAGCCGATGGCACCCGGTCTCGGCGAGATCGAACCCGTGACCCTGAAGGTCGGGCTCGACATCGACTTCGACGGCTTGATCCACCGACTCGTCGAGTTCGGATACCTACGCGTGGACATGGTCGGCAAGCGCGGTGAGTTCGCCGTCCGCGGCGGAATCCTCGACCTGTTCTCGCCGACGTCAGATCACCCGGTGCGCGTGGAATTCTGGGGCGACGAGATCACCGAGCTCCGCGCGTTCGCGGTCTCCGATCAGCGTTCACTGCCCGATCACGAGGTCGATCTCGTCATCGCTCCGCCGTGCCGCGAGTTGCTCCTCACCCAGGAAGTCCGCGACCGCGCCGCGATACTCGCTGCCGACAATGCGGGCGACACCGCACTGGTCGAGATGCTCGACAAGATCTCCGCGGGAGTCCCCGTGGAGGGTATGGAGGCATTGCTGCCGCTGTTGCAGCCGGGCGAGTTGCAGTTGCTCGCCGACACCCTCCCCGCAGGAACACACGTACTGCTGTGTGACCCCGAGCGAATCCGCACGCGCGCAACCGATCTGGTGCGCACGGGCCAGGAATTCCTCGAAGCATCCTGGACGGCTGCCTCGATCGGCGGAGCAGCGCCGCTGGACACGTCCACCCTCGACACCTCCAGTCTCGAAGGCGCGTCCCTCGATCTCGGGGCCTCGGCGTATCGGTCGCTGCGGCAGGTTCGCGAATCCGCGCAGGTGCACGGCCGCCCGTGGTGGACCATCAGCCCGCTCGCCTCCGGTAACGGCGAGGAAGTCGAACTCGCTGTCGACTCGGTCCCGGAGGTCCGGGGATCCGAAGAGGCTCTCACGGCCCTGTTCGCCACGCTGCGGGCGCACATCGCCACCGGTGGTCGCGCAGTCATCTCCGTCGCCGGTGCCGGCACCGCCACCCGCATCATCGAACGCCTCGCCGAGGCCGAAGTGCCTGCGGCACATCTCGATTCCGGTGCGGTCCCGGTCACGGACGTCGTCAACGTCCTGTGCGGATCGCTGCACGACGGCCTGGTGTTTCCCGACGCGAAACTCGTGGTCGTCACCGAAAGCGATCTGACCGGCAACCGCGTGGCCGCAGCAGGTGAGGGCCGCAAGCTCCCGGCGAAGCGTCGCAATCAGGTCGATCCGCTCGCACTCGTCGCCGGCGACAGCGTCGTGCACGATCAGCACGGAATCGGTCGATTCGTCGAGATGGTCGAACGCACCATCGGCGGTGCCCGGCGCGAATACCTCGTCGTGGAGTACGCGCCCAGCAAGCGGGGCCATCCAGGCGACCGACTCTTCGTCCCGATGGACTCGCTCGATCAGCTCTCGCGTTACGTCGGCGGCGAGCTGCCGTCTCTGAGCAAGCTCGGCGGATCCGACTGGGCCAATACCAAACGCAAGGCGCGCAAGGCAGTTCGCGAGATCGCCGGCGAACTCGTGCAGCTGTACGCCGCTCGCCAGGCAGCGCCCGGGCACGCTTTCGGACCCGACACTCCGTGGCAGCTCGAAATGGAAGATGCGTTCGGCTTCACCGAGACGGTCGACCAGATGACGGCCATCACCGACGTCAAGGCCGACATGGAGAAGGCTGTTCCGATGGACCGCGTCATTCTCGGCGACGTCGGCTACGGCAAGACCGAGATCGCGGTGCGCGCCGCGTTCAAGGCGGTACAGGACGGCAAGCAGGTCGCCGTGCTGGTGCCGACAACGCTTCTGGCGCAACAGCATCTGCAGACCTTCACCGCACGGATGGCGTCGTTCCCGGTGACGGTGAAGGGGCTCTCCCGCTTCACCCACGGCTCCGAATCCAAGGAGGTCATGGCCGGGCTGGCCGACGGTACGGTCGACATCGTCGTCGGTACGCACCGGTTGCTGCAGACCGGCGTCGCTTGGAAGGACCTCGGTCTGGTCATCGTCGACGAGGAGCAGCGCTTCGGCGTCGAGCACAAGGAGCACATCAAGTCGCTCCGAACCCACGTCGACGTGCTGACGATGTCGGCGACGCCGATTCCGCGAACCCTCGAGATGAGCCTCGCCGGAATCCGTGAGATGTCGACCATCCTCACCCCGCCCGAGGAGCGTCACCCGGTACTCACGTACGTCGGGGCATACAACGACAAGCAGGTCGCCGCGGCCATCAGGCGTGAGCTGCTGCGCGACGGCCAGGTGTTCTTCGTGCACAACCGCGTCAGCTCGATCGACAAGGCCGCCAAAAAGATTCGCGATCTGGTTCCCGAGGCGCGGGTGGCGACGGCGCACGGTCAGATGAACGAGGAAACACTCGAGCGCACCGTGCAGGGGTTCTGGCAGCGCGAGACCGACGTGCTGGTGTGCACCACGATCATCGAGACGGGCCTCGACATCTCCAATGCCAACACGCTGATAGTCGAGCGGTCCGATTCGCTCGGCCTGTCGCAGTTGCACCAGCTCCGAGGCCGAGTGGGCCGTAGCCGCGAGCGTGGGTACGCGTACTTCCTGTATCCGCCGGAGAAGCCGCTCACCGAGACCGCCTACGACCGGCTGGCGACCATCTCGCAGAACTCCGATCTCGGTGCCGGCATGGCCGTGGCGATGAAGGACCTCGAAATCCGTGGTGCCGGAAATGTTCTGGGCGCTGAGCAGTCCGGTCACGTCGCAGGCGTCGGATTCGACCTGTACGTGCGGCTCGTCGGCGAAGCGGTCGAGGCGTACCGCGCGGCCGCCGACGGCAAGCCCATCACCACAGACGAGGCACCCAAGGAAGTGCGCATCGACCTACCCGTCGACGCCAATATTCCACCCGACTACGTCACCAGCGATCGGTTGCGTCTCGAGGGTTACCGAAAGCTCGCTGCTGCAGCCGATTCCGCAGGCATCGATGCCGTCATCGACGAACTCGTCGATCGATACGGCCCGTTGCCGGAGGAGGTGGGCCGGCTGGTCTCCATCGCGAAGCTGCGTCTGATCGCCAAGGAGTACGGCTTGACCGACGTCAATGTAGCCGGCACGCAGGTGAAATTGGCTCCGATGGACCTGCCCGATTCCAAGCAGATCCGCCTCAAGCGGCTGTATCCCAGCGCCACCTACCGGGCGACGACCGGAGTGGTGCAGTTGCCACTGCCGCGCGTCGAGGGTGGCGGCGTGGGGGCGGCGCGCGTACGCGACGTCGAATTGGTGCAGTTCATCGCCGATCTCATCCTATCCTTGGACGGGAAGCCATCTCGGTCGGTCTTGTTGGAGCAAACAGTGGGGGTGTAGCGGTGACGGTAGTTCTGCTCGACCCTGTTCGTCCCACCCAGGTTCCGGTCGACGCTGTCGAATTCCTGGGCGAGCCTGTGCAATTCACCGAAGAAGTGCCGGTACGAGTGCGCTGGCTGTTCTCGGGCACCGCTGCGTCCGATGCCGTCGATCCCGTTCTGGTGAGCACCGACCCGGCCAACCCCGAGGTTCAGGACCGGATCGCGCGCGGCGACCGTGTCATCGCCGCCGAGAAGCTCCCCGGTGACGACGTGATCGCGGCGGTGCACTTGATGGACCGGTTGCACACCGTCGGTGGCTGGGAAGCGCAGCAGACCCACGAATCGCTGCGCGGTTACCTGCTGGAAGAAACGTACGAACTGCTCGACGCGATCGCCGCAGGGAACCTGAACGATCTGCGCGAGGAACTCGGAGACCTGTTGCTGCAGGTGCTGTTTCACTCCAGAATCGCTCAGAATGCATCCGAGAACGCGTTCGATATCGACGATGTCGCCGCGGGACTGGTTGCCAAACTGACCCACCGCAGCCCGCATCTCGGTCGCCAGGACGGTGGACCGATCGACATCGTCGAGCAGGAGCGAGCCTGGGAAGAGCAGAAGGCCTCGGAGAAGGCGCGGGGGTCCTGCATCGACGGTGTTGCGCTGTCGCAGCCGTCACTCGCCTTGGCGCAGAAAGTGATCGGACGAGCCACCAAGGCCGGGCTGCCCGACGAACTCGTTCCCGACGGCCTACGCGTCGTACACATCGGGGTCGACCATTCGCACGGTGGGGAGAGTGCCGAGGATGCGCTGCGGCGTCGGGTATTGGATTTCGCGGCCTTGATTCGTAACGCCGAGGCATCCGCTCGCAATGCAGGCATCGCGCCGGGAGAGATGTCTGCGCTGGACTGGATCGAGCACTGGGGTTTGCGGGGCTGAACTGGCTCCACCCGAACGCGTCAATGGACCGTTGCACCGCTCAGACGTATGCAGTGCGCCATCCACGCGGCGGGGGATTGCTCAGATCTCTCGAGTAGCGCTACTCATGTGCGCGTGGCGTCTGGTCGGCCAGGCTATCGGTCATGACAACGAACCTAATTGAACGCGAAGCCGAGAAGACATGGACCGGCGGTTGGACGGCACTCGGTGGCGTGCTGATGTTGGTGGCGGGCTTCGCCACCTACTCGGCTATCAGTAGCCCCGTACTGACCGCGGTACTGATGGGGCACGACTACGAAATGGCGGACTACATCAGTGCCCGTCTCGTTACGGGGTTCGCGGTGCTCACGTGGTTCGCCAGCTTCATCACCTCGGTACTCGGGATGCGGCGAGCCGGCATCGGCCGATCGGTATTCGGTTGGTTGGTGATTCTGGCGCTCGTGTTGCTCGGTCCGATCCTGTTGTTCTGTGCCGGGCTTGCTCTCACCCCGTGAACACCTGTCCGGCTGCCTTCGGGATCAATGTGAGTTTCAGTCGCTCAGAATGCAACAAAGCCGCATTGATCCGGACCGGCTACCTGCGCCAGAACAAGTGATGCGTGACGCCGCTGCTGCTGGGGACGACGTCGTGCTCGAATCTGTCGTTCAACTCGTCGGGGGAGTCCCACAGCTTCAGGCCCGATCCGAACTCGATGGGCGCGACGGCGATGTGCAAGGTGTCGACGAGATCGGCGTCGAGGAATTCTCGAATGCTGGTGACGCCACCGCCGAGTCGCACGTCCTTACCGTCCGCGGCCTCCTTTGCCTGCTTCAGCACCTCGGCGGGCTCCCCGTCGACGAAGTGAAACGTGGTGTCGGAGAGCATGATCGATGGTCGCTCGTGGTGAGTGAGGACAAAGACGGGTGTGTGGAACGGCGGCTCGTCACCCCACCAGCCCTGCCATTCGTGGTCGGTCCACGGTCCGCGCTGGGGTCCGAACTTGTGCCGGCCCATGATCTCGGCACCGATGTTGTTGGAGAAGTCGCGGGCGAGGTAGTCGTCGAGCCCGCGGCTACCGTCGGAATCGGCGTTCCCCGGGAAGCTGGAGGTGGCAAAGAACCACGCCATCAGGCTTGCGTGGTCCAGTCCGAACGGGCTCTCGAAGCTCTGGTCGACCCCAGCAGCAATCCCATCGCTCGAAATGGTGAAGTTCTGTACCCGAACCAGCTGTCCCATGTGTGCTCCCGGAGTCGATGACGATGACGTACGACGTATGGACCGAGCCGACTGTACAAACTCACCGCCCGCCTGTGTCAATGGACCCTTGCAGCGGTCAGACGTATGCAGTGCGCCATCGACGCAGGCCGGGGTCGTGCGTGAATGAACCATTGCAGCGGTCAGACGTATGCAAGGGTCCATTGCCGCGGGCGGGGGACAGGCCTACTCGAACAGCGTCGAACCCCAGTATTTCGATTCTCCGACGCCGGGTGGGCAGGCGAATACCGCCGATCCGACGTGTTGGATGTATTCGTTCAGTGCGTCCTTGCGGGAGAGGGCCAGTTGCATCGGGACGAACTGGGTCAGTGGGTCGCGGCAGTAGGCGATGAAGAACAGTCCGGCGTCGAGGTGGCCGAAGCCGTCGGAGCCGTCGGTGAAGTTGTATCCCCGACGCAGGATCTGGATTCCACCGAGTTCCTCTTTCGACGCCAGACGCACATGAGCAGCCTTGTCGATGAAGGTGCCCTCGGGGCCTTGGGATTCGAAGTCGAGTGCGTCGAATTCGTCCTTCTGGCCGAGTGGCGCTCCGGTTCCCTTGCTGCGCCCGATCACTCGCTCTTGTTCCTTGAGCGTGGTGCGGTCCCAGGATTCGATCAACATGCGGATACGACGCGCCACGAGGTAGGAGCCACCGGCCATCCACTCTTGATCGTCCTCGGACGCAACCCACACGTTCTCGTCCAGCAACGACGGATCCTCGGCCTTCAGGTTCGCCGTTCCGTCCTTGAAGCCGAACAGGTTTCGCGGCGTTGCCTGGGCGGTGGACGTGGACGAGGTGCGTCCGAATCCGAGTTGCGACCACTTCACCGACACCGTGCCGAAACCGACGCGTGCGAGGTTGCGGATGGCGTGCACGGCAACCTGCGGGTCGTCGGCGCAGGCCTGGATGCAGAGGTCGCCGCCGGAGCGTCGTGGATCGAGGTTGTCGGCCGGGAAGTGCTGCAGATCGGCAAGTGACGCAGGTCGTTTCGAGGCCAGATCGAAGCGATCGAACAGACTCGGACCGAAACCGATCGTCAACGTCAGCGACGACGCGCTCAGGCCGAGAGCCTCGCCGGTGTCCGCGGGCGGGTTGTACTGGCCACCGTCCACGGCACCACCGTCGAACGTCTCCTCACCCTTGGTGAGGCGTTCGGCCATCAGGGTCCACTTCTTCAGCAGCGCAACGAAATCCTCACGAGAATCGGTGGTGATGTCGAAGGCGACGAAGTGCATGCGATCCTGCGCGGGGGTGACGATTCCGGCCTGGTGGTCTCCACGGAACTCGACGATGTCCGATGTGGGTGCCTCGGCACCCGACGCCGTCGTATGTCCTGCGATAGCTCCGACTCCGACGAGCGCAGCACCGGTCCCGACGGCACCGAAGAGGCGCCGCCGGGAGATGCGTCCAGAATTACTGTCCGGCAACGACACCCTGCACCTGGCTCACTTCGGCAGACAATGCGTCGATCTTGTTCGAGAGTTCCTGACGCTGCGGTTCGGTCACGGTGTCGTAGAAGACGAAGCCGTCGCCGCTGCGGTACTTGGCCAATTCGGCGTCGAGTTCTGCGTAACGGGCGTCGATGGCGGTACCGAGATCGGCATTGCGCTCGTCGAGGATGGGGCGCACGGCAGCAATGGCCGCCTGCGAGCCGTCGACGTTGGCCTGGAAGTCCCACAGGTCGGTGTGGGAGAAGAAGTCCTCTTCACCGCTGATCTTGGTCTTGGCGACCTCGTCGAGCAATCCTTGTGCGCCACCGGCCACCTGAATGGGGTCGATGGTGAAGTCGTCGGCCTTGATCTTGTCGGCGAGTTCGGTGATGTCGGCCTGCAGCTGATCGGCCATCGCGTTCGTATCGGGCTGAAGTCCCTGCGTCCACAGGTCCTTCTCGATGCGGTGGAATCCGGTCCACTCCGCACCGGGCTCGACATCGGGCTCCCGGAGGTCGATGCGAGGGTCGAGATCGTCGGGGAAGCTTTCGGCGACGGGCTCGATGCGCTCGTAATAGCTACGTGCAATGGGGAACTGGGCCTTGGCGGCGTTGACGTCTCCGCTCTTCACGGCCGTCACGAACGAAGCCGTGGTGTCCTGAAGGGCATCGATCTGGCTGACGACGTAGCGCTTGTAGCCGGCGGCGGCCTCGGTGAGGAGGCCGTTCTCGTCGGCGGTGCGGACGGAGTCGCCGGTGACGACGTAATCGGCGCGGATGCCGTCGCCCACCATGCCTGCCTTGCAGGCGGTTTGGTATGTGCCGGGGTCGGGCAGGGCGACGATGAGCTGACGCGTCAGCCCGGGTCCGATGTTCTCGACCTCGCCCATGACGCGGTCACCCTCGCCGTAGACGTAGAACTCGGTGACCTTGCTGCCGTTGTTGGTGATCTGGAACGTCGAGTTTCCGGTGGTGCCCTCGGATGCGCCGACGTCGCAGGAGGAGTCGGTTGCGGTGACGGCGATATCGCCCGACGCGGCCTCGGTAGAGGACTTCTCCGTACATCCGGCCAGAGCCATCGGCAGAACCGCGACCGCGGCCAGGGCGTAGGTGGAACGACGCATGTTGGTGGTGCCTTTCAGGAGGATTGCAGAGCAGGCTCGGGCGTCGCGGGAACGCGGGCCGGGCGGAGGAAGAGGTAGAGCACGATCAGGATGTAGAGCACCCACGCGACGGCTTGGAAGACAGTGGGTTCGGGGCGGAAGTTGAAGATGCCGCCGAGCACGGTGCCGTACCAGCTCGAAGCGTCGAAGTGAGCGCTGATGTCGAAGGCGACAGCGCTGCCACCGGGCAGAACTCCGCCGATCTGCAGCGCGCGGATGCCGTAGGCGAGGATTCCGGCGGCGACGACGATGAGGAAGATGCCGGTGTACTTGAAGAACACGGCAAAGTTGATGCGCACCGCGCCGAAGTACAAGAACACCGTCAGCACGGCAGCGACGACGATGCCGAGGAGCAGACCGAGCAGTGGCCAGAGGCTGCCGTTGGTGTTCTCGGCGTAACCGACCATGAGTAGCGCAGTTTCGACGCCTTCGCGGCCGACAGCGAAGAACGACAGCGTCAGCACTGCAGCGGGCCCGACGGTCAGCGCCTTCTCCATGTTCGCCCGCAGTTCGCCGGAGATGTTCTTCGCGGCGGTGCGCATCCAGAGGACCATCGCCGTCACGATGACCACGGCCACGAGCGATGCCGCGCCCGCGATGATTTCGGCGGTCAATCCGGTGACGGTGGACGTGCCGTAGTGGATGACGAAGAAGATTGCGGCCACCATCGCAACGGCGAGACCTACGCCCAGCCACACCCATTTGAGAGCATCGCGTCGTTCTGCTTTGACGAGGAAGGCGACGAGAATCATCACCACGATGCCGGTCTCGAGACCCTCGCGCAGACCGATCAAGCCGCTGCCGAACATCTGGGTGGCGATCGACGGCGCTGACCCTGCGGCGGCGAGAACGGACACGGGCACTTCTCCTGTTTTGCAACGAACATTGGTACGCCTTCCCTCTCAAAGGGTAGGCGACCCTCATGCGTGAAGGTTGACAGAAACATACACCCTGCAATGCCGGCCGAATGCACGTTGAACTGGGGTTTTATGGGTCTTTAGCTTTCTATTACCTTGCGTGTGCAGGATGGAGAGGTGATCTCTCGAATCTGCGTGCTCGCCACGGCGTCGGCACTCCTCGCGCTCACGGCATGCGGCAGTGGCGCGCCGAAGCGTGAGATCCCGGACGGCATCCCGCCCGGACCGGGCACAGAGGTGCCGGTCATCGACTTCAACGCGCCCGGGCGGACGGCCGATCTTCTGCTCGCCTGGGCCGAACCGCAGACCGAGGCGCTGGGCATCTCGGTGACGGCGCTGGCGTCGTACGGGCACGCCGCCGCGATCATGACCGAGACCGACGCAGACTGCGGAATTGCGTGGACGACGCTCGCGGGCATCGGCTACATCGAGAGTCGGCACGGCACCTACCAGGGGTCGTCCGTGCAGCCCGACGGTCTCGTCGCACCCCCGATTCGAGGAATCCCACTCGACGGCGGGCCGGGCGTCGCCGAAATCCCGGACACCGACGGCGGGGTCATGGACGGTGATGCCCAGTTCGACCGCGCGATGGGTCCCATGCAGTTCATCCCGGAGACGTGGAAGAAATGGGGCGTCGACGCCAACGGCGACGGCATCGCAGATCCGGACAACATCGACGATGCGGCGTTGACCGCGGCCCGCTATCTGTGCGCCCGCGGCGGCGATCTGCGGACCGCGCAGGGCTGGGAGACGGCGTTGATGGCCTACAACCTGTCGGGTCAGTATCTCCGCGACGTGCGCGATCGGGCGGCCGCGTACTCCGTGGGCACCAGGCCGTAGAAGTCCGTGCATCGCGGGAGGTACCGGGAAGCGGCTAGTCTTGCACCCGGCACAGTCCGCCGGTCCCCGTTACTAGGAGAAGCATTCGTGGCCATCATTGAGCAGGTCGGAGCTCGCGAGATCCTCGATTCCCGTGGCAACCCCACGGTTGAGGTCGAGGTCGCATTGGACGACGGGACGTTGACCCGCGCAGCCGTCCCCTCCGGCGCATCCACCGGTGAGCACGAGGCCGTCGAGCTTCGTGACGGCGGAGACCGCTACGGCGGCAAGGGCGTCGAGAAGGCCGTCAACGCGGTGCTCGACGAGATCGCGCCTGCGGTCATCGGCCTCGACGCCATCGAGCAGCGCACGGTCGACCAGGCTCTGCTGGATCTGGACGGCACCCCCGACAAGTCTCGCCTCGGCGCGAACTCCCTGCTGGGTGTCTCGCTCGCCGTCGCCAAGGCCGCTGCCGAGTCCACTGGCCTGGAGCTCTTCCGCTACCTCGGCGGCCCCAACGCTCACATCCTGCCGGTCCCGATGATGAACATCATCAACGGTGGCGCACATGCAGACAGTGGCGTCGACGTGCAGGAATTCATGATCGCGCCGATCGGTGCGCCTACGTTCAAGGAGTCGCTGCGCTGGGGTGCCGAGGTCTACCACGCACTCAAGTCCGTGCTCAAGGCCAAGGGCCTGTCCACCGGGCTCGGCGACGAGGGCGGCTTCGCTCCCGACCTCGCCGGCACCAAGGCTGCTCTCGACCTGATCCTCGAGGCCATCGGCAAGACCGGCCTCAAGCCCGGCCAGGACGTCGCTCTCGCGCTCGACGTGGCGGCCACCGAGTTCTACACCGCTGGCACCGGTTACGCCTTCGAGCGTGAGACGAAGTCCGCCGAGCAGATGTCGGCCTTCGCCGGCGAACTCGTCGACGCCTACCCGCTGGTTTCCATCGAGGATCCGCTCGACGAGAACGACTGGGACGGCTGGGTTGCACTCACCGAGTCGATCGGCGACAAGGTTCAGCTCGTCGGCGACGATCTCTTCGTCACCAACCCCGAGCGTCTCGAAGACGGCATCGTCAAGGGTGCGGCCAACGCGCTGCTGGTCAAGGTCAACCAGATCGGCACGCTCACCGAGACTCTCGACGCCGTCGATCTCGCCCACCGCAACGGCTACAAGACGATGATGAGCCACCGGTCCGGCGAGACCGAGGACACCACCATCGCTGACCTGGCAGTTGCCGTCGGCAGCGGCCAGATCAAGACCGGTGCTCCGGCTCGAAGCGAGCGCGTGGCCAAGTACAACCAGTTGCTTCGTATCGAAGAAGCTCTGGGCGACGCGGCGCGTTACGCCGGCGAGTTGTCTTTCCCCCGGTTCAATTACGAGGGATAGCAAACAGGTACGTATTGCACGAAGTGGAGAGTGAATGATGGCACGGCGCGGCAGGTCCGGGACCAGTCCAGGTGGACGTGATCCCCGACCCCGCGGCCGCACCTCTTCTTCGAGCAGGTCCAAGGCCGGAGGCGCTTCTCGCGACGAGAACGCTTCCGGCCGGCAGGCCACTCCGCCGGAACCGTCGGAGCAGATGCGCGACGCGGTGGTCGGCGGCAAGGCGGCTCCGCGGCGTGTGGGGGCCCGTAGGCCCAAGATGCCCGAGCGGACGTTCTTCGGTCTGTCCACCGGGCGGGCCGTCATTCTCGGTGTTGTGGTGTGCGCGCTGGCGTTGACGCTGGCGATGCCGCTGCGCACCTACTTCTCGCAGCGCAGCGAACTCGAGTCCGTGTTGGCCGAGCGGCAGGCGTTGGAGAACGACGTGCGCGATCTCCAGACGGAGAAATCTCAGCTCGACGAGCCGTCCCGCATCGCCGCCCGCGCCCGTGAACGTCTGCGCTTCGTGATGCCGGGGGAGACGCCGTATCAGGTGCAGCTGCCCGGCGACTACGGAAAGACTCCGGAGCAACTCGCGGCAGACAACGCGCCGACGGGGCCCTGGTACTCCGACCTGTGGAACACCGCGGTGCAGCCGCAGGGGTCGAACGAGCCAGCGGAGCCGACGTCCGCGCCCATGCCCGTCGTACAGCCAGAACCCGCACCGGCCGTGCCGCCGGTGCCAGAATCAGAAGGAGGACCGGTCGGGTGAATTCCTCGGCAGTCTCGCAGGAAGATCTCGATGCGGTCGCAGCGCAGCTCGGACGTGAACCGCGTGGCGTACTCGAGATCGCATATCGATCTCCGGACGGCAGGCCGGGCGTGGTGAAAACCTCCCCCAAGCTGCCCGACGGTACGCCGTTCCCTACTCTGTTCTATCTCACGGATCCGCGGCTGACGGCCGAGGCGAGTCGGCAGGAATCGGCCGGGGTGATGCGGGAGATGACCGAGCGTCTCGGTACGGATCCCGAACTGGCTGCGGCATACCTGCGCGCCCATCGGTCCTATCTGGCCGAGCGTGACGAGATCGAATCTCTCGGAACGGATTTCACCGGCGGCGGCATGCCCGATCGCGTCAAATGCTTGCACGTCTTGATCGCCCATTCGTTGGCCAAGGGCCCGGGCGTCAACCCGCTGGGTGATGAGTCGGTGGCCCTTGCCGCCGAGAACTCGTTGCGCGGCAAAGCTATTCCGGCCGATTGGCCGACAATCGAAGAACTACGTGCGGAGAAACAATGACCAGGGTTGCAGCAATCGATTGCGGCACCAACTCGATCCGCCTGCTCGTCGCCGACAACAACGGTAAGTCCCTTGCCGACGTCGCCCGCGAGATGCGCGTCGTGCGACTCGGTCAAGGCGTCGACGCCACCGGAGCATTCGTGCCCGAGGCCATCGAACGCACCCGCGTGGCATTGGTCGAGTACGCGGAGATCATTCGTAAGACCGGGGTCACCGCAGTGCGCATGGTCGCCACCTCGGCCACCCGGGATGCGTCGAATCGAGAGGACTTCTTCTCGATGGTGCGTGACGTACTGGGCAAAGTCATTCCTGGTGCCGAGGCCGAAGTGATCACCGGAGACGAAGAGGCTCGGTTGTCCTTCGCCGGTGCAGTCGGTGAACTCGACGCTGCTGCAGGCCCTTTCCTGGTCGTCGATCTGGGTGGCGGTTCTACCGAGCTCGTACTGGGCGACGCCAAAGGCGTCAAGGCGGCGTTCTCGGCGAACATCGGCTGCGTCCGTCTGACCGAACGATTCCTGCATTCGGACCCTCCCACCGCGGACGAGATCAACGGCGCGCGCGAGTACGCCCGCGAGAAGTTGGCGGAGGCGTTCGAGGAAGTGCCGATCGGCGACGCGTCGAGTTGGGTCGGGGTAGCCGGCACGATGACGACCATCGCCGCCATCGCCAAGGAACTGCCCGAGTACGACGCCGACGCGGTGCATCTTTCGCGAGTGCCCTTCGATCAGCTCTTCGAGGTCTGTGAGCGACTGATCGGCATGACGCACACGCAGCGAAGTGCGTTGGGCCCCATGCATCCAGGGCGGGTCGATGTGATCGGCGGCGGTGCAATTGTGTGCAGTGTGTTGGCCGAGGAGTTCGAGCGACGCGGTGCCGTGAGCTCGTTGACGGTCAGTGAGCACGACATCCTCGACGGCATCGCGATGTCGATCAAGATCTGACCTGCATTTCTGCAGAGGCGGTCTGCGGCGATGTCGGTTGCATCGCTGCGTCGTTCGGTGAAGCCTTACAGGTGCTGTGGCCCACGTCACGGCTCCCTTCGAGGTGAGGACCACCGATGACGTCACCCGCCGAACAGGCTCCGGCCAACCAGGCGCCGGCCGAGAAAGGGCTGGCTCGCGTAGCGCAAGCGCTCGCCAAGGGGACCGAGAAGTGGTTTCCCGATGCGTACATCTTCGCCCTCGTCGGCGTGGTGGTCGTGGCAGTCGCTGCGTTCGCCAACGGGTCGTCTCCGCAGAATGTGGTCGACGCGTTCGGAAACGGCTTCTGGGATCTGACCGCCTTCACTCTGCAGATGGCGATGGTCGTACTCACCGGCTACGTCGTGGCCACCTCACCGCCTGTCGCCAAGCTCATCACGCGATTGGCGCAGGTGCCCAAGAGTTCCAGTAGCGCAGTCAGTTTCGTTGCACTGCTGTCCTGCTCGGTCTCGTTCCTCAATTGGGGGCTGAGCTTGGTGTTCGCCGGTCTGCTTGCCCGCGCAATCGCGCGCCGTGACGATCTGCGGACGGACTATCGAGCACTCGGGGCTGCGGCATTCATGGGACTCGGAGCGGTGTGGGCACTCGGAATGTCGTCCTCGGCTGCTCAGTTGCAGGCGACGGCGAAATCGCTTCCGGCGACACTGCTTTCGGTCACCGGAGTACTCGACTTCGGAACTACCATCTTCACGTGGCAGTCACTGCTGATGTGCGCGATCATCATCGTGTTGACGGTCGTCATCGCACACGTGTCCGCGCCCAAGGGTGCAGCCATCAAGACTGCCGCCGACATGGAAGTCGATCTCGACGACACCGTCGCCGAGCCGGCACCGCGAACCAGGCCGGGGGAGTGGCTCGAATACAGCCGCATCCTGCCACTATTTGCCGGCGCGATGACGCTGGGATGGCTTGTCTCCCAACTGTTGACGCTGCCGGTGCTGTCGGTGGTCAGCAGTCTGAACGGGTACCTGTTGGTGTTCCTCATGCTCGGGTTGGTGCTGCACGGCACCCCGCGTCGCTTCCTCGATTCGGTCAGCAAAGCGGTTCCCGCGACGGCAGGAATCCTGGTGCAGTTTCCGCTGTACGCCGCGATGGCGGCCATGCTGACCAAGGCGGAGGGCAGGGGAGGCGTCACGATCTCCGAGCACCTCGCGAACTTTTTCACCGACATCGGCAGCGGTGGCGGATTTGCCGTGGTCATCGCGGTGTACACCGTCGTGCTCGGACTGTTCGTTCCCTCCGGTGGCGGCAAGTGGCTTGTCGAAGCGCCGTACGTGATGCAGTCGGCGACGGACGTGCAGATGAACCTCGGCTGGACCGTCCAGATCTACAACGTCGCCGAGGCGCTGCCGAACCTGATCAACCCGTTCTTCATGCTCCCGTTGCTGGCGGTTCTGGGTCTACGGGCGCGCGATCTGATCGGATTCACGTTCCTGCAGTTCATCTTTCACTTCCCGGTGGTCCTGCTGCTCGTGTGGCTCCTCGGCATGACCTTCGACTTCGTGCCGCCGGTCATTCCGGCCCAGTAGCAGCCCGATATGATCGTCACCGCTGGAGGCAGTCTCCGGCGGTGGCCCCTATAGCCCAATTGGCAGAGGCAGCGGACTTAAAATCCGTCAAGTGTCGGTTCGAGTCCGACTGGGGGCACCAGGGTCCATATGGATCCAGATTTCTGGACCAGGAAAGTGCTTTTCGGTTGGTAGCGTGTATGCCGGTGGCTTCCCACGGATCCGAGTGGACAACCGACACAGCGGATTTCAGATCCGCGCGGGAGTTACCTTCATCGTCGCCGTTTCTTCGAGTTCGTGCAGATCAGGGTCGGTCTTCGGGTTCGACGGTCGTGTCCGCAGGTGGTTCGCTGTCACGAGGCTGTCACAACTGGACATGGTGTAATTGCTGCGGGATGCGCTCGAGATGACCGGCATCCCGACGGACTCGCGGCATCACACCATCGGACGAGCGCACCGTCACGGATCCGACGATGGAAGTCGAGGACTTTTTACTGCAGCTCCTGCGGTTCAGGGGCACTCGCCACGGTCGATAAGAGATGCCACAGTCGTTCGGCCAACCAACGTTGCTCCGAGGGCTCGTCGACGTGGTCGCCATCGAGCCACTTCGATAGCACCGTCACCATTCCGCCCGTGATGAACCATGCTTCTTCGTCGAGCCGCCTCGATTGACGGGAGTTCGGCGAGGTGTCGCCCAGTCTTTGTTGTCGGAGGTACTGGCCCAATCCTTCACGCAAAACGGTCATCACCTGCTCGCGGGATCGCGAGTTCGATTGAGCCCCGATCAGTTTGCGGTAGAACTCACGGTTCGAACCCAGTTCGGCCACAACGAGCCCGATGCTGCGTTCTGCCTGATCTCGGTCCACCGCCACGTCGTCGTCCAGCGCGGCGATCGACTGTAATCGCCTCCGAACGACGGCGGCGAACAATGTGTCTCGGTCCTGGAAGTGCAGATACAGGGTCGGCCTGCTGACGCCGGCAGCCGAGGCGATGTCGGTGATCGACACCTCCGCAGGATCACGGTGAGACACCAGTTCGGCAGCAGCGTCCAGTAACAGTTCTCGACTGCGTACTGCCCGAGGGTCCATGTTTGCGGTCATCGTGGTCCACCTTAATAGGTGATGCGCCTCTCTCGCGTACCTTATCTTACATATGTATTGTAATGAACAGATGTAAACTACCGACGAGGAGTTCGATTGTGACCGACCAGCTGGCAGCGGGTGCTCAGGAAGCACGTCCGCGCAAGAAACCGTCACCGACGGTGATGATGCTCGGGGGAATGGTGGTACCGCTCTTCCTGATGACGGTTCTTCCTCTGCTCTATACCTGGGGCCTCCATTCGCCGACGCCGCACGACATGGACGTGCGGATCGTGGGAACGTCGACGCAAGTCGAGCAATTCGCGCAGCAGGTTCAGGCGCAGGTCGGGTCGTCATTCGACGTCGGGGTCGTAGCAGATGTCGACGCTGCAAAGGATGCTGTGTCCAGCTTGGAAACGCGTGGCGCCTACGATCCGGCAACGAACATCGTGTACGTCGCGTCCGAAGGAAACCTGGCCGCTGCGCAGGCGGTCGAGGGCCTCTTCGGTTCCATTGCGGGCAAGACAGTCGGCACTGCACCTACCGTCTTCGACGTAGCACCGACGAGTTCTACCGACAGGTTGGGCGCATCGCTGATGTTCGTCGGCCTCGCGGCGATACTCGGCGGCTTCTTGACTGCGACAGTTCTCCAACTGCTCCTGCCAGGCCTTTCGCTGCGTGTCGAGCTGACCGTCATTGCCGTCATGAGCGTGGTGTCCGCGGTAGTGCCGGCCTTCGTTGCATACGGGGTGTACGGCGCGGTGTCCGGAAGCATCCTGGAGGTGCTCGCACTGCTTGCACTGTCGGCGTTCGTCGTCGGATCCTTCCATCTAGGGGGGATGCGTTTGATAGGACCGGGGATGATGATCCCCACGCTGCTGATCATGGTGCTACTCGGAGTGCCCTCGTCGGGTGCGGCGATTGCGCCTGAGATGGTGCCCGGCTTTTTCACCACACTCAATAACTTCCTTCCCACGCCTGCGCTACTGGAGGGCCTCAAGCGCCTCGTGTACTTCCCGGCAGCAAGTATCGGGGGCACCGTTGCCGTGATGGCGATGTGGGGATTCTTGGCCGCCGGACTACTCGGGCTCTCGGTGCTTCGACACAAAAAGGATCCGGACGAACCGATCCTGAGTTCCTTCGCCGCAATTCCCGCACCCGAGAACGGAGACTCGAAATGAGTGAAACAGTAACTGCGCCGGCTGCATCGAACGCAGACTTTCCAACGCAGGGAACGAACCATTTCCGCTTCTACTTCGGCGACGAGCATTCCGCGACTCCGCAGCAGATGAAACGGAGGCACATGCTGACGGGCGGACTGTTGCTCCCGCTGTTCATGATGTTCGTCCTACCTCTCACCTACATCGGACTGTTCCACAGCCCCGGACCGAACGGTGTTCATATCGACGTTGTCGGAAACAGTCCGGCCGCAATGAAATTCGTCCAGAGCAGCGATGCCCTCAACAACGACGATTTTGTGGTCGACCGTGTTGCGACGGTGGACGAGGGTACCGAGCGACTTCTCGATCTGGAAACCCGAGCCGTATACGATCCGACGACCTTGACGTTGTACACAGCGCAGGCGGGCAATACACAATCGACCATCGCTGCGCAGCGATTCGTGACCGCACTCGCTGCATCGACGAATGCAACAGTGAATGTCGAGAATCTGGTACCACTCCCGGAATCGGACGCGGTAGGTGCCGGCGTGATGTATGTCGGACTCGGAGCCATCCTGGCAGGCTTTCTGACGACCGCAGTGGCGTCGCTGGTTGCACCCGGCGTACGCATCAGGTGGAAAGTGTTGTTGCTCGGCGTGATGAGCAGCATCGCGGCGGGAATCCAAGTACTGATTTCCTACGGAATTACCGGGACCTTGCACGACAACATCGGCGGAGTCGCAGGGATGGTGTTTCTTCTTGCATTCACCTGCGGGATCGTCACACTCGGAGGTTTCGTGAACTTCGGACCGGTCATGATGCTCATCTCACTCGGCCTGTACATCATGCTGGGGGTTCCGGCATCGGGCGTTGCGGTCGGGCTCGATCTGGCACCGTCGTTCTACCAGTTTCTGCATCCGCTGCTTCCGACGTCCACGGCGCTGGACGGACTGAAACGTATTGCGTACTTCGATGGCTCGGGCCTGGGTCCTGTTCTGCTCACCATGTCGGTGTGGGCGCTGATCGGATGCTTGGGGGTCGTCATCGGCCACCGTCGCCGAGCGAAAGCCGTGGCGCTCGAACCGGCCGTCGCAGCTGCAGAGGTCACCGATTCCGGTTCGCTGAGTGAGCGCGTTTGAAATCTGCGCTTGATCTGCACCACTCCCCGGCGGACTCGGAGATTGAACTCCGACTACCGGGGAGCGCGTGTAGGCGCGTACGCGGTTCACTTACCGAGGATCGTGAAGGCGACAGTCTCGGCTGCCGCGGAGGGTAGTGGCGCGCCTGGCACCGCGATCACGCCGCGTCAGCGAATTCGTGGCTGCCGAAGGGCGATTCGAAGTGGGCGACGCCGATGTCGCACTCGCAATCGTTTCCGGTTCCTGGCTGTCACTGGGGGCGTCTACTGCTCTCGCAACCCCAACGCGACGAGGCGGAAACGGTCGACCGCACCATCGAACGAGTGCTTCGCGCACTGGGAATCTCGACCGACGAAGCTCGAACACTCTGCGCCGGTGCCCTACCCGCGTCATACGGCGTTACCGTACATGCGGTCGTCGACCCCTGGCCGGGTACACCGAATGGGCGTGAACACGCACGAGCCAAGCCATGGCCTGGCCTGCAGGTGCCCCCTACTCGGTCCCCGGCTTCGTCCCCAAGATTCGGTGGCCAGAGGCGCGGCAGGAGGTCGAGTCTTCAGAAGAAGGCCAGCTGAGCGTCGCCCACGGGTCCGCGGCCGGACTCTGCCCTTCCCGGTCCGCCCGACGGTCCACGTCGAGCATGGACGCCGAGCACCGAGGGGTGCTTCGAGTAGAGCTCGGTTACGGCCCGGCACCTCGAATCGGCTCGGATACGAGGCCGTTCGGCGGAACGGGCAGGCCACACCATGGTGGGGCCTGCCCGTTCCCGGTCAACTCCGACATTCGTGAGCCGGCGTCCGTGCGGCCGTGGCCCGGTCGATCAGCGGTTGGAGTAGCTGATCTATCCTGAATGCCGAAAGACTATGGTTGCGTTGGGGTTCCGGCTGTCAGCCGAGGTAGGAGGCTGTAGGCGTTGTCGTGCATGACCTGCGCGAGCATTGTCGGCCTGTCGGCGAAGTAGGTGTCGACGTTGTCGGTGAACCAGGTCGCGGTGCGCGGGTTCGCGGCGGGGAAGTCTGTACCGAAGAGAATGTGGTCCGGTGCAACGAAGTTCTCGAGTGCCACCAGGTTGGTTTCGAATCCGGATAGGGCGGTCTCGTAGTAGAACGTTCGGAAGTCCTCGAGGATCTCGTCTGCTGTCAGTTCGCAGTCGAGATGGAATGCGCACAGTGCGGCGACGCGTGCGGCGAGGTACGGGGTGCTGCCGCCCGAGTGGGCGAGGACGATTCGTACGTTCGGATACTGGCGTTTGCGTCCGCTGGTCACCAAATCGGCTGCGCCTTTGTAGGTTTCGTTCGGAGTTTCGCTGATCGGGGTGGGCAGGAATCTGCTCGGGGCCCGATTGCTACCGGGTGTCTGCTCACCGTGTAGGAACACGAGCGCGTTGCGGCGGTCGAGCTCGGCCCACAGTGGCTCGAAGATAGGGTCGCCCAGCGATCGGGCCTGATCTCCGGTGCCGTAGACGTTGGTCAGGGTTATTCCGTCGGCTCCCAACACGTCGAACGCGTAGGTCAACTCTTCGAGTGCGGCGTCGGTGTCGGTCGGGGTCGGCAGATGAGCGAACAGTCCGAATCGTCCTGGATGGTCGTCCGCGGCCTGACGGGACAGGGTGTTCACCTCGCGGGCGAAGTGATGGCGCTTGTTCTCCGGGAGCCGGGATTCGATGTCGTTGGGTACGGACAGGATCGCGGTGTCGATCTGCAGTCGGTCCATGAAGTCGACACTGACCTGCGGTGACCAGGCGCTCTCGTCTTCCTTGAATTTCCAGCCGGATGTGTCGCCGAACAAGCCAGAGGTAAGCATGCTGGACGGCATGAAGTGGTGATGGAAGTCGATACGGCCGGGTGTGGTGGCGTTGTCGTGGGTCATACTCACACTCAACGCGCAATAGTTGCTAGTTGTCAATAATATTCAGATGTTAGGTTCTTTACATGGTTGACACCGACGCACCCGAATTGCAGCTCCTCGACGCGCTGTATCGCCTCAACAAGCTGGTCTTGACCGACGCTCGCGTGCACGTCTCCGCTGTCGCGCACTTGGATCTCGTCGACTTTCTGGTGCTTCGCACCGTGAAGATGGGCATCGATACTCCCGGTGATCTCGTCGTAGATCTCGGTCTGAACCCGTCGATGCTGAGCAGGTCGTTGTCCAAGCTTGCCGACGCGGGCCTGGTGATTCGCGAGATCGATTCCGCGGACTCGCGCCGATCACGGATCAGACTGACCGACGATGGTGTGCGAACCACCGCTGACATCGGGGGTCGGATGCGCCCCAGCCTGGCGCGGCGGCTCCAGCTCCTGCCCCCCGACCGGATCCGTGTCCTGTTGGACAGTCTCGAAATCCTGTGCGGGGATGCAGTCGACTGAACCTGGACTGCTCGTGTTCGGTGAAGTGCGCCGCAGGAACCCGGCGCGAGGCCGCGGTCAGTGGTGGTGCTTCACCTCGACACGGTGTGGCGTCACATCGGTGCGGCAGGGTAGCGGGGGTCGGCATCGGACCGCTTTTCGTGCAGTTCGAGGTACGTGGGAGCGATCTCGGCGGCAGAGGTGCCGGGTTGCCCGGATCCGATCCATGCGTTGATGGCCAGATGTGCCGCGTACACGCCGTGTTCGGCGAGTACGTTGTGCAGGTTGAGAACCCAGTTGCGCAGGCCGGCCGACGCGATATTGATGTTGGCGAAAGACGGTGTCGGGTTTATCGATCCGCCGCCGGTGGTGACGATGATGGTGCCGGCTTTCGCGGCGATCATGTCGTCGACGACCTGTCTCACGACATGTATTGCGCTGAAGTAGAAGTCGAGCTGCGGCTGAAGGTTGGCGGGCGTGACGTCGAGGACGCCGGCAGCAGGCAGAGTCGCGTCGGCCGCCGAGAATTCGAGAACGTCCACGGTGCCGAGTGTGGCGCGGATCTGGGTGAAGGCCGTGGCAATCGATTCCTCGTCGAGGAGGTCTGCGGTGAATCCGTGCGCGTCGATCCCCTCACTTTTCAGCTGTTCGGTCAGCGAACTCAACTTCGCCTGGTTTCGGGCGACGAGGGCGACGGTGAAACCTGTGCGCCCGAAAACGCGGGCGATTTCCAACCCCATTCCGGGGCCGGCACCGACTATGACAATCAACGACATGGGTTCACTCCTGCTCGGTTACTATTTGTGTGTCACCCCATCTTCTGTGTGTCGTATCCGCGGCACAAGAGGGCACATTCGTGTTCGTGAGGAGCGCCATGGCGACCAGGAAGACCGGCACCGTCGAGCTCGGCACTCCGATGCCCGGGCCGTGCGAGGGGTGGGGCGAGGATGCGGCATTGATCCGCGGAATTCTCGATCGTGTCGGAGACAAGTGGGGCATTCTCGTGATCGCCGTGCTTCGTGATGCGCCGATGCGATACAGGGAGTTGCAGCGCGCGGTCCCTGGCATATCTCAGCGGATGCTCACCCTTACGCTGCGTCACCTCGAGCGCGACGGCCTGCTCACACGTACCGTGTACCCGGAGGTGCCGCTGCGAGTCGAATATGCCCTGACCCACCTCGGTGTCTCGCTTCTCGAACATGTCTTGGGTCTGGCGATGTGGGCATCAGCCCATACCGACGAGATCCGAAAACATAGGAACGACTTCGACAGCCGGCAATCATGATCATCCACGAGAAAAATCGGCTCGCGTGACCACGGAGAAGTCGCATGTAGACGCGCTGCTTCTACTGCGAGCCGGCACACCGGATACAGCGATGACGGGCGCCCGCAGGTCGGCTACGTGCGGCACCGATGTGTCTACAGATCCTCGATAGAAGCGAAAACTTTGTCCTATCAGCATGATCTGGGTGTCGATGAGCGAAAACGATTGCGGCACCACGCCATGGCTATTTGCCTGCGCTCGCCGCGCACTCACGCGAGCCATGCACGACGCGGCATCACCCATAAGAATCGACGTTCTCTCGAGTCTCTCGTCGGGTGTCGTCGACGTAGGCCATGCTTGGTCTGGTGAGGTGACGCCTTCTCGAAAGAGTTATCGAGGGCGTCAACGACGAATGAGGTCACCTGAGTTCGCACCCTCGAAGGGTGGCAGTTGAGGTAAGAGCAGGAGCCGTCACTGGGGCACGTCTGCTGCGCTCGCGCTCGCGTGGTCGTGGTCGGTACGCCTAGGTTTGCGAGTCCGGGCAGTGACCCAGTGTGCGCGCAACCACCCCGACCATCTCAGAGCCGAGTTCAGTTTTTGGGTTGCGCGGGCCAACTTCCAGGACTTGCGGATGCCGTTCGTGGCGGTGGTTTGGCTCGATGTTCCGGGTACCCAGAAGCCTGCGAGGGGTAGCGCGCATACGCTCGACCCCTACGGGCCAGTTCCAGTGCCATCCGACCGCCGAGAGAGTTACCGGCGAGGTCCGCCCCTAAGACCCAGGACGGTCGGAACGACGACACGGTGGGACTTCGCCAGGAACGGAACTGTCGAGTGCCAAATCCGAGACGACATCGTCACCCCATGCAAGAGAACAAGTGGACTCGCCTTTGCGCCCTCAACGTCTCGAACCAACGGCCCCCTGTTGTCCGTCACGCAAAATATAAAGATTCCATACAAGTATGGTCTGCACGGAGAACTTGATGGCCCGGATGTATGTACTGGATCGCCACTGAAAGCATGCTCGGAGCAGTAGGCTCGGCGAGAGCAGTGGTTTCATGGATGACACGACTGCTTCTGTTCGGCTCACTCGCCACAAGTTCGTGCCTGGACTGCGCGACGAAGCAGTCCAACCGCGACGGGGCGTGAAAAACTGCGAGAACCGAAGGCTGGATCTACCGTGGATCGATTCCGTCAGTGGTGGGTCAGCTCCGTCGACTTCGACTGGCTGCTGGGGTACCACCGGGCACGCCCATTCCTCAGGTACGCCGAGGCTCTGATTTCCCTGTACGGCTTCCTGTGTGCGCTGTTGTGCCTGGGCCTGTTGGTGAGCCCCGATGTGGTTGTGGGAGTTACACAACGAGGCGTCGTGTGCGCCAGCGGCGTTCTCGCGGTTGCCCTTTCCGTTTTGGGTGTCGCGCGGAGGATCGACACCAGGGGTGCGTCTCTCCTGTTTACGGCTGCCAGCGATATCGGCATCGCGGCAGTGTTACTGTCCGTGGCACCTTCGCCCATCGCAATCGTGGGAACCACTATCTTCACGGGCCTCGGAAACTACGTGTCGTCGTTCCACGGACCACGAGTCTTCCTGGCGCATTACGCATTCACGTTGCTCGTGCTGTGTGCGGTGGCGGTGCATGTGTTGATCGAGGGAACTTGGCCCGTCGCAACTGTGCTCACAGTCACAGGTTGTGTGTTCGTCGGATTGTTCACCTCGTCGGTCATCATGCAGGCGCTCGTGTCGCATTTGAGGCACGACGCTTCCGGCGCGTATTTCGACCAACTGACCGGGCTGCGAAACAGGCGAGGCCTCAGCTCGGCCGTGAGCGAGCTGTACCGGACCGGACCTGCCGCTGGATCAGTCGCGTGGAGTGTGGTGATCGATCTCGATGAGTTCAAGTCCATCAACGACCGTTTCGGCCATGGCCACGGAGACGACGTTCTGCGGCGTACCGCTGCAAGAATCCACCAGGCGTGCCCGGGATCGGCATTCGCGGCGCGCATCGGCGGTGAGGAGTTCACCGTGGTAGGGCGCGGGGCTGAGGTCGATGCGCGCGAGTGCGCCGACCGCATCCTGCGCTCGATATTTCGCGACAGTGATGACACCCCGGTAACAGCATCTTTGGGCGTGGCGACCATGGCCGTTCCTCGACTCACCGAAGACGTCGCAAGTGCGATGACTGCTCTGACGGGCCGGGCGGACGCAGCGATGTACGACGCCAAAAGACAGGGCGGCAACCGTGTAGTTCAGGTCGGACATGAGTGCGACGACAAACCTGAGTTCTAGTGTTTCGCCGAACGTCGTTGTCGAACAGGACCCAACTCGGTCTGAAGCTTCCTTGTAAGAAAGCGCGGCTCTACAGTGAAGGCGTCCGATGAAATCCGACGCGAAACACAGTTTCGTCAGAAAGATTCGGGGCCGTTGTAGCCATGTCGACAGACGTATCCGGCAGTCGCGGAAGCGCTCTCGCTGTGCGATCGATCTGCTTACGCCGGCCTGGGTCCTGGTGACCGTCGCAGCGTTCTGCTCTGGTTCGACGGCGTCGGCCACCCCGGTGCGGGCAACTGTTCCGGCGCACGCCGCGGAAGCACGCCTGCCGGAGCACGCCGTGTACCGCCCGGTGGAGATCGAGCGAACACACCGGCTCTCGTGTGGGGCGAAGGCGGGTGCGCTGCGGTCGACTTGCTATACAGCGAGTTCTCGACGGCCAGCGCTGCCTGGGGGTGGTCGTCATCATGGGGTTACGCCGAATTATGCCGAATTCGGGATGGAGGACGAGGTGTACCACTGATCATGTAGGAGAACGCTTTTCGTGTCCAGCAGTTGTCCTGGGAGCGCGGAACGCCGTCGGCTACGGGCAAGTCCGAATTCTTCAGTTCGGGCTGTCGAGTAGAGACCTGAGCCAGACTCTTTCTGTGCGACTCGTCTTGCGCGCGAAAAGTAATAACCCCCGACGGTAGATGTCGGAAATTTCTTCCGCTTTCACGGCCCGGTCCCCGTCGTAGAAGAAGCTGGCCGGTTCCTCGAGAAAGCGCAGCCTCCGTCGCAGAACTGCATGCTGCTCCTCCACGGAAGGCACAAGAGACAAGAATGTCAGCACCACAACGAAACGCGAGAACTCCGACAAGTCGTTGTCCTGCGGATCCCGCAGGCGGGACGTCAACTCGTGGCGTCCTTCGTCGGTGATCGTGAGTACGTAGCGCGCCGGCCCTGCACCGGGCTCGGAGCGTCGCTCCAGAAGACCGCTTCGGTCCAGGCGTTTGATTGCGGGATACAAAGTTCCATCGCTCACTGGCCTCGCGTAGCCGGTCAGCTGAGCCACTCGTCGTTTGAGTTCGTATCCATGCAGGGGGCCCTCCGAAAGAAACCCGAGAATTGCCAATTCCAACATGTGTCCAGTGTGACAGGTGTACCTCGATTCGATGTGTACCTCGAATCGAGGTAGTAGGGTGGGTGACCGATGACCAGGACTCACCTCCTCCAAAGGGACTACATGACAATTCTCGAGCTCGAACGCATCACGCTGGCTCCCGTGAACGGACCGAGGGGCATCACCGACGCTTCGGTCGTGGCACATTGATCGCCGCGTGGTACGACTCGCAGGGGGAAGCCCAGGACGTTCTCCGAGTCGGAGAGATTCCGGCACCCGACCCTGGACCAGGCGAGGTTCGAGTGCGCCTGTTGTTGTCCTCGGTCAATCCGGGTGACACCAAGAAACGGCGTGGGTGGCTCGGCTCGACGATGCCGTATCCGCGGGTGGTGCCCCACAGCGACGGAGCCGGGTACCTCGACGCTGTGGGGGAGGGCGTCGAGCGAAGACGAGTTGGCGAGCGTGTGTGGGTTTTCGGTGCGCAGTCCTATCGAGCGTCCGGCACCGCGGCGCAATGCACGGTCGTACCCGGCTGGCAGGCAGTCGCCTTGCCGGATTCCGTGGATCCGAACCTCGCTGCCTGCCTGGGAATTCCAGGTATCACGGCACACCGCGCAGTGTTCGGTGACGGAGCGGTTGTCGGGCAGACGGTCCTGGTCCACGGCGTGTTGGGCGGCGTAGGGTCTCTCGCTGCGCAGTTGGCTCGATGGAACGGGGCGACGGTAATCGGAACTGTTCGCACAGAAGGGGACGCGGATCTCGCGCGTGCCCACGGCACCGACCACGTCGTGGTGCTGAGCGACGACGAAGCAGTGACGCAGGCACGGGATCTTGCGGTTGGTGGCGTCGACCGCATCATCGAAGTGTCGTTCTCGGAAAACGTCGAATTCGACGCGGCAATTGGCAAGAACAACACAGTCATTGCCGCCTACGGCACCCGCGAGGATCGACCGAGTCTGCCGTTCTGGCCGATGCTGTTCGACAACATCACCATTCGTCTACTGGGCAGCGACGATTTCTCTCGAGAGGCTAAGTTGGCTGCCGCGGCGGACCTGACCGCGGCTGCTTCTACCGGTGCGCTGTCCATCGCGGTCAGCGATCCACTGCCGCTGGATCGAATCACCGACGCTCACGACCGCGTCGACGCGGGAACTCGGACGCGAGTCCTCCTACAGATCCCAGAGTGATCAACCAATGAACCTTGCATCACAGAATGAATGGAACAACATCAAAACGAAATCTCCCGAAGAGGTGATGACACGATTCGTCGAGTTCATCAACACAGCAGACGAGCAGCTCTCTCACGAGGTGATTGCGGCAGAAGCCGTGTTCCATGCCCCGACACATCCCGAACCGCTGCGGGGACCGTCGGGCTACCTGGAATTGCTCGCCCTGTTGCGCAACGGCTTTTCCAATATCCAGTGGACCATGGAGGAGACGATCATCGAAGGCGACAGGGTCGCGGCGCGATTCACCATGCGTGGCACACACTCGGGCGAATTCTTCGGCGTCCCGCCCACCGGCGTGACGATCTCGGCCCAAGCCTTCAACTTTTACTACCTCGCCCACGGACAGATCGTCGGCGAGCACGGGCAGCCGGACCTGCTGGGAATCTTGCAACAGATCGGCGCCGTACCTGCTCCGTGATGTCGTAGCCGAAAGCCTGTGTCCGGTTCGAGGGACTACATCCTCGAACCGGACACAGGATCAATCATGTTTCAGCACAACCTTTTCGGGCTGCGCGGCCCACGGATTCATGCAGCCGGCCGCTCAGGGCCGACGAGTGGAATTCGACGCCGCATCCGCAAGTGATGTGTCGGTAATCGGATCGGTCGTGGAGTGCCGGGTTCGAGGCCGCGGAACGGCTACGGCGGTGATGGCACCGGCGAGTCCGACGATGGCGAAGCTGTAGAAGTTCCAGTCGACGCCGCTTGCGCGGTCGAGAACGAATGCACCGAGGGTTGGGCCGACGATGGCCCCGAGGCGTCCGACCGACAGGGCCCAGGCCAGTGCGCTGCTGCGGTTCTCGGGATCGTAGACGGAAAGTATAAAGGCGTTGGCCAGGATCTGAGAGCCGATGAACCCGAAACCACTGACGAACATCAATACGAACAGCACGGGGGTGGGCGGTGAGAGGCTCATCAGAATCAGGCTCACCGTGCCGGTCAGGAAGGCTGCGACCACCACGATGCGGGGGCCGAATCTGTCGGCCACGGGCCCGGCTGCGATGACTCCGACGAACACGCCCAGCCACATGGCGGCAGTTTGCATCAGTGCGGAGCCGAGCGAGTATCCGGCGGCTTGCATGATCGACGGCAGCCAAGCGCTGATACCGAAGACGAGCAGCAGCCCGCAGAAGGACATCACCCAGGCGAGGATGGTGGTGGGGGCGAGGCGTCTGGTCAGTAGCGGGCCGAGACCGAGGAACCGCCCGGCGGAGGTGCTGGTTGCCATCGGTTCATGGGCGAGTCCGTAAAGATTCTCGATCTGCTTCGCATCGCCATCTCGGCCGGTGAGGCGCAGGTGGAACGGGCTTTCCGGCAACCGGAACATCAACGGCAGAGCGACGAGCGGCAGGATGACGCCGATGAGGTACAGCCAGTGGTAGGAGATCTCGGGTAGCAGTGCAGCTCCGAGAAGCGGCGCGGCCAGTGCACCGATTGCGTAGCCGCTCATCATCAGTCCGATATGCCGGGCGCGGCGTCCTGGTTCGCTGAGGTCTGCAACATAGGCGTTCAGCGTGGGAAGCACGACGCCCAGACCGAGGCCGACGACCAAACGGCCGAGCCCGAAGATCTCCGCGCTCGTCGCGACAGTGGACAGCAGCATGCCGACGGTGAAGATGGCAATCGATCCGAGCAGCAGTCTGCGCGGTCCGAAGCGATGCATCACGGCTCCGGCGAAGGCTGCTCCGACCAGCATGCCGACGCCGACCAATGAGCCGATGGTTCCCGCCGACGCCCTGTCCATGCCCAGCGAGGGCGTCTGCAGTAGGACGGGGACCGTGGCCCCGTAAATGGCGAGATCGAAACCTTCCAGGGTGGCGACCAGCCACGTCACATACAGCATTCTTTTGGTGGCGCGGGGCAGGCTGCGCCCCTGTGTGCTTGGTGTTGTCGAGCGACTCACGTGAATCTCCTGTCGAGGCAAAGTCGTTGGTGCGCAGCGAATGCCGACGTGCGACGTCGATCGGCACGGCATGTGATGTGCGGTCGGCTCGACGCCCGTATGGCGCAGATCACAGTTCAACATAAAGAAACGAGTTGCGCAATAGTGAAATCGCAATTACTTCGACGTGATGGTGGTTTTCGGGTCAGGCGGGACGCTCGACCACGGTGCCCGAGCTGCCGAAATCCTCGGAGATTGCCTGTGTCGCGCGCAGCAATTCCTCGGTAGCGGCAGCGACCACTTCGGCGCTGCCGATCTTTGCCGGGATCGCCACTGCTACCACCAGGGGAATGGACTGGCCCGCAGGGAATACCGGGGCTGCTATCGACATCACGCCGGGGATCACCTCGCCGGAGATTGTCGCGACACCGTTTTGCCGGACGTGCGAGCGAAGTGCTGCCACCTCGTCCTCGTCGGGTGCGGTTGCACCCATCGACTCGAGCTCGTCGTGCAGAAAGGGTGCGACCATCGTTTCGGGGAGATGCGCGAGGTAGACGTGGCCGATGGCAGACGTCAACAGCGGCATCGTCGATCCCACGCGAATGGTGATCGGCAGCGCGTGTGCGCCGTAATCCCACCGCACCAGAACCGGGCCGTGATCTCCCCAGGCTGCCAGGTTGACCGAATGGCCGGTGCGGTCTCGCAGGGTCGGGAGGTGCTCGGACGCGACGCTGACGTCATCCATACGGCGCAGTGATTCGATGCCGAGCCGGCGCATGGCAGGGCCGAAGTCGTACAAGCCCGACCGGCCGGATTGCACGATCAGACCGGCACGGCCGAGGCTGACCAGGTAACGGTGGACTTTGCTTGCCGCCATTCCCGAGGCGTTCGCAATCTGGGTCAGGCTCATCGGCCCGAGGCCTCGCTCGAGCGCTTCGATGACACCCATCGCAAGTTCGACCGACTGAATGCCCTGGCGAGCACCCGTGCGTTCGGAGGCGTCGATGGAATTGGAGTCTGGATTATCGGTCACGGATCCACCCTAGGCACTCGGGGAGAATTCGACGGCCTTCAAAGAGATTCACTACTGTGCATTGACTTCACTAATAATGAACTCTAGCGTTGTGGTTGCCATCACATTCGACGACAGAACGTCACAGCGAGAGGAGCAGCCACATGTCTGCTTTCGAACCAACGCAGGCCGGCCACGAGACGACCCCTGACGTCGTTGTCGTCGGCTGCGGTCCCACCGGCATGGTGCTGGCCGCCCTTCTCGGAAGCCAGGGGCGCAGCGTCGTGGTTCTCGAGCGGTACAGCGGCCTCTACAACCTGCCGCGAGCTGCAGCATTCGACGACGAAACGATGCGTACGTTTCAGAAACTCGGTATCGCGGAGAAGATGCTGCCGGGTGTCAACGTGCAGCGCGGATACATCTGGGTCAACGCCCAGGACGACGTTCTGCTCGACATCGAGTACGACAACCCGGGCCGCAGTGGGTGGCCATCGCAGTACATGATGCATCAACCGCACGTCGAGACCGTGCTCGACGAGCTGCTGACCTCGCTTCCGACGGTCGATGTGCGGCGCGGACATACCGTGACCGGAATCCAGCAGTTCGATTCCGGGACAACCGTTCTCGCCACCGACGCAGAGGGCCGCACCGTCCGAGTCGACACCGAGTTCGTCGTCGGCTGCGACGGCGGCAACGGAATCGTCCGGGAGGTCGTCGGCGGGGCGCTCGACGATTACGGCTTCTTCGAGAACTGGCTGGTGTGCGACTTCGAGCTCTCTCGCGACGTCCCGACGCTGCCCACGTTCCGCCAGGTGTGCGACCCCGCCGAGCCGATCGCGATCGTCAACATCGGACCGCGCCACCACCGGTTCTCGTTCCGTCTCGACAGTGGCGCGCAACGAGACGAAGTGGTGCAGCAGGACAGGGTGTGGTCTCGTGTGTCTGCATACTTGACCCCCGACGACGCCGAGCTCGTCCGCGTCGCGAACTACACCTTCCGATCGTGCATCGCCTCGAAGTGGCGCGCAGGCAACGTCTTTCTGGCCGGCGACGCCGCACATCAGATGCCGCCGTTCTTGGCGCAGGGCATGGTGTCCGGTATCCGCGACGCCCGAAACCTGGCGTGGAAGCTCGACATGGTTCTCTCCGGGCATCCCGACGCGCTCCTCGACTCCTATCAGGCCGAACGCGAGCCGCATGTCCGATTCATCACCGAGAAGGCGATCGAACTGGGCCGGGTCCAAACCATGCGAGACCCCGTCCTCGCAGCCGAACGTGATGCGCGAATGATCGCCGCTCGCAAGGCCAACCAGAAGCCCGACAAGCTGCAGTACCCGGCGCTGTCCGGTGGATTGATCGCCAACAGCGGCGACATCTTTCCCCAGGGACTGGTCTCCACATCGTCCCGCACTGCTCTGTTCGACGACATCGCCGGAACCGGATGGCTTGTCGTGGCGGACGGAAAGGCTGCGTTACGAACCATTTCGGTCGACGACCGCGACAGGTTCGCGAGCATGAGTGGCAAAGAGATCGTCTTCGGGCTGTCCTCGATGTTCGACGGTGCGCCGACCTCCGACACCGCCGGCGTGTACACCCGTTGGTTCGCCGCGCAGAAGTGCGTCGCAGTAATCGTGCGGCCCGACGGCTATATCTACGGACTGGCCCGCACCGACGACGAACTGGCCGAGTTGATGACAAGCCTGATCGAGGCGGTAACACCGGCCCGGCCGGCGCTGCTCGCCACGACCTCCTGACACCCCCCCCAATTTTCGGACCGAACGACAACACCCGAGGAGAGATAATGCAGGGCAAGATCGCACTGGAAGAACACTTCGCCATCCCCGAGACACTGAACGACTCTGCGGGATTCGTGCCCGGCACTTACTGGGACGAGCTGCAGCGGCGGTTGCTCGACATCCAGGATGTCCGACTGAAGTTGATGGACGACAACGGCATCGAGACCATGATTCTCTCCCTCAATGCCCCTGCCGTGCAGGCTATCCCGGACCACAAGCGCGCCGTCGACATCGCTCGCCGCGCCAACGACGTGCTCGCGGAGGAAATCGCCAAACGCCCAGACCGGTTCCGCGGCTTCGCCGCCCTTCCCCTGCAGGATCCCGACGCAGCCACCGAGGAACTGCGGCGATGCGTCACCGAACTCGGATTCGTCGGTGCACTGGTCAACGGGTTCTCACAGAGCGAGTCCGTGGACGACGGAAACACCCCGCTGTACTACGACCTTCCGCAGTACCGTTCCTTCTGGGCCGAGGTGGAACGACTGGACGTGCCGTTCTATCTTCACCCGCGCAATCCGCTCGAGCAGGACGCGCGCATCTACCAGGGCCACCCGTGGCTTCTGGGGCCGACGTGGGCTTTCGCCCAGGAGACCGCCGTGCACGCACTGCGACTGATGACGTCCGGACTGTTCGACGAGCATCCCGGTCTGAACATCGTGGTCGGCCACATGGGGGAGGGCATTCCGGCCATGCTGTGGCGAATCGACAACCGCAACGCGTGGGTGGACGTGCCGCCCACCTATCCCGCGAAACGTCGGATGGTCGACTACTTCACCGAGAATTTTTTCATCACCACCTCGGGGAACTTTCGCACCCAAACTCTGATCGATGCGCTTCTCGAACTCGGATCCGAGCGCGTGATGTTCTCCACCGATTGGCCTTTCGAGAACGTCGACCACGCGGCGAACTGGTTCGACTCGGCCAGCATTTCCGAAGCCGACCGAGTCAAGATCGGTCGCAGCAACGCCGCCGCGCTGTTCAAGCTCGACCGATGATCCGGGACACGACTCTGTCTTCCTTCGTTCACAGCGGATCACCCGCCCGCATCGTCTTCGGACGCGGCAGCGTGCAGACGGTGTCCGCTGAGGTCGAGAGGCTCGGATGCAGTCGGGCGGTCGTGCTGTCCACCCCGCACCAGCACGACGAGGCGACGCGCCTGCTGGGGACTCTGGGTGCACTCGGGGTCGGCGTCGTCGCCCTCGCCGAAATGCACACACCGACCGCGGTGACAGCTCGGGCGTTGATCGAGGTGGAGAACTTCGGCGCGGACTGCATCGTCGCCATCGGCGGAGGCTCGACCACCGGGCTGGGCAAGGCAATTGCGGCACGAACCGGACTGCCGCAGGTCGTCGTGCCCACCACCTACGCGGGGTCGGAGGTGACCCCGGTTCTCGGAGAAACCGAGAACGGAGTCAAGACCACGCGGCGCGGACCGGAGATCCTCCCCGAAACCGTGGTCTACGACCCTGATCTCACCGATTCGATGCCGATCGAACTCACCGTCGCCAGCGGCCTCAACGCCATGGCGCACGCCGTCGAAGGCACCTACGCTCGCGACGGCAGCCCCATCTACACCTTGACGGCGCTGGAAGGTCTCGAAGCACTTCGCGATGCGCTACCGGTACTGGTTCGTGAACCCGACAACCAGGACGCACGCGACCGCGCCCTGTACGGCGCATGGCTGTGCGGCACGGTCCTCGGCGGCGTGGGAATGTCTGTGCACCACAAGCTGTGTCACACCCTGGGCGGTGCATTGGACCTCCCGCACGCACAGACCCACGCAATCATGCTGCCCCACACCATCGGCTTCATCGAAGAATCTGTGCCGCACGCACTCACCGACGTCGCGGCACTGTTCGGCGGGTCGGCGGGCGCAGGACTGCACGACTTTGCCGTCGACATCGGTGCGCCGCTCCGGCTTGCGGACCTGGGCGTCACCATCGAACAGCTGGATCTGATAGCGGACCAGGCCACCGCCTCGCCGTACTGGTCGCCGCGCCCACTGGACCGCGATTCCATCCGCAGCGTCCTGCGAGACGCCCACGGCGGCACCCGCCCGAACCCGAGGAGCGAATCATCCTCATGAAGTACTTCACCGAACATACATCTGTCGACATCGTCAACGAACGAATGACCGTGCCCGCCGACGACCGTGTCGCCGTCATCATGAGCAGCCTCGTTCGTCACGTGCACGAGTTCGTCAAGGACGTGAACCTCACCGAGGCCGAATGGGACCTCGCCATCGACTTCCTCACCCGAACTGGGCAGATCAGCGGCCCCGAACGACAGGAATTCATACTGCTCTCGGACGCGCTCGGCGTGTCCATGCTCGTCGACGCCGTCAACCACCGCAGACCCGAAGGCGCCACCGAGAGCACGGTATTCGGACCGTTCCACGTCGAGAACGCGCCGATCCGCGAGATGGGCGAGAACATCAGCCTCGACGGGAAAGGCGAAGCATGCCTGTTCGTGGGGCGCGTTACCGGCACCGACGGTACGCCGATCGAGGGCGCATGTGTCGACGTATGGTCGGACAATGCGGACGGCTACTACGACGTCCAGCAACCCGACATTCAACCGCGCTGGAACAACCGCGGCCGTTTCCTCACCGAAGCCGACGGTAGGTACAGCTTTCGCGGCATCAAACCCACGTCGTATCCGATTCCCGACGACGGGCCCGTCGGGCAGATGCTCACCCGCCTCGGGCGACACCCCTACCGACCGGCACACATGCACTTCCTCGTCTCGGCCGACGGTTACGAGCGGCTGGTGACACACACCTTCGTCGACGGCGACGAGTACCTGGAATCCGACGCAGTATTCGGTGTCAAGGAATCACTCGTCGCAACGTACGAAAAGCGCGGACCGGATGCAGACACCATGTGGATATCCGAGTACGACTTCGCACTTGTGCAGGAACCCGGCGAGGTATAGACCTACAGTCGCTTCGGGCCACACGTTGCCCACCGCATCGCCGTCTTGCCATACTGCCGAGCACGTTCCGCCAGTGCGCGTCGGTACCGCACACGCCACCGTGTCCTTCGCGATCTCAGCTACTGCGAGTGCTCAGAGTGCGCTCTCTCGTTGTCGCCAGGGGTTTTTCGTCGATGAAGACCAGAAGCAGCAGCGCGATGATCATCAGGGGCACCATGTAGAGAAAGACCGGTGTGAGGGCGTCGTTGTAGGCGTTGACGATGACCTCTCGTGCGGCGTCGGGTAGTGCTCGCACGGACTCGGGTGTCAACGAACTCTCCGGTGATGATCCGTCGGTCGAGGCTCCTCCCGAGAGTGAGGTCAGTCGGGAGACGAACAGCGTGCCGACCACCGCGGAGCCGAGGGATGCGCCGATCTGTCGGAAGTAGTTGTTCGATGCGGTGGCGGTGCCGACTTCGGTGATCGGGAAGGAGTTCTGCACGATGAGTACGAGGATCTGCATGCTCATACCCAGTCCGATTCCCATGACGGCCAGGTATGCACAGATGATCCACACTTCCATGCCGGCGGTCATCGTCGATAGCAAGATCAGTGATAGGACTACGATTCCCGAGCCCATGATGGGTAGGTATTTGTAGCGTCCGGTCTTGCTGACGAGTTGGCCGGAGACGATCGATGTCACCAGTAGACCAGCCATCATGGGGATCATCAGCAAGCCGGCTTTCGTTGCTCCCGCGCCGGTGACCATCTGGAGATATGTGGGCAGGTAGGCGAGTGCACCGAACATGGAGACGCCGATGATGAGTCCGGCGACGGTGGTCAGATTGAAGTTTCGGTCTTTGAAAAGGTGTAGCGGCATGATGGGTTCCGCGGCTGCCTTCTCGACACCGACGAAGCTGACAGCTGCAACGGCCGTTGCAATGATCAGGGCGATTATTGCGGGGGAATTCCAGGCGTAAGTTGTTCCGCCCCATGTCGTTATGAGCACCACGCCCGTCGAGGCCAGTGCGAGAAGCGTCATTCCTGTGACGTCCAGTCGGGGTTTGTCGTGGTCGATCTTGGGGAGTCTCAGGAAAAATACTGCTGAGGCGATCGCGAGCACGCCCAGTGGGACGTTCATCCAGAAAGCCCAGCGCCATCCAATTCCTTCGGTGAAGAATCCGCCGAGTAAGGGGCCTGCGATCGAAGAGAGCGCGAAGACGCCGCCCATGATGCCCATGTACTTGCCGCGCTGGCGTGCGGGAACGACGTCGGCGATGATTGCCTGAGCCAGGATCATCAGGCCGCCGCCGCCGAGCCCCTGGATCGCGCGCCCCGTGATGAGCCAGGGCATGTCTCGAGCGAGTCCGCCGACTATCGATCCCGCCATGAACAATGCAATTGCGAAGATGAACAGCGACTTTCGGCCGATGAGGTCACCTACCTTGCCGTAGATCGGCAGCATGATCGTCGAGGCGAGAACGTACGCCGTTGTCACCCATAGCATCTGGTCGACACCGTTGAGTTCGCCGACGATGGTGGGCAGAGCAGTGCTGAAGATGGTTTGGTCGAGTGAGGCGAGCAACATCGTCACCATGAGACCGGCGAAGACGAGCAGGATGCTGCGCCTGTCGTCGGTGACGAGGGCCTGTTCGACGGTGTTGTCAGCGGTTGTCACGACAGTCCTTCTCGTAGCTCGTGCACGAGCGAGATTGCTCGGCGTTCGATGTCGGTCACTCTCGAGTCGGCTCCGACGACGGAGTCGTCGAGAGATGTCGCCCACTCGCGAAGGGCGATGCGCACTGCACCGCCGCACAACACGAACAGCAGTTCGGCGTGCGCAGTTGTATCACTCGTTTTCTCAAACGGCGTTCCAGTGAGCATCGTCTCGATGGTCTGTGTGAGTTTGCTTGCCCGGGCGGTGAATTGCGCCATTTGGCCACCGAGAATCTCTGGATGCCGTTTGACGACTTCGAGGCGGTCGGCTTTCATTCGGGCCCGGCTCGATTGAGGGGATCCCATGACCGTGAGCATCAAGCCGACGATGCCAGGGATCAAGTCCGAGCCCGGGTGCTCGTGTATGTAGTCGGCGATCAGTTCGTCTATGACTTCGGCGGGGTGAACACCCAGAACAGCATTATCTTTGCTTTCGAAGTAGTTGAAGAACGTCCGGGTGGAGATGTCGGCCAGATCGCTGATCGCGTCCACGGTCGTCTCACCGAGTCCGTCCCTGAGCACGAGAGTCAACGCGGCTTCCTCTATCCGGGCGCGCGTATCGGCGCGCTTGCGGTCTCGCCGGCCTGGCTTTTCGGTAGTGGGCACCTATTTACAGTACTGCAATTATGCACGACTGCACGTTTGGCTTTTGAGGTCTGGTTCAACACCGTTCTTTCGTGCGACCACCTGCGACGCTCGCGCTCCATTGTCGATACGTCGCTCCAGAGTTCATGCGCCTCGCTATCGCTTGCCGGGGTGAGGGACCACCTGAAGTGATAGGGGGCGTTCGGCACTCGATCCGGGACATGGACATGTTCCGTGCTAGCCGTCCAAGTTCTCGGCTTTCGGCTGCAAGTCCCGCCTTCCTCCTGGCGCCGGCAACACTGGGTTCACTACCGAACGTGCTCCCCACCGCCCGATGTGGGTTGGCCGGCGTCGCGGCTCGAAACGCACCCGCAGCAGCGGTTACCACATCAGAATGGTCGCCACCGGTTGCGCCGACAACGACAACCACTGTTCCGCCGACCACGACGACAACCACAGTTTTCGCACCGCCACCACCGGCGCCGACCACCCCGACCGCCGCGTCTGCTCCCGCGGCTCTGTTGGCCCCGTTGGTCTCGCCGTCGAGTGTGTCGACTGCCCGGGGCGTCGACGTCGACGGCGCTCCGACAGTGCAGATCGTCGATGCCGCAGCGGTTCGATACAGCGCTCCCGCTACTTCAGTGACGACTACGACTGCGGCGTCCACTGGTCGACGGCAGATCAACTGTGGCTACTCGGCCCAAATCGAATGATTCGCCTCGACAGCACGGCCAGCTCCTGGTCCGAGAACTGTCATCGATCCGACGGCAACCGATCGAATCCCTCCAGACATTCTTGCTCTCCTGAAGTAAGCGCCCGGGTTCTGTCGGTTAATTGTCTGCCTTCAGTGCAGGTGCCGGAAGGCCACATCGCTGTATTTCGTATTCCGGCACTCGGTCGAATCGATACCCGGCATAGAAGAACGAGCGTTTGAGATTCCGGACGAACAGCTCCTTCGTCAGCGGCGCTCGATACGAGGCATTCAATTCCTCGGTGTCGGGGCAGGTCAACGCCACCTGAGCTTCGGTCACCCAGTCCTCGTCCATGTACCAGGGCAGGTACGGGTGGACGGTGACCAGCCCCAGATCGGCGACGACCCAATCCGGGTAGAGGTTCTTGTCGTGGCCGATGCGGCCGTTCTCGAGGCGTTCGGTGTGCGATGCCAGCGGATACGCAAGTCCCATCTGGTCGATGACCCGCACGTCGAGGCCGACGTTCATGCTCGTCATCCCCAGGTTGAGGAAGTAGACGGTGTGACCGAATCCACCCTCGGGGATCGGGAGGGGCGGCGGGACGACATCCCAGTAGGTGAATTGCGCAGGTGCCAGCAGCAAACCGCCGTCCGGGGTGTCGTCGATCGCCTGAACCATCGCCCGCATCCACGGATAGTCGAGATAGTCCGACGCCCGGATCGGATGCGCGTGCCCGCTGTTGAGCGAATAGAACGCACGCTCGTCGACGATGCCGCTTCTACCGACGACCGTGCCCTGAGGCATTCCCGTCGTATTCGCCGCAATCACAGCCCAGACGACGATCCCACCCCAGACGAATACATCCGCGACGAACACAGCAGTCGCACGATCACCGGACCATCGCGACGGGTAAGCGACGGGCATCACCGACACGGGCAACAGCAGCGTGAACAGGGCGGGCAACAATGTTCGCCCGTGCATGAAATCGCCACCGACTCGAATTGCGTAGACCGCGAGCAACAACCCACTGACGAGCACGAATACGACGACAGCAGTCGGCGTGCGCAACGCGGCGAGCAGGCCGCCCACTGTTCTGGGCAGCGTCGGGCGCACTCGTGTCACCGACAGGGCCGCACCGAGCAGAAGCAGTACCAGCGGGAGCCACAGTAGGTACGGTCCCATCAGGTTGGTCAGATACGCCCACCCTTGCGACCACTTGGCACCGCCGGCGTCCTTGGACACTGCGGTGTTGGGGTACGGAAGGCCGTAGTAGCCCATGCGCCAAATTTGGTACAGCACGGGAACCGCGCCCGCGAATGCGAACACGCGCAGCCTCGACAACCACGTCTGTGGGGCGAGGAAGATCATCGCCAGTGCCAGAACCGACACGATGGACAGCTCCGGACGGACGAGTGGGCCCAGGCCCGCGAAGAAGGCCAGCAGCAGCAGCTCGACGCCACCTTCGCGGCGCTGCCCCCAGCGCACCATCAGCAGCCACAAAACCGCCAGCCAGAAGATGACCAGGCAGGTCTCCAGCCCGGACGTCGCGAAGTCACGGGCCGGCGGTACCGCGATGTACACCAGTACACCGGCGGGGAGGAAGAGAGTGCGTGACGCAGTGCGCCCACGCAGGGAGAACGTGCCGATCATCGCGATGACGACGGCCGCTGTGGACAGCACGAGCGCGATCGTCAGGACCACGTACTCGAGCCGGCCGTCGCTGAGCCAGCTACCCGCGTAGACGAGGTACGTCCAGATGGTGCTCGTGTTGGTCTCGACCCGCTCGCCCGCGTTGAACACCGGGCCGTTGCCGGCCAACAGGTTGCGGACGGTGCGCAGGACGATCAGGCCGTCGTCGGCGATCCAGCGACGTTCCCAGGCACCCCACAGAAACAGGGCACCGGTGACGACGGTCCCGACCCAGAAGACCGCCCTGGTCGAGACCGCCGGTGCCGGGGTGTCTTCTCGCGTGTCTCGCTGGTCAGGCGAGGTAGACAGCGACACCAACCACTCCGATCCACGCTATGGCGAGCAGCTGGAGAACCATGACTCCCGAGGCGATCTTATCGAGCCCTCCGGCCTCACGGCCGTCGACATCCATTGCATACTTCGCGGCCACCGGTGCGGCCAACACCAGCACCTCTTTCACCCACCGACGCGGGCGAAGCCCTATGCCGATGTCGTCCGCCAGACTCTTCGGCGGTGCGCCGAAGACTGCGGCATCCTGACTCATCTGTCTCCTTCGAACTACACGACGGCAGCAGCCGTCAACGCGTTGAGTGCGGATCCGGCCAGCACATCGGCCGGGGTAGCGGACGCTAAGCATCAAACGCGCAACATGGACGAGGACCGCCGGTAACGATAGCTCGGCAAAGGATCCCAGGTTCCGCGCCCCCACTATGGGCGCAGAACCTCAGTTCGAGGCCAGATCAGTAGGGCGCTTCGTGTTCGATTGGGGGCGTTTGCAGATGCTCGAATATCGACAGCTCGAGTTGGTTTCGGTTCGACGGAGTCAATCGACACGACCGGGTCAGGCCGGGTGTTGATCTATTCGAGCTTCGAACCCAACAGCGCTTTTCGGGTGGTAGCGAGGACTTGGGCGGCCTACCCGGCGCTGGCATATCGAGCTGGGCTTGATAGCCGCGCCGAAGTCGGCAACTCCTCAGCGCATGGCCGCAAACATCGAGATCTTCGACCTCGAGATGACAGATTGGGACGTGCACTCGATTCGGGAGCCGTCGAGGCGGTCGATTCGGACCAGCCGCTCTCACCGCCACCCGGTGTGATCTCCTGACTCAGGTCCCGTTTCGGCCATTATGTTGCACTATCGATCTGGGAAACCTACTCAGGCATCGACGCCGAGCAGTGTTGTGCGCACATGGCGAAGATGCTCGCGCATCGCCTCGCTGGCCGCACTGGGGTCCCTGTCTTCGAGTGCAGCGACGATGGCTTCGTGTTCGGTGCAGTAACACTTCTTCAGTTCTGGATTGAAGCTCCGCCGTTTGAGCGATCCCCAGATCGGCTGGCTACGGCTGTCGATGAGCAGTTTGCTGACCCCGATCAGCACCATGTTGTGAGTGGCGAGCGCAAAGCTGTGATGCAGCAACGTATCCCAGCGCTCGAACTCCTCCGACGTGGTTGCTTCGTGGCCTCCGCGTAGACAGCGATGCATCTCGTCGATGTCGGCACGGGTCGCAGCATTGACCGCGAGCGGGAGGAGTTCGGGTTCGAGCACGAAACGGGACGCCATGATCTCGGCCGGACTCGGATGATCGGCGAGTTCAGGTTCGAGCTCGGTCGAAGCGCGCGGTGTCAGGAACGTTCCGCGGCCCACGTGACGAACCACCGCGCCCCGCTCTTCGAGCGTATCCAGAGCTGCGCGGACCACTGCGCGGCTCACTCCTGCGGAGGCCGAGAGTTCCCGCTCTGTCGGCAGCTTGTCTCCGGGACCGAGGCCGCCGTCTGCGACCAGTCCATCGATGAACCGAAGAGTGGCCGCATGGGGTCCGACTGCCAGCGTCACAACAACCTCCCACCTGTCGCCATACCAATGTGGACCAATGTTAGTCGATGAACCTACTGTGAGGGCGGCACTTGGAATCGCTAGCGAGTGTTGACGGTCACAGCTATTCAACCTATCGTAACCAATACGGACCGAATAGCGGTTTGGTTCACATTGGTTTGGGAGGCTCAGTGCGATTCGCACGAATTCAGACAGAAACCGGCGCACAGATCTGCGCCGTCGACGAGAACGGGGCTGCCCGCGCAGTCCGATTCGCTGATACCGGCGAATCCATCACTACGCTGCAGCAGGTCATCGACGCAGGATCGGCCGCCACGGACCGACTGACAGCCGCCACGGCAGCCGAGGGCGGCAAGCTCCTGGCCCCGATCGTCCCGCACCGCAACGTGTTCTGCGTCGGCCGCAACTACAGCGAGCACGCCGCCGAGTTCGCCAAGAGCGGCTTCGATGCAACCGGATCCGCTGATGGACAGCATGTTCCCCAGTATCCAGTGGTGTTCACCAAGCCGGCCGCGACTGTGATCGCTTCGGGCGATGCGATCGATCCCCACACCGATATCACCTCCGCGCTCGATTACGAGGGCGAGATCGGTGTCATCATCGGCAAACGCGCATCGAAGGTGAGCAAAGAGGACGCCCTGGACTACGTGTGGGGTTACACCCTGATCAACGACATGACTGCCCGCGACCTACAGCGTGATCACAAGCAGTGGTTCATCGGAAAGTCACTCGACACGTTCTGCCCCCTCGGTCCGTGGGCAGTGACCGCCGATGAAATCGACATCGACGACCTGCAACTGCAGACCCGCGTCAACGGCGAGCTCCGCCAGGACACCAACACCTCGCAACTGATCTTCGACGTCGCCACGATCATCGAAACCCTCTCCGCGGGAATCACTCTCGAAGCCGGTGATGTCATCGCAACCGGAACTCCGGTCGGCGTCGGAATCGGCTTCGACCCACCGAAATACCTCGTCCCCGGGGACGAGGTCGTGATCTCGGCTCCTGGACTCGGTGAACTACGCAACGTCATCGGCGAACCCAGCGACCCCGATCATCTCGTCGCGGCCGGCACCAGCCGGTTGTTCGTCGAGAAGACCGGCACCGGCCCCGCCGTTGTGCTCATCCATGGTCTCGGCGGATCCACCACTGTCTACGAACCGCAGGTTGCCGCTCTCGCCGAGACGCACACCGTGCTGCGGTACGACTTGTCCGGACACGGTCGTTCACCCGTCGCCGGCCCCAACTCGATCACCGGGTGGGTCGAGGAACTGAAAGCCTTGCTCGACGCCGAGGGCATCGAGCAGACAGCACTGGTTGCGCATTCGATGGGAACTCTCGTAGCGACAACCTTCGCTGCGACCTACCCGGACCGCGTCAGCAAGCTCGCTCTGCTCGGCCCGGTCAAAGCGCAACCCGACGCCGCCAAGACCGCGACCCGGGCACGCGCGCGCACCGTGCGTGAAGGGGGAATGTCTGCTGTCGCCGACACAATTCTCGGTGCGGCGCTGTCGTCGACCACGCACGAGAGCAAGCCGGTCACCGTTGCAGCAGTTCGGGAATTGCTCCTCGGCCAGGACCCCGCAGGCTATGCCTCTGCCTGTGAAGCACTCGCTGCGGCCGAGAACCCGGACTTCGCGTCCATCTCCGTCCCGGTCCTGCTGTTGACCGGAGATGGCGACAAGGTCAGCCCGGTCGCGGTCAACGAAGAATTGCTCGGAATCTACCCCAGTGCCCAACTGAACGTTCTCGAGGGCGTCGGACATTGGCACTCGCTCGAAGACCCCGCTTCGGTCACCCACCGGCTCCAGGACTTCCTGGTCAAGCCCTGATTTTCCTCAGAAAGGAGATCCGACAATGACGTCGTCACCGTCCACGGATCAGGCAGTTCTCTTCACCAACGTACGAATTTTCGATTCTTCCGGTTCCGACCCGTTCGAGGGCGAGGTCCTCGTTCACGGCGAACGTATCGTCGAGGTCCGCAAGGGTACCGGCGATCTACCGCACGAGGGCGCGCGGGTCGTCGACGGGCAGGGCAAGTTCCTGATGTCCGGACTCTGCGATGCACACACCCACTTCTCCTGGGTCAACTCCGCTGATCTGCCCGGGCTCGGCACCATGGGCGTCGAGGAACACACGTTGCTGTGCGCTCGCTCTGCCCAGACGTACATCGATTCCGGCTACACCATGTGCGTCGGTGCCGCTGCAGCAAAGCCGCGCCTGGACGTGGTGATACGCAACGCCATCAACGACGGTCAGATCCCCGGTCCGCGTTACCTGGCGAACTGTCAGGAGATCGCCGTTACCGGTGGTGCGTTGGTCGATGGCATCACCGCCTTCGCCGACGGACCCGAGGAAATGCGCAAACAGGTACGTCGCAACGTGGAAATGGGCGCGGATCTGGTCAAGTTGTCGATGTCCGGTGAGGAGATCACCGGCAATCAGCACGCGGAGGACAACTACTTCTCCGACGAAGAGACCCTCGCTGCTGTCACCGAAGCTCATCGCCGCGGGCTCCGTGTCTGCTCCCATGCGCGTTCGGGTGAATCGGTGAAGATGTCATTGCGCAACGGTGTCGACATCATCTACCACGCCTCGTTCATCGACGAGGAAGGTCTCGATATGCTCGAAGAGCAGAAGGACCGAGTATTCGTCGCACCCGGATTAAATTGGCTCGTAGCTACGTTGGAGGATGCAGCCGCGTTCGGCTACCCACCGGAGGCCGCCGAAGCAGCGGGGTACAAGCACGAACTCGAATGCGCTATCGAGGGGTTGAAGAAGATGAAGGAGCGCGGTATCCGTGTTCTACCCGGTGGTGACTACGGATTTGCGTGGACACCGCACGGCACGTACGCCCGCGATCTCGCGCACTTCGTCAACCTTCTCGGCTACACCACCAAGGAGACGTTGCTCGCGGCAACAGCGCTGGGTGGGCAGATCATGCGTATGGCCGATGATCTCGGTCAGGTTGCGCCCGGTTTCTATGCCGACCTGATCCTCATCGACGGTGATCCGCTCGAGGACATCACAGTTCTGCAGGATCAGTCCAAAATCGTCGGCATTATGAAAGGTGGCCGTTTCCACAAGGATCCGAGCACCGGCACCGAAGCACGACCGCGCGAGCTCGACGAGATCCACCGCGGGACTCCAATTCCCGCCTGATACTCGGCAGCAACACCAGAGCAGAGAACAGGGGGCGAGCGCCTACGTGCGCCCACCCCTGTTCTCGGCATGGAGGAAGCTGCCAGGACCATTCGTGCGTCCTCGCCGACCATGACAATGCCTTGGCAAAGGTGACATCGAGGGTGACTGCGGCTTCTACGGCCCATCGGTCTTCTATGGCCCCGAGGCCTCCCTCGCGTACGACGAAGGGGGCAAGGGCCTTTCGATCCAAGACGTGATGCCTCGCGGTATCACCGCACCGCCGTCCGACGCGCCGACCGAGGAAAATATGAAGCTGCAGGCGATCGATTTCTCCTGTTCGCCGAGCGTGCCCAACGCAACCCGGAGGAAACGGTTGGTGAACTCCGTCGTCGGGGACCGACCGATCGAATAGGAGATGATCTGTCGATCGAAAAGACTCTCCCGCGTTTAAGAAGTGGAGTGTTCGGGGGCTGATGTGATGGATATCGAGATTGTTTGCGCGTGTTGCGGCTGGTTCGGAAGGTGAGTGTGGGGTGGTGCAATCAGGGTGTCCTCGGAATCTGCGTGTACGAATATCCGCGTCGTACCGGCATCGAACTCGGCGAGACCGGTACCGACATGAACTTGTACTTCGGCGTGGTGTCGGCGGGTCATGATGTTGAGCGCACGGGTCGGTGCGCCGACGCGGCATCGTGGTGCCCATTCACCGGGGAACGCGAAGCACTGAAGTGGATGCACAATCTGCGTCCGTCCCGCGTCGAAGCCGACCTCGTGTCGGTCGGGATGGGCGGGGTCGTCGCGCAGTTCGATCGGCTGATTGCCGATCGGGATGAAGATGCGGTCGAAGTCGGCGATCATCGAGAAGGACGATGTGGTGGGTTCGTCCGCAATGCTGATTCGCCAATTCTCAGTTTCGACAACGACTGTCGTCGTACCTCGCTCGTTGGCCCACAGCTGCGGAACGCGCTGGCTACGCGTGGTCCGAATCAGTGGAGCCCCGGCCCGCAGATCTGCATAGCCGATCATGACGGTCGACCCGAAGTCACCGTGTTCTGGCTGGACCTGCTCGGTTGCTGCCGGTGGTGAACCCCGCCGGCGACAACGTCCTCGATCAGGGAACCCCTGGTCTGTATGCGAGGTGAATGTAGGACGGGGCATCGAGCCGCAGAAAGTCCGCTCTGCGTCCCACCGACAGCACTCCGATATCGTCTCGCCGCAGTGCTGCCGCACCGCCTGCAGTCGCCGACCACAGTGCCTGCGCAGGTGTGAAGTGCATGTCGCGAACAGCGACGGCAATGCAGAACGCCATGCTGGAGGTGTAGGAGCTCCGGGGGTTGCAGTCCGTGGCCAGCGCCACGGTTGCACCCGCATCGAGCAGGGTTCGCGCATCGGGCCACGTCGCGCGGGTGGAGAACTCGGCACCGGGTAGCAGAGTGGCGACAGTGGTGCTCGATGCTGCCGCCAGCGCCTCGACATCGGCGTCGGAAGTGTACGTGCAGTGATCGACCGAGGCTGCTTCCAGCTCGACAGCCAGTTGTATTCCGCCGCCGAGTTCGAGCTGTCCTGCGTGAAGTCGGGGAATGAGCCCGGCCGCAGTTCCGGCGTCGAGGATGGTGCGGGCCTCATCGACGGAGAATGCACCGCGGTCGCAGAAGACGTCGATCCATTTCGCGTGTGCAGCGCAAGCGTCGAGCATAGGTCCGCGCACGAGGTCGACGTAGGCATCGCGGTCGTGTCGATACTCGTTCGGTACCACGTGCGCGCCGAGGAAGGTTCGCTCTCTGGTCACGTGCCCGGCGACCTCGAGTGAGCGCACTTCGTCGGCGACGGTCAAGCCGTATCCACTCTTGGTTTCGAATGTGGTCACTCCGCCGCCAGCGAGTTCACGCGCCAATTTTCGGACTCGGCTCAGGAGGTCGCTGTCGGACGCGGAACGGGTGGCGGAAACGGTCGTGGCAATACCTCCGGCTCCGTAGGGCTCGCCGCTCATCCGTGCAGCGAACTCAGCGGATCGTTCACCGGCGAACACCAGGTGGGCGTGACTGTCCACGAACCCCGGGATCACCGCCGAGCCACCGAAGTCGATGCGTGAGTCGGCGGCGGGTGCCTGCGAGCTGGGTCCGATCCAGGCGATGGTGTCCCCGTCGACGACGATGGCGGCGTCATCGATGGTGCCCAGTGCGGTGCCATCTCCTCGGCCCGCGTCGTTGGTGATCAATTCGCCGATACCGGTGTAGAGAACTGTCATCGTGCCGGCTCCTTCTGTGGTGCGCCGGTGTCCATCAATGCCGAGATGCACTGTCCCAGTTCTCCGGCCGGATCGTCGATCGAGTGATGTCGTCTGTCGGCGACGATGTGGCGGCCGTCGATGACGACGTCGGTGACATCGGTGGCCGTGGCTGCGAACACGGCGGTTTCGAGGGTCGGTCCGCAGCCTGCGGTCCGGATCGAGCCGAGATCCACGGCAACGAAATCGGCCCGCTCACCGACGCTGATTCGGCCGGCATCGGTCCATCCCAGCGCGTGTTGTCCGTCGGTGGTCGCTGCACCGAGCAGCCGTGATGCTGTGAAGACACCTCGTTCGCGGCGGGCGAGGCGTTCGTCGAGCTCGACCGCTCTGGCCTCCTCGAACAGGTCGATCACTGCGTGTGAGTCGGATCCGAGACTGAACAGGCCAGCGGAGTCGAGCAGCTGCGGTGCCGGACCGATTCCGTCCCCGAGATCGCGTTCGGTGGTGGGGCAGAAACATACTCCGGTTGCGGTGCGATCGAGGTCGGCGAGGTCGGCGTCGGTGAGATGGGTAGCGTGCACCGCCGTTGTCCGTGGGCCCAGGGCTCCGACGTCGCGCAGTAGAGCGGTCGGGGTGCAACCGTGCACCGCGATGCACTGATCGACTTCCGCAGTCTGCTCCGAGGAATGCACATGCAGCGGAGCTGCGTGGGAATTGGACCATTCGACCACAGCTGGAATGTGCTCCCGTGGAACACCACGTACCGAATGAACTGCCGCACCGACGATCACATCGGTGCGCTCCGACAGATCTTGTCGCAAGGATTCGGTTCTTCCCGCCCAGGCGTCCCCGGAACCGTCACCGAAACGCTGTTGCGGGCCGGGCGCGAGGGGTGCGCCATCGACACCGGAACTCAAATAGCAGGTGTCGAGCAGGGTCAGACGAACCCCCGCGTCGGCGGCACCGTCCACGAGAGCTTTGCCCATGGCATTGGGATCTGCGTAGGGCCTACCGTTCGGGCCGTGGTGCAGATAGTGGAATTCACCGACCGCGGTGATTCCGGCAAGTGCCATCTCGGCGTAGACCCCGCGGGCGAGGAGCCGGTAGCTGTCGGGATCGAGGCGGTCTGCGGTGCGATACATCAGGTCGCGCCATGTCCAGAACGTGCCGCGATCGCGTTGCGTGCGGCCGCGCAGGGCCCGGTGGAAAGCATGGGAATGCGCGTTGGCCATCCCGGGTACAACCAGTCCCTTCAGCACGCGTGCGGATCGCGGCGGGTGTGTGTTCGGTGCGATGGAGGTGATTCGGCCGCCGGCTACGCTGATCATGACGCTGCTCGAGATGGTGTCATCGCCGAGCCAGGCATGTTCGCACCACCACGTCGAACCGGTGTGCGTGGGGTCGGGCATCAGTGCACCCATTCGATCATCGCCTCCGCGAGTGCCTGCGCACCGATGTTGCAATCGTCGGCCTCGGCGAACTCCTCGGGGGAGTGCGACACCCCGGTCGGGTTGCGTACGAACAGCATCGCCGTAGGTACCTGCGCCGCCAGGATCCCTGCATCGTGGCCTGCCTGAGTGGGCAGCACCGGAATCTCGCCGAGATGGGCCAGCGCTTTCTGCAGTCGATGCCTCGGCTCATCGGGGAATTCGACGATGGGGGTGATCGACTCGGCAGTGACATCGAGGTCGATCCGGTCGCCGGCCGCGTGGGCTCGTGCGTGTGAGGTGATGTCGGCGACCAGCTCCGTCAGTGTCCCCTCGTCCGCAGCTCGTGCGTCGAGCCACGCGCGGATTCGAGACGGGATGGCATTTGCTCCGTTGGGGGAGACGATGACTTTGCCGAACGTGGCGACCGCGTTGTGCAGCTGCGCCGAGTTCCGAGCCGAGTGAACCGAGGAGGCAAAAGCAAGCATCGGGTCACGGCGGTCGACGAGTCGTGTCGCTCCGGCGTGGTTGGCTTCGCCGTCGAAAACGAACTCCCATCGGCCGTGCGGCCAGATGGTGGAGGCCACCGCAAGCGGGCGGTCCACAAGGTCGAGTGCTCGGCCCTGCTCGACGTGTAATTCGACGTAGACACCCACCCTGTCGGTCAACGACCGGTCGACACCCATGTGCTCGGTGCTGCGCCCGGCCTTGACCATCGCCTCGGCAAGGGTGATGCCGTCGAGGTCGCGCAGTGCTAACGCGCGTTCGGCGGCGAGTGCACCGGTGCTCAATTGCGAACCGACACAAGCGACACCGAACCGAGCGCCTTCTTCGTCGGAAAACGCTGCTACCGCGATCGGCACCTTCGGGACGATGCCGCGTGCGCGCAGTATGTCGACGGCAGCGAAGGCAGAGACCACCCCGAGTGGGCCATCGTAGGCACCGCCGTCGGGAACCGAATCGAGATGGGATCCGGTGACGAATGCTCCGACGGGGTCGCCGGTCCATCCTGGTGGCATCCACCAGGCCCACAGGTTGCCGTTGCGGTCTTCCTCGACGTCCATGGATCGCGTCCTAGCGCAGCCTCGGAACCACTCACGGAGAGTCAGGTCCGCATCGGACCATGCATATCGGCGGTACCCGCGGGTGTTCTGGTTCTGTCCCACATCGAGGATGCTTGCCCACAGTGAGTCGAATGACGTCATCAGTTCTCCTGCATCGGAATTCGCACTCCGCGTTCGGCGGCGATCGCGGTGGCGTGTTCGTATCCGGCGTCGGCGTGGCGGATGACGCCCATTCCGGGGTCGTTGGTCAGGACTCGTTCCAGTTTCTGTGCGGCCAGCTCGGTTCCGTCTGCGACGCTGACCTGACCGGCGTGGATCGAGCGGCCCATTCCGACGCCGCCGCCGTGATGGATCGACACCCAGGACGCACCGGATGCGGTGTTGAGCAGGGCATTGAGCAGCGGCCAGTCGGCGATGGCATCGGAACCGTCGATCATGGCTTCGGTTTCGCGGTACGGCGATGCGACGGATCCGGAATCGAGGTGATCACGCCCGATGACGATCGGAGCGGAGACTTCACCGTTGGCGACCATCTCGTTGAATCGCAGTCCGGCGCGATGGCGTTCGCCGTAACCGAGCCAACAGATGCGGGCGGGCAGCCCCTCGAATTCGACGCGCTCACCGGCCATGGTGATCCACCGAGCGAGGTGCTCGTTGTCGGGGAAGAGCTCGAGGATGGCTTTGTCGGTGGCGGCGATGTCTTTCGGGTCGCCGGACAACGCCGCCCAGCGGAACGGTCCGAGGCTTTCCTCGAACTGGGGACGGATATAGGCCGGGACGAACCCGGGGAAGTCGAAAGCGCGGTCGTAGCCGGCCTTGCGGGCCTCGTCGCGAATCGAGTTGCCGTAGTCGAAGACCTCGGCACCCTTGTCGAGGAATCCGACCATCGCTGCGACATGTTTCGCCATCGAATCCTGCGCCTGTTCGGTGAAGTAGGCAGGGTCCTTGTCCGCCATCTTCTTCATGTCCTCGAGGTCGATGCCGATCGGCAGATAGGACAGTGGATCGTGCGCGGACGTCTGATCGGTCACGATGTCGATCGGTGCATTCCGTTCGAGCAGGGCCGGGAAGACCTCCGCGGCATTGCCTACGAGGCCGATAGACAACGCCTTCTTGCTATCGCGTGCGTCGATCGCGAGTTCGAGGGCATGGTCGAGGTCGCGAGCCCTGACGTCGAGGTAGCGCTTGGCGATGCGCCGGTCTATGCGAGTGGCGTCGACGTCGACGCAGATGGCGACGCCGTCGTTCATCGTCACAGCAAGCGGCTGCGCGCCACCCATCCCTCCGACACCACCGGTGAGCGTGATGGTTCCTACGAGGGTGCCGCCGAAGCGCTTCTTCGCGATGGCACCGAAGGTCTCGTAGGTTCCCTGAAGGATGCCTTGGGTGCCGATGTAGATCCACGATCCGGCAGTCATCTGGCCGTACATGGTCAAACCATCGGCCTCCAGGGCGCGGAACTGCTCCCAATTTGCCCAGTCGCCCACCAGATTCGAGTTGGCGATCAGCACCCGTGGGGCCCAGACGTTGGTGCGGAACACACCGACCGGTTTGCCGGACTGAACGAGCATCGTTTCGTCGTCCTCGAGGGAGCGCAAGGTGCGCACGAGGGCGTCGAAGGCCGGCCAGCTGCGGGCCGCGCGGCCCGTTCCGCCGTAGACCACCAGGTCGTCGGGGTGTTCGGCGACTTCGGGGTCGAGGTTGTTCATCAGCATTCGAAGGACGGCTTCTTGCTGCCAGCCTTTGCACGTGAGTTCGGTTCCGCGCGCAGCACGTACGGGGCGGGGGCCTGAGGTGATCGACATCGTGGGGGTCCTTAGAAGATCGGAGCGAGGAAGAGCAGAGCCGAGTGATGGAGGATTCACGACACTCCGTTGTCGGCCAACCACTTCTGCGCAATATCGGTGAGCGCGGTGCCGGTGGCGGCGTCGGCATTCATGGAGATCAGATCGTCGGTGGTCAGCTTTGCGGAGACCGCGTTCAGGGTGTCGGCGATGACATCGCTGGACTTGGCGGTCTTGATGATCGGGACGATGTTCTCGGAGGCGAACAAGGACTTGTCGTCCTCGAGTGCCACCAGATCGTTGTCGACGAGCCCTGGATCGGTACTGAACAGGTCTGCGACCTGAATCTGGCCGCTGTTCAACGCGGTCATCGTCAGAGTGCCACCCGCGTCGAGGGTCACGAAGTCCTGGAAATTCAGACCGTATATGTCACGGAGACCGACGACTCCGTTGACTCGGTTGACCCACTCCGGCGGCCCACCCAACTTCAGTTGACCGGCAACAGCTTCGAGATCGGAGATCGTGCGCAGATTGTACTGTTCGGCGGTCGCGCGAGTGACGGCGAGTACGTCCTTGTTCTCCGCCGGGGAGGCGTCGAGCATCGAAATGCCCTCGGGCAGCTTACCGTTGAGTTCGGCATCGACGGCTTCGGTGGTGCTGGCAGTCGAGGTCTGGTCGAGGTATTTGAGCAAGGCACCGTTGTATTCCGGGACCAGATCGATCGAAGAGTCCTGCAGGGCGGCGATATAGACTTCGCGGCTGCCGATGTTGAACTGCTCTCGTACCTCTACTCCGGCCGCGGAGAGAGCCTGAGAGTAGATGGTGGCGACGAGTTGATTCTCGGTGAAGTCAGCCGATCCGATGACGACCGTGGACCCTGCCGAGCCGGCGGTGTCGGTTTCTCCCGCGAGTGGATCCCCACTGCTGCAGGCGGAGAGGGTCAGTACCGCGGTGAGGGCCACGGCCGATGCGAGGCCGATCTTGTACTTTTTCATGATGAACTCTGCTTTCGAATGGGATCGGGTTGTGAGGGGCGAGCAGTGAATGGATATGACGGTCGATGAAGATGAAGTCAGCCGGCGGTAGAAACCTTCGTGGCAGTGCGGGAGTCGACCGCACGCCGTAGGCCGGGGGAGACCGCCGCGCGGCTGAGCGCCGAGAACGACAGCTCGATGATCAGCGCGAGGATCGCGACAAGCAGCGCCCCTCCGGCCATCTGTGAGAAGTCGCCTTGGGCGCGGCCGTCGAGTACGAATCGGCCCAGCCCCTGCAAACCCAGGTAGGCGGCGACTGTAGCGGTGGAGACGATCTGCAGGCTCGCGCTTCGGATCCCGGACAGCAGAAGCGGTAAGGCGCAGGGCAGTTGAACGTGGAGCAGGATTTGGACCCGGGTGTATCCCATGGCGCGTGCTGCTCCCACGGCACCGGGGTCAGCGTTCTGGATGCCGGCGTAGGTGCCGGTGAGGATGGGCGGCACGGCGAGCAGAACGAGAACGACGATGGTGGGAAGGACATACACGGCGTTGCCGCTGACGATGGGCGCGATGATCAGGAACAGCAGTGTCAGCAGTCCGAGGGTGGGCAGGGCGCGCAACGCGTTCGCCAGCCCCGCGACGACCGTCTCGCCGCGGCCGGTGTAACCGATGTAGATGCCGGCGGGCACGGCCACCGCACAGGCTGCCAACAAGGCCAACGCCGAATACAGCACGTGGTAGCCGATCTGGGTGGGTATCGCGCGCGATCCGCTCCAGTTGGCGGAATCGGTGAACCAGTTCGCAAGGTTCATGTCGTCACCGTCTTTTCTCGCCACGGAGTGGCCAGTGTGTCGAGCCAGATGATCAGCGCATCGAAGATCAAGGCCAGGATCACGCACAGCACGATGCCGGTGATCATCGGTGCGTACAGACGGAGCTGAAAGCCCTGGGTGAACAAGGTTCCCAGTTGCGAAATGCCCAGCAGTGCAGCCATTGTCACGATGGAGACGTTCGATACCACCGCCACCCGCAGGCCCGCGGCGATGACCGGGACAGCGACGGGAAGTTCGACCATCAGTAGTGATTGCCACTTCCGATACCCCATGGCTTCGGCGGCCGACACGGTCTCGTACGGAACCGAGGCCAACCCGTCGGCCACTACTCGTACCAGCAATGCGATGGTGTAGATCGTGAGGGCGATGACGATATTGATCGGATCGAGGATCTTGGTGCCGATGAACGACGGCAACAAGATGAACAGCGCCAACGACGGAATCGTGTAGAGCAGCCCGGCGGTACCGACGATCATCGAATATCCACGCTTCGACCGGTGTGCCCACCAGCCCAACGGTAGTGCGAGCAGTAAGCCCAGGACTGTGGGAACGAGCGTCAACCAGACATGGCTGACGGCGAGCTCGATGATGCGATCGCGATTGTCGAGAACCCAGTCCATGCTCATGCGGTCGCACCGCTCTGCTGCTCATTCCTGGCATGGCTGATCGCATCGATGACATCGTGATCGGTGACGGTGCCTACGAGCGCACCGTCACCGCCGACGACCACGCCCCGGCCGCTGGGGCTCGACAGCGCAGAATTGAGCAAGTCGCGCAGAGATCCGTCCCTGCGGGCGAAGGTGCCGCTGAGATTGACATTGTCTTGTGTGACCACTGCGGACCCGACTGCGTGTGCGTCGACCCACCCCATTGGTCGCTGACTTTGGTCGACGACGAGAATCCATCGACCGGCGGCGTCGAGGGGATCGATGTGTTCTCCGACTGTGACGGTCGGTGCCGGTGAGAATGTCAGATCGGTGGGCGGGCGGTGGAATTCGAGAGCGTGATATCCGCGCCCGGATCCGATGAAGTTGGCGGTGAACGTATCGGAAGGGGATTCGAGAAGGTCTGCAGGTGAGGCGAATTGGGCGAGCGTTCCGCCCTGGCGTAGTACTGCGACACGGTCACCGAGTTTGAGGGCTTCTTCGATGTCATGAGTGACCATGACGATCGTCTTGGAGATGTCGGCCTGCAGACGCAGGAATTCGTCCTGGAGCTGTTCTCGTACAACGGGATCGACTGCGCTGAACGGCTCGTCCATCAGCAGAAACGGAGGATCGGTGGCCAGAGCCCTGGCCACTCCCACGCGTTGTTGCTGCCCGCCGGAGAGCTGCCAGGGGTATCGACGAGCGAACTTCGTATCAATTCGCTGGCCGCCATCGGCGGTAGCTCGGTGTCACGAGAGTGTCACAAGTCGGTACGTTCGGGCATGGACTGCCCCGGACGCCGATGAACGAAAACTATTGCAAATAAACAATTATCGAGTCCAGCGTAGTTCAGGTGAATCCAGTTCTAGGGACTTAAAATTCGCACAGTGTCGGTTCGAGTCCGACTGGGGGCACCAGAGTCCATATGGATCCAGATTTTCGGACCAGGACAGTGCTTTTCGGGTGGTAGCGTGGACTTCGGTGACCTACCACGGATTTGAGTGGACAACCGAGACAGCGGATTTCAGATCCGCGCGGGATGAACGTTCTTCGTTGCCGGATCTTCGCATTCTTGCAGCTCAGGGCCGGTGTCGTGCTGCGTGGTCGCCTTCGCGGGGTGTCTCGGTGTCACGAGGTTGTCACAACTGAGTCCGGCAGCACCGTCGGATCACATCAGCGTCCGCGAGGTACTTCCTTCAATTTGCCTCTCTCTGCTGACCTCGTTGCGTCTCGTGGTTGACCCTGAGCGGCGGGGAGGACAGTTCGAACACGTCTGCCGCGGGTCACTGTCGGAAATCGACAGATAAGTTCAGCCATCTTTGCCAGGCGGGCTCGATGTGGCTCAGATGAGCTGCGTGCGGTGTTCGGGCGCGAGGGTGTCGATGACGGCTCGGTCGTGGCTGACCACAGCGAGTCCGGCTCCGTCTGCGGCGAGTGCAGTGAGCAGTTGCATCACGTCGCGGGTGGCGATCGGATCGAGCATGGACGTCGGCTCGTCGCACAAGATGTAGATCGGACGTTGCACGAGGATGCGCGCGAGGCATGCGCGTTGGAGTTGCCCATCGCTCACCTGGGCCGGGAATCGCCGCAGCAGAGCAGTATCGAGGCCGACGCGGTCGCACACGGCCTCGACATCGATCGCCTCCCGGTGAATCGCTGCGGGCTCGGCCACGATCGTGCCGAGGGTCCACCGCGGATTGCACACCAGTCTCGGATGCTGAGCAAGGAGAGCGATCGATCCGCGCGAGGGCCGGGCCTGCGCATCCCACGTCACGGTGCCTGTATGTGGCTGCACCAACCCGGCGAGCACCCCGAGCAGTGTCGTCTTGCCGACGCCGGACGGGCCGGTGATACCCGTGATCGCGCCGGGGGCGACTGTCACCGAGACCTGTTGCAGGGCAAAAGTTCCGTCGAACGTCACGGTCACGTTCCGAGCTTCGATCATATCGTCACGCCCTCGAAGAGAGCGCGGACGTAGTCGTCGTCATGCGACAGGACTGTCGCCGGTGTGGCCTGGAGGACCGTCGTCCCCGCTCTCATCACGGCGATGGTTCCACAGGTACCGGAGCGCATCATCGAGGTCAGATCGTGCGTGACGATCAGCACGGCTCGACCGTCTGCCGCGATGTCGCTCAACAGTGCCCAGACCTGTTCTGCCAGAGCTGGATCGAGTGCCGATGTCGGCTCGTCCGCAATCACCAGATCCGGTGACCCGGCGAGCGCCGCCGCGATCGCGGCACGCTGCGCCATCCCGCCGGACAATTCGTGCGGGTACAGCCGCGCGGTCGATAGTGGGAGTGCCACACGATCCAACAACTCCGACAGGGTGTTTCGGCTTCCCAGGGTTCGCACGACCTCGGCGAGCTGGGAGCCGACAGTGCGCACGGGTGTGAACGAGGTAGCGGGCGACTGCGGAATCAGCCCGATGCGGTGCCCGCGGAGTAGTCGCCAGTCGGCCTCGGTAGGCACCGCGCGTCCGGCTATGTCGAGAGTCCCGGTCGTGTGTGACCCCGGCGGCAGCAGCCCGCACAGTGCGGCCGCAACCAGAGATTTGCCGCAACCCGATTCGCCGACGAGGGCGGTGACTCGGCCGGAGTCGACGTCGAGATCGACCGTATCCAGTGTGCGAACGAGAGGGCCTCCACGACCGCGTGAGTCGACGTCCACGGTGTATTCGCGAAGTCTCGCTGCGGTCACCACACCGAACCCCCGGGTGGAGTGAGTCGGCGTCGCAGCATCGACAGTCCCAGCGTGAACGCGAGTGCCGTCACCACGAGCGCCGTGGCCGGAACGGCGAGTGTCCACCATGCGCCGAGCATCACATCGCCGCGGGCCTGCCCGAGCAGCGTGCCAAGGCTCGCACGATCGGGTGACAGGCCGACACCGAGGAACGACAGCGTCGATTCGTGCCAAATGGCGTGCGGGATCAGCATCGCCAGCGCCACCAGAATCTGCCCACCTACCGTCGGTGCCAGGTGTCTGTGTGCCACGAACCATCGGGACGCGCCGGCCAGGCGGGAGGTGCGAACCCACCCGGAATCTGCCGTCGCCAAGACCTCTGCCCGCACTATCCGGGCGACGGAGGGCCAGTGCGTCAACGAGATCGACGCCACCACGGCAAGTGGCTCACCTCGCCACAGCGCCGCGATGACGATACCCAGCACCAGGTGGGGGAGGGCGTTGACCGTATCGACTACGCGCATGACAACGGCATCGAACCATCCGCCGGCAGCCGCCGAGGTCACCCCGATGGCCACTCCGAGAGCGCACGCGATCACCGCACAAAGTGCTGCGATCAACAGCGAGATTCGCAGTCCCTCTGCTGTTCTGGTGAGTATGTCGTATCCGGAGTGATCGGTGCCCAGCAGGCTCGAGGCGCTCGGCGGCAGTAGTGCGGATGCGAAGTCCGCAGTCTGCCGACCGGCGATCATCGGGATCAGCAGTGCGACGAGTGTGATGGCGAGAACCACGAACCACGGCGAGTCCGGGATGTAGCGACGCCGATAGTCGAGTTCATCGTCTGGGGCGGTCATGCAGCGATCCGCACTCGGGGGTCGATCGCGGCGGTCGTTGCGTCGGACAATGCCGATCCCAGCAGAACGGCGAGGGCCGCGGCGGTCGTGGTCGCCGCCATCAATGGGAAGTCCAGTGCCGCAGCTGATTGCACCAGCGCCTCGGCCATCCCTGGCCACCCGAACACGGTCTCGACAATCGCAGCACCCGCGATCAGCTCGGCTAGTCGGGTGCCGAGCAGAGCCAGTGTCGGAGCCACCGACGTCGGCAGCACGTGCCCACGCAGCAGAGCCCACCCGTAGATCCCGCGCGCCCGTGCCGCGCGCACCGCATCGGAGTCGGCCGAGTCGACTACCGCAGCCCGCATGGACAGAAGAAGCCATGGGATCTGCGAGACGGTCAGCGCGACGAGCGGGAGCACGGCATGCGCGGCGATCCCCGCGGCCGAGTACGTGGTGCCCGGTGCCCGTGCGCCGGAGGTGGGAAACCACCGGAAGGTCACTGCGAACACCGAGACCAGAACCAGCGATACGACGAACGGCGGCACGGCCGCGAAGGTCGTGGACAGGACCGAGCACGCCCGATCGAGAATTCCGCCGCGGCGCATCCCGGCCGACGAACCCAGCACGACGGCGGTCACGGTGGCCAGAAGCAGGGCGAGAGTGGACAGTCCGAGAGTGAAGGGCATACGTTCGGTAAGAACCGTCGATACCGGGAGGGACTGGGTCGAGGACCATCCGAGGTCGCCGTGCAGTAGGTCGGTCAGCCAGGTCCACCATGCGGCGTACCAGGGTGTCTCCGTTCCGTAGGCGTCTCGAAGTTGCTGCCGCTGCGACAGAGTCGCACTCTGGTAACTGTCACCGAGGTACGCGGCGAGCGGATCAAGAGGCGATAGCGATGCCAGTGCGAACATGGCCGCCGAGACCAGGACGACGGTCGGGATCGCGATACCGGTACGGACGGCGAGGATTCGGCCCACTGTCCGGGCTCGAGTTCTACTGCGCACGTGTCCACGCCGCCAGGTGCCACCATGGACCCCACGAGACGCCGTGCGAGTGCGGTTCGAGAATGGGAGGGCTCTGGTTCCAGCCGAGATCGCGATACGCGTAAGCGTGGTCGAGGAACGTGAGGAACACCGAGGACGGCTGCTCCACGTAGAGCTGCTGGATCAGCCGGTATCGAGCGTCGTTCTCCGGTCCGGACGCGGAATCGCGTGCCTGCTGCAGTGCATCGTCGAGACCTGGCGCGGTGAAGTTGCCGGGGTTGGCATAGGGCGAGGAGTCGTCGACGCGGGTGTGCAGGGTGTCGAACACCTGCGAGTCGATGCTGTACGGGGTGTCGCCGCCGCCGAGCAGCACTGCCGAGTCGCCGAGGCGGGTCTCGATTTCGTCCCACCCGGTTCCTCGGGGCCGGACGTCGATGCCGACGGGTTGCATGGCGGCGGCGAAGGCCACCGCAAGATCTCTCCGCACGGAATCCTGGGCGTTGTAGAGAAGCTCGAACGACGCTGTGGCACCGTTTTTCTGGCGTACACCGCCTGCACCGACGCGCCACCCGGCGGCGTCGAGGGTGGACTCGGCGGTGGAAAGGTCGAACGGGAACACGGCTGTCGGCTCGTAGGCGTCGCCGTAGACATCGGCCACCGGTGTGCTCGCGGGGCGACCGTATCCACCGAGAACGTCGTCGACCATGCCCCTGCGGTCGACGGCGAGATTCATCGCGATCCGGGCTTGGAGGTCGGATGTGAACGCGTTGCCCGCCGGAAGCGAGACCCCGCGCCAATCAGCAGATTTCACGCCGATTGTCTTCACGTCGTCGTTTCCGTCGAGCGCGGCAACGGCGGTCGGAGGCAGTGACGTGCCGGAAACCTCGCCCGTGGCGACGCGTTGCACTCGGGTGTTGTCGTCCGGGGTGTAGGTGATCACCAGTCGCGTTACCTGCGGAGCCTCGCCCCAGTAGTCCTCACGTGCGGTGAACACGGCCTGATCTGCGCGCAGGCTGTCCAATATGTACGGCCCGGTTCCGACCGGCTCGGTGTTCAGTACCCAGTCGGCCGCGGGTGCCTGCTCGACCTGCTCCGACGGAGCGATGCCGAGCAGGAGGTACGGCGACGGATCCGCGTCGGTGGTCATCGTTATCACCACGGCATGGGATCCATCAGCGACGACATCGACGATCGGATCGAAATCGGTCGAGATCTCGGATGCGACGCTGGGATCCTTCACTGCCTCGTAGGTGGACACTACGTCCGCGGAGTCGAAGTCGGTGCCGTCCGAGAATGCGACGTCCGCACGCAACGCCACTCGCCACTGCCGCGGTGCACTATTCGTCGGGACCGAGTCGGCCAGGGACGGAACGAGATCGGGAAGTGCGGAGTCGGAATCGGCGTCGGGTCGAAGCAACCCCTCGTAGACCGGGGAGACGCCGAGTGCGCCGTAGCCGGATATCGGACTGAACCCGCCGAGTTCCTGGCTGTCGGCCAGCACGATCGCCCCGCCGGAGCCCTCGTCGGATGGTGACGCGCATCCCGCGGCGGCGAGGGCGAGGGCAACGGCTGAACCCAGAATGCGGTGGATGGACGGTGTCACGGACTGCTCCCGGGTTCATGCTCGATCGAGATATGTGTCCAGGAAGACACATATTGCGTGCCGTAGCGTAGCAGCAGCATTGGGAACCAGCAGCGCGGGAGAATCGATGACCGATAGCGACGACATCGAGGAATGGTCGACCCGCTTTGCCGTCCTGTCCGATCCGACACGGCTGCGCCTGGTCAGCTACATGCACGAGAAATCCGGTGCCAGTGTCGCCGAACTCGCTGCCGCCGTGGGCATCACCGAGAACGCGGCGTCGCAATCGCTCCGCGCCCTCAGGGCCCGAGGGTGGGTCGAGACCACGAAGTCGGGCCGGACGGTGCACTACCGGGTAGTCGCCGACGCGATCGTGCACCGGATCCTGCACGACATCATGGGCGCGGAACACCGCCACGACTGACACCCTCGACGATCGGCATTGTTCGAGAGGTGCATCGGTCCACTGTCGTAGGTCGAATCATCGACGACAGTGGTGGTGTTACAGTCGCGCTGCGTTGGTTTCCGGCGGCCCTCTCGGTGAGGTTCGTCGGATCGCAAGAGGGAATCCGGTGTGAATCCGGAACTGCCCCGCAGCGGTATGTGGAAACGACCGCGGTCAACAGCACTGAGCCCACCGGGCTCGGGAAGCGACCGCTATTAGGTTGTCATCGGGAGCATCCGGTGACGTGTTCACGAGTCCGAAGACCTGCCAACGCGGCCGCACCACCGGTGCGGTCGCTTGTCGACTCCGTGGGACATGGTCGACGAGATGCAGACCGTGTTGGGACAGGTCTGTCGTCGTCGTCTGCGCTCGTGTCATGAGAGCCGCCACGCCTGACGTCGACGACCTGCAAGGAACGTGCCAGCGAGATGCGCCGAATGTCGGTGACTGCTCTGACCGCGACCGCCCTCCTGGTGTTGGTAGCGGTGTCGGTGATCGCGTTGATGCTCGGCACCGCACATATCCCGTGGCGCGAGGTCGGCCACATCGCGTGGGCAGAGATAACCGGTGGCACCATCGCTACGGACGATGTACCCAACTACCGCATCATCGTCGATTCACGCCTGCCTCGGGTGCTGCTGGCCATTCTCATCGGCGGCGGCCTCAGCGCCGTAGGGCTGGTGGTTCAGGCGATGGTGCGCAATGCCCTCGCGGACCCGTACGTGCTGGGGATATCCTCCGGTGCGTCCGTCGGCGCGACCTCGGTGGTGTTGTTCGGAACGTTCGGTGCCCTCGGAATCTACGCCCTCTCCACCGCCGCGTTCGTCGGTGCGTTGGCTGCGACGTTGCTGGTGTACCTCATGGCCAGATCTGCGGCGGGGCTCGTTCCTCTGCGGCTGGTTCTCACCGGAACTGCTCTCGGGTACGGCTTCTCGGCCATCACCACTGTTCTGGTTTTCCTCGCACCCCACGGCGATGGCGCACGAAGTGTCATGTTCTGGCTCCTCGGAAGCCTGTCGGCGGCAACCTGGCAGATGGTCCCGCTCGCGGCTGTCGTCACCGTAGTGGGTTTGGTGATCATCGCCGTCTGCGCGCGACGACTCAACGCATTGTCGATGGGCGATGAAGTCAGCGCCGCTCTCGGCCTCGACGCCTCGAGGTTTCGGCTGCTGTTGTTCGTCGTCGCGGCGGCGATGACCGGATGTTTCGTATCCATCTGCGGCGCAGTCGGATTCGTCGGTCTGGTTGTCCCGCATGTCGCCCGGATGCTTGTCGGTGCAGACCATACTCGGTTGATCGTGGTGACCCCGGTCCTTGGATCGGTTTTTCTGGTCAGCGCCGACCTTCTTGCTCGAACGTTGGTGCCTCCGCAGGAACTTCCGCTCGGCGCGATCACCGCGGCGGTCGGAGTCCCGGTGTTCGTGCTGCTGATGCGCCGTCGCGGTGCCCTGATGGGGTCTGACTGATGCGCGTCGAGTACGACGCCGTCGACGTCACCATCGATGGTGCCACGATCGTGCACGACGTCACCGTGTCGATCCCGTCGGGACACTTCGTCGGGATCGTAGGACCCAATGGCAGCGGAAAATCGACACTTCTGAGGTGCCTCTACCGGGCGTTGACCCCGTCGGCAGGGGCGGTGCGGGTCGATGGCGTCGACAACCTTGCTGTCAGCATGCGCGTGAACGCTCTGCAGGTGGCTGCGCTCACCCAGGATTCGCCCCTGCAATTCGACTTCTCCGCTGCCGAAGTGGTCGCGACCGGCCGACTTCCCCACGGACGCGCATTCTCGCGTGATCGGGCACTCGATCACCTCGTCTGCCGGGAGGCGATGCTGCTCGCCGACGCGCAACATCTGTCGGAGCGGAGCTTTCTCTCACTGTCCGGCGGGGAGCGGCAACGAGTCCTCATCGCACGTGCGTTCGCGCAGGAACCGAAGGTGCTGGTACTGGACGAGCCGACCAACCATCTCGACGTCCACCATCAATATGCCGTGCTCTCCGCCGCGAAAAAGCTCGGCGTCACCGTCGTCGCTGCCCTGCATGATCTCAACCTCGCAGCCCAGTACTGCGACCAGTTGTTCGTGCTCGGTGCCGGGCGGCTGGTGTGCTCGGGCACCCCCGCCGAGGTCATCACTGCCGACGTTCTGCGCCGCTGGTTCGAGATCGGTGGCCACATCATCACTCACCCCCGACTGGGCGTCCCCCAGATCATTTTCGACGAGAAGGAGTATCGATGACACATCCGAGACGGACCTGGGTGCTGATCGCCGTCACCACCCTGGCGCTGAGCGCCTGCGGCGCAGAGGTGGAGACCGCAGCAGAACCAGGCGGCGCGGCCGTCACCGTCACCAACTGCGATGAGCCGTTGACCGTCGATGGTGTTCCGACGCGCGTGGTCACCAACGACACCGGAATCACCGAGATGATGTTCGCGCTCGGCTTGGCCGATCGAGTCGTCGGCTTCTCCGCGCAGGCATCGAAGGACGGGGACATCGAATCCTCGCCCTGGAAAGCCGATTTCGAGGCCACACCCGATATCGGGGACACCTTCACCCGTGAAGCGGTCCAGGCCGCGAATCCGGACTTCGTCTTCGCCGGCTGGAACTACGGATACAAGGAATCGACGGGTCTGACACCGGACTGGGTGCGCAGCATCGGTGCCACCCCTTATCAGCTCACCGAGGCATGTCGGCAACCCGGCACCACGCAGCGTGGAATCATGGATCCGCTCGACGCGCTGTATGCCGATATCGAGAATCTCGGCGATATCTTCGACGTCCGTGACCGCGCCGACGGTCTCGTCGCCGGGTACCGCGAACAAGTTGCGGAAGCGAACGCGACAGGGCCGGCCGGGCAGGATCCGGCGCGAATGTTCCTGTTCGACAGTGCGACCCCGGAACCGTTCACCGCCGGCCGTACAGCGGCCCCATCGCAGATCTTCCGAGAAGCAGGTGGCAGCAACATCTTCGACGACATCGACAACTCGTGGACCACCGCATCCTGGGAGGCCGCGGCTCAGCGCGACCCGCAGGCGATCGTCATCGTCGATTACAACTCGGGCGCGGGGGAGACCGTCGAGGCGAAAATCGAACAGCTACGGCAACATCCGCTGATGTCGGGTACGACCGCGGTCCGCGAGAACAACATCACGGCCCTTCCCTACGCGGCGCTCGTCGAAGGCCCACGCAACCCGCAGGCGGTGACTTTCGTCGCGGATTTTTTGAGGTCGAAGGGTCTGTAACAGCGATCGCGGCACGCGACGCTTTTTACCTCGGTGACCGGTACATCGGAGCGACTCGAAACGCTGCATGTGGATAGGAGATGGATACAGTGGCATTGGATCGATCGAGACCGACAGTCATCGTATGCCGCGGATGCTGCTGCGGCACTGCCGACAAGCATCCGGACATCGACCACGACGCCGAACTCGAGAGTTTGCGTAACTTGGTCGGTGGTGTCGGCAACTTTCGCGTCACCGAGTGTCTCGGACCATGCGAACGATCGAACGTTGTCGTGGTCGCCCCATCGAGATGCGGGCATCGAACCGGTGGCCGACCAACGTGGCTCGGTTTCGTTCTGGGGGCAGGAATGAAGGAAGAGATTGCAGGTTGGCTCTGCAACGGAGGACCTGGGCTTGCCGAGATGCCGACGCCTCTCATTTCGCACTGCTTCGAGCAGCGTCGAAAATAAGCTCAGGGTGCGGACTTTCCTACCGGTGTCCTGTCCGTCGCTGCGAAGACGCTGCCGCCCAGACAGGAATGAGTCCTTGCCTGCTACGTGTACGGGTAGGGCAGGTCGGTGTCGACGTTTTCGTCGACGAGTAGCTGGCGTCCGAGTTGTGGGAATGCGCGCTGGGAACACGAGGTGCGTTCGCACACTTTGCATCCGGGTCCAATGGGAATCGATGCGCCGGGGGAGTGGACCGGTAGGTTGTCGGCGTAGACCAGTTTGTTCGCATAGTCGATGTCGCATCCGAGGCCGATCGCGAAACTCTTCTGTGGTGATCGGTATCCGAGTCCGCCGCTGTCGGTGGTGCGCGCAATCCACAGATAGGTGCGGTCGTCGGGCATGGTGGAGATCTGTGTGAGAATTCGTCCCGATGCCGCGAATGCGTCGTGCACAACCCACAGCGGGCAGCTTCCACCGACACGTGAGAAGTGAAATGCGCTTGCGGACTGACGTTTCGAGATGTTGCCGGCCCGGTCGGTGCGGACGAAGAAGAACGGAACACCCTTCGTCCCCGGTCGCTGCAGCGTGGACAATCGGTGGCATACGGTTTCGAAGCCGACCTCGAAGGTCAGCGACAGCAGATCGATGTCGTATCGCAGTGACTCCGCAGCGGCGAGGAACCGTTCGTAGGGCAACAGCAGGGCTCCGGCGAAATAGTTGGCCAGCCCGACGCGGGCCAGCTCTCGGGCCTGAGTGCTCAGGTGCGTATCGGCATCGACGATCGTGTCTATGGTCGTCGACTGCGAGAGAAAAGCCAGCTGGGTTGCGATCTGGTACGCGCGTTGCCCGGCAGTCAGTCGGCGTGCGAGAAGGAGTGTCCCGCCGGTGTCGTCGAAGATGCGTTTGGGGCCGAGTGAGCCGGGATTGTCGTCTCCGATGGTCACCGTGATGCCGTGGTCCGCTTCGATGACCCGCGCAAGTTGTAGATCGAGCGCCCCGATACTGAGCCCACTTCGCTCGAAGAGTTCCTCAGCCGCAGTATCCAATTCGGGGATGTGGTTGCGGCGGTCGTAGAAGAAGTCTCGGACTTCTTCGTAGGGCATCGGAGAATGGCCGCCCGTCGACACATCCGATTTGGGCCCGTGCAGTCCGACCGTGAGCCGGTCCACCTGATCGGTCGCTGCATGGAGCTTGCGGTGCAGCGAGACGAGGGTGCGCCCGATCTCCGGCATGCGCGAGACCAATTCCTGGACGTCGGACATCGACACCTCGCCTCGGTCGGAGGCTTCGGTGAGTACATCGTGCAGGTCGGCGACGAGGCGAGCGTCGGTGTCGGTGGCGAAGAACGAGGGGTCGAGCTCGAACATCGTGTTGAGCTTGAGCAGTACCTGGACGGTCAGAGGTCGTTGGTCGTTCTCGAGTTGGTTGAGGTAACTCGGCGAGAGTTCGAGTGTCTTCGCCAGAGCGGACTGCGTCAGCTGTCGTTCCTCGCGTAGGCGACGCAGCCGCCCGCCTGCGTAGATCTTCTGCATCTCTGCCCCTTCCTCCTTCGGGTGTCGACACTGTAACCGAACTGGACTTCGCAACATTTGCCGATTTGCAGGAATTGCCCCGCAAAAATAGGCATTTGCGATGTCTTCCGCAGTTCCGGACTCCTGCGTAACTTGTGAATGAAGCGTAGTAATCCCATTCATCGGCACGGAGGATTTTCTGTGAAGACCCATCTCGTACGCACTCGCACATCCGCCGAAAACTTCCCTCAGTCCGAGCACCTGGCTTGGAAGGTCGCCGAGGTCGCCGCTGACGAGGTGGAGGTCCCCGAAGCGACGGCGGAGATGATCGTCAACCGGATCATCGACAATGCCTCGGTGGCTGCTGCCTCGCTGGTTCGGCGACCGGTGACGAGCGCCCGCGCACAGGCGCAGGCGCACCCGTACAGCCCCGGTGCCACTGTGTTCGGAATCGGTGGGAAGTACTCACCCGAGTGGGCCGCGTGGGCCAACGGGGTAGCGGTGCGAGAACTGGACTTTCACGACACGTTCCTCGCCGCCGAGTACTCCCATCCGGGGGACAATATTCCGCCGATCCTCGCCGTCGCCCAACACGCTGGGCGCTCGGGCCGTGATCTGATCCGTGGTCTGGCCACCGGGTACGAGATTCAGATCGACCTCGTTCGCGCAATCTCGTTGCACGAGCACGAGATCGACCACGTCGCCCATCTCGGGCCCTCTGCTGCCGCCGGAATCGGAACCCTGCTCGGCCTCGACACCGAGACCATCTATCAGGCCGTCGGGCAAGCGCTGCACACCACGACGGCCACCCGTCAGTCCCGCAAGGGGTCGATCTCGAGTTGGAAGGCCTACGCCCCCGCACTCGCCGGGAAGGTTGCCGTCGAAGCCGTCGATCGAGCACTCCGCGGCGAAGGTGCCCCGTCGCCGATCTGGGAGGGTGAGGACGGGGTCATCGCGTGGCTTCTCAGTGGGCCGGACGCCGAATACCATGTGCCCCTTCCCGGCCCGGGCGAAGCCAAGCACGCAATCCTCGACAGCTACACCAAGGAACACTCCGCCGAGTACCAGAGCCAGGCCCCGATCGACCTCGCCCGACGGATGCGAGAAAAGATCTCCGATCTCGAACAGATCGAGACGATCGTGTTGCACACCAGTCACCACACGCATTACGTCATCGGCACCGGATCGAACGACCCACAGAAGTTCGATCCCACCGCCTCCCGGGAAACCCTCGATCACTCGGTGATGTACATCTTCGCGGTCGCACTCGAGGACGGAATCTGGCATCACGAGCACTCCTACGCCCCGGAACGCGCGCAGAGGCCGAACACAGTCGCGTTGTGGAACAAGATCTCGACCGCAGAAGACCCCGAGTGGACGCGCCGATACCACTCGGTCGATCCGGACGAGAAAGCGTTCGGTGCACGCGCGGAGATCACACTGAAAGACGGCACGGTCATCGTCGACGAACTCGCGGTCGCCGACGCGCACCCTCTCGGTGCCCGCCCGTTCGCCCGTGAGCAATACATCGCGAAATTCCGCTCGTTGGCGGACGGCGTGATCGCACCCGCGGAACAGGACCGCTACCTCGACGCAGCCGAGCGGGCTCCCGAGCTCGCCGCAGGCGAACTCGATCAGCTGACCTTCACCGTCGCCGACGATGTTCTCGCTAGGGCTCCGAAGACCCCGAAGGGCATCTTCTGATGCCGGGCCTCATCGCGGCCTCGACCTCGGCGCCGGACAAGCGAATTGCACTCCGCGCCGCGCTGTCGTCGACGTCGATCACACGGCTTCCCGGCGCCATCAACCCGCTGACCGCGAAGTTGATTCAGGAGATCGGCTTCGAAGGGGTGTATATCTCTGGTGGCGCATTCTCTGCCGGACTTGGTCTGCCCGACATCGGACTCACCACGTTGACCGAGGTCATCACCCACAGTGCGCAGATCGCGGCGGTCACCGACTTGCCGGTACTGATCGACGCCGACACCGGATTCGGTGAGCCGATGTCCGCGGCACGCACGGTGCTGGCGGCCGAGGATGCGGGGATCGCCGGGCTGCACCTCGAAGACCAGATCAACCCCAAACGCTGCGGGCACCTCGACGGCAAAGCGATCGTCCCGACAAACGAGATGGTGCGACGCCTCCGTGCGGCCGTCACCGCGCGACGTGATCGAAACTTCGTCATCTGCGCCCGCACCGACGCAGCAGGGATAGACGGAATCGACGCCGCGGTCGAGCGAGCAAAAGCGTACGCGGACGCCGGAGCAGACCTGATCTTCACCGAGGCACTCGTCGAGGAAGGCGACTTCGCGAAATTCCGTGCCGCAGTGGACACCCCACTGCTGGCGAACATGACCGAGTTCGGCAAGTCCGAGCTGATCTCCGCGCACACCCTCGAGGACATCGGCTACAACGCTGTCATCTATCCGGTCACCACATTGCGACTGGCCATGGGCGCCATCGAAACCGGACTGCGTGAGATCCACGACCGCGGAACGCAGAAAGGACTCCTCGACCGGATGCAGACCCGCTCACGTCTGTACGAGTTGCTCGACTACGAGCGTTTCAACGAATTCGACACCGGAATTTTCAATTTCAGCTTAGGAGAGCAGTGATGACCGAGGCGATTCCCACGATTTACAAGGGGCTGGCCGGTGTCGTGGTCGACACCACCGCTATTTCCAAGGTGGTACCCGAGACGAACTCGTTGACCTACCGGGGATATGCCGTGCAGGATCTGGCCGCGCACTGCACCTTCGAGCAGGTCGCCTACCTGCTGTGGCACAGTGAGCTCCCGTCCGTGCAGCAACTCGAACTGTTCGTTCAGCGCGAGCGAGCCCAACGGCGAGCAGACCGCTCGTTGCTCTCGCTCGTCACGAAAATGCCCGACAATTGTCATCCGATGGATGTCGTGCGCACCGCGATCAGCTACCTCGGTGCGGAAGACGCTGCTGAGGAGGACAATTCGGCATCAGCGAACCTGTCCAAGGCTCTGCGCATGACGGCAGTGTTGCCGACCATCGTCGCCGCCGACCATCGCCGACGACACGGCCTCGATCCCATCGCCCCTCATTCGCATCTGGGATTCGCGGAAAACTTCCTCAACATGTGCTTCGGCTCCGTTCCCGAATCGGAGATCGTCAAGGCCTTCGAGGTTTCCCTGATCCTGTATGCCGAGCACAGCTTCAACGCCTCCACCTTCGCTGCTCGCGTGGTCACCTCGACACTGTCGGACATCTACAGCGCCGTCACCGCCGCCATCGGAGCACTGAAGGGCCCATTGCACGGAGGTGCCAACGAAGCTGTCATGCGAGACATGCTCGAGATCGACGATCCCGAACGGGCCGCACAGTGGCTGCAGAACAAACTCGCGCGCAAGGACAAGGTCATGGGCTTCGGTCACCGTGTCTACAAGAACGGCGACTCACGGGTGCCGACGATGAACGCAGCATTCCGAGATGTCGCTACGGTGACCGGCGGAGACAAATGGGTGCGCATGTACGACATCCTCGAAAAGACAATGAACGACGCCACCGGCATCAAGCCCAACCTCGATTTCCCTACTGGCCCGGCGTATTACCTGATGGGCTTCGACATCGACGTGTTCACGCCGATTTTTGTCATGAGTCGCATCACCGGTTGGACGGCTCACATCATCGAGCAAGGTGCGTCGAACGCGCTGATCCGACCACTGAGCCAGTACTCGGGAGTGCCGCAACGCGCTGTCGTCGCCTCACGCCGGCTACCCGTGAGTCCGATTCCCCACTGCGTGCGATGATTTGATTCATGGCACGGGACGTCGCGAGCACGGTGCGAGGCATTGCCCTTCAGCAGTTGCGCTACTTCGTAGAAGTGGCCGCCGAGGGGTCCATCAGTGCCGCGGCGGACTTGCTGTACGTTGCACAACCGACCATGTCGGCCGCATTGAAAGACCTGGAACGTCGCGTGGGTCGGACCCTCTTCGTTCGCTCGACCCGCGGGGTGACACTCACCGAGGATGGAGCCGAATTTCTCGGCTACGCGCGTCAGGTGGTCGAGCAATCAGAGCTCTTGGAACAGCGGTACCTCGGCCGAGGGCCCGCTCGACGGCTCTTGGCCGTCTCGACTCAGCACTACTCGTTCGTCGTCGACGCCTTCGTTCGCATGGTGAAAGCGTCTGAGGCTCCGGAGTATTCGTTCAGCCTTCGAGAGACCCGCACGTGGGAAATCATCGAGGATGTCCGCACGCTCCGCAGTGAACTCGGTGTCCTCTATCGCAACGAGTTCAATGCAAGCGTCATCGACAAGCTGATTCGCGAGGCAGGTCTGGTGTTCACGCCGCTGTTTCTGGCGTCGCCGCATATTTTCATCGCCCGCACGAATCCCCTGGCGGGGCGAAAGAGTGTGGAGCTGAGTGATCTCGAAGAATTTCCGCGTCTCACGTTCGACCAGGGCGCGAATAATTCCTTCTACCTCTCCGAAGAGATACTCTCCACCCGTTCCTCCAAACAAGAGATCCGGGTGAGCGATCGTGCCACCATCTTCAACCTCATGATCGGTCTGGGCGGATACACGATCTCCACCGGCATCGTCTCGGATGATCTCGATCCGTCCATCATTGCTGTTCCGCTCGACGTCGACGATCGCATCGAGATCGGTTGGATCGGTCATGCTTCGGTGTCGTTGACCGTCCAGGCTCAGCGCTTCGTAGCGGAGATGCGCGACGTCGTGTCTGGCTTCGGCGTCGACCTATTGACATAGCCTTTGCCTATGTTCAGCCATTGTCGAGAATGATTATCCTATGACGAGTGGTCCAACTAGGCTGGTGCGCAGGCTGCTTCGGACAGCCGCCTTTCGGTTCTGTCTACCTGAGAAACCGGCCCGACCGCCGAGAACTTCGGTCGAAGTGGCGCGACGGCTCAGTTAATGAACCCGTGTGGTGACGCGTTTGTCACCACATTCACCGCACGTGATTGGGGCTACAGGTCAGCATGACGAACGACTGTACTTTCAGCATCAGTACGACGCGCTTCGACGAGGACTACACCCCGTCGACGAACTCGCGTCACACGACCAACTTCGCGAATCTCGCACGCGGCGAAAACGGTCGACGGAACTTACGTGGCGCGATGACGATGATGAACACCCGTCTCAACGAGCTGGTTCAGGACGACAGCCAAGGTGGCGACCGCTACGCACTCGAATTGGACATCATCTCGGTGGATCTGCATCTCGCGTCCGATGGAGCCGACGCAGCCTTTCCGGTAATCGAAATTCTCGATGTCGGCATAGTCGATACCACTACCGGCACCCGCACGAGGGGCATCGTCGGAAACAACTTCTCCTCGTACATTCGCGATTACGATTTCATCGTTCAACTCCCGAAGCACCGAACAGTGGGCATTCCCAGCGACTTCGGCGATGTGCACGGTCAGGTCTTTCAGCGTTTTGTCGATTCGCGCGAGTACCGAGATCGGTTCCCGCAGCCCCCGGTCATCTGTATCAGCGTGTCGACGTCCAGAACGTACCGTCGCCGCAGGAATCACCATCCGGTGCTCGGTTTCGAGTACGAGGCAGAGGGCAAGTCGATCACCGATCAGTACTTCGGAAAGATGGGTCTCGGGGTTCGCTACTTCATGCCTCAGGGGTCCGTCGCTCCCTTGGCGGTCTACCACTGCGGTGACTTGCTCAACGATTATTCAGGCTTGGCACTCGCCGGAACGATCGCGACAATGGAGACTTTCCAGAAAATCTATCGTCCTGAAATTTACAACGCAAACACTGCCGCCTCGGAGGTCTACCGGCCGAGTCTCGACAACGACAACTATTCACTTCCGCAGGTGACCTACGACCGTGAGGAGCGCAACCGACTTGCGACGACGCAAGCCGAATTCACCGACGTGAATCTCATGCAGCCGTACGGCTCAGTCCTGAAGCGGTGGGTCACCGAGCAACGCACCCGACCGTGCGAGACCGAAAGGTATCGAAGATGAACCCACTCCTGCCCACCTCGATCGTCGGAAGCCTCCCCAAGCCCTCGTGGCTCTCCGAGCCGGAGAAGCTCTGGTCGCCGTGGAAATTGCGAGACGACGAATTGCGCGAAGGGAAGCTGGACGCTCAGTCGCTTGCAGCCGATGAGCAGCGTCGTGCGGGGCTCCACATCATCAGCGATGGTGAACAGACGCGTCAGCACTTCGTGACCACGTTCATCGAGCATCTGAAGGGTGTCGATTTCGATCGGCGCGAGACAGTGCGAATTCGCGACCGATACGACGCAAGCGTCCCGACGGTTGTCGGCGCGGTGAGCCGGGAACAATCAGTGTTTGCCGCCGATGCGAGTGGCCTCAGAGCAGTGACCGACCAGCCGATCAAATGGGCACTGCCTGGCCCTATGACAATGATCGACACGCTCTACGACGACCATTACAAGAGTCGTGAGAAGCTCGCGTGGGAGTTCGCGACTCTTCTGAATGAAGAGGCGAAGGACTTGGAAGCGGCCGGCGTCGACATTATCCAGATCGACGAGCCCGCATTCAACGTGTTCTTCGACGAGCTCGAAGACTGGGGAATCGCGACACTCGAGCGCGCAGTCGAAGGGCTGAATTGCGAAACTGCCGTCCATATCTGCTACGGCTACGGCATCAAGGCCAACACTGACTGGAAGGCAACACTCGGGGCCGAGTGGCGGCAGTACGAACGGTCGTTCCCACTGCTGCAACAGTCTTCGATCGACATCGTGTCGCTGGAGAGTCACAATTCGCGCGTACCTGATGACCTGATCGAACTGCTTCGCGGTAAAAAGGTCATGCTGGGTGCCATCGATGTGGCGAGTGACACCGTCGAGACTGCCGAAGAAGTCGCTGAAACCCTTCGCCGTGCACTTCCGTTCGTAGATGCGGAGAAGCTGTACCCGAGTACCAATTGCGGTATGGCACCACTCGACCGACGCGTCGCACGAGACAAGATGGTCGCGCTCACCGCTGGCGCGGACCTTCTGCGACGTCAGTTGTCCGAGTGATTCGCGTGACCCGGCGACACCCGAGTCGGCTGACATCGGCGCTGCGGGTACGCGCCGCTTCAGTTGGGCTCGATGCCGGCGGACGCAAGGATCCGTGCGCCCTCGGAAGTGCGGCACTCGGACAGACCTACCAGGGCCCTTCGTCTCAGGACGGTTCGATCGTGCTGATGCGAGTGACGCTCGATGTCACGTAAGTGTCACAAGTCGGTACGAATCGTCATGGACTGGTTCGGACGGCCGTGCACGAAAAACGTTGTTAGTAAACAAATTTAGAATCCAGCGAGGTTCAGGTGAATCCACTTCCAGGGACTTAAAATTCGCACAGTGTCGGTTCGAGTCCGACTGGGGGCACCGGAGTCCATATGTATCCAGATTTCTGGACCAGGACAGTGCTTTTCGGGTGGTACCGTGGACTTCGGCGGTCTACCACGGATTTGAGTGGACAACCGAGGCAGCGGATTTCAGATCCGCGCGGGATGTACGTCCTTCGTCGTCGCATCTTCGCATTCGTGCAGCGCAGGGCCGGTCTTCGGGTTGGACGGTCGTCTCTACGGGTGGCTCGCTGTCACGAGGCTGTCACAACTTGATCTGGCTGAGCTGACTGACCTCGTCGATACCCGCGACATCTTGGGTCAGCCAAAGAGATGGTTGTGCTGGAACAGGTTTCGCATGCATGTCGGCCCAAACACCCGACAGCAACGCCCCGACGAAGCATTCTCGGAAGTTGCTAACGTAAATTGCATTTTCCGCATCGTCTTCCGCAAAACGCCAGATCAGAACAACCGCAGTGGAGGCGTCCCGTTCCGAGGGGACGCGAAAAACCTACGCGGCTGCGTGGAGACGTTTTACCGGGTGGTGCGAGTCGAATGGTCACGTGACGCTTCCCGCGCACCCGATCACCCTCGCCGCCTACCTCGTCGACGCCGCGGACACCCGGACCGAAACAGGGGAACGGGCCTACGCGGTCGCCACCTTCGGCACCTGGATCGCGGCGATCAATCATCATCACAGGGTTACCGGTCACCTATCGCCATCTGCACACGAACTTGTCACCGCCACCCTGTCCGGTATCAGACGCGAGTATGCCGCGGCAGGGGGACCGGCCCCGTACCCCACGAGACCCACTCCTGGTCGACGACATCAAGCTCGTCGTCGAGACGGCACGAAATCGGTGCCGCGGGTGGGGCCGACGACGTACTCGAACGTCGGGATTCAGCGATCCTGTTGCTCGGGTTCGCCGGTGCCTACTGCCGCAGCGAGTTGTCTGAGATGGTCTGCAGAGATGTCACTGTGCACAGGCATGACGGCCTGCACATCCGGCTGCGGAAATCGAAGACCGACCAAGGGGCCGGGGAGCAGTGAAAGCGTTGCCGTACACAGAGACCCACGAAACGTGTCCACCCTGCGCGTACGTCCGATGGATCCAGGTCGTGGCCGCCTACGATTCCGGCGGCCGACCATCGGTGATCCGCCTGCTATGCCAGCGGCAACCGTTCGATGGACACTTGTGCCGTGGGGGAGTGCCACGCACCGCCGCCCGGGCACCGCTGCTCGGGGCTGTCGCAAAGAACGGCAACCTCGGGGCTACGGCTCTGTCCGGCTCGGCGATCCATTAGACCATTCGCCGCCGCGCTGAACACGCCGGCTTCGACGCCACCGCTCTCGCCAAGCTCGGCGGACACTCGCTCCGCGCAGGTTTCGTTACCCAAGGCACCCGCGCAACGGTGCCGACGGATCCGCCATCGCTCGGCAGACCGGGCACGCCAGCCTCGACTCCGTCGAGGTACCGCCGCGAACATGCGCCCTTGATCGGCAACGCCGTCACTAACATTGGCCTATAGCGGGAGAGTGAGCGGTATCGCGCTCGATGAACTGTGTAACAACAAGTATGGATGTGATGAACTAGCACATCTAGGCCGGTCTCACATGGCCGTTGCAAGCCCTTCTCCTGGCTCGAATAGCGATTGGTCAGACTCTGAACGGGAGCGCAGCACAACCGCGCCAACACGATGTCGGTGACAGCAGGTCGCATCTAGACCAGTTGCTCCGGTCGTTCAATTCGACTGGTGTCGGGGTCGACTTTGCGACGGGCGAAGCCAGCGTCGGCGCAAGAGGAGCTACGGCCGGAAGTGTGCCAGCGTATTCGCTACCCATGCTTCGGAGTACTTCATGCGGAGGTCGAGCGTCGATCTGCTCATGGGTGGTGTTGACCTGTGTCGCCATTCTGGAACGTCAATGATGTTTTGCACATCGATGTCAACGATGAGGTCTTGAATGTCGCGACGGCCTAAGCCCGGTGGTGCTGTAATAACGGCAATGGTTGTCCCGCGCTCCTCGTTGACTTCGACAGCACCGTTACCGTCCAACCTGAGTTCGCCGGTGATTGGTTCGCGAAAGCCGACACGACAGCTTGAGACGAACGCCCTGACTGCGTGGCCGCTTCGGTGACGATCCAGCCTCGCGAGTTCGTTGATCCACCAGGGAACGTTGGAAAGGTGATCGGGAGCGGCACGATAGGGCTGTACTAGTTCCAATTCGGCGACGGTTTCATCATTTAGAGCAGTCAAGCGCGGGCGGTTCTGCTGGAATTTCTTGGCCGAGTCGAAGATCGGGAAATAGACACTGCTCGCTTTAGGTGGCGGATCCTCTCCGCTGTCTCGGATCGCTAGGGCGTACGTAAGCCCGTCGAGTGCGGCTCGAAGTTGATAGAGCCATTCGCCGAAACGCGTACTCAGCGATCTTGGGGTGGGGCGCATCGTCTTGATCCGCATCTCCCACGTGTCGGGAGTCGGTCCATGCACGAGTTCAAACCCGCGGGGCTTGGTGGCGAGATGCGCGTTCCATTCTTGCGACATCTCCGCTCTCAGCTCGGCCGCCCTGTCTATGCGATGGTGGCACGTTGTAAGTGCGTCGCTGACATCCGCCATAGGGAAATTAGAACAGACGGGCCCGGACCAGGGCGTCATTCAACGTGGAGGTCCTGCCGTCTGGACGAACAAACGCAGCGGTTGATCTCACGTGTCAGTGCACCGTCCACCGAATTCCGGCACACCGTAGAGAGCTACGAAGAAGTCACTGTGGACGCTGGGAGTGTTGCGGGTCGGTCGCACGCGGGGTCCAAATTGCGTGCTGGTCAGAACCCAGGCACGCTGCCGGAGCGGGTTGCCCTCGGGGGTGATGTATCGGATGGGGATCTCAGCCGGTGGACACGCCGTCGTGAATCGTTAACACGATTTATACGACGGTCATGCTGGCCACGTAATTTTCATGTATCCGGTGCCGTCGTCCCAAGTTTCGGTGAGCATCCGAGCCCACTCAGTGGGCGTAAGCGAGCCCGGCTTGGTCGAGCCAAACGTTTGAAAGCTAAGCGACTCGCCGGGCTGATTGAGATAGGGCGGAGGGCTGGTTACCGTAGAAGTGATGCCTTTCCCGGCACGAGCCAGATCGCGGTTGAACCACACCAGCCACTCCGTGATCGCCCACCCGTCTCGGTGGGGACCTGTCTCGAACACCGTCGTGTGCGGTAGCGCAGGAAGTATCTGCCAGCTCAACATCCATTCTCCTGCTACGTCGAACTCTCGTCGACCTCCTAGTGCCGTGATGCCGGGAAGAGCGTTCAGCACTCGAATCGGCCAGTCGTAGAACGTATCCACTCGGTCAGCGCGGCGCTCGCTATCCGGTGAAACCGCATTTGGACCAGACAACCTGGATGGTCGATGGTCCGGCAGTACGCTTTCGACACCGGCAACCGAGAGAATCTGTCGTGCCCTCTGTTCCCCTTCGTCGAGGAACCGCCATGTCTTTTCTGCCAAGCTGTCCCAGGAGTGCCATTCCTCGTGTGACCGCACGATGACGCGAGCCAACTGAACGACGTCGCGGCCCTTGACTGCGACGCCAATCTCGCGCTTCATCACCTCACCCACGGGATAGCGAAAGTATTCTTGCGCTACCGATTTGAGGTAAGCAAGTTCCTGTCGGCGGTAGGTCACCGTGGCCTGCGAGACTGCCTTCGGGGATACCCCTAACTCGGCTGCGACCGACTCGCCATTCGCGCCAGGACGCAACGTCGCTTCATACACCGCGTGTCGTCGAATCGTTGCCACATGTTTCTGCACACCACGAACACGCTCGGCCGCAGCAGCGCACTCGCGAATACGTTGGACAGGATCCGGAATCGAACGCAGGTAGCTCAGAACCAGCTCGATGTGCGTCCCGGAAACGTCACCAAGGCCTGTCGGCACCTCATCAACTTTCGTCATTGGGTCATACTAATCCACCCCAGGGGTAATAGTGCGCTAAGGGTGGGGTTTCGGCGTGGCCAGCTTCCATCCAGCGGCGTCGGAACTCTTGTGGTCGCGCTCAAGCTGGGGAGTCATAGCGGTGGCCGCTAACTCGTAACCCGGCAATGCATCTTCCGACCGATTCGCACGCGCGGCAACGTCGCGAACATGGCCTCTTATACGGACGCACACATGGACCACGAGAACTGTCGGTGGTCTCTCATACACTGGGAAGCAGTCGAACGAGGGGGACCTGCTTTGAGTTACCGAAACAAGACCTACGTGGCCTTTGCCAGTGAAGACATCCACCTGTATCGGCTGATGGAGGCGTGGCGCGACAACGCCAAGATTGACTTCAACTTCTCTGACGCCCACGGCCTTTTCATATCCCGCGACACCAGTAAGCCCGAGACGATCAAGCGCAACCTTCGACAGCGCATGAGCAACGCGAAGCAGGTTGTCATTATCGGTACGTCTGATGCTAAGAAGAAGGGCGGCGACGGCAAATCCTTCCTTGCCCACGAGATCGGCGTGATGATGGAGTACAATCTCCCCGTCGTTGTTGCCAACAGCGGCGGCAGCAAGAAGATCGAACGGTCTGTGATCCCGTCACCTCTTCTGGATGCTGACTACTACACGCTATCTGTTTCGTTTAGCCCGGCCATCATCAAGTTTGCACTCGACAAGTACGCGCCGCAGTACGCGGCCAGTGACAAGGCAGGCCCGCATTATTACGAGCAGCACATCTACGACAAGCTATGACGTGTGATTGTCACTCGAGATTTGCGCAATAAGCGGTTTTGGCGTGGGCTGGCGGCACACGGGCTCTCTGCGCTCGGTGTGCTCTCAGCCGCACTTGGCCTTATCGACCTCTTCTCACCCGACACGCTGGGCAAACTCGATCTTCCCGAAATCCTGCTCGTTCCTGCGATAGCCCTCGCCTATTCCATTCGGAAGTCGTGGCCGTACCCTGTGGAAAAACACTACTCAACGCCCGACACGAAGGTTAGGCTCGTCACCGGCGATCTTTTCGACCAGGAGACCAGCCTCGTCATCGGAATGGCCGACACGTTCGACATTGAAACACCACACATCATCGCTACGACCAGCGTGCAAGGGCAGTTCCTTGCGAAGGTGTACCAGAACGATTCGAGTAGCCTGAGGCAAGACCTACGGGCCGCACTGGCAGGCAAGCAGGTCATCGGTACGGTCACGAAACAAGGCAACACCGATCGCTACCCGCTCGGTACCATCGCCACAATCCGTCACCAGCGCACGCAGTACTTCTGTGTCGCGTACACCAGCCTGAACGAGCGGAACAATGCATCGTCCTCGATGGGTGTGCTTTGGGAGGCAATGGAACAACTATGGGACGAGGTACGTGTTCAATCGAACGGCGATGCTGTTTCTGCGCCGATAATCGGCCTAGGCCAGTCCGGAATGTCCACTCTGTTGCCAATCCAAGACGCCATCCGCTTCCTCATTCTGTCGTTCGTATTTGCATCCCGTAAGCGGCGCGTTTGCGAGGAGTTACGGATCGTAGTTCGACCGGGTGACGAGCGGCGCATCGATTTGCTCGAAGTTCAGGAGTTTCTGGACTCACTGAAGACATCGTGATGAGCCACCTCAACGTTCCTAACGCGTACCCCTGCGCGTTCTGCGATTATCTCAGTGGTCTGCGCCCGTTCACGATCCTTTACCGGGAAGACCAGGCTGCCGTCCTCGTGACACGTGAGCAGCGAGGACTGTCCCACCTACTGGTCGTTACCACGCGCCACGCTCCTACCGTGCTCAATATCAACGATGCCGAATCGGAAGCGGTCATGCGCCTCGTGCGGATGGCTGCGCGAGCTATCGACGAGGTTGAACAGCGCCCCGGCATCAGCGTGTGGCAGAACAACGGGGTGGATGCCCATCAGGCCATTCCGCACTTCCACATTCATGTAGCTGGGACGGTCGCCGGCGGAGGGACCGACTGGGACAAAGTCCACGAGCTGAGCCTAGAGCAGACCGAAGCGATCGCAACGAGGCTCCGCCCCTACGTCAAAGGGACCGCTCGGTGACGCCATGGGCGAGTCGCCGAGTGTTGTTGAAATACAAAGAAATACAACACGCATAAGTCGACTGCTGAAGTTCGTTTGCTGGTAATTCGGCATTTGCGAAGTCATCGTATTACCTGAGTCCTCGCCAGTAGATGCCCAGAAATCAACTCAGCTTAACGGTGCGGTAACTGCTCTACCTACTCCCCATTTACCGGCGCAAGCTGTACCGACGTGCGGCAGCTTCGAGATCACAGAGTCGGGCTGACGATGTGCGGCGCGGGCATGCTGACGCACTTTTCCGATCCCGTTGTCTCGTACAGCAGACAGCAGACAGCAAGAGCAACGCCTGGTGAACCTTTGTCCGTGTTCGTCAACGTAGCGTGGTGTTGGGAGCGGTGCGCGCATTTTCGCAACTAACTCGGTGTCGAAACGAGAACCAGTCGCCCTGTCGCCGAGTGCGGAGCCTCGTCAAGTGCTGGGGTGACGGTTAGCGGATGAAGGGTCTGCGCGCATCGATAACGCGGACCCAGTGGGCCGTAGCCCATCAACGTTGTGCGTCGGCATCTGTCGCCTACGCTTATGACATGCAAGGGGCAGTTAATTAGAGAAACCCGATCTGCCCCGCCGAGGCGCGCGTGATGGTCACCGTGGTGCCCTGGAGGGTGAAGTCGAGTATTAGGCCGCTCGCGAGCACCGCTGCGACGCCGGCGTGATCACGCGCCACGATGAAGCCGCGAATCGAGCGATCCTCGGCCCGGATCGTGAGTTCGTCACCGTCGTCCGACGCGACGACGCTCACGGGCAGCGGCAAGACCTGCTCGTCGCCGTTGACGAGCCGAGACTGAGCGGTGACAGCCCCCGTCTCCATCATCTCGGCCAGCTTGTGCCGGTCTCTCCCCTGGACGTACTGGAGCAGGTCGAGAACATCCGTCGGGGTTGCTTCGAGTTTGTCGCGCCACCGTCGAATGTGTTGCTCGCTCAGGTATTCGCGTAAGCCTTCTTCATCAAAACCGGCTTCTCTGGCCCGGCGCCCTAGCCGCTGCGCCAGCGTCCGGGACTTAACATCTCGTACAAGCAGGTTGATTGCGAGTGGTGAATCCACGCCGTAACGCAGGTGGGCAGCAGTGCTAGCGAAGAGGGCCGCTGAACTCAGGCGTGAGCGAAGGATATCGTTGGCTTGGGAGATGACCAGGCCGACGGTCCAGGACAGATAGTGCTGGATCCCCTCGCTGATGCCGTCGACCATTTGCTCCAGCCGGAACGCTGTGTTGGGCACTTCGGCGAGATGGTCGTTGGCTAGCTCGCTGAGTGTTCGTCCGGCGATCCAGTCACGAATCATGGCGTCGGTGTCGACGTCAATGTCCGCGCCCTTGGGTGAAGTTCGGAATCGCCAGTATTTTTTTGCCTCCGGGAGTGCCAAGAGTTGGGTGTAGATGGCAAGGCTGGTGAGGACGTCGAGTGTCTCTTCTAATGTTTGTTCGTCGATGCTGCCGAGTCCCTGCACATGATCGGCAACTGCCTCTGCGATTGTCTCGATGACTGCGGCTGATGCCAGGCTGGTTCCAGCCTCTGCCCAGCGCCGACGTGATGCAGGCGGTGTCCGCTCGTACTCCGTCTCGACGAGATCAGCGAGTGTCAGCCACCGCTCCTTGAGTTCGTCGGAGAGCTGGGTGAACGCGAACAGGCGCTCGACGATTTCCCACCAGGTTCGGGTGTGCTTGAGGGTGGGTACCTGCTCCAGGACGTGGAGGATGAACCACACGTAGTTGACGAACCCTCCGGTCTCCTGGTCGGGTGTCAACCGCAGAATTGCATCTTGGGTCTCGGCCACCAATTCCTCGGCCTCGGCGAGGGCTTCGAGAGCGGCCGACCTAGCTACGGTCGAGTGAACCTCCAGCTCATCGGAGCTGGGCGTTAACCGGTCGAAATCTCGGACGGACATCGCCTTCTGCAGAGCCAACACGATCCATCCTTCGGATTCCTTTCCGGCTCGGCCGGCTCGGCCCACAGCGTTCAGGAGCTGGGCGGCAGACATTCGGAAGTCGGGATCTTGCCCGTCGTACTCGGTGGTCGCAATGATGACGGTGCGGACGGGCAGGTTCACGCCGTCGGTGAGGGTGCTAGTTGCGACGACGGCCTTGATGGTCTCACTGCGGATCGCGTCTTCAACCGCTTCTTGTACCTCGACGGGCAACCCGGCGTGGTGGTAGGCCACACCCTTGCGAATTGTTCCGACCAGGGGATGATCGTCGCCGAGGCGCGCGACGAGGGCGTCGGCAAGGCCCTGGGAGCGGGGGTCGTCTTCGAGTTCGTCGGCCATCACTTTCGCGGCATCGCGTGCCGTGGCTCGGTGGGAAACGATCATGAGCAGACTGCCGGCGCGTAGCAGCAAAGTGGCCGTCTTAGCGGTTAACGAGTATGCGGTGGAGCTGTTGTTCGGTCCGCTGAGGCGCTTGTTGCCGGGGCCAAGCACGAGCTGGCCGATGGGTGTGTCTTTGCTGGTGGCTAGGTCTCGCGTGGTGGTACTGGTTGGGCGTACCGCGAGGTGGGCGAGCAGGTCGTATCGGGTCTTACTCGTGCCTCTGCTCCCGCGAGCGGGGATCTCGGTGCGGCTTTCTTCAATCTTTTCGGTGCCAAGGAGGACGTGCAGTCGACGTGGAGCTCTCCACTCGTCGGTGAATAGCACGTCTGCCTGTCCGTTGGACGCCCACGCGGCGAGAGATGCGGCGTTGCCTATAACGCCGGAGAGAAGGATTAGTCGTGCGCCGCTGGCGTCGAGTAGCGCCAACAGTCCTTCGAGCAGCAGTCCGCGGCCACCGGACTGGGCGATGAGGTGGACCTCATCGATGACGAAAAGACTGAACCGGCTCAGTACTTCGTCGGGGTTCTGCCGCAGGGCGTTCATGAGTCGTTCGGGCGTCATGACCTCGACCTGTGGCTGATGGACGGTGTTGTCCTCGCTCGCAATCGTGTCGTCACTGAACAGGTCCTGGGCGCCGAATCCGTCGGGGAGATCTGCGCCGAGGCGGCGATCAAGGTATCGCAGTCGAGGGCGGAGCCCTTGACGCATTTCTCGTCCGAGGCTGCGCAATGGGGTCACGTAGCAGACGTCGCGGTCGTCGCGGGCGGTGTGGGCGCAGATGATGAGCTGTGCGAGCAGTGTCTTGCCGGCGCTGGTCGGGACGGAGACGAGCAGCCTTGAGGTTGTCGGGTCGAGAGGGCTGATCGTCGGATGGGAGATGAGGTCGCGTTGTGGCGGCCACAGGGTCAAGATGGGCTGCGCATCGAGGGTGAACGCCTGCTTGACCGCTGGAGGGAGGTCGGGTGGCAGGACGGCCCAGATGCTGCTGGCCTCGAGCCCGTCAGCGAGGGCGATGAGGTGCCCGGCGACCCAACGGGTGTCGAGATCGCTGAGGCCGACTTCGTCGTCGATGACGATCCGGAGGTGTCCGCGGGCGGTTTCGAGCGCTTCGGTGCTGCCTTCCCGCAGATACTGGACAAGGCCGGTGACACCGCGAAGGAGCCGTTGTGTCGGGCCGAACATCGTGCCGTCCAGGCTTTCGAGTTCGGCACTGCGGGTCAGCGCGGTCGCGGCGGAGCGCCAGGTGCTTAACCTCTGGTTGAGAGCGGTCATATCGAGGCCGAGGAACAGTATCCCGGCTTGAAGAGCGACGTCTGCGCTGTCGGTGAATGCGGCCGCCACATCGACGACAGGTCGCATCCTTCGGTAGATGGCACCGGCGTTGGGGCTCTCGTCGGCGCGGTGGTAGCCGACTTGGGCTGCGAACGCGGTGGACATCTGCTCAAGGCCCGTTTCGGCTGGGTCATCGAGGAGAAGGTCGTGGACATGAGCGCTGACGGCGAACGCGCGGCGCCGCTGCTCTTGGGGGTACCGGGCACCGTCTGCTGTGGATGCAATCCCGTGCAGATACCAGGCGGTGCGACGTAGTTGCGTGAGGTCGGCGCGGAACCCGGTGTCGGTGAGGCCGCGAACGAGCTCGATTTCGAGTTCGGCGATCAGATTGGTGAGCTCATCGACGGTGGGGAGCTGGGTAAGGTGCTCGTTGCCGAACGCGGCGTTGAGGTGTTCGGCGGCTAGAGCGCGGTCCACGCATATCTCCGTACCGTTTCAGCGAGTTCTGCGTAGCAGCTGATGCTGGTGGCCAGTCCGCGTAGCTGACCGGGCTTGCTCAGCCGCGGTAGCTTTTCGCTCATTTTGTTGAATGGCTGCGCTGACAGCGTCTGGTGGGTTGCCACTGATACCCCGGCACCGACGAGCGCATCTCCTTCCACCCACGCGGCGGGTAGCTGGGCGATCAAGTCGAGTATTCCTGCACTGTGCGAGCCCGGCTGAAAAGTGCTGACAAGCTTCCCAACGTAACGCTGGCCGTGTTCGTCGATCTGCTTATAGGCGGTGCTCAAACTTCCGGACAGCGGCCCGCTGCCGGTGTTTTTCTTGCTCTCCCAAAGCCGAAACCGCAACGCGCCGGCGGAATTCTCGTAGATTGAGAACGCGTCGGCACCGGCATCCGTGACGTCGCCCTTAGGGTCGGGTTGAAGGCGAACGGCTGCATTGTTCTTCGTGAGCAAATGTAGGAGCCACTCGGCGATGTGGCCGTGCAGATGATGCGTATCTTTCGGCTTCGTCGGCAACCCGAAGACCGGTTCGATGAACGCGGCGATGGCAGCCGTGTCCGGTGGTGACAACTTGGTGCCATTGAGAGTGTGCGCGCGCCACGAGTAGTACTGAGCAGTGGCTAGGCCGAAGCGAACTCGCATGATCGTGTCGATGAGCACCCATGCGAGCGCGCCACCCTCCTCGGGGGTGAGGCTGGTGCTGGTGTGCGAGCTCCACTCACACTTACCCGCCCCGGGAGCACCGTCATGTGAGGTTCGGGGTACGTAGTCGTGGACGTTGAGTCGGTGATGGGTGCGGGCATACTCCTCGGACTGCGCAGGGGACAGTCCAGTGAGCGCGGCCACCCATTTTACGGCGGGTGCCTGGGCTGTGGTCACTGCTGCCTCCGGTGTGTACGTGCGCAGGTCGCCAACACTAAGACATCCTTCCACCTGGATCTCTCGGCTGATCAGCAACGTCATTTAGATGCAATTGCAACCGACACACTAGTCACAGACATACGAGGGCACAGCAGCGCTGCCGCATTTGGTTGCCACAGCAGCAACGGTTCAAGTCCGCCGTCCCAACCCCGATATGAGTCACCACTGGCACACGACTTTGCGCTAAACTGTACGCCGCAAAAGCCTTGTGAACAGGCTGCCGGTAGCGCTGCATATCGCGATTGGCCGTATTGTTCCGAGCTCGCGCGAGGAATGAGCCAGGCTGGGGCACGCCCGCGACGTCGGGTGCGGACCGCTGGGCTGACGGACTGACTCGGTGCGTCACCACGACTTGTCTAAGCGACTATTGAGGGCAAAGTGGTCTGCCTTGCTGGGGGTTCGGGTGGCGCACTCGGACTTGCCTGAGCCGTGGGCGTCGGCTCTGTCTCCATTGGGCCGCGACCTGTAAGTGCGCCAGTACGGCAACGAATTTGAACACGTCGATTGGGAGATCGACTACGACCCGGAGATCGACGGTGTGTTCCTGCTGAGCGCGGTGACGATTGCCGGCGTCGTTCCGTGTGAGTTCGGTGGTAGCTGGATCTGGACCCGCGTCGACTCGGACGAAGACTTTGCGATGTGGGCGATGGCTGATTCGGTCCAGGACGTTGTGGCTGACCTTTGTACCGTATGGCCGTGGGGTGACGGCGGTGGATTCATGAACGCGCGACTCGTGGACGGTGTCGCTGTGTGGAAGGACAGCAACGGTTGTACGACGCGTATGGGAAAGCTGGCCAGCATCGTCTGACCCGCCCAAACCTTGACTCCGTTTAGCGCTGCGCCCCTGATCCGTTCGGCGGCTGGCTTTCGAGTACATCAGAGATTTGAGATGGCAGCTCGGCTGAAATCTTGACGGAACCCCCTGGTGAGCATGGGGTTTGAGGTGGTAGCGATAGAGGGTGCCCGGCCGGTCCCTGACTCATTGATGCAATACACAGTGGTGTACCGGTAACCCTGCATATCAAAACTCGTCGCATTGCCATTGCTCTGCTCCTGGGTGAAGGAGTGCAAACCGCCATGTTCAAACCGCCAGACGGTAAACCCTCCATCGCTACGCTCGGAGGCGGGTTCGGATGCTGTCGACCAGGAGAGGGGGTGTAGAGATCGGGTGTCGAGGCAAGAAACATCAGACAGTCAAGTCAATCTTGGCAGGAGGTACCGATCTCGACATCTGAGCCCGGCATTGTCCGGTCTAATAGAGGCATGACCGTGATCCTTTTCGCCCGTGCAACCAGTGGCTACGTTATTGCATCCGACGGCCGCACGTGTTCGCCGAACTTGCCGAAGCACATCGAGACGGACACCGCCAAAAAGATCCGTTGGTATCACATCGGGGAGGGTGGCTACGTCACTGCCTCCAGTGGCCGGGCCTGGATCGGTGGCGACCCGATCAGCAAAATCGAGGAGGAGATCGTAGATCAATTTGGCGGGAGTATTACGAGTCCCGCGCATTTCATCGCGCACATCACTGACAAACTCAAGGAGTACAACAGGCAACAGAAGTGTGACTGTGCTTCACGGCATCTTGAGTGTGTCTTCCCTGCTGAACTTTGCTATTTGTGTGGACAAAATTTCGACTGCGGAAACTGCGACGAGATCGATCCAAAGTACGAGTGGATGGAGCCGGGAGATGGAGGGTGTTTGTGCTCGCCTGGCGACAGGCTTTCAGTGTCTACGTCCCCCTCGAAATTTCCGACAGGATGCCGTTGCAAGCCGACTCGTGAGGCTGAACTGTCCTGGCTGTGTGTCCCATTCGGACCTAACGCAGGTGAGGTTGTCAGCGCAACCATCTCGAACAAGTTCGAGCCCATTGCTGAATGCCAGCCCGTCCATCAACACTTCCTGTTAGAAGGAGAGCTGTTATCTGGGCATCGCTTCGGTATCCCCGTGGTCTCCACGACTAAGCAGCGCGTCGACGCAGCGAATAGCGAGCCACTGGTTGATATCGCCGCCACTGCGGACATAGTTTGGGGCCTGCTCAGGACCGCATATTTTGAGGCGGCAGACAGCGCCACATTGCGATGGCTGGATGAACAGGATCTGCAGAGTTACCAACTGGGCATTGATACCGATAGACCTGACGTCACCGTGTCCGAATTAGCAACGGCGATAGAGTCTTACAACGAAATCAGACTCCTGGTCGGCGCTTCGAGCATCGGTGGCGCAGCTCGTATAGTCACGATCGACGGCAACGGCGACCCGACGTCCGTGAACACTGAAAACAACTTCGGCTTGCCCGTGACAGTCTGTCCGATCCATCCCGAGGCAGGGGGCCCTTGTCCGCCCGCCGACCAGGCTTACTACTGGTAATCCTACAGATCAAGACTCGCCGAATTGCTCGACCAACGCGAACTTTTGCCCCGGCCGGCACGTGCCATGCGTTCATCCGCCCTATTCCGCCACGCGGATGCGGCACAGGTACGAGATCTCGGCGTCGACTTCCGGGTCGTTCGCGACAGCGGAACTCAACATCTGTGCGCGACGGTGCCGAGCGGGACGCCGCGAGTGCCTTCACATTCGATTGGTGCGGCTAAGTCGCATTCCTGGCTGTTGCGCTGATTGGTACATCGATGCGGTCCCGTGCAACTACTATGCCGTCCTGAATGGCGTAGCACTCGACCAGGTGCTTACCGCGGAACGAGGTGCTTTCGTGTCTGCCGTTCGCGCGGTTGGGCTCGACGATCTGCCCGCGAATCATGTTCCGACGCTCGGCTTCATCGCCTTGGTTGAGTACCTTCCAACGGACGTCATACACATCCGGGACATCGCACGCAGTGATTGTGAAGTCTAGTCCCTTGTTGGGCAGCAGTAAAGTACTGGCTCGAAGCATCTCTCTTAGAGATGTTGGACGCCAGCCATTTTGGGTGACCGTGCAGTCGATCGTGAGCGTGTATCGGATGTCAATCGGGTACTTCTGCTCGACGAACTCTTCGGTGTTGTCGAAAGAGCGTGCTGATTCGACAACGGCCTCAAGTGGTAACGATCTTCCGAAGATTTCTCGCCACTTTCTGTTCGCCGAGGCCTTACCCTCGTCGGTGATTGCCTGGAGGCAGCGGTTATACGCTTTCTTAGCCTTCGGCTGGAATCTCGCCTTTACTTTCACCCGTTGGTTGCTGCCCAACGCCAAGTAGAAGTCCTTGTCCGGTTCCTCCATGAGGAACCTGAAGAAGTCGCGGACCATCAAGTCAAACGATCCGGTACCGGTCGAGTCGTATTCGTTCGTCTGAGCAAAGAACCGGTGAACCAGGGTGTCGATGAGTAGGCCGCCCATACCTACGCCGTTGGCGTTTTTCCACGCTCGGGCCATCCTCGCGAGATGCCGCATGTTCGTCGAGGTGCGGCCGTTGCACGCCCTTGTCGCCTCGATCTCGGCGCGAGGCTTGGTGACCTTCCAACTTCCCGTCGCCGTGTCCGGGTAGTCGAAACTGCCGTCAGCGTTCGCGAACGCCGGCTGGACCTCGAACTTGAAAGCGTTGCTTTGGAATTGGACGCGCACGACGCACTGATCGACGCGGATGTCAGTGTTCGAGTACCGCGCCTTCAGGTCGTTCCGGACGCGTTCCAGCACTCTCCGCGGTCCGGACTCGCTGGCATAGTCGTCCCGGATACTCGGAGGAAGGATGTAGATCATGTCGAGATCGGAGACGCCTTTGATGGCGGTGTGACGGCCATAGGAGCCCACCATCAACTTGTGGGCGGTGTCACCGTCTTTGGACCGGAAGTCCTTGTTCAGCGACTTGGTGATCTCGTCCCGGCGCGAACTGACCGTGGTCGCCGTGTCGCCGACCTTGAGGTTTGCGAGTAGACCGTCGAAGACCTCCGATGTTTTCACTGCCGCACCTCGCCGCGATTGAGGCGAAGTGCTTCGGGCAGGAAGAGGTCGATCTCCCGGGGAGCGAAGGTCATCTCTTCGTTGTGCTTGAGTCCCTCTTGAGCGCGCGTGTAGGCCTTTGTGGTCGTCCTCGGCGCATCATCGTAGGCGGCGCTCGTGGCCTCCTGGAGCTCGTCGCGCCGCGTCCTTGCTTGCTCATCGGAGATGCCACCGGACATCAGGTCAGAGATCAAGGAGATGTAGGACTCACGGACAGCCCAGAGCTGGGTGGCAACGCCGCGATGGGCGTCGGATTCGTCCGCGAACTTGAAGGTTTTCGCGCCGAGGCTCATCCAGGTCACTACAAGCGCAATGAACGACGTCGTCAAGCTGGCCAGGACCGGGTTTCCGATAAGGCCGACCACTGCGACCAGGAAGGTGCCTGAGCTAATAGCAGTAAGGGCGACAAGGACCCCCTGCTGCCACCGGTGCTTCGTGAAGCACATGTCAGCCTGCTTCTCTCGGGTTTTGTGACTGTAAACCACGCGCCCGAAGGCTTCTCGCACCTGAGCAAGTAGGTATGGATCCGGTCCTGTCCGACCCGTGCTGTCAGGTGCTGTCTCGTCCGCCACGCTTCTCCGATCTTCGTCACCGGGCCGGTGCATCCCAGTAGGTATCCGCGGATTAATGCCGCCGGCGCTACGACGCCTTACGTCGTCGTAGCGGGCGTTCTCAATTATGCCGACGACCGCCGACACGAAGGAATTCTCGGATAGCTGTCGGCCGAACAGCCCGCGACGACTGGCGTTTGTTCAAAAAACGCCGCCCATGACGATTCCGGGAAAAAGTACTGCAACAGAACCATAACAAGAGGTTTGCTGGTGACTCTCAAGACTGGGCGTATAGCGACTTGGTCCGGGGTGGCGGGGCGGGCGTCGACTGTGTCGTGAAGTGAACGGATTCAGCGCGGGGGCGATCCCAGAACAGCGCGCGGTTACAGATGACCGGGGCCGGGCCGTCTAGCTCAGACAGCGACTCGACGTCGACACGTGAGGCGTCGAGGTATTCCGTCGAGGAATGGTAAGTAGGAAGTGCTTTGATCGGCGGCTTCCGCAGCGAAATAGCGGACGCAACCCTGCCGAGGACCCGAACGGGTGTCGACGTACCAAGAGTCACCCGCTCCGTCCTTGGCAACCAAGGCATCGGGCTGGGAATATGAACACCTTTAGCAGCAACGAGGATCGCCTCTCATGGACTTCGTTTACGAGCGGAGGGCTGCAGACACAAGGCTTTCGGCGAACAAGCCATGAGTGAGGCACAGCGGCCACGATGGTGGGTGTGGGTGTCACAAGATCCGCTGCCGCACTCCTGAGGAGCGCGATCGCCTGTCCGTCTTATCCCACCGCGGTCCGTGGTCGTTCAGGGCGTTCCGACGCAGCTACAGTGTGCGAAGTTCGGTGTCACGAGAGTGTCACAAGTCGGTACGAATCTGCATGGACTGGTTCGGACGGTCGTGCACGAAAAACGTTGTCAGTAAACAAATATCGAGTCCAGAAAGGTTCAGGTGAATCCACTTCCAGGGACTTAAAATCCGCACAGTGTCGGTTCGAGTCCGACTGGGGGCACCAGAGTCCATATGGATCCAGATTTCTGGACCGGGACAGTGCTTTTCGGGTGGTAGCGCGGACCTCAGTGGCCGACCATGGATCTGAGTGAACAACGGAGGCAGCGGATTTCGGATCCGCGCGGGAGCCTTCTTCATTCGGCGCCGTATCTTGGCGTACGTGCAGTTCAGGTCTGGTTTATGTGTTCAATCGTCGTCTTCGCGTGAGGCTCGATGTCACTAGGCTGTCGCAACTCGATCTGGCTGAGCTGACTGACCTCGTCGATACCCGCGAGATGTCGGGTCAGCCTCATCGTCGAGGTGCTATCAACAGCTACTTCGAATAGTTGGTTCTCGCGGCTCCCCAGATTCTGTTGTCGACACAGGACGGGCGTCGATCGGATGCGCAGGCATCCTGACGAGTAGCCGACGGGAGATGTCACTGCGGCAACGAGGATTCGCTGGTTTCGTCGTCGGATGTCTGCTGATTGGGGTGCGCCGGCAGAAATATCAGGATCAGTACTGCCGCGACTGCGGTGATCACCCCTGCTACGAGGCTTCCGGTGGTGAAGCCGTCGACGAATGCGGTTCGGGCCAGGTCCGAGAGTTCGCGTGCAGCAAGCGTTCCTGCATCACCGAAGGCGGTGGCTGCTTGCTGCGACGCGGCGAGTGCCGCGCCGACCGATTCCCGAGCGGGCTCCATCAGTACCGGCGGTAGTTGTGTGCCTTCGAGGCTGTCGCGGTATACCGAGAGCGCAACCGAGCCGATGACGGCGACGCCGAGGGTCCCGCCGAGTTCTCGCGTGGCGTCGTTGACGGCAGATCCCATCCCTGCCTTGTCGGTTGGCACCACCCCCATGATGGCCTCGGTTGCGGGCGCACTGATCAGGCCGAGGCCTGCACCGAGAAGGACCATCTGCCCGGCTATCTGCCCGTATCCGGTGCTTGCGTCGATGGTCGAGATCCAGACGAACGCGGCGGTCAACGACACAAGTCCACTCGCTACGACGAGTTTGCTGCCTATCGACACGGCGAGGCGAGGGCTGACGAGTGAGAACGCAGCAAGTGCTCCCGCGACCGGGAGCATGCGCACGCCTGTTTCCAGGGCTCCGAAACTGCGGACGGATTGGAAGTACTGGGTGACCAGGAAGATGAAACCGAACATGGCGAAGAAGGCGCTGGTGACCGCTCCGCTTGCCGCGGTGAACCGCATGTTCTTGAACAGTCGTACGTCGAGCATGGGGTGGCGGGCGCGTGACTCCCGGTAGACGAAGACGGTCAACAGCACTGCTGCGAAGGCGAAAGCGAGTGTGGTCGCTCGTGAACCCCACCCGCGGTCGGGCGCTTCGATGATCGCGTGGACCAGTGATCCGATTGCCATCGTGGACAGGATCAGTCCTGATTTGTCGAGCGGAGGCGTGGACGGATCGCGTGAGTCAGGAATGGTTCGGGTGGCCATCAGCAGTGTGAACAGTGCTGCGGCACCGTTGAATACGAGGATCGATCCCCACCAGAAGTGCTCGATCAGAGCGCCGCCGACGACGGGGCCGACGGCGACGGACACTCCGGTCGCTGCGCCCCATATTCCGATGGCTGCAACCCGCTCGGATCGTTCGGTGAACACGTTCGTCAGGATCGACAACGTCACCGGGTACACGATCGCTGCCGCGACGCCGGCCAGCGCACGCCACGCGATGAGTTGCCCCGGATCGCTGCTCCATGCCCCGCCCAGCGATGCGATCGCGAACAACGTGAGTCCGCCCAGAAGAAACAGGCGCCGTCCGAATCGGTCGCTGAGCGATCCGGCAGCGAGCACCAGTGCTGCGAACGCGAGATTGAAGGCATCGACGATCCACAGAAGATCTCGGGTTGTCGCGCCCAGATCGCCTACGAGGGTGGGCAATGCGATGTTGACGATCGTGGTGGAGACGTTGACGACGAAGACCGCGAAACACAGCGTCACCAACGCATGGGTCTTTCTGGAGCGAAGTGCAGGTACCGCCGAAGCCAGGTGCATAACGAAGTTATAGCAGCGACGGCGAGCGACCGCAATGGTCGTGCCTGGGTGAACCTCGGTCTGTGACACCATCGTTTGATGGTCGGGTCCCCAGACGAGAAGTCGGCTCTGCAGCGTGGTCCCGTACGTGAGCGGCTGGTCGAAGCAGCTATCGAGGTGCTGCGCGTTCACGGTCCGGGTGAGATGAAAGTGCGCCGAATCAGCGAGGAGGCCGGTGCTTCGACGATCGCGGTCTACCACCACTTCGGTGATCTGCAACGTTTGCTGATCGAGGTGGTCAACCGCGGATTTTCGATGCTTCGTGCGGAACTTCTCGACGCTGCCGCCTCGAATGTCGAACCCGAGGTTCAGCTGTTTTCGATGGCCCTGTGTGTCCGGGGAATGGCTCGTGGCAACCCTCATCTGTACGACATGATGTTCGGTCTCTCGACCCGGGGGACGTACCGGGCGGCTGCGCCTGCGACCGTGACGCGAAAGCCGTTCTCGGATGCATACGAGGTGCTGGCGCGTGCATGCCAGGATCTTGCGTCCTCCGGTCGAATCGATGAGGAGGACGGCGAACTGATAGCGGCTCAACTGTGGAGCTTGGTTCACGGGTTCGTATCCCTGGAAGCGGCCGGACATTTCGATGATCACGGCGATGCTGTCGTCGCTGTACTGGCTCCGATGGCCGTTACGCACATGGTCGGTTTCGGGGAAGACCGCACGTACGCCGCGCACTCCGCGAGTACTGCCTTGGAGTGGTGGAAGCATCGTGATCATAAATTCGATCGCATCGGATCCGAAGAAATCTGACTATCGAAATTCGGTATCGAAGTCCTGAACGTCGCCGTGCATTTGGGGGACGCTGTGCCATACTGACTATCATCTTGATAGTTACTCAACTGCGCTTCATCACTGCTGAAGGACGGATATGACAATCGGCCAGGACCAACGTTCACAGACTTTCACCTGGACTACCCCGAAATCGGTGTTGCGAGAGGCGTCGCAAATGAGTGGCCTCGAGGTGATGAGGGCTCTGGCGGCGGGCGAGCTACCGCCACCGCCGATCGCGGTTCTGATGCAGTTCGATCCCGTCGAGGTCGAGGACGGCAAAGTGGTCTTCGAGTGCACTCCGTCCGAGGCGCACTACAACCCCATCGGCACTGTGCACGGCGGTCTCGCGTGCACGTTGCTCGACACGGTGATCGCCTGCGCGGCGCACACCACGCTGCCTGCCGGAACCGGGTACACATCGATAGATCTGAACGTCAGCTACCTCCGAGGAATCTTCGATTCGAGCGGACCGTTGATCGCCACCGGAACTGTGGTCAAGCGAGGATCACGAGTCATCTTCGCGGAAGGATCGATAGTCGACAAGGACGGTAACGTCGTTGCCACCGGAACGAGTTCCCTGCTCGTCATACCCCCGAGGTGATACATGCAGAGCAGCAGTTTCGACAGTATGGGTTGCCCTATCGCCGGCGCGCTCGAACAGGTCGGTGAATGGTGGACTCTGCTGATCCTGCGTGATGCACTCGATGGGTTCAGCCGCTTCGACGAATTCGAGCGCAATCTCGGTATCGCACCGAACATGTTGACGCGCAGGCTCAAATCCTTGGTCGGCGCCGGATTGTTGGAGCGTCGGAAGTACAGCGACCGTCCGCCTCGTTTCGAGTACGTACCGACCGTCCGGGGGCGAGAACTCACACCGGTCATCGTCGCGCTCTACGCCTGGGGCAACAAGCACGTCGAATACGACGACCGTGCAGTGGTGCTGGTGGACGAGGCGGGGGAGACCATCGACCCGGTATTCGTGGACCGTCGGACAGGGCGCACCCTGGCAGAAAGCAAGGCGCAGTTCGTTTCCGGGCCGAAAGCATCCGAGTTCATGCGGGACCGACTCGACCCCGCGAACCGTGCACGACGTCGGTCCCGCAGCCGCGCCACGGCCGCCGCACTCGAACCTGCCGACCGGCATGAATCGACACCGATGACACCGCCGACCCTCGGCCCGAAAGAGGCACAGCCATGACCACGTCCGACCTCACGTCCACGCTCAGACGGCGATTTCGCCCAGTGTTGTTGGGAACGGATAACTTCGGCGGCGATGCCGGAACTGTTGCTTCCGATATCGGCCTGGACGCCGCAGGCTCGACCACGATCTTGGACCATGCGGTCGAGGTCGGCAGCACAGTGTTCGACACAGCGGACATTTACGCGCAAGGTGCAACCGAACGAATTGTTGCTGACTGGCGGAGTGCACACCCGGACGCGGATGTACTGATCCAGACGAAGGCCGGATCGTCCACGACATCACGCTTCCATCGACCGAGAGCACGAGGCACCTTCGGCACGCTCGGCTCGGCATGATCGAGTGGCCCGACCAACGGCTACGCAGGTAGTGCAATCCAGCAAGCGGCCACGGGATGGGGGCGCGGTAGCCCTGAGTGGTCACCAGGCCTCGGCGACCGCCACGCTCCTGGAGGGGCCCGAGGGTAACAACAAATAGCGGAGTCGAGCTTCAGCCGCAGCACCCCTTGCGGACTTTCTTATAAGATGCAAGACTGCGGTGGATACGGTGACTCAGTGAGTCGAGCGCAGGACCGGACGAGGTCGGACCTCGCCGATCAGGCCTCGACAGGAAGAAGGTCACGACGATGCGGCAGCACAGTGGCGTGCAGTCAAGGGTGGGCTCGGAGCGCTCGCGGTCTAACACGTCCATGAGCCCCGCCTCCGCGGATCTGACCTGGGCTGCGGAGTTCCTCGCCGAATTCGAGTCCCGCGGGTCGGTGATACGCGACGGAAGCGATCCGCCCCGTCTCGGGCGAGCACGGGCCCTGATCGAACACGCACGTGCACTGGGCATTCAATCAGTCTGATCGAGCTTTTCCACGAACGGAGATCCCCTTATGGGCGCAACACATCGCATTGCTGTCATTCCCGGTGACGGCATCGGAAAAGAAGTAGTTCCGGAAGGGCTGAAGGTCCTTCGAACTGCTGCGTCGGCGTTCGAGTTCTCGCTCGACTTCGAGCATTTCGACTTCGCCAGCGCCGATTACTTTCTGCGGACCGGCCAGATGCTCCCTGACAACTGGTTCGACACGCTCGTGTCTTTCGACTCGATCTTCTTCGGTGCTGTCGGGTGGCCAGAAGTGGTTCCCGACCATGTGTCGCTGTGGGGGAGCCTGCTCCAGTTCCGCCGTCACTTCGACCAATACGTGAGCTTACGGCCGGTCAAACTTCTACCCGGAGTGCCGAGCCCGCTCGCTGGCCGTGAGCCCGGTGATATCGACTTCTACGTCGTACGTGAGAACACCGAGGGAGAGTATTCGTCTATCGGCGGTAAGATTTTCGACGGGACCGATCGCGAGATCGTCACCCAGGAAACGGTGATGACCCGCACGGGAGTCGACCGAATTCTCAAGTACGCGTTCGATCTTGCACAGACTCGCCCCAAGAAGCACCTGACGTCGGCGACGAAGAGCAACGGAATTTCCATCTCCATGCCGTACTGGGACGAGCGGGTCGAAGCTATGGCCACCGGATACCAGGACGTCCGCGTCGACAAGTATCACATCGATATCCTGGCGGCCAATTTCGTCATGCACCCGGATTGGTTCGACGTGGTCGTCGGAAGCAACTTGTTCGGTGACATTCTTTCCGATCTGGGTCCCGCATGCACCGGCACCATCGGGATCGCCCCGAGCGGCAACATCAACCCCGAGCGGTCGTTCCCGAGTCTGTTCGAGCCAGTTCACGGGTCGGCACCGGACATCGCAGGACAGGGAATCGCAAATCCCATCGGGCAGATCTGGAGTGCGTCGATGATGCTCGATCATCTGGGAGAGACCGAGGCGGCGGCAGCGGTGATGAGCGCAATCGAAAGCGTGCTCGCCCACGGAGGAGACTCACTTACTCCCGATATGGGCGGATCTGCCACCACGAACACCCTCGGCGACAACATCACCCGAGAGTTGATCCGGCTGACGACCGGCTCGGTGGCCCCAATGCATCCGATGAGCACCTGAGAAATGGCTTACGTTCGTTACGAATACAGCGGCGAGGTATCGGTCGGGTGGCGTCGAGACACGACGATCTTCCCCCTCGATGCAGGTTTGGTAGGCGATCTGCGTCGCGGCACTTCACACCCCGAATACAGCCGATCTGTGCCCACAGCCGATGTCAGGCTGCTTCCCCCCGGTTACCGACACATCGAGGATCATCGGCGTGGGCATGAACTATTACGATGCCCTCCCCGTCGGCGTTGCAGCCCCCGCCTACCCGGTCTTCTTCACGAAATTCGTGTTTTGTCTGGTCGGCGCATACGATCCGATCGAGATGCCCTCGGAGTCGGTGGCGGTGGATGCCGAAGGCGAGTTGGCGATCGTGATCGGTCGCCGCGGCCGGCGCATCCCGGAATCGAGCGCGATAGATCATGTTCTCGGTTGCACGGTCACCAACGACGTGACCGTGCGTGACTTCCAAAGCTCGAGCGCACAGTGGTTGCAGGGCAAGGCCTGGGATTCCACCACTCCGTTGGGGCCGTGGATCGTTCCGTACGAGGACGTTTCGCCCGATGCACGGATCCGTACGATGGTCGACGGCGTTCTGGTGCAGGACGGATGCATCGACCAGATGATTTTCTCGGTGCCGAAATTGATCTCACTCATCTCGACGTTCAAGACTCTCGAGGTCGGTGATGTGATTCTCACCGGAACGCCAGCCGGCAACGGCCACAACAGAACACCTCGCGAGTACCTGACCGAGGGCCAGACAATCGAAGTCAGTATCGAAGGCGTCGGGTTCATTCGAAACGTCGTGACGTCCGGGTAGACCCACTGCCTGAACGATCCCGAGGCCTAGTGGCGGCTGTCAGGCTCGGCGAGACGGGTGTTCTGGGGAGCGTTCACCGCGCCGCGTGGGTGCCGGCCGTCCAGAACTGCAACGATGTCGCGGGCGGCAGCCAGGCTCGCTTCGGTACGTGCTTGACGGGTCTGCCCGGCCATGTGGGACAGCGACACGACGTTGGGCATTCTCAGGAGCGGGTTGTCCGTATCGACTGGCTCGCGGGCGAATACATCGAGTCCTGCGCCGGCTATGTCACCGCGCCTCAGCGCGTCGACAAGTGCGGGTTCGTCCACGAGAGAACCACGTGCTGTATTCACCAAGTAGGCGGAGGGCTTCATGGCGGCGAGCGCCGCGCGGTCGACTATCGGAGTGCCGTTGGGCTGAGCACGCGCGTGCAGGGTGACGAAGTCGGATCGGGAGAACAGCTCTTCGTTGTCGACATAGCTCACGTCGAGTTCGGCAGCGGGATGGCCGGTCGAGACCAGAACGGTCATACCGAAGGCGCGGCCCAGCTCGGCTACCGCCCGCCCGCTGGGCCCGAGGCCGATGATTCCCAGGGTGGCACCATGTAGTTCGCCGGTATCGTGTCGGGGCCAGTGACCTGTCCTGACGCCGTCGACGGTTTCGACGATCCTCCGGGCGCACATCAGTAGGAGGGTGACCGTCATCTCGGCCACGGCGTTCTTGTTGGCACCGGGGGTGTTGCACACGACGACGCCGAGCGCGGTCGCTGCTTCGACATCGATGGAGTCGTATCCGACACCGCTGCGTGCGATGACGCGCAGGGATCGGGCTGGCCGAATCATTTCTGCGGTGACGGGTTCGCTGGCGATCAGCGCTGCGTCGCACCTGAGCAGGTGGTCGGCCATTTCTCCGTCTGCGCGTCGACCGGTTGCAGGGCTGTGCACTGTTCGATGGCCGGCTGCATTGAAAAGCTGGTCTACCTCGTCGCCGGGTACGAGGTAGTCGGTGGTGATGAGGATCGTTCCCACTGGCGCGGTCCTTCCGTGGCGTGTGCGGAGATCGGTTGTGGTGCAACGACATGGGACAAACGGCCGAATGCCGCCGGCATTCGACGTCAAGCGTCGAATGCCGGCGGGTGGACCGACCGATGTCAGACTCGGGCGTTGGTCTTGTCGGTCGACGTCTCGGCCTCCGTGGAGTCGCCAATCCGGTCCGGGTCGTAATTGGGGTCGTAGTCGATCTCGCCATTGAGAACCGAGCGTGCCCGGGTGGTGTCGAAGTCGTTCTCCCATTTTCCGATCACGATGGTGGCCATGGCATTTCCGAGAACGTTGATGAAGACGCGGCCCTCGTTGAGGATTCGATCGATACCGACGATCAGCGCCAGTGCTGCTAGGGGGATGTGTCCGACGGCGGTGATGGTGCTGGCGAGGACGATGAATGCCCCGCCTGCGATGCCGGCTGTGCCCTTGCTGGTGAGCATCATGATTCCGACCATGATCAGCTGTTGCTGCCAACTGAGGTCGATACCGCATGCTTGGGCGAGGAACAGCGACGCCATGGTGAGGTAGACGGCGGAGCCGTCGAGGTTGAAGGAGAACCCGGAAGGGATCACGATGCCGACGACCGGCTTTCCGACTCCGAGGTGTTCGAGCTTCTTGATCAATTGCGGGAGGATTGCTTCGCTCGAGCAAGTGGAGAGCGCCACGAGCAGTTCGGCTTTGAGGAATTTCATCAGCGGCCAGAGTCGCAGTCCGCAGGCGCGGGCGATGCCGCCGAGGATGACGATGACGTACACCACACACGTCGCGGTGAACAACAAGATCAGGTAGCCGAGCTGCTGCAACGTCGACGCGCCGTAGTTGGCGACGACTGCAGCAAGTGCGCCGAAGGTTCCGATCGGGGCCAGTCTCATGACCCAGGAGACGATCTTGAACACGACGGTGGAGAGTGAGTTGATTCCTTTGGTGATGGGTGCCCCGGCTTCACCCGAAACGTTGAGTGCTGCACCGAAAATGATGGATACGAGCAGGGCCGCGAGGATCGTGTGGCCCGTGAGTGCGCCGAAGAGTGATTCGGGGATGAGATTGTTGACGAATTCGATACCGGAGACCGAAGAGTTCTCGTCGACCGGCAGGGAGGAGGAATCGAGTGCTGAGGGGTCGATGTTCATTCCGTCGCCGGGGCGAAAGATATTGGCAACGAGGAGCCCGAACAGCATGGAGATCAACGACAGGAACAGAAAGTAGCCGATTGCCTTGACACCGATCCGGCCGGCTTTGCGGAGGTTGTCCATCGAGGCGATACTGAGCGAGACCACGCAGAAGACGACCGGGACGACGATCATCTTCACCAGCGCGATGAACCAATCGTTGAGCGGGCTCAGTGCCGATCCGACGTCGGGCAGGAAGATGCCGACGGCGATACCGGCGACTGCTCCGATGATGACCTGAAACCACAGTTCTCGTATCAACCGAGCGAGACGCGAGCGTTCGGGGGTGTTGTGGGGCGGATGGTTCGGGGTGTCGAGGTGGGTGGTCGCCATGAGGTGCTCCTTTGCACAGCAGCAAGGGTGGGGGAGTGTGGTCCCGCTCGTGCAAGACCGTTTCGGAACTGCTGTCTACGAATGTTTTTCGCGCAGCACTGACAGAGCTACGCCGCGCAGCGGCTGGTGTGTCGGCGTAGCTCTGTCGTCACGTGGAGCTTTGGTCGAAGCGGTCTGGCAGTGGTCAGTGCAATTCGCGCAGGACCTTGTAGAAGGCGGCTTTGCCCTCGAAGCCGATGCCGGGGGTCTCGGTGAGTCCGACGCGGCTGTTCTCGACCACTGCCCCGTCGGCGAATCCGCCGGTGGGCTGGAATTCGCCGGGGTAGGACTCGTTGCCGCCGAGCTTGAGCGCTGCTGCGATGTGCAGCGAGAACTGGTGTCCGCCATGAGGAATGCACTGGCGTGAAGACCAGCCGTGGTCTTTGAGCATCTTCTGGATTCGCAGGTATTCGGTGAGTCCGTAGCTCAGTGCGGGGTCGACCTGGATGATGTCGCGGTCGGGTCGCATTCCGGCGTAGCGGACGAGGTTACGTGCATCCTGCAGTGAGAACAGGTTCTCACCGGTTGCGATGCGTCCCGAATAATTCTCAGCCAGAACGGCATTGAGACGGTAGTCGAGGGGATCACCGACCTCCTCGTACCAGAAGAGGTTGTACTGCTCGATGGCTGCGCCGTATTCGAGGGCGGTGGCCAGATCGAACTTCCCGTTCACATCGACCGCGAGGCGCTGCCCGTCGCCACCGAGGACTTCGAGTACGGCTTCGATGCGCTCGAGGTCCTCCGCGAGATCGGCACCGCCGATTTTCATCTTCACCACGTTGTAGCCCTGGTCGAGGAAACCGCGCATCTCGTCCTGCAAGTCGGCGAGGGTTTTGCCGGGCGCGTAGTAGCCACCGGCTGCGTAGACGAACACCGAGTCGTCGGGTTGTCCGTCACCGTGCTTGTCCGAGAGCCACCGGTAGAGCGGCTTTTCGGCGATCTTGGAAGCCAGGTCGAACAGTGCCATGTCGACGACACCGACTGCGACGGAGCGTTCTCCGTGTCCGCCGGGCTTCTCGTTGCTCATCATGAAGTCCCACGCGAGGGTGGGGTCCAGCTCGCCTTCGGCGTCGAGCAGGGCGTCGGGTGCCGCGTCGAGCAGGCGGGGGATGACGCGACGGCGGAGTATCTCGCCGGCGCTGTAGCGCCCGTTGGAGTTGAAGCCGTAGCCAACCACCGGTTCGCCGTCGCGCATCACGTCGCTGACGACGGCCACGATCGAGCAATCCATCTTGGAGAAGTCGATCCATGCGTTTCGGATCGAGGAGCTGATCGGGACGATGCCCTCGTGTACGGAGATGATCTTCATGGGAATGCCTTTCTCATATCTTATAAGGTGTAAACGACGGTAGCTCAGAGTGACGGCGAACACAACCCTTACTTATAAGATCCGGAAAGTCGGTGAGGTATCTTATAAGAACTACGGGTTGCGGGTGTAGAGTCAATGATCGACAACCCGGACCAAGGTCAGCCCCGACAGGGTGTGTCCATAGCGGAGAGGCAGGTCCAGCAGTGACCGCTCCTACCAATGTCTTCTCCAGCAAAGGTGAAGTCGCCTACGCCGAGCTGCGCGCCATGATCCTGATGGGCACTCTCGACGCCGGATCGAAACTGGCGCAATACGAGCTCGCCGACCGGCTGCACATGAGCATCACCCCGATCCGCGAGGCAGTACGAAGGCTCAGCAGTGAGGGGCTCATCGAGCTCGACAATCACAAGAACGTGCGAATTGCGCCCATGAGCGCAGCGGAAGCGCGTCAGCTGTTCGAGGTTCGTCTGTCGCTGGATCCAACCGCAGTCGAGTTGGCTGCCGATCGGCGAACAGACACAGACATCGCCGACATGCGTGCGGCCGCGGGACGGCTACTGCCGGTCACGCAGAAGTGGGGCGAGGACGCGTTGCGTGCGCACCGAGATTTCCACCGCGCGCTGTATCTGGCGTCGCACAACGACGTCCTGATCCGTCTGCTCGATGACCTGTGGGACAAATCCGACCGCTATCGCCGGATCGGTCTCGAGCTGCCACCCGGTGCAGAACCGCGCACCGTCGACCACCAGGAACACTTCCGAATACTCGAACTCGTTGTCGCACAAGACTCGCAGGGGGCTGCAGATCTCATGCGTCAACACATCGTGAAGAGTCTGACGGCGGCCGCCATCGATGCTCTGGAGGACCGAGAGCACGAGCTACGTGAGACCTCGGCGTGATCATTACCAACTGATGGGTTGTCCTGGTATCGCATTCGAGGACGCGGGGCGTGCCGGACATCAAGCGATCTCTTGACGCGGCACACCGCCAAAATCTGCTGACAGTGCGGTAATCGTCCTTTTCGGCCCGATCGGTCCCGTGGCCAATCGCCGCTGCTGATCCGCTGAATCTCGAGCCGACACGGTGATACGCGCGGTCGGAAGTTGCACACCCGGTTCGAGGTACCAAAGTCCCTTGTCGTCCAGGCCGGTCCGATCCGCCGATGGGCGGGAACCCTCAGTGTCACGAGAGTGTCACAAGTCGGTACGTTCGGACATGGACTGGCCCGGACGGTAATGTACGAAAAACGTTGCAAGTGAACAATTATCGAGTCCAGAAACGTTCAGGTGAATCCACTTCTCCGGACTTGAAATCCGCACAGTGTCGGTTCGAGTCCGACTGGGGGCACGTTGGTCCGTATGGACCCGAAGGCTTCGTCCAGCAACAAGTTTCGGCGGATGCCGTGAACTGTGGCAGTCCTCAATGGACTTGTGAGGCAGCGGATCTGGATTCCGCTTGTGGTTCCAACCGAATCAGTCGCGATTCGGTGCGTGTGTGCAGTTCAAGCACGATGCCGTCCGCTCGGCAGCGACTGCGTTACACGGGTCGAACGAGCCCGTCGAGGCTTCCGATTTACGAAATGTGACTGGCCACGTTGATGACGAGACCCGCAGGGTCGCGTACGAAGAACCGGCGGATGCCCCACACTTCGTCACGTATCTCCCTTACGATCTCCAACCCTTCCGTTTTGGCTCGAGCGTAGGCCGCGTCCGCATCGCCGACCTCCATCGAAATGTCGACTGATGTGACTTCGGGATCCACGGCAGTCTGACTGTGCCAGGCGACGATCAATTGTGTGGTTGGCGTGCTCATCGACGCGAACATGAGCATGCCGTCTTGGTCCATCGCGACGCGAAAACCGAGAAACGTCTCATAGAACTCGCGCGCGGCGGCGGGGTCGTCTGTCACGATCACGGGCATTGCCCTGCGAATCTCTGCGGCTACAGTCCCCTGTGCGGACGGTCGCCGCGTGGTGTCGTGCCGCCGGGCTGCCTCATGTACCTCGGTGATGGCGGTGCGGATCATGACGCCGTATGCGTCGTCGGTCAGTGCGGCGGCGTGTTGTTCAGCTAGGTGAAGGTGCTCGGCCGCGATGTCGAATGCGCCGCTGCGCCGTAGGTTGTCGGCGATGTTCAGGTGCAGGCTCGGGTATAAGCCCGCGACACTCAGCGACGAGTGGTGACGGCGGGCGCGCTCGTCGGAGAGTGTGTCGGCGGCGTCGAGGGCCCGGGTGTCCCAGATCAGCGCTTCGGCCGGGGTCTCGCAGAGGTCGGCGAGGTAGTGAGCGAGGGTGCAGCGGTGAAACGGGTCGCCGGCGGCACCGATTTGTTGCCAGAGGGCCAGTAGTTCGCGGCGGGCCGCAGCGGTGTCACCGCTGCGGCCGAGCGTGACCGCCTTGCTGATGGCATCCATTGTTCTGTCGGGTGCGGTGGGGGTGTCGGTCATAGGTGTAGCTCCTCGATGATCTGAGTCTCGTGCGAACGGTGGTTCTTATTGTTCGGCTTCGACCCGGCTGAAGGTCAACTATTTCTTTCTTGGGGTGGTGCCGTACGGGTTCGAGTGTGTTTCGACCATCACCAGAAGCAGCCCCGAAAATCCACTCGCACCGCGTGCAGGCCCACCTCGGCGACCCGACAGCCGGGGAACCAACCCCGACAGGAGTAAAGGCCAAGACCACCGAGCCAGGTCTCATGAGCTGAGGTTACGAAGACGGGGAGCCCCTGGGACGGGCCAGATCGGGGTGTCGGAGAACAAGTTGAGTGTGCCCGCTCGCTGAGTATCGGGACCGAAACGGGCGAAGCCCGATCATCGGATCGTCTGGGCGCGGTCGGTCGCTCTCGCTTCCAACCGATCCTGCCGAATCGCATCGACACCCACGTCGTCCAGCCGTCGCGGTCGCATTGTTCCCACCGAGTTGTCATGTGGTGTGGACCGCACCATGACGTTGGATGGTTCTGCGGTAGGTGCCGTCGGGACGGCGGTCGGCTCGGGAAGGGCAACGTCGAACACGGGCCAATTGTCCAGGGGCGCGCACACATTCGCGACGCGATGCAGACCTGTCACGCCGAACCCGACGGGCGGCGAATTAACCCGAACCGTTGGCCGCGAATTGCCCTGCGGTCCAGCGCAACACGAACGGCAGTCCAGTCATGGCGCCGATGAAGTGGTCGCCTGCCACGGGCTCGTAGTGCACGTTCGCACCCTTGCTGCGCCACTGCTCGATCAGGGCAGTCACGCCGGCCTCGGGGATGAAGCGATCGCCGATCCACTTGCTCGCGGAACCGTGGAAGAACGCGACCGGCACCGACGGCGCGTCGGCGCCCGGACGGTTCGCGGCGATCACCCGTCGCGCGATGTCGGAGTCGAACGGGTCGGGCTCGGACGCCAAGTCCTCGATTCGCATGCGTACCAACCCGCCCAGGGCCAGGGGGAGGACGGACATGTCCTTCACCCAGGATGCCAACAGCAGCGCCTTCGGGCCGAACAACTCCACCATCTCGGGGTGCTCACGCGCGAGACCCATGCTCGCCGCACCCAGCAGGCCGGCCGAGACGGTGCCGTTCATGGTGTCCAGCAGCATCGAGAAGTCGGTGGGCGTTCCACCGGCGACGGCGCCCGCCAACCTCACGTCCGGCGCGTACCTCGGATGCAGCTGCGCCGTCCAGGTGGTGGCGATCGCGCCGCCGCTGTAGCCGTAGGCAACCACTGGGCTGTCGGCGAGCTCCGGGGCGACGACCGTCATCCCGCGTAGCGAATCCAGGACGGCATGCCCGGCCATCGTGCCTTCGGAGTACGACATCCGCGGGCCTTGGTGATCGGCGACGAGGACCGCGTATCCGCGGGCGAGCCAGAGCGGCATCACCGGCGGGAGGTCGGCACCGACACCGTGCACCAGGCGGTACGACGGCGTGCTCTTGGCTCCGAGGGAATCGATAGCCACATTGTGGGCGACGACGGGCCGCGGTCCGCGCCCGGTCCACGGTCGCCTCGGGATCAGCAGCGAGGCGGTGACGCCGGCGGGCAGACCCCGCGCGTCGGTCGATCGAACCATGAACTGACGCATTGCGGTCCGCGGCCGGGGCACCAGACCACGGGTCGTGCGCTGCCGGATCACCGCACCGGGTGCGAGGTCCTCGATGCCGGGAGGGGTGAGAAAGAAGGCGTCGTTGTCGATCGGGGTCGGAAGAATCGCGGCATGGGGATCGTCCGGAGGCTCGAGGGGTAGTCGTCGAGTCAGTACGCGATCGAGCACACCGAACAGAGTCATGATCCCCCGACATTCTTCTCGAGCCGTACCTATCCCCGCGGTCACCGTACCGCGCGAGGCGGTCGAGCTCGAGCACATCGGTCTGGCTCAGGACCGCCTCACTGTGTTTGCTGCACTCGGCAAGCAGTCTTCCGTCATGCCTGTGCGAGTCTTTCGGTCTTGCAGTAGTCGACAATGGACGATGCGGCCAGCTTGGCGGTCGCGATCAGTGCATGTCGTGGCACCTCGTTTCGAGATTGAACCGAGAGCCCGTGCCAGATCGCTTGGACGACTCCGGCGATGGCGCTGGCCGATGTGTCGACCGAGAGCTCACCCTCTGCGATGGCTCGTTCGATTCGCGCGAGAAGCGTGCTTTCGTTCGCACGATGTAGTTCGGCGACGTACTCCGCGGCGTCCATCGTGTCAGCACTGTCGTTCGTCACCGCGCTGCTGACGAAACACCCGGGATGAGTCTCGGACGGGGCGGTGAACTCGACCACCGAGTCCGTCAAAATCGCATCGATCACCGCAGCGATCGAGTCGAGATCGACTGCACGGGTGTAGATGTCGCGATACTCGGCGGTGTAGGTGCGAACGGTTTCCTCGAACAATCCTGCCTTGCTGCCGAAGGCTGCATACAGGCTCGACGTGGACAGCCCGGTTGCAGTGGTGAGTGCTCGTGTGGATGTACCGGAGAATCCGTGTCGCCAGAAGAGTCGCGCAGCAGCCAGAAGTACGAGATCGCGGTCGTATGCGGAGGGCCTGCCACGAGTCGGTGTTGCCATGGTTGCATTTTAGAGCGATTGCTTCATAATTGCGATATGGAGCGAACGATTCAGAAATCGGTGTCCGTGTCCGGCGGTAGCTGGGTCAACGTCGACATCTATGGCAACCCGAACCTGCCAGGCCTTCTCATCCTCCCCGGGGTGATGAGCAATGCTCGATCCTGGGCCGCGGTGGCGCGATCGGTGAAGGCGTGGCCCTCGGTCACCGTCGTCAATCGACGCGGACGTCAGCCTTCGGGGCCACTGACCACCGATTACTCGATCGGCGTCGAGGTAGATGATCTTCTGCGGGTGTTGGGCACGGTTCCCGAGCCGGTCAGCATCTTCGGGTGGAGTTACGGCGGACTGATCGCGTTACTCGCTGCCGACGAACATCCCGTCGAACACCTCATCGCGTACGAACCTGTCATGCCGCCCTTCGCTCGACACGCCTTGTCCGGCTTGCAAGAAGCAGCGGCACAGGGTGATCGGGGGAGGAGTGTCGAAATTGTCAACGTCGGCATCTCCGGCTTCTCCGCTGAACACGTCGACATCCTGCGGGCCGACACGAGGCAGTGGGAGGCGCTGTGCGAGCTCGCCGAGCCGCTGTACGACGAGTTGAGTGCGCTCGACGCATCGCATCCTCCCGATGTTCTGGCCGGAAAAGTCGAGCGAGTAGACCTGATCATCGGAGAACTCAACCGTTCGATCGAACCGTACGGCACATCGTTCGATCGGATCAGTCGTCGAATCCCGAACGCGCGCGTTCATCAGCTCGATGGCAACGGTCATCTCGCTCACATCGAATCACCCCGCCAGCTCGGACGGGTCATCGACGCAACCGCGGCGTCGGTATGATCCGCCGATCGTTAGTGATCTATCTGTGCGAGCCGGAAGGGATTGCGCTGCTGCTGGTTCGGTCGGCCGAACTGCCCTTGCGAGAAGAGACGATCACTACGCCGCCGATCAGCAGAACTGCACCCACGCAGTGCCCCACCAATGCGGTGCTCGGCCCGAACCGCACTGTGCTGATGGCGATCGACGTCGCGACCTGACCGGTCACGATGCACATGACTGCCACGAACACTCCGAGTCGGCGCACCACCAGAATCGACGACAGCACGAATACGACGCCGAACACACCCCCGGTGTAGAGCAAGGGATCCGCGGGCCACGAGTGTGAGAAGTCGGATACCGTCAAACGCAGGAGCGCGATCGATCCGAGCATCCCCGCCCCGACGAGGAAGCTCAACATCGCCGACGGAGACGGATGGCTTATTGCCTCGTCGACGCGGCCGTTGAGCGCCAGCTGCAGGGCCGCGCCCATTCCTGCGACAAACGGAAGAAGTATGAGGGTCGTGGCCGACCCGATATCGGCCGCAGCCGGAACGATCGTCGCCGACACCGCCATGAGCAGACCGAGCACGCGTCGCCGATCGACAGCGCGACGAGGTCCGGGCCCGAGACCGATGCAGTCGAACACGACACCTCCGAGTGTCTGGCCGGACACTGCTGCGAGGGTGAAGACGGCGACGCCGAGGTGTCCAGTGGTGATCGCTTGGGTCAAGACCATGAATCCGCCTGCGATACCGCCGAACAGCCACGCCGGGTGAACGGACCCGGCTCGGAGCATCGTCAGGAGGTCCCGCGCTGCCCGCTCGAGTCCTGGCACGAAGGGTATCGCCACAACGACGATGATCAGGCTTACGACATTCGAGGCCACGGCCGCGTCGAGTGGGTCGGACTGTGTGCCCAGCATTCCGTTGATTTCGGTCTCACATGCCAGCGCGCCGCCTGTGGCCGTTGCGGCGAGCGCGTAGAGACCCACTGCCGAACGAGAGCCGGATCGTGCTGTGCGACGCGACCCGGCCCTCGGCCGAGTCATGACGCTCTCTGTTCTGCCGATGGCGTCAATTCCGTGACGCGATCGAGGGCGCAGCGCACATCGTCGAGCGAAACACCGGAATAGGTCACCCATCGCACCGCCGATCGTGCAGCGAGCACCCGAATGCCCACTGCGGACAACGATTCGGCGGTTTCGACAGGATTGTCGACGGGGGTCATCACGATGTTCGTTGTCACCGGCGACACAGTCCAGCCTCGGTCGAGCAAACCTTCCGCGAGTACCGAGGCGTGGTGGTGATCGAGCGCGAGTCGGTCGATTCGTTCGAGCGCGACCAGACCGGCAGCACCGAGGATTCCTGCTTGTCGTATGCCCCCACCGAGCATCTTGCGCACCCGTCGCGCCTCGGTGACGAACGCTTCGGAACCGCATACGACAGATCCGACCGGCGCACCGAGTCCCTTGCTCAGACAGACCTGCACGGTGTCGAATTCGGAAGCCAGCTCACCCGGGTGGATGCCGAGATGTACTGCGGCATTCCATATTCGGGCGCCGTCGAGATGGGTAGTCAGGCCTGCCGACCTGGCCGCGGATACCACCGCAGACGAGTCGTCGGCCGTCACCACGGCACCGCCTGCCGCAGCGTGCGTGTTCTCGAGACACAGCAACCGCGGCCTGAGCGCGAAGTACGGTCCCGTAGCGGCGGCGGCGGCGGTGACCGTCGCCGCCGAAGGCATACCCGGCCCGTGGTCGCATTCGAGAGGTTTCGGGAAGCCGCCCGCAAGCCAGCTCACCGTGCCCACCTCGTTGTCGAAGATGTGCGCTTCGGCGGGGGCGAGGACGCTGTCGCCGGGGCGTAGGTGCACGATCAGAGCTACGAGGTTACCCATCGATCCTGATGGAACCCAGAGGCCGGCTTCGTGTCCGAGTACATCGGCGACCGTTGCCTCGAGCGACTGCAGTGTGGGATCGCCGTCGAGTACATCGTCACCGACCTGCGCCGACGCCATCGCGTGACGCATGGCGTCGTCCGGGGCGGTGAGAGTGTCGGAGCGGAAGTCGATGGGAGCCAGGGCGGTCACGCAGTCTCCTTCTCCGCGCTTCGGCGAGAGCAGAGCAATATCAGCGCGGCAACGGCACCGAATCCGACTCCGATCCACATGACCGAGGAGGGACCTGATGAGTCGATGGCCAGACCACCGAGGAGCGCGCCGAGCGAAATCGCCACGTTGAAGGACATGATGAACAGCGATGTCGCACCCTCCGGAGCGTCAGGTGCGGCTCCGAACACGAATGTCTGCAAGGCGACAGGCAGTGCGGCGTAGGCGATTCCCCACGTCAGTAGGAACAGGATCACTCCAGGAATCCATGTCCCGACGAGCACCAGCAGTGTGATCGACGAACTCAGTCCGACGATGAATGCGATCAGCGCGGTGCGAAGGTTCCGCGCTATCACAGCGCTGGCGAGGAAGTTCCCGGCGACACCGGCGACTCCGTAGGCCAGGAGTAGCAGACTGATCCACCGACGATCGATGCCCGATACCTGCTCGAGAAACGGGGACACATACGTGTAGGCAGCGAAGTGGCCGATGACGACCACTGCAGTGACCGTGACCGCGATCCGTAGCGTGGGGCGACGAAGCAGTGCGGGAAGGTCGGACAGTCGAAGCACGCTGGTCGGCGCGAGCGATGGCACCAGGACTATGCACGCGATCAGAGTCAGAGCGCCCAGAGCGGCGATCACCCAGAACGCCACTCGCCACGACGCGGCGTCGCCGATGAGTGTTCCCAGCGGTACCCCGATGACCGACGCGATCGAGATTCCCGAGAACACCACCGCGATCGCGCGAACCGACACCGCGCTGGGGACCAGCCTGACCGCGATGCTGGCGGAGATCGACCACATGACACCGTGAGCGAACCCGGTGAACAGACGAGACGCTACGAGCACCGTGAAATTCGTCGACACTGCCGTCGCGACGTTGCCGACGACGAAGATCACCAGCACTGCTATCAGGAGCGTGCGGCGATCCAATCGCCGTGTCGCGGTGGTCAGGATCGGCGCGAAGAGTCCAGCGACGACGCCGTACAGGGTGACTGTCAAACCGGTGACGCCCTCGGAGATACCGAGATCGGTCGACATCGTCGTCAGCAATCCGATCGGGACCATTTCGGTCGTGGTGAAGACGAACACACCGAGGCCTACTGCTGCTACTGCCAACCACGCTCGTAGCGTGGCCTTTTCGGTCGATTCGGGTTCGATGACCTGCTCGTCCGCAGTCACACTGTCTCCTTGTGTAGGTAGTTGGAGGTGTTCAGAGCGCCGAGAGCGCGCGAGGCCTCGACGAACGGTTCCAGGGGCGGTTCGAATAACACGGCACCGGCGTGGCCGCCGCGCTCGAGGGTCGCGCCGAGATGCACGGCAGGCACCACACCGGTCGCGGCGACCGCGGCGGCGTCTATTCCCACCGGGACTCCGCGAAAGTCCAGTGCTGGAATCAAGTAGTTCGGGTGCTCGGTAACGGTGATGTCGTACATCGCCAGCGTCAGATCGTGCATCGCTCGCGCGGAACCTGCCGATGAGTTCTGCAGTGCGGGCGCTGTCGCGGCGGCCATGCCGCCGAGTCCGATGACCTCGGTGATGAGACTTTCGCCGCCGACGTATCCCAGATCGTGGTGGTCGACGCCGTCTGCGAGTCGACCGCGCAGCGTCGACGGATCCGGCAGCGCGCCTCGGAACCACTCGTCGCCGAGACCGGATACGCGCAGGGCGAACTCGCATTCGCTGAGCACCATTGCTGTGACCACGCTGCTTCCGGGGACATTCGATGCGGCATCTGCTGCTGCTTTGGCCGCGGCCATGGCCAGATGCAGGAAGAGATACTCCGCTTCGCGTAGGTAGCGGGCCAGCGCGGTGCGCTCATGGTCGGTCAGATCACCGACACTGTCGAGAAGCGCTTCGAGGACGATGTTGCGTAACAACGATCCCGCTGCGGTGTGTCGACTGTGCAGGTCGTCGCCGAGCGCGAGGGCGCGGCGGATGACCGGACGCAGCTCGATTCCCCCGATACTGCGGACGACGGTGCCGAAAGCAGGTGCAACGACATCGCGGATCTCTGCGAGCCTGTCGCGAACCCCGTCGGACCATGCTCCGAATGTCAACGACTCTGTGGAGGGACCTTCGTTGATCCGGCAGTACCCCACAGTTCCATTGGCGACATCGCGTACGACGACGGTGGGCATCGACCACGTGCAGACCCCCGTCAGCGAACCCACCGTCGAGTGATCGTGCCCCGCGTGCACGGAGATTTCTCCCGCGCTGAGCTTGCGGTCGGCGTCGGCCTCGTCCACCGCCAGACCCTCGAAGACCGCTGCGCCGACAATCGCTCGCCGCTGCCCACCGTGATATGCCCCCCAGGGCAGGGGCGCACCCGAGGTCAGAATGACCTCGGGCCGCATTCCCGGAATGACCTCGCCGGCAGGGCGAATATCTACCAGGACCGGGTCCGATGTCACCAGACGCCCTGCCGCAGTGGCATTTGCGGTCGCGCGCAGGGCCGGTCCGTCGAGCACTGTGGTCTCAGGCATGAAGGATCGCCTCCCGCGTCACCACGGACACCGACGCGGACATCGTCACCCGGTCGAGTTCACCGGGCGAAAGAGCATCGTCGAGCGGGTAGTCGATTACCAACGAGGCACTGCGATCGCCTGAACTGCGGATTTCGCCGAGCACCTCACCAGGCACCCTGGTGGCGACTACCGCGCAGACTCGCGTCGGTGCCGATGCTTGTACTGGACGCAGGACGGGCCACTGTCTGGTGGACGAGACCCAGTGCACAGGGATCTCACCACCGTCGATGGTGTCCAGTTGCCCATCCGAATGGTCGAGATAGATCTGTTCGGCGCGGCGATGCACTGTCCGTTCGGCTGGTTTCGTGCCGAGCGCGAGATCGACCAGTGACGGCTCGATCGGATCGCCGGTTGCCAAGTGCCACAACGCTGTGATGGCATCTCCCGGGGCGCGGGCGGCAACCTCCATCAGGATCGGGCGGCCGGCGCCGCTGAGACGGAATTCCGCATGTGCCATGCCACTTCCGAACTGGAGCCGTTCGAGGACGGTCCTGTTCGCAGTCAAGAGAATGTCCTGCTCCTGCGCAGTCAGACCGAGAGCAGGACTGACATGACCCATCTCGGTGAAGAACCGACTGCTGTCCTCGTTGGTGTTCTTCGAGGTGATGCCGGCCCACACGAGATCTCCGTTGTAAACGAGGGACTCCACCGAATACTCCTGCCCCTCCACCAACTCTTCGAGCAAGACAGTTTCGTGAGGTGGGTAGTCGCCGAGCAGGTCCGCGATCCGATCGGTCGGAGTGATCCTCTGCACTCCCGAGCTCGACATTCTGCCCGTCGGTTTCAGCAATGCAGGACCCGTGATCGTCGACTGTGCGGTGGCGATGGTCCAGTGGGGTGCCAACTCCGGAAGTGCCATGCGTTGGAGCAGCTTGTCCCGTGCGATTTTGGAGGCCAACGCTCCCGGCCCCGGCAAGCCGAGTGTGTGCGCGAGGACACCGGCGGATTCGACGAACACCTCTCCCACGTTCAGCAGCCCGATGATGTCGAAGGACTCGGCAATGTCGGCGACAGCAGCTGCGAGAGAGCCGATTCCGGTGTCGGAAAGGTGAACGATGTGGGTCACCGACGCGAGTGGATGGGTGGGGCTTTCGCGTATCTCGGCGAGCTCGTGGGAATCGGTCTCCGGGCCGACGATGACGACCGGTTGCGCGCCGCGCCGACGGATCTCGTCGAAGATCGACAAGTGGCGTGCGATCACGACCAGATCGGTCACCACCACCACAGAGGGTGACTCGGTCACGATGACACCCCGATGCGCTCGGTCGATGGGACGAACGATTGCCTGGATTCGCGGCCGATACGGGTACGCAGCAGAACTCCCGGTGTGGGTCCATCGGGAAAGACCTGCAGCGTCCGCTCCTCGCTCCACCCTGCGAACCGGTATTCGTGGGCACCGAGATGTACCAGACGACGGTGCCGGCCGTCGGGCAGTACGAGGTCGGGTCCGTCGGTGCCGGCGACGAGTGACACCGACACCCTCGACTCGGGGTCCGCGTGGTCGAAGTCGACGTCTTCCTCCCACAGGTGGAAGTTGGCAGGCACCTCGAACGTCGACTCCGCCTGCACGATCTCCGATCGATGTTGCGGCTGGGTCTGTCGGTTGACCAGAACATCGCCCTCCTCGAAGTACGCGCGCCACGCATCGGGGAATACATCCGCAAGGCCGGGGACGACGAGTGCATCGATGACCAGGTGAGTGCGGGTGGTCGATCCGTGGTTCTGTACGCGGTGGACCCTGCTGAAATCTCCGAACCAGAATTCACCGGGTTGCCAGGTGAAGTGGTGTCCGTCCAGCACCAGGATCGCCTCGGGTGATGTTTCGATGGGGATGTGCAGCCGTACGACACCCCACCTCGGGCTGTACTTGGGGTCGGTGTGATCGATTCCTACGGTGTCGGGTCCGAGTGCCATCAGCCGTACGGCGTGCAGCGGCGCTGGAATGGACGCGAGAATCTCTCGGACGTAGGGCAATTGCGCGAGCCATGGTGTGTCGGCGAAGTCGACGTCACTGGGCCCGCCCGGATCGGTTCGAGTGGGATCTCCGCCGGGGCTTCGGAGTGCAAGGCACCGCCAGTCGACGTCGGTCTCGGCACCGATTCCCCCGTCGTCGTACACCCGCTGGCGACCCCAGGAGTGCGAGCGCACCGAGGTGAGCTCGTCGACTATGCGTGCAGGATCGAAAGTTCCGGCCAGGCGAGCGGACTCAGCGGGCATGGAAAGTGATGCAGTGCTCATGATGGTTCCTCCGTTGTGTCGTCAGATGGTTGCGGAGATCAGTGGTCGGTCGTGGGCAGAGGCGGCGCTGTCCTGGTCGACGTGCAGCCGGTGCCAGCGTTCGAGAACGAAGAGCGTCCACAGCGCGTAGCTGTCACTTCCGTCGGCGTCGGTGACGAAGCGGCGCAGAGCATCCGGATCGAAATAGCCTCGCTCGAGGGCCCGGTCGGACAGCAGCGTCGTGTCGATCTCGCGTCGCAGTGTCGCGCCCAGCCAGGCCTCCAGCGGCACAGCCAGTTCCTGTTTGCGCCGGGTCACGATCGACTCGGGTAGGTACCGTGCGGCAACCTGCTTGAGCAACACCTTCTCTTCGCCGTCGACCAGCTTGCGCGAGGCGGGAATTCGCGCAACGTGCTCGATGAGCCGGTGATCGAGAAACGGGCTGCGTGGCTCGATGGAGTGTGCCATCGACATCCGATCGATCTTCACCAACTGGGCATCGGCCAGCCAGAAACGCGAGTCGACGGCCATGGCACGGTCGAGGTCCGCAGTCGCGGGGTCGGTTGAGGCGAAGCGGCCGCGCAGATGATCGATGGGGTGGCCGGGCAAGGTATCTCGGAAACGATCGCTGTAAATTCTGTGCTTGGTCTCGGTCGGGACACCGTCGACGAGCACATCTGCATATCGTCGATCGAGGTCGCCGCCGCTCGTCTGCAGCAGTCTGCTGTAGCGCCCGTAGCCGCAGAAGATTTCGTCCGAACCGTCGCCTGTCAACACGACGGTCACGTGCTCGGAGGCCAAGCGGTACATCGCATCCGACGCGATCGCAGAGGGGAAGGCGAACGGTTCGCCCGTGTGCTCGAGGACTCGATCGAGCGAGGCCAGAGCGTCGTCGGCTGTCAACGTGACGGTGTGGTGGTGAGTCCCGAACGCGTCGGCAACCAGACGGGCCTGGGCGGACTCGTCGAACGCGGGATGATCGAAGCCGACCGAGAAGGTGTGCAGTCCGCGCCCGAGTCGTCGACTCGCCAGCGCGACGACGAGCGACGAATCCAGTCCGCCACTGAGCATCGCGCCCAGTGGGACAGCGGATTCGAGGCGGGCGTCGACGGCAGCGACCAGCAGATCGTCGATGTCGTCGACGGTGCTGGACCCGTCACCGGTGAACGGGAACGTCCAGTACTCGTGGTCGGTGCGCTGACCGTCTCGATCGAACTCGATCACAGTCGCGGGGCGAACCCGCTCGACTCCTCCGAAGATGCTGGACGGGGCACCCACGATCCGAAAACTCAGATACTGATCGAGTGCTTCGGGGTTGACGTCGGTGCTCACCTGTGGATGCCGGCGGAGCGCGGTCAGCTCGGAGGCGAACACGATTTCCTGACTGTGGGCCGATAGGTAGATCGGTTTCTTGCCTACCCGGTCTGTTGCCAGGATCAGGCGCTCACGCGCACTGTCGTAGAGCGCAACGGCGAACATTCCGTGTAGATGATCGACGAAGTCGAGGCCGAACTCTCGATACAGCTCGGGGATGACGTGGACATCGCTCGTTCCCTCGACCCGCCGTCCTCTCGACTCGAGCAGGGCACGCAGTTGATGGTGGTTGTAGATCTCACCGTTGACGACCGCAACAACGCTCCGATCGGAGGAGAAGGCCGGCTGTTCGCCTCCAACCAGGCCCAGGATCTTGAGCCGGCACATCGCCAGTGAGATGCGCTCGTCGTCGAACGATCCGTGTTCGTCGGGACCTCGATGGACCATGGCGGCGCACGCCGCGAGCGCGAATCCTCGATCCGGTTGATTGCGTCGAAGTCCGAACGATCCTGCAATTCCGCACATCAGGGTTCCCTCTTGAGGTTGAATCGGCGTTTGGCATGACCGGACTGCAGTCCGTGGGGGTCCACACCGACGACTTCGATCGGCCGGACCAACCCCGAGCGGATCATGGTCGCGACATCGGGCGCTGCAGCGTCGAGCACGCGCCGAAGCTCGTCGACTCTCTCAGCGGTCACATGCGCATCGACGATGCGAAGTACGACACCGCCGTCGTCGACCACCTCGAACGCGGATCCTGGGAAGACGCTGGCGACCGCAGTAGCGATGTCGTGCCCACTGAGCCGCTCGCCGTGCTTGGCGTCGCCGTCGATGCGTCCTTCGATGCGATCGAAGGCCGCCACGCTCCGTCCGCGGTGTTCTATGACGCGGAGTCCGCTGATGGCATCACCGGTCACATATCGCAGCGCCGGAAAGTTCGGCCGCGCAGTGGAAGTCAGCAGCAGCAGTCCGTCACCCTCTGAACGCGCTGCGGTACTCAGCTGTGCTCGGTAGTCGACTGGATCGATCACCTCGGCAACGATGTGGTCGTGAAAGTGGTAGAGGCCGGTTTCGGCGTCCGAGTATCCGATTGCACCGATCTCGATGCTTCCGAATACATCGAGAACGTCGGCGCTGTCGAGTGCGAAGTGCCGAGCCACGTTGGCCCGCCATGCGGCCGGTGCCAGGTCGCCCACCACCATGATCTTTCTCGGACGAATCGACAATCCCTCGGAGGTGGTCATCAGGCGATCGAGAATCATGGGCATCGTGAACAGCACATCCGGTTGCCAGGTATTCAACTTCTCCACGTGTTCTGCCAAGGGCGCACGGAAGTCGATGTCTCGGGCATCGAATCCGAGTTCCTCGAAGACACGTCGCGCCGAGGCAGCGGCATGTCCGGTGCCCAGATCTGCCACCGCAACCGAACCCGGCGGGACGCCGTTGGTGAAGTGCGAGAACAACTCTCGTCGATGCTGGCAGTACAGATCGTCGTCCACGGTCCCGTACTGGATTCGTTTCCTGGCACCACCGGAGGTTCCGGACGTGAGGTACGTATCGAGAGTGGGATCGTCGGTTTCGGCGAAATAGTAGTGCTCGGCCAAGATGTCGCCGTCGATGAGCGGCAGTGACGTCAACACCGTCGGGTCGCTGTCATGGGCGTTCAACAGTGTTTCGTACCAGGGGAATCGGCGAGTGTAGTCGGCGACGAGTCCGGGTGGGACCTCGATAGCTGACGAGTGTGCGAGTGGGGTGACCACCAGTGAGTCCTTTCGGCCGGTCAGCGCGGGCTACTGCCAGCGAGTGGTGTCTGCGAAGAAGTCGACGATCGGGTCGGACAGGCCGCGTTCGAGGGCGGCGCGATAGACGTAGTTGCCGACTGCGAGGTCGAGGATGCCCAACCCGAACGGTGAGAAAATGATCGGCTTGTCGGCGGAGACCGTGAAGTCGTCGGACAGCAGGCCCGCGATGGTTCCGTCGATGAAGTCGGTGTGGCCGTACTTCTGTTGTGCCAGATGTGGGGAACTGTTGGCGTTCAAGCAATGGTCTATGTCGTCGACGACGTTGTGCGCGGCGGCGATCACGTCGGGTCCGATGTCGCGGAGTGAGACGTTCAGAACGATCTGACCCGGTCGAAACGCGCCGTCCTCGACTATCCAGGGGTCTGCAGCGGTGGTGACGAGAACGACGATGTCTGCAGACTGCAGATCGGCGTCGACGTCGGTACTGACCTCTGCGAGAAGGTCCACCGATCGGGCGTGGTCGGTGAGAGCTCGAGCGTAGGAGGACACGTTGTCGTGCACGAGAAGCTCGCCGATCTCCCAGTCGGCGGCCGCGAAGAAGTCGACCACAGCACGCCCGAGGACGCCTGCCCCGACCACCAATACTCGTTGTGCCCGACGGCGTCCGGCGAGCAACTCGGCACCCAGCACTGCCGAGGCGGCGGTTCGTGCGGCGCTGATGTGCGATGCCTCCATGCATGCCACGGGATAGCCGGTGGAGTAGTCGTTGAGGATCAGGACCGCGGATGCGCGAGGAACGTTGTGATCGATGTTGGCGGGGAAACTGCCGATCCATTTGATGCCGGCGATGTCGTTGCTACCGCCGAGGTATGCGGGAAGGGCGATGATGCGTGCGTTCGGTTTGTCGGGGAACCTCAGAAAGTGGCTTCGAGGATTGACCGATCGGCCCTCGTGGTGATCGAGGTACGCGGCGCGTACGACATCTACGATGTCCGAACGCGAACCGGCGATGACGTCTCTGACGACATCCCCGCGCACCACGTCGAAACCGAACAAGCCACCAGGACGCGTTGGCAGAGGTGCAGCTTCCACTGTGTCGGTCATGCGGGAACCTTCCTGTTCTGGACCGCACGATCTCGGGCGGTCGGGTAGGGGATCAGTGGATCGGGACCGAAGGTGTCGAGCACCCAGTCGTCGTCGTAGACGGTGTCGACGTACCGATCACCCATGTCCGGGGAGATCGCCGCAACGCGCGATCCCGGTGGAATCTGCTCGGCGCTCTGCGCGAGGGCCGCGAGGACGGTTCCCGTCGAGCCGCCGACGAGCACCCCGTAGGTACGCGCGACGTGCCTGCACATACGCACAGCCTCGGACTCGGGAACTGTCACCTCCGCGTCGGCTGTGCCGCTCCGATAGATATCGGGCCTACGGCTGGCACCCAGACCGGGCACGAAACGCGGGCCCGCAGCACCACCGAAGGTGACCGATCCGACCGAATCCACGGCCACGATGCGTGTCCAGGGCGAGAACCTACGGAAATGCTCGGCGCATCCCATCAGGGTTCCGGTCGTCCCGGCCCCGATGAACACCTGGTCGACATGGCCCAGCTCGCGCAGAATCGACGTTGCTGTGCCGAGGGCGTGGGCGTTGGGGTTGGCAGGATTGGCGTACTGATTGAGCCAGAGGAGTGTCGAATCGTTGCCGAGGCGTTCGCGGATGACGGCGATACGCGTCCCCAGATAACCGCCGTTCGCGTCGCGGTCACGAACCTGGACGACGTGTGCGCCGAGAGCGCGGATGGTGCGCAGGCTCTGCCGAGAGACGTTGGGGTCGACCACGCACGTGAAGAGGTAGCCCTTTTCTGCGCACACCATCGCAATTGCTACGCCCAAACTGCCCGACGTCGACTCGATGACGTGTCCACCGGCGGTGAGAATTCCGCGGCGTTCGGCGTCCTCGATCATGGCAATAGCGGGTTTCAGCTTGATCGATCCTGCGGCATTCAGCCCTTCCAATTTCACGTAAACTGTCGAATTTTCGACAAGTCCTTGCATTTCCAGAAAGATTTGATCGTTCACTATCTGGTGAGCCCGTTGATAGATCATCGTGTCCCTCGTTGACGGTGCGCCCAAAGGGTCCGGCGCATTGTGTTGGATGTGGGCGAATGATCGACCTGATCGACAACGACCGTGACACGTTTGCCTGTCAAACAAAATAGGTTGCCAGAAGTTGAACAATGTTTACCCAGGTTGACAAGGGTTTACAGCCCGTTTTACAGTCGCGCCCGTGAACTCCAACGAAGCGCGCATGCTGCTGACGGGCGAACTGATCTCTCTTCGCCGTAGGGCCGGAGACCCCAGCCTCAGGGCTCTCGCCGAAAGTGCGGGATGCAGCCATACAACAGTGGCTAAATGTTTCGATCCGGAATCGGCATTGATCTCGTTCAGGTCGCATTCGTTGATCTGCGCTGCGCTCGAATGCACTGACAAAGAATCACAGAGATTGGAACTATTGTGGAAATTGTCGAAGAATGAGAATGGAGTAGAACTGCAGGAGAGGGAAATCTCTGCAGTCGTGGCCGCCGGTAATCCCAGCGATGATTTCCGGCGGGCCGCACTGGTGATCACTTCGGCACTGTTGCTGATGTCGACGCTGGGCGTTCTGGTGGGCCTCGCGCCTGGAGCCGTGGCGCGCAATCAGCTTCTCGTCGACTCTGCTCAGCTACTGTTCGCTTCCATCGCGGCATCGATCTTCGCGGTGACATCATGGCGAAACCGCACCGACACCCTCCACCGCGTGTCAGTGCTGATGGCGATAGGTCTCGGAGGGTGGGCGATCGGTCAGTGCTACTGGACCGTGGCCCACAACGCATTCGAGGACCCGCTACCGAATCTCGAGTTGGGCAACATCGCGTACTACCTGCTGCCGGTCTGCGCGATCCCGGCCTTGTGGATGCGTGCGTCGCATCTCGGCGCGATCAAGAACCGTCCGACGGCGATCTCGGGTCTGGTCATGGTAGGAATTGCGGCGTTCGCCACGACACTGGCGTTCGTGACCATCTCGTCCTCGTTCTCCACGGGATCGCAATCGTGGGTGTCGGTGATGTATCCGACCACGAGCATGGTGTTGGCGGCAGTGGCCGCCATGCCCATCCTCACCGCGCAACGCGATCTGATGACACTCGTTCTTGCAGTGGGGTTCTCTGGTCTGACCATCTCGGATTTCGCATTCGTCATCGTCACGACCAGTCCCGGTGCCGCCGGTCTCCCGGCCGGAACCACCCTCGGATACCTACTGTTCACTCTCGCCATGTGCTGCGCGGCGGTGATCACGTCGGTGCCTCGAACCGTCCGCAGCAGTGTGTCGAACGCGAAGACCGACTCACGAGCGCGTGACATGAGTCAGAGTCTGTCGACCGAAGCGCCCGCACTCGGTGTGCCCGATCCGTCGCCCCCCAGCTCGGTACCGTAGCGGGGTGGTGTCGAGACAGGGAAGCGCGGTCGGTAGCCACCGGTACCAACGGGCGCCCCGACCCACCCGCACACGACAGCGGCGACACCTGTTGGGAAAGCGACAAAATCGCCGATGAAGGGTACGAACCGCTAGGCTCGTTCGGTGACGGACTCAACGTGGGACGGGTACGTCCGTGTGCGCGGCGCTACCGAGCACAACCTGGTAGCTGTCGATGTCGACATTCCCCGCAATGCGTTCGTCGCGTTCACAGGGGTGTCGGGGTCCGGGAAGTCGTCACTGGCTTTCAGCACTTTGTACGCCGAAGCGCAGCGACGTTATTTCGAGTCTGTGGCCCCGTACGCACGTCGGCTGCTTCAGCAAGTGGGTGCACCTCATGTCGCGTCCATCACCGGCCTTCCCCCAGCCGTTGCGCTGCAGCAACGCCGGGGTTCACCCAGTTCACGCTCGAGCGTCGGCACCATCACCACGATGTCGAACCTCCTGCGCATGCTCTACTCCCGGGCCGGTACCTATCCCGACGGTGCGCCCTTGCTCCCGGCAGAAGCGTTCTCACCCAACACCGTCGCCGGCGCCTGCCCGCGGTGCGGCGGATTGGGTGAATTCCATGATGTGACAACGGACCTGCTCGTTCCCGACCCGTCGCTGAGCATTCGTGAGGGCGCGATCGCTGCGTGGCCGGGTGCCTGGCAAGGCGCAAACCTGCGCAGCATCGTCAGCGGCATGGGTATCGACATCGACGCGCCGTGGCGCACGCTGAAGAAGAAGGACCGGGAGTGGCTTCTCTTCACCGACGAGCATCCCAAGGTGTGGATCGAACCGGAAGAGGGCAGAGTCGACCACAGTTACGAAGGCAAGTTCTGGAGCGCCCGCAGCCATGTCATGCACGTTCTGACCGACTCGAACAGCGAGCGCATGCGGGAACGCGCTCTGCAATTCACCGAGACCGTCCGCTGCCCGATGTGCTCCGGAAGCGGACTGCGCGCCGACGCGCTGGCCGTCACCGTCACCGGCCGGTCGATCGCCGAGATCAATGCGGTCTCGCTGACAGAACTTGCCGCGATACTGCGCCCCATTGCCGAAGAGTCGGGGGAGGCCACGGAGGTGGCGGTACGCATCACCGCCGACCTGCTGGCCAGGATCGACGTGCTGCTCGAGTTGGGCTTGGGATATTTGTCGCTCGGCCGTAGCTCGACGACTCTGTCGCCAGGCGAGACGCAGCGATTGCGGATCGCCACTCAGCTCCGCTCGGGGCTCTTCGGGGTGGTGTACGTGTTGGACGAACCCTCTGCCGGGCTGCATCCCGCGGATGCCGAGCCACTGCTCGACGTCCTGGACCAGCTGAAGGCGTCGGGAAACTGCTTGTTCGTCGTCGAACACGACATGGACGTGGTCCGCCGCGCCGACTGGGTGGTCGACATCGGACCCGCTGCCGGCGAGGGCGGCGGACGGGTGCTCTACAGCGGCCCAGTCGCGGGCTTGGAGGAGATCGAGGAGTCGGTCACCAGCAGGCACCTCTTCGGTCGAGCGGAGTTCGTGCAGAGGGAGGCACGCCCTATCCAGGGCTGGCTCACTCTGACCGGAGTCACCCGGCACAATCTGCGGGAGTTGACGGCGCAGTTCCCGCACGCGGTCCTGACGGCAGTGACAGGTGTGTCGGGCTCCGGGAAGTCGACACTCGTCAGCCAGGTTCTGTTCGAGGTGGCGCGCCACCGACTCGAGACCGCGGCGGACGAGGACGATGACGCGCAGATCGAGGTCGACGTGGCCGAGGTCTCCGGAATCGAGACGTTCACCCGCCTGGTCCGGGTGGATCAACGCCCCATCGGCCGAACCCCACGATCGACACTGGCCACCTACGTCGGAATGTTCGACATCGTCCGCAAACTGTTCGCCGCCACCGATGAGGCCAAGGCTCGCGGATGGGCACCGGGACGGTTCTCCTTCAACGTCGCCGACGGACGATGCCCCACGTGTCAGGGCGACGGTTTCGTCGAGGTGGAGCTGCTGTTCCTCCCCGGCACCTATGGCCCGTGCCCCACCTGCCATGGCGACCGGTACAACCCGGAAACTCTCGAAATAACGTGGCGTGACAAGACAATTGCGCAAGTGCTGCACATGTCGGTGGACGAGGCTGCGATGTTCTTCGCCGATATCACGGGAGCATCCCGCAGTCTGGAGACCTTGCGCGACATCGGGCTCGGCTACCTTCGACTCGGTCAACCCGCCACCGAGCTGAGCGGCGGAGAAGCACAGCGCATCAAGATTGCCACCGAATTGCAGCGCACCCGGCGCGGCACTGCCCTCTATCTACTGGACGAACCGACCGCAGGGCTGCATCCCTCCGACGTCGCACTGCTCATGCGCCAGCTGAACCTGCTTGTCGACGCGGGCAACACCGTGGTGATGGTGGAGCACGACTTGGATGCCATAGCGTCCGCAGACTGGGTCATCGATCTCGGTCCCGGCGGCGGCGACAACGGGGGCACTGTTGTTGCCACCGGGACCCCCGCCGAAGTCGCGTCGTCCACGGACAGCATCACGGGACCATATCTGGCCCGCCGACTCCAATCCTGAACTGGCGCAACGTTGCAGGGAGCCCGATCATCAGCCTGACCGCGAATCCCCACAGGTAGGTCGCGCGGCTCATTCGGACAGATACGACAACATTGCCTCTCGGGCGTATTCGTCCACAACGACGAGTTGCGTGCACTCGGCTCGTCGGCGACGTCCCGCAGTCTCGAATGTCTCGAAAACCTGTTGCCTCATGTGTCTTTACATCCGTCGCGGACTTGCACGTTCCGTAGCGTCATGTGGTGCAGTGGGCCTATCAAGCCCACAGAGGAAGGCCCGCACATGTTCTCGTCGTTCGTTCCGCCGCGTCAGGTCACAATCGGAGGTGCCGCCGCTTTTGTCGGCACCACGCCGCGAGCGCTCCGTCATTACCACCAGATCGGTCTGTTACCGGAGCCCGAACGGGGAAGCGACGACCGCCGCCGCTACGGCTACGACGAGATGGTCCGGCTGCTGTGGATCCGCCGAATGGCCGACGCGGGCATTGCCCTCGACGACATCCGCGACGCATTCGCGGACGCGTCCGGTACCGCCGACAGCGACGTCGCGCGCATCCTGGACCGGCTGGAGGGGTCCCTCGTCGCCCGGCAAGCAGAACTCGAGCAGCAGCGGATCGCCGTGCAGCGTATGCGTGCGCGGGGAAGCAGGGTGGGCCTGCTCTCCAATGTCGTGAGCGAGCGCCTCGCAGAACTGCCCGAGGGGGCCCTGCGGCAGGACGACCTCGACACCCTGCTCGTGACCGAGCGGATCTTCGGCGCGCTCGGCGCGTCCGTCCAGGCATCGCGTTTCATCGCCCTGGCCACGCACCCGGATCTGCGGGAAGATTCCGACCGGGTCGCTGCCGCCGAGGAGGCGCTCGACGACACGGTTGCAGTCGACGACCCCCGCGTGGCGGAGGTGGCCGGCGAACGGCACGCCTTCGAGACCGCCCTGCACGCGGTTATCGAGAGATCCGGTCTGGCGCAGGCCGACGACGCTCGGTTCGACGCCTGGTACGAAGTGCACCCCGCTCCCGCCGACGCCGGATCGGCGTGCGGGTCGACGAACCTCGCCGAGACCGTGCGGATGATGCCGTACGACTTCTCTCCTGCACGCTTACGATGCATGGAACTGGCCCTGGAACTCGACGTACCCGGCACGACATGAGTCACCGGCGCCGCACGCCGACCCATATCTCGATCCGAGTCGGCATGTGGTCGGCTGTCTGGCGACGACCATGCTCATCGCCGGCGACAACTCTGCGGCTTGAACCTCGAGTGGGGTCACCTCGGTCGCGCAGGGCGGCCTGCACTTCTTCTTCGATCTGCGCGGCGAAGCGGGCCTTCTTGCCGGTGATGCCGTAGCCGAGGGCGAGCTCGAGTCGTAGAAGAGCCGGCCTAGGTGGGCCGACGCTCCGGGAGAGGGTAGTCGCTTTACCGGGGCCGATGCCTGGAGCTGGGTGCACAATTCGTACACACTGCCGGCCTGTACGCCGCCGCACACGACCCGTCCATCATCTGGGAAGGCCACCGTGTCGGACGGGAAATCGGGTACGTGGACCAGCGTTGTGAACGAGAACAGCGGTTTTCGGATCCCGCCTCTCGATTGCTGCTTTGGATACAGCTGGCGGCAATCAGACGATAGGTGTCAGCCCAGTGCACTCAGCAACACGGCATCAAGTTCTCCGGACGGAACCATCGGCAACATGTGGTGGCTGCAGCCGGTCAGAACGACGGTGTGTGCGTTAGGGAGAACCTTCCCGACTGCGTCGGCAACACGAGAACTGTTGTGCACCATACTCTCGCCGGCAAAGACGATGGTGACGTCCGCGGACAGCGTCGCCCATCGATTCCCCTTGGGGCGGCGTGGAACCACTGGTTTCGCCGACGGGAAGTCGGCACCTCTCTCGGTGAGATCGAGCCAGTCTGCGTCGAGCGGCGCATTCTTCGTTTCCCACCGGATCAGCGAACGCATACGTTCGCGAGTCGGGCGCACCAGAAGTGGCACTGCGACAATCGATGACCACCTGAGACGAAAACCGAACTACGCAAAGTACCACCAACCGGACTGGCGCTGACACTGCGGATATTTGCTTAGCTTCCGACGGAGAGTTTTCCCGCCAAGGACTGTTCTCCTTCAACGTCGCAGACGGGCGGTGCCCCACGTTTCTGGGCGACGTTTTCGTCACGGTGGAACTGTTGATCCTTCCCGCCACCGAGCTCACCAGTATCTGCCGGTGCGTCTTGCTGCGGATCTGCGGTTGTTTCCGTCCGCGTTACAGTCGGCCGGTTGACCGACGTCTCCGACCGACTCGTGTAGTGCGCTCTTTGGGTCCCGATGTGGTTGTGTATCAACCAAGTCGGCCGGTGAATGCGCGTCCGGTCGATACAGCGAGTCCGAGCAATCCGCGCAACCCCGGCAATGATCCCGCCAGCGACCACACGGTGTTCGTCGACGATTCGTCGGTCGGCTTGCCCGCGAAGCGATCCGAGAGCCAATCCAGAGTGACGGGGGCTGCGATCGGGTGCAGCGACAGGTGTTCGCTGAGGCGATCACGGATGTATGTGACGTTCGCTCCCGCAGCGCGGTAACGGCGCACTTGCCCGTCCACGTCGTCCACGTCGATCATCGGATCATGCACCGCTTGCACCACGAGAAGCGGAAAGTCGGGTGCCGACTTGCCGGGCTGAATATCCTGAAAGATCTGCACCATCTCGGGTGTCGCCAAGAGGTCTGCCATCGGGATATCGAGGTGCCGCTCCAGATCGTGCATCACCATGGACGCGACGGCATGCACTGTCGTCTTGCGGTGCAGGGACGAGAGGGCCTCGAGCCCTGCAGCAGCCACGTGTTCGCGAACGACGCGGTCGAGTTCGGGGTAGGTGCGACGGAGGCCCTCCACCACCATCGCGGGCAGCGCCGCGAAGATCGTGCCGTTGAGGCGGGAGAATGCAGATCCGGGATCGCCGACGGGCGATCCGAGTGCAGCGCCGACGATGTCGAGTTCAGGGGCGTAGTCGGCTGCAGCCTCCGCGGCCCACGACGTCGCCAATCCGCCACCCGAGTACCCCCACAGCGCGACAGGGGTGGTGGCTGCGAGATCGAGCGGCTCGAAAGACAGTGCCGCGCGGACGCCGTCGAGTGTGCAGTAGCCGGGCTCGATCGGTGCTCCCCACTGTCCGTTCATGCCCTCGTGATCGGGAAGGGACAGAACCCATCCGCGGCGCAGTGCGTACAGGATGATCATGAACTCGAACTGCGGTACGGAGCCGACGGCTCGAGCGCCCGCCCGCAGGACGTAGGACGGGAAGCATCGATCCGACACGGCGTCGATCGCGCACTGATAGGACAGCAGGGCGCGCTGCGTTCGCGCTCGGCCCCCGACCGGAAGAATCACCGTCGTGACCGCGACGCGCGCTGCCCCCTCGAGGCTGGTGGTCCGGTACAGAAGTTGCCACGCCGACACCTTCTGCCGAATGACACCGAACAACGCGAGGGTCACCTCGCGGGACCGCAACACGGTCCCCGGCTCCGCGCGCTCGAATCCGGCAGGGGCCCGATAGAACGGGTCCATGCTGGGAATCGCGATGATCGATTCCGAGTCGGCGTGGTCGGCTGCCACTCGCGGACGACCGGTCGACGCGGTATCGGGTTCGGTACTCATAGTGGATCGCTTCCTGGTGCGGGTGCGATGGTGTCGACGAGTTGCTCGATGACTGCTCGGGAGACTTCGGGCGACGCCGCGTGAGTCAGCAAGCCCTCGACGACGAACGTACCGATGCGGAGCATGGCATCGGCCGCCTCACCGGATAGGCCTGCAGCCTCGATATCGGCGGCGAACAGCGATTCAGCGAAAGCATGAAACCCGTTGTGCCACTGATCGATGGCCTCCGACTCGGCCACCCGATCGTGCACCGTGGAGACCAATGGGCCGACTCTCCGAAGCCGCTCCACCAGCCAGTACAGCCTGTCGGCGAGTGGTAGATCGACGATCTGGAGGTAGTCCGTGGCGTCCTCGGCGGCGATGGCCGTCAGAACAGCGACCAGGATGTCGTCCTTGTCGCCGAAGTACCAGTACAGCGTATTCGCGGTGACGCCCGCTGCTTTCGCCAGACGGCTGATCGAGGTGCGGTCGAAGCCGTCGGATACGAACATGTCGCGGGCGGCGTGCACGATGTCCTCTCGCTTGCTCTCCCGGTCGTGGAGTCCGCGATTCCTGGGCATGTGACCAACTATATCTTGAATGGTCTTCAAGAGACTGCTACCGTCCTTGAATACCGTTCAAGAGTGGAGGCCCGTCGATGTCGAAGACCGGAAGAACCGCGCTGATCACCGGAGCGTCAGCGGGCATAGGCACGGCCTTTGCTCGACACCTCGCCGCCGAGCGGCACAACCTCGTTCTCGTTGCGCGGCGCGAGGACCGACTCATCGCACTGGCGGACGAGCTGTCGTCCCAGCATGATGTGCGATGCGACGTCGTGCCCGCGGACCTCGCCGATCGCTCTGCACCCCGGGCCATCTTCGACGAAACGAAATCCCTCGGCGTCGACGTCGACATCCTCATCAACAACGCGGGCATGTCGGGGAACTTCACGTTTGCAGATGCGCCGTTCGACGCACACGCCGCGGAAATACAGGTGATGATCACTGCCGTCACCGAACTCGCTCATCTCACGGTGCCCGGCATGAAAGAACGCGGATACGGCCGAATCGTGAATCTGTCGTCGTTGGCGGCGTTGCTGCCACCTGGTGCGAGTCTGCTGTACACCGGAATCAAGTCCTATGTGCTCGACATGTCGCAAGCACTCGACATGGAGTTGCGCCCGCACGGCATCCACGTGACTGCGCTCTGCCCTGGTTTCACCCACAGTGAGTTCCACGACGTGATGGGAACCCGAGATGCAGCGACCTCCAAGCTGCCCTCTCTGCTGTGGCAGTCGCCCGAGGACGTTGTCCGAGAGGGATGGCGGGCAGTGAACAACGGCACGCCGGTGTGCGTGCCCGGGATGGTCAACAAGGTGACTGCTGCTGCCGCGAAGCCGATTCCGACTCGCATCGGCTACTACCTCGGCAAAACCCTCAACCCTTTCAAGCTGTGAGATCCGATCACCACGCTGCTGGAGAACAGAGAGACGAACGCATGACCACCGACAACCACACCGGCTTCACCCGCGCCGAAACATCGTTCATGTCGGACGGAGTTCGATGCGCAGCAACGGTCTTTCGTCCCGCTGGGTCCGCCGCCGAGGCGCGGCCGGCAATCGTGATGGCGCACGGATTCGGCACGCCTCGAGCAATGCGCCTGTACGCGTACGCCGAGCGTTTCGTCGAGGCTGGTTACGTGGTCTGCGTCTTCGACTATCGGTTCTTCGGGGACAGTGACGGCGAACCGCGCCAACTGCTGGACGTGGGTTCTCAGCTTGCCGATTGGCGAAGCGCAGTCGACTTCGCTCGCTCGCTCGACGGCGTCGACGAGAACCGAATCGTCGGATGGGGTACATCGTTCGCCGGTGGTCACGTACTCACGTTGGCGGGCAACGGCGTTCGGTTCGCAGCAGTCATCGCCCAGGTGCCGCACGTCGACGGAACCGCCGCCGTTCGCGCGACCGGTTTCAGGCAGGCGTTGCGGCTGGCACCGGCTGCCATCACCGACAGCGTCCGCGCCGTCCTCGGACGATCGCCGCACTACGTCGACAGTGTCGGGCTTCCTGGCACCCGAGCTGTGATGGTCTCACCTGACGCCATGAAAGGGCGTGACCGCTTGGTTCTCGAGTCGGGTCTGAAGGACGGTGACTACCCCGAGACCGTGGCGGCCCGGATACTGTTGAAGATCTGGCGGTATTCGCCGGGCCGTACGATGTCCGCGATCGGCTGCCCCACGCTGGTGCAGATCGCGTCCGACGATGCCGTCACCCCGGCGTCCGTCGCACAACGCGCCGCGGCGAAAGTGCGCAAAGCCACGGTACGTACCTACAACGGTGGTCATTTCGATCCGTACGTCGAGCCATTGTTCTCCTCGGTGATTCGAGATCAACTGACCTTTCTGACCGACAACGTGCCCCTGCAACTCCGGGCCGTCCCCTCCGCCTGACCGAACGGTTCGGTGCACCCCACAGTTCTCGGATTGGATCACCATGCCCGACGGAAACAACCACTCTGAACTGTGGCTGCTGCGAACATATTTCGGTAATGGCGACGATTGTGCGTGGACCACCCTGACGGAGCAGGCCCACCGCACGCGATCGTCGGTACCAGGTGCTGCGCTGGTCATTTCCTCGGACCGGACGCAGTGTCAGCAGCGCATTCGTCGGGTGCTCACGCGACTGGCCACGCGCGCCGAGGCGAACGACGGCTTGTATGTTGCCATTGCAGACAAGCAGACGTTCCTGCGCCACGATCGCATGCTGCTCACCATCGACTGTTCGGCAGTTCCACGACACGCCGAACGCATGCCCGCAATCCGTATGGCCCCGCCCAATGCGTTTCGGTTGGGTATCGATGGCGGATCGCCCAATACCGAGCGTTCGATCGACCCGACTCGCCGGCCGATGACGGAAGTTGCACTCGCACAAATCGATTCGGAGAGCACCGTTGCCGATTTCGCGGCAAGCGTGGGCGACGCGATCCGAGCGAGTCTGCGGTGGCGAACGGAGATGACACGAGACGATTCCTGTGGGTAGACACCGGGAATCGACGGCGAGAACTGCGCCAACCCACATTTCGGCGGGCGCTCGGACGTACGACGAGCCTCCCGACCCGCTGCTGCGAACAGGCGTCGTCGTTCAGACATTGCTGTTCGGGCTCGTCGGCATCGGCACCACTTTCACACAGGACGGCCCCGCCGACGGTCTCGGCACCGTGCTGACCTACGCCGTGTGTATCAGCACGATTCCCGTCGCATGGATCATGAGCAAAGCCGATTACCGGATGGACTTGTGGTCTCGCCGCGCACCGGTCAACAACTGGTTCGTCGTGTACTGCGAATTCGGTGTCACCGCCGTGACCGCAACGTACTCCGATCCGTTGGCAGCGCTGCACGGGGCCATGTTGCTCGCACTGGTCGGTGCGTACGCTGCCCATTTCGCCCGACCGAGAGTGATCTGGTTCCACGTCGTGTGGAGCACCGTCTTCGTTCTCGCACTCGGAGCCGTGGCGCTGGCAAGGGCCGCGACCGACACCGTATCGATCGTCCTGCGAGTGTTGGTGGCCGTCATCGTTATCAACGGCGCTGTCACACTGCTGTCGGCGTACTCGCGGGCGGTGTTGAAGTCCTCTCGGGTACACCTGTCGGATGCGATGACGGATCCGTTGACCGGAGTGCTGAACCGGCGGGGCCTCGAGGCCAGAGCATTCGACACCAGCGACAGCGTTGGCTACCCCGCAATCCTGCTGATCGACATCGACCACTTCAAAGCAGTCAACGACCACCATGGCCATACAGCGGGTGATGTGGCACTGAGACTGACAGCGATGCGCCTGACCATGTCTGCCGGCAGGCACGCCGTCGTCGCGAGACTTGGTGGCGACGAATTCGTCGTCCTGGTTTCCGATCCGACGCCGACCCTCGGGGAGTTCGCAGACAAGTTGCGTCGTGCCGTACACAACGCCGACGACGACATCGCGATCACGGTCAGCATCGGCGGTTCGTTGCCGCACATGGACCGCCGCACGTCCCGGGAGATATTCGACGGGACACTGGCCGCCGCCGACGCGGCTCTCTTCACTGCAAAACGAAACGGCCGCAACCGTATCGCTCTGGCTCGCCCAAAGATCGCGGAGAGCTCGAACCGAGAGTCCGAGAGAGATCGCAGTGGAGGCGCTGGTCGTTGAAGTGAATGGAATAGTAGAGGGCTCGCTTCTGGGTCGCAGTGCCGAGGTGAACAGGGCTCCACTGCTTCCGTAGAGCGGTGTGGGTGCTGCGGATCGGACGGTGCAGGGAACCATCTATCAGCTCGTTGTCGAGTACGGAAAGAAAGTGCCTCCCGGAGGGATGAAACTGCCTAGGTTTGCGGTTGGATCATTCGTCAGCACGACCTGAAAAGTGAAAGGCATGCACCGTGTCCGAACGCGTCGTCCTCGAACCCAACGCCGAGCACCCGATCACCGTCGAGCCCACCGAAGGGCGCGTAACCGTTCACATCAACGGGCAACAGGTGGCGGACAGTAGCAACGCCCTGACCCTGATCGAATCGAACTACCCTGCGGTTCAGTACATCCCGATGAGTGACGTCGATACAGGTCTGCTTCGGAAGAGCGCCACAACCAGCTATTGTCCGTTCAAGGGCGATGCCGAGTACTTCAGCGTCGCCGCTGAGTCCGAAACTGTCGCCGACGTCGTCTGGACCTACAACGCGCCCTTTCCTGCGGTGGCAATGATAGGACGGCACGTCGCCTTCTACACCGACCGAGCCGACGTCGTGATCGGCGACGTCGACGCGGAACCCGTCAACGTCCCTTGACAATTCGGTGACCCGTAACCGGATCGATCCGCGCAGCATTGCGGACAATTTCTGTCTGTATATGCTGGCAGCATGCTGATCAGCGCGGAACGTGTTCCCGTCATCGTGGGTGTGGGTGACCTGAAGTTCGCAGGCGATGACACTACGCAGAGCACCATCGAACCCCTCGAGCTCGTTCTGCGCGCTGTGAACGCAGCGATCGACGACGCTGGTGGACACGGCCTGAAAGAGAAGCTCGATGCTGTGCACGCTGTTCGCACCACGAGCTGGAATTACGACGACCTTCCGTCCCTGGTCGCAGACCGACTGGGTGTGACACTCGAGTCTCGTTCCACCAGCACGATCGGCGGGCACCACCCGGTGCGCCTACTCGACCAGGTAGGCCGAGATATCGCCGAGGGGCTCACCACTGCAGCGCTGGTGGTGGGCGGCGAGGCGCAGGCCTCCGTCCGCGCCCTGATGAAGGCGGGTGTGGACCCCGGTGAGTCGGGTTGGACCACCGCACCGGGAGGCCCTCCCTCGTTCTCGCCCGAGGACCTCGGCAGCGCCGAAATGCAGCGAGCAGGAATCCTGGCACCGGTACAGATCTACCCGCTCTTCGAGAACGCCCGTGCCCATGGCCGTGGACTGACCCCCAACCAGGCACTGCGCGAATCGGCCGACATGTACTCCCGCTTCTCGGCAATCGCGGCCGAACATCCTGTTGCCTGGAGCCCGGTCTTTCGCACGCCGGAGGACATCGGCACTGTCACGTCGTCGAACCGGTCTGTGTCCGATTGCTATCCACTGTCGATGAACGCAATGCCGTTCGTCGATCAAGCAGCTGCGGTCTTGGTCTGTTCATTGGCCACCGCTCGCAAGTCTGGTGTGGCAGAGGACCGGATGGTGTACCTGTGGGGTGGTGCGGGTGCCGTCGACAATCCGGATGTGTTGGCGCGCCCGGTGTTCGACGATGCCCCGGCTCTCCGTGCGGCCGTGCAGCGCGCTCTGTCGAGGGCCGATGCCACCAGTGCGAACCTCGCATTCGTCGACGCGTACAGCTGCTTCCCGATCGTGCCGGAGCTTCTGGCCGACGAGCTCGGCCTGGCCGAGGGGTCGACTCCCACTGTCCTAGGCGGACATTCGTTCTTCGGTGGGCCGCTGAGCAGCTATTCGCTCCACGCCGTTGCGGAGTCGACGCGGCTGCTGCGAAAGACCTCCGGAGTCGCGTTGGTTCATGCAAACGGCGGCTACCTGACGTATCAGCATGTGGTGCTGCTGTCCACGACGGCTCATCGCGACGGATACGTCGGCGACCCGGAGCCGGTGGATTCCTCGGGCACGCCGGCACGTGTCGTGCATGGCTACTCGGGAAGGGCGACCATCGAGACGGCTACGGTCACGTACGACCGTAGCGGCCTGCCGGAGCAAGCCTTTGTCGTTGCAGCAACAGACGATGGGGCGCGGGTGGCGGGCCGAGCCGGACGTGAATTCGCAGCGACGCTTCACGATCTCGTGTCCGGGCGGAACGAGTCGGCCGTCGGACGCCGGATCGAGCTGGTGGACAAGGAGGGGAAGCTTGCCGTCGGCCTCTGCACGTAACCGTCGCGTTCGGCAGGCAGACGGGTGAGAGGATGCAATGATGTCTCAGGAGTCTCCGCGCGGACCAGGACGCCCCCGTGACGCGGACATGGAGGACCGCGTGTACGGCGCTGTGCTCGAGGTGTATTGGGAAACCAGTTGGCGGGGCTTCACATTCGATGCAGTCGCGCGGCGGGCCAAGGTCGGCAGAGCCGCGCTCTATCGCCGCTGGGCCGACAAGGAAGAGCTCCTGGTTCAAGCGCTCGAAGCACGGTCGCCGCTGTCCACGCCGATCGACACCGGATCGGTCCGCGGGGACCTGATCGAACTCGCGGAGCAATTGGCCGTCGGCTACGGAGAGCTCTTCGGCTTGGTCTCACTACGGGTGACTCTCGACGCGATGGTGAATCCGGACCTGTTGTCGCATCTCACCGACACTCTCAATCAGAGCCGTCTGGTCACCACCCGACGCATCGTCCGGCGCGCGATTCTGAGAGGAGAACTACCGGAGGGCACGTCGACGACGTTGCTGCTCGAACTCGTGACGGGAGCGGTGTTGGCGCGTGCACTGTTCGCGCAAGCGCACGCAGGCGCGAGAAGTCGCGCCGCCGTGCACCACTCGAAGTTGGTCGTCGACACCGTTCTGCGAGCGTTGAGCTAGCCGATGGTGAACCGGGCCACCGGCCGAACCATTGCAGACAGTGACTGTCTGAATTAGTGTTGTCGGGTCTCACGACCCGAAGAAATGAGGATCGACGTGTCCGGAGTGGTACTCACCGAAGTGCGGGGACACACCCTCGTCGTCACCATCGATCGCCCGGAGGCAGCCAACAGCATCAACGCCGATGTACATAGCGGTTTGGGTGAGGCCTGGGAGCTCGCCCAGAACACCGACGATATTCGAGTGGTGGTGTTGACGGGAGCGGGCGACAAAGTCTTCTGTGCCGGAGCGGATCTGAAGGCCCTCGGAACGGCCGGACCCGCCGGTGTGACTCCACCGGACACCGCGCACTGGGGCTTCGCCGGAATCGTCAAGCACCACATCACGAAGCCGGTGATCTGCGCGGTGAACGGCAGTGCACTCGGTGGTGGGACCGAACTTGCATTGGCCGGCGATCTCGTTGTCGCTGCGGATACTTCGAGCTTCGGCCTGCCCGAGGTCAAACGAGGTCTCATCGCCGGAGCGGGCGGAGTATTCAGATTGACCACGGCCCTGCCGCGTGCTGTCGCGCTGGAGCTACTGCTGACGGGAGCCGCCATGAGCGCCCAGGACGCGCTCCGGTGGGGATTGGTCAACCGGGTCGTTCCTCAACCCGATGTGCTGAGCACTGCTCTTGCCCTCGCAGACGTCATCTCAGCGAACGCACCGCTCGCGGTTCAGGCGAGCAAGCGCGTCGCTCACGGAATCAGTGACGGCGCGATCGAGACGGAAGCGCGCAGCTGGGAGCTCAGCGAACAGGCCCTGGACTCACTGAGCCGTTCGGCAGACACAGTGGAGGGAATCATGGCCTTCATGCAGAAGCGCGATCCGATATGGACCGGAAAGTGAACCCGATCGTGAACACAGTCATCTTGCGTCAGGTGCATGCAGCCGACCTTCCGATGCGGACGCCCGGCCGCTACGCAACTTTCGTCCCGCCGGAGTCAGAATCGTCACTCCGGCACCGATGATCGCAGGCAAGGCGAAAGCCAGAAGCTGAGTGCTGGTTCCCGCACCGGCGGCAACGAACAGTCCGCCGTACGTGGGACCGACGATCGCACCGAGTCGCCCCGCCGCGAGTGCGACGCCCAGTCCTGTGGTCCGGCACGACACGGGGTAGTAACCACCGATGAAGGTGTTCAGCAGGATCTGCGTCCCGGTCGTACCCATTCCTGCGATCAGCACCAGAACGTACACGATCCCGATCGGGGGAGTGGTCGCGATCAATGCCAACGACACCGCTGCGCAGAGGAATCCGAGGGTGGTCACCGGTTTGATGCCGAACCGATCGGCCAGGTAAGCACCGCCGAGCGCACCTACTGCACCGCCCACATTGAGTACCAGCAGGAAGGACAGCGCTGCTCCGAGCGGGTACCCGGCCGATCGCATCACAGCGGGCAACCAGGTCGCGACACCGAACAACACGAGCAGGCACAGCAGGGTCATCACCCAGAAGGACAACGTCACTCGCGCTCGGTTCGCGGTGAACAGTGCGCTGATTCCGCGATCCGTCGATCGCGGGTCACCACCGGAATCCTCGACTGCTTCCTCCAGTCCGTAGCGCGTCGAGATCGTTTGTGCCGCATCGGTCCTGCCTCGCGAGGTCAGGAAGGCCGGAGATTCGGGGAGATAGCCGACCATCACTGGCAGAATCAACAACGCCGGGATCATTCCTGCTGCGAACATCGCTCGGAAGCCGAACTCCGGGACGAGCCACAGCGACAGGATCCCCGCCGCGATACCGCCGACACTGGTGCCCACGAATCCCAGTGCGACCGTTCGTGCTCTCGTGTCCAGTCGGGAGAATTCGATCAGCATCGATGCCGCGGTCGGCATCAACACTCCTGCTCCGACGCCGACCACGAATCGCGCTGCTCCGAAGATCTCGGGTGAGGGTGCAATCGAACAGCATCCCATTGCGGCCGAGAACAACGCGGCCGCGGCGATCAAGGCGCGTCGCCTACCCCAGCGATCCGCGATGCTGCCCGCGGCGAGTGCCCCGGCGAGCATGCCGACTCCCGCCACGGATCCGAGTACCCCGACGGTCGCCGGATCCAGATCCCACGGCTCGTACGCCAGGAGCGACGGAACCACCGTTCCGTACATCAGAAGGTCGTACCCTTCCAGCGTCAGCGCCGACAGACAGAGTGCGACCACGGGAGAAAAAGTGTTACGTGACATGTGTTTCCGCTCGCAAGAGGGTCAGATGAAGTGTTCGGACAACCAGGTACCGATATCGGCGGCGGCCAGAGAAGCGCCGGTGGGCGCCCCGTCGCGAATGGGGCCGCCGAAGTGGGTGCCCTCGATCGCCACGCGGCTCTTGTCGACCGAGCCGAGAGCCTCGACCATCCTGGACGCGTCCTCCGGGAAACACGCCTGATCGCCGGTCAGTTCGACGAACAACGACGGGACCGTCACCGACGGTGCGCACCGAACGAAGTCGGCGTTGGAGCTCAGACCGGACCACGTCGACAGCCAGGCATCGGGCGTGGACAGGCGTGCGAATCCGACGAGACCGTAGTTCGTCAGATCCGGCCGTCGGCCGAACAACGAACCGTACGGTCGAGCGTTCGGACTGAGCGAGAGGTCGGTGAATCTCAGGTCCGCGTCGGTTCGATAGACGGTCAGTAATCTCGGTGCCAACGCATCTCGACGGTCGGCAGGATCACCGCTTGTCTTGAAACGCCGTCGGGCGTCGGATGCTTCGGCGACCCGTGCTCGCGCGAGTGCGTCCAATCGAGCGACGCGCTCGCGTTGTGCGACGCGATACCGGTCCACGAAATTTTCTGAATACGAGGAGCTTCCGGGAGCATCGACGAATCCGTTGGCGGCATCGAAAGGATCGAGCGACGGGTCGATGGACATGGGGTCGGATTCTTCGACGACGGACGGATCGATCAGTCGGAGCAGCAGCGCACCCTGTCCGGGGTGCGGAGCCATGAAGATCGCACCGTCCGGCACTGGCATCTCCGCGGACGCGAGGTCGATCGGTCGACCTGCAGGCGTTGCCGCCAGCCGATCCCCGGGCGCGAGACCGGCTTGCTCGTGGTAGAACGCGAACAGGGTGCCGCCACCCGAGTGTCCGAGCGTCACAACGTGATCGAACGATTGTGAGCGTAGGAACACCTGCCCGGCGGCGGCGTCGAGCAATGCCTGCTCGTGCACCAGGGAGATGTCGTTGTTCACCGATCGCGTGCCCTGCGTCCACACCGCGTATCCGCGGGCGAGCAACTCGGGCACGAGAACGTGATGCGTCAGGTCCTGTCTCGGGTGCATCAGGGCAACGACCGTCTCGGCACCAGGGACCGTGCGCAACACACCGCTGACCTTGGCACCGTCTGCGGTGGTGAGCTCGTGCGCCGAGGTCACCGTGTTCGACGGAGCCTCGGCGGCATCGATGTACCGGCCTGCGCCGAGTCGGGTCCGAGTCATGACTGCTCGACGCGCAGGGCGTCTTTGTCCCACTGTGTGATTCGAGACTCCGACAGGCCAGAGACGCTGCTGTACCAGACGGCGTGCCTGCATCCAGTGGCCCGACGGTCGATGACGATGTCCCCGTCCGAGACTATGCGGAAGTACGGGCCTACGTGGTCTACGCGTACGGCTGGGTCGACGTCGGCCACCGATGCGATAGTGGTGTTCTCGGGAATGTCGAGTACATACAACGTGGTCACGACACCCCCACCTCGTGCTCGGCCGACCAGTCGGCCGCACGTTCGACGATCAGCTCGGCCTTGCGGGTCAACAGGTTCGCCATACTCGGGTCGGGTCCGCGAACGACGTCGATCAGGGCGTCGATCGTCAGGTTCGCGTCGAGGTCTTCCTGCGGCGTGACCGGACGCATCGCGCGGGTGAGCTCGATCATGTAGCCGTTGGGATCGTGTGTGTAGATCGACTCGATCGTCTCGTGTTGGATCTGCATCTCCACGGGCCAGTCGCTGCCGTCCAGCCGCCGCCGGTATTCCATGAGGTCTTCTTCGCTGTCGACGTGGATTGCCAGGTGACGCGAGCGGATGAAGAAGATCGGTACGTCCTCGGCGAAGCGTGAATAGGAATCACCCTGTGGTCCACCGTCGAACGGTTCGAGGCCGAAGTAGTAGAAGAACGCGAGTCGGTCGTCGTTGCCGATGTCGAAGAAGAAGTGAATGAAGTCGGGATGCTTCTCCGGGCCCCACCCTGCGGCGCAGATGGAGTGGACGACGGGGAAGCCGAGCACGTCGCGATAGAACTCGACCGTTGCCGCCGGATCGAACGTGGGGTAGGCGACGTGGTCGACGCCCCGCACCTTGTGTGGCAAGTCGGACATGAAGATTTCCTCTCTACGAAGTGACGATCTACGACGTGACGACTGCGTCGGCCCGGAGCAGTGAGCCGGCGTCTGGTAGATCGACGGGCAGGTCGAGCGCTTGGAGCAGGCTGTAGGCACCTGCCGTCGCGGCCGACAGAACGGGGATGCCGAATTCGTCCTCGGCAGCCTGGACGAGCGGTAGGGACGGCATCTGTACGCACGCAGAAATCACCAGGGCGTCGGCATCCGTGAGGTCCAGCGACCGCGCAGCGTCCATGACTCGTTCGCCTGGGATGCAGCCGACTTCGGCATTGTCGGACACCTCGAGCGCACGCCAATCGAGTACACGAATGCCTTCGGCCTCGATGTACTCGACGACTTTCTCCGCGAGCGGTCGCATGTACGGCGTCACGAGAACGATGTTCTTTGCGTCCAGAGCCCTCAGGCCTTCGACGAGAGCGCCCGCGCTCGACCTGACGGCTGCATCGGATCCGCCCGTGGCGAGTTGCTCCGCGATGAGCCCCTCGACGCGTTGGTGTTCCCCGGGCGCAACGACCATGAGGGCGACAAGGCACGCATAGAGAACGGCGTCGATTCCGGCATCGCCCAACTCGAGGATGCACCGTTCGCGCTGGGCGTTCATCGCTCGCAGTTGTTCCGGTGACACGGCCTGCATGCGCATCCGCGAGGAGTGGAACGAGAACCGGGCCTCTCGATGTCGCGCCAACAACGCGGGCATCTCCGTTTCGACGGTGACGTTGGAGCTCGGGACGACCAAGCCAACACGATGAATACTCATGAACTGCCTTTCACTAATTGACGCTAGTGACGAGTATTCGACGTAGACGATGATTCGTCAAGTGGCCCTCAGCTGGGAAAGTGGAAGGTTGTGTCCAGTCGGGCAGAATTGTCCGTGGTGACAGCACTCACATCCACGCTTGACATGTCGTCGGTCACGTCGAATACTCGACGCAGACGTAAGCAGTGTTCGAGGGTGATTCGCTCTCACACGCCAGAACGTCTTCGACTCGGACCTAAGGAGCACACCGGCATGACCTATGTGATCGGAGTGGACGTCGGCGGAACGTTCACGGACGCAGTACTCGACGACAGTTCCGGCACCGTGGTCGCTGCAAAAGCGCCCTCGACTCCACCCGACTATTCCCAGGGGGTCATCGACGTTCTCGAAGCGTTGGCCGAACAACTCGGATGCCCGGTGCAGGAAATGCTCGCGAACACCCACCACATCGCGCACGGCACCACGTCCTCGCTCAATGCTCTGGTGATGGGCAACGTTCCGCCGGTCGGATTCCTGACCACCAAGGGGCATCGGGATTCGATCTACATCATGAACGTCGAGGGTCGTTACCTCGGTGGCTCTCCCGAGCAACTGCAGAACGTGTTGGGACAGAGCAAGTCCCACGGTCTCGTCCCCAAGCGACACGCACTCGAGGTCACCGAACGCCTCGACCGTGACGGCACGGTCGTCGTCGCGCTGGACGAGGAGTCCGCGCGCGTCGCCATCCGAAGCCTCGTCGACGACGGCGTCTCCGGCATCGCGGTCTCGCTGCTCTGGTCGTTCCGTAACCCTGTGCACGAGCAGCGCATTCGCGAGCTGGTCCACGAGATCGACCCCGACATATTCGTCTCGCTGTCCTCCGAGGTGAGCCCGCGCATCCGTGAGTTCGCGCGTAACGCGACGACGATCATGAGTACCCAGATCGGCCCGGGATTGCGCGATTACCTCGGCTCGTTGGAAAAGAAGCTTCGCGCCCTCGACCTCGCCGGCCCACTCCTGGTGATGCAGAGCAACGGCGGTGCCGTTGCCGCAGCCGAGGCCCCGAAGAACGCCATCAGCACAGTCGGGTCCGTGTTGACCGGCGGCGTGGTCGGTGCGGTATCACTCGGAAAACAGCTCGGTCACAAGAACATCATCGCCACCGACGTCGGCGGCACCACCTTCCTCGTCGGCCTCGTCGTGGACGGTGAGCCGGTGCGTGCGTCGAGCACCATCATCAATCACCACCCGATCAACGTGCCCACCCTGCAGGTGCACGCCATCGGCTCCGGTGGCGGTGCCATCGCGTGGGTGGATGCCGGCGGCAACCTCCAGATCGGGCCGCACAGCGCCCAGGCGGTACCCGGACCTGCCTGTTACGGACAGGGTGGCACCGAACCCACCAATGCCGACGCCAATCTCGTCCTCGGCATCCTCCCCGAACGCGGACTGCTCGGCGGACGTAAACCACTCGACAAAGAGCTGGCGCGCGAGGCCATTCGACGCCGCATCGCCGAACCGCTCGGTCTGTCGATCGAGGACGCAGCCGCCGCGATCTATGCCGTCCAGAACGCACAGACCGGCGACCTTCTGCGCAAGACCGTCGTCGAAGCCGGGCACGATCCGCGCAACTTCGTTCTCTACGCATTCGGTGGAGCCGGCCCGTCGCATTGCGCTGCCTATGCCGCAGAAGTCGGCGTCAAGGAAGTCATCGTTCCGCTCGGGCAGGTGGCATCGGCGTTCTCGGCCTACGGTCTTGCCTCGTCCAACATCGTGCTCGCGGCCGAGCTGTCGGACCCAGCTGCGATGCCGCTCGATCCGGCCCGCGCCGAGGCGAACTTCGAGAGCCTCGAGAAGCGCGTCCGCGAAGCTCTCGGTCGACAGGGATTGAATTTCACGTCCGTCGAGGTTGAACGCGAGATCGACATGCGGTACACGATGCAGCTGGCCGAGGTGGCCACTACCGTTCCCGAGGGCTCGCTGGACTCGGCAAGCGTCGCCCATGCCTCCGATCTCTTCGAGCAGCGATACGCAGATCTGTACGGCAAGGACAGCGGATTCCGCGAAGCCGGCATCCAAGCGATCACCTATCGCGTTCGTGCGACGGGCGTGTTGCCGTTCTCGCCGACCCTGCCCGAACTGAAGTCCGCCGACTCAGCCGATGCCTCGGTCGCTCGCATCGGCTCCCGAAAAGTCAACCTGGACGGTCGAATCGGCTACGTCGACACCGACATCTACGACTACAGCAAGCTCGCGGCCGGGCATGTGCTCGCCGGCCCCGCCATCGTCGAAGTCCCGACGACCACCGTCGTCGTCCCGCACGGCACCACCGGAACTGTCGACCGCCTCGGCAACCTCAACATCGTCGCCGGCTGAGACCACAGGAGAACCGAACCATGACATCCCCAATTCCCGGGTCCGAGATCTTCTCGTCCCGCCCCGTCGACCCCGACGCCCTCGCCCGCACTCTGCCACCGACTCTTCCCGTTCACACCGTCACCCAGCAGCAGATCGACGACCTCGACCCGCTGACATACGAGGTCATCCGGCACCGACTCTGGTCGGTCACCGACGAGATGGGCGAGGCACTCAAACGAATGTCGGGCTCACCCATCGTCACCGATGCGAACGATTTCGACTTCGCAATCAGTGACGAACTGGGACAAGAAGTTCAGGTGGGCCTCTACAACACCATGCTTGTCGGAGCCGTCGACCTCGCGATCTACTGGACGCTGCAACACCGCGCCACCAATCCGAGAATCGCGCCGGGAGACATGTTCCTCTGCAACGACCCGTGGGTCGGCGGGGGACTGCACCAGAGCGACGTCATCGTCTACCAACCCATCTTCCACGAGGGCAAGCTGTTCGCTTGGACCAGCGCGATCTGCCACGAACCCGACCTCGGTGGTTCCGGCCTCGGATCGTTCGATCCGTCGGCGGAAGACGTTTTCTCCGAATCGCTTCCGACTCCACCGGTGAAGGTCGTTCGGGACTACGAGTTGCAGCGCGACATCGCCGATCTCTGGGTGCGACGCTCCCGAGTTCCGATGTTGGTCGGGCTCGACCTGCGGGCGAAGATCGGTGCGAACACCGTCGGACGAAATCGCATGCTCGCCGTCATCGAGCAGTACGGTGCCGACACGGTCAAGGCCGTCATGAAGCGCATGATGACCGACGCCGAAGGCCGCCTGCGCAGCAAACTCTCGTCGCTGCCCGACGGGACCTGGAAGGCCACCGGTTACCAGGACCAGTCGCACACCGGTGACCGTGATGTCCACAAGATCACCGTCGCGATGAGCAAGACCGCCGACCATCTCACATTCGACTTCACCGGCACCGACAAGCAGACGGGCGTCATCAACTGCACCTACGCAGGAATGCGCGGCGGCGTCATGCTCGCCTTGCTTCCGATCCTCGCGGGTGACATTCCCTGGTCTGCAGGCGGATTGATGCGATGCTTCGACCTGGTCTCCGAAGAGGGCACCATCAACAACGCGAGCTTCCCGGCGGCGGTCAGCCGTGGTCCCATCGGACCGGCGTGGCTGACCGGAACCCTCATCGCCGAATGTCTGTCGCAGATGCTCGACCGATCGGTGGACCTCGGCAAGAGCGTGCAGGCTGCATGTTGCGGCACCTGGGACACCGCCGTGATCGCAGGCCTCGACGAACGCGGAGAACAACCCGTTCCGTTCCTCAACATCATGATGGAACCGATGGCAGGCGGTTACGGCGCACGCCCAACAGCAGACGGCATGGATACCGGCGGACTCTTCTGTATTCCGATGGGGCGCATCCCTGACACGGAAATGACCGAGTTCCTCTACCCGCTGCTCACGCTGTGGCGTCGTGAAGAGCCCGACTCCGGTGGACCCGGTCGTCAACGCGGTGGCGTCAGTGCATCGCTCGCTGTCACGCCGTACGGCACCTCGCTCCCGATGGGCCTCGTCCTGGCCTCGGCGGGTAAAGCCGTGGCGCAGAACAACGGCCTCGCCGGCGGATACCCGGGTAACACCGGACTCGAAATTCTGGCGCGCAGTACCGACGTCATCGAGCAGTTCGCGGCGGGGAAGATTCCCGGGGCTCTCGAAGATCTGGGCGGCGGAAAGGAATTCGGAGCCTGCTATGCCGAAAGCTATGTCGCTCCCGGTGAAGTGCTGTACATGCACTGGCAGGGCGGCGGCGGTTACGGAGATCCGTTGCATCGCGATCCGGCGGCCGTGGTCGTGGACCTACGCGAGGGCAAGGTCACCGCGGAGGGGGCGAACGTCGTCTACGGCGTGGTGATCGACGCGGGAACGGTGGACGAGGCCGCAACGGCACAACGACGTCGAGACATGATCGACGAGCGGCGCACGCGATCCACCCAACACTCCGACGCTCCCATCATGGATCTCTCGCTGGCCAGGCGGCTCGACGACAACCTGTCCGAGGTGACCGTCGGGGATTTTCGGGTCATCGCCTGCGCGCAGTGCGGACGGCTCCTCGGTGACGAGAAGAGCAGCGGCGTATTGGATCTGGCTCGCTACGAGGGCCCTTCCTCGGCCGCGGGGCCGCAGGTGACCTCGGACCCGGCAGAGTACGTCGACACTCCCATCGTGTTCCGTCAACTGTGCTGCCCCGGATGCTGGACGGCCGTGTACTCGGGAATCGTTCCGGCCGACCATCCTGATCATTCGTTGGAGATCTCTCGATTGCTTCCTGCGGTGGCTCAGCGATGACTGTGACCACCGAGGCGACCCACTCGGACTGGGACGGCAGGCTGGTGGGATACCCGGAGGACCGCGCGCAGCAGTACCGCCGGAGTGGTTCGTGGAGTTCACTACCCACGAGCCGCCGCTTCCGCGACGTCGCTCTTCGGTATCCCGACAGGTTGGCGATCATCAGCGCCGAGGGTTCCATGACCTTCGCCGAACTCGACCGTCGTACCGATGCCATCGCCGCCGGATTGGTTCGACTGGGTCTGACGCGCCTGGATCCTGTGCTGTTCCAGCTGACGAACCGGCTGGAGACGGTGCTGGCGTGGTACGGCTGCGTCAAGGCCGGGCTGGTTCCGGTCGCCACGCTGACCGCGCACCGAATGCACGAGATCGCGCACATCGGTGCCGCGGTGGGCGCGGTCGCGCACGTGGTGGAGGCCGGTCTGCCGTCGTTCGACTTGGTGTCGTTCGCCCACGAACATGCCGCGGGCAGCGAGACCGTTCGCCACGTGCTGACCGTCGGGGCAGCGGAGGGTGACGAACTGCGGGTGGAAGACCTGGGCCTCGATATCGATCCCACCGAGGCCCGAGCCTTCGTCGACGCCATCGAGGCCGAGACGGATCCCGAGGACGTCGTCGCATTCCAATTGTCCGGCGGGACAACGGGAGTACCGAAGGTCATCCCGCGGATCCATGCCGAGTACTGGAACAACGCACTCATGTACGCGCAACGGCTCGAGTGGACCTCGGACAGCCGCGTCGCCCATCTGATCCCCATCGTGCACAACGCGGGGATTGCCTGCGGTCTGCACGCCTCGCATTCGGTCGGCGCGTGTCTCGTACTCGCGACCGCCGACGTCGGATCGGCGTTCGATCTCATGGAACGCGCCGAGGCCACCGAGGTGTTGATCGGCCACGGTCACTACCAGGCCGTGTCGAGTCCCGATTTCGATCGGGCGCGTGAGCGTCTGCGACACGTGATCCTGTCCGGTGCCAAAGTGTCACCGGCGCTGATGGACCGCGTCGACGACGGTGGAGATCATTGGGCGGGTCAGCTGTTCGGGATGTCCGAGGGGTTGCTCACCGTCACCCCGGTCGCCGCTCCTCGCGACGCTCGCATCACCACCGTCGGCACCCCCGTCTGCGCGGAGGACGAGGTACGCATCCTCGATCCCGGCACGGAGATCGAACTACCCGACGGGGAAGTGGGTGAATTGTGTTGTCGTGGCCCGTACACGATCACCGGGTATTTCGGTGCCCCCGAGCACAATCGAACTGCCTTCACCTCCGACGGCTTCTACCGGACCGGAGATCTGGCGTCGATCTCCGTCGTTGCAGGCGAGCGGTACGTCACGATCGAGGGACGTATCAAAGACCTCATCAACCGCGGCGGCGAGAAGATCAACGCCGAGGAGGTGGAGCTTCTTCTGCTCGACCATCCGGCCATTCGTTCAGCGGCCGTGGTTGCGATGCCCGACGCTCGACTGGGTGAGAAGACGTGCGCGTATCTCGTCGTCGACGGTGCGCCGTTGTCGATGGCCGACGTGCAGGAGCATCTCACGGGGCTCGGTGTGGCCAAGTTCAAGTGGCCCGAGCGTCTCGAATGGGTGGACGAGCTTCCCCGAACCAACGTCAACAAGATCGACAAGAAGCGTTTGCGGCTCGATATCGCCGCGAAGCTCGAGAGGCAACGATGAAACTCGACCGCGTCGTAGTGATCGGCGGAGGCCCAGGTGGGCTCTACGCCGCACGGCTGTTGAAGCTGTCCAATCCCGACGCGGAGATCACGGTCTACGAGCAGAGTTCACCGGACACCACGTTCGGCTTCGGAGTCGGGCTGGCGTCGAGGACGCAACGCAACCTTCGGCAGGCCGACGCCAGATCTCTCGATGCGATTGTGGCCGAATCCTATTCGCACGAGATGTCCATGCAGGTCGGCGACAGGACGGCACGCTTGGCCCACGGTGATCTCCTCGCGATCGGCCGCGCCCGATTGCTGTCCGTGCTGCAGGAGCAAGCACGCGACGCCGGGGTTCGGCTCGTGTTCGGCGAACGCCACGAGCCGAAGGAATTCGATGCAGACCTCGTGATCGCATCGGACGGAATCAACAGTGCAACACGCACGTCCGACGACCTCTTCGGTGCGGACATCACCACCGGAACCGGTCTCTACCTCTGGTGCGGAACGAATTTCGCACTGCCCAGCGCCATCTTCGTACCCGTCACCACCGAACACGGCACCTTCGTCGCCCACGCGTATCCCTATGCGGCAGATCGCAGTACGTTTCTGATCGAGACCGATCTCGACACGTGGCACCGGGCGGGATTCGACGTCACGACGGCTGCCACGGGCTCGGCCGACAGCGACGAGGCGTCGTTGCGCTACCTCGAGACGGCATTCTCCGAGACACTCCAGGATCACAGCCTCATCGGCAACCGGACCAGGTGGATGCAGTTCCGAACCGTCAAGTGCCGAAAGTGGGCGGTGGACAACGTCGTTCTCCTCGGGGACGCCGCCCACACCGCCCACTATTCGATCGGATCGGGAACGAAGCTCGCCATGGAAGACGCCATCGCCCTCGATGCTGCGCTGGCGTCGGCTGCCACCGTCGGCGATGCCCTCACCGAGTACGAACGGGTGCGTCGCCCCGCAGTCGAACACCTCCAGCAGATCGCCGTGCGCAGTGAACAGTGGTGGGAGTCCTTCCCACAGCGGATGGATCTACCCGTGGACCAACTGATGGTTGCGTACATGACGCGAGCCGGGAAGGTCGGTCTCGAGCGGTTTCTCGACTCCGCCCCCGAGGTGGCGTGGAAGGGAATTGCCAGCTACGCACAGGTCCCGGCAGACTCGGAGGTTCCCGCCGACGTATCTCGGTGGATCCTCTCGCGGCCCATCGACCACGGTGGGCGGTCGTTCCCCGACCGATTCGCCCCGTCCGATCTTCGCGACGATCCGACGACGACGGTGGTCTTCGTGGACGTCGAGTCTGCGTGGAACGAGAAGGCGACGGCCGTCGTCGACGAGGCCAAGGCGAGCTCAACGGTGTGGTTGACCGGGTCCGAGGAGCGTGATCACGTCCTCACTCGTCTCGATGTCGCGGAGCGAATGATGCGCAACACCAGCGCACTCGTCGTCGTCGATGTGCCGAAGGAGTGCATGCCCGACGCGGTGGCAGGTCTCGTCGGTGCGCGCACCCACCTGGTGTCTGTCGGTCCTTGACGAGAGCGACGGTTATTCTTCGGTCATGACACGCGAGGACTCACCACGGGGATCGGCGCGCAATCCGCGTCGGGAGCTGGTCGAGAAGCAAATTCTCGACCAGGCCACGCGGTTGTTCGCCGAGAAGGGTTTCGCCAGCACCACCCTGCAGGACATCGCCGACGCCACCGGTCTCACTCGGCCGGCGCTGTACCACTACGTAGCGAACAAGGACGAGTTGCTCTCGCGACTCATCAGCGAGAGCACCGAGACGCCTGCGGCAGTTCTGCACGAGATCAACCAGCGATCCGACCTCAGGCCCACGGAGAAGCTACGGAAGATGGCGACCGCGATCGCACTGAATCAGGCTCAGAGCGCCGATCGCTTCAAGCTCATCATCAGATCGGAAGCCGATCTCCCCGAGGAGATGTCGCACACCTACCAGCAGAGTCGCCGGCACGTGCTCAAGGAGTTCGTGACGGTCGTCGACAGTGGTGTGAAGGCAGGGGAATTCCGGCCGGTCGATCCGCGCACTGCGGCACTCGGCATCATCGGCATGCTCAACTGGGTCGCGTGGTGGCACCAGAGCGGTGACCCCGACGCCGATCGGAGCGTGGCCACTCAACTCGCCGACATGGCACTGCGCACCGTTGCTCAGGACAGCGGCAAGCCCGTCGTCCCGGAGGGGCCCGAGCGGGCCATCTCGATGCTCCGCGAGGATCTCGACTACCTCGAACGCATCCTGGCTCGGGATCGAACCCAGTAGAGCGTGAGGAGGCCGTTTCGTGTCGACGGCTCGAATCGGGCAGTCATTCGCCTCGTAGAGCCTGATCGACGGTCGCTCCGACGGCCGCGGCACCGACCGAGGTCATGATCGTCCCGGCGTGATCGAGTCCCGGCATCGCGGTGATGGACGTCAGGTCGAGCGCGTCGACGATCTGGCTCGAGTACATCGGCGCGGAATCGGTGCCAACGCTCCACTGCGCGTGCAGGAATCGAATCGGCATCGTCAGTTCCCGGAACCGCGAGGCACCGAAGAAGACGTCCGTGGCGTCCGCGACGACCGCATCGGACGACAGCCGGACCGATCCGTCGACCAGATCGTGTTCGGCGTACGTCCGCAAGAGCGGATCGGCGGGGTCGAGGAGCGGCAGCGATGTCGACACCAAGAACTCGACGTAGTCGCCGATGTCGTTCCAGTGCTGCTGAGTTCGAGCGATCTTGTCCCCGAACACAACCCCAACGGTCTCCCGCGTGAGACCGGCCGGCGGAGCCACCGGAACGCCCCCGTCGACGAGGACGAGACTCTTCACCCTGGACGGGTACCGGGCCGCGAACTCGACCGCCACGAATCCGCCCATCGACATCCCGCACACGTGCACGGCGTCGTGCCCCAATGCGTCCAGGACGGCGTCGAGGTCGTCTGCGTGCTGGGCCAACGAGGACGGTCCCGTGACGTGGACGCTGTCACCTCTGCCGCGAAGGTCCGGGGCGACGAGTGTCAGGTGCGGTGACTCCGCCCGCAGCCAGCTCCACAGCATGCGCTGACTGGAAACACCGTGCACCACGAGGATGGGCTCGCTGGTGCCGGTGTGTGTTTCGACGGCGAGGTGCCCGCCGGATACCGGTACTCGATCGATGGTCATGTCTGCAGACAGTATGGCAAGCCCGTCGCAGGCGTCATGGATCTTCTTCACGCCGTGCGAGCGAGTTTATGGACGGATGATCCATATCGGACGCACGAGAAGGTGAGGCTTCGGATTCCCCCCACACCAGCTCAGCGGCGCAGATCTTTTCGCATGATCACTCGTGGGATACCGCCCGACACCGACGTCGTCTCGGCGGCGAACTCGAAGCCCGCCGACTCGAACAGTCCGCGTGTGCCGACATAGGCCATCGTCAGATCGACCTTGGTGCCCTTGTTGTGCAACCGGGTATCCCTCGATCGCCGGGGCACCGTGATCGGCCGCAAAGCGAACGGCACCGTCCAACAACACGTGCGCAATCCCGCGTCTGCGATGTCCGGCTTTGACGCGGAAGCACCAGGCCGTCCAGACCGGCAGATCGTCGACGTGGGGAATCTTGTTGGACCGCGCGAACGGCAACTCCGAGCGTGGCGCAACCGCGGCCCAGCCGACCACCTCGTCCCCGTCGTAGGCCAGCACGCCCGGCGCCACTTTTCGACGGGTCAGCTTCTCCACGTATTCGGCGCGCTGAGGGCCGACGAGCGCCTTGTTGGTCGCGGAATCGACGCGGTGGCTCAGACACCAACAGACCGACGACGTCGGGTTCTTCGGGCCGAGAATCGTGTGCAGATCCGAAAACGACGTGGCGGGCCGTACCGAGAAGGTCACCCGCCGACCATACCGAGCATCGGTGCCGCACCACTGGTCCAGCAGGCGGTGAGTTTCGAGGCGGTACGGTCGAGGGCGTGAAAACTTCGATCGTCGGCACCGGTGCGATGTGAGCGTCTCCTCGAGCGACCTTGCATTCCTCGCCCGCGCGGTGGATTTGGCGGCGGAGGCGGCGCGCACGGGCAACGATCCGTTCGGCTCGGTGCTGGTGTCGGACAGCGGCGAGCTGTTGGCCGAGGACAGGAACAGGGTCGGCGACCTGAATGATCCCACCCAGCACCCCGAGATCGCACTGTCTCGGTGGGCTGCGACCAACCTGAATCCCGCTCAGCGGCGAACGGCGACGGTCTACACCTCCGGTGAGCATTGCGTGATGTGCTCTGCGAGCCACGGAATAGTCGGACTCGGCCGCATCGTCTACGCCACGTCGACGGCTCAATTGCTCACGTGGCTCGAAGAATTCGGTGCTGCACCACTCGCAATCACGGCGTCGCCCATCCAGCAGATCGTTCCCGGGATCGTGGTCGACGGACCGGTGGCCGAGTTCAGCGACGCCGTTCGTGAACTGCACAAGCACCGGAACACGCCCGCGAAGTAGGGCATGACCAGTGGTGGCATAATTCCGGTCAGCGAACCGCTCACCGTCGGTCCGAAATCGTCGAAACCGGGTGCTCACGGCAGGTTCGAGGTGGTCGAGGTCGGCCTCGGTGTCACTGAGCGGACCTTTCACATGGCGACCAGGTGAATATCTCTCCACACTGTTCGCTATTCGACGGCGCTCGTCGTCCTTGGTGTTCGCAGGAGGAGTTGAAATCTATGGTGCCACGTACGCAGAACAGTGCATCGACGACTGAGGGGTCGACCGAGCTCGCGCAGGGAAGCCTGAATGTCGCGCACATCGTGTTCATGGTGATGGCCACGGTTGCGCCCGCTGGAGGCGCGGTCGCGATTCTGCCCCTTGCCATCGGACTGGGGGTAGGTGTCGGTACACCAGGAATGTACGTGTTCGTGCTGGCGATCATGCTCCTGTTCGCCGTCGGTTTCACCCGGATGGTTCCCTACGTGCAGAACGCCGGAGCCTTCTTCGCCTACATCGTGCGAGGTCTGGGGCGTCCCGTGGGGTTGGCCGGTGCCTACATCGCTACCAGTGCCTACATCGCACTGGCGTGCGCAACCAGTGGCGCGATGGGGTTCTTCGCCTCCGGTAGCGTCAACAAGATTTTCGGCGTGGATCTTCCGTGGTGGATCTACACCGTGGTGGGTCTGGTGATCGTGTTCCTGCTCGGCTACCGCAAGATCACGCTTGCCGCAGGCGTACTCGGAGTAGCCCTCGTCGTCGAGCTGGTGGTCATTCTGGTGCTCGACATCGCGATCATCGCGCGAAACGGGATCGGCAGTTTTCCGATGGAATCGTTCAGTCCCAGTCAGGTTTTCGTTCCCGGAGCCATCGGCGTGGCGATGATCTTCGCGTTCTCGTGCTACCAGGGCTTCGAAGGGACAGCGATCTACGCGGAGGAAGCACGCGATCCGAAACGCACCGTTCCTCGCGCGACATACATTTCGATGGGGTGTATCGGCTTCTTCTTCGTCCTGACGTCCTGGGCATTCCTGGCCAGTTCGACTGGAGCCACCGCCGCGGCAGCCGCGAGCCCGGGCACATTCGTCTACGACCTCAGCGACGAGTTCGTCGGTTCCGCGTGGACCACGACACTCGAGGCGTTGATCGTGACGAGTTGCTTCGCCGGAGTGCTTGCCTTCCACAACGCAGCGTCACGGTATTTGTTCGCACTGGGCCGGGACGGTTTCCTGCCGCGGTCGATGCGAACCCTGCACCCGCGCCATCAGTCGCCGGTGGTTGCCGGTTCGACGAGCTATGTGATCGAGACGGCGGTCGTCATCGTCTTCGCCGTCGCCGGGCTCGACCCTCTGACGACCCTCACGTCCGCGCTGACCGGTTTCGGAGCGGTCGGTCTGATGGTCCTGATCACCACGACATCGCTGGCAGTGCTGGTGTTCTTCGCTCGGCAGCGTCGATTCGGTTGGGGCCACACGGTTGCGCCTGCCCTGGCGCTGATCGGTTTCGGAGCAATCACATATTTCGCGCTGTCCAACTTCTCGGCCATCACCGGTACCGATTCGGTGATCATCAACGGTCTACCGTTGCTGCATCTCGCGACGATCGTGGTGGCGATCGGGGTTGCGCTGTACGCACGCAAGAACCGGCAGGACACCTACGCGAACATGGGCCGAACCCTTGTCGACTGAAGCCGTGCTCGACGACACCACGACCCTCGTGCGCTTCGGCTACGCCGACACCCCGCTCGGTCAACTGCACTATGCAGAAGCCGGAGTCGAGGGAGTCCCGTTGATCTGCCTGCACCAGACCCCGCGTTCGTGGGACGAATTCGCCGAGTTGATGCCCCTCGTCGGCCCGTCCCGTCGCATCATCGCCATGGACATGTACGGATTCGGGCAGTCCGCCAAACCTGTTGGCCCGCAAACGATCGAGCAGTATGCCTCGGGTGTTCTGCATCTAGCGGATGCGTTGGGTCTCGATCAGTTCTCGGTGATGGGTCACCACACCGGGGCCGTGGTCGCGGTGGAGGTTGCCAGTGCGGTACCAAGTCGGGTGAAGTCCGTGATCCTGTCGTCGCCGTCCTACACCGGCCCCGAATACCGTGCCGGTCACGCTGACGGCCCCGGCGTCGACGTCGCGGAAATCGACTCGCACGGTGGCCATCTCACGACGTGGTGGGGCCAGCGAGAACCGTATTATCCGCCGAATCGCCCGGACCTACTCGATCGCTTCGTACGCGACGCGCTTGCGCCGGGGGTGGATCCGGCCGAGGGACATATCGCGTGTTCGCGGTACGTCATGGAAGATCGGATCGGCGAGGTGACGGCCCCGGTACTCATCCTCGGTGGCGACGCGGACCCGTTCTCCTTCCCCGATGTCGGCCTCGTGCGGGACGGTCTCGTGCAGGCAGCGACGGTCGACATCGTGGTCATCGAGGGCGGCACCATTCCCATGGTGGAGCAACTACCGACACCGGTGGCCGACGCTGTCGTCGGCTTCCTCGACACGCACACGCCCAAGGATCGCTGAAACCGAGATCGACAAGCTCGAATGCTGGTGTGCACAGTGCACACCGGCGTTCGAGCTTGTGCGCTGCGACGGTCAGGGTATTTCGGAGTCCCATTCCTGCACAATGAATTCCGCTGTTCTGCGTGCGTAGGCTTCGATCGACACCATGGGGTTCACCCCAGGCGCAGTGGGTAGCGCGCTCGCATCCGCGACATAGACTCCGGAACAATCGTGGAGGCGACCGCGGCCGTTCACCACCGATGTCGTCGGGTCGAGGCCGGTAGGGCAGGAGCCGCTCTGGTGTGCCGACAACGTCAGGATGTCCGCGGCGTCCAAGCTGCCGAGCGTGTCGAGAAATGCATCGAAGTCATCGCCCTGACGCCAGCGAGGGTCGGACGGAAGGAACGTGAAAATTTCTTCGGCACCCGATGCCCGGAGGATGCGCGCGAGTTCCTGATGCGTACGGCGGACGACTGCCAGATCGACCGGATCGTCGAGACCCCATGTGATGACCGGCATTCCGTGAGCGTCGCCCTCCACACGTCCGGAGCCGTGATCTCGAACGAAGCCCCAGACCCCGGAGACGTGTTCGAGGCGTAACTGCTCCTGCTTGTGTTGCTCACCGGAGTGCCACGGTGTGAGGCCCGTCCAGAAGCCGAGACCCATGGGCGCGGCTTCCACGACGAATCCGTGTTCGCCTTCCACGTGCTCGAAGTCGTGACTGACGCTGGTGAGAATCTGCCCGGCCCAGCCCTTCACGACCTCGTCGTACACTCCGCTGACGAAGTACGAGGGGTGAACGTGCAGGTTTCGACCGACGCTCGGCCCACCCAGCCCGGAACGTTGCAGGAGAACGGGCGAGGCGAGCGCGCCCGCGGCGACCACGACGATCGGTGCCTCCACGAGTACGTCCCGGTCTCCGTCGGGAGTGTTCACCACCGCTCGGACGCCGACTGCGCGGCCATCGGCGTGCACGATTTCCTGGACGTCGCACTGGGGTAGCAACTGCGCACCCGAGTCGCTTGCATCCTGAAGGAACGTTTTCATCGTGGATTGTTTGCATCCTACGAGGCAACCGGCATTGCACTCGCCGCAGAATCGGTCGTCATTGTCTTTGGCATTGCGTGCCAGGGTATTTCGTTGGAGTCCGGCAGCGTCGAGGCCGCGATTGAGAATTCGGTTGACGCTGTTGTGCACGGTATTGGCGGGTACAGCGTTGATCCGCTGCATCACCGATTCGATGTGCGGGCCGAACTCGTCCGAGGACGCGCCCTCCATGCCTGCCTCGACCCATTCGTCCAGTACGTACTCGGGCGTCGGGAGACACGCCATGGAGTTGACCGTGGTTCCGCCACCGACAGTCGAGCCCGCCAACAGGCCGACGCTGGCATCGGTCGACCAGACGAAGCCACCGCCGAGATACAGATTCGGAAACGACGACGCCTCCAACTGAGGCAGATCGGGCTCGTTCCGATAGCCACCTTTCTCCAGTACGAGAACCTTCATACCCGCGGCCGCAAGACGGGCCGCGGCAACGCCGCCGCCCGCACCGGAACCCACGACCACCGCATCGACCGACAACGTGGTCGACCCGTTGTCGGGTAGCTCGGCCACGGTCAAGGTCTTCGGAAACTGCACTGCGGTCGGCGGTTCGAGCAACGGACCGGCAAAGCCGAGGGCCGGCCACGTCGGGTTCTTCGACGCCTCGTCCGGCACGGTGTAGAACATTGCCAACACCGTGCTCTGCACTATCAGAGCGCCAGGACGAGTCGACGGGTCGGCAAGCACCGTCAGCCACTGCTCGTCGCGTCGGTGAGGCGCGCAGTCCACGAACGATTCCGACAGGGCGTCGAGGGTACGGCCTACGAGGATGTGCACATGTGGGGCCCAGAGTGGGAGGACCGAGTCGAGAATCCGGTCCACGGCGAGATCGGAGGCACTCGTGCTCCAGAACACCTGCTCCTCCGTCGAGGCCGAATGTGGCGCAGAGATTCGCGGAATCAGAGTGTCGCAGAGTGCGGCCAAAACACGGCGGTCCCAGGATGATCGTGCGGAATCGACAGTCACCAGAACTCCTTTCAGTCAGAATTCGCCAGTGTCCACCTCGACCATCGATCGCAGGGCCCGCAGTCTCGGTGAGCGAACCGGCACAGCGTGATCGGGGCAGATGCCCCGCGATACTGCGTGCGGCGGCCGCCCGGGCGGAGCTCGCGACACAAAGGCCCGGCTGCCTCGAGGACCGCTGAGCAAAACATCGAGCTGCGCGCTCGACCGCACACTGGTTGTGTAGGAAGCACACGCTGGCGACTCGAGATCTCGACCAGATGAATGCTATGAAAGGAACACCCGTGCGTCATCCGCTCTTCGATTCCCTGACATCCGACGAGTTTCGCCGCGTCGCAGATGTCGTTCGTCGTGAGGCCATCGCAGAAAGGCCGGGGTTCGCCGCGGTCTATACCGACGAGCCGGACAAGCGACTGCTCCGCGAAGGTCACGAGATCGCCCGTCGCGCAAGGGTTCTGTTGGTCGATCGTGGTTCCGGAACGACGCACGATGTCGTCGTCGATCTCGATGCCGACGCCGTGGTCTCGTCCTCCGTTATCACCGACGGTGCTGCACCCGTCCTGCTCGAGGAGTTCGATCTTGCTCCCGACCTGATCAAGCAGGATCCGCGGTACGTCGAGGCGCTTGCGCTGCGCGGCATCACCGACATGGACAAAGTCCAGATCGATCCGTGGGGCGTCGGCAACATGGCCGTGCCCGGCGTGCTCGATTACCCCGTCGACGGCCGGCGTCTGGCCGGCTCGGTCTCGTACTACCGCGATTTTCCCGACGACAACGGGTACGCGCACCCCATCGAGGGTGTCATCGCTGTGGTCGATCTGGTGGCGCTGAAGGTCATCGACGTCCACGACTTCGGCGTTCGGCCGATGAACGTCGAGCAGGCCAACTACACGGCGGACGCGAACCAGCCGATGCGCTCCGACGTCGCCCCGCTCGTCATCACTCAGCCCGAGGGCGTCGGATTCAAGATCGACGGCCGCGAGCTCACCTGGCAGAAGTGGCGCTTCCGGATCAACTGGCATCCGCTCGAGGGGCTGGTGCTGCATGCGGTGGAGTACCTGGACGGGGACGAGTACCGCTCGGTTCTGCACCGCGCGTCCCTGGGCGAAATGGTCGTACCCTACGGCGACCCGTCCAAGGAGCACTTCTGGCGCAGCGCATTCGACGCCGGCGAGTTCGGCCTCGGAAAGCTCGCCAATTCGCTTCGACTCGGCTGTGACTGCCTCGGTGAGATCGTGTACCTGGACGCGGAGAATGCCGGCGAGAACGGTGAACCGACCACTATCGAGAATGCGATCTGCATCCACGAAGAGGACGCGGGCATTCTGTGGAAGCACACCGACTGGATGACCGGCCAGGTCGACGTACGTCGCTCGCGTCGCCTGGTCGTCAGCTTCATCGCCACCGTCGGCAACTACCACTACGGCTTCTACTGGAACTTCTACCAGGACGCCTCCATTCAGATGGAGGTCAAGCTACTGGGGATCGTGCAGACCCGCTCGGTCGAAGAGGGCGAGACCTCTGCGCACGGCACCCGGATCGCCAAGAACATCGTGTCCAGCTACCACCAGCATCTGTTCTCGTTCCGGCTCGATACCGAAATCGACGGATGGCAGAACACCGTCGTACAGAACGATGCCTACGGCGTGCCTGTCGGCCCGGACAATCCCTACGGCAACGCAATTGGAGTCAAGAAAACGGTCATCGACCGCGAATTGACCGGTGACGACCACACCAACACGCAGTCGTCTCGCAGTTGGCAGATCATGAACACCGCCAAGAAGAACGCCTGGGGCAATCCGGTCAGTTACAAGTTCCTGCCCGGTTGGTCCTCGGCAACGATGCTGGCGCAGGATCCCTCATTGATTGCCAAGCGAGCCGGTTTCGGCACCCGCAACATGTGGGTGACGCCGTACTCGCCCGCTGAAATGCGCCCCTCGGGTGACTTCCCGAACCAGAGCCGCTCCGGTGACGGTCTTCCCCGATGGACTGCGGAAAATCGCGCGACCGACAACACGGATGTGGTGCTGTGGCACACCCTGGGAGTGACACACATTCCGCGCGCCGAGGACTGGCCGGTCATGCCGACCGAGGTCGTCGGTTTCCACCTGCTGCCGGTGAACTTCTTCGACAAGAACCCGGCGCTGGACGTGCCTGCTTCGTCGAGTGCACACGGCGGGAGCGCTGCAGACGACCAGCCGGGCGAAGCGTCGTGTCACTGACCCTCGGGCCTGTGGTGGGCATGCCACCCGGGCGCGAAAGAATCAGGGCTGGAGTCGATCTGGTCGATGCCGTCCTCGCCGCTGTTGCGATTCTGTGTCTGGTGGTGCACGTCGTGTTGCTCATCGTCACGGGCACGGCGATGCTCGGCATGGTTGTGCCGATGCTCGTTCTGTCCGGCCTGTGCGTGGCGTTCACGTGCAGGAAAGGCAACGGCCACCGCGTACGCGAGTACGCGGTGACCGCCGGTTTCGGTATCGCGATGCTCACTGTGCACTGGGCGTTGATGTCGACGTCGCTGGGCCACTCGAGCCACACGGCGGCGGAAAGCGGCGCCATGGATCACGCTGCGATGGGGCACGGAGCGATGGACATGGCAGGCTCCGGCAGTGTTCTGTCCGCGCAGTCGTTCGAGGGATTGATGCAGGCCGGGTTGTTCTTCGCAGCCCTTCAGGTCGTGTTGGCAGTGGGCGCATCGGTGCGTGCCCTGCGTGCCGGCGGTGAGTAGATCCATCGCCGCGACCGAGAGCGAACACGGGAACTCCGGTGCCGACGGCACCGGGGCTTCCGCGTCTGCGGTGACGGCTCCGTCGGGTCGGCACCGTCTTCGCCTAGTCGTGATGCTCGGTGCCCTCACCGCACTCGGCCCGTTCACCGTCGACATGTATCTGTCGGCTTTTCCCGTCATCGCAACCGAATTCGCGATATCGGAGACGGCGGTGCAGTTCACCCTGACCGGCACTCTGATCGGATTCGCCGTCGGCCAACTGGTGATCGGTCCGATGTCGGACGCACTGGGGAGGCGACGTCCACTGATCGTGGCGTCGCTGCTCCACGTTGCGGCCTCTCTCGGGTGCGTGGTCGCGCCGGGTATCGAGGTGCTGGCAGTGCTTCGGGTCCTGCAGGGTTTCGGAGGTGCAGCCGGAGCCGTCCTGGCCATGGCCGTGGTGCGAGACCTCTACCAGGGCAACGCCGCTGCGGTCATGATGTCCCGGCTCATGTTGGTGATGGGTGTGGCACCGATCCTGGCACCGTCGATCGGTGGCCTGGTCGTCGAACTGTCGACGTGGCGCGTGATCTTCGTGATTCTCGCGGCTCTGGGACTGACCGCCGTTGCGATCGGCGCGTTCGCAATGCCCGAGACCTTGCCCCCGGCTGCACGGCAGCAGAACAGTGCGCGCACGGTTCTGCGGAACTACGCGCGTCTCGGCACGGATCGAGCCTTCGTCTCGATGGTGCTCGTGTGCGGCTTGGGCCGAGTGGTGATGTTCGCGTACATCTCTGCCTCGCCGTTCGTGCTGCAAGGTAGCTTCGGACTCACTCCGCAACAGTTCGGAATCGCCTTTGCCGCAGGCGCAGTCGTCTTGATCGGAGCTTCGCAGCTCAACGTCGTCGTTCTTCGTCGATGGACAACTCGAACCGTTCTGCTCTCTGCGCTGCTGATCGGCACCGTCGTTGCCGTCGTGTTCGTGGTCTTGGCGGCGACCGATACGGGCGGGTTGATCGGTTTCGGGGTGCCGGTGCTGCTGATCTTGGCAGTGATGGGCACGGTCCTACCGAATGCTCCGGCGCAAGCACTGGCCGGCTACGGGTCCCTGGCCGGTACCGCGTCGGCCTTGATCGGCGGCGTCCAATTCGCTTTCGCAGCGGCAGCCGCACCCGTCGTCGGTCTCCTCGGCAACGACGCCCTCGCAGTGGCGACTATGATGGCTTTCGCGGCGTCGGTTGCCTTGGTGCTGGTTCTCGTCGGCACCGGACCGACGGTGAGGACCGCTGAGCGAGACGCAGTTGTTGCCGGTGACGCCCCCGTGTCCGAAGCTTGCGTCGTGACTGTGAGCCAGAACAACATCGAGGCCGCCGCCGGGCGGCTGAATCACGCTGCGAACAGCGGCGAGCCCTGCGAGCCGGTCCGCGACCTGATCGGCCGTGACGACGTGACGGCGGCCTATGCGGTACAGGAGATTCTCAACAACGAGCGTCTGGATTCCGGAGCGGTCGTGGTCGGCCGAAAGATCGGTTTGACGTCGAAAGCCGTTCAGGCGCAATTGGGTGTCGACCGTCCCGACTTCGGAATGCTGTTCGACGACATGGCCTACGGTGCCGACGCCGTCATTCCCGCCGAGCAGGTGTCACAACCGCGGGTCGAGGCCGAGATCGCCTTCGTATTGCGCGAAGATCTGGCCGACGGGCCTCTCGACGCAGATCGCGTCAGACGAGCCACCGATTACGTGGTCGCCGCCCTCGAGGTATGTGGTAGCCGAATCAGCAACTGGGACATCAGCTTTGCAGACACCGTGGCCGACAATGCGTCGGCGGGTGCCTACGTACTCGGTGATCGGAAAGTGTTGCTCGGGGATCTGGACCTCACCGAGGTGCAGATGACCATGTCGATCGACGGAACTCAGGTGTCCGAGGGCACCGGTGCCGCTTGCCTCGGCGATCCGGTCGCAGCCGTCGTCTGGCTGGCACAGACCGCGGCAGACCTCGGTCGGCCGCTGCGTGCCGGCCAGGTCGTTCTGTCCGGAGCTTTGGGACCGATGCGGGCGGTCGCAGCAGGACAGTCGGTCACGGCCACCCTGACCGGCCTCGGATCGGTGAGCGCTTCCTTCCAGTAGTAAACCGGGACAACCCTTCTCCGTGTATCGCGCTACGGATGCAGGTTGTACTCGCAACGTGTCACGTCAGAAGGAGAACAATGTCGTCCATTCTCTCGTCGGAAACAGCCCGCGCGGCTTTCGTCCCCAACGGGGATTATCAGCAGTTCATCGGTGGCGACTGGGTGAGCGCCCGTAGCACCTTCGAAGCGGTCGACCCCAGCGTCGGAAGCCCGTGGGCGGTCCTGCCGCAGGGCACGGCCGAGGACGCGGAGTCCGCCGTGGCGGCGGCCGTCCGCGCCTTCGGGCAGTGGCGCAGGACGACGCAGGATCAGCGACAAGCAATCCTGCTGTCGATCGCGGATCGCTTCGAGGCCGACGGCGACCGTTTCGGTGCCTTGTTGGCGACCGAGAACGGCCGACCGGTGCGCGAAGCAGGAATTGCCGACATCCCTACGGTTGTGGCAATTTTCAGGTTCTACGCCGGCGTCATTCGCGCATTCAACGGCGAGCAGATTCCGCTGTCGAACCCCGACACCCTGCTCTACACCAAGCGCGAACCTCTCGGCGTGGTCGCGGCGATCATCTCGTGGAATTCGCCGTTGATCACCTTCGCCAACAAGGTGGCACCCGCGCTGGCCGCCGGCAACACGGTCGTCGTCAAGCCCTCGGAGTACGCGTCTGCGAGCATTCTCGAGTTCACCCGGTTGATCGGTGACCTCCTGCCGGCCGGTGTGCTGAACATCGTCACCGGTCTCGGCCCCGAGACGGGAGCGGCTCTGGTCTCGCACCCCGACGTCGCCAAGATAACGTTCACCGGTGGTCCGGACACTGCCCGGGCAATTCTCGGTTCCGCAGCGCGCACACTGCGGCCGAGTTTGATGGAGCTCGGCGGCAAGGGACCGATGATCGTCGCTGCCGACGCGGACCTCGAACTCGCGGTTCAGGACGCGCTGATGGGGATCTATCTGGCCAACGGTCAGGCGTGCATCGCAGCCTCGCGTCTACTGCTGCACGACGACATCCACGACGAATTCGTCGAGCGGTTCGCTGCGGTGGCCCGAAAGATCAAGGTGGGCGACGCGACTGATCCGAGCAGCGAGATGGGACCGCTGGTGTCGGGTCGTCAACTCGAACTGGTCAGCGCACACGTCGAGCGGGCGCGCGCGGAGGGTGTCTCGGTGGTCGTCGGAGACGAGCCACTCGATCTGGACGACTCTCTGCACGGTGGGTTCTATCATCGTCCGGTGCTGCTGGCCGATCCGAAGGGCCAGGCCACGATCGTGCGGACCGAAGTCTTCGGTCCGGTGACCGTCGCGGAACGCTACCGAACCGACGAAGAAGCGATCGCTCGCGCGAACGCATCGCCGTACGGCTTGGCGGCCGGGGTCTGGACACAGAACCTGCGCCGCGCGCATCAGTTCGCAGATCGCCTGGACGCGGGAATCGTGTGGGTGAACCGATGGTTCGATCTGCCGCCCGGGATGCCGATGGGCGGCCGAGGTGACAGCGGGTTCGGACGTGAGTTGTCGTTCGAGACACTCCGTGAGTACTCCGCAGTCAAGTCGGTCAACATCGATCTCGGAGGCGATCGACCACCACTGTGGGGATTGGCCGGGCAGTAGCGACGCGGTCGTCCGTAGCGTGGTTTGCTGTGAGGATGAACGCTGCCGACGACTCGACGGAACATGAATCCGATCAGTCCACCAGGGATCGACTGCTGGATGCGGCCATCGATATCGCCGGTGAGACCGGTGTACAGGCTGTCACCTACCGGGCCGTGGCTGCCCGCGTGGGCATGGCGCACGGCTTGGTCCGGCACCATTTCGGCACCCGGGAGCAGTTGCTGATCGAAGCGTTTCGCCGAGCGGCGGAACAGGATTCGGACGACGTCGGGCTGGAGGCGAACTCGATCGACGAGTTTGCCTCCAATCTCGTTCCAACACTCAATAATTCGCGTAAGCGCCAGTTGCTTCAATACGACGAGACCACTCAGGCGGTCCGCGGTAATCTACCGATCGAAAACGTGCGTGGACTGTACCGGCGGTATGCGGCTCAGGTCCGACACACGCTCGACAATGCCGGCGTGCCCGACCCCGACGGCAGCATCTCGGAGCTGGTGTTCTCGGCACTGGACGGACTGGTGATGCAGCACATGGTCTTCTCCGACGACGACAGGACCTCGCAGCTGCTGGAGCAGCTGCGAGAAGTCCTCCGGCGTCTGGTCGCGAGCTGATCGCTCAGTGATTCGCCGTGAATTCGGTGTCGACGCCCAACGGTCCCAATTTCTGAGATCCGCCCGGATCACCGATCGGCTCGCTTCTTCCCGGCAACGGCTCGTTGAAGAAGGCGATGGAATCTGCGACGAATTCTGCGAGCTCGGGATCCTTGCGCGCTTTTCGGTCGACGAAGACGGCGTCCACCGGGCACTCCACTTCGCATGCCCCGCAGTCGATGCACTCGTTGGGGTTGATGTAGCTGCGGCGGTCGCCGATGTAGATGCAGTCGACGGGGCACACTTCGATGCACGACCGATCGAGCTGATCGATGCAGTTGATTCCGATGACGTAGGACATGCTGGTTCCTCCTGGTGTGGTGAGGTCTGGTGTGGTGAGGCGCTCAGGCGCCGTCGGTCGAATGTCCGGGGAAGAGCACCAGGTCGGGGTCGAGGTCGACCGCAACGTGATTCATCGCGGTCGCGACTTCACCGAATCCGACCGACATGAGCTTGACCTTTCCGTCGTAGTCGGTCACGTCACCGGCGGCGTAGACGCGGGGCAGGTTGGTTCGACCCGAACGGTCGACGGCGATGGAACGGCCTCGCAGTTCGAGGTTCCAGTCGCGGATGGGGCCGAGATTGCTGATGAAGCCGAGAGCGGCGATCACATGATCGGCCGCGACGACGGTTTCCTCGCCGTTCTTCGCCCGAAGCGCCACCTTCGACAACGACCCGGTTTCCAGATCGCCCACCAGGGCAAGGACTTCGGTGTCCGTGTGGATGGCGACCTTGCCCGAACGCACGCGTTCGAGAGTCGCGGCGTGACCTCGGAACGTGGCTCGGCGGTGGACCAACGTGACCGATCGGGCGATCGAGGCCAGTGCATCTGCCCAGTCGAGCGCGGAGTCACCGCCACCGACGATGACGACATCCTGGTCGGCATGGACCGTGGGATCGGTGACGAAGTAGGAGAGTGCGGATCCGAGCCATTCGGTACCGGTCTCCATCGCCCGCGGCGTCGGGGTACCGATACCGGCGGTCAGCACGACGGCACCGGCACGAACGATCGTGCCGTCGTCGAGGGTCAGGACCGGCAGGCCGTCCTCGTGGGTCAGCTCGATGGCCTGACGGCCGAGTAGATAAGTCGGTGAGAAGGCACCGGCCTGCTCCACGAGATTGGCGACGAAGTCACGACCCCGTATCGACGGCAGCGCGGCCACGTCGCGAATCTGCTTCTCCGGGTACAGGGCCATCACCTGCCCTCCTGCCTGGGGGAGAGCGTCGATGACTACGGTCTCCAGCCCGCGAAAGCCGGCGTAGTACGCGCCGTAGAGTCCGGTCGGGCCAGCACCGACGATGGCGACGTCGGTCGTGACGACCGAGGGCTGAATGGTCATCGGGTCTCCTTCGAGTTCGTTGGGTCCTAGGGACAGTAGGCGCCGCCGTCGGATACATCACGTGGATTGGACCGCTGAGCGGAACCGGGCGGGGTTCTCGGTCCGAGAAGGCCGGGCGCGTGGACAAATTCCGGTAGGCGGACCGCTTCGATTGTGGTGTCCGCAACGCAGTGATGTGCTGTGCCGACTCGGAGCGATCGGTCGAGAAGTCGATTGCTTCCCACGACACGAGTGAACTGCACCTGGAGAGCACATATGAGCGAGACGCTGGAACCCCGCGCGGCGTCGACGGTATCGCGCCCTACCGTCGCGACACCGCCGAAAGAAGCGGACCGAGTGAAGACGCCGGCCCAGAAGAAGAAGGACGGCAACCTGCCCGGTAGGCAGGACTGGTCGAGTTGGCCCCTGTATCAGGCAGCCGGAGCAGGCTTTCGCGGCTACTGGTACCCGGTGGTGTTCTCGTCCAAGGTCGGCGAGCGTCCCGTACGGGTCAAGCTGCTCGGCGAGGACATCTTCGTCATCCGCGACCGCGGTGTCGTTCGAGGCATGGCCAATCGGTGCCCCCACCGCGGAGTGCCGCTGAGCTACGGGAACAAGCAGTTTCCCGGCACGATCTCGTGCGTGTACCACGGCTGGACTTTCGATCTCGAGACCGGCGACCTCAAGGCCGCCATCACCGACGGTCCCAAGTCGCCGATCTGCGGCAAGGTCACCCAACCGACCTACCACGTCGAGGAACGACTGGGAATGGTGTGGATTTTCGTCGGCGACGGTGAAGAGCCACACCCCATCGACGAGCAGCTGCCCGAGGAACTCGTCAGCAACGCTGCCGTCATCGGATCGCGAATCATGCCGCGAGAAGGCAACTGGCGCTTCGCCTGCGAGAACGGGTACGACGAGGGACACGCGAAGTACCTGCACCGAACGGCGCTGTGGCGGCTGTTCAAGGCGATGCCGGTGTGGAACACCACCAAGATCGTCAAGCGCGGTCGCTGGATCTACCGAGTTCAGCTGGAACAGTTCTGGGATGCGGACTTCCCCGGCCTCGGCAAGTGGACCGGGAAGGCGTGGTTCAAGAGCAACCCGCCGAAGACCACCACGAACATCGGCAACACCGGTTCACACCGTGAGGTGAACCCGGTGATTGCGGCACAGGAGTTCCCGGGTTTCGCGTCGGTGAGTATGCCGGGTGTTCTGCGTATCGCCTACCCCACCTTCATTCACTACGAGTTCTACGTACCGGTGGACGAGGACAACCACCTCTACGTGGGAGTGATGGCGGATTTCCAGAAGGGGCTCAAGACCATTCCCTTCTACTTCAAGTACCTCGGAGCGGTCCGTTGGCTGTTCCACGGTCAGTTCTCCAGCCAGGACAAGTGGATGGTCGAGGTGACCGATGCACCGCCGGAGAAGCTGTACCGGCCCGACGACTCGCTTCTGCAGTGGCGCAAGCTCGCCGAGGACACGACAGAGGATCGGATCGATGCGTTGGCCGAACAGGGCATCGACGTACCGACCCCGTAATGATCTCACCCTCTGATTCGAGCTCGACCTAAGGAGCAAAACATGTCAATCGTGCTGGGAATCGGGGCATCTCACTCCACGTTGATGAACACCCACTGGGACAAGGTCGTTCACACCGAGCGTGCCGAGGCGTTTCGAGACGGACTCGCGACGGCCCGCGACCGCATCGTCGAAGCACGTCCGGATGTCGTGGTTCTGGTGGGATCCAATCACTTCCGGGGGTTCTGGCTGGACATGATCCCGTCCTTCACCATGGGCGTCGGCGAGGTCGTTGCCGCCGGTGACGGCGGAACACCGAAGGGCCCGCAGAAGACCGATCCCGAATTCGCTGGTGCGTTGGCTCAGTACCTCGTCGATGCCGGCACCGAAGTCGCCATTTCGGCACGCCTGCAGATCGACCACGGTCAGTCCCACGCAATTCAGTACCTGCTCGACGGGATCGACGTCCCGGTGGTGCCGTTGGTGGTCAACGTGTTCGCCGCGCCCCTGCCGACACTTCCTCGTGTCGCCGAGCTCGGTCGCAATATCGCCGCGGCAATCGAGAGCTTCGGTGACCGCCGCGTCGTGGTCGTCGCCTCGGGCGGACTGTCACACCAGTTGCCGTGGCCCAGTGACTGGACCGCTCCCGAGGGAGAGGACGAGGAGTTCCTGGTCGAAGCCTGGTTGAACGGGCGCGGCGAATGGGAACGCTACGACAAGCGGCGACGGGAAATCATCGTCGGAGCGAAGCCGACCATATTCCCGGAATTCGACGAACAGTTTCTGCGCGATCTCGAACACGGAGATCTGCAGAAATACACACAGTGGACGTCCGAGCAGATTGCCGAAAATGCAGGAAACGGTGGCCAGGAGCTACGAACGTGGCTGATGATGGCTGCTGCTCTCGGCTTCGCGCCGGGCAAGACCCTTGCGTATTCGCCGATGCCCGAATGGTTGACGGGAATGGGCGTGGCAGTGATCGAACCCCACACCTTGCCAGGAGAGAAGAACTCATGACTGTCGCATCACCGGTTGCGGTCGGGAAGTCGCCCGCCGCTTCGGCACCCCCGGAAAGCCGCTTCATCGAAGCGGACGGTGCCACCTACCACTACTACGACATCGGCACCGGGCAGGACACGATCTTCCTGCACGGCGGCGGCCCAGGATGCACCGCGTGGAGTGACTTCGGCCCCGTCGCACCGTATTTCGAGGCAGACCGACGTTGCGTGCTGGTGGATATCCTGCAGTACGGGCAGTCGGAGAAGTGCCTGATCGATGGCCCGATGTGGGACTTCCATGCGGCCAAGACGGTGGCGCTGATGGACGCACTCGGCATCGAGCAAGCCGACTTCGTCTGCAACTCGTGGGGTGGAACGATCGCCCTGAACTTCGCTGCCCTGCACCCCGAGCGTGTTCGCTCACTGGTGATCACCGGAAGTATGCCGGTGTTCTACGGTCCACTGGCACCACTTCCCGAGCGCGGTCATCGGGGACGGACCGCACGGGACGTCTACTACGGCGGCGAAGGACCCACCCGGGAGAAGATGCGGACGCTGATCACCCGCCTGGAATGGTGCGACCCCGATCGTCTCCCCGAGGAGACCCTGGACATGCGCTACCAGCAGAGCCTCGATCCCGAGGAAACGGCACTCGCTGCGATGTCGGACAGCCCACGCGGCGAATGGCAGGACCTGACACAGCAATTGGGCCTGATCGAGGCGCCCACCTTGTTCATCTGGGGCCGCGAGGATGCATTCCTCACGCCCGACTATCCAATGATGCTCGCGCGCATGATCAAACGCGGCAATCTGCATGTGATGGACAACGTCTCGCACCATCTGCAGGAAGAGCGGCCCGCTGCGTACCACGCGGTGGTGTCCGGATTCTTCACTGCCAGCCAACATCCCTGATCGAGCGAACGAGGACACCGTCGTGAAGATTCTGTACATCCCGCTGGCCATCGGTACCGGGATCGGCGCGCTGCGCTACTTCAGCGGGCGCCTGGCCACCCACCAGCGTCTGATCCCGAACCCGTTGGCACGCGTCAACACCCAAGTACATCGCATCAATCAATAGCACCGTATCGACTGAGTAGGAGCATCCAACGTGACGCAGGAACTCGCACGAACAATTTGGACGGAACTGGCGGGGCTCGACTTCAGTGTCAGCACCATCGACGCAGGTGGCATCCCCACCCGATCGCTTCGGGCAGGTAACGGTGCCGAGCACATCGTGTTCTTGCACGGCACCAGCGGGCACCTGGAAGCGTTCGTCCAGAACATCAAGCCGCACGCGGAGCGCTACACCGTTCACGCGATCGACATGCTCGGCCACGGGTACACCGGAAAGCCGGACTACCCGTACGAAATTCCGCGCTACCGGGATCACTTGCTCGCGTACTTCGATGCCGTCGGTATCGACAAGGCGCACATCGGCGGAGAGTCACTGGGCGGTTGGGTGGGCGGTCGGACCGCAATCGACAACCCCGATCGTGTCGCTTCGCTGCAGATGATCGCGGCCGGTGGAACAGTGGCCAATCCGGAGGTCATGGATCGCATTCGCACGAGTACGCGAAAGGCCGTCGAGACCGACGACGTGGAGTTGACGCGCCGTCGGATGCAGTTGCTGATGCACGATCCGGCCAACGCGAGCGAGGAATTGATCTCGGTTCGGCACACCATCTATCACCAGCCGGATTTCATCGCAGGTATCGACAATCTCCTGTCGCTGCAGAACATGGAGACTCGGCTGCGGAACATCCTCACACCCGAGGACCTCGCTCAGATCACTGTTCCCACCCTGGTCGTGTGGGGGCGCAACAACCCGTTCGGCGACATTCCGGAGGCACACGCGATGCACCAGAACATCGCCGGATCCGAGCTTCTGTTGTTCGAGAACTGCGGCCACTGGCCCCAGCGTGAGCACGCGGACGAGTACAACGCGGCCAGTCTCGCGTTCCTCGAGAAGCACCCGATCGCATGAGTGCGACGATGCGCGCAGCCCGGGTGCACGCGTGGGGCGAAGCGCCGGTCGTCGAAGACGTCGACGTGCCGGTGCCGGCAGCGGGCGAGGCACTCGTCCGCGTCGAGGCCGCATCGGTAGCGCACCTCGACGTGACCGTCGCCAGTGGTGAGTTCGGAATCAAGCCGACGTTGCCGTACACCGGAGGCGTGGAGGGCAGCGGCGTCGTCGTCGAGTCCGCCGTGTTCGAGCCCGGCACCAAGGTCGTTGTGCGCGGCGGTGGCCTCGGACTGTTCAAGAACGGAACGTGGGCCGAGTACGTCGTCGTCAAGGACAAGGCTTTGGTCGAGGTGCCCCACGGTCTTTCACCCGAGGTCGCAGCGACATTCTGGGTTCCGACGACGACCGCCCGCGCTGCACTGGTCGACGTCGGTCGACTCGGTTCGTGGTTGCCCGACGTCGGCAGCGCTGCCGAGGAACACGTCATCGTGGCCGGTGCCGCCGGTGCCGTAGGCTCGATGGTCACCCAGCTGGCCCTGCGGTACGGAGCCACGGTGACGGCCCTCGTAGCCGACCGCGAGCAGGCGTCGCGGGTCCCTGACGGTGCCACCGCATTGGTCGCCGGTGACGACGAGCAGTTCGCCGTACTCGCCGAGCAGCGCGCGGCCACCCTGCTGGTGGACACACTGGGCGGGTCGAATCTCATCGTCAGATCCCGTTGGGTGCGCCCCGGCGGCCGCGCGGTATCGATCGGATACGTCACCGGCAACGACGTGTCGATCGGGCTGTCGAACTGGCTGCTCGACGACGTTGCGCTGTTGCCGGTCAACATGATTCGGCGCGAGCAGTCCGCGCGTGCCACGGTTCCCGAACTCGCTGCTCTGTTGGCTGCAGGAGATCTGACGCTCGACTACGAGAGTTTCTCGTTGGACGAGACCGGGATTGCGCTCGACAAGCTCGGCGCGGGAAAGGTCCGTGGACGAGCGGTGGTCATTCCCAAGTGACGACCGTGAGCAGAAGGGACTCCGCCGACGAGGCCATCGAGCGCGTTCTCGCACATCTCACGCGAGAACGACTGCTCGCTGCCGTTCGGGCAATGGTGGACATTCCCAGCCCCACCGGCGGGGAAGCACCGCTGGCCGAGTGGATCACGTCGGATCTGGCCTCGGCCGGGGTCGACGCCGAGGTCCAGCGCATCGACTCGAGCCAGGCGAATGCCGTCGCGACCATCCCCGGCGGCGTCGGACCGTCCCTTCTGCTCTACGCCCCGATCGACACGTTCACCACCGGTGATCCCGCGCTGGACATCCCCGGCGCGGCCGTGTCGTGGCGGCCGGATCTCGCACCGCGGTCGGTGGTCTCGGGCGACATCGTCGAGGGACTCGGAGCCGGTAATCCCAAGGGCCACGGCGCAGTGGTGCTGGCTGTACTGCATGCGTTGCACGCAGCCGGCGTCACTCCGCCCGGAGACGTCGTGGGCGGCTTCGGAGCCGGCGGCATGCCGAGTTTCGCGGTGTCGGGAGTCGGTGCGCCGGACCGCACGAACACCGGTCACGGTGTCGGCGCGGGGTTCATGCTCGAACGTGGGTACACCACCGACTTCGCAGTCATCGCCAAGCCCGGTTGGACGGTGCTGCACGAGGAGGTCGGGCTCGTGTGGATCGACGTGACCGTGCACGGTGGACACACTTACGTTGGCAGTCGCCACCGCATTCCGTACAGCAACGCAGTTGCGTCGGCCGGCCGCGTGGCCGTCGCCCTCGAAGACTGGCTCGAGGAATACGCACAGCGCCATCGATATTCGACGATGACGCCCCAGGGAATTGTCTCGTCGATCAGAGGCGGCCTTCGCCGGCTCGCGGCGTCGACCCCTGCGGCAGTGACGCTTCGGCTCGATCTGAGGCTGACGACCCGACAGACGCCGGCCACGGTGCTGCGCGAAGTTCGCGCCATGCTGGCCGGGGTGAGCGAGCAGCTCGGCGTGGAGGTGTCGGCACGAGCGGTGGCGGCCATTCCGGCGACCCACACGCCCCCCGACTCACCGGTGATTCTGGCGGCGGTCGATGCCTTCGAGACGGTCTCCGGTTCACCGCACCAGATCATCATGGACAACAGCGGTGCCACCGACGCGAACATTCTTCGCATGCGCGGTGTGCCCACGGCTCGGGTCGGAATGCCGAAAGTGGCTGCGGTTCCCGATGGTTCGAGCATCGACTTCACGCGTGGCATGAACCTGGTGCACGTCCGAGAGATGCAGCGGTTGGCAGAAATTCTGATCCGTACCGTGTTCCTCCTGCCCTCGAAAGACGACAGTGCCCGAGCAGGATGACTGCGCCGCACCCAGCGTCGCGAACTCGGTGCTGGGCAAAACGCGGTTGATTCTCGAAGCGTTTCGACTCGACGACGACAGCCTCACGTTGACCGAATTGGCGCAGCGCACCCAGATATCGAAAGCATCGGTACACAGGCTCAGCCGGGAACTCCTCGAATGGGGAATGCTCGAGCGGTCCGGTCTCGAATATCGCCTCGGCATGCGGGCTTTCGAGTTGGGGAGCCGCGTCCCGAGATTACGTGTTCTGCGCGACGCCGTCCGGCCGTTCATGGAGACCCTGCATCACCGGACCCACGAGACAGTGCATTTGGCGGTGCTCGACGGCCACGAAGTTCTGTACCTCGAAAAGGTCGCCGGCGGCCCCACTTCCGCCCGCCCGTCACGGATCGCGGGTCGGCTTCCGCTGCACTCGACGGCCACCGGGAAGGTGCTGCTCGCATTCGGGCAGCCGAAGCTGTTCAACGATCTGCTTGCCAGGGGCCCGCTGGAGCGGGTGACCCCGGCGACGATCGTGCTACCCGGCATGTTGGCCGAGCAACTTCGCCGAGCGAGGGCCGACGGGTACGCCTCCGAACGGGAAGAGATGACCGCAGGTTACTGCTCGGTCGCTGCGCCCATCTTCGGGCCCACCGGCCTGCTGTTGGCGGCGGTGTCGTTGACTGCGTCGGCCGCCCGATCGGACCTGCCGCAGTTGGCCACGCTGGTGAAGTCGCTGAGCGACAACGTCTCTGCTACCGGCGTGGTCAACTGACCCCTAGCTCATCGACCCTCGAACTGCGCAGCACGCTTGTCGAGGAACGATCCGATGCCCTCGGCGGCGTCGCGTAGCTCGAGGTTGGCCATGACGTGTTGCTCCTCGACCGCCATGGCCTCGTCGATGGGCAGGTGTAGGCCGCGATCGATCACGGACTTCACCAAACCGATCGTGGCGGTGGGACGGTCGGCGAGTCGACGTGCTTCGCGGGCAACAACGTCCTCGAAATCGTCACCGGCGACCACGTCGACCAAGCCTTCTCGTAGAGCTTGCTCCGCCGTGAACTTGGTGGCGTCGATGATGAATCGTTTGGCCCGATGTGCCCCGACCAAGCGGGGCAGCCGTTGCGATCCACCGGCACCGGGAAAGATCCCGAGATCTGTCTCCGGAAATCCGAACATGGCCTTTGCGTGCAGGATTCGCAGGTCGCAGGCCAGCGACAGTTCGGCACCTCCACCGAGTGCATGGCCGTTCAGCGCTGCGATCACCGGTTTGGGAGCCAGTTCGAGCAAGCGTTGCACCACCACCCATCGACGCATGTGCCGATAGGTATCGGGATCGAGTCGTTGCATGACCCGCAGATTCGCTCCACCGACGAAGATTCGGTCCTTGCCGCGAACCACCACACATCGCACCGTCGGGTCGTCCAGCACGGTGGGAAGATGTGTGATCATCGATTCGATCAGTTCCGGATCGACGATGTTGATCGGCCCGTGGTCGATCACCACGGTGACGATGTCGCCGTCGCGCTCGTAGCGGTGGCCGGTCGGTTCGGTACTCATGAAAGAACTCCTTCGTTGTGCAGGTCGACCAGCTCGTCCGGAGTCAGACCCAGCTGTTCGACGAGGATGTCGTCGGTGTGTTGGCCCAGAAGTGGTGCTGCTGTGCGTAATCCGCCCGGGGTAGCGGACAGGTGGGCGACGAGACCCTCGTGCGCAACGGATCCCGCCAGTGGGTGTTCGAGGGTGGGGTAGAAATTGCGGGCGCGCAGCTGTGCGTCCGTGTCCACCAGGTCTCGTCCGTCGCGGACGGGATATGCGGCGATTCCCTGGCTCTGCAGGCGCTCCGCGAGCACGTCGGCGTCCGTCGTCGCGGCCGTCTGCGTCAGCGCTTCCCATGGATCGTGCTCGACGGCCGTCCCGATCGACGTGAGCGCGTCGTTCAGCGCGTCGGAAGTGCAACTCCCCACCGCTATCCATCGATCGTCACCGAGACTCTTCAGGATTCGTGCCGAATCGGTCGGAATATCGCCTGCCACTTGACTTTCGAGAGCCGCGGTGCCCAAATTCGAGGCCATTGCTTCGAGCTGCGACAGGTCGACGTGGCCACCTTCACCGCGATAGAGCAGTTCGAGTGCGCCGATGACAGCCGAATTCGCAGCGACCATGTCGCCGAGTCCGAACGTCAGCCCCTGTGGATCGCGATCGGCCCGTGCTGTCTCCGCTGTCAGTCCGGACATGGCCGCGAGGGTGTCGGCGAAGGTCACGGCATCGCGCCACGGTCCCGTCTGGCCGGTCCCGGCCATGGACACCAACACGACGCCGGGGTTGATCTTGCGAAGTTGTTCGTAGTCGAGCCCCCATCGCGCCAGGACGCCCGGGCTGAAATTTTCCACGACGACGTCGACATCCGCGGCAAGGCGACGCAAGAGATCCTGGCCGGCTTCGGTTTTCAGATTCAACGCAACGCTTCTCTTGTTGCGGTTGAAGTTGAGGAAGTAGCCACCGTCGTCGAATCCGGCGTCGGGGCGCAGTCTCATCCCCGGCGAGAAGCGGGTGGGGTCCTTTCGGTGGTACGACTCCACCTTGAAAATGTCGGCGCCGTGTTCGGCGAATGTCTTGGTGACGTACGGGCCGGCCAGAACCCAGGTCAGATCGAGAACGCGGACTCCGTTCAGTGCGCCGGTGGTGCTCGCCCCGTCGGCCGGCGCGCGCTCGTCGCGACGTACCTCGGCCGCGTCGTCGCGCGGGTTCGGTCGCGGAACGGCCCAGGCTTCGGCTGCCGTGACATCGCGAGGCTCGGCGAGGCGGACGGGTCTCGGTAGCGCGGGTGACTCCCAGCCGAAGCCGACGTCCCGGTAGCTGCCCTTGCTTCCACTGTGGACGAAGAACTGTCGATCCAGTAGCTGCGGATTGTCCAGCAGCGCAGGTCCGTTCGCCACCTCGGCCCAGGGCAATGCTCGACGACGGGCCTCCTTGGCGAACGGTCCGGCCGAGCGTCGACCGGTGAAGCGGGACACCACTGCATCCACATGTGCTCGCTCGCGCCACCGAATCTCGTTGTCCTGCCAGCGGTCGTCCGCCAGATCCTCGGCCTCGCCCTCTTCGACCATCCAGGCAAGAAGGTCCGTCCACATACGGGGGGATCCGGAATAACCGCCGGCGAGGAACCCGTCGGATGCCCGGAACACTCGGTGGGCGACGTGACCGTAGATGCCCGAGGTGCGCCCGGGAATCGTCCCGCCGTGGATCCACGAGATGGCACCGATCTCGAGGGTGGCCGCGACGGCCTCCTGCGCAGAGATCTCGACCAATTGCCCTGCGTTCGTTCGACGTCGTGCAATGAGGGCGAGCAATGCGCCGATGGCACCGTGGGTGCCGGCGAGTTGAGTTCCCTGCTCGCGTGGCGGTGGCTCGGGGGCCTGTCCGGCATCTCCGCAGAGCCACGCCATCCCGCCTGCTGCGGTGATCACGGTGTCGTCGCCGAGCCACTCTCGGCGTGGGCCCGAATTGCCGAACGGGGTGATCACCGTGTGCACGACCGCGTCCCACAGCGACGGCCTACTCTCGCGCAGAGCAAGGGTGCGAAGCCCGGGTGCGGGGCCGGACTCGAGCACCACGTCGGCCTGGGCGATCAGTTCGATCAACGTGGCGTCCGAGACGGTCCCCGAATGTCGAAGGACCTTCTTCCCGGCGTGCCAGTGCAGTCGGTCTGCCGCCGAATCCGAACTATCGTGGAGGGCTACCCGTACCACGTCGGCACCGAGGCCGACGAACACACGCGCGGCCTGGTATCCGAGCCGGTCGGTGAGGTCCAGTACGCGAATCGCAGGAACGGACAAGTGAAAGCTCCTAATCTTGTTGGTGCGCTTCGGCATCGAACGCGGAGGTCGGAATACCGCGATCGCGCAGTGCGCGCCGGTTCAGTTTCTTACTGGCCGTGGTCGGCAAGGCCGTCTCCACGTTGACGTACCGGGGGACCGCGTGGCGCGGTAATTCCTGCGCGCAGTATCGGAGAAGATCGCGCGGGCAGATGTGTCGTCCGTGACGGGGGACGACGGCGAGCAGTACCTCGTCCTCGGTCAGCTCGGACGGCACGCCGACCGCAGCAGCCTGGGCAACGTCCGGGTGGCCGGACGCCACCCACTCCACTCGTTCGGCGTCGACAGTCAAACCCCGGCGTCGGATCGTGTCGGCGGTTCGCCCCTCGTAGTAGAGCCACCCGTCGACCAGACGCCCACAGTCACCGGTGACGAACCAACCGTCACGCCAGGCTTTTCGGGTGATCTCGGGTTCTCCGACGTATTCGGTGAAGGTCAGGTTCTCGCCACACGGCCGTACCTCGAGCGAGCCGGGCGTTCCGTCGTTCACCGTACGTCCGTCGTCGTCCACCACGCGCACTCGATAATCGTCGACGACTCGACCGGCCGCGCCCGGGCGCGGCGCCACATCGGTCGTGGCCACGTCACCGAGCTCGGTCGATGCATACGCCTGCCGTAGCTCGACACCGAAGCGCTCCGCCACGCTGTGGAACATCCAGTCCGGTGCAGGTCCGCCGTAGGCGCGCGAAATGGTGTGAGCGCGATCGTCTTCGGTGGCGGGGGAGCGAAGCAGTATCGCGCACACCGCACCCATGAAGTTGAAGGCGGTGATGTGCTCTTCCCTGGCGGTACGCCAGAACCGTCGTGCGGAGAAGTCGTCGACAACCAGGCGGGCCCCGGACATCACCGCGGGTAGGAACGCGGCATGACGGGCATTGACGTGTTGCCAGGGAAACACATTGAGCAGCACGTCGTCGGAGCCGTAATGCATGGCGCGGGAGACACGTCGGGCCTGACCGAGCCCGACGCCATTGCACAGGAGAGCGCCTTTCGGGCGCCCTCCGGTGCCCGACGTGACCATGATCGCGGCCGGGTCGCCCGGGGACGTCCGATGACGCGACGGTGTGGTCTCGGTTCCGTCCGTCACCGCAGCCAGGCCGTCGACGTGGCCGTCGACAGTCATCGTTGCGACACCGACGGATTCGCCGAGCCGAATCAGATGCGGCTCCATGGCCAGCCGCGCCGGAGACGCGACAACGAGCACAGCGGAGCCCGCAGTCATCAGTTGACGAGCGACATCGGGATCCAGTGCCGTCGGGATCGGCAGCTCGATCGCTCCGAGCCAGGAGATGGCCGTGGTGAGTGTCGCGGCCGCGGGTCCGGACGAACACGCGGTCGCGACAACGCTGCCGGCACCGACGACACCGGCCATCGAGCCGGCCATGGCCAGGGCGTCCTCGAGTAGCCGACCGGCGCTGATGCTCGGCCCGCCGACGCGACGGATCACTTCACCGTCGGCGTCGGCGTGGGCGCGGAGCTCGACTGCCTCGGCCCACGAGGTCGGGGCAATCACGCCGGGAGTGCTTCCCTTTCGGCCACGAGACCGAGAGCGATGTCGATGATCATGTCCTCCTGGCCACCGACCAGTCTGCGACGGCCACATTCCATCAGGAGATCACGAACGTCGACTCCGTAGGCACTCGAGGCAGCCTCCGCATGCCGAAGGAAGCTCGAGTACACGCCTGCGTAGCCGAGCGTCAGCGTCTCGCGGTCGACGCGGACCGGTCGATCCTGAAGCGGACGAACGATGTCGTCGGCGGCGTCCTGCAGCGCGAACAGGTCGCTTCCGTGAGTCAATCCGGACAGGTTCGCAGCAGCGATGAAGGCTTCGATGGGGCAATTTCCTGCCCCGGCTCCGTGCCCGGCCAGCGACGCGTCCACTCGGTACGCGCCGTTCTCGACCGCTACCAGCGAATTGGCAACGGACAGAGACAGATTCTCGTGGGCGTGGATGCCGATCTGGGTTTCCGGTCCGAGCACATCGCGGTAGGCGCGAACTCGAGCCTGGACGTCGCCCATCGTCAGGCGACCACCCGAGTCGGTGACATATACGCAGTGGGCACCGTACGACTCCATCAACTTGGCCTGCCGTGCCAGAGCCTCGGGTTCTGCCATGTGCGACAGCATCAGAAAGCCGGACACATCCATCCCGATCTCGCGGGCCGCCGCAATGTGCTGGGCGGAGATGTCTGCTTCCGTGCAGTGAGTGGCAACGCGTACCGACCGGACCCCGAGCTCGTATGCCCGCTTCAGATCGTGGATCGATCCCACACCGGGGAGCAGGAGAGTGGTGAGGGTGGCGCGCTGGATCACCGACGCGGCAGCCTCCAACCATGCCCAGTCACTGTGCGATCCCGGCCCGTAGTTCAGCGACGAACCTGCCAACCCGTCGCCGTGCGCCACCTCGATCGCGTCGACGCCGGCAGCGTCGAGCGCGACGACGATGCGGGCAACGTCGGTGGGGGACATGCGGTGCCGAACGGCATGCATACCGTCCCGCAACGTGACGTCCTGAACGTAGATGGGGGTGCTCATCGGAGTGCCACCTTTCGGCTTGCGATGCGTTCGGCGACCTGGATGCCGGCGGAGGTCATGATGTCGAGATTGCCTGCGAAGGCGGGGAGATAGTCTGCAGCGCCTTCGACTTCGAGAAACACCGAGACCTGATGTGTGGGCCGCGGTGCGGACGGGTCGGCAAGCAACGTCTCGACGGGCTGATCGTCGGGGACCGCGACAACCTGGACCTCCTGCTTCAACCGATAACCGGGCACGTAGGCGGACACATCGGCCACCATCGCGGACACGGATTCGCGGATACGTTCGGAGAGAGCACCACGACCGTCGTCGGTCACGAGGGCAAACACGGTGTCGCGCATGATCAACGGCGGCTCGGCCGGGTTGAGCACGATGATCGCCTTACCGCGTGCTGCGCCGCCGACCGTCTCGATCGCGGCGGATGTGGTCTCGGTGAACTCGTCGATGTTCGCGCGGGTTCCCGGCCCCGCAGATCGAGAGGCGATCGACGCCACGATTTCGGCGTAGGCAACGGGAACGACGCGGTTGATGGCCGCGACCACCGGAATGGTTGCCTGCCCACCGCAGGTGACCATGTTGACGTTGCGTGCGTCGATGTGGTTTTCGAGGTTGACGGCCGGGATGACGTACGGCCCGATCGCGGCCGGGGTCAGGTCGATCATCGTCTTTCCCAGTGGTTCGAGCCGAGCTGCATTGGCCTGGTGCGCTTTTGCCGACGTCGCGTCGAACACGATGTCGATCTCGTCGAACCCGTCGAGCTCGATCAATCCCTCGACGCCACGATTGGTGACGGGTACACCGAGTGCTCGAGCACGCGCGAGGCCGTCGGAGTCGGGATCGATCCCGACCATGGCACCCATCTCGAGTACCTCGGAGCGGCCGATCTTCATCATCAGATCGGTCCCGATGTTCCCAGATCCGATGATGGCGACTCTGGTGGCAATTGGCATGGGCTTACCTCACTCACGGACTGCGGCGTCACTGCCGTTGTGGCAGAACTGCTCCAGCTTCACAGCTGAACGGCGATCGACACACGAATCGGGTCCGTTGAGCGATACGGCCTATGCCAGACGTTGCGCCGGGAAGACGCTCGGCGTGCTCATGGCCGCGTGGGTGTGCTGCCGGGTGATGGCGTGCGAGGCGAGCCGCAGTGCGTTGATCAATGCGGCGTCACCGGTGTGGTCCACCGGCACGGTCAGGGACAGTGCCGCGATGGCGTTGTCGCCGGAATCGTAGATGGGCACTGCGAAGCTCTTGTATCCGACCAGAGCCTCTTCGCGCTCCGTGGCCAGGCGCTGATTACGGATCGACACCATCTCGCGGCGGACGGCGTGCATGCTTCGCGCGCTCTGCGCGGTCAGCCGTGGAAAGTCGCTCTCCACCAATTGCTCGAGCAGTCGGTTGGAGTCGGGAGCCATTGCCAGCAGCAGCTTTCCGGACGCTGTACACGTCAGTGGGAGACGGCCGCCGACACGAGAGAGCGAGTGCACGCTTCGCGTTCCTCCGAGCTTCTCCAAGTAGCACGTGTGCGTGCCCTCGCGAACCGCCAGGTGTGCGGTGCCCCGGGTCGACGCGACGAGATCGACGAGGACCGGCCGGCCCACTCGGCGAAGCAACGATGTGCTGCCTGCACGCTGACTCAGGGCGAACACGCTGAACCCGATTCGGTACTCGTGACCGACACGCTCGAGCAAGCCGAGCGCGACCAACTCCTGCGCCAGCCGGTAGACCGAGGGCTTGGGAACGCCACTGCGCTCACAGAGGTCGACCAGACGGAGCGAGTCGCTGTCGCCATCGAAGGCCGAGAGTATCGAAAAGGCTTTTCCAAGCACGGAGTTGGGCGGAGCCAGCGGTGAGTCCTCGTCCAGGTCGAACGGGTGTGCCAACACGGACATGATTGCCTCCTGCGCTCACGGGTGACGGGTGTGCGCCCCATCACATCCACCATCATTATCCAGATGGATAACAATGTCCAGCCCGGTGAGCGGATCGAAACGCGTTGTTTACGACGCGTCGAATATCTGGGGTCGGTTCGGTCACCGAAACTCCCCGATACGGCGTCGGTCCGCGGCTGGCACATTGGACCGTCGAAGTCCGATATGGCGCTCGCCGAACGAGATGTTGAGGGAACACATGCACAACACGCAATTGCTCATCGCAAACGAGTGGGTCGATGCCTCCGATGGCCGTACCGGCGAGACCGTGGATCCGGCGACGAACCAGGTGATCGGACGGTTCGCCGAGGCCACGATCTCGGATGTCGACGCTGCGGTGGCCGCAGCACGTGTGGGGTTAGAGTCCGATGCCTGGCAGGGAATGAGCCCGGATGCCCGAGGGCAGCTCCTGTGGCGGATCGCCGACTTGCTCGACCGGGACGCCAAGGAAATCGCAGCACTCGAAACTGCCGACCAGGGACAGCCGACGTTCATGAGCGTCGGCGTCAACCTTCCGCTGACCGCTCAGGTCTTCCGGTACTACGCGGGTTATGCCACCAAGATCGAGGGCACCGTTTCGCCGGTGTCCATTCCCGGAAACCTCAGTTTCCAGCAGCGGGTACCGGTCGGTGTCTGCGCGCTGATCACCCCGTGGAACTTCCCGTTGGCTATTGCTGCGTGGAAGTTGGCCCCGGCCCTGGCCACGGGCAACGCGGTAATCCTCAAGCCTGCCGAACAGACGCCGCTGTCGACCATGAAGCTGGTGGAACTGTGCCTCGAAGCAGGAGTGCCCGCGGGCGTGGTCAACCTGTTGACCGGAGGACCCGAAGTCGGTAAAGCGTTGGTGTCCCATCGCGGTGTCGACAAGGTGTCGTTCACCGGCTCGACCGAAACCGGGCAGCACATTGTTCGAGCCTCGGCCGGAAACCTCAAGCGCGTATCGCTCGAGCTCGGTGGCAAGGCCCCCAGCATCATCGCTGCCGACGCCGACATCGACGCTGCCGTCGCAGGCAACCTGCAGGGCGCTGTGTTCAACACGGGTCAGGCCTGCGGTGCCTACACCCGGTTCTTCGTACACAGCTCACGCGCAGAGGAATTCACCTCCAAGATCGCCGCAGCAGCCGACGCGCTGCCGATCGGTCCGGGATTCGACCCGTCGACGGTTATCGGCCCCCTGGTATCCCAGGAACATCTTGATCGAGTGCATTCCTACGTGGAATCCGGTCGGTCACAAGGAGCCGAATTGGTGACGGGCGGAAGCCGCGTCCAGGGCGATCTGGCCGACGGCTTCTTCTACAAGCCAACGGTATTCGCCGGAGTGCGCGACGACATGACCATCGCCCGGGAGGAGATCTTCGGGCCGGTGTTGTCGGTCATGGCGTACGACGACGAGGACGAGGTCGTCGCCCGGGCGAACGACACCGAGTACGGGTTGGCTGCGGTGGTGTGGACCAAGGCACTCGACTCCGCACTCACACTCCCGCCCAGATTGCGCTTCGGCACGGTGTTCGTCAATCAGCTGCCTCTGCTCGATCCGGCATCACCGTGGGGTGGTTTCGGGATGAGTGGCTGGGGCCGTGAATTCGGTTCCCATTCGATCGATGCCTACACCGAAGTCAAGACGACATTCATCAACCTCGCCTAGCCGGCCACGTCCGCACGGCGGTGGGCCGAAGCCTCGTCCATCGCCGTGAGTGAGCGGCTTCGCTGCACGTGCACGGAAACTCGGTCTCCACTAAGAACTTCCACTCACATGCGGCGAAGCCGCTCTTCCAAACTATTTGCCGCAGCCGTTGAATGAACACACGGTGGGATGACACGTTCCGTCTCCGCGCGCAGCGCCCGCCGGTTGGAGGCACCGCATTGCCTGCAGGCTGCGGGAAATGCCGATTCCGGCAGTGCGCAGCGCTCCGGCAACGCGATTGACGTTCATTCTCGAGGTCGGTGCGGTCACCGACAGGGCACCGGCCAGAACAGCGTTACCGCTGAAAACCGGAACTGCGACACTCATATAGCCCAGTCGCGTTTCTTCTACCTCCACCGCCAACTGATCCTTGCGCATTCGCTCGAGCTGCTGCGCGAGGACTGCGACCGACATCGTCGTGCGTGAGGTATGTGCGACGAAGCCCTGCGCGACGACCTCGTCGAAGACCTCTCGTGGCGAGAACGCCAACATGATCTTTCCCGTTGCCGTGCTGTACAGCGGAAGTCGCCCCGCCACCCTCGAGTTCTCGTTCAAACCACGATGGCCCACGATCTTCTCGATGTAGAGCACGTCGAACCCTTCACGCACAGCGAAGTGGACGGTCTCCTGGGTCGCGAGAAGTAAGTCCTCCATGTACGGCAAGGCAGCGTCGCGAAGAATCCGCTGCCGGGGGACCATCTGTCCCAACTCGAACAGCCGCAGCCCCAATCGGTACTTCGTGCCTGCACGTTCGAGCAAACCCCATTCGACCAACTCACCGGCCAGTCGATGCACGCTGGCTTTGGACACTCCGCTGCGACGAGTGAGCTCGGTCAGCGAAAGGTCGGTGTTCGTACTGTCGAACGCGTCGACGATCAGCCTGGCTTTCGCCAACACCGAGGTCATGTCCGCAGTCGGCTCGATGTCCAGCGGACGAGGACTTTGCGCAGATCGTGCGGAGAGTGCGGAAGACATGCTCACCTCTAACGTCGAAATGTCTGAATCCCCCCGGAACATCGACGTTAGGCCCTCGTTCACTTTTTGTTCGGGTTTCGGGGTCCACTGAGTGAACCCGTTTCGAGGTGTTAACAATGATGGCCGGTAGCGATCAGTTCTCGATCGAGGGCCGGGCGTCGAAGATGTCCGACTCCTCTGCAGCAATTCTCTGGATGATGGTCGAGTAGGCGAACCAGCCCACCTTGTCCACCCCGACCGCCTCGAACGTCTGTGCCGCAATTTTGTCGTGCAGCACCACCGGATCTCCGGCCGCACACGCGGCCAACTCGGCTTGCATCGACCGTTCCATCGAGTCGTACCACCACACGGCCGCCTCGACCGAGGTTCCCACGGTGAGGTGGCCGTGATTGGACAGGATCACGGCCTTGTTCGTACCCAGCGCCGCGGCAATTCTGGACCCTTCCTCGGCGTCGAGCGCGACTCCGTGGTACTCGTCGTACAGTGCGTGGTCATGGTGAAAAGCGCAGGCGTCCTGAGTGATCGGCTGCAGTAGCCGGTGCAGGGACGAGAACGCTTTTCCGTGGAGCCCGTGTGCGTGTACGGCTCCGATCACGTCCGGGCGGGCTTCGTGCACCTTGGAGTGGATGACGAAGGCCGCTCGATTCAGCGGTCCCGATCCGGACAGAACGGTGCCGTCGGCGCCGACGTGCAGTAGCTCCTCGGGCCGCACCTGGGAGAAGTGGCGTCCGAACGGCGCGGTCCAGAACGTATCGGGATCTTCGGGGTCACGGGCGGTGATGTGGCCAGAGATGCCCTCGTCGAGGCCGAATTTCGACAATATGCGATAGCCGCCCACTACCGCGATCTTGCGTCGAGTCCGCTCTTCTGTGCTGCTCAGGCCAACGGGTGCATCCGGTATCGAGGCCAGTTCGGCAATGGATTCGGCCGAGTCCGGCATCACTTGACTCCGTAACGGCCGAGGAACCGCCTGGACAGCAACCTCAGTACGCGGTCGAACAGAAAGCCCATGATTCCGAGGGTGATGATGCCGACGAACGTCCAGTCGATGCGTCCGTAATTTCGCGCTTGCCAGATCATGGAGCCGATGCCCGCATCGGCGGCGACGATCTCGGCCGACACGATGGTCAAGAAGCTGTTACCCATGGCCAACCGAGCTCCGGTGACGATTCCCGGGACCGTGGACGGCAGTACCACCGTCTTCATGATCTGTAGCCTGCCTGCGCCGAGGTTCGTCGCCGCCTGCAGCTTGTTCTCGCTGATCGCAACTGTCGCAGCGATCGTACTCACGGTCACGATGAACACCGAGGTGTAGAAGATGAGGACGACTTTGGACGTTTCGCCGATGCCGAACCACACCACCGCCAGCGTGACGAACGCGATGGGCGGGATGAACCTGAAGAATTCGATATACGGATCGAGCAACTGGCGGACAATATTGATGCGGCCCATCAGGATTCCCACCGGCGCGCCCACGATCACGCCAAGAACCCACCCGATGAGGATGCGTTGCCCGGACGCCTGAATCGATGTCCACAGGACCCCGGTGTCGGACAGTTCTTTCGCAGCCGAGACGACGGCCGCAGGCGATGCCATCGTCGTCGGTCCGTACCACCACGCCAGGAACGACCAGAGTGCCAGACCGATTGCTGCCGAGACGATGAACAGAGCAGCGGTACGCAGCGCAGACTTTCCCGCACCCCATGCTCGGTTGCCCCGACCAGGCTTGGTCGGCGACGCAGCCTCGGTGCGTCCAGCGATCACGGCGGTCATAGCGTTTCCTCCTCGATACCTTGATTGCGAAGCGAGGCGACCACTTCGGCTCGAATGTCGTCTCGTAGTCGTTCGTAGAGTTCTACGACGGCGGGATGATTGCGGTCACGTGGACGTGGGGCATCGACCTCGTACACGCTCTTGATGCGAGCGCTCGGACCGGCCGTCATGACGACGACACGGTCGGCCAGGGTGATCGCTTCGTCGATGTCATGGGTGACGAACACGACGGTGCATCCGGTGCGCCGCCAGATTCGATCCAGTTCGGTTTGGAGAACTTGACGCGTCTGGGCGTCGAGGGCACCGAACGGCTCGTCCATCAGCACCAGGCGAGGTTGGTTGGCGAGCACGCGCGCGATCTGGACACGTTGTTTCATACCACCGGACAATTGCGTCGGGTACTTGCTGCCCGCGTGCTTCAGGCCGACCATGGCCAGGTACTCGGCTGCGATACGAGCCTGTTCGGACTTGTTCGATCCGTGCATTCGGGGGCCGTAAGCAACGTTCTGGCTGACGGTCATCCACTCGAACAATGCTTCGGAACTCTGGAACACCATGCCGGCGTGGGTGTTGTTTCCTTTCACCGACTCGCCGTCGCGACTGATGTCGCCGGCTGCCACCGACACGAACCCGGCCAGGGCCGACAGAAGCGTCGACTTACCGCACCCACTCGGCCCGAGCAGACAGACGAACTCGCCCGGTCGAATGTCGAGGTCGATGCCGCTGACCACCTCCAATTCGCCGAATCTGATGGCTACGTCGCGTGCCTCGATCGGAACGCCCTCCACTGTGTCCACACTCATCGCGATCCCTCCGTCGACCAACCGACGAGGAGCGCCGTGTTCAGGTCGGGTTGGTTGTTCATGGCGCCGATCTCGGTGTAGAAATCGACCACGCTCTGTGCATCGGCAACACTGGTCGGCGTCAAATCCTCGACTGCATAATCGATTTCGTCGATCGACTTCACCGTCTGGGCTTCGTCGACATTCACTGCGGTCTTCGTCGCCGCCGCCGCGGCCTGCGGGTCGGCTTCGACCTCTGCCGTTGCCTCGGACAACACGTCTCGAACTGCCCGTGCGGTGTCCTCGTTGCCATCGAGCCACGACTGGGTCGTGATCGCCCAATGGTGGTAGTACCAATCGAAGTCACCGGTGGTCGCGACGACCCTGCCGGTTCCCTGGTCGATCGCAGCGCTCGGCCAGGGCTCCCACATCACGTATCCGTCGATGTCACCGCGGCTGAGCAGTGCGGGCATGTCGGTCGGGGTTGCCGAGATCATCTCGACGGAGTCGGGGGAAACACCGTTCGCTTCCAGGTACTTGACGGTCGAGATCTGGCTGAGTCCGGCAACGATGCCGAGCTTGCGTATCGATTGCGGACCGTCGACGCCGTTGCGGAGTACGACTTTGATGTATTTGCCCGACGACTCGTACGAGTACATGGCACGAAGCGCGGGGTTCTGTTGGAGCTGAGCGATCGTGGTCGTATCCGAACTACCTGCCATCTGTACCTGGCCGGTGGACAGTGCATCGACTGCTTCGCCACCTCGGCCGAACTGAACCAATTCGACATCCAGACCGGCCTTTTCGAAGAGGCCTTGTTCGTCGGCCAAGAAGAACGGCGCATACGACGCGTCGATGCCGACAGCAATGCGAATGCTGCCGGTGGAACTGGCCGCAGCCGCGGACTCGGTCGCTGGGCGGCTGCACGCACCTGCGAACAAAGCGGTGATTGCGGCGATTGCAACAAGACTCGATCTGCCGATTGTCGATCGTGGGGCCATGGGCGCACGCTTTCCTTACTGTGATCTGGACCGCATTCGCGGTGGTGTGAAGCAAAGCTAGTGGCGGTCCGAGACCACGCCCACCAACGCGGTCCACCGTGCGGACCCGACCGATGTCTTTAACGTGGCCGAAACCCAGCGCTTGACGATGTCGGATGAATTCGTAGTGGGGTCTGGTGGCCGGACCGTCGGACGTACACGTCAGCGCGAATGCCGACATCATCATGTTTTCCGATACAAGGGACTCCTGCCGCATCCGTTTCGACCGCACTCAACATCGAAAGGTGAAATATGCTCTTCACACGCACTTTCCCGACCGTAGGTCGGGCGCTGGCCGTCGTCGTGGCCTCGGTGGTCGTGCTCACAGCAGGCTGCTCGCGACCGGCCACCGAAGCAGCGGCGACCGCTGATCTGGTACGAATCTCGGTCGGTGTCGACCCGTCGTACGCGCCGATCTTCCTCGCCGACAGTGAGGGAATGTTCGAGGCCGCAGGCCTCGATGTCGAGGTCATCCAGACGGAGGGCGGTGCGGCCGGTGCGCAGAACGTGGTGGCAGGAACGTCGGAGCTGTCCGGCAATGCCGATTCCACCGCACTGACCGTCATGGCCGCGAACCCGAGTCTTCGTGCCCTCGGGGTGTTTCAGGATTCGGACCGCTACTTCCAGGTCGTCCTTCGGGACGGGGTCGCACCGGCGGACATCGAGACGATGGGGGTTTTCCCCGGTATCGGCCTGTACTTCACCGATCTGTACCTCCGGAGCCTGGGGAAGGATCCCGCTTCGGTGACTCTGGTGACCACGAGCCCGCCGGAGCAGCCGGCGCTGTTGGCGCGCGGTGACATCGACGGACTCATCTCGTTCGACCCGTGGGTAGCGCAAGCGGAGGATGCCGGGTCGACAGTCGTCGCGACGACCGGTGACTTCGGTGCGAAGTACTCGCAGTGGATCATCGCGTCCGAGGGTTGGCTCGCGGCGAACGAGGAACTGGCCGGAAAGGTGTTCTCGGTAATTGCCGAGGCGTCTGCCATCGTGAACACCGATCCGGCTCGTGCAGCGAGGGCGGTGTCCTCGGAAATCCAGATGGATGCCGCCGAAGCGCAGGATCGGGTGTCGCAGATCGATTTCGATGGTCGAGACTTCACCGAAGCGGACGTCCAGCAAGCTCAGAACCTGGTCGACTTCTTCACTGAACAGGGCAAAATGGCGGGGCCGGTCGATCCGTCGACGGTGCTGCTCAGCGGCTGGGTGGCTCAGCACGCAGGCTGACCGCGATACCGAGACATCGTTGCGCACGCCACCCACCTACGCTCGTACGTGATCATCGGTCGTCGATGTGCAAATGCTGGGGGGAACGTGCCACATGAGATCGGCGGTGGGCATCGCACGGGAGCAACGGTGGCCTCCCTCGCAGCCACCGGTTCCGTAGGTGTCGTGCTGGCATGGCTGGACATCGTCCTGATCCGTCACCGGTTCGCGCTGGGATTGTGGATCATCGCGGTGGCGCTTCTTGCCGTCTTTCTCGTCCGATCGCGCGTCGGCGGAAAGCTCGCAGTGGTGGGGACAACGCTCGGTGTATCCGTCGTGATCACGCAGGTCGCCTGGTTGGGAACGGGCATCCACCCGCTGGGGGTGATCTGTTCGATCGTGGCGATCGCGTCGGGATTCGCATCGCTCGTTGCGGCGTGGTCGATGCGAACCACCGACAGATGGCGTCGGGCTCGTCGCGCGGTGAAGGTCGCAATTGCGATTCCGATCGGCTGTGCCGCCGGGGGCGCAGTTCTGATATCGGCGTTGATGATCACCCTGGCGGCGAGTCCAGCACCGGTGGTTCGAGCGCTGCAAGATTTCGCCGACAGCAATTCCTTCGAGTCCCGCACGCCGATGAGCACGACAATCTTCGCTGGAGCGGGATTGACCAGTGACATCGAGTACGGGTCGACGCTTCCCAACTCGTATCTCGACGTATATATCGCCGACAACGATCGCTCCGTAAGTCGGCCCACATACGTCATGGTTCACGGTGGAGGATGGGTTGCCGGCGACAAGGCAGACGGTGATCCTGGATCGTCGACGGGAAGTCCGTACTTCGCTGCGGGAGCGGGTCCAGTGCTCGGTGCCGGTTACAACCTGGTGTCCGTGAACTACGCGTTCGCACCGGAGTACCGTTTTCCCACGCAGACAAGGCAACTGGGCGAGGCGCTCCAGTTCTTGAACGCGAACTCAGACCGATACGGTCTGGACATGAGCCGTATCGTGCTCGCCGGAAGCAGCGCGGGCGGCCAGATCGTGGGCAGTTACGCCAACGTTCAGACCAACCCCGAGTATGCCCGCGCTGTGGGGATAGAACCCACGATCGATCGAAGCGCGTTGAAGGCCATGGTGTTCGACAGCGCACTCCTCGATGTCGGTAGAGCCGGTACGCCGCAATCCCCGAGTCCGTCGAACGGGTTCGGATACGAACTCGGTGCACGCAGCTACCTGGACACCACCGATGCAGAGTCGTTGGCGCTGGCCAATGTCGTCGACCACGCCACATCCGACTTCCCGCCCAGCTTCATCGCCGACGGCAACACCGGGACTTTCCCAGACCAGGCAGCCGAGTTGAGTGCCACGCTGGACCGAGTGGGTGTCGAGAATCGCCTGAACTTGTACAGCAGGAACGAGGCGACACTAGACCACGCATTCATGGTGACGGGATCACGATGGACCGAAGAGTACAACCGGTCGAAAATCGAGTTCCTTCGCGACGTCGTCTGATCCATCCCGAATCCCCGAAGGGGGATCAAGCGTCGTACGCGACGTAGTGCAACTCGGCATCCCGGCGCTCGTCGTACAACTTCGTGTACGCCTTCGCGATGATGTCCGGTTCTGCCTCGGGGTGACCTCCCCCGATGAGGGCGGTGATGCCGACATGGGCGACGTAGACGCCCTTGGGTTCGAGGGCGTTGTGCAGATTCAGTGTCCAGTTGCGAAGACCCGCGGCGGCGATGTTGATGTTCCCCAGGAACGGCATCGGACTGATCGAGCCGCCGCCGGTGGTCACGAGGATGGTTCCGGTGCCGGCGACGACCATGGCGGGAATCACGTCGCCGATGGCGCGGAGCGCTCCGCCGAGATAGAAGTCGATCTGCGGCTGCAGGTTCTCGAGGGTCACGTCGAGTACATCTACGGGAACGAGAGTTGGGTCCGCCGGGGAGAACTCGAGCACATCGATCGGTCCGAGGTCGGCCTTGATCCGGCCGAGTGCGGCGGTGATCGTGTCGGGCCGACTCACATCGGCGGCGAAACCTCGAGCTCGGAATCCTTCCTCGGTCAAAGTGTCGGACAAGGCATCGAGCTTGGCCTGGTTGCGGGCGACGAGTGCGATGTCGAAGCCTTTGCGGCCGAAGGCACGAGCGATGTCCAGACCGAGGCCGGGGCCGGCACCGATGATGGTGATGAGAGGCATGTGGATCCTTTCGCGAACCGCCGAATAGGCGGCGCAGGTACGTGATGGGCTAAGTTGAGGTCGGCCTCATCTAATTCATGCCTTAACTTGAGGCCGTACTCAACATCTAGGAGTTGGCATGGTCCCCGACAAAGGCCTTCGTCGAGACGCGCAGGCGAACCTGAGCAAGCTCCACTCGGCGGCTCTTCGAGTGTTCGCCGAGCGTGGGTTGGGAGCTCCCTTGGAGGACATTGCTCGGGAAGCAGGCGTGAGCATCGGCACGCTCTACAACCGTGTCGGATCGCGCGAAGCACTCATCGACGCGGTCGTTCCCGCTGTCGCGGGCGAGAAGCTCAAGGCACTGACCGCGCACACGCTGTCCCAGGGATCGCCCCGCGCGAGGTTGCAGACGTTCGTCTCCGGCATGATCGATCTTCAGCTGAGCGACCCGGCGCTGAACGACGCCATGCTCCGACGGTTTCCGAACGCGACCACGTTGATCGACGCCTGCGAGCGTTCTACGGCTCTGGGCGGTCGACTCGTGGAAGAGGCACATGCCGCCGGGGTGCTCTCGACGTCGTTCACCGCGGATGACCTCATGGCGATGTTGTGGATGGCAGGCACGTCGAGCCGCGACGAGGCGGCACCGCCCGGCTGGCGTCGCGTGGTCGACCGCGGTCTCACCGCAGCGTGGACGACTTCGATCGATTAGCTGGGGGCCTCCGTCAGCTCGGTCCGAAACGCTCGGTTCGGATGTTCGCTGCCGAGTGACCTCGCTCCACCAGCATGTCGGCCACTGTGTCGACGAAGCTCGTTGGGCCGCAGATGTAGCATCGCGGCTCGAACTCCGCCGGCCATCCATGGGCGTCGAGGTCTGCGACCGTGATGCGGCCGAGAGGCCGCCGGGCACCGGCGGGAGCGCGCCGCGTGTGGATCATGGTGACGTCCACGCCGGCCGGAGGGTGAGCCCACTCGTCGGCGAAGTAGACCTCCGCGGGTTCGCGCACCGAGTACAGCACCCGGAAGGGCACCCGACCGCCCGTCGCCGAAGCCTGCGCGCGAACCATCGCCCGGAGCGGGACGATGCCGGAACCGCCACCCACCAACAGGATCGGCGGGGAAGCGGTCTCGGAGGGCTGGGACGGTCTCCAGACGAACCATCGACCCACCGGCCCGCGGATCTCGATGCGATCTCCGACCTCGACGGACTCGACCAGGTAGGGCGACACCTCGCCGTCTGCGACATTCTGGACCGCGATCTCGATGCGCGACGTGCCGTCGGGAGCCGACGCCACGGAGTAACTTCGCTGCGCGCTGTAGCCGTCCTCTGCAGTGAGCTTGACGTCCACATGCTGCCCGGCAAGATGGCCGGGCCATCCTTCGACGTCGAGAACGAGGGTGGACGCGGTGGGTGTCTCACGCCGCACGGCCGCCACCGTGGCAACGAGCCAGGGTTTTGCGCCGGCTACCTGTGTCACGTCAGTCGCCCTGGTAGCGCTGCTCGCGCCACGGATCTCCGTAGTCGTGGTATCCACCGCGCTCCCAGAAGCCTTGTTCGTTCTCGACGGTGAGCTCGATGCGTGAGATCCACTTCGCCGATTTCCAGAAGTACAGATGCGGGACGAGAAGCCGTGCGGGACCACCGTGTTCGCGAGCCAGGGGAGCGCCGTCGAACTCGGTGACCAGCCAGGCCTTCCCATCCCTCAGGTCCTCGAGGGGGAGGTTGGTGGTGTAGCCGTCGAAGCCGTGCACAACGACGTACCCGGCATCGGTGTCGAGTCCGTCCAACAGAACGTCCAGGCTGACGCCCTTCCACGTGGTGTCGAGCTTCGACCACTTGGTGACGCAGTGGATGTCGACGGTCGGAGTGTCGTGCGGAAGTGCGGCAAATTCGTCCCAGGTCCAGCTGCGAGTCTCGCCCCGTTCGGTGGTGATCGAGAACGACCACGTGTCGGTCGCGACCACGGGCGCAGGCCCGATCGCGAGGACGGGAAAATCCTTGGTCAGATACTGACCGGGGGGAGTGCGCCCGTCGTCGCCGCGTCGTCGGCCCACGAAGCCTTTCGAGATCAATGCCATGGTGGGAAATTGTGCTCTCGTGGTCGGGAGCCTGACAAGTCGGGACTTGCCGGCAATGGCACCGGCTCGATCAGGGGCCTCCCTGCAACGTGTACTGGTGGTACGAACCGTCTCGCCACTCGAGCTCCATCTCGGTGGGTGTCGGGTATCCGCGTGCTCCGTAGATGTCGTATCCCAGCGGCCACATGTGGCCTTTCACTTCCCACTCGATGCCCTCCCTGTCGGGGAGGTGCGTGGAAGGCGGGAAATTGCTCGGCTTGTAGTTGCGGCCCGCCACCGAAATGTTCGGAGGCGGATCCAGGAACCACGACACAGTGTCGTAAGTCTGCGCAAACCAGGCGAACAGGACAGCAGCAAACATGTACGATACCCCAACGACGGCAATCAATTTGAGCTTCATAGGGTGCCTGGGATTCGGTCGGATCGGGCATCGGTGGCTTTGTGTTTTCGGACGTAACGGATTTCGCGGACAATCTGTGTACTTGTGAAGTCGATTGTCGTGGTCCACAACGTTTGTACATGACAGACCGTATTGTCCGTGGATTCCTGCTGAGGGTGATGGATCTGTGGTCAGTCGGTCAGTAGCCCTATCTCGGCGATGATCAGGTCGGTGCGCGGATCCCGCCACACCGCCGTGCCGTCGCGGACCACAGGCAAGAGCAGTCGCTTTTCCTGAATCGGCCACTGGATGTACGGGTAGTAGCCCGCAAGTTCGCCCTGCACCGCGTCGGCGATGACAACGGTGGCGTCGGCGATTGATTGATCGATGTGCACTGCGCCGAAAGTGAATCCTCGGAACTGTTCGAGGCCGACAGGCGCGTGCCACGGGCCGGGCTCGAGTCCGACATGGCAGTCTCCAGACTCCAGGAGTGCGATCGTCCACTGCGACCGCTCGATGTGTTCGTCGGTGCCGTGCTTGCGGCAGTACAGATCACGGCCTACGGCACCGCACGCGTCGACAATCTGTGTAGGTGCTCCGTCACCGGAATCCGGGACGAACGGTAGCCGCCACTCCTCGACGTACTCGTGAATCGGCCAAAACATGACTCGAGGCTGGCACGTATCGGCTCGCAGGCGGTACCGAATTATTGCCGGATCAGCATTCTCCGGCGGGGAGTTGCGGTGAGTTCTGCCATCGGCTCGGGTCGTCGGTGAGGACGATGGCACCGAAGATCGACGTCGCCATGCGACTCGACCGACCGGTAGCCATCGGGCACCAGCTCAGTGCTGTGGATTGCCGTCCTCCGGAGGGTGCGGCACGTTCTCTTCGTCCACGTGCGCGCCTTCGACCGCATCGGTCTCGGGCGTGTGGTCCCGCGGGCCGTCGTTGCTGCCGTGGGAGGGGACTGCTTCGCTTGCATCGCTCGGCATCGTCATGGAATCTCCTAGTGGTCGAGGCGACCGGTCGCCGGTATCAGGACCTTTCGGGAGTGCCCCGCCGAGCGAAGAACTACACCCCGCCGGTCACTCGGCGAGTTCGTCACCATTCCGACTGCAACGCGTCGGCGATCATGTGCATTGCCGCTGTGGTGGACAGCGCACGCACGCTTGCTCGGTCGCCGGGGAGGTGGAGCGTGCGGGTGACGGTCGGTCGGTCGGCAGCGGCAATTGCGAAGCAGACGGTGCCGACCGGTTTGAGTTCGGTGCCGCCGCCCGGTCCGGCGATTCCGCTGGTGGATACCGCGATGTCGACGCCCAATCGGTGCCGAGCGCCCTCGGCCATCGATGCAGCCACCGGCTCGCTGACGGCTCCGTGCTGCTCGATGGACTCGGCGGGAACGTCGAGTAGACCCGTCTTCGCCTCGTTCGCGTACGACACAACAGCGCCGATCACATACGCCGACGAGCCTGCGCGGTCGGTGAGTCGTGCCGCGATCATGCCGCCGGTGCACGATTCCGCTGTGGCGATTCTTCGGCCGGTCAATCGGCCGGCCACGATGTCGTCGATGGTGGATCCGTCGGTCGAAAAGACTTGTGCACCATGATGTTTGTCGATGAGTGCGACGAGATCGGAGTATGCGGTTGCTGCCGACTCCGCATAGCGGGTCACCATCTCCAACTCTCCGAGACTCAGGCACGTGGTGATCTCGAGAGCGTCGAATCCTTCGATCTCGATCTCTGCCGTCCGCAACGTTGCGGCGAGGTCGGCCTCGGACAACCGGTAAGCGCGAATCGTGTCTTGACGGATCCGACAGCGTCGCGTCAATACCTGGGCGACGGGCGCACTGTCGAGTGCCTCCGGCCACATCGCCTGCAGTTCGCGAGGCGGTCCGGGCAGTATCAGCACCACGGGAAGTGTCCCGGAATCGTTGGCGGGTATCGCCACGCCGGGGGCAGTTCCGGTCGGTGAAATCGATTGCGCGCCTTCGGGAACCATAGCTTGCTTGCGAATTCCCGCCTTCAGCGGCTCGGAGTCGACAGCCGAGCTGAGCCGGCTGCGCCAACGCGCAACGATCTCCGAGATCCGCTTCTCGAGTCGAACATCGAGGTGCATCTCTCGGCCGTACAGCGCAGCGACAGTCGCCACCGTGAGATCGTCGGCGGTCGGACCGAGTCCTCCGGTGGTGACGATCAGATCGACGCGCTGATCCGCGAGAAATCGCACCTGTGCCGTCAGGTCATCGGGTCGGTCGCCGCAGATCGTGATGTGTGCGACGTCGACGCCCAGCTCGAGGAGTTGCTGGGCCACCCACGGGCCGTTTCTGTCGGCGACCCGACCGGCCAGCACCTCGGTCCCCGTGACCACTACACCCGCTCGCACACTCATTCTTCGACCTTACTGACTGGGGCGTGCCGGTGCCTTCGGCGGTTTGCCAGGGTGGAAGAAGTGACATCGACCGCTACCCAGTAGACAGCCTTGACCGCCACCGAGACGCCGCGCCGGGGAAGATTGCCCCCCGCATCGGCCTCGTATTGCAGATCCTCGTCATGGGCTGCCTCCTGTTCGATGCGGTCAGCCACAATCTGAACCTGCAGGTGGTGAACAATGCATCGGTCGACCTCGTGCTGCGCGACGAGATGGCTCCGAGCACCGCCATCGTCATCCTGGTCGTCTCGGTTCTCTACGTAATTTCCGCAACGTCGACCATGGGTGCCATCGTGCTCACCGGCTGTCTCGGCGGTGCGGTGCTGACCAATTGGCGCGTCGAGAAGCCGCTGCTGAGCGTCGGTCGTTCGCTGGAGCAGACACTTGTCCCGTGATCACGGGATCAAGAGGAGCTATGGTCTTCGAGTTCGATTTTACCGAAACAACCTGCCCCAGAACGAATTGGGTCCGGGGCGTCCTCAGGCCACGGTGAACCTCACTGTGTTTCCGGCCGGGTCGAGCAGAGTGGTGTTCAGGGGTGAGTCCGTTGTCACCGTCAGCCCGGCGTTGCCGGATCCGATGTCGATGGCGAGTTGCTTGCTCCACTCGCTACCTTCGGGCGGAACCGCCCCGACAGATGCGGAGTTCAGGTGGACCAGCCACGTGCCGCCGGTCGGCTTGTCACCGCTGTACGGATCGACCCACGGTGCGTCGAAGTTGTTCATGTTCACGTACACGGTGAGTGGGCAGTTGCTGACGAAAAACGTCTGCCAGGTCAATGTCACTACTGCGATGCCCGGACGGTCATGCGGGGTGTACACGTTGCCACCGACCTCGCCGGCGCACGGCAAAGACAGCTCTTGTCCCAGTGAGATGTTGTAGGGGAGGGGAGTGAACTCTTGGTGGTGTGCTGATGCCACCGAGGGTGCGCCGAGAAGAACTGCCGCGAGTGCGGCTCCGACGACGGATACTTTCACGGTCCACGATCGAATCACGAACAGGACACTACGGGAACGATGTGGGTCGATCGTCGACGTGCGCGAAGTTGATTCGCCTCGGTGCGTCGGGGTCGCGTGGGGGTGGCTTCTGCCGTTCGGCAGCAGCGGCGAACCAACCGCCTTCGGGAATGTCGATTTCGGGAATCTCGCGATTGCTCATGTCGATCTGCGTCGCGGTTTCGGGATCGGGATCGTCCCACAGAGTCGTCACATCTCGCGCTGCAGCGGCGAATTCGGTGGCATCGATGATGTACCGCGTTTCGTCTATTCCGAAGTACGGCCACGCGAAGTGAATGCTCATCGGGCCGGGGGCAGGTACAGCCGTGAGCACGAGTCCGATCCGCCCGTGAATGCCGCTTCCGTTGCCACCGTTCGCCTGTAGGCTTCCGGGTCGGCCGGGAAGGTTGTTGGAGACATTGCCCTGTGCATCCTCGAAGCCGATCAACATGGGTGGGGTATGGCCGGATTCGGGCTTTCCGAAGCCGTACATACCGAGGAAGCGATCCGTCATCGGGACCGCGGCTTCGACCGACAACGTCACGCAACGGCTGTAAATGTGTGCGCCGGTGAGCCATACCGCAATGGTGTCGGTGTGCGCGAGTACGAGCCGCAAGGGCACCACGACCGGAATCTCGTTGACCGGTACGCCCTCCAAGCGGACTGGCACTGGGGTCGAGCCGGGTTCATTGCTCACGCCAGCCACCTTGCATCAACGCGTGCGGGTGCGCAAGCAAGGGGGTTGCAATCGATATCGCGCTGATACCCGGCTTTCGCGCAAGCGCGCCCGCCTGACCAACTGGGTGCTCGCGCGGGCCGCGGGTGTCGAGCGACGCTGATCATCTTCGTCGATCCATGCCGAACCTGAGCGTTCATTACCGTTGCCCAACGGCAGGATCCCGCGCATTCCACCCGATCGTGAACACTCACGTGCGGGCGCGTGCCCCGCCCCGTAGCCAGCAGCTCACGCCGCACCGGCAGCGTCCCGTGGCCTATCTTGATCTCGATGCGCATTGCTGTGGTGGAAGACGACGACGGAGTCGGTGACGCGTTGGTCGACGCGCTGACCGAGGTGGGGCACGCACCTGTTCGAATGCGTCGTGGTGCCGACCTGTTGCTCGGATATCACGAGATGGATGTCGTTCTGCTCGATCTCGGGCTGCCCGACATGGACGGCCTCGAGGTTCTGCGCAAACTACGGACTCTGAGTTCGGTCCCGGTGGTGGTGTTGACTGCACGGGACGACGAACGCTCGGTGGTTCGGGCACTGCGGGGTGGTGCGGACGACTACGTCGTGAAACCCGCTCGGTTGGGTGAACTGCACGCCAGACTGGAAGTGGCCGCGCGTCGTCGGAGAGCGACGAACGACACCGCCGCAGACAGGCTGGTTCTCGGCGACATCGCCGTCGACCTCGTCGGTCGAGGTGTCGAAATCGGCGGGCGCGATATAGCGCTGACGACCAAGGAGTTCGACCTTCTGGCTCACCTCGTGACGCGACGGGGCGAAGCGGTCAGCAGGGAGCAATTGATGGATGCCATCTGGGGCGACGCGTACGTGGCGATTTCGCGGACGCTGGATGTGCACATGACGGCATTGCGTTCCAAACTCGACCGACCCGGCACCATCGTCACCATTCGCGGCTTCGGCTACCGCTGGGACACCTGACGTGCGCGGCCGCATTCTGCTGGTGTTGATGATCTACTCCACCGTCGTTGTGCTCGCACTGTCGGTGCCGTTGGCACTGCTGGTCGGTCGGGAGCGGGCGCAACGATTCGGTGAGAACAGGGCCTCCGCGGCAACGTTCTTTGCCGATCTCAGTTTGCGCGAGGACGAATCGGGTGAGCCTCGTCTGCTGGAGTCGGTGCGGCGCTACAACGATCTGTACGGCGAGGGGATCGCCGTCGTGGATCGGACCGGAGCGGCTCGGGCTCTGTCGGGCCTGGACCTGACGCGTGCGGACGTGCAACAGACCGTCGCAGGTGCGTTGCGAAATCAGCGCGGTGACCTCCCGTCGAGTCTGACGCCGTGGTCGCAATCAACGGTGTTGATCGCTGCACCGGTCGGCGGGGGAACGCAGGTCGACGGCGCGGTGGTCCTCGCGGCATCCACCGACTCGGCGCGTCGTGACGTCGCGTTCGCGTGGATGGTCATCGCCGCTGGTGCCCTGCTCATTCTCGCTACCGTGGCGGCGATCGCGGTTGCGTTGTCTCGCTGGGTAGTTCGACCATTGACCGCCCTGTCTTCGCGCGTTCACTCGTTCGGCGGCAAGTTCCACGATCAGCTACCGATCGACGAGGTCCCGACGACCGAACCGGCCGCCTACGACGGGCCGCCGGAAGTTCGAGAACTGTCCCGCGCGTTCGACGCCATGGCCGACGATGTCGAGGCGGCCACCGCGGCGCAGCGTCGACTGGTGGCCGACACTGCTCATGCACTGCGCAATCCACTGGCAGCGTTGAGGATTCGAATGGACGTGCTGGGAATGCGGATTCCCGATTCGGCACACGAGGTGCACCTTCGGACCACCGTCGAAGTCGACCGCTTGAGTTCGGTGGTCGAAGATCTGCTCGTACTGGCCGCCGCCGAGACACCGGCGAGCAGCCGAACGATCGGATGCGAGCTGGGAGCAGTGACCACCGATCGAGTCGAATTCTGGTCGAGCACAATGACTGCGGCCGGCATCGATGTTCGCCTCGACGAGCCGGATTTCGAGGTGGGGCTCCGTGTTGCGATACCGGAGGACGATCTGATCCGAATTCTCGACGCCCTGCTCAGCAATGCCACCAAGTACGCCGGCGAGGGTGCCCATGTCGAGATCGGTTACCGCACACTCGGCACCGACGCAATGGTCTGGGTTGCCGACACCGGACCGGGTGTACCCGCGGACGAGCTGCCGATGATCGTCGATAGATTCTTCCGGGCGTCGACTGCGCACGGCGCGGGCACGGGTCTCGGCCTCTCCATCGTGCGGGCATTGACCGAGCGGACGGGTGGTCGTCTCGAGGTGAGTGCGCGTCGGCCATCGGGACTGCGGATCGAGCTGCGTCTACCGACCACCGATTCCTAAGGGAGTGTTAGGAAATCCGAATCGGCTTGGTTCCAGGCTGTGCTTGCCGTCACAGTAGGGGGACTTCGGTTGTCGAGTTCTCTCGGCAACCCGACCCGCTCATCGTGGAAGGACCAACCATGGCCAACGAGGCCACCTCGACTGCCGGATCGGCTCGCCCGACACCGCCTGTCTCGTCTCCCGCGGCCACTCGTCGTGCCGTGTACAACACGTTGCGGGGGTCGTCGGGCAACCTCGTCGAGTGGTACGACGTGTACGTCTACACCGTCTTCGCGACCTATTTCGAGAATCAGTTCTTCGACTCGGCCGACAAGAACTCCACCATCTACGTCTACGGCATCTTCGCGGTCACGTTCTTGATGCGTCCGGTCGGTTCGTGGTTCTTCGGACGCTATGCAGACCGACGAGGCCGTCGTGCCGCGTTGACGTTCAGTGTCTCGATGATGGCGGCCTGCTCGATGGTCATCGCGTTCACCCCCGGGCGCGAGAGCATCGGCGTGTGGGCCGCCGTCATCCTCATCATGTGCCGTCTGGTGCAGGGCTTCGCCACCGGCGGTGAGTATGGAGCGTCGGCCACCTACATGTCCGAGGCCGCCACCCGTGAGCGTCGCGGTTTCTTCTCCTCGTTCCAGTACGTCACGCTGATCGGCGGACACGTTCTGGCGCAGGTGACGCTGTTGGTGATGCAGGTCTTCTTCGAGCGGGAACAGATCGAGGACTTCGGTTGGCGGATCGCGTTCTTCATCGGTGGCGTCGCCGCAGTGGTCGTCTTCTGGCTGCGCCGCAGCATGGACGAGTCGCTGACCAAGGATCAGCTCGAGGCCGTGCGCAGCGGAGCCGATCAATCTTCGGGATCCATGAAAGAACTGGTCACCAAGCACTGGCGCGCCCTGCTGATCTGCTTCATGGTGACGGCCGGTGGCACCATCGCGTTCTACACCTACAGCGTCAACGCTCCCTCGATGATCAAGGCTGCGTACGAGGACCGCGGAATGACCGGAACGTGGATCAACCTGTTCGGGCTGGTTTTCCTCATGCTGCTGCAGCCCATCGGCGGGTTGATCAGCGACAAGGTCGGTCGCAAGCCCCTGCTCGTCTTCTTCGGAGTCGGTGGGGTGCTGTACACCTACGTGCTCATCACGTATCTGCCGTCGGCGACGTCGGTGGTGCAGTCCTTGGTGCTGGTCTGCGTGGGTTACGTCATTCTCACCGGGTACACCTCGATCAATGCGATCGTCAAGGCCGAACTGTTTCCCTCGCACATTCGTGCACTCGGCGTCGGTTTGGGATACGCGCTCGCGAACTCTGCCTTCGGCGGGACCGCTCCGTTGATCTACCAGGCCGCGAAGAACGGCGGGCACGTCGGCTGGTTCATCCTCTACGTCACGATCGTCATCGCCATCTCGCTGCTGGTGTACGTCTTCGTTCTGCGGAACAAGACCGAGACCGTCCTGGACCGCGAGCAGGGTCGAGCGTTCGAGCAGTCCACCACGCCATAGGGTGACTGATATGACTCCGCCCGCAGCGTCGTTCTCGCGTAGAACGGCGCTGCAGGCCGGTGTGCTGGCTGTGCTCGGCGCTGCGACAGTGGGGTGTTCGCCGGATTCACCGACGCAGTTGCGTCTCGCGGCGGGTGAGGTCGGCGGCTTCTTCTGGGAGTTCGCCGGGCTGTTGTCCGACGCTTCCTCGAAAACCGATGTCGCGGAGATCGTTCCCCTCACGACGGCCGGCTCGGTCGACAACCTCGAGGCGCTGGGATCTGGCCGGGCCGAGCTGGCCCTGACGCTCATAGACGCCGCCTACAGTCATCCGAGCGGAGACTTGGCGGCGGTCGGGTGCGTCTACGAGAACTACTTCCAAGTTGCCGTGCTAGCGGACTCGACCATCGAGACCATGAACGATCTGCGCGGCCGGAACGTGAGCATCGGTGCCCCGGGATCTGGCGCGACCGAAGTGTCGCAGCGAGTCCTCCGCGCGGCGGGGGTGGCGGAACCCGGTGCAGTAGAGCAGGTTCAGCTGTCGATGAGCTCGGCGGCAGATGCCCTGTCGAGCAGCGAGGTCGACGCCGTGATGTGGGCGGGCGGGTTGCCGACTCCGGCATTTGCTCAGCCTCCAGCTGCGATTCGTCTACTCGATCTCGGCACCGTCGTCGCCGATCTGAGACGCGAATTCGGTACCGCATACGAGGCGGTGCGGGTTCCGGCGAACGTGTACGGCGAACACCCGGAGGTCACCACCGTCGGCATTCCGAATCTTCTGTTGGCACATCCGGAGGTGCCGGACCGTGTGGTCGCCGCACTGGTGAGTGTGCTTCTCGATCAGTCGTCCGAACTGGTTCCCGGTCAGGCGATCGGTAGCCAGTTTCTCGACGCGCGGTCGCTCGTCATGACCGGCAGCATCCCCCTCCATCCCGGAGCCGAACAGGAATACCGTCGACGACATGGGTGATCGGAACGCCAGGAGCTCACAATTTCGCAGCGAGCCGGTGGTACGCCGCGTTCCATCGCAATGTCTGTTGAAATCCGCGCGTCGTGGTGTCGGAGTCGATGGCCAAGAGCTCGACACCGATCATGTCCGAGAATGCCTCCAGCACAGGCAAACCGATCGCGGTGCTGAGTACGGTGTGGTGTGGTGCACCGGCCGTGAGCCAGGATTCCGCCGAGACCGAGAGCGACGGCTGCGGTTCCCATACAGCGCACGCCACGGGTAGTTTCGGCAGTGCCTCGTCGGGTTCGACGACATCGATCACGTTGGCAGTCAGGCGGAATCGTTCTCCCACGTCCGAGAGTCCGACCACAACGCCGTGGCCGGGGTCAGCGGTGAAGCGCAGCCGCACCGGGTCCTCGCGGCCGCCGATGGACAGCGGATGGATCTCGAGCGTGGGCCGCGAGGTGGTGATCGACGGGCACACTTCGAGCATGTGTGCGCCGAGGATCTTCTCCGCGCCGGGAACGAGGTTGTAGGTGTAGTCCTCCATGAAGGAGGTTCCGCCGGAAAGGCCATCGGCCATCACCTTCATGGCACGCAACAACATCGAGGTCTTCCAGTCGCCTTCGCCGCCGAAGCCGTACCCGTCGGCCATCAGCCGTTGCACTGCGAGTCCCGGCAACTGACGAAGCCCACCGAGATCCTCGAAGTTGGTGGTGAAGGCCTTGAAGCCACCGTCGGTCAGGAACTGTCGCAGCCCGGCCTCGACGCGGGCCCCGTAGCGGAGAGATTCATGGCGGTCACCGCCCATGTCGAGACTCGGTGCGATGTCGTACGACGACCGGTATTCGTCGATCAGGTCCGATATCGCGGAATCGCTCACGCTGTCCACGACCTCGACGAGATCGTTGACCCCGTAGGTGTTGACGGACACTCCGAATCGCAACTGCGCTTCGACCTTGTCGCCCTCGGTCACCGCGACGTCACGCATGTTGTCGCCGAAACGTGCCAGGCACAGTGACCTCAGCTCCGCGCGGCCGAGAGCTGCTCGCACCCACTGCTCCGCACGCTCGAGAACCGCAGGATTGTCGACGTGGCCCGCCACGATCGTGCGCAGAACACCCACCCGGGATTCGACGTGCCCGAACTCGCGGTCGCCGTGGGCGGCCTGATTGAGGTTCATGAATTCCATGTCGATCGTGGACCAGGGCAACGACATTCCGGCCTGCGTATGCAGGTGCAGCAGCGGAACGTCCAACGCGTCGAGGCCGGCGATCCACATCTTGGCGGGGGAGAAGGTGTGCATCCACGTCACCACACCCACGCACTCGTCGGCGGCGTTGGCCTCGCGCATGGCGCGCAGGATGGACGACGCGTCGAGCAGTACCGGCTTCCAGACCACCGAGACCGGAAGTGCTGCATCGAGTTTGTCGGCGATCTCGCGGGACTGGACTGCTACCTGCTCGAGGGTGTCCGGACCGTAGAGGCTTTGGCTGCCGGTGAGAAACCATACTTCGGACATGGAGAATGTACCTTCCGTGGAAAATGGGTGCGCCGGTCAGCGCTGGCCGTAGACGTTCTGGTATCGGTCGTAGAGTGCGTCGACCGAGGAGCTCGGGATGCGAAGTGGTTGTCCCAGTTGGTAGGACAGATGTACCGATCGCGCGACGTCCTCGCACATGACCGCTGCCTTCACCGCCGATCGAGCGGTGGGTCCCACTGCGAACACGCCGTGGTTCTGCATCAGCACAGCGGGAGATCGACTGTCCGCGAGGGTGTCGACGATGCCGCGGCCGATCGAATCGTCGCCGATCGTCGCGAAGGGGCCGACGGGAATGTCGCCGCCGAACTCGTCTGCGCACATCGTGGTGACCACGGGAATGGGTTCCCCTCGGGCCGCCCACGCAACGGCGTACGGCGAATGTGTGTGCACCACACCGCCGATGTGATGGAGGTGCCGGTAGACGTAGGCCTGCGCCTCGGTGTCGGAGGAGGGTGCATGGTCACCGTCGACCACCTTGCCGTACAGATCGCACACCACCATGTTGCCGGGCGTGAGATCGTCGTACGAGACGCCACTGGGCTTGATGACCATCAGATCCCGCCCGGGAACCCGCGCCGAGACGTTGCCGGCCGTCCACACCACCAGGCCGTACCGCACGAGCTCGGCGTGCAGCGTGCACACGTCGCGGCGGACTTCCTCGATGACCTCGCGCACGTCGTCGACAACCGTCATCACACATCCACCTTTCGAGCCAATGCGGTGCGTCGTAGTGCGCGCAGACGGCGCATCGTCGACACGTCCCGTCCGAATCGGTCGTGCAGTTCCACATAGATCTCGAACAGGGAGTCGTAGGCGTGCGATCGCGATTCGTCGGGTACGAAAGCGGCCCGGCGCACCTTGCCCATCGACTTCGAGGCAACGGGCACGTCGGGGTAGCACCCGGCTGCCACTGCAGCGTGGATGGCAGATCCCAGTGCCGGTCCCTGCGCGGATGCAATGACGGACAACGGCATTCGTAGTACATCCGCATAGATCTGCATGAGCAGCGGATTGCGTGCCAACCCGCCGGCAACGACGAACTCCTCGACCGGGACACCACTGTTGCGGAAGGTCTCCACGATGACGCGGGTTCCGAATGCCGTGGCCTCCAGCAATGCGCGGTAGGTGTCCTCGGGCCGCGTCGCGAGCGTCGATCCGATGACCAGACCGGACAGCTCGTGATCGACGAGGATCGACCTGTTGCCGCTGTGCCAGTCGAGCGCGACGAGGCCGTGCTCGCCCACTTGTTGCTTTTCCGCCAGTCGCGTCAGGTATTCGTGTACCGACTCGCCTGCGGCGGTTGCCGCCTCGCTGTAGGACGCCGGAACTCCGGTTCGCGTGAACCATCCGAATATGTCGCCGACGCCGCTCTGACCCGCTTCGTAGCCGAAGGATCCGGCCACGATGCCGCCGTCGACGACTCCGCACATGCCAGGAACTTCCTTCAGCACAGTCGAACTCATGACGTGGCACGTCGACGTTCCCATGATCGCGACCATCCGGCCCGGCTCCACCGCGCCGGCGGCGGGTGCCGTCACGTGCGCATCGACGTTTCCGACTGCGACGGCAATACCTTCCGGAAGACCTGTCCACCCGGCAGCCTCGGCGGTCAAGGACCCTGCGCGCGAACCCAAGTCGCCCAGCGGCTGGTCCAGCTTGTCGGCGACGAAGGATCCGAATCCCGGTGCGAGTTCGGTGAGGAAGTCCACGGACGGATACTGCCCGTCCTGATAGATGCCCTTGTATCCGGCAGTACAGGCGTTGCGCACATACGTACCGCAGAGCTGCCAGACGATCCAGTCGGCCGCCTCCACCCACCGGTCCATCGCGTCGTAGATTTCGGGGTCTTCCTCGTGGATCTGCAGCGCCTTGGCGAACTCCCACTCGGAGGAGATCAGTCCGCCGTAGCGAGGGAGCCAGCTCTCACCGCGCCGTTCGGCCAGATCGTTGATGCGGTCTGCTTGGCCCTGCGCCGCGTGGTGTTTCCACAGCTTCACGTAGGAGTGCGGTCGATCGGCGAAGCGCGGGTCCTCGCACAGTGGGGTGCCATCGGCATCGGTCGGCACCATGGTGCACGCGGTGAAGTCGGTGCCGATGCCGACGACCTGTTCGGGTTCGATGCCTGCGGCGGCCAGAGCAGCGGGGACTGCAGTCCGCAGGACGTCCCGATAGTCGTCGGGTACCTGCAGGGCCCAGGCGTCGGGCAGTCGGACCGTGCCGCTCGGGAGCGTCTCCTCGAGCACCGCGTGACGGTAATCGTGTACGGCCGAGGCGATTTCGGTCCCGTCCGAGACGCGGACGACGACGGCCCGGCCGGAGAGGGTGCCGAAATCGACTCCCACCGTGTAGCGGTCAACCGGCATGCAGATCTCCTTCACGTTGCCACCCACTGTGACGTGTGCAACACAGTGTGAGCGCTAACATCGGGCTGAGTCAAGTGCTCGGGGCGGGATGGTCCATCCGATAGCGAGTCGCAGCGTCGGTGTCGGCTCGCTCGCTCGCCTCGGGTTCGGCGCGCACGTCCACATTCGAATCTGTGCATACTGGTGTGATGCGGGCCACAGGCGCAGATCGGGTCGATGACCCCGGCCCGCTGGTCACCCAGCTCACTCGACGAAGAGGAGAACTCATGGCAGACAACCGCGCAGTGACGTACGCAGGCCCGGGCAAGGTGGAGGTTCAGGACATCGCCTATCCCGGGCTGGAACTGACCGACGGTCCCGGAGTGAACCCGGCGAACGTCGGTCGTAAGTGCGAGCACGGAGTGATCCTCAAGGTCGTCTCGACCAACATCTGCGGCAGTGATCAGCACATGGTCCGTGGGCGAACCACTGCACCCGAAGGGCTGGTCCTCGGTCACGAGATCACCGGCGAAATCGTCGAGGTCGGACGAGACGTCGAGTTTCTGAAGGTCGGAGACATCTGCTCGGTTCCGTTCAACATCGCGTGCGGACGGTGTCGAAACTGCAAGGAACGCAAGACCGGAATCTGTCTCAACGTCAACCCTGATCGACCGGGCTCGGCGTTCGGCTACGTGGACATGGGCGGTTGGGTCGGAGGCCAGGCCGAGTACGTCATGGCCCCCTACGCGGACTTCAATCTGCTGAAATTTCCCGACCGCGATCAGGCACTGGAAAAGATTCTGGACCTGACGATGCTGTCCGACATCTTTCCCACCGGGTTCCACGGAGCGGTGACCGCCGGGGTGAAACCCGGTGCGACTGTGTATATCGCGGGTGCAGGTCCGGTGGGCCTCGCCGCCGCGGTCGGCGCGCAACTTCTGGGCGCATCGGTGGTCATAGTCGGTGACATGAATGCCGATCGGTTGGCCCAGGCGCGCACGTTCGGCTGCGAGACCGTCGATGTCGGCAAGGGTGCGCCGCAGGACCAGATCGAACAGATTCTCGGCATCCCGGAGGTCGACGCCGCCGTGGATGCCGTGGGCTTCGAAGCCCGCGGTCACGGTGGGGACTCGTCCCGCGAAGCACCGGCCACGGTATTGAATTCGTTGATGGACATCACGACTGCGGGCGGCGGCATCGGGATTCCAGGACTGTACGTGACCGGGGACCCCGGCGGCGTGGACGAGGCTGCGCAGCGTGGTGCCCTCTCGCTCAGTCTCGGCACCGGATGGGCGAAGTCGCTGTCGTTCGCCACGGGGCAGTGCCCGGTGATGAGCTACCACCGCGAACTGATGAATGCGATTCTCTCGGACCGAGTCTCGATTGCGAAGGCCGTCAATGCGACAGTAATCACGCTCGACGACGCTCCGCGTGGCTACCGCGAATTCGACAGTGGTGTCGCGCAGAAATTCGTCATCGACCCGCACGGCATGATCGCCGCCTGACAGCGTCCGACCCGGCACGGCCACCATCGCGAGTACGCGATGGTGGCCGTGCCGCACAGGATTCTGCAGTCGCTGGGGCCACCTATGCTGGGGTGATGTTCCTACTCTTCGGTTTCGGCAGCAAGCGCAAACACGTCGGCCCGGGCTCGACGCGAAGCTGCCCGCGGTGCCACAACACGACCCAATGGTCGAGAATGAAGCAGTACCAGCAATTCACACTGTTCTTCGTTCCTGTTGCACGTTGGAAGCGCGTCGAATTCGAGGAATGCGGAATCTGCGGTGCTGCCACCGAGGTGTGAGGTCTCGGTTCAGTAGGACTCCTCGGCAACCATGATGCGAAGCATCGCGCGCACCCAGGCGTCCGCTGCTGCGTCCGATTCGCCGCCGGCAAGGTAATCGGCGATCAGCGAGAGCGATCGGCCCGTTGTGCGCATTCCGGCGTCGCTCACGGTGCCTGCGCACACGCGTAGCGAGGCGATGTCGGACTCGGCGGCGTGGCGAACACCCCGGTGTGAGATGTCGGCGAGAGTACCGAGCGCAGCGGCGATCGCGTTGTCGACAGCATCGACACGGTCCGAAAGGGGGGTCCGGGTCAATTGGGTTGCGCTGTCGGCGGGTTGGAGATCGGGAACGACGACACCGAGTTCGCAGGCCACGGCAGTGGGGGCGATGCGTAGCACACCGGCGCGGGCATCGATCGGCCCCGCGACGGTTCGCGGTCCCGCTGACATCGCGTTCAGTACTGCGTCGATCGCGCCAGGCGCTTCACTGCGGTGCTCGACGACAACATGTGCTCGGTTTCCCAGTTCATCCGATATCACCACAGTCGACAGCTGTTCCGAAGGGGAGTAGTCGATGTCGATCACCGAATGGACTCCGATCAACCCGATGTTGTCGGTGGTCACCCTGTCCCGTGCGAAGGACGGCCTGCGTTCGGTGAATCGGCGTCGTGCCTCGGAGTAGTCGTGTATCACGTTCGGCGAACCGTTCCAGGCTTCCGTGCTCAACGGAAGAATGGACGTTCGGCCGATTCCTCGGCGTCCCAATCTGATTCTGCGATTCGCGCGCCGGACGGCGGATTCGGTCACGATCGTCGACGTCGAGAGGTTGCCGACAGTGGTGCCCCCGGTCCGGCGCGCTACAACGCTGTGGCCGGTCAGGTTTTCACCGGACCAATGGCGGCGCAGGACATACACCGCATCCGAATCGAGCTCGGAGAAATAGACGTCGACGTCGATGCCATCGACGACGCGGGTTGCCCGTGCTCCGAGCCCCGCCAGAACCGTACGCCTGAGCGGTGTTTCGCCGGAGCTCTCGGCACCGAGCGCATGGGCGGCGAGGGCCGCGTCCGCGGACGCACCCAACTCGACTCGAGCGTGAATCTCGCCGATGACTCGGGCGACCCTGGTGCGATTGTGCCGTGCGCTGCGGCTTGTGTACGCGTCGAGTTGATCGGTCAGCTCGACGCACGCGTCTGCCAGCCACACGGTCCGTCCGGCCTGAATGTGGTGAGTCGTTCGGGCAGCGGCCGCCCGTTGCACCGACGACGTGCCCGCTACCCCGTCGAGGAGGATCGTTCGCGCCAGGGTCCGGCCCGCCGCCGGTGCTTGCGCAACCTCGACAGTTGCTGCAGTACTGACGAATACATCCTCTCGGCCCAGTTCGTCCGATGCGCGCACAGCCCACACTGCCAGGACGATCGAGTCCGGAGCGACCTCGGGCGATGCCGAGGAATGGGCATGGCCGAGCTCGTGTGGTGTGAGAAACCGAACCGTACAGTGCGGGAGTTCGACGCGAACGGCGGATGCAGGATCACTCGGCCGTACGACTCTGGCCTGATAGCCATCGCTTCGAGTTCTTCTGGCTCGCCGAACCGCCGCAGCCCCGAGGTGACGCTCCAGATCGGCATCCTCGAACTGCCCCGGCGTCCAGGATTCGGCGGGGGAAGGAGTCTCGTGTCGTGCTCGATACGCGAGTACCAGACCTATCCGGTGTCGGCACACTGCGGCGGCACCGCAGGTGCACGACGCCTCATCGAAGGGAGTCGAGGATGGCAGTTCCGTGACTGCACCGTCGGCGAATCGCGCGGTTATGCACTCGTCCGACACCGAGAGCGCCGGAGGCTGTTCGTCCACCATGCGAAGGGCCCTCTTGAGAAGTCCTCGATTGGCCACGATCGCCAACGCCTCGTCGGTGAGTGCAGCAACGTCCGGTCTCGTCGTCATCGATGCCACCCGCTCATCGGATGCAGCCGGCCACGAATTCGGCCAAACCGCCCGGCGTCATCGCACCGACGTGCACTCCGAGGCGTGCGAGGCGGCGAGCAATCTCGCGGTCGTAATCAGGTTCCCCACCCTCGTCCAGTGCCGCAAGGGCGAGCACCTTCACGCCCTCGTCCGTGAGTCGAGATATGCTGCGTACGAACGTATCCGGCGCACTCTCGTACAGATCGGAGATGATCACCACGATGGTTCGGCGAGGTGTGTCGACGAGTTGTCCCGCGTAGTCGACGGCCTTGGCTCCGTCGTTGCCACCGCCGAGTTGAACCCCCATCAGTAGTTCGACCGGGTCGAGCACCTCGGAGGTGAGGTCCACGACGTTGGTGTCGTACGCGATCAGATGGGTTCTCAAACCGGGGACGTTCCAGAAACACGCCGCGGTCACCGCGGAGTGCACGACCGAATCCACCATCGATCCCGACTGATCCACCAGCAGGATCAGGGTCCACGTGTCGGTGTGCCTACGGGTCCGAGACGAGAACAGCGGTCGCTCGATGGCGATCGATCGGGTTTCCGGTGACCAATGCTTCAGATTCGCGAGAACCGTTGCAGGAAAGTCGAAGTTCCGTGAGTTGCGAAACGACGTGCGCTGTCGACTGCGGGTGCCGTGAAATGTCTTTCGCACGTCGACGGACAGCTTCTCGATCAGCTCACGGACCACCTCGTCCACTGCCTTCTTGGCCATCGCCAGCACCCGCGGATCCATGAGGTGCTTCGTGCGCAGCAGAGCGCGCAGCAGCGTCACACTCGGCTCGATACGTTCCAGGGCCTCCGGGTCGGTCACCACCTCGGTGATCTCGTACTTCTCGACGGCATCTCGCTCGAGGCGATGGATCGTTTCGCGAGGGAAGAGCCGGTGGATGTCGTCGAGCCAGTCCACCGCTGTCACCACGGTGGTCCCGATTCCGTTCGGCCGCGCACGGCTTCCGCGGCGGCGTTCGGCGCCTGCATCCGTGGATGTGTCGGTTCCGTCGCCACCGTCCGACGCGGAACTCGCTGACGCCGAGCGTGATCCGCCCGCCCGCACTCCCTGCGCCGCGCGCGCAGGGTCTCGACCGTACAACCATTCCAGAGCGCCATCGCGCTCGGCAGCCTCACCGGTGACGTCACCGAGGACACTCGCCGACGCATCACCCAGGATCAGCCGCCATCGCTCCGCACTCATCGCAATCCGATCTCGTCGAGCTGCGCGTCGATCCGCCCGTCGAGCAGCACGCCGGGCTCGACCGATTCGGGAACCGGCGACGCGGTGGATGCGGCGACGAACCGCGCAGCAACCGCGCTGCGTTCACGGGGAGGGAAGAACTCGAAGGACTGCCGCAGGGCAGGGAGCGCAACCAGGAAGTCGTGCTCGGTCAGGCCGCTCACGACGTCGTCGACTGCTGTCAGAACCGCGTTGCCGGAGCCGTTGTGGAGGAAACTCTCGCGTGCGACACCGAACAGACCGCACAGCCAGTCGCCGAGCCGATCCGGCGCGATCGATCGAACTGCTGCCGCGGCCGAAGCCGGCGTCGAACGACTCCACGACGTGCCCAGTGCTGCCCCTCTCATATCGACCGCTGCGCCATGGTCGGCTGCCAGCAAGGCCAGCTCGGTTGTGGGATCGTCGGTGAGAAGCCGTGCAGCGTGGCGCATCACGTCGGCGACAACCGCCATTGCTTCGATTCGGCCGATGTCTGCGCCGCCCGGTGTCGCCCGGCTCCGTCGGGCGAGCGTGATCACCCGGGAGCACGCCGCGGTGACGACAGCCCCCAACACTGTCGAGCCCCGACTGCCGAAAAGGAAATCGTGCCGCCAGAGGTCGAGAGATGTTCGTGCGAGTAGTCCGACGTCCGCGAGGTCGGCGGCCGCGTGGAGAGATTCGACCGCCACGAGGGCGGTAGCGTCGGACATCGAGTCGAGCCCGCACAGGACTGCGTCGAAGAGCAGCTCGGCAACTGTCGCGACGTCTGATCCGCCGCGTCGCAGTGCGGATTCCAACTGTGCGGACGACGCTTCGACCAGGGTGTGGCCGTGGGCTGCTGCTTCGGTCAATGCCGGATCCCGCTCGTCCGTCTGCGTGATCACCCACTGCTCGGCCGAGAGCATGTCCGATCCACCGGTGGGGCCGAATGTTCGTCCGAATCCCGGTATCCCCAACAGCCGCAACTGGTGCAGCACGCGGCTGCGGGTACGGCCTCGGTGGTCGGTGAGGTCCAGTGAGACCGTGCCGGGAACAAGATCGAGTTCTTCGAGAAGCATGTCGACGTGATGGACGAGGCCAGGTGCGGGGGAGTCGGGATGCAGTGCGCCGCGCCGGTCTCCGCGCATGGTGCGGACACAAGCGGTGATCACCGGGTCCGGATCGACGCCGTCCGGCTCGCCCGCACGTGTCCACGGTAGCGGCGAGGTCAGGGCCTGGTCGATCAGGGAACCGGCCGCTGCGTCCAGGACGTCGCGGCGCGTCGGGGTCGAATGGCCGCGCATCGCGGCCAGTGCAAGGGCTTGCGTGCGGAACCCGATGACGTCGGTGGTCGAGACGTGGTGGCCCTGCGATCGCAGAGAGCGCACGAGTGCCTCGATCGCGATCTGGGGTGCCGAAATGCCGTTTCGCCACAGCATTTCGTACCACCACGGTGCTTCGAGCCGCAGCCGACGATAGGAGTACGGAATCAGGTAGGTGCCGACATCGAGACTCGGTTCCGCCACAGGCACGGGAGGCCATGCGTCGCTCGGCGGTGGACCGGCGGTCAACTCTGCCATGATTGCGGGCCGATGGTACCCGCCGCAGACGACCACGACCGGTCCGCCTCGGAGCTGGGCGGACCGGGCCCATGACGCCATGTACTTCTCTCGTGCGGACGCTGCCGGGCCACCGGCACGGACCATGTCGAAATAGGTGTTCAGGATGTCGATCATCTGCGATGTCGTGGTCGCCTGTGCGCGACATTCCACGACGTGATCCCACATCGCGTCGACGGTGTCGAGACCCATGCGCTTCATCGCTGTCATCGCCGCAGCGCTGTATCGCTCTGTTTCCGAATCGAAATCGGGATGCCACGCTGGAAGGTCGATGAATCGGGACTCCGCACCGACTCTGGCTGCCTGCTCGAGCGCCACCCACTCGGGCGAGAAATCGGTGAATGCGGTCCACGTGACCCGCGTGGACCGTCCATTCCTGGCATGGGAGAAGAGGGCGATCGGGAGCTGGTGCCCTCTGGTCAGATCCGTCAGACGGCCGGTGTAATCCGCAGGCCCTTCGATCAGCACGTGGGCCGGCCGCACTCGTTCGATCGTGTCCGACACCACCCGAGCACAGGCGGGACTGTGGTGCCGGACTCCGATGACGATTACCGAGCTGTCGAGGTCGGTCACTAGGGAGCCAAGTGTGCGTGTGCTTCGCGCAACTCTCGCCAGGACTGGCCGGATCGATGAGTGGACCGCTGCTCGATGTACCTGCGTAGGCGAGCGGTGTCCTCGGCGTTGTCCTTGGTGGCGGTCCCGGCCAGAGATTCGGCCAAATCCCTGACCGAGCCGCAATCGCCGCGCAGATACCATCCGCGGATGCCGGTGGCGTGAGCCAGAGACACCGCCTCGGCGGTGCTCAGCACCGAGGACAAACGTTCGACGGCCGTGCCGTCGGCGGCGAATCCCGTTCGGAGATCACGGAACAACGTGACCAAAAGTTCTGTGACAGCGGGATCTTGAGCTATGTCGACGCCCGAGGCGCGCAACAGCTCGGCCGACTCCGAACGGACCAACTCGATCTCGGTGTCGAAGTCCGAGATCGGGTGCACGGTCTCGAAATTGAATCGCCGCTTGAGTGCGGCACTCATTTCGTTCACTCCGCGATCACGGGTGTTCGCTGTCGCGATCACGTTGAAACCCTCACGTGCATAGACCATCGCATCGATGCCGGCCAGTTCCGGCACCGCCATGACGCGCTCCGACAGCAAGGACAGCAGAGTGTCCTGCACTTCGAGCGGGCAGCGGGTGATTTCCTCGAACCGCACGACGCGGCCCTCTGACATGCCGCGCATCATCGGTGCCGGGATCAACGACCGAGTCGACGGCCCTTCGGCCACGAGGAGCGCGTAATTCCACGAGTACCGGATTTGGTCCTCGGTGGTTGCAGCGCCGCCCTGGATCGTGAGAGTCGAGTCTCCGCTGACAGCCGCAGCGATCAACTCCGAGAGCATCGACTTCGCGGTGCCGGGCTCGCCGACCAGCATCAGCCCTCGTGTCGTGGCGAGGGTGACGAGCGCACGTTCGACCAAAGACGGATTGCCGATGTACTTCTCCACGATCCCACGGTCGGCGTCGCCCATGACGAACGAACGCGCCGCCGTCAAACTCAGCTTCCATCCGGGTGGTCGAGGCCCGCGGTCCTCTTCTGTCAACTGCTCGAGTTCGGCTGCGTAGCGCTTCTCCGCAGGCGGTCTCTGAACCTGCGCTGTCATGATGCGAATCCGTCCAGGTCGGCAATCAGTTCGGACACTGTTGCACGATCTACGTCGTCCAGCGTTCCGCCCCGCAGGTCCACCGAAACGAGTTTCTGATCCGGGTAGCCGTTGTAGGGATCGCCGGTACCCATACCGGGATCGAGTCCGAGCAGCACCGATACGGAGTCGCTCAGCTCGTACAGCAGACCCTGCCCCCACGACCCCGGGTTCTCCCAGACCGGTTCCCAGCCCCGGTGAGTGAGCCGAAGTGCTTGGCTCGGCGTCGCGGTCACTCCGGTGAATCGTGCGAGACCGGTTCCATCGACGTCACCGGGCAGAGGGTCGTGCACCGGCCTGCCGAGTTGAGCGAACGGCTGCAGGATCTCGTAGTCGGCGAACACCTCGGACCAGGTACCCACGGTGTCCGGAATGTGCGCTGGGTGGACGAGTCCGACGCGTCCGACCGGCAGGTCGATCGAATTGTCGTCGATGTCGGCGAGGGTGCTGTCCTCGGCCACTCGAAACACCACGACGGGCCGATTGCTTGCGTCGAACGACGCCCACAGAAGGCGTCGAGCGAGATGTATCAGCAGAGGGTGCCCGAGTACGTACTCCGAGAATTCGTCTCCAGTCCAACGTCTTCCCGTGACCATGGATCGGTTGAGGCGCTTGATCTGCTCGGCTGCAACGGATTTCGCTTCGCGTTTGAGGTCGGCGAAGCGCTTCTTGGCGTTCTCGGCAAGTACCGCGTCGTCGGCAGTGGACGGCTTGGGTAGTCCGGACGTCTTCTTGCCGTTCTCATCGAGCACGTACGGCACGAGCGCTTCGGTGAACCCGATGGTGAACGTTCGTCGCCCGTAGTCGAATGTCATGGTTCCGTCGGGTGTCAGGTCCAGCGTGGGAACGATTCGATCCGCCAGTTGTTCGCGGTCGAGCCCAAGGCTGTCGGCCAATTCTGCGACTCGCTGCTTGGCACCGTTCCTCAGCGACTTGAATTTCATCTTCCGTGAGATGTAATCGAGTTCGGTCAGTGCCCTGGCCGATCCGTGTGCCGCGAGCGCGTCGAGGCCCAATTGCGCTCGAGCAGTGCCGTTCTCGCCCGGCCATTGCCTGATGAGGGGAGCCAGTCTCAGGACGGTCGAATCGTCCCCCAACCAGCCGAGGGCCAAGATCGCCCAGTTTTCCTTGGACGGGGCGCCGGCACCCCACCACCGTTGGAACAGCTCCCATGCAGTAGCGGCAAGAGTGCCGCTGTCGCAGTACTCGATCACGTGCTCCAGCCCGGCATAGGGAGCCTCGACTGCCCCGATGGCACACATCGTGACGATGTTGGCCACCGCCGAATCCGGCAGTGCTGCAGATCGGTCTGCGGTCAGGGTGGGCGGCAGCGATGCGATATCCGCCCACGGCGGTGTTCTGGGAATACGTTTGGGAAGTTTGTCGAGGGGATCGAGATCGACGATCGACGCAATCGCCGCCACTGCATCCGTGCCGTACCGACCCGCTCCACCGAGCACGAGATCACGCGACGTACTGCGGACGAGACCCCGGAGGGCCTCTGCCGCATGATCTCGTCGAGGGCCGGCCGGTCCCACCGCATCGGGTGTCAACAACGTCACGGCATCGTCGGCATGCCGAACGAGCCACGCCAGCGCCGGCTTTCGGAGGTTCTTTCTCGTGGCGTACGTCGTGGCGTGCAATCGAGCCACCTCGAGGTTCACGTACGGCATCAGGTACGGCGCAGCAGCACCCGGGTGAGCGCGAGCGTGCCGAAGCACGAGAGGGAGAGCGTCGAGTTCGTAGCGAGCAACGACGCGAAGTGGCTCCTTGAGTTTCACCCCGTCCCACGTCGACAGGAGCGGTCGAGCGACGTCGTCGGGGGCCATCAGAAACATCTGCCAGACGGACCACTCGTTCAGGCCGTATTTCTCGGTGAAGTCCTCGATGTACTTCCGTTGTTGTTCCCACGACGAATAGCTGTAGCTGTGGGGAGTGTTGGCAATCGCTTCCAATTCGCCTGGAAGCCAATCGATCCGGTGAATCTCGGGAGCGTCGAGTCCGGTGATCGGGGCGACGTCCGGTGACTTCGTTCGCGTCGCCCACGGCGGATCGACAAGAATGGTCGGGAGATCGGTCGCCTCGGGAAACGAGCTGGAGAGCTCCGATATTCGGCGTCGAGCCCGCTCCGACAGCGTCGGCGCAACGTCCCTCGCCAAGGCGGGATGCAGCCGAACATGTCGATCGAACAGCGCGTGATCGGCCCCGTCCAGGACGGTGAAGGCCCGACGCGGATAGCTGCGCATCGCGTGCACGATCGCGGGCAATCCGCTCTTCATGCCCCCGCGTTCCACGAGAGCAGAGAACGCCTCGTCGGTGGGAATCGCGGACAATGCGTGAAGAATCCGCAGAAGCCTGGTCTCGTCCCGTGCACCGGTGTATGGGTTCGGAGTATCGAAGGCGTCGAGCAGCATGGGCAGGATGGACGCACCTATGCCCTCGACGACCGCCGCAAGCGTCTCGTCGTCGTCGAGCCATCGCTGCGGGCCGTATACGTTGGCCGTCCGTTGCAGTTGATCGAGAGTGTTGGAAGAGACCATCTGCTGGGTGTTCCAGTGGTAGGTCTCCACTCGCGTCCCCATGATCGCGTCTTCCGCCCACTGCTGTTCGGTCGGAAACACGTACATCGAGGTCAGTTTGCGTACGGTGTTGGTCCGTAGAGACTCGACGGCAGCGCGAGCTGCCTCGTACTCTTCCGCGGACGCGACAGCGATCAAGCCGCGCATTCTGTCGAGCATGTACTCGAGAGGCGTGTACGTTACCTGTTCTTCAGGGTTGTCCACCTGTGAGAGTTGTTCTCGGTAGACGTATTTCGGAATCGGTATACTCTCGCCGGGTTCCGTGGTTCCGATGGTCGAGGTGATGAACACGGCATCGTCCGGAAGATCGGCTACCGCAATGCTTACGGTGCTGAAGCGCATGTCGGACATTTCCATGAGGGCTTCGGAGGCGAATGCCAGCCCATGCCTGGCGACCCAGCCATCGATGATGAGGTCTGCGTGCTGGCGGTCCCGGCCGCTCCAGCGGTTCAGCAGGTAGTGGAGAGCCGCGGCACCGACGGCCGATGCCTCTCCCGCTCGGTACTTTCGTGCCGCCAGAGTCAGATCGCCCGGGTCGTCGTCGTCGACCAGATACCACGAGGTATCGGCCAAGGTCTGCTCGTCGTTCTCGATCTTCTCGGCCAGCTCTACGCCGGCATCGGGATGGACCGGTCGGACGACGGTGGGATAGCCCCCGCGTCGGGGGTACTTCATCGGCAACCACGCCGCGGGCGGTACGGACACGGATTCGGTCACCTTGTTGCTCACGCAGCTCCTCGACGGCATCGACCTCGGTGTGGGTGTGGGGGAATGATAGCGGGCCGAACAATCCGGCGTCGGGAGTTCCCGACCGGCAAGTCCGTTTGTCGGCAGCCCGACCGCCCGTCTCGGCACGGGCGGTCGGAGCGCGGGAATCACGTCACGCGGGAGCCAACACCACCACCGAGTTGTGTCCGCCCATTCCCAATGACGACTTCACCGTCAATCCTGGTTCCGCGGTGGTGAATCCGTCGAGCAGCAGGGGGTGAGCATCCGAGACCTGCGGGGCCGCGGGAACGAGTCCGCGCTCGAATCCCATGACCGCCGACATCGTTTCGATTGCCGATGCAGCACCCTGGCAATGGCCCGTCAACGGCTTCACCGAGTACACCTGCGCGCGCGATTCGAGCACGGTCTCCAACATCGCGGTCTCCGCCGCATCACACTGTGCGGTGCCGGGGCCATGAGCGTTGAGATAGCGCACCTGCTGGGCGGTGACGGCTGCGTCGGCCAGCGCTTCCTCGAAACATGCCCGTACCTGGGTGAGCGCGGGGTCGATGGAGGTGGCGTGGAAGGCGTCGTGCGTCATGGAGCCACCCAACACCCGGCCATACGAGGCCTTGCTTCGTGTCGACAGTACGAATGCTGTTGCAGCTTCACCCATTCCGAATCCGCGACTGCCTTCCTGGAACGGCCGGCAACCGTCCTGCGGCTCCACGTCGACGATGCCGACGCCGAGCTTGACGAAATGGTCGATGTTCTCCGGCGTCAGCGACAGATCGGTGGCGACGAACACGACGTCCTCGACGAATCCGGTATCGAGCCACATCTTGGCCGTGAGAAGGCCTGCATTGCCCGATGCGCACATGGCAGAGACGTTCATCGCAGGTCCGTGAAAGCCGTATTCCTGCATCAACAGTGACACCGGCGTCGACGGCATGAGCGTCAGATAATCACGGACACGGCGTTCGCCGCCGTCTTCGAGGTAGAAATTGCGCCACTCGTCCACTTCTCCCAGGACGACGGCATGGATCAGACCGACACGTCGACCGGGCCGCCAACCCCGCGTCATCGCGTCGTCGATGGCCTCGCGCGCGGCACCGCGAAGGGCCCGCCCGAATCGGCTGGTGCCGTCGTGCTGATCCCCACCGTCGGGGACTGTCGCGAGCCAGACCGGGTTTCCGCCGGGGCGGGAAAGGTCGTGGTGGAGCGTGGCTGCGGCCTTGCCCGTCGCAAGGCCGTTCCACAGGGTGTCCGTGCCCCAGCCGTAGCCGGACACTGCGCCGATCCCACTGATGTCGATGCCATGAGGGCTCATCGTCGATATCCGTTTCTTTTCGAGGTACGCGAACCGGAATCGGCTCGCGCCTCGATTTAGCCCGCGAAACCGGCCCGAGGTCCAGTCGAAAAATGGACATACAGTGTGAATCGGGCGGGAAACTGCACCGACCTCTCCCCGGGTGGTTCAATCGGGTGTTGACCGTCTGTCTACGAACGCGAGGACCGAGCATGGGCCCAGGGGAGCGCGAAAGCGTCGGCGACCCTGAATCGCGTTCCGCGTCGCCTGGATTGGCAGATCGCTACCGGGTTCTCGTCGAGCATTCACCGGACGCAATCGGGGTGCACAGACGCGGCACGATGGTCTATCTGAACCCCGCCGGAATGAGGTATCTCCGCGCCGAGACGCCCGATGACGTCATCGGGCGTCCGATCACCGAGTTCATCGCGGCGGAATCGGTCGGGCCCATGTTCGAGCGGATCGCCGCTCTCGACACCCACGGCACCGCCAGCGCAGCGTCCGAAGCGACGGTGCTCGCTCTCGACGGGACGACGCTGACGATGGAAGCGGTGTCGGTGCGCACCGTGTGGAACGGTGAGCCGGCGTTCCAGGTCATTCTGCGAGACCTCACCGAGCACAAGGCTGCGCAGAGGGCACTGCAGTACCAGGCCGCTCTGGTCCAGCACGTCAGTGATGCCATCGTCGGAGTTTCGTCCGACGGTCTGGTGTCGAGCTGGAACCCCGGTGCCGAATCGGTGTACGGCAGATGCGCGTCGGACGTGCTCGGGCGCAGCGTGTCCCACGCGGTGGGGGTGCCCTGCGATCCGGCCTCGATACTGCTGGCCGGTGGCCGACTGTGCGAGTCGCATCGCCGCGCCGACGGGACGGCACTGGCGGTGGTGGTGTCCGCGGCACAGATGCCCGACGGCTGGGTGTTGGTGTGCGCCGACCGAAGCGCAGTGCGACGGGCCGAGGAGCACTACACCGCGGTGGTGGAATCGCTCGAGGCCGGAGTCGTCGTACTCGACCACACCGGACGCATCGAATCGGCGAACCTCGCGGCGAAGACGATTCTCGATCTCGAGGTCGGATCGGAGACGACCGGTCAGGCGTCGACCCTTCCGTTCCGGGTGTACGGCACCGACGAAGGTCCGATTCACCCGTACGAGCACCCGGTCGCCGTCACCAGGAAGACCGGTAGGCCGAGCCAGGCGGTGATCGGTGTCGAGCGTCGACGGGACGGACGCAACTTCTGGCTGTCGTTGACATCGACGATGCTCGACGCCGGCAACCCCGCGCCGTCGATCGTCGCGACGTTCGTCGACATCACCGACTCCTACCGGATGAGTATGAAACTCGAGTATGCGGCGACACACGACGACCTGACGGGCCTGCCGAACAGGCCGCTGATCATGGCGCGCCTCGACGAAGAGCTGGCGCGGCCGGCCCGCGACGACGCCATGGCGGTCCTGTTCATCGACCTCGACAACTTCAAGACGATCAACGACCTGCACGGTCATACCGTCGGCGATGCAGTATTGGGCGTGGTCGCTGCGCGTCTGACGCGGGCACTGCCGGCCGATGCCTTCGTCGGACGGATCGGTGGAGACGAGTTCGTGGCTGTTGTGCCCCGTTGTGCGGGGACCGAGGCCGACGATGTGCGTGCCGAGCTCGCCACACCCATCACGACCGCCGGCCGCGCCTTGACGGTGACGGCGAGCATCGGCGGAGTCACCGTCGATCGCTACGACACCCGAAGTGCGCTGGCCATCCTCGACGACGCCGACCACGAGATGTACCAATCCAAACCCTGACGGAGTCGATTTCGGATCCGTGACAAGGTTGGTAACGATTCGTAGTGGCTGTTACCAAAGTTACGCATGGTGTGTTCGGGCCGGAGATACTGCTCGGGTGATGCCCACAGTTCGAAAATGCGTGCTCGCCGTGCCGATGGTGATTCTCGCTGTCGCGGGGCTGCTGTTCTCCGCCACGGGGAACAGTGCGGCTGCGCCGTCCGCGTGGCGTTACACAATGGTGGCGTTCAGCAACGACAGTGACCGCGACATGGATGTCTACCAATCCAGCGACGGCACGGACTTCACCGCCGTGCAGACGTCGGCGTACCGACCGCCGTCCGGTGTGGTGCGTGACTCGAGCATCTTCCGGCATTCCGACGGTATGTACTACGTGACCTACACGACGGGTGGCGGGGCGAACATCGGCTTCGCTCGCAGCAGCGACCGCGTGAACTGGACGTTCCTGCAGAACTTCCCGATCCCGTTCTGCTGCGCTTTCCTTCCGGGCACCGGAGCCGGTACCGGATCGGCCAGTCCGCCCGGATTCAGCGGGTCGGCCGGCTTCTCGGACGGGCCGTCACTGTCGCCGTTCACCACCAAGGCATGGGCACCGGAGTGGTTCGTCGAAGGCGACCGCGTCAGCATCATCGTGTCGTTGTCGACCGGAGGCGGGTTCGTTCCGTATCTGATGACAGCGATGGATCCGGGCCTGAGAATGTGGAGCTTCCCGGTTCCGTTCGTCGGGATCGACGCAGACCACATCGATACGACCGTGGTCAAGCAGGGATCGACCTACCACGCGTTCACCAAGAACGAGACTCACAAAGTGATCGAGCACTGGACTGCGCCGTCGTTGATCGGGCCGTACACCCCCGCCCCATTCCGAGACTTCGGCCCATTGAAGGAAGGTCCGGCCGTCGTCGAGTTGCCCGACGGCACGTGGCGGCTGTACTACGACGACTACACGAATCGGAAGTACTTCTACTCCGACAGCAACGACTTGATCGGCTGGTCCGAACCGAAGGAGCTCCCGGGCCTGTCCGGAACCGTGCGCCACATCGGCGTGATGAGAGAGCCGGTCTGACCGCAGCTTTCGGCTCAGTCGGTGGTGCCCGACAGCGCCCTGAGTCCGGCGGCGATGAACTCCCCGGTGGCCTCCGCGGCGTTGCGGGCACCGGCCCCGGTAACCGAACCCGACAGCGCCCGGTGGGTGATTCCCTCTCCGATCACACCGAGTTTGAAATTGGCCAGGGCTAGGTAGAAACCCCAGTTCTCCAGTCGGCGACCCGATTCCACTGCGTACTGCTGTGCGAGATCGTCGGCCGAGGGGTATCGGTCGCTCGTCCATGCCGCGTCCGCACCCAGGACCGCGTCGAACACCGGTTGACGATAGATGCACATCAGCGCAACGTCGGTGAGCGGATCTCCGAGCGTCGACATCTCCCAGTCGACCACTGCAGCAACGGAACCGACGTTCTCGGCGTCGAGAATGGTGTTGTCGACGCGATAGTCACCGTGCACGATGGACGCCGCCGAGCGTGCCGGTACCGCTGCCTCCAGCGCGCGGTGGAGTCGGTCGACATCGGGTAGATCGCGAGTCTTGACGCGCTGCCACTGTCGAGCCCACGTCGCGACCTGACGCGAGACGAACCCCTCGGGCCGTCCGAAGCTGCCGAGGCCGACCGCATCGGGGTCGACGGCATGCAGAGCGGCGAGCACCCGGACCAATTCGGAGGCATTCTGGGTGATCTGTCCGTCCGTCAGATCATCGAGGTCCGCACGAGTGCGAACGACTCGGCCGGGGACGAAGTCGACGACGGTCATGGGTGCACCGAGCGTCGAACCGTCCCGATCGAAGGCGACGGTCGGAGCGACCGGAACATCGGTGGATGCAAGGGCTTCGGTGACGGCCCACTCGCGGGCCATGTCGTGCGCCGAGGGGGTGAGACCACTGGTTGGGGGTCGACGAACGACCCATGTCGAGGAGTCGTCGTACGCCTTGTACGTGAGGTTGGACCGACCACCACTGATCATCTCGACCGTCAGTGCACCGTCGATCTCGATGCCGTTCCCGCGCAGAAACTGTTCGAGCGCATCGCGATTCATGCCCGGCAGTTCGCTCACGACTGTGCTCCCTGCGCGGCGCGCTTGGCGGCACCGATCGTCCGTTTGGCGATGGCCCAGCGGTGCACCTCGGACGGGCCGTCGTAGACGCGGAACGGACGGACCTCGCGCGACAGTCTCGCCAACGGGAGATCGTCCGATACACCGAGCCCCCCGCACATCTGGATGCTCCGGTCGACGATGCGGAAGATCGCCTCGGCGGCGTAGGTCTTGGCGATGGACGTCTCGTTGCTTGCGTGCCCACCGCGATCCAACTCGAAGCAGGCCTTGATCAGCAGTGCGCGGGTGGCCGCGATGTCGATCTCGTTGTCCGCGACCATCTTCTGCACCATGCCGAGATCGCCGAGCTTTCCGCCGAATCCTTCGCGCCGGGCAACCTGCGCGACGGCGATGTCGTGGGCCCGCCTCGAGGCACCGAGCCAGCGCATCACGTGGGTCATGCGGGCAGGCCCCAGACGAACCTGGGCGTAGGCAAATCCTTCGTCGACTGCCCCGAGCACGTTCTCGTCGGGTACGAACACGTTCTCGAAGAACACTTCGCAGTGCCCGCCGATCATCGCTTTGTCCAGGGTGCCGATGTGACGGCCGACCGTGATGCCCGCAGTATCCGCGGGTGCCAGGAACATCGTTGCCCCGCCTCGATCTCCTGGCTTGCCTGCGGTTCGAGCCATGACGATGAAGAAGCCCGCTCCATCGGCACCGGTGATGAACCACTTGTGCCCGTTGATCTTCCAACCACCGGCGACTCGTTCTGCTGCGGTGGTGAGGGCCGACGGATCGGAGCCGGCACCCGGGGCGGGTTCGGTCATGGCGAACGCCGAGCGCATGTCGCCACGCGCGAGGGGAGCGAGAAACTGCTCCTTCTGCGCCGCCGATGCGATGTGGGCGAGCATGTGGACGTTGCCCTCGTCGGGCGCACCGAGGTTCAGTGCGATGGGGCCGAACAGTGAATAGCCGGCTTCCTCGAACACCGGAGCACGGTCGTTCATCGACAGACCGTGGCCACCGTATTCGACGGGCGCATGAGGTGCGAACACGCCTGCGTCCTTGGCAGCTGCCTGCATCTCGACGCGGAGCCGATCACCTCCGGCGTCGGTGACGTTTCCCAGAAAGCGGTCCTCGATGGGAAGCACGTGCTCACGAGTGAACGTGCGCGTTCTCTCGATCAACTTCTCGATGTCGGGGTCGAACGTCAGATCGATGGCCACGGTGCACTCCCTGTCTACCGACCGAGCACTCGCTCGGCCCATCGAAGATTGACACAATCACCCGGCCGGGTCAAGGAACCCGGTGCTACTCGCGAATGCCGTTCACGGCACCGACCGTTCGCCGGGCGATATCGAGATACACGGCGACCAGCTCGCCCGGTGCCATCGGGCCGTCGGGGCGGTACCAGGTGGCAAGTCCGACGCACATGGTGGTGACGGCTCGGCTGGCATCGGCCGGATGTGGGGTGTCGAAGACGCCGGACTCGACACCGTCGAGGACGATTGCGTCGAGCAGGCGTTGTTCCTCGTCCCGCTTGGCGATGTACGCGGCGCGATTCGCAGAGTCGAGACTACGAATTTCCGTAGAACACACGAAGGCGGCGTCGCGCCGGTGAATGTGGAACAGCAACAGTGACTCCACGACTGCGTCGAACCGATCGATGGGCGACGAACCCGCCTCGTTCTCGGCCGATCGAGTCCGCTCGAGCAGTTCGTCCATCGACGCATCCATGATGCCGACCAGCAAGGCTTGCTTCGATGGAAAGTGGTGGTAGAGGCCGGGGACGGACAGGCCGGCACCTGCCGCGATCTGCCGTACCGACGTGCCGTGGTACCCCTGCTCGACGAAGGTGTTCAGCGCCGACGCCAATGCTGGGGAGAGGTTCGAGCCCTCGTACGTGCGCCAGGTGTGGGTCGCTGTCATGCGCTTACCGTAGAGGGCGACTCGGGAATGGTCGGCCGCCACGCAGTGGGTTGACACCCAAGTTGTGATCCGCAACACTGTGGACACGCAGACCGAGCGAGTGTTCGGTCGGTCCGTTCGGGCCGAGATCCTGTTCAACCGAAAGGGCCGTCCATGACCCTCGACAGTGCGACCGAGCCCGCAACCATCCTCGACGCCTGGCGCAACCGCGTGTTCGACGCCCCGGACCGGCCGGCCCTGGCGTATTTCGACACCGTGCTCACGGTCCGCGAGGTGGACGAGGCGTCGGATGCTCTTGCCGCAGCCATGATCGATCGAGGAGTGTCACAGGGCGATCGTGTCGGCATCTATCTGCAGAACATTCCGCAGTACCCCCTGATGTTCCTCGCTCTGTGGAAGATCGGGGCGGTTGCCTTGATCCTCAACCCGATGTATCGCAACCGAGAACTGCGTACCTTGATCGACGACGCGGAACCGATCGCGCTCGTCTGCGACGAACACGATCTCGATGCGGTGGGCACGACGGTGGGGGGCAGCACGGTTCGACTGCTCATGAGTACCAGTGGACTGGACCTGCAGACGCGCAACGACCCACGAGTCTTCTCGTCGACGTCACGCGTGGCACCACGGCCCGACGACGATCTGATGGGTCTGATCGACCGCTACCGCGGCCGATCCATTCCCCGATTCGCCCTGCGCTCGGATGATCTCGCGCTTCTGGCCTACACGTCCGGAACCACGGGTCCGCCGAAAGGCGCGCAGATCTCGCATGCGAACGCATTCGCCACTGCCCTCGATTTCGGCGAACGGGCCGGTCTCGTCGACGGCGACGTCGTGTTCGCCGTCGCACCGTTGTTCCACATCACCGGCGCGATGCTCGATGCAGCGGTGGCCCTGATGCGCGACTGCGTGCTCGTCTTCGCCCATCGTTTTCACGCAGCAGTGACTCTCGATGCCTTCGTCGAGCATCGCATCACGTACACCATCGGTTCGATCACGGTGTTCAACGCGATCTCCGAGACTGCGGGTGCGACTCGTGCCCATTTCGAGTCGGTGAAGGCGTTGTATTCCGGAGGCGCACCGATTCCACCCGCCACGGTCACCGCGTTCGAGTCCGCATTCGGCTGCTACATCCACAATGCGTACGGCATGACCGAAACCACGGCGGGCGTCATCGCCGTTCCGCCCGGCGTGCGTGCACCGGTGGATGCCGTGAGTGGATCGCTGTCCATCGGATTGCCGCTGCCGCGCGTGACATTGCGTACGTTGGATCCCTCGGGGGAGCCGACTGCCCCGGGAATCGCTGGGGAGCTGGAGATCTCGGGTCCACAGGTGGTTGCGGGCTACTGGCGCAATCCCGAGGCGTCCGCGTCGACGATGCCCGGAGGTCGTCTTCGTACGGGAGATGTGGCGATCATCGACGCCGAAGGATGGGTGTATCTGGTCGACCGACTCAAGGACCAGATCAACGTGTCGGGATACAAGGTCTGGCCCAGGGAAGTCGAGGACGCCCTCTACGAACATCCTGCGGTGTTCGAGGCTGCCGTGGTGGGCAGACCCGACGCCTACCAAGGTGAATCGGTGGTGGCCTACGTGTCTCTTCGGCACGGCACCACCGTGACACCGGACGCCCTGGTGGATTTCGCGCGTGATCGACTCGCCGCCTACAAGCGACCGAAGGTTGTACACATCATCGACGAACTTCCCAAGACACAGACGGGGAAGATTCGGCGCGCAGCACTCAAACCTGTTTCTGCCGAGCATTATTCGATCGAAAGCGACACTCCATGACCGTCGGATCATCACCGGACACCCGCTCGACGCCCGATATCTCCTCGCGAAAGAAATCGCTGTTCGCCAGCACCATCGGCAACGTGCTCGAGTGGTACGAGTGGAGCGCCTACGCAGTGTTTGCACCGTTCATCGCGGCAGCGATGTTCAGCCGGACCGATCCGGTCTCGGCATTGCTGTCCACGCTGGCGGTGTTCGCCGTCGGATTCCTGATGCGGCCTCTCGGCGGCATCGTGTTCGGACGGATCGCGGACAAGAAGGGCCGTAAGTTCGTCCTCGTCACCACGATGCTCATGATGGCAACGGGCAGCCTGCTGATCGGCATCATGCCCACCTACGGCGCGATCGGGGCCTGGGCGTCCGTGCTGCTGCTGCTCGCGCGCGTCATGCAGGGTTTTGCGCACGGCGGCGAGTCGGCGACGGCGTACTCCTACGTCGGCGAGATCGCACCGCCGAATCGACGTGGCATGTGGGGCAGCGTAGCGTTCGTCGCGATCTTCGGCGGATCCGCCTTGGCGTACACGGTCGGCGGCGTCATCACTTCGACTCTGTCGGATTCTGCTGTGGGTCAATGGGGTTGGCGCATACCGTTCCTGCTGGGGGCACTTCTGGCGCTGTTCGCTCTCTATCTGCGCAAGAACATGGACGAGAGCGAGGTCTTCGATTCGGAGCAGAACAAGGTCGAACAGGCTCCGATCGCACGCAAGACCGTCGTGAAGGCGATCGTGCTGATGATCGGAATGACGTCGGGAATCACTGCGGCGCACTACACCTGGACCTCGTACGTATCGACGTTCGCCATCACACAGCGTGGGATGAATCCGGACACCGCGTATTGGATGCTCGTTGTCGCTCAGTTGATAGCGCTGGTGTCTCTACCGTTCTTCGGTCGTCTCTCGGATTCGATCGGTCGACGACCGATGCTGGCCGCCTTCGCCGTGCTGATGTTCGTGCTGCAGATCCCGCTGACGATGCTGATCTCGACACAGTGGTGGACGCTGCTGCTCCCGTCGACCGTGGCGCTGCTCGTCATCGCCGTCCCGGCCTCGATTCTGTCGTCGACACTGTCGGAGAGCTTTCCCACCCGACTCCGCACGCAGGCAATCGGATTCGCCTATTCGTTCTCGGTGGCGGTGTTCGGCGGAACTGCGCCGTATCTCAACCAGCTGTTCCTCGGACTCGATCTGGGCTGGGTCTTCGGCGTGTACATCATGTTCCTGGCCGCCATGACCGGCGTCGCCTGCTTCTACATGAAGGAAACCAAGGGAATTCGACTCGAGGACGTGTGATCCGGATCGGCGGAGTTTGCTCCTGACGTGGCGTGAGGTTCTACCGTTGCCCGTATGAACAGCAGCGATTCCACCACGTGGGGCATCGGTGACGTTGCCCGCCGAACCGGCCTCACCGAGCGCACGTTGCGCTATTACGAAGAGTTGGGTTTGCTCGCTCCGGACCGCGACGGAGGGGGTAGGCGTCGATACGACGGGGGAGATCTCGATCGGCTGTACCGAATTCGGCTGCTCCGCGAATTGGGTACTCCGCTTGCCGATGTCGATCCGGAAGTGATGGATCTCCAGCACCTGACTCGGCAGCATCTGGCCGACCTGGACCACCGGATGGCAGAGCTCGCTCGGGTGCGCGAACGGGTTCGGGCAGTCGAGGACAGGCTCCTGCAGGGCTCTCGTCCGAACGACGACGCGCTGTTGGACCTGCTGTCGGGCCTGTCGACCGACGAGCCCGCGGTGACCAGGCGCACCACGTTGCTGGTCTACCGCGACATCGCGGCAGCCCACTCCTTCCTCGTCGACGTTCTCGGACTGGCACCGGGACCGATCGAGTACGACGGCGAGAGGGCGGTGCACGGAGAGGTTCATGCGGGAGACGGTGTGGTCTGGCTACATCGCGAGGCCCCCGAGCACCGGATGGTGTCGCCGTTGACAACCGGTGCAGTGACCGCATCGCTTGCGATCCTCGTCGACGACGTCGATGCCCATCACTCTCGTGTGGCGGCGAGCGGGGCAGCGATCGATTACGCGCCCACCGATATGCCCTACGGCGTCCGCGAGTACAGCGTTCGCGATCCCGAGGGACATCTGTGGTCGTTCCAGACTGCACTCGCCGACACGGTGCGATCGTGAACGCGCTCACTCCTTACCTCGGCACCTCGCTGGCGACGACGTAGATGAACCGGCCGAGCGCGTGACGGCTGCGGGAACTGCGATGGTGCGTGGTCCCGAGGACAGCCCGCCCGCAGGCCGGGTCGCCGTGTTCGTCGACCCGTTCGGGCACCGATGGCTTCCGAATCAGCCGATCGACGAGTGAGTTCAGGCCGTCAGGGCCTCGGTCACTGCTGCCGCAATCGCGGCTTCGCCGAGAGCGTTGGGGTGCAGCGGTACGAACTGGTCTGCGAACAGGAGTGGTTCCACCCACCGCACGCCGACGGGTTGGCAGGCGTCGTGGCCCTCCGACACCACGGACATGTCGACGAACGTCGTGTCGGTGTCCGCGGCCGCCTGGCGAATGGCATCGTTCAGCGTGGACTGGAGGTTGCGCAGATACGGAACATCACCGAGCGCAACGGGGACCTGCGGTGCGCACGTGCTCGCGGCCGGGATGAGCCACGGGTAGCCGACGATGATCACTTTTGCCTCGGGAGCGCGAGTATGTATGTCTCGCAATGCTTGTCGAACGGACGGCAGCGTGCTGTCGACGATCTTGTCGTCGAAGCTGTTTCCGTTCTGTTGCGCGCAGGGATCGAATGCGCCGGCGTGGGTCACCAACGCATTCACGCATGCTGCGATCGCACCCGAGAACACGCTGTTGTCGTTTCCGCCGATCATCAGTGTCACCACATCCGCGGACGGTGACAACGCATCGAATTGCGCCCGAGTGCCCTCGAACTGAGGTGCGTAGAAGTCATCGGTGGCCGCACCGCCGCAGCTGACATCGGTGAGGCTGTAGCCCTGCTCGCGCGCAACGATGTGCGCAAAATTCTGCTCCGACTGCAGACACCGCAGTTGGGTGCCCGGTGCCAGTGGCAGCACGCCGTTGCCCGCGCTGAAGCTGTCACCGAGGTTGACATGCTCGGTCGTCGCCGCGGCAGCATTCGTAGGAATCGCCAGCGCGACAACGACGGCCATGACAACTCCGAGGCCGAACCGATACGGTGTGCTGCGCACTACGGACTCCTTCGCCGGGGGATTCTGCCCGAGATCGTACCGCCGGCCGGGGCCGTGCCGGCCGATGATCGTCAGGTTCCGCGCGACACGCCGTGACCATCGTGACGTGGCCTAGGTTGAGTGCATGAGAACTGCAGATGTCACTCGTCGACGCCTACTGCTCCTTCTGACCGTCATCGGTTTCGTCGTCCCCAACACCTTCGTCGTCACGTACTTCAAAGAGCACGGCGTCAGTCGAGACAGTGCAGGTGCCTTTTTCGCCGAGTGGGTCGCTTCGACGCCGAATCGTGCATTGACGGCCGATCTCGGTATCACCAGCGTCGCGTTCGGGCTCTGGTCACGATGGGACTCGAAGGACAACGGTGTCAGGCACTGGTGGTTGGTGCCCGTCGGTACCGGTTCGGTGGGAATCTGTTTCGCCGCACCGCTCTACCTCCTGCTGCGCGAGTACTCGCGGTAGACCGACTTCGCCTCTCCCGAGAAGGACGTACTTTTATGACCGATGACACGTTGGCCGACTTCGAGCGAACCGACTTCACCGCAGACGGGCGCACAGCCCCCGTGTATCGCATCGGTACCGGACCGGCGGTGATCGTCATGTCCGAAATGCCGGGTATCACTCCGAAGGTCGCGGGCTTCGCGCGCACCGTCGCCGGGATCGGGTGCACTGCGGTTGTTCCGCACCTGTTCGGCGTCGATGGCAAAGATCCTCTGGCCGCGCCTCTGGGAGTGCTCGGAACCGTTGCCACCCTCTCTCGTGCCATGGTGCCTGCGTGCATCAGTCGCGAATTCACCATCCTGGCCACCGGCAAGTCGTCGCGCATCGTGGTGTGGTTGCGAGCTCTGGCAGCGCAGGAGCACGAGCGGTGCGGCGGCCCGGGCGTCGGTGCGATCGGAATGTGCTTCACCGGCGGATTCGCTCTCGCCATGGCGGCCGACGATCGATTGATCGCACCGGTGCTTTCGCAACCGTCACTTCCGTTCGCGGCATCGAAGTCGCGCAGTCGTTCCATCGACATCGGTGCCGGCGACCTGTCCAAGGTGAAAAGTCGTTGCGCTGCAGGGGAGCTCACCGTTCTGGGTATGCGGTTCGAGGGTGACAGGATGTGTCCACCCGCACGGTTCGAGTTCCTACGCGAGCAACTCGGTGAGGCATTCGTCTCGGTGGAACTGCCCGACTCCTCGTTCAACCCGGAAGCCTTCGGACCGCCGCATTCCGTTGTCACGGAAGGACTTGTCGACGAGCCCGGGCAACCGACACGAGAGGCCCTGGATCAGGTGCTGGAGTTGTTCCGCAGTCGGTTGCTCACGGCAGGATGAGTGGCGGCCGACTCAGCCGAGTTGGCGTAGTTGTATCGCGGTATCCAGCACCAGTCGATGCCACGCCGAACGCGGATCTCGGCCGGTCAGTTCCTGAGCCCGGCGCAATCGGTAGCGCAAAGTCTGCGGGTGCACCTGTAGTCGGGTGGCGGCAGCCGTTGCCGTGCCGGTGGAGATGAAGGCCGAAAGGCCTTGCAGAATATGTTCGTTCGTCGCCTCGGTCAGCGGACCGAGCACGCTACGTACCACCTCGCTCGTGTCCGCGGCGGGGCGCGCGGTCAGCAGTGCCAGCAGCTGACCGTCACCCTGATCGAGCAGCGCCCGGTTGTCGAACGCGTGATCCGGTGCGGTGTCCAGTGCTTCCGAGGCGAGTCGCCACGAACTGCTGATCCCGGCAATGGTCGATCTCTCCACTATGCATCCGCGCAGCAGCAGATCTCGACACGCGAGGTCCGCCTGGGCGCGGTGGATCGATGGTGGCAGCAACGCGATCGCGCGTTGCTCGCGCCGTGTGCACAAGTGGCTCCGCTGACCCGTTGTAGCGGTGCGGTCCGGCGGAACGAGTCCCAATGCGAGAACGAGCGATTCGACGGTGTCGTCGGACATGGGTCGGCCCGGATCTGTCGATTGCACGACAAGCAGACTCGGGTGCGTGGGCAGTTTCAGGTCGAGTTCGCGGGAACGATCCGACACCGTCCCTGGTGAGTTGTGTCTGGCAGCCAGTAGGTCGTCGAGCAGCGCGGCATGCGCCTGCGCGCGGTTGGACGTGAGCTGTTCGCGCGCAACGACGTACGCGCCGATGATTTCCTCGGAGATTGCGTCGATGGCGTCGAGCACGCCGAGGCCGAGTTCGGCAATGTCCGGTGGGTCGAGTACATCGAGATACTCGGTTGTCACGTGTCGAACGAATACGCTCGACGCGACTCGATATGCACGCAGCACATCGGCGAGCGGGCGCCCGTCTGCTGCGCGCGCGGCACCTATCGCGCGGAATCGGCTGTGGTCACGGTCGTCGATCGTCCGATCGCCATGCGCCCACAGGGCCATCAACCGCCTCAGTGACCAATAGGCGATGGCCTCGACATCGGCCAACTGTGCACCCTGCAGTGACCGGTAGACCGGGATTGCGTCGCGAATCGCGTGTACTGCCGATGCGACGACGGGGCCCAGCTCCGATTCGATCTTCGCGACGACGGCGACCCGAGCTGGGTACATCGATCCACCTCCCACGCTTTGTCAGTACCTGATAAATCCTATAGTCATTCGAGTCGGTTTCCTTGAGTTCCGGTGCCGACGACAGCACAGTCGAGGGAGACATCCGGGTCGAGCAGAAGAGTGGGGCGATGGACGCAGACGTGATCGTGGTGGGCGCAGGCTTGGCCGGACTGGTGGCAACCGCCGAGTTGGCCGACGCGGGAAAGCGCGTGCTCCTCCTCGACCAGGAGCCCGAGCAGAACCTGGGCGGACAGGCGTTCTGGTCACTCGGCGGGCTGTTCATGGTCGACACCCCGGAGCAGCGACGCATGGGTATCAAGGATTCCGCTGAACTGGCCTGGCAGGACTGGCTCGGCACCGCGACATTCGATCGCGGTATCGACGATCCCGCCGGCGAGGACTATTGGGGTCACCAGTGGGCACGGGCATACCTCGACTTCGCGGCAGGGGAGAAGCGGACCTGGTTACACGCACAGGGGGTTCGGTGGGTTCCCATCGTCGGCTGGGCCGAACGGGGCGGCTATCTTGCCGACGGCCACGGCAACTCGGTTCCGCGCTTCCACCTGACCTGGGGTACCGGGCCCGGCGTCGTCGCACCGTTCGAGCGCCGCGTCCGCGAGGCCGCCGACAAGGGACTGGTGCGCTTCGGTTTTCGCCATCGAGTCGACGAGTTCGTCGTCAGATCGGGTGCGGTCGAGGGAGTGCGCGGCGCGATTCTCGAACTCAGCCGAGCGGAACGCGGTGCGGGCAGCAGTCGCGTCGAGGTGGGCGAGTTCGAGTTGTACGCCGGTGCCGTGCTCGTCACCGCGGGTGGCATCGGTGCGAACCATGATCTGGTGCGGGAGAACTGGCCGGCTCGTCTGGGAACACCTCCGAAATCGTTGATCTCGGGAGTTCCCGAACACGTCGACGGCCGCATGCTGGGTATCACCGAGAAGGTCGGCGGTCGTCTGGTCAACAAGGACCGGATGTGGCACTACACCGAGGGCATCAAGAACTGGAACCCGATCTGGAAGAACCACGGAATCAGAATCATTCCAGGACCGTCGTCCATGTGGTTCGACGCGCGTGGTCGACGCTTCCCGGTTCCCAACTTCCCGGGCTTCGACACCCTCGGAACATTGAAAGCCATCCAGGACAGCGGGTTCGAGTACTCCTGGTTCGTCCTCACCCAGAAGATCATCGAGAAGGAATTCGCGCTGTCGGGATCGGAACAGAACCCGGACATCACCGGCAAGAACCTCAAGCTCGTACTCGGCCGAGTCTTGCCCGGTGCAAGTGAACCGGTCGAGGCGTTCAAGAAGAACGGCGAGGATTTTGTCGTCGCCGACACGCTCGATGAACTCGTACAGGGAATGAACAGGGTCGCCGGCGAGGACCTGATCGACCTGGACGGCGTGAGGCGGCAGATCGAGGCTCGCGACCGTGAGGTCGACAACCCGTTCACCAAGGACCTGCAGATCTCCGCGATTCACAATTCCCGTCGTTCGCGCGGGGAGCGCATCGCGCGTACCGCGTCTCTGCACAAAATTCTCGATCCCAAATCGGGGCCGTTGATTGCGGTGCGGTTGAACATCATCACCCGAAAGACGCTGGGCGGCATACAAACGGACCTTCAGGGCCGCGTTCTCGACAGTACGGGGAATGCGATCGAGGGGCTGTGGGCGGCCGGCGAGATTGCCGGATTCGGCGGCGGAGGAGTACACGGATACCGCTCGCTGGAGGGAACGTTCCTGGGCGGGTGCATCTTCGGGGGCCGCCAGGCCGGACGCGCGCTCGCAGCGCAAGCGTGACGAGCTCTCGCGTCAGCCCGCCTGATCCTCGATCGAATCGACAATCGTTCGGGCACACAGAACCGGGTCGTCGATCATCGGAACGTGGCCGACGCCGGGCAAGGTGACGAACCGGGCCCGAGGTAGCCGCTGCTGGGCAACGGGAACGAATTCCGCCGGGGGAAAGATTCGATCGTGAGCGGCCCACGCGACGGTGACCGGGCACGGAAGGTCGACGAGTGGATCCATGCTCTCGCGGGTGTTCAGCAACTCGTACGCCGCCTCGCACCCGACGAGATCCTGGAACGATCGACGGGCCTGCTGCGGCGTCATGCGGTATCCGTGGACCGCGATGTCGCGCATGGCAATTCGGCGAACGAGGCCGAACGTCATCAACGGCGGGACGAGACGCCGAGTCGCGTCGGCCAACTTCTTGGTGCGGATCAAGGTGGCTCGGCTGGCCCCGGGCTTCTCGTCCTTCACCCACAGTCCTGCAGGTGAGAAAGCGCAGACCGATCGTGCGCGTCCCCGCCTCGCCAGTTCGACGGCCATCCATCCGCCCATCGAGTTTCCAGCGAGGTGAACTGCACCCAGGCCACGCTCGTCGAGTTGGCGTTCGGCAGCGTCGGTGACGGCGGCAATCGTCGCTTCGGTGCCGAGCGCCGGACCTCCGCGGTGACCGGCCGCAGTGGGAACGATGACGTCGAACCTATCGGTGAGCAGCGGCACGACGTCGTCCCACGCTGCTCCCGACATGGTGACGCCGTGCAGCAACATCAGTGCAGGTTTGTCGATCATCGGCTGAATTCTGCCAAGCGCGTCGAAACCTGCTCCGGCAAACCGTTGTTCTGTTGCTGGGCTGCCGTCAGTACATCCAGGTGGTTGTAGCCGTACAGCATGATGGGAACGTCGTTCGGGCTGTCGGATGCACCCAGATCGAGACCGCCGTCGCCTTGCAGGGTCAGCACGGGGTTGCGGCTCACGCCGTCACGGTAGATGTAGTGAGCGGCGATCGACGGCGCGGTCGGTTGGCCGAGATCGGTGGTGATGGCCGTCGGGAAGTACCACTCGGTGAAGTCCAGCGGCGGTTCGCTCAGGCTCCGTGCGATCTGAGAGATAGAGGTGACTTCCTTCGAGGGATCGGTGTACTCGTTCGGGGTCATCTCGTCGTAATCTTGCCAGGTGTACACGACGGACGGATCTCCGTAACTCGTCGGCGCCGCTTTGCGGTCGCTACCGAAGACCTGCCCCAGGAACGGAATCGTTGCGATCACGTCGTTCGGCATCGGGAAGTACTTGTCCTGAACCGGTCCGCTGCCGATGAAGCCGACGCTGGTCTGTAGAAAGCCGAGTGGCTGCGAGTTGTCGTCGAGCAGAGCACCGACGACGGCTTCGTTGGTTGCGTACAGCGTCCTGATGTCGGGCACCCCTGTCGCGGCCATCAGCGGATCCTTCGACAGCAACGTCCGCAGTGTCGCATCGAAGTTGAGGCTGCGCGGAAGTCTGTCCACGACGTCGTTGACTCCCGTCGGGTTCAATCGAGCGGCAAGCCCTGCGATCGCCAGTAGATTCGTCGTTTCCGGGTTGATGACGGCGGGCAATCGCGTGACCGGGTACACGTCGGTCAACGCGCCCGACGCGGCTGCGATGGGACCGGCCAGCGCGGACGGGATCTCCGGAAGGTCGACAGTCCTGATGGGATTCGGTGGGCCGGCCTTGATGACGGTGTCCAACGCGAAATACCCGGAGCACTGGTTGTAGCCGATGTCTTCGGTCGTGGCCGGGTTGCCATCGAAATCCCAGTTCGCGAAGTAGCCGGTCAGGAATCCGCCGAGTGAATGCCCGCCGCACAGCACCTTTTGTCGACGAACGGCCTGATCCGGAAATTCGAGACGCAGAACGACGTATTGGTCTCGCATGGTCTGTACCAAACCTTGGTCTTTCAACCAGGCGGTGTCGGCACCGTCTGAATACCCAGCGAAGGTGCGGCCGTCTGCGCTTCCCCCGCCGAAGTAGTAATCCGTGGCGATGTCGAGGTCTTCGGCGGCGAGCGCAGCCTGAGTCCCGGTGTGATCCTCGAGGCAGTTGGAACGTCGGTCGAGGGCCCAGAACTCGATATGTCTGCCCTCCGCGTCTGCTGCGGCGACCGTGTTGCGGGCCACGGACTCGAATGCGCCCGCACCCTCGAAAATTCCTGGTTGAGCCACCAGCACTCGATCGGCGTCCGCCGAATTCTCGGGACCGTCCGCCGCGCGGTAGCGCAGATAGGAAAGTCGGTCGCACTCTGCCGGGTGCGCCCCGGAGTCGCCGGGGAGCGGTGCGTCGAGACCGACGACCGTGGCCACCACGCCGGTGACGGGTGATGACGACCCGATCTCGCGTTCGGTGCGGCCCGACATGGGCTCGGCGGATGCTGTTGCTGGAACGGCCGCAGAGACCGAGGCTGCGAGCGCGAGCGCTACGGCCCCACGGACGAACGAGCGCAGCGCGGATCCTCCGAGAATTGTCATGGCCCCCACCATCGGCATGAGTACATCGTGCGCGTGGAAACCTAACATTCAACACGGCCGTGGAGAGCCCTAATCGGCTACAGAACTGCCGGTAACGGCACCGGTTGTTACAGGTCGTCCAGGGCGACCAGGCCGTCCTGCAGTGCTCTCGCGACGAGCGACGCCTTGGTCGGTGCGGCCCGGCCGACCCCGGCATATTTCACACGAATGCGAGACAAGTGGGTGTTGACGGTGCCCAGTGCGATGTGCAGAACCGCACACACTTCTTGTTTCGAGTCGCAGCGCAACCAGGCACCCAGAACCGCGATTTCACGCGCGGTCAGGCCGGGATCGGCGAACGTGGTGACGGACGGCGTCGGCCGAGGCCTTTCGGCGACCAGTTTCGCGGCCGTCCGGGACCGCATGGCCGACGCACTGCGTCGAGGCGCGAATCCCGGTGCGGGGTGGATCACCGAACCGGGCACTGTTCCGGTCGATACATCCGTGTTCGTTGCTCGCATGGCATCCGACCCCCGTTGTCCGTCTTGGGTGTTTCGAACATCCGACCACGTCGTGAAATATGAAACAACACCATTGGATTCGAGGAAATTCACTCAAGTTTAGGTAGTTCTACAATGCGTTTTACAAATGCATAAAACGAGTGAGGGACGTGCTGATTGATAGAGTCCATTGTCCATCGGATCGAACAGCAGTAGGCGGTTGTAGTTGAGCCCGAAATCCACACCACGAGAACAATTGTTGCGGGCGGGTTCACGCATGCTGACCGATCTCGATATGGCGGTGGTGGCGAGATCGTTGTCCATCGCCGCGGTCGTGAACGAGGCAGGACTGTCGCATCAGACTTTTCACAACGTGTATCCCGGGTCTTCCCGCACCGGGGAGCGCGGCGGCAAGGAAGCGTTCGTGGAAGATCTGCTCGCCCACGTGACGTTGCAGTACTCACCCCCTGGCTGCGGCCCCGATGACCCGTCCCCGGACCTCATGGCCTACTTCGAGCAACTGAGCTCGGGATTGCTGCGCAGGAAGATGATCGGTGCCATGATCGCCTCCGATCACGGCGGAGCCCGTTCCTCGTTGGCACCCGAATTCGATGCCATGGGCAGCGCCGTCGAGGGAGCCGTCCTGGACAGGCTTCGCGCGCTCGGTGGTTCGGTGCGAACACCACTGACGGTCGCCGAACTGTCCACCGTCCTCGTGGCTCTGCTCGACGGGCTTGCCCTTCAGGAGAGCCTCGACCCGGGAACGATGTCCTCGGCGCGAGTGTCCGCGGCCGTCGAGTCGTTACTGGACTGGGCGGTGGACCCGGTGCACTCGGATCGACGGGATCGGACCACAGTGCAGGCAGATGTCCAGCCCTTGCTCGAAGGCCTCGATCATTCACGGGTCGACGTCGAATCAGATGTCATCGCGGCGACCGAGACGCTCTTCGCGAAGCACGGATACTTCTCGGTCACCCTCGCCGATATCGCCGCTGCCTCCGCGGTCACGGTCACCGACCTCAAGCGACTCTTTCCGAGCAAGGTGGACATCATCGTCTCCGCGCTCATCCCCGAGTTCGAGCGGGTTCTCCGGCTCGGTCGTGCGGACGCGCGACTGGAGGTGAAGCCCGTTGTCGCGCTCACTCGTTCGGTGACTCGATTGGCGGAGTTCGTGGCACGCAACCGCGCCATGAGCTCGGGAATGCTCCTTGCACTGAGCTTCGAGCAGTTTCACGAGCCCGGCACCGTGACCACCATCAGGGAACACCTTCCGGTGCCGTCCGCACTCACCCCGATCATCGAGAGCGGTCAGCGCAGCGGCGACTTCGCCACCGACGCATCGGCGAGCGAATTGGCGACGATGCTCGCCAACAACGTCGTGATCAGAGCTGTCACGCGGTCCGCGGAATCACCGGAGGAAGTCACCGACAACGTCTTGAAGGTGTTCCTGTCCGGAATATTGCCTCGTTGATCGCGTTCGGACGTGAGGGCTACTCGTCGACGGATTCGGCGTCGGTGCCCACCGGGGGGACGTCGAAGGCGAGCAGCGCCACGTCGTCCTGAAGTCCGTCGCCGAAAGACGCCAAGAGCACGGTGAGGTCGTCGACGATCTTCGCAGCGGAAGTGGGGCCCTTCTCCGCGACGAAGGACTCGAGGCTCCCGTCGTCGTCGAAGCGAGTTCGTCCGGGACCGACGATGGCCTCGGTCAGGCCGTCGGTGTAGAACGCGATGACGTCACCGGGCTGCAGTGTCACCGACGAAGAGACGAACTGGGGCTCGGACAGGGCACCGACGAGCTGCCCACCGGTGGTGTCGACGAAATCGACTGCAGCGTCGCGCGTTACGCGTATCGCAGGCGGGTGCCCGCCGCTGGCGAGGTGTACCGATGCGCCGTTCGATCGCGGAGTGATGGTGCCGAACACCACCGTGCAGAACCTCGGGTCGTCGCCGTGAAACTCGTGGTGCAGAACGGTGTTGAGGTTTTCCAACACCGAGACCGGGTTGCGGTCGAACACTGCCGCGGCCCGCAAGGTGTACCGAGTCAGAGACGTGACGGCGGCGGCACCGGCACCCTTGCCGCTCACGTCACCGAGAAAGAAGCCCCACGTGTCCTTGTCGAGTGGAAAAACGTCGTAGAAGTCGCCACCGACCTCGTCGATGGACGCGGGGTGATAGTGGGCTGCGACGTTCATGCCGGTGGGAGCGGAGAGGATCGGCGGTAGCAGAGTCCGCTGAAGCGTCGACGCCAAGATCTGAACCTGAGTCCGTTCGGCCTCGGCCAGCTTTCGTGCTTCCTCCGCTTCTCCCAGCGCGTCCTGAGACCTGTCGAGAGCTGCCTCCGCGTCGTCCTGCGCCGCCTCTGCATTCCTTCGGGCGTCGACCAAGTCCTTCTCGCGTACGCGGCGTTCGGTTTCGTTGTGCAGTGTCACGGTGACGGTCATGGCACCCGACTTCGCGCGAAGACTGTTCGCCAGCACCGATACTGCAGTCGCGGACGCACTGCCCGGTCCACCCGTCAGTTGCGCCGTTGCCCCGATCGGCAATTCGGAGTCGGATGCCGCGACGAGCAGGTCCGCCAACACCGGCGCGAACTCGGAGCTGAACAGGTCGCTCACTCGGGTTCCCACAAGAGCGTCGCGGCTGCGAGTGGTGATACGAGCTGCGGCAGCGTTCGCGTACAGGATTCTGCCGCTGCCGACATCGACGGAGAACACTCCGCAGGGCGCGGAGGCGAGTAGTTCGGCAGCCGAAGCGGTCATGTGCAGTCCTTCCGAGTCAGTACGGGCGGTCGGTCGCTTCGGTGTGAACAGCCGCAGCGAGTGGCTTGCTCCACACCGCGGTCACCACCGTGCCGAGACCGGGTCGATGATCGACCGACAGATCGTCGGATACGGCAGCGGCGAGTTGCAGACCGTGACTGCGATTGGTGGTCGGAGTCGGTGGACGCCATGTTCCGGTGTCGGAGATGGTCACGGTCAACGTCTCGTGTTCGTAGGCAGCTGTGATCGTCATCGTTCCGGTCTCGGGTGCCGAGTGATAGGCGTGTTCGACGACGTTGGCGAGAGCTTCGTAGACCCCGAGCACGATGTCGTCCACCAGCGCGCTGTTCACACCGAGTTCGAGAACCCACCTGTGCAGCCGCCGGCGAATGGTGCTCGCCACTGTCGACTCGGCCTGCGCCGTGTGGCTCCAGCGCAACGGTGAGGACCCGGGTACGTCGGCGGTCACGATCGACGACCCGACCGGCATCTGCGGGTCATCGAGCGGTCCCGTCGTCGGACGCCGACGACCGCACGTGGGCCACAGCGTCAGGAACTGTGGTGAACGTGGCCATCACGCGGTCGATACCGCTGAGCTGTACGGGCCGGACCACTACACCGTTCACCGCTACCAATGCCATCCGGGAGGGGTCGGGTAGACGATCGCAGACCCGCACCAGCACGGTGATTGCGCTCGACGACAGGAAGCTCACGTCGGTCAGGTCCACCACGAGACCTCCTGCTGCAGAGTCGGCCGCTGGAAACGCGGTGGCGGACAGTTCGGGAATGGTATCGAGATCCAATTCGCCTCGAACGGTGAGCACGGTCGCCGAGTCGTGCTCGGCCGCCACGATCTCGAACGGTCCTCCGGTCGGGTCCTCTGACATGTCCTCGACGTTACCTGTTATCGAGTCCGATTCACGACCGGAAGTCGTCTACCACCAGCGCGCCTGCGCCGAGCACGTCCAGAACCATGCGCACCGATCGTGCGGGCGCGAGGACAGCGATCTTGCCCGGATGCACGTACGTGGCGTCGATGATCGCGTTGGCTACTCCGGAGTACATGAACGACACCTCCGACAGGTCGACCGTCACATGGTCGGAGGTGAACGCAAGGCGATCGAGGCCGTGGACGAATTCGGCCCGGGTGGACATGTCCAGCTCGCCGAAGGCGCGCAGAGTATTCCTGCCGTCCGGACTCGACACGGTCTCCAGTCGGAAGACGCCCTCGCCGTCGAGAATGGAGCGTTCCATGGTTGCGGTGCTCGTCAGCATGTCCTTACCTCTTCCCCGAAGCGCTCGTTCCGGTCGGTGTACCCGAGGGATGCGAGACGCTGAGTCGTTGTGCTTTCAACAATGTCAGCGCCTCATTGCGGAAGGCTCTGTCGAAGATCTCGAACCGGTAACGAAAAGTCTCGATTCGGTAACGCCGTCATCTGGCGAGGAGTTCTATCAGCGAACTGTTGATCTTCTTCTTCATCCAGCCGCGTACTCCGCGCTGCCCCAGCGCTGCCCGAGCAGCGTTGAGGCCCGGTGCCCCGTGCACCCCGCCGCCGGGGTGCGCCGACGCAGAACCCAGAAACAGTCCTTCGACGGGGGTTTCCGACCGCCCCAGCCCTGGTGTCGGCCGAAATATCAACTGTTGCTGGAGCTGTGCGGTCCCGCCGTTCACCGCTCCGCCGTACAGGTTGTCGTCGGCACCGTGCAGATCGCTCGGCCGTTGCACGACCCGCCCGACGATCGAGTCCAGAAATCCCGGTGCATGAGCATCGAGAACTCTGTCCACGCGGTCGGCCACGGTGTCGGCCGCTTCGTCGTCGACGACGCCTCGCGGCAGATGTGTGTAGGCCCAGGCGCTTTCGGTGCCCTCCGGAGATCTGCTCCGATCGGCCGTGGTCATCTGGCCGAAGAGCATGAACGGGCTCTGCGGGAGAACTCCGGTGGTGAGGTCTGCTGCCCAGTGCACGAGACCGTTGTCGTCCGCTCCCAGGTGAACCGTGCCCGCGTCGGCCAAAGATGGTGAATTCCAGGGAATTCGGCGATCGAGGGCATAATTCACCTTGACCACGGGGGTATCCCACTCGAAGGTGCGCAGGTCGTCGTGGACGCGACGCGGAACGGAGTCGAACGGAAGCAGAGAGCCGTACAGCGCCGGTGCCGACACGTCGGCCACGATGGCTCGGCGTGCACGGAACGTGTCTCCGGCCGCGGTGTGCACCGCGCGAGCGCGGCCGCCGCGTACGTCGATGGACTCGACCGACTGCCCGCACTCGACCCGAGCGCCGGACGCAGCCCCCCGGCGAATCAGAGCAGCGGTCAATGCAGACGAGCCCCCGACCGGGGCTGGATAGCCGACGTCCTGGGCGAGCATCGTGAGCAGGTACCCCATCATTCCGCTCACGGGGGCGTCGGTGGGCACGTCACCGTGCATGGCATTGCCCAGCAGCAGGCAACGCGCTGCCTCGCTGTGGAACAGCTCGTGTGCCATCACCCGGGCGGGGAGGGCCGCGAATCGCGCGAAACGCAGTGTCTCGGCCACCCCGAGGACGCGCACCAGCCGGGCCGCGGGTGACACGGGCGGAAACGGCCCGAACAGCGAATCGAGGAGCGGCTTGCGAATGCGTTCCCACTGCTCGAACAGTCGCAGCCAGGTCTCGCCGTCTCGCGCGTCGTGTTGGGACAACAGCGCGGCGGTGGCGTCGACGTCGTGATGTACGACCGGGGCGTCGGTGTCCTGCGCCGATCGCGCGTGGCCGTACACCGCGGGGGAGTGCGACCACTGCAGGCCGTGTCGCTCGAGCTCCAGCGCCGTCATGGCGGGCGACGCCAGCGCCATCGGATAGAAGGCGCTGAAGAGGTCGCTGGTGAAACCGGGAACCAACTCTGTACTGCGCACAGCGCCGCCGGGGTGTTCGGCGGCTTCGAGAACCACGACGTCCCAGCCGGCGTCTGCCATTGCTGCGGCCGCCACCAATCCGTTGTGGCCGCTGCCGATCACGACCGCATCGACCTCGGTGGTCGTCATCGTGAGGTACTCCTTTGCTCGATCGTAGTCTTCCTGGTCAGCACAGTACCGACGAAGTACAGCGCGACTCCGACAGCGAGGAGCAGCCCGGCACGAAGCCACGTCGCTCCCGACTGCTGGGTGAGCAGAACCGCGCAGGTGATCAGCGCCAAGATGGGAAGTGCTGTGGGCGTTCGGAAGTGGTCGGTGTCTGCGTTGTCGTGGCGAAGTACCAGTACGGCGACATTGGTGCTGATGAAGACGAACAGCAGGAGCAGTACGACTGTCTCCGCAAGCGCAGAGACAGAACCGGTGCTGCACAACACCATCGCGACCACCGTGGTGGCGACGATCGCCGCCCACGGAGTCCTGCGGCCCGGCAGAACCTTGGCCAGCGCTCCGGGGAGCAGACCGTCGCGCGCCATCCCGAAGGTCAGTCGTGACGCCATGATCATCGTCAGCAGTGCGCCGTTGGCGACCGCTACCAGTGCGACGAGGCTGAAGACCCACGGCGGAATGCCTGCATCGGCAGCGGCGACGACCTCGAGCAGCGGACCGGTCGATTGCGACAGGGTGTCGGCGGGCACGACGGTGGACACTGCGAGACCGACGAGCACGTAGACCACCCCGGCCACGGTGACGGCACCGAGAAGCGCTCGCGGATAGACCCGGCGCACGTCCTCGACTTCTTCGGCGATGTTGGCCGACGTCTCGAATCCCACGAACGAATAGAACGCGAGCAGAGCCGCGCCGAGCACTGCGAGCGTCGGAGTTGTCCGGTCGGTGAATTCGAGGACCCGAGACGGCACACCGTCACCGCGGCCCAGGACGAGGCCCGCGAGCGCAATGATGACGACGAGCCCGGACACCTCGACGACCGTCATGACGAGGTTGGCCCGGAGAGACTCGGTGATTCCGCGTGCGTTGAGCAACCCGACCAGCAGTAGGAAGACCACCGCGGCTGGCACGGCGGGCACGTCGAGGAACACACCCAGGTAGTCGCCCGAGAACGCGAGCGCCAATCCGGCTGCGCTGGTGACGCCGGCGGCGAGCATGGAGAAGCCCACCAGAAAAGACACGAGCGGTCTTCCGTAGGCCCGTTGCGCGAACACGGCCGCGCCGCCTGCCCGTGGGTACTTGGTGACGAGCTCTGCGTACGACGCAGCGGTCAGCAGTGCCATCAGCAGGGCGACGAGCATGGGAAGCCAGATGGCTCCGCCGACCTCGCCCGCGATCTCGCCGACGAGAGCGTAGATTCCGGCACCGAGCACATCGCCGAGAATGAACACGAACAGCATTTTTCCCGAGACTGCTTGTCGCAGTGGGGACTTGCTCACGGAGTCGTGGAGCGCTCTGCGAGCAGGGCGAGCCGACGGAGCGCCTCGGCGTTGCGCGGATGCGCCAACAGATGCTGAATCCGGTTCGGCACCAGGTCGAATGGCGGCGTGATCGCATGCTCGATGATCTCGATGCGGCAACCGGTGGCAATCGGGTGCAGCCGCACCGTGATCGACGCCTTGCCGAAGGGCAACGCTCGGGCCTCGAGCCGGATTTCGCGGTCGACGTGAGTTCCCACCGAACGTGTGACGTCGCTCAGGACGGCGGGCCAGGCACCCACAGAGTGGTGGATGGCGGATCCTGCGGCGGGCCAGGTGTTGTCGACTGCGCGAATTCGGGACGCACCGACCACCCAGGTGGCGTACGTCCATCCGTTCGCGAGAACGTTCCACACTTCCTCACAGCTGGCTGTGGTGTCTCTGCTCGTGGGCACGATTCGGCCTCCGGAATCTCTAGTGATGTTGCGTGAGCGCATGATCGGTGCTCGCCGATACTCCGGGGCTGGAAGTGGGGCACTCGCGGTGTGGCGATCGCACGGAAAACGATCCGAGACAGTCGTATGCCCCGAAACGGCCCACCTCAATCGCCGAGGCGGATCGTCGGGGCGGATCGTCGGGACAGCCGCGCCATCGCGTCGATGTGAGAAGGTACGAACAGGACACATGCGGGCGAAAGGGGCAGACGTGGAACAGGTCGACATCTACGAACGAATTTCGCAGATGGCTCTCACTGCGCACGGCACCGTTGCGCTGGGTTCGTTGACGCAGCAGCAGGTGCTCGAGGAGGTCACGGCAGCCGCCGTGCGATTGCTCGACGGGGTGGACCATGCGGGGGTCACCTTGGTCCGACGAACAAGCAAGGGGCGACGCCCGGAGTACCTGGAATCGACGGCTTCCACCGGAGATGCTCCTCCCACGTTCGACGCATTGCAGCACGAGCATGGTCAGGGCCCGTGTTTCGAGGCCATCTGGACTCATCAGACGGTTCGGATCGAGGATGTCGAAACAGAGGACCGGTGGCCCCGTCTGACTCGTGCGGTTGTCGAGCAGACACCGGTTCGCTCGGTTCTGTCCATCCAGCTCTACACCGACGGACAAGAACTCGGTGCGCTCAATCTGCTCGCCGAGGGTGCCGGGCGGTTCGATCCCGACACCGAGGACTCGGCCCTGAACCTGGCCACCCACGCGGCTATCGCGCTGTCGAGCGCTCGTCGTGGTGAGCAGTTTCGCAGCGCCCTGGCCTCGCGAGATCGAATCGGTCAGGCCAAGGGAATCATCATGGAGCGCTTCGACGTCGATGCCATCCGCGCCTTCGACATGCTCGGTGCGCTGTCGCAGGAAATGAACGTGCCGGTATCGACATTGGCGGCGCAGCTGATCAGCCGTGATCACCCGACCAAGCCCGATCTGCCGAGCTGACCCTCCGCCCCGCCGGCTGCGCGACCACCTGATTTCAGGCCGACCGGTACTTGTCATACTGAGGTCATGTCGACAATCGCGTACGTGATCGCAGGATCGGAAGCCACCGGTGGAGCCGGTCTGCAGGCAGACCTCAAGACATTCGAGCGCTTGGGGGTCTACGGGGTCGGCACCATCACGTGCATCGTCTCGTTCGATCCGAAGTCCGACTGGGGTCACCGTTTCGTTCCCGTCGACAGCTCGGTCATCGCCGATCAGATCGAAGTTGCCACTGCCGCACACGATCTCGATGTCGTCAAGATCGGTATGCTCGGCACACCCACCACCGTCGAAACGGTGGCGAATTCGCTCCGTCTGCAGCCGTGGCGGCATGTGGTGGTCGATCCGGTGTTGATCTGCAAAGGTCAGGAGCCGGGCTCGGCGCTCGACACCGACAATGCCCTTCGTCGCGAGATTCTGCCGTTGGCCACCGTACTGACCCCCAATCTGTTCGAGGCGCAGACGCTGTCCGGAATGGACGCCATCGACACTGTCGACGACCTCGGTGAGGCCGCGAAGAGAATTGCCGAACTCGGACCTCGCTTCGTCGTGGTCAAGGGTGGTGCCGGGTTGCCCGGCGACGACGCCGTCGACGTCGTCTACGACGGGTCCGAACTGACCGTGTTGCGCGCCCCCAAAATCGGCGACGAGCGGGTCTCGGGAGCGGGATGCGTCTTCGCGGCGGCCATCACCGCCGAGCTTGCCAAGGGTGCGGACGTGCTCGATGCGGTGGCAACCGCCAAGGACTTCGCGCACGCAGGCATTGTCGGCCGACTGACGAGCCACGCTCCGTTCGCTGCTGTGAGTTGGCACGACTGAGCCGACGGCCGCATGTTTGTGGACGGCGGGTTCCGGGAAGTGCGAAGTGCAGGCGGCGAACGCTCCCCAGGACCGGCTTGCGGTCAGTGGCCGTCGCACATCACCTCGAGAGGTCTGCATGGCGCACGAGAACACGAGCGATTCCGACGCCGGTGCACGTGACGACGATCGGACGACCCGCGGCCACGCGGGTGAAGCGATCGTCGACACGCGAAACTGGCCCGGATACATCTGCATCGGAGTGGCATTGGTGAGTCTCGGGCTCACCCTCACCGCGGCTGGCTATGGCTTCACCGGATGGGTGTGGATCGGGGCGATTGCCGCGCCGGTTCTTCTCGTGGCCGGAATTGCCCTTGTCCTACTGGAACGCAAACGCGTCAAGGCTCAGGAAGGTAAGTCGCTGACCGACCCGGCGGGGCATTGATGGCCGCCGGGTAGGCCGTTACCACCGGTCGACGTACTCGTCGACCGGCCTAGCGGACTGCCTGCCGGGACCTGCGGTCCTTCTTGCCCTGGGACTTGTCGGCTCGCCGTTGCGCGAATCGGCCGGCCGACTTCAAGCCCTTCGACACGACATTGTCTTTCCCCGTTCGCTGTTCGAGGCTTTGACCGGCGAAGGCCAACAACCGCGCGAGGACGGGAAGTCCGATCGCGACGATGAGGTAGCGGTACAGGTACTTGCGCGCGAGCAAGGGGATCATCGGACTGCGCGTCGAACCTTGAGCGCAGCGGTCGCGGTCAGCGTGATGACGGCTCCGACGACTGCTGCGCCGAGCAGGGAGACGCCCTGGCCGAGATCGAAGTTCCAGCCCAGGAAGTTGATGGTGGTGTGCACGGTGTTCTGCAGCACGAAGATCACCAGTGCTGCCACGAGGACCAGCGTGATGAGTAGGGCAAACTTCGAGGCGAATCCGCCGCGACGCTTGGTGGTCTTGGTCGTGTCGGTCGATGTGGTCATGAGGGGAATCCGTTCTCCGAGTGTGAATTGGGTGGAGTGAAAGGCGAGTGCCGCCGATCATCGAGATCGGCGGCACTCGATGAACTGGTGGGTTACTTGAAGGTGTCCTTGATGTTCTCGCCGACCTTCTTCACGCCTGCCGAACCCTGATCCTTCTTGCCTTCGGCCTCGAGGTCCTTGTTGTTCGTGGCGTCGCCGACAACTTCCTTCGCCTTGCCGATGGCGTCTTCTGCTGCGTTCTTGGCCTTGTCGATGAAGCTCATGATGTTGCCCTTTCAGGTGGCTGTGATTGTTGGTAACGGATACTTAGTCGGTTTCCGCGACCGAAAACAAACGCCGCTGTGATGTAGATCACATGACCGCGGCGTTCGGTCGGAGGATCAGGTGAGGGAGACCAGCTCGGTGATGTCGTCATGGGGAAGCTCGCCGTCGACCACGGCTGTGACCACGGAACTGTTCAGTGTGATGGCACCCTTGTGGTTGTCCAGGAATGCGGTGTCGGCGGCGTCGCGGCCTACCGAGATCCGGACCAGCGTCGAGCGAGGTGCGAGGCACGTGGCATCGACGACGCGCCACTGACCGCCCACGAATGCTTCGGCGACAGCGTGGAAGTCCATCGGATCGCAGCCGGGTGCGTAGACCGCGACGAGCCGGGCCGGAACGTTGACTGCGCGCAGCATGGCGACAACCAAGTGCGAGTAGTCCCGGCAGACGCCCTGGCCGGCGAGCAGCGTGTCGACGGCTCCGTCGATCGGATCACTGCTTCCTGGAACGTAACTCAGGCGAGCACCGACCCACGCGGAAATCTTGGCCAGCAGTTCCTCGGAGTCTGCGTAGTCGCCGAATTCGGTTGCAGCGAAACCGTAGAACTTGTCGGCCTCGGCGTAGCGGCTCGGCCGAAGGTAGAGCGACATGTCGTAGTCGGTGACCGGTGCCGGGGTGGTGTTGCCGAGAATGGTGGCGTCGTACGAGACCTGCAGATTGCCTACATCGGCGGGCATGACGTGAATGCGGTTGCCGTGCGGTCCGCTCACTTCCTTGGCCTCGATGGGGTTACCGTCGAGGACGAAGGACAGGGACTCGGTGACGGTCGTGCCCGGGTGTGGCGCGATCGCGATCTGGAATTCGAGCGTGGTGGCGGCGGTGATGTCTACATCGAGGCGCGCGGATACGTCGCGTTTGAGCACGGAAACTCCTGGCAGGTGGTGGTGGGTGAACGTGCAGCCAGTACCCACGTTCACCGAACCCAAACGCCACCGCTCACCAGGTGATCAACGCCACCCCAGCGCGGGAGCGACGTCGCGCAACAGAGTCTCCAGTACGTGCGCGCAGTAGTCGACGCCCAGCTGATTGGGGACGGTGAGCAGCAGGGTGTCCGCTGCCGCAATAGCCTCGTCCGCAGCGAGTTCTTCGATCAGCCGATCGGGCTCACCCGCGTATGTCTTGCCGAATCGAGCTTTGCCGCCGTCGAGGTAGCCGACTTGATCGTCGCCGGTGCCCTCCCGGCCGAAATAGGCACGATCGAGATCACTCACGATGGGAAAGATGCTGCGGCTCACCGACGTTCGCGGCGCAAAGTCGTGACCGGCATCGCTCCACGTCTTGTGGAACCGTTCGATCTGCTCGGCCTGCAACTGATGGAACGGCACTCCGGTGTCTTCGCTCAGCAGCGTCGAGCTCATGAGGTTCATGCCCTGGCGCGCGGTCCACTCGGCGGTCTCGCGCGTGCCGGCACCCCACCAGATGCGCTGACGCAGACCGGCGGAGTGCGGTTCGAGGCGCAGCAAACCGGGTGGGTTGGGGAACATGGGCCTTGGATTCGGCTGTGCGAAGCCTTTGCCTTCGAGAAGGTCGAGGTAGATACGGGTGTGTTCACGGGCCATGTCGGCATGATCCGAGCCCTCGGCGGGTGCATAGCCGAAATAGCGGTAGCCCTCGATGACCTGCTCGGGCGATCCTCTACTGATCCCGAGCTGCAGCCGCCCGCCGGAGATGAGGTCCGCAGAGCCCGAGTCCTCGGCCATGTAGAACGGATTCTCGTAGCGCATGTCGATGACGCCGGTACCGATCTCGATGGTGCTCGTTCGAGCGCCGACGGCAGCGAGCAGTGGAAACGGCGACGCGAGCTGGTTGGCGAAGTGGTGGACGCGGTAGTACGCGCCGTCGGCACCCAGTTCCTCGGCTGCGACCGCCAGGTCGATGGACTGCAGCAACACGTCCGACGCGGACCTCGTCTGCGACTGTGGGGACGGTGACCAGTGTCCGAAGGACAGGAATCCGATCTTCTTCATCACGCGCTCTCTCGTTGAAGGATCAACTATATTCACAGTACTTCAGCGCGTGGCGGGATGAATTCATTCCCTACGCCGCGGCTACGCGCCGATGCCCGCCGTCAGCAGTTTCGCCAGTTCGAGGTAGGCGTCGCCGTCGCTGAGTCCCGTCAAGCGAAACACCTCGCGAGTCTGGATTCGAACCATCACCGACGAGGCGACATCGCCGACGAAGGCGGCGTGTACATCGCGCACTTCACCGCTTGCCACGCCTTCGCTGATCAATTCCTGAACACGCCGGGCGGCGATAGCCGTGTTGCGCTCGTACACCGAACGAGCAGATTCGAGCGATGCGAGGTCGGTCATGAACTGTTCGGATGCCGATTCGAGGGCTGCACCTACTGCGGTGAGATACGTGGTGATGCGATTGCGGGTGCCGTCCACCTCGGCGACTGCATTCTCCACCTGGATGGTCATGGACTTGAAGTAGTGGACGGTGGCTCCGCCGACGAGCTGATCCTTGCTGGACGCAAGGGTGTAGAGGGTGGACTTGGAGCAGCGAAGCCGGGCCGCGATGGTGTCGAGGGTCAGGTGTGCGAAGCCCTCTGCCAGAAACAGGCTCACGAGCTGGTCGAAGAGTTCGGAACGGCGCGCCGTGGCATGCGAGGTCACGGGTGCGTTCACATCAAGGATGGTACTGCATCGACTTGTGCAGTACTGTGCATCAGTACTGCGGATCATTCGGCAGTACTGATTCGATAGCCCCGGAGGTTTCACGTGCCCGTCGACCGTCTGTTGCCCACGTCCGAAGCGCGTGACCTCATCGCGCTGACCCGCGATGTGGCCGACAAGGTGCTCGACCCGATCGTCGACGAACACGAACGCAACGAGTCCTACCCGGACGGGGTGTTCGCCACCCTCGGCGAAGCGGGTCTGCTGAGCCTGCCGTACGCCGAGGAATGGGGCGGTGGCGGTCAACCGTACGAGGTCTACCTCCAGGTTCTCGAGGAGTTGGCGTCGCGCTGGGCCGCCGTTGCAGTCGCGGTGAGCGTGCACGGTTTGGCCTGCTATCCCGTGATGGCGTTCGGTACCGATCAGCAGAAGGCAGACAAGCTCCCGGGCATGCTCGGTGGTGCACAGATCGGCGCGTACTCGCTGTCCGAAGCGCAGGCCGGCTCCGACGCTGCGGCGCTCGTGTGCAAGGCCGCCCCGACCGACGGCGGCTACACCGTGAACGGATCGAAGGCCTGGATCACCCATGGCGGAGTGGCCGACTTCTACAACCTCTTCGCTCGCACCGGAGAAGGCTCCAAGGGCATCTCGTGCTTCCTCGTCCCGAACGGAACCGACGGCCTGAGCTTCGGCAAGCCCGAGGAGAAGATGGGACTGCACGCGATCCCGACGACCTCAGCGCACTACGACAACGTGCACGTCCCCACCGAATGGCGAATCGGTGCGGAGGGGCAGGGGCTCCAGATCGCCTTCAGTGCTCTCGATGCAGGACGGCTCGGAATTGCCGCTGTCGCAGTGGGAATCGCCCAGGCTGCACTCGACGACGCAGTGAAATACGCCCAGGAGCGTACGGCGTTCGGTAAGAAGATCATCGACCACCAGGGTCTGGGCTTCGTGTTGGCGGACATGGCGGCGGCGGTCGATTCAGCCCGTGCCACCTACCTCGATGCGGCCCGTCGGCGTGACGCCGGACTTCCGTACTCGCGCAACGCGTCCGTGGCCAAGCTGATCGCGACCGATGCGGCCATGAAGGTGACCACCGATGCGGTGCAGGTGTTCGGTGGTTACGGGTACACCCGGGATTTCCGCGTCGAGCGATACATGCGCGACGCCAAGATCACCCAGATCTTCGAGGGCACCAATCAGATTCAGCGTCTCGTCATCGCGCGATCACTCGCGACGAGCTGACAATCTCCACTCGATATTTCCGCACAGAGAACTCAGGGGACATCTGCATGACCACGACCGAACCCGATATCCATACCACTGCGGGTAAGTTGGCCGATCTTCGTAAACGTCTCGCGGTTGCGGAGATTCCCTCGGGTGAGGCGGCGGTGGAGAAGGTCCACGCGAAGGGCAAGTTGACCGCGCGGGAGCGGATCACCGCGTTGCTCGACGAGGGCTCGTTCGTCGAACTCGATGCGTTGGCGCGGCACCGGTCGCAGAATTTCGGGTTGGGTGAGAACCGCCCGTTCGGTGACGGTGTCGTCACCGGTTACGGCACGGTCGATGGCCGTGAT
>NZ_NOYI01000032.1 GCF_002258785.1 Rhodococcus sp. 06-235-1A
TGGCGGGGCTCGCGGCGGGGGCGTCGGGCTCGGATGCCGCGGCGATCCACGGGGCCGGATCGACGGCTTCGCCGGCGTCGTGTCCGCCTTGCCAGATCTCGAAGTGCAGGTGCGCACCTCCCGGCCCGGGAGGTGAGACCTCGCCGTTGTAGCCGACTTTCGCGATTTCCTGGCCGGCGTGGACCTGCTGGCCGGGGGTTACCTCGAGGTCGTCGGGGAACATGTGTCCGTAGACACTGGAGAAAATCTGTCCGTCGATGTTGTGGTCGATGACGATCCACTCACCGAACCCCGACGCCGCCCCTGCCTTGGACACCACACCGTCGGCGGTGGCGTAGATCGGTTCGCCTGCGGCCGATCCGAAGTCCTGTCCCTTGTGCATGGTGCCCCAACGCGGACCGAACCCGGACGTCAACTGGTAGGTGCCGGCCTTCATCGGCTTGACCTTGGTGCCGGCGGGGAACGTCGCGGTCGGTGCGCCGCCGGGCAGGCAGTCCCCGACCTTCGGTTCGTCGTCGCCGGGGAAAATGAGCAGCACCAGCGCCAGGATCAGCGAGAGGAACAGGGCGACGCCGACCAACGTCCCCTTGCTGGCGGTGCTTTTCACCGGTTCAGATCCTTTCGCGGCCGAGAGCGCGCTGCAGGATGGTCACTTGGTCGCGGAGCTCGCGGACGGCCAGTTCGGTGTCGGCGGGGAACTGGCTCACGCGTGCTGCACCGCGTTCGTTGCGCACCCAGTTACGCAGGGTGGTCACCGGGATGCGCAGTGCCGCAGCCACAGCGACGACGGCCTCCTCGCGTGAGGACGCGGTCTTCATCTGCTCGCCGACGAGCGCGAGGCATTTGTCGCGAAACTCGCTGGTGTAGATCCGTTTGCCATCTCACGCGACCTCGTCGTAGTCGTCGGCGTCGTCGCCTACGAAGGTGAACCGGTAGTTGGTGTCGTGGACACCGGATTCGATCTCGGAGGGCATGAGCACCGTCCGGAACGGAATACCCGGTGCGCCTTGCTCACCGAGCTTGACGATGAACTTGCCCTGCCCGGGAGGAGCGCTCAGAGCGCCGGCCTCACCGGTCAACGCCTTCGGTGAGGACCAGGAGGTGATGTCGGCGACTTCGGTGTCGGTGAACGGTTTGATGCCGGACAGTCGCGCCATCTCCTTGCGCGGCAACGCGCCCACCACCAGTACTCCGGCGCGTTCGACCAGGCCTTTGGCGGTCGCGACGTCTTCGGGGTTGGGCAGTGATTCGAGGTCGCTGATGGTGTGGGTGCACATCAACAGTGCGGTACCCCAGGCCCGGTTCAGGCGGGTCAATTCGTCGACGCGATCGACCATGCCGACGCCAGCGCGCAGCACCTGCCACATCTCGTCGAGGACGACCAGGAAGTTGCGGCGAGGTCCGCACCCGGCGTCGGCCAGGTAGTGGGCAGCGTCGGTGGCCGCAAAGCCGTGCTCCCAGCAGGCGAGCAGGACCGCGCCCTTGAGGGTCTTGTCGGCGGTGCCGATTCCCGAGACGTCGACGCAGACAGCGGCGGCGTTGATGTCGATCGGGACGGTGGTCTGGCCGCAGAACACCTCACCGAACTCACCGTCGATCAGGGCGTTGAGGGTGCGTCGCAGTGTCTTCGAGTCGGCGCGGTATTCGGCGTCGGTGTCGGATTTGAATGCCCGCCGTACCGGGTCGGGGCCTTCCTCGAGGACGTCCGCCAGATCGGAGAGCAGCGGCTGGACGTCGCCGGTGAAGCGTTCCTCGAGCAGGCGGATCGCGGCACCGAGGGCGGAGATCTCGAAGTCTTCGATCGGAGCGTTGCCGCGGGTGACCTGCAGCAATGTCTTGACCCGTCGTACCCGGTCGCCGGCGATACGTTTGCGCACCAGGGCCGCGGTCTTGTCGGCGGCGTCGGTGCCGGCGGCATCGAGGGTCGTCAGGATCTGGGCCAGCGGTCCCATGTCGAGAGGGTTGATCTGCCCACGTCCCAGACCGAGGTCGATGATCTGGCCCCTGTCGCCGAGGGCTTCGACGAGTTTGCGGTAGTCGGGCCGCATATCGCCCATGATCAGGGTGGAGACTCCGGCGTAGATCAGGCCGAGGATGATCTTGCGGGCCAACGTCGATTTACCGAAGCCGGGCAGCCCGAGCAGCATCATCGACGGCTGCTGGAGGAACCGGGCCCGGGTCATCCACGAGAGCGGGTCGAAGCACACCGGTGCACCGGTGTAGAGGTGCACACCGAGCGGCACACCGACGATCGGTGCCCCGGCCCCGACCGGGAACGGCCACATACCGGCAGCTTGCAGTGTGGTGGCGCGGAATTCGGTCATGGGTAGGACCGGTCCGGCCTTGCCGCCGCCCCGTCCGGACAGGCCCATGTGGTTGCCGCGCAGAGTCTCTGCTTCGCGGGAGTGCCCCACGGTCTTCGACCGAGCTGCAGCGTCGCGTCCCAGATGCAGGCGCGCCCGCCAGGAGACGGCGATGTTCTTCGATTCGGCGGCGCGTTCGAGCTCGCGGCGCTCGGTGTCGTCGAGTACGGCCACCGGGGCGGAATCGATGCTCTCGCAGTGCTGTTCGCGCTGACGTTGTGCAGCGGTGCGGCTGAGCTCGCGGTGGGAGGCGGCACGGGCAGCCCGTCGCCAGGGGCGTTTGATGCTCATCTCACGCTCCCAGCTTCTTCGCGACGTTCTTGGTGTGCGAGGGCATGAGGACGCCGACGCCGAGGGTCGCCGCGAATCCGGTGTCCTGGGTGAACCACAAGCGCTGCAACCGAAGTGAGGATCGTGTGCCGAGATCCTTGGTGACCGAATCGGCCTTGGGTCGGTCCTCGCCGTCGGGTGTCGTGACCGTCACCAACAGTCCGACCATGGTCAGCCCGTGTCCGTGGCCCTGTTCTTCGAGCTGCTCCTCGACGCTCTTCAAACGCTGTTGCGCCTCGAAACTGGGGCCCTTCTTGCCCAGGTTGTTCACACCGCTGGTGGCGTGTTTGAGGTCGCGGCCGATGATGGTCGCGGCTTCGGCCGGTGAGTGGGGGCGGTAGCAGATCGCCACTCGCTTGCGCAGCACGTCCGGGTTGGGGTCGAGCAGTGGTCGCAGCACCGTCTCGACGAACGAGTTCTTCGGGCGTTCGGCCATTTCCCATGTCGTGGAGTAGCAGCCGTCGTGGAAGAGGTTCGAGATGTTCGCCTTCTGGGATTGAGGGCCGGCGTCCTCCCAGCCCAGATCGTGTCCGCCCTGCATTTCCGCGAGTTCGAGATCGTAGAGCGCGGCCGGGGTGTAGGCGTGTTTGACGAACGAGACGATCTCTTCCGAGGCGAGCAGTCGCGGGTTGAGCTGTGCTTCGTTGAGGACGGTCAGTACGCCGCCGATGCGGCGGGCCAGTTCCTTGATCTGCTCGCCCGGGTCCTTTCGTCGGCTCGCGGTCGCTGCTTGGTAGGTGATGGCCACCCGCGCCCACAAGCGCGGTGTGCCGGAGGGGAGGTATTCCGCGGACTCGAGCATCATGCGTGCCGGCAGCTCGCCGCCGTAGAAGCCGTCTTCGTGGGCCATCGACCGCACTTCACGTTTGAGCCGATTGCCGGACTCGGGGCCGTTCTCGATGACCACGGTGACGCCGTCGACGTCGCCGGCTTGGGAGATGAAGTTCACCGCCGCGCCCCAGGAGAACACCGAGTTGTCGACTGCGTCTTGGTCGATTGCTTCGTTGCCCTGGGGCCAGCATTCGATGACGATGGTGAACTGGTGGGTCTTGGGCATCTCGATGACGCCGAACTTCTGTCGGGACTGGTGCTGGACCCAGCCGTCGTGCAGGACGCTGTCGTAGAGCACGCCGGGCAGGCGGTTGGTGCCGCCGGGAACGCGGGAGAAACGTCCGGAGAGGTACAAGTTCTCGCCTTTCGACACGTGGATCAGCCACTGCGAATACAGGGCGACCCACTGGTAGATGGTTTTGCGTTGGAACCGCGCCACGAGCGGTAGCGCGGTGATGCCCATGACGCCGATGAAGGCGAGCGCGTAGAGCTTGTTGTCGGCGATCGAGAGCACGCCCACACCGACGAGTGCGCAGCCGAAGAGGTAGGCGCTTGCGGCGATGTTCAGACCCAGCAGGAACGATTCCTTCGGCGCGGGGCCGATCATGTACGTCTGGCGGTGACGCATGGGTGCGGTGGTGCTCACTTCATGACCTCGTTCGTTGCGAAGGGACGGCCCGGAACATCGCCGGCGATGTCTTGAGCCATGGAGTCGAGGGACTGACTGCCGCGCGAGATCCCGGCGCGGGCGGACTGGACGCCTCCCGAGATCGACGGGATCCGCCGCCCGCTGCTCCGGCCTCCGAAGTTGCCCCGAGAGGGTCCGGTGCCAGCGTTCGACGTGCGACTGCGCGCGCCGCCTCCGCCACCGCCACCGCCACCACGACCTCCTCGAC
>NZ_NOYI01000030.1:0-1468 GCF_002258785.1 Rhodococcus sp. 06-235-1A
GCGTTGGCGCGGCACCGGTCGCAGAATTTCGGGTTGGGTGAGAACCGCCCGTTCGGTGACGGTGTCGTCACCGGTTACGGCACGGTCGATGGCCGGGATGTGTGCGTGTTCTCCCAGGACGCGACCGTCTTCGGTGGCTCGCTCGGGGAGATCTACGGCGAGAAGATCGTCAAGGTGATGGACCTGGCCGTCAAGACCGGTCGCCCGCTGGTCGGGATCAACGAAGGTGCCGGAGCCCGCATCCAGGAAGGGGTGGTCTCGCTCGGGTTGTACGGGGAGATCTTCCACCGCAACGTCCGCGCTTCCGGGGTGATCCCGCAGATCTCGGTGATCATGGGACCCGCCGCAGGCGGGCACGTCTATTCCCCGGCGTTGACCGATTTCGTGGTCATGGTCGACGGCACCTCGCAGATGTTCGTCACCGGCCCCGACGTGATCAAGACCGTCACCGGGGAGAACGTGACGATGGAAGAACTCGGCGGTGCCACCACCCACATGGAGAAGTCCGGGGTCGCGCACTACGTCGCCTCCGGCGAGCACGACGCGCTCGATTACGTGCGTGATCTGCTCTCGTACCTGCCGAGCAACAATCGCGCCGACGCCCCGCGTACCGCGCCGTCGGATCCGGTCACCGGGTCGATCGAGGACAGTCTCACCGCGGAGGATCTCGAGCTCGACACTCTGATCCCGGACTCACCGAACACCCCGTACGACATGCACGAGGTGATCACTCGGATCCTCGACGACGACGAATTCCTCGAGGTCCAGGAGGGTCGGGCCCGTAACATCATCGTCGGGTTCGGGCGGATCGACGGCCGGTCGGTGGGGATCGTGGCCAATCAACCCACCCAGTTCGCGGGCACCCTCGATATCGATGCCTCCGAGAAGGCAGCGCGGTTCGTCCGTACGTGTGACTGCTTCAACGTTCCGATCATCACGTTGGTCGATGTGCCCGGGTTCCTGCCCGGGACCGGGCAGGAATACAACGGCATCATCCGCCGTGGCGCGAAACTGTTGTACGCCTACGGGGAGGCGACGGTCGGGAAGATCACCGTCATCACCCGCAAAGCGTACGGCGGGGCGTACGACGTGATGGGGTCCAAGCACATGGGTGCCGATGTCAACCTCGCGTGGCCGACGGCGCAGATCGCGGTGATGGGGGCCTCCGGGGCGGTCGGGTTCGTCTACCGCAAACAGTTGCTCGAGGCCGCCAAGAACGGGGAGGACGTCGACGCCCTGCGGTTGACGTTGCAGCAGGAATACGAGGACACCCTCGTCAACCCGTACGTCGCCGCCGAACGCGGCTACCTCGACGCGGTCATCCCACCCAGTCACACCCGCGGCCAGATCGTCACCGCACTACGACTGCTCGAACGCAAACAAGTGACCCTCCCACCCAAGAAACACGGAAACATCCCACTATGAGCGGCGAAGCGAATCATGACGCAGCGAGCGGCGAAGCGAATCA
>NZ_NOYI01000030.1:1864-3630 GCF_002258785.1 Rhodococcus sp. 06-235-1A
AAGGTTCTTGTTGCCAATCGTGGTGAGATCGCGGTTCGGGTGATCCGGGCGGCTGCTGATGCCGGGTTGGCCAGTGTCGCTGTGTATGCCGAGCCCGATGCCGATGCTCCGTTCGTGCGCCTTGCCGATGAAGCGTTCGCGCTCGGTGGGCAGTCGTCGGCGGAGTCGTATTTGGTGATCGACAAAATCCTCGACGCGGCCGCCAAGTCCGGTGCCGATGCCATCCACCCCGGCTACGGGTTCTTGTCCGAGAACGCCGACTTCGCCCAAGCGGTGATCGACGCCGGCCTGATCTGGATCGGACCCTCCCCACAGTCGATCCGCGACCTCGGTGACAAGGTCACCGCCCGCCACATCGCCGCCCGCGCCAAAGCACCGTCGGTGCCGGGCACGTCCGAGCCGGTGAAGGACGCCGACGAAATCTTGGCGTTCGTCGACGAACACGGCCTGCCGATCGCGATCAAAGCCGCGTTCGGTGGCGGCGGCCGCGGCATGAAAGTCGCCCGCACCCGCGAGGAGATCCCGGAGCTGTTCGATTCCGCGACCCGCGAAGCGGTCGCGGCGTTCGGGCGTGGGGAATGCTTCGTCGAGCGTTACCTCGACAAGCCCCGCCACGTCGAAGCGCAGGTCATCGCCGATCAGCACGGCAACGTCGTCGTCGCAGGCACCCGCGACTGCTCCCTGCAGCGCCGCTTCCAGAAACTCGTCGAGGAAGCCCCCGCCCCGTTCCTCACCGACGCCCAACGCAAGGAAATCCACTCCAGCGCCAAAGCGATCTGCCTCGAAGCCGGCTACTACGGTGCCGGGACCGTGGAATACCTCGTCGGCCAGGACGGGCTCGTCTCGTTCCTCGAGGTCAACACCCGCCTGCAGGTCGAGCATCCCGTCACCGAGGAAACCTCCGGCATCGACCTGGTGCTGCAACAGTTCCGCATCGCCAACGGCGAGGAACTGTCCATCACCGAGGACCCCGAGCCGCGGGGGCATTCGTTCGAGTTCCGGATCAACGGCGAAGACGCCGGGCGTGGGTTCCTGCCCGCTCCCGGACCGGTCACCACCTTCACCGCCCCCTCCGGTCCGGGGGTGCGGGTCGATTCCGGTGTCGAATCCGGCTCGGTGATCGGTGGCCAGTTCGATTCGATGCTCGCCAAGCTCATCGTCACCGGAGCCACCCGCGAGGAAGCGTTGGCTCGGTCGCGTCGGGCGTTGGCGGAGTTCACCGTCGAAGGATTGGCGACGGTGATCCCGTTCCACGCTGCGGTGGTCTCCGATCCGGCGTTCATCGGCGACGGGGAATCGTTCGACGTGCACACCCGGTGGATCGAAACCGAATGGGACAACCAGGTTCCCCCGTTCACCGCGGGGCAGCCGATCGACGACGAGGAGGTGCTGCCGCGGCAGTCCGTCGTCGTCGAGGTCGGGGGCCGACGCGTCGAGGTCTCCCTGCCCGGGGAACTGTCCCTCGGCGGCGGCGGCAACGGCGGTGGTGCTGCGGGAGCGGTACGCCGCAAACCGAAACCGCGTACCCGTGGTGGTGCCGGAGCCGGAGCCGCCTCCGGTGACGCGGTGACCGCACCGATGCAGGGCACCGTGGTCAAAGTCGCTGTCACCGAAGGCCAAACCGTCGACGCCGGGGACCTCATCGCCGTCCTGGAAGCGATGAAAATGGAAAACCCCGTCACCGCCCACAAAGCAGGCACCGTCACCGGCCTGACCGTCACCGCAGGCGACGCCATCACCCAAGGCACCGTCCTCACCGAAATCAA
>NZ_NOYI01000017.1 GCF_002258785.1 Rhodococcus sp. 06-235-1A
CATGCCGCAGCAGGTCCGTGCCGTCGTCGCCAAGAGCAAGGGCGCACCCGTCTCCATCGAGACGATCACCATCCCCGATCCCGGCCCGAACGAGGTGATCGTGAAAATCGCGGCCTGCGGGGTGTGCCACACCGACCTGCACTACCGCGAGGGCGGCATCAACGACGAATTCCCGTTCCTGCTCGGACACGAAGCCGCCGGCATCGTCGAGACCATCGGCGACCGCGTCGAACACGTCGAGGTCGGCGACTTCGTCGTCCTCAACTGGCGCGCCGTCTGCGGGGAATGCCGCGCCTGCAAACGCGGCACCCCCTGGTACTGCTTCGACACCCACAACGCCGCCCAGAAGATGACCCTCGACGACGGCACCGAACTGACCCCCGCGCTGGGGATCGGTGCGTTCGCCGAGAAAACCCTCGTCCACGAAGGCCAGTGCACCAAGGTCGACCCGACCGCCGATCCCGCCGTCGTCGGACTCCTCGGCTGCGGGGTCATGGCCGGACTCGGCGCGGCGATGAACACCGGCCACGTCTCACGCGGGGACTCCGTCGCGGTGATCGGCTGCGGCGGTGTCGGCGACGCCGCGATCGCCGGAGCCCGCCTGGCCGGGGCATCGACGATCATCGCCGTCGACCGCGACAAAGGAAAACTCGACTGGGCCCTCGAACTCGGAGCCACCCACACCGTCGACTCCTCGCAGGTCGACGCCGTCGAGGCCGTCCAGGAACTCACCGGTGGTTTCGGTGCCGATGTCGTCATCGACGCCGTCGGCCGCCCCGAAACCTGGAAACAAGCCTTCTACGCCCGCGACCTGGCCGGCACCGTCGTCCTCGTCGGGGTCCCGACCCCGGAGATGACCCTCGAGATGCCGCTGATCGACTTCTTCTCCCGCGGCGGATCGCTCAAGTCGTCCTGGTACGGCGACTGCCTGCCCGAACGGGACTTCCCGCAGTTGGTGGATCTGTATCAGCAGGGCCGGTTGCCGCTCGAGAAGTTCGTCACCGAACGCATCACCCTCGACGACGTCGAAGCCGCGTTCGACAAGATGCACCAGGGCACCGTGCTGCGGTCGGTGGTGATCCTGTGAGCGGGCAATTCCGTGTCCAGAACGTCGTCACCTCCGGCACGTTCAGCCTCGACGGCGGCACCTGGGACGTCGAGAACAACATCTGGCTCATCGGCGACGACGACGAAGTCGTCATCGTCGATGCAGCACACACCGCCGCCCCGATCGTCGACGCCGTCGCCGGCCGGACCGTCACAGCGATCATCTGCACCCACGGTCACAACGATCACGTGACCGTCGCCCCCGAACTCGCCGACACCCTCGATGCACCGATCCTGCTGCATCCCGCCGACGACGTGCTGTGGGAACAGACCCACCCCGGCATCGGGCACTCGCTCCTCGAGGACGGCCAACGCATCACCGTCGCCGGAACCGACATCCTCGCGCTGCACACCCCCGGGCACTCACCCGGATCCACCTGCCTGTATCTGCCGGAAGCAGGGCAGTTGTTCTCCGGCGACACCCTCTTCTCCGGCGGACCGGGAGCCACCGGACGCTCCTACTCCGATTTCCCGACCATCATCGGATCCATCCGCGACCGCCTGTTCACCCTCCCCGCCGACACCCGAGTCAACACCGGACACGGAGACCGAACACGCATCGGCGACGAAGCACCACACCTCGAGGAATGGATCGCCCGCGGCAGCTGA
>NZ_NOYI01000012.1 GCF_002258785.1 Rhodococcus sp. 06-235-1A
CCCCGCGGCCCCCTCCGACATCCGTCCGCTCCCACAGATCGTGCCCGGCATCGTCATGAACGACGACGGCACCGCGACGGTCAGTCTCGATATCATCCCGCAGCTCTCGGACGCCGAGAAGAAGGCCATCGCCGACGCCGAGGCGGCAAGCAAGGTAGCCGCCGAAGCATCGGCCGCAGCCCAGGTACGTCTCGACAAGGCCAATGCCGACAACACCGCGGCGAGCACCGACGCCACCCAGGCCGAGGTTGCTGCCGCTGAGGCCGATGTCAAGGCAAAGGCCGCCGTGACCGCTGCCGCTGCCGCGAAAGTCCAGAGCCAGGCTGCCAGTGCGGCAGTCACCGCAGCCAAGAACACTGCTGCCGAACTGCAGACCAAGGCAAACGAGACCAAAGCGGCCGCTGACAGCGCAGCCACCGCGGCAGCGACCGCCGAAGCCACGGCCAAAGATTTGGAAGCCAAGGCCGCAGCGGGCGACCCCGAAGCTGCGGCGGCAGCGGCTGAAGCCCGCATCGATGCCGATGCAAAGGCCCAGCTTGCCGCCGAAGCCAAGGTCGAGGCCGAGGCGTCGACCAAGGCGCTCGAAGCCTCGGTCCAGGCCGTTCAGGATTCGTTCAAGAATTTCAACCTGGCCAAGGTGACGGCAGCGGTGCAGGCCGCAGCCGCCACGGCGGCGAAGTCGCTGGCTCTGCACATCGAGGCCCAGAGCGCCGCCGCAGTGGCCGCAATGGCCGAGCAGAACGCGGTGAATCTGAAGGCCGCGGCCGATGCGGCTGCGGGTGAAGACACCGAGGCAGGCAAGGCAGCGGCAGATGCTCGCGACAAGGCCGATGCGGCGAAGGCTGATTCGGACGCGAAGGCCGCGGCGGCAGCAGCTGCTCAGGCAGCACTCGACGAAGCGCCGTCCGGTGCCGACATCGCAGCGTTGCAGGCCGAGGCAGACAAGGCCGCGCAGGCAGTGCTGGACGCTGAGGCCGCCGTGACAACTACGGCGGCCGAGGCACAGCTCAAGGCCGACGCGGCAGCCAGTGCGAAGGCCAAGGCCACCGATGCCGCGGCACAGCTGAAGGTCGCTCAGGACGCAGCAGCAACGGCCAAGGCCAACTCCGATGCCAAGGCCAAGGTCGAGGCCGATCTCAAGGCCGAGGCAGCCGAATTGGCCGCCAGCGGACCGAAGTTCAGCTGGACCATCAACCTCGGAAATGTTGTCCGCGAGGATGTTCCGGTCACCGAGGTCGACGAGAACACCGTCGTCGTCGACAAGACCGGCGTCTCGCTGGTCGGCGTCAAGAACGAAGACGGTTCGTTCACAGTGGCGGACTACTTCACCACCGACGAGAACGGTGTCGTCAGCGTCGCCGGCGATCTGCCACCGGTCGATCTCGCTCTCGGCGACTCCTCCGACGAGGCGTCGGGCGGATCGGACAGCTCGTCCAACACCCCGGTGATCCTCGCCGGAGTCGGCGTTGTCGTGGTAGCCGCGGCAGGCGGAGCGTTCTACCTGCGTCGCCGCAGCTCCACCGATGCCACCTCGTAGTACCCACTGGCTGTGGACGGCGATCCTGACCTTCGTCCTACTCGTATCAGGTTGTGCGAGTGACGAAGTCGGGATCGCCGCACCCGATCGCTCGCCGGTGCAGTCACAGATTTCAGCGGCTGCAACGGCGGGCGACGTCGCTCCCGCTCAGCCGGAGTACATCGAACTCCGGTCTTCGGACGGAACGACCTACCTGAGCAGCCCCATCCATCCCGATCCGCTCTACCGCGGCGGCGAGAACGGCCAGGTACTGAACCCGGTCGACGAGCTACCGGCCTGGTGGGCCGAGAGCGGCATGCCGGGAACCTCGACCGAACAAACGGTAGTGGTTGCCGGACACAACTATTCGAAGCGGGACGCCCCGTTCAAGGCGTTGCGCGTGGTGACCCCCGGCGACACGGTCGTGCTGCGTACGGCAAGCGGCACTCTGGAATACGCGGTCGAATCGGTGGGCCCACTGCCGAAGGGATCACTGTTGGCCGACAACGACCTCAGACGCTCGGTCCCGGGCCGCCTGATTCTGGCCAACTGCGACGTCCAAGGCGGCGAACCGACCGACGACAATTTCGTCGTCGTCGCGCAACTCGTTCGCTGACAAGACCTTTCGCGACCGGGGTTACAGACCGAGGTCCGCCAAGCCGAGCAAGGACCGATATTCGAGCCCCTCGGCGGCAATGACCTCGTCCGCCCCGGTCGCGCGGTCCACCACGGTGGCAACCCCTACGACGGTAGCGCCCGCGTCGCGGAGAGCCTTGACGGCAGTGAGCGGTGAATTTCCGGTCGTCGTCGTATCCTCCACCACCAGAACGCGTTTGCCGACGATGTCCGGTCCCTCGATCTGACGCTGCATGCCGTGCGCCTTCGCTGCCTTGCGCACCACGAACGCATCGATCGGACGACCCTCGGCGTGCATGATGGACATCGCCACCGGATCTGCGCCCATGGTCAGACCGCCGACCGACGCGAAGTCCCAATCGGCAACCAGGTCACGCATCAGCGAGCCGATCAGCGCACCCGCCCGATGGTGCAAGGTCGCCCGACGCAGGTCCACGTAGTAATCGGCTTCCTTGCCGGAGGACAACGTGACCTTCCCGTGCACGACGGCAAGCTCTTTCACCAAATCGGCCAGTTCCTGCCGGTCCGAACTCGCGGCACTCTCGGCCATGTCGGGTTCCTCTCATCGCACCACGGATCTTGGATCGGTCGATAAGAACTTACCCACCGACGGAATGGGGCGTTCTTGCCGCCTCCACTCCCGCCTACATGCCTTTACGCGGCTATGTGGTCCGACAGCTCTTCGTCGGGTACTTCCCGCTTCTCCACGAACGGTTCGGCCGCGGTGAGCGAACGAGACTTGGCAACGATCGAGGACGGGAAGGTGTCGACCGCCTGGGACAGGCGGTAAGCGGTGTCGTTGTACACCCGCACCGCACCGGCGATTCGACGCTCGGTGACGGCCAGATCACCGGCCGGACCATGAAATGCCCAGTTACCCAATGTGTTCCGACTCGCCTCGGCCTCTGCGACCACACTGTGAAATGCGGCGGACAGGGCATTTTCGGCGGCCGCCTGCGCCTGCAGACCCAGTCCGCGATCGCGCACTGCTTTGGACCAGGAACGAGCGCCACCGAGTTGACGCAGTGGATCACCGGACAACCCCGACGCCTCTGCGGCGTCGAGGAACGGAGCCAACTGCTCGTGACGCCGGTCGAGTTCGATCTCGACCAACCGCAGGCTTTGCTGCGTCTGTTCGTGGTACCGCCCGAGCCGACGAACGGTGCTCGCCACATACCCGACTACGACGACCACCAGAACCAGAACCGCAACAACCACAGCAGTAGAAACAGTCACAGGGTACGAATTTAGCCGCGCCAGCGCTTCCGGGCCCGTAAACACGCCCGAAATGAATCAGGGCTGATTGCGACGGCGCTCCGAATCGAACGGAATCGGACGCGAAGTCGGCGGACGCGGTACCGAGCGCGACGGATCGGGCGAGCGTACAGCCTGCGGGCCGGCTGCATCGGGCCTGGGCGGACGCGGCCTACGACCCGGTTCCTGGGGGCGCGGTTCCTGCGGGGATTGGACCCGCGACTCAGGTCTCCTGGGCTCGGGGTTCCGAGGTGCGGGGGTCCGAGGTGCGGAGGTGCGAGGTTCCTGGACGCGTGGTTCCGATACCCGCGGCTGGGCCGTGTCCGACTGCGGCGTGCGAGCGTGCTGGGTGCGAGCCTCCTGGACCAGCGGCCGGCCTGGATCCCCTCGATCACGGCCGGGGTCGACGCCTCCCACGCGGGCGCCGTAGACCGCGGTGCCACGAACAGGAGGAAGGACGTGCAGCATGCCCGACAGTCGCGCAACTGCGTCGATGGCTGCATCCCAGTCGCGGCCCGAGCTGCCCAGCGGCAACGACCCGAGCGTCCAGTCCTTTTCGCTCCACAGCAGTTGCAGATTCGCCGGAACGGACTCGGTGAACGCGGCCATTCGCTGGTCACACACGCGACGCGCAATGTCGACGTCGGTCGCGAACACCACGCGCGGACCGATGGAACCGAGCAGTTCCATGTCCTCGTCCCGTGGAGGTGGCGTCGAGCGGGGTCGCAGGTCGATGTCGACGTCGGAACCGACCGAGCGCTGCACGGCCACGATGGTGCCGGTTTCCTCGACGTCGAAGAGTACGAACTCCTCACCCCGTCTGACGCCGGTCACCACTCCCAGAGCAACGTCGAATTCGGGCTTGGACAGGACCGCGCGAGAGAACCGAGCGACCAGTTCTCGATCGTGCGGTCGATACTCGTACCCCTGTGCCTTGGCCCACATCTGCCGCAGGCGCCCGGACTGATCTCGCTTGGACCTGTCGAGATAGAGCAGCGCCACTGCACCTATCAGTGCAATCGCCGCAAGGCCGAACCACATTGCCGTCATCGCGAACCACCTTAATCGACATCGACGCCATCGCCGCCCACCACCGCCACGTCCTGTGAACGGTCCCTACCTCTACCCGTGTCGGCTATCCGCCGAGGTTCGGAGTTTCGATGATGACGTTGGCGCGAATCGTTCCGTCCTCGACCGACTCGCCCTGCACCACAACTGCTGCTCCGACGGTCAGCGACGCAACATCGCCGCCACCGAGCGAAATGACCTGCGTCTGCGGGGTGGTCTCGATCGTCACGGGCGCGCCGTCCAGACCGTCGATGGTCAGTGTCGAACCGTCGTTCGTGGTGATCGTCCCCACCGCCGAGCCCAACTGCCCGAGAATCTCCGGGATTCCACCGGGGATCAGCTCAGGGCTGGTGGCCGCACTCGATTCGGTGGGTTGCGGGGTGGTCGTGGGCGCGCTCGACGTGGGCGGCCTGATCGACGTCGACGTCGACGGACCGGTCGCTGTGGTGCTCGGCTCGTCCGATCCTCCGCTCAGGAAGGAAATTCCGAAGAACACGACGATGGCGAGGACGACGAGTCCGATCAGTGCCAGCACCCACGGACGAGGACCCTTGCTGCCGGAATCTGCGACGTTCGATTCGCCGGTGGGCGGCGCAGCGCCGTACTCCGGCGGCTGCCCGAATTGCTGGGTGTGACCGTATTGCTGGGTCTCGTAACCCGGAGCCTGGCCGTATTGCGGCGGCTGGCCGTATTGCTGAGTCTGGCCGTAGGCCTGGTTTGCCGCTGCCTGCTGACCGGGGTCGTACGGCGGAAATGCCTGGGTGGGCTGGTAACCGGGCGGGTAGGCCTGCGGGTCCGGATTCCCGTACTGCGGGTTCTGGTTCTGCGGGTTCTGGTACTGCGGGTTCTGGTAGTCCGGGCTTCCGTAGGCCTGCGTCGGATACGCCTCGGTGGGCTGAGCGCCGTCGGGCTGGTTGCTCTCCGCTGCGTCCTGATCGCGTTCTCGAGGTGACCGCGGGTCGTCCGGATTCGTCATTCCACGAGGGTACCTACCACGTGTTGCGCAGGTGAAGACAGAGAACGGGCCCGCACGAGCAGTGCTCGTGCGGGCCCGCTTCCTGCACCGCGACTAGCCCAGGATCAGATGGTCGCCATCCGGACTGACGTTGACCGACACCACGTCGCCGTCGTGGACCTCTCCGGCGAGCAGTAGCTTCGCCAGTTGATCGCCGATGGCTTGCTGGATCAGCCGACGCAGCGGCCTGGCACCGTAGAGCGGGTCGTAGCCGCGGGCGGCGAGCCACATCTTCGCGGGCGAAGACACCTCCAGCGTCAGCCGACGGGCCGAAAGACGCTTGGCGAGGAAGCCCAGCTGGATGTCGACGATCGACTCGAGCTGATCCTCCGACAACGCGTCGAACACCACCACGTCGTCGAGTCGGTTGACGAACTCGGGCTTGAACGAACGCCGCACCGCATCCATCACCTGCTCCTTGGTGCCGCCTGCACCGAGGTTGGAAGTGAGGATCAGGATCGTGTTGCGGAAGTCCACGGTCCGGCCTTGACCGTCCGTGAGGCGACCTTCGTCCAGGACGGCGAGCAAGATGTCGAACACATCGGGGTGCGCCTTTTCGACCTCGTCGAAGAGCACCACGGTGTACGGACGCCTGCGTACCGCCTCGGTCAGCTGCCCGCCGGCCTCGTAGCCCACGTACCCCGGAGGTGCACCGACCAGTCGAGCGACGGCATGCTTCTCGCTGTACTCGCTCATGTCGATGCGCACCATCGCACGCTCGTCGTCGAAGAGGAACTCCGCCAACGCTTTTGCGAGCTCGGTCTTGCCGACACCGGTGGGACCGAGGAACAGGAACGACCCCGTCGGACGGTTGGGATCGGCCACTCCGGCGCGGGAGCGTCGGACGGCGTCGGACACCGCTTGTACTGCGTCCTTCTGTCCGACGACTCGTTTGCCGAGTTCGTCCTCCATGCGAAGCAGCTTGGCGGTCTCGCCCTCGAGCATCCGGCCGGCCGGGATTCCGGTCCAGGCCGCGACGACGTCGGCGACGTCGTCCGGTCCCACCTCCTCCTTGAGCATCACGTCACCCTGCGCCGGCGAGTCCTCGGTCTTGGCTGCGAGCTCCTTCTCGAGAGTCGGGATACGTCCGTAGCGCAGCTCGGCGGCCCGGCCCAGATCTCCGTCGCGTTCGGCGCGGTCGGATTCGCCGCGCAGGTTCTCGAGCTCTTCCTTCAGGACCCGCACCGAGTCGATGGCGTTCTTCTCGTTCTGCCAGCGGGTGCTGAGCCCGGCGAGCTTCTCCTGCAGATCGGCCAGCTCCTGGCGGAGCTTGTCGAGCCGAGCCTTCGACGCGTCGTCGGTCTCCTTCGCCAGGGCCATCTCCTCGATTTCGAGGCGACGGACGGCGCGCTCGACCTCGTCGATCTCGACGGGGCGCGAGTCGATCTCCATCCGCAGGCGGGACGCGGCCTCGTCGACCAGGTCGATGGCCTTGTCCGGCAGGAACCGCGCGGTGATGTACCGGTCGCTGAGTGTGGCGGCGGCGACCAGGGCGGAGTCCGTGATCCGGACGCCGTGGTGCACCTCGTAGCGTTCCTTGAGTCCGCGCAGGATGCCGACGGTGTCCTCGACCGAGGGCTCACCGACGTAGACCTGCTGGAAGCGACGTTCGAGGGCGGCGTCCTTCTCGATGTACTTGCGGTACTCCTCGAGTGTCGTCGCACCGACCAGACGCAGTTCGCCGCGGGCGAGCATCGGCTTGATCATGTTGCCCGCGTCCATCGCCGATTCCCCGGTAGCACCGGCTCCGACGATGGTGTGCAGCTCGTCGATGAACGTGATGACCTGGCCGGCGGAGTTCTTGATGTCGTCGAGCACGGCCTTGAGCCGCTCCTCGAATTCACCGCGGAATTTCGCGCCTGCGACCATCGAGCCGAGGTCGAGCGAGACGACGGTCTTGCCGCGCAGGCTTTCCGGAACGTCGCCGGCGATGACGCGCTGCGCGAGCCCCTCGACGATGGCCGTCTTGCCGACGCCGGGCTCGCCGATGAGCACCGGGTTGTTCTTGGTGCGTCGCGAGAGAACCTGCACGACGCGTCTGATCTCGGTGTCGCGGCCGATGACGGGATCGAGCTTGCCTTCTCGGGCCAGCGCGGTCAGGTCGGTGCTGTACTTCTCCAGCGCCTGGTAGGTGTTCTCGGGATCTGCGCTGGTGACCCGCGCGCTGCCACGGACGGCCTGGAAGGCGTCGCGCAACTCGTTGGGTCCGGCTCCGTGGCCGGTCAACAGCTTGGCGACGTCGTCACTTCCGGTCGCCAGGCCCACCATGAGGTGCTCGGTGGAGACGAACTCGTCGTCGAGTTCGGTGGCCAGGTGCTGCGCGGCGGTGATCGCGGCGAGGGTTTCACGGCCGAGTTGCGGAGTGGTGGTCGAGCCGGATGCCGAGGGCATGCGGTCGACGAGGTTCTGCGCTTCTCGACGCACCGTTGCAGGGTCGACGCCGACGGCCTTCAGCAAGGGTGTGGCGATGCCGTCGGTCTGATCGAGCAACGCCACCAACAAATGTGCCGGACGAATATCCGGGTTACCGGCCGCGGATGCGGCCTGCAGTGCAGCAGAAAGCGCTGCCTGCGACTTCGTGGTGGGAGTGAAACTGTCCACCGGTCACCTTCTTTCTCGGATCGGGTTTCGTGACTGTCGCTGGGTACAACCATAGACAAGTTGAGTCTGTTCCGCTCAACCTTGATTTTCTTCGTGCGCGTTTTGCGTAGGCAGAGGTACGCAAAACGCGCACGAGGAGGAAGCCCCACGAATTCTGTGACGTGCGCGATATCCTCGTTCGGTCTACTTTGGTGACGGTCGACAGCAGTAACGGGTGGGGCAATCGGTGGGGTGGAGGTAGATCGATGCTCGACGCACGCACGATCTCCCTGGTTCGCACCGGATTCAAGTCCGTCGTGGCCGCCCAGGACGGCCCTGCGCGCCTGTCCCGGTCCTTCTACGCCCACCTCTTCGCCGAGTACCCCGACTTCCGGTCCCTGTTCCCCGCGTCGATGGATGCACTGCGCGAGCACTTCGTACTGGCCCTCGGCTACATCTTCGAGCATCTCGACGACGACGACCGCATCGAGCCGTTCCTCGAGCAACTCGGCCGAGACCATCGCAAACACGGAATTTCGGGCGCGCATTTCCGCGCCGGCAGCTCTGCTCTGATCAACGCGTTCCGCACCTTCGCAGGCAACGAGATGTGGAACGACGAAGTCGAGAAGGCCTGGCACGACGCCCTCACCGTGGTGAGCGATGCCATGGCCGTCGCCGCCGACGATGACGAACTGCCGCCGTTCTGGAGTGCCACCGTCGTCGAACATCAGCGGATTCTCGACGACCTTGCCGTGGTGCGACTCAAGACCGACGGCGAGATCCCGTACTTCCCGGGTCAGTACGTCAGCGTGCAGATTCCGCAACGACCCAAGCTGTGGCGCTATCTGTCGCCTGCCATTCCCAGCAATCCGTACGGTGAGATCGAGTTCCATGTTCGACGCGTATCCGGTGGCTGGGTGTCTCCGGCGATGGTCACCGAGACGGCGGTGGGTGATCGCTGGTTCATCAGTCCGCCGTTGGGTGGGATGCACATCGATCGCGCCATTCACGAGGATGTGCTGATGATCGCGGGAGGCACAGGATTGGCTCCGCTGCGTGCGCAGGTCATGGACATGGCTCAGCGCAGCAACAATCCGCGGGTGCATCTGTTCGTCAGCGGGACGTATCCGTGCGACCTCTACGATCTGGACACTCTGTGGCAGCTGTCGCTGTCGAATCCGTGGCTGACGGTGGTTCCGGTGACCGAGGAACTCGAGAATCCGTGGTGGTATTCGGGCCCGCAGCGCGACCTACCGTGGGGAATGCACCACCGGCTGCACGGTGCCGTAGGCAAGGTGGTCACCCAGTTCGGTTCGTGGGCCGATCGGCAGATTCAGATCTGCGGGTCACCGTCGATGGTGCGCACCACGTTGTACGCATTACGCAAGGTCGGCACTCCGATGGAGCACGTTCAGCACGACCCGTTCTGATTCACGTTGCGCCGCAAGGAAATCAGCTCGACAAAGATTTCGGCGGCAGATCCTCGACGATCCCGCCCGCCACCAGTCGCGGAGTCCAGGTCTCGGTGACGAGTCGACCGTCGCCGGTGATGATCGCATCGGGGTCGGGGTCGATCAGGATGGGATACCCGGTGTCGGCGGTGGCCTGGATGTTCTGCACCAGCAGGCCGTTCTCGATGGTGTAGTGCACACGAACCGGTTGTAGATCGGCGTCGAAAGCCCACGGGCGGCCGATGAAGATCACGGCCTCGCCGAGTTCGTCGAGCACCGACACCGAGCCGTCGTGCTCGAGCCGAAGACTCCACTGCGACGGCATCGACGTTGCGAACTCGAATCTGTGCGGAGCCCGCGCATCGAGCAAATGAATCATCAGCAATGCACCGTCTCGTAGATCCCGTTGCGGCACAACCACTTCGAAGGAACCGCATTCATAGAACCTGGACCCGAACGGCCCGGGAATACCTGGCCCGAGATCGTCCGCGAATGCGAGTTCGAGCCGAACCTGGCCGGAGCCGTTCTCGGCCCGGAGGATGATTCCCTCGGACGGATGCGGCGTGGGCATCTCGTCCCGTGGAGCGTAGGACAGCACTGCGCGCAGCAGTGGCTCGACCACCTCCGCGTCACCGTCTCGTGAATCGAACGTTCGTCGTCGACGATCGGTCATCTCCACCCCCTTCGCCTGGCAAGACAGTCTGCCACCGAGGCTCCGATCGTGCCGACGGTTCCGCGGAAAACCATTCGTTCGATCCTCCTGGACCGGAGGCAGCCCTGACGGAAACCGGCCGGTGTACCCACCCGGACAAGAAACCGATCAGTACGATCTTCGGCTGAGTTTCTGCAGGTCAGCCATGGTCCGGCAGACGTGAAGTAGCCGCTAGTATCAACCGGTTCGGTCCGCGGCGGATCGATCTGCCCGGTGGGCAGCGGCCGTGTAAGGAAGGCAACCACATCCCCGATGTCCGCTGATTTCGCCGCTCGTCTGAATCATCTCTTCGCCACGATCCACCCGCCGGGACGCAAGCCGCACACCAATGCCGAAGTCGCCGACGCCCTCGCCCTGCGCGGACGCCACATCTCCAAGCCCTACATCTCGCAACTGCGATCGGGGCAACGCACCAACCCCTCCACCGACACCGTCACGGCACTGGCTGCCTTCTTCAAGGTCAAGCCCGACTACTTCTTCGACGACATCTATGCGGACAAGGTCGACCACGATCTCGAATTGCTCACCCAGCTGAAGGGATACGGCCTACGCCGCCTGTCCGCGCGGGCATTCGACCTGTCCGAGGAATCGCAGAATCTACTCAGCTCGATGGCCGAGAAGCTCCGCGTGAGCGAGGGACTCCCGGAAATACCGCCGGACAGCACCCGCTAGGAGGCACCGGCCTTGGCTGCAATTCGCGCCTGCACTTCCGGACGCCTCAGCGGCGGCACCGTGGGAGGTGGCTGCCGCCGCTCGGGCAGCGCATCGAGGAGCCGGTGGGTCGTTGCGGTCACCTCGGCGACGGCCAGCTCGAAGGCGTCGCGCGTGGCGTCGGACGTCTTCTGTACGCCACTGATCTTGCGGACGTACTGACGGGCAGCGGCTTCGACTTCCTCGTCGGTTGCGTGTGGTTCCAACCCTCGAAGGGTGGTGATGTTTCGGCACATGTGTCGACGATAACCCCGCAGCTCACACCTCGAGAAGACTCGACAGCGCGCGAAGGCACAGCTCACGAACCTGCTCACGGTCGAGGGTTCTGCGCTCCACCCAATCCAGGCACACCGCTCGCACGAATGCGATCCAGCCCAGCAGCGCTGTTCGTACCATCTCGTCGTCTGCGAATGCCGCCGGCAGCGCGGCGAGGATCCGCTCCTGTTGGACCGCGAACTCCCGCGTCAGAATGTCGTTGATCTGATGGTCTCCCAGCAAGGACCCACGGTTGACGGCGCGGAGGCCGTGCACGTGCTCGTCGGAGTAGGCGATGTAGGCGTCGAGACCGGCGGCGACCTGTTCGAGGACCGGCAGCGAGGTGTCCGGCGCGGTGACGTCGAGGTTTCGCTCCGATTCGGTCCGGACGATCTCGACGAAGAATTCCCGCTTGGACGGGAAGTAGTGGTACATCAACCCCCGCGAGACGCCCGCGAGATCGGCGACCTCCTCTATCCACACGTCCTCGTACGGCCGCTCGGCGAACAGCTTCGAACCGATGTCGAGCAGCTGCGCGCGCCGTTGCGCTGGGGTCATCCGCTTTCGGGTCATGGGCCTCGAACTTTACTTGACACGAGTTCAACAGTGAGTACGGTCACTATTGGACACCGATTCAACAAGTCGAACCCATGGAGTGGCGATGTCGACACAGTTCGCAGTACGAGGCGGCTCCCTGCCCCATCCCCCGCACCGGCTTCCCGTGCTCGGCGATATCGTCGGCGTCGATCCCCGCACCCCCATCCAGGACTCGACCGCCCTGGCCGGTCGACTCGGCCCGATGTTCGAGCGCAACGTCCTCGGACGGCGTTTCGTCTTCGCGTCCGGTGCCGACGTGGTGGGCGAGCTGTGCGACGAGAAACGCTTCGAGAAGTTCCTGCCCCCGGGAGTCGAGAATCTACGGGACATCGGGGCCGACGGTCTGTTCACCGCCTACAACCACGAACCGAATTGGCAACGGGCCCATGATCTGTTGCGCCCGGCGTTCACCGCCGGTGCCATGCGCGGTTACCACGAGATCATGGTCGACGTCGCCGACGGTTTGATCGAGAACTGGGAAGGTCACTCTCGCACCGGCACGTCCACCGACGTTTCCTCGGACATGACGAAACTGACACTCGAGACGATCGGACGCACCGGCTTCAGTTACAGCTTCGGCTCGTTCGCGCGCGCCGAGCCGCACCCCTTCGTGGCCGCCATGGTCGGCGCACTGACGTACAACCAACGGCGATCGTTGCTGTCGATCCCTGCATTCGCCAAGCCGCTGTTCGCCCGGTCCGATCGCAGGTACGCGGACAACAAGCAGTACCTGGCCGATGTCCTTGCAGATGTCGTCAGAACCCGACGCCGGTCCAGCGAAGACTTCACCGACCTGCTCCAGATCATGATGGACGCAGCACGCGACGCCGAGAATCCGAATGCGCTGAGCGAAGCCAACATTGGCTACCAGATCCTGACGTTCCTGATCGCCGGCCACGAGACCACCTCGGGTGCACTGTCTTTCGCGCTGTACTACTTGGCCACGCATCCGGAGGTCTTCGAGCGCGCGCGTGCCGAGGTCGATGAGGTCTGGGGCACGGGCAAGCCCGAGTTCGGCCAGGTCCCCAAGCTGCGATACGTCCGCCGGGTCCTCGACGAGGCGCTCCGCCTGTGGCCGACGGTCCCGGCATTCGGTCGCGGAGCACGGGCCGACACCGTCGTGGGCGACGGGTACCACATGGCGGCCGGCGACTGGGCGATCGTTCTGGTGACGGCCTTGCACCGCGATCCGGTGTGGGGTGATCGTCCCGGCGAGTTCGACCCGGACAACTTTCTACCCGACCGCATCAAGGCCAGACCGGCTCACGTCTACAAGCCCTTCGGTACCGGTGAACGCGCCTGCATCGGTAGGCAATTCGCCATTCACGAGGCGGTCCTGGTACTCGGAACGATTCTCCAGCGCTTCGATCTGCGAGCCGACCCGTCGTACCACCTGAAGGTTCAGGAACGACTGACCATGATGCCCACGGGCTTTCGAGTGCAGCCGACCACACGACGGTAGTCGGTCAGTCGGGCAGGAGTGGCACCGAGATTCCCGGATCGCGGCCGAGCAGCACCCCGCGCGTCAACGACGTGGAGCCGAACTTCTTGTGCACCCCATCGAGAGCCCGGTCGAGTGCCGAAGCCTCCGGTGGCCTGCGCACCGACGGTGCGTCGAACTGCAGTTCCAGTTGCTCCGCGCCACTCTTGTCGATGCTCGATACGGTGACACCGACGAGGGTGATGCCCTTCTCTGCGATCAGCGGTGCCGCGTCGCGCAGCAGTTCGAGTGCGGCGTCCAGGATATCTCGGGTGTCCGCGGTGGCGCGATCGAGCGTGTGCGACCGGGTGGCGCGGGTGAAATCGGCAAAACGCAAGCGCAACATGACCGTTCGTCCGGTTCGGTGCGCGCCGCGCATCCGATGCGTGACGCGATCGACGAGCCCGATCAACGAGGCCTCCACCTCGGCTGCATCGTGCTTACCGCGCCCGAGTGCCCGCTGCGCACCGATGGAACTGCGCGACTTGCCGGGCTGGACGCGGCGGGGATCGCGTCCCATGGCCAGTGCGTACAGGTGCGCTCCCGCCCCCTTACCCAACACCGATGCCAACGACCGCTCGCCGTAGGCCGCGATGTCGCCGACGGTCCTGATGTCGAGAACGTGCAACTTCTCGGCGGTCACTTTCCCTACGCCCCAGAGTCTTTCGATGTTCAGCGGGTGCAGGAACTCCAGTTCGCCGCCGGGCGGCACGAGCAACAGCCCGTCGGGCTTGGCGAAGGCACTGGCCACCTTCGCCAGGAACTTGGTGGTGGCGATCCCGACGGTGATGGGCAAACCCACCTGCTCGGCGACGTCGCGACGCAGTTGCTGTCCGATCTCCGTCGCACTGCCCGCAATCTTCTGCAACCCACCGACGTCGAGAAACGCCTCGTCGATGGAGATGCCCTCCACCAAGGGGGTGGTGTCGTGAAAGACGTCGAACACATCCTTGCTCACCTGTGAGTACGCCTCCATGCGAGGTGGAACCACGATGACCTGCGGGCACACGGCCCTGGCCTGACCGCCACTCATTGCGGTGCGCACCCCGAACGCTTTGGCCTCGTAACTGGCGGCCAGCACCACTCCCCCGCCGACGATCACCGGCTTGCCGCGCAGCCGAGGGTCGTCACGCTGCTCCACCGAGGCATAGAAAGAGTCCAGGTCGGCGTGCATGATGCTCGCCACGGGTCTGCCGTTGGACTCCACGAAACCATGCTCGCACGTGGTACCGACACCGTTCGACACACGACTCGAGCAATCGGGGTGGACGAGGTGACCCACATCACGTCGGTATGACATTGTTGAAGCCGTCGGATCGGCGTGAACGGCTGGAGAGAATCGTGACGGCCTGGTGGCGGTGGTACGCAGCGCTCGGCGTACTCGGCTGCGTCGCGTACTTCGTGGTGCCGAGCATCACCTGGGCGCAGTCGGTCTTCGTGCTCGTCGGTGCCTCGGCCGTGGCCGCCACCGTGATCGGCACCCGAATGCACCGGCCGCGCAACCGCGCCGCGTGGCTGACCATTGCCCTGGGCACGGCGCTGTGGGTGGTCGGTGACATCGCCTACGAGTGGATCTACATCACGCAGGGCAGCGTGCCCTACCCCTCCCTGGCCGATGCCGTCTACCTGGTCGCTTACCCGATCTACGGCCTCGGACTGTTTCTGCTGGTCCGGCACAAGTGGCGATCGAGCGAACGCGGGCATGTCGCCAACAGCGCCATCGTCATGGTCGCGTTCGGACTGCTCACCTGGGTGTTCGCAGTGCAGCCGACGCTCGGCGACGGCGGGAGCTCGTGGATCGCAGGTCTGGTCGACGTCGCGTACCCCGCCATGGACATCTTCCTGCTGGGGCTACTGGCCCATTTCGTCGGCTCGCGGCAGTGGCGCGCATTGTCCTACCGACTGTTGACAGCGGCAGTTCTGTTGTTGGTCGTCACCGACACCGTGAGCAATTTTTCGCTCGTCGCGGAGTCCGCGTCGGAACGGTGGTTATTCGACGTCGGATGGACGACGTCCTACGTCCTCATCGGCGTCGCCGCCCTACATCCGTCCATGCGGCGAATCACGAGTCCGCGCATCGAACCCGACGCCCACCTGATGGCGTCCTTCACCACCCCTACGGTCGTCGTGCTGACGGCGGCCACCCTGACCGCTCCCATCGTGATGTTCATCGAGGTGATACGCGACGAACCGATCGCCCAGTGGGGTTGGGCGGTGCTGCTGTGCGCGGGAGCATTGGTGATCCTGGTGATATTGCGTATCACCGACCTACTGCGGCTGCTGCACACTCAAACCGTGCAGCTGCGCGCCGTGGCAGACACCGATCACCTCACCGGACTGGCCAACGTGCGGGCGCTCGAACACCGGATCTGGCGCACCTCCGGTGCCACCACGCTGTTGACTGTCGATATCGACCGATTCAAGGAGATCAACGACACCTTCGGACGCGGGCTGGGCGATCAGGTTCTCGTGGCGGTCGCCGATCGACTGCGAGGCGTGGTCGACGACTCGATACTGTTGGCGCGCTTGGCCGGTGACGAATTCGCCCTGTTCGGCGCAACGGAATCGATGGACCCGACCTCGCTGGCGCGCGAGATTCAACTGCAGTTCGCCACACCCTTGGAGGTGGGGAACATGACGCTGCTGATCGAGGCGAGCGTGGGTATGGCTTCCGGTTCACCTACTACCGAAGGTGATGACGACACCACCCCGGATCGCCTCGTGCAGCGCGCCGATCTCGCCGTCCAGGCGGCGAAGGCAACTCAGTCGCGCGTCGCGTCGTACGACCGATCGATGGACCGGGACAAGAGCGAACAACTGATCATGCTCGGCGAGCTCACCACAGCACTCGAATCGGACCAACTGAAACTGCACTATCAGCCGCAGGTCGAGCTCTCGTCGATGACAGTCGTCGCAGTGGAGGCGTTGCTGCGGTGGCATCACCCGAACGGCACGGTGCTCTCTCCCAGCGAATTTCTGCCCACCGCCGAACGCACCGGGTTGATCCGACCACTGACGAGCTACGTCCTCACCCACGCACTCGCGCAACGCAGCGTGTGGGCGCACGATGGACTGGATCTTCAGATGGCCGTCAACATCTCCACCCGCAACCTGTTCGACGACACCCTGATCGACCAGGTGCGCTGCGCGCTGGCCACATTCGATTGTCCGGCAGGTCAATTGACACTGGAAGTGACCGAGACATCCGCCATGACCGACCCCGCGGGTGCCACCGAGGTGTTGTCGATTCTGCGAGAGATGGGCGTGCAGGTCGCCATCGACGACTACGGCACCGGCTACAGCTCGCTCGCCTACATCGAACGATTGCCGGTGCAGGAGCTCAAGATCGACCGAACCTTCGTCGGCGGTATGGCCCACAATCCCGCGCACGCCGCCATCGTGCGATCGACGGTCGAGCTCGCCCGTACGCTGGGGTTATCGGTGATTGCCGAAGGCGTGGAGGACGAAGTGACGTTGACAGCGTTGCGCGAGCTGCGATGCGGGCGGGCCCAGGGATACCACCTCGGCCGACCCACATCGCCCGACCGACTGCCTGCACTCGTCGCCGAGCTGAATGCTCGTCTGAAAACTGCTACAGGAGAACGGATACCATGACCGAGGCAGCCCTGTCGGTGTACGCCGCGATTCGATCTCGCCGAGACGTTCGAGCCGAGTTCGACGGAACCGTCGTCGACGACGACACGCTCCGACGCATCCTCGGCGCGGCCCATCAGGCCCCGAGTGTCGGAAACACCCAACCCTGGGACTTCGTCGTGGTCCGCAAGCCCGACACCTTGAGCGCATTCGCCGCCCACGTCGCGGGCTGCCGACAGGACTTCGCCGACAAACTCGACGACGAACGCCGAAAGACGTTCGACCCCATCCGCATCGAAGGAATCGAAACCAGCGGCACCGGGGTGGTCGTCACCTACGATCCGAACCGTGGAGGACGCCACGTGCTGGGCCGCGACACCGTCGACGACACCGGACTGTTCTCCGCCGTACTCGCCATCGAGAACCTCTGGCTGGCAGCCATAGCCGAGAACGTCGGCGTCGGCTGGGTCTCGTTCTACGACGAGGCATACCTCACCGAGCTTCTGGATATCCCAGCGCCGGTCCGCCCGATCGCGTGGCTGTGTGTGGGCCCGGTCGAATCATTCCAGGAGGTACCCGACTTGGAGCGCTTCGGTTGGCGCACTCGCCGTCCACTGGACGACGCCTTGCACTTCGAGCAGTACCGCCGATGATGCGGGCGCGCCTGGTTGCGGTGGCGGCCGCGTTCCTGTTGGTGACCGGCTGCTCTGCCGACACTCCCGGCGAAACCACGCCTCCCGCAACGACTCCGGCGGCCGAGCCGGCACAGGCCCCGGACTCTGCCGACCCTATCGGTACCGTCGTTCCACTTGCGGGCGCACCCGAGGGTGTCGTGGTCGGAACATCCGGCATCGCAGCGGCAGGGGTCCGTGATCCCGACGGCGTGGTGCTGTTCGACGCGGCCACCGGTGCCGTGCGGCAGATGGTCCCGACGACGGGAGCGCCGCGACATCTCTCCCTCGCCGGTCCGGACGGGCCGGTGCTGGCTCCACTCGAAGGCAGTGACGAACTGCTCTCGGTCGCGCTCACCGACGGTGCCATTCTGTCCACAGCCACCGGTGTCGGCCGTCAGCCACACGATGCGGTGCAGACCTCCGACGGCACCGTCGTGGCCACCAACGAGATGGGTGGCGGAGTGATCTTCCTGCGCGACGGGTCGGTCGTGTCCGAACTACCGCCGGGCCCTGTCCAGCCCGGCGGTGCGGCAGCTCTGGGTCCGTTCGCTGCCGTCGCGGACGTGCAGGGCAACGGCGTTTGGGTCTACGACGGTGCGACGCAGCGAGAGGTGGCGCAGGCACCGATCGGCGTCAAACTCACGCACGCGGTGGCGGTGAACGAGACGACGGCCGGGTTCGCCGACACCGACGGCGGAGCAGTCCTGCTCACATCGGTCGACGCCGCCGGTGGCATTCGTCAGATCGCGTCGATCGATGCACCCGGCAACCCGTACGGGCTTGCCGTGGACCCTGCCCGTCAGCTGCTGTTCGTGACATTGACGGCGTCGAACCTACTGCGGGTGGTCGACGTGTCGGATCCCGCCGCTCCACGAATACTGGGCTACGTCCCGACGGTGACGCAGGCCAATTCCGTCGCCGTCGATCCGCGGAACGGAAACGTGCTGGTGACCGGCAGCGACCCCGGTGCGGCGAGTTCGATTCAGATCATCACCCGTGCCGAGTTGCCCGTCGGTTAGGGCGTCACCACCCGTAGGAGCCGGGGATTCCCTTGAACGGCCCGACGACGTCGTCGGTGATCCAGCCCTCGTAGAACCCGCCTTCCTGGGGTCGGACCGCTTCGCCGTCGATCTCGCAGTCGAGTCGGCTCGGTGAGAATGCCAGGTAGCCGGCGATGTCAGCAAAGCGAGGAGTGGGGTTCTCGTAGCTCCAACCGGCGGCGGGTGCAACGGCATCTCCGCCGTGCACGTCCCAGTACGTGGCCGCGCCCTTCCACTCGCAGTGCGTCGACCGGGCCGCGGACGGCGTCAATGCGCCCGGCACGATGTCCGCGGGAGAGATGTACCAGGTCGGTGGGTGGCTCGTTTCGAGTACTCGATACGCGGCGGTGGTGCGGGCGATCACCTCGCCTCCGAGCCGAACGACGAGGGAACGGTTCGAGGACTCGAGCTTGGGTGGACGGGGGTAATCCCAGACCGATTCCTGGCCCGGCTTCGGCTTCTCTGGAACGACGGATCTCGGCAATTGTGGACTCATCCTTCGATGTTGCCATCGGATGTCACGGGGCGTCGACGGGATAGAGATCGTCCACCCGTTCTTCGTCGAGAATCCAGCGATCCACCTCGTCGAGAGGTTCGACCGTGCGCACCGGGGTGACGGGAGGTTCGGGCACCGGTTGTTCGATCCGGACCGGCTGGATGTGCTCCGGCTCGGTGCGGACAGGCTCGGTGCGCTTCATCGGCGCGAGTGCCGGTATCTCGGGGGTGGGGTGTTCGGGCGCAGGTGCCACGGGTTCGTCTCTCGGGACCGCGATCGCCACCTCCTCGGGGGCGGCTTCTTCGGGGGCGGGTTCTTCTTCGGCTATGTCGATGGGCTTCGGCAGTTCCGCCGGCACCCGAACGAGAATGCCGAGTCCGTGGGTCGCCGCCAACAGGCTCACCGGGGCGACGGTTGCAATGACCGCCGACAAGGCGGGGTGGAGCGTGCCGGCGTCGGAGATGAAGGCGTGCATGGCATTTGCGCCGATACTGACCAGCGCTGCCGTGATCAACACGCCCCAGAAGAAGCGTCGACCACTGCGTTGATCCTCGAATTGGGCGAGCGCGATAACTGAGATCGTGGCCTGCAGAATGGTGCCGTCGACGATCACCGGCCACAGCCACGACAGCGACCGCGGAACGCCTGCCATCGTGGCGAGATCCCACAGCGCGGCGAAACTCAGCACGAACGACGCAATTCCGATGACGGTGGTGATGACGACCGCACTGACGAGCGTCGCACGCAGGACCTTGTTCATGGGTCGTGATGAAACACGACGCCACCGACAAGTTCGTCGAGCCGACGACCGTCAGCCCGCGAAGCAGGTGCGAACGATGCTGGCGTCACCGCGGATGTCGATCAGACCGAGGGCCTGAGCATCGTCGACAGCACCGCTTCCGGACCTAGTCCGCCCAGGCGCGCGGGATCCAGGTCTGCGCCGTGGGGCGAGCGTTCTTCACACTCTGCAGATACTCGACGAACGCCTTCAGCGCCGGTTGCCGATTGTCGCCGCGCCAGACGATCGAGTGGGGATAGATCGGCACGGGGTCGACAATCGGGATCCGCCGCAAATCGTAGGATTCGGGCCACAGATACCTGGACCCTTCACCGATCAGGGTACACAGCTGGGCGGAAGTCGCGAGCTCCTCCAGCAGTACGTCCACGCCGAAACTCGTTCCTATCGAGTCGATTCGGATCCCGAACGTTCGGCCGAACTCTTCGTAATAGGCACCCCAGTCGGTGTCGGCACGCACGCCTGGCATCCAGATCCGATGTGCGCGGAGGTCAGCGAGAGAGACGGACGCCGCCCGAGCGAGAGAGTGATTCGGCCCGGTGAGTAGTTGGTGGCGGTCGTCGATGACGCGCGCCGACCGAAGTTCCGCCGGAAGCGTTCGACTACGCGTAGCGCTGATGGCGCGGAACGTCGCGTCCACACTGCCATCCAAGACGGCCTCGAGGGCAACGTCGGTGTTCGCGTCGGGGAGGGTGACGACATCCAGATCGAGCTCCGGGCGAATTCTGTGAAATGCCTGAAGTGAGGTCCCAGGAGCCGTGCGACGGTTGAGAACATCGACCCGTAAAGCTCTGTTGCCCAGTGCCACCGAACCGACGGCTCGCTGTGCACTTTCGACCAGCTCGCGCGCATGGGGCAGGAACGCCTGCCCGTCCACACTCAACCGGACTCCCCGCCCGGAACGCACGAACAGCGAGACACCGAGGGTTCGCTCCAGTGCCGCAACGCGTTTGGATACAGCCTGTTGTGTCAGCCCCAACTCGTCGGCGGCGGCCTGGAACTGACCTCCGTCTGCGGCTGCCACGAACGTCCGCACGGCCTCCGTATCCACCGTCGAACCCTATCCAAACAACCATCGGTTGTGACTCGCCGACCTCGAGGTTGTTTGTCGTCTGCCACCGGGTGCAGTTTGCTCGAGATGCCCATCCGGAAGAGGTTCGCAGAGAGGACCACCCATGAACTTTGCCGAAAAGGTTCAGCGCGCAATCATGCTCACAGCAAAAATCAGCACGATCCCCTACACCGAACAGCAGGCCATTCGAGAGGGCTGGCAGGAACTGACCGGACAGACTGTCGACGCCGCCTTCCACCTCATTCCACCGGTCTTTTCGGACCACGGGATCAACATCCGCATTGGCAGAAATGTGTTCGTGAATCAGAACTGCCGCTTCAACGACCTCGGTGGGATCGATATCGGCGACGACGTCATGCTGGGGCCCAATGTCAGTCTGATCTCTTCGGGGCATCCGACAGACCCCATCGAGCGGCGGGCCGGAATCACCGCTGCACCGATCACGATAGGACGAAATGTCTGGATCGGGACATCGGCGATTGTCCTGCAAGGCGTCACCATCGGCGCGGACGCCATCATCGGAGCCGGCGCTGTCGTCACACGCGACGTGCCCCCGCGGACACTGGCGGTGGGGGTGCCGGCAACTGTTGTCAAGACATTCGATTGACGACGCGTAGTTGCCGACGCCCCCGCCGACGAGATTCATGTCGACGTCAGTGCACTGTCCAACAGTGCCAACAGTGCCAACAGGTGCTCCCAGTGCCGCTCGGACCCGACCGCATCGAAGGCGTCCGTGTCGGCCATGGTGAAGCCGTGAATCGTGCCCGGGTAGATCTCCGAGGTGTAATCCAACCGAGCCGCCTCGAGCGCTGTGTTCAACTCGTTCAGCGCTTGTGGAGTCAGGTCGCTTGCGGCGTGTCCGAAGTGAACGCGGCCGGTGATCTTCGCGAGCTCGTCGGTTCCGTCTGTACCCACTGGGCCGTGGAATGCTGCCACGGCCGCTACCCGGCTGGAGTGGGCGGCAGTTCTCGTAGCGAGCAAACCGCCTATGCAGTAACCGACCACTCCGATCGGGCCGTCCTTCACTTCGGGTTGTCCGGCAAGGAATCGAAGGTAGGCGTCGGCATCTCTCCCGGTGCGTTCGGCGGTGTGCTGATGAACAAGGGGCATCAACCGGTCGACGATGTCGGGTCTGGCTTCTTCTCCTATGTAGGCCGGAAGCGCAACCAAGGGTGCTGGACCGTGCCTGTAGAAGATGTTGGGTACCAGTACGTAGTAGCCATGGGCGGCAAGCTTCTCCGCCATATCTCGGAGCACAGGACGGATACCGAAGGCATCCGGGTACATGAGAACACCTGGGACCGGCCCTCGATGTTCGGGAAAGGCGGCGAAGACGTCGGCCCGACCGTCTGCCATCGGGATGTGAATAGTTTTGGTAGGCATGAATCCCTTGTCGTAGTCGATTATTCGAGAGATGAATATCGATACGACGAGGCGGATCCCGCGCGCCTGTCAAAACAAGGCCGGGTCACCGATCCGTGCGTGGCGCAATGCCGTCCCGGTGGTCATGGCCGAAGACTAACGCGTTCGGAGCCAATGACACCAGACCCTCGGAGATCGGTCACGAACGAGCGACGTCGTGGCAGGCTGTCGGGATGACGGTGACGAGCACTCCCTGGTGCCACCCTCGGCCTGGGCAGTCACGACTTCACATGGATGCAATTCCCGCAGACGTTGTGCACGCATTGGCATCCGACGAATCGATTTCAGCTGCACACCAATACGTTTCGCCCTACCTCGCAGGGGTCGAATGCCGCGGCCTGTGGCGGATGAGAAGCAAGCAGATCATCGACACCCCCGGTGATGCACCGTGGATCACGCGGCTGATGATCGACCCGGATGTCACGATGCCGGTCGGAGTTGCCGGCTTTCACGGCGCTCCCGACGCGACGGGAATGGTGGAGATCGGATACCGAGTCGATCCAGGCCTTCGGCGGCGAGGCCATGCCCGGCGTTCCGTGGAAATCCTTCTCGACGTTGCACGACGGCATCCGGACGTGCGTACCGTTCGCGCCAGCATCAGCCCGGACAACGCGCCCTCGTCGGCCTTCGTCGAGAGCTTCGGGTTCATCGAGGTCGGTGAGCAATGGGATGACGAGGACGGCCTGGAGACCGTCTACGAAGTGCCCGCGTCGACGGCGCAGCAGGATCAAGCGGTACGGACCGCTCCGCGGTAGAAGTCGGCACGATCGTGTGCAGACATTCCACCCCACACGCCGTACGGCTCGTTCGATTCGAGGGCGTGCCGGCGGCATTGTTCGAGTACCGGGCAGCGGCCGCACACCTGCTTCGCGGCCTTCTCGCGCGAGGAGCGAGCGCGGCCCCGTTCACCTTCGGGATGGAAGAACACGGACGAGTCCAATCCACGACACAGGCCGTCGAGTTGCCAGTCCCAGACGTCTGCGTTGGGTACGGGAAGTTGGACCGGCCTGGCGGGTGCGCCTCGCACCATGAGCTGTCTCCTCACTGAAAAGTGAACAAGCTCACCTTCTCTCATTCGTCGTACTTTTACAAGTCCTTTCGCTCATTCGTAGTACTTAAAATCAAGCGCGCTTGCTTGAAAAGTGATGCGCTCAGTGATTCTCGGACATCCCCGCTCGCTTCTCGAGCTCGACGAGGACCTGCTCGGCGATCTTGGTCGGCGGAGGACCGATGTCGACGACGATGGCGTTCTCGTCCTCACCGAGCGGCTCGAGTGTCGAGATCTGGGTGTCGAGCAGCGAGGACGGCATGAAGTGGTCCATCCGAGCATTGAGGCGTCCGCTGATCCGATCCTTGGTCCCGGCCAGGTGAACGAAGATCACCTCCGCTCCCTCCCTCGACCCGGCACTGAGCACGTCCCGATACGACCGTTTGAGGGCCGAGCACGTCACGATCCCGGATCGGCCCGTCGTGGTGTGGTCGGTGATCCACTCCGCGATCACGTCCAACCACGGCCACCTGTCCTCGTCGGTCAACGGCTGACCCGACGCCATCTTCGCCACATTGGCGTCCGGGTGCAGGTCGTCGCCCTCCTGTAGGTCCCATTTCAACGCCCCGGCGAGGATGCCCGCCACCGTGGACTTGCCCGATCCGGACACTCCCATCACCACGAGAACCGGATGATGTGCTCTACCTGTCGTCTGCGATGCCATCCCTCGATACTGCTGCATCGAGCTCGTTCGGATCGGACAGACGCGAGAAACCGGGCCACCCGTGGGACGATCGATCGGACATGACCGAGACCAGCGATTTCCGCCAACTGCACGATTCGGTGCTCGACGAGCTCGGTCGCGACATCGTCAGCGGCTCGATTCCGAGCGGGACCCGAATCTCGGCCGACGACGTCGCCGTGCGGTTCACCGTGTCGCGGACGGTGGTACGGGAAGTGGTTCGGGTTCTCGAGTCGCTGGGGTTGCTGACCGTGCGGCGACGCGTGGGGATCACCGTGCAGGGTTCCGAGAACTGGAACTCACTGGACCCAGTGGTGATCCGCTGGCAGCTGGCCGGGCCCGCTCGCGCCGAACAACTACTACTTCTCAGCGAATTGCGTTCGGGCATCGAGCCTTTGGCAGCCAAGCTGGCAGCTCACCGAGCGACGCCCGAGCAGTGTGGCGCACTGACGGCTGCCGTCATCGGGATGTCGTCGACGTCCCGCGCGGCCGACTCCGAGGCGTATCTCGAACACGATTGCAACTTTCATCGGACGCTGCTCGCCGCGTCGGGCAATCCGATGTTGCGATCGATGTCCGACATCGTGGTCGAGGTACTCGCCGGACGCACCCGCCATGCGCTGATGTCGAGACAGGCCGACCCGGAAGCCATCCGTCTGCACGGTGTCGTCGCGTCGTCGATCCAGTCCGGCGACGCCGACGCCGCACAGCGCGCCATGTTGGCCATCGTCACCAAGTCCGCCGCATCGATGTCGGCAGCCTCGGGTGTGACGCCGTCGCCCGGTCTGGTGCCCGACCAGCAGTGATACACCGAGCGCACAAAGCCAGGTACGCCGAGGCGAGGTTCATCGCCTAGATTCGACGGGTGACTGCTCTCGAATTGCCGCTCGAACTTCGCCGCGCACTCGTTGGAGTAGCTCGGACTCCGCGTCTGCTCGTCGCGTCCGATTACGACGGCACCATGGCGCCGATCGTCTCCGACCCACAGAAGGCCTTCCCACACCCCGAGTCGGTCAGCGCCATGCGCGGGCTCGCCTCACTGGCCGGAACCAATGCCGCCGTCATCTCCGGGCGCGCCCTGCGTGATCTCGCGATCCTCTCGCGGCTGCCGTCCGAGGTGCAGCTGGTGGGCAGCCACGGCAGTGAGTTCGACGCCGGGTTCGTCAACGCCATCGACGACGAGGCCAAGAAGCTCCTCACCGTCATCACCGGCGAACTGCAGGCCATCGCCGACGCCCATCCCGGCGTCAGCATCGAGACCAAGCCGGCCAGCGTCGCGCTGCACGTGCGCAACGCCGAGACCGCCGCCGGTGACGAAGCGCTCGCGGCCGTGCGTTCCGGCGCCGCAGCACGCGACGGCGTTCAGGTCACCGAAGGCAAATCCGTCATCGAGCTCGCAGTCATCGTCACCGACAAGGGCGTCGCGCTCGACATCCTCCGCCACCAGGAAGCAGCAACGGCCGCAGTCTTTTTCGGCGACGACGTCACCGACGAGAAGGCCTTCGGCCACCTGCACGGCCCCGATATCGGCGTCAAGATCGGGCCGGGCGAGACCCTCGCCGAATTCCGCATCGACAGCACCGAACAGGTCGCGCTGGCACTGGCGTTCCTGTTGGAGGAGCGTCGGCAGTGGCTCTCGGGTGCCGACGCCCCGCGCATCGAGCGACTGACGATGCTGGCCAGCCCCAATGCCGTTGCGCTGCTGACCCCCGATGCCGACGTCACCTGGCTGTGCCACCCCGAACCCGATTCGGCAGCGGTGTTCGCACACCTGCTCGGCGGCGATCAGGCGGGTCACTTCAGCGTCGGACCCACCCGCGCGTCGTTGCCGCTGAGCCAGCAGTACGTGGACGGCACGATGACGGTGCAGACCAAATGGGCCAGCCTGCAGGTCACCGACTACCTGCCGCACGACATCGGCCAGGGCCAGACCGCTCTGACCCGCGTCATCACCGGCAAGGCCACCGCTGTGGTCACCTTCGCGCCGCGTCCGGAATTCGGAAAGGCCTGGGCCTCACTCGAACCCGACGCGGACGGTCTGCGCGTTCTCGGTACCGCGGATCCGATGGTGCTGCGTAGTCCCGGCGTCACCTGGAACATCGTCTCCGACGGGTCGCAGCAGACCGCGCATGCCGAGGTCGATCCGTCGAACGGACCGATCGTTCTCGAATTGCGGCTCGGCACAGACGATCTGAGTGAGCATCCCTGGGCCGAGGTGGAGCGTCGTCGTGCCGCGGAGTCCTACTGGAAGGACTGGGCCGACGGCCTGGACCTGCCTCCGCTCAAGCGTGATCTGATGAAGCGATCGGCACTGACTCTGCGTGGCCTGGTGCACGCCGAGTCCGGTTCGATCATGGCGGCCGCTACCACCTCACTGCCCGAAGATATCGGCGGAGTTCGTAACTGGGACTACCGCTACTGCTGGTTGCGCGACGCAGCACTCACCGCGACCGCCCTGGTGGACGTCGGGTCCAAGGCCGAGGCCGAGAACTACCTGTCCTGGATTCACGGGGTACTCGAATCGGTGTCCGGCCCGGAACGTCTGCACCCGCTGTACACGATCTGGGGCCTCGGACTGCCTCCCGAAGCCGTCATCGACGAGCTGCCCGGTTACGCCGGTTCGCGTCCGGTCCGCGTGGGAAACGCTGCGAATCAACAGGTTCAGCTCGACGTGTTCGGCCCCATCGTCGAACTGGTCTCCGCACTGGCCCACGCGCGCAAGGACGCGGGCTCCGAGAACGGCCTGTCCGACGACGACTGGGAACTCGTCCGCGCGATGGTCGAAGCCGTCGAACGCCGCTGGTTCGAGCCCGATCACGGCATCTGGGAGATCCGTGACAATCCCCGTCACCACGTCTACTCGAAGGTGATGGGGTGGATCACCGTCGACCGCGCCATCGGTCTGGCCGAAACATTCGGCCGCACAGCCGAACCGAGTTGGGCACCCCTGCGCGAGACCATCCGCGAGGAAGTTCTCGCCAACGGCTGGAACGACGAGGTGCAGTCCTTCACCGCCGCCTACGACGGCACCGACCTCGACGCCGCGACGTTGTACATCGGCCTGTCCGGACTGATCGACCCGGCCGACCCCCGCTTCGCCGCCACCGTCACCGCCACCGAGGCCGAACTGCGTAGCGGCTCGACCGTCTACCGCTACCGCCACGACGACGGCCTCCCCGGCGGCGAAGGTGGATTCCACCTGTGCGCGGCCTGGCTCGTCGAGGCATACCTGCTGGTGGGGCAGCGCGCCGAAGCCGAAGCACTGTTCGCTCAACTCGTCAGTGCCGCCGGCCCCACCGGCCTGCTCAGTGAGGAATACGACCCCATCGCCGAGCGCTCACTCGGCAACCACCCCCAGGCCTACAGTCACCTGGGTCTGCTGCGTTGTGCGAGATTGCTCAGCGCTCAGCCTGCTTGACCCCCTCCGCGTCAATGGACCACTGCATACGTCTGACCCGTGCAATGGTTCATTCACCCACTGGGGTCCGCTGCGTCGATGGCGCACTGCATACGTCTGAGCCGTGCAGTGGTCCATTGACGCGAACGGGGGCGGGCGGGGCGGCGGTAAAGATCAGGCGATAGCGGGCGGTTGTTCCGGCGGCGGACCTGCGGTTCGGCCGCGGAAGAGTTCGGTCGGCAGAGTTTCGGCGGCGACGATGCCCGAGTGCGAGGACGAGAGCACCAGTTTGCCTGCTCGGCGGCCTTTTTCCTCGGCGTCCTGGCGCACGGTGGTGAGGTTCTCGCGGATGGCGTCGGAAATTCCGTCGAATCCGGTGACCGAGAGTTGGCTCGGCACATCGATTCCGGAGACTCGGGCGAAGTTGAGTGCACCGAGCGCGATGACGTCGGTGGTGCAGAGCAACGCCGTGGTTTCGCGATTGGCCTGAAGCGCTTGGGCGGCCGCGGAGTGACCGGAGCGAACGGTGTGGTCGAAGCGTTCGACGACGGTCAGGGTGTCGGGGTCGAGTCCGGCGTCGATCATGGCGGCTTGCACTCCGGCAATGCGTTCGCGCTGGACGTGGAAGTGGCTGTCGGCCAACCGTCCCGGGGGTACGACGCCATCGCGGCGGTCGCGTCCGAGCCGCATGCACAGCACGGCGAGGTGCTCGTGCCCGAGCGAGATGAGATGTGCAGCAAGCATTTTCATAGCGACACGGTCGTCGATGGCGACGAGGGCAGCCTCGGGGATGTTGCGAGGCTGATCGCAGACGACGATCGGGAGGTGGCGTTCGCGAACGGCTGCGAGGTAGGGGTCGTCGTCGGCGACGGAGTAGACGACGAATCCGTCGACTCCGGCCTGTTGAACGACGGCGGCGGCCTGCACGTCGTCGCGTTCGGCTCCGGCGGGGATGAGCAGCAGTCCCTGTCCGGCGGCTTCGCAGGATTCGGCGAGTCCGGCGAGGAAGCTCATCGCGGCGGGGTCTCGGAAGGAGTAGCTCAGCGCTTCGGTGAGGAGCAGTCCGATCGCCCCGGCCTTGCGGGTGCGCAGCGATCGCGCGACGGGGTCGGGGCCTGCGTAACCGCGGCGTTTGGCGGCCTGCAGGACGCGTTCGCGTAGCTCGGGGGAGAGCTGATCGGGTCGGTTGTAGGCGTTCGAGACAGTGGTGCGCGATACCTTCAGCTCGGCTGCGATCGACGCCAACGTCGCTTGACGTCGCGGTTCGCTTGACCTGGCCATAACCGGGACGTTAGTCCCACAACGCACCGCAGAGAAAGTCGAGGTCGCGTTTCGTCCGATTCGAGCCAGGGAACCACAGCGCGCTAGAGTACAACGGTAACGGTTTCCATTAGCGTCAAGTCCCGCTCAACAGGAGTACATCGATGTCGTCCATCCAGCGCGCGTCCCGGACCAAGATCACCGCGGTACTGGGCCTGACCTGCGCCGCAGCACTCACGCTCAGCGCGTGCAGCTCCACCGAATCCGCGAGCCCCGAGTCCGCACCGGCCACGGCCGTCGACGGACCGATCACGATCGTCGCGTCCACGAACGTGTGGGGAAGCGTCGCCGAGGCGGTTGCCGGTGACCTCGCGACAGTGACGTCGATCATCTCCGATCCCTCCGCGGACCCGCATTCCTACGAGGCGAGCCCGGCCGACGCCGCTGCCGTCGCCGAGGCGTCGCTCGTGGTCTACAACGGGGGCGGCTACGACCAGTTCATCGAGGACATCCTCGGCTCCGAGGGCAAGGACGTGCCGTCGGTCGATGCCTTCACGCTTCTCGACGCCGGCCACGATCACGACTCCGAGCCCACTTCCGGCGAAGCGACGACCGAGGCCGAAGCAACGGACGGTGACGGCCATTCGCACGGCGAGGTCAACGAGCACGTCTGGTACAACGCCGAGGTTGCCGCCCACACCGCCGAGGAGATCGCCGACAAGCTCGGTCAGCTCGACCCCAACAACGCCGCGCAGTACACCGCCAACGCCGAGACCTTCCACGAGCAGGTCCACGGCATCACCGACGTGACGGCGAAGATCGCCGCCGATCACCCCGACGCACCGGTGGCGCAGACCGAGCCGATCGCGCACTACCTCATCGAGGAATCCGAACTCGACGATCGCACCCCCGAGGACTTCAAGGACTCCATCGAAGAGGGCAACGACCCATCGCCGGCATCGATCGCCGCGACGCGTGATCTGTTCACCTCGAAGTCCGTTCGCGCATTGATCTACAACATCCAGACCGAAGATGCAGTCACACAGGACATTCGCTCCACCAGTGAGGCCGCGGGCATCCCCGTCGTCGAGGTCACCGAGACCCTGCCCGCCGGGATGACGTACATCGAGTGGCAGACCAAGGCAGCGACGGATCTGCAGGCCGCCCTCGCAAGCGCCTCTTGAGCCGATCCGACTCCTGATCTCGGACCGGCTGATGGAAAGCTGTAGTACATGCCTGCTGTAGAACTGCGCGATGCCGGATTGGCGTTCGGCGAGCGCACGCTCTGGCAGAACCTGGACCTGACGGTCGAGAAGGGCGAGTTCGTTGCCGTTCTCGGCCCCAACGGGTCGGGCAAGACGTCTCTGCTCAAGGTGTTGCTCGGCCAGAATCACCTCACGTCCGGCACGGCCGCGATCGACGGCAATCCCGTCCGACGCGGCCAGTCGGGCGTCGGCTACGTCCCCCAGCAACGCAACATCGACGACGATCTCCCGCTGCGCGGACGCGATCTGGTCGGCCTCGGCTGGGACGGCCATCGGTGGGGAATGGGACTGCGCGGGATGCGGCAGCGCAAAGAGACGGTGCAGCGTGCGATCGATCAGGTCGACGCCAACTCCTTCGCCGGCGCACCCGTCGGCTCGATGTCCGGCGGTGAACAGCAGCGGCTGCGCATCGCCCAGGCACTCGTCGGCGATCCGTCGGTCCTGCTGTGCGACGAGCCCCTGCTCAGTCTCGACCTCGCCAACCAATCTCTGGTCTCGAGCCTCATCGATCGCCGACGGCGCGAGCACGACACGGCCGTGCTGTTCGTGACGCACGAGATCAACCCGATCCTGCCGCTCGTCGACCGCATCGTCTACATCGTCGACGGCCGGTTCCGCATCGGAACGCCCGAGGAGGTCATGACGACAGAGGTGCTCTCCGAGCTGTACGGCACCGAGGTCGAGGTGCTGAAGGTTCGCGGCCGGCTCATCGTCGTCGGCACCGGTGACTCGATCGACGCCCTCGGCTCGGCAGGCGCACACCACCCACCCGTGCCATACGACAGAGAAGACAAGGCATGAACGAGAAGGTTCTCGACGCATTCTCGAAGATGCTCGACTTCGACACCACCGCAAATCTCCTGACCTACGACTTCGTCCAGCAGGCACTGCTCGCCGCCGCGATCCTCGGGTTGCTCGCAGGCGCACTCGGCCCACTGATCGTCAGCCGCCAGTGGGCCTTCGCGGTGCACGGATCGAGTGAACTCTCGCTCACCGGTGCCTCTGCCGCACTGCTCGTGGGTATCACCGTCGGCCTCGGAGCCATCGTCGGATCCGTGGTCGCGGCGGTGATGTTCGCCCTGCTCGGCAGCAAGGCCCGCGACCGCGACTCGGTCATCGGCGTCATCATGTCCTTCGGCCTCGGCCTGTCGGTGCTGTTCATCTGGCTCTACCCCGGCCGAACCGGCACCAGCTTCTCGCTGCTCATCGGCCAGATCGTCGGCGTCGGGCAGAGCGGCATCCAGTTGCTGCTGGTGTGCGCGGTGTTGGTACTGATCGTGCTTGCGGTGGTCTACCGTCCACTGCTGTTCGCCAGCACCGACCCCGAGGTGGCGCTGGCCCGCGGCGTCCCCGTCCGCGCTCTCTCGGTGGTGTTCGCCGTGCTCGTCGGTGTCGCCTGCGCACTCGGCGTTCAGATCGTCGGTGCGCTGCTGGTGCTCTCGCTCCTCATCACCCCGGCCGCGGCCGCCGCACGAGTGACGGCCAGCCCACTCAAGGCCACGCTGCTGTCCATCGTGTTCGCCGAGATCGCGGCCGTCGGCGGCATCCTGCTCTCCCTCGCCCCCGGCCTACCGGTCTCGACGTTCGTCACCACCATCTCTTTCGTCATCTACCTCGTGTGCCGCGCCGTCGGCGGAACCCGCAAGGCCAATTCCGGACGGCTCGTCGCCGCCTAGGATGTCGAGGGTGACGTCCATCGATCTCAATGCCGATCTCGGCGAAAGCTACGGATCGTGGACTCTCGGCGACGACGACGCCATGCTCTCCGTGGTCTCGAGCGCCAATGTTGCGTGCGGCTTCCATGCCGGTGATCCCACCACGCTGCTGCGGACGTGCCGCTCCGCCGCGAACGCGGCCGTACGAATCGGAGCACAGGTCGGCTATCAGGATCTCGTCGGGTTCGGCAGACGATTTCTCGACGTCTCCCCCGCTGACCTCACTGCCGACGTGATCTATCAGATGGGTGCCCTCGATGCGCTCGCGCAGGTCGCTGGTTCGGCCGTCGCCTACGTCAAACCGCACGGTGCGCTGTACAACGCGATCGTGCACCATCGCGAGCAGGCCAAGGCCGTGGTCGACGCCGTCGTCGCCTACGACGCGACGTTGCCGGTGCTCGGGCTCCCCGGCTCGGTCTTCCTCGAGGAGGCGGAACGAGCTGGACTCCGCACTGTCACAGAGGCATTCGCAGACCGCGCTTATACACCGCAGGGAACCCTGGTCGCGCGCTCGGAACCCGGGGCCGTGCTGTCCGATCCCGACGCCGTCGCCCACCGCGTGCTGACCATGGTCACCGACGGCACTGCTATTGCCGTGGACGGCTCGACCATCGACGTTCGGGCCGAATCCATCTGCCTGCACGGCGACTCCCCCGGCGCAGTCGCAATGGCCACCGCCGTCTCGGAGCTACTGCGCGCCAACGGTATCGACATCTCGGCATTCGTCCGATGAAGGTCCTCTCGGCCGGTGAGAATGCACTACTGGTCGAATTCGACGGGCTGGACGAGACAATGGCGTACTTCCGGGCGCTGGCGGCCGATGCGCCGCCTCCGGTCGTGGATCTGATTCCGGCCGCTCGCACGGTGTTGGTGACGTTCGACGGGCCGAAGCAGCCCATAGTGGACTGGATCTCGGCCACCGAACCCGCAGTCACCACAGCCGACGACCGGTCCGACATCGTGACAATCTCGGTGGTCTACGACGGCGACGACCTCGCCGAAGTGGCCCGCCTCACCGGCCTGTCCACCACGGAAGTCGTTGCTGCACATCTCGATCAGACATGGACCGTCGCGTTCGGCGGCTTCGCACCAGGATTCGGCTATCTCGTCGGTACCGACGAGAGGCTGCAGGTTCCGCGGCACACGTCGCCGCGCACCAGCGTTCCAGCCGGTTCGGTGGGGCTGGCGGGCGAGTTCTCGGGCATCTATCCGCGCTCGTCCCCCGGCGGCTGGCAACTGATCGGACGCACCGACGCACAGCTGTGGAACCTCGACCGAGACCCACCCGCGCTGCTGCGACCCGGCACCGTCGTCCGCTTCGAGCGGGCATGAGAGCCCTGACCGTCCTGCAGACGGGGCCGCTGTGCACCGTGCAGGATCGCGGCCGCCCGGGGCACGCATCGATCGGAGTCGGCCGCTCGGGTGCGGCGGATCTGCTCTCACACGACGCCGCGAACCGGTTGGTGGGCAACAACTCCGACGCCGCGACGCTGGAAGTGACCTTCGGCGGCCTGAAGCTGCGCGCCGAGTACGACGCACTCGTGGCCGTCACCGGGGCGCAGGTGATCTGCCGTGTGGACGGCACGGAGCAAGGACTGTATTCGACGCTCGTGGTCCGAGCCGGGCAGGAACTGGAACTGGCAACGCCGACATGCGGTCTGCGCAGTTACCTCGCCGTACGGGGCGGGATCGACGTGCCCGTCGTCCTGGGCAGTCGCTCGACGGACACGATGTCGGGCATCGGCCCGGCCCCTCTCTCCCCCGGTGATGTTCTGAACGTCGGCAACGGCAGTGCCGAATGGCCGGCTGCAGATTTCCTGCCGCCGCCATCGCCCCAAGAGACATTGCACGTGAAGTTCGGGCCGCGTGATGACTGGTTCACCGAGCAAGCCTTGTCGACTCTGGTGCAGCAGCCGTGGACGGTCACACCGGACACCGATCGCGTCGGGATCAGGCTCGACGGTGCCGAACCCTTGCGCCGCAGGAGAGACGACGAATTGGCCAGCGAAGGGATGGTTCTCGGGTCGCTACAGGTTCCGCCGTCGGGCAAGCCTGTGCTGTTTCTCGCCGACCATCCCGTGACAGGCGGTTATCCGGTGATCGCCGTCGTCACCGCAGCGGACGTGTCCTTCGCCGCACAGTTGACCCCCGGCACTCGGGTGCGTTTCCGCGCTATCGGTTGATCCCGGCCGCAGCGGGGCAGATCTCCCGAATGCTGCGGCGCAGGGCATCCGACATGCGTTCGGGCAGACCGAGTGGTCGAACCATGGCGTCGGCCTGGTGGAACAGGTGCGTCCATCCGTCGATCAGCTCGATTCCGCGATCGGCGGCATAGGACTCGACGGCATTGCGCGTGTCGGCGTACACGAAGTCGTACACCGTTGCCGACGGTGCCAGTTCGCCTGTGCCCCAGGCAAGCTGGTCCTCCGAGCCGTCTCGTCCGATGGGCGTCGCGTTGATCACCAGGTCGTAGGAGTCCAGATCCACTGCTCGATCCGACCAGTCCACTACCGCGACGGAACCGTCGTACCCGTCGAGCTCGGTGACGAGACCTTCGGCCGCACCACGGTCGACGTCCGAGATCACCAGCCTGTCGATGCGGCCCTGCAAAGCGAATGCCGCAGCATGCGCGGCTCCCCCGGCTCCGAGCAGCAGCGCCGAGCCGAAGGTACGTCCCGCGGTCGCGGCCCGCACCGCCGCGATGTCGGTATTCATGGCGAACAGCGCACCCGAACGCAGGAACAGCAGATTCGCCACCCCCGAGACCGTCACATCCGGATGCGCCTCGTCGGCAACCGTTGCAGCCCAGTGCTTCCAGGGCATCGTCACGTTCGCCGCATCGGTACGGCCGACCCGCAGGGCACTCTCGACGTCGGGCAGGTCGGCAACATCGGCGACCTCCCAGGCGTCGTAGCTGGACGACACCTCGGCGATCTCGAACGCACGCGTCCACAGCGCGGGTGACATCGCGGTGGACGCGTGCGAACCGACCAGGGTCAGCGAGCTCATACCGACTTCGAGACACGCTCTGCAACAACAGCTTCTGCAGCAGGAGCCTGTTCGGAGATGGACGTGACGTCGGAGGAGCCCATGTTCTTCATCAGTGCTGCGACCACGGCCGAGATGATGCATCCCAGAGCCAGGTACGCCGCGACGTAGTGCCAGGATCCGTCGTTCCAGCTGACCAGCGCCGCTGCGATGAACGGGGTGAAGCCACCGGCGATCGCACTGGCAACCTGATAGCCCACACCGGCTCCGCTGTAGCGAAGTTCGGGGCCGAACATCTCGGTGAACAGGGGCTGCTGCACCGAGACCACCATGTCGTGCGAAACGTTGACCAGGATGACGGCGAGGATCACGATGGCGACGACCGAGGCCGCCTGCAAGGAGAGGAAGAACGGCACGGCAGCCAGTGCGCCGACGACGGCACCGGTGACGAAGATCGGCTTGCGGCCGAAGCGGTCGGCGATCGCCGCGTAGGTCGGGATGCTCAGGATGCCGATGGCACCGACCAACAGCGCAACGTTGAGCATGAACTGGCGCTCGTAGCCGAGCTCGTTGACGGTGTAGCTCAGTGCGAACGTGGTGACGATGTACATGGTGAACAGCTCGGCCATGCGCAGCGCGATGATCTTGAGGAACGAACCGGGGTGCTCGGTGATCGCCTGGATGACCGGCAGCTTCTTCTTCTCGCCGCTCTCCTCCACCGCCTGCTCGAACACGGGTGATTCCTCGACACCGGATCGGATCCACAGGCCGAACAGTACGAGCACTGCGCTGGCCAGGAACGGTACGCGCCAGCCCCAGCTGGTGAATGCGTCGTCGCTGAGCAGGTTGCTCATGATGGTGACCGCGCCGGTGGCCAGAATGAGGCCGACGGAGTAGCCGACCTGTACGCCGCTGCTGTAGAAGGCCTTCTTCTTCGCCGGCGCACTCTCGACGGCCATCAGAGATGCTCCGCCCCATTCGCCGCCGACGGCGAAGCCCTGGATCGCACGCAGCAGCACCAGCAGCAGCGGTGCGAACCAGCCGATCGACTCGAAGTTGGGAACCAGGCCGATCAGGGCCGTAGCGACGCCCATAAGCAGCATGGTCCAGATCAGCATGCGCTTGCGGCCGAGGCGGTCACCGAAGTGGCCGAAGAAGATTCCGCCGAGGGGCCGAAACAGGAAGCCGACACCGAAGGTCGCGAACGCGGCCATCACACCGACCGCGGGCGAGACGCTCGGAAAGAACTGGGAGTTGAACACCAGCGCGGCGATGATGCCGTACAGCAGGAAGTCGTACCACTCGACCACGGCACCGACGAAGCTGCCGATGGCAGCTTTCCGTGCTCTGGATCCGTCCGCGACTGCGACGTCAACGTTCACTTGTCGGCCCTTCGATTTTGTGCGCATCGCGCACAGTTGTTTGTTATTCGCACAACTGTAACCAGAGGCGGCTGTTGTGGTCAAGACCACAGGCTCGGCGCAGTGTGATGCAGCGCGATCAGGGCGATGAGGCAGACTCGAACCATGACGGCCGAGATCGCCCCCGACGACCAACGCCCCGCCTGGTTCGTGCAGTCACTCGAACGAGGCCTGAGCGTGCTGCAATGCTTCGACGACGCGCATCCCGCCCGCACTCTCACCGAGGTCGCCGAGGCCGTCGGAGTCACCCGAGCAACGGCCCGCCGACTGCTGCTGACGTTGGCCGAACTGGGATTCGTCCGCCAGGACGGCCGTCAGTTCACCCTCACCCCACGGGTGATGAATCTGGGCTTCTCGTTCCTGTCCGGAATGGATCTACCGCGTCTGGCCGAACCGCACATCGAAGCGCTCGCAAGACAATTGGGAGAAACGACCTCGGTGGCGATCCTCGACGGATTCGACATCGTCTACGTCGCGCGCGTTCCGTCGTCGCGCATGCTGCGGGTCGTCATCACGTTGGGCACTCGATTCCCCGCGCACGCAACGTCTTCGGGTCGAGTGCTGCTCGCCGCCCTCCCCGAGAGCGAGCTCGAACGGTACTTCGCCGACGCCCCCATCGAAGCGCTGACCCCGCGTACGATCGTCGATCGAGACGCGCTCCGCACCGAGATCGCTCGGGTACGCAGCGCCGGATGGTCCGAGGTCGTCGATGAACTGGACGTCGGAATGCGCGCTGCTGCAGTGCCTTTGCGCAACAGCAACGGCACCGTCGTGGCAGCACTGAACACGTCACTCCATGCGAAGAACTACACCGCAGCCGACATGGTCCAGACCGTGATTCCGGCGATGCTCGACACCGCAGTCCGAATCAGAACCTAGATCTACCCGCGGCGTTGGCGCGCAATGTCGGCCAGCACGACGCCTGCAGCGACGGATGCGTTGAGCGATTCCACCGGCCCCGCCATCGGGATCGACAGGATGTGATCGCAGGTCTCGCTGACCAGACGCGAGAGGCCCTTGCCCTCGGATCCGACGACGATGACCACCGGACCCTTGCCGTCGAAGGTGTCGAGTTCGGTGTCGCCGCCGGCATCGAGACCGACGACTGTGACGCCCTTGGACTGCCAATCCTTCAGCGTGCGAGTCAGATTGACGGCTCGCGCGATGGGCAGCCGAGCGGCAGCACCGGCACTGGTTCGCCACGCCACTGCGGACACACTCGCACTACGCCGTTGCGGGATCACGACGCCATGGCCGCCGAACGCCGCCACCGAACGCACAACTGCGCCCAGGTTGCGCGGGTCGGTGATGTTGTCGAGCGCCACGAGCAGTGCCGGCTCCTGGTGCGTGCGCGCGTTCGAGATCAGATCGTCGGGATGCGCGTACCGGTACGGCGGCACCTGCAGGGCCAGTCCCTGGTGCAGTCCGTTGGCGCTGAGCTTGTCCAGATCGGAGCGAGGCACCTCGAGGATGGAGATGCGCGCATCGCCCGCTCGCTGCACGGCTTCCTTGAGCCGGTCGTCACTGTCGGTCCCGACGGCAACCCACAGGGCCGTCGCGGGCACACCTGCGCGCAGGCACTCGACGACGGGGTTGCGACCGAGCACCACCTCGGGGCCGTCCTCGGCCTTGCGTCCGGCCGGTCGCCCACCTGCGCGGCCACCGGTGGTGACGCCGCGGTTCTGCGCGGACTTCTCGGCGAGCTTCGCCCGGCGCGCCGCGGGATGCTTGGTGCGCTCGGAGGCAGGAGGCGTCGCGCCTCGTCCCTCGAGGCCCTTACGACGCTTGCCTCCGGAACCGGCGACCTGCCCCTTCTTGGTGCCGTCCTTGCGGATTGCGCCGCGCCTACTCGAATTGCCTGCCATCACAAACCTGCTTCGTCGGTCTTGCTCGTACCCAGCGACCATTCGGGCCCGTTGGGTGTATCTGTCACGTCGACTCCGGCCTCGGCCAAGCGATCGCGTATCTCGTCTGCGGCGGCCCAGTCCTTGGTCGCCTTCGCCGTTGCTCGACGCTCCAGCTCCGCCTCGACCAGGACGCCGAGAGCTCCCAGAGCGGCTGCGTCGGAACCGCTGTCGCCCAACCAGTGCGGATCGAGCGGGTCCACGCCCAGGATGTCGAGCATCGCCCGCACGCTGCCTGCGTACTCCACCGCGGCCGGTAGATCACCGGACTCGAGCGCGGTGTTGCCCAATGTCACGGTGGCGTGAATCTCTGCCAACGCCTTGGGAACTCCGAGGTCGTCGTCGAGGGCCGCGGCAAATCCTGTGGTCCACTTGCCCATCGGTACCTCACCGGCGCGTTCGACGGCACGCCGGACGAACCCCTCGATGCCCCGATACGTCACGGCCGCGGTCTCGAGCGCGGCATCGGAGTACTCGAGCATCGACCGGTAGTGCGCACCACCGAGGTAGAACCGAAGCTCTTGTGGCCGAACCTTTTTGAGCACATTCGGTACCGAGAGAACGTTGCCGAGGGACTTCGACATCTTCTCCCCGCCCATCGTCACCCACCCGTTGTGCAGCCAGTATCGCGAGAAGCCGTCACCGGCCGCCATGGACTGCGCCCGCTCGTTCTCGTGATGCGGGAACACCAGATCGAGGCCGCCGCAGTGGATGTCGAACTCCGCGCCGAGGTAAGTCTCAGCCATTGCCGAGCATTCGAGGTGCCAACCCGGGCGACCAGGGCCCCACGGCGTCGGCCACGACGGCTCGCCGGGCTTGGCACCCTTCCACAGCGTGAAATCGCGGGGATCACGCTTGCCCTCGGCGACGCTCTCGCCCTGGTGCACGTCGTCGAGCTTGTGGCCGGACAGCGTGCCGTAACTCGGAAAGCTCTGCACGTCGAAGTAGACGTCTCCGCACTCGTCGGCGTAGGCGTGGCCGCGTTCGATCAGGCGCTCGATCATCTGGACCATCTGGGTGATGTGTCCGGTGGCGCGCGGCTCCGCGGACGGCGGCAGTACCCCGAGCCGGTCGTAGGCCCAGGTGAAGGATCGCTCGTAGGTTGCAGCCCACTCCCACCACGGACGGCCTGCATCGCGTGCCTTGTTCAGAATCTTGTCGTCGATGTCGGTGACGTTGCGCACGAAGGCGACGTCGTAATCGTGCGCCAGCAACCAGCGACGCAGTACGTCGAACGCGACACCGCTGCGCACATGACCGATGTGGGGTTCACCCTGCACCGTCGCCCCACACAGGTACACCGATACATGGCCAGGGACCAAGGGGGTGAATTCCCGCAAGGCCCTCGTCTCGGTGTCGTGTAGGTGAAGGGTCACGACCAGCAATGCTACCGGTGGTTTTACCTCGTCATGACAAGTGCGGTCGCGATGGCCGCGATTCCTTCACCGCGACCGGTCAGCCCGAGCCCGTCGGTGGTGGTCGCAGACACCGATACCGGCGCATCGAGCACCCGCGACAGAACTTCCTGGGCCTCGACTCGGCGTGGTCCGATCTTGGGCCTGTTGCCGATGATCTGCACCGCGGCGTTGCCGATGGAGAATCCGCCCGCGTCGAGCAGCCGCTTGACCTCGGTCAACATGGCCGCTCCGCTGACCCCGTCCCATTCCGGACGGCCGGTGCCGAAGACGGATCCGAGGTCGCCGAGACCTGCTGCGGACAGCAATGCGTCGCACAGAGCGTGGGAGGCGACATCGCCGTCGGAATGTCCCTCGAGCCCGTCCGCGTTCTCGAACAGCAATCCGGCCAGCCAACAGGGCCGACCGGGAGCAATGGGGTGCACGTCGGTACCGATGCCGACTCTCATAACGCGCCTCTCACAGCAGGGCCTGTGCCAGTAGTAGATCGTGCGGCGTGGTGATCTTGAATGCGAGGGCGTCACCGACGATGGTGTGCACCGTCTCGCCGATGCGCTCGACCAACCCCGCGTCGTCGGTGGAGATGCCGGTGGTCGCGTCGTACGCACGACGCAGGACGTCGGCGTCGAAGCCCTGAGGTGTCTGCACCGAGCGCAGACTCGCGCGATCGGGGGTACCGACCACCGCACCCATGAGATCGACTTCCTTGATGGTGTCGACGACCGGAAGAACCGGAATCACGGCAGAGCGGCCGGCCCGAACCTCGGCGACGACGCGGGCGATCAGCGTCGGCGGAGTGAGGGCACGCGCAGCATCGTGGACGAGTACGACGGCCGCGTCACCGACAGCAGCGAGACCGGCTCGCACAGAATCGGTGCGCTCGACACCACCCGCTACGACGAGGACATCGGCACCCACGTGGCTGCGAGCCACGTCGAGAAGATCAGCGGGAACGATGACGACGATGCGGTCGACGGCACCCGAGGCCCGAAGTCCGTCCACGGACCGCGTCAGAAGAGAGTCGGTACCCAGACAGACGAATGCCTTCGGCTCGTCGTGTCCGAGCCGAAGGCCTTTGCCTGCAGCGGGTACCAGCGCGACTACGTCGCCGGCAGCACCGTTCACCCTACGAAGCTGTTCGCACTACGAAGCTGTGGCGAGAACTTCGTCGAGCATGGTGTCGGCCTTGGCCTGGTCGGTTCCTTCGGCCAGAGCCAACTCGCCGACCAGAATCTGACGTGCCTTGGCGAGCATGCGCTTCTCGCCTGCCGACAGTCCACGATCCTGCTCGCGTCGCCAGAGATCGCGGACGACCTCGGCAACCTTGTTCACGTCACCGGAGGCCAGCTTCTCCAGGTTCGCCTTGTAGCGGCGCGACCAGTTGGTGGGCTCTTCGGTGTGCGGTGCGCGCAGCACCTGGAAAACTTTGTCGAGGCCTTCTTGCCCGACGACGTCACGAACGCCTACGTACTCCGCGTTGTCCGCGGGAACTCGAACGGTGAGGTCGCCTTGCGCGACCTTGAGAACCAGATACTCTCTCGGTTCACCCTTGATGGTGCGTGTCTCTATCGCTTCGATCAGCGCCGCTCCGTGATGGGGGTAAACGACGGTGTCTCCGACCTTGAAAATCATGTGACAAGTGCCCCTTTCGATTTACCCAGAATACCACGTCTGATATCAACGGTGCAGGTCAGGGGCATAGCGATGCCGAATCAGGGCTTGACACAGACGCATCGACGTGTATCCGGGGCCACATTTCCACCCGGGTCGTCCGTCGAGGTCGAGCCCGGACAGGCACCCCCACCTGGCGTCATCGGGCCGCCGACAGACCCCACGAGCGGGCGGTGGACCAGAACTACTACTCTGCCTAGTGGACGAGATGGACCGAGCCGGCCCGGCACCACATGGAGGACGACCGAAGTGACTGCAATCGACGCTGCGACACCGCTTGGCCGCCATCGCAGGACGGCCGCCGCCCTCGCCCTTCTCGCCGGTGGCGCACTCGCCCTCACCGCGTGCGGCGCAGGTCAGATCTCCCAGACGGCCACCCAGGTCGCTGCGGTCAACGGCAACTCCGCAGACGTCGGAGACATGCAGCTGCGCAACGTACACGTGGTGTACCCCACCTCCGAGGAATACAGCATCACGTCCGGCGGCACCGTCGAGCTCGGGTTCACCGCCATCAACTCCAACCCGGCCGTTGCCGACGAACTCACCGGCATCACCTCTCCGGAGGCTCAGGTCACCATCGTCGACGAGGCAGAAGCGGGCAGCACGGAGATCGCCCCGCTGACAGCGCTCGGCGCAGGATCGCCCGCTGACGTTCAGCTCGACGATCCACTGCTGCCGATCCAGCTGATCAAGGTCGAGATGGCCGACATCTCCGAGAACGTCCGTCCCGGCCTGACTCTGCCGGTCACGTTCGAGTTCGCCAACGCAGGCGAGGTCGTCGTCAACGTTCCGGTCGATGCAGGCCACGAGCTCGAGCGCTCCGAAGAGGCAGTGTCCGAGCACAGCGGCGGCCACTGACCGCTCCGGCCCAGCTCACCCGACCCTGTCGGCGCCGGTAGTTAGGCTTCGAGCGTGGTCAAACTGAAGTCGAGTTACAGGTGCTCCGCATGCCATCACTCGGTCTCGAAATGGGTCGGTCGCTGCCCCGAATGCGGTAATTGGGGCTCGATGGACGAGGTTCAGGCCACGGCCGCACCTCTCGCGACGCGGGCCGGTGCGTCTGCTCTGCGCTCGGGCGGCGGGGCAATGATTCCGACGACTCCGGCTGCGGCTCTCACAACTATCAGCAGCGCCACCTCGCAGGCCAACACCACCGGCATCGACGAGTTCGACCGCGTACTGGGCGGCGGCTTGGTGCCCGGTTCGGTCGTTCTGCTCGCGGGTGAGCCGGGAGTCGGCAAGTCGACCCTGCTGCTCGAGGTCGTGCATCGCTGGGCCCGCTCGGCACCCGATCGCCGCGCTCTGTACGTCACGGGCGAGGAGTCCGCCGGCCAGGTCCGGTTGCGCGCCGATCGCACCGGCGCAGTGCACGAGCGTGTGTTTCTCGCCGCCGAGTCCGACCTCGCCACCGTCTTCGGCCACGTGGAGCAGGTCAAGCCGAGCCTGCTGATCGTGGATTCGGTGCAGACCATGCTCGCCGCGGACGTCGACGGAGTCATCGGCGGCGTCACCCAGGTTCGCGCCATCACGAGCGCGCTGACCACGCTGGCCAAGACGACCGGGGTGGCGGTGCTGCTCGTAGGACACGTCACCAAGGACGGCGCGGTGGCAGGTCCGCGGTCGCTCGAGCATCTGGTCGACGTGGTCCTCAACTTCGAGGGCGACAAGCACTCCACGCTGCGGATGATCCGGGGCGTCAAGAATCGGTTCGGTGCCTCCGACGAGGTGGGTTGCTTCGAGCTCCGAGAAACCGGCATCGTCGGCATCAGCGATCCCTCCGGGTTGTTCCTGCATCACCGGAACGACGCCGTCCCGGGAACCGCCGTCACCGTCACCATGGACGGAAAACGCCCGCTGTTGGCCGAGCTGCAAGCACTGATCGTCGACACCGCGATGCCGTCTCCTCGGCGCGCGGTCAGCGGACTCGATCATGCCCGCGTGGCGATGATCCTGGCCGTCCTCGAACGGCGCTGCGGAGTCAAGGTCTCCAAGGCCGAGGTCTACGCAGCCACGGTCGGGGGGATGCGCACCAGCGAACCGTCCGCCGACCTCGCACTGGCTGCGGCGGTGGCATCTGCGGTCCGCGATCAACCACTTCCCCCAGGCATGGTGATTCTGGGCGAGGTGGGCCTGGCAGGCGAGGTGCGCCGTGTCTCCGGATTGGGTCGCCGTCTCGCCGAAGCCGCCCGGTTGGGCTTCAACTACGCCATCGTCCCCGAGGACGCCGGTCCGATACCCGACGGCATCAAGGTCAAGACGGTCACCAACGTCGGCGAGGCGTTGACCTACACGCGTATGCGTCCCGTATGACACCGGGCAGTACTCTTTGCGTGGCTGCCCGCATGTGGCAGCGCAGTACTCTTTGCGTGGCTGCCCGCATGTGGCAGCGCAGTACTCTTTATCCGCACAGACAGAAGCTACGCCGCACGCTGACATGACACGAGGGGGTTGGCCATGGAGGGCACCACGCCGTCCCCAGCGTTGCGCGAGACCATCGCCCGGCTCGCACCGGGAACCGCCCTACGCGACGGCCTCGAGCGAATTCTGCGCGGACGCACCGGCGGGTTGATCGTCCTCGGCTACGACGAGGAAGTCGAAGCGATCTGCGACGGCGGCTTCGAGCTCGACGTCGAGTTCGCCCCGACCAGGCTTCGCGAGTTGTCGAAAATGGATGGCGCAGTGGTGCTTTCGACCGACGGCAAGCGCATCGTACGGTCCAACGTGCAGCTGGTACCCGACCACAAGATTCCTACGGTCGAGTCCGGTACTCGGCACCGTGCCGCCGAGCGCACCGCCATGCAGACCGGCTATCCCGTTGTCTCCGTAAGCCAGTCGATGAGCATCGTCAGCGTGTACATCGGCGGCATCAGGCACGTCGTCGAAGGTTCGGCCACCATCCTCTCGCGCGCCAATCAGGCCGTCGCGACCCTCGAGCGCTACAAGGCCCGGCTCGACGACAACACACGTCAACTCTCGGTCGTCGAGATCGAGGACTTCGTGACTCTGCGCGACGCGCTGACCGTCGCGCAGCGGCTCGAGATGGTGCGACGAGTGTCGGTGGAGATCGAGCAGAACGTCCTCGAACTCGGCACCGACGGACGCCAGCTCGCGCTTCAGCTCGAAGAGTTGTTGGGCGACAACGACGTCGATCGCCAGCTGATCGTGCGCGACTACCTGGCCGGCAACGAACCGTCGAGCACCACCGGGGTCGAGAAGGCGCTCGCCGCACTGGACAAGCTGACCGACGTCGATCTCCTGGATCTGACGACCCTCGCGCGCGCCTTCGGCTACCCCGCAACCATCGAAGCCCTCGACACTCCCATGAGTCCGCGCGGGTACCGGGTACTCACGCGGGTTCCGAGATTGCAGTTCAGCCAGATCCATCGACTCGTCGGTGCATTCGGAACGCTGCAGGGGCTGCTCGCCGCCACCGCTGCCGACCTGCAGTCGGTCGACGGAATCGGCGGACTGTGGGCACGGCACATCAGGGAAGGCCTGTCCAGGCTGGCCGAGGCCTCGATCTCAGGACCGTACGACTAGGACGGCTTCTTCGTCCCCGGCAGGAAGCCCGCATCGATCACGGCCTTCACGTACGGACGTGCGCTCGTGATCAATTGTTCGGCATCCGGGACGTCTCTCCACACAGCCGACGCCATGACGTCGGTGCGATCCTCTATGTGCTGATCGAGAGCGACGCCGTTCTCGGTCAACGTCTCTCCTTCGGCGGAGGTGGTGAGCAGTCCGCGAGTGGCGAGTCTTTCGGCGGCAGAATCCCATTCGCTCTCGGACCATTCCCGGGTGAGCTGCGTGATGCGCTTGCCCAGCGCTCGTCGGCCGGGCTGCGGGGTCGTTCGGTTGGCCTCGTGGAAGACGGCGGCTTCCGTGGGGTCGAGTTCTGCGTCGATCAAGGCCGCGAGGTGGCCGTCGCCGCGCCACTCGCGCAGAACGGTGATCGAGTGCCAGAGGGCCAGATGTGAAACCTCGGGCCGATCGACGGAATGCCATGCTGCCGAAAGTGGCCGTCCCGCGAAGGAGGCGGTGTCGCCGACGTCACGGAGACGATCCGCCAACGTGGCGAGCGCAGGGTCGTCCGCCAAGGATCCGAGTGCGGTGCCGAGGACGGAATCGAGCAGCTTCCACCGACGATCGGATACCGAGTCCAGCCCGGCGGCAACAGCGGCGGGCCACGCGCGCTCGATGAGCACCGGGTTGAAGTTGTAGAACGCAGCGGCAACGACGCTCGGCGCGCACGGACCCATCGGGGCCGCCCGAGCCCCGACGTACCAGGCGTGACCGTCGAGCCCGGTGTCCTCGTAGGCCGACGTCAACTCGGGGTTGAAGTAGGCGACGACGTGAAAGGGCTCGAATGTTCGGTACGCGGCACGTGCGAGTTGGGTCGAGGTGGTCATGAGTACCGAACGTACCGAAGCGAACTCGGCTTCGGGCTGGGCGAGCGAAATCAGCCGGTGATGTTGAACGGCTCCGGCACGCTCTTGAGCTCGCCGAGCTGCGCGATCGCCTGGTAGGCACCGACGCCCACCGGGATACGCTCCTCTCCGCAGCCGGGGACCGAGTTGGTTCCGGACCATTTGACCGTGAAGCCGGCTTGCTCGCCCGGCTTGAACGTCCGCAGATCGGACGCCGCGTTGGGGAAGCAGTCGATGTTGGACCAGATGCGCTGATTGTCGAGGGTGTAGACGAGCGCCTGCTGCAGCCCGGCACCGACGTCGCGCTGACATTCGGTGGAGCCGATGTTGGTGATGACCACGGTGAACACGGGCTCTTCGCCCAGCCGGTAGGTCGCCTTCTCAGGCGTCACCTTGATGGCCAGAGACTGATCCGGGCACTGATTGGAGATCACGGGAGCCGGCGCTCCGGTGGTGGTCTCTGCTGCGGCTCCACCGGCAGCGGAGTCGGTGCCTCCACCGGAGCCACCGGAGCCACCGGAACCTCCGGATCCACCCGACCCGCCGCCGGAACCGCCGGAATCACCCTCGGTGGCCGAGGAGCTGGGGGACGGCAGAGCCGAGGACGTCGCCGGCGCCGCAACGACACCGGCGGGAGCGGCCTCGGTGTCGTCGGAACCGCCACTGAGCGAGGCGATGAACCACACGATCAATCCGAGGACGACAACGGCCGCACCGATGGCGAGCGCACGGCGTCGCCAGTAGATTTCGGGAGGCAAAGGCCCGGTCGGTTCCAACACGAATCAACCGTATGCGGCCGAAGCCACGCTATCCCTGAGCCCACACGGCGTGTCGCGTCAGCGAACTCACCGAGACGGGAATCCGAGTTGCTTCAGGCGGGCATTTCGCCGATGTCGCCGATGACCTCACGCAATTGCGCGTGTCCCTTCGACAACTGGTAGGTGAGACCGACGATCGCGAGTTCCCCGGCCTCGACCTTCTCGGCGATGATCCGCGAGCGCTGCATCAGCAGGTTGCCGGTCTCCTCGACGTGCCGAGCTTCGAACTCGTCCACGGCTTCGTAGCCGTCGCGGCGGGCCGAGAGCACCGACGGGGTGACGCGTTCGACCACGTCGCGGATGTACCCACCGGGCACGTCTCCACTTTCGAGGGCGTCGACGGTTGCCTTGACCGCACCGCAATGGTCGTGGCCGAGGACCACGATCAGCGGCGCATTCAGTACAGCGACGCCGTACTCGATCGAGCCCAGAACCGCCGAGTCGACGACATGGCCTGCGGTGCGCACCACGAACATGTCACCGAGGCCCTGATCGAAGATGATTTCAGCGGCAACACGCGAGTCCGCGCAGCCGAAGAGGATGGCACCGGGATGCTGAGCGCTCTCGAGGCGAGCACGATCCTCGACGCCCTGCGACGGATGCAGAACCTCTCCGGAGACGAACCGTTGGTTGCCTTCCTTGAGCGACTTCCAGGCAGCGATCGGATTCGAAGCAGGCATGACATTCATTGTGCACGTGCATCGGGCTACCGGCGAGTCGGGTTCACTACAGTTGGGATCGATCACATGGACGACGGGAAGGGCGCACAGTTGCCGATCGATGCCGAGGCTCTGCTCGGGTGGTTCGACACCGACGGACGCGACCTGCCGTGGCGTCGTCCGGGCGTCAGCGCCTGGCAGATCCTGATGAGCGAGATCATGCTGCAGCAGACACCGGTGGTTCGGGTCGCACCCATCTGGGAGCAGTGGGTACAGCGCTGGCCGGTGCCCTCGGCGATGGCCGCGTCCTCGCAGGCCGAGGTGCTGCGGGCGTGGGGCAAGTTGGGCTATCCGCGTCGAGCGCTGCGGCTGCACGAATGCTCTCGGGTGTTGGCCGAGGAGTACGGCGACGAGGTGCCCGCCGACGTCGAGACGCTGCTCGGCCTGCCGGGCATCGGCGCATACACCGCAAGAGCGGTCGCGTGCTTCGCCTACGGTCAGCGAGTTCCGGTGGTGGACACCAATGTTCGACGCGTCGTCGCACGTGCGTCACATGGCAGCGCCGAGCCCGGAAATCCCTCCACCTCCAGGGATCTCGCCGACGTCGAACAGTTGCTTCCGACGAGTGTCCCGCGGGCGGCTCGCTACTCGGCGGCACTGATGGAACTCGGCGCACTGATCTGCACCGCCAAGAATCCGGCGTGTCTACTGTGCCCGCTACCGGAATGTGCCTGGATCGAGGCCGGGAGGCCTGCACACACCGGGCCCGCGAAGAAGGTCCAGAAGTTCGCGGGCACCGACCGTCAGGTTCGCGGCAAGCTCATGTCGGTCCTGCGCGAGAGCTCCGGCCCGGTCGAGCGAGCGCAGCTCGACATCGTCTGGCCCACCGACCCGACCCAGCGGGATCGAGCGCTCGATTCACTGCTGACCGACGGATTGATCGAGCAGACCGAGTCGGGATTGTTCGCCCTCGCGGGTGAGGGTTCGGACGGCTGACACCAGCCACCGAACCGCCACCAGTTGCCGGACACGTCAGCGACCTCAGGCGACTGCGTCGAAGACGGGTGGCAGGCAGGTGACTCCGTCGCTGGCGAGAAAGTGGCCTGTACCAGGGACGATCTGCACAGACGCGTCGAGCAGTCGAGCCAGCCGATCGGTGTGCGCAGGGGGAACGATCGGGTCGTCGTCCGAGCGCAGAATCGAGATCGACTCGATGTGGTCCTGCATCCTCGACAGCATCACGCCGCTGGCAACGAAGCCGTCGAGGTCGGGTAGCGCAGGTAGCCTGTCGACGAACCCCGAGACCAAGACGAGCGTTCCCAACTGCCATGGCCCCGTGAGGGTGGCGAGGTGCCGGAGGACCGCGAGGCACCCGAGACTGTGCGCGACCACGATCGTGTCGGACCCCGATGTCCCGAGCGTTCGTGCAATCTCCGCCTCCCAGTGATCTCGACTCGGCGACGCAGGATCCGGCATCGGAGGGAGCTGCGTGGAAATGCCGGCACTGTCCAATTGCTGGGCGAGCCAACCGAACCAATGATCCTCGGGCGTTGCCCGGTATCCGTGGAAGATCACTGCTCGTCTGCTGGTTGTGATGCCACACTGCCGGACGATAAGGGTTGACACCGGCGAGAAGGTCAAGTGCGAGAGGGGGCAGAGATGTTGATCAGTGAACTCGCTGCACGAACAGGCGATCACGGCGTCACCCTGGACATGTGTCCCCGACTTCGCGCGGAGGTGGACGCGATCTCGGCCCGCCTGGATCAGCGACAAGCCGAGCTCGAACAGACGCGCGAGCACCTGGGCGCACTCACCTCGTTGGCCGAGGGGCCTTCCGACGCAGGATGTTCGCTACTGCGCGAGAAACTCCACGAGCGCGGCGTTGACGGCATCCGGGCGTTCGAGGTAACCGAAGTGGCCGGTATCGGCTATCTCGACGTACTGCGCGCCGGGTATCGCAGCGGCCACATCGCGGCACTGCTGCACCGGAATCATGCGATCGTCGGCGAATCCGATGACGAGGGACTTGGCCGAGATTCCTCGATACGCCGCCAATCGATCTGTTCCGGAGCGCATTTCGAGTCCGATCTGCGCCCGCATGCCCGCCGTCTTTCGACCACTCGAATACTCGAGGACCGCCAGCCAATCGCCGATCGCCGCGTCGTCGGCGAGGGTCTTCGGTGAAAAGTTCTGCACGGCAGTCATCGCCGCTCGGTACGACGCGGGGAGTTCGATTCCGGCGTCGTGAAGATCCTTCTCGCCCTTCGACATCTGTGCACGAAAAGCGGTGGTCTTACCGAAGGTGGCCATCATCACTGCATGCGACACCAGGTCCGGCCGAGCCAGCGCCAATTCCTGAGTGACGCGGGCTCCCATCGAGGTACCCACGACGCGTGCGGGGCCGCCCCCGAGGTGTTCGACGAGGGCAGCGGTGTCGGCGACCAGGTCGTCGAGCGTCATCCCGCTCGCACACTCGGAAGACGGTGCGATACCTCGATTGTCGAAGGTGACGACCCGGTACCCCTGTTTCACCAGGGTCGGGACCTGATGGGTTCGCCATACTCGTCCCGGACTACCGGTGCCCATCACCAACACCACGAGTGGGCCGTCGCCGGTCACGTCGTAGTTGAGGTCGATTCCGTTGAGCTTCGCGAGCGGCATCGGATCATCTTAGTGTGCGCAGGAACTCCTCGACCGCCATCCGATACTGCTCGGGAGCCTCGTCGTGAATCAGGTGCGCCGCCTTCTCGATACGCACGTACACCGATCCGGGCTTTCGCGAGTGCATTCGTGCCATCTGACCGGCCGGGGTGATGGTGTGCTCGCCCTCGATCAACAACACCGGAGCGTCGACGGCGTCCCACTGGTCCCAGAAGTGCCGCGTCCCCCATTCCTGCGAGATGGCCTCGAAGGTGTCGACGTCACCGTGCAATCGCCAGCCGTCGTCACTGCGAACGAAGGAATCCAAAAAGTATTGTCCTGCAACATTTCCAAAGAATGCGAGTACCGCATCGGCGTCGGGAAAGGGTTGCGGCCACGCCCGCATCATCGCCGCCCAGTCGTCGGCGGTGCGGCCGCGAAAATCCGGTGCGATGTCCTCGACAACGAGAGCAGTCACCAGATCGGGTCGTTGCGCGGCCGCGCACCAGCCGTGCAGCGCTCCCATCGAATGACCGATCAGCACACTGGGACCCAACCGGTCGAGATGCTCGAGCAGGTCGTCCACGAAGGACTCGGTCGTGAGCTCGGTAGGCGCGGGGCGACGGTGGCCCGGTGCGTCGTAGGTGTGCACGTGCCCGAATTCTCGGAGCCACGGAACCTGCCGTCGCCAGGTGGCAGCACTGCCCATCAGCCCGTGCAGCAACAGAATCGAACGGCCGGATCCACCCTCGTCGTAGAGCATCACCGCCGAGCATAACGGCGGGGCAACCGCATGGCGGCGTAGTCTCTCGAGAATGGCCATTGTGAAGATCAACGCGATCGACGTACCCGAGGGCGCAGGCCCCGAACTCGAGAAGCGCTTCGCCGCACGTGCCGGTTCGGTCGACGGCTCCCCGGGTTTTCTCGGATTCCAGTTGCTCCGACCGGTCAAGGGTGAGACGCGCTATTTCGTCGTCACCCAGTGGGAAGACGAGGAGTCGTTTCAGGCGTGGTCGGCAGGTCCGTCCAGGCAGGCGCATGCCGGACCGCGCGACGCGAAGCCCGTCTCGTCGGGAGCATCGCTGCTCGAGTTCGAGGTGGTGCTGGACGTGCCTGCCACTCCGTGAGCAACGCTGCTCAGATGTGTTGGCGAGCGAGCTCCCACTCGAGCTTCGTCGGCATTTCCATATCCAGTTTCGCCACGGCATCGGCCAGGAACTCTGCCGCCATCGGCCTGCCCAGGAAGTAGCCCTGGGCACCGTCGCAGCCCAGGACACGGAGTGCATCCAGTGTGCCCGCGTCCTCCACGCCTTCGGCCATCACCCGCACCCCGAGGCTTCGAGCCAGGTCGATGGTCGAGCGCACGATCGACGCGTCGGTGTCGTCGGAGTTCATCTTCGAGACGAACGAGCGGTCGATCTTGAGCGTCTGCACCGGCAGGCTCTGCAGATAGGCCAACGAGCTGTAACCGGTGCCGTAATCGTCGATCGCAATGGTGACTCCCAGGCCGCGCAGCGATGTCAACGCGTTCACCGAACGCACCGGGTCGGTCATCGCCGTCGTCTCGGTGACCTCGAATTCCAGGGCATGCGCGGGAACGGCGTACTTTGCCAACGCTGCTGCGACCTGCTCGGTGAGGGTCTCGTCGAGTAGGTTTCGCACCGAAAGATTCACCGAGACAGACAGATTGATGCCGCGTCGACGCAATTCGCTGCACTGCGCCAGAGCCTCGTCGAGCACGAGCGCGGTGATGGCCGGCAACATGCCGGTGCGCTCGGCGTCGGGCAGAAAGATCGAGGGTCCGATCAAACCCTCACGTGGGTGCTGCCACCGCAGCAACGCCTCGACGCGGTCGACGCTGCCCGATTCCAGATCCAGACACGGCTGGAAGAACACCCGGAGTTGATGGCCACGGATCGCCGTATCGAGCTCTCCCAGCAACCGCATCTGATCGTGACGGTCGCGATCCATCTCGGGTTCGTATCGACCGACACGGGTGTGGCCGGCCTTGGCCGCGGTCAGCGCCACATGGGCCTGCTGCAGCATCGCCTCGCCGTCGATCACGGTCACCGGCTCGCCCTTCGTCCGGCTCGCCGACACCGTCGACTCCTCGATGGCCGCGATACCGACAGTCGCATCGAGTGCGACGTTGATGTCGTGCACGAACATCTTTCGACTGACGGCGAACTGAAGCTGCGCGGCAGTGTCGAGGATGTCGATCTTCGCGGGACGTCGACGCATCGCCACCACGAACTGATCGCCTCCGAGTCGCCCCACCAGGTCCTCGGATCGAACCGATGCGACGAGTCGATGGCCGATCTCACGCAGCACACTGTCACCCACGCTGTAACCGAAGGTCTCGTTGATCTGAGCGAAGCGATCGATGTCGACCACCAGTGTGAAGACATCCGCGTCACCGCGAGTGGCGAGCATCGTGTCCAATCGCTCGCGCAGCAGTCGACGACTGGCGAGCCCGGTCACCGCGTCGGTCCGCGCTACATCCTCGAGAATTTCCGCCTGCCTGCGCAGCGTCCGCACGAAGCGTGCCACCCGCCAGCCGACGATCACGATGACGAGCATGGAGGATGCCACGATGACCCAGCCCCATTGTCCGACGGGAATCCCGCGAGCCAGCTGCACGGTCATCACCAGCGGAGTGACGGCGATCGCGATCGAAAGTCCGAGGAACCTCGCTCGACCGAATTTGAGCGGACTCGACCGGTCGGCTCGGGGTGCCGTTTGCACCGAATCGTGCAGGGCTACGACGCCGAAGCACACGTATGCAGCCAGCCACATCACGTTCGGAGCGGTCGATCGATAGATCTCCGAATTGGTTGTGGGGGCATACGATGCAAGGTCTGCCAACACGAGAAGGACGACGCCCGTGACTGCGGCCAGCAAGGGAACGGTGATCGACCGCGTCACCAGGTACAGACTGCCGACGAGAGTCAGCAGGAACGCATCGACGGTGAGGTACGCCGTGGCCGGCCACTGAGCCAGCGCTGACGACAGCGACCGGATCGAACCGTCGGAGACAACGAACACCCAGGTGACCAGGCCTACTGCAACGGCGACGACCAGGCACTCGAGCACCTCCTCGATCCCGAACACGAGCCCGTTCCCGTCGGCGGCTCGGGCGAAGCCGACGGCGATGACGCCGTAGCCGAGAAGGTAGAACACATCCGCGGCCGAGAACGTCGGCACCCGGCCACCGTCGAGTTCCATCAGCGCTATCAGCGCGTCGCCGATCCCCCAGCTGCCGACGCCGACGGCCATGTACTTCCACGTCCGCTTGTCCGGGCCGGGTTCTCGAACGTAGCGCAGCACGAAAGCACCGACTGTGGCCGAGAGCACGATTGCGTAGATCGCATTCCGGGGTAAGCCCTGCGGGGCGAGCGCGTACGCCACCACTGCAATCGCACCGAGGCCCAGGAAGCGCGTCCACAACATAGTGTGTCCGATCCTTCCTGGGCCGGTCGGTGCGTACCCCGAACGTACGCAGCAGCCGATCGAACCCGACGTTTGACCTCGATTCGTCACCGAAACATCCGTAGATGGGTCAAGTAACGAACTATTTCAAACCTGACGATTGTTCGCCAGTCCCACATCGGGCATTGTGTCTGCTCAGCCCTCCAGAGCCGCGTCCAGGGTGATGTCGACGCCGGTCAGGGCTTTGCTGACCGGGCACGTTTCTTTTGCCGCCTGAGCCGCCTTCGCGAAACCGTCGGCGTCGAGGCCGTCGACCTCGCCCCGAACGGTCAGCTTGATCCCCGTCAACTTGAATCCGGGCTGATCGGGGCCGAGCGAAACGTCGGCGGTGACCTCGAGGCTCTGCGGGGTACCGCCTGCCTCGGCGATCAATGCCGATAACTGCATCGCGTAGCAACTCGAGTGAGCCGCAGCGATCAGTTCCTCGGGGCTGGTGGTTCCGTCGGCGTTCTCGGCGGCCCGCTTGGGAAACGACACGTCGAAAGTCGCTGCGCCGGAACTGGACAGCTCTACCTGGCCGGAACCTTGTTCGAGAGTTCCGTTCCAAGCGGTGCGTGAGGTACGAGTTGGCATCGAACTTCAATCCTTCCGTCGTCGGCCCTGTGCAGGACCGATACTCAGGCTAACGTCGGCGGCACGGCCGGGCCATCGAGTGCGGAAATCTCGACACGAAGGGTGCAACAGATGAAGAACTGCTCTCGAGCAGTGGTGATCGCAGCAGCGGTGATGCTGGCGAGTGCAGTGATGTCGACACCGGTGGCTAGTGCCGATTCACTGCGGGACTTCTACGATGCGCCGGTCACGAACATCGCCGCAGCGCAACCAGGCGAGGTGGTTCGGACCAAGCCGGTCAACTCACCCAAAGGCTTCGGACTGGGCTTCGACATCGAACGCATCCTCTATCGGTCCAATGACACTCGCGATGAGCCCATGACCGTCTCCGGGTACTCCATGACCCCCACTGCTCCGTGGCAAGGACCCGGCCCACGACCGGTGATCGCCTACGCGCCCGGCACCTCGGGTATGGCCGACCGATGCGCCGGATCGGCAGTGCTCGGCACCGTCGGCTCGTCCCCGGCCATACTGCCGCTGCTCCTGGCCGGGTATCGCGTCGTGGCGACCGACTACCAGGGACTGGGCACCCCCGGCGGCCACACGTACCTGAACCGGCTCGCCTCGGGCCGCGCTCTGCTCGACGCCGCCAGAACCGCCACCGACCCTGCCACCCCAGTAGTGCTGTTCGGCTATTCCGAAGGCGGATTCGCATCCGCAGCCGCTGCCGAACTCGCCGCCACCTATGCCCCCGAACTGAACATTCGTGGAGCGTACGTCGGTGCGCCACCGGCAGATCCGACGCTCAACATCGACAATCTCGACAACACCACCCTCGCCAGCGCCATGCTCTTCGCCGTCGACGGCACGCTCAACTCCTACCCGGAACACGCGGAGAGCATCCGCAGCCTCTTCGATGCCGACGGGCTCGCGTTGCTCGACGCCGCGCAGAACTGGTGCACCACCGACCCAGCAGCGGGCGAGATCGTGCACACGAGCGAACTCACTCGTGACGGCCGCCCACTCACTGCGCAGTTGAACAGCCCCACTCTTGCCGGCTTGACTGCTGAGAACACCGTCGGTTCCATTGCCCCCGCCATGCCGGTGTACCTCTCGCACGCAGTCGAGGACGACACCGTTCCCATCGAGCAGAGCCGGACTCTGCTTCGACGCTGGCAGGACTTGGGCGCAGACGTCACCTACCGCGAATACGAGTTCCCGGCCATCCCTTACAAGGGCGCGAACCACCTGCCCGGATCCCTGGCGGCCTACTCCGATGTCATGCCCTGGATCGCAGGCCTGGTGCACACAAGCTGATCTCAGGTGTGAAATCAGGGTGTTCACCGAGGCGTCGGCCTCGGTGAGGTTGATTCACTCCATCCATGCGAATCGTGCACGCCCTCCTGACCGTCGCAGCAGTCCTGACCGCATCGCCGGCCTTGCCCGGTGGTGACACGGCGTCGGATGTCGAGGTCGTCGCCCAGGAATTGGGCCTGCCGGGTGTGGCATTTCGAGTGGTATCCGAACGCGAGGTCATCGAGAACGTCGAGTACGGGGTGGACGGACACGGTGCGCCGATCGATGCCGGAACGCCGTTCGTCTGGGGTTCGGTGTCGAAGTCGGTGACGGCGGCAACGGTGCAGTCTCTCGCCTCGCAACATCGCCTCGAACTGGGCGGCACCGTGAATTCTATTCTCCCGGAGGCTGATTCGATCCTTCCCGACGACGTCACCATCAGCGACCTGATCCACCACACCAGTGGTCTCCCCCACGACGTCACCCAGCTCGACGTCTGGGGACGAAGCCGGCGAGCCCTCGACGTCGTACCCACCCTGGACGTCACTGCTGGGGACCGCGGCACCTTCGGGTACTCGAGTCTGAATTATCTACTGCTGCAAGCGATCGTCGAAAAGGTAACCGCCGAACCGTTCGCCGACGTCGTGGCCCGTGAGACCGGAGTGCACACCACCGGTGCCGTCGCGCCCGGCCACGTTCCGTTCTTCACGTTCCCACGACGCATCGACACCGGCATCGATGCCGCCGGACTCGGCTACGGCTACCTCGGTGGTTCGATCGGCGAACTCTCGCGCTACGCAGCACGGCAACTGACTGCTCCGGCGTCGAACAGTCCCGAGACGGTGCCGACAGGTTCGGGCTCGGCGTACGGCTACGGGTGGTACGTCGAAACGCTGCCCGACGGCACCGAGATGCGCTGGCATTCCGGTGCCGTGCCCGGCTACTTCACCCACGTTGCGCTGATCCCCGAACGACACCTGTCAGTGGTGTTCGCAACCAATCGATACGGCGAACTCGAGGCCGAAGAACTCGCATCCGCTGCCCGCTCTCTCGTGCTCGCCCGACTCGGCATGGACGAGCCTCGTGCCGCCGGTTTCGGTCTGTACGAAACAGCGCTGATCGCGTCGACCTTCCTCGCGGTGTTGCTGGCGTTCTGTGCGGGCCGAACCCTGCTTCGCTTCAGAACTGCCCCGGGTCGATGGGCCCGCACACGCATCGTCGCTGCAGCCGCCGCAGGGCTGTTGCTGCACTTCGTGCTGCCGATGGTCGCCGGGGCACCGATCTCGACGCTGGGTCACTGGGCTCCGGATGTGACTCTGCTGTTCTGGATCGTGCTCGCCGAACTTGCGATCATCGCTGTTGCCCTCGTCCCTCGGGCTTTTCGTCAATGGACCACTGCACACGTCTGAGCGGTACAAGGGTTCATTCACGCCGAGTCAGCTGCTGCGTGAATGAACCCTTGCAGACGTCTGAGGAGTGCAGTGGTCCATTGACGCGAACGGGGTGGGCGGCGGGCTGGGCTGGGGTTGGGGGTCGGTGGGACCGGGCGGACACACGACAACGGGCGACCCTCCGAAGAGGATCGCCCGTTGGGGTGCACTGTGAAACTTACTCGCTGTCGCTATCTCCAGCGGCCTTGGCCAGATCGACCGGGACCTCGTCGGGGACGATGATGGCTTTCTTCTCACCGCGGAAGGTGAACTTCGCGTCCTCGCCTGCGCCTTCGCCGTCCCAGTTCTCGACGTCGACCAGGATGATCTGGCCGGCTTCGATCTCGCCGAAGAGAATCTTCTCCGACAACTGGTCCTCGATCTCGCGCTGGATGGTGCGACGCAGTGGCCGCGCACCCAGGACGGGGTCGAATCCGCGCTTGGCGAGCAACGACTTCGCCTTCTCGGTGACCTCGATCGCCATGTCCTTGTTCTTGAGCGCACCCTCGACTCGGTTGAGCATGAGATCGACCATCTGGATGATCTCGTCCTTGGTGAGCTGGTGGAACACGACGATGTCGTCGATACGGTTCAGGAACTCCGGGCGGAAATGCTTCTTCAGCTCGTCGTTGACCTTGAGCTTCATGCGCTCGTAGTTCGAGCCGGTGCCTTCACCCGAGGAGAAGCCGAGGCCGACTGCCTTCGAGATGTCCGAGGTACCGAGGTTCGAGGTGAAGATGAGCACGGTGTTCTTGAAGTCGACCGTGCGTCCCTGGCCGTCGGTGAGACGGCCGTCTTCGAGCACCTGCAGGAGCGTGTTGTAGATCTCCTGGTGTGCCTTCTCGATCTCGTCGAACAGCACGACGGAGAACGGCTTGCGGCGAACCTTCTCGGTGAGCTGGCCGCCCTCTTCGTAGCCGACGTATCCGGGAGGAGCACCGAACAGACGCGACGCGGTGAAGCGGTCGTGGAACTCGCCCATGTCGATCTGGATCAGTGCGTCGTCCTCGCCGAAGAGGAAGTTCGCGAGAGCCTTCGACAGCTCGGTCTTACCGACACCGGACGGGCCGGCGAAGATGAACGAGCCCGACGGACGCTTCGGGTCCTTCAGACCTGCACGGGTACGACGGATCGCCTTCGAGACGGCCTTGACCGCCTCGACCTGACCGATGATCCGCTTGTGCAGCTCGTCCTCCATGCGGAGCAGACGAGTGGTCTCTTCCTCGGTGAGCTTGAAGACGGGGATGCCGGTCCAGTTGCCCAGAACCTCGGCGATCTGCTCGTCGTCCACCTCGGCGATGACGTCGAGATCGCCGGAGCGCCACTGCTTCTCACGCTCGGCGCGTTGACCGACGAGGGTCTTCTCCTTGTCGCGCAGGTTCGCAGCCTTCTCGAAGTCCTGTGCGTCGATGGCCGATTCCTTCTCCCGGCGCGCGTCGGCGATCTTGTCGTCGAACTCGCGCAGGTCTGGCGGCGCGGTCATCCGGCGGATGCGCATCCGCGCGCCCGCCTCGTCGATCAGGTCGATTGCCTTGTCGGGCAAGAACCGATCGTTGATGTACCGGTCGGCCAGTGTGGCGGCCGCAACGAGTGCACCGTCGGTGATCGACACGCGGTGGTGAGCCTCGTAGCGATCGCGCAGACCCTTGAGGATCTCGATGGTGTGCTCGACGGTCGGCTCGCCGACCTGGACGGGCTGGAATCGACGCTCGAGAGCGGCGTCCTTCTCGATGTACTTGCGGTACTCGTCGAGTGTGGTGGCACCGATGGTCTGCAGTTCGCCACGAGCCAGCTTGGGCTTGAGGATCGACGCTGCGTCGATGGCACCTTCGGCGGCACCTGCGCCGACGAGCGTGTGCAGCTCGTCGATGAACAGGATGATGTCGCCGCGGGTGTTGATCTCCTTGAGCACCTTCTTCAGGCGCTCCTCGAAGTCGCCGCGGTAACGGCTGCCGGCCACGAGCGAGCCGAGGTCGAGGGTGTAGAGCTGCTTGTCCTTGAGCGTCTCGGGGACCTCGCCGTTGACGATGGCCTGGGCCAGGCCTTCGACCACTGCGGTCTTACCGACACCGGGCTCGCCGATGAGGACGGGGTTGTTCTTGGTACGACGCGAGAGCACCTGCATGACGCGCTCGATTTCCTTCGCGCGACCGATGACCGGGTCGAGCTTGCCTTCGAGCGCGGCCTGAGTCAGGTTGCGACCGAACTGGTCGAGAACCAGCGACGTCGACGGGGTGCCCGCTTCGCCGCGGCTGCTGCCGGACTCACTGGGCTCCTTGCCCTGGTAGCCCGAGAGCAGCTGGATGACCTGCTGGCGCACGCGGTTGAGGTCGGCTCCGAGCTTGACCAGAACCTGAGCTGCGACGCCTTCGCCTTCGCGGATCAGTCCCAGCAGAATGTGCTCGGTGCCGATGTAGTTGTGGCCGAGCTGCAGTGCTTCACGCAGGCTGAGCTCGAGTACTTTCTTGGCGCGCGGGGTGAACGGAATATGACCGGACGGAGCCTGCTGACCCTGGCCGATGATCTCCTCTACCTGGCTGCGTACTCCTTCGAGGGAGATGCCCAGCGACTCGAGAGACTTGGCGGCTACGCCTTCGCCCTCGTGGATGAGGCCGAGCAGAATGTGCTCCGTGCCGATGTAGTTGTGGTTGAGCATCCGGGCTTCTTCTTGAGCCAGGACGACAACACGCCGCGCGCGATCGGTGAACCTCTCGAACATCGCTCTCCCTCACTTCTTGGTGGGTGGTAGCTCGCCCACCAGTTCTTCTAGCGCCGCAGTGTCCATACGCTGAGGTCGCTTGTGCATTTGAAGGTAAGACTGGTACTCACTGTAGTTGGCCGACGTGACGAACGCCGACCCTCCACCCCTGAAATGCTGCGCAACCGTCCGCGAATCCGGACTGCCTTGCCTGCTTACAGTTCATAACGCAGGCACTATGCAAAACGTTTCCCATTCACTGTCCGCTGCTGGCGAACAGCGCTTTACCCACCGATCAGGCCTGGGAGGGCTTGACGATCGGGAACAGGATCGTTTCGCGGATGCCCAAGCCGGTCAGCGCCATCAAAAGGCGGTCGATGCCCATGCCGGTTCCGGTGGTCGGCGGCATGCCCTGCTCCATCGCGGCCAGGAAGTCCTCGTCCAGCACCATCGCCTCGTCGTCGCCTGCCGCAGCCTGACGAGCCTGGTCCTCGAAGCGCTCGCGCTGGATGACCGGATCCACCAACTCGGAGTAACCGGTAGCCAGCTCGAATCCGCGAACGTACAGATCCCACTTCTCGGTGACGCCGGGCTTGCTGCGGTGCTGCCGGGTCAACGGGGACGTCTCGACCGGGAAGTCGCGGACGAACGTCGGTTCGGTCAACGCGTCGCCCACCTGGTGTTCCCACAGTTCTTCGACGAGCTTGCCGTGGCCGTAGATCGGGACGCCGTCCTTGCGCGGCACCTCGACCCCGACCTTGTCGGCGATGGCGAGCAGTTCGTCGACGGTGGTGTCGGGGGTGACGTCGAATCCGAGTGATTCCGACAGCGACGGGTACATCTCGAGCGTCGTCCATTCGCCGCCGAGGTCGTAGGTGGTGCCGTCGGGCAACGTCACAACCGTGGATCCGAGCGCGGCCATGGCCACTTCCTGAACGAGCTCCCGCGTCATCTTCGCCGAATCGTCGTACGTGCCGTAGGCCTCGTACGTCTCGAGCATCGCGAATTCCGGCGAGTGCGAGGAGTCTGCACCCTCATTGCGGAAGTTGCGGTTGATCTCGAATACCTTCTCGATGCCGCCGACGACGCATCGCTTGAGGAACAGTTCCGGCGCGATGCGGAGGTAGAGGTCGGTGTCCATGGCGTTGGAATGGGTGACGAACGGCCGAGCGGCTGCGCCGCCGTGCAGCGTCTGCAGCATCGGCGTCTCGACCTCGAGAAAACCGCGACGTTCGAGCGCGTTACGCAGTTCTCGGACGACGGCGATGCGCTTGCGGGCGGTCTCACGCGAGGTCGGGTTGGTGATCAGATCCAGGTAACGCTGCCGGATGCGCGTCTCTTCGCTCAGTTCCTTGTGCGCGACGGGCAACGGCCGCAACGACTTCGACGCGATCTGCCACGCGTCGGCCATCACCGAGAGCTCGCCGCGACGGGAGCTGATCACCTCGCCGTGCACGAAGACGAAGTCACCGAGATCGACATCGGCCTTCCACTCAGCCAACGCCTCTTCGCCGACGCCGGCCAGGCTGATCATCGCCTGCAGCTGGGTACCGTCGCCCTCTTGCAGGGTCGCGAAACACAGCTTGCCGGTGTTGCGTACGAAGATGACGCGGCCGACGACTCCGACGATCACTCCGGTGGTCGTATCGGCCTCGAGCTCGGGGAACTCGGTGCGGATCTCGAGCAGGGAATGGGTCCGCGGGACGGACACCGGATATGCCTCGACCCCGCGCTCGAGCAGCGCAGCGCGCTTGGCACGACGAATCCGTAGTTGCTCCGGGGTGTCGTCGGCCTGCTGGGGAGAAGCTGTGTCACTCACGCGCACACACTTTACAGTCCGAGCGTGCAAGGACGATCAGTGCGCAGCGACGGCCTCGGCCTCACGGACGCAATGCTTCGCCTGCGTGAGTACTCCGAGCAGTCCCGCCGACTTCAGCGCCTGGTAGCCGCCGACCAGGTCGGTGGACTTGTGCAGACCGAGCAACTTGAGCGACGCGGCGGCGAGCGAGGAGGTGTAGCCCTCCGAGCAGATGACGATCCACTCCACTTCGTGGTCGACGGCAATCGCCAGGCGTGCATCGCTCGTCGGGTCCAGACGCCATTCGAGGACGTTGCGTTCGATGGCCAGAGCCCCGGGCAGCGTTCCCTCGACTGCGCGCTGGGCCTGCGGACGAATGTCGATCACAACGGCACCGCGGTCGACGGCGTCGCGCAGCTCGAAGACGGTCATCCGGTCGATGGTCTCGCGCGCGGATTCGAGCATTTCGACGATGGTCATTTCTTTGCCTTTTCGGGTTCGTCGGTGAGCTCGCTACGGGTACGACGCAGCGTGGACCGTTCGGTCACCTCGTAGTAAGACATCGCCGTCAGCGGCGGCGAGTAGGCGTGCACGCTGAGAGTGGGACCGGTCGTGGTCGACGCCGGATCGTGCATCACGTCGTGCACCCACCCGAGCGGGAACGATGCCTGATCTCCGGCGTCGAGGTGCCGCTCCCTCAGTTCGGTTCCTGCCCAACGATATTCGAGCAACGACCCACTCAGAACAGTCAGAGCACCGAGGGATCCGGCATGATCGTGCAGTTCGGTGGACCGATCGGGAACCCAGCTGATCAACCAGACATCGAGGTCGTCGTCGGAATGCAGGCGGGCGGCCCAGCGCTCGTCGGTCGGCCAGCGACCCCCGCCGGGTAGCAGGTGGTCGAAGCGACCTTCGAGAACGTCCGATGCGCCTTGATCGGTGATCCGAAGAAGGTCGGGAGGACGCAGCCGCGTCGGCAATGTCGAGACCGACCGCGAGGACAATCGGGGGCGCGAGGGTGCAGAAAATACAGGTGTGGAAAGCATGAAGCTCTACTCCAGGGGTGTGTAACGAACGAGGCAGGATTCAGCCTCGACAACACTCCTGGGTGGCCATGCACGTCATCACGCCGACGATTCTGACACACGAACGCCGGATTCGCTAGCGCTGGTCCGAAACAGTCGGCGCGGCTGCCGCTGAAACATTCAGCGTGGCCGCCGTTTTGCCATGTTGCGTTCGTAGACCAGGCGCAGACCTTCGAGGGTCAGGTCGGGTTCGTGATGCTCGATGGTCGTCGACTCGGGCAGGATCAGCGCGGCGATGTCCCCGGTACCGATGATTGCGACGTCCGTCCCGGTCAGCTCGGGAACCTCTCGCCGGATCCGACCGACGAGGCCGTCCACCAGGCCCGCGAACCCGAAGATGGTGCCCGACTGGATGCACTCGACCGTGTTCTTGCCCAGCACCGACCGCGGCCGGACCATCTCCACCTCGCGCAGCGTGGCGGTTCGGGTCGACATCGCCCACGCCGACATCTCGAGTCCGGGCGCAATGGCACCGCCGAGAAATTCTCCCTTGGCCGAAACGACGTCGACGCAGGTGGTGGTACCGAAGTCCACCACGATGCATGCCGAGTCGTACAAGTCGTGTGCGGCAAGGGTATTGACGATCCGATCGGCACCGACCTCTTTGGGGTTGTCGACCAGCAGCGGCACGCCGGTCCGCACGCCCGGTTCGACCACCACGTGCATCACGTGATCCCAGTAGCGCGTGAGCATGGTGCGCATCTCGCGCAGCACCGATGGAACGGTCGACAGTGCGGTGATTCCGGTGATCTGTTCCGCATCGACTCCGAGCAATCCCCGAAGCATCAGTGCCAATTCATCGGCCGTCACGTGTGGGTCGGTACGAATGCGCCAGTCCCGCAGTAATTTCGAGTGATCACCGGTGCCGGTGAACAGGCCGACCACGGTGCTGGTGTTGCGCACATCGATCGCGAGGAGCATCGAATCAGACCAGCACGGAATCGGCCCGCAGATCGCGTGGAGTGATCAGTCCCGAGCCCGCGGGCGCATGAGCCGGATCGCTGCCCAGCTCGACGGGCCGGTTCTTCTCGTCGACGAACACGACCCTCGGCGCGTAGTCGGCAACTTCCTGCTCGTTCATCACGCCGTAGGCGATCAGGATGACCAGATCACCCGGGTTCACCAGATGGGCTGCAGCGCCGTTGATTCCGATCACACCACTGCCGCGCTCACCGGTGATCACGTACGTTTCGAGCCGAGCACCGTTGTCGATGTCGACGATGGTGACCTGCTCGCCTTCGAGCAGGTCGGCTGCCTCCATCAGATCCTGATCGACTGTCACCGAGCCCACGTAATGCAGATCGGCGTGCGTGACGGTGGCGCGATGGATCTTGGACTTCATCATCGTTCGAAACATGTTGTGTCCTCAGCTCTTCGGATCGTCCGGGTACTCCAAGAAGCCGGTGCCGACGGCGACACCGACATTGTCGATCAGTCTCGTGGTACCCACCTTGGCCGCCACGAGCAGCCTGCCGTCCCCACGTTCGGGAGCCGGACCGAGATGCGGGTCGCGCACCTCCAGGTAGTCGACCTGCACCAGCGGAGCCTCGTCCAGAACGGCACGCGCTGTGGCGATGATGGCCTCGACTCCCCCGGCCGCGGCGTGCGCCCCGGCGACCAGCGCGGCCGACAGCGCCATCGCAGCGTCACGCTGCTCGGGGTCCAGATAGCGATTACGCGAGGACAGTGCGAGACCGTCCTGCTCACGCACCGTCGGAACCCCGATGACGGCGACGTCGAAGTTCAGATCACGCACCATCTGCCGGATCAGCGTCAGCTGCTGGTAGTCCTTTTCCCCGAAGTACGCGCGATGCGGAGCCGCGATCTGCAGCAGCTTGGCCACCACCGTGAGCATGCCCGCGAAATGCGTTGGCCTGCTTCCCCCTTCGAGCTCGGCCCCGAGTGGTCCCGGATGGACGGTGGTGCGCGGACCCGACGGGTACATATCCGATACAGACGGCGCGAAGACCAGCTCGACGCCCTCCTCACGCAGCAGTGCAACATCGGCGTCGAGGGTGCGCGGATACGCGTCGAGATCCTCGCCCACACCGAACTGCAACGGGTTGACGAAAATCGAGACGATCACCACGGCACCGGTGAGCTTGGCCTGCCGCACCAGCTGCAGATGACCGGCATGCAATGCACCCATGGTCGGCACCAGAGCGACCTGCTTGCCGACGCCTCGTAGCGCTTTCGACACCGACGTGATCACCGTGGGATCGTGATGAACCGTCAACTGCCCCTTCGTGTAGCTGCCCGCGAGGGTCATTGCTTTCCTTCCAGAATCTCGATCAGTTCGGCTGCCGCACCGATGCGCTGCGCAGACCGGAGCGACAGCGCCCGGTACCCGGCGGCGATCCGCGGATCCACTGCCCCGAGCACTTCGAGGTGCTTACCGACGGCTGCGGTATCGCCTCTGGCCACCGGACCGGTGAGTGCCGATTGCCCGTTGCGCAATGCGTTGTCCAATGCTGCTTCGAGCAGCGGAGCCAGAACACGCTCGGGCACACCACGTTCGGCGTCGGAACCGGGAAAACCCGGACCGGCCAATGCGACTCGAAGTGCCTCGACCGCGTCGACGACCAGTGTGACGAGATGATTGCTACCGTGCGCGAGGGCAGCGTGGTACAGCGCCCGATTGTTCTCGGCCACATGCACCGGCTCGCCGCCGATCTCGAGCACGAGAGCCTGTGCCACGGCGTAGCCGATCTCGTCACCCGCGGTGATGCCGAAGCACGCCGCCGTCATCCGGTCGGTGTCCTCGGCTCTGCCGCTGAACGTCATGGCCGGGTGGATCGCCAGTGGCACGGCTCCGAGGGCGGTCAGCGGTTCGAGCACCGAGACTCCGTTCGCACCGGAGGTGTGCACTACGAGTTTCCCCGGCGCCACCGCACCGGTGGCCGCCAATCCGGCGACGATCGACGCCAGTTCGTTGTCCGGGACGGCGAGAACGAGCAACTCTGCGCGGCGAGCCACCTCGTCGACCGGCAGAACCTGCGACTCGGGCAACCGGTCACGCACCCGAGCAAGCGATGCGTCCGACACAGCGGCAGCACCGACCACGACATGCCCGACGCGTTCGAGCGCCTCACCGAATGCGGTACCCACCCGACCGGCCGAGACGACACCCACCGTCAATCGAGCCGGAGACAGACCACCAGTGAACCCTGATGAGGTCACCGAAAACTTCCTCTCGTTCGTTCCAGTCCCGCGCGGCGGGTACCAGACGTCCTGCAGGGAACAATAGCGACCGTGAGCCCTCGCGGGCCATGGATGAGCGGTGTGATCTGGTTCTCAGTCTGCGCGACGGCGACGGCGACGCGTGCCTGCATCGGTGGTCGTGGTGTCGGCCGAGTCGCCGCCGGCCAGACCGGCCATGATCTCTGCGACGGATCGGCCGTTCGAGTGTGCGCCGGTGGCATCCTCGTCGGTCGACTCCGCACGCCGACGACCGCGCCGGGGCGTGACGTCCTCGGCGGGTGTCTCGTAGTCGCGCTCGGTCGAGAAGAATGCGTCTGCCGACTCGCGCAACGAATTACGGGATGCCGGGTACTGGTCGCCGTCCTGGGCCGATTCCGATCCGTATGCAGGCTCGGGCTCGTGGGGTTCGGCCGGTTCCGAATACGCCTCCAATGGGTTTGTATCGGCCTGGGAGGTCTCGGCGGGCTGCGGTTCGTAGTCCGTCGCCGGTTCCGCCTCCGCCGCCGGCGGGCGCGCCTGCTCGAAGTTGTACGCGGTGAAGGGCGAGCTGGGCGGTGTGACACGCGCGGCAGGCCTCGGTGCGCTGTACGGGCGCGCCTGCGCTGCAGGACGCTCGTACGAGTCGCTCTCGTCCGCTACCGGTGAATCCGCTTCGTACCTCGGCTCCTCCGACTCGAACGAGTTCTCGGCGTACGCATCCTGCACCCCTGGTGCCGTCGACGCGGCCGTTGCCTGCGGCATCTCTTCCGGATCGTCCGGGTACACCACCGATGTTTCGGCAGTGACCGGCTCGTCGTACGGAGTTCCGACGCCGTTGAGGCCGTGTCCCGGAGCCATCGGACCGTTGCCGTTGCCACCACCCGGCACGTACAGGCCGGACGGGGCGGGCTGATAGCTGTCGTAGCGTCGACCGCCGAGTTCTTGCATTCTCATCGCCTCTGCCCGAAGCGCGACGCGCTCGGTCGGCAAATTGCCGTCGAACAGCACCTGCAGATTCTGGCGGAGCGCGGCGAGTTCGTTGCGCAGTGCTGCGACTTCGTCGATCTCCATCTGCGATTCGCTGCGTACCCGAGCCTCGACGCTCATCTCGTACTCGCGTCGTGCCGAGATCTCCCGGGCCAACTGCAGCTCGTAGACCGTTTGCAGATCCTTGGCCTTGGTCTGGTCGGCGGCCGCCTCGCGGCGATACTTCGTCATCGCGAAGGCACCGATCACCGCGGCCCACAGAGCCGACAGAACACCGACCCTCATCCACTGGACGCTCTCGGTGAACAGCAGGAACACGCTGGCGACGATCCCCAGAACGACGAGCGCCGCGAGAAACAGCTGGCTCGCACTACGCCTGTTACGGCGCCCCTTCTTTGCGCGAGTCTGATCTGTCATGTTCACAAGGGTAACCGGCAAATCGTTCGCAAATAGTCATCCTCGACCGATCACTTACACAACCGAGGTAACAATCAAATGTTTCGTGCGTTACCGAGAACGCTCGTCGTCCCGCTCTTTCGGAGTACGGCAGCACTGTTCCAACCACACTGCAGCAGCGACGACGGCCACCGCAGCGACCAGCGCCACGATCGCTCCGGCCCGATCCGACGACGCGGCACGCACCGTCGCCGCACGCGGCATCACGTACACCAGAAACCCCACGCACACCCCCGCGACGGCGGTCCCCACCAGCATCGATGCCTTCGCCAGCACCAGGGCCCGGTAGACCGTCAGCGGATGCAGATCGTGCAGTCCGGTGCCCACCCGATGTTCGGCGATGCGAGTGCGAACGATCACCGCCGTCACCACTTCCACCACTGCCACCAGATACAACGACGCCCCGGCGTACACCGGAATCGGCGGCAACGAACCGTAGAAAACCCGTACGAGCAGCCACGTGCCGACCGAGGCGACCAGGAAAAGACCCAAAACATCCCAGAACTTCGTGGGATTGGTCACCACGACCCATCACCGACGCTTTCTTGCTCGATCACTCCCGCGCGCTCCTCCGGGCTCAGTCGCGCGAGCAACTCGGTCACCGGCACGTCGTCGTCGTCGAGGCGCAGGGTGGCGTCGGGTTCGACGTCCAGCCACGGCAGCAGGACGAACGCCCGCTCGTGCGCACGGGGATGGGGAAGGATCAGGCGAGGATCCTCGCTCACCACGTCGTCGCACACCACCACGTCCACGTCCAGGCTGCGCGGTCCCCATCGCTGCACCCGAACGCGATCGGCCGCTTCCTCGAGCCGCTGTCCCAGGTGCAGCCAATCCCAGGGGTCGTATGCATCGTCCTCGGCCACCACGACGGCGTTGAGGAAGTCCTGCTGCTCGACGCCACCCCAGGGAGCCGATCGGTAGACGGGCGAGCAGGCCACCACCCGCGATCCCAGTTCTGCTGTCACAGAACGCAAGTGACTCAGCGAATCGCCGATGTTGCTGCCGATGGACAGCACCGCCCGGCTCACGATCGCTCCCGGTACGCCACCACGGCAACGTCTCGGAAGGTCAGCGGGATGGGGGCCGACGGCTTGTGCAGCACCACCTCCACCGCGTCGACCCGGGAGTCGTATGCCAGCACGACCTCGGCGATCTCGGCCGACACCGTCTCGATCAGGTCCCGAGGCGGTCCCGAGATCACTGCCGCAGCCCGCTCGGCCAGTTCGCCGTAGTGCAGCGTCCGGGTCAGATCGTCCGTCTCGGCTGCCGGACGCAGATCCATCCATACGGTGATGTCGACTACGAAGTCCTGGCCGTCTCGCTTCTCGAAGTCGAAGACTCCGTGGTTGCCGCGCACCGTCAGGCCGCGCAGTTCGATGCGGTCGCCGCGACGCGTACCGAGGCCGTCGGGTCCACTGCTCTCGCTCATGCCCGATCACCCTGCCATGCCCGGACGACGGCGACCGCGTCGAGTGATGCCTGGACGTCGTGTACCCGCACACCCCACGCTCCCCCGGCGACGGCGAGCGCCGACACCACGGCGGTAGCGATCTCGCGTCCGTCCGGCGGCCGCGGAGAACCGTCTTCTTCGGCCAGCAGCGATCCGAGAAATCGCTTGCGTGAGGCACCGACGAGTACCGGGAACCCGGCCGCCACCAGCTCGGGTAGCCCGCGGAGCAGTTGCCAGTTGTGCTGGGCGTTCTTGGCGAAGCCGAGGCCAGGATCGAGCACGAGCGCCGATTCGTCGACCCCCGCGGCCATCGCATGGTCGACCTGTTCGAGCAGCTCACTGCGCACGTCGGCGACCACGTCGTCGTACCGATCCGCCGGACCGGCGTGCCGGTACTCGGACCCGGCCGCGCGCCAGTGCATCAGGATCCACGGCAACCGGCCGTCCGCGACCACCCGTGCCATCGCCGAATCGGCCCGGCCGCCCGAGACGTCGTTCACTATCGAGACCCCGGCCTCGATAGCGGCCTCAGCGACGGAGGCGCGCATCGTGTCGACGCTGGTGACCACGCCTTCGGCAGCCAGCGCGCTGATCACCGGTGCCACACGCCGAGCCTCGACGGTCGGATCGATCCGGTCGGCCCCGGGACGCGTCGACTCGCCACCGACGTCGACGATGTCGACTCCGCGACGATGCATCGCCAATCCGTGTTCGACGGCAGCATCGACGTCGAGGTACCGACCACCGTCGGAGAAGGAGTCGGCGGTGACGTTGAGAACGCCCATGACGACGGGGGCCGGAGGGATACTCCGCGCGAGGCTCATCGGGAATCGACCGCGTGCGTCATTTCCGGAGAATCAGGTCCAGTGCTTCCGAACGCGATGCCGCGCTGGACTGCAGCAAACCGCGCACGGCCGAGGTGGTGGTGCTGGCACCCGGCTTGCGAATTCCGCGCATGGCCATGCACAGGTGCTCGGCCTCGATCACGACGATCGCCCCGCGCGGATCGAGCTTGCGCATCAACGCATCCGCGATCTGGCTGGTCAGACGTTCCTGTACCTGTGGGCGCTTGGCGTACATGTCGACCACCCGGGCGAGCTTCGAAAGGCCGGTGACCTTGCCGCTCTTGCCGGGGATGTATCCGACGTGTGCGACGCCGTGGAACGAAACCAGGTGGTGCTCGCACGTGGAGAACATCGGGATGTCGCGGACGAGCACCAGTTCCTGATGTCCCTCGTCGAACGTCGTGTTCAGCGCCGTATCCGGGTCGGTGTAGAGCCCGGCGAAGATCTCGCGGTACGAGCGCGCGACGCGTGCCGGAGTATCGAGCAGGCCCGGGCGATCGGGGTCCTCACCCACGGCGATCAACAACTCACGCACGGCCGCCTCGGCGCGAGGCTGATCGAAGACAGCGCCGGTGGCATAGGCAACCGTCTGTTCGACTGCTCGCTGGTCGACTGCCGGGACTTCTGCCGAGTCGCTGGTCGACTCGTCGGTCCGATTGACTGACACGTGAACGTACCTCCGGTTGGGCTCCACGAATGTGACAGCTGCGCCGCCCGTACAACGGTCCTGCAAGGACTGTCGCGTCGGCGCAGCATGATTCGAAAAACGTACTGGGCCGACCATGACGGTCGACCCAGTAAGCCTAATGATCGGCCTAGCGGTAAGAGCCGCCCGGCCCTTCCCAGCGCTGCGTCTGCGGACCTTCGCCGCCGTCGGACTCGTCTCGATCGTCGCGCTGCGAGTCGGACGGTGCACCCTCCGACCGGCCGTCGCCGGGAAGCGGGTAGTTCTGCGACGGACTCGGCACCTCCCAGGTGGGAGCCGACGGTTCGTCCTGCGCAGAACCGTCCGGGTTGTCTGCGTACGGAGGCTCGTGCCGAGACGCCCGCCCCTGGTCCCGCGTGTCCGGCCGGAACGGATCCGGCTGATACTGCGGGGGCTGGTACGCCTGCTGGCCGGTCGGCGGCTGATACGACTGCGGCTGCTGGTACGTCGGATGCTGCCGGTAGGCCGGCGGCTGACCTTGCGGCGGCTCGTACCGGTTCTGGTCCGGTCGATCCGACTCCGGCTGCTCGCGATTCGGCTGATTCTGGACCGGCGGAGTGGTCGGACCCTGGTAGCGCGGAACCGACGGCTGATCGCGCGGCGGCCAGCCCGGGGCCGACCATCCGGCCGGAGCGCCGTAATCGGGCCGCGAGCCCTGACCGGGTCCGCTCGGACGAGGTTCCGGTCGGCGATAGCCTTCGGAATGTCCGCCTCCGTTGGGAGCGCCACCGTATGGGCCACCACCGTTGACCGGGCCGCCGTAGCTCCCATTGGGACCACCGTTGTTGGGGACCCCACCGTTGTGGCCGCCGCCGTTGTATTCACCGGTGGCAGGAGCGCTGCGCCGACCGTTGCCGGTGTTCGGTGCGTTGACGTCTCCGGTGTTCGGTGCACCGTTGACCGGGCCGCCGTTGGTTGGGCTGCCGTTGTACGCGTTGCTTCCGTTCTGGTAGCCACCCTTGCTCAGCTGCGGCGAACCGGAGTAGCTGGGCTGCGGAACCTGTTGCGGCGGAAGCTGTTTCGGTGCCGGCGGTACCGGAGGCCACGGCTCGCCGCGCTCGGCGGCGAGTTCGCGAGGAGTCTTCACCGGTGGCTTGTCCGAGGGCTTGCGGTCACCGAAGTCGTTGAACAAGGTGATGCGCGGGCGCTTGGTGACGCTGTGGAAGATCTTCTCGAGGTCCTTGCGGGTGAGCGTCTCGCGTTCGAGCAGCTCCGAGGCCAAGGTGTCGAGCAGGTCGCGGTACTCGTTGAGGATGGCCCACGCCTCGGTGTGCGCCGCCTCGATGAGCTTGCGCACCTCCTCGTCGATCTCACGGGCGACCTCGTGTGAGAAGTCGGACTGCTGACCCATCGAACGGCCGAGGAACGGGTCGCCCTGCTCCTGCCCGTATCGGACGGCTCCGAGCTTGCTGCTCATGCCGTACTCGGTGACCATCGCGCGGGCGATCTTCGTGGCCTGGTCGATATCGGAGGACGCACCGGTGGTCGGCTCGTGGAAAACGAGCTCCTCCGCTGCGCGTCCGCCCATGGCCATGACGAGACGAGCGATCATCTCCGACCGCGTCATCAAGCCCTTGTCGTCCTCGGGCACGGTCATCGCGTGGCCGCCGGTACGGCCGCGAGCGAGGATGGTGACCTTGTAGACGGGCTCGATGTCGGGCATCGCCCACGCGGCGAGGGTGTGTCCACCCTCGTGGTACGCGGTGATCTTGCGCTCGTGCTCGCTGATGATGCGGCTCTTGCGGCGCGGACCGCCGACGACGCGGTCCACCGATTCCTCGAGCGAGGCCTCGGTGATCACTGTGCCGTTCTCGCGAGCGGTGAGCAGTGCCGCCTCGTTGATGACGTTGGCCAGATCGGCACCCGACATTCCGACGGTTCGCTTGGCGAGTCCCTCGAGGTCTGCGTCCTGCGCGACGGGCTTGCCTGCCGAGTGCACCTTCAGGATCGCTCGACGGCCGGCCAGGTCGGGGGCACCGACCGGGATCTGGCGGTCGAACCGGCCCGGACGCAGCAGGGCGGGGTCGAGGATGTCGGGTCGGTTGGTGGCGGCGATGAGGATGACGCCGGTGCGCTCACCGAAGCCGTCCATCTCGACGAGGAGCTGGTTGAGCGTCTGCTCGCGCTCGTCGTGCCCGCCGCCCATACCCGCGCCGCGCTGACGGCCGACGGCGTCGATCTCGTCCACGAAGATGATGCAGGGACTGTTCTGCTTGGCCTGCTCGAAGAGGTCGCGCACACGGGATGCACCGACACCGACGAACATTTCGACGAAGTCCGAGCCAGAGATGGTGAAGAACGGAACGCCCGCCTCGCCTGCGACGGCGCGAGCGAGCAGCGTCTTGCCGGTTCCGGGAGGGCCGTACAGCAGCACGCCGCGCGGAATCTTGGCACCGAGCGCCTGGTAGCGGGCCGGGTTCTGCAGGAAGTCCTTGATCTCGTAGAGCTCTTCGACTGCCTCGTCCGCACCTGCGACATCGGCGAACGTGGTCTTGGGCATGTCTTTCGTCAGCTGCTTGGCCTTGGACTTGCCGAAGCCCATGACGCCGCCGCGGCCGCCACCCTGCATACGGCTCATCACGAAGATGATCACGCCGAGGATCAGCACCATCGGCAGGATCAACAGCAGGAACGAGCTGAACCAGCTCTCCTGGGTGACGGTGGTGTTGTAGCTGGTCAGGCCTTGCGAGTCGACCTTGTCGAAGATCTGCTCGGACGCCGAGTCCGGGTACTTCGCGATGATCTTCGTCTCGTTGCCGGTCGCGTCGGACGCCTCTTTGAGCGTCAGCCGAATCTGTTGCTCACGGTCGTCGATCTGCGCGGACTCGACGTTGCGGTCGTCCAGCTGGGCGATCGCCACCGAGGTGTCGACCGTCTTCCAGTCCCGCGTGTCGTTACCGAAGTAACTGAAGGCATAGATCACCAACAGAATGCCGAAAACGATGGCAAGATTTCGTATTACTGTCTTCCGATTCATACAGCTTCAGCCGAGTCGGCCGTGTCCTTTCAGTCCGCTCCAGCGCGCTGGCTGCTCCCTGCCCGCCGGATGCTCCAGGCTACCGCGAGACTCGGACATCGGACTCGCTCATACCTGGCGCTCTGCGTCCACGCACCTGTCGGCGTCGACGCTTCTTCCCCTCCAACGACCGCACTCCCCCGGCAGTTCCCCGCCTGTCGGGCACACTATCCGCATCGATGGACCCTTGCACACGTCTCGGCGCGGCAATGGTCCATTCACGCGGGTCCATTCACGCGGACGGGGCGGACCAGAAGAACGGACTCAGCTGTAGACCTTGGGATCCAGCAGGCCGATGTACGGCAGATCCCGGTAACGCTCGTTGTAGTCGAGGCCGTATCCGACGACGAACTCGTTGGGGATGTCGAAGCCCACGTTCGCGACCTCGACGTCGACCTTGATGGCGTCGGGCTTGCGCAGCAGCGTCACCACCGACAACGAGGCAGGTGAACGGGTCGCGAGATTGCGCTTGAGCCAGCTCAGCGTCAGACCGGAGTCGATGATGTCCTCGACGATCAGCACGTGGCGTCCGGTGATGTCGCGGTCGAGGTCCTTGAGAATCCGGACGACACCGGAGGACGACGTCGACGACCCGTAAGAGCTGACTGCCATGAACTCGAGCTGCGCGGGGATCGGCAGGGCCCGGGCGAAGTCGGTCATGAACATGATCGCGCCCTTGAGGACGCCGACCAGCAACAGGTCGCCTTCCGGCGCACCTTCGGGGTACCGCTCGGCGATCTCTTCTGCGAGTTCCGCAGTGCGCGCTTTGATCTGTTCCTCGGAAATGAGAACCGATTCGATGTCGCCCTCGTACACGGGGTTTCCCTTCATTCGTTCTCCAGGCCGACGCTCAGCCTGCCATGTCGACGCGAGCACACCAACCTGGCGTCGGGCGTTCCACCTGGCAGCGCGACTCCGCCCTGCCCGGTCCACCGTCCGACGAGGGCGTCGACGGCTCGAATCTGCCGATCGGTCAGCGACGTCACACCTCGGCCGAGCAACCAACGACGCAGCACGCGGCGGCGAATCGCGGTGTCGAGCGAGTCGACCGAGGACACCTCCAGTTCCGATGCACCTACCCCGACGACGGATTCGGCGAGCGCGTCGAGCACCCGACCGTCCTCACGCAGCTGCTCCGCCGTTCGCGCGAGCGCAGCGGCGACGCCACCGCCGAGCACGTCCTCGAGCAACGGCAACACCTCGTGGCGCAACCGCACCCTGGTGAAATCGGTATCGGTGTTGTGCGGATCCTCGAACGGTTCCAGCCCGAGCTCGGCGCAGGCAGCCCTGGTCACGCTTCGCCGAACTCCGAGCAGCGGCCGTCCCCACGGGGCGTCGAATGCCGTCATACCGGCAATCGACCGCGGCCCCGATCCGCGGCCCAGCCCGAGCAGCACCGTCTCGGCTTGGTCGTCGAGGGTGTGCGCCACCAGCACCGACGCGTCGCCGCGCGCGCGATTCAAGGCGTCGTACCTGGCCCTGCGGGCGGCGGCTTCCGTCCCACCCGAACCGGTGACGTGCACCCGCAGCACGCGAGCGTCCTCGACGCCGAGATCGCGAGCTCGTACCGCGGCGGTTGCGGCGACCTCGGCCGAGCCGTCCTGCAGGCCGTGGTCGACGATCAGCGCACGCACGTTCGGAGCCTCGGCCACCGTGGCTGCCGTCAAGGCCAACGAATCCGCGCCGCCGGACAGCCCGACGGCAACCGGACCGGGATGGGCCGCCAGCCACGCCCGCACCATGTGCCGGATCTCGAGCAGCGCGGGGCCCTCGGGCAGCAGCGTGGGCATCAGCCCAGAACTCGGGCGATCCAGGCGTCCGGGTCCTCGATTTCCGACAGCAGCGGCAGCGTGTCGGGGCCCGTCCACACGGTGTTGAACCGTTCCATCCCCACCGCGGTGACGACGTGATCGACGAACGCCTTGCCGCGGACGTACTGCGCCATCTTGGCGTCCATACCCAGCAATGCCCGGATGACGCGTTGGAGCGGGCTGACCTTGCGTCGACGCCGTTGGTCGAACGCGCTGCGAATCTGCGTCACGGTCGGCACGACGGCCGGTCCGACGGCGTCCATCACGTGGTCGGCGTGGCCTTCGAGCAGGGTGCCGAGCACCAGGAGCCGGTCGATGGCGTCGCGCTGCGGCTGCGGTTGGGTGGCCCGCAGGAGGCCGACGATGCCGGCATCCTCGGATCTGGAGGTCCCGCTCGGATTCTTGCGGGCCTTCAGTGCACCGGTCAGGCGGTTGGCGACCTCGGAGAGCGGCTCGTCGGTGCCGGCGGAGAGCACCCCCACGTTCTCGCGCATGTAGCCGCCGAGCCACGGCGCAGAGGAGAACTGCACTCGATGCGTCACTTCGTGCAGGCAGACCCACAAGCGAAAGTCGCTGGGCGACACCCGAAGTGCACGTTCGACGGCAATCACGTTCGGAGCGACGAGGAGCAACGTTCCGTTCTCGCCGGTGAACGGGTCGTACTGTCCGAGGATGGCGCTGGAGAGAAACGCCAGCATCGCTCCGGCTTGCAATCCCGCAGGCTTTCCGCCGAGCAGCCCGGTGGGCGGCGTACCGTCCTTGTCTCCGGTGAGGTGCTTCATCGACGCCGCAGCCGCGGCGATCCACCCTGCGCGATCGACCACCTGGGCGTCGGGCACGGGAAGTCCGTCGGCCAGACCGGTGGTCTCGCGAACCGGCCCCTCGGCTCGAATCGATGCGGCAGCAAGCTCTTCCACGGCGGCGTCGGCGGTGTAGCGCGAGGTGGCAGGACCCTTGCGGGCCAGCTTGGCTCCGGTCTTGGCCGCAACAGCCCAATCGACGGCACCGGCAAAGCCGGACGTGCTTTCGTTCTCGTCGGCGCTCGTTGCTGCTGCGGAGTTCACTGGCAACCACACAATCTCAAGGTCGATGCCACGGCATCGAGGGCGGGGCGACTGGCCTCGGGCGGCCGGTCGTTCGACATCAGCGCGAAGGTCAGTACACGGCCGTCGACATCGACGACGTATCCCGCCAGTGCGCTTGCGGCAGAGAGGGTTCCGGTCTTGGCCCGCACCCAACCCGCTCCGGTTCGATCCCCCGAGGCGTACCGATCCGACAACGTTCCGGTCGCACCGGCGACAGGAAGATAGTCGAGCATCGGACGTAGCGTCGGCTGCTCCGTTCCGGCAGCCGAGGTCAGTACCTGATCGAGCAGTCTGGCCGGGATCTTGCCGTCCACCGACAGGCCGCTGGCGTCCTGCAGCATCAGACCGGACATGTCGAAGCCGGCCGAATACAGGGTCTGACCGATCGCCGCGACCGCTCCGGAAAAGCTTGCCGCCGTGTTGATCTCGATCGAGAGTTCACGTCCGACGGCCTCGGCCAGCACGTTGTCGGAGCGATAGATCATCTGCTGCAGGCGATTTCGCAGAGGAGCGGACTGCACCGAGGCGAGCTGGTCGGCCCCCTCGGTGGCCGTGCCCGTCGTCACCGCGGCCGGGTCGACGCCCAAGCCCGCGGCCAGTGCACGGCCCGCATCCAGTGCCGGGGTGGTGCTGCGCGGCGACTCGTCGACGAGCGGCTGTGACCGTCCGCCGTCGAGCATGATCGGTTCGATCGGCGTGATCGATCCGGCGGCGATGTCCGCCGGAAACCAGCCCTGCGCCATCGTGTCACCGGAGTAGATCGAGGTATCGACGCTGATGCTGCGCACGTCGGTTCCGCTGCGGCGGATCTGCTCCACGAGGTCGTCGATACGCGCAGCACCGGGATAGAAGCCGTCGGTACCGACCGGCAGGGCGGTCAGAGTCGGGTCGCCGCCGGCGATCAGCACGATGTTGCCCTCACCGCTGCCGCGAACCACGCGGGTGGTGACGCGGTGGTCTGCGGGGAGCTCGAGCATTGCCGCCGCCGCGGTGAGCACCTTGGTGGTCGAGGCGGGCGTCATCGGCGTATCGGGGTTCTGGGACCACAGGACCTCGCCGGTCTGCGCATCGGCGACGGTTCCGGTGAACGTGCCGAGGTCGGGATCGTCGATGACTCGGGCCAGGGCACCCGCCAGACCGGCGGAGCTGGGCGATGGGGCCGTCTCGGGGAACGGGGTGATCAACGGGTTCGGCATCACCGTCTCGGGTGGGGGCTCGATCGCGGTCTCGGCACCGTCGGATACCGACGGCAGTACGAGCGCGGCGGTCGTCGCGGCGAGGATCACCACGAACAGGGCACACAACGTCAGGATCACGCGCTTCTTCCTGCGCCGTCGGCCCGCTGTGGGGCCGAGGAACCGCCGTGTCAGCCCCGCCACTGTTCCTCCGTATCTGCCGTGGTCGTACCCACGATCGTTCAGTCAACAGTATCCTCGGGTCCGGTAGCCTTGCGCCGCCACCATCGACACATTCGCAACGGTTCGGGCCCGATCGGGCTCGGACGAAGACAGTGAGGACTGCACGTGCCGTTCGACGTCACCATCGAGATCCCCAAGGGGCAGCGCAACAAGTACGAGGTCGACCACGTCACCGGACGTGTTCGACTCGACCGCTACCTCTACACCGCGATGGCGTATCCAGCCGATTACGGCTTCATCGAGAACACGCTCGGCGAGGACGGCGATCCACTCGACGCACTGGTCCTGCTGCCCGAGTCGGTCTACCCGGGTGTCATCGTCGAGGCACGCCCAGTGGCGATGTTCAAGATGGTCGACGAGGCAGGCGGCGACGACAAGGTGCTGTGCGTCCCGGCCGGCGACACCCGTTGGGATCACATCCAGGATCTGAGCGACGTCTCGACGTTCGAGCTCGACGCGATCAAGCACTTCTTCGTTCATTACAAGGATCTCGAACCCAACAAGCACGTCACCGGGGCAGACTGGGTGGGGCGTGCAGAAGCCGAGGCCGAAATCGCTGCATCATTCAAGCGCTTGACGGACAATCCGGGTCACTGATCGTTTCGGCACCACACAACTCGTCTCGGCCACGCGCCGACGAAACACAGCTTGGGGAGACCTATGACCGACAGCAGTTCCAACGGCACCGCCGGTGATCGGCGCAATCTCGACTCGCGGCCGATCTCGGATCCGACGCAGTTTCCCGATCTGCCGGTGACGGTTGTGCTCGACCGGATTCCGGTGCCGATCCTCGCTGTCGACCCAGGCGGTGTCATCGTGTTCGCCAACGAGGCCTTCGACGACCTGTTCGGTCTCGACCGCACGGAACGCGTGGACTTCCACCTGCACGACATCTTTCCCGACCGGGCACCGGAGGGTGTCAATGTCGCGGACATGTTCCTCACGACCGTGGCCACCCGCGCGGATTCCCTGTGGCGGATGACCGACAAGACCGGTGATGTCGTTCAGGTGCGTGCCAGCAAGTCCATTCTGCGGCGCACCGAGGACACGATCGTGCTGGTCGCGCTGGAGGATTTCACCGATCAGTTGTGGAACGACCCCAAGAGCGCCTTGCGCTGATCGTTTCTCCCCGGACGAGACACGGTGTATGTCGGCGAATCAGTTGCCGACATACACCGTCGTTCTGTTTCCGCCCGCGTTCTTCGACTCGTACATCGCCGTGTCGGCATCGAGCAGAACGTTGTGCAGCAGGTCCGCACCACAACCTGACACCGCGGCTGCCGACCAGCGGCCGCCGTCGATCATCGCCACGCCGACGCTGACCGTCACCGGCACCTCGTCGACCGGATCGTGGACGGATCCGCGGATGTCGTCGGCAATTCGGTGCGCGGCGGTTTCCGTGACCGGTAGCGCGATGGTGAACTCCTCACCGCCGGTGCGGGCCACACACGGCCGCGTGCCCGTGGCGGTCTTCAAACGACGAGCCGTGCGCCGCAGCACGTGGTCGCCCACCGCGTGGCCGTACGTGTCGTTGACCTGTTTGAACTGATCGAGGTCGACCACCATCAACGCCACCGAATGCTCCGAATCGAGCGAGGCCATCATGCGTTCGAGCCGAAGTTCCAGGCCGCGCCTGTTGAGCAGGCCGGTCAGCGAGTCGGTGTTGGCGAGATCGAGCTGGCGCTGAATCACTGCGCGAAACACCAGCACGGAATTCACCACCAGCAGCGTCACCAGGGTCCTGGCGGCGGTCGACGCCAGATCGTGCGAGTCCTCCGCCAATGCCAGCGCCGCCAGAACCACGACCACCACGTTGACGAACAGCATGTGGAATCCGAGCACTCGCCGCCGGGCGAAGTAAACGATGTAGATGCCGATCACCGCGAACAGAGCCGCCCCGTTCAGAGCCAGGTCGCGGCCGGCGAAGGTGAGCAGCATCGATGCAACGCCCACATCGGCGTACACCACGAACCACCCGGGCATGTGCGATGCATCCAGCGAACGACGAAGCCACCACGCCCCCACTGGGACGGTCGAGATCAACACCAGCAAACAGACGACCTTCGCCGTCGTACATGCAGGTCCGTCGGCGGAGAACATCGCGATGGCCCCGATCAGACCGAACGAGGGAACCAAGGCAGCGATCCCGAGGGCTACGCGACGTTCGAGCCTCACCGAGCCTGTTCGCGGCCCGCTCGCTCGACTGTGCGGCGGTCGATCGCGATCGTGTGACACCGCGCCCCCTCCGTCCGAACTGGCTGATCCGACTCGTCGCGCACCTCGACGACACGATCCGTTGTCGATTGTCGGCTGCTCAGACGCTACCTGCGCGTCGGCCTGGAATGTCCGGTCTCATTTGTTCGTAATCGGTCAAGAAACGATCGAGCAATGCCACCAGCGATGCCCGATCCTCGCGATCCCACCCCTCGATCACTCGACCGAGAGATTCGGTGCGGCGTTGCTGAATTGCCGCGGCCACGTCCTGACCCGACTGCGTCACGGCGAGAACGAAGGCCCTTCCGTCTCTCTCGTCGGGCACACGCTCGACATGCCCCCGGTCGACGAGTTGTGCCACCTGCCTGCTCACCGTCGACGGATCCGAGTTCACCACGGTGGCCAGCTCGCTCGACCTCATCGGCCCGTCCCGCAGCAGGCGGAACAAGCATACGTAAGCAGCACCGTCGACACCTCCCGACGACGAGATCTGAGCGATGTTCCGCTCGCGTAGGCGCTGCAATCGAACCAGCTGCGTGCCCAACTCCTCGGCGAACTCGACCACGTCAGCTACCGGTGAACTGAGCCGGCCGCTTCTCGAACACGGAGGTGACCGCCTCGGTCAGATCGTGCGAGGCGAGGAACGCGGCGTTCCACGCCGCGACGTACCGCAGCGAGTCGTCGACGCCGGAGGAGCGGGAATGGTCCAACACCGTCTTGATGCCCTGCACCACCAGCGGCGGATTCGAAGAGATGGCCGCTGCGCACTCGCGGGCGGCGGCGAGAGTGGCTTCGTGATCCTCGAACACGTCGTTGACCAGGCCGATCTTCTCGGCGCGGGCCGCGTCGATGTCCTTGCCCGTCAACGCGAGTTCACGCAGATGTCCGTCGCCGATGATCGCGGGGAGTCGGGCCAGGGAACCCATGTCGGCGACGATCGCGACCCGCACCTCTCGCACGCTGAACTTCGCGTCGGCGCTGGCGTATCGCACGTCGGCGGCCGTGATCAGATCGACGCCGCCGCCGATGCACCAGCCCTGTACCGCTGCGACGACGGGCTTGCGGCAGTCCGCAACCGCGTTGATCGCCTTCTGCATGGTCTTGATGGTGTCGTGAAATGTCGTCCGAGGAGCGGCCAACGCCTGGTCGGCCATGAGCGGACCGAACGTGCCTGCCATTGCGGCCAGGTCGAGTCCGTACGTGAAGTTCCTGCCGGAGCCGGCGAGCACGACTGCCCGAACCTCGGGATCGGCGTCCAGCTGCGCGAACAGCTCGGGGCTCTCGCTCCAGAAGTCCGGGCCCATGGCGTTGCCCTTGTTGGGTCCGAGGAGTGTCACATGCGCAATGTGGTCCGCGATCTCCACGGAGAAAGCATTCCAGGTACGTTCCGTCATGCCTGCGAGCCTAGCGGCAGCGACACCGATGGCCGCACCGCATGTTACGGCTCGTAACGTCTGCGCTAAGACCCCGCTCAGCTCTGGTACATACAACGGACCGGGCCCATCATCGACACATGCTGATGCATCAGGGGCTCGGACTCGACACGTTCAACGACCTGCCGCGTCGCAAAGCGGTGCACGCACTGTACGAATGCTGCTGCTCGGTGGCGTGGGCGTCACGGGTCGCCGACGGCCGCAGCTATCGCTCCCGCGCTGAGCTCTTCCGCGCAGCAGACGCCGAACTGGCCGAGCTGTCGGACGGCGACATCGATGCTCTTGCCGCGACGCTCCCGGAGCCGAGCAAGGTGTGCGCCGCCATGGACGCGAACACCCGAGGAGCTCTGGGGACCGCTGCACGCGCGTACTGCGAGCGGTTCGACTATCCGTACGTGGCGAGCCGGTTGTTCGAGGCCGAGGGCTTCGATCCGCGCGAGATTCTGGTAGACCTGGGCCACAGACTCGACAACGATGACCGGACCGAACGCAAGGTCATGCGGAACGAGTTGGCGGAGATCAACCACATTCGACTGAACCGACTTCTGGGTCCCGAGGGTGGTTGGCCTCCGTACTGACACCGACCGCAGTTCAGCCGAACAGGCCGACGACGCGACCGATCAATCCACCGGCGATCAGGATCGCCAGCAACGCCACGATGCAGATGACGACGATCGGCATCACCCGGCTGCGCTGCGGGGGCTCGTGGTTCGGGCCGCCGATTCCGGTTTCGGCGGGCGGGGTGTCTCCTGGCGTGACGCCGCCTCCCGCTTCGAGTCCTGCAGTGACGTCCGGATCCGGATTCTGAGCATTCATCTTCTGCGGTTACCCGGTGCGGTGTCCCTCAATCGAGATGTGCTCTAGCTATCGCTCCCGCAAACAGTTCGGACACCGCGTCCGCGATGACTCCCTCGTCGATGTCCTCCGGATCCACCGAATGTTCGACGGCCAATCCGGAGATCAACGCCGCCAGTGACGTCGCGAGGCGTCGGGCATCGAACTTCTCGCCGACACCCCAGTCGTGCGCACGCTCGGCGATGAGGCGTTCGAGCTCGCGCCGTAGTGCTCGACGGTCGGTTCGATAGCGCTCGGCAACGGCCGGGTCGCGTCCGGCCAGGACGCCGAACTCGACTGTCAACAGCGGCCAGCGGGGTTCGGCGACCACCCACGACGCGATCTCTCCGCCGCCTGCTCCTGCTGCCGCGCCGGGGTCCAAATCGGAGATGTGCGCCAGCACCCGGGCCGCGAGGTCGAGGGAACGCTTGGCCAGCAACTCGGCGAACAGCGCTTGCTTGGATTCGAAGTTCGAGTAGACGGCACCCTTGGTGAAGCCTGCGCGGTCCGCAATGTCGGTCAGTTTGGCTGCGGCATAACCACGTTCGGTGAACTCGTCGGCGGCGGCACCGAGCAGTCGGTCTCGCACATCGGCGCGCTGTGGTCGCCGCTGCGACTGTGTCGACCCCCACTTTTCTTGCTCCTCGGCATTCACGATACCTAGAGTATTGAATACCTCGGGTATCGACAAGACTCACGGGGATCGACAAGGTTCAGGAGTCACCCATGCGCAAGATGTCACTGCTCGCCGCCGCAGTCCTGGTACTGCAGCTCGGCTTCATCCTCAGCTACGTCTCGGCGTTCCATCAGCCGACGCCGCACGCGATCCCGATCGCGGTGGTGACCGAGGCCGGACTCCCCGAGGGACTGGACCAGCAGACCGTCGATCGCCTCGACGCCATCGACGGCACCCCGCTCGACGCGCGCACCGCAGCCGATACCGCTGAGGTCCGTTCGCTGCTCCGCGATCGGGACATTCTCGGGGCGTACGTCGTCGGCGCGAACGGAACGGACACCCTGATCACCGCGAGTGCTGCAGGTAGTTCCGTGGCCACTGCGCTGGAATCGATCTTCACCGAGGTCGACGCCGCGCAGGGTCGCCAGTTCGTGGTGCGCGACGAGATCCCGGTCGGCGTACACGACAATCGAGGGCTGTCCGGCTTCTACCTCTCGGTCGGCTGGGTGGTCGGCGGCTACCTGCTGGCGGCAGCATTCGGACTGCTGATCGGGGCGCCACAGTCGCGTCGCGAAACCTGTTCGCACGTCGGAATTCTTGCTGCCTACGCCGTCGCCTCGGGTGCACTCGGTGCCTTCCTCACCACACATGTACTGGAAACCTTTGCCGGCCACTGGTTTCCGCTCACCTTGCTGGGCACCGGCGTGGTCTTCGCTACCGGACTGTTCACCATGGGCCTTCGGGCACTGATCGGTGTCGCCGCGGTGCCGGCCGCAATCGTGCTGTTCGTGATCCTCGGAAATCCCAGTGCTGGAGGCGCTTTCGGGACGAACGTCCTCCCGTCGCTCTACGCCTCGATCGGTCGCTGGATCACCCCGGGCATCGGCACCGAAGGTGTGCGCAGCATCGTGTACTTCTCCGGCACCGGGCTGGGCCAGCCTGCGCTCGGACTCGCGCTCTACATCCTGATCGGTTCACTGCTGATGGGCGCGGCAGCCCTGCGTCGTCGGTCCGCGCACAACCCGGTGGCCCCACGTGCAACCAGTAAAGTGTGATTCCATGACCGCCAACTTCCCCTTGCCACTGCCCGATCTCGCCGTCCGCACGCTCGGAGGCGCAGTCGTGTGGGCGAACGACGAGACGTTCGCGGAGAAGGAGAATCTCGTCAGTCCGGGCAAGGCCGACTATTCGACGGCGACGTTCGGGCACAAAGGTCAGATCTACGACGGGTGGGAGACGCGACGCCGACGCGAAGACGGGTACGACGAGGCCATCGTGCGTCTCGGAGCACCCGGCGTCGTCTCGGCGATCGTCGTCGACACCTCGTGGTTCACCGGAAACTACCCGCCGGAGATTTCGGTCGAGGCCGCCGAGGTGGAGGGCTTTCCCTCCCCCGAGGAGTTGCGCACGCAGACCGAGTGGACCACCATCGTCGCCCGCAGTCCGGTCAACGGTGACAGCGAGAACAGATTCCAGGTCGCGTCCGACGAGCGCTGGACGCATGTGAAGCTGTCGATCTACCCCGACGGCGGAGTGGCGCGGTTGCGGGTACTGGGCCGCGGCAAGCCCGACCCCAAGTTCCTCGCTGCCGGGCCGGTCGATCTGGCTGCGCTGGAGAACGGTGCCCACGTCTCGGCGTGCTCCAACATGTTCTACAGCTCCCCCAACAATCTTCTGTTCCCCGGCCCTCCGCGGTCGATGGGTGAGGGTTGGGAGACCTCACGTCGACGCAACGACGCGAACGACTGGGTGCAGGTTCAGTTGGCGGGTGCCGGGCACATCCGTCTGGCCGAGCTCGACACCACCTGCTTCCTCGGCAACGCGCCGGGTGCCGCATCGCTGCGTGGGCGGCTCGGTGACGGCGAGTGGATCGAGCTGTTGCCGCGAACGACGCTGCAGCCCGACACGCGTCATCGCTTCGTGCTCGACCACGACACCCCGGTCTCGGAAGTACGGATGGACATCTTTCCCGACGGCGGCATGGCGCGATTGAGACTGTTCGGTGATCTCGCGGGAGTGGAGCCTGCGGAATGACCCAGTAGGGCGGGAGTGGAGCCTGCGGAATGACCCAATAGGCGGGAGTGGAGCCTGCGGAATGACCCAGTAGGGCGGGAGTGGAGCCTGCGGAATGACCAGATGAGCAAGTATCTGCGTAAACAAGGCTGGGGCAATAGGGTTGGTCCATGTCCCGGCTACTTCATCCGAATGCAGCCCATGTTGCCGACACTCTGATTTCTCGTGGTCATCACGGGGTGGTGGTGAACAGCCCCGAGGGCACGCACACTGCCGCCGATGCCGCCGCGGCGCTCGGCGTCGATGTGGGTGCGATCGTGAAGTCGATGGTGTTTCTCCTCGACGACGAGCCGGTATTGCTCCTGGTGTCGGGAGCGCACAACGTTCATCTCGAGCACACCGGTGTTCGTCTGGGCGGCACGTTGATGCGTGCCGACCTCGACACCGCGAAGCATGCGACCGGGCAGCCGATCGGTGGCATCGCCCCGGTCGGCCACCCCACCAATCTGGATACGTTCGTCGACCAGGATCTGGCCGGCCATGCAGAGGTGTGGGCGGCCGCGGGTCACACGAACACCATTTTTCGGTCGACGTTCACCGAGTTGCTGCGGATCACCGCGGGCCTGGCGATCGACGTCACCTGACCTCGCCTCACCGCTGGGCTCAGGACGCGAGAGTCGGCGCGATCGGTGCGCCGAGGACCTCGTCGACGGCATCGATGTCGAACCGTGTGCCGCGCGATCCCAGCAGCGGCAGTACCCCGGAGCTCAAGAACGTCGACTGGCGAGCCACATCGTCGTGGACCTGCAACGTCACGCCGTCGGCGACATCGGCTGCGGTGACGTCGGAGATCAAACTGGCCAGGCCCGCCGGGGTACCGACGTAGCGGATGGACGACGGGCTGGTCGGCGCGTCCAGTCCGGCAAATTCACGACGGGCAGTTCTGGCATCTGCGGCAATGTGGATCTCGAGGTCGAGGAATACTGCTGTGCTGTCTGCGGATTCGCCCCGCTCGACTGCTTCGGCGCGCAGTCGAGCGGTGTGCTGCTGAGCTTCCCGCAGGTCGGAGGCCTGGATGCGGATCGGCTCCGCGTCCGGTGCCACGGTCAGTTCGGTCCACACGGCATCGAATTCGACGGCAACGCGGGTGTGCTTGTGCGACATGAGTGGTGGTCCTGGTTCTAGAAGTCGGTGAACGCATTCGGTCGGAGCGGAGCCGAACTCGAACACGACCCGGACGCAGTGCGGCACAGATCCACGTATCTGTTGCACCAGTGGCGGTTGCCCGTCCACACGACACTCACGGTCATGACGCCATGCTAACTGTCTGCGGGGGCGCACGGGGATCCAACCCCGGCGGTGCCATCGGCCAGCTCGGGGAAGGGGCGCGGGTCCGGCACGGGATTCCACCAGCCTGCATCCTCCTCGTAGTGCCAGTTCGGCCCGGACTCGACCAGGGCGGCGAGGGCGTCGACGAGTCGGTCGACATCGGCCGAGGAGCTGCCGAGCCCGATGCTGGCTCGAACCGCTCCTGCCGCGTGCCCCAGCCTGCTCAGCAGTGGGTGCGCGCAGAACTTTCCGTCTCGCACACCGATGCCGTGTTCGGCCGACAGGTACGCGGCCACCTCGCCTGGGTCGCGTCCGGCCACCGTGAAGGTCACGATGCCCACGGTGTCGGGTGCGTCGTCCCACACCCGTAGCTGCTCGACGCCATCGAGTGCGGCCAGACCGTCGCGCAAGCGGGACGACAGTTCGTACTCGTGTTGCTGCAGCTCTGCGTCGTCGAATCCGGCGATGGTCTCGCAGGCCGCGGCCAGCGCGGCGACCCCGAGCACGTTGGGCGTGCCCGCCTCGTGCCGTTGCGGCGCCGGAGCCCAGTCGGTGTGGTCGATGCTCACGCTGCGCACGGCGCCGCCGCCGGCCAGGTGCGGCTCACCGGAGTCGAGCCAATCACGCTTTCCCACAAGCACTCCCGCACCGAACGGGGCATACAGCTTGTGCCCCGAGAACGCGAGGTAGTCCACGCCGAGAGCGGCGATGTCGACCCGTCGATGCGGAACCAGCTGGGCTCCGTCCACCGCGATGCGCGCGCCGTGCCGATGCGCCAGTGCTGCGAGTTCGGCGATGGGCAGAACTTCGCCGGTGACGTTCGATGCGCCCGTGATCGCCAGCAGCGCAGCAGGTTTCGCGGCAAGCTCCGCGTCGAGACGCGCAATGGTCTCGGGCAGGGTCGACGCCGCCACCACAACTCGGCGATCACGCCACGGAAGCAGGTTCGCGTGGTGTTCGATGTCGAGCACCACCGTCTCCCCCGGCACGCATGCGGCCAACAGGTTGAGCGAGTCGGTGGTGTTCCGCGTGAACACCACCACCGAATCCGTCTGCGCACCAACGAAATCGGAGACGGTCACCCGAGCCTTCTCGTATGCCGCCGTCGAGACCCGAGAGGCGTAGCCGGCCCCGCGGTGCACGCTCGAGTAGAACGGCAGCAGCTCTGCGATCCGATCGGTCACCGCGGCCAACGCAGGCGCACTGGCCGCGTAATCGAAGTTGGCGTAGGTGCACGTGCCGCCGTGGACCAGCGGAACCTGTAACTCCGTGCCCGAAACAGGGGCAAAAGGAGCACAGGGACGGGACAGTACAGATGTCATGACAGATCAAGCCCTCACGTTCGAGGGACCCGCAACCGAAGAGGTTCGTGAACGAGTCCGCGCTTGCCGCGCCGGATCTCCGGCGTCAGCCTGGTCGTCACCCGGAGCACCCCACCGCGAAGGAGGGTTGCCGACCAGCAAGCCGGGGCTCGATGCTGGTACTCGTGACCGTGGACAAGACACTTTCAAACCCGCCGCGGTTTTGTCAAGCCGAATCTCGACCGTCGGCAGCAGTAGGATTTCCGCGGTGGGAAGGCGCGCTCGTTCACCTGCTGGCAAACAGAACGTGAGATAACCAACGGCGCTGCTGCTCGCCAGCACCACAGAATCATTTGCCAACGAATCGATAAGGACGCCCGGTTGTCTGTGCATCACGAGAACGATCTGCCGGGTTCGAGCGCACACAGCGCACCTGCACCGGCGGCGTTTCTTCGCTCGCCCCTGGCCGCACCGGCCCGCACACTGATCGATGTCCTGCAGGAGACAGCCCGTCGTTTCCCCGACGCCCCCGCCATCGACGACGGTGCCGTGTCGGTCAGCTACTCGGAATTGTTGGACGACATCGCCGAGGGCGCTCAGTGGCTCGCCAACGCCGGTGTCCGGCGCGGCGATCGCGTCGGCATCCGCATGCCGTCGGGCTCCTTCTCGCTCTACGTCGCAATCCTGTCGATCCTGCAGGTCGGTGCCGCATACGTACCGGTCGATGCGGACGATCCGGAAGAGCGGGCCGAGTTGGTCTTCGGTGAGGCGAAGGTGACGGCCATCGTCACTGCCGGCGGTATCGCGGCCGGTACCGCCCCCAAGCAGGACATACCGCAGCACGACGCCGAATTACCCACCCCGCAGGACGATGCGTGGGTCATCTTCACCTCGGGTTCGACGGGCACTCCGAAGGGCGTCGCTGTCAGCCATCGCAATGCGGCGGCGTTCGTCGACGCCGAGGCCCGCATGTTCCTGCAGAAGGATCCGCTGGGTCCGGGCGACCGAGTGCTCGCCGGCCTGTCGGTGGCGTTCGACGCGTCGTGCGAGGAGATGTGGCTGGCGTGGCGGCACGGTGCGTGCCTTGTGCCCGCGCCGCGGTCGTTGGTGCGGTCCGGTTTCGACCTCGGTCCGTGGCTCGTCTCCCGCGACATCAGTGTGGTCTCGACGGTGCCGACGCTCGCGTCGCTGTGGCCCGCGGTGGCTCTGGAAGCGGTGCGACTGCTGATCTTCGGCGGCGAAGCCTGCCCGCCGGAGTTGGCCGAGCGGCTCGCGGTCGAGGGCCGCGAGGTGTGGAACACGTACGGCCCCACCGAGGCAACGGTCGTCGCCTGTGCGGCGATCATGGACGGCAAGGGTCCCGTCCGCATCGGATTGCCGTTGGACGGGTGGGATCTGGCGGTGGTCGACGGCTCGGGCACCCCGGTGCAGGTCGGTGAAGTCGGTGAGCTGGTCATCGGCGGCGTCGGACTCGCACGGTATCTCGACCCGGCCAAGGACGCCGAGAAGTACGCGCCCATGCCGTCTCTCGGGTGGGACCGGGCGTACCGCAGCGGCGATCTGGTCAAGCTGGAGCTGGAAGGACTGTTGTTCCAGGGTCGCGCGGACGATCAGGTCAAGCTCGGCGGTCGACGCATCGAGCTCGGCGAGATAGACAATGCGCTGCAAGCACTTCCGGGCGTCGGCGGTGCGGCGGCCGCCATCCGCAAGACGGCTGCCGGAAACTCCGTGCTGGTCGGATATCTCGCCAGCACCAACCCCGATTTCGATCTCGAAGCCGCTCGCGAGTTGCTCGCCGAACAGTTGCCCGCGGCTCTTGTCCCCCGCCTCGCGTTGGTCGATGAGATGCCCACGCGCACCTCGGGCAAGGTCGACCGCAACGCGCTGCCGTGGCCCCTGCCCGGCATGGCCGGAGCGTCCTCGCTCGGTGGGACGGCGGGCTGGGTTGCCGAGCTGTGGACCAACATCCTCGGGGCGCAGGTCTCGGACGAGAACGCCGATTTCTTCGCCAACGGCGGCGGTTCACTGTCGGCCGCCCAATTGGTGACGGCACTTCGCGAACGGTTCCCCGAGATCACCGTCGCGCAGCTGTACGACCACCCGCGGCTGGGTTCGCTCGCGCAGTATCTCGACGACCTGAAGCCGGTCGTCGAGGCCGTTCCCCGCGAGGTCGCCCCCACCTCACGCACCGCGCAATGGGCGCAGATCCTGGCGACGGTTCCGTTGACCACCCTCACCGGACTGCAGTGGGTCACCTGGCTCGGACTGCTCTTCAACGTCATGGCCTGGTTCGGCGACGTCGCCTGGGCTCCGACGCTGTCGTGGTGGTGGATCCTTCTGGCCTTCGTCTTGTTCATCACTCCGGTCGGACGCATGGCGATCTCGGTGATCGGATCGCGCATCCTGTTGGCCGGGTTGAAACCCGGCGCGTACGAGCGCGGCGGGAGCATGCACATAAGACTGTGGGCCGCAACGCGATTGACCGATGCCAGTGGCGCGTCCAACCTGTCGGGTGCACCGTGGATGGTCTACTACGCGCGCGCTCTGGGTGCCAAAATCGGCAAGGGCGTCGACCTGCACACCCTGCCGCCGGTCACCGGCATGCTCGAACTGGGCGACGGCTGCTCCATCGAACCCGAGGTGGATCTGTCCGGGCACTGGATCGACGGCGACCTCGTCTACATCGGCGGCATCGAGATCGGTGCCGGCGCCACCGTCGGTGCCCGCTCGACGTTGCTGCCGGGCACCAGGGTCGGCAAGAACGCGGTCGTCACGGCAGGCTCCGCCGTCGTCGGACGAGTGAAAGCGGGCCAGATGTGGTCCGGCTCGCCCGCGCAGAAGGTCGGCAAGGCAGATCATCCGTGGCCGGCCGAGACGCCGCCGCGCGCCACCCACTGGGTCTTCGCGTACGGCGTCGCGTCGCTGTTCCTGTCCGGTATGGCGCTGTTCTCGATCGGCGTCAGCCTGGTGTTGATGGGCTGGTGGATTCACACCGCGGACTCCGTGCTCGACGCCTTCGAACGTGGCCTGGTGATGTTGCCCGTCGCGACATTGGTGTCGTTGGCGGTGTTCGCACTGATCACCGTCGTCGCGGTGCGGTTGCTCAGCATCGGACTCGTCGGCGGCTACCACCCGGTGCGCAGCCGCATCGGCTGGCAGGTATGGGCCACCGAACGCCTCATGGACTCGGCGCGCACGTTCCTGTTCCCGCTCTATGCATCGCTGTTGACTCCGCATTGGCTGCGGCTGCTGGGCGCGAAGATCGGCAAGGACGTCGAGGCGTCGACGGTGCTGATGATCCCCAAGTTCACCACCGTCGCCGACGGCGCGTTCCTGGCCGACGACACGATGGTCGCCAGTTACGAACTCGGCGGCGGCTGGATGCATCTGGGCGACGCCAAAGTGGGCAAGCGGGCGTTCCTCGGCAACTCCGGTATGACCGGTCCGGGGCGAACCGTCCCGAAGAACGGCCTCGTCGCAGTGCTGTCGGCTACGCCGGACAAAGCCAAATCCGGCTCGTCGTGGCTCGGCAGTCCGCCGGTGCGGCTGCGCCGGGCCGCCGGTAGTGCGGATTCGTCGCGCACGTTCGACCCACCGCGCAAGCTGAAGATCGCCCGGTCGCTCGTCGAGACCTGCCGGCTGATTCCCGTCGTCGTGACGTTCGGTATCGGTCTGGCCGTGTTGTTCGCACTCACCGCCGTCGCCGACGCCGTCGGATACTGGTTGGCGGCGTTGGTCAGCGGCCTGGTGCTGCTCGTCGCCGGATTCGTTGCTGCGGCGGTGTCGGCGTTGGCGAAGTGGCTGTGGGTGGGCCGGATCGGCAAGACCGACCATCCGCTGTGGAGTTCGTTCGTCTGGCGCAACGAGGTGGCCGACACGTTCGTCGAGACCGTCGCCGCGCCGTGGTTCGCGCGCGCGGCCGAGGGCACCGCGGTGCTGAACATGTGGCTGCGGTGGCTCGGCGCGGACATCGGCCGAGGTGTGTGGTGTGAGACGTACTGGCTTCCCGAGGCCGATCTGGTGACGTTGGCCGACGGTGCGACCGTCAATCGAGGGTGCGTTGTGCAGACGCACCTGTTCCATGATCGGATCATGTCCATGGACACGGTCGATCTCGGCAGAGGCGCAACACTGGGACCACACTGTGTCGCGTTGCCGGCATCGGGAATCGGTGACGGTGCGACAGTGGGGCCTGCCTCCCTGGTGATGCGCGGCGATACGGTTCCCGCGCATACTCGTTGGCAGGGCAATCCGATCGCGCCCTGGGCCAAGGGTGACCCCTTTCCCCGCATCCGCGACGACCGAAACGAGGGGTGATCGTTCGTGCCAGACAGGCTGGTGGCACCGGTGTTCGACGTCGATGCCAGCGACAATCCGATCGATACATACCTCCCGCAGAACGGTAACCGCGGCTACCGCGTCTCGCGCTACGAACTCGATCTCGAGTACAAGGTCGAGAGCAACCGGTTGACCGGCAAGGCGAAGATCACGGCCGTCACCACCGCGACGGTGTCGAAGTTCGCTCTCGATCTCGGACCGGCGATGAACGTGTCGAAGGTGTCGGTCAACGGCTCACGTTCGGTGAAGTTCAGCCACCAGCGCGGCAAGCTGAAGATCACGCCCGCCAAGCCCATCGCGTCGGGCGCGGCACTGGTGGTCACGGTGGCGTACGGCGGAACACCCAAGCCCATCAACGGTTTCTGGGGTGAGGTCGGCTGGGACGAGCTCACCGAGGGATCGATCGTCGCGAGCCAGCCCAACGGGGCCGCGTCGTGGTTCCCGTGCGACGACCATCCGGTGTCCAAGGCCAGCTACGGCATCACCATCACCACCGATTCGCCGTACTACGCGGTGGCCAACGGAACGTTGGTGCGCAAGCAGACTCGCGCCAGCCGCACCACCTGGGTGTACGAGCAGCCCGAGCCGATGGCCAGTTACCTCGCGACCATCCAGATCGGCCCGTACGAGCATCGCATCGTCAGCCCGGGTCCGGTGCCGATGAAGGCCATCACTCCGCCGCGGCTACGCACGCAATTCGATCACGACTTCGGTCGTCAACCGCAGATGATGGATACGTTCGTACGGCTCTACGGCCCTTACCCTTTCGCGTCGTACACCGTGGTGGTGACCGACGACGATCTCGAAATTCCGATCGAGGCGCAGGGGCTGTCCATCTTCGGAGCGAACCACTGTTCCGGTTCCCGGTACTACGAGCGCCTCGTCGCGCACGAGTTGGCGCACCAGTGGTTCGGAAATTCGCTGACCCTCGGCAAGTGGGCCGACATCTGGCTGCACGAGGGATTCGCCTGCTACTCCGAGTGGATCTGGGCCGAGAACTCTGGCGGCGCAACGGCTCACGACAAGGCCAAGCGGGCGCACACCATTCAGCGCGGGCTGGCCATGGACCTACAGCTCAGCGATCCCGGGCCGGCACGCATCTTCGACGACCGCGTCTACAAGCGCGGTGCACTCGCACTGCACGCCGTGCGGCGCACCATCGGGGACGAGCGATTCTTCGGACTGATCCAGGAATGGACCTCCAAGTACCGCTACTCGACGGTCGCAACCGCGGACTTCACCGATCTCGCCTCCCGCTTCGGGTGCCCCCGAAATCTGTGGGACGCATGGTTGATCGACACGCAGCTGCCGTCGTTGCCGTAGGTCCAGCGTCGCGAATCGGCTCCCCAGTTTCGGATTCCAGCCTCCGATTGGAGGCGTATTTCCAAGTCCGGGGAGCCGATTGCCGTCGTCAGCGATACCCCAGCGATACCAACAACCCAGCGATCGCGTAGCTGTACAGCGCGACCGTCGCCAACGCCTGTCGCCAGAAACCTTGCGGGAACGACGCCGCCCAACGTCCTCGTCCGTCCAGTTGCAGATCGCAGGGGAAATCGCTGATCGCCATGGCAGACGACGGCTGCTTCGAGTGGGCGAGCACCACCCCGGTGGTGAACGGCAGACCCCGAACGAACAGGTGACCGCGCGCCTCCCCGGCCCGGTACCGCACCGCAGATTCGGTGACAACCCCTGTGTACCAACGCCGTTGGACGTTCCATCCGGCGGCGTGCGCCAGCCGAAGGTTGCGGTCGCCGCGCAGTGCCGTGTCCACGGTCTCGACGTCTGCGATCACTCCCCAGCGCAGCATCGACACCCACTGGGCAATCCGTCGGCAGCGAAACCCTAGGGCCCCGAGCAGAACGATCACGAACATGTACGGCACCAGCTCCGGGTACCTCGACCAGCAGGCAGCCGGCACGATCACGGCGATCAGAAACCAGTACGCCTCGCGTCGGTTCCACACGATTGCACCCGCGAGCGCCGCCGTCGGAGGAACTCGGTGCGGCGGGGCAATGCGCGCGGACTGCAGCATGATGCCGCTGATCCTAGAGCCGAACCGGTCGGCGCGCACCCACTCGCGGAGAGCTCTGCCTTTGCAGAGAAAGGCGCGATGCCTGCGTACCATCCACTGATGGCGAAACGGTGGTGGGGACTTGTCATTGCAGCCGCGATCACCGTCGCTCTCGTGTCGCTCGCCTCGAACGTCACGAGCGAAAGCCAGTTGTCCGCCGAGGCAAACACGTTGCTGGCCGTCCGCTCGACCTTCAGCAAGTTGGTGAATTCGGGTGCCGTGTGGGCCGGCCTGCCCATCCTGTCCGGCTGGCTGGTCCGCCGTCCGCTGCACGCATTCGCGGCGGGGATCGTCGCTGGACTGTTGGCGTTGGTGGTGCACTACGGTGTCGGTCAGCTCTTCGGGATGTTCGACGAGACCGTGTGGGCGGCAAACCGGATGTGGTTCGCTTTCGCCCTTGTCATGGGCGGCCCGTTGGGTCTGGTCGGGGTGGTAGCGCGAGGCGGCGGCCCGTCAGGCCTGCTCGCGCGTCTGGTCGTGCCCGCCGGGGCGATGCTCGAGCCGTTCTTTCGGGGCATGTTCAGCGTGCCGACGACACTGCCGTGGCCCGAGCGCGTCGCCAGTGGCACCGCAGGCGTGGTCCTCGTCGCAGCGGGAATTGTCGGTGCCGCGGTGATGACCCGCCAGCGACGACAGCGACTCGGACCGCGTACTCGGTCCTGACCCCCGTCGTGCGCGTTTTGCGTACTCAGGCCTACGCAAAACGCGCACGACCCTAGGGCAGGTGCGCTGACGTCTTCGACCGCACCACCAGGCCGCAGATTCCGGCCATCACCGCGCCGAATCCGAAAATGATCGGATAGGTCACCACGCCGGGCCAGGTCTCGGTGAGCGCCGACAGAACGGCGGGCACCGCGAAGCCAAGGTACGTCAGCGAATAGAACACCGCGGTGAGGCCCGCGAGATCGTCGGGGCCCGCAATGCGCTGCACCTCTTGCAGACCGGAGACCAGCGCCATGCCGTACCCGCATCCGAGCACTGCCGCCGCGATCAGCGCTGCGGCAATGGTGAGCACCGATGCAGCCCACGCCGCGACAGCCATGCCGACCACCAACAGGGACAGCGCAACCAGAGCGCCTCGCGCATTGGCGGGTGTGTCGATCCGTCGCCCGACGGCCTGAATCGCGAAGCCGGAGCCGAGTGCGATCACCGCCATCGCCGCGGAGAGCGCGACGGGATAGCCGCCACCGGGCTCGTCGGCCAATGCGTCGGCCATCAGTGACGGCAGCACCGCGTAAGCGACGCTCGCGGCACCGAACACCCACGGTGCCAACGGCAGCACGACGAACAGGAACCGGCGATGGGATGCGGACGGAATCCTCAGATCGTCGAGCAACCGCTTGTTCTTCGATGCTGCTGTGGCAGGGCGTGTTTCGGGCACGGAGAGCATGCCGACGCCGGCGACGATGCAGATGAGCACGTGCACGCCGTAGGCGAGGTGCGTCGGCCAGGGGGCCCATTGCGCAAGCACACCGGCAACTCCGGCACCGAGGGCGAAGCCCGCCGTCAGCGACATCGCGGCACGGCGCGCTCCGGCACCGGGCTTGGCGGTGGCGTCGCGGCTCGAGAGTTCCTTGACCCAACTGCCGCCCACGGCCATGCCGATTCCGAGTGCGATTCCGCTGAGCACACGGCCACCGAAGAGCATGTAGGCGTTGTCGGGTCCGAGTGCGATCAGAATGGAACCCGCCGCGGCAATTGCGGTAGCGGGCAACATGATCGGGCGTCGGCCGAGTCGATCCGAGAGCGGCCCGCAGATCAGCATCGCCGGAATGATGCCCAGGACGTAGGCGAACAGGAACGTATCGACCACCACGGCCGAGAAGCCATGATCGAGCCGATACATCACCAACAACGGCGTGAACTCGTTACCGCCCCAGGCCACGGCGAACATGCCCGACGCCACCAGCAGCCAGCGTCGCGCCGTCATCTCGATGTCTCGATCGTTGACCACCGCGTGTTCGGTCATCGTGTTCCCCCTCTGTCCGGTCGTAGTCCGTGGACGCCGAGCATGTGTTGTTCGACGGCCCGCTCGAATCCGTCTGCGTCGCCGGCCTCGATCAGGTCGGTCAGTCGGCGATGGTCGTCGACGATGCGCGAAATCTGGCCCGGATCACGCGTCACGGACGCCGCGGTCATCCGGCGCTGACGCTCGCGAAGTCCGTCGTAGAACGCGTCGAGCAATGGGTTGCCGCCGGCATGGACGACGGTGCGATGGAAGTCTGCGTCGACGGCGCTGAATTGTGCGGCGGTGCCGTCGACGGCCAGTCGTTCTTGTAGCTGCAGGTTCTCCCGCAGGGCGGCCACCACGGATTCTCGGGCTCTCGCGTTGTCTACGAATGCACGGACGCTGCCCGATTCGACCAGTCTGCGAGCGTCGACGACACTCTCGGCTTCGCCGACCGCGATCGGCACCACGAGCGCCCCTCGCTTGGGATACAGGCGCATCCATCCCTCGACCTGAAGCCGCAGAAACGCCTCACGGACAGGAGTGCGACTGATCTCGAGGCGCGACGCGATCTCGCCCTCACTGACGAGCTCACCGCCGGGAAGTTCCCCCGAGACGATGAGCTCCTTGACCGTCGCGTACGCCGTATCGGCGGCAGATCTGATCTCGGACACAACATAGATACTAGATGCACCTCAACTGTCTCTGCATTCCGGACCCTGAAGAAGTCCACTCAACGTGACATCGACCCCCAAAAAGGCCACCGAACGTCACATTGACTCCCCCGAGGGGCGGGGAGGGTGGCGGGTCGGTCAGGGCACCCAGTGCCTCGCGGCGATGTCGTCGACCACCGGATCCCCGTCCTGCGCCGCCTCCAGTGCCTCCAGGTCGTCGCGCAGGGCGTTGAGCCGTGGGTCGTCACCCTCGGCCTGTTCGGCGGCGGTGCCACCGTCGTCGGCCAGTTGCGCGAGGAGTTTGGCTCGCACTCGATCCTTCAGTGTGTCGCTCATTCGTCGTCACCCTTCTTGAAGACGCGGCGGGCCGTGGGGATGAGCGCGATGAGCACGCCCAGCAGCACGATGATCGAGAAGATTTCCAGCAGCACAGGCACTCCCTGGTCAGGTCGGGGCGATTGCGCTGCCCCACGGGGTATTGCGCAACACGGTGAATACGGCGAGAACAGTGATGAGGACGATCACCGTCGGACGGTTGAATCGCGGAAGCGACAGCGGCCGGCGGGTCCAGCGAGCTCGCAGCCACAGCGCCCACACTGCGACGGCACCCGCGGCAACGACAACCGCAAGGACATTGCTCGACGCGGCCGCCGCGATGTCTCCGCGGGTCAGGTCACCGAAAGCTCTGGTCGCTCCGCATCCGGGGCACCACAGTCCGGTGAGAGCGTGGAACGGGCAGGGAAGGTACATCGAGGTCCGCGGGTCGCGAACGTGCAGCAGCACTGCACCACCGAGAGCCGCAGCGGCCACACCGAGGGGTGCGGCGATGCTGGGCGATCGGGGCGGTGCCGTCATGCCATGAGCCTAGGAGGTCGGGGCCTCGACGACGATAGCTGCCGTCATGTCCGGATGCGGCGTGCAGTGATACGTGAAGGTGCCCGCGGTGTCGAAGGTGTGGGTGAACTGTCCGGTCTCCATCAGCTCGCTTCGAAACGACTTGTCGTCGGCGACCACATTGTGGGCCATGCCTCGGTCGGCGAACACCCACGTGACGGTGTCTCCCACGGAGATCGTCAGCGTTTTCGGCGAGTACATCCGGTCGGCGACGGTGACCTGATTCTCGGCAACGGGTTCGGTGGACGCGGCCGGAGTGGTGGCGGTGGAGCAGGCAGTCAACGTGATCATCAGTGCCGCGAACATTCCGAATGCCTTCATACCTCGACGGTACCGAAAGGGCTCATTCCCTCCGGCCGAGGATGTACTGGGCCGTCAGGGCGATCGACCGGTCCGAGTCCCGGGTCAGTTCCTGCAGCGCCTGCAATGCTGCCGGACCCGGAATGCTCGCCAACGCCTGCGTCACTCGCAGTCTCACAGCGACGTCGTCGGGCCCGTCCAGCAGATCCGCCACTGTAGAAGAGTCGGATCCCAGCATCCCGAGTGCATCTGCGGCGTCCACGTCGTTCGTTCCGTCGTGCACCATCTCGATCAGCGTCGGGAACGCGTCGGCCACTCCCCGGGCCGCGAGTTCCAGCGCAGCGACCCGCCTGACCTGCTCGTCGTCGTGGACCAACGCCTCTGCCAGCAGGTCGGTGGCGTCGGGGTGAGAGATCTCGACGACGGTGTCGACGGCGCGGCGTCGGACATCGGAGTCCGGTGAACGCAGACCTTCCCGCAGCGGCCCCATCGCTTCGCCGCCTGTCTGGGCGAGTGCCCATCGAAGCGCGCCGGCCACATTGGTTGCGGGTTCGCGCAGTACTGCTTCGGCCAACGCGTCCGCCGGAACGGTTCGATCTCCGACGGACGCCAGCGCCGCCGACTGCCGCTTTCCTGCGCTCACCGACTGCAGATCGCCCAGCATCGCGACAGTGCCGAGTACGTCCTCCCAATCGTCGGGTCGGGCATTGCCGATGCGACGAAGCCGGGTGAGCAACTCGGTATCTCGCGCGATGCGCTCCTCGGCTCGTGCCGCGAGCTGGTCGACGAGTCCCGACGCCGCGAAACTCGGATCGTCCAGCGCGCGCCCGACATCGTTCAGCGACAGACCCAGCGAACGCAGGGATTCGACGTGGAACAGGCGTCGAACGTCCTCCGGGGAGTATTCGCGGTAGCCGGTACTGCTCCGCGTGGTGGGCTGCACCAGTCCGAGCCGGTCGTAGTGCCGGAGCATGCGCGCACTGACTCCCGAGCGCTGCGCCACCTCACCGATCAACATCGTCCTATCTCACCCCGCCGTGTCGACTACGCCAAGGGCATCGACACGCTTGGCCTCGGCTCGTGTGGCTTCGAGCGCCGCGAACCCGGCATCCGGGTCTCGGAGCAGAGCCTCGGTGGCCAGCGCATGGACACGAACGGAATCATCCTTGCTCGACGCGCCCCGCAGCAGCATCGGCTCGATCACCGATCCGAGCGCAACCAGCGCGCGGCTGAGACTGCGCTGCACCTCGAACCCACCTCGTCCGAGTTGCGTGCCCAGCAATGCGGCCAGCTGCCCTTCGCTTCCGGTCGGAACCAGAACCACCGCGGCCCGCCACGCGCTGCGCGCCACCTCGTCGTCGGGATCGGAGATCAACGGCTCGGTGATGACCTGCCATGCCGCCCGATCCTTGATCTTGGACAACGTGTGCAACGCCTGGCTGCGAGCCTGTGCCCCGCCGGATCGCACTTCCTCGATCAACCGCGGAACCGTCGACGACGCGGGTAGCCGTATCAGGGCCCAGGTCAACATCTCCCGCACCTGAAAATCCGGTTCGACGGCGCATCGCTGCAGCAGTGTGTCCAGGAACTGCAGATCCGGTGTCGTACCGAGATCGAGCGCGGCCCGCAGCCGGGCCGACGGATTGCTGTGTTGGAGTGCCCCGTTTACCGAATTCATCGAGTTCATGCGGCCCAGCCAAGACCTTGTCACCGTGTGAAGGTCAACCCCGACTCAGCACGTCCGCGAGAGTTCGGTTCATCGTGTTCAGTGCGCGCACCGCACCCCGCAGTGGACCGGGCGCGTTGGTCGAGGTGAGCATGACATCCAGGACCGTCGTCTCGGTGACCTTCTCCGGCGGCTCGACGTGTTTGCCCGCCGCGGCCGCCTCGACGTGTCGTACGGTCTCGCGCACCAGAGCCGCAGCATCGCGCAGAGCCCGGGCCGTGTCGTCCGAGGGGGCCGTCCGCGTATCGGCGCGAGAGGCCAGCACGCCTGCTCGGGCCAATGCATGGGCAGATCGGCTACTGACGGCCAACACTCGAAGCAGTCGTTTCGCACCTCGCCTGCTGCGGGTCGTCGGCCCCAGTACGAGTGGCTTTCCGGCCGTCACGACGTCCTTCAACGCGTTGTCGAGCGCGCGGGTCGACGCCACCAGGTCGGTCTCTCCTCCAGGTGCCACAACCGATTCGACACTGGCCTGAATCAACGCGTCCAACTGTTCGAGGTAGGTATCTACCTTGTCCACCATCGTCTTTCGAGTTCCGGTCGAGAAGATGAAGTAGGCGGAGACGATGCCGACCACGCCGCCGACGGCGGTCTCGGTGATACGAAGCTCGAGCACCTCGATACTGAAGGTGCCCAGCAGCCCGTAGAGCATGGCGAGCAGAATGGTGACGAAGAACGACAGCAACGCGTACGCCACCGTCACCAAGTAGAACGCGAAGAAGACGCAGACGACGATCAACACCAACTGCAAGGGTTGGTTGTTGCCCACCAGTGCGGCGATCACCACTCCGGCCAGCACGCCTGCGATGGTTCCGAGGACGCGTTGGCCTGCGCGCGTGAGGATTTCGCCCCGGGTCGACGCCCCGGTGAACACCAGGAACGCCGTCAGCACCGCCCAGTACCAGCGGTCGGGCGAGACCAGTTCACCCAGCACGGTCGCCGCGCTGGTGGCCACGGCGACCTGAATTGCGGCCTTGGTGCTGGGGTTCAGTCCGCTCGGCTCGTCCTTGGTCGCGGGCTCGGTCGATTCGGGCGCGGGGCTCGCAGCAACCGAGACTGCGTTGGTGGTGATGTGATGAATAGCGATGTGCGCCTGCACGGCTCGCTGCGCGGAGACCGTAGCGATGCCTGTGGGGGTCGACGGATCGGCACGTTCGGCGGCTGTCGCGGCCATCCGACGGGCGGCTCGAAGCTGTTCCGAGGACGGCGTGTTCTGCAGGACCGACCCGAGTGCCGTTGTCGCCTGGCCCAGCGCTGTCGGCCATGGCTTGGCCGGATCCAGAGCCCACAGAGAGCTGACGAGTTGTTCGGTTGCGATCTGGGCATCGAACACGCGGAGCGACAGATCGGTGCTGGTGACACTGAGCAACTGACCGGCGTCGTGTCGGTCGAGCCAGTCGTCGATCATCAGCGCGGTGGTGCCGAGCCGGTCGAGTCTGCGGCGCAACAGGTTCAAGTCACGGTCTTCCCGCCTCGACGCCGCCTCCAACACCGATACCGACACCGCTCGCATGGCGAACAGCAACCGACGGACTTCCACGATCGGCCGATCCGGGAAGATCACCGCTCGCACGAACAGCGCGATCGCCAAACCGCCGAGGATCGCCGCGATGAGCATCGGCAGCTGCCCCGGGGTCGCGCGCAGAAACAGTGCGAAGAAGTACGAGATGAACGCCACCATCCCCAGCGCCGTGCCGCGAGGACCGAATCTGCGGACCCACACGGCCGCGAACAACACCGCAATGAAGCCGACGTCGGCCACCTTGCCGAGCTCGGAGAGCAACGCCGCCAACGTCACTGCCGCCGAGGCCGGCAGCGCCATCAGTGCAGTGGTGATGAGCCGACTGTGTTGGTCCTTGTCCTTCACCGCCGCCGATGCCTGCATCGCCACGACGGTTCCGAGCATTGCGACGGTCACCGGCTGCCCGATGGCGCGCGTGATCGACACCAGCGTCACCATCGCCAGTAGCACCGTCAGCGTGGTCGCCGACGCGCTGCGGAGCCGTACTTGCCCCGGATCCGAGGCGTCGAGGATTCGGGCGAGGCGGTTCATTCCACGATTCTGCGCTACGGCTCAGCCGCGTGCCGCTCGGATCGCCGGGGCCGACGAATGCGGTAGCAACCGACTCATGTCCGACGGCGTGATCACCTCTACGGTCGCGGATTCGTCCAACCGATACGGCTGCGTGGAGATGATGCCGGCGAGGTGTTTGCGCAGCCGCGACATCTCGGCCCGCACGGTGATCGCACGGCCGTCGTCGCCGAACAGATCTGCGGCCATCTGGGCCGCGGTGCGTCCTTGGCGATGGGTGGCGAGCAGGTACAGAATTTCGGCGTGCCGGGGAGTCGGCTCGTGGGTCCACTCCCCCACTTCGCTGCGCACCTCGATGCGCGGTTTCTGTGAATTGCGCAGGTCGATGCGAACTCTCGTCGATCCGACCTCGGCAACGCCGGAATCCATTGTGCTGGTGGGTCGGACGAGCCATCCACCGGGCAGGGGTTCGAAGTCGCACACGCCGAGGGTCGGCAGCCAGAAGCGTCCCGTTGCCAGGTCCTCGGGAAGCAGGATGCGATTGCGCAGCGCCACCGATTCGACGGCCGCGACCCAGCCGTTCGCGTCGACTGCCAGTGCCGGCGAACGCAGCCGCGCGAGCATCGGTGCGGCCACCGACCGCAGCCGGTCCAGGGTGCTCCGATGCAGTTCGCGCAGTTGGGATTCCGCCAGTCTCGCGACGGCGTCGACCAGCGCGATGGTGGTGGGGTGCACCGTCTTGGCCGGACCGCTGACGTCGATGGCTCCCAGTACCTGACCGGTTCGCGGATCACGAATGGGTGCTCCGGCGCAGGTCCACGAATGATGGCTCCGCACATAGTGTTCGGCCGAGAAGATCTGCACCGCGCGTCCCGAGACCAGCGCCGTTCCGATGGCGTTGGTGCCCACCGAATCCTCGGCCCAGTTGGCACCCTCGACGAATCCGAGGTTGTCGGCGCGGTCGAGGACAGCCGTCGATCCGCTGCGCCACAGCACCCGGCCGTGCCGATCGGCGACGACGAGGATGTTGTCGCCGTCCTGCACCACCGATTCCAGGCCCCGGGCCAGGTCGTCGAGGATGTCGAACAAACCCGATTCTCGACGCGTGAGCTCGAGGTCGGAGACATCCATCTGGGTCTCGGCGGGGTTGCCCAGTTCGGGGTCGATACCCAGGGTCTGCAACCGTCGCCACGAGTCACCGATCACCTCACGGGGACGCGCGGGCGACTTACCTCCGGTCATGGTCGCGTCGTACACGGCAGTGAGAATCTGCGCGTAGCGGCGCGGGTCTTCGCCGGCCGCCAGCGCAGGTTCAGGACCTGTCGACTGCGTCATCACAGTCAATTGTGCTCCAGCTCACAGATCAGCGTCGACGGGGGGGTTACCGATAGACCAGACCACCGTCGATCAACGGTGCCTGGCCCGTCATGTAGTCCGAGTCGGGTCCGGCGAGATACGAGACGAACGCCGCCACGTCCTCGGGCGTCTGCGCCCGACCGAGAGCGATACCGCCGACGAACTTGTCGTACGTCTCGCCCTCCGCGGCACCGGTCAACTCGGCAAATCGCTTGTCGATGGTGACCCACATGTCGGTACCGACCACTCCGGGGCAGTAGGCGTTGACGGTGATGCCGTCCGATGCGTATTCCTTGGCCGCAGCCTGGGTCAGTGCCCGAACCGCGAATTTCGTTGCGCTGTAGACCCCGAGCATTGCGAACCCGTCGTGACCGGCGATCGAGGACGCGTTGATGATCTTGCCTTTCGAGCCCTGTGCCTTGAATTTTGCTGCGGCAGCTTGGATTCCCCACAGCACACCGTCGACGTTGACGGCCCAGATCTTCTTCGTGTCTTCGGGGCGAACATCGTCGAGTGGGGCCACCTGCGCAATTCCCGCATTGTTGACGATGACGTCGAAGGCGCCGAGTGCCTCGTGGGTGTGTTCGACGGCCGCGAACACCTGGTCGCGGTCACTGACGTCGGCGACGAATGTCGTTACCTTCGAGCCCGTTCGACGCACCTCGTCGGCGACGCCGGCAATCTTGTCCTCGTTGAGGTCCGCCAGCGCGATGTCATGACCGTCGTTCGCCAACCGCAACGCGATCGCCCGGCCGATGCCCTGACCCGCCCCGGTCACCAGTACCGCGCTCACAATGCTGCTCCAGTGGAAGGGTCGACCAGGACCTTCATCTTGGTGCCCGCGTGCAGCGCCTCGAATCCGTCGTCGATGACGCCGTCGAGCGTGATCTTGTCCACCCAGCCCGTCGTGTCGTAGTGGCCCTGGCTCATCAAATCGATGACGGCCTCGTAGTCGGCGGAGGTGTAGCAGAGCGAGCCCTGAATCCGGGATTCGTTCATCACGAGCTTCTGCAGCGGTGTGGTCAAAGGCTTTTCGTAGATCGCGACGCTGACCAACGGCTTACGCGCACCGATGCACCCGAGCGCGGTCTCGACGGCAGGTTGCACACCGGCCGCGTCGTAGATGGCGTCGGCACCGTTGCCGTCGGTGAGGTCAGCGATGAACGCAGCGACGTCGACGGCCGTCGGATCGAGAGTCTTCGCGCCCAGAGCTTCGATCGATGCCCGACGCGTCGGCGACGGTTCGACGACGTAGACGTTGTCCAGCCCCTTGCCTCGCAACGCGAACCACAGGCCGATACCGATGGGGCCGGCTCCGAACACCATCGCGGTGTCCTCGGGTTTCGGCTCGCCCAGTGTCGCAGCGTGATAGGCAACCGACATCGGTTCGACGAGGGCTCCGAGTTCGAGCGAGACGTTGTCGGGCAAGGCGTGGATCATGTCGGTGGGGACCACGGTGTACTCGGCCATTCCGCCGTCGGACATCAGTCCGTGGAAGCCGATCTGCGCGCAGATGTTGTAGTTGCCCGCCCGGCACGGTCCACAGTGGCCGCAGCGGTAGAGCGGCTCGATGGCAACGCGGTCGCCCACCGCGATGCCGGTCACGCCCTTCCCGAGCTCGGTGACGGTTCCCGAGAACTCGTGGCCGAGTACCAGCGGCATCTCCTGACCGGTCAGAGGGTGCGGCGAGGTGGGGATGAAGATGGGGCCCGCGTAGTACTCGTGCAGGTCTGTTCCGCAGATTCCGTTGAACCCGACCTTGATCTTGACCTGGCCTTCACCGGGATTCGGCTCGGGTACGTCGGTGATCTCCACCTTGTTGGGGCCGTAATACACAGCTGCGCGCATCGGTTCTCACTCCTGACTGGATCGGATATGCACACAGGTCTATGTGACCCGGAGCACAAGCGCCAGGGTTGCAGCGCGTTGCAGTGCCGCGGCCGAGCTGCAACCTGCCGCAACCCTGACGCGCGGTTGTGATCGAGCTCATAGTGACGGCGACACTGTCGCCTCACGGAAACGAGCACCACATGACCGCAACCGCAGATCGACCTGTGAGCAAGCCGAAAATCGATACCCCACAGGGCAACTGGCTCCTGTTCGGAATCGCCAACCTCGCCGTCGTAGTCGTCGTTTCTCTGGCGACCTGGTATCTGCTGGCGGACCCCACCATCAGCCCGTGGAGCTTCTATCCACTGCCGTTCGATGCCGCGCTGTTCTGGGCGATTCTGTTCATCGTGTTCATCGGATTCGATTGCGAATTCGCTGGATTCGATTCTCTGAAGCAACCGGTCCGCGGGCTCGCCATTCTGGTCTCGACCGCTGTATTCGCCGTCTCCGTCACCTGGATACTCGGCAGCGGCCTCGGTGCGCTGTATCCGGATTTCGCCGGCTCCCGGGAGGGCGGACTGGGCTACTTCGCCGGAGCACTGTTCGTGCTGTTCGGCTTCGGAACCTGGGTCATGGTGGTCCTGAACTGGCAGCACTGGCCGTGGACCGTGCTGCGCATGAAGCAACCGTTGATCGGGCTGTGCGAGATCGCCTTCGTCGCCGTACCTACGTTGGCGCTGTACTTCGTGTTCGGCCTGCCGTCGGTCTCGCTCTCGGCCACCGATCCGCTCATGTCCGTCGACACCGCACTGGGTTGGTTCTACTCGATCGTCGTCTCGGTGATCCTCACCGGCCAGACCCTCGACAACTGGCCCTGGAAACTGGCCGGCGGTGGTGGTCGCACCGCACTGGCGGCGACCATCGGCAACGCGGTTGTCGGTACCGCGATCTACTTCCTGCTGGTGCCGTTGGCAAAGCTGCTCGTCGGCTCCGACGCCACCGCAGAGCTCGGTAGCGTCATCAACCAGTTCCCCGCTCAGATCGGCGTCTGCTGGGCTTTCTGGATGATTTTCTGGGCCAACGGTTTCGGCAATCGATTCCCGGCGGCGGCGCGTGCGCTACTGACCTTCGCCCTGGCCATCGGGACGTTTCTGGCCTACTACTTCTTCGTCGCAGACCACCTGCTGCACGAGCCCGTCGTTGCGGCCGGGATCTCCGGGAACGCACTGGGATTCATCGATTGGCTGGTGCTGTGGACGTTGATCTACGTCGTCGGATTCCAGTCGTTGGGGTTGAGGAAGCTCTCGCCGGCCTGAGACGAACAGCCGAGACACGACCGGCGATCGACGTCGGTCGTGTTTATGCTCCGAGAACAACAGATGAGCCGATCTCTGGCCTCGCGAGCTCTATCGACAGCCATCTTCCGTCACTAGTGTCGTGGATCACAGCACTAGCGAGGGGATCCACACATGACGGTCATCGGGTACTTCCCGTGGCGTTCTTCGGCCGAAAGAGCAGATCGACCGTGCGTCCGCGACGATCACTCCGAATTGACATACGCCCAATTCGCCGGGCGCGTAGATGTTTTCGCGTCACAGTTGACTGCACACGGGGTACGAACGGGCGACGTGATTGCCGTGATACTTCCCAATCGAGTCGAACTGATCATCGCAATCATGGCCGCGTGGCGTATCGGTGCGGTCGCAACTCCGGTGAACCCGACCTTGACGCCGTCCGAGGCCCATCATCAGATCACGGACTCGCGTGCGGTCATCGCGATCACCGACAGCGGCCGTCCGCGCTTCGACGGCATCGTCTGCCTCACCGTCGACGACATCTCGGGCGACGAACTCGGCTCCACCACACCATCGTTCGATGATCTCGGCTCGGTCGAACCCGAGTCCGACGACCTTGCGCTACTGATCTACACCTCCGGATCCACGGGGCGCCCGAAAGGCGTCGAGCTGACCCACGCCAATCTGCAGTACATGGCGTCGGCGATGGCATTACATCTGGATCTGACCGCCGACGATCACTGCCTGCTCGTCCTGCCGCTCTTCCACGTCAATGCCATCTGCGTCAGCATTCTCGCTCCATTGATCGCCGGAGGCCAGGTCAGCATCACCGGACGGTTCAGTCCAACGAGATTCTTCGAGGACGTGAAAGAGCTTCGCCCGACCTATTTCTCGGCTGTCCCCACGATCTACGCGTTGCTGGCCGCGCAGCCACCGGACCTCGAGTCGGACTTCTCGTCCGTCCGTTTCGGCGTGTGCGGGGCCGCACCGATCTCCAAGGAACTTCTCGACCGCGCCGAGTCGAGATTCGGTTTCGCCCTCGTCGAGGGATACGGCCTCACCGAGGGGACCTGCGCATCGGCGTGCAATCCCCCCACCGGAGTCCGCAAGTTGGGAACCGTCGGTCCGGCACTGCCGGGCCAGAGCATCGCCATCGTCGACGAGGACGGCCACCACCTGCCCGTCGGAACCGTCGGTGAGGTGCTGATCTCTGGCCCGAACGTCATGCGCGGCTATTTCGGTCGCCCGGAGGAGACGAAGCGGACCGTCGTCGACGGATGGCTGCACACCGGCGACGTCGGACACCTCGACGTCGATGGCTACCTCACCCTCGTCGATCGCATCAAGGACATGATCATTCGCGGTGGGGAGAACATCTATCCGAAGGAAATCGAGAATGCCCTCGCCACCCATTCCGACGTGCTCGAAGTTGCCGTCGTGGGCGCACCGGACGAGGTGTACGGCGAAGTCCCCGTCGCGTACGTGGTGACCTACCCGGCCGCAACCGTCGGATCCGCCGACCTTCTGGACCACCTCCGTGATCTCGTCGCGAAAGTCAAACTGCCCGTTGCGATTAACTTCGTCGAGGCGCTCCCGAAGAACCCCGTCGGCAAGATCGACAAGGCCCGTCTGCGCACCGAACTCCGCTCCACCGCCGCACCCGTCGGCTGACATTTCCAGCTCCGAACATCTCACTCACCAGCGTCCGATGCCGGTGAGGCGATCACCCGTACCCACACCACCCACACAGGAGTAACGACATGGGATTCAAAGAAGGAAGCTTCCCGCCGGTCGACCCGGCCACCTTCCTCGATCTACCGTTCCGCGACCGACTGCGGGCGATGTCGACCCACTGGGCCGACCACGGCTTCGGAACCCCGAAGATGGTGCACACCATCTACATTCTCAAACTCGTGGTCCTCTACCTCGCCATCGGCGTGTCGATAGCCACTTTGACCTCCGGGCACAATCCTCTCGACTTCTCGGCGTGGTGGAACGAACCGATCGTTTACCAGAAGATCCTGCTGTGGACGCTGCTCCTCGAGACGCTCGGCCTGGGCGGATCGTGGGGCCCGCTCGCCGGTCACTTCGAGCCGATGATGGGCGGCGCGCTCTTCTGGTTGCGCCCCAACACGATTCGTCTGCCACCGTGGCCCGGAAAGGTGCCCTTCACCTCCGGTGACAGCCGCACGGTCTTCGATGTCATCGTCTACGCCGCGATCGTGGTCAACATCGTTGCGGCACTGATCCTTCCCGGCGTGCACAGCAGCTCTGTCGACGCTGCGATCGCGGACAACAACGGCCTGGTGCGGCCCGCACTGATGATCACCCTCGCAGCCCTTCTCGTCGTGATCGGGTTGCGCGACAAGGTCATCTTCATCGCCGCCCGTGGTGAGCAGTATTTCCCAGCCGTGCTGTTCTTCGGCCTTTTGCCGTTCGTCGACATGATCATCGCCCTCAAACTGCTGATGGTCTCGGTGTGGGTCGGTGCCGGAATCTCCAAGCTCGGCCACCATTTCTCGATGGTCATTCCGCCGATGCTCTCGAACACCCCGTGGATCACCTCGACCCGTCTCAAGCGCGCGCATTACCGCAACTTCCCGGACGACCTTCGCCCGTCCACGATGGCCGGCGGCATCGGTCACGTCCTCGGAACGTTGGTCGAGGTCGCGACGCCGCTGGTCCTGCTCTTCACCACCAATGCCGTCGTCGCTCTCGCTGCCGCCGCACTGATGGTCGCGTTCCACCTGTTCATCACCTCGACGTTCCCGCTCGCCGTCCCGCTGGAATGGAATCTGTTCTTCGCGTTCGCGGCGGTGTTCCTCTTCCTCGGATTCCCGAACGCCGACGGTTTCGCCGTATGGAACTTCTCCTCTCCGGTGCTGCTGGCCGTCATCGTGGTTGCGCTCGTGTTCTTCCCGATCGTCGGCAACCTCCGACCCGATTTGGTCTCGTTCCTGCCGTCGATGCGTCAGTACGCCGGTAACTGGGCGTCGGCGACGTGGGCGTTCGCTCCCGGTTGCGAGGACAAGATCGACGAGTTCATCAAGAGGCCGAGCCAGAACACTCGCACTCAACTGCTGGCGACCTATCCGGCCGATGTCGCCGACGTGGTGATGCACCAGCTGCTCGGCTGGCGTTCGATGCACAGCCAGGGTCGCGCACTGTTCTCTCTGATGATGAATCACCTCGGCGAGGACATCGACACCTACACGTTGCGTGACGCCGAGTTCTCGTGCAATTCGATCGTGGCGTTCAACTTCGGTGACGGCCATCTGCACGACGCCAAGCTGATCGCGGCGATCCAACGCCGATGCAATTTCGCGCCGGGAGAATTTCTCGTGGTCTGGATCGAGTCGCAGCCCATTCACAGGAACTACCAGCAATATCAGGTCATCGATGCGGCTCTGGGAGTCATCGAACGCGGTACGTACAAGGTCTCCGATGCCATCGAGCAGCAGCCGTGGTTGCCGAACGGCCCGATTCCGGTGACTGTGACATGGACACTGGACATCGACGCGAACCGCGCCGCCACCGATCCCGGCACCGTGAAGGAACCGAAGATGCGCGAGAACACTGCACGCCCCGCAGGCGACTCCATCATCGCGCCCCATCCGCAACGCGGCGAGCAGGTATGACCACAGCAGTGGTCGTCGGCAGCGGGCCGAACGGGCTCGCTGCCGCGGTACGCCTCGCCCGCGCCGGGGTCGATGTTCATGTTCTCGAGGCCGCGGACACCATCGGCGGGGGAACGCGCAGCGCCGAGATGACAGTGCCGGGTGTGACACACGATCTGTGTTCGGCGTTCCATCCGATGGGTGCGGGTTCGCCGTATCTGCGCACGCTCGACCTCGAGCGCTACGGCCTGCGGTGGCAACTGGCGGACATCGACTGCGCACATCCGCTCGACAACGGTGATGCGGGATCGATCCACCGGTCGATAGAGGCAACGGCCGACGGTCTGGGTGTCGACGGGGTGCGCTGGAACCGGATGTTCGGGGACCTGGCCCGCAATTTCGACGTCCTCGCTGCCGACTTGATGCGCCCGATCGCGAACGTGCCGCGGCACCCGCTGGCCCTTGCGGCCTTCGGCCCACGCGCACTGCTACCGGCCACTGTGTCGGCGAAGTGGTGGCGAACGGACAAGGCGAGAGCGATGTTCGGCGGGCTGGCGGCTCACGCCTACTACCGATTGGACCGACCCGCGACGTCGGCCGTCGGGTTGATGCTCGCGGCTTCGGGTCATCGCTACGGCTGGCCGGTGGCCGAGGGCGGTTCCGGGGCGATAGCGCAGGCGTTGGCGTCGATGTTGGTCGATCACGGCGGCAAGATCGACACCGGTGTTCGGGTACGGACGGCCTCGGACATTCCCCGATCCGACGTGGTGCTGCTCGATACATCACCGCGCGGCGCTCTCGACATCTACGGCGATGCGGTGCCCTCTCGTATCGCGCGCTCCTACCGCAAGTTTCGTCGAGCTCCGGCCGCGTTCAAGATCGATTTCGCGATCGACGGACACGTACCGTGGACGAACGCCGCATGCGGGCGGGCCGGCACCGTTCATCTGGGAGGTTCCTTCGAGCAGATCGCGGCGAGCGAGAAGGCGATCAATCTGGGCGTCATGCCGGATCGGCCGTTCGTGTTGGTGGGCCAGCAGTACGTGGCCGACCCGACGCGATCTGCCGGGTCGATCAATCCGCTGTACGCGTACGCCCATGTGCCCAACGGATTCACCGGCAACGCGACCGAGGCGATCATCGCCCAGATCGAACGATTCGCACCTGGATTCCGAGATATCGTCGTCGCCACCGTCGTCACCTCCCCCGCCGAACTGGAGGCCTCGAATCCGAACTACCTCGGCGGCGACATCATCGGGGGCGCGAACACCGAACTTCAGGTGGTACTTCGACCTCGAATTGCGTTGGATCCGTACAGTATCGGAGTTCCCGGCGTGTATCTCTGTTCCGCGTCGACTCCCCCGGGTGCCGGCGCACACGGAATGTGTGGGTACAACGCAGCGGAGTCCGCGTTGCGGCACCTACGGCGGCAGAAGAAGGACATGGGGTGACGAACCTCGAACCCGAGGACCGTCGGGCGGTTGCCCGCAGCCGGCTTGCCCATGTGCCTGCGACGGCCCACGCGGACGTTCTCGCCGCCGTCGCACAGGTCGCGCGGTCACTGTCGGCACGAGAACTCGACATGGTCCGGGCGATGACCTCGCTCATGGCGCACGATATCGATCATCTGGACGACGACCCCGTCCTCGTGCAGCTTCTCGAAGCCTCTGTCCACGGCAACATCTCGACGATCGTGCATGTACTGGCCAACGACATTCCGGTCGACCGCCTGCAGCCGACCACCGCAGCCGTCGAGTACGCACTGCGCCTTGCTCAACGCGACGTTCCGTCGAATTCGCTGGTGCGGGCCTATCACCTGGGCCAGAACGAAATGATGAGTATCTGCTTCGAGGAAGTGAAGAAGAACTCGCACGATTCGGAGCTCGATTTCGCTGTCCTGAAACATATTTCGGACGTCGTCTACAACTACATCGACTGGATAACGCTGTTCGTCTTCGACGCATACGAGACCGAACGCATTCGGTGGATCGGTGCCAAGGGAACCGTTCATTCGTCGACCATTCACACACTGCTGGCCGACCGGAGCGGAACCACAACGACGTTCGAGGCCCATACCGGTTACCTGCTGAACCAGAATCATCTCGGTGTCGTCGTGTGGAGCGATGGATCGGACTCGACGACGACCCTCGGATCGATCGACGTCATTTCCCGCCGCGCCGCCGCAGCGATGCGTTCCGCAGGTCCGCCGATCGTCACCGCGATCGATCGCCGAACCGCGTGGGCCTGGATCCCCCTGGGTACCCGCACGCCGACGGTCGATACGCCCGAGCTTGCTGCGGCCCTTCGCCTCGACCACTCCACCCGCATGGCCGTCGGCCTACCGGGCAAGGGCGTCGACGGGTTCCGCCGGACCCACGAGCAGGCACGCGCCGCGTACTCCATCGCGTCGATACCCGGGACACCGGTGCGTGAGGTTCTCGGCTACGGCGACAAGAATGTGGCCATCGTGTCGCTGCTCGCCCAGGATCTCGATTCGGCCCGGTACTGGGTCTGGGAGACGCTGGGCACGCTCGCCGACGACACGCCCAACGCGGCCGTGCTGAGGAACACCCTGCATGCATATTTCGCGCACGACGAGAGTCATCTGCACGCGGCCCAGGAACTCAATGTCCACCGCAACACGGTGAAGTATCGAGTGACCAAAGCGCTCGAACTACACACGACCACCGGGGACAAGCTCGATCTCGCGCTGGCATTGCAGGTGTGTCAGTTTCTGGGAGCCCTGGTTCTCCGGCCCACTCAGACGTAGGCAGGTCACCCGAGTTCCTTCTCGACGCGGTCGATACCTCGGCGCGCTGCAACCCACTGCAACTCTCGACTTCGCCACGGCGCGGGAGTGTGCTGGGTCACACAACGAGCACACTTTCGCCACGAGGAGTTTCCATGACCCAGACCATCGAGCCGATCGAGATCACCCGCACGCGCAGCCCTCAGGAACGGGTCGACGCCTGGCTGTCGTCGTTCGAGGAGGCCCTGGTCGCACGTGACATTCCGCGCGTGGCCGGCATGTTCGCCGTCAGCAGCTTCTGGCGTGACCTCGTCACGTTCACCTGGAACCTGAAGACCGTCGAAGGCCGTGACGGCGTCAGCGACATGCTCTCCGAGCGGCTCGACGACACCGATCCGACGGGCTTTCACACCACCGAGGTTCCCGACGAAGCCGACGGCGTCATCTCCGCGTGGATCGACTTCGAGACCGCAACGAGCCGAGGCAAGGGACATCTGCGCTTGACGGTCGACGCCGACACCGGCGACGACGTGGCCTGGACACTGCTGACGACCATGCAGGAGCTCAAGGGGCACGAGGAGCGCCAGGGTGCATCACGGATCAAGGGCGCGGTGCACGGCTCGAACGCCGATACCCAGAACTGGGCGGAGAAAAAGGAGATCGAGGAAAAGGAACTCGGCTACAGCGTGCAGCCGTACGCCCTCGTGATCGGTGGCGGCCAGGGCGGTATCGCCCTCGGCGCTCGGTTCCGGCAGCTGGGAGTGCCTGCGATCGTCGTCGATCGTGCCGAACGCCCCGGCGATCAGTGGCGTGGGCGCTACAAGTCACTGTGCCTGCACGACCCGGTCTGGTACGACCATCTCCCCTACCTGCCGTTCCCGCCGAACTGGCCGGTGTTCGCGCCGAAGGACAAGATCGGCGACTGGCTCGAGATGTACACCAAGGTCATGGAAGTTCCGTACTGGAGCAAGACCACCGCGAAGTCCGCCACCTACGACGAGACGGCGAAGGAGTGGACGGTCGTCGTCGATCGCGACGGTGAAGAAGTGATCCTGCGGCCCAAGCAGTTGGTGATGGCCACCGGGATGTCCGGCAAGAAGAACGTCCCGAATTTCCCCGGCATGGACGAGTTCGAGGGCGAGCAGCACCATTCCAGCGAACACCCCGGTCCCGACGCATACGTCGGCAAGCGTGTGGTGGTGGTCGGTTCCAACAACTCCGCGCACGACATCTGCAAGGCGCTGTACGAGACGGGCGTCGATGTGACGATGCTGCAGCGTTCGTCGACGCATATCGTCAAGTCCGATTCGCTGTGTGAGATCGCGCTCGGCGATCTGTACTCCGAGCGGGCCGTCGAGTCCGGGATGACCACAGGCAGAGCAGATCTCACGTTCGCGTCGTTGCCCTACCGGATCATGCACGAGTTCCAGATTCCGGTGTATCAGCAGATCGCGGAGCAGGACAAGGACTTCTACGATCGGCTCGAGAAGGCCGGCTTCCAACACGACTTCGGCGACGACGGTTCGGGACTGTTCATGAAGTACCTGCGCCGCGGCTCGGGCTACTACATCGACGTCGGCGCATCCGAGCTCGTCGCGGACGGCAAGATCAAACTCGTTGCCGGGCAGGTGGAGCGGATCAGCAAGACCGGCGTCGTGCTCGAAGACGGTACCGAGCTGCCGGCCGACCTCATCGTGTACGCCACCGGCTACGGCTCGATGAACGGCTGGGTCGCCGACCTCATCGATCAGGAGACCGCCGACAAGGTAGGCAAGTGCTGGGGCCTCGGCTCGGACACCACCAAGGATCCCGGTCCGTGGGAGGGCGAGCAGCGCAACATGTGGAAGCCGACGCAACAGGAGAACTTCTGGTTCCACGGTGGCAATCTGCATCAGTCACGGCACTATTCGCTCTACCTGGCCCTGCAGATCAAGGCGCGCTATGAGGGCATCGACACCCCGGTCTACGGGCTGCAGGAAGTGCATCACCTTCGGTGACCCATGTGCACGGAACTTCGTAGCCTGATACGAGGTTCGGAGTGGAGCCTGCGGAACGACCGCAGGCTCCGCGTGCACGTGCGGCGCAGCCGCTCAGGTGCTCACCTAACCCCGTCCCATACCTCGCGTGTCGCCGACCTCGGGTCCAGAACGACTCCCGGCTCGTCGCCGAACATCATCACCGCACGGTCGCTGCCGTACGAGTCCCATCCGGGAGAGCCGTCGCGCACGAATTCGACCCAGGCGCGGTGCATCTCGTCGGCCACCTGCTGCGGCGGGTTCGGGCCCGTGATTCGTGCGGTCTCGGGCTTGTGCAGCATGTCGAACACGAACGGGATCTCCAGCGCGTGACAGGCCCCGAGCGCGCCGTCGAACAACGATGAGCGCCAAGTGAATTCGTAGACGAATGCGTTACCGGAGCGGGCCTCGACCAGGCGTGTGGCCGGGATACGAAAGAACCAGTCGGTCATGACGGCGATCATCAGCTCGCCGGGCGAGGCGTCGGGCAGCTGTTCGCGGTACTTCTCCAGCGCCGACGGGTCGGCCCGGTACCCGGCGAGGACCATCTTCACGTAATCCTCGGTGATGTGCGGCACCAGCCCCGCCGGAACGATGAAGAACGCATGTTCCTCGCTGGTGGTTCCGATCAGCACGTCCACCTGTGCGCTCGCGCCGTCGCTGATGATGCGCGAAAACGGCAGCGCAGGAACGACATCACCGTCGATGTACGGTTCGAATGCCATCACGTTCAGGGCCAGCTCACCCCACGCTCCGGTCGGAGCCTCGGCCGTGATCCGATCGGACAGATCGCGTTGCGCATCGACCAACGCGTCTACTGCCACCGAACCCAGGCCGTCCACCGTGGCCTCGACGCCGAGCGAGGCCGCCAGCGCCGCGGAGACTTTCGCGGCAGTCTCGGCAGTGATGACGTGGTGCCCGGCACCGCTCTGCAGAATCGCTCGCGAGAACAACCCCTCGGCACGGGGCATCGACATCAGGGTGCCGACACTCATCGCGCCGGCCGACTCCCCCGCGATGGTCACCCGGGCCGGGTCGCCGCCGTAGGCAGAGATGTGGTCGCGTACCCATTCGAGGGCCGCGACCTGATCGAGCATCCCGCGGTTGGCCGGGGCTCCATCGATCAGTGCGAACCCGTCGACGCCGAGTCGGTAATTGATCACCACTGTCACGACGCCGTCCCGCGCGAAGGCCGAACCGTCGTACGTGGGAATGGCGTTGCTGCCGTTGACGAATGCGCCGCCGTGGATCCAGACGAACACCGGTGCCGAGCCGCCGACATCGGGGGTGAAGACATTGACATTGAGGCAGTCCTCGCCGGGTACCACCGGCTCGCTCAGAATCTCGCTCGTCGGGGGGCGGTAACCCACCTTGGGAACGGTGGCCCCGAGCTCGAGTGCGTCCCGCACTCCGTCCCAGGTCGGGGGCGGCGACGGTGCTTGGAATCGACGGGGCCCGAACGGGGCCTCGGCGTACGGCACTCCGAGAAACGAAATGATGCCTTCGCCGGTCCGACCGCGAACCTGGCCCTGAGGTGTATCGACAGTGATCGTGTCCATACCTCATTACTACCCTGTTCGGATCGGACCGACGCCTTCAGGCGGTCAGACCAGACGTGTCTCGGGCGAACCCGTCTTGCCCGGGTCGCGCTCCACGGAATCGCCGAGTGCGTCGTCGATCTTGGCGAGTACATCGGCGTCGAGGGTGACCTCGGAGGCCTTGATGTTCTCGGCGATCTGCTCGGGGCGCGAGGCCCCGACGAGAGCTGCCGCGATGTTGTCGTTCGCCAACACCCACGCAACAGCCAACTGCGCCATGGTGATTCCCAGATCATCGGCGATGGGCTTCAACTGCTGTACCCGGGTGAGCGTCTGATCGTCGAGGTAGCGCGCGATCATCTTGTCGCCGCCCTTGTCGTCCTTGGCGCGAGAGCCGTCGGGCAGAGGTTGTCCGGGGAGGTACTTTCCGGTGAGCACGCCCTGGGCGATGGGAGACCAGACGATCTGAGAGATGCCCAGTTCCTTCGAAGTGGGGATCACCTGGTCCTCGATCACGCGCCACAGCGCCGAATACTGCGGCTGGTTCGAGATGATCGAGAACCCGTTCTGGCGAGCGAGTTCCTGACCGGCGCGGAGCTGGTCGGCGGTCCATTCCGAGACGCCGATGTAGAGCGCTTTGCCCTGGCGGACGACGTCACCGAACGCCGCGATGGTCTCCTCGAGCGGGGTCTCGACGTCGTAGCGATGCGCCTGGTAGAGGTCCACGTAGTCGGTACCGAGCCGACGCAGCGACGCGTCGATGCCTTCGAGGATGTGCTTGCGTGAGAGCCCGGTGTCGTTGGGGCCCTTGGGACCGACGGGGAAGTAGACCTTGGTGAAGATTTCCAGCGATTCCCGACGCTCCCCTTTGAGTGCGTCGCCCAGGACGGTCTCGGCAGCGCCGTTGGCGTAGACATCGGCGGTGTCGAACGTGGTGATGCCCGCATCGAGGGCCGCGCGTACGCACTGGGTGGCGATGTCGTTCTCCACCTGCGATCCGTGCGTCAACCAGTTGCCGTAAGTGATCTCCGAAATCTTCAGTCCGCTGTTTCCGAGGTATCTGTAAGCCATGAAGAAAACGGTACTCCGATGACTTTCGGATCAGGTTCCTTCATGTCGTCTCTTCCGACGGCCAGTAGTGATTCAGAGCCCATATCCCGACGCCGCAGAGGACGACCGGTGCGAATGCAGCACCTGCCGAGAGCCACAGGTCGGACCAGGACGTGCTTGTGATGGCAGACGTCAGCGGCGTGTATGCCGTCCATCCGTAGGTGACCACCATCGGCACCGTGATCGCCAGCGGTACCGCGAGGCCGAGTGCCGATGCCGTCGGGCCGGTACGACTGCACGACACGTAGAGATAAGCCGCGGCGGCCGGAAAGGCCACAAGACTTGCCACGTAGTTCACGTTGTCCAGCGGCGGACTGTCGAACAGTGCGGTCACGCACACCAACGCGAGTAGTGCGATACCGATCAGCGGATGCCCCCATCGCAATCCGGATGCGGTACCGGCTGCCACGGCAACTGCCGTGACGGCGACGACGACGAGTACCCAGACTCCGTCCGACACGTCGATACCCACTCCGGACGTGGTGGTCGAGGTGAGCAGCACAGCCGTCCCGGCGAGAACCATCACGCCACCGCGACCAGGCAACAGGCCGGCCGCCGCGAACAACACGGGCAGGACGAGGATTCCGAAGTACCAGCTTCCGGTGACGCTGTCGACGTTCCCGAAGAGGTCGTACGCGAACACCATATCGATCAGTAGACCGCCGACAGCGATCAGCAGTATCGCTCCGACCGTGCGGATACGGCGATCGGATGGCGGACCCTGTCGGCTCAGGTCGACTGGGGCTGCCCACGCCGCTGTCAGCACCACGAGGGCGCACAGCACCGGAACGAACAACGGTGTGCCCAGATCGGATTCGGTGAGGTAGTCGGCATAGCCCCGCGGAATGCCCGGGTATTGCAGCGCCTCGACTGCGCCCGCACCGAGTAGTCCGAGGAGGAACGACCCGGTCAGTAGAGCCTGCAGAATTCGGCGACTGTTCGCTTGCACTGCAGCACAACCCAGCAACACACCACCTGCGAGTACGCGGATGAGGTCGGAGGGGAACAGCAGTACCGAGACCCCGGTGACGACAGCCGAGGCGATGGACAGACCTGCCAGGATGCTGCGCCGACGCACGACCATCGCCAGACCCGACGCCAGAATCACTGCGACCGCGACTCCTCCGCCGCCACTGGAGAACTGCACCCCGCCGAAGCTGGTGTTGCCGAAAATGTCGGTGCTGTCGGATTGCATCGACAATCCTGCAAGCAATCCGGTCAGAAGTACCCCGAGCGCAATCATGCCCGAATTATGCACTGCCGCTGCGATAGTCCCGGGATGCCGCGAGGATCTTCTCCAGGGTCGCCGCGAAGGCCCGCAGTTCATCCTGCCCCACCGCTGCTCCCACGGCGTCGGACCACGCATGTTGCGCGTCCCGCAGCTCTGCAACGGTATCGCGCCCCTTGGGGGTGGGTTCCAACAACTTCGCGCGCTTGTGGTTCGGGTTGTCGACGTATACGGCCCAGCCTTTGGCCACCAACAGATTTGCCGTCCGTTGGACGCTCTGTCGTGCCAACCCCAGCCCGACGCGTCGCGCGATGTCAGCGACCGAGAGAGGCTCGTCCAGGGTGGCTCCGAGGACCTGCCACCACGCCGGAGTCAGACCCGTCGGCTCGGTGATGTCGTGTGCGGCAGCCAGGAATTCGCCGTTGAGCTCGAAGACGGGCAACACCAATGCCGTCAGTGCATCACCCTGCGGCGTACGTTGTTTCATGCGCCGGCAAGTTGCTCGTAGTACTTGCGTTCACCTGTCGTGTACAGGCCGTACCAGGCATCGATGACGGGTTGCGGAAACGCGTTCAGCCGCTCGAACACCAGCTTCGCGAACTCGAGCGGGTTCACCCCGCCTGCGGTGATCACGGTGCCGTCGGACACCGCCTTCTCGTCTCGATAGTGCTCCGCACCACGGTATTCGGTTGCCGCCGTGAGGAACTCCGCGGCATTCGAGGTATGCGGCCGGTCGTCGAGAAGTCCCGTTCGGGCCAAACCGAATGTTGCCCCGCAGATTGCTGCGACCGGAGTCCCTGCCGCAACCAGTTCGGCGGCGAGCTTCAGTACCGTGTCGTGCCCGGATTCCCAACTGTCCGCTCCCGGCAGAATCAACGCGTCGAGTGTCGGCAGATCGGCCAAGCCGACGTCCGGAGTGATACGCAATCCTCCCATCGTCGTGACGGCCTGCCCCGTCTCCGAGGCGACGATCAATCGGTTGGCGTCCGGGTCTTGTTCACGAGCCATGGCAAGTCCGGCGGTGAGGTATCCGTACTCCCAGTCGGCCATGGTGTCGGTGGCATAGAGCGCAATGGTGGTCATCGGAACGTCCTCACGTCGATTGACAGGATGCTGTCAATCATCACTCCATTGACAGCAGGCTGTCAATACCTGGCAGCACCCGAGTGGCCCGCTCGCGTGGATCCACCTCATCCAGATAGATCCGGCACGCCGCATGATAGCGCTGGTCGAAGGCCATGCCCGCGGCCACTTCACCCCCGAGCGCATCCGCATCCCTGGCCGTACCGCGAGCCCGAGCGACGTCCATGGGGGTGTCGACGAAGACCGTGTAGTCCCAGTAGTCGGGCAGCGGCGGCCGATGTAGGAATGTTCCGTCCACGACGACGACCGCGTCGGCAGGTACCGCTTCGAGCGGATCGTCCACCGGCTCATCGGACGCCAGATCGATGACGCGACGACGGATGGCACCACTTCCGTTCGGCCCCAGAGGAATCAGAACGTGCTCACGCAGCGCGTCGAAGTCGTAGGCATCCCGGTAGTAGCCGAGGGCCGACGCCCGACCCTGCCGATAACGGTGGGCGCGCCGGTGATGGAAACCGTCCATCGTCACGTGCACTGCCGGACGACCCTTCGCCGCAATGGCATTCACCAACCATCGTGCGCACGTGGACTTACCCGAGGCCGTCACACCGTCGATCGCCACCCGCAGCGGATGCGCCGAATTCCGGGCCAGCACGTCCCGCACCATGTCATCACCGACGCTCATGCGCCGAGGGTAGGCCATGACGGGTTTACTCAACCAAGTGGTTGACTACACCGGTCGCGGGGCTTAATCTCGACACCAGCGAGAAAGCTAGGAGCCCATGGACGACCACACGGAGCAACTCAACAAGACGTTCGCAGCCCTGGCCGATCCCACTCGGCGTGACATGGTCGCCCGTCTCGCAGGTGCCGATGCGAACGTCAGCGAACTGGCCGAGCCGTACGACATGAGCCTGCAGGCCGTATCAAAGCACGTGAAAGTACTCGAGGACGCCGGCCTGGTCACTCGAAGCAAAGATGCCCAGCGTCGTCCGGTGCACCTGGATGCGGAGGTGTTCGGCCTGATGGCGAAGTGGATCGAGCGTTATCGACAGGAAGCCGAACAGCGTTATCGCCGCCTCGACGCCCTGCTGGAGAGCATTGCGGACGACAAGACCACCGAGACGAAAGAGGTGTCATGACAGTGCACGAAACCGAGATCCACGCAGACGAGAAAGTACCCACGATCGAGATCGTTCGAGAGTTCGACGCGACGCCGGAGCAGGTGTTCCGCGCTCATATCGACCCCGAGCTGTACAGGAAGTGGGTGGGACCCAGGTCGTTGACCACGCGAATCCTCAAGTGGGAGGCGCACACCGGAGGTGCGTGGGCGTTCGCCAACGATCGGGACGGGGAGGAGATCGCATCCTTCTTCGGCAGTTTCCACGAGGTCAGGGACAACGAGCGGATCGTGTGGACGTTCACCTACGAGGGTCAGCCCGATTCGGTTGCCCTCGAGACCCTCACGTTCGAGGGACGCGAGGGCGGGGGCACGCTACTGAACGTACTCAGTGTGATGTCGGACTTCGCCACTCGCGACGGCATGCTGTCCAGCGGAATGGATGTCGGAGTGAAAGAGGGCTACGACAAACTCGACGAGCTACTCACGCAACAAACGGGGCCGGCTCGGCAGCACCTGCAGGACGCGGCAGCCTTCACCGCGCTCGTCCTGTCCGCGTCGCCCGAGGACTGGTCACGCCCGAGCCCGGTATCAGGCTGGGCTGCAATCGATGTCGTGAAGCACCTGATCGAGTGGTCTCGCGGCTTTCTCGCCGGCGGCGCAGGAATCGAATTCCAGACTCTGGATATCGATGCCGACCCGAAAGCTGCATGGCAACGTCACGTCGCCGACATCCAAGCCATTCTCGACGACCCGTCCGGCCGCGTGTTGAGCAACCCGCACACCGGAGACATGCCGGTGGACAAAGCGATCGCCATGTTCTACACCGCAGACATCTGGATGCACTCCTGGGACCTGGCGAAAGCCCTCGGCCGCGAACCCGACCTGGGCCAGGAGCGCTGCGCAGCGGCCCTCGACGCCATGCGACCGATGGAGCAGATGCTGAGGGACAGCGGACAGTACGGGCCCGCGGTTCCCGTCGCCGACGACGCGTCCCCGCAGGACAAGCTGATGGCCTTCATCGGCCGGGACCCGGCCTGGACATCCCGGAGCTAACTTGCTACCACCTCGAGTTGCGGCCGAATCTTGTTCAACGAGAACTCGACCGACGCTTTCGACGGCAAGTTGATCCCGACGACCGTCGCGTAATCGACAACGGCCAGCCCCCCTCCGGTGGCCGCCGGAAGCCTGGTGAACCCGGGCAGCTTCTCGAGATCGTCGCGGGTCCCGCCGTTGGGGAGCATCACCACCAAATCGGCCGTCAAAACGTCGAGACGCTCGGGACTGAGCACGATGCGTCCGTGCGAGATGTCGGGTGAGTTCACCAGGCCCTCGGGCACACTGAGCCCGATGCTGTCGAAGATCTGAGCCGCACCGTCCTCCGGATCGGCGACGACGGCCAGCTGCTGCGTGCTGAAGATGAACTGCGAGAGCACAGCGGTCTTACCGTTCAGCCCGGGAAGATCGGCGACGATTCCGTCGGTGAATTCGCGACCCTCCTCGATGATTCGGCTCGCATCGTCTTCCCGGTCCAGAACTCGTCCGAGGGTCTCGATCTGCGACTCCCACGTCTCGACCTTCTCCGCCTTCGGGAAGATAGTCGGTGCGATGTCCGAAAGCCCGCGGTACGGATCGATCGACGGGATGCCCGACACCAGAATCAGATCGGGCTGCAGTGCCGCGATCTCCTCCGTCGGAACCGCCCCACCCACCTGGTCGACGGCCGAGGCGTCGAGCATGACGGAATCGTCCGCTACCTCGGTCTGCCAGGGGTAGAGGCCCCGCTCGTTTCCGTTGGACCCGGCAGAGACGTATCCGACGGGTTGCACGTCGAACTCGAGCAGGGCGTCGACCCACTGCTGACCGAACGCGACGATCCGGCTGGGTGTACCCGTCACCTCGGTGGGTCCGGCGATGGTGTCCACGGTGATGGTTCGGGACTCGGACACCGAATCGTCAGCCGCCCCGCTACTGCACGCGACCAGCGCCGACGCGGTTGTCAGAGCGAGCACACACCCCAGGAATGTCCGTTTCATCCGCAGAAGTTAGCACAGGCTCACCTTGCTGCGGTGGGCTACGTTCAGAGGTATTTCTTCAGCTCCATCTTCGCGATCGACATCTTGTGCACCTCGTCGGGACCGTCGGCGAGCCGCAGGGTGCGGATGTGTGCGTACATCATCGCGAGGGGGAAGTCGTTGGACACGCCTCCTCCGCCGTGCACCTGAATGGCACGGTCGATGATCTTCAGCGCCATCTCCGGTGCCGCAACCTTGATGGCCGCGATCTCGGTACGCGCTTCCTTGTTCCCGACGGTGTCCATCAGGTACGCGGCTTTGAACGTGAGCAGTCGGGTCTTCTCGATCTCGATGCGTGCCTCGGCGACCCAGTCCTGGATGTTCGACCGCATCGCCACCGGCTTGCCGAACGTCACTCGCGATACCGCTCGGCGACAGAGCAATTCGAGTGCGCGTTCCGCCACGCCGATGGTGCGCATGGCGTGATGGATACGGCCTGGGCCCAAGCGAGCCTGGCTGATGGCGAAGCCCTCACCCGGCCCCTTCAGCACGTCCTTCGCCGGCACTCGCACGTCCTCGAAGAGCACCTCGGCGTGGCCTTCGCGATCGATGTAGCCGAATACCGGCAGGTTGCGCAGGACGGTGACACCGGGCGCATCGATGGGCACCACCAGCATCGACTGTTGACGGTGCGTGGCAGCTTCGGGATCGGTCTTGCCCATCACGATGAGCACCTTGCAGTTCTTGTGCATCGCATTGGACGTCCACCACTTGCGTCCGTTCAGGATGAAGTCGTCACCGTCGCGGTCCATCTTCATCGCGATGTTGGTGGCGTCGGAGCTTGCCACATCAGGTTCGGTCATCGCGAAGGCAGAGCGAATTGTGCCGTCCAACAACGGCTTCAAGTACTTCTCTTGGTGCTCGTCGGTGCCGAAGAGCGTGAACACCTCCATGTTGCCGGTATCGGGTGCGTTGCAGTTGCACGCCTCGGGGGCGAGCAGGCTGCGGCCCATGATCTCGGCCAGCGGGGCGTACTCGAGGTTGGTCAGACCGGGACCCCACTCGGGGTGCGGGTGGAACAGATTCCACAGTCCACGTGAGCGCGCTTCCTTCTTCAGGTCCTCGATGACAGGCGGCTGAAAGTGCGGGTCACCGGATTCGAGCATCTGCTGCTCGTACACTGCCTCGGCCGGGTAGATGTGAGAGTCCATGAACTCCAACAGATCCGACTCGTACTTCTTCGCGCGGTCGCTGGTCTCGAAAAATGCCACGGTGGGCCCCTAACGGTTGTTGTCGAGCAAGCTGTCCTGGTAGCGACGCATGCCGCGCAACCACCGGTCGTAATCGGCACCCTTGTTGCGGTACATGTCCAGTACGTTCTCGTGCGGCAGGATCAGGAACTGCTCGCGGTCCATGGCGTCGAGCACCACATCGGCGACGTCGAGAGGCTCGAGCACGGCACCGGCGCTGAGTACTGCCGCAGTTGCCGCCGCTCCCAATGCATCTCCGGATTCACGTCCCTCGTAGAGAAGTTTGGTGTTGACGCCCATGGGGCACAGGCAGCTGACGCGAACACCCCGGTTGCCGTAGGTGACGTTGAGCCACTCGGCGAATCCGACAGCAGCGTGCTTGGTGGTTGCGTATGTCGCCGAACCGATCTGAGTGAGCAGACCGGCCGCGGAGGCCGTGCTGACGAAGTAGCCCTCGCCGCGTCCGAGCCAACCCGGCACCAACAGTTGCGCAGCGCGAATGTGCGCGCGCACGTTGACGTCGAACGAGAGGTCCCAGTCCTGTTCGGTGGCGTCGAGTCCGGGGGCGCCGCTGATACCTGCGTTGGCGAAATAGAGGTCGACCGGTCCGAACGAGTCCTCGGCCAGCGCGATCAGCCGCTGAATGTCCTCTGTGTTCGACGCGTCCGCCGCAGCCGCGACGGCCGTTCCCGGCCGGTCTCGTTCGATGGCGTCGACCACTGTTCGGGCCGTGGCCTCGTCCAGGTCGGAGACGACGACGCGGGCGCCGTGCTCGGAGAGTCGAGCGGCGATGGCCCCGCCGATTCCGCCGCCACCGCCGGTGACGATGGCAACTTTGCCTTCTACCTTCATGCCCCAGGTATAGTTGAAGTCAGATTCAAGTTCAACCCAGGTGTCATGAACTCGCTGGTCAGGGCCCGTGTCCTACGCCCGTGGGCGCGCCGGATCGGTGATCCATCCCGACCACGATCCCGGATACAGCGCCGCATCGATGCCCGCCAACTCGAGCGCGAGAATCTGATGAGCCGCGGTCACCCCGGATCCGCAATAGACGGCGACGTCCTTCCCCTCGGGCACAAGTCCACCGAATGTGCCATCGAGTACCTCGGGAGCCAAGAACCGCCCGTCCGCATCGACGTTCTCGGTGGTCGGCCGATTGACCGCACCGGGGATGTGACCGGCCACAGGATCCACCGGCTCCACTTCCCCTCGAAATCGTTCGGGTGCCCGGGCGTCGAGCAAGATGTTGTTCTGCGCGAACTCGAGCACGTCGTCGACGTCGAGGACTCGTGCGAGCGATGACCTGGCGGTGAACGATCCGGCCGCGACGATCGATGGTTCTGTGCCGAGGGCAAATCCCTCGGCGATCCACTGATTCAGCCCGCCGTCGAGGACACGCACGTCTGCATGGCCGTAGTAGCGGAGTAACCACCACGCGCGCGCAGCCGCGGTCGCGGGGCCTGCGTCGTAGACCACCACCGAAGAGTCGTCGCTCACCCCAGCACTACGCATTGCTGCGACGAACGTCTCGGCGTCGGGCAATGGGTGACGGCCGCGGTGATTCGGGTCGTTCCTGCTGGCTCCACTCCCATGGTCCGGCGGAGCGGCCAAATCGGCATCGAGGTCCACGAACTGCGCGGTCGGGATGTGCCCCGCCTCGTAACCTGCTCTGTCGCTACCGGTCTGCAGTGTGAACCGGATGTCGAGGACGACCGGGGCCCGGCCCATCTCGAAGAGATCGTGCAGTTCGGCGGCAGAAATCAGCGGCGAGGGGCTCATAAGGCTTCGACGCTAACAGTCCCGCGCGGGGAATAGCTCGGTGTCGGTGCAGGTTGTCCGCAGGCGTGACCGAAACTGCATCCACAACACAGCATCTGTCCACCGCCGGACTCTTCGAGCCGTTCGAGGTCAAGTCGCTGAAGCTGCGCAACCGCTTCGCCATGGCCCCGATGACGCGCGCGTTCTCGCCCGACGGTGTTCCCGGTCCGGATGTGGCCGAGTACTACCGCAAGCGCGCTGCGGGCGGCACCGGCCTCATCATCACCGAGGGCACCTACATCCCCGATCCGGCCGCAGGCCCCCACACCCGGGTTCCACGGATCTACGGCGACTCCAGCCTCGAGGGCTGGAAGGGCGTCGTCGACGCCGTGCACGCCGAGGGCAGCGCAATCATCCCGCAGCTGTGGCATCTCGGAGTCGAGCGCGGCACCGAACCACGCCTGTTTCCCGACGTCACCACCGTCAGCCCGTCAGGCATTGCACTCGACGGTTCCGCGGTCGGTCGAGCTTTCACCGACGCCGACCTGGACGAACTCACCTCGCAGTGGGTACAGGCTGCGGTCAACGCGAAGAACACCGGCTTCGACGGTCTCGAATTGCATGGTGCTCACGGCTACCTGCTCGACGAGTTCCTCTGGGCCACAACCAATGTGCGCGACGATGAGTTCGGTGGTTCGCTCGAAGCCCGGACCCGCTTCCCGGCGCAGGTCGTCGCGGCGATTCGAGCGGCAGTCGGCGAGGACTTCGCCATCGTGTACCGCTTCTCGCAGTGGAAGAGCAATCACTTCGACGCACGGATCGCGCAGAACCCCGAGGAACTCGCACGCGTATTGACGCCCCTGGTCGACGCCGGAGTGGACATTCTGCACGCCTCGACGCGCCGCCATTGGGATGCCGCGTTCCCCGAGCTGGACGGAAACGACGGAAAGCTGGGCCTGGCCGGGTGGACCCGCAAGCTCACCGGAGTTCCGACCATCACCGTCGGATCGGTCGGCCTCGACTCGGTGTTCACGTCGGCATGGTCTGAGGATGCCGCGTCGGGTGTAACCGGATTGGACGCGCTCGTCGGTCAATTCGAGGACGGCGAGTTCGATCTGGTGGCCGTCGGGCGCGCGTTGCTGTCCGATCCGGAGTGGGTGAACAAGGTGGGCGACGGCCGCGTGGACGAGCGCGTCGAATTCACGCGCGACCACATTCAGCACTTGGTCTGACGGAGCGGGCGCAGGTATTCACGGCAGCATCGCTCAGAACGGCGGTGCTGCCGTGTCGTCTGTCTCGGGCTGTTGGTTGTCGGGTGGGTGGCGGTAAGCGACGATGCCGGATCGTCTCGGTTTGGTGGGGATGTGCGGTCTGAGGTCGTTGCCGATGATGGGGACGGCTGTTCCGTTGGCGGGCAGGGTGATTCGAGTGGTCTTCGAGGCGGATGTCCACAGAATCGCGCCGCCGGAGAGCATGACGGCTTTCCAGTAGCCGGCGGTTTTGCCGGTGTGGTGGTACTCGCACAGGCATTGGAGGTTGTCGACGGTGGTCCAGCCGCCGCCGAGGGGGTTGCTGTGGTCGAAGGCAATGATGTGGTCGAGTTGGCAGCGGTCGGCGGGGCGGTGGCAGCCGGGGAAGCGGCAGTGTCGGTCACGTAGGCGAACTGCTGCGGTGGTGAGGGTGTCGGGTCGGTAAATCAGGGCTCGGTCGGTCAGTGGGCCGCGGGCGACGGATGTGCCGAGGGTGGGGTCGGCGGCGATCGCAGCTTCGAGAGCAGCAGCCAGGGATGCGTTGCCGAGGTAGATGCCCTGTGAGGCAAGACTTGTGAGGACTTCGAGTTCACGGCCAACAAGCGTGCCACCCCCGAGAGCCACGCCGGACAGATCGAGGGCAGAGCTGTGCCGTGTGCCCCTGCCGACGGGCGTATGGGTACAGAACAGGGCTGCAGTGGAGGTCAGCGACTGCAGACGACGCTGAGGTCGATCGTCACCCGGTGCCGGGTCGGTCGGTCCAGTCTCTGCTGGGACTGGATCCGGTAACGAACCCTGCTCGGCCGACGGCTTCGGAGTGGTCGATGACGGCTTCGGAGCGGGCGATGACACAGTGGCCGCCGCTGGTTCAAGAACTGGCGACTGGTCGGCCGCAGGTGCGAGTGTGGACTGGTCGTTCAGCTCTGACTCGCCGTTCGGCTCGGTCTCGTCGGCATCTGCGGTCTGGTCGACCTCATCTGCCGGTGCTGCTGGTTCCGGTGCCGGGGTGTTTGCAGGTGCTGGTGCTGGTGCTGGTGTACTGGCCGAAGGCGGGGCGGTCGAGGAATCGGCATCCGCCCCCGAATCCGCGGCTGGCCCCATTCGCCCAACACCATCAGCAGCCGAAGCGGCATCGGTACCCGTGCCGGCATCTGTGTCTACGCCGTCTTCCGTCTCAGGTTCTGATGCTGCCCATGCCTTCTCACTGTCTGGGCGTCGTTCCCATTCCCCGGTCTCCGGGTTCTGCACAGCGAGGCCCAACTTCTCGGCGAGGGTGACTGCTTCGGTGAGCAGGATCTGCCAGTGACTGTTGCGTGCGAGTTCCCGCGCGAGGTCGGGGTCGATGGATCCGTGCCCGGCCAGATACGCCGGGTTCGCGAGCAGTCCGATGAGGGTGGCGATATCGACGGTGATCATCGTCAACGGCACCCGACGATCCGGCAACGCCGCATCCTTTTTCGGGCAATTTGGGCGTTGGCACAGGCATGTCAGGCGGGGTTCGCCGTGCATGCGGGCCATGAACGCATCGCACAGGCGATCTTTCTTGCCGCGAGGGTCTTTCGGGCAGAGGGTGTCGGCCATTTCCTCGAGGAGCTGCCATGCGGCGGCGGCTTCGGGTGCGGTCAGCTCGGCTCGGATCCGCGCCAGTTCACCGGCCGGGCTGTAGGTGACGGTGCGGAATTTCTTCGCAAATTCCCGAAGTGCTGCTGCTTCCTCCGGCGCGACCCGCAGCAGGATGTCCCAGATCTCCTTCTCCAGCGGACCCGGTGACGATCGGCGGGCTGCTTCGACCACTTCGTTCTCGACCAACCTGACGATCTCGTCGGAGAGGTTGTCGAGAATGCGGCAGGCCGTCCGTACTCGGGGGAGGTCGATCTCCCCGGTCTCGAATGCTGCCCGCAGCAGTGGCAGTCGGGTATGCAGAGCGACGCCGACCGAGACGTACGATTCGGCGACCGTCGCCGAACAACCCAACGCCAGTGCCATCTCGGTGCGCCCGTACCGGCTGTAGTGCTTGTGCTTGGTGTCGAGCGTGATCCAGCTTCGGTGGACGTCGTAGCAGGCAGAAATCTTACGAGCCGCAAGACGATTCTCTGCCTGTGCGGCAGCGGTCAAAGCCTCCAGTGACACGGTCGGTATCGCACCCATTTTTCACCCCCCGGTGACCCGAAACAAGAACGCCTGTTCGAACAAGAAGAACAGTAACCGAGGCCACCGACAAGAAACGGGACTCCCGCAGACGGCCCCTCTGACCTGCCGCTATCCGCCGAACAGCTCTACACTCCACTCCATGAGCGATCCCGATTTCACGGCGTCCGAGATGGTCGAGTTGCGAGCTCGGGCACACGAGGGTGATGAGGACGCCATCGACCAGTTGGTCGAACTCGCAGGCTCTCGCAACGACCTCGACGAGCTGCGCTCTCTTGCCGACGCGGGCAGTACCGATGCCGTCGACATCCTGGTCGAACTTGCCGGTGAACGCGGTGATCGCGTCGAGCTGCAGAGACTGGCGGCCGCAGGCAGCCAGGACGCCGCAGACATTCTGGACGAGCTCGACAGCTAGCCGGGGCTGGGCCGCTCCCCCAGTTGCATCGTGAGTCGATGCGCAGCGTCGAGGAGCATCTTGCCCAACTCACGTCGTCGATCGTCGCGGAATCGCGTCTCGACACCCGTCAAGCTCAGCGCCCACGCCGGCTTTTCGGCGCGATCGAACACCGCAGCACCCAGACCCCAGCTCCCCTCGACCAACAACGCAGGGTTGACGGCGAATCCTGTTGTCCGGGTGAGCACTATCCGCCGTCGAATCTCGTCGTCGGAGTGACTGTCTCCCCACTCGGGCACCAGATCAACGCCACTCAGGTATTCGTCGACCTCCCGATCGGGTAGATGCGCGAGGATGGCCAACCCTGCGGACGCCACTCCGAGCGGCAGCCGAATTCCCTCGTACAGCACGTGCGAGCGCAGCGGAAAACTCCCCTCTACTCGAAGCAGGCACACCGTCTCCGAACCCCTGCGGACCGACAGGAAGGCACTCTCTCCGCTCTCGGTAGCCAACGCCTGCACTACTTTTCGCGCTTGATCGGTGATGTCGTACCGCAGTGCCGCCATCGATCCCAGCAGGTAGATCTCGGGACCGAGCGACCAGCGACCGGTCGCGGCGTCACGGTCGACGAATCCCTGTTCGGCAAGCGTCGACAGCAATCGATGGGTGGTGGGTCGCGCGATACCGGACGCCCGCGCGAGGGCACTCGTCGACGCACCCGACGGTTCCTCGCTTCCCGCCGCGCGCAGCAACGAACAGATCTTTCCGATCACACTTGCGTTGGTATCCGCTGAGGTCACCTGGTCATAGTACGTCCACTCAGTGGACGCCAAACCCGCATCCGTTCACCGAACGAGCAATTTCGGGCATTCACTTCACCGATATACACAGCTCAGGTTCACTGGCTACATCGTTTGCTCAACGAACACATCAGGAGTTCTTGTGACAGGAAAGACCTACGCGTCCGCCGTCGACGCGGTCGCGGACATCGGCCGTGGGGCGACCATCGCGGTCGGCGGCTTCGGGCTGTGCGGCATTCCGGACGCTCTCATCGACGCCATCGCGAACACCGACGCCGACGAGCTCGAAGTGTTCTCCAACAACTGCGGCGTCGACGGCTACGGACTCGGAATCCTGCTGGCTGCCGGACGCATTCGCCGCGTCACCGCCTCCTACGTCGGCGAGAACAAGGAATTCGCCCGGCAGTACCTCGCGGGCGAACTCGAAGTCGAGCTGACCCCTCAGGGCACGCTCGCCGAACGACTCCGCGCCGGCGGCAACGGCGTTCCCGCATTCTTCACCCCCGCCGGGGTCGGCAGCCCCATCGCCGACGGCGGAATGCCGTGGCGCTACAACGCCGACGGCTCGGTTTCCATCGCATCCCCGCCCAAGGAAACCCGTGTGTTCGGCGACAAGCGGTACGTCCTCGAAGAGTCGATCAATGCCGACTTCGCGCTGGTGCACGCCGAAACAGGTGATACAGCAGGCAATCTCGTATTCGACAAGACCGCGATGAACTTCAACCCCCTCGCCGCGATGGCCGGCAAGATCACCATCGCGCAGGTCGAGAACCTCGTGGAGCCGGGTGAGATCGATCCGGCCCACGTACATCTTCCCGGCGTGTTCGTCCAACGCGTCGTACACACCGGGCCACAGGACAAGCGCATCGAAAAGCGCACCGTCAGTTCAGGAGTTCGAGCATGAGCGCAGGATGGACGCGCGATCGGATGGCCGAACGCGCCGCAGCAGAGATGGTCGACGGGGAATACGTCAACCTCGGCATCGGCCTGCCGACACTGATCCCGGGATATCTGACCGACGACGTCAAGGTCACGCTGCATTCGGAGAACGGCATCCTGGGCACCGGGCCGTACCCCACCGAGGACAAGGTCGACGCCAACCTCATCAACGCGGGCAAGGAAACCGTCACCGTCAATCCCGGTGCCGCGTACTTCGATTCGTCACTGAGCTTCGGCATGATTCGCGGCGGTCACATCGACACCGCAGTGCTCGGCGGCATGCAGGTCTCCCGCACCGGCGACCTCGCCAACTGGATGGTGCCCGGCAAGATGGTCAAGGGCATGGGCGGCGCGATGGACCTCGTACACGGTGCCCGACGCGTCATCGTCGTCATGGAACACACCGACCGCGACGGCAACCCGAAGATCCTCGACGCCTGCACCCTGCCGCTCACCGGCCAGGGCGTCGTCGATCGCATCATCACCAACCTGGCTGTGATCGACGTGGTAGGCGACGGCACGCTCGAGCTGGTGGAACTGGCACCGGGCGTGACTGCCGATCAAGTCACCGCCGCAACCGGATCGACTCTGAAGCACTGAACGAACGACTGTGGGCCCGTACGTCCGAAGACGTACGGGCCCACAGTGTTACGTACTAGTCCGGAATCATGTCGAACGTATCCGGATTCGGTCCGGTCCGACCCTGCTCACCCTTGTCCAGAGCCGTGATGGCGTCCAGATCGGCGGAGCTGAGCTCGAAGTCGAAGATCTCGAAGTTGGCCTTCACCCGCTCCGGCGTCACCGACTTCGGGAAGATGATGTTGCCGCGCTGAATGTGCCAGCGGAGCACCACCTGTGCGACGGATTTGCCTGCCGCGTCGGCGATTCGCTTCAGTTCCGCGTCGTCGAGAACGTTGCCCTGGGCGATCGGTGACCACGCCTCGGTGGGGATGGCGTGCTCACGGCCGTATGCCCACACGTCTTTGTTGGCGAAGTACGGGTGTACCTCGATCTGGTTCACCGCGGGGACCGTCTCGGTCTCTTCCGCCAACCGGTCGAGGTGGGCCGGCTGAAAGTTGGAGACGCCGATGTTGCGGGCACGGCCGTCGGCTGCGAACTCCTCCAATGTCTTCCACGTGGAGACGAAGTCACCGTCGTAGCGAGTGGGCAAGGGCCAGTGGATGAGGAAGAGGTCCACGTAGTCGGTTCCGAGGTCGCTGAGCGTCGCGTCGAACGCCTTACGCGCGTCGTCGGGCCGATGAAAACCGTTGTTGAGCTTGCTGGTTACGAAGACCGATTCGCGATCGATTCCGGAGTTACGGATGCCCTCGCCGACCTGCTTCTCGTTGCCGTACATCTCGGCGGTGTCGATGTGTCGGTAGCCGATCTCGAGCGCCGTTTCGACGGCCTTCGCGGTCTCCTCGGGATCGATCTGGAACACGCCGAAGCCGAGCTGGGGAATCTGCTTGCCGTTTCTGAGCGTGACGTTGGGTACCTGAGTCATATCGCTCGGGTGCCCGCCCACCGTTGCCTTCAAACCGGGTGGGATGATGCGAGCGTGATAGTGCAGCGCATCCGGCGCGTCGTCGACGGGGTTGCCGAGAAATTCGGCCGGTCCACGTCCGCTCTGATTGCCCCCGAGCGCCACTTCGACCCCGCGCACCCGTGGTTTCTCACTGCCCCCGAGCGGGGCAACGACGACACCCGAATTTCGGCGTGGACCGAGGGCAACCGCGTCGAGAATCTGGTGCACGGCAAGACCTACTTCGCTGCACTCGCACGAGCCCTGGAGCAGACCGAGCGCGACGATCTGGTGCTCTTCACCGATTGGCGCGGCGACCCGGAGCAGCTGCTCACCGACGACGGCGTGACTGTCGAAGATGCCCTGGCCGCCGTCGCGCACCGCGGTGGCATCGTCAAGGGCATGGTGTGGCGCTCCCACATGGAGACCCTTGGTTTCACCGGCCCGAAGAACCGCAAGCTCGCGCTGCGGCTGGAGGACGCGGGCGGCGAGGTCATCCTCGACCAGCGCGTGCTGGTGACCGGAAGCCACCATCAGAAGTTCGTGGTCGTACGGTACGGCAGGAAAGATCTGCCCGACATCGCATTCGTCGGTGGCATCGACCTGGCCCGTGCTCGACGCGATGATGCCGATCATTTCGGCGATCCGGTCTCGCGTCCCTTCCCGCCCGAGTACGGCGAGATCCCAGCGTGGCACGACGTGCAGGTGCAGATCGAAGGCCCGGCGGTACGAGACGTCGAAGACGTCTTCCGCGAACGCTGGGAGGATCCCGCGGCTCTCTCCCGTTTGCCGTGGCACGCAATACCCGACCTGCTGCGCGGAGTGACGCGCGAACCGTCGGAACTCCCTCCTGCGGCCGAGGCCCCGGAGCCGCAGGGCACGTGCTCGGTGCAGCTGTTGCGCACCTATCCCCGCCGACGCCCCGCCTACCCCTTCGCAACGAAGGGCGAGCGCAGCGCGGCCCGCGCGTACGCCAAAGCCCTCGACAGGGCCGCCGAGTTGATCTACATCGAGGATCAGTACCTGTGGTCGGTGGATGTCGCACGCGTCTTCGCCGCTGCGCTGAGACGGAAACCGAACCTCAAGCTGGTGGTGGTGGTCCCCAAGCACCTCGACGACGACAGCAACTTGACCATTCCTTCTGCGCTGCTGGGACACTCGGCGGCACTCGGAGTCATCCGCGCGGCCGGCGGTGACCGCGTTCTGGTACTCGACATCGAAAACGACCGTGGCATACCGGTATACGTGCACTCGAAGGTCTGCATCATCGACGACGTGTGGACCGCGGTGGGATCGGACAACTTCAATCGCCGCTCCTGGACCCATGATTCGGAGCTGACTGCGGCCATCGTCGACGAGGAGCGCGACAACCGCGAACCACTCGACCCAGCCGGACTGGGCGACGGTGCCCGCACCCATGCCCGCAACCTGCGCCTGGAGCTGATTCGCGAGCACCTGGGGCGGGCCGACGGCGACGACGCAGACCTCGTCGACCCGCAGCAGTTCTTCGACGTGGTCTCGGCCAGCGCGACCGCTCTCGACAACTGGCATCGCAAACCGTCCGCCAAGTCCCGGCCCGTCGGCCGACTGCGCAGGCACGAGATCTCGGTGCCGCCCGTCTGGCAGCAGCGACTCGCAGCACTCGCCTATCGGTTGTTCGTCGATCCCGACGGCCGCCCCATCGGGATGCGCCTGCGTCGTCGATTCTGATGTGCTTGTCGTTTCGGACCTGACATTTCGGGCATTCACTCTCGATGCCTCCTTCCTCTCGAACATTCAGCGCCCTCGTCTTCGCACCGTCTCCGTTGTTGACGGTGACCCTCGACGCTGCCCCCAACGGCTCCACCGAACTGCATGTGCACGCGGGCGGTCAGGGCCACTGGATCGCTCGGATGGCGTCGGTGCTCGGTCTCGATGTCACACTCGCCGGGGTCTTCGGCGGCGAGATCGGTGCCGTGTTGCGCGGCATCGTCGAGAGTGAGGGCATCTCCGTCGTCTCCGTCGATATCGGCCAGGAAAGTGGCTCCTACGTCCACGATCGCCGCAGCGGGGAGCGTGAGGTACTGGCCACAGTGGATCCGCCGCCGCTGGCCAGGCACGCGCTCGACGATCTGTTCGGCGCGGCCCTTGCCGCCGGTGCCCGCAGCGATGTGGCGATTCTCGGTGGGCCACACGCCGAAGACATCGTTCCGCCCGAGGTGTACGAGAGGCTGTGCGCGGATCTCACCGCCCTGGGTAAGACGGTGGTGGCCGACCTATCGGGGCCGACCATGATCGCTGCGCTCGCCGGCGGCCTCACGGTGCTCAAAGTCAGCCACGAGGACCTCATCGCCGACGGCCGGGCCGAGTCCGAGGACCCGGCGCACCTCATCGACTCGATGCGGCAGATGCATGACGACGGTGCGGAGATCGTGGTGATCTCACGGGCAGGAGATCCAGCTCTCGCACTGGTGGACGGAGACGTGCTCGAAATAGTCACGCCGGGTCTGCGCATGGTCGATCACCACGGAGCAGGAGATTCGATGAGTGCAGGCATCGCCGCGGGGCTGGCTCAGGGACTGTCGGTCCCGGAGGCGTTACGACTCGGCGGCGGAGCGGGCACGGCGAACGTCACGCGGCGCGGCCTGGGTAGCGGGCGACGCGACTTGGTTCTCGGCCTCACCGAGTCGGTGGAGGTTCGGCCGTACGCGAAGGCAGGCAAGAAATGAGAGCTCTGATCACCAACGACGACGGCGTGCACAGCGCGGGTATCGCCCTGCTCGCACGAGTGGCCGCGCAGGCCGGTCTCGACGTCGTCGTGGCAGCGCCGCACGAGGAGCGCAGCGGGGCCAGCGCGGCGTTGACCGGCATGGGCGTCGACGATCACCTCGGCATCGAAGCGGTGAAGCTCGAAAGTCTGCCGGGCGTATCGGCGTATGCGGTGCAGGCCTCGCCCGCCCTCATCGCGTTCGTCGCCACCCGCGGCGCATTCGGCGACCCTCCGGATCTGGTGCTCTCCGGGATCAATCACGGCCCCAATACCGGTGCTGCCGTACTGCATTCGGGCACCGTCGGCGCGGCGCTGACGGCACTGACCCATGGAGTTCCTGCCATGGCATTGTCGTCGATCGCCACCGAGCCTGCCCATTGGGAGACAGCCGAGCACGTGACCCGTATCGCGGTGACGTGGATGATGGCGCACCGCGAGATCGACGCAGTGGTCAACGTCAACATTCCCGACGTTCCCCTGCAGGAGTTCGCAGGCATCACACCGGCGTCGCTGGCCCGCTACGGTGCGGTGCAAGCCGAAATAGGCGATCGCGGAGAAGATTTCGTCACCGTACGCTTCGACGAGATCCAAGCCGAGGACGACGATTCCGACGCCTCACTGCTGGCCGCGAACTGGGCGACGTTGACGGCGATCCGCCCGCCGAGCGAGGTGGACGGCATCGACCTGTCGGCGATGCGCGGCTGACCCACTTCGTCCGTGCCCGCCGGAATGTGTCGGTGGTGTCGTGCACACTGGGAACCATCACCGCACATGCCACGGACCTAGGGGGTCACCGCATATGACGTTTCGATCTGTAGTTCCACCGTTCCTGCTCGAGCGGCTGCAGGGAGCTGGTGCCCGCGCCACGCTGCTCGCCGACCGTGAGATGCGTGCAGGCCGCGAGGTGGTCCAGGCTCGCACCGCCATTGCTCCGCGCACCGGCGGCACGCTGGAGCGCACGATCTCCGATGCGAAGTCCACTCGCGATCTTCCCGGCCAGCAGGTACGAGCCGAGGGTGAGGATCCCACCGGCGATGAGGCGACCGACGAGGCGTACGACGGTCTCGGCGCGACCTACGCATTCTTCGACGAGGTCTACGGCTACTCGAGTCTCGACGGCAGCGGCCTGCCCCTCGATGCAACGGTGCACTACGGACAGGACTACGACAACGCGTTCTGGGACGGCTCGCGCATGGTGTTCGGCGACGGTGACGGTGAGGTGTTCGCTCGATTCACCGTCTCGCTCGGCGTCATCGCGCACGAGCTCGCGCACGGGTTCACGCAGTACACCACCCCGCTCGAATACAAGGACCAGGCCGGCGCACTGAACGAGTCGATCTCCGACGTCTTCGGCGCACTCGTCGAGCAGTACACCGCCAAGCAGAACGCCGAGGACGCGTCGTGGCTCATCGGTGAAGGGCTTTTCCTGCCCGCGGTGCAGGGCAAGGCATTGCGTTCGCTGCTCGAACCCGGCACCGCGTACGACGACGACGTACTCGGCAAAGATCCGCAGCCGGCCAGCATGGACGATTTTGTGGTCACCACCGAGGACGACGGCGGCGTGCACATCAATTCGGGTATCCCCAACCGAGCCTTCGCCGTTGCCGCCACCACGCTCGGCGGTCCGGCCTGGGATCGCGTCGGGCAGGTGTGGTTCGACACGATGACGGTCGGCGGACTGTCGCCGACGGTCGACTTCGCCGGCTTTGCCGCCGGAACACTCGCGGCGGCGAACAAGCGATTCGGAGCCGGGTCCGACGTTTCCGAGGCCGTGGCCACGGGTTGGTCTACCGTGGGAGTTCAGACAACATGGAAGCCGAGCGACGATCGGGTGTGATCGAGGGCAGATGAGCCTGCGCATCGAGGTACTACGAACCGGCGGTGTCGCCGGAATGTCCAAGCGCGGCGTCGTCGAGACCGACGAGCCGGAATGGCAGTCGTTGGTCGAGGCTGCCCAGCCGTACATTGCCGATCAGCAATCCGCCGACGCGGCCGAGTCGAATGCCCGCGACACATTCGTCTGGAGTGTGTCAGTGGGCGAGCACTCGTGCCGGGTGGGCGATTCGAACCTGACCGGGCCGCTACGCGACCTCGCGGAGCGCACACTCCGCGAGGGTCGCGTCAGGTAGTTCAGACCTGTAAGTCAGGCCTTCCACTCCTCGCTGCGTTCTTCGGTAGCCTGCCCCAGCGCCTCGACGAGTGCGTCGACTCCGAAGTCCTTGCCGTACGAGGGCGTACCCGGATGCTGACGCCACGACTGGGCGAGGGTTCCACCGTCGACGGGGTCGAAACCGAGCTCGTCGATCACCGAGAACACAAGCTTCTTGGCATCGTCGTCGTCACCTGCGATCGGCAGCGCAATTCGACCGCTGGCCCCGGCCGGCACGCCCTTCTCGAGCAAATGCTTGTACCAAATTCCGTTGAACGCCTTGATCACCGGCTCACCGAGCTGCTGTGACACCCACACACTTTCGGGCGTGCCACCCTCGATGTCCTCGATCAAACCGTCCCGCTGCTGCGGGTAGTAGTTGTTGGTCTCGATGATCGGGGCACCAGGCTTGCGGGCACTGGCGATACCCGGAGCCAGATCCGGCACGTTCTTCTGCGGAATGCTCAGAAGCACGAGGTCCGCATCCTGCGCGGCGTCAGCCGCCCAGACTGCCGTCGCTCCGGTCTCTGCCGCCAGATCTGCCAGGGTCTCCGGGTCGCGTGAATTCGAGAATCGAACCTCGTGACCCAGCGCCGCCCACCTCCGAACGAGGGTGCCGCCGATCAGTCCACTACCGATGATTCCAATTTTCATACTCGAACCAACACGCCCGACCCGAAACAATTCCCGTCAGGATCCGATCGAGACTTTCGACCGCGGTCGACCGAACTTCATGGCGTTGTCGACGAGCTTGCCGTAGCGCAGAACCGGCAGGTCGCGGAAGTAGTTCATCCGCAGCTTCCACGGGGTCTCGCTTCCCTGCCTCGGGAAGTTGTCGACGGCACGCAACACGTAACCCGCTGCGAAGTCGAGGAACGGTTCTTCGTCGATCGACGGGTCGCGCTCGAGTTCGACCGTGCTGTATCCCTTCTCGTCCATGTGCGCGAGCAGTCGCATGACGTAGTTGGACACCATGTCGGCCTTCAGCGTCCACGAGGCGTTGGTGTAGCCGACGACGAAAGCGAAGTTGGGGATACCGGTGAGCATCATGCCCTTGTAGGCCATGGTGCTGGGCAGGTCCACGTCCTCGCCGTCGACGCGGAACGTCGCACCACCGAGCGCTGAGAGATTCAATCCCGTTGCGGTGACGACGATATCGGCATCGAGATGCTGGCCGGACTTCAGCTGCAGGCCGGTTTCGGTGAAGCGCTCGATGTGATCGGTGACGATCGAGACCTCGTCCTTGCGGATCGAACGGAACAGATCGTTGTCGGGCACCAGACACAGACGCTGATCCCACGGGTTGTACGACGGGGTGAAGTGGGTGTCGAGATCGTATCCCTTCGGCAGCCACCCCTCCTGCAACGTGCGGATCCGCTTCTTCATGAATTCCGGGTACTTCTGGCTCAGTGTGTAGATCAGCATCGCCATCGACACGTTCTTGAGCCGAGTGACGCTGTACGCCCACTTCTTCGGCAACCTCTTGCGGAGTGTCTGCGCAATCGGGTCCTTCGACGGCAGAGAGAGGATATAGCTCGGCGAGCGCTGCAGCAGCGTGACATGCTCGGCATCACGGGCAAGATTGGGGGCCAATGTGATCGCCGTGGCGCCACTGCCGATGACGACGATCTTCTTGCCCGCATAGTCCAGATCCTCGGGCCAGTGCTGCGGGTGGATCACCTGCCCGCCGAAATTCTCCTGGCCGGCGAACTCGGGGGTGAACCCCTTGTCGTAGTTGTAATAGCCGCTGCAGGAGAACACGAACGACGCGGTGATCGTGACTGTTTCGTCGGTGTCGCTACGAAGCGCGGTCACGGTCCAGAACTGCTGTTCGGACGACCATTCGAGGGCAATCACCTTGTGGTGGAACCGAATGTGCTTGTCGACCCCTGCTTCTCGGGCGGTTTCGACGATGTAGTTGCGAATGTCGGTGCCGTCGGCGATGGACTTCTCGCCCATCCACGGCTTGAAGCTGTACCCGAGGGTGTACATGTCGGAATCGGAGCGAATACCGGGGTAGCGGAACAGATCCCACGTGCCACCGATCGCGTCGCGGCTCTCGAGAATGGTGTACGTCTTCCCGGGCAGATCGTGCCCGAGATGACGCGCGGCCCCGATGCCGGACAGGCCGGCACCGATGATGAGGACATCGACCTCGGGGGTGGTCAGTACGGCAGTCATATCAGCAACGATTCCTTCGGTGGGGGGTCAGCTGGTCTTGTTACGAGCGCTCTCGGACCTACCGAGGCGAGCTACTTCTTCGTCCATCTTGGGCAGGATGGTCGGCACGTGCGCCAGCATGCTGCGATCGCCGACGCGCGAGGTGATGACGGCCTTGAACCAGGACGCTGCACCCACCCAGCGCGGTACGTACACGCGACGCTTGCGCTTGGCCAGGCCGTCGACGAACGCGTCGACGCATTGCTCGACGGTCATGGTCTTGCCGAGCGGGCCGGGCAGTACCGCAAGCAAATCCTGGAATGCCGTGAGATCGGATTTGGCGTCCTGCACCATCGGGGTGTCGATCCACGCCATATGAGCCGAGCCGACGTCCACTCCTCGGTAGTTCACTTCCAGCCGAAGCGCATTCGCGAAGTGTTCGGCCGCAGCCTTGCTCGCGTTGTAGGCCGCCAAGCCGGGGCAGGGGGTGAATGCCGCGAGCGAGGAGACGACGAGGATGTAGCCGTTGCGTTCGATCAGCGACGGCAGGGCGGCGCGGACGGTGTTGAACACGCCCATCACGTTGATGTCCATGACGCGTTGGAATGTGGCCGGGTCGACCTGCATGATCGATCCGTAGCTGGCGATACCGGCGTTGGCGAGCACCAGATCGATACCTCCGTAGGCCGCAATGCCGCCGTCGACTGCGCGCTGCATGTCGTCCAGATTTCGGACGTCTGCCACGAACGCCTCGGCCTTCAGCTGCGTCGCCAGCTCTCGCAGCGGGGCCTCGTCGACGTCGACGAGTATCAGCTGAGCACCACGTCCGGCCAGCGCCCGTGCCGTTGCGGCACCGATTCCCCGTGCTGCTCCGGTGATCAGAACGACCTTGTTGCGTAGCGTCGACGCCGCCATGTGCTCCCCCTCGATCGGAATGCTTGTCTGCGAACACTTTGCATCTGATACCGAGCGGTGTCAAGATCTGTGTGTGACCACGCATCACAGTGAAGTCGGCCGCGCCTACCGAGGTGCCGACCCGCAGCAGCGGCAGCAGGAGCGTCGAATCCGCCTGCTCGACGCCGCCGTCGAGGTCTTCGGCACCACCGGCTACCGGACCGCAACCGTGGAGAAGGTGTGCAGCGAGGCGGGCCTGACCAAGCGCTACTTCTACGAGTCGTTCACCAACAGCGAGGACCTGCTGATGGCGACCTATGCCCGCGCCACCGACGCCATGCGCGAGAGCATTCTCGCCGGAGCTGCCGCAGAGACGAACTCCAGCGAGCAGGTGCTCCGCGGAGCCCTCACCGGCTTCTTCACGTTCGTCGCCGAACAGCCCAAGTCTGCACGCATCGCCTTCGTGGAAATCCTCGGCGTTTCGCCTACCGTCGACGCGCTGTACCGCAAGACCACCACCTCGTTCTCCGCGACGGTGCTACAGGTGGCCGAGACCGTCGGTTCCAGCCGCGGGCTCGCCGGGCCCAACCGTCGAACACTGGCCATGGGACTGGTGGGCGCGGTCCTCACCATCGCCCAACAGTGGCTGCTCTCCCCCGAACGCGAACCGTTGGACTCGGTGATCGCCAGCGCCCACACCATTCTGGCCGCAGTGGTGTTCGGCCGCGTCGACGGCTAGTGAGTTTTCAAGCCCTGCTCTGCAGCGGCTCCACCGGCTCCTCCGCAGTGGCCCTCTCGCCGGACTTGACGACGACCACGCCGAGCAGAACCAGTGCGCCACCGGCCAATTGGATCGGAGCCGGAGCCTGCCCGAGCAGCAGCCACGCGAAGACAAGTGCGGCAACGACTTCCATCAATCCCATGAACGACGCCAACCGCGACCCGAGGCGTCGGCCCGCGGCGATCCCGAGGACGTAGGCAAGCGCTGCCGTCACCACTCCGAGCCCGACGATCGGAACCCACCACGGCACAACCGCATCGACGAAGACGACATCGGTGAGCGGGGCAGCGAACGGGACGATGCCGACGAGTCCGGCGACCAGCAGGATGAGCCCACCCGTGAGCAGGCCTGCCCCGGCGAGCACGATCGGCGGAAGTCCGTTGCTCTCGTCCGCCGACAACACCCAGTAGACGGCTGCACCGGCCATCGAGCCCAGTGCCCACAGCACGCCGACGGTGTCGACGTCGGCACCGGAGATCAGGTCGAGCACCAGCACCAGGCCCATCGCGGCCAGCAGCGCACCCACCACGGTCAGGCGGCCCGGACGCTGCTGGTGTCGGAACCACATCCAGCCGATGACGGCCACAGGCGAGGTGAACTCGATCAGCAGCGCCACGCCCACCTCCATACGTCCGACGGCGTTGAAGAAGGCGAGCTGGCAGCCGGCCACCGCAAAAGCCCCGTACGCGAGGAGCAGCTTCCAGTTCTTCGCCAGCAGGCCCCACCGCCCGCGCAACGCGAGGATCGACGGAATCAGCAGGACGGCCGCCGCCAACAGAATCCGGGCGGTCACCGCGGCCCCGGCCGTCCAGCCCGCGTCGAGCAAGCCCGTGGCGAGTGAGCCGGAAAGCCCGAAGGACGCCGCCGAGAGCAGTGCGAAGCCGAGCCCAGAAAGTCGACGCGACCGCGCGGCAGCGTCGTGTGCAGACGCGCGATCCACCTGCGCGTCATGAGTGTAAGCCGTCATGACACGTGACAGTAGGGAGTCACTTGGTAAGGTGTCAACATGCTTTTTGCTCATGACGCGGAATTGTCGTTGCTGTCCGCCGTGGCCTTGGTCAATTCCGCCGAGGAGCCGGACACGCTGACCACGCGCGAGCAGTTGGCCGAGTTCATCTCCGAACAGGGCTACTCCGGCCGCTTCGACGGCGACGACGCCGAGCTCGAGGCAGTCAGGGCACTCCGGCCGACCTTGCGATCACTGCTCACCAGCAGCCGCGACGACGCGGTGGTCGAGGTCAACCGATTGCTGGCCGAGTCCTCGGCCCTACCGCGACTGGTGAGGCACGGCGATCTCGACTGGCACGTCCATGCCGTCGCCGACGACAGCCCGCTCGCGACCCGCATCGTCGTCGAAACCGCAATGGCGATGATCGACGTCATCCGCGCCGACGAGCTGTCCCGCTTCGACGTCTGCGCCGATCCGGACTGCAACGGGCTTGTCCTCGATCTCTCGCGCAACAGGTCACGTCGCTTCTGCAGCACGACCTGCGGCAACCGCGCGGCCGTTGCCGCGTATCGAGCGCGCAAGGCCCAGTAGGACCGCGGGGCTTAGTCGATCGGCTTTCGGGTATTCCACGATCGAACTGATCGAAAGGAATTACTCCCATGGTCGAGAAAAGGCCTCCCGTATCAAGCATGTCCAGAGCTGTCGTCAACATGTTGGCCGTCGTACTGATCTTTGCCGGAATTGCCGCAATCGGCGGCCTGATCGCCGCATTGGCCGGCGGCTTCGAGGGTTGGGCGATCGTTGCGGGCATCGCCGTGATCGCGCTGTTCGCCGGCGGATATCTGGCCGTACGCGAGGGCGCTCGTCGTCGATCCAGCGAGTCCACGCAGGTCGTTTACGCGCCGGACCACACCGACGAACTGTTCGACGTCGACCCCAGTACCGGCGAGCGAACACCGCATCGCGAGTAACAGTTCGGCTCCCCAGACCTGCGGACGAGACGGATCAGCTCGGAACCGATTCGAGACGAACCATCGAATCGGTTCCGAGGAAGAACACCCCCGAGCGGGTGTCGACGAACGAACCCGACTCCGTGAATCCGTCGGACCTCTCGGGCAGTGGCCATCGCCACCGCACGTCGTCCGATTCTGTGGTGGCTACGAGCGCGTTCTCCTCGAACGAATATGCGGTGTTGCCGACGGTCGTCTCGGACGCGTACGGATCTCGCAGCGTCCACACGTCCGCACCCCCTGCGTCGACAACGGTTGAATCGGAGGTCAATTCGAGACCCTCGATCGGCGCACCGGTCTGCGGATCGAAGAATGTGGCCTCGCCGCCGAGGGTGACAAGCCCTCGTCCGTCGGACACGTGAATCAGCGGGCCCTCGACGCCATCCCAGCCCGCAAGCGACGCGATCGGGCGCGACCACATCCGGTCGAGGGAATCGATCGAACCCCCGTGCAACACCGACTCCCCGTCCTCGGGGTTGCCTTCGAGCAGGTACACAGATGTCCCGTCGCTCTCGATCGCGTACGGGAACCAGGCTTCGGGGATCGGCGTTCTCCGTGTCTCCCCGCCGTCCACGCCGATGCTCACGATCGATGGGACGTCGGAATACGAATCCAGACAGACGATGTCGCCCTGAACGGGCACGCTCGCGCACTCGTCGACGCTGCCGGGTGACTTCTTCCAGCGCACATCGCCGCCCTCGGCATCGATGGCCACGAACTCGATCGAATCCACGGAGTACGAGCGTGGATTCGGCAAGCCAACGGCTGTGACGAGAACATCACCGGCGTCGATCACCCCGGTGACACTCGAGTCGTACTGCAAATCTGCTGCAGGAGAACGGAATGCGGCGAACTGACGTCCATAGACAGTCTCGGCGTCGATTTGCCACGTCGGGTCGAGGATGGGACCGGACGGAGCCTGCGTGGTCGTCGTCTCCTCCGAGAACGTCGGTGTCATAGCCTGGACGTCCAACGGCTGTTCGGCGGGAACGTCCTGCATCGACACCACGACGACTGCAGCGACGACGGATACGGCGGCGACAGCAACCGCCACTCCGGCACGGACAGTGGACCGCTTCTGCGAATCGGTCATGGCCACTGCGCAATCGGAGCCTGCGCCACAGCATCGAGCACCTCGAAAGACAGTGGTTCCGGCAACACCAGCGGTGCGTACTGGGTGGGGTCGAGATCAACCGTCGATCGCACCGACACCTGCACCCCGGACGGTCGTGTCACCGTCACCGAACGCGTGAGCTGTGTGGTGCCGTCCTCGGAGACGAAGCTGTTCGAGATATCAGTGTCATAGCTTTCGACCACCGAACCGTCGGGCAGCGTTCGTGTTTCGATGACGGGTCCGTACGCGGACTCTGGATCGTAGGGATCGAGCGGCACCGGAAGTTCCGCGCCCCCGGATACCGAGATGTTCAGCCCCACGCGAGTTCCGATCACCTGCAGATCGGTGCATACCCCGGAACCGTACGAACCGGGAACGAGTGACCCGATCGGTCGATCCACTGCCGGAGCGTTCGAAATCGCCTGCCACGCTGCCGTCAACGCGTCATTCGCCGCGGCTAAGGATTCGGGCTGAATGTCAGCAACCGTTCCGGTCTCATCCGACATGAATTCGCCCGACGAGACGTAGCAATCCTGCCGTGGCGCAGCACTTCCCGCCGGGGCAGGCATCGTGACACGCAGATCCTGCACGGTCGCAATTCGAGCCAACTCCTGTGCTTCCAGCGGAAATTCCGCCGACTCGGTGGCGGTAAGGTTCGCGGTCACCTGCGTCCCGTCCGGGTGGTAGGCGGTGGCCGTGCGGAAGTGAGTTCGCTTGCCGCCGTACTCGTACCAATTGTCGTTGGTGTCGACGACGGTGCCGTCGGAGTTGCTGGTTCGCGCATCGAGAGCGCCTGCGACACAGGCGGGTACGCCGGTCTCGGACGGCCGAACGTCGACGCTTGCGTAGGCCGAGGAATCGGCCCGAGCCAACGTTCCCGTCGCGCTGGTGCTGGGCTCGAAGCCCTCCGGTGCAGCACCGCCGAGGTCGTCGACCGGTTGGAAGGTCAGCGACTGGGATGGGGCGGCCAGTTCGACGGTGACATCCGCTGGCAGCGCGGCCAGAACGGCAGCCGACATGGCACCGGCTTTGCCCGAGGTGAGCCACGGATAGTCGGGGTTGTCGTACGACGGGGTCTCGCCTCCGATGGACGAGGACATGACCAGCTCGCCGTCATCGGAAGGTGGCGGCTCGACCTCAGAACAGCCCGGGATATCGACCGGATACTCGATCGGCTCGGACACAACGAGGGAATCACTCTCGGCCACAGCCGACTCTGGCGATCGAAGCAGGCCGGACGCGACGACCCCGAGGGCTACGACCGTGACGATGACGGATACGTCGACGATGAAGTCCTGTCTTCTACCTCTGGGCACCGAACGACAATACAGACCCAGCGGGAGGTTCTCGCGCTTTCGCGCCGCCGATCGGACGAGTGCGAGAACCTATCGTTCCAGCTCATGGGTATTGCGGGGCCACCGACCAGCCGCAACCACCTCACACCGTTCATCTCCGATACATCACCGGGTGTTGGCATATGGCCATCGATTCGACAGCACCAGGTGAGGGGTTGCGGTGGGCCGCATACAGCTCGAGTCCGTGTCCAAGAAGTACGGCAAAACACACGCACTCAAGGACGTGGATCTCGATATCGCCGACGGGGAGTTCCTGGTTCTCCTGGGACCGAGCGGTTGCGGGAAGTCAACCTTGTTGCGCTTGGTGGCCGGACTGATTCAGCCGTCCAGCGGCCGAATCCTACTCGACGACAAAGACATCACCGCTACCCCGCCACGTAACAGAGATCTTGCGATGGTGTTTCAGAGCTATGCTCTCTATCCACACTTGAGCGTCGCCAAGAACATCGGCTTTCCGCTTCGATCTCGCAAGTTCTCCCGCACGGTGATCGCGAACTCGGTGGCAGCGGTCGCCTCGACCCTCGATTTGAGCGAATTACTCGACCGCCGACCGGCCGAACTCTCCGGCGGACAACGACAGCGAGTTGCACTGGCGCGAGCGATGGTTCGAGACCCGGGTGCATTTCTGATGGACGAACCCCTGTCCAATCTCGACGCCAAGCTCCGCAGCGCAACACGCAGCGAGTTGATCGAGCTGCATCGGCGGATCGGCACCACCTTCCTCTACGTCACACATGATCAGGTCGAGGCCATGACCATGGCGACCCGAATAGCACTGATGGACAACGGCCACATCGAGCAGATCGGCACACCGGCCGAGCTCTACGACACCCCACGATCGACCTTCGTCGCCGGATTCCTCGGTGCCCCGCCCATGAACCTGTTCGACGCCATCGTCACCGGATGCCGGGGCGAGCTGCACGCCGTCGCTCCCGGCATCGACATCCCTCTCGGAATCGAGGCCGACTCACACAGCGAACACCCGGTCGTGGCCGGAATTCGGCCGGAGAAAATGCAGATCGTCGACACGCAGGCTCACGTGGAGGCCGTCATCGCCACCGTCGAGAACCTCGGCAGCGAAGAGCTGGTCCACGTTCGTGCCGGTGCAAACCCGTTGTCCATCAGAGTGCCTCGGCCATCCACTGCCCGCGCGGGCGCGCCGATCTCAATCCGCGTGAATCCTGCGGACGTGCATCTGTTCGACCGCGACAGCGGTCCACGCTTGAGGTGGTCGCCCGAGGAGGCACCCGCCCGCACCGGTACACCCCTGTACGTCGCCTGACCGACCATCCCCCGCTATCGAATGGAGTACCGACAGTGAAACGCATACTCATGGGATCGGGAGCACTCGTCGTGAGCGCTCTGCTGTCGACCGCATGTGGCGGGCTGGGCAGCACCACCGCATCCACCTCGACCGCAGGATCGACGCCGATCCCGGAACTCGCACCGGATCAATCGGTATCCATCGTCTTCGAGAGCTACAACTACGGACTGGCCGGTGCGTGGACGGACACCTTCGACGCCCTGATCGCCGAGTTCGAGAAGCAACATCCCAACATCACCGTCACCGCCCAGAAGCCGCAGGGCAACAGCCCCAATCCGGCCACCGACACGGTGTCGAGCATCCAGAGCCAGATGGTCGCCGGCGCCGCTCCTGACGTGGCTCAGCTCGGCTTCAGCGACCTCGACTTCACCATCGACCAGTTGGGGGCGAAGTCGCTCGACGATCTCGTCGGCAGGGAGGAGGTACAGCGCAACTTCGACGGCGCGCGCCACCCCTACGCTCCTACCGCGCGCGTCCTCGCCGACTGGGACGGCGAGACCTACGGAGTGCCGTTTGTCTTCTCGACTCCTGTCTTCTATTACAACGCAACATTGTTCGAGCAGGCCGGCCTCGATCCAGCCGATCCGCCCACCACCTGGGACGAGGTGGCGTCCGCGGCGTCGGCCATCGCGTCGAAGACCGGCAAGGGCGGGGTGTACCTGGATTGCCTCACCAAGTCGGCCAAGGACTGGTGCTTCCAGAGCCTCGTTCGATCCAACGGCGGCCGGGTGATCTCACAGGACCGGTCGACGCTCGAGTTCGACGGAGAGGACGCCGTCGAAGCGACCACGATGGCTCGCAGCCTTGTCGATTCCGGAGCTACCCCGAAGCTCAGCCAACAACAGGGCTACGAGGCTTTTGCACGCGGCGACATGGGAATGATCCTGGAAACCAGCGCAATTCAAGGCACGTTCGTCAAAGGCGCAACGGACAAGTGGGACCTGCGCGCCACCACGATGCCGTCGTTCGGTTCCAAGCCAGTGGTACCGACCAACTCCGGGGCATCGCTGTTCACCTTCGCCGCCGACCCCGCGAAGCAACGTGCATCGTGGGAGCTGATCGAGTTCCTCACCAGTGAGGAGTCCTACACAGCGATCTCGAAGGGAATCGGCTACCTGCCCTTGCGCACGGGCCTCATCGACGATCCCGATGGGTTGAAGGACTGGGCCGAATCCAGCCCGTTGATCGGCCCCAACCTGACGCAGCTGGCGACGATGGAGCCGTGGATATCGATGCCCGGCAACGACTATCTACAGATCAGAGACGGCATGATGGACGCCGTCGAATCGATCGTCTACCAGGGCGCGGACCCGGCTGCGACATTGACTGCCGCCCGTGAGCAGGCCACGACCCTTCTCCCCGCGTCATGACGGAGGAACGACCGATCGACGGGCACTTCACGTTGGTGCAGCTCACCGACACCCACCTGCGTGCCGAGGGCGAGTCGGTACACGGAAGTGTCGACACCTTCGCGAATCTGACGTCGGTTCTCGACCTGCTCGTCGCCTCCGGGCAACGGGTCGACGCGCTCGTCTTCTCGGGCGACCTTGCGGACGACGGTGATCCCGCCGCGTATCGCCGACTGCGCGACGCTGTCGAACCGGTAGCCGAATCACTCGGTGCAGCAACGATGTACGCGATGGGCAATCACGACGATCGGGCAGCGTTCGGTCGTGAGTTGCTCGCCGACGGGGGTTCGGATTCGGATCGCACATTCGACTCGGTTCGTCTCGTCTCCGGCGTACGCATCGTCGTCCTCGACAGCTCGACACCGGGACGACATGACGGCCGGATAGAGACACCCCAACTGCGCTGGCTTGCTGAGGTATTGGCAACTCCATCTCCCCGTGGCACGATTCTGGTGCTGCATCATCCGCCGATCTCGTCGCCGGTGACGACGGTCGACTATCTGAGGCTGCAAAACCCTGATGACCTCGAGCGCGCGATTTCAGGCTCGGATGTGCAGATGGTTCTCTGCGGCCACGCGCACCACACCGGCGCGGGGTCCATCGGCGGCGTTCCGGTGTGGGTCGGTCCCGCGATGTCGTATCGCGTCGACCCCGCTCCTCCACTGGGGCGGCACCGTGGCCTTGCCGGTTTCGGCTTCACCAGGATCGATCTTCTCGAATCGGGCTTCACCGCAACCGCTGTCGAGGCGACACCTGCTGCCGTGGTCTACGACGAGTCACGGCAGTCGGTACTCGCCAAGCTGGCGGATCTCTCGCGCCGGGCCGGGTGACGAAAGTGTTCGTCACCGTCGAGGATCGACCGCGCGAGCTCGTGGTCGACGCGGATACGGAGCAGCAAAACCTGCCCGGTCGATGGCGGCGTGTGGCGCGGTCGACGCAACCGTATCTGTATCTGACGCCCGCCGTGGCCCTGTTGATCGTGTGGACGTACCGGCCACTGGTGCAGGCGGCGCAGCTGTCGACGTATTCGTGGAATCTGCTACCGACCACCCCGATGGTGCCGGTCGGTACCGACAACTATCGACGGTTGCTCGAACTGCCCGAGGTCGGCGATTCCCTCTGGCGCACAGTCATTCTGATCGTCGGACTGCTACCCTTCTCGATCGTCCTACCGGTTGTCATCGCGTTCGCCACCCGACACGTGAACGGCCGCGCCCGGGTGGTGTACCAAAGCATCGTCTTCGCGCCGTTCCTCATCGCACCCGTCGCCGGCGCTGCCGTCTGGCAATGGTTGCTCGATCCCGGTGCCGGCATCGTCAACCGCATCATCGGATCCGATCGAAATTGGATTCAGGACGCCGACACCGCGCCGTTCGTCATCATCGTGATCACCGGTTGGCATTTCCTGGGCTTCGCGGTCCTCGTAGTGTCGGCCGGGATGGCCGGTGTGGACACCTCCTATCAGGAGGCAGCGGAGATGGACGGCGCGTCGAAGTGGCAGATTGATAGGTGGATCGTACTGCCGTTGCTGTCTCCGACGTTGGTATTCCTCACCCTGATGACGGTTCTGCTCAGTGCGCAGTGGACATTTCCACTCATCGACACCCTGACCCAGGGTGGTCCGTCACGGTCGACGACCAACATCTACTACCTGCTGTGGGACTACGGCTTCCGTACGTTCGACGCCGGATTGAGCGCCGCAGCGGGGATCGTGCTGTTCCTCGGATTCGGCGCGCTGGCCGGTGGACTCGTCTGGCTGTCGGAAAGGGTTGCATTCCATGACGATTGATCTCGGTCGCCTACGCGGGCACCTGATACTCGGCATCACTGCGCTCGGGTGCGCGTTCCCGATCTACTGGTTGTTCGCGACGTCGTTGCGCCGACCCGAGGACGTCTACTCGCTGTCTCCCGTTCCATGGCCTCTCTCCCTGGCCAATTACTCGGACGCAGCCGACAAGGTGGATCTGTTCGGGCTGCTGGGCAACACGTTCGCCGTCGCGCTCGCGTCGTCGACGGCACAGTTGCTGATCGCTCTGCTGGCGTCGTACGCCTTCGCGATGTACACGTTCAGGTTCCAGAAGGTGCTGTACCTCGCGTTCGTCGGCACGTGGCTTGTTCCGTTCCAGGTGACGATGTTGCCGAACTACGTTCTGCTGTATCAGCTGGGGCTGATCAACACGCTTGCCGGCGTCGTCGTACCCACGCTCTGCTCCGCGTTGGCGGTGCTGCTGCTTCGGCAACACATGGCAAGCTTCCCGAAGGAGCTGATCTCGGCAGCTCGGATGGACGGGCGTTCGTCGTGGTCGATCCTCTGGACGGTGGTGGTCCCCAACCTCAGGCCTGCGCTCGCAGCTCTGTCGATCCTACTGTTCATCAACTCCTGGAACGAATACTTCTGGCCTGCAGTGGTATTGCAGCGAAGCAACGCCGTCCTGCAACTGGGTTTGCGTAGCTTCATGGGCACCGAAGGCACCGACTGGGGACCGATGATGGCGGTCGCAGGAATGGCGTGCCTGCCGGTGTTCCTGCTCTATGTCGTATTGCAGAGGCACATAGTCGACGCGTTCGTCAGGTCGGGCCTGAAATGATCAGGCCGCTTCGATACAGCGCACGAACGCGTCGACTGCGGGGTTCGACTCGTTTCCTCGCCAGACGAGATAGAGATCGATTGTCGGAACGGGGTCGAACAGCTTGACGGCCACGGTGTTGGCTCCAACTGCTCCCATTCCCGCCGAGGTCGCCCGTGACCACGACGCGAACCCGACAAATGGCTTCACCGAGACCACGTGAGCCGTCGCGCCTGGGTCATCGGCGGTCTGGGCTACATGGAGTCCGATGCGGTTGTCGGCTGCGGCCGCGAATATGGAGTCGTACATCGCCGGGCACTGCTCCCGGTCGAACAAGACGCAGGATTGACTTGCCAGCTCCGCGAATGGAACTCCGGAGCGCCCGGCCCAGCTGTGCGCCCGACCGACCACGGCCACGAGCGGCACTCCCCGAAGCACCCGACGGTGTCGAAACTCCGGTGAGCCGGGTCGGCCGTACACGAACGCGACATCGAGGGTGCCGTCGTTCAGAGCTGCGAGCTGAGGACCGGTTCGCTTCTCCCACAACGACACCACGACATCGGAGTGATCACGACTCATCCGAGACAGAGCGTCGGGTAACACGTGCCGACTTGCGGGCAGGTTGTAGCCGACGTTCAACGAGCGTTCTGCGCCCGTCGCGATCGCCCTGGTGACCTTTGCCGCCGTGTCCATCTGCCGGACGATGAGGCGCGCCTGACTCTCGAATTCCCGCCCCGCCCGCGTCAGCGTCACCTCGTGAGAAGTCCTTGCGACCAACGTCACCCCCACCGACTTCTCGAGCTTCTGCAGTTGCGCGCTGAGCGACGGTTGGGTGAGGTGCAGGCGCGCAGCAGCGCGTCCGAAATGCAGTTCCTCGGAGAGGGCTATGAACGCTGTCAAATGCCGGAGCTCCATGATCTGCCCTTCGAGATGGGATGATCTCGCCAGGGTATAGAGCCCACAAAACAAAATCTGAACACCGGACGTCCAGCTGATGCATTCTCGGTCGAGACGTAGCGATGGTGCACTTCTCGACAGCGCGTTCTAACTGCGCGTCGACCGCCGCCTGCGCGCTGAGCTGGCGATCACGAATCCACCGGCGCCGACTACACAGAACCACAAGTCGGCAACGATCCCGACTGCCTGCACCTGATCACCTCGTAGGAGCGTGACGACATCGAGCATCGACGCGGGGACACCGCGAGCCAATGCCAAGCACGATCCGACCGACATCGCCGACGTCACACGCCGATGCCACACGGTCGATTCGATACCGGTTCCGAACCAAGCGAACAGCCCCGCTCCGATGGCAATGATCGCGGTCGCGACGAGGTCGTAGGCAAGGAACACCGGCCGTTCGCCGATGGGCGCGATCTCCGCTGGAACACCGCCGCGCCAACCGGCTGCCCACGCTACGTGCACGGCTGCAAAGACGGCGCTCGACAGTGCCAGAAAGTACGCGACCGTGCGATGCGCGGCAGGTGGACGCAGTATTCGAGCCATGACTCCATAGTGGTCCGATACGACGCTGACGAATATCCGGGAACACCCTGATCTGACGCAAGCGCGTGCGGCCAGAGGCTATCCGAATGAGGCCAGGAGACTAAAGCAAAGCTCGTATCGACTGATCCACGTCGCTTGAACGGCGTGATAGAGATCGGGTTTGCCGCTCCACACCGTCGCGGCCGGCACGTTGTCGGAATCGAGTTCGTGATGCCAGGAGCCGTCGACGCGGTCGATGAAGTACTCGGCGGCAACGTCCCACCACGTTCGATAGTCGGTCTCGTAGCGCTCTTCTTCCGTGACGCGCGCGAGAGTCGCGGCTGCGCCGATCGCCTCGCACAGCACCCAGTGCAGACGACCCGTGACGACCGGCTGCCCTGCCCAGTCGGTCGTGTAGACGAAGCCGGGGGTTGGTCCGGGCTGCCAACCGTCGACAGCAGCGCGGTCGTAGAGAGACTTGGCGGCATCGACGTAGTCCGGTCTGGCCGCAACGAGACTCGCCTGCAACAGAAGTCGTGCCCACTCGAATCCGTGGCCGACGGTGGCTCCATAGGGCTTGAACTGGTTGGCGGGGTCGTCGCTGTTGTACTCGAGGTGCGGGATCCACTCTGCAGAGAAGTGTTCCGGAATGCGCCAGTCGTTGGCCGCAGCCCACGTGCACACGTTGTCGCAGATGCGTACTGCTCGTTCACACCAGATCGTGGGCGCACCCGCATCGACGGCAGCCAACAGCGCTTCGACCATGTGCATGTTGGCGTTGATTCCGCGGTAGTCGTCGACTTCGGTCCAGTCGGCAGTCCATGTGTCCGCACACATTCCGTAGTTCTCGTCCCAAAAACGTGCGGCCACGATGTCGAGGGCTTCGTCGAGAAGACCGCGACCATCGGGGTGCCCCGCGGCGGCGGCAGCCGAAGCGGCCAGCACCACGAACGCATGCGTGTACGCGTTCTTGACAGCGTCGGGCGAGGTCGCGTCGGAGCTGGACTCGAACCAACCGCCGTTCGTACTGTCTCGCAACGACGTCAGAAGTCCGTCGAACACCCGATCGGCCTGCCGTCGGGACCCCGGCCGACCCAGTAACGACGCGAGAAAGTGCACATGTGCCATGCGAGCGGTGATGTACGTATGCGCCGGGTGATCGAGGTCAGGGTTACCGCGGTCGTCCAGCCACACCGCGCCACCTGCGGGGTGGTCGAGTGTGGTTCCGAAATCGAGAAGGCGAGACGATTCGGTGTCGAGCCACAACTGATGCGTGGGCAGTGTCAGCCAACTACGCCGATCTTCGGAGGTCATGTGTTCATTGTGCGCCCGACGCGAACGCACTCGGCGACAGTCAACGAGAGACGCTGTAGCGCAAGTAGACCCAGCCGGAAGCCTGGAACACACGTTGTTCCTCGAGCGCCAGGTCGAGGTGGTGTCCAACCGGGAAGTATGGCTTTCCGCCACCCAGAATGGTCGGCAGGAGGATCACCTCGAACTGATCGATCTCGTCGACGAGCGACTCGGCCAGTGCGGCCCCTCCGACGGCCAGCGTGCCCTCGGTCTCTCGCTTCAGACGTCGGACCTCCGCGACGGCATCGGAACTGCGCACCAGCCGACACCCATCGGCCACGGAGTCGAGCGTATCGGAGAAAACTATCCGCGGCGTGGCCTTGTACAGCTCGGCGAACTCGGCCTCCACTTCGTCGCCGTCGGCGCGTGCCGGGTCGGTCCAGTACTCCTCCATGGCGTCGTACAGCCGACGCCCGAAGAGAAAGGCAGCAGTGGCCTCCGTCTGCCGGTTCGAGAATCGATGAGACTCTTCGTCGGGCATCGAGAAGTCGAGACTGCCTGCGGCATTCTCGATGAAGCCGTCGAGAGAAACGTGCATGTTGTAGGTCAGAATGGCCATGTCACTCCTTGTGTCAGTCGGTCGTATGTATCGACCTGACCGGAGTGCGTAATTCATCGGACGGACCCGATGTCGGGGATGTTCGGTTCAAGATTGCCATCGTTACGGTACCGGTCGGCGCGCTACGGCTGTGCCGACGAAACCCCGGCGCGCTCGGCCAATCGGGAGACGAAGCCCGCGATCTCTGTCGGCTTCTCCTCTGCCATGAAATGGCCGGCGTCGATCGGTTCGTATGTCAGATCCGACGCCCAGGCACCCCACAGCGACGCCGCGTCGAAGCCCAGTTGCGAACCCCAGTCCTGCGAGATCACTCCCACCGGCATGGTCAGTCGCGATCCGTCGGCGCGGTCCTGTAGATCCATGGCGAGATCGGTTCCCGCAGTGGCCCTGTAATCGGCGACGATGGAATCCACTGCGTCGACCGAGCTCTCGATGTAGTGCTGCCGAACAGCAGGCGCAAAGGTCGAACCATTGGGGTCCCACGCGTCGAGGAACGAACCGAAGAACTCGGGAGCGACAGCCTTGATCATCTTCTCCGGCAATCCCGAGGGTTGAGCCATGAGGTACATGTGCCAAGCCACCTTTGCATCGACCCCTCGCAGCACATCCCAACTGTCTGCGGTGGGGAGAACATCCAGGATGCCGAGATACAGCACTGCAGACGGATGATCGAGTCCTGCTCGGACTCCGACGAGCGCACCGCGATCATGTCCCACCAGCCCGAAACGATCGAATCCGAGCGACTCCGCAACCCGCACGATATCCCGCGCCATCGTCCGCTTCGAGTACGTTGCCGAATCAAGTTCGGCCGGCTTCGCACTCGCACCGTACCCGCGGAGATCCGGCACGATGACGGTGTGCCGCGACACGAGCTCGCGCGCTACGTGTCGCCACATGTAGTGGGTCTGCGGAAAGCCGTGCAGCAGAACCAGAGCCGGCCCGGCCCCGGCAACAGCCACGCTCAACTCCACGTTCTCGTCCACCGGGACCATCCGGTACCGGAAATCGTCCATGGTCAGCGAATTCATTGTGGCTCCTTCACTTCCGGGAGGTCTGACGAGCGGTCTGGGTGTCCGGAGAATATCCCCGGCGGTAGTTCGTCGGTGTGAACGGCACTTGCGCGCAGAGCCGGAAGGACGACCGAATCGACCAGCGCTTCGAGATAGCAGTCGTCGAGGTCCAATCCATTGAGCCGACGAAGCAAGATGACGGAACCGACGACCTCGTCGAAGGGGAACGGATCGGTTCCTTCGAGGAGTTCGCCGCGCTCGACGGCGGCTGCGATGACAGCATCGGGAAGACGGGCACCGGTCGGACCCACGGACCTCTCGATCTCATCGCACAGTTCGGGATCCTCCAGTCCTGCTTGCAACAGCAGGAGAGGCATCGACCCGTCGGCGTCCGCCATGGTCCGCACCAGACGCCTGCAGAGAACGAGCACATCACCGCGCAGAGTGCCGGTATCAACGACATCCGAAGCTCCGCGGGAGGCGGGTCCAGCCTTGATAGCCGCAATCACCATCTCCCGCTTGGTTTTCCAGCGTCGGTACAGCGTCGATTTCGAGGCTCCTGCCCGGCGCGCCACGCCCTCGAAAGTGACCCCGTCGTACCCCACCTCGCCCAGTAGGGCGTTGACGACCCGGAGGATTTCGGACTCACGCCGATCGTCCCGCGGACGACCGGAGCGGCCCTCCGGGACCTCGTGGTTGTCGAGAGACTTTCGATACGGCACGTGCCGTATCGTATCAGCAATCAGTCGCAACGGTCGCCAACCGTTGTGCGTTTTCGCGAACCACGGGAGGTGAGTTCACGTGGACGCAGGTGCAGCGAACGCTACGTCGAGGAATCCGGAAGGGGTGGCAGTGCCTGCCGGTTCAGAGGATCGCACCGAACAACTGATCCGAGATTCCGTCAAGTCCGGTGGCTCTACTGCGACCGACGTCGACCTCTGCACCGCCGAGAAGTCACCGGCCTATCCGCGGTTTCAGTCCAGAATGGCCGTTGCCTCGACCTCGACGAGGACGTCGGGTTCGAACAAGTAGTCCACGCCGATCAGCGATGCGGGTGGCATCGGTGTGGGCAGCCCGATCTCGTCGGCGACGCGGGTGACGCCGTCCATGAACTCACCGATCCGCTCGGGAGCCCAGTGCGTGACATAGAACGTCAACCGCAGTACGTCATCGAATGTCGCGCCGGCACCGGTCAATCCGATAGCGGTATTGCGGAGCGCCTGGGCGACCTGTCCGGCGAGGTCGTTCGCCGCAATCGCCGATCCGTCCTCGTGGCGTCCGATCTGACCGCTGACGTGGATATGCCTGGATCCCTGCCCCACCGCTACGTGGTGATACGGGGTCGGTTGCATCAATCCGGCCGGGGTGAATCGAGTGACGCTCATGAAGGTCCCTTCGTCGTGGTCAATTTGCAGGTATAACCTTGATACTTGGTACACAGAGGACACTTCAAGGGAACCAGGTTTCATGACCGATACCGCCGAGGGCAATGCAGAACCGAGTATCGCTGCCCCACATCGGGAGCTGCTGGACCAGGTGCTCGACAAATGGTCGCTGCAAGTACTGAACGAACTGTGCGAGCGCCCCTGCCGGTTCAACGACCTCCGCCGCTCGATTCCGACGGTGACGCAGAAATCACTGACCGCAACACTGAGAAAACTCGAACGCAACGGAATCATCGAACGCACGGTTCTGAGCACCCGCCCGGTGGCGGTGGAGTACCGAATTACACCGCTGGGCAAGACGCTTCGAGATCCCGTCGATGTGCTGCTGGCCTGGGCAACCGCACACATGGACGAAATCGACAGCGCACGAGCTCGATTCGATGCCCTATGACGGCACCGATGGCTGCCGATCCAGTGGAGAAAATAAGTTGCTCTCGCGCGAGTCCGTGGCACTGTGAAGGACATGGATCTCGCAGCTCGTCTCGTCGCGGCACCACGGGGTAGACGATTCTGCGCCGAGGTCGCTCTGTGTGCCGACGCGACGGATTCGGTATGGAACGCGCTGATGACGGCGGCCTCTTTCTCGAAAGACGTTCATGCAGAACGCGCTCTGCTCATCCACGTCGTGAACGCGATCCCTTCCTCCAAGCTCGTATCACTGACGCACGCCGACTTACTGATCGCGCTCGAACAAACAGTGAACAGCGCGCGCTACTGGCAACCGCCCGACGAGGTCGACGAAGCGCTCAGGGCACCAGCACTCGACGACACGCTCGAACGCATCGCACGGGCAGTCATGGATTCACCACACGCCACCTGGTGGATGAGCGCTACCGAACTCCTCACGCAGAGAGCCGTTCAGTGGTATCACGGAACACTCGGAGGTTGGGACGCAAGATTCGGCGATCGAGGGACGTCGATATGGCCGTCGTGGCGTCGACAGATGATCGCCGAAGAACACCGTGCACTGAGGGATCGCCCGGCCGACCCAGCGGCCGCAGTGACCGGTCGCTGGTGGTCGAGTCCGGCGAACAGTGGGTGCGCGAGCACCACCCGGATGGTCGCCGAATTGCCGGCCGTCGAACTCGACCTCCGCGAGGACTCGCTCGGTTCGACGCGAGCGCGTGTGCGGCAAGCGCAGCCGAGACCGCACACGCGCATCTACGAAATCCACTCACCTGCGGACTGGACCCGACTCGTCGAGCAGTACCCGCTCGACGTCAGCGCATCGAAAAGGCATGACTGGTTCAGCACGACCGGGCGCGCCGGTCACTGGCACATGCCGGACTGGTCCGCAGTGGGCGAGGACTACGACGCTGCGCACCTGAGCGTGATCGGATACCTCACAACATCGGGAATGGCCCTACCGGTACGGGTTCGGCACATCGAGAGCGCCTCGGTGCTGGCCGGCTGGAGTCCGGACGAGACCTATTGGCTGAACCCCGATGCCGTTCACATCATCGATGATGCAACCGAATACGACAGAGACGACGAACGATGGCACCCGGAGTGAATGCCTCAGCATTGTGCTGCGCTGCAGTCCCACACCTCGCCGGCCGACCGTCGGTTCGATGTACCGGGCCCGAAGCAAGCGGTAGATCGCCTGGTCGACGGCTATGCAGAGGGGGGCCCAGGGTTCGAGTGCAGACATACAGGGCACCCACTACGTGAGCGCAGCAACTCTGCTGGTCGCGATTCGGAGGTTCTTATGTACCTGCACGTTCAGTCACTCATTCACGATATCGCCACCGACGAGCCCGATCCCGCCGCCGCGAACGCCCTCCAGGAAGGGCTCGGAGGACAGTTCGGCGAGATGCGAACGATGATGCAGTATCTGTTTCAGGCCATGAACTTCCGCGGCGCGGCCGCGAAACCGTATCGGGACCTCATCCAGGGAATCGGAACCGAGGAGATCAGCCACGTCGAACTCATCGGCACCACCATCTCTCGTCTGCTCGACGGCTCGCCGGAGTACCAGGGGAAGCTGAGCGACCCTCTCGACACACCCGGCGCCGGCGGAGCAACCCCGCTGAATCTCGCACTGTCGCAGGGCAATATCCACCACTACCTCGTCGGTGCTCAGGGCGCGCTACCCGTGGACTCGGTCGGCAACCCGTGGAGCGGTAGCTACGTCTACAACTCCGGCAACCTGGTCCTCGACCTGATGTACAACCTGATGCTCGAGTCGACCGGCCGCCTGCAGAAGTGCCGCATGTACGAGATGACGGCCAACAAGGCTGCGCGATCGACCATTTCGTATCTGATCGTGCGCGACCAGGCACACGAGAACGGCTACGCGAAGGCCCTCGAGACGCTGGGTGTCGACTGGAAGAAGACGCTGCCGATCCCCAAGACCAACGCCGAGAAGTTTCCGGAGGTTCAGAAGTTGGTCGAACTCGGGTTGCAGAGCAAGCAGTACAGCTTCGATCTGACCGGCGCATCCGAGGCCGGCCGTATCTTCCAGGGCATGTCCCCGTCGAAGGACGGCACCGATCTCGATGCGAGCGAACAGGCACCCGAAGGTGTTCCGATGGAAATTTCACCGGAACGGCTCGAGGAGTTCGCTCCCGGACTCGATACCGACCTCATGAAGCTGATTCAGCAGACCGCCGAAATGGAGATGGCAGACATCGACGCCACGTTCGGAAAGATGAAGTAAATCTTCCCCTTTCGCAGCCCGACCTCTACCGCACGACGGTGGAGGCCGGGCATCTTCACGTCCAGTAGAGAAGCTGCGCGTCAGGGAGCACGGACTCGAGTTCTTCCACGAACCATGTCCGCATCTCCGACATGACGTCCTTGGGGTAGACATACTTCACCCCGCCGAACTTGTTTCTCTTTGCCGTGCGGGCACTTTCGTCCATCTCGAGTTTCGTCCCCGGATACCAGCTCAACAGCACGTCCTTGCTGGACGGCGTGAATCGATGGGTGATGATCTCGGCAGTGAGGTCGAGATCGGGGACGTCGCGCACCGCGTCGGCGACGTTCGCAAGCAGTCGACCATATTGTTCGCGCCAGTCCGGAATGGGCATGATCGGTGCGATGGTGAGACCGACTCGATAGCCGGCGAGCGCCAATTGCCGCAACGCCTGTATGCGTGCAGGCATCCGCGCGGTCCCGCCCTCGAATCGATGGGCAATGTCATCGGCGTTGACCGATAAGCGAACCCGGGTGCGACGCCGGTGATCGATCGTGACCAACTCGGTGACGTCGTCGAACTTGGTGGTGAAACGCAGCGACACATTATCGCCGTAGGTTCCTGCACCCACCCTGCGGACGGCCTCGGCGAGCGATCCCGTCACATGCTCGATCCCCAGAGGATCTGTGTAGCAGGACAGTTCGAAAGTGGTGCCCTCGTGTCCACGCTCCTCGGTTCCCGAGGTGATGGTGCCGCGGCCGGCGTGAGTGCCGATACCGGCCAGGACGTCGTCGATGTTGGCGAACACCCGAGTGATCGGTGGCCCGGACAGCGACCCTGCCAGATAGCAGTACTGACAATGCGCCGGGCACCCTTTGGCCAGATCGATCCGCCAATCGGCGCTCGGCGGAATCGGTTGCGGCTTCAGCACACTCGGCGGTGCTACCACCACTGCCATCGTCGTCTTGGCTCGTGCGTAGGTCTCGCGTTCGGTCTCACCGCGCAGGCCGGTCAGGCGATCCCCCGGCAGAACGTCGATCTCGGTCACTCCGGCCGCTTCGCATCGCCGAAGAATTTCCGCGGTGTGGGGAAGTTCCGACGCGGATCGCGTGACCAGGACGCGAGAGGGCGTCCAGAGTCGGGTGGGGGCAGACAGAAGATCGTTCATTACTGGTATCAACGTCAGGGGACCCCAGAACCTTCCCGATCACCGCAGCTCAGAGCAAATATTCGTCGATCACACCCAGCAGAGCTCGCACCGCAGCACTGTGCGTCCGGCCCGTCGGAGTGGCAACGGCGAGGGGCCACTTCAGGTCGGCTCCCACGATGGTCTTCACGCGCACACTGCCGGTGCCGGTGCCGGTGCCGGTGCCGGTGCCGGTGAGGACGAAACTGGGCAGGAGCGCGATTCCCAACCCGTTACGCACGTAGTCGACGCCGGTGGAAATATCGGTGATCTCGATGGCCACCCTGCGTCGCAGGCCTGCTGCGGCGAAAGCGCGGTCCGCCACCGCCCGATTACCGAAGCCCACCGGCGAGTCGATGAAGTCGAACTCGGCGATGTCGTCCAGCGTCAACGACTTTCGTCGTGCCAACGGATGATCGAGGGGAAGGGCGAGATCCAAGACGGACGAGGCGAGCTCGCGCACGTCGACCCCCACCGGACTGCGGCCCGAATCGGAAACGAACGCAAGGTCGAGCCGACCGTCGGCGACGGATTCTACCAGACCTTGCGTCCCCGATGATGCTGCGCCGGTGAACAATTGAACGTGGGGGAATCGGCGGTGATACTCCCCCAGCAGGCCAGGAAGATCGATCAGGCCGATAGCCGTCAGCGTCCCGATTCGCACCGTTCCGCGCAATCCTCCTCGCACTTCGTCGACCACATCACGGGCATCTCGCGCGGCATCGAGAACCACCCGCGCGCGTGGCAGCAGAGCGCGCCCGGCCTCGGTGAGCAGTACCCGTTTGGAGTTGCGATCCAGGAGCGAGGCACCCAGCTCACGTTCGAGCGATTTGATCGCCGCCGATACTGCCGATTGCACGATGTGCAGGCGTGCAGCCGCGCGCGTGAAGTTCTGCTCTTCGCTGACCGCGACGAAGTACTCGAGGTGCCTGAGCTCCATCGGTCGATAATCGCATATACAGATAGTTGTGAGCTGTTTTTCTCGTTGGACGTGATCGTAGGTTCCGAGGAAAGTCGTATCCGAACGATCACCACCGACATCGGAGAACGACATGTCCCACGGCACCCTGACTCTCACACCGCAGACGCAGACCTCGGATGCAACCTCGGCTCGTCGCCACGGCATCGGTTTCTGGGTGGTTGCGGCGGCATTCCTCACGGCCATGGCTTTCTCCACCGTGCCCAGTCCGCTGTATCCGCTCTATCAGCTGCGCGACGGCTTCTCGACATTCATGGTCACCATCGTGTTCGCTGCCTATGCCGTCGGCGTGATCGTCAGTTTGATTCTGGCCGGACATGTCTCGGATTGGGTCGGCCGAAAGAAGGTTCTGATCGCAGCGTTGCTGCTCGAACTGGTGGCGGCTGTGATGTTCCTCAGCGGGACAGCACTCCCCTTACTACTCGTTGCGCGGCTCATCACCGGACTCGGCGTCGGAGCACTCACAGCGACCGCCACGGCCTACCTGCACGAGCTGCATTCGACGCACCGGCCGACTGCCTCCGGCCAGCGGTTCGAGAAGGTCTCCACAGCAGCGAACATCGGCGGGCTCGGGGTAGGGCCGTTGGTATCCGGGTTCCTGGCCCAGTTCGTGGCTGCTCCGCTGCACACCTCGTACGCCGTGTTCGCGGTCCTGCTCGTCATCGCCGTGGTCGGAGTCACACTGGTCCCGGAGACAGTGGCCGAATCGACGGCACGGCCCGCTTACCGTCCACAGAGGATCAGCGCCGATCACGGTGAACGCGCGGGCTACTTCGCCGCGGCTGCCGCGGGCTTCGCATCGTTCGCGGTGTTCGGCGTATTCACTTCGGTAGCACCGGGATTCGTTGCAGGGACCCTCGATCACCCGTCTCGCCTACTCAGCGGTGCGACCGTCTTCGCGGTGTTCGGAACAGCAGCCGTGGCGCAGACCCTGACCAGCCGCATGTCGGGTTCGACCAAGCTCGCGCTGGGCATCGCGGCCGAGGCCCTCGGCCTCATCGCACTGGTCACCGGCATGTACACGCTGAGCCTGCCGACATTCCTGATCGGCGGAGTGATTGCCGGAATCGGTGCCGGTGTGCTGTTCAAGGCCGCAGTGGGAGCAGTCGCCGGGATGGCAGCGCCGGCCGAACGAAGCGCAGCCCTGGCCGGACTGTTCCTGATCTCCTACCTGGGACTCGGCATCCCAGCCGTGGGAATCGGAATCGCCACCCTCTCGATGTCCGCCACCACGGCCATGACCGGACTTGCGGCCATCGTGCTCATACTCCTGACAGGAGTGACACTGCTGGCCCGACGCGCATCGGCAACTCGCTGATCAGGGCAGCGATGTCGAGACGAGGGGTGTCGGGTAAGAACTCCTCATGCCCTTTGCCGACGAACTCATCGGACCGGACACCGCTCGCGCGCTGTTTCGGACCGTTCGCACCGCCGCACCGAGCGCTGATCTCTCGTTACTCGATGCCGCGGCAGGTCTCTTGGGGCCACTCGCGCTTCGAGCGCGCGCCGATCTACTGTGCGATGCGCTTCTGACGGGATTGCCGGGCACCTACGTCGAGTTCGCCCGCACCATCCGACGGGCAGCCCCGGATCCGGACTTCCGAGGATGGTTGATCTGGCCCGTCACGAGTGCTGTTGCATCGAAGGCCGTCGAGGCGAAGACCAAGGGCGCGTTCGACGACGGGATGTCGTTGCTCGCCGAACTCACCGGCCGGCTCAGCTCGGAATTCGCCATCCGCACTTTCCTCCGAGCCGATCTGGATCGCTCTCTCGCCATCGCGCTCGAATGGACGCAGTCATCGGACGAACACGTGCGACGCCTGGCGTCGGAAGGCACCCGCCCGTACCTGCCGTGGGCGGTGCGAGTCCCCGAGATTCTCGAGCGGCCAGGAGTCACGGTGGCGATTCTGGACCGGCTCTACCGAGACGACAGTGACTACGTTCGGCGTTCGGTTGCCAACCACCTCAACGACTTCAGCCGGGACGTCCCGAACATAGTCGTCCAAACCGCTGCGCGGTGGCTCGAAGCCCCGGATGCGAACACCGACCGGCTCGTACGACATGCGTTGCGAACGGTGATCAAGAACGGAAACACCGAAGCGCTTGCTCTCCTGGGGTTCGCTCCGGCCGATCTGGACGTGACAGGCCCGGCCCTCGACGTCGCGGAGGTGCACGTAGGCGACAGCGTGGAATTCAGCGCATCGATCCGCAACCTCGGCCTCGAACCCGCAAAGGTGGTGATCGACTACATCGTTCACCACACGAAGGCCAACGGTGGGGTGAAAGGAAAGACGTTCAAACTGAAGACGACAACGATCGCGCCCAGTGCCAGCCTCGACGTTCGTCGGCGACATTCCTTCAGGACATTGACCACACGCAAGTACTACCCCGGCCCACACGCGATCGAGCTCCAGATCAACGGTGTGAGTTACGGTCGCGCGACCTTCCAGGTCGTGAGCTAGCGGCAGGACACCGTGCCGTTCACCGACCTTCGAAGTGCGGCTTCCGATGCTCGGTGAACGCGGCCATCGCTTCGGCCGAATCCTTCGTGGACTGCACGACGGCCTGGTGAGATGCGATCAGGTCGAGCGACAGGCGCAGGTCGCCGTGAGCGCCGGCGCGTACTGCGCGTTTGATGAGTTGAACGGCCACCGGTGGCTGCGCGGCGAGCCGCGCCACCGTCGCCTCCAGGGCCGACCGTAGATTCTCGAACGGATGCACTTCGTCCACGAGGCCCCAACTCGAAGCCGTTGCAGCATCGATGAATTCGCCGGTCCACAGCATGTGCAGCGCGCGCGACCGTCCGATGATCGGAGGGAGGTAGTGGCACCCACCGTCACCGGGTACCAACCCGACGCGAATGTAGCCCTCGGAGAACCGAGCGGTGTCGGCGGCCAAACGGTAGTCACCGGCCAGCGCCATGTCGAGGCCGGCACCGACAGCAACACCGTTGAGGCCGATGATCAGCGGCTTGGTCAGATCGTCGGCGGCCAGCGCCACAGGCTGGACGTACTCGGTCATCATGCGCCGACTTTCCAGAGGCGACGACGTACCCCGGGCCAGCGATCCCAGGTCCGCTCCGGAGCAGAACGCGTCACCGGTTCCGGTCACGGCAACGACCCTGACGTCGGGGTCGGCCTCGAACCTGCGATATGCAGATCCCCACTCGCGCAGCATCTCCGGAGTGAACGCGTTCTTCTTCGCTGGTCGATCGAGCTCGATCCAGCCAACGTGGTCGCGTGTGCCGATCCGGATCCCGTCGATACTCATCGGTTCAGTCCTTCGGTGGATGCGGTGACGAGGTTCCACACACCGTCGGCACCCGCGGCTATCGCCGAGGTGCCCAGTCGAGAAGCCCAACCCCTGCCGATGGCGTCGCGTGACGCCCACAGCCGCGTTGTGTACAGATGTAGGTCGCTCAACTCGGTGAACCCGATTGCGCCGTGCAGTTGATGCGACAGTCGGGCTATCTCTCCGGCCGACACAGCGGCTTGAACCACCGCGGCGGTGACGGCTGTCCGGCCCGCCGCCGACAACGGCCCGGACCCGGCAGCATCGAGATGCCGCAGGGCGACTCGAACCACCCCACGCACCAATGCCACCTCCTGAAGGAGGAGAGCTTCGTTCTGCTTGACTGCCTGGAAGTGATCGAGCGTGCGGCCGAACTGCTTACGGGTCGACGTGTGGGCCACCGTCATCTCCGCGCACCGTTGCGCCGCCCCGGCGATCAGCGCGGCGTGCACCAGCGCCAGACGAAGCCGGACGTCGGTGGCCAACTCGCGCGAGACCGGAACCGGAGACGCGATCTCCACGCCGTCGAACACGAGGGTGGACAACGGATTTCCGGCCAGGTCGGTTTCGGTGTCGAGTATGCGGACCTCGTCTGGAGCAACGAAGACGGCGGGACCGCTCGGGGTGTCGACCAGGACCACCACCGCATCTGCGGTGCTCGCGAACGAAACTCGGGCGACCGTGCCGGTCACGGTGATCGCGGAGCCGACGCCCTCCGCACCGAGAGGTCCTACCGTCGATTCGGCGTTCGCATGGGTGTAACGCACCACGAGGGACGTCGAATCTGCGACAGCAATCGTCGAATTAACCTCTACGACTGCATGACCGGCCGAGCGCAGTAGCGGTCCGACCACGAGGACGGATTCACCGATCGGTGCGGCAGTCGCGGAATAACCGGCCGCGAACACTACGTCGACGTCTCGCGCACGGGGTTCGGTGGCATTGCGAACACGGTCTCCAATGATTGTCGTGGCGCTCATCGTGCGGTGACCTCTTTCGTGATGATCCCGCGCAGAATCTCGTTCGTTCCACCGCGCAGGGTGTATCCGGGTGTGTGGAGGAGGGCGAAGGCGAGCAGTTCGGGGTGGGTACCGATCGTCGCCGAGATGGCAGGAGCCACCGGGGAGATCTCGCGAACCTGCTCGACGAGATCGCCTTCGAAGCGGGTGCCGAGGTCTTTGACCATCGCCGCTTGCACGTCCGGAGACTCACCCGCCTGCAACGCCGACGCGACGCCGAGCGAGAGTGCGCGCAATGCGACCAGACGAGCCGTGAGAGTTCCGACCACCGCCAGCTGGTGATCCGTGTTGGACTGCGCGGCAAGAACACCGAGCAGTGATTCCAATACCGGCAAGGTCGAGAGGAATCGTTCGGGTCCGCTGCGCTCGAACGCAAGCTCGCCGGTCACCTGTTTCCAACCGTCTCCTTCGTTGCCCAGGACGCGGTTGTCGGGGACGAAGACGTCCTCGAGGTGCACGGCATTGAAGCGGTGCTCACCGGTCAGCAACTCGATGCCCTCGACTCGAACTCCCGGAGCGCGCAGGTCGACCAGGAACTGCGTGAGTCCGTCGTGCCGGTTCTCGTGGTCGGAGGTGCGGGCCAGAACTATGGCGTAATCGTTGAGGTGAGCACCACCGGTCCACATCTTGGTGCCGTTCATCTTCCAACCGCCGTCCACTTCGTCGGCTCGGGTCTGTACCGACGCGAGGTCGGACCCGCTCTCGCTTTCGCTCATTCCGATCGAGAAGAAGCATCTACCCGCTGCGATGGCGGGGAGGAAGGTCTCCCGCTGTTCGTCGGTGCCGTGGCCGAGGATCGAGATACCCGCCTGACGATCGGACACCCAGTGGGCGGAGACGGGTGCGCCTGCCGCCAACAGCTCCTCGATGACGACGTACCGTGCGATCGGCCCGGCCCCACTGCCGCCGTAGCGCGTGGGTAGAGCCATGCCCACCCAGCCTCGCCCCGCGAGCCGCTCGCTGAAGCCGCGGTCCCAACCCGACAGCCACGAGTCGGGGCGGCCCATCACCGTTCCGCGTCGTCGTTCCTCGTCGAGGAATACTCGGACCTGGCGACGTAGGTCGACCGCGGAATCGGGCAGATCGACGTCGGGGAATCGGACGAGCTCGTCCACCGCGAGGTCTCGCTCGCGGTCGATGGTGGTGGTCATGATGTCGCTCCCGTGGTGGTGAGATCCGGTGTGCTGCCGGAATGCTGTGGTCGGTAGCCGATTTCGGCGAATACTTCGTCGGTGTGTTCGCCGATCGTGGGGCAGGGCCGAATGGTCGGCTCGGGGTACGCCGAGTACCGAACGGGGACGGCAACCTGGCGATAGGTTCCCTCGGTGGGGTGCTCGGCATCGACCACGAGTCCGCCGGCGACGGCGTAGTTGCTCTCGCTTGCCGATTTCAGGTCGAGGACCGGTGCGGCGGGGATGCTGGCGTGGTCACAGAACTCCTGCCATTCGGCGGAGGTTCGCGACGGTGTCAGTTCCGAGACCAGTCGGTACAGGTCGTCTGCGTTCTCGGCGCGCCGGGACATCGAAGTGAAGCGGGGGTCGTCGACGAGATCGGTCCGGCCGACGAAGGTGAAGAAGTCTCGCCAGTTTCGGTCGTTATAGGGCAGGATGCACATCGATCCGTCGGCTGTGCGTTGTGCCCGGCGGGACGAACTGAGTGCACGCCGGTAGCCGTACGGTGCTTCGGGATCCAACGTCGCTGCGGCGAGGTGCTCGACGAGGTTGAAGGCCAGCATCGTGTCCGCCATCGGGATCTCGATGTTCTGCCCCACTCCGGTGCGATCGCGAAAAACCAACGCCGCCAACACCGACGAGACGATCTGCATGCCGCAGATCTTGTCGACCAGCACGGTCGGAACGAAGTAGGGCTGTCCCGTGACCTGCTCGTTCAGGGCCACCAGGCCGGACGCGGCTTGCACGATGTCGTCGTAGGCTGCGTGGTTCCCGTACTTGCTGTCACTCCGAAAGCCCTGCCCGCGTGCGTAGATCAGTCTCGGGTTGACGGCACGAAGGTCGTCGTAGGTGAGTCCGAGACGGCCGATGGCGTCCGGGCGGACGTTCGTGATGAACACATCGGCGGTGGCGACCAAAGCCAGCATGGCCTCTCGGCCACCAGTGGCTTTGGCGTCGACGACGACGCTTCGCTTGTTTCGGTTGAGATTGAGAGTCGCTCCGGCCATACCGGTGTGGCGAGCGGAACCCATCGATCGGGTCATGTCTCCGCCCGGCGGTTCGACCTTGATCACGTCGGCTCCGAGATCGCCCAGTTGTTGTCCGGCGTACGGTGCCATGATCACGCTCGCGAACTCGACGACTCGAATTCCTTCGAGGAGGCCGGTTTTCGCATTGTCTTTCGTGTTCGTCATCGCTCGACATCCCTCTCGAAGTTGCGGTTCAGTGGCGAGTGTCGTTGACGCGCCATCGTTCTCGTGCCCGGAATCGATGGGGTCATGACTCCACGATGAACGACACCGAGGACCTCGTCGAATGTGTACGTATATCCGTAAGATGTGGCGAATGAGTAGTGAGGGGCATCGGACCTTGATGCGCACGGACCGGATTCTCGACTACGTCGCGCGCTGCGACGAACCACCCACCCTGTCGGCGCTCGCGCGTTCGATCGATGCACCGGTGAGTTCGACGCAGGACCTCGTCCGCGAATTGTGTGTCCTCGGGTACCTGACGATGACCGGCAAGCGGTATGCCCTCGGCCTCCGCCCGCACATGCTCGGAATGATCGCCGGATCGGCGACGGCATCGTGGGTCGATCATGCCGAGCTCGTCCGCCTCAGTGAGGTGGCCAGGGCACCGATCGGTATCGCCGCTCTCGTGGGGCACGAGATCTACTACCTCGACCACGCAGGGCCGCGCGCACCCGACCACATCCAGATAGTGGCCGACGACCACCGCCCCCGCCCCACCTTGCGTACCGCTGCGGGACGTCTCCTGCTCGCCCGCGCCGACGAGCCCGTGCGGGAGAGGATCCTGAGCGGACTACGTGGAGACGACCCGGAGGGAGCCGCGCAGTTTCAGCGAGAGCTCCCGACTATTCGTCGAGATCGATTGGCCCGCAGCGACGGACTCGCCGATCCGGACATCGCTGCGATCGCAGTCCCCACCGCCCGGGCCACCTCGGCGTTCGTTCTGTTCGCGCGACGCGCGCCGCGGCGTGGTCGAGTTCCGGCTCTCGAATCGGCCGCTCGCCGCTTGCAGAACGAACTCGGTCGGTGAGTCGGTACCGGACGCTTTCGCGCGGGCTGCCAGTCAGACCTGGTCGACGATGACCGGCGGAACGAGCACGAACTTTCCGACGTGGTTCTTCTCCAGGAAGCGCTGCTGCGCCGCAGCGATCTGCTCGAGGGGAAACGATTCGGCCAGCAACGGACGAATCTCACCGGCCTCGATGTACGACACGAGGTTCGGAAACACGTCCTCGTCCCACGCCGTGCACCCGAGGAGCGTCAGATCGTTCAGGTACATCGTGCGAAGGTCCAGCTCGACGACGGGTCCCGCGATTGCACCCGAGGACACGTAAGTCCCTCCACGAACGAGGAGGTCGAGCAGGGGACCGAAACCGTCGCCTGCGACGTTGTCGATCACCACATCGACGCTGTGTTTGCCGAGGGTGACCACCAGATCTGCGTCGCGCCCGTAGATCTCGTCGACGCCGAGTTCGCGGAGCTGATCGTGTTTGGCTCGGCTCGCGACGCCGATCACGCGCGCGCCGCGTCGAACGGCGAGTTGCACTGCGGCAGAACCGACTCCACCCGAGGCACCGGTGATGAGAACCGTCGACCCTCGACTCACTCCCGCGCGAGCGACCATGTTCTCTGCCGTGCCGTACGCACACGGGATCGTCGCCAGCTCTGCGTCGGTCCAGTCACAATCGACAACGAAGACCTCGCTCGCCGGAACGACGACGAACTGAGCGAACGCGCCGTCCATGTCCGAACCCAACCAGCGCGTCTCGTTCGACGAGAAGCCGTCGACGCGCATGCACGATCGCACCAGGACCCGGCGACCGACGATGGATTCGTCGATACCTGGACTCGCACACACGAGCCCGCAGCAGTCCGTGCCCTGAATCAGCGGAAACGGCGTTGTGTCGTTCCACCCGCCGTCGGGGTACCAGCCCACGCGCGTGTTGATTTCGGTGTTGTTCATCCCTGCCGCCAACACCCGAACGAGCACCTCACCCGGACCCGGCACTGGTCTGGGCACCTCGGACACGACGAGCTTGTCGTATCCACCGGTGCCGGTGGTGACGATCGCTGTCATCAGTTCACCGCGGGTGCTGCTGTTTCGCATGAACTGATCTTGCAGGACCGACGCGGCGAACAGGTCGATTCACAGCTGGACCGAACAACAGAAAGGCCCCCGACACGCTGATGCATGTCAGGGGCCTGCTGGTGGAGCCGCCTAAGAGAATCGAACTCTTGACCTTTTCATTACGAGTGAAATGCTCTACCGACTGAGCTAAGGCGGCGTGCCTTTCGGCGTTGGTGAGTCTAACGGAGCATCCCGTCGAAACGAAAATCGCCCTCCCTGGCGGTCAGCCCGCCAGGCCGAGTCCTTCCGCAGGCCCGCTGAGGATCGACTTGACGTGCCTGGTCACGTCGTCGGCCAGCACCTCGGTCTCGCCGGCCTCGACGGCGTCGAGCACCTGGCGCACCACGTCGCGCGGGTCGTTCTTCGGGACGTCGAGTTCGGCGATCATGTCGGTGTCGGTGTACCCGAGATGCACCCCGACAACGAGGGTTCCCTGCGGTGCGAGCTCGAGCCGGAGAGAGTTGGTGGCCGACCAAATCGCCGCCTTCGATGCCCCGTAGGCACCTGCACCGCCGAGCCACGACAGCACCGAGTGAATGTCGACCAACGCCCCGCCGCCGTTTGCCTTCAGTATCGGAGCGAACTCTTGCGCGATTCGCAGCGCGCCGAAGACATTGGTCTCGAACACCGCGCGAACGTCATCGATCGACGTCGTCAGCAACGGTGTCGTTCCGGGAGCGCCGGCGTTGTTGAAGACGATCGACACATCGGATGCGATATCGGCAAGTGCGGCAACGGAATCCGCGTCGGTGACATCGAGTGCAACGGGAACCACCCGAGGATCCGAGTCCTCTCGCGGGCTCCTCGCCGTCGCGTAGACCTTCGCCGCACCACGCTCGAGCAATGCATCGACCGTCGCCTTACCCAGACCGCGCTGACCGCCGGTCACCAACACCGTTGCTCCTTGAATCGACACCATCGGACTCATCCTTACGACAGAGGTTAAATGCTTTTGACTATGTCAGTCTTAGTTGACCAGAACGACATAGTCAAATACTGTTCACATATGTCACAGTCGCCGACAGAGCGCTTCCACCTCGCACCGGCACCCGACGGTCTGCAGGTGGTTCAGAATCTGTTGAACACGCGAGCCATAGACGTGTACGGACTTCCCGACCTCATCGCCGACGGTGAGGCAGCGTCCAGGACCTGGGAAATGCCTCTGTCGGACGACGATGCGGTCACGCTGCGAACCTTGCGTTCCGACGTGGAAGCGGCCATTGCAGGCGATGTGGCTGCGCGTCCGGCCGTCCGAGTCGAGCTCGTAACGGACATCGATGGAACGGTACGACTGTCACCGACCGGGACCGGGACCGACTGGATCGCGTCGGAAATCTGGTCCGAAGTGCTGCTCGCACAGAAGGCAGACACGTGGCGTCGACTCAAGCGATGCAAGAACGAGGTGTGCGGATCCGCCTTCTACGACCGCTCCCGCAACAACAGTGGGGTCTGGCACGACGTCAAGACCTGCGGCAACGTTGCCAACCTGCGGGCCTCACGGGCGCGCAAGAAGGAGCGGAACTAACGCAGCGCGTCGCCCAGAGTCGCCACCATCGCGTAGATGGCGAACTTGGGTTTCGCGTTGACAGCCAACGACTCTCGGCATTCGAGGATCGCCTCGATGCTCTTCAGCAACGCCTCGGGCGAGACGGCTTTCGCCATCCGCTCGACCTGCTCAGCCATGTCGGGGTGCGTCGCTGTCGCGGTCGATCCGTACGAGCGAGCAAGGGCATCGCGATACAGTCCGACCAGATCCATCAGCGCGCGATCGAGTGAATCGCGACCGGTTCTGGTGGCACGAGACTTCTGCCGCTTCTCGAGATCCTTGAGCACCCCGGCCGAGCCACGCAGCGCACCAGCCGCACCCTTTCCGGTGCCACCCGCACCCAGAGCTGTTCGCAGCTCCTCGGTCTCGGCCTCGTCGCGGGAGGCACTCATCTCCTTGGCCTCGTCCTCGGCGGCCTTCACCAACTCCTCGGCCGCGAGGTACGCCTGATTGGGCCGAGCTGCGGCCGACGCCAGAGCCAGCGCCCGTTTACGACGTGCCCGTGCGTCCTCGTCGGTGGCGAGACGACGCGCTCTGCCCACGTGACCGCCACTGATCGACGCGGCCCATTCCGCCGTCTCGGCGTCGAGCTTGTCGCGGGTCTGCAGCACCTGGGCGATCGCCGGCACGGTGGGCGTCACCAACGAGACATGACGGCATCGCGAACGCAGGGTCACCGAGATGTCCTGCGGATCGACCGACGGAGCGCACAACAGGAACACCGTCCGCGCCGGCGGCTCCTCGACCACCTTCAGCAGCACGTTTCCGGCACCCTCGGTGAGCCGGTCGGCGTCCTCCACCACGACCACCTGCCACAGACCTGTGCTCGGCCGACGCGAGGCGATGGACACGATGTCGCGCATCTCCTTGGTGCTGATGCTCAGGCCCTCGGGGACGACGCGTCGCACATCGCCGTGGGTACCGGCCATCGTCGTCGAACACGCCTGACAGTGACCGCACCCGGGAACACCGTCGGTGGTGCACTGCAGGGCCGCAGCGAAGCACAGAGCAGCTACGGAGCGCCCCGATCCGGGAGGGCCGGTAAAGAGCCACGAATGCGTCATCGCCGAGGAGTCGACACCGGTACGAGCAGCAACCGCGGCAGCCGTCAGATCGGCCTCGACATCTTCCTGACCGACCAACCGATCGAACACACCCGCCATGACGCCAACCCTAATGGTTGGGACCGACTACTTCGGCGCGGGCAGGTACGGCTCGAGCGAACGCAGAATGTCCTCGGTCGTCGCGCACGCGTCGATCGGTTCCGTGGGCTCGAAGTCGATCTCGAACACACTCAGGCTCACGTTCCCCCCGGACGTCGCGGTCTGTGCATTGCACGACTGACTCTTCCCGTCGTCGTCGAGGGTCGAGCGGATTCGAAACACGTCGAAGGTGAAGGCACCCACCTTCTCCGACCGCACGTCCTCCAAATCCGGAATCGACTTCGGATCGGAGAAAATCAGGAATTCGGTAACGGACATGGTCACCGACAGCGAGTAGTCCGAACTCGTCCACACACAGACGCCGGATGTATCGGGTATCCCTGGAGTGAGCGAGTCCTTCAACTCGAGCGCGCCCTTCGGATCCAAGCTCGCGAGCGGCAACGAACACGGATCGAACAGCTCACCTGCCGGCACGTCCGGCCTGGACACCGACGGAGTCACCGAACCCTGCTCGGCTGCCGTCGCTCGGCCCTGGACCACCTGAGAGCAGCCCGTCGACGTTGCAACGACGCATCCGAGGGCTACGAGACCGATCAATCCGCGCTTCACGACGGTTCGACGCGTCCCGTCGACCGAATGTTCCCGCCGATCGCCGAACTCGAAGTTACGGCGGCTTACGGCCGTCTTTCCGTCCACAACTTCGAGCTCGTCGGGCTATTCGCTCTCGGTCTTCTTCGCCGGAGCCTTCTTGACCGGGGCCTTCTTCGCGGCAGTGGTCTTGGTGGCAGCGGTCTTGGTTGCGGTCTTCTTGGCAGCAGCTTTTTTGGCCGGAGCCTTCTTCGCCGCAGCTTTCTTTGCCGGGGCTTTCTTGGCGGCCGCCTTCTTGGCCGGTGCCTTCTTCTTCACCGGTCCGCGAGCACGCCTGTCCGCCAACAACTCCGACGCACGATCATCGGTGATCGACTCGACCTCGTCGTCCTTGCGCAGGCTTGCGTTGGTCTCACCGTCGGTGACGTACGGCCCGAATCGGCCGTCCTTGATCACCATCGGCTTCTCACTGATCGGGTCGACACCCAACTCTCGCAGCGGCGGCTTGGCCTCACCCTGACGGCCGCGACGCTTGGGCTCGGCGTAGATCTTCAAAGCCTCTTCGAGACTGACCGTGAACATCTGATCCTCGTCCGCGAGCGAGCGAGAATCGGTGCCCTTCTTCAGATACGGGCCGTAACGGCCGTTCTGCGCGGTGATCTCTTCCTTCGACTCGGGATCGACGCCCACGATGCGCGGCAACGACAGCAGCTTGAGTGCATCCTCGAGCGTGATCGTCGCCAGATCCATCGACTTGAGCAACGAGCCGGTCCGCGGCTTGGGGCCGGTGGCCTTCTTCGCGGCAGCCTTCTTGGCCGGTGCCTTCTTGGCTGCAGCCTTCTTCACCGCAGTCTTGACGCCACCGCCACCATCACCGTCGTTGCCGGACGGGATGGGCACGATGTCGGGCTGAGGCGGCGTCGGCTCGGGTTCCGGCTCGGGCAGGATCTCGGTGACGTACGGCCCGAAACGGCCTTCCTTCGCGACGATGTCGTGGCCGGTCAGCGGATCGACACCGAGCTTGCGGCCCTCTTGTGGTGTGGCGAAAAGCTTTTCGGCGAAATCGATCGTCAACTCGTCCGGCGGAAGATCGTCGGGCAGGTTGGCGCGCTGGCTGATCGGGTCGCCGTCGGGATCGTCGTCGCTCTTGACCATGCGCTCGAGGTACGGACCGTAACGGCCTACGCGCACATGGATTTCGCGTCCCTCGGAGTCGTCGAACAGACGGATCGAGTTGATGGTGCGCGCATCGATCTCCTCGAGATTCTGGCCCACCATTTTCTTCAGGCCACCGGAGCGCGCCACCGAACCCTCGGCACCGGTCTCGCCGCCGAAGTAGAAGTTCTGCAGCCAATCGCCGCGGCGCTCACGGCCTCCCGCGATCGCGTCGAGATCGTCTTCCATGCCTGCGGTGAAATCGAAGTCCACCAGACGCCCGAAGTGCGCTTCCAGCAACGCAATCACCGAGAACGCCACCCACGACGGCACCAGAGCACTGCCACGCTTGTAGACGTAACCGCGGTCGAGAATGGTCTTGATGATCGACGAATACGTCGACGGCCGACCGATTCCCAGCTCTTCGAGCGTCTTGATGAGCGACGCCTCGGTGAATCGAGCCGGCGGGTTGGTGGTGTGACCGTCGGGATCGAGCTTGGTGGCCGTCACTGCCTGGCCGGCCTTCAGCGCGGGCAGACGTGACTCGGCGTCGTCGGTCTGACCGCCCGCCTCGTCGTCGACGCTCTCGACGTAGGCCTTGAGGAAGCCGGCGAACGTGATGGTGCGACCCGACGCGGAGAACGTGCATTCCTCGCCGGTGCCTGCGGTTCCGGTGATGCGCAGCGTCAGCGTGGTGCCGCGCAGATCCGCCATCTGCGACGCCACCGTGCGCTGCCAGATCAGCTCGTACAGCCGGAACTCGTCGGTCTGCAGCGCAGAGTGCAGCTGCCCGGGAGTCTGGAACACATCACCCGCGGGGCGGATGGCCTCGTGCGCCTCCTGTGCGTTCTTGACCTTGCGGGTGTACTGCCGCGGAGTGGGATGCACGTACTCGGGGCCGTAGAGCTCGGTCGCCTGCGCCCGTGCCGCGGAGACCGCCGACGCGGACAGCGACGTCGAGTCGGTACGCATGTAGGTGATGTAGCCGTTCTCGTACAGACGCTGCGCCACACGCATGGTCCGTTCGGAACTGAATCGCAGCTTGCGGCCTGCCTCCTGCTGCAGCGTCGACGTCATGAACGGCGGGTACGGCTTGCGGGTGTACGGCTTGTCCTCCGCCGACGCGACCGTCAGATCGACGCCTTCGAGAGCCTCGGCGAGGCGTCGGGCACGCGGTTCGTCCAGCACGGTCACGGACTCGGTCTTGAGCTTGCCGTCGGCCCCGAAATCGCGGCCGGCGGCGACGCGATTGCCGTCGACATTGACCAGCCGGGCACCGAAACTGCGGGGGCTCGCCTCGGCACCGGCGTCGAGCGTGGCGGAGATGTCCCAGTACTCGGCGCTTCGGAATGCCATCCGCTCGCGCTCACGCTGGACGATGATGCGGGTGGCGACGGACTGCACTCGGCCCGCCGACAGCTTCGGCATGACCTTCTTCCACAGCACCGGGCTCACTTCGTAGCCGTAGAGACGGTCGAGGATACGACGGGTCTCCTGGGCGTCGACCAGGTCTTGGTCGAGGTCGCGAGTGTCGGCGGCGGCCGCGAGGATGGCCGGCTTGGTGATCTCGTGGAAGACCATGCGTCGAACAGGGACTTTGGGGTTCAGGGTCTCGAGGAGATGCCAGGCGATGGCCTCACCCTCGCGGTCGGGGTCAGTGGCGAGATACAGCTCGTCGGCGTCTTTGAGCAGGCTTTTCAGCTCTGCGACCTTGCCCTTCTTCTCGGGCGAGACGACGTAGAGTGCCTCGAAATCGTGGTCGACGTCCACGCCGAGGCGCGCCCAGGGCTCGCCTTTGTACTTGGCAGGGACGTCCGCAGCACCACGGGGAAGGTCGCGAATATGGCCGACGGAGGCCTCGACGACGTAATTGCTCCCGAGGTAAGGGGCGATCTTCTTTGCCTTGGTCGGGGACTCGACGATGACCAGACGACGCGGCTCGGCGGAGCTGTCCCCCGTGCCGTTCTTACGTGCTGCCACCTTGCTGCCGAACCTTCCCTAGTGCGTTTTCACAGGCACATTTGCCTGTCCCACTACTAACAGACTGACATACGTCGACCAAATACTCGCAGATCAGTCACATATCGGCCTACTCCGCGTGCGGCCAAATGGTACGTGCGTCCACGTTCCGTGGAGCCTCACCGACGTTCTCGGTGAGGCGCAACAGCCGTCGTCGACCGGTGATTCTCAGTCCCGGATTGGAGCCGCGAGTGCCGATCAGCGTCGGAGCGATGCCCGCGCGCATCAAGGACTGGGCAAGGACGGAATGGGTGTCCGGTGCGTGCGGATCGAGTCCGAGCAGGTACCGCTCGCCCTCCGCCTCCGGACGACCCGACGCGAGCACCCAGGCACGCAGTTCTCGTGATCCGGGTATCCACCCGGGAGGTACGGCTTTGACTGCGCCCTTGGTCCACAGAGATGCCAATGCGGACAGTTCGGGGACCGACGCGGTACGTACCAGGGGCCGGTCTTCCTCCGACCGACCCAATTCCGCGGCCAGACCACACTGCTCGATCAACTCTGCAATGGCATCGGCCCGCCACTGCGCGTCGACGACGACGGAAATGCGGGCCGAGCCCGAGGAGGTGACGACGTGGCCGGTGGCGGCCAGCAGCCCACTGAGATCGGTCACCGCGGGCGGTAACGATTCGGCGGAGAAGAAGGACAGCTGGTTCACAGCATGGACATTAGGACATCCGCGCCTGCGCTCACGGCTTTCGACGCTCCCGGGTGGTTTGCAAACGCGTCATCCCCCTCCGTGATCGACTCGTATAGGGAGCCGATCGAGAAGGGGGATGACGTATCTCGACTCGGATGAGAAGAGATTCAGACTGCGCGAACGCCCGTTGCCTGAGGGCCCTTGGTGCCCTGGCCGACCTCGAACTCCACGCGCTGATTCTCTTCGAGGGTGCGGAATCCGCTGCCCTGAATCTCGGAGTAGTGGACGAAAACGTCAGCGGAGCCGTCTTCTGGTGCGATGAATCCAAAGCCCTTTTCGGCGTTGAACCACTTCACAGTTCCCTGTGCCATGCTTTTCCTTCTCTTTCTAACACCGGATTCGATGGAGCGCACTTTCGATCCATCGGGCCGGTTCCGACCGCTGCACTTGTACGAATCCCCCTCAGGATTCCCCCTGATGGACGAGCTCTCCCAGTACCGCGCCCGCAACATGAGATCCTGCGAAGCGTAGAACGAACACAGAAGCTGCGACCGGGTCAAGTGAACCATGAACTCCGCATTCGCAACAGTCGAAAACCGACCCTTTTCGAACAATTTGCCCTTGTTGTGGAAACGCACAACACGGGACGGATGAATTGCGGCTCCCACCAGGGCGCGGAGGAGCCGACGATGGCCCGCGATAGCATGGGGATCCCAGGTCGCGAAGAGCCCGACGGCGCTTGTAGATCGAACGAATGCATGGAGACCGGCAGTGAGCGAGAAGCATCCGCTGGGCGGTGCGGATGACGCGAGCTACGGGCAGCGATTGTTGGATCGGGTGCTGGCGGGTTCGCCAACGAACGAGAGCCCGCTGACCCACGTCGCCGAGCTGCCGGCACGGGTCTCGCAGTTCGCCTCCTGGCCGTCGTGGGTGGGCCCGGAAGTGGTGCAGGTGATCACCTCTCGTGGGATCGCACAACCGTGGACCCATCAGGCGCGTGCGGCAACACTCGCCGCCGAGGGCAATCACGTGGTGCTCTCGACGAGCACCGCGTCCGGCAAATCGTTGGCGTATCAACTTCCCATTCTGACGACCCTGTCCGCCGATGCTCGGGCCACGGCGTTGTACCTGGCTCCCACCAAGGCCCTCGGCGCCGATCAGCTACGCACCACCATCTCGATCACCGACGAGTTGCGGGAACTGTCAGGCGAACTCGCAGAAGTGTTTCCGAGTGCCTACGACGGCGACACTCCGATCGAGATCCGCCAGTGGGCCCGCACCAATGCGCGGTGGATCTTCACCAATCCCGACATGCTGCACCTGGGCATCCTCGGTTCGCACGAGCGGTGGTCTCGGTTCCTGCGCAATCTTCGCTACGTGGTGGTCGACGAATGTCACTACTACCGAGGCGTTTTCGGATCGAATGTCGCGTTGGTGCTCCGCAGGCTGCGGCGCCTCTGCGCACGGTACGGCGCGTCCCCGGTGTTCGTTCTCGCCAGCGCCACCACGTCCGAGCCTGGACGAGCGGCGAGCCGCCTCGTCGGAGCACCGTGCAAAGAGGTCACCGAGGACGGCTCCCCGCACGGAGCCCGCACCGTCGCACTGTGGGAACCTCCGCTGCTGAAAGAGATCACCGGCGAAAACGGTGCTCCGGTAAGGAAATCCGCCGGCGCGGAGGCGTCGCGCATCATGGCGGACCTGTTGGTCGAGGGTGCCCGGACGCTGGCATTCGTACGCTCCAGGCGCGGAGCCGAGGTCACCGCGCTCGGCGCCCAGAGAATTCTCGCCGACGTCGATCCGCAATTGGTGCGACGCGTCGCCGCCTATCGCGCAGGGTATTTGGCGGAGGACCGACGAAAACTGGAATCAGATCTGTCCGACGGCACGTTGTTGGGAGTGGCCACCACCAATGCGCTCGAACTCGGTGTGGACATCGCCGGTTTGGACGCGGTGATCGTCGCCGGCTTCCCCGGCACGGTCGCATCGTTCTGGCAGCAGGGCGGGCGAGCCGGACGACGCGGCGAGGGCTCACTGTTGGTGCTCGTGGCGCGCGACGATCCCCTCGACACATATCTGGTGCATCACCCGGCGGCCCTGTTGGACAAGCCCGTCGAGGCCACCGTCACCGACCCCACCAATCCCTACATTCTCGCTCCACAATTACTTTGCGCTGCAGTCGAACTGCCGATCACCCTGACCGAGGCCGAGGAACTGAGCGCGGAATCGGTACTCGAGGAACTCGAGCTGAAGGGCTACGTGCGCAAGCGCCCGCACGGGTGGTTCATCACCCCCGAGGGGCAGCAGTTGTCGCCGCACGGTGCGGTGAACATTCGCGGCGGCACAGGTGTGCAGGTGGCGATCGTCGACGGCGAGTCCGGCCGCATGCTGGGCACAGTCGACGGCGGCAGAGCGCCCGCCACCGCTCACCCCGGTGCCGTCCACATCCATCAGGGTGAATCGTTCGTGGTCGACGAACTCGACCTGGATGCCGGGCTCGCGCTGGTGCACGCCGAACAGCCCGAGTGGAACACCTCGGCCCGCGAGATCACCGACATCTCGATCACCGCCGTGCACGAATCCGTCGACTACGGCGAAGTACGCGTCGCACTGGTGCAGGTGAACGTCACCCACCAGGTGGTCGGATATCTGCGACGCCTCCTCTCCGGCGAGGTACTCGATTCCATAGAGCTCGACATGCCCGCGCAGACCCTCGACACCCGAGCCGTCATGTACACCATCACCCCGGAGTTGTTGGAGCACAGCGGGGTTCCGTACGAACGATTCCCCGGGTCTCTACACGCGGCCGAGCACGCCGCCATCGGGTTGCTGCCCCTGGTCGCAACGTGCGATCGATGGGACATCGGCGGAGTATCGACGGCACTGCACCCCGACACCGGCCTGCCTACCGTTTTCGTTTACGACGGATACGACGGCGGAGCGGGCTTCGCAGATCGCGGCCACGTAGCCATTGCCGATTGGCTCGCCGCTACCAAGGACGCCATCGCCTCCTGCGAGTGCCAGACCGGATGCCCATCCTGTGTGCAATCACCCAAATGCGGAAACGGCAACGATCCACTGGACAAAGACGGTGCCGTTCGAGTGCTGACGGCGGTACTCGCGGCCGTCACTCGGGAAGGGTGACGCGGCTTGGGGTCCTGAGCGCTGGGGTCTGGGTGCGGGGTTCGCCGCGTCCGAGGTTCGCCGCGTCCAAGGTTCGCCGCGTCCGAGGTTCGCCGCAAACGCGCGCGCACTCGCTGAACGCGCGCAAAGTTGCGGCCAGAACGGAGCAATTCCGCGCGCCCCTGGCGAACGCGCGTGCATTTGCGAGAGGTCTGGACGCGACCCGCGCTGTCGCCCGCACCCGGCGACATGCGGAGCCCTGTCGAATCTCCAGCACAATGCCGACTCGACTGTGATCGACCGCAAATGTGGGCAACTCTGACGGTGTGTCAGTTCTGAGACTGTTCCAATTTCGATGATTCGAGAAGCCACAGGACTGGTGGAGGTCCGATATGACTGTGACCGTTCGAGAGACTGTTCCGGCCATCGTCGAGAAGGTGGGATGCCACTACATCCCGCCGCACGATTACGAGGTCGGTCGCGAACAAATTCGTGAGTTCGCTCGTTCGGTCCACGACGACCACCCTGCCCATCGCCTGGAAACAGCGGCGGCTGGGCTGGGCTATTCCACGTTGATCGCCCCGGTCACCTTCGTCAGCGTCATCGGCACGCGACTGTTGCCGGAGTTGTTCGCGCACTTGCTGATCGGCTATTCCGTCAGCGACGTCCTGCACACCGATCAACAAATCCTCCTCCGACGACCGTTGCGGGTCGGCGACCGAGTGAGCTCCGATCTGTGTCTCGAATCGTTCCGCCAGTCCGCGGGAAGTGACGTGATGGTCACCAGCAATACCGTCACCGACAAAGAAGGCATCGAAGTCATCACCTGCAGAACGACATTCGTGGCCCGGACGGGTGGATACACCGACCCCGCGATAGCCACCGCACTGCGCAATCTGATGCGTAGCTGACACTCGTCACTGCCGGCGTGTCACGACGGGTCCGCCCTGTTGTCAATGGACAGGGCCGCAGCGGACGACCGGATGTGTTCTTCGGCCGACTTCATTGCCAGGTCTGCATCGCCTGCTTCGACGGCGGCCAGAATCTGCCGATGTTCGGCTTTCAAGGTGTCGGCCAGCGAGTCCCAATCCTCGATCTCCAACAGCGCGGCGAGGATGGGCGCACGCATCGATTCGCGGATGGCCGCGGTGAGCGACGCAACGAAGTCGTTACCCGAGGCCTCGGCCAAGGCGATGTGAAAGTTCGTGTCGGCGTCGTTGAAGACCTCCCGGGTGACACCCCGGGCTTCCATGATCTCCACGGCATCCCTGGCCTGGGCGAGCTTGTCCTGATCGGGAGCCACTGCGGCGAGGTGAACGCTGGCCCGTTCGAGCGCCACTCGCGTGCTGATCAAGTCGTCGATCCGAAAGTTGGCCAGCGCCACGTGCAGGCGAAGGAGACGTGTGAGGGCGGGCCGCGGCAGAGCCGCCACGAAGGTGCCTGCTCCGGGACCCGAACCCGGCGACGACCGGAGAATTCCACTGCTCTCCAGGACACGTACTGCCTCACGGACCCCGGCCCGGCTCACGTCGAGCTGAGCTGCGAACTCCCGCTCGGGCGGCAGCGGATCCCCGACGCGGAGATCACCTGCCATGATGCGCTCCTCGATTGCGTCGATCACCAGCTCGTGCGCGCGGGCGCGCCGGACCGGCTTCCACGAAAGCGGTTCGTTCTGCGCCCGTTCAGCGTCGTCAGCCATATCGGTCATCCAACCAGAAGAAGGTCTGTGGCCTCAGCCTCTTGACCCCGTCGAGTGTGATCCATACCATTCTCCATGTGGTCAGACCTCACACACCTTGAAGGTCTCGAATGGAGTAGCTGTGTACACACCCGATCTCGCACCGCTCGCGGGCAGCATGGGATTGTCCGCAGCGGTGGCTTGCCTGCCGCTGTTGACGGTCTTCGTCACGCTCGGCCTTCTTGGATGGAAAGCCCACTTCGCCGGCCTGGCCGGGCTCGTCGTCGCGCTTGCAGTGGCGGTTCTGGCCTACGACATGCCGGTGAACCTGGCCGGGTTGTCGGCCACTCAGGGCTTCGCCTTCGGGTTGTTCCCGATCGTGTGGATCGTGATCTGTGCGATCTGGTTGTACGAGTTGACGGTGACGAGCGGACGTTTCGACGACCTGCGCCGCATCATCGACGCCATCTCCGACGATCCGCGCATCCAGGCCATCATCATCGCGTTCGGCTTCGGCGGGCTACTCGAAGCCCTCGCCGGATTCGGTGCTCCGGTCGCCATCACCGGTGTCATGCTGCTGGCCATCGGTTTCGCTCCGATGCGCGCAGCCGTCGTCGTATTGCTCGCCAACACCGCGCCGGTTGCCTTCGGTGCCATCGGCATTCCGATCCTCACCGCTGGGAACCTGACGGGCATCGACTACCACGAGATCGGCGCGTACGTGGGCCACCAGACCCCGTTCATCGCCCTGTTCGTACCGCTGTTCATCGCGTTCTTGACCGATGGTCGACGCGGCGTCGCCCAGACATGGCCGGTTGCCCTGGCCGTCGGCGTCGTGTTCGCCGTCGCGCAGTGGGTCAGCGCAACCTGGATCTCGGTCGAGCTGACCGACATCATCGCCTCGCTGGCGGGCATCGCCGCAGCAGTCGTCGTTCTGCGGTTCTGGAAGCCGACCGGATCCGACGCCGCCCGCGAACGCATCCTCCTGGCCCGAGATGCCGACCTCGATTCGGGGAGTTCCGGCACTGCCCCGATCACGCCTGCACCGGTCGCCACCCGCACCATCGAGGCCGCGCCGCTGACGAAGCAACGAGTGTGGCTCGCACTGTTCCCCTACCTTCTCGTCATCGCGGTGTTCTCGGTGGCCAAGCTGTGGTCGCCGGTCACCGGGTTCCTCGCCTCGACCGACATCGCCGTGCCGTGGCCCGGTCTCGACGGCAACATCCTCACCGCCGCCGGTTCCCCCGCCACCACCACCATCTACAAGTTCACCTGGCTGTCGACGCCGGGAACACTGCTGCTGATCTGCGGTGTCATCGTCGCCGCCGTCTACCGCGTCAGTGCTCCCGACGCCGCCCGACTGTTCGGAAGCACGCTGGTCAAACTCCGATTCTCTGCACTCACGGTGGGCGCGGTGCTGGCGCTCGCCTACGTGATGAACCAGTCGGGGCAGACCATCACCATCGGTACCTGGATTGCCGGCACCGGCGCATTCTTCGCCTACCTCTCCCCGATTCTCGGGTGGCTGGGAACCGCGGTCACCGGTTCGGACACCAGCGCGAACGCCTTGTTCGCGACGCTGCAGCAGACTGCGGCGATCAACGCCGGCATCGACCCCACCCTGCTGGTTGCCGCCAACACCTCGGGTGGTGTGGTGGGAAAGATGATCAGCCCGCAGAATCTCGCCATCGCCGCGACCGCGGTGGGGTTGGTCGGGAGAGAGTCCGAGATTTTCCGAAAAGTCATCGGGTGGAGCCTCGGCCTGCTGCTTGCCATCTGCCTTTTGGTCGGACTCCAGAGTTCGGTACTGGCCTGGATGCTCCCCTGACCCGTCGTCCCCACCACTCGCCGTAATACTGCACAGAATCGAGACAATGACATGCCCATCACCCGGCAGATGCCCAAAGCTACCGACCTGCGCGAGGTCCTCTCGTTCAAGAAACCCGATCTGAACCTGCGTCGACGACGCCTGAACGCCGCACTCACCATCGACGATCTCCGCACCATCGCCCGTCGACGCACCCCGCGCGCGGCATTCGACTACACCGACGGTGCCGCCGACGCCGAGATCTCGCTCTCGCGGGCTCGTCAGGCCTTCCGCGACGTCGAATTCCATCCCTCGATCCTGCGGGACGTCTCCCACGTCGACACCTCGACGACGGTGTTCGGTGGGCCCTCCGCGCTCCCGTTCGGCATCGCACCGACGGGCTTCACTCGACTCATGCAGACCGAGGGCGAATACGCCGGTTCTGCCGCAGCCGGAGCTGCGGGAATTCCGTTCTGCCTCTCGACTCTGGGCACCACGTCGATCGAGGACGTCAAGGCCACCAATCCGACTGGGCGAAACTGGTTCCAGCTCTACGTCATGCGAGACCGCGACATCTCGTTCGGTCTGGTCGAACGCGCCGCGAAGGCAGGCTTCGACACCCTCCTGTTCACGGTCGACACACCGGTTGCCGGCTCACGCCTGCGCGACAAGCGCAACGGATTCTCCATCCCACCGCAGTTGACCGCGTCGACGATCGCCAACGCCATTCCTCGTCCGTGGTGGTGGTGGGACTTCCTCACCACTGCCAAGCTCGAGTTCGCGTCGCTGTCTTCTACCGGCGGCACGGTCGGAGAGCTACTCAATTCAGCGATGGATCCGTCCATCTCGTTCGAGGATCTCGACGTCATCCGCGACATCTGGCCCGGCAAGCTCGTCGTCAAAGGTGTTCAGTCGGTGGCAGATTCGGCCCGTCTCGCCGAACTGGGAGTCGACGGGATAATCCTGTCGAACCACGGAGGCCGGCAACTCGATCGCGCTCCCGTTCCCTTCCACCTATTGCCGCAGGTCGTGAGCGAAGTGGGATCCGACTTCGAGGTAGCCGTCGACACCGGCATCATGCACGGTGCCGATATCGTCGCCTCCATCGCGATGGGGGCGTCGTTCACCCTCGTCGGCCGGGCGTATCTCTACGGCCTGATGGCAGGCGGCCGCCAGGGCGTCGATCGCATGATCGAGATCCTGCGTGAGGAAATCGTGCGCACCATGCAACTGCTGCAAGTCAATTCACTCGCCGAGCTCACCCCGGAGCACGTCACCCAACTCACTCGGTTTGCCCCGCTGCAGGCCGGTGCGCGCACCGTCACGTCGAGCTGACCGCTGCAGACGGACCGCTGCGCCCCGTCGAGGCCGGGGTTCGGGGCCGGCGTTCGGGGCAAACGCGCGCGCATTCGCTGAACGCGCGCGAAATCGCCGGCTCGAACGGGGCGATTCCTCTCGCATCTGACAAACGCGCGCGCGTTTGCGGATTCGGGCGGGCCGGCGGGCGCACCCAACCGGCTTCACCCCGGACCCGCCCGCGCCGAGGCGATGGCGTCGGACATTCCGAAGCGCCCCAGGAACACCGGCTGACCCACCGTCACGATCACGTCCCACTCGTCGATGGTGCACTCCCGCAAATCGGTCGACATCCTGCTCGCCAATGATCGCGCCGTATCACACGCATCCGCCACCCCACGATCCAGAGCCCCCGCCCCGGCCAACGCAGCGAGGTCGGCCGCCGACTGCGCCTGATGACGAGCACCCACCGCCGACCCGACGTGCACCACCATCACCACCACGGCGATCAACGCCGAGATCGCGAGCGCCGCCAACACCGTCGCGCCGCCCTCGTCATCACGCAGGCCCGTTCTCATTCCACTGCAACCGGTTCCGCGGCAGCAACCGCCTCCGCCGACAACGTCAGTCCCGGCAACGGACTCTCGACCTCCACCCGCGCGACGAAGAACTCCCCGTCCTCGGTCACCGTGATGCGCGCGCCGCCCGGTGCCACCCGTTCCCCCACCGAAACAGCCCGGGCCCCATCACCCCTGGCCGCCAGTCGAGCCGCCTCGCGGGCCGCATCCACGCACCCGATGTGCATCGTCACCGACACGATCGCCCCGATACACACCACGATCACCGCGACGATGGACGCGATCGCGAACGCCGCCTCCACCGTCACGGCACCGTCGTCACCGGTCGCGATCAGACGGCAGTGTTCAACGCTCGATCGATGATCCCCGTCAACGCCGACACGATGCTGTCCCCGGTCACGACGGTGTACAACACCGCCCCGAATGCCGCGGCGGCGATGGTGCCGATCGCATACTCCGCCGTGGACATCCCGTCGTCCTCCGCACCGAACGTCGCGATTCGAGTCTTCAACTCCTGCACTGCGTTCTCGATCATCTCGATTCCCCTCCCTGTTCTCCGACGCGGCATCTCCGCATCGGACACTTGTGTGTGCGGCAGTCACAGCAGACCGCCGCCCAGGACGTTGCCCGCCAGTCCGATCACCACAGGGATGATCCCGAGACAGATGAACGCAGGCAGAAAGCACAGACCCAGCGGCCCACTGATCAGCACGCCCGCGCGTTCGGCTGCAGCGGCCGATGCATCCTCGGCACGAGTTCGTTGTGTCGCAGCAAGTTCCGTCATCGCCGACGCCATGGACGACCCGGCGCGGGCAGATCGGCGGGCCATCCTGGCCAGAGCCTCGGTCTCCGGATCCTGCGCGACGGCATCCCAGGCGGTCTCGGCATCGGCTCCGAGTTCGAGCAGATCGGCGGCCTTACGCAACGCTGCGCCGAACGAAGTGGGAGCGGATCGAGCCGCAGCTGCAGCGGCCGTCGCCACGGGGAGCCCCGATCGCAAGCACGCTGCGAGTAGGTCGAAGGTCGTGGCGACCGCGAGCGGGTCGGGGCTCGGCACCTCGACGGTGTCGGTATCTCCGCGGCCGTCGAGTGCCAGCCTGTGTAGTCCACCGCCGACCGAGGGCAGCGCGATCAACGCCGTTGCCAGGCAGAGGACAGTCGCGGACATCATGTCGTCACCTTGCCGGTGATCGCATCGGTCCACAGAAGGCCCGCGCAGCCGAGAGCGGTGCCGATGCAGAGCAGAATGCCGCCCATCCCGCCGCCGAGCAGGATCTGCAGCGGATTCGCTCCCATCAGCTGCCCGAGCGCAACACCGAGTATCGGCAGACCGGCCAGCACCAGCGCGGTGGCCCGGGCACCGGCCAGCGACGCCTCCGTTCGTTCGCGAAACCGCCTGCGCCCCAGCATATCGTCGCGCACAGCGTCAAGCAGCTCGGCCAGTGCAAGTCCATGGTCGTCGGCTACCCGCCACGCTGCCGCCAATCGAGCCAGCTCCGCGTCCAGCAACGGATCGGACGCGGCGATGCCGTCGGCAGCCCTGCCGCCCAGCCGGGCTCGCGATGCCGCACCGCGCAGTGCCGACGATGCGATTCCACTGCACTCGTCCGCCGCAACCGCACTGGCCACTGCCGGATGGGATCCGACGCGGAGCTCGCCTACGATCACCTCGACTCCGGTGGTCAACCACTTCAGTTCGGTTGCGCGGCGGTCTCGTTCGAGCCGCCGCCGGTAGCGCCTCCACCCTGTTCCGCCCGCCACAGCTGCGGCCCCGACGGCCCAGACACCGCCGAACCACCACACCGAGCCAGCCGCAACCAGGGCAGTGCAGCTCGGCACCAGCCATGGCGGCACGGTCGATACTCTGCGCTTCCCGATTCTCAGGCCGCGGGAACCATTCGGCCACAGAATAATTGCCGCGGCGAGGACAATCAGCACGGGCGTCATCGGGCGTCGCCGCAGCGGCGGTCCAGCAGTTCGAGGAGCCGACACTCCCCCGGCGTCGCGTCGGAATCGACAGACCACGCCGCCACGATCTGCACCCGGCCGGTGGAATCGACGTCGACAACCCCGATCTCGCGCAGCCGTCGTGTGCCGTCCGCACTGCGATGGACGTGCAGCACCACCTGAACGGCCGCGGCGAGCTGACTGTGCAATGCATCGCGCCCCATTCCGCCCAGTGCTGCAAGGGCTTCGAGTCGAGCGGGCACTTCGGCGGGCGAGTTCGCATGGATGGTTCCGGCTCCACCGTCGTGGCCGGTGTTGAGAGCCGTCATCAGGTCGATCACCTCGGCACCCCGTACCTCACCGACGACGAGCCGGTCCGGCCGCATCCGCAATGCCTGACGCACCAGTTGGCGCACCGATACTTCACCCACCCCTTCGACATTGGGCGCGCGAGCCACCAGCCGCACCACGTGCGGATGTGCCGGTGCCAGCTCGGCCGCGTCCTCGACGCAGACGATCCGCTCGGCCGGATCAACCTCGCCCAACAGGGCCGCGAGGAGCGTGGTCTTTCCCGCGCCGGTTCCGCCGACGACCAGGAAAGCCAAGCGGCCGAATATGATTCGACGCAGCAGCTCGTATCCGTCTTCGGTGACGGCTCCCGATGCGCGCAGCGCTGCAAGCCCTTGAGTCGCCGGTCGCAGCACCCGAAGAGACACACACGTTCCGCCGCTCGCCACCGGTGCCAGGACAGCGTGCAGGCGGACGCCGAACACGCCCTGCCCCACACCGGGCAGCCGTCCGTCGACCCAGGGCTGCGCGTCGTCCAGCCGGCGGCCTGCCGAGAGCGCGAGCCGCTGCGCCAGGCGCCGAACGGCAGCCTCGTCTACGAAGCGAACGTCGGTCCGTTCGAGTCCACGACCACGGTCGATCCACACCTGATCCGGCGCAGTGACCAATACGTCGGTCACTCCGGGCTCGGACAGCAGGGGCTCGAGCGGACCCGCGCCGGTCAGTTCGGTCTGCAGAACCCGCAGGGCGGCAAGCATATCGGTGTCGCCGATGACCCCGCCTGCTTCGGCCCGAATGGCGGCGGCCACGGTCGCGGGAACCGGAGTCTCGGCAGACACCGCCAGACGATCGCGGACGCGGTCGAGCAGATCTGCGGTGACGACGGCGCTCATGCTGCCCACCGCCGTCCGCCGGGCTTCTGGGCGAAGGTGTCGAGCACACTGTTCGCCGCAGCTGCCAGTGGCGAGCGGCGCCCCAGCACGAGACCACCCCGTTCGAGGCGCTCGGCCAACCCCGGTTCCGCGCGCATCGACGTCAACAGCGGCAAGTCGAGGGCGGCGGCAATGTCGTCGGCCCTCAGACCGCCCGGCGCAGGTCCTCGAACGACGAGGCCGACGTTGGCATTTCGGTCCGCCACATGCTCCGCCACGGCCTCCGCGGACGTCACGGCCCGTAACTCCGCCGGCAGTACCAGCACGACGAGGTCCGCCGCGGCATACACAGCGTCGGAGACGTCGCTGGGATGACGCGAGACGTCGCACACCACCAGATCACCCGCTGTGCGGCCTGCGTCGAGCACAGACGTCACCGCGACGGCAGAGAGCCCGGCGCTCCGGTTCTCGAATCTGCCCAGCGCGAGCACCGACAACCCGTCGCGCGAGGGCAGAGCACCGTGCAAGGCGTCGCCGGATACTCGGCCGCCTTCGACGACCACATCGGTCCATCGCAGACCTGGAACGGTCTCCCAGCCGAGCAACAGATCGAGTCCGCTGCCGTACCGATCGCCCTCGACGAGCAGTACTCGCCGACCCGCGCGACCACCGCAGAGTCCAAGCGCAGCGGCAAGTGTCGACGCTCCCGCACCACCTCGCGCGCCGACCACGGCGATGACTCCCCCGTCTCCGGTCGGCAACGACGCCGGTTCGCCGAGCAAACGCACCAATGCGTCTTCCTCCGAGGGCAGCGAAATCACGTGTTCGACGCCGAGTGCGGTGGCGGTGCGCCAGTCGGCGAGCGTGGGCGTCGAAGCCGTCACGAGAATGACGCCCGCTCGTCGCGAAAATCCGGTCGACAGCGCGGTCTCCGCGGACGCGAAATCGACCAAAATTGTTTCGGCGCGATCCCACATCGACCGTGTCGATTCGATACCGACCAGTAAGTTCTGCTCTTCCACAACACAATCCGCGGCCGCAGCGATTCGATAGACGTCCTCGCGAAGGCTACGAAGTTCGATCGACATCGCTACGGCTGCTGGTGCGCTTCGCTGTCGCCGGTCCGTTTCCATGCGCCCAGCCTGCGTGAGAATATGCTCGAGATGAACGCGACTTGGGGAAATGTGGATAAATTCGGCCCTGTGGATGAATATCAGTACGCAAGTACCATTTTTCGACCCACCCCGGAAAAGAGGACGACCCTCGCCAGGGGGGGAGGAGGCGAGGGTCGTCTGGTTCAGCCCCGGGGGGTCGGGCTGAACACCGCCCGGAATGAACCGGGCTCATGGAAAATACTACACCCGTGGATGTCCTTGTTTGCAAGTTCAACTGTCGGAATTTCTCGATGAAATTCGGGCGAGTCCGCCAGTGCCACCACACGACATCCTCCGGTCACCACCGGCCACTATGGTGACAAGCGTGACCCAGAGCGCGAGCAACGACGACGCCCCGACCGGCCGACGCGCGGCGCGCGTCGCGGCATTCTTCGACCTCGACAAGACGATCATCGCCAAGTCCAGCACGCTGGCATTCAGCAGGCCGTTCTTCGACCAAGGCCTCATCAACCGACGCGCGGTTCTCAAGAGCAGCTATGCGCAGTTCCTGTTCCTGCTCTCCGGTGCCGATCACGACCAGATGGAGCGCATGCGCGCACACATCGCAAGCATGACCGCTGGCTGGGATGTCGAACAGGTACGAGCTGTCGTTGCGGAAACCCTGCACAACATCGTCGACCCTCTGGTGTTCGCCGAGGCAGCCGACCTCATCGCCGACCACAAGCTTCGAGGACACGACGTCGTGATCGTGTCGGCGTCCGGCGACGAGATCGTGCACCCCATCGCAGAGCTTCTGGGAGCCGACCACAGCATGGCGACCACGATGGTGACCGTGGACGGCAAGTACATCGGTGAGGTCGACTTCTACTGTTACGGCGAGGGCAAGGTCGAGGCCATGAACTCCCTGGCAGCGCAACATGATTACGACCTGGCCTCCAGCTACGCGTACTCGGATTCGATCACCGATGTGCCGATGCTGCGTGCCGTCGGCCACCCGACGGCCGTCAACCCCGATCGCGCGTTGCGCAAGGAAGCCGCAACCAACGGGTGGCCGATCCTGACGTTCTCCAACCCGGTATCACTGCGGTCACGGATTCAGACTCCATCCGGGAAGACCGTAGCGGTAAGCGCCGCAGCAAGTTTCAGCGCGCTCGCGGCCGGCGTGATCACCTACGGACTGCTCCGTAGAAAACGATGAGGCCCAAACCCTTGATGTGAGGCGCGTCACGGGGTACAAATGACGTACGGAAGAACGGAAGGCCAAGAACGAATCGGAAGAGAAGATTCGCCCTCCCGACCGGGATTCCCAGCACGGACACCGGCACCCACGCGGAGCTTGCCACCTAATGGCAGAAGCGCTGTGGGCCTGCGAAATTCGCCATTGATCAGCAAGAACCCTGCACCGGTTGCAGGGATGACCTCATCAGTGCCGAGTTCTCGCCGAGGCCACGTGGTAGTCCATCACAGCCCACCTGTGCACGCTTGGTAACCAGGCGCTCCGTGCTAACGGGCGGCGACGTCGACGCAAGTCGACATCGCCGCCCTTTTACGTGTGCACGATTCTTACTGAGCAGCTTCGGCAATCGAAGTCGCTTCTGCCGCACCGGCTTCGAATGCTCCACAGCACAGAATCACCCAACTCCCGACGCCCGTCGCGGTGCCCTCGGCAAATCCCGACGCGCCGTCTCGGTATGCGTTCGCTCGACGCATCCAACTCACTTCGGGTACCCCGAGATTGTGGGGGTCGAATCCCGAGGATGCCGCCACCAGCCTCGATGCAGCACGCGCAACGATGCCATCGGCCGATCCGAAAGCTTTGAGCGTCAACAATTCACCGTGTACCACAGCTGCAATCACCGGGGCAGGCGCAGAGGTTCCACCGGTCACCAGTTGAGCGAGCAGATCGAGTCGCTCGCCGACACCGGCGTCACCGCGGGGACGACCGAGCTCGGACGCATCGTCGACGAGGTCGGCTGCGGCCAGCAGGTGGAGTCGGGCAAGGGTTTGTAGCGGTGCGCGTTTCCAGGTGGACAGCGTGTTCTGCAGAGCGTCACCGTCCAGCGCTGCGGCGACTCGGAGCGCGCCGGCCAGGATGGGGTCGCCGTCCTCGCCCTCACGGGGGAAGTCCATCGAACCGCCCTCGAGCGTGGACGACGACCGAGCCGCACGTACCGCGGCCTCGGCGGCGGTGGCCGGCCAGCCACGACGATTGGCCTTGTGTCGATGCACTGCGCCCAGAGCGTCACGCGCGCGTTCGGCGGAGTCGAGAACTCCGGGCAATTCCAGCAGCGGGGCGAGGGGGTCCGTCACGACAGACGACGGTACCCCCTCCCGTTGCCCCCTACTTCGCTCCGGCCGCCAACAGCTCGGCGCGTGCCTGGCGACGCTTGGCCTGTTCGGCCGGGTCCGGCACCGGGACGGCCGCGAGCAACCGCTTGGTGTACTCGTTGGTCGGACGACGCAGAATCTGGTCCGTCGTACCGAACTCGGCCAACTTGCCCTTGTTCAGCACCGCGATGCGCTTGGCCAGCACCTCCACCACAGCGAGGTCGTGGCTGATGAACAGGCACGCGAACCCGTATTCACGCTGCAGTTCCTTGAACAGCTCGAGCACCTTCGCCTGCACCGACACGTCGAGTGCGGACGTCGGTTCGTCGGCCACCAGCAGCGTCGGCTCGAGCGCGAGCGCCCGCGCGATACCGACTCGCTGACGCTGCCCACCGGACAACTGGTGGGGATACCGGTTACGCATGGTCCGCGACAGATGCACTTGATCGAGTAGTTCCTCGACCTTCTTGTTCCGCTCGGTTGCGCCGAGTTCGGTGTGCAGCAGCATCGGCTCGGCGATGGACTGCCCGATCGGCCAGCGCGGGTTCAGCGAAGAACCCGGATCCTGGAACACGATGCCGACCTTGCTGCGCACCGACCGCAGTTCGCGATTCGACAGGTTGGTGATGTCGACGCCTGCGATGGACAACGAGCCGCCGGTGAGCTTGTTCAGACCCACCACGGCCTTGCCGATCGTGGACTTACCCGAGCCGGACTCACCGACGAGACCGACGACCTCACCCATCTCGATATCGAGACTGACCCCGTCGACAGCCCGGAACACGGTACGGCCCGGGTACTCGATGACACCGTCGACGATGCTCAACGCCCGGGTGTCCTCGACGGCACTCGGCTCGGCAATGGTGCCCGCCGCAACGGACTCCATGCTGCTGCCGAGGTGCGGCACCGAGGCGAGCAACTGCTGTGTGTACGGATGCGACGCGTTCTTGAATATTGTTTGCGCAGCATCGGTCTCGACGATGACGCCGTCCTTCATCACCGCGATGCGGTCGGCCATGTCTGCCACCACACCCATGTCGTGGGTGATCAGCACGATCGACGCGTCGATGCGATTCCGCAGATCGCGCATCAGGTCGAGGATCTCGGCCTGCACCGTGACGTCCAACGCGGTGGTCGGCTCGTCCGCGATCAGCAGGGACGGATCCGACGACAGTGCCTGGGCGATCATGGCGCGCTGACGCTGACCACCGGAGAGCTGGTGCGGGTAGTAGTCGACCCGAGTCTCCGGATCCGGCATCTCGACGAGCTTCAACAACTCGACGGCCCGCGCCTTGGCTTCCTTCTTCGACAGCGATGTATGCGCGCGGATGGCCTCGGTGATCTGCCACCCGATCGAGTAGACCGGATTGAGCGCCGTCATGGGCTCCTGGAAAATCACTGCCACGTTCTTGCCACGGATGGGGGCCAGCTGCTTCTCCGGCAGGCCAACCAGTTCGCGGTCGCCGAGCACGATGCTGCCCGACACGCGCGAATTGTCCGCCAGCAGACCGGGAATGGCCATGGCGGTAGTCGACTTGCCGGATCCGGACTCACCGACGATGGCGAGAACTTCACCGGCCGCGACAGTGAACGAGACGGAATCGGCGGCCTTGCGCCACACCTTCTCGACCTCGAACTCGACCGTCAGATCGGTGACGGTCAGGACCGTGTCCTTCTGAATGCTCATGTCAGTTCCGTTTCGGATCGAGTGCGTCACGGAGTGCGTCGCCGAGCATGATGAACGCGAGCACCGTGACCGAGAGGAACGCGGCCGGGAACAGCACCAGATGCGGAGCCGTCAGGAACACGTTCTGACCAAGGTTGATCTGCAGACCCCAGGAGATCTCGGGGGCTTGCAGACCGATTCCGAGGAACGTCAGTGTCGCCTCGGCCGCGATGAACGTACCGACCGAGATGGTCGCGTAGATGATCACGGGCGCAAGGGCATTGGGCAGGATGTGTCGCACCAGAATTCGGTACGTGGACGCACCCAAAGCCTGAGCGGCCTGTACGTACTCACTGTTCTTGATCGCGATGACACTCGATCGGACCAGTCGCATCGCCGTCATCCAGCCGAACACGACTAGGGCGAGCGAGACGGTGAAGATGGTGCGCTGTTCGGTCACCGTCAACAGGATGAGGGCACCGAGCAGGAGTGGAATTCCGAAGAAGACATCCGTGAAGCGAGCCAGGATGCTGTCGGTGACGCCGCCGAAATAGCCTGCGAGAGCGCCGATCAGAACACCGATGATGAGCACTCCGATGACGGAGAGCACACCGATCGACAGTGAGATACGCGCACCGTAGATGACGTTGGCGTAGTAGTCGCACCCCTGGATGTCGGTGCCGAACCAGTGCTCGGCACTCGGCGTCTTGCGCGAGTTGGACAGCGAGCACACCCGCGGATCGATACCCCGCGCGAACAGCTGCGGGAACACCGCCATCACCAGAAGTACGAGAAGCAAGAACGACCCGATGATGAAGAACGGGCTCTTGCGCAGGTACTTCCACGCGTTGCCCCAGAGGCTGGCCTGGCCGACCAGATCCACGGCCTCGCCGGTGATGACGTTGCCGGGCTGGCCCTCGTCCGCGGCGTGGTGAGCTGCGTTCGTGTCTTCCTTATTCATAGCGAATCCTTGGATCGAGAACCGCGTAGAGAACGTCCACCACGAGGTTGAAGAAGATGTAGAAGAACACGAAGAGCGTCACGATGCCGACGACGACGGCACCTTCCTGACGCGCCAGTGCGTCGTAGATCGCGCGGCCGAGACCCGGCAGGTTGAACACCGTTTCTGTCACGATCGCGCCGCCCAGCAGACCGCCGACGTCGGCACCGATGAAGGTGACGACGGGAATCAGCGAGTTGCGCAGCGCATGCCGAACGATGATGCGCCGGTTGCTGATTCCCTTCGACTTGGCGGTGCGGATGTAATCCGCTGCCATCGATTCCGCGACGGAGGTACGAGTCAACCGGGCGACGTACGCCATCGACAGCGACGCGAGTACGAGGCCGGGGAGCAGGAAGCTCGACCACCCGTCGTTGATACCCGAGATGGGGAAGATGCCCAACTTGAGACCCAGGGTGAACTGAGCGATGAAGCCGAGTACGAACACCGGAACCGACACCAGCAACGTGGTGGACACCAGCACGAGGTTGTCGAAGAAGGAGCCCTTCTTCAGAGCCGACAACACACCCGCTGCGATACCCATGATGGTCTCGAACACCACGGCAACGATGGTGAGCTTGATGGTGACCGGCAGGGCCCGCTCGATGGTGTCGAGCACCGGGCGGCCGGAGAAGTCGGTACCGAAATTGCCCTGGAAGAATCCGGCGATGTACTTGAAGTACTGAACGATCAGGTTGTCGTCGAGGTTGTACTCGTCTCGCAGCTGCGCGACGACGGCAGGGGCGAGCGGACGATCTCCGGCGAGAGCACGGATGGGATCACCCGGAAGGGCGTACACCATGGCGAAGATCAGAAAAGAAGAGCCGATCAGGACGGGAATCGTCAACAGTAATCGGCGGGATATGTAGCGACCCACTGTGGTTTCTCCTTGGATGCGGCGATCCTGCGAATCGGGTCTCGCTCACGCAGGTCTTCGGCGGGCGTAGGCCCACCGCCGAAACGAACCGATGGGTGGCAACGAATTCATATCCGTTGCCACCCACCGGTGTCCGTTATTAGCTGACTACGACGTCCTCGAGGACGATGTCGCCGGTGTTGTCGATCTTGACGTCGGAGACGCGATCGGACCACACTGCCTGATTCAGGCCGTAGAACAGCGGGGTTGCGGGCAGCTGCTGGAACAGAATGTCCTCTGCCTCTTGGTACTTCTCCGTTGCTGCTTCGACGCTGTCGGCGTTGTTGCCTTCGGCCAACTTGGCGTCGAACGCCGGATCGTTGAAGAAGGTGTAGTTGCTTCCGGCGGGCGGAGTTGCCGCGACGGAGTACAGCGGGGACAGGAAGTTGTAGATCGACGGGTAGTCCATGATCCAGCTCGAACGGAACGGACCGGTCATACCCTTGGCATCCTGCAGCGGCAGGTACTGAGCGAACTGCAGATCGCCGCGCAGTGCGTAGTCGACACCCAGGTTCTCGCGAATCTGGTTGCCCACGGCCGTCATCCACGAATCGTGGCCGGCGCCGGCGTTGAACCACAGGTCGATCGGCTGACTGCGATCGAAACCGGCCTCGTCGAGCAGGCGGTTCGCCTCGGCTGCGTTGAGCTTGCAGGTGTCACCACATGCATCTTCGCGGTAGCCCTCGACCACGGGTGAGGCAAAGGAGTTGGCGGGAGTGCGGGTGTCGGTGAAGATCGCCGTCGCGATGGCCTGGCGATCGATGGCCATCGAGAATGCCTTGCGCACGTTCGGGTCCTGGAACCGCGGGTCGTACGTCGGGAAGCCGAGCGAGGTGATGTCGGGACGGGCGCGATCGGCGTAACGATCACCGAACTGATCCCGCGCGGTGGCCCAGGCATCCTCGGGCAGGTCGAGCATGATGTCGAGTCCGCCGCCCTGCACATCGTTGTAGCCGGTGTTCAGCTCGGTGTAGACCTTGAAGTTGACGCCCGCGGACTTGGCGGCGTTGTCTCCTGCGTAGTCGTCGTACTTGGTGACGGTGAAGCCCTGTCCGGGCACGAAATCCGAGTCGGCCTTGAACGGGCCGTTACCGATCGGGCGGGCACCGAATGCCGTCGGGTCGGCGTAGAAGGCCTCCGGCAGCGGGTCGAACGCGGTGTAGCCCAGCGTCAGCGGGAAGATGGCGAACGGTCCGTTGAGCTTGACGGTGAAGGTCGTGTCGTCGACGACGTTCAATCCGCTCAGTTCGGTCGCGGCGGGCTCGGCAGTGTCGCTGCCCTGGAGATCCGCATAACCTTCGATGTTCTCGAAGAAGTACGAGGCACCGAATGCGTTGGTGCTCAACGCATTGTAGCTCCACGCCTTGGTGAAGGACTCCGAGGTGACCGGAGTGCCGTCGTGGAAAGTCCAGCCGTCCTTGAGCTTGACGGTCCAGGTGACGTTGTCTTCGGACTCGACGGACTCGGCGACGCCGTTGTACTCGACGCTGTTGTCCTCGTCGTTGAACGTGACCAGCGGAGTGAAGAGCGCCTTGAGGACCTGGCTGCCTTCGCTCTCGGTGGTGTTTCCGGGAACCAGCGGATTCTCCGGCTCGCCGATGTAGATGCTGTAGACCCCGTCGGCACTGCCGCCGGAGCTGGAGCCCCCACCGCCACAGGCGGCGAGCAGGCTCGCACTCATCAGCACAGCCGTGGTGACGACCGCGGCACGTTTGATACGCAAGGAAATCCTCCATCCAGATGTGAACACGGGGTCATCCGTGCTCAGTTCCTCGGGCGCGACGCCCGGGGATTCGTGGGCGACCGCATGGCACGGCTTGTTGGCCGTTCCAACGATCTGATGGGATGGACTTTAGACACATCCTGAAACGAACATGTGAACTCCCCCGGATTTTGCTGACCCGCGAGTAGGTCGGAAACATGATCGAAACTTTTCGGCAAGTCGATTTCTCACAGTTCGGGCATCGACGTCGCCGCGCCTGCTCGTCGCCTGTCCTGATTACCGCCCATCGTGCAGAAACTACCGATCACCGCAGATCAGGGGGTTGCAGGCGATTGCAACGGTGCGATCGCCATCACATGTGACTACCCTCACAAGGGGCTCGAGACCGGCACGGGAGTGCAGTTTCATGAGCTAAATGCACCGGACGAAAGTGAGCTATTCGAGATGACGACCAGTACCTCTGGAACCGACGAGACCGTGGTTGCTTCCTACGCACCCTCGGCCGAGTTCTCGGCTCAGGCGAACGCCGGAGCCGATCTCTACGCCGCCGCGGAGGAGGATCGACTCGGGTTCTGGGCCGAGCAGGCTCGCCGGCTCCACTGGCACACGCCGTTCACCGAAGTGCTCGACTGGTCCGACGCCCCCGTCGCCAAATGGTTCGCCGACGGCGAGCTCAACGTCGCCTACAACTGCGTCGACCGCCACGTCGTCGACGGTCACGGCGACCAGGTCGCCATTCACTGGGAAGGCGAGCCGGGCGACAGCCGCGACGTCACCTACTCCGATCTGCTGGCCGAGGTCAGCCAGGCCGCCAACACCCTGACCGAACTCGGTCTCGTGTCCGGTGACCGTGTTGCGATCTACATGCCCATGATCCCCGAGGCCATCGTCTCGATGCTCGCCTGCGCACGCCTCGGCCTGACGCACTCGGTCGTCTTCGCCGGATTCTCGGCCACCGCACTGCGCTCACGCGTCGACGACGCCGAAGCCAAGCTCGTCATCACCACCGACGGTCAGTGGCGACGCGGCAAGCCCGCGCCCATCAAGGACACCGTCGACGAAGCAGTCGACGGTGCCGCCTCGATCGAGCATGTTCTGGTCGTCAAGCGCACCGACTCGGACGTTGCATGGACCGACGGACGCGACCTGTGGTGGCACGAGACCGTCGCGAAGGCGTCGAAAGAGCATGAGGCGCAGCCCTTCCCGGCCGAGCACCCACTGTTCATCCTCTACACCTCCGGCACGACGGGTAAGCCGAAGGGCATCATCCACACCTCCGGCGGCTACCTGACGCAGACCTCGTACACCCATCACAACGTCTTCGATCACAAGGCCGGCACCGACGTCTACTGGTGCACCGCCGACATCGGCTGGGTCACCGGACACTCCTACATCGTCTACGGCCCGCTCTCGAACCGCGCCACCCAGGTCGTCTACGAGGGAACCCCCAATTCACCCGACGAGCATCGGCATTGGAACGTCATCGAGAAGTACAAGGTCTCGATCTACTACACCTCCCCCACACTGGTCCGCACGTTCATGAAGTGGGGCAAGGAGATCCCCGAGGCCCACGACCTGAGCTCGATCCGCCTGCTCGGCAGCGTCGGCGAGCCCATCAACCCCGAGGCGTGGCGCTGGTTCCGCGATGTCGTCGGCGGCGGCAATGCACCGATCGTCGACACCTGGTGGCAGACCGAGACCGGCGCGATCATGATCTCCCCGCTGCCCGGCGTCACCGCCACCAAGCCCGGCTCGGCGATGACCCCGCTACCGGGCATCTCGGCCAAGATCGTCGACGACGACGCCAAGCCACTGGGCAACGGCGGCAACGGTTACCTCGTCCTCGACGAGCCGTGGCCGTCGATGCTCCGCGGCATCTGGGGCGACATGGATCGGTACAAGGACACCTACTGGTCGCGCTACGCCGAGGAGGGCTGGTACTTCGCCGGCGACGGTGCCAAGTACGACGAGGACGGCGCACTGTGGGTGCTCGGCCGCGTCGACGACGTCATGAACGTCTCCGGCCACCGCATCTCCACCTCCGAGGTGGAATCGGCGTTGGTCAGCCATCACAGTGTCGCCGAGGCCGCAGTGGTCGGTGCCGCCGACGAGACCACCGGTCAGGGCATCGTCGCGTTCGTCATCCTGCGAGGCGGGGAGGAGAACACCGGCGATGCGTTGATTGCAGAACTCAAGGCTCAGGTCTCCAAGGAGATTTCGCCGATTGCCAAGCCCCGGGAGATCTCCATCGTTCCCGAGCTGCCGAAGACCCGCTCCGGCAAGATCATGCGTCGACTGCTCCGCGACGTGGCCGAGGGCCGCGAACTCGGCGACGTCTCCACCCTCGTCGACCCGAAGGTATTCGAGGCCATCAAGAAAGGCCGCTGAGCGCTTCGCGCATGTGCGCGGAAACTCGTAGTGGGCTACGAGTTTCCGTGCACGTGCGGCGCAGCCGCTCAGGCACTCAGATCGAACACCGTGTAGTCGCCGACGGTCATCGGCGTGAAGGTGGCGGACACCCAGTCACCGATGGCCGACGGCCTGGTCTTGCCCGTTCCTGCGATGAAGTAGTGAATCTTTCCCGCGGCCACGTCGGCCTCGAATTGGTCGAGTGTGGGCGACGGGTCGGTTCCGGAGAATCCGCCCACCGGCATCACCGGATCGTCGGTCGCGAGCTGTAGAACCGCGGCGGCATTGGATCCGATGGTCGCCGCCGCCCAGGTGTACTTCTGCGGATCGGTTTCGAGGAGTCCGATCAACTCCGAGTCGGGAGCCGATGACGAGCCGAATTGCGTTGATCGCTCGGCATCTTCACTCCCTCGACCACTTCGATACGCGGCCTGGTCGGACACAACGGCAGGCCCGGCCGACGGGCCACCTCCAGTATGCGGAGTGACCACGGTATCGGCGACGTAGGCGACTGGACCGGCAAGAGCCACCGCAATTGCCATCGCCCCCAGTGCAATCGACATCGATCGGGACCGACGGAACACCAGGGCCACTGCGACGATCACCCCGACTCCCAGCACTACCCACCGCAGCCACGGCAGAAATTCGGGACTCCGCGCCAGAAAGACGAACGACGTGGCCGTCGTGATCGCAGATGTCAGCACGAGAACAGCACGCCACGCTGCCTTTCGACGCCTCACCCACAGCTCACGGACAGCCGCTCCGGCGATGGCGGCGATCGCCGGAGCGACGACGATCGTGTAGTACGGGTGGAACGTGCCCGACATGAAGCTGAACACCAGCGAGCACCCGACGAGCCACAGTCCCCACATCACGAACCAGGCGCGCTGAAAGTCCTGCCGAGGAGCTTTGCCGCGCAACACGATCCCTGCGACCACGAGCACCAGTGCGGCCGGAATCAACCACGAGATCTGCCCGCCCTGGGCGGCCGCGAACATCCGGGTGATGCCCGTCTGCGGTCCGTGCCCACCCGGCCCGAAACCGCCGGCCTGCGCTGCATCACCGACAGACGATCCGGCGGTGCCCGCGTGTTCGTTACCGGTCAACCTGCCCAGGCCGTTGTAGCCGAACGTCAGGTCCAGGATGCTGTCGGTCTTCGATCCGCCGACCCAGGGCCGGTCCGCCGCCGGCACCAGTTGCACGATCGCAACCCACCATCCGGCCGTCACGAGCACCGCGGCACCGGCGGCCAGCAACTGCAGAATCCGAGTGCCGAGCTTGGGCGGACCGAACGCGGCGTAGGACACGGCAAGCGCCGGAACGACGAGGAAGGCCTGCAATTGTTTTGTCAGAAAGCCGATTCCGACGACAGCCCCGGTCAGCACCAGCCAGCGCGTCCGGCCGTCCTCGAGCGCCCGCAGCATCGCCCACGCTGCCCCCAACAGAGTGAGGGTGAGCAAGGCGTCGGGATTGTCGTAGCGGAACATCAGCGCGAAGGTCGGCGTCGTCGCCAGTACCGCGCCGGCGATCAACGCTGCCCCGTATCCGAATCGGCGCGCGACGATCGCGTACATGATTCCCACACTCAGCACGGCCATCAGTACCTGCGGCAGCAACAGCGACCACGAGTTGAGGCCGAAGGTCCGTACCGAGAGCTCCATGATCCACAGCGACGCCGGCGGCTTGTCCACCGTGATGGAGTTCGCGGCGTCGGACGAACCGAACAGGAACGCTTTCCAACTGATCGAGCCGGCCTGAACGGCCGCTGCGTAGAAGGAGTTACCCCAGTGCTCGCGGTTCAGGTCGAGGGCGTAGGCCCCTGCTGTTCCGATGAGCAGGGCGGCGAGTGCGGGCAGTGCCCAGCGAGGGCGGACGATGTCGTGTTCGAGGACGGTCACGAACGATCACTGTCGCCCTCGATCCTGAGGATTTGCACCCGACATCCTGGCAATCGGCCGTCAATGTGGAGCGAAGCGTCGTTTGCCCGAATTGTCTGTCCCGCAACGTGATCGAGCAACAAGCCGTCATCGCCCCGGTGGTTCACGCCGGAAGCGCTCGTGCAACTGCGGGTCCGCGGCCCACCACAGAGCCCCAGCAGAAGCGTGAGGATCCTCACCGGTAACCACCGTCGACTTCGCATCACCAGGTCGAGTCGGGCGTTCTTCGGCCTCGTCGAGTTCCGCATCGATGAGGTCCGATGCAGCCTTCTCGTCGAGACGAAATGCTCGCAACAATGCCAGCAGGAACGGCACACCGAGGATGTCTCCGAGGATCCAGAACACTCCGGCCCCGACTATCTGATCGGTCACCGGTGTAGGACCCCAGGTCCGCAGTGATCCCAGGTAGTCCACCGCGGGCAGGAGCGGACCGAGCCACAGCACGATTCCGAGCACACCATCGCCGAGCATCTCGGCGATGGTGATCAGCAGTGAAATCAACTGCGAGTACCGACGCGGTACCGGATCCGCCTGCAACCGAGCGTAGAAGTACAGAAATCCAACGGTCACGAACACGAGAGATGTGCCGAAATCTGCTGCCGCATCTACAAGTACGACGTGCGACCACGGGGTCAGGAAGAACAACCAGGGTGTTCCGATCATCAGCACCGACGTCGTTGCAGGGTGCACCGATATGCGAACGAATCCATGGGTGAGGAGCCGGTCGATCCTGCTCCGGCCGCCGGTTCCCGAGCCTTCGCGCAGTGCCGTGAGGGGGCGTCCCATCGCCAGACCGAAGGGAACGACCATCAACAACAGCACCACCTGCAGGCACCGCGCCCAGAACAGTTCATCGGCAAGGACACCGACCGGAGAGCACGTCGTGACAACGAAGGTGCCGACCCCGAGCAGGAGGAACCCGGCCCGGCGCGCCGCACCTATGTGCGTCCCGCTGTGCGCCGACCGGCGCACAGCTCGCACGTAGGTCGAGGTCAGTACAGCAGCGACGACGATCGCGGCAGGATCGATTCGCCAGGCGAGCATCAGGGAGGTCCACGTAGGAGGCACCGGAACCAGCGTGCACCCGATCAGGGTTGCACGAACGAATCAAGTCCGTTGCGCCCCAGTATGTCCGATTGTTTCGGACATACTGGGCGACGGCCGGTGAATCCAGCTACACGCTGTCGAGCGACTGGTCTCGTGTTTCCTTCATGATGATCAGCGAGATCAGTGTCAGTGCGGCGGCGATGGCGAGATAGACGCCAACCCAACCGACGCCGTAGCTGCTCACCAGCCAGGTGGCGATGAACGGGGCCACTGCGGCACCGAGGATCGACGCGGTGTTGTACGAGATTCCCGAGCCGGTGTAGCGCACGTTGGTCGGAAACAGCTCTGGCAGAACGGCACTCATCGGCCCGAAGGTCAGGCCCATCAGGCCGAGGCCGACGCACATGAACACCAGCATCTTGCCTGCCGACGCAGAGGACGGGTCGGCGAACCAGTGGAACGACAGACCGAACAGCACGATCGCCGACGTGATGACGATGAGCGTGGGGCGACGGCCGTACTTGTCGGCCAGCAGTCCCGCCACCGGAATCAGCGCCGCGAAGAACAGCACCGCGATGAGCTGGAGCTCGAGGAAGTCGGTGTACGGGATGGCCAGCTTGGGGCCGTTGACGTCGGCGACCTTGCCCGTTCCGTAGCTGACCACCCACGTGGTCATGATGTAGAACAGCGTGTAGGTGGCGAGCATGACGAAGGTACCGATGATCAACTGACGCCAGCTGGTCTTGAACACCTGAGCCAACGGGGTCTTGACCTTCTGGCCGCGCTCGACGGCCAGCTTGAACACCGGCGTCTCCTCGAGCTTGAGTCGGACGTACAGGCCGATGATCACCATGATCGCGCTGAGCAGGAACGGGATACGCCAGCCCCACGTGAGGAAAGCGTGGTCGGTGCCGGAGTTCGCCGAGTCGTAGCCCGTCGCGATGACGATGAGCAGGAAGATGCCATTGGCGAAGAAGAACCCGATCGGCGCACCCAGCTGCGGGTACATCGCGGCCCAGGCCCGCTTGCCCGGCTTGGCGGTTTCGGTGGCCAGCAGAGCCGCACCGCTCCACTCGCCGCCGAGGCCGACGCCCTGGGTGAAGCGCATGATCGCGAGCAGGGCCGGGGCCCACAGCCCCACCGCGGCGTATGTCGGCAACAGGCCGATCGCGAACGTCGCGACGCCCATCGTCAGCAGGGAGCCGACGAGGGTTGCCTTACGTCCGATGCGATCGCCGAAGTGGCCGAACAGAATCGATCCGACGGGCCGCGCGATGAACGCCAGTCCGAACGTCGCGAACGACGCCAGCAGCGCGGTGGTGTCGTTGCCCGCGGGGAAGAACAGACGCGGGAAGACGAGTACGGCGGCGGTGGCATAGATGTAGAAGTCGAAGAACTCGATGGACGTGCCGACCATCGAAGCGATCACGATGCGCGACCGCGGCACCTGAGGTGCGGGGATTGCGCCGTCGGCGGTGACGGCGTGTGCTGAACTCACGAATGCTCCTGAAAGGGGAAGTTCCCTGCAAATTACCTGATGAACACCTGAGAATTTCACGACCCGGGCGTGTCCGTTGCCCGATCGCTCGAGATCCGCGAGTTTGCGGCCGGCGATCCCGAGGTACGCGGCCAAACAAGGGCGAGCGTCGCCCGCCCGTCGCGGAACAGTTAACCTGCTACCCAGGCACTACTGTCGATACGATCTTCCGCACAACACCGAGCAGAGCGATTACAAGGGGTCGAGAGTTGAGCGTCAGCAATGACAAGGGATACGGCAACGGCGTCCCGAACACGATTTCGTCGATACCTCTGACCGACGTCGATGCCCGCACCCCTGGTAGCGCCAGCATCGGAAATCTCGTCAAGGACGCCACAACTCAGGTCTCGACGCTCGTGCGCGCCGAAGTCGCCCTCGCCAAGGCCGAGGTCACCGGTGAGGTCAAGAAGGGTCTGCAGGGCAGCGTCTTCTTCATCATCGCGTTGACGGTGTTGCTGTTCAGCTCGTTCTTCTTCTTCCTCTTCGCCGCCGAGCTGCTCGACGTATGGCTCTACCGCTGGGCCGCGTTCCTGATCGTGTTCGCCGTCATGGTGTTGGCTGCGGCGCTGTTCGGTTTCCTCGGGTACCGCCGAGTCAAGAAGCTGCGCAAGCCCGAGAAGACCATCGACTCGCTCAAGCAGGCGTCGACGGTGCTGCCGAACCAGCACGATTCCATCCCCGGAGTTCCCGGCTACAAGAAGTAGTCGGCTCCCGGCGAATCGAGCAGTATGAAACAGCCCGATCCGTCCACGGTCCGATATCCGGGACAGTGGATCCATCGTGACATCCACGCCAACGGCATTCGCTTCCACATCGTCGAGGTCGGAGAACACGCACCGGACGCACCGCTGGTGGTGCTGCTGCACGGCTTCGCCGATTTCTGGTACTCGTGGCGGCACCAGCTGGACGCACTCGCTCGATCGGGCATCCGTGCCATCGCCGTCGACCTCCGTGGGTACGGCGATTCAGACAAGCCCCCACGCGGTTACGACGGATGGACCCTGGCCGGCGACGTCGTCGGGCTGGTTCGAGCACTCGGCTACCCGAATGCCACCTTCGTCGGCCACGCCGACGGCGGTCTGGTCTGCTGGGCCAGCGCAGCGCTGCACCCCCGCTCGGTGAGCTCGATGGTGCTGATCAACGCCCCGCACCCCATTTCGCTGCGGCGAGCCGTGTTGAAGGATTCCGCTCAGCGCGCCGCGCTGCTACCGCACTTCGTCCGCTACCAGGTTCCACTGCGCCCGGAGCGGCTTCTGACGCGTCGAGGCGGATCCGCGGTGGAGGAGCTGATGAGCAGCCGCGCCGGGTCCGCATGGAAGAGCACCGAGGACTACGCCGACACGGCGGCCAAGATGAGCTCGGCCATCCGCATTCCGGGTGCTGCGCACTGCGCGCTCGAATATCAGCGCTGGGCGTTTCGCAGCCAGTTCCGTGCCGAGGGCCGCCGCTTCATGGACGCCGTCGATGTACGAACCTCGATCCCCGTCGCGCAGATCAGCGGTGACCTCGACCCGTACGTGCTGCCCACCACCCTCGATCGGGATCGGCACTGGGCCCCGGGGCTGACGCGTCGGACGGTCCGGGACGTGGGGCACTACGTCCACCAGGAAGCACCCGACGTGGTGTCCGAGGAGATCCTGCGCGTCGCGCGCGAGAGCTAGACGACCGCGAGAACTAGACGATGCAGTCGCCGGTGCCCACACTCACCGGTGCATCGAAGCTTCGCGCGAGTTCGTCGGCAATTTCTGCGGCGGTCAGCACGAATCCGGTATCGGGGTCGTCGACCGCGGCACCGAACACGACACCGAGTACCTCTCCGGACGAGTTGACCAGCGGTCCACCGGAATTGCCCTGCCGCACCGATCCACGCACCGTGTAGACCTGGCGTTCGACGGTTCCGGTTCGGTAGATGTCGGGGCCGCTGAGGTTGATGGTCTCGCGGATACGCGCCGGACTCGCCGTGTACGGTCCGCCGCCCGGGTAACCGAGCACGATGGCGTCGGCTCCGGATTCGGCCGGTGTCGGTGCGAATGTCAGCACCGGTGCCTGCAGCTGTGGAACACGAAGCACGGCAACGTCTTCCTCGGGGTCGAACAGTACGACGTCGGCGTCGAGCGGTCCGTTGGGCGAATCGACCGTCACCTCGGACGTACCGGCGACGACGTGCGCGTTGGTCATCACCAGATCCGATCCGACGACGAAGCCGGAACCTTCCAGAGCCTTCTGGCAGCTCGGTGCGATGCCGTTGATCTTGATGACACTGGATTGCAGTTGCACCGGAACAGGTCCCGCTGCGATACCGGAATCGGGAGCGGCGACCTCGGCCACCGGGGTGCGACCGAAGGGGCCGATGACGTCCGGCAATCCGGAGGTGTCGAGCAACGCCGAGAATTCCTCGGGGACCTGCCGCAGCCAATCGGGTGCCACTTCGTCGACCTGACCGAGCACCGACGATCCGCGTACCGCGCTGGCCACCTCGGGCTGCGAGGACGACGTCAGCGGAATCGCGAGCAGCCACGCGGCGGCCAGTACCGCCACGGCCTGCAGCCCGGCTCCGATCGTGCTGTCGACGGATCTGGCTGCGCGCGAATGTATTCCGCTGCGCAGCGCCCGCCCCAGAACCATTCCTGCGACTTCACCGACGATCACCAGCACCACGATCAACGCGATGCCCACGAACACCCGCGTCCGCGAACCGTCGACGTGTTCGAGCACGTGCGGTGCCACCAGAATGCCCGCAACGGCCCCGAGAACGACACCGAGAAACGCCAGCGCCGACGCCACCGCGCCCTGCCGCCATCCCGACGTTGCCGCCAACAGTGCGATGGCAACCACCGCGATATCGACCCACCCTGAACCCGTCACCGATCGAGCCTCGCTCCTACCGCAGTCAAGCTGGCCTCCAGATCGCGTATGTCCCCCGTGTCCCACTCGGGCTCCCAGCCCGAGACAGCCAGCAGACCCGCCAGAATACCGCCCGTGAATCCCCACACCAGCATTCCCTGCACCGAGAAGGCCGGGCCCTGGTAGCCGGCGGGGTGTCGCACCTGAAATCGATTGTTCGGATCGAGCAACTCGCGCAACGGAACTCGCACCACTCGCTCGGTCTCACCGGGATCGACGACGCGAACCGGGGTCGGTCGCTCCCAGTACGCGAGCACCGGAACCACATCGAAGCGCGACGGCGGCACAAAGATGCCGGGCATCGTCGTCAGCGGTACGACGCCTGCCGGATCGAGTCCCGTTTCCTCCTGCGCCTCGCGCAGCGCCGTGCCGATCGGGCCGTCGTCGCCCGGGTCGGTGGCTCCGCCGGGGAACGCGATCTGCCCGCTGTGATCACGCAGCGTCGACGCGCGCTGGGTGAGCAGGACGTCGGCCTCGGCGGGCAGTCCACCGGACGAACCGGGATCTGCGGTTGCCGGGCCGCCGAACAGCACCAACACAGCGGCAGACCGCGGTCGGTCGGACGGCGGTGCCTGACGCCGCAGCACGGGGTTGATTCCGGCGGTGTCCGTCAGTCCGCCTGCTCTGCCTGCGACGTCGAGCATCCGCCCGAGCCAGTCGGGTGCACTCACGAATCGACCCCGAGGTTCACGCGCACGGCGTCCGCGATGTCGTCGACGCTACGAAAAGGTTGTGGCAGCACCTTGGCGACAGTGCCATCCGCAGATATCAAAACGGAAACGGGAAGTACGTTCGGCGCTCCCACGGCAGCGACGACGCGGCCCGCGCCGTCCTGAACTCCGGGCAGGGTGACCCCGTAGTCGGTGAGTCGAGTCAGGCCGTTGGCCTCGTTGGCGTCGTTGTGGACGGTCAGTACCGCGATCTTCTCGCCCGCGCGGTCGGCGTACTGCTGCAGGTACGGCAGCTCTTCGGCACAGGGGCCGCACCAGTAGGCCCAGATGTTGAGCAAGGCCGGGCGCCCGGCCAGCACCTGGCCCACGTCGATGTACGAGCCGTCGCCGATGCACTCGAGCGTGATGCCCGTCAACGGGCCTGCGGCGCTACCCGACGCCGTCGGACACGCGGCGAGACCGGCGTCCTGCCGTAGCGGTGCGAGGGCTTCGGGCGTGTCGGCGGACCGGCGCTCGTCCGTGGACGGCGCACGCTGCCCGAGGCCCGGTGCGTCCATCGGCTGCAGTCCGGGAACGTCGTTGCGGGGCCACAGCGCGTAGACCATCCCGACGACGAGGATCAGAGCAACGAGAGACCAGCGCAGAGCAGCTCTGTTCACGACACGATTCCGGCGAGGGCGAGGAGGTGATCGGTCTCCGGGCCCTTCACCAGCGCAGCAGCCGTCGCTGGATCGGTCGGGCCGGCACCGAACGACGGGCAGTCCTTGGCCAGGATGCACACCCCACAGGCGGGCGTCCTGGCATGGCAGACGCGTCGGCCGTGAAAGATGACTCGATGCGAGAGCAGAGTCCACTCCTTGCGTTCGACGAGAGCGCCGACGGCGTGCTCGACCTTGACCGGGTCCTCCTCCTCGGTCCACTGCCAGCGCCGGACGAGCCGACCGAAATGGGTGTCGACGGTGATTCCGGGCACGTCGAACGCATTGCCGAGCACGACGTTGGCCGTCTTGCGTCCGATTCCGGGAAGTGTGACGAGGTCCTTCAACCTCGCCGGTACTTCACCGTCGAAGTTCTCCAGCAACTTCTGCCCGAGTCCGATCAACGAGTTGGCCTTGTTCCTATAGAACCCCGTGGTGCGAATGAACTCCTCGAGTTCGGTCCGGTCGGCCTCGGCGTAGTCGCGGGCCGTGCGGTATCTCACGAACAGTGCCGGGGTGACCATGTTGACGCGCTTGTCGGTGCACTGCGCGGACAGGATGGTCGCGACGGCGAGTTCGAGGGGCGTGGTGAAGTCGAGTTCGCAGTACACGTGCGGAAAGGCGACAGCGAGCGTCCTGTTCATTCGCCGAGCTCGCCGCACGAGCCCGAGGTGCGTCTCTTCGCGTTTGCGCACGTCGGGGCGTTTCGGAGCTGTCGAATCCACTCCACAACTGTACGGACAAGAATGCATAACGTTCGTCGCGGCTGCAGCGGACCGTGTTTGTATCGAGATCTTTTCGGTGTTAACTGGCCGGTATGCAAGGACTCGCCGTGGTGCTCTTTCCGGTACTACTCATGCTCTTCGCACTCGCGATGGAGCGGGTGGAGTTCCGGCTCAGCAAGCTCGGCGTCCGGGAGCACGAAGTAGAAGAATTCCTCGATCAGGCCAGCAAGTCCGAGGTAGCCACACTGGCGAACGAAGGTTTCCCGCACGCCCTGGCTCGTTTCAATACCCGCAAGCGTCGGCAGACTCCGCCGCGGACCATCGATACGCGCGACGGAATGGTCGACCAACGCGCCAGCTGAGCGCCCGTTTCGTCCCATTGGCCGTGATTTCGATGAATTTTCGGTGAACGGGAACACACAGGCAATCGCTCTGGCAACCTGTGGTGGCGTCGATCACTCGGTTTCGACCGAGTCGAAGTAGACTCCCCTGAGGTAATTGTTGTGTTTGAACATTGCATCGGCATCGACGCCTGAATCGCTCCCGCGATTCGGTGGGTGAGACGAGTGTGTACAAACGCCTTCGGGGGTGCGGGTCACCGCATCGCCGACATCCCAAAAGGAGCGCAAGTGGACGACGTCCTGGCACGGGCCGGCATCTTCCAAGGAGTCGAACCCTCTGCGGTTGCGGCACTGACGAAGCAGCTGCAGCCTGTCGATTTCCCCCGGGGACACGTGGTGTTCAACGAGGGTGAGCCCGGAGACCGGCTCTACATCATCGTTTCCGGCAAGATCAAGCTCGGACGACGCTCCCCCGACGGCCGCGAGAACCTGCTGACGATCATGGGACCGTCGGACATGTTCGGCGAGCTCTCCATCTTCGACCCCGGCCCCCGCACGTCCTCGGCCACCACGGTCACCGAGGTACGCGCAGTCAGCATGGACCGCGCTGCCCTCAAGGACTGGATCGATCAGCGACCCGAGATCGCCGAGCAGCTGCTGCGCGTGCTGGCCCGACGCTTGCGCCGGACCAACAACAACCTGGCCGACCTCATCTTCACCGACGTCCCCGGACGTGTCGCGAAGGCACTGCTGCAGCTCGCACAGCGTTTCGGAACGCAGGAAGCGGGATCGCTTCGCGTGACCCACGACCTGACTCAGGAAGAGATCGCTCAGCTCGTCGGTGCCTCTCGCGAGACCGTCAACAAGGCACTGGCCGACTTCGCGCACCGCGGCTGGCTGCGCCTCGAGGGCAAGTCCGTGCTGATCTCGGATTCCGAGCGTCTGGCACGTCGAGCGCGCTAGTTCTCCCTGAGGTAGGCCAACTGCGTCTTGACCGACATTCGCGCAGCCGGCCACAGCTTCTTGTCCACGTCCGAATAGACATGGCGTACCACCTGCATCGGTTTCGCGTCCTCGCCGATCTCGACGAGCGCCGCACGAACCTGATCCAGACGCTGCTGACGGTGGGCGCGATACGCTCGCGCCACCTCGGCGGTGTCCGGCAGTTCGGGCCCGTGCCCAGGCAGCACCGCTTTTCCGGCACCTGCTGATTCCAGTCGATCCAACGACTCGAGGTAGTCCGCGAGTGAGCCGTCCTTCGGGTCGAGCACCGTGGTGCCGCGGCCGAGAATCGTGTCTCCCGTGAGGATTGCGTCGTCGAGCACGAAGCTCACCGAATCCGCCGTGTGACCGGGCGTGTGCAGTACTCCGATACGTAGTCCGGCCGCCTCGATGACCTCGCCGTCGGCAAGGGTCGCGCCATCCCCGTACAGAAACTTCTCGCCGAGAGCGCGTACCGGAGCGGACGACTTGCGGTGGAACCGCTTCACTCCGCCTGTGTGATCGGCGTGGCGATGGGTCACGACAGTCAGAACCACCGTGCCCGACGCGGCGACGGCGTCGAGGTGGGCTCGGTCCTTCGGACCCGGATCGACGACGATGCACTCCTCGGAACCCGGTGCACGCAGAATCCAGGTGTTCGTTCCGTCGAGTGTCATCTTGCCCGGGTTGTCGGCCAACAGAACCGACGCGGTGGGCGTCACCTGCCGGAGTAGTCCGTACGCGGGATGCTGGGGGTTCGAGTCGGCCATTGAAACACTGTAGGTCGCCGGCCCAGGCGGGGCAGGAGCGGAGCCTGCAGAAGCGACCCATGTTGCAGACGAGGACTACCGTCGACTCTCATGAAGATCGGACTCGTCGGAGCGGGCCCCTGGGCTCGCAAGACTCAAGCCCCCTCGCTGATCGCTCACCCGGGTGTGGACTTCGCCGGAGTGTGGGCGCGAAGACCGGAAGCCGCGGCCGAACTGGGAGCGCCGGTCTTCGACTCGTTCGACGCGTTGTTGGGCGCAGTCGACGCGGTGGCGTTCGCAGTGCCGCCCGCCGTGCAGGCCGGGTACGCCCTGCGCGCAGTTCGAGCGGGTAAACATGTGTTGCTGGACAAGCCGATTGCCGCCAGTGTGGCCGAGGCCGAGGAACTGGCTGCGGCCGTCACGGCAGCCGGCGTGCGGTCGATGGTGACCTTGACTCTCCGATTCGCCCCGGAGACAAGACAATTCCTCGACGCGGCGGCCGGACGCACCTGGGCGGCAGGATCGGGAACCTGGTTCTCCGGGGCGATCCTCGGCGGGGCATACGCCAATTCGCAGTGGCGACACGACAACGGGGCGATACTCGACATCGGGCCCCACGTGTTCGACCTACTCGACGCGGCACTGGGAACCATTGCACGCGTTGCCTACTCGCACCGCGACGTGGCGTCGGACAGTTGGACGGTGCTGCTCGAGCACGAGGGCGGAGCCCGCAGCACAGTGCAGTTGTCACTGCGGACCCCGATCATGCCCTCGCTGATGCGGATCGAATTGAGCGGTACCGACGGAGTCGAGACCCTCACCGATCGATCCACCTCGTCGACCGACTGCTTCGCGGTGCTGCTGGACGAATTCCTCGAATCGGTCGAGTCGGGTGTGGACCACGAATGCTCGGTGCACCGAGGCCTGCACCTGCAGAAGGTGATCAGCGCAGCTCGACGATGAGCTCCACTTCCACCGAAGCACCGAGGGGCAGTTCGGCAACACCGACAGCCGAGCGGGCGTGCTTACCTGCGTCGCCGAAGATCTCACCGATGACGTTCGACGCCCCATTGATCACCCCGGGCTGACCGGTGAATCCGGGCGCGGAGGCCACGAAGCCGACGGCCTTGACCACGCGTGCGATCGAGTCGATGCCGACGAGGCCATGTACCGCGGCGAGCGCGTTCAATGCACAGATCCGCGCCGCTGCGGTGGCGTCCTCGGCAGACACCTCGGAGCCGACCTTGCCCACGGACGTCAGAGTTCCGTCCACGATCGGCAGCTGACCCGAGGTGTACACGAGGGAGCCCACCTGTACCGCGGGGACGTATGCCGCCAGCGGCGGGACGACCTCGGGCAGCTCGATACCCAGCTCGGACAGTCGTTCGCTCCAGTCGGCCACCGCGCTCAGGCCTTCGGCCGCTTGAAGTACGCGACCAGCGTGTCGCCGCCGTTGGGTCCGGCCATGATCGTGACGAGCTCCCAGCCCTCGGAGCCGTAGTTGTCGAGAATCTGCTTGGTGGCATGAATCAGGACCGGCGCGGTGAAGTACTCCCAGATGATCTTTTCGCTCATGAGGTATGACCCTATCGTCCGGTGGTGGCGCTGTAGTGGACGACTTAGGGTCGAAGAATGTCTCGACTCGATATGAAGGATGCGGTTTATCACTTCGGTCGCGATCACGGCGGCTCCACCGACCAATTCGCGCTCCTCGTGTTCGACTCGATCGACGGTTCCGCACCCACGTTCGCCGAGATGCAGGCACATGTGGAATCTCGAGCACCTCGAGTCTCCGGCCTCGACGTGCGGCTGAAGGAGACGCTGTGGGGCCTGGACTATCCGCGATGGGTACGAGACGACTCTCCGCCTCGACACCACATCGTCGATCACGATCTGGGACAACAGAACTGGGACGGAGTCGAGCACTTCATCGGCGAGCTGCTGTGCACGCGTCTGGACATGCGTGACCTCGCCTGGAAGCTGCACGTGATCCGCGGCGTACGAGATGCTCCGCTCGTGCGGGGTACCGCTATTCTCATCGTTCTCCAGGTGGGGCATGCGTTGACCGACGGTCTCGGCGTGACTCGACTGCTACGAGCGCTTTTCGCGCCGCCGTCCGACGATCGAGCGATCGAGGCCCCGTTGCCCGGACACACCGAGCCGGACACACCGGTCCGCACCATGCTGGGTGCGGCGCGTGCCCTCCTGTTGGCGCCCGTCGATCTGGCGATCTCACGGTGGGAGGCGCACAGGTCGCTGCGCTCGGTCCTGAGGACGCCGATGCCGCCCTGGGTTCCGGCCAGTTCGCTCAACCGCGCCGTGAGCTCGTCCCGCGCTGTTCGCATCGTGCCGATCCCCGCCGACGAGGTGCGTGCGGGCAACTCGACCGTCACGGTCTCTGCACTGGCAGCGGTCGGATCGTCTCTGAACAAGTATCTGCGCGACGTCGACGGACAGGACGTCGGCCTCGACGTCGCTGCCATGGTGCCGATGGCGCTGCCGCCGGACCGCTCGTGGCCCGCGGCCAACCGAGTGGTGATCGGCACGGTGAATCTTCACGTCGCCACTCGCAACCCCGAAGAACGTCGGACGCGGATCGCCCGATCCCTGGACGACGAACGGGCGCGGGTGACGGGCGACTCGGTTCTGCGCCTCGCCCGAGCGGACGAGCAGGTGCCTGCGCCGATCGTCCGATTCGTTCAGAACCGTCGGTTTCGCCGTCGTACCCGAGACCCCGTTCACGTTGCCGGCCAGACGACGGTCGTCAGCGTGAACCGCGGTGCTGCGAACCTCGAATTATGCGGTGCAACAGCGCGATTCACCGCAGGGTTTCCGTACTTGGAAGACGGGCGAGCGCTGACGCACGGCTTCTTCGGGCTCGGCGAGACGATCACGGTTGTCGCCGTCGCGTGCCCGGTGACCGTTCCGTCCGTCGGGGCCTACACCGAAGGTCTGGTCGACGAGCTTCGTAGACCACCGAACGCGGGTTAGCCATGTCCGTCGGACGTCCGGGTAATACCTCTATATGGTCGAGGCGTGGGTACATCGAACGAAGAGGGATGGCCGGCGAAGGCAGATGCCGCGCGGCTGCATTTCGTGTCCGGTAAGGGCGGCACCGGCAAGTCGACGGTCGCTGCCGCATTGGCACTGGCGCTCGCAGCCGGTGGTCGACGGGTGTTGTTGGTGGAGGTCGAAGGCAGGCAAGGCATCGCGCAGCTGTTCGACGTACCGCAACTCCCACCGGTGGAAACTCGCGTGGCCGCGGCAGACGGCGGCGGTGAGGTCTATGCGCTGGCCATCGACATCGAGACCGCGTTCCTCGAATACCTCGACATGTTCTACAACCTCGGTTTCGCCGGCCGCGCGATGCGCAAGATCGGTGCCATCGAGTTCGCGACGACCATCGCACCAGGCCTGCGCGACGTGCTGCTGACCGGCAAGGTCAAGGAATGTGTGGTGCGAACCGACAATAAGGGAAACCGAGCCTACGACGAGGTCGTCGTCGACTCGCCGCCGACCGGTCGGATCGGGAACTTCCTCGACGTCACCAAGGCGATGGCCGATCTGGCCAAGGGCGGCCCGGTGCGTTCGCAGAGTGAGGGTGTGGTTCGGCTGCTGCACTCGGCCGACACCGTCGTGCACCTGGTGACGTTGCTCGAGGCATTGCCGGTTCAGGAGACCGCCGATGCGGTACGTGAACTCGAAGCGGCAGATCTCGGACTCGGGACGGTCATCGTCAACCGCACCGAACCGACGTTCCTGCCTGCCTCGTCGCTCCAGGCCATCGCCGAGGGCGAGGTCGATGCCGCGGCCATCCAGGACGGTCTCGCCAAGACCGGAATCACGCTCTCCGAGGCCGACTTCGCGGGTCTGCTCACCGAATCGATCGAGCACGCGTCGACGCTCTCGGCACAGGTGGAGAGCGCGACGCAGCTCGACGAACTCGACGTCGCGCGGATGGCGCTGCCGATGTTGGCCGACGGTGTCGATCTCGGCGGCCTGTACGAACTCGCCGCCAAGCTGGCAGAACAGGGTGTCCGATGACTCGACCAGTAGCAACCGAACTCGACGTCGACCGCATTCTGACCGATCCCACGTCGCGGATCGTCGTCGTCTGTGGAGCGGGCGGAGTCGGTAAGACGACGACGGCGGCCGCGATGGCGCTGCGCGCTGCCGAGCAGGGCAGGCGGGTGGTGGTGCTGACGATCGACCCGGCCCGCCGTCTGGCTCAGGCTCTTGGCCTCGGCGATCTCGACAACAGCCCGCAGCCAGTGAAGTTGGGTGCCGGTGCCAAGGGTGAACTACACGCGATGATGCTGAACATGCGGCGCACGTTCGACGAGATGGTCATCGAACATTCGACGCCGGAGAAGGCCGAGCAGGTGCTGGCCAACCCGTTCTATCAGACTGTGGCGTCGTCTTTCTCGGGCACGCAGGAGTACATGGCGATGGAGAAGCTGGGGCAGCTGTCCCTGGATTCGTCGTGGGATCTGATCGTGGTGGACACTCCCCCGTCGCGCAATGCCCTGGACTTCCTCGACGCACCGCAGCGGCTCGGCTCGTTCCTCGACGGCCGTTTCATCCGGCTTCTCACCGCTCCAGGTCGCGGCATCACCCGGGTGGTCACCAGCGCGATGAGCTTGGCGATGCGCGGCGTATCCACGGTGATCGGAAGCCAAATGCTTTCCGACGCATCGGCTTTCGTTCAGTCACTGGATTCGATGTTCGGTGGCTTCCGTGAGCGTGCGACGCGCACCTACCAGTTGCTTCGCGAGGACGGCACCAGCTTCCTGGTCGTCGCTGCCGCGGAACCCGACGCATTGCGTGAGGCCGCATTCTTCGTGGAACGGCTCTCCGCCGAGAAGATGCCGCTGGCGGGACTGGTGGTGAATCGGACGCACCCGACGCTGTCGTCGTTGCCGGCAGATCACGCTGCCACGGCCGCCGATCTGCTCGATCGGATCGACGAACCCGGTGCGGAACTGACCGCTGCCGTTCTCCGCATCCACGCGCAACGCGCCGTGACGGCAGCGCGTGAAGTGCGATTGCTTCGACGCTTCACCGGTGCGCACCCCCGCGTGCCCATCGTCGGTGTTCCGTCGTTGCCGTTCGAGGTCTCCGACCTCGCCGCGCTGCGCGCAGTGGCCGATCAGCTGACCCGCAGAGGCTGAATCGGCCGTGTCCAGCAGGCTAGATAGCCGCCTGCTGCTGACGCTGGGTCTCGAAGAACTCGGACCAGGAGTCCACCTCGGGGTGCTGCTTGAGCAGTGCCCTGCGCTGACGTTCCGTCATGCCGCCCCACACGCCGAACTCGACTCGATTGTCGAGTGCATCCGCACCGCACTGCATCAACACGGGGCAGTGCCGGCAGATCGTGGCTGCCTTGCGCTGCGCTGCACCCCGAACGAAGAGCTGGTCCGGGTCCGTGCCCTTGCAGCGGGCGTGCGACACCCAGGCGATGCGTGCTTCGGCTTCTTCTACATCGAGTCGCGTCGGCGCTGTTGTCGTGTGCATGCGGATACCCCTTTGCGTGTCGGACGTCCTCGCTGGACGACCCGGAGGCTCCAAGGAAGTTTGTACCTCGCTGGCGAAGCACAAATTCTAAGAGCTGCCCCACAATCATTATCAAGTGTTATGTGAATCACACCGTGCTCATAATTTAGGTAAAGCGAGCCGCGAATGCAAGACGGCGAGGTCACATTTCTGGTACGGCCGTCCCGAGCAGGGGCGCAGCACACAGCGCGTGCGGGCCTGATGCCGGTCCGAGCAGTACCCACGTACGCTGTGCTCTGTGTCAGTCGGAAAAACCGTGGCGAAGCTCGCCGGATGTTCAGCACTCGCCGGTGCGTTGCTCGCCGGCGTGATGTTCCCCTTGGCCGGAGGATTCGGGTACGCCTCGAACCGTGCCGCCGATACCGTCGACAACGTATCGGCCGAGTTGGTCGAGGGCGCAGTACCTGCCGTCTCGACGATGACGGACGTCAACGGCACACCTATTGCCTGGCTGTACGAACAGCGCCGTTTCGAGGTACCGAGCGACAAGATCTCCAACGAGATGAAGCTCGCCATCGTCTCGATCGAGGACCGCCGCTTCGCCGAGCACCGAGGTGTGGACTGGCAGGGCACGCTGCGCGCGTTCCTGACCAACACCACCAGTGGCCAGGTGGAGCAGGGCGCGTCCACCATCGATCAGCAGTACGTGAAGAACTACCAACTGCTGGTGGTGGCCAAGACCGACGCCGAGCGTCGTGCAGCGATCGAGACGACGCCCGCCCGCAAGATCCGCGAAATCCGGATGGCACTGACACTCGACAAGGAACTCACCAAGGACGAGATCCTCACCCGCTACCTCAACCTGGTGCCGTTCGGTAACGCGTCCTTCGGCATCCAGGACGCGGCCCAGACCTACTTCGGCATCGACGCCAGCCAGCTCAGCGCCGTCCAGGCCGCGATGCTCGCCGGCATGGTGCAGTCCAGCTCGGCCCTCAACCCTTACACCAACGAGGAGGGCGTGATCGAGCGACGGAACACCGTGCTCGACACGATGATTCAGAACCTCCCCGAGCGCGCCGAAGAACTGGCTGCCCTCAAAGCCGAGCCGCTCGGCGTGCTTCCGGTCCCCCAAACTCTGCCCCGCGGATGCATCGCGGCAGGCGACCGCGGATTCTTCTGCGACTACGCACTGCAGTACCTCGCCCAGGCCGGAATCAGCCAGGAGCAGATCGACAAGGGCGGGTACCTGATCCGTACGACGCTCGACCCCGCGGTGCAGAACTCCACCAAGGCCGCGCTGGTCGAGAACACCAGCCCGAACCTGGACGGCGTGGCCACTGTCATGAACGTCGTCGCACCCGGGCAGGACCAGCACCGTGTTCTCGCGATGGGCAGCAGCCGCACCTACGGCCTCAACGCCGACGACAACGAGACCGTGCAGCCGCAACCGCACTCTCTCGTGGGCAACGGAGCGGGCTCCATTTTCAAGATCTTCACCACGGCCGCGGCCATGGAGCGCGGACTGGGCACCAGCGCAACGCTGCAGGTTCCCAAACGCGTGGAGGTCAAGGGCGTCGGCGACGGCGGTGCCAGAAACTGCCCCGCTTCCACGTACTGCGTGGAGAACGCGGGCAACTACCCACCCGCCCTGTCCATCACCGACGCGCTGGCTCAGTCCCCGAACACTGCGTTCGTCAAGCTGATCGAGTCGGTGGGCGTCACGCCGACGGTCGATATGGCCGTTCGCCTCGGCCTGCGCTCGTACACCGACCCGGGTTCGTCCGGAACCGACCAGTCGATGGCCGACTTCCAGAAGAGTCAGAACCTCGGCTCGTTCACCCTCGGACCCACCTGGGTCAATCCGTTGGAATTGTCCAATGTGGCTGCCACGCTCGCATCCGGCGGCAAGTGGTGCCCGCCCACCCCGATCGATTCGATCTTCGACCGTGACGGCAAGCCCGTGCCGGTCGCTCACCAGGCCTGCGAGCAGGTCGTCGAGCCCGGATTGGCGAACACCCTCGCCAACGCGATGAGTAAGGACGACCAGGCAGGCGGCACGTCCGCTTCCGCCGCCGGCTCGGCCGGGTGGACCCTGCCGATGTCCGGTAAGACCGGCACCACCGAGTCGAACCGATCCTCGGGCTTCCTCGGCTTCACCAACAACTACGCCGCCGCCGTGTACACCTACGGCGACTCACCGACGCCCAGCGAGATCTGCTCGTTCCCGCTGCGGCCCTGCGGCTCGGGCAACCTGTACGGCGGTAACGAGCCGGCGCGGACGTGGTTCGATGCCATGACCCCGATCGCCAACAACTACGGCCCCGTCGCGTTGCCACCCGTCGACCAGAAGTACGTCCGCGGCTCGGCCAACGGTCAGGTTCCCGATGTCACCGGTCAGAGCCAGTCGTCGGCGACAGCAACGCTGCAGGGCGCAGGTTTCCAGGTGACGGTGGCTACCACGGCCGACCAGGCTGCTCGCGGCACCGTGGTGTCCACGTCGCCGTCCGGTTCGGCGGTCCCCGGATCCAACATCACGCTCTATGTCAGTGACGGATCGGTTCGTCCGGCTCCGGCTCCGGCACCTGCGCTGCCGAACATCCAGATACCGGACCTACCCCCGGGAATCCAGATCCCGGCGATCCCAGGCTTGACGGCTCCTCGCTGAGCGGCTCCGCCGCATGTGAGCGGAACCTCGTAGTGGCCTACGAGGTTCCGATCACATAGGTAGTCACAAGCGGTCTTTGACGGCCTTCGACAGTCGCGATCCGTCGGCCTTACCCGCTGCGAGTCCCGACGCGATCTTCATGACCTGACCCATCTGCTTCATCGCCGGTCGCTCACCGAGGTCCTCGGCCACCTGCGCAATGGCGGTGTCGACGATGGTGGCCAATTCCTCGTCGGTGAGCGGAGTGGGCAGGTATTCGTTGATGATCTGCGCTTCGGCATGCTCGTTCGCCGCGAGTTCACCACGGCCGTTCTGGGTGTAGATCTCGGCCGACTCGCCGCGCTTCTTCGCTTCCTTGGCAAGCACTTTGAGAACGTCGTCGTCCGTCAGATCGTGGGCCTCCTTGCCGGAGACCTCCTCGGTCTGGATGGCGGCGAGGATCATGCGCAGCGTTGCCAGGCGGAGTTTGTCCTTCGCCTTCATCGCAGCGGTGAGGTCGGTACGGAGACGGGCCTTGAGTTCGGACATGGCAGAAACGCTACGCGGAGCAGTCGTCGGCTCGCACGTCCATATCCCGTTGCTGCCGTATCGTGGACGAGGTGTCCGCACAATTCAGTCCCTCGTTCGTCAGAACCACGACGCAACTGCGCAGTGCCTCCACGCAACTGCGTAGTGCCTCCACGCAACTTCGCTCCGCTGCAGAGCTGGCGCGAGATACCGTCAGAGCAGCACCGCTGAAGAGTTCCGTGATCGGAACGGCGGGCGCGGCGGCGTTGGGCCTCGGATACGCCACGCTCATCGAGCGCAATGCGTTCACCCTGCGCGAGACGTCCATGGCGGTGCTGGAGCCGGGTTCGGCGACTCTGCGCGTGCTCCACATCAGCGATCTACACATGATGCCCGGCCAGCGGATGAAACAGAACTGGCTACGCGAACTGGACCGTCTCGAGCCCGATCTGGTCGTCAACACCGGCGACAATCTCTCCCACCAGCGCGCTGTCCCCAGCGTCGTGCAGGCACTGGGGCCGATGCTCGCGCGGCCCGGTCTGTTCGTGTTCGGCAGCAACGACTACTTCGCGCCCAAGCCGAAGAACCCGTTCAAGTACTTCGACAAGAACCACAAGCGCACGACCGGTGAATCGCTGCCGTGGCGCGATCTGCGGGCGGCGTTCTCCGAGCGCGGCTGGCTCGACGTCACGCACGTGCGTCGCGAGCTCGAGGTCGCCGGGGTACGCATCGCGGCGGCGGGCGTCGACGACCCCCACTTGAAGCGCGATCGATACGACACCATCGCCGGTCAGCCCAATCCGTTGGCCGACCTGCGCCTCGGCATCACTCATTCGCCGGAACCGCGAGTGTTGGACAAGTTCGCCCAGGACGGTTACGACCTCGTCCTCGCCGGTCACACACACGGCGGTCAACTGTGCCTGCCGTTCTACGGCGCACTGGTGACCAACTGCGAGATCGACCGTTCGCGGGTCAAGGGCCCGTCCAAGTGGGGCGCGCACACCCAATTGCACGTCTCCGCGGGCATCGGGACTTCGCCGTACGTACCTGCACGATTCTGCTGCAGGCCCGAGGCCACCCTGATCACGCTCACTCCGGCCCCGAGAATGGGCCCGAAAAACGTCTCCGACGAGGGCGTTTCGCGTTCCGAGGCAGTCGTGAGTTAGACTTCTCCAGCGGTACACGGGGTGTGGCGCAGCTTGGTAGCGCGCTTCGTTCGGGACGAAGAGGTCGTGGGTTCGAATCCCGCCACCCCGACAGTTGGACAGACCAGAAAGTGGCCCTGGCCGGAGAAATCCGACCAGGGCCACTTTTGTTTCACAGGCGCTGCCGTTTCGGAGCCTCTGCCGCTTCAGAGGTACATCCGTCTCAGGGGAACGCCGTGTCAGGGGACCAGAATCAGCTTCCCCGGCGCATGTCCCGCCAGCCCGGCTTCGTGGGCGAGTGACGCCTGATCGAGCGGGTATGTGGCGTCGACGATGACCCGCAGTTCTCCGCTCCTCACTTTTTCGATGAGCTCATCGCGTGCGGCAGCTCTGAACGCGGCACCCGAGTCCTCCCCCGGCCCGTAACCCAACACCTTGATTCCCGCCTCCGCGCGACGGGCGGATCCGGTGATGGATGCGATGCGACGACGGTCCCCGACGAGTTCGAGTGACGAGTCGAGGGCTTCGTCGGTTCCGACGAGATCCAGTGCCGCATCGATCTTCTCCGGAACGGCATTGCGGACCCGGTCGACCAGACCCGGGCCGTAGGCCACCGGTGTTGCGCCCAGACTCCGCAACAGGTCATGGTTTCGCTCCGCTGCGGTGGCCACGACGGCCGCGCCCAGGGCCTGCGCCAATTGCACGGCCATGAGGCCGACGCCTCCCGCGCCGCCGTGCACGAGAACGGTCTCCCCCGAACCGACACCGGCGGCGTGGAGTGCATGAGCTGCCGTGGTGCCGGTCAACATGAGTCCCGCTGCCTCGGGCCATTGCATCGCGGACGGCTTGGCGAACAGGGAGTCCGACTGGACGACGACGTAGTCGGCGTAAGCGGCAGTGACCGGGTACACAACGACCTCGTCGCCGACCCGCACATCGGTCACGTCCCGACCGACGGCGCTCACCACGCCTGCACATTCGAGGCCCAGTTGCGGAAGGGGCTCGGATCCGACTCCGGCCGAATCGAGATGTTCGTCTTCGACTTCGTGGAACGCACCGCTGTACAGCTTCCAATCGATGGGGTTCACGCCGGCTGCGCGCACCGCAACCACTACTGCGTCGTCGGTAGGTGCAGGAATCGGTGCCTCCACGACACCGAGGACTTCCGGGCTGCCGTAGGCAGTGGGTCGAATGATTCTGGCCATGTTCTTCTCTTTCGTGACGCTGAGGGGGCGCCGCTGAGGGCGCTGCAGTCGTAGAACGATTGAAACCTCACGCTGGCATGATGTCTACTGCAAGTTATGCAGATAGTTTTTGCGTGATCCGCAACTGTTCGGAGGCCTGATGAGCGACGAGATCGATCTCAACCTGTTGCGTGTCTTCGCGGCAGTCATCGATACCGGCAGCGTGTCCGCTGCAGCGGCTCGTCTGCACCTGTCGATTCCCGCCACCAGCCGCGCGCTGACCCGGCTGCGAAATGCGATGAAAGATCCGATCGTCGTCCGCGCAGGCCGGGGCGTCGTACCTACGCCTTTTGCCCTCCGTGCAGCACCGAGAGTTCGGACGGTGCTGAATCTGGCCGCCGGCCTACGCGCAGACTCCGCGTCGGGCGAACCACACACGTGGGAAAGGACTTTCGTCGTTCGCATCAACGACGGTCTCACCCCGGTGGTTGCCCCCAGGCTGATCAGGCGCGTCGCCGCCGAGGCCCAGAACGTGACCGTGCGATTCGTGGCCCAGGACTCCAAAGCCCCCGAACCGCTCCGTGACGGCGCGATCGACCTCGACATCGGCGTTGCCGATCCGCCGCCGCCGGACATGCGTTCGGAACAGCTCTTCGTCGACCACTTCGTCGCCCTGGTCTCCGCGAGTTCCGCACTGGGCACCGTCGACGAACTGACCCTCGACGACCTGTGCGCGTATCCCCACATATCCGCGTCCCGACGCGGTCTCTCGCGGGGACCACTCGACGACGCATTGCTGCGTCAGGGTAGGTCCCGACGCGTGGTCGCCGTCGTACCGACGTACGCGGTGGCCACCCTCCTCGCGTTGGAGGACAACTTGATCTGCTTGGTGCCGCGGGTGGTCGCACAACACCTCGTGGAGCGCCGGGTCCCGATCCGCTGGCACGAGATACCGGTCGAATTACCCTTGGCGACAGTCGAACTACGCTGGCATCGCCGCTCCGACGAGGATGCGCAGGCACAGTGGCTGAGAAACCATGTTCGGGCAGCGGTGAAGCCGCTGGAGATCGCGCTCGGCGTACTGTGAGTCGACTCTGCCACCCCGAGCGAATGGATCTCACGATCATGCCGACCCCGACCCGCGTTCACGTCAGACATCGATTCGTTTCTCCACCCGAGGTCGTGTTCGCGGCACTGTCCGAGCACGAGAACCTCGGGCCGCTGTTCATGGCGAAGATCGACCGCGTTCGGGACGGTGACACCTCACGCAATGGAGTCGGCTCCACCCGCAGTCTCAAACTCGGCCCGCTACCGGCGTTCGAGGAAACGACGGTCACCTCCGAGCCGAATTCGCTGATCGAGTACCGCATCACCAAGGGCGGTCCGTTACGCGGCCACTGGGGCGTGCAGAAGTTGACGCCCACCACCGACGGAGGCACCGAGCTCGACTACACGATCGGATTCGACGCGCCCGTCCCCGGACTCGCTGCGATCGTCGGTAAGGCACTGACGTCGAGCATCTCGAAGAATTTGTCGCGCCTGGCGCCGTAGAGGTACGTGCGGCGTCATCCTCGAGTATGAGGATCTCGATACTCTCGTGCGACGACTCCCGATGATCGACGCGCCAGAGTCGAGGCATGGACATCGTCAGAACTCACGGCCTCGGCAAGCGCTACGACACGCATACCGTCGTCGACGACGTGAACCTTCGCATTCCCGAGGGTTGCGTCTACGGTTTTCTCGGTCCGAACGGATCGGGCAAGTCGACGACCATGAAAATGTTGCTGTCCCTGATTCGACCGACTTCCGGTGAGGTGGAGATCCTCGGTAGGCCGATGAATCACGGCACCCGCCGCGAATTGCTCTCGCACATCGGATCACTCATCGAATCTCCACCCGGATACGGACATCTCACGGGTGCGGAGAACCTTCGTATCGTGCAGCGCTCGCTCGGGCTGCGCGCCGAACAGATCGAGCGGGCAGTAGCCACCGTCCGTCTGCAGGAACACCTCGACAAGAAGGTGAAGAACTACTCGCTGGGAATGAAACAGCGCCTGGGCATCGCGTTGGCACTCGCGCGGGAACCACGACTTCTGATCCTGGACGAGCCCACCAACGGCTTGGACCCGGCCGGCATCGAGGAGATCCGCGGCCTGCTCGGGCATCTCGCCGAACACGGCGTGACGGTGATGGTCTCGAGCCATTTGCTCGGCGAGATCGACAAGACGGCGAACATGCTCGGAATCCTGAGCCAAGGTCGCCTGATCTTCCAGGGCACCCGCGACGAGCTGTTCGCCGCCTCCACCCCGGACGTTCTCATCGACACCATCGATCCACAGTACGCACGTTCGGTTCTGCAGCAACGCATTCCGTTTCGGATCGAGGAGCACACGCTGAGACTGTCCGGCATCGACGATCGAGGTACGGCACAGGTGGTGGCAGAACTCGTCGGCGCGAACGTCGGCGTCTACGGCGTTCGGCGCGACGATCAGTCGCTCGAGGACGTGTTCATGAATCTGACCGAGGGCGGCCGATTGTGACGACAGTGCGCAACGAATTCGCCAAACTCAGGCACCTGCACATCGGCGCGATCGCCGCATTGTTGGTCGCCGCGATCGTCGGGTTGACCATCGTCGGCACTCTCACTGCAGCGACATCGGGCGATTCCACCTCGGTCTCCTGGGCACTGCCACTGGCCGGTCTGTCCCTTGCCGTCCCCATCGCGTCGCCGCTGCTGATCGCAGTGATCGCCAGCCGCACAGTGGAAGTCGAGCACCAGTCCAACGGCTGGCTGCTGAACCAGACCACTGGAGCCGACCGCGGAGCCCTCGTTCGCGCGAAGCTCGTCTCGACCGGCCTCGTTGTCGGCGGCGCGACCTTGGTCGCCAGCGCTGCAGGTGTATTTCTGGGAGCCGCCATCGGAGTGACCCAACCGTTGCCTGCCGGCCTGTGGTTGGGCTACACGGCGGCGGCGGTGACGGCCAATCTCGTAATACTCGCCCTGCACCTGCTGATTTCGGCGCGAGTGGACAACCAACTGGTCGCGCTGGGAATCGGCATCGTGGGTACCGTCGTCGCGATCTGCGCCTCCGGATTCCCGACCTGGGCTGCACACCTGACTCCGTGGGGCTTTTACTCCTTGGCCGCGGCCGCCGACTACCGAGGCGAGCAGGTGGTGACGCTGAACCCGCCCTACGTCAGCATCGCCGCCCTCGGTGTCGTCGGGGCAGTGTTGTTCTGGCTCATGACCGTTCGACTCGATCGACAGGAGGTACGAGCATGAATGCGTTTTCGGCCGAAGTGATCAAGCTCAGGCGCTCGCAGGCATGGGCGGTCGTCGTTCTCCTCCCGCTGATCATCGCGGGGGTCGGAACGTTCAACACGATCGCGTCGGGCGCAGAGTTGGCAGAGGGATGGCGCACATTGTGGTTGCGCACAGTCGTGTTCTACGGCCTGTTCCCACTCGCACTCGGCGTTGCCGTACTGGCCTCGCTGGCGTGGAAATCCGAACACCGAGGAGGGAATTGGAATGCCCTGATGAGTGGGCCGGTTCCGTCGACGCGCATCGTGATCGCCAAGACGGCTGTGGTGGTAACACTGACCGCGGCCATGAACGTCGTCATGCTGGTAACCGTCGTCGTTGTCGGCAAGGTCGTCTTCTCGCTCGACGGCATGCTTCCTTCCGAGCTTGTCGCGACCAGTGCACTCGTCGTGGTGGGCTCGCTACCGGTGGCGGCTCTGCAATCCGGTCTGTCGATGGCGATCAGGTCGTTCGCGATGCCGATTGCCATCGCTCTCGTCGGGGCCGGCATTTCGGTGTTCCTCCTCACCGCCGAGGTGACCGAGGCAATCTTCGTGTTGCCCTATGCCCTGGCAACTCGCGCAACCCAACTGGCCTCCGGAACTTTCGGTGACTCGGGTTCGCTGACCACCGGAGCCGCAGTGTCCGTCCTGACGGCCACGGCACTGCTCACCGTTGTGGTCGTCGCACTGACCGGGAGGGCACTCGACGGCAAGGACATTCACGTTCGGTGACAGCACAAAACCCCGATCGATGATCTCGATCGGGGCCTCGTGTGTAACAGGGGGTCAGCTGGACGCAGCGCGCAGCTTCTCCAACAGCGGGCCTGCGGCCTCGGCGAGGAAGCGCTCCTGGGTCTCGTCGCCCACCTGAACCAGGGCGATGTCGGTGTACCCGGCCTCCCAGTACGGCTTCACGGCCTCGACGATGGCGTCCAGGTCCGGTCCACACGGAATCGTGTCGGCCACGTCCTCTTTGCGCACGAACTTGGTGGCTCCGGCGAATCCGGCCGTCGTCGGCAAATCGGCGTTGACGGCCCAACCACCGGCGAACCAACGGAAGCGATCGTGAGCCCGATCGATGGCCGCGTCCTTGTCGGGATCCCAGGAGATGGGGATCTGTCCGATGGACCGCGCAGGCCCCTCGTGGTTGTCGGACCATGCCTTGACGAGATCGGCGTCGGGTTCGGTGGCGATGAGGTGATCGCCGTACTCGGCGAACCGCGCTACCGCCTTCTCGCCACCGGCGGCGATACCGATCGGCACGCCGCCCTCGGGCAGGTCCCAGATCCGAGCCGAGTCGACGCGAAAGTGCTTGCCCTCGTATGTGACCAAGCCACCGGCGTGCAGGGCACGGATGATCTCGAGTGCCTCGACGAACATGTCCTGACGCTTGTCGATGGACGGCCATCCCTCACCCACGACGTGCTCGTTCAGGTTCTCACCGCTGCCGAGACCGAGAGTGAAGCGTCCGTCGGCCAGGATCTGCAGCGTGGCGGCCTTCTGCGCGACGACGGCCGGGTGGTACCTGATGATCGGGCACGTCACGTACGTCATCAGCTCGACGCGTTCGGTGGCCTGAGCGACCGCACCCAGCGTCGTCCAGGCGTAGGGCGAGTGACCCATGGACGAGAGCCACGGTGAGTAGTGATCGCTGCTGACCTCGAAGTCGAAACCGACATTCTCGGCTCCGACGGCGTACTTCACCAGCTCTTTCGGGCCGCTCTGCTCGGTCATCAAGGTGTATCCGAAATTGGTCATGATGTTCTCCTAAATCGTTGCGACGGAACCGGCGTCGACTCGGTAGTTCGATCCGTTGACGAAGGACGCGCGATCCGAACACAGGAACGTGATCACCGCGGCGACTTCCTCGGGTTCACCTCGACGTCCCAGCTCCATGTACGGCCGCTCCTCGTCGAGGAAGCTCTCGATGGCTCCGTCTCTGTCGGTACCCTTCTCCTCGGCGCGCTTGTCCATCATCGCGTCGGTCATCGGGGTGTGAATGAACGCGGGAGAGACGGCATTGACCAGCAGTCCCTCCGACGCATAACTGCGCGAGAGCCCCTTGGCGAGGGCCAGGACACCGGCTTTGGCTGCGCAGTATGGCAATTCGTCGTCGTACGGCTGCACCGCATCCTCAGAGGTCAGCAGCACGATCCGCCCCCAGCCACCGCGTCGGAGCGCGGGTAGAAATGCCCGAAGCAGCCGAACGGGACCCATCAGGTCGATGTCGAGGGTGGAACGCCACCCCTCCTCGTCGATCTCGTGGAAGAGTCCCTGTGCCCCGGTCACGCCGGAGGATTGGACGAGAATGTCGATGTCGCCCACGACCTGCTGCGTCCGTACGGCCAGGTTCTCGACCGCGTCGGTATCGGTCACATCCGCAGCGAGTGCGAACAACTGCCCCTCCGGTGCTGCGAGCTGGGCTGCAGCAGTGTCGAGGGAGCTCTGATCCTTGTCACTGATGACCACTCGAACGCCCTCGGCCAACAGCATTTTCGCGGTGTTCCAACCGATGCCGGAGTCTGCTCCGGTCACCAGTGCTGTCCTACCGTCGATTCCCAAATCCATACAGTTCCACCCTTGTGCTAGAGGTCGATGTCAGGCTGTGGCGTCGTGCGAGCGCGCGATGGTCAGCGCCGCATTCACCAGGGCCAGGTGGCTCAAGCCCTGCGGGAAGTTACCCAGAAACGACCCATCCGAAGCATCGATCATCTCGCTGTACAAGCCGACGTCGTTGGACAGCTCCACCAGCTGGTCCATCAGTGCCGTGGCTTCGTCGTCTCGTCCGACGCAGGAGAGCGCCGACACCCGCCAGAAGGCGCAGGCCACGAAGGTCACCTCTTCCTCGGCCACCCCGCTGTAGCGATACATCAACGGTCCGGCACCGAGCTCGTCACCGAGCGCATCGATGGTCGACGAAAGACGTTCTCCACGATCGAAATCCATCTCGGCGGCCAACAGAACGGATGCGTCGAGTCCGTGGGCACCCGGGTACGCGAGGTAGGCCTGCCGCTCGTCCGACCAGCATTCGGTTTCGATGTAGCGCCGAATGCATTCCTTCTCGGCCTTCCAGCGATCCGGTATCCCTGGGATCTGGCCCGCCTCGGCGAGGTGCACAGCGCAGTCGAGCGCCTGCCAGCAACCGAGTTTGGAGCTGGTGTAGTGCTGCTCGTCCTCGAGCTCCCAGATCCCGGCGTCCTTGCGCTGCCACGAATCACATGCCTCGTCGGCAATGGTGGCCAGTAGCCGACCGGTCTGCGCGTCGAGGATGTTCCCTGCGTCGACGTACTGCCGGATGATCGAGAACAGGTCGCCGAAGATCATCAGCTGCAGTTGATCCGCCGCAGCGTTACCGTTGACCACCGGCCCGATACCTCGCCAGCCCGGAACGTCGGGTTGCTCGGTGCCACCGGGCAATTCGCCGCCGAGCGTGTAGAAGACGTTGACCAAGGGATCGTTGGAGCGGATGACCTTCAGCAGCCACGCCACCGCAGCATGGATCTCCTCACGAAGACCGAACCGTTGCAGTGCGCGAATGGTGTACGCGGCGTCACGAACCCACGCGTAGCGGTAGTCCCAGTTCTTGCCACCGATCCGGTTCTCGGGCAGTGAGGTCGTCGCGGCGGCGGCGATGGCACCGGATGGGCTGTGCAGCAACAGTTTCAACGCCAACGCGCTGCGAGCCACGTGCTCCGACCACGGGCCGTCGTACGAGAACTCGTCGGACCACACACGCCAATTGTCGATGGTCCGGTCGATCCCCTCGTCGAGGTGCTGCGGATCCGGCAGCGGCAGCGGTTCGTTCTCCGTCCCCACCACGCCCAGCACGTGTCGGGAGCCCGAGTGGGTGGTGAAGACACCGCTGATGTCGCGGTCCGCCACGCGCACGTTCTCGATGCCCAGAGTCCGCACCGCCAAGGTCAATCCGTCGACCCGCAGAACGGTGCCGTGTTCGGTGTCGTAGGCCCACGGCGATGCGGTGCTCAGCATGGTGCCCGGCGCAACCGCCCACGTCAGCTCGACGGTGCCGTCGAGACCCTCGACGCGACGCGCCAATTCCACCCAGGGCAACCGCCCGGCCACGCCGGTGTTGAGCGAGTCGGTGATGCGTACAGCGCCGGAGTCGGTGCGGAACGTGGTACTCAGAACGTTTGTCCCAGCTACGAATTCACGATCGACGGTGAACTCTACTGTCGGCGTCAGTTCGATGTAGCCGCCGTGCGGCGCGTCGAGCAACGACGCGAACGGCGGTGGAGAATCGAGATTGGGAACGGGGAACCAATCGATACGGCCGTCGTCGGCGATCATCGCCACGGTCCGGCCGTCGCCGATCGCGCCGTAGCTCTCGATGGGGACGTAGCCGTCGACCCTGGGGTGCGGCTTGCGTAACTCGTTCAAGCACTTGCCTTTCCGGCGAAAATTGGGCTGTTCTCGACATGCTCCAAGAGGTCGGCCGGGTCGTCGAACACGGCTACCGCTCCCGCGTCGAGCAATTCGCTGCGCGAGATTCCACCGCTCGACACGCCGATGGCGCGTACTCCCGCACGCCCGGCCGATTCGATGTCCCACACACTGTCGCCCACCATCACGGCATTCGCGGCCTCGACGCCGGCCCGTTCGAGGGCCACCGCGACGATGTCGGGCTCGGGCTTGGCCACCTCGGCATCCTCACCGGAGGTCACGACAGCAACCGAATCCTCGACGTCCAGCAGATCTCGCAGCGTCGACAGTTCGCTCTCGGGTGCCGATGTGGCCAGCACAACGGTGATTCCACGGTTGTTCAAGTCCGCCAACAGCTCCCGCGCACCCGGCAGAACTTCGAGATCGGTCGAGGCCGACGCGTAGTACTCACCGTGCAGCTTCTTCGCTTCCTGCGCAACCGCACTGTCGGACGACCCGACGAGCGCGTCCAGCAACCTCGACCCGTCCATCCCGATACTTCGGTGAATGCGCCAGGACGGCACTTCGTGCCCGGCTTCACGAAACGCACGAGACCATGCGGACACGTGCACATAATTGGAATCGACGAGGGTGCCGTCGATGTCGAACAGAACGGCCCCGACAGTCGGCTTGGAAACAGGCATGATTCTCGGATACCCGGGGGTGGTGCGGGCAAACAGTCGACAGACAAAAGCAACAGGCCCCCCGCTGTATGCGAGGGGCCTGTCGAGGGAAGAACTGCTAGCTGGCCTGGGCCTGCCACATCCAGTGCAGCTGCTCGAGCCGTGCCGTGATGCCGATGAGCAGGTCTTGGGTCACCGGATCGGCTTCGCCGGTGTCGGCGATGCGTCCGCGAAGACGCTCGACGACGGCAGCGATGTTGTCGACCACGGCCGGCACGACCTCACTGTCCTGAGTCCAGCCGGCACCGAAGCCCTTGGTGCCTGCCGTCGAGGAGACGGTGGCTGCGCGGCCGTCGGGGCTGACGCCGATCGCGGTAGCGCGCTCGGCCGCCTGATCGGTGAATTCGCGTGCAGCAGTAACCAATTCGTCGAGCTCGAGGTGCACCGAACGGAAGTTCTTGCCGATCACGTTCCAGTGCGCCTGCTTCGCGATGAGCGAGAGGTCGATGAGATCGACCACGGTTCCCTGGAGTGCGTCGCCGGCGATCTTCTGCTGGCCTGCGTCGAGGGTGCTGGTGATGGGGTTCGTCATGATGTGGCCTCCCTGCCGTTGGACGACGGTATGCATCGCACACCATTATTGTTCTTTCGTCTGTACTACACAACGGCACGTGAGCCCACGTTGTTCCGGATCGACGCCATCATCGCTGTGACGCCGATCCCAGGGTCGGTCGGATCAGACCTTGGCGGCCTCGTCCGACGGATCGTCGATTGCGCCGGCACCGGTGGTCGGTGCGGTCTCGTTCTGCTGCGACCGAACACCTTCCTCGACCTTCTTGCCGAGCTCGGGGTCGACGTTGGTCCAGTACTCGAACACTCGGCTCAGGACGGGCTCGCTGACGCCGTTGAGGACGTGTCCGACGATGTTCCCGACGAGACGCTCGCGCTGGGCGTCGTCCATGACCTCGCGGACCAGGGCTCCCGCTTGCACGAAGTCGCCGTCCTCGGGGTGCTCGATGTACCCGGTGCGCACGAAACGAGGCTCGAAGTCCCAAGCTCCGTCGTCGCCGTACTTGTTCGTGTCGGCCGATGGGCCGCCGAACGAGTTCGGTGCGTAGACGGGCGTCTCCGGGGAGTTGAACGAGTACCGCATGTTGCCGTCCTTGGAGTACGAGTTGACCTCGGACTTCGGGGCGTTGACCGGCAGCTGCGCGTAGTTCGCTCCGATGCGGTACCGGTGTGCGTCGGCGTAGGAGAAGACACGGCCGAGCAGCATCTTGTCGGGGCTGAAGCCGATGCCGGGCACCGTGTTCGACGGCTCGAACGAGCTCTGCTCGATCTGAGCGAAGAAGTTCTCCGGGTTGCGGTTCAAGGTCATCTTGCCGACCTCGATCAGCGGGTAGTCCTTCTGCGACCAGACCTTGGTGAGGTCGAACGGGTTGTACTTGTAGTTCTCGGCATCGTCGTACGGCATGAGCTGCACCTTGAGCGTCCAGCTGGGGAAGTCGCCGTTCTTGATGGATCCGAAGAGGTCCTGACGGTGGTGGTCGGGGGACGTACCCGCAACCTCGTCGGCCTTGTCCTGCGTCAGGAAATCGATGCCCTGATCGGTCTTGAAGTGGAACTTCACCCAGGTCTTCGTGCCGTCCTCGGCGATCAGCTGGTAGGTGTGCGAGCCGAATCCGTCCATGTGGCGGAACGACTTCGGGATGCCGCGGTCACCCATGAGCCACGTAACCTGGTGTGCCGACTCGGGCGAGAGAGTCCAGAAGTCCCACTGCATGTTGTTGTCACGCAGGCCGGAATCGGGCATGCGCTTCTGGCTGCGGATGAAGTCCTGGAACTTGATCGGATCCTTGACGAAGAAGATCGGGGTGTTGTTGCCGACCAGATCCCAGTTGCCTTCTTCGGTGTAGAACTTCAGCGAGAAGCCACGCGGATCGCGCCAGGTGTCGGGGCTGCCCTGCTCGCCCGCGACGGTGGAAAAGCGCGCCAGCATCTCGGTCTTGGCACCGGGCTGAAGAGCCTTGGCCTTGGTGTACTTGCTGATGTCTCCGGTAATCTCGAGTTCACCGAACGCGCCTGCGCCCTTGGCGTGCACGACGCGCTCCGGGACCCGCTCACGGTTGAACTGCGCCATCTTCTCGATGAGGTAGTGATCGTGCAGGAGGATCGGACCCTGCGTTCCGGCGGTGAGCGACTGGTCGTCGCTGGGTACGGGAATACCCGAGTTGCTGGTGGTGGGCTTATTGATCGGCTTGGTCATACGAAGCCTCCTGATGGCTGGAGTAAAACCGGGAGGGCTGTCCCGGGGATGCACTGAACGGCCGGACGCTGGACCGCTTCGTGGGGAGAATGCCTCGCGGGGCTGCGGCATAAACCCCTGACGCGGCGACGCCTCCGGCTCTCAGTATGCCATCAATCTGGACTAAGTCAAGAAAAGGACGACTTTCAGGGCACCAACTGCGCTTCACCGGTCCGCATCGACCCCGACACGATCTGCAGGCCGAAATAGGTGCCCGACGGCATCCAGCGACTCAACGTCGGTCCCGTGGCCTCGACCCGCACCCGGGCCAACCTGGCCTTCCCCTTCAGACGAGCGATACCGACGGCCGAACCGCCGTCGACCGGTTGCGCGAATCCAATGGACCCGAGCATCGGAAACTGCGGTCCGTAGCCGCGAGAATCGGTGTGCACCGACCATTCGCCACTGCTCACCCCGGCCTTACCCAGAACATCGCCGTCGAACTCGGCCAGCACCTTGGGCAGGTGCCAGTTGGTCCTACCGCCGTGCACGGACGTGGCGGAATCGACGGCGATGAACGGAACCGCCATCCGAGGAGTGCGACCGACGTCTCGGCGCAGAACCGGGCTGGCCAGAATTTCGCGGTACGGCCCGACGGGTGACGTCACGTAATCGACGACCATCGCCATCGTGATCGGCAACGTCTCGGCACCGGGCGGCGCGTACTCCGACGACCGTGCTCGATGCCACCAGATCGTGGCCCTGACGTTGGCCGGCCATGGTGCTGCAGGGCTGATCGGCCAGTCGGTGCGCTCGGTCTCGGATTCGACCACACTCCACATCAGGAATCCCTCCCCACCACGGTCAACGGGAGCCGCAGAGCGCCAGGCGCAGACACCGGTACCACCGGGCGGACCGGCTGCGTGGGTGCAACTTCCTGGTACTCGCTGCCCGCCGCGGGGCGCTTGTCGGGCTCACCCTTGTTGGGCCACAACGCCATTGCACGTTCGGCCTGCGCGGTGATGGTCAGCGACGGATTGACGCCGAGGTTGGCGCTGACGGCCGAGCCGTCGAGCACATGGAGTCCCTCGTAGCCGTACACACGCTGATAGCCGTCGATCACGCCGGTCTTCGGTGAGTCACCGATGGCGCAGCCACCGAGGAAGTGCGCGGTCATCGGAATGTTGACGATCTCGGCGATCGAACCGCCCGGGTCGCCGCCGATCTTGTCGGCGAGCAACCTGATGGCCGTGTGGCCCTGCGGAATCCACTGTGGCGGTGGATCGCCTGCACCGGGCCTGCTGGTGAGGCGACGTCCGAACGGGCTCTTCTTCGATCCGAGTTCGAGCGAGTTGTCGTCGGTCTGCATCACCAACGCGATGACGGTTCGCTCCGACCACCGGTGCACCGACAGGCTCCGCACCGCAGCGCCGGGATGGCGCAAGGCGACCCCGAGGGTCTTGAGGATGCGCGGCATCTTGCCGCCGCCGTCGCTCAACACGGTCTGCAGCAGGCCGATAGCGTTGCTGCCCTTGCCGTATCGCACCGGCTCGATGTGAGTGTGATCGTCGGGATGGAACGACGACGTGATCGCCACACCCTCGTGGTAGTCGACCTCACGACCACGGGCGGTCGCGGCGAGGACTGCCTCGGAGTTGGTGCGCACCAGGGAACCGATCCTGTCCGACAACCGCGGCAGGGAGCCCTTCTCCTTGGCCGCGAGCATCAATTTCTGCGTGCCGTAGGTGCCGGCCGAGAAAATCACCTGATCGGCGGTGATCGTCTTCTCCTTGCGACGCAGCTTCCCGCCGGTCCGACGCGTCACCACGTCGTAGCCTGCGCCGTTCGGCCGGACGTCCACGACGGTGGTCAACGGAAGAACATGCGCGCCAGCGTGTTCGGCCAGATAGAGGTAGTTCTTGACCAGAGTGTTCTTCGCGCCGACGCGGCAGCCCGTCATGCACGATCCGCATTCGGTGCAGCCGGTGCGTTCGGGACCGGCACCACCGAAGAACGGATCCGGTGCCGTCTTGCCGCGGTCCCCGAAGTACACGCCCACCGGCGTCGAGGTGAACGTATCCCCCACTCCCATGTCCTCGGCCACTTCTTTCATCACCTTGTCCGAGGCGGTGATGGTGGGGTTGGTCTCGACGCCGAGCATCCGGCGCGCCTGGTCGTAGTACGGATTCAACTCGCGCTGCCAGTCGGTGATCGAACCCCACTGCGGGTCCTCGAAGAATTTCGCGGGCGGCTGGTACAGCGTGTTCGCGTAGTTCAGCGAGCCGCCGCCCACGCCGGCTCCTGCCATCACCAGCACGTCGGGAAGCAGGTGGATACGTTGCACGCCATAGCAACCCAGCGCCGGAGCCCACAGGTACTTACGCAACCGCCAGCTGGTCTTGGGCAGCTCGTCGTCCTCGAATCGGCGACCCGATTCGAGAACCGCCACCCGGTAGCCCTTCTCGACGGCTCGCAGCGCGGCCACACTGCCGCCGAAACCGGAGCCGATGATCAATACGTCGTAGTCGCTCATGCCGATACCACCTCGTGGTCTGATTCGGGGCTGTCTGATTCGGGAGTGTCGGAGACGATCCGATAGTTCGAGACATCGAACTCTCGCGTCTTGTTGCGGAACCGGAACGTGTAGGTCGGCCACATCGTGGAGTTGCGACCGTTGGCGTCGAGGTACCAGCTCGAGCAGCCACCCGCATTCCACACGGTGCCGTCGAGCGCGGAGTCGACCCACGAATTGTGCTGCCGCTGAGCCGATTCGTTGACCTCGACGGCCGCAATCCTGCGATCCTTCATTTCGTTCAGCGCCGAGACCACGTAGTTGGCCTGCGACTCGAGCATGTACACGATGGAGCTGTGCCCGAGGTTGGTGTTGGGGCCGTACATCAGGAACAGGTTCGGGAACCCGGCGACAGTGGTACCCAGATGCGCCTGCGGGCTACCGCCCCAACGCTCCGCGAGCGTACGACCGTCATTACCGCGCAACAGATGCGACACCGGCGGCTCGGTGGGAGTGAACCCCGTCGCGAAGATGATCGTGTCCACCTCGTGATTGCGACCCGAGGCATCGACCACGCCGTTCTCGGTCACCGACGTCAGGCCCGACGTCACGAGATCGACGTCCGGACGGTCGAGCGTCCGGAGCCAATCATTGGACAGCAGAAGCCTTTTGCAGCCGGGTGCGTAGTCGGGGGTCAGAGCGGCCCGCGTCGCGGGGTTCTTGACCTGCCGCTTCAGGTTGGCCTTGGCGAACACCTTCACCGCCGGCAGCATCCATGGGTTGTCGGCCAGAACGGTCACGTAGGCCTCACGGTAGCCGTAGATGACGCCACGAACCGCGCGATGGGCCGCGGGAATCTTCTCGTACAGTGTTCGTTCGAGGCGGCCGATGGTGCGATCGAGTCGCGGGATCACCCAGGCGGGGGTGCGCTGGAACACCGTGAGCCGTTGCGCGCGATCGACGATCTCGGGGACGAACTGCACCGCAGACGCTCCGGTGCCGATGACGGCGACGCGCTCACCGGTGAGGTCGTGCTCGTGGTTCCAGGTGGCGGAATGGAATACGGTGCCGGAGAACGACTCGATACCGGGCACGTCCGGAATCTTCGGGGTGGACAGCGCTCCGGTGGCGGCAACCAGAACCCGCGCGCTCGTTGCCCCCTTCGACGTCTGCACCGACCACCGCGAGGTGCTCGAATCCCACGTAGCGCTCTGTAATTCGCAGTCGGTGATGATCCGGCGCTGCAGGCCGAGCCGCTCCACCACCGATTTGAGGTAGGCGAACAGCTCCGGCTGGCGAGCGAAGGTATGACTCCACTCGGGGCTGGGAGCGAACGAGAACGAGTAGAGCGAGGTAGGCACATCGCACGCGCACCCCGGGTACGTGTTGTCTCGCCACGTACCGCCCACATCGGACGCACGCTCGATGACGGTGACGTCGGCGGCCGGATCGGCGGCGAGGATCTTCGCCACTGCCGCCAGACCGGCGAACCCGGCTCCGACGACGAGAATGTCCACACGCTCTTCGAGATTCATCTTGTCATCACCTTGTCGGACCAGATCGGAAGGAGCCGCTCACGCAGTTGCGCGTCGGCCTCGGGAGTACGGAACAGCGCCGAGACGGCGAGGCCGCGGGCGAGTTCGACACTGAGCTCGATGGATTCGGGCGACATCCGGCTACCCATGACGATCTGGGCACCACCCTGAATCGCCTCGGCGACGCGTCGTTCGAGGGGGATCATCGCCTCGTGCAGCGCCGGGTCGGTACGCGCCGCTACCCAGAGTTCGAGGGCGGCGTAGAACAGTGGCCCGGAAAACGCGTCGGCGAGAATCTCGGGTCCTCTTCCCGGATCGGGCTCGGCTTCGAGGATCTCCGACAGCCGTCGGTCGACCAGATGCTCGACCGCCGCGATCACCAACGACTCCTTGGACGGAAAGTGGTGCAGCTGAGCTCCCCGAGACACACCGGCACGCCGCGCTATCTCCTGCGTGCTGGTCTTGGCGAAGCCCAGTTCGACGAGGCAGTCGATCGCGGCATCGAGCAGCTTCGCCCGGGTACCCGCGGTGCGCTCGGCCTGCGTACGCCGCCCGGTCGGCTCGGCGTTGTTCAGCCCTGTGTCGGTAGTCACACTTCGCACAGTAGCGCTAAATCAACAAACAGTCCAGCCTGACTTTAAGTTGACTGCGCGGCGCTAGATGCAGGCCTGGGCCCCGTCCATCACTCCGTGCCGGAACGCCTCGACGCGCAGGAACCCGCTGCCCTGACGGGATTCGTCGCCGTCGCCGCGAAAGAGCAGCAGCGACGCGATCGCCTCGTCCAGATCGCCGGGCGAGAGAGTGTATCCACTGGTGGGACGGTTCTGCAGCAACACGCTGGCCGCCCAACTCCCCGCAAAGCAGTCTCCCTGCAGCGACGTGTCCTTGGTGTCGGCGTCGATCCCGGCGTGGGCCATCCCCGCCAGCCCGTACTGCGTCGCGATGAGCGCCGCGACGGCGAAATCCCCACCCTGCTCGTAGAACCGCGGCATCGCATCGACGGCATCGAACCCCACGTAGTCGTCGGGCACGCAGTAGAACAGCACATAACCGGAGGCAGATTGGCCGCCGCAGTCGGGAGCATCGGACGGGTCGAAGGCAACGACCGGCTTCAGTGGCTCCCACGGCCGGCCCGTCAACTCCGGGAAGAGCACGCTCCAGTAGTCCTCGAGATCCTTCGGAACACCGTCGATGATCTGCTCGAGTGGAGCGTCGCCGCCCCGATCGGCGTCGGACTGGCTGGTGAACGGCAACTGCAGGACGGGCGGCGAGCCGTCGACGTACGGCTTGCAGTCCATCGGGCCGCCGTCGAACCCGGTCTGAAACGAACTGACACGGTCGAAGCCGCTGCCGTGCGCGGAATCGCTCTCGGCCGAACTGCCCGGCTCATCGCGTAGATACAGGAAACCGGCCAGCGCACTGTCGAGTTCGGCCTGCGACGGATCGAAGGCGGTGGCGTCGGACACCGCATGAGCCGCCCACGCCCCGGCGAAACAGTCCGCCTGAATCTCAGAGGTCACGGTCATGCCCTCGAAGTTCGCGCGAGCCTGGATCGCGTGCCCCCACTCGTGAGCCATCACAACAGGAATCACGAAGTCGCCGAACCGTTGTCGAAGATCGGGGAGTAGTCCCTCGCTGTCCCAGGCCACTACATCCGCGCCCGGGCAGTAGAAGGCGTTGCCTGCGATGTCGTCGGCCGACGACGCGCACGGCGGCAAATCACCCGACGACGGCACCACCGCATAGAAGCCACCGCTGACGGGTGAATAGTCACTGCCGTACACAGCGGGGAATTGTTCGCTCCAATACGACTGCAGATCGTCGATCGCGGCGGCGACGATCTCGTTCACCGGATCCGACGCATCGCCCACCATCCCGGCAGTTGCGGGCGCGTCGGCTGCGACCGCCTGCGGCGTCGATTCTGTTGTGCTGATATCGGATTGCGCCGATCGACCACATGCCGACAAGGCCAACACCACTACCCCGACCACCGCGAACGTCTTCACTACTGACCTCATGGCTGCAGACGCTAACCAGCCAGGATTGGAAATCGATTGGAGCGTGCGCGCAACTTTCCAATCCATTTCCAATGTCGCGGTTCTACGATCCGGTCGGTTCGATCCCTGCTGTGGCCTGAATTCTGTATCCGAACGAACGAAAGAGGACCGATGACACTCTCTACTATTGGTGTTCGTGGGGCTGCATGCGCCGCCGTGGTGATACTCGGGTTCACCGCCGCCGGCTGTAGCAGTGGCTCCGACACGGCAACGGCCACGACCTCGGCAGCTGCGACGACGACAACAGAGGCAGCCGCGACCACGACGGTCAAGAAGCTGGCACCCGCCACCACAAGCGAAGCCCCCGCAGGCCCCAACCCCACCATCGCCGACTACATCGTCGAAGCGGGCCTGACCGAAATCCCCGTCACCCGTGATGATCCCACCGCGCCCACCATCGACCTGGCCATCCCCGAAGGCTGGGTGGACGCGGCCGAGCAGACCCCCGATTGGGCCTACGGTGCGATCATCTACCCGGAGGTCGCGGCCGACGAACGCACCCCGAGCATGATCGCCATCGTCTCCAAGCTCGAGGGCGACGTCGATCCGCAGGCCATCATCGACTATGCCCCAGGCGAATTGATGAACCTTCCCCAGTTCACTCCGTCCGGTGAGGGTGCCGTGTCGACACTGTCGGGCTTCCCGGCGTATCAGATCGCCGGAACCTACGTCGACGAGACCGGAGCCGAACTGGTGTCGGCACAGAAGACGGCGATCATCACCGGGCAGGACGGGTACTACATCCTGCAGATCAACGTCGACGGCAGTATCGATCAGTTCGACCTACTGGTCGACGCCACCACTCAGGTGGACGAGCAGACCGTCATCACCCCGTAATTCGTTGCCGAGCACGGTGGTCGGAGCCACGTCGGCTCCGATCACCGTGAGACAGGTTTCCCCATGTCGATATCAACGCCCAGTACCGTCTCGCCACTGAGCATCGGACCCGACGAGCCGTACTCGGAGCCCAAGCGCTTTCTCCGCAAACTGAATCCGCTGCGGTGGCTCGCGCTGGCGAACGGCACACCCGTGGTGCTGAAACAGATTCTTCAGCTGGGACTGCTCGTCGTGTGGCCGGTGTGGTTCGTGTGGGTGCTGATCCGCGCGGTGTGCTTCTTCGCCTTCTGGCTGCTGCTCTACCCCGTATGAGCGAATCAGAAGAAGAACCACCCCGAGGACTACGCCCGAGCACAAGCGCGCCGACTGCCCTGACGCGATCGGCTACTGCCGAATGTCATTGCTCGGTAACTTGTTTCATCGAGTACCCGCGGCCGAAAGTACGGCCGCGAAGCCCTCTTGAAGATCCCTGACGAAGTGGGTGGGATCTTCCAGCGAAGGAAAGTGTCCCCCATTCTCGGGAGTCCTCCATCGGACGATCTGCCGAAAACGCTCCTGAGCCCACGGCCGAGGATTCTTCTCGATATCGCGCGGATACGTGGTGATCGCCGCGGGAACGTCGACCCGCAGGTCCGGGTCGAGGGAGTTGTGGCTTTCGTAGTAGATCCGAGCCGACGACGCTCCGGAGCGCGTGAGCCAGTACAGGGTGACGTTGTCCAGCAGCCGGTCCCTGGAGATCACCTCGAACGGACTGTCCTCGGTATCCGTCCACTCCGCGAATTTGTCGAGGATCCACGCGAGCAACCCAACCGGGGAGTCGACGAGTGAGTATCCGATCGTTTGCGGCCGGGTCGCCTGCTGCTTCGCGTACGCACAGTGGTGCCGTCGAAAAATCTCGGAGTCCTCGGTCCATCCGCGCTCATCGGGAGTGAGCACGTCCGTCGTCATCCCCGGTGGCGGTTGCGCCAGAGTTGTATGAATCCCGAGGACCTGCTCCGGAAACCGGCCACCGAGGATAGTGGTGATCACCCCTCCCCAGTCGCCACCGTGGGCCAGAAACCGGTCGTAACCCAGCCTGTGCATCAACTCGACCCACGCGGCCGCGATCTTCTCGGTTCCCCATCCGGTCGTTCTCGGCTTGTCGCCGAAGCCGAACCCCGGTAGCGAGGGAACCACCACGTGGAATGCAGGGTTGCCGGGGTCATCGGGATTCGCCAGAGCGTCCACCGCATCGATGAACTCCGCAATGCTGCCCGGCCAGCCGTGCGTCATGATCAGCGGAACGGCATCCGTGCGCACGGACCGACAGTGCAAGAAGTGAATTCCCAGACCGTCGATGGCCGTGCGGAACTGTCCGATCGTGTCGAGCCGCCGCTCGAACTTCCGCCAGTCGTAGCGGGTGCGCCAATGGTCGACGACGTCCGCGAGGTCGGCGAGCGGAACGCCCTGGTCCCAACGGCCGCGGCCGGGAGCGGCGGTGAACACCGTCTCCGCTTCCGGCAGACGCGCGGCAGTCAATCGCGCACGGAGGTCGTCGAGGTCCGCGTCGGACGCCCGGAACTCGAATGCGTGCACATCCGTCGAGCTGAGTGTGGTCATGGGATCTCCTTCGAGGGAACCGTCTAAGCCAGTTCTACATCCCGACGCGACTTCCACGCAACCGGCTAAGCTGGTTCCTATGGCTGCAGAGTTCCCCGAGTTCCGCCCCGGTAGCGTGCTGGCCACCGCGTTCACCGGGACATTGACCGAGCGACGCGGCGACTCGGTGGAACGAATCCCGGTTCCGCATCGGTTCGTCGACTGGTTGGCACTGAACGGACTCTCTGTGGACACATGCACCGCGGCCCAACTGGACCTGGCGCGAGAACTGCGAGAAGCGATACACCTAGCCGCGACGGCGGCGGCAGTCCACGAGGCTCTGCCCGTGTTGGCCGTCCAGGTCGTGAACGACCGCAGCATTCGAGGCAACGCGTCGGCGGTCCTGACACCCGAGGGCGCACGACGATGGTCGTTGACCCCGGAGTCAGCCGTCGAAGATGCCCTGGGAGTCATCGCCGACGACGCCATCAGCATCATCTCCGGCGAGCGGAACGGACAGTTGGCACTGTGCGCATCGCCCACTTGCCGAGCCGCGTTCTTCGATACCAGCCAGAGCCGTAGCCGGAAATGGTGCGACATGAATACATGCGGAAACCGTCAGAAGAAGGCGCGATTCATAGCGAACCAACAGCGCCGAACATAGAAGGAGCCGAGAACAGTGAGCAGCCATTCGATACGTCCCGAGGATGTTCTGCCCGACGGGGCCGAGAGGGCGTCGTTCGACGGACTCGAGATTCGCAAAGGCACGGTCGCGGCGTTCGTGGCCAACGCCCGAGCGCTCGACGACGCCGAACCGGGCACCGAGGCCCACCGAGAACTGTTGGCAGCGCTGGAGAATCTCGCGCCACAGCTGGCGGCAATCGGGCTGTTCGAGGTGTTCGAGCTGCGGAATCCGGACATCGCACACGTGGTCGAGGCTGCGATACACACGAGTTGACGGGTATCTCAGCAGTTTGCGCCGACGTGCGGTGGGCAATTCTGCTGCCATGCCTCTCGCCTCGCATGGACGGTTCGACTACTCCCCCATCGTCGATCGACCACAATTCGACTGGCCGGGTGGCGCGCGCCTCGCGGTATACGTCGCCGTCAACTGCGAGCACTTTCCGTACGACGACGGCGAACCCGGCCTCGGGTATACCCCCGCGTTGGATCAGCCGAACACCTACAACTGGGGCTGGCGCGAGTACGGGAACCGAGTCGGTGGGTTCCGGATCGCAGAGACGTTGCAGCAGAGCGGAGTTCGGCCAACCCTGCTGGTCAACACCGAGGTGTACACCCATGCCCCGCAGTTGGTCGACGCTTTCCGACGGCTGGGTGCGGAGGTCGTCGCGCACGGCCGAACCAATGCCGTTCAACCGAACGATATGGACGAGGACGCCGAGCGCCGCTCGATCGACGAAGTCACGAACGCTGTCGAGCGACACGAAGGCTCGCCGCCGCGCGGATGGATGAGCCCGGGTGCCAACCCCAGCCGCGTCACCGAAGACCTGCTCGCCGAACGCGGCTACGAGTACACCTTGGATTGGCCCATCGACGACCAGCCGGTATGGCTGAAGACCCGCGGCGGCCCGTTGCTGAGCGTTCCGTATCCGCACGAGGTCAACGATCTTCCGGTGTTCGTGCACCACCACATGACCGCAACGACGTTCGAGCGCACCATCATCGACAGCTTCGACGAGCTGAAGGAGAACTCGACGCACCAACCCGTGGTGCTGGCGATCTCCCTGCACACGTTCCTCACCGGACAGCCGTATCGTCTTCGACGGTTCCGCGCGGCGCTGAAGCATATGACCGACAACAGTCACGGTGTCTGGTTCACCACCCCGGGCGACATTGCGGCGCACTATCGCGCCGTGGTACCCGCCGCGGCAGCGTCGACGCCATTCAGCGACACATAATCCACCAGCAAGGTTGCCGGAAACGGCGTCGACGAGTCGGGATCGCCGGGCATGGTTCCGCCCACCGCAAGATTCAACAACAGATAGAAGGGCCGATCGAACACCCAGGTGGCACCGGGCGGCAGGTCTTCGGGGTGAACCTCGAAATACGTTGTCCCATCCAGAGACCAGGTCACCGAGTCGGCACTCTTGTCGACGGCGTAGGTGTGGAAATCGGCCGATAGGTCTACCTCCGAGTCGAACTCGCCGGTAATACCTCCGTCGTCGGAATAGCCCGGACCGTGCACGGTGCCGTTGACGACGCCGAGTTCGCTACCGACGAGCTCGGCCACATCGATCTCGCCGTCATCCGGCCATGAATCTGGCGAACCGCCCAACATCCAGAATGCCGGCCACAACCCCAATCCTGCAGGCACTTTCATTCGAGCCTCCGCATGTCCGGTGTCCAGACTCACCGCCCCCATCGAGTTCACCCGTCCCGAGGTGTAGGGACAGGTATCGCCGTTCCAGCACGGCGCATTCATACCTGCCGGAGTGCGGCGGGCGGTGATGGCGAGGTTGCCGTGGCCGTCGAGCGACACGTTGTCTGCTCTGTCTGTGTAGTACTGCAGCTCGTTGTTTCCCCAGCCGTCGTACTCGGCGTTGCCGATGTCTGTGGCCCAGGTCTGCGCGTTGGGAGACGTCCCCGCCGGCCCTGCAAAGTCGTCGCGAAACGAGAACGCGCTCCGGGAGTCGGAGCCGGGCCGACCCGACGCGCTGCACCCGGTAGCACCGAGAAATACGACCACACAGGCCAGCGCGGCACACACCACCACTCGGACGTTCACGCGCCGAATATAGGCCGCCGGACCCGAAAAGTCCCGGCCCGAGGTTGACCGCGTCATCCATCGGGCATGCGGCGTCGTCAAATCTTGTGCACGACTATCGAATTGCTCGAATCGGCCGACGCTCAGGCTGCACGCTGTTGTCGCCGGTGGTGGCTGGGGATGGGTTGTCTTGTGGGGTCGATGGATTCGGGTGGGATGGCGTAGGGGTGTCCGTCGTCGCCCATGATCAGCTGCCAGTCGCCGTGGTGGACGAGGCGGTGGCATTCTCCGCAGACCAGCGCGAGGTTGTTCAGGTCGGTTCTGCCGCCGTGTTCCCAGAACTTCACGTGGTGGGCTTGGCACCACTGTGCGGGGCGGCCGCACATCACGCAGCAGGTGTCGCGGATGGTCAGGGCGATGCGTTGGTCGTCGGAGGCGAGTCTGGTGGTTCGCCCGAGCGCGAGTGGAACGCCGTGGTGGTCGACGATGACGGGCGTCAGGTCAGCGTCGCAGGTGACGAGCTCGGCGAGGGAACGACTGATCGGGCCGGCCCAGTCGAAGCGGAACGGCCAGTCGGCATCACCCGGCGCGGGCGCAGACCTCTGCCCAGCACCATTAGCACCGGCACCACCACCATCATCACCACCGGCTGCTGTGTGGCCGCGAATATCAGCGCTGCCTGGCGCGCGCGCAGACTTCTGCCCGGCACCACCACCAGCACCACCACCGGCTGCGGCAGCGGCAGCGCCGCGAGCATCATCGTCACCCGGCCCGGACGCAGACCTCTGCCCAGCACCATCACCACCGGCTGCTGTGTCGCCGCGAGCAGCAGCATCACCCGGCGCGGGCCCAAACCTCTGCCCAGCACCATCACCACCGGCTGCTGTGTCGCCGCGAGCAGCAGCATCACCCGGCGCGGGCCCAAACCTCTGCCCAGCACCACCAGCACCACCACCATCACCGCCGGCTGCGGCGTCGCCGCGAGCATCGGTATCGCCTCGGGCAGCGGTACTGCCTCGGGCAGCGTCATCAGGACGCCGGCCAGTGGAACCGCTGCCCCCACCGGCCTCGCCACGCGCGGCATCGCCGCCGTTCGAGGAGCCGGTAGCGACCGCACCGGTTCCCGTCGAATCCGTTGCAGTGCTGTCGGATTGCGTTCTACCGCCGTGGGCGAGCAAGTCCCGCAGCGGAACGATCAGGTGCACCGACGCCCGCGACCCGCCCGCCGCCCCGCGGGTACCGCCGCGTAGATGACGGTCGAGGATCTGATCGAGTGCATCGGCCCGCCGCTTCGACGGACCACGCGGATCGCGTTCGCCACCGGGGCCCGGCCGCGGCGCAGTCAACGGCGACAGCGCGGTGAGCAGCTTCTCGGCCAGAAGTTGGTCGACGTTGCCGCCGAACTGAAAGCGCCCGTTGGCCAGAGGATGAACATCGAACCGGTTCAGATTCGGATTCTCCGCCACCGGCACCGGCGGCGGCCCCGACGGAACAGGCTCGGGCCCAGCAGGTTCGGGATCATCCGAGCGGCCTGTATCACCCGAGCCGCCCATATCGCCCGAACCATTCGCGTCATCACCCGAACCACTTGGGTCGTCGGTGTCGCTCGACCCGGCATCGGCTCGGCTCGCCTGTTCCCGTTCGCGTCGCTGCTTCTCGGCCTGCTCGTGTCGGGCTCGGGCGTCGTCGGCCGCGGAATGCGCCAATGCCTGTGCACGGGAGGTGACCTGCCCGGCAGTGCTCCGCAACGCGGTCTCGAGCAATTCGGCGACCACAGCGTGGCGGCGCTGTGCGTCGAGGGAGGGGTCGGCGATGACGACGGTTGCGTACCCGTCGGCGATCGTCGACGCATGTGAGGGATGGATGTCACCGCTCGCGAGGGCGTCGAGCACGCTCGGCCAGTCGGTGAGCCAGTGCCCGAGTTCCATCTGACGGGTTGCAGATCCGTCGGTGATGCGCACCGACCTCGCGTACCAGCGGGTGACGGAGGAATGACCGAGTTTCATCGCCAAACCACGTCGGTCGATCTCGGCGAGCAGCGTCAATCTGGCTGCAGCGAGCGCGTTTTCGTGGGAGGTCACGTCGGCTAGCTCGGAGACCAATTCCTGATCTCCGAGCTCGAACACATCCCCCCATGTCTTCACACCACGAAAGCTATACCCACCCACCGACACACTTTTTCGACAACTGCTCTACAGGGCACGCATGCTGTTGTTCCGGGCGTCGTGGGTGAGCTCGGCCAGGCCGAGCTTTTCGAGAAGCGGCGGTAGGTACATCCCGAACCGCTCGCGGTATCCGTTCCTGAGCCCGTACCAGCCGCCGACGGGGTTGTCCGTTGAGCGCCCCCACGCTTCGACGGTGTCAGCAGCGGCCGGCTTCTTCTCGTCTGCGGCACCGAGCAATACCCAGTCCGCACGAGCGACGAGCCACGCGTGCAAGTCCTCGATCGCCTCGATGCGGTATCGCAGTGTCGTCGACCCCACCTGGCATACGAGAGCGGGTGGCTCGTGCTAGGGATCGCGGTACATGGTGTATTCCGAAGTGCCGGGGGCGGTGGTGAGGACCCAAGGGTCGGATTTGGTTCCGCTGCTGGTCATGGCCTGGGTCCGTTCCGTTGTCGCAGTCAGCCGATGGGCAGAAAGATCGACCGAGCACGGTGATTGCCTTACGCGGCTCCGTCGGTGTGGGCCGACCGACCGGTGAACGCAACCAGCTCCCGACCCCGGTCAGGTTCGGGTCATGAGTCACGGAGCGACGGTGCGGTACCGCAGCATCATTTCGTGGTCCTCGTGGTCGAGCATGTGGCAGTGCCACATGTACCCCTGCAGTTCGGACGGACCCGCAGCCGGCATGTCGTGACCACTCATGTCGTGACCGCTCATATCGTGACCGCCGTGGTGAGCGGCCGGTCCCGCGAACGTGGCGTCGGGATCGAAGCCGAGTTCGTCGGCCGTCGGGAATCGGACGAGGATCTGGGTGACGGTGCCCGGGTACGTGTTGACGGTGTCTTTCCACCCGGCCTCCCAGGTGGCCGGCGGGACCGATGGCCCGGTGAGGAATTTCTCCACCGGCGGAGCCCATTTGGTTCCGAACGTCGGCCGCGGGAAGTCGCGTTGGTACGCGGCGAGGTCGATCGGGATGCGTCCCAGCGTCCGAAAGTGCGCCAGGTGCAGGTGAATCGGGTGTGGCTCCACCGTCGTGTTGACGATGTTCCACATCTCCACCGTGCCCTGCTTGGGCATCTCGATATCCGGGTCGGAGTACCGCAGGTTGTTCAGGTTCATCAGCGTCATGTCGAGGTTCAGCCCACCGGACGGTTGGTTGACGGTGACGGTGCGCGTGAAGGTGGGGGTCGGCAACGCGGGCAACAGATCCGGCTGGCCCTTTCCGCCGCGCAGCAACGACGGCATACCGCCCCGGAACCCCGCCGCGGACGCGACGCGGAACTGGCAGAACATCGGCATCGGGACGGCTCCGAGGGACGCAGCCTGCGCGGGCGGCGGCTCGTCGTTGAGCAACTCGACGAGGGCACCTGCCTCGACGGCTCCGAAGTCGACGAGGATGTCGGCCCGCTCGGCGGGTGCGAGTCGGATGCTGGTGGTTTCCACCGGCGCGTCGAGCAGGCCACCGTCGTTTCCGATGACCCAGAAACGTAGCTTGTTGGTGAAGAACAGGTTCCACACGCTGTACGACCCGGCGTTGACGAGCCGCAGCCGGTACATGCCCCGCGCGACCTCCATCGTCGGCCATATCTTGCCGTTGACGACGCCGACGTCGCCGGTGCCACCGCCCTCCCACTTACCCTGCGGGACAGTGATATTGGATCGGATGCTCATGCTGCCGTCGGGATTCATGATCTTTTCCTGCAGCACCAGCGGCAACTCGAATTCACCCGAGGGCAGACCGAGGGCGTTGTCGGATGTGCCGGTGTCCCACCGATCGCGGACGAGGTTCATGCCGAGCAGACCTGCATACACGTTGATGCGCGTCATCGACATGGCGTGGTCGTGGTACCAGAGTCCGGCGGCGTCGTTGAGACCCGAGAAGTTGTGCGTCATCGACTCACCCGGGCGCACCAGCATCTCGGAGTGCCCGTCGCTTGCGGGTTCGGTGACGGCACCGTGCAGGTGCAGTGCCGTCGGCGTCATCGTGCGGTCCATCTCGCTCATCCCGTGCAGCGAGGTGTCGATGTCGGCGGCGAGCGGATTACCGGCGGTGGTGTTGGAGTACTTCAGCGTCCAGGGCTGGCCGGTCTGCGACTCGATGGTGGGCCCCAGGTAGTCGCACTGGCCGTAGCCGAACGTAGGACCGGGTCGCAGGTCGGCGTGGAACGCGTGGTTCGAGCTGCGTGCGTCGAGCGAGATCTCCGTACCGCTGATCAGCGGCAATCGCGGCAGTTCGTCACGGAACGGCGTCAGCGGCGGCGAATGGAACAGCAGCGGACTCTGCCCACGGAGGAAGTCGTCGGCCAGTGCTCGACGCGTCGTCGACGCCACCGGAAGTGCCGCAGCACCGGCGGCCACTGCGGCGACGGCCAGCCCACGAAGGGCGGTTCGTCTGGACACAGAGCCGCTCACCCGGCCACCTCTCTCCTGATTGTGATTGGGCCCATACTATGTGCTGGTCGGCTCCCGCCGTCACCCCACACTCGGATCGTCCGGCACGTTCCTGCCGGTGGAGGGATCTATTTCGTCATGGCAACAATCTCGTTCGAGCGCACGACCAGGCTTTTTCCCGGCTCCGACACCCCCGCGGTGAACGAGCTCGACCTGCACATCGAGGACGGTGAGTTCCTCGTGCTGGTCGGCCCCTCCGGGTGCGGCAAATCCACATCGCTCCGGATGCTCGCGGGGCTCGAAGAGGTCAATTCCGGTCGCATCCTCATCGGCGGCAAGGACGTCACCAATTCCGAACCCAAGGATCGCGACATCGCGATGGTGTTCCAGAACTACGCGCTGTACCCGCACATGACCGTCGCCGAGAACATGGGGTTCGCGCTCAAGCTGGCGAAGGCGAACAAGGAAGACATTCGCACTCGCGTCGAGGAGGCCGCGAAGCTGCTCGACCTCGAGCCGTACCTGGATCGCAAGCCGAAGGCCCTCTCGGGCGGACAACGTCAGCGAGTTGCCATGGGCCGTGCCATCGTTCGGCAGCCGCAGGTGTTCCTGATGGACGAGCCTTTGAGCAACCTCGACGCCAAACTGAGGGTCCAGACGCGCACGCAGATCGCTCAGCTGCAGCGCCGGCTCGGCACGACCACGGTGTACGTCACCCACGATCAGGTCGAGGCCATGACGATGGGCGACCGTGTTGCCGTCCTGAAAGGTGGTGTGCTGCAACAGTGCGCCACTCCGCGCGAGTTGTACCGCACCCCGGTCAATGCGTTCGTCGCCGGGTTCATGGGCTCACCGTCGATGAACCTGTTCCGCGCTCCGGTCACCGACGGCGGTGTCCGCCTGGCCGATCAGGTGATTCCGGTGCCGCGGCAGACTCTGGGCTCGGCCACCGAGGTGATGTTCGGTATTCGGCCCGAGCACATCGAGATTGCCGACAGCGGAATCGCTCTCGAGATCGACGTCGTCGAGGAACTCGGCTCCGAGGCCTTCGTGTTCGGACGCGCAGACATCAACGGGAAGACCGAAACCATTGTTGCCCGGGCCGATTGGCGCAGCCCGCCCGAGAAGGGCGACCGGGTGCATGTCCGCATCGACGACGCGCACGCGCACATCTTCGACGCCTCCGCTGAGGGCCGTCGCCTGAACTGACCACCCCCGTCGTGCGCGTTTTGCGTACCCCTGGGTACGCAAAACGCGCACGACCTCAGACCAGCAGTTCGGCGATCTGAATCGTGTTCAACGCGGCACCCTTGCGCAGGTTGTCGCCCGAGACGAACAGCGCAAGTCCGCGGCCCTCGGGAACGCCCGGGTCCTGACGGATGCGGCCCACCAGAGACGCGTCCTTGCCTGCAGCCTCGAGCGGCGTCGGCACATCGACCAGCGAGACACCCGGTGCGGAGGCCAGCAGTTCACGAGCGCGTTCCACCGACAGCGGTGAAGCGAACTCCGCATTGATCGACAGCGAGTGACCGGTGAACACCGGCACGCGCACGCACGTTCCACTGACCAGCAGGTCCGGCAGTCCGAGGATCTTGCGCGATTCGTTGCGCAGCTTCTGGTCCTCGTCGGTCTCGCCGGATCCGTCGTCGACCAACGCGCCGGCCAGCGGCAGGACGTTGAAGGCGATGGGCGCGACGTACTTGTTCGGGGCCGGGAAATCCACCGACGAACCGTCGTGCACCAGCTTTTCGACGTCGCCGATGACCGCGCGCGCCTGGGTGGCGAGTTCCTCGACACCGGCGAGTCCACTACCGGAGACGGCCTGGTAGCTCGAGACGATCAGACGCTGCAGGCCTGCCTCGTCGTGCAGCACCTTGAGCACCGGCATGGCGGCCATGGTGGTGCAGTTCGGGTTGGCGATGATGCCGCGGGGCGGGTTCTTCGCCGCCTCGGGGTTCACTTCACTGACCACCAACGGCACGTCGGAGTCCTTGCGGAACGCCGACGAGTTGTCGATGACGACCGCGCCCGCTGCCGCGAAACGCGGTGCCTGCTCACGAGAGAGCGTGGCACCGGCCGAGAACAGTGCGATGTCGATGCCGGCGAGGTCGGCGGTGGATGCGTCCTCGACGATGATCTCCTCGCCGCGGAACGGCAGCTTCTTGCCGGCCGACCTGGCGGAGGCGAAGAATCGAACGGTGTCGGCAGGAAAGTTGCGCTCCTCCAACAGGGTTCGCATGACGGCACCGACCTGGCCGGTGGCTCCTACGACTGCAACTGTGGTCATCTTCTATCGTCCTGTTCCTGCGTGTACGACGGCTTCTTCGTCGCCCCCGAGATCGAAGGCGGCGTGCAGCGCGCGTACGGCTTCGTCGAGCTGAGTATCGCTGCACAGCACCGAGATACGGATCTCGGAGGTGCTGATCAGATCGATGTTGATGCCGGCGTCGGCGAGGGCCTCACAGAACGTCGCGGTGACGCCGGGGTGGCTCTTCATGCCGGCACCGACGAGCGAGACCTTGCCGATGTGATCGTCGTAGAGCACCTGTGCGAAGCCGATTTCGGCCTGCAGCTTCGTGAGCTTCTCCACTGCCGTCGGGCCGTCGGCCTTGGGGCAGGTGAAGGTGATGTCGGTCTTGCCGGTGTCGATCTTCGAGACGTTCTGCAACACCATGTCGATGTTGATCTCCGAATCGGCGACGGCGCGAAAGACCTTCGCGGCGTAGCCGGGGGTGTCGGGCAGACCGACGACGGTGACCTTCGCCTCGCTGCGATCGTGTGCGACGCCGGTGAGAATTGCTTCTTCCACTGGAATGTCCTCCATAGATCCGGAGACGATCGTTCCGGGTTTCGTGGTGTACGACGAGCGCACGTGTACGGGAACGTTGTAGCGACGGGCGTATTCGACGCAGCGCAGCATCAGAACCTTTGCGCCACAGGCCGCCATTTCGAGCATCTCCTCGAACGAGACGGTCTCGAGGTGTCGGGCGTTGGGGACGATGCGCGGGTCGGCGGTGAAGATGCCGTCGACGTCGGTGTAGATCTCGCAGACATCGGCGTTCAAGGCCGCAGCGAGCGCGACGGCGGTGGTGTCGGACCCACCACGTCCGAGCGTCGTGACGTCCTTGCTGTCCTGGCTCACGCCCTGGAATCCGGCGACCAGAACGATCGAGCCTTCGTCGAGCGCGCTGCGTACGCGGCCCGGGGTGACGTCGATGATCTTGGCGTTTCCGTGCACGCTGGTGGTGACGACGCCTGCCTGGGAGCCGGTGAACGACCGCGCCTCGGCACCGAGCGAGTGGATGGCCATCGCGACCAGCGCGTTGGAGATGCGTTCACCCGAGGTGAGCAGCATGTCCATCTCGCGAGCAGGCGGTGCCGGGCACACCTGCTGGGCCAGGTCGAGCAGTTCGTCGGTGGTGTCGCCCATGGCCGACACGACGACGACAACGTCGTTGCCCGCCTTCTTGGTCTCGACGATTCGTTCAGCGACGCGTCGGATACGTTCGGCGGTCCCCACCGACGATCCACCGTACTTCTGGACGATGAGAGCCACGCGTATTACCTCCGCTGGATAGCCGACAACCGTTCGATTGTCCGCGGGTCACCTTACCGAGCGAGCGGCCCGAACAGTGGTCCGGGTAGCTCCGAGCTGGGATTTCAGGGTGGTCTGCCTGCGGCTTCGCCTGTCCTAACATTGTTCGAGTGACCGTTCCAGAACATCTCCCACCACCACCGGCTCGAGGTCTGCGGGTGCTCTTCGGGCTGCCCGCCGTCGGCCGTCGCTGGCCGGGTGGTCTGCGCTCGGCGCTGGCGTTCGGAGTTCCCGCTGTCGCGGCGTGGGTCCTCGGGTTCCACGCCGAAGCGTTGCTTGTGGTTCTCGGCAGCTTCGCCGTGATCTACGGCGAGGGCCGCCCGTACCGTTCGCGCTGGTGGGTGGTCCTGATCGCAGGCGGGGCGCTGGTGGCGTCGGTGTGGCTCGGTGCGACGGCCGGGCAGGCGGCGCTAGATCTCGGCAACACCGGCTGGGCGCGGATGATCCCCGTCGCGGTCCTGTCGTTACTTGCCCTGGTTGCGGTGTACGTCATCGCCGCGCTGCGTCTCGGACCGCCGGGGGCGTTCTTCTTCGTGCTGGTGTGCGCGGTGGCGTCGTACATTCCCGGTGCCGGTGTCAGCGCCGCCCACGGTGCGGTCTGTGCGGCCATCGGCGTCGCGTCGGCGCTGGTGGTGGCGATGTCCGGCGTGTTGTGGGACCCACGGGGACCCGAGCGCGAGGCCGTCGGGGCCGCGGTGGCCGCCATCGAGAGATACGCGAGTTCGCCGACGGCGTCCGCGGCCGATCGTCACGCGGCGGCCGCACGTCTGCACGCGGCCTGGGGTGCTGTGTACGACGCCGGTGCCGTGCGGTCGCCGTCGCGGCCGGTACTCGTACAGACGCTGTTCGACGCCCATCGAGCATTCGCGGCCACGACGTCCCAGAGCACGGATCCGGATCGAGCGGTCGACTCCGTGTCGGAACAATTGCCGCTGGCCCGGCCCGGCGTCGCGTATCGGTTGCGTCGCTCGTTGCATCGGGATTCGCATGCGATGTCCACGGCGATCAGGGTCTTCTGCGCGGCAGCCGCGGCGGGCGGCATCAGCGTCGCGCTGGAATTGAGCCGACCGGACTGGGCCATTCTCGGAGCGGTTCTGGTGCTGCAGCAGGGTCCCGATCGGGTGCACGGGACCTACCGGGGACTGCAGCGGCTCGGCGGCACCCTCGCCGGGGTCGGGTTGTTCTCGGTCATCTATCTCTCGCCGCTGACCGGTCTTGCCGTCATCGCGGTGTTGATGGTGCTGCAGTTCGCGATCGAGGTGTCGGTGGCCCGCAATTACGGGCTGGCCGTCACGTTCATCACGCCGCTGGCCCTGCTGATGGGCACGCTGACACATCCTGGTGCACCGCTGGGAGACATCGTCGTCGACCGGCTCGTCGAAACGACGGTGGGAGTGGTACTTGCATTCGCGGCGCTGTGGCTGCTGTTACCCGGGGCCTTTCGCCGCACACTGCAGTGGTCCGACGGCCGTGTGCTTCGGCTGTGCTCGGAACTGCTGACGGTCCTGCGCACCCAGAACGTTGCCGCGCCGCGCTCTCTCACCGTCAGGCGCGATGTGCAGTTCGAGCTCGTCGGGTCGGCACTCGCGGGTGCCGAAGCTGCACACAACGATCGGCGTTGGGCACACGGAGTGTGGTCGGAGCACGCCGAGGTCGACCGCCTGGGATACGAACTGCTCGCGCACTGTTGGAGCGCGGCCGACGTCGGACGAATGGATGACATCGAACACTGGCAGCGCAGAGTCGATGCGGTCGATGCAGAATTCCACTCGCCAACCCTTGGGTAGGGCGTCCGGGTGCGGTAGTACACTCAGCCCATGCTGCGAGCTCTCCTTCTTAACAGCCGCGACGGGGTCTGAGACCAGACTGGCTTCCCGTCGCGGGGTTCGTTGCGCCGGTCGAACACATTGCTCTGATCTGTACGGAGAGACGAAGACCATGTCACCAGCCGACGCATTCACCTCGGGAACTCGCACCATCACCCCGCCCTCGCGGCCCGCACCCAGCGACCAGCCCGCCTGGAACACCCAGAAGAATTCCTCGATGCCCACCTTCCGCTATCGGCCGTTCGCCGAGGAAGTGGAAGCCATCACCCTCCCCGACCGCACGTGGCCGGACAAGATCATCGACCGGACGCCGCAGTGGTGCGCAGTGGATCTGCGTGACGGCAACCAGGCGCTGATCGACCCGATGAGCCCGGCCCGTAAGCGGCGCATGTTCGACCTGCTGGTCCGCATGGGCTACAAGCAGATCGAGGTCGGGTTCCCGTCCGCCAGCCAGACCGACTTCGATTTCGTCCGCGAGATCATCGAGGACGGCGCGATTCCCGACGACGTCACCATCCAGGTCTTGACGCAGTGCCGCCCCGAGCTGATCGAGCGCACGTTCGTCGCGTGCGAGGGTGCCCGCAGCGTCATCGTGCACTTCTACAATTCGACGTCGATCCTGCAGCGCCGCGTGGTGTTCCGCGCCGATCGTGACGTCATCAAGAAGATCGCCACCGACGGTGCCCGCAAGGTTCTCGAGGAAGCTGCCAAGTTCCCCGATACCGATTGGCGCTACGAGTACTCCCCCGAGTCGTACACCGGCACCGAGCTCTCGTACGCCAAGGAGGTGTGCGACGCGGTCACCGCGATCATCGATCCCACGCCCGACAAGCCGCTGATCCTGAATCTGCCGGCCACCGTCGAGATGGCGACACCGAATGTCTACGCCGACTCGATCGAGTGGATGAGCCGCAATCTCGATCGCCGCGACAGCATCGTGCTGTCACTGCACCCGCACAACGACCGCGGAACCGGTGTTGCCGCAGCAGAACTCGGCTACCAGGCCGGCGCAGACCGCATCGAGGGCTGCCTGTTCGGCAACGGCGAGCGCACCGGCAACGTCTGCCTCGTCACGTTGGGTCTGAACCTGTTCACCCGCGGTGTCGATCCGCAGATCGATTTCTCCAACATCGACGAGGTCCGTCGAACCGTGGAGTACTGCAACCAACTTCCCGTTGCCGAGCGCCACCCCTACGGCGGCGATCTGGTCTACACCGCCTTCTCCGGCAGCCACCAGGACGCCATCAACAAGGGCCTCGACGCGATGAAAGTCACTGCGGACGAACAAGGTTCGGACATCGGCGACGTCACCTGGCAGGTTCCGTACCTGCCCGTCGATCCCAAGGACGTCGGTCGCACCTACGAGGCCGTCATTCGCGTCAACTCGCAGTCGGGCAAGGGTGGCGTCGCGTACATCATGAAGTCCGATCACGGGCTGAACCTGCCGCGTCGCCTGCAGATCGAGTTCTCCCAGGCCGTGCAGCGCATCACCGATGGTGAGGGCGGCGAGGTCTCGCCCAAGGAGATGTGGGACGTCTTCGCCGAGGAGTACCTGACGCCGATTCGTCCACTCGAGCGCATCAAGCAGTCCGTGGTCGCAGCGGAGCACGACGGCGGTACCGACACGATCACGGCGACGGTCAAGGTCGACGGCGTGGAGCAGGAGATTTCCGGATCCGGCAACGGCCCGCTCGCGTCGTTCGTCGACGCGTTGTCGACCATCGGCTACGACGTCAGCGTCCTCGATTACTCCGAGCACGCCATGTCCGCGGGCGACGACGCCCAGGCCGCGGCCTACGTCGAGGCCTCGGTCACCTCTCCTGCCGGTGTCGCCACCACCGTGTGGGGCGTCGGCATCGCGACGTCGATCACCACTGCGTCACTGCGCGCCGTGGTCTCGGCCGTGAACCGCGCACTGAAATAAGTTCTCTGCTCGACGACAAAGCCGCCCATTCCTCGCGAATGGGCGGCTTTGTCGTATGCAGGACGCCCTGCCGCCGACTGGGAAGAACGGCTAGCGCACGCAGGCTGCGGCCTGATACGCGACCAATTGCTTCTGCGTTTCGGTGGGCACCGGGATCCGCGCGTACACCGGCTTTTCGTCGCCGAAAGCAAGGTAGATCGGAAAGACGAATGGCTTCTTCGAGTCCGCGATCGCGTGCGCTTCGCACGACGCTGTGGTGATGGTGAGCGGAATGGCCAGGGAATTGCTGTCTGACTGCAGTGTTCGAGGGAGCGCACTGGTTAGGTCGGAGAGGACGCTACCTCGCAGTTCGTCGACCCGAATCGGTCCGTCGAAAGACTCGCGAGACACCACCACACTGGCGGACAATGGATCGGTCGGTACGAGCGGGGGTGACGAAAGCGACAGCGTCATAGACACTTTCGACAAGACTTGCTCGGCAGTGCACTCTTCCGAATGGATGCGGTCGATGATGTCGTACGGTTGCTCGAGCGGAACCTCGACATCCTGCTCCGGCTCTCCTTCGCGAATCACGGACAGGCGCGCGGCCAACGGTCCCACTGTCGAGTCGCATCGAGCCGCGCCGTACGGAGTTGGTATATCGATCCGGCCGCCCTTCTGCAGCTCGATCTCGCGGACAGTAGGAGCGACGGGCGCAAATCCGGGAGAGGCGAGTGCGATGGTGTGCACCGCAATCGGTCGTTCGCCAGTGTTGGCGATTGTGATCTGGAACTGACCACCGATCGCGTCGTCGACGCGCGACCGGTAAGCCGAGGCGGTCATGTCGGTTGGGGCATCCTGCTCAGGAGGATTCGAGCACCCCGCCAGCACCAGAACTATTGTTGCCACGACACCGCAGGCACGAGAAGCGGCAACGGCAGGTCCGAACCACCGGTGTCGCGTACCCGAATCCGCCGCATGCGCTGGGGCCGCGGCTGAACTCGCTGACAGGTGTCCCATCACTGAACCTCCGGTCGAACGGCTCCCTGCACACCTTATGTGCGCTTCGCACCGTGAGCTATCCGGTCGATCTTGCGGGGGCGACATAGCGCAGGTACAGCCACGTCAGCACTGTGAACACCGCCCCCGCAACGACTGCCTCCAGCAGGGACTTCCCGACGGACCCACTATCGAAATGGAGAAAGCGCTCAACCGGCGTCATAGCTGGTACGCCGCGTGGGACAATAACTCTGCTGTCGGGGCACCTCGAAGGAATGGAAGTTCGCCATGGACTCTTTCTGGGATTTTCTTTGGCTTCTCATCGTCGGATTCGCTTTCGTGGCCTACCTGATGGTGATGTTCTCGATCATCGGAGACCTGTTCCGTGACCACAAGACTTCCGGGGTCGTCAAGGCAGTGTGGGTGCTCTTCCTCATCGTCGCGCCGTTCCTGACCGCGCTGGTCTACCTCATCGTGAACGGCAGCAACATGACCAAGCGGCAGGTCGCCGCCCTTCAGCACGCCAAGGACCAGCAGGAGGAGTACATCAAACACGTCGCCGGTCGGTCCGCGCCCGAAGAAATCGCACACGCAAAGGCGTTGCTGGACAACGGAACCATCGATCAGGACGAGTTCACGAAGCTGAAGGCCAAAGCGCTGTCCTGAACTCCGCTTCCACTCGGAACGCGTCGAGCACCGCGGCGATCGCCGGTAGGCGTCGAGCGTCGGGCCTCGTTGCCAGTTCGTAGATGCGCCCGGCTCGCACTCCCGACAGCTCCCTTCGCACCAGACCGGGATGAACGACGGCATAGCGCGGCATCAGGGCCACGCCGTGCCCGCCCGCCACCAATACCTCGGTGACGCGAAAGTCGTTGACTCGCTGAACCACCCGCGGTTCGACGCCTGTCGCCGCAGCTACCGAGAGCAGCACGTCGTCCACCGGAAATCCTCCGCGGACACTGATCCACCGTTCGTCGACCAGGTCCCGAAGGTATATCGATTCGTGTTGTGCAAGAGCATGATCCGGCGGCAGCACCAGATCGATGGGTTCACGCATCAGGGTGCTCACCTCGATGCGCGGACCTGCGGTCGACGGCGCTCGCTCGTCCCGGTGCGTGAGCACCACGTCGTAGTCCGCAAGCAATTCGGGCACCGAGGACGCAGGCAGGTCCTCGTCACGGGCGTCGATGTCGACGTCCGAGTTCGCCATCCGCGTCAGTAGCCCGGGCAGCAGGAGCGCTGCACCGGACGGGAACAGCGCGACTCGGACGCGTCCCCTCGGGGACGCCCGGTATCGATCCATCTCTGCCGTGGCACGGGCGAGAGCCGCGAGCACCTCGTCGGTCCTGAGCACCAATGCGCGTCCCGCGTCGGTGAGTCGAAGGCGGCGGCCGTCAGGTTCGAGGAGTTTCACCCCCGCCTCGCGAGCCAGCAACTTGAGTTGTTGGGACACTGCCGACGGCGTCATCGACAGGGCCTCGGCGACGGCGGCTACGGTCCCGCGGTCGGCGAGTTCCCCGAGGATCCTGAGCCGCTCTACATTCATGCAGAAAATCTTAACTGTTACTGCGAATATATTCGATTGTGCTGATCATTTGGTCCCGTCACGATGGACGGCATGACCACTCGCGACCGCCTGCTCGGATTGACCGTCGCCGTGCTGTGGGGGCTCAACTTCCTCGCCATCCGCGTCGGGCTCGATCACTTTCCGCCCTTCTTCTTCGCCGCGCTGCGGTTCCTGGTCATCGCCGTCCCCGTGGTGCTGTTCATGCCGCGACCGAAGATGCCGCTGAAGTGGTTGCTGCTCTACGGATTCGGATTCGGGTTCCTGCAGTTCGCCTTCCTGTTCGCAGCGATGGCCGCCGGTATGCCCACGGGACTGGCATCGCTGGTGCTGCAGTCGTCCGCACCGTTCACCGTCGTTCTCGGCGCCATTCTGCTGCGCGAACACGTCAGCCGCAGGCAAGCCATAGGTATCGCGATCGCCGTGCTCGGAATGGTGCTGATCGGGTGGGATCGCGCCCAGAGCGCCACCCTGCTCCCGGTGATCCTGACCCTGCTCGCCGGCCTCGGCTGGGCATTCGGCAACCTGGGGAACCGACTCGCCAAGTCCGACTCGCCGATGACGCTGATGCTGTGGATGACCGTCATCCCACCGATTCCGATGCTGGCGCTGTCAGCCATCGTCGAGGGCCCGACCACCGGATGGCACGCCCTCACCGAGTCGTTCGGTCCGCAGGGCTGGCCCGGTCTGGTCGCGTTGGCCTACATCGTGATTCCGGCCACCATCGTAGGCAGCGGCCTCTGGAGCATTCTGATGAGCCGCAACCCCGCCGGACTGGTTGCACCGTTCTCGCTGCTGGTCCCTGTCGTCGGCATCGCCGGTGCCTGGATCTTCCTGGGCGAGAACCCCTCGGTGCTCGCGCTGATCGGTGGCGTCGTCGTCATCGGCGGATGCCTCGGGGGTATGGCCGTCCGACGACCCACGGAGGTACTGGAGAAAGCGCCGGTGTGAGGGGGCCACCGTCGACGTGAAACTGCATGCTCTTCTGTGCCAGACTCGGCGGATGGTTGAAGTGGGTGAGCGCAGGCGTATCGGCGCACGTGGCCGCGTGGCTCTGCGCGCGGCGGAGCTGGCGACCTGGGCGTCCCGCAAAGCAGGCCGGGGCAAGGGATCGATGATCGGCGGGCTGATCGCCCTCAAGATCGACCCGAACATCCTCGGCGGGCTCGGGCGTGGCCGACGCACCGTCATCGTCACCGGCACCAATGGCAAATCGACCACCACGCGCATGACGGCAGCGGCCCTGGCCACTTTCGGCGACGTCGCCACCCAGGCCGACGGCGCGAACATGGACGCGGGCATCGTCGCGGCCCTGCATGCGCACTTCGACGCCGAACTGGCTGCCCTCGAAGTCGACGAACTGCACGTCCCGCATGTATCCGACGCGGTGGACCCGGCGGCCATCGTGTTGCTCAATCTCAGTCGCGATCAGCTCGACCGCGTGGGCGAGATCAACATGATCGAACGCAAGCTGCGCGCCGGATTGGCCCGGCACCCGGAGACCGTCGTCATCGCGAACTGCGACGACGTACTGGTCACCTCGGCCGCATTCGACTCCCCGAACGTCGTGTGGGTCGCCGCCGGTGGCGGGTGGGCAGGCGACTCGGTCAGCTTCCCCCGCACCGGCGAGCCCATCCTCTGGGAGGGCGAGCACTGGTACAGCACCGGTAGCGACTTCAAGCGTCCGACGCCGGATTGGTGGCTCGACGACGAGAATCTCTACGGGCCGGACGGGCTCGTCCTGCCGATGACGTTGTCGCTGCCAGGAAAAGCCAACCGCGGCAACGCAGCTCAGGCAGTAGCCGCAGCAGTGACACTGGGCGCGAGCGCAGAGGATGCCGTCGCGGCCGCATCTGGCGTCGACGAGGTCGCCGGGCGCTACTCCACCGTCCAGTACGGATCTCATTCCGTCCGAATGCTTCTCGCCAAGAACCCTGCGGGCTGGCAAGAGGCACTGTCGATGATCGACCCCACCTGCGACGGACTCGTCATCGCCGTCAACGGTCAGGTACCGGACGGCGAGGACCTGTCGTGGCTGTGGGACGTCCGCTTCGAGCACTTCGAGAACGTCGCTGTGGTTGCCGCCGGTGAACGCGCCACCGACCTCGGGGTACGCCTGCTCTACGCGGGCTCGCAGCACACCACCATCGCAGATCCGTTGCAGGCCATCGCATCCTGCCCGCCGGGACGCGTCGAAGTGCTGGCCAACTACACCGCGTTCCGCGATCTCGGTCGCGCGCTGGCACGGGAGGTCAAGAATGTCTGAGTCCACCGTTCGCATCGGCCTCGTCCTGCCCGACGTGATGGGCACTTACGGCGACAACGGAAACGCTCTCATTCTGCGCCAGCGGTTGCGGATGCGAGACATCGACGCCGAGGTTGTCCAGATCACCCTCAGTGATCCGGTTCCCGATTCACTCGACGTGTACACCCTTGGTGGAGCAGAGGATTCGGCTCAACGCCTGGCGACGCGTCACCTCACCCGGTATCCCGGATTGCAGAACGCTGCGGCTCGCGGTGCCCCCGTGCTGGCGATCTGCGCCGCGATCCAGGTACTCGGCCACTGGTACGAGACCTCCGCAGGCGAACGTGTCGACGGCATCTCGCTGTTCGACGTCACCACCGCTCCGCAGGCCACACGGTCGATCGGTGAGGTCGTCACCGAGCCTGCACTCGATGGCCTCACTCAGAAACTCACCGGATTCGAGAACCACCGCGGTGGAACAACTCTCGGCCTGGATGCGTCCCCCTTGGCCAAGGTCACCCACGGGGTGGGCAACGGTGTCGGCGACGGACGCGAAGGCGTCGTGCAGGGGTCTGTGATCGGCACGTACATGCACGGGCCGGTACTCGCCCGAAACCCGGAGTTGGCGGACTACTTGCTGGAGCGTGCCTTGGGCACCACTCTCGCTCCCCTCGAGCTGCCCGAGGTGGCTCGCCTGCGCGAGGAGCGGCTGCGCCGCACGTGAACGAAACCTCGTAGTCCACTACGACTTTTCACTCACGGGACGCACCGCTTGCACGGGTACGATGCGTCGTTCCATCCCTCTCTGACCAGCACCTCGCGGACCTCGCGGTACACCCCGCATGGGTCTTGGGTTACTTCGTCCCAGCCGTACACCAGGCGCGGAAGGTTTCGCAGCTCCGCGGCATTGTCGCGTCTACGGTCGCGAAAACGTCGTTGCTTGGCAGAGTGGAAGGCCTGCTGCCAGGCACCCGCCGGTCTCGTCCTCATGGACCTCAGGATGGCCGGTTCGGGGCAACCGAGTCAGAATCTATCCACAGGCTATGGATAACTTCGGGTCGTGAGCAGAAACTCGACCCCTGCTACGAGGTTTCGTGCACGTGCGGCGAAGCCGCTCTCACATTCGTCGACGTCCGGTCAGAGCGCGGCCCAGCGTCAGTTCGTCGGCAAATTCGAGGTCTCCGCCCATGGGCAGGCCGGAGGCGAGGCGGGTAATGGCCAGGCCGGGGAAGTCTCGCATCATGCGCACCAGGTACGTGGCCGTTGCTTCGCCCTCGGTGTTGGGGTCGGTGGCGATGATGACCTCGGTGACGTCCACTCCGTCGTCCTGAGTTCCCACGCGGGTCAACAACTCCCGGATGCGCAGCTGGTCCGGGCCGACGCCGTTGAGTGGGTCGAGCGCCCCACCGAGCACGTGGTAGCGGCCTTTGAACTCCCGCGTACGTTCAACGGCCTGAACATCTTTGGGCTCTTCGACGACGCAGATCATGGATCGGTCGCGGCGCGAGTCCGAGCAGATTCGGCACAACTCCTTGTCCGAGACCGTGCCACAGACGATGCAGAACTGGACGCCGTCGCGGACGCGCTGAAGCGCGCGCATCAGCCGATCCACCTCAGGCGGTTCGACACCCAGGAGGTGAAAGGCTATGCGCTGAGCGCTCTTTGGACCGACCCCGGGAAACTTGCCGAGTTCGTCGATCAGATCCTGTACCGGACCTTCGTACACCGCTTAGAACCCGGGCAGGCCGGGCATGCCACCGAGACCGCCAGCGAGGGGGCCGAGCTTCTCGCTCGCCACGTTCTGCGCTGCCTTCGACGCATCGGCGATAGCACCGATCACCAGATCCTGGAGGGTCTCGACGTCATCGGGATCGACAACCTTGGGGTCGATGGTCAGTCCGACCACCTCACCGGTTCCCTTGACCGTGGCGACGACGAGCCCGCCGCCCGCCTGGCCGGTCACTTCGGTTTCCGCAATCTCGGCCTGCGCTGCCATCAGCTGCTGCTGCATCTGCTGGGCCTGCTGCAGGATCGATGCCATGTCGGGCTGCTCACCGGGTTGCACTGTGCCGTCCTCTCGCGTGGGTCGAAGCGAACTCCAGCGTAGTCGCCCGGTGATCGGCGACGCGCGTCCCCACGCGCCACGCGCCTGAACATCCGTCAGTACTGAGCGCCCGTAGTCTCGTGGCATGGATCAGCCGGCGGCCCCCGAGGGACGCCAGTCCCCTCGCAAGCGTCGGGTGACGCCCGAGACCATGGCCGAGGCGGGCATTGCGCTGACTCTGCCCAAGGTGACGGTGAAGTCCGTGGCCGAGAGCCTGGGCGTCTCGATCGTCGCGATCTACAACAACATCGACGATCTGTGCGCGCTCAAAGCCCTGGTGGCGGAGGAGATTCTGCGCAGGTGGTCTCCTCCGCTTCCCGGTGACGACGAATCGATGCACGACGCTCTGCTGAATCTCGCCTCCGCGATGCGCGAACTCGTGCACACGAATCCGGGCATCGCGCAGTACCTGATCGGTCTGACTCCCAGCTCGATCGATGCCCTTCGGATGGCCGATGTGGTGCAGACGCGCTATCGACTTCGCTACGACCTCACCCCCAAGCAGGCGACGTGGGCCGTCATCACCGTCGTCGAGCACGCGATTGCATTGGCCGAGATCGTCTACAACAATGCCCGACGCGATCGTGAGTACGACGACGCGATCGCCGCCCGCACCGACCTCGACACCCTGCCCGGGGCCTACGACACCATCGACCGCGGACCCGACGGGATGTTTCTGTGGTCGATGCGCACCGTGGTGGTCGGGACCCTGGCGCTCATCCAGGCCCCGGACTTCGAGCTGGCCTAGATCAACTCGCGGCGCAGATTCTCCAGCGTCGCGGCCTGGATCTTCTTCAGTCCGAGAGGCGCGAAGGTCTTCTCGAAGAATCCGCCGATTCCGCCCGCGCCCTTCCATTCAGTCGTTGTGGTGACCGCGGTGCCTGCGCCGTCCGGGGCCACCGACCAGGTAGTGACCATCGAGGAGTTGGCGTCGCGTTCGGTGATGGTCGATCCGGCGACCGTGACGGTTGCGGCGACGTTGCGCACCCGCTTCTCGGTGGCCTGCAGGGTCCACTTGGCCACGGTTCCGTCTCCTTGCCCGCCCTGGACCACCTCGTAGTCGCGGTACTGCTCGGGCAGGATGCGCGGACGCACCGTCTCGTAGTCGGCGAGCGCGGCGAGTACCCGATCCGGGGTGGTGGCGATGGTGGCGGAACTGGATGCACTGACCTGAGCCACGGAAACGTTCTCCTTCGATAGCAGATGATGATGTGCGCCCATCCTGCCTCGACCCGCCGCCACGTCCGGCATCGCGACCGAGAAGGTGTGACATGCTTCACACGGTTTCTTTCGGAACCGAAAAACACATGTATGACGCAACTATTTGTCCGATTCACCCCGATTCCTCGACCGGTTTCGGCAACAGTTGCGTGAAGTTTCGCCGCTCGGACCCCTCGGCCGGTGGATACCACGCGGTACGAGATATAGCGTCTTCACGTGGCTTCAGTAAATGCTCTTCTCGGACGACGGCCAGAACCGAGGGAGAGCGGATACGCAGCGCACCGGTCGGGTGTCGAGCAGTTGCTTCGCAGCTATCGAGCGATACCGGCCGATGCGACGGTGCGTCTGGCGAAGAAGACGTCCAACCTGTTCAGGGCCAGGACCACATCGAACACACCCGGTCTCGACGTATCGGGGCTGAGCAAGGTCATCACCGTCGATGCGGCCGCGCGAACAGCCGATGTCGCCGGCATGTGCACGTACGAGGACCTCGTCGACGCGACGCTTCCCTACGGCCTCGCTCCCCTCGTCGTCCCGCAACTCAAGACCATCACTCTCGGCGGAGCCGTCACCGGCCTCGGCATCGAGTCGACATCGTTTCGCAGCGGTCTCCCGCACGAGTCGGTCCTCGAGATCGACGTCCTCACCGGCAGCGGCGACATCGTCACCGCGACGCCCGAGGGCGAACATGCCGACCTCTACTGGGGCTTCCCCAATTCCTACGGCACCCTCGGCTACTCGACCCGACTGAGGATTCAGCTCGAGCCCGTGCTGCCGTATGTCGCGTTGCGCCACCTACGATTCCACGATATCGACACCCTTCAATCCACGATGGACGCCATCGTCACCAGCCGCGAATACGACGGCATCGAGGTCCAATACCTCGACGGCGTGGTCTTCACAGCGGACGAAAGTTATCTCACGCTCGGGGTCCAGACCGACACACCCGGACCGGTCAGCGACTACACCGGTGCCGACATCTTCTACCGCTCGATCCAACACGATTCGGACACTCCGAAAACCGACCGGCTGACGATTCACGACTACCTGTGGCGCTGGGACACCGACTGGTTCTGGTGCTCCCGAGCTTTCGGAACCCAGAACCCGAAGATTCGACGCTTCTGGCCGCGCAAGTACCGACGCAGCAGCTTCTACTGGAAGTTGATCGGCCTCGATCGTAAGTACGACATCGCCGATCGGCTGGAGAAGCGCAAGGGAAATCCGCCCCGCGAACGCGTCGTGCAGGACGTCGAGGTCCCGATCGAACACACCGCGGGCTTCGTGGCGTGGTTCCTCGACAACATCCCCATCGAGCCGTTGTGGTTGTGCCCGTTGCGTCTTCGCGAACCCGCAGCACCGGGAGCCAATGCGGCGCGGCCGTGGCCGCTGTACCCGCTCGAGCCGAAACGCACCTACGTCAACATCGGCTTCTGGTCCTCGGTCCCGATCGTCGCAGGCGAACCCGAGGGTGCCGCGAACCGAGCAATCGAGAAGAAGGTCACCGACTTCGACGGGCATAAATCGCTGTACTCGGACGCTTACTACACCGAGGATGAATTCGCCGTTCTGTACGGCGGCGACAGGTACGAAGTGCTGAAGAAGAAATACGATCCCGAATCCCGATTGTTGGATTTGTACTCGAAGGCGGTGCAACGCAAATGACGACGTTCAAGGACTCCGGCAATCGGACGGCGAGCGGCAACCAGAAGCTCAAGATCTCCGAGATTCTGGAACTGATCTCCGACGGAAACATCCCCTTGCGTTTCACCGCATACGACGGCAGTGTGGCCGGCCCCGAGGATGCAACGATCGGGCTCAACCTCAAGAGCCCGCGCGGAACCACCTATCTCGCAACCGCTCCCGGCGATCTGGGCATGGCACGGGCCTACGTCTCGGGTGATCTGGAAGCCACCGGTGTGCACCCGGGTGACCCGTACGAACTGCTTGCGCTGATGGGCGACGAGCTCCACTTCCGCCGCCCCTCGGCCATGACACTGACATCGATCGCGCGTTCGCTCGGTTGGGATGTGTTGCGGCCCATCGCTCCCCCGCCGCAGGAGGCGATTCCGCGGTGGCGTCGTATCGCCGAAGGCTTGCGCCACTCCAAGACCCGGGACGCGGAAGCGATCCATCACCACTACGACGTGTCCAACGCCTTCTACGAGATGGTGCTCGGCCCGTCGATGACGTACACGTGTGCTGCGTTCGAGAGCACGGATCAGTCGCTGGAAGCGGCGCAGGAGAACAAGTATCGACTGGTATTCGACAAGCTCGGACTGAAGCCGGGTGATCGTCTGCTCGACATCGGATGCGGTTGGGGTTCGATGGTGCGCTACGCCGCCCGCCGCGGCGTGAAGGTGATCGGCGTGACGCTCTCCCAGGAGCAGGCGTCGTGGGCACAGAAGGCCATCGCCGAGGAAGGCCTGTCCGAGCTCGCCGAGGTGCGCTTCTCCGACTACCGGGATGTCGCCGAGACCAACTTCGACGCCATCTCCTCGATCGGACTGACCGAGCACATCGGCGTGCACAACTACCCGTCGTACTTCTCGTTCATCCAGTCCAAGCTGCGGGACGGCGGCCGGCTGCTCAACCACTCGATCACCCGACCGGACAACCGCGCTCACGCCAAAGCGGGCAGCTTCATCGACCGCTACGTCTTCCCCGACGGTGAGCTCACCGGCTCCGGACGCATCATCACCGAAATCCAGGACGTCGGCCTCGAGGTCCGCCACGAGGAGAACCTCCGCGAGCACTACGCGCTGACCCTCGCCGGATGGTGCCAGAACCTCGTCGACAACTGGGATGCATGTGTCGCCGAGGCCGGCGAGGGAACAGCCCGCGTGTGGGGCTTGTACATGGCCGGATCCCGTCTGGGATTCGAGCGCAATGTGGTTCAGCTGCACCAGGTTCTGGCCGTCAAGCTCGGACCGAAAGGTCAGGCCGACGTACCTCTGCGGCCGTGGTGGAACGGCTGAGCCAGACCTACCGCCCTGTCGCTCGCAGGATCACGCGAGCGGTCTCGGCGGGCTGATCCCAGTGCGGGAAGTGTCCGCATTTGTCGAACCAGTGCAGGGTGGCGTCGGGGAATCGCTCCAACGCCACCTTTGCCTGGCTGGGAGTCGTCACCTTGTCCTGGCGACCCCAGCCGATGAGCAGCGAGCCCTGCAACGACCCCTTCGGTGCACCGAGCTGCTTCGGCCCGCTGATCAACGCCTTGCGTGCAGCGTCCAACGACGGTGAGGTCTTGGTCGAGAAGCCCTTCAATTCCCGCTCGACCAATCCACTGGGCAACTTCCACGGCGCAGCCGAGAACTGGGCCAGCGCAGCCGTTCTGGTGACCGGGTTTCCGGCCAGGAACGGCACCAGGGCCTGCACGTTCTTCATCAGGGCCAGCGACGCCGTGATCGTGGCTCCGAAGATCTTGACCTGACGGTCGTTCCAGAACCCGCCGGGATCGAGTGCCACCATCGAACCGCGATGGCCGCGGCGGCCGAGCTCGACGACCATCCGCGCGCCCATCGAACTGCCGACGAGATCGGCGTCGGACAGTCCCTCGTTGTCGAGGAACTCCCTCAGCGCGTCGGTCAACGTCGCGATCGACACGTCCGGCAGGGGCGGGGTCTGCCCGAATCCGGGCAGATCCAGCGCGATGACCTCTCGATGTGCGGCCAGGGCAGGGACGATGGGGTCCCAGTTTCGGTGCGAGGACCCGAGACCGTGCACGAGGACCAAGGGCTTGCCGGTTCCGGTTCTGACGTTGTACATACCCCGCGATGTACCCGGAGCCCGTCTATCTACACATTCGGGTCGATCTACACATTCGGGCTGTAGTGCGATGGGTCCGACCGGCGCTCCACGGGTGGCAGATTTCGAGCCGGCGTGTGCACCAGCGGTGATGACGCCGGGATCCGGCCGTTGACGCGATCCCACCCGGCCCGCCCCCGCGGATGCAGACGTCGACGCGGCGGCACCAGCCCGAACAGCAGGTTCACCGCCCTACCGAACAACGCGAACCGATGTTCGTCCCGTGCGGACCAGCCGTACCCGAGGAGCTCGCGCACCGGCGGGTCGTAGAGCCCCACGGTGATCCACACGAACAACGCCGCAACCGGACGCCGGAGAACAGCCCACACTCGTTCCGGCAACCACGCCGCGTACGGCGGTGGACCCAGTTTCGACAGGTCGAGTACCCCGCGGGCAGCCATGTTGTCTTCCAGGACGTTTCGGCACATGTGATCCCAATACCGTCGGAACTCGGGCCAGGTTGCGGGCACCGGCCGCATGCTCATGCCGTACAGGCGGTACCACTGCACGTGCTCGTCGAACTGTTGCACTTTCTGTTCCTCGGTCAGCCCGCCCATGAAATGGTCGGCGGTGAGCACCGTACCCATGAAGAAGGTGGCGTGCGCCCAGTAGAACGTGTCGGGATCGAGGGCGTGGTAGGCGCGTCCCTTGGCATCGATTCCCTTGATGTTCGTGTGATATCCGCGGACCTGTCGCGCGGTCTCCTCGGCCCAGTCTCCGTCGAACACCACCCCACCGATGGGATACAGCGATCGGTACAGGCGCTGCCAGCGCTCGTCGAAGAACGTCGAATGCTGCTCCACCCCGGCACCGAGCCCGGGGTGCATGTTCTGCATCGACCCGGCCCAGACGCCCTGCAACATCCCCCGCCAATCGCCGAAGTACTTCCAGGTGAGCGACTCGGGACCGAGCGGGACCGGACGATCGCTCTGACTACGCATGTTGTCAGACTAGGGTTGACAACATGCGTAGTCAACAGTTGGAGGAGCGTAGATCCAAGCGGTACGACGCATTGCTCGCCGCGGGGGTCGAGCTTCTCGGCTCTCCGGACGGTCCGGCAGTCAACGTGCGCGCCGTCTGCCGGACCGCCGGGCTGACCGAGAGGTACTTCTACGAGAGCTTCACCGACCGGGACACGTTCGTCCGGGCGGTGTACGCGTGGGTGGGATCGAGAGCGCAGACGGCATTGTTCGATGCCGTCACGACGGCGGCCACTCCCGAGGACACCATCGCCGCGCCGGTCCGAGCATTCGTCGAACTCATCATCGACGAACCACGAACGGGACGGGTGCTGCTCATCGCGCCGTTGGCGGAGCCGGCGCTGAGCCGACGCGGTCTCGATCTGCTGCCCGGTTTCGTCGAGTTGGTGCAGTCACAGCTCCCCGACTCCGAAGAACGACAGCTGATCGCAGTCGGAACCGTCGGGGCACTGACCGCCCTGTTCATCGGCTACCTCGACGGCACGCTCGCCGCCACCCGCGAAGCACTCGTCGCACATTGCATTCGGCTGATTTCCGATGCCTCCATGCAAGGATGACACCACCTCTAACCGAAGGAGTCCTTCCATGTCCGATCTCGATCAGTCGTTCGCCGATGCGCAGGTGGACGTCAAGAAGCTCACGTCCAAGCCGAGCAACGACGATCTGCTGAGCCTGTACTCGCTCTACAAGCAGGGTTCGATCGGTGATGCCACGGGTAAGCGGCCCGGACGGCTGGACATGGTGAACCGTGCGAAGTTCGATGCCTGGGCGAAGCTCGAAGGTACGAGCCAGGATTCGGCGAAGCAGCAGTACGTGGATTTGGTGACCAAGCTCCTCGCCGGCTGAGCCTACGGCTATGGTCGACTGCGGGGGTAACGCAACGAAGGGACCCGCATGAGACGCACCGACAGCGACGTCGACGAGGCCGAGCTCGACATCGAGAAGCCGAAGACCCATGCGGCAGGTGCCACCGCAGTCGCGGTGTCGATGAAGCGAGCACTGGGCCACATGGGCCCGGTGCGCACCGCGCAGACGCTGCTCAAGCTCAACCAGGCCGAGGGTTTCGACTGCATGAGCTGCGCCTGGCCCGACCCCGATCCGGGTCACCGGCACGCGGCGGAATTCTGCGAGAACGGCGCGAAGGCCGTTGCGGAGGAAGCGACGACGACGCGGGCAACCCCGGAGTTCTTCGCGCAGCACAGCATTGCCGAGCTGGACTCGCACACCGAGCACTGGCTCGGCCAGCAGGGCCGCATCACCCACCCGATGATCAAGCTCCCCGGCGGCACCCACTACGAGCCGATCGAGTGGGACGACGCCTTCCGCTTGATCGGTGACGAACTGAAGTCACTAGCCAGCCCCGACGAGGCGATCTTCTACACCTCGGGCCGCGCCTCCAACGAGTCCGCGTTCACCTACCAACTCTTCGCCCGGGCGTTCGGCACCAACAACATGCCCGACTGCTCCAACATGTGTCACGAGTCGACGTCCATCGCTCTGCAGGAATCCATCGGCATCGGCAAGGCCAGCGTCACGCTCGACGACGTTCACACTGCCGAACTGATCATTCTGGCCGGCCAAAATCCCGGCACCAATCACCCCCGTATGCTCTCGGCCCTCGAGCTGGCGAAGCAGAACGGCGCAAAGATTCTGTCCATCAACCCTCTTCGCGAAGCGGGTCTGCTGAACTTCAAGAACCCACAGACTCCGCGCGGCATGGTGGGACCGGGAACTGACCTGTCGGATCTGCACCTGCCGATCAAGCTCAACGGCGATCTCGCGCTGTTCCAGGCCATCGGCTCGCTGCTGGTGAAATGGGACGCACTCGATCATGAGTTCCTCGACAACTACACCGTCGGCTTCGACGCATGGAAGGCGCACGTCGCCGAGGTGGACTGGGATCTCGTCACCGAGGTGACCGGACTGTCGGTAGCGCAGATCACCGAGGCCGCCGAGATGCTCCGCGACTCCAAGGCCACCGTCTTCTGCTGGGCCATGGGCCTGACGCAGCACCGCAACGCCGTCGCGACCATCAAGGAAGTCACCAATCTCGCGTTTGCACAGGGCAACATCGGCAAAGCCGGTGCCGGACTGCTGCCGGTCCGCGGGCACTCCAACGTGCAGGGCGATCGCACGATGGGCATCTGGGAACGCCCACCGGTGGCCTTCCTCGACGCGATGGCGGCGGAGTTCGACTTCGAGCCACCGCGAGAGAACGGCTTGGACACCGTCGATTCCATTCGCGCCATGCGCGATGGCAAGGCGCACTTCTTCCTCGGCCTCGGCGGCAACTTCGTCCAGGCCACCCCGGACAGCGACATCACCTTCCTGGCCCTTCGGTCGATGCGGATGACGGTGCAAATCTCCACCAAGATCAACCGCTCGCACCTGGTGTGCGGCGACACCGCACTGATCCTGCCGACCCTGGGCCGCACCGAGAAGGACGTGCAAGCCAGTGGTGAGCAATGGATTTCGGTCGAGGACTCCACCTGCTCGGTGCACTCCTCTCGCGGACCGCTCAAGCCCGCGAGTGAGTTCCTTCGTTCCGAGGTCGCGATCGTCAGCGGAATCGCCGAAGCCACACTCGGGGATCGCTATGGTCTCGATTGGAAGGGTTTCCGCGACGACTACCGCAACATTCGCAAGCACATCTCCCGAGTGGTCGCCGGATGCGAGGGCTACGAGGTCAATGTCCGACGCCCCGGCGGTTTCGTCCTTCCCCACCCGCCGCGCGACAGCCGGACCTTCGAGACGAAGAGCGGTCGGGGTGAATTCGCGGTCTCACCGATCGACGTCCTGCAGGTTCCGCCGGGCCACCTGATCCTGCAGACGCTGCGCAGCCACGATCAGTTCAACACCACGATCTACGGCCTCAGCGATCGGTACCGCGGCATCGAGAACGGCCGACGCGTCATCTTCGTGCACCGGGAGGACATCTCGTCTCTCGGTTTCCGCAACGGCGATATGGTCGACCTCGTCACCAAGTGGGACGACGACGACGTGGAGCGAAGCGCACCGTCGTTCCGCATCGTCGAGTACGACACCCCGCGTGGTTCGGCTGCCGCGTACTACCCCGAGACCAATCCGCTGATTCCGCTGGATTCGACTGCGCTGCAGAGCAATTGCCCCACTTCGAAGTCGGTGATCATCTCGATGGTTCCGGCGGGAACGGGTGTGCAGGGCACGGTCAACGGTCATCAGGACAACGAGGGATCGGACGAGGGGCACAAGTCGCACCCTCAGCCGCACCACTTGAGCTGACCGGTTCTTCCGGAAGTGGGTCGTTTCAGCGAATGTCCCACTTCCGGAACTGGCGGCGCATCACGTCGGTCGCCGCCTCGACGTCGCGCCGCCCGAAGGCCTCGATCAACTGCTCGTGGCTGCGCACCGCGTCGGCACCCCAACGCGCGTCGGTGGCGTACAACCGCGGTGTGTACTTGACCGCGCCGAGCAGGAACCACGCCAGTTTCATGCCCCCGGCAATTTTGTTGACCAAGCGATGGAACTCGAATTCGTAGTACTCCACCGATTCGGTGTCGGCGCGGGCCACGGCGTCGCGTAGACCGTCGTTCAGCGCGGTCAGCTGTTCCAGATGTTCGTCGTCGACCACGCCGGCTGCACGGCCGGCGAGTGTGCCCGCGATAATGCCCTGCAGCCAGAAGATGTCGTCCACGTCCTGCGCCGACAACTCGTTCACGCGGTAGCCGCGATGAGGTACCTGCTCGACCAGTCCCTCACCGCGCAATGCGACGAGCGCCTCGCGCACCGGGGTGGCACTGACGCCCAACGCCACCGCGGTCTCGTCGATCCGTACGAAGGAGCCGGGTTGCAATGCACCCGTGACGATCTGTTGGCGGATGCTCCCGGCGACGTCCTCGGACAGCTGTGGCCGACGCGGAATCCGGCGCGTCGACGACGCAGTTCGGGTGAGATCGATGCTCATGGATCTACTCCTGCACTTGCTCCCACACAGCGGGGCGACGGGGGTTGTAGCAACCGAAGGTGACGCATAGTGTGTCCTGGACAACATTGAATCACATCAAATATATGTGATGCGATCTGCTGGAGGATAGAACCCGTGACGGACCAGATCGAACGAACGAACGAGAGCACCTTCGAAAGCCTCGACCCAAGAACAGGTGTCGCACTCGCCACGTATCCGATCGCGGGCACCGCAGAGGTCGACGCCGCCGTCGCTCGCGCCCGGTCGGCCGCGCGATGGTGGGACGTGCAGGGCTTTGCCGGGCGAAAGCGGTGGCTGCTGGAATTCAAGTCCGCCATCGCCCGCGACGCCACGAGCCTCGCCGCCGTCATCGCCGCCGAAACCGGCAAACCCGACGAGGACTCCCTGCTCGAGGTCATGCTCGGCGTCGAACACATCGACTGGGCGGCCCGCAACGCCGAGAAGATTCTGCGGCAGCGCAAGGTCGGATCGGGACTACTGGCCGTGAACCAGAAGGCCTACGTCGGATACCGCCCCTTCGGCGTCGTCGGAGTCATCGGCCCCTGGAACTACCCGCTCTACACCCCGATGGGGTCGATCGCGTACGCCCTCGCGGCCGGCAACACCGTCGTGTTCAAACCCAGCGAACTCACCCCGGGCGTCGGGGTGTGGCTGGCCGAGAAGTGGGCATCGCTCGCCGCACCGCACCCCGTGTTCCAGACCGTGACCGGCGACGGTTCCACCGGCACGGCCTTGGTCGAATCCGGCGTCGACAAGATCGCGTTCACCGGCTCCACCGCCACGGCCAAGAAGGTCATGGCCACCTGCGCAACGTCACTGACACCGCTGGTCGCCGAGTGCGGCGGCAAGGACGCGATGCTCGTCGACGCGGATGCGGACATCGCTGCCGCAGTGGAATTCGCGACGTTCGGGGCGATGGGCAACGCCGGGCAGACGTGCGCCGGTGTCGAACGCATCTACGTCGCGGAGCCGGTGTACGACAGGTTCGTCTCCGAGTTCACCGCCGCGGTGCGGGCACTGAAGCCCGGTGGCGTCGGAACCTCGTCCTACGGTCCGATGACCCTGGGCAAGCAGAGCGAGATCGTCCGAGGTCAGATCGAGGACGCCTTGGCCAAGGGCGGCAAAGCTGTTGTCGGCGGGCTCGATTCGCTGCACGGACCGTACATCGACCCGGTGATCCTCACCGAGGTGCCCGAGGACTCCACGGCCATCACCGAGGAGACCTTCGGCCCGACCGTCGTGGTCAACAAGGTACGCGATCTCGACGAGGCCATCGAGCGAGCCAATGCGTCCAAGTACGGACTCGGCGCGTCGGTGTTCACCAAGGACGGCGTTGTCGGCAGGCGCGCCGCAGAGAAGCTCGATTGCGGTGTGGTGACGGTCAATTCGGTTCTCGGCTTCGCCGGGGTTCCGGCGCTACCGTTCGGCGGCACAGGCGATTCGGGCTTCGGCCGGATCCATGGGGCCGACGGCCTTCGTGAATTCAGCACCGTCAAGTCGATGACGGTGCAGAGCTTTGCAGCTCCGGTGAACCTGTTGACCATGAAGCGCAAGGCACGAAACATGAAGCTCTCGGTTCTGGCACTGAAACTGCGGCACGGACGGGGCTGATCATGGACGTCACGCCGAAGAAGGGGCGATTCGGCTGGCTCCGGCGCATCGAGGAACTCGACCCGGAGCGGGACTGTCATACGATTCACCGCATCACCGCCGGGTACGAGTTCCCGTGGGACTACCAGCGTGCTCTCGAATTCGCTTTGTTCCGTACGTACTGCGTGCCGAGCATCTCGGAGTTGCTCGCGCGAACCGGCGAGTTCGAGAAGCGTCCCCAGAAGCGCTACGACGACACCGCATTGCTGATGGCCGAGATGCTCGAGCACGGCTACGACTCCGAGCGTGGCCGCGAATCGCTGCGCATGGTCAATCGGATGCACGCGCAATTCGACATCTCGAACGACGACATGCTGTACGTACTCACGACGTTCATCTACGAGCCCATCGAGTGGATCGACACGTACGGGTGGCGGCGGCTGCACCCCAAGGAACGGCTGGCCATCTTCCACTTCTACTGCGAGGTGGGAAAACGAATGGGCATCAAGCACATTCCTCGGTCGTACACCGAGTTCGCGCGGTTCAAGCTCGACTACGAGGAGCGGACGTTCCGGTTCACCGAAGACAACCGTCGGATCGGCACGTACACCCTCGATCTGTACTGCTCCTGGTATCCCGCTGCGCTGACCCCCGCCGTCAAGCAGGCAGTGTTCGCGCTGTTGGACGCCCGGATGGCCGGTGCCTTCGGCTTCCCCGCAGGCTCACCGATGGTCGAGCGGGTGGCCGTGCGGGCTCTGCGCACCAGGGCCCGGGTCGAGCGGTTCTTCCCCAAGCGGACACGGTCGCGGGCCACCGCCGACGCGACCAACAAGACCTATCCCGGATATCCCGTCGGCTACCGACCGAGCGATCTGGGCGCGCTGGCCTCACCGCGAGTTCGCAGTTGTCCAGGGAGAGCGCCGGAAATCTCGGCGTAACTGCGCACTCGACGAGTCAGAGTCCGTCCACCCACCTGCCGAACGCATCGCGAAATTCCGACGAGAGCGGAAGCGGCGCAAGAGCGGTGTTCGGATCCGCGGGCAGCGGACCGAGCTCGCCCAACATGTGCGAGCTGTTGGCGAAGTGCGCGAAGTCGAGATCGGTGTGCCCCAGGGCGACTCGCACGTTCTCGACCTGGCCGCAGGAGACGTTGAGGTCCTTGTCCGAGCAGGTCAGGAACGAGGAGTACGAGTCCGGCAGTGCGGCAGCCAGATTGGCCGGGTCCGTTGCATCGGCTTCGCGCAGGAAGGTGGCGTTCTGCCGCAGTCCCAGACCGTCGACGATCGGGTCGGGCTCGGCGGACAACTCCCGTCCCGCGCGAATATCGGCGACGGTCTGGGCGAAGCGATCCCGGGACGTGGCGGCCTGCTCCTCGGTGAACTGGCCCGCTGCCTCTGCTTCGCCGATATTGCGATCGACCTGCGCGGTCAGCAGGTCGAGGTAGCGGATCGACAACGGCTCGAGCAGGCCGATATGGGCGAACGCCGCACTGTCGGCATCGGCCAGACGCAGCGCCGTCAGTGCACCCTCGCTGTGCCCGATCACCGTCGTGCGATCCGCCCCGACACCGGTCCGCTGCTGCAGGAATGCCAGGGCGTCCGCAGCATTGTCGACCTGCGCGTCGAAGCCGGGAGGGCTGTTGGGATCCACACCGGCCAGTCCGGTACGACCGCTACCGAGCTTGTCGAATCGCAGGCTCGCAATGCCGCGTCGGGACAGTTCGTCGGCAACGTATGCGGTGGTATTCAGCTGCAGATCACCCGAATTTCCGTTGCGGTCGGTCGGCCCGCTGCCCGGCAGCACCAATGCGATGCCGCGGGTTTCGCCGACGGGCATGCGAAGGCTGCCGTAGAAGGTGATGCCATCGGACTCGAAGCTCACTTCGGCGTCGAGCGCGTCGTCCGGCGACCACGGGACATTGATAGGAGCAGCGGCAGCGGTACCCGCGCCGACGAGAAGGAGCATCGACGCGGCCAGTACGGCCAACAGTTTTCCTGTGCGCAGCATGCAGCCAGGGTAACAATCCGACCGCCCGTTCCGACACTGCGCGACTACCGATGCACGACGGGCGATCACTGTAAGCTGCATCACATTTCACCATGATCGACAGGAACATTGGAGCAGTCCATGAGCGAACGATCCGGCGTTGCCGAGTACACCGAGCAACCTCACCTCGCGCGCCGGAACAATTGGAACAATCAGGTTCGACGGCACGCCCTGATGCAGCCTGCGGCGGTGGCGCTTCGATTCCAGGGGCGATCCATCAGCTGGCACGAACTCGACGACAGAGTGTCGCGGTTCGCCGGTGTACTCGCCCGTCGCGGCGTCGGATTCGGTGACCGCGTGCTGATTCTCATGCTCAACCGACCCGAGTATCTCGAGGCGGTGCTGGCGATCAATGCACTCGGCGCATTGGCCGTCCCGGTGAATTTCCGCATGACTGCACCGGAGGTGGCTTTTCTCGCGCAGAACAGTGGGTCCACTGTGGTGATCACCGACGAGACACTCGAACCTCTGGCAGAAGTAGTGGTGGCACAGAGTGATTCGCTGAACGCCACCATCACCGTCGGGGAGTCGTACGAAACCCTGCTCTCGGGCAGCGAGCCTGCGGACATCGTCGACGTCCCCGACGACGCCCCGGCACTGATCATGTACACCTCGGGAACCACCGGCAGGCCGAAAGGTGCAGTGCTCACTCACGCCAACATGCAGGCCCAAGCGCTCACCTGCATCAGGGCGCTGCAGATGAACGCCACCGACGAGATCGGCTTCTGCGCCTCACCGATGTTCCACATCGCTGCACTCGGCAGCCTGGCACCGAGCCTGCTGCTCGGCATTCCCACCGTCGTGCACCCTGTCGGTGCCTTCGATCCGGGAGCGCTGCTCGACGTTCTGGCCGCCGAAGGAGTCACCAGCCTGTTCCTCGTCCCGGTGCAATGGCAGGCCATGTGCGCCGAACAGGCACGTAGCCCCAGAAAGCTTGCGCTGCGGGTCATTTCCTGGGGCGCTGCACCGGCGTCCGACACAGTCCTGCGTGCGATGTCGGAAACCTTCCCCGATGCGCTGAACGTGGCGGTGTTCGGACAGACCGAGATGTCGCCCATCACCTGCGTACTCGACGGAGGCGACGCGCTCCGCAAGATCGGCTCGGTCGGCCGCGTCATCCCGACCGTCGCAGCACGGGTCGTCGACGACGAGATGAACGACGTCGCCCCGGGCGAGATCGGCGAAATCGTCTATCGGGGACCGACAACGATGCGCGACTACTGGGAGAACCCGGACGCGACGGCCGACGCTTTCCACGGCGGCTGGTTCCATTCCGGCGACCTCGTACGTCAGGACGAGGAAGGTTTCGTCTTCGTCGTCGACCGGAAGAAGGACATGATCATCTCCGGCGGCGAGAACATCTACTGCGCCGAGGTAGAGAACGTGCTGTTCGCACACCCTCGTATTCGCGAAGCCGCGGTCGTCGGCCGACCCGACGATCGATGGGGCGAGGTACCCGTCGCGGTGGTCGCCCTGCACGAATCCGACGCCGCATCCGATCTCACCCTCGACGAATTGACCACCTGGCTCGGCGACCATCTCGCGCCGTTCAAGCACCCCAAGGAACTGGTTGTCGTCGACGCACTCCCCCGCAACGCGAGCGGCAAAGTACTCAAGGTCGCCCTCAGGAAGTCCTACGCGCCTGCGCCTGCCTGAACCTTCGAACATGCCCGATACGGCGGGCCTCGGATGGCCGAAGTGCTGGTCGGGGCACACCGCGAATCGGATAGGACGTAGCCTGGCTGGGAAGGTTCGGTGGCTCGACCGAAATGACAGCCGTGTTGTTCGGTTAGATTGGAAGAGCCACCAGGCACGATGCAAGAGGGTCGAGACCTGTCAACGAGCGACGGGTCACCACAATCGAGGAGAACAGGCCATGGCTTTACCAGTATTGACACCGGAACAGCGCACCGCGGCGCTGGCCAAGGCGGCCGAGGCACGCACTGCGCGGTCGAAGCTGCTCGCATCCGTCAAGTCCGGCGAACTCAGCGTCGCTGACGTTCTCGCCAAGGCGGAGAACGACGAGATCGTGAAGAAGACCAAGGTGTCCGCCCTGATCAAGGCCCTGCCGGGTGTTGGTTCCGTGCGCGCCGCACAGCTGCTCGAGCAGCTGTCCATCGCCGATACCCGCCGTATCGGTGGCCTCGGTGCAAACCAGCGCGAAGCCCTGCTGGCTGCCGTCGCATCCTGATTCACAACTTGCGATAACGCGTTACCTGCAGGGCTAGCATTTCGACCATGAACGTCGAAGTGACCCTGCTGCCGGGAATCGGGGTGCGGAAAGATTTCGCCCTCGCTTCCGGGCGCCGCATAGGCGTCATCACCCGCAAGGACGGCGCGAACGAGTTGATCGTCTCGCGCAAGGACGACCCCGATGCGACGCAGGCGTCGATCACGCTGAGCAATGAGGAAGCGGCGGCCCTGGGCAATCTGCTCGGGTCGCCGCAACTCATCGCTCAACTCGGGGAAGAGCACCGCGATCTCCCCGGGATCAACACTCGCCAACTTCCCATTCGCGCGAATTCACGGTTCGTCAGCCGCACACTCGGCGACACCACCATGCGCACCAGGACCGGAGTATCCGTCGTCGCTGTCATGCGCGCCGGCCAGGTACAACCGTCCCCCACCCCCGACTTCACGCTCGCCGCAGGAGACCTGCTGGTCGCCGTCGGTACTGCGGAGGGACTGGACGCAGCAGCCAAGTTGCTCGGCAATGCCTGAGATCAGTCGGGGCTGAGCCGTGGCCGAGAGCGCACTTGCCCTTACCGAGCTGGGCGCAGTGTTCTTCGTTCTCGGACTTCTCGCTCGTCTCGCCGGTAGAGTCGGCGTCTCCCCCATTCCGTTCTACCTGCTCGGCGGACTGGCGTTCGGCAACGGCGGCATCATCAACCTCGGTGGTATCGACGAGTTCAGTGAGATCGCCAGCGAAATCGGCGTCATCCTGTTGCTGCTTCTGCTCGGACTCGAATACACCGCCACCGAACTCGTCACCGGACTGCGCCGATCCTGGATGGCAGGCCTGGTCGACATCGTGCTGAACTTCGCCCCGGGTGCCGTGGTCGCACTGCTGCTCGGCTGGGGCGGAGTCGGGGCCCTGGTGATGGGCGGCGTCACGTACATCTCGTCCTCGGGAATCATCGCCAAGGTCCTCACCGATCTGGGTCGACTGGGCAACCGCGAAACTCCCGTCGTGCTCTCCATCCTGGTGTTCGAGGACCTCGCGATGGCCATCTACCTGCCGATTCTGACCGCGGTGCTGAGCGGGGTGAGCTTCCTCGGCGGACTCGAAGCACTCGGAATCTCCCTGTTCGTCATCACGTTCGTGCTGGTTGTCGCGCTGCGGTACGGCAGGTTCGTCTCCGCGATCGTCGACAGTCCCGACCGTGAGGTGGTGCTCCTCAAGGTCCTCGGATCGGCCCTGCTGGTAGCGGGCATCGCGTCGGAACTGCAGGTCTCGGCCGCCGTCGGCGCGTTTCTGCTCGGCATCGCGATCTCCGGGTCGACGGCCGACAACGCCACCCGTGTCCTCGAACCACTGCGCGATCTGTTCGCCGCGATGTTCTTCGTGGTGTTCGGGCTCGCCACCGACCCCGCGACCATCCCACCGGTGCTCGGCTGGGCCGTCGTCCTCGCTGTCACCACCGCGGCCACGAAGATCGCAACGGGCTGGTGGGCGGCCGGCCGTCAGGGAATAGGGCGACCGGGCCGACTTCGCACCGGTGCGGCATTGGTGGCGCGCGGTGAGTTCTCGATCGTCATCGCCGGGCTGGCGGTGGCCGCAGGCGCGGTGGAGGGTGAACTCGCGGCTCTGGCGACGGCCTACGTGCTGCTGATGGCCGTCCTGGGCCCCATCGCTGCCCGCGTCGTCGAACCGGTCGCACGCGTAGTACTCCGCACCAAGCCCGCGGTGTGATTGGCTTTCGGGATGGCGGAGAAACGGCAAGGGACGGCCCTGAGACGGCGGCCGCAGCTGTCGGAGGAGGTCGCCAGCCACGTTCGGCATCTCGTCATGTCCGGTGAAGTGAGTCCCGGGGACTTCATTCGACTGGACGAAACCGCCGCCGAACTAGGGGTGAGCGTCACCCCCGTCCGCGAAGCTCTGCTGACGTTGCGGGGTGAGGGCATCGTCGAACTGGTTCCGCATCGCGGGTACGTGGTGTCGCCGCTGACGCCGAACGACATCGTCGACATCTTCTGGTTGCAGGGACGGATCGCCGTCGAGCTGGTGCGCCGCGCGGCACCGAGGATCACCGAGACCGAGCTGGACCAGCTCGCCGAACTCACCGCGGATCTGTCGACGGCAGTCGAGAACGGTAAGCCCGAGGACGTGGAGAACTGCGAGTTCGAGTTCCATCGCGTCCTCAACCGCGTCGCCGAATCCGCGAAGTTGGCGTGGTTTCTCAACAACGCCACCCGCTACACCCCCACCCGCCTGTACGCCACCGATCGCGAGTGGGGACGGGCGGCGGTCCGCAACCACGAGGAACTCATCGAGGCGCTCGTTCGAAACGACATCGACGCCGCCTGCGAATTGATGAAGCAACAATTCACAGACGGCGCCGAGAGGTTGATCGCCCATCGGGCTTCGCCCTCGTGAGCGTTTTGCGTAGCTGGAGCTACGCAAAACGCGCACGACGGGTCAGGAGCGCAGCGACGCAGGCACCTGGAAGCGATCTCCGTACTTCTTCGCCAATTCGTCTGCACGAGTGACGAATCCGGCCTGTCCACCCGGGTAGCCGACGACGTACTGGTGCACGCCACCGGTCCAGGCCGGGTAGCCGATGCCGAAGATCGAGCCGATGTTGGCGTCGGCGGTGGAGTTCAGCACACCCTCGTCGAAGCACTTCTGCGTCTCGATGGCCTCGATGAACAGCATGCGCTCCTTGAGGTCCTCGAACGGGATGTCCGCCGAACCCGACTTGAACGCATCACGCAGTCCGGGCCACAGGCCGGCGCGCTTGCCGTCCTCGTACTCGTAGAAGCCCGCACCCTTGGCCTTCGACGGACGCTCGAACTCGTCGACCATCTTGTCGATGACCTCGCCGGCCGGGTCCTCGGGCGGAGTTCCGCCTGCGGCCTTGATGGCGTCGTAGGTTTCCTTGCGGATCTTCTGCATCAGGTTGAGCGTCAACTCGTCCGAAAGCTGCAGCGGCGCAGCCGGGTAACCGGCCTGCAGACCGGCCTGCTCGATAGTCGACGGCTCGACGCCCTCGCCCAGCATCGCGATGGCCTCGTTGATGAACGTGCCGATGACGCGAGAGGTGAAAAAGCCGCGGCTGTCGTTGACGACGATCGGGGTCTTCTTGATGATCTGCACCAGGTCGAATGCCTTGGCCAAGGCCGCATCCGACGTCTTCTCGCCACGGATGATCTCCACCAGCGGCATCTTGTCGACGGGTGAGAAGAAGTGGATTCCGATGAAGTCTTCCTGACGCTTGATGCCCTGAGCCAAGCTCGTGATGGGCAGCGTCGAGGTGTTGGAACCGAGCAGCGCCGTCGGATCCACGAGGTCCTCGATCTCCTGGAACACCTTCTGCTTCAACTCTTCCGACTCGAAGACGGCCTCGATGACGAGGTCAGCGCCTTCGACGTCCTTGGCATCGGCGGTCGGGTGGATACGCGCGAGCAGAGCGTCGGACTTCTCCTGGGTGGTCTTGCCCCGCGAGAGCGCCTTGGCCTCGATGGCCTCGGAGTACGCCTTGCCCTTCTGCGCCGACTCGAGGGCAACGTCCTTGAGCACCACGTCGATTCCGGCCTTCGCACACACGTAGGCGATACCTGCGCCCATCATGCCCGCGCCGAGAACCGCGACCTTGGTGAAGGTGGTCTTCTCGATGCCGTCGGGGCGAGACTTGCCGGCATTGATCGCCTGCAGGTCGAAGAAGAACGCCTGAATCATGTTCTTGGACACCAAGCCGGTGACCAGCTCGGTGAAGTACCGCGACTCGATGGTGGACGCATTGTCGAAATCGACCTGCGCACCTTCGACAGCCGCCGCGAGAATTGCGCGCGGAGCCGGCATCGGGGCACCCTTGATCTGCTTGCGCAGGTTGGACGGGAAAGCAGGCAGGATCTGGGCGAGCTTCGGATTCGAGGGCGTGCCGCCGGGAATCTTGTAGCCCTTGACATCCCACGGTGCGACGCCACCCTCGGGGTTGGCCTTGATCCAGGCCTTGGCGGTAGGCACCAATTCCTCGATGCTGCCGACCAATTCGTGGATCAAGCCGATCTCGAGAGCCTTCTCCGGACGGAACCGGGTGCCCTGCGCGAGGACGGACATGAAGGCGGTCTGGATGCCGAGCAGTCGCGTCACACGAGTGACACCGCCGCCGCCGGGGAGCAGTCCGAGCGAAACCTCGGGCAAACCGATCTGCACGCCGGAGACGTTGGCCGCGATGCGGTGGTGCGTCGCCAGTGCGATCTCGAGTCCGCCGCCGAGTGCTGCACCGTTGATGGCGGACACGACCGGCTTGCCGAGCTTCTCGATACGGCGCAGCTGAGCCTTGACTTCCTGGACCTCGTCGAACACCCGCTGTGCGTCCTCAGGCTTGGCGGAGATGAGAGTGTGCAGATCGCCGCCGGCGAAGAACGTCTTCTTGGCGGACGTGATCACGACACCGGTGATGCTGTCCACCTCGGCCTCGAGGCGGTCGACCGTCGCGCCCATCGAGTCCTTGTACAGCTGGTTCATCGTGTTGGCGCCCTGGTTGGGGTCGTCCATCGTGAGCACGACGATGCCGTCGGCGTCCTGGTCCCACTGAATCATGTTGTCAGACATCGTAATACCTCAGACTCGCTCGATGATGGTGGCGACGCCCATGCCGCCGCCGATGCACAGGGTGATCAGGGCGTACCGGCCGCCGCGGCGCTCGAGCTCGTCGAGCACGGTGCCGGTGATCATCGCGCCGGTAGCGCCGAGCGGGTGACCCATGGCGATCGCGCCACCGTTGACGTTCAGCTTCTCGTTCGGGATCTTCAGATCCTTCTGGAAACGCAGCACGACGGAGGCGAACGCCTCGTTGAGCTCGAAGAGATCGATGTCGTCGACGGTCAGGCCCGCCGCCGCGAGCACCTTCTTCGACGCCGGGGTCGGCCCGGTGAGCATGATCGTCGTATCGGCACCGCTGGTCGCGGTCGCGACGATGCGCGCCCGCGGAACCAGGTTCAGGTCTTTGCCCACCTGCTCGCTACCGACCAGGACGAGGGCCGCGCCGTCGACGATGCCTGAGCTGTTGCCGCCGGTGTGGACGTGCTCGATCTTCTCGATCCAGTGGTACTTCTGCAGCGCGACGTCGTCGAACCCGCCCATGGCCGCGATTCCGGTGAAGGCCGGGTTCAGCTTGCCGAGCGATTCGACAGTGCTGCCCGGACGCATGTGCTCGTCGTGGTCGAGGATCAGCAGGCCGTTCTGGTCGGTGACCGGCACGACGGACTTGGTGAAGTAGCCACCGGACCACGCTGCTGCGGCGCGTTCCTGGGACTGGACGGCGTATGCGTCCACGTCCTCGCGGGTGAATCCTTCGATGGTGGCGATCAAGTCGGCACCGATGCCCTGCGGGGCGAAGTAGGTGTCGTAGTTGGTGGCGGGGTCCATGGCCCACGCGCCGCCGTCACTGGCCATCGGCACACGCGACATCGACTCGACGCCGCCGGCGATGACCAGCTCGTCCCAGCCCGAACGCACCTTCTGCGCAGCCAGGTTGACCGCTTCGAGGCCGGACGCGCAGAAGCGGTTGAGCTGAAAGCCACCGACGGTGTCGGGCATCTTCGCAGCGAGCACGGCCGTGCGAGCGATGTCGGCACCCTGATCTCCGACGGGTGAGACCACTCCGAGAATGAGGTCGGAGATCCGGTTCTCGTCCATGTCGGGGAATCGTCGACGAAGCTCGTCGATCAGGCCGGTCACCAGGGAAATCGGCTTGACCGAATGCAGGGAGCCGTTCTTTCCCTTGCCTCGGGGAGTCCTGATGGCCTCGTAAATGAATGCCTCTGTAGTCACAGCGCGCAGTTCCTTCCAGATACTCGATCTTCTTGCGGTCGCCGTGGTGGCCGACCGCGTCGGTGCGAGGCCATGACAGACCTCAGCTCATGCCACAGTAGGGCGGCGAGAAGATCCGGCGTAAGGACCGAAACGAGCGTTGTACATGACCCGACGATCCGGTGCAGGTTTGAACGACCTGTGCGTGGGACACTCCCTAAGATCAGATCTACCGAGCGTGGAAGAAGAACGACCATGGAAACCGACAACGAACTGACCGTGGGATCGCGCGTCAAAGTCCACATTCACACCCCGGGCACCGACGAGAACGCGGGGCAGGACGCCTACGAAACGGGCAAGATCGTCGAGGACTTCGGCGTGCAGACGCCCGACACCACGTCGCGAGAATGGGCAGTGGCCAGGCGTTGGGCTGTGGCTCTCGACAGCGGCCGACTGGTGTTCGCCGACAACGACGATCTGACCGTCGGCTGACTCGACAGTCCGTCAGGTCTCCTTGAGCGGCACCGCTCCCAGTTCGCTGACCAACAGCTCCATCGCCACCGTTTCCGGGTCCCGGCGAACCGTCGGATCCGCAGGCTCGGCCGCGGCCTTGAGCAGCTCTTCCTCGTCCTCTGGCGTCTCCGGTGGCGGCGGGCCTACCGGCTCCGGCTCGTCGGGATAATCCGGTGCCTCGGGCATCGGAATGTCGGCATCACCGGTCGATCCATCGCCCGCTGATCCGAAACCGTCCGACGTGGGACGGGAAGCCCCTGCCTGGCTCGGCCTCGAGAACTTCGGCAGCGACGCGGGTTTCGCTGCCGGTTCATCTTTTTTTGCCGATGACTGTTCCGGTGGGGCCGCCGCCCCGACCAGACACACCACCGACCACTCGACACCGAACACATCGCGCAGGGCGTCGCGAATGACATCGGCGTTGCGGGGTTCCTCCAGCCGCTTGGCCAACGGTGCCGAGTCGTGCCCGAGTGTGATGGTGCCGTTCTCGACGGTGCGCACCGACGCACCGGAGAGCATGACCTCGACGGTCCGACTCCGCTCCCGTACCTTCGTACGCACCTCGGACCACACCGCCCGAACCGCGGCAGCGTCGGGCTCGTTCGCAGCCGCAGCAGGAGCTGCGACAGGTTCCGGTTCGGACTCGAACACGGGTTCCGGTTCGGGGCCGTAATCGTCCTCCGGCTCCGGCGGGAAATCCTCGTGCGATACCGAGGCTGCGGGGACCGGGTCCGGTTGCGCAGGAACAGGTTCCGGGGTCGGCTGGGATGCCGGAGCGGGCTCAGGTGTCGGCGCGGGCTCGGGTTCCGGGGTCGGCTCGGGTGCTGGAGCGGGCTCGGGTTCCGGGGTCGGCGCGGGTTCCGGCGTCGGCTCGGGTGTCGGAGCGGGCTCGGGTGCCGGGATCGAGGCAGCGGGTGCTACGGGAGCGGGCGCTGCGGGAGCCGGTGCAGGAGCTGCCGGCTCTGCGGCCGGTGGGCGCTGCGACGGTCGCTGGAACTTGCTCACCGGCGCCGGATTCGACGGCGCGGGTTCGTCGGCGGGTTGCAGCTGCGGTCGCGTCGGATCTGCGGTTGCCTGCGCGACGGCGGCCTGCTCACCGGCCGGGAGGGTGACGTCCAATCGACGTTCGACGCGCTCGAGTCTCTGCAGTACCGCCGATTCCGCGTCGGAGGCGGAGGGCAGCAGCATCCGGGCGCACATCACTTCGAGTAGCAGACGCGGCGCGGTGGCACCTCGCATCTCGCCGAGGCCCGAGTGCACGATCTCGGCGTATCGGGTCAGCGTCGCCGTACCGAGCAGATCCGCCTCGTCACGCAATCGCTCGAGTACGTCGCCCGGCACGTCGACCAGACCGCGTTCTCCGGCATCGGGCACGGCCTTCATCAGAATCAGATCGCGCAGGCGATCGAGGAGGTCGACGGCGAAGCGGCGTGGGTCGTGGCCTGCGTCCATCACCTTGTCGACCGTGCCGAACAGTGCGCCGCCGTCGCCCGCGGCCAATGCGTCGACGGCTTCGTCGATCAGTGCGACGTCGGTGACGCCGAGCAGTGACAGTGCTCGCGGGTACGTGACGCCCTCTGGCCCGGCTCCGGCCAGCAGCTGGTCCATGACGCTGAGCGAGTCACGGGGTGAACCACCGCCGGCGCGGATGACCAACGGGTAGACCGCGTCCTCGACCGGAACCTGTTCCTGGCCACAGATCTTCTCGAGCAGTCCACGCATCGTCGACGGCGCGAGCAGCCGGAACGGGTAGTGGTGGGTACGCGAGCGGATGGTGGGGAGCACCTTCTCGGGTTCGGTGGTCGCGAAGATGAAGACCAGATGCTCCGGCGGTTCCTCGACGACCTTGAGCAGCGCGTTGAAGCCTGCCGGGGTCACCATGTGTGCCTCGTCGATGATGAAGATGACGTAGCGCGACTCGGCCGGGGCGTACACGGCCTTGTCTCGCAGATCTCGGGCATCGTCGACGCCACCGTGGCTGGCCGCGTCCATCTCGACGACGTCGAAGTTGCCGGGTCCGCCGGGTGCCAGTGCGACGCAGGAGTTGCATACCCCGCAGGGCGTCGATGTCGGCCCTTCGGCGCAGTTCAGCGACCGGGCGAGGATGCGCGCCGAGGAGGTCTTTCCGCAGCCACGTGGCCCGGAGAAGAGGTAGGCGTGGTTGATTCTGTTGCTGTCCAACGCCACGCTGATCGGCTCGGTGACGTGCTCCTGGCCGACGACTTCGGCGAACGTCGCGGGACGGTACTTCCGGTAGAGGGCCACGCCCGAAAGGGTACCGGCGACCGACGACACTGTTGCATCGCGCGTCACCGTGAACCGGCCGACACCGCTCTGATGTTCATGATCGCGAAGCTTTCCCGGCCACCGGTGGAATCCGAGAGCGCGAGGAGCCAGTTGCCGTCCTGCAGCGCATCCGAGATCGCGTGCCGCACGATTGCTCCTCTGGAGTTCTGGTAATCGATCGAGACGGGTGTGCCCCGAGCTGCGGCGTCGGTCAGCAAATCGAGTTCCCGTGGGAGCAACCGGCTGTGTTGGTCGAGCGCAGAGCGCACCCGTGCGTCGTCGACAACACCGGAGTCGCCCGCCAGGAGCAGCCGCGCCAGCTCGCGTGGTTCGCGTCGACGCGGTCGTGCCCCGACGCTCGAGTGCGGCGTCCGGGTGGGCTCGGAGCGGGCTCTGGACGAGCTGTCGAGCTCGAGCTGCCCGGTGTCGGAGTGTCGCACCGGGAAATAGCCGTGCCTGCGCAGGACTGCGATGGTGTCGATGGGGGTGGCCGAACTGATCAGGACCGTCGGTGCCAGGCGCGTGAACTCGAGCACCGCCAGGGCCTCGTCGGCCTCGATGTTCGTCAGCAGTACGACGTCCTCGGAGACGATGGCGCAGGGGATCCTGCGCACGGCCAGCGCGCCGAAGGTACGCCAGCAGTCTCGGATCGTGTAGGCCAGAGCTTGGGGGACGTCGGTGTCTGCCATCTCGGCCAGCGCATCGATCAGCTCCTCCCCGGTGCCACCGGTGTCGAAGAAGCGTCGGATCGTCGCCGGGGTGAACCGCCAGACCGACGCCACCTCCCTCGACTCGGGCTGTGCGGCCGCGCCGAGAATCGACGCCACCTCGGTGCTCGGCGGTCCGGTGACCACAGCCGTCGAATCGGGCAGTAGACGCACCGAGAACGGCACCCACTCCGCCATGTCCTGCAGCTGCGCCGCCAGAGCCGGGGCGATCTGGCGCGGATCACCGTCTCGACCCGCGGGGAAGCCGACGAGGGTGCGGCACAGATCGGTCGGAGTGCCGTCGGCCAGCACTCCGAGTCGGGTGGCTTCGGTCAGGAGAGCATGCACGTGACCGGGCCCGGCGGTCGTCGAGACGACCGGGATGTTCCAGTCGAGGTACTGCTCGAATTCCTCGGGTCCGGACGGCACGCTCGTCGGGGCGTCGGTGCCGTCGTCATGCAGAAGTGACGTCAGCGCTGTCGCACGTAGGTCTGCCGCCGCGGGATCGTCGAGCATCTTCTTGAGCACCGGCGCGGTCTTCTGGGAGGCTCGCGGCACTCGGTGGGTGGGGGTGAACGGCGCACACCACCATGCGGCGACTAACGCTGCCGCCTGCTCGGATCGTGAACTCGTCGACCATGTTTCGTAGGTCGAGGTCAGTGCGACGCCGGTCTTTCCCCGTTCGGCGAGCAGCCCGGCCTCACGCGCAATCATCAGCATCAGGGCCGTCTGGTGCTCGTCGGCGAACCCCACCCGGGTGGTCAGCGAACGAAGATCCTTGGCACTGATGCCACCGGTCTTCATCATGGTCAGGCCATCGGTGTCGATGGCCGTCAACAGTGCCTGCGTGTGTTCACACAATTGCAGCAGTGCGATGGATCGCGCGCGCTGCAACTCGGTGCGCGGAAGTTCGTGGCCGGTGAAGGTCGGTGGCGTGAGTTCGATGGGCAATCGCCACCCGTCTCCCCGCAGCGCGATGCTCACCTCCAACGGCATCTCGACGCGATGCCCGTCCAGCCGGTACAACAGTCCCCGCTCGTACGCGGCCGCGCCTTCGGTCGTCGGCACGTCGAAAATCAGCGACATGGGTTTGCCATCGACGAAGCGAGACAACATCTCTCGCATCTCGACCGGGCCATCGTCGTACAGGGCGCGGATTCGTTCGGGTGTCATCGCGGCTGCCACGCCATCGGCTCGAGTGGCCCGATCGAGCGCGGGGTCGACTCCGAGACGGGACAGCAGCGCAACCCGATCCTGCTCGACTGCGCACCTGGAGAACAGCTTTCGCTGTCTGCGGGCAAGCCCGAAGGGATACGAGAACACCCCGGACAGATCGACAGGACGGTACTCGACGGCGCCCGAGCCGAGTGCGGTGTACGGCCAGATCAGGCCGTACGACATCAGTGTCGCCAGCGCAGCGTCGATGTGCGGCGTCCGGTTCGACGTCCCCTCGCCCGTCCAGTGCCCGATCTCGGCTCGGCTGAGATCTCCCATGAGCGCGAACAACTCGAGCAGGACGAGCGAGCCACGGTCGAGTTTTCGAGGTAGTGCCGCCACCCGCGAGGGTGAGCCGAGTAGTTGTGCGAGCAGACCGAACGAGCGGGGCGGCGGATCGGTGGCCACATCCGGCCGACGGTGCACCAGATCGGTCAGTGCATCCTCGTCCAGAGACGCCAACCACTGTTCGTACGTCTCGATACCGTCTGCCATGTCGCCCCCCGGTGAATGTTGCTGCCGAAGGTACAGCTGAGTACCGACAGACTCACTTGTTCTTGGCTGCTGCTTTCGCTGCCTTCTTGAATTCGCGCACCTCGAGCAGCGACTTCTCGTCCACGACGTCGGCGATGGATCGACGCGCGCCGTCGTCGCCGTACGCTCCGGCAGCCTTCCGCCACCCGTCGGGCGTGACGTCCATCTGCTTGCCGAGCAGGGCGAGGAAGATACGCGCCTTCTGATCGCCGTATCCCGGGAGCGCTTTGAGACGCTTCAGCACTTCGGCACCGTTGGGATCGTCGCGGGTCCAGATTTCCTGCGGCTTGCCGTCGTAGTTCTCGACCAGGTACGCCGCGAGACCTTGGATTCGCTTGGCCATCGAACCGGGAAATCGATGAACGGCCGGGGTCTGCGCACACAAGGCTGCGAATTCGTCCGGATCGGCATCGGCGACGGTATCCACTTTCAGATCACCGAGACGATCGACGAGCTTCTTCGGGCCTGCGAACGCAGATTCCATCGGCACCTGCTGATCGAGCAACATGCCGATCAACAGCGCGAACGGATCCTCGGCGAGCAGTGCATCGGCCTCAGGATCGCCGACGAGGTGCAGTGTGCGAGACATGGGCTCGATCCTGCCACGGTGGCTGTCGATCCGTAGCCGGTGGGACAGGCTCCGGAATGTCCCGTTCATCCTTTCGCGAAGCGCGCTGCTTCCGTTCGATTCTGGGCTCCCAGTTTGGTCAACACATTCGACACGTGCACGCTGACGGTCTTGACGCTGATCACGAGCCGCTCGGCGATCTGCTTGTTGGTGAATCCCTCGCCGAGGAGTTCCAGAACGTCCCACTCGCGACGAGTCAACAGGTCCGCGCCCGCCGGTCGACGCGCATCGCCGAGTCTCACGGTGACCCCGAGTCGGTCGTAGATCGCGATGGCCTCGTCGGCCGTGTGTGCGGCTGCCGACCGCTCCCCCGCCGCCTCGAGGGCTTCGGAGAGAGACTGCAGGGCACGGGCACGCTCGAACGGCTGAATTGCGAAGGCGTCCACGGCCGAACGCCATGCCGCCACTACCGAGGCAGCATCCCCGTATCCGCAGTTGAGACGCAGGTGGCCCCACTCGGCCTCGCCTCGCCGTATCCATGCGGTCGACTCCCAACCGTAGGACGGGCTGGAACTCGCTGTGCGTTCGATCTCGGAGTGCAGGCGTGATCCGATGTCCAGAGCTGCCTGAGCACCGATCACCGTCGATCCGCGGCGCGCCGCTTCCATCGCCAGTACCGACAATCTGATGCGTCCCCCGAACCATGGGTTGTGCCATTGCGCGCCCACAGTCGCGACAGCGGCTTCGAGGCAGGTGATCACGTCGCCGAACCGCCCGTTGCACAACGCTGTGTAGGCAGCAGCGGCGCTCGTCAGAATCGTGATCATGCCATCCTGAGACTCGAAGGGTCGAACGCGTTCGATGTCGGCCGCGAGTTCCTCGTCCCCCATTGCGGCGCGAATCTGAAACCCTGCACACAGCTGCTCGGCCGAACCCAAAGGTGGTGCGGCCGATTCGATCCGAGCCAAGTCGGCAAGGGCCAGTGTCCAATCACCCGAGTAGTACCGAACGTTCGCCAACTGGACACGCGCCCCGACGCCGTAGGGCGTCCATTGGCGCCCGGCGGATCGAGCGATCTCGACTGTTTCCTCGAACGACTCCTGAGCCGATACGAAATCACCGTCGTCGAATTCGACCATTCCGAGATTGAACTTGCTGCGCAGCAGATTCCCGATGTCACCGCTTTCTCGCGCGAGTGCGGCGGTACGAATGAGGAGTGTGCGCGACGCCGCGGGGTCATTGTGGCGTCTGTGCAAGCGTGCCAGCGTGATTCGTGCATCTGCCGACCGCCCCGGGTCACCGAGGGATTCTGCGATACGTACGGATTCCTCGGCCCAGGCGCGCGATTGATCTTCCCGGCCCAACGCCTCGGTTATCCGGGCACCGAGACCGGTCAAGTGCACTCTCCATGGGGCGAAGTCCTCCGCGGCCGCGATGGTCAAAGCCTGCTCGACGGCCGCCAGGGCCGAATCCTCTCGTTCGATCGCCAGAGCCGATGTCGCCTCGGCATGCAGCAAGTCGAGTCGCTCGGGGATCGTCAACGCATCCCCACCCCGTTCCAGTTCGGCACGGACGACCGAGAGCGCCCGCAGGTCTTGCCCTGCTGTCGTCGACGCCGACGCGTATTCCAACACCAGTGCCGTTTCCGTCGGCTCCCATTGCGGCTGTCGCAGTTCCAGTGCGGCGGCGAGGTGAGCCATGGCCTCAGCGGGAGCAGCCAGCGTCATCGCCTCGCGGCCCGCATCGACGTGGGCTCCGAACGCCTTCGGCAGATCGTGGGCCGATTCTGCGTGTCGAGCCAGGTCCGCGGCGGCGCCACGATGCCGGTGTTCGGTGAGCGTGTCGACGAAAGAAGCGTGCAACCTCGCACGACGGCCGGGCAGGACGTCGTCGTAGATGGCGTCGGCCAGGAGCGCGTGCCGAAAGACGTAGTAGAAGTCGGTGGTCTCCACGAGCCGGGCGTCGACGATCTCGCGGATCACGTCCTCGAGCCGGTCGTCGTCCAGACCGGTCACCGCCGCCAGAACCTCGTGCGCGACGCGGGGGCCACCCACCGCCATCGTTTCGGCGACCGACTTCGCCTCGGGCGACAAGGCGTCGAGCCGGACCAGCAGGAGCTCGGCGAGGCCCGGCGGAATCGACGATCCGGAACGCTGGCCGGCAGAGACGAGTTCTTCGATGAAAAATGGGTTGCCGCCCGATCGCTCCACGATGACGTCACGGGATGTCACATCCGTCGCGGCGGGAAGCGAATCGAGGAGGCGATAGGACGATTCGACGTCGAGAGGCGTCACCTCGACTCGACGGACGTAGCTCAGCCGTGTCCATTCGGAGAGCGACTGCCGGAGTGGGTGTTTGCGATGGAGATCGTCGCTACGATACGAGATCACCAAGGACACACGGGTTTTCGCGAGTCTCGACAGCAGAAATGTCATGAGCTCGCGGGTGGAGGTGTCCGCCCAGTGCGCGTCCTCGACGATGAGGAGCGCCGGGCGGTCGGCCCCGGCTGCAGTCAGTGCGACGAGGGCAGCATCGAACAGTTCCGTCCGGGTGGTGTGCGGGAGTGGACCGAACAATTCGGTGAACGCGAGGTACGGAATACCGACCTCACCGAGGTCCAAGCACCGCCCGACCAGTACCCGAGTTCCGCGTGCTTCCACATTGCGCCGCAGTTCTGCCAGCAGTCGCGTTTTGCCGACACCGGCGTCACCGGACACGACGACCGCGGCTGGGATGCCTCGGGCAGCATCGGCGACGACCTGTTCGAGCGCCGCGAGTTCGGCGTCTCGTCCGATCAGAGTGCGAGCCACGCCAACAAACTACGCCGCGGTCGTGGCCTGCGGTCGTTCTGTGCGCGGCTGCGCACTCGGCGGTCGTACGATCGCAGTGAATCGGCGACTCGGCGTTCATGATCGGCCAGAACATCGTAGGTGGGGTACATGGAACCCACTCTGGCTCCGCTGCACCGTCCACACATCGGACGAGTTCCCTATCTTCGGTCGCACCGTCGTACGAGAGAGCCCTAGGGAACAGCCGACGCGATTGCCTTCACACGGGGCCGATCAGGTGATCGACACCAGTTGGGTGATGTCGTCGAAGGGCAGTGGTCCGTCGACGACGGCTCCGACGACCGCGCTGTTGAGGATGATCGAACCGCCGTGATTGTCGAGGAATGCGGTGTCTGCCGCGTCCCGTCCGGTGGCGATGCGCACCAAAGTCGATCTCGGCGCGAGGCAGGTCGCATCCACCACTCGCCACTGACCTTCGACGAATGCTTCGGCGACTGCGTGGAAGTCCATGGGATCGCAGCCCGGTGCGTACACCGCGACCAGCCGAGCGGGGACGTTGACCGCACGAAGCAAGGCCACCACCAGGTGCGTGTAGTCGCGGCAGACTCCGGCGCCGGCGAGGAGGGTGTCGACTGCGCCGTCGATGGGGTCGCTGCTGCCCGGTACGTAGCTCAGGCGCGCACCGACCCACGACGAGACCTCGGCCAGCAACTTCTCCGACGGTGGGTAGGAACCGAATTCCGTTGCCGCGAAGCCGAAGAACTTGTCGGCCTCCGAGTAGCGGCTGGGCCGCAGGTACAGCGAGAGATCGTAATCGGAGACCGGGGCCGGCTCGGTGTTGCCGTAGATGGTGGCCGAGTACGACGCTTCGAGCTTGCCGACTCCGGCGTACAGCTTGTGAATGCGGGTTCCGTGCGCGCCGCTGATCTCCTGCGCCTCGACCGGCTGACCGTCGAGTGTGAAGGAGAGTGCTTCCCACACTTCGGTTCCTGGATGCGGGGCAATCGCGATCTGGAACTCGAGGGTACTGGCCTCGGTCACGTCGACATCGAGGTACGCGGAGACGTCACGTTTCATCGTGCCGATCCTGCCATCTTCGAGCCGTTCGCGCAGATCATGACTCGTCGGTGAGACGTTCGCCCGTCACCAGAAATATGACGCGTTTGGCGACCTCGACCGTGTGATCCGAGTAGCGCTCGTAGAACCGGCCGAGCAGCGTGATGTCCACTGCCGCGGGTACGCCGTGCGGCCAGTCGGGTGCTGAGGTCAGCATGAACAGGCTGCGATGCAGTGCGTCCATTTCCTCGTCCTGAATGCGCAGGCTCGCGGCGAGTTCGGCATCTCTGGTTTCCAGCACGCGTTGGGTCGCCTCCGCCTGCGCGACGGCAACTCGACCCATCTGCTCGAACACGCCTTCGACCTCGGGCGGCAGTACGTGCGCGGGATGGCGGCGGCGAGCCAATTCGGCGATATGAACGGCAAGGCCGCCCATTCGCTGTAGATCGGCGACGATGTTGATCCCGGATACGACCCGTCGCAGGTCGTGCGCGACGGGTGCCTGCAGGGCCAGGAACCCGAATGCGCCGTGCTCCCACTCGACGGCGAGCATGTCGATCTCTTCGCGGTATTCGATGGTCCGCTCGGCGAGCACGATGTCCGCCGTAAGGAGCGATCGAGTTGCGTCGACCATGGCCATCTCCGCAATTCGGGACATTTCAGACAGGTTCGACGCCAATGAATCGAGCGTCTCTGTGTAACTGTCCCGCATGTGCCACTCACTCCTACCGAATTCGCCCTCGACGTGGGGCCTGTAGGCCGTACCCCCAATCGCATCTTCCTACACGGAGGTAGCCCTGTGGGAGCCTTTGCTGCATGAACACTGTGAAGTCGGTCATGCTCTTCGCCGTCGCGGCAGTCTTCGAGATCGGCGGTGCCTGGCTGGTGTGGCAGGGAATTCGGGAGCATCGTGGGTGGCTGTGGGCCGGAGCCGGGGTGATCGCCCTCGGTGCCTACGGCTTCGTCGCGACCCTGCAGCCGGATGCGAACTTCGGTCGCATTCTCGCCGCGTACGGCGGGGTCTTCGTCGCAGGATCGATGGCGTGGGCGATGGTGGTCGACGGCTTCCGACCCGATCGGTGGGACATCACCGGTGCATCGATCGCTCTGATCGGCGTCGGGGTGATCATGTACGGCCCGCGCTGACTCGCGCGGGCCGTACCCGATCGATCAGCAGTTGGACGGCGCGGGCACTCCGTAGAAGCGATCCTTGATCCAGTTCTGCGCCTCACCCAGGCCGAGGATGTCCGGAATCAGGTGTCCTGCACCGGATCCGGGCACGATCGACGGAACCTGGGCGGAGCTGAGCTGCACGGTGGCACCCTTGCCGCACCAGTCACCGGCCAGGCCGACGGCCTGTCCATGGGGCACGATGTCGTCGGACGTCCCGGACTGAATGAGCACCGGAGCATTGGGCGTCCGCTCACCGATCTTGTTCTTTGCCAGGATCTCCTGAGCGACGGGCAGCCTGTCCAGCACCACCGACAAGGGCTCGCCGGTCTTGGTGTACTCGTTGGTGCGGTGCAGCCCGACGTTCAGAATCGTTTCTCCGACACACTGATTCGCCACCAGATTCAGCATGGCTTTGCCAGCGTCGTTGATGTTCTCGTCGACGATCGGTCGCAGACCGGGGTCGGAATTGAGCAGACCGTTGAGGGTGTATCCGATCACGCCGGTGAGGATGGTGCCGTCGACCTGCTCCAGCGTCGCCTTCAGATCCGCGGGAGGGGCACCCGCATAGGTGCCGACGAGGTTCATCTCGGGTGCGTAGTCATCCGCGAGTTCCGCTGCGGCAGCGGCAGCGCCACCGCCCTGCGAGTAGCCGTACGCGGCCACCGGGCCGTCCGCGGAAATCTTGGTGCCCTGCAACTTCTGGGCCGCACGGGCCGCGTCCAGCACAGCGTGCGCTTCCGATGCTCGGTTGACGTAGGTGTGCGCGCCGGGAGTACCGAGACCCTCGTAGTCGGTGATGACGACGCCGTAACCCTGGGACAGCAGCGAATACGCCGCGAGCACCTCGTACTCGACCATGAAACCGAGCGGCGGGGTGTAGGTGATGACATTGTTGAGCATCTTCGACGGCGCACACTGATCGCCCTGACCCTGAGTTCCCGGGGCGAGTACCACCAGCGGCCGCGGACCTGGGCCGGTCCATTCCGCGGCAGGATCGATGTAGGTACCGGTCACGGCATTGGGCGCGTCGTTCGAATCGGTACTGCGGTACATGATTCGAGTGGCAGCACCGGGCAGCGGACCGCCGATTCCGGGGACCGACAAAGCGAGATGAGAAGGCTCCGAACGGATCACGTCACCCGGCGAGCCTGCGGGCAGCGGACTCGGTGGAACGTAGAAATCGGATTCGACGGTCGATCCCGTCGAGGGGGCCGCCGACACCGCCGGTGCCGTCACCCCGATGAGTACCGCTGCCACCGCCACAGCCGAACCGAACACACGCTTGGAACGCACTTCACAACCCCCAACGTCGACCACTTGGCATCAAGTGAGCGCTACCCCGCGTAGCACTTATCGTGACGCACCTTACGTGATGCGTCACACAACGCATAGGGCTAGTTTGGATTACTCACGATCAGCGTCGACGCCGGTGCATCGCGGCCTTGGCCACGTCGATTTCTTCGCTGGTGAACGGACGCCCCGGCAGCGTGGATCGCGGGACGCCATCACCCCGCAGACCGTCGAGCAACACGGTGAAGTAGCGACGCCAGTTGGCGGCGTCGACGGCACTGGAGAACTCGACGCTCGCGCCGATCATCCCGAGCACCGGATAGAAATCACTGACCGCGATGTCGGGTCGCAGCTGCCCGGACGCCGATGCCCGATCGACGATCTTCTCGAAGAACGGGTCGATGCGCGAGCGAACCTGAGCAATCCCGCGGCAACCCTCGTCCGAGCCGAGCACAACGTCGCCGAGACCGCGATCGGCGGACATCCCCTCGCACACCTCGGCCAGGAACTGCACCAGACCCTCCCATGGATCCTTGGCCTCCAGCGCCCGCTCAGCGGTCGCGAGCATGTCTTCGAGGCGTTGCTCGAAGACGCCGTCGATCAGTTCTTCCTTGCACGAAAAGCGCCGATAAACGGTGCCGACGCCCACCTTGGCGTGCGCCGCGACGTCGTCGAGCGTGATGTCGATGCCGTGTGAGGCGAACAGCTCACGGGCCGCATCCACGATGCGACGTCGATTGCGTTCGGCGTCTGCCCGTAGGGGCTTCGAGGCCGCTGTGTCCGCTCTCACACTCATTCGATGTCCGTTTCACCCGATAAGCGGAGGACATTCCTCCACTTAGCTGCTACCTTTGCTCTACAACCGGAGGGTACACCTCCGCATAGTCGAACCGAGGACACTATGACCACCCTTTCATCGGAGAACGTGGGCGACGCCACGTCGACCACTTCGCCGGTCGACGAGCGCGCGCATCGGAATCGTTGGCTGATTCTCGCGACGCTCGGACTGGCTCAGCTCATGGTCGTGCTCGACGCGACCATCGTGAACATCGCACTCCCCGCCGCCCAGCTCGACCTGGGCTTCGACAACGCCGACCGCTCCTGGGTCGTCACCGCGTATGCACTCGCGTTCGGCAGCCTGTTGCTGCTCGGCGGCCGCCTCAGCGACCTGTTCGGACGACGCAACACCTTCCTCATCGGACTCGTCGGCTTCGCGCTGATGTCCGCAGTGGGCGGCGCGGCCGTCAACTTCGGCATGCTCGTTGCTGCGCGCGCGGGCCAAGGTCTCTTCGGTGCGCTACTGGCCCCTGCGGCTCTGTCGCTGCTGGCCACCACCTTCACCGATACCAAGGAACGCGCCAAGGCATTCGGCATCTTCGGTGCCATCGCCGGCGGTGGCGGTGCACTCGGCCTGCTGCTCGGCGGCATGCTCACCGAATGGGCCAACTGGCGCTGGAGCCTGTACGTCAACCTGATCTTCGCCGCGCTCGCCTTCGTCGGCGGGTTCCTGTTCCTGGCCAAGCACAAGGTCGACGTCCGCCCCAAGCTCGACATCCCCGGCACGATCGCCGTCTCGGCCGCGCTGTTCTCGATCGTCTACGGCTTCGCCCACGCGGAATCCGACGGCTGGAGCAACGCGGTCACACTCGGATTCCTGGCGGCAGGTGTCGTGCTGCTCGCAGTGTTCGTGACCATCCAGATGCGCGTCGAGCATCCGCTGTTGCCGTTGCGGATCGTGCTGAACCGCACCCGTGCGGGATCGTTCCTGGCCGTATTCGTCACCGGCGCAGGCATGTTCGCGGTGTTCCTGTTCCTGACGTACTACCTGCAGAACACCCTGAAGTACACACCCATCACCACCGGGTTCGCGTTCATGCCGATGATCGCGTCGCTGATTCTCACGGCGACACTGTCGACGGCGCTTATCCTGCCCCGCTTCGGACCCCGCATCCTGATGACGACCGGCCTGGTCGTGGCTTCCATCGGCATGGGACTGCTGACGCAGATCGACATCGACAGCAGCTACGTCACGCACATCCTGCCCGGCCTGGTCATCATGGGTCTCGGACTCGGAGCCACGATGGCACCGGCCATGCAGGGTGCGATCTCGGGCGTCGACCCGGACGACTCCGGCGTCGCATCGGCAACGGTGAACACCATGCAGCAGGTCGGCGGCTCGATCGGCACGGCGTTGCTCAGCACCGTGGCAGCCAACGCGGCCACCAGCTACGTCAGCTCCAACATGGCAACAGCAACCGATGCAGCACTCCTGCAGGCCAATGCCGAGATCGCCAGCTACACCACCACGTTCTGGTGGGCGTCGGGAATCTTCCTGCTCGGCGCAGTGCTGTCGGCCACGCTCTTGAAGAAGGGGCCGTTGCCCACGGCTCCCGAAGGTGCGGTTGTCGTAGGGCACTGAGAGCGGCTGCGCCGCATGTGACCGGAACCTCGTAGCCTGCTACGAGGTTCCGCTCACGTGCGTTCAGCCTTCGAGCAGCTTCTCCGTCGCGGCCAGCAACACGCAGGTCGCGACGCCGTCCATCGACTTCTCCAGCTCACCGAGCGAGGGGAAGCTCGGGGCGAGGCGAATGTTCTTGTCTTCCGGATCTTTTCCGTACGGGAACGCCGAACCGGCGGCTGTCAGCGCAATTCCGGCGTCCTTGGCCAACGCGATCGACCGAGCTGCCGTGCCTTCGAGTACGTCGAGACTGATGAAGTAGCCGCCCTTGGGCTCGGTCCAGGATGCAATCTTCGACGCACCGAGCCGGTCCTCGAGGATCTGCTGCACCAGCGCGAACTTGGGCTTCAAAATCTCGCGATGCTTGGCCATGTGGGCCCGCACCCCCTCGGCGTCGCCGAAGAAGCGCAGATGGCGAAGCTGGTTGAGCTTGTCCGGGCCGATGCTCTTCTTGCCGAGGTGCTTCTGGTACCAGGCGAGGTTCTCCTCGGAGCTGCCGAAGAAGCTGACGCCCGCACCGGCGAAGGTGACCTTCGACGTCGAGGCGAACACGAACGCACGATTGGGGAAACCTGCCTCGGCCGCCATGCCGATGACGTCGTAGGACGGGGCGAACTCCTCGGTCAGCGGGTGCACCGCGTAGGCGTTGTCCCAGAACAGACGGAAGTCGGGCGCTGCAGCGGGCATGGTGGCCAGCGCGCGAACGACCTCCTTCGAGTAGACGGCTCCCGTGGGATTGGCGTAGTTCGGCACCACCCACATGCCCTTGATCTGCGGATCCGACGCCACCAGAGTGGCGATCTCGTGCACGTCCGGGCCGTCGGGCCCCATCGGAACCGGGATCATCTCGATGCCGAAGCTCTCGGTGATCGCGAAGTGCCGGTCGTAGCCGGGTGATGGGCAGAGGAATCTGATGTTCGGCTCGGCCGACCACGTCCGCGGGGAATCGGGCAGACCGTGCAGCAGAGCCCAGACCACGAGGTCCTGCATGATCTCGAGGCTGGCGTTGTTACCGGCCACCAGGTTCTTCACCGGGATGCCGAGCAACTCGCCGAAGATGGCACGCAGTTCCGGCAGACCCGCGAGGCCACCGTAGTTGCGGCAATCGGTGCCGTTGCCGTCCTTGAAATCCGCGCCGGGAAGCGTCAGCAGATCGGCAGCGAGATCGAGCTGCTCGGGTGACGGCTTGCCGCGGGTGAGATCCAGCTTCAGATTCTCGGCCTTGAGATGCGTGTACTTCGCGCTCTGCCGCTCGTGCTCGGAGGCGAGCTCCTCATGGTTCATCAGACCCAACTGGGTTTGCGCTGGCATGCGGAGCGGCCTCTCGGTGACTGGGTTCCCCGGACAGTGTTGATGTCACTGAAATAAAGGGGACCCCGCGCACCCGGCAGAGCCCATAGACCCTTGCTGCCTTCCGGCCCTGGGGGAGTTCACAGGATGCGCGCCGCGCGGGATCCGTTAGGAAGTGTAGCCGCCTCCCGTCGGACGACGCATCACCGCCCTTCGCGCCTCCCGATTTGGGAGATGGTGGGGGTAACCGGGTAAGCTCCCCCACGGAGGATTCGCCTAGTGGCCTATGGCGCTCGCCTGGAACGCGGGTTGGGTTAACGCCCTCAGGGGTTCAAATCCCCTATCCTCCGCCAGAGAAGCCCCCGTGACATGTCACGGGGGCTTCTTGCTGTTCGAGGCCTGTTCACCCGTCCTCCGGCCCGATCGCCCGCCCGGGTTCGGGCACCACCCCGTTCGCGTCAATGGACCCTTGCACCGGTCAGACGTATGCAAAGGTCCATCCACCCAGTTCACCATTCCGCGTCGATGTCACATTGACGCGCCCAGACGTCTGCAGTGGTCCATTGACGCGGGGCGCGGACTAGCGAGCCGACCAACCACCGTCCATCGTGTACGACGCTCCGGTCACCATGCCCGCATTCTCGGAGGTCAACCACCCCACCAGTGAGGCGACTTCGGCGGGTTCGACGAGTCGCTTGATGGCGGCCTCCGTCAGCAGGACTTTTTCGAGGACTTCGTCCTCGGGGATGCCGTGCGCGATGGCCTGGTCGGCGATCTGCTTTTCGACCAGTGGCGTGCGTACGTATCCCGGGTTGACGCAGTTGCTCGTCACTCCGTGGGCGGCGCCTTCGAGGGCCGTCACTTTCGACAGTCCTTCGAGTGCATGTTTGGCGGTGACGTACGCGACCTTGAATTCCGAGGCCCGCAGTCCGTGCACCGAAGACAGGTTGATCACTCGACCGAAGCCGCGAGAGTACATGTGCGGCAGTGCAGCTCGGATGAGCAGGAACGGAGCCTCGACCATCAGTGTTTGGATTCTGCGGAACGCGCCTGGGTCGAAGTCGACGATCGGTGCGACGGTTTGGATGCCCGCGTTGTTGACGAGGATGTCGACGTCCAAGCGAAGATCGTCCAGCGCGGTGGTGTCGAGCAGATCCACCGACCACACCTCACCGCCGATCTCCGACGCCAATTCCTTTGCGGCCACGTCGTTCACATCGGCGAGGGTGACGTGGGCACCGCGGCCGGCGAGCTCTCGCGCACAGGCGGCACCGATCCCGGACGCTCCCCCGGTGACGAGGGCGGAGCGTCCGGTCAGGTCGGTCACCGCTGTGCGTTCTGATCGAGCAGACCGGCCTTCACCAGCTCGGCCTCGGTGGCCAAGTTCTTGGCGTCGGCGATGTCGATGCTCTCGAGCGCCAATCCCCTTGTCTCCCTGGCGACGACGACGGCAACCACGGTGATGGCGCAGGCCACGGCCAGGTATACCGCGATCGGCACGGACGAGCCGTAGATGTCGAGCAGCTTGACCGCGATGATCGGGGCCAGCGAGCCGGCGACGATCGAGGTGACCTGGTAGCCGAGTGACACACCGGAGTAGCGCATCCGCGTCGGGAACATCTCGGCCATGATGGCGGGCTGGGTGGCGTACATGAACGCGTGGAACATCAGGCCGATGATGATGGCCAGCAGGATGACGACGTTGTGGCCGCTGTTCATCATGGGGAACGCGAAGAAGCCCCAGGTGGCCGCAGTGAGCGCACCGGCAAAGTACACCGGACGACGACCGATGCGGTCGGCGAGCCTGCCCACCAACGGAATCGTGCAGAAGTGGATTGCGTGAGCGATGAGCATCCACCACAGGATCGTGCTGGTGTCGGTGCCCACCTCGACCTTGAGGTACGTGATGGAGAAGGTGACGACGAGGTAGTACATGACGTTCTCACCGAAGCGCAGGCCCATCGCGGTGAATACGCCACGCGGGTAACGCTTCACGACCTCGAAGACGCCGTACGACGCAGCCTTGATGACCTCGGCCTGCTTGTGTGCCTCGAGGAAGATCGGGGCGTCGGAGACCTTGGTGCGGATGTAGTAGCCGACGAAAACGATGACGGCGGAGAGCCAGAACGCGACGCGCCAGCCCCAGCTGAGGAAGGCTTCGTCGGACAGTGTGGTCGTCAGGACCAGCAGCGCGACGGTGGCGAGCAGGTTACCTGCGGGCACGCCTGCCTGCGGCCAGCTGGCCCAGAATCCGCGAGACTTGTTCGGGCTGTGTTCTGCCACAAGGAGAACCGCTCCGCCCCATTCGCCGCCGACGGCGAAGCCCTGAATGAATCGCAGGGTGACCAGCAATGCCGGTGCCCAGTAGCCGATCGCCTCGAACGTCGGCAGGCATCCCATGAGGAACGTGGCTCCACCGACGAGGACGAGGCTGAACTGCAGCAACTTCTTTCGGCCGTACTTGTCGCCGTAGTGGCCGAAGACGATGCCGCCCAACGGACGTGCAACGAAGCCGACGGCATAGGTGACGAAGGCAGCGAGGATGGCGTCGAGCTCGCTGGTTCCGGCAGCGAAGAAGATCTTGCTGAACACCAGCGTTGCGGCGGTGCCGTAGAGGAAGAATTCGTACCACTCGACGATGGTGCCTGCCATCGATGCCCCGACTACCTTCTTGAGGCCTGCGGGGGTGGCATCGGGATCCGGTTCGGACCGTTCGGTCAGCGGCTGATCGACGCTCATTGACTCTCCTGTGTTACTCGGCACTCGATGGTCACTGTTGTGACAGACCACACATTGGCGGGTTGCTCTGAGTATTGGTGCAGATGTTTGTCGGCGCAAGAGCCATGAACGCAGGTGGGATCTGCAAAACTGCACACATGACACGCGGTGGCGCGAAGATCCCCAGTGCAGACGACCTGCTGGTCCTTCTCGCTGTCAGTCGGACCGGTCGCTACAGTTCGGCGGCGGACGACCTGGGCATCAACCACACGACCATTTCCCGACGCATCGCCGCACTCGAGGACACCCTCGGTGGCCGGGTCCTGACCCGGGGTGCCGGCGGCTGGGAGCTGACGCAACTGGGCCACGGCGCGCTGGCCGCCGCCGAGGCCGTCGAGGATGCGCTGCGCACCCTCGTCTCGAGCGACGCAGGTGCGCTGGAAGGCGTCGTACGTATTTCGGCGACCGACGGTTTCAGTGCCTACATCGCAGCCCCCGCTGCGGCGCGGGTGCAGCGCGCTCATCCGCGGGTGTCCGTGGAGATCGTCGCGGTCACCCGGCGCGCGTCGCAGCAACGTTCGGGCTTGGACATCGAGATCGTCGTCGGTCGGCCGCAGGTGCATCGCGCGGAGGCCATCCGGCTCGGGGACTATCTACTCGGCCTCTACGCCTCCGAGACGTATCTGAAGGAACACGGAACGCCTCGGGTGCCGGCCGACCTCTCTGCTCACCCGTTCATCTACTTCATCGACTCGATGCTGCACGTCGACGATCTGGATCTGGCCCCTAACTTCACCCCGACGATGCGCGAATCGGTCACCTCCACCAACGTCTTCGTCCACGTCGAGGCCACTCGCGCCTCGGCGGGCATCGGACTGCTGCCGTGCTTCATGGCCGACCGCCACCCCGACCTCCTACGAATCCTGCCCGACGCGATCGCCGTGAAACTGACCTACTGGCTCGTCACCCGCACCGAAACCCTGCGACGGCCGGAGGTCTCAGCAGTGGTCGACGCGATCCGCGCGGTCGTCACCGAGCAGCGCTCGGCTCTGTTGGGAGAGAGCTGACTAAAAGGCCGCGTCATATTTGTGTCATGACTGAATTCCCGGCCGTAAAGGATCCGTAAGGATCGTCTTCGGGCCAATTTCGACGGCGTAAACATATCGGTGACCGGATGCCTAATAGGCGTCCGACCAGCGCTGATGATGCGTTGGACCGCACTATGTCGAAGAGGCTTGAACGTTCATGGCTGATTTGGGTTATCTCCTCGTCACGGCAGCGGGGTTCGGTGTGTGTGCACTGATCCTGCGGGCGTTGGCGACCACTGCCACTACGAAGGCGAAGGCGAAATGACGCTCGACGGAACCATCAACGTCGTACTCGTGGTGATCGCCGCCGCGGTGGTCATCTATCTTTTCGTCGCTCTGCTCGACCCGGAGAGGTTCTGAGAACATGACTGCAGCTCTGGCAGCATCGCTCCAGATCCTCGTGGTCGTCGTCGTTCTGGCGATCGCGTACGTGCCCCTCGGTGACTACATGGCGAAAGTCTTTGCCACCGAACATGATGTCGACACAAACGCAGGAAGCCTCGGTGCCGCAGGGAGTACAGCCACCCTGCAGCGCACCCGCGGCGGCACAACCGTGTGGGCAGATCTTCGTATCGAAAAGCTGATCTACCGCCTCTGCCGGATCGACCCACGCTCCCAGCAGACCTGGGTCGGATACGCGCTCTCGCTGCTCGGCTTCTCCGCTGCGAGCGTCCTCTTTCTCTATGTGCTGCAACGAGTTCAGGGTGTTCTCCCGCTGAACGGAGGACTGCCGGGAGTGAGCCCGTCGGTCGCGTTCAACACCGCGATCTCCTTCGTCTCCAACACCAACTGGCAGTCGTACACACCCGAGACGACGATGTCGAACCTGACGCAGCCCCTGGGCTTGGCGGTGCAGAACTTCGTTTCTGCCGCAGTCGGCCTCGCTGTCGCCATCGCCGTCGTGCGAGGTTTCGTGCGTGTGCGGACCGGCGGTGAGATCGGCAACTTCTGGGTCGACCTGGTCCGCGGAATCCTCCGCATCCTGCTCCCCCTGTCGTTCGTCATCGCACTGATTCTGCTGACGCAGGGCGTAATTCAGTCCTTCAGCACAGGGTTCGCCTCGACGGGACTCGACGGGTCGTCGGTCTCGAACGCACTGGCTCCGGTCGCCTCGCAGGAAGCGATCAAGGAACTGGGCACCAACGGTGGCGGAATCCTCGGCGCGAACTCCGCGCACCCGTTCGAGAACCCGACCCCCTTGACCAACGTCGTGCAGATCATCTCGATCCTGCTCATCCCGGTGGCACTGACCCGCACCTTCGGCACGATGGTCGGTGACCGTCGCCAGGGCCTGACCCTGCTCGCGGTCATGGCGGCGCTGTTCGCAGCACTCCTCACGGTCACTGCCGTCGCAGAATCCGGTGCCCGCGGCGTCGCCGCGCAGGCAGCAGGTTCGATGATGGAGGGCAAGGAAGTTCGATTCGGCATCCCCGGATCCACCCTCTTCGCTGTCGCGACAACGGGAACGTCCACCGGCGCAGTCAATTCCGCGCACGACAGCATGTCCCCACTCGGCGGCGGAGCCGTCCTGCTCAACATGCTCTTCGGTGAAATCGCCCCCGGCGGTGTCGGAACCGGTCTGTACGGACTGCTCGTGCTCGCGATCATCGCGGTGTTCGTGGGTGGACTCCTCGTCGGCCGTACGCCCGAGTACCTCGGCAAGAAGATCGGGCAGCGGCAGATCACCCTCGCCGCCCTGTCGGTACTGGTGATGCCCGCGTTGGTTCTGATCGGCACCTCGATCACCGTGATCCTGTCCTCCACCACCGGCTTCCAGGGCAACTCGGGTGACCCGGGTACGCCAGGATCGATACACGGATTCACCGAGGTCCTCTACGCCTACGCCTCCGCCTCGAACAACAACGGCAGCGCGTTCGGCGGGCTGACCGTCACCAGCGACTGGTTCCAGACCTCACTGGGCATCGCGATGCTGCTCGGACGCTTCCTGCCGATCATCTTCGTACTGGCACTGGCCGGTTCGCTCGCCACGTCCAAGCGCACCGCTCCGAATCCCGGCACTCTCCCCACGACCGGACCGCTCTTCACCGGACTGGTACTCGGAACCGCCGTTCTCGTTGCGGCACTGACATTCTTCCCGGCCCTGGCTTTGGGCCCGATCGCAGAGGCACTGCAATGACCGTTACCTCGTCCAGGCTCGTCGACGACGAATCCGACGTCGACGACTCCCCCACCCCGGTCCGATCCGGATACTTCAGCCCCCGGCAGATGTGGACGTCACTGCCGTCCGCGTTCGCCAAACTCGACCCACGGCATCTTGCCCGCAACCCGGTCATGTTCGTCGTGCTCATCGGCTCCGTCGTCACCACCGTGCTCGCGGTCCTCGATCCTTCCGTTTTCTCCTGGCTCGTAGCGGCGTGGCTCTGGTTCACGTTGCTGTTCGCCAACCTTGCCGAGTCCGTGGCCGAGGGCCGCGGCAAGGCCCAGGCCGCGAGCCTGCGCGCGGTCAAGCGAGACACGGTCGCGCACCGTCGGACGTCGAACGGGACGATCGAAGAGGTTCCCGGTATCGAATTGAAGGTCGGTGACGAGGTCGTCGTCTCCGCCGGCGAGATCATTCCTGGAGACGGCGATGTCATCGAAGGCATTGCGAGCGTGGACGAATCGGCCATCACCGGCGAATCTGCGCCGGTCGTCCGCGAATCGGGCGGTGACCGTTCAGCAGTGACCGGCGGCACCGGAGTGCTCTCCGACGAGATCGTCGTCAAGATCACCGCCGCTCAGGGCGAGACCTTCGTCGACCGAATGATTGCCCTCGTCGAGGGTGCATCGCGCCAGAAGACCCCGAACGAAATCGCGCTGAACATCCTGTTGGCCTCGCTGACGATCATCTTCATGCTGGCCGTCGTCGCGATCGGACCGATGGGCGCGTACGGCGGCGAGGAGCAAGACCCGATCAAGCTGATCGCACTGCTGGTGTGCCTGATTCCGACGACCATCGGAGCATTGTTGTCCGCCATTGGAATTGCCGGCATGGACCGCCTGGTTCAGCGCAACGTCCTGGCGATGTCGGGACGCGCTGTCGAGGCAGCGGGCGACATCGACACGCTCCTGATGGACAAGACCGGCACGATCACGTTCGGCAACCGTCGCGCCACCGGGCTTCATCCCGCACCCGGCACGTCGGCAGGCGAACTCGCCGCAGCAGCACGGTTGTCCTCACTCGCCGACGGCACACCCGAAGGTCGCAGCATCGTCGATCTGTGCGGACTGGAATACTCGTTGCCCCTGCACGCCACGGACACCGAGAAGACCGGCGAGTTCGTCGCCTTCACCGCCCAAACCCGCATGAGCGGAATCGATCTCGACGGCACCCAGGTCCGTAAGGGTGCCTCCGATTCGGTGCTGGCATGGGTTCGCAGCAACGGCGGTCCCTCGATCGCCGTCGAGATAGACGACATCTCGAACAGCATCGCCGAGATGGGCGGGACACCCCTGGTCGTCGCCACTGCACCCCAGGGCGGTCCCGCCCGCGCACTGGGTGTCATCGAACTCTCCGATGTCGTCAAGCCCCACATCGCGGAGCGATTCGCTCAGTTGCGGGCCATGGGCATCAGGACCGTCATGGTCACGGGTGACAATCCGCGGACCGCGAAAGCCATTGCAGCCGAGGCAGGTGTCGACGACTTCCTCGCCGAGGCCACACCCGAGGACAAGCTCGCATTGATCCGCAAGGAGCAGGAAGGCGGCCGGCTGGTCGCGATGACGGGCGACGGCACCAACGACGCCCCCGCTCTGGCGCAGGCCGACGTGGGTGTCGCGATGAACACCGGAACGTCGGCAGCAAAAGAGGCCGGCAACATGGTGGATCTCGATTCCGATCCGACCAAATTGATCGAGGTCGTCGAGATCGGTAAGCAGTTGTTGATCACCCGCGGAGCGTTGACGACGTTCTCCCTCGCCAACGACCTCGCGAAGTACTTCGCGATTCTGCCGGCGATGTTCAGCGTCGTCTACCCACAACTCGACGGCCTCAACATCATGCGGCTCGCCACCCCCGAATCGGCAATTCTGTCCGCGGTCATCTTCAACGCTCTTGTGATCATCGGGCTGATTCCGCTGGCGCTCAAGGGTGTTCGTTACGTCCCGTCGAGCGCTTCGACACTGCTGCGCCGCAATCTGCTGCTCTACGGAGTGGGCGGCGTCATCACCCCGTTCATCGGGATCTGGCTCATCGACCTCATCGTTCGTTTCATCCCAGGGATAGGCTGACATGCGTTTCGTACAGAGATTTCTCGGTCAGATCGTGGCAGGACTGTCGGTGCTGCTGGCGCTGACGGTCATCGTCGGTATCGGGTATCCAGCGGCGGTATGGGCGGTGAGCCGCATCGGATCCAGCTCTGCCGAGGGGTCGCCGCTGCGTGACGCGAACGGGTGCGTCGTCGGTAGCAGTCTGATCGGGGTCGACCCGCAGGTTCAAGAGGGAGCGCCGGATCCGTTCTTCCACAACCGAGTTACCGGTTCCGTCTCCGACGAGGATGCCTTTGCCGCGAGCGACCCGGCCGCGTCGTTGCCCACCAACCAGGGCCCCAGTAGCGAAGCACTGGCGGCATTCATCGAAGAACGGCGTGCAGTCATCGCCGAGCGTGACGGCGTCGACCCGGCCGCCGTGCCGGTGGACGCGGTCACCGGATCCGGCTCGGGTATCGATCCCGATATCAGCCCCGCCTACGCGGCGATTCAGATCCAACGCGTCGCGCAGGTCAACGACATGAGCGTCGACGCGGTGACGGCTCTGGTCGCCGAACACACCGACGGCAGGCAGCTCGGGTTCCTCGGCAACGAGACGGTGAACGTGCCGGAGCTCAATGTCGCTCTGGGACTGACGGCACCGGGGTGCGGTACGAGCTGAGCCTCGACGGTCCAGGGCAGCAGGTAGAGACATGGGAAAAAAGACCGGCAAGCGGGGGTCCGGTGGACTCGATCGCGGTGAGCTGCGCATCTATCTCGGGGCCGCGCCGGGGGTCGGTAAGACCTTCGCGATGCTCGGTGAAGCGCACCGCAGGCAAGAACGTGGATGCGACGTGGTCGCGGGCGTGGTGGAAACCCACGGCCGCGCCCGCACCGCCGCGTTACTGGACGGCATCGAACTGGTTCCTGCGCGGACAGTTCACTACCGCGGATCGATCGCTCACGAACTCGACGTCGCAGCGATCATCGAGCGTGAGCCTTCGCTGGTGCTCGTCGACGAACTCGCCCACACCAACACCCCGGGTAGCGCCCACGAGAAGCGCTGGCAGGACGTCGAGGAATTGCTGGCAGCGGGAATCGATGTGGTCTCGACCCTGAACGTGCAGCATCTGGAAAGTCTCAACGATGTCGTCGAGCAGATCACCGGTGTGCCGCAACGAGAAACCGTCCCGGACTCGGTGGTACGGGCTGCAGAACAGATCGAACTGGTCGATGTGGCTCCAGAAGCACTGCGTCGCAGGCTCTCCCACGGAAACATCTACGCAGCCGAAAAGGTCGACGCCGCGCTGAGCAACTATTTCCGGCAAGGCAATCTGACTGCCCTGCGCGAACTGTCGTTGTTGTGGATCGCCGATCAGGTCGATGCTGCGTTGGCGAAATACCGCAGTACACATGACATCACCGACATGTGGGAAGCACGTGAGCGAGTTGTCGTCTCGGTGACCGGTGGACCGGAGTCCGAGACCCTGTTGCGTCGCGCAAGCCGGATCGCCTCGCGGTCCAGTGCGGAACTGATGGTGCTGCACGTGATCCGAGGTGACGGCCTCACCGGCGTCTCGGCACCGCAGATGGGGAAAGTCCGCGTACTCGCAGCGAGTCTCGGCGCAAGTATGCACAGTGTCGTCGGTGACGACGTGCCGACCACGCTGCTCGACTTCGCACGGGGGGCCAACGCAACCCAGCTCGTCATCGGAACCTCACGGCGGTCTCGCTGGGCCCGGATACTGGACGAGGGCATCGGCGCTGCGGTCATTCAGAACTCGGGCAAGATCGACGTGCACATGGTCACCCACAACCAGATCAGTCGAGGTTTTCGGCTCGGCCGGCTGATCCCGCCCAATCCGAAGCACCGACGAGTTCTGTCCTGGGTTGCCGCAGTGGTCGTACCCGTTGTCTCGGCCATGGCGATGCTGCTGGTGGATCCGTATCTCGATCTCGGCGGCGAGAGCGCCCTGTTCTTCATGGTCGTACTGGCCGTTGCGCTCCTGGGCGGCGTTGCGCCCGCGGCACTGTCGGCGTTGATCGCAGGATTGTTGCTCAACTACTTCTTCGCCGACCCGCGGTACAGCTTCACCATCGCCGAACCCGACAACTTCGTCACCACCGTGGTGCTGCTCATCATGGCAGTGGCAGTGGCATTCCTGGTCGACGCGGCTGCCCGACGCACCCGCGAAGCTCGGCGAGCGTCACAGGAGGCCGAGCTCCTGACACTGTTCGCCGGAACGGTGCTGCGCGGCGGCGACATTCGAACGCTGTTGGAGCGAGTCCGCGAGACGTACTCCCAGCGCGCGGTCTCGATCATCAGAGGTGCTGGTGTGATCGTCGAATCGGTCGGTGATTCTCCACCCGCCGTGCCCGATGACGCCGACACCGCGATCGACACCCCCGACGGTTCCTTCACGTTGCTCCTGTCCGGTACCAAGACCGGTGCGCACGATCGACGTGTGCTCAGTGCCGTAGCCAACCAGGCCATGGGCCTGATCAGGCAGACCGAACTCGCCCAGGAGGCCAGCGCCGCCGCAGGACTGAAGGAGGTCGACCGTCTTCGGCGGGCGCTGCTGTCCGCGGTCAGCCACGACCTACGAACGCCGCTCGCCGCGGTCAAGGCTGCCGTGTCGAGTCTGCGTGCGACCGATGTCGAATTCTCTGCCGAGGACACCGCGGAGTTGTTGGCGACCATCGAGGAATCGACCGACCAACTGACGGGTCTGGTGGGCAACCTGCTCGATTCGTCACGGTTGGCCGCGGGGGTCATTCAGCCGAGCCGGTCCATCGTGTACGTCGAAGACGCTGTGGACGCAGCGCTCGTCGGAACGCACACTGGTCGCGAACTCGTCATCGTCGATGTCGACGACGTCGCGGTCTCCGCCGACGCAGGTCTGCTCGAGCGCGTGCTGGCGAATCTGATCGACAACGCACTGCGACACGCCCCCGGATCGCCGGTACGGGTCGGGGCCGCCTACATCGGCGACCGAGCAGTGATCACCGTTGCCGACAGCGGCCCGGGGATCGCGCCCGGAAGCGAGGAAGCCGTCTTCGAGTCCTTCCAACGATCGGGCGACCGCGACAACACCACGGGTGTCGGGCTCGGGCTCTCCGTTGTGCGTGGGTTCGTCGAAGCCATGGGAGGCTCGGTGACGGTGTCCGACACTGCAGGTGGTGGTGTGACCATGACCGTCGAATTGGCGCGAGCGGAATCGACTGCCAGAAGCGACCTCTCCGAGCAGACCCATGGGTGAATCCCGTTCCGCGATCAAGGTTCTGGTTGTCGACGACGAACCGCAGATCGTGCGCGCATTGCGCATCAACCTCACCGCCCGCGGTTACGGCGTCGTCACCGCGGCCACCGGGACCGGCGCGCTACGCGCCATTGCGTCCGAACACCCCGATGTCGTGATCCTCGACCTCGGACTGCCCGATATCGGCGGACTGGACGTGCTCGCAGGATTGCGAGGATGGAGCGAGATTCCGGTGATCGTGCTGTCCGCGCGCACCGACAGCGGCGACAAGATCGAAGCCCTGGACGCCGGTGCCGACGACTACATCACCAAACCGTTCGGGATGGACGAATTTCTGGCCCGGCTACGCGTCGCCGTCCGCAGACGAGCCATCAGGACGTCCCCTACGGACCCGCTCGTGACCACCTCGTCCTTCACGATCGATCTGGCCTCCAAGAGGGTGACCAGGGACGGCGAGATCGTGCACCTCACGCGCACCGAATGGGGAGTCCTCGAGATGCTGGCCCGCAATGCGGGCAAGCTGGTGGGGCAGAAAGAACTGCTCAGAACGGTGTGGGGTCCCGGGCACGATCACGGATCCAACTATCTGCGGATCTACATGTCTCAACTCCGACGCAAGCTGGAAGTAGACCCGGGCAAGCCTCGGCATCTCATCACCGAGACGGGAATGGGGTACCGACTCGTGGAATGAACCGAACCGCCTGTGCGGGTAGCATATCCAGATGGTGGGCTTGTCCATCGGACAGTGTCAGGACGCTCGGGCAGTCACCGGGACCGTCGACGATCGCGAGGACGTCACCGACTCGAACATCCGCCGGGAGCGACACTTCCGAGTGAATCACGCACCGGTGCCGAGGATCACTGCCATCGGCGAGTACGAACAATTCCTCCCCGCCGAGGCTGTGACGGTTGGCGATGACCGCCGCGGCCGGGGCGCAACCGGTTCCACCGTCCAAGACCACGACGGCTCGTTGCGAATCCGTCCGGTCGATCGAACGGACACGGCACACCGTCACCACGGCCGCGTCGGTGATCGACTCCCCGGTCTCGACGGCGAGCTGTGGACGCGGGAAGCGATGCCGAATGCAGCCTTCGTCGACGGCGTCTTCGACGACGTCGGACAGGAGCGAAGTATCGAGTCCCGTCGGAGAATCGATCCGGAGATGGAGTCGATTACCGAGCACGCCGTGGTCTCGGTAGGCCTGAGCCATCACTCCGAGCGACTCGACGATCCGTGCGAACACCCCGTCGAGAGTGGACGCGCTGCATTCGACACCATCGAATACCGTTGCAGGGCAGTCGACAACCTGAGCGATGACATTCTCCGCGTAGTCACGATTGCCGTCGGTGCTGACCAGAGTCGACTGTGCGAGGGCTACGGCACGGTCCGCATCCGGAACCCGGTGAATACCTGCGGCGACGACGAGTCGGCCCACTCGCTCACCCGCCGGAAGTGACAGCAGGAGATCTGCAGCCTGCGCGCTCTGCGCTCGGCCGACGATGTGCGAGGGATCGACCCCGAGTTTCCGGGCGGACGACAACGCTGCCATCGAGTCGACGACCAGCGTCAAGTGCTGCTCCCCTATCCAGCGCGCGACAATCGGGGCCAGCACACTGCCTGGCTTGTAGAGCATTTCGGCTGTGCACGACCCGAGCGCGATGCGATTGCACCTACCGCGCAAGCTGGTTTCGTCGATCACGCACACCGGCGTCGAGTAACGATCGGCGATGTCGTCGAGGAACATTCCTGCCACGGTCACTCGACCGTGTCGATAATGCGTCGTACTCGGCCACACAGCATGATCCAACCGCGGCGACAGAGCACCTCTGAGCGACGGCAGATAATCCAACAGAGTCATCGAACACATCTCCTCGTCGATACTGGGCCGAGTGCGGGCCTCCAGTCGATCATCGTCCCGATCGGAGGCGAACAGCCCTGCCTTGACGGGAAATTGACGCTGCGAACGAAGACCTTGACACCGCGGCAACAGATGCGACTCGACCATCTGCACCCCGTAAGAATCTCGGAGAGTCGCATCAAAACTCCGTCAACGAACCGCCCGAGCGGTTCGCGCGGGCGTATATCTGAGTGCATGACACTCTCGCTCGAAGCGCCCGATCACTCGACACAACTGCACAATTCGATCCACCTCATGCGTCGGGTCATGCCGGGGGTCGGTTTCGGTGTCCGCGCGGCCGAGCTCGGCGACCACGCTGTCGCCACCTGGGTACGGAACTCCGGTGTCACCGTCCTCGCGCACGATGACGACGAGCTCGATCGTGTGCAGCTCAGCGGGATTCGACCGAACCAAATCGTGTTTCGATGCGGAGCCGGCACCGACGGTATCCGCAATGCCGTGCACCGCGGGGTGTTCCGCTTCGTCGTCGGCACGGAGCCGCAGATCGCTCGATTGACAGAGTGCGCGCAACGAACGAAATATGTCTACCTCGACAGCGATGCGGCGGCAGTACTCGGCGGTCACCGAGTGCAGGCGGTCGGCCTCCACAGCGACGTCAGCAACTCCGGCGACCCGGACGAGTGGGCCTCGGCGGCCGAAAGACTGCTGCGGCGAGCATCCGAGTCCACGACGTGCGGGTCACCGGTGCACCGCATCATTCTGAGCGGAGGATCGACCGAGGCGTGGATGAACTGTTCCGTCCCGTACCAGACGTCCGTCGTGCGCGCTGTGGACGCTGCACTGCGTGACGGGTGCACCCGATGGAATCTGCCGCGGCCTGCTGTCTCGGTGATACCGGCGCAGGCGGCGACCCGCTGACTTCTCCTGGAGATGGCGTATACCGTCGGGTGGACAGAACTTCCGTCCCGAGAAGGAGCGTTCACTCGATGGCCGATATCGATTTCTATTTCGATCCGGTGTGCCCGTTCGCCTGGATGACCAGCAAGTGGGTCCGCAAGGTCCAAGCCCAGCGCGAGTACACCGTCGACTGGCGGTTCATCTCGCTGCGACTGCTCAATTCCCACATCGACTACGACGCTCACTTTCCGCCCGAGTACGAGGCCGGCCACACGGCGGGTCTACGACTGTTGCGGGCCGCTGCCTCTGTTCGTCGTGAGCATGGGTCGGACGCTGTCGGACCGCTGTACGAGGCCCTCGGAACGCGCATCTTCGACACCGAGGTAGTGCCCGACGACGCTGCGAGCCACGGCCATCGGGGCACTGCAGAATTTTTCGGGCCGATCCTCGAAGAACTCGGTTTGCCCACCCGTCACACTGCAGCACTGGATGATTCGACTCTGGACGACGAGATCCGGGCCGAAACCGATCATGCTCTCTCGCTCACCGGCAAGGACGTCGGAACCCCCATCATCGCCTTCGAGCCGCCGGACGGTGTCGCGTTCTTCGGTCCCGTGATCAGCAGGCTCCCCAGCGACGAGGAGGCAGTAGCGCTGTGGGACAACGTGATCGGACTCGCTCGATTCTCCGGTTTCGCCGAGATGAAGCGCAGCCTGCGTGAGCTCCCCCAGCTGAAAGCGCTGGGGGTTCAGGAGGACGAGGTAGGCGTGCAACAAGACTGGCACGCCGGGAGTCGACGACAGAAAAGGTGATGCGTCGGCGGGATCAGCCGCCTCGCACGTCGTCCATGTTGCCGGCCCCCGGGGTTCCCGCGTCGAGTCCGTAACGCAGGTACACGGTGCCTTTGCCTCCGACGGCCGGTGGCTCGAGCAACGTCAAGTTGCTGGGCACGGTGCCGTCGGCGAAGACTCTCTTTCCCACTCCGAGAACGATGGGGTGCACCCATAGATCGAGCCGATCGAACAGCTTCTCGCGCAACAGAGTCTGAACCAGATCGAGGCTTCCGACTACCTTGATGTGGTCGTGCCTCTCTCGGATTTCACGCACTGCGCCGACCAGGTCCGGTCCGAGTTGGGTCGAACCATCCCACGGCAGATCGGGTGTGCCACGCGAGGCCACGTATTTGGGGATCGCGTTGAACAACGTTGCGAACGAATCGTTTTGGTTCGGCCAGTACGCAGCGAAGATGTCATAGGTGCGCCGACCGAGCAGGAGCGCATCGGTGCCCTCGTATGCGGCGACAACTTGCGCCCCGGAGACCTGGTCGAGCAGAGGGACCTGCCAGCCACCGAAGGGGAAGTTCTCGGGATCTTCCTCGGGGCTCCCGGGTGATTGTGCGACGAGGTCTAGCGTGGCGAAAAGCTCCAACGTGATGAGGCCCATGATTACTCCTGGTTCGGTGGGTTTTTCTGTGTGACGAAACCTTGTTCAGCCCAGAGCTTTCCGCAGACTCTCGGCAAATTCTGTCGGCTTTCCGGTCTGACCGAATTCGCCGCCGAGGAAGCCCGAGTGGCCACCGGGAAAGACGATCGGCTCCGATCCGAGCAGCGCCGCAGTCGAATACGCTGCGCGAGCCGCGATGTGACCGTCCTCGGGACCGCCGGATTCTTCCCCTACGCCGATCACCACCGCGGTGGGTGAAGCACGCAACGCCTCGACGTCCGGTGCGAAATCCACTCCGCCCCCGCGCATGTTGGACATCAGCGCATCGTCGCGGGTTCCGTCGTCCTCGGCTGGGAGGCCGAACTGCGCCGGGTCCGGTGCCAGGCGTGCGAAGAACGCGTCGTCGATCGGTCCTACGTGCATCAGCAGCGACATGAACTGGGCCATGGCCGGCCCGCGGCCGTGAGCGTCGTACGTGGTCACCATGTTCGCGCACACTGTCGCGATGTTTTCGCGGTCCGGCAGAGTGCCTCCGGCGGGTGGTTCGTGGGCCACCAACGTCCGAACATCGGACGGGTACCTGCTGACGAGCACCAGCGCATTGACCGCACCCCCGCTGGAGGCGAACACATCGACAGGCCCGTGGCCGACGGCGGTGAGCACTGCATGCAGGTCGTCGGCGTGTTCGCCGAAGGTGACTGCGGAGGTCGCGTCGTCTCGTCTACTACGTCCGACATTTCTGGGGTCGTACGTGACGACCACCCGGTCGCGGAAGTGCGATGCCAACGTCCCGAACCCGCTCGCATCCATCGGTGAGCCGATGAGCACCAAGGGGGTGACACCTGGCTCGAGGTCACCGATCACGTCATAGGTCAGGGTCGCACCGGGAACGGAAACGGTCTGTGTCGTCATGCTCGTGTGGACCTCGATCCGAGCGAAAACTCACCGGGAGGTGCCGCCTAGTCGTAGAGAACCGCGGTGCCCGTCTGTCTCAACTTCTCGAGACCGTCTCTGAAACGCTGCAGGTACCCGGGTGAGTGTCCTACCCAGTCGGTCGTCTCCTCGACTATGCGCACCGGTTCCGCGCTGCGATAGGAGTGCGTCGGGTTGCCGGGGAACTTCTTGTCCGTCACGTTCGGGTCGTCCTCAACACGGCCGGTCGGCTGCACGATGTAGACCCGCGGATTCCCCTCGCCGACGGCCATCTCGGCTGCCAGCACAGCACCGTCCAGCACTTTGGTCATGTAGATGTAGTTCGAGATGTGCTCGGGACGGTAGTTCGAGCGATAACCGGGGACCAGAAAATCACCGGCCTCGAGATCGGCTTTGGTGCCATGAAAGTAAGCACCGGATTCGTGCACTCGAAAACGCTCCGGTGTATCGGCCATGTCTGCCATAGAAATCCCTCCGTGTCGGTAGCCGGAAGATTGTGCATGCTCGACGGGGTCTTGCCGCAAGCCCCCACCCCGGCGATACACTGAAAGCAACAGCAGGCGTGCGACCTACATCAATTCCGCTCTGCGGGGCGGTAGCCGACAGTCCCGACGCGAACCTGGATATGGCCACCGCGGACAGCGCGGGCCGAAAGATCCCGCAGCACTGGCGTCATCGCCGTCCACGGATGAGCCTCGATATTCGACCCACCGAGTCGACACGCAAGCGTCGCCAGCGGGGTCCACCCCGCCGCCCGTCCGATGGGACGCTGCATGTCGACGACAGCCACGACGCCGCCCGCTCTCGTCGCCGCGATCATCGCCTCGAGGGCCGCCTGCCATGGCGTCATCAGCGACAGCGCGTAGGTGCTCAGGGCCGCATCGAACGGGGCCTGTTCCCCCAGATCCGCGGACGTCAGGGCGGTGGCGTCGGCTGCGACGAGCGTGACGTTGCCCCAACCGAACCGGTCGGCTCGCCGTCGGGCCTGTTCGAGCATCTGCGGGCTGGCGTCGACTCCGGTGATCGAGCCGGTCGGGCCGACCATTCGCTGCAGCCCCGCGAAATTCAGCCCCGTCCCGCAGCCGAGGTCCAGAACATGGCTCCCCACAGGCAGATTCAGCAACTCGAACGCCGCCTCCCGCCCGGCGCGATACACCGGCCACTCGAAGGAGATCACGTCGTACAGGCGCGCCGAGACGGTGTACTTGGTCGGTCGTCTCATCTCGGGTCTCTCCAAGGCGCAGGCATAGTGGGAGGTATGGGAATCCGTCGTTCGTCTTCGAGTGTGCCCGAGAACCGCGCCGACGTGGTCGTGGTGGGCGGCGGCACCGCCGGCATCGTGGCGGCGAAGACCGCAGCGGGTTTCGGCGTTCGTGTCCTATTGATCGAGCGGGACCGCACCGGCGGCGACTGCCTGTGGACCGGCTGCGTGCCGTCCAAAGCGCTGCTCGCGGCTGCTTCGGTGGCGCAGACGGTTCGATCCGCGTCCCGGTTCGGCATCGTCACCCAGCCACCGAGTGTGGATTTCGCGCGCGTGATGCAGCACGTGCACAGTGCGATTGCCGAGATCGCGCCGATCGATTCACCGGAGGCCCTGACCGAGGCCGGAGTGCATGTAATCCACGGTGACGCCGTATTCACCGGGCCGAACACCGTTTCCGTCGGTACGCGGACCCTGGATTTCGGCCACGCGATCGTGACCACCGGAGCCCATCCCACGGTGCCGGCGATCGACGGCCTCGAGCACGTGGACTACCTGACCAGCGATACCCTGTGGGATCTGAAGGACCTACCGCAGCGACTACTGATCGTCGGGGCCGGATCGGTGGGTTGCGAAATGGCGCAAGCATTCTCGCGCCTCGGATCGGACGTGACTCTCGTCGGAAGGTCGGGCACGATCCTGCCACGCGAGGATGCGTCGGCGACCTCGATTCTCACGCAGGCACTGACAGACGAGGTCGTGCGCGTTCTGACCTCCACCGCCGTTGTGCAGATCGAGGAGGGTTCGGCGACCACCGACACGGGCGTAGACATCGCTTTCGACCGAGTGCTCGTCGCCACCGGGCGGACTCCGCGGACCGCGGAGCTCGGCTTGGACTCTGCCGGTGTGGAATTGGACCACAAGGGATTCGTTCAGGTCGACGAGAATCTACGGACCACCAATCCCCGCATCTGGGCGGCCGGAGATCTCACCGGCCATCCGCAGTTCACTCATACCGCCGGTGTGCACGGCAGTCTGGCCGCCGGCAACGCGGTCCTTGGCCTTCATCGAAAGGTGAGTACGACGGGAACCCCGCGGGTGACGTTCACCGATCCCGAGATCGCCTCGGCGGGAATCGATGTGCGAACCGCGCGGCAGCGCGGACTTCGACTGCAGACTCTGGCCCACCACCACGTCGATCGCGCCGTGACCGAGGGGGCAACGAACGGATCGACGACGCTCGTGCTCGACGCCAAGCGACGCATCGTCGGAGCCTGCGTGGTGGGACCGCGAGCGGGCGAGACGATCGGGGAGTTGATCATCGCCATCGAGCAGGGCCTGCGTACCCGAGATCTCGCCGGAGCCACCCATCCGTATCCGACGTACAACGACGGGCCGTGGAACGCGGCGATAGCGGACATGAAGGCGCAGTTGGGTTCTCCGCTGATTTCCCGCGCAACGGCCGCACTGGCGAAGGTGCGCGGCGCTTGGATCAGGAGAGCGCGCGATACCCGGCGAAGATCCGCTGGGTCGAGCTGACCGCGACCACCGCCGCCCAGACCACCGCGATCTGCCACGAGATACCCGGCAACAGCAGCCAAAGGCAATGCACCGCAATCGTTTCGGCTCCCTCGGCCAAGCCGCCGAGGAATGACAACGAGCGGCCGTCGTCGATGGTGCGACCGGTGCGCTCGGCAATCGAGGAGAACGCAAGAAACGCTGTGCCGTTGATGTAATACGCCAGCAGCACCAGCAGGAACGGCCACCAGGGGGCGTCGTATCCTGCCGAGGCACCCACCGCGACGCCCACCACTGTGGAGCCGTAGACCACGAAATCGGCTGTGATGTCGAAGAATCCGCCGGCCCCAGAGGTTGTCGACCGCCTACGCGCGAGAGGCCCGTCCAGACCGTCGGCGATGCGGGAGACGATCCACAGCGCCAACGCGAGCAACCAGAACTGCAGGCCCGCTGCCAGTGCACTACCGAGACCGAGCATCAGTCCGGCGGCGGTGATGCGGTCGGGCGTGATCGACGGGCGGTCGAGCGTGCGGGCACAGCGATCGAGCGGGCCTTCGAGATGGCGGCGCAGAAAGCTGTCGATCATTCGGCAGCTCCGGTGAGTCCCAGACGTCGCGCCAACAGGGCCGAACCGGCCGCGATCGCCAGTACCGCGAGCAGTGCGATGGCGAACGGCCACGACAGCGGAGACGTTCCGTAGGCCCCGAGTGCGGTGTAGGCGACGGTCGCGGGCACGATGCCGATCATGGTGCCCACCACGTAGTCACGTTGCCCCACGGCACTGACTCCGGCCGCGTAGTTCACCAAGGAGAACGGCAGCGGCACCAGACGCACGAGCAGTACCGACAGCAATCCGCGTCGTCCGAGCATGGCGTCGAGCCGGCGGAGCCTGTCCCATTCGGTGCGGGCCACCTGGCCGCGGCCCAGCGCCCGCGCTCCCCAGTACCCGAGATACGCCCCCATCGTGGCGGCGAACACCACGACGGTTGCGCCCACAGCCAATCCGAACAGCAGTCCCGACGCGATGGTCAACGTGCTGGCGGGGAACGGAGTGGCCGACAGGACGGCATAGAGCACGACGAACAACGCGATGCCCCAAGGCCCGGCCGACGCCACTCGGTCACGGATGAACGACGGATCGGGCAGGTCGACGGTGCCGAGCACGATCACCACGGCGACGACGACCACGGCAGCCGCGAGCAATTTCAGGGTGGTGCCGCGACGACTACGCGTCGGGCGGTCCTGCGTCACGATGTGTGCCTCTCGTTCGGCGGTCAGGATCCATTGTGCACACGACCGGTCTGCCCGCGTGTTCAGCGGTTGTCCCATACGACCGATTACGGTGGTGAGGGCAGCGTCGACGACGGCTGCTTCGGTTGATCTGGAGGCCCACGGTGATTCGTTCAGTACGGCGCGCAGTGACGATCGCTGCGAGCGCAGGGCTGTTGCTCACCGCCTGCGCTGCGCCCGATTCGGAAGCCCCGATCGCCGATGCCCTGCCGTGGAGCGAGATCCAGGAGCAGGCACAGGGGCAGACCGTCTCGCTCTGGATGTACGGCGGCGACGGGCAGGGCAATGCTTATGTCGACGACGTGCTCACCCCCGCGGCGGCCGAAGCGGGCGTCACGCTGCGCAGAGTACCGGTGGAATCGACCACCGACGCCGTCAACCGCATCCTGTCCGAGCGGCAGGCCGGGGTGACCGACGGCGAAGTGGACCTGGTGTGGGTCAACGGCGCGAACTTCGGCACCGGTAAGCAGGCCGGGGCGTGGCTGTGCGGCTGGACGCAGAATCTGCCGAACATGGAACTGACCGATCCCGAGGATCCGCTGCTGCTCGACGACTTCGGCACTCCGGTCGAGAACTGCGAATCACCCTGGCACAAAGCTCAATTCACTCTGGTCTACAACGCGGCAGCCATCCCCGATCCTCCGACGACATTCGACGGTGTGCTCGACTGGGCTCGCGCGAACCCGGGCCGCTTCACCTACCCCGCTCCCCCGGACTTCACCGGCTCGGTGTTCGTGCGTGAGGCGTTCATCAATGCCTCGGGCGGCGTCGACGAGGTGCCCGCGCGATTCGATCAGGACTCCTACGATCGACTCGCCCCAGCATTGTTCGACCGACTGAACGAGCTCGCCCCGTCGCTGTGGCGCGAAGGAACGACGTATCCGCAGTCCTCCTCCGAGCTCGACGCCCTCTACGCCGGTGGCCAGGTCGACATGACCATGACGTACGGCCCCGCGACCCTCCCGAAACTCGTCGCCGACGGCACCTTCCCGCCGGAGACCCGCGTCCTGACTCTCGACGAGGGAACCGTCGGGAATGCGAGTTTCCTTGCCATTCCGTCGACGTCGGGGAAGTCTGCCGCGGCGCAGGTGGTTGCCAATCTCGCGTTGTCGCCCGAGCAACAGCTTGCAAAGGCGACGCCGGAAGTGTGGGGCCAGTTCACTGCATTGGACATCGCGCGTCTGACCCCCGAGGAGCGCGCGCAGTTCGAGCAGCTCCCGTCCTCGCCGGTGGTTCCTTCGTACGAGGTGATCTCGGCGAACGCGCACCCGGAGCTGTCCGCGGAGTGGGTCACCCCGCTCGACGAGGGTTGGCGTCGAAGCGTGCTCGCCGGTCAGTGAGCGCGTCCACGAAAAGCTTTCGCGGGATGGCGGCGGTGCTTCCCGCCGTCGTCTTGGTCGTGCTGGTCGTCGGCGGCGGTCTCGGAACCGTGGTGCTGCAGAGCCTGGGTCTGATGCCGTTGGTCGGTACCCCCGAACTATCGGTCGACGCGTACTCCGCTCTGGGCGACGACCTGTGGCGTTCGGTGGCGCTGACGCTGTCGATTGCCATAGTCTCGACGGCGTTGGCCACGGTGATCGGGCTTGCCGCGGCGCTGACGGCCTTGTCGGGTGGACGCGCCGCGTTGGTCGCTGCTGGGTTGACGGTCACGGTGCCGCACCTGATCGGTGCCGCCGCGATGGCACTGCTGTTGGCAGATTCAGGAATGCTGCCTCGTATTCTCGGCATGACCGACGGCGGCTGGCCGGAGTTGGTCGGTGGAAAGTGGTGGATCGCCGTCGTCGCCGAATACGCCTGGAAGGAATCGGCTTTCGTGGCCGTCGTCGTGTCGGGCACGCTCGCCACCCGCGTAGCTGCATTCGACGAGGCGGCCGCGACCTTGGGTGCCGGCCGGTGGGCTCGGCTGCGGTTGGTCACGCTGCCGTTGGCCCGGCCCGCACTGATCGCGTCGGCGGCTATCGCGTTCGCCTACACGGTCGGATCGTACGAGGTGGCCCGCATTCTGGGTCGACCGTATCCGGAGCCGTTGTCGGTGATGGCAATTCGCCTGTTCACCTCGATTGATCTCGAGACACGTCCGCAGGCAGCAGCTGCCGCGACGATCGCTACCGCTCTGACGGTGGTCGTGGCCGCGGTGGCACTGCACTATCTGCGCAGATCGGCAGCGTGGAAATGAACAAGGTGGAAGTGACTCGGGTCTTTCCAGCGTTCGGTCGGGCCGTGCTGGTCCTGTGGTTCCTGCTGCCGCTGATTCCGGTTGTCCTGTGGGCCATCAGCAATCGCTGGTCGTTTCCCGGTTCGGTTCCCCAGGAATGGGGATTCGACGGCGTCCGCAGTGCCCTCGATGCCGGGGGCGTCGATGCGTTCGTGCGGTCTACCCTGCTCGCTCTCGCCGTCGCTGTCATCGCAACGCCATTGGGCGCGTTGGCGGCTCGTGCCCTGGTGAACGGTACCGTGCGTTTCCCCGCTTTGGTGGCCGGCATCCTCTTCGCTCCGCTGGCCTTGCCCCCGTTCGCCGTGGCGTTGGGACTCGATGTCCTGGTGCTGCGCTCGCGCATTCCGAGCACGGTCGCGGTGATCGCGCTGCTGACCGTTGCGGCCATTCCGTACACGACGTATCTGATGCGAGTGGCGTTCGGCGCGTACGACATCGGCTACGAGGAAGAAGCGCGAACGCTCGGTGCGTCGAGCGCCATGGTGCTGCGGCGAATTCGCATTCCGCTGCTGGCTCCAGCCTTGGCGGGGGCTGCACTGCTGGCGTTCCTCGTGGCGTGGAGCGACTACGTGATCACCCTGCTGATCGGTGGGGGCAGACTGGTCACCGTGCCCATTCTCGTCGCCTCGTTCGCTGCCGGGACCGGCAACGATTCGGTGGTGGCTGCACTGTCGGTAGCTGCCGTGGTGCCGCCGTTGTTGTTGGTGCTCATGCTCGCTCGGCTACGTCGTAGGAGTGCGCGATGAGCGTCGAACTGTCCGTACACAGACTCACGAAAGTCCATGCCGGTCAATCGGTTGCGGCACTCGACTCACTGGATCTCACCGTGCCGCCGGGGTCGTGCACGGCGATTCTCGGACCCTCGGGCTCGGGCAAAAGCACTGCGCTGCGGCTCATTGCCGGCCTCGATTCACCCACTGCCGGCACAGTGCGCATCGACGGCCGCGAGGTGAACGGCGTTGCGGCCGAGAACCGCGGGGTGGGGATGGTGTTCCAGCGTCCGATGTTGTTCCCGCACATGTCGGTACTCGACAACATCGGCTTCGCCTACCGCGCTGCCGGGGAGAGTCGCAAGCGGTCGCGCGAACGTGCCCGGGAGTACCTCGGCCTTGTGCATCTCGGTGACATCGGGGGCCGCGCGGTGTCCGAGGTGTCGGGCGGGCAGGCCCAACGGGTGGCGTTGGCGCGTTCGCTCGCCGGTTCGCCGCGAGTGTTGTTGTTGGACGAGCCCTTCAGTGCGCTGGACCCAGTGTTGCGCAGCGAGATGCACGACCTGGTTCGCGAACTGCGTTCGACGCTGGATCAGACTCTGCTTCTCGTCACCCACGATCAACAGGAAGCGGCGGTGCTGGCCGATTCGGTGGCGGTGCTCATCGACGGCCGGCTGGAGCATCACTCCGACATCGCGACCGCCTACACGCGTCCTCGCACGTTGGCAGTCTCGCGACTGATGGGCGGGATGAACGAAATCAAGGGTCAGTGGGATGGGGTTGGGGTGCACCGCTCCGAGCTCGGGGAGCTGGAGGTCCAGGGGGTCTCGCTTCCGGCTGGGCCTGCCGTGTTGCTGGTGCGGCATGAGCTGATCACGCTCAATGACAACGGGACTCGTGGAGTCGTTTCCGGTCTGCGGCCAACCGGGTTCCGCAGTATCGCAGATGTGACCGTGGGCTCGCTGACTGTGAAGGTGGAGTTGGACGCGGGATCTGCGGTGCGAGTCGGGGATGCAGTGGGGTTGAAGATTCCGAGTCGGGCGAGGTTTGTCACGGATTGAGGTCGAAGATGTGGCTGTTCGCAGTCCTAGCGTCCCGGCCTTCAACGCTAGTGTCACTTACCCAAGAAACTACAGTTCCCGCAACGTCAGGAAATCCTGACCAGCGCTATCGCCGGCCAGGAACATCGAGCCCAACGGGCAAGCAAGAGGTCGGGGTCGCTGGGAATGGACAGCCTTTGGCAAGGGCAGTTGGCGTCTACGAGCGATCCCGATGCACATGATCTCGACGTAATGGAGTGCGTAGGTGATAGCCGCGAGCATTTCGCTGATCGATCGTGTCCGTTCATCTGTCCGAATGAATGACCCGCCCAGAGCGTGTTGGGGCAACGATTACAGCGTCTCGGCACGAGTGTTCCTCTCGAAGTTGCACGGACTGTGGGGCGAGTGTGGGGCGAGTGTGGTGGTGGCCGATTGGCCACCACCACACGGGTCATCGGGGTTTGGTCTAGCAGGCGTAGCCGGTGTAGCCCTGGTTCTCCCAGGGGCGGGTGGAGAGGAGGAAGGCGGAGCACCAACCTCGGTTGGCGTACTGGCGGGCGATGTACTGGTGGCCCTTGATCAGTGCGTTGTAGGAGACGGTGATCTGCCAGGGCAGACCGCCGGGTAGGCGTGGGGCCCTGCCCTGACCGAGGTCGCGTGTCTCCTGCTTGTTGAGGTAGACCACGCAGCGGCCGTCACCGCAGCGGGAGGTGGTGGCGTCGGCGGTGCCGGTGGACCCGATGATCGCCCCCAGCATGACGGCGATCGCGGCCGCCACCAGCACCATCTTCTGAACCGTTCTGTTCCACGTGCCGCGAGTGGCAAGCGTTTTGGTATCCATCGGAAGATCCCTTCGGTGGTGCTCGATGCCGATGCTCGGCGGTGAGCGTCACTGATGAGGTCGTGTCGACATCGGTGAAGGTTCAGTGCTGTGCGATGTCATTGGGTTGCTGCGCCGTAGGTGACGAGTCCGGCCCACAGTCGCGGCGTGCGGCGGACGTCCGGGTTGTGGTGCAGCCATTCGACTTTGGCCTGGTGCAGGGCGATCAACGGTACAGTCCCACCGGCATAGAGCTCCCAGAACCGGTTCATGATGGCTGTGGTTGCCTCGTCGTCGATGTCGTAGAGGCCACCGATGACGGTGGCGGCTCCGGTCAACATCAACGCCAACGGAAATCCGCTGAGCTCGACTCCGTCTGCGGCGGTAATCGGTGAGTGGCACGACGCGAGCACGCACAGACGTGGAGCTTTCCAGCCCAAGGCTTGAGCAGCCGTGACGATCGAACCGTCGGGCATCGTTTTGCCCTGGCCCCAGCCGTGGTCGTCGCTGCTTCCGTGCACACCCATGGCCAACATCGCGATCGGCTCCGAGTCACTGTCCTTGCGAAGACGCTCACGTAGTTCCTCGGCACCGCGCACTCGAATCACGCCGGGCACATGGGTGTTCAACGAAATGAACTCGGCTTCGACGTGCTTGAGTTCGCCGTCTGCTCGTTCACCGTCATACACGGCGATCGAGGGGACAATCGAGGAGACGGTGTCGGTCCGCATCAATGCGAGCATGCTGGTGAGCGATCCGTGCACGCTGACCACAGCCCGGTCGATCAGCATTTCGTCCCGAAGCCCGGATCCAGAAAGGGGCAGTGCGTCGAACGGAACGTGGAACAGCCCTGTCGGTACGATCATCAACCGCACCGGAGAGGAACGGTCAGCACGAGCCAGAAGATCGAGCAACGGCTGCGGCAAGATCTGCGCGAACGTCGGCAACCAGGCGAAGATGCGGAGGTCCTCCGCCGACGTCGCCAACAGGGTTTTCGGTGGGTCGAAGTGGTCGAGGTGCTCCTCGACAGCTGAATCGTCACCGCCCTCGATCCAGGTCAAACGCCGATACACCCGCACCGTCGATACCTCGCGGCCTCTACCGGAACTCTGAGAGGTTTGCTGCGGGAAGAGTTGCAGGACAACAGTCGTCCCGGTCAGGTCCGACCGCCGGTCCAGTATCGATGCAGCCGTGATCGACATCAACGCCGATGCATCGCACAACGCACCCAACGGACCCAGCACACGCTCGGCATCGGACACCGCTCCCTGTCGGTCGACCAGAATCGCCGCTGACCGCGATTCGGTCGAGGATACTGCAGGCGTTCCGCCGTCCTCGTCCCCGTCCTCACCGTCGGTGGTCGTGGTGGTCGGGATCGCCGCGGAACTGTCGGACACCGCCAACGCGGACGACCGAATCGCGGTGTCGACATCAGGGTTTCGAGCCAGTTCAGCGAGGATCAGCCCCACCCGGTCCCGGCGTGCCGCTTCCATGATCACATCGGCCGCATCATGATCGCCGAGTTCGACCGCCAACGCAGCTCCCGCATCGAACACCCGGGCAAACCGATTCGACAGCCGTGAGCGATCCGCGGTCGTGGACACTGTGACCATCAACTCAGCAACACACCGCACCGACCACAACAACCGCTCCAGCTGTTCGATCTTCCGACCCTGACCGGCATCGAGCGATAGCGCAGCGCTGAGCCAACACACGGCCTCCAGCTCCGGGTCCAAACTCACACCCGCCGGACGCAGCAAGGTCACCGCATCGAGCGCAGCTCGCTCCCCCGACTCCCAATCGAGCGCCTGCTCCGACGACCCACCGGAATCGTTGACCCGCAACCACCACTCCGCCGACAGACCCATCACCACCGCGAACTCTCCCGCAGCCCGCACCGGATCCACCGACCCCAACAACTCGTCCAACCGAGCCCGAACCACCGAACTACCCACCACACCCGACCGCACCGCAGCAACCAACGCACGCCGTGCGGTGTTCTCATTGGTGGCCTGATGGTTCACGGAGACCAGTTCCCTGGTGACTTCGTCGAGCAGTGGTTCGTCATTGAGGAGAGTGACCAAACCCCGCATCATTCTCAGTGAGTGAGTGCTATTGCCCGAAAAGTCTTTCCATGCAAAGTCGGCAACGTCCAGAATCCGGAGAGCCTCGGCGCGTCGTTCAGGATGGCCGTCTAGGGCACCACTGTAGAGCTGAGCTTTGACGACGTCATAAAACCCGTTACCCAGGTTCGACAGCGACAGACGGCTTCCCAACGCGTAGGCGCGTTCTACCAGTTTCCGAAAATCATCAGATCCAGCGGATTCTTCGTCGAAGTCGACCTTGAGGATCTTGCGTGCTCGCGCGCCTAGACGCTGGCGGGTAGCCCACTCCACCCGCCCGTAATCCTTGAGATGACTGGCGTTGTCGGCCACGCATGTGTACCAGTATCGCGAGAAGGGCCCGTCTTCGGTCCCCGAATCCGCCAGTTCCTTCAGTTCTGCTTCGGTGGCGAGGAAACCCCTTGTGTCATTAGCCGCCCGCTGGACTCTGGCTTGAGTGACCAGTGCCCAGCCACTGAGCTTATGGTCGTGCTCTTTGTGCCTCTCGGCAAATTCTACTAGCAGCCCGACCTCTGATTGGGCGCGCGCAACATCCGACGACGCCAACAGGCCTCTCACGATTCCCAAACGAGCTCTGAAGTGCACCTTGTATGCGGCACCTGGTTTGGCATCGGTCACAAGGAAGGGTGCGTCCTCGTACAGCCAGTGAGTATGAGACAGAAGGTCCATGCCACTTAGCAAGGAGAGGGAACGCTGGTACGAAGCGATAGCATCCAAAGGACGACTGAGGCTCCGCAATGTTCCACCCATAATATTCTGAAAGATTGCGGCCATCAAAGGATCAGATATCGAGGTCGCATTGACGGCGCGTAGACAGGACGTCAGTTTACGAAGGTGTTCGTTGTCGTCTGTGGAATCACCTTCCATGCGACGTGCTAGATGCAACTGTGAAACAAGACCCAAAGCGTGGCGGGACTGCGACAAACTATCGGTCTCGTTCTCGGTAAGCGCGCAGAGCAGTACCGAGGCGTTTCTCACGACCTCTTTCGCCGGGGACCCACTGGGAAAAACGTTGGTCGGTTGCCTCGTACCTGATCGTGCGACGAACGAGAGACCCGCGATGCACACTGCTGAAAGCAGGCGTCGTGCAGAAGCAGGGTCGGTGTCGATACTTGCTGCCGCTAGAACGTCGTCCCAGGTGGCGAAGGTGGCGGTCATTCCTGGGAGTCGAGGGAGCGGTTGAACTGAGCAAGTCGTATCCCTGTGATGTAAGCGGGGTCGGGGAGGTCACGTGCCAACACTGTTGCCGCGCCGTGCAGTTCGTACAGCGCAAAGTCGTCGGAACCGTGGTTGCTCACCTGCAGAGGGAACCGCAATGTCGTGGTCCATCCGCGGACGGTTATTTCCGCGAGCACGTCGAAGTTGGGGGCTGAGGGTATGCCGATAGTCACCGTGACGCGGGAGGTGTCTGCCTCAGGAGTCGTCACCTCGATACTGGCTGAGAGCTCACCGGGGCCGGCGTCGAACACATTGTTCAACTCGCCAGTGGAGGTGACGGAGATGGTGCCGGCACCGGGGCTCGTGCCTCGGTGGTTCGAGACCAAGGCAGCGGAGGAGTCGGACCACTCCGAGACAACGCCCGCCAGGGCGTCGTCTCGGAGTTCATCAGGAACGGTCGACGTGCGGAGGCCGAGGTTGCCCAGGATCCGTTCGATCATGTCGGCCTCCGCTGCGTCAGCGACGGGGTCCTTGTTCATAGCGCGGTCCGCAGCCTCCGCGAGCCGCTCAGTGATTTCTGCCCGCCGAGCGTTTTCGCTGGGGTCGTAGGTGCCTGAAGTGCTGTTGTTCATTATGCTTCGCTTTCCGGTGCGATGAAGTGGTCGTCGCGGTGTGGATATTGGAGTTTGTTTCCGGCAGTGGTCTTCATCGCCTCAATCCACCGCCAGGGCAGTGCGAAACTGGGCCTTGATGGCACTGACGGTGGACTTGACCGTGCCGAGTGCCATTCCGAGTTCCTTGGCGACGAAGGCTTGAGGAACCGCGTTGAAATCGAGATCCCACGGATTCCACAACATGTCGGCCACTTGCCGCCGCCGCGGAGAAAGATCGAGTCTTGAAAGGACTTCAGTGGCCCGCGCGACGACGTCGTCGTCGATCGCGGACACATCATCGAGGTGCGCGAAATCCAACTGATCCAGATCGGGATGTGGTTTCGGAATCCTCTCCTTCCTGTTCAGATGGTCCCTGAACTTATGGGCGGCGACCCCGTAGACCCACGCTATTACGCTTATGTGGAATTCTATCTGCGGCAGTCTCTGCATTGTGGTGACCAGTGCCACCATCGTCTCCTGCGTGACGTCTTCGGCATCCGCCCAGCTCAGCCCCCATCTCAAGACTTGACTGTGCACTCGCATGGTCAAATGGGCGGGTGTATATCCGTAGTACTCCTCGAAACTTTCCAACCGGTGTTCACTGTGTGTCATGTGCATCTTTCTTCCGTTCGGGTCGAACAGTTGTACAACGCAAGCACGGTTTTCGCGGGTCAATCAGGTAGTCGATTGCGTAGAGCACGAGGTTCATTGGTCCGATGGTGATGGCCATCACACTTGGTGTAGCCCGGACTGTCGGGTGAGCATTCGCAGTCCGGGCCTACCAGGCTGGCTCAGATCCCGGTCACACCGGCGCGACGGAGGGAAGCGCGGGTGCCCATATAGGAACGATGATCACTGAGGACCGCCACCGAGAACGATCGGACGCATCACCTCGGTGGGCGGGAAGACGTACAAACCGTGCTTACACGATCGATGCGTCCACCCCGCTCTTTCGGCGGCGGCGAGCAGGGACTTTCATTCGTTGCGACGAGCCATCGGAACGACCTTCCTTCGAGTCACCGCGAGGTGACCTTGGCTGAGGACTTGAATGTCGTCACCAACCTCTCGAAGGCTCAGCGCTACACAGCGAGACCGGCGATGGCAAGAGCGTGCGGAATGGCCGCCAGGCTTCGGCCGTCGACGACGACCTTCAGTTGTCGCCGCCCACCACCGATGACCACAGCACCTGCCTCGAGCACTCGTGGGTCCACTAGAATTGGCCAGTCCGGCGGCGTACCGAAGGGTGTAATCGACCCGTGTTCCATCCCCGTCGCGGACACTGCGTAGTCCATCGGCGCGAACGACACCCTGCGGGCGTCCAACACCTTCTTGACCACTTTGTTCACGTCCAGGCGTGTCGTCGCGAGCGCCACGCACACTGCGTACGTGGCCGTCTCGCCGCTCTTCGCGACCACGATGATGGTGTTCGCGGCAGCTCGAGCCGGCCACCGATACCGATCGAGAAACGCAGCGGTGTCGGCGGCGGCCGGATCGACGATGAAGGCGTGATGGGGGACCTTTCGAAGTGCAGCGCTGACCGGGGGCGGAGCCCCGACGGCGCTGGCCGAGGTGCCGGGCAAGGTAATGGCTTCGTACGAGACTGGTGCAGTCATATCGCTTCTCCTGAACTGATTGCTCGTGGCGTTGTGTTCGGCGCCGACCGCCCGATGCGGCGCCCACGACACGCGGGCGCCGCATCGCAGATCAACGGTTCACAGGTGAATCAACTCCACAGAATCAAATCGCCGGACTCGGTCAAACCGATGAAGGTCGACCAGGTGACCCGCCGGCCCGCGCCGATCACGGGATCGACCGAGTGAATCTGCGTCGTCCGAAACAAGACAGCACTACCAACCCCAGGGGTAACCCCGTTGAACGTGCGCCCGGCGACCGCAGACGGATCAAAGCCGTACCCACGCATCTTGGCCCAGTCCTCCTCGGTTGCAGTCCTGTCGTACACCCTCAAGCCGCCGCCCTCGGCGGGTACCTGCAGGTAGAACAGCAAGCTGGCTTGTGCGACCACATTGCCGATGGCGAGCTCGGGCGTCTCCGTCGCCGCGTCGTCGACGTGGGGTAGAGCACCCCCCGCGATATCGCGGATGACCCCGGCGAAGTAGGGACGATACGGCCCGGTGTCATCCGGCTCCACGGCAATGTGGACCTCACCGCCCCAGGCGCGCCGCAAAGCACGCAAGGCAATGGACTGGGGATTAGCAACACCTGCCGCCGCGAAGGCACGTGAACCTCGCTCCGCGTCGTCACGAGCGGAGGTGAAGTACTCGGTGAAGTTATGACCACCGGCATAGTCGAAGACAGTAGGGCCGTACTTGAGGATCGGATCGTAATCCTCGGAGCCCACGGTCTTCTCGTAAGCGTCAAAGCTCAACGAACCCATTGCTGCAACTGCTGCATCGCAGTACCACTCGGGAAGCGCTTTGGGCAGGTGGTGTAGAGCGTTGGTCGAATGGCTGAGCAGCAGCTCCCGCAGAGTTGCCTCTTTCAAGGCGACGGCCGGAAACCTCTCGCTCGATGACATCACGGGTGTGGACCGCGTGTCGGGTAATGAGCTGTTGGTCAAAGAAGCAGGCATCGTGATTTCCTCCTGTAGGCGACATCCTGGATGTCGGCACCAGATATGCCAAGGTTCATTCACCCGCGATACTCCGACTGCATAGTCCGAGATGTCGTGCTTGAATCGACGAGATTGAGGGCCTGTCACCACGGAGGTAGCAGGGAGATCAAGGAAGCGAGCAGGTGAGTTCGTTATTCGAGGTGAACCGTGTCGACGTCAGCAATCCGGCCTCTGGGGCTCGGCGTGCAGTCGTGGCAGCATCCGTAGTTGTCACGGCCGTCGCGGCACTTGTCTCGTGCGCGACTGGTGACGATCCACTGCTACCGAATGTTGCTGGCCTGCGTCTCGAAAATGCGCACAACGTCCTCAGAGCCGCCGGCGGAATCGACGTTCAGCCACGTGTCACCGTCAGACCGTCCGGCTCTGCCGCCTCCTCCACCACCAGTCCCTCTCGCCCCGGGCCCAGATCGAGGTCGCTGGAAGTTGGACGGGATCATTTGAATCGAACTCCGTCAGGTGCGCTGCGTACGAGCCGCTTGAATCAACCTATGTCGGGTGGGAGTACTCCCGCCGAATCCCGGACAGTGTCGTGGTGACGAGCTCGTGCGCAGACGGCGACAGATGGCCTGTGGTGCGATGCTGATGGTTGGTCGCCGCGGTCTGGGTACCGAAGGTGGCCGCGGCGTAGGCCCTCTCCCCCGTTTCGTTGCGGATGTCGGCGGCATCGACCAACTACGCGGCGACAGTGATTGGGTGCGCCGGCAACGTCACGTGATCATTCGCCTCGCGCCAGGTGGTGAAGCGTTGCCACGCTGCCGCGCAAGTCCAGCAAGTTCCCTCGGAGCCGGAAGACTGCAAGGCGCGCCCGGGGCCCTCTTCACGGCGGCCGGCGGTAACTCCGGCTCGACAGCCGCCGATCTGACGGTCTCGGGTCTGTCCGCGGCAATGCTCACCGCACGTCCGGCCTGGTGGAAGTCATATCGGCGGCCAACGCGGACCCAGACATTCCGCAGAGCAACCCTGCGTTGTACTGGCCTTTCAGCTGAGATGGCGCAGAAAATGCAATATACGACACCTTGATCCAGTCGGTCTTGCGAGAATCCAGATCAGAGCTTCTGGCGGAAACGGCGACCGACGGCCGTGCACCGCCCGCCACGCCAGTGCTCAACGAATCTAAAACTACGATGTACTCATGCGCGCCGGACGCTTCGCCCCCAGTCCCTCGGGCGATCTCCATCTCGGCAATCTACGAACCGCATTACTGGCCTGGCTCTTCGCCCGCTCCACCGAACGACGGTTCGAGATGCGCGTCGAAGACCTCGATCGCGTGAAAGCCGGCTCGGAGCAACGCCAACTCGACGACCTCGCCGCCATCGGACTCGACTGGGACGGTCCGATCATGCGGCAATCCGAGCGTCGGGAAATCTACGACGCCACGATTCGCACGCTCACCGCCGCCGGGCTGACGTACGAATGTTTCTGCACGCGTCGGGAAATCCAACAGGCCGCATCGGCCCCGCATGCTCCCGACGGCGCCTATCCCGGAACCTGCCGCGATCTCACTGCAGACCAAAAAGCAGCGAAGGACCGCCCACCGGCCATCCGATTACGTTCGCAGGTAACCGAATTCACCATCGTCGACCAGCTGCACGGACTCTTCCGAGGCCAAGTGGACGACTTCGTCCTTCGCCGCTCCGACGGTGTCCCCGCCTACAACCTCGCCGTCGTCGTCGATGATGGCGCGCAAGGCGTCGACCAGATCGTGCGCGGCGACGACCTGCTCACCTCCGCACCGCGACAGGGATATCTGGCTCAGCTCCTCGGCCTCACCCCCGCGACGTACGTCCACGTTCCCCTCGCGCTCAATGTCGAGGGCAAGCGTCTGGCCAAACGTGACGGCGCGGTGACGTTGCGCGAGCGACCCGACGCGTGGCCGCTCATCACCGCCTCCCTCGGTGTGCCGAATGCGAAGAACGCCGAGGAACTCCTCGAGCAGTGGAAGCCGACACTGGTGCCCCGCGAACCGTGGGTGTTCGACCCCGCAAATCTCTGACCTACCAACCCATCGAGATCACGTTGCAACGCGACGGGACCCAATTGGGGGACGAATCGGACGTACAGTGACCGCGACAACTCTTCCCGAGGGAGAAGGACACAATGACCTCAGGCGGCTACGACCCCGACAAGGATCCCCAGAACCCCGGCGGCTATCCACCGCCACAGGGCGGCTATCCACCGCCGGGCAACTACCCACCACCCCCACAGGGCAACTACCCGCCGCCTCCGTCGTTCGGTAACTCACCGATGCCGACGCAGTTGTCCGTCGGAACGGCCATTGGATACGCCTGGAAGAAGTTCACGCAGAACCCACTCGTCTGGATCGGCATCGTCCTGATCGCCGCGATCATCCAGGGCGTGCTGAACTTCGTGTTGCGCTCCGACAGCTTCTTCGTCAGCTTGATCTTCAGTGTCATCGTCGGTGTGGTCGCACTACTCATCCAGGCGGCACTCGTCCGCGGCGCTCTGCACGAGGTGGACGGGATCAAGCCCGCGTTCGGGTCCTTTTTCCAGTTCAACAATGTCTTCGCCATCGTCGTCGCGGGCATCCTCGTCGGCATCGCAACCGGCATCGGCTACATCCTGTTGGTCATTCCCGGACTCGTCATCACGTTCTTCACGTGGTGGACCTTCCAGTTCGTCATCGACCGCGGCGACGAGCCGATTCCTGCCATCAAGGCCAGCGCCCAGGCGATCGCGTCGAACGGTGGAACGATCTTCGTGCTCGCGCTCGCCCTGTTCGGCCTCAACATCGTCGGTGTGATCCCGGTCGGCCTCGGTCTGCTGGTGACGATTCCGATCACGATCATCGCCGGAACCTACGCCTACCGCGTGACGGTGCGTGGCCGCGTCGCCTGACCTGTCATCCGCCTCGATGGGCGCGCATCCCTCCCCGGGATTCGCGCCCATCGTCGTCTCGGTGCTTGGATTCAGAGGTGACTACTACCGAACACACCGCCCCCGACGGCGGCACAGAGTCTGGGCAGGCCACGTTCGCTCACATCAGCAAGGGGTACTACGCCCCCATCGTCGCGCTCTTCGTGGCGACGCTGCTGATCTCGAACGTGGCCGCCAGCAAAGGTGTCGCCTTCTTCGCCTCGTCCGACGTCATGCTCGGACCGTTCCAAATCCTGCCGATCAATACCGACGGCGCATTCTTTCTCTTCCCCCTCGCCTACATCCTCGGCGACGTGCTCAGCGAGGTCTACGGCTTCAAAGCCACGCGCCGCGCGATCTACCTCGGTTTCGGCTCCCTGCTGCTCACCTCGGTGTGCTTCTGGATTGCCATCGAACTCCCCGCCGCCTCGTTCTACGAGAACCAGGCCGCCCTCGAGAGCGTCGTTGGCGTCGTCCCCCGACTCGTCCTCGCCGGTCTCGCCGGCTACACCGTCGGGCAGCTTCTCAACTCCGTCGTTCTGGTCAAGATCAAGGAACGCACCAAGGAAAAGCACCTGTGGGCGCGACTGATCGGGTCGACCATCGTCGGCGAGTTCTTCGACACCCTGATCTTCTGCTCCATCGCCGCCGGAGTCATCGGCATCAGCACCTGGACGGACTTCATCAACTACGTCATCGTCGGATTCCTGTGGAAGACACTCGCCGAGGTCATCGTCATGCCGATCACGTACCGGGTCATCTCGTACATCAAGAAGCGCGAGCCGTCGTACCAGGATGGCTAGGACGCGACCCATCCCATACTGAGGTCGAAGTAGCGCTCCCGGGCCGTCTCGAACGTGGCGACGGCCCGGGTGCCCGGCCAGTCTTCCGGGGTCATGGACGGTGGAAGACCGGGGTCGACGTAGGGAATGACGCGCCATTCGTCGAGCAACGGCACGAACGTGACAAACGCGTCGCGGGAATTCCGAGCCGGGGATCCGCCATCGAAGGCGTCGAGAAATGCCCGATGACGATCGGCGATGCCGGCCAGATCCCACCAATGCTCGGCACTCTCACTCAGAGTGGCGGGAGGTGCGATATCGGACGCGACGAACGTCGTGACGTACTGCGACAATTCCAACGCGTCGACGATGGCAGCGGCCTCGGCCGCGAGATACTCCGGTGCAATCCACAGACCCGGTGAGACTGTGCCGCAGCCTATTCCGGTCAGTCGACGACGCAGTTGGTGTCGGGCCGCACGTTGCGTCTCTGGAATGGTGAACGAGATGAGCCGAAACGGATCACCCTCGGCCATCCGCCGGAAGCCGAAGATCCGTCCGTCACCGCGCGCGAACATCGCGTCGGCCTGCTCGGTGATGCGATAGCCGGGTCGGCCGTCTCGATTGCTCGATTCGACGACACCCTTCTTCTTCAGCCTGGCCACCGCGATGCGTGTGCTCTCCGACGGCACTCCGAGCGCGTCCAGCCAGACGACAAAATCGGCGATGGCGAACCAGCCTCCGAGAGGTCGGACATAGGCCCCGAGCACCGTGCGCACGAGCGAGGTGGCACTGCCCGGACGAGAGTCGAAGTCGTCGAGGATGGCCCCGGCAGTGCTAGGCGCGGAGTTCGTCACGAATCGCCACGATTCCCAGATGCACCTCGCGGTACGAAGTGCTCAGTGGGCTCAATCCCAGGCGAATACCCTGCGGCGCGCGGTAATCCGGGATGACGCCCTTCTCCCACAGACGAGCGGTGATCGCCTTGAACTCGGGATGGTCGATGGTGATGTGCCCACCGCGTCGATTCGAGTCCTCCGGTGAGGCGATCTCCACCCCGAGCGGAACCAGCATCTCTCGGACGAGCTCGAGGGCGTTTTCGGTCAGTGCAACGGACTTCGCACGTATTGCATCCATACCCACCTCGGCGATCATCTCGATGGTGTCCTGCATCGCGATCATGCCGAACACCGACGGTGTGCCACTGATGACCCGTCGAATACCCTGTGCCGGAACATAACCCTGCGCCATCTCGAACGGATCGGCCCGGCCCATCCACCCCCAGATCGGCTGGACGAAATCGCCCTGAAGATCGCTACGCACGTACGCGAACGCCGGTGATCCGGGACCGCCGTTGAGGTACTTGTACGTACACCCGACGGCCAGATCGACTCCCCAGGAATCGAATTCCATCGGTACCGATCCGACGGAATGACACACATCGAGCAGCATCAGAGCGCCGGCTGCGTGCGCGATTCGCGTTGCCTCGGCCACGTCGACGAGAAAGCCGGAACGGTAGGCGACGTGGGTGATCACCACCAGGGCGGTGTTCTCCCCCACGACCTCGGCAAGTTGTTCCGGCGTGACGCCACCGCGGCGGTCCGTCTCGATCCACCGGAGCGTCATATTCATCTCTGCCGCAATGCCTTCGAGCAGGTATCGATCCGTCGGAAAGTTGTCCCGATCGATGACGATCTCGGTGCGGCCGGACCGCATGGCGATCGCCGCCCGTGCGAGCTTGTACAGCAGTACCGTCGTCGAATCGCCGATGGTGGTCTGGCCGGCCGCTGCTCCGAGGGTGGCGTCGGCCAGGGCGTCGCCGATGGTGACGGGGAGGTCGAACCACTGCTCGTCCCAGCCGCGGATGAGGCGTCCGCCCCAGGCCTGGGTCATGAAGGTGTTGATCCGTTCGACGCTTGCCTTGGTGGGCCGGCCCAGCGAGTTTCCGTCGAGATACGCGGTGATCGACGGGTCGTCGCTACCGAGGAACTTGTCGCGATAGCTCCGGAGCGGATCCTTCTCGTCGAGTTCGTCTGCGCGTTCCATCATCGTCCGATGTCCGTTCTGACAGCCAGCAATTCGGGGAAGAACGTGAGTTCGAGTGCCTTCTGCAGGAACCCGACGCCGCTCGACCCTCCGGTTCCGCTCTTCATTCCGATGGTGCGCAGCACCGTGCGCATGTGCCGGAAGCGCCAGAGCTGAAAGTTCTCCTCCAAGTCGACGAGTTCCTCGAATGCCTCGTACACCGCCCAATGTTCGGTGTGGTTCTCGTAGACGAACTTGATCAACGGCATCAGGTCCTCGTTGAACGTGTATGCCGTCGTGACGTCACGGTCGAGGGCCGATGCCGGTACGTCGTAGCCCTGCCGCGCCAGCGACTGCCAGAAGGCGTCGTACAGGCTCGGTTCGTGCAGCAAGGTCGAAAGCAGCTCATGCGCAGCCGGATCCGACTCGAAGACCGTCAGCATGCCCGCATTCTTGTTGCCCAGCACGAACTCCACGGCCCGGTACTGATAGGACTGGAAGCCCGAGGAGTTGCCGAGGAAGTCGCGGAACTGGGAGTACTCCGTCGGGGTGAGTGTGGCCAGCACCGACCACTGCTCGGTCAGCGTCTTCTGGATGTGTTTGACCCGGGCCACGCACTTGAGCGCGGTGCCGATGTCGTCGGCATCGAGAGCCGCCCGCGCGGCCAGCGTCTCGTGCAGCACCAGCTTGAGCCACAGCTCGGTGGTCTGGTGCTGGATGATGAACAGCAGTTCGTCGTGGTGCTCCGGGGTACTCACCGGCTTCTGGGCGCTGAGCAACGTGTCGAGGTCCAGGTAGGAGCCGTAGCTCATGCGGTCACTGAAGTCGGTGACGACAGTCTTCTCTATCGCGCGAGTATTGGCTTCGACGCTCATGGATCGTCCTCGATGTGGTGGGCTGGTGAGTCCACCGTATTACGGAATCGTGCCGCTCGCTAGATCCACGACATATTCCGGTTTCGCGAATGCCACCCGTCGCCTATCCTCGAAGTAACAACCCGAGTGAGGAATCGCAGTGCGTAGAGCGTCCGGACAGTTGGAGGAGTCGATCCTCGAGTTGCTCGGCGAGCACACGGAATTGTCGGTGGCCCAGGCCCGCGAGCATCTGGGCTCGGAGCTCGCTCACACGACGGTCATGACCGCGCTGGTGCGTTTGCACGGCAAAGGCCTCGTCGATCGCGAGCGACGCGGGCGTTCCTTCGTCTACACCCTCAACGCCCCGGTCGACGAAATCCCCGCACTTCGGGCCGCGATGCGGATGCGCACCGAACTCGGCGCGAGAGCCGAACGCGCCGACGTACTGGCCAGCTTCGTTGCCGCACTCGATCCCGAGGACGAGGCTACGCTGCGAGAGCTACTCGCCAAATCGGACGCAGCCGAGCAACATCGATGACTCTGCTCCTGGTCGTTGCCGCGCTGCCGTGGGTGCTGTCGCTGCTGCTTCGATTCGGAGCCGAGCACATCGACCGCCGACTCAACCCGTCGACCGCCGTGGTTCTGCTCCCCATCCTGTCGATGGTCACCGCGTTTGCAATTGTCGCATCCCTGGCAGCGCTTGCCGCGGTTCTTCTGGCGTCGGCTCAGGTTGTGTGGGTGTCGCTCGGAATTGTGATCTGCGCGTGGATGTTCTGGCGCTCGGTCGAGGTGACCCGCCATGTTCGACGCGTTGTGGCCAGCACGTCCATCGCATCCGAATTCGGTGAGGAGGCGCGAGCGACAGGCGGCATCGTCGTGGTCGACTCCGATGTTCCCGACGCCTTTGCCGTCCCCTCAGGTGGAGGTGCCGTCGTGATCACCACCGGTTTGGCTGAAGCGCTGTCGGACAACGAGTTACATGCGGTGATCGAACACGAGCGCGCTCACCTGCGGCACCGTCACAGCGTGTGGATCCAGATGTGCGAGATCGCAGCCCTGATCGATCCTATTCTCGGGCCGTTGACCGCCAAGGTGCGGCACGCGGCGGAGCGTCAAGCAGACGAGAGCGCCGCGGCGCTCGGCCGTCGAGATGCGTTGTCTGCCATCGCCAGAACTGCTCTGCTTCGGAGCCATCTCGACCAGGGAACCCACACTCTCGCCAGTACCGGCGGCGACGTCGTGCGCCGCGTACAGGCACTGAGCGAACCACCACGACACCACCCCGATCGCGGAATCCTCGCCGCCGGACTGGTTCTCGTCCTCGCGTTCACCGTCATCTCGGCGGCGTTGATCGACGTCGTCCAAGATGTGGTGGCACCCGAAACCGGAGAAGTCGCCACCTCGATCTTCCGCTGACCTCGGTCAGATGCCTGCGACGCCGGCAAGTTGGCCGATCGCATAGGTGACGGCCATCGCGATCGCACCACCGATCACGATTCGAGTCACCGCCGGGCGACTCGGCGCGCCACCGAGGCGTGCGCTGATAGTTCCGGTCAACGCCAGAGCCAGCAACACGACGACGAACGTGACCGGGATACGTTGCGAAGCAGGCAGAAGGAGGATCGAGAGCAACGGCAAGAGCGCACCACTGATGAACGACACCGCCGACGACGCGGCCGCCTGCCACGGATTCGTCAGCGCATCGGGGTCGATTCCCAATTCGACGTCCACGTGTGCGGCAAACGGATCGTGTTCGGTGAGTTCGCGAGCAACGGTCTGAGCAGTGTCGGCCGAGAGGCCCTTGGCCTCGTACAGTGCCGCGAGCTCCGCCAGTTCCTGCTCGGGTTGCTCGTCGAGTTCGCGGCGTTCCTTGATCAACAGCGAACGCTCGGCGTCACGTTGTGTGCTCACCGAGACGTACTCCCCGAGTGCCATGGACACCGCTCCCGCGACAAGGCCGGCAACGCCCGCGGTCAGCAGCGACCCACGATCGGTGGTGGCCGCCGCGACCCCGACGACCAGACCCGCGGTGGACACGATGCCGTCGTTCGCACCCAACACCCCGGCCCGTAGCCAGTTCAGTCGACCGGAGAGAGCTCCGTGCGGTTCGTGCTCGTGCAGGCTCGGCTCGGGCTCACTCATCGCCGGCCGTCGCCGATACGTCGTCCCACGCGGCGCGAGCGCCGGACTCACCGATTCTGTACACCTGGACGATTGTGGTCGCTCCGATCACCACTGCCAAGACCATCACGGCAATCGACTGCCACCGCACGGGCGCGTTGCCGCGACGCTCACCCAGATGCAGGAACACGAGTGCCGCGGCGACGACGACCAGACCGACGGAGAAGTAGATCATCCAGTCGCCGATCTCGGTGTGCTGTTCGACCGCCGCGGTCTTGGGTACGCGCTTCTCCAGCCACTCGCCCGCCTCGGTCGTCAGCGGCGTCAGTACCAGCGTGAACACCGCCAGGGCTGCGATCAGCCACACGAGCCTGCTGCGTACACCGGACCAGATGCTGGCGGCGATAGCGAGGATCGCAGTGAGCGGTGCCAGGACCACGATGAAGTGAACGAGCAGAATGTGGGCCGGTAGGCCGTTGAAGGTGGACATGCGTTCTCCTGCTGGCGTCGAAGTCGCGTGCACGTCACGCACCGCACATGCTACACACCATGTAGTAGTTGCGCCGACGGTTCGAGTGCTGTCATATCTCGCCACGGCGAGGTCGGTCCTGCGACCATCGCATGCACGATCTGCTCGAGCCGCTGACCCAGTGCAACAACGGTATTCGCGTCGAACAATGCCGTGGGATAGACGATATCGACCGCAGCCTCGATAGCGCCCCTGGGTCGTTCCGCGGGCTCCACTCCTGCCTTACCTTCACCGTCTCGATGTTCGGTGACGTGAAAATGGAGATCGCACTTGGCGATGTCGATCGGCCGAGGCGTGATCTCGAAGCGAACGTCCCCCATAGTGAGCGTCTGGGTCGCAAAAACGTCCAACGACAGCGCCACCTGAAAGATCGGGTGCCGCCCATCCACCGAGTCAGCAGCGAGATCGGCGACGACATCCTCGAACGGCACCGATGCATGGTCGAAGGCCAGTAGTTCACTCGCTCGGGCCGACTGCACGACGTCCTCGACGGTCGATGCGGCCGCGATGTTCGTCCGGATGGCGACGGTGTTGGTGAAGGTACCGACAAGTTGCTCGAGTCTCGGGTCGTCCCGACCGGCAACCGGGGTTCCGATGACGATGTCGGTGGCTTCCGTCGTCTGGGCGAGCAGGATCAACAGTGCTGCGCGCAGCACGGTGAATCGGTTTGTCCCGCAGCGCTGTGCCAGATCGGTCATTCTCTCGGTGGCGTCCGCGTCGAACCGAAGCGAGGTGCGGGCACCGGAGAAGTTCCAGTCCTGCGTGCGAGGGCGGTCCAACGGCAAGTCCCTCGAGCCGGGTGTGTCCGCCAACTCCGCGCGCCAGAAGTCGAGATCGCCCGACACGTCGCGCTCGGCGGCCCAGACGCTGTAATCGGCGTACTGAAGCGGCAATTCGGCCCACGAGGGTGCGCTGCCGGCAATCCTGGCGCGATAGGCCAAGACGAAGTCCGACGCCAACAGCCCCAGCGACCAACCGTCCGCTGCACTGTGGTGGACAGCGCACGCGAGCACGTGATGATCGGACTCGACTGCGAACAGTCGAGCTCGGATCGCGAACTCGGTGCGCACGTCGAAGGGGTGCTCTAGGGTCTCCACCACTGCGGCGTCGTCGAAGTCGACTACGTCGAGGTTCGGTACCGCCCTCGCCGAATCCGGCTCGACGACCTGCGCCGGAACCCCGTCGACATCCGGGTACCGCGTGCGCAAGGTGCTGTGTCGATCGATCAGGTCGGCCAAAGCCTGCGAGGCCGCCGCCGAGTGGAACTCCCCGGAAATCGTGACCGTGAACGGCAGGTTGTACAGCGGTAGCTGCGCATTTCGATCGATGTGGCGTTGCTGCGGCGCGAGTGGGATTGCGGATACTCCAGCCGACGTCCCGCGTTCAGGCCGCGAATTCTGCTGCCGCCCTGTGAGCCGACGCTCGTCTACACATGCTGCCAAGGCCTGAACGGACGGGGCGCCGGCGAGGTCACGCACACCGATGTCCACCGCGGCCTTCGCCCGCACCATCGACACGACCCTGGTCGCCGCCAGCGAGTCGCCTCCGAGGTCGAAGAACGAAGCAGCGCAATCGATGCCGCCCCTGCCGAACACACGCGCGAACGCTGCCGCCACCATCTCCTCGGTGGCACCGGCCGGCTCGGTTCGGGCGCCGGTCATCGACGTGGTGAGGTCCGGCGCAGGAAGTGCGCCGCGGTCGACCTTCCGATTGATCGTCAGCGGAATCTCGTCGAGAACAGAGAGCGTCGACGGCACCATGTGGGCAGGCAAGCGCCTGGTGAGATCCTGGCGGATGCGCTCGGTGTCGAGCAGGTGTCCGTGGGGTGCGGCTACTACATACCCGTCGATACGCAGATCCCCAGTGTGACTGCGGCGCAGAGCCGATGATGCCGCAGCGACGTTCGGACAGGCCCGCAACGCCGCGTCGACCTCGCCCAGTTCGACGCGATTTCCCCGGATCTTGATTTGATCGTCGGTGCGACCGAGAAACTCGAGCGTGCCGTCGCCGCGCAGACGCGCCCGATCTCCACTGCGGAACATCCGACTCGCGTTGCTGCCGAACGGGTTCGCAGCGAAGCGTGCCGCTGTGTCCGCGGTGCGGCCGAGATATCCGCGCGCGACGCCGGGAGTCTCGATGTAGATCTCGCCGACTGCTCCCGACGGAACGGGCCGCAGAGTGCAGTCGAGAAGGTGAATCACCGCCCCCACCATGGCTCGACCGATTCCGTCCGCGCTACCCGGAGTCAGTGGCGCGGTCATCGTGACACTGCACGTCGTTTCGGTGGGGCCGTAGGCGTTGAGCAGTCGGCGACCCACCGACCAGAGGTCCACCGTGTCCTGCGGTGCCGCCTCACCACCGATGATGATGGTCCCGACACCCGACAGCGCTGCGGGATCCAACGTGGCCAGCGCCGAGGGCGTGATCAGGAGATGTGTAATTGCTTGCTGCGCAATCAGTTCCGTCAGTTCGGCACCCGCGTAGCTCCCTGCCGGCGCGATCACCACTGCTGCGCCCGCGGTTGCCGCGGCCAGCACCTCGACGATGGCGGTGTCGAATCCGGGCGAGGCGAGGTGACAGACTCGTGACTCGACGTCGAGGTGGTAGCTGCTCCCGATCTGTTGTACCAGAGCGGCGATGCCACCGTGGGTGACGACGACGCCTTTGGGGGTGCCGGTGGACCCGGAGGTGTAGATGACGTACGCCGCGTGACCTGGTGCCGTCGGCGCGACAACGTCGTCCAAGTCTCCCTCTGCAACAACGGCATCGAGGTCCAGCCACTCCACGCCACCGAACTCGCCGCCGCCGCCCGTGCACAGGCCCAACACCGCACCGCTGTCCCGCACCACGAACTGCGCTCGCTCACGGGGGTGATTCGGGTCGACCGGAACGTAGACCGCGCCAACTCGTGCGATTGCCCAGAACGAGACGATCCCCGCAACGGACCGGCCGATGCGCACGGCGACCCGATCCTCGGTACCGATTCCTCGGGCACGCAATATGGACGCAAGTGTGTCGACTCTCGCGGCCGACTCTGCATAGGTCACCGAGACATCTGCATCCTGAATCGCAATTCGATTGCCGTGCTGTTTAATTGCCGTCGAGAACACGTCGTTCAGGGATCCACGCTCGACCACGGTCGCGCCCACCGATGCGGGCACTGCATCGGGCTCTCCGGGCAGGAACAGGTCGAGGTCTGCCACCGCGGTGTCCCCGCAACCGGATTCGCCGAAATGATCGAGAAAGTGCAGGAACCGCTCGTGGCGGCGAGCGAGGTCGCTCGGCGTGTACGCGGCAGGGTTGGCTTCGAAGTCGATGCGCGGACGAGCTCCGCCTCGACCGGGATAGATGTTGACGGCAAGATCCGAGACCGGGCCCGTGGTCAGAATGTTGATCTCGCCGTCGAAGTCCCCGACGGCCACGGTGTTCGCGAACATCATCACATTGATGGTCGGACCGAAACGCCCTGCACGCAGAGCATTCCCGCTCTCGGACACCGGCGGCCTGCTGCGCTGGTGTCGGAGGACGGCACCGATCGCCACCTCGGCCGACTTGATCACGTTGTTCACCGTTGCCGATCCGGCGCCCGGCAACCGCAACGGCACCACATGCGACAACGACGACCCGGCTCCGCGCAGCACTGCTGTCGGCCGCGCCGAGACCGGCAGCGACAGATCGACGTCGTCTACATCGTTCATGCGCGAGTGGAAGGCGGCGAACGCCGCGATCACCACGGTCGACGTGGCATGACCCCGAGCGGTCGGAGAAATCGACCGATCCTCCCCGACGACGATCGGCACCGACGCGGGCTGAGCACTCCGGCCCCACGGTGCGCCGTAACCCAGGTCAGCGGACTCCCAGTGCGCCCGATCGCGCAGGGCACGGGCAGATGCGCGGTAGCGCTCGTCCTCGGCGAGAAGTGCCGCCGGTGTGGTCGGATCGATCCGTGGTGGCCCGACGCCGTCCTGCACCGCGGCATACAGGGCCGCCGCACGTTCGAGCACCTTCATCGAGGCATAGCCGTCGAGCGCAATATGGTGTGCTCTGGTGTACCAGAACACGCGATCGTCCTCGACGCGGAGGACGCGCAGTCTCACCAGCTGGCCGTAGATCGACAAGGGCGTTCGACAGTCGTCGTTCATCCACTGTCGGGCTCTTTCTGCCGGACGGTCGTGTCCACGGAAGTCGAGAATCTCCACTGCCTCGGTCTCCGCGTCCACGAATCGCTGCATCGGAGTGCCGTCGACCTCGAAAACCCGCATGGTCGACGACGAGAACTCGCGATGTGCCCGGCTACCGCAGGCGACCAAGGCGTCGACATCGACGGCACCGACGATGTCCACGAAGTACGCAATGGAGAACGGTACGTCGGGCATGAACTGCTGCGCCAGCCAGATGTCGGCCTGGGACGAACTCACAGGTATGGCGTCGTCGAACATGGTGGTCCCCCCAGCATCACGAAGTACTACACATTCAGTAGTACCACGGGTCAGCGGGTCCTGCTTTCGATCCCGTCGTTGTCGGGGTTGCGGAGGGCGGCATCCATTGCCACGAACATGTCAAGAAACGTCGCCGGACGAGCGCTTTCCTGATCCCCATCCCGTTCGTCGCCACCCGACGCCGTCATGCTGTGACATCCTCGTGCGCGTCGCTCGGCGGTACCGACTGCGCTGTTCGGTTCGGAATCAGTGCGGTGGCAAGCAGTCCGAACGCAACGAATCCGGCTGCGATGAAACCTCCCAGGTTGACCCCGTGCGTCATAGCGTCGCGGGCGGCGTCGGCGACGAACTCCGTTTCGGGGCGGCTCGCAAATCCGGCGATAGCTCCGCCTGCACTGTCGGTGATCGACCGCGCCAGCATCTCGGCATCCGGAACTCCCGAGAGCGATTCACGTACCTGCGAGCCGAGAGTGGTGAAGAAGGTCGTCGTCAGCACCGCGATGCCCAGCGCGGAGCCGAGTTGCCGGAAGGCACTCTGAATTCCGGATCCCTGACCGGCACTGGCGGCGGGCACGTCATCGAGAACGACGTTCGTAACCTGAGCAGTTGCGAATCCGACACCGATTCCATAGAAGAACAACACGATCGCGATATGCCACCACCGGCTGTCCACCGCCGCAACGAACCCCAGCCCGGCAAGCCCGACCACCTCGAGGCCCAGCCCGATCCGAACCAGGTTCAACGGCGACAGCGAGGCTGCGAGGGCGAAGCTCGCCCCGCTGGCGACGAAGCTGCCGATAGCGATGGGAACGAGCATGGCACCGGCCTGGACTGCGCTGTATCCCAATGTGAATTGCAGCCACAACGGTAGTACGGCGATGATTCCGAACTCACCCAGCCCGATCAGCAGTGTCGCGATATTGCCACCGCGGAACGAAGCGATGGAGAACAGTCGGGTGTCCATCAAGGCCTTGTTCGTATCAGCGTCGCGGCTGAGGGCTCGCTGTCGAACAACGAAGGCCGCCAACGATAATACGGACAGCGTCAACGAAACGAACACTACGGACACGCCCACACCCCAGGTTGCCCCGAACAACTCGAAGGGCTCCGTGGACAGAACCCAGCCGTATGTGCGCCCTTCGATGAGCCCGAACGCCAACAGTCCGAGTCCGGCGATCGACAGCACCGCACCGAGTGAGTCGATTCGTCCGGAGCCACGCGGTGACCGATCGATGAACAACAGCGAAGCGACGAGAATCAGGGCGACGAGGGGGATGTTGATGCCGAATGCCCAACGCCACGATGCGTGTTCCGCAAGCCAGCCACCGAGGAGTGGGCCGAGGGCCGACGCAGCTCCGATTGTCGAGCCCCACACCGCAAATGCCTGGCCACGGGCCTTTCCGCTGAACGTCGCATTCAGTAGCGCCAACGACGTCGGCAGGATCAGCGCACCTCCCACACCTTGGAGGAACCTGGCTCCGATCAACAACTCACCACTCGTGGCTACACCGGCCAACAGACTCGAGGTTCCGAAGACAACGACGCCTGTCACGAAGACTCTTCGTGCACCCACGATGTCGGAGATGCGGCCGACCAGCAGGAGCAGCGCGGCGAAGACGATGGCGTAGGACTCCTGAATCCATTGCGCTTGACCGGAATCGACGCCGAGATCATCGATGATCGACGGCACGATCACATTGACGATCGTGGTGTCGACCACGATGAGCGCGACACCGAGCGCGATAGCGATCAGACCGAGCCAACGGCGCAACGAAGGGGACATCGTCATTCCAATACCTCCACGGTAAAGTTACTTTACGGTGAAGCTATATCGAGGATCGGTAGATTGTCAACGCAGCTCCGTGCGCTCGGGGCACAATGCAGGAGAAGCGAGGCGATTCGATGAGCGACGATCGGTCCGAGATTGCCGAACAACGAACCCGCCTGATGGAGGCGCTGCGAATGTACGGATCCGCCTTCAATCAATTCAGCCGACAGTTCGCCCAGTGGTCCGGACTGCATCCCACCGACGGAGAAGCGCTGATGGAGATCGTCTACGCCGAAGAACGCGGTGTCCCGTTGTCCCCGTCTCGACTGGCAGAGCGTGTACAACTCACCTCAGGGGCCACCTCGACACTGATAGACCGACTCGAACGGGCTGGACACGTCCGGCGTACAAGAGAGGGCACCGATCGACGTACCGTGACACTGCGAAGCGGGGCCAGCGTGCACGAGATGGCGGACGAGTTCTTCGGCCCCCTGGGTAACCGTCTCGACACGATGATGGCCCGGTACCCACCCGACATGCTCGCGGAGTTCGAGAGCTTCGTCGGCGAGCTCGTCAACACGATGCAGACCGAGCTGACCGATCCCAGGACACCGTGAGATGCCGCAGAACAACCACTATCACCATTTGATGTTCGGTCCTGCTGCGATTGCCAGACAGAAGGTCGACGGCAGCTACACCGCCTACGGCTCACAGACCGAACGACCCGACGACGGGCCGACGCCTCTCGACACTCGCGAGAAGGCCATGATTCGTGCGGTCGATCAGTTCCAGATCGCCACTGTCGCCGAGACCGGCTGGCCCTACATTCAGTATCGAAGCGGACCGAAGGGATTCCTGCAGGTCCTCGACGACCGCACACTCGGCTTCGCCGATTTCGCCGGCAATCATCAGTACGTCACGGCGGCCAATCTCGATCACGACGATCGCGTCGCCATGTTCTTGGTCGATTACCCTTTGCGCCAACGACTCAAGCTCTACGGCCGGGCACGTACCGTCGAGGCCGCAGATGATCCCGAACTACTGGACAGACTGAGAAAGATCGGGGACCTGACCGTCGCCGCCACCTGCGAGCGCAGCGTCGTGATCGACGTCGAGGCCTTCGACTGGAACTGCACCCGCAGCATCATTCCCCGCTACGACGCGAACTACCTCGCGGACCTCTCCGAGGTCTACCAGCGCAAGGCCGCCGAGCGAGAACAGGAACTGCTACAGCGCATTTCGGAACTGGAAGATCAGCTCACGCAGTCTTCGACGCATAGAAGCGACCCAGAAACTCGGTCTTGAATTCGGCGAAGCGTCCCTGCTCGATGGACGCTCGGATGTCGTCGACGAGCTTGACGGTGAAGCGCTCGTTATGGATGGTGCACAGCGTCGACGCGAGCATTTCCTTGGCCTTGAACAGGTGATGGATGTAGGCCTTGGTGTAGTGCGCGCAGGTGTAGCAATCGCAGTTCTCGTCGATCGGGGTGAAGTCGCGTCGATGCTTGGCGGTGTTGATGTTGAAACGGCCCGTCGGCACATAGATCGCCGCATTGCGTGCCACGCGTGAGGGATTGACGCAATCGAAGGTGTCGGCACCATTCTCGATGGCGGTGAAGAAGTCGTCCGGCTCGCTGATACCGAGCATGTGACGCGGCTTGTGTTCGGGCAGTTCCTCGTTCACCCACCGGGTGATGGTGCCGAGGTTCTGCTTCTCGAGTGCGCCGCCGATTCCGTAGCCGTCGAAGCCTCGGCCGGTCTCACCGGTGATCGTCTCGAGATCGTGTGCGGCCTTGCGGCGTAGATCCTCGTACTGCGCGCCCTGCACCACTCCGAACAGCGCCTGGTACGGCTTGTCGGCGCGCTCGACAGTCAGACGTTCGTGCTCGAGGACGCACCGCTCGGCCCATGCCTGGGTGCGGTCCACCGACTTCTCCTGGTAGCCGCGGGTATTCATCAGCGTCGTCAGTTCGTCGAACGCGAACATGATGTCGGCACCGAGCCGATGCTGAATCTGCATCGACACCTCGGGAGTGAAGCGATGCTTGGAGCCGTCGAGGTGGGACTTGAACGTCACCCCGTCGTCGTCGACGTGGGCGAGGCGTTCCTTGCCCTCGGCGATGACGTCGTCGGACTCCACGCGCGAGGCGTCCATCGAGATGACCTTCTTGAACCCGACGCCGAGGGACATGACCTGGAATCCGCCGCTGTCGGTGAACGTCGGCCCGTCCCAGTTCATGAACTTGCCCAGCCCACCCGCCTCGTCGACGATGTCCGAGCCCGGCTGCAGATACAGGTGATACGCATTGGCGAGCACAGCCTGCGCGCCGAGATCCTTCATCGCCTCCGGCAGCACCGCTTTGACTGTCGCCTTGGTCCCCACCGCGATGAACGCGGGGGTGGCGATGTCACCGTGCGGGGTGTGGATGGTGCCGGTGCGTCCGAGCTCACCGTCGAGCCGGGTGCCGATATCGAAGCCGAAACTGGAGGAACTCACCGCGTCAGTATGCGGCTTCGCCGCTTGTGAGCGGAAATTCGTAGCCTGCTACGAGGTGCCGTGCACCTGCGGCGGAGCCGCTCCAGCCGCATTGAGGCGGAAGTACGCACCCCTGGCCGCGAGCAGTTCCTCGTGATTACCCTGCTCCACGATGCTGCCGTTCTCCATCACCACGATGGTGTCCGCGTCGCGGATGGTCGAAAGCCTGTGCGCGATCACAAAACTGGTGCGATCGGTCCGCAGTTTCGCGGTGGCCTTCTGCACCAGCAGCTCGGTTCGGGTGTCGACGGAGCTCGTGGCCTCGTCGAGGATGAGGATCAACGGCTTGGCCAGGAAGGCGCGGGCGATGGTGATGAGCTGCTTCTCACCGGCGCTGACGTTGTTGCCCTCCTCGTCGATGATCGTGTCGTAGCCGTCGGGCAACGAGTGCACGAAGCGGTCGACGTAGCTCACTCGGGCAGCCTCGAGGATTTCTTCCTCGCTGGCACTCGGGTCGCCGTAGGCGATGTTGTCGCGAATGGTTCCGCCGAACAGCCAGGTGTCCTGCAGCACCATTCCGGTGCGAGCGCGTAGCTCTTCGCGGGTCATCTTCCTGGTGTCGACGCCGTCGAGGGTGATTCGGCCGGAATCGATCTCGTAGAACCGCATGATGAGGTTCACCAGGGTGGTCTTGCCCGCGCCGGTCGGTCCGACGATCGCGACAAGGTGCCCGGGATCGGCAACCAGCGAGAGGTTCTCGATCAACGGACGGTCGGCCGAGTAGCCGAACGAGACGTTCTCGAATTCGACGCGTCCTCGGCGCTGAGTGGGCCGCACCGCATCGGCCGGGTCGGCGTCTTCTTCCTCGGCGTCGAGCACCTCGAAGATGCGCTCGGCGGACGCGACACCCGACTGCACCAGGTTCACCATCGAACCCACCTGGGTGAGCGGTTGGGTGAACTGACGCGAGTACTGGATGAAGGCTTGCACCTCACCGAGCGTGAGCGTGCCCGACGCGACCCGCAGCCCGCCGACCACGGCGATGACCACGTAGTTGATATTCCCGAGGAACATGATGACGGGCATGATCATGCCGGAGATGAACTGTGCCCGGAAGCTCGACTGGAACAGCTTCTCGTTGCGATCGCCGAATTCGCGTTCCACGTCTGCCTGACGACCGAAGGCCTTGACGATCTCGTGGCCCGTGTACGTTTCCTCGATCTGCGCGTTGAGCTTGCCGGTGTGCTTCCACTGTGCGACGAAGTGCGGCTGCGACCGTTTGGCGATGACGGCGGTGACCGCGAACGATGCCGGAATGGTCAGCACCGCAACGAGAGCGAGCAGCGGCGAGATCCAGATCATGACGCCGAGGATGCCCAGCACGGTGAGAATACCGGTGATCAACTGACTCAGCGTCTGCTGCAGGCTGGTCGAGACGTTGTCGATGTCGTTGGTGACGCGGCTCAGCGTCTCACCGCGGGCATTGTTGTCGAAGTACTTCAGCGGCAGTCGGTGCACCTTCGCCTCGACGCTGCCGCGTAGCAACAGGATTCGACGCTGCAGTGCGATGTTGAGAATGTATCCCTGCGCCCAGGCCAGCAACGCAGACAACACGTACAGAACCAGGACCCACATCAGCACGGTTCCGACGGCACCGAAGTCGATTCCGGCTCCGGGAGTCAGGTCCGTCCCGGACACCAGATCCGCGATGGAGTCATTGCCTTGGGCGCGAAGCTGGTCGATGGCCTGCTCTTTGGTCTGCCCCGGATCGAGCTCACGGCCGACGACGCCGTTGAAGATGAGATCGGTCGCGTGTCCGAGGACGGTGGGGGCAGCGACGGTCAGCACGGTGCTGGCGATACCGAACGCCAGCATCACCGACAGGAGCACTCGCTCAGGAGCGAGAAGGCCGATCAACCTCTTGAACGAACCCTTGAAGTTTCGGGCCTTGGTTCCCGGCACCACCGCTTTGGCGACGGGAGCGTCGTCCTTCTCTTCCGTCTTCTCCACCTGCGCGGTCACAGTGCGCCCACGGCGTGCTGCGAGTCGACGATCTCGGCGTAGGTGGGGCAATCGGCCATCAATTGGTCGTGGGTACCCACACCTACCGGCTTTCCGTCGTCGAGCACGAGTATCTGGTCGGCATCGATGATGGTCGAGACGCGTTGGGCGACAACGATCATGCACGCATCTCGCGTCACCGGCCTCAGGGCCGCACGCAGATTCGCGTCGGTCGTCAGATCCAGCGCAGAGAACGAGTCGTCGAACAGATAGATGCTGGGTTTGCGTACCAACGCGCGAGCGATGGCGAGACGTTGACGCTGACCGCCGGAGACCGTCGTACCACCCTGCGCGACGGGTGTTTCGAGTCCCTCCGGCATGGCGCGAACGAAGTCGGCTCCCTGCGCGATCTCGAGTGCCTCCCACAATTCCTCGTCGGTGGCGTCGGATTTGCCGTATCGCAGGTTGCTCGCGATCGTGCCCGAGAAGAGGTACGGCTTCTGCGGAATCAGACCGATCTCGGAACGCAGCAGGCCCAGATCGAGTTCACGGATATCGACCCCGCCGACGCGTACCTCACCGCCGGTGACGTCGATGAGTCGCGGAATCAGGTTGACCAGAGTCGACTTTCCGGAGCCGGTGCCGCCGATGATGGCGGTGACCTTGCCTGCTTCGGCCCGCAGGTTCACTCCGCAGAGCACTGGATATTCGGCTCCGGGAAAGGAGAATTCGGCGTTCACGAGCTCGACCGTTCCCGGCGACGACACGAAGGTCTTCGGCTTGTCGGGCAACACGACCGAGGATTCGGTGGCCAGTACCTCACTGATGCGGTCGGCGCACACCGACGCGCGGGGCACCATCATCGCGATGAAGGAGGCCATCATCACCGACATGAGGATGAGCATGATGTAGCTCAGAAGGGCTGTGAGAGAGCCGATCTGCATGGTGCCCTGATCGATGGCATGACCACCGAACCAGATGACGGCGACACTGGTGACGTTGCTGATGAGCATGACCGTCGGGAACATCAGAGCCATCAGCCGCCCGACGCGCAGTGCCGTTTCGGTGAGTGCGGTATTGGCCGCTCCGAACCGATCGACCTCGAAGTTCTCGCGGACGAATGCCCGAACCACGCGGATACCGGTGATCTGTTCACGCAGAACCCGATTGACGGCATCGATGCGCTTCTGCATCGAGCGGAACGCCGGAACCATCTTGACGATGATCAGACCCATCGAGATGGCGAGGCCGGGCACGGCGATGAGCAGAATCCACGACAGCCCGAGGTCCTCGCGCAGCGACATCACGATGCCGCCCACGCACATGATCGGGGCCATCACCACGATGGTGAACCCCATGACGATCACCAACTGCACCTGCTGAACGTCGTTGGTGTTACGGGTGATCAACGACGGCGCACCGAACTGGCCGACCTCACGGGCCGAGAACGTGCCGACGCGGTGCAGGATCGCACCACGCAGGTCGCGTCCGACGCCCATCGCCGCACGTGCGCCGATGAACACCGCCGCCACCGAGCTGATGATCTGAACCGCCGACACGAGCAGCATCACACCGCCGGCAGACAGGATGTAGCCCGTGTCGCCGGTGGTGACGCCCTTGTCGATGATGTCGGCGTTGAGGCTGGGCAGGTACAACGCCGCCAACGTTGCGACGAGCTGCAGCAGAACCAACGCGACGATCGGCAGCTTGTACGGAGCCAGACAGGTGCGCAGCAGTGGGATCAGCATGACGGCCGAAGATTACTCGTACACATGGATGACAGTCTCTCCGTTTTTCGAGTGTTGCGGGCAATCTTCGGCCGACCGGATTGCAGCCTGGAACTACAGGCCCTTCTCCGGAGCCGTCTTCAACTTGGCACCTTCGATGTCGACGTTGGGCAGGATCTTGTCCAGCCACTTCGGCAGCCACCAGGCCTTGTCGCCCATCAGCGCCATCACCGAGGGAATCAGCACCATGCGCACGACGAACGCGTCGAAGAACACGGCCGCTGCGAGCGCAAAACCGATGGACTTGATGAACGAGTCCGGCTCGGCGATGAACGCGGCGAACACCGAGATCATGATGACTGCGGCCGAGGTGACCACGCGTGCGCCGTACTTGAAGCCGTTGACGACGGCGTCCTTGGCTGCGGCTCCGTGGACGAACTCCTCACGCATTCGCGAGACGAGGAACACCTGGTAATCCATCGCGAGGCCGAACACCACACCGATGAGGAAGATCGGCATGAAGCTGACGATCGGCTGCGGGTTGGAGATCAGGCCGAGCCCGCCCTCTTGGAAGATGAACACCGTGGCTCCGAAGGTCGCGAGCACGCTGAGCAGGAACCCTACCGTCGCGGTGAGCGGCACCAGGATGGAGCGGAACACCAGCATCAGCAGCACGAATGCCAGTCCGACCACTACTGCGAGGTAGGGAATCAACGCGCTCTGCAACCGCTCCGAGATATCGATCCCGATCGCGGTCTCGCCGGTCACGCCGTAGGACACTCCCGAGCTCTCCTGCAATCCGCTCTCGGCGTCGCGGAGGTTGGTGACGAGCGCCTTCGTCTGGTCACTGTTGGGTGTGCTCGACGGGGTGACGAGTATTTGAGCCGTGTCACCCGCCGGGTTGACGGCGACGATCTGCGCATTCGTGACGTCGGATTGCGCGGTGATCGTCTCGATGACCTTGCCGAAGGACGCAGTGCGATCGGGTTCGGCGACGCCTGACGCATCGGCGATGACGAGCAGCGGACCGTTGCGTCCGGGCCCGAAGGCGTTTTCGGTGACGTCGTATGCCTGACGGGCAGGCGTGGACGGGTCCGAGGTAGCGATCGACGGGAGTGCGAGAGACAAACCGGTGGTCGGCCCTGCGATGACGCCGAGGAGCACGATGCCTCCGACGAGTCCGAGGATCGGCCTCTTGACCAGGAATCGAGCCCACCGAAGTCCGTTGGTGGGCTTGGCCTCCGGGTCCTCGGGGTCGGTGGTGTTGACGAACTTGAGCTTGCCCGCGAAGGCCTTGCCCTTGTAGACGCCGAGCATGGCGGGCAGGAACGTCAAGGCGATCAAGACGGCAACGAACACCGCGAAACCGGCGGCCAGACCCATCTGGGACAGGAACGGGATGCCGACCACGCGGAGGGCAACGAGGGCGATGAGTACCGTTGCGCCCGCGAACACGACGGCGGAGCCGGCAGTTCCGACCGACCGTCCCACTGCCTCTTCGCGGTCGTCGGTGAGCGTGAGCTCGTGCCGGTATCGCGCCAGGATGAACAGCGAATAGTCGATCGCGACCGCCAGACCGATCATGATGGCGAGAATCGGGGTGAACGAAGACAGACTTGCGAAGCCGGAGGCTGTCGTGATTGCCAGACTCGAGATGCCGATGCCGACGATCGCGGTGATCAGCGGCAAGCTGGCAGCAGCAGCCGATCCGAACATGATGAGAAGAACGACGGCAGCGACTGCAAGACCGACGATCTCCGAACTTCCACCGGGCGACGGATTCTCCTGCGCGACGGTGCCGCCGAGGATGACGCTCAAACCTGCATCGCGGGCGGGCTGCGCGGCGGCGTCGAGATCGCTACGAATCTGATCGGTGACGTCGGCAAGATCGACATTGATCGGCGCGGTGACGGTACCGACGTTGCCGTCGGGGCTCAGCGGCGAGGTGGCGGCTGCATCGGCCGCTATCTGGTCGGCCGGGGTGCCTGCTTCGGTGGCCGCCTTGGTGTACTGCTCGATGATCGACTGGTTGGCCGCGACCGGATTGGCAAGTGGCGGTGCACCTTCCGCTGGCTTTGCCGCGTCGACCTTTTCGATCTCGGCGATCGTGGCGTCGATGGCGGAGGTGTACTGCGGAGTATCGAGCGATTGGCCTTCCGGTGCCTGGAAGACGTACTCGGCGTTGACCGCTTGCAGCGGGTCCTCGGCTCCACCGAACCGCTCCTTCTGCAGGTCGAGTGCAGCCTGAGCGGGTGTTCCCGGAATGCTGAACGAGTTGACCGTCGGCGCGGACAGCGTTGATGCGCCCACGGCGGCAAGAATCAGAATCGCCAGCCATAGTCCGAGGACGATGCCCTTGCGTCGGTACGCGAATCTTCCGATTCGGTAGAGATAGGTGGCCACGGTCAAGCTCCTCGGTTGTGTTCGGACGTGTGGGGGTGAGGCTCGGATTCGGGAGTGGAGCCTGCGGAATGACCCTCGGGCTCGGGAGTGGAGCCTGCGGAATGGCCCTTGGGCTCGGGCAGTCCGGCGCGGAGTTGGTCGAAGGCGTCTTCGATGAGGGCCCTCGGCGTCGATCCTCCCGCCGGGTCGTTCATCCAGATGTTCAGCGCTGCCGTGACGGCTCCACCGACGGCCATTTGCAGCAGGTTGGGGTAGAGATCGGTGTCGATATCGGTGCCGGTTCGTTCGGCGATGGCCTCGCCGAGTTTGCGAGTCAGTGAGTGGTGCATTTCGAGTCTGCGGGCCATCAGGGCGGGGTTGGCCTCGATGAGCCGAGCTGCCGCGAAGGTGTCGTCCAAATCTCGGCCGGGGTCTGCGACGAGGTTGATTGCTATGTGCCGCAACGAGTCCCAGATCGGCTCTGTCGACGGCCTGGCGCGCAGGAGCTCGAACCATTCGAGGGCCGACACCTCGATGTGGTGCAGAACCGCTTCTTCCTTGTTGGAGAAGTAGTTGTGGAACGTGCGGGTGGACACTCCCGCCTCGTGCGCGATGGCGTCGGCGGTGACCGCGTCGAAGCCGTGCTGCTTTCCCAGACGCACGGCCGCCAGGCCGAGAGCGTCGCGGGTGGCGGCCTTCTTCAGATCGCGAAGGCCCGTCGGAGAAGTCACGCTTACCAACCTACGGAAGTTGCACTGTTCTGCAAGTTTGCAGTGGAGTGCAATTTTGTCGATCCCGACACAGCTGGCGCTGGATGTGACTCAGGTCATCGACGCGCCCATGCGGTCGGCTCGCTGACCAGCTCTTTCACGAAGCCCGGAAGATCGTCCTCGACGATATCTGCGAGCGACACAGCCTCGAGCACCGCACGGAGATTGACGCGCACCGCGAGCCAGACCCGGGTGAGCGGCTCGGCGGGGCCGGCATACTCCGCATCCTCGGGCCGTTGACCACGCACCGACGCCAGCGGCCCCTCGACGGCCCTGATCACATCGGCAACAGAAATGTCCGACGCCTCCCGCGCCAGCCAGTAGCCGCCGTCGGGACCTCGTCGGCTGCACACCAGATCCGCCCGACGCAGGTCCGAGAGCACCGACTCGAGAAACTTGTGCGGAATCCCTTGCGCGGCGGCCAGCGCCTCGGCTTTCGCGGGCCCCTGCCCGCCGACCGCAGCGAGTTCGACGAGCGTACGAACCGCATAGTCCGCCCTGGCCGTGATGTGCACGCTCAATTCCTATCATTTCAATAGGAAATTAGCGAGCAGTCGGCGGGATGTACCGATGCTCGACGGCACGCCGCCGGTCAGGAACCTTCCGGTATCGCCACGACCACCTCGTTGCGGCGGAAAGGTGCCAAGGTCCATGGCGGATCGTAGAACCAGCTCATCGGCTCACCCAGCATCTCGATGCCGTGTGCACGCAGCGCTGTGGTCAACGCCGCCATCTGCGGCTCGACGTCGTCTCGGCCGCGGCCACCGCTGAAACGCAGCACGGCCACCGTCTCCGCCGGAACCGATGTCAACGTCACGCGGTCGTCGTCGGGCTTGGGCAGCGTTTCCATCGTCCACTTCGACGGCATGAAGAACCGGACAACCCAGCCGTCGCTGCCGGGCGTGCTCGACACGGGGGCCGTCATCGCGATCTTCTGCGGGCCTGCGGGCGACTGACTGACTGGAGCGGTCATCGCGACCTTGTGCTTGCCGCCGTTTCCGCCGAAAATGTACCGGGCCAGTCGACGGAAACCCTCCTGACGAGCCTCTTCCTCCTCGGCGTCGACGGTGGTCTGGGCCGCGATGCGTGGTTCGTAGCGACGGATCTCCACCGCATCGGTCAATCGTCGGCTCGTGTGCGGCGGCTCCTCGGTACCGACCCGAATCCCGACGACACCCAACACCGATCCGGCAACCTGTCCGACCGTGGACGCGATTTTCTGCAGCAAGTCCGACTCCGCTCTCGTGGCCAATGGGTGCGCCCCCTCCACGGTACGAGCCGTAGGAAAGCAAGGCAGACAGCGTTACACTCAACCTGTGACTGTCACGCAGGAGGTTCGATGAGCGACTGGATCGGTTCGGCGTGGAATGCACTGCCGGAACCGCTGCGCGATCCCGTCGCACTGGCCATTCCGGCGTTCGCCCTGCTGTTGACCATCGAGTGGATTGCGGCCGCGAAGCTCGAGGACGGTGAACGCGGTAGCTATTCCGCCAGGGATGCGCGCTCGAGCCTCAGCATGGGACTGGTGTCCATCGCGACCACCACGGCCTGGAAGGCGCTGGCGTTGGTCGGCTACACGGCCATCTATGTCTACGTCGCGCCGTGGCACCTTCCCGCAGACGCCTGGTACACCTGGGTGATTCTGATCCTCGGCGTCGACCTGCTGTTCTACGGCTATCACCGGATCGCGCATCGAACCCGGATCGTCTGGGCGACGCATCAGGCCCATCACTCCAGCGAGTACTTCAACTTCGCGGCGGCGCTTCGGCAGAAGTGGAACAACAGCGGCGAGGTCATCATGTGGCTGCCACTCCCCCTGCTGGGCATGCCGCCGTGGATGGTGTTCGTCGGGTTCTCGATCAACCTCGTGTACCAGTTCTGGGTGCACACCGAGCGCATCGACAGGCTGCCGCGTCCATTCGAGTTCGTCTTCAACACGCCCTCGCACCATCGCGTCCATCACGGACGCGATCCGCAGTATCTCGACAAGAACTACGGCGGGATTCTGATCATCTGGGATCGCCTGTTCGGCACCTACGCCGAGGAGATCGAGCGGCCGAACTACGGCCTGACCAAACCGGTCGACACATTCAACATCTGGACCCTCCAGACACACGAATACCGCAACATCGCACGGGATGTCGCGGCATCGCGGTCGTGGAAGGAACGCGTCGGATACCTCGTCGGACCGCCGGGATGGACGCCGGCCGGCCCACGAGAACGCGCTACTGCTGATTCAGATTGATCAGGAAATCGATGGTCCCGGACGGATCCACCGTCACGAAACCGAGTGACGGCGGCTCGATCTGGTAGTCGGTCCACGTCGTCGGAATGGCACCCGACGCGATGAGCGTGTCACCGGACTGCAGTACTTCCATCTCCACCGAGACCGGACGGGTCTGATCCTTGAGCGTCAATGTGCCCTCGGCGGTGACCGTCATGGTGGTTCCGTCCTTGGGCAGTGCGGACAGATCGATCGGCGAGTCGATGGTGAACGTCGCCGTCGGATAGGTGGCGGTGTCGAAGATGTTGCCGCGGAACTGGCTGTCCCGACGATCGCTATCGGTGCTGATGGAGTTCGTCAGAACGACCACCTGCCCCTCGGTGAGCGTGTTGTCGGCAATGACGACGTTGCCCGCGACTTCGGTCGTCGACCCGACGACCGTGACATCGGACCCGTTCAGTAGCTCGTCGACGGTGTAGCCCGCAGCAGTCGTGTTGGCTGCGTCGCCCGGAGTGACGATCCACCGTCCATCGATGTCCTGCGTGCTCGCGGCCTGCGCGCCGGAGGTGGACACCGTCGCCGCCGGTGCGTCGTCGCCCTCGAACGAGGCGTAGATCTTGGGGCCGAAATACAGCCCGAGCGCCACTACTACGACAACGATCGCGCCGACAATCCACCATTTCTTGGTCATGCCTGCCGATGGTAGTTGCAGCTTCAAGCCTGCGTGCGGTGAGAGACCTGGCAACTCCCTGAGAGTTTTGTCCGTTTACCCCGTGCACACGTGTCGGTACCGCCAGGCACAATGGAACGCATGGATCCGGTGACCGCGCTTCGAGAGATCGGGTACTGGCTCGAGCGCTCACGTTCGGACACCCACCGCGTCAAGGCATACCGCCGAGCAGCCGACGTGGTCGAATCCCTCAGTCCTGCACAGCGTTCCGAGCACGAGAAGGCAGACAGCTGGTCCTCGCTCGCCGGCATCGGAGCCAAGACCTCACTGATCATTCGCCAGGCGCTCACCCAGGACGTCCCGGACTACCTGCTCGAGCAACGCACAGCCGCAGAACCCATCGGCAACAACGACCTCCGCGCCGCACTGAAGGGTGATCTGCACACCCACTCCAACTGGTCCGACGGCGGCAGCCCCATCGAGGAGATGATGCGCACCGCGGCCAGGCTCGGCCACGAGTACTGCGCCCTCACCGACCATTCCCCGCGACTGAAAGTCGCGAACGGCCTCACCGCCGAGCGGCTGCGTGCCCAACTCGACATCGTCGCCGAACTCAACGAGCGGCTCGCACCGTTCCGCATCCTCACCGGGATCGAAGTCGACATCCTCGACGACGGATCACTCGACCAGGACGAAGGCCTACTCGCCGAGCTGGACGTGGTGGTGGCGAGCGTGCACTCCAACTTGCGCGCCGACTCCAAGACGATGACCAAGCGCATGGTCACCGCGATTGCGAACCCGCACGTCGACGTCCTCGGACACTGCACCGGACGGCTCGTCGAGGGTGGCCGCGGCACCCGGCCCGAGTCGACGTTCGACGCCCCCGTGGTGTTCGAGGGCTGCCGCCAGTTCGGCACCGCAGTGGAGATCAACGCAAGACCCGAGCGACAGGACCCACCCGAGCGCCTCATCGACATCGCCCTCGAACGCGAGTGCCTGTTCTCCATCGACACCGATGCGCACGCACCCGGTCAGCTCGACTGGCAGGGCTACGGCTGCATCCGTGCCGAGGCACGGGGCGTGCCGGCCGAGCGCGTGATCAACACCTGGCCGCTCGACGAACTGCTCGAATGGACGGATCGGCGCGCGTGAACCGTCGTCACTTCCTCTCTGGCCTGCTCGCTGTGACGCTGGTCGGCTGCAGCTCCACCGACACCGACTCCTCACCGAGTACCGCCGAGACGTATTCGGCTGCGCTGCAACCGGTATCGGGTCCAACAAGCGATCCCGTCCGACTGAAGTACGGATACCAGCCCGACAACATCGGCGATCTCTACCTTCCCGACAACAACGCCACCTCACTCCCGGTCGTGGTCATGATTCACGGTGGCGGTTGGCAGGAAGACCTCGACCTGTCGTACTTCCAACAGATGTCGACCGCCATCGCCGACGAGGGCATCGCCGTCTGGAACGTCGAGTATCGGCGTGGGCCGAACAATTGGGCCAACACTCTCTCGGACGTCGACGACGCCACCGAGGCACTGGCAACCGTCGTACAGGACGCGTCGGGCGGAAGGCTCGATCTCGACCGCGTCCACGTCGCTGGGCACTCGGCCGGCGGACAACTCGCCGCATGGGTGGCCGCTCGACACCTGATGCCGGTCGATGCGCCGGGAGCGGAACCGAAGATCAAACCGCGCAGCGCCACCATCATGGCCGGAGTGTTCGACATGAAGCGGGCGGCCACACTCGGAAACGACAAGTTCGTACCGGTCTTCCTCGGCGGCATGCCGAACGAGGTACCCGGCCGCTACAAGATCGCGTCGCCCATCGAATATCTCCCCCTCGACGTGCCACTGACTGCGCTGCACGGTGATGCCGATCAGACAGTGTCGGTCAATCAGAGCCGTGTCTACGTCGACGCGGCGACGAAGGCGGGCAGCACCGACACCGAACTCGTCGTACTGCCCGGAGCCGGACACGGCGCGTTTCTCGACCCGAAGAACCGCGCCTGGGCGACGGCACTGAGCACCATCACCGGACGTGCGCAGACCCTGCTCTGACGTCGGTGGTTCTGCCGGGGTGGTACACAGTTGCGATGAACGGAAAAATCGCGACCGGATTGCTCGGACTGATCGTGGCCGTCTCGGTTGCCGGATGTAGCAACGACCCGTCGACCGAGGAAGCGTCGAGCACAACTGTTGCCGCGACGACGACTGCGGCTTCCACGACTGTCTCCCCCACCCCGACGACCGATGCGCCCGCTCCGGCTGACTCTGCACCTGCCGAAGCGCCGGAAGCCCCGCCCGCCGCCGATCCCGCGGCTCCGAGCGATGCGACCTCCGGCGTCACCGGTGAAGCGCTCTACCAGCAGACCTGCACACAGTTCATGCCGTCGATCGACGCGTTGGAGCAGACCGGAATCTCCGATCGCGCCAAGTCGGTCGAGGGTCTGCGCACCGAAATGACCACCGCCCCGAGCTGGAACACCGTGCCGCCCAGCGATCAGGAACAGATTCTGCGCGGACTCGACGCCGCCGGTGCAGGGCAATGCTGAGCGTCTGAGCCCCTGGGGGTTCGGTGCGCCCGGCCGCGGTGATCGCCGCCCGGCCCCGGTGGTCCCGCAAACGCGCGCGCATTTGCCAAGTGCGCGCGAAATAGACCCGGTCTCGGTGGCGAATCCGCGCGCGTACGACGAATGCGCCCGCGTTTGCCGCTGAACCGGCCGAACCCAACCCGGCCGCACACCAACACCCCCCGCGCACAAAAAACTCCCCACCCGACGGATCGGGTGGGGAGCTTTGGCGGTGGCGGAGGGATTTGAACCCTCAGCGGCCGTCGGGCCCGACTCCAAAAAGGCCCGCAAGCTGCCCAAATAGCTTTCTGGGCAACACGTGACATCTCCCGAAATTACCTTCACGTGTGGTCGGAATGTGGTCACGCACTCGGTCCGCATGGCGGAACTTGTAGTCATTCGTTCGATCGACGGCCGCGTAACGAATCGGTCCCGACGCCGCCATGTGGTCTCTAGCCGTGCCAAGATCCGACGATTGACACCAATCGGACAGGAGAACTGGATGCTGGTAGACGGAGTCCACCGATTCGATCGAGCCAGCGAGTGATCCCAGCGTGCACCGGGGAGTACGCGACCCTTCCCCCTGGAACCCATAAAACGACACTTGATGAGATCTACCAGGCCTTTGTGGTGGACGCCCCATTCCGCCCACGTCGCGAGCTCATCCACCAAGCCATTGTCCTGTACTCAAGTCTCGTGAAGAGTGCATTCGGTAGCGCTCGCCTCTGGATCGACGGCGGCTTCGTGACACACAAGCCGTGGGCCGCACCGGAAGACGCAGACATTGTTGTTGTCGTACCCATGGAGGAGTATGTGGACAAGGTCAACGATCCGCATTGGTTCCCGTTGTGGACGTTCCTGAATGCCACATCATCGGACCCCTCGCGGTGGACTAAGAAGTTGCATCCAATGGGGGGTCTCCTAGACACATTTCTGATGCCGGACGTTGAAGATGCACTCGGCATATGGGATCTACGCTGGTCGTCTGTCAACGGCCCAAACGGCGTGCTCGTGCCGGGTGCGGCCAAGGGGTACTTGGAGGTGATCTTGTGACAGCTGCAGACTCACGCGATATGGAAGCGCGATTGCGAGTCGCACTTCAGTACACCACCGGTGACGACGAAGCCGACCGCGCTCTGCGCGGTTCGCTGCTGGCAGGCATCGTCGGCAACGATCCCGAGCTCCTGAATGTCTTCGTAGAAGAGGCTGGTCCCGAACAGGCCGAATTCGACGTGCATCTTGATGGCCCCGGTGTCGAAAACAACGCGACCAGCGCGAAGAGCTTCTCCGCTTTCGTAGCCGGGCTGAGTGAAGCGGTCAAAGAGACCGCGAAGCATCGCGCAGGCAAAGGCCGCTACAGCGAAGGTCTACTTATCGAGGGCGCGACACCTGGATCTGTCAGGGTTGTGTTACGGGCGCCAACACCGAAGATCGACCCAACCCAGCAGGTCGACAACATAACAACGGCGTCCTCGGTGGACTCCGACGCTTTGAGGTCAATAGCAGCAATCCTCAGCCACGCAAGCGACCCCGACGTCGATAGCCCGCTCGTCGCTGAGATAGCAGATCTCCCGAAGGGCGCACGCAAAGGGCTTCGCCGTGCAATCCGTTCCAGCCGACAAGCGGGCTGGACAATCGACGGAACCGTGCGCCAGCGGCGCGTCGGACTGTCAACAGTCGCCCTGACTCCCAACGGCGCGACGCGGCTTGAGCTCGAGCTCGACTCACGCGTGGATTCGCAGAAATCGGAAACAATGATCGGGACCATCGACGGATTCAGACGGTCGATCGGCACCCTGTACTTCATTCCGGAAGGAAGGCCACCGATCAGCGCTGCCGTTCTGGATAACACGCTAGCTATCCAGGTCGCGCAACTAGCCGCGCAAGAGGGCGCGACTGTCCGTGCCATCTTCAACGTGGTCGAATCGCGCCTTCCCGGAGACCCGGGGGTCTCGCGCCAGAGCAGATCCTTGATCTCGATCCGAAGCTTAGAACGCGGCGATCAGACGGAGCTCTCAGTGGACACTGGCTAACCGGTCGAGCCACAGTCACGAAAACTCGCGACTGCCTAGCGTGAGCACCCTGCAGGGCCCTTGGAGATTGGCGGGCCCTGCAGTCTTCGATCGGGAGTAGGCGAGTCTAAGGATTTCCCATTCCAATGAACCCTCCTGACCCTGGCCCGAGCTCGTCAAGGCCGTGCGCTCCGTTACAGACAAACGAGACTTACCCACACTGCGACCATGGTTCCGAGTAAGTGGGGCATCAGCAGGGCTGAGCATCATCATGCACAGCTAGTCGTGGCCGTCGCGGGAGTTGTTAGCTACTCGACTCGTCCCACCCATCGAGTGAACGATGGTGGTGTCGTGTCGACGAGACGTTCAGAGGGTTTCAAGCTCCAGCCAACTCGTCGGCCCACGTCGTACCGTTCTGGATCGACGCGCTGCCCAATACGATTGCCCACGGCATCAATGAGACACACGGTCTGCCACTGGCCAGCAACTGCCTGTGCGATCAACGCGCCAAACCGCCCATCCCTTGGCACGAGCTCATGCTCCGCGAGCAGATCGTCAAGTGTTGCGCCGACGATATCCGGCCGCGAACCGGCTAAGCAGTAGTGCTGATAGGTGCTCCACATTCCGAACGTCAACTTGGACCTTTCACATACGCGGGTGGTGCATGCTGCCACCGCAGTTGGATGGCGTCCACACGCTTGCGGTGAACCACCCCCCCCAAGCGTGCCCTACCCAGCCGAATGACATCACTTCGCATTGCTGGCTCCCGCGGCACCATTCTTAGGCTCGCACAGTTTGGGTGGGACAGACTTTAACCCGAGCCTGTCTGCCGCCGCACTCAGATACTCTCTTCCCAGTGCTACCGCCTTCACCGGCTCGAACGCCGAGGTGCGCGGATCCGTCATTTTGCTTCTGCGCATCTCACTGCTCGTCTCGAATCGAGAAACTCGTTGCACAAAATTCGGACAGATGCGCAGGTCGACCCGGGGGTGGGTCGTCGCCACCAAGCCCTTTTCGGTCGCGGTTCCGCTTCGATAGAGGATGAGGTCGAGCTCACTCAGTTCCCTTTTCGCCCTTACGAGAAGTTCGATTCCGAGTTCATGGTGGCGGCGAGAATGAATGATCACCACATCTGCGTGGACGGGAATGTCGGGGAACAAGTGCTCAGCGGTAGCAAGAACGCCAACGACTTCGTCAGTCTCATTGTCGATACCGACCCACTCGAACTTGCGGACACCCTTCATGACGTCAGGATGGCATGCAACAATTCGGTAAGGTAGATTCACGCCAATATTATGCACCAAAGCCGCGTTCGCGCAGTAAGATTCGGCATAGTCGCCTCGCCATCACGCCCGGAGCGGTCTAGAACTCCGCCGAAATCTTCATAAGTGCTCGAAGCTCGTCTGGTGAAAGCCACGGTGACCGCCGATGAATCATGCGGTGGCAGTTCGCACACAGGAGAACAAGGTCGGACATTTTCGTTCGTGTCTCGCCCGAGACATGGAGCGGAAGGACATGGTGCACTTCTGTGTACTCACGTCCGCGCTCGCCGTACACCGCTTCGGGGTCGAAACCACAGACTTCGCACGCAACTCGATCGTGTGTCTCAAGAAAATTGTCGATCTTCTTGCGCCGCAGTTTTCGGTCACGCTCACGCACGAAGTGCTGACGTTGCAAAAGTCTGCCTTCAGGTGCCGAGTCGTCTTCATCATCGATCGGCGCTTGCAAGACTTGTTCCATTGTCTCGTCGTGCAGTGAGGACCGCAGAGCTGCAGCGACGGCTCGCATCCGGTCCGGCGAACGGAGGTATTCCGCGAGAACTTCCTTATCGACCGCGCCACCTTTGGTCGGCTTACCCTTGTAGTCGGGATGCTGGGTTGCGATATCGGCAGTCTTGCGAGCCACACCGTTCGGGTTCCTAAACTTGTCACCACGGATTTCGGGAGGGTATAGCGGCATCTTCTGCAGAAGGGTCGATAGCTCGAGTACGCGAGGATCATTCGCTCCCAAGTAGTCCCAGTCGTTGTCCATCAGAACATCGCAAACGAGAATCACTTCATCGCGAACCCAGTCCAGCCGTTCACTGTGGACGTTGTAGCCGAGTGAACGCAGTCGACGTGCAACGGATTGATCGCCGCCGGTGAAGTCCGCCGACTTCAACGGAAGGTTCCCTGGCAGGTAACCGTGCGCTGCTCCGGCCACGGCCTTCGAGTCGTAGCGCTTGCCGCCTCTCACGATGAAGTACGTTCTGCCTGGCCCGAAGCCATACTTAGACCTGAAGGCGTCGCCTCCAAGATCGTCAAACTCCGACAACGCTAACGCCACCGCATCTGCAGTCAGATCGCTTAAGCCCATGTGTCTCAGACTATCGTCCAAGCAGGCGCATATCGTCGGCCTTCGTGTCGAGACGTCTGATCTACGTTCCGACGTTGGAAGTCCCCCAGCCGCCTAACCTGCAGCAACTTCAGATCGGAATCTGTTGTCAAAACGACAGCGATGAGTTACCGACCAGGGCATGATTCAGCAATGCTTCTACGTCTTCATGCCTGGCTGCACCAACTTCGATACCTGACACGATCGCTGATAGCGGGTACATCGATCGCAGGTCTGGGTCTCGCGGCAATTCTGCTGGTTGCCAACAAGGACAACATCCTGAAGTGGGACCTCACGCAGCCGCAAGGTGTCCTCATAGCCGGCCTGATCAGCGGTCCATTCCTCATTGCCGCCGCCTACCTGGCATTTCACGGGCAGAAGGAAATGCGCCAGGAAGAACGTCGTAAATTTGACGAGCAGATGAAGTTCGAACGACGCAAGTTTACAGAGACCCTAGCGGAACAGCGTTACTTGAGCGACCAGCAGATACTCCGGGCGCTTGACCAACAGAAGGCGCAGCTCGACGCGGAGTGGGGGCAACACCAAGACTTACTTCAACAACAGCGAAATCAGCATCGGAGTCAGATGTCCCAGCTTAAAAAGTCACTGAAGGCTACCAAGGCCATCGAACGGCGACGACTCTTGTCAACTGCTGAGATTGAGGAGAAGAAACACCGTCGGCAGGTCGTATTTACGACGATCGGCGACGCGATGAAATCTTTGGTTGACATCAGGGCCACCTTTGTCGCCATTAATAAAGCTATCGATGACGACAAAAGAATCAGCGAAGAGGCGGAGTCGTTTGGTATGGAGGTCGGACCCGAGGAGGAATTAAAGGCACTCGCTCGGTGTACTGAAGCCAGTGACCAGGTGACTGCAAGCGCTTCCATGCTTTTACTAATCGAGCTTGAAGATTCTTACGAGGCATTGATGGCTGTTGTCCAATATGTCGGCACACGAGCTATACATCACCGAGGCGAACCGATGAAGTTCGCCGACATTCACGAATTTGGGATTATTTGGACTGCTGCGATCAACTCGTTGCGTGGAAAATACAAACAGGCATAGAAACGCCGCAGTGCCACCGTTCCTGCGCATCCCGGTAGGCGTCGGACCCTTCGCCAGTCCAGGAGATACGAAGTGCAGCAACACTGTGCGACACGTCGGTGAGGATCGCAGCCGTGTCCGCGGCGAAGGTCGCCATCGACGCGATGGCGAGATCGAGTTGCTGAAGGTCGATCTTGAATGCATCGTTTCCGGAGGCGGACATCAGATGTCGATCCGGGAGCCGGCGGCGTTCGCGACGACGACGCTCGTGTCGTTGTCCGTCTGTTCGTAGTCATCTGCTGCTGCGCGGAGTAGCTGCGCTAGATCGCGGAGGGCTCCGATGATGTTCTCTGCGCCGTGCCTCCACTCGATCCAGCTCTCGTCGTAGGCCGATGCCGCGATCCCCTGCCAGCCGTCGACGAGGAGTTCATCGCCGACGGTTTTGTCGAGCGTTCGTAGCCGTTGGGCGAGCGTGTCGGCTTTGGCTTCGACCTCGGCGACGGTGGCGCGCATTTGATCCGGGGACACCTGGAGCGTGCTCACGGGCTACCTGCTCGAGTTTTCGAGGTCCACATATCGACTTAGACGCGGCACGAGTGGGTTCGGTTTCATCGATTCGAGATTTCATGTCACACCGAGTGTGCCGCGCTCGGCGTTGCGATCACTTCAGACGCTATGTGTGGCCACAGGCTGCACCTCGCCGTCGCCAAGGCTGGCGCAGTGGCGGACTGTCCGTGGAACCCAGGGAAACCACCGAGTGGACCCAGCCCGGCCGCTAGCAACTGATCGTGGGTAGGACCGTTCCAATAGCCCTTGGAGGCTTCGGCTGCCGTCATGCCGTGGGCCAGCACGATTCCGTCGGGGATCATGTGGTGAACGACCTCTGCGATGAACCACGACTCGACGCCGAGCTCTTTCGCGTTTGGATGCAGTGACAAACACTGCACCGCCAGAATGCGGTTACTCGTCAGTGCACCAATCTCATCGAGGACCCGTTCGTCGAGGTTGTTTCCGTCCAACAGAGCACGGAAGCGGTCTGCGTCGACGTCGTCGAGCAGTCCCAGGCCTTCGAGCAGCGAAGCGGACCCATCGCGCAGCATCAAGAACTGCATGGCACCGATCGAATACTCCTCACCCGCATCGGAATTGAGGTTCAGCACGGCATTCCAATCGGAGCATCCGTCGGTCCTGACCCCGCGGCCACTCTCGAAGTGGACCACCAGGCCGTCGAGGCCGACCAGCGACTCCGATACGGGTCGGTCTCCATCCTCCGGTGTTCCGAAGATGGAGCTATCAGGTGGGACATCTGTTGTCATTTCAAATCCGCTCATGTGGGGTGTCTACCGTCGAACGCGACATGCACTGCAGCTGAATACTTTTCACTTATCATTCTACCCTGCACCATTCCCCACAAACACTCATCAATGCTGCCCCCTCCCCCACAACAACATTCGACGAACAATCATTCACGGGCGGCAGCATCGAGGATCTCCACGCCGGTGCTGCACAGTTGCAACGAATCGAGGGCGAACGGCCCACGTCGTCGAGACAGCTCATTCATGACCTTCGATTACCGCGGTGTCAGCGATCATCAATCCGTCGGAGGCCAGACAGTCCCCGGGGCATCACTCGACCCTCTGTACCACTCATTGTTTCGAGGTACTACGATTACGACCCTCGCGCACGCGTGCGTGCGTGCGTGCCGGCGAGTGCACCCGAGACCGGACTCTACGAGTCAGTGGCCGCACCCTGATTGGCTGGCCTGAGCAGCGGATATATGGGTCGCGCTGATCCTGCGCGGATGATGCGCAGAATCGACGCGGCTTTTGGTCGGCTGCGGTCACCGCTGTGTGCGGTGGTCTCGTAGCGCCTTTTCGACGTCGGCCCGTCGCTGTTCGCGTTGGGCGGCTACTGCGGTGGTCTTCTGCGCGGATTCCTCGAAGCTTCGCTGCCTGAATGGTGCGATGCCGCTCGTCGGGGCGGCGGTGAGGGGTTGGGGTGTGGTTCCGTTTCGGGTGCGTTCGACATGGGCGTGGCGGCGCTCGTCGATGCTTCCGTCGTCGGGTGTGGCAGCCTTCTTGGCGCGCCTCTCTTCGATGACTGCGGCGACGGTCGCGTCGGCTTCAGTTTGTCGTTGTTGGGCGGGGGTGGGGGTGTTGGTGGCTCGTGCGGCGCGGATGGTGTCGATGGCCGCTGCCTGTTGTTCGGCGCGTTCTTTCGCCGCGATGGCGTCTGCGAGTGCGGTGATCGCGTTCGTGCCTGGGCCGCGGGGCTCGGGGGCTTCTGCTGGTTCGCGTGGAATGGGCTGAGGCATCGCGGCGAGTCTGGCGGCGACTTGTTCGTCGGCCTTCCGGTCGATTCGGGACTGGACTCGTATGTGCTGGTTGAATTTCGGTCGGCTGGTCATGTTGGTCTCCTCGTCGTGGGGTGGGGTGGGATTGTTCAGTTCACTGTGGGTGGGGCATCAATTGTTTGGGTGACGCGTGAGGTATCTGCAGTCGATGTGGCGGCAGCGAATGGGAGGTGTGGGCTCCCGCGCCGTGATCATGTTCGCGGTCTCCGCTTCAGGCGTGACCTGCGAGCCCGGGCGCGTTCCACCGCGTCGACGAGTTGGTCCGCGACGGCCAGCGCGTCTGAGAGTGCAAGGTGCGGAACAACGCCTGTATCGCCACGGGTGACGCTGATACGGCTCCGGGCGACGTCGGCAATCGTCGCGGCAGTTCGGGGCGCTGAGACGGCGAATGACGGCCGACCGTGAGGTGTCCGGTTCACCGTTCGATCAGCGCTCCGCGTGGCCTCGATTCTCGGTGCAGGTCTGCGAAACGATGGCCGTTCCGCCGAAGCCCCTGCGCGAGCTCGTCCCGATGCTCTCGCACCCAAACGATGTTGCCGTTCGTGGCCCATGCCTTTGCGGCCGCAGTGTCGAACCCGGCAGGTGTGTCGTCCCAGCGTGGGGTCTTGACGCCGGTGTGTTCTTCGATGGCGAAGGAGTACGGGTGCTGCGCGCAGCCGAGTAGCCACGAGTCGACTCGCTCGTCACTTGAGTCCGGCCCGATGGGGATCGCTGCGACGATGGCGAGAACAGTGCCGGGCATCAGTCGGGTGGGATCTGGTTTCTTGTAGTGAATTGCCACGGCCTCGAGGGCTTCTTTAATCCAAATAGGCTCGTCGACAAAAATCTCCGCCCAGGCTGCTGTCACTCCGTCGTCGCGGCGAGGCATCCGGTAGTCGAGTAGCGCCGCTTTCGCGAGCACGTCGGCTGCGATGTCGATCGCGTCATCAAGGGTTGGAGCTAATTTCATGCCGTTGCCTCTCGTGGCGGAAGGTTTAGCCGTGCGCGGACGCTATCTTTGCTGCTGCGGATTTCTGCTGCTTTCGTCCCGGCATTGCCTAGACCGTGTGTCTGATCGGTTGCGCGGGTTCTGGTTTGGTTCATGAACTTTTGGACGAAGCTCGGGATTTGAGAGTGGGCGCAGACCGGGGATTCGTCCCAGAGCTTGATGCCACCCCAGACGTCGTCCGGGGTGACCCCGTCGGTAAGCAGCCTCCCGACGATCGATGTCATCGACGCCCGCCGTTCGGCGATCAACCCTTTCGGGCACATGTGCTTGATGTAGGACACGACGATCTGGTCGGCGTCGGTCCTCAGGCTTACGACCGCAGTTGAGCGGGGAGCTACAACAGCTATTCGTCCCCCGCTCGTCCGTTCGTCGCCTCCATTCGAACCGGGCTCCTTTGAGTCGGCCTGTCCCCTGTCCGGTACCAGTTCGCCTGTTGCGGCGGTGGTCTCGTGTGGGGGCGAGGGGGGACCTGCTCCCTTGTTCCCTTGCTCCCTAGTTCCCTCGTTCCCTAGCTCCGGGCACTGAGGACTCACTGAGGATTCACTGATGGGTTCGTGAATCGTGGAGTCTGGATCGTCCGGCCTGGGGTTTCTACCTTTTGTTGGGCGATTTATCTTCTGGTGCGCACTCCAGTTGGTGATGAACAGGTATCGGCGCCCCCTGACGATGTATCGAGTGATCATTCCTCTCGCATGAAGACTCAGCAGCGCGTCGTGAATCCTCACTGACGATTCAGTGAGGTCGTCCGTGAGCGGGAATAGGTCTGCCCGGATGAGCCGTTCGTCGTCACGGCCAACCCCTGAATCATCGACGTAGGACCACAGTCCGATGAAAATTAGGCGACTGTGCCAATCCAACGCGTCGACGTCCTCCGAGCGCCAGAACTCTGGTTTGATGCTTCGGATTCTCATCGGACCCTGTTCGAGCGGTCTGCCGCGCCTAGGTCGATGCGCCTGGCGCGCCACACACGGCAGACGCCGCGGGACCGTGAGGGCCGGGGAGACTCTTGGAAACCTGCGTATTCGATCAAGCCGTTGCGGTGTGCCTGCGCAAATACGAGGCCCCACCAACGAGGGTTCGGTGGGTCGGCGAGCCCGTACTCATCGGACAGTGTCCAGGCGGTGAATCGGGCCTTTTCCCTTGCTGCCTGGCCGATGGCCGCGAGCGCGGTGTACGTCCAGCGCTTCTTCAGGGAGTCCGCTGCTGGCATGTCCGATAGGGGAGCTTGCCGCAGTGTCGGTGCGCGTCTTATCATGAAGTTGTCCTCTGGATTTGAGGGTGTTTTGAGCGAGCTGAGGTTTCAGTTCGCCGGGTGGTTCGGTCGTTCCTTCTGGGGTCGCCCTGTGGGTGTCGGATTTGTTGGTGAAGTGGATTTACGCGTCCGGTGTGCCAGCACCGGAACTACCGCGGAGCCACTTGAGTGGGTGAAGGGTCAGCCGCTCGGCGTTTCGACGCTGAGCGGCACCACCCGATCAAAGCTTCTCTCGGACAATTATTTTCATTCCGAACCGCCTCCTCGCCACGCCACAGCGGCTGTCTGATCTTGTCGCGTCGTCACCAGCACGACGTCCGACACGAGTTCCTTGAACAACGCGTCCCGGCAAGATCAAGACCGTATCCAGCACGGCAGTTACGACGTTGCCCATCGCGTCGGTCTGCACTTTTGGCCAATCGAGATCGGTGGATTGGTACATGATTCTCAGTTCACGCGACCCTCGTGGGCTTCTGGTCGGTTCTTGCAATCTTGTTGTTGTCCAGCCAGTCCCAGACGTCTTGGGGATCGTAGAGCACTCGCGAACCTGTCTTGATAAAACGTGGGCCGGTTCCCTTGAACCGTTCCTGCGCTGCGGCCGCCTCCGTTATTCCGCGCCACGCCGCGTACTCCTTGCAGCCCCACGGGCGAGGTCGATCGAACGAACTCATCGGAGCCCCTCTTTTTCATTCCTGGCGTATTCCAGGAATGAAAGTAGTTCAGCACGTCTCTCCGGGTCTTGTCAAGCCTCAGATTTTCCAGGTATGGTTCCGCAGTGGAAGCACAGAAGCTAGCTGTAGCGGTCGGCCGTAACGCACGACGGATTCGTAATAGCGTGGGCGCGAAGGGCGACGCGGTCGCAAAAGCCGCGCAGCTCTACGGACTTCAGTGGACAGACTCCCGGGTCAGTGAACTCGAGAGCGGCCGAGTGTCACCGACAATCCCCACTCTGATCGTGCTTGCGCTAGCCCTGACGAAGGTGACCGGGTCGCACATAGGCATCGGCGACCTACTCGGGACGGAAGAGAAGGTGCTCATTACCGAGACCTTGGCATTCTCTGGTCATGCACTCGCCTCCCTTGTCGAAGGCACAGAGTTTGACGCACTGAACCCAGCCGAAGTGTGGTTAGAGACAAGCAAACTCGACGAAGTCGGCCGCGCAATTGATTCTCAACGCCACTTACCGCCCGGAGTATCACTTGAGGACCTTGACGACGCATACAACCGTCGAACTGCGGCCGACGAGCGGGCGGCGAAGGACATGGACCTCGGAGACGTCCTTCTCGCGATCTGGTCGCTGAAGACCTGGGGCCGAACGTTCTCCGAAGAACGCGATCAACGAGCTGGACCTGATGCGAACGCCCAGAAGCGCGGCCAGATAGCCCGAACGCTGAAAAACGAACTGAGAGAATCGATTACGAGTGGCGACGATTGAGCCCTACTCCACCCAGGCCGGCAAGAGGTATCGCGTCCGCTATAGGACACCTGATCATCGCCAAACCACCAAACGTGGGTTTCGAACAAAGCGGGATGCTGAAGCGTTCGCAAACACAGTGGAGGTGCAGAAGCTCTCCGGGGACTACGTCGCTCCAACCCTGGGGCGAATACCGGTGGGCGACCTCGCGCCAGACTGGCTGCTGCGCAAACAGTCCGATGTCGCGCCGTCGAACTATCGAACGCTCGAGTCGGCTTGGCGGACCCACGTTAGTCCGATGTGGGGAACGGCCCGGATAGCGGAGATCGAACCTGCCAGCGTCGAGCGATGGATAGCCGACATGACGCGGAGAGGATGCAGCCCGACAACCGTCATCCGGGCCTACGGGGTGCTTGCCGGGATCCTCGACGACGCCGTGAAGTCGCGCCGGCTGGCGAAGAATCCCTCTCGCGGTGTCGAGAACTTGCCGCGCAAGACTGCGAAGCGTCACGTGTATCTGTCGGCTGACGACGTTGCTCGCCTGGCTGATGAATCAGGTCAGCACTATCGCCTGGTGCTGACGAAGGCCTACACGGGTTTGCGATGGGGCGAGCTGATCGCACTACGAGTGAAAGACATCGAGTTCCTCAGGCGACGGCTGAGCGTTCACGACAATGCGGTGCAGCTCGGCGTCGATCACGCCGAGGGCCTGACCAAGAGTCGACGCGGGCGTTCGGTCCCGGTCCCCCAATTCATCCTCGATGAGCTCGCGCAGCAATGCGAAGGCAAAGTTCTGACCGATCTGGTGTTCCCAGGGCCTGACGGCCGGTACCTGCCACGTCCGAAGTCCGACGGCGGCTGGTTCGCCGGCGCAGTGAAGCGAGCCAAGGTACAGACCATCACTCCGCACGATCTGCGTCACACGACAGCAAGCCTCGCTGTAAGCGCTGGGGTGAACGTTCTTGCGCTCGCCAGGATGCTCGGTCACACGTCCGCGAAGGTCACTCTGGACACGTACGCAGACCTCTTCGACACGGACTTAGATGCAGTCGCCGTGACCATGCATGACAGCTATTCACCAGCGAGTGTGGTCAAGATGTGGCCAGGGCAACCGGGTTCGGACGAAAACCTCGCGCAAAAAAGCTCCCCACCTGCGTGAACAGGTGGGGAGCTTGTGGCGGTGGCGGAGGGATTTGAACCCTCGGACGGGGATTACCCGTCACACGCTTTCGAGGCGTGCTCCTTAGGCCGCTCGGACACGCCACCGCAGAAGACTGTACCGGAATGCGGCCCTGAGGCTAAATCGCCTGCTCAGCGCGCGAATCCATTGGTCATTCCGCAGGCTCCACTCCGGCGACTAGTTGCCGGTGAGCTTGTCCTTGATGTTCGACGCTGCGTCCTTGACCTTCTCGACGCCGTCCTTGACTGCGGCCGAGGCCTGGTCGCCCTTGCCTTCTGCTTCGAGGTCCTTGTCTCCGGTGGCCGAACCTGCGGCTTCTTTGGCCTTGCCGCCGAGGTCTTCGGTCTTGTTCGAGATCTTGTCGCCGATTCCCATAGTGTTCTCCTTCGCAGAGGTTGGAGCGCTTCTGTGCGCCCCTGCTGTCCACACTCCTGAAAACCGACCGCCCCGGCCACCTCACCCCCCACCTCGAGACGGGATCGTTATCTCCGGTCGGCGAAGAACCTGGTCAGCACTTCGGCGCATTCGGCTTCCAACACTCCGCCGCGAACCTGTGGCCTGTGGGTGAGGCGACGGTCGCGCACCACGTCCCACAGCGAGCCGACGGCTCCGGTCTTGGGTTCCCATGCCCCGAACACCACAGCGTCCACACGGGCGAGCACCAGCGCTCCGGCGCACATCGTGCAGGGTTCCAGCGTCACGGCCAGGGTGCAGCCTTCGAGTCGCCAGCCGTCGCCGTGGACAGCGGCTGCTCGACGCAACGCGATCACTTCCGCATGTCCGGTGGGGTCGCCCGACGCCTCCCGCGCATTGCAGGCCCGGGCGATCTCACGTCCGGAGGCGTCGAACACGACGGCTCCGACGGGTACATCGGCATCCGATGCCTCGGCCGCAGCCGACAGCGCTGCGCGGATCATGTCCGCGTCGGACACCACCATCGGTTACCGCCGCAGCTTGTTCACCGCTGCGGCGAACTCGTCCTCGAAGCCCAGGCGTTCGGCGATGGATTGCAGTTGCTCGTCCGGGTAGTCGTCGGTCTCGGCGACGATGATGCCGAGCACGGCTTCGGGGAGTCCGAGATCGGCCAGCAGCGCGAGGTCACCCTCTTCGTAGGGTTCGATGTCGTCCAGCTCATCGGGATCGACGTCGGGGATCTCGATGTTCAACGCATCGAGAACGTCCGCGGCGATTTCGTAGTCCACTGCGGCGACGGCGTCGGAGAGCAGCAGGCGGGTGCCGTTCGGTGCGGGACGCAGGATGACGAAGAATTCCTCGTCCACGTCGAGCAGTCCGAACACTGCTCCCGAGCTGCGAAGCTCGCGCAGTTCGGTCTCTGCCGCCGACAGGCTGGTCAGCGCGTCTTCGGACAGCGGCGTCACGGTCCACTTGCCGTCCTCTCGGACAACAGCAACACCGAATCCTTCGAGTTCGTCGTACTCCTGTGCGGATGCGCGGTTGTTGTTCGCGCGCTGTGCGGCCATGCGCGCAACGGTAGTCCGGTTGGGGCCTGTATTCGAAGTCCACCTCCCGTCGACAGCACCCACCTGTGCCAATCTGATCGGGTGACTTCTACCTCGGTGTGCGTTCTCGGTCTCGGACTGATCGGTGGGTCGATCCTGCGCGCGGCACGCGATGCGGGTCGTCCGGTGTGGGGGTGGAACCGATCGGCCGATGCGATCGCCGGCGCTACAGCCGACGGGTACGACGTCGGCACCGACTTGACGGTGGCTTTGACCAGGGCATCGTCCGAGAATGCGCTCATCGTGATCGCCGTTCCGATGCCTGCCGTCGACTCGGTTCTGGCCGCCATTGCGGAACATGCACCCGATGCCCCGATCACCGATGTCGTCAGCGTGAAGGCCGAGGTTGCCGCTGCCGTGGCGGCTCGCGGACTGCAGGCCCGCTACGTCGGCGGGCATCCGATGGCGGGTACCAACAAGTCGGGCTGGTCGGCCACCGATCCCACGCTGTTCGCCGACGCGGTGTGGGTGGTGTCCACAGACCCGGGAGTCGACGCCGACGTGTGGGTCCGGGTTGCCGAGCTCGCCCTGGACTGCGGTTCGGTGGTGGTGCCGGCCGAGAGCGTCGAGCACGATCGCGCCGTCGCCAGGATCTCGCACTTACCGCATCTGCTGGCCGAGGCCTTGGCGGTCGTGGGGGCGGCAGGCGGTCCGCTGGCGTTGGGCCTGGCTGCGGGCTCGTTCCGCGACGGCACGAGGGTGGCGTCGTCGTCGCCGAATCTTGTTCGGGCGATGACCGAGGGCAACGCTGCCGCTCTGCGAACCGCACTCGACGAGGCACTGGGCGCACTCACAGCGGCCCGGGAAGAACTGGACGACGGTTCGACGAAAACGCTGGTCGACGCCGGAAACGCAGCGCGCCTGCAGTACGAGCAGCACAAGCGCTTCGAGATCACCGACGTCACCCCGGGCGAGCCGGGGTGGCGGGAGAAGATGCAGGACGCGGGTCGACGCGGTGGCGTCGTGCGTCAGATCCGTTCGGCCAGCCCCGGGTAATCGAGGACGAAACCGTCGGCATCGACCGTGACGGACGACGTCGACACCGGTGAGATGACGTGGATGCCCTCGGAACCACTGCTGTAGGTCAGCGTGGCCTCTTGGATGCTGAGGTCGAGCACGTTGACGTATACCGTCGGCACCTCGAGGTCCTGGACCTGGGTGTGCAGACCGAATCGACGAATCGGCAGGGTGTTGAAGAAGGGGCTGAGCACCATGTCGACGTCGAGTGCGCCGCTGTAGGTCGAGCGCTGGTGGCTGGTGCTGTTCTCCACCATCCAATAGCCCTCGTCGTCGCGGCTGACGGAGGCCTGCCGGTCACCGGACGCGAGCGAGGTGCGGACCGAGAGCCGCTTGGTGACGCCGTACTCGTCGGTCACCAGGTCGTACGACGCGCTGAAGGCAGGGTGATCACTGCACGCGGCACCGATGATGCGTCCGGCAGCCTTGATGCGGTTGCCCGAGAGCTGGACCCGTACGGACTCCATGCGGGGAACGTCGTGCGCTCGCCACGTCAGGATCGAGGGCCAGTTTTTCGCGTCTGTGGAGCCGGTCGCGGGTATGGAGACATGCTCTGCACCCGATGCTTGAGTGATCACTCACCTACGGTATGCGACGGGGCCCCCAGAAGATCAAGCGGACGCGACTTTTCTCGACGTCCGCGCCCGGCGCGGACGCGTGTGTACCGTCCACGACCCGGTATCGACGTGCGTTTTTCACGGTCAATCGTGTGCGACGCCCGACATGGCCGAACGAAGGTCGATTTCGCTCACAGTTACTAGGGTGGTGCCCGTGACGACAGGGGACGCAGGCGGCGGGCAGTTCGATTTCGCGCATTCCGAACAGGCCGCGAAGAGCCGACGGGACAAGGCGAAAGCTCTGGCGCGGTACGTGTGGGATCGCGGCATCACCGGTGCCGAGCTTCTCGACCTCACCGACGCTGTCCGCCGGAAACTCGCCCGCGCTGCCGACCTGCACCCACCGAGCACGATGGAAACGTGGACCATCGTGGCCGAGCTGCTCGACCGCAAATCTGCGTGGGCGGCCGAGCACCCGGGCCACGACGGGGCGACGCCCCGGCACACCGACGAGAAGATCATGTGGGTCAAGCCACCGATAACACCCTGGACCTGATCACCCGGTCACGACACCGATCTCATTGGCGATAGATCTCCACGTGGGCACCGGTGACGACACCGAGGGTCGATGTCGGCTGGCCCCAGCTCGAACCGCAGTTACCCGACGCCTGACCTGTCGGCACGAAGGATCGGCTCGACGAGGTGTAGGGGCCGACCGCAAGGAACGGAACGGTCGCCGTGACATGGAAACCCCAACATTCGGTGATCAGTACGTACTCCCTACCCGGAGGAGCACCGGTGTCGTGACACGCTGCAGACGCGCCGAAGGCATCGCGGGAGATGGAGCAATCCTGAGTATCCGCATGGGAAACGCCTGCGCCGATGATTGCCGAAAAGGCCAGACCTGAGACGACGACGGTGGCAACTCGTGTTGCCGCTACAAATGTTCTTCTCATACAGGTCATTTCGCCGGAGACCGACGAGGCGTTACGCAAATCAGACCAGCGAGTCTTCCCACGCCTCGTGCAGGTGCGCGAAGCGTCCCTCTCCCGCGATGAGGTCCGCAGGAGTTCCGTCCTCCACGATGTCGCCGTCGGACATGACCAGAACGCGATCCGCGATGGCCACCGTCGACAGGCGGTGCGCGATGATCAGCGCCGTTCGCCCCTGCAGGATGGTCTCGAGCGCACGCTGCACCAGTCGCTCGCTCGGGATGTCCAGACTCGATGTTGCCTCGTCGAGCACGATCACCGACGGCGCAGCGAGGAACACCCGCGCGAAGGCGACCAATTGCCGTTGACCCGAGGACAATCTGCCTCCGCGCTTGCGCACGTCGGTGTCGATTCCCTCCGGCAACGACGCGATGAACTCGGTCAGTCCGACGGCGTCCGCCGCGGCCCGCACCTCGGCATCGGTCGCCGTGGGGCGTCCGAGTCGGATGTTGTCCGCCACCGAACCGGAGAACAGGAACGACTCCTGGGTCACCATCACGACGTTGCGACGCAGGTCCTCATCGCTGATCTGCCGCATGTCGATGCCGTCGAGTCGGACGGCTCCGGCCGTCGGATCGTAGAAGCGCGCCAACAGCTTTGCCAGTGTCGATTTGCCTGCTCCGGTGGCCCCGACCATCGCGACCACCTGTCCGGCGGGCACGTGCAGCGAGAACTCCGGCAGCACGACGCGTTCGGGGCCGTAGGAGAAGTGCACGTCGTCGAACGTGATGTCGCCCTTGGCTGTTCCGATGTCCACCGGGTTCTTCGGCGCTGTCACCGACGGTTCCTCCTCGAGCACACCGGAGATCTTCTCGAGTGCAGCCGCGGCGGACTGGTAGGCGTTGAACACCATCGCCAGCTCGTCGAGCGGGCCGTAGAACCGGCGCAGATACAACACGTACGCAGCAAGCACGCCGATGTCCATGTGGCCGTTGATCACTCGCCAGCTACCGAACACCAGGATGATCGCGAGCGTCACGTTACCGATCCACCGCACGATGCCGGTGTAGCTCGCCATGCCGCGCAACGCCGCGGTGGTGGCGTCCCGATACTCCGAATCCTCGGTGCTCAGAATGGCGTCGTTGCGTCCTTCGCGCCGGAACACCTGCACTGCACGAATGCCGCCCATGGATTCGACGAAGTGGACCACGACGCGCGCGATCGCCACCCGTGTTCGACGGTATCCCTGGCGTTGTCGCCGCTGTGACCATCGAGTGACGAGGACCAGCGGAACGAAGCCGGCCAGCACGATCATCGCCATCGGAATGTCGAGGTACACCAGGATGATGGCGATCGACACCATCGACAGGATGGCCGTCAGAGCGTCGTTGAGGGCACTTTCGAGCAGGGTCTGCAGAGACTCGACGTCACTGGTCAGTCGCGAGATCAATCGTCCCGAGGTGTACTTCTCGTGGAACGACAGGCTCAGCTTCTGGGCATGGTCGAACACCCGACCACGCAGGTCGTACAGGATGTTCTGGCTCAAGCGTCCCGAGACCGTGAGAAACGCATAGGTCGTGAACATCCCGAGCAGGCCGAACCCGGTGTAGCCACCGACCGCCCACAGCAGCGGGCCCCAATCACCCTGTCCCGCAGCGCCGACGCCGTTGTCCAGCGCGTAGGCGATGAACAGCGGACCGGCCACGTAGGTGATGTTGTCGACCAGGATGATCAGGAACGACAGCAGTGCCTGCTTCTTGTACGGGCGCACCAACGATGCGAGCAACCGGCGAGAACGCCCGGCCAACACCAGGTTTCCGGTGGCGTCGACCTCCGATTCCTCGCCGCCGACTCCACGCCAATCCGCAGCTGCGGTTTGCTCAGCCATGAATCGACCCCATCACCTCGCGGTACCGCGGCGACGACGCCAGCAGTCCCTCGTGTGTTCCCTGCTCCACAATTCTTCCGTTCTCGAGATACAGCACGCGGTCGGCCAACGCAGCAGTCGACGGCCGGTGTGCCACCAGCACTGTCGTCGAGTGCGCCAACACGCGCCGTAATGCCTTCTGCACTTTCGCCTCGGTGTCCACGTCGAGCGCAGACAGCGGGTCGTCGAGCACCAGCACCCGCGGTTTGCCCAGCACTGCACGCGCCAGTGCGAGCCGCTGCCGCTGCCCACCGGACAAGCTCATGCCCTGCTCACCGATGCGCGTGGCCAAGCCCCACGGCAACTGCTCGACGAAATCCGTTGCGCGCGCGATCTCCAACGCCTCGGCGATCTCGGCGTCGGACGCGCCGGGTGAACCGAGCGCGATGTTCTCGCGCGCACTGGCCGAGAACAACACCGGATCCTCGAACGCCACCGTGACGATCGAGCGCAGATCGGCCAACCGCATCGAGGCCACATCGATACCGTCGATGGTGATCGAACCCTCGGTGGCGTCGAACAGACGGGGCACGAGATTCGTCAGCGCGGTCTTTCCGCTGCCGGTGTTACCGACCAACGCGACGGTCTCCCCCGGCTCGATGACGAAACTGACGTCGGTGAGCAGCGGCGACGACGCGTCGGGAAAGGTGAATCCGACACGATCGAATTGCACCCGACCACGGATCTTTTCGGGCAGTTCGACGGGACTGTCCGGATCGGTCACCGTTTCGGGCGTGTCCATGATCTCCCAGTACCGATCCGCTGCCGTGCGTGCGTTGTTCAGCTCCGCCAGCAGATACCCGAACGATTCGATCGGCCACAGCAGGAACGTGACGATGGCGATGGCCGCGACGAGCGTGCCGACCGACATCGTGCCCTGCACGATCGAGTACGTACCCACAGCCAGGATCGCGCCGATGGTGATCGGCTGCAGCCCGACGATCACCGCCCAGATGATTGCGAGGTAGCGCACCTTCGTCAGCTCGGTGCCACGCAAGGTGCGGGCCTGACGCAGAAACTGCTTGCCCAAGTGCGCACTTCGACCGAATGCCTTGAGGACACGAATGCCTTGGATGGACTCCTCGACCGTCGTCGTGACATCGCCCGCCTGATCCTGAGCGTCACGCGCCACGACGCGGTACAGCGTCTCGAACTTGGTGCAGGCGATCACCAGCGGTACCGATGTCGCCAGCATGATCAGCCCCAATTGCCAGGACTGGACGAGCAATACGCCGATGCCCACGATCAGCGTGACGGCGTTGATGATGATGAACGGGCCGATGAAAGCCATGAAACGCCGCAGCGAACCGAGGTCTGCAATGGCACGTGAAAGCAGCTGACCGGATTCCCAGCTTTCGTGAGCCGAGACCGACAGTCGTTGCAGCTTGTCGAATACCGTTGCGCGCGCCGAAATCTCGAATTGACTCGACGGGCGGGAGACCAGGAAGCGGCGAACCCAGATGCCGAGTGCATCGATAGTGCCGAGCAGCAGAACGAGAGCCGCGGGCCACCAGACCGCCGAGAAGTTGCGGTCGGTGATGGGCCCGTCGATGACGCGCTGCATCACCAGCGGAATCACCAGACCGGTCATGGTTGCGATCAGCGAGACCACGATCGAGGCGATGTAGAACCACTTGTACGGCAGCAGAAACGGCGCGAAACGACGCAGTGAGCTGGGCGGCTTCGCGGTGTCCGGGTATGGCTGATCGAGGGTTCGGGTTTCGGGATCGAGCACACCCGTAGACACAGTTCTTCTCCTTATTGCTGTGCTCGAATGATTTCATTGCACAGGCTCAGTTTCCAACCGATTTTTCGGCCCTCGCATTCCAGTGTGAAACCTTGAGCGTGGTCGAGGTCAAGTGCACGAGCCGTCACCGACTCTCGAGTACCGTAGGACCGTCGGGCGAGGGAAGGGCACACGTGAGCACACGGTCGATGGTCGGGTTGTTCGCGGGGATCGGCGGGCTCGAGCTGGGGCTGGCCGAGGCGGGCTGGTCGACGCAGTTGCTGTGCGAGATCGATCCCGGAGCCCAGGCCGTCCTGCGAGCGCGGATGCCACAGATACCCCTGCACACCGATGTCACCACGCTCCGAAGCCTGCCCGCCGACACCGAACTCGTCGCCGCGGGCTTCCCATGTCAGGACCTCTCCCAGGCCGGACGCACCGCGGGCATCACCGGTGCCAGGTCGGGCCTGGTCGACGAGGTGTTTCGGCTGGTCTCGCGTCGACGCGGTCCGCGGTGGCTGCTGATGGAGAACGTTCCGTTCATGCTGCAGCTCGGCCGCGGGGCCGCCATGCGACACATCACCGACGCACTCGAGGACCTCGGCTACATGTGGGCCTACCGCGTCGTCGACGCGCGGGCGTTCGGGTTGCCGCAACGTCGGCAGCGGGTGGTGATGCTGGCCTCGCGCACCGACGATCCACGGGAGGTGCTGTTCTCCCAGGATGCCGGCCCGCTGCCCGACGGCGATCCGAGCACCCAGCCGTGCGGCTTCTACTGGACCGAGGGCATCCGAGGCCTGGGGTGGGCGGTCAATGCGGTCCCGACGCTCAAAGGCGGATCCTCGCTTGGCATCGCCAGTCCCCCGGCTGTGCGATTGCCGTCCGGGGAGATCGTCACTCCCGGCATCATCGGGGCCGAGCGCTTGCAGGGCTTCGATCCGGACTGGACGCTGCCGTCGGTGCAGCAACCCGGCATTCGCAGCGGGCATCGATGGAAGCTCGTCGGCAACGCCGTCAGTGTGCGCATGGCGTCGTGGGCGGCGAACGCGCTCGACGACCCGAAGCCGTACGACGCCTCGAACGATCCAGCTCTACTTCCTGGTCAGGCTTGGCCGACCGCTGCGTGGGGACGTGACCGGACGACGTTCAAGGTGACGATATCGACCATGCCGGTCCACGAGCCGTACGAAGACCTGGCTGGTTTTCTGGACGATTCGAAACTGCTCTCGGCACGCGCGACGGCCGGCTTCCTCAAGCGCGCCCGAGCCGGCAACCTGCGCTTCGCACCAGGCTTCCTCGACGACCTCGACGCCCATCTCGAGCGCATGGGCGGGTACGCCGAGCGAGTTCCGGTGTGAGCGCAGCCCGGCCCGCCACCGATGCCAAGACCAGTGCGCGACTGAGCAAGCAGAAGCGTCGCGACACCAAACCCGAAGTGGCGCTACGACAAGCGCTGCACCGTCGAGGTCTGCGGTATTTCGTCGATCGCGCTCCGCTGAAGGGCATGCGGCGTCGAGCAGATCTGGTGTTCCCCAAACGCAAAGTCGCGGTCTACGTCGACGGCTGCTTCTGGCACAGCTGCCCAGTGCATGCCACCAAGCCCCGCAACAACGCGCAGTGGTGGGCCGACAAGTTGGCCGCCAACGTCGCACGTGATCGCGACACCGACAAGAAGCTGATCGCGGAGGGCTGGCGCGTGGTGCGCATCTGGGAACACGAAGATCCCGCCGTCGCCGCCGACCGCGTTGAGAACGAACTCCAAGCCGAATAATCTGGGTCATTCCGCGGGCTCCACTCCCGCTTGAAACCCTTTCACGTCCCCGCGCGTCCAACCCCATGATCGGTCGATTCGAGTTCGGGGGAAAACGGTGCGTAGAAATTGGTTGCTCGCGGCGGTGGCGCTGGCGATGTCGGTCTCGACAAGCGGATGCGCGGTGGTGTTGCTCGGCAGCGCGTTGCCCGCAGGCAGTTCGTCGCCGCAGAACAGGTACGGATTCGAGATGTCGGAGGCAGACCGGTACCTCGTGGAATCGGCGGCCTTCGTACGCAGCCTCGATCCCTGCGGCTTTCTCACCGAGGACGATCTCACAGCTCTCGGCACAGTGGTGCAGCTCCGCCCCGACGGCGAGTTGAGCACGTGCACAGCCGAGCTGATCACCGGGCAGTCGACTGTCACCGACTCCGTCACGATCGATCTCGACGCATACGCACCCGACCCCGACGATCCGGACATCGAGGAGGTCACGATCGGCGGCCAGCAGGTGTACGTGAACGACCTTTCGACCTCCTCGTGCAACATCACCTTCCCGCTGCGCGAGGTGTTCGACGGTGCCGACTCGGGGATCATGGACGGCTTCCGCACCAAGTCCGGTCGCAGCTACGCCCGCATCGAGGTCTATCGCCCCTACGAGGATGCGTGCCCCGCGGCGACACCATTCGCGCAGTCAGCCCTCGGTCTACTGGACGACCCCCCGCTCCGTGCCGACTCCAAGTACAACCTTCCCCTCGCCACCAAAGATCCGTGCGGAGTCCTCGAGCACCTGCCCGCCACGTGGACGGTGGACCGGTGGAGTCCTGATTCGGATCCATACGGGTGCACCTTCACGGCATCCTCGGCATCGCTGGACGAAAACCTTGTCATGCTCGACGTATCGCTCGACTATGTCTCCGGCGACACTCGCGCCGAAGACACCGATACCGTCCGGCAGGGCGATTACTCCGTCTCCACGCGCGAACTGGCTTCGACCTGCACCGCAGACATCGAGGTGGGCAACCCCGTACTCGGCATGCCCGAGACGGACGACTCCGCCGCGCGCGACGCCCGCACTGTGCCCACAGTGTCCGTCATGGCGGACGGCTGCGAGTCCGCAGTCGCACTGGCGGTGGCGGCTGCCGATGTACTGACTGGCTAGCCTTGATCGGTGTGTTCGAGAACTGAAGGCGTGGATATCCGCCGCGTCGTAGTGGCGATCTGCTTGATCCTCGCCGGACTGCTGTACTCCGCGTGGGTGGCCGAATTCTTCATGGACACCGGGCTCGACCCCACCACATCGTTTCTCAGCGAGCTCGACGCACGCGATCAGCCGTACCGCGAATTCTTTTCCACCGCAGACGTCGTCACCGGTTCACTGATGGTCCTCGCCGCGGTACTCGGCTTTCTCGCCACCCAACGTCGACGGCTCGTCGTCACCGGCTGGGTGGCGTCGGGCATCTTCGGTATCGCGACCATCGCCGACGCGAAACTTCCACTCGAGTGTGTGGCCGCCGACGATCCGAGCTGTCCGATCGAGCCCAGCGGATTGTTCCCGCAACTCCATCACCTGCACGCACTCACCAGCACCATCGCGGTGTTCGCGATCTTCACGGTCATGATCGCGTTCACACTCGCTGCATTCCGCTATGAGCCCTATCCCCTGCTTCGGACGCTCGGTGTCGCGGTGCTGGCTGTCACGACCCTGGCAACGGCGTGGCTGATGATCGCCGACAATCTTCCCGGCGATCACGGCCTCGGTGTTGCCCAGCGGGTTCAGGTGGGCGGCATGTCGGCGTACCTGGTGGTGCTGGGGTGTGCGCTTAGACTCGGAGCATGTCTTTCACCGCGACCGAACTGAACGGTTCCAAGGTAGAGCAGTACGAGCAGCTCACCGAGCAGGCCAAGGGCCTCGTATACGAGGAATCGAACCTGATCGCAAACGCCGCCAATCTTTCTGCGCTGGTGTATCACGCTCTACCCGAGGTCAATTGGGTCGGCTTCTACCTCTTCGACGGCACCGAACTCGTCGTCGGTCCCTTTCAAGGTCAGCCCGCCTGCGTGCGAATCGCTCTGAGCAAAGGCGTGTGCGGCGCTGCCGCCACCTCTCGCGAGACGCAGCGAGTGGCCGACGTTCACGCCTTCCCCGGCCACATCGCGTGCGATGCCAACACTCGTTCCGAGGTCGTCGTACCGCTGTTCAAGGGCGAGACCCTGATCGGTGTGTTCGATCTGGACAGCCCGGTGCCGGACCGCTTCGACGCCGACGATCAGGCCGGCCTCGAAGCGATCGCGGAGGTCTTTCTCGGTTCGATCAGCTAGAAGCCGCTGCCTCGAAGAACCAGGCCATGACCAACGCGCCGGGGTCCACGACGCCTCGCGCGGCCTCACCGACGTAGCTGGCGCGGCCGCGGTTGGCGGTCATGTCCTCGGTCGATTCGGCTCCGGTCTTTGCGGCGTCTGCTGCATTCTGCAGGGTTCCGCCGTCCTTCTCGAGCGCCTCGACGGCGGGGGCGATGGCGTCGACCATCGTCTTGTCGCCCACCCGTGCGCCGCCCAGTTCGGTGATGCTGTCCAGTCCCGCCCGGGCGGCCTGCCCGATAGCCGCGAGATCCGGCTCGGATTCGAGCATCGTTCGGTAGAACTGCCGAAACCAGATGCCGAACAGCGCGCCGGACGTACCACCTGCGTGGCCCAGATACGCCTCACTGACGGCCTCGAATACCGTTGCAGCCGAGTAGCTTTCCTTGACGGCGGCCAGATCGAGCTGTTCGAGCGCGGCCAGCATGTTGGCACCGAAGTCGCCGTCGCCTGCCTTCCGATCCAACTCGGTCAGAGCCGGCTCCTCGTCGAGCACGCGCTGCACCCACGACCCGATCCACTGCGAGACGAAAGACGACTTCTCGCCTGCTTCGGAGGGCGAGAACGTCGGCCCGAATCCGCCGCGTTCGCCCACCTGCTTCGCGCCACGGCTGTACGCATTGGGCCAACCGGGAGCATCGGTGGGTGCGTCCCAGAGTTCGAGCATCTCGTCGTCGGCGCGCACGAGGGTGATCGAGGCACCGCCCATGTTCAGAGCCGTGACGAAACTGCCGACGAGCGAGCGGGATATCTCGATACCCTTGCCCGAGAGGTACTCCGAGAGTTCACCGAACAGCAGGTGCAACTCCAGCGGGTGCGTCGCGCCGAGTCCGTTGACGATCGCGATCACCGATTCGCCCGAGTTCAATCCGAGCGAGGATACGACAGGCTCGGCAAGCTTCGCGACGATCTCCTGAGCAGGCAACTGCGGCACTCGATCGGTTCCGCGCTCTCCGTGAATCCCGATGCCGAGTTCGATTTCGTCCTTGGGCAATTCGAACGAAGGACTGTCGGCACCCGGTAGCGTCGGCGGGTCCAGCGCGACGGCCATGCTGCGCGCGTTCTCCGCCGTTCGACGCCCGAGTGCGACCACGGCCTGCAGGCTGTCTCCGCGCTCTGCCGCTGCACCGCACACCTTTTCGACGACGATGGTCGCTGCGGTGCCGCGTCGACCGGGCCCGTCCTCGCTCTCACTGGCCACATCGTCGTCGACGAGAACGACGTCGGCCACAATGCCGTCCTCCTGCAACAACTCTCGGGCGATCTTGAAATTCATCACATCGCCGGTGTAGTTCTTGACGATGTGTACCACTCCGCCACCTGCGTCCACGGCCTTGGACGCCTCGTGCACCTGAAGGGCGTTGGGTGAGGTGAACACCAGGCCCGGGCACGCGCCGGTGAGCATGCCGCGACCGATGAATCCGGCATGCATCGGCTCGTGGCCGGATCCCCCGCCGGACAGCAGCGCGACCTGACCGTCGGAGATGCGGTAGCGACGCGTCAGGAAGCCAGGATCAGCGTGCCAGGCGATGTCGTCGGTAGCGGCAACAAAACCGCGGAGGGCGTCGGCGACGAATGTTCGAGGGGAATTGGAGAACATGACCCCACCCTAACCACCTGCGCCTGCGTCCCGTCGTCGGTTCTGCGAGACCGATACAGTCGAGGCATGACTACCGCGACCTGGACGCTCGACGCATCGGACGGTGGGCAGTTGGCCGTCCGGACGGATGTCGCCGGACGGGCATCCAAGATGGGGCATCGCCTCACGATTGCGGTGACCTCCTGGACCGCGACAGTCGAGTGGTCGGGGGACGCACCCACCGCGGTCACCCTGACCGCCGAGGTGGGTTCACTCGAGGTGATCCACGGAGAGGGTGGACTGACACCCTTGATCGGCCCGGAAAAAATGGTGGCGAAGGCAAACGCGCTCAAGAGTTTCGACGCCGACCGGTATCCATCGATTCGATTCGTTTCGGAGGAGATCACCGCCGGTGACTCCGGATTTCGGCTGGCGGGCACTGCGGAGATTCACGGCGTGTCCAGGAAGATCATCGTGGATGTGACCGCCACCGACCTCGGCGATCGTTGGCACATGGAGTCCGAAACCACTGTGCGGCAATCGGATTACAAGATCACTCCGTATTCGCAGATGTTCGGAGCCATGAAGGTGGTGGACGAGGTGATCGTGACGTTCGACGCCGAGTATCGCAAGCCCTGAGCCTTTTCAATTCACCTGCAATGGTGGACACTACGGCGGTGAGTCGAAATCGATGGATGATCGGATCGTGTGCATCGGCCCTGGCGCTGGCCGTAGCCCTGACCGCGGGCTGCAGCAGTCCCGCGACCACCTCCCCCGATGGACCTCCCGGGGTGAACGTCAACGGCGTGGGAGAAGTCCAGGGGGCACCGGACACGTTGACGACCCAGATCGGCGTCCAGGCCACCGCCGAGGACGTCACCGCCGCCATCGAACAGGCCAATACTGCGGTCGCCGAGGTGACGGACGCAGTGATCGCAGCCGGCGTCGCTCGCGAGGACATCCAGACCCAACAGGTGTCGATCGATCCGCAGTACTCCGGCGCATTGCCGGGCGGCACCTCGGCTATCTCCGGATACCAAGCCACTAACACCTTGCAGGTCACGGTGCGCGACCTGTCGAAGGCCTCCGCGGTGTTGGGCGACGCCACAGCGGCCGGCGGAAACGCGACCCGGATCTCCGGGGTCTCGTTCAAGATCGACGACGATTCCGAGCTGATCTCCGATGCTCGGTCCAGGGCGTTCGCCGATGCCCGCGATCGCGCCGAGCAGTACGCATCGCTCGCAGGCGGAGAACTCGGTGACGTTCTGTCGATCACCGAGTCGATCAGCGGCCAGGAGCAGTCGAGGACCTTCGGCGAGTCCGCCAGTTCGGCAGACATGGCGGTGCCCATCGAACCGGGACAGCAGACCGTGTCAGTGTCAGTGTCGGTGAAATGGGCGTTGAACTAAGACCCGGCGGGCGGTGGAAAGCGGTAGTTCACCGGAGTGGCCGAGAAGTCCAGAGGATTACGGACGCCGTCGGCCACTGAACCCGGAACCTGCACTCGCGGTTCGAGACCGAGCGATTCCGCGAAGGCAAACGCCTCTTCGATGGAATTGACCGGCCCCGCGGGGACGTTGCGGGCCATCAGATCTCGGTACCATTCGTCCGCGGTACGTGCCCGCAGCGCCGAGGTCAACGCGTCGACCAGGTGATCGCGATGTTCGACGCGAGCAGAATTGGACGAGAAGCGATCATCCTCGGCCATCGCAGGCAATCCGAGCACCTCGACCAGGGCCGCGAATTGCCGGTCGTTTCCCACGGCCAGTGCCAATGGACGGTCGGCAGTCTCGAACACCTCGTACGGCACGAGCGAGGGATGCTTGTTTCCCATCGGGACGGGCACAACGCCTGCCCCGAGGTACGCCGCCGACTGGTTGCTCAACGCGGAGAGCACCGACGCCATCAGCGAGGTGTGCACCTGCTGGCCAGCACCCGTCTGTGATCGATGATGCAGTGCGGCAAGGATTCCGCTCAGTGCATGTAGACCGGTGACGATGTCGACCATCGCCACTCCCACCTTGGTCGGTGTCGAGGTGTCGGGGCCGGTGACGCTCATGAGCCCGCCGACGGCTTGGACCACCAGATCGTATCCGGGGAGCGCAGCTCCTCCGCCGGTGCCGAAGCCGGAGATCGAGCAGTAGATCAGGCCCGGGTTCGATTGCGACACAGTTGAATAGCCAAGTCCGAGGCGGTCCATCGTTCCGGCGCGGAAGTTCTCGATCACGATGTCCGCGCCCGCGACGATCTCGCTCGCCTCGGCTACCCCGCTCTCGGATTGCAGGTCGATGAACCGCGATGTCTTGTTGCGATTGACCGAGTTGAAATAGGTTGCCGTACCGGAAGAGTCGTATGGCGGGCCCCACGATCGGGTGTCGTCACCGATTCCGGGTCGTTCGATCTTGATCACGTCGGCACCCATGTCGCCGAGCATCATCGTCGCGTACGGTCCGGCGAGCACCCGGGAGAAGTCCGCGACCACGAGGCCTGCGAGTGGACCGGTGGCAGCTGTCATCGGTCCACTGTATTGCCCGACAGGATGCAGTTCAGTTCAGGTCGGGAACGAACGCTCCGAGGACGGCGACCATCGTCTCCACGATGAGCTCGATGGGTGGGCGAGGGGGATCGGTGCGCGACCAGTCGGAGACGATCTCGGTGAGCGCACCGAGGAATGCCGTTGCAGCCAAACGGTATCCACCCGGCGGAACGAAATCGGAACCGACTTCCGAGCGCAGGGTGTTCTCGAAGAACTGTACCCACTGTGCACGACGGCGCGTCCGGTGCTGTTCGACGGCATCGCTGACACCCAGCGTCTCCAGGTACGAAATCCGCGCTCGGCGTGGGTCACCCCCGATCGATCCGACCAAGGCCGTCATCGCGGCGACGACCAGCGCGCGTCGATCTCGGTCGACTTGACCGTCGAGTGCGGCGACGACCGCAGCCAGCGCGTCGTCTTGGATCAGGTCGTACACATCCACGAGCAGCGCCTCACGGTTGGCGAACTCACCGTAGAACTGACTGCGCGCCAGACCGGCTGCAGCGCAGATATGCGCGACCGAGGTGGCTGCGTATCCGCGTACCCCGATGACCTCGATCCCTGCCTGCAGGAACCGTGCGCGCCGATCGGCTTTGCGCGCGGCGGACGATCGTCCCGCGTAGATGCGGCCCTGGTCGTCGGCGACAGTCACCGGCGGAGTCTACCGCCGGTGAATCGTTCGCGGCTCTGACGCCGATCGGGCCCGTCACGCCCCGATCGGCTTGCCGAACAGTCCTGCGATTATCTCGCCGACGGCATCGACGAAGAGCGGGTGTGCACGTGTGTCGAGCGCCATCGAGCCGACATCGTTCGTGCGGCAACCCGGTTCCACAGGGACACCGGCGAACCGGTCGCGCATCCACAACACCGCGCTCGGAAATGCGATCAATTCGAGGGTGATGTGCTCGCTGAAATGATCGCGGGTGTACGTGACATCGGCACCGGGACGGCTGCAGTACGAGTCGACCATCGCGTTGACCGGTCCGATCGGCACCAGCCAATCAGGGTTGGAATGGTAGACGTAGAGCGGCATGTTCGGTGTGGTGCCCCCGAGCTGCATCGCAGACAGGGCCTTCTTCACCACTGGTTGTTGAATCGGGTCGCCGTCGGTGTGCAGGAAGCCCTTCAGGTTGACGAACGGCAGCAGCGCCGAGCTGTAACCGACACAGAGATTGTCCTTCGCCGCGAACAACGCCCGGCCGAACGGATCGATATGTTCGTCGACGAAGTCGGCCAACTCGGGATCTTCACGACTGGCACCGATGATCCCGGCAGCGACGATGCCCGAACCGAGAGTGTTGTTCGCGTTGTCGACCAGAGCTCCGAGCTCAGCGGGAGTTCCGCCCTCGGTGACTCCGACGATATCGAGCTCAGGGGCGTAGCGTCCGGCCAGTTCGGCTGCATGTCCGGTCGCTATCGCGCCGCCGGAATAGCCGCTCATCCCCACCTTGGTGGCCTCCCCGTCCAACTGCATCGGCGCGAAGTTCTCGGCCGCTCGGATTCCGTCGAGTGTGATCCGACCGGCGACCGGCCCTGCGGCGAACGAGTTGTTCGGGCCTTGATGATCGGGTACCGATACCGCCCACCCCTGCGCCAACGCTGCCTGCACTTCGAGGAATTGAGCACCCGACGTCACCGCGCCCGTCACCGGCCAGTGAATCGCACCCGCGCGCATCGCATACGAAGGCGCGCAGTAGGCGGCGAGAGAATCCTCGGCCAGCTGGATGGATATCAAGGGCCGCGGTGCCGTGGGGACGCCACGAGGCTTGATGACCGTGGTCACGGCAGCGATCGGCTCGTCGCGACCGTTGTTGGACCGGAACGACAACTGCCATGCGTCGACCTGTGTGGGGATGACGTTGAGAGTGGCCAGTTCGACCGGCCGCGCAGCGATGATCTGACCCGGCGAGGCCGCGGCCACCACGTCGGCGGGCGGAAGGTAGAAGTCGGTGTCGAACTCCGGAATCTTCGGCCACGTGAACGGTGCCAGAGGCGGCTGAATGTCCACCGCGGGCGAATCGGGTGCAGCAGCAGCGGGCGTCGCCATGGCGGCGAAAGCCGCCGCGGCGGTCATCACGCTGATCGCTGTACGCAGCGTCCAAGAGCGGGCAGAAGACACGGGTGTACTCCTTCGCGCCGGAGGACGGGATCCACAGGAGGCGCGCCCGGCGACGGTTCGTACAGCGCATCCGTCCATCTTGGACACCGATGTCCGAGATGGTGCTCAGAACTGTAGAGCGAAGTGGCGTAGATAACAATCCCCGAATCGAAAGAGATTCAGAAGTGAACCGATCCCAAGTGCACTGGGTTGCGCCCGTTCGTCACGCGACCGCGAAAGACCGCTTCGCCAAGCCGAACTGGAAGCCGGTGATGGCCGTCGTCACCGGAGCTTCCGGATTCTCGGCGGCACCGAGCGTGACGAACAGCGGCGTGAAGTGTTCGACGGTCGGGTGGGCATAGGGCATTCCCGGTGCGGCACTGCGGAAGTCGGCGAGAGTCCCGACGTCACCGCGAGACAAGGCGTCGGCCGCCCAGAGATCGAAGTCCTCGGACCACGTCGGCACGGTATTGGTGGTGAAGTTCTCGCGGGACAGAAACGGCAACCCATGCGTCATGAATCCCGAGCCGATGACCAAGACACCCTCGGCGCGAAGCTCTTTCAGCGCAGCGCCTATCGCCATCAGCCGATCGGGAGCATGCGTCGGCAGGCTCAACTGCAGAACGGGGACATCGGCGTACGGGTACATCACCTTCAGCGGAACCCAGGCACCGTGATCGAGTCCGCGAGAGGTGTGTCGGTGCAGATTTTCCGACGCCGGGATTGCCGCGGCAACGCGAGCGGCCAGCGCCTCGGCGTCGGGCGTCCGATATTCCATCGAGTAGTAGCGCTGGGCGAAACCACCGAAGTCGTAGACCAGCGGTGTCGCGCCTGCTGAGGCGGACAGGCTCAGCGGAGCCTCCTCCCAGTGCGCGCTGACGATGAGGATCGCCTTCGGCTTCGGCATCGACTGCGACCAGGTGAACAGCTGGTCCATCCAGAGTGCGTCGTCGAAGACCGGGGGTGCACCGTGGCTGATGTACAGGGCGGGCATCGGCCCGTCGTTCGGGGTCCACATCTGCTGCGACCTGCTCGCGGGTGCGGAATCGGCGAGAAACGCGTCGAACGCTGCTCCCGCGACGGGCGGGTTGACCACAGATGTCATGAGGGGTCCTTCGAGTGCTTAAGTTGAACCTTCAACCTACCACTCGAAGGACCGATCAGCTACCCCACGACGACGCGGCCACCTCCGGGCAGGTTGGGAGTGTCCGTCGTGATCGTGAGATCGACGCGGCCCGCACCGGTAGTGAGAGCGATCGGCTCGGTCGATATCCCACCCGCCGAACCGGATCGGCCGTTGTCGATGTTCGTCCACACCACGGTCACCGGAACCGGCAGCAGGCCCACCGCAGACGAGCCCATGTCGCCCGCACCCGAAATCTTGCTCGCCGTCGTCACCGTGACTTTCCCTGCCTCGATCACCGTCGCCGTTGCCTCGACCGGACCCGACCCGAAGCTGACGCCGTGTTGGAAGAAGACGAATGCCTGTACCGGCCTGAGCTCCGTAGTGGTCGCGGCCGACGCGGCGCCCGCCGACCCCAGCGTCAGGACTCCCGCCACCAGCGGTGCCGCCACGAGGCGAATGACTCTTTTTCTCGAATACACGATGCTCCCCATTTCGTTGGATTCGTCCGATGTCAGAGATCATCGTGCAACGGACCAGCAGGTCTGTAAACCCCTCGGGCTCTAGGCTCGGCTGTATGCCGAATGTCTATCGCGCACCGATGCCGGACGGCGTCGAGCGTGCCCTCACCTTCGGATTCTGCGGCATGGCGGCCGACGACGAACGGTCTCTACGACGGGTCGAGCGCTTCGAGCAGGTTGCGGACGGATCCTTCGTCTGGACGCGAACCGCACGTGGCGAGTACTTCCTCGGCCGAATCTCCGGCCCACTGCGGGAAGATCGCAGTGACGATGCAGTGGCGTCGAACATGACCTTCGTACGCGACTGTGAGTGGACGGGCGAGCCCGTCCCCGAGCACGAGGTACCCGCTGCCACGCTCAGCACATTCGCCCGTGGCGGGCGAAACTTTCAGCAGACCCACGACCCGCTGGTCGCCGCAGAGTCGGCTAGCGTGTGGCGAGCGCGAGGTCGCTGACCTGGGGATCGACCTGAACAACCGAGTAGCCCTCGATCTCGAACTTGTTCTCGCCCTCGGGCGGTCCGAGCACGGCGCGAACAATCAGCGTCGCGGCGGCAGCGACGAGTGCGATCACGATGACCACTGCTGCCACGATCAGCAGGGTCCGTGGGCCACCGAACAGGTTCTTCGAGCTCATGCGTCCATCATGACCCCTCCGGGTTGGGACACGAATCGCGCCTGCTCGAGTAATAAATGTGTTGATCAGATGGTTTCGTGGTTACAGTGAATCCGTGACCGATTCACCCGAGCCCGATTTCTGGTCGTTCATCGACACCGCCAACACCACGCTGGCCCGGGATTACGGGTTCGAGCACCAATTGGCCACCGAGGTTCTGCTGACACTCAACCGGGCGTCGAACATCGTCACCTACGACTTGGAGGCGACGGTTCACCGCCCCCGAGGCTGGTCGTGGTCGTCGTTTCGGCTGATGTTCGTGACGTGGCTGGCAGGCCCGATCGAACCGCGACGAGCAGCAGAACTCACCGGCATGAGCCGCGCTGCCGTCTCGAACCTGTCCAAGACTCTCGTCGCCGGCGGCCTGCTCGCCAGCACACCCGACGAGAAGGACGGGCGTTCGGTGCGCCTCGCCCTCACCGCGCAGGGGCACGACGAGATGGTCGAGGCGTTTGCCGAACAGAACGAACGGGAGAACGCGTGGGCCAGCGCGCTCACCGAACCCGAACAACGAATTCTGGTGATGCTGTTGACCAAACTCATCACTCACCGCAGCCAGTTCGACGTGCGGGGACGCAACTGACGGTTGCATAGATCACGTCAAACTAGTTAATGTATTTACTACAGGCGGTCAACGGAACACAGGAGCGACGACGTGGCCTACTACCGGCAGCTCGGATCGGTACCTCCGAAGCGACACACCCAGCACCGAACTCCAGAAGGCAACCTCTACTTCGAGGAGCTGATGGGCGAAGAGGGCTTCTCGTCGGACTCGTCTCTGCTCTATCACCGCCACATACCGTCGGCCATCGTCGATGCGACGGTATGGGAACTCCCCGACCAGTCGACGACGCCCAACCATCCACTCGTGCCGCGGCACCTGAAGTTGCACGAGCTGTTTCCCGAATCCACGGTGCCCGGCACCGACGTCGTCACCGGCCGGCGACTCGTCCTCGGCAACGCCGATGTGCGACTCTCCTACGTCGTCGCCTCGAAAACCTCTCCGCTGTATCGCAATTCGATCGGTGACGAGACGATCTACATCGAATCCGGTTCTGCCACCGTCGAAACGGTGTTCGGTACTCTCCAGGCACAGCAGGGCGACTACGTGCTCATTCCGCGCGCGACGACGCACCGTTGGATTCCTGACGGCCCCCTTCGTGCCTACGCCATCGAAGCCAACAGTCACATCGCGCCGCCGAAGCGGTTCCTGTCGAAGTACGGCCAGCTGCTCGAGAACGCTCCCTACTGCGAACGCGATCTCCACGGCCCCACCGAGCCGCTGGTCGTCGAAGGCAGCGACGTGGAAGTGCTTGTCAAACACCGCGGTTCGACGGGCATCGTCGGAACGCGATACGTCTACCCGCAGCACCCGTTCGACGTGGTGGGGTGGGACGGCTGCCTGTACCCGTACATGTTCAACATCTCCGACTACGAGCCGATCACCGGCCGTGTGCATCAACCGCCGCCTGCGCATCAGGCATTCGAAGGAGCCAACTTCGTGATCTGTAATTTCGTTCCGCGCAAGGTCGACTACCACCCGCTGGCAATCCCGGTGCCGTACTACCACTCCAACGTCGACTCCGACGAGATCATGTTCTACGTCGGCGGCGACTACGAGGCCCGTAAGGGCTCCGGAATCGGCCAGGGTTCCATCTCGGTGCATCCGGGCGGTCACGCTCACGGGCCGCAACCCGGTGCCTACGAACGCAGTATCGGTGCCGAGTTCTTCGACGAACTCGCCGTCATGGTCGATACGTTCCGCCCGCTCGAACTGGGCGAAGGTGCGCTCGCATGCGAGGACACAGGCTACGCCTGGACGTGGGCAGGCCGGGGACCGAACCGATGATTCCCACGTTCTTCCATCGCCTGTGCGACGACGCCGCTGTCTTCCCTCCCGGCAATGCACCACTCGATGTTGCTGCGGCACAACATCTCGAGTACCGCGCCAGTTCCTTCGCAGACCTCGTCGGCCCGTTGGTCGTTCCGATGGACCGGGTGAACGAGCTCGTCCTCGGTGCTCGAATGGAAGTGGCGTTGACCGCACCTGCAGGCCCGGGCAGCGTGGAGGCAGGCCTGCGGGTCGCCGACCGTACCGCCGGGGTGACGGTTGTTGCCGTCGAAGTGGCCGTACCCGATGGCACGAAAATCGACGCCTTGCGCACCATCACTCACGACATCGACATCTATGTCGAAATTCCCCGAGACTCCCGACGAGACGACATCTTCGACGCAGTCGACGAGTTCGGGTATCGCGCCAAATTCAGGACCGGCGGCGTCACGGCCGACCAGTATCCGGACGAACGGGAACTCGCTGCGTCCATCCACGAGGCGGCACGGCGCGAGGTCCACTTCAAAGCCACCGCGGGTCTGCACCATGCTGCCCGTAATACCGATCCCGACAACGGGTTCGAGCAGCACGGTTTCCTCAACGTGATCCTTGCGGCCGAAGCCGCGCACAGCGGCGCTCGCGTCGGTGAGCTCGAGAAGATACTGGCGATCCGGGACGCCGACGTCCTCGCCGGGCTCGTCGCCGGGATCGAGGGACAGCGTGCATTCGCCTCCTTCGGCACCTGCAGCATCCGGGAACCCCTGGACGATCTCGTCCGCCTCGGACTCGTCCCACCTCAGTGAACCAAGGAGCGCGCCGTTCATGACGCACATCGACATTCCCGCCGATTCCGAGTTCGGAATCCACAACCTCCCCTATGGCATTTTCAGTACTCCCGGTTCGGACGCTCGGGTCGGGGTCCGGTACGGCGACAATGTGATCGATCTGATTGTCGCTCTCGACGATTCAGATTTCGCCTCGCCCAGCCTGAACGCGTTCATGGCCCGCGGACGCAGTCGCTGGGTGGAGGTACGCACGGCCGTCACCGACATGCTCATCAGTGGCACAACCCCCGCGGAAGCAATCGTGTCCGTTTCCGATGTCACGATGCACCTGCCGTTCGAGGTGGCCGACTACGTGGACTTCTACGCCTCCGAGCACCACGCGTCCAATCTCGGCCGACTCTTCCGGCCGGACGCCGAACCGCTGCTACCGAATTGGAAGCACCTGCCCGTCGGTTATCACGGACGGGCCGGCACAGTTGTCGTCTCCGGCACCGACATCAAGAGGCCTTCCGGCCAACGCAAGGCACCCGACGAGCCGTCGCCCACCTTCGGTCCGAGTCGGCGACTCGACATCGAAGCAGAGATGGGCTTCGTCGTCGGCGTACCGTCCGACGGTCCCATCTCGCCGGATCGGTTCTCCGAGCACGTGTTCGGAGCCGTCATCGTCAACGACTGGTCGGCTCGCGACATTCAGGCCTGGGAGTACGTGCCACTCGGGCCCAACCTCGGCAAGAGTTTCGCGACGTCCATCTCGCCCTGGGTGGTGCCCTTGCTCGCATTGGAGCAGGCGCGAGTCTCGACGCCGGTGCAGGATCCTGAGCCGCTCGAGTACCTGCGCGAATCTCGTTCCTGGGCACTTGACATCGACCTGACGGTCTCGTGGAACGACCACATCGTTTCGCGCCCACCGTACAGTGCGATGTACTGGTCGCCGGCCCAGATGCTCGCGCACGAGACCGTCAACGGTGCGAGCAGCCGAACCGGTGACCTGTTCGCCTCGGGCACCATCTCGGGACCCGAGAAGAATCAGCGCGGCGCGTTCATCGAACTCACCTGGGGCGGTGCGGAACCGGTGTCACTCGGATCGGAGACCCGTACGTTCCTCGAGGACGGTGACGAGGTCGTCATCGCCGCGAGTGCCCCGGGGCCGGGCGGATCTCGCATCGGCTTCGGCGATGTCCGTGGCCGGATCGTGCCGGCCTGACCCGCCTCTACCACTCCGGCCGGACCACCAGAGACTGCTCGATCTCCGACGCGGCATCGCACACGGCCCGCCCCCAGAGAAGCCCTGCAGTCGTGGGCACCCGCTCGATCGGACCTGCCACGCAGACGGCCGCGACGATGCGCCCGTCCCGGCGAACCGGGGCGCTCACCGATGTCAGCCCTGGGGTTCGTTCGGACGCCGATTCCCACCACCCGAGGGCGCGGCTGTCGGCGTCGGCGTCGAGATCGCCGGCCAACACGTGACCGGCCGACCCCGGTCCGAGAGGCAGTAGCGCCCCCACGGGCAACGACGCCCGGAGTTCGTGCTGTGAATCCTCCGATACCAGGCACAACCGATGCGATCCCCGCAGTACCCACAACTGGGCGGATTCTCCGGTCTCCTGCCGCAGGCGCCGGAGAATCGGTACGGCGAGCCCGCCGAGAGTGGAGGTACCGAAGCGATCACCGGGATGAAGAAGGCCGTCGTTGTCCCGGCGGAGCATCGAGTACCGCACCATCTCGCCGACCAGCCGATAGACCGTCGATGCAGACAGGCCAAGCATCTTGGCGAGGTCGCCGGTGGTCCGCGGACACGCCTCGACCGCATTGAGAATCGCCGCGGCCCGAGCCAGAACCCCGGTAGTGGTGTCGGCGCTACCGTCCGTCACTGCTGTCGACCTCCGTTTTCGATTCCCACGCAGTATCGGCAACATGACCGACACTGCCACCGCAGCATAGGTGTTCGGCGGTCTACGACGCTGTCAGCAGGGCCGAGCGCCACGGTGGACGTTGGCCAGATCGCGGTAGGTGAGCGCATTGACTATGCAATGCTCGACCTCCTCGTCGGTCAATTCCCGCCGAACTTTGGCGGGGACACCCGCCACCAATGATCTGGGCGGAATACGAGCGCCTTCGGTCACCAGCGCGCCCGCTGCAATGAGGCAGTTCTCTCCCACCACGGCACCGTTCATGATGACGGCAGCCATGCCGACCAATGTTCCGTCGCCGACGGTGCAACCGTGCAAGACGGCATTGTGTCCCACACTCACGTTCGCACCGATAGTGAGCGGAAAGCCCGGATCGACATGTGCGACAACGCCGTCCTGAATGTTGGACCCACCGCCGATCGTGATCTCCTCCGAGTCGGCACGCAGAACGGCCCGATACCAGACACTGCTGTCCTGGCCCAGATTCACTCGTCCGACGAGCGTCGCAGTGGGGGCGACCCACGCGGACGCGTCGACGATCGGAGATCCGCACTCGAGCGCGAGCAGCAACGACCCTGAGCTCGTATCGGTCATGAGTTCCTGTTCCTTCCATCGGCACAGCTATTTCGGGAATCCAGGTCACAGTGGTTGTGATTAGTGATCCAGCACACTATAGTCATTCCTACCAGAAGATAATTCAGTTATCAAATAATGATAATCAAGCAATCTTCGCTCGGACCTACTACCCAACTGCAGGGAGTGACCACCGGTGTCCATCACCACTGAGAACGGCCCTTTGCACGGAATCCGTGTGATCGAGCTGGGCAATTTCATCGCCGCACCATTTGCCAGTCGCCTTTTCGCCGACTTCGGTGCCGACGTCATCAAGATCGAACGCCCCGGCGTCGGCGACGAACTCCGCGGCTGGCGTCGAAGCCGCGGAGACACCTCCATGATGTTCAGGACCATTGCTCGCAACAAACATTCGGTGACTCTCGATCTGCGTACCGACGAAGGCCGCGATCTCGCGCTGAAGTTGGTCGAGACCGCCGATGTCGTCGTGGAGAACTTCCGGCCCGGCACCCTCGAGCGTTGGGGCCTCGGGCCCGACCGCCTACAGGAAGCCAATCCCGACGTGGTCATGGTCCGTATCTCGGGTTACGGCCAAACCGGCCCACATCGAGACCGAGCCGGGTTCGGCGGCGTAGCAGAAGCATTCGGCGGATTGCGTCACGTCACCGGTCACGCGGATCGCGAGCCCGTTCGGCCGGCAGCACCCATCGGCGACGTCCTGGCCGGACTCCACGGGGCCGTCGGTGCCCTGGTTATGCTGCTCGCTCGCGAACGGAGCGGAGATCATTCTCGGCCCAAGGTCGCCGATGTCGCACTCTACGAGGCAGTGTTCATGGCCATGGAGTCGCTGGTCCCGGACTTCGACGCATACGGCACCGTCCGCCAGCGCACAGCGGGCAATCTTCCCGGCGTGGTCCCCAGCGGGATCTATCCGTCTCAGGACGGCAGCGTCATGATCGCCGGAAACTCGAGTAGCGTGTTCGGACGGCTCATGACCGCGGTGGGGCGAACTGACCTGGCCGACGACCCCGAGCTGGCGAACGGCGACAAACGATTTGCGCGCGAGGCCGAGCTCGACGGAGCCATCTCCGACTGGACGTCGGTAAGGCCGACTGCTGTTGTCGTCGACGAACTCGGTGCCGCCGGTATACCCGTCGGAGAAGTGTTCGATGCAGCTCAGATCGCAGAGGACGAACACTTCGTTTCACGCGGAATGGTGCAACCTCTGAAAGTCTCTGTGGAACAGGGCAGTACCGAGGAGGTGCGCTTCCCCGGTGTGGTTCCACGATTCGGCGATACCGCCACGGCCGTCAAGTGGGCGGGCCCGGATCTGGGCGAGCACACCGACGATGTCCTCGGCCGCACACTCGGGCTCACCGAGGAGCAGCTGGACGATCTCCGCGCCAGGAAGGTGATCTGAGATGCCTCGCGTACACATCACCGACGTCTATCTCCGCGACGGTTTGCAGGACGAGAAGTGCATCGTCCCCACCGAGGACAAGCTCGCCGTGCTCGACGCCACCCTTGCGTCGGGCATCACGTCCCTCGAGATCGCGTCGTTCGTCTCTGCCACCCGAGTGCCGCAGATGGCCGATGCGGAGGACGTCATAGCGCGCGCACCGCGCCGATCCGAAACCCGTTACAGTGCATTGACTTTGAACAGCCGTGGCGTCCATCGGGCCGCCGAGACGGACATCGACGTGATCCAGATTGTCACCTCCGCCAGCGAGGGCCACAGCCGCGCCAACGCCGGCCGCTCGCCCGACGACGCGTTGCGCGACCTGAGTTCCGCGGTCGCACTGCACCCGGACCGCACGTTCATCGGTGGAGTCAGTACCGCCTTCGTGTGCCCGTTCGACGGCGTCATCACGCCCGAGCGGCTCGTCGAGGTGTGTGAACGTATGGCCGACACCGGTGTATCGAGCCTCGGTCTGGCGGATACTCTGGGGATCGCCACCACCGATCAGGTACTGACCGGTGTCGACGCCGTCCGAACAGCCCTGCCGCAGTTGACAATCAGCCTGCATCTACACAATGCTCACGACCAGGCGCTCGAGACGGCGGTACGTGCAGTATTCGACCTCGAGGTCGAATATTTCGACAGCGCACTCGCCGGGTACGGCGGTTGTCCCTTCGCCCCAGGCGCGCACGGAAATCTCGCTACCGAGGAACTGGTCGACACATTCCATCGTGCCGGAATCCACACTGGCATCGATACGTCTGCCCTTGCCAACGCCGCCGCTCTCGCTCGCACGGTGGTCGGCCGAGGCCGTCCACTCCTCACACCCACGCACTGATGTCGCGGGCTACGGCCCGTACGCCGCCGCGCTCTCGCGGCCCACCTCATCCCCCTGCCCGAAAGGCCAGCCATGGTCTACGCAATCTCGATCGTCGCCCTGATCGCCATCTTCACGGTCGCCACGATCACACCCATCAACATGGGTCTACTCGCCTTCGCCGGTGCCTTCATCGTCGGTGGCGCGATATCCGGCATACCCGTCGAAGATGTCATCGACGCTTTCCCCGGCAGTACCTTCATCATCGTCGGCGGCATCACGCTGCTGTTCGCCATCGCCAAAGCCAACGGAACCATCGACGTCGTCATCGATCGATCCCTCCGACTGGTGGGCGGACGACGCTGGGCCATCCTGTGGATGATGTTCCTGCTGTCCGGTCTACTGATGGCTCTGGGATCCGTTCTGGCCGTGGGCATGCTGGCCCCGATCGCGATGCCACTCGCCAAGCGCAACAACATCAATCCCTTCCTGATGGGCATGGTCGTCAGCCACGGCGCTCTCGCCTGCTGCTTCTCGCCGATCAACCTGTACGGTGCCTTCGTCAACGGCCTGATGGACTCCACCGGCGTGGGCTCACACCCACTGGCCCTGTTCCTCATCCCGTTCGTGCTCAACACGCTCATCGCGCTCGTACTCTTCCTGGTTCTCGGCCGCGACCTCATTCGAGACCGCACGCGTGCCTTCGATGTCCAGGACTTGCGCGACCACGAAGGCGGACTGCCCGTCCCCTCGGGGCCACGCCCGGGTCATACCGGACTGCCCAAAGGCAGTGGAGGCGGCACTTCCGTGAAGGTCGAGGTCGATCACATCGAATCTTCATCGGTCACAACGGTTCCGAATGAGAACGTCCCGCTCACCCGAGTACGGGTACTCACACTGCTCGGTATCGCAGCGCTGGTTCTGTTGTCCGTGACGTTGGGAGTCGACATCGGCGTCAGCGCGATCTGCGTGTCGGTCGTGTTGCTGCTGTTGGCACCCAAGACCCACCCCAAGGTGGTCGACAACATCGCCTGGCCTGCAGTGGTTCTGGTCTGCGGTGTTCAGACGTACATGGCGGTCATGACCCAGAACGGCACATTGGGATTCCTCGGCGACGCCGCCTCGGCCCTCGGATCACCCCTGTTGACGGCGCTCATCCTGTGCTACGCGGTGGCGATCATCTCGGCATTCGGATCGTCGATCGGCACCATCGGTATCGCACTGCCGCTTGCCGCACCTCTGCTCGCGGCCGGCGAACTCGGTTCCATCGGATTCGTTGCTGCCATTGCCTTCTCGGCTACCGTGGTGGACGTGAGCCCGTTCTCCACCAACGGGGTCATGGTTCTGGCCGAAGCCCGAGTGGACGACAAGGCCCGATTCCAACGAAAGATGCTCGGCTACTGCGGATTGGTCGTTCTCATCGCTCCGCCGACCGTATGGCTGCTGACGGTGGTTGCGCCCTCGATGATCTGACCCGAACGCCTCGGCGGCCCCTGCCTCGACCCGTACGCGCTCAGTCGTGCGTTCGTCGATAGGCAGGGGCCTTCGGCGTTCTCTCGGGCTCGGCGGTGTTCAGCAATGGCATCGCTCGAAACGCGACCAACTCCGAGAGCACGACCACACTGGTGGACCGCGCGATCGTACGAGACTGGTTGAGCACGATCAGAGTTCGCTGCAGATCGTCATGAGACGCCGCGGCGACCCGGCACAGCACATCTCCAGCTCCGGTCGTCGCGAACGCTTCCAACACCCCGGGTATCTGCTCCAGGACGGCGACGACGTCACCGAGCGCGCCCTGGGCAATCTCCAACGTGACGAACGCCTGAACGCCGTAACCGGCTGCTGCCAGACCGATTCGAGGCTGATAGCCGGTGATGACGCCACTGTCCTCCAAACGCTGCAGACGGGCCGACACAGTCGCGCGTGCAACACCGAGCGTTCGCGACAGCTCGAGTACGCCGATCCTCGAATTGTCATGCAGCGCAGCGAGCATTGCCCGGTCCAACTCGTCCATTGTGGATTCCATTGCATACCTCCGTTTTGCTAGGCGAATTGTATAGCAAACTGCGTCTACCCCTGGCCCATCTGTACAGCATCGATAGTAAGAGTTGGGTCGATTGACACCTTTCACCGGCAATGTTTGAGTCATCAGGACAGTTCGCGCAGCTCGAACCGAAGGCGGCCGAAATGCTTGTCGCCGCGCCCGATCCATCACCTGAACCAGGGAGACTTCATGAGCCTCGACAACATCCTCAACGATGACGAAAGACTGGCCGATCTCGATGCCGAGCAATTGCGTCAGCTCGTCGGCCTCGTGGAGTACGACGACAAGCGCGACCCCTTCCCGGTCAGCGGCTGGGACGCGATCGTGTGGGTGGTCGGCAACGCGACGCAGACCGCGCATTTCTTCCAGTCCGCGTTCGGCATGGAGCTCGTTGCGTACTCGGGCCCGACGACCGGCCAACGTGACCACCACGCCTACGTCCTCAAGTCGGGCGCAGTGCGTTTCGTCATCAAGGGAGCCGTCGACCCCGACAGCGAACTGGTGGCACACCACACGCGCCACGGCGACGGCGTCGTCGACATCTCGCTGGCCGTGCCGGATGTGGACCGTTGCATCGAGCATGCGCGAGCCCAGGGCGCGCGAGTACTGCAAGAGCCGACCGACATGTCCGACGAGCACGGCACGGTCCGCACCGCGGCGATCGCGACCTACGGCGACACCCGACACACGTTGGTCGACCGCTCGCGCTACACCGGCACCTATCTGCCCGGCTACGTACCCCGGACGTCGACTCTGCAACGTCCCGAAGGCGCTCCCAAGCGCATCTTTCAGGCTCTCGATCACGTGGTCGGCAACGTCGAGCTCGGCAAGATGGACGAGTGGGTCGACTTTTATCACCGCGTCATGGGCTTCACGAACATGGCCGAGTTCGTCGGGGCAGATATCGCCACCGATTACTCGGCGCTGATGAGCAAGGTCGTCTCCAACGGCAACCATCGGGTGAAGTTTCCGCTGAACGAACCGGCCATCGCCAAGAAGCGTTCACAGATCGACGAGTACCTGGACTTCTACCGCGGCCCAGGCGCACAGCATCTGGCGCTCGCCACCAACGACATCCTGTCCTCGGTCGATGCGCTCCGCGCGGCAGGCGTCGAATTCCTCGCAACTCCCGATTCGTACTACGAGGATCCCGCACTGCGAGCCCGGATCGGTAACGTCCGAGTGCCGATCGAAGAGTTGCAGAAGCGCGGTATTCTGGTCGACCGAGACGAGGACGGGTATCTGCTGCAGATCTTCACCAAGCCGCTGGTCGATCGCCCGACGGTGTTCTTCGAGATGATCGAACGCCATGGCTCGCTCGGCTTCGGCATCGGCAACTTCAAAGCACTGTTCGAGGCCATCGAGCGCGAGCAGGACGCTCGCGGCAACTTCTGAGTCGTGATCTGTTCGACGCCGCCCACCGTCAGCGTTCGGTGGGCGGCGCCGTTCGTCCTAGACCACCTCGGTCCTCATCGAAGATCAGCCACGTGCGGGTTGCCCGAACGCCGTCGAGCGATTGCAGCCCCTCCAGCACCACTTGCCGCAAACTCTCGTTGTCGGGAGTCCTGATCAGAACCAGCACGTCGAAATCGCCACCGAGCAAACTGAAGTGGTCTACGAACTCCATCGACCGCAACCCCTCGGACACACTGCGCCACGAATCCTGACGGATGGACAGCGCGATGAATGCAGAGGTGCCGAGCCCGGACGCCGCGTGATCCACCTGCACGGTGAACCGTTCGATGACGCCCGCATCCTTGAGCCGGTCCACCCGCGTATAGGTATGTGCACGAGAGAGATTCAACCGATCGGCCAGCACCCGCATCGAGACCCGACCGTCGGCGGTCAGCTCGATGAGGATGCGCCGATCCGTGTCGTCCAATTCCACACGTCTCGAGACGTCGTCCATTCGTCCGCTCCTACCTCGTAGTTCGTTGCGCCGATCGGACACATTTCGTGTCTGCATAGAGGTTTGCAGCCATACGTCTGCAATTCTACGACCATCGGGCTTCTTCCTCACCGAATCGGCCAGAATCGCCGTACAAGTCGATTTCAGGAGAGTGCGACATGACGACCGTCGAGAAGGTTCCGGCAACGTCCTACCAACAGTTCATGCCTGCCGACCGTCCCGTGCAGTACCTCGCACCCGATGGGACGGGCGTGGACAGTGCCGCCCGCTACGCACACCCGTCGAACGAACGCCTGCTGGAGATGTACCGCTCGATGGTGCACGGTCGCCGATTCGACCAGCAGGCAACGGCATTGACCAAGCAGGGCCGGCTCGCGGTCTATCCCTCCTCGCGCGGACAAGAAGCCTGCCAGATTGCCGCCGCCCTGTGCCTGGGTGAGCAGGATTGGATGTTCCCCACGTACCGAGACTCGATGGCTCTCGCGGCGCGAGGCGTCGACCAGGTGGAGTTGCTCGGTATGCTCGCCGGCTACTGGCACTGCGGGTACGACCCGACCGCCTACAAGGTCGCACCTCAATGCACGCCCCTGGCAACACAATTGCTGCACGCGACCGGTTTCGCATATGCCGAGGCCAAGCAGGGCCGAGACACCATCGCACTCGCGTTCTGCGGAGACGGAGCGACCAGTGAGGGCGACTTCCACGAGGCCCTCAACTTCGCCGCCGTGTTCCGTGCCCCAGTCATCTTCCTGGTCCAGAACAACGGCTTCGCCATCAGCGTTCCACTCGCGCGTCAGACTGCAGCTCCGTCGTTGTCGCACAAAGGCGTCGGCTACGGAATCGGCAGCGAGCAGGTGGACGGCAATGACCCGATCGCAATGATGGCCGTGATGGACGAGGCCGTGAAGTACGTCAGAGCAGGCAAGGGCCCTGTCGTCGTCGAGGCACATACCTACCGCATGGATGCGCACACCAATGCCGACGACGCCACTCGCTACCGCAAGGCAGACGAGGTCGAGGGATGGCTGGCCCGAGATCCGCTCTCGCGCCTCGATTCCTACCTCGAAGCCCAGGGTCTTCTCACCGACGAGCTCCGCGGGCAGATGACGGTATCCGCCGACGCCGACGCTGCGGCACTTCGCGCAGGCATGAACGTCGAGCAGGACGTCGACCCCGAGGATCTGTTCCGCTTCGTCTACTCCTCCCCCACCCCTGGCCTGACCGAACAACGCAATCAGGTCGCCGCCGAAATCGCTGCAGGAGAACTGTCATGACCACGATGACCATGGCCGGAGCCCTCAACGCCGCTCTGCGCGACGCGTTGACCGAGGACGACAAGGTCGTCGTCTTCGGCGAGGACGTCGGCACGCTCGGTGGTGTCTTTCGCGTCACCGACGGACTGACCCGAGACTTCGGTGACGATCGCTGCTTCGACACCCCGCTCGCGGAGTCGGGCATCGTAGGATTCGCGATCGGGATGGCGATGTCGGGCTACAAGCCCGTCGTCGAGATGCAGTTCGACGCCTTCGCCTACCCGGCATTCGAGCAGATCGTGTCCCACGTTGCCAAGCTGCGCAACAGAACTCGTGGATCACTCACCGCGCCGATGGTCATTCGGATTCCGTTCGCCGGTGGTATCGGCGGCGTCGAGCACCACTGCGACTCGTCCGAGGCCTACTACGCCCACACTCCTGGCCTCAAGGTCGTCTCGCCGTCCACCGTCGCCGACGCCTACTCGCTGATGCGCGACGCCATCGCCGACCCCGATCCGGTGATCTTCCTCGAACCGAAGCGGCTGTACTTCTCCAAGGACGACATCGAGCTCACCAAGACCGAGCCGATCGGCACGGCCGTCGTGCGCCGTGCCGGTACCGACGTCACGCTTCTCGCGTACGGCCCCACCGTGTCGGTGGCCACGCAGGCCGCAGAGTTCGCGGCCGAGGACGGCCGGAGCGTCGAGGTGATCGACCTGCGTTCGCTCAATCCGTTCGACGACGCGACCGTTGCGGCCTCGGTACGTAAGACCGGACGCTGCATCGTGATTCAGGAAGCACAGGGCTTCTCCGGCGTCGCGGCGGAAATCGCGTCACGGGTATCCGAGCGCTGCTTCCATCACCTGCACGCTCCGGTACTTCGAGTGACCGGACTCGACATTCCCTACCCTGCACCGAAACTCGAGCACTTCCACCTGCCGTCCGCCGACCGCGTTCTCGATGCCATGGACCGACTGCAGTGGAACGATGCTCCCGACCTCAGCAAGGCGGTCACGGTATGAGCATGCAGGTATTCCTGCTCCCCGATCTCGGTGAAGGACTGACCGAAGCCGAGATCGTGGAGTGGAAGGTCAAGCCCGGCGACACCGTCACCATCGATCAGGTTGTCGTCGAGGTCGAAACTGCAAAAGCGTCCGTCGAGGTGCCGTGTCCCTTCGAGGGTGTGGTCGGCGAACTGCACGCCGCCGAGGGCACTTCACTGGCCGTCGGCGCGCCGCTGATCAGCATCACCGGCGGTGCCGTCGCCGATACGCCTGCGGCCCACGAGCGTTACCGCGAAGAAGAGCGCGCCGGTTCGGGCAATGTGCTGATCGGCTACGGCACGGGGCACGGTCCGACCAACCGTCGCAAACGGAGAGCGGCTGCGCCGCAGGTGAGCGGAAACTCGACCCAGGCTACGAATAGGAGCGGAGCCTGCGGAGCGACCAGCGAACAGAGCCGCTCACATGCACCGAAGGTGCTCTCCCCCATCGTTCGGGGCATGGCGTTGCAGGGTGGGCTCGATCTGACGTCTATCGGTACCGCCGGCGGCCACGGCGTGATCACCCGCGCGGACGTCGAGCGAGCCTTGGCCGGTTCGACCGTTGCTTCCTCGCCGGAGGGCGTCACGCGGATCCCGATCACCGGTATCCGTAAGACCATCGCAGACAAACTCTCTCGCAGTCGCTCGGAGATACCCGAAGCGACCGTCTGGGTCGACGTCGACGCGACGGCTCTGCTGCAGGCCCGACGTGACCTCGACGCTTCCATCGACGGAGTCAAGGTGACGCTGTTGGCGGTGCTGGCCAAGCTGACGATGATCGCGCTGGCCAAGTTCCCGGAGCTCAACAGCACGGTCGACACCGCTGCAGGCGAGATCCTGCGTTACGAGAATGTCGGACTCGGCATTGCCGCGCAGACCGATCGCGGACTGATGGTTCCCGTTGTGCCGCAAGCCGACAAGGCCGATCTGAAGGAACTGTCCGAGCGGCTGGCCGAGTTGACCGAACTCGCACGGACCGGTTCTCTCCCTGCAGCTCGACTGAGCGGTGGAACCTTCACGCTGAACAACTACGGCGTGTTCGGGGTCGACGGCTCGGCCGCGATCATCAACCACCCCGAGGCCGCCATCTTGGGCATCGGACGCATCATCGACCGCCCGTGGGTGGTCGACGGCCAATTGGCCGTCCGCAAGGTTGCGCAGCTGTCGTTGGCGTTCGATCACCGCGTGTGCGACGGCGGAGTGGCCGGCGGGTTCCTGCGCACTGTTGCCGATTTCGTCGAGAACCCCGTCGTGGCATTGGGTTCCGTCCGATGAGTGACGTCGACGTTCTCATCCTCGGTGGCGGATCAGGTGGGTACTCCTGCGCCCTACGCGCCGAGCAACTCGGCCTGACGGTCGCATTGGTCGAGGAGGACAAGCTCGGTGGCACCTGCCTGCACCGCGGATGTATCCCCACCAAGGCACTGCTGCACACCGCCGAGGTGGCCGACGCGGTGCGCAGTGCGGCGCATGTCGGCGTCACCGCATCGTTGACGGGCGTGGACATGCCTGCGGCACTGGGCTATCAGCGCACTGTGGTCGCCGGCCTGTACTCCGGACTGCAAGGGTTACTGAAGCGTCCAGGCATCGAGATCGTCTCCGGCCGGGGACAGGTGGTCGGTCCTCGTACCGTCGAGGTGAACGGTCGACGCATCACCGGTGCCTCGCTGGTGCTCGCGACCGGGTCGTATTCGCGCACCATTCCGGGCATCGAGCTTGGACCTCGCGTTCTCACCAGCGACGACGCATTGGCGCTCGACCGAGTACCGGAGTCCGTCGTCGTACTGGGCGGCGGAGTCATCGGCATCGAATTCGCCAGCATCTGGGCCTCTTTCGGCGCCAAGGTCACCGTCGTCGAGGCCCTCGATCGCATCGTTCCCGGTGAGGACGAATGGTCTTCGAAGCAGCTGACCAAGGCATTGCGCAAACGCGGCATCGACATTCGTACCGGCACCAAGGTCGAGACAGTCACCGAGTCGTCCGACGACGTCGCGGTGGCGCTGTCCTCCGGCGACACCCTCTCGGCGGATCTCGTGCTCGTCTCCGTCGGACGCGGCCCCCGCACCGATGGCCTTGGTCTGGCCGAGCAGGGCATCGCCACCGAACGTGGCTTCGTCACTGTCGACAACAATCTGCTCACCACCGCGGCGAGCGTTTATGCCGTCGGCGACATCGTGGCGGGCTATCAGTTGGCTCACCGCGGATTCCAGCACGGCATGTTCGTGGCCGAGCACTTTGCCGGACTCGCGCCGGCACGTATCGACGGCGATCTCGTTCCGCGCGTGACCTATTCACATCCCGAGGTGGCGTCGGTCGGTCTCACCAAGAAGGCCGCGGAGCAGAAGTACGGCACCGTGACCTCGGTGGTCTACGACCTCGGCGGCAATGGCAAGAGCCGCATCCTGTCCACTGCCGGTGGAGTCAAAGTCATCCGAGCCCGCGACGACGGCCCGGTAGTCGGCGTCCACCTCGTCGGTGACCGGGTAGGCGAGCTGATCGGCGAGGCACAACTCGCGGTTGCGTGGGAGGCCTTACCGTCGGAGGTCGGCAGTTTCGTGCATGCCCACCCCACGCAGGGCGAGGCACTCGGTGAGGCCATGATGGCGTTGTCGGGACGGCCGTTGCACGCGCACAGCTGAAAGATTTTCGAGTGGGTCGCACCACCGTTCCCGTTCGTTCTTGTAGACCAAGTTCCTCGCGCGACCGTCACCGCGCGGCTCGTACGAATGCGACCGAGTGCGGATCTGCTCGCGGCGGACGTGCGTCCGGTCGGCCAGGCTACGGCGGCGTGCGGCCGTCAGGGTGGCGCGGCAACCGCGTTCGTAGGTGGCACCAGCGACCATCGAGCGGCGCTGCAGCTCGATGGGTCGAGACAGTGCCGTTGGTCATCGACGGTCACCACCGTCGACAAGTGACGGGACTAAAAGATGGCTCGGCGGGAGCGAGTGAGGAATCGACATGGAGGGCCTTCACTGGGAGGGTCGGCCAGCCCACAGCTCGATGACACCGACACCCGAGAAATGTTGTGGTGCAGCGCTGTTGCTGGATGGGCGCTCGACCGTGACCCTCATCGACGGTCGAACGCCCCCATAACCCATGGTGGCTGTCTGGCGCTGTCATTGGTCACGGAGTGCGGGCTTTAAGCGTCGAAGCGCCTTGTGTTTCTCATGGAGATGACGACGCATCGGGGGTGCATGACGGCACGTCCTCAACCTTCGATGTCGTCGATATCGTCTAGGGCGCGTGCGGTGACAGCTGCAAAACCGTCGTCTTCGTAGGTCGCGGCGCACTGAAACGCCCTTCCGTAATCGCAATATGGAAGGGCGTTTCAGTAAAGCTTCGATGACCGACGAGGGCCTATGACCAGGCGGTCTTCATTGGTCCTTCCAGGGCTCCGTAGATGAGACAGTCGCCAACGCCCGTGCACTGGAAGGTCATCTGACCCTGCACTTTATGAACCGGCGAGTAAATCATGGGGGTTACCCACGTGTTGTAGTCGGGATGGTCACGGTCGGAGTCACCGTTGACTCCGAAGCTGAACGACTGTGTGTAGCCAGTATCCTGAACCGCAGCCATCTCCAGCGGAATCATCGACATCATGATCCCACGGTCGTATTTGACCCATCGCACCCAGTTCGTCTTGCACGTAGGTGACCAGCGAACATCCAGTCGTCCAACCTCGGTCTCTTCGAATACCGTCGTGTAGGCGTCCGCAGCACATCCCGACTCCGTGGGGTCTGCGCCCGAGCAGTAGTCCCCGTAACAGGTCACGGGGGCGGCGTTGGCCATAGTCGGCAGCGCCAGACTTGTCGAAATTGCTAGCGCAGCTAGGGCTGCTCCCGTCCAAGCTCTCGCAGTACGCGTCATGACGTCCCTTTCGCAGTCCTGGAAGTTCGATCCCCTTCAACGTTAGATCTGAGTCGAACAATGTGCGAGTAAATTGAACTGTTTGAGATACCTGTTCAGGTAACCTCAGTCGAAGTTCGGAAAGGGGCCAACCATTGGACGGTAGACAGGAAGCGGGTGCCCGAAAGCGGCGGCAGTCGGTCGATGCGATCGCAGAAGCGGCAGAAGCCTTGATTTTCGCAACCCTCAGAGAGGGTAGGGGCCTGTCCAGTCTCAGCCTCCGAGCGTTCGCGGCAGCTGCGAACCGATCGCCCTCGACGGTCTCAGCCGCGTTCGGTAGCACCGAGGCAATTTTCGCGGAGGTAGCAACCCGGTTGAAAACAAAGGGCCAGGTAGTCCCGGAAGCTGTGCAAGTCCGGGCGCGCTCGCATGTCGAGCGTCAACTTCACAATGCAGATCCCCGACGTGGTTGGCGTCTCCGACTTCAGAACACGCCTCCGTCGGATCTCAAGGGTCGGTTGGCCATCTACACGGCGGCCGCCGCGATGGATCCGTTACGTCGAGCGGAGGCTGCATGCGCTTTGTCCGAGGCCTACTTGAACACCTCGGACGGGGCTAGTAATGCGCTTCTGTACGCCGAGGAGTGTTTGTTGCTATGCGAGGGCCGCGAGATGCCCGTCACGTTCATGCCGATCGCTATGGAGGCAGCCCGGCTCGCAGCAACGGCCTCGCGCTATCTGTCGAGAACCCATCCATCCCAGGATTTACCTAATTTGGTGCGTGTAAGAGGGTTCAAGAACCAGGAAGCGGAGTTCGCATCAGCCATGCAGATGAGGGTTGCCGCTGCGATGGCAACCTTTCATTCCCGACGCGCAGACGCGCTCATCACAGGTAGTCGGTCGAACGAGCTGGCTGCGTTGAACGATGCGGTCGCGGCCCTGCGTGACTTGCGTTCACAGGGCCAAACCATTCCAGACGATTCCCTCGCGACGGTGGCCACAAGGGTCGAGTGCTACCGCCTCGCTTACCCGAACGATCCAGCCGGGTCGGATCTGAACGCCGCGCGTGAATTACTGATGCACATGTTTCAGCGCGCTACACGTTCGACCACTCGGCGTGAGTTGGAGAGTTTGTTCAAAGTGACAAGGCACGCAACAGAACTCGACGCTGTTGCGCCTCAGCCCACAGATTTGCTTCAGGCTTGGCGATACGGTGTTGTTGGGATGCTGGGGCTTGCCAAATACCTTCTTCACCTTGCTGAGCATCCGAATGCGTTGGACCTGAGTGCTGTCCTGAAGGAGGGGAACTCAGGTACGCAGCAAGATCAGTTGCGTACTGGTGCTGCAACGATCTTGTTGGACATCTGTAACAACACGACACGAAGAGGGTCCGCCGGCAAGCTCAGGTTGCAGGCGAAAGCGTTGCTTGATGAGCTACAGGCCGGTGGAGTTGAACCGGATTCGCACGAAAACCGCCGACCGGTAGGCTCTTTCGACAAAGCACTCAGCGAGATCGAGGCGCTTGTGGTAGCTCTACTTATCGGCGAGACGTTGGACCGTAAACAGATCGCGAAGCTTATACGGACATTGCAGCCAATCGTTACGTTTCTTTCAAGGCCGACCGGTGACGCTGCGGCGCATACAAAAAATGGTTGCGCAGAAAATCACACTGTGTCGTTCGGCCAGTTCTAACCCAGGTAAACGGATTGGTACGGCAGGAGCGGCTACGCAGGCCGCGAATACGCGGTCCCCTGTGCGCGACCGACGTGGGGAACGGGCAGAGAATCGAGGGAGTGCGGACATGAGGGCCTTCGTCGGTGTGAGCGCGTCGGCCAGGACACGGCCACCGGGACGGACGCTGCTGAAAAGCGGTCGATGGGTTCTGACCACAGGACGCTCGACCGTGACCTCATCGACGGTCGAACACTCCAGCCAATTTAGCGTATGGAACAGACACGTCGCGGGTGTAGTCGCACTACCTGCTGCTGCGTCTCTAGAGGGGTGGAAGTCGTGCATGAGACCGCCGTGGACCGGCAGCATGGCGAGCATGGGCGATGTCATCGAGTTCGTGCCGCGGTTCTCCCCTGACCGATCGGCGGCGGGAGCTGATGCGGATACACGCGTGGGTGTGCGCCGACAGTGCGTACGACGACATCGAGGAACGCGGAGACGATCCCGTCGACCCGACCGAGTGGTGGAATCTGTTCGATCGGTTGCCGGAATGCACGTACAGCGAGTCCGCCCTGTGGCGGCGTCAGATGGCCCGATCGTATGACGACCTGGCCGAAGACCTCGACGCCGGCCAGCTTCCCCGTCCTCGCACGATGGCAGAGCAACTGGCGCTCATGATCGTCATCTTGCACGCCTCGGCTGCGATGTCCGATGCCGAGTACGGCGACGACGTCGCAGCTTTGGCTTCTCACCCGCGAGACGGCGATTGGGATGCCGTGTCGGACGGTCTGACGGACGACCGTGACGCCGAAGCCTTCTACCACCCCGCCACCGCCATCCGAGGGCTACAGGTCTTCCCCTGCCGCACGTGGTTTACCGCAAGGGTCGGCGAAGACCCACGCGATCCTCGCCGAGGGTTTCGTCGGTAACCTGCGCACCCCTCACCCTCGTACTGGGTTCCGTGCCGGCGCATCGGGACCGCGTGCCCGGCGGCGCGCTTCGCTCCCCTCCATCCACGAGCCAGCGCCCACCTCGGGCCGCGCAGGCATTGTCGGCCGGTAAGATCCCTGCGGGTCCGGGTCACCTTCCGGCGCGAATCTGGGAGCTTTGTGGACATGCCAACGGACACCGAAAACACATACGAGAGCAAGACGGTCCGCGCGGTCCGCGGCCTCGAGTCTCGAACGATCGAGAAGATGGAAAGCGGAGGCTGGGAGGTTGTCTCTCAGACACCCGGCAGAATCCAGACGGAAATCATGTTCCGACGCCCGGCACCCAGGTCTCGCCGGGTCCTCTGGATTGTCGGTGGCGGAGTGTTCGCGCTTGCGCTCGCGGTCATCTTCGCCATCGGGATTATTGGCGAAAGGGACACTGATTCAGCGGAAACTGCCAGTCCTCCGTCGAGTGAGAAAGCTGCACCGAGCGAGCAACCGTCCATCGAAGCGACAGTCGCGGCTCAGGCACCACAGCCGGAGCCCAATGACGTTGTTCTTACGCCTGAGAACAGTCCGGAGCTCGCGACTGTGCTCGCATTGACTGACTACTGCTCCCCGGACATCGCGGCGTTCGCGGCGGCTCATCGTGGTCAGACGATTTCGTTCCCGGGCAGCGTCGGCGACATCGCACCCTACGAGGGTGCAAGCACTAGGTATCTCATCCTGCTCGGCGCGGGCGACTTCAGCGAAACGTCCGCGCCCGGACCCGCTTTCCAATTCCGGGATGTGAACACCACCGACGATATGCGCTGGGGCGGCTCGGTACCAGACACGATCGTCGTCGGGACCAACCTGAGCATCACGGCGAAGGTCGACCGCTACGAGGAGCGATCGTGCCTGTTTCTCCTTGAGCCGGTTGCTACATCCGTTCGCTAGCTTCAGTGCGATGTCGCCGGTATGGCTTGGCCGTCACAGCGCCGAGCTGGCGTCCAGCATGGTCAGCAGCTAAAGACAGCCAGCGGCAGTACCTCGCTGCGACAGGCGCTGCGCACCCGAAGATCGTCGTCGAGAACGACGGCGTCTAAATCGCGTTGGATCTCGACGCGTTTGCATGATGTGGAGCCTGAGGGAAAGAGAGCGCCGTCGGAGCTACTCGATATCAGCTTCCTGCGCTGCGGGAGCAGGCTCGCGTGTACCCGATGCGATCACCACCTCGTGAAACTTCTGCCCAAAGTTAGTCACTTGGAGAACGCCTTTCTGATAGTCAATACGAGTAAAGCCCTCTGTCTCGTATTGCTTGCGTGAGTCGACCACAATCGGTGTCGTCTCGGCCCATGCGTACAGTGCCGGGTCGGTCAGAGTGGTGATGTAACTGACGTTTACCAGGCCCAGTCGAATCCAGTTGTCGACATACATCGCGTTGACTGGGACGTGCACTTGACGTCCCTCTTCCCTCCAATCCAGTACGTGCGTCGCCACATCGCTGAACCCCTGCGCGGTCGGGTCCTCCGCACGCGCCGAATTAAGGTGCACCTCAATGATCGCGTGAAGAGGGACAGTGAGTATGTCCGCGAGAGCTTTTGCCTCCTCAGTATTCAGTTGTCGAATCACCTCGGCGAATGACGGATGGGCAGTGTCTCGTACTCGTGCATCCGACGCGGTCGCCAGCAGGTTCAAGTACATCTCTTTGAGCTCTGGCTCCTCCACCGTGTAAGAGATGCCCTGGATGGTCGGTCCTGCAATCGACGTTCTCGGAGTGACTACCTGGTCCTCCGGTACGTCGGCCATTCTTGCTGCCATCTCGTCATTGAAGTGATCGTTGAAGTAGTCCTTCTGGATGCCCACTAGCCGTCCGAGAGGCTGCCAGATCTTCAATCTGATTTGTTGCTTGACCGCCATACGTTTTGCGAGCGAACGTGCTGCGGGGTCGAGATAGCCAGACTCTTGGGCAGCCTTGAGCAACAGGTCTTTCTCTTTCGAGTCCTCCTCTGTTGCTTTGGCGACAGACTTCGATACCGCCGCGCCGGCCGCAGCTGCGCTTACTGGATCGACCATGCGTATCTCCTGACTGGACCCAAGACTGGGATGTTGGTTCGATGCTAGCGACTTTCGACTGTTGTCCGATCCGACCGTGCCTTCGGCAGTAGGCACATCGTGCGGGTACTAGTTTCCTCCGTTTGCGTTGCGGTTGATGACGCTGATTTGGACGCAGTCGGAGACTGCTACGCCGAACTCATCTCCTGCACTGATGTCGAGAGCTCGTCTGCCATCCGGGAACGATGTTCGCCGGCGCGCGTCACCCGACAGGGAGTAGATGACCCCGTCTCGTTGCGCCCACACGTCCGAACTCGACAGTCGTGTCCCGGCACTGTCCATGATGTTGGCTCCGATGTATGCCACATCGCGTTGGCCGTAGACCAGGAACGCGTCTTCGAGATGTTGGTCTGCTTCGAGGAATGCGGCATCGATCGATGCGATGACGAAGGGGGAAGGGGTGTTGCACGAACTAGGTAGGGGACGTTGTGCGGCGGGTGGGTTTGTCGGTGCCGCGGAGGACGTTGGCGGGGGTGACGACGTCGTTGTCGCATAGGGCGATTCGATCTGGCTTGCGGTCGTCACCTCGGAGGTGATCCTTCCGTCGGATCTGGTCCCGGTGCACACGATGGAGTAGCGCTCGGGTGCACCGCTGGATCCATAGAACAGGTCGGAGGTGCCTACGGTTCGGTAGGTGTCACCGTCGACTGTCGTCGCGTAGCCAGCGATCCCCACCGGTTGAATCGCGGTACTGAAGCGAACCCCGAGAGCGTCCACGCACGCAGCTTCCGCTGCGTCGATCTGCTCGGGGGAGCCGGCCGCCACTGTGGGTGTCGGTGAAGGCGAGACAGCCTCCGATCGGCCATCGTCCTTGGTGCCGACGACAACCGCGACAACAGCGGCCGCCGAGAGGACAGCGATGAGTGCTGTTCTGTTGCGGTGCCAGGGCTGCCGCAGTGCCGCTCGGTCCTCGGTGACCACGGTCCCGTTCTCCGCGCTGTTCGATGCTGCGTCCGGGCTCGGCGAAGAGACTTCCTCGGCAGCGTTGTGTGTCACGGCACCTGCCGTGGCCGGCGAGGTAGGTCGAGAAGGTTGGGACGTCGCCGAAGTCCATCGCTGTCCGTCCCACCACCGTAGGTAGTCGTTGCCCTCCGGGTCTCGGTGCCAGCCAGGTGGGGGCGGAGTTGTCATCGGCAATGCATACCAGACGGTTCCGTCCATGGCCCTTCGGTCGCCGTCGCGGTTGCCTCCAACTGTGGATCGGACGTGGTCCTCATGTGTGGATGTCCGAGAGTTTCCAGGCCGCTCCGCTTGATATCAGGCACCCACAAATCGGGCCCGAAATCCACAAACGGGACAACCGCCGTCCGCGCGCCTGTGGTGCGAGCCCCGCTCAAGCGTCTCGGTTTCACCGCATGACCAGGTTGTCCCCGTCCCCCGTTAACTGATAGACAGGCTCGATCAACTTCTCGGTCGGTTGTTAGCCGTCTATGCCGTGTTCGATGTCGTCCAACACACCGAACCCGTCGCGATCGGTCTTGCACACATACGACGAAAGCCCCGAAACCACTATGGTTTCGGGGCTTTCGTCACAGATAACTCAGACGTTCAGATCCTCGTCTCGACGGTTCTTGATGCGAGAGGTCGCGATGAACGAGATTGCGGCCAGGATCATCAGGTAGATCGAGATCGACATCGAGGTGCCTGTTCCCTTGAACAGTGCCTCGGAGATCGTGGGAACGAAAGCTCCACCGAGCACCGTGCCGATGGCGTAGCCGATGGATGCGCCGCTGAATCTGACTGCTGCGGGGAACATCTCGGCGTACAGAGCCGGCTGCGGACCGTACGACAGCCCGAGTCCGACGGCGAAGAGACCGAGGGCCACGTAGATCCAGTGCAATTCGCCGGTGTCGACGAGCAGGAAGAACGGGATGGCGCACAACACCATTGCCGCGTTGCCGAGGTTCATGATCGTGGTTCGGGCGTAGCGATCGGACAGATACGCGCCGAGGAGGGTGAAGATTCCCCACACGATGGCCGCGAACAGGCTGGCCACCAACACGTCCACGCGAGCAAGTCCGTGTTCACGCGTCGAGTACGCCACGATGAATCCACCGACGATGATGTAGCCGTTGCCGTTGGTGCCGATGAACGACAGCGCAGCCAGCATGACCTGCTTCTTGTTGGTACGCCACAGTGCGCGAACGGGAGTGTGGTTGCGCTCCTTGCGTTCTGCGAGCTCCTTGAACACCGGAGTCTCCTCGACACGGCGGCGGATGTAGAAGCCGACGAGGATCAGCACGAAGCTGATGAGGAACGGGATGCGCCAGCCCCAGGCCTCGAACTGCTCCTCACTAAGCAGGCCGGTGCACAGCGCCAGAGTTCCCACCGCGATGAGCATGCCGAGTGGGACACCCATCTGGGTTGCTGCGCCGTAAATTCCGCGCTTGCCCTTCGGGGCGTGTTCGACGGCCATCAGTGCCGCGCCGCCCCACTCGCCGCCGGTGGAGAATCCTTGCAGGATGCGCAGCAGAATCAGGATGATCGGAGCCCAGATGCCGATGGTCGCGTAGGTCGGCAGCAGTCCCATACCGACCGTGGCAGCACCCATCAGGGTGAGGGTCGCGATGAGGACCTTCTTGCGACCGATCTTGTCACCGAAGTAGCCGGCGACGATGGCCCCGAGAGGACGGAAGACGAAGCTGATACCGATGGTCACGTAGGCGACCAGCTGTCCGGACGAGCCCATGGGCGCGAAGAACAGCTGAGCAAAGATGAGCGACGCAGCCTGCGCGTAGATGAAGAAGTCGTACCACTCGACGGTGGTTCCGACCATGCTGGCCATCGCGGCGCGGCGATGCTCACGCGACACCCCGGCGGGCGTCTCGACCTGTGTTGACATCGACTTGCTCTCGTTTCGTTCGGGCTCCGGCGCTCCGGCGCTCGGGCATCGAGCGGCCGTTCGGAGTGGGGCGGGGCGGGTTGCGATGGGTGAAGGATGGCGACTACGTGCAAGCGCAGAATCGGATAAAACTCACCGTCCATTCGGTCGGTAATTACTGTGACCGGCGCCACCGTAGTTTGTCAAGGTGGTCGCGTACATAACAAGGCGATGGACGCACTTCGTCGGAAACTACCGACCGGGGGCTCTCGCTTCGTCCGAAACGACGCAGACGCGGGCAGTGACGCCGGTCATACTCGAACTCATGGCCGCACCTACGTCGACTCTCGTTCACCCCTCGCCGGTCATCGACGAACTGATGCGCGCCCTCGGTGCCGACGCGGTGGTGACCGACCCCGACATTCTCGCCAGTTACCGGCACGACGCCGCAGCTCTGTGCGAATCCGCCCTGCCACTGGTGGCGGTACTGCCGACGACAGAATCGGACGTGCAAGCCATCATGGAGATCGCGTCGGCACACCGCGTTCCTGTTGTGCCACAGGGAGCATTGACCGGCCTGGCCGGAGCAGCGAACGCCAGCATCGGAGCCATCGCCCTCAATACCCGGCGCATGAACAAGATCGTCGAGTTGGACGTCGTCAATCGCACCGCCGTCGTGCAACCCGGTGTCACCAACAAAGAGTTGAAAGATGCTGCCGTGCAGCAGGGATTGACGTACCTGCCTGATCCATCCAGCTGGGAGGCGTCGACCATCGGCGGCAACATCGCCACCAACGCCGGCGGCCTGTGCTGCGTCAAATACGGGGTCACAGCACGATTCGTTCGTGGGCTGCGCGTCGTACTCGCCGACGGCCGCGCGACGTTCGTCGGTCGACGCACCGTCAAAGGCGTGGCTGGGCTCTCTCTGGCCGAACTGTTCGTCGGCTCCGAGGGAACGCTCGGCATCATCACCGAGGCCACCGTCGGCCTCGACTTTCCCAGTTCAACTCCGCTGACGATGGCCGCGACCTTCCCGTCCACTGTCGCTGCAGGAGAGGCAGTGTCGAGGATTCGTGCGGCAGGTATCACCCCGAGCCTGTTCGAGTTGTTGGACCGCACCACCATCGCCGCTATCGACGCCTACGCCCGGATGGACTTCGGCACCGACGCCGCGGCCGTGCTGATCGCCCAATCCGACATCGGTGACGGTGCAGTGCAGGAGCTCGAGGCTATCGCCGCACTGTGCACCGCGGCCGGTGCGACCGATGTGGCCGTTGCCGAGGACGAGGTCGAATCGGAGCAGCTCGTGCAGGCCCGTCGACTGGCGTATCCGGCACTCGAGCGTCTCGGTTCACCGTTGGTCGACGATGTGTCCGTACCCATTTCGCAACTCGCCACGATGATCGACGAGGTGGGTCGGGTGGCAGACCGGCTGGGTATCGTCATCGGAGTCGTCGGCCACGCCGGTGACGGGAATATCCATCCGACGGTCATCGTCGACCCCCTCGACCCCTCATCGTTGGCCAAGGCGCACAGCGCGTTCGACGAGATCGCGGCCTTCGCCCTCTCACTCGGTGGAACCATCACCGGCGAGCACGGGGTGGGTCTGCTCAAGCGGGACCTACTCGAGACCGAACTCGATCCGGTCGCAGCAGAACTGCAGCGCGGCATCAAGGAATTGCTGGACCCGCACTACTTGCTCAACCCCGGGAAGGTCCTCACCGCCCGGCCCTGAGCCGGAGCGACATCCACACCAGCAACCGGGTGTCCGCGTCGTCGAGATCGAGACCGAACAACTCCTTGGTACGCCGGAGTCGGTAGCGGAAGGTGTTGGGGTGCAGGTACAGCGATGCAGCTGCGGCGGCGACGTTGGACTCGTGCGCCAACAACGCCAACACCGTCGCGGCGTACTCGGTACCTTCCGAAGCATCGCAGGAAAGCATCCGTTCGACGGCAGGCAACGCCAACGACACTTCCGACAGAGCCTTCCCTGCCCTGCGCAGCGTGGCGTGGACTCGGACCTCCTCGAACATGATGGTCGGAGAACCGTCCTCGCAGGCGTCGAGCGCCCACTGCGCATGCACTCGAGCAGTCATCGGGCGCTCGTCCGGTCCACCGAGCGCGAACGTCACCGGAATTCCGAGGGCAGATACAGCCCTGCGTCGAACGTGCTCGAATTCGTCTACGGTGAGGGGGATTTCGGAACGCAGCACGAGGAAGGCAGCGCCGTCGATCACGACAGCACCCGAGTCGAGCTGTTGCCCGAAGGTCAGGTCGAGCATCCCCCGCAGTCGCGACGCGGCGGCGTCCGGCCGGTCCGACTGCACCCGAGTGGCCAGCACTGTGTACAGCTGCCCATCAGGTGTGACGGCGGCTGGATCGGTCAGTAGTTCACGTGCCCTGGGCTTTTCGACGCCCACAGCCTGCGGTGACTGACTCAGCAGCGGTATTGCTTCGGCGGCTGCTCGTAGCAATGCGGCCATCGCGGCCGGCTCGGGCGGCGACACCGCCGCGGTGGGGACGATGCACCAGATCGAACCGAGATATTCGCCGCCACTGGTTACAGGCACGGCCAGGCGAGGTAGCACCCCGGCTACGGCCACGATCCGCACAGTGGAACTGCGCCGGAACTCCTCGTCGGTATGGTGCGCCATGTACTCGGCCGGAACCTGCTTGCCGAGAATTCCGTCGCGCCGCACGTCGTCGATCGGTTGCCCGGGCAGCGACGAGTAGGCCACGACGTAGCCGGCCGGGTCCATCACCGATACCGCGCCGCCCACAGCAGCCGCCGTGGCGTCGGCCAAGGCAGACAGATCGGCAGTGGTCATCGACTCACCGTACTTCCGAGCAGATCCGACTACCTGGCCACGGTGCGACTGTCACCTCGGAATTCGGCGACCAGCTCGTCTCGACACGTCACCGACACGTCGTAAAGGCCGTTTCGGCCGAACCGGGCACGTTCGACGGCATCGGCAACCAGCACGTCCCCGGCCTTCGTCGGACGGAGATAGCGGATGTCACAGCGGGCCGCGACGGCCGAGTCCTCGTGGGAGTTGCAGGCCATCGCGAACGTGGTGTCCGCCAACAGGAACACGTAGCCGCCGTGGGTGATGGCGTACCCGTTGACCATGTCCTCGGTGACGACCATCGACATTCTCGCGTGGCCGGGTGACAGCTCGATCAATTCGATGCCGAGCTTTCGAGACGCGTCATCGACCTCGAACATCTCGCGTGCAATAGGCGAATCCGTCACGGCTGCAGCACCGATCGCTCGTTCTGGGTGAACATCGTGACTCCGCCGGTCGCGAAGTTGCGCAGATCCTTGCCTGCCGCCTTCATCTCGGGCGAGGCCAGTCCGGTCTTCAGCGATGCCTCGTCCACGAAGTACAGACTGGCGATCGCGTAATGCGGCGGTGGTGAATCGTCGAGCGAGTCGAGCGTGCCCCAGGTGAAGTCGATCAGACCGGGGACAGCACGCGCGAGGGGCACGTGCACGTCGGCGTAATGACGATCGAATGCGGCAGGATCCTCGGGCATTCCGTAGCAGACGGCTACTCGCACGCTCATGACGCGGCCTCGGGCTTCGCGACGAGAGTGAGCACGTCGTAGGTCGCGACCGGGTCACCGTCCTGGTTGACGACCACTGCGTCCCAACGCACCTCACCGTAGTCGGCGCTCTGACGGGGTGTGATGAGCTTCGCCGTCAGCGTCACCGTCAGGGAATCCTCGGCCTTGACGGGCGTCAGGAAGCGGAGGCTGTCGACACCGAAGTTGGCCAGGACGGGGCCCGGTGCCGGGTCCACGAACAACCCTGCGGCGAGCGAGACCACCAGGTAGCCGTGCGCGACGATGCCGCCGAACAACGGATTGGCCGCTGCCGCTTCGGGATCGGTGTGCGCGTAGAACGTGTCGCCGGTGAATTCCGCGAAATGATCGATGTCAGCACGCGTGACCTGTCGGGGCCCACCGATGATGGTGTCGCCCAGTTTCAGTTCGCCCAGATTCTTGCGGAACGGGTGGACGTCGCCGGTCGTCTGCTTCGCCCCGGCGACCCACTTGTTGCCGATGGCCGTCAGGACGTCCGGGGTTCCCTGAATTGCTGTGCGCTGCATGTGGTGCAGGACGCCGCGGATACCGCCGAGTTCTTCACCGCCGCCTGCTCGGCCCGGCCCGCCGTGCACCAAGACCGGCAGGGGCGACCCGTGGCCGGTCGATTCTTTCGCGTCCTCGGAGTTCAACACCAGGATGCGGCCGTGGTACGGAGCACTGCCCAGGACGATCTCACGCGCGATCGCAGAATCCTTGGTCACGAGAGATGCAACCAAAGAGCCCTTTCCGCGGGCTACGAGATCGAGCAGGTCTGCAGTGTTGTCGTAGCCGATGACGGTCGATACCGGCCCGAACGCCTCGATCTCGTGCGGTTCGGGTGCGGTCTTGTCGCCGGCCTTCAGCAGCACCGGTGCCATGAATGCCCCCGCTCGCTGATCCACCGCGTCCGGATCGCCGAAGACCACCGATGCGGACTTGGTCAGTCCACGAATGGATTTGAGGACCTCGTCGCGCTGATCGATACTGGCGAGTGCACCCATGGTGACCCCCTCGTCGGCCGGATCACCGACGACGACCTTCTCCAGCTTTGCCTTCAGCGCCTCGATGACGGGCTCGACCGAGTCTTGCGGCACCAGTACACGGCGGATCGCCGTGCACTTCTGACCGGCCTTGGACGTCATCTCGTTGAAGACATCCTTGACGAAGAGGTCGAACTCTGGATCATCCTGTGCCACATCGGATGCCAATATCGACGCATTGAGAGAATCCGCCTCGGCCGTGAAGTTCAGTCCTTCGCCCACGACGTTGGGATGCGAGCGCAGGGTCGCAGCGGTATCGGCCGATCCGGTGAACGCCACCGAGTCCTGACCACCGAGGTGGTCGAGCACGCCGCGCGCACTGCCGCAGAGCAGCTGCACCGAACCCTCGGGGAGCAAGCCCGACTCGATGATCCGTCGGAACACCAGCTCGGTGAGGTACGCAGTTTGACTGGCGGGCTTGACGATCGACGGCACACCGGCGATGAACGCGGGGGCCAGCTTCTCGAGGAAGCCCCACACTGGAAAGTTGAACGCATTGATCTGCACGGCGACACCGCGGCGCGAGGTGTAGATGTGCTGACCGAGGAAGGTGCCCTTCTTGCCGAGCTGCTCGATGGCGCCGTCGAGGTAGACCGTCTCGTTGGGGAGTTCGCGTCGAGCCTTGCTCGCGTAGCTCAGCACGGTGCCGAATCCGCCGTCGATGTCGACGCCGGAATCGCGGGTGGTGGCTCCGGTGTGCCGGGAGAGTTGGTAGAACTCCTCCTTGCCGGCCATCAGCGTCAGGCCCAACTGCTTGAGCAGGGCTGCACGTTCGTGAAACGTCAGGGCAGCGAGCGCTGGGCCGCCGACGGTGCGGGCGTAGTCCACCATGCCTGCGACGTCCAGACCGCTGGACGACACCCGAGCGATCTCGCTGCCGTCGACGGCGCTCAGCAGCGGCGCTCCCTCATCGGTTGCGGAATACCACGTGCCCTGGGCATAGCTTTCCAGAAGTCTGCTCACAACGCCTCCATCTCACCGTACGTTCGGTCGGTAATTACCATCGCCGTCGGACGCCGAGATGTCAAGACTTGTCGTGCTACGTGCGGCGCAGGCCGTCGAAGGTCAGGGCCACGACGGCGTCGGCCAATTCCTCGACCGATCCGCCGGTGCGCGGGCGATACCACTCGATGAGCGAGTTGACCGTGCCGAACACGAGCTTGGACGTCAGTGCCGGATCCACCCCCGGACGCAGGTCGCCCTCCTCGGCGGCGGCGACCACGAGCCCGGTGACGAAGGAATCGAATTCGCGTCGACGGGCGAGGGCCCGGCGCTCGACGTCGGTGTTGCCGCGAACGCGCAGCAGCAGCGTCACGTAGGGCAGTTCCGCACACAGGATGTCCACGCTGCGGCGGACCAGGTATTCGAGTCGGTCGATGTACCGCCCGGTCGTGGCCCGATCCTCGGTCGTCACCGCGAACAGCGCGTTGAGAGCCCGCGACAGCGCGAGTTCGAGCAACTCGGACTTGCCCGATACATGGTGGTAGATCGAGGACTTGGTGATGCCGAGCCGCTTCGCCAGAACTTCCATGCTGGTGCCGTCGTATCCACGGTCGTTGAAGACCTTGACCGCCACGGCCAACAGCGAATCCAGGTCGTATCCCGGCCGTCCTGGCTGTCCGGTCTTGCGCGGCGCGCGTGCGGTTGTCATTGCCACATCTTCTCAGTCGAAGGCCGATTACACAGCACCACGGGCAGCAGACCTTGCCAAACGACCGAATGTTCGGTTATTAATGACCCAACCGTACGAAGGAGATCCAAGTGGGCGAAGTATTTCTCGTTGCCGGTGCACGCGCCCCGCACGGACGCTATGGCGGAGCCCTTGCCTCGGTGCGTCCCGACGACCTGGCGGGGATCGTGGTCGCCGAGGCCGTCCGCCGGGCCGGTGTGCCCGTCGATCGGATCGACGAGGTGATTCTGGGTGCCGCGAACCAGGCGGGCGAGGACAATCGCGATGTGGCCAGAATGGCGGTTCTGCTCGCAGGACTCCCCCACTCGGTGCCGGGTTACACCGTCAATCGCCTGTGCGCGAGCGGACTGACGGCAGTGGCGAACGCCGCGAGCACCATTCGCAGCGGCGAGGCCGACATCATCGTCGCCGGTGGCGTCGAGTCGATGACCCGCGCGCCCTGGGTCATGGCCAAGCCGGGAACCGCGTGGGCCAAGCCGGGCGAAATCTTCGACACCTCCCTAGGCTGGCGATTCACCAATCCGACCTTCGCAGCCCACGACGCGGGGATCGATCCCAAGATCACCCTGTCGATGGGCGAAACCGCCGAGGAGGTCGCGCTCAGCGAGGGCATCACCCGCGAGGAGTCCGACGCCTTCGCCTACCGCAGTCAGCAGCGTGCCATCGCCGCGCAGGACGCCGGACGCTTCGCCGACGAGATCGTGCCCGTCACGACCAAGAACGGCGAGGTCACCGAGGACGAGACACCACGGCGCGGAACCACTGTGGAGAAGCTCGGCACCCTGAAGACCGTGTTTCGCAAGGACGGCATCGTCACCGCAGGCACCTCGTCGCCGTTCACCGACGGTGCGTCGGCATTGGTGGTGGCATCGGAGGAAGCCGTGAACAAGTACGGCCTCGAGGTTCGCGGACGCATCGTCACCAGCGCAAGTGCCGGTATCGCACCGCACATCATGGGGCTCGGGCCGGTGCCCTCCACACAGAAGGCACTCGCTCGCGCCGGTTGGTCGGTCGAGGACCTCGGTGCCGTCGAACTCAACGAGGCTTTCGCGGCGCAGTCGCTCGGCGTCATCCGCCAGCTGAAGCTCGATGAGAACATCGTCAATGCCGACGGCGGGGCCATCGCCCTCGGTCACCCTCTCGGCTCGTCAGGTGCTCGAATTCTGTTGACGCTGTTGGGCCGGATGGAACGCGAGAAGGCGTCCCGCGGGCTCGCGACGCTGTGTGTCGGCGTCGGACAGGGTGTATCGATGCTGATCGAGGCACCGTGAACACGCTCATCGTCGAAGAACTGACGGACCGCGTTGTCGTCACCCTGAGTCGCGAGAAGCAACGCAACGCAATTGATTCCGAGATGATCGGTGAGCTTCACGAGGTGTGCGCGCTCGTGGAGCAGGATCCGAGAATCGTCATCCTGACCGGCGCGGGCGAGCACTTCGCCGGCGGTGCCGACATCAACCAGCTGCGGGCCCGCACCCGCGACGACGCATTGCGCGGCATCAACCGAAACCTGTTCGACCGCATCGCGGAACTCCCGTTGCCGACGATCGCCGCGGTCCGCGGCTACGCCCTCGGTGGTGGGGCCGAGCTGTCCTACGCCTGCGACATCCGGATCGCGTCGTCGACTGCCGTGTTCGGTAATCCCGAACCGGGGCTGGGCATCATGGCTGCCGCCGGGGCCACCTACCGGTTACCGACGCTGGTGGGAGTGTCCGTCGCGAAGCAGGTACTCCTCGGTGGCCGGACGCTCGACGCAGAGGTGGCACTCCGCTCCGGCCTGGTGCTGGACGTCGTCGACGAGCCCTTGGCCGCAGCGCATTCCCTCGCGGATCGCATTGCCAAGCAAGCACCTTTAGCACTGAAGCTCACCAAGAAGATCCTCGATGCGCCCGGTTCACACCCGTGGGCCGACGACATCGCGCAGGCCGTGCTGTTCGAGACCGAAGACAAACAACGCCGGATGACGGCATTTCTGGAGAAGAAAAAATGACCGCTCCCGTGAAAGTAGCTGTTGTCGGCGGAGGCCGGATGGGCGCGGGGATCGCGCAGGTCTTCGCAGCCCTCGGATCCACCGTCGTCATCGCCGAAGCAGCCGACCAACAAGCAGCCCTCGGCCGAGTCTCGACCGGACTCGACCGGGCGCACGAGCGCGGCAAACTCAGCGAGGATCCCGCTGCGATTCTCGCCCAGGTCTCCACCGTCGCCGGGCCCGCGGATCTCCCGGCCGAACTCGACCTGATCGTCGAAGCCGTTCCCGAGATCCCGTCGCTCAAGGTCGAGGTGCTTGCTCTCGTCGACAAGATCGCCGGGCCCCAGACCGTCATCGCGTCGAACACGAGCTCGATCTCCATCGCCGAACTCGGTGCGGCACTGTCCGATCCGAGCCGCTTCATCGGGATGCACTTCTTCAACCCGGTTCCGGCGTCGACTCTCGTCGAGATCGTGCGCGCTCCCGCTACCTCCGCCGACGTGGTGGAGCGGGTACAGCAGTGGGTGTCGCTCCTGGGCAAGACCGAGGTGCTCGTCAACGACTCCCCCGGCTTTGCGACGTCGCGTCTCGGCGTCTGCCTGGGGCTCGAGGCCATTCGGATGTTGGAGGAAGGCGTCGCGGACGCCGAATCCATCGATCGAGCAATGGAACTCGGCTACAAGCATCCGATGGGTCCGCTGCGGTCGACCGACCTCGTCGGCTTGGACGTTCGGCTCGCGATCGCAGAACACCTGGCGTCGACCCTCGGCGACAGGTTCACACCCCCGCAGTTGTTGCGAGACATGGTTGCTCGCGGCGACATCGGACGCAAGTCCGGTCGCGGCTTTCACGATTGGACGAACGCATGACGGTACGGTTCGACATCACCGACGGCCTGGCGACCATCACCCTCGCGCGTTCCGAGGCACACAACGCGCTCGACGTCGCGACGAAGGTCGCGCTTGCGGAGGCCGTCCAGAGCGCCGCTGCACCCGAGGTGCGCGCGGTGCTCATCACCGCAGAGGGCAAGAACTTCTGCGTCGGCCAGGATCTGGGTGAGCACGTCACCGTGCTCGAGGCCGATCCGGCCACGGCGATGGACACCGTCGGTGAGCACTACAACCCGGTCATCCGAGGGCTCGCAGCGCTCGAGGTGCCGATCGTCGTGGCCATCCCCGGCGCGTGCGTCGGCGCGGGTCTCGGAATCGCTCTGGCCGGAGACATCCGGGTTGCCGGCACCAAGTCGTCGTTCGCCACTGCGTTCACCGGCATCGGCCTGGCCAGTGACTCAGGATTGAGCTACTCACTGGTAGAGGCACTGGGATCGAGCCGGGCCGCCGGTCTGATGCTGCTCGGAGACAGGGTCACCGCCGCACAGGCACTCGACTGGGGCCTGGTGCATCGCGTCGTCGACGACGCCGACGTTCTCGAGACCGCCCGCACGCTGGCCACGACGCTCGCAGCTGGTCCCACCCAGGCGTACCGACAGGTGAAATCGCTGACCAGAAAGCCCGGACTCTCCGACGCCCTGGACCGCGAGGCGCAGGCGCAGACCGCTCTGGGACAGACCGCCGACCACAAAGCCGCCGTCGATGCCTTCCTGAACAAGACGAGAGCCTCCTTCGTCGGCATGTGAGCGGGAGTGGAGCCTGCGGAACGACCCATGTGAACAGAAACTCGACCCCTGCTACGAGGTTTCGCGCACCTGCGGCGAAGCCGCTCTTGTGCCAGGGGTCACTTCGATGCATACTGGTTACCAACCGATCATTCGGTAATGAAAGTAGGACTGATGACCACGTCAAACACCCTGTCCGACGAGACGCTGCAGGACGGGTTCGACGACACCGTTGCCCGTGAGCAGCGCGTCGAGCCTCGCGACTGGATGCCGGACGGCTACCGCAAGTCGCTCATCCGCCAGATCGCCCAGCACGCACACTCCGAGATCATCGGCATGCAGCCGGAGGGCAACTGGCTCACCCGCGCACCGTCACTGCGCCGCAAAGCGATCCTGATGGCCAAGGTCCAGGACGAAGCCGGCCACGGCCTCTACCTGTACTCCGCCGCGGAGACGCTCGGGGCAGACCGCGCCGACCTGACGGTCAAACTCATCGAGGGCAAGCAGAAGTACTCGTCGATCTTCAACTACCCCACCCTGACGTACGCCGACGTGGGCACCATCGGCTGGCTCGTCGACGGTGCAGCGATCTGCAACCAGGTTCCCTTGTGCCGCAGCAGCTTCGGCCCGTACGCACGCGCGATGATCCGCGTCTGCAAGGAAGAATCCTTCCACCAGCGCCAGGGCTACGAGTTGCTCGCGACGATGATGCGCGGCACCGACGAACAGCGCGCCATGGTTCAGGAATCCGTCAACCGCTGGTGGTGGCCCGCACTGATGATGTTCGGCCCGCCGGACGACGAGTCCCCCAACACCGAGCAGTCCATGAAGTGGGGCATCAAGCGCCACACCAACGACGAACTGCGCCAACGCTTCGTGGACATGTCCATCCCGCAGGCGAAGGCCCTGGGCGTCACGTTCCCCGACCCGGACCTGAAGTGGAACGAGGAGCGCAAGTCGCACGACTTCGGCGAGCCCGACTGGTCCGAGTTCATGCAGGTCATCAAGGGCAACGGAGCCTCCAACGTCGAGCGCATCGCGAACCGTCGAGCAGCCCACGACGGCGGAGCCTGGGTCCGCGAGGCCGCGACCGCATTTGCCGAAAGGAACGCAGCATCATGAGGAGCCAAGAAAAGTACCCGAGCACCGCAGAGGGCGGCCACGGCGCAGTACCCACCGAGGGTGTTCCGGTCGAGCCGAAAAGAGAAGCGGTCAAGGCCGACTGGCCGTTGTACGAGGTGTTCCTACGCGGCAAGCGCGGCCTGAACCACGTACACGTCGGATCACTCCACGCTGCCGACGACCACATGGCCCTACGTCACGCTCGCGACGTTTACACCCGCCGCAACGAAGGCGTCAGCATCTGGGTGGTTCCGTCCAACTCGATCGTCGCATCGTCGCCGTCGGAGAAGGATCCGTTCTTCGCGCCGAGTGGCGACAAGGTGTACCGCCACCCGACGTTCTACGAGATCCCCGACAACGTCCCCCACATGTGAGACCCATACTTCAAGAGGACAAGCACTCATGACCGATCACGACAGCGCCTACGAGGGCCTCGTCGACGAGGACTCGCACGGGCAGTGGGCATTCGGGACGAGTTTCGACGATCCGCTCGCCGGAGTCGATACCACCGTTCCCGACGACGTCGACCTGACAGCTCTTGCCGCATACTGCCTCATGCTCGGTGATGATGCGCTGATCAGCTCGCAGCGCCTCGCCGAGTGGAGCACCCGCGCACCGGAACTCGAAGAAGAAGTGGCGCTGGCGAATGTCGGCCTCGATCTCCTCGGCCAGGCCCGGCTACTGCTGGCCCGCGCCGCAAAAGCCGATCCGACGGTGGTGCCGTTCATCTCGGATACCTCCCCCGCACCGGCCGAGGATGCGCTGGCGTTCTTCCGCGACGACGCCGACTTCCGCAACGTACGACTCACCGAGCTCGACAACGGTGATTTCGCCAAAACTCAGGTGCGCCTGCTCGTGTTCTCGACGTGGCGGCTGGCCGTCTTCACTCGCCTGCAGGATTCCCGCGATCCAGTTCTCGCCGCGGTTGCGAACAAGGGCGTCAAAGAGCTGACCTATCACCGTGATTACGCGGCCCGCTGGGTCGTCACTCTGGGCTGCGGAACGGACGAATCGAAGCGACGCGTCCGTGACGCCGTGACGCGGATCTGGCCGTACGTCTCCGAGCTGTTTCACCCCACGGACGAGGAGATCGCACTGGCTGGGGTCGGTGTCGCCGTCGACCCACGCGAGGTTCGCGAAGAGTTCGATTCCGTTCTGGCGCAGGTACTTCACGCCGCAGAGCTGGATGCCCCCGAGGGCAAGTCCGTGGGCACCATCGGCGGCCGCGGTGGTCGACGCGGAATTCACACCGAGGCGTTCGGGCCGCTGATCGCCGAGATGCAGGTCGTGGCGAGAGCGCATCCGGAGGGAGTCTGGTGACAACGATGGAACTCTCGGCACGCGAGATCGCGGCCACCGTCATGGACCCCGAGATGCCACTGCTCACGCTCGACGATCTCGGCGTCCTGCGCGACGTCGAGGTACGCGAGAACGGCAGCGTGCTCGTCACGATCACTCCGACGTATTCCGGATGCCCAGCCATGGCGACGATGCGCGACGACATCGTGCACAAGCTCGAGGATCACGGTTACGCGGACGTCGAGATCGTCACCAGCCTCTCCCCCGCGTGGAGTACCGACTGGATCTCCGAGGAGGGCCTGCGCAAGCTTCGCGATTCCGGTTACTCCACACCAGGACCGGCTCCCGCTCGCACATCCGGCCCGGTCCCGTTGACCCTCACCGTGAAGCCACGCCGAATCGACTGCCCTCAGTGCGGTTCCGCGAACACCCGCCTCACATCCGAATTCGGTGCCACCCTGTGCAAAGCCCAGTATCGGTGCGACGACTGCCTCGAACCCTTCGACCACGTGAAGGAAATCTGATGACTGTCACCGCCGAGCCGGAGCTGAAGAACCTGCGCAACAAGCCATTCCACACGCTGACCGTTGCCGACGTCGAATCGCTCTGCGACGACGCAGCAGCCGTCACCTTCGACGTGCCCGAGGAGCTGCGTGAGGAGTTCGACTTCAAGCCGGGCCAGTCGCTGATGCTCAGCCGCACGATAGACGGCGTCGAGCACCGCCGCTCCTACTCCATCTGCGCCCCGGCCGGTGCACGTCCCCGCGTCGGTGTCCGCGAGGTCTCCGACGGGTTGTTCTCCTCGTGGCTCGTTCGCGACGTCAAGGCAGGCGATCGAATCGACGTTCAGGGCCCCACCGGCACCTTTCACGCCGATCCCGCCACAGCAGGCAGGCACGTCCTCATCGCCGCCGGTTCCGGTATCACTCCGATGCTGTCCATCGCCGCCTCCGTTCTCACCAATCCGGAAGCCGAAGTTGTTCTGCTGTACGGCAATCGCCGCACACGGACGGTGATGTTCGCTGAGGAGATCGCAGACCTGAAGGACCAGTACGGCAGTCGATTCGACGTCATCCACGTCCTGTCCAGGGAGCCGCGCGAGGTCGAACTGTTCAGCGGAAGACTCGACGCCGAACGACTGCGCGAGATACTCGACACCGTCGTCGCCACACCGGATATCGATCATTTCTGGTTGTGTGGCCCGTTCGGGATGGTCACCGATGCCCAACAGGTTCTGGGAGACCTCGGTGTGGCGAAGACCAGCATCCACGCCGAGCTGTTCTACGTCGACGACGTGCCCCCGCCGCAGGAGAAGCACCGCGAACCGGGCATCACCGGACCCAGCAGCGAAGTCACGATCATCCTCGACGGCCGTGAGGTGACAGGTGCACTGCCGCAGGACGAGTCGATTCTCGACTCCGCCGAGCAACTGCGCTCCGATCTTCCGTTCGCGTGCAAGGGCGGGGTGTGCGGCACCTGCCGCGCCAAAATCACGTTCGGCGAGACGGATATGCGGCGCAACTACGCATTGGAAGACAACGAAGTCGAGGCCGGCTTCGTGCTCACCTGCCAGACCTACCCGCTCAGCGACACCGTCACCGTCGACTTCGACGCCTGAGACCACGAGAGAGCAATCATGACCAGTGTGCTGTCCGCCCCCACAGACACCCCCGACATCGAATTCGCGTCCCGGGATCGAATCTCCACCCTCCAGTTGGAGCGCCTGCAGTGGTCGCTGCAGCACGCCTACGACAACGTTCCGCATTACAAGAAGGCCTTCGACGACGCCGGTGTGCACCCGACCGATCTGAAGGACCTCTCGGATCTGGCGAAGTTCCCGTTCACCGCGAAGAAGGATCTGCGCGAGAACTACCCGTTCGGCATGTTCGCCGTCCCGCAGAACCAGGTCTCGCGCATTCATGCGTCCTCGGGCACCACCGGCCGACCGACCGTCGTCGGCTACACCGCGAACGACATCAGCAATTGGGCGGACCTCATCGCCCGTAGCCTTCGCGCAGGCGGGGTGAAGCCGTCCGACAAGGTGCACGTGGCCTACGGGTACGGACTTTTCACCGGCGGTCTCGGCGCGCACTACGGTGCAGAACGACTGGGCTGCACCGTCATCCCGATGTCCGGCGGCATGACCGATCGTCAGATTCAGCTCATCGAGGACTTCGAGCCCGACGCGATCATGGTGACGCCGTCGTACATGCTCACGATCGTGGACGCGATGGTCAAGAAGGGCATCGACCCGGCCAAGACCTCGTTGAAAACCGGTGTCTTCGGCGCAGAGCCGTGGACCGAGGAGATGCGCAAGGAGATCGAGAAGACCCTCGACATGGACGCCGTCGACATCTACGGCCTGTCCGAGGTCATGGGCCCGGGCGTCGCCATGGAATGCGTCGAAACCAAGGACGGACTCCACATCTGGGAGGATCATTTCTACCCGGAGGTCATCGACCCGGTGACCGGTGAAGTCCTGCCCGACGGCGAGAAGGGTGAGTTGGTGTTCACGTCGCTGTCCAAGGAAGCGATGCCGATCATCCGGTACCGCACCCGCGATCTGACGCGTCTGCTGCCGGGCACGGCCCGCACGATGCGTCGGATGCAGAAGGTCACCGGCCGCACCGACGACATGATCATTCTGCGCGGCGTCAACCTCTTCCCGACGCAGATCGAAGAGCTGATCCTGACGGTTCCCGCGCTGGCTCCGCAGTTCCAGTGCGTGCTCGAGAGGGCAGGCCGCATGGACTCGTTGACCGTTCTCGTCGAAGCCCGCCCCGACGCCGCACTCGACTCGCATGCACCAGCAGCGGCGACGCTCAAGAAGCTCGTCAAGGATCGCATCGGCGTCAGCGTCGGAGTCGATGTCGTGGCACCGGCCGCCCTCGAGCGTTCCATCGGCAAAGCGCGCCGGTTGATCGACAACCGACCAGCCGTATGACATGAGCCCGGTGGCACAGGATTTCGAGCAGTGGCGCGAGAACGTCTCAACGGCGTTCGTGCCGCTCGACGCTGTGTCCACCGGGCCGTCGTCGTTCGAGGGAACGCTGGTGTCGTCGACGCTGGGGGCCTTGCAACTGAGCGAGGTGACCGGCCGAGAGGTCGACGTCAGCCGTACGCGCGCGACCATCCGGCGGTCGGATCCGGGCCTGATCAAGGTGGGGCTGCAGCTGACGGGCTGCGGCACGATCGTCCAGAACGACCGGGAGGCCGTTCTCCATCCGGGCGACTTCGCGGTGTACGACACCAGTGTCCCGTACGATCTGCACTTCGTCGGGGACTTCGAGATGTTCGTGGTGATGTTTCCACGCGACGCACTCCGCATCGATTCCCGTGAGTTGACGACCGTCGCCGCGCGGCGCATCGAGGGTGATCACGGCGTGGGCGCGTTGGTGTCGCCGTTTCTGTTCAATCTTCGCCGGAACGCCGCCGACGGAACTCTGCCGACGACGCCGATGCTGGAGAACGCCGTCCTCGATTTGCTCTGCGCCGCTCTCGACGACGCAGCGCCGCACGAAGCTCCGGGTTCCACACTGCTGATCGAGGCCAAGAGTCTCGTCGAATCGCACCTGTCCGATCCCACGCTGTCCACGGCATCCATCGCTGCACGACTGCATATTTCGACGCGCTACCTGCAGAAGCTCTTCGAGTCCGACGGCCGCACGGTGGCCGGCTGGATCAGATCACGACGACTCGACCGATGCCACCGCGAACTCCGGGATCCACGCTTCGCGACGGACAGCATCGGAACCATCTGTGCGCGTAACGGTTTGATCGATTCCTCGAACTTCTCGAAGCTGTTCAAGGAGACGTACGGCGTGTCGCCGCGCGAGTATCGCGTCGGGTGATCAGCCAGCCTCCTGCGCACTACCCCGGACTCTCTCGACGGGATAAGACCGATCTTCGAGATCCCGGAAAGGCAGCGGTTACCGCGTCGTAGAGGAACCTCGACGTGACGCAGGGTCGTTCATTGCCGTCGCCAGTGCGCCGCTCCTCGACGCGACCGATGCTCTCCAGTACACCGTCTCGACTGTCTACCGCGGTCCGACCACGTTCAGCAGGGTCGCTACGACCAGCTCGAACGTTTCGTCGACTCTCTCCCTGTTGCCCGTTGCGATCAAGTCCAAGTGCAGTCCTCGAAACAGAGCCAGTATCAACGTCGCCACTTTTCGCTTCTCCGCCTGTGCGATGGACACCTGATCGAGTTGAACCTCGATGATGTCGAGCCATTGCGTCACTACCGAATCGAGAAACCAGCGGTAACGCTGCGGGTTGGCGATGGCCAACCCGTAGAGCTCGAAGCACACCGCGAACTCGCGCTGCTTGCGCGGATCGTGGGACCACCTGCGCCACAGTGCCCTCAGGAGATCCTCGGCGGACCGCGAGTCCGGTTCCCGGCCTGCCCGTAGTTCGACTGCGAGCTCGGTGTTGATGTCTTCGACGATGGCTCGCAGTAGTGCATCTTTGGACCCGAACTGCCGGATCACCGTAGCGATCGTGACGCCCATCGCGTCGGCCACGGGTCGCAGCGTCAGGTTGGACACGCCCTGATCGAGTACGTACTCGCGGGCCAACGCGAGCAATTCGAGGCGTCGCCCCGCCCAGCGCGCCGTTCGACCGTCGACGTCCGTCGCGTTGTCAGTTGTCACTCGTGCACTCTACCGAGCGGTGCCCTTTTACCGAATCGATCGATTATCCAAATCAGTCGATTTTGATACTCTGATTCGCATGACCTCTCCCAAACACGTCGTACTGATCCATGGCACCTGGGGAACCGGCGACGCGTGGACCGAGGCTCGCGCGGCGTTCGAAGCCCGCGGATTCGTCGTGCACACTCCTACCCTTCGACATCACGAACTACCGTTCATGGAGGGATCGCGACACATCGCAACACTGAGCCTGCGGGACTACACCGACGATCTGGTGCAGTTCGTGGAAACGTTGGACAGTCCACCGATTGTCGCGGGCCTGTCGATGGGCGGACTGCTGTCCCAGTTGGTTGCGGCCCGGGTACCGCACGCGGGCGTGATCGCCGGGGCGCCTGCACCCGCAGCCGGCATCTGGGGTGGCTACCCCAGTACCGTGAAAGTTGTGGCCTCCCACTACTTTCAGGCCCGACCCTGGGCCAAGCCGTTCATGCCGACGTGGGACCGGTGGGCGAAGGGAGTGGCCAACGAACACTCCCGCGAATTTCAGGAGGAGTTCTACGCACAACTCAAGACCGAGTCCGGACGCGCCTATTGGGAGATGGCCCTGCCGTGGCTCGACAAGTCGAATGCGTCCACCGTCGACTTCGCTGCGATCACCGGTCCAATACTCGTCCTCGGCGCACAGAACGACCGCATCATCCATCGGAAGATTGCCAGGGCGACTGCCCGCCGTTACCCGACAGCGAAGTACATCGAAATCCCGCACTCGGATCACATGATGTTCTTCGGACAATTCCTCTCCCCCACGATGCACCACGTCGACAACTGGCTTCGAGAGAACTCCCTGAACCCATGATCAGGGAGTTCCCTACGTCTGATCATGAGTCGGCCGAGCGGACCGGCGAGCTCAGTGTCGATTGTCGCTGAACGAGTTTCAGAGGATAGACCGTTCCTGCGCCCGGAGCTTCTCGGCCTTGCATACAGGCATCGGCAATTCCTAACAGTTCGTGGGCGAACCAGTTGGCGTCGGGGTGGAATGCGGTGATCGGTGTTCGGCAGACCACCGCAGGATACTCAGCGGGTGAGCGTCAACCCCTCACTTTCCCGAGGATCAGATCCGAAGCCCGCTCACCGACCATGATCGACGGCGCGTTGGTGTTGCCCGACGGCACGGTGGGCATGATCGACGCGTCAGCGACCCGCAGGCCCTCGACGCCGCGGACCCGAAGGTCTCCTCCGACAACAGCATTGACATCCGATTCGGCTCCCATCTTGCAGGTGCCGACCTGGTGGTGGTACGTGCCGGCGGTCTGTCGAACGTAGGCCCGTAGGTCGTCACGAGTACGCGCGCTCGGTCCCGGAACCACTTCCGCTTTGCGCCACGGCGCGAACGCGTCGGATGCTCCGATCTCGCGGCAGATCTCCACCGCGTCGACCATGGCTTCGAGGTCGTACGGATCGGCGAGGATGTTGGGATCCGCCAGTGGCAGTTCACCCGGGTCCGAGGACGCCAACCGCAACGTGCCACGCGAACGGGGAGCCACGATGCCCGGCGCGATCGTGTAGCCGTTCTCGGGCACCGGATATCCATCGGCGGGGTACGGAATGTGCATGAACAACGGCTGCAAATCCGGAGCAGCGCCGGCCCATCCGGTGCTGCGCGCGTACAGCTGCGCCTCGAGCAGGTTGTTGGTGCCCGCGGCGAGCGGCTCGAGGGACTCGTAGATGTTGCTCAGCAGCAGGTGATCGTGCAGGTTCTCGCCGACGCCTGGCAAGTCGACCACGGTGTCGATCCCGTGTGCACCGAGATGGTCGGCCGGCCCGATTCCACTGAGCATCAATGTCTTCGGTGATCCTAGAGCTCCACCGCACAGGATCACCTCGTGATCGGCGAACGATCGCGTCAGCTCGGAACCGCCGAGGCTGTACTCGATTCCCACCGCGCGGCCGTCCTCGAGCACCACCTTGTGCACGAGCGCCCCGGTGGTGACGGTCAGGTCTGGGTTGTCGAGCACCGGGCCGACGAAGCTCTTCCACGCGCTCATTCGCTCGCCGTCACGGGTGGTGGTGTGGTTGTAGCCGGCACCCACCATCTCGTCGGCGTTGAAGTCGTCGATCAGCTTGTGGCCGTGCTCGACTGCTGCGTCGACGAACGCCGCCGCCAAGGGATGCGGGGTGCCCATGATCGACACCGGCAGTGGCCCGTCGCCGCCGTGGAACTCGTTGGCACCGAGCTCGTGCGACTCCGAACGCTTGAACAGCGGCAGCACGTTCTCCCAGGCCCACCCGGCATCACCGGTCGCCGACGCCCATCCGTCGTAATCGCTGGAATGCCCTCGCACGTAGATCATTCCGTTGAGCGACGAGCTGCCTCCCAGTACGCGCCCGCGCGGCCAGAAGATTCGCCGATCGTTGGCATGCTTCTGCGGGGTGGTGAACAGTCCCCAGTCCTGCGAGCCACCCAACAGCGTCGGCCAGCCCTGCGGTGAGTGGATCGCCGGGTCGGTGTCCACAGGCCCGGCCTCGATCACATGCACGGTGTGCCCTGCGTCGAGAAGCCTCCTGGCGATGACGCTTCCTGCTGATCCTGCTCCCACCACGATGTAGTCCGTCGACATGCGCTGCCTCTTTCTGTTGTGACCGTCGACACAAGAGTGGCCGAGTCCGCGAGCACATACATGTCGCTGCGCGCACACATTCTGGGTCAGATGCGCACCGGAAGCGAGCTCGGTCAGAAGGCCATCGGTGCCATTCCCAGGATCATCAGCGCGGAACCTGCCGTCACTCGTCGCCCGGGCGGGTTCGTGCGCAGCAGGTGGATCGTCACGGCCAACCACCCCGCCAGGAGCAGCGCGGCGAAGATTCTCGGATCCGCCTCGACTCCGTGCTGTTGCCGCATCGACGACTGCGGTTCCGCGTGGGCCTGCGTCGGCGGCAGCATCATCAGCAGCACGGCCATGCAGGTCAGGTCCACCGCGCACGGGATAGATCGCGTCCTGTTCGGCCGGTCTGCGGTGACGTGTACGGCAGCCGCAACAAGAGCGAGTATCGATACCAATGCCACGGATGGGTCGTTGCCGAAGGCCACCATGGCGGCCATGACGGTGCCCATACACAGGTGAGCCCACCGGGCCCGCCCCGTGTGGTTCCGGCGTCCGATCAGCGGAAGAACAGCACCCACTGCACCGAGTGCCATCAGCACCGTCATGACCATCGGTGTCAGCCCGTCGGCTCGAGATCTCGAGACCGAGATCCGGTCAGCCGAGCTACGAGGAGCCCGCCGACGAAGAACACCGCAACGACGATCAACAGTAGGGCGGCGAGCACTCCCGAACCACCGATGAGCAGGGTGAAGTTGTCCAGCACGAGGCCGAGAATCGCAACCAGGCCCATCGTTCCGAGGGCCGGGGCGACAACGGTGTGCCAGGTGCGCTTGTCCACGGTCGATCGACGGAAGAACGCGATGATCGCGCCGCCGGTGAGGATCATCAGGACCAGGATGCTCACGGTGGCCAGTCCCGACATCCAGGTGAACAGCTCCAACACCGGATCTGCGCCTGCGGCGGCGAAGACCACGAGAATCACCGCTGCCGAGGCGGTCTGGAACAGCGACCCCATGTGCGGGGAGCCGTGCCGAGAGTGGGTGCGCGCCAACATCGACGGGGCGACTCCCTTTCGGGCCAGTGCGAAGACGTACCGGCCGATTGCGTTGTGGAACGCCAACAGGGCGGCGAACAGACTGGTGACCAACATGATTTCCATGATGTCCGCCGACATCGGGCCCAAGTACTGGGCTGCAGCGGCGAAGGTCAGTCCCGCCGTGTCGTCGGTAGCGGCCTGCGCAACGGACGCACTGCCGAAGGCGAGCACCACGGCCCAGCTCGACACCGCATACACCAGTCCGATGGTGACGACAGCGGCGTAGGTTGCGATCGGAACCGTCCGCGTGGGGTTACGTGCCTCCTCCCCATAGATCGCGGTCGCCTCGAAGCCGATGAACGAGGCAATGGCGAACATCAAGGCGATTCCCGGAGATCCACTGAAGAAGGCCGAGGGAGTGAAGGATTCGACGTCGATCCCAGCGGCACCGCCCTTGGCGAACACCGCGACCGACAGGATCACGATGATGCCGATCTCGAGCACCAGCAGGACCCCGAGCACCTTGGCACCGAGATCGATGCTGCGGTAGCCGAGTAGCGCCACGATCGCGACGAGGCCGAGCGCCCAGACCCACCACGGAAGATCGGGACCGCCGTATTTCACGACCAGGTTGTCCACGGTCGATGCGGCGAGACCGTAGATCCCCGCCTGGATGGCCGTATATGTCAGCAGCGCCAGACCCGCAGCGCCGAGGCCCATGGTTCTCCCGAGCCCCTTCTCCACGTAGGCGTAGAACGCGCCGGTGTCCACCATGTGTCGGCTCATAGCCGCGTAGCCGACGCTGAAGATCAGCAGGACGATCGCCGCGACGATGTAGGCGAGCGGAGCACCTGCACCGTTGCCGGTGGCGATCATGACCGGCAGGGCTCCACCGATGGCGGTCAGTGGCGCCGCAGCGGCGATGACGAGGAACACGATGCCGACGACGCCGATGGATCCGCGCAGTGCACCTGCAGTCGAATTCGACTGTGTTTCAGACATTCTGATCACCGCCCACGCAACTGGAGACGGCACAATGCGCAGAGGTCGTGCGAGGCACGTCGAGGGTGGGGTTGCGGTCGAAGAATCCTGCGGGCTTGAGCTTGAAGCCGGTGTAGTCCACCGGCATGATCGGCCAATCCTCGGGACGCGGGAAGTGCGTGAGCCCGAACGTGTGCCACAGCACGATGTCCTCGTCGACGAGGCTACGGTTCGACGCGACGAAGGCGGGCAGGCCCGCTCCCCCGTGATGCTGATTGACGAAATCGCCTGCGGCATAGCGCTCGGTTCGGTCGAACTGCGTCACCCACAGATGCTTGGTGGCGAACGTGGCCCGCCGGGCGATCGACGAGTCGTCGTCGGCGAGAAGCAGCGGCTGTCCCTCGGGGTGCAGCGTGTATCCGGCAGGCTTTCCGAGCCGGCTCAGTGAGGTGGGATTGGTGACGTGCCAGACGCGGCCCACCGTGCCGTCGGCGATGCGTTGCGCTTCCGATTCCGTAGCAAGCGGAGTGTGTTGCAGCGCAAAGGCATTGCCGTGCAGGTTGTCCGGGCCCATCGGCACTCGCCGGGTCTCGATCTCCTCGACGGAGTTGCCGATGCCGTCGACCATCATGTCGAGTCGCGCACTGAACAGATGTTGGTGGCACGGCGCGCCGAGGCCGGGAGCGATCTCTGTTGCATAGGGGTAGTCACCGCCGGGATGTCCGGACGTGAAGACGATTCCGGTTGCCTTGACCTCGAATTCGATGGTGCCGTCGAGGTACAGGTACCAGAAGAAGCCGTAGTCGTAGTTGCCGATGGTGGTGAAGAAGGAGATCACGAGTCGGCGTTGGCGGCGGGTCTCCTGCGAGCCCGACCACAGATCGGTGTGCTTCCACAGCACCCCGAAGTCCTCCTCGTGCATGCATACGGCATTGGTCAGCGTTTTCGGATTGCCGAATTCGTCTGCGATCACAGCATCGAAGTACGTGATGTCCCCGACGCAGTCGCAGCCGAGTTCGAGTGAATTCGCGTACCGACCGACCAGATACTCACCGGTGTCGAAGTAGTTCTGCCACGACCGCACCGGGGACGGATCACCATAGGGAACCACCATTTCGGCGATCGATGCGCGGTGGACGATCGGCCGAACGGTTCCCCCGTCCTCGAATCCGATCTGATGCAGCACCAACCCTTCTCGTACGTCGAAGCCGACTCGGAACGACCACTTCTCCCAGTCGACCCGATTGCCTCGCACCTCGAAACTCGGACCCTCCGGCTGAGTGATCTCGATCGGCTTCTGTGTGGTGCGCAGCGGGCCGGTGACGGAGAGATCGTCGAAGTTGCCCGACTCCTCCGGGATGGGAACCGCACCCAGGTCGACGACCTTGTCCACCGTCCGGTTCATCACGTCGACGAACGCGACCAACCCGTCGATGGGATGCGCCCACGCATGATCGGCGGGGTAGTCCTGGCGAAAGGCCAAGCCGCGCAGTATGCGTCGACCGTGCTCGCCCGGGTAGTCGAACACCCCGGCAGACAGGGGCGCCACTCGAACGTCGGCTACGTCCAGTCCGCGGGCGGCCAACGCGGCGAGCCAGTCCGGGTCGGTGGAGAGCACTCTCTCGACGAGCTCGAATTCTTCGTCGAGTACGGGCATCTGGCCGTCACGGATCGCGTCGAGCCGAGTGGAGCCGATCACCTGACGGTCGTCGAGGGAGACGAGAAGGTCGACGGCGTCGGGTGTCGAGATGTCGTGCAACAGCACCCGGAAGGTGCGTCGGGTGGTCGGTTCGGCGACGTACAGCTCGGACTTGTCCGGTTCGTCCAGTCCGACGTAGACGAACCGGGTTGCGGGAGTGACGAATCCGGCGGCATCGACGATTTCTCTGACCTGGGCGATCTCGTCTTCGGTGGGCAACGACAAGGCATGGTCGATTGCGTGGGGTGTGAGGGTTGGCATGGGTGTCCTCGAGTTCGGGTGTTGGTTCTACATACGTTGAATAACGAAGGCATGCGAAAGCACACGGGTGACCTGCACACAGGGTGGTTACAGCTGAGCTATGAACCGGTCGAGCATCTCGAACTGCCGGTCGGCAGTGGTGTCGTCGGGGGTGAGCACGCCGAGGATCTGCATGCCCATCATCATGTTGAGCAACATTTCGACGGCGAGATCGACATCGAAATCGCCGGCATCGCCTTCCGCGCGAGCCTGCTCGAGAAACTCCGCCATCCGCGTCCGCCACGACACCAGGGATCGATGGTTCGTGTCGTCCATGTGCTCGTCGTACATCGCGCGCTGCCACAACGAGACTGCAATTCTCGCCTCGAGCAGAGTCTCCTCGGTCGTCGGCATCACTTCTCGGCAGAAGATGCGGAGGGCATCGAATCCCGTTGCGTCGCCGAGAGCTTCGTCGATACGGCGGTTCGTCGCCTCGAAGACGTGCTCGAATGCAGTTCGGAGGATCTCGTCCTTGCCCGCGAAGTAGTGGCTCAGCGCTCCGTTCGTGTAACCCGCCTCGGTCGCGATGTCCCGCATGTTCGCGGCATCGATCCCCTTGGCGGCGATCAAACGCCAGGTTGCCGCGGTGATTGCGCGGCGGCGTTCGTCGTGATCCACGAGCTTCGGCACAGCCCTACGGTAGCGGCTCCCCGCTCGGACCTAGGGTTCGGGCATCGTCATCATCGCCTTCCGATGAGTTCGGACGTTGTTCTACGTCCGTTGAACTAAATCTTGCGACCTGCTCGTTACGAATCGCGCTTCCTTCGGTAAACACCGCGTTACCCCAGGTGAGCGGAACTTCGACCCCTGCTACGAAGTTCCGTTCACCTGCGTCAGCTCTCCTCACCTGCGCAAGCTCTACAGGACGATCGTGACGACTTTCTCCTCGGTGTTGGCCTCGATGCCCGCCCACCCGAGCTCACGGCCGGTGCCACTGGACTTCATGCCACCCCAGGGCAGTGCGGGATCGATTGCTGCCCAACCGTTCACCCACACCGCACCGGAACGAACCTGTGCGGCCAGGGTGTGCGCCCTCGACACGTCGCGGGTCCAGATCGAGGCGGCCAACCCGTACACGGTGTCGTTGGCGATGCGGATGGCCTCGTCAGCGGTGTCGAACGGAATCACCGTGCCGACCGGCCCGAAGATCTCCTCCTGGGCGATCTTCATGCCGTTGTCGGCGTCGGCGAAGATGGTCGGCTCGACGAAATACCCGGCACTGTCGGGTCGGCCACCACCGGCCGCCACTCGGGCGCCGCCGTCACGTCCCGCCTGGATGTATCCCAGCACGCTGTCGCGCTGCTTCGCGTTGACCAGGGCGCCCATCGTTGTCGACGGATCGAACGGATCTCCGAGAACCTGAGCAGACGCCGCAGCGGCCAGGCCGTCGACCACCTGCGAGTACAGCGAGCGATGCACCAGCACTCGCGTACCGGCCGCACACACCTGGCCCTGATTGAAGAACAGTCCCATCGCGGTTCCGTTGATCGCTGCCTCGAGATCCGCGTCCTCGAGAATGATCTGCGGGGACTTGCCGCCGAGCTCGAGAGTGGTCCGCTTGAACGTGCCGGCGGCCTTCTTGGCGATGAGCTTTCCCACCCGCGGGCTCCCGGTGAAGCTGATCTTGTCGACGTCCGGATGGCCGACCAAGGCGTCGCCCGTCACGTCACCCAGTCCAGGAACGACATTGACCACGCCGGCAGGCACGCCCGCCTCGTCGATCAGACGAGCCAGATGCAGGATCGACAGGGGCGCATCCTCCGGCGGCTTGACGACCACGGTGTTTCCGGCGGCCAGCGCGGGCGCGAGCTTCCATGCGGCGATCATCAGCGGGGTGTTCCAGGGAACGATCATGCCGATCACGCCCACCGGCTCGCGAACGGTGTACGAGTGCGTCGGCTGCCCGAAGTAGCCTGCAGTGGGGATGGAGCTGCCGGTGATCTTGTCGGCCCAGCCGGCAAAGTGCCGGAAAGTGGCTGCAGCATTGGGAATATCGAGCATGGCCGGCTGACCCACCGGCTTTCCGACATCGAGAGCCTCGAGTCGAGCGAGCAGATCCCCGTCGCGCTCGATGAGATCGGCAATCCGGTTGAGCAGCTTCCCGCGGACTGCTCCAGGAGTTGCGCCCCACTCACCGCCGAGCTGACCACGGGCGGCACGCACCGCTGCATCGACGTCCGACGCGGTGGCCGCAGCAACCTCCGCCAAGGGCTGTTCGGTGGTCGGGTTGATGTCGGTGAAGGTGCCTCCGTCGGATGCGCCGTGCCATTGCCCTGCGATGTAGAGCTCGGTGGCGGTTCCTGTCGGCAACGACGGTGCGGCCGATTCCTGTACTGCGGTCATGTTTGTTGGCTCCTTCTCGGGTGCCGATCGCGGCACCTGTGGCGTGTCTGCTCCAGACTGCGCCCGCGCCTACGAGAAGGTCTTGTGTGATCGCGCACACATTGTGCGGCAGACGCGCACCGAGTGAAGCGATGCTGGACGGCGTGAATACCACCGCGAACCGCACCTACGTACTGATCGGCGGAGGAACCGGAATCGGCTACGCCGTCGCCGAGAAGCTGGTGGGGCTCGGTGCCCGCGTGGTCCTGGGCGGCCGCACCCGCACGACCCTGGAACAGGCTGCCTCCCGCCTGGGTGGGCACACGAGATGGGCGACGGTCGACACCTCCGAGGACGAATCGGTCCAACAGTTCTTTCGCTCGGTGGATACCGTGGACGGGATCTTCACGACGGCAGCCGACTACCGCACCGGGTCGATGCGGGAGCTGACCATCACCGATGCAAGCACCCCGTTCGAGTCGAAATTCTGGGGTCAGTATCGAGTGATCAAGGCCGCCCTCGACCTGCTGACCGCCGATGCGTCCATCGTGCTGATCTCGGGGGCCGCCAGCGTTCGCCCGCCCGCTCCGGCTCCCGCGTACGTCGCAGCAAATGCCGCGATCGAGGGCCTCGCCCGCGGGTTGGCCGTCGAACTGGCTCCGATTCGCGTCAATGCTGTTGCCCCGGGAACCATCGACGGTCACCTGTGGTTGCAGCGCGACGAGAGCATTCGTGCAGCAGCTTTCGAGCAGTACAGCCGCGATGCCCTGTTACGTCGCCCCGGCTACGAGCACGAAATTGCCGATTCCGTCGTCTACCTACTGACGTCGACGTACACCACCGGGTCCACCCTGTACCCGGACGGCGGCTACGCGTTGCGCTGAGCGACCCGGTCGTGTCAGATCCCCAGCGACCCGGCCAGCGTCGGCCAACTCTTGGGCAGCTGATCCACCCAGTACGGCCACGAGTGGGTTCCGGTCTCGGTGAAATCGAAGGTTGCCGGAATGTTCAACTGGCCGAGTCGGTCGGCCAGTCGGTGGGTGCAGTAGTTCGCGCCCACCTCGATGATTCCGCCGACGACGACCACATCCAGTGCTGCTGCGCTGTCGAAGCTTTCGTACGGTCCCGGCGCGCCGGTCCCCACCGACACGTAGACGTCGGTGCCCCGCAGACTCTCGGCGTTGACGACCGAGTCGTGTTCCGCCCATGCCGGATCGAAGGGCCCGCCCCACATGTTGTCGGCGTTGCCGCCGAAAGCTCCCACGATCGCCCGAATACTGGCCTGGCCCAACGGCTCCGAAGACGCGAAACACCCACTGTACGACGCCACGCCGGAGTAGACGTCCGGGTTGCGTGCGGCCAGCATCATGGCCGACTGCGCTCCCATCGACAGTCCTGCGATCGCGTTACGTCCGTTGCCGTCCACGGCTGCGTCGATCAACGGGGGAAGTTCCTCTGTCAGAAACGTCTCCCATTGGTAGCGGCCGAGTTTCGGATCGTCCCGTTGCCAATCGGTGTAGAAGCTGCCGGGGCCTGCCAACGGCAGCACGACGTTGACGTTCTTGTCGGCGAAGAATTCGGCGGCTCCACCTTTGCGCAGCCACATGCTGTTGTGCGGATCCTCTTCACCGATGCCGCTGAGCATGTACAGCGTCGGGCGGGATCCGGCCTTCACGGTCGGAGTCAGCACCTGCACCTCGACGATTCCGCCCATGGCAGGCGATTCCACGCTCAACGTGCGCAGGGTGTCGGACGCGATCGCGGTGTCGACGATGCGCGCGGCAGAGACGAGCGGATCGGCGGAAACGACGCCGACCGAGGACAAGGACAGCGCCGCGGCGACGACGAACGGGGTGAAGATGCGTCGACGACGCATGGCGATCCTCTCGAAAAGTGACGCAGGAAACAGCGAATCGGTACGGAGCATCGCACAACTTCGGACGAGATAGAACGTCGAACACCAAGTTGGCCGAATCGGACCGACCGGGACTCTGGCAACGCTTCCTGAGACAAGCATTCAGCTTGCTTTGCAGCGCTTTTCGGTATCCAGGCCCACAAAATGTCGAGTACAGCGCCCACTAATCATTAGTGCACTAACTAAATCTGCTACCCTGGGACTCATGACCACCACCGACGATCCGCTCGCGCTCGATCGGCAAGTCTGCTTTGCACTCGCCGTCGCCAACCGTGCCGTGCTTTCGGTGTACCGACCGCTGCTCGAGCCGATGGGGCTGACGCATCCGCAATATCTGGTGATGCTGGCACTGTGGGGTGAGTCGCCGATGTCGGTCAAAGCCATCGGATCGACCCTCCAACTCGACTCCCCCACCCTCTCGCCGCTCCTCAAGCGTCTGGAATCGATGGGTTTGCTCTCCCGGAAGCGAAGCCTCGAAGACGAACGCGTTCTGCTCGTGTCGCTCACCCCGGCCGGATCCGCGCTGAAAAGGAAGGCCGAGAAGATCCCGCCCGCCGTCGTGGAGAAGCTCGGTGTGTCCCTGACCGAACTCGAGGATCTACGACGCGTCCTCACCCGTCTCAACAACGCTGCCATCGCAGCAGGAGCACTGGCATGAACACTCGCTCGAATCGAAGCCGACCATCCTTCGGCCAATGGCTGGGCTATGCCGTCCTCGGTCGCAAACTTCCTGACTCCCTGCAGGATTGGGTCCGACGCGACCTCGTCGGACCGGGAGCCACACCGCGTCACATCCTGCGGTCGATGATTCCATTCCTGCCGATCTTCATCGGGTTCTTCGTCCTGTTCCCGGGAGCGATCTGGCTACGGGCTTCGATGGTGTTGCTCAGTTTGTTGCTCGCACTGTTCTACACCGCCGCCTACATGGACCAGAATCGCGCCCGCCGCCTCGAAATCCACGGACTACCAGCAGATCTGAAGAGCGAGAAGAAGACGGCCGAAATGGAACGCGAACGAGAGAACTACCGCCGCAATCACTGACGCTGTCGGCTGAGCCCAGCGGTGAAATCGTCGGCGATCATCGTTGCCAGGTCGCGGGCTTTGCGGTTGGTGTTCTGCGACAGTTCGGTCAGTTGTGTGAAGGCAGCGTCGGCGTCGATGCGGTACACCGACATCAGGATTCCGACGGCTCGGCCGATGGTTCCGCGGGTGTCGAGAGCAGTGCGTAGAGTCGCCGCCTCGTTGCCGCTTTCCTCGATCAGCTGTTCGCGCATGCGTGAGAGTTCCAGATGCACTCGAATTCGAGCCACCAGCTCCCGGTCGTGGAACGGCTTGACGATGTAGTCGTCGGCGCCGCGGCCGAGGCCGTCGAGCACGAAGTCGGTTCCGGCCCGCGCGGTCAGCAGGATCACCGGCACCCTCTGCAGGTCGTCGTCGCGGCGGATGTCGTCCACGAGTTCCAGACCACTGCGTCCGGGCAGTAGGACGTCGGACAGTACGAGGCCCGGCATCGTCGATCGAGCGCTGTCGAGCGCCGTGTCGATGTCGCCGGCGGTGGTGACGGACCAGCCCTCTCCGGTCAGCAGGCGCACCAGATAGCTGCGCATGTCGACATTGTCTTCGACGAGGAGGATGTCCGCGCGATCGGAGGTCACCGTCGCGGCGTCGTTCGCGGCGAAGATCGCCGACACCGAATCGGCGGGCGCGGTGGGCAGTTCGACGGCCGCGGCCGCCTCGGCCGGTCGGCGCGGTGCGACGACGGTGAAGGTGCTGCCACGGCCCGCTTCGCTGTCGACGTCGATGTGGCCGTGCAGAACGCCGAGCAGGTCCGACACGAGTGCCAGGCCGATACCGGAACCCTCGATGCTGTGCGCTCCAGATCGTTCGACCCGGTGGAATCGATCGAAGATCAGGGGCAGATCGTCCGAGGGGATGCCGAGCCCGGTATCGGCGACGACCAGCCGGACCGTGTCACGGTCGGTACTCAGCCGCACGGAGATCCGGCCGACGGCGGTGTACTTGACGGCGTTCGCTACGAGGTTGAACACGATCTTCGACCACATCTCACCATCGGTGAGGACGACGATGTCGTCGGCCACGTCGACCACGAGTTCGAGCCCCTTGTTCGACGCCACTGCCGCGAACATCGAGGCGCAGTCACGCGTCACCGCTCCGAGGTCGGTGGGTTCGAGGCGGGGGCGCAGCTGACCGGCGTCGGCACTGACCGCGTCCAACAGATCGTCGACCAGGCGGCGTAGTCGGGTCGATGCGCGGTGAACGACGTCGAGGGACTCGCGGTCGATGTCGGTCAGCGTCGAATCGGCGCTCTCGCGCACCGAATCCAACGGCCCGGCGAGCAGGGTCAACGGCGTGCGAAACTCGTGCCCGACGTTTTCGAGCAACCGCGTCTTCGCCTGGTCGGCCTCGGCAAGGGCCGCGACGCGTCGCCTCTCCATCTCGAACGCATGCGAGGCGGTCAGTGCCGTGGACACCCGCTCGGCCACGGCGACGAAGAAGGACGCGACGGAGTCGTCCGACACGCGATACCTGTCGACACCCATCAGAAGGGCACCGATCGGACGACTGTGTCCGGCCAGCGTCAACGGGACCACGACCGCATTGGCGATGGATCCGGCAACGTCGATCGTCGACCGAGGGACGCTTCCGTCCGAGACCGCGACGACGTTGTCGAGATCCCAGGTCGCGTTCTCGCATCCGAGCGCGCCCGACGTCGCGATGTGATCGAGCACTCCGTCTTCGGCCAGGTCCCGCCGCAGGTAGGCCGCCACGAGGGGAAACTCGCGGGATTCACTGCCCAACACTTCGACGGCAGCCCGGCAGATGCCCACCGGTCCCTCGGCGTCGTCACCGGTCAGCGAACCCAGGGCGAGCAGCGCGTGCATGCGGCGTTCGCCGAGTACCTGCATCGTGACTTCGGTGGTGGCAACGAACACCCCGAGTACCGTGCGTCCGGCCCCGAAGATCGGGCTGTACGAGAACGTCCAGTACGTCTCCTCGTCGTAGCCGTACCGATCCATGACGAACAGCTGGCGAACACCGTGCACCGGCTTTCGGTCCTCGACCACCTGCGCGCACAGCCCGCCGACGTAGTCCCACATTTCGGGCCAGCAGTCACTGGCCTGCTGGCCCACTGCCCCGGGAAACTTGTCGCCGAGAAAATCGGTGTACGAGTGGTTGAAGATCTGCACCAGGTGCGGTCCCCACCAGATCAACATCGGGATCGTCGACGGCATGACGGTGCGAATGGCGGTCACCAATTCCCGCGGCCACTGCTCTACGGGACCGAGTGTCGTGGCGGTCCAGTCGAGCTCACGAAACCGGGTGTCGGTGTCGTTGTCTCCCGGAAACAACTCGTCCAGTCGGGCGTCACTGCTCGCGGGCTCAGGGGAATCCATCGCATCGTCCTTCTCATCATGCGTCCCGCTTGTCTCCGGCCGGCGCAATCTCGGCATCGATAGTAGCCGAGCGACCGATATGCAGGCGTTTCGCACACCTCGCACGGGGGTACAGCCGCAGTCATGCCCTCCTCATCCAGTCTCCCGTACCCCCTGGGCGTCTCGCGTCTGTCGAACGACGGTGCCAACCTCGCCGTCTACTCCGAAACAGCGGACTCGGTCTCCGTGGTCGTGTTGAACGACGACGGAACAGAGCGCAGTACAACGCCGTTGACGTTGCGCACCGGTCACGTCTTCCACGATCTGGTTCCCGATGTGACGCCAGGCGTGCGATACGGACTCCGCGTCGACGGCCCGTGGGATCCGGCGTCGGGTCTGCGGCACAACTCGGCGAAACTGCTTCTCGACCCTTATGCCACCGCCATCACCGGTCAGGTCGACTGGAACGAATCGGTCTTCAGTCATCTGCATGCCGAGCCGGAGACCCGCAACGACGAGGACTCGGCTCCACACATGCCGTATTCCGTTGCGGTGCAGTCGAACTTCGACTGGTCCGGGGACGAGTCTCCGCGAATACCGCTCGACCGAACTGTCGTCTACGAGGTACACGTCAAGGGCTTCACTGCCACCAATCCAGATGTGCCCGAGGATATTCGGGGCACGTATGCCGGGTTGGCACACCCGGCCGCTATTGCGCACTTGAAGCGCATCGGGGTCACGGCAGTGGAGTTGCTGCCGATCCACCAGTTCGTTCAGGATTCGCATCTGCTCGAAGAGGGCCGTCGCAACTACTGGGGCTACAACTCCATCGGCTTCTTCGCACCGCACAACGAGTACAGCAGCAACGGAGACACCGGCGGCCAGGTCGACGAGTTCAAGGCACTGGTCAAAGCCATGCACGACAACGGTATCGAGGTCATTCTCGACGTCGTCTACAACCACACCGCCGAGGGCAACCACCTCGGACCGACGCTCTCGCTCAAGGGAATCGACAACGGCTCGCACTACCGCCTGGTCGACGACGACCGAAGTGCGTACTACGACACCACCGGCACCGGCAACAGCCTCAACGTCGGTCACCCCGCTGCCCTTGCGCTCATTCTCGACTCGCTGCGCTACTGGGTGACCGAAATGCATGTCGACGGCTTCCGCTTCGACCTCGCCAGCACCCTGACTCGTCAGGACTCGGACCTCGACGTGCACAGTGCGTTCCTCAGCCTCGTGCATCAGGATCCGACGCTCGCATCGGTCAAGCTCATCGCCGAACCGTGGGACACCCAGGGCTACCAGGTGGGCGGCTTTCCGGCGCGCTGGTCGGAGTGGAACGGCAAGTTCCGCGACGATGTTCGCGATTTCTGGCGCGGCGAGAGCGGCGCGCTGCCCGCTCTGGCGCAACGTGTCACCGGCAGCCCGGACGTCTACGAGAGCACCCGTCGTCCCACGTTGGCGAGCGTCAACTTCATCACCGCGCACGACGGCTTCACATTGGCCGACCTGAACTCCTACGACGACAAGCACAACGAGGAGAACGGCGAGGACAGCCAGGACGGCGAATCCGACAACCGCTCGTGGGGTTGTGGTGCCGAGGGCCCGACCGACGACGAGGGTGTCAACGCATTGCGGGCTCGCCAGCAACGCAATCATCTTGCGACGCTGCTGCTCTCGGCCGGTGTGCCGATGATTCTTGGCGGCGACGAACTCGGCCGGACGCAGAACGGCAACAACAATGCCTACTGCCAGGACAACGAGGTCTCCTGGTTCGACTGGAGCACAGCCGATCAGGATCTCATCGACTTCACCACGCACCTGATCGCGCTGCGTGACGAACACCCGGCACTGCGTCCCACGTGGTTCCGGCACGACAGCGATTCCGAGGAAGAGGGAGCCGGCCCGGACACCGTCGACTTCTACCGCGCCGACGGCGAGAAGCTGGCCGACGAGGACTGGTCGGACGGCAACGCCCACAGCATTCTGGTCCTCATGCGGGCCGGTGAGGGAGATGCGTCGTTCGCGTGGATGGTCAACGCCTCACCGGGAACCGTGGAATTCACGCTACCGAAGGGCACGTGGACTCAATCGACGTCGAGCGACCCGGATCAGGCGTACGAGGCCGGCGGTCCATCGATCCTGATTCGCGAGCACTCGTTCACGTTGTTGCAGGGCTGACCGGTCCATCGTTCGAGAACCTGTTGCCACTCCGCCGATTCGGAGCGTCCGGCCCACGCGATGTAGCCGTCGGGCCGGACGAGAACGGCTGGGCCTCCATCGGTGCGACGAGCGATATCTGCTGTCCTGCAGTCTCTCTCGCCGATCAGAAGAAAGTCGTGCGCACGAAGCCGGTCGGTGACCGTGCCCTGGTTCAGCGGGATCCGTACGGCCCGGGTCCCCACCAGGGCATGCTCACCCCGGGTGCGCGCGTACGAAATCCCCACTCCCGAGAACATGCCCGCAATCTTGGCGACCGCACGTTGGCTACGAAGCACCCGTGCGGACACGATGTTGCGTAGCTTCTGCGCTATCACCGAGCGCAGCAACAACATGCGGATCGTCGCGCCGCTAGTGCGCAGCACCAGCTTTCCCACGGGATGCCGCTCGTCGTGATAGGTGTCGAGGATCTTCTGGTCGGCACCGCCGAGGACAGCAGCCAGCTTCCAGCCGAGGTTCATCGCGTCCTGGATTCCGGTGTTCATGCCCTGTCCGCCGGCAGGCGAATGTACGTGCGCAGCATCTCCGGCCAGGAATACCCGGCCCACTCGGTAGCGTCGGACTTGCCTCTCGTCGCAGGAGAAGCGCGAACTCCATCGCACGTCGGTCCAGCCGTAGTCGGTTCCGATCGCGCGGCGCACCACGACACGAAGCCGCGTCTCGTCGACCGATGCAGCTACATCTGCCCTGTCGGTACGGTCGCAGGCAATCACCCGGAACCACCCGTCGCCGAAGGGCGCGACGAACGCAAAGCAGTCCTTGCCTGCGCCGATGTTGATCAGGCCGTTGGGCGGATCGACCAACCGGACATCCGCGAGCATGATCGACCGCAGCAATTCCTTGCCGGGGAAGTCGAGTCCTATCGACGTGCGGACGATACTGTGCACCCCGTCGGTGCCGGCCGCGTACGACGCCGTCCATTCCTGCGCGCTGCCGTCGGCCGCCCTCCCACGCACCACGACTCCGTCGGCGTCCTGTTCGAGACCGGTGACCGTCACCCCGCGCAGAATCCGCGCACCGGATGCCCGCGCGTACTCCTCGAGTCGACCGTCCACGTTTGTCTGCGGCGTGACCAGTAGATACGGAAACTGCGACGGTAGTACGCCGAGGTCGAGGGACAGACCGTTCCAGAGTTTCAATCCCGACGCGTGCGCTCCGGTGGCGAGCAGGTCCTCGGCAAGGCCACGACTGTCGAGAACCTCCAGCGTGCGGGCGTGCACTCCGAAAGCTCGCGACAGCGGTGACGGCGCCTCGTGTTTTTCGAGCACGGTCACCGAGCGGCCGGCACGCGCGAGTTCCCCCGCCAGCATGCAGCCCGCCGGACCTGCACCGACGACGATCACGTCCGAATGGTGCATGACGCACTCCCACTGTGGTCAGCGAATTCCTGGGTCAGCGAATTCTCGGTCAACGCTTGTTGACTTCCGACGATAGACCCGCCGAGCACGGTGGTCAACGGTCGTTGACTTAGGCTACGGAGATGACCGAACGACAACCTCGATCCGCGGCCGCTACCCGGGCTCGCATTCTCGACGCAGCCCGCGCACAATTCGCCGCCGACGGCTACGACCGCACCACCATGCGGTCCGTCGCCGGCACTGCAGGCGTCGACGCGGCCATGGTCGTCCGGTATTTCGGAACCAAGGAAGCGCTGTTCGCCGAAGCCGCCACATTCGTACTCGGCATTCCGGATCTGACCGACGTGGCACCCGACAGAATTGCAGAAGTGTTGATGCCCAAATTCTTTCAAGTCTGGGAGGAGGACGACACATTCCTCGCCTTGATGCGCGCGGCCGCCACCAACTCCGCCGCCGCCGCGGCGATGCAACAGGTGTTCGCCACACAGGTAGCGCCTGCCCTGGCCGCCGTCACGGTCGACCGGCACGCAGAACGCGCTGCGCTGGTCGGAACCCAGGTACTCGGCTTGGTCTTCGCTCGCTACATCCTCCAGGTGTCGCCACTGGCAGGGATGAGCCACGAGCAGTTGGTTCGGTGGGTAGGGCCGACACTGCGGCGCTACCTCACCGAACCACTCGACCGATAAGGTCAGCTCACCCCGGCGCGTACGTCGGGCGCACCGAGTCGGGCTGCATCGGCAGTGTCGTCATCGGGCTGCTGCTGCGAATCCCGTTCTGCCAGAACACGAAGCCGATAGTGCTCGATCTCCTCGGCAACGTGCTGGTCGTCCCATCCCAGGATAGGCGCAACCAGCCGGGCCACCTCGTCGGCGGCCGCTTCACCACGATCGGAAACCTCGATGGAGATGCGAGTACGCCGCGTCAGGATATCTTCGAGGTGCCGCGCGCCTTCGTGACTCGCGGCGTAGACGGCCTCGACCTTGAGATACTCCGGTGCACTCTCGAGAGGCTCGCCGAGTTCGGGATCGGCGTCGATGAGATCCAACAACTCACCCATCAGAGTGCCGTACCGACCCAACAGATGCTCGACGCGTGAGACGCGCATCCCGGTGCGTTCGGCCGTCAGAGCGCGGGAATTGAACGCACCGAGGTAGCCGTCGGCACCGACGAGCGGAATGTCCTCGGTGACGCACTTCGGCACCGTGCGTTCGAGTCCGTGCACCGCGGAATCGACTGCGTCCTTGGCCATCACGCGGTAGGTGGTGTACTTGCCACCCGCGATGACCGTCAGCCCGCGCACCGGACTGGACACCGCATGCTCCCGGGAGAGGGTGCTGGTGGAATCGGATTCTCCGAACAGCAACGGACGCAGGCCTGCGTAGACCCCGACGACGTCGGTCCGGTCCAGCGGATCGGCCAGCAGCTTGTTCACATGACCGAGGATGTAGTCGATGTCGCTCTGGCTCGCGGCCGGGTGAGCCAGATCCAGCTTCCAGTCGGTATCGGTGGTTCCGATGATCCAGTGACTGCCCCAGGGGATGACGAACAGCAGGCTCTTCTCGGTTCGCGTGATGATTCCGGTGGCACTGTTGATGCGGTTGCGCGGCACCACCAGGTGTACGCCCTTGGAGGCGCGAACCTGGAATTGTCCACGGCCACCGACCATCTGCTGCACCTCGTCGGTCCAGACACCGGCCGCGTTGATGACCTGCTTGGCCCGCACCTCGAAGGAGCGGCCCGTTTCGAGGTCGCTCGCCACGACGCCGACAACCTTGTCGTCCTCCCGAAGGAAGCCCGTGACGCGAGTGCTGTTGGCACACAACGCGCCGTACGCGGCCGCAGTACGAGCGAGCATCATCGTGTGCCGTGCGTCGTCCACCTGCCCCTCGTAGAACTTCACCGCACCGCGGATCGCCGAGCGCTTACCGGACGGGAAGGACTCGAGCGTCTTCTTCTTGCCGAGGTGCTTGTGGTGGCTCGGAACGCCGCGCCCGGCACCCATGACGTCGTAGACGCCGATGCCGAGCCCGACGTACGGACGATCGATCACCTTCTCGAGCGGATAGATGAACGGCACCGGGCGAGCAAGGTGCGGGCACAGCTTGTTCAGAACCAGTGAACGCTCTTTGAGCGCCTCGAACACCAACGCGAAGTTGAACTGTTCGAGGTAGCGCAGGCCGCCGTGGAAGAGCTTGCTGGAGCGGCTGGACGTTCCCGCCGCGTAGTCACGCGCTTCGAGCAGACCCACCTTCAAGCCACGCGTCACCGCGTCCAACGCCGTTCCCGCACCGACGACGCCGCCGCCGATCACCAGAATGTCGAGCTCTTCGGCCTCCATCCGCGCCAACGCGTCTGCGCGGGACTGCGGACTCAAAGCCGTTGTGGTGGAACTCATTCTTCATCAACCCAATCGAGAGTACGTGTTACTGCCTTCTTCCAGCCGGCGTACAACTTTGCCCGCTGGTCTTCGTCCATGGACGGGGTCCATGTCTTGTCCTCGGCCCAGTTCTGGCGGATGTCGTCCTCGCTCTCCCAGTATCCGACGGCGAGGCCGGCCGCGTATGCCGCTCCGAGAGCCGTGGTTTCGGCCACCACGGGACGCACCACGTCGACGTTCAGAATGTCGGACTGGAACTGCATCAGCAGCTCGTTGACGACCATTCCGCCGTCTACCTTGAGCACCTCGAGATCGACGCCGGAGTCTGCGTTCATGGCCTCGATCACCTCACGCGTCTGGTATGCGGTGGCCTCGAGCACGGCGCGGGCGAGGTGTCCCTTGTTGACGAATCGCGTCAATCCCACGATGGCACCGCGCGCATCCGAGCGCCAGTGCGGAGCGAAGAGTCCGGAGAATGCGGGCACGAAGTATGCGCCGCCGTTGTCGTCCACCGAACGTGCGTCGGTCTCGATGTCCGCGGCGGAGGAGATCATGCCGAGGTTGTCACGCAGCCACTGCACGAGCGAGCCCGTCACGGCGATGGAACCCTCGAGCGCGTACACCGTCGGCTGGTCGCCGATCTTGTAGCAGACCGTGGTCAGCAGTCCGTTCTTGCTCATGACCTTTTCGGTGCCGGTGTTGAGCAGCACGAAATTGCCTGTGCCGTAGGTGTTCTTGGCCTCACCGGGAGACAGGCAGGCCTGCCCGAAGGTCGCTGCCTGCTGATCGCCGAGGATGCCTGCGATCGGCACTCCACTGAACGGTCCGCGCTCGCGGCCGGTGCCGTACACCTCGGAACTCGAGCGGATCTCGGGCATCATCGACATCGGGATGTCCATGTCCGCGCAAATGCTCTCGTCCCACTGCAGGGTGTCCAGGTCCATCAGCAGGGTGCGCGAGGCATTGGTCGGATCGGTGTAGTGCAACCCGCCGTCGACACCACCGGTCATGTTCCACAGCACCCAGGTGTCCATGTTGCCGAAACACAGTTCTCCCGCTTCGGCTTTCGCCCGTGCACCGTCGACGTTGTCGAGGATCCACTTGATCTTGGGACCCGAGAAGTAGGTCGCGAGCGGCAGACCGGTCTTGGCGGTGTACTTGTTGGCGTCGCCGCCGCCCAGCGCGGTGGCGATCCGATCGGTACGGGTGTCCTGCCACACGATGGCGTTGTAGATCGGCTTGCCCGTTTCGCGCTCCCACACCAGCGCCGTCTCACGCTGGTTGGTGATACCGACTGCCGCGATGTCCTCGCGCGTCAGATCGGCTGCGGCCATGGCACCGGCCGCCACGGCGCGTACGTTGTCCCAGATCTCGGACGCGTCGTGCTCGACCCAGCCGGCCTGCGGAAAGATCTGCTTGTGTTCCTTCTGATCGACCGCGACGACGGTGCCCGCGTGATCGAAGATCATGCAGCGTGACGACGTCGTTCCCTGATCGATCGCGGCGACGTACTTTCCTGCGAACTCGGTCATGACTTCTCTCCTGTGGTCTGGGTGTCGGCTGGGAGTCGTGATGGCGGCTCGGGCGTCGAACCTTCTTGCTTACGTAGGTTCTTTCCGATGAGCAGGTCGTACAGGAACACTCCTATCGGTCCACCTACGAGAGGTCCGACGATGGGGACCCAGAAGTACAGGCCGCCGTATTGGTCACGCCACGCTCCACCGTATCCGGTGATGTACGACGCCAGGCGAGGTCCGAAATCTCGGGCCGGATTGATCGCGTATCCGGCGTTGGTGGCCCAGGCGAAACCGATGGCGACGACGATGAGTCCGACGATCAGTGGAGCCATGTTGGCCATGGGGGCGGTGCCGAGCGAATCGGTTACGGCAACGATGAGGAACAGCAGGATCGCGGTGCCGATGATCTGATCGATCAGCGCCGAGGACACGCTGACGGGCAACGTTCCGTTTCCGGGAAGCGTCGAGAAGATCGTCTGGGTGGCGGTGGTGTGCCCGGGATCCACCGCGTTGATCATGTCGTTGTAGTTCCAGCGCACCAGCAGCGCGGCCACGAAGGCACCTGCGGTCTGCGCGAGGATGTAGGGCGCAACCATCTTCCAGCTGAATCCGCGGAAGAGGGCGAACGTGATGGTGACCGCGGGGTTGAGGTGCGCCCCGGTGATACGACCGGCGACGTAGATGCCGAACATCACGCCAAGCCCCCATGCCCAGGCGATCGAGTCGTGGTCTCCGAGACTTCCCGATTCACCGCCCGAGACCACCTGCGCGACGACGCCGACGCCGAACAGAATGAGAATCAGGGTTCCGGCGAATTCGGCGGCCATGTGCGCCGGCAATCCCCATTCCGGTTCCTTACGAGCCATTGTGTAGCCTCCGCAAAGTTGGTGATGCACGCCACATTGCGTGCTGTTTGCCACGGTAGACGTCCTGCACTGCGTTGCACAGTCGATGCACATATGTGCAATTCGGTCGTACACTGGGCCCGGTGACGGACACCGGCATCACTCCCGAATCCGACCTGCGGACCGGCCACGCCACCCAGGCCGCCCGCCTGTACTACTTCCAGGACATGACGATGGCGGCGATCGGCCGTGAGCTGGGCGTCTCTCGTTCCACGGTCTCGCGACTGATCACGTTCGCGCGGGCATCGGGACTGGTGGAAATCAAGATCTCCACACCACTCGGGCAGGCACCGCGAATCGAGCGGGCCTTTGCCGATCTGTACGACATCCGTGCACACGTCGTCCCGGTGTCGGAAACCGTCGACGAGTTGCAGCGCCTCGATCGTGTCGCCACGTTCGCCGGCCGATTGCTGACGTCGTTCTTCGAGTCCGACATGGTGATGGGCGTGGCCTGGGGAACCACCGTCAGTGCCGTCAGCCGCAAGGTGGCACCCAAGAGAACCCACAACTCGACCGTCGTGCAGCTCAACGGGGCAGCCAACACCCGCACCACCGGTGTCTCCTACGCCACCGACATCATCAGAACCTTTGCCGATGCCTATGGCGCTGTGGCACAGGGATTTCCGGTTCCTGCATTCTTCGATTACCCCGAGACCCGCCGACACCTGTGGCGTGAACGCAGCATCAAGCGAGTACTCGAGCTGCAGGATCGGATGAACCTGGCCGTGTTCAGCATCGGCGTCATGAGCGGAGCCGTACCGAGCCACGTGTACAGCGCCGGCTACCTCGAACCCGAGGACGGTGCCGAGCTCCGACGTGACGGCGTCGTCGGAGACATCGCCACGGTATTCCTCCGATCCGACGGAAGCTACGACCGAATTGCGTTGAACGACAGGTCCAGTGGCCCCAGTCTCGATCGCATCAAGAGGGTCGAGCGACGACTGTGCATCGTCGCCGGGGCTTCCAAGCTCGACGCACTCACCGCGGCGCTGCGAGGCGGACTGATCACCGACCTCGTCATCGACGACATCAGCGCCGCCCAACTGATCCTGCGATCACGCACCTGACGGTTGCTCTTGCGCTCACGCACTCGAGGTGTCACTCTTGAAACCATGACAACCGGAAAGGCGGACACCGCCTCCCTCACGTGAGCGCCGTGCCGATGCCGTCGACATTCCCCCGTCGCGGCACATTCAGTGACGATCCCGATACATATTCCGAGAGCATTCGTGCGGTCTGCGCGGCTCGCGACAGCTGGCTCGGCCGCGGCCTGAGAGTTGGGCCGTCGGACAGATCGACCGCGGAATCTGCAGTGGCACAACTGTATCGACGGGTGGGGTACGAGGAGCCCGAGTTCGTGTGGGTTCCCTCGCCCGCTGCCGCGACGGCGTTCGTCACCGCCGAGGGGCTGGCGACGGAGACGCCCGTACCCGGTGACACGATCGACCATGCACCGGCACGTATTGCCTCGCTGCTGGCCGATTCGCGCCGGCGGATGGATCAGCGAATCGATGGTCGAAGAATCGAATGGCCGCGACATCGATTCCGACCCGACGGGAACTTGGGCCGCGATCTTCGAGCGCGCGTCACAGCCGCGAACAGTCCACCCGAAGACGCCGCCCGCGCAGGCATCAGCCCCGACCCCATCGTTCGCCGAACAGTCTGGAATTCGTTGCGCACCAGCCTGTTCGACGGGGTGGCCCCAGCGATCCGGCAGCTCGCCCCGCACTCCTTCGGCAGCATCACCTGGTACGGCCAACAGGAGGCGCATCGCGTCGCCTTCTACGACATCCATCGACGGTTCGGCTTGACCACCTTCGCGGCCGGCCACATCGAACTACTCGAACTTCAGCGCGATCTCGTCGAGTCGACGGGATGGTGGTGGGCGTTCGAAAACATCGCAGTGATGTGCGAGCGACCCACCACCCTGCAGACCGAACCGATACCGGACTCCGTCCACGGCGAAGTGCGCCTGCACAATTCGCGTGCACCCGCACTCGAGTTCAGCGATGGACATGCCGTGAACGTGATGCACGGCACCGTCGTTCCCGACTGGGTGATGCACGATCCGACCGTCGAACGCATCACCACCGAACGCAACGTCGAGGTTCGACGCTGCGCAATCGAACGCATCGGCTGGGACACCTACCTCGACCAGGCCGGGCTAGCCCTGCTCGACACCGCCGACGATCCAGGAAATCCGGGGTGCACTCTGCACCTGTTCGCCACCCCCGCAGGATGGGGAGGCGACGGCCGAGTACTGCTGGCCGTCAACGGATCCCGCGAGAGAGACGGCGAACGTCGACGCTACGGCCTGCGCATCCCCGATGAGATCTCCTCAGCACTGGACGCCGCTGCCTGGACGTACGGGCTGTCCGGATCCGACTATGCCCAACTGCTCCGCCGCACGTGACTCCGAAGACCACCCGACTCACACGACTACCCAAGGTGACTCACATGATCTCGAACATGACCCTGTCCACACTGACCACTCTCACCGGCCTCGACGTCTTCGACTACCTCGACCGAGAGATTTCCGTACCCGTGATCGACGGCCTGCAGGCCCAGGGAGATCTCATCGTCGTTCCCTACGCGCTGCTGGCCGAGAGCGTGGCCACCACCGTCCGTAGCCACACCGAGAACGTGCCACTCTCGGGAATAGAGTTGCTGCGCAGCGCAATCGGCGGTAACCCGCACAGCCTCGTCGCCGACGGCGGGCCGTGCACGTGGTCCGCTCCGGTGTTCGACGCCCGGGGCCTGGCCCTGGGCATTCTGGACACGTCGGTGACCGCGTATCTCATTCATCCGGAGCACGGTGCCACCGGAATCGCGCCCGGCCGATACGTCATCGGTCGTCAGCGCGAGGGCACCCGAGGCGGGTGGGGTCGATCGTCCCAGCTGGTCGCCGACTGACACTCACCGGTCGACTGTCACCGGTGGTTGTCATCCAGGCGGCGCGGCGTCGTCTCGTAGGATTCGAGGTCGAAGGTCCGCAGCAACCTGCGGAACCTGAAGCTGAAATCGGGCCACAACGCGATGTTCCGACCTGTGCTGTCCAGGAACCAACTTCGACATCCACCGGTGACCCAGACGCTCTTGCTCATCTTTCGCTGGAGGTCGCTGTTGTAGCGTTCCTGCACCTCGGGACGCACCTCGACACTGGTGATCTGCTGATCCTGTACCGCGGCAACCGCGTCGACTATGTAATTGATCTGCGATTCGATCATGAAGATCGCCGAGGAGTAGCCCAGCCCGGAGTTCGGTCCGAGGATGACGAACATGTTCGGGAACCCGGCCACCGCGGTGCCCTTGTAGGCCGACACTCCCTGTTCCGCATATATCTGGGTCAACGTCTTACCGGCCCGGCCGCGAAACAGCTCGAATGCCGGCGAGTCGGTGATGCGAAAGCCGGTGGCGACCACGATCGCATCGACCGGATGCACGGTGCCGTCGACCGTCAGGATCGCATCCTTCTGCACGCAGGCAATCCCGGAGGTGACGACGTCGACGTTCTCGCGACCGAGGGCCGGATAGTATTCGTTCGATGACAACATCCGCTGGCAGCCGACGCGATATTCGGGAGTGACCTGAGCTCGCAGGGCCCGGTCTCTCACCTCTATCCGCAGCTTGACCGCCGCGATCAGGCCGAGGCCGACGGTCGCCGGGGGAAACTTGATGAGCACGATCGCGTAGATCTCTCGCAGCAGGTAGAGAATCGACCGAAAGGCGCTGGTGAGACCGGGAATTCGACGAAAGGCGAACCTCTCGAGCTTGCTGTACTTTCGGAGCAGCCTCGGGAAGATCCACGGTGCCGTCCGCTGGAAGAGATCGAGATGGGCAACCGTGCCCGCGATTGCGGGCACGATCTGAATGGCCGATGCTCCGGTACCGATCACCGCCACCCGTTTGTGTGCGAGGTCGACGGTGTGGTCCCACTGCGCCGAGTGGAAGACCGGGCCGTCGAACCGGTCGAGCCCCTCGATGTCCGGCATGTTCGGCTCGCACAGTGCCCCCATGGCCGAGACCACTACCTTCGCACTGATCGGTCCGTGAGTTGTGGCCAGCGTCCACCGCGACGTCGGCTCGTCCCAATCGGCTGCGATCAGTTCGTGATCGAACGAGAACTTCTCTCGAATGTCGTGCCGGTCGGCGACACCGAGAATGTAGTCCTGGATCTCCGGCTGCGTCGAGAACGATTGCGACCAGTTCGGATTGTGGTCGAAAGAGAACGAATACAGGTGCGACGGAACATCGCACGCGGCACCCGGATAGGTGTTGTCGCGCCAGGTTCCACCGAAGTCGTTGCCGCGTTCGAGAACCACGAAGTCCTCGATACCGCGTCTGCGCAGTGCCACTGCGAGCCCGATCCCGCCGACACCTCCGCCGATCACTGCGATCTCCACCTCGCGTACAGGAGTCGAAGCAGCATCGGACAGGTGCGGACGAGTTACTGCGGTGTCGTGGATGACCATGGTGTGGAATCACTTTCGGTATCGCGTCGGGTGTCGGCGTCGGACTGCTCCGACTCGACAGGTCGTGGCATTCTGCGTAGTGCCTGCCTCGGAGACGGGAAGAACGCCGGTACCCGAGCGGCGTAGGCGCGGTACGAACTGCCGAACCTCGCCAGCAGGTCCCGTTCCTCGAGCGCAGTCCCCAGCAGGATGTAACCGGTGAGGCCGACGGCCCACAGCAGATGGCCTGCCGTCATCTCGCTCGCGGCCCAGAAGGTCAGCAGCAGTCCGGTCATCAACGGGTGACGCACCAACCGATACGGTCCGTGGACCTGTAGTCGATCCGCGGTGGCGTCGGGAATCCGGATGACGTACTCGCGGTATGCCTGTCGCAGGCCGAGCAGGTGGAAGTGGTCGAGCAACAGTGTCGCTGCGTAGACCAGAAGTACGCCCACCCAGAAGGCGGAGTCGAGAACACGGCCCGCAACGCCGTCGATCGACCAGATCCGGTACGGGATGGGCTGCCAGGCCAGGACGAGAACCCAGACCACCGCGCTCACCATGACGATGTACACGGTGCGTTCGAGCGCCTCGGGTACCCGTCGGGTGAGCCACGCCTTGAACGACGGTCTCGCCATACCCGAATGCTGTAGGCCGAACAGCGCAATGAGCGCCAGGTCGATGGGGACTGCAACCCACGGCGACAGATGCGGTCCGTCATCGACCGTCTTGGGCAGCAGCCGATCGCCGGAGAAGAGCAACAGCAACGGAACCGTGATGCCGGCGATCGCGTAGCCGGTCAGGGCAACGAGAAAGGGCAACAGCCGAGCTCGATCATGCAGCGTTGCCCGGACCTGCGGCCGGGGAATCAGATCCATGCAAACCAGCGCAGAACTCGCGGCCGTACGGTGCCTGCTTCGATCTTGCTCTCCAGCTTGGCCTTCCAACGCTCACCGTACTTCGCATCGAGGAACGCGCCAGGGATCGCCAGACGCCATGCGGACTGGATCGTCATCCAGTACGGGACGATCACCTCAGGCTCCACGTCGCGCATGAACACGAGCTTGTCCGGAATGACACTCCAGTGCACACCGGGATAGCGATGGTGCACACTGTGATACCCCTGGTTGAAGATGAAGAAATTGAGCCAGTTCCCGGCCGTGTTGAGCGACTTGCTCGGGTCGTCCTCGAAGCCTCGTGCCGGGGCATGGGTGAGCCATGCGAAGTACCCGGAATTGACCTGCGTGATCAGGAACGGGATCCAGTAGAACACCACGAACGGACCCGTCCCGGCGAAGTACCAGGCGACGACGATGAAGGTCAGTGCAACACCACAATCGAACGAGAACTGCCGACGTCGTTTACGTCTGGCGTCCGACACCCCGGTGGCGAACAACTCGCGAATCGTGTGCATCTTGACGATCGAGCCGTACCGAATCCAATATCCGACGGCACCCAGACCGTGCTCCCGGCCCTCGGTGGACGTCACGTCTCCTGGGCCGTCGTTGTATCGGTGATGGTTGAGCACATGCACCTCGCGCATCTCGGCCGCCGTCAAGGAGGCAGGGAGGGAACACAGGATGTCCACCACTCGATTGGCCCGCCGCGAGACGAACAGTGGTCGGTGGGTGTGCATGTGCAACACCCCGATGGTCAAGGAGAAGCTCAGCAGGGTCAGGACGAGTACGACGGGCACCGCGACGTACCAGCGATGGGCGATCGGCGCGAACAGTCCGAAGGCAAGGAGCCCGAGCCACAGCGCGACGTGGACGAGCGGGCCCACGTTCGCCGGATTCTCCAGACGGAAGATGCGCTTGCTGATCGGATCCTTCGGTTCGCCGGTCGATCCGGTCTCGTTCCTGGGTGTCACCGCAGTCATGATTGCCTTTCAGAATCGAGTGGGAGATGCGGTGCCGTCCGGGACATCGCAGCCGTCTGAAACCGGGTGCCGAGAAGGTGCATGGCGTTGCTGTCGCCGGGCTGCATACGCTCGAGCGACCCGAACGCGAGATGATCGGCAATCATCATTCGGCGTACCTGGTCGCCGGGCAGTTCGCCGGACAGCGCTCCGGCCGGCAGCCCGTCGACGAGCGCCATCACCGAGTCCACGACGATCGAGCCCATCGAGGTGCCCTGGGCGTGCGCATCGATGCGCGGAAACAGGTTGTCCGGCGACTCCCGCCCGCCCTGGGTCGACGAGTCGAGCAGGAACTCGACCGTTCTGTCCACCGACTCACGCAGGCGATCGAGCATGACCTCCCATCGGTCGGTACCGGTGGCCGCGACCACGGCACCGACCAGACGCAGCCTCCGGGAATACGGACTTCGCACTCCGACCGCGCCGCAGAAGAATGCGGTCGTGGTGATCGACATGTAGGCGACGGCCGCCCTGGCACCCTTGCTTCGGGTTCGCCGACCGAGATGCGACAACAGAGCGAACGTGCCGAGTGCCGGTGTCAGCAAACGCAATACGATCTCGTGGGTCAATTCGGCACTGGTACCCACCCGGTACAGCTCGAGTTCCTGATCGCGGAGATCGTTCGCCAGTTGCGCCGCGGCTCCCACACAGTGGGCCAGCTCGGTGACATCGTCGTCGGTGGCATCCGGGTCGTTGTCGCAGATCACCGTGCATGCATAGACCACGACACGCCCGAGGACTCTCTCGCCGTACGTGACCCGCGACATCGGCGTGTCGAGATTGTCTGCCATCGCGGTGGCAACGTCGATCAGTAGCTCCCGCACGCGTTCACGTCCGGCGGCCGGCAGTCGTTCGATCAACACCCGCACGTCGTCGATCCGTTCGGCGAGAACCGAATCCACCGCATCACTCTCACGCAGTACTCGCGCATGCAACGGCGGCGGCGGAACCGGGTCGTCGCCCACGAGATAGCGGGCCGCCGCGATCACCGTCGTCGCCGCGCCCGCGGAACCGCAGTACAGGTCCTCGTAGGCGTCGAGCACTCGGCACGCCAGAACAGCGGCAATCGATTCGGTCCGCTGCACCTCCGGCAACAGATCGATTGCCACGGCCAGATTTCGGGCGGCGGGTATCAATGCCGATTCGGCGAGTTCGTCCGGCGAACCTGCCCGCAGGAGCGCCGACGGATCGACCGCACGTCGAAGATCTCGTACGCCGCGGGCAAGGATCAGCAGACGGGCGGGCTTCACCGGAGCACGACCCGTCGGGCCAGTGCCCGCAAGTGCTCTCGCGCAGGCGAATCGACGAAACACTCGGTTGCGACGCACGCCTGCCGCCTCGCGGATTCGGCGAACTCACGGGCGCTGTCGAGTGCTCCGCTGTGCGTCAAGGCGGCCTGCAGGTCGCGGCCGGACGCCGACTCGTCGAGCCACATCTTCCGCGCCTCGACATCGGCGCACAGCCAGTCGATCACCGGCCAGGTAGGCACTCTGCGTTCGAGATCCCCGCAGGCATCCTTGCCCAGGTTCGGCCCGCCCTCGATATCGCGGACGTCGTCCATGATCTGGAATGCCAGTGCCAGATGATCCGAGTAGGTCATCAAACTGCGCAGTCCATCGTCGTCTATTCCGCCTGCTGTACCGCCGTAGGCGCAGGCGAGCCTGAACAGAGTCCCGGTCTTGGCTCCGGCGACCGCGCGGTAGTGCCTCCTGAGCGCACCGTCCTCGAGATCCGGCGGCAAGGTTTCGATCAACTGACCGTACGAGAGTTCCGACAACCGATCGAGATACGTCACTCCGGCGGCGCGACCGATTCGGGCGAACACCGAAGGGTTGGCGTCGAGCACTCTCGCGACTTCCCGCAGTGCGGTACCTGCCAGGTGGAAGCCTGCGCACGCCGCCACTCGAACACCGAATGCTGCTGCAACGGAATCATTGTCGCGACGAAGTAACGAACCGTCACAGATGTCGTCGTGTATCAGTGAGGATTCGTGCAACATCTCGATCGCAGCCGCGATGTCGACGGCGTCGTGCAACGGTACCGCGTGTGCACCCGGGACGAGCTGCGCACATGCGAGTACCATCCCGGCGCGCACACGCTTTCCCGGTATCGAGAGAACGTGATCGTAGATCGGTCGAAACGAGCTGTGCGGCTCCAGAATACGATTCATAGCTACGTCGACATGGCACAATTGTGCCGAGATGACGATGGCATCGGCCTTCGCCGGCGACGCCCACTCCAGACCCATGGCATCAGCAACCATGGACAACACCGCTCATGCGTAGAGCGTTGTCAGGCAACACTTTCGATAGACTCTTCAGAGGTGCGTCCGCATAGAAACACACCTGTCTCCGCAATTTTCCGTCCACGAATACTCCCCCGCCGATCGCCCCCTGATCCTGCTGCGCGCCACATTAAGTGACACAGGGCACCGACAGCCAGCCGAAGCAGCGGAATGACGCAGAGCCATAGCCAAAACGCACAGTCGGTCACGACTGATTCGTTTTTGCACCTACCGACCGGCCGGCAACAAGTTGATCGATGAACGAATTCATAAGCGGCGCTACCCAATCGGGAGAGTACACAAGCGCAGTGCGCTCCGACGGCGGCCCCGGCCAGGGGACGACCACACCGCCTGCGGCAGTCACCGATCGCGCCATCGACTCGCTCATGACGGCGGCGCCGATACCGTGGGCGACGAGACCGGGCAGTGCCTGCTGCGACACCCCGCTCAACACCACTGTCGCCACGATCCCGAATCCAGCCAGAACGTCGACGACACCGATGCCCACGCGATGTGTCTGCGCAACGATCGCCAACGGAACGGCCGCGTCGAGCCGACCGAGGGTGACGACGTTGTCCGATCCCGGTGGAAGCGCTAGTACGAGAACGTCATCGGGCAAGTACTCGTGGACGAGGTCGTCGGCCGCATCGGAATCGGGCACCACCGCGCAGTCGATCTGACCCATCCGAACCTGCGCCAGCGCTTCCGCAGGATCGGAGATCGACACGACGTCGATTCTCGATCCCGGTCGCGCAGCGACGAATGCCGCCATGAGGTCGGGCGTTACCGAACGATCCGACAGTCCGACGCGTACGGTCGGTGGCGCGTCGCCGGGATGCGTCGTGCTCAGTTCGTCGACCACTCGCTCGACCGCCCGATGGTCGAGTACAGTTCGGCGCGCAAGTGGTAGCAGGGCAGCACCTTCGGGGCTCAGAACCAGCGTATTGGCCTCACGGCGAAACAACTCGACACCCAGCTCGGTCTCGAGGTTTCGCACGGCGGCGGACACCGTCGGTTGACTCACCCCGAGTGCGCGAGCCGCGTTACTGGGTCCATGCTCGTCGACGATGGCCACGAAGCACACGAGCATCGAAGTGGTGACGTTCACGGCATCAGTGTGAACACTTCGGTGGAGCTGCAGCATCAGGGGGTACGTCGGGTGCCTTCCGATGGCATCGACAGACGGGACGCGATGGAACTTTCTTCACGGCTACTTCGGCAGTGCGTTGCCGTCGCCGACGCGGGTTCGATGAGCGGTGCGGCAACCGGACTCGGGCTCAGTCCGTCCACTCTCTCGCGCGCTCTCGCCCGATTCGAGGAGCAGACCCACGTGACCATTTTCGAGCGGCGCGGTACACGGCTCGTGCCGACCGATGCGGGACGAGAGATCGTGCGCGCTGCCCGGCGCGTCGTCGACGATCTGGACCTGTTCTCTGCCCTTGCCGTCGACGCCGCCCTCGGCCGGGCGGGGGCGGTGGTGGTGTCGGCTCCTGCCGACGACACCGGACCGGTTCTGCCCACCATGATCGCATCTGTGACACGAGGGCGGCCGCGCCTGAACGTGCACATCGCACGCGTCGAGACCGCGACGGCGGCAATGGAATCCCTGCGATCCGGCGCTGCCGAGCTGGCGTTGATTCCGCGCCTTCCCACTCCGCCCGACCTGGTCGGCATCCATGTCGGACGCCAGGAGTTGACGTTGATCGTCCCCGCCGCATGGACGCAGTCGAATGTTCGGATCACCGATCACCACGAACTCGACTGGTTGGGCGAGTTCCCCTTCATCGCCGGCACCGTCGAGACCACGAGTGCGCATGCACTGGAACGACTTCGACGGTCGGGCGCGCGGCCGCACACGGTACTGACCGGTGCGCCGGTTCTGACGATACCGAGCCTGGTGGACGCCGGTGTCGGTGCTGCACTCGTACCGAGCTCGATGCCCCTCGCCGCGTTCGCCCATCTCCGGTCGATCGATCTGACGCCGCCGCTGACCTACTCGATCACCCTGATGCACAGGACCGGTGAGCAATCCCCCGCGACCCGACAGTTCATCGAATGGGCTCGGTCTGCCACGGGAGAGTGAGCTGCGTCTCAAATTTTTGCCGTTGATACGTGCATCTCACAAGCGGTCGGGAAGTAGTAAGTGTGACGTCATGTACCACTAATGTTCGCGGCATGGTTGACGCTCTCGATCCGTGCTTCCCGTGACCGGCTCCCCCTCGCCGGTGCAGAACCGACTTCTCGGGCTCGGTCTCGTCGTGCTCATCGTCGTGTTCGTCGGGTGGAGCGTCACGTCGTACAACAAGACGTTCAAGGACGTCGTGACCGTCTCTCTCGAGACCGACAGCGTCGGCAACGCACTTCCCCGCAACGCGGACGTCAAGGTGCGCGGCATGATCGTCGGCGAAGTTCGATCGGCCACCACGACCGACGGCGTCGTCACCTCGGAGTTGGCGATCGAACCCGACGTGGCCGAGATGATTCCGTCGAACGTCACCGCACGGCTGCTACCCAAGACTCTGTTCGGTGAGCGGTACGTCGCTTTGATCCTGCCCGACGGCACGCCGGCGTCGCCCATCACCGAGGGCACGGTGCTCAAACAGGATCGCAGCGGAAACGCCATCGAGGTCGGGCAGGTGCTCGACGGCCTGTTGCCGCTGCTCCAAGCCGTGCCGCCACAGGACCTCTCGAATACCCTCGGCGCGTTGGCACAGGGGCTGAGCGGGCGGGGCGAGACGATCGGCCTCACGATCGACCGACTCGAGAACATCTTTGCCGGGCTCAACACCGAACTGCCCGCCATCCAAGAGGACCTGCGCGGGCTGGCCGACTTCTCGCAGACCTACGCCGACGCCGCACCCGAGCTGATCAATGCACTGGACAACCTGCGGACCACCGGCAACACCGTCGTCGAGAAGCGACCGGCCCTCGAGACGCTGTACGCCTCGTTGACGTCGGCCTCGAGTACCACCGCCGATTTCCTCGCCGCCAACTCCGCGAACGTCATCGGTCTGGCTGCGAACTCGCGTGAGGCGCTCGAGGTGTTCGCAGAATTCTCCCCGGCTCTCGGGTGCACCGTCGCTCAGTTCGCCGAGGGTGCCAGGCGCGGCAAGGTCCTACTGGGAGACGGTGACGAGTATCCCGGCATCAACGTGTCGATGCCCTTCGTCAACCCCAAGGGTCGGTACCTACCGAACCAGGACGAACCGAGGCTGTTCGAGCAGGAACGCGGCCCGAGCTGCTACTCGTCCCTCGATCGCTACGCCGGGGAGTACTTCCCCCAGTATCCGGGCGGTTCACCGAACGACGGCTCGTATCAGGTGCCGTCGAGAAACCCCGGTGAACAGGACATCCCGGTCCTCGCGGCACCACAGCTCTCGCCTGTGCCCGCCTCGTACGCCGGCTCGGTCACCGAGCAGCAGACCTTGGCCGTCCTCTACGGCGGAGCCAACGGAATCGAGCCCGATGCCGTCCCGTCGTGGACGACGACGCTCGGCGCTCCTGCGCTGAGGGGAACGCAGGTCACCTTCCAGTAGTCCCTACTGATTGAATGGTTCGCATCCCCCGTCGACGAGCGCGGCGGGTAACGATTCAGGAGTACATACATGCCAGCCGACACGAACGCCGCCGCATTCTCGATCCAGTCCAGCAACGATGGTCGCGTGGCCGTCATCGCGGTGTCCGGCGAGCTCGATATCACCACCGCACCGACCCTCGCCACCGCCGTCGATCAGCAGGTCGAGTCGTCGCCCTCGGCACTGATCATCGACCTGTCGGCCGTGTCGTTCCTGGCCTCGGCGGCGATGACGGTACTGGCGACGACGCAGAAGGACCACGGCGACAACCTGGCGTTCTCGGTCGTCGCCGACGGACCGACGACGAGCCGTCCGATCAAGTTGATGGGCCTGGACCAGGAATTCACACTGCACGCCAACTTGGCGTCAGCGCTCGCCGCTCTCGACTGACGAGACACCGAGAGCCATCACCGCAGCGTCGTCGACCAGACCGTCGCCGAAACTGTTCAACAGCCGTCGCAGGTGGTCGATCAGAACCCCAGGAGCTGCGGGAGCATGCTCGGTCGCGAAATCCAGCAGTGCGCCGTTGTCGTCGTAACGATCCGGACCTACCCGGGCCTCGGTGAGGCCGTCGGTGTAGAGCATCAAGGTGTCGCCGGGGTTCAACGTCACCGTGGCCGGCACGAAGCGAGCATTGCGGAGGATTCCCACGAGCTGACCGCCGGTCATGTGGACGTAGTGCGCGCTACCGTCGGCGCGCATCACCAGGGGAGGCGGATGACCGCCACTGGCCATGCACACCTCGAATCCCCCGGTGGACCGGCTGAGCACTCCGAAGACAGCCGTACAGAACTGCGCGTTGTTCTCGCGAAACTCCTGACGCAGGACCGAATCCAGGTTGTGCAACACCGCAACCGGGTCATGGTCGTAGACAGCAGCCGCGCGCAGCGTGTATCGCGTCAACGAGGTCACGGCGGCTGCCGAGGCACCTTTGCCGCATACATCGCCGAGAAAGAACCCCCACCGGTCGTCGGAGAGCGGAAACAGGTCGTAGAAATCTCCGCCCACCTCGTCGCTCGACGCCGCGTGATAGTGAGCCGCCGCGGTCATTCCCGACGGCGGTAGCAGGCTCGGCGGTAGCAGCGACCGCTGCAGCGTTTTCGCCAGCAGCTCTGCCCTCGTGCGGGACTCGAGCAATTCACGCTCGTACGTGCGCCGATCCCGGGCGTCGAGAGCGGTGATGCGGATGAGTACGGGAGTGCCGGACTCGTCGGTCTTGACGTTCGCGGTCATGAACACCGGCAGCCGACGACGATCGGAGGTCACGAAATCGAGCGCGATGCCGTCGAGCTGGCCGTACATCCGCAGGATGGGGCCGAAGTGCGTCTCGTAGTGAATGCGGCCCCCGGCGGTCAGCAACTCCGTGAAGTCCGTGCCGATCAATGTGTCGACGTCGAAGCCCAGCCAACCCGCCAGCGTCGCGTTCAGTCTCGCGATCCGCATGTCGGGATAGACCGACAGATAGCCGCACGGCGCGTTCTCGTAGAGGTCCTCGACGTCGAGCTCGTTGATCACGACGATCTCACGAAGGTCGCAATCGCGTCGGCGGTCTGCTCGGGTTCGGTGACGTGCGGGCAGTGTCCGCTGGCGTCGAGCGTCTTCAGGGTGCTGCCGGCGATGTGTTCGTGGACGTATCTGCCGACCTGAGGCGGAGCCAACGAATCTCGCGCGCAATCGACGATCGTCGTGGGCAGTGCTACCCCGGCCAGATCAGCGCGATTGTCGGACAGAAATGTGGTGCGGGCGAACACCCGTGCGCACGACGGGTCGGTTCGGCAGAAGCTGGCGGTCCACATGTTCTCCAGATCCGGCCGATCCGGTGCATTCACGACGATCGGTGCCATCGCCGCGGACCAGCCCAGATAGTTGCTGTCCAATGATTCGAGCAATTCGTCGATGTCCTCACGGCTGAAGCCTCCGCGATAGTCGCCATCGTCGATATAACGCGGAGACGGCGTCAGGAGAAAAAGCTTGGAAAACCGCTCGGGAGCCGCCTGAACCGCAAGAACACCCATCATCGACGCCACCGAGTGACCGACGAACGTGACGTTGCGGAGGTCGAGTTCTTCGACGATCTCGACGATGTCCTCGGCGTAGGCGTCGAGCGGCGCGTACTTGTCGGCATCCCAGGCCGACGGGTCCGAGGCTCCTGAGCCGACGTGATCGAAGAGCACAACCGAGAAATCCGGAGCCAGAATGTCGGTGACCGAACGCCAGAGTGTCTGATCGCAGCCGAACCCGTGAGCCAACATCACGACGGGACCGTCGGCAGCCCCGACGACCCTGACGTTGTTCTTGGTTCGCGCGTTCACCCGCACAGTCTGTCATCTGACTCCGACTGCGGGGAGTGAGACTGCCCGCACCGGGTATGACCTCTGTCTACAGAAACGAGAAATGCCATGCGAGTACTGGTCACCGGCGCAACCGGATACATCGGGTCGCGGCTGATCCCCGTGCTCCTCGAACAGGGTCACGACGTCCACGCGGCCATGCGTGATCCCGCGAAGAAGTCGCGCTTCGCCTGGGGTGCCCAGGTCACCGCTGTGCATTTCGACCTCGACGAGCACGAGACGTTCGATACCGCGACCACAGACGTCGATGCCGTCGTCTACCTGGTTCACTCGATGGACGAAGGCGACTTCGTCGAGAAGGATCGGCACGCTGCGCAATCGATGGCCGCTGCGGCAGAGCGAAACGGTGTGCAGCGGATCGTCTATCTCTCCGGTCTCATTCCTGACGACGGCACGCCTCTGTCGGATCATCTGCGCTCGCGCCTGCAGGTCGAGGAAACGTTTCTCGACAGTTCCGTCGACGCCACAGTGCTACGTGCGGCCATCATTCTCGGTTCCGGATCGACGTCCTTCGAGTTGGTTCGACGTATGACGGAGCGCTTACCGCTGACGCCGATTCCGACGTGGATGCGCAGGCAGGTCCAGCCGATTGCCGTCGTGGATGTGGTCGCCATCATCGCCCGAGCCCTGGGCGAGACCGCGCGTCCGGGTTCGTTCGACATCGGCGGCACCGAAACGATGAGCTACCCGGAACTGCTGCAGGCATACGGCAGCGTCGCGGGTCTGCGCCGAGCACAGATTCCCGTCCCGCTGTTGCCGACCGGATTGGTGGGCCGCGCCGTCGCCACCATCACGCGTATGCCGCCGGGAACGGTGATCTCGTTGGTGGACAGCCTCACTCACGACATGGTGGTGCGCCGCGGAAATGCGGCAACGGACATCTTCACCGAGCCGGGCACCACCCTGATGAGCGTCCGAGAGGCATTGCAGCGTTCCATCACCGTCACCGCCGACGAGGGCACCGACACGCATGCCGATCCGCAGGCCGCAGCCGATACCGATCCCGAGTGGGCGGGCGGGGTCGTCGACATCGTGAACGGTCGAGTGCGTCAACGGCCGTCCGGAATGGTGGGTAAGGCTCAGCTCGGAGCGACGCGCTAGTCGATGCTCTCGTAGCGATGCGACCACGGTGTTGCTCGCTCCAGCTGTCCCGCCAGTCGGACGAGCAACCCTTCACCGCCCAGCGGTGCGGTGAAGTGAGCACCCATCGGAAGACCGTCGGGTGTCCAGTGCAGGGGAAGCGACAGCGCCGGCCGCCCGGTCACGTTTGCCAGCTGGGTGTACGGAATCCACGAAATGTTGTCGTCGATCATCTGATCGACGATGCCGGTGTATCGCAGGATTCCGGCAGTTCTACTGCGCAACAACAACTCCGATGCCACCTGCAGTGGCTTCGCGAGATCGAATGCACCGATCTTCGGAGGCAGTTCCGCGAGAGTGGGCGTGAGCAGCAGATCGTAGGTTTCGAAGTAGGTGGCCAACGCACGCACGTGGACGTGGCGACCTTCCACGGCGTCGAGGTAGTCGACGCCGCTGGCGGATCTGCCCAACGCCGCCATGATTCGGGTGTCGCGCTCGAATGCGTCATCGCCACAACCGGTTCGGCGCTTCACCTCGTCCATCTCCCACGCCAGGTACGTGAACCAGGCCAGCAGGAATTCGCGATTGAGGCTCGAGTCGTCGTACGGCGGGGCGTCGAGAAGTTCGACGGTGTGGCCGAGGTCGGTGAGTGTCTTCGCAGCCGCTTCCATCGCGGCGACGGCCTGCGGGTGGGGCGTCGGATTGATCGATGTCGCGGCATACATGCCGATGCGCAGAGGCTTGGGGTCCTTGTCCACTCCCGACAGAAACGTGCCGCCCGGACGCGAGGGCAGATAGCCGGACGTCGCCTCGCCGCCGGCCAGCACGTCGAGCATCGCTGCGGTGTCTCGAACCGACCGCGACACGACGCCTTGCACCGCTGCCCCGTGCATCGGCTCACCGAAGGTAGGTCCCGACGGCACCAGTCCACGACCCGGCTTGAGCCCGACCAGCCCGCAGCACGACGCCGGAATGCGAATGGATCCGCCACCGTCGTTCGCTCCGGCCACCGGAACGATCCCCGCCGCGACGGCCGCAGCGGATCCACCCGACGACCCGCCGGGAGTTCTGGTGCGATCCCACGGGTTTCGAGTGGGACCGAACACCGTCGGCTCGGTGATCCCCTTGGCACCGAACTCCGGGGTGTTCGTCTTTCCGAAAATGACCAGGCCTGCGTCCAGCCAGCGCTGCACCACAGTTGCATGCTCGGGCATCGGCAGGTCGGTGAGCGCACTCGTTCCGCTCGAGGTGGGCAGGCCGGCGTAGTCCTGCGAGAGGTCCTTGATCAGAAACGGCACACCGGCGAACGGGCCACCGAGCGTTCCGGACAGCCGCTGCTCGGCTTGCTCCTGCATCGGACGCACGATTGCGTTGAGAGCCGGGTTGACCGACTTCGCATGCGCCGATGCACAATCGAGTAGCTCACGGGGCGTGACCTCGCCATTGGCTACCAGCTCCGCCAGTCCCAGCCCATCACGCTTCCGATACTCGTCGATACGCATGGCGTCAGCTTAGTGCGGCGCTCGTCGCGGCCGACGCGTTACGCAGTCGATCACCGGCGTCGGTGTCAGGCAGGAAGTGGCGCGTGGGCCGTTTCGGGAATTCGCCACAGCGCGATCGACCCGGCGACGTTGAGGACGACGAGATAGATCGGAAAGAGCCCGGTCGCCCCTGCACTGTGCAGCCAGGTCCCGATCAGGGGCACGGTGCCGCCGAAGATCGCTGTTGCGAACGACATCGCCGTGCCTGTCGCCAGGACCCGTACGTGACTGGGAAACATCTCGCCGAGCATGGCACCGCTGATCGACATCATGATGGCGGTCAGAGCGAGCCCTGCGCATTGGACGAACAAGGTATCCAGGACATTCGAGGAAATCAGGAGGAACAGGGGGACGGTCGACACACTGTTACCGACGGCGAATGTCAGGAGCATCGGTCGTCGTCCGATCCTGTCGGACAGTCGTCCCAGCGGAACCTGAAGAAGACCGTAGAAGACGAACGCGACGGTCGATATCAGTACGGCGCTTTCCTTGTCCAGCCCCTCGGTCAGCACCGCCCACGTGGGAACAAAAGTGCCCCAGGCGTAGAACATTGCGCTGGTCAGAGACGCGATCACACATGCTCTCCAGAGCGCGCCGCGGTGATCGGTGAACAGCACGGCGAAACCTGCACGATCCAGGCGCGCCGATTGCTCCGTTTCGCCTGCATCGGTTGTTGCCGAGAGCGTCTCCTGCGCCCGTCGACGTATCCACCATGCCGCCACCGCACCCCCTGCACCGATCAGAAACGGAATGCGCCAGGCCCACTCGCTCATGTTCTCCGATCCCACCAGTTGAACCAGGCCGGTGATGATGCCGAGGCACACGACCTTGCCCGCGCTGGAGGTGACATTGGTGAAACTGGTGAAGGTGCCACGCCGGTCCGGGGGTGCCGACTCCATCAGAAAGGCGCTGGCCGTTGCCAATTCGCCGCCCGTCGAGAATCCCTGAACGAGACGCGCGATCACCAGAATGATGGGTGCCAGCACACCGACCTGGTAATAGGTCGGAGAGAGGCCGATGATCAGGCTGCCGATCCCCATCATCGCAACCGACAGGCTCAGCGCAGCTTTTCGCCCGCGTCGATCGGCGATCTTCCCGAGCACGATTCCACCCACCGGCCGCGCCAGGAATCCGACGGCGAAGACCGCGAACGTACTGAGCAACGGGACGAGCGAGGATTCGCCACCCGGAAAGAACTGGTTGGCGAAGTAGATCGCCAGGAACGAGTACGCACTCCAGTCGAAGTACTCGATCAGGTGCCCGACCCCTCCGGTGATCAGCTGGCGACGCCGGTCCATCCTGGGTTGTACGCCATCGAACGTGGACGATGCGCTCATGACGAAGCCTCCGTGGTTTCGGTGCTCGGGTAGTCGTTTCCCACGAGGATCACGGAATCAGGCGTTGCAGAGGTCGTTGAGTGGCTCACGTCACATAGATAACCGTCCCGCCGATCGATTATCAAATATCAATTCCTGCAGTTTTGATACGTTTCGACATATGGATGTCTCGCCACGGCTTCTCGAGCAGTTTCTCGTACTCGCGGAGGAACAGCACTTTCGCAGAGCCGCAGAACGGCTGTCCATGAGCCAACCCCCACTCACCCAGGCAATCAATCGACTCGAAAAGGTGATCGGGGTTCGGCTTCTCGAACGCAGTACCCGAAGAGTCACACTCACCCCTGCCGGCGTGGCGTTTGCCGTGGATGCGCGGCACCTGCTCGATGCTCAACAGTCCGCGGTCGAACGAGCCCACCGGATCGACTCGGGTGCCGAGGGCGTGCTTCGCCTCGGATTCGTCACCAGTGTCTCCTACCGACTTCTACCGGACCTTGTTCGACTCCTTCACACACACCTGCCTGGTGTGCGACTTCACTTGCACCAGAACAATTCCGGCGAGATGACCGACATGGTCCGACAACGCCGCCTCGACGTTGCCCTCATCCGCGCTCCTGTTCTGGATTCCCACGAATTGGATATCTCGATGCTGGAAGACGAACGCTTCGCTCTCGCGGTTCCCTCCGACGGCAGCCTGGCATCCGAAACATCGGTCTCACTGTCCGATCTCCGCGAGGAGCCGTTCGCTCTGCCCTCGGGTGCCGATATGCCGGGCCTCGCCGAAGCCGTCTATTCGTACTGTCGCCAAGCGGGTTTCGAGCCGCGCGACGGCGGGCGGGCGACCACGTTGCCGGGCTTGATTGCGCTTGTCGCGGGCGGCGGATGTGTATGTTTGGTGCCGGGCGGAGTTCGAGACGCGACCAGCCCAGGAATCACCTTCGTCGGCTTGGACGACGACCGTCACACGACACAGACCTTGTTCGTCGCCAGGAAGATCCACCACGATCCAGTCGTCGACAGAGTTCTCGAATTGATTCGCCGATCGTATTCGACTGCGGTATCGGAAGTCCGGTAGCGGAACGCCCCGATCGTCAGTGGCACAGCATCAGTGTCGGGAGTTCGACCCCGGCAATGGTCGCAGCGCTCCCATCACCAGCAGCGAAGCCGCAAGAAGGGCGGCCACGACGAGCAGTGCGGTGAGCACGTCACCATGACCGCCGAGGAAGCCGATGAGGGGCGGGCCGCCCAGGAAGGCGAAGTACCCGATGGAGGCCACCACACTCACGCGCGCAGCTGCGGCGGCAGGCTCGTCGGCCGCCGCGCTCATGGCAACAGGGAAACCGAGCGACACGCCCGATCCCCACAGAAATGCGCCCAGAAAGACCAGCGGCACAACCGGACCCAGCACAAACAAGAGCACACCTACCACCGATACGCCCGCGAGACCGCGCAGTACGACGACGCGGCCGTACCGATCCAGGAGCCCGTTTCCGAACCACCGCACAGCGGTCATGGCGACCAGAAACGTGGTGAACCCGAGGGTTCCGGCCACAGCCGACACGTCGTAACCGTCGATCAATGCGATGTTGAGCCAATCGTTTCCGCTGCCCTCGGCAAACGCGAAGGACAAGGCGACGACGCCGATCAGCAGGGTGCGTGGCTCCTTCCACCGCGCGAGGGCGTGCGGCCGCGTGGAATCGGGGGTCGGCTGTTCGGGTTCGGCATCGGATTCGTTCAGGAAATGGCGAACTCCCCACGGAATGGCTCCGGCGATCACGACTGCGACCGTCAGCAGGTGCACCGTGACGGAGATGTTCAGCGCCACCATCGCAGTGCCGATCAGCGCTCCCGCCACAGTGCCTGCGCTGAAACCCGCGTGGAACCGCGGCATGATCGAGCGCCCGAGCCGACGTTCGGCCACCGCACCGTGGACGTTCATGGCGACATCCCATGCACCGTTGGCGAATCCGAGCACGAACAGTCCGATGAGCAACGGCACTACACCCACGAGGTAGCCGGTGGCGATGGTGGTCAGACCCGCAGCGAGAACGAGGGACATCACGGTGACCGTGCGTCGAGACCCGAAGCGGTTGATGATGATTCCGGACATCGGCAGCGCAAGCAGGGATCCGACTGCAATGGCGAGCAGCACGATTCCGAGTTGGGACGAGGTGAGTTCGAGGCGGTCGCGCACCTGTGGGATTCGAGAAGCCCAACTGGCGAAGGCAAAACCGGCCCCGATGAACGCTGCATAGGTTGCCCGCACCGCCACAGCCGTGCGTGCCGAAGTGGCATCGATATCGGACACTGTGAATTACCCTGTTCTCTCGCTGTTCCGTAAGGGTAACGAAGGACAGGCCCAACTCTGCAACGGCCGCCGACATCACACCGCGGTGGCAGCGAAACCGATTCGATTGAAACGCTTTTCGCGGGCGATCATCCGCATCGACGGGTCCTGGGCGATCAGGTCGGCGAGCTCCCGGTGCAGGACGGCACCCACGCGGTCACAGAACTGCTGTGATTCGTCTGTCGCGTCGGGCAACTCGGGAATGATGATGTCGACGACGCCGGCTCGGAAGAGATCGAGCGAGCGGACACCCTGCTTGGTGGCCATCTCGGCCGCATGAGCAGTGTCCCGATGCACGATGGCCGACGCACCCTCGGGCGGCAGTGGCGACAGCCATGCGTGCTGGGCTGCCAGAACACGGTCCGCGGGCACCAGAGCGAGCGCGCCGCCGCCGGTCCCCTGGCCCAGCAACAGTGACAGAGTTTTGGATGAATTCTGACCTGACTTCGAGCTCGGCGGCTCGAGGAGCACCCGTGGTTGACATCCACGGCAACGTCGCGCAATCATTATTGGCACAGCGCCAACAAATCAAAGTGTGCGCTTCGAGCCGAGGAACCACCATGACTGCACTCGCAGACCGCACCAGCGAAGACCTCACCATCGAGCTCTCCGACGTCCGACAGCTCGCCCGAGGATTCTTCGAGAAGGAGGTCGCGCCGCACCGCGAGGAATTCGCTGCGGTCGGTCGCCCCAGCCGCGAGGTGTACCGAACCGCAGGCAGCCTCGGGCTACTCGGCATGTCGGTACCCGAGCAGTACGGCGGTGGCGGCGGCGACTTTCGTCACGAGGCGGTGTTGTTCGAGGAACAGGTCCGTGCCGGAGACTCGGCCATGCAGCTGGGCGTGCACAGCGGCATCGTTCCGCACTACATCCTGGCCTACGCCTCCGAGGAGAAGAAGCAGCATTGGCTGCCCAAGCTGTGCTCGGGCGAATGGATCGGCGCGATCGCCATGACCGAACCGGGCACCGGATCCGACCTGCAAGGCATCACTACCCGCGCGGTACGTGACGGAGACGATTACGTGATCACGGGCGGAAAGACGTTCATTTCCAACGGAGCTCACTGCGATCTGATCATCATCGCCGCCAAGACAGACCCGTCCGCAGGAGCCCGGGGACTGTCTCTACTCGTCGCCGAGGTCTCCGACGACACCGAAGGTTTCCACCGCGGACGGGTATTGCACAAGATCGGCCAGAAGGGCCAGGACACCGCCGAACTCACCTTCGACGGCCTCCGCATCCCTGCCACGAACATCCTCGGCGACGCAGAAGGACGCGGCTTCGCGCAGTTGATGCAGCAACTCCCCCAGGAACGCTTGATCTGCGGGATCGCGGCCGCTGCGATGATCGAGGCCGCCGTCGAGCAGACCGTCGACTACACCAAGTCGCGCAACGCGTTCGGCAAGACACTGTTCGACCTGCAGAACACCAAGTTCGAGCTCGCCGAATGCGCCACCATCGGCCGCGTCGTCCGTACCTTCGTCGACGACGCAGTGGCCAAGCATATTTCGGGCACACTCGACGTCACCACCGCCGCGATGGTCAAGTACTGGACCACCGACCGCCAGTTCGAGGTGGTCGACCGTTGCCTGCAACTCTTCGGTGGATACGGCTACATGGAGGAATACCCCATCGCCCGCATGTTCGTCGACGGCCGCATCGCCCGCATCTACGCCGGTGCCAACGAAGTCATGAAAGACCTCATTTCCCGCTCCTTGTAGAACTCGGCAATCTTGTTGCCCCAGAAAGGCATCACCATGGAGGCATTCCTCTACGACGCAGTGCGCAGCCCACGTGGCCGCGGCAAGAGCTCCGGCTCATTGCACACCATCAAGCCGGTCGACCTCGCCGCGAACACGTTGTCGACGTTGCTCTCTCGACACTCCCAGCTCGATCCGGCCCTGATCGACGACATCGTGCTCGGTGTCGTCACCCCGGTCGGCGATCAGGGCTGCGACATCGCCCGAACCGTCGCGATGGTGGCCGGCCTACCGGACAGCGTGGCCGGCGTTCAGCTCAACCGCTTCTGCGGATCGGGGCTGGAGGCCGTCAACACTGCGGCACAACGTGTTCGGTCCGGATGGGATCGGCTCATCGTCGCAGGCGGTGTCGAATCGATGTCTCGCGTCCCGCTCGGTGCCGACGGCGGCGCGTGGCCGTGCGACCCGATGACCAACTACGGCAGCTACTTCGTCCCACAGGGAGTCAGCGCAGATCTCATCGCGACGATCGAGGGGTTCGATCGGGACGAGGTCGACGCCTACGCTGTGCGCAGTCAGCAACGAGCGGCACACGCCTGGTCGATGGGCCACTTCGAGAAGTCGGTCATCCCGGTCTTCGACACGAACGGCCGGCTGATGCTCGATCACGACGAGATCATGCGACCCGAGACCACCACGACCGACCTCGCCGCCCTGAAACCATCTTTCGCACAGATGGGTTCGCTCGCCGGGTTCGACGCCGTCGCGATGCAGAAGTACACCGAGGTCGAGCGAATCGAGCACGTGCACCATGCCGGCAACTCGTCCGGAATCGTCGACGGCACCGCGATGGTTCTCATCGGCTCCGAAGAGGCCGGTCGCGCAGGCGGATTGACTCCACGTGGACGCGTGGTGGCCGGCGTCGTCGCCGGATCCGACCCGACGCTGATGCTCACCGGCCCGGTTCCGGCGACACACAAGGTGTTGGCCGCAGCGGGGCTCACCCTCGACGACATCGCGGTGTTCGAGGTCAACGAGGCTTTTGCCTCCGTAGTGCTGAACTACGCGAAGAAGCTGCACATCGACCACGACCGCATCAATGTCAACGGTGGCGCGATCGCCATGGGCCACCCCTTGGGCGCAACCGGAGCAATCCTGACCGGAATGGCTCTCGACGAGCTCGAGCGCCGCGGCGAGCGCTACGCATTGATCACGCTCTGCATCGGTGCCGGAATGGGCGTCGCCACCATCATCGAGCGCCTGTGAACAACCCGCACGAAACCGAGGATCCGATGAACAGCTCAGCTGCACTACGTACTTCAACCATCACCGGCGAGATCGGTATCGACCGTATCCTCGTGCTGACGATGGACGATCCAACACAGTCCACCAACACCATGAACGCCGCGTTCGGTGAATCGCTCGAGCAGACCGTGGACTGGCTGGAGGCACATGTCGATGCGTTCGACGGCATCATCGTCACCTCGGGGAAGGATTCGTTCTTCTCCGGTGGCGACCTCGAATTGCTGCGTGACGCCGGTCCGTCCGACCACGCGGCAATCGCGGATGCTCTCGATTTCACCAAGGACAAGTTCCGCCGTCTCGAGACGCTGGGCAAGCCGGTCGTGGCCGCACTGGGAGGCACCGCGCTCGGCGGGGGCTTCGAGATCGCCCTGGCCTGTCATCATCGAATTGCCCTGAACAACAGCAAGGCTCGATTCGGGCTTCCCGAGGTCACCCTCGGGCTACTACCCGGGGCAGGCGGCGTCACCCGGACGGTTCGCATGTTCGGCATCGTCAAGGCTCTGACGCAGGTGGTAGGCCAGGGACAGCGGTATCGGCCGTCGCAGGCCCTCGAACTCGGGCTCGTCGACGAGGTCGTCGCCACCGAAGATCAGATGATGGCGAACGCACGTGCCTGGATCATCGCCAACCCCGATGCCGTACAACCATGGGACAAAAAGGGATTCACTATTCCCGGTGGCATCGCGGCTTCCTCGGCGGTGGCCGCGCAGCTGCCTGCATTCGCCGCCACAGTGCGCAAGCAGGTCAAGGGCGCGCCGATGCCGGCACCGATCGCAGTGGTTGCCGCGGCAGTGGAGGGGTCGGTGCTCGATTTCGTATCCGCCTCGCTCGTCGAAACTCGCTACTGCACGTCGCTCGCCTGTGGGCCGATCTCGGGCAACCTGATCCAGTCGATGTTCTTCGATCTCGGCTCCATCACCAAGGGTGGTTCCCGCCCGGCGGCCGAACCTCATCGCGTCCCCAAGAAGGTGCTGGTGATCGGGGCCGGAATGATGGGGGCCGCCATCGCTTACGTCGTCGCCTCCGCACACGTTCCGGTGATCCTCCGCGATGTCTCGATCGAATCCGCCGAGCGAGGAAAGGATTACGCACGGTCGATTCTCGGCAAAGCCGTCGCGAAGGGACGAAAGACCCAGGCCGACGCCGATGCGGTGCTCACGCTCATCACGCCCAGTTCCGACGCGGCCGATGCCGAGGGGTGCGATCTGGTCGTCGAGGCCGTGTTCGAGGATTCCGCCGTCAAACAGGGTGCCTTCGAGGACGTGGACAAGTACCTGACTGCCGACGCCCTGCTGTGCTCGAACACATCGACACTGCCGATCACCGCACTGTCGGAGGGAGTCGCGCGCACCGCGGACTTCATCGGCACGCACTTCTTCTCTCCCGTCGACAAGATGCCGTTGGTGGAAATCGTGGTGGGAGAACATACCAGCGACGCCGCGCTGGCCCGCGCGTTCGACTTCGTTCGCCTGATCGGCAAGACGCCGATCGTCGTCGGAGACAGTCACGGCTTCTTCACCACTCGCGTCATCGGCAGATTCATGGACGAGGCGATCTCGTTGGTGGCCGAGGGCGTGCACCCTGCCACCGTCGAGCAGGCTGCGCTCCAGGCCGGATACCCGTCCGGTGCCCTGGCTCTGATGGACGAGATTTCGTTGACCCTGTCCCGACACATCCGCGAGGGCATGGCCGAGGCCGCTCGCACCGACGGTCGCCCCTGGATCGTCTCGAATTCGTACGCCCTGGTCGATCGCCTGGTCGACGAGTTCGACCGACCGGGCCGCAAGGCCGGGCGTGGCTTCTACGAGTACGCCGAGGACGGCACCAAGGCCGGGTTGTGGTCGGGCCTGGCGCAGCACTACCACCGCCCCGATCACGGAATTCCGTTCGAGGACATGATGGATCGGATGCTCGTCGCCCAATCACTGGATTCGATCGCGTGCCTCGACGAAGGCGTCCTCCGAACCGTCGCCGACGCCAATATCGGCTCCATTCTGGGTATCGGCTTCCCGGCCTGGACCGGCGGCGTGCTGCAGTTCGTCAACCAGTTCGACGGCGGACTCCCGGGATTCGTAGCGCGGGCAGACCAACTGAGGGCACGATATGGGGATCGCTTCGTCGTGCCGAGGTCGCTGCGTTCGCGCACCGAGCGGTACCTCTGAAGCGTCCCCGCGTCACCTCGGTGCAATCATGAGAACCATGCCGGCTGCAAGTACACCCAAGTGGAACCGACTGGAACCGGACGAGCGACGGACGCAGATCCTGGCCGCCGCCGTTCGCTTGTTCGGCGACAAGCCGTATGCCGAGGTCTCGATGGCCGACGTGGCCGCGACCGCCGGTGTCGCACGCGGACTCATCCACCACTACATCGGCAGCAAGCGCGATCTGTATCTCGAGTGCGTTCGCTTTCTGGTCACCGTGCCGCCGATCGAGGATGTTCATCTACCCACGGGTTCGCTCGAGGAACGCGCCCGTGGCAGCGTCCACTGGCTGGTGGGTGTCATAGAAACGCACGGCACGGCGTGGGTGTCGGTAGCGAGCGGCTCGGGCGTGGACGAGCAGGTGGCGCAGATTCTGGACGAGGCAGACGACCTTGCTGCCGAGCGTGTCCTGGATGCAACGGCTTTCGATGCGCGCCGCGGCGACAGACGCATCGCCACATCCGCCGTGCGAGCATTCGGCGGCATGGTGAAGGCAGCAGGCCGCGAGTGGCTGGTGCGCGGCACGCTGACCCGTGAACAGGTGGAAGTATTGCTGACGGACGTACTCGTCACCGTTCTCGCGACCGCACGTTCTCTCGACGACGACCCAGATCGTTAGCCGGGCAATTCTTTTCGCCGTATGCCTCCAGCTGCCCTTGCATATCGACGCTATTGACACCGCGCCAACAAGGTGGAACTGTGGCCGTATTCACCCGGGCGCATGTCGCCCCCTCTCGCACAAGGGACCTCGCCATGTATCTCACTCAAGGCCTCCATCGATCCGCATCCACCACACCCGATCGCGCAGCAACGGTGTTCGGCGATCGTGTGCGGACTTTCTCGGAGCAGATCGACCGCGTGGCGAGATTGGCGGCCGGTCTGCATTCCGTCGGTGTCGAGAGCGGCGATCGAGTGGCCATGCTCGCCTTCAACAGCGACCGATACTCGGAGTACCTGCTTGCGGTCCCGTGGGCCGATGCCGTCCTCAATCCCGTCAACATCCGGTGGTCACCCGTCGAGGTTGCCTATGCGCTCAACGACTCTCGGACCAAGGTTCTGATCGTCGACGACACCTTCGGCGCAATGGTTCCGGCTCTACGCGCGTCGTGTCCCGACTTGGCGACCGTCGTCTACTGCGGCGACGGTTCCACCCCCGACGGCATGGTGTCGTACGAGGACCTGGTGGCATCCCACGATCCCGTTCCCGATGTACGACGCAGCGGCGACGCCCTGGCCGGCCTCTTCTACACCGGCGGCACCACCGGATTCCCCAAGGGAGTCATGCTCTCGCACGCGAACCTGGTCACCTCGGGCCTGGGAACGGTGGCAACCGGACAGCTGCTCGACGACGCCTCCGTTCTTCTCCATGCCGCCCCGATGTTCCACCTGGCCGATCTCGCCGCATGGGTGGGCCAGGTCATGCTCGGCGGCACCCATGTCATGGTTCCGTTCTTCGAGCCGACCGCCGTCCTCGGCGCGATCGCACAGCACTCCATCACCGATGTGTTGTTGGTACCCACGATGATTCAGCTGCTCGTCGACCACCCCACGTTGAGCGAGTTCGACACCTCGTCGCTGAGCCGCGTGCTCTACGGAGGATCCCCGATCTCTGCCGGTGTCCTCGAACGGACTCTCGCCCGGCTCCCACAGGCCCGCCTCACTCAGGCCTACGGCATGACAGAACTTGCGCCGGTCGCGTCGCTACTGTGGCCCGAACACCATGTGGGCAAACGCATCGGCTCGGCCGGACGCGCGGCCCCACACTCCGAGATCCGGATTCTCGGACCCGACAACGAGCACATGCCGACCGGCGCGGTCGGCGAGATCTGTGTCCGGGGAGGACACGTGATGCTGGGTTACTGGAACAAGCCGGATGAGACTGCAGCTGCTGTTCGTGACGGATGGATGCACACCGGCGACGTCGGCTACCTCGACTCCGACGGCTTCCTGTTCGTCGTCGATCGTCTCAAGGACATGATCATCACCGGCGGCGAGAACGTCTACAGCGCCGAGGTGGAAAGCGCGTTGAGCCTGCATCCCGCAGTGTTGGCCTGCGCCGTGATCGGCGTGCCCGACGAGGAGTGGGGCGAGCGCGTCCATGCGTGTGTCGTTCTGGCCGAGGGACTCTCACCCACTTCCGCCGAGCTGCGCGAGCACACCCGCAGCTACGTGGCCGGGTACAAAGCCCCGCGCACCATCGAGTTCGTGACGGCGCTACCCATGAGCGGGGCAGGCAAGATCCTCAAGCGCGACTTGCGGGACGCTTACGTTGCGAAGAACGCGCTCGGAGCGTCCCTGTGACAACCGAGGTCCAGGCACGAACCACCTTCGATTCGATCTCCCCCATCGACGACGGTCCGGTCGCCTCGTTCGCCGTCGATTCGGCTGAGTCCGTCGCGCGAACGGTCGGCCTCGCGCGGAGGGCGCAGCGCACCTGGGCGGCACTGACACCGCGTAATCGAGCCCGGCACCTTCGGGCTTGGCGACACGAAATCTGGAGTCACCGAGCCGAATTCATCGATCTGATTCACCGCGAGAACGGTAAGCCCGCCGAGGACGCGCTGCTCGAGATCGTTCTGACCCTCGAACACCTGGTGTGGGCGGAGAAGAACGCGCCTCGTCTCCTCCGATCGCGGAGGGTGAACCCCGGCTTGCTGCTGGCGAACTACTCCGCACACGTGGACACGGTGGCGCTCGGCGTCGTGGGTGTCATCGGCCCATGGAACTATCCGCTGTACGCACCCAACAGTGCGATCGGCTCGGCTCTCGCAGCAGGCAACTGCGTCGTGTTCAAGCCGAGCGAGTACACCCCCGCTGTGGCCGCTCGGTATGTTCGCGCGTTCCACGAAGCCAATCCGTCTCTGCCACTGGGGGTCCTGTCTCTCGTCACCGGCTACGGCGAGACCGGTGCCGCGTTGTGCCGCTCGGGTGTGGACAAGATCGCGTTCACTGGTTCCACGAAGACCGGATCGAAGATCATGGCAACGTGCGCCGAGACTCTCACCCCGGTGGTCGTCGAATGCGGCGGCAAGGATCCGGTGATCGTCGCGGCGGACGCCGACATCTCTGCAGCAGCCGAGGCGGTGGCCTGGGGTGCATTCACCAACGGCGGCCAGACGTGCGTCGGAGTCGAGCGGGTGTACGTCGAACGCAGTGTTGCAGCTCAGTTCACCGGCGCTCTAGTCGAGCACGCACGTGCCATCCGGCCAGGCAGCGATGCGTCGGCCACCTACGGACCGATGACGATGCCCGCGCAGATCGACATCGTCCGACGCCACCTCACCGACGCCGAGGTAGCCGGCGGCCGAGCACTTATCGGCGGTCTGTCATCCCTCGGCAAGCGATTCGTCGGACCCACCGTCCTGGTGGACACACCCGAAAGCTGCTCGGCCGTCCGGGAGGAAACCTTCGGCCCCACGGTCACCGTTCGTGAGGTCGACAGCATCGACGAAGCAATAGAGTTGAGCAACGATCATCGGTACGCGCTCGGCGCATCGGTGTTCTCCCGCAAGCAAGGAAAAGAGATTGCCGCGCAACTGGTCTGCGGTCAGGTCACCGTCAATTCGGTGATCGCATTTGCCGGAATGGGATCTGTTCCGATAGGCGGCGTCGGTGCCAGCGGCTTCGGCCGCGTCCACGGCGACGAGGGATTCGCCGAGTTCTGCCGCACCCACAGCCGCGTCACCAAACTATTCGGTATCCCGGGATTCGAGCTGGTGACGCTACACAGAAAGCGATGGGTCATGCCGCTGATCGACCGACTGCTCGGACTTCGTCACTGCCGCTGAACAGTCCCCCGCTCACAAACCGGCGCGCTCGAGAATTTCGTCCCAGTGGATCTCGGCCTCGGCCTCACCCATGCCGGTGAGCGCGATTCGCTCGTAGTCGTCGATCAACGAATCGGCAACGCGCTCATAGCGTTCGAGCCACGCCTCTTTGTCGTCACGCCAGTAGCCGACGATGGCCAGTCGCTTCGCGGGTATGCCGACGTCACCGCGGAAGTACTTGCGTACAGCCCTGCCTGCCGAGGCCTCGCCACCGAACCAGACGTAGCCGGTGCCCGTCGGTATCTCGTATGCGCGCACGGCATCGGACAATTCCGATGGTGCGCGGCCGTTTCCGGCCACCCGCCAGTCCATCGTCACCGAGGCCGCCGACCGCATGTCCTGCACGTCGTCGTCGTGAGCCACCTCGACGATCGCATGCGCACGCAGGCCGGCAGGCAATTGCTCGAGTGCACGACACAGAGCCGGTAGCCCCGGTAGATCGGCGATCAACAACATCCACTCCGTGTCGGCGGGCGGCCCGTACCACGACCGAGTTCCCCACATCCCCAGCGCCATACCCGGCTCGGCCGAGCGGGCCCAGTCCGCGGCCACCCCGCCGACGTGGTCCACGAAGTCGATCGTGATCCGGTCCCCGTCCCAGCGCCTGACGGTGTAGTTGCGGCATTCACGAGCCACCCCGTCATGATGACCGAGAACCCCGTTACGACGGGTCATCTCGGGCGGTGCACTCTCTCCGTCTGCGGGGAAGTACAGGTGCACGATCTCGTCGGGCACGCCGCTAGTGTTGAAACCCCCGTGGTTCGACGCGTCGAAAACCACTCGAATCAGCGACGGCGACAATCGAATCGATTCGACTACACGTACAGTGAGGTATCCACCATCATCTCGCTGAGCGCCCACGACGATGCCGTCAGCTCTGTTCGGCCGGCTCGATGAACAGCGTTTCGATGTCGTCGAGGATCAGGCCGAGGCCGATGGGGTCGGACGAGTTCCACGCGCTTGCCGACACCCAGTGCACCCGGTCCTGCTGTACGGCAGGCAGTGTCGACCACAGCGGTGCGGTGCTGATGGCGTCTCGTTCGGCATCGGATCCCTCGTCGTTGTACACGAACAGGGTGTCGGCGGACGCGAGAATGTTCAGCGTTTCGTCGGTGATGTCGATGCGGAACACACTGGGATCCTGCTGCCCCTCGGGCTGAGCCATGCCCAACCCGCGGAACGCGATACTCTCCCCGGTTCCGACGCGAATCGAATACTCGCCCCGCTCACTGAGCCGCACGGCCGAGACCGGCTTGTCGGCGAGTCCTGTATCGGACACACGCTGCTTCAACTCGGCCATTCGCTCCGTGAGGTCCTGCATCAAATGCTCTGCCTTGTCCTGCTTCCCGAGCACCTCGCCCACGGAGGCGACGCCGTTGGACACATCGTCGAGCGACACCCCGTCGTTGTACGCGAACCCGTAGGTCGGTACTCCACTGGCGGCGAGCTTGTCGTAGATCGGCTTGTTCCAGGCCTTCTCGCCTTCGCCGTCGTAGCCGGCGACCACCACGATGAGGTCCGGATCCTGAGCCAGGATCGCCTCCACATTGGGATCGAATCCCCCGCCCTCACCGGCGATGTTCTCGACACCGGCGGCGCGCTGGTCGACGTGGGCAGGGAGCGCGAGAGGATTGAACGACGCCGCAACCGGCTTCGCGTCGAGGGAGAGCATCAGCGCCAAGGAGATCGGGTCGGCAGCGACAACTCGTGCGGGCTCAGCGGGAACCTCGACTGGGCCGAAGTAGTCCTGCACGGTTCTGGTTCTCGCACCGTCGGCGGTATCCGACAAGTCCGTGGTGGCGCTCGAGCAGCCGACCAGAGCGACCAACGCCAGGGAGAGCGACCCGGCGAGGGCGTACCGCCGCGCAGAGGCGGGACGTCTCATTCGGCTGGTCGAGCGGTTGTCGAACACAGAGAACCTAGGCATGACTGGGCAGCCTAGCCTAACTAATCGTCGCGGTGGTCACCGTTGACGAGCAACGGCACGATGCTGCGGTGCGCGAAGGCGAGCAAGTCGTCGTACGTCTCGAGGGCAGCGCCGGCAGCAGGCGTCAACAGAATCGAATGCACGACGCGCACCACCACTTCTGGAGCGTCGGGTACTGCGAACCGATCCGAGTCCACTTCTCCTCGAGCGATATGCGCAGCAGCGTCGATCGCGGACGCAAGCAATGTCGATGCATTGGTAGTCAGCTGTTCGAGCACCAACGCACTCTCGGAATCGAACATCTTGAGCAGAACAGGGTTTGTCCGCACGGAATCGATCGTCGTCGCGAATCCGTGCGCGGCCCGATCCGCTGGTGACGACTGTTCGGCTGCCGCTGCCGCCACCGCGACGAACAGCCGCGTCGATTCACGTGCCATGACCGCGCGCACCAGCTCGTCCTTGGAGCCGATGCGGCGATACACCGTCACCCGGTTGATCTTGGCGCGCTTGGCCACGTCACCGATGGTCGTTCTGGGGATGCCGACCTCGCCGAACAACTCCAGCGCGGCATCGAGGATCGGCCCGTCGTCACCGTCTGGATGCATCGTCCGATCCTAACGTCACCCAGCATCGCTTCTTGCAACATTGCAACACTCATTGTTGCTATGTAGCATCACCGCATCAGCATCTCGACGAATGGAGCTCGAATGTCTCGCGACAGAGCGATCGACCCGAACGCGCGCCACACGGACGAGTCGTACGCGATCGTGGCCCGTGCGGTGACGTTCGACTGGACCGGCGTTCCGCTGCAATACATTCCGCACGAGTGGTACGCCACCCACTTCTGGAACGTGATGCATCTGGTTCTGCCCGAAGGCGAACGGGCGATGGCCGACGTGTTCGCCCAAGCGCTTCCCCACATCGACGACCGCAGACTGCACGAGGAAGTTGTGGGATTCGTAGGACAGGAAGCGACTCACGCGTCCTCCCACGAAAGCTTTCGCAACTACCTCGTCTCGCACGGAGTGGACATCGAGCCGATTCTGCAGCGCATTCGCTTCGCCGTCGGCGTGGTGTTCGGCGACCACGGACTCACCGGCCGCGCCGGCACAGCATGGCTGAACGAGCGCCTCGGAATTTACGCAGCAGCAGAGCATTTCACCGCCGTCGTGGGCGAATGGCTCCTGGACAACACCGAATTCGACCACATCGGCGTCGACCCCACGATGCTGGACCTGCTCCGCTGGCACGGTGCCGAGGAACTCGAACACCGTAACGTTGCATTCGACGCATTTCAGTACGTCGACGGTGGTGGATTCCGCCGCGCCCGGACCGCAGTGATAGCCAGCGCGGGATTGGCCGTGTTGTGGTTCAGCACCGCCGCGTACCTGTACAAGAATTCGATCGCCACCCCGCGCACCGGTCGACGCCGATTCCATACCCCGTGGCCACTCGCATTCGCCCGAGCGTCCCGCAAGAACCTCATTCCGGGCCTGTCGTTCCTGTTCGTACAACTCGCCCTCTACATCCGACCGGGCTTCCACCCGTCGACGATGGGCGACATCGACAAGGCCGTGCGATACCTCGCACAATCACCCGCTGCACTGGCTGCCCAGCAGTGACGACTACAGCAGCTCCGGTTCACAGCCATCTGGGTGAGCTCACGGTGACCGAACCCGGTAGAGGTCTGCGAACCATCGCTGCGGCATCACGCGTGTACGCCAGATTGGTCACCGACTCGCCCCTCGTGACCGCCCTGTCCCCGGCACGACCGCGTCGATGCGGCGGATACGAATTCGACACCACCATCGACGAGATCGTCGACGAGGCCGAGGACGTGCGCTCACTGGTGCTCCGTCGCTTCGACGGAGCGGCTTTGCCGACGTGGTCGCCCGGTGCGCACATCGACGTCACCACCCCCTCCGGTTCGGTACGGCAGTACTCGCTCACCGGCCGACCGGCCGCAGGTGAGCGCTACGGCATCAGTGTTCGCAGACTTCCCGACGGCACGGCCTCCGCAGAGATCCATACCCTCTCCCGTGGTGATGTTCTACGAGTTCGCGGACCTCGCAATGCTTTTCCGATGGCCGCAGCCGAGCACTACCTCTTCGTCGCCGCCGGCATCGGCATCACCCCCATCCGGTCCATGATCGAACGCGCAGTCGCCGAGGGCACACCGTGGACGCTCTATTACCACGGAAGATCGCGTGCGAGTTTGCCGTTCGTCACCGAACTGCAGCAGATGGCTCTCCACTCGCACGGTCACGTGATCATCAGGACCGATGACGTCGACAGATTCCCGATTCCGGCAGACATCGTAGGTCTCGGAACAGGATCATCTGCCATGTACGTGTGTGGTCCCGCGGCGCTCTCCCGCAGGTTGCGCGAGGAGGCCGCCCGCAGCACCGCGGTTCGCGAATTCCACACCGAATTGTTCGCGCCTGCACCGGTGGTCGACGGCACTGCTTTCGCAATGAAGCTCGACCGATCGGGCGACACCATCGAGGTCGGTGCGCAAGAGACTGCCCTCGACGCCCTACGACGAGTTCGACCTGATCAACCGTTCTCGTGCCGCCAGGGTTTCTGCGGGGCCTGCGTCGTGGGTCTCGTCGGCGGACGCGTCGAGCACCGAGACCGCGTGCTGAGCGGAACCGAGCGCGAAAGCTCACTCACCCTGTGCGTCTCACGTGGCGCGGTCGACGGCGAAGTTCTCGTCCTCGATCTGTAGAAGGAGACCCTCATGACTGCAACACATTCGACTGCCGACACGGCTGTACCGCACATCGACGTCGCCATCATCGGCGCGGGTTTCGGCGGTCTCGGGGCGGCGATCAGGCTCGAGCAGGAAGGCCGCGGCGACTTTCTGATCTTCGAACGCGATACGGCCGTCGGTGGAACGTGGCACGTCAACACCTATCCCGGTGCACAATGCGATATTCCGTCGGCGCTGTATTCGTTCTCGTTCGCGCCCAACCCCGACTGGACGCGGCTCTACCCGCTGCAGCCCGAGATCGAGGCCTATCTCAACGAGTGCACCGATCGGTTCGGTATCCGCGATCGCATCCGTTTCGGGCACGAGGTACTCGACGCGACGTGGGACGACGAGCATGCCCGGTGGGTGGTACGGACGAGCGGAGGAACATGGACTTCTCGGATTCTGATCGGAGCCCTCGGCCCGTTCAGTGAACCGGCGACTCCCACTATCGCAGGGCTGGAATCGTTCTCGGGCACAGTGTTCCACTCCGCGAACTGGGACCACGACTATTGTGTGAAAGGGCGACGCCTCGCCGTCATCGGCACCGGTGCTTCGGCGGTGCAGTTCGTCCCTCGTCTGGCCCCCGAGGCCGGGCATCTCACGTTGTTCCAGCGGACACCGACGTGGATTCTTCCGCACCCCGACCGGCTGATCTCCGAATCCGGGAGGTCGGTGTTGAGGACGTTCCCTCCGGCGCAACGAGCCATGCGCCGGATGTTCGATCTGTTCCAGGAAGCATTGGTGCCCGGCCTGATTCGACATCGCTCTCTGCTCGCACCACTGACTGCGCTCGGCCGTGCACACCTGCGCCATCAGGTGAAGGATCCGATGCTTCGCGAGAAGCTCACGCCGACCTATGCCTTCGGTTGCAAGCGCCCGACCTTCTCCAACAAGTTCTACCCTGCTCTGTGCCGCGAGAACGTGACCGTCGAGACCACCGGCATCGCACGGATCGTTCCCCAGGGAATCGTCACCACCGACGGCACAGTGCACGAGGTAGATTCGATCGTTCTCGGAACCGGCTTCACCGTCGCCGCACACTCGGGCTTTCGACGCATCCTCGGACGGGACGGAAAGTCGTTGGCGGACAGGTGGCCCGGGGGCGAGATGTCGTCGTACCGCGGTACCACCGTGCACGGGCTGCCCAACTTCTTCATGCTGCTCGGCCCCAATTCGGTGGTGTACACCTCGCAGGTGGTCACCATCGAGGCGCAGGTGAACTACATTCTTGCGGCACTGCGCGCGATGGACTCCGACGCGATCTCGGTGCTGGAAGTGACCGAGCGGGCGCAGACCGAGTTCGCCGACCACACCGACGCGCAACTGGCAGGGTCGGTGTGGAACTCGGGAGGATGCAGCAGCTACTACCTGAGCCCCTCGGGTCGGAACGTGACGTACTGGCCCGGTTCGGTCCGCAACTTCACTCGACGCATGTCCACCATCGAACTCGACCATTATCACTGTCGGAGTGCGGCGTCCGGTGTGGATCCGACGCTCGTCACGACGAAGGACCTCGTATGAACAAGTCCATGGACCTCACCGGCAAGGTCGCGTTGGTGACGGGCGGGGCACGCGGCATCGGAGCTGCGACCGTGGCGTCACTACTGTCCGCGGGAGTACGAGTGGCGTTGGTGGATCGAGACTTTGCACCCGGGACGACCGGTTCCGACATGACACTTCACCTCACCGGCGACGTCACCGATCCGGCAGCGATGGTGGACTGCGTCGCGGCAACGATCGACAGGTTCGGCCGCCTCGACATCGTGATCGCCAATGCCGGAATCACGCCGCCGCCCGCCACGATTCGGTCGATCGACCGCGCCGTCTTCGACTCGGTGATGGCAGTGAACTTCGGCGGTGTCCTCAACATCGTACGGGCCGCTGCCGACGAGATCGTGGCGAGCGGCGGCCACATCTTGCTCGTATCATCCTGTGCTGCATTCACTCCCGGCATGGGCGGGTCTGCGTACATGGTCAGCAAGGCGGCTGTGGAACAACTCGGACGGGCGCTGCGAATCGAACTCGCTGCCGTCGGCGCATCGGCCGGTCTTGCGTACTTCGGAGTGGTGGACACCGACCTGGCGCGTCACACCCTCGACGACGACCCGATCGGTCAGCGAATCGGCGGATTGCTCCCCTGGCCGCTGAACCGACGACTCGCGTCTCAACGGGCTGCAGATCTCCTGGTCGACGCGGTCCGTACCCGTCGCGCACGGCTCATCGCCCCTGCCGTGTGGACGCCGTACTTCTGGTTCCGCGGAATCCTCAACCCGATCCTGGAACGCAGGCTCGTCCGCGACCGCACGATCGCTGCGATCATCCGAGACCTTGAATCGACTCGTACACACTGAATTTCGTGCGGCAGGGCTACTCTGCCTCCACACCCACGCTCGGGACATCGCTCATGGGCGGCAGCGGCCTGGCGCACAGGTCGCGTGCGTCGGGGTCGGGCACTCCGAGTGCGAGCAGCACGCTGTACGCCATTCGATCCACGGCCTCGGCGTCGTCACGATCCGGTTGCTCGAGCAGTAGCTGACCGAGGCCGAGCAGCGCGCCTGCCACCAGAGCCAAGGCGAGCTGTATGTCCTCGACCCGGAAATACCCTGCGCCGATTCCGGCCACGATGTCTCGCGCCGCACGTGGTCCCAGCCCGTGCTGCGAGGTGATCAACTCGGGACCGGAGTGAATGAGGACGCGGCTCAGCTCCGGTTGCAGACGAAAGAGTCGGCCGGAGATTCGGAACGATCGCGTGAATGCCTCGGCGGGGTCGGCTTCCGCGTCGGTCAACGAGTCCAGGTAGGCCCCCAACAGTTCCAGGGCACCGTCGACCGCAGACTGGAACAGCTGTTCGCGACTGACGAAGTGGTTGTAGAAGGAGCCCATCCCCACGTCGGCTGCCTGGGTGATCTCCGCGATCGGCGCGTTCAGCTCGCCACGAGCGATGAAGCCTTGCGCTGCCGAGATCAGTGCGCCGCGGGTGCGCGCCTTGCGACGCTCGAGGCGATTCTGGGTCTCCACCATGTTCCCTACCTCTGTCTACGCTGGTCTATCCGCTGACCTTTCCTCACCGCTGACGATTCTGTCAATACTCTTGACTGACGGCACTGTCATAGGTGACGATATTGTCACCAACGAGGGAGGATCCATGGCACAGGACGTCGACGGCCACAAGGACATGCATGTGGACCAAGGCGCGCTCCCCGGTGAGCACCCCGGTCGAGCGAAGGATCCCATCATCAAGGTCCGCGACATCGCGTGGCTCGAATTTCGCAAGCCGGACCTGGTGAAGGCCGAGGCGTTCGCCGTTGCGTTCGGGTTCACCGTCTCGCTGCGCACTCCCGAGGAGATCCATTTGCGCGGTACGCACGTCGGCTCGCCGTGCGTGATCATCCGACGAGGCAAGCGAACCCGATTCGTCGGAGCGGCCTTCGCTGCCGCCGACAACGCCGATGTCGCAACAGTGGCGGCCGCCACCGGGCAGCGCGTCCACCGATTGCCCGAGACCCTCGGCGGTATCGCCGTCACTCTGACCGATCCGGGCGGTCAGCCCGTCCAGGTCGTCTCGGGATACACCGAACACCCGGAGCTTCCGGGCCAGGACACGCACACCTACAACTTCGGCGATCCGCGCTACCGCGTCAACGCGACGCAGCGTCCACCACGTCAGCCCGCCCGAGTGCAGCGCCTCGGCCACGTGGTGCTGCAGCGCACCGGCTATCTGGAGAACCTGAACTGGTACCTGCATCATCTCGGGCTGATCGTGAGCGACTTTCTCTACTACGACGGCCAGCGAGGCCGGGGCCCGGTGATGAGTTTCATCCGCTGCGATCGCGGTAGCACTCCGTCTGACCACCACACTCTCGCAATGACTCTCGGCCCGTCCAACCGCTACGTGCACTCGGCGTACCAGGTGTCGGATCTGGACGCCATCGCTGCGGGCGGTGAGTACCTGACACAACGCGGGTACCGACATTCGTGGGGAATCGGCAGACACATCCAGGGCAGCCAGATCTTCGACTACTGGCGTGATCCCGACGGATTCCTGGTGGAACATTTCAGCGACGGCGATATGTTCGACGCCTCCCTCGAGCCCGGCTGGGCACCGATGACCGCATCCGGCCTGGCCCAGTGGGGACCGCCTGCGTCTAAGGACTTTCTCGGAATCGCGCCGAGCAAAGCGTCTCTGCACGAGCTGAAATCGATCCTCTCCTCGCTACGCAACGACAACGAATTCGACACCGAACGCCTTCGCGGCCTGATGAAAGTGGCTTCCTCATGAGCATCGCTGTACTCCGCACCGCCGACGCCTGGTGGGTAGAGACCCCGGCCGGAGCGTCCCGAATCGACACCTCCGCGACCACCACCGCCGAACTCCTCGCCGATCGCGCGGCCGTGGATGCAGCACGCGCCGGCACCGATGTCGTTGCGGTGGAGACACTGTCGCTCGTCTCCCCGGTCACGGCACCGTGCCGCGTGATGGCGAACATGACCAATTTCGTCTCGCACGTCAAGGATTCGGGCATGAACCCCGAGACGGTCCCGCTGACCTTCTTCCGCAAGACCTCGGGTTCGATCAGCGGCCCCACCGACGATGTGATCAAGCCTGCGCACGTGAAGCTTCTCGATTACGAGATCGAGATCGGTCTGGTGTTCGGCAAGACTCTCACCGTCGGCACCAAGATCGACGCTTCCAACGTGGCCGAGTACGTCGCAGGCCTCGTGATCACCAACGACGTCTCGGCGCGCGACGTCCAGTTGCCCAAAACTCAGTTCTACGAGGGCAAGTCGTATCCCACCTTCACTCCGGTGGGGCCCCGCCTCGTGCTGCTCGAAGACGGCGAGTTCGATCGGTTCGGCGACCTCGCACTGACCTTGCGCGTCAATGGCTCGGTGCGACAGGACAGTACGGTTGCCGACATGATCTACCGACCGGTCGAATCGCTGAAGGCGCTGAGCAAGTTCCAGCGGATCGACCCGGGCGACCTGCTGCTCACCGGTACGCCGGGAGGCACCGCATTGAAGGCCCCGGCCAAGCCGATCGAAATGATCGGATCGCTGGTTCCGCCGTCGGTGAAGTGGAAGGTCTTCTTCAAGAAGCAGGCCAAGAATCCCGCGTTTCTGCAGGACGGTGACGTGCTCGAACTGACGTGCTCCACTCCCGACGGAGCCCTCGATCTGGGGGTCCAACGCACCCGGGTCTCCTACCGATGACCGGAGGTGAGTCCGCTGGACGGAACGGCACCCACTACCCGGTAGTGATTGTCGGTGCAGGTCCGACCGGCATGACCGCTGCATTGCTGCTGGGTAGGTACGGCGTCTCCTGCCTCGTGCTGGACAGGTGGGAGGACGTCTACCCACAGCCCCGCGCAGTCCACCTCGACGACGAGGTGTACCGCATTCTGGGCGACATCGGACTGGCAGAGGACTTCGCGACCATCTCACGCCCAGGTCGCGGGCTGCGGTTGTGCGACAAGCAGATCCGCACGCTGGCCGAGTTCGAGCGGGATCCCGACGATCGACCGCACGGTTACCCGCAGGCCAACATGTTCGATCAACCCGATCTCGAACGCCTGATGCGGTCGCACATCAGGCGATTCGATTCCGTGGAGATGCGTGGCAACTGCGAGATCACCGACGTGCAGAATCTCGAAAATTCGGTACGGGTGCGGTACACCTCCACCGAGGACGGGACACCGCACTGGGTGACCGCCGACTACGTTCTCGGGTGCGACGGAGCCAACAGCATCGTGCGGTCATCCATCGGGTCGAAGATGCAGGACCTCGGGTTCGCGCAGCGGTGGCTGGTGGTCGACATCGCGACCGACGCCGATCTGGACCAGTGGGACGGCGTGCACCAGGTGTGCGACGCGGAGCGATCGGCGACGTACATGCGCATCGGCACCAGCCGCTATCGCTGGGAGTTTCGTTTGCGCGACGACGAGACCACGGCCGCCTTCCCCGACCTGGCGTCGATCCGTCCGTTGATCGCACCGTGGCTGGAATCGATCGACGAGCCGGACATGGAGCTGATTCGTTGCGCCGAGTACACCTTTCGTGCACAGGTTGTCGACCGCTGGCGTGATCGACGGGTATTCCTACTCGGCGACGCCGCACATCTGACGCCTCCCTTCATCGGACAGGGCATGGGTGCCGGACTCAGAGATGCCCGCAACCTGATCTGGAAGATCGTCGGCGTCCTCGACGGGCACCTCGGCGATTCGGCACTCGAAAGCTACGAGACAGAGCGAAAAGCACACGCCAAGTCCATGATCGAGCTGGCGGTCGCGATAGGTTGGGCCATGACCGGCGGCAGCACGCTCACCGCCGTCTTCCGTTCGAGTATCGCCCCCGCTCTCGGTCGGCTGCCGTTCGTCGGGGCGAAGGTGACGGCCAGTACCACTCCCTCGCTCACGCGTTCGCAGTACGTCCTGCGCTCACCCACGCAGATCCGCACTCTCGCCGGCAAGCTCTGCCCGAACAGACCGTTGGACAACGGGACTCGACTGGACGACCTGGCACCGGGGCAGTTCCTGTTCGTCTCGTCGACCCCGCTGACATCCGAGCATCGTCGAGAAGTCGAGCGTCGCGGCGCCGTCGTGGTGGAGGTCGCGGCATCGTCGGATCTCGGTGCCTGGCTGCGGAGCGGACGAGCTGTCGCAGCCATCGTGCGGCCGGACCGCACCGTCATGGCGTCGGGCACATCCGTACCCGCGCTGCACACGAAAATGCCGACGACCGCGTATCACCGGCTTGCCTGTCCGAAACCCACTGCGACAAAACCCACTGCGACGAAGCCAACTGCTACTCGCACCGCACCCAAGAGGCGTAGATGAACACTGCAATTGTCACCGGAGCGACGTCCGGGATCGGTGAGGCCGTCGCCGAGATTCTGATCGCTCGCGGCTACCACGTCATCGGGACGAGCCGCAACAGCTCGAACGTGACCGACCCGATCCCTGGCGTCGACTACCGCGATCTGGATCTGACGGATCCGGAATCGATTCGTGCGTTCGTGGACGGAGTCGGCGACACCCCGATAGACGTGCTGATCAACAATGCAGGCGAAAGCCAGTGCGGCCCCATCGAAGAACTCCCCATCGACGCAATCACTCGGCTGTTCCAGCTCAACGTCTTCGGCGCGATCGAGCTGACCCAGGCCGTACTACCGGCCATGCGTGAGCGCGGCCGCGGCAGAATCATAAACATCGGATCGATGCTCGCCAGCTTTCCCCTGGCCTACCGTTCCTCGTACGCCGCCACCAAGGCTGCGATCAAGGGGTTCGCCACGGCGGCGCGGTTCGAGCTCGAGCCCTACGGAATCGACATCACCACAGTCGAACCCGGCTCCATCGCCACGGGCCTGTCCGCCCGGCGTACCAAGTACTGCGGACCGCATTCGCCGTACCTTCGCGACTTCACCACGGTGATCGCGAAGCTGGACGCCAAAGAGGCACAGGGCATCACCGCCGAGACGGTCGCCAAAACCGTGCTGAGAGCGGTCGAGGACAAGAAGACTCTCCCGATCTACGCCGTCGGCAGCAATGCGCCTGCAGTGTTTCTCGCCCAGCGGTTGCTGCCACGCACCGTGCTCGAGAAGTTCACGGCCCGCGCATACGGACTGCCCAGCAAGCGTCCGATCAGTTAGCGGAACAGTCCTGCGACGAACGGGATGGTGTCGGCCTGTGACTGGACGAGGGCTCCACTGTGGTCGGTGTTGTAGGCCCGGAACGTCACCGGCTGACCGTCGGCCGTGAGACGGGCGACGTACGCGGCGGTGGTCGGGAACGGAACGTCGATGTCCTGCAGTCCGTTTCCCATGAAGAACGGCTTGTCGAATCCGGTTTCGGGCATCGCCATGTAGTCGTCGAGCACGGCCGTGAAATTGGGCAGGCTGGTCAGTGGCGCAGTGAAGAAGTCACCGATCGTCACACCGTCGAGTTGCTCCTCGAAGTCCGACACGCACGCCGTCTCGGCCAGATCTGCGTACTTCTTTCCGAGCGGGGTCAGGATGTTGTCCAGCCCGAGCTCGGGGTGCGCGTAACGCAACGAAGCGCCGATGTAGGCGACGTAGGCGGTCAGTCCCGACGGTAACTCCACGGGCGGAACTCCCGGTCCACCGATCGAGACCAATTTCTCGATGTACGCCGGAGTTCCGGTACCGACCGCTCCGCGGTAGTCGAGATCGGGTCCGCCGAATTCCGTTGCGTACCGAGCGGTGTAGATCGCTGCTCCGCCGCCCTGCGACTGGCCGACAGCCACCCAGGATCGCGAGAGGTCTTCGCTGTAGTTGCGACCGGCCTTGACCATGTCCACGACGTTGTGTGCCGTGGTCCTACCGTCGAGATACGTGGGCAAGCCAGGTGTTCCGAGTCCGGCATAGTCACTGGCGACGATGGCGTAGCCCTGCGCGAGCCAGTTCCCCAGGTATGGCAGATCTCGTTCCGCCAACGCAGGTCCCGCAACGGACGGCGCGCACGAGTCACCGAGTCCGGAGGTGCCGTGGGCCCACGAGATCACCGGCCACCCGCCGTCGGGGGCAGTGCCCTGCGGGAGGAAGACGGTGCCGGTGCTGAGCGCCTTCTCGCCGAACGTGTCGGTGGTGACGTAGGTGAGCACCTCGGCCGAGGCCGAACCGGGAATCCAGAAGTCCTGTGGCAGCTCACGACTGGAGACGACGTCGCCGATGTCCTGCGTGATCACCGGAGCAGCCGAGGCAGGGGCGGCCAACAGGCCAGCAGCCATGCTCGACGCGAGCGCCGCGACGACTGCGAGGACACCGATCCGACGACGAGCAATCACTGGGTCTCCGTTGCATTCGAGAGTGAGGGTGCACCGCGTTCGTCGATGCGCGCCACCTTGTAATACACGACCGCGCCGATCCAGACAACGAAGAACGTGCCGACGACGAGTTGGCCGGCGAGGCCCAGATCGATGACGGCCAGTGCGTCCCACAATCCACCGGTCAGCTCGAACTGCTCGGCAAGCAGGGTCAGCAGCTGCACCGTCCCGATCACCAGGGCTACGAAGACGGACAGTCCCGTCATGGTCATGTTGTAGTAGATCTTGCGGACCGGGGTGACGAACGCCCAGCCGTAGGCCTTGGACATGAAGATGCCGTCGATGGTGTCCATCGTGGTCATACCCGCCGCGAACAGGACCGGCAGCGCGATGATCGCCATCGGGGGGAGTCCGCCGGCGATAGCGGTGGTGCCGGCGATGGCGAGCAGACCGACCTGAGTGGCGGTATCGAAACCGAGACCGAACAGCAGGCCGAGGGGGTACATCTGCCACGAGTGGTTGATCATCTTGTCGTAGCGGCCCCGGAACAGTCGATTCATCAGCCCGCGCTTGGCCAGCAGCTCGTCGAGGCCGGCTTCGGTGAACTCGCCTCGTTTCGCGCGCCGCCAGACTCCGACGATTCCCGCGAGCACTGCGATGTTCAACGCGGCGATGAGATACAGGAAGGTTCCGGACACCAGCGTGCCGATGATGCCACCTACTCCGGCGAACGCGTCCTGGAATGCCGTCGCCTGCGACGCAACGAAGGCAATCGCGGCGACGAACACGAACACGACCGTCGAATGCCCCAGCGAGAAGAACAGCCCGACGGCCAACGGCCGCTTGCCCTTCTGCAGCAGAAAGCGGGTGGTGTCGTCGATGGCGGCAATGTGATCGGCGTCGAACGCATGCCTGAGACCGAGGGTGTATGCCAGCACGCCCGCTCCGGCGTAGACGAGCGTGCCGTCGGCTCCGGTGAGTCCGTGAATGCTGGGAATGGAGTCGTAATGGGTGAACAGCCCCCACCCGATCACATGCAGGGCGGCAATGAAGCCGGCCATCGCCAGCAGCCGAGGAACCTCGTCGCGTGTGAATCGACTCTGGCGTCTGCCGAGCTCGGCTCGCGATAGCTCAATCGTCATTCAGACATTGTGGCCGACATCGACGGATAACTCTTCCCGCGCTGCCGCGCGACAGCGTCGTAGGTGCGCTGAGTGTCCACTATTCGTGTCTGTAGACGGGATCGCGATCGGTGGAGCGAATTGTGGGCGCTGAGGTGAGTGCTTTCAACGCCGTCAGCGCCATTGCTCGCAGCACCGGCCTGGCACTACGAGACGGAGTACGCCCCGCGCTGTAGGGCGTCGAGTTGATCAGACCGAAGACCGCGTGCGCCGTGGTTCGCGCGTCGGATTCGTTCAATTCCGGGTCGACGGCACACAGCACCTCGACCCACAGTTCCACGTACTCACGCTGCATCCGGCGTACCTTGCGTCGAGCGCCCTCGGGAAGGCTCTGCAGGTCGCGATCCTGGATTCTGATGAATGCCGGTGTGTCGAAAGCAAAGTCGAGGTGGAACTCGACCAAGGCCACCACTGTGCCCGCGTCGACAGCCTCTCGGCCGACCACCTGGCGCCCGCCGTCGAGCAGGTACTCCGAGATTCCGACCATCAATTCGACGAGCACTGCTTCCTTGTTCGGGAAGTGGCGGTAGACGGCGGGGCCACTGATTCCGACTGCCGCGCCCAGATCCTCGAGCCGCACCGAGGTGAAGCCGCGTTCGGCGAACAGTGACGCTGCAGCGTCGAGCAACTGCTGCCGACGCTCGGCCTTGCGTTGCTCTCGCACCGTGGTCGGCTTTGCCTCCAACTCCTGCACCCCCCTCGACTCTGGACTCTGGACTCTGGACTCTCAGTTAATCGTAGTTTACTATGATGTCAGTTATCAACCATTAACTGAACTCCTGTGACACCGGCGTCCAACCCCTAAGGCGTGCACCTCATGGCAATCGATATTGCTGCCAACCGGGCAGATCACGAGCGTCTCACCAGCGAGCTTTCCGAACGACTCGCTGCAGCGGCGCTCGGCGGCAGCGAAAAATCGAGGGAACGCCACCTCGCACGCGGCAAGCTCCTCCCCCGCGACCGCGTCGACGAGCTACTCGATCCCGGCAGTCCGTTCCTCGAGATCGCTCCCCTGGCCGCCAACGGCCTCTACGACGACGAGTGCCCCGGTGCCGGAGTGATCGCCGGCATCGGCCGCGTCTCCGGACGCGAGTGCGTGATCATCGCCAACGACGCCACCGTCAAGGGCGGCACGTACTACCCGATGACGGTGAAGAAGCACCTTCGCGCTCAGGAGATCGCACTGCAGAACACCCTGCCGTGCATCTACCTCGTCGACTCGGGCGGCGCATTCCTCCCACGCCAAGACGAGGTGTTCCCAGACCGCGACCACTTCGGCCGGATCTTCTTCAACCAGGCGACCATGAGCGCCAAAGGAATTGCGCAGATCGCCGCCGTCATGGGTTCGTGCACGGCGGGCGGTGCCTACGTGCCTGCGATGAGCGACGAAGCGATCATCGTCAAGAACCAGGGCACGATCTTCCTCGGCGGCCCGCCGCTGGTGAAGGCCGCGACCGGTGAGGTCGTCACGGCAGAGGAACTCGGCGGCGGTGATCTGCACTCGAAGATCTCCGGCGTGACCGACCATCTGGCCGACGACGATCGAGACGCACTGCAGCGCGTCCGACGTATCGTCTCGACCCTCGGGCCCCGCACGCCCCGGCCATGGGACGTCGTCACGACGCGTGAACCCATCGCCGACCGGACCGAACTCTACGACGTCGTCCCCACCGATCCCCGCACCCCGTACGACGTGCGTGAGGTGATCACCCGCGTCGTCGACGCAGGCGAATTCGACGAGTTCAAGGCCGAATACGGCAAGACACTCGTCACCGGATTCGCCCACCTCCACGGCCATCCGGTCGGAATCATTGCCAACAACGGTGTGCTGTTCGCCGAATCTGCCATGAAGGGCGCACATTTCATCGAACTGTGCGACAAGCGCAGCATCCCGCTCGTCTTCCTGCAGAACATCTCCGGCTTCATGGTCGGCCGCGACTACGAGGCAGGCGGCATCGCCAAGCACGGAGCGAAGATGGTCACCGCGGTGGCCTGTGCCCGCGTCCCCAAGATCACCGTCGTCATCGGCGGCTCCTACGGCGCAGGCAACTACTCGATGTGCGGCAGAGCGTATTCGCCGCGTTTCCTGTTCATGTGGCCCAACGCCCGAATCTCAGTGATGGGCGGCGAGCAGGCCGCGTCGGTGCTCGCCACGGTGCGCAGCGAGCAACTCGACGCGGCAGGAAAACCGTGGAGCGACGAGGACCAGGAATCGTTCAAGGCTCCGATTCGCGAGCAGTACGAAAGCCAGGGCAACCCCTACTATTCGACGGCCCGCCTGTGGGACGACGGCATCATCGACCCGGCCGACACCAGGCAGGTTCTCGGACTGGCACTCTCGGCGTGCGCCAACGCACCGCTCGAGCCGGTCTCCTACGGCGTTTTCAGGATGTGACAGACATGACCACGATAGACACCGTTCTGATCGCCAACCGCGGCGAGATCGCCGTGCGGGTAGCACGAACACTGCGTCGCATGGGAATTCGCACCGTCGCCGTCTACAGCGACGCCGATGCCGACGCCCGCCACGTCCACGAGGCCGACACCGCGGTCCGCCTCGGTCCCGCCAACGCTCGCGAGAGCTACCTCGACATCGGCAAGGTGATCGCGGCCGCGAAAGCCACCGGAGCACAGGGAATTCATCCCGGATACGGATTCCTCTCCGAGAACTCCGAATTCGCATCCGCCTGTGCCGAATCCGGAATCGCATTCCTGGGGCCACCGGCGAAAGCCATCGAAGTGATGGGTGACAAGATCGCCGCCAAGGCCGCCGTCAGCGCGTTCGGCGTACCCGTCGTCCCGGGAATCTCTCGCCCCGGCCTCACCGACGACGACCTGATCGGCGGCGCGCCGGACGTCGGATTCCCTGTCCTGGTCAAGCCGTCCGCGGGTGGCGGCGGAAAGGGTATGCGTCTGGTCGAGCGCGCCGAGGATCTACCCGCGGCGTTGACCAGCGCACGCCGGGAAGCGGCCTCGTCGTTCGGCGACGACACCCTCTTCCTCGAACGATTCGTGTTGCGGCCCCGGCACATCGAGGTACAAATCCTCGCCGACGGACACGGCAACGTCATCCACCTCGGCGAACGTGAGTGCAGCCTGCAGCGCAGGCATCAGAAGGTCATCGAGGAGGCGCCGTCGCCCCTGCTCGACGAGGCAACTCGCGCGCGCATCGGCGAGGCCGCCTGCAACACCGCACGCAGTGTCGACTACTCCGGTGCCGGCACAGTCGAATTCATCGTCTCGGCCGAGCGCCCCGACGAGTTCTTCTTCATGGAGATGAACACCCGCCTGCAGGTCGAACACCCGGTCACCGAGATGGTCACCGGACTCGACCTCGTCGAATGGCAGGTGCGTGTGGCTGCCGGTGAAGCACTCACCCTGAGCCAGAACGACATTCAGCTGACCGGACATGCCATCGAGGCACGCGTCTACGCCGAGGATCCCGGCCGCGGATTCCTTCCCACCGGGGGCACCGTCGTCGGATTGCGTGAACCCACCGGCCCCGGCATCCGCGTCGACTCCGGCCTCGCCGTCGGAACCGAGGTGGGCAGCAACTACGACCCGATGCTCTCGAAAGTCATCGCCTACGGCCCCGACCGCAGCACTGCACTACGTAGCTTGGATCGGGCGCTCGCCGACACCTCCGTGCTCGGAGTCGTCACGAACATCGAATTCGCGCGATTCCTGCTCGCCGACAACGACGTCCGTGCCGGCAACCTCGACACCGGGCTGCTCGACCGGCGGGTGGAGGATTTCGTAGCTGCCGAGGCAACCGACGAGGCGCTGATCGCTGCCACCGCGGTGGAGTGGCTGAACGTCTGGCAGTCTGCGGGCCACGACATCTGGGCAGCACCATCGGGGTGGCGAGTCGGCGGACATGCGTCGTTCCATCGTCGGCTCGCGTCCGGAGGTCGGACGGCGCACGTGTCCATCACCGGAACCCTCGACGCGGCGACGGTCGTCGTCGACGAGGGATCCCCACGCACCCTGCGGGCGACGGCCACCGAGAATTCCGTGAATCTGGTGATCGACGGTATACGCGAATCGATTACTTTCGCCCGAAACGGCTCGGCCACATGGATTTCCAGTTCTCGTGGTACCTGGCGCATCGATCGGATCGCTGAGGCGAGCGTCCGTGCAGACGATGCCCACTCCGGTGACGCCGAGATCCTCTCGCCGATGCCGGGCTCGATCATCGCGATCGGAACCGCCTCCGGCAGTGCCGTCACCGCAGGCGCCGCCATCGTCGTCGTCGAGGCGATGAAGATGGAACACACCCTGACCACCCCGATCGACGGCACGGTCGAACTGACTGTCGCCGTCGGCGATCAGGTCCGCGTCGACCAGATTCTCGCCCGAATCGTTCCCACACACACCGAAGAGGACCAGCCATGACCGATCACCTGTCGTCGTCGAATCTGCCCGACGAGTACCAGCAACTGGTGAAGTCCGTTGCCGACTTCACCCGCACGGTTGTCGCACCGGTCTCGGCGAAACACGATGCCGAGCATTCCTTTCCGTACGAGGTCGTCGCCGGCATGGCCGAGATGGGGCTGTTCGGTCTGCCGTTTCCGGAGGAATTCGGCGGTATGGGCGGCGACTACTTCGCGCTGTGCCTGGCGCTCGAGGAGCTCGGCAAGGTCGATCAGAGCGTCGCCATGACACTCGAAGCCGGTGTCTCGCTCGGTGCCATGCCGGTGTACCGCTTCGGCAACGACGCGCAGAAGCAGCAGTGGCTACCCAAGCTCACCGCAGGTAAGGCCCTGGCCGCGTTCGGTCTGACCGAGCCCGGAGCCGGCAGCGACGCGGGCGGCACCAAGACCACGGCCAAGCGCGACGGTGGTGACTGGATCATCAACGGCAGCAAGCAGTTCATCACCAACTCCGGCACCGACATCACCGAGCTCGTCACCGTCACCGCGGTGACGGGCGTCGACGAGGCGACCGGACGCAAGCAGATCTCGTCGATCCTCGTTCCCACGAACACCCCCGGCTTCGTCGCAGAACCGGCCTACAACAAGGTCGGCTGGAACGCCTCCGACACGCACCCGCTCAGCTTCACCGATGTGCGGGTGCCGCAGGAGAATCTGCTCGGGCAGGAAGGCCGCGGATACGCGAACTTCCTGCACATCCTCGACGAGGGCCGGATCGCGATCGCGGCGGTGTCGGTGGGTGCGGCGCAGGGCTGCGTGGACGAGAGCGTGAAGTACGCCAAGGAGCGTGAGGCCTTCGGTGCTCCGATCGCGCGCAATCAGGCGATCTCGTTCAAGATCGCTCGCATGGAGGCCCGCGCGCACACCGCGCGCACCGCGTACTACGACGCAGCGGCACTGATGTTGGCGGGCAAGCCGTTCAAGAAGGCGGCGTCCATCGCCAAGCTCGTCGCCTCCGAGGCGGCCATGGACAACGCGCGCGACGCCACGCAGATTCACGGCGGCTACGGTTTCATGAACGAGTACGTCGTCGCCCGTCACTACCGCGACAGCAAGATCCTGGAAATCGGCGAGGGTACAACCGAGGTTCAGCTGATGCTGATCGCCAGGAGCCTGGGACTGTGAGCGACAAGCGGATTCGGCAACGCGGCCTGTGGTTCGAGGAGATGGAACTGGGCACCGTCTACGAGCACCGACCCGGTCGCACCATCACCGAGGCCGACAACACCCTGTTCACCACCCAGACCATGAACACCCAGGCCTTGCACCTCGACGCCGCCTACAGTGAGACAACAGCGTTCGGCCAGCGACTGGTGAATTCGATGTTCACCGTCTCGACCCTCGTCGGACTGTCGGTGACGCAGTTGACGCAGGGCACCATCGTGGCGAATCTCGGCTTCTCCGAGGTCTCCTTTCCCAAGCCGCTGTTCCACGGCGACACGCTGTACGCGGAGACGGTGATCTCGGACAAGCGAGAGTCGAAGTCTCGCCCCGGCGAAGGCATCGTGACGTTCACCCATACCGGCCGAAATCAGCACGGAGACGTCGTCGCCATCGCAGTTCGCAAGACACTCGTCCGGATGCAACCACCGGAGGAGGCGTCGTGAACTGGGTTCCGCCGGGACCGGCGTGGCTGTTCTGCCCGGCAGACCGTCCCGAGCGTTACGAGAAGGCAGCAGCCCGAGCCGATGTCGTGATCCTCGATCTCGAGGACGCCGTGGGTGCCGCAGACAAGGCGGGTGCTCGTGAGTCCGTACTGTCGACCCCACTGGACCCATCGAGAACCGTCGTCCGCATCAATGCGTACGGAACCGGTGATCAGGCAGCCGATCTCCAGGCGTTGGAGCAGACCGAGTACACGACCATCATGCTCCCCAAATGTGAATCGGTAGAACAGATTGCGGCACTGGGTCCGCTGAATGTCGTCGCGCTGATCGAGTCCCCACTCGGTGCGATCACAGTGTTCGACGCCCTTGCCGCCGAGAATGCGATCGGTGCCATGTGGGGTGCCGAGGATCTGGTGGCTGCAATGGGTGGCAACTCGAGCAGACACACCGGTGGGCAGTATCGTGATGTGGCGCAGCATGTTCGGTCGCAGACCTTGCTAGCAGCCAAGGCCCGCGGGGTGTTCGCACTGGACTCGGTGTTCCTCGACATCCCCGATCTCGATGGCGTGCGGGCGGAAGCAGACGATGCCGTGGCCGTCGGGTTCGACGGCAAGGTGGCCATTCACCCGAGCCACATCCCCGTCATTCGCGACGCCTACGCACCGTCCCCCGACGATGTCGAGTGGGCTAAGGCCGTACTCGACGCCGTCGCGCACAACCGCGGCGTGTTCGCTTTCCGTGGGCAGATGGTCGATGCACCCGTTCTCGCGCACGCTCGACGCATCATCTCGCGTCGACCCTCGTAGTCCTCTCGCGTTCGGTCAGCCCACCCCAGATTCCGTAAGGCTCGTCGCATTGCTCGGCATGTGCCAGGCAGGACTCGAGTACCGGACATTGCCGACAGATGGCCTTTGCCTCGGCCTCGATGCGACGGAGGGTAGGGCCACGCAATCCTCTGTCCGGGTAGAACATCGATATCGGCATCGTTCTGCACTGGGCTCGAAGTTGCCATTCCCATACGCCGGCGATCGGCGGAGGCAGCTGCACGTCGAGTGTCTTGTACTTCATGGTGTTCCGTTCTGGGGTTCTCAGTGCATGTGGCTTCCACCGTTGATGTCGATCGTGGTGCCGGTGAGGTACGCGGCATCCTCGGACGACAGGAAGGTGATGACGGAGGCGACTTCTCTGGTGGTGGCGGTGCGTCCGAGCGGAATGCCCTGGGCTATCGCCCTTTCCTGTTCGTCGGTGCTTCCGACGCGGATGTTGGTGTCCACCGCTCCCGGGGTGACCGCGTTGATCGTCACGCCGGTGTCTTCCAACTCGCGGGCAAGGGATTTCGTGAAGCCGAGCAGAGCGGCCTTGGCCGAGGAATAGGGAACCTTGCCGAACACTCCGCCGCCGCGCTGTGCCGAGACCGAGGACATCGTGATGATGCGGCCCCACCGCTGCTCGATCATGTCCGGCAGAAAGGCTTTCGTCACCAGGTACGTTCCCGTGGCGTTGACCGCGAAGACCTTGTTCCACAACTCGACCGTGGTTTCGAGAAACGGCACCGGGGACGTGATGCCAGCAATGTTCGCCACGGATCCGACCGGTGGCAAGTTACCTGCATCGACCTCCGATTTGGTTGCTGCATAGGATTTCTGGACGGAGTTCTCATCCGATACGTCGACGGCGTGCCCGAAGGCGGCCACGTTGTAGGCCGCGGCGATCTCTGCTGCCACCTTCTCGGACTTCTCGCCGTCGAGATCGAGAATGACGATGCCCCAGCCGTCCTCGGCATAGCGCTCGGCGGTGGCGCGGCCGATTCCTTTGTCGGAGGTAGCGCCGGTGATCACTGCTGTACGGGTGTTTGTGGTCATGATGTCTCCTGGTGTGTGTCGAGTAGAAGTTCGGTGATCAGGTCTCCGGCGGCAGCGGTTGCCGCCGGACGTTGTTCGTTGGAAATGTCTCTCGTTTCGAGTTCGAGCGCGAAATGGCCGGTGAATCCCGCGGATCGGAGTGCATCGATGCCGCCGCGGAAGTCGACCTCGCCGCGACCCACGCTGATATTGATGTTGCCCGGCTTGTCGACGGCGTCAGTTTCATCGAGCCTTACCTCGCCTCGGTTCGAATCGCGAATGTGAACGTGCGAGATTCGGCTGCCCATCGACCGCGCGAAGTGGGCCGCGTCGCTGCCGGAGGCGACAACATGACTGAAGTCCATGACGATGCCGATCGACGGATCGATGCGCTCGTCCAACGCGGCTGCGCGCCCGGTGGTGCAGCAGAGCCGGAACACGTGGAGCGACTCGGTCCAGACGTTGACGCCGTACCGATGTGCTCGCCTCGACACAGAGTGCAGGTTGGCCGCAACCAGATCGAGATCGGAGTCGAGGGACTTGATGGGCTCATGTCCGAGGGCACCGTTCGGTAGAACAAGCGCCTGAGCCCCCACCTGGGCGGCCAACTCGAGCAGTCGTTCGAGGTGAATGGACGCATCGAGGTCGGTCGCCGGATTGTTCAGATCGCCGACATCGCAATTGATCGACCGGACGGCCAGGCCTGAGCGCTGCACAGCCTGCACCACCTCGCGAGCACCACGATCGTCCAGGTCGAGGGGTACGTGGTCGCACACCCCTGGTAGCGATCCCAGGTCGATTTCCGCGAATCCGAGCTCGCGGATGACGTCGAGAGCGCTGTGCAGAGGTAGGTGCCGAAACGAGATCGTCGAGCAACCCAGCCGCGAATCGAACATCCGAGCCTCCTCCTGTCGTCGTGATGCGGACCACAGTAAGCACCTCTCAGCCGGTTCGTCAACCGTCGCCGGTTGACTGTTGACAGTAACAGTGGAATGGGTCACACTCGTGATGTTGACAGTCGACGGTCACTAGGACGAGTTTGAAACCAACACCTCAGCAGGAGAGTCCCCATGAGCACAGATGCTCTGCAGATGCGCGGACCGGTCCACGGCACGAAAGACGCCAAACGCGTCGCCGTCGGATCTTCGGTCGGTGCCGTCATCGAAACCTACGACTTCATCGGCTTCGGTACCGCCGCCGCGCTGTACTTCGGAACCGCATTTTTCCCCGGTTCCAACTCCGTCACAGGCACACTCGCGGCCTTCGCCACCCTCGGTGTCGGGTTCGCAGCCCGCCCCCTCGGCGGCATCGTCGGAGGACACCTCGGCGATCGCGTGGGCCGTAAACCCGTACTGGTCGGCTCCCTGATCCTCATGGGCATCGCCACCTTCGCCATCGGCTTGCTGCCCACGTATGCCCAAGCCGGCATCATCGCGCCGATCCTGCTCGTGGTGGTGCGCATCATCCAGGGACTCGCCTTCGGTGCCGAATGGGGCGGGGCGATCCTGATGAGTTACGAGCACGCGCCGTGGCGCAAGAAAGGCAAGTTCACCGGCATCGTGCAGGCCGGCTTCCCCGTCGGACTACTGCTCGCCAACCTCGTCTTCCTCGGAAGCGTGCACCTCGGCGGCGACTGGGCCTGGCGAGTGCCCTTCTTGTTCAGCATCGTCCTGGTCGCAGTCGGCTTGATCATCCGGTCGAAAGTCCCCGAGTCTCCGGTGTTCGACGACGTCAAAGAAGCAGGCGTCTCCAAGTCGCCGATCAAAGAGGCCATCAAGCACGACTGGCGAAACATTCTGCGCGGCATCGGTCTTCGTATCGCCGAGACTGCGGGATACGCAGTGTCCGTCACTTACATGATCTCCTACCTGCACACGCAGGAGCTGGCGACCACGTCCGAGACCATCGCCGCATTGTGCATTGCTTCGTTCATCGGTATCTTCGCCACAACCGGTTGGGCCGCCCTCACCGACCGGATCGGACGACGCCCCCTGTACATCGCGGTGTGCACCTTCGCCGCACTGTTCGGAATCCCGATGTTTCTGCTGGTGAACACGGGCCTGTTCATATTCGTCATCGCGACCATCGTTCTCGCCTACGCCGTCTGCCAGAACGCCCTCGCCGGCGCACAGGGCGCCTGGTTCCCCGAATTGTTCGATGCGTCCCGCCGTGCGTCGGGAGCTTCACTGGCGTACCAGATCTCGGCCATGGTCTCCGGCTTCACTCCGTTCATCACCACGTTGCTGTTCGTCTGGCTCGGGTGGCTCGGACCGGCCCTGCTGTTCATTGCCTACGCCCTGATCGGGCTCGGCTCCGCCATCGCCACCAAGGAAACCTGGGGCCCCACCGAGCGACGCCTAGCAGCACAGGCGGAACTCGACACCCCGGCGAACTTTCCGGCCTCCACACGCGCAAAGGAATTACTGTGAGCACGATAACCGAAGCAGCACAGCATGACTCGAATACCAGGATCGAACACGCAGCCGAGTTCGCTTACGCCATGCGCCACCACGTCATCGATATGGGCGAGGCTCAGGGACAGGGCTACGTAGGGCAGGCCCTGGGTGCCGCAGACATCTTTGCCGCGGTCTACGCCGACCGGTTGAAGTACCGGGCAGACGACCCGGAATGGACCGAACGCGATCGCTTTCTACTCTCTACGGGCCATTACGCCATCGGCCTCTACGCCGCCCTGGCCGCGGCGGACATCGTGCCGGTCGCCGAACTCGAGACCTACGGCTCGGATGAGTCCCGACTCCCGATGTCCGGAATGGCTACCTACACACCGGGTATGGAGATCTCCGGTGGTTCGCTGGGCCACGGACTGACCGTCGCAGTGGGGATGGCACTCGGACTCCGCCACCAGAATTCCGCGTCGCGGGTATTCAACTTTCTCTCCGACGGCGAACTGGACGAAGGTTCCACCTGGGAGGCCGCGATGGGTGCCCATCACCACCGACTCGGCAACCTCATCGCCATGGTCGACATGAACGCGCTCCAGGCGGACGGCCCCACAGCAGGTGTGCTCGGAATCGAGCCCGTCCACGAGAAATGGGCTGCAATGGGATGGAACGTCTACCGCGTCAACGGTAACGATCCCGCGGCCCTGTCTGCCGCATTCGACTCTGCCTGCGCCGCAGCCGAGCCCGTAGGAACACCCTCGATCGTCATCTGCGACACCAAGATCGGTTACGGAGTCCCCTTGCTCGAGAACCGGGAGAAGGCGCACTTCATGCGCATCGACGAGAGCGAGTGGAGCATCTGCCGCGACCAGTTGACCGAGCGGTTCACCGACCCGACCTACCTGCAGGAAAACGAGGTTCAGGCATGACCACCACCACTCCCCCCAAACTCAAGACATCGGCGATGATTGCATCGTTCGTCGATCCCGGCCAACGCACCGCCGACGCACCGTTCGGTCACGCTCTCGTCGAAGCCGCGCAGAACAACGACAAGATCGTCGGCCTCAGCGCCGACCTCGCCAAGTACACCGACATGCATATCTTCGCCCAGGCGTTTCCCGATCGCTTCTTCCAGATGGGCATGGCCGAGCAGCTACTCCTCGGCGCCTCTGCCGGCATGGCCGAGACCGGACTGATCCCGTTCGCATCGACGTACTCGGTGTTCGCGGCCCGACGGGCTTACGACTTCCTGTGCCTCGATATCGCCGAGCCCAATCTGAACGTCAACATCATCGGCGGCCTGCCCGGCCTCACCACCGGATACGGACCGAGCCACCAGGCCACGGAGGACATCGCCATCTTTCGAGGGATGCCGAACCTGACGATCGTCGATCCGTGCGACTCGGTCGACATCAGCCAGGCCGTGCCCCAACTCGCCGCTGCCGACGGGCCGACGTACCTGCGTTTGCTTCGCGGGAAGGTGGCGACCGTGCTAGACGAGTACGACTACACCTTCGAGCTCGGCAAAGCCAAGGTCATCCGTGCGGGTAACGATGTGGTGCTGGTATCGAGCGGACTGATGACGATGCGCGCGTTGCAGGCAGCGACGAATCTGGAGAAACACAACATCGACGTCGCCGTGGTCCACACCCCGACGATCAAGCCGTTCGACGCCGACACCGTTCTTGCTGAATTGGATACACCCCGTTTGGCGTTCACGTGCGAGAACCACACCAAGATCGGCGGGCTGTTCGAGACCGTCGCCTCGGCCGTCGTCGAGCGCGGACTCGGCAAGAAGGTCGGTGCGATCTCCTTGCCCGACGAGTTCCTTGCCGCGGGTGCCCTACCCACATTGCACGATCGCTACGGCCTCTCGACGTCGAGTATAGAAGCCCGCATCATGGCAGGACTCTGACACGAGCGCCTTCGCAGTCCGAGGGGTCGTCGACGCTGGACGTACACTTACTGTCGACAGCTGTCAGTCGACTGTTTGCAGTGAGATGTCATCGACGAAAGGAGCCCTCGCCATGGGGCAACCCGGCGCACTCCTCGGACTGCAGAAGACGAACCTGCGTCAGCAGGCGGTCACCGCTCTGCGTTCCGCCATCACCAGCGGTGAGTTGCGTCCGCGCAGCGCTTTGGTGGAGACCGAACTGTCAGAGCGCTTACAGATCAGTCGGGGGACGCTGCGCGAGGCCCTGCGCCAATTGCAGCAGGAAGGCCTGGTCGTCGTCGGGGCTCGCGGACGACTGCACGTACGTCACCTCGACACCAAGGAAATTCAGGACATCTTCTCGGTGCGAGCCGCACTCGAGGGTTTGGCCGCGGCCGAAATCGCTCGTCATCCCGAACGTGCCCGGCTCGTCGCGGAGTTACGGGATGCGCTCGAGCTGCTGAATCGGGCCCCGAAGGACGAAACACTCGACGACCGCATCGAGGCCGACCTCGACTTCCATCGCCTGCTGTGTAGATCCGCGGACAACGAGACCCTGCTGCACTCCTGGACCAGTCTCGAAGGTTCGATCCGCATGTCGATCATGTACGCCGGACGCGATCGCGCCCTGGGCAACATGGATGCCGACCGCCACCAAGAGATGGTCGACGCCATCGAGGCCGGGGTACCCGACGATGCGGCAGCTGCGGTGCGTGACCACATGATGTGGGCCGTCGGCAATCTCGTTGCGTAACTTCAGAGGGACTCAGCTGCTGACGGGACCGTTCATCAGACGATCCATCGCGGCGACATCGCTTGCCCGGGTGCGACGAGACAGCGCCGTGTCGAACATGGTGAATCCGTGGAATGCGCCGGGCCAGCAATGCAATTCGACTCTGTTTCCCGCTGCCAGAAGTCTGCGAGCGTAATCGACACCCTGATCGCGCAAAGGGTCCAATTCGTTGACGGTGAGATAGGTCGGCGGCAGGTTCCCGAGGTCCTGTCGCCGAGCCGGGGACGTGTGTTCGTCCGGAACCCGCCCTCCGAGATAGTGCTGCCAACTCAGAACCGCATTGCCGGTGTTCCAGAACACGGCGTCGACGCCCTGTTTCATCGACGGCGAGTCGGCTCTGTCGTCGAGTACAGGTTCGATCAGTGCCTGCATTGCCAGTCTCGGACCCCCGCTGTCACGAAGTTCCAATGCGGTGCACGCAGCCAGACACGCTCCGGCACTGGTTCCCAACAGACCGATCCGCCCCGGGTCTCCGCCGATGCTGTCGGCAGCATCGACCGCCCACCGCACCGCGGTGACACAGTCGTGAACGGCTGCGGGATAGGGGAACTCGGGGGCCAACCTGTAGTCGACCGCAATGACGATGCACCGTAGCGCCGCTGCAAGGCCCGCATTGCTCGCATCGTTCGAGGCCGCCGAACCCAACGCGAAACCGCCGCCGTGCATTTCGACCACGATGGGCAGCGGCCCGCTCGTCACCCGGCTCGGACTGCTGATCCGAACACCCACGGTGTGCGCGTCGAAGCCTGCAACCCATTCCGTGACAACGACATTCGCAGCCGAAGGCCCCGGGCTGATCGTTATCGCAGCTCGAGCAGCAGGAATGTTGCGAAAGTCCACGGCCGGAACCTCGGACACAACAAGTAACAGTTCGGGATCGAGGTCGTCGATGCGCATACATTCCACAGTAGGTGCTGTCGGAGCTATTGATTGCAGACGCCGTTAATTGTGGGCGCGGTATGGTGGGTGGTCACGAGTACAGGCATCGAGAGGCACGACAATGAGCGCACACGACCCGGCCCTGACTGCACTTGCGCAGAATTGGCTTGCGCTTGCAGTGCTGCACGGCCGTATCGAGAGCCGCATCGAGCGCGCCTTGCAGACCGAACACAATCTCAGCGCGCGGGAGTACTGGTTGCTGGACGTCCTGGCACGTCAGCACGACGGGGTCGGTGGGCACCTCCAGATGAAGCAGGTAGCCGACGCCGTCGTCCTGAGTCAGAGCGCGACGACGCGCTTGGTCACCCGTCTCGAGGACCGCGGACTGCTCACCCGATACCTGTGCCCCACCGATCGCCGAGGCATCTACACCGACGTCAGCGAGGAAGGACTCGCGCTGCTGGAGGCAGCGCGACCGACCAACGACGCGGCGCTGCGCGAGGCACTCGACGAGGCGTCGACCGAGGCGGATCTCATCCCGCTGGTCGACGCCGTTCGACGTGCCGGGGGCCGATGATCAGTTCAGTTCGTCGACGACAGTCCGGGTCGCGTCGGCAACGAGGGTGTTCATGGCCGGTGAATCCTCGATACCCGAGGTCGTCGTACTGAGGACGACCAGCAGGATCCTCTGCCCGTCGGGGCCGAGCAGCAGTCCCGCATCGTTCGAGACTCCGTAGCTACCCGTGCCGGTCTTGTCGGCCGAGGTCCACTGATCGGGAACACCGGCACGGAACCGGGCATCGGAGGTCTGCGTATCGGCCATCCACGCCAGGAGCTGGTCCCGCGATGCAGCCGACAGTACGTCGCCGTCGAGCAGGGTTCGGTAGCCGGCGGCCATCGAGTTCGGCGTCGTGGTGTCGCGCGGGTCTCCCGGGATGGCCGTGTTCAGTTCCGGTTCGGTGCGATCGAGACGGAATTCGGTGTCGCCGAGCGATCTCGCGAACTCGGTGAGAGCGTCGGCTCCACCGGCCTCGCGAATCAGTAGATTGCCGGAGGTGTTGTCGCTCTTGGTCAATGCGGCCGCGGCCAAATCTGCGATCGTGACCACGGAGCCTGGTTCCCAATCGACAGCGGACTCGGGCACCTTGTCCAGCGCGGTCACCGTTCTGGTGTCGGTCAGCTGCAGATCGCCTGCATCGACGGCTGCCAGTACGGCACCGACGGCGTACACCTTGAATGTCGAGCAGAACGCGAAACGTTCGTCCCCGCGATGACTTTCAGCGGAACCGGACGCCAGGTCGACGGCACTGACGCCCAGTCGAGCAGTGTCCCTGTCCTCGAGTTCGAGATAGTGCTGTTCGGCCGAGGCTCTTTCGGTGGCGGACTGGGACGTGCTGGTGTCGGATCGCGGTGGTTCGGCGGTGGTGGTCGAGGAGCAGGCAACGCCTGCGGTCAGCGTTACCGCCGCGAGCATGGTGATCAGCCGGGTGGATGTCGAGGTACGCATGGGGTCAGCCGATCACATCCGAGCGCCATCGAGCCAAGTCCCGAGGCCCGGCCGGTTCATTCCTCTTCGGTATAGCGGCAGGTGAACGTGCTTCAATAAGTCGGTGGATCTGGTTCGCCATCTCGAATATTTCGTCGCCGTCGCCGAGGAACGCCACTTCGGCCGCGCCGCGGTCACTCTCGGCGTGACACAGCCGCCGGTGTCTCGGGCCATCAAGGCGTTGGAGAAGCATCTCGGGCTCACGCTCGTCGAGCGAACACCCGACGGAGCTGCCATCACCGAGCACGGGGCCGCATTGTTACCCAGGGCCCGATTGATCGTCGACGACGCACGCCGATTGACCACTACCGCAGAATCACTCACAGCGTCCGGTTCGGTCCGCATCGGCCTCATCCCTGAACTGGACGACGGGGTCGCCGCCCGCATGGCTGCCGCCGTCGGTGTCCGGGCACGGGTGGAGACCGCCGGTGCGGTGGCGTTACTCGACCGTGTGCGCGCACACGAACTCGACGTCGCGGTGGTCGATCACCCGGTGGTACTCGACCGACTGCTCGCCGGACCGGTCGTCACCCTCCCCCGACGTGTCATGGTTCCTGTCGGTCATCGCTCGGCGCGCGCACAGCGTCCACGCTTGGCGATGTTGTCCGATCTCGCGTTCGCGACCATGCCGCGCGGCACCAATCCACCCGCTCACGATCTGATCCTCGACGCGTTTCGACGCCATGCCCTCGATCCAGAGGTGCTCACCGCGAACACCTTTCGCGACGCCACGATCGGCGTCGCATCGGGTCGTTGTTTCGGACTGGTTCCGGCCGCGAACCCGGTGGTGCCCGGCACCGAACATCTCGACCTTGCGTCCGACGTTGTCGCGCTCCGGGTTCGGATCGTGCGTCGCGACGACTCGGTGAAACCTCTGGTGGACCTGATCGATCGAATCCTCCTGCAGGCCGGCAAGTGAGCACGACAGACCAGCAACTTCGAGCAGTCTTCGCCGATGCGGGCTGCCGCGGCTGGGTGCGCGCCGAACGGATCGACGGCACCGGCACTGTCGTCGATATCGAGGGAGACGACCCCGTCGTCGCAGCATCGGTCTGGAAGATCGTGCTGCTGGTTGCTGCGGCGCGCGCATTCGACGAAGGCTTCTTGACCGCAACGGATTCGGTGCGCTTGGTTCCGGCACAGTGCAGTCCTGGGCCGACGGGCATCGCGAGCTACGCAGATCCGGTGACGATGAGTTGGCGGGATATCGCGCGGTCGATGATCACCGTCTCCGACAATGCCGCTGCCGATGCCCTTCTCGGCGCACTGGGACTGAATGCCGCGACCCGGGTGATCGACGATCTCGGGCTGAAGCACACACGCATCGTCGGCGGCACGAAAGCACTGGGCGATCAGATCGTTCGGGACACCGGTCGGCTGAGCTCGGAGGAGGCACTGGGGTTGCTGGCCAGCAACTACGCAGTGATCGACAGTGCTGGTTTCGATCCCGCCTACACCTCCTGCACCACACCGCGTGACAGCAACGCGGTACTGCGAGCAATCTGGTCGGGTGCCGCCGCCTCCTCCGAGCAGTGCGAGTACATGAAGCACGTTCTGTCCCAGCAGGTGTGGCCGCACCGGATTCGTAGCGGTATTCCGTACCCGGATGTACAGGTTGCGGGCAAGACCGGCACCATCGGGCCCATTCGCAACGAGGTTGCCGTGGTGTCGTTTCCGGGCGAGGAGCCCGTCGCGGTATCGGTGTTCACCCGAGCGGCACGGATGGATCTCTTTCTCCCACTGGTCGATCAGGCCATCGGTAGCGCGGCCAGAATCGCAGTGACGGCAGTGCGCTAGGCACCGCGCTCACGACCCCTGCGGACGGCCCTGCTCCAGGGCGAAGTCTTCACCGACAACGTCCCAGTCCGTAGCACCCGACCATCGAATGGCAGCTCGCGCCGATGCTGCCCGAACCACCTCGGCCAACCCGGGGTCGATTCCCACCTCGCCGCTCGCGAAGACGATGTGCTCCAGGAACGACAGGCACATATCCAGTCGGGCCTCGCCACCGTCGTACGTCCCCTGCTCGAATCCCGACGTCAACCCTGCCAGCGATGCACCGAGGGTCTCGACGATGCCGTGTGCGTACGGCAGAAACCGAGCTGGTCGGATGCCGTGCGCCGCTGCGAATGCAGTCGCGTGCAGATGCGCATACATCCCTGCGAAGTAGATGTCGAGCATTGCCAAGTCCAGTGCTGCTGGTACCGAATGATCTTCCCCGACAACATCACTCACACCGGCCATCGCGTCGAACATCGGTCCCAGCTCGGCGATATCGGCCTCGGAAGCCGCGTAGATGGCGAAGCTCTTGTCTGTCCCCACCAACGGGGTCGGCACCATCACCGCCCCGGACACATAACGAATACCCAGTGCGGCTGCGTGCCCGGCAGATTCGGCGGCGTGGGCGGGGGTCCCCGTCGACACGTTGACCACTACTCGATTCGCAACCACCGGCGCGATCTTCTCCAACAGCAGTCGGCTGGCAGCATGGTCGCGTACGCACACGACCACAAGATCGGTGCCGCGCAACGACTCTTCGAGTGATTCGATCAGGTCGATTCCACTGGCCCCGAGTTCCTCACGAGACCGTGCGGACCGATTCCATGCCAGCACCTCGAATCCGTTCGATGCGGCCGCGCGCGCGATCGCTGTGCCCATTGCACCGAGGCCGAGGACGGTGACGGTCGATCTATCGTCGGTATTGGTCATGACTGAAATGATCGTCCCGAGATCGATGGTCGTCGAGTACGCACAATGAAGTGCGTACGCACCCGAAGGTGAGCGAGGCAGTGATGAACGATCGACGCAAATGCGGCGTGAACGTGGTGTTCGACCTGGTCGGGTCGAAATGGAAGCCGACGATTCTGTGGCGGCTGAGCGAGGGGGATCGACGGTTCGCCGAGCTACGGCGAGCAATCGGGCCTATTTCCGAAAAGGTTCTGACAGAACAGTTGCGCGAACTCAGCCGAGACGGGCTCGTCCTGCGCACGGCCGGCAACGGTTTCCCACTGCGGGTCGACTACCGCCTCACCGCTGACGGGGCCGAGTTGAACTCGTTACTCGATCCCATTGCCGAGTGGGGTGAGCGCGTCGGGGCAGGAACTGTCACTGTGCAAGCCGACGGCACCGACCCCGATGCACCATGACCATGCTCCATGCCGTCGGGTGTCACTCGAGATCGAGCATCAACGCTCGGTGATCGGACACTTCCGGACTCACGACGATCTCGAAACTCCGTACCGCGGCCGGGGAGGACACCAGCAGATAGCTGGCGCTGCGAACCGGCTTGGTGTAGATCGACGTTCGAGTGTCGGCTTCTCCGACGAGATCGATCATCCCGTGCTCGGCCAGCATCGTGAACGTTTCACTCGACGGCAGCAGGTTCAGGTCGCCGCACAGTACGGTGACATCGCTCGTCGTGCGAACGTACTTCACCACATCCACCAACCTGCGCGCCTGCTCGGCCCGAATCGGACTGTCGCCCTTCCCTGCTGGATCACGCAATCCATGCACCTGGATGACGGACACGAACCTTTCGCCGACACGATCACGAACGGTGACCGTCAAAGCAGCTCTCGGACGGTCGTCCACGCTCCACTCGGCGTGATCGACGAACCGGGAACGAACGAATCTAGCGTCGAGGCCGACCACGGGAAAGTCGTCACGCACCCAGGTCGCGATACCGAAGTCCTGTCTCAGTTCGACGCCGTCACCGTCGGTGACAGGTCCGGCGTCGTTGGCGACGAAGTACGGCGTGTGTCCGGGGAGCACTGCGGACACGTCATCGAACAGATTCAGGCGTTGGGGCAGAGAACGCTCGCCGTCGGCGAACGTCGCCCAGCCCGATCGACCCGGAGTACGAGTTACCTCCTGAAGGCAAAAGACGTCGGCGTCAACGTCTTCGAGCCACGGCGCGAGCTCGTCGAACACAGCGCCGCCCCAGGCATTGATCGACACGATCTTCACGGCGTCATGATGGCAGAGGAAGTCGACGCACGACAGTCCATTTCGATGCTGCGGTCAGGATCCGCGCAGAGTCGCGGCCGCTGTGTCCAGTGGACGCAGCGGCCGCAGACTTCGGTTGTGCGCGTTTTGCGTAGCTGGAGCTACGCAAAACGCGCACGACCCGTTATTCGTTGTAGCCGAAGATCGCGTTCCAGGCCTCCTGGTCATCGGCGGAGTTCTCGATCGACTCCGACTGAGTGATTCGGTTGACCTTGGGGTCGGTGAACTCCGGCAGCTCGATTCCGCGGATCACCGGCGGATCGATGTCGTTGCGCACCGAGTACTCACCGAGATCGCTGAACACCTGCTGCCCCCTCTTGGAGAGGTTCCAATTCAGGAACACCTTGGCGGCCGCAATGTTTTTCGCTGTGGACGCAACACCGGTGTAGTAGTCGTAGGCGGTGAGACCCTCTTCCGGTACCACGAAGTTGACCGGCGCATTCTCGTTGTTGGCGATGTTGACGCTGCTCACCACCACGGTCCCAGCTTCGATCTCGCCGCGGGCCAGCGCATCGAGCTGGGCTCCGATGGAATCGAACACCCTCGCCTCCGAGGAGTACTCACGGAGGTAGTCGTCGCCGAGCACCTCGCGCTGGAACCGAGTCAGCGCCAGCGCGCTACCGCCGGCTCCGGCCTGAGCGATACCGAGATTGCCCTTCCACCGGTCGTCGAGAAGATTCGCCCACGAGGTCGGCCTGTCGTCGCCCTCGATGAGTGCACTGTTGTAGCCCATCGTGTAGATCGGGTCGAAGGTGCGGTAGTAGTTCCCGCCGTCGAACACCACGTCGTCCTGCAAGTCCGTGGCCGTCGGCGGCGTGTAGGGCTGGAACACACCGCGCTCGCTGAAGCCGCTGACGAAGCCGGCATCGGAGATCCGCACGACGTCCGCGTCGAGACGGCCCGCGCCGTACTCGGCGACCAAACGCTCGTAGAGCCGGTTCGGAGTAAGGCGCACGAGCTTGACGTCGAGTCCTGTGTCCTTCTCGAAGTTCTTCAGCACCGTGGCCTCGGTGACCGCGGTGTAGCCGCTGTACAGAGTGATGCCGCCCTCTGCCTGGGCCTGCGTCCACAGATCGGGATCTGCGATCTGCTCACCGTCGATGACGAGGCCGTTGTCGGTGATGATCTCCTCGGCCGCCCGGGCCAAGGCGGGGCGTTCGGGTGGCGGCGAGCAGGCCGCGGCAGTTGCCACTGCGGCACCCAGCGCGATTGCTGTGACAAATTTTCTCATCAGACAGTTTCCTTGGATCCGAAGCGACGCGAGAGGACGGCGAGCACACCGATGACGACGCAGTACAGCAGGCTCAACTCGGCTGCAGACTGGAACGAGCCGTTGTCGTAGGCGTCGAAGATCGCGATCGACAGCAGCCGGGTGTCGGAGGTGAACAGGAACAGAGCCGCGGTGAGCTCACGCATGGACAGCATCAGCAGCAGCAGGAAGGTCGAGGACAGACCGACCTTGAGCAGCGGAGCGGTAACGAACGAGATCGCCCGGTGCCGCCGTGCACCCAACATCACTGCACTGTCTTCCAAGTCCTTGTCCAACTGGATGATCGACGCAGAGACACCGCGGTAGCCCTGCGGAATGGTGACTGCGACGAACGCGATCACCAGCACCGCAAGCGTTCCGTAGATCGGCAGCGGAAGCGCCAGCCACGTCCACAGCAGACCCAGGCCGAGCACGATGGCAGGAACGGCCAGCGGCAACATCGCCAGGTATTCCAACAGCTTTCGGCCCGGAGCGTTCGTACGGTATCGGGTGTACGCCAAGGCGAAGCAGAACGCGGTACCGATCGCGGCGGTGGCGACACCGACGATGACGCTGTTGGTCATCACGCTGTGGAAGTCGGCACTGCGCAACGTTTCTCCCAGTCCCCAGAACGACAGCGCACCGGAGTCGAAGAGCTGACCGATGTTCGCGACGTACGGGCTGGTCTGCAGCGCAGCCAACACCAGGGCGATGAGCGGTAGGAGGACGGCCAGGGTGAAGTACACCCACGCGAACACGGCAGCCGGGACACGCCATGCGCGCAGCGGAACCTGTCGTGCCCGAACACCTTTGCCGCTGACGGTGGTGTATTCCTTGCTGCTCATGGCGCGCTGCTGGAAGGCGACGACGGCGACGAGCAAGACGGTGAGTACCACTGCGACAGCGGCGGCGTCGTTACCGCGGGCAGGCGATGCGTTCATCAGCCGGTAGATCAGAGTCGGCAGAGTATCGACCCCACCGGGAACACCGATCACCTGAGCCACCGGGAAGTTCTCCACGGTGAGCGCGAAAACCAGGATTCCCGAGCCGATCACGGCAGGCATGACGAGCGGGAACGTGATCTTGCTGAGCATCTTCGTCAGCTTGGCACCGTGCAGACTCGCCGCGTCTTCCAGATCCGGATTCATCAACGACAGCGCGGAGTGAACCATCAGGAACGGATACGGCGCGTAGTAGATGCCGAGGATGAAGATCATTCCGCCGAAGCTGTAGATGTCGATGAAGCCGGGAAGACCGATCGCGGCCAGAATCAGGTTGATGTAGCCGGTGGCCGGTCCGGCCAGCAATGCCCACGCCAGTGCCCCGACGAGCGCCGGGAGAAACAGCGGCGCAATACCGATGCCGTAGATCATCTTTCGACCCGGAACGTTGGTACGTGCCGCGAGGAAGGCGAGCGTGCACCCGATCGCCAGCGCGACGATGGATGACCCGATACCGACCAGTGCCGAATTCCACAGGGCACTCTGCGCGGTCGAGGATCCGAGCAGCGCGAAGTTGTCGAGGGTGAAGTTACCGAAGTCGAACAGCGATGTGCGCTCGGCGTTGTCGGTGAATGCGCCCATCACGATGAAGAACATCGGGAACAGCACGATCACGGTGAGCAGCGCCAACTGCAGAAGAGTCGGAATCCACTTCTTCAGACCGGGCCTGCGCTGGGGTGTCGGAGTGTCGACCGGCGGCTTCGTCGTGAGGACGGGCCGATCGTCGGTGGGGGCGCTCATACCGGCACCGCCTCGGAGGCGACGCGATCATCGACGAGAACCTGGGCTCCGCCGGCTACTGCAGTGACCCGTGCGCGTTCTCCCATTCCCAGGATTCGGCTGGCATGTCCGGTGGCGACGGCTTCGATCTCGGGGCCGTCGTCCAGTGTGACGCGGTACCGGATGGACGCTCCCTGGTAGCTGGCGACATCGACTGTGCCCATCCAGGACTGGCCATCGGGCTCGGCATCGTCCAACGGGGTGACCAACAGATCCTCGGGCCGCAGGCACACCACGACCGGACCGTCGCCCGCCGGCGCTGCATCGACCGACACTGCAATCTGCCCGAAGTCCGTCAGCTCCATCGTCGAGCGCGGTCCCGACGCAGGCGTGGCGCGGAAGATGTTGCCGACACCGAGGAACTCGGCCACCGAGGCGGACATCGGCGAGGTGTAGATGTCCTCGGGGGTACCGATCTGCACGATTCGGCCGTTCTGCATCAACGCGATTCGGTCGGCGAGGGCAAACGCCTCGACCTGATCGTGTGTCACGTAGACGGTCGTCAGTCCGAGTCGGAGCTGAAGTTCTCGCAATTCCATCCGAAGTCGTTCGCGCAGTCGGGCATCGAGGTTCGACAGCGGCTCGTCGAGGAGCAGCACGCTGGGGCGCATCACCAACGACCGAGCCAGCGCCACCCGCTGCATCTGACCACCACTGAGCAAGCTCGCTCCGCGATGCGCCATTTCACCCAACCCGACGAGGTCGAGGGCCTCGAGAACGCGCTGGTTCATTTCGGTCTTGTTGACCTTCTGCATCTTCAACGAGAAAGACACGTTGTCGAACACGGTCCGGTGCGGCCACACCGCGTAGGACTGAAAGACCATGCCCACGTTGCGTTTGTGCGGCGGGATCGTCTTGTTCTTGTCGGAGTCGTGGACCACACGATCGCCGATCGTGATGCGCCCGGCGCTGGGGGTCTCGAGCCCTGCCACACAGCGCATCGTGCTGGTCTTACCGCAGCCGGACTGCCCCAGCAACACCAGGGATTCTCCGTCGGCGATCTCCAGGTCGAGGTCGCGGACAACAGTGTTTCCCGAGTAAGCGAGGCTCAGATTCTCGATGCTAACCTTCATGATCTTCCTTTTCTTCAGTCGTCGAAGCCGTGTTCACAGGTCGAGCTATCCGATCGAAAGTGCTTTCGCCGCAACGGAAACGAACAATTCTGCCGTCGCGATCCGTCGTGCAGCGCGGTGCAGGGTCACGCTGGTGAGGTTGCCGTCCGCAGCGATGTCGACATCGACGGCCAACACACCTGCCGGCGTCCCCAGACGCAGGGTCGAGGTGGCGGCACCCTGGACGACCCGATCCACCACACCGCCGCGCACGGTTGCGGCAGCGGCCACCGCGACCGCCGACGTCAGGCCGATGGACGGATGTGGTGCCATCATCGAGAGCATGCGCACGCAGACGTCGTACTCGCCGGCCGAGACGAGTGTTCCGTCCTCGAGGTGGTAGTCCACCGGAGGAGCGATGATGCCGACCTTCGGCACTGCGTGCGTGATCGGATCCTGCGGGCGCGACAGTCCCATGAGCAGTGCAGCACTGCGGCGCAATTCGACAAGTAGCGGAACACGTTCCGTCAGTTCGGCAGCGGTCTCGGCCCCGGTCATACCCAGGTCGGATGCATCGAACAACGCAGCGGGAGCACCTGCGACCACCATCGTGCCGCGGTACTGCGATCCATGTAGCTCCACGGCGTCCTCCACCGCCCCGGTGGGGAGCAACCGAGTGCGGTCGGAACCGAGGTCGATGAACGTCAGTCCGACCGGAACGCCGAGAGCCGACGTTCCGGCGACCTGGGCCGACCCCTCGGACGGAACGACGCCGCCCGGTGTATCGATCTCGGTGAGAAGCACCGCACCGGTGTTGCGGTTACGAAGCCGCACGACGGTGGTGATCGGATCGATCGCCACCAGTCCTTGCTGGAGTGCGTACAGGCCGATCGCGGTGGCGCAGTTGCCACAGTTGCTTCCCCACTCCACCTTTCGGTCACCGATGGCGACCTGAGCGAAGAGGTAGTCCACGTCGATGCCGTCCTCGGAGGACCTGCTGACGATGGCCGCCTTCGAGGTGGTCGAACTGCCGCCACCGACGCCGTCGAGCTGGCGGGGGTCGCCGGATCCGAAGGCGGAGACCAGAATCTCGTCCAGAGATCCTGCTTGTTCGATCAGTGGCTCGACGTCGACGGAGCTGAAGAGCCAGCATTTGCTGGTCCCGCCCCTCATCCACGTGCCACGCAGTGAATACATCCTCGGATACCTTCCGATCGTTGCTCTCGAAAACGTTCTTGGAGTTGAACATTCGAGGGAGCGGTGCGCTCATGTGACGCAGCTCTCGTGCGGTTGCTGTACATAGCCTGCATCACACAGCCGTCGAGTACAATTACGAAAAAGTCGAGATCCCTTAACTTTCACTTAAAGGTGGTTCGATCATGTTCGACACCCGACGCTTACTGCTGTTGGTCGAGGTGGTGCGCACCGGGTCCATCACCGGGGCTGCAACTCGGTTGAGCTTCACCACATCTGCGGTGTCGCAGCAGTTGAGCAAGCTCGAGCTCGAGGCCGGCCAACCCCTGCTGGAACGACACGCTCGCGGGGTGCGCCTGACCGAGGCAGGCGAAGTCCTGGTTCGGCACGCCGAGCGCATCGAGACTCAATTACTTGCTGCGCGTAACGAACTCGAAGATCTATCCGGCCTACGCGCCGGTACATTGAGAATCGGCACGTTTCCGACGGCCGGTGCCAGCTTGCTACCACCGGTGGTGAAGCTGTTCAAATCGCGCCATCCGGCCGTCGCGCTGACGGTGCGCAGCTCGCGATTCGCCGGGCTGCGGGGAATGCTCGACACCCGTGAGGTGGAGCTGTCCCTGCTCTGGGATTACGAGTGGGCCAGAATCACCGACTCGGACCTGACGGTGCACCAACTCATCATCGACCCACCGATGCTGGTCGTTGCAGTCAATCATCATTTGGCCGAACGTGATTCGGTGGACATGACCGAACTCGAACACGAGCAGTGGATCACCCGGGAAGACACTCATCCTGTCGGTGCTGCGCTCGAGCGCGCATGTCACGCTGCCGGCTTCTCCCCCACCGTCTCGTTCGCCGCGAACGACTACCAGGAAGCACAGGCAATGGTTGCGGTGGATCTGGGCGTCTCGTTCGCACCGCGCATGGCGCTGTCCAATATTCGTGACGATGTGCGATTGGTCCCGTTGACGGGCGCACCGTCGCGGCGAATATTGTTGTCGCACTTGGCCGAACAGAAGCTCTCGCCGAGCGCGACGGTACTACTGAGGATCTTCCAGGATGTCGCCGCGCGGTTCTGAGGCCACGAACTCAAGCGGAGTCGGCACCGACCAATGCGGGCATCGGCACCACGAAGAGGTCTGCGGTGGCGATACGCCGGACTGCGCGATGCAGGGTGACCGACTGCAGCAACCCGTTGTCGTCCACCGCGTAGTCGACCTCGAGCACACCCGCTGCGGTCCCGATACGAATGGTTCCCGGACGGCCGACGCCCGCGTTGGCGGTGACGACACCTCCGATGACGGTTGCCGCTGCGGCCACCGCCACCGCCGAGGTCAGTCCGATCGCCGGGTGCGGTGCCATCATCGACAGCATGCGTACCGAGATGTCGAAGTCGGCGGCGGCAACATGCTCACCCGTGGTGGTCACGTAGTCTCGCGCCGGTCCGACGATCCCGACCTTCGGAATAGCATGCGAGACAGGCTCTTCGGGCTTGCTCAGCCCCATCCGCAGAGCGGCCTGTCGGCGTAACGCAATGAGGGTGGGGACGTGCGCGGCGACGACGTCGTTGGTCTCGGACCCGGTCAGCCCGAAATCGGCGGCGTCGAACAATGCGGCCGGCGCTCCCGCTCGAACGAACGTTCCGTGGAACTCGTTGCCGCCGATAGCGACTCGATCGACCTCGGCACCGGTGGGAAGCATCGTCACTCGATCCGAGGCCGGATCGGTGAAGGTCAATCCCACCGGGACGCCGAGAGCGGTGGTGCCGGGGACGGATGCATCGCCTTCGGCAGGAATGCGTCCGCCGGGGGTCGCGATCTCCGCCGCCAGAATCGCGCCGGTGTTCTCGTTACGCATCCGCACCACCGTGACGTGGTCGTCGACGGCGACGAGGCCGGTCTGCACTGCGTAGAGACCGATCGCCGTCGCGCAGTTTCCGCAGTTGCTGCCCCACTCCACGGTGCGGTTCTCGATGGCGACCTGAGCGAAGAGATAGTCGACATCGATACCGGGTGCGCTGGAGCGTCTCACGATGGCCGCCTTGGAGGTGGTGGAGCTGCCGCCACCGACCCCGTCGAGCTGCCGCGGGTCACCGGAACCGAAGGCCGCAGTCAGAATGTTGTCGAGGCCGCCGGCGTCGGCGATGTACGGGTCGATGTCGACCGCGTTGAACAGCCAGCACTTGCTGGTGCCTCCACGCATCCACGTTCCACGAAGAGTGAACATCTGGTGTGCCTTCCGATCAGTATCCGATGCTTCCACCCTGCGACAGAGGATGTTCAAGCACAATTACGAAATATGTTCATGTCGTGCAGCACCGCTTAACGCGGCTGCCCGGTCAGAACAGGGCGGGGACGACGACCAGGATCAACCAGCACAGTGCAGGCGCGATGGCCACGACGATTCCTGCATTCAGCAGCAACTGACGGTAGAAGCGCGGGCGCTCGATGTTCTGCGCATTGGCGAGCACGAGCGCACCGTTGGTCGAGAAGGGCGAGACGTCGACGACGGTGGCCGAGATGGCCAGAGCAGCGACGACACCGACGACCGGCAGAGCACCGGTACCCAGCAGCGGCATGGCCAGCGGGATGACGGCGGCCAGCAGCGCAGTGGAGGACGCGAACGCCGAGGTGATGCCGATGACGTAGCAGAGCACGATGGCCACGATGATCGGAGCGCCGATGGTGATCGCCATTTCGGCGAGATGATCGATGGTGCCGACTTCCTGCAGGATCGAGATGTAGGTGACCATGCCCGCGACCAGCAGAACCGTCGACCAGCTGATGTCTGCGATGGCTTCGTTCTGCTTCTTCAGATCCGTGAACGCCAGGACTGCTCCGGCTCCGATGGCGATGAAGCTGATCGGCAGGTGCAGGACGAGAACGAGCACCAGGAGTGCGCCGATGAGGAACAGCGTGAGCTTCTGCACGAACGTGACCGGGGCCGGCGCGTCGACCAGCGTGGTTGTCGTCGGACGAGTGAGCACCGCAGTGCTGCCGCCTGCCGTGCTGCCACCGCCGGTGGGGACGGGCGTCTTGACCGGTGATCCGCCCACCGGGCCACTGCCGGGCGCGGGGTCGGTGGAGCCTGTCGCGGTGTATTCGAAGCCCTTCATGCGGGCCAGTGCTGCGTAGCCGACGACCGTCAGCACCGAGAGCAGCAGGTTGATGCCGTAGCTGGCGAAGAACAGCGTCCACGGGTTGAGCGCGAGGCCGTTGTTCTCGACGATGTCACGAACCAGAACGCCGGATACGGAAATCGGGGAGAACGCGCCAGCGTGGGCACCGTTGATCACCATGATGCCCATGACCAGCGGGCTCATGCCGGTTCGTGCTGCGAACGCCATGGCTGCGGGCACGATCAATGCGACCGCTGCGGGGCTGAAGGTGCCGAGCGCCGTCAAGACCGAGGCGACGAAGAAGAACACCCACGGAACTACGGTCACCCGGCCGTGTACGGCTCGGATGCAACTGTTCACCAGCAGATCGATGGTGCCGTTGCGTTTGGCCATACCGAAGAAGTAGGTGACGCCGACGATGGTCAACACGATCGAGCTGGGGAACTCGTTCAAGATTTCCTTGTCGTCGAATCCCAGTGCGAAGTACCCGACCACGAAGGCACCGATGAAGCCGAGGATGCCGATGTTGATCGGGAAGAAGGTTGCGATCACGAACATCGCAACCAATGCGATGAGCGGGAGGATCTCGATGGAAGTCATGGGCGTCTTTCAGGTGGTGGTAAGTGCTCGGTTACATCCGCACTCGAACGTTGTCCCTGTCACATTATTGACGCATGGCTTTTAGGACAATATCGTTTTGCTACCTTGTCGTTTAGCTGAGCTGAAAGATATCCGCATGAACCACACGTTCGACGTCGTGACCTTGTTCCTTCTGCTCGACATCGCCGAGGCCGGCTCACTGACCGCAGGTGCCGAGCGGGCGAATATGACCCCCTCCGCAGCGTCCCAACGCATCAGCAAACTCGAACACAGCATCAAACAGCCGGTGCTGACCCGACTGCCGCGCGGTGTACAGCTCACCGAAGCCGGTGAAATCCTCACCAGCCGTGCACGCCTGTTCCGACGGGAGATGCGGGCGGCGAGCGGCGACCTCGAAGCCATCCGGGGCCTCGAACGCGGTTCCGTCCGGCTCGGCTCGTTTCCCACGGTCAGTGCGTCGCTGCTCTCCGACGCGTTGAAGGACTATCACTCGCGGTGGCCGGATGTCGACGTTCGGGTTCGATCGGCGGTGCGCCCACAGTTGCTCGACATGCTGCATTCGAGCGAAATCGACTTGGCCCTGCTGTGGAGCTACGCCTGGACGGAGGAGGCAGAACGATCGCTGTCGCTCGAGCCACTGATGGAAGACCAGACCGTACTGCTGCTGCCGATCGACGACGATCGACTGCAGCACGACGTATCGCTGCACGATCTCGAAAGCGCGCGGTGGATCATCCGCAGCAACGACCACCCTGCTGCCGAAGTTCTGTATCGCAGTTGTCGCGTAGCAGGATTCGAGCCCGACGTCGTGTACGAGGCACACGACTACCAGGAGATCGAGGCCATGGTGGCCGCAGGCGTCGGCATCGCGATGGTTCCTCGTTTGTCGGTGGTGCATCACCGACCCGACGTCACCGCGGTCGCCTTCCCGGAATCGGATCGGGTGCCCACCCGCGTCATCTACATCGCGTCACTCGCTCGGCGTCAGTACACCCCGGCGATGTATGCGATCTCGACCGCACTGAGAGGTGCAGCCGAGCGTATTGCGGCTGCGACTACAACAGTTCCCTGATGGCGTTCTCGAACCCGGTGACGTGTTCGAGGGTCAATTCCGCTGCGGTGTCGGCGTCGCCGTCGATGATGGCCTGCAGCAACACGACGTGTTCACGAACATGGCCGGCTACGTTCGGTAGTCGGTCGAGGAACAGGCACCAGATGCGGGTGGCATGTGCGTCGAGGCTGACCAGGATGTCTTCCAGGTGGGGGTTTCCCGATGCCCGATAGATTTCCCGGTGCACTGCAACATCTTTGCGCAGCACCTCACGTGAATCGTCGGTGTCGTCGATGCTCGCGATGGAGGCTGCGAGTTCCGCCAGCCGGTCTCGTGCTGCCCGGGTGGCCGTCCGCGCCGCACGCGCCGAGGCCGCAGGCTCCAGCTGCTTACGAATCTCCGAGATGTTGGCCAGGTCGGTCATGTCGACGGCGGTCGCGAAGGTTCCACGACGGGGGTACGCAACAACGAGACGCTCCCGCTCGAGTCGTTTGAGACCCTCACGAATCGGCGTCCGACCCAGTCCCAATTGCTCGGCCAGGCGGTCGTCGTTGATGGGTTCACCCGGACGAATTTCCAGCATGATCAGCTGCTCACGCACTATTTCGTACGCTCGATCGGCATTGGTACCGGCGGCCTGCGTTGCATCGATCACCGGTGAAATTCCGATTGTCATCTTGTCTGCTCACTCCCGGTCGATGCCCCGCCCTTGACGGCTCTGCGTTGTGATCTTACTCTATTGGCATCTTGATATATCAGTTCCGGATCATTGATCTTCCAGAAGGGCGGCCATCTTGACGCAGGACTTCGCGCCGACGGCGACGGCACCGCACCCGAGAGGCGTGACGAACCGTGTACTCGCCGATCTCGATCCCGAGGTGCACCGCGCGATCAGTGCCGAGCTCGGTCGTCAGCAGAACACGCTCGAGATGATCGCGAGCGAGAACTTCGCTCCGCTGGCCGTGATGCAGGCACAAGGTTCGGTTCTGACGAACAAGTACGCCGAGGGTTACCCCGGCCGGCGCTACTACGGCGGTTGCGAAAACGTCGACGTCATCGAACAACTCGCCATCGACCGGCTCAACGCCTTGTTCGGGTCCACGTTCGCCAACGTGCAGCCACACTCCGGTGCCCAGGCCAATGCCGCTACGATGGCAGCCCTTCTGCAGCCGGGCGATTCGATTCTCGGTCTCGCACTCGCCCACGGCGGACACCTGACGCACGGCATGAAGCTGAACTTCTCCGGCAAGCTGTACGACGTCTCGGCCTACCATGTCCGTGAGCACGACCATCTCGTCGACATGGAAGAGGTCGAGCGCCTCGCCCACGAACACCGTCCCAAGCTGATCATGGCCGGTTGGTCCGCCTACCCGCGTCACCTCGACTTCGCCGAATTCCGCCGTATCGCAGACGACGTCGGCGCATACCTGATGGTGGACATGGCGCATTTCGCCGGCCTGGTCGCCGCAGGCCTGCACCCGTCACCCGTACCGCACGCCCACGTGGTCACCTCGACCACACACAAGACGCTCGGCGGCCCACGCGGTGGTGTGATCATCACCAACGATGCCGCTCTGGCGAAGAAGTTCAACTCGTCGGTCTTCCCCGGCCAACAGGGTGGACCGCTCGAGCACGTCATCGCAGCCAAGGCAGTGTCCTTCAAACTCGCTGCCGAAGAGGACTTTCGGGAACGGCAGCAGCGCACCCTCGAAGGTGCGAAGATCCTGGCCGATCGACTGCTGACCGACGACGCAGCGGCCGCAGGCATCGACGTTGTCTCGGGCGGCACCGACGTCCACCTCGTTCTCGTGGACCTACGCAAGTCCGAACTGGACGGCAAGCAGGCCGAGGACAGACTGCATCACGTTGGAATCACCGTGAACCGCAACGCAGTTCCGTTCGATCCGCGGCCGCCCATGGTGAGCTCCGGCGTCCGCATCGGCACGCCCGCCCTCGCGACACGCGGCCTGGACGCCACGGCGTTCGCCGAGGTGTCCGACGTCATCGCCAACGCGTTGCGTCCCGACACCGACGACCGCGGGCTCGATGCACTGCGCATCCGGGTCGAATCCGTTGCCGCGCAGTTCCCCCTCTACTCCGACCTGACGGAAGGTTACCGATGACCGCCCCCGCAACCCCACCGGGCGCACATCTGCCCGATCACCCGGACTTTCTGTGGCGCAACCCCGAGCCGAAGAAGTCGTACGACGTGGTGATCATCGGCGGCGGCGGCCACGGCCTGGCCACAGCGCACTACCTCGCCAAGAACCACGGCATCACCAATGTGGCTGTGCTGGAGAAGGGATGGCTCGCCGGCGGAAACATGGCCCGCAACACCACCCTGATCCGCTCGAACTACCTGTGGGACGAGAGCGCTCGCATCTACGAGCACTCGCTGAAGCTGTGGGAGGGACTCGCCGACGACCTCGACTACCCCATCCTGTTCAGCCAGCGCGGCGTCCTCAACCTCGCACACAGCCTGCAGGACGTCCGTGACAGCGTGCGCCGTGTCGAGGCCAACCGACTCAACGGCATCGACGCTCAGTGGGTCGACCCCGACGAGGTCAAGAAGCTGTGTCCGATCGTCAACATCTCCAGCGACATTCGCTACCCCGTACTCGGCGCGACGTATCAGCCGCGCGCCGGCATCGCCAAGCACGACTACGTCGCCTGGGGATTTGCCCGACGTGCCGACGCAGCCGGCATCGACATCATCCAGAACTGCGAGGTCACCGGCTTCACCACCGACGGCAACCGCGTCACCGGGGTCAAGACCACGCGCGGCGACATCGCCACCGGCCAGGTCGCTCTGTGCGCGGCCGGACACACCTCGACGCTGACGGACATGCTCGGCATCAAGACTCCGCTGCAGAGCCATCCGCTCCAGGCTCTGGTCTCGGAGCTGCTCGAACCCGTCCACCCCACGGTGGTCATGTCGAATGCCGTGCACGTGTACGTCTCTCAGGCGCACAAGGGTGAATTGGTGATGGGCGCGGGCGTCGACTCCTACAACGGATACGGCCAGCGCGGTGCGTTCCACATCATCGAACGGCAGATGGCAGCTGCGGTCGAGTTGTTCCCCGTCTTCGCTCGCGCACACCTGCTGCGCACGTGGGCCGGCATCGTCGACGTCTGCCCCGACGCCTCCCCCATCGTCGGACGCACGCCGTTCGACAACGTGTTCCTCAATTGCGGTTGGGGTACAGGCGGATTCAAGGCTACCCCCGGTGCCGGCTGGTGCCTGGCCGACACCATCGCCAACGACGAGGTGCACGAGTACATCGCGCCGTTCAGTCTGGACCGGTTCGTCACCGGCGCGCTGGTGGACGAGCACGGTGCCGCAGGCGTGGCTCACTAGTTTCTCTGCCCCGACACACGCAGCACCCGAACGAGAAATCTTGGAGTGGCAATGCAATTGATCGAATGCCCGTGGTGCGGGAGTCGAGAAGAAACCGAGTTCCACTACGGCGGTCAGGCGCACATCGCCTACCCCGAGGATCCCACGGCCCTCACCGACGAACAGTGGGCGCACTTCGTGTTCTTCCGCGACAACCCCAAGGGGCTCTTCGCAGAACGGTGGAGCCACAGCGCAGGCTGTCGGCGTTGGTTCAACGCCGTACGGGACACCGCCACCTACCGAATCCACAGTGTCTATCGCCTCGACGACCCGAAGCCGGTGAACCCATGACCGCATTCCGCACCGCATCCGGCGGCCGCATCGACCGCACGAGCACCTTCGACTTCACGTTCGGCGGCTCGGCTCTGCAAGGACATCCCGGCGACACATTGGCATCTGCGTTGCTCGCCAACGGCATTCATCAGGTGACCACCAGCATCAAGCTCGGCAGGCCCCGTGGATTCACCGCCGCATGGGCCGAGGACACCGGCGGACTCGTACAGATCGAGGAGCCGTTTCCCGAGCCCATGCTGCTCGCCACGACGATCGAGCTGTACGACGGCCTGGTCGCCCGGGGCATTCCCGGACAGGGGCGTCTCGCCGAGATCTCCGACTCCGCCAAGTACGACGCCATGCACGCCCACGCCGATCTGTTGGTCGTCGGGGCCGGTCCGGCCGGTCTGACGGCCGCTCTGACAGCTGCCCGCAGCGGCGCTCGGGTGATCGTCGTCGACGATCAGAGCGAGTTCGGCGGTTCCCTGCTCGGCTCCGACGACGTCATCGACGGACGGCCCGCACTGGACTGGGTAGCCGACGCGGTGGCCGAGTTGTCGACCTTCCCCGACGTCACGTTGCTGCGCCGCACCACCGCGTTCGGTTCCTACGACGACGGCTTCGTCCTCGCGCTCGAACGCCGCACCGATCACCTGGGACTGGATGCGCCTGCAGCGCTGAGCCGTCAACGGGTCTGGCGCATTCGATCGCGCCACATCCTGGTGGCCACCGGCGCCCACGAGCGGCCTGTCGTCTTCACCGACAACGACCGTCCCGGAATCATGCTGGCGCACAGCGCACGTACGTTCCTGCATCGCTACGGCGTCACGGTCGGCACCGAGGCCGTCGTCTTCACCACCAACGACAGTGCATACAAAGCAGCCGTCGATCTGCACGACGCAGGGGTCCGCATCGCGCGCATCGTCGATGCCCGCTCCGAGGCACCGGAACACTGGCTCGGCCTGTGCCGCGAACGCGGCATCGAGGTACGCACAGGGAGCGTGGTGTCCGGCACCCGCGGCGACACCCGCGTCACTCATGCACTGGTGACCGGGGCCGACGGTGCCACCGACACCGTGGCGTGCGATGTACTGCTCGTCAGCGGCGGTTGGAACCCCGCGGTGCACCTGTTCAGCCAAGCCCGCGGAAAGCTTCGCTACGACGGCGAACTCGGCGCATTCGTGCCCGCAGACGACGTCGAGGGCATCAGTGTCGCCGGCTCGGCCTCGGGCGTCTTCGATCTGGCCGGATGCCTACGCGACGGCGGCTCGGCCGCGGCAGGTGCGCTGACCCGTCTCGGCTTCGATGCTCCCGAAACCCCGTTACCTGTGGTCGATTCCGTGCCCAGCAGCGAGTCGCTGGTGCTGTGGCGGGTGCGCGACGACGCAGGTGCCGACAGCCAGTTCGTCGACGTGCAGCGCGACGCGACGGTGGCCGATCTGGTCCGCGCCGTCGGCGCGGGCATGTCGTCGATGGAACACATCAAGCGCTACACCACGATCGGTACCGCGCACGATCAGGGCAAGACCTCCGGTGTGGTGTCCTCGGGCATCGTGGCGGAACTGCTCGACAAGCCGGTCGAGAACCTGGGTACCACCACATTCCGGCCCCCGTACACCCCGGTGGCGTTCGCGGCGTTGGCCGGACGCAATCGCGGCATGGCGTTCGATCCGGAACGTATTACCGCCGTGCATGATTGGCACGTCGAGCGCGGCGCGGTCTTCGAGGACGTCGGACAGTGGAAGCGACCCCGCTACTACCCACTTCCCGGCGAGGAGATGCACGACGCCGTGCTCCGTGAGTGTGCGGCCGTGCGTTCGAGCGTCGGCATGCTCGACGGTTCGACCCTCGGCAAGATCGACGTACAGGGTCCCGATGCGGGGGTGGTGCTGGACATGTTCTACACGAACATGATGAGCACATTGAAGGTCGGCATGGTTCGGTACGGCGTGATGTGCGGTGCAGACGGCATGGTGATCGACGACGGCACCGTGATGCGTCTCGCCGACGACCGATTCCAGGTGTTCACCACCACCGGCGGCGCAGCGGGAATGCTCGACTGGATGGAGGAGTGGCTGCAGACCGAGTGGCCGCACCTCGCCGTTCGGCTGACGTCGGTGACCGAGCAGTGGGCCACGTTCCCCGTGGTCGGACCGCGCTCTCGCGACCTCGTCGGCGAGATCTTCCCCGAACTCGACGTCTCCAACGAGGCGTACCCGTTCATGGCCTGGCGAGATGCCTCGATCGACGGGGTACCGGTACGCGTGGCGCGCATCAGCTTCTCCGGTGAACTGGCCTTCGAGGTGAACATCGATTCCTGGCACGCCCACGCACTGTGGTCGCGGCTGATCGACGCGGGCGAGAAGTACGGCATCACCCCGTACGGCACCGAGACCATGCACGTGCTGCGGGCCGAGAAGGGCTACCCGATCGTCGGCCAGGACACCGACGGCACCGTCACCCCGCAGGACCTCGGCATGAGCTGGGCGGTGTCGAAGAAGAAGCTCGACTTCATCGGGAAGCGCTCGTTCGACCGAGCCGAGAATCAAAATCCGTTGCGCAAGCAGTTCGTCGGGCTGCTGCCCGTCGATCGGGAGACCGTCCTCCCGGAGGGTTCGCAGATCATCGAGCACTCCGACAGCGGCGTGCTACCCGAGCTTCCGGTACCGATGCTCGGCCACGTCACGTCCAGTTACGCCAGCGCAGAATTGGGCCGGCCGTTCGGGTTGGCTCTGCTCGAAGCCGGACGTGACCGACTCGGCGACATCCTGCACGTCCCGGTGGGTGACACCCTGATCGCCGTGGAAGTCACCGGCTCCGTACTCGTCGACCCGGAAGGTAACCGCCGTGATGGCTGACCGACTCGCCACCAGAAGCCCACTCGCAGAGACAGTCCTGCCGGACTCGCCTGCTGTCCGCATCGTGGAGGAACCGTTCCTCGCCGGGATCGACCTGTGGGTCGATCCGAACGGACCGGGCGGCGCCGCCGCCTCGGCCGAGCTCGGCACCGAACTCCCCGGTCCCGGCCGCGTGGCCGAGGGGACGAACACCACCGCCATCTGGCTCGGGCCCGAGGAGTGGTTGGTGATCGGACACGGCGTCGATCCGGTCGAACTCGAACACCGACTCGGATCGGCCGTTCGCGCGCACCGTGGCGCGGCAACCGACGTCTCCGCTCAGCGAACCAGTCTGCGGCTGAGCGGTTCTCGTGCCCGGGAGGTCCTTGCGAAGGGATGCTCGATCGATCTGCATCCCGGCATATTTCCGGCCGGGTCGACGGTACAGACGATGCTGGCGATGGCCGGCATGATCCTCATCGCGTGCGACGACACAGGCACGGACTATCGCATCCTCGTGCGCTCGTCGTTCGCACGGTACCTCGCAGCCTGGTTGACCGACGCGGCCGAGGAATACACCGACGTCTGATCGTCCCGTTGGACTTGCGCGAGAGAAGAGGAGATCGCAGTGCTCACGACCGTCTCCACAGCAACACGGGCAGCCGATGCCCGCGACCGGCTGCTGACCCGGTTGACGACCTCACATCCCGTCGTCTGCGGGATCGTCAACGTGACCCCGGATTCGTTCTCCGATGGCGGCCGATTTCTGGACACGGATCGTGCTGTGGCACATGCACTGTCGATGGTCGACGACGGAGCCGAGTTGCTCGACGTCGGCGGTGAGTCCACTCGGCCCGGGGCCACCCCACCCACCGCGCGGGAGGAGATCGCCCGTGTCGTCCCGGTGATCGACGCATTGGCCAGGCGTACGTCGATACCGCTGTCGGTCGATACCTCACGACCCGAGGTAATGCGGGAAGCGGTGCGCGCCGGGGCGAGCGTCATCAACGACGTTCGCGCCCTTCGCCTTCCCGGTGCGCTCGCCGCGGCAGCCGAACTGGGTGCCGCCGTGTGCCTGACGCATATGCAGGGCGAGCCGTCGACGATGCAGCATTCCCCTCGCTACGTCGACGTCACCGCGGAGGTGTGCGAGTTTCTCGAAGACCGGGCCGCCGAATGCATTCGGGCCGGGATCCCGGCGTACCGCATTCTGGTCGATCCAGGGTTCGGATTCGGCAAGACCCTCGAGCACAATCTGCAACTGCTCCAGCGACTTCGAGCTCTCACCTCGGCCGGACGGCCGATCATGGCGGGTATGTCCCGAAAGGGAATGATCGGCGCCATCACCGGCAGAGAGGTCGACGGCCGTCTCGCCGGATCGCTCGCCGCCGCGATCATCGCGGCCCAGAACGGTGCGTCACTCCTCCGGGTTCACGACGTCGCCGCGACCATCGACGCACTGGCCGTGATGCGGGCACTGCGCTCACTCGACGTACCTCAGTCGTCCTTCGATCAACCCATGATGAATGCCGAGGCCACCTCATGACCGCAGCCCTTTCCTCTGCCCGCCGACTCTTCAGCACCGAGCACGGCTGGATGGCCGTCGACCCGTTCGGCTCACCTGCTCAGACTCCGAGCCGAGTGGGAGTGACACCTGCGGCGCTCGACGACTCGTCCGAGATTCACGGTGTCGACCTGCCGACGGTACGTACGGTGCTCACCGCAGGTGAGGCGTGTGGCTGCATCCGCACGTCGGCTGGGTCGGTCACGGTGTTCGCCCCGGCGAGCGGCATGGTCACCATCGTCAATCCCGCTGTGCGCGAGGACCCGTCGATCGTGGCCGCAGACCCGCTCGGTGCCGGGTGGCTGTTCGCCGTCCTGACCCCCGCCGCCTCGTCGTTCGACGATCTCACCACGCGCGAGCCGACCGACGCAGTTCGGGTGGACTCATGACGATCAGCGTGTTCGACCTCTTCTCCGTCGGAGTCGGACCCTCGAGTTCGCACACGGTCGGTCCGATGCGTGCGGCCGCTCGGTTCGTCGACGATCTACGCACCATGTCCGCCTTCGAAGACGTTCGTGAGGTGGCAGTGGACCTGTACGGTTCGCTGGCCGCGACCGGAGCGGGACACGGCACCATGACCGCAGTGCTGCTCGGATTGGAAGGGCTTCTGCCCGAGACCATTTCCACCGAGGTAATGGAACAGCGGCAAGCGTCGATGGCGGCCACCGGGCGCATTCTGTTCGGCGGTGCCCGCGAGATCGATCTCGCGGTGGATGACATCGTGCTGCGTCCGCTGACGGTCTTGCCGTTCCACCCCAACGGAATGAAACTGACTGCTCGCGCATCGAATTCGACCGAACTGCACACCGAGACCTACTTCTCGGTCGGTGGCGGCTTCGTGGTGACCGAGGCCGAAAGCGTCGAAGCCGTTGCGCCACTATCCTCCGCGAACGGATTCGCGTCGGCCAAGGAATTGCTCCAGCTCTGTGAACGACGACGCTGCAGTATCAGTGACGTCATGACCGAGGTCGAACTCGAACGCCGCACGCTCGACGAGATACGGGATGGACTGCTGCACATCCGTGACGTCATGGTCGAGTGCGAGGTTCGCGGCATCTCCCGCGACGGCTATCTCCCGGGCGCGCTCGAAGTGCGACGTCGAGCGAGGGACTGGTTCCTCCGACTCGACGCCGAGGATCCGAACCGCTCGAGCGAATTCGCCGAGGACTGGGTCAATCTCGTCGCGCTCGCAGTCAACGAGGAGAACGCGTCGGGCGGGCGAATCGTGACAGCCCCCACCAACGGCGCGGCCGGCATCATCCCCGCCGTGCTGCACTACGCCACTCGCTACACCGCCGCAGGCGTTGCCGATCCAGACGGCAGCACGGTGCGCTTTCTGCTCACCGCAGGCGCGATCGGATCGCTCTACAAGGAGATGGCGTCGATCTCCGGTGCCGAAGTGGGCTGCCAGGGCGAGGTGGGTTCGGCAGCATCGATGGCCGCAGCCGGTCTGGCCGAGGTACTGGGCGGCACACCCGAACAGGTGGAGAACGCCGCCGAGATCGCGATGGAACACAGCCTCGGTCTCACGTGCGACCCCATCGGCGGACTGGTCCAGATTCCGTGTATCGAGCGCAACGCCATCTCGGCGGGTAAGGCGATCAACGCGGCTCGAATGGCATTGCGTGGTAACGGCACTCATCGCGTCAGCCTGGATCAGGTGATCGAGACGATGCGCTCCACCGGGGCCGACATGCACTCGAAATACAAGGAGACCTCCAGCGGTGGCCTCGCGATCAACGTGCCGGTCAACTTCGTGGAGTGCTAGACCCCGGGGACCTCACACCCCTTTCGAGGGTGCGCGCCGATTCTCTGCAGAGGGAACCGGCGCGCACTGCACAGAAAGGGTGTGAGGTTCTCTTTTTCTCCACCGCAACAACGAGGGGCCCGTACCGAATCGGTACGGGCCCCTCGTCACATGTCGGCTCAGCTGAAGATGACCGTCCGGTGTCCGTGCAGCAGGACGCGATTCTCGCAATGCCAGCGGACCGCGCGTGAGAGTGCGAGGGCCTCGGCATCCTGCCCGACGGTGGCCAGACGAGACGGGTCGTGCGTGTGGTCGATACGAATGACCTGCTGCTCGATGATCGGGCCCTCGTCGAGATCGGGGGTGACGTAGTGCGCCGTCGCACCGACCTGCTTGACACCCCGGTCGAAGGCCTGGTGATAAGGCTTCGCGCCCTTGAAGCCGGGCAGGAAGGAGTGGTGGATGTTGATTGCCTTGCCGTGCAACGCTCGACACGTCTCGTCGGAGAGCACCTGCATGTACCGGGCCAGCACCACCAGGTCCACCTCGTACTCGGCGACGAGGTCCAGCAGACGCTGCTCGGCCTCGGCCTTGGTACCCGGGGTGACGGGAACGTGGACGAACGGCAGCCCGGCAGCCTCGGCCATCGGCCGCAGCACCTCGTGGTTGGACACCACGGCCACCAGTTCTCCGCCGAGGTTCTGCGAGCGCCAGCGGAAGATGAGGTCGTTGAGGCAATGCCCCATTTTGGAGACCATGACGAGCACGCGCGGCTGACTGCACCCGTTGAAGGCGTACATCATCGCGAATCGATCGGCCACCTCCCGAAAGCTCTCGGTCAGCTTCTCGATGTCGGTGGTGCCGCTGGCCACGAACGACGTGCGAAGGAAGAACGAGCCGTCCGTCGAGTCGTCGAACTGTTGGTGTTCGGCGATGTCGCAGTCGTTGTCGAAGAGGAACGCACTGACGGCCCGGACGATGCCCGGCCGCTGTCCGCAGCTGAGCGTGAGGGTGAAGTTCTCGGTCATCGAATCTCCTGGTACTGGTGGGTCGTCAGCTGCGGATCTTGGCCATCTCGGGGTCGACGAGGGGCTCGGCCACGACGGTGGCGGACACGAGCCGATCGAAGTATCGAATCTGTACTGCTGCACCGGGTTCCGAACTGTGTGCCGGCACCCAGGCGTAGGCGATCGGCGCGCCGACGGTATGCCCGAACGAGGCACTGGTGACGTAACCGGCTGGTTCGCCGTCCACCAGGACGGGCTCGTGGCCGAGTACCACCGACGTGCCGTCGTCGATCTTCAGGCAGACCAGCTTCTTCGAGACGGTGTCGTCGGACATCTCCAGGACGGCGTCGCGACCGCGGAATTCGCCCTTCTGCGGACGTACCGCGAAGCCGAGGCCGGCCTCGTAGGGGTTGTGTTCGGTGGTCATGTCCGACCCCCACGACCGGTAGCCCTTCTCCATGCGCAGACTATTGAACGCAGCGCGGCCGCCGGCGATGATGCCGAACTCGGAACCGGCCTGCCACAACATGTCCCACAGCCGCTGGCCGTAGTCGGCGGTGGTGTACAGCTCCCATCCAAGCTCGCCCACGTACGACAGCCGCATCGCGGTGACGGGCACTCCCCCGATTCGAACCTGCTTGCAGCGGAAGTACTTGAAGTTCTCGTTGGAGAAGTCGTCCTGGGTCAGCTTCTCGACCACGTCGCGGGCGTGCGGACCCCACAGACCGATGCAGCAGGTGGAGCCGGTGATGTCGTCGACGGTGACGCTGCCGTCGCTCGGCGCTTCGCGACGCAGGTAGTCGTAGTCGAGATTGCCGTTGGCGCCGACCTGGAATTCGTCGGCCGACAGCCGCGCAACGGTGAGATCGCTTCGCACGCCGCCCTTCTCGTCGAGAGCGAGGGTGTAGGTGACGGCCCCGACGGTCTTGTCCATCTTGCCGGACGTCAGTCCTTCGAGCAGGGCCAGCGCACCGGGGCCACGCACGCGCAGCCGCTTGAGCGGCGTCATGTCGTACATGGCGACGGAGGTACGGGTCTTCCAGGCCTCGGCTGCGGCGATGGGCGAATGGAACATCGATGCCCACTCGTCGCGCTTCGGCGGCTGCCACTCGGCCGGAAGCTGCTGCACCAGATCGGCATTGGCCTCGTACCAGTGTGGACGCTCCCACCCGCCGCCTTCGAGGAACACGGCACCGAGTTGGTGCTGCCGCGCATTGAAGGGGCTGACCCGAACATCACGCGGGGACAACCGCGGCTGCGAGGGATGCAGGACGTCGTAGATCTCGACGAAGTTCTGCTGCGACGTCTCGCTGACGTACGCGGGATCGAGTTGGAAGTCCTCGAAGCGGTTGACGTCACACCCGTGCAATTCCACCTCGGAGCGTCCGTCGACCAGCAACTGCGCGATGGCCCGGCCGACTCCGGCCGAGTGCGTGACCCATACGGCCTCGGCGATCCAGAAGCCCTTGACGTCAGGTGACTCGCCGAGCAGCGGTCCGCCGTCCGGTGTGAACGAGAAGACTCCGTTGAAGCCGTGGTCGATTTTGGCGGTCTCCAGGCACGGCAACAGCAGTTTGGACTGCTCCCACGACGGGGCGAAATCCTCCTGCGTGAAGTCGAGCATGGACGGCATGGCCTCGTCGGACACACCGTCTCCGCCGGGCAGGGTCTTGGTGTCGACGGGCATCGGACGGTGGGCGTAGCTGCCGATTCCGAGACGATCGACGTGTTCGCGGAAGTACAGGTCCTGATCCTGGTGACGAAGGATGGGCATGCCCGCCTCGGCCGCTTCGGTGTTGCGTCCCACCAGTTCCGGGATCTGGTCGGTCTTGGCGTACTGGTGCGCCAGCGGCAGCAGCGGCACCTTCATGCCGACCAGTTCGCCCACATCGGGGCCCCAGAAGCCGGCGCAGGAGACCACGATGTCGGCTTCGATCACGCCGTTGTCGGTCGCCACACCGGTGACTCGGCCACCCGTCTGTTCGATACCGATGACCTTGGTGGAACCGCGAAATACGGCACCGCGCGATTCTGCGCGTCGAGTGAGTGCCACGACGGCGCGGGACGCTTTGGCGAGACCGTCCGTCTCGACGTACAGACCGCCGAGAACACGCGAACGATCCAGCAGCGGGTGCAGTTTGGCGCACTCGGACGGGTCGACGATCGACCCTTCGATTCCCCAGGACGTGGCCCAACCCTGCTTGCGGTGCAGGTCGGCCAATCGCTCCTCGGTGGTTGCCACCTCGAGACCGCCGAGCTGGTTGAAACACCATTGCCCGTCCACTTCAAGGCCCATGAACTTCTCGACCGTGTACCGGGCGAGTTCGGTCATCGTCTTGGACGCATTGGTCTGGAACACCAGACCCGGTGCGTGCGAGGTGGATCCACCCGTGAGAGGGAGCGGCCCCTGATCGAGCACGGTGATGCGATCCCAACCGCGTGCGGTGAGCTCGTGGGCCACGTTGGTACCGACTATGCCGGCGCCGATGATGACAACTCTCGGTGAACCCATGGTGGTCCTTCCGTATCGGGGTGGAGAGATGGAGCTCGGCCGAAGCAATGGACGGCCTGCACGACAACTAACCATAGATTGATATATCAAGAGTATGGGCAGGGGTGGACGAGGTCAACCCCCGAAATACCGGTGGTGCGGGACGCGCGTGTACGCGTCCCGCACCATCGGCTCACTTCACTTGTCGGACTTGACTTTCGCCGGAGCCTTGGGGCTCTTGACGATGAACGGGTCGTTCGTGACGTCCTTGTACAGCGAGACACACGTACCGATCATCACCAGCACGAACGGTGCGGCCACGATGATGGTCATCGTCTGCAACCCGTTGAGGGCGTCCGATCCTCCCGTCCACAGCATCAGGATCGCGATGCCGCCGGTGACGACGCCCCAGAAGGCGACGACCCCACGGGACGGATCCAGAGTGCCGCGTTGCGACAGGGTGCCCATCACGATCGAGGCGGCGTCGGCACCACTGACGAAGAAGATGCCGACCAACACCATCACCAGTACCGACGAAATACCGGCCAACGGGAAGTGGTCGAGAACCGCGAACAGCTGCGATTCCGGCTTACCGAGGGCCACCAGGTCTTCTGTTCCCTTCTGCTGCTCGCCGATTGCGGCACCACCGAAGATCGAGAACCAGACCAAGCTCACCGACGTCGGGATCAGAATGACGCCGATGACGAACTGGCGGATGGTGCGTCCACGGCTGATGCGAGCGAGGAACATACCGACGAAGGGGGTCCACGAGATCCACCATGCCCAGTAGAAGATCGTCCAGGACGAGAGCCAGGACTCGGTCTCGGGACCGCCGGATGCCGCCGAACGCGCAGACATGCCGGCGATGTGCGCGGCGTAGTCACCGAGGGTGGTGGGCAACAGGTTCAGGATCAACACCGTGGGTCCGAGGACGAACACGAACACCGCGAGCAGCAGTGCCAGCACCATGTTGATATTCGACAGCCACTGAATTCCCTTGGAGATTCCCGAGACTGCCGAGGCCACGAAGGCGAGGGTCAGGATGGCGACGACAGCGACGAGCAGAAGAGTCCCCGCTTGGTTGACCCAGCCGAGAACCTCGATACCCGAACCGATCTGGAGTGCACCGAGGCCGAGGGATGCCGCGGTGCCGAACATCGTGGCGAAGATCGCCAGGATATCGATGACCTTGCCGATGGGGCCCTCGGCGTGACGACCGATCAACGGAATGAACGAGGAGCTGATGAGCTGCTTGCGATCCATCCGGTACGTGCCGTAGGCGATGGACAGACCGACCACGGCGTACATCGACCACGGGTGCAGTCCCCAGTGGAAAATGGCCGTCGAAAGCGCCGTTCCCACAGTCGAATCGGTGATTCCGGGCGGCGGGGTGACGAAGTGGGTGAGCGGCTCGGCCACTCCCCAGAAGATCAAGCCGATTCCCATGCCGGCGCTGAACATCATCGCGATCCAGCTGACGGTGTTGAATTCGGGCTTCTCGCCGTCTTTGCCGAGCGGAATCTTTCCGTACCGACTGAGCGCGAGCCAGATCGCGAAGATCACGAACCCGGTGGCCGAGAAGATGAACAGCCATCCGACGTTCGTCACCACCCAGTCGAGTACGGACGCGTTGACGGATTTCATGTTCTCGGTGCCGAGGATGCCCCACGCCAGGATTGCGATCACGATGGCGGCGGTGACCCCGAACACCACCTTGTCGGTGCGCGGCTTGCCCTCCTCTCCGTGGTGATAGACCTCGAGGGGGCCGTAATGATGAGGGGCATGTTTCTCGGGTGACGCGACCCGAGTCTTGTCGCCCCGGGGTTTGCTGTTCGTTGTCACATCGTTCTCCCTCCGGCTCTCGCCGAATAGGTGTGTCGCCCGTGCACGCAGCGTGGGTGGCCGGATAGATACGCGACGCGTTGCTCTCTGCGCAACTTCGATTTGCTTGAACTCGAACAAGACTGAGCCGACCCGAGGCCTATGTCAAGAGATGGCAAGGCGCTTCCATGCAGTCAGCGCGGTAGTTTCCCGCAGAGCATGAGCATTGACCAGCGTGCCCTCAAGCTATGGCACGGAAGTCGAGCCGAATTCGATACTCGCATTTAACATTGGATACTGTCCGGTAACTGATATATTAACTCGATTCCAATAACCGCAGCTGCGTCGACTGCCGCTGCTCAACCGATCTCAGGAGCATCACCATGCCGCAGCAGGTCCGTGCCGTCGTCGCCAAGAGCAAGGGCGCACCCGTCTCCATCGAGACGATCACCATCCCCGATCCCGGCCCGAACGAGGTGAT
>NZ_NOYI01000009.1 GCF_002258785.1 Rhodococcus sp. 06-235-1A
TCCTCGACCAATACCTCGCCTCCAGTAACCGCCCCATCGAAGGCGGCGAACGCCCGCACCTGAACCTGCACATCGGCCTGCGCGATCTCACCGACCTCCAGGGCAGCGCCGACACCGACGACATCACCGACGACATCACCGACGACGAGAACACCCGCACTGCAGCCGAATCCGATGAACCACCTGCCGCTGAGCGTGGCGCGTATCGCGACTTGTTCGGCGACGGCACTTCGGTCGGGTGGCTGCCCTGGATGGGACCGCTCTCCCGCCATACTTCCCGCCAGTTGGCGTGTGATTGTGTCCTCACTGCCATCGTGATGGACGAGAACGGTAACCCGATCAACCTTGCCCGCACCGCACGCACCGTCACCGCCACACAACGCAAAGCCCTCACCGCCCGCGATCACGGCTGCGCCTTCCCCGGCTGCGGCAAACCCGCCGCCTGGACCGAAGGCCACCACATCTGGCACTGGGCAGACGACTCCAGCCCCGCACCGAGAACACGGTGCGGGGCCGGACGAGGTTGGACTCAGGAACCCGAGGTAGCCGCCGGCGGTGCGGGAGGGGTAGCGCCGTCAGCCGGAGCCGGCGGTGCAGGCGGAGTTGAGCCATCAGCGGGGGCCGGCGGTGCAGGCGGAGTCGCACCATCAGCCGGAGCCGGCGGTGCAGGCGGAGTCGCACCGTCTTCCGGTGCGCACACAGCACCACCCGGGCCACCTGCACCCGGTCCACCTGCGCCTGGACCACCTTTACCCGGACCACCAGCGGGAGGAGCGGGCGGAGTTGCCCCATCACCCGGGGCCGGCGGGGTTGCACCGTCTGCCGGTGCGGGAGCGGTCGACCCGTCGCCGGACTCCGGAGCTGCCGGGGCGTTGGGCGCATCGGACCCTCCACCGCCGTCGGTGCGCTGACCGAGGGTGGACGACGATGCAACGGTGGACACCTCTGGCGATGCGTCCGGCCCGGTGGCCGCGAAGACCGCCGATGCGACAAGGGCTCCCACTGCTAGTCCCGCTGCTGCCGTTGCTACCAGTGGCACACGTCCCTTCCACCGCTTCTGCTTGTTCTGCTGCGGTGCCACGGCCTCCACGTTCGATTCCGGTCCCGGGTTCGATGCGGCGGGGATCGGTTGGGTCTGATCGTTCACGTTCACTCCTTGTTCGGATCTGCTTCGTTCGTTTCGTTCTGTCACCGACACTGCCGCTGGTACCTGAAGTGATCCTGAAGCCGCGCGTATCTTCAGGATCACTTCAGCCGGTGGGTGACAATCGAGGCATGACATACAGTTCCGCTCCCCGAGTGATGGTGGTGGAGGACTCACTGCCCATCCGGGAAGCTCTGGTGGCGTCCTTCGAGGACGCCGGCTTCACCGTCGCGTCCTTGCCTGATGGAGTCGACTTCGAGACGACGATGGCAGGCTTCCGCCCCGATGTAGTGATTCTCGATGTCATGCTGCCCGGCTCACGGGACGGGTTCGCGCTCATCGACGTGGTGCGCCAGGGCAGTGACGCGGGGATCATCATGGTCACCGCCAAGGACCGGCTGGAAGACCGCCTGCGCGGACTGGGGGACGGCGCAGACGACTACGTGGTCAAACCATTTCAGCTCGACGAGGTGGTCGCGAGGGCGCGATCGGTGCTGCGCCGACGTGGCCGATCGTCCGATGCGATCCAGGTGGGTGATCTGCTGGTCGACGAATCCGCCGGAATCGTCACTCGCGCCGGTCATGTCCTCGACCTGACGGCCACCGAGCTTCGCCTGGCCACGTTCCTCGTCGCACAGCGCGGACGCACCGTCTCCAAAACGTCCATCCTCGAATCGGTTTGGGGGTACGGCGCGTACGACGGCAACCTGGTGGAAGTTCACATCAGTGCGTTGCGTCGCAAGATGGAGGCCCATGGGCCGCGGTTGATCCATACCGTCCGGGGCCTCGGTTATGCATTGCGGGCTCCACAGTGAACCGCACGCCGACCCCGTCGTTGCGTACGCGGGTGGTCGCCACCGTTGTCGTCTTGTTCGCGGTGCTACTACTTGTGGTCGGCGCATCCGTCGATGTCGTTCTGGGGCAGCAACTCCGGCGTGATCTGGATGCCCGGTTGACCGACCGGGCAGATCGCGCGGCCGAACTGGTCGACAGTGGCGTCGGGCCGGAGGACCTGGTGCAGGCGCTGCAGGGCGACGCCATCCGAGTTCGCGTCACCACCGCCGACGGCACGGTCTACGGTGCGCCCGGTGGGGAATTCCGCGACGGTCCTCCCACTCAGGCCGATCGGCCCGCAGCACCTACTCCGCCCGCTGGCCCATCGAACGCACCCACTCCCCCGGGTCCTCCCAACCCGCCTGCCCCGCCGTCGGATTCGTTGGAGATCACGAAGCCGCTACCCGACGGGTCGACGCTGTCACTGCTGGGCGACACCACGGCCATCGCCGATGTCAGGCAGCAGCTCCGAATTCTGATGGTGGTCGCCGGAGCCGTGACGCTCCTGTTGGCCGCGGCCGCTCTCACCTACGCAGTGCGGCGAGCACTGTCTCCCCTGGACTCCATGACGTCCGTCGCCAGACGAATTACCAACGGCGACAGAGGAAAACGATTGCTGCCGTCGAAGCCGAAGACAGACCTCGGCCGCACTGCCTCGGCTGTCGACGAGATGCTCGACGCTCTGGAGGACGCCGAGCGCAAGGAGGCTGCGGCCGCGCAGACGGCACGTCGAGCAGAGGAGGACATGCGCCGATTCCTCGCCGATGCCGCACACGAACTGCGTACGCCGGTTGCCGGGATCTCGGCGCTGGCGCAGTCGTTGCAGCGCGACGCCGAACAACGACCCGACCGAGTCGCACGCTGGAGCGAGTTGCTGGTCGGCGAATCCGCCAGGGCCTCGCGTCTGGTATCCGATATGCTCGATTCCGTTCGTGCAGAGAATACTTCGGACCTGGAGCCGACCGACGCGGACCTCGCCGACGTCGCCCGACGGACGGTGGAGAGAGCAGCTCTGCTCGCCCCTCAGATTCGGTTCGATATCGCTGCGGCGCAACCAGTTCCGGTTCGAGTAGACGTCGGGCGCATCGAACAGATCCTGTCGAACGTGCTCGACAACGCCAGTCGTTTCACGCCCAGTGGCGGCAGGATCACTGTCGCCGTGCATTCAGTGGGCAACGAGGCGGTCGTCACCGTCGACGACGAAGGGCCCGGCGTTCCAGAGGCCGACCGTGAGCGAGTCTTCGAGCGGCTCGTTCGACTCAACTCCGCGCGCGATCGCTCCTCCGGTGGCGTGGGGCTCGGACTCTCGATCGCGCGGACGCTCGCTCGCGCCCACAACGGTGAACTGGTCTGTGCCGCAGGACCTACGGGCGCACGATTCCGACTGACACTGCCTGGCCTTACCGGTCGTTCCGCGGGCTCCACTCCGGCGAATCACCGATAGCTACTCGACGATCAGGTCCATCAGCAGACTGTCGTGCCAGCCGGCGGGGCCCTTCTCGTACTTGCGCATGATCCCGACCGGCTCGAAACCCACTGCGCTGTAACACGCTATCGCTACCGCGTTGTCGGCAGCCGGATCGATCACCAGGCGGTGGTGCCCCAGATCGACTGTCAGGTAACGCACGAGCGTCCCCACTGCATCTTTTCCGATGCCGCGACCGTGCACCGCCGGATCGAGGAAGATGTCTATCGAGGCGTGCCGGTACATCGGATCCGTCTCTTCGCCGTACTGGATCAATCCTGCTGTTGCACGGTCCAATTCGATCACCAAGCGGTGCTCGTCCGGGTTGTCGAACGGCCAGTTCTCGTCGGCATCCTCGTCACCCCACCGCGCATGTACCTCCGGTGTGTGCAGTATTCGACGTAACTCCGGCACGTCCTCGGCGGTGACGGGCCGCAACACCACCCGTTCACCGCGGAGGTTCATCGCGGTGGTCTACTCGGCCCGCTTGGCGGCACGCGCCGCGAGGTCCTTGGCGTCGAGCTTGTCGGCTTCCTCGAGGGTCGGGGCGCTTCCGCCCAGTCGCGCCGGAACCCAGTAGGCCCCCGGCTCGTGGTGGTAGTTCTCCTGCAGTTCGAGCAGCATCGTCTGCATCACCGTGCGCAGCCTGTCGGTCAGCTCGTTCGGTGGACCGACCGGCGGCAACGGCTCACCCACGGCAATGGAGATCGGAGTATTGGTGCGGCCCAATCGCTTCGGGTAGCCCTTGGTCCACACGCGCTGCGCGCCCCAGATGACCGTCGGGATGATCGGCACGCCTGCCTCGATGGCCATGCGCGCTGCACCGGACTTGAATTCCTTGATCTCGAAGCTGCGGCTGATGGTCGCCTCGGGATATACACCCACGAGTTCGCCGTTGCGCAGGCTCTGAACCGCCGACTTGTACGACTCCGCGCCGGCACCACGATCGACGGGGATATGCCGCAGCGCACGCATGATCGGGCCGGAGATCTTGTTGTCGAAGACTTCCTTCTTGGCCATGAATCGGATGTAGCGCTTCACCCGCCGCGGAGGCAGCCCGGCGTAGGTGAAGTCCATGTACCCGGTGTGGTTGACCGCGATGACGGCACCACCGGTGGCAGGGATGTGTTCCTCGCCCTCGACCTCGAACTTCAGGCCCTCGAACGCGAACACTGCACGAGCGATGCCGATGACTGATCGGTAGACGGGTTCCACAGTCGGTTAGCGTAGTCGGTGGACGAGGCCGGAGAAAGGTGCGGCAGAGTGCGGTCGGGTCGTGCGCAGTTCGGTAGAAGATCTATGGGGGAGAGAAACACGTGAAGAACAGAGCGGCACCAGCGCGGCGCAGCCGAGTCGGCCGAACCGCGCTGCCGCTGATCGCCACGATCGCGCTGGTCGGTGCCTGCGATTCCGCGGTCGGGATCCCATCCGATCAGGCCGCCTCGCCGAGCAACACAGTCGAGTCCACAGCCGACCGATCGACCACCCAGGAATCGGCGTCGACCACGGCCACCACCCCGACACCCCCGCCCATCCCACCGGGGCCACCCGTCGGCGAGGTCCCTGGCAATCCGGACGCTGCAATGGCGCTGCGACCCTTCGTCAACGACCTCACCGGAGGCGGGATCGGCGTCGTCACCGCGCGATGCTGGACGGTTCCACCCACCGAGATTCCGTCGATGTACGTCGACACCGCCGCGATCCTGTCCGCCGTTGCTGCCCCCGGCGTCGACGGCCAGTACGCCGTCACGTGGACCGGGCCCATCGCCACGGTCAGCGTCAAGCGCAGCGAGATCGCGTCGGGCTACTCGTGTCCGACCGTCTACCCCACCGGCACCGCCCCCGTGTTCGACGCCGCAGACGCGGTCCATACCGTCGATCGCTATCTGGGACGCATCGCCGGCATTCCGGTCAACCGGGACGATGTCGAGGACAACTACCCGCTGGTCTGCGACGCCCGACAGACATGGGATGCCCTCGGAACCGGCGCTCCCACGGCTCCGCCGTTGGTGGAGACCCCCGAGATCTTGCCCAGCATCACCTCGTTCGATCCCGACAGCGTGTTCGTCACGGCTCAGAACGGCATCTACACGCAGGTCAACGCCGACATCATCGATGCCTCGGGGGCGTATCAGAACCGCACGTTCGTCCTGGCTGTCGGCGGCGAGGGCTACTGCATCGGCGATATCGCCTGAGCCTGCGCTACTACTTCAGGACGTCGGTCCCGACGAAGGGCACGAGGGCCTCGGGGACGCGGACGGTGCCGTCGGCTTGCTGGTGGTTCTCCAGGATCGCGACTATCCAGCGGGTGGTGGCGAGGGTGCCGTTGAGCGTCGCCGCGGTCTGCGGTTTGCCGTTCTCGTCGCGGTACCGAACGCCGAGGCGTCGGGCCTGGAACGTCGTGCAGTTCGAGGTCGAGGTCAGCTCGCGGTAGGCCTTCTGGGTGGGAACCCAGGCCTCGCAGTCGAATTTGCGGGCTGCCGAGGAGCCGAGGTCACCGCCCGCAGTGTCGATGACGCGGTAGGGCACCTCGACGGCGGCGAGCATTTCCTTCTCGTACTCCAGCAGCTTCTGGTGCTCGGCCGCCGCGTCCTCGGGCTTGATGTACGAGAACATCTCGATCTTGTCGAACTGATGGACTCGAATGATGCCGCGCGTGTCCTTGCCGTAGCTGCCCGCTTCGCGACGGAAGCACGACGACCAACCGGCGTAGCGCTTGGGCCCGTCGGCGAGGTCGATGATCTCGCCCGAGTGGTACCCCGCGAGAGCAACCTCGGAGGTTCCGACGAGATAGAGGTCGTCGGCTTCGAGGCGGTAGATCTCGTCGGCGTGGGCACCGAGGAAGCCGGTTCCCGACATGATCTCCGGGCGCACCAGCACCGGCGGGATCATCATCGTGAAGCCGTTCTTGACGGCCTTCTGCGCGGCCAGCTGCAGCAATCCCTGTTGGAGCAGCGCACCGTAGCCGGTCATGAAGTAGAACCGTGAGCCCGAGACCTTGGCACCGCGTTCCATGTCGATCAGGTTCAGCGACTCACCGAGCTCGAGGTGATCTTTCGGCTCGAAGTCGAACTCCGGGAGGTCGCCGACGGTCTCGAGCAGCACGAAGTCGTCTTCGCCGCCTGCGGGGGTGCCGTCCTGGACGATGTTGGAGATCGCACGGTGGGCCGTGTCGAGCGCCGCGTCGGCCTCGGCTTCTGCGGCTTGCGCGGCCTTGACCTTCGCAGCCAGTTCCGATGCCCCGGCGAGCAGCGCGGGACGGTCCTCGGCGGAGGCCTTGCCTACCTGCTTTCCCAGAGCCTTCTGCTCGGCGCGCAGCTGATCGCCCGCCAGCACCGCAGCGCGGCGGGAGGCGTCGGCGTCGAGAAGTGCGTCGACGAGAGCGGGGTCCTCGCCTCGGGTGCGCTGCGAGGCGCGGACGGCGTCGGGGTTTTCGCGCAGGAATTTCAGGTCGATCACGAGAGGAAACCTTACTTGCCGAGCAACCCCAGGTAGTCCTCGCGTCCGAACATCGTGGCGGCATCGATGGCCGACGGGTGACCGCCGTGCGGATCGGCTCCACCGTCGACGAGCACCCGCACCACGTCGTCCTCGCCCTTGAAAACCGCGCCTGCGAGAGGGGTCTGCCCCTTGTCGTTGGGCCTGTTCACATCGGCACCGCGATCGACCAGCGCGCGCACCGCATCGGCATGCCCGTGATACGCGGCCAGCATGACCAGCGTGTCGCCCGATTCGTTGTGCAGATTCACCGGAACACCTGCGTCGAGGTAGCTCTCCAACGAGGCCGCATCACCGGTCCGCGCCATCGCGAACAGTCGGCCTGCCAGCTCGCTGAGGTCGTCGTCACCTGTCGGGTCGTTCATGAACACCGAACATACTCGGGCATGATGGAGGTGATGTCCGGATACGAACCAGAGCCCCCGACGAGCGAGAGAACTCGACGAACACTGTCTGCAACCACCGCTCGACGTGGCCTAGCCATGGTTGCGGTCGGCGCAGTGCTGGCTGCGGGCGCAACGGTGTTTCTCTCCGGAGGATTCTCGACGCCGGAGAAGATCACCACTCATTCGGCGACCAGTGGCCCCGTGACGGACGGTCCGGTGTCGGCGAAGTCGTTCGGTGCGGCCGATCCGGGCGCGTGCCTGCAATGGACGCCCACCGACGACCCGGAGACGGACCGCCAGGATCTCACCGAAGTGTCGTGCGCCGATCCCCACCGCTTCGAGGTGGCTCGCGACATCGACATGAGCGTCTACCCCGGCGTCGAATTCGGTCCCGGCTCGCAGTACCCCGGCTCGATCCGGTTCAGCGAGCTACGCGACGAGCACTGCACAGCTGCCGTCGACGACTACGTCGGCGCGAAATTCGATCCGAACGGACGCTTCGGCGTCGGACTCATGTTCCCCAGTCAGGCCGGCTGGGCCAAGGGCGAGCGGACCCTGCGGTGCGGGGTGCAGATGCCGTCGAACACCGGCTCACTCCAGGAGATGACCGGTTCGATCCTCGACCAGGACCAGTCCAAGGTCTGGCCGACGGGCACCTGCATCGGCATCAATCAGAACGTGCCCGCCGATCCGGTGGATTGCTCGGCACCGCACGCGTTCGAGGTGGCCTCGGTGATCAACCTGACGCAGCAGTTCCCCGGCGGCCACCCGTCGGAGGGAGATCAGGACGCATACCTGGAAGGCACGTGCACCGACGCCGTCAACGGCTATCTCGGCTCGGACACCGCACTGCGCGACAAGACGCTGACCCTGTTCTGGGACACCATCGATGTCGCGAGCTGGCTCGCCGGTAGCCGGCAGGTGACGTGCTCGGTGGGCAAGGAACTCGATTCCGGCGGGTTCGCGACCATCGTCGGTACCGCCAAGGGCGACATTCTCATCAACGGTGCAGCGCCTGTTCCGCCGCCGTCGGCTCCCGACGGTCGCGCTCTGCCGACGCCGCTGCCCGGTGCTGCTCCGATCACCACCGGAGGCTGACATCCCCACCCAGATGACCCGCGTCGACTTCGAGGAAGCCGTGTCCGACGCGCTCGACACCCTGCCGCGCGAACTCACCGACTTCATGAACAACGTGGTCGTTCTCGTCGAGGAGGAACACCCAACCGAGGACATCCTCGGGTTGTACGAGGGCATCGCGCTCACCGAACGCTACGAGTACAGCGGCCACCTACCGGACGTCATCACCATCTACCGCAAACCGATCCTCGAGATGGTCGACGACGAAACCGAGGCACGACGCGAAATCGCCATCACCGTGGCCCACGAAATCGGACATCACTTCGGCATCGACGACGAGCGACTGCACCAACTCGGATTCGGCTGAGCTCACTCGCTCATCGCCCGCTCCTCTCGACCACACACCCCCGAACGCGTGAATGGACCATCGCATACGTCTGAGCGATGCAATGGTCCATCCACCCGGGCCGACCCGGGCCGGCCACACTGCGTCAATGGCACTTTGCATACGTCTCGGCGGTGCAGTGGTCCATTGACGCGGACGCCGGGCTACGCCGCGACGGGCTCCTGGCGAACAGGTCGCACCGCGCGATCGGTGAGGAACGCGAATCCCAATCCCAGGGCCAGCCACAGCGTTGCCTGGGTGGCAAGTGACGACAGTCGGAATTCCCACAGCAGGGTTGCCGGGAAGTCCGAGCCCACCTCGTTCACACCGGGCAGCAGCGCGTAGCCGATGCCGATGATCACCAGGAACGCCACGATCGATGCGCCGACGCGGGCTGCCACCGAATGCTGCGACGCCACGATCTTCGCCACGTAAATTCCGGCTCCGACGGCCAGCAGACCCAGAATCACCGACGCCAACCACAGCCACGTGCGCTGGGTGATGGTCTCCGGATCTCCGACGGCAGGCGGATTGGCCGGGTACTTGAAGAACGGCACCGCTTCGATGGCCAACCACCCGGCACCGGCCCCGACGAGCGCGAGGATCGAGCCCGACAGGGAGCTGAAGCGTCGGGCATAGTGCAGTGCCGATGCGAAGATCGCGCCGAGTGCCAGGCCTGCGAGTCCGGTGGCGAGGAACAGTCCGACGCGTTGTCCGTCGCGACTGACGAGCGCCTCTTCGCCGTGCGAGTGCGCGGCAGGCGCGGCCTCGGTGTGATCGCTGCCGGAGTGCTGAGCTTCCTCGCCGGCACCGGCTGCCTCTTCGATGGCGATGGCCGAATCGACGTGCGGCTCACCGACGACGAAGGCAACGGCTCCGGCGAGCAGGCCGGCGACGAGTCCGGCGAGCAGACCTCGCACCAGCAGTTGAACGAATGTGCCCTGAAGCGTCGGGCGATGTGTGGTGTCGGTCAGTGGCATGGCAGACCCAGCAGGTGGCGGCCGTCGTGCATCAGTTCGTGCATGTACATGCCACTGCGGGAGATCGCGCCCTGATCGAAACCGACGAGATAGAGCACGACGAGAGCGAGCAGGATCGTTGCGGCGACGATGACGGCAAGGGCAGCCGACTCCGTCGTATTACTGGGTGCGTGAATGATTGCCATGGTGTCCTCCTGGGATATGCGTCCCGTAGTCCCTTCCGAAAAGAAGAGACGGCCATGCGATGTACGAGTTTTCTGGCTCTCGACTTCGGACATGTGCCCGACGTCGATCACAGTGGCGCAACCGTTCCGGATTCTCACCGGATTACCTGCATACATCGCGTCCAACCTGCGAACTGTGGCACCGAACGCGACGCTGTGTCAATCGCTGTCCTGACCTCCCGCAGCTCGGTGCCACAGTGACACGGGTGTCTGCGCCACAGCGACACGGTGTCTGCGCCACAATCACACGGTGTCTGCGCCACAATCACACGGTGTCTGCGCCACAATGACACGGTGTCTGCGCCCGTGATCCGACTGATGCTGGTGAGCCACGCCAGAACCGCCGCGATGCGCACCGGCCGGTTTCCCGGCGACGAACCACTCGACGACGCGGGGCATCGCGATCTCGCCGCGGTCACCGATCTTCCGCGCGTCGACTGCATCCTGTCCGGCCCGGAAATCCGGTCGATCTCCACGGCGAGCATCTTCGGATCGGACATCTCGGTCGAGCCCGCGTTGGCCGACATCGACTACGGCCGGTGGTCCGGTCTCGAGATGACCGATCTGCCCGATGCCGACGCGATGGCCTGGCTGAGCGATCCGGCGTTCGTTCCGCCGGGCGGCGAGTCTCTGGACTCGCTGTTCTCGCGCGTGGAGACGTGGCTGAGTACGGTCGGTTCGATGCCCGGGCGCACGCTGGCGGTGACTTCACCCGCTGTCGTGCGGGCCGTGGTGGTGCTGTTGTTGGGAGCTCCGATTCGCTCGTTCTGGCGGGTCGACGTTTCCCCACTCACGCGCACATCGGTCAGCCGCCGAGGCGGCGCGTGGACGATCGGTTCGGTGGCCGAGAAGTCGATCTGAACTTTTCTCGCGTCGAGGGGAACCGAACCGCGGACGGCGGCGTCCTACCTACCGACAGCGGAAGTTCTTCGATCCAGGAGCGTGCCTCATGACCGTCATCAAGGTGGATCCGGCGGCGCTGCAGCTCGCTGCCTCGGAACTGGATGCGGTCGCCGCTCGCTTGCAGGCAGCTGTCACTGCGACAGCAATCCCGGTGCGGCCACTACCGCCGGGCACCGACGAGGTCTCACTGCTCACCGAACGATTCTTCGGCACGGCCGCCGATACCTTCGGACCCGCTGCAACACAGGGTATTTCGGAGTTGCACCGGGCAGCCGAGGAGTTGCGGAAGCAGGCCGCCGACTACGTGGCCACCGACGACGACACGGCCGGTGGCCTGCCCGGCCTGCCTGGCATCTGACGCACCGAACTCGACCGCACCACAAGAAAATTCAGGGCTCGAACATCATGGGGGCTAGAGGATGACGCTCGGAGTGACAGGTGTGGTGTGGCTGCCACGCACGGCAACGGGAAATTCGACGCGATTGCTCGGGCCGGGCCCGGTGCCGTTGCACGTCGCCGGCGGCGCGTGGGGTTCGGTTGCCGCGGCGTTCACCGAGGCGTCGGCGAGCATCGCCGCCATCACCGCCGCGCTGACCGCCGGCTGGGAGGGCGAGTCGGCGCTACTCGCTCAGGCTGCGCTCGGCCGGTTCGCGACCTGGACCGCGGCCACCGCAGTCAAGGCGGCGGCGCTCTCGGTCGAAGCCCCGGCTGCCGGCACCTCGTACGGAGTCGCGCTGGCGACCATGCCCTCGCTCGTCGAGATCGGAGCCGTGCAGGCCGCCAAGGTCACCGCCGCCTCGACGGGTGGCGTGCTGAACGGCAGCTACGAGGCAGCCGAGGTGGCCGACCGATTGCTCGATATCCGCGCCGCCATGGTGATGGAGGGTTTCGAACTGGTCTCCTCGCACCGCATCGTCAAGACCACGTTCGATCATCCGCCCGCTATCGTCTCCGATTCCGGCAGCGGCCTCGGCAAATTCGCCAACGGCGCACTGATGACATCCCCGGTACAGGCCGCGATGGGCGGCTTGATGGCCGCGACCCAGAACCCCGGTGTGGCCGCGGCCGCAGGCCAGATCGGCAGCGCTGCCACGTCCATCGCCGGCACCGGCGTGTCCACCGTGGCCACTGCCGCATCGAACCTCGGGTCGACGGCGCTGTCCGGAACCGGCGGACACGGCTTCGCGCCCGGTGGTTCGACATCTCCTGCCGTCGGTCCGGCGTCCACCCGTCCGGTGTCGTTCGGGTCGGGTGCGGGGGCGAGCGGCGGGCTCGGCGGTCTCAGCGGTGTCGGCATGCCGGGTTCGGCATTGGGTTCTGCGGGCGGGTCGACGCTGGCCGGCACAGGCCAGAGCAGTCCCACCACCGCATTCGGCGCATCCGCCGGGACCGATGGTGGACTCGCTCAGCGTGGAACGGGCGCGGCGGGCGCTCCCGCCTCGGGCACGCGAGGGCAGGACGAGGACGACGAACACGAGACCCCCGACTACCTCAAGCAGTTCGAGCACTTCGCGGACGGTCGCACCGTCGCACCGTCCGTCATCGGCGCTGATCCTGTGTTGCCCGACACCACCCTTCCTGCGTCCGCTACCAACAGGAACGGCCGTTGATCGACTTGGGAACCGTGCCGGTGGGCCACACACTTCCGAACGCCACCCTCGGTGTCGACGAGATGGACTTCCTGGTCGACGAGCTGGCGATATCCGAACTGCCTGTGGTCCTCCACGTGTTCCCGCGCTTCGACGACGCCACTGCCCACGATGGTGCCCTCGGACGTGGCCGCAGTGCACTGGGCACCGCCGGTCTGCTGATCAGCGGGCGTGTCCACGAGGATCTTCAGCAGTGGCTGCGGGTCCTCGAACAACCGCACTGGTACGTCTCGGCCCGCGTGTTCGAGGTCGACAACGACGTGCCCGGTCCTACCACCAGGATCTGCGTCGCGTCCGACGACCGGATCACGGTGTCGGCAGTGCGGCGAGACGACGTCATCACCATTCGGGTGGTCCACGGCGACCCGGCCCGAGACCTGGTTTCGACGATCGGCCCGGCCGCGCCGTTCCACCCGGGCGGCGTCAACGCACCCACCGACCTGCTGGCCGAAGCCCTCGATGCGGCACCGAGCGATGTCGGAGCAACCGCGGCTCGCCTACGCCGTATCGGAACACCGGCCGACCGCGCCGAGGCCCTCGCGTCGGCGATGGCCACCTGCGCAGGCAGAACCGAAATCACGGCCGTGGCGCGCAGACACGGCACGCGGCACGTGGCCGGACGGCCCGTCGGCCTGTTCGACACCCGAGCCGGACGCATCGTTGCCACCTCGACCCTCGCGGCCGACGGCACGTCCTGGACCTCGATGACCGGCGCAACCGACCGTAAGGTGACGGCGGCCCTGACCGAACTGATCGCGTCGGCGCAGGGCCTGCTCGCTAGCTGATCGGATTGTCGGCCTTTTCGCTGCCCTTGCCCTCGAACGGCGGCAGGAATGTGCCCCACCTCGCGCAGGCCCAACCCCCGTCGGGCAGCGGAAGCAACTCGACGGTGTGGGTGTTGTCGAGGTGGTTGTCGGCCGCGAACGTACCGTCGACGCTGGCCAGTACTGCCGACACCAATCTGATTGCAGCACCGTGGCTCACGACGACGACGTCGCCCGCTGTGTCATCGCCCAGGTATTGCGCACGGAGAGCGTCGAGCACCGGGACGTAGCGCTCCAGGACCGAGTGTCCGCTGTCGCCTCCGGGCACGGTCGCCGCCAGATCTCCGGCGTGCCAGCGACTGAATATCTCGGTGAACTCGCGGTGCGCATCCGGATCGTCGCGGTCCTCCAGATCTCCCGCGAACGTCTCCTGAATTCCCTCGGCCACCACCAGGGGAACACCGGTTGCGCGCTCGATGTAACCGGCAGTCTGCTTGGCGCGCAACGCAACCGAGGACACCAGGACTGCGGGCGGGTGTCCCACCCAGGTCTGCGCATACGCCTCGGCCTGCTGGTGGCCCAGTTCGGTCAGCTCGGCACCGGGTGGCGCAGTATCGAGCACCTTCGCGACGTTGGCTGTCGTCTGGCCGTGTCGCACGAGGATCAACTTGCCCATCACAGATTACCGCGTCCGGTGCGAATATCGCTGAGCCACTGCACGTGTTCGTCGATCGGCGGCGGCACCGATCCGCCCGTTCCTGTCGCGATGGGCCACGACCCGAGGAAGCGGAGTGGCATCTTGCGATGAAATGCCGTCATCGCCTCGGCCACCAGCGGGTCGTCGATGTGGCCCGCGCAATCGATGAAGAATCTGTAGGTACCGAATTGTGAACGGGTAGGCCGCGATTCGATGAAGGTCAGGTCGATGTTGCGAATCCCGAACTCGGCCAACGCCGCAGGCAGGGTACCGGGATCGTTCGGCGGTTCGAGCACCACAGCAGTGCGGTCCGCACCGGTGCGAGGGGCCACCGCCCGCGGCGGCGTCACCAGCACGAAACGGGTCCGGGCACCGTCCACGTCGATGATGCCGTCGGCCAACGTCGGCAGAGACAGTCGCTCACCGGCCAACCGGGTCGATACCGCCGCGTCCACAATTCCGGCGGCAACATCCTCTGCCGCACCGGCATTCGACGACGCCGACTGCACCGCCGCGCCGGGCATGGCGGCCTGCAACCACTGTCGCACCTGATTGAGAGCGATGGGGTAAGCGCTGATCGTGCGGGCCGAGTCGAGGGTGACACCGGGACCACCGAGGATGGTGAACGCAACCTCGATCTCCGTCTCGGCAACGATCTGCAACCGGCGACCCTCGGACAACGCGTCGAGAGTCGGTGGAACCGCCCCCTCGATGGAGCTCTCGATGGGGACCACAGCGGCATCGGCAGCGCCCGAGCGCACGGCCTCGAGCGCGGCGGGCGGGCTCGAAGCCGACACCCTCTCCACGGCACCGTCGAGCCCGACGGCGGCGATGGTTCCGAGCTTTTCGAACTGCGCCAGCGCCATCTCGGTGAACGTTCCCGATGGGCCGAAATAAGCGATGCGAGGCACGCCCTGAAGGCTACGTTGCCGCGCCCGACTCGGCGATCAAACCGACCTCGACGAGCCGGGCGCGAGCAGTGACGGCGTCGGCGATCTCGATCCCGAGCAGCACCTCGCGCACCGCCTCGGCGGCCTCGGGAATCAGTGCCCTCAGAGCGGCAACGTTCGGGTGAGCCAGTGCGGCTGCGATGTCGTCCCCACGCAGTGACGCCACCGTCGCCGCGAGGATCGAGAGCACCTCGTCGCCGTCGTCGGCACGGGCGACAAGACCGACATCGGCGTGCGAGACGACAGCGAGCACGTCGGCGATGCGGCGCGGGGTGTCGGCGACGCCGATGCCCGGGGTCCGATGAGCGAAGACGACGGCCTCTGCCGTCTCGGCCACATCGATGGCGTCGAACACCGGGAAGACGACCAGGGGTGAGGGCAGCCGCAGCGCGAGCGCGTCGGCGAGATGTGCGGCGGAGGCATCCACATGGAACCGGACGGCCTCGTAGCCGCACGTGCGACCCGCTCGAAGCTCGTCGGGGTCGATGTCGAGGTGCACCACGACGCGTCCGAGATCGTCCGATTCAGCGGTGCCGAGCAGGCTCGATGCCCGGACGACGGGCGGGCCGTACTCGGCTCCACGCGGGGCTGCGGCCAGTGATGGGGCGTCGGCACACACCGGCTGCAGCAGTCCGTGGACGAGCGCGTTCGGGTCGGGTCGGTGTGGCACACCGAGGGTCAACGGAATCGGCACCTCCTCACGGTAGTCCCGCGATGGTCTTGCGATCCTCGCCACACCGGTATAACTTAGGGACACATTACTTAGGTATGCCTCACCTACTGGACAACACCTGTACCGAACGCATCGGAGGAGCCCATGCTCGGCGCAACCACCACCACCGGACCGTCCACTGCCGAACGCGTACGCAGTGCCTGCATGCGCGCCGATGGTGCCGCCCTGGCCATCGACGGCAGCGACCCTGTGGTCACAACCCTGCACCACCTGCGGCCCAACGGCGAGATGATCCTGGCCGTCCCCACCGACTCTCTCGACGACGCGAATACCTGGCAGTCGTCCCGTGCCGGCATTCCCGCCGTCCTCGAACTCACCGATCACGCACCGCTCGCACTGCGTGAGCCGGTGCGTTCGCTGGTGTGGCTTCGCGGCGACCTGCGTCCGGTCCCGGACTCGCTGATGCGTCCCATGGCGGGAGCCGTAGCCGCCGAGCACCCGCATCCGGCCCTGCTCGACGTCGGTCACACCACGTCGCTGATGCGGCTGATCGTCGGTTCCGCAGTGGTCGCAGACAGTACCGGCGCGGAGCCGGTCGACATCGACACGCTACTGGCGGCCGAACCCGATCCGTTCTGGGAGATGGAGACCAGCTGGCTGGAGCACCTCGATTCCGATCATCCCGACCTACTCGCCCAACTGTCCCGACGCCTCCCGCCGTCCCTGCGGCAGGGTCGAATCCGTCCGTTGGGTATCGATCGCTACGGAATCCGGTTGCGCATCGAGGGCGACTGCGGTGACAACGACGTTCGCCTGGGTTTCGCCGAGCCCGTCGACGACGTCCTCTCGCTCGGTCGCGCTCTGCGAGTACTCGCCGGCTGCCCGTTCCTGAACGGCCTGCGCGCCCGCGGCTGACCGACATTTCACGAAACAGGGCAGACTCGTGCGGTGATCGACTTCAAGAGCTGGTTGACGCCACCGCCGCCGGAGCGCACGGCTCCCCTGCCCGACGCCCGCGAACGTACGACCATCAAGGTCGAGATTGCGATCGTGCTGCTGGTGACGTTCGGCCTCAGCGGCATGAGCAGCGTCCTCTCGCTCGTCGAGGACGCACTGCAGACCGCCGCCCTGTCCGATCAGACCGTGGCACTGAACTCGTCGCGGTCGAGTTTCAGTCTCATCGATCTACTGTTCCAACTGCTGAGCATTCTGCGTCTGTGCGCCTGGGGCGGGCTGGGGTTGTACCTGCTGTGGCGAGCGGATCTGGCTCCCCGCGCGATTGGACTGGCGAGGCCGCGACTGAAGATCGACCTCGGGCACGGCGTCGGCCTTGCCGCACTGATCGGGCTGCCCGGCCTGGCGCTGTATCTAGTGGGCAACGCTCTCGGGTTCAATCTGAACGTCGTTCCCAGCGCCCTCGACGACCACTGGTGGCGCGTCCCGGCGCTGATTCTGTACGCGCTGGCCAATTCCGGCGCCGAGGAGATCATCGTCGTGGCGTACCTGATCTCTCGGCTACGCAGGCTCGGGCTCGGTGAGAACGCGTCACTGCTGTGGTCATCGCTGCTACGCGGGAGCTACCACCTTTATCAGGGCGTGGGCGGAGGCGTAGGAAACTTCCTGATGGGACTCGTCTTCGGCCGCTACTGGCAGCGCACCGGCAGACTCTGGCCGCTGCTGATCGCGCATGCGCTGATCGACATCGTCGCCTTCGTCGGCTACGCCCTCCTCCGCGAACATCTGGCGTGGCTCCCGTGAATCGGCGCTCGAGGAACCTGGTTGTTTCCGTGGCGACGGTTACAGTCGACCCGTGAACGACGACGACGATCGGTACGGACGGCACGGCGCGCCCGACCGGCGCACGCCGCCTCCCGGTCGAACGCCGCCACCGAACCGCACGCCACCGGACCGATCGATGCCCAGCCGCCACGGCCGACCGGATCCAGCGCCCCGACCCGGCCAGGCCGGGGGCCATCCACCACCGCAGCAGCCACCTCGCCGGCAGCCTCCTGCCCAGCAACCGCCCGCTCAGCCGCGGCCCGGCCAACATTCCCCCGGCCAACATTCCCCCGGCAAGCAGCCACCTGCCCAACGGCCCTCCCGACAGCCGTCCGCCCAACCGCCGCCGCCTCCTCGCGGGTATCGCCCCGGTCAGCCGCCACCCGAGCGTGGGCCGCGCCAGTACAACCCCGAGCCTCCCCATCGTCCGGGACCGATGTCACAGCGTCCGGGACCGCCGCCCGAGCGTCCGGCGCGTGGCCTACCCATCCCACCGGGCCACGTCCCGGAAGGCACCGAGTTCATTCGGCGCGACGGTCGGCCAGTCGCCGGACCGCCCCGCCCGGCCGCGGGCCAGCAGGCGTGGTCGCAGGCTCCGGAACCCGGTTCGGCACAGTCTCGTACGCCCCAGTCGAGTACACCCGATGCACCCAATTCGACGCGTCAGTACTCACGACCCACGGACGAGCAGCAGGGTCGAACCGGGTACGCCCCGCGCCAGCAGCCGGAACCGTTCACCGAGGAGCGCAGGCAACCGGCAGCACCTGCGCAACGAGCTCTGCGCCGCCCCGAACCCGCTCGACCACAACGTGATTCGCGTCCCCCCAAGGTTGCGAAGCCGCGTAAGCGCAGACGTTGGGGTCGCCGTTTCCTCCTCGTGCTGCTCGTCCTCCTGCTGGGGATCGGCGGTGCCGTCTACTACGTCGACAGCTCGTTGACGCGGGTCGACGCGCTCGCCTCGTATCCCGGCCGCATCGGAGACACTCCGGGCACCAATTGGCTTCTCGTCGGGTCGGATTCGCGAGCCGGTCTGACTCCCGAACAGGAAGCCGCGTTGGCGACCGGTGGCGAGGTGGGCCCGAGCCGCACCGACACGATCATTCTGATCCACATCCCCGACGGCGGCGGCGCCACCACGATGGTCAGCCTGCCGCGCGATTCGTACGTGTCGATTCCGGGCAACGGTCAGGACAAACTCAACGCGTCGTTCGCGTTCGGCGGTCCGTCGCTGCTGGTGCAGACCGTCGAGGGTGCAACCGGGGTGCACATCGATCACTACGCCGAGATCGGCTTCGGCGGCTTCGCCGGGATCGTCGATGCGGTCGGTGGGGTCAACGTCTGCGTGCAGAATGCGATCGACGATCCGTTGGCGGGCATCAACATTCCTGCCGGCTGCCAGGATCTCACCGGGTCCGAGGCACTCGGGTTCGTGCGGTCCCGCGCGACGGCGTTGGCCGATCTCGACCGGATGAACAATCAGCGCGCATTCATGTCTGCGCTCCTCGAAAAGGCCACCAGTGCATCGACTTTCCTCAACCCACTGAAGCTGTGGCCGCTGGTGTCCGATACCGCGTCGTCACTGAGCGTCGACGAGGGAGATCACATCTGGAATCTCGCCGCGTTGGCCTGGGCCATGCGCGGAGGTCCGGTGACCACGACGGTTCCCGTGGGCGGATTCCAGGACTCCGACGTCGGAAACGTACTGCTGTGGGACGACACTCGCGCTCCGGCATTCTTCGACGCCATCGCGCAGGATCGCGAGATACCTCCGGAACTGCTGACCGGCGGCCCCTGATCGGCAGGCATGAGCGGTAGCCGGGAGAGGAGCCTGCGGAACTACCCTGGGTTGTAGATTGTGGACCATGACATCGCCGTCTGCCCAGCCTGCCGCAACACCCGGTCCGTCGTTCCACGATCTCCTGCGCGCTCAGGTGCGGCACGAGTTCACCGCATCGCAGCAGTACGTCGCGATCGCGGTGTGGTTCGACCGCAACGATCTGCCGCAGCTGGCCACGCGCTTCTACGCCCAGTCCGCCGAAGAACGTCGGCACGCCATGATGATGATCCGCTTCCTTATCGACAATCGACTCGATGTCGACGCGTCGGGCATCGACAACGTGGTGACGGCATTCGAGTCGGTGGTCGAACCGGTGGAATTGGCGCTGGCGCAGGAGACGACGGTGACCGAGCAGATCACCGCGCTGGCGCGCGCTGCCAGGGCCGAAGGCGACTACATCGGTGAGCAGTTCACCCACTGGTTCCTCACCGAGCAGGTCGAGGAGGTGGCGGCGATGCAGAGTCTGCTCAACATCGTCCGGCGGGCCGGATCCAACCTGTTCGACATCGAACAGTACGTCGCTCGCGAAATCGGCTCCTCGGTGATCCGCGCCACCAATGCCCCGAAAGAGGCGGGTCGCGCTTAACGTGCGCCCAGCTCAGAGCGGACATTTAGGATCCACTGTATTAGGCCACGTTCGCCTCAATAAGGTTCGACTTGGATGACAATGCCCTCTGACCAGGCATATCGTCCTCTGCATGAGCGCAGACATCAAGGAAACCAGCCACACCAAGTTCCACGCACTTCTCCGCGACCAGATTCGCAACGAGTTCAACGCTTCGCAGCAGTACATCGCCACCGCCGTCTACTTCGCGAATGTCGATCTGCCGCAGCTGGCCAAGCACTTCTACGCGCAGTCGGTCGAAGAGCGCAACCACGCGATGATGATCGTGCAGTACTTCCTCGATCGCGACATCACTGTCGAGCTGACCGGCGTCGACGCCTCGAAGTCCGTCTTCACCGACCCGCGTGAGGCCATCGCCCTGGCGCTCGCGCAGGAAGAGACCGTCACCGAGCAGATCATCGCTCTGGCGAGCACCGCACGCGAGGAGGGCGACTACCTCGGCGAGCAGTTCATGCAGTGGTTCCTCAAGGAGCAGGTCGAGGAAGTTGCCAGCATGAAGACGCTGCTCAACATCGCCGATCGCGCGGGCCACAACCTGTTCGACCTCGAGCAGTTCGTTGCCCGCGAGATGAACACCAGCGTGGTCGCCGACTCGGGCGCACCCACCGTTGCCGGCGGATCGCTCTGATTCGCACCGCAACATCCCACGAGTAACGCGCGAAGACTCTCGCGCTCATACGGGTGGCCATCCGAACAAGCAGCCCTTGTTCGGATGGTCACCCGGCTCGCGTTCTAGCGCAGGGTGACCTGACGGGCGCGCAGGCCGTCGCGCGAACGCAGCTGCGCCGCGGTCAGGGGACCGTCGACCGCCAGCGCCTCGCCGAGCTTGTCTCCGAATTCCTTTGTGGGCGCAGCCCATTCGGTGGGATGCATCTCGGGATCGAGATCGAACACCGGCACCAGCACTCCATGCGTACGGAACGAACCGGCGTAGCGTGAACCCTCTCCCAAGTGCAGATCGCCCGCAGCGTGCAGGCGTGCGAGAGCGAGCATCACGTCGTCCTCGCTCTCGGGGCGAACCCACCGAATGTGTGCCTTGTCGCCGGCATCCACCCACCATGCCGCGACGACGCCATCGGCCTCGATCCGCGCCGAGGGCATGATCGCCTGGTTCGCTCGTTCCACAGTGGCGGCCACATCGGCTGCGGGAGTTGCACTTTCGGGAATCCACCAGTTGAAATCCTGATGGACGGTGATGTCGAGCAGCGCAGAGGTGTCGAGCACCTCGGTCAGCGCGGGGGTGCTGTCGGTGATTTTCGCGGCTTCGAGGGACTCGCCTGCAGGGGCGGTCGACACCCAGCCGAGTGCGCTACTGATATCCGCTGCAACGTCTTTCGACTGCGTCTGCACCTGGAGGCCGACGAATCCCTCGACGGAGCCCGCGTCTTCGCGCACCAGCGCCGCGACGGCACCGGGCAGCACCGTTGCCAGCGTGATCGTGCGACCGTCCACGGTGATCGGCGCGGTGGCCGTCGCCGACGGAACGAACTCACGCAGCGCTACCAGGTCGCATTCGGCAGCGAGGCCTTCGAACGGGCGAGCCGACGACGATTCGATGCTCGCGCGTTCTGCTTCTCGCTGCGCCAGCTTCGCTGCTCGGTTGCTGTCCTGCTTCGGTCCACTGTTTCTTTTGCTCTTACCCACGCCCGAAAACCTACACGTTCTTCGATTCGAGCCAGGCTCGCGTTCGGCCGGGGTGATTGGTTGCGATCCACCCGACGCCGAGCTCGCGGCACAGGTCCACGTCCTCCTTCTCGTCGACGGTCCACACGTAACTCGCCCGACCCGACGCAGCAGCTCGGTCGATGATGGCCGGGTGCTCGCGCAGCGCTCGGATCGACGGACCGACGGCGGTGGCCCCGACGGTCGTTGCCGCTCCCCCGCCGAGGTAATGCGAGCTGTCGCCCAGTAGGACGGTCGGGAGCATCGGTGCCGAGCGGCGTACGCGCCATACTGCCGACGGTGCGAACGACATGATGACCGCGCGGGAATGGTCCGCCGAGGCGGGCGCGCCGATGCCGAACTTGTGCAGCTCGGCGAGCACGCTGCTCTCGATCAACGAGCCGTAGCGGACCGGATGCTTGGTCTCGATGAAGAGCTTGACCGGCTTGCTGTTCCAGTCCAGTACCAGGGAGATGAGGTCGTGCAGCGTCAGGAGTTCGGCAGGTTCGTCCTCGTCGCCGTAGTTCAGCGCGGCGAGTTCGGCGAAGTCCATCTCGCTGACGATGCCGGTGCCGTTCGAGGTTCGATCGACGCGGCGATCGTGCACGCACACGATGTGGCCGTCCCTGGTGAGCCGGACGTCGCACTCCACCCCGTCCGCCCCCTCGCGCAGAGCGAGGTCGTAGGCCGCGAGGGTGTGTTCCTTCTTGGCCGCCGAGGCACCTCGGTGTGCGACGACGAGTGGCCCCCGGCGATCGGCACTCACGACGCCGTCACCGCCTCGGGTTCCTGCTCTGCGGGCCGGTCCATCGGGGTGCGATCGGAGCCGGTGGTCTCGCTGCCGGTGGCCTTGTTTCCGGTAGCCATGACCCAGCGGGTGGGCCGCGCCACGGTCGATCCGCGCAGTGTGCGGCCCTCGAAGCGGCGCATCACCGTCAGGGTCAGCACGGCAGAACCCGCAGCCACTGCGGCCACGAATGCCGACAGCAGAACTCCGTCCGCCCGAGCTTGCAGGGTGTTCTGCAGATTCCACAGCAGTTGGACGATCACCAGCGCATTGCTCGCGGCCCAGGTACCCCACCAGATACCCATCAGCGACCGTTCACGATGCACGTCGGCCCCGGAATCGCCTCGAAGACGGACCACCTCGGTGAGATACACCCCCGGCATGACGATGCGCACCAGAGGAAGCATCGACAGCAGCAGCATCCATCGCACCGACCGCGGGTCGGTAGTGCCGACCGCGGCGAAGGCGAGCCGGCGTTGCTCGATCAGCCAGCACGCGGAGGCGATCAGGGCAAACAGACCGACGACGAGCCCACCGACCTGGGCGAAGTAGACCAGCGCATCGGATGCGGCCAGCGTGATCGGTGAGACCAGCCGGGTGCGGTTGTACAGCAATATCGCGTAGCGGAACACCTCGGCGAACACGGCGAGCAGCAGCAACATCGCGGTCACGGTGACGAGCAGCGGAGCATGTGCGGCGTACTGCTCGACGCGACCCACGGGGCGATTCGCGGCCGGATCGCGCGGGATGTCACGTAGGCCCCAGGTGGGCGGCGACTCGTAGTGCGGCGTCGGAGTCGGGGCTGCCGTTCGAGTCGCACGAGCGGATGTCGAGCGCGACGTCGCCGGGCGTGCGACCCAACGGAAGTTTCGGCGGCCCTGAGCGGGTGCCCGAGTGGACACCGGCGACAGTAGGACGCCGTGGCAGCGGGGGCACCAGGTACCCGGCCGTGCGCCGACCGCCCAGCGGGTGCCGCAGCGCGCACAGACCTGGAACGCCTGCGCGCGTCCCTGCGGTGCCGACATCTAGATGATTCTCGCTTCGTGGGAGTCGTCGTCGCGCTGGATCGGACGACCCGCGGCCTGCCAGGCGAGCATCCCACCGTCGACGTTGATGGCTTCGTAGCCAACGCGGTTGAGGTACTCGACGACGCGAGCCGAGCGACCACCGGCTTTGCAGACGACGTAGACCTCGGATTGGTTGTCGATCTCGCCTGCGCGGGACGGAATGTCGCCCATCGGGATGTGCACGGCCTCGGGTGCGTGCCCTGCCTGCCACTCGTCGTCCTCGCGTACGTCGAGAAGCAGTGCCGTCTCGGGAAACGGCACCGGGAGTCGGTCGACGGTGACGGCGGGCGACTGCTCGGGGTGAGACACACCTCGATCTTGTCACGGTGTCGCGCGGGGCTGCCACCCGTGTCCCGACGACCGACGCGACACGCTGCTATGCCCTACGTCACTCTCGCCACAGAAGTTATCCACAATATCCACAGGTTGATGCACAGAATCGGGGCCCGTGCCGGTTTCTATCCACAGGTCAGGGCATCGAGTTCGTCTCGCGGTGTATCGAGTACCAACCCAGGCTGTGGATCGATGGTGATTTGACACAGCCGCCGTCTGCGGTCGGTCGAATCCGCTGTTTACGCTGACGAACATGACTTCCATCGAGCTACGCGTCTTCACCGAACCGCAACAGGGCGCCACGTACGACGATCTACTCCATGTGGCGAAAGCTGCCGAGGAATTCGGCTACGGCGCATTCTTCCGATCCGATCACTACCTGGCGATGAGCGGCGATGGCGGCCCCGGCCCCACCGACGCGTGGATCACCCTCGCGGGCATCGCTCGCGAGACCTCGACCATTCGGCTGGGCACACTGGTCACCTCGGCCACCTTCCGCTACCCGGGACCGCTCGCCATCAGCGTCGCGCAGGTCGACGCCATGAGCGGTGGTCGCGTGGACCTCGGCCTCGGTGCCGGCTGGTTCGAGGACGAGCACAAGGCGTACGGCATCCCGTTCCCGCCGCTCGGCGAGCGCTTCGACCGACTCGAAGAGCAACTGGCCGTCATCACCGGACTCTGGGACACACCGGTCGGCGACACCTTCTCGTACGCCGGTACGCACTACCCCGTCACCGACTCCCCCGCGCTCCCCAAGCCGGTGCAGACCCCACACCCGCCCATCGTCATCGGCGGCGGCGGTAAGAAGCGCACCCCGGCGCTCGCTGCGAAATACGCCGACGAGTTCAACATCCCCTTCGCCTCGCTGGCCGATACCGAGACCCAGTTCGGTCGCGTCCGCGCTGCCTGCACTGCCGCCGACCGCGATCCCGACTCCCTCGTCTACTCCAATGCCCTCGTCCTGTGCTGCGGCCGCACGGAAGAAGACATCGCTCGACGCGCCGCCGCGATCGGCCGCGAGGTGGCCGAACTACGCGAGAACGGTGCCGCGGGCAGCCCAGCCGAACTGGTCGACAAAATCGGTAGCTTCGGAGCCGTCGGAGCCACCCGCGTCTACCTGCAGACCATGGATCTCACCGATCTCGATCACCTCGAACTCGTCGCGTCCGAGGTTCTCCCGCAGCTCTGATCCCACCGAACCCCGCCCGCCCGAGTCCACTCAACGTGACATCGACCCCCGAAAAGGCCACTGAACGTCACATTGAGTACCCAGGGGGCCTCGGGTCAGGCGGCGGATCGGGCGCGCAGGCGTGAGTACGTCGCGCTGATGTGTCGTGCTGCGGGCAGTTCGATCCAGCGGTACATGATTTCGGCGAGAAACGCGGTACCCGCCAGGAAGGCGAGGACGGCGGCGCTGGGGCCCAGGTGCGGTTCGACGGTGGCGTAGATGCGGTAGAGCACCAGGGTGTGGATGAGGTAGATCGCGTAGCTGCGTGTTCCGATCCATCGGATGACGGGCCAGCGGGTGATGGGTCCGTCGTATCGGGCGAGGATCAGGACGGTTCCGGTGATGACCAGCAGGGTCCAGAGGTAGGTGTCGCCCATCCAGAAGGTGTGTACCTCGATGGCGAGTCGGATCACTTCGATCTGGGCGATGACGCCCACGACGACCCAGCGCCAGGTGACCAGTTTGGCCCATCCGAGGTAGATGATCTGGCCGAGGAACAGCGTCGGCAGTACGCCGGCGACTTTCGTCAGGAATGGAATCGTGTAGGGCTGCGGCAGGTAGAGGTTGTAGACGATGACCAGTGCGCACAGTGCTGCGCCGATCAGCGGTACAGCGATCGGCCTGCTGCGCAGTGCCCCGCGCATCGAAATGCAATAGAGGTAGAACACGATCTGTACGACGAGCGTCCAGGTGACTCCCAGGACGGCGACTTCGGGGCGGAGGAAGAATCCGCCGAGGAAGAAGCTGAGCAGCGCTTCGCCGTTCGATATTCCGGGTTGACCGCTGAACATCCCGTTGAGGCCGAGCTTGACGAGAATGACGGCCATCGCGACGGCGAACCAGAGTGCAGGGACGAGGCGGGCCAGACGCGCGACCATGAAGTCCCGACGTGAGTTCCGCATGGCCGATCGGGTGATCAGCAGGCCGGTGAGCAGCATGAACATACTGACGCCGACGAAGGACAGGTGGAGGTTCAGTCCCGCGTCCTCGATGAGTACTGCGTTGACCAGGTCGATCATCCACCAGCCGCCGCCGATGTCGTCGATCAGATAGAAAGAAATGTGTGAGTACAAGACCGCGAAAACGGCAATGACGCGGAGGAGGTCGGCACCGTCCATCTGGACTCGGGGCGCGGCGACCGGCTGTTCGGTGACGGACTCGTCGACCGTGTTCTGGCCCGGCCGGTCCCCACTCACACCCGCGAGTTTAGGTTCCGTTCATCTTTCGGACCAATCCGGAGCCGCTCCGCAACTGTTTCGTGATATTCGGAGCAGATTCTCAGCCTGACAATTCGACTGCGACGTTCACACGAATTTATTCCGAGAAAAGCATCTCGGTTACAACTGTTGCACTGGGGGTAGGAATGAGATTGGGTTGAACCCTACGAAAGATCCGCAGTAGGACGAACGTGCCCGCATCACACGATGGGTACGGCGTCGTTAGAGAAGGGAACCACGTGTCCGAGTACACCTTGCCCGACCTTGATTTCGATTACTCCGCCCTCGAGCCGCACATCTCGGGCGAGATCAACGAGCTTCATCATTCCAAGCACCACGCCACCTACGTCGCAGGCGCGAACACCGCACTCGAGAAGCTCGCCGCAGCGCGCGACAACGACGACCACGCAGCCATCTTCCTGCACGAGAAGAACCTCGCGTTCCACCTCGGTGGCCACGTCAACCACTCCATCTGGTGGAAGAACCTCTCGCCCAACGGTGGCGACAAGCCCGAGGGCGAGCTCGGTGCCGCGATCGACGATCAGTTCGGTTCGTTCGACAAGTTCCGCGCACAGTTCACCGCTGCCGCCAACGGTCTGCAGGGCTCCGGCTGGGCCGTTCTGGGCTACGACTCGCTGGGCAAGAAGCTGCTCACGTTCCAGCTCTACGATCAGCAGGCCAACGTACCGCTCGGCATCATTCCGCTGCTCCAGGTCGACATGTGGGAGCACGCCTTCTACCTGCAGTACAAGAACGTCAAGGCCGATTACGTGAAGGCGTTCTGGAACGTCGTGAACTGGGCCGACGTCCAGGCTCGTTTCGAGGCCGCTACCTCCAAGACCCCCGGTCTGATCTTCCCGTAACCGGAAGAGATTGCCGGACGTCGCGCAATCGCAGACAGGGCCACCGCAACGGATGCGGTGGCCCTGTCTCGTTTCGAAGTCATGCCCCGTCGGCTGCAGGTATCGACCGGATCGAGGTGCGGCCGTGGTCGGGCGTCGCGAACGCCTCGGAGCGGCAGGTCGTTCTGCGCGGGGGCTCGGGATTCGGAGTCACCTGCACCCGCAACGATCCCGATGCCGTCGCCACGACGACGTCGGCCACCCGACCGGACCACGTGACGTCGGTCGGGCGTACGTCGTGGATTCCGGTGAGGCCGTACTCGGTGCGCACGGAGTGTTCGGCTATCTGAGCTGCCGTGTCGTCGGTGCATCGGCCCCGGTAGTGCTGCAGCGTCAGCTGTCCTCGGTCGTGGCGATCCACCACGGCCCCAGCATTCGCCGGCGTGAGGTTGCCGTAGTAGCTGCCCTCCGGCAGTGCCACCATTCCGGCTGCGAACCGGTCGCCACCGAGGTGCGTCGATGCCCACACCCGTCCGTCGGGCCGACTCAGAGCGGTCGCCACGGGACGACCGAACACCGCGCAGCAGGGATCCTTCTTCCCGTGCGTGCACACCAGGTACAGCGGCTGGTCGACGCTAGTCCCGGTGCCGGGTGGAGTGCTCTCGGCGGCGGCTTCGAGCGGTAGTCGAAGCACCTCCTCGAGAGTGTCGATCGTGTATCGCTCCAGCCATGGACCGCGCCGACCCGAATGAACCAGAAACACCTGGCGCGTATCGGTGGACTCGCGCCTGCTGCGAGCGTCACGCACGAGCTGAGGGCGCACCCCTGCGGCCTTGCAACGACGCGCCAGTTCGACGCCGATTCGGCCCAGCGGACCGTCCGATCCCCACGGTTCTGTGCCCCACGGCCCTCGGTGCTCGATCAGCAGCCAGCCGTCGGCCCTGGCAGCCGTGCCGCGGAGAGACTCGTCGCTCTCGCGGGCCACGGCGGCGCACCCGCCCCACCGTTCGGATGCAGGCATGTCAGCCACCGATTCCGGCCGCCGTCTCCACCAGGGCCTGCGCAGTCAGTACGTTGCCGAACAGGTAGTCCTTCGACGGCAGTTCGGTCACTCGGGCGCCGAGTCCGGTGAAGAGCGGGTTCTGTCGTAGCTGTGCCGCGGCATCCTCCGTCCCGGCGTCGGTCAGCAGAAGGATGTCGTCGGCCGCCAGTACATCGATCAATTCCGGACTGACGTCGACGGTCTGCACGGCGTCCGAACCGCGATCCTGCTGCGCGGGGGCGCGGTAGCCCAGGTCCGCCAGAACCGAGTACGGAAACGATCCGTCCTGGGTCATGTATCGCAACGAGTCGGCTCGCACGCGCGCGACGGTCAACGTGCTGTCGTCGCGAGGTGCGCGCGCCGCGGATTCGTCGACCGCTCGGCGATAATCCGCCAACAAGCCGTCAGCGCTCTCCCGCCGGTCGAAGATGTCCCCCACCTGCTCCAGAGTGTTCTGCCACGAGGCCGGGGTGTACTCCACGACGACGGTCGGGGCGATCGAGCGGACCTGTTCGTACAGCGCTCGGTTGTCCTCCCCCGTGGTGCGCATGACGATCAGGTCCGGTTCGACGGCCGTCAGGGCCTCGACGTCGATGTCGGCGTCGGCAGATCCGATGTCGGTCGGTTCGGTGGCGAGCCTGGATCGGACGACGGGCGCGTAGTCACCCGTCAACGGTGGCTTCACCGCCGCGATGGGCTGCACGTCCAGGGCCACGACGGCTTCCAGTGTGCGGTCTCCGTCGAGCACGGCAACGCGCTGCGGATCCACCGGAATGTTCGTGTCGCCGAATGCGTGCTGCACGGTTCTGACATCGCCACTGCTCTCGTCGGTGCTCGACGCGTCCCGACTGCACCCGGCGACCGCGACGACGCACAGCAGTGCTGCGACACCGACTCGCCGGCCGATTCTCTCGATTTTCACCGTGGGAGCCTATCGGGCGGCGGCCCCCGGCAGGTGCGCTACGTTTCGCTGGCACTCTCCCCATCTTGTGTGCCAGCCGCTTTCGGGTCATTCTCTTCTTTACCCAACGTCGTGTACCCGGCTAGCGCCCTGTACCTGTCTGGGAGGAATGACGAGATGAACGAGCGAGATCTCATCGGTGTTTCACCGTTTCATGCCGCCGGTTTGCTCCGCGGATTCGTGATTTCCGGCCGTTGGCCGGACACCACCAAGGAATGGGCTCAGTTTCTGGCCCTTGCCGTGCGAGTTGCCTCGATGCCGGGCCTGTTGGCGACGTCGACCGTGTTCGGGGTCCGCGAGGAGTTGCCCGACGACCCGGAGCCGGGAACGGTGGGATTGGTCGTCGCCGAGGGGCCGGTGATCGGTGATTTCGCCTTGGCCCCCGGACGTTTCTCGGCCCATCAGCCGGCCGCACTGCTTATGTTGCATCCGCCGTCGGAGACGACGCCGACGCTGCCCGAGTGCGCGGGTGCGGCGTCGGGCTGCGTCCTGCTGCCCGGCCTTCCACACCTCGGTCTCGACCATCGGGCGGCCTGGGTGGAGGCGGAGTCCGACGGAACCGTGACCTCCATGGTCAGCAGAGTGGGGCTCGATCCCATCAGCGATCCCGACACCGCAGTTTTGGCCATGCTCCTCGCCTCCTGACCGCTCCCCGCACACGAATTTTCGGGAACCCAAACTTATTGGCGCATTGGACATTTCGCGAACATCCTCTTAAAGTCGTCTGCAGCGAAGGGGAGTAGCCCCCAATCAACGTGTCGACATACTGGTTGCTCGAGAGCAACCCGGCACCTGAACCGGCCAGTTCCGGTGGGCGAGACCTTCGGTCCGTTCGACGACCGAGGAGTCTGCTGTGCTGTCCGCATTACTGTTGAGTTTCGCTGTCATTTTCGTCGCCGAGCTGGGTGACAAATCCCAGCTCATGGCCATGACATTCGCCCTGCGCTACAAGTGGTACGTCGTCATCGGCGGCATCACCGTTGCCACCACCGTCGTGCACCTGGTCTCGGTCGCGGTCGGCCACTTCCTCGGCGTGTCCATCCCCACCGAGCTGATCTCCATCGTCGGCGGCATCGCGTTCGTCATCTTCGGACTCTGGACGCTGCGTGGCGACTCCCTGTCCGACGACGAGGGCGCGAAAGCCTCCCGCGTCACCAAGTCTGCCTTCCTGGCGATCGCCTCGGCGTTCTTCCTCGCCGAACTGGGCGACAAGACGATGCTGGCCACCGTCACTCTCGCTGCCGACAACGACTGGGTCGGCGTGTGGATCGGCTCGACGGTCGGCATGGTCGCGGCCGACGCGCTCGCCATCGTGGTCGGCGCGGTGCTCGGAAAGCACCTGCCGGAACGCATCATTCAGTACGGCGCGGCAATACTGTTCTTCGTCTTCGGTGCGGTCCTCTTCTTCGAGGGTCTGATGCCGGGCACCGCCGCCCCGTACATCGCGGCCGGGGTGGTCGTCGTGCTCTCGGCCGTCGTCGTTGCGTTCGTTCGACACTCTCGCACGAGGGCAGCGCAGAAAGCCGAACGGCAGACTGCCACCGAAGACGTCTGACCTTCGCTTACACTCCTCCTCCGGAGGGGTGAATGGACAACCAGAAGCAGGTCGCCGGTACCGATGCCGCGCATCGATCGACCGACCGATTGATCAGAATTTTCGGCCGGTTCGTCGGTACCGGCTATCTCATCTACCTCCTGTTGTTGATCCCGGACATCGTGCGCAGCAGCGCAGTGGTGCCCGGCTGGTGGACTCCTGTCACCGTGATACTCGTGTTCGGCAGCGGTTTCGCGTTCGGGGCCTTGACCTTTCATCCGAGTATCACGGTCATCAGGATCGCCGGTTCCGTCGCGGCGTCGACGTTCCCGGTCATGGCTCTGTTGTGGTGGGCGGCCTGGGACGGCGTGACATTCGATCAGGCCGGGACATTTCTCGCGGTGTTCCCCGGTCTCGCTGCACTCGCGGCGGCGACGGTGTGGGGTCCCGTCCCGGCATTCGCCCACATGACCGTCAGCGTCGTCATCGTGCAGCTCATCAATCAGGCTGTGCGAGAACCGTTCCCCCGCAGCAATGTGATCGCGGAGATCTTCTTCGCGATGATGTTCTGCACGGTGTTCGTGGCGGCGACACTCGCCGCGATGCGCACCGGACGCATACTCGATGCCACCATCTCCTCGGCGCACGACGATGCCGCCCGGGCAGCAGCGGCCACGGCCAGGGAAGTCGAACGGGAACGGTTCGACGCGTTGATCCACGACGAGGTCATGTCGTCCCTGCTCGCCGTCGCGCGTCACGGTCGTACCCCCAGCCTGGCTCGCCAGGCCAGCTCGGCTCTCACCCATCTGGACGACCTGACCACCGGCACCGTCTCCGAAACGTTCTCCGCGGACGAGGCACTCGCTCAGCTTCGTTCTGCCGCAACGACGGTCGACGAGTCGATCGAGTTCGTCGTCCGAGAAGAAGGTCGGGAACGATCGGACGACTACCCAGCAGACGTCGTCCGCGCTGTCGCTGCCGCACTCGCAGAAGCATTGCGCAACAGTCGGATTCACGCCCAGGCGTCGACCCACTCGGTCACCGTACGGCTGGCCCCGTCGACCCTGCAGGTCGTCGTGCAGGACGACGGCATCGGCTTCGATCGACGCTCGGTACCGCCGCACCGGCTCGGCGTCGCCGTCAGCATCGAAGGCCGGATGCGTCAGCTCGACGGCGGATCGGCCGACATCCGATCCTCCGCCGCCGGCACCACCGTGCAGTTGGGTTGGAAGCGATGAACGGTCAGGACATCCGCGACCTGCTGTCGATGAAGTCGACGGCCGCGTACGCCGTCGCCGTGTTCTTCGTACTCGCGTGCGCGGTCTGTGCGACAGCGACTCTGGACGGCGTGTCCTCGGTGTGGCCGCCGTACGCGGCGGTGCTCGTGTTCGCCGGAGCCGTCGCCCTGTTGCTCGGCGCTCCGGGCGATCCGCTGAGCACACGGTCGACGGTCCTGCTGACCGCATCGGGTCCGGTGGCGGGGGCGTTCGTCTTCGCGGTGCTGCCGGTGCCACTGACGGGAAGTCTGCAGACCTGGCCACTGGGGATGTCGGTGGTGATCTACACCTTCATGTGCGTCCGCGGCCGCACACCGGCTGCGTGGGTCGGACTGACGCTGAGCATGTCCGTTGCCATCGGGTGGGCTGTGCTGACGGATCAAGGGGTGCTGTACGGGCTGTCGTTCAGCGCCATCAACGTCGCGCCGCTGTTGATGTCGACGTTCTTCGCCTTCACCATTCGGCCGTTGGCCGCAGCCATCTTCGAGCTACGCGAGCAGTCGACGGTGCGCATCGCGTCTCGGGCTGCAGCGGCCGCCGTCCTCGAGGAACGAGACGCCCGCCTGGCCAGCCTCGATGCGTTGGCCCGTCCACTGTTGCAGCGCATCGCCGACGGTCCCGACCTCACCGAGGAGGAGATCCTCCCGTGCGTGTTGCTCGAAGCCGAGCTTCGCGACTCCCTGCGCGCCCGCGGTCTGGTGCGACCCGACCTCGCTCGCGCTGCGCGATCGGCCCGGGCCCGCGGGGTCGAGGTGATGATGCTCGACGACCGAGCCCCGGCCGAGCTGAACGACGATGTGCGTGAGCGCATCGTGGCCGCCGCATCGAGCACACTCGACGGGGCCGACGGTGGCTCGGTGACGGTCCGGCTGCTACCTCCCGGCCGTCCCGTCGCGGCAACCATTCTGCTCGACGACTTCGGCGACGGCGCGCAGCGAGTCGAGTACGACGACACCGGACACCACCGAGGCTGACGGCCGGGTTTGGGCGCAGACCGTCGTGGTTACCCTGCGGCGGACCAGTTGGTCTGCGCAGCCGCAGCCGGTGAACGGAGCCCCGCAATGCCTCTCGATCGTCGATCCTTCCTCATCGGATCCGGTGCCGCCGCAGTACCGTTGCTGCTGGCGGGGTGCGGCTTCGTCAAGTCCAACCAGTCGCAACAGGCCGAGGGCACGCTGACGTTCACCACATGGGGAACCGACGCCGAGTTGGCCGGCTTCCGAGCCTCGATCAGCGCATTCGAGGCGGCCAATCCCGGGTCGACGATCACCCTCAACGCAGTGCCGTACGAGCAGATGTTCACCAACATCGACGCCCAGCTCCAGGCGGGCAATCCGCCCGACATTTTCCGTGTTCCGTACTACACGTTCGGCGCGTATGCCGGCCGAGGCCAACTGCTGGATCTGTCGCCGCTGTTGGCGTCGGACACGCGTGATCAGTTCACGCCGACGGCGTGGGCCGCGGTGCAGAACGGCGGAATTCCCTATGGCCTGCCGCACCATACCGATACGTCGGCAATTCTCGTCAACCGAAACCTGTTGTCGCAGGCTGGTATCGACTCGGTCCCGACAACCCTGGACGAAGCCTGGACGTGGGACGAGTTGGCGTCGATCGGCGATCGACTACGTTCCTCGCTGCCGGCCGACAAGTATCCGTGGGCCTACAACTGGCAGGGCAACGGTGTCACCCGTTGGCTGAGTCTGCTGTTCCAGGCCGGCGGATCCTTCCTGGCCGAGGACCAGAAGACGCCGTTGATCGACTCCGACGAGGCTCGTCGGGCCGTCGAATTCTCGTCGTCCTTCTTCTCGAAGGGCTACGTGCCGGCCAACAACACCATCGCGTCGTCGAGTTACGCCAGCGAGGCCTGGTTCTCGCAGTCGGTGGCCATGGTGTGGTCGGGTGCGTTCCAATTGCCCGACGCCGATGCCACGGCCAGTTTCGATTGGACGGCCACCTACGCGCCGCGAGATCGCCGGGGCGGCGGCGACTTCGGCGGCAATGCACTCGTGGCGACGTCGCAGACCGCACAGCCGGAGCTGGCGGCGTCGTTCCTCGAGTTCGTCACCCAGCAGGAGCAGATGCGCAACTTCTGCAGAGCCGCGTCGCTGCTGCCGACGCGCACCGACCTGCTCAACTCCGACCTCGAGTTCGATATCCGCTCGGAGCTGGCCCCGATCTTCGCGGCGCAGGCGACCACGGTGCAGCCGCAGGATGCAGCTCAGGTGGCGTCACCGTCGATGTCGGCGATCATTCCGGTTCTGAAGGAGCAGCTCGATCTCGCCTTCGCGGGTTCGCAGGATGCCGCCGCCACCGTCTCCGCCTTGCAGACCGGCATCGCCGGGGTCACCGGCGCATGACGGCCACACCGATCACCCAGGCCGAGCAGAAAATCAAGGCCGAGCAGAAACCCAAGACCAAGCGCGCCGGCGCGAGGAAAGAAGCATTCGCGGCCGCCGGGTTTCTGGCTCCCAGCTATGCCCTCTTGGCCGTGTTCGTGCTCGTTCCCCTCGTCGCCGCGTTCGTCGTCAGCCTGCAGCAGACGGACGGATTCGGGGCCGGCGAGTTCGTCGGCGCGGCCAATTACGCACGGCTGGTGGAGGATCCGCTGTTCTGGCGGGCACTGATCAATACGCTGGTGTTCACAGCGCTGGTTACTCCGCTGTCGATGCTGTTCGGTCTGATCGCTGCGGTACTGCTCAATTCCGCGTTACCTGCCCGGCCGCTGTGGCGCTCACTCGTGATCCTGCCGATGGCCGTCTCGGGCGTTGCGACCGGACTGATCGGCGTTCTGGTGTTCGACCAGAACTCCGGTGTGCTCAACAATCTGATCGGTTTCCTCGGTCTGCCCGCCATCGACTGGCAGTCCTCTCCCGGGCCCGCGTTCGCATCGATCGTCATCGCCACCGTGTGGTGGCGTACCGGGCTGAACATGCTGATCTACCTGGCCGGCCTTCAAGGTCTGGGTCCCGATCTGTACGAGGCTGCCCGATTGGACGGCGCGAACGCATTTCAACGCTTCCGCAACGTGACGGTGCCGCTGCTGGGTCCGACGTCGTTCTTCCTACTGGTACTCAACGTCATCTACTCGTTCCAGGTGTTCGATCTGGTCTTCGTCCTCACCGGCGGCGGACCGGGCGGGGCAACATCGGTGCTGGTCACCTACGCCTACGAGACGGGCTTCGTCACCCGCGACCAGGGTTACGCCGCGTCGATCGGCATGGTGCTGTTCCTGTTCGCCCTCACGTTCGCCGCCGCGCAGTGGCGCGCGAGCCGAACGAAGGACCTGGTCGAATGAGCGGGCCGAGGAACGCGTCCGCTCGCCGGGCACTGGTGCTGCGCACCGTGATCATCGCCGTCATCGGGTTGATCACCATAGCGCCGCTGTATTGGATGCTCGCCGTGGCGTTCTCGACTCGAGGGGAGTTGCTGGGCGGCGGCGAGTTGCGGCTGTGGCCACGGCAGGTGACGTGGGAGAACGTCACCCGCGTCTTCGATTCGTTCCCGGTCGCGACGTGGCTGGGCAACTCGATCGCCATCGCCGTCGTCGTCACGATCATCACCGTGGTCACGAGCTTGCTGGCCGGATATGCTTTCGCGCACTTGAGGTTCCGGTTTTCGACGCCACTGTTCTTCATCGCGCTGGCAACGTTGGTGCTGCCCGTGCAGGTGATCATGGTGGCGCTGTTCCGCATCGTCGTCGGCCTCGGCCTGTACGGCACGTACTGGGCGGTGATCCTGCCGAGTTCGGCGTCGGCATTCGGGCTGTTCCTCGCACGCCAGTTCATGCTCGGCATTCCGCGTGAACTGCTCGAGGCGGCGCGACTCGACGGTGCCGGACACTGGCAGATCTTCCGGCGCGTCGTGCTACCCCTGTCGGGACCGCTGATCGCCGTCCTCGCCTTCATGAGCCTGCTGCAATCGTGGAACGACTTCGCGTGGCCCTTGATTGCACTGCGGGAGAACGAGCTGTTCACGCTGCCCATCGGACTGCTGTACCTGCAGGGCCAGGCGAACAGCGACTACGGTGCCACGATGGCGTTCGCGCTGATCAACGTCGTGCCGATGGCACTGCTGTTCCTGTTCTTCCAGAAGTACTTCATCGCCGGATTCGCGCGCAGCGGGATCAAGTAGGCCCCCTTCAGGGCGCCTGAGGGTGGGTGAGGTGTCCCGCCGGTTATGGTGCAAGCGACTACGAGGCCGCTGCCTGTGCCGCGGCCCGCCACCGTGAACGAAGGGGATCGTACGACGTGGAGATTTCAGGAACAGCAGCACTTGTCACCGGTGGAGCGTCGGGCCTCGGTGCCGCAACGGCCGCACGTCTGGCCGCCGCAGGCGTCACCGTGTTCGGGCTCGATCTGCCACAGTCGATCGAGCGCGCCGGAGACAGCGTCCCGGCCGGGGTGACTCTGCTGCCCGCAGATGTCACCAGCGAGGCCGAGGTCGAGGCCGCACTGGACACCATCGTCGAATCCGGTGTGCCGCTGCGCATCGTCGTCAACTGCGCGGGCGTGGGCTGGGCGGGCCGCATCCTGTCCAAGAAGGGACCGCACGATCTCGAGCTGTTCCGCACCGTCATCACCATCAACCTGCTGGGCACGTTCAACGTGATGCGGCTGGCCGCGAACCGGATGCAGTCGCAGTCGACCGTGGACGACGCAGGCCAGCGCGGCGTCGTCATCAACACCGCATCGGTCGCGGCGTTCGAGGGCCAGATCGGTCAGATCGCCTACACCGCCTCCAAGGGCGGCGTGCACGCGATGACCATCACCGCTGCCCGCGACCTCGCGCAGGTCGGTATCCGCGTCAACACCATCGCCCCCGGCATCGTCGACACCCCGATGTTGGCCGGCGTCACCGAGGAATACCGTCAGGGCCTCGAGGCGTCGGTACCGTTCCCGTCGCGTCTGGCTCAGCCCAGCGAGTACGCGCAGCTGGTCCAGATGATCGCCGAGCACGACTATCTCAACGGTGAGACCATCCGCATGGACGGCGCAATCCGTATGGCTCCGCGTTAACCACTGACCACTCCGCGTGGCCCCGCCGAACGGTGCGGGGTCACGCGCGAGCGCGCAGGTCCGCCACCGTCGGGATCTCCTTCTCCGCCCGGTCGGACATCCACTCGCGCAACACTTTCGTCGCGAGTACGTCGTCCTCGTTGTAGACCAGTAGCCGCTCGCGCTGGGTGAGGTCTGGCTCCGCGTCGTATCCGACGGCCTCGCGGTACCAACCCATCGACGCCTCGCCGCCTGCCTCGTCGTCACGCCAGGCGAATCCTGCCACCGGCGCAATCTTCTTCAGGCCCTTGCCGTTCGGGCAGATGAACTGATCACTGACGGCCTGATAGATGTCCACCCACTGCTCACTGTCGATGAACTCGCGGATCTGCGCCTCGGTGGGCACCCCGGGAATATCGGCGAAGCGACGGGCCGAGTCGAGCAACCACTTGTCCTCGGCCTGACGCGAATAGCAGTACGCCGCAAAGGTTTTGCCGCGTGCGGCCGCGTCGGCCCTGGTGTCCATCAGCCACTTCCAGAACACCGCGAACGAGCGCCCCTCGTCGACGGTCGGCAGCGGATCCCACGTGACGAAGCCCCGGTAGGTCGGCGGCGGACCACCCGCTTCGGTGAGCAGAGTGCCCCACAGATACGCGCCGTGTTCCTGGTAGCTCTCCATGTCCACGTCCACCTCGACGTCGGCGCGGTGCACCGAGACGGTCTCCGAGCGCCGCAGCAAGGGCACATCGGCTCGCCAGGCCAGCGCCGCGGACACCGCGTCGTCGAAGTTCCCGAACGGCCACTCCTCGGGAGCCGGACCGGTCCATTGCGCCAACTCGTCGATGGTGCGCACACCCGCGCTGCGGAGCACGTCCGCGCGGGAGCCGGAGGCGACCAGCGAGACGTCGCGAACGGCCTCGAGTTGCGGCTTGCAGTCGAACCACCACGCACACGAACGACATTCACTCACCTGAGAGGGAACGGTGAACGCGCTGCCCTGCGCGACGGCGAGCCGATCGGCGAAGCGGGTGTCGTATTCGGCCAGGACAGTCGTCAGGTCGTGCACCAACATGCATTCGCCTCGATAGCCCACCGCGCCGCCGACGGGTGTGGCCGTGGCCCATCCCTCGTGCGCCAGCATGCGATACAGGTGGGCGAGCCGAAGCTGGTCGCGAAGCTGACTACGCACCTTGCGGGTCTCGTCCACGCCCGGAGCCCAACGGTCAAGCGGGGTGGTTCTCGCGCCCCGGCCCGGATCGGTGACCTTGTGGTTGACGACGATCACCGGGATGTACCCACCGGCCGCGTCGCGCACCAGCAGTTCGCTGCGTCCGCGTCGACCGGTATCGCGTTCCAGAGGCAGTACCGCATTCCAGATGCGCTCGACTCCGGCCCGGCAGGCAGCGATGGTCGCATCGGCGGCGGCATGGGCAGTGGGTTCGTCGATTTCGATCCACTTCGTCGGATCGGGCCCAGCCAACTGCGCGCGGACGTTCTCACGATGCGCCTGAGCGGCTTCCCGGCGCTGGCGTACCCCGGGGTTCTCCGGTTCTCCGCGGAGCAGCGATCCGTAGGCGGTATCGAGGTAGAGCCGATGACGACACCGCGTCAACGATCCGGCGTCGAGCAGCACGGGTGCAGGAGCTCGTCGACCGTTCACACTTCAAGACATTAGGTCAGCCCTCCGACAGCCGGTGCAGATCACCGCCCGTCGGCCTGCGAACACCACCGCCCGATAAGGTGTGTGAAACGCACCGTTTCCGCCTAGCAGCACATGTCAGGAGCCTTGTCGATGGGTTTGTTCCGCAAGCGTAAGGGTCGTGCCACTCGCAAGGCAGAGGCCAAGGCCCTCAAGCACAAGGCCACGTTGGAAGCGAAGCTCGGCGCGAAGAACGAGCGCAAACAGTTGAAGTCGATCGCCAAGGCGCAGCGCAAGCTCAGCGCTGTGGAGGCAAAGTCGCAGAAGAACGTCGAGAAGGCGCAGGTCTCGGCTCTGCGGGCGCAGCAGAAGGCCGCTGCGCAGGGCACTCTCAGCGTGGCGCAGATCCGCAAGTACCTCGGCATCGCTCGACTGCTGCTGCCGGTGCTGGCTCCGATCGCCTACCGCGCGGCCACTGTCGTTCGGGGGCAGCTGGACAACCGCAAGGCCCAGCAGCTGGGTATCGCTCCGGATCAGCTCAGCGAGTACACCGGACACGGCGGCAGGCTCAGTGCCCGCATCGCCGGTGCCGAGAAGTCGCTGAACACCATTGGGGAACGCCGTTCGGATCCCGAGACCAAGAGTTTCGGTGCGGCCATCAGCGAGCGTCTGGACGATCTGACCACCGCTGTGCGTGCGTCCGAGCAGATGCCGCCCGCTCGCCGTAAGACCGCCCACGCCGCTATCTCCGCGGAGCTCGACGGCATCGAGGCCGATCTGCTCGCCCGTCTCGGCGTGCGCTGAACCCACTGAACACATGACGACCGACGCTTCTGCCGCACCGCTTCGCGGCGGAGCTGTCGGAACCGTCACCGCCGCGCTCGCGGTGGCCGCACACGGCATGGCCGGGGGCGGGTATCCCGACGGTTCCGCACTGGCCCTGCTGGCCGTCGTCAGCATCGGCATCGGTGCCATGACGGCGCTGCCCCGGCGTTCGACCGTTCTGTTGCTCCTGGCTCTGATGGCAGGCCAACTTTTCACCCACATCGCGCTGAGCCTGAGCGACATGACCGGCATGCTGCACAGCCACTCGCTACTGCCCAGCACGGCGATGATCGGTTTCCACGCAGCCGCCTCGGTGGTCGCCGCGCTGATGATCGCCAGCGCCGAACGCCTCTACGGCCCGATCACCTCCATCGTCCGCGCCGTTCTTGCGCTTCTCACTCCCCTGCCCGACGGTACCGCCGTCGGTCGCGTATCCATGTCGGTTGCGGTTCCCTCGGTGCACGGCGCCGCCCTGGACTGGGCCATTTCTCGTCGCGGACCCCCGATCTCGGTGTACTGACCGACATCCTTTCCGCACTTCTCCACACAGAAATGACCCAATACCCATGAAGAGCTCTCTTTCCCGTGCCCTGTTCGTCTCCGGGGCAACCGTCGGCGCGCTGCTGATCGGCGCAGGCGCAGCGTCTGCACACGTCGTCGTCTCTGCACCCGACGCCGAGCAGGGCGGCTACTCGGTTCTGACGTTCCGCGTTCCCACCGAGTCCGACACCGCCTCGACCAATTCGGTCAAGGTCACCCTGCCCGGCCTCAATTCCGCTCGTACGCAGCCCATTCCGGGTTGGACGTCCACCGTCGAGAAGGACTCCGCCGATCTCGCGGTATTGGTGACGTGGACGGCGAATCCCGGTGCCGAGGTCGGCCCTGGGCAGTTCCAGCAGTTCCTGCTCTCGGCGGGTCCGCTGCCAGAGGAGGAGACCGTCTCGTTCCCGGCCACCCAGACCTACACCGACGGTGAGGTCGTCGAGTGGAACGAGCCCATGGCACAGGACGGCAGCGAACCCGAATTGCCCGCGCCCACTCTGACTCTCGCCGCAGCCAGCGGCGAGGCTCACGGCGGAAGCCACTCGGCGACGACCGAGACCGCCGAGGCATCGTCGGAGGCGTCGTCTACCGACAACACCGCTCGCTGGATCGCCGGCGTCGGACTCGTACTCGGGGCCGTCGGCGCAGGTCTCGGCATCGGCGCGACGATCCGGGCGCGGCGCTCGTGAGGTCGCTGGTCCTTCCCGCGAAAGCACTGGTCGTCTCGGTGATGGCGCTGCTGGCGCTGGTGATCGCGGCACCCGTCGCGTCGGCGCATTCGCAGGTCACCGGCTACAGCCCGGCCGACGGTTCCGCGCTCGACTCGTCTCCGGCGACGGCATCGGTGTCGTTCAACGAGGTACCGCAGGCGCAGTTCGCCACGCTCAACGTCGTCGGACCCGACGGCAACATCTGGTCCAAGGGCGACGCCCGCATCGAGGGCCAGAGCGTGGTGGTCGATGTCGGCGAGCTGGGCCCGATCGGCGAATACACCCTTGCGTATCGCATCACCTCGGCCGACGGCCATCCGGTGAGCGGCACCGCGACGTTCACGCTGACTCAGGAAGGATCCGGGACTCCAGGGGCACCGGCCGACGCCTCGGGCACCGCCGAGGAGTCCGAGTCCGGGTTCCTCGGCGGCTACGGCCACATCGTGTTGATCGTGGTTGCGGTTCTGGCCTTCGCAGGGGCATTGGGATTCGCCCTGCGTAAGCCGAAGACCCTGAAGTAGGACCGACGTGGCTGCGGTGGGCGAGAGAAGCGTTCGGCTCGTGCTCGCCGCCGCAGCCTCGGGGTTGGTGGGGGTCGCGGCAGCGTTCGCGCTGGCGTATCCCACCTTTCCCGGCGGGTCGTCGTGGCTGCGAGTCATCGCGGTGGCGACGGGTTCGGTGGTGTTGGGGTTCGGAGTTCTCGCCGTCATGGACGCCAATTCCGAACCCCGACGCCCCGCAGTCGACCCGCTGGTGATGTGGCGTGCGATCGGATTCCTGTCGGGGCTGTGGGCGGTGGCCGAGTTCGTTCTGCTCGCGGCTGCCGCTGCAGATTCTTCCGGTAGTACGCCGCTGACGTTGTCGCCGAGCGCATTCGCAGCATTCGCCACCGAGATTTCGGTCGGCCGACTCGGAACGGCGACGGTGATCCTGGCGCTCGCTCTGTGCGCGATCGGGGTGGCCGGATATCGAGGCGCAGCGAGCTGGTCTCCGGTTCCGGTGATCGTGTTGGCGTCCCTCGCCCTGGTGGCGCGACCGATCACCGGGCACATGTCGCAGTTCGCGTTCGGCTCCATTGCCGTTGCGATGCATGTGGTGTGCGCCTCGGTGTGGCTCGGGGTTCTCGGTGCGATGGCGCTGAGTCTGCGGAGCAAGTCCGCCTGGGCGACGCTGCTGCCGGTGTATTCCAGGATTGCCTTCTGGTGCGTGGTCGGGGTCGCAGGCACCGGTGTGCTCGACGCAGTCCTGAAGCTGGACAGCGTCGCGGCAACGGTCGAGACCGGTTACGGCCGAATCGTTCTCGCCAAGATTGTGATCACCGTGATCCTGGTCGTCGTGGCTCACCGAATCCGTGGGACGTGGTTGCCGACCGTGTCCGGGCATCGATCCACTGTGGAGCAGTCGGTGGGCCGAGCGGCCGCGCATGTGTGCCTGCTGGCGGTGGCATTCGGCTCGGCTGCGGCGCTGGCGACCACGGCGTGAGCCGGCAGTAGCCGAAACCTTGTCGGGAGTCTGTACTAGCCTGAGTGAATGCCGAAGTTGACTGTGGTGCCGGGTGGTTCTTCGGCACCTGCGCTCGGTCGGATCCACACTGTCGCGGAGTTCTTCGCCGGTATCGGCTTGGTGCGAATGGGCTTGGAGCAGGCCGGCTTCGAGGTCTCGTGGGCCAACGACATCGAGCGCGACAAGCACCACATGTATCGCCAGCACTTCGGTGACGATGCCGGCCATTTTCAACTCGGCGATGTTGCCCGCACCCGGGGAGAGGATCTGCCCGAGGATCTGTCGTTGGCGTGGGCGTCGTTTCCGTGCACCGACTTGTCGTTGGCCGGCGGCCGGGCCGGTCTCGCGGGTAAGAACTCCTCGACGTTCCGGCATTTCACGCGGGTGTTGAGCGAGCTCGGTGATGCTCGACCCGAGGTGGTGGCACTAGAGAACGTCGTCGGGCTGGCGACCAGTCACGGCGGCGACGATCTGGCCGCAGCGGTCCGGGAACTCAACGAGCTCGGCTATTCGGTGGATGTCCTCACCATCGACGCTCGACGCTTCGTTCCGCAGTCGCGTCCACGCCTCTTCCTGATCGGTGCGCAGAATCCCCCCGAGGACGCACGCGATCCCAACAGCGAGCTACGACCCGATTGGTTGCAGGCGGTGTACGGCGATTCGACGTTACTGACGCATCGAGCACCACTGCCGAGCCCGCCGATCCCGTTGACCAGCGGCCTGAGTGATCTGGTCGAGCGCATGGACTACCGCGACGAGCGGTGGTGGGATACCGCCCGTACTGCGGCGTTCGTGCAGTCACTGTCGCCGATTCAGTTGCAGCGCATCGAGATTCTGAGGAAGGCCCGCAAGGTCAGCTACCGTACCGCCTACCGCCGCACCCGCAACGGCGTCGCGGTGTGGGAGGCTCGACCCGACGACATCTCCGGCTGCCTGCGCACCGCACGGGGTGGCTCGTCGAAGCAGGCGGTGGTCAAGATGGGCAACGGGCGCTTGCAGGTGCGCTGGATGACGCCGGTCGAGTACGCCCGCCTGATGGGTGCGGGTGAGTACACACTGGACGGCCTGCGAAACAATCAGGCGCTCTTCGGTTTCGGCGATGCCGTGTGCGTTCCCGTGGTCGCGTGGCTCGCCGAGCACTACCTGATGCCGCTGGTCACCGGAACGCTGGACTCGACTGCAGCGAAAACAACTGCGGCGCATGTCCAGTCACGGTAAGTCCTCGCTGCGGTCGTCAGCCGTCGCGCCCCGCAAGAGCTCTCTTCCCGCGGACGACGTGCAGTCCTTTCGCACGGCACTGCGAGAAGTGCTGAGCGAGAAGGACGATCAGGGCCGGGTGTGGTCGGCGGCCAAGTGGGGCGTGTACGCGTTCTACGATTACGACGGCGAGCCGATCTACGTGGGGCAGACCAAGGAGAAGCTCAGCGTCCGGGTGCAGCGTCATCTGACGAACCAGCGGACCGACGCCGTTGCGATGCGGGTGCTCGATGTGTTCGAGGTCGCCGAGATCGAGATCTGGCCACTGTGGCAGTACGAGGACCTCAAGAAGTCCGATGGCGCAGAGCACTTCCGCGCCGCCGAGCGAGATCTCAACGCCCACGAGTACACGGCGTATCTCGAGGCCATCGACAAATCGCGGCACAAGGCAATCCTCAACGAGAAGATCCCGCCGGTCTCCGAGCCCATCGCGCTCCCCGCGTCGCTACGTCGGTCGCTGATCTCCGAGCAGACCCGCCGCGAGCGCGGCCATCCTGACATCCGCATCGCTCGCCGCGCCGAGACGATCTCGCGCTTGGCAGCGGTCACTCGCGAACGCGGTGAAGTCTCCGAGGGTCTACGACGCGTCCTCGTGGTGCAGGCGGTGCGCCTGGCGTACCTGTCGGCCGAGCGGCTCGCCTTCGTCGAGGGGCACCCCATCCCCGATCCCGCCGCGATCGACGTCACCGCGTTGGTGGGCTCGGTGCTGCACGAGCGGAGCGACCCGGACGAAGCCGAGGACACCGCCGAGCCCGAGGGCGAGCTGGATCTGTTCAGCGAATACTGACGAACGTAGGCTCGCTCTGTGCCGCTTCCCCCTCACGTCGCCGATCTCACCAGCATCGATCTGTTGCTGTCGGTGGCCGAGCTCGGCAGCATCGGCCGAGCGGGGCGGGCTCACGGCATGTCTCAGCCTGCGGCAAGTTCCCGCATCCGTGCGCTGGAGCGTCGCGTCGGCGCGCCATTACTGAAACGAGGCGCTCGCGGAACGGTGCTGACCGAGTTCGGCGAGCTCGTCGCAAGTTGGGCAGCGCCTGTCGTCAGGTCGGCCGAAGACCTGGCGACCGCCATCGCGACGTTGCACGCCGAACGCATCGGCCATGTGCAGATCGCGGCGAGTCAGACTGTTGCAGAGTATCTTCTGCCACGCTGGCTGGTCACGCTGCACACACTTCTCCCGCACATCGTCCCGACGCTGAGTTCGGGCAATTCGGCGGTAGTCGCCGAGAAGGTGCTGGCCGGTGGCGCAGACATCGGTTTCATCGAAAGCCCCAGTGTGCCTGCCGGTCTGGATCAGCGGACCGTGGCCACCGACGAGTTGATGCTCGTGGTGCCGCCGGGGCACGCGTGGGTCAGTTCCCCACCCACCGCGCCCGAGATCGTCGCCACCGCATTGGTGACGCGGGAGGCGGGTTCGGGAACGCGCTCGGCCTACGAAAGTGCCTTGACTGCAGCGGGTCTCGGGCAACCGATGTCGCCGCTCCTCGAGGTCTCGTCGACGACGGCGATCAAATCGGCTGTCGGAGCGGGCATCGGCGGCGCTGTTCTGAGCTCACTGGCCGTCGCCCCCGAGTTGGCCGCCGGGACCCTGGTCCGAGTGCCGATCCCAGGACTGACCTTGCGCCGCGAATTGAGGGCGATCTGGCCGTCCGGCCGCGCGCCGAGCGGTCCGGCCGCAGAACTGCTCACCGTGGCCGCGAAGACCCACCGACAGCCATAACCCCACGTTATGACCGGTGAACAAACCGGTACCTACCGAGCGGGCACGCCACCGCGCAGGCTGAACACATGACCGTGACCGCCCCCGCCCCGATCTCGACCGGGACCGAGACGCACCGCCGGACCTTCGAGCACATCACCCCCAACTGGTTCGCCGTGGTGATGGGGACCGGCATCGTGGCTACCGCAGCGGCCACGTTGCCCGTGCAGTTTCCTGCTCTCCACGTCTTCGCCGTTGCGGTGTGGGTGATCGCAGCTACAGCGCTGGTCGCGATCGGTGGAGCATTCGCAATGCATTGGATCGGGCACCGCGACCAGGCCGTCGCCTACGCCCGGCATCCGGTGATGGTGCAGTTCTACGGCGCTCCGCCCATGGCGATGCTCACCGTCGGCGCGGGAGCAGGTCTCCTCGGATCGGATCTGCTCGGATCCACCGCAGCGACCGCACTGTTCGCTGCGCTGTGGATCGCCGGGACGATCGCCGGTCTGCTCACCAGCGTCGTCGTGCCGTATCGGATGATCACCGCGGCCCATCACCGCGACGTCGCGGCCCTGCCGGCGTGGCTGATGCCCGTCGTTCCGCCGATGGTCTCGGCATCGACCGGGGCATTGCTTCTCCCCCACGTGCCCGACGGCCAGTGGCGACTCGCTCTGCTCTGCGCCTGCTACGCGATGTTCGGGCTGTCGCTGATCGTCGGGATGATCACGCTGACTCTGATCTACGGACGTCTGGTGCACGGCGGTCTGCCGCCCGTCGACGCGGCTCCGACCGTGTGGATCACGCTGGGGCTGATCGGCCAGTCGATCACCGCGGCGAACTTACTCGGCACCGATGCATCGTTGGTGTTCACCGGCGCACAATCGTCGATTGCGGTCGGACTGCATGTCTTCGGCATCGGCTACGGGCTGATCATGGGCGGCTTCGGAGTGCTGCTGTTCGCGCTCGCCGTCGCTCTCACCGTGCACGCGGCGCGCAGGAACCTGGGATTCTCCCTGACGTGGTGGTCGTTCACGTTCCCCGTCGGTACCTGCGTCACCGGAGCCACCGCTCTGGGACATGCGCTGGACTTCGGCGCGGTGCAGGCTCTGACCGTCGCCCTGTACGTCCTACTCCTCACGGCCTGGGTCACCGTCGCCACCCGCACCCTTCGCGGCCTTCGGCGCGGAAACCTCCTGCACCCCGCCTGATCTCACATGTGCGAGAGAACGTTCACCACATTGCCGCCCGCATCTCGGAAGAAGAATCGGCGTACGCCCCATTCCTCGTCGGTGATCTCGTAGACGATCTCGAGGTCCGCATCGACGGCAGCTCGGTAGGCCGCATCCACGTCGTCCACCTCGATCGATGCGGACGGGTTCACCGGTCCGGTGGGGTCGGTGGTGATCAGGCTCAGCTGCGCCGAGCTGTCCCCGGACGGTGCGAGCGTCGCGATCCAACCGTGGTCCATGACGACCTCCATGCCGGTGACCTGGACGTACTTCTCCAGCGTCGCCTCGAGATCGGTGACCGTGAGCAGGGGCATCGCACGCACAACGTCCATGTTCGGACTGTATAGCCGAAAACGTCCCCGCGTGGACGTCCCTTCTCCACAACCGCCACACCGGCCCGACTGCTCGTTCACCCCGGCGACATGTGCAGTTCGGGCAACACACGTCCGCGCGTCGGTTACGGTCGGAAGCATGAGCAGCTTCCGTGCTCGGTATTTCTCAGGAGAAGTCTGAAGTGAACATCGTTTCTCGCGTCGCCGCCAGTGGAATCCTCGGTCTCGCAGCTGCTCTCACCCTTGCGTCCTGCTCCGAGCCTGCGGCCCCCGAGGCCGGTGGAGACGGTGCCAGCGGCACCCTCACGGTGTACACCTCGGAGCCACAGGCCAAGATCGATGCCCTCAACGCCGAGTTCACCGCCGAGAATCCGGGCATCGACGTACAGGTGTTCCGCGCGGGAACCGGCGATCTCAATGCCCGCATCGCCTCCGAACGGCAGACAGGTTCCATCGGTGCCGACGTACTACTCGCAGCGGACGCACCGACGTTCGAGAAGTACAAGGCCGACGACCTCCTGCTGCAGTACACCCCGGCCGATGTCGATGCGCTCGATCCCAACGTCGTCGATCCCGACGGCTACTACGTGGGCACCCGCATCATCCCGACGGTCATCGCGTACAACACCGGGGCCGTCTCGCAGCCTCCGACGTCGTGGAAAGACCTGGCCGATCCGCAGTACAAGGGCCGGATCACGCTGCCCAATCCCGACGTGTCCGGCGCGGCAGCGTTCAACACCGCGGTGTGGCTAGGACAGGAAGACCTCGGGCTTCCGTGGCTCACCGACCTCGTCGCCAACGAGCCCGTGGTCGCCGAGAGCAACGGCCCCGTCGCTCAGGCCGTCGCGGCAGGCACCCAGCCGGTCGGGATAGTCGTCGACTACCTGGTGCGCGAGCTGGCCGAGAAGGGCTCGCCCATCGCGGCGTCGTATCCCACCGACGGTGTCCCGTACATCTCCGAGCCGGCCGGCATCTTCAAGGACTCGGCCAACCAGGAGGCTGCACAGAAGTACGTGGACTTCCTGGTCAGCAAGCGCGGTCAGGAGATCGCCGTCGAGCAGCAGTACCTGCCGGTCCGGTCCGACGTCGGTACGCCCGAGGGCGCGCCCTCTCTCGACGACATCGCACTGCTGAACCCGGATCTCGACACGATCACCGCCTCGCAGCCCGATGCCGTCGCCACGTTCAACGATCTTCTTGGCTGACCGCGTCACCTGGGTACGCGCCTGCCTGTGGCTGGCCGTCCTGGCTCTGATCGGCGCACCGGTGGCCGCCGTTGTCTCGATCGGTTTGGGCGGCAACCATATTCAGGAGCTGGTCGACGGCGGAATCGCCTCGGCGGCGGTCAACAGCGTCGTATCTGCAGGTCTGTCGGCGGCCGCGGCGGTGGCGATCGCGACCGTCATGGCGCTCGTTCTCGATCGCACCGATCTGCCCGGTCGTTCGGTGCTACGTCTGATTCTGCTCAGCCCGTTGCTGATTCCGCCGTTCGTCGGCGCGATCGCGTGGACGGGCCTGCTGGGCCCGAGCGGAATAATCAACTCGTTCTGGAACGAGACGTTCGGCGGCGGTCCGCTGTGGAACATCTACGGCGGTGACGGCGTGATCTTCCTGCTGACCGTGCACTCGTATCCGCTTGCGTACCTGATCATCTCGGCAGCGCTGCGACGAGTGCCGGGCGATCTGGAACAGGCGGCTCGTATTGCCGGAGCATCTCCGTTCCGAGCCATGCGCGACGTCACGCTGCCACTGCTGCGACCGGCCCTGCTGGCGTCGCTGACGTTGACGGCCGTATCCAATCTTGCGGATTTCGGCATTCCTGCCCTGATCGGCTTGCCCGAGCGCTACGTCACGCTCTCGACCATGGTGTACCGATACATCCAGTCGGGCACCGTCGATCGACCGCTCGAAGTGGTCTCGACCATCGGCATCGGACTCCTCGCACTCGCCGTGGTCGCAGTCGCGATCGATCGAATTCTCGGCCGCCGATCGATTCAGTTGGACGGCGCAGTCACGGCCCCACAGTTACTTCCGCTGGGTGGCAGTCGAATTCCGGCAGGAGTCGCTGCATGGATCCTCGGCCTGGCCCTGACGGTACTGCCGATCCTGGCGCTGGCAACTCAGGCATTGTTGCCTGCCCCCGGCGTACCGCTCACCTGGGGAAACCTCACGCTGCAGAGTATCGAAAGTGCCGTCACCGCACCGGGAACCCTCGTGGGCATTCAGAATTCGGTGACATTGGCGCTCGGGGCCGCAGTTGTCTGCGGATTTCTCGGCTTGGCCATCGGCGTCCTCACCACCCGCACCCGATCCCGCGACAACGTCGGCCTCGACCTGGCTGCCATGCTGCCGCAGGCAATTCCCGGCCTGGTCATCGCCGTCGGTTGGTTGATCATCGGACGCTACACCGGACTGTTCGACTCCAAGTGGGTCATCCTGTGCGCCTACGTCATGGCGTTCCTTGCGATCGTCGTCCAAGCCGTTCGAGCGCCACTGAGTTCCACGCCTACGGCCCTAGAAGAAGTCGCAAGATCCTCCGGCGCATCACATCTTCGGTCGTTGTGGGACGTGCCGTGGAAGATGGCGATCCCCGCCGCAGTCACCGGAGCGGTGCTCGTTGCCCTCACTGCAGTGCGGGAGTTGACCATGTCGGTGCTGCTCGTCGCGCCGGGCACACAGACCCTCGGCGTGTCCATATTCAACCTGCAGCAGGCCGGCGACTACAACGCCGCCTCCGCCCTGTCCCTACTCGTCGCGCTCGTCGGATTCGCCGGCTTGGGCCTGGTCGCCTCCACCCGAGCCGGACGCCCGCAAGTCCGACGCCGATAAGAAGGAACCCGATGTCTGCCATCACGATCGAACATCTCGGCCTCCGGTACCACGACGGCACGGTCGGTGTGGACGGTATCGATCTCGACATCGCCGACGGAGAGTTCGTCGCACTCGTCGGACCGTCGGGTTCGGGAAAGACCACGCTGCTGCGTACTGTCGCCGGCTTCCTGACGCCGACCGCCGGTTCCATCTCCATCGGCCCGGATGTGGTGGCAAGCGAACACGTTTCGACGCCTCCGGAGTCTCGCAGGCTCGGGATGGTGTTCCAGCAGCATGCACTGTGGCCGCACCGCACCGTCGGTCGAAACGTCTCCTACCCGCTCGAATTGGCCAAGGTATCCAAGGCGGAGCGCACGAGGAAGGTCGCCGACATTCTCGAACTCGTCGGACTTCCGGGGCTGGAGAAGAGAGACCCGGCCACTCTCTCCGGTGGCCAGCGGCAACGCGTTGCGCTCGCTCGCGCTCTGGTCTCGTCGCCGCGGGCACTGCTCCTGGACGAGGCACTGTCGGCGTTGGACGAGCCACTACGAGACCGCCTGCGCCTCGAACTCCGATCTCTCACGCGCGCAGCGGGATTGACTGTCGTACATGTGACACACGATCGCACCGAGGCCCTCGCCCTCGCAGACCGGGTGGTCGTCCTCGATCAGGGCACCGTCGCACAGATCGGTACACCCGAGGACGTGGTGCGCGCTCCGAAATCGGCGTTCGTCGCGCGTTTCCTGTCCGACGCCACCCTCGTCGACGGCACCGCCTCGCACGGTGCCTTCACGTCGGGGGCGCTCACACTGGCCTCGGACGGCACCGGACCTGGGACGCTCGCGATCCTGCCGGCCGATATCGAGATCGTGTCCGACGGCGACATCAGCGGCACAGTGACGTCCTCGTTGTTCGGCCGCGACGCCAGCGATGTCCTGGTGCGTTCCGGCGATGTGGACTTCCGCTGTTCGGTACGCGGGCCGCGTCCCCAGGTGGGTGAGGCCGTCGCCCTGACCGTCCGGCGGTCGTTCTTCTACGCGCACTAGCCGCTCTCGACCGCAGATCGGCAGCCTGTCCCCCACTCTGTGATCCACCAGACAGGAATATTATTTGCTTAGCGCATGTATGTATATATATGGTTGCAGACAGCAAGTAAATCGAACTCATCGTTGGAGTACTCATGGCAGTTCAATCCACGACAGCGGAGTCGCTGGTCGAAGAGGTTTTCCTCTTCGGGCGCACGCTGAAGCGGGCCGTGACCACCGGAGTCGAGGATTCACCGTTGCCGCAAGCGCTGACCGGAGTTCTGGCCATCCTCGCGACCGAAGGTGAATGCAGACAGACCGACCTCGCCAGCAGGCTCTGCGTCAGCCAGTCCGCCCTCAGCCGGCAGATCGCGGACCTCGTCGACCTCGGCTACATCGATCGGCATCCCGATCCGGACGACCGAAGGGCGTCCCGGGTCTGCGTGTCGGACCAAGGTCAGGCTCGACTGAAACAGATTTGGGACAGGCGAGCACGACGCCTGGCAGAGATGTTGAGCGAATGGAGCGAGACGGAGGCACTCGATGCGCTCGATTCGATCCGCAAGCTCAACGACACATTCACCGAAGACGCCCACGCCCAGCACCAGGACGTGGCCCGCATTGAATTGATTGCGAGATAAGACATGACAACAGCAGCGGAAAATCCGCCCAATCAGGCAGTCGTCGATCCCGACGCGATGTCGCATCGCCAGATCCTCGAAGCCCTCACCGGACTGCTGGCCGCGCTGTTCACGGCGTTGCTCAGCACCACCATCGTTTCGACGGCACTGCCGACCATCATCGGTGATCTGAAGGGCTCGCAGACCGCGTACGCCTGGGTCATCACCACCGCACTGCTGGCCAACGCCGCATCGACGCCCATCTGGGGCAAGCTCGCCGACCTGTTCAACAAGAAGGTTCTGGTTCAGAGCGCGATTCTCATCTTCGTCGCAGGCTCGCTGATCGCAGGCTTCGCGCACAACGTTCCGCTACTGCTCGCCGCACGCGTGGTGCAGGGCATCGGCATGGGTGGTCTGACGGCACTGGTCATCGCCATCATCGGAACCATCGTCTCCCCGCGTGATCGTGGCCGATACTCGGGTTACACCGGTGCCGTCATGGCCGTGTCGATGTCCGGTGGCCCCATCCTGGGCGGCGTCATCGTCGACAGCCCCCTCGGCTGGCGCTGGTGCTTCTTCGTCTGCGTGCCGCTGGCCGTTATTGCCCTCGGACTGCTGCAGAAGACCCTGCACATCAAGACCGTCCGCAAGGACAACGTCTCCATCGACTGGCTCGGCGCACTTCTGCTGACCGCAGGCGTTTCCGTTCTCCTCGTGTGGGTTTCGTTCGCAGGCAAGGCGGACTACTACGACTGGATCTCCCGTGAGACCGCCTACCTGGTCGGCGGCGGAGTTCTGCTGCTCATCCTGACGGTCATCGTCGAGGCTCGGCACAAGTCGCCGATCATCCCGCTCAAGATCGTCACCGAGCGCACCACCGGCCTGGCCATCATCGCCTCGATCGCCGTCGGTGTCGGCCTCTTCGGAGCCACCACCTTCCTCGGCCAGTACTTCCAGACCGCTCGCGGCTACACCCCCACCGAAGCCGGATTGCTTTCCATCCCACTGGTGTTCGGCATGCTCGTCGCCTCCGTCGGCTCGGGTCAGCTCATCACCAAGTTCGGTAAGTGGAAGCCGTTCATCGTCACCGGTTCCGTCCTGCTGGTGGTCGGATTCCTGCTCCTGGGCACCATCGACCACGCGACCAGCCTGGTCACCGTCGGAATCTTCATCACCATCGTCGGCCTCGGTACCGGCATGCTGATGCAGAATCTCGTTCTCGCAGTGCAGAACACGGTCAGTGTGCAGAACGTCGGTGCAGCATCGTCGACGGTTGCTTTCTTCCGTACCTTCGGCGGCGCGATCGGAGTCTCGGTTCTCGGTTCCCTCTTGGCAACCCGGGTCGCCGAGAAGTCGGCAGCCGGCCTGGCTCAGCTCGGAGTGGACGGCTCGGCCAGCGGCGGTGGATCACTCGATCTCACGTCACTGCCCGCACCGATCGTCAGCGTCATTCGGACCGCCTACGGTGATGCGACCGGACGCATCTTCATGATCGCCGGCTTCGTTGCGATCGTCACGTTGATCGCAGTGATCTTCATCCCGAATCGTCCACTGCGCCAGACCATCGACATCGCGTCGACTCCCGCAACAGGACCGGTGGACGAGTCGAAGGATCAGCTCGCCGAGATCCCGTCCTTCGGTGCGACCCAGGAGTACGTCTCGACCGACTACGAGACCGAGTACGAAGCCGATCGCCGCTTCGAGAGCAGCCGTGTCGAGGGTCGCCACGAGGCTCAGCCGGGCCAACGTCCCTTCGAGGGCCTGAGCACCGATGCGCGTGATCGACTGCTCGCGCTGCTGCTACCCGAGCCCAAGGACACCTTGGCTGCACTCGACGAGGCCGAGACCATTCGCGCCGAAGTTGTTGCACTGCAACAGGAACTCGACGCGAAGATGATCGACTTCGACGCAGTGTGCGAGCGACTTCGTCGCCTCGGGCTCAGCGAGGACCAGATCGCTCGGGTGTTGGGAGACAGTCACATTCCCGACAGTCGCAATCACTACGCGCACGCCGGACTGAACGGCCACAGCGTCAACTAGGCCCAGCACGACGAACAATTCCCCGCACCCCATCGGGAGTGCGGGGAATTTTCGTTCTCTATGCTGGCAGAACAGACTGCCCACCTTTTTCCCGGGAGCACCTTCCCTGACACGTCGTTTCCAGGTGTCCGCCGCCGCGGTGGTACAGGCAACAACCCTTGCATGAGTGTCGTGCGCAGCCGAGAAATCGCCGCCACCTGCGGAGACCCCGGTCGTCACCCTCCTCGGACGTCTCGACGGACGAGAGTACGTCGACGCCACCCTGGTCGGTCTCGACATCGCCGACGGGGTGGTGCGCTGGCGTGTTCCCGCGGACGGCGTCGTCGGCCGTGGCGAGGAATTCGTCGCCGGGCAGGTTGTCTGCTACCGCGGTTCCAGTGGCTCGGCAACGCTTCGCTCGACGGCACGGTCCGAGTCTCGCGCACCGACTGCACCGACCCCAGCACGGTCACGGGTTCGGTGGCCCTGCTCCGCAACAACGACACGGCCACCGAATCCGGCCTCGATCTCGACACCGGGAACATTCTGTGGAGTCGAGAGGCGGGGAGCTTCGCGGAGGTCGGCGCACTGGACGGTGACATCGCCACACTCTTCGGACCCGAGGTACTGCGAGGCATCGACGTCAGGACCGGAAACGTCGTGTGGGACATCCCCACGACCGCACTCGACGACGAGGGAATCGATCTGCAGTCGTGGCCGATGGTAGATCGAGTCGGAACCGACTCGATCTACACCAGGGCACTGAGCATCTCGGCCCTACGAGCTACGTAGAACATCCCCCGTCGTCGATGCTGCGGGTCCGCTCTACCGACCCGGGATGTACTTCAGCGCCTTGACGAAGGGCGGCATGATCTTTGCCCACAGTTTCGGCGGAAGTCCGCGCGGACCACCGAGATTGAGCAGGCGTGTCGTCGCGATCGTCTGCGGCTCGGTGAACTTGAGCAGCCCCTCTGTGCCGTGCCTGCGTCCGACGCCGGAGACACCCATGCCGCCCATCGGTGCGCCGGTGGTGCCCCAGGTCGGCGCGTAGCCCTCGTCGACGTTGACGGTGCCCGAATGCAGCCGCGCTGCAATGGCTTCGCCCTGCGCCTTGGTCTTGGCCCACACGCTGGCGTTGAGTCCGTACTCGGTGTCGTTGGCCTTCTCGATCGCCTCGTCGACGTCGGTGACCGGGTAGATCGAGACCAGCGGCCCGAAGGTCTCGGTTGCGGCACACTCCATGTCCTCGGTGACGTTCGCGAGCAGCGTCGGCTCGTAGAACAGGGGGCCGATGTCGGGACGAGCCTTGCCGCCTGCGATCACGGTTGCACCCTTGACCTTGGCGTCGTCGACGTGGGCCGACACGGTCTTGATCTGGTCCTCGGAAATGAGGCTGCCCATCTCGATGCCGAATTCGTAATCGGCACCGAGAGTCATGTTGCGTACCCGCTGACCGAACTTCTCGGTGAACTCCGCGGCGATCGACTTCTCGACGTAGATCCGTTCGATGGAGATGCAGAGCTGACCGGAGTTGGAGAAGCAGGCCCGCACGGCCGCGTCGGACACTTCCCGCAGGTTGGCACCCTTGGCCACGATCATCGCGTTCTTGCCGCCGAGCTCTGCGGAGAATCCGATGAGTCGACGCCCGGCCTGCTCGGCCAACAGCTGACCGGTGGCGGTGGAGCCGGTGAACATGACGTACTCGGTGTTCTCGACGATCGCGGTTCCCACCACCGACCCCGGGCCGGGCACCACGGCGAACAGGTCACGGGGCAGGCCGGCCTTGTAGAGCAGCTCGACGCAGGCGAGCGCGCAGTACGGAGTCTGACTGTCGGGCTTGAGCACCACACCGTTGCCCGCCAGCAGCGCAGGGATGGCGTCGGACACTGCGAGGGTCATCGGGTAGTTCCACGGGGAGATGATCCCGACGACGCCCTTGGGCTGGTACCGGATCCGGGTCTTGGTCAGCACGGGCAGCATGCCGGTGACCTTCTTCGGAGCCAGCAGCTTGGCGGCGGTCCGCGCGTAGTGCCGTGAGGTCATCGAGATGTCGAGAACCTCTTCGAGGGCAGCGGCGCGAGACTTGCCGGTCTCGGCCTGCGCCATGTCCATCAGCTCGTCGCGGTGCGCGAGCACCAGGTCGCGGTAGCGGTGGAAGATCTCGGCGCGCTCGGACACCGGGCGCTTGGCCCAGGCCACCTGAGCGGCGCGTACGCGGGCGATGGCATCAGTCGCATCGGCAGCGGTACCGACCGGGATGGTCGCCAGATCCTTGCCGGTGAACACCTCGGTGATGGTCTTGGTCGGCCGCGATTCGGCGTCGGGAATGGCGATGAGATCGGCGAGCCGGGTGAAGGTCGCAGCTGACGGTGCTGGCATGGACGGGTCCCTACTGGTGAGTAGTGTTCGGAGTAACAGACAACCTACCTGGTCTTCGGCTCAGTTCACAGGGCCGAAAGTGCCGAACCCTGTGGCACGATGGTCAGTGGTCTGCCGGACGTCGGGGCGTACGGAGCTACAGGGTGGGAAATACATGCGCAAGGCAATCGTTCTGGCCGGAGCCGCAGCACTGATGCTGTCGTTCGCAGGGTCGGCCCAGGCAGATCCACTCCAGGACTTCATCTCGCCGCCCAGCGATCCCGCTGCGTATCTCCCCACCTCACTCGGTGATCCATGGTTCGATCCGCCTGCCGGCTACGAGAATCTCCAGCCCGGCGCGGTCCTCGACCGACGAGACGTCGCAGTGACGCCCGGGGCGTCGTCGGTGCAGTTGCTCTTCCGCTCGACCGACTCCAAGAACCAGCCCATCGCGGCGTCGACGACGGTTCTGACTCCCGACGCGCCGTGGACCGGAGGCGGTGAACGGCCCGTCATCGCGTACAACGAGGCGACGGACTCGCTCGGAAACAAGTGCGCGCCGTCGTACACCCTCCCGCGGGGCAACAACAAGGAGATCGATCAGGTTCGGATTCTGCTCGATCGCGGCTACACCGTGGTCGTCACCGACTATCAAGGCCCTCGGCAGGCCTACTCGGCTGGTCTCGTCTCCGGACACACCGTGCTCGACGGCCTCCGCGCCTCCCGGAGCACAGGGGTGAGTGCGGACGCTCCGATCGGCATCACCGGCTACTCCGGTGGCGCCATCGCCTCGGGTTGGGCCGCGCAGTTGGCTCCCGAATACGCACCGGAGTTGAACATCGCAGGCGTCGCGTTCGGTGGCCCGCCGACCGACTACAAGATTCTGCAGACCTCGTTGAACGGTCAGATCGGATCGGGCCTGTTCACTGCGGCGACGATCGGACTGTCCCGGGAGTACCCCGAGATGCGGCAGCTCGCCAACGACAACGGCAAGCGGTTGGCTCTGGCGCAGAAGGACCAATGCGTAGATGTGTTGTCCTACACGGGACTACTTCTGTTGGACCAGCGAAACCTCTCCGTCCCCGATGTCTTCGAGCATCCGATCACCAAGGCAGTCATCGAGGAAAACCGGATGGGCCAGAAGAAGCCGGACGCGCCCGTGTACATCTACCAGGGCCTACAGGACTTCCTCATTCCCAAGGAAGGTGCCGAGGCCGTGCAGGACCAGTGGTGCGCTGCCGGCGCTTCGGTCCATCTCGAAGAGGTCCCGGGAGACCACACACTTGCCCAGTCCAACGGCCGTCCCGGCGCATATGATTGGCTCGCGCAGCGCCTCGCAGGCGTGCCGACCTCCGGCTGCGAACGCGTCATCAACTAGGAGTGGAGCCTGCGGAACGACCCTGGAGGCCAGGAGTGGAGCCTGCGGAACGACCATGGAGGCCAGGAGTGGAGCCTGCGGAACGACCCTCGAGGCTCGCAGCTTGACCCTCACGCCACGGGAGGCAGCACAGTGTCCTTCGTGAGTGATTCGTCCGCGAACGATTCGGCAGGCATGCAGGTGGGCGCGGTCTCGAAGTTGGTGGGTGTCAGCGTCAGGACGCTGCATCATTACGACGAGATCGCGTTGGTGGTGCCGTCGGGGAGAACCCCGAAGGGCTATCGGACGTATTCGTCGGCCGATGTCGAGCGGCTGCATCAGGTACTGACCTACCGCGAGCTCGGGTTTCCGCTCGAGGTCATTGCAGCGTTGCTCGACGATCCGGCGGTCGATGCCATGGCGCATCTGCGTCGGCAGCGAGAGTTGTTGAACGAGAGGATCGATCACTTGCACGCAATGGCTGCGGCCGTGGACAAGATGATGGAGGCGAAGAAGATGGGCATGCAATTGACCCCCGAGGAACAGCGCGAGATTTTCGGCGACAACTGGCCGGGCGAGGAGTACGCAGAGGAGGCCGAGCAACGCTGGGGCGAGACCGACGAGTGGAAGCAGTCGCAGGAGCGAACGGCGTCGTTCACGAAGGACGATTGGAAGGCCGTCAAAGAGGAGACGGACCTACTGGAAGCGGATCTCGCGGCCGCATTGCAGCGGGGTGTGTCGCCGGACTCCACCGAGGCCAGGTTACTGGCCGAGCGTCATCGGGCATCGATCGAGCGGTACTACGACTGCGGTTACGAGATGCAGGTGAACCTGGCGGAGATGTACATCGCCGACGAGCGGTTTGCCAAGCACTACAACGATATTGCCACCGGACTGGCGCAGTACCTTCGCGACGTCATCGTCGCGAACGCTGCTCGTCAGGGGTGACGCGAACCATCGCGGACCGCTCGTGTGCGGTCGATCCACCCCACACTCCGTGCCTTTCGTTCGAGTCGAGTGCGTGCTGAAGGCACTGCGATACGACGGGGCATCGAGCGCACACGAGCTTGGCCTGCCGCTCGAGATTTCTCAGCGAGTACCCCCTGGTCGCCAGAGGTGGGTAGAACATCGAGACCGGCATCGAGCGGCAGGCCGCATTCATCTGCCAATCCCAGTGTTCGGATATCGGTTGCGGTGCTTGCGCTTTCATTCATCCCCCACTGGTCAGATCCTCAGCAGCGCGCGAGCATTGTTCGACGTCGCCGCTCGCCAGTTCTCGAGGCCGCCGTTCGCCGCTCCGGCATCCAGAGACCGAAGTTGTTCGTGCACAGCGGCGATCGGCGTGAAGCAGTAGTCGCTGCCGTACACCAGGCGATCGGAGCCGACGGCGGACAACAACGCGGGCAGTTGCCGCGGGAGCGGGGTCCCAGCGAGGTCGAACCACAAGCCCTGCAGCACATCCGGCGTCGTCGGCGTCCCAAGACCCACCTGGGTTCGGAAGAAATCGACGCGATCGGCCAACAGTGGCAGAACTCCGCCGCCGTGCGTGAACACCCAACGAATATTCGGGAATCGATCGATCACGCCCAACAGAATCAGGTCGACGACGGTTCGCGCTGTGTCGAAGAGGAATTCGATCATCGGTGCCGGGCGCCCGAGCGACACTGCGGCAGAATTCGGCGGCGACGTCGGATGCACGAACACGACTGCCGATCGCGCATCCAGCGCGGCCAACAACGGCGTCAGTACGGCGTTGCCCAGGTACATGCCGCCGGCGTTGGACATCACCGTCACGCCGTCGGCACCGAGCTGATCGAGAGCACGAACAGCCTCGATCGTCGAGTCCACGACGTTCGGGAGTGGCAGCGACGCGAAGAACCCGAGTCGGGGCTGACCCTGCACAACCCCGGCCCCGAAGTCGTTGACGCGTCGGGCAAGATCGGCCGCCTTGCCGTCGTCGCCGAAATGCACTCCGGGCGATGAGACGGACAGGATCGCACTGTCGATGCCGCTGCCGTCCATCATCTGCAGGTGTCCACCGACCGACCAGGACGGCCACTTCGGCATACCGTCGGGGAAGGCGATGCCCGACGCGAGGGCTTCGCGCAGGTAGAAGTCGGGAACCATGTGCGAATGGACATCGATCACCCCGGCTGCGGCCGGACCGGTGGATGCCGATGCCATGGCGGAGGTCAGTGTCGTAGCGGAGGTCAATGTCGAGAGGGCAACCCCGGAGATCGTCGCGGCACCGAGGGTGCCCAGCAGGGTTCTGCGATCGATCACAGTGAAAGTCCTTCTCGTCGATGCCACCGACTCAACTGACGTTATCGTCACATATGAGATAAACCGCAGTCAACGGTGAGATCTACCAACGAAGACCGGACTAGCATTGCGCGATGACCACCGAACGCACGACGCCCACCCCGCTGCAGTTTCTGGGGTATTCGTTCGGACGCACCCTGCCCGAGTCGATGCAGGATTGGGTTCGCAAGGATCTCGTGGGCAACGGCGCCCAGGTCCGCTACATCGCACGATTCATCGTGCCGATCATTCCGCTACTGCTGCTGTTCCTGCTGATTCCGGGTCCGCTGTGGATGTCGCTCGCGATGATGTCGCTGCTGTTCATCCCGCTGGTGTACTTCTCCATTGCCCTGATGAACGTCTACCGGCGGCATCGCCTGTTGATCCACGGTCTCGACCCGCAACTGATCAACGCCAAGGCGCAGAGCCGCGTCGACCGCACCCGCGACGACTACGAACGGCGTCACGGCCGGGGCTGATGTCCGGGCGATAGTCTGTGCCGCATGACTTCACCTGTGGAATTCAAGGCAACCGCTGATCTGGCCGACGAGATCGGTCCCGAGATCCGCAGCTGCGACACCCAGTTCATCCAGTTCGGCAAGCACACCGAGTTCGCGGGACCCATCACCACCATCCGCTGCTTTCAGGACAATCTTCTGGTCAAGCAAACGCTCAGTGAGCCCGGCAACGGTGGTGTTCTGGTGGTCGACGGCGATGCCAGCGTGCACACCGCCCTCGTCGGCGACATCATCGCCGGACGCGGCGTCACCAACGGTTGGGCTGGCGTCATCGTCAACGGTGCGGTGCGCGACTCCGCGATCCTGCGCACGCTCGACATCGGCGTCAAGGCACTGGGCACGAATCCGCGCAAGAGCACACAGACCGGATCGGGTAAGAAGAACGTGCCGGTCAGCTTCGGCGGCGTGACGTTCAATCCGGGCGAGATCGTCTACAGCGACCACGACGGCGTAGTCGCGGTCTAGCAGCCCACTCGGCGGCAGGCCTGAATGCCTGCCGCCGTTGTGCTCTTACTTCACGAACGCGAGAAGCGCGTCGTTCACTTCCTGGAAGTGCGTCCACAGCAGTCCGTGCGGTGCGCCCTCGACCTCGATGTACGTGGCCTCGGGGAACGACTCGTGGAATGGACGTCCCGTCGAATCGATCGGCAGGATGTTGTCCGCGGTTCCGTGCAGGATCAGCGTGGGCTTTCCGGATTCACGTACCTTCGCAACATCTGCGCGGAAGTCTTCGAGCCAGGTGGGTACGACGGCGTAGGCCGCGACGGGCGCGCTGGTGGTGGCGGTGTTCCAGCTCGCGCGCACTGTGGCCTCGCTGATGCGGGTGCCGAGGTTTTCGTCGAGGTTGTAGAAGTCCTTGTAGAAATTGTCGAACCAGGTGAACCTGTCTTCGCGAGCTGCGGTCTCGATGCCGTCGAACACCGACTGCGGGACGCCGGTCGGGTTGTCGTCGGTCTGCAGCAGGAACGGCTCGAGGGATGCGAGAAACGCGAACTTCGCGACGCGATCCGTGCCGTACTTCGCGGCGTACCGAGCCAATTCACCTGTGCCCATGGAGAATCCGACCAGGATGACATCGTTGAGATCCAGCTCGGTCAGTACCTTGTCCAGGTCGGCCGCGAAGGTGTCGTAGTCGTAGCCGACGGTGGGCTTGCTCGACTGCCCGAACCCGCGACGGTCGTAGGTGATGACGCGGTACCCGGCGTCCAGCAGGGCACGCGACTGACGTTCCCAGGAGTTGCCGTCGAGCGGGTAGCCGTGGATGAGCACGACGGGTTGGCCGGTGCCGTGATCCTCGTAGTAGACCTCGACGGGGGTGGAGTTCTCGGTTCCGACGTTGATGTACGCCATGATCCTGCCTTCCTGTGTCCTGAACATCGAGCGGGAGAACGGTCGTTCTCTCCGCATGTGGACTACTGTAGAGAACGTTGGTTCTCTCGGCAAGGGGTAAGCGATGACCAGTACGGAAATCGGACGGGCACAGGTGGTGAACGCCGCGGACGAACTGTTCTATGCGCGCGGCATCCAGGCTGTGGGCATGGACGAGTTGCGCGCCAAGGCCGGCATTTCCCTCAAGCGCCTGTACACGCTCTTTCCCTCGAAAACCGCCATCGTCGCCGAGGTTCTTCGTGGTCGCACCCAGCAGTGGAACGACGGCATCCACGCCGAGGCCGCAGCACATGAATCACCTCGACAGAAACTGCTGTCGATCTTCGACTTCCTGGACCTCTGGTTCCGCGAGGACGACTTCCGCGGGTGCGCCTTCATCAACTCGTTCGGCGAACTGGGCGCAACCATGCCCGAGGTCGCCGACGCCGCACATCAGCACAAGAAGAGTTTCATCGAATACGTCACCCGATTGGCCGTCGAAGCCGGATGCGCTCCGTCGGTCGGATTGCAAATCGCCTTGCTCGCCGAAGGCGCACAAACTACCGCAGCCATCACCGAACTGGCCGAATCTGCTACTGCAGCAAAGGCTGCGGCCGAGGTGCTGCTGGATTCGAGCGGAGGCTAGCGCAACCCTGGCGCAGGCGCCGCTGGACATGCCACACTCGATGCCATGAAGGCATTCGGCTCGGCAGTTCCGATTCTCCGCATCTTCGACGACGTCGAAGCGCGCGCGTTCTATCTGGACTATCTGGGCTTTTCGGTCGAATGGGAACACCGATTCGAACCGGATCTTCCGCTCTACATTCGCATTTCGCGCGGGGACTGCACCCTGGATCTGTCCCAGCACTACGGCGACGGCACTCCGGGAACATCGGTGTGGATACCGATCCCGGACGTCACGTCCTTCAATGCCGAACTGCTACAGAAGAACAGCCCACGCAGCCGACCCGGAATCGATCACGACGCACCGGGCGGGCCGACCATGACGGTCATAGACCCGTTCTCGAATCATCTCAATTTCTGTCAGGTGAATCACTGATATCTCTTGCCAGCCGTCACTCGATCGTTGTACCGTCCAAGCCATGATGCACCTGCAGCCACTGACGACGACGCCGGTTTTCTTCCGGCGTCCGAAGTAGGCCTGCAAAGCCCCTGTTTCGACGAACCCCGGGAGTTGTTCCCGGGGTTTTGACGTTTCTGGGCACTTCTTCTGGGCCACAGCAGAAGTGGAGCACCCATGAAGTTCGACCACAGCCAGCTCGGGCGCGAGTTGGATCTCTTTGCAACCAGCCCGGCCATCGGTGCCGGTCTACCCGTCTGGCTCCCAGACGGCGCAATCATCAGAGCGGAGTTGGAGAAACTGGCGGCCGAGGAATCGGCTCGATCGGGATGTCTCGGCGTCTACACCCCCGTCCTGGCCAAACGCTCGCTGTTCGAGAGATCCGGGCACTGGGACAAATTCTCGGCCGATATGTTCCCCCCGATGCGCATCGGGGGCGAGGAATACGTTCTGCGACCGGCCAATTGCCCTCATCACACCCAGGTCTTCGCAGCACGCGGACGCAGCTTTCGTGACCTTCCGTTTCGAGTATCGGAGCTGGGGTCGATGTTCCGAAGCGAACTGTCCGGTGTACTGGGCGGATTGACCAGAGTTCGGCAGATCTCACTCGACGATGCGCATGTGTTCTGCACCCCTGATCAGGTCGGAGACGAAGTCCGACTGGCTCTCGCCTCCATCGAAAGATGTTATCGCGTAATGGGACTCGTTCCCTCGTTCAGGCTCTCGCTTCGGGGCAGGACTGGACGCTACCTGGGTGACGCCGCGCAGTGGAGTACCGCCGAGGGGCAGCTACGCGCGGCACTGGGTGATCGTGAGTTCACCGTCGGCTATGGAGATGCCGCCTTCTACGGGCCGAAAATAGATGTACAGGTCGCCGGTCATCAGGAGACTGTGTCGACCGTGCAGGTCGATTTCAATCAGCCCGAGCGGTTCGGCCTCGACTACACCGGGTCCGACGGTGAGAAGCATCGACCGGTGATGATCCACCGCGGCGTGCTCGGTTCGATGGAGCGTCTGACCGCGATGCTGATCGATCGCCACGCAGGTCGAATGCCACCATGGCTCGCACCTCGGCAATTGGCGGTGATTCCGGTGAGCGCGTCGGATTCCCCGCCGGCGAACGCGCTGGTCGACCGACTGCACGACGCATCAGTACGTGCCGAGATTCTCGAGGACGGTTCCCTGGGCGCACGTATCCGGAGTGCAAGACTGCATCGCGACTCCTACATCGCGGTCATCGGCGAACGAGAGCGAGACAGTGATGCGGTCTCGGTCTCGTATCCTGCACTGAACGCGACAGCTGTACTCGGTAGGCACGTTTTCGTCGCGGCGGTACAGCACGACATACATTCTCGCGCTCTGCTTCCCACTGTCCCGGACACGGAGAATCACTGACATTTGACACTGAAATCATTCGCCGAACGACGATAGCGTCGAGGACATGAGCAAGCTACGAATCCTCGCCGCCCTCACAGTCTCGACATCCCTGCTGGTCAGTGGGTGCTCGTCAACGGACGAACCGTCTACCGTCGAGCCGACCACCACGACGCCGTCGAGCGGGAACATCAGGACCGACGACGTCCAGGCTGCCCTGGACGCTCTGGTCGACGCCGGATCCGTGGCCGCTGTTGCGCAGGTACGCGACGGTGAGGATTCCTGGTCGGGAGCGGCCGGTCTGGTCGAGCGCGGGGGCACCGAGGCTGCGTCCGCCGACGACCCGGTCCGTATCGCCAGCGTCACCAAGGCAATGGTTGCCGCAGTGGTGCTGCAGCTCGTCGACGAGGGAAAGCTCGAGCTCGATCAGCCGGTAGACGAGCTGCTACCCGGCCTGCTGCCCAAGCCGGTCACCGTCCGTCAGTTGCTCGATCACACCAGTGGCGTGCCGGACTACTTCACCGGATTCGACTCTGCGGAGCAGATTGCATCTCGCTCCGCCGATTCCATTACCGACGACGAGTTGATCTCACGGGCGTTGGCGATGCCCTGGACGAGTGAACCGGGCTCCGAATTCGTCTACTCCAACACCAACTACGTTCTTCTGGGCCGCATCGTGGCCGCCTTGGACGGACGAACCATCGGCCAGTCGTTGCAGGACAGAATCTTCGGCCCGTTGCAGATGACCGACTCCACCTACCCCACCGATTCGGCCATCGCCGACGACGCCCTGCACGGTTACACCCTCGAGAACGGGACGTACACCGACGTAACCGATTACGACGCCAGCATCTGGTCGTCCGGTGCCGCAGTGGTCTCGACCGTCGGCGACATGAACGTCTTCTTCAAAACATTGTTCGACGGCACGTTGATCCCGCAGAACCTGATCGACGAGATGCAGGTCGTGACGCCATCCGCGTACGGACTCGGCCTGCTCCTGGGCGGAGACGCGTGCAACCCGGGTTCGGGCGAGCTCGTGTTCGGCAACCGCGGCAACGGCTTCGGCTACCGCACCTACGCGTTCTCGAGCCCGGACGGGCAGCGTCAGGTATCGCTGGCCTGGACCGCAGCAGCTCCGAATCCGGCCGCCGACCCGCTGGAGCAGCCGGCCACCGAGGCATTGATCGCCGGACTGGCGTCGACCTGCCCGGCATAACACCTACAAGACGGACACCCAGCCGTGTACCTCGTCGCTGGTGAGCGCGGCCTGGTGACGTTTACGGAGAGTCAGCGTCACTGGCCCGCTCTCCTTCGATCCGACTGCACGACCGTCGATTTCGTAGACCGGCGCGACCCCGGCCGACGTGCCACACACGAAGACCTCATCGGCGATGTACAGCTCGGTGAGGTCGACGGTGCGCTCCTGAACCGTCAGCCCTTCTTCGCGCGCCAGAGTCAGGATGGTTCGGCGGTTGATGCCGTCGAGAATGTCGCTGGTGACGTCGGGGGTGACGAGCACTCCGTTCCGGACGAGGAAGATGTTCGCGGCACTGAGTTCGCAGACATGGCCGTTGATGTCGAGAAAGATGCAGTCATCGAAGCCGCTGTCGATCGCATCCTGTTTGGCCAGAACGGAATTGACGTACGCTCCGTTCACCTTGGCACGCGAGGGAATGGCGTTGTCCGGGATTCGTCGCCACACACTCGTCTTCAAACGCATCCCGTTCTGCGGGACAATGGGATTGGCGTCGTACAGGAAGATGGACACCGTGGTGTGCAGTCCGCGCACCCGCGTTCCGGGAATCGACTCGTCCACGTGGACGGTAGCGCGAACGTAGACCTCGGTCGTCGGGGCATTGGCAGCGACCACGTCGCGCGTCACCTGTACGAATCGCTCGAACGTCCACTGCGAGGCGAACGTGTCGATGCCGATGATCTTGCAGGATTCGACGAGCCGCTGATAGTGATCGAGCAACCGGAAGGCGGTACGTCGTTCACCGTCCACCTGCACGGGGAACACCGTGTAGACACTGAGCCCGTACAGGACGGCCGAGGTCGCGACCCCGAGCGTCGCGTCCTGCGCGTCCACCAAGCGATCGCCGAAATACACCTTCGAGTGCGGAAGAGCCATGCGGCGATGCTAGTCGTCCGGTGAGTGCCAGCGACAACGCTTTTACTTCTCTATGGTCGAGTACATGAGCGAACGCACAGTACCGACCCGAACTCTCTGGAGCGACGGCCCCGAGGTGGGTGCAATCGGCTTGGGATGCATGGGAATGACCTGGGCATACAAGGCCGACGACCGGACGGAGACCCCCGATCGCGTCATCGGGCACGCCTTGGACCTGGGTGTGAACTTCATCGACACGGCCGATGTGTACGGACCGTTCACCAACGAGGAGGTCGTAGGCAAGGCCATCGCGACCAGGCGCGCCGAGGTAATTCTCGCGACCAAGGGTGGTCTCGTCTCTCACGTCGGCGACGCCGGAGAACCGGTCATTTCGGGCCCCAACGGCAAGCCGGGTCACCTGCGTTCGGCAATCGACGATTCGCTACGCCGCCTGGGCGTCGACCACATCGATCTGTACTACCTGCACCGTCCCGATCCCGAGGTGGACGTCGAAGACAGCATCGGCGCGATGGCCGAGGCCGTGCAGGCCGGAAAGGTTCGCGCACTGGGTGTCTCGGAGTTCACCGTCGAGCAGCTCGATCGGGCCCAGCAGGTGCATCCGATTTCTGCGGTGCAGTCGGAGTTGTCCCTGTGGACGCGCGATCACCTCGCTACGTCGCTGAAGTGGACGCAAGACAACGGTGCAGCATTCGTGCCGTTCTCACCACTGGGCCGCGGCTTCCTGACCGGCAACTTCCGCGGAACTGCTCCCGCCGCCGACGATTTCCGAGCTCGACTCCCACGCTTCAGCCAGGACAACCTCGATGCAAACCTCGTGATCGTCGACGCCATCGCAGCCGTCGCCGACGAGCTCGGTGCAACACCGGCGCAGGTGGCCTTGGCGTGGGTTCTGGCGCAGGGTGAGCACGTGGTGCCGATCCCGGGTACCCGACGCACCTCACGTCTGGACGAAAACGCGGGCGCGGCCTCGCTCACCTTGAGCCCGGACCACCTCGCTGTACTCGACTCTCTGCCGGCTCCCGCTGGTGGTCGCTATTGAGATCATTCGCGTCGACCCCGCCGCAGATCGGCCCCTCGCCGAGCAGATCCGCACAGTGCAGAAGAGCTCGTATGCGGTCGAAGCGAGACTGATCGGCGACGACCGAATCCCGCTTCTGCACGAGTCGGTGGACGATCTGTGCGCTGCCCAGGTCCACTGGCTCGTCGCGCGAGAGGGTGACGAAATCCTCGGTGCCGCAGCGTGGTGCAATTCCGAAATCGACCGTCTGGTGGTGGCTCCACACGCACATCGCCAGGGCATCGGACGAGCGCTGGTCGACGTGATGTTGGAATCGATTGTCGGACAACGCATACAGGTGGCTACCGGGCGAGACAATACCCCGGCACGCAGACTGTACGAGTCGTTCGGCTTTGTGCACACCGAGAATCAGCAGGTCCTGCCGGGATTGTGGTTGGCCCGCTACGAACTCGTCCGCTGATCGGTATCGGAGATTCGTGGCCGAGCGACGAACCAGATCAACGCACCGATGATCGGCATGAGCAATACGAGCAGACACCACCAGAATGCGGCACCGCGCCGGCGGTGGGACGTGCGCACGATCGATACCCACGCAACGCCAACGAGCAGCAGCCACAACACGATCGCGGCCATCCAGACGAGATCGAACGCCAACGGCAGAGTGGGGTTGTTGTCACCGTCCATCGCATGCCCCTTCGCGTCGAAGGACTACCTTATCGTTCTTGCCCGGACGTGATTGCGAAATGCGCACCCGAAGAGCAGTGTTGTCCTCGAACAACCGGGGGTTTGTAGCGGATCCATGCGCAATCTGTGCACCGCACATCGGTCACCCTCTGAACCTACCGCGCGGCAGCAGTACCCTTGCGCACATGAACTCGTTGAAAGGCGCATGAGCGACCATCGCACGCTTGTCGTGCATATCTCGTCATCGGTGATCGGCGACGGTGAGATCGCCGCGCCGCGAGTGGGCGCGGTTCTGACCGGCCCACTCCGTTTCGTGGAGCTGCCCGATACCGAACCGGATATCGTCACGATCAAGGCAATTCTCGAACCCTCCGGTAATCAACCGATCTTGCAACAGACGGGCCAGAACTCCTCGCGGCGCTGGGAGTGGACCGGGTTGTTGCGCGGCGAGGGCTGGACTGCGTCGTGGCGTGGGTTCATCCCCCGCACAGGTCGAGTCGAGCTGACCGGACGCTTCCTCGGCGTCTTCGGCTATGACACCGAGGGACGCTTCCGCGGTCGAGTGACCCGCGCTCAGCTGGTGTCGGAGCGCTATCACTTCGTCCCCGGCGAGGGGTGGGAGATAGCTCCCGGCCAATGCTCCACACGCGACGTGGTGGAGGTCGAACGGTTCTTCGGTCACGAACCCATGCCGGACGACAACAGCCTCACCGTCGATCAGGAGAACAACGTCATGGTTACTCTCGATCTCGACGATGTACCGCCTCTGCCGACTCGCCCGAGCATCGTGCCGGGAGACGTAGCCGCTGCCGGCGGCGTCACCTGGGTTCTGGACGCCGAATTGCCGCTGGTCGTCGGCATCGATACGAAGGGGGTTGTCGCCGAGCATGTTCTGCCGGCCAAAGTCGGTGGCACCCGTTCCATTTGGGCCACCGATACGGGGTGCTGGGTCGGCGGAGTGGATGGAATGTTCTGGATTCCCCGCGGTCAAGAAGCGGTTCGGATCGATTCCCTGCCCGCGCACGTCGGAGCCGTCAACGACGACCGGTTGCTGGTCTGCACCGGCGACCCTACGTGGCGCATGTACACACCCGGAAGCGGGTCCACCGACGTTACGGCAATCGACGGTTACGTCAATTCGATTGCTGCGGAACGTGATGCCTGGATCGTGTGCGTTCAACCACGCGGAGAGTCGGTGGCCCGTCTGGTGCGGGTGACGAGTGCAGGACAGTCGACGATCGGACCCATCATTCCGCAGTTGCCACGCGGACATGGAAATCCCTTTCTTGCAGGCGATCCCGTTCGCTTGATTCGAGGTGTCGATGTCGCCGTCGTGGAACCCGATCTCGGCATTCGCGACGACGGGGAGCAATTGCGCCGCAGTCAGTTCCACGGTGGTCAGCTGGGCGGGTTCGCATGGACAATCGGACATCCGCCCGATGGCACCTCGTCGACGGGTTGGTGGCCGCTCCCTGGCCCGGTGCACTACGAACGAACCGAACAGTTCTGGTTGTTCACCGTTTACGACGCGACGACTCTCACGCCGCTGACGAGTGCCCCCGTATTTGCAACCAGACCGAACGTCGCAGCCGACGACACCGGTCGGATCCTGGTCATCGCGCGTGGAGTCCGCGTAGTTCGACACGACGATCCGGTGCTGACGCAGCCCTCGAGAGTGGATGTTGCTCGGATGCTGACGGATTCGAGAGAAGGAGTTGACCGGACAAACCCGACGTAGCTCGCTACGATTCGCCGATGAATGTCACAGTGATTGTATTGCTCGGCATCGTGGGCGTCGTGCTCCTTGTCGTGGGCATTGTGGTGCTCGCCAAGGTGATGGTGAATCGACTGTCTTCGTCGTCGCAATCGGCCATCGAGGAGCAGTTCGTGGATTCCAGCATCGTGAAGTCGGATCCCATGGCGAATTTCTTCGGCCTCGGATCGAAGGGCGGCGCCCAGGTCCGCGGAAACGGCGCGCTCGTTCTGACCGACAGCGAATTGTGGTTCCGACGCATCGGCAGCGCCACTGCGCTTCGAATACCGTTGCAGGACATAAGCGGTGTGGACGTGACCAGATCGCATGCCGGCAAGACGGTCGGCCGAAGCCTGCTCCGCGTTCAGTTTCGGATGGCAACAGTCACGGACTCAGTGGCATGGCTCGTCGAGAATCCAGAGTCCTGGGTGCATGCCATCAACGGGGACAAGACGCCGTAGACGTTCGAACATCGAACTCTGCAGCCAGTATCGGAAGAGGTAGATCGAATTACGCAGTGCCGGCTGAGCTACTGTCGAAGTTATGGCATCTGCCGGTGGCGCGGTCGCCCTCACCCTGTTCGCTCTTGCCCTCGCTTCGATCGTGCGCGACCCCGGTACGGGTTGCGTTGCCAAGCTGGCATGGGTAGTCGTTGCGTTGACTCTGCCCATTGTCGGTCCGATCCTGTGGTTCGCAGTCGGCAAGCGTTATCGCCACGGACTGAACGGCGGCAACCGATAACAGGTCAGTACCCAGTTGCATTTCGCAGGTCGATGTTCACCAGATGGCTGACTTGATCGCGGAGCCACTCGACGGTCTGCTGACCGGGCGCGGGCGTGTGGGCCAACAGCGTCCAGCGAATCCGCGTCTCCGGGCGTAAATCGAACTGCAACAGGATGTCTGGAAGTTGCGGCCACGGTGAGCTCCAGACGACGCGGTCGAACTCGCTGCTCTCGACAATCCGGGGTAGCGTCGCATCCTCGAACATGATCGGCCAGGCGAATCCTCTGTTCAACGGATGCAGATCGGGACGCATCAACGCTTTCCAGACGACGCTTACCGGCGGCGACAACACCGCAGTACGGCTGCCGAGAACGATCATGCGCCCACCCTACGCGGCGCAACCCGGCACCGATACCGTAGATGCGCTACGCCCGGCCGAAGGCCAGTGCGACATTGTGGCCCCCGAATCCGAACGAGTTGTTGATCGCATAATCGACGGCTCCGTATCGCGGATTCCCATGCACCACATCCAATCCGATTTCCGGGTCGGGTGTGTCGTAGTTCAACGTCGGCGGCACCACACCATCGCGGATACTGAGCACCGTCAGGATCGACTCGAGTGCTCCTACTGCACCGATGGAGTGGCCCAATGCGGACTTCGGGGCGTAGACGGATGCGTGATCACCGATCGCTGTTCGGATGGCCTTGGCCTCGGCGAGATCACCGATCGGAGTGGACGTCGCATGGGCGTTGACGTGTGAGATCTCGCGACGCGTCAGCCCGGCCGTTGCAAGCGCACGCTCGATCGCCCGTGCCGCACCTGCACCGTTGGGGTCGGGTGGAACCAGACTGTATGCATCGGAGGTGACGCCGGCCCCGAGTAGTCGAGCATGAATCTGTGCGCCCCTGGCCCTGGCATGGTCTTCGGTCTCGATCACCATGAGTGCGCCGGCTTCGCCGAATACGAATCCATCACGATCCTTGTCGAACGGGCGAGGGGCACTGCTGGGATGGCTGTTTCGCGTACTCATTGCCCGCGTCATCGAGAATGCAGCTATCGGCACCGGAGCAATGTGCCCCTCGACGCCTCCCGTAACGACGATGTCCGCGTCCCCCGTGACGATCATTCGCCACGCGTTGGCCACGGCCTCGGATCCCGACGAGCACGCAGAAACCGGCGTCGACACCCCGGCCCGTGCACCGAGTTCCAGACCCACGCACGCAGCCGGTCCATTCGGCATGATCATCTGCACCGCCAGCGGCGACACCCGGCGATATCCACCGGTCTTCAACTTGTCCACCGCGTCGATCAGTGCATCTCCGCCGCCGAGCCCGGTTCCGATCGAGACCCCGAGTCTGTCGCCGTCGACCTCGGGTTTGCCTGCGTTGCTCCACACTTGACGTCCGAGCACCGTCGCCATCCGTTGAACGTAGGAGAGCCTGCGCATCTCCACTCGACCGAGTAGCGACTCCGGCGGCACTTTCAGACAACCGCCTATCCGCACCGGTAGATCGAACTCGTCGACGAACGGGGCGTCGAGCGCACCGATACCGCTGGCACCGGCCAGCAACCCCGCCCAGGTTTCATCGATGTCCCCGGCGATCGACGTGGTAGCCGCCAACGAGGTCACCACGACGTCGGGAAAACATCCGTTGGCCGAGAACGGATTACGTGCTCCTGCGAATTTCATGCCCCTATGCCTACCGGCAGCCGGGTACCCCCGTCAAGCAATAAATGAAATAATCGCTACACTAATTCTGTGGCACGCACCCAAGACCTTGTTCGACGCTCCGAGCTCCTCGCCGGCGTCGTGGAGTACATCGCGGACCGAGGTCTGGCAGGACTGTCGCTGCGGCCCGTCGCCGACTACCTCGATACGAGCTCGCGCATGCTGATTCACTACTTCGGGACCAAAGAGGCGATGCTCGTCGCCGCACTCGAAACCCAGCGGCCCGTGGTCTCGGCGATGTTCGCCGACATCGACGACGTCGAACTCCTTCGTGAGAGGCTTTGGGAGGCTTGGGAATCGAACTCTGAAGGGGCCTCGTCTCGCAGTACTCGGGTCGTTCTCCAGGTCCTTGCGGAGGCAGGCATCCAAGGCGGGCCCTTCTTGGAGTACGCCCAGTCGGCGACGGCCGACATCGTCCGAGAGCTTGCCGGATCTCTCCGGACGATCGACCCGTCACACACCGACCCGGAAGCCGTGGCGACCATTCTGGTGTCGGGTGTCCGCGGTCTGCTCGTCGACCGTTTGGTCACCGGCGATCACGATCGAGTGGACCGAAGCGCGCGGATGCTGATCGAACAGACATTGCCGAGTGGGTCGGGCGACGCAGCTCGCGAGACAGGGTAGGTCGTCCGGCGGCGAGAGCAACAGGCTTCTGCACGACCGGCAAGTATCCGGCTGCGGGCAGAGCTGTGCCCCGACGTGGTGCGGACCGTCACGCGGGTTGTCGTGGTTCCTCGTCGCCGGTGTCGTCGTGCTGTTCGGGCGGGTACAGCACTTCCTCGGGATGGTGGGCGTGATTGATCAGCCCACGCCGGCGTGGGTCCATTCCGGTGGGTGGATGCCAGAGGGTGCGGCCCGGATATCGATGTCCTGCTGTGGTTTTGGTGGTCGCCCATTTTCCTGGTCCGGTGCCGACGAGGGCGTGGTGCATGTCGCAGCCGAAGGTCAGGGAGTCGATGTCGGTGGGTCCGCCGGTGGTCCAGTCATCGAGGTGGTGGGCTTGGCACCACGTCGCGGGACGGGTACAGGAGGGGAAGCTGCAGCCACGATCTCGGGCGATGAGCACGATGCGTTGGTCTGCGGAGGCGATCCGTTTGGATCGGCCGAGGTAGAGGGCTCTGCCGTTGTCGTCGAAGATGGTCAGGTAGTGGTGGGCGTGGGAAGCCATACGGATCGCATCGCGGATGGACACGCGGGATCCGGTGGCGGTCATGGCGTAACCGGATCCGGCGTTCAGATCCTTCAGGGTCATGGTGACGATGGCGGTGACGGGCAGGCCCCGGTGGGTGCCGAGGGTCCCGGATGCGAGGGTTTGCCGCAGTGCCATTTTCAGGGCGTCGTGGCGGCGTTCGTTCTGGGTGCGTCGATCCCGCGCAGCGGCAGCGTCGCGTGCTGCGGTGTCCGGTGAGGTGGTATCCGGTGGTTCGTCGTCGACGCCGGTAGCTGATCCGCAGTGACCGCCGGGTTCAGCAGCGCCTACAGCGCCGTCGGAGCCGTCGGGCCCTGTGCCGCAACCACAGTCGATACCGTCGCTGCAGTCGTCGTCACCGCAGGCATCGTCATCGTTGCAGTCCGTTCCATCCCACAGGCCTGCATCGCTGGAGCCGGCATCGTCGGGCGTCGGCCTGGGCTGCGGTGGGGCTGCAGCATCCTTACCGGAGGGCTTGTCGCTGTCGTTGTCGTCGCCGGTCTGGTCGCTACGTTCATCCCCGTGGACGACCGATGTCGGGTCGGCTGGATTGTTCACTCCCGGTTTCGCGGCTTTGGAGAACAGGGCTTCGAGGTAGGCGCGTAGTTCGGAATCGACGCAGAAGTTCCCTTCCGACATCCCGTCGGCACCCTGCTCACCGAGGTAGAAGAACGCATCCCGCCGCTTCTTCGGCTTGGGCTTTCCGTTCTCGTCCTCGTCCTCGTCGTAATCACCGTCGGGGCTGAGGATCGAATCCAAATGAGCCACCAACGGCGCGAAGTCGTCGGGCCGCCTCGTCGAGGCGTAGCCCACCAATTGCTGTTCGGCGAGATCCCGCGTCTGCGGATCGACACTCGTCGGCAAGTGCTTGAAGAATTCGCGGATCATCTGCACATGCTTGGCATCGAGCAACCCCGCCCGCAATGCTTTTGCGGTGTGCGGCAGCAACGGCGGCAGAACCTCACCGGACAGGGCGGTGCGATCACCCAACTCCGCTGCCAGGCGCACTCGCGCACCGGCGGTTCGTGGGGTGATGCGGAGCATCCACGCCACCGAGCACGGCACCGACCCCGGATACACATCGAGGCCGTGCTGCGCGATCAACTCGTTCAGCCAGGTATACGAATACGCCGTCACCGATCGGGTGAGTGTTTCCATGCGTTGGATCACCGCACGCCGGTCGGCGTTCGTCCACGACACCGACCCCTGTTCGGCCAACTCCGCGACCGCGGACTCGACACGATCGATCAACATCGACAGGTCGGGATCGGACACCTCAGGGGGAGGCGGCACCGTCTCGATGCCGTCCACCCCTGATCCGCCGTCCCCCGAAAGCATGAACAGAATCTATCGCGACCCACCGACACACTTTCGAACACACGTTCCCAACGGACTGTCACGCCACCGCGACTAGTCCGATCCACCGGGTTGGTCGGTAGCGTCGTGGCAACGCATCAAATCGCGCTCAGGCTCAGAAAGCTCGGTATCGACAGGGAGGGCACACCATGACCGTGCGACCGTCCGACGATGCAAATGCCGCCGATTGGCTCGTCCACGCTGACCGCGATTGGTGGGACCTTGTCACCAGGGGCCCACTGGGGTACGAGAGCTACGCGCGGTTACGGTTCATCCCAGATCCGACACACCCGGCTCAACGCGAGGGCGAGGCTGACGTTCCATACGACGAGCGCTCGGAGACAGACCAATTGGCGATAGTCGTCGAGACACTGGCGAAGCACACGGCGACACCGCTGGACTGCTACTTCTGTGTGTGGGAGGGATGGGGCGGTCCAACGGTTCGGGGTGCCGCACGAATCAACCTTCCCGAACGGGGAGCATTCCTGTTCCGGGGACCTGCGCTGGACCTGCTCAACTGGGAGCAGGCGCTCGATCCCCCGGGTTCCGAGAGTCTGCCGATTCCCTCGTTCGCCTGGCCCGCCGACCGCGCCTGGTGCATCGCCAACGACGTCGACCCCCACTTCGCCACCATTGGTGCCAGCTCATCGGCAATCCAGGACGTTCTCGCCGACCGTCGCGTCGACACGGTCATCGACGACCCCGACAGCCCACAACCCTGGTACAGCCATTGAATTCCGACGGCACAGATTGGTCGAACGACGATCTGCAGCAGGATGTCTCGGACGCAAGGTGGGTGAACGATGGTCTGAAGGTCGTCCCCCAAACTACGGTGGGCTCGCTGGTCCCCACAATGTTCGACGCCTATGCCCGCGTCCAGTACCCGCTACGCAACTCCGGACACGTTGCACGCTGGCATGTTCAGCTGACAGCCATCATCGAGGTACTCGCTCGAAGCACAAATACACCGAACGAATGCTGGTTCGCCGTCTGGGAGGGCAACACCGCACTCGACGACATTCGCGATCGGGCACCGACCGCGGACATCGCCGGCTACAACTATTTCTTGCTGAAGGGATCGGTCTCACGCGCAGCGGACACCCTCGGAGGATTGTCGCCGAATCTCTGGTGGCCCGCCGACCACGCATGGTGCGTGGCCCAGCACTTCGACTTCCCGTGTGCGTATCTCGGAGGCAGCGCAGATACGGTCACCGACATTCTGGCGCTCACCGAGCTCGAATCCTCGCCAGTCCGCTTCGACCAGATCGTCACTGCGAACTACGACGAGCGAAACGACTGAGTCGCCTCGACCCCTGACGCAACGGTCTCGACAACCGATGCCTTCCATCGAATCCCGAATCCCGCAGGTACTGAATCCCGTTGGTGATACTCCAGCGGACCGGAGGGCACCACACTGAACACGCCTGGGTGACGTGTCGCGATCCAGGCCTCCTGTTGCACGAGAACGCCCGCCCGATCCAGGACGCGGAGACTGCCCCGCGGTTTCGAGCGAAAGTCCAACCACAGGTATCTGTCCCAGACCAGGCAACCGTGGAGAATCACATCACCGACCAGGCGACCGTCACCCATCATCGTGCTGAACCCGTTCCCGAGGTGCGCTACCCACTCCGTTCGCCCATCCGCGGTCACAGCGTCGACCCGCGCGGCAACTTCGGTGCACACCTCCGCGGGCAGTTCCATCTGCTCTCGTGACGCCCAGTACGTCGTAGGTGTGAACACCGCGCCCACCGCGGGCTCGTCAGGCCACGGTTCCATGTCCTCGAGCATCCACAGTTGCGACATATCAGGCGAAGTCGATCAGAACTGCGCTCTCGGCGCTCCCATTCCCGGGTCGATTTGGAACGGTCCGCTGGCGGACGGCGCTATGGGAAAGTCGAAGATCGCGGTGGGGATGTACACGGTGGCACAGGAGTTCGGGATATCCACCACGCCCGACAGCCGTCCTTCGATCGGAGCCGATCCCAGCAACAGGTATGCCTGCTCGGGGCTGTAGCCGAACTTGGTGAGGTAATCGATCGCGTGCATACAGGCGTTCTGGTAAGACAAGTCGGAATCCAGGTACTTCTGCTCGCCGTCGACGGTCACCGAAATACCCGAGAACGCAATCCATTCCGAGTACTGCGGTGCGGTGTTGCCGGGCATGAAGATCGCGTTTTCGCTCACCCCGTAGGTCTCCATGCCGCCCTTGATCAGGTCGACGTGCAGGTCCATGAAGCCGCCCATTTCGATGGCTCCGCAGAACGTGATCTCTCCGTCTCCCTGTGAGAAGTGCAAGTCTCCGAACGACAACTTCGCCCCCGGCACGAACACCGGGTAGAAGACGCGGGTGCCCTTGGTCAGATTCTTGATGTCCTGATTTCCACCGTTCTCGCGCGGCGGTGCCGTGCGCGCGGCTTCACCTGCGACACGGGAGAATTCGTCACCGCTCAGGGAACCGAGGATCGCACCGTCGAGTTCGGGTGCCAGAGCCAGCGGCGGAACACGGTTGGGATCCGTTGCGATCAGCGCACCTTCGCGGGCGTTCCACTTCGCCAACAATTGCGCCGAGGGCGCGGTCCCCATCAAACCGGGATGGGTGATGCCGGTGTACTTCACGTGCGGAACGTGGCGAGAGGTGGTGGTCTGCCCGGAAAAATCCCAGATCGCCTTGTACGCGTCGGGGAATCGATCGGTGAGGAACCCACCGCCGTTCTCCTTGGCGAAAATCCCCGTGTATCCCCATCCCTGACCGGCCAGCGGACCCGAATCCTCTTGCGGTATCGGTCCCACGTCGAGGATGTCGACGATCAGCAAGTCACCGGGCTCGGCTCCCTCGATGTGGAACGGCCCGGACAGCGTGTGCACATTGTTGAGCGGCGCATTGAGGATGTCCTCGGCCGAATCGTCGTTGTGGATGGCCCCGTCGAACCATTCGCGACAGTGCGCTCGAAAAGACGTGCCGGGTTTGACCGTGACCGCCGCCGGAATGTCGGGATGCCATCGGTTGTGGCCGACGATCTCCTGTTCGGTGAAACTCTTCGTCGAGTCGAGCGGAAACAGCAGTTCGGGCACGAGGCACCTCCGGTTGCGCGGATTCTCCTGCCTCGATCATTGCACCGTCGTGGCGCATCCGGCCGTGTATGGCATGTAAATCTTCTATGACGTTGTGCCATAACGCTGCTGACGGCCATCTGCCGCTACGCTCGGAAGCGTGCCCACCTACAGCTTCCGCTGCGCACGGCGTTGCGCCCCCGTCGAGCAAAGATTCACCATGGCCGACGTTCCCGGCGAGGTGCCGTGCCCGGAGTGCGGCGGGGCAGCTGCACGACTGATCTCCTCTCCTGCCCTCGGCCTTGGAAACAGCGCTGCAATGAAGGCACACGACGCTTCGCGCGCCACCGCGGACACACCGACCGTCGTATCGTCTCTGCCGCCATCCGGCAGATCCGCAACGAGGACGACGTCCAACCCACTGCACCGCCGCCTGCCCCGCCCCTGACGCCCGCGTTTCCCTTGCGCGCCGACGGGGAAGTCCGACGGCATGTCCGAGTTGCCCCCTCCCCCGTCCATTGCCGACGGCGCCGCCACCGATGACGTCGTCGCCTGGGTTGCCGAGCACCTGGGCGATCTGACGCGCGAGGGATCGGACGGGGTTGCCGCCGGCGGTATTCGTGGTGGGCAGTCGGCTGCCGACGTCGCACTGGCCGGGCTGGACATCACCGGCTATGCCCGCGACCGCAGCACCGTCCTTCCGGTAAATCGCCGCGGCGCGAGCCGCATGTCGCCGTACATCCGCCACGGCTTGCTGACGCTGCGAGAAGTCTGGGACTCGGTATCCGACGCGCCCTCACGCGACCGTTCTCGGTACCGCGACGAGCTCATGTGGCAGGAGTACGCCCGCCATCTCTACGCACGAGTCGGCACCGATCTGGGGCGTTCGCTACGGCGTGAGCAACCGCGGCAGCAGGGATGGACCGCCCAGCCCTGGGCCGAGGAGATGAACTGCATGTCGTCCGTGGTGGGTGAATTGCACGACGACGGTTGGCTGGTCAACCAGACTCGTATGTGGCTCGCCTCCCAGTGGGCGGTCCGCGCCGGAGCGACGTGGCGCGACGGTGAGGACGAGATGTTCGCCCACCTACTCGATGGCTCCCGTGCCGCGAACCGCCTCGGCTGGCAGTGGACCGTCGGCACCGGAAGTGGGAAGGTATACGGCTTCAGTCGATGGCAGGTGAACAAGCGCGCCCCATCGCTGTGCCGCAACTGCGCGCTGAAAGACGCGTGCCCCATCGAGAATTGGCCCGACGACGATCTCGGACCGGCGGTCGACGGCCCCGATCTCAACAAGGCACCGGTACCCGCGGGCCCCGAGCACATGGAAGGCGATGGTGCAGAACAGGTGTGGTTGACCGCCGAATCGCTCGGCACCGCAGACCCCGCTATGGCTGCGAATCCTGAGCGACCGGCCGTCTTCGTATTCGACGAACCACTGCTGCGAAAGCTGCGACTGTCCGGCAAGCGGCTGGTCTTTCTCGCCGAGACGCTCGGCGAGATCGCGTCGACCCGCCCACTGGAGGTGCGTCTCGGCAGGGTCTCCGACGAGCTCTCCGGACGGTCTCTGGCCGCCACCTGGGCACCCGTTCCCGGCTTCTCCCGCATCGCCGACGCCATCGCCCCGGTCGAGTTGCATCCCTGGCCCTGGCTGACGCGTCCCACCACGTCCTCGGTCCGTTCGTTCAGTGCGTGGCGGCGGAGTCATTGAACTGCAGTCATCGAACAGCAGTCATCGACCGGAACTATCTGCGCTGCACCGAGATCCGGCCTTCCTCACTGGTGATCGACACCGATCTCGGCGAATTCGGATCGTCGATCACGTCGGTCTCGACGTCCCCCTTCTCCGACGATGCATCGACGTCGTAGAATTCGGCAGCCGGAAGCTGGATCGTGCTGTCTCCCATCGTGTTCTGCACGAGCACCGAATCCGGTGGAACTCGCGAGTCCACAACGACCTGACCGAATGTCGTGTCGACCTCGATCGCGGACACAGCCGCATCGGCGATGTCCACATCACCGAATCGCGTGGTCACATCCAGGGTTCCCGAGGCACCACGAGCGATCACCGCCCCGGACGTGGTTGTCACCGACGTCTGCGCATCCACATTCGAGAGAACGACATCGCCCGCCATTCCGTTGATATCGAGCATCGACCCGGCGGGAATCCGAAGCTCGACATCGACGTCGCAGCTGCCACGATCTCGGTACGAACATTCCACCGCGATCTTCGATCCGTCGTCGCTGATGTCGACCGTCGGGACATCTCCCCGGTATGACCCGTCGGCCCGTACGTGCAGCTCGGAATCGGGGCTCATCGACACCGTCACATGGGCATATCTCGTCGTGAACGCCAGATTGTTCCCGGTCACGGCGTGGTCTTCGGTGTAGTCGAAAGTCTGCATCTTCGGCATGGTGAAGCCGTATGCGATCGCTGCCGTCGTAGCTGCACCTGCGGTGCCCACGACCACCACGGCAACCGACACTGCAACGGTGTTGCGCCACAACGCTTTCTTCATCGAATTGCTCCCAGGTATCGTAGAACGGCCATGACGCGGCGATGATCAGCGCTGTCTCCGAGCAGACCGAGCTTGCCGAAGATGTTTCCGATGTGCTTCTCCACGGCCGCCTGACCGACCACCAGCGTGGCCGCGATGCCGGCGTTGGACTTACCCTCGGCCATGGCCGTCAACACTTCTCGTTCTCGCGGGGTCAAGGAGTCGAGTGGATCCGATCGCGGTGCGCGAGCCAGAATCTGCTGTACCACCTCGGGATCGATGACGGTGCCGCCGTCGGCAACGGTCTGCACGGCGTCGGCGAAGTCGTCCACATCGGCGACCCGATCTTTCAACAGGTACCCGACGCCGTCGGTACTCTGCCGAATCAGCTCGGCCGCATAGCGCTCCTCCACATACTGCGAGAGCACGAGAACACCCACGGCCGGCCATCGTTGGCGAATGACCAATGCCGCGCGCAGACCTTCGTCCAGAAAGGTGGGCGGCATCCGTACATCGATCACGCACACATCGGGAAGTGGGTCGGCCGCAGACATCGACGCGAGCAACTCCGACGCATCGCCCACCTTGCCGATCACCTCGGCTCCACTGTCGGTCAACAATCGGGCGACACCCTCTCGCAACAGCACCGAATCGTCGGCGATGATCACTCGCACGGGATGCTCACCTCCAGACTCGTCGGGCCGCCGGTCGGTGAAGTGACCGACAATGTGCCGTCGATTCCGCTGAGCCGGTCCGCGAGACCGGCCAGGCCTCCGTTCGGAGCGATATGCGCACCGCCGCACCCATCGTCAACCACCTTCACATGCACCGCGGACTCGTTCCTCGTGACATCGACTCGAACGCGACCGGCGCTCGCATGTTTACTGACGTTGGTCAAGGCCTCCGAGACGACGAAGTAGACGGTCGCTTCGGCGGTGGAATCCGGGCGCTGCGACCCGGACAGAGCAGGGTCCACCTCGATCGTCACCGGCACCGAACACAGGGCCGCGACGGACGACAGCGCCGCATCCAGTCCTCGGTCGGTCAGGATCGGCGGATGCAAACCACGGGTGAGGGTTCGTATCTCGCCGATCGCATTCTTGGCTTCCCGGTGAGCGTCGTCCAGCAGTTCTCTCAGCACCGCATCGTCGGCCGCAGAGACGCGCGACTTCGCCTGCCCCAGCGAAATCGCCACCGAGACCAATCGCTGTTGGGCCCCGTCGTGCAGATCGCGTTCGATGCGTCGGCGCTCGGCGTCTGCGGCGTCGACGACCCGTGCCCGACTCACCGTCAGCTCGTCCACCCTCCTACTCGATTCGGACTGTCCGAGAAGCGCTGTGGCACTCCACCAGTCGAGTCTCGCCAAGCCGGTCACCAGCAACGGCAATCCCACGACGAAAGTGGCCAGGGCAGCGACGCCGACCAGCGCGACGAGTGGGTAGCCCACCCGATCCCCGATTTCGAGCTGATTGCCGACCGGGTTCGTCACGATCCACGCGACCGGAGCCGCACCGAGAACGGGCAGAACCAGAAAGAGCGCGGGCAGCAGGAACACCAGGACTGCCGAGACTGGAATGCGAACAAGCCAGTAGAACAACGACTTCCACAGTCCGACGTCGCGGACGCACCAGACGAGCTTGCGCCAGCTGGTGGGATAGACGGTCACCGCAGGTCCCGCGATGGCGATACCGCTGGTGAAACCGATTCCGGCTCTGGCGGCGATGTCCATCCACCGAAGCACCACGATCGTCACCGCGAAGACCAGCACTCCGCTCAGCGCAAACGGGAGTGCGCAGACAGCGAGCACCAGCAGGCCGAGGATCATCCAGCCGCCGAGGCCGGCGAGCGTCGACGCAAGCAGCGACGCCACCGCCAACCACCAGTTCGGTGATATCCAGGCCCTGAGCGGATTCAGGGGAATCGGTAGTGCCTCGTTCATGCGGATCAGCCTAAGTGGGCGCTCGTCGACCTGTCCCCACTGTGAACCCACGACTCATGGTAGGGCGCGCACTACCATCGATCGGTGGGACGACCGTGGTGATTCCCGCTCCGCGGGCGAGAATATTCGACGGGTATGAACCTCAACCTATTCGACGTCGATCGCCTCTCGGCCGTGCCTGTCTGGGTCGTCCTCGCAGGTGTCGTGGTGTTGCTGGCCTTCGAATCCGGCTCTCTGCTCGGTCTTTTCACGCCCGGGAACAGTGTGCCGATCACGCTGGGCGTACTGACGTCCATCGGCGTCGTACCGTGGTTTCCCGCTGTCGTCACCGCGGCGGTGGCGTCGAGCATGGGGGCGCAGTGGGCGCTGTGGCGTAGTCGCCGCAGCGAGACGATTCTCGGGTCGGGCCGGATCGAAGCCGTCCTACCGCGCACGGTGCTCCGGGTAGTTCTCGGAGTGACTGCGTCGGCGCAATCACGACCACGCGCAGTGGCGGCAGCAGGGCACCTCGTCGGAGGCATCCGCACCATCGCCCCTCGTCTCGTCGCTGCCACCACCCTGCGGCGGCGTGAATACGCGGTGATCAGTCTCGTCGCGGCCGGGGTCTGGGCCACCGCTCTGGTGAGTGTCGGCGCGTGGCTGGGTGACCACACTGCCATCCGGACCCCTCTGGGATACGCCTGGATTCCGGCCGTGACGGTCGTGGTTGTCACCCAGCTCAGGCGTCGAACACGCTGGTCTTCTCCCGAACTTGTCGGAGCCCGGTGATATCAAGGACGTAGGAGAAACGACAGAAGGGAATTCGCGTGTCCACCAGCTTCGATACTTGCCACGGCACACTCGTGATCCACGCGGTCGGCGGTGCGGAGTGCACGGAGCCGGACTGCGTGGACCTCGAGTACGTCCGTCACTTCCTGGTGCTCGAGTGCGAGGAGGTCACCGGCGGCTGCCAGTGCACCGCACTCGTGGAGTTTGCTCAGGCGTCCTGACGTCGGACCACCGGCTGCTGGAGTTCGGTGACCCAGTTCTCCTGCGGCTGCGGCTCCGGGTAGAACTCCCGGCAGACGCCCGAGAGCTCGTAGCCGTTGGTGTCGATCCACGCCATGAACTGCTCCCAGGTCTCGCCGATCGTGGCCATCGACCCGTGGTGGACTGTGGTCACCGCCAGCTCGACCGGCGGCAGTTCGCGAACCTCGTACCCCTCGGCCGCGCTGACCTTCGGTCCCACCTCGAACGCGGCGTGCACGGTGATGCCGGTGCCCTCTCCATCGTCGACGGCCTCGTAACTGGCGATCGACGACGGCCCGAACTCGACGCCGTCCCGTCCCAGAAACTCGGCGAGTCGCGCGTACATCGGGCCGATGACCGGGCCGATGTTCTGCGGACCGAAACCGGCGGCGGTCTCGGTGACGGCGGCAATGCGGGTGGCCGGCAACGACTTGGTATCCACGGTGATCATCGAGCTGTCTCCCTCTGTGTAGTGGAGGCGCGCATCGAGTCGGCGTAGGCGGGCGGCGTCGAGATCGAGTCGACGGGCGACGTCGTCGCGTTTGGCCTCGAGCATCTCGCGCAACCGGTCTTCACCGACCTGGGCGTGCACGATCTGTTTCACCTCGTCGAGCCGAAAACCGAGATCCTTGAACATCAGAATGCGACCCAGAACCTCGAACTGCCTACCGTCGTACGAGCGATAGCCGGTGAACGGATCCACCCGCGCCGGCGTCAACAACCCGATCTCGTCGTAATGCCGAAGCATGCGAACCGAGACCCGGCCGATCGATGCGAACTCTCCGATGCTGAACATGATTCTGAAGAGAATCCCCTCTCACACTGTGTGAGGGTCAAGTGTCGCGCGCCGACCGCTCTCGATCCAGCCAGAACAGCTGCCGATCGGCGCAGAATCAGCCGTTGAGCAATTCTGGTTTACTGCAGCGTCGACCCAGTCGTGGTCGGCCCGGCAGTGAGCGGCCAGCGGTAGACAGATCAGGCGGTTCGTCGAATATCGAAGCGCTGAGACTCAGAGCGCGACCCTGATCCGATATCTGACCGTCGGTCCGTGGCGGTCGAGGAGCTCACCACCGGCCCCTTCGAGCGTCGCAACCGACGCACGATTATCGACCTCGCACACCGCCGTGAGTTCCGAGAACCCAATCTCTGCGGCAACTTTCAGCATGTCGGCGAGCGCTCGCGTGGCAACTCCGCGGCCACGGTCGGACGGTCGCACCCCGTAGCCGAGGTGGCCCAACCGCTCGATCTCCGCAGCGCTGCCGTGCCGCACAGCGATTCCGCCCACTAATCGGCGACCCTCCACGATCCAGCGGTAAGTGCACAGGCTGTCGCGTCGCAGCCGATCGACCCAGTCCGAGAAGCCCTGTGCGGAATCGACATCATCGTCAGCGGTCAACCCGAAACCGTCCTCATGAAACCCAGGTCCCCACTCGGCATGCGCATCCCGCCATGCAGCGGCGAGATCAGCGGAGGGAACGACAAGGTCCACCGGCAGACGGTAGCACCGGTTTCAGGAAATCCCCGTCGGATAGTGCAGCGCCAATCCCGTCTCTCCGACTCCGAGTTCGAGGATCGCCCATTGACGTGGGTCGATAGCCAAGAGGCCGTGGTTGGACACGATCAACGAGGTTCCTCGGAACGCAACCGACGCGGGGGTCGAGTACGGGATGGATCGAGTGATGCTCTCGACGGGCGTGGGCAAGGACGCCACCACCGAACGTGTGTCGGGATCGACCACCTCGACGGCGTTGTACAGCGGATTCGCAATCGGGAGGTAGATGCGCCCGCTGGACCCGATGGCCAAACCGTCACCCTGACTCGCGACCGCCACTGTCTCGAGAGCGCCCGGCCTACCGTCCGGCGTCACCGAAAGTCGATGAACGACACCACGACCGAACGATTCGACACTCGGCACCAGGGACATGGTCACCACGAAATTGAGCCGTCCGGCGGCGTCGAACTGCATGCCGTTGACACCGTAGATCGAGGCGAATTCCGCATTCTGATACCAGATCTCGGCCGTGCCACCGCCGGCAGGCACCTTCCAGATGGTGGCCTGATTCAGGTCGCTCACGTACATGGTTCCGTCCGGCGCGAAGGTCGCCCAGTTCGGCCAGGCCGGTCGATCGACGGATGCAGGCTCGCACGGATTGCCCGCGGCCCCCGCGCAGGCGGGGAGGTCGGCGAATGTCGCGTAGACCGTCTGCGTTCCGGTCGCCGGATCGATGCGCACTGCCCGCGCCCCCGAGTAGTCGAGGGCGTAGACCCGACCGTCGCCGTCGAGCGCAATACCGTTGACGCCATGCTGGGCGGGTACGTGATCCGCCAGGGAATACGTCTCGAGCAGGCTACCGTCGGCGGCCCAATGCCATACGTCCGCAGACGAATTGGGGCGGTTCGACCCCGACCAGATGCTGCCGTCCTCGGGATCGACCGCCATTCCTTCGGGTTGCCCGGGCAGCGGAACCACAGCGATATCCCTGGTCTGCCCGTAGTCGAGGGAACCGTCCAGCGGTTCGGCAGCCACCTCGGGCGCGGTCACGACCGCGCCCGAGATCCAGCTTGCCATCAACGTCAAAACGAGAAACCCGATCCGACGTCCGTTCATCGAGGGGTGATGGAACCGAGGAACGAAGTGGTCCAGATTGCCGAATTCGCAGATCCCGCTGGATCGTTCGTCGGGACCAGACCGTTCAGCGTCACCTGTCCACCGGTCAGGCCGCGACCGAGCTGCGGTGGCAGAGTGAAGCCACAGGACTGCTGCACGGTATCTGCTCCGACTGCCAGATCGGTACGCCGGCATTGCCCGGTCGAGGTTGCCGTGAGCGCGGGTGTGACGCCGAGGCTCGTGATACTCAGCGACGCGCCGAAGTCCGGTGACGACGGGTTCTGGTAACAGATCGACGCGTTGGCGGCAACGTCCTCGGACGGCTCGGTCGATGCCGCTCCGGTGGCCGGGTCCACCGAGACGGAGTGGATCTCCGTAGTGCGCACTCCACCCGGGCATGCCGGGGTGGAACCGGTCGAAATCGAATTGACCTCGCGGCCGACGCTGTACTTCACCGAGCCGGTCGGCTGCGGAGTGCCTGGTACGGGCTCGGCCACCGGAGCAGTCCCCTCGCCCAGTGTGTACAGAGTCCACAGCGAGCCGGTTCGACCGTCCGGCAACCGAAGCGGATTGGCGACCGAGTTGCTGGTCGCGACCCCGTCGGTGACCCCGGAGTCATTGGGCTGCACTCGCAGAACACAATCGACGGCGCCGCGCCCCGGCGAGCCGATCATGAACTCGAGCCCGCAGGGACCGTTCATCGACAACCTGCCCAGGCCCGGAGCGGTCAGCACCCCCCACTGGTCGAGAAACGCCTGGCCGTCGACCGTCGGGCCGTCGCACACGTAGATCGGTCCGACGTTCTGGGCGGTGGGATCGAGCAGGAAACCCGTCGACGGATCGTTGGTGAAGGTGTACATCCGCGCGTCGAGCCGCTCGACCACGGTCAGCGAGCGCGGGGATCCGAAGTAGTCGTTGCACGCGGAATTGTCGGCTTCGGTGGGTCGCTGCCCGCTGTCGACGGTGCGGTAGACACTGAAGCTACCGGGTCCGTTCTCGATCGAGCCGAGGATCGTTGCGGGGGCCGGAGCCGGGCCGGGCGCAGCGTTCGCCGCGATCGTCGGGCACATGGCCACGACCGCCGCCGCCACTACAGCAACCTGTACTCCACGACTCTTCACGACATATCCCCCGAAAAATTCGGACCAGGCTTTGCGCCCGGTCTACGGCAACCCCAGCGGAGACCGTATCGCAACAGACGTTGAGAAACCAGCCCCGTGATGTCCGAACGACACGATCGCGGGACACTCCCCCAGAACTGTCCAACCAACCGTCGAGATGCTGGTAATCGAAAGTTTGACGACCCTGGGAAAAGATCGTTTCAGCAGCTATCGTTCGTGCCGGTAGGCCTCCCTCGACCCAAGAAGGACACCGCATGAAGAAACGTTTGCTCGCATATTCCATTGCAGCGCTAGCTATTTCGGCGTCGACGGTGGCACTTCCGGCGGGCGTGGCCTCCGCTGCGCCATGTTCGGACGTCGATATCTCCTTCGCTCGCGGTACCGGCGAGCTCCCCGGACTCGGCATCACCGGCACACCGTTCGTCAACAGCCTCAAATCTCAGCTGTCGGACCGCTCGGTGAGCACCTACGCCGTCGACTACTCCGCAGACTTCACCCAGGCGAGCGCGGGCCCCGGATCCCGTGACCTCGTCGCACACTTGAATTCCGTTGCTGCATCCTGCCCTTCGACGAAGTTCGTGATCGGTGGATATTCACAAGGAGCCACCGTGGTGACCAACGCCGTCGGCCTGCGCACCCCCAGCAGTTTCACCGGTGCCGTCATTCCCGCCGCCCTGGCCTCCCGGGTCGAAGCAGTCGTGGTGTTCGGCAACCCGTTCGGCCTGTTCGGGCGGAAGATCGAAACATCCAGCAGCACATACGGTTCACGAACGACGAGCTTCTGCAACTTCGGCGATCCGGTATGCCAGATCGGCGGATTCAACGCCTTCGCGCACCTTCAGTACGGTACGAACGGATCCACCACTCAGGGCGCACAGTTCGCTGCCACTCTGGTTCGTTCCTGATTCGAGCTCAGGGACGCAGGTTCAATCCTGTTGTCGTCGAGAAGTAGTGCGCGGACTCGGCGCGCGGGGCGAGTCGGAGAACATCGCCCTGCGACGGGGTCGCGATATCGGGGATTCGCGCGATGATCTGCGCCCCGACGGTTCCGAGGTTCGACGCGTCCTCGACGGTGCGGCCGTAGATGTAGGCGTCCGCACCGAGTTCCTCGACGACGTCGACGACGATGTCGGTACCGGAATCGGAGAGCGTCCACGCTTCCGGCCGGACGCCCATCGTGACTCGGCTGCCGTCGATCCGGTCGGAGATCGCACGCTCGATCGGCACCGACAGCGATCCGAGTTTCGCTGCACCGGCAACGACGTCCACCTCGAACAGGTTCATCGCTGGCGATCCGATGAATCCTGCGACGAAGGCGTTGACCGGGCGCTCGTAGAGCTCCTTGGGGCTGGCGCACTGTTGCAGCACACCGGCTTTCATGATGGCGACGCGATCGCCCATGGTCATGGCCTCGACCTGATCGTGGGTGACGTACACGGTGGTGGTGCCGAGCCTGCGCTGCAGCAGCGAGATCTGGGTACGGGTCTGCACGCGCAGTTTGGCATCGAGGTTGGACAGCGGCTCGTCCATGAGGAACACCTGCGGGTTGCGCACGATCGCTCGGCCCATCGCGACGCGCTGACGCTGACCACCGGAGAGCGCCTTGGGTTTACGGCCCAGGTAGTCGGTCAGATCGAGAATCTTCGCGGCTTCTTCGACGCGTCGGCCCACCTCGGCCTTGTCCATACCGGCGATCTGCAGAGCGAAGCCCATGTTCTTGGCGACGGTCATGTGCGGGTACAGCGCGTAGTTCTGGAACACCATCGCGATGTCGCGTTCCTTGGGCGCCAGGGAGGTGACGTCGCGGTCGCCGATCTTGATGGCACCGTAGTCGACGTCCTCCAGCCCGGCGAGCATCCGCAGCGAGGTGGATTTACCGCAGCCGGAAGGCCCGACGAGCACCAGGAACTCGCCGTCCTCGATGGCGAGGTCCAGCGATTCGACTGCCGCGACGTCCGATCCCGGGTAGAGCTTGGTGGCTCCTTCGTACGTGACCTGTGCCATGGGAGTGCTCCTTTGTAGAGGTTAGAAGAATCGATGTGCGGAGCCGGCGGGCTCGGCAATGAGAAAGGTGGGTTCCGGCAATCCGGATCGTGTTGCACTGGAGGTGATCTCATTCGCAACGGTCTCGACGAGATCCGAGGGAACCAGCGCGATGGCAGAGCCGCCGAAACCACCGCCGGTCATCCGAGCTCCGTGCGCGCCTGCACGCAGAGCCGCGTCGACAGCGCTGTCGAGTTCGGGTGAACTGACCTCGTAGTCGTCTCGCAACGACACGTGCGACGCCGTCATCAACGCACCGAGTTCGGCACCTGCGGCACCCTGGTCCAAGAGTTCGGCAGCTTGCTCGACTCGACCGATCTCGCTGATGATGTGGCGAACTCGCGCGATCAAGGTCTCGCCGGACAGCTTGTCGACGGCCTTGTCGAGATCGAGACCGCGCAGTGTCGTGACCCCCAATTCGGCGTATGCGGTGTCCAACGCCTCCCGCCGAGCGCCGTACTGACCGTCGACCAGACGATGCGGGGCGTTGGTGTCGATCACCAGCAGCCGCGAGCCGGACCCGCCCAGATCGAGGGGAATCTGACGCGTCGAACCGTCGAGACAGTCGAGCAGTAGGGCATGTCCCGGTTCCGCCGACATCGCGATGTTCTGATCCATGCCACCGGTCGACGCGCCGGCGATCTCGTTCTCGGCGCGAATACTGGCCTCGATCAGCACCTTCCGGTCGAGGCGAAGACCGAACAGGTCGTCGAGCGCCAAGGCGAACGAGCACTCGAGGGCCGCCGAGCTCGACAAGCCCGAACCCACCGGCACCGAGGAGTGCACGGCTACATCGACTCCGCCGACTCCGTGCTCCTGGAGCGCCCAGGACACACCCGCCACATAGGCGGCCCAGCCCGCCGGGGCACCAGGGCCGATGTCGCCGAGCTCACCGATCCACGACTCGTCGGTGTGCGTCGAGACGGCACGCATCGTGGTGTCCTCGCGGCGGCGTACAGCGACGGCAGTGGCGTACGGCAGCGCGAAGGGCAATACCAATCCGCCTGCATAATCGATGTGCTCACCGATCAGGTTGACGCGGCCCGGAGCGATCCAAACGCCGTCGGGTTCACCGCCGAACGCGCTGCGGAACAGCGCAGCTGCACCGTCGGCGAGATCCACATCGGCAACGACGTCGAGCCAGTTCACGTCAGCACCTCGCGCAGCCTATCGGCGATCCGCTCGGGCGTGGTGTCGTTGATCCAGGCACCCATCGCCGATTCGGATCCGGCCAGGAACTTCATCCGGCCCGGTGAGCGCATCATCGAAAACAGTTGCAGGTGTAGCCGACCCAGCTCGCGATCCACTCCGACGGGGGCCTGATGCCAGGCCGCGATGTACGGCACCTCCGCGACACCCTCGAAGAACGCATCGACGGCGCGCAGCAGGTCTCGATAGACCCCGGCCAGTTCGTCCCGCTCGGCACCGTTCAACTCGGCGAGGTCCGCAACGTCGCGGCGCGGAGCGAGGTGAACCTCTACCGGCCACCGCGATGCTGCAGGAACGTACGCAACCCAGTGCTCGGCGTCGACGACGATGCGTCGACCCGAACGGAGCTCGGCGGCGAGCACATCGGCCAGCAGCACTCGGCCCGTTCGCTCGAAGTGCTTGCGAGACTGACGGATCAGCGCATCGGCGCGCGGCGGAAGGTACGGGTAGGCGTAGATCTGACCGTGCGGGTGCGTCAGGGTGACGCCTATTTCCTTGCCCCGGTTCTCGAAGCAGAACACCTGCTGAACACCGGGGATCGCCGACAGGGCAGCGGTGCGATCGGCCCAGACGTCGATGATGGTGCGGACGCGCGAGAGCTCCAGTGACACGAAGGACGCATCGGGGTCACTGGCGAAGCAGATCACCTCGCACCGCCCGGTGCCGGGGGCCATCGGCCACAGTGCCTCGCCGTCCACCTCGCTCGGAAGTGATTGCTGCGCTGCCGTTTCGGACAGGGACGGGAACCGGTTCTCGAACACCACCACGTCGTAGTCGGCGGCCGGAATCTCGGTGGCCGGACGGTCCGGTCGGCTCGGCGCCAGCGGTGACGCGTCGGCCGGGGGTAGGAACGTGCGGTCCATCCGCTGTGCGGCGATGACGATCCATTCACCGGTGAGTACGTCGAATCGCATCTGCGACTCCGACATCGACGGCAACAGGGCTCGCGTATCGACCAGGTCGCGGGTGTCTCCCCCGGAGACGTAGGGCTCGGTGTCGTCGTAGTAGATCAGCTCACGGCCGTCGGCCAAAGTGGTCGATGTCTTGCGCATCGAGTGCGTCGTGGCGTCATGCGCGGTCATCGAGTGCTCGTTCCTCGTTCGTGTCGGCGGATTGCTCTCCGGCGATCACCACGTCGTCGACCGCCTCGGACAACGCTTCGTGAGCGCCGGGGTCGAGTCCGGCATCGGTGACGAACACGTCGACGCGAGAGAGCGGGATGGTGTTGGCGAGCGCGCGAACACCCCATTTGGTGTGGTCGGCCAGCACGATGACGCGTCGGGACGATGCGACAAGTGCCTGATTGGTCTGTGCTTCCATGAGATTGGGGCAGGTGAGCCCGGATTCGATGTCCACCCCGTGTGTTCCGAGGAACAGCATGTCCAGGTGGATACTCTGCAGTGCACTGACCGTGAGTGGTCCGACGAGCGCATAGGACGGCGTTCGCTGCCCACCGGTGAGCAGCACGGTCTGATCCGACCGGCCACCGGTGTGGAAGACATCGGCGACGGGCAGGGAGTTGGTGACGACGGTGATGTCAGGAACGTCGAGCAGTTCCTGCGCGAGTGCGTGCGTCGTGGTGCCACCGGAGATGCCGATGGATGTCCCGGGCCGCACGAATCGTGCAGCGGCACGGGCGATGGCGGCCTTGGCATCTCGATCGAGTTCGGACTTGGCCGAGAACCCCGGCTCGAACACACTCGCCGATCGCGGCAGCGTCACGCCGCCGTGCACCCGCTCGACCAGACCACGAGCGACGAGCTCGTTGACGTCGCGCCGAATGGTCATGTCCGACACCGACAGTGCGGCACCGAGATCTGCGACCTTGACCGCACCCTCGGCCGTGACCTGGTCCAGGATCTTCTGCTGACGCTGGTGGGCGAGCATCAGCGGTTCTCGGCGATCACAGCACTGCCGCCTGCGGCCACGATGAGTTCGCCGTCGATCTGTGCGCCGCTGACCAGATCGGTACCCGAGGCAGGCACGCTGACCTTGTCGGTTCCGTGGTTGAGGACGAACAGCCAGGACTGCTCCCCCGCCGACCGTCGGACGATCTCCACATCCGATCCGAGATCGCGTCGGGTGTCGATACCGGCTGCGGCGCAGAGCTTGTCGGCGAGCGTCGCCCAGCCTGCCGCGTCGGGAACGGTGGCCGCGTACCAGGCCGCACCGGTGCCGACGGTGTTCTTGGTCAGCGCGGGAACGCCGCGCAGATGCCCCTGGGTATGGCGCGCCAGCACATCGACGTCCTCGGTCGTGGTGAGGTATTCGCTCCAGATCTCACCGAGAGTCTCGTCGTCGAGAGTCAGCGTCTCGCCGTCTGCGAGTGGGAAGAACTCTTCGACGCGAACGCCGAGCAGCTCGCGAAATGCGCCCGGGTAGCCACCGAGTCGCACGTGGTCGTCCTCGTCGGCGATTCCCGAGAAAGCGGTGACGAGTACCTGCGCGCCGCCGTCGGCCGCGTCGGCTATCCGCGCTGCGGTCTCGTCGCTGCACAGGTACAGAGCAGGCACGACGACGACGTCGTAGCCACTGAGGTCCGTCGACGACGGAACGACGTCGCAGGTCACGCCTGCGGAGGTGAATCCGTGATGGACGCGTCGGGCAATCTCCATGGGCTGCATGGCCATCGACGGATGGCCCTCCTGCTCGCACGCCCATTGCGAGGCCCAGTCGAAGAGCACGGCGACCCGAGCATCGACGGTGCTTCCTGCCACCGGAGCCATACGACGCAGAGCCGCGCCGAGCTCGACGACCTCGCGCCAGCGAGCGGAGTCCTCGCCTGCGTGCGGCACCAGAGCCGAATGGAACTTCTCTGCCCCGGCCTTGGAGGCGCGGAACTGGAAGTAGGCGATACCGTCTGCCCCGCGGGCCATGTGGGCCAGTGAGTTTCGCATCATCTCGCCGGGGACCTTGGCGCGGTTGATGTGCTGCCAGTTGACGGCGCTGGTGGAATGCTCCATCAACAACCAGGGTCGACGGCCGGCGACACCGCGAGTGAGGTCGGCCGAGAACGAGAGCTTGTGATGCGCTGCGCCGTCGCCGGTCTCGGGGCCGACGAGGTAGTGGTCGGTGGAGACGATGTCCTGCTCCGGGGCCCAGGACGCATAGTCCATGTTGCCTGCGAGCGCGGGGCCCTGGCCCATGCCCACCATGAAGTTCGTGGTGACCGGCACGTCCGGGGTGATCCGGTTCAGCACGGCCTTCTCGGCGCGGTACTGCTCGAGGAGGGCGTCAGAGCAGAAACGGCGCCAGTCGAGTTGGTGCGTGGGATTGCCGAACGTGGTGCTCACCGACGGGGGAACGATCTCGTCCCAGTCGCTGTAGCGCTGGCTCCAGAAGTCGGTGCCCCAGGCGGTATTGAGGGTCTCGAGGTCGATGTACCTGGCGCTGAGCCATTCTCGGAACGCATGCGCGCTGTCGTCGGAATAGCACAGGGCGTTGTGGCAGCCGAGTTCGTTGGAGACGTGCCACATCGCGAGCGCGGGGTGCTCGCCGTAGCGGTGCGCCATCTTCTCGACCAGCGTGAGTGAATGTTCGCGGTACACAGCGGAACTGGGGCTCCACGTCTGTCGGCTGCCGATGGCGTAGCGGTAGCCGCGCTCGTCCACCGGGCGCATCTGCGGGTACGCAGTGGCCAACCACGGCGGGGGCGACGCGGTGGCGGTGGCCAGGTCGACGCGAATGTCGCCCTCGTGCATCAGGTCCATGACGCGGTCGAGCCACTCGAAGTCCCACGTCGTCGCGGTCGGCTGCAGGCGCGCCCAGGAGAAGACGCCGACGGTCACGAAGTCGACGCCGGCCTCGTGCATCAGCTCGACGTCGCGTCGCCACACGTCCTCGGGCCACTGCTCGGGGTTGTAGTCGCCGCCGAAGGAGATTCCCTGGGTCGGCCAGGTGCTGCGTCGCGCTGTGTCCATGCTCACAATATGAACGAGGCTTTCTCAGATGTCAACATGAATGAACATTTTCGTACTGATGCAGGTGAACGGGCCTCAAGGAGCTTGACAGACGCCGTATCGTCGTGTTTCTGTAACCTGCATCACCCCGAATGGTCAGCCGAACACCGCAGAACGCACAGCGGCCATGTTCACTTCTGATCGTTATCGATACTTCTCGTCGAAGGACTTCCATGAACCCACACGAGTGGCCGCGCACGTGGCAGCCGTCCCGACGCGACTTCCTCAGGTCAGCGCTCGTCGCCGCGGGTGCGATCACCGCAGGTGGCGCGCTGTCGGCATGCTCGAACAGCGTCGATCCGAACGTCACCACGCTCGGGTCACGCCTGTCCGACCCCAACTCCAAGCTTGGTGTCGAGGACTTCGTCGCGATGTACCGACAGCAGACCGGGCGTCAGCTCGCCGTGAACACTGTCGATTCGACGTCCTTCCAGGAGAACGTCAACAACTACCTTCAGGGCACGCCCGACGACGTCGTCACCTGGATGGGTGGGTATCGGGTGAAGTACTTCGCCGAGAAGGGTCTGGTGGAGGACCTGTCGCCGATCTGGGCGAACCACGGCGGCGGCTTCAACGAGAGCTTCCGCGAGAACTCGACCGGCATGGACGGCAAGCAGTACCTGATCCCGTTCTTCTACTACCCGTGGGCGGTGTTCTACCGGCCGAGCCTCTGGGCCGAGCGTGGGTACGAGCCCCCGGCGACCTACGACCAGTGGGTGGCGCTGAGCAAGCAGATGCAGGCCGACGGCCTCACCCCGATCGGCTTCGGTGCCCGCGACGGATGGCCACCGTTCGGAACGTTCGACTACCTGAATCTGCGGCTCAACGGCGTCGAGTTCCACCGAACCCTGCTCGCCGGGGACGTGAGCTGGACCGACAATCGCGTGCGTTCGGTGTTCGACACCTGGCGTGAACTACTGCCGTTCCACCAGCCACAGCCACTGGGCCGCAAGATCGCCGATGCGCAGATGGCACTGCTGAACAAGAGCGTCGGGTCACTCGTCGCCGGCATGTTCGTCGCCCAGAGCTTCCCCGCCGGTGCCGAACGCGACGATCTGGATTTCTTCACCTTCCCCGAACTCGACTCCGCCGTCGGAACATCCACGGTCGAGGCCCCCATGGACGGGTTCATGATGCGCACCGATCCGCGCAACCGTCCGGGGGCCGAGGACTTCCTCACCTACATGACGGGGCCCGACCCTGCCGTCGCCTACGCGAAGCAGGATCCGCAGGCCATTCCCGCTCACCGTGATGCCGACCTGTCGAGCTTCCCTGCGCTGGTACGCAAATCGGCTGATCTGGTGCAGAACGCCGAGGAGATCACCCAGTTCTTCGACCGCGACACCCGTCCCGATTTCGCGTCCATCGTCATGATTCCGGCCCTGCAGCAGTTCATCGGCAACCCCAACGATGTCGACGGCCTGGTACGCAGTATCGAGCGCCAGAAATCGGCGGTGTTCGGAACATGATCGTGCGCAGTGCGATTCGACCCTCACCATCCACTCGACATCGAGATCAGGTAATGCCATGACCGCACCCGAACGGGTCAAGTCGCCGAAGATTCGGCGCAGTGTTCGCGAGAAGTGGACCATCGCGCTCATGCTCGGAGTCCCCGCGCTGATCGTCATCGGTCTCGTCTGGATTCCGACGATCTTCACGGTGATCCTGTCGTTCGCCCGCTGGGACGGCATCGGCGGCACGTCGAGCATCGAGTGGATCGGCACGAGGAACTACGTCGATGCAGTCGAGGCGTACCCACCGTTCCAACAGGCCCTGCACAACAACGTGCTCTGGCTGGTCTTCCTGTTCCTCGTCCCCACCGTCATCGGCATCCTGCTGGCGATCCTTCTGGACAAGAACCTCAAGGGATCTCGGCTCTACCAGAGCATCTTCTACATACCCGTGGTGCTGTCGATGGCCCTCATCGGCTTCATCTGGCAGCTCATCTACTCCACCGAGGGCGGTGTTCTCAACAGCCTGCTGGGTACCGACGTCGATTGGCTCGGCGACCCGGACATCAACATCTGGGCCGTGATGGTCGCCGCAGGGTGGCGTCACACCGGCTACATCATGCTGTTGTACTTGGCCGGCCTCAAGGCCATCGATCCGTCCGTCCGTGAAGCTGCGGTGATGGACGGCGCTGGGCCGATCCGCACGTTCTTCAGCGTCATCTTCCCGCTGATGAAGAACACCAATCTGCTCATCGTCGTCATCACTGTCATCGAGGCACTACGCGCCTTCGACCTGGTCTGGGTGATCAACAGGGGCAGAAACGGATTGGAACTGATATCGGCGTTGGTCACGGCCAACGTCGTCGGCGAAGCAGGCCGCATCGGCTTCGGCTCGGCCCTCGCGACCGTCATGCTTCTCATCTCTCTCGTCTTCATCGCCCTGTACCTCGCCATCGTTCTTCGGAGCAAAGACTGATGACCACTTCACTCACCCGCACAGCACCTCCCGAGCGCGATCCGTTGACCCGCAACCGCGCCGCCGTCGCCAACCGTCGGCGTGCAGGCACCGCCCAGATCGCGATCTACGTACTGCTGACCGTCATGGCGCTCGTCTGGATGTTCCCGCTCGTGTGGGCGGTGTACAACTCGTTCCGCGATTACGACTACGTGTTGCTCAACGGATACCTGTCCGTCGGCGGCTATACATTCAGCAACTACATCGACTCGTGGCAGATCGGCGGAATCCCGCACTACTTCTTCAACTCGCTGATCATCACCGTGCCATCGGTACTGCTCATCCTGTTCTTCGGCTCGATGGCGGCGTTCATCCTGGCCAGATTCAGCTGGAAGTTCAACATCTTCATGCTCGCTGTGTTCATCGCAGGCAACCTGCTGCCCCAGCAGACGCTGCTCACGCCACTCTTCCGTCTGTACAACGCAATTCCCGTTCCGTACTGGATGAGTTCCTCAGGTTCGCTGTACGACAGCTACTGGGGTCTGATCATCGTGCACGTCGCGTTCCAGACCGGATTCTGTGTGTTCGTGCTGAGCAACTACATGAAGACCGTTCCGCACGAACTGCTCGAGGCCGCCACCGTCGACGGAGCGAGCTTGTTCCGCCAGTACTGGCAGGTGGTGATGCCGCTGTGCCGTCCCGCGCTCGCGGCTCTCGCGACACTGATGGTGACGTGGATCTACAACGACTTCTTCTGGGCTCTTGCCCTGATGGTCAGCGGAGACAAGCTCCCGGTGACGACGGCGCTGCAGAATCTGCAGGGTAGTTTCTTCACCGACACCAACCTGCTGGCCGCGGGCTCGGTACTGGTGGCACTACCGACCGTGCTCGTTTTCGTTGCGCTGCAACGCCATTTCGTGTCCGGTCTGACGATGGGTGCCAACAAGTGAGTTTTTCCGTCCTTCGCCGTGACGGTGTCATGGTGATCCTCGGCCCGTCGTCCACCGCCGTTCCGGCTGTGCTGCACTGGGGTACCGATCTGGGCGAGCTGTCCGAGAACGACCTCACCGAGCTACGAAGGGCCGCAATCCCCGCTGTCCCGCACTCGAGTGTGGATGTACCCCGGTGGCTCACCCTCGCACCCGGCGGCGACGACGCCTGGCAGGGAACACCGGCTCTGGCATTGCACCGCTCCGGCACCGTGCAGTACCCCCGCTGGGCGGACGTGCAGATTGCCTCTACCGAATTCGGTTGTGTTGTAGACGCTTCCGATGGTGAGTTGGGTATCTCGTGGTCGATCGAGTTGTCGCTCGAGGTCGGTGGATCACTGCGTGTTCGCCAGAACGTGCGAAACGTCTCCGGCGGACCCTTGACCGTCGACGGCGTCGTGACGCTGATGCCGTTGCCGGACACTGCAACCGAACTACTCGACCTGACGGGACGGCATTGCCGCGAACGTACCCCGCAGCGACGACGGTTCGATCACGGCTCGACCGTGCGCGCCTCACGCCGCGGACGCACCGGGCACGACGCCACCCTGGTTCTCACCGCAGGTAGTGAAGGCTTCGGCTTTCGTAGCGGCGAGGTGTGGGGTGCGCATGTCGCCTGGAGCGGCGATCACCTGCATCTGGCCGAGCGGCTTCCCGAGCGGGCCGGTCAGGCCTCCGGTGTGCTGGGTGGCGGTGAACTGCTCGCGCCCGGTGAGGTGGTACTGGAGACCGGGGAAACCTACTCCACGCCCTGGGTGCATTTCATGTATTCTGCTGCAGGACTGGATGGTTCGGCGCAGTCGCTGCACCGATGGATGCGATCCCGACCCGCACATCCCACCTCGCCTCGACCGGTGGTGTTGAACGTCTGGGAAGGCGTCTACTTCGACCACGATCTCGCACGGCTTCGCGGCATCGCGGACGTCGCCGCGCGTGTGGGCGTCGAACGATTCGTTCTCGACGACGGCTGGTTCCGCCACCGGCGAGACGATCGAGCGGGCCTCGGCGACTGGCAGGTGGACGAGGGCGTCTGGCCCGACGGGCTGGCCCCGCTGTTCGATCACGTCCGCGCGCTCGGCATGAGCCCTGGCCTGTGGTTCGAGCCCGAGATGGTGAATCTCGACTCCGATATTGCTCGGGCGCATCCGGACTGGCTGCTGGCGGCGCCGGGGCGGATCCCGCTGGAGTGGCGTCATCAGCACGTGCTGGATCTGACCCGCGGCGAGGTGTTCGACTACCTGCTCACCTCGATCGATGCGGTACTCACCACCGAGCGGCCGGACTACGTGAAGTGGGACCACAACCGAGACCTGATGCTGGCGGTCGACTCCGACGGACGCGCTGCGGTGCATGCCCAGACATCGGCGTTCTATCGGTTGTTGGACGCGTTGCGTTCCCGGCATCCCCGCGTCGAATTCGAGTCCTGCGCATCCGGCGGGGCGCGCGTCGACCTCGAGGTACTCGAACACACCGACCGGGTATGGGCGTCCGACACCAACGATCCGCTCGAACGCCAACGCCTGCAACGGTGGACGACGCAGCTGTTGCCGCCGGAGCTGATCGGCTCGCACGTCGGGCCCCAGATCGCACATACGTCGGGCCGGTGGTCCACTCTTCAGTTCCGTTGCTTGACATCACTGTTCGGTCATGCGGGGTTGGAGATGGATGTCACCGAGCTCTCGTCCGAGGACCACGAGTACCTGGCAGCGTGGACCGGCTTGTACAAGGAATTGCGCGGCCTGCTCCACACCGGAGACGTGGTACGCGCCGACCATCCCGACCCGAGCGTCTGGGTGCACGGCGTCGTGGCAGCGGACTGCTCGGAGGCCGCGTATTCGATAGTGCGGATGGATACCTCGGCCGAGGACCGCACCGATCGAGTCCGACTTCCCGGCCTCGATCCGACCGTGCGCTACCGCGTCGAATTCGTTCATGCACTGAGTGATTCCGGCAACGGGATCGAGCTACCACCGTGGATCGCCGACGGCGGAGTGGTCGAGCTGTCGGGGTCGATGTTGGCTTGGGCAGGTGTGGCACTACCGGTGCTGTACCCGCAGACCGGGGTGTTGCTCAGGGTGCGGGCCGTCTGAGGCTGCTCAATCCCAGTTCACCTGCGACGCCATGCTCAGTAGCTTCGCTCGACGCGTTTCGTTCGTCTCGCCGATTCGGGCGATGCGTCCGTATACATGAGCTCGGAAGTCGTTGAGGCCGTTGTGATTCTGCGCAGCGGGTCCGGTGGAGAGACAATTGTGCAACAGTGCCCTGAGAGAGTCGTACTCCTCTCGGGGCACTGCAGGCCACGAGTTGACGACGAGCCCGGTGAGCTGCTGTCGCTGATGAGCGCGCCTGACCCTGGTCTTGTCGGGATGAATCGTGAATCCTTCGTCGTGAGCGATCTGGGAGATCAGCCACAGCAGTCGGTCGACATCGAGGTCTGCACCACCGGAGAACGCCAGATCGTCGGCGTATCGGCTGTAGCGGGCACCTACGGATCGGGCCAGACCGGTGGCTCGGATATCGAGTTGTCGCGCAGCCAGATTCGCCAAGGCGGGTGACGTGGGGGCGCCCTGCGGCAGATGTGTGGCACGAAGCCTGGCAGCGGTAGGACGATCCATTCCGGTCAGTTCGGATGCCGGGGTGACCGTCGTGCAGAGGGCTGCGAGAGTCTTCGCAACCGTCCGCGGATAGCCCACGGCCTCGAAGATCGCGGCCACTCTGTCGAACCCGATGGACGGGAAGAAGCGTCGGAGATCCACCGAGATGACCACGTCGCGTTCGGAATGCGGTATCGCGAACGTCCGGGGGCTGCGTGCCTTCCGGAAGCCGTGTGCGGCCGGGTGAGCAGGGATTCGATCGAGGATGCGCCGCAGTATCTTTCGTTGGATCTCACGCAAACGCGGTTTCGGCACCTCCAGCAATCTGATGCCCTGACGCTTGTCGAGTCGCGCAGATCGATAGTGCTGCAGCGGGAACGGCGCGGTGCGCAGCCTGCCCTGCAGATCGGCGAACCATTCGATTTCCGAGATCGTCAAGTCCAGCGACCGCGCCAATTGGCCGGTGGTCTCGTACCGAGGTACCTCGAATCGCCAGGGTTTGTCTCCGCTGAGCTTCGCGGGTCGCTGCGAGGACACCGAGGGCTCCGCGATGAACGGGAGATCGCGCAGCAGAACGAAGATCGACGCCTCACCGAAGGGCGGGCCGGGATACAGATTGATGATGCGATCCGCCAACCACGACGCCTTGGCGGGCACGAGACGTGCGAACGCCACCTCCAGCCCCGAGCGCGTCCATTCGGCATCGGCGGCCAACCGCGCCAGAGTCGCGGCCGCCTGTGGGGTCAATTCGCGTTCGGTCACAGGCGGCTACCGATCGAGTGCAGCGAATAGAAATGCAACGCTGTGACATGCAACGGCACGGGGCGACCGAAATCTTTCGTCCTCGGAGCAGTCAAGCACGCGGAGCGTGCCGAGCTGCTTCGGACGCAGTGCTCGATTCTCGTGTTGCACCCAGGGGTTACCCCTGAGACCGGTCCCGCGGACCAACTCTCGCCCACGCGCCGCTGCATCCCTCCACCATGCCAAACAGATGCCGGTCTGTCAGGGGGCAGGAGGAGAGACTCTCAGGCGAGGGCCAGAAACAGCTTCTCGAGTTCCGCCTCGCTCGTCTTCTCGCCTGTGCCCGCTCCCGTGATGCACTCACAAGTCCGGTGGCGACGATCTTGAAGCCTGCGCGGTCGAGCGCCTTCGATACCGCGGCCAGTTGGGTGACGACGTCCTTGCAGTCGCGACCGCTCTCGATCATGGCAATCACTCCTTCAAGCTGACCCCGCGCACGCCGCAGACGGTTCAGTACCAACGCGATGCTTTCGGTGTCACCGGTCATGTCGTTCAGTCCTTCATTCGATGAACCTCGAGTTCACCCCCAGGGGTAGTGGCGGTCGTGGGCAGTCTCAGCCGCCCGAGACTCCGGTCCGCGCTCGAAGTCCGCGTCGAACCACCACAGCGGTGGCCGCCGTGGCGAGAACCAGGCATCCCCCAACCACCTCGAGCACTGTCGACCACTCGATGTGCAGGCCCACCTCGGTTTCCGTCACCTGTGACAGGCCGGCGGCCATGGCCAACAGTGGAGGTACGGTGACGATCAGACCGAGCGCAGCGCCGATCAGAACAACCGCAGCAGTCTCGCCGACGGCCGTCGACATCAGCTGTCGGTCGGTGCCACCGGACAGCTTCAGCACAACGGTGTCGGGCCTGCGTCGATGCGCCGACATCGCCATGCTGTTGACCACCGCAAGCCCGCTGTAACCGACGGCCATCGTGATAAGCACGGCTGCAAGCCAATTGGTGAGGCGTGCGTCGACCATATAGTCGTCCAACGCGAAACTGTAGGCGTCCTCGACCCTGGCACCTGCGGTCAGGTGTGTCGGTGCGCGGTCGGCCGGGACGAACACGGCGTCGGTCAAGGCCGACGGATCATGCTCGCGTACCAGGTCTCGGGGCAGCACGAACTGTCCACGAGCGGGGTCGAGCGGGAGCACCTGCGACACCACCACGCTCTCGGATCGCCCGTCTGCGAATGTCACCGACATCGTCTCGCCGCCCTGCACAGCGAGCAGGCTCGCGGTCGACTCGTCCAGTACTGCCGTACCCGGGGCGGCGTACCGCTCGTCGAGGCTGCCCACGGCGTCGACGACGGTGACGCCGCCCTGCGCTCCAGGAACGAACACACGGGTAGGTAGTCCAGCGCGAGTTCCTATGGGTCCGGCACCTGTTTCGGCGACCACCTGATCACTCAGACCCGCGGTTCCATCGGGTGTCACGAGCGCAAGGCCGTGCAATTGCTCGGCCTGCTCGGCCGGGTACGCGGCGGCCATGGTCTGCACAATTCCGCTCAGCAACACCGCGAAGCCGACGGCAGCGATGACGGGCGCGGCCGTAGCGGCCGCACGCCTAGTCCCCGTGCTCAATTCTGCCCTGACGAGCATCGTTGCCGCCGACGAAGATCGACTCGCGAGCAGCCGAACGACCGTATCGGCGATCGGTCCGATCACCACCGGTGCGAGCAACGCCGCAGCGAGGATCAGCAGCATGGCTGCACCGACGGCAACGTTGACTCTGCTGTCCGTTGCCGCGGTGGCTGTCAGAACCGTCGCACCCAGACCACCGGTGAGCGCGACGAGTGCAGCGATCCAGCGCAGTGGCGTCATCGGACGTCGTTCCACAGCGGCCTCGAGCAGTGCCTCCATCGGAGCGACTCGGGTCGCCGATCCAGCGGCCGCCCACGCACCGATCACCGCCACGCAGACTCCGACTCCCACGGCCACCAGCAAGGGCCACGCCGAGATCTGGAGACGGAAGTGCGGTGGTTGGACGTCGAGGTTCAACAGCAGTATCCGCAGGGCGGGAGCTGCCACTGTGCCGATGGCAGCACCGACCAGACCACCGATGAGACCGATTGCGGCGGCCTCACCGAGCACCATGCACCGAACTTGCCCCGTTGCAGCACCGACGATCCGAAGCAGGCCCATCTCCCGTCGGCGTTCGGCCGTGGTGAGCGCGAAAGTCGATCCGACGACGAAAATCGTCGTGAACAGGCCGATCGTGGACATCGCGATGATGAGCTGGTTGCCCAGATTTCGCCTGTGTGAGACGAATTCGGGCTCCAACGCGGCGCGATCGGCACCGGTGGCAACCCGACCTCGATCACCGAGTCGTTCTGCGGCCGCCCTCGCGAGTTCGTCGATGCCTGCATCGAGGGACGCTACGATGCCGATCGCTCGAACACCGGGATCGAGCTGGGCCGCAACACCGTCCGTGAAGTAGATTGCCGGGCCGTCCAGTGTTCCCGACACCGTGAAACTCGTTGCTCCCGCTGCGAGGTTGATCGAGACCGAGTCGCCGGCCGTGAGGCCGAGGGAACTCGGGACAACGACATCATCGGATCGTGCCGGTGCTGCACCTGATATCAACCGATAGGGCGTCAACTGCGCACTCGACCAACCGTGCCCGGCGTCCTGTGCTCCCTCGTCCTCGACCGGCACGCCGTCGATGAAAGGCTGTGCATAGAACGACCTGTCCGTGACGACAGCCTCCGCTCCTGGCACTGCGCTGAGATCGGCAGCAATCTGTCGGGCTCGGTTCGCGCTCCACGGAACGAAGTCCGCCGTGTTGCCGAATTCGTTGTCGGCTTGCATGGGCAGAACGAGTACTGCAGCACCCTCCAGCCGCGGCTGCACCACCGGCCGGGAGGAGTCGTAGACGATGAGCGTCGCACTGATCACCGCGACTCCGAAGGTCGTGGCCAGCAACGCAGCCAGGAAGCTTCTCCACTGCGTGCGGAGGTTCGCCGCTGCGAGCATCACGATTCCAGTCCGGCCATCCGTGCCGCGATCAGGGCGGAGTTGTCCGGCCGTCCGCGTTCGATCTCCAGCGAGTCGACGATTCGGCCGTCTTCGAGAAAGATCGCTGCGTCGGCGTAGGAGGCCGCGAGTGGATCGTGCGTGACCATCAACGTGGTCTGCTCATGATCGTCGACGAGCGTACGCAACAGGGACAGAACATCTTTGGACGCACGAGAGTCCAGCGCACCGGTCGGCTCGTCCGCGAACAGAACGTCCGGCCGAGTGATGAGCGCGCGCGCCAAGGCGACGCGTTGCTGCTGACCGCCCGATAGTTCCGCGGGACGATGCGACGCGCGATCCGCGAGCCCCACCGCTGCCAGCGCTGCTGCGATCTCGCGCGCCGGTACCCGACGCCCGGCGAACCGCGCAGGTAGCTCGACATTCTGCGAGGCAGTCAACGAACCCACCAGATTGAACGCTTGAAAGACGAAACCCACGTGACGGCGGCGCAATTCGGTGCGTGCCGTCTCGTCCAATCGAGCGATGTCGGAGCCCGCAATAGTGACGGTGCCACCGGTCGGGCGTTCGAGACCTGCGGCGCAGTGCAGCAAAGTCGACTTACCCGAGCCCGACGGGCCCATGATCGCCGTGAAACTGCCCCGCCCGAAGTCCATCGACACCCCGTCGAGAGCGGTCACCGCACGCTGCCCCTCGCCGTGCACCTTCCGTACCCCGTCGAGTCGAACCGCAACTGCACTGTTTCGAATCATGCAGTCATCGAACCTTTTGCGTCGACACCACACAGTGACGCACGCACTACCCAATATTCGGGGGCCAGCCCTACCGTCCACGACGCGCGAGGTACCTACGATGGCGGCACTGCGATCCACGCCCGGGATTGTCAAGGAAGCCCCGTCGGCGGTGCGTGGATCCCCACGAAGGGCGTGAATCCCAGCTCGACCGTCCCGGGAACCGATGACAGCTGGCCTGCGTCCAAGGAGATGGGACTTTCGCGAGAACAGGTGAGGCAATGCGTGGAGCACGTCGATGGATGCCGGCAGCATTGGTGCTTGTGCTGCTCACTGGCTGCTCAGGCGCCACTGCAGGTCAGGCGTCACCCGGGGTCCAGACCACCACCGCCGCGGCACCAGCTACGCCATGGGATCCCTGCACCATCCCCGACGAGGCCATCGAGCGAGCGGGATTGAACGTCGCCACCAAGGAGTCGGGAGTGTTCGGCCGGGATCAAAACGGATTCAAGATCTGTGGCTGGGAGAGCCAGCCATCGGATAGCAAGTACTACTTCTCGATATTCGTCGGATTGGAAGGTATCGACTACATCGACGATCCGAGCAAGTTCGACCGACTCCAGTCCGTCCGAGTGGGAACACGCGACGCCACTCAATATCAGCAGGTCGGTGCAGATGCGTCCCTCAATTGTGGCGCTGCCTTCACTGCTGGGACAGAACTGATCATGACGACATTGAACACGAGCGCATTGGTCGATCTCGTACCGTACGACCCTTGCACTGAACTCAGCGAACTCACCGCCAGCCTCGATTCCGAGCTACCCGACTAGACCTGCAATCCGAGGATGTTCAGACTATGACCGACGCCGATCCGAACCTCATCGCCCACTGGCAGGGCCTCAACGCTCAAGCGGAAGCCGGGATGATCACCATTCCAGCCGATGTGGCCGCGAAATGCGACGCCGCTTGCGTCACTTACCTCGAGCATCTCGACAAGATGAAGATCGACGCGAAAAAGCTGGCCGTAGTCGCTTCCTGGGGTGACTTACCGTCCGCGCAGGCGCTACGTGACAAGTTCCTCGCGAAAGCCACCGGCACCGATCGCTCTCTCGACGTGATTCTTCAGCAGCACATCGACGTTATCGAGTCGATGCGGATGCTCTTTCGGCGCTACTTCCACGAGACCGAGGCTGCCGACACCCAGACGTCTGCGAACATCACCGCACTCACTCCGGGAAGCTAGCACCGCAACGCTTTTCGATGGACTTCGACCTCGCGTTTGTCGTTGTCCAGTCGCCGTTCGACCGGCAGATAGCCGTGTGAACGCCACCATCCGATGCTCTCGACCATGCTCACCATCGGACCCACGAACACATGGGTACACCCCTGTGCCGCAAGAATGCGCTCGAGCTGCGCCAGCACGGGATTCGCCACACGATCGTGGCCCTCGTCGGCGTCGACGATCAGACTCCCCACCCACGGTTGACCTTCGCGGGGATGCGGAACCAGCAACGTCACCACTCCCACCATTCGTTCTGCGACACGAATCGCCAAACAATGCGAATTCTCCATCACCGTGTTGTGCCACAAGAACTTCTCGACATCCTCCGTGGTGAATGCGGTGACACCGGTGTGCAACGTACTCGCGTCGAGGAACTCGGGGTTGCTGTTGAACACCGCCAGGAAGTCCTCAGGACCATCGCCGCCCTCTACCTCGCGGACCGTATACGAACCCGCGTCGAATCCGATTTCCATCACGCCACGATAAGTCCACTACCCAATCCACGCCCTTCATCGTCATTCACGCCCGCTCCAGGCGGTGTGAATCCCCGCGAAGGGCGTCAATCTCGGCATCGGGGCACTCACGTGACACCTGGTCCATAGATGCACATGACAGTTGTCAGCAGTTCGTCATGACGGCGAAAACGACGTGCCATTTCGCGTTGACCTGCGCTTTCTCCGAGGTGAAGAGTCCGATGTGTCGCCGAAGTACACGACCGAAGACGCACTGACGACAGAGCGAAGGGAATTGCAGATGATCACGCAGAATTCGACTCGCACCGAGGCGGTGGGTACCGAGACAGCACTCGCGGTACACGCCACCGGTGTCCACAAGTCGTTCAGCGACTCCACGGGCTCGAAGTTCCGCGCCGTTCGCGAGTTGAACCTCTCGATTCCCCGCGGGCAGGTTGTGGCGTTTCTCGGGCCTAACGGCGCAGGCAAGAGCACGACCATCGACATGATCCTCGGACTCACCGAACCGGACGGCGGCACCATCGAGGTGCTCGGCACCGACCCGCTGACCGCCGCGTCGACAGGACGCAGCGCAGCGGTACTGCAGTCCGGTGGACTGTTGCCGGACGTCACCGTCGGCGCACTGGTCGCGATGATGGGCTCGCTGTACATCGGGGCCGATCCTGCCGCCGCGATCGCACGCGCCGGACTCGGTGAACTGGTGAATCGACGCGTATCGAAATGCTCTGGTGGCGAACAGCAGAAGGTGCGGTTCGCTCTCGCGCTCCTGTCCGACCCCGAACTGCTGCTGCTCGACGAACCGACCGCCGGTATGGATGTCACTGCACGCAAGCACTTCTGGCAGGCGATGCACGCACAGGCAGCCAACGGCACCACCGTCATGTTCGCAACCCACTACCTCGAAGAGGCACAGGACTTCGCCGATCGCATCGTCGTCATCGTCGACGGAGCCCTCGTCGCCGACGGCACGGTTGCCCAGATCAAGGCCACCGTCTCAAATCGGACCGTCGACGCCAACCTGCCACGCTCCGAGGCCGAATTCGTTGCAGGGCAGACCGGCTCGCGGCTGCAGGAACTCGCCAACGGCCGGTTCCGCTTCGTGTGCACCGATACCGATCCCGTGGTGCGCGCACTGAGCACGTCGACCTCCGCGACAGATATCGCGATCGTGTCGGCCTCACTCGACGAAGCGTTCTCCGCGCTGACCGACCGCACCCCCCAGAACTGAGGACATCCGATGACCACCACAACCTCACTACGCCCCCGCCGCGGCCTGCACCACACCTTCGTACTGCACGACATCCGCAGGCAGATCACCCCACAGAATCTGATCTTCACCGTCGCGCTGCCCGCCGTGCTCTACCTCGCCCTGTTCCGCGTCGTCGAGCCCAGCGCCGGAGTCGACCTGCCGCACGGCAACTTTCAGGCCTGGATGATTATCGGAATCGCCGTCTACGGTGCGTCTATCGGCACCATCTCGCGGGCCGCGGGCATCTCGAACGAGAAGGCCAACGGTTGGCTGCGGACAATTCGCCTGTCGCCCTTGGGTGCCGGCGGCTACGTCGCATCGCGCATCATTGCCTGCCAGGTGTACGCGGCCATCCCGGTCATCGTGGTCGGCATCCTCGGAGCACTCACCGGAGCCCGCGCCGACGCGATCGTCTGGATCACCGGCCTCGTCGTGGCCTGGATCGGATCTGCCATCTTTTCCGCTCTCGGCCTCGTGCTGGGAATGCTGCTGCCACCCGAGGTGGTCACCCACGTTCCCGGCGTCGTCATGACCGGCCTCGCCTTCCTGGGCAACATCTTCATCCCGCTCTCGGGTGGCATGCTCGCCGTCGCACAGGTGACACCGCTTTACGGTGTCGCGACACTGGCCCGCTACGCGCTGACCGACGGCTACAACCTCGACGGATCCCACGCCTCGCTCGCAGGTGCCCTCATCAACGTCGCAGCCTGGTTTTTCGGATTCTCCTTCGCCGCCGTCCGCCGATTCGCTGGGGCGACCGGACGCCAGTGACATACAGGTCACGGTTGCCCTGCGCGGAGGCGTCGTCGATAGTGTGTGGGTTCCTCACCGGAGAAAGTGACAGCAGTGACCTTGCAGAAAATCGATGCCCGACGCGACGAGCGGTTCCCCAGCGCGTTGGTCGCGTTCATTGCGAGTTGGTTCGTCGTCGCGTTGTTCACATTCATCGCTCTCACCACCGTGTTCGATCATCGACAGATCATCGGATACTGGCTTGCTCTCCTCGCCGCAGCGATGGTCGTCTTCATTGCGGTGATCCTGGTGCTGACGCAACGCATGTCGGTACTGGGACGCGTCGATTCCCGGCTGACGGTGGCGGCATGGATCGCAATTCCGCTCGGCATCGTCCTCGTCCCGCTTTCCGAGGTATGGGAGATGAGCGCGATGTCGGTCGCGATCGCGGCGACCTTGGTACGTGGACGTTGGGCACCAGCCGTCGTCGGCGGTGTGTTCGTCATTGCGACCGTTGTCACTGTCGGCGTGGACCGCGCTGACCCCCTACAGGCGTTCGGAATCACGTTGTTCAACACGTGTACGACTGTGGTGCTGATCGTACTCACCGAGCTTGCACTGGCACTCGATGCTTTGCGGGCGTCTCGTGAACAGGTCGCACGACTGCTGGTCGACGCTGAGCGCCATAGGATTTCGCGGGATTTGCATGACGTCATCGGCCGAACTCTCGTGACCGCGCAGCTACGCAACCAGGCTGCACTGCAGATGTTCGAGAACCAGCCGGAGAAGGCCCGCGAACAGCTCGGGCATGTGCACGACGTTCTCAACAGTGGTCAGGCCGATCTCAGGAGGATTACCAGCGGACCCATCCTCGACGACTTCGTGTCGGAGCTGGCAGCCGTCGAAGCGATGTGTGCCCGGTTGGGCATCGACTGCCTCACCTCGGTGGAAGCCCCGCCGGGCAGCGACGTGGACCGCATCTTCGCCGCCGTCGTACGCGAATCGTCCACCAACATGCTCAAGCATGCTCACCCACGCAGGTGCACCGTTCGAGTCACCGCCGAGAAGGACTGCGACGTCTTCGAGTTCACCAACGACGGCGTCACCCGTGAGGAGACCGACGCAGGTACGGGAACCGGGATTGCCGCACTGACCCGTCAGGTCGAGGACGTGGGAGGCAGATTCACAGCCGGTAAGACGCCGTCGGGCACCGAGTTTCGAGTCGTGGCAATAATCCCGCGGAAGGGGGCCGATGCATGACGATCACCGTGTTGCTTGCCGAGGACGTCGCTCTATTGGCCGAAGCCTTCGAGGTGTTGTTGTCCACCGACCCGGACATCGAGGTGGTCGGACGAGTGTCCCGAGGCGACGAGGTCTGCGAGGCCACCACCAGGCTCCGGCCCGACGTCATTCTGATGGACATCGATATGCCCGGGATGACGGGTATCCAGGCGACAGCGGCCCTTCGAGCTGCGGACAACCGCACACCAGTTCTATTGCTGACCGCCTTACCCGGCAGCGGACATGTGCACGATGCCTTGGCCGCTGGAGCGAATGGGTATCTCCTCAAGAGCACGGACGCGGTGCACCTTTTTGCCGGCATCAAAGCTGTGCATTCCAAGCACACCGTAATCGATCCCGCGCTTGCCGCCGAAGCATTGCGCGCCGGGCCGAATCCCTTGCGAGAGCGCGAACTCGACGTGTTGCGGCTCGTCGATCAAGGGTTGTCCACCAAGCAGATCGGCGGACGCTTGTTCCTCAGCCCCGGAACCGTACGCAACTATCTCTCGAGCACCATCACCAAGTTGGACGCAAGCAGTCGTCTCGAGGCAATCAAGTCCGCACGTGAGAACGGGTGGCTGTAGGTCAGCCCCCGTGCGCCTCGACGGCCACGGGCTGCCATTCGCGCCAGTTGGCCAGTCGCGACTCGTAGTCCTTCGTCGCGATCTGCAGCGGAGCCTCGCCGAAAAAGACTCGCAATGGCGGCTTTTCGGCATCGATAACCTTCAGCAGTGCCGACCGTGTTGCGCTCGGATCGCCAGGAGTTGCCTGCCGGGCACTGCGCAGTTTCGCGGCCTTGTCACGAATCGCGTCGTACGCGGCGATGTCGGTGGACTTCTTCGCGGACGGGCCGGACCAGTCGGTGGAGAACCCACCCGGCTCGATCAGCGTCACATGGATACCGAAGTCCTCGACCTCCTGGGCCAAAGCCTGACTGAATCCCTCGAGGGCCCACTTGGAGGCGTGGTACGCACCGACATTCGGGAATGCGGAGATTCCGCCGATGGACGACACCTGCAAGATGTGGCCACTGCCCTGCTCACGCATGAATGGCAGCGCCGCCTGCGTGACCCACAGCGCACCGAAGACGTTGGTCTCGATCTGCGCGCGGGCGTCCTCCTCCGAGAGTTCCTCGATCATGCCGAACTGGCCGTAGCCGGCGTTGTTGATGACGATGTCGAGTGAGCCGAACTTGTCGTGGGCCTGCTGCACTGCCGCGAAGTCTGCGGCGCGGTCGTTCACGTCCAGTTCGATCGGCAGAATCGCATCGCCGTACTGCTCGACGAGATCCTTCAAGGTGTCTGTGTTGCGGGCGGTTGCCGCCACGCGGTCGCCGCGCTCGAGGGCTGCGATCGCCCACTCGCGTCCGAACCCCTTGGACGTACCGGTGATGAACCATGTCTTCGCTGCCATGAAACTCGTCCCTTCGCTACACGGACAAAAGTAGGGACGACGTCCGCTGCAAACGCCTCTCGGCGAGTGGTCGCTCGTAGCGACAAATGGGGTGAGGCCCGGGGCTTGCCAAGCGAACGCCGTCAGGGGTTCCAACGAGGCACCCCCGCCGACTATTCCCACCCGTCAGCTGTGTTCGGTGATCATCACCGCCATGGTGTTCGGCTCCAACGCCTCGAAGATGTGTGGCACATCGCCGGGGTAGGCGACGTAGTCTCCCGGGGCCAGTTCGACGGCCTCACCCGTCGGACCCACCAGGGCTCGTCCTGCGCTGAGCACCACATGCTCGACGACATTCGGCGAGTGCGGGTCCGAGCGCCTCGGTTCGCCGACATCCGCGCTGATCAGATAGATGTCCCGCCGAGCGTTCGGCGGAGACGACGCCAGCAGCGTCGCCGTGTAGTCCGCCCTGTCCGACGCGAATCTCGGCCCCTCTCCCGCACGGATCAGGCGGACCGACTGCTTCGCGGGCTCGACCAGTCTGGAGAACGGCACGCCCAGGGTGACGCTGAGCGCCCAGAGGGTTTCGAGACTCGGATTGCCGGTGCCCGATTCCAGTTGCGACAGAGTCGATTTGGCAATACCAGCTCGGCGGGCAACTTCGGCGAGGGACAGGCCGACGCGTCGCCTCTCCTGCTGCAGAGCAGCAGCGATGGCCGCGATCGGTGGGCCGGTATCCGCCATTCGTTCACTCCATCGGTACGTGCGTTTGATTTGACGAACAGCCTAACATCGTCCACTATAACGACCATGCGTTCGACATGGCGAACCCTCCAGGGGGTCAATCTCCGCGACATCGCACTGGTCTGCCTGGCCGACGCCTTGGTCGGGGCATCGTTCGGTGCCATCTCGGTAGCCGCGGGCCTGCCCCTGTGGTTGCCGGTCGTGATGTCACTGGTGGTCTTCGCGGGCTCCTCCCAGTTCATCTTCGTCGGCATCATGGCGGCCGGCGGCAATCCCGTTGCCGCAGTGGCCAGCGCCTTGCTCGCCAACACCCGACTGGTTCCGCTCGGCTTCTCCATCGGGGAGGTGTTTCGGAACGTCTCCCCACTGAAGCGGCTACTCGGAACCCACCTCATCACCGACGAGGCGGTGGCCTTCAGTGTTGCCGAGAAGGACGAAGGCAACCGTCGAACAGCGTTTTGGCTGTGCGGGATCGGACTGTTCGTCACGTGGAACATCGGCGTCCTGATCGGCACCCTGGGCGGTGGAGCGATCACCGATACCGCCGCACTCGGTCTCGACGCCGCATTCCCGGCGATTCTGCTGGGACTGATCATGCCCGCCCTCCGAGACAGAGCCACTCGCAACGCAGCCCTTCTCGGAGCGGGTATCGCCCTCGTCGCGTCGATGTTCTTGCCGAGTGGGCTGCCCGTGCTTCTTGCTCTGGTCGCGGTCGTCCCGGCCATGCTGTCCAATACTCCTGCCGCAAGGAAGGAATCTGCATGAGCCTCACGATTCCCCTCATCGCCCTGATCATCGGCACCTACGGGCTCCGCATCGCGGGACCCGCCCTGCGCACTCGAATCACCATTTCCGCGCGAATCGACAATGTGATGACCACTGCCGTCGCCGTCATCTTCGTGGCACTGGTCGCCACATCGACGCTCCTTGTCGGCAGGGACTTCGCTGGATTCGCACTACCTGCAGGCGTCGCCGTAGCTGCCCTGCTCGCCTGGCGACGGGCACCGTTCGTCGTGATCGTCATCGCGGCGGCCGCAACAACAGCAGCCCTCCGCTGGTTCGGAATCAACTGACCATCCGCACACGAGCCACATCCGCCGACACACCCGAATCCGCCTCGCGCGCTCCTCGACACCACACACCCGAGTCCACTCGATGTGACATCGACCCCCGAAAAGGCCACCAGATGTCACATCGAGTGGAGCGGAACGGGAACAATGGGGAAGGAACACGGGAAAACGACTGTCGACTTTGGGAGCAGCAATGACCGCGCTGGATGCAGTACGACGACGGTGGCCGAAGACGATGCCTCTGCAGCCGTTGCCGTCGGAGTCGTGGGCCAAGCAGGAGCCCACCTGGAAGGGCGCGAATCCCCAGGTCATCGAGTCTGCTCTCAAGCGTGCGAAGACGCGCACCTCGGGCAACTGGTTCGTGTTCGCCGCCAGTCGCGACGTCAAGGCCGACAAGCCGTTCGGTCGCTATGTGGGCACCACCGAACTGGTTGCCTGGCGTGACTCTGCGGGCAAGGTGCACATCGGCCCCGGCGCGTGTCCGCATCTCGGTGCCGCGTTGGACACGGCGAAGATCGAGTGCGATGCGTTGGTGTGTCGTTGGCACGGTCTTGCGCTCGGGCCGAAGGGCAAGGCCGGTTGGCGTCCGGTTCCCGCATTCGACGACGGGGTTCTGGTGTGGGTTCGGCTCGACGAGCTCGGCGGTGAGGAGCCGACGCCCGTTCCCGTGGTCCCGATTCGTCCGCCCGCATCGACCGCCATCGCCGGGGTGGTCACTCTCGTCGGCAAGTGCGAGCCCGACGACATCATCGCCAATCGTCTCGATCCCTGGCACGGCGCGTGGTTCCACCCGTACTCCTTCGCACGCCTGAAGGTGGTCAGTGCGCCCACCGAGATCGACGTGCCCGACGAGGACGATCGCTTTCTCGTCGACGTGACCTTCCGAGTCAGCCGTGGCGTCGGAGTTCCGGTGCGGGCCGAATTCGTCTGCCCGGGCCCCCGCACCATCGTCATGCGCATCCTCGACGGCGAAGGAGCGGGCAGCGTCGTCGAGACGCACGCAACCCCACTCTCGCCCGCGCCCGACGGGACCCCGCGCACCGCCGTCATCGAAGCGACCATCGCCAGCTCCGATCGCCCGGGATTCCAGATGGCACGCAAGGTATCCGGGTTGCTACGGCCGGCGATGAATTTCACCGCCGCACGCTTGTGGAAGGACGATCTGGATTACGCCGAACGCCGTTACGAACTGCGCTCGACGGGGCGGGCCTGACCCTCGACGAACTCAGCGAGTTGACCTATGACGGTTCCCCAACCGTCGTGGAATCCGTACTCCTCGTGCATTTTTCGGTCTTCTTCGTTGCGATGCATCACGTGCGCGTGATACTCCGTTCCGTCGGAGTGGTCGGAGAAAGTGATCACCGCGGTCATGAAGAGCTGCGGTGCCGGGCGCCAACCTTCGACGAGGGAGTTGGTGAACACGATGCGCTCACCGTCGTCCACGGCAAGAAAACAACCGTCGATATGGGGCTCGTACGGACCGCCGGATTCGCTGATCAGCGTGCGGAAAGCACCACCGGGCTTCGGATCCCAGGCAGCGACTCGACACAGCGCGGGCTCTGGAATCCACCACTTCTCGAATTTGGACGAGTCCACCCAGGCGTCCCATACGGCGGCGCGCGGAGCCTTGATGATGCGGGAGATGGTCAGGTCAAGAGCAGGATCGATCGATGTCATTGCGCTTCACTTACTTTCGAGGTATCGGTGACGAAGTGTTCGAGGCGATCGGTGCGAGATTCCCAGACGGCCCGCTGTTCCAGGAGCCAGTGACCGGCCACGTCCAAGTTGGCTCGCTCGATCGTGCACGCACGGACGCGGCCGACCTTGCGGGTACTGATCCAGCCACTGCGCTCGAGCAGGTGAATGTGTTTCATGAAGGACGGCAGGGTCATGTCGAACGGTTCGGCGAGCTCTCCCACGGTTGCCGGTCCCGACCCGAGCCGACCCAGAACCGCGCGCCGAGTCGGATCGGCCAGCGCCTGGAACACGTCGTCGAGAACCGTCGAATACTGAGCCATAGGGCACACTATCCCTGGCGCATCACTTAGCGCAAGAGCAAAGTAACAAACCGCTGCCTTCTGCAGCGACCCTCACTGCAGCGCAGCACTATTGGTGCTGAAAAATTTCTGAGAACCTCCGAATTCTTCTTGGCACTCGCAGGGGGAGAGTGCTAATTTCTGTTCTGCACAGTCAAGAGCGACTCGCCACAGGGGCGAGTGCATCTGGGTACAGGAGGTGGTTGCTGTGCTTCGTTTCGATCCGTTCCGTGATGTCGAATCCCTCACCTCGGCGATGCTGGGTGCCTCGTCCGGTTCGGACCGCGCCCCGCGGTTCATGCCGATGGACCTGTACAAGGTCGATGATCACTACGTGCTCAGTGCCGACCTCCCCGGTGTCGACCCCGGATCGATCGACGTCGACGTCGATCGGGGCACCCTTACACTCACCGCTCATCGATCTACTCCGGAAAGCACTGGCGTGCAGTGGATTACCTCGGAGCGCTTCGCCGGCACGTTCAGGCGCCAGGTTGCGCTGGGAGACGGCGTCGATACCGAGCGCATCTCCGCGTCCTACGACAATGGCGTTCTGTCGGTCACGATCCCACTCGCGGAGCGTGCGAAGCCGCGAAAGATCGACATCGCTCGCACCGAGTCGACAGGCGAGCAGAAGTCCATCGAACACGAACCGGCCTGAACCGACCACGACACGGCAGTGGGGGTGATGTGCAATGGAATCCGATGCAGTGGTGTGGGCGGAATCGACCGACCGTGAGCAGTGGTGGCGCACGGTGGTGGGCACCGAGACGAGCATGAGGGAATGTTCGACGGCCGATGTGCTCGATCAGTGTCGAGCCGAGCCTCTCGACGACGATCTCTACCCGCACGTACAGCACGCAGCCTGATGAGAAGGGCCGGCACCGAACACTCCGTGCCGGCCCTTCTCATCGGAACATCTACAGGGACAACGAAAAGAAGGTGCTCGACGGATCCAGCACATAGTCCGCGAAGGGCGGGCACTCGACGAATCCGTGGCGCACATACAGCCTGCGGGCGGCAGCGAAATAGTCCTGGGTTCCCGTTTCCAGGCTCACCCGCACGTACCCGCGACGACGCGCATCGTCGAGCACGTGCACGAGCAGACTCGACGCCACTCCGCGTCCCCGCGCCTCCGCCGACGTGCGCATCGACTTCAACTCGCCGTGCTCAGGGTCGAGTTCCTTCAGCGCTGCAATGCCCCAGAGCGTGTTCACATCCCATACTGTCCACACCGTGACATCCGGTCCGCTCAGACCGGAGAGATCGAGGGCGTGCACACTCTCGGCAGGCGAGGTGGCGTGCATGTCCTCGAGATGCTCGGTGAGCAGTGCATGCACTTGCGGACGCGACAGATCGTCGACCTCGATCCGCAGCTCCGACGTCACCGGTTCACAAGTTTTTCGATGGCATCGAACATCTTGAATCGTCCACTCGTGGGCACAGTTTCGATGTCGTGGCCAGCGATACCCCAGCTCGCAAGAAGGGTGTTCGCAGCCTGCAACCCGGTGGTGGCCGCACGTTCCATCAACGCCACCGGCAGATCGATGCGGATGCCGTCACCCGCGAGTACCAGCGCAGGTTCGGGAGTGCGGACCGTAGGCCGTTCGGCGAAAGCGCCGAGGCCGAACATCGGGCAGTCGTCCCGCCATTCGGACCGCTCGGCAACCACCTTTGCTGCGGCCGTTTCCGGATAGATCTCGTGCATCCTGTCCATCAGCTGCTGCCGCGTGACCTCCTCGGATTCCTCGGCGGCGTAAGCGTGCAGTTCGACGACGGAGCCGCCGGTGCGGGCAGCCCATTGCGCGGCCTCGTCCTCGAAACGTTCGAGCACACTGATGTTGTCGATCGGGGGCATTCCGCCGGTGCCGATGAAGGCAGGTCGATCTGCGTTGACGGCCTTGCTCAACCACACTCGGTGCACCAGAAACGGTGGTGTGTTCTGCAGCGCAGCAACCTGTTCCCGCCACGCGGACGTCCCGAGCTCGGGTGACTGCACGAGCACGCTCTGCAATCCGGCGATGTCAGCGGCGAGAACCACAGCGTCGGCATCGATGATTCCGCCTGCATCGACGCGGAACTTACGCAGCCCGCCGCGGGTGATCTCACCGCACGGGGTGGAAGTCCTGATCTCGACACCGAGTCCGGTGAGGTACTCCCCCAGCGGGTTCCACAGCGCCTGCGGATACGGGTCGCGTGGAACGTCGAAGATCAACCCCTCGGAGGAGCCTAGGAAGTAGATGTGGAACATCATCGCCAGCTCCGCAGCGGACATCTTCTCGGGGTCGGCGAAGAAGCTTCGAGAGAACACACCGAAGGCGAGGTGCCGCGCCGCCTCTGGAAAGTTGATGTTGCGCAGGAATTCTGCGGCCGGGGTGGTGTCGAGCTCGTCGAACGTCTTGGGCACGCTCACCGTCATCAGCGGCAGTGCCGCGATGCCGTTGAGGTCGGTCAGGTCCTTCCACCGGAACGTCGGACTGCGCTTGACGAACGCGAAGGCGTTGAGCGGCGGCGTATCGGGTAGACCCTTGAATCCGTCGATTCGGCCGTCGCCGTCTATCAACGGGTAGTCGTCCACCGGACGCAACCGGGCCAACGCGGGATCTGTGCGGCGCAACAGGTTTCGTAGGTTGTAATACTGCCGAAAGAACGCGTGGAAGCCGCGGCTCATGGTCGCGGGCGACCCGTCCTCCAGCGTCGTGTCCCACCCGCCGACGCGGCCACCGAGGTAGCTCTCGCGCTCGACCACGTGCACCTTCACACCACGTTCGGCCAGAGCTGTCGCGGCACTCAGCCCGGCGATGCCACCACCGACCACCACCACATGCGGCACGTCCGCCAGCTGACCCGCATCCGAGTATCCCTGCGGCGCAGAATGTGTGACCCTTTTCGAATCGGTCAACGCTCTTCCTCCGTGGGACGAGAGCCGAGGAACGTGTGCACCACACCGTTCTGCCATCCGGTCATCGTCTCTCTGGCGATGCCGGTATAGCCGGCGCGCTGCATCCGCCGCATGAAGGCCGACGCGCCGTCGAACGTCACAACGCTTCGCCACAGGTGCCGGTACAGCGTGGCGTCGCGTGTCGCCAGCCACCCGAGCGGAATGATGATTCCCCAGCTCACCACGTTCCAGGAGATCCTGGCCCGGAGCGAATCGTGTACCGAGTACTCGTGGAACGCGATGGTCGATCCCGGACGCAGCAGCGACAGAAGCGATTTGAGCTCGGTGTCCGGTTCGTCGACGTTCCTGATGAGGTACGCGGCCAGGATTGCGTCGAACGGTCCGTCGACCCCGTTGACCGCCAGGTCCTCGACACGCGAGTGCACGAACGTCACGTTCGACGGCCAGTCCTTGCTGCGGGCCACGTCGAGCATTTCGGCGGACGCATCGGCGGCGACGATCTGGGCATGCGGCGCGGCTTCGAGCAGTGCGGCAGTGGATGCACCTGTGCCGCAGCCGATGTCGAGAAGGCGGAGGCCGGCACCGAGATCAGGGATCCGCAGGCGTTGAGCCGACTTGAGCAGGTGGTCGTGATAGCCGGGGTTCGCTCCGACGAGTCGGTCGTACGCCTTTGCGCCGACATCGAATGCTCCGGGGACTTCGTTGCGCGGCAGTCCGCTCTTACCGACCTTCACAGTGCCTCTTCCTTGCTCACGCGGGCAGAAGGCCCGCCCTGGACCGATACGACGTCACCGTGGTGCAACTGCCGTCCGCGCCGCACGTCCACATCCCCGTTGACACTGACCAAACCGTCGGCGATCACGCCCTTCGCCTCGGCACCGGACTCGATGAGGTTGGCGAGCTTGAGGAATTGACCCAATCTGATCGATTCGTCGCGAATGGGGACATCGTGTGCGTCGGACATGGCTCCATCCTGTACTAGCAAGCCGTTCGCTGCTACCAACCAGTCACATCGACGAACGGAACCGGCGCAATCGCAGGCTGTTGCTCACCACGAATACCGAGGACAGTGCCATCGCGGCACCGGCGAGCATCGGGTTGAGCAGGCCGGCAGCGGCCAGCGGCACAGCCGCGACGTTGTAGGCGAAGGCCCAGAACAGGTTGCCCTTGATGGTGCTCAGCGTGCGTCGTGAGAGCCGAATGGCGTCTCCCACGGCCCGCAGATCACCGCGCACCAAGGTGAGATCACTGGCCTCGATCGCCACATCGGTGCCGGTCCCCATCGCGAGGCCCAGGTCGGCCATGGCCAGCGCGGCCGCGTCGTTGACGCCGTCGCCGACCATCGCGACGACCTTGCCCGACGCCTGCAGTTCACGAACGGCTTCGACCTTGCCCGACGGCAGAACGCCCGCGATGACCTGGTCGATTCCCACCTCGGTCGCGATCGTGCGCGCGGCGGCCTCATTGTCGCCGGTCAGCATGACGGGAGTCAGGCCGAGTGCCCGCAGTTCCGCGACGGCCTGCTTCGAGGTCGGCTTGACCGAGTCGGCGACCACCAGCACTCCGCGGGCCCTGCCGTCCCAGCCGACGGCGACTGCAGTGCGTCCTTCACGTTCGGCGGTCTCGAAGGCGTCCGCCAATTCTGTCGGCAGGGGCATCGACCAGTCGGCCAACAACGAGCGACGCCCGATGACCGCGGCACGACCGCCCACGACGCCCTGCACCCCGAGGCCTTCGACGTTGGTGAATTCTTCGACCGCCATGGACCGGGTCGAACCCGCGATGGCACGGGCGATGGGGTGCTCCGAACCCGATTCCAACGCTGCCGCCACGGCACGGACCACGTCCTCGTCCTCGCCGTCGGCCACGTGCACCGAGTGCAGTGTCATCTCGCCGGTGGTGACGGTTCCCGTCTTGTCCAGCACGACGGTATCCACTCGGCGGGTGGATTCGAGAATCTCCGGGCCCTTGATCAGGATGCCGAGTTGCGCAGCCCGGCCGGTGCCGACCATCAGCGCAGTGGGCGTGGCCAATCCGAGTGCGCAAGGGCACGCGATGATGAGCACCGCAACCGCAGCCGTGAACGCACCTGCTGCGGAACTGCCCGCACCGAGCCAGAATCCGAGTGTGGCGACCGAGATCGCGATGACGATCGGCACGAAGATGCCGGAGATGCGATCGGCCAAACGCTGTGCCTGCGCCTTACCCGTCTGCGCGTCCTCGACCGCCTTCGCCATCTGCGCCAACTGGGTATCTGCGCCGATTCGGCTTGCCCGCACTGCGATTCGGCCACCGACGTTGACCGTTGCACCGACCACGGCGTCGCCGACGCCGACTTCCTCGGGCACGGACTCACCCGTCAGCATCGATCGGTCGACGGCGGAGGACCCACTCTCGACGATGCCGTCGGTGGCCACCTTCTCACCCGGGCGGACGACGAACAGATCGCCGACGGCCAACTGCTCGATCGGAATCTGTTGTTCTTCATCACCTTTCAGAACCGAGACCGTCTTGGCACCGAGGTCCATCAGCGCACGCAACGCTGCCCCGGCCTGACGCTTGGATCGACTTTCGAACCAGCGGCCGGCGAGAATGAACGTGGTCACGCCCGCCGCGGCCTCGAGGTAGATGTTGTTCGCCCCGTCGGTCCGCGCGATCGTGAACTCGAAGGGGTGCGTCATACCGGGTGTTCCTGCGGTTCCGAAGAACAGTGCGTACAACGACCATCCCAGCGCAGCAAGGGTTCCCATGCTGACGAGGGTGTCCATGGTCGAGGTGCCGTGCCGCAGGTTGGTCCACGCGGCGCGATGGAACGGCCATGCCCCCCACACGACGACGGGCGCAGCGAGAGTCAACGAGAGCCACTGCCAGTTGGTGAACTGCAACGCCGGAATCATCGCCATCGCGATCACCGGCACGCTGAGCACCGCCGACACGATCAGCCGCTGTTTCAGTGGGTCGGTGGGAAGCTCGGCGGCAGGCTCGGCGGCAGGCACAGTGGCGGTGTATCCGGCGGCTTCGACGGCCGCGATCAAATCCTCGGTGGCCACGCCGTCACTGGTGACGCGTGCCTTCTCGGTGGCGTAGTTGACCGTCGCCGAGACCCCGTCGAGCTTGTTGAGCTTGCGTTCGATGCGGTTGGCGCACGACGCACAGGTCATGCCACCCAGGATCAGTTCGGTTTCCTGGCTCATGCCTGCCCCTCCCGTACTTCGATGGTGAATTCGGCCGTGTGCACGACGCCTGCGTGCTGGAAGTCCAGATAGAGCGCATATGTTCCCGCGGTCGGTGCATCGACGGTGAAGTCGACCGTCGGACCGGGCGGCCCGTCCTCGGGGTGTACGTGCAGGTAGGCCAGGTCGTCGGCCCGCAGTGCCACCAGATGTCCGTAGGCACCGAGGTACGGCTCGAGGTCGGTGACCTCGCGGCCGTCCTGCTCGATCGTCAGGGAGACGGTCGAGTTCGTGCCCGCGGTCACCGCACCGGCGAGCGTCACGGTGTAACCGTCGACCCTCGATGTCACATTCGGTGGACTCAGGGGCTGCGGCCGATAGTCGCCGGGCACGGTCAGCTCTGCCCCCAGGGTGATGTTCTCTCCACCGGCCGGAGTGAAGTCCGCGAACAGACGGTACGGCCCGGGCCGGGTGAGATCGAGAGCCGTCGACCACGTCCCCGACGCGTCACGCGTCGGATGTACGTGCTGAAAGTCCGTCAGATCGCGACGCACGACGACGAGGTGCAGTTGCTTGGTGTGCATGTCGTCGTAGTCGGTCAGAACAGCCCCGTCCGGTCCCCGGATCGTGAAAGCGACCGGTACGGCCGGGCCGGACTCCACGACGGATCGATCGAGCCCGAGGGTGTAGCCGTCCTGGGTGGCCTGTAGCCCGGCCGGAATCGAGGTCGACTCGGGTGCTTCGTGCGAATCGTGACCGGTGTGCGGGGCCGCGGTGGCGGCCGGGGCGTCGGGCCCGATCGTGTCTCCGACGAACAGGGCAGCAAGGAACAGAAATGCGATCCCTACGAAGAACCCGACGAGTTTGGTGGGGGCGTCGAGTTCCTGCCGTCCTGAGTTCATAGGCCTACCCTACCCCCCCAGGGTATCTAAGCGGTAGGTTCGAGTTGCATCTTGTAGCCGACGTGCGAGTCGACGAAGCCGAGACGGGTGTAGAAGCGATGCGCGTCCGTGCGACTGACGTCGGAGGTCAGCTGCACCAGGGCGCATCCCTGCCGCGCGGCCTCGTCGATCGCCCACCTGATCAGCACACCGCCCAGTCCCCGGCTGCGCCACCGACCGTCCACTCGAACTGCCTCGATCTGCGCCCGCAACGCGCCCCCTCGCGCCAGCCCGGGAATGAGGGTCAGCTGCAGCGTTGCCACCACCGCGTCACCGTGCACCGCGACTACCTGCAGGTTCCGTGGGTCCGATGAGATGTGCTCGAGCGCAGCGCGATACCGATCCATGTCGTCGGCCGACTCGCGCACTGCGCCCAACGGGTCGTCGACCAGCAGCGCCACGATCGAATCCAGGTCCGACGCCACAGCCTCGCGCAGAACGCAGGTCGATCCATCGATCAGGTCGAATTCCATCGATGTCATTCGGGGGTGAATTGCCATGCGCACGACGGTAAATGATGCGCTTTGTAACGCGAACGATCCGATGGACGAAATGTCGGGTAACCCACTGGCAACTGCAGTGGGGATCGGTTCGGGCGGACATGATGGGGATCGCAAACATGAATGTTGGCAAGTCGAAGCGAGTGCGCGTTGCATTGAGCGCGTTCGCAATCGGAGCACTCGGTGCCGGAGTGGTGATCGCCGCGCCGTGGTCCACGTCCTCCACGAGTACAGAAGCCTCCATCGAATTGGTGTCGACCGCGACGTGTTACGACATGGTCAGCATCGCGATCGGCGGCCGCGGCGACACTCCTCGCGAAGGCGTCAAGTGGCTCACCACCCCCGACGGCGAGCGGCTCCCCGCAGCGATGTCGGGTGACTACTCCAGCGACTGGATCGACCAGGCCGTGCGTGCGCCCAACAACGGCAACGTGGTTCCGGACTCCTACGCCGCGGTGTACGTCGAATACCCAGCCGACCTGGCGAGTTACGAGAACGCCGTCCAGACCGGTGTGACGAACTCACAGACAATCATGAAGTCGATCACGGCGTCCTGCCCCAAGACCCGCTTCGCCATCGTCGGCTACAGCGAAGGCGCGGACGTGGCTCGCCGAACCGCCATGGAGGTCGGCAACCAGGTTGCCGGAGCCGACGGCAAGTACGGAATCGTCGATCCCTCGCAGGTCGTGGGAGTCGTCATCTTCGCCGACGCGGGACGCGTCTCGGGAGAAGGCCCGTTCCCCGGCGCCGAGAACCCGTTCAGCAACCCGGACGGCTTCGACACCAAGTACCAGAACGGCAACAACGCAATTCCCGGCCAGGGCGCACTGCCCGGCACGTCCGGCGGGTTCGGAGCACTCGACGGCCGAGTGGCGTCCTTCTGCTCCGACGGCGACCTCACCTGTGCACTGCCGGAGAACACGTCGCTGATTCATCTTGCCGCCAACATCGGTCGTCAGGTCAATGCCGACGCACTGCAGAACGAGCAGCTCACCCCCGCCACCGGTGCAGATCTGGCACTGGCCCTGGGACGCATCGCAGTCAACGCCTTCAACGACATCGCCTCGCAGCCCAATTGGATGCAGAGCGACGAGACATTCCTCGACGTGCTGATCAAGGTGTCCGAGCCGAACTACAAGCCCGGCACCGTCACCACTCCCGTCGCGGCCAAGGTCGACGGCGAGCAGGAGCCGATCGAAACCGGCCAGATGGTCGACCTGGCATACCTGCCGCAGAAGATCTTCCGCGAGATCACCGGATTCATCGCCTCCAACCAGAACACCGTTCCGGTGATCATGAACGACCCGTACGGCCTCACCTTGGGCCCCGGATCGGGACACCACTTCGATTACTGGCGTGACGCCGACGCGGCCAACGGCAAGCCCTTGACCTCGGTGCAGTACGCCGCGGCCTGGTTGACCCAGCTGGCGGAAGAGGCCAACAGGGGCGAGCCGATCAAGTCCGCAGCGGTTCAGGAGAAGGCGGGACGTGCGGCGATCGAAACGATCGTGGCACCCGCGACCACCTCGGCAACGGCAACTCCGAAGGCTACGACGACCGCCCCGGCAACCTCGACACCCGTCGTGACCACCACGGTTCCGGTTGTGCCTGCACCCGCGGCAGAAGCACCGGCACCGGCACCGGCGTCCGAGCCGGTCGTAACCCCCGAGTGCACCGTCCCCGTCGAGGGTGAGACGCCCGTCGAGGGTGCACCGCCGCTCTGTGTCACCCCGACCGAGACACCCGCTGCAGTAGCACCCGAGACTGCGGTTCCGACCACGACGGCGGCGGTTCCTGCTCCCTAGGTGAACGGAACCTCGTTCTCCGCTACGAGGTTCCGCTCACGACGGCGGGCCGACGCATCAGCAGGGCGCAGGCACCCGTCATCACCGCAACAACCACGAGCCCGGCCACCGACAACACCAGGTGGTCGGGCTCGGTCGTGGTCGTGAAGACTGCGCGGTCGTATGCCGAGGCAGTCTGAAAGCTTGCGGAATACACCGTCACCGGCAGGGTCATCGTGAACAGCGCGGGCAACGAGAGTGCCAGTGAACCCGGTGAGGTCGTCAGAGCGGACACCACCACGAACGCGGCGACGAACGGCAGAATGAATTCAGTTCCTGTCGGCACCTCGAAGTAACCCTCGACAACGGCCGCAACAGCGATCAGGAGCAGCCCGCCCAGTCCGATGTACAGCTGCGGCCACCGGAACCCGATCCCTGCTCCGACGATCAGCAGGCCCACACTCAGAGCCAGCTGTGCACTGTCTTCAGCGGCCAGGCCGAACGAGCCGAGCGCAGACGCCGACAGTGCGACGAGCACCAGCAGCACGCGGCCGTCGCGCCCGGGGATCAGGAACGAGGCCAGCAATGCAATTGCTGTCACGCCGGCGAGGCTGCCGAGCCAGACCTCGCTCCCGGCGTTGTGACTGGCGGCAATCCAGCTCAGGACTCCCGCCGCGACCGGCAATGGAATGCCGACCAACAGAATTCGCCGGGTCTCGTACGGCTGTAGTTCCTCGTGGCGGTGCGCCAGGAACAGAGCAACCGCGGTGCCCGACGCGACGATCACCATCACTATCGCCCGCTGTGGGCTCACGTCGTCCTCGGCACCGACCACATCCCAGACGAACACGGGACCGTCGTTCGCCTCCAACAACGCATCCAGTGCGCCACCGAGCAGACCGGCCCCGAGGACGGCAACTGCCAACGCGGCCTGTGCACCTCGATGCCGCCCGGCCAACACCGCAGCCGCGGCGAGCAATGCACCGGTGGCCAGTGCGCCGGCCCACTGGCCGAGCAATCCGGTCACCATTCCGACGGTCTGGAACACGACGACGAGCACCGATGCGATCGCCACAACGATCGAGGCGCGCGCGCTCGCACGCGCCAGCGCGACCGAGGCCACGCAGGCAGAAATCGCAACGACGGTCAGCCCGTTGACAATTGCCCAGAACGAACGGAGTTCCGCGGTGCTGCTCAACAGAGAGTCGAACGGGCCGATGTCACTGATGGCATAGCCGACGACAAAACCGGCCAGGAGCATCGACAGTACTTTCATACTGCCGATCATGCCGTCAGCCGAATTTCACTCCCTGCGCCAGGGGCAGTTCGTTGGAGTAGTTGACGGTGTTGGTTGCGCGGCGCATGTAGGCCTTCCATGCATCGGAACCGGATTCGCGTCCGCCGCCGGTTTCCTTCTCTCCGCCGAAGGCTCCGCCGATCTCTGCGCCGGAGGGTCCGATGTTGACGTTCGCGATGCCGCAGTCCGAGCCGGCTGCGGACAGGAAACGCTCCGCTTCACGCAGGTCGGTGGTGAAAATCGACGACGAAAGACCCTGCGGCACATCGTTGTGCAAGGCAATTGCCTCGTCGAGGGTCTCGTACGTCAGTATGTACAGGATGGGCGCGAACGTCTCGTGCTTGACGATGTCGGTCTGCGCGGGCATCGTCACGATCGCGGGCTGAACGTAGAACGAGTATTCGTCGACCACGTTCACTCGCTCCCCGCCGACCACGATCGATCCGCCGTCGGATACCGCGGCTTCGAGCGCCTTCTGATACCCCGCGAACGCACCGGCATCGATGAGCGGACCCACCAGAGTGTCTGTTGCCAAGGGGGATCCGATCGACAGCGTCTGGTACGCCGCGACCAGCTTGCCGACCAACTCGTCCGCGACCGAGGAATGCACGATGACGCGTCGCAGCGAGGTGCAGCGCTGACCGGCCGTTCCGGCGGCCGAGAACACCAACCCACGCGTCGTCAGATCGAGATCGGCCGACGGCGTCACGATCGCCGCGTTGTTGCCCCCGAGTTCGAGCAACACTCGGCCGAATCGTTCGGCAACTCGCGGTGCCACCGCTCGGCCCATCCTGGTCGAGCCGGTTGCCGAGACCAGTGCGACGCGTGAATCGTCCACCAGCGCTTCGCCGGACGCGCGATCACCGATCACCAGCTGCGCGATCTTGGGATCCACTCCGGCAGCGGCGGCGGCACGCTCGAACAGCGCCTGCACTCCGACGGCCGTCAAAGGAGTCTTCTCCGACGGCTTCCAGATGACGGTATCGCCTGCGACGAGCGCAAGAGCAATATTCCAACTCCACACCGCTACAGGGAAATTGAAGGCTGTGATGACGCCGACGACCCCGAGCGGGTGCCACTGCTCCATCATGCGATGCCCGGGCCGCTCGGTGGCAATGGTGTTGCCGTAGAGCTGACGCGAGAGTCCGACGGCGAAGTCGCAGATGTCGATCATCTCCTGCACCTCACCGAGGCCCTCGGAGACGATCTTTCCGGCCTCGATGGACACCAGCGCGCCCAGGTCCTCCTTGTGCACACGTAGCAGTTCGCCGAGTTCCCGAATCACCTGTCCGCGCGCAGGGGCCGGCACCTGCGACCACGACACGAACGCGGTACGTGCGTCGGAGATGACGCCCTCGACGTCGGCTGCCGACGCAGAGGTCAGCGACGCCAGATTCCCACCGGTGATGGGCGAGCGCGCAATGATCGCGTCGGGTCCCGCGGGGGCGTCGAGCGCGATCGTCGCACCCAGCCGGTCGAGGATGGCGCGAGTGCGCACACTCAACTCGTCGTGGGTGATGGATGCAGACATGCGCGTACACCTTCCGTGAAGAGAACCGAACCGTCGGAGATCAGCCTACCGATGACGGTCACAACCGTATAATTTCCTGTCCATTGGGCTTGCTTACGGAATATTAACGCGTATCTTCGACGTCATGACGCAAGTATTACAGCGCAGCGGAGTGACGATCGACGCCTCCAACGTTCGCGACGTGATCGGTGACCACCTACTGGCCGACGGTTTCGAGCTGGTCCTCGACCTCGATGCCTCGACCGGTTCCACCCTGGTCGACGCCAGAGACGGCACCCGCTACCTGGACCTGTTCACGTTCTTCGCGTCCAACGCCCTGGGCATGAACCATCCAGCCCTCATCGACGACCCGGAGTTCCGAGCGGATCTGATGCAGGCAGCGATGAACAAGCCCAGCAACTCCGACATCTACACCGTGCCCATGGCTCGATTCGTCGACACCTTCGCGCGCGTCCTCGGTGACGCGCGACTCCCCCACCTGTTCTTCGTCGAGGGCGGTGCACTGGCAGTGGAGAACGCGTTGAAGGTGGCGTTCGACTGGAAGTCACGCTGGAACGAGGGTCACGGCATCGATCCTTCGCTGGGGTCGCAGGTGATGCACTTCGAGCACGCGTTCCACGGCCGTTCGGGTTACACGATGTCTTTGACCAACACCGACCCGAACAAGGTTGCCCGCTTCCCGAAGTTCGACTGGCCGCGAATCCCATCCCCGTTCATCAGATCCGACGCGAACATGGACCAACTCGAGGACGCATCGTTGGCGGCCGCCCGCCTGGCCTTCGAGGCCAACCCACACGACATCGCCTGCGCCATCATCGAACCCATCCAGGGCGAGGGTGGAGATCACCACTTCCGGCCTCGCTTCCTGCAGAAGTTGCGCGACCTCTGCCACGAGTTCGACGCCTTGTTCGTCATGGACGAAGTTCAGACCGGTGCCGGAATGACCGGTACCGCATGGGCTTTCCAACAGCTCGACGTGGTCCCGGATGTCGTCGCCTTCGGCAAGAAGGTGCAGGTCTGCGGCGTCATGGCAGGCGGCCGAGTCGACGACATCGACGACAACGTCTTCGCTGTCAGCTCTCGCATCAACTCGACGTGGGGTGGCAATCTCACCGACATGGTGCGGTCGCGTCGAATCCTGGAAGTGGTCGAGTCCGAGAAGCTCATCTCCCGTGCCGGTGAGCTCGGGGACGTACTGCTGACGATGCTGCAGGAGTTGGCAACTCGACACACAGTGGTCTCCGAGGTCCGTGGACGCGGTCTGATGTGCGCCTTCTCCCTGCCCGACGCCGCCACGCGCGACCGAGTGATCGAGCTGTTGCGTACCGAGGAACACGTGCTGGCTCTCGGCTGCGGCGACGCGGCAGTGCGATTCCGCCCCGCACTGACGATCACCGAAGCCGAGCTGACCCAGGCAGTCGACTCCATCGATCGGGTGCTGAGCATGCTCTAGCGCTCGGGCTCGATGTCCTTCTGCACCAACCGAATCTGGGACGTCGGAATGACACCGGGACGGAAGTAGAAGTTCTCCGGCGACTGCACGAGATCACTGTCTTCGACGCCACTGACTTCCCAGACATCGACCGGTCCACCGGTGTTGTTCATGCCCACGAACCAATCACGTTCCCACGCATCGGCCGCCAGAAAGCAACCTTCCTGCTCGGGCTGGTAGCTACCGGCGATACCGCGAGCGGCACCCATTCGACTCCAGTCGAGTCCGTGCCGTCGAATCGACTCACGGTTGAGCACCGAGGTCACGTGATAGCGAATGGTCATCGGCACAAGCTAACAATGCGACACCACTGGGTACAGCGATTATCGGTGCCTGATCAAGCCGATGTCAGGTAAACCTTGACAGCACGACCAACCCGGTGTCAGGCTGTACCTGACACAGGAGGTCGATCATGGATCCCATCACCCTCGCCATCGAGGCAGACATCACCGCGGCAACGCGGGAGGTCGTGACAGCAGCGGCCACCGAGGCCGGACGCATCGCCGACGAGATCATCGGCACCGGCCCCCTGCCGGGAACACCGGAATGGGAGGCCGACCAATCGACCGATCTGCCCGCACGACGCGGCCTCGCGTGGCACCTGTTGAGTCTTCGCGTACAACTGGCGGCGGGGCTCGACGGACTCGAAACCGTTGTGGTACTGCGAGTTCAGGGTGCAACCTGGGCGACCATCGGCACCGCTGTCGGCATGTCACGGCAGTCTGCACACGAGCGGTGGGGTGCTCGATCGGCAGCGATTCTCGATCCCGTCGGCGACGGACTGCCCGAGATCGTCGCGAACGACAGTCCGGCCTGAATTACAACAGCATGCGCACTGCCCCTGCCGCGACGGCATCGGCTGCTCGCTGAAGTGCAGCAGACGACAGCGACCACTGCTGCCAGTACAACGTCACATCGTCGATTCCGTTGTTGTCGAAGCACTTCAGCGAGTCGCGGGCCTGCAGATCGGGGATCATGCCCCAGCCGAATCCCAGATCGACGGCACGCGCGTAGTCCGCGGATGCCGGCACCAGGTGCCGCGGCGGCTCGTGCGGTTCGACATCGAATCGCTGTAAATAGTTGTCCTGCAACCGGTCGTCGGCATCGAAGACCACCACCGGGGCGACCCGCAACGCAGCCGCCGTCACCCCGGTGGGGAACCATCGTTCGACGAAGTCGGGCGTGGCCGACGGACGGTAGCGCATCACACCGAGGCGTCGAACAGTGCAGCCACGAACCGGATCGGCGACCGATGTTATTGCGGCAGAGACGATCCCGTCGTGCAGCAGTTGAGCGGTACGATCCTGATCTTGCCGATGCAGGTCGAAGGTCGCCTGGCCCGCCAGTGGCGCGAGTGCCGGCAACACCCACGTCGCCATCGAATCCGCATTGACGGCAAGGGAAATCGGAGCAGCCCTGCCGTCGTCGTTCAATTCTGCCCGAGTCTGGTCGGTCAACGTATCGATCTGGCGCGCCAGACGCAGCACAGCAATGCCGGATTGAGTGGCCACCACCGGTTTGCTTCGCTGAACCAAGGTACGGCCCAACGACTGTTCGAGGGACTTGATTCGCTGGCTCACCGCCGACGGCGTCACGTGCAGCGCGCGAGCCGCGGCCTCGAACGTCCCGCCGTCGACCACCGCCTTCAGGGCCCTGAGCTGCTCGATCTCCATCAGATGAAGATACGCTAATCATTCCTGAAATACATTCGCTGGACCTAATCGGAGTGCTCTTCTAGCGTTGCCGTCATGACATCGCTTGCCGCCGCACAATCGACCCTCACCGGATTGGGCGTGGGGCTCTCGCTCATCGTCGCCATCGGCGCGCAGAACGCGTTCGTGCTGCGCAAAGGCCTGCAACGCACCCACGTGTTGCCGGTGGTGGCGGTGTGCGCCCTGTCCGACGCGGTGCTCATTCTCGCCGGGGTGGCCGGCATCGGAGTACTCGTCGACCGCTTCCCCGTCGCTCTGCGAGTCGTGACCATCCTCGGTGCGCTGTTCCTGCTCGTCTACGGACTGATGGCACTGAACCGGGCCCGCACGCCATCGACCATGACGGCCGAGGCGCACGGCGGCGGTTCACTGATCGCAGCCGTAGCGACGTGCCTGGCACTGACCTGGCTCAACCCACACGTCTACCTCGACACCGTCGTGTTCCTCGGTTCGATCGGCAACCGTCAGCCAGGAGACCTGCGGTGGTGGTTCGCCGTCGGCGCGGTGCTGGGCAGCATTCTGTGGTTCACCGCGCTCGGCTACGGCTCACGAGTGCTCAGTCCACTGTTCGCGCGGCCGCTGGCCTGGCGAATCCTCGACCTCGGGATCGGGATCATGATGCTTACGCTCGCGGCACTGTTGGTGTTCGGCTGAACCTGGACACTTGATCCGCGGTACAACGAGTGATCTGATAGTCGCGGAAGACCGACCGCACGGTCTCGACACCCTGGAGGACGCCCGTGCCGTATCTCGGCCTGCTGATCATGCTTATGGCCATCTTCTGCCTGATCGACGTCATCACCGCCGACGACTCCGGCATCCGCCACCTTCCGAAAATGGTGTGGCTGCTGCTCGTCATCGTCCTGCCGCTGGCCGGCTCCATCGCGTGGCTCGTCGTGGGACGACCCGAAGGCGGCGGCATCTGGGGTGGCAGCGGTGCACCTCGCACTGCGTCGGCATACCCCGAGTACGACGCCAAACCCGGCCGAGCAGTCGCCCAGTCGCAGGAGAGCGACGAGGAGTTCCTACGCCGCTGCCGCGCCCGCGCCGAGGAGCAGCGTCGCATCGCCCGCGAGCAGCGCAAGAGCGAATGAGCCAACAACGCTCAGTGCACGCGGAATAGCACCATGGCCAAGCTGACGACGTTTCCCGAACCGAACTCCGCCCTCTCCGATCCCGCCGACCTGTTTCGCGAGTACCTACGCTTCTATCGCGGCGAGTTGGTTCGGCGAATCACGGCCCTGAGCGGCGATTCCCTGACCACCACAGCCGTTCCCTCGGAGTGGACCCCGCTGCAGATGCTGACCCATCTGGTGCACATGGAGCAGCGCTGGTTCGTGTGGGGATTTCTCGGCAGGGCAGTCGACGCGCCGTGGGGTGACGAGAAGGACGGCTCCTGGCATGTGCCGGCCGAGGTGGACGCCGAGACCCTCCTGACCAGGCTCGACGACGGTGCCAGGCTCACCGAAGAAGTATTGAGCACACACCGGATGGACGAATTGGCCACGCTCGGTGGAAGATTCACCGATGAGCGGCCGACTCTGATCTGGATCTGCTTCCATGTACTGCAGGAATACGCCCGTCACCTCGGCCACCTCGACGTCGCTGTCGAACTGGCCGGCGGGCCGAGAGGTGAGGGACCGGCATGAGAATCAACATCACCAGCGTCTTCGTCGACGATCAGAGCAAGGCGCTGACGTTCTACACCGACATACTGGGCTTCGTCGTCAAACACGATGTATCCATGGGTGGACCCGATCGTTGGCTCACGGTCGTCTCACCGCAGGATCCAGAAGGTACCGAGCTGCTACTCGAGCCCAGCGGTCATCCCGCAACCGCGCCGTTCAAGGATGCACTCTTCGCGGACGGCATCCCGTTCACGCAGTTCGCGGTGGACAATGTTGCAGCAGAATACGATCGGCTCATCGGCCTCGGCGTTCGGTTCACTCAGCAGCCCACCGAGATGGGCCCGGTGATCACCGCGGTGTTCGACGACACGTGCGGCAACCTGATTCAGATCATCGCTCCGGCGAGCTGACAATTCAGACGTTCGCGTACAGATCGACGGTGGTGCCGTCGGGATCGTGCACGACGGCATAACGCTGCCCCCAGAACGCATCCCACGGCTGCAGGTGGCCGGTGTACCCGGCCTTCGTCACCGCACTCCACGCCGCGTCCACACCGTCGGGCGTTCCGCAATCGAAGGCGAGCGCAACGCGGTGGCCCCCGCTGGGCGGCGTCCATGCTGGGTCGAACGAAGTGATCGTCGACGGGAGATCGAACAAGAGGCGGACGCCGCCGAGGTCGACCTCGACATGCTGCTCGGCATCGGCGTCGGCCGGAATATCCAGTCCCAGAACGCGATAGAACGCCAGCGCGGCAGCCATGTCGGCGACGACGATTTCGATTCCTGCCAGACGTGGAGTCACGACCACAAGGCTAACCGCGTCAGCCCCAGTTCGCGGCATTTGTCAGGCAGAAGGGATGGCCGGCCGGGTCCAGCAGGACGCGCCAGGTCTCACCCGGCTGGTTCTCGGGCAGCGTCGCCCCGAGTTTCACCGCGGACGCCGCCGCGGCGTCGAGATCCTCGACCGCAAGATCGAAGTGAAACTGCTTGCTGCCGTTGGCATTGGGCCACGACGGCGGCTGGTAATCGTCGACGCGGCCGAACCCGAGCGCACTGCTCGGACCCTGCAGCATCGCGTAGTCCTGTTCCGAATGTACGACGCTCCAGCCCAGCAACGACGACCAGAACGTCGCGCTGGCCGCAGGGTCTGCGCAGTCCAGGGTGACCATCTTCAGGGTGGCCACGGGTGTCTCGGTCATGGTGTTCCTCCTCCACAGCGGATGTCGGACCAGACTCCTACACTGACGCCCGTGCCGGATAGGAAAAATGCGACAGCCACCCAGTCCGGTGTCCTGCGGCCGGATCAGCTGGCGCAGTACGTCGACCTGGTACGGCTGCCGTGTGCAGCGGCGTTGGAACCGTGGGTCGAGAATTACTGGCAGCTTCAGTGGAATCTGCCGCCCGGCACCTCGTACCGCAGTTCGACGCTCGCGCACCCGGCCTGCACGCTCAGCGTCGAACACGGCTGGACCAGAGAAGGCGTCGTCGAACCCGTGGTGGTGACGGGAGTGCTCACCCGCCGCTTCGACGTCGTGCTCGCCGAATCCGGTTGGGTGTTCGGCGTCAAGTTCCGGCCGGGCGGCTACGCGGCCTTCACGGGAACGGTGGCTCGCACCCTGCGGGACGTCCACGTGGCGCCGCCTACTCCGTTCCGTGCCGATACCGTCGACGCCTTGGCGGAACTCGGCCGGCATCGGGATGCCGACCACTGCCGCACCGTCGTCGACGCGGTTCTCACCCCCTACGCGCCGAATGCGGACCCGGAGTACGAGACCGTTCTGAACATCGTCGCGACCATGCTGGGAGATCGAACGTTGATTCGCGTCGCCCAGGTGGAAGAGCGTTGCGGTATCGGCACTCGGCGATTGCAGCGGCTGTTCGAGCGTTATGTCGGAGCAACGCCCAAGTGGGTTCTCGGCCGGTATCGCATTCACGATGCTCTCAGTGAGCTCGACAACGGCTACTCGGGTCCCCTGGCAGACCTCGCGGCGCGATACGGCTGGTTCGACCAGGCGCACTTCACCCGCGAGTTCACCGAACTGGTGGGAATGCCACCCAGTTCGTATCAACTGTGAGTAACGCCTTCGTCACGCATTGGGACTTTTGCCCATTCGTTTGGCACAGTATCCCGCGGTGCTCGGTAGCACCGGGCGGGGAACAGCAGCACAGAGGAAGAGTGGGCTCCAACGCATGATCAACATTCTCGTTGCCGGCGGTATCGCGTTGGCGGTCTCGATTCTGTTGACGCCGTTTCTCATCGCGCTGTTCACCCGACAGGGCTTCGGCCAGGAAATTCGCGTCGAGGGACCCGCAAGCCATCAGGCCAAGCGAGGGACACCGACGATGGGCGGCGTCGCGATCATCATCGGTCTGTGGGCCGGCTATCTCGGCTCTCACCTGGTGGCGATGGGAGGCGACGGGCCGTCGGCGTCGGCCCTGTTGATCCTCGGTCTCGCGACGGCACTCGGCATCGTCGGTTTTCTCGACGACTACATCAAGCTCCGCATGAAACGCAGTCTCGGCCTCAAGGCGACCGGCAAGTACGTCGGGCAGATCAGCGCAGCGGTGATCTTCGCTGTGCTGGCGCTGCAGTTCCGCAATGGGAACGGGCTGACGCCGGGCAACGTGGAACTCTCGCTGGTACGCCAATCCACGTTCTTCACCATGGCCCCGATCGTTTTTGTGCTGTTCTGTGTATTCCTCGTCATCGCATGGTCCAACGCCGTCAATCTCACCGACGGTCTCGACGGTTTGGCCGCCGGCTCGATGACCCTCGTACTCGGCGCCTACACGGTGATGACGTTCTGGCAGTACCGGCAGTCGTGCGCAACCAACTCCGTCGCCGGGTGCTACCAGGTGCGCGATCCACTCGACCTCGCCGTCGTCTGTGCCGCAGCCGCAGGTGCCTGCATCGGATTCCTGTGGTGGAACGCCGCCCCGGCCAAGATCTTCATGGGCGACACCGGTTCTCTCGCCCTCGGTGGACTGCTCGCAGGCCTGTCGATCGTCAGCAAGACCGAGCTGATCGCCCTGGTCTTCGGAGCTCTCTTCGTGGCCGAAGCTGCATCGGTCGTCATTCAGGTCGCCTCGTTCAAGAGCACCGGCAAGCGGCCCTTCCGGATGGCACCGATTCACCACCACTTCGAGTTGGCCGGCTGGGCAGAAACGACGGTCATCATCCGGCTGTGGCTGTTCGCGGCCATCGCGTCGGCGCTGGGGCTCGGGTTGTTCTACAGCGAATTCCTCGCGGCCGTCGGCTGACATCTACGATTCTGGGATGACTGACGAACTGTCTCCGGTTGCCAAGGTCGACGCTCTCGCCGCCGAACTCGAACACCTCGATGCTCGACGCGTCGCCATCGGGGTCGAACTCGTCAACCTTCAATTCGGCCTCGACGGAGACGCCAAGATCCGAGCGACGGAGGTCTTTCACAGCGACTACCTGGGACGCCTCTTCGCACTGGTCGACGAACTGCGGACGGACGAATAGAGCTGGTCGCGTTACCGTGCTTGCTGATCCGAGCGCGACACCACCAGCCGAAAGTCTCGCAGCGACAGACTGAGTGCGGCCAACGCTGCAATCGCTACTCCACCGATCGGAAACACCAACCACGGATTGCCGATGGTGGGAGCGAAGGTCGACGGGGCGACTTCACTGTCGAGAATGATGGTGGCGGAGTTCGTATCTACATCGGGGTCAACCGAAATTTCTCCGATGGCGACGCCGTAAAGCGATTGGTGGGGACCGGCAGCGCCGCCGTTGGTCTCGAAGTACCGGGGCCACACAGGCGACATGACAACCGCTTCAGCAGGCTGCGGTGGCCAATGCGCCCAGGCGAGTGCACTGCCCGCTCCCAGTGCCGCACCCACGACGATCAACAATCCGAACAGGTGCATGCGACTGCGCTGCCGATCCTGGACGAGACGTAAGCCCGAATCGACGAGAAACGACGCCGCCGCCAACCCGATTGCCAGCCCGGCACCGACGAGATAGAAGGTGACGGGAAACCAACTCGGCCGCAGATAGGCCGTACCGAATTCCGGCGCGCCATCGACCGAGCCGGCAATGGCGACATGCCACACGACCGCTGCCGCACCGCCTATCGAGGCACCGACTGCGGCGAGCACCGCCACGAGGCCTTTCCCTGATGGGCTGTCCACGGTCGGGACTCTACCCACGAGATCCGAAGAGAACTCGGTGGCATCGGGCACGAGAGCGCGCTACGGTGAGGCCGTGAGTTCACCCGAGGCATCCAGATTCGAGCTACCGGCACCCCGGTAGCTCGACGAAACCGAAGCACTCGATCACGACCGTTCGGTGAGCACCCGTGTGCCGGTCCATCTGTCCTGGACCCGTCTCACATTCGGAGAAACCTCCATGCCACCGCTCGTATTCTTGCTGTCCACAGCTGTTTTCGCCCAGGGAACGTCAGAGTTCATGCTGGCCGGACTGCTGACCGACATCGCCACCGATCTCCACACAACGGTCCCCCGCGCTGGATTGCTGACCTCGGCATTCGCCATCGGCATGGTTGTCGGGGCGCCGGTCATGGCCGTAGCGACTCGGCAGTGTCCACCGCGTCTGGCCCTGTGCTCATTGCTGGCGACCTTCATCGCGATGCACGTACTGGGCGCGTCGACCGACAGCTACGCGCTCCTGTTCGTCTCGCGGGTAGTGGCCGCCTTCGCCAACGCCGGTTTCCTGGCACTCACGTTGGCCATGGTCTCGGCGTTGGTCACACCCGATCGCCACTCGCGCGCCATCGCCACCATCCTGGCCGGCACCACTCTTGCCTTGGTGGTCGGCGTACCGGCCGGCACGCTGGTGGGGGCACTTCTGGATTGGCGCGCAGCGCTGTGGGGTGTGGCATTGCTGTCGGTTCCCGCCCTCATCGCCGTGAGCATGACTGCACCCACCACGCAGGATTGGCGATCCGATGGTTCGCTGACAACAGAATTCACTGTCTTGCAACGACAGTCGTTGATTCGAGTCCTCGTTCTCTGTGTTCTCGTCAACGGTGCCACGTTCTGCTCGTTCACCTTCTTGGCTTCGGTAGTCACCGAACGAGCGGAATTGCAGAGTGCGATGGTGCCGGTGGTGCTTGCGTTGTTCGGGCTGGGTGCTCTGGGTGGAGTGTGGGCCGCGGGCAGATTCGGTGATCGATACGCAACGACGATCGTGTCTTCCGGCGGCGCAGCGCTTGTCGTCGGCTGGTGCTTGCTCGCGCTGCTATCGCAGAGCCCGGTCGGCGTGTTGGTCTTTGCCTTCGTGCAGGGCGGACTGTCGTTCGCCCTCGGCAGCACACTGGTGAGCCTGGTGATGCGCAACGCGGTCGGTGCGCCGACGATGGCGGGCTCGTTCGCAACAGCGAGCCTCAACATCGGTGCCGCCGCAGGGCCCGCTCTCGGCGGCCTGGTCTACGGCTCGAGCCTCGGGACGGTCGGACCGCTTGCCACCAGCGCAGTAATGGTCGGTGTCGCTCTTGTGGCGTCTGTCCTGTTGACCTGAAGCGTGGTTGAGGTTTTACTGTCGCTTCCATGAACACACAGGCACCCATACCGCCACGACCGATGCAACCGCCGGAGCGTCAGCCCATCGGGTTCTGGACCGCCCGCGCGGGGGAAGCCATTCGAGCACGGACCCGTGGAGCACTCCACGATATCGGCGTCACACAACCCGAATGGTGGCTCCTGCATCAGATCTCGCTGCATCCCGCCGGAGCCGATCGGGACGAGACAATCGAGAAGATCGGCCACAACGACACCCCGGAGGCCATCGTCGAGGCCATCGATTCCGCGCGCTCCAAAGGTTGGATCGTGGAATCGAATTCACGCCTGAAGTTCACGCCGGACGGTGAAGCACAGATTCGGCGGGCGTCGGACGTTCAGCAAATGCTGCAGGACGAGCGCATGCAGGGCATCGGACAGGACGAGTTCGTGACGACTATTCGAGTGTTGCAGCAGACGATCGAGAACGTCGGAGGGGACGCATGGCATTGGTGAGCTCGGCTGCGGCGGACGCGCCGCGTCACCAGCTCACCCACTGCGATGCGCCTCGTCGGCAGCTGCTGCGAAGGCGGCCATGCTCGGAAACTTCATGTCGTAGCTGTACTCACCGCCCGGTTGTGGGGTTGCGCCCCAACCGGGTCGGTCCTGGCGTCGATCGATCCACACCGACGGAATGCCGTGGCGCTTGGCCGGCACGTGATCGTGGAACAGGCTCTGCGCAACGTGAAGCAGACGCGATCGGGGCACGCCGAGGTCGTCGAGTACTCCGTCGAGTGCATCGAAGTGGTTGTCGGCCGGCTTGTAGGCCTTGACGTCCTCGGCTGTGACGATGGAGTCGAACTCGACGCCCAGTCGCCGACTGCTACCGGCGAAACCGTCGCGGTGCACATTGGACAGGATGACGAGCTTGTAGTGCTCGGCGAGAGTCGCCAATGCGTCGGCGGAGTCCGGGAACGCAGGCCAATCGGGTACGGACGATCCGAGTGTGCTCGCCCACTGCGCCGACACACCGATTCCCAGCGCGTCACCGGTCCGCACGAGCGCCTCTGCGAGGATCTCGGAATAGAGCATCGAGGGTGAGTCGAGCTGAACCCGAGACTCGTTTGCCCCGTAGGCCTCGAGTAGCTCGTCATCGGACACGACCGAACCGGACTCCTCCGCCCACGCCCGGAGAACGTTCAGAATTCCTGCCTCCCAATCGATCAGCGTCCCGTAGCAATCGAAGCTCAGTACGTCGTAGTCGGCGAGATCCATCGTGCGAGCGCTCCTCACGGAATTCGGTGGCGGCCCACAGCGCGTGCCGTTACCGTCTACAGGTCATGAACATCGTACTGCGATTTACAGGCCCTCGACCGGGTACCGGTCGTCGGGCCAGCCCAGTACTCCGCTGAAGTCCGGACGTCCGACACGGTCGAGGGAATTCCATCCGTCGATCGATGAAGGACAGTGTCATGAACAGCTACATCTCGAATTCTCAACTGATGCAGTATCTCTCGCTGCGAGACCTGACAGACCCGGACCAGGGTGCGCACGCGATGCAGCTCCTGGTGACCGATGTGGTCGAGGATCTCGCGCACATGTGGCACACGGCTACCGAGGTCGTTCGGCTCAGTGCCGTGGTACCGGTGGAGGACAACTACGACAAGCTCGGTTTCGATGCCGAGGCCGTCACCCGTGACCGTCGGTACTCGCGCTACCTCGGTCCGGAGGTGATGCTGCGCAGTCATACCTCCGCATACATCCCGTGGCTACTCGAGCAGACGGACAATGGATCGGACGTCGACCGGCTCGTCGTTCTGCCCGGCCTCGTCTATCGGCGCGATGCCATCGACCGTACGCATGTCGGTGCACCTCATCAGGTAGACCTGTGGCGCTTGACATCTCGGGCGACCCTCACCGACCAGGACATGACGGCGATGATCGAATCCGTTGTTCGCTCCGTGCTACCGGACGCCGAGTGGCGGGCAGCACCGGCGAAGCATCCCTACACCACCGGCGGCTACCAGATCGACGTACTCGTCGGCGATGCATGGATGGAGCTCGCCGAATGCGGCAGGATCTCTTCGGAGTTGTTGCAGCGCAGCGGACTCGATCCGGGCCGGTGGTCGGGGCTCGCACTCGGGTTGGGCTTGGACCGAGCACTGATGTTACGCAAGGGAATCGACGACATTCGCCTGCTACGCGCCGAAGATCCGCGGATTCGAAGCCAGATGCTCCACTTGAACCGGTGGCGACCCGTATCGCACATGCCGCCCATCGGTCGCGACATCTCGGTCGTTGTGCACCGGAGCATCGACGACGAGATCCTCGGCGATGCCGTTCGCACCGCTCTTGGCGGCGACGGCGAACTGCTCGAATCCGTCGAACTTCTCTCTGTCACCACCTACGGCGATCTGCCCGAGGCCGCTCGTATCCGACTCGGCCTCGGTGCCGACCACGTGAATGCGCTGATCCGCATGACGCTGCGGCCACTCGGTCGCACGATGACCGACCGGGAAGCAAATCTACTGCGCGACAAAGTTTATCGTGCAGTCCATATCGGGCCCGTGTCGGAACTGCCCGACGAGTAGAATTTGGGGACGGTCGAATGGAGCGACGACGAAGGGCAACATCACATGAGCATGGACAGCACCGGCGGCGATGTACGCAATGTTTCCGACGCTCTGAACGTGATCGAGAATCCGTGGCAACCCCACCGACTCGTCAGCGTCAACGACTACGACGTCAAGGTGGTGAAGCTCCTCGGCGAGTTCGTCTGGCACACGCACCCGGACACCGATGAGATGTTCTTCGTTCACAGTGGGGAACTGATCATCCAGCTGCGCGACCGAGACGTCGTCCTCGGTCCTGGCGATGTCTTCGTCGTCCCGGCAGGCGTCGAGCACTGCCCCAAGGCCGTCGAGGAGGTATCGGCGTTGCTGTTCGAGAGAACGGGCACCGTCAATACCGGGGATGCGGGCGGAGACCTGACTTCTCGAGTCCGAGAGTTGTGACGCGAATTCTCGTGCGCCCCGCTGTTCGGTCCGATGCCGAGTTTCTGTTCTCGATGGCATCGGACGCCGAGGTGGTCCGATGGGTCGGAGACGGAAAGGTCTGGAGCAGAGCCTATTTCGATCGCCGACTGGCGAAGGCGTTGAGCGCGACGGACAGCCACCGGCCGGATGTGCAGAGATGGTTCATCGGAACGACGAGGGAGCCGATACCCGTCGGACTGCTCAGCATCACTCGGCGATCCGACCACCTGGAGGTCGGCTATTGGGTGCATCCGGAACACTGGGGCCACCGATACGCAGGCGAGCTGCTCGAGCACGCGCAGCAGTATGCGGCCGGGCTACCGATGGCGGCGCAGGTGTATCGGGCGAACACGGCCTCGCGCCGGGTGCTCGAAAGTGCGGGATTCTCGCTCGTCGACGACACGGAGCCCATGACCTACCGTCGCCCTCCCGTGCCATGATGCTGCGGCTCACCACCGCCTGGTCGGGCGCGGACGAGTACTGGTGTGTCCGGTCGTGACGCTGCGCACCATCGGTCGCATCAGAAATTCGTGCGGAAAACCGAGGTCCACAGCGCTGACTGCATGCAGCCTGTCGAGCTGGGATTCGTCGAACAGCACATCGAGAGCAGAGATGTTCTGCTGCAACTGTTCCACGGTCCGAGCACCGATCAGCGAGCTGGTGACCGACGGATTCCGAAGCGTCCATGCCAGCGCTACCTGCGCAGCCGACGCACCGAGTTCTCGTGCGACGTCGACGACGACGTCGGCGATGGCGAGTCCCCGCCTGGTCAGCGTTCCGCTTGACTTCGCGTGATCGCGACGGGTTCCTACTGGGCTGTCGGAACCCGCCGTCTCGAGGTCGGCGGCAGAATATTTGCCCGTCAACACCCCACCGCCGAGCGGAGCCCAAGGAATCACACCGAGACCCAGATCGCCTGCCATAGGAAGTAATTCCCGCTCGGTGGTTCTCTCGATCAGGCTGTATTCCACCTGAAGTGCCGCAAAAGCCGGCCATCCACGCACCTCTGCCGTGGTGTGCATACGAGCGACTTGCCACGCTGGGGTGTCCGAAACACCGAGATACAGCACCTTTCCCGAACGGACGAGTTCACCGAGCGATGCGATGACCTCGTCACTCGGCGTCATCCCGTCCCACGCATGCAAGTACAGCAGGTCGATGTAGTCGGTGCCGAGATTCTTCAGGCTCGCTTCGACAGACCCGCGAAGACTCTTTCTCCCACCCCCACCGGCATTCGGATCCGACGGATCACGCGTTGCCGCGTATTTCGTCGCGACGACGATCGAATCGCGACGGCCCCGGAGAAACCTGCCCAGGTACCGCTCCGACTGGCCCTCGGTGTAGACGTTGGCAGTGTCGACCATGTTTCCGCCGGCGTCGAGGTAGGCGTCGAAGATTCTCCTCGAGTCGTCCTCGTCAGCACCCCAGCCCCAGGCGTCGCCGAATGTCATGGCTCCCAGCGATAGTGGTGATACTCGCAGACCGGAGCGGCCCAGCAGTCGGTACTCGTCCATGCGCGTCATCGGTTGTTCCTCTCGTTCACGGTTCTCTCCAGCCCACAGTCCCGGTCCTGTCCAGCGACGGGAAGGTCGTGATCATCCTGGGAAAGGCGGTACCAGGCTGATCACGCTGCAATCGCCTACTCTGAGGCGGGTGAGTACGCGGCCGGGTCGAGACGAGCTGGCGGCATTTCTGCGTGCCCGACGCGAGGCACTCGTCCCGTCGGATGTCGGTCTGCCGCCGCGAATCGGGGCGTCACGTACGCCTGGACTGCGACGCGAGGAAGTCGCTGCGCTGGCCGGGGTGAGCGTCGACTATCTCGTTCGGCTCGAGCAGGCAAGAGATGTTCGGCCGTCCGCCCAGGTGGTTCGGTCACTGTCGAATGCGTTGAAGCTGTCCTCCGATCAGACCGGCTATCTGTTCACGCTCGCCGGGCATCGGGCACCCGAGCGGGCCGCCGCCCCGCAGGTTCCCACCGGCATCCGGCACTTGCTCGGTGATATCGCCCCGCTGCCGGCGATGGTGCTTAATCACCGACTCGACATACTGGCCGCGAACGACACGATGGCCGCGCTGCTGCTCGACATCGACGACCGTCCGGTCTCGGAACGCAATGTTCTGCGAATGTGTTTCCTGGACAAACGATTCGACGGATTCTACGAGGCACGCGACGACGTCGTCCGAGGTGCAGTGGCCGACCTACGTGCCGCATGGGTGAATCACTCTCACGACGAGGAGCTCGCCGCCTTGATCGACGAGCTCGAACGAGGGAGCACCGAGTTCTCCCGATTCTGGCAGTCTCGGGAAGTGGCCGTACGGAACCGGGGTGACAAACCGATGCGACATCCGCTCGTCGGGCCGGTGACCGTGACGTTCGATGTTCTCACGCCACTCGGAGACCCGGACCTACGGCTGATCGTCTACCGGCCCGCGGACGCGCAATCTCGTTCTGCGCTGGACGAACTCGTTCGGCAGCGACAACGACGCAGTGGGCGGCATCTGCGCACGATCTGACGTCCGACTTTGCCGGGCACAGAAAGTCGAGTGTGCGCTGCCACCCTTGCCTATCGTTTCGGTCAGAACGAAAGAAGGTCCCCGCCACATGCTCGAACGATGGAACGCAGCACTCGACTACATAGAGGACAACCTCGCAGGCGAGATCGACCCGCGCGAACTCGCACGGATCACCCTCACCTCCGAGTACCACTTCCGACGCGTGTTCTCGGCGCTCGCCGGACTACCGCTGTCGCTGTACATCCGTCAACGCCGAATGACCCTGGCAGCAGCGGACCTCCTGGGCGGCTCGGGTGTGCTGGACGTTGCATCCAAGTACGGCTACACCGCAGACGCGTTCACCCGTGCGTTCCGAGACCTGCATGGCATCAACCCATCTCGAGCACGCAAGCCCGGAGCCAACCTTCGTTCGAGACAAGCAGTGACATTTCATCTGACCATCGAAGGACGGAGCACCATGCGATACCGAATCACCGAACTGCCGGAATTGCACATCGTCGGCAAGTCGACCCGCATCCCACTTCGGTTCCGCGGCGAGAACACCGCCATGACCGAATTCCACCGAAGCCTGGCCCCCGGAACCGGTGAGAAACTACGCGAACTCGCCGACATTCCCGAACTACCCGACATCCTCTTCGTCAGCGACGGCTTCGAACCCGAACGCGAGGACGGCAGTCTCTTCGACTACTACTTCGCCGTCGCCACCACATCACCCACACCACCCGAGTGGGACACCCTCGCCGTCGCCGCATCGACCTGGGCAGTATTCGAGACGCGCAGCGATACCGCACTCGCGCCCGCACTCCAACAACTCTGGGCCGACGCATTCGGCGAATGGTTTCCCTCCAACCCCTACGAAACGATCCCGGGACCGGAAATTCTGACCGTCACCGAAAACACACCCGACTGGACCTCGGGAGCGGGAGAACTGTGGATTCCAATCCAGCGAAGCCACTAGCCACGGTGCCCACTCAATGTGACGTTCAGTGGCCTTTTCGGGGGTCAATGGCACATCGAGTGGACCCGCACGATGTGGGTCCGAACAATCAGGAATACCCGCGGGCCAAGATCGTCGTCAGGTCGGCCAGGGCTGGGGTGGCCGCAGACAGCGCTCGCCGGTGGTCGGGTGTCAGTTCGTCGAGTGCGTCCGAGAGCACCTGTGAGCTGACTGCGTCGTATTCGGCGAGGAGTGCAAGGGCCTTCGGTGATGCTGTGAGGGCCGCACCGCGTAGGTCCCCCGATGAGACCGATCTTTCGACGAGCCCCGCGTCGACCATCGCTTTGATCAGGTTGCTCACGGTGGAGCGGGCGAGGTTGAGGTATGCGGCGAGGTTTCCCGGGCTCATCGACGGTCCCCCGGCGAGGGCTCGCATGACCTCGATGTGCGAATCCGGAATGTCGGGCAACTGAGCGGCTTCTCGCGTCGCACGAAGCAACGAACGTCGTAGCGGTCCCAGTTGCCGACCGAGCTCGATCGCGGTGGAGTGCATCGTTCGATGGTCGCACAGATAGTTTTGCCGCAAACATAGTTTTGTGACAAAATTGTCCTATGGAAACAGAGACCACAGTTGAGAACCCGATTCCGACTCAGGACCTCCGCGGCATCGTCGGACACCGATTCATCTACACGTACGCGAACAACTGGCAGTACGAGATGTACGTCAAGAACGCCACAACCATCGACTACCGCATCCACACCGGCATGGTCGGCGGACGATGGGTCAAGGATCAGGAGGTCGACCTCGTTCAGCTCGATGACGACGTCTACAAGATCTCCTGGAACGAACCCACGGGAACATCGGTTGTCGTCAACGTCCTACCCGGTAAACGACGCTTACACGGCACCATCTTCTTCCCTCAGTGGATCGAGCTCGACGGTACGAAAACCGTTCTATACCAGAATGATCATCTCGACGAGATGCGCGCCTACCGTGATGCGGGGCCGACCTACCCCATCTACGTGGTCCCCGAGTTCGCCAAAATCACGCTATTCGAAAACGTCGGCAGCGACGACGAGACGATCGTGTCGGTCGCGCCGGCTGACCTACCCGACGGATTTGCCGACCGAACCAACTAACGTGCGCCCTGAGCTGACCTTCGTCGCACATCTGTCGGTGATCGTGGGTGACCCGATCGACCTGGGCGAGGTGGTCGATGGTCACCGTCGCCTCGTCCCGATCCTGGGCGGGACCGTCGAAGGCCCTCTCCTACGCGGTCGAGTCCTGCCCGGCGGGGCGGATCACCAAATTCTCCGCACTGCCACACTCACCGAGCTGGACGCCAGATACGCGCTCGAGACCGACGCAGGCGAACGAATCGCCGTACACAACGTGGGGACTCGAAGCGGTACCGAGGAGGACATCGACTCACTGGTACGCGGCGAACAAGTCCCTGCCGACCGCATCTACTTCAGGAGCCAACCACGACTGTCCTCCGCTTCGAGCCGACACGCGTGGATGAACGAGCGCTTGTTCCTCGGATCCGGCGAACGATTGCCGAACTCAGTGGAGTTGGACGTGTACCAGGTCAATTGAACCGCCCGACGGCATGTACTCAATGTGACGTTTGGTGGCCTTTTCGGCAGTCAATGGCACATCGAGTGGACATGGGGGGCCGTCAAATCGACTGACCGTAGACGTGGGTGACGGCAATCGTCACCAGTACTCGTCGGTCGGCGACCATGACTGCTCGGTATTCCGTCCAGTCAGGGTGCTCACCGGCCGCGGCGCGGTAGTAGTCGACCAGTGCCTCGGTTTCGGGGCTGTTCGGTGAAGTGCCCGGCCCGGTGAGGGTGACGGTCCCTTCCGCCGTTGCCCATGCCTTACCGTCGGGGCTGGTCACTTCCAGCGCGGCACGCGGGTCTCGGCGCAAGTTGGCCGTTTTCGCCCGCCCTTCGGTGACCGAGATCCGGATGGTGCCGGCTGCCCGGTCGTAGAACGGCGTCACCGGAGACAGCTGCGGTAGTCCGCTGGCCTTGATGGTGGCCAGCACTCCGATTCGGCTTTGCTCGAGCAAGTCGTGTGGATCGAATGCATTGCCGGTCATGGATTCCCCTCAGGTCGTGTGGACAACTCGGCCGCGTATGCCCCGATTGCGCGGCGGTACTTCCCCAGCGCCGGATGCGCTGCGTGCAAGGCGTTTTGCAGTGCCCGTTCACCTCGACCGAGATCCCACAGGGTCAGCGCGGCGAATGCGTCACGTGCAGAGATGTATTCACTGGAGAACTCGAAGTTCTGCAGCACGTCGAGCGCTTCGTGTAAACGCCCGACATTGCGCAACGAGCTGGCCAGTTGAATCCGGGCCTGATTCTCTCTGTCGACATCGAGCCCTCCGGACAGGGACGCCTCGTACAACGGGACTGCGGCTGCCCCGTCGCCGAGAAAGTCCTCCAACGATGCACGCTCGAACATCATGCGAGCGTCCGAATACGGTGCGGTGGAAAGCAGGTGGTCCATCTGCATCCGCATCCGTACGGGATCGGTGTCGTCCGCTTCCCGCCAGAACGCCGCTAGCGGGTCCACGGTGCCTCCCCCTGCTGCAGCTCGTTCGTCGAGTGCGCTGAACCTACTCGCACAGGTGCTGTCGTCACGGGCTCCATCGTCGCAGACACCGCTTAGTCTCGACGGATGGATGTGGAACTGTCCCTGCTCAAGCTACTGGTGGAGATCGACCGCAGCGGGTCGATGACGGCCGCTGCCGAACGGCTCATGTACACCCCATCGGCGGTGTCTCAGCAGGTCAAAAGACTCGAGTCCGTCGTGGGCACCCCCGTCGTCGAGCGACATGCGCGCGGAGTGCGCCTCACCGAAGCCGGTCGGCTCGTAGCCGGGAGAGCCGCGGCCATCGACACGCAACTGTCTGCCCTGCGCGCCGACCTCGACGATCTGCTCGACGCCCGCAGCGGCCACGTCACCCTCGGCGTCTTCCCTTCCTTCGCTGCATCTCTTCTGCCGGACGTCATGGGCGCGTTTCGCTCCGCGCACCCGGGGATCGAGCTGGGAATACGGTCGTCACGGCTACGCGATCTGCACGCCATGCTGCTCGGCCGTGAGGTGGATCTGTCCTTGGCATGGGATTACCCGGAACTGCCGATGATGGTCGACGACGTCGAGACCGAGGTCATCGCCGACGACGCCACCGTTCTTCTCGTTCCGGCGGGTTGGTCGCGCGGAGGTCCGATTCTCCTCGACTCGCTCGCAGACGAGCAGTGGATCGTCCGCGCATCGCAGCACGCCATCACCACGATGTTCCGATCGGCCTGTCTCAAAGCGGGATTCGAGCCGAAGGTCCTCGTCGAGTCCAACGACTACATGGAATCTCAGGCAATGGTGGCAGCCGGACTGGGACTCACCGTGGCACCAGCCATGACCACTCGCTACCTTCGCGATGGCGTGGAATCCATCGCTCTGGACGAACTCTCGCGGCGTCGAATCCTGCTGTGCCGGCTCGATCAACGAACGCCGTCACCCGCCGCGAAGGCTATGCGATCGGTTCTGATCGCGTTGTTCCAAGCTATGAATTCGGCTTAAGTCCGATGTAAGAAACAGTCTCTGGTCTTCACGCTGGTGGCACGGCAAGGTATGCCACAGGTCACAACGAGGGCCGAGTCCGCAACGGTGCGGACGTGAACACCTGGAGACATCGTGACATCCGGATATTCCGACTCCGCCCGTCCCAACACCGTCGAACTGGTGGTTCTCGCCGGAGACGGCATCGGTCCCGAAATCAGCTCCGCGACGGTTTCTGTCGTAGAGGCCGCGCTCGCACGCAACGGCATCACCGCCACCTTCACCGTCGGCGTCATCGGATTCGAGGCACATCGCGCATCGGGGACAACGATGCCCGACGCCATCGTCGACCTCGCACGCACAGCCGACGGCGTCATCCTGGGCCCGGTGTCGCACCTGGACTACCCCCCGGCGTCGGAGGGTGGCGTCAACCCGTCGGGAATACTGCGGCGAAAGTTGGATCTGTACGCCAACATTCGGCCCGCAAGGACCGTCCCGGCCCTGCCGAATCCTCTCGGCAAGAAGTTCGACCTCGTGATCGCCCGAGAGAACACCGAAGGCTTCTACGCCGACCGCACCATGTTCGCAGGTGGTGGCGAATTCATGCCCACCGAAGACCTCGCCCTCGCCATCCGAAAAGTGACGCGACGTGGTTCCGAACGAATTGTTCGCCGCGCCTTCGAGCTTGCACAGACGCGTCGATCGAAGGTCACAGTGGTACACAAAGCCAACGTCCTCAGGCTGAGCGACGGACTGTTCCTCGAGGCCGCCAGGGCCGTCCGACAGGACTTCCCCGATGTCGACTACGAGGAGCTACTGGTCGACGCAGTCGCGGCACTTCTCATCCGTCGACCGGAGTCCTTCGACGTCATCGCCACCACCAACATGTTCGGGGACATCCTGTCCGACGAGGCGACCGAACTCTCGGGCAGCCTGGGGTTGGCAGCGTCGCTGAATGTCGGCGACACGCATGCCGTCGCACAGGCTCAACACGGATCGGCACCCGATATCGCCGGGCAGGGAATCGCCAACCCGGCATCCTTGATCGGCTCTGCGGCCATGCTCCTGGACTGGATCGGGCAACAGCGCAGCGACGAAAGAGTCTCTGCAGCCGGACAATCGATCCATCGAGCCATCGACACCGCAGTAGGCAAGCCCGAGACCCGCACAGCGGACCTCCACGGAACCGCGACAACCGAGCACTTCACACGCGCGGTGATCGAGCACCTCGATTCGGAGGCCTGAATCGTGCTGGCAGTACTCGGATTCGTCTCTCTTGCATCCTTCATGCTGGTGGTCATCAAGAAGTGGGCGACGGCTCTGGTTGCCGTCGTGACCATCCCGATCGCGGTCCTGCTGATCAGCGGTCAGGGGGCGGCACTACCGGACATGGTGGCAGAGGGCATCGAAACCGTCGCTCCCACAGCGATCCTCCTACTGTTCGCCGTCCTGTATTTCGGGATCATGATGGACGCCAAACTGTTCGACCCCATTTCGCGTGGCATCATCCGGTTGTCCGGAGGTGACCCCGTCAAAATCTGCGTCGGCACAGCGGTTCTCGCACTCCTGGTCGCACTCGACGGCGACGGCACGACGTCGTACATGATCATTTGCTCTGCGTTTCTTCCCATCTATCGCAAGCTCGGAATCAATCCCCTGGTTATCGCCACGATCGCGACGATGGCCCTCGGGACCATATCCGGCACCACCCCCTGGGGTGGAGCTGCGACCCGAGCGATCAGCGTGTTGCAGATCGACGCCACCGACTACTTCGTACACATGCTGCCGGCGATGCTGCTCATGTCTGCGGCGATCATCGGGCTCGCGTACCTGTTGGGCCGCAGCGCACGGAAGAAGATCTCCCCTGAGCGCATCGCCGAAGTCACCGCGCACGTGTCCTCCGGCGGGCACGACAAGGGCTCGGAAGGAACACTTCTGACGAAGGCATCCTGGCGAACCTGGGTCAACGCAGCACTGACGGTGACCTTGCTGGTGCTGCTGGTGCTGGGAGTTGCCGACCTACTGGTGCTGTTCATGCTGGGATTCATCATCGTGCTGGTCGTCAATCACCCCAAGCCCTCCGATCAGGGCGAGGTGATCCGATCGCACGCAGCCAACGCCGTCCCCGTCGTCATATTGGTCCTCGGTGCCGGCGTGTTCACAGGAATCCTCACCGAGACCGGTATGACCACCGCCATGGCCGACGCGCTGATCTCGCTGATTCCGGACGGCGCCGAGGGCATGATCCCTGCCGCGGCCGCATTGATCGGCATACCGTTGAGCTTCTTCATGGCCAACGATGCCTACTTCTTCGGGATCGTGCCGGTCCTCGCGGAATCGGCTGCGCAGTACGCCATCCCACCCGAGGAGATGGCGCGCGCCGCAGTGATCGGACAGATGGCTCACTCGATCGGACCGGCGTCGGCGCCGTTGTGGGTCCTTCTCGGCTTGGTCCGCGCATCACTGGGCGACTTCCAGCGCTTCGCATTCCTGTGGATACTGGCCGCATCGCTGATGTACATCGTCTTCGCGATACTCACCGGAGCAATCTCGGTCGGTCTGTGATCTATTGTGCTGCTACGAATTCGATTCGATTACCCACTCCGTCACGGGTATGGAATCGTCGACGACCCGGTATCTCGTCCACGTCGGCCCAGTCCACCGGATATCCGGCAGACGTCAGCGCTGCAGCGGTGGTATCGACGTCGACGGCGAAGGCCGGGTGCGCCTTGAGCGCCGGGCGAAAGTCGTCCTCGATGCCGACATGCACCTCGCCATCGGGACCGCCCACTCCCGGCACGCGAAACCAACAGCCCCCGCGGACTGCCAACAACGGCGGTTTCGCGATTTCCTGCCAGCCGAGCGCACCCGAGTAGAACTCGCGCTCACGGTCCTCGCCGCCCGCCGGGCATGCGACCTGCACGTGGTGAATCATCGAACGAACGTACCGCCATCTCGATTGACACGTCGGTGAACGGTAGGCAAACGTATGGGTATGCAACTGAGATTTCTGGCCGGCGTCTCGACGGCCTTTGCAGTCAAGCTCCTGGTGATGCGAGCGCTGACACTCAAGCTGCAGCGAGACATCGAGGCACTCAACAACGGCGATTACCGTCCCCTGCTGGCGTCGTTCCACCGAGATGCGGTGCTCAGATTCGCCGACGGGAACAGCCGCTGGTCCGGTACCCACCGCGGCCGCCCTGCCATCGAAAAATTCTTCCAGGACTTCGTCGCCGCCGGCATCAAGGGCCAGATCACCGAAATCTACAGCGGCGGCGCACCCTGGCGAATGACCCTGCTCGCACGCTTCGACGACTACGCCCGCACAGCCGACCGCACCGAGCTCCACAGCAACCGCACAGTGCTACTGATCCGCACGAGCTGGGGGAAAATCATCTCGCAGGAAGACTTCTTCGAGGACACGACACGCATCGACGCATTCGAGAAGAAACTGCGGCAACTCTAGGGTCGCCTGCCCTCGTCCGGGTTCACCACCTCCGCCGGTACTCGATGTGACATTCGGTGGCCTTTTCGACGGTCGATGTCACGTTGAGTGGACTCGGGGGGCGGGTGGGGCGGGAGATTGCGGGCGACGGTAGGTCACCTGTGGATAGTTGTCGGCATTCGTCACGGTGGCGTGCACGTTGTATACCGATCGCACCAGGTGTTCGGTGATCACATTTCCAGGGGTGCCCGAAGCCACGATGGTGCCCTGGTCGAGGACGATGATCCGGTCGCAGAACATGGCTGCCAGGTTGAGGTCGTGCAGCGCGATGTAGCTGCTCAGGGGTAGGCCTGCGACGAGGGTGAGGATGTCGAGTTGATGTTGGATGTCGAGGTGATTGGTCGGCTCGTCGAGCAGTAGTTCGGTGGGTTGCTGGGCGAGGGCGCGCGCGATCTGGACTCGCTGGCGTTCGCCCCCGGAGAGGGTGTGCCAGCGGCGGGTGGCTTTCGACGCCATCGCGGTATCGGCGAGCGCCTGCGCGATCGCTACGTCGTCGTCGGCCGCGTCGCCGCCGAGGATCCCGTGGTGGGGGATGCGGCCGAGGCGGACGACGTCGCGGACACTGATGTCGACGTCGGTGTCGGAGTGTTGGTCGACCATCGCCACGCGTCTGGCCACCCGCCGTCGACGCAGGGTCCGCAGGCTGTCTCCGTCGAGCAGGACGTCGCCGCCGTCGGGGGCGACGATCCCCGCGAGGATGCGCAGCAGCGAGGATTTTCCCGAACCGTTGGGACCGATCAGCCCGATGGTCTCTCCCGGTTCGGGCGCGAAGCTGATGCCGTCGAGGATCGGGTGCCCGCCACGGGTCCATCGAATGTGGTTGGCGTGCAATGTCATCGAGACCTCCGTAGCCGAAAGAGAATGAGCGCGAAAGCGGGCACCCCGATCAGCGCCGTGACCACTCCGACTGGAATCTCCTGCGGCGCGAACACAGTTCGAGCAATGGTGTCGACCCAGACCATGAAGATCGCGCCGATCACCACCGTCGTCGGCAGCAGTCGTCGATGCCTCGCGCCGACGAGGAAGCGAGCAGCGTGCGGCAGTACCAGCCCCACGAAACCGATCGCGCCGGCAGCACTGACGAGCGCGGCCGTGATCAATGCGGTGATGATCAGCAACAGGATTCGCACCCATTTCACCGGAACACCGAGGGCGGCCGCCGCGTCGTGCCCGAAAGTGAACGCATCGAGGGCCGAGGTGTTGAACAGGCACAACACCATTCCCAGCAGCGTGACCGCCCCGCACAGGGCCACGTCCGTCCAGTCGGCACCGCTCAGAGAGCCCAGGAGCCAGAACAGCACTCCCCGGGTTTGTTCGGCATCGGCCGAGGAGATGACGATGAACGACGTCAGAGCCGAGAACAGTTGTGTTCCGGCCACTCCCGCCAGCACGACGCGGTCGTTGCCGCCGCCCGCTCCTGCGGCGAGCAGCATGACCAGTACGAACGACAGCAGTGCACCAGCGAACGCGCCGGTCGACAGCGACAGTGCGCCGCCGCCGACCCCCAGCACAGCGACCACGACAGCACCGGTGGATGCGCCCGACGAGATACCAAGCACGAACGGGTCTGCGAGAGGATTACGCAGCAGCGATTGCATGATGGCTCCGCACAGCGCCAGACCCGCACCACAGACGGCCGCCAGCAGCGTCCTGGGCAGCCGCAGCTCCCAGACGATGCCATCCTCGATGCGGCTCACCCCGGCCGTGCCGATTCCGATGTGCCCCAGTATCACTCGATAGACGTCGGCAACGGAGACACTGGCCGGACCGATCGTCACGGCCACGCCGATCGACAGCACCAACACCGCACAGCCACCGAGAAGAAGCGGGATCAGCAACCCGCGATCGGTCCGGCTCATCGGGTGGTCAGGCCCCAATTCTGCAGGGCAGCAGCCACTTTCTCGACTCCGTCGATCGTCCGGATCGAGGGGTTGAGGTCGGCACCGTTGACGACGATGTAGCGCTTGTCCTCGACAGCGGTCAGTCGGCTTGTGACGGAGTTCGATTCGAGGAATGAAATTTTGCTGTCGAGGGCATCCCCGGCAATGCTGCGTCGGCTCAGATCCGCGAGCACGAGCGCCGTCGGGTTGCGGTCGAGGACACTCTCCCAATTGACCTGGGGCCATTCGTCGGTGGTGTCGGCATAGATGTTCTGCGCACCGACCGAATCGGTGATGATGCCCGACGACCCGCAGCACCCGGCCATGTACGGGGTGTCGGTATCGGCGAACCAGTACGCCAACGTCACACCAGAGGCATCGATGGCTCCGGAGGCCTCGGCGAAGCGATCCTGCAGCTCGCTGACGAAGCGCTCCCCCCGATCACGCACGTCGAAGATGGCCGCGAGGTCGCGAACCTCCTGGTAGACGGTCTCGATCTCGAGCGGGGATGTACGCGCGCCGTCGGAGTTGACGCTGTCGTCGGTCTTGCCATTGCAGTCGGTGGGAGAGAGATAGCTCGGCACACCGAGCTGCTCGAACTGGTCCCGGTCGGCGACGCCTCCCGGCCCGAGGGTGCCGCCGAACGAGGCGGAGACGAAGTCCGGCTCGGCGTCCAGCACCACCTCGAGGGAAGGCTTGTTGTCCGCCAACCTGGGGACCTTCGAGTTCTCCGACTCGAGGTTCTCCCGAACGGGGTCGGTCCAGGTTGCGGTGCCGACCATGCGGTCTGCCAAACCGAGCGACAGCAGAATTTCCGTCGAACCCTGGTTCAAGGAGACCGCGCGTTGCGGAGGGGCGCCGACAACGACGTCGCGGCCACAATTCTGAATGGTCAGCGGGTAGTTGCCGCTGGTCGGGTCGGCCGCGTCGGTGGTTGCCGTGGACGAACAGCCGGCGAGAACAAGGATGGAGACAGCGCCTAGGACGGCGAGAGTGGTACGCATCGTCAGAGAGCTTCCTGCTGAGGGCTCGTGTCGCGGAGCCGCGGATGGAGGTGAATCACGACGTCCGAGCATTCGGACTTCGAGCTCTCACTCGTCACCGTTGCGCGCCAGCTCCGGATTTGCACCGGATTCCCTCGTTCGTCGCGTGCTGACCCTATCGTGCGGGACCCCTCAACGGTCAGCGTGCCGCTGCTGTCACCGGCCCCTGTGCATAGCTGCGTGGAAAGGTGTTGCGCGCCAGGACGACAACGGCCAACGCTGCGCCTACGAGCGCCGTTGCAGCAGCGGTGACGGCCACGATGCCACTGAGGTCGATCACGACGCCGCCCACCAGCGCGCCCGTCGCGATCGCCAGTTGGAAAGCAACCACATAGATCGCCGACGCCTTGTCCGCATCGGCCGGTGCTGCTCTGACCACGGCCGATTGAATACACACCGGGAGGGTGGTGAATGCCAGCCCCCACAACGCGATGGCACCGACGGCGAACACGGCCCAGCTGCCCGGTGCCCCGCTCAGAGTGCACCAGAGAATTGCCACTGCCGCTGCGACCGCACCCAGTGCCCCGATGGTCGAGTGCCGGGGCCACCGGTCGTAGGTTCTGCCGATCACCCAGATGCCGATCACCCCGAACAGTCCGTACAGCATCAACATCAAGGTCAGGGTGGTTCCCGCCGATCCGATGGCACGGTCGACGATCACCGAGAAGTACGTGTACGCGGCGAAATGACCGAGGACAGCCAGGAACGTCACGCCGCACAGAATGGCCAGGGAGCCGTCGAGCACTCGCGGTGTCTCTTTCGTTTCCGAGACCGCTCGGGCGACCGGAAGCGCCGGGAGTACGAAGTACAGTGCCACAGCGATGGCTGCGGCGACGATGCCGAGAATCGTTGCTGCCGTGCGCCATCCGAACCACTGGCCCAAGGCTGCCGTGAGTGGGTTGCCGGCGACCAACGCCAACGAGGTGCCCGCGTAGACCGTGGCGATGGCCTTGCCCTGCCTACCGGGCAGCGCAAGGGACGCGGCGACGGGCGCGACGACGGCCCAGAAGACTCCGTGCGTCGCGGCGCAGAGCATTCGAGAGATCACCAACATCGGATAACCGACGGAGACCGCCGAGAGGAGTTGCGAGAGTGCGAGTGCGGCAACGGTGATGACGACGACGCGTCGGCGCGGCCATTCGCGTACGAACCTGATCAACGGCATCGTCATCACGGCGACGCCGTAGGCATAGAAGGTCAGGAGGAGCCCGACGGCCGATTCGCTGACACCCAGGTCGCCGGAGATCTCGGGGAGCAAACCCACGGGCAGCGTTTCCGCTGTGACGTAGATGAAGGCGGCCGCGGCGAGCACGAGCAGTCTCGGTAGAGGTGACGACATGCTGTGTATCGTTACACATCATTGTTGGATCGCGCTACAGTTGCCCAGTGAACACTCGGGTGACCATGGCCGACGTTGCCGCGGCGGCGGGCGTTTCCACCATGAGCGTGTCCTACACCTACAACCAGCCGAGCCGTGTCTCGTCGGCCACCAGAGACCGAGTCCGCGCGGCAGCGGCCCACCTCGGCTACACCGGACCCAATCGCGCAGCCCGATCGCTGCGGAGCGGCAAACACAACAGCATCGGCGTCGTACTCGGCGAGAAACTCACCTACGCTTTCGAGGATCCGCAGGCTCGACGCTTCCTGTCGGGTATCGCCGACGCGTGCCTCGACGCCGACACCGCACTGGTGATGCTGCCGAACCTGCACCGGGACAACGACACCGCGCGAATCCGAGACGCACAGGTAGACGGGTACGTCGTGTGGACCACCGAGATCGGCGACCCCCTCCTGGACGTACTCGTCGATACCGGACGCCCGACCTGCATCCAGGGTGGGCCCGACCACCCCGGCCTCGAGTGGATCGCCATCGACGACCGAGCAGCGGCAGAGGCAATCGCCACCGCCGCCTTGAGCAGCCGAGCACACCCGGCGATCGTGGCTCTTCGGCCCGATTCCCGACGCGAATCGACGATCGTGCGTGGCGCGGATGCGTCGAACATCTCGATGCCGGTGACGCGAGCCCGGATCGAGGGCTACCGCGACGCGTGCCTTCGACTCGGTATCGACTGGTCGACGGTACCGACTCTCTTCACCACCCACAACGCCCGCGCCGAAGGTGCCGTCGCTGCGCAGCAGTTGTTCCAGGACGACGTCGTCGACACCCTGCTCGTGATGAGCGACGAGCTCGCCTTGGGGGCGATCGACGCTGCGGCATCGTCCGGAATCGACATTCCAGCGCGGCTGGCCGTCACCGGGTGGGACGACTCCCCCGCTGCAGCAGCAGCCGGGTTGACCACCGTTGCGCAATCGTTGTTCGACCAGGGCCGGTCGGCGGCCCGATGGGTACTCGGACTGAGCGAGGGCGTGGATGCCGCAGCCTGGAGCATCGAGGAACGAAAATCGACGGAAGTCGAAAACCGGACACAAACCGAGGACATCATGATCTAATAGGTCGTAAAAAGGGGGATGTCCCCGGTTTATAGCAGAAAAGCAAACTCTCAGCTACGATCTGTCATGGCTATCCGGCCATGAGGGGGAACAGTGAGCCGAGAGCACGACGCGCCGCCCCGTCATGTCGCTGCCACCCGACACGACGCACTGACCGGACTCCCGAGCCGCGACGAGATTCTCACTCTCATCACCGCCGAATTGGCCGACCGCAGTTCGGACCAGCACTTCAGCGTCCTGCTGGTCGACATCGACGGATTCCGAGAATTCAACGACGCCCTCGGGCCCGCTCAAGGTGACGATCTGCTGTGCATGATCGCCGACCGGCTCGCCGCCTCGCTCCGGCCCGGCGACACCATCGGCCGACTCGCCGGCGACGAATTCGTGGTCATCGCACGACGATGCCACTCCATCGCGGCCCGCGCGATGGCAGCAGGCTTCGCGAGCATCTTCGAGCCCGCTTTCGCGCTGGGCAACCGGCAACTCACCCTCACGGCCAGTGTGGGAGTCGCCTCCAGCACCGAAAAAGACATCAGCGCAACACAATTGGTGCACAATGCCACCGCTGCGATGCACGCCGCGAAAGCCGTCGGCCGGAACAAGTATCACGTCTTCACCGATGAGCTGCACCACACCAACCGCACCCGACTCGAACTCATCGAACGACTACGCGGCGTCGCCATGGTCGAACGTGAACTGACGATGGTCTACCAGCCCATCGTCGAACTCGCGACCGGGTCGGTTGTCGGCGCGGAAGCGCTCATCCGATGGAATCACCCCGAACTCGGCCTCTTGATGCCCGACACCTTCATCCCACTCGCCGAAGACGCAGACCTCATCGTCCCGCTGAGCCTGTGGATCATCACCGAGGTCGCGCACACGATCGCCGACTGGCAGTCCCGCAGCATCCACCTCCAAATCGGGGTCAACATAAGCCCGGCCCACTTCGCCACCGGAACCCTGGCCACCGACGTCATCGATATCGTCGACACCTACCGCATCGAACCCGGACGGCTCGCACTCGAACTGTCCGAATCGAAAACACTGCACGACCTCGATGCCGTGCACTACCAACTTCGCGACGTCCAACGCCACGGCGTCCTCATCGCCATCGACGACTTCGGCACCGGCTTCTCCTCGCTCGAACGCCTCGCCACCCTCCCCGTGGACATCCTCAAGATCGACAAATCACTCACCCAGCACCTCGACAGCGACAACCTCCACCGACGACGCGCCATGACCACGCTGTGCACAGCCCTGGTCGACGTCACCACCACACTCGGCAAAGACACCGTCATCGAAGGAATCGAGACCGCCGAGCAACTCCAGATCTGCACCGACATGGGCGTAACCTTCGGCCAAGGACACCTACTCGGACGCCCCATGTCCATCGCGGCACTCGAACAATTCATCGCCCGACACAGCACCCACAGCGAATCCGCATAACCCAAGGAACGAACGTGAAGATCGACAACGAAGTTCAACGCTTCACCGACGCACCCCGAGCTCAACTCTCCACCATCAACCCCGACGGCACACCGCACCTGGTGCCGATCGTGTTCGCCGTCGCACCCACCGGCGACCGAATCTTCACCGCCATCGACTGGAAACCCAAGACAACACAGAAACTCCAGCGACTCGACAACATCCGCGCCGACCCCGCCGTCAGCCTCATCGTCGACCACTACTCCGACGACTGGACCCAACTCTGGTGGATCCGCGCCGACGGAAACGCACACATCACCGAAACCTCCAGCGCCGAAGGCACATCGGCAACAGACGCCCTGGTCGCGAAATACAGTCAATACAAGAACAACAGACCCGAGGGTCCGGTGATCATCATCGAGAAACTGTCCTGGCGATCCTGGTCGGCCTCCTGACCCTCACGAGACACCTCCGTCCACTCGATGTGACATTCGGTGGCCCTTTCGACCGTCGATGGCACATCGAGTGGACATGACGATCTGCGAACTGCAGTCAAAATGGCTCGCCGATGCGCGGCGTGGCCGTCAGACTGACTGCCATGGTCTTCGCGCCTCCCGATCGGATTGTGACCGACCGCCTCGTGATTCGTCGGGAGTCGGCGGATGACGCTGCCGTCGTAGCCGATGCGATCGATCGCAATCGAACTCGGCTTCTGCCGTGGATGAGTTGGGCGACGGGCGAGGCTGCGGAAGTGTCGACGCAGGTCGCTCGCATCGCAGGCGCCAGCGAGCAATGGGACGCCGGCGACATGTTCGACTACAGCATTTTCGATCTGGTGGACGGTTCCTTCATGGGCAAGATCGGCCTGCATCGCAGGATCGGTCCGCACGGAATCGAATTGGGGTACTGGCTCGATGCCGAAGCCGAGGGTCGCGGGGTGATGACCGAGGCCACCACGGCGCTGATGAAGGTCGCACTGGAGCTCGACGAAATCGACCGAGTCGAAATCCACTGCGATGAAGCAAATCTCAGGAGCCAGGCCGTGCCCAGAAGGGTCGGCTTCGCGCTGGACAGGATCGAGAATCGACCGATCGCTGCGGCGTCCGAAACGGGCCGTCACATGGTGTGGGTATATCAGCCCGATTGTCGGTAGGTGCGGTCCACTGTCGGGCGCATCGTGACGTTCGGTCGAGGTCGTGCCCTTGCCTGTTCGTAGCGTGCCCGCAAATCCGACAACACCCGTTCCGGATTGTCACGTATGTCGCTCGGCAGGTGTGTCACGACGATGAGGCCCGCGTTCTGCGCTCGCTCACGCCGCTCCACCGTCGCTCGGTGGTCTGCAGGGGACAGGTGGTACTCGAGCGAATCGATCTCCCAGTCCAACGCGACGTCGTCGAGCCAATTGTCGGCGATCAGCAGGAACTTGCCCTGCTCGTCGTACACAGCAACGTTGTGGTGCATCGCCGGAAGCCCGCTGCGGCCGTACAGCTTCTGGGCCTTGGCCTCCGCCACCGAGTGTGCGCCCGTCGCCAATTCCCTCAACACTCGCCGGGGCATCGCAGTTCCCCGCGTACTACCGGCGTTCAGCTCCTTCATGATCGCGTCGACGGTGGCCGCTCCCCTCTGCACGACACGTGCAATCAACGCCATGCACTGCTCGGTGTTCTTCATTCGGCGGACCGCGTCGCACAAGCATCGAACGACGGGCGCGACGCGCAGCCCCGACTTGATCTCCGGCGGCGGCATCCGCCACGTGCGCTCCACCGCAGCGAAGCCCACGGACTTTCGATGTTGCGCCTCGGGAATGAGGGCGAACGTCTCCTCGAACGACCCCGGCGGGAGCAATCCGTGCAGCGCCAACCCTGCCCGACCGCTGATCACAGCATCACTCCCGCAGTAGATCGACACCGCGGTCGCGCGTTCCAACTGCGTCAACGAACGGTTCGTCAAGAACACCAACCCAGGCAGCGCCCGTGACCAGATACCGTCCGGGAGTGTGCGTCGGACAATGGTCTTCGAGGCCACCCCGAGCTCGAGCAGCTTCGCCGTCCGCACCAACCCTCGATCCGACGCAGCCGCGATCACCTTCGCATCGATTCGTGCGCCGCCCCGTTTCATGAACATGATGATGCGCTGCCCGCACGACACGATTGGCACATGACGACGGACAACAGAATGCCCTGTGGATAACTCTTTGCCTGTGGATCGACTCGGAATCCGATCGCCGGCATCGAGGGCCGATGCGAGCCCGCAACCGCCCGCCGCAACCGCCCGCCCGCCGACCGTCTCAGGTCCACTCGATGTGCCATTGACCGTCGAAAAGGCCACTGTCGGTCACATTGAGTGGGCGGGAGGTGCGGGCAATGATCGCAGAGTCGGGGGCGACGGGGATACCGTCTACTTTGCATACATGCATTCTGACTTCGGGAGTGAGACATGACGGCGACAGCAGTTCCCTCGGAGCGGTCCGGTTCTACGACTCCACGGTCGTTCGTTCCGCCCGAGCGAGGTCGGTTGAGTGAGGTTCCGCATATCGCGGGGCTGGTGCTCGGGGTGTTCGCCGTGCTGTTGTTCTTGTGGAGTCTGTCGCCCACTCTGCGTTTTCTGATTCACGTTCCTCGCGAGTACGTGGACCGGTACTACTTCGACGCGCCGGACACGAGTTTGTCGTGGGCGCTGGTTGTCGGGTTGTTGGCGGCAGCGTTGGCGAGTCGCAAGAGAATTGCGTGGTGGTTGCTGACGATCTATCTGGTGTTGTTGGCGATCACCAATGTCGTCGAGGGTATCCAGGACAAGAACGTCAACTCGTGGATCGCACTGGCTGTGCACGTTCTGGTGGCCGGGGTGCTGGTCGCGTCGCGCAAGGAGTTCTACACCCGGGTCCGCCGTGGCGCGGTCTGGAAGGCGCTCGGCGTGCTCGTGCTCGGAGCGGCCGTCGGAACGATTGTCGGGTGGGCGCTGGTGGCCTTGTTCCCCGGTTCGTTGCCGGAAGGTCAGACATTTCTGTGGGCGTTCAACCGCGTCACGGCGTTGGCGACGGTGGACAACGAGCAGTTCGACGGCAGGCCCAACGGTTTCGTCAACACGGCGTTGGGCTTGTTCGGTGCATTGGCGTTGCTGGGCGCGATTTTCACGTTGTTTCGGTCGCAGCGGTCCAGCAATGCGCTCACCGGTCGCGACGAGTCCGCTCTCCGCGGTCTGCTCGACAAGTGGGGTGCCGACGATTCCCTCGGATACTTCGCCACCCGCCGCGACAAAGGTGTCATCTTTGCCACGAGCGGCAAGGCGGCGGTGACGTATCGCGTCGAGGTCGGGGTGTGTCTGGCCAGTGGGGACCCGATCGGCAATCCGGAGGCATGGCCGCACGCGATATCCGAATGGTTGGACCTGGCCGAGAAGTACGGCTGGACTCCAGCTGTCATGGGGGCCAGCGAGATCGGAGCCACCGCGTACAAGCGGGCCGGCCTCAGCGTCCTCGAACTCGGCGACGAAGCGATCCTGAAAACCAAAGACTTCAACCTCAATGGACGCGAGATGCGCCCCGTGCGTCAGGCGGTCAACCGGGCTCGCAAAGCGGGTGTCGTGGTCACCGTGCGTCGTCATCGGGACATTTCGTCGGAGGAGATGTCGGAGATCATTGCCTGCGCGGATGCGTGGCGCGATACCGAGACCGAGCGCGGTTTCTCGATGGCGTTGGGCCGCCTGGGTGATCCGCTCGACGGCGATTGCCTTCTGGTGCAGGCGATTCAGGGCGAGAAGGTGATCGGTGTTCTCTCGCTGGTGCCGTGGGGCCGCACGGGCGCGTCGCTGGATCTGATGCGCCGGGATCCGGCATCGCCGAACGGGGTGATCGAGCTGATGGTGACCGAACTCGCGACCAGCGCAGACCATTTCGGCGTCAGCAAGATCTCGCTGAACTTTGCGGTGTTCCGCGCGGCGTTCGAGGAGGGCAGCCGAATAGGGGCCGGACCGGTACTGCGGATCTGGCGCAGCGTGCTGGTGTTCTTCTCGAGATGGTGGCAGCTCGAGGCCCTGTATCGCTCGAACGTGAAGTACCTGCCCGAGTGGGAACCCCGCTACCTGTGCTTCGCAGACAATCGGGTGTTGCCCAAGGTCGGAGTCGCTTCTGCCATCGCCGAGGGCTTCCTTACCCTCCCGACCTTCCGACGGGCGTCGACGCACACCGGATCCCATGTCGCTGTCCCCGCCGCTCTGGCCGACGCCGAGGACATTCATCCGGACGGCAGTGGTCCCGACAGCGTTCTCGACGAGCAGACAGCGAGTCGCAAGCGCCCCGACCAGGTGCGCGTGCGGATGTCGAAGCTCGATCGCCTCGAACGCGAGGGCACAGAGGGCTATCCCGTCGCCTATCCCCCGACTCACACGGTCGAGGCAGCAGTGACCTCGCCGCAGGGTACAACGGTGCGAATCGCCGGACGTATCCTGCGGATCAGGGATTACGGCGGCGTCGTATTTGCTGTGGTCCGCGACTGGTCGGCCGACATTCAGGTGCTGTTCGACCGCGATCGCGTCGGCGATTCGATCGAGAACTTCGACGCCGATTTCGACCTCGGCGATCTCATCGAGGTCAGCGGCACCATCGGACGCAGCAAGCGCGGAGAGCTGTCGCTACTCGCGAGCGACTGGCGAATGAACGCCAAGTGCCTGCACCCGTTGCCGGACAAGTACCGAGGACTCACCGACCCCGAGGCCCGGGTGCGGCAACGCTACGTCGATCTGGCCATCAATCGCGACGCTCGCGCGCTGATGATCGCTCGCTCGAATGTCGTCAAGTCACTGCGTGATTCGCTCAGCGAGCGCGGGTACATGGAAGTGGAGACCCCGATTCTGCAGCAGGTGCACGGTGGCGCGAATGCAGCGCCGTTCGTGACTCACATCAATGCCTACAATCTCGATCTCTACCTGCGGATCGCCCCGGAGCTGTACCTCAAGCGCCTGTGCGTCGGCGGTATGGAGAAGGTGTTCGAGATCGGTCGCGTGTTCCGCAACGAGGGCGCGGACTTCAAACACAATCCCGAGTTCACGATCCTCGAGGCGTACGAGGCCCACAGCGACTACGAACGCGCAATGGTGTTGTGCCGCGAACTGATTCAGCGGGCAGCCGTCGCGGCACACGGTCGCGAGATCATCCTGCGCCCCGACGGTCCCAACGGGGAGATGATCGAGATCGACATCTCCGGCGAGTGGCCCGTCAAGACGCTGCACGGTGCCGTCGCAGAGAAGTTGGGAGTGCCCGTCGAACCGGCGACTCCTCTGGAGGAGCTCCAGCGTCTGTGCGAAGAGAACGACATTCCGTACGAGAAGACCTGGGACGCAGGAGCGCTCGCCCAGGGAATGTACGAGCACCTCGTCGAGGACTACACCCAGTTCCCCACGTTCTACAAGGACTTCCCGACGTCGATGTCGCCACTGACGAGGCCGCATCGCAGCATCCCGGGCGTCGCGGAGAAGTGGGATCTCGTTGCGTGGGGTGTCGAACTGGGAACGGCATACAGCGAACTGACTGACCCCGTCGATCAGCGGCAACGACTCACCGAGCAATCACTGTTGGCGGCAGGCGGCGACGAGGAGGCGATGAGCTTGGACGAGGACTTCCTGCAGGCACTCGAGCACGGAATGCCGCCGACCGGTGGTCTGGGAATGGGCGTCGACCGCGTCGTCATGCTCATCACCGGAGGCAGCATTCGCGAGACGCTGGCGTTTCCGCTGGCCAAGCCTCGTCAGTGATGTCCTCTGCAACCGAGCCAATTGGACGAACCGGCCAGAAACAAGGAACATGACTGTAAACAGTGGCGGAAACCGGAAATGCGTCACGCATATCGCCCTGGAGACGACATGGACCTCGAAGCCCGAACCGAGCCAGCAGCGTTGTTTCCCGTGAAACATCCGCCTGGGCAGTTCGTCGAGGTCGACGGCCAGCGCCTCCACATTCTCGTGCGCGGCTCGGGCCCCACGATCGTCCTGTGCGGCGGATTGGGCAGCAATTGGTTCGACTGGCAGGACACGGTGAACATTCTCGGCGCCGAGCACCGCGTCGTCGTCATCGACCGGCCCGGCTTCGGACTCAGCGATCCATTGCCTGCCGGTGCCACCCCTACCGTCCGGGGCGAAGCCGACCGCATCATCGGTGTCCTCGATGCACTCGGTGCCACGGAACCGGCGGTGGTCGCCGGTCACTCGATCGCCGGCTTCTACGCCGAAGCCGTCGCCCGGCTGTACCCGTCGCGCATCCGTGGGGTTCTGCTCCTCGATTCCAGCGCCGAATCCGACCCTCGACGCATCATCCCGGCCGCCGTGCGCGTCGAAGCTGCACACGTGATCGCCACGGTGCTCAGCAGAACCGGTCTGCAAAAACTGGTCGGACCGCGTGCGCGCCGAGTTCTCAACCAGGCGACCCCGCCCGACGGCACGCCGCAGGAGACATTCGACTGGGTGGATGACATCTATCGCCGGCCCACCTATCTTGCCGCCGCGTTGATGGAAGACGTCGTGTACCCGGATCTCGCCGCCGAACTGAACCGCATTCGTCAGAGATTCGAGCTCGACGTCCCCGTTACCGTCGCGGCGGCACATACCGGCCGGCCGTCGCCCTGGGCAACACGGTGGATCCGAACCCAGCGCAAGCTGGCCGAGTACCTGCAGGCCGATTTCACCGTTGTCGTACCGGCGCACCACCACGCCATGATCGACAAACCCGCCGAGGTCGCGGCCCTCATCGCCGAACTGGTGTGAACCGCTCGAGGCGACGCACGTAACGTGTGTCCCCGAGCCCGTAGCCCAAGACCCGAGCCGAAGCTCGGCGATGGCGCGGTAGCACGAGAGGAAATTGAAGATGGGTGCGATCAGCACGACGCAGGGACGACAGTCGAAACTACTCGGACTCGGCGTTCACCGCCCCGAACGAGTCGTGACCAACGACGAGATCTGCGAATTCATCGACTCCAGTGACGAGTGGATTCAGACGCGCTCGGGAATCAAGAACCGGCGCTTCGCCGATCCCGAGGAAAACGTCGTACAGATGTCGATCTCGGCAGGCCGCAAAGCCCTCGAGGCCAGCGGAATCACGGCCGATCAGGTCGACACCGTCATCGTGGCCACCTCCACGCATCTCGAGCTGACACCACAGGCAGCAGCGAAGGTCGCGCACGGACTCGGCACCAAGGGGCCCGCCGCATTCGACATCTGCGCCGGCTGCGCAGGCTTCTGCTACTCCCTGGCCGTCGCATCCGACCTCGTCAAGGCCGGAACTTCCAAGTACGTCCTGGTCATCGGTGCCGAGCAGCTCAGCGTCACCACCGACCCATACGACCGCACCACGCGCTTCATCTTCGCCGACGGCGCAGGTGCCGTGGTCGTCGGACAGAGCGACGAAACCGAAATCGGACCTGCCGTCTGGGGCTCGGACGGTTCGCAGTCCGACGCCATCGTCCAGACCATCGACTGGTACGACTACATCACCAAGGCCGACATGGAACGCCCCTGGATCCGGATGAACGGCATCTCCGTTTTCCGCTGGGCCGCATTCGAGATGGGCAAGGCAGCACAGAAGGTACTCGACGTCGCAGGCATCAAAGCCGACGAACTGCACGCCTTCATCCCCCATCAGGCCAACAGCCGCATCACCGAACTACTGGCCAAGAGCCTCAACCTCGACGAGGGAACCCCGGTCGCCAACGACATCGCCGAAACCGGCAACACCTCGGCAGCCTCGATCCCCTTGGCCATGGAAGAACTCCTACGAACCGGCAAAGCAAAAGCAGGCGACACCGCACTGCTCCTCGCCTTCGGTGCAGGACTGTCCTACGCCGGACAGGTCGTCAAACTCCCGAACCTGTAGTCGGCAGTACCTCGCGGGCGCACTCGACGTCCGATCGCGCCCGGATCCCCCAGTGCACTCGATGTGACATTCAGTGGCCTTTTCGGCAGTCAATGGCACATCGAGTGGACTCGGGGGCGGACTCAGGGAGGCGCTGTGGCGGAATGTGGGACCAAGGCGACGGTCGAGTCGTAGTGTTGTCCTATGCCGAAGCCCCCGTTGCCCGATGCCGCAGTCGAGTTGTTGAAGAAGCCGAATCCCGCGGTCATGGCTGTGGTTCGTGCCGATGGAACGCCGATCACCGCGCCCACCTGGTATTTGTGGGAGGACGGGAAGATCGTGCTCAATTTCGACGCGTCCCGGAAGCGACTCGAGCACATCAGGGCGAATCCGAAGGTCTCGATTTCGGTGTTGGACGAGGCCAGTTGGTACACGCACGTGACGGTTCACGGCTCGATCGAGTTGCAGGACGATCCGGATCTGGTGGATATCGATCGCATTTCGACGCACTACACCGGGAACCCGTATCCGGTTCGGGATCAGCCTCGGGTGACCGGTTACGTGACCGTCGACGCGTATGTGGGCTGGGGCAAGCTCGGGACATAACCACTGCGTGCGCGCTTGCGGCGACGGTGTCGAAGTGTCAAACTCCCGCAATGGTGAATCCGCAGGGCGAGGGCAGCGATCCGTTCGACGCATCCAACAAGGATCAGCCGTACCCGGGCCAGCAGCAGTACCCCCAGTACCAGAACCCGCAGTACCAGAACCCGCAGTACCAGAACCCTGAGTACCAAAATCCCCAGTACCAGAATCCTCAGTACCCCAACCCCCAGTACGGGAACGCGCCGTATGCGGGCGGGTATCGGGCACCCGCGTCCACCAACACTCTGGCGATAGTCTCGCTCGTGTTGGCAATTCTGGGTCTGACGTTCATTCCCTTGCTTGCATCCGTCTGCGCCGTGGTCTGCGGCCACATATCGCGCGGTCAGATCAAGCGCACCGGCGAGGGCGGATCCGGGTTCGCTACGGCAGGCCTGGTGGTCGGGTACGTATCGATCGCGCTGTTCGTCATCGTAGTGGGGGCCATCATTCTGTTCGCGGTGGCGGCGTCGACCTCATCGACCTACTGAGACTGGCCGCGCCAGCCGCCCGCCCAGGCACGCAGCCCAGATTCCTGCGACGACGGCCAACGCAATGACGAACAGCGCCAACGCATTCCATCCCAGGGACTGGAAGACGACACCGCCGAGCCAGCCGACGATGGACGACCCACCGTAGTAGAACAGGTTGTACAGCGACGTCGCCTGCGCGCGGCCGTGGACGGCGCGTTGGCCCGTCCATCCCGACGCGATGGCGTGGGCGGCAAAGAATCCCATGGTCAGGATCACCAAACCGACCAGGATCACGGCGAGGTTCGACGCCATCGTCATTGCCACTCCGACGACCATCGTCGCGGTGGATCCGGCGAGAACGACCGACCGACCGTGCTTCGTCGCCAGTTTTCCGGCCACCCGTGACGAGACGGTGCCGCTGAGGTACGCCACGAAGATCAGGCTGATCAACGATTGCGGGAGCCCGAAAGGCACGGCTTCCAAACGGAATCCGAGGAAGTTGTAGATCGCGACGAACCCGCCCATCAGCAAGAAACCCTGGCCGTAGAGCGCCAGCATCCCCGGTTCCCGAAGGTTGACCCACAGCCGACCCGGTAGGTCGCGAATCTCGCTGTGCGCAAGCGTCATTCGCGGCTTCGGTGCCAGCCACACGAACAGGGCGGCAGCCAGCGCGGCGATGACCGACACGGTCAACGTGCCGATCCGCCAGTTGGTGTACTCCGCCACGGGGCCGGCGACGATGCGGCCCAACAATCCGCCCAGCGTCGTGCCCGATACATAGGTGGCGGCGGCCAGTGCGGTATGACTGCGGTGCACTTCCTCACTCAGGTACGCAATCGCGATGGCCGGAAGTCCGCCCAGCGCAGCACCTTCGAAGAATCGAACGACCAGCAGCACCTCGAGCGAGGGTGAGAGCGGAACCAGCAGACCCAGCGTCGTCGCAACGAGGATCGAGGCCGTCATCGCCCGCACTCGGCCGACGCGATCGGCCGCCACCGACCAGGGGATCACCGACACCGCAACACCGACTGTCGCGAGACCGACGGCAAGCGAGGACTGCGACGGCGTGATGTCGAGGTTGGCAGCGATGAGCGGCAGGATGCCCTGTACCGAGTACAGCTGAGCGAACGTCGCGACTCCGGCGAACAGCAACGCCAGCACGAGACGACGGTATTCACGTGATCCCTTGGGATGGCCCTCCCAACCGAGGACCTCGGGCTGCGTCGTAGTCATGCAGATGACGTTAGAAGTGCTCACGGTATTCGTCCAATGCATGAGAGGAAGCAAACCGATGCGACAGCGATATGATTCAAAAATGCGTCGCGAAGCGATCGAGCTGCTGCCGTTGCTGCCGACTCTCGTCGCGGTGGCCGACACCGAGCACATCACCGACGCCGCTCACGTCCTGGGCGTTCCACAACCCACGGTCAGCCGTCAGGTCGCACGCGCGTCGGCCATTCTCGGCGTCGACATCGTAGAACGACGCGGCCGCGGCATCGTGCTCACCAGCGCCGGACGGGTGTTGATCCCCTACCTGCAGCGGGCGTTGAGCGACCTCGACGCCGGTATCGACGCCATGACCGAGCACGACGCCAGAGCAAGGGGCCGCATCGCCGTCGCATTTCAGAACACCCTCGGCGAGGACGTCGTGCCGGCGCTGATCCGCCAGTTTCGCGTCGACCACCCTGCCGTCACGTTCGATCTGGATCAGGGCGCACGAGCACGCTGCCTGGACCGACTGGCCGACGGGGCGTCCGACCTGGCGTTCGTCTCCCTCAGCGCAGAACACACCGACGCCAACTCGTTCCAGCTGTACGACGAGCGACTGATGCTGGTGGTTCCGGCCGATCATCGGCTGGCCTCTCGCAGGTCGGTCGATCTGGCCGACACGGCCGACGAGAACTACATCGCGATGGGCCACGGCTTCGGGATGCGATCGATCTGCGACGAATTGTGGGCGGACGCCGGCTTCAGCCCTCGCATCGCCTTCGAGGGTCAGGACACCCACACGGTGCGCGGGCTGGTGGGGGCCGGCCTCGGCATCGCCATACTGCCGAGAATCCGCGCGCACGGCGGTGAGGGCGGAACCGTCGACATCGGGCTCACCCAGCCCGCGGCGCGTCGACGCATCGGCATGGTGTGGGAGCCGCGAACCGACACACCCCGTCAGGTCGCGGCCTTTCGGTCGATGGTGCAACGCAGCGGCCGAACACTCGTGATTAGGTGAGTCGATGCAACTGGTTCTGGTGCGTCACGCCCTCCCGCAACGATCGGAGACCTCGGCCGATCCCGCTCTCGCCGAACTCGGCGTCGAACAGTCCCAGCGTGTGCCGGGTGCCGTGGCGCGGTTCCCGATTTCGCGAGTCGTCTCGAGTTCGCAGCTGCGGGCGGTCCAGACTGCGCAACCGTTGGCCGATCGGCTCGGTCTGACCGTCGAACCCGACGACCGCCTGACCGAATACGACCGCGATTTCGGTGGTTACATTCCCATCGAGTCGGCCAAGACCGAGTTCCGTGAGGCATTCGATCGCATCAAGGCAGGACATCTTCCCGAACAGGTCGACGAGCACGCCTTCCGGGAGCGCGTGTTGGCCGGGGTAGCCGACATCGTGTCGACCAGCGCACACACCGACACCGTCGTTCTCTTCGCCCACGGCGGCGTCGTGAACATACTTCTGCAAGACATTCTGCAGACCCCGAAAGTCCTGGGGTTTCCGATCGACTACTGCTCGGTGACGCGCGTACTGTTCTCGCGGAGCGGATCGAGGTCGGTGTCCTCGGTGAACGAAACCGAGCACGTATGGGACCTGCTACCCCGCAACCGACAATCCACAGAGACCTCTTAAAGTCCCAGCTCAGCGGCATCGAATGTGGCATCTGCGACCACTCGTTGGTCGGTCGCTCTGCCGGCGGCAGTTAGCCTCGGAGTCATCATGGGTGAATTGCGTATCTTCCGACGTCCTGCCGTTGCTCTCACTGCACTGGCGTTTCCTCTGGTCGCAGTGGGTGCTTTCGCACTCGGCACCGGGTACGACCTCGGCGGCGAATCCGCCACCGACACGACCACCGTCGTCGCCGACGCACAGCAGGCACCGACGTCCGAGCCTGCGTCGGCAGATCCCTTGGCCGCGGCCCGGAGCAGCCTCAACAGCGCGTCGCTGCCCATCACGTTTCTCTCCAGCGGCATCGGTCAGCTGACAGACGGCGGAACGCAGCTCAACGACGGCGTCGGGCAGCTCGCCGACGGCATCACCCAGGCGCACGACGGAACCATCCAGCTGGCCGACGGATTCGGACAGTACCGCGACGGTATCGGCCAGCTCGGTGACGGCGCGTCGCAGATCAGCGGTGGCGTCGACCAGGTGGTCGACCAGCTCACCGGATTCGGGGCGCTGCAGGCCGACTTCACCGCCAAACTCGCTGCCACCGCGGACCAGGTCGATCGCTTCCCGCATCCGGGATCCGACGCCATCTCCGGCGAGATCCGCGGGGTCATCGACACTCTGAACACCCAGGCTTTCGGACCCGACACCCTCGCTCAGCTACAGACCCTCAAGGGTGGTGCGCAGCAGCTGTCCTCCGAGCTCAACGATCCGAACAGTCAGTTCCTCGGCGCCACCGCACAGCTCGGTGACGCCACTGTGCAGCTGCGGGACGGACTCGGCCAACTCGACGACGGTGGCCAGCAGCTCAAGGCCGGCACCGATCAGCTCGTGACGTCGGTCAAGCCGGTCGAGGGGATCGTCAACGGCATCGCCACCAACGTGCGCGACGCCTCCGCGGCACTCCCGCAGGGAACCGCGGCCGCCACCGACGACGCCACCTCGGACCAGAACATCGCCGCCACGTCGTCGAGCACCGGAACCGGTGCCACGCCGTATCTGATCGCCGCCCTGGTCGCGCTCGGAGCTCTCGGCTGCGTCAGCCTCGTTCGCGTGTTGGGTAGGGACAGCAAGCCGCGCTGGATCGCCGTCGGAGCTGCAGTCGCGGCAGTGGGCGTAAGCGCCGCAGTCGCGTTCGCGTTCGCCACCGACGCCGCCGTCGGGCCGGTGCTCGGAGCGGGTGCATTCCTGATCGTCTCCGCCGCGGCCTACCTCGCCGCCGCGGGAGCGATTCAACGCGTGCTCGGTGCCGTGGTCGGTCAGATCGTCAACATCGCCGCCCTCGCGGTCCAGGTCGTCGTCTGCGGCTTCGCGTACGCGTCGACAGCATCGATCTGGGGTGACCTCGCTGCCTTCATGCCCATGAGCTACACCGCCGCCGGAGCCCGCATCATCGCGTCGGGCGAGATGAGTGGGACCGGCTGGCTCGCGATCGGAGCCACGGTGGCACTGCTGGTCGTCTCGGCGCTCGTGTACGTCAGCGCGCGGGGTGACTCAGCCGACGGGCCGGAGCGGATGGATGGCGGGCGCAGCCGCGAGATGGGCACCGAACTCGCTTAACGCCTGCTGCAGGTGCGGGGTCTGCATGTGACCGTCGAGGTCCTCCTGCGACTTCCACAACTCGATGGTGATGAAGGTCCCCGGCTCGACCGCCGACTCGAACAGCTCGTAGGAGATGTTTCCGTCTTCTTTCCGAGATTCGGCAACCAGGGCCGACAGCCCGTCGCGGACTGCGTCGACAGCGTCGGGCTTGGCGATGATCGTCGCGACGACCTTCAGATCGTTGGTCATGACGTGATGTTTCCTTCGTTCGGCGAGAGACATGTTTCTCCACCGAACGTACTCCCGATCCCCCTAAGCTGAGGTGTCCATTCGGGAAGGGAAACCACAGTGAGCCAGACGGCATCCGAGCAACGCGCCACGGGTAAGGATTGGCTCGGCCTCGCAGTGCTGGTGGTGCCGATTCTGGTCGTGTCGATGGACATGTCGGTGCTGTATCTGGCCCTGCCGTTCATGACGGCCGATCTCGAACCCACCAGCAATCAGTCGTTGTGGATTCTCGACATCTACGGGTTTCTGCTGGCCGGCCTCCTGATCACGATGGGCTCTCTGGGTGATCGCATCGGCAGACGCACGCTGCTGATGATCGGTGCCGTCGTGTTCGGAGCGGCGTCTCTGGCCGCGACGTTCTCCACCTCCCCCGAGATGCTGCTCGCGGCTCGTGCTTTGCTGGGAATCGGCGGAGCCACCATTGCGCCGAGCACTTTGTCCTTGATACGCAACATGTTTCACGACCCCGCTCAGCGAAAGGAAGCCATCGGCCTGTGGACTGCCGGCTTTGCCGGCGGAGCAGCCGTTGGCCCCGTCATCGGCGGTGTTCTGCTCGAACACTTCTGGTGGGGCTCGGTGTTCCTGATCAACATTCCGATCATGGTGGTGCTGTTCGTCGCCGCCCCGTTGCTGGTCCCCGAGTTCAAGGACTCCGACCCCGGCAAGTTCGATCCGATCAGCGTGATCCTCGCGATCTCGTCGATGCTCTCGATCGTCTTCGCCATCAAACACGGTGCGCAGGAGGGGATCGACACGGCAACGATCGTCACCGCCCTCGTCGGACTGGCGCTCGGTGCCGTGTTCGTCATCCGGCAACGGAAGGCCGCGAATCCACTGATCGACGTGACGCTGTTCGCTGAACGAGCCTTCAGTGCAGCCGTCGTGGTGCAGTTCCTGGTCATCTTCGCCATGACCGGCTTCAGCCTGTTCGCCGCGCAGTACCTTCAGCTGGTCGTCGGGCTCGGACCCCTCGAGGCCGGACTGTGGTTGTTGATTCCCGCAGCGGCCGCAGCGGCCGGTGCGGTGTTGGCACCGACGATGAGCAAAGTGATCCACACGGGCACCATCATTGCCTGCGGCCTGGCGTTCATCGGATTCGGTTGTGTGGCAATGGTTTTTGTCACCAGCGACTCGGGCCTACCATTGCTCCTCACCGGCATGGCTCTGCTGACGTTCGGTATCGGCGCCGCGTCGACTCTCAACTCCGATATCGTCCTCACCGCCGCCGCACCCGAGAAGGCCGGGGCCGCATCGGCATTGTCGGAGACCGGAGCCGAATTGGGCGGGGCCGTCGGCATCGCGATCCTCGGCACGATCGGCAGCACCGTCTACCGACACCGCATGGACGACGTCATCCCCGCGGGCACCCCTGCCGAGATAGCCGACCCCGCACGGGAGACCATCGGCGGTGCAATCGCCGTGGCGGACTACCTACCGGAGCCGTTCGCCTCGCAACTGACCACCGTCGCGAACTCGTCCTTCATCGACGGCTTCAACCTCGCCGCCGGCTGGAGCGCCGGTCTGATGGCCGTCAGCGCTGTGGCGGTCTTCGTACTTCTGCGTCGTCAGACCGCGTCGGCGAGATAGCGTGCCAACCACCGCGTCGCGGACTGTCCGTTGTCTACGTCGTAGCTCTGGTATTCCTGGTGGATTCCCGAGCGATAGAAGGCTTCGATCTCTCGACGGCGCTGCTCGTTGGCCTGGTCGGTGAGCTGACCCTGGAGCACCGGAAGCCCGCCTGCCGCTGCGAGGTCGCCGATCAACGACTGCGCCTCCTGCGAGTACTGATCGGCCACATCGGGCGCAGGGTTGGACGACACGGCCAGGAATCCGGCGAGCCGCGCCACGTAGTCGTCCTTCGGTGTGGAGCAGTACAGATCTCCGACCGCGCAGAACGTCCGCACCACGGGGCTGACGTACCCGAATCCACCGACGCGAGGTCCACCGACCCCGGTGCCCACCACAGCAGGCCCAATCAGAGCGTCGGTGTCGGAGCGCTTCGGATCCGAGATCAAGCCCACGGCCACCACCTTGTCCGCGGGCACGACGCCGACTCCGGTGCCGATCGCCGCGGCGAGATCGCCTGCCGCGTCGGCTCCCTGGCTGTAGCCGATGATGCCGAGTTTCGTCGCACCGCAACGGTCTGCCATGGCTTTGAGCATCCCGCCCGCATTGGTGACCGCAGCTGCGCGCGACTGCCCGTACACCTCGCCCTCCCACGGGAACGCGGTGGCGGGATACGAGACGTAGTCGGTTCGAATGTCGTCGCCGAGACGGTCGGTGACGTCGGTGAGCATCCCTGGCTTCGGTGCCGCGCCCGAGCTGGTCTCCCACGTGCCCGGAATCGCCACGACGTACATCGTCGGGCAATCGGCTGGGTCGGCGACGGCGGGCGATGCCGCTCCGACGACGATTCCGGACGCAACAGCAGCTACGACGCCGACACCGGCGCAGATCTTCTTGACACTCATGGGGAGGGGGCCTCACTGGGTGATCGAACGCATCGTTATTCGATACCGACAATGCCAGGGGCCTGTGACCATCAGATGCCTACATGGTTAACGGACGTAACCGTATGGCGGATTCACGTCACCCACCCGGGGATCAATGTGAGATTCAGTCGCTCAGAGTGCAACAAAGAGACATTGATCCCCCGGGGGTGGTGCGATCGAAAACTGGCTACCGCTGCGGTGCCTGGGTGGGCACGATCGGCGACGGCAGTGCCGTTGCTCCCTGCAGGAAGGTATCGACGGCGGCCGCGCACGAGCGGCCCTCGGCGATGGCCCACACGATGAGCGACTGGCCGCGGCCCATGTCTCCGGCAACGAAGACGCCGGGGACGTTGGTGACCCATTCGTTGGTGCGCTCGACGTTGCCGCGCTGGTTGAAGTCGACACCCAGGTCGGTCAGCAGACCGCCCTTGTCGGGTCCGACGAATCCCATGGCGAGCAGAACCAGATCGGCCTCGAGGGTGAATTCGCTGCCCTCGACCTTCTCGAACTTGCCGGCCTTGAACTCGACCTCGCAGGCTTCGAGTGCGGTGACCTTGCCGTCTTCGCCGACGAAACGCTCGGTGTTGACGGAGAAGACGCGTTCGCCGCCCTCTTCGTGTGCAGACGCGACCCGGTACATCAGCGGGTACGTCGGCCACGGGGTGGACGTCGCACGCTCCTCGGGAGGACGGGCCATGATCTCGAACTGGTGGACGCTCTCGGCGCCCTGACGGTGCGAGGTACCGAGGCAGTCGGCCCCGGTGTCGCCGCCGCCGATGATGACGACCTTCTTGCCCTCGGCGCTGACGGGCGGCGCAGCGAAGTCGCCCTGCTGGACGCGGTTGGCGTGCGGCAGGAACTCCATGGCCTGGTAGATGCCGTCGAGCTCGCGGCCCTCGATCGGCAGGTCGCGCCATGCGGTGGCACCGCCGGAGAGGACGACGGCGTCGAACTGCTCGCGCAGTTCGTCGGCCGAGATGTCCACGCCCACATCGACACCGGTGCGGAAGACGGTGCCCTCGGCCTCCATCTGTGCGAGCCGACGGTCGATGTGGCGCTTCTCCATCTTGAACTCGGGGATGCCGTAGCGCAGCAATCCGCCGATGCGATCGGCTCGCTCGAACACCGTGACGGTGTGGCCGGCGCGGGTGAGCTGCTGCGCTGCAGCGAGTCCCGCGGGTCCGGAGCCGACGACGGCGACAGTCTTACCGGTCAGATGCGTCGGGTATACCGGCGTCACCCAGCCCTCTTCGAAGGCCTTGTCGATGATCTCGACCTCGACCTGCTTGATGGTGACCGGATCCTGGTTGATGCCCAGGACACACGACGCCTCGCACGGAGCCGGGCACAACCGCCCGGTGAATTCCGGGAAGTTGTTGGTGGCGTGCAGCCGATCGATGCTGTCGCGCCAACGATCCTTGAACACCAGGTCGTTCCACTCGGGGATCAGGTTCCCGAGCGGACAACCGTTGTGGCAGAACGGAATACCGCAATCCATGCACCGGCTGGCCTGGGTACGCAGAGTGTCCTTCGAGAAATCCTCGTAGACCTCTTTCCAGTCCATCAGGCGCAGGTCGACGGGCCGCCGCTTCGGTACTTCACGAACCGTGTTCTTCAGAAATCCCTGTGGGTCACCCACGAGCTGCCTCCATGATCGCTTCGTCCACGTCCGCGCCGTTCTTCTCGGCTTCGGAGATGGCCAGCAGTACCTTCTTGTAATCGCGAGGCATGACCTTCACGAAATGGTTCACCTGCTGTGACCAATCCGCGAGGATCCGCTCGGCCACCTCGGAGCCGGTCTGCTCCTGGTGACGCGTGACGATGTCGCGGAGCCAGGTGAACTCGTCACCCTCGAGCTCCTCGATGTCGACCAGCTCGGTGTTGAGGTTGGCCTCGAACGTCTTGTTCGGATCGAAGATGAACGCGACGCCACCGGACATGCCGGCACCGAAGTTACGACCCGTCGAGCCGAGGATGACGACCTTGCCGCCCGTCATGTACTCGCAACCGTGATCGCCGACGCCTTCGACGACGGCCTCCGCACCGGAGTTACGTACGGCGAATCGCTCACCGACGACACCTCGAATGAGTGCCTCACCGCTGGTGGCACCGAACAGGAAGACGTTGCCACCGATGATGTTGTCCTCGGCGACGAATCCCTCGGGCGCACTCAGCGACGGACGCAGCACGAGATGTCCACCGGACAGCCCCTTGCCGACGAAGTCGTTGGCGTCACCCTGCAGGCGGAGCGTCATTCCGGAGGGGACGAACGCACCGAAACTGTTACCGGCCGAGCCGGTGAACGTGATGTCGATCGTGTCGTCCGGCAGGCCGACGCCGCCGTACGCCTTGGTGACCTCGTGCCCGAGCATCGTGCCGACGGTGCGGTTGACGTTGGTGATCTTGGACTCGAAGACGACCTTCTCACCCTTGTCCAGCGCATTGCGGCTGGCCGCGATGAGCTGCTGGTCGAGGGCCTTGTCGAGTCCGTGATCCTGAACCCCGGTGTTGTAGAGGTTCTGGTTCATGAACGCCGACTCGACCTCTTCGAGGATCGGCGACAGATCCAGCTTCGACGCCTTCCAGTGCTCCTTGGCCGCGGTGGTGTCCAGCAAGCCCACCTGACCGACGGCCTCGTCGAGCGTGCGGAACCCGAGCTCGGCCATGAGCTCGCGGACCTCTTCGGCGATGAACATGAAGAAGTTCTCGACGAACTCGGGCTTGCCTGCAAAACGCTTACGCAGCAACGGGTTCTGTGTGGCAACGCCCACGGGACAGGTATCGAGGTGGCAGACGCGCATCATGATGCAGCCCGAGACGACGAGCGGAGCGGTGGCGAAGCCGAACTCCTCACCGCCGAGCAGTGCGGCGACCATGACGTCACGGCCGGTCTTGAGCTGACCGTCCACCTGCACGACGATGCGATCGCGAAGACCGTTGAGCAACAACGTCTGCTGGGTCTCGGCCAAGCCGAGCTCCCACGGTCCACCGGCGTGCTTGACCGACGTCAGCGGCGTCGCGCCGGTGCCGCCGTCGTGGCCCGAGATCAGCACCACGTCGGCATGTGCCTTGGACACACCGGCAGCGACCGTTCCGACACCGACCTCGGAGACCAGCTTCACGTGGATGCGGGCCTGCGGGTTGGCGTTCTTCAGGTCGTGGATCAGCTGTGCGAGATCCTCGATCGAGTAGATGTCGTGGTGCGGCGGCGGCGAGATCAGGCCGACGCCGGGCGTCGAATGCCGAACCTCGGCGACCCACGGGTACACCTTGTGCGCCGGAAGCTGGCCGCCCTCACCGGGCTTGGCTCCCTGCGCCATCTTGATCTGGATGTCGGTGCAGTTGGTCAGGTAATGCGATGTGACACCGAAGCGTCCCGACGCGACCTGCTTGACGGCCGACCGTCGCCAGTCCCCGTTCTCGTCGGGGGTGAACCGCGAGACATCCTCGCCGCCCTCACCGGAGTTGGAGCGTCCGCCGAGACGGTTCATGGCGATGGCCAGGGTCTCGTGCGCCTCGGCCGAGATGGAGCCGTAGCTCATCGCGCCCGTGGAGAACCGCTTGACGATCTCGCTGGCCGGCTCGACCTCGTCGATCGAAATGGCTTGCCGCTCTTCGGTCTTGAACCGAAACAGACCGCGCAGCGACGCGAGACGCTCGGACTGGTCGTCGACCATCTTCGTGTATTCCTTGAAGATGTCGTACTGACCGGTGCGGGTGGAGTGCTGCAGCTTGAACACGGTGTCGGGGTTGAAGAGGTGGTACTCCCCTTCACGACGCCACTGGTACTCGCCGCCGGTCTCGAGCTCTCGGTGAGCACGCTCCTGACGGTTGTCGAGGTACGCCACCGCGTGCCGTGCTGCGACGTCGTCGGCGACCTGATCGAGATCGATACCGCCGAGATGGCTGTTCAGGCCGGTGAAGTACTCGTCCACCAGCTCCTGAGACAGGCCGATGACCTGGAACAGCTGAGCACCGGTGTACGACGCGAGAGTCGAGATGCCCATCTTGGACATCACCTTCAGCACACCCTTGCCCGCGGCCTTGATGTAGTTGGAGACGGCCTTGTCGAAGTCGATGCCGGTGAGGGCACCGCGCTCGATCATGTCCTCGATCGACTCGAACGCCATGTACGGGTTGACCGCTGCTGCACCGAATCCGATGAGCAGGGCCATGTGGTGCACCTCGCGGGCGTCACCGGCCTCGATGATGAGACCGACCTTGGTGCGGGTCTTCTCGCGGACCAGGTGATGGTGCACCGCGGAGGTGAGCAGCAGTGACGGGATCGGAGCGAGCTTCTCGCTCGACTCCCGGTCGGAGAGCACGATGATCCGCGCGCCGCCCGAGATGGCAGCGGACACCTGAGCGCGGATGGCCTCCAACGACTTTCGGAGACCCTCCCCGCCCTCGGCGACCGGGTAGAGGCCGCGCACGACCACCGAACGAAGCTCTTCCTGCGTGCCCTCGTCGTTGATGTGGACGAGCTTGGCGAGATCGTCGTTGTGCAGGATCGGCTGCGGCAGCACGATCTGCTTGCAGCTCTCGGCGTTCGGATTGAGCAGATCGCCCTCGGGGCCGATGGTGCCGCCGAGGCTGGTGACGATCTCCTCGCGGATCGCGTCGAGCGGCGGGTTGGTGACCTGCGCGAAAAGCTGGGAGAAGTAGTCGAACAACATCCGCGGACGAGCCGACAGGACCGCGATCGGGGTATCGGTACCCATGGACCCGATGGCCTCGGCACCGGACTTCGCCATCGGCGAGACCAGTACGTTCAGCTCCTCGGTGGTGTAACCGAAGATCTGCTGCCGAATGAGAACGCGATCGTGCGGCATGTGCACGTGCGGACGCTCGGGCAGATCGTCGATCGAGGTCAGACCCTCGTCGAGCCACTGCTGGTACGGATGCTCGGCCGCGAGCTCGTCCTTGATCTCGTCGTCGGAGACGATCCGGCCCTGCGCGGTGTCCACCAAGAACATCCGGCCCGGCTGCAGGCGCACCTTGCGAATGACCTTGGACGGATCGATATCGAGAACACCGACCTCGGACGCCATGACGACCAGACCGTCGTCGGTGACCCAGAGCCGGCTCGGGCGCAGGCCGTTGCGGTCGAGGACCGCGCCGATGACGGTGCCGTCGGTGAAGCACACCGACGCCGGTCCGTCCCAGGGCTCCATCAGCGAGGAGTGGTACTTGTAGAACGCCCGACGCGCCGGGTCCATGGACTCGTGGCGCTCCCAGGCCTCGGGAATCATCATGAGCACGGCGTGCGGCAGGCTTCGTCCGCCGAGGTGCAGCAGCTCGAGCACCTCGTCGAAACGTGCTGTGTCACTTGCTCCGTGGGTGACCACGGGGAAGATCTTCTCGAGGGCCTCGGAGCCACCGAACACGTCGGAGGTGATGAGTGCCTCGCGGGCGCGCATCCAGTTCTCGTTACCGGTGGCGGTGTTGATCTCGCCGTTGTGGGCGACGCGTCGGAACGGATGCGCCAGCGGCCACGACGGGAACGTGTTGGTGGAGAAGCGCGAATGCACAAGTCCCAGTGCGCTTTCCACACGTTCGTCCTGCAGGTCCAGGTAGAAGCCCTTGAGCTGTGGAGTCGTCAGCATGCCCTTGTAGACGAAGGTCTGCGAGGACAGGGACGGGAAGTAGACCGTTTCGCGGCCCGGGCCGTCCTTGCCTGCACCCTCTTCGCCCAGCTCGTGCTCGACGCGCTTGCGGATGACGAACGCACGACGCTCCAGATCGAGATCGGTGACCGATGCGTCGGGGGCGGCGAGGAACAGCTGACGGAAGGTCGGCATCGCATCGCGCGCGAGGGCTCCGAGCGAGGAGTCGTCGGTGGGGACCTCACGCCAACCCAGAACCGACAGGCCCTCGCTCTCGACGATGCGCTCGACACCCTCGCAGGCACGCGCTGCGTCGCTACGGCCCTGAGGAAGGAACGCGACACCGGTTGCGTACGCACCGGGAGCGGGAAGCTCGAAATCTACGACCGCGCGAAAGAACGCGTCCGGAACCTGGATCAGAATGCCCGCACCGTCACCGGTGTTCGGTTCGGAGCCGGCAGCACCGCGGTGCTCGAGGTTGACCAGTGCAGTGATCGCCTTCTCGACGATGTCACGACTGCGGCGACCGTGCATGTCCACCACGAACGCGACACCACAGGAGTCGTGCTCGTTGACGGGATCGTAGAGGCCTTGCGGGCCCGGAGTGTGCTTCATACCTAGCCTTCGGATAAGTCCAGCCTTGAAACTCGTCGGCGACGGTGTGGTGTAACCGGCTGCTCGAACGGCCTGCGGTGCGTCCTCGCCGTTGAAGCAGCACCTGTCGATCGTCGACGCTTTCCTCTGCACGAGCGGGTGAGCTCATGGTAGAAAAGTGAGGGTCTCGACGGATCCGGCCGTGGTGAGGCCGATCCAACTACGAACGATAAGTCAGCACCTGGGTGCCCCCGCAAATAAGGTAAGCCTATTATGGGCGTTAACCTGCGAATTTACGCCATCAGGTCGTCATTTCGGACGGTGCCCGGTCGGGGATCGGCTCCGACGAATCGCGGAGGTCGAGAAGTACACGCGTGTAAGTCGATCGAAGAGGGCCGGAAATGCAAACTGGCCGCAGCGATCGAATCAGCTGCGGCCAGAGTGGTGGGCGGAGGGGGACTTGAACCCCCACGTCCATAAGGACACTGGCACCTGAAGCCAGCGCGTCTGCCATTCCGCCACCCGCCCGGGTAACGGCGAGAACACTAACACGCACCCCGCCGCGCTCGAAAATCGCGGCCCCGAGCCGTCCGAGGGTAACGGCGGCACGCGGTCCGCGTCGGCGGCACCGTATATCATGCTTGCAGCGCGACTTCGTGATGACACGCGGCTGTCGCACCCTGCGCACCTGCAGGCACCACACGGTGGAAGAACACAGTGAGAGGAGGGGTCACGATGGGCATCGTTCAGCGTTTCGAACGCAAGCTCCAGGGCGCTGTCGGCGACGTCTTCGCCCGCGTGTTCGGCGGTGGCGTCGTCCCGGCCGAAGTGGAAGCGGCGCTCCAACAGGAAGCGTCCGATCTGGTTCGGCCCCTCGACGGCGGCCACTACCTGGCACCGAACAGCTACGTGATCACCATCAACAACTCGGACCACGACGAGCTCGCCGGCGATCGGGAACTCACGGTCAAGGCGTTCTCCCGCCACCTCGACGATTACATCCGAGATCAGGGGTGGCAGACCTACGGCGACGTGGTGGTTCGCTTCGAGCCGTCGCCGTCACTTCACACCGGTCAGTTCCGAGCCAGTGGCTCGGTCGATCCCGATGTGGGACGATCGGCGACTGCTGCACGGAACACCCCCGCACAGCAGGGCGTGTCTGCCCAGCAGAACGTATCGGCCCAGCAGAACGTTTCGGCCAAGCCAGCACCCAGTCCCGTCCCTTCAGCTACGCAGAGACCGTCTGCCCCACCGATGTCGATACCAGGAGCCGGCCACATGACGCAGAACCCAGGCTACGACCCGCAGCGCGATCCCGCGGACGGTCATCGTCCCGATCCGCGCGCTCGCAACGGTTACGCCGGTGGCCAGGACCCGCGCTACGCCGGGCGTGAGCAGAACGGCTACGACGGTCAGGGCTACGCCCCTGCCGACTACGATCCCCGCTACGACCAGCAGTCGTACAACGGTCAGGGCTACGAGCAGCCCTACGGCGAGCAGGGCCAGGCCTACAGCGCCGCCGGTGGCCAGGACTACGACGCGCAGTCCTACGGTCAGGATCAGGGCTACGACGCGCAGGGTTACAACGCGCAGGGCTACGACGCCCAGGGTTACAACGCGCAAGGCTACGACGCCCAGGGTTACAACGGTCAGGGCTACGACGCCCAGGGCTACGAATACAACGGTGGCGAGCAGGATGCTGCGTACTCGCAGTCGCCCTATCAGGAGCAGGCCTACAGCGAGCAGGCCGGGCAGTACGCCGAACCACGGGCCGCCGGATATCAGCAGCCCGGATACGACTACCCGCCCGCGCAGCCGGCCTACGGCCGCGGCTACCCGCAGGGTGCAGGCGGCCGCGGTGACGGGTACGGCTACGACCAGCCCGCCGCATATTCGGGCCAGAGTCAGTCGTTGGCCGCCACGCTGCAGCTCGAAGACGGCAGTGGCCGCTACTTCCAGCTCCGGGACGGCCAGAACATCATCGGCCGCGGCCAGGACGCCCAGTTCCGGCTACCCGATACCGGTGTCTCCCGGCGGCACATCGAGATTCGCTGGGACGGCCGAGTAGCCATGCTCTCCGACCTGGGGTCCACCAACGGCACCACCGTCAACGGTGCCCCGGTTCAGGACTGGCAGTTGGCCGACGGAGACGTCATCAGGGCCGGTCACTCCGAGATTCTGGTCCGGATCGTCTGACGTTCGACGTGGGCTCGGGCGCACGTTCGACTCGCACTCTCGTCCACCCGAATGTCGTCCACACGAGCGGCTTCACCCTATGATGCTGCGAGACAACCATGTCTGCCGCGCCGCAACGTTCAGGCGTGTGGGGAGCAGGTCCGATCGCGAAGGAGGAGGTGAATCGTCGTGCAGGGATTGATTCTGCAACTGACCAGGGCAGGCTTCCTGCTCTTGCTGTGGTTCTTCGTCTGGGCCGTCATTCGCACCCTGCGCAGCGACATCTACGCGGCCGCGGGCATGCGAGTACCCGCTCGTTACTCCGGTGGATCGAAGGTCCTTCCGTCGTTCAGCAAGCAGAAGGTGGCCAAGTACCTCGTGGTGACCCAAGGCGGTCTCGCAGGAACGCGTATCTCGCTCGGCACGCAGCCTGTCCTCATCGGACGCGCGGACGACTCGACTCTCGTTCTGACAGACGACTATTCGTCGACCCGACATGCACGTCTCTCGCCGCGCGGCGGTGACTGGTACGTCGAGGATCTCGGCTCGACCAACGGCACCTACCTCGACCGCGCGAAAGTGACCACCGCCGTACGCGTCCCACTGGGAACACCGGTCCGTGTCGGCAAGACCGTGATCGAGTTGCGCCCGTGACCCTCGTCCTTCGCTACGCCGCCCGCAGTGATCGCGGTCTGGTTCGCTCCAACAACGAGGACTCCGTGTACGCCGGAGCTCGACTGCTGGCCCTGGCCGACGGTATGGGCGGTCACGCCGCCGGTGAAGTGGCGTCGCAGTTGATGATCGCCGCGCTCGCTCATCTCGACGACGACGAGCCCGGCGAGGACCTGCTGGGAAAGCTCGAAGCGGCCACCCGTGAAGGCAACGCGTCCATCGCCGATCAGGTCGAGGACGAGCCCGAGCTGGACGGCATGGGGACGACGCTGACCGCAATCCTGTTCGCGGGCAAGCGAATCGGACTGGTCCACATCGGCGACTCCCGGGCGTACATGCTGCGCGACGGTTCGCTCACCCAGATCACTCGTGACGACACGTTCGTTCAGTCACTCGTCGACGAGGGCCGTATCACCGCCGAGCAGGCACACACGCACCCACAGCGTTCGCTGATCATGCGCGCTCTCACCGGCAACGAGATCGAGCCGACGCTGACCGTTCGGGAAGTGCGTGCAGGCGACCGCTACCTGCTGTGCTCCGACGGCCTCTCGGACGTCGTCAGCGACGAGACCATCGAGAACACCATGAACGAGGGCGAAACCGGCCCGTGCGCCGATCGCCTCATCGAACTCGCACTGCGCAGCGGCGGGCCAGACAACGTCACCGTCGTCGTCGCCGACGTGATCGACCTCGACTACGGACAGAGCCACCCGATCCTCGGCGGCGCCGCCAGCACCGAGGACGAGGAGGACGCCCCTCCGCCGAACACGGCAGCAGGACGCGCCGCCGCGATGCGACCGCCCCGCACGACGCCCAAGCGCGTCACCAGCCCCGTCGTCGCGCCCGAGAAGAAGTCGCACAAGCTGCGCTGGTCGTTGATCGCCCTGACCCTGGTGGTGCTGGCGGGAATCGGTGCGCTCGTTGCCAATTCGATCATCAAGGGCAACTACTACGTCGGCGCCGACAACAGCAAGGTCACCGTTCTGCGCGGACTCCCCGGGTCGGTACTGGGCTACTCGCTGCAGAGTGTGGAACTGATCGGCTGCCTCGACGGCGACGGGGCCGTCACGCTGACCGCTCCCGGTGCTGCTCCGGCCGATTGCAATCCGTTCGAGATCGACGACCTTCTGCCCGCAGCACGCGAGCAGGTCACGGCCGGACTACCGTCGGGATCGCTGGACAACGCGCGCGGTCAGGTCGAGAGGCTCGCCTCGGGCGACCTGCTGCAGGTCTGCGAGACGGAGCCGGTCGTCACCACCACCGTCGAACCGACCCCGACGACGATCATCCCGCCACCCGGAGTGCCCTTGCCTCCGGTTGCGGAGCCCGTTCCCGAGGCCGCGCCGACCACCACCGCGGTGCCGACACCGACGGTTCCGCAGGTTCCCGGCCAGAACTGCAGGACCGGTACTCGATGAGTTCCAACGTTTCCGCGGGAGGGTCCTTTCCGAGTCCGCCCGGAGGTTTCGCTCCCGCACCGATCCAATCGAACCGTCGTGGCGTCGAGTTGCTTCTGCTCGGGGCCGCGGTCCTGATCACCACGATCTCGCTGGTGCTGGTCGAGGCCAGCCAGGAACAGACCATCACCTGGGATCTCGCGAAGTACGCGATCGCGTATCTCGCACTGATGACCGTGGCGCACCTGGCCGTGCGTCGCTTCGCGCCGTACGCCGACCCGCTGTTGCTCCCAATCGTGGCGCTGCTCAACGGACTCGGTCTTGTCCTCATCCACCGTCTCGACCTGGCCGATCAGCAGCAGGCCCAGTACCTCGGTAACCCCATTCCGTCACCCGACGCCAACCAGCAGGTGTTGTGGACGACGTTGGCGATCGCCGGCTTCGTGGCCCTACTGGTGCTGCTGCGCGACTACCGAACACTGGCTCGCTACGGCTACACCGTCGGGCTCGCCGGCCTGGTACTGCTCGCGATTCCGGCGATGTTGCCGTCGGCGTTCTCGGAGGTGAACGGCTCCAAGATCTGGATCCGGCTGCCCGGCTTCAGTATTCAGCCCGGTGAGTTCGCGAAGATTCTGCTGCTCATCTTCTTCGCTTCGCTGCTGGTCGCCAAGCGCGAGTTGTTCACTGTCGCGGGCAAGCATTTTCTCGGCATGGATTTCCCGCGGGCCCGCGATCTCGGTCCGATCCTGGTCGTCTGGATCGTCTCGGTCGGCGTACTCGTGTTCGAGAAAGACCTCGGCACATCGCTGCTGATCTTCGGAACCGTGCTGGTGATGATCTACATCGCCACCGAACGCGTCGGCTGGTTGATCATCGGGTTCGGCCTGCTGCTCGTCGGATTCCTCTTCGCCTACCAGGTGTTCGGCCACGTCAAGATCCGAACCGACACCTGGCTGCACCCGTTCGACGACTACAACGACACCGGCTATCAGATCGTCCAGTCGATGTTCAGCTTCGCCACAGGCGGATTGGCCGGCACCGGCCTCGGTAGTGGTCGCCCGTCCCAGGTTCCGTTCGCGAAAACGGACTTCATCATCGCGACCGTCGGCGAGGAACTCGGCCTCATCGGCCTGACCGCGGTGCTGATCCTGTACTTGCTGTTGATCATTCGCGGCATGCGGACCGCGCTGGCCGTCCGAGACAGCTTCGGCAAGCTGCTGGCCGCCGGCCTGTCCTTCACGGTCGCCATCCAGTTGTTCGTCGTGGTCGGCGGCGTCACCAAGCTCATTCCGCTCACCGGCCTCACCACGCCGTATCTGTCCTACGGAGGATCTTCGCTTCTCGCCAACTACCTGCTGCTCGCATTGCTGATCAAGATCTCCGACGCAGCCCGTGAGCCGGCAACGCCCAAGAAGAAGCCCACCCCTGCAGCGCCGATTGCGGACGCGCCCACCGAGATGGTGAAGCGCCCATGAACACTCCCCTACGCCGCGTCTCCATCGCCGTGATGGTCATGGTCGTCGCGTTGCTCGCCAACGCCACCTACCTCCAGGTCATCAAGGCCGACGACCTGCGCACCGATCCGAGGAACTCACGGGTGCTGCTCGACGAGTATTCGCGCCAGCGCGGTCAGATCTCGGCCGGCGGGCAGGTTCTCGCATCCTCCGTCGCCACCGACGACCGCTACAAGTACCTACGCACCTACCCGCAGAACTCCATCTCTCCGGCCAGCCCGCAGGCCAACGCCCCCATCACCGGCTACTACTCGATGCTGTACTCGAGCAACGGCCTCGAACGCGCCGAGGATCCCGTGCTGAACGGATCCGACGATCGGCTCTTCGGCGGGCGACTGTTCGACCTGATCTCCGGTCGAGATCCTCGCGGCGGCAACGTCGTCACCACCATCGACCCCGTCGTCCAGCAGGTCGCGTACGACCAGCTGACGGCCAAGGGCTACACCGGTTCGGTGGTGGCCCTCGACCCCGCCACCGGCAACATCCTCGCCATGGCCAGCACCCCCAGCTACGATCCCAACCTGCTGGCCAGCCACGACGGCAGTACCACGACGACGACGTGGGAAGACCTGAGCAACGACCCGAACAAACCGATGGTGAACCGGGCGATCTCGCAGACCTATCCCCCCGGATCCACCTTCAAGGTGATCACCACCGCCGCCGCACTCGAGTCGGGTGCAACGCCGGACAGTCAGCTCACGGCCGCGTCGAACATCACGTTGCCCGGAACCTCGACGACACTGGAGAACTACAACGGTTCGACGTGTGGCGGCGGCCAGACGGCGACGCTGCGTGAGGCGTTCGCCCGCTCGTGCAACACCGCCTTCGTCGAGCTCGGCATCGACACCGGAGTGGACAAGATGCGCGACACCGCAGCCGCCTTCGGCATCGGCGAGGACAGCACCATCCCGCTTCCCGTGGCCGACAGCACGATCGGCCCCATCGACGACGACGCGGCCCTCGGCCAGTCCAGCATCGGTCAGCGCGACGTGGCGTTGACCCCCCTGCAGGACGCGGTCATCGCCGCCACCGTTGCCAACGGCGGCGTCCGGATGGCCCCGAATCTGGTGCAACAGCTGCAGTCTCCCGACCTGTCGGACCTGTCGAGCTACCAGCCCAAGGCCATGGGAGAGGCCATCAGCGCGGACACCGCAGCCACGTTGACCGATCTGATGATCGGCTCCGAGAACAACACCAGCGGCGAGGGCAAGATCCCCGGAGTTCAGATCGCGTCGAAAACCGGTACCGCAGAACATGGTTCCGACCCGCGCAACACTCCGCCGCATGCCTGGTACATCGGATTCGCTCCGGCGAACGATCCGAAGGTCGCCATCGCCGTCATCGTCGAGGACGGCGGCGACCGTGCCCTGGCCGCAACCGGTGGATCCGTGGCCGCGCCCATCGGGCGAGCCGTCATCGCAGCCGCATTGCAGGGGAGGTGAACTGAGGTGCCATTGAGCAACGGGGCCGTTATCGCCCAGCGTTATCGACTGCTGCGCCTGATCGCCACCGGCGGTATGGGTCAGGTGTGGGAGGCAATGGACAATCGCCTGGATCGCCGCGTGGCGGTCAAGGTACTCAAGGCCGAGTTCTCCGAGGACCCGGAGTTCTTGCAGCGCTTCAGGTTCGAGGCTCGCACCACGGCGCAACTGAACTATCCAGGAATCGCAGGCGTCTACGACTACGGCGAGACCCGCGACGGTGCCGGTGAATCGCTTGCCTACCTCGTGATGGAACTGGTCAACGGTGAGCCGCTCAACGCCGTGCTGGGCCGCATGTCCAGGTTGCCGCTCGGCCATGCCCTGGACATGCTCGAGCAAACCGGTCGCGCCCTGCAGATCGCGCACACCGCGGGTGTGGTGCACCGCGACGTCAAGCCCGGCAACATCCTGATCACCCCCACCGGTCAGGTCAAGATCACCGACTTCGGCATCGCCAAGGCAGTCGACGCGTCCCCGGTGACCAAGACCGGAATGGTCATGGGGACAGCGCAGTACATCGCCCCCGAACAGGCGCTCGGCGAGGAGGCCACCTCGGCATCCGACGTCTACTCGCTCGGTGTCGTCGGATACGAAGTACTCGCCGGTTCCAGGCCGTTCGTCGGTGACGGTGCACTGACCGTCGCCATGAAGCACGTCCGCGAGCAGCCGGCGCCGATGCCCGTCGACCTACCCCCCGCCGTTCGTGAACTCATCGAGATCACGATGGTCAAGGACCCGGCCGCGCGCTACGCCGACGGGGGCGAATTCGCCGACGCCGTCGCTGCAGTTCGTGCAGGGCGCCGACCGCCCGCGCCGGGGAACTCCCGCGGAACGGGCACCGGACGCGTCATGATGCCCGGGGTCGTCCCGAGTCCACAGCCGCCTCCGCCGTCGAGCACCCAGATGATGCCGACGTCTCAGCGCGAATACCGCGGACCCGTCACCGGAACGGCACCGGCCGACGTGCCGGAGCCCGCCGGCATGTCCTCGGCGCAGAAGGCCCTGGCCTGGGGCGGCGGCGGTCTGCTTCTGCTCGCGATCCTCATCGGCGGTTACGTGCTGCTGACGGGAGGCCGAGACGACACGCAGACTCCATTCGTCCAGCCGACCACCACGACGCAGCCGGTCACGACCACGCGAACCACCACCGAACCCACCACGACCACCACCGAAGAGACGACGACCGAGGAAACGACCACAACAACCACCACCACGACCACCGAACCCACCACCACGACGACGAGCCCCACCACGACGTCGGAGGAGCCGACGCAGACGACGACCACGACACCCCGGCCGCTGTTCGAGAATCCGTTTCAGCAAGAGCCACAAGGACAACGATGACGACTCCCCGTACGCTCTCCTCTCGCTACGAGCTGGGCGAGATACTCGGTTTCGGCGGCATGTCCGAGGTCCATCTGGCTCGGGATACTCGGCTCGACCGTGACGTCGCCATCAAGGTCCTGCGCGCCGATCTCGCCCGCGACCCCACGTTCTACCTCAGGTTCCGACGCGAGGCCCAGAACGCGGCCGCCCTGAACCACCCCGCCATCGTCGCCGTGTACGACACCGGTGAAGCCGAGACCGAGGCCGGTCCGCTCCCGTTCATCGTCATGGAATACGTCGATGGCGACACCCTGCGCGACATCGTGCGGGCCGAAGGACCCATGCCGCCGCGTCGGGCCATGGAGGTCATCGCCGACGTGTGTGCGGCACTCGATTTCAGCCATCGCAACGGCATCGTGCACCGCGACGTCAAACCCGCGAACATCATGATCAACAACGCGGGCGCCGTGAAGGTGATGGACTTCGGCATCGCGCGCGCCATCGCCGATTCCTCGTCACCGATGACCCAGACCGCCGCGGTGATCGGAACCGCGCAGTACCTGTCACCCGAGCAGGCCCGAGGCGAGCAGGTCGATGCACGATCGGACGTCTACTCGCTGGGATGCGTGCTGTTCGAGATCCTCACCGGCGAGCCGCCGTTCAAGGGGGACTCACCGGTCGCCGTCGCGTACCAGCACGTGCGCGAGGACCCTCAGCTGCCGTCTCTGGTCAACGACACGGTGCCCCGAGAGCTCGACTCGATCATCCTCAAGGCGATGGCGAAGAACCCGGCCAACCGTTATCAGAGCGCCGCCGAGATGCGCACCGATCTGGTTCGCGTGCTCGGCGGTCAGCGACCGAGCGCACCGATGGTGATGAACGACGAGGATCGCACCACCATCCTGGGATCGGTCGACTCCCGTCGCGCCGACTTCTCCGGCAACGACAAAGCCGCCGTCGCCGAAGCCCCCCGCGCTTCACGGCATGCCGAACCCGGCGACGAGCCGAAGAGCCGGCGTGGCCTCAAGATCGCGCTCATCTCGATCGCGTCCGTCGTCGTCGTCGCGATCGTCGGAGCATTCCTGTGGTCACTCGGTCCCGGCGCAGACCCCAAGACCGTCACCGTGCCGACCGTCGTCGGTCTGGCCTCGGACGAGGCACAACGCCAGCTCGAGGACGTCGGCCTTCGCGTCACCTTGCAGGAGAAGCCCGACGCGTCGGTGCCGGAGGGATCGGCGATCGGTACCAACCCGGCCGCCGGGTCACAGACCGAATCGCCCGGCGCGATTCAACTCGACGTGTCCTCGGGACCGCAGCAAGTGCAGGTTCCGCGACTGACCGGTCGGACGCAGGAACAGGCGGCGGACGCCTTGAACGAGGTGGGCCTCGAGCTCGATCCGACCATCGCCCGCGCGCCGTCGTCACCGGAGCAGCTCGACAAGGTCGTCGAGCAGAATCCCTCGTCCGGTGTGAGCATGAACGCCAACTCGCAGGTGCGCATCACGCTCGGCTCCGGACCCGCTCAGGTGCGGATGCCCAACGTCGTCGGCCAGCTCGTCGAGGTGGCACAACCGAACGTCGAGGGTGCCGGGCTACGCGTGCAGGTTCAGAACATCGACTCCTCGCAGCCGGTGGGTCAGGTCGTGTCGACCGATCCTGCAGGTGGCACCACCGTTGCCGAGAACACCGTCGTCACGCTGCGGGTCTCGAACGGCGACAAGATCCCGATGCCGGACCTGTCCGGTCTCACCGAATCCCAGGCCCTGACGGCGCTGGAATCGGCGGGCTGGACCGGAACCGTGTCGAACCTGTCGACCTCGAGCCTGTCGACGCTCGACCCACGGATGGTCGGCAGGGTCGTCACCCAGACTCAACCGGCGGGCTCGGAGATCAGCAAGACCGACACCATCACCGTCAGCATCGGTGTGCTCGGCATCCCCTGACAGGGACCTGGGTTGTTCAGGCGAAGGCTTCGGCGACCTGAGCTTCGAGCTTGGCGACCAGGCCTGCGTCGGTGGGCATGCCACACACCGCGAGCCAGTTGGCCAACATGCGGTGACCACCCTCGGTGAGGATCGATTCCGGGTGGAACTGCACCCCGTGGATCGGCAGGTCGGTGTGCCTCATCGCCATCACCAGACCCGACTCGGTACGGCCGATGATCTCGAGTTCGGCCGGGATGGTGTCCTCACGAACGGTCAACGAGTGGTACCGCGTAGCGGTGAAGGGTTCACTCATTCCTTCGAGAACTCCGACACCGGAATGGTGCACCAGGCTGGTCTTTCCGTGCAGCAACTCCGGTGCCTTCTCGACGGTGGCACCGAAGACGGCACCGATGGCCTGGTGTCCGAGACAGACTCCGAGCAGCGGCGTCCTGGTACGAGCGCTGGCCGACACCAGATCCATCGTGGCACCGGCGCGCTGCGGTGTACCCGGCCCTGGGCTGAGCAGAATGCCGTCGAACTGGGCGGCGACCGCATCACGATCGGTGAGGCGCTCGTCGTCGTTGCGCCAGACCTCGACATCGGCATTCAGCTGGCCCAGGTACTGGACGAGGTTGAAGACGAAGCTGTCGTAGTTGTCGACGACGAGAATACGCATGTCGACAGCGTACTCAGCGCGGCTGCGCGTACCGCATGCGCACCGATTCGGTGTAGGCGGGCACCGAGATGTCCGCGGAGGTCGCAACGTCGTAGCGAAGGCCGTACCGCACTGCGTACTGCTCGTACAACCGCACGCCCGGCTCGTTCTTCAGCGCTGCCCGTAGGCGGTCCTGGTCACCGATCGCCGCCATCACGTACGGCGGACTGTACGTCCGGCCGCCGAGTAGCAGGGTGTTCCCGATGCAGCGAGGTGCCGACGAGGCCACCAACCGTTGATCCTGCATCGCGATCGCCGACGCGCCGCCGGCCCACAACGCGTTGAGCACGCTCTGCACGTCCACCTGATGGACGACCAGATCGTCCGGTGACGCGTCGGAGGCATACGAACCGTCCGCACCGCGGGGGGCGTCGGCCATCGTGACGGTGAGACCGGCACCCGACGCAGCCTCACGGCCCGCAGCGTCGGCCAAGGAGTCGATGCGGGCCAGCGCGTCGGCGACGTCGGTGTCGACGGACGCGGTTCGCTGCTGAATGGTGTCGACTTGCTGCTCGAGCGTATTCCTGCTGCGCTCGGCCTCCTCGCTGCTGGTCCGAGCTGCGTCGACGAGGTCGGCGAGTCTGGTGGTGTCGCCTCCACGGAGTTCGGTGCCGTCGGAGACGTGTCTGGTGGTGCCGAGCAGTAGGCCGACCACAGCGCACACCGCGACGGCGAGTACCCACCATCGGGTGTCGGCCGAGTGCGTCGATCGTCGTGTCACAGGTGCTCGCAATTTGTCCGGTGGGTCGGTGCTGGGCTCACCTGGGTTAGCGTGTACAGCAACCGGGTCGGTGACCGTCACGGTCCTCGTGGAGACAATAGCCTGGGGATGGGTGACAATCACCGATCCACAGGTTCCCACGAACAGTTGTCCACAGGCCGGCCGCGGTGCCGCCGGCCGCACAGAACGCGAAGAGGAAGCAATGCCGAAGTCGAAGGTACGGAAGAAGAACGACTACACGGTCAACCCGGCGAACCGTACGCCGGTCAAGGTCAACGCCGGGCCGTCGCCGGTGTGGTACGTCGTGCTGATGCTGGGATTCATGCTGGTCGGACTCCTGTGGCTGATCGTCTACTACCTCGCAGCGGACAACATCGCCTTCATCGGAAACCTCGGTGCCTACAACTTCCTGATCGGCTTCGGGTTCATGGTCGTCGGTCTCGTGATGACCATGCGGTGGCGCTGACAGTCGAGCGAGTTACACCGATGTCATTCATCCCCAATGTGGATAAACCCTGTGGATAACTTCTCGAACGATCCACAGGGTGTGTACGAACAGCAATGGGCAACCCCCGTCGTCGCGATCGTTGCCCTGGTGGCAGGCGGAACAACACTGGCAACCGGTGCCGCACTCACATCCACCGACGCCGCCGGAACCTTCCTCGTCGGACTGGCAGCCGTCGGAATGTGGGTGATCGCGGCACTCGCCGCCGCCCAGCGCCCGCGCCTGGCCATCACCGCCGACGGATCACTGGTGATGAAACGGCTCAGCGGCATCCGCACGTACTCCCGCACCGACATCGTCCGCGTTCAGATCGTGCGCTACCCGCGCCTCGGACGACGCGTCCCGATGCTCGAACTCGACATACACCCACCCGGTGAGGACGACGATCGCCTGATCATCTTCGGCCGATGGGACCTCGGCACCGACCCTCGGGATGTGTTCGACGCCCTCGACATCCACGGTCTGGTGCCCCGCAACTCCTGAGACCCGAGACCCCGGGGGTACTCGATGTGACGTTCAGTGGCCTTTTCGGGGGTCAATGGCACATCGAGTGGACCCCGAGGGGGCCGACCGCGGGGGACTGCCGACCACGGGCAGACGGACTTCTAGAGGCCAATCTGGGCGCGGAGGTCGAGCACTCGCACCGCGATGATTCCCAGGGACACCAGAGCTACGGCGATCACCGAGATCCAGGCCATGGACAGTCCGGCCGACGCGCGTGATTGTCCCGGGCCGTGGTGCCGGTTGGGCAGAAACACCAGACCGGCGGTGGCGGCGGCACCGGCTACGAGGCCGCCCATGTGGCCCCACAGCGAGATGCCGGGGATCGAGATGCTGATGAAGATGTTGAGCGCGATCACGATCAGAATCGGTGCCGGGCTTCGCTTGAGTCGCAGCAGGATGACGGCCTGGGCACCCAGGAGGCCGAAGACCGCACCGGACGCGCCTGCGGTGAACGTCAGTGGGTCCTCGAACACCATCACCGACGCGCTACCGCCGATCAACGACAGGAGGTAGACGGCGAGATACCGGCTACGCCCCAGGACCAGTTCGACGTCGCGACCGATGAGGTAGAGCGCGAACATGTTGACCAGCAGGTGAATCGGCCCGATATGAACGAACCCGTTGCCGATGAGGCGAAACACGTCGCCGTTCGCGACGAGCAGGCTGTTGAGAGACCAGTCTCTCGCCAGCGAAGACCCGTTGAAGTTGCTGGTCACGTCGCCGGACTGAGCGGCTGTGATGCCGAAGACCACGACGTTGATCGCGATCAGGGCGTAGGTCAAGGGGGTCTTGGTCGATCGCGTGACCGGCGCACCGGCGACGGTCTGCGCAGTGCGGACGTTCTTGTTGCCCTCTCGCACGCAATCCACGCAGTGCTGACCCACGGCTGCGGCCTGCAGACATTGCGGGCATGCCGGGCGACCGCAACGCGAGCAAGCCAGGCCCGTGGGGCGATCGGGATGTCGGACGCACACCGACTGAGGTGGGTTGGGTTGGTCGCCGTACGCACCACCCCAGCCGGGGTTCGTCATCGTGAAATTCTCCCGTGACGCTCGATCAGGCGATCGTGATGCTGTTGATGACGACCTCGTCCACCGGACGATCGCCGCGACCGACCTGCGTGCTCGAGATCGCGTCGACGACCTTCTTCGACGCCTCGTCGGTGACCTCACCGAAGATGCTGTGCTTGCGGTTGAGGTGCGGGGTCTTGCCGGTGGTGATGAAGAACTGCGAACCGTTGGTGCCGGGTCCCGCATTCGCCATGGCCAACAGGTACGGACGGTCGAAAGACAGCTCGGGGTGGAACTCGTCCTCGAACTTGTAGCCCGGTCCACCCGAACCGGTGCCGGTCGGGTCCCCGCCCTGGATCATGAAGCCGTCGATGACGCGGTGGAAGACAGCACCGTCGTAGAACGGTCCGGTCTTGGAACCCGACGCGTTCTGCGTCGTGTACTCCTTGGATCCGTCCGCGAGTCCGACGAAGTTCGCGACGGTCTTGGGGGCGTGATTGCCGAACAGTTCGATGACGATGTCGCCGCGGTTGGTGTGCAGCGTGGCCGTTTGGGTCTTGTTTGGTGAAGTCACGCCCACCATCGTGCCATCTCGGGTGATCGTGCAGTGCACAACGGTGCATCGGCAAGGCTGTATCAGGAGAGTTCGACGGGCCCTGTTGTGGAACAGTGAAGGTATGACGAGCACAACGAAGTTCGAGCAGGTTCGGTCGGCCACCGGCACCGCGGGAGTTGAGCCCGTGGAACGATCCGGGCGAGCGGCGGTGTCCGCGCTGCTCGGCGCCGCATCTGCCGCGAGCAAGGGCCCGGCCGGAGTCGGCCTGCTACTGGCCAAGCAGGGCTACGGACTGGCCCGCAAGCAAGCTGCTCAGCGACGAGCAGCGACCGCGGAACGCATCGCCGAGGCGAACCGAGCCCGAGCGCTGGTCACGGACCCGTCGGGATCGCGTCGGACCAGAAAGATCCTGATCTTCGGAGCTGCCGCGGCCGTCGTGGGTGGTGTGGTGTTCCTTCTCGGTCGCCGTCGCAACGAGGTACCCCCACCCGCCGATGTTCCGCCGAGCCTGGCCGACTACGACGAGACGACGTCATAGATAGAGAATTCTCTGCAGCAGGTCGAACAGCCCGGGCCTGGCTTTGATCACGGCGTCCTCGCTGCGGTCGGCTACGACGAGTGCTGTGTTGTGTTCGCTGGTGGACCCCTGGGTGAGATAGTCGCCGTGTCCCTCCGATCCGTCGGTGTCGAGCACCGCGACTCCGTCCAGCGCACCCGGATCACGGCCGAATGCACCGAGGTCTGCGACCACATCACCGTCGGCCTCGGCGACGAACACGTGTCCGCCCGGAAGCTCGAGGTCCGCCGCGCTGTGTGTACCCAATCCCGGTGATCCCAGAGCCACGAACTCGTCGACCCCGGTGCCGTCCCGAAGAGCAGACGCCGAGGTGAGCGATCCGTACGAGTGGGCAACCACCGACAGATGCGGATCGTTCGCACGCGCGGCGTCGAGTCCGTCCAGAAACGGACCGAGCCGCCTGGCACCCGCCTGCGCCGCCAGAGCGGATACCACGGATCGGTCGGGATCGAGCAGGCTCCAACCCAGCTGAGGGGTCTGATAGTTCATCCAGGTCACGGAGGCGACGCTCTCTCCCTGATCACTCTGAAGTAGTTGCTGCACAGCAGAATTCAGGCTATCCATATTTCCGTCGTAGCCGTCCAGGTCTTCGTGGACGGTCGAACCCAACCCGGGTACGAAGACTGCCACATGAGTGGCCGTATCGACATCGCCCACCGCGATAGCCGCCGTGGTCTCCTCGTACGAGGCATTGTCGAGCACCAGAAGCTGTCGATCCCCCTGCGCCAGAACCTTTTCTATCGCATCGAGCGAGGCCAACCGCTTGCGGGTCTGCTCCAACCCGGCGTCCGCATCACTGAAGATTCCACCGAACACGTTGTGTCCCAGCTCGTTCTGCAGTTCGACTTCGGCTTCGTGCAATCGCAGTCGCTCGGCAACCAGCACTCGCCGGTTTGCACTGTCACGCACCCGACCCGGCAGGCCGTCGAGATTACCGATCACCTCGGGATGCTCGACGATCAAGCGCGTGCGTGCAGCAGGCGACAGCGCACTCCAGAACGCGGCGTTGCCGGCCGACGTCCCGTCGCTCGGCACCGAGGCCGCAACTGCCGTTGCAACCACGGTGGCGGAGGCTCCCCCGGCGAGGCGTCGAGCCAAGGCGTCGTCGAAGGCCGTGGCTGTTCGCAGCAGCTGAGAGATTCGTGCCTGTAGCTCCTCGTGCAGACGACGACGATCACGCCTCGTCGACCACAGGTCCGAGAGCGCAACCGAGTACGACGCGAGCATGTCGGTCACCGCACCGTCGGATCCGACGCCGAACCGGGACTCGGTGGCCTCCTGCTCCACCCTGTGCAGTGCTGCGCACAGACTCGCCATGTCGATCGAGGCCTCGGCTGTACAGAGGGCGACCCGGAGCAACTCGGCGGAAGCGTCACCCAGTGCGGATCGAATGCGCCTCATCGTCTCCCGAGCCGCATCGGCTGCAGGACCGGACCATTCGTCGCCGAACACTGTGTCTGTCAGCGAGGCGGGCGCGGTGGCCAGTTCGTGCCAGCTCCGCATCAGGACGTCGGACGCAGAAGCCAGAACGCGGCTGTCCCAAGATCTGACATCGTCGAGAGTGACCATCCGACAAGTCAACCCGCTGCACATACCCCGCTACGAAATCTATCCCCAGCCTGTGGATGAAATCTGGGGATCAGCGAAGCGTTCGGGCGCGAGTCACTGCGCGATTCTGCGAACCGGGCCGCTGTTGCCTGCACCCGGATCGGTCGGACGACTGGTCCGCGGCGGCCTGCTCCGCTTCGCCCGGTAGAGATCGGCGTCCGCGGCCCGGTAGATTTCGCCCCACCGGTGCCCGGCGGGCATACACGCGAGTCCGACGCTCCACTCTGCGCGATGAGCGCGACGCAGACGATCGATGATCTGCAGTGCTTCCTTTTCGAGCACACCCGGCATGAAAAGGACGAACTCGTCGCCGCCGAGCCGACCGAGAACATCTCGTTTGGTCAGCTGCCCCTTCCAGGCCTTCGAAACCCTGGTCAGGAGAACATCACCGGCGATGTGACCGTACTCGTCGTTGATCTCCTTGAAATTGTCCAGATCGAGCACTGCCAGGCTCACCGACAGACCGCGCGCAGCACAGGCCGGCAGCATCTTCTCGATCTTGGACTCGAACCCGAAACGATTCAAGAGTCCGGTCAACGCGTCGTGCGTCGAGAAATAACGCATCCGGCGCGCGAAGACACCGAACACCTCGGTCGCACCGACGATGCCGAGGGCGACGAGAATGTAGGTGATGAACGGTGTTCCGTACGGCGCGATCGCGGCCCCGATCACTGCCGAAACAGCAAGCACGGCAACCCATATGCCAGCGTTCCGCTCGGACCAGAAAGCACCGATGTGCATGCCGAGGAACATGGCCGCCTGCACACAGATCAAGAACGCGGGCATCGTGTCGCTACTACCCAGCGCACAGGCGAGTGCTACCACCGACAGTGCCGTCGCGCATCCAACCGCTCGTTTGGGACTCGGCACGCCCGCTCGTGCCAGAACCACGATCGCCAGGGGCCCCAACACCAGTGCCAGCGCCGCCAGAACTTGTTGAGCACCGGTCAGATTGGACCACGACGCTATGGCGCTGGCCGTATACAGAACCGTCGTGACGGCCGCGAACACAGCGAGCATGCGACCGGACTCGTCGAACGAGGGCCTGCTCACCATCATATGCACGCCGAGCTGGGCCATGATCGAGCCTCAGTGCAGCACCACGAACCGAACGAGACCCCACCACTCACCTGATACCCCCCAGGCACCATCGGCCCTCCCCACGCAGCACGGCCATGGCCTCACATGACCCAACGATGACCGGACTCTAACACCTTCGAGCCGTGACCACGATTCTGTGGAGGGGTACGCAGCAGGTCAGGAGGCCTTCTCGGCGCGCGCAGCCTCCCTGGCGAGCAGTCGATCCCGAGACTCCTCGAACTTCGTCGCCTTGGCTTCCAAGTCGTCGACGAACGCGGCCAGCCGATCGCGATCCCGCTCGCCTTCACCGGTGAAATCGTTGCGCTCGAAGATCTTCCACTTACGCAACACGGGCATCAGTACCTCGTCCAGATGCTGCCGGAGATCGTAGATTCCGTTCTTGGCCAGAATCATCGCGTTCTTGCGAAAGTTCGGCATGTTCAGACCGGGCATCTGGAAGTCCGTCGCGACATCGGCAATGGCGCGAACCATCTGATCGGGCACCAGATCCAACGACGCCTCACCGAGGTTCCGATAGAAGATCATGTGCAAATTCTCGTCCGCAGCAACACGAGCCAACATTCGATCCGCCACAGGATCGCCACATGCCAGTCCCGTGTTTCGGTGCGACACCCTCGTCGCCAGCTCCTGAAACGTCACGTACGCCACAGAATGCAGAAAATTCGCCCCGTCCATCGGCGCATCGACGCCCACCGTCATGTGGTGCATCCGAGCGCGCTCCAACTCCACGGGATCGACCGCACGGGTAACCACCAGATAGTCACGCATCACGATCCCGTGGCGATTCTCTTCCGCAGTCCAGCGCCCCACCCACGTACCCCAGGCACCGTCCAACGAAAAATTGTCGGCCAACCCGCGGTGATACGACGGCAGATTGTCCTCGGTCAGCAGGTTGGTGATCATCGCCGTGCGGGCCAATTCCGACAACGACGACTGCTCGAGGGACCAGTCCTCCCCGCCCATCGCCGCGAAATTTCGGCCCAGATCCCACGGCACGTAGTCATGCGGATGCCATTCCTTCGCCATCGAGAGATGGCGATTCAAATTGGCTTCCAAAGTGCCGTCGAGTTCGGTCAACAGCTCTTCATGATTGAGAACACGCGTCATCTACGGGGCTCCTTCGAACATCGAGGTGCCCGAACCGCCAACCGATTCGAGACAGTGGCGAACATCGCTCGCCGAGAACCAACGACGGCACACCCCCCTGCGGTGTGCCGTCGAGATCGTTCACATCGTTCCGAGAACCGACGTTCTTGCACTGCGACAACGCTATGGATGACGGCCGGAATGCGAAACAGAACAGTCGAGGGTCTGGACATATTGGCGCCCAGCACAACCCCACCTTGGGTTCGATCACAATCCCGGTGCCGGGCCCGCCTCGGCTCCCATGGGCACTCGATGTCACGTCGAGTGGACTTTTCGGGGGTCAATGGCACATCGAGTGGACTTGGGTGACCTACCGGGCGCACAAAAAAAGACGCCCACCGAGGTGGGCGTCTTCGTTCTTGTGGAGCCTAGGAGATTCGAACTCCTGACATCTGCCTTGCAAAGGCAGCGCTCTACCAACTGAGCTAAGGCCCCGGGTGTTGCCGGGAATCGTGGACGAACTCTACACGCCCACTCCGAACGACTGTCACGCGGTGGAGATGCTGTGCCAGACGCCATCCGAGCTGCGCGTCGAGCGCACCTTCGCTAGTGTCAGCACTGCGATCACCGCCGATGCAACGAGAAGAAGGATTTTCACGTCCCGCCTCTTTTCGTTCGTTCGGTGTGGGCCTAGGAGGACTTGAACCTCCGACCTCTTCCTTATCAGGGAAGCGCTCTAACCGCCTGAGCTATAGGCCCTCATCACTGCTTCGGGCCGAAGAATTCCTCTCCTCGAACCGAGGGATGAGATTACCGTATCGGGCCGCTGTCTTCCAAAACGGCCCGATACGGCTCTCGATTGTGCAGGTCAGTCCCGGTCTGCCAGTGTCACTTCGACGCCACCGACCAGGTCCGACGACAGGTTGTAGATGAAGGCGCCGATGGTGGTGAGGGCGGTGAAGAGTACGACATTGATCACACCGATGACCGCCGCGTAGCCGAACACCTGCCCCGCGCTCACCAGTCCGCCGTCGCCGGATTCGTTGACGATCTCGGTGAAGGCACTGTTGAGACGGTCCCAGACGCCCATGCCGTCGAGCACGGCGTACAGCAAGCCGACGGCCACCATCCAGACGAAGAACAGCGATACCGCGATGACGAGTGCGATCTTGAGCGTCGACCACGGATCGATCTTGCGAATCTGGATGGTCGCGCGCAGAGGATCGCCGTCCGCGCTTGGCACAGCTGTGATGGTGGCGGGCGCTGCGCGGTCGGATTGGGACGGCTCGGGATGCCGGACGGCGGATAGATCAGGCATGTCCTTCGCCAGATCCTTGCGCTCGATGTGGCGGGTGGGCCCATCGATCACCGCTGCCTTGGACCGGGCCGCGTCACGCCGTTCGGTCTTGTCCTCGGTCGACTCGCGCTGGATCGCCTCGGCAACCGTGCGATCCGATCGGTCGAACTCCGCGTTCGGAGGCAGAGCGGCACCGCGACCCGAAAGATTGGTCTGCGGCTGGTTCTGCGGCTGCTGCCGGTCGTCTGCACCCTGCGACGCAGGACGCTGACCGGCGCCACGCTGCCACGGCGGAGTTCCGGACCCACCCTGCGCACCATCGGCCTGCTGGGCGGGCATCGCCTGGGTGGCTGCTGGCGCGGCCTGTTCTCCGCGAACGGGTGCAGGAGCCGGACGCGTCGCGTTACCAGGAGCGGCCTCTGCCGATCCCACCGGTGCCTGCGTCGACTCGGCGGGCACCTGGTTCCGCGGCGGAGCCGGACGAGCCGGTAGGCCTGCCGGTGCCTGCCGCTCCGGTGGTCGACCGTTGGACTGCTGGCCACCGTTCGGCTGCTGACCGCCATTGGGCTGCGGAGAAACAGGTTGGTTCGGGCCGGGCTGAGCCTGCGGAGGACCGGACTGAACCGGCCGAGATGTCGGGGGACCCTGCTCGGCCGCGCCCCGAGGTCCCTGAGACGGCGGTCCCTGAGGTGCAGGCGGTCGCTGCGGGGGCGGCCCCTGCGTCGGTCGAGCCGGGCCGCTCGGAGCTCCTTGTGGCGGACGCACCGGCGGGCGGGCACCTCCCTGCGGGGCGGGGCCACGGCCGGCTGCGGGCGCAGGACGGGCGGCCGGCTGTGGGCGATTGCCCGGGCGAGCTCCCTCGGGCGGCGCGGGACGCGCGGGCTGCTCGGCCCGCGCGGCGTCCCGGCTGTCCGGGGCTCCGTTGGGGCCGGGCCTGCTACCAGGCCGGTTGGGAGTGCTCACTTACGACTCCTTCGCTGCATCGTCTTCGGTGCCCACGGCGTCCGGTTCGATCTCGTCGGCGTTGCGCGCGATCGCGAGCAGTGTGTCGCCTTCACCGAGATTCATCAACCGCACGCCCTTGGTCTGTCGGCCGGCTTTCCGAACCTGCTTGGCAGCGGTCCGGATTACGCCACCACTGGACGTGATGGCGTACAGCTCGTCCTCGTCGTCGACGATGAGAGCTCCCACCAGCGTGCCACGCTTCGGGTCGTACTGAATTGTCAGCACTCCCTTTCCGCCGCGGCCCTGCTGTGGGTAGTCCTCCATCGCGGTGCGCTTGGAGTAGCCACCCGACGTTGCGACCAGCAAGAACTTGTTCTCGCTGACGACGTTGAGCGAGAGCAACTCGTCCTCACCGTTGAATCGCATCCCCTGGACACCGGAGGTGGCGCGGCCCATCGGTCGCAATACCTCGTCGGTGGCGGAGAACCGGATCGACTGACCCTGTGCCGACACCAGCAACAGATCGTCGTCGGAGGACGCAAGCACGGCCCCGACCAACTCGTCGTCGCCGCGCAGGTTGACGGCAACGATGCCGCCGCTGCGGTTCGAATCGAAATCGGTCAGTCGCGACTTCTTGACCAGACCACCCTTGGTGGCGAGCACCAGATAGGGCGCGTCCTCGTAGGTCTTGATCTGGATGACCTGTGCGATGCGTTCGTCGGGTTGGAACGCGAGCAGGTTCGCGACGTGCTGACCGCGGGCGGTGCGGTTCGCCTCGGGCAGCTCGTAGGCCTTGGCCCGGTAGACGCGGCCCTTGGTGGTGAAGAACAGGATCCAGTCGTGCGTCGAGCAGACGAAGAACTTGCTGACGATGTCGTCCTGTTTGAGGCCCGCACCCATGACGCCCTTGCCGCCGCGCTTCTGCGATCGGTAGAGGTCGGTCTTGGTGCGCTTGGCGTAGCCGGTCTCGGTGATCGTGACGACCACGTTCTCCCGCGCGATCAGGTCCTCGTCGTTGACGTCCCCGTCGGAGGCGATGATGCGCGTACGACGGTCGTCGCCGAACTTCTCGACGATCTCGGCGAGCTCGTCTCGAACAATCTGTCGCTGACGGTCCTCGTTGGCGAGAATGTCCTTGAGGTCCGCGATCGTAATTTCCAGTTCGGCCAAATCGTCGATGATCTTCTGGCGTTCGAGGGCTGCGAGGCGCCGCAGCTGCATGTCGAGGATCGCCTGGGCCTGAATCTCGTCGATGTCGAGCAGGTCGATCAAGCCCTGCCTGGCCAGATCCACCGTCTGGGACGCCCGGATGAGTGCAATGACCTCGTCCAGCGCGTCGAGCGCCTTGACAAGTCCGCGCAGAATGTGGGCCCGCTCCTCCGCTCTGCGCAGCCGGTACCGAGTGCGCCGAACGATCACGTCGAGTTGGTGCGTGACGTAGAACCGAATCATCTGGTCCAGGCGCAACGTACGCGGAACACCGTCGACGATCGAGAGCATGTTCGCGCCGAAGCTCGTCTGCAGCTGCGAATGCTTGTAGAGGTTGTTGAGCACCACCTTCGCGACCGCGTCACGCTTGATGGTGACGACGATGCGCATACCGACTCGGTCGGACGACTCGTCGTCGATCTTCGAGATGCCCGACATCTTGCCGTCGCGTACCTGCTCGGCGATCGAGGTGATCAGGTTGTCCGGGTTGACCTGGTACGGCAGCTCGGTGATGACGATCGTGGTGCGGCCGTTGGAATCTTCTTCGATCTCGACGACGCCGCGCATCCGGATCGAACCGCGCCCGGTCGAGTACGCGTCCTGGATGCCCTGGCCACCGACGATGAGTCCGTGTGTGGGGAAGTCCGGACCCTTGACGCGTTCCATGCAGGCCGCGAGAGTTGCTTCCTCGTCCGCCTCGAAGTTGTCCAGGGCCCAGAACACCGCGTCGCCCAGTTCACGCAGATTGTGCGGGGGGATGTTGGTGGCCATACCGACGGCGATGCCGTTGGAGCCGTTCATCAACAGGTTCGGCACCCGTGACGGAAGTACCGTCGGCTCTTGGGTTTTGCCGTCGTAGTTGGGGATGAAATCGACGGTTTCCTCGTCGATGTCGCGCAGCATCTCCATTGCGAGCGGGGTCAGCCGAGCCTCGGTGTATCGCATGGCGGCCGCACCGTCGTTGCCGCGCGAACCGAAGTTGCCCTGACCGTCGACAAGTGGGTACCGCATCGACCACGGCTGTGCCAGACGCACCAGTGCGTCGTAGATCGAGGTGTCGCCGTGCGGGTGGTAGTTACCCATCGTTTCCGCAACGGGGCGTGCGGATTTGACGTAGCTGCGGTCGGGACGGAAGCCCGAGTCGTACATCGCGTAGAGCACTCGGCGGTGCACCGGCTTGAGTCCGTCACGGACCTCGGGCAGTGCACGACCGACGATGACGCTCATGGCGTAATCGATGTAGCTGCGCTGCATTTCCTGCTGGATGTCGACCGGATCGATCCGGTCGCCGCCCTCTGCGTTGGTGGTCGAACCCGGCGGGGGTCCTACCGGCGGTTCGGTGATGTCAGACATGCAAATCTCCTCGAGAAGCGGTCACCTTCACGCACCGAGAGAACTCGTCGGCGCGTGAAGGGAAGTGACTAGACGTCAAGAAAGCGAACATCTTTCGCGTTGCGCGCGATGAAGCTTCGGCGTGCGGACACGTCCTCGCCCATCAGGACGCTGAACAGTTCGTCTGCAGCGGCGGCGTCGTCGAGGGTGACGAGACGCAGCACTCGCACGGCCGGGTCCATGGTCGTTTCCCACAGTTCCTTGGCGTTCATCTCGCCGAGGCCTTTGTATCGCTGGACGCCGTCTTCGATGTTGATCTTGCGCTTGTTGGCGATGCCGGCCTCGAGCAATCCGTCGCGCTCTCGATCGGAGTACGCGAAGTCGGGCTCACCGCGACTCCACTTCAGCTTGTACAGCGGCGGCATGGCCAGGTAGACGTGACCGTTCTCGATCAACGGACGCATGAACCGGAACAGCAATGTCATCAGCAGCGTGGAGATGTGTTGACCGTCGACATCGGCGTCGGCCATCAGAACGATCTTGTGATAGCGCAGCTTGGCGAGATCGAACTCGTCGTGGATGCCGGTGCCGAACGCGGTGATGATGGCCTGGACCTCGTTGTTCTTGAGGACGCGGTCGATACGGGCCTTCTCGACGTTGATGATCTTTCCGCGCAGCGGCAGGATTGCCTGAAACATCGAGTCTCGACCGGACTTGGCCGAGCCGCCGGCGGAGTCGCCCTCCACGATGTAGATCTCGGACTTGCTCGGGTCGTTCGATCGGCAGTCGGCGAGCTTGCCGGGCAGCCCGCCGATATCGGTTGCGCTCTTGCGCCGCACCATCTCTCGCGCCTTACGCGCGGCCAGTCGAGCCTGGGCGGACGACACGGCCTTGTTGATGATCGTCTTGGCGTCGGCCGGGTTCGACTCGAACCAGTGCGAGAGATGCTCGTTGCAGGCCTTGAGGACGAACGACCTGATCTCGGTGTTTCCGAGCTTGGTCTTGGTCTGTCCCTCGAACTGCGGCTCGCCCACGCGTACCGAGATGACCGCAGCGAGTCCCTCTCGGATGTCGTCGCCGGTGAGCTTGATGTCCTTTTCCTTGACCAGCTTCTTCTCGAGTGCGTACTTGTTCACCGTGGACGTCAACGCGGTACGGAAACCCTCTTCGTGGGTACCGCCCTCGTGCGTGTTGATCGTGTTGGCGAAGGTGTGTACCGACTCGGAGTAACCGGCGTTCCACTGCATGGCGATCTCGACCTCGTGGCCCTCACCCTTACCGGTGAAGCCCACGACGGAGTTGTGGATCGCAGTCTTCGTCCGGTTGATGTGCTTGACGAAATCGACCAGACCGTCGGGGTAGTGATACGTCCGCTTGCGCACCTTGGCCGGTTTCGCGTTGGCGGCGTCAGCCTGCTCTTCCTCGGCGGTCTTGGGTGCCTCGGCGGTCTCGCCCAGTTCCTCCTCGGTGGCGTCGGTGGCGGCCACCCTCTCGTCGGTGAAGTTGATGGTCAGTCCCTTGTTCAGGAACGCCATCTCCTGCAGGCGACGGTGCACGGTCTCGAAGCTGTAGTCGAGAGTCTCGAAGATCTTGCCGTCGGCCCAGAAGCGAACCGTGGTGCCGGTCTCGGTGGTGTCGCCGACAGTCTCGAGAGGGCCGGGCTTGGCGTAGTCGTAGGTCTGCTTGTAGCGGTGCCCGTCACGCGCGATCTGCAATTCGACCTTGGTGGACAGCGCGTTGACGACGGAGATGCCGACGCCGTGCAGGCCGCCGGAGACGGCGTAGGAGTCGGAGTCGAACTTGCCACCGGCGTGCAGCTGGGTCATGACGACCTCGACGGTGGGAACACCGGAGGCGTGCATGGCGACGGGAATTCCGCGGCCGTCGTCCTTGACCTCGACGCTGCCGTCCACGTGGATGGTGACGTCCACGGTGGAGGCGTAACCGGCCATGGCCTCGTCGACGGAGTTGTCGACGACCTCCCAGATCAGGTGGTGCAGGCCTCGCTCACCGGTGGATCCGATGTACATACCGGGCCTTTTACGAACCGCTTCCAGTCCCTCGAGGACCGTGATGGACGAAGCGCCGTAATCCTTGCTGTTCTCGTTGTTACCTGACTTCTGGGCAGCCACGGTTAGCTGGTTCTCCTTCTACGCGTCCACTACCCCGCTCACACCCCGTCAGGGTGCTACCGCAGGGGCCGACGCAGCCGATTCGACCGCGCCCGGGCCCATACGTTTGTTCCGGGCTTCTCTCGTACCGGTCCATAGTACTGGTTGCCCACGACAGCCATGGCGCGATGACACCCCGAAAAGGCCCCTGATTGCTTCACAGGCGCATTTTTTCGGTATCGGCCGACAAAGATGAAGGGTAAAACCGGCGATCGGCTACAGATCGAGCACGATCCGCTGGCCCTCGGATCGCGAGACACAGATCAACATCTCGTGTTGCTGCTCCTCGGCAGTGAGTCGATTCTCTCGATGCTGCGGTGTTCCGTTGAGCACACGAACCCTGCAGGTTCCGCAGAAGCCTTGCTGGCAGGAATACGCGATGTCGGGTCGCACCCGCCGAATGGCATGCAGCGCAGTCTCGTCCGGACCGACGACGATGACGTCTCCGGAGTCGACCAGCTGTACCTCGAACTCCGTACCGTTCTTCACCGGTGGAGGAGAGAAACGCTCGAAGTGCAGATGCGTCGCAGGCAGCGAGTCGAACGACACCCGCACGAGGTCGATCATCGGCGGTGGCCCGCACACGTAGACCGAACCGCCGGGGGCGGCGGCACCGAGTAGATCCATGCTCGACGGCATGCCGTCCACATCGTCGGTGCGGACGGTCACGCGGTCGGAATCCCAGCCGGCGATCTCGTCGAGGAACGGCATCGAATCGCGGGAACGTCCGCAGTACACGAGATGCCAGTCCATCCCGGATTCGCGGGCGCGACGCACCATCGAGATGATGGCGGTGATACCGATCCCGCCGGCCACGAACACCGCATGTTCGGACGGGACGAACGGAAAACCGTTGCGCGGTCCGCGAATCGATACTTCGGTACCGACGGTCAGGTCGTGCATCTCTCGGGATCCGCCGCCGCCGTCCGGAACCAGACGAACCGCGATGGAGTAGGTGTCGGCGTCGGGCAGGCCACACAACGAGTACTGCCGACGCCGTCCGGACGGAAGATAGAAGTCGAGGTGCATCCCCGGCGCCCACGCCGGTAGAACCGAACCGTCGGTGGCGGCGAAGGTCAACAGGACGACGTTCTCGTCGACGCAGAGCACCTCACGCGACATCAGCGTGACCGTGTGGGTACGCACCACGAGTGGTGCCGCGAACGACGAGTCGTACTCGTCACCGTCGAGCAGCGCGAACCACTTGTCGAGCGCATCCGTCACCAGAGAAACCGTCTGATCGGGTTCGTCGCGTCCGTACAGATTCTTCGGAATGGTGCGCCCGACCCGAAACGAGTCGACCATCTGTGCCATTGCGCCGAGCTTGCTCCGCAACGTGCGTTTTGTCATCGATCGGCGGACCTGGCTGCCGGTGAGGTGGCCAGATACTGGACTGCCTGCGCAGTCGACCCTTCCTGAGACGGGTGGTACGTGCTCTTGAAGTAGCGCAGCGACGCCTTCACCATCGACATCGGTGTCGGGAAAAGACCTGCCTTGGTCACCTGCCGAAAATCCCGGAACGACGGTATGCGCTGCTTCGCTGGGAGATGGGCGAGCGACGGGTCCTGGCTCATGAGAAAGCGGACACCGCGCGTCCAGAACCAGACGAGGGTGGGCGCGATGACGACGTACGTACGGATCCGGCGGGCGGGACGCACATCGAAGTACCGCATCACCTCGTAGGCCACCGACCGATGCTCGACCTCCTCGGCACCGTGCCAGCGCAACAGATCCAACATGATCGGATCGATGTTGGCCTCGTCCAACTCGGATGCGTTGAGAACCCAGTCGCCCAGGAACGCGGTGAGATGCTCGGCAGCGGCGATCAGAGCGAGGCGCTCGACCAGACTGTTCTGACCGTGTCCCGATCTGTTGCCGAGAGCGCGGCCGAACAGGAACTTCATCTGGTCGACGTACGGATCGACATCGATGCCGTGCGCCCGTAGCTGATCGTGCACTTCGGTATGCGCCTGCGCGTGCATCGCCTCCTGGCCGATGAAGCCGATGACGTCGTCACGCAACTGATCGTCGTGGATCAGCGGCAGGGCCTCTTTGAAGGTGCGCACGAACCACTCCTCACCCTCGGGGAGAAGCAGATGCATCACATTGATCAGATGTGTCGCGAGTGGGTCGCCGTCCATGTAATGCAACGGCAGGCTCTTCCAGTCGAATTCGACGTTACGAGCGTGCAGAATCACCCGGTCCTCGGGTGTGCCGTCGACGTCGACGGCCGCTGCCGAAGACTTCTTCGTGGGTGCAGACACAACTTCTCCTCGTCCGATGGCCGCGCATCACAGATATTCGGTCCCCCGACCGGTGCGTGTCCCGAATCACGCTACGCATATAGACCATGTCACAGCAACACTGGACGCAACATCTGTTGAGGATCACGTGGACCAGGCAGTATGGCGAAACGCCGTGAGGACGTGTCACTATCCGTACGTATCCCGCGGTCCCCGTCCGCGCACGTGACGTTCGCCTTTTCTCCAGCTCTGCGTCGTCGGCCCGGTGATGCGAAGAGAGGTCACCACACCGTGCCCGACCGCTGCCGCGATCTTCGCCAGAATCTGCGACTGCATCAGTCTCAATTGCGTCGCCCACGCAGTGGACTCGGCCGAGATACTGAGCACTCCGTCCTTGAGAGTCGTCGGTTCCGCATGAGCCGATATGTCCTCACCGACGACGCTGGGCCATCGACCCAGCACCGCACCCTCCGAGACCTTGGCCGACCACCCACGCTTGGCCGCGATCGTATTGGCCAGGGCACCGAACGCCTGCGGGTCTCGGTCGTCGGGCCCGGCACCCGACCAACCCCGTCGACGACGCCCCCGCAGTGCCCGCACTCCGCCGGTCGGCGACGACCGGCCCTGACCCACCGACTTGCCGCTCGCCTTGGCGGCAGCGCGCGCATCCTCGAGTGCTCGACGCGCCAGATCGATGCCTTTCAACTCCGGTGCCTCACCCGCGTCGGTGGGGACTCCCTCGTCGTCGTTCATCGAACCTCGCTCTCCGTGCCTGCGGTCTCGGTAAAGCTGGACAGATCCGTGATCCGCGAGATACGTCCTGCAGCACCGGAATTCGAACCCTGCTGGGCTTCCACTCCGTAGCGACGCGCGTCGAGCTCGGGTGGAACGTCCTCCGGTACCGCGGCAGTGATCAGTACCTGCTCGGCACCGGCCGCCACCGTCGCCAGCGCAGCACGCCGCTTTCGGTCGAGCTCGGCGAAGACATCGTCGAGCATCAGTACCGGATCCGTGCCGTCCTCACGGAGCAGGCCGAAGGACCCGAGCCGCAACGACAATGCATACGACCACGACTCACCATGGCTGGCAAAGCCTTTGGTCGGTTGATCACCGAGCATCAACTCGAGATCGTCTCGGTGCGGTCCCACCAGGCATACACCACGCTCGATCTCACGTTGGCGCATCACCGAAAGTTGATGAAGGAAAGCAGCTTCCAGAACGTCGACGTCATCGGGCTCGGGTGCACGATCGGCATCGGAGAACTCCGGCGGCAAAGCATCGGCAAGACTGCATCGATAGGCAACGGCGGCCAAGCGCGATTCCGGCGCGATCGAACTGTAGGACTGTTGCACGAACGGCATCAGCTCGTGCACCAAACCTATTCTGGCAGAAAGCAATCGAGCTCCGTGCGCCGCGAGATGCCCGTCCCACACATCGAGAGTGGCAAGCGCGCTTGCGCCGTCGCCCGAGGACGATCCGCGGCGCAACGATCCACTAGCCGTCTTGAGCAGAGCCGATCGCTGCCGCAGAACCTTGTCGTAATCTGCACGGACAGTGGCCATTCGAGGAATTCGAGTGGTCAGCAGCTCGTCGAGATACCGTCGTCGCTCACTGGGATCGCCGCGGACGAGTGAGAGATCCTCGGGAGCGAACAGCACACTCTGCAACACGCCCAGAATCTCACGTGGACGCCGCAGCGGCGACCTGTTCATCCGAGCCTTGTTGGCCTTACCGTCGAGAAGCTCCACATCGATGATCAGTTCGCGACCGTGATTGACCACGGCACTGCCCACGAACGCCTTGGCAGCACCTGCCCGAATCATGGGAGCGTCCGAGGACACCCGATGGGAGGACAACGTCGACAGATAGTTGAGCGACTCGAGCAGATTGGTCTTGCCGTGTCCGTTCGGCCCTACGAACACGGTCGAGCCCGGTCCGAGGTCGACGGTGAGGTCGTCCCAGGATCGGAAATCGTGCAGCTGAAGAGACCGGACGAACACTTACTCGGTGTGATTCGGCGCCGGAGCGCGCAGGGTCTCGTCGGCATCGACCTTCTTGACCGCATGCCCGCCGAACTGGTTCCGCAGTGCAGAGACAGCCTTCATGGCAGGCGAATCCTCTTGCCGCGAGGCAAATCTCGCGAACAGCGCGGCGGAGATCACCGGTGCCGGGACAGCGTGCCGAATGGCTTCCTCGACGGTCCAGCGGCCCTCACCGGAATCCTCGGTGTAGCCGGAGATCTCACTGAATTCCGGATCCTGGCCGAGCGCTTCGACCAACAGATCGAGCAACCAGGACCGCACCACCGTGCCCTTGCTCCAGGCCCGCAGCACGCCCTGGACATCCTGCACGAGTTCTTCGGCTTCGAGGATCTCGTAACCCTCGGCGTACGCCTGCATCAACCCGTATTCGATGCCGTTGTGCACCATCTTCGAGTAATGGCCTGCTCCGACCGGGCCCGCATGTACGAATCCGTCCGCACGCTCGCCTTCCGGACGCAAGGCGTCGAAGATCGGCATCGCGCGTGCGACATGCTCGTCCTGGCCGCCGACCATCAGGCCGTAGCCGTTCTTCAGGCCCCAGACGCCGCCGGATACTCCGGCATCGATGTAACCGATTCCCTTGGCGTCCAACAGCTCTGCATTGGGCTTGTCATCGGTGAACCGAGAGTTGCCGCCGTCGATCACGAGATCGCCTGGCTCGAGTACCTCCGCCAGACCGGTGACGGTATCGCGGGTGATCTTGCCCGACGGAACCATCACCCACACCACCCTCGGTGCCGTCAGTGCCTGCGCGAGACCGGCCAGTGACGGGGTATCGGTCACTTCGGGCCGGGGGTCGTAACCGACGACCTCGTGACCGTGCTCACGCAGTCTCTCGCGCATGTTGAAGCCCATTTTTCCGAGACCGACCAAGCCCAGCTGCATGATGAGGCGTCCTTGTCTGTGTCAGGTGCGGAGTGTCCGCGGGTTCAACAGTAATCAGGCTCGATCAGCCCGGCAGCCTGACCGGCATCAGCAAGTACGTGTATTCGGATTGCGGCGCCGCGAACTTGCCCGCGTCGTCGGCCACCAGTTCCTCGTCCGATGTCGGACGCAACACTGCGGGCCGGCTGGGCGTCGTGAATCCGAAGGTCACCTTGTCGCTGTGCAGAGAAGACAAGCCATCGATCAGATAGCCCGGGTTGAAGGCGATGGTGAGTGCCTCGCCCTGGAAATCGGCGGGCAGTGCCTCCTCGGCACGACCTGCATCGTCGCCGCCGGCAGAGAGTAGGACGCCCTCGGCATTGAATTCCAGACGAACCTGCGCGCCACGCTCGGCAACGAGGGCCACACGCTTGATGGCCTCGACCAACGATGCGATCTCGAGGGTCGCCACCGCAGTGTGTTCGGCCGGCAGCAACTGACGAAACTTCGGGAATTCGGCGTCGAGCAGTCGCGTCGTGGTGCGGCGCCCGTCGCTGACGATGCCGAGTAGGCCGTCGCTACCGATGGACGATCCCGAACCCAGAGCCAGTTCGACGGGCGAGCTCGCGTTACCGCCGAGGGTCTTCGCCGACTCGGACAGGGTCTTGGCCGGGATGAGCACCGCAGTGGTGGTGTCGGCCCCGGCGGGAACCCATTCCACCTCACGAACCGCCAACCGGAAACGGTCGGTGGCCGCGAGAACGACGTTGGTGCCGTCGATCTCCACGCGGATACCGGTGAGCATGGGAAGGGTGTCGTCCTTGCCCGCGGCGATGGCGACCTGGGCGATTGCCTCGGAGAAGACATCACCGGCCAGCGAACCGGTGTTGGTGGGCAACTCGGGGAGCTGCGGGTAGTCCTCCACCGGCATCGTCGGCAGTGAGAACTTGGCGCTTCCGCAGTTGACCAGAACGCGGGTTCCGTCGACCGTGACGTCCACCGGCTTGTTCGGCAGAGACTTCGTGATATCGGCAAGTAGCTTGCCCGACACCAGAACTCGACCTGCGGTGGCAACCTCGGCGGACACTTTGACCTGAGTGGATACCTCGTAGTCGAATCCGGAGACCGTCAGGCCCTGTTCGTCGGCGGCGAGAAGAACTCCACCGAGAACGGGAACGGGCGGCCGGGACGGCAAGCTACGGGCCACCCATGCGACCGAATCGGAAAAATCTTCACGAGCAACGCGAAACTTCAAACTTCCAAGCTCCATCGCTCGGCATTTCCTCTCGTTCGGTGGCGTTCGTCTTCACGGCAGGAGCGGAGCAACCTCGATCGTTGCGGCTCGAACCGATGCAACGACGAGTCTGGCACATCCAGCGCAAGCACACCGTATGCCCTCCGAAGCGAAGTTGAAAGCTCGAGGCTCACGCCGAACGTGGGATTCGATCCATCTCGGAGGGCCTGTGAACGGATCGTTCCCCAACACCTGTTTTCAAAGAAGTTCTTTCAAGGAGAAAACAGAAGTATTAATAGGTCCTGTGGAATCTGTGCACGGACCCATCGAGCCGCTGGTGGCCGAGCGTGGTGTCGTGGGGATGAACTCGGGACCAATCGGAGGTTGATGCTCGGCGCCCTGTGGACGAATCGCATCGGTGCACAGGGCCCCACACTCCATCCCCAGAACTTCGATGTTGTCCACATGGTTATCCACAGGTGTGAATCAATGCTCGACGCCTCGAGAACTCGCGGAATCCGAGTCGAGAATCGGTCCGGAAGACGACGAGAAACGTAAGACGGCACCGAACCCGCGATGGGATTCGGTGCCGTCTTCTGCGTTCGTCCGTGCCCGGATCTCTACCGCTTCGAGCGTTGCTTGATCCGTGCAGTTAGCTCCTGGACCTGGTCGTACACCTTGCGACGCTCGGTCATCTCCTTGCGAATCTTCTTGTCCGCGTACATGACCGTCGTGTGATCTCGTCCGAATGTCTGACCGATCTTGGGCAGAGACAAGTCGGTGAGCTCGCGGCAGAGATACATCGCTATCTGCCTGGCCATGGCCAATGCCCTGGCCTTTCCCGGGCCACACAGGTCTTCGATCGAGGTGTTGAAGTACTCCGCCGTGACGGCCATGATCGTGGCTGCGTTGATCTCGAGACTCGACGAATCGGGAATGAGATCGCGCAGCACCACCTCCGCCAGAGTCAGATCCAGTGCTTGCCCGTTGAGCGATGCGAACGCCGTGACGCGAATCAGGGCGCCTTCCAGCTCACGGATGTTGCGTTCGATTCGGCTGGCGATCAGTTCGAGCACGTCGTGCGGTACGTCGAGTCGGTCCATCCGAGCCTTCTTGCTCAGAATCGCGATGCGGGTCTCGAGCTCGGGGGGCTGCACGTCGGTGATCAGGCCCCACTCGAAGCGGGTGCGGAGCCTCTCCTCGAGGGTCGCCAACTGTTTCGGGGGCCGGTCGGAGGAGACCACGATCTGCTTGTTCGCGTTGTGCAGCGTGTTGAAGGTGTGGAAGAACTCCTCCTGGATGCCTTCCTTGCCTTCGATGAACTGGATGTCGTCGACGAGCAACACGTCCGTCTCGCGGTACCGGCGCTTGAAGGCCACCTTGCGGTCGTCACGAAGACTGTTGATGAAGTCGTTCGTGAATTCCTCGGTGGAGACGTATTTGACGCGCATGCCCGGGAACAGACGTTGCGCGTAATGGCCGGCTGCGTGCAGTAGGTGAGTCTTGCCCAGTCCCGACGCCCCCCACACGAACAGCGGGTTGTATGCGCGGGCAGGGGCTTCGGCGATGGCCACCGCTGCTGCGTGCGCGAACCGATTCGAGGCACCGATGACGAACGTGTCGAAGGTGTACTTCGAGTTCAGGCTGTTCGCACCCGATGACGGGGGCGTCGACTCGGGTGGTTTGGTGAAATACGTCGGCCACGAGTTCTGCACGCTGGCGAGCGCCTCGCGTTCGTCGTCGACCTCTTCGTAATCTGCCGTTTCCGAGTCCGACGGCTCGTCGTCCCTGCTGGTCAGGATGCGGCGCCGGTAGGTAGGAGAGCTCACGGCGTCGGGATAGGTCGACCGCTCGGACTCGATCTTCTCGTCCTCGGGAGCGGAGATTCGCACGCCGAGTCCTTCGACGCCCTGCCCCAGATGACGCCCGAGAGCGCCGAGAATAGGTTCGCGAAGGTCTCGCTCGATCGCCTCCTGGGCGAAGGTCGAGGGAACTGCGAGCAGGGCGAATCCCTGCGTCAGAGTCAACGGTTTGACCAGCGCGAGCCAGGCCTTCTGGCCTTTGGTCAGCGGCGACCCACTGTGTCGGTCGGATGTGAGCTCCGCGACCACCTCGGGCCAGATGCGCGCGAGCGCATCCGGATCGTCGTTCACGTCGATCCCTCCGTTGTCGTGCGTTGGTCTCGTACGGGTACGACGCGTGACATTCGTGCGTCGTTTCCCACCCGCGCGGCGGGATCGTCGGATAGCGTCGTCGATCGTGCGTCGCCGCGGCCGAGACCAGGGTCCGTGGGTGGACCCCGCAAGGTACGAATATGCCACCTGAACTGTGTTTCCACACAATTATCCACAGGTGTGGATAAACGACACCGATGTGACCCCAGAGCTCGTTTCGGTTCGTGCTATGACACGCCCATCAGTCTGACCTGCACCGATGACCGTTGTCTGTCGTACGATCGGACGAACAGCATCGCCGCCGACCCACACCCGAGACCGAATTCGATGCAGATCACACGGTCGGTCGCCGCCACAGCCCGTGCCTGTGGATGAATTGCCGAGCCGATCGGTTCGGAGCGAGTTTGACCACCGGTGACTCGATCAGTACTCTCGAACAGTCACCCAATAGCGAGGTGGCCGATGCTTGCTGGCTGCTCACAGTCTGTCTTCACTCGGATTTCTCGCTCGGGAGGCAAGCGACTTCATCCGAACTCGCTGGAACCTTTACAGCAGGCGCCGACAGATCGGCGTCTTCGAATCTCGAGGAGTGTTGACCGTGGCCAAGGGCAAGCGGACGTTCCAGCCGAACAATCGCCGCCGCGCGCGCGTTCATGGCTTCCGTCTTCGTATGCGTACCCGTGCGGGTCGTGCAATCGTTTCCGCACGTCGCGGCAAGGGCCGTAAAGAACTCACAGCCTGATATTCGTTCGTCCGAACCTTGGAGCTCGGGATGCTTCCTGAGCCGAATCGACTGCACCGAGCACGTGATTTCACCGTAGCGGTGCGTCGAGGACGCCGAATGGGTAGATCTGATCTGGTTGTCCACGCCGTCGTGCGGGATGAGCAGGACATCGCGTCGACCGTTCGGGGACCACGATTCGGATTGATCGTCAGCAAGGCAGTCGGGCCGGCCGTAACTCGTCATCGAGTTGCGCGCCGGCTTCGGCATATCTGTAGCGACGTGATCGGTGAGCTCCCCGAGACCACCGACGTGGTCATCCGCGCACTGCCCGGAGCCGCGAGAGCGTCCTCGGCAGATCTCTTGATTCAACTGCGTTCAGGATTGAAGAAGCTCGGTCTTCTCGAAGCTCCGAAGGGTCCGCCGTCATGACATTCATGGGCAACCTTCGTTCCATTCCTGCTCGATCACTCGTGTATCTCATCGGGTTGTACCGAACATATGTGTCCCCGATGAGACCTCCCACCTGTCGCTTCTCCCCCACCTGCAGTGAGTACGCCGTCGAGGCGCTGCAGCTGCACGGGATGATGAAGGGCTCGTTGCTGGCAGTCGTCCGCCTCCTCAAATGTGCTCCCTGGCACTCTGGAGGATGGAACCCGGTGCCCGAGCCCGGTAGGTGGCGCGCGAGCGTCACCGAGCTGACCGAAACCGAAGAACACCACGATCTCGTGCGAGTGGAAGAACAGAGGAGTACATAGAGCCGTGCTCGACTTCATTTACTACCCGGTTGCCTGGATTCTCTGGGTGTGGCACAAGGTGTTCGGCTTTGTGTTCCAGGATCCCAGCAATGGGTTCGCCTGGGCGCTGTCCGTCGTCTTCCTGGTCTTCACACTCCGCCTGATTCTCTACAAGCCCTTCGTCAAACAGGTCCGCACGACGCGGCAGATGCAGGAACTGCAGCCGCAGATCAAGGCTCTGCAGAAGAAGTACGGCAAAGACAAGCAAAAAATGGCCGTCGAGATGCAGAAGCTCCAGAAGGAGCACGGCTTCAATCCGTTGATGGGTTGTTTGCCGGTGCTGGCGCAGGCACCCGTGTTCATCGGCCTGTTTCACGTGCTGCGTTCGTTCAACCGCACCGGCACCGGTGTCGGCCAGCTCGGCCTGAGCCCGGAAGAGAACCGCGAACTCTCCAACTACGCGTTCAGCGTTGCCGATGTGCAGTCGTTCCTCGACGCTCGACTGTTCGGAGCCCCGATCTCGGCGTGGATCACCATGCCGCAGGAGCAGCTCAACGCTTTCGCCGTCGGACCAGGTGCTTCCATTCCGTCCACGTTCGTCATCGCGGCGGTATCGATTCCGCTGATGATCATCGCGGCGATCATGACCCATATGAACTCGCGTGCATCGGTGGCTCGTCAGAGCGCCGCCGCAGCGGCGAACCCGCAGTCCGCGATCATGAACAAGCTCGCGCTGTATGTGTTCCCCTTGGGTGTACTGGTCTTCGGTGCCCTACTACCGATCGCAATCCTGCTGTACTGGGTCAGCAACAACACCTGGACGTACGCACAGCAACACCTGGTCTTCGGAAAGATCGACAAAGAAGAAGCGTCCAAGGCTGCAGCGGCCGTGGAGAAGCGCTCGGAGAATGCGCCGAAGCCCGGTGTGAAGCCCGTGTCCACCACCAAGCCCAAGCCGGGTGCGCGACCGAAGCTGTCGAAGATGGAACCGGTCAGCGAAGAGTCCTCGGTCGACGGCAGCGAGACCTCGGGTACGACGACCGGTGCCGCGGCACCGATCAAACCGAGACCGCAGGCGAATCGGAACAAGTCGACCAAGCGCAAGCGGCGCTGACCGACACGTCGAGAGAAGGACGAACATGGCAGCGGACGTAGAAGAAGCTCAGAACGAGAACACAGTCGGTGCGGTATCCGGGGATGGAGTGAATGACGTGATGGTCGAGGCCGATCAGCTCAGTGCGGTCGACGCGGGTACGGACGAAAGTCCCGTGGTCGAGGATTCCGCAGCCCCCGCGGTGGTCGACGAGAACGCGTCGGATGACGACGACGATGAAGATGACGAGGACTACTTGGTCGAGGAAGGCGAGATCGCCGGCGACTACCTCGAGCAGCTGCTCGACGTCCTCGACTTCGATGGTGACATCGACCTGGATGTCGAGGGTGATCGGGCGATCGTCAGTATCGATGGCGGAGATGACCTCGCGAAGCTCGTGGGCCGCAAGGGTGAGGTTCTCGACGCTCTGCAAGAGTTGACGCGTCTGGCTGTTCAGCAGTCGACCGGTGAGCGCAGCAAGCTGATGCTGGACGTTGCCGGCTGGCGAGCGAAGCGTCGGAGCGAACTCGGCAACTTGGGTACCGAGGCAGCGCGCCGCGTCCTCGAGTCGGGCGATCGTGAAGAGCTGACCCCGATGACTCCGTTCGAGCGCAAGATCGTGCACGACGCGGTCGCAAAGATCGACGGTGTCGCGAGCGAGAGCACGGGCGTCGAGCCCGCTCGACGAGTGGTCGTCGTCAAGGCGTAGCAGAGCATTTCGGTCGATGGCCCTCACTTCGGTGGGGGCCATCGTCGTATCCGGATGTCGTCGAGTGTCCGGTGGAATGTCATGGATGTGATTCGATCGATCAGGGTTCACGAAATTGTCGGAGGCTTCGATTTTTCGACGGTTACTCGAGATCCAGCCATGCACTGCGCTTTCGTCACTGTGACGGCAAAGACGGAGTGGACTCCCCGGCGTGGGTGCACGGCATTCGGACTGTTTCACGTGAAACAAAACGAAGTCGAAGTGCGATCGTGCGGGGGTGGGGGGTTCGTGTATCCGTGTGTTCGTCACTCGTTGCCGGTCGACCATGGCGGCCTTCGTTGGATAGAGCCGTGTCCGACGCTCCGGTAAGTTGCGGCAGTCCGGGCAGTCGATCACCGCGATTCGGAGCATGGACAGTTTCACGTGAAACATCGCGATGCCGATCTGGTGTGCGACGAGTCCTGAAGGACACCTGATAACCGGTCGCAGCGCATCCGGCCTGTGCTGCCGGATTCGATCTCGTACAGATCAGCGTCGAGGATGGTCACCAACACGCAACGGATTCTGTCGGTGCTGCCGCCGCTCTGCATCGAACGGCCGGCCATCGAAAGAGGCGGAGGTCGGGTATTGCGGTGGACGACGAATCGACGGCATGTGGACTGCACCCACGACTACCGTGCTGCGGGATGGCGCCGTCAGCCGAACTTGTCGGACGGATCTGTCCTCTGCTGGACAGCCGACCGTGTATGGCGAAGTGCTCGCGCTTCCTGTCGATCGGGAGTCTCGGCGGTCTCGATTTGCGGAGACGGGTCGGCCCGATCGTTTGTGCACGGCACTGTGTCCCTCGTACCGATCGCCGACCGGGCTCGTGCATGCGACGGTCCGAGCCAGACGATCTCTGGATGAGTCCCGAGATCGAATGCACCGAGTGAGTGTTCCGGGCGGTCCGGGTGAGATCGAGGACTGCGTCCTGTCGCGACTGCTCCCCCGACCGTGTCGGTCGATGAGACACAGGTGTCTGGAACGGTCGTCGTGCTTCGAGACAGGTCTGTCCGATGCTCGTGGGCTGTCGGTTGCCGATCGACGGTGATCGAGCAACGCCGGGTCGAGTCGGCGCGGTAGCAGCGTCATACGTGGCCTGTAGTCCCGAGGAGATCGGTCATAGATACAGGCGCGCGTTCGACAGCGAATTCGATGATCCGTGGAGGTTGGTCTCGGGGGTGAAGAAGCGGGTTACGGCTCGTCCTACCTCCCGTCGACGTATCAGTTGGTTCGGGGGTGGCCAACCCATGGAGGTGATGCTTGACAGCGCGTCAGCCGGTGATCCGTAGGGATTGCAGTTTCACGTGAAACATAGTTCGGGTCCGCCAGTCATCCCGTCCGCGGTGGACTTCTTCTGGGAAGGCTGGATCGAGCCATACGTTTCTGGGGAGGGTCGGCAGAGCCATCGCACCGAGCGGACGGGGTTGCCCGATCGGGCTGGGTCCAACTGTGCCCAACGTCGCCAGGTTCCTCGATCGCGTGCGACCAGGTCTCCTTCCTGCCGTCGGACACGCCCAATTCAGGTGTTACTGGCTCCGAAGGTGCCGCGGAAGGCGAACTGGGAGGAGTTACAGTCATGTCGTTTGGCGATCCGTGCCCGAGCACGGGAAGATGTTTCACGTGGAACAAGAACGCTCGGATAGCACTGAATTGATGGCAATCGCAGAGCAGGTTTTTGGGGACCGTCTCGAACTCGCCCGCAGGTATCACGACTCGTTGGCGACGGCCGGAGTCGAGCGCGGACTCATCGGACCACGAGAGGTTCCACGGCTCTGGGAGCGCCACATCCTCAACTGCGCCGCAATCGGTGAGCTCATCGACGAGGGCGAGAGTGTCGTCGACATCGGCAGCGGTGCCGGCCTTCCCGGAATACCGTTGGCGATTGCTCGTCCGGATCTACGGGTCACGCTCGTGGAGCCACTTCTTCGTCGCACCGTGTACCTCGCCGAGTTCATCGACGAGCACGATCTCAACGTCCTCGTGGTTCGGGGCCGCGCGGAGCAGCCCGGCGTCAAGAAAGAGGCCGGCGGCGCTGATGTGGTCACATCGAGGGCGGTGGCACCGTTGGAGAAGCTCGCCAAGTGGTCGCTTCCACTCGTACACGAGAACGGTCGGATGCTGGCTCTCAAGGGATCCAGTGCCGGAGAAGAGATCGAACGAGACCGGGCTTCCCTCACTCGGATGGGTGCTGGCAAGCTGGAGGTAGTGGAGTGTGGAGTGGGTCTGTTGCCCACTCCCACCATCGTCGTCAGAGCGGTCCGTCAGCCTCGGAGACTGAGTCGTCACTGACTTTCGATCGTGGGCCGTCGAGTCCCGCGCTCGTTCCTATCGATCGTATTGAACACAGTCAGTTCCGCACTAAGGAGCACATATGTCGGGTGGGTCCGATCCCGCTGTTTCACGTGAAACAGCATCGAAAAAGAACGCGTCCAACGTGGCCGAGTCGGAGGTGAAGAAGAGTTCCGGGTTCGAGTACACCAACGCGATCTCCCCCGACGACACTCCGATAGGCGCCGCCGCACATCGAGCCAGTCAGGTTCTGCACCCTGGATCGGTGTCGCTCCCGAAGCCGGCGAAACGGCGCATGCTGACGATCGCCAACCAGAAGGGCGGGGTCGGCAAGACCACCACCGCGGTGAACCTGGCTGCCGCGCTCGCCCTGCAGGGCCTGACGGTTCTGGTGGTCGATCTCGACCCCCAGGGCAACGCCAGCACCGCTCTGGGCGTCGAGCATCACTCCGGTGTGCCGTCGAGCTACGAGGTGCTCATCGGCGAAGTCAGCGCCAAAGACGCTGTTCAGCAGAGCCCGCACAGCGAACGACTCTTCTGCATTCCGGCCACTATCGACCTCGCCGGAGCCGAGATCGAGTTGGTGTCGATGGTCGCGCGAGAGGGCCGCTTGAAGACCGCGCTGTCGGTAGAGGAGCTCGCCGGGATCGATGCGGACTTCATCCTGATCGACTGCCCGCCATCGCTCGGCCTGCTCACGGTCAACGCGCTCGTTGCAGCCACCGAGGTACTGATTCCGATCCAATGCGAGTACTACGCACTCGAAGGCGTGGGACAGCTCTTGCGCAATATCGAGCTGGTGCAGTCTCATCTGAACCCCGAACTACATGTCTCCACGGTGATCCTGACGATGTACGACGGCCGTACGAAGTTGGCGGACCAGGTCGCGGAAGAGGTCCGCAAGCACTTCGGCGATGCCGTGCTTCGGGCCGTCATCCCACGGAGCGTCAAGGTATCCGAGGCACCCGGCTACGGCATGACGGTCCTCGATTACGACCCCGGTTCACGAGGGGCAATGAGTTACCTGGACGCGGGACGAGAACTCGCCGCGCGGTCGGCCGGCATCGACGAAGCACGAAAGAAGTAAGTAGATGAGCCAAACGCGTAAAGGTGGCCTCGGACGAGGTCTGGCCTCGCTCATTCCCACGGGTCCGGATGCCGGGCCACGCCTCGGCAGCGCAGCCGCAGACGTGATCATCGGCGCGGATCGCAACGCCAAGGACAAGCCGGATACGTCCACGAAGCCGAAGCGCGCGCCGTCGGCCGACGACGCAACGGAAACCGCGACGGCTCCCACCCCGACTCCACCAGTGCTCAACGGAGACGACCTCTCCCCCGTCGGCGCCGTGTATCGCGAGATCGCACCGGATCGAATCGAAGCCAATCCGAAGCAGCCGAGGCACGTATTCGACGACGACTCGTTGGCGGAACTGGTTCACTCGATCCGCGAATTCGGGCTCATGCAGCCCATCGTGGTTCGTCTCGTATCGGGCTCTGCCGCCGCCGGGGACGCGAAGTATCAGCTCGTCATGGGCGAGCGTCGGTGGCGAGCGAGCCAGGAAGCCGGCCTCGACACTATCCCCGCGATTGTTCGAGAGACCGCAGACGACGCGATGTTGCGCGATGCGTTGCTCGAGAACATCCATCGAGTGCAGCTCAATCCGCTCGAAGAAGCGGCCGCGTACCAACAGTTGCTCGAGGAATTCAACGTGACTCACGAGGAGTTGGCCGCGAAAATCGGGCGATCGCGTCCGGTCGTGACCAATATGATCCGACTGTTGAAGCTGCCGATTCCTGTGCAAAGACGAGTAGCGGCAGGAGTTCTGTCGGCCGGACATGCCCGCGCGTTGCTGTCGCTGGACGCAGCATCCGAGGCGCAGGAGTCGCTGGCTGCCCGAATCGTTGCGGAAGGTCTGTCCGTCCGCGCGACCGAAGAGGCCGTCACTCTGGCCAACCGTGAGGACGGCAAGAGCCCGGAACCGGCTCCCCGACGCAAGCCGATTCAGATGCCGGGCCTTCAGGACGTCGCCGATCGTCTCTCCGATTCCTTCGATACTCGGGTGACGGTCAGTCTCGGCAAGCGAAAAGGCAAGATCGTTGTCGAATTCGGGTCGGTCGACGACCTCGAAAGAATCGTCGAGATGATGGAAGCGCAGAAGAAAAAGTAGCGGCGTTTTTTCAGGACCAGACATACACGGCCGAAACGTCACTGTGACGTAGCTCGACGATCGAAGGTCTGAAATGCCCGGTTGTTTCTCGAAAATCACTGTCAGACAACTCATTTCACGGAAGCGGTCCGGACGGCGGGTGCGGCAACCGAATCGCCTATCCTTGTCGAGGGGCGGATCGGCTCCGATGGAGAATTCCCGCGTTGGAACGAATGCACGAAGGCTGAGGTAAGCGGTGTCGGCGATGGTGACCGGAGTGACGCTCGGCTCGTTCGAGCATTTGCCGCATCATTCGCGGAGGTGCAGTTTCTGGGTGCTCGATCCGGCCTCCGAAAGTTCGACCGTCGACCTCGAGTTCGAGAACGAAGTGTGGTTGTCGACGATCATGCTCGAGTGGGGATCGTGTGGGCAGCTGCTGTCTGTCGACGGGAAGACGATCGGATGCGCACTCTATTGCCCACCGCGTGCTGTTCCCCGCGCGAGGACGTTTCCGACGTCGCCCGTCAGCCACGACGCGGTTCTACTGACCCAACTTCGGATCGACTCGCCGGAGGATGCCGACCTGCACTCGGCCACCCTGATCCAGGCAGTGGTGGGAGATCTTGTCAACCGCGGCGTGCGCGCCCTCGAGGCATTCGGTATTCGACGCAATGCCGACGACGCCGCGGTTGTCGTTCCGAACGCCACGGCACATCTGACATGTTCGGCGTCGACCTGCATGATCGAAGCGGACTTCCTCGAGAAGGTCGGTTTCGAGGTGATCGCTCCCCACCACAGATTCCCCAGGCTACGACTGGAGCTCGATCGCGATCACGGGTGGAAGCAGGACGTCGAATCTGCGCTCGAACATTTGCTCGTCGCGGCCAGCATCTCCGTCGTCGATATCGAACAGAAGTCGACGGTAGGCACCCGCTGACGCCGATGCGGACGCTTTCGGTCAGGGGAGATCGGCTGCGGCGAGTTCCTCGGCCAACAGTTCGGCGAATGTGAAGGTTCCGGTGGGCTGGTCGTCCTGACCCAACAGATACAGGCGCTTGACGGCGATCAGAATCGCTTCGGCGATGATGTCGCGGAACCTCGGGTCGCTGAGCACCTCGACATCGGATTCGTTGGTGAGGTACCCGAGGTCTATCTGAATGGTCGGCATGTTGGTCAGGCGCAGCAGATCCCACGTACGTCCATGGCTCCGGCAGTCGAGAAGCGGTGTGCGAGCAACAATTTCACGCTGCACATAGCTGGTCAGAACTTGGCCGATCATGGAGGTGGATCCGTGAGAGTTGCCGAAGTGGAAACTGGCTACGCCGTTGGCCACCGGGCTGGTGCTCGACGCGCACCGCAGCGAGATCATCAGATCGGCACCCCAGGCGTTGGCCGTTTCGGCGCGATCGGCCACCGACGGATTGGTACCGCGGGCCCGGGAGAGGAACGTTTCCATTCCGGTTGCCGCCATGCGGCCCTCGAGTCGACTGGCCAGATCCCACAGAATCTCGGACTCGGACACTCGGCCCAGTGATCCGTCGACGATGCGTCCGGTGTCGGCACCACCGAGGTCGGGATCGATGACGATGCGCTTGCCGGTCAGTTGTGGCCCCGACTTGCGGACGAGTTCCTCTTCGCTCATCGCGTGCGGTGACCCACCGGTGACGCGAGTTCCGAGCAGATCGAGAGAACGCAGTGTTGCCGGCCCGCAGATTCCGTCCGGCGAGAGCCCTATTTCTCGCTGGAACGAGGACAGGCCCTCGTGGGTGCGAGGGCCGAAGAAGCCGTCGACGCGTTCGCTGTAGAAACCGAGGTCCTGCAATCGGGTCTGCAGGGCGGCGACATCGTCTCCGTACAGCGGGGCGGACAGCTGGTAGATGAGGGTTCGGGCGCCGAGTCGGTACGACGCTTCCTTCAAAGCGCGGTAGGTGGCCGGGCCGACCACACCGTCGACCAACAGACCGCGGTGTTGCTGGAATGCACGGACGGCTCCGTCGAGCGCTGCGTCGAAGACGGACCCGGGTGCCGTCCAGTGTCCGTCGTCCATCGGACCGGGTGGAACTACTGCTTCGTTGAGAAATCCGAGAGCCGTGAGGGTGCCGCGGACCTCGGCGACGGCGGGTCCGGAATCGCCGTGACTGAGTTCCTGCATCCTCGACAAAACCTCTCGATCGTTCTGACGGCTCCCATATCTGGGTGCATCCGATGTGCCGACGCTCAGCGTCGGCACATCAGACGATTGTCGCAGAAAGACTGCGTTCTGCTGCAATCCCCACCGTTCGGAGGTGAATCAGATAACGCCTTCGAGGTCCTTGAGCAGCGCGGCCTTGCCTTTGGCACCGACAATTTGCTTGACCGGCTTGCCACCCTGGAACAGGATGAGCGTCGGAATCGACATGACCTTGAAGTCACGAGCGGCCTGCGGGTTGGCGTCGATGTCGAGCTTGGCGATCGTCAGCTTGTCCTTGTGCTCGGCGGCGATCTCCTCGAGTACCGGCGCGACCATCTTGCACGGTCCGCACCAGGTGGCCCAGAAGTCGACCAGAACGGGCTTCTCGCTGGTCAGTACATCGTCGACGAACGATGCGTCGGTGATGGTGACTGTGCTCTTGTCGTCGGACATTTCTATCTCCTCGATGTGTGAAGCGGTGTGTGAGCTGGGCCGGTCAGGCGTTGACGACGTCGACCGGCTGGTCGGCGTGTTCGAGCGTGTTGGTGGTGATGTCGCCCTGCTCGGCCAACCAACGCTCGGCGTCGATCGATGCGGTGCATCCCGTGCCCGCAGCGGTGATGGCTTGCTGGTACACGTGGTCGACGAGGTCTCCGGCAGCGAACACGCCTTCGACGGACGTGGCCGAGGACGGCGAGGCGACCTTGACGTAGCCTGCCTCGTCGAGTTCGACCTGGCCCTTGACCAGTTCGTTGCGGGGATCGTGGCCGATGGCGACGAACATTCCGGTGACGTCCAGCGTGGACTTCTCGCCGGTGACGGCGTGCTCGATCGAGATTCCGGTGACGCTGGTGTCGCCGAGAACCTCGAGGACCTTGGTGTCGGTGAGAAAGCGAATCTTGTCGTTGTTCTTGGCGCGCTCGAGCATGATGCGCGACGCCCGGAACTCGCTGCGGCGGTGCACGATGGTCACGCTGCGAGCGAACCGGGTGAGGAAGGTCGCTTCCTCCATCGCCGAGTCGCCGCCACCGATGACCGCGATGTCCTGGTCGCGGAAGAAGAAGCCGTCACAGGTGGCACAGGCGCTGACGCCGCGGCCCAGCAGCTTCTCCTCACCGGGAATGGACAGGTAGCGAGCAGCTGCGCCCATGGCCAGGATGACCGCGCGTGCCTGGTAGGTCTCGCCGCCGGCGGACACGGTTTTGATCGGCCCGGTCAGCTCGAGCTCTTCGACGTCCTCGGTGCGGATGTCGGCGCCGAATCGCTTCGCCTGTTCGCGCATCTGCTCCATCAGATCGGGACCCATGATGCCCTCACGGAACCCGGGGAAGTTCTCGACCTCGGTTGTCGTCATGAGCGCACCACCGAACTGTGTTCCCTCGAACAGGATCGGTTCCAGTTCTGCGCGGGCCGCGTAGACACCGGCGGTGTAGCCGGCCGGTCCCGAGCCGACGATGATGAGATCGTGAACCTTGGGGGTACTCAATGCAGACCTTCCGATCTTGTGCGGCGTGTACTGGTCGCCGACAGCCGAGTGCACACTGCACGCGCCGGTCGACGTACATCTGGTCAACACCACCCTAGAGGCAGTTGTTCCCCGGAGAGAGATGTGTCAGCCGATATCGCGCCGCGTGAGGACATCGGGGTTGGTGGCGCCGCAGTCGTTGCCCACGGCCAGGGCGATGAACTGGGCCGGCTGTGCGCCTGCCAGCACCAACAGGGTCCCGTCTCGGCCGTCGACTCTGACCTGGCTGGATCCTAGGACCGCCGTTGCAGGGTCGACGTCATTGGCCGCCAGGCAGGCCGCAAGGCTGGCCGGATCCGACAGCGCACCGGGATCCCGCTTGCCGACGATGCTGAACGCGACACCGGAGTCGAGGTCGGCGGGATCGAGGATCAGCGATCCGTCGGGTGCCGGTGACGGGTCTGCGGCAACGGATTCGGGTGCGTCCGGGGTGCGCCACACCGCTGCGAACACGACCGAGCCGACGGCGAGAAGCGCTGCGGCAGCGGCAATTCCGAGAACCACATGACGCCTGCGGGACCGGAGCGGAACCACAACCGGATCGCTGAACTGCGGAGTGGACTCCTCGACGGATTGGATCGTGCGATCGATCCGTTCGACCACGTCCGGCGGAATCGACAACGTCCCGGTCGAATCCTCACCCACCTGGTGCAGCCGAGCCGACATCGCGTCGAGACCGGCGAGGATTCGCATCGACTCCTCATCGCGGCGAACCAGCGGCCACAGCCGGCTGCTGACTGCCTCGGGAAGGGCATCGGCATGTAGTTCGGCCAGCAACTCCGGTGAGAACGGGGCCTCCGGTAGAGCGTCGGTGCTCGACGACACGTTTCTGCCCTCCCTTCGCCGAAGCTGCTTTGTCTCTCACACGGTATAGACGCGAGGGGTCTAGATTCGGTTCCCTGCGTCCTTCAAGTAAGCGAGCTGCGTGGCGAGCTTGAGTCGACCGCGCGCGCATCGACTCTTGACGGTACCGGTGGGAACGCCGAGCAACGCGGCGGCGTCTGCCACCGAGTACCCCTCCATGTCCACCACGACCACGGCTGCGCGCTGATCGGGCGGCAGCGTCATCAGAGCCTGGCGAACCAGAATGGTGGTCTCGGTTTCGGAGATGCGGTCTCTGGGAGATGCAGGCTCGTGACTTTCGTTCTCGCTCAACGGAACCGAGGGGCGTGCTTTGTTTCGGCGGATGCGGTCGAGGCAGGCGTTGACGACGATCTTGTGTAACCAGCTGCGCACGGCGGCGTCGGCTCGAAACGATCCGGCTGTGCGATGCGCGGAGAACAGAGCCTCCTGCAGGGCATCGGACGCGTCCTCGGGCGTGTAGCTCGTACGACGAGCGGTCAGCCACAGATGCTCGTGGTGTCGGTAGATCAACGTTGCGAATGCATTCGGCTCCCCGGCCGCATGAGCAGCCAGAAGTTCCACATCCGTGCGCTCCCCTAGCGCCGAATCGATACGTTCGGTCATACGAAAACGGCTCCCCCCGTGTTAACGCATTGGGGGGAGCCTAGGCCATGGAGACCGTGAAGTACGAAACGAGCCGGTATTGCGTACCCAGCGTTGGATCTAGGAGTCGAAACCGATCCCCGAGATCGACGTGGCGATACGACCGCCCTGCTCTCCCAGTGTCGTGATCCAGACGAGCACGTTGCCGGTGGGCTCGGCACCGTCGAGGGAGATGTCGGTTCGACCGTTCTGCAGAGTGGCTTCACCCAGAAGGGTGGTGTCGCTCAGGCTGGGCGAGTCGTTCGGTGCCGACCGGATCTCGACGACCGTTCCGGGTGACGACGACTCGATCCACGCATTCCTCAGCGCCGTCGACGGGATGGTGACGAGCAGGCCCACGCCGTTCTTCAGGGCGGGGAACTGCTGGAAGTACGAGTCGGTCGTCCATGCCGTGCTGGGGTCGTTGTCGATCACGTTCGAGGCGGTGCTGGGGTTGTCGGCCGAACCCTGGGGCGAGAAGACGCTGACGCCGTTCAAGGCAACGGGCCCACCCGTCTGAGCAGGGGGTGCAGCAGTATCGCCTGCGGGCGGTGCGGCGGCCGGAGTGGTGAGGCCGAATTCCTGGCTGTCGAGGGGCGCATCCGTGCTGTCACCGGCAATGGAGGTGAAGAGCCAGTAGCCGGCGAATGCCAGGATGATCACCGTCAGCGCGCCGAGCACCGCGATGGCGATGTTGGTACGCGTCGACTTGGCCTTTTCGGCGGCGATCTCCTCGGGGTCCGCGAGTGAGTGCCCACTGGCACCGGGTGCGCGCTGGCCGAGTCGCAGAGCGGGCATCAGATCGGTCTTGTCGTTGACGACGGCCGCTTGATCGAGAACGTGCTGCACGGTGGCCGCCGTGCGGATTCCACTGTTCTGTTCGAGCGCACGCACGGCGACGGCGGAGATCTCGAACGGAACGTCGGGACGAATCTGCCTCGGCTCCAGCGGTGCACCCTTGTCGTCGCGGTCGGCCGGTCGCATGCCGCCGACACTGCGAGCCGGAGCTGCATCACCGGACACGACGGATCCGCCGGTGGTGTCGGACAGCGGCCACCTGGCCGTGATCAGGGCGTAGAGCATGGCGCCGAGACCGCGGACGTCCGAACTCGGATCGGCGTCGGCGAGCGTCGCGGGGAACGCGAGCACGGCATTGCCGCTGGAGCTGATGCGAACACGATCCGGATGATCGATCGACAACGCTCCGCCGCTGCGATGCGCTGCCTCGGCCGCTGCGGCCAGAACCTTGATCGCACGAGCGGCCCCGGTGGGCGCGGGCACGGTCTCTGCCATCTCACGCAACGACCGACCGGGGGTCCATTCCGCGACGACGATGCCGCCGGAGCTGCCGCGCACGACGTCGAGCACCCGCGCGAGGCCTGGCGAATTGATTCGACCGAGGCGCAGAGTGCGCGACAGGATCGCCTGTGGGCCCTCGGTGCGGTCGGTGGGTGACGCGGTGGACTGTTGGTCGGCGTCGACGAACGTCAGAGCCACTTCGCGGTCGAGCTTGACGTCGTGGGCCTGCCAGAATTTGAGTCCCCGTGCGCCGCCGTGCGGTGCCAGCAGTCGATACCGTCCACCTGCGACGGAGGCGCCGGGAATGAGCGTGGGGCCGCGGAGAGTTCGCTCGGGAGCGGCTGAAGGAGTGGCCGCCGTAGCGACCTCGGAGTCGTCGGTTGGGGTCGCGGCAGCCGAATCGGCTCCAGCTTTCTGCGCAGCCGGTACCGCTGCGGTCTTGTCCGCCTCGGGCTTCGACTCCGGTTCGGAGTTCGCTGCCTCGTTTCCGGCCGGGGTCTCGAGCGGCAGTTCGGCCTTCGAGATCGAGATGGTCTTGTCGGACGGGCGCGCTGCGAGAGCAGCCTTGGAAATGGCAACCGTCTGATCGACCGGCTTCGGTGCGGGCTTGTCGGCTGCAGGCTTGACGACCTCAGCTTTGGCGGCCGAAGGCTTGTCGACCGCCGGCTCGACGGCAGTCGCCTCGTCGGTGGGCTTCTCGACGTCCTGCTCGGGAGCTGCTGCCGGTTCCTTCGGTTCGGGTGCAGCCTTCGATTCGGCCGGTTTCGTCGATTCGGCTGCAGCTTTTGCGGGTGTCGTGGCGGGTTTCGGCGTCGCCGAGGACGAGGCAGCCTCGGCTTTCACCGTCTCGTCGCGGTTGTGGGTGTCGACTTCGACTCCGCCGCTCGATCGGTCGGCTTCGTTTGCTGGAGACTGTGCCGGCCCCCCAGCAACATCGTCGTCGGTCACTGTCACTCCTTCAGGCGAATATGCCCCGTGTTGTTCTGCAAACGGTCGACCCGCATGGGCGTTTGCCCCCGGGTGCCGATGACCAGGGTACGGGAGGCGATCCCGCGCAGTGTCCCATGTGGCTTCGGTTCGAATAACCGGAATCACGCCGGTTTCCGCGGCAGCCAGATCTGCGTCCCGCGAATCCGGGGCGCCGCGGAATCTGCGGACGAGACGGCTCAGGGCAACGGTGACCGCCAGTACTTCGGGAATCTTGCCGAACCAGAGGATCGAGAACGTGATGCCCAGCATGACCACGGCGTCGATCGCGACTCGGGCGAAGTTGCCGATCCAGCCGTTCATCACGGCGTCGAGACCCAGGAGCCGGTCGATCGCGAGCATGGCAGCGCCGCCGGCCAGCGAGGCGATGAGGACGAGCCAGATGGTTTTGCCGACGTTGGCCATCCGCAGGTTGCCCAGGCTCTTGTGCAGCAGGTATCCGCCGATGATGGCACCGACGGTGTATCCGAGGCCGGTGGCCGTTCCGAGGAGCAGCACCACCTGATCCGGATCGGAGGCAACGATCGGGGCGAGCAGAGACAGCCCGATCTTGACGGCGGTGATGCCGAGGATGATCCACGTCGGGGTCCATGCCTTCTCGCGGGCGTAGAAGACCCGCAGGTGGATCAGGACCAGGGCGTACGGGATGAGGGAGAACGCCGACCAACTCACGGCCTCACCGAGTCGGCTCGCAACATCGGCGAATCGGCCGAACCCGTACAGCGCCTCGCCCACCCACGGCCCGGCGAAAGTCAGGAACACCACGATCGGGACCAGCGTCACCATCGTCAGCCGGGTGGCAACGGACAGATCGTCGACGACCGACGGAGTATCACCGTTGGCCGCATTGCGACTGAGCCTGGGCATGATCGCCGTCAGAACCGTGACGCCGAGGATGCCATAGGGCAGCTGCAGCACGATCCAGGCCTGCGAGTAGATCGTGTTGCTTGCCTCGTCGGTGCCCGACGCGATGTTGGTGGCGACGACCAGTCCGACCTGACTGATGACGACGTAGAGCACGATCGCGGCGGCCATCGCACCGAACTTCTTGAGGCGTTCGTCGAATCCCCACAGTGGCCGCAGGTCGATGCGTTCGCGTCGCAGCGCGGGAACGAGAGCAACGACCTGGGTGATGACACCTGCGGTGACGCCAAGGCCGATGACGAGCACCTGAGTGGTGCTCATTTCGTTCGGATTCAAGGTGGGGTCGTCCGGAATCAGGAAGTAAATTCCGAACACCGCCAGTACGACCAGGTTGTTGAACACCGGAGCCCACGCGCCGGGCTTGAAGTTCTGCCGGGTGTTCAACACCGCCGTGAGCAGGCCGGACAGTCCGTAGAACAGCAACGCCGGAAGTACCAGGTACGTCAGTGAGATGGTCAGGTCCTCGTTGACCTTCGGATCTCCCGACAGCATCAGCCGTGCCAGCAGCGGCGCGGCCATGGTCGCCCCGAGCGCAACGGTCCCGAGCAGCGCCACCGCGATGGTGAAGAGGCGTCGAACGAACGCCCGTCCGCCGTCGGCGTCCTCCTGCTCGGCGCGGACCAGCACCGGAACGACGATGGCTCCGAGCACTGCGCCGAGGACCAACTCGGAGATCATGTTCGGCAGGATCGTCGAGACGGTGAACGCACTGGCCAGCCCGGCGCCAAGGGTGGCCGTCATGGCGACCTGCTTGGCGAATCCGGTGATGCGGCTGACCAGGGTCGCAACCGCGATGGAACCCGACGCGGCCAGCAGCGACTTCTGCGGTTTCGGCTCGGGCTGCGGTGTCGGGTCGGACCCACCCGGCGGAATCTCCGTCGGCGGAACCGTCCCCGACGGCGGCTGGGGGTAGTCCTCGTCGCGGAACCGTGGGATGAGCTGGGTGACGGTGTCGTCGGCGGCCGGCTGTCCGTCGAGCGGCGGCGGTGCCGGGTACGACCGCATCTCCGGCCGTGACTGCCGCTCCCAGGGTGCGGACCGCGGTGGCGTCGTACGGCGGAACACCTGAGCTGCGGGCATACGGGACCTCGGCAGGTCGCCGTCGTACGGGACGTTGCCTGTCATGGTCTCTCGTACCCTTCGTCGGCCGGGTCGGGTTGGCCTCTGAATCGATGCCAGAGGCGTCGACCTGCAAGCAACAGTAGGAGAGCGCCGGCGCAGGCGGTAATCACGGCCAGCGCCTGCCCGTACGCGTTCGACCGTACGGACACCGTGGACACTTCGCCGAGCCGACTGCCGTCGAGCGTGGTGACGGAGAAGTCCACCGACAGATTGCGGGTGTCGTCGACCTCGGCCGGGACAGTGATGGTCCGCGATCCACGAGCCGGGAGCTGGGTGACGCCGACGTCACTGATCGTCATCTCCGGCGGCGCATCGACCCGAAGCAGCACGTTGACCGGGACCGGAAGGTCGTTGCGCGCAACGAGCAGCAGCGGGCTCTGCTCGGAAGCGAGGGTGTACACACCGCCCGGTGCCAGTACGGTCACCGAGCCGTAGATGGTGTCGATGCCGATCCGGGTGGCGGCCAGTCGGGTGCGTGCCATCGCACCGGTTTCGTCGTCGGCCGAACTGGCTCGACCCGCGGTGGACAGTGCGCGGAGCATGTCTTCGCGCAGCGGGGCGGTGTACAGGCGTGGGGTGAGAGCCGACTGGGGATCGTCGACCAGCGACTGCATCAGGGTCTCGACGCGGGCGCTCTGCGCTCGCACCAGGTCGATGGTGCCGGTATCGAGTTCGGTGGCCGCATCGACACTGGTCACCGGGGTACCCGAGGTGGGCTCGGCCAGTAGCTCGGACAGCGGGCGCGGCGTCGCCAGACCGGAGCGCAGCAGCGAGGACACCGTCGAGAGGATGGCCGAGGGTTCGTCTCCCCCGGCGGTCCAGTACTGCGGAGGTGCGACGGTGACGGTTCGCCCGGGTCGGTCGGTGCCGACGAGCGCGTGGAAGTTGACGGCTCCGAGCGCGTCCTGCAGGCGGGCCGTGCGGGAGTCCGTATCCAGGTCGAAGCGCTGTTCGGCGGGAGTGAGGGCGGGGGTGGACGGTGCAACTCCGACGCCGGCCAGAGCCGCTGCGGTGGCGGCGTCGTAGTGGGTGGCGGCCAGCGTCGAGGGCGGCTGGGTCTCCGGCGGCCGGCTTTCGATCGGAGGAGCATTCGTCGACAGCAGCTGGGCCATCGGTGCGGATGTCGGGGGGCTGATGCTGTTGTCGGCGACCAGCACGGTCCCGGAGCCCGCGGAGCGCAGGGCGTCGGCGGTATCGGCGTCCACACCCCCGGTGGGACTCCACGTGAAGCCCCGCGTCGAGGTGATGCCGAGGATGCCGTCGACGATGTCCGCAGGCGCGCTGATCGCCCCGTCGATCAGCGCGCCTGCGCCGATGTCGGCCACTGCCCCCAGATCGGTCTGCGCGAACGGCATCGCCGTCACGCAGCTGCTCGACGCGATCGCTTCGAGGCGACCGAGCCACTGGGTCGCCGCCGCGCTGCCGGTGCCCTCGCGGGCCGTGCTCGCCGGATCGGCCGGGTCATCGACGACGAGGTATCCACGGGTCATGTTCGAGACGGTGACCAGCAAGTCCGGGTCGATACCGATGCAGATGCTCGACGCAAGGTTGCCGCCCGGATCGAGATCCGGTTGGGTCGCGAATTCCACGGCTTTGAGCAGGGTGTCGAGTCGTCCGCCCCCGCCGAGTTCTTCGGCCAGTTCGTCGTCGACCAGTCGAACCCGCTCGTCGACCGAACCGGGTATTCCGGCAGCGAGGCGAGGAATGTCGGCGAGCGGCCACAGCACCGTCATCGCGACGGGATTCCGGGTGTTCGGCGGCAATGGTGTCGCGTCGGGGGCGTCGGGATCCTGCTCACCGGGATTGCGGGGCAGGCCGACCACCGGGAGCAGGAAGCGGGCGTCGTCGAGTCGCGCGGTTCCGCCGTATTCGGGCGTGCCGTTGACGTTGAGCAGCAGCGGGTAGACGCCGGGCGCCTCGATACCGAGGGAGGGTTCGGTGGTGCTGCGCAGTTGCATCGACATGTCGAACTGGCGGCTCTCGTCCTTCTCCAACGATTCGGCGACGGTGACGAAATCGCCGACGCGATCGAAATTTTCCTGGTCGAGGGTCAGCGAGGTTCGTAGACCGGCCGTGGTGTCGATTGCCCCCGCAGCCTGCATCCGCACGCTGACGTCGTCGACGCGTCGGTCCCCGGTATTGGTGACCGTGGCGCGGACGGTGACGAACGGGTCGCTGCTGGTGGTGACCGTGGACGGTGCGACGGTCTCGATGCTCAGCGTCAGGAAGGGGTTGCCGGCCTGCGTCAATGGAGTGTCGGGAACGGTGCTGGTGGAGCTTTCGATGTCGCCGGCGGACGCGTCGGGCTGGGCGGCGGCGGCGGGAAGTTGCCCGGGGAGCAACGCCGCAGTGCCGATGGCCGGCGCTACCGCAAGGAGAAACGAGGTCAATGCGGCGGCAGTGACCTTCCGGGCCCGCACGATCACTTCTCGCCGGGGGTGGAACCGCTCGAGTCGCCGTTCATGTCGCCGCTGTCGATGTCGCCGCTGTTCATGTCCTCGATGAGGCGGGTGGCGATGGCGGCGAGTTTGCGTTCGTCGGCGTAGGCGAGTCGCGAGGGCAGTTCGCTCAGCGGTACCCAGGCGACCTCGGTGACTTCGAGGTCCTCGTCCGAGAGTTCCCCGCCGAGGAATCGGAGCAGGTAGTGGTGGACGGTCTTGTGGACGCGTCGGCCCTCGGTGACGAACCAGTAGTCGATGCTGCCCAGTGACGCCAGGACGGTTCCGCGGATGCCGGTTTCCTCGGCCACCTCGCGCATGGCCGTCTGCTCGGCGGTTTCGCCTTGTTCGATGTGACCCTTGGGCAGGGACCAGAGCAGACGTCCCCGACGGTCGGTTCGGCCGATCAGGGCGGCGCAGCGGGTGGCGGGCGGGCCGTCGAGGCCGTCGACCACCAGACCGCCTGCCGAGGTTTCTCGGACGGTCCGGAGCTTGGGTGCTTCGGTGTCGGCGCGTGCCTGACGCCGCCGCGGGTTGCGGCGACTCCTGTTCGATCGTTCGGCAGCAGACACCCGATCCATACTAGTTGCCTGTGCGCACTCTTCCGCCGTGCCGCACCGAGGCCAGTGGGCGAGACGATCCGGTCGGCACAGCGCCAGTAGGCTCTTCCACCGTGGCCGATCAGTCCTTGTCTTCCGTTTCCGCCGAGCAGACCGATGCGCGCCGGGAGAGGTTGCTGGCCGGAGCCGCAGTGACGTTGCGTGAGCTCGCTCCCGTGTTGACTCCACTCGGTGCGCTGTTCGCCGCTGCGGGCCACGAGTTGTACCTCGTCGGCGGAACGGTGCGCGACGCAGTTCTCGGTCGACTCGGAACCGATCTCGATTTCACGACCGACGCCAGGCCCGAGGACGTGCAGGCGTTGCTGTCGGGCTGGGCCGATCATCAGTGGGACACGGGCATCGCGTTCGGCACCGTCAGTGCGGCCAAGGACGGCCAGACGATCGAGATCACCACCTATCGCAGTGATTCCTACGACCAGGTCTCTCGCAATCCCGAGGTGCAGTACGGCAACAGCCTCGACGAAGACCTGGTTCGACGCGATTTCACCGTCAACGCCATGGCCGTGCGTCTCGGAGCCGACGGCGCTCAGGAATTCGTCGATCCGCTCGGCGGAATGGACGCTTTGCTCGAAGGCGTTCTCGATACCCCGTCCGCACCGGAGGTCTCGTTCGGCGACGATCCGCTGCGCATGCTGCGGGCCGCACGGTTCGTCTCCCAGCTGGGATTTTCGTTGATGCCCCGGGTGCACCGAGCCATCGAGGACATGGCGGAGCAGATCGACCGCATCACCGCCGAACGAATCCAGGTCGAGCTGGACAAGCTGATACTCGGCGCGCACCCGATCGACGGCATCGACGTGATGTGCGAGACGGGTCTGGCGCAGCGCATCATTCCCGAGGTTCCGGACATGAAGCTCGAGATAGACGAGCATCATCAGCACAAGGACGTGTACTGGCACTCGCTGACCGTGCTCAAGCAGGCGATCGATCTCGAGGACGGCGATCCGGACCTCGTATTGCGTTGGGCTGCACTGCTGCACGACATCGGCAAGCCCGATACCAAGCGCAACGAGCCGGGCGGTGGCGTGAGTTTCCATCACCACGAGGTCGTCGGTGCCAAGTTGGTACGAAAGCGTATGCGCGCCTTGAAGTATTCCAAGAAGATGATCGAGGACGTCTCGCATCTGGTGTTCCTGCATCTGCGCTTCCACGGCTACGGTAAGGGTCAGTGGACCGACTCGGCCGTCCGCCGCTACGCCACTGATGCCGGCGAGCTACTGCCCAAGCTGCACAAGCTGGTTCGCGCCGATTCCACGACCAGGAACAAGCGTCGGGCCGCGGCGCTGCAGGCGACGTACGACGATCTCGAAGAGCGGATCGCACGCATTGCCGAGCAGGAGGATCTGGCGCGGGTACGCCCCGATCTGGACGGTAACGCGATCATGGAGTTGCTCGATATCCCGGCCGGCCCAGACGTGGGCAAGGCGTGGAAATACCTGAAAGAACTGCGCCTCGATCGCGGCCCGCTCTCTCGGGAGGACGCCGAAGCCGCGCTGCTCGAGTGGTGGCCCACGCACTAGGCGCGTCCTGCGCACGTGCGCGGAAGTTCCCGTAGCCCACTACGAAGTTCCACTCACGACGAGCGAAGCTCGGCCTTGACGAGGTAGACGCTGTAGCTGTCCCACTCCGACATGGTGAAGTACAGCTCGTTCGCCGTCGACCACGGGTGAATGAAACTGCCGTTCGCCTTGGGGTACTCGGCGGTGTCGATCGCTGTGCTCGGCGCGGTCCACCGGATCTGAGGCGAATTCGATTCTTGCAGAACGATATCGCCGCGAATCGGATCGAGATAGGTCATCTGCCAGGGTCTCGGGCCTCGTCGTGATGGACCGACAGTTCCCCGGCCATCCCGTCGGCGATGGGGGGTGGCGCCGTTCGATCCGACCGGAGCCCAGGTGTCGTTCACCCAGTACCGGTACGCAGTCTTGTTCAGCACGTCGGCTTTCGGGACACGAGCGAGACCGACGTGTCCGACGAGACCGTTGACGGTGCCGAACATGTAGTCGTACTCCCCCGCCGGGACCATCGTCCAGACCTGGAACTTCGAGAAGCCGAAGAGGTTGTCCCACTTGACATGCTCGTCCTCCACCGCGTCAGCGGCGTTGGCGTCTGGTGTTCGCCGCCACCGCGACCAGTCCGAGCGCGTAGAGACCCGCCCCCACGAACACCAGGATGTGGGCGGCGGGGTCCCGACTCAGATCGGTGGTGGTGGGGCCGACGGCGAACGCCGCTGCGGCCAGAGCACCGACGAACGCGACGTTGAACACGGTGTCCTGGAGAGCGAAGACGCGTCCGCGATGGGCGTCGTCGATCTCGATCTGCATGGCGGCATCCCCGCTGAGTTTGACGGTCTGCCCGGCGATCCCCAGAACGAACGCCCCGATCAACAGACTGTTCTGCGTCAGGCCCGAGACGGCTCCGAGTTGTGCCGCGATGGCGAGGACGAGCGCGACGGCGATCGTGGGGGTACGACCCAACCGGGGAACGACGAACGGGGTGATGACAGCGGCGAGGAACATTCCGGTGGCCGTGGCTCCGACTGCTATGCCGAAGCCTGCGAGCCCACCGGGCAGGTTGCTGGCCGTGGCCTCGCGAAGTATCAACACCATGATCAGGGTGTTGATGCCGAACACGATGCGGTGTGCCCCGATTCCGATCATCGCCGCAGTCACCCCGGACGATCGCCAGACGGCCTGCGCGCCCGATTTCAGGCCGGAGGCAACATCTTTGACAGCAGTGTCGGTTCGGCTCTCGATGCCTGGCCCGAGTGAACGTGGACTGAATCGTGCGGCGGCCACGGCCCCGACGATCGATCCGGTCGCGGCGAGACCGACAGCGATGCCCGAACCGAGATCGCCGGCACCGACGACGCCGATCACTGCGACGGCGAGGCCCGCACCTGCCGCTGCGAAACCGGACCCGACGGTGGCCAGTACCGAGTTCATCGGCACCAGCCACGATTGTCGAACCACGTGTGGCAGCGACGCCGAGGCACCGGCGAGGACGAACCTGCTCAGCCCGACCGTTGCCAGTGCCAACAGCAACAGCGGTGTCGCGTCGACTCCGGCGCACAGCAGCACCGCGGTGGTGACGATCAGCACGACGCGAACGATGTTGGCCCACAGCAACACCGACCGTCGATTCCAGCGATCCAGCAGTGCTCCGGCAAAGGGTCCGACGAGTGAATACGGCACGAGCAGTACCGCGAATCCCGCGGCGATCTCGGCCGGGTTCGTCGCACGTTCGGGATTGAACAGGATGGCACCGCTGAGCGCGGCCTGGAACAGCCCGTCGCCGAACTGACCCGCGAACCGAATGGTGGTGAGCTTGCCGACTCCCGGGGACTCGCGTAGGCGGGTACGGAAGGAGGCGTCGTTCACCGAGGGAACTCTAGTTGCCGTTCACTGCCGCAGGAACCGCAGCCTGCCACCATGCCATCGTTGCGGCGGTGCCGTCGGCGAGAGCGGTGGGCTGGAGTCCCAGAAGCGCCTCGCTGCGGCTCGAGTCGAGGACGTAGGGATAGCGGAACTGATAGAGGGTGTCGCCGAGTTCCTTCATCGGGCCGGGTACCAGGCTCAGTGCGCGCATCACCCAGGCCGGTATGACGCCGACCTTCGGAGACGGCAATTGTGCTGCAGCGGAGAACATCTCGATCATGGATCGCTGCGATACCGCGGGAGCGGTAGGTGTGTGCAGGAAGATATTCCACATCGACGGCGCTGCGGCGGCAGTGATCATCGCGGCCGCGAAATCCGGTACGTAGGTGAACGAGTGCGGTAGGTCGGCGGATGCGATGACCCGAATCGGCTTGCCGGCCAGGATGGGCGCAATCACCCGCTCACCCATGTGGGACGTCATGACGCGAGGCCCGTAGAAGTCCGACGCAGCGACGCTGACAGTGGGCGTGGAGTGCCTGTCGCGAGCCGCCAGGAGCTGTGTACGCACACCCAACTTGCGGTAGGTGGCGTCACGGGGTGAGTCCTCGCGGATCGGTCCGTCGACCCGGCCGTAGGCGTACAAACTTTCGGGGAACGCGACGACGGTGCCCGCGGCGGCGTCGAGCACGCGCTTTTCCATCGCTTCGAGCTTGTCCCGCCAGACCGCGTCCTCGTAGGCGGCGTGAGTGCAGTGGTAGATGGCGGTGGCACCGTCGAGGTGCGGGTGGAGGTCGTCGGACTCGATGTCCACCGACCGCCGCTCGATCATCGGGTGCTCGGGCCCGCTACCGGACCGGGTCAGAACCCGCACCGAATGGCCCTGTGCAGCAAGTTGTTCGGCCACGGTCCAGCCGACGGGTCCGGCTCCGGTGACGACGTGTAGTTCGGCCATGATGTGCTCCTCTTCTCGAAACGAGAGCGGTGCTCTCTGTTGTTACGAGTGTGCACCCATGTCGGCAAGAAAGCAAGAGCAGTGCTCTCCGGAAAGAGCAGCAGTTACTGTGAGGGCTATGGCGAGCACTCCCCGAACCAGAGCCCGCGCGCAGACTCTGGCCGACATCACCCGCATCGGACGCGAACACCTCACTGCCGACGGTGCTGCGGCCCTGTCGTTGCGCGCTGTCGCGAGGGACCTCGGCGTCGTCTCCTCTGCGGTGTACCGATATGTCGCCAGCCGAGACGAATTGCTGACCCTGCTCGTCGTCGACGCATACACCGAGCTCGGCGACACGGTCGACGCTGCGGTGGATGCCGCCGAGGGGCCGAAGGAGAAGTTCCTCGCTCTCGGCAGGACGGTGCGGCAGTGGGGATTGCGAGAGCCGGCGCGGTACGCGTTGCTGTTCGGCAGTCCGGTACCCGGCTACCACGCCCCTGCGGAGCAGACCACGGGGCCCGGAACCCGCGTGATCACCACGCTGGTCGCAGTCCTCAACGCGGCCTGGGACACCCGTCGGCCGGACGTCGATCCGGCGTCCACCGAGTTGGCGTCACTACAGGGCAGTTTCGAGGAGATCCGTCAGGAGATGGGGACGAACCTGCCCGACGAGCTGATAGCCCTCGGAGTCATGGTGTGGGCGTCTCTGTTCGGCGCAATCAGCTTCGATGTGTTCGATCAGTACGGTGCCACGACGTTCGCCAACAGGGACGACTTGTTCGAGTACCAGTTGGGACTTCTGACGAAGATCGCCGGGCTCGAGTAGGAGCAGAGACTGGCCGCATCGCTTGCGCCACATCCGCGGGTGCGCGGTGCCACAATGGCTAGCGTGGCAGCGCATGCGGAGGAACCCGAGGACCGGACGGCATCGGCCTTGCGCGATGTTCGGCCCGGCAGTCTGCTGGTCTCGTCCATCGAACTCGTCGAGCCCACGTTTCGGCGCACGGTCATCTACATCATCGAACACAACGACGCAGGCAGCCTCGGTGTCGTGATCAATCGTCCCAGTGAGACGGCCGTGCAGAACGTGTTGCCCAACTGGTCCGAGCTGGCTGCCAAGCCGCAGGCGTTGTTCGTCGGTGGGCCGGTCAAACGGGATTCGGCTCTGTGCCTGGCGACGGTGCGTACCGGAGTCTCGATCGACGGCGTTGCCGGGCTGCGCCGTGTCGACGGCCGAGTGGTGATGGTCGATCTCGATTCCGACCCGGCCGATATCGCCCCCCTGGTCGAGGGTGTGCGCATCTTCGCCGGATACTCGGGCTGGACGTTCGGCCAACTCGAAGGCGAACTCGACCGCGAAGACTGGATGGTGGTGTCTGCCTTGCCATCCGACGTGATCGGACCACCGCGCATCGACCTGTGGGCGCACGTGCTGCGGCGACAGCCGATGCCGTTGGCGCTGCTGGCATCCCATCCGATCGACGTCGACCGAAACTGAGCGGCTGCGCCGCACGTGCACGGCAGTGCCTTCGGGTCGTTCCGCAGGCTCCACTCCCGCCTCGTAGCAGGGGTCGACTTTCCGCTCACATGCGGCGAAGCCGCTCAGTGAGCGAAGGCCCGCGCGGTCGAGTGTCCGCCCGATTTCAGTCCGGCGATCACTTCGTCGATGGCAATGCAGAGCATGCGACCCAGGTCCGCGCTGAAGCCCTCTCGGACAACGACTCTGAGTACCGCTACGTCGGTGGCGTTGTCGGGCATCGTGTATGCCGGTACCTGCCATCCGCGGGCACGTAGTTCGTGGGAGACGTCGAAGACCGTGAATCCGCAGTCTGCTTTGAGCATGAAGGACAGCACCGGGATGGCCGATCCGTCGGTGATCACCTCGATATCGGGGTGCTTGTCGAGGTGCCGGCTGACGCGAACGGCTGTGTCGCGCAGTGCTTTCATGATGTCGGTGTAGCCGGATCTGCCGAGTCGTAGGAAGTTGTAGTACTGCCCGATCACCTGGTTCCCTGGCCTGGAGAAATTCAGCGTGAAGGTGGGCATGTCTCCGCCGAGGTAGTTGACCCGGAACACGAGGTCTTCGGGGAGGTCTTCCTTGGTTCGCCAGACGGCGAATCCTATTCCCGGGTAGGTCAATCCGTACTTGTGTCCGCTGGCGTTGATGGACTTGACGCGGGGCAGTCGGAAGTCCCATTCGAGTTCCGGATACAGAAAGGGAACCACGAAGCCGCCGCTGGCCGCGTCGACATGGACCGGTACGTCCGGCCCACCGCTCGACGCGATCCGATCCAGTTCTGCGCAGATTTCCTGTACCGGTTCGAGTTCCCCGGTGAAGGTGGTGCCGAGGATCGCGACCACGCCGATGGTGTTCTCGTCCACCGCATCCCGAACCTGCTCGGGGGTGATGACGTAGCGTCCGCGCTCGACGGGTAGGTATTTCGGCTCCACGTCGAAGTAGCGGCAGAATTTCTCCCACACCACCTGAACATTGCTGCCCAACACCAGGTTCGGAGTGCCGGTGCCGGCTCCCTTGGCTCGCCAGCGCCATTTGAGCGCCAAGCCGGCCAACATGACGGCCTCACTGGATCCGATGGTCGACACACCTGTGGCCGACGACGGGTCCTCTCGGTCGAGTCCGGGTGCGTGGAACAGATCGGCGACGATGTTGACGCAGCGCTCTTCGATGGCGGCGGTGGACGGGTATTCGTCCTTGTCGATCATGTTCTTGTCGAACGTCTCCGCCATGAGCTTCTCGGCCTGGGGATCCATCCAGGTGGTGACGAACGTCGCCAGGTTGAGGCGCGAGCTGCCGTCGAGCATCAGTTCGTCGTGGATGTAGCGGTAGGCGGCGTCGGGGTCGAGTTGCTCCTCGGGAAGCCGCAGTGCGGGTACAGGATTGGTGGCGAGCCGGCCGGTGTAGGCCGCAGAGACGACACCGTCGGTGTGAAGTTTCCTGGTCATCGTCTTCTCCCCATTGCCTCGAGTGACACCAATCTAGTCCGCCGCGGAGGCCGCCGGGCTCGGTTCCGATTCCGGTCGCCGGGCGAAGCGCTGAGCGATCACGGTGCACACCATCAACTGGATCTGGTGGAAGAGCAACAACGGCAACACGATCAGTCCGACGGGTTGGCCGACGAACAGCACCGCGGCCATCGGCAGGCCGCTCGCCAGGCTCTTCTTCGATCCGCAGAACAGCAGCACCAGCCGATCCTCGAGTGCAAAGCCGAACCATTTGCCCGCGTACCAGGTGATCGTCAGCACGACGGCGAGCAGCACAGCGCACACCGCGATCACGACGCCGATGCGCCACACCGCCACCGAGGACCACACGTGTTGGTTCATCGATTCGCTGAAGGCGGCGAAGACGACCAACAGGATCGAGCCTCGGTCGACGAGCTTCGTCGGCGCGCTGTGCCGGGACAACCATCCCGTGACCCATGGCCTGATCAGCTGGCCGACGGCGAACGGCAGCAACAGTTGGACCACGATGTCGAGGATCGAGCCGGGATCGATGCTCACCGATCCGGTGGTGGTCATCAACGCGATCACCAGCAGCGGGGTGACGAACACTCCGATGATGTTGGAGAACGACGCGCTGACGACGGCACCGGCGACGTTGCCGCGGGCGATGGAGGTGAAGGCGATCGAGGACTGGACCGTCGAGGGAACCAGGCAGAGGAACAGCACGCCGGTGTAGAGGTCGTCGCTGATCAATCCGGGTTCGAGTATCCGCAGAGCCAGGCCGAGCGCGGGAAACAGCAGATAGGTCGACGCGAGGATGACCGAATGCAGACGCCAGTGCTTGAGGCCGTCCCAGGCATCTCGCGGCGACAACCTCGCACCGTAGATGAGAAACAGCAAAGCGATGGCGATCTTGGTGACCCAGCCCAGTACGTCCTCGGCTGTGCCCGTCGCCGGAAAGAGACTCGCCAGTACCGCTACGGCGAAGATGCCGAGCAGGAAGGGATCCAGCACGGTATCCCGCAACAACTTCACTCGGCTAACTTAATCCACGGTTGCGCTGCGAGCACGGGCGGTCAGGGAGTTGAGGGTGCCTGCGATCGTGTCGGCGTGGGCGCAACCGATGGTGAGCCGGTCCCCGTTGGCGAAGGTGACGAAGGCCGCGGGTCCGGTGTCTGTGGCGACGGCGTAGTTCCCGCGCCCCTTGGCCCGCAGACCCCAACCGCCGAAGTCCTTGGACGGATCCACTGTTCGCACCGACGCACCGGTGATCTCGTCGATGTCGTAGTCGAATGCCGCCATGCCCAGGCTCGACACGTACAGACCATCGCTGTCGATGTGGACGGTGAAGCGCAGCAGCGACAGAATCAGAATCGTCAGCGGGACGAAGAGAAAGATCGGCCACGGCGAGCTCGACAAGTAGCAGGTGAGGGCGGCTCCTGCGAGTGACACCGCAATGACGGTGATCCCCGCGACGCGGCTCGCGCCGACGTGCACCACCAGGGGTAGTTCGGGATTGCAGCGCGGCAGATCGGCGTGCGGCGCAGACGTGGCGGCGACGCGTTCGCGGTGGTCACGGAGCTGGGAAGCACCGAACAACCCGGCGGCGAATCCGACGACGGTCCCCAGTGCCATCGCCCACCCGGGGATGGTGACGCTCTGGCCGGACGTCAGGTCCAGCTCCCGCGTCAGGGTTGCGATCTGCAGAACGCCGATCATCCCGACGACCGTCAGCCCGATGATCAGCATCGTGCGGCGCATGATCAGCAGCACCCGAGCCAGCGATGCGACGGCACTGCACCCGCCGCCCACCAGCACGATCACGACGGCCAGCGTCCAGGCGTTGGAGAGGGGGTTGGAGAAGTCGTCCGGGTTGGTGCCGCTGAAGTGCGTGGCGACCTCGTCAGGTAGTCGGCCCTGCCACAGGTAGGCCAGAACGAGACCGAGAGCAGCGACGATCAGCGGTACGAGGACACCGAACACCACTCCGGCGGGATCGAACGTGTGGGCAGCTCTCGATTTCATCTGCTCAGCTCGGCTGGCAGGCGTCCTTGAGGCTGCACGAGATGCACGAGCTTCCGCATCCGTCCGCCTCGGCGGGAGCAGGAACGGCCGCTGCGGCGCGGGCCCCGATGGATCCGCCTGCTGCGGCGATGAACAGTGCGGCCACGAGGGCAACGACGACGCCGACGACGGCGGCGATGCCGCTCAGTGCGAGAGCGGCCACTGCGCCGATGGCCAGTACCAGGGCCGATGCGGCGGTGGTGGGTCCGGCGACGCGATTGGCGAGGGTGAACGTCTCGTCGTCACGCATCGCCTCGGCGGTGCGGACACCGGCGAAACGGTTGCGCGGGAGCCGACCCAACAGCGACAGGGCAGCGACAGCGCCGACGACGAGGGCGAGCACGAACAACACAACCGAGACGATGACCACCTGGCCAGGATACGGCGCAGCGAGGTCCTGGTACCAGGCGGGCCGCGTCACACTTTAGGCTGGTAGGTGTGACCGATTCCGTTGACGCATCCGCCGAAGCCGCTACACCCGAGACCGCGCCGGTGCACCGCTACACCGCGGAGCTCGCTGGGCACATCGAGGAGCAGTGGCAGGACCTGTGGGAGACCCAGGGCACCTTCGACGCGCCCAACCCGGTCGGCACGCTCGCCGGAGACGTCCCGAAAGACAAGCTTTTCGTCCAGGACATGTTCCCGTATCCGTCGGGCAGCGGCCTGCACGTCGGGCATCCTCTCGGTTACATCGCCACCGACGTCTTCGCCCGGTATCACCGCATGCAGGGACGCAACGTGCTGCACGCGCTGGGGTACGACGCGTTCGGGCTGCCCGCCGAGCAATATGCCGTGCAGACGGGCACGCACCCGCGCAGCACCACCGAGGACAACATCGTCAACATGCGACGCCAGTTGCGACGCCTGGGTCTCGGCCACGATCGCCGACGGTCCCTGGCGACGACGGATGTCGACTTCTACCACTGGACACAGTGGATCTTTCTGCAGATCTTCAACGCCTGGTTCGACGCGGACCAGAACAAGGCGCGTCCGATCTCCGAGTTGGAGGCGGCCTTTGCCTCGGGTGAGCGGACTTTGGACGACGGCCGCTCCTGGGAGTCGCTGACCGTCGGCGAGCGCCATGAGGTGATCGACGGCTTCCGGCTGGTGTACGAGTCCAATTCGATGGTCAACTGGTGCCCCGGCCTGGGCACAGTTCTCGCCAACGAAGAGGTCACCGCCGACGGCCGCAGCGATCGCGGCAACTTCCCGGTCTTCCGGAAGAACCTGCGGCAGTGGATGATGCGCATCACGGCATACTCCGACCGCCTGGTCGACGACCTCGAGTACCTGGATTGGCCCGAGAAGGTCAAGACCATGCAGCGCAACTGGATCGGACGCTCCCGCGGTGCGCAGGTCTCGTTCTCCGGTATCGAGGTGTTCACCACTCGTCCCGACACGCTGTTCGGCGCGAGCTACGTGGTGCTGGCCCCCGAGCACGATCTGGTCGACGGGCTGATCGCTCCCGAGTGGCCGGCGGATGTCTCGGACAAGTGGACCGGCGGAGCCGCAACCCCCGCGGAAGCCGTTGCGGCATATCGTGCGTCGATCGCCGCCAAGTCCGATCTCGAGCGGCAGGAGAACAAGGAGAAGACGGGCGTCTTCATCGGTGCCTACGCGAAAAACCCGGTGAACGGCGAGCAGGTGCCGGTGTTCATCGCCGACTACGTGCTGACGGGCTACGGCACCGGTGCGATCATGGCCGTACCCGGACACGACGCGCGTGACTGGGAATTCGCAACGGCATTCGGTCTCCCTGTCCGCGAGGTCATTTCGGGCGGCGACGTCACCGAGGCGGCGTACGTCGGCGACGGCGCGCTGGTGAACTCCGACTTCCTGGACGGTCTGCCGGTGGACGAGGCCAAGGCCGCCGTCATCGCACGCCTGGAAGCAGAGGGCACCGGCCGCGGCACTATTCAGTACAAGTTGCGCGACTGGCTGTTCGCTCGCCAGCGCTACTGGGGCGAGCCGTTCCCGATCGTCTGGGACTCCGAGGGCAACCCGCACGGCTTACCTGATTCCGCTCTGCCGGTGGAACTTCCGGAGGTCGAGAACTACGCACCGGTCTCGTTCGATCCCGACGACGCGGGCTCCGAGCCGTCCCCGCCGCTGGCCAAGGCCGCCGACTGGGTGAACGTCGAACTGGATCTGGGCGACGGGTTGCAGACCTACACCCGCGATACCAACGTCATGCCCCAGTGGGCCGGTAGCTCCTGGTACCAGCTGCGCTACATCGACCCCACCAACTCCGAGGCCTTCGCAGACCCCGAGAACGAAAAGTACTGGGTTGGGCCGCGTCCGGAGATCCACGGACCCCACGATCCCGGCGGGGTCGATCTCTACGTCGGTGGCGTCGAGCATGCGGTGTTGCACCTGCTGTATTCGCGCTTCTGGCACAAGGTGTTGTTCGATCTGGGTCACGTCAGCTCGAGCGAGCCGTACCGTCGCCTGTACAACCAGGGCTACATCCAGGCCTACGCGTACACCGACGCCCGTGGGGTCTACGTGCCCGCGGCCGAGGTGATCGAACGCGACGGTGGTTACTTCTACCAGGATCAGCCCGTCAACCGTGAGTACGGGAAAATGGGTAAGTCACTGAAGAACTCGGTCTCCCCCGACGAGATCTTCGCCGAGTACGGTGCCGACACCCTGCGGTTCTACGAGATGTCGATGGGTCCGCTGGACACCTCCCGGCCGTGGGCGACGAAGGACGTCGTCGGCGCGCAGCGGTTCTTGCAGCGCGTCTGGCGCCTGGTGCTCGACGAGGTGACCGGCGAGGTCCGCGTCACCGATGCCAAGCCCACCGAGGACACGCTGCGAGTGCTCAACCGGGTGATCGACGGTGTGCACGCGGATTACGCTGCGCTGCGCGACAATACGGCCGGTGCCAAGTTGATCGAGCTGACCAACCACATCACCAAGGCCTACCCCGACGGTGCCCCGCGCGGGGTCGTCGAGCCGCTGATACTGATGCTCGCTCCGCTGGCTCCGCACCTGTCCGAGGAATTGTGGCGCAAGCTCGGTCACGAGAAGTCGTTGGCGCACGGGCCATTCCCGCGTGTGGAGAAGAAGTGGCTCGTCGCCGATACCGTCGACTACCCCATCCAGGTCAACGGCAAGGTGCGCAGCCGCATCACCGTCCCCGCCGATGCGACGAAGGACGACGTCGAGAAGACGGCGCTGGCCGACGAGAAGATCGTGGCCCTGCTCGACGGCAAGGCCCCGACCAAGATCATCGTGATCCCGGGTCGAATGGTGAACATCGTCCTGAAGTAGTGCACCTCCGGCGCAGTGGTGCGGTCGAGTGCCCTCAGGGGTGCCTGTTCACACCACTGCGGCGGAGCCGCACTGCCAGCGCAGCGGCTGCGGCCGCAGCGATGAGGCCGACCATCCAGGGAACGTAGTTCGTGCGATCTGGACTCTGTTCGGCTGCAACAACTTCCGGTGGCGTGGGCTCGATGATCGGGCGAGGTTGTCCGAACACCGACACCGCGGACTCCACCGAGACGCGATCGCTGGCGAGGCTGGTGCCACCGCACGACGCCGCGGACCAGGTGGCACCGTTGGCGTTCTCCGTCGATGCGACCACGAGATACTCGGTTCCCACGGTGAATCCGGCACCGCATGCCGTCGTCTCGGTAGCGGTGGACACCGTGGTGATGGGTGCGACCTGACCGTCGAGCACTCCGGCGACGTCGAATTCCACGATGTCGACGCTGTAACCCTGGGCGTCGGTGCCCGCCGTCTTCGATGCCGGCGTCCCCAGGAACACTGCGCCCTTTCCGGCCACCTCGGCGAAGACCTGCGGGGTCTTCTCGTAGCTCATCGGCACGGCGCAGTCACATGCAGACGCAGTTCCCGGCGTACCCAGTGCGAACACCGCGCTACCCGCGATAACCAACAGTGCTGTGATCAGTCGTCCGAACATGGGCACATCATCCGCCGAACTCGACGTTGCGGATGAAGATCTGGAGATTTCCCTCCACAACTTCGAGTTCGCGCGCCTTTCGCTATCCTCTCGGCATGACCCGGCCCGGCCTCGGTGCGAACGACGAGCACAACGCGGAACCACTGTCCGAGCTCGCTGAGGCGATGCTGGCGAGCGCTCCGCCCGCGAGTATTCCGGTGCCGCTCAACGCGGTGTTCAGTCCCGTGGTTCGCGCATTGGCGCGCCGGAGAAACAAGGGTGCCATTGCAGATGCGTTGCGCCGCAACCGTGTCAGCGTTCGCAACACGGATCATGAGGGATCTGACGTTACCGAGTTGATTTCCCGGGATCACCCTCGGACAGAAGACGACGACTATCTCGTCTACGTACACGGTGGAGCATTCGTCGTCGGTGAACCGGTGGATTCGATCTCCATCGGCCTGACCGCCTCGACAGGGTTGACGTGTTTTTCGCTGCATTACGGATTGGCCCCGGGAACTCGGTTTCCGTCATCTTTGCATCAGATCGAAAAGGCCTGGGATGCAGTGACATCGGGGCGGTCTGGGCGTCCGGTCCTCGTCGCCACCTCTGCCGGCGCGAACCTGGCCTTGGGCGTGCTGCAACAGTTGCTCCTGCGAGACGATGCAGCGGCACCGCTGCCCGCCGCTGTGGTGTTGTTCAGTCCCGCCGCCGATCTCCACGAGTTCGATTCCGCTCGGTTGGTGAACGAGGGCCTCGATCCGGTCGTGAAGTGGCACGGGATGCTGGACAAGGCGTTGCCCGCGTATCTGGACGGACACGACCCCGACGATCCGCGAGCGTCACCGATAATGGGCGACTTCACGGGCCTCACTGTGCCGACACTTCTGGTGACCGCGGGGCGAGACCTCCTTCGCCCTGATGTCCTGAGCTTGGCGCGTCGTCTCGAACATCAAGGCGTGCCCATCGAGGTGGACGACGCTGCTGGACTCTGGCACGCGTATCAGCAGGTACCTACACCGGAAACCGCTGCATCGCTGGAACGTGTCCGACGGTTCGTCTCGACGCACCTCTCCGCGTAGCCGCAGCGAGTCCGTACTCTCGCGAAATACCATTCGGTTCGTTAATGTTCTTCGCAGGCAACCGGGGGGTGACTGCCCGGCCTCCACTACCCATGGAAGGACGGACTGTGCACGGTCCAGGCAACTACGGCTATCAGCCACCACCGGTTGCGTATCCGCCGCAGCCACCGCGTCCTCGGCCTCGGATGTCACCGCGGCCGAGCGTCGTGTCGATCGTGATACTCGTCGTGGGGTGCGTGATCGGCCTCGGTTTGCGACTCGCGATGGGGCCTCTCGGCAGCACGTCCCTCCACCTTCTCGCGGCGAATACGATTCCGTCTCTCGCGTTGGCCGTGTTCTGTGCGCTTCAGCCAGTTGCTCCGGTCCGACGCATCGTTGCCGTTGTCGCGTTGAGCATTTCGGTCTTGATCCTGGTGATCGCTGAGTTGTGGCCGGTCTACTTCGGCATCAGCGACTACGTGGTGTACGCGGCGTTTCTGTCCATCATCGTGATGGTGCCTGCCGTACTTGCGTGGGTTCTGGTCCGACGCCGCTCACTGGTGACCTTGGTGGCTGTCGCGATTTCCACAGTGGCGGGGTCGGTATTTCAGCTTCTCGCCCACTGGTTGATGTTGGACGCATTCAATTCTCGAGCGACGCCCGCGCTTCTCGATGTCGTGCTGTTGGTGAGCATCGTTGTGCCGGCGTGGATTGCCGTCGGTATCGATGCGGTGATAGGCCCGAAGAGGAACAACCCCGTCGCGCCGACCTTCACCGGTCCACCTCCGGGATACGGACCGCCGTTCACGCGGTGATCGGCCCGCGTCGCCTACGCCGTCAGATGGCCCCGAGATCGGCCGACAGCCAATGCTCCGGTTGCAGGTAGAACACCACGTTTTCTTCGTGTTCGCTGTGTGCCATCTCGAGGTAGCCGTCGACCTTCTCCGGGGGTAGGTAGCGCGCAGCCATGGCGCGCAGTAGCTCTGGGGTGCTCGGCTCTTCGCGTACGACCGGCCCGTCGACGGACACGTATTTGATCGTCGGATTCGATTGTTCGACCATGAGAGTGAATCGACCTGCATCCCTGATCAATCGGGCCTTCTTGGACGTCCTGCCGGTGAGGACCCACGCGTCACCGCGCGGGGTGTAGTCGTACCAGATGGGGACGGTGAGCGGCCCCCGATCCGGACCCGCAGCGACGGACAAGGCGGCGATCCGAGACTCGGCCAGAAATTCTTCGCGTTCTGCCTTCGACAGTGCCATGTCTCCACGGTAGGACTTCCGTCGACGAACTTCCAGACTTCGAGCGGTGCCAGGTGACGGATCGGCGTCGAGCGTGGACAGTGGAGGAATGCCGATCGACGAGCGAGAGATCCCGGGAAGTCCCGTGGGTCGCCGAGTCGTGCTCGGCCTGGTGGCGGCCGGTGCCGCGGGCATCGTGGGCGGCGGGGCGCTGCAGAAGGGGTTGGCATCCGTTCTCGGCCCACTCGGTAACCACGATCCGACGGGATTGATCGGACTGATTCCCGTCGGGAACAACTTTCGGTTCTACTCGGTGACGCAGGGTGCCCCGCGCAAGGACGAGAACTCCTACGCCCTGACGGTGGGCGGTTCCGTGGACACACCGCGCACGTTCACTCTGCAGGACCTCCGTTCGATGCCGCAGACGTCGTTGGTGCGTGACTTCCAGTGCGTGACGGGATGGCGAGTACCCGAAGTAGCCTGGAGCGGAGTGCGATTGGCCGATATTCTCGATGCCGTCGTGCCCACCACGTCGGCGAACTCTCTTCGCTTCACCTCGTTCGACGGGACCTACACGGAGAGTCTGACGCTCGAGCAGGCGCGTCGGGACGACGTCCTGGTTGCGCTGACGATGTTGGACGGTCCGGTGACCCACGACCACGGCGGGCCCGTTCGACTGTTCGTGGCCTCGATGTACGGCTACAAGAGCATCAAGTGGTTGGGCGGTATCGAGCTCACCGACAATGTAGTTCCCGGATATTGGGAGAATCGCGGGTACGACATCGATGCATACGTCGGCGAATCGAACGGGCGTCGCGATGACCCCACGAGCTGAGCTCGCTCGCTTCGGACGGGTCGAACGATATGTGCACTGGGCCGTCGGGATCCTGGTGATCGTCTGCATCGTCACCGCCGCCGTCCTCTACATCGGGTCGCTCGCGGTGGTCGTCGGTCATCGTCCGATCGTTGAGTTCGTGCACGTGTGGTCGGGCTTCCTCCTTCCGGTTCCGTTGATCGCCGGTGCGATATCGAAGGGCTACCGACGGGACATGGGGCGCCTCAACAGATTCGTCGACGACGACTGGAAGTGGTTGCGCTCCAAGGCCCGTCGCCTCGGAGCCGTCGGGGTCGGTAAGTTCAACGCCGGCCAGAAGCTGAACGGTGCGCTCAGCGGTGGATCGATTCTTGTGCTGCTGCTGACCGGTGCGGTGATGTATTTCCAGAACTGGAGCCCGCTGAACTGGCGGATCGGCGCGACCTTCGTACACGATTGGTTCGCATTGGGATTCGGCCTTCTGGTGCTCGGTCACATCACCTACGCATGGCGAGACGCCGAGGCCATGCGCGGAATGACGGCGGGTGTCGTCACGCGAGAGTGGGCCCAGCGCGAGCATCCGGACTGGGTGGACGATCACCGAGGTGGCTGACGGGTGCTAGTCGATCGATTTCTGTTTTCCTCCGGTGACGAAGCCTGAGGAGCGGAACGGCCGTAGGCGTACGACGGGTTCTGCGTCGTGACCCTTCTGGTCGTGCACGATGCGGTATTCCGCGCTCAGTTGTCGAAGGCTGGCGATGGACAGCTGCCGGAGTTGTTCGGCAGTATCGGGATCGGATTCCAGTGTGGGCCGAAGCTCCGCGTCGAGCGTCAACGTCTGGCGCTGTTCGCTGTCGGTCTCGCAGCGGGCGACGAACCGTCCGGTCAATCGTGTTGCCAGAGAGATGTGTTCGACGGCCGGTCGGAAGTAGTCGGGATAGATGTTGACGGCGCTGTAGATGGCGGCGACGTCGGTTCGGCCGAACACCAACAGGTAGTGAGCATTCGGGTCGACGTCCTGCGCGAGAGCGGGATATCCGGAGTCGACGAGTCGGTCGCGGACGGCGCTGCCGACGAGGACTTCTCCTCGGTCGTTCACTCGATAGCGCACCAACGGCAGTACGCCGCCGACGGTGAAGAGCAGATACCCGTCGGGGTCGACTTCGATGTAGGTGAATTCGGGCCGATACTGCACGAAGGCGGGTTGCTGCACCACATCTCCTTCGGCGTACTCCGTGCCGAACATCGCGCGGTTCAAGGCCGAATCCTCAGCTGCCGCTGAACGTATGGCAATCGTGGCGGACGTTTCGTAGCCGACGAATCCGACGTCGGTTGCCCCGTACACCACACGTACCCGGTCCCCGCCGGGGTCACCCAACATGCCGTGAACGAGGGTGCGCCAGGCTTCGCTGACGGGTTCACCGCCCACGACGATCACCACGTCGTGCCGTCGAAGCAGTTCGCCGTGGGTGTCCAGGAGGTCCCGGGCGATCGGCGGATACGCGAAGATCACGATCTGCTGATATCCGTCTGCGGCCTCGGACACCACCTCGGCAATGACGTCGGGATCCATGCCGGGGGTCGCGATCGAGAGCCGATGGCCACGTCTGCGTAGCTCGAGCAGCATGGCGTACATGAAGGCACCTCCGATGTACGGCCCGAGCGGAAAGGTGACGAGTGCGAGGGTCGCTCTGTGCTCGGTGTCGGCGGATTCCCGCAGCACGTGTCCGAACATCGCCGCACCGTGGTCGGTACTGCGCTGCCCACGTGACCAGAAGGTGGGAGTTCCGGACGAGCCGGCGCTACTGGCGATGGTCTCGACCTCTTCCGGCCGTCCGACCTGCAGATCGGCCAGTGCGTGCGGTCGGCGGTACGTGTCCTTCGAGGTAGTCGGCAGCGCCGCGAGGTCGGTCATCGACGTGATCGCGTCGACGTCGATTCCGTGCTCGCCGAGAAGCCGGCGGTACGCGGGTACCGAAAGGGCGATGGACTGGACGAGACGGAGAGCCGATTGTGTGGGGTCGTGCCGATCTGCCGGGTTCATGGCCTGACCTTTCGATCATGTCCACCGCCGGCCGGGCGGTGAACGGGAATCACATTGGGGGACGGTGTGATCCGATCGCGCGGCGTGCTTGTTCGACATCTCGAGAAACTCGGAACGGGCGGCGAACATCATCGACCTGCGGATCCACCACGCCCATCCCTGGCATGGCGGGCATCGTCCGCCTCCTCGGCCGCGGCTACATAGGCGTCGTGCAACCGTGTGAGGTCGAAGCGCTCACCGATTGTGTCTCCCTAGGCGTCGATGTCGGCGCAGAGTTTTCTTGCGGGTGCGCTCCAACTCGAACCGGCCTTCAACCGGTAGAACGCAGATCGGGAAATGCTGAACAAAGTACGGCCGAGACGGTCGTCGTCCTTGCTGTTGGCGGCGCGTCGAATCGCACGGTAGGCCTGGTCCGTGGCGCGTTCGAGATCACCCCGGCGTTCCTCCACGCGTCGCAGAGCGCGAACGAGGCGCTGTTGGTACGCGGTGAGTTCGTCCGGCCCGCGTGCATTCGGCGGATGAGTCGAGTTGTCGTGTGGCGACAGAAGTTCGTGAAATGTCCCTGTTCCGATTCCCCGAGGAACGATGTCGAGCCGGTGGCCGAAATCTCTTGCGCGTTCGGCGAATTGCCGAGTGCCCAGAATCGGCAGGTTTTCGAGGAATTGTCGCAACTGATTGTCGGCGACCGCAGCGAACATGTCGGTGGTGAGCTCGAGTAGTACCGGGTGATGCGCCCACGCAGTCATGGCAATGGAGATGGGATACGGAAGCCCGGTGCGGATGAGGGTCTGACAGCTCGCGCGGACGGCGGGTCTGGCCAGCGGATCTGCTCCAAGGATGATCAAGATCTGTTCGACAACGGCACCGACGAAGAGATCGTCGGGCGTCTGAGCAACCCGAGCGATCAATCTCGGCAGTTCGTCTTCGGCTCCCCGGTTGGCGAGGCCCTTGGCGGCGGCGAACTCGAAGAACGTCTGATGGAGAAACCGTGCACGGTTGTCGGTTGTGACCAGTACGCCGCGCCGGGTCAGTGCCCGTACGTGTCTACGTAGGACCACGTCGTCGTATGCATGGTCCGCCGATGCGGCGACCTGCGCCGCGCGTCGGACGACGACGTCGACGGGTGGTTCGGGTGTTCCCAACGCGAGCATCGCGATCGCCAGAAACCCGGCACTGGCTGAGAGGTCATCGGAGTCCTCGGCCGGTACCTCCGGTCCGGAGCGGTGATCGCTGACGATGCGGCGAGACCAGAACAGGTTGTAGAGGCCGGTGACGTCGAGTTCGAGCTGAGGAAAATGTGGTGCCGACAACGAGAAGAGCAGTCTGAGCAGCAAGGGGCTGGTGCACACGTCGTCGACGAGTGCTCCACGAGCCAGGGCGGACTGGATCGCCGACACCGGATTGGTAGGCATCACCGAGTCGTCGGCGATGAATTCGACGGTCAATGCCTCGATTGCGGCCGGAAGTTCGGAGTTCGAGGAGAACGGCCCGAGGGTGATCCTGTGCCCCAGGTTCGCAGGAAGGCTTTGCCCTTCGATCGGCCTGGTCGTCAGAACTACAGGGATCGCCGTCCGAGTGAGCACTGTGACCAGGTCGATGATGTCGTGGCGAGCAGAGCGGCTGTGCAGCATCAGGTCCGCGGTGTCGAGCAGTAGTATTGCGCCCGGTCGACCGGTGATGGCGGAGACGATCTCGGCGGTCGAGGCTGTACGAATGCCGTCGTCTCCAGGATGAAGCCAGGTGGCAGATACCAGCAGCGGATGGAGTCCCTGCTCCTGTAGCGCTCGGTGCAGCGACCACAGCAGTGTCGATTTTCCGTGCCCGGCTTCACCGACGACGATCTGTGGTTCGGAACCTTGGACCGTGCGTCGGAGCAACGCGGACTCGATATCGCGACTCACATACCAGGTGCCGTCGTCTCCGGATCCCACTTCGATGTCGTCGAGCAAGTGCTGCGACAGTCGTGCCAATCGATCCCAGTGCACGGGATCCATGTCGGTCACACTCACCCCGCCACGCCGCAAGCATGGGCGCGGTGGTGCGGCACCCCTATGGGGTCCTTGTTGTGATGCCGGGCATGAGCAGTCGGAGAACGCCGTCGACAACCTCGATTGCCGTTTCGGTCGGCCGCGTCAGGCATCGAAACAGGACGTTGTTGGTCAGCATGATTGCCGCCTCGATCGTCGGTGCTTCGCCGCTGAACACGCCCGCCTCGCGTCCACGGTCGAGGATCGGGACCACCGCAGAAGGAAGGTAGAGGTTTTCCAGAACTGTCGTGACAGTGCTTGGCTGCTGAAACTGCTCGAAGCTCAAGGCGAGCAGCATCCCGGAACTCATGGCCCGGTTGTCGATCACGAATTCGCCTACCTCGATCAGAGTGCGGCGCAACGCGACAGCGGGTTCGATGCCGAGACGCTCATCGGCTCGACGCAATCGCAGGACTCGATCGAATTTCGGCTTCAGCGCGGCGACGATGATGTCGACTTTGCTCGGGAACAGCCGTCGAAGGTCGTCGACTCCGAGGCGTGCGGCCGCAGCGATATCAGCGAGTGTGACGAGAAAATAACCGTTGTCGACGAACAGAGCTTCCGTAGCGGTGATCACGTCGGCCTCGAGGTCCGGCCGTAGAGAGTCGGAGTCGTCGGAAGGATATGTCGGTTCGGGATCGAGTGCTTGTCGATCGGAATGCAAGGGATCGATCGCCCACCGCAGGATCGAGGTGGTCGTTGCAGCGATGTCGTCCACTGAGAAGGAACCGGGAGTCAGCATCTCTCGTAGTGCGAGTCCGTCGAGCAATGCACCGAGGACAGAAGAGAGGGAGGTCAGTGACATGGGTTGGCGTACGGAACCGCCCTGAGCTTGGATTGCCTGACCCACCTTGGTGCGCAGGTCGGCATCCAGTCGCTCGAATTCGGGGGTGACGGCTTTGCGGGCCCCGTCGTGGTCTGTAGCCAGCAAGGTGGCGATCAGGCGCCGACGCATCAGGCCGGAGGTCAGGTCTTCGAACAGGGCGGATACCGGTGCGGCCGCGTCTCGCAGCCCGGCCGGCGGATCGGTGGGTGCAGTTCCGCTGTAATTCACGGTGAGGTTGTCGAGCAGATCCGCCACAAACGCTTCTTTGCCGCCGGAACCTCCGCTACGGGAGTTGCCGGGGTAAGTGTTGTGGAACGTTTGATGCGACAGCCCGGCACCGTCGACTACCGCCGAGATGGAGAGCGACCGCGCGAGATCGGTCATGTCCACCTCGCTCAGGAGCCGGTATCCGGCGTGGAGAAATTGTTCACGCGGGACAGGCCTAGGGTTCAACGTCGACCGCCTTCACTGGACTTCACAGCACCTGAGTGGATCACGAACTATAGCAATTCAGCGACCGACCCCGCACGGTTTAGTTGTGACTATATCTGAGTGTAGGTGGAGCGCTCAAATCGACATTCGTCTCGAATTGGTTTGTGTTGCAGGGTGTTCAAGGGCCGTGGTCCGATATACATCGGCCCGAAGGCCGGTATCTCGAGGAGGACCGGATGGTGTTGATCGATTGTCGACCCCAAGTGCAGACCCGAGTCGCAGTGCCCGGGACTGTGCGCAGCCCCCTCGGCCCGAGGCCGCCTGTCACCCGCACTGCTCTTGCGCCGGGGCGGATCCATGGCCAACAACCAACGCCGATGTATGCGTCACCCGGACTGACCGAGCGGGAGGTTGCTGTACTGAAGGTGTGGCTGGGCTGCGACTCCAAAGTCGAGGTAGGTGTGCGCCTCCACATCGCGCTGGGAACGGTCAACACGCACCTGACCCGAATCCGGGACAAATACTCCCGCGTCGGTCGGGCTGCGCCGACCAAGGCGGCACTCGTCGCCAGGGCCTTGCAAGACGGCATCGTGAAACTCGACGACCTCTGAGCATCGACGCTCAGCGGGGTGGTTGCGCGCAAGTCGGTCGAACCTACGGACAACCAGTCTTGCGCCAAACCCGTTGTCGTGAGCGGAAACTCGACCCCCACTACGAAGTTCCGCTCACCTGGTGCGCAGCACCAGCTCCGTCGGGTGAGCATCCGCCGGCGTATCGATCGCATTGCGCACCGCGAGGGCAACGGTGCTGGGCTGCAGGAACTTCGAACCGTCGTACTCTCCACCCTCGTGCGCGACGATCTCCTGCTGCATCTCGGTGTCGATACGTCCGGGATGCACCGAGGTGACTCGCAGCGACGGCTCCTCCAGACGTAGCGCATCACCGAAGGCGCGGAGTGCGAACTTGCTCGCCGCGTAGGCACCCCACCCCGGGTTGGCGCGTAGGCCTGCACCCGAATTGATCAGAATCACATGGCCTTTGGCGGCGCGGAGTGCAGGGAGCAGGAGTCGAGTGAGCTCGACGACGGCGATGACGTTCACCTCGTACTGGCGTCGCCAGTCCTCCGCCGTCGACTCCTCGACCGTACCGAGTGCAGCCACTCCGGCGTTGTGCACCAACACGTCCAGAGAATCGATGCTCGACGCGGCGGCCGCCACGGCGTCGGGATCGGTCAACTCCACCGGCCATGGGGTGGACCCGGCCAATTCCGACGCGATGGGCTTCAGCGACTCGGCCGATCGTCCCCCCAACAACACGTGGTGATCCGGAGCGAGCAGTCGAGCGATATGGGCCCCGAGGCCACGGCTTGCTCCGGTCACCAGTGCAGTACGAGTCATGCAATCAGGTTAACTAGAAGCTCATCCCCGCCTCGGAGGCCCAGGTCTGGGTGGTGTTCGCACCGTCGAGTTCTTCGCGAATGATGTCCGCGTGGCCGGCGTGCTGCGAGATTTCGCGCAGGATGTGCAGCACGGTGAATCGTGCAGTCTGCCAGATTCGTTCGGGTGCCCAGGGTGCTGTCGGGACCGGGACGGACAGGTTCAGATCCAACGTCGCGAGGGCATCGGTGGTGGACCGCGCCACTTCTTCCCATTCGGCAACCAGGCCTGCCACGGTTTCGTCCTCCGCCATGACGTATTCGCCGCCGGCGGACGCCATGTCGAATTCGGCCGTCTCGTCCAGGTCCGCGATCACCTTCATCCAGTGCCGCTCGTTACTGATGACGTGGTGCAGCAGTCCGCCGAGAGTCAGTTCGCTGGCCGTGGTGCGGGTGCGGGCCTGCTCGTCGGTGATTCCGCGGACGGTGATGAGAAAGTTCGCGCGCTGTTCGTCGAGCATCTTCGCAATGTCGGTGTTCTCGGTGACCATGGTTTCCTCCTGTGTGGGCTGGTGAAAACAACTGTAGGGACAATTGTGGACAGGTTCGGTCCGCAATCGAAACGAGCGGAAATGCGCGCGCGGACGCAAACTATCTGCATGGGCGATCGAGGTTTCACTTCCACGCAGTTGGCGGCACGTGCGGCGTATCTGCTTCGAGGAAACGACCTGGGTGCCATGACCAGCGCGGCACCGAGGCTGTACCCGCACATGTGGAGCTGGGACGCGGCTTTCGTCTCCGTCGGGCTTGCCCCGCTGAGTGTGGAGCGTGCCGTGGTGGAAATGGACACGCTGCTCTCGGCGCAGTGGAAGAACGGGATGATCCCGCACATCGTGTTCGCCAACGGTGTCGACGGCTACTTTCCCGGTCCGGCGCGGTGGGCCACCGGTACCCTCGCCCCGCACGCGCCGATGAACCCGCAGACCTCGGGCATCACCCAACCCCCGGTGCACGCGATCGCCGTGCAGCGCATCCTCGATCACTCCAGACGCCACGGGCGTACCACGCGCGCCGTCGCCGAAGAGTTTCTCGATCGACGCTGGGGCGATCTGGTGCGATGGCATCGTTGGCTCGCGCAGGCTCGCGACGTCGACGACAACGGACGCATCACGTTGTTCCACGGCTGGGAGTCGGGTATGGACAACTCGCCGCGCTGGGATTCGGCGTACGCCAATGTTGTTCCCGGAGAGATGGATCCGTACTTCCGGGAGGACAAGGCAGTCATCACCGACGCCTCTCAGCGGCCCAGTAACCTCGAGTACGACCGCTACATCTGGTTGGTGGAAGAGATGAAGCAGGTCGGTTACGACGATGACGCGTTGAAGACCAAGATGAGCTTTGCCGTCGAGGATGTCTTCGTCAGCGCCATCTTCGCGGTGGCATGCGACGTGCTCGCGACCATCGGTGAGGACCACTCACGGCCCCACTCCGATGTTCGGGAGTTGCGGTCGTGGGCGGAGAAGTTCCGTAAGGGGGTCATCGCGACGACGGATGCGCGTTCCGGTGGGGCTCGTGACTTCGATCTACGCACCGGCCAGTGGATCGGCACCGAGACCATCGCGATGTTCGCCCCGTTGCTCTGCGGCGGCTTGTCCCGCGAACAGGAGCGCAATCTGCTGCGAATCTTCGAGGGCACCCGATTCTGCGGCCATCCGGATCTTCGGTACGCCGTCCCACCCTCGACGTCGCCGGTGTCGAAGGACTTCCGTGCCCGTGAATACTGGCGTGGGCCGGTGTGGCCGGTGATGACGTGGTTGTTCTCGTGGGCGTTCGCGCGTCGCGGTTGGTCCGAGCGGTCATTGTCCCTGCGGGACGAAGGACTGCGGCAGGCCAGCGACGGCAGCTTTGCGGAGTACTACGAGCCGTTCACCGGCAAACCGCTCGGCAGCATGCAGCAATCCTGGACGGCCGCGGCCGTGCTGGACTGGCTGGGATAGCGCGAGATATCAGCTGAGGTAGCTGTCGACCAGCGGGCCGACGACGTCGAACGACGCGGCGTCGGGCACGAGGTACTTGGTCACTGTGCCGCACACGAAGGGATGCCATGCGGATCCGGAGTCGGTTCCCACGGACGAGACGGCGAGGATGTCGCCGAAGTAGATGCCGGGCAGGTGCCGCTGCACCAGCTCGTCGTTGTGCGACGCAACGGCCAGCAGTTCTTCGACGTGACTGCGATCGATCTCGTCGCCCATGGATGCGAGGAGATCTGCACCCTCGGCCCTGGCGTGGACGGGGTCGCTGTCGAGCAGCGTCAGTGCACCTACGGTGATGCCGCGGCCCTGCAGTTCGACGGCAATGGCATGGGCCAGAACTCCGCCGAACGACATTCCCAGGAGGTGGACTGCACCGTCGGTCTGGACACGAACGATGTCATCGGCATAGGAGGCAGCCAATGCCGCGAGAGACTCGGCGCGTTCACCGGACGCCGGCACCTGGACGCCGTAGATGGGCCGTGCGTCGTCGACGTGGGTGGCCAGACCTGCATAACAATCGACTACGCCGACCAGCGGGTGGACGCAGAACACCGGGTCGAGATGACCGGAGGTACGGATCGGTGCGATGGTCGGCACCGCGTAATCGGACGGGTCGAGCTCCGTGAGAGCCAAGTGCGACAGATCGTTCACGACAGTCATGGGTGCGCCTCCGAGCCAAGAGATGTAGTTCGTGTTTCCATAGGGTTCGTTCGTGCCGACTCTGGGTATGTCGCAGTCGGCAGCGTGAGTGTTACCCACGTCTCATTACCGACGACTCAACCACGTCTGTGGACAGAACGCATTAGTGACTGTTCACCATTGAGTGCCCAGGTCCGGGCCCCTAACCTCAGCCCGGTGGTCCTTTCTCGCACGGTTCGTGCCCTGTTCGGAATGCTCTCGGTGGCCGTCGTGGCCTGTGCGATGCCGGCCGTCGCCTCTGCCGTTCCGCAGGGACCGGACGTCTCGTCCTGGCAGCACATCGACGGCACTGCCATCGATTGGCACACCGTCAAGGCTGCAGGTCATGGGTTCGCGATGGTCAAGGCGACCGAGGGTCTGGATTACGTCAACCCGTACTTCGTAGAGGATTCGATCGTCATGCGCACGGCCTCCGTGGCGCGCGGGGCGTACCACTACGCAGATGTGACGCTCTCCCCCGAACTGCAGGGCGCGTACTACTCAGCGCTGGTGCTGGGCATCAACGGCCCGGGCGATCTACCGCCGGTGCTCGACCTCGAGGACGCCAAGGGCAAGTCTCCTGCCGAACTGATCGACTGGACGCACCGCTACTTGAACACCGTCCAGGCGCTGACCGGACGTCAGCCGATCATCTACACGTACCCCAACTTCTGGCGGACGGCGATGGCCGACACCCACGAGTTCAACAACTACCCGCTGTGGATCGCCGACTACAACGACGAGTTGGGGCCCTTACCCGGCGGCTGGACCGACTGGCTGTTCTGGCAGTTCACCGACCGCGGCACGATCCCCGGAATCGACGGGCGCACCGACATCAATCACTACGCCGGCACACCGGAATCGTTGAGGGCATTGGCTCGCTGGTGACGTCGACTGACATCCAGCAACGACGACCTGTCACTCTTGACATGTCGATATTGGAATCTAAGCTCTTCATATGTCGCTTCCACACGCTCTTCTCGGCCTCCTCGCCATCGAGTCGCGTAGCGGATACGACCTGACCGAGGCACTGAGTGCAGACGGCATCGGCAAACACGCCTGGACAGCCGGGCACACCAGCATCTACCCCGAGCTGAACCGGCTCGATGCGGCCGGGCACATCGAGGTGATCGACCGTGGAGCGCGGGGCAGGCGGACGTACTCCATCACAGAGGCCGGACGAGACGAACTCAGGCGATGGTTGGTCGAAACCCCGATCCGTCCCGCAGTCGTGCGCAACGAAAATGTTCTACGCCTGTTCCTGCTGTCCGCCTTGGAACCCGAGGACGCCGTCGAGGTACTGACGCGGATTCTCGAGCACGCAGAGTCCGAGGCGGCAGATCTGCGCCGCATCCGGGAGCCGTACCGCGATCTCGTGCCCGATGGACCGTCGGCATTCGGGCATATCGCGGCTGAGTACGGAATCCGGGCGGACGACGCGTTGGCCGACTGGGCCCGCTGGGCAATCGACCACTTCCAACGCATCATCGACGGAGGTCAGTGAATGGACCCGCAGCCGTTCGTACTCGCGACGCCCGCCGCACTACGTGAACGCCACGACTCGTTCGACGTCTATCGGGCACCGAACAACGCACCCGTCGACGATGCCCTTCGGCCTGCTGTCGTCTTCGTTCACGGCGGCCCTCGTCCCCCGGGTGTCGAGTGGCGACCGCGAGATCAACCGGTGTTCGTCGGGTACGGATCGATCGCTGCGACAGCAGGTGTCGTCGGTGTCGTACTCGAACACCACATGGCCTCGCTCGCCGAGTGTGCCGCAGCCGCCGACGAGATCGCCACCGGGCTCGCGCAGGTGCGACGACTACCGGGCGTGGATCCGAATCGAATTGCGTTGTGGTTCTTCTCCGGCAGTGGCTTGCTCGCCGCGGATTGGTTGAGAGATTCGCCCACGTGGTTGACCTGCCTCGCGTTGACCTACCCGGTGCTGCAGGCCCTCCCCGAGTGGGGCGTCGAACCTCGATTCGATCCCACTCTCGCCGTGCGGGCTTCGGCCGCACTACCGATTCTGCTGACCCGCGTGGGCCGCGATCGCCCCGAATTCGTCTCGGGCGTAGCGGCTTTCGTCGAGGCAGCCCGCGCCGCGAACCTGGAGATCATCGACGTACCCGACGGACGACACGGTTTCGACATGCTCGATCACTCCGACGAATCACGCAGCGCGGTCACGCGCGCAATGGACTGGGTTCTCGATCACGTGTAGCGGTCGCTAGCTCAGGGACCGCTCCAATGTCGGCCACGACGCCCTCAGTGCGTCCTGCCAGTACTGCCATGAATGTGTCCCGGCTGCAGGGAAATTCGTCGTGACGGGGATGCCGAGTTCGCCGAGACGGTTCACCAGATTGTGAGCACAGGCGTTGGCTCCGGCTTCGATGAGTCCACCCAGCACCACCTGGTCGGCCAGCGGCGGAGAGCCGGCAGGGCGCACGTTGCCGGGCATCTCGTACGGACCGGGCAGCCCGCTGGCATTGGAGACGAACAGCTCGAGTCCGCGAAGTTTCTCGGCGTTGACGAGCGGGTCGTGCTCCACCCAACGTGGATCACCGTCGGGTCCCCACATGTTGTCGGTGTCGCCGCCGCCGCGCAACTGCACCAACGCGCGAATGAAGCTGCGGGTCAACGGATCACTGGTCTGCGCGCATCCGCTGTACGACGCCACGCCTCGGTACAGTCCGGGAGCCTGGATCGCGAGATCGAGCACCGATCCCGCGGACATCGACAGCCCACCGATGGAATTGACGCCGTTTGCACCCAATGCCTCGTCGAGCACCGGTGGTAGCTCGTGGGTGAGGAAGGTCTGCCACTTGTTGCGGCCGAGCTTCGGATCGTCACGCTCCCAGTCGGTGTAGTAGCTCAGATATCCGCCGACGGGCATGGCGACGTTGACGTTCTTGTCCGCGAAGAAGTCCACGATGTCGGTCTTGGCCAGCCAGTTGGCACCGTCGACCCCCGCGCCCGCACCGTTGAGCATGTACAGCGTGGGACGCGGCACCGATGTGTCGGCGGGCCGGATCACCTGAATCTTGATGTCGGTGTCCATCGACGGCGAGTAGACGTGCACATCCCATCGGGCATCGTCGATCTTGTCGATGCCTCGAATGCTCCCCACCGGTCCCAGATCCTGTTCGGCCGCGGGCGTCAGTGGATCTGCGGCTGCTGGTGCGGGCAGGCCGAACAGTAGTCCGGCGGCCATCGTCGCGACCGCGAGGCGGCGGACGACGGACGTCAGGCGTGGAGCTCTCATCGATTCGTCAGTTCTTTCTTCTCGGCGGAACGAAGTTGGTGGGCAATCCGCGGCCCGATGGCCGCGAGAGTGGCGGGCGCGCACATCTGCCAGTGCGTGGCTCGAGCGGAGACGACGGTGACGCCGCCCGCGACGTGCGGATACCACTGCCCGACGCCATCGCCGCCGTCCAGACCGGCAGCGAAGAACAGCACGTCGCCCGGGTAGACACCGAGGCGATGCTGTTGCAGCAGTTCGTGATTGTGCTTCGCAGCTGCGATCAGTCGCTCGATGTCGGCACGGTCGAGGATGCCACCGGTGTCGACGGAGTCCAGTAGGGTGCCTGCGGTGTCGAGGGAGACGACCTGACCGTCGGGCACGGCGAGATCGAGCCCGAGCCCCGACACGAGGTCTGCCACCGGGATCGCATCCGCCCAGTCGCCCTGATCGCCGTGATGGGCGTCGAGCAGCGTCAGTGAGGCCACGGTTCGGCCGGCCGCGGTCAGCTGCGTCGCCATCTCGTGCGCGATGACGCCGCCCAGCGACCACCCGAGAAGGTGTACGGGGCCATCGGGTGCAACGCGGATGATCTCGTCGAGGTAGCGAGAAGCCAATTGCGCCAGCGTGGTCGGTAGTTCCTTCGGTGCCGGAGTCTGCAGACCGTACAGCGGGTTGTCGATGTGGGTTCCCAATCCGGTGTAGCACCATGACAATCCGAGGATCGGATGGATGCAGAACACCGGAGCGCCCTCGCCGGCCTCCCGCAGCGGCAGCAGCACGGCCAACTCCTCGGCGTCGACCGAATCGGAGGAGATCCGCTCGGCAACGGCAGCCGCCGTCGCGTCCATCAGCAGTGACTGCATGCCGATGTCGTACGAACGCGCTCGAAGTTCGCCGATCACCCGCATCGCAGACAGCGAGCTACCACCGAGGTCGAAGAAGTTGTCGTCCAACCCGATTCGCTGCGTCTCCAGTACGGCCTCGAAGGCGTCGACCACGGCGATCTCGGCCGCCGTTCTCGCGGGCCGATACGCTGATGTGCCGAACACCGGTGTCGGGAGCGCGGCGATATCGAGCTTGCCGGTTCCAGTGCGCGGTACCTGCGCGATGACCGTCACGGCGGACGGGACCATGTGAGCGGGCAGCGAGCGGCGAGCATGCTCGCGGACGGCCTCGGGTGCTGCCGTTCCGGTGATGTAGGAGACCAGTGTCTGCTCCCCCGCGGGGCCGGGCACTGCGAGCGTCACCGAGACTTCGACGTCGGTGTGCGTGGTCAACACCGCGTCGACCTCTCCCGGCTCGATGCGGAACCCGCGAATCTTCACCTGCTGATCACTGCGGCCGCTGTAGAGCAGCCGACCGTCGGCGGTGCGTCGCACCATGTCGCCGGTGCGGTACATCAGTTCTCCCGGGCTCAGTGGGTCGGCGACGAATCGTGTTGCCGTCAAACCCGATCGGCGATGGTAGCCGCGCGCCAGGGCAGGGCCTGCGACGTACAGCTCACCGCGAACTCCGACCGGCACCGGATGCAGACGTGCGTCGAGCACCATCGCGCGTAGCCCGTGCAGCGGTCGCCCGAGCGTGATCGGTTCGGCAGCTCGCACCTCACCGAGCGTCGAGATGTCGGTGGCCTCGGTCGGTCCGTACCCGTTGAGCATCAGGCGCCCACGGCTCCACTTGGCTACCAGTTCTGCGCTACAGGCCTCACCGCCGACACACAGCACTTCGAGGCACTCGAGCCCCTCCGGATCCAGGGTCGACAGCGCCGACGGCGTCATCAGTGCATGGGTGACCTTCTCGTCGCGGATGAACGCGGCAAGCTCCGCCCCACCGAGAATGTTCGGCGGCGAGACGACGAGGGTCGCCGCGGCCGAGAGTGCCGAGATCATCTCGCCGACGGCCATGTCGAAGCTGGGAGAGGTGTTGTGCAGGAACCGAGACGACGGTTCGACGCGGTGCAGCTCCCTGCGGGACGCAGCCAGGTTCGCCAGGCCCCGGTGGCTCACCACGACGCCCTTCGGTTGGCCGGTGGACCCGGAGGTGTAGATGACGTACGCGGCGGTCGACGCCGACACCGGGCCGGACAGTTCGCCTGCTGTGATGGCCGAGTCGCTGGCTTGCTCGAGCTCGGCAATCGACGCAGGATCGTCGAGTTCGATCCACGGCACCTCCGACGGCAGACCGCGTCGTGCCGTCGACGACGTCAACCCCAGCACGGCACCGGAATCGCCGGTCATGTGCGCGATGCGCTCGGCAGGGTAGGCGGGATCGACCGGTAGATACGCCGCACCGGTTCGCGTGACGGCCCAGGTGCAGAGCACCGATTCCGCCGAGCGCGGCAGTGCCACGGCCACCACGGTCTCGGGACCGACCCCGTACCCCAGCAGAACCCGAGCCAACCGATTCGCGTACGCGTCCGCCTGGCGGTACGTGTAGTCGATTCCGTTCCAGCGCAGAGCAACTGCGTCGGGACGGGCCGCCACGGCATCGTCGATCAACTGCCCGAGGGTACGAACAGGGGCATCGACCGCGCCGTGCAGCACGGCGTTGCGGGGCGGGGCGAGATCGCCGATCGGTGCCGACGGGTCGGCCAGCGCGGCGTCGAGCAGCGCGGTGAACAGATCCGCGAATCGCCCGGCAGTGGCCGCGTCGAACAGATCGGTTGCGTAGCGCAGTGATCCGGCCAGCCCGTCGGAGTCGGTGATGGTCAGGGCCAGGTCGAATCGAGTGACCTCGGATTCGTACGGAAACGGCGTGATGTGAAGTCCGGGAAGCTCGATACCGCTCGGCCGTTCGGTCTCCAGCGCGATCAGAGCCTGGAACAGCGGGGAGTGCGCAGTCGAGCGCGCCGGTGCCACTGCCTCGACCACTCGCTCGAACGGAACGTCGGAATGTTCCATCGCGGCCAGATCGACAGAGCGGGTCTGCGCAACGAGTTCGGTGAACGATCGACTCGGATCGACGTCGAGGCGCAACACGAGGGTGTTGACGAACATGCCGACAACGTCGTCCAGTGCACCCGATCCGCGGCCCGACACCGGGGTGCCGACGGGGATGTCCGTGCTGCCGGTCAGCCGGGCCAGCAGCGCGCCGTACGCCGCCTGCAGCACCATGAACACCGAGGATCCGGTGCTACGGGCCAGTGCCCTCACACCCGCGGTCGTCTGCTCGGACAGTGAGAACTGCACGGCGCGTCCACGTTTGGACGCCATTGCCGGTCGGGGCCGATCCGTCGGGAGATCGAGTACCGCAGGCAAGCCCGCCAACGTCTGCGTCCAGTACCGAACCTGTTGCGCCAGAACGGAAGCTGGATCCCGGTCGCTGCCCAACACCGTCCGCTGCCACACGGCGAAGTCGGCGTACTGCACCGGTAGCGGCGTCCACTGCGGCGGGGTGCCGTGTGCTCGCGCCCCGTAGGCCAGCGCGACATCGCGTGCCAAGGGCGTCATCGACAGCCCGTCGGCGCAGATGTGGTGCACGACGAGGACGAGTACGTGGGAGCTAGGTCCGGTGCGCAGCAGAGCGCCGCGTAACGGAACGCTGTCGGTGACGTCGAACCCGCGTCCGATCACCGCCGCCACTCGGGCCAGCACCTCGCTGTCGTCGACGTCCACCGGGCATAGGTCGAGCGCCACGCTCCGGGCGATCACCTGTGCGGGACCGTCCCCGATCACCGGGAAGTAGGTTCGCAACGACTCGTGTCGGGCCAGCACATCGTCGACGGCGAGTTGCAACGCCGCACCGTCGACGGTGCCGTCCAACTGCACCGCGAACGCAATGTTGTACGCGGCCGACGTCGGATCGAACCGGTTGAGCAACCACATGCGCATTTGCGCGAACGACAGTGGGAGCACCGCCGGTCGCGGACCGGCGACGAGCCGCGGCAACGCGGAGCGTTCGGCCGAGTCCACCGCCACCGCCAACGACCGCACGGTCGCGGACTCGAACAGGGTGCGCACCGGAAGTGCAGTGCCTGCAGCGTCGTTGATGTGCGCGATCACCCGGGTGGCCGACAACGACGTTCCGCCGAGGGCGAAGAAGTCGTCCCCGGCACCGACGGGTTGGGTGCCGAGGACCACGGCAAAGGCGTCGGCGACCATGCGCTCGGTCGAAGTGGCGGGTTCGGTGAAGGTCTGTGTCGTGACGACCGGAGCCGGCAACGCGGCCCGATCGATCTTGCCGGAGCCGGTTCGCGGGAGCGCGTCCAGAATCGTGATCGTGTGCGGCACCATGTGAGTGGGCAGGAAGCGGCGCGAGTGATGTCGAACGAGCTCGGGGTCGAGCACCCGGCCGACCGCGGGGACGACGTATCCGACCACTTGGGAACCGATCACGGCGTTCACGCACTGCGCGACGCCGTCGTATCCGGCGAGCACCGCGTCGATCTCGCCGAGCTCGATTCGGAATCCACGTACCTTGACCTGTGTGTCGCTGCGGCCGACGTACTCGTACCGGTCCTCCGGCGGGGTGGAGCCTGCAGGAACGACCCGGGTGACTCGGCGGACGAGGTCGCCGGTGCGATACAGCCTGCGGCCGTCGTGATCGGCCACGAAACGTGTTGCCGTCAGACCGAATCGACGGTGGTAGCCACGCGCGACGCCGTCTCCGGTGAGGTAGAGCTCCCCGACGGATCCGGGCGGCACCGGATGCAGGCGGTCGTCGAGAACCACCGACTGGACTCCCCGAATCGGACCGCCGATCGTCACGGGGGCCTCGGGTACCAGAGGCCCGCCGATCGTGGCGAAGACGGTGGTTTCGGTGGGGCCGTAGCCGTTGAACAGTCGCAGGCGTTCGGCCCAGGCGTCGGCGAGGGTCGGAGGGCACGCCTCGCCGCCGACGACGATCGTGGTGGTCTCCGCAACCTCGGACGGGTCGACGGTGGCCAACGCGGCTGGGGTCACGAAGGCATGGGTGACGCGTTGCAGCACGGCCGCGAGTTCGGCGCCGCCGAGAACGTCGGCGTCGGCGATCACCATGGTCGATCCCGCACCGACGGCCAACAGCAGTTCCAGTACCGAGGCATCGAAGCTCGGGGACGCGAAATGCAATGTGCGTGAGGAGTTGTCGAGCTCGAATCGGTCGACCAGGTCGGCGACGAGGTTCACCAGCCCGCGGTGCGAGACGACGACGCCCTTCGGCTGCCCGGTGGTGCCCGAGGTGTAGATCATGTACGCAGGGTGATCGGGTCGGAGCATCTGGGTTCGGTCGAGGTCGCCCACCGGGGTGCGGTCGTCGTCCATCGCATCGTCGGTGGAGATCCAGACGGGTCCGCTCGGTAGAGCGTCCAGGTGACGATCGTCCGTGATGCCCAGTGTCACAGCGGAATCTGTCAGCATGTAGGCAATGCGTTCGGCCGGATAGGTCGGGTCGATCGGAACGAACGCGGCACCTGTCTTGGCCACTGCCCACGTCGCGAGCATCGAGGACACACCACGGGGCAGGGCCACCGCCACATACTGCTCCGGCCCGATTCCGCGTCGAATCAGAGTGCGCGCCAGCACGGTTGCGGCGTCGTCGAGCTGGGAGTAGGTCGCCGTCTCGGTACCGGCTTCGAGGGCCGTCGCACTGCCGCCTGCGCTCATCACCGCCCCCGCCAGCAGATCGGGCAGCGTGCGATGACCGAGTGCGGGTGCGCCGTGCAGTCGCTCTGCCTCGTCGGCCCCGAGGATCGGGATGTCCCCCACCGGTCGATCCGGATCTGCGAGCGCAGATTCGAGGACCGTGCGATACCGCTCCGCCAGGACGGCAACGGTATCTTCATCGAATATGTCTGTGGCATAGACGAACTCGACCGATGCTGTGTCCGAGGAGAAGGACGCGGTGACGTGCAGGTCGAACTTGGCCGCTACGTGTGCGGTGTCGAGCGGTCGGACGGTCAGGTCCGGCAGCTCCACCGACGGCGGTAGAGCATCCTCGATGGACAGCATCACCTGGAACAGCGGGTGATAGGCCGTCGACCGCGGCGGCCGCAGGATCTCGACCAATCGCTCGAACGGAATGTCGGCGTTGGCGTAGGCGTCGAGATCACGTTCGCGCACCGAGCGCAGGATCTCGATGAACGAGGCGGACGGGTCGATCTGCGAGCGCAGCACCAGGGTTCCGACGAACATTCCCACGAGGTCGTCGAGTTCGCGCTGCCCGCGCCCGGCCACCGGAGTGCCGATGCTGATGTCGGGGCTGCCCGAGAGTCGCGCGAGCGCCACCGCCAATGCCGCGTGCGCGATCATGAAGCGCGTGGTTCCGGTGCGCTCGGCCAGCGTGGTCAGCATTGCCGTCGTGCCGGGTTCCAGATCGATCGACAGTCGATCACCACGATGGGACGCCACTGGCGGGTGAGGCCGGTCCGTCGGCAACACGAGCCGCTCGGGAATGCCGTCCAGTGCGTCCGTCCAGTATCGGATCTGTTGATATGCAATCGAATCGGCGTCGTTCTCGGCACCGAGGCGATCGAGAGTCCACAGCGTGTAGTCGGCGTACTGCACCGGCAACGGAGTCCACTGCGGGGCTTGGCCGGCGACACGGGATCCGTAGGCGATCATGACGTCACGAGCCAGTGGGTTCATCGACCAACCGTCGGCGGCGATGTGGTGGGCCACGACGACGAGCACGTGGTTCTTAGGCGTCAGTTCGAGCACCGCAACACGCAGTGGCGGGGCAGCTGTCACGTCGAATCCCTGTGCTGCAAGGGCGTACAGGGCTCCGTCGAGCATCGGCTCGGTGGTCGTGGCCACGGTGACGTCCGGGTACTGCGAGGTGACGACCTGCTCGGGGCCGTTCGGCCCGTCGGGGTAGACGGTACGCAGAATCTCGTGGCGTTCCACGACGTCCGTCAGACCGGCACGGAGCGCGTCGACGTCGAGGATTCCGGTGACGCGGAAGGCCGCCGCGATGTTGTACGCCCCCGAAGACGGATCGAATCGGTTGAGCAGCCACATCCGGTGCTGGGCCGGGGACAACGGAATTCGCTCGGGCCGAGGGCCCGCGACGATGACCCGATTGCTTGCGCCACGGCCGAGGCGGAGCGCCAGCGACCGGACGGTCGGGGCCTCGAACAGGTCACGGACGCCGAGGTCGGAATTGCGTTCGGCGTTGATCCGCGCAACGACCTGGGTGGCGGTGAGGGAATCACCGCCGAGAGTGAACCACGAGCGGGTCGCGCTCACGCGGTCTGCACCGAGCACCTCGGAGAAAATCTGTGCCACAGCTTGTTCGGCGTCACCGACCGGTGCGGCGAATTCCTCGGCCGACACGAGCGGGTCCGGGAGCGCGGTGCGATCGAGCTTTCCGGTCGCACCGAGCGGCATTGCATCGAGCACGACGATGTTCGACGGCACCATGTAGTCGGGGAGGGTGCGCTCGGCGTGTGCCGTGACGGCGTCGTTTCCGGCGGTGCCGACGATGTACGCGACCAGGCGGTCCGAGCGGACCACCGCGACGGCCGAGTGCACACCGTCGACCGCGAGCAGAGCCGCTTCGACCTCCCCGAGTTCGAGACGCTGACCGCGGAGTTTGACTTGGAAGTCGTTGCGGCCCAGGTACTGCAGTGTGCCGTCCTCGGACCATCGCACGAGGTCTCCGGTGCGGTACAACCGGCTGCCCGCGTCGGTGGCGACGAAGCGAGCGGCCGTCAGGTCGGTACGAGCAGCGTAACCGCGGGCCAGCTGCACTCCGCCCAGATAGAGCTCGCCGGCCACACCGACCGGCACGGGTCGTAGCAGCGAATCGAGCACGTGGACGGTGGTGTTCCACACCGGTGCACCGATCGGTACCGGGCCCTGCTCGGCTGCCTGGGTGCGGTGGTAGGTGACGTCGACCGCCGCCTCGGTCGGTCCGTACAGGTTGTGCAGCTCGGCGTCGATCGCGTCGTGAAAGCGGTCGACGACGGCTCGCGGCAGCGCCTCACCGCTGGCGAAGACCTGCCGAAGCGAGGTGCACCGTTCGGGGGTGCCGTAAGAAAGAAAGAGTTCCAGCATGGACGGCACGAAATGCGCTGTCGTGACGCCGTGTTCGCGCACGAGTGCCGAGAGGTACATCGGGTCGCGATGGCCGTCGGGCTCGGCGATGATCGTTCTTGCTCCGACGAGAAGCGGCCAGAACAGTTCCCACACCGAGACGTCGAAGGTGGCCGGAGTCTTGTGCAACACGACGTCGTGGGCGGTGAGCGGGTACTCGTGCTGCATCCAGAGCAGCCGATTGACTATCGCCCGGTGAGAGACGGTGACGCCCTTGGGCTTTCCTGTGGATCCGGAGGTGAACAGTACGTAGGCACCGTGATCCGGTCGCAGCTCGGGCAGCGGGTCGAGTGGCCCGGTGCCGAACTCGGACAGATCCAGTGTGTCGGGATCGACGACGTCGACCGAAACGTCCGTCAGTGCGCCGAGGACCATCACCGGCGACGCGGTGGCCATCAGGTGCTCGATACGGGCGTGCGGCATCGACGGGTCGATGGGCAGGTAAGCACCGCCTGCGGCCACCACGGCATGCACGGCAACCAGTTGATCGAGCGAACGGGCCATGGCCACACCCACCACGTCGTCCGGGCCGACGCCGGTGCTGCGTAGATACCGCGCCAGGCATCGCACCCGGGCCCAGAAGTTCTCGTAGGTCAGGCTTTTGCCCTCGAACACCGCTGCGGTCTCCGTGGCGTGCGCGTGGGCCGCAGCGGCGAGCAAGTCGACGAGGGTGTGCGCGGGCATCGGGTGGTCGGTGCGGTTCCAGGCTGCTCGACGCGAATGCTCGTCCTCGGACAGCATGTCCAGGTGCGCCACCCGGGCCTCGGGATCGCTGATGAGGCCGTTCAGGGCCGCGCGAAAGCGCTCGGCGATCGACGATGCTCGGGCCGTGTCGAATGCTGCCGCAGCGTATTTCAGGGTCATACGCACCGTCGGTTCGAGGACGGTGATCAATGTCAACGGGTAGTGAGTGGCGTCGGCGACGCGCAGGTCGCGTACGCGCAACCCGGCGATATCGGTGTTGCGATCGAGTGCGGAGTGATCCACCGGATAGGACTCGAACACCGTCAACGTGTCGAAACCGGCCCCGTGACCCACTCGTGAGCGCACCTCGGGCAGCCCGACGTGATGGCTGTCCAGCAACTCCACGCTCTGGGCCTGTACGCGGGCGAGCAGTGATGCGACGGTGTCGTCCCGGTGTACGCGCACCCGCACCGGGAGGGTGTTGATGAAGAGTCCGAGGGTGTCCTCGACGCCGGTCAGATCGGCAGGCCGCCCGGAGACGGTCGCTCCGAACACGACGTCGCCTCGACCGAGTTCGGTAGCGAGCATCAGGGCCCACGCTCCCTGCACGACGGTGTTGACGGTGACCGAGAGGTCTCGCGCTGCGGCTTTCAGTGCCGTCACCGAGGCGTCGTCGAGAGGCACCGACAGCTCGGTGGGCATGCCGTGGTCTGCACCGTGAGCGGGTGCGAGCAGAGTCGGTTCCTCGACGCCGGCCAGTGCTTCGGCCCACTTGTCCAGTGCGCCGGCATGATCGCGTTCGTCGAGCCACTTCAGGTAGTCGCGGTACGTCCTGGCCGGGATGGGGATGGGACCGTCGGCGGTGTAGAGCACCAGCAGTTCCTTGACGAAGATCGGCATCGACCATCCGTCGAACAGAATGTGGTGGTTGGTGATCACCAGCGATGCGCCGTCCTCGGTGGTGACCAGGACGAACCGGAGCAGTGGCGGCTCGTCCAGGTCGAATCTCGCGGTACGCTCGGCCTGGGCGATGGCCGGTATGTCCGCCAGATCGGCATCCATTGTTCGCCAGGGTAATTCGACATCGTTGAGGACCAACTGAGCCGGGGTTCCCCGGGTGTCTCGAACGAAGGCCGTGCGCAGGCTGTCGTGGCGGGCGAGCAGTCGACGGGCGGCCCGGTGCAGTCGTGCCACGTCGATCTCGCCGCCGAGCTCGAACACCAACTGCGCTGTGTAGACGTCGACGTGTCCACGGGTGAGCTCGGAGTGAAACATCAGTCCGTGCTGGAGGGGGGCGAGCGGCCAGATGTCGTCGAGTTCGCCGAAGTCGCTCTCCCATCGATCGATCTGGCCTTGATCGACGTCCACCAGCGACACATCGGTCGGTGTCAGGCCGCCCAGATCTGCGGCGGCCGCGTGCTCGGCGAGACGGCCGAGTGCTGCCGCCCACCGATCGGCCAGACCCTCCACCTCCGACCGGTCGAGCACGTCGCGCGGGAAGGCGAACGTCGCCCGCAGCTGCCCGTTGGTGACGACTGCGTTGATGTCGAGCGCAACCGTGACCGGCATTCGATCACCGCTCCCCGAGCCGATGTCCAGTGTCGCGTCCGGGATCCAGCCGCGTCCGCGCAGGGCGTCGGGAATGTCGGTGTCGATGCGTCCCAGGTAGTTGAAGCTGATCTGGGGCGTGTGGCACTCGGCGAGTACCGCAGCGGTGTCGTCGTTCAGGTAGCGCAACAGACCGAAGCCGCTACCCGCACCCGGTATCGCCCGGATCTGTTCCTTGATGCGCTTGACGGCCTCGGCCACCGATGTATCGCCGGCCATGATGCGCTGGGCGTCGATGCCGTCGAGCGACAGGCGTGCCGGATGGGTCGAGGTGAACCAGCCGACTGTGCGGGACAGGTCCGCTCCGGGAACGAGTTCCTCGTCGCGGCCGTGACTTTCGATCGACACGAGGAACGAGGACGGCCGTTCGGACCAGACCGCAAGCGCCAGTGCGGTGAGCAGAACGTCGTTGACGGTGCCGCGGTAGGCACGGGTCAGTGGACCGACGAGAGCCTCGGTGATCGCGGCGGTGAGGTCGACCGACACCTGATCGCGGGTGGCACCGACGTCGATGGCGGGATCGAGTGGACGTCGGCCGACGAGATCGTGTGGACCGTCGAGAAGTGCTGTCCAGCGGGCCATTTCCGGCTCCACCTGCGCAGCGACGTCACTCAACCCATGGGCCCACCGACGCATCGAGGTGGCCACCGGTTGCAGCACCACCGCAGACTTCGCTTGCACCTGATGCCATGCGGCGGCGAAGTCGGGAACCAGAATGCGCCACGAGACGCCGTCGATCACCAGGTGGTGCGCGATGACGATGATCCGGCCGATGCCATGAGTGTCGATGATCTCGGGACGCCCGGTATCGGGGGCCACCCAGACGACCTGCAGCACCACACCCTCGCGCGGCCGCAGACGCGCAGCGAACACCCGAGCGGATTCGGCCAGCACGGAGGCGAACTCGCGACTACCGGGCTTGCTGGTGGTGGACACGCGCGTGACGACGGTGTCCAGATCCACGGTGCCACGGGGCCGGATGGTGAGACCGCTGTCGGTCGCGACCGAGCGCAGCGCGTCGTGGTGGTCGAGGATCGCGGCGACCGTCCGTCGCAGCCCGTCGAGTTCGAGATCGACCGGCGCGGTCAACACCACGGTCTGGTGAAATACGTTCATGTCGTCGGCTCCGGGCAGGGAGCGGACGGTCTGACTCATGATGGGGGTGAGCGGCATGTCGCCGACGCCTCCGCCGGGCAACTCGTCGAGTACCACCTGGTGTGCGGCGTCGGTCGCAACCTCCGCCAATCCGGCGACGGTACGACGCTCGAACACGTCCCGAGCCGTGATCACCACCCCGAGTGACTTCGCTCTGGCCACCAGCTGGATGGCCACGATGCTGTCGCCGCCGAGCGCGAAGAAGGAATCGTCAACGCCCACCGACTCGCGCTGCAGCACAACGGCCATGGCCTCGGCGAGGGTTCTCTCGACCGGTGTCGCCGGGGCGCGGTATGCAGCGGTGTCGGACTCGAACGTCGGTTGCGGCAGTGCGGATCGGTCGACCTTGCCGGTGGGCGTCAGTGGGATGGTGACGAGTTCGACGAAGACTCCGGGCACCATGTGCGCGGGCAGGAACCGAGAAGCGAAGGTACGCAGGGCCGTGTGATCGAGGGACTCGGCCGTTCGGATGTACGACACCAGTATCGATGCATCGCCGCGGCGGTGGACGACCGATACTGCGAACTCGACCGCCTCGTGCCGGGAAAGAACTGCGTCGATCTCACCGAGTTCGACGCGCTGGCCGTGCACTTGGACCTGGAAGTCGCTGCGGCCGACGAATTCGAGTTCGGCGGAGTCCAGTGGACCGGTCCACCGCACGATGTCCCCGGTGCGGTACAGACGACGTCCGTGGCCGAACGGGTCGGCGACGAAGCGCGCAGCCGACAAACCGGTTCGGCGGTGGTAGCCCCTGGCGATGCCGGGGCCGCCGAGGTAGAGCTCACCCGCCGATCCCGGAGGCACTGGCCGCAGCAGACGGTCCAGCACGAGGGCGTGGGAGCCCTGTATGGGTCGGCCGATCGTGATCGCGTGCGGATCGGTCTGCGGCTGTGTCATCGTCACCACGATGGTCGTCTCGGTGGGGCCGTAGCTGTTGAACACCAACGCCTTCGGGCCGAATCGATCGACCAGGTCCGGTGGCATGATGTCACCGCCGACGACGATGGCGTCGAGGTGGTCGAGCTCGGCCGCGTCGACTGTGGTGAGCAGCGCGGGTGCGCAGATGATGTGGGTGATGCGGCGTTCACGAACGAAGTGCGTGAGATCTCCGCCGCCGACCACGGTGGGCGGGGCAACGACCATCGTCGCGCCCGCACTGAAAGCCTGGATCATCTCGAACAGCGATGCGTCGAAACTCGACGACGAGAATCGCAGCAGTCGGGACGAGGTGCTCACGCGCAGTTCGGGTCTGGCGTCCGCGGCGAATGCGGCCAGTCCGGCGTGGGTGACCAGGACGCCTTTGGGAGTGCCGGTGGAGCCGGAGGTGTAGATCATGTACGCGGCGTGCTGCTCGGTGAGGGTTGCACGTCGATCGGCGTCGGTGATCGGCGCACTTGATCTGGCCGCGCACTCCTCGAGAAACTCGGTGTCGTCGAGCTCGAGCCAGTGCACCCGCTGCGGAAGTTGTTGTGACAGTGCCTGTTCGCTGATGCCGATCGTCACGGCGGAGTCGACGAGCATGTGCGCGATGCGCTCGTGTGGGTACCCGGGATCGATCGGCACGAAGGTCGCACCCGTCGCGGCGACGGCCCAGAGTGCGAGGACGGAGTCCATCCCTCGGGGCAGTGCGACGGCGACGACGCTGCCCGGCCCGGCACCGCGCGCGATCAAGGCGCGCGCAACGGCGTTGGCGCGTCGGTCGAGCTCGCGGTAGGTCAGTGCCTCGTCCTGGAACTCGACAGCGACGTTCTCTGCTGCAGTGTCGACGCCGCGGCGCAACAGGTCGGGAAAGAGTGCGGGGACAACCGCATCGGGGCCGGCCAGTGGCACGAGTGTGGAACGCTCGGCGGCGTCGAGCACGTCGAGTTCGAGAACCGTTGTGTCGGAGTCGGCGGTGAGGAACTGCTCGAACAACATCAGGAACCGACGGTGCAGTGCCGCGAACTGCTCGCTGCCGTAGATGTTGGGGTTGCCCTCGAATTCCAAGCGGGAGCGCGTCCCGTCCGTGGACGGGTAGATGTTGATCGACAGATCCTCCACGGGGCCGGTGGAGAGCACGTTGAATTCTCCGGTGAGCGGTCCGAACGGAACCTCGGTCTCGTAGGCCATGATGTTGATCGCGGGGCCGAAGAATCCGCGAGTCTCACTGCCCTCGCCGGCGTCGCGGCGGATGTCCTCGGCTCGATAGCGCTGGTGCCGCAGTGCGCCGGTCAGTTCCAGCTGCACATCGGCAACCAGGCTCGCCGGCGTGCACTGCGGGGTGATGGGGACCCGGATGGGCAGCACGTTGGAGACCATGCCACCGGAGCGGCGCAGCAGAGCCGTCGTGCGGCCTGCCACCGGCAGGCTCAGCACCACGTCGGTGTTTCCGGTCATGCGGGCGAGAAAGGTGGCCACAGCAGCGACGGCGAGCGGAGCGAAGGCGGAGTCGAGCCGGTTCGCGGCCGTGGCCAATGCCTGCTCGATCGTGTCGGGGAGGTACCCACCGGACAGATGCGCGCATGCCGCTGGGGGTGCCACCACGCCGGTGATGGACGGGGGCGGGGGCAGGTCGGTGGTCTTGCTCTGCCAGTACCGGCGATCCTTGGCGAAGCGTGGAGACTGTCGGTAGTGCGCTTCGGTGGCGTAGACCTCGCCGAGCGAGCCGGCCCGGGACGGTGCGGGTTCGCGGCCTTCGCTGACGTCGGTGTAGATCGATGCGACGCGTCTCATGAATTGAACGGCACCGTAACCGTCGAGCACGATGTGGTGGACGTGCGAGTACCAGAACGTGCGGTCGTCGGAGACGCGAAGCATCGCCCCCTTGATCAGGCGACCGTGCGTGAGGTCGATGGCGGCGCTGTACGAGGCACGCATCCACTCGCGGGCGGCGGACTCCGGGTCCACCTCGTTGCGAAAGTCGAGTACCACGGTGTCGTCGCCCTGCTCGACGTCGATGTACTGGTGCGGTTCTCCGTCGATCTCGAGCAGCCGCAGTGAACCCGCTCCGAATTCTCGCGCGGTGCGGCGACCGGCGTATCTCATCAGGTCGAGATCGACGGCACCGCGAATATCGAGATAATTCGCAATGGTGACGGGCACGCTCCTCAACAAATGTTGAGCAAACCAAATACCACGTTGGGCGGCAGTGAGAGGAAAAGGTTCGGTGTCTTCTATCGACGTCCGATCGAGTTCTTCTTCCCGAATCGTCAGTGAATCAACGGATTCCAATGACTCGCCTCTTCGTGCACGTAGGGGGAGCGGTTACCGGCACGCCGTCGTGCGATGAAAGGAAATCGACGTTGCCCCGAAACGTCCTCCATTGCGAACAATTCCGAATGGAGTTCCAGCTACCGGCCTATCGAGGTAGGTTTACACATCTGTTACCAACGGGTCAACCACCTTTGGCTCATCGTTGGAGACCTTGTGAATTGACAGAATCTCCTTCGGACATTCGATGACACCTAACAACGCCGAAAGGCACTTACAGCCGACCCTCGCCGACTATAAGTGCCCCGGTTCAGGCGAAACAGCTTCGGCTACGCCGACTTCCACACTGCGACGACGGACGGCCGCGGCTGACTGTCGCCGCCGTCGGGCCAATGCGAGATCGGAGCATCGGCGGTGGCGTCGTCACTCTCACCCGGGTGTTGGACGCACACCACGACCCGCTCGTCGGTGACGATCGGACCGCAGGTTTCGCCGCCCGCGGGAACCGTCAGGAACTGCCGGGTCTCACCGCGACGCTCCCCGTCGAGCACTACGGCGAACAGACCGTCGTTGGAGTCGAGGGCGTTGCCGTCGGTGGAGACCCACAGGTTGCCCTTGGCGTCGAACGCGAGGTTGTCGGGGCACGAGATGGGGCTGACCTGGCTCTTGTCGAATCCGCCGAAGTAGGTGTCGGCCTCGTTCGGATCACCGCACACCAGCAGCAGGTTCCAGGTGAAGGACGTGCCCGCGTGGTCGTCGTCGAGCTCGAGCACCTGCCCGTTCTTGTTGGTGTTGCGGGGGTTGGCCTCGTCGGCCGCGGCCTTGCCCTCGGTGCCGCGATTGGAGTTGTTCGTCAGCGCAACGTAGACCTTGCCGGTCACCGGATTGGGCTCGAAGTCCTCCGGCCGGTCCATCTTGGTCGCGCCCACCTTGTCGCCTGCCTGACGGGTGAACACCGCGACCTCCTCCGCCGACATACCGTCGACGAGGGACCGTCCGCGTCCGTCCTCTCCGGTCTCGAGCAGTGGGATCCACGTTCCGGTGCCACGGAATTCACCGTTGGACGGCAGGGTTCCCGAGCCGTCGATCTCGTCGGGAGTATCACCGGTGAGAGTGGCGACGTAGAGCGTTCCCGCGTCGAGCAACGTCAGGTTGTTGCGCATCGCGGCCTGGCCGGTGCCGGGCATCATCTTTCGACTGGAGACGAACTTGTACATGTAGTCGAAGCGCTCGTCGTCGCCGCTGTAGGCCACCACGGTGCCGTCGTCGGTGACGTGGATCGTCGCGGCCTCGTGCTTGAACCGGCCGAGTGCGGTGTGCTTGATCGGGGACGACTGCGGATCCCACGGGTTCACCTCGACGATGTATCCGAAGCGGTTGACCTCGTTGGGTTCCTGCGCCAGGTCGAAGCGCTTGTCGAAGCGTTCCCACCTGCGATCGCTCGCGGCACCCTCCACCCCGTAGCGTGAGAGCCGCTCGGCCACAACGGGATCGGTGACGGACTCGGCGTTGCCGAAATACTGGTTGAAGTTCTCCTCGCCGGAGAGCACGGTTCCCCACGGCGTCAGGCCGCCCGAGCAGTTGTTGAACGTGCCGAGCACCTTCGTGCCGGTGGGGTCGACGCTCGTCTTGAGGAAGTTGCTGCCCGCAGCGGGGCCGGTGACGACGAATTCGGTGCTACCGGTGATGCGTCGGTTGTACTGGCCCATGGCCGGGGTCAGCTTGCCGGTGCCCGATTCCCCCTGCACCTGCACCACCGAAAGTCCGTGTGCGGCAATGGCGACGTCGAACTGCTCGCGGGTGGGGTTCTCGGCGTCGTAGCCCTTGAACATCGCCGGCTCGGTGCTGTACTCGTGGTTGACCACCAGTAGGTGCGCGTTGGGCGTGCCCTCGATCGGCAGCAGACCGGCGAAGTCGTTGTTGAAACCGAACTGCTTCTCCTGCGCGGCGGCAGTCTGGTTGTCGAAGTCGAATGCCGGCGCGCCCGCCACGACCGCGTCACCCCAGCGAATGACGATTTCCTGCTCGTAGCCCTCGGGCACCACCACGGCATCCTCGGTGTTCGGTTCCACCGCAACGAAATCCACACCGTCGACGGGTGGGGTATCGGCACCGGAGGTGGCGGAGCTTCCCGTGGCCGCCGGCTCGTCGGTGGAACACGCAGCCAGAGCACTGCCCGCGCCCACCGCGAGTACTGCCATCGCTCCGCCCTTGATCACGCCACGTCGCGACATCGCGGTCTTGACGATGTCGCCGAAGTACTCGCCCTTCGACGTGTTGGGAACCTCGTGGAAGCACGCGTCACCGCACTTGTACTTGCACGTCAAGGATGAGCGCTTGGAGCTTCCGTCGTGAACGGCGAACAAGGGTAGTGGCTTCATGAGTGGGCACGCTGTCACCCAAAAGCGAAAGTAAAGGAACGTTCAGGTGAAGTTGGGGCGAACGAGGCTGCCCTAACGTGCTACAGCACCTGCGACAGAAACGTTTTCAGTCGATCGGTGTGCGGATCGTCGAACAGTTGCTCGGGCGTCCCGGTTTCGACGGCGCTGCCGTGGTCCATGAACAGCACCCTGTTCGACACCGATCGCGCGAAGCCCATCTCGTGGGTCACCACCACCATGGTCATGCCGCCCTTGGCCAGATCCGCCATCAGCGCCAGCACGCCCTTGACCAACTCGGGATCGAGCGCAGAGGTGGCCTCGTCGAAGAACATCACCTCGGGTTTCATCGCCAGAGCGCGGGCGATGGCAACGCGCTGCTGCTGGCCGCCGGAGAGGTTGCCCGGGCGAGAGTCCGCCTTGTCGGTCAACCCCACCAGTTCGAGCTGATCCATCGCTGCCGCACGAGCGGTCTCCTTGGACAGGCCGAGGAGCTTTCGTGGGCCGAGCGCGATGTTGTCGGCAACGGTCTTGTGAGGGAACAGATTGAACTGCTGGAACACCATGCCGATGCGTTGACGAAGCTCGTCCGGGTTGTCCTTCAGTACCGATTTGCCGTCGAGCAGGATGTCGCCCTGCTCGGGCTCGTGCAGTCGGTTGAGGGCACGCAGCAGCGTGGATTTACCCGAGCCGGATGGGCCGATGACCGTCGTCGTCGTGCCGGCCGGGACATCGATACTCACCCCGCGCAGCACCTTGTTGGTACCGAACGAGAGATGAATGTCCTTGCCTACGAGCGAAACAGAAGTCATGTCAGCCTCTTTCCACGACGACGGCCTGCTCCACCGGGTCGAGCGTCTGCTCGGCCTTCCCGGTGCGCAGTCGCTTGTCGATGTAGTTCACGAGATGGGTGAGCGGCACGGTCAACACCAGGTAGAAGAATCCGGCCGCGACGAGTGGCGACAGGTTTCCGGTCTGGGCGTTGAGATCTCGGCCGACGGCGAAGAGCTCACGTTGGGTGGCGAGCAGTCCGAGGAAGTAGATCAACGACGAGTCCTTGATGAGCGAGATGAACTGGTTCATCAGCGCAGGCAGCACGCGCCTGACACCCTGAGGAACGATGACGAGGTTCATCGAGCGCCGACGGCTGAAGCCCAGTGCCCGTGCGGCTTCCATCTGCCCGGCCTCCACGCTCTGGATGCCGGACCGGAAGATCTCACCGATGTACGCCGCGGCGAGCAGCGACAGTGCCGCAGCGCCGAGCCAATACGGGTTGCCGCCCGTCACCCCTTGCACCACCGGGCCGATGCCGAGTCCGATGATCAGAATGATGACCACTGCGGGCAGTCCACGGAAGATGTCGGTGTAGACGCGGGCAGGCCAGCGCAGCCAGCGCGTACGAGACAGGCCGGCCAGTGCCAGCAACATGCCCAGGACCGTACCGATGATGCCCGACGCCAACGCGAGAATCAGCGTGTTCGGCAGACCCACCTTGAACAGGTCGGGGATGGCCGACTTGTACAGCGACCAATCGAAGAACGTATCCCCGAGCTGTGCCAGCGTGGATTTGGGCTGAACGGCAACGGCTTCGGGCGCGTTCGCGTCGTTCTGTGCTGCGATGGCCGCGAAGTCGGGTAGCTCCGGCTGGGGGGCGGCCTTGCTGCCCGGCTTGAAACCGTCGGGCAACTCGCGCGGAACCCAGTCGGAGTACAGGTTTGCCCAGGTGCCGTCGGCGATCACCGCGTCGAGACCGGAGTTCAACGCGTCGATCAGCGGTTGATTGTCGCGGGCGACGGCCCAGCCGACGAAGTTGTTCAGCGAGAACGTGTTCTGCGTGATCGCGGTACCGTCCTCGGGCTTGACCAAGCCCTCCGCCTGCTGCGACGGGGCCACCCATGCGTCGATCTGCCCGGTGCGCAGGTTGGCGTACGCGGTGTTGTAGTCCGGGAACTTGACCGGATCGAGGCCGAGCGTGTTCACCACGTAGTCGTCCTGCACCGTGCCCTGAACGACGCCGATTCTGGTGCCCGCGTTCAAGTCCTCGAACTTGGTGATCGGACCGCCCGCAGTGGCCACGAGGGAGAAGTAGCCGAAGTCGTAGCCGTTGGTGAACCCGACGGTGTTGCGGCGCTCGTCCGTCGTCGTGATGGAGGATGACCCGACGTCGAAGCGGCGCCCGGCGACCTGGGCGAGCAGACCCGAGAACTCGGTGCCCGAGAAGTTGATCTGCAGGCCGAGTTTGTCGGCGACGGCCTTCAACAATTCGTTGTCGTAGCCGGTGTACTGGCCCGCCGAGTCCAAGCAGATGCTGGGCGGGGCGTCGGACAGGGTGCCGACCGTCAGCACGCCCGGCGTCGCCAAGCCCAGAGTGCTCGTGTCGATCCGGTCCAGCGGGGTGACGTTCGCCGTCGTGTACTTGTCCTCCGTCGCCGCAGCCGCCGCGGCGTCGAAGTTCGTCGGTGTGGACGAGGCACTGTCGACGCCGGGAGGGGCACACAGGTCGGTGGGACCTGCGGCCGCCTGATCTTCGGAGGACGACGTGCCACACGCGGCGAGCGTGAGCGCCATCAGCAGTCCGAGGACGAGAACCACGAGCGCGCGTGAGGCGCGTACGGCAACCATGGACAAAACCCTAAGCGGACCACGGCCCACTCACCCAAACGCCCCGCGCGCAAGGGTTTCGCTCAACGAACTGCAGTGGCGTGTACTACTTGTGCGAGTCCCGCCACGCGATGGCCTCGCCCAGCTCCGTGAGGTCGTATTCGGGGCCTCCGGTACCCACGGTGAACAGGGTGACACCGGCGTCGACGAAATCCTGGGCAGTGTCCGCGCCGGGCCACGAGACCGACCGAGTGATGCCCGAGACGTCGCGTCCGACGGTGGTGCCGTGCTCGGCAAGGATCCCCGACTTGCGCTTCAGCGCCTCGAGGTCGGCGAAGCTGTGCCAGATGTGCGCGTACTCGGCCACCATCTTCAGCGTCTTCTTCTCGCCTCCGCCGCCGATGAGGATCGGGATGTCGCGGGTCGGGGCCGGGTTGCCGACGTCGAGGCGGTGTCGAATTCTGGCCAGACTCTCCTTCAGCAGCGCCAGCCGCGAGCCCGCCGTGCCGAACTCGTAGCCGAAGTTGTCGTAGTCCTTCTCGTTCCAGCCGGCACCGATGCCGAGAATCAAGCGGCCGCCGCTGATGTGGTCGACCGTCCGCGCCATATCGGCGAGCAGATCCGGGTTGCGATAGCCGCCGCCGGTGACGAGGGCACCGATCTCGACGTTCGACGTCTGCTCGGCCCAGGCCCCCAGCATCGTCCAGCACTCGAAATGAGCGCCGTCGAGATCGCCGTACAGCGGGTAGAAGTGATCCCAGTTGAAGACGATGTCGACGCCCGCATCCTCCGACCGCAACACCGCGTCGCGGATGAGTTGGTAATCGGGGGCGTGCTGGGGCTGAAGCTGAACACCGATCTTGACGGTCATGTGGGTCTCCTCGTCGTGTGGGCTGCGTCTCCATGATGCACCCGAATGCGATCAGCCGATGCGGACGCCGTTCTCGGCCATCATGGTCCGCAGCACGAAGCCGGCCTCGGAGCCGATGATCTCACCGACGAGGGTGACGTAGCGGTCGACGAATTCGCCACCGTGCTGCTGTTCGTCCTCGTCTGCGAAGTGGTGCGCGAGCTCGTGCAGCACCACCAGTTCCCGCAGCGCCCACGCACTGTTGCCGTGATGCAGGGGAACGGCGATGGTGGCCGTGTCCGGTTCGTAGTGCGCGGCGCCCGAGCCCGAACGAGCTCGGACGGTGATCACGCGACCGGCGTCGGGCCACGTGGCCGCGACCCAATCCAGCGCAAGTACCGCATCGACATACGTCTGCACCGATTCGACGGACGCAAACTTGCGCTCGATCGGCAGCGTGAGCTGGGAGCCCAGCACCTGCACGACGCGAATGTCACGCTCGTCGGCGCGATCGAACATGGTGCGCACCAACTGCTCCGCGTCGTACACGGCCGATCGTTGCGCGTCTCGGTGCCTGCTCACCATCTCAGGGTAGGTGTCATGCGCCGCAGGCAATTTGTGCGACCGGGCCGATTCACCTATCTTTCAGTCGACAACGATTGTCGAAGTCGTTCCCAGTTCTATCGTTCAGGAGATCCCGTGCTCGTCGTCGATGGCCTCTGCATCGACGCGGGCCGCACTCGCATCGTCGATCACGTGTCGTTCGAGATTCCCACCGGTCGAAGGCTCGGCCTGCTGGGGGCGTCGGGCTCAGGCAAGTCACTGATCGCGTCGGCCCTCGTCGGGCAGTTGCCACCGGGCGTCACCTGTACCGGCCGGATCCTCGTCGACGGCCACGACGTTGCCGGACTTCCCACGCCCCGGCGACCGCGCACCGCTCGCCCGGCGATGGTGTTCCAGGATTCGTCCACCGCCCTCAATCCCATGGTCACCGTCGGTAGGCAGCTGCGAGCACCCGACGCGTCCGCGTTGCTCGAGCGTGTGGGTCTGCGTGATGCCGAGCGCATCCTGGCCTCGCATCCGCTCGAGCTGTCCGGCGGTCAGCGCCAACGTGTCTGTATCGCACTGGCATTGGCGCGGGAGACCTCGCTGGTGATTGCCGACGAGCCGACGACGGCCCTCGATGTGATCAACCAGGCGCGAGTGGTCGACGCGCTTCGAGAGGCCGCGTCGCTGCTGTTCATCACCCACGATGTTGCCGTAGCCGCACTGCTCTGCGACCACCTCATGATTGTCGACTCCGGCATCGTCATCGAATCCGGTTCCACCGCAGCAGTACTCGAGAACCCGACATCGGATCGGGCAAGACACATGCTCGACGTGGCCAGGGCTTCAGATCCGTTCCGTCAGCTGGTGGCGCGATGACTGCGGGCTTGGTGGCCACGGACATCACGCGCACCTACGTTCGCCACGGCTCTTCTCGTACGGCGCTGGACCGCGTCTCGTTCACGCTGCCGCCGGCCGGTCGTGTCGCCGTGGTCGGCGAATCCGGTTCGGGCAAGACCACTTTGCTACGAATGCTGTTGGCGTTGGACTCGCCCGAGATGGGTTCCGTAGCACTGGAGGGGCGCACGGTCCGCCCCGGTTCGGCCCGCTCGCTCCGGTGGTTTCGGCAACGTGTGCAGTATGTGCCGCAAGATCCCGCGACCAGCCTCGACCCACGCCGTAGCGTCCTGGATCTGGTGGCGACACCGCTGCGACTCCTCGGGGTCGACGGCGATCATCGAGCCAAGGCAGGTGCCGCACTCGCTGCCGTCGGACTGGACGAGCGCTATCTACAGCGCCGACCGACGGAACTCTCCGGAGGCCAGAATCAACGCGTCGCGATCGCTCGTGCGGTGGCCTGCGAACCGCAGTACTTGCTCGCGGACGAGCCGGTCAGCGGCCTGGACCCCGATCTGCGCGAGCAAGTCCTCGCAGTGCTGGCCGGCCTGCCGGGCGCATTGCTGATCGTCAGCCACGATCTGTCCGCAGTCGCGCGGCTCTGCAGCGACGTATCGGTGATGCACGACGGCCGGATCGTCGAAACCGGCTGCGTACGAGACATTCTGACCGAACCCCAGCATTCGTGCACCCGAGACCTGATAGACGCCGTACCCCGGCTTGCATGACCACACAGGAGATCCCTTGATCAACAACATGTTCCGTATCGGCGCGCTCGCATCCGTCGGTGCGCTGACCCTCACCGGGTGCTTCGCCTCCGGCACCGCCTCGGACGACTCCGGGGATCGTGCGCGCGTGGCGATGCTGCAGCCACCCCGCTCGGGACTGTCACAGTTCAGCGACGATGCCTTCAAGCTCTCACGCTGGTCGACGGCGGAAACCCTCATCTCTCTGGACGACCTGGGTGATGCTCAGCCGTCGTTGGCGACAGCCTGGAATCGTATAGACGATCGCACCTGGAGTTTCGACCTCCGCCCCGACGTGACCTTCCACAACGGAGAGCCGCTCGATGCCGCCGCCGTCGTGACCGCTCTGACCGCAGCCACGACGGCCGCGCCGAAGCCGCGCATCCTCGACGGCGTCGAGCTGACGGTGGCTGCCGCCGACGACGACACCGTGTCGGTGACCACCGAGGTCATCGATCCCTTGCTTCCGCAACGACTCTCGAGTCCTCAGTTGGCAATCCTCGCCCCCGAGGCCTATTCGGACGGTGGAAGCAACCCCGTCGGCACCGGCACCGGGCCGTTCGTGTTGACCGGCGTGGACGGCACGTCGAGTGCCACTCTCGATCGCAACGAGAACTACTGGGGAGAGCCCGCGAAACTCTCCGGCATCGACGTCGATTTCGTGCCCGACGGTACCGCCCGCGCCGCTGCGCTTCGCAACGGGACTGCCGATGTGGTGGAGGCGATTCCGGTGTCGCAGGCCGCCGACATCGACCGAGCCCTGGTGCACGAGGTCCCCATGCCGCGTACCAACACCCTCTACCTGAACACGTCGTCCGGCGTGTTCGCGGATCCGGCCATGCGCGCCGCCGCACGGGAATCGGTGGACAAGGATCGTCTGGTCGAACAGGTCTACGAGGGTCGCGCCGACGCCGCGAACGGACTACTCGGGCCGGCGCTCCCGTGGGCCGCGGACCGTCCCGCCCGCACCGAGACCCCGGCGGGCGACGCCACAGGTAAGACGATCACCCTCGCCACGTTCACCGACCGCGCCGAACTCCCCGAGGTCGCCGTGCTGCTGCAACAGGAACTCGAGGCGAAGGGCTTCGTCGTGAACCAGGTGGTGCGCGAGTACCAGTTCATCGAAACAGATGCTCTCAGTGGTGCATTCGATGCGTTCATCCTCTCCCGTGCCACGGTGCTCGACTCCGGTGACGCGGTGGCCTACATGTACTCCGATTTCGCCTGCGAGGGATCGTTCAACATATCCCAGTTCTGCGACCCCCAGGTGGACGCAGCCCTGGCAGATGCCTCGGGCACCGAGCCGGGTGACGAGCGCCGCGCCGCCATTCTCGAGGCCGAGAAGCTGATCCTGGAGAAGGATGCGGCAGTACCGATGCTGCACGAACGCGTCATCCAGGGCGAAACCGAGGGAATCACCGGCGTTGCACGCGATCCACGGGAACGCACCCTGATCACCAACCAGACCACCTTCGAGTAAGGGAGTGCGCACCACCGCCTCGCGCCTCGTTGCGATCATCGGAGTGGTTCTCGTCGTCGGGATGCTGCCCTGGTTGTCCGATCGCGATCCGGCACTGAGCATTCTGCGGGCTCGCTCGGCCGAGCAGGAGGCAACACCGGAGGCCCTCGCCGCCATTCGCCGCGACCTCGGGCTCGACGCCGGACCGCTACGAATGTTCTTGGACCGGCTCACCGGCATCGCGTCGGGCAATCCCGGAACGTCCTGGAACACAGGGCGACCGGTGCTTCCAGGGGCACTCGATGCACTCGCGGTGTCGCTGACGTTGATGGGATTTGCGATGCTCGTCGCGATCGTCACGGCCACCCTCGTGTTGGTCCCCAGCGTGCGAGCCGGGCTGCGCGGTACCCCGGGACGCACCGGTGGTGGCGTCGCCGCAGCGCTGACATCGCTACCGGAGTTCCTGCTCGCGTCCATACTCGTCGTCCTCGGAGCCGTCTGGCTGTCCTTTCCGGCGTACGGCTGGAACGGCCCCGAGTACGCGGTGCTGCCTGCTCTCGCCCTCGGACTTCCGGCAGGAGGGCTGATCGGCCGATTGCTCGCCGACGCGATCGCCGTCACCTTCACCGAGGGATGGGTGACCACGTGGACGGTCGCAGGATTCTCCCGACCGGAGATTGCCTGCGCGGTACTGCGCCGTGCACTTCCGAGCATTACCTCGCAGATCGGTCTGGTCATGGTCGCGATGACGGGCGGCGCGGTGGCCGTCGAAAAGGTCTTCGCCATACCGGGATTGGGCCGTGCCACCTTGGGCGACGCGCAGTCTCAGGACCTACCCGCCCTGCAGATCGACATTCTGCTGCTGTTGGCCATCAGCGCTGCGCTCGGAATTTTCGCAGAACTCGTCCGGCGGTTGCTTCTCGGCAGCGCGTTGGACGAGAAGGCGATGCCCATCCCGTCCGGTTTCTTCCATCCGTCTCCGCGACGCTGGCTCGTACCGATCGCGGCGGCATCCGCTCTCGGGATCATGGTGATCGTGGGTCTTCCGCGCGATGGGCAGGCCACGACGAGGGAGAAGTTCGCGGCTCCAACCCTTGCATACCCATTCGGTACGGACGCATCCGGGCGAGATCTGTTGGCCCGGGTCGCCGACGGTGCACTCCGCTCCATCGGCCTCTCGCTGGCCGTTACGCTCGCTGCGCTGGTGGTCGGGGTTCTGTTGGGTCTGGTTCCGCGCGCGTCGAGGGGCCTGGTCGAAGTCACCAACGCGGCACCGCCGGTGGTCACCGGAATTCTGATCGCGGCGATCTGGGGGCCGAGCGCAGGAGGGGCTGCCGTCGCGGTCCTGATCGTCACGTGGGCACCGCTCGCGGCGCACACCGCCGCACTCGTCGAGGAAACCCGCGCTCGGCCGTACATCTCCATCCTGCCCACGCTCGGGGCAGGCAACGCGAGAATTCTGCTCGGGTCCGTCGTGCCCACTGTGGTTCCGGTAGTGCTGCGGCACGCCATGATTCGTCTACCCGGCGTCGCTCTGGCCCTCGCTGCACTCGGATTTCTCGGTCTCGGACCGCAACCGCCGACGGCGGACTGGGGGTTGATCCTGTCCGACGGAGTCGCAGCGGTCGAGCGAGCACCCTGGGTAGCGGCAGCTCCGCTGGCCTCGTTGATGGCCCTCGCCGTTCTCGCTGTCTCTCTCGCCGCGGCCACGTCGGGTCGGGTGAGGTCGACCGGTAGCGTCGTCGAGAAAGTCGATGCAGGAGGGTGCAGTACATGAGCACGAGAACCGACAGGTCGCCGACGCGTTGGCGGTGGTCGTTTCTCGTCGATCTGCGGCGGGCCACCCCCACCGTCCGATTGCTCGTCCTGACCCAGATGACCTTCAACATCGGCTTTTTCATGGTGTTGCCGTATCTGTCGGTTCATCTGACGAGCGAGCTGGGACTCGGGGCGGCGGTCGTCGGAGTGGTCCTCGGCATCAGAACCTTTTCGCAGCAAGGACTGTTCTTCGTAGGCGGCACACTCGCCGATCGGTGGGGCATCAAGCCGGTCGTCCTCGTCGGCTGCGTGCTGCGGGTGGCGGGTTTCGTGGGCCTGGCGTTCGCCGATTCGCTGCCGGCGGTCCTGATCGCTACGGTATCGATCGGATTTGCGGCCGCATTGTTCTCTCCCGCAGTCGAATCCGCGGTGGCTATCGAGGCGGGCAAGAGCGAGGTCGATGGCGGCCCGACGCGGGTGCAGACGTTCGCGCTGATGTCGGTGTGCAGCCAGATCGGCTCCTTCACCGGCCCGCTCGTCGGATCGGTGCTGTTGCTCGTCGATTTCCGTATCGCGTGCCTGGTGGCTGCGGCGATCTTCGTTCTGGTCATCGCGGCCCACGTGCGGTGGTTGCCGCGCGAGCGCGGTGAGCATCGCGACGATCCGTGGCTCTTGGGATGGACCGATGTGGTGCGCAACCGAACTTTCGTACTGTTCGCGGTGGCGATGAGCGCACAGTTGGTGGCCTACAACCAGCTGTACCTACTGCTTCCCCTCGAGGTCGAGCGGGCGTGGGGTTCGCAGACCGTGCTCGGTTGGTTCTTCGCGATCTCGGCAGTACTGGTGGTATCGACTCAGCTGCCGATCACCCGACGCGTCGCCGGCGTGTCACCGCGGATCATCCTGCCGATCGGATTCGCCGTCATGGCAGCGTCTTTCGTCCTGGTCGCGGTCCTCAGTCCGTTGGAGCTGGAGGGACCGGTGGGCCTGATCCCGGCTGCACTCTTCGTGTTGTTGCTCGCGCTGGGGCAGATGATTGCCATGCCCCAAGCCCGGGACCTGGTGCCGCGCATGGCCGCCGAACGTCGACTGGGCTCGTACTACGGCTTCATGGCCTCGCTCGGCGGCATCGGAGTGCTCATCGGCTCGATCGCACTCGGCGCCGTGATCGACGCGTCCCCCGACACCGGATGGGGTGCGGCCGTCCCGTGGCTGGTCGCCTCGCTGTTCCCCGTCGCCAGCGTCGTCGGCCTCCGTGTGGTGCTGAAGCGTCTCGACTGACCCGCATCCCCGTCCTCCGCCGCCCTATCCCGTTCCTTCCCGCTGCCCCGCTCCTTCCCGCCGCCCCAATTCCCCGCAGCCCCAATTCCCCGCAAACGCGCGCGCGTTTGTCATACGCGAGCGAATTCGCCTCCGATTTCGACGCGAATCTGCGCGCACCTGGCGAACGCGCGCGCATTTGCGGCGGACATGGACTACACCCCGATGCGCAACACCGAGATCCGACCGTCCTGGGTCATCTCGAAGTAGTACGACAGGTTCACCGGACTACCGGGAAAGTCGCCAGAGATCTCTGCGGTGGTTGTCCGACCCGGCCCCGACTCGACAGTGGAGAGAACGTCGTAGTGCACCTGTGGCACCTCGGTTCGCCAACGACGGATCTCGTCGATGCCCTGGTATTCGTTTCCCTCGTCTTCCACCACGGCGTCGGGGGTGAACAGAGCGAAGTAGGGCTCCGAGTCGGCCAATGTGGCGAGCTCGAAGTAGCGGTCGATGATCTGTGATTCGGTCATGTATCGAGCCTGTGCCCTCCCCCATGGGGAGAGTCCACTCTCCCCCACCGGGAGGGGTGAGAATGTCGACATGAACGGATTGCTGACGATCGGCGAGTTCTCGCGCATCACGCACCTGTCGGTCAAGACTCTGCGGCGCTATCACGAGTCGGGTTTGCTCGAACCGGCAACCGTCGACGACTATTCGGGCTACCGGTACTACGACACCGAACAGGTCGCAACGGCGCAGATCATCAGACGGTTCCGCAGCATGCAGATGCCGGAGAAGGAGGTGCGGGCGATCGTGCACACCCCGGACTCCGACGCACGAGCCCGGTTGATCAGCGAACACCTCACTCGGCTCGAACGGCAGTTGGACGACACCCGATCCGCGGTGACTGCCCTGCGACGATTGTTGGATCCGACGCCGCCGACCATCGAGGTTCGACGCATCCTCACCGAGAAACGTTCGGTGGCAGCTATTTCGGAGATCGTCGACGCGTCCGACGTGCTCGATTGGTACTCCGAGGCAATGGCCGAGATCGACGCAGTCGTCATCGAAACCACCGGACAGCCGGGTGGGCTGTACGACAACGAGTTGTTCACCGAAGGTCGTGGGGTCATGACCGTGTATGTCCCCACATCGGATGCACCGTCCCTGAACAGAATTCGGCCGATGACGTTGCATCCCACCGAACTCGCGGTGACGGTGCATCACGGATCGCACGACGATATCGATGTCACATACGGCGCACTCGGCGTGTATGTCGAGACCAACGGCCTGGCGATCGCGGGACCGGTGCGCGAGGTCTACGTCGTCGGACCGCGCGATACCGAGGACCCGACGCTGTGGCGAACCGAAATCGGTTGGCCGGTATTCGCGGCGACGTCGAGCGGACGAACAACGTCAGGCTCGTAATCTGCCGGTCCGGGGTCGTGGAGTCGCTTGCGGCGGATAGTAGACCTTCATCGTCGCCCGTAGAGACGAGTTTCCGGGGTCCAAGAAGGCGGTGCATTAGGTGTAACGATGACGGACTGAATCCACCCTAGTGCTGCCCCGCTTCGCACAATCGACTCGAGCAGATCCTCATGCCGCCTAGTCAGCTCGCGGCGGTAAGGCCCACCACCTAGTGCGGCGTGTCTGAAGTAGCTAGGCGGCGGGTGTCGGGTGAGTTGCTTATGTGTGCGGCCCTAATGTTGATCACCGATTCCGACCGTGCCGCAGCTCAAGAATTGGGTGCGACCAACGGCGGCGAAGGCAGGAATGGTCCAGCGTGCTCGAATCTGGCTCCACCGTGCAGCGTAAATCCGTCAGTCGCTGGCGGGTCTATCCTGGACAATCACAGGGAGTCCTTTCCTGAGCTTGGCATAGGACCATTAATCCGAACGGCTGAAATATCGCAATGCATCACAGTCGATGCTGAACCTGCAGTTAGAGTTGGGGCCTGTTATGCGCGAAAGAGGAGGAACAGTGCCCGACGTCCCGCAAGTGAAAATCTTAGAGGCAGTGAAGGGTCTAATCCTTGCTGCAGGCGTTGCTGCAAACGTCGGCCAGGCCGACATCAGGTCAGCGGCATCAACGTTGGCTAGGCAATATGGAGTGGCACACCACCGACAGGTCGAGGCTGAGATCGCCAGACATCTGAGGAACAGAGGCTGATGTGATGCCGACCAAAATTGACCGGGTAATTCGACCGTGAGCGCGCAGCAGTCCCGAGGGATGATCGCTTCCTTCCCTGGACTATTGGATCAGGTGGGGCCGCTCAACCCTGTGGCGATCGCGTCCGAGCTCTCGGCAGAGCAATTGGTCAGTTGGATTATGGAGAGAACGGAATTCAGTTTTCGTGACAGCGTGGTCGGACACGAAGGCGGATTTCTTTTCTTGGAGGTCGAGGGAGCGTCGTTTCTCTTCGGAGCCTACGGATATCCAAATCGTGTTGGGTCCTTTGCAATGTTCCTACTCGTCCAGCCTGGCGATAGCCCTGCAAGAGGCATTGCTCGGGTACAACGGTTGATTAAGGGTGGTGGGATTTTGATGGATCTTGCGAACGTTGCGGCAGACGGTATACCTGCCGAAGTCAAAGCGATCGTTTCCGGCGGCGCGGGCTTGCCGCTCAGCGCATAGAGGTGAAAAGTGTCAAGTGTCGTATAACAAAAAAGAGGATGCAGATGGCAACTAAGGCCGAGCTGGAATGGGAAATGAAGAACGTCGCGACGTTGATCGCAACTGCCGATTCTGAGGCTGAGAAATTGCGAAGGGAGGCTTCTAGAGCACAGGACGATGCTGAGAGGCGACGCCTCCTCGGTGAGGCCGAACGGCGCGTATCGGAGTCAAGGGGCCTGTCCAATCGACTCTCTGGACTGCAGGCTCACCTTCGCGGACTTTAGGCGCTGAAGGCTACAGCTCTTCGATAAGCAGGTCTCGGCCCGGCCGGTTAACGAATTTTTGCGAGCTTGCATCAATGTATGACCATAGAGGGCGTGAGACGACGACAACGAGTTGTTCAGCGAAGGTCGTGGGGTCATGACCGTGTATGTCCCCACATCGGATGCGCCGTCCCTGAACAGAATTCGGCCGATGACGTTGCATCCCACCGAACTCGCGGTGACGGTGCATCACGGATCGCACGACGATATCGATGTCACCTACGGCGCACTCGGCGTGTATGTCGAGACCAACGGCCTGGCGATCGCGGGACCGGTGCGCGAGGTCTACGTCGTCGGACCGCGCGATACCGAGGACCCGACGCTGTGGCGAACCGAAATCGGATGGCCGGTATTCGCGGCTTCGACACGTATGCAGTAGTCAGCGACCCAACTGCCTGCTTGCTCCGTCCAGTTCGGCGTGCGCACCGATTTTCGCGTTTCGCCCCGCTCGATCTCCGGCCTTACGGGCACCCTCGGAGTACCCGGCGTTTGCACTCTGACCCCGCCAGTGGCCCCGAGCCGTCGAGGTCTGGCGGTAGTAGTCCCGAAGCTCGACCTCCTTGTTACGCAACACCAATGCGGTACCGGCACCCTGCTGTTCCTGAGCGATGGCCGTGGCTTCGGTCTCTTTCTTCACTTCGCCCAGTCGCTGACCGATGCGGGCTGCGAACGCGGTCTGAAAGTTCAGTCGCGCCGTCACGGCAGCGACGGGCACTTCCTCGCGCCGGGTGTAGCGTCGGCGATTCTTGATCTCGGTGACGGTACGAATGGCCGTCTCGGATTTGTAGGCACCGGATTTGATGTACGCGTCCGATGCTCGGACCATCTGAATCAGCAGCGAGGAGTACAGCGCCTCGGTGGTCTCGATGTCGGAGTCGAAGCCGTAGGCGAACACTTGCGTCGACGATCTGGACACATCGCACTGGACGTCGTTGGCATGGGCGATGGCGACGAACAGTTGAACGTAGGTCTTGAGCCCACGCTTGCCGGGTTCACCGATGGGGATGACCTTCTGGGTGGGTGTCGCCTGCCGTTCGCGGGATGCGCTGTGCGAACGCGCCACAGCCAGATCAACCGATGCCGACGTGGCCAGACGCTGAGCAGCCTCCATGAAGGCCTCGGCCTCGTGGGGGTTGTCGGTGGACTCCGCCTGGCGCAGCAACCCGCCGATTCGCGTCAGCATCTTGTCCGAACTCATGAGCGAAAGGGTACCGGGCGCCTCCGACACGTCCGGGTTGACCGATTCAGGAACTCGATAATGACCCCGTCGCGGTGAGTTGTGTGCCACAGTACCCATCGACATATGTGTCGGGGGAGCATCACTGCACGATTCTGCATGCCGATCTCCGGGCGCATACCACCGCGTAGAAGTAAGTGGAGAGAACACATGGCGTCTTTGATCACGAAGGTGGCGGTGGTTGCAACGGCAGCCACGCTGCTGACGCTCACCGGATGTTCGAGCGACAGCGGTTCGGGCGGCGATTCGGGTGCTGCATCCGAAAACGCCGACGGCCGTGGACCTATCACCTATGTAGAGGGCCAGGACACCACCGAGACCGGTGTCGTCCAGCAGATCATCTCGGAGTGGAACTCCAGCCACCCCGACGAGCAGGTCACCTTCAAGGAACAGTCCGCCGACGCCGATCAGGCCCACGACGACTTCGTTCAGCAGCTCCAGGCACAGCAGAGCGACTACGACGTGATGGCACTCGACGTCGTCTGGACCGCCGAGTTCGCGGCCAAGGGCTGGCTCGTGCCGCTCGAGGGCGAATTCGCACTCGACAACGCTGGGGTTCTGCCCGCGACCGTCGCGAGTGCGACCTACAACGGCAAGCAGTACGCCGCACCGAAGAACACCAACGGTGGTCTTCTCTACTACCGCAGTGATCTGCTCCCCGAGGCGCCCACCACCTGGGCCGAGCTCACCGAGGACTGCCAGGTCGCCCGCGACAACAACATCGACTGCTACGCAGGGCAATTCGCGCCTTACGAGGGTCTGACGGCCAACGCGTCGGAAATTATCAACGCGCACGGCGGATCGATCGTCGGCGAAGACGGCAAGACCCCCACCGTCAACAGCCCGGAAGCCAAGGCCGGACTGCAGACTTTGGTCACCGCGTTCGAGACCGGCGTCATCCCGGCCCAGGACACCACGTTCAAGGAATCCGACAGCCAGCAGGCGTTCCAGGACGGAAAGACACTCTTCCTGCGTAACTGGCCGTACGTCTACGGCACCGCCGCAGAAGAAGGTTCGGCCGTGGTCGGTAAGTACGCGGTCGCACCGCTTCCCGGAGTCACCGGCGTCGGCACCTCGACGCTCGGCGGATACAACGCCGCGATCAGCGCGTACTCCGAGAACAAGGCCACTGCAGCCGACTTCCTGCGCTTCATGCAGGGCGAGAAGGCGCAGCGCATCATCGCCGAGGGCGCATTGCCGCCCGTGCTCTCGTCGTTGTACGACGATCCCGCACTGATCGCCGCGATGCCGTACCTTCCCGCATTGAAGGCATCCATCGAGAACGCAGTTCCGCGTCCCGTCACCCCGTTCTACCCGGCCGTCTCGAAGGCCGTGCAGGACAACGTCTCTGCCGCCATCAAGGGTGAGAAGAGCGTCGACCAGGCGATCACGGACATGCAGGCCGGTATCGAAACCGCCGGCGCCAACTGATTCGGGAGAACCAATGGCTGTACCTGCTGGTGTCACCAGTGGGGCCGCCGCAACCACCGCGGCCGGGGGCTCGTCCCCCGGCCGCGGTCGGCATGTGCGGTCCAAGAACAAGCGGTTCGGCCTGACGCAGGGTCGGGCTTGGCTGTTGATCGCACCGACGATGGTGATCCTCGCGATCGTCATCGTCTACCCGGTGATTCGAGCCCTGGTGATGTCCTTCTCCAAGGATCCCGGTCTCGATCCCGCCACCGGTATGTTCGTCACCGGTGGATCTGCCGGCTTCGACAACTACACGCACTGGATCCTGCAGCAATGCACCTCGGCGTCGGGCACGTTGGTGCCCTGCCCGCCGGGGACGCTGGGGTCGCAGTTCTGGGGTGCCGTCGGTAACACCGCGTTCTTCACGGTCGTGACGGTGTCCATCGAGGTGGTCATCGGCTTCGGAATGGCCGTCATCATGGGCAAGACCTTCGCCGGGCGTGCCTTGCTGCGCGCGGCAATCCTGATCCCCTGGGCTATCCCGACGGCGGTCACGGCCAAGCTCTGGTACTTCATCTTCGCGTACGACGGCATCGCCAATCGCATTCTGGGAACGAACATTCTGTGGACCGGCGACGCGTGGCCCGCTCGTTTTGCGGTGATCATCGCCGACGTGTGGAAGACGACGCCGTTCATGGCGCTGCTGATTCTGGCCGGGTTGCAGATGATTCCCGCCGACGTCTACGAGGCTGCTCGCGTCGACGGGGCGTCGGCGTGGCAGCGTTTCACCAAGATCACGCTCCCATTGGTCAAGCCCGCGTTGATGGTCGCGATTCTGTTTCGCACCATGGACGCGTTGCGCATGTACGACTTGCCCGCCATCCTCACCGAGGGCAATCCCGCCACACGGACCATCTCGATCCTGGTGGTGGAGCAGATCCGGCAGGGATTCAACAGCGCTGCGTCGTTGTCGACCATCTCGTTCATTTTCATATTCGTCGTGGCGTTCATCCTGGTGAAGTTTCTCGGTGCCAACGCCGTTGCCACTCAGGACAATCAGCGTAAGGGGCCCGGCCGATGAAGCAGGCTCGCATCTATCTCGGTGTCGTCGTCATTCTCGTCTGGGGACTGGCACCGTTCTACTGGATGGTCGTCACCGCATTCCGCGACCCGCGCTACACCTTCGACACGACGCCGTGGCCGACCCATGTCACGTGGGTGAACTTCGAAAATGCGTTGTCGACGGCGAACGGCAACAATTTTCTTCGTGCGGTGGGCAACAGCCTGATCGTGGGCGGCGCGACCACACTGATCGCGTTGGTCATCGGCATCTTCACGGCATACGCGCTCTCGCGCATCGACTTTCGCTTCAAGTACGTGGTGACGGGCATCATCCTGGGTGCGTCGATGTTCCCCGTCGTCGCCTTGGTGACCCCGCTGTTCCAGTTCTTCACCAACATCGGCTGGATCGGCAGCTACCAGGCGATGGTCATCCCCAACATCTCGTTCGTCCTACCGCTGACGATCTACACTCTGGCGGCGTTCTTCGCCGAATTGCCCTGGGAACTCGAAGAAGCCGCGCGGATCGACGGCGCCGGACGATTCCAAGCGTTTCGACTGGTGATGCTCCCACTCGCCGCACCTGCCCTGTTCACCACCGCGATTCTCGCGTTCATCGCCGCAGTGAACGAGTACCTGCTCGCCAGTCAGCTCTCGAGTGACAAGACCGAACCGGTGACCGTGGCCATCGCGCGGTTCACCGGCAACGATCCGCTCGTGGTGCCGTATGCCGCGATCATGGCCGCGGGCACCATCGTTGCGATTCCACTGGTGATCATGGTGCTGCTGTTCCAACGTCGCATCATCTCCGGACTGACGGCGGGCGGCGTCAAGTCGTGACCGCCCAGGATCACCTTCAGTTGCTGGCAGGCATCCTCGGGTTCTTCGCAGTCGTGGCTCTCGTGTTCGCCGTGGCCGGGATCATCGGAGGCGATCCCGGCGTGCTGCCGTCGGTCGCCCTGCTCGGTCTGCTTGTCGCACTGTGGTTCACCGTCAAGAGAATTCGCTGAAGCTCGCGGTCGCGACCGTAACCAACTCGGTCAGCGCCGCGCTCATCGGAGCCCGCCACACCAGAGCCAGCAGCGCGGCGGTGTCGGAGTCCGTGAGCTCGATGGCGACGAGCTTGTTGCCATAGAATTCCGCCATCGATGCGCTGAGAATCCCCACCCCAAGACCGCGGGCAGCGAGGTCGGCCACCGCGTCAGGTGCGCTGGCCTGCAACGTGATCGACGGTGTCAGTCCTAGCCCGGCGCAGTCCCGGTCGAACACCGCGCGAATCCCGGTGCCCGACGGAAGTGCGACGATCGGGTGATCACACACCTGCGCCAACGTCGCCTTGTCCTGCGCTGCCAGCGGATGCTGCGGTGGAACTGCCGCAACGATCCGCTCGTCGATTACCACCATCGACTCCAATCCGTCCGGGGCACGAGCTGCGACACCGACGAGTGCGATGTCGAGGTCTCCGGCGCGGACATCCGCCACCAGTCGGTCCGAGTTGTCCTCCTGGAGAGCAATGTCGACGCCAGGGTGCGCCGAATGAAAGCGGGCCAGAGCGTCGAACAGTTGCGGGACGGTGCAGGCGGTGATCATCCCGACGCGAAGCGAGCCGCGCAGGAGCCCGGCAACGTCGTCGACGGACTGCCGAACCGAGTTCGCGGCGGCCAGCGTCGCACGGGCTTGCGTCAGCGCGGCCTGACCGGCGGTGGTCAATGTTGCTGTGCCACCCGATCTGTCGATCAACGTGGCACCGAGTTCTCTTTCGAGCGCTCGGATCTGGGCGCTGACGCCGGATTGGCTGATGTGCACGCGGGCGGCGGCTCGGGTGAAGTTCGCTTCCTCTGCGACGGCCACGAAGTATTCGAGTTGCCTCAGTTCCATTGTTGGACTCCGAGATTCGGACCTTCGCCGGCGTCGAGCCTCGCAACAGCGCGCCTCGGTGCGGTGATGCGGTAGCTGCAGTCGATCAGTTCGGCGGCCTCGGCCCAGACGTCGTCGTAGGCATCGGACAGGTCGAATCCCACCCAGCCGGCTGGGCCGAGGTAGGCGGGGTGGAAGTAGCGCGGCTCGAGCTCGCACGCGCGCTGCTCCTCGGCGCTTTCGCATTTGACCAGAATCGACAGATCGAACTGATCGCCACCTTTGACGCCGCCGCCGAAATAGACGAACACCGAGGCTGTGCGGAACGTCGGCCTGCCGTGGGAAATCTTCTCGGACACCTCGGGGTAGGCGAACGCCAGCGTGCGCACGCGTTGGAGAACGGGATGCTCGGAAGTGGGATCGATGGCCACGAGCACACGATAGCGCGCCGACTCTAGCTGCTGCTATGAGTAGAACTTCTGATCATCATCGCAAGCAACTGTTGGACTTCTGACCGGGCTCGTTCGAGACTCGATGTCATGACACAGACACCGAAAGAAGTTGCAGCCACCTACTTCGAGGCCTGGAAGGGCAAGGACTTCGACACCCTGGCGTCGATCCTGCACGAGAACGCGACATTTCGAGGGCCACTCGGCACAGCGGCCAACGGTGCCGAATGCGTGGCTGGGTTGAAAGGAATGTCGCAGATCGTGACCGATATCGACATCAGTCACGTCTTCGTGGACGGCCCCAACGTCCTGACGTGGTTCGAACTGCACACGTCGATCGCACTCCCGGCCTCGACCGCGAACTGGCAGCGAATCGAGAACGGCAAAATCATGGACATCAGGGTGACATTCGATCCGCGCGACATCATCGCGGCGGGATAAGCGAAACGCCCGCCGGCACTCGATGTGACATTTGGTGGCCCTTTCGGGGGTCAATGTCACATCTAGTGGACCGGCGGGCGTTTTGCGTAGTGGTGCGGACGAGTGCCGCTGGGGGCACTCGGTCACACCACTGCCGCAGGCACTTATGCGTCGATGATGAACGCTTCCAGCTGTTCGCGAGCGACGTCGTCGGCGAGCTGCTTCGGCGGGCTCTTCATCAGGTATGCGGAAGCCGGGATGACCGGTCCACCGATGCCGCGGTCCTTGGCGATCTTGGCCGCACGCACTGCATCGATGATGACGCCGGCGGAGTTGGGCGAGTCCCATACCTCGAGCTTGTACTCGAGGTTGAGCGGAACGTCGCCGAAGGCGCGGCCTTCGAGGCGGACGTAGGCCCACTTGCGGTCGTCGAGCCAGCCGACGTGATCGGACGGTCCGATGTGGACGTCCTTGGCGTTGAACTCCTTCTGGAGGTTCGACGTCACGGCCTGGGTCTTGGAGATCTTCTTCGACTCGAGGCGGGTGCGCTCGAGCATGTTGAGGAAGTCCATGTTGCCGCCCACGTTGAGCTGCATGGTGCGGTCGAGCTGCACGCCGCGGTCCTCGAACAGCTTCGCCATGACGCGGTGGGTGATGGTGGCACCGACCTGGCTCTTGATGTCGTCGCCGACGATGGGGACGCCTGCGTCCTCGAACTTCTTGGCCCAGACGGGATCCGAGGCGATGAAGACGGGCAGTGCGTTGACGAACGCGACGCCTGCATCGATGGATGCCTGTGCGTAGAACTTGTCGGCCTCTTCGGATCCGACGGGGAGGTAGGACACGAGGACGTCGACCTTGGCGTCACGAAGGGCCTGTGCCACGTCGACGGGCTCGGCGTCGGAGATCTCGATGGTCTCGGAGTAGTACTTGCCGATGCCGTCGAGGGTCGGGCCGCGCTGGACGCTGACGGTGCTCGGGGGCACGTCGGCGATCTTTATGGTGTTGTTCTCGCTGGCGAAGATGGCCTCGGAGAGGTCGAAGCCGACCTTCTTGGCGTCCACGTCGAACGCGGCGACGAACTCGACGTCGCGGACGTGGTACTTGCCGAACATGACGTGCATCAGGCCGGGAACGGTGGCGTTCTCGTCTGCGTCCTTGTAGTACTCGACACCCTGGACCAGGGATGAGGCGCAGTTGCCCACACCCACAATGGCCACGCGGATTGCGTTGTTGTTCTCACCCATGGTCGGGTTCTCCTTCTGTCTTGACTGTCCTGTTTGGTGCTGTGTTGGACGGTGCTGGGTTGGGGCCGGCCTGCTCGGCTGCGATGACTTCGTTGAGCCAGCGCACCTCGCGTTCGCTCGATTCGAGACCGAGTTGGTGTAGCTGCCGGGTGTAGCGGTCGAGAGTCCCGTTCGCCTTGGCCACAGCGTCGCGGAGGCCTTCTCGGCGCTCCTCGACCTGGCGACGTCTGCCTTCGAGGATGCGGACCCGAGCTTCCGCGGGGGTCCGACTGAAGAAGGCGAGATGTACGCCGAATCCGTCGTCGGTGTAGTTCTGCGGTCCGGTATCGGCCACCAGTTCGGCAAATCGTTCCCTGCCGAGAGGGGTGAGCACGTAGACCCGTTTTGCCCGTCTTTTCACGAGCAGTTCGGGACCGGCGTCCTCGGCGATGAGTCCGTCGTCTTGAAGTCGACGGAGTGCCGGGTACAGCGATCCGTACGAAAACGCTCGAAAAGCTCCGAGTAGGCCGGTCAGCCGCTTGCGGAGCTCGTAGCCGTGCATGGGTGACTGGAGAAGCAAACCGAGAATTGCCAGCTCGAGCATGCAACTCCCCCTTCTCTGTTTTTGTGATCACAACACGGCGATGCGATTGGCTGCACTATCGAAGAATGTATCGCGCCGATACATTGAAAGACAAGCCGGTGTCCGGTTTTGCCATGCCGGGACCTGTCGTGACGTCGAAGCGAGCGATCTGCCCGGGCGGTGCCGGTTACCGATCCTTTCGATGGATCGCCGCCATCTGCTGCCCGAGCGGCGAGAGTCGATACAACACCGACCCGCCGTGTCGAGAGCCCTCGATCAGCCCGTTGACGCGCAACACCGGCAGATTTTGCGACACGGCGCTCGGTGTGACGGAGAATCGATGGGCGAGCTGGGAGGTCGACGCGGGCTCGGTGAGCGCCAGCAGCAGATCGGCCTTGGCACTGCCGACCAAGGTGGCGAGCGCACGACTCGGGTCGACCGGGGAGTATTCGCCGATCAACGTCCCTTGTCCGCGCGCCGGGTAGGACAACCACGAGTGGGCGGGTGACGCGGGGTTCCAAATCGTCGACACGTTCTTGGTGAAAACAGACGGGGTGAGCACCAGGCCGCGGTCGTCAGGTGAACCGTCGCCACCGGACGACGTCGTCAAGTGCACTTCCAGCAGTCCATTGTCCAGCCAGTGAATCGAGCTACCCAGCCCGTCGAACAGTCCCGTCGCACCTCGCTGCGCGAACTCCCTACCGCGAAAGGTGATGTCGGACTCCAAGACTCGGCCGATCGCCGACCAGTACGGAGCGATGGCTGCGCGGTGGTAGTCGTCGAGCATCGGCGACGATCCGAGCCGCGGCCTGCGGGTCGTCGATGAATCCGCCCAGCGCCGCCGGTGGCGGGCGACCCTCGAACACGGTCGCGAGATCGTGCGCGACGGCGGACGGATCGGACGTCGTAGTCAGCTTCGAGATCTCTGGCTTCCCTGTGCCAGGCCGTCAGATGCACCCTGCCCTGCGGCCCGAGAGCCAAGGCCCACAAGCTCAATGCGGTGTCGACCATTCGGGTAAGAACTCGCGGGCGACGAGCACTCGAATGGAGCTGCTCCGCTCGCGCCGCATCGTGCAAGTCCGCAATCCGTGCGTGGACGAGCGCGGCGGGTGGGTCGGCGGTCAGGTGGTGGAACGTTCGGAACGTGTTCATGCCGTTCACTGAACGCCCAGGGGCGACGGGCAGGGAATCGATTCAGAGGAGACCTACATCGTCGAGATGTCTCGGCCGGAACCAGCGACGCCCTATCGGCTGACCGAGACGATGTTGCCCGCGAAGTCCGCCTCGACACGCCCGCCTCGGGCGTCGTCGTTGCGAGCGCTGATCGAGATGCGTTGGTTTCCCCGGGTTTCGGTGATCATGACGTACTCGACGGCGGCGTCCGGGACCCCGATGGCCTCGGGTGTTCCCGCAACGAGACCCGCCAGAATCGCAGAATCGATTGTGGCCCAATCGAACATCGCGTCGTCGGTATCGGGAGGCTCGGTATCGAGACCCACCTCGAAACCTCCGGCGACGAGGACTCGCTCACGTCGGCCCTCCGCCGTCGGACGATAGACATCGGCACGGTTGTTGTTCAGCTGTATGAACACCTCGAGAACCTGTGAACTGCCGAAACGCTGGACATAGCGTTCTCGGAAATCGTTCAGTCCGGCAGTGGTGTCGAAGACGAAGGGGCGGGCAACGATCGGGGTGACGTCGACCGGCAGGTCCATCGAGACGGTAGGGACGACACTGCTTCTTGTAGTCGCCTCGACGACGGCCGCAGCCGGTACCGGTTCTTCGCCGTTCCTGGTCGCCAGGAACACCACCAGTGCGACGGTAACGATCACGACCGAGCCGAGTGCCAGGACCAACCGGTTCTTCGGTTCGACGGTTCGCGGAGCCGGCTCGGGAAGGTCGATGTCGATTTGCAGGTCGGAGACCAGGCGTCGTAGATCCCGCAGGGTGACGGCTACCCGAGCACGTTCGCTGCGCAGGCGGTGCTCGTCGAAAGTGAGCTGGCCGTCGGCGTATGCGGTATCCAGAACCGTGACGGTCAGCGCGCGGTCTATCTCACGAGCGCGAAAGTCGGGTCGTTGTGCCATCCTGCGGGCTTCCTTTCGGGACTGATCAGCCGAACGAAAACGGCATCACACGCAGGAAGTTGCCTGCGGGATCGAATGCGAGGTTGCCGCTTTCCTTGTCGGAGTTCTCGGCCGAGACGTAGATCTCGGGTCCGTTGTCGCTGCCGTGGAAGCTCACGCTGTAGCTGTCGATGCGAGACATGTTCAGGCTCTCGCGGGCACCGGCGATGATCCCCGCGGTTTTCGTCAGATCGACAGTCGCCAGATCGATCTGAGGTTCGTCGAAATCGCGCGTGCTCGAGAAATTGTCGTCGTAGTCGTCGATGACGCCGTCGCGATAGGTGTAGCTGACTTGCTTCTGGGGCAGCCCGGGTGCGGGTGCCGAAATGACGGCGTAGTTGTCGTACAAACCGAGCCGGTCGACAACAGACGTGCCGATCTTCTGTCGCAGGGCATCGACGATGTCCACCACGATCGCAGGATTCTGGTATCGCGCTTCCCCGAGGTCCGAGACCGGGGCCTCCGAGCTCGAGCAGGCGCGAATGCCGAACGTGAGCGCCACCATCGCTGCAACCACGGGCACTGCGACGGTCATGAACCCCAGTCGCGACCCTTTGGCCGTGGCGATCGGATGCGCAAGCTCGATGGGGTCGGCCATCGGCTGCAGATCGGTGTCGTTCTGTAGGTCCTCGATGAGGGCGTGCAGATCGGCGATCGTCTCGGCTTCCTTGGCCAGCTCGATCCTCGCGGCGTGCTCGAAATCGGACAGTTGGCCGTCGGCGAGCGCCTCGTCCAATGTGGCGCACGTATCGGAGCGATCCACATCACGCGCTCGCGTGGTGGGCGGTAGTCGCTTCGGCACAGGTGGAGCATAGTTTCTCGCGCCCGAATCGGGTCGGTCTCGTCGCCCAGGCGGGGTTCGCAGGTCCCCATCGGAGGGGTCGCACGTACTCTGGTCCTCGTGCGACTTCAGCGACAGGTGGTGGACTACGCCCTTCAGCGTCGGTCGCTGCTGGCCGAGGTCTACTCCGGTAGGACGGGTGTAGCAGCGGTCTGCGATGCAGATCCGTACCTGCTCCGCGCGGCCAAATTCCACGGACGCGGCAGTGATGTGGTGTGCCCCATCTGCCGCAAGGAGCAGCTCACCTTGGTGTCCTGGGTTTTCGGTGAGAAGCTGGGCGCGCTGTCCGGCTCGGCGCGAACGGCCGACGAACTCGTTCGCCTTGCTGCAACCCAGGAGGAGTTCTCGGTCCATGTGGTCGAGGTGTGCCGCTCGTGCAGCTGGAACCACCTCGTCCAGTCCTATGTCCTCGGGGCCGTCCCCGCACCCAAGCAACCCCGTCGTCCGCGATCGGGTTCCCGCCAACCGAACCGTCGAACCGCGAGTGAATGACACAATCGCTGAGCTGATGCCATTGCGCGAGAAGTCGACGCGGCCGCCGAAATTACTGGAGATCTGTACGTGAGTTCCCCCTACGACAACAACCCGGGTAGCAACGAACCTGGCCGTAGCGACTCCGGACGGCGTCCCGACGTGCCCGGTCCCCCGCGTGGCAGCAGGCATTCCGATCCACCCGGGCGTCGTCCGACGCCTCCTCCCGGGCAGCGACCCGTCCCCCCTCCCGGCCAGCGTCCGATGCCTCCGCAGGGCCGTCCGCCGATGCCTCCTCCCGGGCAACGTCCCGGCCCTCCTCCTGGCCAGCGTCCGATGCCTCCGCAGGGCAGGCCACCCATGCCTCCTCCCGGGCAACGACCCGGCCCTCCTCCCGGACAGCGACCCGGCCCTCCTCCTGGCCAGCGTCCGATGCCTCCGCAGGGTCGACCAGTGCAGGGGCGTCCTGCGCAGGGCAGGCCGCCGGTTGCTCCGGTGAGCGGCCGTCCCGCAGGCGAACGTCCTTACGGTGAACGGCGCTACGGTGAGCCGCCCATCGCGCCTCCGCTCCGATCCGGTGCTGTGCCACCACCCCACGAACCGAACGATCCATCAGTTCTCTCCTCGGGCAGCGAACCGCCCGAGCCGCCCGAAAGAGGTCCCGCCGCGAAAACGAAGAAGAAGTCCAAGTGGCGGGTCGTTCGGCGCAGTCTCTATGCGTTGATCGCCCTGGGTCTGATCGTGCCGATTCTGGCGTTCATGGTGGCGTACACCGTCGAGGACGTGCCTCGACCCGGCGACCTCAGGACCAACCAGGTGGCGACGATCTTCGCTTCCGACGGTTCGAGTGTGCTCGGCAAGGTGGTGCCTCCCGAGGGCAACCGCACCGACGTGACGATCGATCAGATTCCGGAGCACGTGCGTAACGCGGTGCTGTCTGCCGAGGACCGCGACTTCTACTCCAACCCTGGATTCTCGGTGACCGGTTTCGGCCGAGCCCTGCGAGACAATGTGCTCGGACGCGACAGCGCCGGTGGTGGTTCCACGATCACCCAGCAGTATGTGAAGAACGCACTGGTCGGCAACGATCGGACGCTGACTCGAAAGATGCGCGAACTCGTCATCTCCTCGAAGATGGCGCGCCAGTGGTCCAAGGACGACATCTTGGCGGCGTACCTCAACACCATCTACTTCGGACGGGGTGCCTACGGCATCGCCGCTGCGTCGACCGCGTACTTCGGCAAGTCCGTCGACCAACTCTCCGTCGAGGAGGGTGCGGTCCTCGCGGCTGTCATCCAGCAGCCCTCCGGCCTCGATCCCGAGTTCAACCCCACCGGCGCGCAATCTCGTTGGGATTACGTGCTCGACGGAATGGTGTCCCAGGGCCAGCTCGACGCAACCCAGCGAGCCGCGATGCTGTTCCCGGCGGTGGTCCCCACCTCACAGATCGACTCCGGTGACGCCGACGATGCCGGCCCGAACGGTCTGATCAAGGCTCAGGTGCTGCGTGAATTGTCCGAGGTCGGCGTCAGCGATCAGGACCTCAACACCGAGGGTCTGCAGATCACCACGACGATCGATCCCAAGGCTCAAGCGGCTGCGGTCGAGGCCGTGAACGACAGCCTCGAGGGCGAACCGTCGGAGCTGCGGACGGCATCGGTGTCGGTCGATCCGCGCACGGGCGCGGTCCGCTCCTACTACGGCGGCGCGGACGGACGCGGGTTCGACTTCGCGCAGTCCGGCTTGCAGACCGGATCGTCGTTCAAGGTGTTCGGCCTCGCTGCCGCGCTGGACCAGGGCATTCCGCTGTCGAAGATGTACGACAGTTCCTCGCTCGACGTCAACGGCATCCAGATCAGCAACGTCGAGGGCGAATCCTGCGGAACGTGCACCATCGCCGAGGCACTCAAGCGGTCACTGAACACGAGCTTCTACCGCATGATGCTCGGCATGGACAACGGCCCGCAGGCCATCGCGGACATGGCTCACAAGCTCGGTATCCCGCAGGAGATCGAGGGCGTCGGCCCCACCCTGACCGAGCCCGACAACGCCGGCCCGAACTACGGAATCGTGCTCGGCCAGTACCAATCTCGCGTTCTCGACATGGCCTCGGCCTACGCGACACTGGCGGCGTCCGGGGTGTACCACACGCCGCACTTCGTGCAGAAGGTCGTCACCGCAGACGGCACGGTGCTGCTCGATCGCGCTCCCGAGGCGGGTCAGCAGGTCGTCTCGGCTGCGGTTGCGGACAACGTGACCTCTGCGATGCGTCCGATCGCCGGATACTCCAACGGGCACAACCTTGCAGGCGGTCGCCAGTCCGCTGCGAAGACCGGTACCGCTCAGCTGGGTGACACCGGACAGAACAAGGACGCGTGGATGGTCGGATACACGCCGTCGCTGTCGACGGCGGTGTGGGTCGGCACCGAGCAGGGCCTGCCGCTCGAGAACAGTTACGGCGGGCCGATCTACGGATCGGGCATACCGTCGGACATCTGGAAGGCGACGATGGACGGGACACTCGAGGGCACGTCCAACGAGACGTTCCCGACGCCGGAGGCCATCGCGGGTCAGGCCGGTGTGCCGCAGTACTCCGCTCCCGCACCGACTGCCACGGCGACGCCGTCGGCACCCCCGCCGGTGACCCTGCCTATTCCGACGGAGATCTCGCCGCCGGTCGTCATCACCCCGCGGCAGGTCGAGATTCTGCCCGGCGTGACCATCCCGCTTCCCGGCCTCGCTCCGGCTCAGCCGGAACCTGCGCCCGCAGCGCCCGAACCGGCGACTCCCGGGCAGTAGCGACTCACCCCGGTGACGACCGAACCCGACCGCAAGGGTCGAGCAGTGGCGAGCCCCGGTCGCCTCGACTCGGCAAGCAGGCAAGACCGCGATTTACCCAGGAGCGCAGCGGGCCGCGATTTACCCAGTCGCACCGATCCGATGACCGGGGAACTGTCCTCGGTCATCGGCGGTCCGGTGGGGCAGCACGCGGTGATCGGACGGCAGCGTTGGTTCACAGCGCTTCGAGTCATCCTGCTGCTTGCGGTGATCTTCCTCAGCTTCGGTTGGTTCGCGAAGGCCGCGTGCATTCAGCAGGCACCGGTGGGCCCGGGCGGTGAGCTCGGACTCGACTGGAGTGGCAGTCGGCAGTACGTGGCCATGTGTTACTCGGACACGGTGCCGCTCTACGGCGCGGAGCGGCTCGATCAAGGCGCCTTCCCGTACAAGAAGTCCTGGGAGGAAACCCGGGCCGACGGCTCGAGCCAGATTCGGTACATGGAGTACCCGGTGCTCGCGGGCATGTATCAGTACGGCTCGATGGTCGTCGGAAAGATGTGGAACTCGATCGGTTTCCTGCCGCAGGCCCTGCCGGTGGTCGTCTACTTCAACGTCGTCGCCCTGGGGCTGGCCGTGGCTTGGTTGGTCACCGTGTGGGCCACCGCGATAGCGGCCGGACGCCGGATCTGGGACGCGGCTCTGGTGGCAGCGTCACCGTTGGTGATCGTGCACGGATTCACCAACTTCGATGCTCTGGCAACGGCTTTCGCGCTCACCGGCCTGCTGGCATGGGCCAAGAAGCGGCCGGTCCTTGCGGGGGTACTGATCGGCCTCGGCGGTGCCACCAAGCTTTATCCCCTGCTGTTCCTCGGTCCGCTGTTGGTGCTGTGCTGGCGCACCGGGCGGATGCGCGAGTGGGGGCTCACCGCAGGCGCCGCTGTCGGGGCCTGGCTTGCGGTCAATCTTCCTCTGGCACTTCTGTATCCGTCGGGATGGAACGAGTTCTTCCGGCTCAACTCCGAGCGTGGTGCCGACCCGGACTCGCTGTACAACGTAGTCACCTCGTTCACCGGCTGGTCCGGCTTCGACGGTCCCCTGTACCCCGGCGACAAGCCGCTGATCCTCAATGCTGTCACGCTGGTGTTGTTCGCGATCGTGTGTGCGGTGGTCGCCTACATCGGCACGACGGCCCCGGTGCGGCCGCGGTTGGCACAGTTGGTGTTCCTGGTCGTGGCAGGGTTCCTGCTCACCAACAAGGTGTGGAGCCCGCAGTATTCGCTGTGGCTGGTTCCGCTGGCCGTGCTGGCTCTGCCGCATCGCCGAATTCTGTTGGCATGGATGGCGATCGACGCGTTCGTCTGGTTTCCGCGAATGTACTACTACCTGGGTGTGGAGAACAAAGGCCTACCCGAGCAGTGGTTCACCGCGACCGTGGTGGTGCGCGATGTCGCCGTGATCGGATTGTGCGCGTTGATCATTCGGCAGATCTACCGTCCGTCCGAAGACCTCATTCGAAACGGCAGCGCCGTCGACCCGCTCGGTGGCGTGCTCGACGGCGCTGCGGATCGGACCATTGCAGATCGGACCGGGGCCCGCAAGGTCACATATAGCGGCCCAGCTGTTTGACGGCTTCACCGGCGTGCTTGGCCTGGATGCCGTCGCCGATCGCTTGGAGCTTCCACTCACTGCCCTGGCGATACACCTTGGCCATCACCAATCCGGTGAAGGGCATACCGCCCTGCAGGGTGAAGCGGGCGAGTTCGGTGTTGGTGGTGTTGTCGACCAGACGGCAGAACGCGTTTGCCACCTGCTCGAACGTCTGGCCGCGATACGAGGTGACGGTGAAGACGATGCCCGTGACGTGCTGGGGCACCTTCGTCAGGTCGACCACGATGACCTCGTCGTCCCCCTCGCCCTCTCCGGTGAGGTTGTCGCCCTGGTGCACGATCGAGCCGTCCTTGGCTTTGAGCTGGCCGTAGTAGACGACGTCGTTGACGTCGCGGTCTGCGAGCATGATCGCCGACGCGTCCAAGTCGATGTTCGCGGCTCGGCCACCGCCGCCGAACAGGCCACCCTTCTTCGGGGTGGTCACCGGGTCCCAGCCCAGGCCCATGCGAATGACCGTCAGCGCCACGCCGCCGTCCTTGCGGAGGGTGACCTTCTGGCCCTTCGTGAGGCTGACGGGCTTGGCCTTGGTGAGGCTGACTTCCGGAGCCTCGGTGCGGACCGGGGCGGCGGGTGGTGCAGGCGGCGCAGCGGGCGGCGGTGGGGTCGCGGGAGCGGGGGGAGGTGTCGGAGCGGGAGCCGGGGCGTCATCCACGGACACACCGTGATCGGTCACCAGTGCGGCGAATCCGCCCGCGTAACCCTGCCCGACGGCCCGAACCTTCCAGCTGCCCTGACGACGATAGATCTCCAGTGCGATCACGATCGATTCCGAGCTCAACCCGTCGATCGTGTACTCGTACAGCACGTTTCCGGCAGTGTCGCTGACTCGCGCCACCGGGGCGGTGGATCGACCGAAATTGCTCGACGCGTCGTCGAGGGTGATCACCGCGCGAATCTGCTCGATGTCGGCGGGAACTGCAGCGAGCGACACGGCGAGCCGAGCCGGTCCGCCCTGGCCGGGTTCGAGGCGGACGCCCGGGCCGGTGGGCTGGTTGAAGAACACGAAATCGGCGTCGGTACGCACTTTTCCGGCGTCGGTGACAAGCAGCGCAGACAGGTCCGCGGGTACGGCCAGCGAGATGGAGACGACGACGTCACCGACGGTGAGGGGGCCGTTCTGACCCTTGGACAACGGTTGACCGGCCGGAGCAGACAATGTGATGGACTCTCTCTCGTAGTGCTGGTTACCGCCATCCAATGTACTTGTTCGATTTGTCCGACTGGTGTGGCTGAGCGGACGTCAGACTTGGCGCAGGGTGAACAGGTCGCCGGGCGTACAGCCGAGAACGCGGCACACCGCGGTGAGCGTCGAGAATCGGATGGCCTTGGCGCGGTCGTTCTTGAGCACCGACAGATTGACGACGCTGACTCCGGCTAGACGCGAGAGCTCGGCGAGCGTCATGCCGCGGGCGTCGAGAATCTCGCCCAGATGACAGACGACCAGATGGTCGACGAACTCCTCCGCCATCAGACCAGACCATCGGCATCGCGAGCGAGCTTGGAGCCTTGCCGAAGGACTGCGTAGACGAATTGCAGAACGAGTGCCACGACCACGGCCAGCCAGAATGCGCCCAGGCTCCGCGCAGTATCAGTGACCTCGGTCGTCTCGAGCGCGCCCTGAATTGCGTTGGTACTCATCACTCGAAGGCCTCCGGTGATCATTGGATACAGCACAAGGCACACGGCGACCACGACCAGGTCGATACTGGCACCGACGCTGAACGGGGTTTCCTCGATGACATTGTCGAAGAAGCGGTACGCGAAGAAGATCCCCACGAGAACGACGACCCCACCGGCCACGATCTCGCCGTACCTCATGAAGTCGATCATCCCGATGAGTCTCTGGACATCGCTCTTGGCCACGCTGAGCTCGATGACGTTCCCTGGCTGCAACTGTCCGCCGAACAGGTCGAGAGTCGGTACGCCTTCCCGTGGCGTGACGGTGGCGCTGACATAGTCCGACGCGTGGTACTGCCACAGCCTCCATCCCGACCACACGACCGCGAGTGCCCCATAGAACACCATCGCCCATTTGTTGGCTCGTGCCGAGCCGAGTCCGTATGCCATCCCGCCGCCTCCATATCGATAGTCGATAACAACGAATATCGATAACCTATCGCTTATCGATAGGGTGTCAAGGGGTAGGCGACGTCACCGCCTCAGCGCAACCGCCATGTGCTGACCGATCTCCGACGCCAAGCCGGCGGTATCGGCAGGCACGATGTCGATGGTGTCCTCGGAATAGACGATGTATCGGCCGTCTCGTTCGAAGTCCATCCAGAAGAACGCGACCGCGTCGGTGTCGCGTCGGTTGTCGTAGGTCCTGCCGCGCGCGACGATGACCTCACCGACCGCAGACCGTGGACGATCGAAGAACGTCCGGAACCGTTCGTCGGCCGTTGCTCCTCGGGTCGCGGCGGACAGATGCGTGCCACCCGATGACGCTGCAGCAGTGGCGCGTTCGAGTCGCTCTGCCGGTCGGTGGCCGGGAGCGATATTCGGTACGGATCCGAGAACTCGGGCGGGTGCCTGGGCCGGTCCGATCAACTCGATGGTGACGGCACCGCCGGAAGCGGCGTCGGGTCCGGGCTGCTGGGTGAGCACCGTGGCGACGTCGTGACGCACCGCCGCGTGGGCTCGGATGGTGCCGTAGCGAGGATCGCGGGTGTCGCCGCGACATTCGATGCGAACCACTGGATCGACGAGGGTGCGAACAGCCGCGCCGAGATCGTCGTCCATCAGCGCGTCGATTCGCGCCGACGCCTCCCGCCGCAGCAACTGGTACCGGTCCTCGGTGTCGACGTCGATGGTGACTGCGAGGGGATACGGCAGTCGGTCTCGTCCGAATCGACTGCAGAGCATCATGAAATCGATGCCGTCCATGGTCCAGCTCGTCATCGTCAGCCGCCGAGTACCGGTGGCGCGACCAGCGGAAGATCACCGATCAGCTCACTGCCGTTGCCGGCATCCACCAGATAGCCGGGAATGGCGTGCTCGCTGTCGTTGTCGCCGGCACCACGCGCACCCCCTGCGCCCATCGCACCCATTCCCGGCATACCGTGCGCTCCCGCGCGGCCGGCCGACGCCGCAGCTGCGTTGCCCAGACCTCCCGCCCCGTTGCTGCCCGCACCGCCGCCGATCGGAGAGCCGAGAACCGAGCCGCCGTAACCCGAGCCAGTACCGGATCCGCCGCCGGAACCGCCGCCATATCCCGCACCGCCGCCGTAGCCCGAACCATTGGACCCTCCGAAGCCGCTGCCACCGGGTCCTGTTCCGCCGTAAGCGCCGGGGCCTGCGCCGGAACCCGCACTGCCGCCGGCAGATCCGGGCGCGGCAGATGCGGCACGAGTTTCACCGGAGTTGTCGGCCGGCGGGAGTGGTCCCGACTGCCCGAACCCTGGCTGCCCCGATCCCGCACCTGGCTGTCCCGCTCCTGCCGGATCGGTGCCGCCCGGTTGCGTCTGCGCCGACACGGCCTGCGCAGCCGGATCGGCCGCACCCGCAGATCCCGCACCGCCGCCCGAGGTGGATCCCCCGCCGCTTCCACCCAGACCCCAGCCTGCACTCGAGCCGACACCGCCACCGTCGACGACGGGATTGTGTGCCGCCGGCAGCACCGGAACGTTGCTATCGGATTGCATTACACCGGGTACGTAAACCGATCGCATGATTCGCCGTGCTTCGTCCTGCTGCTCTTCCCGAGCCGACACCGAGTCTTTCGTGGCAAAGGGAATGGGAAGCAGCGAACCGATCAGCGTGCTCTCGGCCGGCCCGCTCACCGGGGGCATCTTCGACACCGTCTGCGTGAATCCCGCGTGCGCCTCGAGCAGCTTGTTGCTGATCAGACTCATCGATGTCGACAACGCGTTCGCAGACGAGACGTAGTTGCCCACGCCGCCGCGTACGGCGTCGGCCGTCGGCCCCGACCAGCCGGTGGCCAGGGCGGCGTCCACCCCGGACCGAAAGCCATCGGATCCGGCGGTTGCGGCAGCGGCCAAATCGTTCCAGTTCATGGACGAGGTCTCGATGGTTTCCACTGCAAGAGAGTTCACGTCGGCCGCAATCTGCTCATGCGACATGACCTCGAACGCTTCGGTGATCACCACCTCGTTCGGTTCGTATTCACCCTGGTAGTCGTAGGCCCCGTTCGCCTTCTCGAATGCCTCGCCCAGCATGGTTCCGATGAGCTCGGGGCCCACCGGTGTCACGAAGACATTGGTGACGATGTCTTCGATCGCCGCCTCGAGTTCTGCACGCGGATCCGCCATACCCACCCCTTGTACTGCGTCTGTCTCCCCGGACGACCAGTTAGACGCGGTGCACGGCGGTTCGGTTCCGCAACCACTCGAGAATTTCTTCGCTGGCTCGCACACCGGAGGACTCGGTGACGGTCAACCCGGGGCGGGTGAATCCCAGTAGTTCCAGTTCGCCGTGCCGTGGCCGGATCGCCGCGTCGGCCGCGCCGAGCATCTCGGCGTCGAGCGCACCGTCGCCTGCGGCGAAGAGTCCGGCCTCGGCGTCCAGAGTCCCGTCCTCGATCAGCCTCGAACGAACTTCGGCAACCGCGGAGCTCTTGCACACCGCGTTCGGCATCGTGTAGATCTTGCGGCCCTGCTGCGAGACGTTCCAGTCTCGGGCGGCGCACCACTGCGACCACTCTGCGACGAAGTTCTCCGGCACCTCGGCCGTGTCGACCACCAGGTAGCAGAACAGGCCGTCGGCCTCGCGGTACTTGAGGACCCAATCCTCGGAGACCCGCGATCTGAGCTCCGCGCCGATGCCGGCCAGATCCAGGTCGAACGTGTTGCGCCACTGCGCGTCCGGCTCACCGTCGACGAGAATGTTGCCGCCGTTGCTGGTGATCGCGTACCGCCAGGGTGCGCCGGGGAGTGCAATCCGCTGAAACTGCTCGATGGTGCGCGTCGTCGTCGGCACGACGACGACGCTCCCGCTCAATTCGCGCAGTTTCGTGACCGCACGAGTGCTCATGTACGACAACGGCTTTCCCTCGTACACCTCCACGCACGCGAACGTGTCGTCCAGCGGTACCCCGAGTGCCCCCTCGGAGAAGATCATCGTGCGGTCGAGATCGACGCCCACCAGGGCACTCACGACGCGTCCTCGGTGGAGACGTTCTTGATCAGCCCCATGCACGAGTAGGCGAGGTCGGGAACTACGTCCACCGGTACTCCCCTGGCAGCGGCGAGCATCCGAATGTGTTCGTGCTCGGGCGCATCGGCGTCGCGCACCAGTACCCGCCATGGAACGCGGCGCAGCAGCACCCTGGTGGTTTCGCCGACCCCGGGCTTGACGAAATTGACGTGTGAGATGCCGTATTCCTCACGGACCTTCTCCACCGACGCCCAGCCGGACCACGTGGGGGTGCGGTCGGAGCCGAGCACTGCTGCCACCGAGGCGTCGACCTCGTCCCGAACGTCGTCGAAACGTGCCGCGACGGTGTCGAGCAGATGGCGTGAGACGTCGTCGGGCGCGAGATCGGAGTAGTACTTCGCGCCGTGGAAGTCTCCGGGTCCGATCAGGCTGTCGTTGAGTACGGTTCGTGAAACCAGTCCCGACACAGTCGAGTTCAAGCAGGCCGAGGCGATGAGGAAGTCGTCGCGGGTGCCGTACGTGCGAGCGCAGTTGCCCGGATCGGCGAGCACGGCCAGATCGTCGTCGAACTCGGCTCCCGGGAATTCGCGCAGTGCAGCGGTGAGTTCGCGGGCGATTGCACCCTTGCCGGTCCACCCGTCGACGAACACCACCGAACGGGAGTCGTGATGCTCGGAGAGGTAGCGCAGCGCGACAGCGTCGATGCCTCGATCGCGCACGATCGACACCGCATAGTGCGGAATCTCGATACCGTGAGCGGCGAATGCCCAGCGGCGCATCAGAATTCCCACGGGTGTGCCCGCGCGAGCGAGCGAGGCGAGGGCGATGTCGTGTCCACGCTCGGCCAGGACGACCTCGGTGACGGTACCGACTGCGATCGCCAGCCGTGATGCGCTCTCCTGCAGCACCTTCTCGAACAGTTCGCGGTAGGCGAGATCCGGTTGGTACTCGACCGGAAGTGACTCGGCATAATGGGCCTCGCCGGCCTGAATGCGCTTCTCGCGCTCCTCGATTCCGGCCTCGAGCGAGACCGCCGAGAGATCCTTGAGTAGCCAGGTGACCTCGTCCGCTGCATAGGAGCCGAATTCGGGTCCCCGAAGCGGACGCGCCCGCCGAGAGACCTCGAGTGCTGCCGGGTCGGCCCCGGTGACGACGACCAGCACCACGTCGGCGCCCGAGGCGGCGAGTGTCTCGGCGGCGGTGGTGAGGGCAGCGGTGTCGGCAGGCGCGTCGGCGACGAGCACCAGGGCCGCGTCCCGTGGACCCGACGCGTTGTAGAGGTAGCGCAGTCCCGATTCGTCCTCGGGAGCAGTGAATTCGAAGCCGCGGCGCAGCGGATAACCGGGCAGGTCGAGAACGTATGCCGGCGACCGGGTGGTGGTCTGGAACAGCGCGGGGTGTCCGAGCTTCTGCAATGCCGCTGCGAGTCGGAGCGGCAGATACATCAGCTCCTCGTGGCCGATCACCACCACCGCTGTCGATTCGATCAGGGCAGCATCGACGGTGGCCGCGACGGCGTCGATCGCGATGTCGAACGCTGCCGCGTCGGAACGAAGGAACCCGTGTCGACCGCCGTCGGGCAGAGTCGCCGGCCACTGCGCATCGACGCGGCGCACCGAGCCGGATTGGACTGCAACGGGATTGAGCTCAGGATCGGGTAGGTCGAGTACCGCTTCCACCAGTCCAGGAGCGAGCTCCACCGAACCCTGCGCGAGGCTCACGTTGTCGATGCGGACGCCGAGTTCGGTTGCCACCGCAGCGGCAGCGGCGAGATGCTCGGCGGTGCGCATGTCCACCAGGGAGGCGATCACGTAGTGCGTGCGACCGGCCGAGGAATGAATCTGCCGCAACGCATCCAGCGCCGTTGCTCCTGTCGAGATCTCGTCGTCCACCAGGATCAAAGGCAGTTCGCCGGCGAGGAGATCGGCCGATGTCGGCACCAGCAGGTGGTCGGTGGCGTGCGAGTGACCCTCCTCGAACTCGCCGTGCACGGTCATGCCGGGAACGATGCGCCGCGTCGAGTGGAGATAGCAGTGCGCGCCCAGTGCAGTGGCTACTGTGTGCCCCAATCCCGTTGCTGTCTCGGCAAATCCGAGCACATCGACATCGGACCCGCTCACCGTATCGGCGACGAGAGCAGCCAGTTCGTTGCCTGCGGCGATGACGACGTCCGGATCCACAGGGATGTGTTTGCCCAGCACCGTCGATACCAACAGATGAGCGCGGCGGGGGTTGCGACGTAGACCGGGCCGCACCAACTGCGTGGCCGACCAGGACGACGACGAACCCGTGTCGGTGAGCACGATGCCGTCGGCCGGATTCGTGCTCATCGCTGTGCCAATGCGGTCAGCAGGTCCACGAACGTGATTCCCTCGTTGGTGACGCCGAATGCCTTGGCTCGCAACACCGTCTGCTTCGCCCAATTGCGGTGCGGGCCCAGCTCGTTCATCTTGTTTCGGTAGCCGGATGCCTGTACGCCACCCTGGTCGGAGGACAGGATGTCGAGTGCATCGTGATACTCCTCGTGGGTCACTGCGGACAGCGCGTGCACGGCGGGGACGTGCGAGGGATGAATGACGGTCTTGCCCTGGATACCGTTGGCCCGGTCGAGGGCCACCTCGCGCAGGAGTGCATCGAGGTCGCTGCTGACCAGTTGCTGGCGGAAGCGGACGGCATCTTGGTCGACGAAGGGTGTCTGCCGTAGCAACGGACGGAACATGCGTTCGTGGTCTGCGAAGTACTCCCACACCGGGCCGGTGATGACGTATCCGGACCCGTCGTAGCGGCCCAGGTGGTTGACGATCGCACTGATGACGTCGGCGACGACGCGGACGTCGTAGATCGTCAGGTCGCGGTCGCGTCGGATGCCGAAGGTGCCGCACATGTCGGTGGCTCCGATGCGCACGGCAAGCACTGTGTCCCGGTAGGTCCCGAGGAGCTCACGGATGGCAACGAGTTCCACGTCTCGAGTCTCGCGGTGTACCACCTCCCACGATTCGAGGACGGGCATCGCGAACAGGCGGGTGCCATGTGACTGCGACGCCGCGACGATCTCGTCGAGGAAGTCGGCCCCGCGTGCCGCCGTGAATTTCGGCACGACGAATCCGGCGAGCCCGCCCGCGCCGTGGGTGAGCCCGGCGCAGATGGTTCGGATGTGCTCGGGGGTGCGTGCTCGGACGAACACGAGCGAACTCGTACCCGAGAGTTCGTTCAGAGTTCGGATGGCGTTCGCCAACGCTTCGTCCAGATCATGATCTGCGACAGCGTCTTCGAGATCGATGACGATGGACCGCACACCCTCGTCGGTGCGTTTGTTCACCGTCGTAGTCAGGTCGGGGCGTGTTGCCGGGATGTACAGCGTTGCGCCGAGAGCCGTTGCCACGAGGTCGTTTCCGTCGTTCGTCTCGATGTCTTCCGGTTGCATGAAGAACACTCGTTCACGGGTGTCTGCGTCGAGATGGCGAAAGTGTTGCACCACTGTCCTTCGTGTGAATGTGATCAGTGCGAGTTACGCATGCGGTCGATCACGCCTGCGATGAAGTCCGAAATGGTATCCAGATCCTGCAGATATGACCAGTAGTCGGGATGGGTACCCGTCAGCGCTGTGCTCGCCCTGTCGATCCGGGCGAGCTGAGCATCCAACACCGAGCCCCATTCGGCAACCAGGCCACGATTGATCGCGAGTTGTTGAGCGTCACGAAGTTTGAACCGCACTGTGTTCTCGGTCGCTTTCGGGTCGGCCTTCACCGCGCGCAGCAGACGAACTCGGTCGGTCACCGCGTCGACCAGATGTTCGGCATCGCTCAGATGGCGGCGCGCCTGGGTCACCAGATCCAACGACTGTTCGGGGTTCCCTGCGTCGAGCGCCGAACGCGCCGCCCGCAGATCCTCGTCCGCCTGCTCGATGTGTCGCGCACTCGACCGTTCGTTACGCGAGAGATCCGCCGAGCTCTTGGCATTGAACTCGCGAAGCAGGCTCGAGAAGGCCGGTGCGATGCCCTCGGATCGCGTTCGGACGGCTTCGATTCGGGTGCGTACCGAGGACAGTGCGGTTCTGGCCTCCTGAAGTCGTCCGGGGGCCGACTCCACTGCCGCGCGTAGCGCTGCTGCTCGTTCGCGCACCTGAGCGGCGCTCTCGCGTGCGCGCAGCGGATCGCGCTGATTGCTCTGCAATTGCGTTGTTGCCGAATCGAGTTCGCGCCACGCCAGACGTAGCGACGGGTACCCGGCGTACTGCTCGTCGACGGTGGATCGGGCGGCGTCGGCCTCGGTGAGAGCGTCCTGCACCAGGCGCGGGGTTGCCGCGAATCGAGAGGAAGCCTGCTCGAGGGTGCTGCGATGAGCATCGTAGAAGCGATCGACGGCCACGCTTGCGTCGTGCAGCAGCCCGGTTGCGCTGTCGAATGCCGATCGGGCCGCGGCTGTGGTGATTCCGTCGAACTGATCGACGGCGGCGAGGTACGCGGCTCCGGCGTCGAAGCATTGCTTCTCGGTGTCGGCCCATCGGGCGGCGAGCCGATCCTCGGGATGCAGCGCGGTGGAGGCCTCGACTCCTGCCGACGCGATGGACTGTCGCTTGTCCATGTCGAGAAATGCGGCGACGGCATTGTCCTGGGAACGACGCGCGGCGGCGTCGGATTCGGCACCTCGGCGGAACACCCCAGGCCAGCGACTTGTCACCTGCTCGATAGTACCGACGGGAACCCTGGCGATGTCGTACTCGTTGGCCGAGTACGTCCAAGAACCGGACATTCCCACTACGGTTGAACCCGTAACGGGAAACCATTTGCGAAAGGACCTCTCCATGGGCGTCAGCCTCAGCAAGGGTGGCAATGTCTCGCTCACCAAGGCAGCTCCGAACCTGACCGCGGTCGTGGTCGGACTCGGGTGGGACATCCGCACGACGACCGGTACCGACTTCGATCTCGATGCCAGCGCCATTGCGCTGAATTCGACGAAGAAGGCCCTGAGCGACGGACACTTCGTGTTCTTCAACAACCTGAAGTCTCCCGACGGCTCCATCGAGCACACCGGAGACAACACCACGGGTGAGGGCGACGGAGACGACGAGCAGATCAAGGTCGATCTCGCCGCTGTGCCGCCGGAGATCGAGACCATCACCTTTCCCGTGTCGATCTACGATGCGGACGCACGCTCGCAGTCGTTCGGTCAGGTGCGCAACGCGTTCATCCGCGTCATCAACCAGGCCGACAACTCCGAGCTCGCCCGCTACGACCTCAGCGAGGACGCTTCCACCGAGACCGCCATGGTCTTCGGTGAGCTGTACCGCAACGGCGCGGAGTGGAAGTTCCGCGCAGTCGGTCAGGGCTACGCATCCGGCCTCGCAGGCATCGCCCGAGACTTCGGAGTAAACGTCTAGTCAAGACTCTCCCAAGATTGGGGATACCCCCGCTTCATCGTTCATGATGGGCGGGGGTTTTTCCGTATTTGTCGGCCCCGACCGGTCGCTCCTGCCGGCTCCGCTACTGAGCTGATGGGTCACTCCGCCGGCTCCGCTCCTAGCCAGAAGGGCCACACCTGTGGTTGTGAAGATCTTCGGATGGTCGATCGCGGTCACCATCGTCTCCGTCATCGTGGCCTTCCTCTACGGCGGGATCGAGGCGATGATCCTCGTCCTCATCCTCGGCGTGCTCGAGGTGTCCCTGTCCTTCGACAACGCCGTCATCAACGCCACCGTGCTGCGACGGATGAGCGAGTTCTGGCAGAAGATCTTCCTCACCATCGGCATCGTCATCGCCGTGTTCGGTATGCGGCTGCTCTTCCCGCTGGTCATCGTCTGGGCTGCATCCGGTCTCGGCCCGGTGGCTGCGATCGATCTCGCGCTGAACCCGCCGCCCAACGACGCGGCGTACTTCGACGACGGCCGCCCCAGCTACGAAACGCTGCTCACCGACGCTCATCCGCAGATCGCAGCATTCGGCGGCATGTTCCTGCTGATGCTCTTCCTCGGCTTCATCTTCGAGGATCGCGAGATCACGTGGTTGAGCTGGCTGGAGAAGCCCTTGGCCCGAATCGGTCGCCTCGATCAGCTGTCCGTCGTCGTTGCCGGCTTGCTGCTGGTACTGAGCGCTGAATTCCTCGCCGAGGACGACAAGATCTCCACGGTCATGGTCTCCGGCGTGCTCGGCATGATCACGTACATCGCGGTGAACGGTCTCGGCGAGCTGTTCCACGTCGAAGAAGAGGGCGAAGAGTCCTCGGGTGGACCCAGCGAACTGGCGAAGGCGACGGGTAAGGCCGGCTTCTTCCTGTTCCTCTACCTCGAGGTGCTCGACGCGTCCTTCTCGTTCGACGGCGTCATCGGGGCCTTCGCCATCACTGCAGACCCGATCATCATTGCGCTCGGCCTCGGCTTCATCGGTGCGATGTTCGTCCGCTCGATCACGGTGTTCCTCGTGCGCAAGGGCACGTTGTCCGACTACGTGTACCTCGAGCACGGCGCGCACTGGGCAATCGGTGCGTTGTCGGTCATTCTGCTGGTGTCCATCGGTGTGCACATCAACGAGCTGATCACCGGCTTCGTGGGAATCCTGTTCATCGGAGCTGCGCTGCTGAGCAGTATCCGACGCAACAAGCGCCTCGAGAAGGAAGGCGTGGACACCGCAGTCAGCGTCTGATCTGCTGGCCGGGCGGGCTCAGAGCTCCGAGATATCGACGAGCCCGTCCTGGAGGGCCCGCGCGACCAGCCCGGCCTTGGTCGGTGCCGGTCGCCCGACCGAGGTGTACTTGGCCCGGATTCGGGTGAGATGGGTGTTCACGGTGCCGAGCGAGAGAAACAGTGTCTTCGCCACTGCGGTCTTCGAGTCGTGCCGAATCCAGCAGAGAAGCACCTCGATCTCGCGGCCGGTGAGGTCGGGTCGCGGCGGGAACGGGCTCGGAGCGGCCGGAACGGGGTGTATCTGCAGCGCGGGCGGAACCAAGCTGATGGGCCCACGTGAACGGCGTGCGGTCGGGACTCCCGAGTCGTCCGCGGAGGGCAAGGGTTCGAGCAGTGCAGACATCAAATCTCCCGGACGCCGAAGTGAGTTGAGACCAACTAAACCAATGTGAACGATTCTCACAGGTAATACGCAGGTTTTCTGCCCTGATTTTCAGGGGCATTGAATCGTCAACCGTCGTGGCAGCGTCTTACGGCAGTACGACAGACTCGCGTCCACCGGCTTCGATCTCGATTCGCACATCCTCTCGGGAGTCGTCGACCAGGCTGGACGCGTACGACGGCGATGCTCACTGTCTCGAAAATTGTGAGATGAACCACAGCCAACCCCGCCCGGGCTCGGTATCACTCCTGCGGAGGTAGCTCGGGCATCGGGAGCCAGCCGTCCTCGACCGCTCGCTTGTACAGGTCGGTCTTCGTCGGTGCCGGACGCCCGGCCTCGGCGTACTTGTTGCGAATGCGGACGAGGTAGTCGTTGACGGTCTGCTCGGACAGGCCTGCGAGGCGGGCCACGCGCCCGGCCTTCTCGCCGGATGCGTACAGCGCGAGGACCTCACGTTGGCGTGGACTGAGGCCGACATCGGGTAGCTGCGGATCGCCGTCGATCGCAGCGGCCCAATCCGTGGTGACGACCTGACCGCCGCTCGCGGCACGCCTGATCGCCGAGACGATCGCCGCCGCCGGTGCCGACTTCCGCACTACGCCCAGTACGCCTGCGCGGGCAGCGGAGCGAACCAGAAACGCGTTCTCGGCTCCGGTGTAGACCAGCACGCGCGCACCGGCAGCGTGCAGTTGCTCCACGTTCGAGCGAGGCGACGAACCGTCCCCCAGTCGGAGGTCGAGGACGACCAGATCCAGGGTCTGCCGCTGTTCGAGCAGTTCGCCCACGGTGGCCGCGATGCACACCAGTTCGAGGTCGGGCTCGTCCGCGAGCATCGCCTGGAGGCCGAGAGCTACCGATTCGTGATCCTCGATCAGACCGACGCGTCGCACCTCGGTGGTCGTCTCGTCCGTGTTCCCCTGAGAATTCGACACCTGTGTCATGTCCCCGCCCGCCCTGATCTACGTCTACTGCCCCGACGATGCTGTCAGTGACGTCGCCGCTGGTCGGCGCGATGTTACCGACTCCTGGTCGGTGTCGCCCGGAAAAGGAACCCGCATCCGAGCCCTGATGAACAGCACGAAGAACACCAGCAGTAGCAGTGCTCGGCCCCATACGCCGACGAGAACGAAGAATTCCTCGTCGTTGGCGTCGGCACCCGAGGCGAGCGCGGCAAAGTACTTGAAGACGCCGATTCCCATCGACAGATCGACGAGCAGGTAGGCGGCGACGAGTCCCCACGGAACGCGAAGCAGCACCAGGAAGGGCAGCAGCCACAGCGTGTACTGCGGCGAATGCACCTTGTGCAGCAGCATGAATCCGCACAGCATCGATCCGCTCACTGCGATCCACGGATAGGTGCCGGTCACCTTTGCGCGACGCCAGCCCAGCCACAGCGCGAGTGCGAACGCCGAGAACACCAGCAGCGGCGACGCGACGTCCACCACGTCCTGGAAAGACGTCTCGGCCTCGGCGTACGCATCGGGCGTCATCTGGTCGCTGATGTAGAAGTGGCGCAATCCCCAGTACCAGATGGAGTTGGTCGTCAGGTCCGCCTGCCGCAGCGACTGGAACGTGAACGATGCGCGCCACCCCTCGTAGCCGAGCAGTGCGAACGGCAGATTGACTGCCACCACGGTGCCGATCGCGGCACCGGCGACCATCAGCCCGCCGCGGATGTCCCAGCGGCCTTTGACTGTGTCGGCGGACTCGCGCCCGTCGATTCCGCCGGTGATCACGTACGCGATCAGCGGCAACACGAACGCTCCTGGGTACAGCTTGAGACAGAACCCGACTGCCAGCAGCACCGACGCGAGAATCGCCCGGCGTCGTAGCGGCATGGGCAGTGTCATGACGAAGATCGCGCCGACGGCCGCGGCGACGACGGGCAGCTCCCAGTTGTGGAACGCGTACATCACCAGGGGCGGACCGATCGACCAGAGCAGCGCCGACCAGCCGGCCATCCGGCCGAGCATCCAGGCGGTGAGCAGACCGAACGGCCCGAGGATCAACGCCGACGTCAGCAGGAACTGCGCATCGGTGTGCGCGGGGACCGCACCGAGCCACATCAGCAATCCACTGAGAACCGGGTACTCCACCGTTCCGCCGGTGAGGATCCCGTCGCTGGTGATGGCTCCGTGAATGTAGGGAAAGATGTGATTGTCGATGTCTCGGCCGAGCCACAGGAATTGAATGTCGGAGTAGCAGACCGAGGAATCCTTGATGGCGTCGAACACCGTGCTGCGACCGGAAGCGTCGAAGGGCGCGACCGCGCATCGGGCCTTGTTGAGATATCCCAGAATCAATCCAAGCGCAGCCATCGCGACGACCACGACGACCGTCATCGGATTGGCGCGGACCCCGGATCGCATGGTGCAAGACTATGACGCGCGAACGCCGGACCGTACGTCCAACGCGAATTAGCAGGTCAGGGCCCTGTCGTGTATCTTCGAGGGGTTGCTGACGCAACGACCCTCCTGCCACGGATAGTCCGTGGCCGTTTTCACTAGTCCACAGGAGGTGATGAGGTCTTATGCGTCATTACGAATTGATGGTCATTCTCGACCCCAATCTGGACGAGCGCACTGTCGCTCCGTCGCTCGATACGTTCCTCAACGTCGTTCGCAAGGATGGCGGCACCGTCGACAAGGTCGATGTGTGGGGCAAGCGTCGTCTGGCCTACGAAATCCTCAAGCATGCCGAGGGCATCTACGCCGTTGTGAACCTCAACGCCGAGCCTGCCACCGTCAGCGAGCTGGATCGTCAGCTCGGACTCAACGAGTCCGTTCTGCGCACGAAGGTCCTGCGACAGGGCAAGTAATTGTCGTTGCCCGCCTCTAGGCTGGCATCTACAACGCTTACTACTGAAAGAGGAACCATGGCAGGCGAGACCGTCATCACCGTCATCGGAAACTTGACGGCTGATCCAGAACTTCGATTCACCCCCGCCGGTGCGGCGGTTGCCAACTTCACGGTTGCATCCACCCCGCGCACATTCGATCGTCAGACGAACGAATGGAAAGACGGCGACGCGCTCTTCATGCGCTGCAACATCTGGCGCGAGGCAGCGGAGAACGTTGCCGAGAGCTTGACCCGAGGCTCACGAGTGATCGTGAGCGGACGGCTGCGGCAGCGCTCGTACGAGACGCGTGAAGGTGAGAAGCGGACAGTCGTCGAGCTCGAAGTCGACGAGATCGGACCTTCACTTCGCTACGCCACCGCAAAGGTCAACAAGGCCAATCGCGGTGGAGGTGGCGGCGGAGGCGGCTTCAACTCCGGCTCGGGTTCCTCTGGCGGATCGGGCGGCGGCCGCTCGAACTCCTCGTCCAACTCCGGTTCCGGAGGAGACGATCCCTGGGGCAGCGCCCCGGCGGCATCGGGCTCCTTCGGCGGACGTGGCGGAGACGAAGAGCCACCGTTCTAGATCCTTCGATCGAGAACAACCAGATGTAACGGAGAAAGACCCATGCCCAAACCGCCATTGCGCGACAAGGTGCTCAAGAAGAAAGCGTGTTCCTTCTGCAAGGAGAAGAACGCGTCGATCGACTACAAGGACACGACGTTGCTGCGTAAGTACGTCAGCGATCGCGGAAAGATCCGTGCTCGCCGTGTCACCGGCAACTGCGTCCAGCATCAGCGTGACGTGGCCGTTGCCGTGAAGAACTCGCGTGAGGTAGCACTGCTGCCTTACGCCGCGACGGCTCGATAGAAAGGGGCGATTGGTATGAAACTGATCCTCACCGCTGATGTGGACAACCTCGGTGCGCCTGGCGACACCGTAGAGGTCAAGGACGGCTACGGCCGTAACTTCCTGCTGCCCCGCGGATTGGCCATCCAGGCCACCCGTGGAGCTCAGAAGCAGGTCGACGGCATCCGCCGCGCTCAGGAAGCTCGTGCCGTGCGCGGACTCGAGCACGCCAACGAGCTCAAGCAGGCCATCGAAGGCCTCGAGGCCGTCACGCTGTCCGTGAAGACCGCGGGCGACTCGGGCAAGCTGTTCGGCTCGGTCACCGCGTCGGACGTCGCTTCTGCTCTCAAGGCCGCCGGTGGCCCGGTTGTCGACAAGCGCAGCATCGATCTGCCGAAGGCACACGTCAAGAGCACGGGCAAGCACGACATCGTCGTGAACCTGCACCCCGACGTGACTGCCAAGTTCAAGCTGGAGGTCGTCGGAAGCTGATTTCGGCTTTCGGCCCACTACGGCTGCAGAAAGCCCCACGAACCTCGGTTCGTGGGGCTTTTTCGTGTCTTCTCACAAAGATCAACTGTCGCAATGGGTTCCGATTTGTGAAGGATCTCTCTTCGGACGTTCGTGAGCAAAGCTTTGCGTACTCTTTAGGCGGGGCGACATCGAACATCATCAACAGATGGATCCACCCGACCTGACGCCTAGACGCCCGGAGGAATTACTGCCGTGACCACGACTGTGGAACCCGACTCGGAGCCCAGCCGCAAGACCCGACCCGAGGCGCAGTCTCGAGTCGGGTCCATCCTGAAATACGACGTACCAGCCTCATTGGTTGTTTTCCTTGTGGCAGTGCCACTTTCGATCGGCATCGCCGTCGCCTCCGGCGCGCCGATCATGGCCGGTCTCATCGCCGCCGTGGTCGGCGGAATTCTCGCCGGCATACTCGGTGGATCACCGTTGCAGGTCAGTGGTCCCGCCGCAGGCCTGACCGTCGTGGTCGCCGAGTTGGTGAACCAATTCGGTTGGGGCGTAACGTGCGCCATCACGGTTCTGGCCGGAGCCGTGCAGATCCTGCTGGGAATGAGTCGAATCGCACGAAGTGCCCTGGCCATTTCGCCGGTGGTGGTACACGCCATGCTCGCCGGTATCGGTACAACCATTGCACTGCAACAGATTCACGTCCTTCTCGGCGGCGAGTCCGAGAGTTCGGCAGTGCAGAACATTCTCGCTATCCCCACGTCGGTCGCCAACGGCCAGTGGCCGTCGATCATCGTCGGCGGCATCGTGGTCGTGCTCATGTTCGGCTGGCCGCGATTGGCGGGCGTGTCGGGTGTGATGGCCAAGGTGACGAAGGTGCCGGCCGCACTCGTCGCAGTGGTCACTGCCACAGCGGTCTCCATCTTCTTCTCCCTGGACGTCGAGCGAATCGAATTGCCGGGCAACCTGATCGAGTCGCTGAGCTTCCCGATCATGCCCGACGGGCAGTGGAGCGCGTTTGTCACCGGCGTCATCACCATTGCTCTGATCGCCAGCGTCGAGAGCCTGCTCTCCGCGGTCGCCGTCGACAAGATGCACAGCGGTGAGCGCACCAACTTCGACCGAGAATTGATGGCACAGGGCGCAGGCAACATGGCCTCGGGTGCCATCGGCGGACTGCCGATCACCGGCGTCATCGTGCGGAGCGCGACCAACGTCAAGGTCGGCGCCAAGTCTCGGGCGTCGGCGATTCTGCACGGCGTGTGGATCCTGATCTTCTCGGTGCTGTTCATTTCGATCGTCGAACTGGTTCCGTTCGCTGCACTCGCCGGATTGCTGGTGATGATCGGTGTGCAGCTGATCAAGTTGGCAGACATCAAGATTGCGAACAAGACCGGCGACATCGCGGTCTACGCGGTCACGGTCGTCGGTGTGGTGGCACTCAATCTGCTCGAGGGCGTCCTTATCGGTTTGGCACTGTCGATCATTCTCGTGCTGCGCCGTGTGGTGTGGGCGAAGGTCCGCGCAGAGGAGACGGTCGACGGCACCTGGCGCGTCACCACCGAGGGGTCGTTGAGCTTTCTTGCCCTCCCCCGATTGACGCATGTGCTGTCCACCGTCCCCGCCGGAACCGCAGTCACCGTGCATCTGGGAGTGGACTTCCTCGACCACGCGGTGCACGACGCCCTGAACGAGTGGATACGTCAGCACGAACTCGGCGGCGGCACAGTGAAAGTCGAGGAAGTGGGCACGGCGTCGATGGCCGCAGCGGCCGAGGGTCCGCCCAAGCGGGGGTCTGCGACGGTACGCAGCTCGTTGGCTCCGTGGCGCGCGTGGCAGCTCAAGGACGATGTTGCGCAGGAGGATTCGCCCGTCGCCCTGCGGGCGGTGCTCAGTGGTGTTGCCGAGTATCACCGCACCCACGCCCCCAATATTCGTCCGCACCTCGAGGGCCTGACCGAATCTCAGGATCCCGATACGCTCTTCCTCTGCTGCGTGGACTCGCGCGTGATGCCGAACACGATCACCAGTAGCGGACCGGGCGATCTGTTCACGGTCCGCAACATGGGCAATCTCGTGCCCGCTCAGGGACAGGATTGCTCGGTGGAGGCCGCTCTGGCGTTCGGCGTCGATCAACTGGGCACGTCGTCGGTGGTGGTGTGTGGACACTCGGGCTGCGGTGCCATGAAGGCGGTGCTGAGTGGGCCGGAGAATGCCGCAGACGAGTCTGTCGCGGAATGGTTGGGGTACGCGGTGGCGAGCCTTGACGCGTACCGCAGCGGGCACGTGGTGGGTCGTCAGGCCGCAGAGCTCGGGTTCGGTGAAGCGGATCAGCTCGCGATGGTGAACGTGGCCGTGCAGTTGCAGACACTCACGCGTCACCGCGTGGTGGGTCGCGCCAACGCCGATGGGCGCCTGCACATCACCGGACTGTTCTTCGATATTCCGACGGCCAGGGTGCTCCGGATCGGTACCAAAGAGGTCACGGTGCTGGATCCGGCCGATTGTCCGCAGAAGAGCCGAGCCTGACGTCTGATCGGCAGTGACGAGGGGCCCGATTCCAAGCTTGGAATCGGGCCCCTTCTGCGGAAACGGGACGGTGGTCTGTTTCTGTGAGCGATCCCAGTCTGTGTGACCTACTTCACCCTGGGGTTCACTTCGTATTTACTCAACACGCCCGAGCTGTCAATTCGGCCGACACGCCGATCCAGAATCAATGCACAGGAAGAAAACTTTATGTACACCCATCGACCTGGGCGAATGGTCGAAACTGTGAAACTTATACCCAGGTTATCCCCAGGTGGTCAACACCGTTGTTCAAGTCCATCCACATTCCATCCACAACTTCGTGCACAGGCCGTGTTGTGACTACTGCCGATAACGCTTAACGTCCGTGCAGCGTCTCTCTCGATGCCGTGCGCAGGTACCGAGGCAGTGTGAATCCGGTGTCGATCAGTACCTGTCGGTGCCCGGGGGTAGAACTTGCTGGAACGCGCGGCTGGGTGGTATTCGGCCGTGTCGACGACGATGGGGAGAGGACGGCCGGTTCGCGTGGCAGTTGTGGACGATCGAGGACAGTCCGATTACTCCGGCTCCCCTTCCAGCGAGGGTCCCGGTGAGGATTTCGGCCGCCAGCCCCCGCAGGACATGGCTGCCGAGCAGTCCGTGCTGGGCGGCATGCTGCTGAGCAAGGACGCCATTGCCGACGTGCTCGAGGTGCTTCGCCCCGGGGATTTCTACCGCCCGGCCCATCAGAACGTGTACGACGCGATCCTCGACCTCTACAGCCGCGGCGAGCCGGCCGACCCGGTGACGGTGTCGGCCGAACTCGATCGACGCGGAGAACTCAAGCGCATCGGCGGACCGCCGTACTTGATCACGCTCACCCAGACGACGCCGACGGCAGCCAATGCCGGGTACTACGCCGAGATCGTCGCCGAGAAGTCGATTCTGCGCCGGCTCGTGCAGGCAGGCACCCGCATCGTGCAGTTCGGCTACGCCGGGGCCGACGGTCAGGACGTCGCCGAGGTCGTGGACCGCGCGCAGGCCGAGGTGTACGAGGTCACCGAACGCCGCACCTCCGAGGACTTCCTGCCCCTCGAGGAGCTGCTGCAGCCGACGATGGACGAAATCGACTCCATCGCCAGCCGTGGGGGTATATCCCTCGGTGTACCAACAGGATTCGCCGAACTCGACGAAATCACCAACGGCCTGCACCCGGGTCAGATGATCATCGTGGCTGCGAGGCCTGGTGTGGGCAAGGCGCTCGCTCTCGACACGCCGCTTCCGACGCCCGACGGCTGGACCACGATGGGCGAGGTGGCCGTGGGTGACCACCTCATCGACGCCCATGGCATGCCGACGCGTGTCGTGGCGGCCACCGACGTCATGCTCGATCGACCGTGCTACGAAGTCGAATTCTCCGACGGCACAGTCATCGTCGCCGACGCGGAGCACCAGTGGTTGACCGAGACCAGGGCGTCACGCAAGTCGGCGCAGGCTGCGGCCGTCAACTACAACCGGACTCGCAATCAGAAGACCTTCGCTGCTGTGCGCACCACCGAAGAAATTGCGAACTCGGTGCGCTGCCCGACGAAAGATGCACGCATCAATCACTCGGTCACCAATACTGAGGCCGTTCAGCTGCCGGAGCGTGAGCTGCTGGTGCCGCCGTACACCATGGGTGCCTGGCTGGGAGATGGAACGTCGGCGTGCGCGCAGATCACCAGTGCTGACCCCGAAATCATCGCCCGGATCGAAGGCGAAGGTCTGCACGTGGTGGCGTCGGAGAAAGCCGCACTCCGATACTCGATCAAACTTCCTACCGAGGTTGTCGAGGCAAAGGACTGTGTCGTCTGCGGCAAGCAGTTCGTGCCGTTTCCGCTCAATGTCCGTACCTGCGGCCAATCCTGCGGCGGCAAAGCGCGTTTCATGTCCGCTCCGGCCGCTGCACCGACGTGCATCGACTGCGGCAAGGTGACGACTGGTTTGCACCGCTGTCAGGCATGCCGCAACTCGATCGGGACCGTGCAGGCGCGTTTACGGACGATCGGTGTATTGGGCGACAAGCATGTACCCATCGACTATCTCCGCGGTTCCGAGGCCCAACGACGTGCGTTGTTGGCGGGTCTGCTCGATACCGACGGAACTGTCACCGGGGGCGGCTCGGTTCAATTTGCGGTCACCAGTGAACGACTCGTCCGTGGGGTGCGTGAACTGATCGTCAGCTTGGGCTATCGCGTGCAGATGTCGACCAGGAGGGTGCGAGGTCGGAGCGAAGCGTCGTCGACAGCGTTCACGTTGACGTTCGCGACGGACGATGTGGTGTTCGGTCTGCACCGCAAGCAGATGCTGCACAAGGAACGTCGAGCTGCGGGATCCACCGTCAGGTCGGGTTCGCGGTTCATCGTCGACGTTCGCCGAGTCGACTCCGTTCCGGTTCGTTGCGTGGAGGTCGACAACGCAGAGCATCTGTATCTCGCCAGCGAGTCGATGATCCCGACCCATAACTCCACGCTGTCAATGGATTTCATGCGTTCGTGCTCCATCAAGCACGGTATGCCCAGTGTCATTTTCTCCCTGGAGATGAGTCGCACCGAGATCGTCATGCGACTGTTGTCCGCCGAGGCGAAGATCAAGCTCGGTGACATGCGTTCGGGAAAGATGACCGACGACGACTGGACCAAGCTGGCTCGGCGCATGAGCGAGATCAGCGAAGCACCGCTCTTCGTCGACGATTCGCCGAACCTGACGATGATGGAGATCCGTGCGAAGGCTCGACGCCTGAAGCAGCGCAACGGCCTGAAACTCATTGTGGTGGACTACCTTCAGCTGATGTCGTCGGGCAAGAAGGTCGAATCCCGTCAGCAGGAGGTCTCGGACTTCTCGCGTCAGCTCAAGCTGTTGGCCAAGGAACTCGAATGCCCGGTGGTCGCGGTCTGCCAGCTCAACCGTGGTCCTGAGCAGCGAACCGACAAGAAGCCCATGGTGTCCGACCTCCGTGAATCGGGCTCACTGGAGCAGGACGCCGACATGGTGATTCTGCTGCACCGACCCGACGCAATCGAGCGCGACGACCCCCGCGGCGGTGAGGCCGACCTGATCCTCGGCAAGCACCGTAACGGTCCGACCGCGACAATCACTGTGGCACACCAGCTTCACCTGTCGAGGTTCGTGGACATGGCGCGAGGCTAGGGTCGGCAGCCCTGGGTCGCGTATTCTCTCTGTGAACCAACCGAGCACCCAACGCAGCATTCGACGAAAGTAATCCATGCCAGAGGACCAGAACACAGACGTTCCACCGAATCACCTCGCGATCGATCCGCGGAGCCCCTTCTACAACGAAGAGGTTCTTCGCCGGGACGTCGGTATCCGCTTCAACGGCGTCGAGAAGACCAGTGTTCGCGAATACAACGTGACCGAGGGTTGGGTGCGCGTAGAAGTACCGACCGCGAAGGATCGCTACGGAAATCCCATGCTCGTCAAGCTCAAGGGCACAGTAGAACCGTACTTCCGCGACGCGAAATAGCGGACTTCCGGCGCTCGAGGCACGCTCGAGGTCAATAACCTACGGATATACGTAGGTACATGCCGGTTGGAATCGACCGCGCGATGGTGGACGCATGACGAACACCTACTTGTACGATGCGGTCGACGGCGCTCGAACCGCCTCGGTGATAGACGAACTCGATACCCTGCTTGCTGTCGAAGGGCATCCGATCCGGTCTCGGGCGAGGGTGGTAGGAAGCGATCCACTCGTCCCGTCGCCACATCGACTCGCCGACGCAACCTCGGCCGCGATTGCGGCGTTCGGACTGCAGATCGCAGGCATTGCGGAGGATGCCGGGCGTGCGCCGCAGACCGTCATGGTGAAAGCGGAGGACGCAATCGATCAGCTCCGCGCCGCCTACCTCACCACTGTGTCGGGCGTTCCCGCGGCGCATCTGACCGAAGACCCTCGTGCACTGGGCAACAACGACTTCTATCAGTGCCGTGACGGTCGATGGATCTTCCTGATCACCGCCTACGCCGGACTGCGTGACGCGGTGTGTCGGGTGCTGAATTGCCCCCCACTTCCTGATCGCATCGCTGACGCAGCTGTTCATTGGGACGCCTATGCGCTGGAGAACGCCGTGGTTGCCAGCGGAGGCGTCGCTGCCGTCGTACGCAGCACCGAGGAGTGGCGTGCGACGGAAATGGCCCGGCATCTGCTCGGGCGAGGGGTGATCGAACTCGAGCAGATCGGTCCGGGGCCGCGCGAGGCATTGCCCGGCGGCGCGGATTGGCCACCACTGAGTTCACTTCGGGTGGCGGACCTCACCCACGTCATCGCAGGGCCGGTCTCGGCGCGGCTGCTCGCGACTTTCGGTGCCGGTGTGATGCATGTGTCCAGGCCGGACCTGCCCGATCCCATCTCGATGGTGGCGATGACGGGAGGAGGGAAGCGGAACGCATTCGCCGATCTGCGGAATGCAGAACAGCGTGACACGTTCCGGAGACTCTGCGCGGGAGCCGATGTCGTGGTCGACTCCTACCGCGGCATGGACCGGCGTGGTTTCGGCGCCGACGACCTCGCCTCACTCCGTCCAGGTGTGGTGGTGTGCGAGTATCACTGCTGGGGCGCGGACGGTCCCTGGGGTGAACGTGGTGGATTCGATCAACTGGCCTGTTCTGCAACGGGTTTCGCTGAGGCCGAGGACTTCGATGGTCGTCCGTCACTTCCGCCTACGTATCTGCTCGACGACTACCTTGCGGCATACCTGGGTGCGGCGGGGATGGTGGCAGCGCTGCGTCGCCGTGCAGTCGTGGGTGGTTCCTGGCGTGTTCGCGTCAACCTCGCTCGGGTGTGCATGTGGGTACAGGATCTCGGCCTGTTCGATCAGGACGATGTGGCCGCGCTCCCCCGCCCGAGTCGGCCGAACATCGACCTGGTGACTGTCGACTCCCCGTTCGGGCCGATCACCGAACCTGTGCTACCGCTGACGTTCAGCGACGTACCCACGCCGGTGTGGGGAGTGCCGCGTCCATTGGGAAGCTCACCTCTGCAGTGGTGACGTCCCGCGCATCACCAGGCGTGACTGCCCGGCTCGAACGGCAGCGTCATTCCGCGACAGTCGCACAGGTTGCGGCCATGGAGTCGAGCGCATGCCGATGTTCGTCGGCGGTCGACCCCGCGCACGCACCTGCGTACACCGTCACGCGATAGCCCAGTGAGCATGCACGTTCCGCGGCAATCCGAACCCCGAAATCCGTGAGGTACCCGGTGATCACCACGTGCTCCACCCCGATGAGTCTCAGCTGGGCATCCAGATCGGGGTTGGACCAGATGTCGCGGTCGAACTTCGTTGCGATGAGGTCTCCTGGCCGAGGCGTCATCGACGGGTGGAAGCGGGCACCGTCACCGTCCGCGTCGGAGCGCATCGGATCGGCTGCATCCCGGCTCAGATAGCGAGTACACACCACCAGTGAGCCCGCAGCGCGCTGGGCTGCACGGACCGATTCGGCGCGAGCCAATGCACCGGGGTCGTGTCCGAGCTCGATGATCCAGGGCTGAAAGTCGATCTCCAACAATGCCGTTCGCGGCATATCAGTATCGAGTTCCGACCGCAGCGGGTGCACCGTCGAGCACGGTGAGATCCTCGGCGGTGAGCTGAAGCTCCAGTGCCGCGAGGTTGGAGTCGAAATGCTCGATGTTGGTGGTGCCGGGAATGGGAATCACGTGGGGACCCTGGGCGAGTACCCACGCCAATGCCACAGCGGCACGGGTGGAGTCGTGCCTCGATGCCACTGCGGACACGACCTCGACGATCGATCGGTTCTGTTCGGCCGCGGCTCCGGAGAATCGGGGAAGTGCCAACCGCATGTCGGTCGCCGGAAGTGCTGAGGTGTCGAGCGAACCGGTGAGGAATCCTCGACCCAGAGGTGAGAACGGCACGAACACCGCGTCGTTCTCACCCGTCCACTCGACGATGTTTCCCACAGGTTCACCGTCGTGTGTAGTGCCCTGTCCCAATGCGTTTCGAGTCCACAGGGACAGTTCGGACTGCACCGCAGAGACCGGATGGATACTGTGGGCCACCCTTGCTTGCTCGACGGTGACCTCACTGAGTCCCAGGGCGCGCACCTTGCCTGCCGCCACCAATTCGGACAGGGCTCCCCAGGAGTCCTCGATCGGCACCTGGTCGTCGACGCGGTGGAGGTAGTACAGATCGATGGTGTCCACACCGAGGTTCCGCAGGCTCGCGTCGCAGGCCCGAGTGAGGTGTTCCGGCGTACCGTTTCGGCTCAGAACGGGCGCACCGCCGTCGGCGTTCCCGATCAAGCCTGCTTTCGTGGCGATCACAGCATTCGTTCCGGCCAGTGCGCGGCCGACGACCCTTTCGTTGTGTCCGGCTGCGTAGGCGTCGCTGGTGTCGAAGAAGTCGATACCCGACGCGAGTGCGTGCGCCAGGATGTGTGCACCGGCAGTGTCCGAGGAGGTATCCGCACCGGTATAGGCCCAGCTGATACCCATGCAGCCGAGGCCGATGGCACCGACATTGCGTCCGAGTGCCGGGATGTCACGAGTGGTAATCGACATGAATGCTCCTGTGCTCGTTGGATGATGGGGTGACGATTGCGAGACCATCGCAGTCGAGGCCCTGCGCGATCAGGTCCTCGTAGTGCAAAATTTTCGTATCCAGCGCAGACCGTGCCTCGGCGAGACGACGTTGCTTCTCGTCGACGCGTACTCGGTGCGCGGTCAGAATGTCGATACGTTCCTGATGCGTGGACGCACCCAGATTCACCAGAATCACGAATCGGCGCATATCGGCTGTGGGCATGCCGGTCGTCCGCAGACGAACCAGAAGTTGCACGAGTGCGACCAGTCTCGGACTGAACGCGCGCCTACCCATCGCCGTGCGAGGGATCTCGGGTATCAGGCCCTCCCGCTCGTACCAGCGCAGCGTGTCCTGCGTCAGCCCCGAGGACTCGGCCATCTCGGCGATTCCGATACCCACGGGCTCGGTGTCGGTCGTGGCCGGTGAATGTGGTGCTGCGGTCATGGGCCAGACGCTACGTCTTCGAGTGCACTCCAGCGCAAGCCGAAATCGGCCACGGGCCCGCATCCATTTGGTGGATCGAATCGCACATCTGCCGCGCGAGCGCGGTCTGGGATGTCGATTGCCGCAGGTGGTGCTGCCAGACGATAGTCGGACGCTACTGATCAGATTCGATATCGGATCAAACGTGAGCTGTTACCCACCACCGCAACCGAGGACGCGTTGTGCAGAATCGCGGCGAGCACCGGAGAGAGTGCTCCACCGGCGCTGACCACGAGTCCCAACGCGTTCACTGCGATCGACATTCCATAGTTCTGTCGGATGACGGACACCGAATGCCGTCCGAGGTCGCGAACGTCGAGCAACCGTGTCAGATCGTCGCTGGCGAGAGCTACATCGGCCGCTTCGACAGCGACATCGGTGCCCGCCAACCCCATTGCGATTCCGATATCCGCAACGGCCAGGGCGGGAGCGTCGTTGGTGCCGTCACCGACCATAGCGACGACGTACCCCTCGTCTTGGAGCTTGCGGACGGCTTCGAGTTTGTCATCGGGCATCACCTCGGCCCGCCACTCGGCGATGCCCAGTTCGGCGGCGACGGCCGCGGCGGTCTCAGGGTGATCTCCGGTGAGCATGACGATCCGTTCCACACCATCGGCCCGGAGCGCATTCAGTACGTGCAGAGCATTCGAGCGGACCTCGTCGCGTAGGCTGATCAACCCGACCAACACACCGTCCACCGCCAGTAGCAGCGGAGTCTCGGCCTGACGCTGGAGACGCGAAACCCATTCGGCTGCATGGTCGGACACGGCGACATTCTCGCTGCGCAGCAGTGAAGGACTGCCCAGCAGCAAAGTTCGTCCATCTGCGACGGTGCGCATCCCGAGCCCGACGAGAACTTCGCATTCTTCGTGCGGAGGAATCACGATGTGGCGTTCTTCGGTACTACGAATCACGGCCTCGGCCAGCGGATGCCGAGAGTGGATCTCGGAACTGGCGGCGTACGCCAGCACCTGTTCCGGCTCCCAGTCGTCCTGGAAGGACACGACATTGGTGACTACGGGGCGTCCGACAGTGAGGGTTCCGGTCTTGTCGAACACGAAGGCATCGACCCTGCCTGCTTGTTCCAGATGCGACCCGCCCTTGATGAGAATCCCTCGACGAGCACCGTTTCCGATGGCGGCACTGATGGCCGTCGGAGTGGACAGGCCCACCGCGCACGGACATGCGACGAGCAGCATCGTCATCGCCCGTCGGACATCTCGGGTGACGACAAGGGTGAGGGCCGACAGGATGAACGATGCCGGTACGAAGCGTCGTGAGAAGTTTTCTCCCACAGTCTGAATCGGAGCGCGGTCTTCCTGCGCCTCCTCGACGCGGGAAATGATGCGGCCGATCGTCGTGTCGCGGCCGACCGCAGACGCGCGGATGACGATCCGTCCCCGGACGACAACCGATCCGGCGTGGATCCGATCTCCTGCAACGATCGACACCGGCAACGTCTCACCGGTGATCGCCGATTGATCGACCACCGCGTCACCGTCGACGACGGTCCCGTCCACCGGCACGCCGACGTGGTCGTGCACGACGACCTCGTCACCGATCTCCAGCCGATCGACGTCGACGGAGATCTCGGAACCGTCGGGAAGCCGTATCCACGCGGTGTCCTGCGTGCCGGTCAGAAGATCGGAGATTGCGCGGCGAGTGCGCTTGAGTGTCAGCTCCTGCAGGTATTCGCCGATGTTGAGCAGCCACAGCACGGTCAGGGCAACAACGTTCTCACGGAGTACCAGACTGGCCACGGTAGCTGCACTGACGAGTGCGTCGGTCCCGGCGGACCGGTTTCCTGTCAGCGAGCGCAGCGCTCCCTTGAGGAAGGGGTAGCCGGTGAAGATGGTGGCTCCGGTGGCCACGACACGGCTGGTGGGGCCGAGGATGGGTGGTCGTCGGAAAGCGTAGCGGCGGAAGCCGAGCAGTATCAGGGCCGCTCCCCCGATGGTCATGCGCAGGACGTCGCCGCTGGTGACGTCCGCAGACCGTGGGCTACGTACGGGTACCAGTGCCGGGTCGGTTGTGCGACCTGCGTTCACCGCGTCGAACAGCTCGTCACGGTCGATCCTCGATCGTGAGTACCAGACGACAACCGATGCGGTGCGCGGGTACGCGTGGACGGCCCGCACGCCGCGAATTTTGTCGACGTGGTCTTCGACGGCGACAGCGCGACCCGGACTCGACCGCAGCCAGTCGACGCGGAGCCGCATCCGGCCGGCAGCATCTGACAGGATCTCGACGCCATCTACGCGGTCGGGAGCTGTATCGATGGAGTCTTCGACGAGCATCGTCATATTCGGCCGACTGCCGTGATCAGTGCGAGTGGCCGTGGCCAGTTTCGGTTGCCGACGGTGGCGGCACTTCTTCGCCGAGTCGGTCGCGCGCCTCGGCAACAACATCCGACACTGCCAACCGTGCTGATTCGGCATGGATTTCGGCTTTCCGTGCAGCGCGGAGACCGAGTTCGGTTGCCGATACCGCCGCCTTGCGAACGGGAGCCTTCTCGTACAGCTTCTTGGCACCGTTGTACGCAGCGACGCCGACTGCGCCTGTCACGACCGTCGATACTGCCTTCGTGACGATGATCGGAAACGCCATGTTGTAGCTCCTCGAATTCGAACCGATACCCACTTATTGGTAATCATATTCGTTTCCTGTGATCGTGGCGACTTGCGGGCGCGGATTGCAGATGTCATCGGTTCGGCCTTGTGGATCGGAAAGCTCTGGTCACATAGGGCAGGTCGGTCGCCGTAGAACCATGCAGCCCCAGCTCGTCGAACAGGGCGGGATCAGGGTCGACGGCAATGGCGTCGCAACCAGCGGCAACGATGCTGCGCACGAGCTTGCCCGTACCGGCACCGACGTCGGCGACGGACCCGAATGATGTCGAGCTGTTATATCGGCTAACCATAGGGTCAGGCTACCTCGCCCGATTCGAGCTCGAGTTCGTAATAGAGAGCCTTCGGTCCCTCGCCGCGACCTTCGTGGCAGTCGAACCCACGCTTTTCGTACACGTGTCGCGCCGCCTCGTCGTCCTCGGAGGTGTTGAGATCCATGTAGGTGGCACCCCTGCCGCATGCGTGCTCGATGACGTCATCGAGAAAGGTTGTGCCGTAGCCCTTCCCGCGTAGCGCAGGCTGGATGTAGAACTCGGCGAGGTAGGCCTCCGGGGCTGCGCTCATCGTACCGATCCGAAATCGTAGAACGGCAACGCCGATTGCGGGAGTTCCGAATGTCAGCACGCTGGTGTCGCCGGACCTCACCAGGGTGTCGAGATGTGCTGCAAGCCAATCCGGCTCGGGCACAGGACAGTCGTACTCGCGATTGAAATCGATCAAAAGGGTTGCAGCCTCGGCAAACCCGGCTGGATCCTGGACGGTGTGGGTCCCGTCGAACGATGCCATCGCTTTCTCCTCCGTCAGAGGTCCGGTTGAACGAGATTCTTGGCGTCGCGCAGTCCGAGGCCTGGATGCATCTCTCGCAGCGCTTTGATGGCGTAGACAGTTCTGCCGGATTCTGCGACAACCGCTTCGACATCCTCGGCGGGTACGGCCTCGGGACCGATCCTCTCGGGAGAGGTCCTGGTCCGGCCCTCGCCGTACCAGATGAACAGCGTGGCCACAGCCAGCACTACCAGCTTCGACCAGTTCCAGGCCGAAGGATCGGACACGATGTCGCTGATTGTCGAGAACGCAAGGAAGGCCAGCAAGGCGACCATTGCATAGCGGCTCCAGGGCCGTTCGCGGAGGTTCATGTCTTTCATGCTGTCACCGCCGGTCCATCCCGACAACGGGTCAGCGTCGCAATTCGGTATCGAGTCGAACCATGACTGCGCCGAACCTCGTACGCCCGGCAATCGGTGGCGGAAACCGGCGCAGGACCGAACGTACGGTCGCGTCGGCTCGCGCTTGGATCCATTCGATTTGCTCCGCAACAGTTTTGGAGTCCGTCAGCAGCAGATGCACGGCAGAACCGAGAATGTGTTTGACCTGATGTGGGCTGTGGAGCGGATGGAGAAATGCCGCACCGGCGGCGTGCATGGCTGCAAGCGCGGCATCGGTCGCCGAAGATTCCGCCACCTCGCGGGCCGCTTTGTGCGCGTCCCAGGCGAGCCTGCGTAACTCCGCCGTCCGGTGGCCGGTCTCGACGAATGCCTCGGCACCGTCGATCGCCGAACGCGGACGGAGATCACCTGGATGCACTGCCTCGAAAACGGGCAATGCGAGACGTGCGCAGGTAGCTGCGAAGGCAACGACAGCCCGGATGTCGTCGACGCTCAGTTCGACTTCTGCAGGTTCGGCCACCTCATGCCTCGCCAGATCGTCTGCGTGTGAGGACGAACCCACGCTTGTGCAGGACCACCCCGGTCAGCGCGCCAAGTATCGAGGTAGCAATGGGGACCAGGTACAGCCACAGCGTCGACAGGCCTTGTGTTCGTCGGTCGAACGACTTGTCCAGCTCCGACGAATAGGCTGTGCTCATCTCGACTCCTCGGAGCGGTTCGTAGCTGCCGGAGTAGACGACGTCATCCAGGTCGTTGGTCCACTCACTGATCAAGTACCAGGAAAGTGGAGCCAATCCGACGATAAATCCGAACAGGAGCAGAACGATGACGAGATTGCGCACCACTTCAGGCTATTGCCACCGTCAACCGTCGTACACCTCTGTCGTGATGCAGAAGGGGTGGCCGGCGGGGTCGAGGAGAACTCGCCACCGCGGGTCCGGTTGCTCCGCTGCCTCTGGCGCGCCGCATTCGACGGCATAGGCGACGGATTCGGCCAGGTCGGCTCCTGCGTCTAGATCCCTGCGCTCTCGAAGTTCTCCCACAACAGCTCTCCGCCGAGTAGTGCGAGGTAGAAGCGAGCGAGCTCCACCGGATCGGAGCAGTCGATGGATATCCCCGCTACGTCGAGGTGTGGGCGCGACACGTCACGAGAATACGGAGTCGCGGGGGTGGTGCGCTGAGTGTCCACAATTCGGCTCGAGAATCGGGGAAGCGTGTCGGCGTAGAAATAGTGGACACTCAGCGCACCTTTCGAGAGTGCCGTCCTGACAATCAGCTGTACAACCGCGCCGTAGCCCTCGCGCGTCGGGCCATTTCGTCACGAATCCCGCTCGGCTGCAACACCGTGACTGCAGGCCCGCAGTGCCACAGCGTTCCCGCAGCGTGATTGTGGCCGGAGAACTCGATGACCGACAGGTGCCGCCCGTCGTCTTGCACGTGGTCGCTGATCACTCGAACTGTGTTCTTCGTCAACGAGTTCCACGCCGTGTCGTCCACGAGGCAGGTGACCTCGATCGTCGTCAGGCTCGAACGAAAGGACTGCCAGTGCGCTGTGAACGATGCCTCCAGATCCACGACATCACTGCGGTGAGCAGGCTCGTCCAGTACGTCCAGGCCTTCGATACGCGACACTCGGTAGACACGTTCGGTGCCGTCGCGCGCGGCGAGGAGGTACCAATGATCACCGGCATACACGAGTCCGATGGGATCGAGGTTCCGTTCGGCCACCGAGTCGGTGCGATTGCGATACGACACTCGTACTCGCAGCCCGTCGATGACGGCACGTTGCACTTCGGGCAGATGGTCCTCTGGTTCGTGGGGATAGGCGAAACCGTCGGGGCGGACCAGAATTCGTTGTGACGCAGTACTTGCCGCCGCCCGGTGCGCCTCGGGTATCGCGGCCACGACCTTGCGCATGGCGCGTGCGAATGCGGGGGTCGCCACGCGACCCGAGCCGGAGGCCAGCAATGCCGTTGCCTCTTCTGCCGTCAGTCCGGTCAGCTCGGTCCGGTAGCCGGCCAGCAGGCTAATGCCGCCACCGCGTCCACGATCGGTGTAGACCGGAACGCCTGCGGAGGACAGTGCCTCGATGTCTCGCAGGACGGTCCGCGTCGATACTTCGAGCTGCTCGGCTATGTCGGCAGCACTCAGCCTGCCCCGATGCTGGAGCAGCATGACGATGGACAGCAATCGATCTGCACGCACGAGGAAAGTCTGACATCAGAACATGACAGAAGGTGTCATGTTCACGCGATGTACTTCTCTCACGAGGCCACGACGGGTGGCCGCGAAACGGGAAGGCTCATCCATGACCACTATCGACACCACCCAGCAGACCGATCCTCGGAATGTGTACGCCGTCGCAGCCGCGTGGGTGAGCGGACTCCTCGAAGCCGTCCGCCCCGAGCAATTGGATCTGCCTACCCCCTGCGACGAGTTGGACGTCCGACACCTCGCGGGTCACCTCGTCTCCACGGTGGGCCGGCTGATCGCGATCGCCGAACTCGGGAGCCCGGATTCGGTCTCGCCCTGGTCCTCCGTTCACGATGCGGGCACCTTCGACGGACTCGTAGTGCAGGCGCGGGCGGCGTGGGCGGACGACGCACTGCTCGACGCCCCGGTCGTGGTCCCGTGGGGTGCAGTGCCAGGCCGATCCGCGGTGTGGGGATACGCGCGGGAGTTGCTGCTGCACGGATGGGATCTCGCGGTGGCAACAGGCCAGTCGGCCGACGTCGATCCTGCCCTCGTCCATCCGGTGGCCGAAGAATTCAGAACGATGCTGCCGGCGGAGGCCCGGGTTCCGGGGGTGCCGTTCGGACCTATCGTGGAATCGCGACCGGAGGCAAGGCCTTTGGAGCGTCTTGCGAACTTCTCGGGCCGCTCCTCGGAAGGTTGGGTGTAGTACGACGCCCTTGACCTCGAGTGCACTCGAGGTTGCAGGGTGGTCTCATGCAGATGACCTTCGACGAGTTGCCCCAACTCATGACGCTGATGACCGGCGACGAAAAGCACGGTGCCAGCACCACATCCACGCTGGACGTGCTGTGGGTGCTGTACTCCGACATTCTTCGTCTCGACGCGGCGAAGCCGGATGATCCCGATCGCGACAGGTTCTACCTCTCCAAGGGGCACGGCCCGATGGCGTACTACGCGGTGCTCGCCGCGCGGGGGTTCCTCTCGCCGACCGAGCTCGCGTCGTTCGGCAGTTACCACTCACCGCTGGGCAATCATCCGGACCGTACGCTGATTCCCGGGGTCGACATCGGATCGGGATCGCTCGGTCATGGTCTCGCGTTGGCAGCCGGAACTGCTGTGGCGCTGCAGATCCGGCGAAGCCAGGCGCAGGTGTTCGCACTGATCGGTGACGCCGAGCTCGACGAGGGCAGCAACATGGAAGCCATCCAGTTCGCCGGACGATCGCAGCTGGGCAACCTGACCACAGTGGTGATCGACAACGATTCCGCTGGTCTGGGTTGGCCCGGCGGCATCGCGTCTCGCTTCGCCGTCGAGGGATGGTCGACGTCCGACGTCGACGGACGAGACCACAGTGCGCTCCGGCAGGCGTTTCGCATCGATCACGGCGACCGGCCGCACGTGGTGGTCGCCCACGTGGAGAAGAAGGAGTACTGAATGACGTCGACGCTGAGCAGGACCGCGGATCAACGTGAACACTTCTACCGGTTGGTGCCGGAGCTGTTGGCACAGGACGAGCGAATCGTACTGGTGTTGGCGGAGATCGGCGCTGCCTACCTCGAACCGCACCTCACTCCTGACATCCGATCGCGTGTCGTCAACGTGGGTATTCGAGAGCAGGCGATGATCGGTGTCGCGGGCGGTATGGCGCTCGCGGGCTTGCGTCCGATCGTGCACACTTTCCCACCGTTTCTGATCGAGCGGCCGTTCGAGCAGGTGAAACTCGATCTGGGACATCAGGATGTCGGCGCGATTCTGGTCAGCTCGGGCGGCTCCTACGGGTGGCCGCAGGGCGGTGAGACGCACTTCGGCCAACGCGACGTCGCACTACTGGACACCCTCGACGGATGGACGGTGCAGGTGCCTGGGCATGTCGACGAGGTCGAATGGATGCTGCGCGGTGCCGCTGCGTCCGACGATCGCGTCTACATCAGGCTCGACGGCGTCTCGAACGATCGTGCGTACGGTCGTCCAGACGGTTCGATGACTGTTCTCCGGCAGGGTAATTCAGGATCGGTGATCTCCGTCGGCCCGATGACGGACCGTGTGCTGGCCGCGGCTGCAGGACGCGACCTGACGGTGATGCACGCGTCGACGATCAGGCCCTTCGACTGTACAACTCTCCGGGAAACACTGACTGCGCCGGACATCATGATCGTGGAGCCCTGTCTTGCGGGAACTTCTGTGCCGCGGATCGATCGAGCGGTGGCGGACATACGGCATCGAGTGCTGGGGATCGGGGTGGAGCCCGGAGAGCGTAGGAAGTACGGAACGGTGGCCCAGCACGACCGAGCCAATGGCCTGGACATCGAAGGCCTGTCCCGATCGATGGACGACTTCTTCGAGTGATCAGTGTTGGCGGCGTTCGTACCTGGCCTTGGCGACGCTGTGAGCGGACTCGAGGAGTTCCCTGACCTGCGATTCGGTCTGCGAAGACGGGTTGACCACCGAGACCCAGCCCGCAGTGCCGTACTGAGGGTGGGCGGCCAGGGTGTCGTCGGTGTCGGCCTGGGGTGCGCGAGCCGCCTCGCGAGGAGGAACTCCCAGGATGTGCTCGAATTCCTGCTTTCCCACAACGACATTGACGCGGAACGCCTCGGGTCGGTCCAGTCGGGACAGCTCGTCACCGGGGTAGTCCTTGGTCACGATGGTGGCGAACGGTTGTGTCGCAGTCGGAATGGACCCGTCCGGCGAGTAGTAGAAGAACGCATCGCCCCAGGCGAGCTCGGGAGTTCCATCGCCCTCTCGCGGACGTTGCGCCAGCGTGTTGTCGAAGCTGCCGACCATGTTCACGATGTCGTCGAGTGTCATGCATCGATCGTCACATGTTCGGCAGCTTCTGCCCAGACTTCAGCCGACTTTGTACGTTCCCGTGCCGGTTGCGGCGAGTCGACCGGACTGGGTGCCCACGATGTCGACGCGACACGTCTTCAGGCTCCGCCCGCCGTGGAGTCGCGTCGCGACGATGTCGACTCCCTCGGCGTAGATCGACTCCAGGAACTGCACCGACATGGACACGGTCACACCCCGAAGCTTTTCCGGGACTTCGGATCCGGCCCAGGCAGCGGTCATGATTCCGATGTCGATGCAACCTGCGATCACACCTCCGTGCAGCATCTGGCCCACGGTGGACAGTTCGTCGCGATACGGCAGTCTGAGCCGAGCCGTTCCCTCGTCGATGTCGACCAGTTCGATTCCCAACTTCTGCACGAACGGCGACTGCGGCAGGAACATGACCATTGCCGCGCTTCCACTGTTCGGCACCTGTATTTCGTCGGCTGTCATCACGTCTCCTCTATCCGAATTTGATTCCGATAACAGAATCAGACTACGATAAGTCGATGGTCTTGGATACCCCCATCGACAAGCGGAAGCGTCGAACACACAATGCGGTGCTCGACGGTGCCCGGTCGCTCTTTCTGCGCCACGGATACCGGGGAACGACGATCGAGATGCTCGCCACCGCAGCCGATGTGGCGGTGAGTTCGATCTACGCAAACTTCCCCGCCGGCAAGGTGGACGTCTACGCCGCTCTGGCGTGGCGAACCGCCAAGAGCCACGCTGAGCAGATGACTGCACCCACCGATGCGGTCGAATCCGCGAACATCGTCGCCGAGTTCCTCGACCGATACATCGCATTCCATCGCGACAATCCACTGGCGCTGCGGCTGCTGGCGCTGACAGATGTGGACAGGTCCGAGTCCGCGTCGGTCGGTGAGGCGAAGAAGAAGATCGACACTGCGCTCGGTGAACTCATCGATTCGGTGACGCGTGCAGTGGTGGGCGCCGGTGCCGACGTCGATCCCCGTGCATTGGTCCTGAATGCCTGGGCGGCAATGAACGGCGCTGTGTCACTGCATCAACGCCGCATCGTCGATCAACCCGTGCTCGACGCGATGCTCGCGATCACGCGGGCAGATATGCTCCGTCACTTGGAAGGATCCTCCGATGAAGCCCGGTGAGCTGAGCGCTGCGCGTCGTGCGGGAATGGTCGGATCTGCTGTGCGACAGCAGCTCGCGATGTTGCCCGGTACCGTGCTCGGTCCTCGGAGACGTTTGTCGAGTGCTGGGTGGCAGACAGTCGATGCTCCGGATTCGCAACTGTGCCGGAGTGCACTCGAAGAAGCGCGAGAGTGCCTGACCGAGCCTGTGTTGATGCACAGCGTGCGGTGCTGGCAGTACGCCGCGGCCTTTGCGGACATCGATGGTCTACGGCCGGACCCGGAGGCGCTGTACGTCGCGTGCATTTTGCATGACGTTGGTCTCGGTGCAGAGCAGAATCCGGTGGCTGGATGTTTTGCGCTGATCGGTGCCGAGCGAGCCCAGAAATTCGTCCTGCTGCGCAAGAAGGACGAGCGAACGGCGCAGATCGTCCACGAGGCAATTGCCAGGCACATGGACGTCGAGACACCGAAGGGATCGGAGGCGGCCCTGCTGCACGATGCGGCACACCTGGATGTCAGTGGCCGTCGGATTCGAGACCTCGATCCGCACTGCATCGATCTCATCGAATCCAGCTATACGCGAGAAGGATTCGCGGCAGACTTCGCGTCCAGAATGAAGATCGAATCGAGAAGGCGACCGAGGTCGAGGGCGGCGACGTTGTGGCGCTCCGGAATGCATCTTGCGATGAAGTCGAATCCCCTCGAGCGCAGAGTCATACCGTCGCGGTAGCTGTCGCGCGATGGATGATCTGTTCGATGCAGTCGGCATCGTCGGAATCGCGTGGTGCGTACAGAAAGACGTAGGTCTCGGGTAGTCCGAGCACCGGACGTCCGGCCAGCGGGTGCAGTTCCCCCCACCCTGCGGAGATGACGCTCTGTGCGTCGTCCGGTTGTAGTACGACGTGCAGCGAACCTTCGGTCTCGTGCACGTGCACGATTTCGCCCTTGGTTCGGGAGATCCAGGGCGAGGCAGTGCCGATGTCCGACAGATACAATGCCCCGCCTCGACGCTCGAATCGACTGCGCGCCAAATGAAACGGCGTGCCCTGCCGGGCTTCGTCGGTGACGGCTGCAGTCAGTCGCTCGATCAGGGCGGCGGAACCCCGATCGGTGAGCTGGCGATGGGGTATCGGGTAGGGCGCGATCGTGGGCCTGGGTCCGGATCGGTGTTCCACGTGCCAGTGCAGTTCGGTGCCGGCTGCGCCGTGGACAGTGAGCGGGTCGCGTCGAGAAAGTTGCCTCAGGGCCGTGGTGATAAGCCAGCCGCCGACGTTGGCGGGAAGTCCTCCCGGCCCCAGGTCGATCCAGGCGGCGTAGTCGTTCTTGACGTTCTGCACCGGGTCAATCTAGCTGCTGGGTCGATCCAGCGGGTTGCTGTTCGTCAGGGTCGCGTACATCGTGAGATGTACAGCGAGATACCCGCGCGGACCGATGTGTAGACGAATCCCGACTCGTAGCGTTGGGCAGGTCAACGAAACATCGATCGCGAAGGAACCGTCGTGCAGGTCGCAACATTTCTAGCTCAGCAACCGTCGACCACCGAGCAGGTGCTCGGGGTCGGATTGGGAACCCTGGGCCTGGTGATAGCGCTCGTGCTGACCCTGGGTGCAGCAGTATTGTTCATCGCCGCGCTGGTCAGCATCATCCGGTCGCCCAACTACACCGTCGCAGGCCGTGCCGTGTGGATCTTCGTCGTGTTGGCATTCCCCTTCCTCGGTCCCCTGGTCTGGTTCGTGTGGGGTCGGAAGTCGACGTTCGCCGTCGATACCGCCAACAGCCTCAGATGATCGATCCGATCGTGCGTGCCGCGTCGGCGAATTCGCCTGGGTTGGGGCCCGCATAGTTGAGCCGTAGGTACTTGCCGGTGGGTTCGGCGGGAAAGTAGTCGTCGCCGGCCCCGACGATGACGCCTGCCGACTTGCACTCCTGCACAACATGGTTCAGGTCGACGTCGTCGCGCAGGCGCATCCAGAGATTGAGCCCACCGCGCGGAACCGCGTCGAGATGGCCTCGGGGTGCGAACTCGATCAGGCTGTTCGCCAACAAGTCTCGACGCGATGCCAGCTGCGTGCGCAACCGCCGCAAGTGGGTACGCCAGGCGGGCTGCGTCACCACGTCGAGTGCGACGGCCTGCAGAATCCCGCTGACGTACATCGACTCGGCACCGGTGTCGGCGAGGATGCGCTCGTGTGCGGGCCCGCGAGCGATCAAGCCTGCCAACCGAACCGAGGGTGACACCGTCTTGGTGAGCGATCGGAGGTAGACGACGTGTCCGGCGTCGTCTCGGGCGGCCAGCGGATTCGGCTCGGCGGTGATGCCGAAGTCGTGGGCCGAATCGTCCTCGATCAGAAACGCGCCGTGGCGTCGAACGGTCTCGAGAACCTGCTCGGACAAGCCGGGCGACCACTGTGCTCCGGTGGGGCTGGCAAAGGTGGGTTGCGCATAGAACACCCGAGCGCCGGTGTGTGCGAATGCTCGTGCGAGCGCGTCGGGGTCCGGACCGTCGACGCCGCTGGGTATCGGTACCACGCGCACCCCGGCTTGCGTGGCCGCGAGAATCGCTCCCCAGTAGGTCGGGGACTCCATGAGCAAGGGCCGGCCTGAACCGACGAGCGCCCGAAATGCAGTACTGAGTCCGGTCTGGCTGCCGGGGATGATGACGACATCACTGGCCGACGGCGGCGTGACGCCCAGCGGCGTGGAGGCCCCCAGCTCGGCCGCGAACCATGCCCGCAGTTCGGGTAGACCCGCGGTGGGTGGCCGGGCGATCACCGCATCGGTGCGGGACGCTCGCGTGAAGGCAGCGTGAACGAGTCTCTCCGGCAACAACTCCCGAGCCGGATAGCCTGAGTGGAGAGCGATCACATCGCTCGACGTGGACTGCAGAGCCGCCGGAAGCTGCAGGCGATTGCCCGGCGCGCCCAATGCTGCCGTCTGCCACCCGTAGTCGTTGGGCCGGGCCGTGCGTACCGTCCTGACGAATGTGCCGACGCCAGGCCGGCTTTCGATGACGCCTTGTGCGATCAGCGTTCGCAGGGCCTTCTGTACCGTGACCGGGCTTGCCGAATGCTCGGCCACCAAGGCGCGAGTGGACGGCAACCGGGCTTCCGGTGGTGCAGTTGCAATCCAGGTTCTCAGCGCGGACACGATCCGAGAACTGCTATCGTCGGACATGACACAGCATAGTAGCGCTACTCGATCTGGATCGGGTCTGCTATCCCGCGCCGGACTGCTGTGGGGCCTCGTAGGCGTCACGGCGTTCTCGCTCACGGTTCCGCTGACCCGCGTGGCAGTCGCCGGAGGTCTTCCCCCGCTTTTCGTCGGTTGCGGACGTGCAGTGGTCGCCGCTGCACTGGCTGCGGTAGCTCTCGTCGCCACCGGGCAACGGCTCCCTCAGGGGCGGCAGTGGATTCGTCTCGCCGTGATCGCGGGCGGTGTCGTCGTCGGCTTCCCGGTGCTCACCTCGTACGCCCTCACCACTGCATCGGCAGGGCACAGCGCTGTCGTCATCGCAGTGCTGCCGGCCGCGACGGCAGTCATCGCCGTACTACGCGAACAGCAGTCCGTGAGGCCGAGGTTCTGGTTTGTCGCAGCCATGGGTGCGGCCGTCGCGATCGGGTTCGCTGCCGTCCGCGGCGGACAGGTGACGGGGTTGCAGTGGTCGGATCTGTTGCTGCTCGGAGCCGTCGTTGCCGCGGCCGTCGGATACGCCGAGGGCGGCCTGTTGTCGCGAGAACTCGGTGCCTGGCAGACGGTGTCGTGGGCGCTCGTGGTGTCGGCACCGGTCACCGGAGCGCTGGCCGCGTTCTCGTGGTGGCGGCAACCGTCGACTGCGGGTGCATCCGAGTGGGCGGCCTTCGCCTATCTGGCGGTGGTGAGCATGTACCTCGGATTCTTCGCCTGGTACCGAGGCCTGGCGATCGGCCCTATGTCGAGTGTCAGTCAGATCCAGCTGGTCCAACCGGTGCTGACCATCTGCTGGGCCGCGATCATCCTGCACGAGGGATTGACGTGGCCGGTGGTCGGAGGTGGAGCAGCAGTCATCGCATGTGCAACAGTGGCGGTCCGGACCCGGATGTCGCCGACCGTTCGGCAGGAGGAGTTTTCGAAATGACGAAATCGATCGACCAGGCGCGCAAGCTCGAGAACGTGCGCTACGACATTCGCGGCCGCATTCTGGACAAGACCGAGGAACTCGAAGAGCAGGGTCACACGATCCTGCGACTCAACGTCGGAAACCCGGCCCCGTTCGGTTTCGAGGCACCGGACGAGATCATGATGGCCATGATTCGCAATCTGCCGACGGCTCAGGGTTACTCGGATTCCAGAGGTCTGTTCTCCGCGCGTACCGCAGTGGTCCAGTACTACCAGACCAAAGGCCTGACCGACCTGGATCTCGACGTCGGCAACGTCTACCTCGGCAACGGGGTATCGGAATTGATCACCATGACGATGCAGGCACTGTGCAACCCCGAAGACGAGATTCTGATTCCCTCACCCGACTATCCGCTGTGGACGGGATCGGTGGCGCTGGCCGGTGGCACACCTGTCCACTACCTCGCGGACGAAAGCCAGGACTGGGCCCCCGACTTCGACGATCTCGAAGCCAAGATCACCTCACGCACCCGCGCGATCGTGGTGATCAATCCCAACAACCCGACGGGGGCGGTGTATCCGCGCGAGGCACTGCAGCGATTCGTCGATCTGGCCCGCAAGCACGATCTGATTCTGCTGGCAGACGAGATCTACGAGAAGATCGTTTACGACGGTGCGGAGATGATCAATCTCGCGACTCTGACCGGCAAAGATGTTCTGTGCTTGACTTATTCGGGCTTGTCGAAGGCATACCGGGTGTGTGGATTTCGGGCCGGGTGGTTGGCGGTCACCGGGCCGCGCCGACGTGCGGCGAGTTTCATCGAGGGCATCACCCTGCTGTCCAATATGCGGATGTGCGCAAACGTGCCGGCGCAACACGCAATACAGACCGCGCTGGGTGGGCGGCAGTCCATCGAGGATCTTCTTCTTCCCGCGGGGCGGCTGACCGCACAACGTGACCTGGCGCATCGCATGCTCAACTCCATCGACGGAATCAGCTGCGTTCAGGCGTCGGGCGCGCTGTACATGTTCCCGAAACTCGACACCGAACGCTTCGGCATCGTCGACGACGAGAAGTTCGTGCTCGACCTGCTCGAGTCCGAGAAGATTCTCGTCAGTCACGGTCGTGCCTTCAATTGGGATGTGCCCGACCACTTCCGACTCGTCACGCTGCCCAACGTCGACGATCTCGCGACGGCACTCGAACGTCTCGGCAACTTCATGAGCTCGTACTCGCAGTGAGACTTCTGCTCGAGCTGATTTTAAATCCGGCCGGACATTCGACGACGAAGTATTCGTGCAGATAGAGCCGCATATTGCTCTCCTGCACAGCCTTCGGTGCTGACTTATTCCCCCGTAAGGCCGGGGAAATGCGGGTTACGCTCGTCGTCCGATCTGCCGGGCGAGAGGGAATTCGTGGATCTATGGGGTTATCTGCAGGGGCGAGGTGAAACCCTCGCCTTCCTGACCTACCAACATGCGTCACTGGCATTTCAGACGGTCTTGGTGGGTACCGTCGTCGCGGTGGCAGTGGCCATTGCGGTGCATCGCCTACCGCTCTTCTCCGCCTTGACGCTCACGACCAGCCGAGTGGCTCTGACGATCCCTTCTCTGGCCCTACTGGCGCTGCTCATCGTGCCTTTCGGATTGGGCGTGGTGCCGTCGTTCATCATGCTCGCGTTCTTCGCAGCGATGCCCGTCATCGGTAACGCGATCGTCGGACTGCGCGGCGTCCCCGACACCGTGATCGAATCGGCCAAGGGAATCGGGCTGTCCCGCAGCAGGATTCTGGTGTCGGTTTCGCTCCCCATGGCGTGGCCGGTCATCCTCACCGGCATACGAGTGTCCACGCAGATGGTGGTGGGTGTCGCCGCCATCGTTGCGTACGTGCTCGGCCCAGGGCTGGGCTCGCTGATCTTCAACGGGCTGTCGAGATTGGGTGGAACCAACTCCGTCGAGATGGCAGTGACCGGAACAGTTCTCATCGTCGTCATCGCATTGGTGTTCGACGCCCTGCTCGTCCTCCTCGGGCGCCTCACCATCTCGAAGGGATTGTCATGACGGACAACACGACCGGCGGACCGACGGTCACCGGTGCCTCCATTCGCCTCGACGGTGTGGTCAAGCAGTACAAAGGCCAGAACAAGCCGGCCGTGCAGAAGATCGACCTCGAGATCGAGGCAGGCCACATCGTGGCGTTCGTCGGACCGTCCGGTTGCGGTAAGACGACGACGCTCAAGATGATCAACCGGCTGATCGAACCGACCGAGGGTCGAATCTTCATCGGAGACCGCGACGTGACGGGCGAGGATCCCGACAAGCTGCGGCAGTCCATCGGGTACGTCATTCAGTCCGGCGGACTCTTCCCACACTGGACCGTCGCCAAGAACATCGGAGCCATCCCCCGTGTCCTGGGTTGGGACGCGAAGAAGATCGAGAAGAGAACCGACTACCTGCTCGATCTCGTCGGGCTCGACGTCGCGGACTTCCGGGACCGTTTGCCCAAGGACATGTCGGGTGGCCAGCAGCAACGAGTCGGCGTAGCTCGCGCACTTGCCGCAGATCCGCCCGTGCTGTTGATGGACGAGCCCTTCGGTGCTGTGGACCCCATCACCCGAGTACGGCTGCAGGACAGTCTGATCGCCATCCAGCACGAGCTCGCGAAGACCATCGTCATCGTCACTCACGACTTCGAGGAGGCGACGAAGTTGGGCGACAAGGTGCTGATCCTCTCCGAGGGCGGCCACATCGAGCAGTACGCGACTCCGGAGGAGATTCTGGCCAAGCCGGCCAGTCCGTTCGTCGAGGAATTCATCGGCTCCGGAGCCACTCTTGCGCATCTGACGCTGTCCAGGGTCAAAGACGTGGAACACGATTCGGTGGTCACGGCCAAGGTAGGCGACAGCTCGCAGGAGGTCATCGCGCGCGCCCGAGCGCAGGGGGCCACCTGGATAGTCGTCATCGACGAGCATGGCCGCCCCCGGGCCTGGCCGTCTCTGGACGAAGTCGCCACCAAGGACCACATCACCGACTACGTCGATGCGCGGTTGCCCAGCGTTGCACCGTCGTCGACGCTCAACGACGCACTGGACTCGATGTTGGCGGCCAGTCAGGGTGGCGTACTCGTCACCGACGGCCGAGGCGCTGTGACCGGCGCGTTGACGATTGCCACCGTCATGGCTGTCATCCGCGGTCAGCTCTCGGACGCTCGATCCGGCGACGGACACGTGTCGTACTCGGCCCATACCGAAGGCGCAGCAACATGAATCGACTGCGCCGTGCCCCGTTGGACGTGTGGTTCGAGCCACTCCTCATCGTGGTACTCGGACTCGGTTACATCCTGTGGTACCGATCGACGACGTTGACCGCCACCGAACAGGCATCGCTCGGCTGGGACAATCTGAAGACCACGATCGTCGATCACATCGTTCTGACGTTGACGGCCACGGTGATCGTCGTCGTCATCGCAATACCGTTGGGAATCCTGCTCACTCGCGACAGAGCGAAGAGCTTCCGGCCGGTGGCCGTCAACTTCGCCAATATCGGTCAGGCTGCACCGGCCGTGGGTCTGATCGTGCTGTTGACGATGTGGCTCGGAACCGGGTTTCGCACCGCAGTGGTGGGTTTGGTCGTCTACGCAATTCTGCCGATCCTTCAGAACACGATCGTCGGGATACAGCAGGTCGATCAGCGAACGATCGAGGCGGCCCGCGGAATCGGGTTCTCCGGGATCCGCACCCTGGTGCAGGTGGAACTTCCCCTGGCGGTGCCGGTGATCCTCAACGGCGTGCGCACGGCGCTGGTCATCCTGGTCGGAACCGCCACGCTGAGCACGTTCATCGGGGCGTCCAGCCTCGGAACGCTCATCACGACGGGCACGACGCTCTTCCTGCCGAAGTTGCTCATCTCCGGTGCTGTTCTCGTCGCACTGCTGGCATTGATCATCGACTGGCTCGGCCGTGTGGTCGAATTGTTGGCGACCCCAAAGGGAGTGGCATGATTCGCCGTCTGTTCGTCGCCGCTGCAGCTGTGGTGCTCGCCGGGTCGGTGGCGAGTTGCGGCCTGGTCAGCTCGTCGGGAACGTTCGAGGCCACCACCCTTCCCGACGGCGCGAGGCCGCTCGACGGTGCGTCTCTGGTGGTGACGAGCAAGAGCTTCACCGAGGGCGTACTTCTCGGAAAGATCACTGCCACATACCTTGCCGCAGCCGGGGCGAAGGTCACCGACCTGACCGGCGCACCGGGCTCGGCATCGTCGAGGCAGGCACAGCTCAACGGCGACGCCGACATCCTCTGGGAGTACACCGGCACCGGCTGGGTGAACTATCACAGCCAGACCGAGACGATCAGTGATCCGCAGGAGCTGTGGGAGCGTGTTCGCGACATCGAGAAGAACGAGCACGATCTGGACTGGCTACCGCCGGCCAACTTCAACGACACGTACGCCTTCGCGGCGTCTGCCGCCACCGCTCAGCGACTCGGCGTCACCAGCCTGTCCGACGTCGCGAAGCTCCCGGAAGCCGACCGAACATTCTGCGTCGACGATGAATTCTTCTCTCGTTCGGACGGTTTCGGACCGATGCTCGACACATACGGCATCGGACTGAACGCGCCGGGCGGGGTACCGTCGAGCAATGTCACCCGCATGGACGCCGGTGTCGTCTACACCTCGACCGCAGACGGTTCGCCCTGCAATTTCGGCATGGTCTACACCACCGACGGCCGGATAAAGAACCTGAATCTGACCGTGCTGCAGGATGATCGCGCATTCTTCCTGCCGTACAGCGGTACCGCTGTAGTGCGCAACGCGATCCTGGAGCAGTACCCCCAGATCGCCGATCTACTGGCGGTGGTGTCGGAGCGCTTGACCGACGATCTGATGCAGGAACTGAACGGTCGGGTCGACATCGAGGGTGAGGATCCGTCGGATGTCGCATACGAGTGGCTGCAGAGCGAGGGGCTCGTGAACTGACCTCAGGTCAGGTGGGGTCCGGCTCGAAGAGCTCCTCGATGCTGCAGTCGAAGGCCGCGGCGAGGCGGAAAGCGACGGGCAGGCTCGGGTCGAATCGCTCCTTCTCGATGGAGATGATCGTCAGGCGGGTGACGTCGATGCGTTCGGCCAGTTCGTTTTGAGACCAACCATGTTCGGTGCGACGCCGTCGAACACTGTTCTTCACTCGGACAGGGCTCGGTAGCGCGCGAACGCATACCGCGCGGTGAACGATGCGAACGCCGCCAGCAACAGGCCCGTCAGCAGCAGAGTGGCCGGGGGATCGACGCGGGTGATGGCCACCACCGCCAGAGTCAGGCCTACGACGGTCACGAGGTCGGTGGCGGTGCCGCTGGACGCCGCTGTTGTCCAATGGCTTTCGACGCTGTCACCGGAAGTGTAGGTCTGGTCGGCAGTGACCGGTGCGACGATCAGTATCCAACCCAGCATTGCACCGAACGGGAGCGCGGTGAATCCGAACACCACCGCCGCGACCCCTGGGGACACGGGTGAGACCAGCCAGGCCAGTAGTGCCGTTGCCGAGGCCGTGGCAAGGCCGACAACGGCGACCGACAACCATCTGAGTGCCATATGAGTGCTCCGATCGTAGGTATAGTTCGCTATACGTATAGGAAACCATACATTGCTGGCCGATGTGTAGTCCACGACGAGCTGCTGGCGGTATGGTTCGAGCATGTGGATTGCCGGATTTCGGCGTCGTACTCAGCACTAGGAGCCTGACCGTGTATTCGTCTTCAGTCGGAGGTCTGTGATGGCAGGCGGACTCGTAGCCCTGCTCGACGACGTGGCAGCGTTGGCTCGCTTGGCCGCGGCATCGATCGACGACGTCGGTGCGGCGACCGGCAAGGCCACTGCCAAGGCAGCAGGCGTCGTGATCGACGATGCCGCGGTGACGCCGCAGTACGTCCGCGGTCTCGCGGCCGAACGTGAACTCCCCATCATCAAGCGCATCGCTGTGGGCTCGCTGCGCAACAAGCTGCTGATCATTCTGCCGATCGCCCTGTTGTTGAGTCAGTTCCTACCGTGGCTGTTGACGCCGATTCTGATGCTCGGCGGCTGCTACTTGAGCTACGAGGCAGCACACAAGATCTGGGGTGCGCTGTTCGGCCACGGAGATCATCACGAGGCTGCCGAGGACGAGCCGCGCGACGAGGACACCGTTGTCGCCGGCGCAGTGCGCACCGATCTCATTCTCTCGGCCGAGATCATGGTAATCGCGTTGGACACCATTGCCGCAGAGGGCTTCTGGAGTCGCCTGATCATCCTCGCCGTCGTTGCCGTGGTCATCACGATCGTCGTCTACGGCGTCGTCGCGCTGATCGTGAAGATGGACGACATCGGACTGAAATTGGCCGACGGCTCCACCGGGTTCGTCGAGAAATTCGGCCGAGGCCTGGTCAAGGGCATGCCCAAGGTCATGTCGGTGCTCTCGGTCGTCGGCACCGCAGCGATGTTGTGGGTCGGCGGGCACATCCTGCTCGTCGGAATCGACGAGCTCGGCTTCCATCCCATCTACGAACTCGTGCACCACGGCGAAGACGCGGTGCGCGGTGTCGCCGGCATCGGCGGAGTGCTGGCGTGGATCGTCAATACTCTCGCGTCGGCGATCATCGGTGCGATCGTCGGTTGCATCATCGTGGTTGCGCAGCTGGGAATCTCGAAGGCGCTCGCCAAGCGGGCTGCCGCGAAGTAGTGCCTGTACCGACAACTTTCGCCGTCGTTCATCCAACCTCGGATCCGGCCTCGGAGATCCTGTATCGCTACAACGTCGATATCGTCGGGCGCTTCCACGGCCGAGAGGCGTCCGATGAGGAAGTGCTCCGAGTCATGGTCGACGAGCCGAGCGACGACCTTGCCGGAGATTCGGGCACGTTCGTAGTGGCGTATGCGAAGCAGACCGTCGTCGGCTGTGGTGGGGCACGTTTCATCTCCGACGACATTGCTGAATTGACGCGTATCTTCGTGGATCCGATCGGCCGGAGGGGTGGCGTCGGCGCATCGTTGATCGGGTATATCGAGAATATTGTTCGAGAGTCCGGCCGCAGCAGAATCCGACTCGATACCCGAGCCGATCTGGTCGAGGCCCGCCGCTTGTACTCGCGGCTCGACTACGTCGACGTCCCAGCATTCAACTGCGAACCCTACGCCGAGGTGTGGCTCGAAAAGCAGCTCTTCTGAACGGCTTTCGTCAGCGTCGAGCCAGCTCGAGTACCCGTCGCTCCGAGACGGAGACATCGGCGAGTGATGCCGTCAACTCGTCCCACGCCCTCTGAACGCGGAGTTCATCTCGGCGCAGGCGCTTCTGCGCAGCAGCGAGTCTGCGGCGCTCGGCCAGAAGCAGATTCCGATCGCGATCTTGCTTGGCCATGAAGAGGTACGTGTGCGGATCGAACGGATACATGCCAACTCCTATGGTGTAGTGGGGAATCCGTGCATCAGCACCATGACGTGCTCACGGTCCCCCGTGCTCGCGTCCTCACCGTGCCGACGCCATTTGTCGATGACGGCGCGCATCTCGGTGCCCATCTCCTTCGTCTCCTCGGCGGTGAGCCGTAGAACGTCGTCGGAGCTGAACGCCGCCGAAATCCAGCCGGGGCCCCAGGACTCGGACGTCCGATCGAAGTCACGCAGCCGAGACCATTGATGCGCCAGCCAGGAGTCCTTGGACGCCTTGGCGACCGACAGGGACTCCGGCGAGTCGGCGAAGTCGTTCTCGGACCAGCTGAACCCGTTCTCGTTGGCCTCCGACCACCAACGTTGACGCTTGTCCGATCCGTTCTCGACCTCCTTGACGAACCCGTGCTCGGCGAGTTTGCGCAGGTGATAGCTCACCGAGGCGGGTGACTCGTCCACCAGATCGCCGAGCTGTGTTGCCGTCATCGACTTGTTGGCGCGCAACGCATAGAGCAGGCGCAGCCGGATGGGATGCGTCAGCGCCTTCAGCTCGGACATGTCCGTCAGCTTCCTCGGCGTCCGGGGTGGCGGTGGGGGGCTCATGCACCAACCATAACCCGAAAGAAATATTTCGCAATAGTTCTTTCGGATTTAGCTGCTGTGCACGGTGACGGCGTATCCATCCGGGTCTTGCAGGACGAGGGTCTTTCCGAAGGGCCCGTCGAAGGGTGCGGTCAGAATGGGCACGTCGGCCGCGACCAGTGACTCGTGGAGCGCCTCGGCGTCTGTGCAGGCGAGCCACAGCGCGACTCCGAGTCCTGGCTTCCCGCTGTCGAGATCGGTTCCGGGAGCTGGGTTTCGGACAGCGAAGGGGATCGGCGAGGTTGCGAACACCACTGCTCCGGGCGGAGCCTGGGGTGCGCGCACGAGTCCCAGGCGCGATTGGTAGAAGTCGGCGCTCGCCTCGAGGTCACGTACTTGCAGGGAGAGGAAGCTCGGTCCGGAAACGACTGCAACGGTCATAGTGGGTCCTTTCGGGTGTCGTCAAGGTCTTGACGTAAACGACTGTATGTCAAGATATTGACATGAGTCAAGTGGACGTCGACACCTCCATAGGTCTGGCCCTCAAGCGAGCCACGTCAGCGCTGCGTTCGGCGATGGACGATGCTCTACGCGAACTCGACATCACCGTCTCGCAATACTCGAGCCTCGAACACCTCGCGCACACGCCAGGCCTGTCCAACGCCGAGCTCGCTCGCGCAGTGTTCGTCAGCAGGCAGGCAACCCATCAGCTGCTGGCCGGGCTCACGCGAGACGGTTTGGTGGAGATCGAGGGTGCCGGCCGCGACCAACGTCTGTACGTAACGGCTACGGGCGGAGAGCGCTTGCGGCAAGCGTCGGCCGCTGTCGCCGCCGTGGAGCATGCCATGATTGCGTCACTGTCGACAGGCGAGCGAGAAGTGCTGCACCGCAATCTTGTTGCGTGCGCTGAGGCGTTGGACGGGCATCACCAGTCTTAACGTCACTCGATCGAGTCGAGGAACTCCAGCATCGCCGCATTGAATTCCTTCGGACGGTCCATGTTCGCGGCGTGACCACAGTTCTCCAGCACAACCGATCGTCCGAGCGGGTTCAGGTCCACCGACTCGGAAGCGTGTGCAGCAGGCCAGAACTGACTGTCGCGCCCGGCGACCATCAGGTACGGCCTGTCGATACCGGCAATGGTTGCCCGCCAATCCTGCGCTGCGTGATCGGCGAGCAGAGCCTTCATCGGTGGGGTGTCGGGCGACGCCATCTTCGGCATCGTTCGTAGTGCGAGCACGAGCTTCACCAGCGACGGTACGGATTTCCACTGAGGCCGGCCATGGCCGGTATCGGGTATTCCGTTGTCGAAGAACGTCGTTCGATTGCTCTCGGTGAGACCGTAGAACCCGTTGGCCCAGTCGGCGCTGTTCGCCATTTTCGGTGTCTGATCCACCGACACGATGGCGCGAACGCGGTCGGTGCCGAACTGCGACACATACGACCAGACGGTGCTCGCTCCCATCGATCCGCCGATCAGTACGGCCTCGTCGACGCTCACCTCCGACAGGAAGTTCGCCACATCCCGTCCGTGCCGCTCCATGGACGCGCCGTGTGTCGGTGCCTCCGAGGTGCCGTGTCCTCGTCGATCGAGCGCCAGAACGCGATATCCGTTGGCCACCAACGCCTTCTGCTGCAGAGCCCAGGTGCTGGCAGGGGCGCAGAATCCCGCGACGAGCACCACGGCCGGTCCGGTGCCCTCGTCGATATAGCTCAGGGTGACGGAGTCGTCGGTGACCACTGTCGGCATGGTGAATCTCCCTGTCTCAGAAGAACTCGGTCAGGCGAACTCGGCGTGCATTTCCCAGATCATGATCTCGCTCGCAGTCGATGCTGTCACACGGTGCCCGCCGGTACCGGTCAGTCGCACCGCGTCGCCCTGGGCGAGATCGCCGATGTCCTCGAACACCACTGAGCCGTCGGCGACGAAAACGTGACCGAACGGAGCGTCGGGAACGGTGATGGACTGCTCGGGCTGGAGTCGCGCAACGTGCAGTGCCGCATACCGATTGCCGATGCGTACCCCATTTCCGCCCGGCATGCCCGATGCCACGCAGACGAGCTCGCCGGCTGCCAACTCGTCGCGCACATCCAGTTCGTCGTACGAGGGCATCCGTCCGTCGGCATCCGGCGGGATCCACATCTGCACGACGCGTAGCTTCTCCCGGCTGGTCAGGCTCGACGCGTTGCGTTCGGTGTGCCGTATGCCGGTGCCGGCACTCATGCGTTGAATCAGTCCGGGGCGGATCAGTCCGCTGTGGCCTTCGGAATCCGTGTGTTCGAGTGTGCCCTCGAGTACCCAGGTGAGGATCTCCATGTTCCGGTGCTCGTGCGAGTCGAATCCTTCGCCGGGAAAGACCGTGTCCTCGTTGTGCACCATCAGCAGCCCGTGCGCATTGGCCGCCAGGTCGTAGTTGCCGGTCGCGGGGAAGGACTGCTGGGAATCGAGCCATTCGTTCCACCAGTGATGCCGTTGATCACCGGGAATGTGTGTGAGTGTCACGACGCGTGGTTCCGCATTGCCGAGAACGTCCGGGTCAGAGCCGCGAGATCCTTCGGATCCACGAGGTCGAACATGTTTCTTCGCACCGCCTCGACGTGTCCTGGACTGGCGGAGGCGAGGGTCTTCAGTCCTGCCTCGGTGAGTTCGGCGGACATGCCTCGCTTGTCGTCGTCGCATTTGACGCGCCGGACCCAACCGCACTCGACGAGCCGGCTGATGGCCCTGGTGACACCGCTGCGAGTGGTGGTGACGGCGTCGGCGAGTTCGCTCATGCGGCGTCGGCGATCGGGCGCTTCGGAGAGCACCACCAGTAGCTCGAAGTCGGTGAACGATATCCCGGAGTCGCGCGTGAGCTGATTGTCGAGATCGCGAAGCAGCAGCCGCGTCGCGTCGAGGTATGCGCGCCAGGCCAGCTGTTCGTCCTGGCTGAGCCACCGGGTGGATTCCATGTCCCCATAGTAGTTGACAACGCAATTAGTGGGTGTACTGTTCTTAGTAGTTGACGAAGCAACTACTTGACCTTGGAGGGTGGAGCGATGACCAACGAACTGACTGCCGAAGAGACACGCCGAGCGCAGGAACACGAAGAGCAGCGAGAACGTATTCGTGGGCAGTACCTGAAGCCGGCAGGCGAACGGCCGGCGTCGTCGGCTCGCGGCCTCCACCACACCGCGTTGGTCAGCAGCGACGTCGAGAAAACGGTTCGCTTCTACCAGGATCTGCTCGAGTTTCCTCTCACCGAGCTCATCGAGAACCGTGACTACCCGGGCTCCTCGCACTTCTTCTTCGATATCGGCAACAGCAACCTGTTGGCCTTCTTCGACTTTCCCGGACTGGACGTCGGACCGTATGCAGAGGTGCTCGGCGGTCTCCACCACGTGGCGATCAGTGTCGAGCCCACCAGGTGGGAGCACCTGCGTACCAAGCTGATCGATGCCGGAATCGAACTGATCGAGCACAGCGAGGTCTCGCTGTACTTCCGCGACCCCGACGGTGCCCGACTGGAACTCATCGCCGATCCGCTCGGTGAGATGTACGGCTCGCACGTTCTCTGAGAACCTACCTACTTCGAGATTCGAGGCAATGACATGACCTCTGCAGCAACCACACTCGACATCCGCCGGGCCGACGACCGATTCGAGACGAAGATCGGTTGGCTCGACTCCAAGCACTCCTTCTCCTTCGGCAACCACTTCGATCGCGGCAACACCCACCACGGTGTCCTCATGGTCAACAACGACGACATCGTCACCCCAGGAATGGGATTCGATACGCACCCGCATCGCGACATGGAGATCGTCACCTGGGTTCTACAGGGATCACTGGTGCACCAGGACTCGATGGGCCACTCTGGCGTCATCTACCCAGGACTCGCGCAGCGCATGAGTGCAGGTACGGGAATTCTGCATTCGGAGAAGAACGATTCGTGGAGACTCGGCGATACCGCAGGCTCGTATTCGGGCAAGCACGGCGATCCTGTTCGGTTCGTCCAGATGTGGGTCGTACCCGATGAGCAGGGCATCACGCCGGGCTACGAGCAGCTGGAAATCGACAACGAATTACTCAGTGGCGGTTTGGTTCCCGTTGCTTCCGGCATGGCCGACCACGCCGATCATGCAGCCATCCGCATCAAGAACAAGTACGCGGCCATGCACGTGGCGCGCTTGCAGGCCGGGCAGGCCCCCGTCGAGGTGCCTGACGCGCCGTTCGTGCACATCTTCGTGGCGGAGGGTGAGGCGATGCTCGAGGGCGTTGGACTATTGGGCGAGGGCGACGCCTTCGTGTCAGCGGAGGCGGCGGTCAGAAGCTGAGCACCGCCACCGGAGCCGAAGTGATCGTGTGGGAGATGCACGCAGCCATTGCCGGCTAATCGGTCTCTCGATGCGGGCGGAACGAATGCTCCTCGTGATCGAGTTCGTGCTCGAGGCTGCGCATGCTGTTGTCCGGCAGCCGTCCGGCGTCTCGCCAGCACAGCAGTTCCTCGCGCTCGACGTCGAGGATGCGGCGACGCGTAGTCATCGCAGCAGTCTGCTCGGGTGAGATGACCGCGTCGCCGATCTCGGACTCGTCGAGGTGATCCAGGCGGCGATGGTAGCGGTCGATACGGTGCTTCAACTCGCGACGCAGTATCTCCCGCCCCTCGTCGTCCAGGTTCTCCTCGTCCGCAATTCGGTCCAGCTGTGACAGAGCAGCTTTCGTCGAACCCTCGCGTGCCTCGTTGCGCAGACGCGCCTCTGCTGCGGGGTCCGCGACGACGTTCAGCTTTCGCACCAGTGGAGCGAATGTCAGCCCTTGACCTATCACCGTCACCAGCACGACGAGAAATGCACAGAACAGCAGCAGATCTCGGCTCTCGAACGGTTCGCCCGAGTCGATGGTCAGCGGCAACGTGAAGACGGCGGCGACGGTGATGACTCCGCGAGTACCAGCCCAACTCATCACCACCGCCTCGCGGGCGGACAGCCCCGTGGTCAGCAACCACAGCGGACGCAGCAGCAGGACGCCGGCGAGCGTGACCGTGACTGCGAGGGCGATGGTCGTCCCCGAGTAGGCCGACAGGCCGCCCACCACGGTGGGCAACTGCTCGCCGATCAACAGAAACACGAAGCCCTCCAGCAGCAGATCTATCAGCCGCCACACTGCGCTGGTCTGCAGGCGGCTGGCTCCGGAGATGGCGTGGCGAGTGTGATGCCCGATCACCAGTGCCGCAACCACGACGGCCAGAACTCCCGACGCATGGACTTCTTCTGCCGCCAGATAAGCAACGAACGGCGTCGCCAGCGACACGATGTTGAGCAGCAAAGAATCGTGAATGTATCGCTGCACCAGTCGGATCAGCAGGGCGACGACCAATCCGACGATGATGCCGCCGACTGCGGCCAACACGAACAGTCCGCCGGCGTGAGCGAACGTCATGTCCTGGCTGGAGATGGCGGCGATAGCCACGGTCAGCATCGTCAGCGCGGTGGCGTCGTTCAGCAATCCCTCTCCTTCGATGAGGGTCACCAGCTTCGGTGGAATGCCGGCGCGTCGACCGACCGCGAGTGCGGCCACCGGGTCGGGCGGTGCCACGGCGGCACCGAGCGCCATACCAGCGGCCAGCGTGATGCCCGGAACGAGCAACCACAGACCGACGCCGACGAGGGCAGCTGTCGCCACCACGAGGGCGACCGACAAACTCAGGATCGTCCACACGTTGCGGCGGATGGCGATCAGTGACGAGTTCAGGGCAGCGCTGTAGAGCAGCGGCGGGATCACCAGGGTCAGAACGACTTCGGGGTCGAGGACGATGTCGGGCAACGCCGACGCCGAGACGGCCAGGCCGGCCAAGGTCAGCAACGCTGCCGCGGGCAGCGTTGTCTTCTTCGAGATCACCTGCGCGGCGACGATCAGACCTGTGGCAGCCAGGACCAGGGCGAGAGTTTCTATCACCCGGCTGTATTCCCGCAGGTCAGAGGTTCAAACTATCTCTTCAGCCCGAACATCTTCGCGATCGTCTTCTCCATGAACGTCGCCGGCAGCAACCGTCGCGCCAGGAACACGACCGGTGCGTTGCTTCCTCTGGCGTACAAGGGTTTCGGCTTGTCGGCCTCGATGGCCTTCAGTACTACCTCGGCGACGTCCTCGGCGGAGATGCCGGTTCCCTCCTTGCGATCCAGGGACGAGATCGCTGTGTGGAAATCGTCTCGGTGGACCGAGTCCGCGGCGATGTACTTTGTACGGCGTTCGCTGATTCCGGTGTTGATCGATCCCGGCTCGACGGTGGTCATCCACACGCCGAAGGGAGAGAGTTCCAGACGCGCCGCGTCGGAGAAGCCCTTGATCGCAGCCTTCGTCGATGCGTAGGACGAGCGATAGGCGAGGGGGAAGCTGGCCAGCATCGACCCGACCATCACGATGCGGCCGTAACCCCGCTCGCGCATACCAGGAATAACGTTCTGCGACAGCGTCACTGCGCCGAACACGTTCAATTGGAAGAGTCGTTCGATGGCGTCGGTCGGCAGTTCCTCGAAGGGTCCCGACTGGCTCTCGCCTGCGTTGTTGACCAGAACATCGACGGCGCCCAGCTCCGCGACGAACGTGCCGATCGACTCGCTGTCGGTCAGGTCGAGGGCTCGATATTCGACGCCCGGCGCCCGTTGCGCGTCGGTCATCGAATCCGGGTTTCGGGAGGTGCCGATCACCCGGTAGCCGCGGGCGACCAGCGCCGACGCGACGGCCCGTCCGATGCCCGACGACGCCCCGGTGACCACTGCAGTGCGATTCATGCCCGAATGGTACCGGTGCGTTCGGCCGGCACCGCATGACGAAACCGCTCATACCGGCTAGTCTGTTACCTGTGCAAACGAACTCCGCCGCCCTGCTGCTCGAGCACCTGTGCATGGCCTTCGGACCCAAGCCTGCGGTCGACGATCTGTCGCTGATGGTTCCGCCCGGTTCGATGTTCGGGTTGGTCGGGCCCAACGGTGCAGGCAAGACGACATCGCTCTCCATGGCAGTGGGCCTGCTGAGACCGCAATACGGGCGGAGTCTGGTATTCGGCCGAGACGTCTGGGCCGATCCGACCGCGGCGAAAGAACTGCTCGGCGTGCTGCCCGACGGACTGACCTTGCCCTCCCAGTTCACCGGCCACGAGCTCCTGACCTACATCGGTCGACTGCGCGCGATGCCGGAGGACGTCATCGCGCAGCGTCGAGACGAGCTGCTGGACGCACTGGACCTCACCGACGCGGGCGGAACAGTCATCGCCGACTACTCCGCGGGAATGACGAAGAAAATCGGGCTGGCCTCGGCGTTGCTGCACGGGCCCCGATTGCTGGTGCTGGACGAGCCTTTCGAGGCGGTCGACCCCATCTCCTCCACCACGATTCGAACCATCCTCGTCCAGTTCGTCCGCTCCGGTGGGTCGGTGATTCTGTCGAGCCACGTCATGGCGCTCGTCGAGCAACTGTGCACGCACGTCGGCGTCATCACCGGAGGCCGAGTGGTGGCGGCCGGAACCGTCGACGAGGTCCGCGGCGGCGGCACCTTGGACGATGCCTTCGTCCGCCTCGTCGGCACTCGCGATCAGAACCCGGACGGCCTGTCCTGGATGCGCTCGTGATGTCTGTCGGCCGCACGGTCCTGCAGATGCGAATCACGCTCTACTGCAGGCAGTTCAAGGGTGGCCAAGCAGTCATCAAGACCGTGTTCGGATTGCTGGGGCTGGCCTTCGCGGTTCTCGCATGCGTGATGGCGGCTCGAACCGACGCGTCGCAGGTACTGGTGGGCGGCACCGCGAGCCTCGGGCTGACCCTGACCGGCCTGAGTTGGGTGCTGTTCCCGGTGCTGTCGGGGATCTCCGACGACAACATCCAGCCTCGCCACTTCCAACTGCTGTCCGTCGATCCCGCGCGACTGGCCCGTGCGCTGCTGACCACGTCGGTGGTCGGCATATTGGTTCCACTGACGATCGTCGCGACAGCGTCCATTCCGATCTACGCTCTGTCCCACTCGGTCGCAGCACTGCCTCTGGCTCTGGTGGCCTGGCCTGCGACCGTCGTGCTCTTCGTGACGTTGTCGAGGGTGGTGACGCTGGCGATGTCGCAACTACTCAAGAGTCGACGCAGCCGTGAGTTCGCGTTGCTGGCGTTCGGAGCCATCTTCGGTGGTCTGTACTTCCTGCAATTCCCCATCACCCAGAATCTCGATCGAGTGCTGTCGGGTGAGGTGACATGGCCGCTCACGCTGGCTCATTCGATTCCCTTCAGCTGGGGGATTACCGGCGTCGACGCTGTGCTCGACGGCAATTGGCTGCTGGCGATCGGCGCGGTGGTGGGATTGTTGGTGCTGGACGTCGCACTGGTGTGGGCCTGGCAGCGCCTGGTTCTGCGCCACTTCGAGGGACGGGTCTCGACGTCGTCTGGATCGACCCGTAAGCAGACGGCAGCGATGGGTCGCGACGGAGCAACAGGGTGGCGAGCAACGCGGGTCGGCGCGGTGGTGACCCGGGAGCTGACCCTGTGGCGCGGTGACATGCGTCGTCGAAGTCAGCTGCTGTCGGTCCTGATCTTCGCCGTGCTGGCTGGTATCGGCCCGTTGGTGACCGACTCGATTCCGTTCACGGCCGCCTGGGGCGCGTGGATCGTGATCGTCATGGCGATGGGTGCGGGATCGAATTCCTACGGTCTCGACGGTGGTTCGATGTGGCACCTGGTGATGATTCCGCAGGCCCTCCCTGACGACATCCGTGGTCGGCAGATCGCCTGGTTGCTGATCGCAGCCCCCTTCGCGATCGTGCCGGTCGTGGTGGTTCGAGTATTCGGCGACCTCGGGCTCGATCGACTGGAGATCCCTATCGCGTTGACGATATCGATGCTCGGAGTCAGCGCCGGTCTGACCGCCGTGAACTCCGTGCGAGGTGCCTACCCGGTGCCCGAAGCTACGAAGTCCTTTTCGATGAACACGCGTGGATCGTTCACCGGCAATGCATTCGGATTCCTCATCCTCGGGATAGTGGTCCTGGCCGTGTCGGTCGTGCCCGCACTGCTGCTCGCACTGCTCCTTCCGGGAGCGTGGGCGTATCTCTCGATTCCGGTGGCCGTAGCGATCGGCTGGCTGGGGATGTGGTGGGGCGCACGGATCGCAGTCGGCGCTCTGGTTCGTGACTCCGACAGAATCCTGAACTCGGTGATCTCACGGTAGTGCGCGGATTGCCCGACAAGGGTTACCCGCAGCGAAGGTGTGCGACGGTACGTCGCGGGTGACGACACTCCCGGCTCCGATCACCGAGTTCTCGCCGACGGTCACTCCCGGGCAGACGATGACCCCGGCACCCAGCCAGACATTGTTCCCGATGGTGATGGGAAGAGCACTCTCCCAGCGTGTTCGGCGCGCCTCGTGATCTTCCATGGGGTGCAGCGCCGTCAGTAGCTGTGCCCGTGGTCCGATCGATACATCGTCGCCGATGGTGATGGGCGCGCAGTCCAACAGGATTGCGTCGTAGTTCAGGAAAGTATTCGATCCGATGGAAATGTATGTGCCGTAATCGCATTGGAACCTGGGCATGATCCACGAATCCGATCCGAAGGATCCGAGCAACTCGCCGAGAATTTCGCGTCGTTCGTCGTTCTGATCCGCCTCGGTTGCATTGAATCGGTCCAGCAGCTTCCCGCACGACACCCGGGACGCAACCAGGTCGGGATCACTGTCTCGATAGAGCTCGCCGCGCAGCATACGATCCCGATTCTCGCCCATGGATGACAGGCTACCGGTCGGTCGACTTCTCGAAGAGGGTGACGCTGAACAGTGAACTGCCATCGGCGAAATCGCGCCGACCGACGTACCGAAACCCCTGCCGTAGGTAGTAGCTGCGCAGATCGATGTTGGTCTCGGCGCAGTCCAGACGTAGCAGGGCTCGCCCTTCCTGCCGGGTCCGTTGCGATGCCCACTCGAGCATCGACGTGCCCAGTCCCGTTCCGGATTCGCTTCTGTCGATGACCAATCCGTGCACATAGCCCGCGGCTTCTCCCTGTTTCGGCCAGATCGCGGGGTCGGCCCAGATCAATCGCAACGCCCCTACGATCGGGCCACCGGGGTGGCGTCGAGCGATGTAGAACTCCCCTGCGTCTATCTGGGCAGCAACAGTCGACAGAGGTACCTCGCGCGGTGTCCACTGATTGATTCGCCGAGCGGCCAACCAGTCCTCGGCGGCAAGCCGGAGGCCGAGTATCGTTGCAGCGTCGGCGGCAGATGCGAGTTCTACGGTGAGCACGGTGCCATGGTACGGAGGTGGCGAGTCCTGTGGTGAACGTGCTTGTGGTCGAGAGCGGTTCGGACAGAAAGTCTTTGCCCGCAATCGATGGAGTGGACTTCCGAAGCTGCGCGATGGATGAACTCGCCGGTGCGGTCTCGTGGGCCGAGGTGCTGCTGTTCCGGACGTTCGAGTCCGCCGATCTGCGGGACGTCTGGCGCAATGCCGAGAACCTTCGCTGGATCCACGCGTCGAGCGCAGGCGTCGATCGCCTGCTCGATCCCGTTCTGCGCGAGGGTCCGTGGCTGCTGACCAACTCCGGCGGAATTCTCGACCGGGCAATTGCCGAGTACGTCGCAGCCGGCATTCTGGCGTCGGTCAAGAAGTTGCCCCAGGCGCTCCGACGCCAGCGCGAGCGGGTCTGGGAGCATCGGGGCACCAACGGAATCCAGGGTCGGCACGCTCTTGTCGTCGGACCGGGCTCGATCGGACGGGAAATCGCCCGAGTGCTGGGCGCACTCGGCATGCGCGTCGATGCGTCGGCAACGTCCCGACGTCCGGGGGATGCGGAGTTCGGGCAGATCCTGGATGTCCACGAATTGCCCTCGTATGCAGGTGAATACGACGTGATCGTACTGGCTGCGCCGCTGACCGACAGAACTCGAGGTCTCGTCGACATCGAGGTGCTCGACGCTATGCGTCCCGATGCAGGACTGGTCAATATCGCTCGCGGTCCCGTCGTCGACGAAGCAGCGCTGTCCGGGGCCCTGGCCTCGGGCGCGATCGGGTGGGCGGTGCTCGATGTGTTCGAGGTCGAACCGCTACCCGAAACGAGTCCGCTGTGGGATCTGGACAACGTCATCCTGACCGCGCATCTCGCAGGCGACGCCGACGACTTCGCCGAGCGCCTGTGGCAGTTGTTCGAGGACAACCTGGGTCGATATCTGACCGGCTCGCCGCTGGCCAACGTGGTGGACAAACAGGCGGGATACGTTCGCCGGTAGGCCGATGCAGCAAAGTGTGTGTAACACGCCGTAGCGTGTACTAGGGTGCACGAGTGCGTGAAATCAATCGTTCGGCCGTGGCATCGACCAGTCGCGACGCGGCGTTCGCCTACATGGACGACTTCAGGAATGTCCCGCAGTGGATGTTCGGCATCACCCGTTTCGAGCCGACGAGCGAGGTCACTTCAGGGCTCGGTGCCAGGTACGACGCGACGATGCAGATCGGTCCGAAGGCCCTCACCTCCGTTGTGCACGTCACCGAATGGGTCCAGAACGAGAGGCTCACGCTCGAATCGGTCGAGGGCCTGTCCAACTCGTCCACGTGGTCGTTCTCCGATACCGCAGACGGCGGTACTCGTCTGGATGTGGTGTTCCGCTACAGCCTGCCCGGCGGCATCGCAGGCAAGGTGCTCGCCGCTGTAGTCGAACCCGTTGTGGGTCAGGCGATCAAGCACACGGAGTCGACGCTGCGCTCACGCCTGGAAGCCGCCGGCTAGTACACGTACTTGTCGAGGGCGTCCAGTACCTGGTCGACGGCCAGCCATGCGAACAGGAATGCGCAGACGCCCAGTGTGAGGTTGGTGAACCAGCCGTTGCGCCACTGCTTCGGTACTCGGTCGCTGTTGAGAAGAATCAGCAGAGTCACCGCCAGGAACGGCATGAAGACTGCCCCCAGCACCCCGTACGTGAGTACGAGCCCGATCGGTTGGTCGAGCCACAACAGCACCATGGGCGGGAACGTCAGCCATGCGACGTACCAGCGGAAGTACTTGCCACCCACACGCGTATCCGAATGGCCCTGTTCGAGCCCCTTCAGATTGCCGACGAAGTCCGCGAACATCAGGCTCACCCCGTTCCACACCCCGATCAGCGACGAGAACGACGCCGACCAGAAGCCGATGAGAAACACGTAGCCGAACACGGTGCCGTAGCGCTCTGCGAGGACGTCGGACAACTGAATCAAGCCCTGATCTCCGGTGGAAATCGCGATCTGCGACGAGTACAGCAGTTCGGCACCGACGATGAGCATCGCGAGGACGAAGATTCCGGAGATGACGTAGGCCATCGAATTGTCGATCCGCATGACTCGCATGAATTTCGGTGTGATCCAACCCTTCTCGCGGAGCCAATAGCCGTAGGCGGCGAGCGTGATGGTTCCGCCGACACCACCGGCGAGGCCGAGGACGTACACGATGGAGCCGTCGGGAATGGTGGGGACGAGGCCCTTGACGATCGCGGGGACGTTCGGAACCGCCACTACCGCAGCGCCGATGACCGTCACGAACATGATGCCGACGAAGACGGTGATGATCTTCTCGAAGAACCCGTAGCTACCCAGCCAGATCAACGCGAACCCGAGAAGCCCGGACGCGATGGCGACGACTTTGAGATCCAGGGCGGGAAACAGCGCGACGATCGGCAGCGCGCTCGACGACATCGCCGCAGCGCCGTAGACGAATCCCCAGATGACGATGTAAGGCGCGAAGTACACCGTCGTCCATTTGCCCAGCGACCGCCAGCCCTGGAATATCGTGTTGCCCGACGCCAACGTGTAGCGTCCGGCACCCTCCACCAGAACAACTTTCATGACGACGCCGACAATGATGACCCAGAGCAGGGCGTAGCCGTAGCGCGAGCCGGCGACCAAGGTCGCCACCAGGTCGGCGGCTCCGATGCCGGTGGCGGCGACCACCAGGCCGGGTCCGACCACCTTCCACTTCGGGGGTGCAGTCGTCTCGGTCATGCGGTCTCCTCCACGGGCAGGCGTAGTGGTTTGAATCACTCTTTACCAAGAGGGCTGTGGCTGGCAAGTCGATGACCGACTACAGAACTGTGGATCGGTACTCTGGCTAACATGCCTCAGGACGAGCAGCCGGGACGTGGATTGACCTTCGGTCGAGTTGCGGAGAACTACGACCGGGCGCGACCCGGGTACCCAGCCGAGCTGTACGCCGACATCGCGACCGGCGGCAGGCTGCGAGTGCTCGAGGCGGGAGCAGGTACCGGCAAAGCCACTGTTGCCTTGGCCGAACTCGGCGCGTCCGTTGTTGCCGTGGAACCGGATTCGGGTATGGCGGACCTAGTTCGGCGTCGCACCGCGAACCTCGACGTCGCGGTGCAGGTGTCGCGGTTCGAGGAGTGTGTCGTCCCGGCTGCGTCGTTCGATGTCGTCGTCGCCGCGCAATCCTGGCATTGGGTGAACCACGAGGAAGGAGCTGCGGTTGCCGCCCGTGCGTTGGTCCCCGGCGGCCTCCTTCGGTTGTGGTGGAACATGCCGAGCGACCTCGACGGGCCGGCATGGGAAGCCGTCAGGGCGGCCTACGACGCAACCGTGCCGGAAGCGGCACCGCTGCTGGCGCGTTCACTCGGTGCGCAATCGGAGTCGACCGTGCCCCGCGCGGACGGCTTCGGCGCGTGGTCGTCCTCGACCTACCGATGGGTCCAGCGCTACACGGCGGACGAATTCTGCGCGATGGCGGCCACGTACTCGAGCCATATCATCCTCGACGACACGCGGCGCAAAAGAGTGTTGGACGCGGTACACGCGGCGATCACCGAGTACGGGCACGTGGACTACCACTACGTCACTCAGATGATGACAGCGCGGCTCGACTAGGAAATCGTGGTGGTACACACGACGAATTGCCTTGACTCGTAGGCGAACCCGCCCTCCGGGCACTCGTTGGGATCTGCGGTGCCGGTCTTGATCTCGGTGACCTGTTCGACGTCGGTTGCGCTGGGGTCGCTGCAGTCGACTCGTGCGGGCTCTTCGATACCTCCGGTAGGCACGCTCATGCACCCGTCGACCACCCAGTCGACGTCGAGGCACAGAGCACCCTGCTCCACACCGTCCAGAGTCTCGTAGTAGGTCTGATTCACATCGGTCGGGCACTGCTCGTTCTCTTCGGCCTTGGCGATGACCTTGTAGTTCGATTCGGTGCTGCCGCACTCGGCGTTCTCGATGGTGGCGGCGGTCATCGTGCCGCCGAGCTTGACGCACTGGCCGATCTCGACATCGATATCGGTGGAGCCACCCGCGTCGATGCCTTCTTGGCCGGAGACGTCGTCGGTAGTGCTGGGAGCGGCTGACGTCGATGATGTGGTGGTGTCTGCGGCAACGGCGTTGCCTGCGTCGGACGACGAACAGCCTGCGGCGAACAGCAGTGTGAGTGCTGCACCTGCGGCGAGGAAGCCTCTGGACAAAGCGTGCATGGTGGCGTGACCTTCGGAACTCATCCAGGCGAGGGTTACACCCTCGTCGGCAACCCCGCGGGCCGCCGATGAAAGATTGTTTACCATTCACGGAGGTTTGAAAAGTGCACAGCTGAAAGTCACGAACGGAACACGATACGAGCGACCCATTTGGTGTTGTGCACACCCGGCAGCGCAGGCACGATCACGCGCGCGGGATAGCCGTGATCGAGTGAGAGATCGACGCCGTTGACTCGTAAGGCCAACAACGAGTTCGGATGGCTTGCTTGGTTTCCTTGTAGTACTGCTCTCGTGAAAGCACCGTTCTGCTCGAGGGAGGTCACCTCGGCCGATCGTGGTGCGGACACACCGGCGAGCGCGGCAAGCTCGGCCAGCGGAACGCCGGTCCAGGTCTGAGTCGTCGACCATCCTTCGACGCAGGCGATGGGGAGTTCGGCAGTGCGCTGCGGCATCGACAGCAGCCTGCCTCGGGACAGCACCACTGGAACGGCGTCGTCGGCCGCGCTGCTGATCTCCAGTTGCCAGTCGGCACCGGTCTGCGCCTCGGTGATCCCCGCAGCCTCGGCCGTCCGGTTGATCTGAAAGTCGTTGGGCCCGTCGCCGTACGAGCGCCCACGGGGCAGCAGAATCGCGGCCTTGCGCAGCACTCCCCCGAGTGTCTGGCCGACCGTAAGCACGGCGACGAATCCCATTCCGGCGGCGACCAATCCGATCGCACCGCGTCGACTCATGGTCGCTGGACGGGACTCGTCGGCGTTGTGGTCCTGAGCTTCGTTGCGGGCGCGCAGCACGTCCATCAGCGACTCCGATCGCAAGGTTCGCCACATGAGCGGCACCTTGAGGCCGAGGTGTACGACGAATCCGGCGATGAACACCCAGGCACCGAAGTAGTGGGCGGCGTAGAAATCGAAGCCGAACACGTAGTCGTACTGGATGTTGAGAACACCGGTGACGATCTCGAACAGCAGGCCACCGACGAGAGCCAGTAGAGACAGTCGTTCGAGTGCATGCGCGGGCGATCGCACCGGCGGAAGTTCGACGAGCTTGGGCATCACCGACCACAGTTTGGCGATGACGAGAGGCACGATGATCAGGCCCAGTCCCACGTGCAGGCCCTGCGTGAGCTGGTAGAGCCATGCCGGATTCGTCGGCCAGTCGAAGAACGGCAACCGCAGCCACCCCACGGCACCCGGCTTGGCCTGGTCGAACTGTGGACCGTACGCGTTGTACGAGAGCAACCCCGTCACGATGACCACCGGCAGCGCGACGAGCAGAACCGCGCCGAACAACGACGTCAACCACGTGCCGCGAAGCGGACTGCGAAAGCGCGCGAAAGGGTTGCGTGCTTCGGCCATGTAGAGCATTCGATGCCCAGGCACTGCCGGATGTGTCGCGTCGAGTTCCCCTGCCCGACGCATTGCCTCGTAGAAGGCCTGTGCATCGGCTGCGGTCGATACTTTCGGACGGCCGGATGCCCATCGGTGAAAGAGTTCGTCGTACCTCTCCCCCATCGCCGACGGCACAGCCGGGTACCGAGCCGCGATCTCCGCTGCGCGCTTGCGCACGAGAGCAGTTCGAGCGGTGTCGATGGTCGCGGAATCGAATCCCTTGGGCAGCTGTTCCCCCGCAACGAGCGCTCGGACGAGCTCCTTCTGACGGCGGGCCAGGTCCTCGCTCACATTCTCGGACCCAGCAGCCGGTTCGGCGTGATTCGTTCCAGGCCTGCAGAATCGGCGAAAGTGTCGAGTTCGTCCAGTAACTCGACCTCAGGCGGATAGTGACCGTCGCGCTCGAGCATGATCGGCGCGCGGTACCCGGCCGAGGTGAATGCCTCGAGCAGCGCGAGTACGTCCTCGGGGACGGGAGCGGTGTGCGAGTCGTGGTAGACGCCGTCGCGTGCGGTGCCACCCGCGATGTGGCAGTAGGCAATTCGCTCCAGAGGCAACCGGGCCAGTTCGGTCCACGGGTCACGGCGGCGATTGCGTGCGTTGGCATAGACGTTGGCGATGTCCAAGACCAGCGACACTCCCGTACGTTCGACGATCTCTGTGAGAAATTCGCTCTCCGTGAGCTCGTCCTCCGGCCAATCGAACAGTGCCGCAATATTTTCCACGGCCAGAGGAACATGCAGCCCATCCTGCGTCCGCGCGATGTTTCGGGTCAGCACCGTCACGGCCTCGCGGGTCCGCGGCATCGGGATCAGATGCCCGGCCTCGATACCGTCGGCACGAACGAACGCGATGTGTTCGCTCACGACTGGCGACCCGAGCAGCGAGGCCACCCGCTCCAAGTGTGCTATTCGGTGCGATTCCACCGGCTCGACTCCGCCCAGCGACAAGGCAATTCCGTGTGTGACGACGGGGACGCCCAATCCGGTGAGGCGCTCCGGTGCGTGATCCCCGATCGATTCGGCGATCACCTCACAGAACGCGAGCCCCGGCAACTGCGAAATGATTCCGGAAATCTCGGAGCGCCAACCGATTCCGAGCCCCACCGGCAGAGCATCGACGCTCATCCGCCGCACCCGCCCCCACCGCCACAGCCGCCGCCACCACCGCAGCTACTGCTGCTACCGCCGTCGCCTCCGCTGCCACCACTGTCTCCGCCGAAACCGAACGATGCGGCACCGCCGGCGTGCGCGGAGCCGTAACTCAGCGCGCCGGCCATGGCCGGATCGAGCATCAGCAGAGCGCCCGCTCCGAAGAGGGCGGCCGACATGCCAGCGCGTGACGGCCCGTATGCGGTGAAGGACGGACGAGAGCGAGGCGAGAGATAGTCGTTCTCGGAGCGAAGGCGTCGGAGCTCTGCGTCCCCGAGTGCGGTACGGCGGCGCCGTCGCCGAACGAACGGGAGCGTCAGCAGCAGCAATACGATGACGCCGACGAGGAACAGCACCGGTTTCCCGTTCGCAAGGCCGGAGATCACCCGTACGAATCCGACGGCCGCGACGAACAGGATCGGGAACACGCGGATGGTCGACGCGCCGCGCTCGGACCGCCCGTGCAGTAGGCCCTCATCGATGAGCTGGCTTCGTAGCTGCGCGCACGATACGGACATGTTCGCCACCAGCCGGGACCGAACCAGGGGCGCTTTGCCGCTGCCGAGGCGTTCGAGGACGGTGCGAGTGAACCAATCGAGGTGTCTGCGCTCGGTGTCGGTCAGCGCGCGCCGCGCTCTGCCCCGAGAATCGATCACGTCGGCACCGCGCAGGATGGCCAACGACGCCATCACCGCCTGCGTGTCATTGGTGAGCGCCCCGACCTCGGGCGGCGTGAGCACCCGCCCGGTCGGAGACGTCGGAATGGACCGGTGTGCGGCGAGCCAGTTGCCCACGAGCGTGAGAACCACCGCGACAACGGCTGCGAGCAGATACCACCGCAGAAAGTCTGCGCTGGCAATGCCCCAGGTATCGGTACTTTCCACGGCTGCACCACCCTTCGGTCGGAACCAGCATCTGGTGTCAGTATCGGGCCACGCGGCGAGAAAGCAAGAGCAATAACGTCCCCGCGGGGACGCGATGGGCCGCGTCGAAGAGTTTCTGTCGGTACCGTGTCGTACCTTCATCGAACATGCATTCGATGAATGGGGGCGTTCATGATCGACATGGCCGATACAGGATCCGAGGCGGGGCGGATCGAGATGAACGAAATCGAGACCGAGATCTGCGCTCTGGCCGGTCAGATCGCTGCAGCGTCGGCGCAGTATCTGATCTTGGTGGGCGAGTTCGACGTGCGACGCGGATGGGCGGGGTGGGAAGTGCGGTCCTGTGCGCATTGGTTGTCCTGGCGCGCGGGAGTCGACCTGCATACCGCTCGTGAGCAGGTACGGGTTGCCAAAGCCATGCGAGAGTTGCCGCTGATCACCTCGGCGTACCTGAGCGGCACCATCTCTTACTCGAAGGTACGAGCCATGACCCGCGTGGCCACGGCGGAGAACGAGGCGTCGCTGCTCCAGAAGGCACTCGATGCACCTGCCGCGCACATCGAGCGACTCTGCCGTGGTCTGAAGAAAGCGATGCGTCCGACCAGGGGCAACGGCGTCGACCTCGATCCGTGCGTGGGGCGGTGGCGGTGGGACGAGGACGACGGTTCGTTCGTGCTGACGGCACGCTTTCGGCCCGAGGACGGTAAGCGATTTCTGGCTGCATTGACCAGGGCGGAGTACGAGCGCACCCGAACCGAGGGCGAATCCGAGGGTGACCGGGCGGCCCCGGCACCGCCCAACCCGGTACCGGCGATGATCGCCATGGCGGAGATGGTGTGCGACGCCATCGATTCACCGGTCGTCTCACCGGCCGCGGAGGTGTTGGTCCATCTCGGCAACAGCACCGAAGCCGGATGCGATCACGCTCATTTCGACGACGGGCCGGGATTGGACGACGAGACGCTTGCTCAGGTGCTGTGTTCTGCAGTCATGCGGACTGTCGGTCACGGCAGGCTGGGAAAGACTGTGCGGTGGAGTTCGACCGCGAAAACCCCGAGCCGAACCCAGATGCGTCAGTTGATCATTCGAGATCGATGCTGCACGGTGCCCGGGTGTGGGCGCACTCGATTTCTGCATGCTCATCACGTCACCTACCGCTCGCGGGGAGGTGCGACGTCACTCGACAATCTGGTCCTGCTGTGCGGCGAACACCATCGAGCGCTGCACGACGGGTATTTCTTCATCGAAGCCCTTGGCGATCAACGTTTCTCGCTTCACCATCCTTCGGGCATCGCGATGATTCACGCGCCGGCGATGTCCGGCGACGCGGACGAACTTCGGCGACGATACGACGGGATCGCCTCCGACGCCATCGTCCCGAACTGGGGCGGGGAGGGCCTCGACCTGAGCTACGCGACCGACGTCCTGATCACCAACTGGCAGCAGGCTGCATAAATGAGGCGACGCAGGGCAAGTTAGTGTGACGAAGAGACTCGGACAAGAAGCGGTGGGGATATGAGCGTCGACAGATCGCTGGGGGACGAACAGGCCTGGCCGGTGGAACGAGCACCGAGTCGCAGCGACGCGACCAGGCCCGAGGACGATCCGTTCTACGCCGCGCCCGAGGGGTACGAAGCGGCTGCCCCGGGGACGATCCTGAAGGTGCGGCCGGTAGAGGTCGCGATGTTCGGTCGCGTGCGCCAGCGAGTCGATGCGTGGCAGCTGCTGTACCGCACCGCGGATCTCGGCGGGTTTCCGCAGGCCAGCGTCACAACCGTGCTGCGGCCGCACGATGCCGAGCCGGTATTGCTCTCGTACCAGTGCGCCATCGACGGCGTCGCGTCCTCGTGTTTTCCTTCCTATGCGCTTCGACGCGGCTCGAAGGCCTTCGGTGCAGTTCCGCAGTTCGAGTTCCTGCTGGTGCTGCATGCCTTGCGCCGTGGGTGGACCATCTCCATTCCGGACCACGAGGGCCCCGACGGGCACTGGGGTTCGCCGCAGGAACCCGGATTCTGCACACTCGACGCCATCCGCGCGGCGCTGTCGTTCGAGCCGCTCGAATTGAACGACAACACCCCGGTCGCGCTGTGGGGTTACTCGGGCGGAGGGCTCGCGACGTCCTGGGCGGCGGAGATGGCACCGGAGTACGCGCCGGAGATCGAATTGGTCGGTGCCGCGCTCGGCTCGCCCGTCGGAGATCCGGGCTCGGCGTTCACCCGGCTCAATGCGACGCTGCACGCGGCATTGCCGACGCTGGTGGTGGCGGGCCTACGGCGCACCTACCCCGAGCTCGATCGGGTGGTTCGCCAGCACGTCAACGAGGACGGAATGCGCATCCTCGATTCCGTGGAGTCGATGACGACCGTGCGCGCCGTGACCAAACTGGCTCGACACGACCTGGACCACTACATCGACGTTCCGCTGGCCGATCTGTTGGCGCTGCCCGAGATCGTGCAGGTGTTCCTGGATATCCAGCCCGGACGCATCGCACCGTCGGCACCTTTGCTGGTGGTCCAGGCGGTGCACGATCAGATCATCGCCGTGGATGACGTCGACGGGCAGGTCGAGCGCTACAACGAAGCCGGTGCCCACGTGACATATCTACGAGATCGGCTGAGCGAACACTTGTCGCTGCATCCGCTCAGCGCGCCTCTGACATTGGACTGGCTGGCCGACCGATTCGCCGGCGTTCCGATGCCTGATCCCTCCACCCGAACGGTGTGGTCCACTGCGTTCTCGTTCGCCGCGGTCCGTGGTCTGGTGTCGATGACCTGGACGATGTTCAGAGCACTCACCGTCGGCGTCCGGGCGTAGCTACCCTAGGGCCGATGCAGCGAACCTGGGTACGGATACTCACCGGCACGATCGCGACACTGGGCATCCTCATCGGGCTGGTGGCGTTGGGCGTCTTCTACACCGACACCCGCGTCAACGTGTTGATCGCATTGGCGTCGTTCGTTCCGTTGATGTTCACCGCCGTCGTGCTCGGCGCTCTAGTGGCGCTGATCGGGCGGCGCTGGATTCTCGCGGGAGTCTCGACCCTGGTGCTGGCGGCAGGCGCATTCTCGTACGCACCGCTCTACGTTGCCGACGCTGCACCGAGTTCCGATGGTGTACGACTGCGCGTGATGCAGGCAAATCTGATGGTGGGACGAGCTGATCCGGCGGCGGTGGTCGGTCAGGCCCGCGACAACTCCGTCGACGTCGTGACGATTCAGGAATTGACCGACGCGTCGGTGATCGGGCTGCGTGACGCCGGTATGGAAGAGCTCTTTCCGTACAGCTACCTCCGGCCGTACGTGACGGGCGGCGGTGGAGCCGGGATCTACAGTCGCCTGCCGATATCCGACAGCCGAGAACTCGACGGTTACGGCCCGATCAATCTGGCGACCGAGATCGAGGTCCCCGATTCCGAGCCGATCTCGCTGCTGGCCGTGCATCCGGGCCCGGCCTACATCACCCCGGCAGATGTCTGGACCGCCGAATTGGACACGCTCCGAGACGATCTGGAGGCCGTGTCGGGTACCGGACCGGTGGTCGTCAGCGGAGATTTCAACACGACGTATTCGCACAAGAAGTTCCGCAATCTGCTCGACGCCGGATACTCCGACGCCGCAGCACAATTGGGGAAGGGCCTGATCCCGACGTATCCCACGGACAAGGGCACACCCGCTGTCGTCGGAATCGACCACATTTTGTCCAACAGCGGCCACGCTCGATCGCTGGAACGAATCGATCTCCCCGGATCGGACCATCACGGTCTGATCGGGGAGATCGAGTTCAGCTGACGCGAACGGACTGCTTGCGAGACTTGCCGCATTGCAACAGGATTCGCACCCCTGCCGGAGTGCCTTCCAGCGATGTGAGGAGGTCGTTGCGCGTCTGTGCTGCTGCGGCGGACACCTTGTCGAGTGAGGTCACAGCAGGGTCGAGGGTCGCGACGATCTCGACGATGCGCTGCCCCCGGTCCGATACCGATCGGCCGTTTGCCGACACGACACCCTCGTGGGCGGCCAGCGATTTGGCAGCACTTCGGGCGGCGGTGGTCAGATCGACACTGAGCCTGCCATCGACGTCCGAGTCTGAAGTGGACGCGAATGCGACGGTGCCGACCGATCGGCGCGGTAGGTGCGCGAGCAACCACCACAGTCCGAGAAGGACGAGAACGATCGCGGCTGCTCCGAGAGCCCACGGCCACCAGCCGGCGTCGACTGTGGTGTCGACGAATGCGGCATCGATGCGCTCGCGGCCGGGGAACTTGCCCCGCTCCCATGCGATTGCTCCGCCGCCGACGGCGATCAGTGCGAGCCCGACGACCGCCGTGCTGGTTCGGTCGAGCGAAGCGGTTGCGCGTTTCACAGCAGCTGTCCTGTCATGAGGGCTGTCCTGTCGTTCGCACTCGGGTGCGGACTTTCGGTGCCGACGCGAGTGGGCGGAGAGCGTCGTCCACGGAGGTGACGATCGAAGATTTCAGGGCAGAGGTGTCGGTACCGGTCAAGGTCGACGCGGATACGGTGACCTTCTTGTTGCCGGACTTCGCCGTCGCGGTGTCGACTCCGACGTTGTCCAGAGCGACGGTGCGGGCGACAGCGGCGACGTCACCCTTACGAAGCCAGATGTCCTGCTCGGTGAGGGCGCGGTGGGTGCGTCGGCGTGGGCGGACGGCGACGAAGACCAGGATGAATCCGACGACGACTGCGGCAATGCCGCCGGGCAGCATCCACTGCTGTGCGGTGAGTCCGTCCAGATGGGACGCGGCGGGACCGACCCACTCCGGTCCGTCGAGAGCTCCCAGCTTCAGCAGCGCTTCGCGGCCGAGGACGACGCCTGCAGCGATGAGGACGAGTGCGAACAGAATGGCGGGTACCGCGGCGGTGGGGTTCGCTACCGGCTTCTTGCTGGTTGTGGCGCTCATTGCACTCTCCCTTCTTCGACGGTGGCCTCGGCGGGCACGCACTGGACGGTCACGTCGACGCGATCGACGGTGTAGATACCCAGCTCGGACAGGTCTCGGGCCACCGCGGCGCGTACGGCAGCGGCTACCTTCGCCAGTGGCGAGAGCCAGGTGACGGCCACCTCGACCTTCGCTCGGACGCGTGAGCCGCTGATCGACACGTCGGCCTTGGGCAGGTCACGTCCACCGAGGACGCGCAGTCCCGGATGGCGATCGGTGACCGAATCGGTGCAACGGGCGGCGAGAACGGCGAGGCGCTCGACGGCTTTGTGTTTGATTTCCAGTGAGCCGCGCTCACCGGGCTCCACCGGTGTGTCAGTCACGACCGCGACCACGCATGATCGAGTTCAGGTCCAGTTCGCCGTCGATGTAGCGGCCGACGAAGAATCCGAGGCCGCCGAGAACGATGGCGATGAGGAAGCCGGTGAAACCGCCGGCTGCTGCGGCGATGGCCAGCAGAAGTCCCACGAACAAACCGATGGTCGCAGTGGTCATGGTCTTGATCTCCAGTCAGAGTATTCAGATTCAGCGGTGTCAGATGTCGAAGTAATTACGCCGGGCGACGCGCTTGCGAATGCGAGCGATCCGTTTGGGCAGTGTGCGCAGCGGAGATGGGATCGACGAGGCGCGAAACGCGGTCGGTGCACTGGCTGCGTTGATCGGAGTCGACGGCAGGACGGCGAACCTGCGATCGACCTCGGCGAGTTCGGCCATGTACCGAGCCGGGTCTCCGCCGACGTCGGGGTGATGTTCTCGTGCCACAGCGCGCCGAGCCGCCTTGTATTCGGCGGCCCGGTCGTGCGCTGCATGCTGATTCACCTGGTCAGACTCGCACAATGTCCTCGACGGTGACGTGCACGGGTCCGTCGACCATCGCCGACACCGTGCGGCGCACGGCCTCGGCGGTCTCGCGGACCGCGACGCCGAACTCCAGCGTCACGTGAACCTCGGTTCCGTCCTCCCCGATCCGAACGCCGGCGATGCGGCGTCCGGGCAGGTACGTTGCGGCCTCACCGAACATGCCGCCGTGCAGCCCGACGACACCGTCGATCGCCGTGACGGCGTCGGCGATGTCCTCGGACTTGTCACGATCCGTCATGTGCGGCTCGGTCACTGCACTCGGGTGGTGGCGGGCTCGGTGGTGTCGTCCTCGTCCGAGCCGTCGTCGAGGTAGATGTCGTGAACGACGATGTTGACCTCGGTGACCTCGAGGCCGGTCATGCGCTCGACGGCGTTGATGACGTTGCGGCGGATGCCCGCTGCGAGGTCTGCGATGGAGACGCCGTAATCGGCGACGATGTCGATGTCGACCGCTGCCTGACGCTCGCCGACCTCGACCGACACGCCCTGCGACTGGTTGACGCGGGCACCGGGGATGCGCTCGCGGAGAGCACCGATGGCGCGGCTGGCTCCGCCGCCGACGGCGTGCACTCCCTGCACCTCACGGGTGGCGATGCCGGCGATCTTGGAGACGACGGTATCGGCAATGGTGGTGCGGCCCTGCGAGCTGACGAGCACGGAGTCCGACTTGGTGGTGATGTCGGTCTTTCCTTCGCCTGCTGCGGATACGGTTGCCTTGGTGTCCGTCGTGGAGCTCATGAATGCCTCTCTTCGTTGGATGTCGTGCAGAGTGTGTGACAGGAGTTGGTCGTAGCTCGATGGTCGAAACGCACGTCCGAATAAAGTGATCTACGTCATAGATTACGTCCGCTGGTAAACCGGTATCGAAGAGGTGCGTGATCGATGACCGCTACGTGAACTGGGGGCCCGATGGAGTGGGTTGATGCATCGGACCGCGTACTCGTCGGCGCAGCCGCGCTGGGCGAGACGGATGCGTTCGAGGAGATCGTCCGGCGCTACGGTCCGGAGATGTTTCGGTACGCGCGAAACATGCTGTCCGATCAGGGTGCGGCCGAGGAGGTGGTGCAGGACGCTTTCGTGGCAGCGTGGAAGGGGCTGGACAACTTTCGAGGCGACTCGGCTCTGCGAACATGGTTGTTCTCGTTGGTGTCGCACAAAGTGATCGATCATCGACGACGTCGCAGTGTTCCACCCGCAGAAGATTGGGTGTTCGAGCGCAAGAGCACGGGCGCGGGCAGCGATCCCGAGGCGGATGTCGAGGCAGGCGGCTTCATGACCGAGCTGGGCGTCGCACTCGCCGAGCTGCCCTACCGTCAGCGAGCCTGCTGGCTGCTTCGCGAGGTGGAGGGCCTGACGCACCCCGAGATCGGCGCGATCATGACGTTGTCCGCCGGAGCAGTACGTGGTCAGTTGACCAGAGCACGAGCAACATTGAGCGAAAGGTTGGCGACATGGCGAACCCAGTAGAACCGGATTCGGTTCTCGCGCGTGCTGCCACCGAACTTCGGGACGCACCTCAGGAACCGAATTGGGTGGATATCAGCGCGTCCATCATCACGAAAGTACGAAACACCACCAGGCGTACGTGGCCCATCGACAGTGCGTTCCCCCCGGGCTCCGCATCTTCCACAGACGGGGCCAGACCGGCGGACTCCCTGCGGGTGAGCGACCACATCGTCAAGACCACGCTCCGTCGTGCTCTGGCGGACGTTCACGGCGCACAGCCCACCGAGATCGACCTCGATCTCGAAGATCACGCCTGCATCGGTCTGTTCGTCGCGGTGATCGGTGTGTACGGCGACGACCTGCAGGCCGCGGGAGACGAATTGGCGACCATCGCGATCGATGTCGTGTCGGATCTGCTCGGCGTAACCCTCGGCCGCGATGTCGTGGAGATACGCGTCGACGACATCGAGGAGCGCTAGCTGTACCGGCCGGGCGAGGAGGCAGACTGTGGCGGACAGAGGTGAGCTGCGGATCTACCTCGGCGCGGCACCGGGCGTCGGCAAGACCTTTGCCATGCTCGGTGAGGCTCACCGGCTGAGCAGCCGGGGCTGCGACGTCGTGGCAGCGGTCGTCGAGACACACGGCCGCGCGCGAACGATCGAGGCGCTCGACGGTATCGAAGTGCTGCCGATGGCCACCGTCGAATATCGGGGGTCCTCGGCGGCGGAACTCGATCTCGACGCCGTCCTGAGCCGAAAGCCGCAGGTGGTGCTCGTCGACGAACTGGCGCACACCAACACCCCCGGCAGTGTGCACGGCAAACGGTGGCAGGACGTGGAGGCGCTGCTCGACGCGGGCATCGACGTCATCTCGACACTCAACGTCCAGCATCTCGAATCGCTCAACGACGTGGTGCAGCAGATCACCGGGGTACCGCAGCGAGAGACGGTGCCCGACAGCGTCGTTCGTGCGGCCGACGAGGTGGAACTGGTCGACATCACCCCCGAAGCACTCCGCAGCCGGCTGCGGCACGGCAACGTCTATGCCGCCGAGAAGGTCGACGCGGCACTGAGCAACTACTTCCGCGGCGGCAACCTGACGGCGCTGCGCGAACTCGCACTGTTGTGGATAGCCGATCAGGTCGACGCGGCACTGGTGAAGTACCGCAAGGACAATCGCATCACCGAGACGTGGGAAGCCCGCGAGCGCGTGGTGGTGGCCGTGACCGGAGGCCCGGAATCGGAGACTCTGCTGCGCCGCGCCAGTCGTATCGCCTCGAAGTCCAGCGCGGAGCTCATGGTGCTGCACATCGTCCGCGGCGATGGCCTGGTGGGTGTGTCGGCACCGCAGATGGGTTCGGTGCGAAAGCTTGCCGCGGGGCTCGGTGCCAGCGTGCACAGCGTCGTCGGCGACGACGTGCCGACGACGCTGCTCGACTTCGCCCGCGGGGTGAATGCAACCCAGCTCGTGATCGGTACCTCGAGGCGGTCGCGTGCGGCGCGGATCTTGGACGAGGGAATCGGCGCAGCAGTGGTGCAGAACTCGGGAAAGATCGACGTGCACATGGTCACTCACGCCGAGCAAGCCCGCCGTAGGGGCATCCAGGTCGATTCGGGGCGGCGACGCATTCTGGCGTGGGTCGCCGCCGTATTGGTGCCGTGCCTCGCCGCCGCTGTACTGAGCACGGTCGGACCGAACTTCGACTCCAGCGGCGAGAGCGCCCTGTTCTTCATGGTGGTGCTGTGCGTTGCGCTGCTGGGAGGAGTTGCGCCTGCGGCACTCTCGGCGTTGATCGCCGGATTCCTGCTCAATTACTTCTTCACCACACCCCGGTACAGCCTCACCATCGCCGAGCCCGAAAATTTTGTGGTCACCGTCGTGCTGCTGCTGATGGCCGTTGCCGTCGCCGCGCTGGTCGATGCGGCAGCCCGGCGGACGCGTCAGGCACGGAGGGCGACCCAGGAAGCCGAGCTGTTGACGCTGTTCGCCGGATCGGTGCTCCGCGGAGCGGACCTGACGGCACTGCTCGAACGCGCCCGTGAGACCTACCGGCAGATGGGCGTCGCGTTGTGGGACAACCAGTCTCAGTCGATCGTGGGCAGTGCCGGTGAGCAGGCCCCGATCGATCGAACCGGAGCCGATACCGAGGTCGATGCAGGCGACTTCACGTTGTTGCTCGTCGGCGAGCGCACCCGCGCCCACGATCGGCGGGTGCTCGCGGCCGTGGCCAACCAGGCGGCAGGCATGGTCCGTCAGTCTCGGCTGGCCGAGGAAGCCAGCCGCGCCAATGCGCTCGCCGAGGCCGATGCGCTGCGTCGAGCATTGCTCTCGGCCGTCAGCCACGATCTGCGGACGCCACTGTCCGCCGTCAAGGCGGCGTCCTCGTCTCTGCGCAGCACCGACGTGCAGTTCTCACCCGAGGACACCGACGAATTGCTCGCCACCATCGACGAATCGGCCGATCAGCTGACCGCACTGGTGAGCAATCTGCTCGACTCCTCGCGGCTGCAAGCCGGTGTGGTGCAACCGAGTCTGCGTCCGGTCTTCGTCGACGACGTGCTGAGCGGCGCACTGGTCCAAGCAGACGATCGCGTGCGGGTCGAGGTGGGAGACGTCGAAGTACTGGCAGACCCTGGTCTGCTCGAACGCGTGCTGGCGAACCTGGTGGACAACAGCGCCCGATACGCACCCACCGGCGACATCACGGTCAGGGCCGCGGTGCACGGCGAGCGGGCAACCATCTCCGTCGTCGATCATGGCCCCGGCATCACCGCGGGAGCCGAGGAAACGATGTTCGACGCGTTCCAACGCCTCGGGGACCGCAACAACTCGATAGGCGTCGGGCTGGGACTGTCGGTGGTGCGCGGATTCGTACGGGCCATGGGCGGTACCGTCACCGCATCGAACACGGACGGCGGCGGGTTGACGATGACGGTCGAGCTGAAAGCGGCGAGCAGGTGAAGGTGCGGGTGCTCGTCGTCGACGACGAGCCGCAGATCGTGCGAGCGCTGCGGATCAATCTCAACGTGCGCGGGTTCGAGGTGGTCAGCGCCGCTTCCGGCGGAGAAGCGCTGCGGGTCGCCGCGAACTTCCACCCGGACATCGTGATTCTCGATCTCGGCCTACCCGACATCGACGGTATCGACGTCATCGCCGGTCTGCGCGGCTGGACGGAGGTGCCGATCCTGGTGCTCTCGGCGCGGACCGACTCGGCCGACACCGTCGAGGCACTCGACGCCGGTGCCGACGACTTCGTGACCAAGCCCTTCGGGATGGACGAGTTGCTGGCGCGATTGCGTGCGGCCCTGCGCCGTGGCCCGCAGACCGTGGCAGCTCCCGTCGTCGAGACCGAGGACTTCACCGTCGACCTGGCCGCGAAAACCGTTGTCCGAGCCGGAGAGAACGTGCACCTTACCCGCACCGAATGGGGTGTCCTCGAACTGCTCGTGCGCAACGAAGGCAAGTTGGTATCGCAGAAGGACATATTACGTACCGTCTGGGGACCCGGCCACGAGCGCGAAACACATTATCTACGTATCTATCTCGGACAACTGCGGCAGAAGCTCGAACGAGACCCGGCCGCGCCGGTGCACCTCATCACCGAAACGGGTATGGGCTACCGATTCGTGAGCTGACCCCTATCCTCCCAGTACCTCACCTTCGCGGCGCGGGTCTGCTCCTCCGATCCAGCCGCCGTCGGTGCGCTGCAATGCGCTCAGTCCGCTGGACTGGTCTGCGACCGACACCTGATGGCCCATCTCGCGCAGTTTCACCACGACGGGATCGTTCTCACCCGTCACGTTCGGATGCTCGCCGCCGTAGTTGGTGGACGGGGTGTTGGCCGCACCGAAGTCGACCATCGATACCGCCTGCTGCGGGTCCATGCCCCAATCGAGCAGTCCCACCAACGTTTTGACGACGAACTGAATGATCACCGATCCGCCCGGCGAGCCGGCGACGAGAACCAGGTCTCCGCGTGAGCCGTCGTCGCCGCGATCGAAGACCAACGTCGGGGCCATCGAGCTTCGTGGACGCTTCCCCGGCTCGACGCGATTGGCCATGGGAGTTCCGTCCTCGGCCACCGGGGATGCCGAGAAGTCGGTCAGCTGATTGTTGAGCAGGAACCCGTCGACCATGTGGAACGACCCGAAAGCCGATTCGACGGTCGTCGTCATCGAGGCTGCGTTGCCCTCACTGTCGACGATGGAGATGTGACTGGTGCCGTGTTCGGGGTCGGTGGACGACGCGAACTGCACCGGGCCGAAGTCACCGGGCTGCGCGGTACCCATCGACTTGCCCGCGTCGATCAGTCCTGCTCGCTCGCTGAGGTATTCGGGGTCGAGCAATGCATCGGGCGAGCCGCCGGGCAGCGGTACGAAGTCCGGATCGGCCACGTACTTGTCGCGATCGGCGTAGGCCAGGCGCTCGGCCTCGGAGATCAGGTGTACGCCCTCGGCCGTGGGGGTTCCGCCGTTGGCGTCCATGCCCGTGGGCGCGTACTGCGCCAAGTCGAAGTTCGACAGAATCCCCATCGTCGACGCCACCGCGATTCCACCCGAGGACGGGCCGGGCATACCGCAGATGTCGTGGTCGCGGTATTGCGTGCACACGGCGGTGCGGGTCTTGGGCTCGTAGGCGGCGAGGTCGTCGAGCGTGATCTGCCCGGCGGTGCGGCCTGCGGTGGTGTCGGCCGTTGCGTCGACGATGGCCTGTGCGATGTCCCCGGTGTAGAAGGCGTCGGCACCGTCGGTTGCGATGACGGACAGCGTCTTCGACATCGCCGGGTTGTTCAGGACCGTGCCGGCCGGCTTGCCGGAACCGTCCGGCTGCAGGAAGTAGTCCTTGGACGCGGGGTCGAGGGCGAGCTTCGGTGCTGAGTCGGCGATGGACGACGCCATGCGTGGGCTGATCTCGATTCCGTTGTCGGCGAGACCGATTGCGGGCTGGAAGAGTTCACCCCACGGCTTGTCGCCGTGATCGTCGTGGGCCTGCTCCAGCATGCGCAGGACGCCCGGCACGCCGATCGATCGCCCGCTGGACCGTGCATCGGGTTGTGGCACAGTGCGGTCGACATCGTCGATGTACCGCAGGTAGTCGCCGGTGGCGCTCATCGGAGCGGTCTCCCGGCCGTCGTAACTCTGTACCTCGCCGGTGGCCGCGTCGTAGTACATCAGGAATGCACCGCCGCCGATGCCCGAGGACTGCGGCTCGACGAGGCCGAGCACAGTCTGGGCGACGATGAGGGCGTCGGCCGCGGTGCCGCCGTCACGGAGAACCTCACAGGCCGCTGCGGTGGACACAGGATTGGCCGTCGAGACCGAGTACGAGGCGGTCTCCACCGGCGTCATGTCCGATCGATACCCGGTTGCCACTTCCGGATTGGTGGAGATGTCTCCCGAGCCCGCGCTGGGTGTTGCTGCTACCGGGGTGCCGCCGCTGGCACCGAGAACGCAGCTGTCCTCGCTGGCAACGTCGGTACCGGCGCTGTCATTGCTGCTGCACGCGGCGAGCGGCACCAGTAGCAGGGCACAGGCAAGAGCGGTGGAGCGGAGTGGGCGCATTCCGATTGCAGACACCGACCGACGCTAACACCGTGATCACCGTCGGTCGGCCGATTCGAGCAGCCAGTGTGCGATGGGTGCGGGCCTGCCGAAGAGGAAACCCTGCGCGAAGCGACATTCGAGTGACTCGATGATGGCGGCCTGCTCCTCGGTCTCCACACCCTCGGCCACAGTTTTCACCGGCAGCGCCGACGCCATCGCGACGATCGCGCGAATCAGTTGGGTATCGGACTCGGAGTGGCCGATCTCGTGCACGAAGGATTTGTCGATCTTGAGCAGCGCGATCGGCATCGCGCGCAATCTGTTCAGCGAGGAGTAGCCGATGCCGAAGTCGTCGAGGACGATCAGCACGCCCATGGCAGCGAGCCGATCGAGAACGTTCTTCGCAGTCCCCATGTCGTCGATCAGGACGCTTTCGGTGATCTCGAGCGCCAGATCTGCTCCGCTGACGCCGTACGCGTCGAGCAGTCCTCCCACGACGATCGGCAACGAATCGTCCCGTAGTTGCATCGGGGACACGTTCACCGACATGGTGACGTCCTGCCCGTCGGCGCGCAGCGTCACCAGATCCGAGATCGCGGTGCGCAGTACCCATTCCCCGATCTCCTTGATGAGGCCGGTGGACTCGGCTATCGGAATGAACTCGTTGGGGGTGCTCACCCGCCCATGCCGATTCCAGCGCAGGAGTGCCTCGTAGACGACGGTTTTCCGCGAGGCGGTCTCGACGATCGGCTGGTAGTACACCTCGAGTTCGCCGCGTCGGATCGCTCCGCGCAGCGCGGTGGTGGTCTCGATCGCCGACGTGGCGCGGGCCCGAAGGGATTCGTCGAAGAACGCGTATCGCGCCGCGCCGAGAGACTTGGCGTGATACATCGCCGTGTCGGCCTCACGGATGGCGTCGTGCAGTCGGTCCGCATCGGCGATGCCGACCGATGCCGTGACGTAGGCCGTCGCGGCGCTGAGCTGGAAGGGCTCGTTCATTCGATCGATGATGTTGCGGGCCAACGCTTCGGCACCGAGTCGATCGCGCCGGGTCACGACGACGAACTCGTCACCCGCATAGCGAATCACGGAGTCGGCGGCACCGACTGCGGCGCGGATCCGACGCGATGCGGCAACGATCAGTTCGTCACCGACGCGGTGGCCGTACGAGTCGTTGACCATCTTGAAATCGTCCAGGTCGACGAACAGGATGCAGGTGCGTTCGGGTGACGGCGAGCGCTCGTGCCGAGCGAACTCCGCGTCGAGCATCGTTCGGTTCGGGAGGCCGGTCAACACATCGTGTGCCGCTGCGTATTTGGCGTTCTCTTTGCCGATCTGGACTCTGGTGAGCGCGCGTTCGCCGCGTAGGAATGCGCCCACCAGGATCGACGCGAGCAACAGCGAACGCACGACCAGGTCTCCGGTGGACACAGCCGAGCCCAGCAGCGGCACCGTGGCGCACACGACCAACAGCATCACCACGAACACGACCCGACGGTTGCTGTGGGCGGGTGCCGGAGTCTGTTGTTGAGAGACGGTGCGCATCGACGGATCGAGCGCTGCCATCGCCAGGGAGAGGTACGCGAAGAGGTAGATACCGTCGAGCAACCCCGAGGACGGCGCTTCGTCGGTCGTGGCCGCGAAGGCGTACGAGACGTCGCCGACGAGCGTCGCGATCAGGGCGACGAGCGCCCACTGCAGCGCTGCGGTGCGGGGTTTGGAGGAGAACAACAGGTAGGTGGTCAGTGTGATCAGTGCTGCATCGATCGCCGGATACACCCCGTTCACGACCGTCGATGCCGACGACCGTGAGGATTCGAGGGCCGGGGAGATGAACAGCAGCCACGACAGAAACAGAGTGCCGAGGAAGATCAGGCCCGCGTCGACCAGTGGCGTGATGTCGTCGATCGACTTGCGATCCCGAATCCACCGCGACAGTGCGTATCCGACGAGTGCATAGCCGGTGAGGGTGAACAGGTCCGGCAGCAGCGGAAGGGAATGGGTCAGTGCACTGGGATCGCTGCGGAGCGAGACGCCGAACATGAACACCACCGAGGCACCGAACAGTGCCCACCAGCATCGAGAGTCGTCGGGACGGTATCGGCGAATGGCCGTGCTGATGGCGAGCACCGAGCCGACGGCGACGGTGGCCAGCACACCTGCCCGTACTCCGGCGTCACCGAGAAGGAACACTGTGCTCGCGATGGCGATGACCGCGGCCAGCCCCGCCGTTCGTTTGGATTGCAGAGCGAAAGGTGCGGCGACCTTCGTATTCATCGAAGGACCTACTTCCTTCCCGCTCGCGGCGTCTCGCGGCTTCTTCGTGACGCCTATGTCGGTGAATATACGTCCTCGCGCAGTTCTTACGCTTGCAAAGATCGGCCTCGGTGCCCAGGCTGCACAACAGATGTTGCGGCGGCACAGAGCCGTCAACCGGGGGTTGACGAACGCATATCGTCAACCTAGGGTTGACGATATGACCGAACCATTGAAGATGACGAACCCTGTCCGCCTCGACGACCTCATCGAGGCCATCGAAAAAGTGCACACCGACGCGCTCGATCAGCTCTCCGACGCGGTGATCGCCGCAGACTCGCTCGGTGAGGTCGCCGATCACCTGATCGGACATTTCGTCGACCGCGCACGCCGCTCCGGGGCGTCGTGGACCGCCATCGGCGCATCCATGGGCGTCAGCAAGCAGGCGGTGCAGAAGCGCTTCGTCGCCAAGGGTGCCGATGATCCCGCCGAACTCGATGCCGAGCAGGGCTTCTCCCGCTTCACCCCGCGGGCACGCAACGTTGTGGTCGGGGCGCAGAACGAGGCGCGCGCGACGGCCAGCGATCACATCACGACCGGACATCTGGTCCTCGGCCTACTCGGTGAACCCGAGGCGGTGGCAGCGAAACTACTGGGCGCTCAGGGGCTGACGCCCGAGCAGATTCGTTCTGCGGCGACGGCGACGCTGCCGGAGCCCACGGACCCGTTGCCCGCACTCATCCCGTTCGACGCCGGTGCCAAGAAGGTCTTGGAGTTGACCTTTCGTGAGGCACTTCGTTTGGGGCACAACTACATCGGTACCGAACACATCCTGCTGGCGCTGCTGGAGAACGAGGACGCCGCTCTCGCGTCGCTCGGTGTCCACAAGGCCGCGATCGAAGGTGGACTGGCCGCGGCACTGAAACCTCAGTAGCTCGCCGACGTCGCCCGCGCGAGGGCGGCCTGCACGTCCTCCTCGATCAGATCGCCGTTGATCGCGGCACCGGCTCGTACTCCCGCCGCCGATGCAGCCACCACCGTGTCCATCGGCGCGGACACGTTGCCGGCGACCCAGACGCCGGGCACGGACGTGGCACCGACGGGGTCCGCCTCGATGTAGGTGCCGAGCACGTGGTCGCCCATCACCATCTCGACAGTGTCGAGTCCGAGTGAGACCAGGATGTCGGCGCGGGCGGTGAAGTTGGGTCCCACCACCAGTGCATCGAGTCGAACCTGCCTCCCGCTCGACAGCGTGACGCCGACGATCGCGTCGTCGTCGACGTCCACCCGGGCGATCTCCTCGTCCACCACCTCGATGCCGCGGGCAGCCAGACGGCCCTGATCCTCGGTGGTGAGTTCCGGTGCCAGGTGTGCGAACACCGTGACGTTCTCGGTGAGCTGGCGCCACATCTGTGCCTGGTGCCCGACCATCGCGCTGCCGATGATTCCGATCGCCCGATCCCGCACCTCCCAGCCGTGGCAGTACGGGCAGTGCAGCACGTCGCGGCCCCACCGCTCGGCGAGGCCGGGAATGTCCGGAAGAACGTCGGTGAGGCCGGTGGTGACCAGGAGGCGTCGGCCATGGACGACGGAACCGTCGGCCAGGGATATCGCGAAACCGGATTCGGTCCGGGTCCCCGACAGGGCGGTGCCCTCGATGATCTGCGCGCCGTAGCGGAGCGCCTCGGCGCGGCCGAGCCGAGTCAGCTCGAGAGGTGACTCGCCGTCACGAGTGAGGTAGTTGTGCGAATGTGCTGCGGGCGCGTTGCGGGGAGCACCCGCGTCGACGACCACGACGGAGCGCCGCGAGCGACCGAGAGCCACGGCGGCACTGAGTCCGGCGACTCCGCCGCCGATGACGATCGCGTCGACCGGCGGGAGGTGAGCAGTGTCTGAAGTCATGTGCAGAGTGTGCCGCTTCGGTGCGGTCTTCAGCAAGAAGAATTGCTACAACAGCAAATACTGCAGTAGAAAAATACCGATCGACGCATTTCGAGGCGTCTTACGGGGCGATGGTCGAATCCAGTTCCCGATGACCGTCCCCGGGATCGCATGCGGGCCGGTTATGCGCGGATCTACCGCTTGAACAGGGCGTTCTCTCGAGGTCTACTGATCGGTAAGAATCGAGCCGGGGGGGCGTATGGGGCACTTCGAGATCGGCGAGACCGTGATCACGGTCCGAAATCTGGGACACGTGCGCTGGCGCTGTGGCATCCCCAAGGGAACCGTCGGAATCGTCGTCGGCGTGGATTGGCTCGGTGACGCCCGGGTGAACTTCACCGTCGACGACGCGATGCTCGCTCGAGGCGAGACTGTCGAACACATCGTCGCCGACGGTGACGTTCGCACACTGCGGGCCGCTCCCCGCCGCATGTTCGGCTAGTTGCTGTCGGTTCGCTCGTCATCGGTAGCGGGACCGGTTTCGACTGCTCCGCCTTCACTGGACCAATCGTTGTCCTCTGCCGCGGCAGCCGGATCCGACGTCACGTCCGGTTTCGCGTCGGGGGCAGTGTCGTCGTTCTTCTTCGCGTCGTTGTGGGTAGTCATGTCCCGTGGGTACCCGCGCGGTGCCGAACGAATCGTCGACACCGCGCGGGAGAGCGTACGGCCGGGCTCTACAGGCCGAAGGGCAGCGTTCCCGGTGCCAGCTCGAAGCCGCTGCTGCCGGCCGAAATGGAGCCGAAGCCGCCGAGGATCGCGTTGATGAAGTTGGTGATCATGAATGTTCCTGCCTTCGTTGTGTAGATGCGTTGTGTAGATGTTTCGTGCGGACAACCCGGTCGAGGCTACCGGCAGCGGTAGCGTCGAGGCTGTGAGAAGCCAAGGAATCTTCGTCGGTCTTGCCGTGGCTGCCTGCGTGCTCGCGGCCTGCACGACGGAGTCTTCCGCGCCGGAATCCCCCGCTGTGCTGGACTACGTTGCGTTGGGGGATTCGGCGGCGTCGGGACCGCGTATCCCCGACCAGGTCGGCGCGCCGGGGTGCCAGCAGTCCGACTCCAACTACCCGCACGTTCTGGCCGAGCAGCTGGCCGTCGGCTCCTTCGTGGACGTCACGTGCTCGGGTGCCGTCACCGAGAACATCGTCTCCACTCCGCAGGGCACGTCCAGCGGTGAGGTGCCGGTACAGCTCGATGCGCTGAGCCCGGACACCGATCTGGTGACCGTCACCATCGGCGGTAACGACATCGGTCTGGTCTCGACGGCCGTGCAGTGCCTGACGTTCGCGGAGACCTCGGCAACCAACGTCTGCCGCGACCGGCTGACCGCAGGCGGGGTGGACACCGTCGCCGGTGCCATCGCGGAGAAAGCGCCGAACTGGGGAGCCATGCTCGACGCGGTGGCCGAGCGCGCGCCCGACGCGCGGATCCTCGTTGTCGGCTACGGCACCTATCTGCCCGACGGCGGCTGCTTCCCCACCCAACCGATGCTCCCTGAGGACGCCGACTACATCCAGGGCAGCATCACCGCGATGAACGAGGCGTTGAAGCAGCAGGCCGAGCAGCACGGTGCGGAATTCGTCGACACCGAGCCGCTGAGTGTCGGCCACGACGTCTGCGTCGCCCCCGATCAGCGGTACTTCGAGGGAGTCGTCCCGCAGAATCCTGCTGCGCCGTTGCATCCGACGGCGGCCGGGATGGCAGCGATCGCCGACGGGGTGGCCACTGTCGTCCGTGCCGGATAGAGACCACGACACCGAAACTGGCTCTTCTCGTGCGGGTCGGTCGACGTGAAGTCTTGACCGCATGGTCTCGTATTCCGCTGTTCTCGGGGTGTTCGCGGTGGCGCTGGCGTTGGTTCTGACGCCGGGTCCCAACATGATCTACCTTGTCTCGCGCAGCATCTCGCAAGGGAGGCGGGCGGGACTGGTGTCGCTGGCCGGCGTCGCGGTCGGGTTCCTGATCTATCTGACGGCCACCAATCTCGGCTTGGCCGCGGTGTTCACGGCCGTGCCTGCGCTGTACACCGCGGTCAAGCTCGCCGGTGCCGCCTACCTCGCCTGGTTGGCGGTGCAGGCGCTGCGGGGCACCGTGTCGGCATTCGAACCGACCGAGCTGCAACAGGATTCGACGGGGCGGCTGTTCACCATGGGTTTGGTGACCAACCTGCTGAACCCGAAGATCGCGATCATGTACATCTCGGTCATCCCGCAGTTCGTCGATCCCGCGGCCGGTCACCTGCTGCTGCAGGGATTCACGCTCGGCAGCGTGCAGATCGCGGTGGCGGTGGCGGTCAACCTGGTGATCGTGGTGCTGGCCGGGTCGATCGCTCGATTCCTCGCAGTCCGGCCGACATGGCTGAAGATGCAGCGCTACCTCATGGGCACCGTGCTCGGGCTACTGGCGGTGCGTGTCGCCACCGATGGCGGCCGACCGGTCCCGGCGTGAGCCATGTATGCGCGCCAGCCGCCGAATTCGGTGATGTCGGTTCCCTTCTCGGCCGCATCGTGTGCGCAGCAGAACCCGGTGACCCAACGTCCGTCCGACAGTTCGACCGGCCCCAGCCCCATCGGCGCAGGCAACCCCGCCAGGAAGGTGCCGAGCGCGGCCGCGGACATGCGATAGAGCTCTCCGGCAATGGGTGCGCCGTCCCCTTCCCGCCGCACCAGCCCGGGCTTGGGCGGGGTGGTGTGCAGATCCACCAGTCGATAGTCCGCAGATGTGGTCACCTCCCCGCTGAACCGTGCGCCGCGTTCGGTCAATTGGTGGTGCACCGGAAAACCGCGCAGATGCGCTCCGACCGCCAATACCTCGATACCGTCGTCGATCAGCGACGGAGACGGGACTCCGCTCAGCTGTGCAGCGAGGTCGATCGCGATCTGGTCCTCGAACGCGGGGACGACGAACATGACTCCGAACGGACTGCCGTCCGACGTCGGGGTGCCGGGAACCGCCACCGCTGCCATGTCGAGCAGATTGCAGAAGTTGGTGAACGTGCCCAGGCGGCGGTTGATGCCGACCGGATCCGACTGCACCGCAGCAATGCTCGGATGCTCGGTGGTGGTGGGCAGCAGTAGACCGTCGAACCCGTTCAGCAGTGCGCGGGCCGCAGTCTCGGCTTCGGCGAGAGCGGCGAGATCGTCCACGTACCGGTGGGCGGACGGCTCCGCCGCCGATCCGACGATCGCGGCCACGGTGGGATCGGCCCCGGCAGGCGCGGTGTCGAGGAACTCCCCGACAGCCGAATAGCGCTGTGCCACAATGGCTCCGTCGTAGAGTAGCTTCGCCGCGTCGAGCAGCCCCGAGATGTCGACTTCGACGTGGGTGAAGCCCTTCTCGGCAAGGCCTGCGACCGTCTCTTCGAAGGCCCGACGGTACGCCGGACTCAACGACGTCAGATCCTCACCGCGAGGGACGGCGACACGGGGTTGCGGGGATGCGGCCAACCGCACGTCGGTGGGCCACGCTCGGCTCCGTGGATCGGTTGCCGTAGGGCCGGTCATGACTTTCATTGCTGCCGTGGCACTGGCGAGATCGCGCGCGAGGACGGTGACACAGTCGTAGTCGGCGCACGCGGGAACCACGCCGGTGTTCGGAACGATACCCAATGACGCCTTGATGCCCACCAGCCCGTGGAAGGCTGCCGGTACACGGCCGGATCCTGCTGTGTCGGTGCCGATTCCGATGTCCACGATGCCCAGCGCAACCGCGACGGCGGAGCCAGAACTCGACCCTCCCGAGATCAGTTCCGGATCCCAGGCACAGCGCACCGCACCGTAGGGGCTGCGGGTGCCGACCAGTCCGGTGGCGAACTGGTCGAGATTGGTCTTGCCGAGCAACAGTGCGCCCTGGCTCGTCAGGCGCTCGACGGCAGTGGCGGATTCTGTCGGCGCATAGGCGAACTCGGGGCAGGCCGCGGTGGTGGGCAGGCCGGCGACGTCGATGTTGTCCTTGACCGCGACCAGTACTCCGGCGAGCGGCAGATCTGCGCCTGCCTCCAGGGCGCGTTCGAGAGCCGTGGCCTCGGCCAGCACGTCGTCCTCATCGCGCAGGGTGATCCAGACCTCGGGGCGGTCCACCTCGGCGATTCGCTTGTACGCCCGAAGAACTCGTTCGCGTACCTCAGGCCGCATCGGTTCTGCCTTTCGTCGTGTCGAATTCGCCTGCTGCAGACCACGCATCTCGTTCGGCTCCGAAGGTCACGGCCTGCGTCGCGCGGAATTCTGCGATGGAGTCCGCGTTGGTCTCGAGGAAGCTCTCGTGCTCGGCGAGGGAGAACTCACCGTCGGTGATGTCGACGCCGCCACCGCGTCCGGCCGCCAGATCGGCTCGCAGATCCATCAATTCCTCGGGTTCGACCGAGTACCAGGAGATTCGGTCGAAGAACCGCAACAGCCACGGAGTTCCTTCCTCGAACGGCCCGCCGCTGTACGCGGCACTGTGGTTCCACACCTGTGTGGTTCGGCCGACGAACTGGTATCCGCCGGGGCCTTCCATGCCGTAGATGCACAGGTACGCTCCGCCGATACCGACGGCATTTTCAGGCGTCCACGTGCGTGCCGGGTTGTACTTCGTCGTCACCAGACGGTGTCGTGGGTCGAGGGGAGTCGCCACCGGAGCGCCCAGGTACACGTCACCGAGTCCGAGCACCATGTAGTCGGCGGCGAACACTGTGTCGAAAACGTCTGCCACGGAATCGAGTCCGTTCATCCGCCTGATGAACTCGATGTTCCACGGACACCACGGGGCGTCGGCGCGCACACCGTGCATGTATCGCTGGATCGCTTCCCTGGTCGACGGATCGTCCCACGAGAGCGGAAGCCGAACCTGGCGGCTGGGCACCACGAGTTCCGAGGCCGCCGGAAGATCGTCCTCGACCTCGGCGAGAAGTCCCATCAACGAATCGATCGACAGCACATCGGGATTCACCTTCACCTGCAGCGAGCGGATTCCCGGTGTCAGGTCCAACAGGCCCCTGGGCGCGATGCCCTCGATCCGCTGGTGCAGGGCGTGCACTCGGGCTCGCAGGGTGAGGTCGAGCTTCATGTCGCCGTACTCGACGAGCACGTTGTCGTCGCCCGACCGACGGTAGGTGACGCACGTATCGGCATCGCGCCGAGCGATGACGCCGTCGTCGCCGTCGCCGCCTGCGGAGAACACTGCGGGCAGTGATGCGCGCCGGGCGAGGCCGAGCGATCCCAACGGCGCGGTGGCCGCAGCCCGGACCGGAACGAATCGGATGGTGTCTCCGGGACGAAGTTGGCCGAGCTTCCAGCGTTCGGCCGCGACAACGGTGACGGGACAGACGAATCCGCCGAGACTGGGACCGTCGGGGCCGAGCAGGATCGGGGTGTCACCGGTGAAGTCCAACGCGCCGACGCTGTAGGCGTTGTCGTGGATGTTGGACGGGTGCAGTCCGGCCTCGCCGCCGTCGAGACGAGCCCATTGCGGCTTGGGGCCGATCAGCCGGACTCCGGTGCGATCGGAGTTGAAGTGCACCTCGTAGCGGGTGGCGTAGAGGGTGTCGATGTCGTCGCGAGTGAAGAACTCCGGTGCGCCGTGCGGACCCTCTGTGACGGCGATGTCCCAGGTGGACGTCAGCACCGGCAGGTGCTCCATCGGGATCGGACCGAGGACGGCCGAGTTGTCGGAGCGGCCAGCCAGGCCGATGACGTCGCCGTCACCGAGCACGCCGCCGCGATGGCCACCGAACTTGCCGAGCGTGAATGTTGCTGCGCTGCCGAGGTAATCGTCGACATCGAGGCCACCCTGGATCAGCACGTAGACCCGTAGCCCGGATCCGATGGTGGTGCCTACATCGAGGGTTGCACCGGCGGGCACCAGTACCGGTTTCCACTGCGCGGCCGCTCGTCCGTCGATGCGCACCGGTACCGCGGCACCGGTGACGCAGACGTAGGTATCGGCATCGAACGTCAGTGCCGGTCCGGCCATGGTCGATTCGAGTCCCGGTGCACCCTCGGGGTTGCCGAGCGCGGTGTTGCCGAGCCGAAAGGACAGGTCGTCCATCGGGCCAGACGGCGGCACGCCCACTTTCCAGTAGCCGACGCGTCCCGGCCAGTCCTGCACCGTGGTGAGCATTCCGGGCCGCTGGACGGTCATCTTGGTCGCGTTCATACTCGAGCCGACTCTCGCGTCACGATCATCTGCACTGCGGTGGGATCGAATCCGTTGCAGGGGTTGTTGATCTGCGGGCAGTTCGAGACCAACACCAGCGTGTCGATCTCGGCACGGAGCGAGAGCTTCTTGCCGGGAGCCGACAGACCGTCGACGATGCCGAGGGTGCCGTCGGCGTCGACGGGGACGTTCATGAAGAAGTTGATGTTCGGTGCCAGGTCTCGCTTGCCGAGTCCCCACTTCGAGCCCTCGATGAGAAAGTTCTCGACGCACGCGTGCTGGTGCTGGGTGTGGTGGCCGTAGCGCAGAGTGTTCGATTCCTTGGAGCAGGCACCACCGACGGTGTCGTGGTTACCGACCTCGTCCTCGATGATCGTCATCAGTGGTGTCGAATCATCGCTGCGCAGAACGGTTCCGGTGGTGAGGAACAAGTTCTGTTGCGCGGTGACCGTCGCGGCGGCGGAGTACCGGAGCGAGTGGTCGTGTGCGCTGTACAGCAGAGTGTCGACGGCCTGATTGCCGTAGAGGTCGACGATGGTCAGGACGTCACCGGCTTCGACGACGGCCGACCAGGGGCCGAACGCGGGAGCGATCTCGTCGCGCACGATCGTGGTCTCGAGGGTGCTGGTGGTCATTGCGCTGCCTTCCATGCGATCTCGGTGTTCTGCACTGCGCGCAGGTATTCGGGCTCGGTGTTGTCGAGGGCGAGTAGCTGTTCGGGGGCTCGCCAGGCCAGTACGTCGAGCGTCGTCGTGGGATATTCTGGGCTCGGGTCCAGTGGGTGAGCGGTGTTGGCGAGCAACACGATCACCGGCAGGTGGATGAGCAGATCCACCGACCGGCCCGGTCCGGCCGAGCCGGTACTGACGAGGCTGCCGTCCGCTGTGACGGTGACGCCATGGAAGAACGACAGTGACGGTGCCACGTCCCGCGGTTCGAGTCCGTGCTTGGCCGCGGCGAGGGTGAACAGTTCACGCCCTGCCGGAGCCGACGAATGTGGTCCGCTCACTCCGTATTTGGCGGTGTTGGTCGCCGAGGACGTTGTGCCGCAGAGTGCGTCGTGGTGACCGGAGGTGTCGTCGGCAATGGTCGCCAGCACGCGGCCCTGGTCCGAGAGCAGGGGATGGCCGGCGCTCAGGTACGCCTGCCACGGCACCTTGACGGTGTCGGCGGTGTTGAGCCGTTCCCACGGTGCGTCGACGCGGTAGAGCAGCAGATTGGCGCAGGCAGCACCGTCGACGTCGACGAGTCGCAGGCGGGTTCCGCGGGCGAGGACCTTGGTGGTGTAGCTTCCGCCGGGCACCGATTCGGCCCAGGTGAGTTCCGAGATGCCCTCCGGTGCTGTGGGTGCGGGCGCGACGGTCGCCTGGGACCGTGCGTGTTCCTTGGCGGAATACGTTGTTGCGGTGCTCATGGTGGTTCAGGCTCCGATCGTGACGGGCTTGGGGTGGGCTTTGCCGTGGGGCAGGCAGGCGATACCCACGACGATCACGGCGAGGACGGTCAACGGTGCGGCCCAGCGCAGCAGTGGGAATTCGCCGGTGGGGTCGAAGATCTCGGCTCGCGGCCACGACAGGTTGATCACCATCAGGCCGCCGTAGAGAACCGCGGCGATGTTGACCGGCAGGCCGAGGCGGCCGAGGGTGAAGAGCTTCTCGCCGTCGGCGTCTTTCTGTACTCCGTCGTGTGGCCAGCCTTTGAGTCGCTGGACCAGCAGCGGGACGGTCACCATCATGTAGGCGAGGTAGATCAGCACGATACAGACGCTCGACAGCGTGGTGAAGATTGCGGAGTTACCGACATTGACCGCCAGGATCGCGATGCAGGCGAGGCCGATCAGCACCGACGGTGCGATGGGAGTTCCGGTGCGCGAGTTGACCTTCGCCAGCACGGTGGATGCGGGCAGTCGACCGTCGCGAGCCATGGAGAACATCAGCCGGGAGGCCGCGGTCTGGATGGCGAGGGTGCAGATGAACACGGCGATGGCAACGTCGATCAGCAGGACCTTGCCCCATGGCGAGGTGAGGATCGAGTCGATGACATACGGAAGTCCCTGCGTCGCAAGCTGACCGTCGGTCAGGCTCGGTGCCGCCATCAGTGCGCCGACGATCATCAGTCCACCGCCGAGTGCCGATGCAGACAGGGCGAGGCGGATGGTGCGCGGGGCGACGCGTCGGGGATTGCGGGTTTCCTCGGCGAGTTCACCCGCCGAACCGAAGCCGACCATGACGTAGGCGGCCATCAGGCCCGAGACTATCCATGCGCCGATGTAGCCGGGATCGGCTCCTGCACTTCCGGTATCGAAGACCACCTGCGGTCCACGCTCGGCGTGGGTGAAGAACACCAGCACGAGGGCGATGACTCCGACGATCTCACAGGTGACGCCGATGCTGTTGATCCGCGACATCCAGTTCACGCCGATGCAGTTGATGGTGGTGGTGAGCACCAGCAGAATCGATCCCAGCACAACGGCATTGGCGGCACCGCTCGGTGAGGTGAGCGCGGTGTCCTCGCCGATCACCTGGAATCCTCCCCAGATGCTGGGGAGTACGACCTGCAGGGCGATGGCGGCGGCGGAGGCTGTGACGATCTGCGCGATGATCATGAACCATCCGGCGAACCACCCGACCAGTTCACCGCCCATGCGGCGTGACCAGTGGTAAATGGCACCCGAGATGGGATAGCGGGCAGCGAGTTCGGCGAAGTTCAGGGCCACCATGAACTGCCCGAGGAATACCAGCGGCCAGGTGAGGAAGAAGGCCGGGCCGCCGAAGCTGAAGCCGAGGCCGAAGAGCTGGAAGATGGTGGTGAGGATCGAGACGAACGAGAAGCCGGCTGCGAAGGACGCGTACTTACCGAGGCTGCGATGCAGCTGCTGGTCGTAACCCAGGGCGGCCAGATCCGAATGATCCGAGGTGGCGGGTGATTCGGACCCCTGACCCGACGCGGGCAGTGTGGTCGAGCTCATGTGATCTCCTACGGGCGAGGTGGGTGGATGAGTGACCCCGCTGCATCGCCGAGGCGGGTTTCTGTCAGTTGATAGTTTTCGGCGCCGCCGTTCCCGGGCGGTGACCGTCGTGAAACAAGCTCGTTTCGTCTATTTCGATCAGATGACAGAAATCTCACCGTCATATCGACCTGACAAGATGGGCCCATGACCGGCGCAGGCAGACCGAGGCTGAGCACGAAGAAGCGGCCCGGAGACACCGCTCGCGAGGAGATACTCGACGCCTCGGCCGAGCTGTTCACCACTCGCGGCTTCACCAACACCTCCACGCGTGTGATCGCCGAGGCCGTCGGATTGCGTCAGGCCTCGCTCTATCACCACTTCGCGACCAAGGACGACATCCTCGACGCACTGCTCAGCGGAACCGTCGACGCTCCGCTCGCCGTCGCCCAGCGCATCCGTGACTCGTCGGTCGACGCCGCGACCCAGATGTACGCACTGGCGTACTTCGACGCCGGGCAACTCGGCGCGTCCACCTGGAATCTGGGCGCGTTGTACCTGCTGCCCGAGTTGCGCAGCGAGCGTTTCGAGACTTTTCGTGACCATCGGTACACGCTGATGGGCCTGTACGCGGCCATCGCGTCGGACACGCTGGTTCAACTGGGCTCCCAGCGCCGACCGGGCACGGAGGACCTGCCGTTTCGCCTGGTGGAGACCGTGGTGAACGCGCGGGCCGATCGTGAGAACGGACGCCGCGACCCCACAGCCGATGCCGCCGGGATCGCCGAAGCCGCCCTGCGCGTGCTCGGCTGGACAGGGGATGTCACGCCGCTGCATCGGAGTGCGGAGGCCCTGCTCGAGGCGGTCGGCGGAATAGTCGAGGATCGTCGGTCCTTGCATTCGACATGACGTCCATAGCAATAGTCGGAGCAGGTGCAGGTCTCGGAGCAGCAGTGGCGCGCAAGTTCGGCGCGCAGGGCTTCTCGGTCGGCCTCATCTCCCGCAACCAGTCCCGTGTCGACTCGCTCGCTGATCAGCTGGTGGCCGACGGTGTATCCGCGAAGGGCTTCGCCGCCGATGTGCGCGACCCGGCCTCGATCGCCGCGGCCTTGGAACAGGTCACCGAAACGCTCGGACCCATCGAGGTGTTGCAGTACAGCCCGCTCCCGCAGAAGGACTTCATGCGGCCGGTGCTCGAGACCACCCCGGCCGACATGGTCGGTCCGGTCGAGTTCTCCATCTACGGGCCCATTGCTGCCGTGCATCAGGTGCTCCCGGGAATGCGATTCCTCGGCAAGAACAAAGGCACGATCCTGTTCGTGAACGGAGGCTCTGCAGTGAAGCCCGGTCGTACGGTCACCGGCACGTCCATCGCGTTCGCAGGCCAGGCCGCGTACGCGCAGCTGCTCAACGAGGAGTTGGCCTCGGAGGGAATTCAGGTGTCGCAGTTGATCATCGGTGGTGCCATCGACGGTAGCGATCCGAAGAAGAGTCCCGAGGCTCTCGCCGAGCAGCTGTGGAGCCTGCACACCGAACGGAACAGGTTCCGGGTTCAGATCTCGGCTGACTAGGCTTGCCTGCATGACATCGTTGCCCGACTGGGCCCTGAGCCTGGACCTTGCGCCCCACCCGGAGGGTGGTTGGTTTCGCGAGACCTGGCGCAGTGAGATCACCATCCCGCAGTCGTCTCTGCCCGACGGATACCCGGGTCCGCGTGCGGCCGGAACGGCAATTCTGTTCCTGCTCATGCCCGGTCAGCAGTCGGCCTGGCACACCGTCCGCGGCACCGAGATGTGGCTGTATCACCGGGGAAGTCCGGTGCAGCTCGACCTCGGCGGTGCGGGGACCCAGCCAGGGGCAGCGACTTCACTGCTGGTCGCACCGGAGTCACCGCAGCAGATCGTGCCACCGTCGGTGTGGCAGCGGGCGCGTCCGGTGGGCGAGGAGCCGAGCCTGGTGAGCTGCATCGTCACCCCCGGGTTCGATTTCGAGGACTTTCGGCTCGAGGGGCCCGCGAATGGGTAGGAAGCGCGCATCGGCACCGGCCGGCTCTCTGCAACCCGGAAAGTTCGAGATCGATTCGGGCACCTGCGAATTGGTGCGCGATACCTTTTCGGACGACGGGTGGGTCGTCAACGTCAACGACGTTCCGAGCTCGCACATCGACATGAACGACCCCACCGTGCTCGAGTTCGAGTACATGCGGTGGATCTCGGGACTGGTTCGTGCGCAGTGGGATTCGACCTTCCCGCTGCGCGCGCTGCACCTCGGGGGCGGGGCGTGCACGCTGGCGCGCTCGTTCACTGCCGAATTCCCCGGTGCGCGTCAGGTGGTCGTGGAGCTCGACGGAAGATTGTCGGAGCTGGTTCGCGAATGGTTCGACCTGCCGCGGGCACCGTTGCTCCGTATCCGAGTCGGTGAAGCTCGGGCGGTCACCGAGACATTGACCGAGAACAGTCGCGACCTGATCGTGCGAGATGTGTTCGCGGGAGCGGTGACTCCGGCCCCGCTGCTCACCGCCGAGTTCACCGCCCATGTTCGACGCGTCCTCGCACCCGGCGGCATGTACGTCGTCAACTGCGGTGACCGTCGGGATCTCTCGCTCGCGAGGCAGGAGGCGTCGACCATCGGCAGTGTCTTTCCGCACTTGGCGATCGTCGCCGATCCGGCGATGCTCAAGGGCAGGCGCTACGGCAACATCATCATCGCCGGCAGCGACGCGCCGATCGGGGATTCCCCGTCGTTGGCTCGCGAACTACTGGGCGGCGCAGTTCCGGCGCACGTGTGGTTGACCGAGGAGGTCACAGCTTTCGCGCGTGATGCGAAGGTGTTGAAGGATTAGGGAGCTGGATTGTTGCTCGCAAGGTCCTTCGCCAGGCGCTCGGCGGCAGAGATCAGCAGGGGTACGAATTGTTCGGCCGACTCCAGCGTGACCCGGGCGGTGGGCCCGGCAATCGACATCGCGGTGAGCGTCGGGGCACCGAGCACCGGAACGGCGAAGCAGCGCACGCCCACTTCCTGCTCACCGTCGTCGATGGCGTAGCCGCGTTCGCGGATCACCGCAAGATCTTCGAGTAATGCGTCCAGAGTGGTGATGGTGTTGACGGTGCGGGGGGCCATACCGAGGCGGCCGACGATCGCGCGGACGGCGTCGTCGTCCAACTGCGACAGCAATGCTTTGCCGACACCGGTGGAATGCGGCAACACGCGCTGACCGACCTCGTTGAACATCCGCATCGCGTGTTCGGACGGCACCTGCGCGACGTAGACCGCCATGTCGTCCTCGAGGAATGCCATGTTCGACGTTTCGTGCGTGATGCGGACCAGCTCGGCCAGGTAGGGCTTGGCCCATCCGCCGATCAGTTTCGACGCACTGTCGCCCAATCGAATGAGCTTGGTGCCCAACGCGTATCGGCGGGACGGCAGCCGCCGAACGTAGCCGAGGGAGACGAGGGTTCCGATCAGACGGTGCACCGTCGGCATCGGCAGATCGGTCCCCTCGGCCAGTTCGCTGATTCCGATGGATCCGCCGGACGCGGCCATGATGTCGAGCAGCTCGAATGCGCGCTCCACGGACTGCACACCGCCACCTGCCGCCACAGTCCACCTCGCACCGTCGTAGTCGTACCCGTCCCGACGAACTCTACTGGTGATGTCGCGTCGCCACCGGAGGTGCAGCGGTCACCACCGAGGGCGAGGGCTTCTGACCCTTCGTGACGACGTTGAACAGGATGTTCAGCACGACGGCGACGATGCTCGCGGCACTGATGCCCGAGTCGAGGACCACGTGCACCCAGTCGGGGAACGCGGCGTAGAAGCCCGGTACGGCGATCGGAATGACACCGAACCCGATGGCCACCGCCACGATGACGAGATTGAGATTGCCGTCGAACTCCACCTTGGACAGCGTCCTGATGCCGCTGGCCGCCACCGAGCCGAACAGCACGATGCCCGCACCGCCGAGAACCGGCAGCGGCACCGATGCCACGACGAGCCCGAGGATGGGAAAGAGTCCGAGGAACAGCAGCACCGAGCCGCCGGCTGCGACGACGTAGCGACTCTTGATCCCGGTGACGGCGACGAGTCCGACGTTCTGTGCGAACGCACTGGCAGGGAAGGTGCCGAACACGGGAGCGATGGTGGTGGCGACCATGTCTGCTCGCAGACCGTCGCCGACCCGACGGGCATCGACGTCGGTGCCCACGATCTCGCCGACGGCCAGGATGTCCGCGGTGGTCTCGGTCATGATCACCAGGATGACGACCACCATCGACATGATGGCCGCTACCTGGAACGTCGGCGCTCCGAACGCGAACGGCTCGGGGAAGCTGAAGATGGCTCCGTCGCTCACACCGGAGAAATCCGCCTTTCCCACGAGGACCGCGAACACCGTGCCGACGACGATGCCGATGAGAATCGACAGGCGCGAGAGGGTGCCCTGCACGAGCCGGCTGACGAGCAGAACCACCAGGAGGCTGAATGCCGCGAGCCCGATGTTGGACATCGAACCCCAATCGGCGGCCTGCTGATCACCGCCCATCGCCCACCGAACCGCAACGGGCAGTAGCGAGATGCCGATGACGGTGATGATCGTGCCGGTCACCACCGGTGGGAAGAAGCGAACGATCTTGCTGAAGAACGGGGTGATGAGGATGCCGATGGCGCCGGCGGCGATGATGGCTCCGAACACCGAGTTCAGTCCGCCTTGGCCGCTCGCGATGGCCACCATCGTCGACACCGAGGCGAACGAAATGCCCTGTACCAGAGGGAGCTTGGCCCCGAAGTAGGGAACTCCTAGGGTCTGCAGCAAGGTAGCCGCTCCACTGACGAACAACGCGGCCGAGACCAGCAGTGCGATCTCGGTGCCGGTCAATCCTGCTGCGCCGCCGACGATCAGGGGTGGTGCGATGACGCCGCCGTACATCGTCAGGATGTGCTGCAATCCGTAGACGTACGACCTGCCGATCGACAACCGCTCGTCTTCGGGACGGGCGGGGTCGTTCGGCGCATGGGTCTTGTTCGACGCGCGTTTCGTCAGCTTCATGTCGGCTCGCTCCTAGCAGAATCCGGGCACGGTATCCCAGGCGCGGCCTGCGTCCGGGGCATCGTCGCGTTCCACCGTGGCCTCGATCAGACCGTAGGGTCGATCCGCGACGTAGAAGACCTCACCGGGGTTGTCGAGTCCGAACGGCTCGAGGTCGACGAGGAAGTGATGGATGTTGGGCATCGAGAACTTGATCTCGCCGATCTCGGGGTGCGCTTCGAGTACTTGCTTCCCCATTTGGAACAGGCTCTGCTGCAACGCAAGAGAGTGAGTGGACGCGAAGGCGTCGAGCATGATGGAACGGACGTCGTCGAAGGTCTTGTCGAAATCGAGCTCGGTGGTGAGGTATCGCCAGCGGGCACTGACCGACGTGGCCAGAATGCGGTCCGTGGTTTCTTTCAGCGTGGTGTATCGGTCCTTCGGGTAGCCCCAGAACTCCGACGCAGTGGAGTTCAGCACCACGAGGTCGCTGATTCCGGAGACGATGGACACGTCGTCGCCGTCGACCGTGACGATCGTGTTGCGCTTCTCGTCGCCCGACTTGACGAACGAGTGGTCGTATCCGTCCTTGCCGTTCGCGATACGCGACCACTGGTACTGCTCGATTTCCCAACGGCCGCCGGTGATCCAGTCGAAACTGTCGGTGAAGTGCGCGCCGAGACGCAGTGCGAAGTTCTCGATGGCACCGATGCCGTCGCGGGCGAAGGCGTACACGGTGTTCTTCTGGGTGTCGGTGGCGACGACGTGGGCATTGTCGCCCTCGGTGTGGACGGCCTCGAGATCTCCGCGCAGCTGAGACGTGACGCTGACGTCGGTGATCCGGTGGCGGGGAGTCTCGCGGTCGACGCGGACGAGTCTGCATTCGGCCTTGCCGTACTGGTTTGCTCCGAGCACGATGGTCATGGGTTCTAGCTCCCTCGATAGGTGGTGAAAGCGAACGGGCTCAACAGAAGTGGGATGTGATAGTGCTGGTCGGTTGCGGTGATCTCGAAGGTGACGACCACCTCGGGGTGGAAACACTCGGTGTTCTGCGCGGCGAAGTACGCGCCGGTGCCGAAGGTGAGCCGGTAGTTCCCGGGCGTCAGTTCACTCGGACCGAGCGACGAGACGCGGCCCTGTTCGTCGGTGACTGCGTCGGCAACCGGATTGCCGTGGGCATTGGTCAAGAGGATCGAGAGTCCCTGTGCAGGAATGCCTCTCGCGGCATCGAGTACGTGGGCGGTGACATGGCTCGTCATTCGCCCAGGCTCCCCGTTGCCCGCAGTGCCGCGATCTCTCGCAGCTCGTGCTCGACGACGGCCGCTTCGGTCTGCGGGTCGTTGCCGAGTCGGCTGTCCAGCGCGTTCAGAACCTCATGTGCATCACGGCCGGCTGCCCTGATCAGGAACACCTGCCCGAAGCGCTTCTCGTAAGCCAGGTTCCCCGCTCGCAGCCGCTGTTCGATGCTCTCGTCCGAGACGTCCACGCCGGATTGCTCGTTGCTCGCATGGCGTGCGCTGGCGTCGTCGCCCTTCGGCTGCTCGCCGATGCGGGGATGCACTGCGAGTGCTCGGTGTACTTCGTCGGCCGTCAGAGGAGCGGCGGCGTGGGCGACGGCGCGGCGAAGGGCCCGGTCGTCGGCGAATGGTCGGTGCCGTAGAACCTCGTCGACCCAACGGGGAACGTCCAGGCAGAGCGACAGGATTCGAGCAGCTACGGCCTCGGGGGCCTCGTTCAATTCGGTCGTCGCGTCGGGACTATGTACTTCCGATTCCGCATTACGAAATGTTGATTCCACCAGAGGAGCGTGACACCGATCACAACCGGTGTCAAGGGTCGATGTGTACGCGCCGTGAGAGAGCGTTTTCGCGTTGCAGCAGCGCGGTATTGGGTGCACGGGCCCGCTCCGGGTCTTGACAGGATCACGTGGCGCACGCCACACTCTGTGTATCCAACGGAATAGTTATTCCGCATTACGGACTTTCACTCGGTATGCTCGACTCCGAAAGGAACCTCTTCATGACGGAGCTTTTCTGCAACGGCGGTGCCATGCGCGGCGGTGCCCTGCACCACAACGTCTCCTCGCACCCGTTCGTGGGCACGGTGCGCACCACCCCCAACTACCGGTTCTTCTCAGTACGGGACGAATTTCCGGCACTGTTGCTCGATCACACCGCCGGTGCGGCCATCGAAGGCGAGCTGTACGACATTCCGCTCGACGACATCCGTACGGCGTTCCTCCCGGACGAACCGCCGGAGCTCGAGCTCACCGTGGTTGCGCTCGAGGACGGGCGTTCCGTCCTCGGGGTCGGACTCCGCCCCGGTGTGCTCGACGCGCAACCGGACGAGCTGACCGACATCACCTATGCCGGCAGCTGGCGTCGTTACCGCGGACTGCCGCAACCTCAGAACTGAAAGGCACTGCGCATGAACCCCTTTGCTGACCCTCGACTCACGTACACCGTCAACTGTTCCATTCTCTTCACCGATGTGCCCCTGCTCGATCGCCCGCAGCGCGCTCGCGACGCGGGGTTCGACGCCGTGGAATTCTGGTGGCCGTTCTCGAACCCGGTCCCGTCCGATGCCGACGTCGATGCCTTCGTGTCGTCCGTCCGCGATGCGGGCGTGCAGCTGACCGGCCTGAACTTCGCGGCCGGAGACATGCCCGCCGGGGACCGCGGGATCCTGTCCGATCCGGCGCAGAAGCAGGCCTTCCGAGACAACATCGACGTCACCGTCGGAATCGGTGAGCAGCTGGGCACCCGGGCCTTCAACGCCTTGTACGGCAACCGCATCGACGGTGTGGATCCGCTGGATCAGGACGAGGTCGCCATCGAGAACCTGGCCGCTGCGGGCCGAGCCGCAGCGAAGGTCGGCGGCGTCGTGCTGGTGGAACCCGTCAGCGGCGCACCCGCATACCCGCTGAAGTCCGCTGCCGGTGCCGTCGCGACCATCAGGCGTGTTGCCCGTGAGCAGGACGTACACAACCTGCGCCTGCTCGCCGACCTCTACCACCTCGCCGTCAACGGAGAGGACGTTCCCGCAGCACTTGAGGCACACCACGACCTGATCGGGCACGTGCAGATCGCCGACTCCCCGGGCCGCGGTGAGCCGGGAACCGGCAGCCTCGATCTCGGCGGACAGCTCACCGGTCTCGCAGCCCGGGGTTACGACGGCTACGTCGGACTCGAATACAAGGCCACCCGCGAGAACACGTTCGACTGGCTCCAGCTGGCTCTTTCCACCGGCACCACTACCAAGTAGGGATTGATATGAGCACCATCGCATTCATCGGCCTCGGAATCATGGGCAGCCCCATGTCCGTTCATCTCGCCAAGGCAGGCCACCAGGTGGTCGGCTACAACCTGACGCCCGACCGCACCGGACCCCTCGTCGAGGCCGGCGGCACTGCTGCCGACTCGATCGGCAAGGCCGTCCACGATGCCGACATCGTCGCGATCATGGTCCCCGACTCCCCCGATGTCCAGGACGTTCTCGCCGGGGAAGGCGGGGTGTTCGACAATGCCCGACGCGACGCGTTGATAATCGACTTCTCCAGCATCCGTCCCGACGTCACCGCCACCTTGGCAGCCGACGCGTCCTCGCGCGGGTTCCGTATCCTCGACGCCCCGGTCTCCGGTGGACAGGCCGGTGCCGAGAACGCGACTCTGTCGATCATGGTCGGTGGCAGCCCGGACGACTTCGCCGCCGCCAAGCCGATTCTCGACGTCGTCGGCAAGACCGTCGTGCACGTGGGTCCGAGCGGATCCGGGCAGACGGTCAAGGCGGCCAACCAGTTGATCGTGGCCGGCAACATTCAGGTGCTGGCGGAGGCGATCGCGTTCCTCGAGGCCTACGGTGTCGACCTCGCTGCGTCGGTCGAGGTTCTCGGCGGCGGCCTCGCCGGTTCGGCCGTGCTGAACCAGAAGGCGCAGAAGATGCTGGACCGCTCGTTCGAGCCGGGATTCCGCATCGACCTGCACCACAAGGATCTCGGGATCGTCACCTCGGCAGCGCGGGAAGCGGGCGTCGTGATTCCGATGGGCGCAGTGCTGGCGCAGCTGATGGCGTCGGCCCGTGCCAACGGCGATGGTGGACTGGATCATTCGGCGCTGTACCGCGGTGTCGCTCGGCTCTCGGGCTCCCCGATCACAAGCAAGGACAACTGACATGGCCAGGATGCGCGCGGCCGATGCCGCAGTGAAAATTCTCGAACTCGAAGGTGCAACAACCGCATTCGGGCTGCCCGGTGCTGCGATCAACCCGTTCTACGCGGCGATGCGCAATCACGGTGGCATCCGCCACGTGCTGGCCCGCCACGTCGAAGGTGCCTCACACATGGCGGAGGGCTTCACCAGGGCAGCTCCGGGCAACATCGGCATCTGTATCGGTACCTCCGGTCCGGCCGGTACCGACATGATCACCGGGCTGTATTCGGCCATGGCCGACTCGATTCCGATCCTCGCGATCACCGGCCAGGCCCCGGTCGCGCGGCTGCACAAGGAGGACTTCCAGGCCGTCGACATCGCGTCGATCGCGGCACCCGTCACCAAGATGGCGATGACGGTGCTCGAGCCGGCCCAGGTTCCCGGTGCATTTGCGCAGGCGTTCCATCTGATGCGGTCCGGTCGTCCGGGACCGGTGTTGATCGATCTGCCCATCGACGTGCAGCTGGCCGAGATCGACTTCGATCCCGACACGTACCAGTCGCTGCCCGTGCACAAGCCCGTCGCCTCGCGTGCTCAGGCCGAGAAGGCCATCGACATGCTTCTGGCTGCCGAGCGCCCGTTGATCGTGGCCGGCGGCGGCATCATCAACGCCGATGCGTCGGACTTGCTCGTGCAGCTCGCCGAGATCCTCGACGTTCCGGTCATCCCGACCCTGATGGGCTGGGGAACCATCCCGGACGATCACCGCCTTGCCGCAGGCATGGTCGGTCTGCAGACCGCACACCGATACGGCAACGCAACGCTGTTGGCCTCCGACTTCGTGCTCGGCATCGGAAACCGTTGGGCCAACCGGCACACCGGTGGTCTCGAGACATATCGCAAGGGAAGGAAGTTCGTCCACGTCGACATCGAGCCCACTCAGATCGGACGAGTCTTCGCACCCGACTACGGCATCATCTCCGACGCCAAGGCGGCCCTCGAGCAGTTCGTGGCCGTCGCCGAGGAACGTCGTGCCGCAGGGTCTCTGCGCGATCTGTCCGGCTGGGTCGACGACTGCGCGACGCGTAAGCGCACGATGCATCGGCGTACTCACTTCGACAACGTGCCGATCAAGCCTCAGCGCGTGTACGAGGAGATGAACAAGGTCTTCGATCGCGACACCCGCTACATCAGCACCATCGGGCTCTCGCAGATCGCGGGCGGTCAGTTCCTGCACGTCTATTCGCCTCGCAACTGGATCAACTGCGGGCAGGCCGGCCCGCTCGGCTGGACGATCCCCGCGGCACTGGGTGCGGTGGCCGCCGATCCGAGTGCGAATGTCGTTGCCCTGTCCGGCGATTACGACTTCCAGTTCATGATCGAGGAGCTGGCCGTCGGCGCGCAGTTCAACCTGCCGTACGTGCATGTGGTGGTGAACAACTCGTATCTGGGGCTGATCCGGCAGGCGCAGCGCGCCTTCGACATGGACTTCTGCGTCCAGCTGGGATTCGACAACATCAACCACCAGGACACCTTGGACACTCAGCCCGGTATCCCCAAGGGCTACGGCGTCGACCACGTGCAGGTGGCAGAAGGCCTGGGGTGCAAAGCGCTTCGCGTTACCGAGCCCGAGCTCATCGGTGAGGCGCTCGTGCGGGCCAGGACTCTGGCCAACGAGCACAAGGTTCCCGTCGTCGTCGAGATCATTCTGGAGCGGGTCACCAACATCTCGATGGGTACCGAGATCGATAACGTCGGTGAGTTCGAGGAACTGGCCAACACGTCGGCGGACGCGCCCACCGCGCTGCTCCTGCTGGACTAGAGATGACGCGAATTCTGCTGGCGCCCGACAAGTTCAAGGGCTCGCTGTCCGCGGCCGAGGTCTCTCGCGCGTTGGCCGAAGGTCTGGTCTCGGTCGATCCGTCGCTCGAGACGGTGTGCCTACCCGTCGCCGATGGGGGTGACGGCACCGTCGATGCTGCCGTCACCGCCGGGTGGGACCGGATCGCAGTGACCTGCCCAGGCCCGACCGGTGAACCGGTGAACACGTCCTACGCTCGTCGCGGCAACGACGCGGTCGTCGAGTTGGCGTCGGCCGTGGGACTCGAGATCCTGCCGGGTGGTCGATCGGATGCGCTGGGAGCCAGCACATTCGGCCTGGGCACGGTCATTGCGCACGCGCTCGAGGCCGGTGCAGGCCGTATCGTCGTCGGGCTCGGGGGCAGCGCATCCACCGACGGCGGGGCCGGCATGCTGTCGGCACTGGGCGCACGGATACTCGACGCCGACGGCAACGACGTCGCGCGCGGAGGCGGTGCGTTGCGCGGCGCGGTGCACCTGGATGTGTCCGGTCTGTTGCCGTCGGCTCGGAATGCGGTGTTCGAGTTGGCCTGCGACGTCGACAACCCGTTGCTCGGCCGGACCGGAGCGGCAGCGGTGTATGGACCGCAGAAGGGTGCCGGACCGCAGGAACTGCTGTATCTGGAGCACGGGATGCGGCAGTGGGCGCACCTGGTGCGCAACGCAATCGGGCGCGATGTGAGCGGTCTGACCGGGACCGGAGCGGCAGGCGGCACGGCGTTCGGTGCCATCGCTGTACTCGGTGCGGTCGCCAAGCCGGGTATCGACACCGTGCTCGAGCTGATCGACTTCGCTGGTGCCCTGGCCGGCGCGGATCTGGTCGTCACCGGCGAAGGCTCACTCGACGAGCAGAGCCTCTACGGCAAAGCACCGATCGGTGTCGCTCATGCAGCGCGGGATACGGGCGTTTCGGTGATCACCGTCGCGGGACGCAGCGTCATCGGCCTGGACCGGTTGCGCACTCACGGGATCGTTGCCTCCTATGCGTTGGCCGATCTCGAGCCTGACCCTCGAATCTCCATGCGCGACGCAGCCCGGTTGTTGCACGAGGTCGGCCGAACAGTGGCCACCACACTCATTTTGGAAGGAACCTCATGACCAGCATGAACTTCACAACTCTCACCGATCTCGCGTCCCGAGCCCTCGGCGGCAGTGTGTCTGCAGCGAACGACGAACTGTTCGCCCAACGCGAGAACCTGATCAAGCCCGACGCCCCGCTGTTCGATCCGGCCGAATTCGGTCACAAGGGAAAGGTATACGACGGGTGGGAGACTCGGCGTCGCCGTGACGAGGGTGGCCACGACTGGGCGATCGTCCGACTGGGAGCTCCGGGCACAGTGCACGGAGTCGTGGTCGACACCGCTCACTTCACCGGCAACTACCCCCCGTTCGTGTCCGTCGAGGCTGCGTCGATCGAGGGCTATCCGTCCATCGAGGATGTGCTGAAGGCAGATTGGCACACCATCGTCGACAAGTCCCCCGCGGTCGGCGACACCGCGAACATGTACGAGGTGGCCGATCGGCACCGGTGGACGCACGTACGCCTGTCCATCTACCCCGACGGCGGCGTGGCTCGGTTCCGCGTGCACGGTCAGGTGGTGCAGGATCCTCGCTTCCTCGCCGGCACCGTCGATCTGCTGGCGGCCGAGAACGGCGCGCGGCTGACCGACTGCTCGGATGCCTTCTATTCGTCTCCTGCCAACATCATCCTGCCCGGACGTGCACGCAACATGGGTGAGGGCTGGGAGAACTCTCGGCGACGCAACGGTGGTAACGATTACGCAGTGTTCGCCCTCGCGGCACCCGGCGCACCCCGCCATGTCGAGGTCGACACGAGCTACTACGTCGGCAACGCTCCGGGGTGGGTTCGGCTCAGCGCCATCGATTCTCGTCGCCGTCACATCACGGACCCGACGGCGTGGACCGAGATACTCGCGCGCACCGCCGTGCAGCCGGACACCCGTCATCGCTTCCTGCTGAACGAATCGGAGGCCTACACGCACCTGCGACTCGATGTGTACCCCGACGGCGGACTGTCCCGGTTGCGGCTGTTCGGTGAACTCGACGCCGAGGCGCTCGACGCCGCAGATGTCGCATGGAAGTCCTCGGAGCTCCAAAGTGCCTCCAGTGCAGTCTGATCTGGTTGTTCGTGCTTCCCGAGCGGTGATCGGCGGACAGGAGGTCGCGGCCTCGATCTCCGTTCGGGACGGGCGGATCGTGGCTATCGACTTTGTGGATGCGGGTGTTCCCGATGCCGCACTGGTGGTGGAACTCGATCCCGACGAGGTGTTACTGCCCGGCTTGGTCGACACCCACGTCCACGTCAACGAGCCGGGGCGCACCGAGTGGGAAGGGTTCGCCAGCGCTACCCGGGCCGCAGCAGCGGGCGGTATCACGACCATTGTCGATATGCCGCTCAACAGCATTCCTCCCACTGTCGATGTCGCGGCGTTGGAGATCAAACGAAAGGTTGCGGCCGAGAAGTCGGTCGTCAACGTCGGATTCTGGGGCGGTGCAGTTCCCGGAAACGTCGATCAGCTGCGGCCGTTGCACGATGCAGGAGTCTTCGGATTCAAGTGCTTCCTGCTGGCGTCGGGCGTGGACGAGTTCCCGCCGCTGACGCTGCCGGAACTGGAGAAGGCACTCATCGAGATCGCGTCGTTCGACGGGCTGATGATCGTGCATGCCGAGAACGCCGAGGTCATCGCCGAGGCACCGCCCGCGGCGGGCCGTGAGTACTCCGGGTTTCTGGAATCGCGTCCGCGAGCGGCCGAGAACCGGGCTATCGAGCAGGTGATCGCGCTGTCTCGACAGACGGGGTGCCGGGTGCACATTCTGCATCTGTCGAGCGCGGACGCGCTACCGATGATTGCGGCAGCGAAGCGCGACGGGGTTCGGGTGACCGTCGAAACATGTCCGCATTACCTGTGTTTCGCCGCCGAGGCCGTACCGGCGGGGGCGACGCAGTTCAAGTGTTGCCCGCCGATCCGCGAGGCCGGGAATCGAGAGGCGCTGTGGCAGGGTTTGCTCGACGGCACAATCGATACCATCGTCACCGACCACTCCCCCTGTACTCCGGATCTGAAGAGGTTCGATACCGGGGACTTCGGCGATGCGTGGGGTGGGATCGCGTCGTTGCAGGTGTCGTTGGCTGCGGTGTGGACCGAGGCGCGTGCCCGTGGGTTCACGCTGACTGACATCGTGCGGTGGATGGCTACCAACACGGCCGACCAAGTGGGCATGACGGATAGAGGGCGAATCGAAATCGGCAGTGCTGCAGACCTTGTCGTGTTCGCGCCTGACGAGAAGTTCACCGTCGACGTTGCGCAGCTGTACCACCGCAACCCGGTGACTGCCTACGATCGACTGGGCCTGTCGGGTGTGGTGCGACGGTCATGGATCGCGGGGTCGGAATCCTCGACCGGGCGTCTGCTGTTGCGCTACTAGAACGGCGGTGCTGCCTTGTCGTCTGTCTCGGGTTTTTGGTTGTCGGGTGGGTCGGGGTAGGCGATGATGCCGGATCGTCTGGGTTTGGTGGGGATGTGCGGTCTGAGGTCGTTGCCGATGATGGGGACGGCTGTTCCGTTGGCGGGCAGGGTGATTCGGGTGGTCTTCGAGGCGGATGTCCACAGAATCGCGCCGCCGGGGAGCATGACGGCTTTCCAGTAGCCGGCGGTTTTGCCGGTGTGGTGGTATTCGCAGAGGCACTGGAGGTTGTCGATGGTGGTCCAGCCGCCGCTTAACGGGTTGGCGTGGTCGAAGGCGATGATGTGGTCGAGCTGGCAGCGGTCGGCGGGGCGGTGGCAGCCGGGGAAGCGGCAGTGTCGGTCGCGGAGGCGAACTGCTGCGGTGGTGAGGGCATCGGGTCGGTAGATCAGGGCCCGGTCGGTGAGGGGGTCGCGGGGTACTGATGTGCCGAGGGTGGGGTCGGCGGCGATGGCGGCTTCGAGTGCAGCGGCGAGGGAGGCGGTGCCGAGGTAGATGCCGGAGGGTGTGTGGCCTGCTGTGTGGACGGTTCGGTTGCGCCGGATTGCGGAGGGCAGGTCGAGGGCAGAGCTGTGCCGTGTGCCTCTGCCGACGGGTGTGTGGGTGCAGAACAGGGCTGCAGTTGAGGTCAGTGACTGCAGGCGACGCTGAGGTCGATCGTCGCCCGGTGCCGGGTCGGTCGGGCCAGTGACTGCGGGGACTGGATCCGGTAACGAACCCTGCTCGACTGGAGGCTTCGGAGTGGGCGATGACACGGTGGCCGCTGCTGATTCAAGAACTGGCGTCGGATCGGCTGTTGCTGCGCCGGATGGTGTTGTGGAAGAGCGTGATTCCGAACAGTTCGGTGTGATATCCGTTGCCGGCGATGCCTGTTCCGCGGATGATCGTAAATCCGACGGGTGTTCAGACGATGCAGCTGTATCAGGGCCGGTGTCCGACGGTGCGTCCGCTGGCGGGTCGGTCACCGGTGCTGGAGCGCCAGTTGCGGCGTGCGGTCGTACAGGATCGGAGGCACCTGGGTCGGGAGTTGCCGACGGGTCGGTCGCAATTACAGGTCCTGAGTCGCCGTTCCCCTCGGACTCACCGTTCTCGTCGACCTCGTCTGCCGGTGCCGCTGGTTCCGGTGTCGCTGCCGACGTATTCCCCGGTGAACTGGCCGAAGTCGGTTCGGTCGACAGATCAGCCTCCCTGCCCGAATCCGTGGCCGATCCCATTCCCCCATCGCCATCAGCATCCGAATCCACATCTGCGCCTGCGCCTGCGTCTGCGTCTGCTTCCGCAACTGTTCCCGTCTCGGGTCCTGCTGCAGTCCCTGCCTCCTCGCTGTCCGAGCGTCGTTCCCATTCCCCGGTCTCCGGGTTCTGCTCCGCCAGTCCGAGTTTCTCTGCGAGAGTGACTGCTTCGGTGAGCAGGATCTGCCACTGACTGTTGCGTGCGAGTTCTCGCGCGAGGTCGGGGTCGATCGATCCGTGCCCGGCCAGATACGCCGGGTTCGCGAGCAGCCCAATGAGGGTGGCGATATCGACGGTGATCATCGTCAACGGCACCCGCCGATCCGGCAATGCCGCATCTTTCTTCGGGCAGTCGGTGCGTTGGCACAGGCATTCCAGTCGGGGTTCACCGTGCATGCGGGCCATGAACGCATCACACAGGCGTTCTTTCTTGCCGCGGGGGTCTTTCGGGCACAGGGTGTCGGCCATTTCTTCGAGGAGTTGCCATGCGGCGGCGGCTTCGGGGGCGGTCAGCTCGGCTCGGATCCGGGTGAGTTCCCCGGCGGGGGTGTAGGTGACGGTGCGGAACTTCTTCGCGAATTCCCGCAGTGCGGCTGCTTCCTCGGGTGCGACGCGCACCAGGATGTCCCAGATCTCCTTCTCGAGCGGACCTGGTGACGACCGGCGGGCTGCTTCGACGATCTCGTCCTCGACCCTTCGAACGATTTCGTCGGAGAGGTTGTCGAGGATCCGGCATGCGGTCCGCACCCGCGCAAGGTCGATCTCACCGGTCTCGAATGCTGCCCGCAGCAGTGGCAGTCGGGTATGCAAGGCGACGGCGACGGAGACATACGATTCGGCGACGGTGGCGGAGCATCCCAATGCGATGGCCATTTCGGTGCGCCCGTACCGGCTGTAATGCTTGTGCTTGGTGTCGAGGGTGATCCAGCTCCGATGGACGTCGTAGCAGGCGGAGATCTTGCGGGCAGCCTGCCGATTCTCCTCACGCGCGGCAGCGGTCAACGCCTCCAGTGACACGGTCGGTACTGCCATCCCCATTCACCCCCCGGTGACCCGAAACAAGAACGCCTGTTCGAACAAGGCAAACAGTAACCGAGGCCACCGACAAGAAACGAAAACGCTCACTTCAGGGGCTCCGAGCAGGCAATATCCGTTTCGGAGTGGGTGTTTCGGGGGGGCCTCGGACGGGCCGGTCAGGAGCCGAATGGTGATGACGAAGCAGCACCACTGGGGTCTACGCGTACTTCGCATTCATTCCGTCGTGGTGAATCGGGCCGGCCGTACGTGTCAGTGGCAGCGCACTACCTCCACGTCGCACGGCGACGAATTCCGCCGCGATGGCCAGCGCAGTTTCCTCGGGCGTTCGGGCTCCCAGGTCCAAGCCGATCGGAGACTTCAAGCGTGCGAGCTCCTGCTCGGTCAACCCGACGTCGCGCAGCCGGGCCGCGCGATCGTCGTGAGTCCTGCGCGATCCCATAGCCCCCACGAACGCCACGGGCAGTCGCAAAGCTACTTCGAGTAGCGGCACATCGAATTTGGCGTCGTGCGTCAGCACGCAGATCACCGTCCGGGCATCGACGGCCGTCCGTGCCAGGTAGCTGTGCGGCCATTCGGTGACTACTTCGTCGGCGTCGGGAAACCGTGCAGCAGTGGCGAACACGGGGCGCGCGTCGCATACCGTCACGTGATAGCCGAGGAACTTGCCCACGCGGGCGAGTGCGCCGGCGTAGTCGATGGCCCCGAAGATCAGCAGCCGCGGGGAAGTGGCGTACGACTGCACGAATACGTCGAGATCCGGCCTGCACCGCACCGACCGAATGCCGGTGCCCCCGGAGTCCAACATCGCCAGCGCCTCACCCACGACCACTGCGTCGACGTCGGAAAAACCGGTCGTGCCCATGGTTGCCGAGGAAGAGACCGCAAGTGACTGTCCGGAGCCGTCGAGCATCGTCACCGTGGCCACCGCAGCATCCGACGCGATGGCCGCGAGCACTGCCCGGGAAGGGCCGAGGCGCACGAACACCTCGATCATACCCCCGCAGGTCAGACCGACTGCGAAAGCGTCGATGTCGCTGTAGCCGAACGATTCCCGCTTGGATTCGCCGGTCTCGAGAACCTCGCGACACAGCTCGTACACCGCGCCTTCGACGCAGCCACCGGAGACGCTGCCGACGGCCTCTCCGCCGGCGCAGACCGCCATCGCGGCACCCGGAAGCCGTGGAGCACTTCCGGATACCGCGATGACCGTCGCCACCGCGTAGGGAACACCTGCGTGGTCCCAGGCGGTGAGACGATCGACGATCTCTTTCACGTTACGAGATTCCCAATGCTTCTTCGATGGGGTGCAGGGCAAAGTAGATCAGGAAGATTCCCGACATCAGGTACAGCAGCCAATGCGTCTGGCGTGCTTTTCCTTTGGCGAGGCGGACGAGGGTGTACGAGATGACGCCCGCTGCGACTCCCACGGTGATCGAGTACGTGAACGGCATCAGCACGATGGTCAGGAAGGCTGGGATCGCGATTTCGGTGTTCTCCCAGTCGATCTTGCGTACGTGCGTCATCATCAGCGCGCCCACCAGAACCAGCGCGGGGGCTGCGGCCCCGACGGGGACCACCCCGGCCAATGGGGTGAAGAAGATCAGGCTGGTCAGCAGTCCGCCGGTGACCACGCTCGCCAGACCGGTTCTGGCACCTTCGGTGACGCCTGCCGCGGACTCGACGACGGCAGTGTTGGCGGATCCGTTGATCGCACCTCCGACGATGGCACCGATGCCGTCCACGGTGAGGATGCGGCTCAGTCCCGGCATCCTGCCCTGCTTGTCGACAAGCCCGGCTTCCTCACCGACGCCCAGGATGGTGCCCATGGCGTCGAAGAACCCTGAGAGCACGAGCGTGAACAAGACGACGGAAGCGGTCACCACGCCTGCCCGTGCGAACCCGCCGAACAGATCGACGTTGAACAGCAGATCGAATTGCGGTGTGGCGACGATGGAATCGGGCACCTTCGGTACCACCGGACCCCAGGCCTCCGGGGCGATGTCGAACACCGAGTTCAGGATGATCGCAAGATTGGTGGCGACGAAGATGCCGATCAGCATCGCGCCGGGCACTTTCCGAACGAACAGCATGATCATCAGGATCAGGCCGACGCAGAACACGAACACCGGCCAGCCCGCCAGCTTGCCGAAAGTGCCGAGGGTCACGGCGGTTGCGGCCGCCTCGTGGTGACCGACGAACCCGGCGTCGACCAGTCCGATGAGCGCGATGAACGCGCCGATTCCGACGCCGATCGCCTGCTTGAGCACCAAGGGAATCGCGTCCATGATCAGCTGCCGAATACCGGTGAGGGCGAAGACGACGATGACCACGCCCTCGAGCACAACCAGACCCATTGCCTGCGGCCAGGTCATGTACGGGGCAGCCTGGAACACCACAATCGGCGTGACGCCGAGGCCGGCTGCCATCGCGAGGGGCGCGTTGCCGACCACTCCCATCAGGATCGTCGTCAAGCCGGCGGACAGTGCGACCATCGTCGACAGTTGCGCTGCGTCGAGCGTCGCACCCGTGACGTCGCGGGCATCACCGATGATCAGCGGAATGAGGACGATGAGGTACGCCATTGCCACGAAAGTGGTGACGCCGCCTCGGATCTCACGAGAGACCGTGGATCCTCGGCCGGTGATGTCGAAGAACGAATCGATTTTCGATCGCCCTCGTCCGCTCTTGCGAGTGCTGGGTGTGTGTACATCGGTCATGATCGGCCCTCCCAGGGCGTGATCAACCTAGTCCGGGCGTGTGACGGTGACCGTGCCGGGGGAGTTGGCGTTGGGTTCCGCTGTGCTGGAGAAGGTCTCATCGAATGAGTCAGGGGTTGATGATGTGTTCGGGTCGGACGGGAACTCGGGTCAATGCGAGTCCGGTGGCATTGCGGATGGCAGCGACGACGGCAGGCGTGGACGACAGCGTGGGTGGCTCGCCTGCACCGCGAAGGCCGTACGGTGCCAATGGATCCGGGTTCTCGAGGATGTCCAGCTTCATGGGCGGCATGTCGAGAATGGTCGGGATCAGATAGTCGGTGAACGACGGGTTCTTCACGAGGCCGTCGACGACGACGATCTCCTCCATCACGGCAAGACCGAGCCCTTGAGCTGTGCCGCCGTGGATCTGGCCCTCGAGCGAGAGCCGATTGAGGATCTTGCCGACGTCCTGAACAGCGGCCATCTCGACCACCTTCACGAGCCCGAGATCCACGTCGACGTCCACCACCGCACGGTGGACACACAGAGCGAGCTGGGTGTGGCTCGCGCCCTGTCCGGTGACCGGATCCATTCCGCTGGTGGGGCGATGGTGAAATTCGCGTGTCTGCTCGATAACGCGGTCGCCGAGCACATCCTCGATCGTGGCCAGCACACCGTCGGTGGCCGAGACGATCTTGCCGCCGTCGAGGCTCAGGTCCGCTACGGCGCGGCCGAGGTACAGGCCGGCAAGGACGAACACCGCCTCGCGGACGGCCTCGCAGGCGGTCTTGACGGCGCCGCCGGTCATGTACGACTGCCGTGACGCAGAGGATGATCCGGCATTGCCGACCTTGGTATCGGCCGGGTGGATGACGACCTTGGTGACGCCGAGTTCGGTGCGGGCGATCTGCGCTTCCAACGTCACCAGTCCCTGCCCTACCTCGGCAGCGGCGGTGTGCACCAATGCCGTTGCTTGGCCGCCGATCACCTCCAGGCGAACGCGCGCAGTGGAGTAGTCATCGTAGTTCTCGGAGAAGCAGATGTTCTTGATCCCCACGCCGTAACCGATCCCGCGTACGACGCCTTCGCCGTGGGTGGTCTGTGAGGCCCCACCCGGCAGATTCCTGATGTCCGACGCGTCCAGCGGGGCAGGCAGTTCCATAGCTTCGGCTCGGGCGAGCATCTCGGCGAGTGGCGCCGGCGCTTCGATGACCTGGCCGGTCGCCAGGATCGACCCTTGGCTGACGGCGTTGATCTGCCGGATCGCTACCGGTCCGATGCCGCAGGCCTCACCGAGCTTGTCCATCATCGACTCGTAGGCGAAACATGCTTGCACCGCTCCGAATCCGCGCATCGCCCCGCACGGCGGGTTGTTGGTGTACACCCCGTACGCGTCGATCTCGATGTTGGGAATGACGTACGGTCCGACGCCGAGGGAGGCCGCGTTGCCGACCACGTTGAGGGTGGCCGAGGTGTACGCGCCGCCGTCGAGAATGATCTCGACGTCCGCGAACACGAGTTTGCCGTCGCTGGTCGCACCGTACTCGTAGTGCATCTGCGCCGGGTGCCGGTGCACGTGGCCGAAGAACGACTCGTAGCGGTTGTAGACGATCTTGACGGGCTTGCCGGTGTGCATGGCGAGCATCGCCGCATGGATCTGCATCGACAGGTCCTCGCGACCGCCGAACGCACCGCCGACGCCGGCGAGCGTCATCCGGATCTTCTCCTCGGGCAGTCCGAGGCACGGCCCGATCTGGGCGAGGTCGTTGTGCATCCACTGCGTTGCGACATACAGGTCGATTCCGCCGTCCTCGGCAGGCACGGCCAGTCCGGATTCCGGTCCCAGGAATGCCTGGTCCTGGATTCCGACGGCGAAGTCGCTGCTGACGATGACGTCTGCGGTCGCCCGAGCGGCGGCGACATTTCCGACACGCACGGGCTGATGCCGCGCCACTCCGCCGCGTTCCTGCACCTTCGGGTAGTCCGGATCCAGGGCCGCGCGTCGAGCGTCGGTCAAAGGCTCGAGCACGTCGTAGACCACAACGATCTTTTCCATTGCGCGCCGGGCGGTTTCGGGATGATCGGCGGCGATGAGTGCGATCGGTTCACCCTCGTGCCGCACCTCGTCGAAGGCCAACACCGGCTGGTCCCACGTGTGGTCGAGTCCGAAGCATTTGCGTCCCGGAACGTCCTCGTGCGTGAGTACGGCTTCGACGCCGGGTGTGGCCAGCGCCTTCGAGATGTCGACCGAGACGATCTTCGCCCGGGGATGCGGGCTGCGCAGCGTTGCGCCCCAGAGCATGCCGTCGATGAACAGGTCGGACGAATACGCGAACTCGCCCTTGACCTTCAGTGTGCCGTCGGGCCGTAGTGGACTGTCGCCGACGCGGCCTAGCCCCGGGGCCGGGATGTCGGCGGGAGCTTGCCGGGGTGTAGTGGTCGGGGCGCTCACAGTACGTCCTCCGCGAGTTTCATCAGGCGACGGTGCGCATCGGCACCGGCGCGGCCTATCTCGTCCTGCGGTGCGCTGGTCAGGACATCGTTCTCGACGATCGTCCGACCGCCCACCATCAATCGCGCGAGCGGTGGTGTCTGCCCGTACGCGAACGCCACGACCGGGTCGTCCACCGCCGAGTAGAACCCGTCGGTGCGCCAGATCGCGATGTCGGCCAGCTTGCCGACCTCGAGCGAACCGATCTCGCTCTGACGACCCAGTACCGTTGCGCCGCCCAGGGTTCCGATCTCGAGTGCCTGACGCGCCGTCAGGGCTGTCGGACCGTATTTGGCTCGCTGCATGTACATTGCCTGCCGCACCTCTCCGGCCAGCGGCACCATCTCGGCCGAGGCGGAACCGTCGACACCGAGGCCTACGGGTGCGCCGGCCGCGAGTAGATCGGAAATACGGGCGATGCCCGCACCGAGCCGAGCGTTGGAGCTCGGGCAATGAGCGGTACCAGTACCGGTGGCCGCCATCTTTGCGATATCGGAATCATGGAGGTGCACAGCGTGGGCGAACCACACGTCGTCACCCAGCCAGCCGACCTGTTCCATGTACTCGACCGGGGTGCAGTTCATCTGAGCGAGGCAGTGCTCCTCCTCGTCGAGGGTCTCGGCCAGATGCGTATGCAGGCGAACACCTTTGGCGCGGGCAAGCCCCGCGGACTCCATGAGCAATTCCTTGCTGATGGAGAACGGAGAGCAGGGTGCCACAGCGATGCGGAGCATCGAACCGAAGGAGGCGTCGTGATAGGTGTCGATGGCTTCGGCGGTGGCGGTGAGGATGTCGTCGAGCGATTCGACGACCTCGTCCGGTGGCAGACCGCCGTCGGACACACCCCGGTCCATCGAGCCGCGGCACGGTTGGAATCGGACGCCGATGCGTTGTGCCGCGTCGATCTCGGCGGCGAACAGGTCGCCTCGGCCCTTGGGGAAGATGTAATGGTGATCGGTGCTCGTGGTGCACCCCGACTTCGCCAGCCATCCCAGCCCGGCTGCGGCAGCACCGCCGACGACCTCGGCGTCCATCTTGGACCACGGCTTGTACAGTGCGACAAGCCACTCGAACAGTGTGTTGTCCTTGGCCAGGCCCTGGGACGCCCACTGGTACAGGTGGTGGTGGGTATTGACGAGTCCAGGGGTGACGAGGCAGCCGGAGGCGTCGATCGTCTCGGCACCGGGGATGATCGGGGCCGGGCCCGATCCGATGGCGCTGATCGTGGTGCCCTCGACGACGAGATAGCCGTTCGGGATTTCCTCTCCGACGACGGGTGCGATGTAGGCACCCGAGATGACAGTGGTCATTCGGCCTCGGCCTTTCGTGTTGCAGCGAGCCGAACTGCATCCAGGATCTTCTCGTATCCGGTACAGCGGCAAAGGTTTCCAGCGAGAGATTCGCGAATCTCGACGTCCGACGGGTTGGGAACGCGCTCGATCAGATCGTGCGCTTGCACCACGAGTCCCGGGGTGCAGAAGCCGCACTGGACGGCACCGCACTCGACGAACGCCTCCTGCATCGGGTCGAGCTTGTCGCCGTCGGCGAGTCCTTCGACGGTACGAATCTCACGGCCCTCGACCTGTCCGGCCGCCACCAGGCAGGCGCAGGCCGGGATACCGTCGAGATAGACCGTGCACGAACCGCATTCACCCTGTTCGCACGCGTTCTTGGATCCGGGGAGTCCCATGCGTTCACGCAACAGGTAGAGCAGACTTTCGCCCTCCCAGACGTCGTCGGCTTCCATGTCTTTTCCGTTGATCGTGCAGTTGACTCGCATGTTCAGGCCACCTTCCGTGCGGCAGTGAGGTCTCGCCATGCCCAACCCAGCGTGCGCCGGGCCATCACGGAGAGCGCGTGCTTGCGGTAATCGGCAGTGCCTCGTACGTCGTCGATGGGACTTGCTGCCGCACTGACCAATCGGCCGAACTCCTCCGACACCCGTGGATCGAGGGCACCGTCCCAGTCGAGTTCGGCCGCAAGGTAGTTCTCGGCATCGTAAGCCCGACGCGGCGTCGGCGCAGCGGAGCCGAGACCGGTGCCGACACGGCCCTCCTGTGGAAACAGTGCAATCGAGAACGAGCAGACGGCGATGACCATCGCGTTGCGGGTGCCGATCTTCGAGAAGTACTGCGGTCCCGCTGCCGGCGCTACGTGGAATGCGCGGATGAGTTCGTCGGGCATGCATGAGTTCCGTTTGACGCCCAGGTAGAACTCGGTGGCGGGAATCATTCGCACACCGCGCTCGGTCGATTCGACTTCCACGGTCGCTCCCGCGGCGAGCAGCGGTGCGTGCAGATCGCCGGCGGGTGACGCGCCGCCGAGGTTGCCGCCGACGGTGCCGCGGTTGCGAATCTGCGGCGAACCGACCGTGCGGGACGCCTGTGAGATGCCGGGAAGCCTGTCACCGAGCTCGGCGATGATGCGGACGTAGGGCATGCCCGCCCCCACCCGAAGCGTGCCGTCGGGGAGCTGCTGCCACTCGGTGAGCTCGCTGATCGGGTTCAGGTCCAACAATCCGCCCGGCCGGTGCAGATCGAAATTCATCTCGACCATGACGTCGGTGCCGCCCTGAATGGGCACCACGTCGACGTCGTCGGCCTTCGCGGCCAACGCGTCGCTCCAGGTCTGTGGTCGCAGGAAATCCATGTTCGGTGCTCCGCTCGCTGTCCATATTTCGTGTTCACCCAGTACAGCCGCCGGGTGCACCGCGAACGAGGGACAGGAACGACGAAGTATGACGCCGATCACAGTGTAGGTTTTGGAGGATCCTACGAAGAGGAGGTCGATTCACCGTGAGATTGCGTGACCTGGCCGATCTTCCCGATCTGCAACTGCAGCCGATCGTGATTCCCGAGCATTTCGACCCGACCATCAGATGGGTCGTCACCACCGACATGCTCGATCCGAGCCGCTACCTCAGTGGCGGTGAACTGGTGTTGACCGGTCTGATGTGGCGGGCGCGACCCGAGGATTCGAGGACGTTCGTACGCGCGGTGTCCAAAGCAGGAATCGCGGCTCTGGCCGCATCCGACGGCGGTGTCGTGCCGGAAGACTTGGTCGAGGCCTGTCGTGAACATGGTCTGCCGCTCTTTCGCGTTCCGGCCGACATCGCGTTCGCCACGGTCACCGAGAGCGTCGTTCGGCAGTTGTCGACGGCCAGGGCGTCGGACCTGAGTCTCGTACTCGACCGGCACCGACGCCTCGTGGCGAGCGCGGGACCGGGTGGGGGCCTGGGCCCGCTGCTGGAGATGGTGAGTTCCGATCTGGGCATGAACTGCTGGGTCGTCACCTCGTCGGGGCGGGTTCTCGCCGGATCCGAGAATCCACCCGACACCGAAGCCGTGGCCCAGGAGTTCATGACATCGGTCCGCCTGCCGCGGTACTGCCGAGCGCAGCGAGTGTCGATCTTTCCGGTCGACGGAGAGGCGACTCCGCGGGTCGTCGACTGGTTCGTGGCATTCGAAAGCGATTGGCAGACATGGGATACGCCGAGGATGTCACTGGCCGGTCAGCTGGCGTCGATTGTCTCCGTCGAACGTGGTCGCGTCGACGACCGGGTGTCCGGCTCAGGCATCCTGGCTCAGGAGTTCGTGCGCTCGGTCCTCGGGGGCGCGACGCCGGCCGACATCCTCGCCCAGATGCACGTCATCGGGCTCGACACCGAAACACGCTATGCAGCAATCGTTGCCGCCACCTCGGGAGAGACACTGCGCCTCGGCGAGCTGCGCCCGCTGCTGCGAGAACTGCTGGCACCGAACGAGATCACGCTGGGAGTCGTCGAGAACGAGGCCGTAGCGTTGGTGGAGGCTCGTACGGACAAGACCGACTCCCTCCGGCGTGCCACCCGGTCCCTGCACTCCGGACTGCTCGGTAGTGGAACCTCGATCGGAGTGAGCGCTCCCACCGCTCCCGGTGACATCAGGAGCGCGATCGAGGAAGCGCGCTACGCTCGCAGACTCGCGGAGGGTCGCGGTGCGGACTGCAGCGTCGTCGGACACGATGAATTGGCCACGCTCACAATACTTCTGGCGAACGTACCCGACGACGTGCGACGCATGTTCACCTCGAGGCTCCTCGACCCGCTGGCCGAGTACGACGATCAGCACAACAGCGATCTCCTCGCGACGCTGAGGGTGTACCTCGACACCAACGGTGCGTGGACGCGATGCGCCGAGCAGCTGCACATGCACGTCAATTCCGTCCGGTATCGCATCCAGCGCATCGAGGAACTCACCGGGCGTGATCTGTCGAAACTGGAGGACAGAATCGAGTTCTACCTGGCTCTTCGGCTCACATGACTACCATGGCGAACATGGCTCTTGTTGCATTGCTGGATCTGACGTTCAAGCCCGAGTCTCTTGCCGAGGCGCGTGCGTTGCTGCGCACGGTACTCGCCGAGACTCGTGCGTTCGACGGCTGCCTCGGAGTGGAGGTGTGGGTGGACGAGGAGAACGAGGCGCACGTCATTGCCTACGAGACATGGGAGTCGGCCGAGGCCGACGCGAAGTACCGCGAGTTCCGCGCCGGTCCGGGAAAGATCACCGAATTGCCCCCGTTGCTCGCTGCGGCACCGACGTTGACGAAGCTCACCACCGACTCGTCGATCTGAGATCGGTCCGCCACGGTGCGGCGCAGCGCTACCGAACGGTGTCCGCCAACGGCAGTGGTCGTCCGGTGAGTAAGCCCTGCACCATGTCGGCTCCGAGTTCGACGGCCACCCGCAGTTCCGCCTCGGTCTCGACGCCTTCCATGATGACCGTGGAGCCGATCTCGTGCGCGAATCCGATCACCGATGCAGCGGCGGCTCTTCGGATCGCGTCGGTGTCGATTCCGTGCACCAGTGCGTAATCGACCTTGAGGGTGTCGGGTCGTAGTTCGACCACCTGGCGAAGGCCGGCGAAGCCTGCACCCACGTCGTCGACGGAAATGAAGATGCCTGCGGCGCGCAAGGATTCGATGCTTCGGGCGACCGCCAGGTAGTCGTCGACCCGCTCGTGCTCGGTGATCTCGATGTGGAACTGGCGGTCCTTCTGGAACGGCTTCAGCGTGGAGGTCAGATCGGTGGAGCGGATGGTATCGGCAGATGCGTTGAGGGAGATGAAGATTCCGCAGGGAAGTGACTCCGACGCGGCAAGTGCACGGTCGATGGCGGCGACCTCGAGGAGCGGTCCGATGCCCGCATTGGTGGCGTCCCGGAACCACATCGTCGGCGAGCCGTAGCCGAAGGGGAAGCGAGAGAGCGCCTCGTAGCCGACGACCGCTCTGGTGACCGTGTCACAGATGGGTTGGAACACCACGTCCGGCCCGCCTCGCGAGATCAGGTCCTCGATGCGGGTGCGGATGTCGGCTCGCGTTCCTCGGCTGCTGCCGCGGGCACTGCCGTCGTCCCCGGACAGTCGAGACTTGTTGCGGTACATCTCGATATCGGCCAGGGCGATCAGCTTGCGCACCACGGCGGGGGTGACCGGTTCGCTCCCGAGCAGTTCCGAGGCGGAACCGGCACTGGCGGTGAAAGGCGGCCCGGAGAAGCTCTCGTCGAGACCGGACCGGATCCTGTTGTCGGTCGACGCGATCTCACCGGGTACACCTATGTGGACGATGACGAATTCGTCTCCGCTCAGGCGCGAGACCACCGACGTCTTCGGGACGGCGGCGGTGAGCCGTGCGGCGATCTCGATCAGGACGGCGTCCCCGGTGGGGTGACCGAAGCGGTCGTTGATGTCCTTGAACCGGTCGATGTCGAGAACCGTGACCCCGATGGTTCGATCGGCTGCGCTGTCGGTGGACGCGGTACCGACGTCGTCGAGCGCTTCGAGCAGTCCGCGCCGGTTGTAGAGGCCCGTCAAGGAATCGACGACGGCACCCGATGCCCGAGAACGTAGATGCCGGATGTACGCCCGCATCATCAGGGGGGTGAGGTACAACGTGACGACGGTGACCGCGGTCGCGGCCACCAGCCACGGGTTCGTTCCCTGATTCGTCGCGAGGACGGCCAGAGTGAGTAGCGTCGCCATCGAGACGGCGAGGTGAGCCCACACCACTCGATACGAGCTGGCTATGACGGTGAAGACCGCCACGATGGTGAACATCATGCATCCGGTCAGCGGCACGTAATGGTCGGTGCTGCTGAACAAGATGGCCACTATGCCGACGTCTGCGTAGAACACGAAGGCGTTGGCCAGCCGCGGTGACGGCCACGGTCTGACGAACCACGCGACCGCCACGGGGATCGTCGTCAACGAGCCCGCGAGGACGAATCCCGCCAAGCCGTCGTAGTGGATGCCGCTGGCCGCCATCAGTACCCCGCACAGGCCGAACATCAGGGTCAGGGTCCCGATGAAATACCGCACCCAACGTTCGCGCGCAGTCCTCGCGAAGTAGGTGTAGTCGTCGTCGACGCTCTCGCGCGGGCCCCCCAGCCCAGGTCTGTACCGCGTGCGGCCCTCGGCCGTCACCGCAGTCCCCAGTCTGGAAATGGGCATACCTCTCATGGGAAAATCCCCGGCTCGCTCGAACGCTACCAGTGCCACCCCAGGCCAGGTCGGGATCGGATATTTGCGCTGCCTGCCGGTACGTCAGACCATGTCTTTCTTCGTCAGCCAGCGCAAGGTCGGCCATCCGAGGAACACCGGTAACCAGCAGGTCAGAACGCGGTAGAGCAACACCGACGGCACGGCGATCGAGGCGGGCAGACCGAATGCGGCGAGGCCGCCGATCAGTGCGGCCTCCACCGCGCCCACACCACCGGGTGTCGGTGCGGCCGAGGCCAAGGTTCCGCCGATCATGGTCACGACGGTCACCGTCACGAACGTCGTGCCGCCGCCGAAGGCCTCGATGCTCGCCCACAAGGCCAAGGCCGCGCCCAACGTCGTTGCTGCACAACCGAGAATGATGATGGAAAAGCGCTTGGGATCGCGAGCGAGCTCACCGAGTTCGGTGAGGACCTCCTTGATCTGAGGGCGTACCGCAACTCGCAGCCACCGTCGCAACTTCGGCACGAACATGAAAGTCCCGACGACACCGAAAGCGGCGCCGGCGATCAGATAGAGCACGGTGTTGCCGGGCACCATGTTCGACAGACCCGACGAGGTGCCGGCGACGACACTGAAGAAGATCAGCAGACTGATGTGCGTGATGACCTGAACCGACTGTTGCAGTGCCACAGCTGCCGTCGCGCGGATCGTGCCGAGACCGCCCTTCTGCAGGAATCGCACGCTCAAGGCCAGCCCGCCGACACCCGCAGGAGTCGTCGTGGCTGCAAACGTGTTGGCTACCTGCATGATCGTCAGATTCCAGAAGCTGACCTTGCCGAACGCGCACGCCCACAACGCCGCTCCGGCACCGATGTACGTCAGGGCCGAGACCGCAAGGCCGAGCAGAGCCCACCACCAGTTCGCCGAACCGAGCTCCGTGACGAACGCAGGCACCGCACTGATGAACGGGTATGCGACATAGACCAATCCGATCAGCAACACGAGCGAGATGATCTGATTGCGGCTGAAGCGTGTGACCTGCTCGGCCTCGATCTTGGCGGTACCGGTCTGGTCGAGAACCTCGAGCCGGACGGACTTCATCGTCTTGCCTGCGTCGGTAACGGATTGGCGAATGCGAGGCGGAGTTGCGGATTTGGTCAATCGACCCGACGCTGCCACCACGGCGTCGAACCCGAGGACGTCTATCGCAGTGGAAACGGCTCGGCGAGAGCCGAAAAGGTCTGCCGTGGTGAGCAACAGCTGTGCCACGTCGGATTGCATCTGGGCATCCGACGCACCGAGTTCGGCATTGCCGAAACCGCAGAAGAGAGCTCGGCCGTCGAGAATTCGGAGTTCGTCTCGGCGTAGGTCGCCGTGGGAGATCTGGTTCTCGTGCAGGGTGCCGAGCGCCGACCACAGCGCGCTGAGGGTGGCATCGTCGTGCTCGGCCTCGATCGGTTCACCGAGGGGCAGACTGTGTGCGTACAAGGTCCACCCTCGATCGAGTGCCGCGACTGCGATCGGGTGACTGCCGGCCGCGCCCAGTCTCTCGATGGCCAGACCCATCAGTGCTCGATGCTCGACGGCCCTGCGCATGGACGCGTGCAACGGCGCAGTTTCGCTGCCACGTAGCGTGATCCATCGCCAGAACTGTCGGAGTGCGCCGCCGCTGCGCTGATTCTGCCCGTACAACTCGACCACGACATCGGCGTCGGGAGTGTGTGCGTTCAACACCAGCGGACCCGGTCCGGCAGGTCGGACGACGGTGAAGCTGCTGACGGTGACGCCGCGCCCGCGGAACAGGCGGACCGCTGCGTCCAGCGGAACTTCGAGAGCCGGCGTACCGACCAGCAACACGATGATGGCACCGACCAGCCACCCGACGGCCAGACCGAGCATCGAGCGGGCCGGGACGACGGTGGAAACGACCAGATGCATCGGTACGAACGCGAGCAACAGCGTCCACCATGCCCGACGCCACCGCGCCGGTAGGCCGGGGCCGGATACCGTCAGCGCTGCAGCCAACATGGCGATCCAGCGAGAGTCGTCGAGGAACTGAGAGAGGAAGGTGTCGAGTCGCTCGGGAACGTCCAGGTCCCAGGTGGGAGTGGAGATTCCGGTGCCGGTGATCGACAGAGCCAAGGCTGCCAGCAAGGCCGCTGCTGCGTAGCCTGCGAGGAGTTTCCACTTGCGGCCCGCGATCAGGCCGATCAGGACTCCGAACGGCAGCGCGAGAATGGAGACGCCGTAGACGATGTACACAGTGTTGGATTGGTCGGGGCTGAGTACGCCGACGATGTTCGAGACCGATTCCTCGAGCGCGTCCCATTGATTTCTGGTGATCAGCGAACCGGCGATGACCAGGCCCAGCAGTACAGCGGCCGACACGACCCGAATGATGTCGCTGGTTCTTCGCACCAATGGCTGAAGCAGGTTTCCCGCTACGGGAATGTCCCGCCCGTCCACACGCATGGGGTCAACCTACCGTGCGGTTCGCCTGCGGAGTTCGTTGCGGACGGCCGGCCATTCGGATTCGATGATCGAGAACACGACCGTGTCGCGTAGCGAACCGTCGGGCATGCGTTGGTGATTGCGCAGAATCCCGTCCTGTTTGGCCCCGAGCTTTGCGATCGCCGTGCGCGATTGCAGGTTCATCCAGTGAGTGCGAAATTCCACCGCGATGCAGCCCAGTTCCTCGAACGCATGCGTCAGCAGCAGCAGTTTGCTCGCGGCATTGGTGCCGGTTCCGTGCGCGGAGCGGGCATTCCAGGTGTACCCGATTTCGACGCGACGGTTGCCGGAGTCGACGTTGCAGAACGTCGTCGCGCCGATGATCTGGCCGGTGTCGTTGCGGCGCAGTGTGAACGGGAGCATGGTGCCTGCCGCGAGCAATCCGAGCCGACGATCGATCTCGGCCGCCATGTCCTCGGGCTTCGGCACGCTGGTGTACCAGAGGTTCCACAACTCACCGTCGCGGGCGGCGTCGGACAGTCCTTCGAGATGGTCGTGGCTCAGCGGTTCGAGAGTCACGAGATCGTCAGCGAGGGTCACCGGTTGCAGAAAAGGCATTCGCAGACGATACGTCCGACCGTGCCGTCCGGGAAAGCGCAATGACCGCCGCCGCCGTGACGGCCACAGCCACGACGACGAGGCCGATCACCTCGCTGAAGGCGTGAGCGTAGGCGTCGGCAAATCCGGGCTGCCCGGCTGCGGCGGCATCGGCGTCGGCCTCGTTCGGCACCTGCCCGCGGACGAAGAACGCCAACAGCCAGGCATAGGCGGCGACCGTGACGGCCTCACTGCCGATGCGGAACAGATTGAGAACTCCCGCTGCGGTGCCGCTGCTGTGTGGTGGAACTGCTGCGAGTGCCTCGCCGTCGACCAAGCCGATGGGGAGCCCGAATCCGAGACCTACCAGAATCATCGGGAGCACCACGACGGCGAGGTGGACGCCTGGTTGCAGGGCAAGCATGCCGATGTTGCCGAGCACGAGGCAGCCGAGGCTCGCGAGAACGACGCGAGTGGGGGTCACGGCGTCGAACACGCGGCTCAGTCGAGCGACGGTCAGCGGGGCGAGAAGAACCGGGATGGTCATCGCCAGCATGAACAGCCCCGACCGGCCGGGAGTCAGGGACGCGACGGCGCTCAGGGCGGCGGGCAGATAGGTGAGCAGGGTGACGAAGCCGATGGCTCCGGCAACCGGGACGAGGCACAGAGCGAGGAATCGGCGGTTGCGCAGAAGCGCGAAGTCCAGGAGACGGTCGGTGCGGGACTCGGTGCGTAGAGGGGGCAACGCCAGTGTGCCGACCGCAGCGCAGGCAAGGACGAGTGCTTGGGCGGCAAACACTCCGCGCCACTCCACCAGTGCAACGAGCAGTCCGGAAATCGTGGGCCCCAGGGCGAGGCCGAGCCCGTTGATCGTGCCGAACAGTGCGAAGGCGGTGGCTCGTTCGGTCCCGTGAAAGTGCAGCGACAGAATCGACGTGGAACCCACCAGGACTGCCGCGGCACCGATGCCGGCGACCACGCGTGCCGCGTCGAGCAGCAGGAGGGAGGGTGCCAGCGCACTGACCAGGCTTGCCGCGGCGGTGAGCACCACGCCGATGCGGAACGACGCGCGATGGCCGATGCGATCCGAGACCGCACCCCAGACCAGGGTGAACAATGCGAACGACACGTTGAAGCCGTTGACGACCCACTGCAGCGGCGTCGGGTCGGAGCCGAGATCGGCGGCGATCACCGGGAGCGCGATGGCGGTGCCCGAGATGGACATCGGCACGACGAACTGGGCTGCGAGTACGACCGGTAGAACTGCCCTCATGAATCCCCCTGCGTCTAGGTACGATGATTTTCGTACTACAACAGGTTTTTAGGTACGGCGCAAGTCGTACCTTGATACGGGAGGAGCTCATGGCAGACGAGAACGGGCATCCGGAGCCCGAAGAAATGCAACTCGGTGCGGTGATGTCCGCCCTGGCGGATCCGCTGCGCCGCAAGGTGGTCACCGAACTGGTCGGCGACGACGACGGTGCCGAACGAACCTGCATGTCGTTCGAACTCGGTGTCACCAAATCGACTCTGACGCACCACTTTCGAGTGCTGCGCGAGGCAGGTCTGGTGTTCCAGGTCGACCGTGGGAACAGTCGCAAAGTGACGCTGCGACGGCAGGAGCTGAACGAGCGATTTCCCGGCTTGCTGGATCTGATCGCCAACGAAATTCGCTAGCTCGCACTGCGCGATGCGCTCTACGGTGGGAACCATGCACATCGCCATGATCGGCACCACGGCCCCCAGCCACATCTATCCATCGCTGGCCGTGATTGCCGAGTTGGTCCGGCGAGGACATCGCGTCACCTATGCCGTCGGTGATTCTCTGCGACACGTCGTCGAACCAGCAGGCGTCGAGGTGGTGCCGTTCGCCTCGATACTTCCCGACGGAGAGGGGTCGTGGCCGGACGACCCGGCGTCGGCGATGCAGGTGTTCCTCGACGAGGCCATCGCGTCGTACCCCGTGCTCACCGCGTTCTACGACGACGATCAGCCGGACCTGTTCCTGTACGACATCGGCGGCATGACGGCACCGGTCCTCGGAGTGCGCTACGGGGTTCCTGCGGTGCAACTGTCGCCGACGTACGTGGCCTGGGACGGATACGCCGAGGACCTCGGTGATGGGATGTCCTCCATCCGAGAGTCGCCGACCGGCGTTGCTTATCGCGATACCTATGCAACCTGGTTGCGAGAGAACGACATCGACGCCGATCCGTGGCAGTGGATCACGTATCCGGCGCACTGCCTGTCGCTGATTCCGCGGGTGATGCAACCGAACGCCGATCGAGTCCCGAGCTCGGTGCAGTTCGTCGGCCCGTGCCTCGATCCGGCACGGCTCGACGACCGCAGCTGGACGGCACCCGACGGGCCGATCCTGTACATCTCCTTCGGTACCGGCTACAACGAGAGGCCGGAATTCTACCGGCTGTGCATCGAGACCTTCGCGAACACGGACTGGCACGTGGTGATCTCCATCGGCCGCCGCGTCGACTCGGCCGTGCTCGGCGAGCTGCCCGCGAATATCGAAGTACACGAACATGTTCCACAATTGGCAGTGCTCGATGCGGCCACGGTGTTCATCACCCACGCCGGGATGGGCGGGTGCACCGAGGCGTTGTGGTTCGGCGTCCCGACCGTGGCCATCCCGCAGGCGGTCGATCAGTTCGGCAACGCCGCGATGCTCGCCGAACTCGGGGTGGGAGTGCATCTGGAGTTCGAGAGTGTCACGGCCGCGACCCTGGCCGACGCCGTTGCCGAGGCTCGCGAATTCGCACCGCGCGCAACGGCGATCAGTGCAGAGGTGCGGGCACACGGTGGCGTCGACCAGGCGGCCGATGCGGTGGAAGCATCCCGCCGGTAGGTTACGTCGCGAGTGCGCGTAGCTCCTCGAAGGTCTCGGCGTACGTGTCGCGGACCTGATCCCAGGATGCCGTCATATCCACGCTCTGTGGATCGGGAGTCGGCAGCGCGTAACCGTACTGGGAGCGCGGCACAGGTTTGCCGGGCAGTATCAGCACCTGGGTGAACGCCGCGGAATCGGGATTGAACGTCAACGTGTGAGAAGCGACGTTGCGGCCCCAATCCTCCGACGGCCACGACAGAAAGATCACGTGTTGCGGGTTGGCCGAGACGTCGGTGTACGAGACGTAGCTTCCGTAGTGATCCTCTCCCGGAGACATGATCTTGTATGCGCCGTTGTCGGTGTAGATCAACAGTGCCTCGGCAAACGGTTTCTGGTCGAACAACGCCGTGTAGCGAAGTGCCTGTACGAACACGGCTTGTCCCAGTGGAATCGAGATGGACTCCTGCTGTGTGGTCATGAGGATCAAAGGTACCGACGTCCAGAATCGGGTGCAGTCAGCCGCGCTGGGCGCGGTCAGCTGCACCCGATTCAGTCCTCCAGAACGCTGACGCTCACGCCGTAGGGCAGAAACCGGACGCGTCGACGCGGGTCGGTGTTGTCCTTGTGTGCACGGAGGGCATCGAGTTCGGTGGCGTAGAGCTGGTCGATCTGGGGTGATCCAGCGTCGTCGACGCTGTAGATCGCCCAGACTCCGTCACCTTTCTGACCTGTGGTTTCGGGCTCCGGCGGGGCTTTGGGTGCCCCGACGTTGGAGGCGAACAGCGAGCCGACCACCTCGCGCAGCCCCTCGGTTGCCTCTCGGGCGAACTTGTCGAAGTCGTCGGATCCGAATCCGAAGGGTCCTTGGTTGGCCATGGCTGTACCTCCTCAGGTGATACTCCAGTATGCGCGTTTTCTCCGAACAGCCGCCGAGCGTCCGTACGTTCACCGTGCCGGGCAACACCGATCCGGCCATGGTGTTCCTGCACGGGCTCGGCTCCGCGGGCGTCCCGGCGTTCGGTTCCATCGCCGTGGATCCAGCGTTCGACGGTCGAGAGCGCCTACTGCCGGATCTGCTCGGATTCGGATTCAGCGATCGGCCGCTCGATTTCGCCTACTCGCTCGACGACCACGCTGCTGCCGTCGCGGACCTGCTCGATGGGCGGAATCTGACTTCGGTCGACCTCGTCGGCCACAGTCTGGGTGGATCGATCGCGACCGTGCTCGCCTATCGCCGGCCGGATCTGGTGGGGCGGCTGATCGTGCTCGAACCCAACCTGCTGCCGTGGGACGGCACCGCCAGCGTCGAGATTGCCCGGCAGTCGGAGGCCGAGTTCGTCGACACAGGTATCGACCGGTTGATTGCCGACGCCGATCCGGAATGGGCGTCCACCCTGCGCGTTGCCGATCCGATCGCTCTTCATCGCACTGCGGTCGGACTGTGCGTCGGGCCGGAGCCGCCGGTTCAGTCCATGCTCGAGTCGGTCTCTGTCCCAAGGGTATTCGCCTACGGAGATCGCACCGGTGCGCCGGCCAAGGAGGCCGAACTGGCCGCTGCTGGAGTGGTAGTGGTTCGCATCGACGACGCCGGCCACGTCATGATGGCCGACAACCCCACCGGCGTCGTCGGGGTGCTACGCGCCGCCCTGCTGTAGTCGTGCCCCGATGGAGTTGTGCAGGGATCTCAAGGAGTTCTGGCCGAGCGAGACCGTCTGCGACTCGACGTACCGCAACAGATGTGAATCGTTGAGAACCTTCTCGCTCGACTGGATCAGCACTGTGCCGGCACCGGTGAAGTCGAACTGCCGCTCCTCGCCGCTGTTGGCACCGAGAAATCCGCGCGCCGCGCCGAGGAAGTTCTGCATCCAGTCGGCGTCGAAGTGATGCGAGGGTGACGGGCAATCTGCCCATCCCACAAGCGCTTCCGGGTCGATGCGCAGCGGCGGCTCGGCAAACATGACGGTGCCGTTGGACGAGGCCAGGAACTTGCCGGTACCGAGCAGAGTGAGAAATCCCGGGACGATCGACTGCTTGAGATCCAGAGTCGGCTCGAACGCGAGCAGATTCGCGGCCCGGATCGTCAGATTGCCGTCGTCGAGGTCGTAGCTGTTGATGTTGAATCCGCGATCGCCGAGGATCAACTTGCCCTGGCCCTGCGCCAGTACCCAGTCGTTCGAGTAGAGCGGAGACGAGAACCGCGCCGCGACGATGGCGGGCATCGACGTTTGCCCGAGCGGCTCGAAGCGAACGTTGCCGTAGTACGCGATCATCGCGCCCTTCGAAGTGAACCACGGCTGGCCTGCGAGTTCGACGCAGAACGCGTAGTCGTTGCCGGGGACGTTGTCGTTGACCGGCAGCGTGTAGGGGGTGTGGATTTCGAGACCCATGAGATTGCTCCTCAGAACTTCTGCTCGGACGCCTGCACCCACACGGTGCCCATACCGGTCATCTTCAGCTGGATCGCCTCACCGCTGCCCTTGCCGACGGCGTCCCGCCACCCGACGTTCGCGGAGATGTCGACGTTGATGTTGCCGATGTGGCAGACGTACGCCTGCGGATCGACCACGACCATGGGGTTGTTGGGCCCGACCTGCAGTGGAGTTGCGCCGCCGTGCGAGAGAACCGCAACGCTGCCCTGGCCGGTGAGTTGCGTCGTGAACAGACCCTGCCCGGTCATCGCACCGCGCACTGCACCGCGAACACCGCCCTGAGAGGTCAACGCGACGATGGAACTCTGGAGGTAGCCGTCGTGCACCAGAAGTCGATCGGCTTCGACGGTGAGCATCGAGGACCCGTCGAGATGGATGACCTCGATGTAGAGCCCGGCGTGACCGTAGAAGACCTCGCCCTGACCCTCTGCGGCCATCATCGCCACGTGCTCGCCTGCCATCATCCGGCCTGCCATCCCCGCCATGCCGCCCATGCCCGGCATGGCACCGGCCGAACCGCCCATCGAGTGCGGAACGAACCGGACGTCGCCGGTGTAGTAGAGCATCGATCCGCGGCGCGCGAGTACGTTCTGATTCGGTGCCAGAAAGGATTTCACGACTTTGCTGTTGACGAGTTCGAGTGGCACGTCAGCGCTCCTCGGGTTGGATGTAGACGACGCCCTGGCCGTCGAAGCGGAGGGAGAACGCCTCGCCGCTGCCGCCGCCGATGGCGGAGCGCCAGGTGACGTCGGTGACGAAGCTCTGGTTCAGTTGGCCGCGATGGGCGACGAACGCGTCGGGATCGACGACGAGTGGGTACTGGGGATCGACGGCGAGGGCGATGATCGGCCCACCCTTCGACAACAGTGCGACGGTGCCCGATCCGCTGACGACCGTGGTGAACAAACCTTGGCCCGAGGTTGCGCCCCGGAGGCCGGAGAACTTGACGTCGGTCTTCAATTGCCCTGTGAGAGCCAGCAATTGGGACGACTCCACGTGCAGGTTGTCGCCCTGGACCTCGACGAGAGTGATGTCCTGAGCGTCGACGGCGAAGTAGACGGTGCCCTTACCGGACACGTCCATCAGCGACAGCGACTCGCCGGTCACCTTCTGTTTCAGGGCGGCGCGGAACCCGCCGCCGCCTCCCATTCCAGCGTTCTTGAAGGCGACGTCGCCCTCGTACGCCACCATGGAACCCGACATCGCGCGCAGGGAATCGCCGGTCAGGTCGGCGACCAAGACACGGTGCCCGTTCATCCTCAGCTGAGCCACGGGGGAACTATGCCACTGCACGCGCCCCCGCGGCTACTGCTGGAGAAAATATCTAGACGAGCGGCTTCAGGGTCTTACCTGCCAGCTCGACGGCTCCCGGCTGGTGTCCGTTGGTGATCAGGTTGATGATGACGCCGTCGATGCCCTGATCGAGGACACGCTTCTGCACCTGTTCGGCGACATCGTCGGGGGTTCCGCAGAAGTGGCGGTCGGTGGCCTTCGCGGCGTCCTCCTCGGACAGGTTCGTCAGATCGAGGCCCTGCTTCAGCACGAACTCGCGCTGCAACTCCTTGGCCTTGTCGCCGTCCTCGTCGATGATGACGAACGCGAGGAAGCTCGTTTCGAGGTCCTTCGGGTCGCGGTCGACCTCCTCGCACCGAGCCTGAACGGCGGCCATCTTGCGCGGCAATTCGTTTGCGTCGCAGATGATGTTGAGATGATCGGCGAACTGCGCAGCCAGTCCGAACGTCTTCTTCTCACCGCCGCCCCCGAGCATGATCGGCAGATCGTCGCGGATGCGCGGCTCGTTGATTGCGTCCTCGACCTGGTACCAGAGGCCATCGAACGTGGGGCGCTGGCCGCGGAGCATCGGCTCGATGATCTGCAGGGCCTCGTCGAGTCGCTCGAAGCGGTCGGTGAAGGTGCCGAACTCGAGCCCGAAGCTCTGGTGTTCCAGCTCGTACCAGCCGGCACCGATGCCGAGGATCGCGCGACCGCCGCTCACGACATCCAGTGTGGTGACGGTCTTGGCCAGAATCGCCGGATTGCGATAGGTGTTGCCGGTGACCAAGGCGGAGAGCTGGATGGTGTCGGTGGCCGTCGCGAGGGCGGACAGCGCGGAGTAAGCCTCGAGCATCGGCTCGTCGGGCTTGCCGATTCCGGGGAGTTGGTAGAAGTGATCCATCACGAATGCGGTGTCGAACCCGGCCGCTTCGGCCTCGCGCGCCTGCGCGATGACCTGGGGAAAGAGCTCTGTAACCGAACCGTCGTAGCTGAAGTTGGGCATCTGGTAACCGAGGCGAATAGTCACGAGATCCACGCTACTCGGATATCGGCCCACGGCACGCGTGAGAGCGCGATAATTCGACGATGACATCCTTGGAATTGAGCAGGCAGCCGTTCTCCGGATTCGGCGTCGACGACCTGCAGGCGGCGCGCACGTTCTACAGCGACACTCTCGGACTGACGGTCACCGAGAACGAGATGGGCATGCTCGAACTGCACCTGGGAGCAGCGACGGTGCTGGTCTATTCCCGGCCTGGCCACGTGCCGGCGCAATACACCATCCTCAATTTCCCGGTGGTCGACATCGAGGCCGCGGTCGATGCGCTGATCGCGAAAGGGGTTGCTTTCCAACAATATCCAGACATACAGGGTCGTTCCGCAGGCTCCACTCCTGCCATGGGGACCGACGAGAAGGGGATCTTCCGACATGGTGGGCCGCTGATCGCCTGGTTCACGGACCCGGCGGGCAATGTGTTGTCGGTGCTGCAGGGCTGATGACCCTCAAGCTGTCGGGGTTCCCTGGGCGAGAGTGACTGTGCCGGAACCGGTGACACCCGCATCGTCCACCCATTCGACGACGGCGGAATCGCCAGGGATGCGGCCGATGAGCGCCTCCGACAGATCCGACGAGGACTTCACGTCCGTTCCGTCGAGCGAGACGATGATGTCTCCCGCGGCCAAGCCGAGAATCTCGGCCGGGGAATCGGAGTTCACCGAGACGACGGCCGCCCCCATCGCCGGCTTGTTCTCGAAGACCGACACATCGCGCACAGATACCCCGAAATACGGCGTCGGACCCACATGTACGGTGCCGCCGGACTGTCCGGCGAGCACCTGGTCGAGTACCGAGACGGCCTCGGCGATGGGCACGGCGTACGCCTCGGGTGCCTGTGGGGGTGAGAACTCGGTGCCGTTACGGGCCTCGTCGGACAACCCTGCGGTGTTCACACCCACCACGCGGCCCCAGGCGTCGAACAGTGGCCCACCCGAATCCCCCGCTCGCACATCGGCGTCGACGCGAATCATCCTGTCGAGCGTGTTTCGCGAACCGTCCACCGAACTGCGAGTGCGCACCTGCTGATCGAGAGCCGTGACCGCGCCGGGTGCAGGCACCAATACCCCTGCGCCCGAGGCATTCCCGACGGCCACCACCGCGTCACCCACGTCGGGAAGTGCGTCCGGGGCAAGCTCGACCACTGGCAGGTCGGCCGCGGTGATCAACTGCACGACCGCCACGTCACGGGACTTGTCGTAACCCAGCACGGTGGCGTCGTAGATCAGTCCGTTGCCCATGTGTACTGCGCTGATCTCGGTGGCGTTCTCGACGACGTGGAAGTTGGTGAGCACGATTCCGTCGGGGGCGACGACGAAGCCGGTGCCCGCGACGCCGGAAAAACCGGCCGATGCCGCGAGGGTGACGACGGTGGGATCGACGCGAGCAGAAAGCTCGTCGAGTGACAGCGGTGGCGGTTCGACGACGGGTGCGGCAGGTACAGGCGTGGCGACGAAGTCCGCGGTTCCGGGATCGAGTGGCGGCGTCGTGAAGAGCCACACACCGGCAGCGACCAGCGTCACTACGACCGCTCGGCCACCCGACTGCATAGGAACCGATTATGGTCCGGTGGCGATGGTGGTGCCAGCTACACCGGCGAATCCACGGGTTGCCACCATCGAATCGGGGACTTTCGATCGACAGACTTCAGGAATGACCTACGACGAACGTATCGAACACACGGAGGACAGCGTGGTTGCGGCAATTCTGCGGGCACCGTTCGCGAGGCGAACGTGGCGAGAGGCCGGCTGTCTGCTGGTCAGTTCGATGCTGGGATTCCTGGGAGCGGCGTATCTGTTCCTGGGGGCGGCGTTCGGGCTGACCCTGGTGATAGTGCTCGTCGGTATTCCGATGATCGCCGCAGTCATCGTCGGTGCACGGAGTTGGGGTGCTGCGTACCGGTTGCTGTCGGGCACGATGCTCTCGACTTCGGTGCCTCCGCCTCCACCGTTCCGGCCTCGTGGAATCGCCGGTTCCGTCGCCGCTGGATTGACCGATCGGGTCGGGTGGCGTGCGGTGCTGTTTCTCGTGATTCAGTCGGTGCTGTCCGTGGTCAACGTGTTCGTGGTGCTCATGTTCGCGGCGATCTCGGCCTTTCTGGTCGCATCACCGGTCGTGTGGGCCCTCGTGAAGCCGGTCAGCTACGACGCCGACGGGGTGGCCCGCCAGTCGCTGATCCAGATCGACCAGACCTACTTCGACACGCTGCCCCAGATGTTGGCCGTGGCCGTGGTGGGCATCGGCGGACTGCTCATTGCGCCCTGGCCGATTCGAGCGATGGCTGCGGTGGAGCGCACGCTGATCGGGTTGTTGCTCGGTGCCTCGGACGAGGATCGGCGAGTGGCGGACCTGGAGATGTCCCGAGCGGAGGTGGTCGACAATTCGACGGCGACTCTTCGACGAGTGGAGAGGGATCTGCACGACGGCACCCAGGCTCGTCTTGTCACCATGGCCATGGCACTGGGGCGGGCCGAGGAGAAGTTGGCACGCGGCGAGGACGCGTCGGAACTGGTATCGGCGGCCCACGGCACCGCGAAGGATGCGCTGGTCGAGCTGCGCGAGGTGGTGCGCGGAATCCATCCGCCTGCACTCGATCTCGGATTGGAGGCGGCACTGCAAACGCTGTGTTCGCGCAGCCCGATCGCGGTCGAGCTGACGGTGCTGTTGCCGTACCGACCGGCTCAGAGCATCGAGACCATCGCATACTTCACGGTGGCCGAGCTGTTGACCAACGCGGCCAAGCATTCCCATGCTTCGCAGGTATGGGTCGATGCGCATACGAACGTAGCGAGTGTGGTGATCAGTCTGCGTGACAACGGAATCGGTGGTGCGGTTCTCGGAGCGGGCACCGGCCTGAAGGGATTGCAGGCTCGAGTCGAATCCGTCGACGGGGCACTGCATGTGGACAGTCCGGTGGGTGGGCCCACTGTGGTGAAGGTGCACCTGCCCTTGACGTCAGGAGGGACGGGAGCGTGAAGATCGTGATCGCGGAAGACAGTGTGATCCTACGAGACGGTCTGGCGCAGTTGCTGATCGATCGCGGGTATGAGGTGACTGCGACGGTAGGCGATGCCGAGGCACTGGTGGCTGCAGTGGACGAGTATGTGCCCGACGTCGCGATCATCGACGTGCGAATGCCGCCGAGCTTCACCGACGAAGGACTGGTTGCGGCCGTACATCTGCGACGCCGGCACCCGGACGTCGGCGTACTGGTCTTCTCGCAATGGGTCGAAACTCGGTACGCGGCAGAGCTGTTGTCCGGCAGCAGCTCCGGGGTCGGCTATCTGCTGAAGGACCGCGTAGCCGACGTCGGCGAATTCGTCGATGCCCTGGTCCGTGTCGCATCCGGCGGAACAGCATTGGATCCGGAAGTGGTGGCCCAATGGGTGGGATCGAGCGCAAAGCGGAGCACGTTGGATGCGTTGACCGTGCGCGAACGCGAGGTGTTGGATCTCATGGCGCAAGGGCTGACGAATTCGGCCTTGGCTGCAGCTCTGCATGTTTCGGAACGAGCAATCGAGAAGCACGTCGGGAATATCTTCGGGAAGCTGGGGCTACCGCCGTCGGACGTGAATCATCGACGGGTGATGGCGGTACTGCAGTACCTCGGTCGACCGTCGGGCACGGCTTCGTAGTCGACACCGGGCTCACCGATACCAGCGCCAGAGTCGCGGAGTTGCGAACACCAGGAGCACCGCCAAGGCAGTGACCACGGCTTGGCCGATACGACCTGCCGTCACACCGCCCGCCGGATCGTGGGGCGGGTAGTTCACGACGGCGTTGGCTGCCGCATCGAGAAGCAGCACTGCTGCGCCGACGAGCAGGCCGACCCGTCGGCGTCTCGAGATGAGGGCCGCCGCCAGCGGATCGAGGACGACGAGCGCGACGAAGAACCACGCAATGGCTACAGGCACCCCAGGATACGGATCTCCTCCGCCGCCGAGCAGTTGCACTAGATGAACTGCCGTGCCGTAGGCGAATGCGGCCGTGAAGAGATACGTCAGCACGTCGACGTGCCGTGGGGCGGATCGCACGGAAACGACGGTACCGGCCGTCTACAGTCTGCACATGCCCGCGTCGCATCGACCCAGAGTCCTGATCGGCATCTCCGGTTGGACGTACGCGCCGTGGCGAGGAGATTTCTATCCGGCAGGTTTGACACACCGCAAGGAGCTCGGGTACGCGTCGGAACATCTGACGTCGATCGAGATCAACGGCACGTTCTATGCGATGCAGAAGCCGTCGAGCTTCACCAAATGGCGTGACGAGACGCCGGACGACTTCGTCTTCTCCATCAAAGGCGGTCGCTACGTCACTCACATCAAGCGGCTCGTCGGCGTCGAGGCGGCGCTCGCCAACTTCTTCGCCACCGGAGTGCTGACGCTGGCCGACAAGCTCGGACCGTTCCTGTGGCAGTTGCCACCGAACCTCGAGTTCGACGCGCAGAAGATGTCGGAGTTCTTTGCCATGTTGCCTCGGACGGTCTCTGCTGCGGTCGCTCTGGCCCAGTCTCGCGACGACAAGTTGGCCGAGGATCGAGTGTTGTTGCCTGCTGCGTCGTCTCGGCCGCTTCGACACTGTGTGGAAGCTCGACATCAGAGCTTCGCCACCGATGTGGCGGTGGAGTTGTTTCGAGAGAACGAGATTGCGTTTGTCGTGGCCGATACTGCGGGCAAGTATCCGTACGTCGACACTCCGACAGCCGAATTCATGTACGCCCGCCTGCACGGCGACCAGGAGCTGTACGCCAGCGGATACACCGATGTTGCCCTGGATCGATGGGCGGCGAAGATCTCGGACTGGACCGAGGCGGGACGCGACGTCCACGTGTACTTCGACAACGACGTCAAGGGTTACGCACCCTTCGACGCCATGAAGCTGATCGACCGAATCGGTAGATGAGTATTCGAGTCTCTAGCTTCTGCCGTAGACAGTCCTAGGGATCGCCTATGACCGCACGGATATCTGCTGTCAGCTGCGTGCCGAAGGGGTCGACCGACGGCACACTGGATGCATGAAGCTACTGGTACTCGGTGGAAGTGACTTCGTAGGGCGAAGTGCCGTCGAGCATGCCCTCGAGTTGCAGTGGGACGTCACGGTACTCAATCGCGGCACGACCGCGTCGGATCCTCGGGTCACGCAACTCCGGGGAGACAGGCGCGCGTCCGGAGGGCTCGATTCGATTCGAGAAGGTAACTGGGACATGGTCTTCGACACTTGGTCGTGGGAGCCCGGGGTAGTGGCACAGTCGGCAGCGATGCTCGCCGGTCGAGCGGGTAGCTACATCTACGTCTCGAGCCGATCCGTGTACGACGAGCCCGAAGCGGGAGCGAACGAGACCTGGCCGACGGTCCAGGGGCCAGGCGAGGACTATGCGCGATGCAAGCTCGGTGGTGAGCAGGCCGCTGCCGCGGCATTCGGGGCTCGGGCGCTGCTGGTCCGAGCGGGGCTGATCCTCGGGCCCTATGAGAACATCAGTCGACTTCCATGGTGGCTGAACAGAATTGGGCAGGAGCGGAGCCTGCGGAGTGACCAGAATGAGCGCGCCGGGGATGTGCTTGCGCCCGGCCCCGCCGACCTGGCACTGCAGTACATCGACGCGCGCGATCTTGTCGGCTGGAGTCTGGGTGCTGCCGCACGAGGGCTGGGCGGAGCGTACGACGTGGTGAGTCGCCCCGGGCATGCAACGATGCGCGAGGTTCTGCAGGCCTGTGTTGCCGCGACCCGGTCCGATGCTCGCCTGCGTTGGGTGGAACCGGACATCCTCAGTGCGGCTGGAGTGCAGCCTTGGACGGAGCTACCGATCTGGATTCCGCCTGGCGCAGATCATGATTCGCTGCACGCGTCCGACGTGTCGAAGGCCTTCGCGGAGGGGCTTCGGGCTCGGCCGATCCAGGAGACCGTCGCAGACACGTGGACCTGGCTGCAGTCAGTGAATGGTGAGGCGTCCACGAGACGCGACCGGCCGCCTGTCGGACTCTCCGCCGACCGTGAGGCGGCGATTCTCGCGGATGTGGAGCGTGCAGAGGGTCGGTGAACTCGACAGAGGCGCGCGGAATCGTCAGACGCGTTCGGAATAGCTGCGAGATCGGTATCGAATTCGCTCGCATCCGACAAACGCGCGCGCATGTGCGGGGAACGGGGCAGCTACCCCAATCTTCGAGACTCTTGCAGTAGCGCTAGAGATCGGTAGAAAAGACTACGGAGCGCAGAGTCGCCGGACTGCTGCTTCGATTTTCGACGCCCGGCGCAGAATTTCGGCGTCGTCGGCGGGTTCGCAGGCTCTTTTCGGCGTGGTCATCCAGGCCGAGGTGATGCCGAAGATCATGGTGATCAAGTCGTCCACGGTGAAGGCATCGGAGATCAGTCCGTCTCGTTGAGCAGCGGCCATGGCGCTGCGTCGCTGTGCGATGACCGAGTGGATGTCGTCGGTGCCCGATGCTGCCATGCCGCCCTGGAGCTGGGTCCACAGAAGTAGGCGGTGTTCCTCGGGATGTGCTGCGAGATGCAGGTATTCGCGCGCGGCATATCCACCGAGGTCGTCGACGGAGAAGGGGACTTCGTCGATGAACCGCGCGAACCCGTCCTCGACCACAGCTCGGAACAGGGTCTCCTTGTCGCCGAAGTACGCGTACAGGCGCTCCTTGCTGGCCTTGGCCGCAACCGCGATGCGATCGACGCGAGCCCCGGCCAGTCCGTGCACCGAGAACTCGTCACGGGCGGCGACGACGATGCGGGCACGTGTCGCGCTGGCGTCTGGCTTCATGGCGGCCACCATACCCCCCAACCAACTAGTTCGTTTGACACTCGGTGCCACGTGGCTTACCTTTCTGATCGGGACATTTTTCGTGCCCAGAATCAAACGAGTACGAGTGGGGTAGAAACATGTCGCAGCCCTCCGAGCGTGAAGCGCCGGATCTGAATCCGAACTACGAGCGCCGATGGCTGGTGCTCTGCATCGTCGCCATCACGCAGCTGACGATCGTGCTGGACGGCACCATCGTCAACATTGCGCTGCCGCAGGCTCAGCTGGACCTGGGCATCAGCGACAGCAGCCGCGCCTGGGTCATCACCGCCTACGCGTTGTCGTTCGGCGCACTCCTGCTGCTCGGCGGCCGCATCGCCGACTACTGGGGACGCAAACGCTCGTTCATTGTCGGCATGGGCGGCTTCGCCGTTGCCTCCGCGATCGGTGGACTGGCTCAAGAGGGCTGGCAGCTCTTCATTGCACGCGCCGGCCAGGGTGTCTTCGCCGCACTGCTCGCCCCGGCTGCACTGGCCATCCTGACGGTCACGTTCACCGACACCAAGGAACGCGCCAAGGCGTTCGGAGTGTTCGGCGCGATCGCCGGTGGCGGCGCAGCCGTCGGCCTGCTTCTCGGCGGAGTGCTCACCGAATACGCGAACTGGCGCTGGTGCCTGCTCGTCAACATCCCGGTGGCCGTGATCGCCATCGCCGCTGCGGTGCCGCTCGTCAAGGAGAGCAAGGCGCACGGAGACACCCGCTACGACCTACCCGGCGCGATCCTCGTCGCACTCGGACTGGCGTCGCTGGTCTACGGCTTCACCGAAGCCGAGGACGGCTGGGCGACGGTACCCACCATCTCCTTCATCGCCCTCGGCCTCGCTCTTCTCGCTGCCTTCGTCGTGGTTGAGTCGAAGTCCGACAACCCGTTGCTTCCGCTGAGCGTGCTGCTCGACCGGGACCGCGGTGCCGCGTACATTGGGTCCGCCGTCATCGGTGCTGCGCTGCTCGGTGGCACGTTGTACCTCACGTTCTACTTCCAGATCGTGCTCGAGATGAGTCCGGTGATCGCCGGCGTCGCGTCGCTGCCCATGACCGGCGGAATCCTGATCACCGCCGCGATCGCCTCGGCGCTCGTGCCCAAGATCGGGCCCAAGCCGATGATGGCGGTCGGCCCCGTCGTGTCGGCGATCGGTCTGCTGCTGCTCACGCAGATCGGCGTCGACACCTCGTATTGGACACACGTCCTCCCCGGCGTCGTACTGCTCGGACTCGGTCTGGGTCTGCTGATGGTTCCGATGCAGAACGTTGCGCTCATCGGCGTCCCCGATCACGACGCGGGTGCCGCATCCGCTCTCATCAACGCCACCCTCCAGGTCGGCGGCGCTCTCGGCGCAGCGGTGTTCACCACGGTGTACACCTCGTCCAAGACGTCGTACCTGGCCGACAACCCGGCACCGACTCCGCCCGCAGGAGTTCCCGCCGAGGCACTCGCCGGCCAGGAGATCCCCAGCGACGAGGTACTGGCCGCGTTGCCCGAGCCGATCCGCAACTTCGTACTGGCCACCATCGACCACGCCTTCGCAGCCGAGGTATCGGGGTATGCCTGGGCCTTCGGAACGGCCGCGATCCTTGTCGCGCTGGTGTGCCCGGTCGTGTTGGTGCTCGTCCGTGCGAAGAAGGACGACCTGCCCGTCGGCGACACCCCGGTGCACATCGGATAGCTGTCGCAGAACACAGGCCCCGCTGCTCAGACGTCGAGCAGCGGGGTTTGTCGTAGTGCGGGTCTCTACTCCGGGTCGATCGCGTCGGCCTGCGCCGTGAGCAGCATGTGCAACAACTCCGGCGGCAAGGCCAACGGTGGCATCGAACCGAGGGTGATCGAGTTCTCGGCATCGCCGTTCAGCTCCGTCACCTCGTCGTGCAGTCTTTCCATCTTCTCGTCGAGCTTGTTCGCGCTCTCGGCGGCCTCGGTCAGTTCGGCCAGCAGAGTTGGGGGAATTTCTCCGCGGTACTTGTAGAAGATCTTGTGTTCCAAGCTTGCCCAGAAGTCCATTGCGATGGTTCGGATCTGCAGTTCGACGAGCACCGGCTGGACGCGGTCGGACATGAACACCGGGATCTCGACGATCAGGTGCAAACTCTTGTAGCCGTTGCGTTTCGGGTTCGCGATGTAGTCCTTGACCTCCACGACGCGCACATCGCTCTGGCTGCTGAGCATGTCTGCGATGCGGTAGGTGTCGGAAATGAAGCTGCAGGTGATGCGCACTCCGGCGACGTCGAAGATGTTCTCGCGAATCGCATCGAGAGTCAGGGCGCACTTCTTGCGCCGGGCCTTGTCGATGATGCTCTCGGGCGTCTTCAACCTCGACGAGACGTGCTCGATGGGGCTGTAGCGGTGAATGTGGGTGAATTCCTGCTTGAGGATGTTGATCTTGGTGATCAGCTCGTCGATCCCGAACTTGTAGCTCATCATGAATCGCGTGAAGTCGTGTCTCAGTCGACCCAGGTCGACCGCGGTTTCACTGTTCTTCATGACCTCGTTCATGAACACGATTGTCCACGACGGCAGGCCGGGCGCGCGCAGCCCGCGAATCGAAGCTCGCATCACTGCACGACGGACCCAGTTCGGGAGTGAATCTCACGACGCCGCAGGACTGGCACTGATGAGTCCGGTGATGCCCGAGTTCGCACGAACACGCCCGTGAACCGACGAGAACCGATCCTGCGACGAGCCGATGACCGTTGCCGCATCGCGCGGGTGCTCTCTCGGCCCACCGGTCCCCGACGCGATACAGCGAGCCGGCCGCAGGGTCGGGTTCGAGTGCCATCGCGTGCGACCGCCTTCGAGGATCCATACAGTCCGATGTGGACCGCCCGAAGTGGCTCCGCTGGCTGCATCGCCAACTCCGGGGGCCGGATCAGACTAACAGAAATCGAACGTATGTTCTAACGCGTATGTCAATACCACGTCTTGCGGCCACCGACTGCGCGCCCCATCGAACCGAGCACCGTCAGAACCGCGCCGACGACCACCAAAATGATGCCGACAGTCGTCAAGATTGAAATGCCGGCGAAATAGCCGACAAGGGCGAGGATGATTCCGAGAACGATCATGACTACTCCTGGCGTCGAGACGAGCCCGATATCGGCGAAGAGCCGATACGACCGAACGTACCCCCGTCAGGTGGAGGTTCGATCACGATTGTCGCTATTTTCCGGCATCCACTTTTGCTGCGAGGAATGCCTCCGGGTCGATCAGATCCGCCTGCCCGACGATGGATCCCAGATCCGCGATACGTTCGATGCCGGTGAGCACCATCTCCTCCTCGACGGTGCCCTCGGCGTAGCCGTAGTAGCAGGTCGACGTCGTGTGGTTGTGGTCCTTGTCTATTCGGTTGGCGCGCCCCTCGATTTGCCTGATGTCGATGGGGGTCCACCGAGGATCGTGGATCAGCGTCACGCGCGGTGCGAGTGTGGACACCGTCCCCTCAGGGAGCAGCAACTCGTTGGTGTGCAGGTTGATCGCACTGGTGGTGGTCGACACGATGACCGACGCGTCGCCGGTCTGAAAACGTCTGATCGACGCTTCCTGCTCGGGGCTGCTCATACTGCCGTCGACCACGGCGACATCGAGACCCTCGTCGCGCAGAGTCTGCGCGAGCGCAGCGACCGACTCCCGATAGAACATCGAGACGAACACCTGATTGCCGGCCTTCACCCACGTCCGCACTTGGTCCGCCGACGCTGGAATTCGTAGATACGAGCACTTCTGGCGAAACCGCAGCGTCGCGGCGCGGGTGCTCGGATTCTTCTGCAACACTCGTCGACCGCCGACGGCTTTCCAGATCGGCAGGCCCACCTCTTTGCGGTAGTCCACCCACGCGGAGTTGTACAGCCGCTTCTGTGCCGCAGTGAGTTCCTGTCCGAGCGGCTCGCGAGGAGTAGGTGGTGACGGCCGCGAAATCGACCACGGCACAGCGCCTCCCGACAACCAGCCGTGTACGGACGCGATGTCGCGTTCGCGTCGAGCAGCGTCCTCGGGCTCCCATCGCCACGTCGTCAGCCCCGTCGTGGCCTTGCCTGCCTTGACGGCGAACCCGTGTTCGATGAGGAATTCGGCCCACTTCATCGTCACCGCGTACCCGAGATATTCGTCGTCGCCCAGGATCTCGACTCCGCGACTGCGCTCCACCGCGCGAGCCATGTACGCGAAGTGCAACGGCTGGTACCCGGGGGTGGCAGACATCCACACCACCGAGCGAGCAGCCTCCTGATATCGCCAGAGAATCTGCGACTGCTGGGACTCGATGTTCATCAACGCGTGCGATTCGTCGGCGATCACCACGTCGATGTCGAACCGCAATTCACCGAGTGAGATGGTCCGCTTGTTCTGTGTCCGTTTACGTTTGCCCAGGTCGGTCTCCGGCGGCACCGACAGCAGCTTCTTCGTCGACTGATACGTGATCAACAGCCAGCGTTTGCGATCGGACGGCTCGATATCGGCTTCGCTGTCGGCAATGGTTCGACGCCACCCGGGCAACGCGCCCTTGGGCGCAGCCACCAGTACGGTCCCGATCTCGGCCGCCGACATCTGCCGAACGGCCTCGCATACCGCGAGCGTCTTGCCCAGACCCGTCGAATCCATCTGCGCGAAGTACGGGAACCCGGCCTCGAGGGCAGCGAGATGCCGTCGTACCGATTCGAGCTGCGTGTCACGAGGCTGCATCGCGCGCTCCCGAACCACCTCGTCACGCCATGTCTCGTTGGCGTCGTCCTCGAGCCACCGCTGCAGGCTGTACGGCATCGACTCGTAGGGCTGCAGGTACTCCGGCAACTCGGTGCCGTAGTAGGCGAAGACCCGCGGACCCGGATACCAGCGCGCGCCGGCCGCACCCGCCGCCGACCTGTCCTCGAACGGAACGTCCAGCACCCAGACGCGCTCGCCGGGATCGGGAACCCGGAGATCCGGTGCTGCAGCCTTGCGGGACGAGGTCTTGCGTGGAGCTGCTCTCTTGCGTGGTGCAGCTTTTTTCGGGGCAGCCTTCTTCGGGGCAGCTTTCTTCTGTGCTGCGGCGGGCTCGCCGTTCTTCGCGGCCGCGAACTTTCGCGCGGCACTGCTCTGCCCGGCCTTGACGGTGCGGGCAGTGGTGGATCGGGCTGTGCGTCTACGAGGTGGCATCGGATCCAGTCTGTCGTACGGTGTGCACGAACACCGTAAAGGAGCCCTGTGACATACCCGAACGACCCACGAGCCGTAGTACTCGTCCACGATCAGGACCCGGCTCTCGCGCGTCGCGACATCGGCACCCTCGACGCCGAATTGCGCGCCAGGGGTTTCCAGTTGGACGTGCACTCCTTCGACCACAGCCCCGATGTCGCACCGCCGTCGCTGTCCGGCGCGCAGTTGGTGGTGGTGATGGGTTCACCCGATGCCGCGTACGACGACACGCTGACGTGGCTCGCACCGGAAATCGCCTACGTACAGGACGCCATCGACGCGCAGGTCCCGATCCTGGGTGTGTGCTTCGGCGGGCAGCTGCTCGCTCGGGTGCTCGGCGGCACCGTTCGCAAGTCCGAGCATCCCGAGTACGGATTCGTCGACGTCGAGACCTCCGATCCCGAGCTCGTCGCCCCTGGCCCATGGATGGAGTTCCACGGCGATACGTTCACCGCTCCCCCGCAGGCCACGGTGATCGCCCGCAACGAGGCGGCGCAACAGGCCTTCGTGTTCGGCCCGCACCTCGGGTTGCAGTTCCACCCCGAGATCGACCTCGACACCTACGACGCATGGGCCGCTGCATGGGACCGCGACGGCGTCGAACACGGGGTGGACGTGCACGAGATCAGGCGAGAGATCGCCGACGCCGAACTTGCGGCTCGGGCGCGGTGCTCGGCCCTGCTCGACGCATTTCTCACCCGATCCGCGGCGGTGCCCCGGTAGGGTCGAACGATGACCGAGGCCAGGCCCAGCAACTTCAGCGATCACCAACTCGGCATCTACGCCGCCGGGATGTTCGCCCAGCAGACCCCGCCGATCACCACCAACCTGGCGCGGCTGGAGGATCAAGCCGCCGAGAAGCTTTCGCCCGAGGCACTGGGCTACATCGTCGCCAGTGCGGGCAGCGGATCGACGGCGCGGGCCAACCGGACAGCGTTCGACAGATGGGCCATCACGCCGCGGATGCTCCGCAGTTCGGCCTCGCGTGATCACGCATGCACCGTGCTCGGCACCGACATGCCCGCTCCACTGCTGATCGCGCCCGTCGGCATCCAGACTCTCGCCCATCCCGACGGCGAGCTCGCGACGGTTCGGGCGGCCGCGGAACTCGGTGTGCCGTACATCCATTCGACGCAGGCATCGCATTCGTTCGAGCAGATCGCCGAGGCGGGTGGCGATGCCCCGCGCTGGTACCAGTTGTACTGGCCGACGGATGAATCGGTACTGCTGAGCTTCCTGCAGCGCGCGAAGGACACCGGATTCACCACATTGGTGCTCACTCTCGACACGACGCTGCTGGGCTGGCGGCCTGCCGATCTCGACCGCGGGTACCTTCCCTTCCTCGCCAATCTCGGCATCGAGAACTACCTGAGCGATCCGGCGTTCCAGGCCGGACTGGCGCAGCCCGTCGAGGAGAATCCTGTTGCAGCCGCGATGCATTGGGCGCAGATGTTCCCCAACCCCGGGCTGTCGTGGAAGAACCTGGCATTCCTGCGGGAGCACTGGAGCGGGCCGATCGTCCTCAAGGGAATCTGCACCGTCGGCGACGCCAGGGAGGCTGCAGCGCACGGAGTCGACGGCATCGTCGTCTCCAACCACGGCGGACGTCAGATCGACGGTGCGAGGCCGTCACTCGACGCGTTGCCGTCCATCGTCGATGCGGTCGGTGACGAACTGACGATCCTGTTCGACTCGGGCGTGCGCACCGGAGCCGACATGGCCAAGGCACTGGCGCTCGGAGCCGATGCGGTACTGCTCGGCAGGCCGTTCCTGTACGGCCTCGCACTCGGTGGGCAAGAAGGTGTTGCCCACGTATTGCGTTGCCTGCTGGCAGAATTCGATCTGGTGACGAGCCTGTCGGGTCACACCGGCGCAGGCGAATTGAGCCGCGACTCCATCATGGAGTCCTGATGGAGTGGACGAAGCACGCTATCTGGTGGCACCTGTACCCGCTCGGCTTCACCGGCGCACCGGTACACGGCTGGGACGGCGAATCGCAGTCGGATCTGCACCGGCTGAACAGAATCGAGAAGTGGCTCGACTACGCACTCGAGCTCGGCGCGTCGGGCATCGCCCTCGGTCCGATCTTCGAATCCGAGAAGCACGGCTACGACACCGTCGACTACTACCACGTCGACGGCAGGCTGGGTACGGACGAGGACATCGACTCTCTGATCGCCGCTGCGCATTCGCGGGGCCTGAAGGTCATGTTCGATGGCGTATTCAACCATGTGGCGCAGAGCTTTCCGAAGTTCCGACAGGCATTGGCCGAGGGCCCGGACTCCGAGGCCGCAGGGTGGTTTCATCTGGACTGGTCCGGCGACGAGCCGACGCATCGCAACTTCGAGGGCCACGACGAACTGGTTGCGCTCAATCATGAGAGTCCGCACGTGCAGCAGTACGTCGTGGACGTGCTCTCGCACTGGCTCGAACGCGGCGTCGATGCCTGGCGGCTCGACGCCGCCTACGCTGTCTCGCCGCGCTTCTGGGCCGCAGTGTTGCCGAAGGTCCGTGAGAAGCATTCGGACGCATATTTTCTCGGCGAGGTCATCCACGGCGACTACGACCGCATCGTCTCGGCCTCCACGCTGGACTCGGTCACCCAGTACGAACTGTGGAAGGCGATCTGGAGTGGCCTGAGCGAGAAGAACTTCTTCGAGCTCTCGCACGCGTTGGAGCGCCACAACGGCTGGCTCGACGCCTTCGTACCCGCCACGTTCGTCGGAAATCACGACGTCAATCGCATCGCCAGCGTCGTCGAGGACGAACGACATCTGCTGCACGCGTTGGTGGTTCTGTTCACCGTGGGCGGTATGCCGATGATCTACTACGGCGACGAGCAGGCGTTCCGAGGCATGAAGGAAGACCGCGTGGGCGGCGACGACGAGGTGCGTCCCGAGTACCCCGAGTCCCCGGACGATCTGGCCCCGTACGGCTGGCCCGTGTTTCGAGTTCATCAGGAGCTCATCGGTCTGCGGCGTCGGAACTCGTGGTTGTACTCCGCCCGCACCGAGACGCTCGAGCTCACCAACACGGCGCTGCTCTACCGCGTCGAGGCGGACGGCAATTCGATGACGGTTGCGCTCAATCTCGGCGACGACGCCATCGACTACCCGGCTCAGGGCAGCGAGGTGCTGGCCGGTGAGGCGCACCTGAACGACGGACGGGTGAGCGTTCCGCCGCACGGCTGGGCCGTCATCGGCTGAGGGCCCTGGCCGCCTTCGCGCGGTCGAAGAAAGCCAGCAGATGCGGCAGCTGTTCGTCGGTGACGGTGAACTTCATTCGGTCGCCCGAGTAGCCGATGCTGCCGTCGGGTGCTCGCAGACCGAGCACGATCTTGGTGCCGCCGCGCGTCGGCTTCGCGTCCACGCCGAGTTGATCCACGTGCCACCGACAGCGCCCGCCGGCCGCCACCCTCACGGCGGCGTCGAACGCCTCGACCGTGCGGTGGTCGAGGACGAAGATCACGTTCTCGTCGAGGCGATACTCCAGGTAGACGCGTTCGGTCATGGCGGCACAGTAACTTGTCATCGTCGTATTCCGGTATCTATCAACTGAGCTAGAGATCCGTAGCGACGGCAATGCAGCACCTTGCCGACCCCGATGGGTACAGTCGAGCGCGACACGGGGTGCCCGACAGGGCTGAGATCACACCCGTCGAACCTGATCTGGTTAGGACCAGCGAAGGGAATGTCGTGACGTTCGGTATTCCTGTCCCCTCGTGACGGTCCCGACCTCGAACGAGAGGCGAGGCGCATGAAATTCGACGAGCAGACAGTGTTGATCACCGGCGGCGGCCGCGGACTGGGAGCAGCGATCGCCGCTGCGTTCGCCGGTGAGGGCGCACGCGTGGTGATCGACTACCGCAACAGCAAAGAAGCCGCCGAAGCGCTGGCCGACCGCCTCGGCGGAAATGCTGTCGCGGTTCAGGGTGACGTGACCGACGAGAGCGCGGTGGCCACGGTGTTCGACTCGGCGCGTGAGCATTTCGGCACCCCGATCACCACCGTCGTCAACAACGCACTGGCCGACTTCTCCTTCGACGGTGATGCCCGCCCCAAGGCCGACACCATCACCTGGGACCGCTTCGACGCTCAGCTGCGCGGCAGTGTCCGTGCAGCGTTGCTCACCACCCAGGCGGCGCTGCCGGGTATGCGTGAGGTGGGTTTCGGCCGAATCATCAACGTGGGCACCAACTTGTTCCAGAATCCGGTGGTGCCGTACCACGACTACACCGCGTCCAAGGCCGCACTGCTCTCGCTGACCCGTACTCTGTCCGCGGACCTCGGCGCGGACAACATCACCGTCAACATGGTCTCGGGTGGGCTGCTGCGCACCACCGATGCCAGTGCCGCCACCCCGGCCGAGGTGTTCGACTTCATCGCGGCCTCGACCCCGCTGCAACGGGTCACCACCCCGGAGGAGTTCGCCGATGCCCTGTTGTTCTTCGCCTCACCGTGGGCGCGGTCGGTGACCGGCCAGAATCTGGTGGTCGACGGCGGTCTGGTCAAGGACTGACGTGCATCTCAACGCGTTTCTCTACGGCTGCGGTCACCACAGCGCGGCGTGGCGTCATCCCGATTCGCGAGTGGAGGACCTGGGCAATATCTCGTACTACGAGGAACTTGCGCAGCTCGCCGAGCGGGGCAAGTTCGACGCGGTGTTCTTCGCGGACGGACATTCGGTGCGAGACCCGGCCGGGGCAGGGACCTGGTTTCTCGAGCCGATCACCGCTCTGTCGGCCATGGCCAGAGCGACCACCCATATCGGGTTGGTCACCACCGTGTCCTCGACGTTCTACACCCCTTTCCATGCCGCGCGCATGTTGGCGTCGTTGGATCACATCAGCGGCGGCCGGGCGGGCTGGAACGTCGTCACCTCTATGTTCGACGCCGAGGCGCGCAATCACGGAATGGACGGCATCCCCGCTCGTGAGGAACGCTATGCCCGCGCCGAAGAGTTCGTCGATACCGCTCTGGCGCTCTGGGATTCGTGGGATACAGACGCGTTGACACTCGATCGCGCCGGCGCTTACGCCGACCCGACCAAGGTGCATGCCATCGATCACGACGGCAAACACTTTCGCGTCGACGGTCCGTTGACGGTGCCGCGTTCACCGCAGGGTCGGCCGGTGCTGTTCCAGGCCGGGGCGTCGGGTCCGGGTCGTGATCTCGCGGCGAAGTACGCCGAGGCGATCTATGCCGTCGCCTACGATCTCGTTGCAGCGCAGAGCTATTACGAGGACGTGAAGACGCGAATCCGGAATGCGGGCCGCGACAGCGCGGCAGTGGGAATCATGCCGGGGTTGGTGACGTACATCGGATCGACGATGGACGAGGCCCGCCGAAAGAAGTCCGAGCTGGATCGGCTGCTCCCCACCGAGGAGTCACTGGCGATGTTGTCGACGTTCACCGGGCAGGACTGTGCTGCTTGGGAACTCGATGCCCCGGTACCGGCATTGCCGCCGGCGTCCGAGTTCACCGGCCCGCAAGGCCGTTACGAGACGATTCTGCGGATCGTCGAGAAGGACGCTCCCACCGTGCGAGAACTGCTCGGCACGCTGGCTGCCGGCGGCGGGCACGCAACGATGATCGGCACACCGGAGTCCATCGCCGACGAGATGGAGTCGTGGATCGGCCGCGGTGCCGACGGATTCAACCTCATGTGTCCGCGCTACCCGGAATCGCTCGTCGACTTCGTCGATCAGGTGGTCCCTATCCTGCAGCAGCGCAGGCTGTTTCGATCCGAATACGCGGAGTCGACGTTGCGTGGGCACCTGGCTCACTGAGCGGCAGGCCCGAAGACTCCTCGATCGACGAACGTCACCAGAGCGTCGAGACCGTCCTCGGGCGAGCCCTGCCACAGCCGGGCGAAGTTCTCCGCCGCCCCGCCGATCAGCATCGCGGTGGTGGCAGGGGATGCCGGTAGCTCGACGCCTGCCTTCTCGAAATTCGCGAGCCGGTCGACCCAGGGCTCGAACTGCACCTGCGTGAATCGCTGTATCCGCTGTGCGAAGTCCGCATTGACCAGCGCCGCATCGCGGAGGGCATCGATCACCACGCGGTGTCGAGTGAACAACTGCCAGAACACCTCGACGTGGGGGCGCATCGTCGGGTGCTCGCGCGCCGCCGGGTCCTGGGTGGCAACGATGACGTCGGCATCCACGCCGATCTGCTCGGCGAGCGCCAACAGCAGTTCGTCCTTGCCTGAGTAGTGGTTGTAGAACGACCCCGCTGCCCGGCCCGCCTGTCTGGTGATGTCGACGATCTTGGTGTTGAGATAGCCGGAACGGGCGAACACGACGCGGGCCGCGCTCTCCAGCTCGTGTCGGGTCTGTTCCGCCTGCTGCGCCCTCGTGGTGCCTGCCACCGCTTCCTACCTCCCGTTGACATCTCTGCCGTCACGATACACACTGAATCTCGATTCAGTGAATGCCAATTCGTCGAAGAGGTGGATATGAAAGCAGCAGTCCTGACCGAGTTCGGAGTGCCGAGGTACGCCGATCACGCCGAGCCGGCACCGGCCGAGGGTATGGAGGTCATCGACGTTGCGGCCGCAACGCTCAATGCAGTCGACGTGGTGATCGCCTCCGGCACGCACTATTTGAGCCCGAAGTCACTTCCAACCGTGAGCGGCATCGAAGGCGCCGGTACGACGTCGGACGGTCGGCGAGTGTACTTCTCCCCGCCCGTCTCGCCCTACGGTTCGATGGCTCAGCAGGCGTTGGTACCGACGACGTCGCTCATCGAACTACCTGAAGGGCTGGACTTCTCGACCGCCGCGACGCTGGGAAATGCCGGCCTTGCGGCGTTGATGCCACTGACCCATGGGGGTCGAATGAAGCCAGGGGAGAACGTCGTGATCCTCGGCGGGACCGGGGTGGTCGGGCGTCTTGCGGTGCAGACGGCGCGGTTGCTCGGTGCAGGATCGATCACGGTCGTGGGACGCGATGAGGCCGCACTCGAATCCACCCGTGATCTCGGGGCCACGGCCACGGTTGCCATCGGCGACCAGAACGTCGACGAGTTGAGCTCGGCCATTCGGACGGCGTCCTCCGGAGCTGATGTTGTCGTCGATTATGTTTGGGGCGCAGTGGCTCTGGCGGCACTGCGCGCAGGAAACCGGCTCGTTCGGCTGGTGCAGATCGGTGACCGAGCCGGTGCCGAGATCACCGTACCGGCTCAGTTGATGCGGTCGCTCGGTGCGAGTGTCCACGGGTTCATGCCGATGCATTACGGACCCGAAGCAACCTCACAGTCGTATCGCACCCTGACCGACTGGGCCGCGGCCGGCAAGATCACCGTGGAGTACGAGAACGTCCCACTGGCAGAGGTCGCGAGTGCATGGGAGCGAGCCCCACGTACCCGTCACAAGCTGGTACTGGTCCCCTGACCCATCAGCCCATCAGCCCATCAGCCCATCAGTTCAGCGAGTCGATGAATTCTGTTGTCAGTCTGGCGATGTCGTCGGCATGGGAGATCGGCGACCAGTGCCCGGCGGGAATATCGTTGCGGGTCAGGTCTTTCACCCACTTGCCGGTGTCGTCGTAGTGGTAAGGACGCACGGCGACGTCCTCGGTGTTGACGATGAGATGCACCGGGATGTCGATGTACCGGTCACGTGGCTTGCCCAGGCGCGGAATGATGTTGGCACGATACAGATTGGTGCCGTTGGTCGCATCCGACCACAGCGTGGGGTTCTGGGTGACGAGCTTCGGGTCGACTCCCGAGAACTCCTGGAGGAACGCCGGCCAACCTTTGGCGAACTGTCGCTTGATACGCAGCGTCGACAGGCCGGGGATGTGGAAGGTGACGGTGTACCAGGACGCTCGCGTCTGGGCCAGGACCTGCTTGATGCCGGTGAGGGTGGGTTTGCGGAGCCGCGACTGCGACCACTTACCGAGATGGTCGAGGTTGGGTCCCGAAATCGATGTGTAGGAGCGAATTCGGTCCTTCGCCTGCGGTTGGGCTGCCGCCTCCCATACCTCCACGGCACCCCAGTCGTGAGCGAGCACGTGAACGGGAGCGTCGGGGCTGACCGCATCGGCAACGGCATAGAAATCCGAGGCCAGCCGCGCCAATTTGTACGCGGATTGCTCAGTGGGGACCGTGCTCTCGCCGGCTCCACGCGAGTCGTAGCTGATCACCCGGAAGCGGTCCTCGAGCTGCGGCACGATGTGGCTCCACAGTTCGTGAGTATCGGGCCAGCCGTGCACGAGCACGATGGGATCGCCGTCGGGGTTACCGCTCTCGAACACCGCGAGGCGAATTCCCTCGTTGACGACCGTCGTACGAACCGCGTTGTTGCTCAACAGTTTTCCGTTCTATAGATCGAGTACGAGACGCCCGCTGCGTGCGCGGGAGACGCAGATCAGCATGTGATCGCGCTGCTCTTCCGGCGTCAATCGTGATTCCAGATGCTCGGGCTCACCGGAGAGCACTCGGACCTTGCAGGTGCCGCAGAAGCCCTGCTGGCACGAGTACGCGATATTGGGTCGCTGGGCCTTGACCGCGGTCAACACGGAGGCGTCGGCGGCGACGTCGAGGACTGCACCGGTGCTGATCAGCTGTACCTCGAACGGTGTGCCGTCCAGAATCGGTGGCGGACCGAAGCGCTCGAAATGCAATGCGGTGGCCGGGCACTGGCGAAAGTCGCGGCGGACGGCGTCGAGCATGGGGGTCGGGCCGCAGCAATAGACGGCACCTCCTGCCGGCGCGCGCTCGAGCAACTCGCCCTCGGTGGGGTAGCCGTGCACGTCGTCGGTGCGGATGAACACGCGGTCCGATTCCCAGCTCTCGATCTCGTCGAGGAAGGGCATCGTGTCGCGAGACCGACCGCAGTACACGAACTGCCAGTCCATGCCGAGAATCCGTGCAGCTCTGACCATTGCGATGATGGGAGTGATGCCGATTCCGCCCGCGATGAACAGGGCACTGCCCTCGCCCACGAACGGAAACCCGTTGCGCGGCCCGCGGACGATGACCTCGGTGCCCGGCTGCAGACCGTGCATCTCGATGGAGCCACCTGCGCCGGTGGGGATTCGGCGTACCGCGATCCGGTAGGAGCTGCGATCGGCAGGGTCGCCGCACAGTGAGTACTGCCGACGACGGCCCGAGGGCAGATGTAGATCGAGATGACAGCCGGGATGCCAGATCGGCAGCTGATCGCCCGTCGGCGACGCGAGGGTGAGGGCGGCGACATCGTTGTCCTCGGCGACGATCTCGCGATCGGTGACGACCAATCTCAGCGCGGAATCGGGATTGTGGCCGGCGACTGCGTCGTTGTACTCCGTGCCGGCAGCCGCATGCATGTAGCCGTTGAGGAATGTGCCGAGGAGCTGCATCGAGCGATCGGGCCGTGCCCGTCCACGCAGATCCGGCGGCGCATCCTTGGGGAGCAGTCGCGGCACCCGGCGCGAGGTGAGCTTCACCTGGCCGCAGCCTGCGCTGCAGGCGAGGATGCGAGGTACCGGACGGCCTGCGCGGTCGAGCCTTCCTGGCTGGGGTGGTACGACTTCTTGAGGTAGCGGGACATGCTGCGACCGACGTGCGTCAAGGCGGGCAGAGTGCCGCGGCGGACAGATTTTCTCCACAGTGCCGAGCGAGGCTTGCGTACGGATTTCGGCGCGGTCTGCAGCTCCGGATCGTTCTTCATCAGGAAGATGATCCCGCGCATCCAGATGTAGGCCATCAACGGCACGACCACCACGAACGTGCGCAGCCGCCGAACCTCGCGCTTGTCGAAGTAGCGCAGCGTGTCGTACGCGACCGAGCGATGCTCGACCTCTTCGGCACCGTGCCAGCGCAGCAGGTCGAGCATGGTCGGGTGGATGCCTGCGCGATCGAGACCGTCGGCGTTGAGCACCCAGTCGCCGAGAAATGCCGTCACGTGTTCGATCGCGGCGATCAGGGCCAGGCGCTCGACCAGGTTGTTCTTCGATCGCAGACTGGTCACCGAGTCGGATCCGAGGACCTTGCCGAAGGCCCACTCCATCTGGTCGGTGAACGGTGTGGGGTCTAGGCCTTTGGCCTGAAGATGGACGAGGACACCGGTGTGGGCCTCGGCGTGCACGGCTTCCTGGCCGATGAAGCCGATGACGTCGTCGCGCAGCTTCTCGTCGTCGATGTAGGGCAGAGCTTCTTTGAACGTGTCGACGAACCAGTGCTCGCCTGCGGGAAGCAGGAGATGCAGCACGTTGAGTACGTGCGTGGTGTACGGATCGCCCGGCACCCAGTGCATAGGTAGATCGGTCCAGTCGAACTTGACGTTCCTGGCCTGCAGCATCACTTCGCCGGGATCCGATGCGACGACTTTCCGCTCGCTCATCGAGTCCACCTCCTCCACGTTCGCATGTGTGGCCGATGCCACAATGCGCAACTTAGTATAAACACCAGTTACATGTAAAAGGAACCGTGTCGGTCGTGAATGAGAGACTTCTGCAATGACCGACCCCTCCCCAGCGGCTGTTCCCCCGAGCACCGTCCCCATCACGTGGCCTGCCGAGTGGCCGACCGAGGTTCGAAAGATCGCGGACGCCACGAACGATGCCCTCGCAGCAGTGGCCGCGCGGGATTCGGTGGCGTTCGACGATGCCGTCGAGTTGTTGGGCCGCTCGGACTCGGCGCAGGCCGGGCACGAGCATGCCGAAATGGTACGCACGTTGCTCGAGGAGGTATACAGCGACGGATTGACCGGCGAGAACGTCCAGGAGGTGCTCGGCCGAACCGTGCGTAGCGCGGACTGGTTGCCGAATCTGGATATCGCAGGGTTCGTCGAGGTGCTCACCGGAGCCCTGGGTGTTGCAGATACGGACGAGCAATCCCGCTCCAGGCCCCGTCCGGCGCATGCCGTGTTGGTGGTTGCGGACCTGCTCGCGGTACGCCGCGGCCGGGCCGAAACGTATCTGCGCAGGGCACTGGCCGAAGTCCACCGAGCCGAGACGATCGAGATTCCCTAGCGAGATCTTCGCCTGTCTTGCGCAATGGCTAGACAGGCGAAGAAAGCACTACCGATGCAGAAGGTTGGCCCCGGCGACGACTGCCTTGATAGACGACAGGGTGGCGTCGGCATCCATGCCCATCGACCATTCGCGTCGACCGTCCCGCTCGGCCAGCACGAAGGTGGCTGTCTCCGAATCGATGCTCTGCTGGTGAAACGAGAGAATCTCGATGCGGAAGCCGGCGTCGTAGAGCATGGACGTCAGTGCCTCGATCGGCCCGTAAGCCCTTGCGGCACAGGTGATGATGGTGTCGCCGATACCGAAGGTGGCGTCGAATTCGGTTCTGCCGCCTGGTGCCCTGCAGGCAGTCCATGACCCCAGGCGGAGTGGCCCGGTGGTGGGTGAGAAGCGTTCGGTGAAGTTCGCCCACGACATGTGCCGCCAGGTGATCGCGTCGCACATGGTGCGCGGCAGTGGGCAGCCGAATCGGGAGTGGAACGGATCTGTGGCGAGAGTAGAAGCAAGTGCATTCATGGGAGTGGTCCTGGCGAATGTGAAGGGAGGACCGAGAGAGCACGACGACCCGCAGCGAGGGGTCGGTCCGAATCAGACCCCGCTACGGCGGCGTACTACGAGAATGCGCTTCACATCCGCGAAGTTAGTCCTTCAGCGCGGCCGCGCGCAAGTATCGAGTGAATACACATCTCTAGGACACGAGCTAGATGTCCGCATATATCTCTCGTTTGGTTGTAACTTTGGCCCCATGGACCCCGTGCGTAACCCCTACGCTCCCGGCGCCGGCCAGCGCCCACCCGAGCTCGCAGGCCGAAAGAAGCAGCTCGACGCCTTCGACGTCGTGCTCGAACGCATCACCCGCGGCCGACCGGAACGCAGTGTCGTTCTCACCGGGCTGCGAGGCGTCGGGAAAACGGTGCTGCTCAACCAGCTCCGATCCGCAGCGATCGCGCGCGGCTGGGGCACCGGCAAGATCGAGGCTCGCCCCGACCAGGAACTGCGTCGACCACTGTCCTCGGCGCTGCACATGGCCGTCCGCGGGATCGCGGCCTCGCATCGCGATCCCGAACGCGTCGACGACTTCCTCGGCGTGCTCAAGGCCTTCGCCCTGCGCTCCACCGCTGACAAGGGCATGCGGGAGCGGTGGCAACCAGGCATCGACGTCCCGGCGAAGACCGGCCGCGCCGACTCCGGCGACATCGAGATCGACCTCGTGGAACTGCTGCTCGACGCCTCAGCGCTGGCCGGGGACGTGGGCGTGGGCATCGCCATCTTCATCGACGAGATGCAGGACCTCGGGCCCGCAGACATCTCCGCGCTGTGTGCGGCCTGCCACGAACTCAGTCAGGACACCGCCCCGCTGATCATCGTCGGAGCCGGATTGCCGCACCTGCCTGCGGTGCTGTCGGCGTCCAAGAGTTACTCCGAGCGCCTGTTCAGCTACCACCGCATCGGACGGCTCGAGCGGGCCGCAGCAGATCTGGCCCTGATCGCTCCGGCCGACCGGGAGGACGTCGAGTTCACTCCGGAAGCTCTGGACGCGCTGTACGCGGCCGCCGACGGCTACCCGTATTTCGTCCAGGCATACGGCAAGGCGACGTGGGATCTGGCAGCCGATACCCCGATCACCGTCGAGGACGTGCGCGTCGCCGCCCCGACGGCGGAAGAGGAACTGGCCGTCGGATTCTTCGGTTCTCGCTACGAACGGGCGACACCGGCCGAGCGCGAATACATGCGTGCGATGGCCGAACTGTCGGTGGACGACGGTTCGGTGCCGACCTCGGCCGTGGCCACCGAGCTGGGACGCAAGCCGGCGTCACTGTCCCCGGCCCGCGACGGCCTGATCAAGAAGGGCCTGATCTACTCGGCCGAGCGCGGAACCATCGCGTTCACGGTCCCGCACTTCGGTCGCTACCTGCGCGCACAGACCGACGAGCCTGCAGCAGTGTGAACTATCGGTGTGCCTCGGCTCGCTCGACACACAGCTGCTCGAGCTTCCGCACTGCCCTGGGGTCGGACCGATCGACGTTGACGAGGTCTGCGTCACCGTCGTAGAAATCGATCAGTCGTCGGTCCATCACCCGGCGCCACAGCGGCGGAACCAGCGAGCAGAAGATCATCACCGCGTATCCGGCCGGTAGCTGCGGGGACTCGTCGACGGTGCGCAGAGCCTGGTATCGGCGCACCGGATTCGCGTGATGATCGCTGTGTCGTTGCAGGTGGTACAGAAACAGATTGCTCCACAGGTGATCGCTGTTCCAGCTGTCCCGGTGAGTCGGTTTGCCGTATCGCCCGCTGGGCCGCCTCTGACGCAGCAGCCCGTAGTGCTCCAGGTAGTTGGCCGCCTCGTACAGGACGATGGCGATCGCGGCCTGCAGCATCAGATACGGCACGATCACGGTGCCGAAGACGGCGATCAGTACGCCGAACAGCGCGACGCTCATGGCCGCGGCGTTGAACAGATTGTTTCGGTACGTCCACCGCGACAGCCCCTGCCGGGCGAGGCGTCGGGACTCGAGCTCCCAGGCCGAGCGCAGACCGTGAACGATGGTGCGTGGCAGAAACTTCCAGAACGACTCACCGAATTTCGCCGACGCCGGATCCTCCGGGGTGGCAACACGCAGGTGATGGCCGTGATTGTGTTCGACGTAGAAGTGGCCGTACAGAGTCTGCGCCAACGTCACCTTCGAGAGCCAACGTTCGAGGCGCGCACGTTTGTGGCCCAGTTCGTGGGCGGCATTGATGCCGACGCCGCCGACGATGCCGACGGTGATGGCCAGACCGATTCGCTCGGGAACCCCCAGCGGTCCGTGCGCCCAGAGGTAACAGGCGGCAACGAGCCCCGCGTACTGAAGCGGCAGGAACAGATAGACGCACCACCGGTAGTAGGGGTCCTTCTCCAGCGCGGCGATCGCCTCGTCCGGGGGATTGCTGCGGTCGACACCGGCGAATTTGTCCACCAGGGGCAGCGCGATGCCCATGATCATCAGGCCCAGGGTCCAGAAGGCACCGGGACCGAGGAGGGTCACCAGACCCCAGGCCAGGAACGGACTCAGAGGAATCGTCAATCCCAGCGGCCACAGATAGCGCTTGGGGTCGCGCCACCGCGGCGACGTGCTCGTGGCGGACTCTTCACGCATTCTGGATTCGTAACTCCTGGTCTGTGCCGCGCCTCGGGGTCGAGGCCCGCCCGTAGTGGCGTCTCACAATGACATCGCTCGGTCCATCGGGTTAGTTACTCGAGCAAATCTTCTCGGGTTCGCCGATGGGCCGTCGCAGTCCCCGCCGCCCTTGTACGGTGACCGCATGAAGCATGTCGAGTCGTCGTTCGTCGGAGTTCACGGAACCCGAATCGTCTACGACGTCTGGACCCCCGAGAACACGCCGACCGGGATTCTCGTGCTGGCCCACGGCCTGGCCGAACACGCAGGCAGGTATCGCCACGTCATCGAACGACTCGGCTCACTCGGGCTCGTCGTCTACGCACCCGACCACCGCGGACACGGGCGCTCCGGCGGCAAGCGGGTGGCATTGGCGAAGTGGTCCGACTTCACCGACGACCTGCACACCCTGTTCGGCATCGCAGCCGACGAGTACCCGAACCAGCGCACGTTCCTACTCGGACACAGTATGGGCGGCGCGATCGCACTGTCCTACGCCCTCGACCATCAGGCCGACCTCGACGGTCTGATGCTGTCCGGCCCAGCCGTGGTTCCCAGCGTCGGGCAACCGAAAGCCCTGGTGGCGGTGGGCAAGATCCTCGGACGGATGGTACCGAGCGCTCCCGTCCTGAAGCTCGACCCCAACCTCGTCTCGCGGGACAAGAACGTCGTCGACGCGTACGTTGCCGATCCGTTGGGTTACCACGGCAGTGTCTCGGCGGGCCTGGCCGCGGCGATGCTGGGTGCCGGCGAATCCTTTCCGGCGCGTCTGCCGTCGCTGACGATCCCGGTTCTGCTCCAGCACGGGACGGCGGACGGATTGGCCGATGTGTCCGGTAGCGAACTGATCGCCGAACGTGCCGGATCCGACGACCTCACCCTGAAGAAGTACGACGGACTGTTCCACGAAGTGTTCAACGAACCGGAGAAGGAGCGCGTACTCGACGACCTCATCGCTTGGCTGCGTCCCCGTGTACACACCGGCGCTGTAAATTCCTGACGGATCTTTTCGAAGAAGGGGGTACGACCATGACCAGGCGAGCACTCGTGTTGGGCGGCGGCGGAGTCGCAGGTATTGCGTGGGAGACGGGTGTCCTACTGGGATTGGCAGAATCGGGAGCCGACGTCACCGATGCCGAGATGCTGCTCGGCACCTCGGCCGGCTCCTCGGTGGCAGCTCAGATCTCCAGCGGACTTCCGCTCGCGGAGTTCTTCGAGCGCCAAGCCGACGAGGCGAAGCAGGACGACGAGCCGCACGCCGAGGCGACCATCGACGAGTTGGTCTCCATGCTGGCTCGGGCGGCCCAGAATTCGGACGGCAGTGCCATCGACACTCGCCGGCGCATCGGCAGCGAGGCGCTGGCGGCCTCGACGATCACCGAGCGTGAGCGCAGGGCCATCATCGAACGACGGCTGCCATCGCACTCATGGCCGAACCGCGACCTGCGGATAGTCACCGTCGACGCGCTGACCGGCCGGCATCGGGTACTCGATCGGGGCTCGGGCGTTCAGCTGGTCGACGCGGTGGCCGCGAGCTGCGCCATCCCGGGAATGTGGCCGCCGGTGACGATCGGCGATCATCGTTACGTCGACGGAGGTATCCGCGCGAGCGAAAACGCTGATCTGGCAGTCGGTTTCGAGAAGGTTCTGGTGTTCAGGGTGGGCGCACTCGACCTGGAGCACGATCCCTTCGACATCGAACGAGAGCGGCTGGTGAAGGGCGGGTCGAAGGTGGAAGTGATTGCACCCGATGCCGATTCGTCGGCTGCCATCGGACCCGACGCGACCGACGTCGCCGTCCGATCCGCTGCGGCGGTGGCCGGACGAGCGCAGGGCAACGCCATCGCCGAGCGTATCGCCGAGTTCTGGGTCGGCTAGAGAACTGCTCTGCCTTGGGTGCTCAGCCGAACAGTGCGGCCCCGTTTTCCCAGCACACGGCCCGAACCCAGTCGTCTCCCAGGTCGAGTCGGCGCACTGCGTGGAGGGCGTGCAGATACGGGTACGGGATGTTCGGGTAGTCGCTGCCGAACAGAATGCGATTCTGTAGATCGAGCAGTCGTGGCAGCTCGTTTCTCGGAAACGGTGCGCCCGCCTCCGAGAAGTCGGTGAACGCCATCGTGGTGTCCAGTCGAACGTTCTCGTAGCGATCGGCCAGGTCGAGGAAGTCGACGTACTCGGGCATGCCCATGTGCGCGACGATCAACGGCAGCTTCGGGAACCGTTGCAGCAGTGCTGCAATGGACTCCGGTCCGGTGTGGGTGCCGGGAGCCGGGCCTGATCCACAATGGATCACCACGGGTACCTCGGCATCGGAGATCGCACCCCAGACGCCGTCCAGCAAGGCATCGATCGGTGAATAGTTGCCGACCTGGATGTGCGACTTGAAAATTCGAGCGCCGTTCGTCAACGCCTGCTCGACGTACTCGGTGGCACCGTCCTCGGGGTAGAACGTTGCGGTCTGCAGGCAGTCGGGGGTCCGGGCCGCGAAGTCGGCACCCCAGGAGTTGAGCCATGCCGCCATCGACGGCTTGTGCGGGTAGATCATCGAGGTGAAGTGACGTACCCCGAATCCTCGAATGACCTCCAGCCGTCGGTCTTCGGCGTACCGATAGGAGATGGGCCAGACGCTGCCGGTGAGCGGGCCCGCACTGTCGAAGTAACTCCACACCTTGTCCATCACGTTCTTCGGCATGAAGTGTGTGTGGACGTCGAACAGACCGGGCAACGACAGCTCGGTCCAGAAGGCGACGATCCGTTCCGTCTCCTCGGCGAGTTCGGCGTCGGACCGCGGCTGCTCAGCGTGCGACATGGGCGTCGAACCACTCGAGAGTCTTGCCCCAGGCATCGGCAGCGGCATCGGCGTCGAACACGGCAGGGCGGTCGTCGCAGTGGAACCCGTGCTTGCCGTGGGCGTAACGGGTGATCTCGGTATCGACCGGGGCCGTTGCGGTGATCTCGCGCAACGTCTCGACGTCCTGGAACGGGATGCCCTCGTCCAGGTCTCCGAAGAATCCGTGCCATGGCGTCTGGAGGGCGTCGCCCACCGAGGCCATCGCGGGATAGCCGAAGCGGCCCTTCGTGATTCCGCCGCCGTAGAATGTCGCTGCCGCACCGAGGGGGCGTCGAACAGCGGTCTGGAACGCCACACTGCCACCCATACAGAAGCCGACGATGGCGATCGACGAGGGCTCGAATCCCAATTCGGCGAGAGCACTCGCCGCCGCGTCCACGTCGGAGTCCACCTCGTCCGCCTTCAGCTTCCCTATCGCCGCCATCGCCGAATCCATGTCCGCGTAGTCGAGCACGGTGACGCCGTCCTGCCGGTGGAACAGATGTGGAGCAACGGCGGCCCAACCTGCGGCCGCGACCCGATTGCAGACGTCGACGATGTGGTCGGTGACGCCGAAGGCTTCCTGGATGACGATGACGCCGCCACGGGCGTTCCCGTCGGGCCGGACGACGGTGAGGGGAGTGGTGTTCATCCTTCGATTGGAGCACACCACCTGTACTGCATGCCGGTAGCGGCGGCCGTACTCGCTGTTTTGTACGGTGGCGTCAGGGAACGATCCCGACCGAGAGGACAACTCATGCGCGCGGTACAGATCTCCAGCCTCGACGGACCCGACTCGGTGAGCGTGGTGCACATCGACGAGCCTGCCCCGCGCGACGGTTCGGTGGTCATCGAGGTCCATGCCGCCGGCGTTGCCTTTCCCGACGCTCTGCTCACCCGCGGGCTGTACCAGTACAAGCCGGAATTGCCGTTCGTTCCCGGAAGCGAGATCGCCGGTGTCGTCCGGTCGGCTCCGGCGGACTCCGGTTTTTCGGCCGGCGATCGCGTCGCGGCGCTGACGGGCTTGAGCGATGGCATGGCCGAGGTCGCCGTGGTCTCACCCGACACTGTCTTCGCGCTGCCCGAGTCGGTGTCCCTGTCCGCAGGAGCTGGGCTGTTGTTCAACGACCTGACGGTGCACTTCGCACTGCGTGAACGCGGACGGCTGGCAGCAGGCGAGACCGTGCTGGTGCACGGTGCCGCGGGCGGTATCGGAACCTCGGCGCTGCGAATGGCTCCGGTACTCGGTGCGTCCCGGGTGATCGCCGTGGTGAGTTCGGAGGCCAAAGCCGACATCGCCCGCTCGGCCGGAGCCACCGACGTCGTTCTCGTCGACGGGTGGAAGGACGCGGTGAAGGAACTGACCGGCGGACGCGGCGTCGATGTGGTCGTGGATCCGGTGGGCGGCGACCGGTTCACCGACAGCCTCCGCTCGCTCGCGCCGGCGGGCCGAATCCTGGTGCTGGGCTTCACCGGTGGCGAGATCCCCACGGTCAAGGTCAACCGATTGCTGCTCAACAATGTCGACGTCGTCGGAGTCGGTTGGGGTGCATGGTGGATGACGCGCCCGGGCTATCTCGCCACGCAGTGGGCCGAGATCGAACCGCTGCTCGCCGATGGATCGCTCAGCGCACCCGAGCCGTCGGTGTTCCCGGCCGCCGATGCCGCGGCGGCCATCGCGTCACTGGAGAACCGCACTGCCGCAGGCAAAGTGGTGCTCGACTTCAGTCTGTGACGGGTGGTCGAACTGCCGGTTCACTCCGGCAGTTCGACGCCCCTCGCCTCGGCCAGGGCGGCGATCTCGGCGGGGAAGACATTCTTGAACACGAACGGATCCGTGCCCAGAGCCCAGTTCGGCGCGAGTTCGATTGCGTACCTCTCGAAGTAGCCGAGCTGCTTGGCCACCAGGATCAACTCCTCCGGGCTCGACGTCTTGTACTGCTTGCCCATGCCAACCAGCGCTCGAATGAAGTCCGCCAGGCTGAAGTGCGCGAGGGTTGCCGAGAGCATCGGAGCGAAGACCGACTGTAGGATCGCACCGACTTCGGCGTCCGAACCCATCTGTGGGGCAACGATTCCCAGCCGTTTGACGGTGCCGGCGAGCCGGGTGAAGTCGCCGTCGATCACGGTGGCGTGGAACAGGTCGAGCAGTAGCGCGCGCCACTGCTCGTCCACCTCGCCCATGACTCCGAAGTCGAGGAACGCCACCCTGCCGTCGTCCAGAACCCAGACGTTGCCCGCATGCACGTCGCCGTGGAACAGGCCGTGCAGCACAAGGGCTTCCATCCAGACCTTGGCTGCGCGACGAACGATGAGCTCGGACTGATCCCCCGGCTCGTAGCGGTCGAGCGGGGAACCGTGCATACGCTCCATGCAGATGACACGGCCACCGCAGTAGTCGAGGAAAACCTCGGGAGCGGTGACGTGCTCGTTGTCGCCGAAAGCGCCGATTGCCGCGCGAAAGCTGTCCTGACGCTTGGCTTCCACGGCGCTGTCGAGTTCGGCGAAGGTGGCAGCGTGCAGGTCGACGATGATGGCCGACGCGTTGGCCGTGGCGAAGAACGGAATGAACTTCTCGAGTCCGCGGGCGATGAGGTACGCGATACGCAGGTCGATCTTCATTCGGTGGTAGATGCCTCGCCGTTGCACCTTCATGACCACTTCACGGCCGTTGTCGCGGCGCACACACAGATGCACCTGAGCGACCGAGGCGGACGAGAGCGGCACGTCGTCGAACGAAGAGAACAGGTCGCCGATTCCCCGGCCCAGGTCGGCCTCGATCACCGCGCGGGCCTGCGACCCGGGGAACGGCGGAACCTCGTCGAGGCAGCGCAGACAGGTGTCGGCGAGGACCTTGGGGAACAGCCCCGGCGACGAGCCCATCAGCTGCCCGACCTTGACGAACGTGGGTCCGAGAACGAAGAAGGCGTCGACGACCGCCTCCGAGGCGTGCACCGGCCACCCGCGCCGCGGGGTGCGAATCCAGCGTCCGATCGCGACGAATTGGAAGTACGTCAGGACCGAGCCGATCACGATCAGTCGCAACAGTTCTCGTATCCCGAACTTCCGCAGCTCGGGTGCCGGGTTCGGTGCCATGGGCTCGGGCGTCATGCGGGTGCTCCTGCGGGAATGCGTGCGGTGGAGGCTTCCAGCCGCGTCAACAGTCGATCGAACCTCGTCGCATCGTTCGAGGCCCGCGACAACACCAGTGCCCCTTGGATCCCGGCCACGATCTCCTCGGCCAGCTCTTCTGCCGATTCACCGTGCCCGAGCTGGCGCAGTACCGGGGTGAGTGCGTCGATCCAGTGGGTGAAATGCGCTGCGACGCGGCCGGAGAAGACCGCTCGCTCCAGACCGAGCGTGAACGCTCCGAACAGGCACACCAGGCGATTGGAGCGAAAGTATCGGGCGGTCTGCTCGAACATGGCGTGCGTGGTCGACGCGGCGTCGGTGCTGTGCCGGAGCGGTTCGAACACGTTGTGTTGGAACCACTGCTCGACGTCGTCGAGGACGGCCTCGGCCATCTCCTGCTTTCCGCGCGGAAAGTAGTGATAGAGACTGCCTTTGCCCAGGCCGGTCTGCTTGCTGATGACTGCGAGGGACGAACCGTCGAATCCGTGGTCGCGGAACACCCCTGCGAGTATCGGCACCACGTCGTGGCGATCGCTCATGAGCCGGTACTGTACCAATCGGTACACGCCGGGTGTATCGGGGTCGCGGGAGTGGAGCCTGCGGAATGATTCATCGGGCAGTAGGCAGTAGGCAGTGAATACTGCAGTGGTGAAGAGAACTACGGTCCTGGCCGCCGGAGCCTTTCTGGTCGGTGGGGTGACCTATCTGGCCGCCGAAGCCAGTGCGGCACTCGGTTGGACGGACCGGCCGTACAGCTACGCCCGCAACAACATCAGTGACCTCGGCATCCCGGCCATCTCACCGCTGCATGCGGTGATGAACACCGGCTTCGTCGTCGACGGCACGCTGTTCGTTCTGGCGGGCCTCGGATTGTCGATGCTGTTCGAGGGTCGAGCGCGGTGGATCGTTCTCGGTACGTCTGTGGTGCACGGCGTCGGCAGCATCGTCGTCGGGCTCGCCCATGCCTCGGTCGACGGGGCGTCGACGCCGCATGCGGTAGGTGCGGGTATGGCGATCATCGGCGGCAACCTGGTGCTGCTGGCCGCGGGCCGGTACGGCGGCCGCGCCGGGGCACCGCGCTGGTACACGGTGGGCAGTGCCACGGCCGGGGTCGTGGGCCTGGCCGGTCTGGCCCTGTTTCTCGCCGACACCGGCGTCCTGGGCGGCGGAACGTTCGAGCGAATCTCGGTGTACTCCATCATCGGATGGGAGATCGCTACCGGCGCACTGATTCTCGCGAAGCGTGGGCTACCGGAACCTCGGTGACTCCTTCGCGAGAAAGGCGCGCACACCCTCCCGGCCGTCCGTCGACTCGAAGGCTTCCTCGAACACCGGCAGTGCCCGGCGTGCCGGTTCGTGCGGCGACTGCCCGAACGTGAGCGCGAGTGCTCGTTTGTTCGCGTGCACGGCCGAGCGGGATTTGTCGGCCAACACTCGTGCGAGATCCAGTGCAACCGACAGCGACGCACCGCGCGGGGCCACCCGGTTGATCAGTCCCCACTCCAGCGCGGTCTCGGCCGATACGGGCTCGCCGAGCAGCACGAGTTCGGCGGCGCGGGCCTGACCCACCCGCCGCAGCGCACGCATCGACCCGCCGCTGCTGGGAATCACACCGAGATCGATCTCGGGCAACCCGAGCCGAGCCCCTGCGTCGGCAACGACGAGGTCGCAGCACAACGCCATCTCGAGGCCGCCGCCCAATGCGAAGCCGTCGATCGCTGCGATCGTGGGTAGCGGTAGTTCGGCGAGCATCTCGAGCGTGGAGTTCTCGAGGGTGCTCTTGCGTGCCAGCACGTCGCCGTCGTTCTGCATCTCGGGCATCTCGGAGATGTCCGAGCCGGCGCTGAACACCCGCTCGCCGGTGAGAACCACCGCTCGGATCGCGGAGTCCCGAGCCAGTTGTCGTAGAACGGCACGCAGCCGGCGCGTCGCCGGACGCGTCAGTGCATTGACCGGTGGGTTGCTCAATGTGATCTGCGCGACGTCCGGGTGGGGAAAGGACAGAACGGGGGAAGGCTCGGTGGGCATAACGAGAACGGTAGAGCCTGCGGTTGACCAGGCGATTGGGAGACTGCCGAGATGGCCTGTACGGTTGTGAACACACAGCGCGGGGTGGAGCAGCTCGGTAGCTCGCTGGGCTCATAACCCAGAGGTCGCAGGTTCAAATCCTGTCCCCGCTACTACACAGGTCAGGCCCGACATCGGTGATGTCGGGCCTGATCTCGTCTGTGGGTCAGGTCAGGGTTGCAGCCTGAATTGCACCACGGCCGTGACGTTCTCGATGGCGTCGTCGAGTGCGGTCTTGCGGGCTCGGGCGTCCGGTGCAGACAGGATGTCGAGTCGATCGGACTGACCCATCGGAATCAGTGCTGCGAGGGACCAGATCTTCTCGGCGGCCGAGATCGGTAAACTCAGAAAATCCGGAAAGCCAGGAGTGGCAACGGTTTCCGTCGATTCGAGCCGGCCGATCAGCTCGTACAGATCCTCCACTTTCGCCCAGGTCGCGTCGAATTCCGTATCGGCGATCAACGCTTCCACGTCCTCGTCGGGCCACGGTCGGACGTCGGCCAGAGGATAGGGATCGTCGGGGAGCCAGGCGTCGATTCGGATGCGGTCGCCGCCGACGCACTCGAGGAGATATCTCCCGTCACCGATGGCCTCGTGACCGATGATGTGTGCGGTGGTGGCGACATCGTGCCGAACATCTCCGCCGCCTGCCTCGTGTCCACGAGCGATGAGAACGACGCCGAAGCTCGGATCGTCCTGCTTCAGACAATCGTGCACCAGGGCCTGGTAGCGGGGCTCGAAGATGTGCAGCGGCAAGCGTTCGCCGGGAAGCAACACGCTGCCGAGCGGGAACATCGGGATGACGCTCACGGGCGCTGCAGCGGCATGACTGCTGGGGTGATCTCCGCAGTTGTGTCCTTCTCCACTTCGTTGGCACCCAAGAACTCGTCCAGCAATCGGAAGAAGAAGTCCGGCTCGTCGAGCTGTGGAAAGTGACCCGCGTCGGGGAAGATCTCGACGCGACTGTTGGGCACCTCGCGTCGGATGTTGTCCGCGTGCTTGGCCGGGATCATTCGATCTTTACCGCCCCAGACGAGCAACGACGGGATCGACTCGAACTTCTCGAAATGCTGTTTTGCGCTGACGGTCTGACCGCGCGGGCCCACCACTGCTCTCGTCGACGCGAGAAAGGCTTCCCGTGTGGAGCGGTCGGCTACCGACCGGAACGATCGCCAGGTCTCGGCCATGCTCGGTCCGGGCTTGACCGGCAACCCCCACCTACCGAGCTGGGCCAGTGCGCCCTCGGTGTTCTTGCGGAACCAATCCGACGCCAGCAGCGGCAGCACCAGCTCGCTGCCGGGCAGCGTGGCGGCCTTGAGCAACAGGCTCACTTCCGGGCCGAGCCCGCCGCTGCTGACCAGGGCGAGGCGGTCCACCCGTTCGGGGAAGAGGTATGTCAGCTGCATGATGATGCCGCCACCGAGCGAGTGACCGACCATCGGGGCCGAGTCGATCTTCAGATGGTCCATCAGATCGCGGATGGTGGCCGAGTGCGAGCTCAACGAATAGTCCCCGGAAGGCTTGTCGGACTCGCCGTGCCCGAACAGATCGGGGGCGATGACCCGGTACTTCTGCGACAGTCGCTCGATCTGTGTGTCCCAGGACAGGTGCGATCCGAGCAGACCGTGCACGAGCACCACGGGCGGACCGTCTCCGGTGTCGACGTATCGCAGGATGTCCTTGTGTAGTTCCACGGACTGCAACTCGTACGATGAACTCATTGTCGACCTCCCTGTCTGATAGTGCGGTCGTTCCCCAAACGTACAAGCTCATCGCCGACGGTGACAGTTCTCGCGGCGGATCAGCTGTCGCACTCGAAGGTCTCGACGATGATCTCCGCCAACCTCTCGGCCATCGGCTCTCGCAGCATGTCCTGATGGTCTCCATCGACGTCGACGAACTTCAGATCGCCGGTCGCCAGCGCCTGCCACGATTCGAGATTGCGAACATTGTCCTTGGTACGGACCACGGACAGCGGGCCGAACCACGGAGTCGGGACGTGCCGCTCGAGGGCCACGTACCCGATGCTGGCGAAAACCAACCACTCCGTGGTCGTGGGGTACCGCAACAACCCGGCGAACTGCATGCGGATCCACAGAGCGATGTTCTGCGCCCTGGACAGAGACATTCCTGCTTCGTCTCTGTTCGGTGGCTGTGGTGCAGCGGGAAGTTCGGCACCTCCTGGCAGTCGGTCCAGCAGAAACCGGAACAGTCGTGTGTCGAGTAACAGGACTTCGGCAGTGCCCAAGCCTGCGGCGTGCAATTCCTCTGCCATGGCGACCGCGATCCAGCCACCGAGCGAGTGACCCACGATGTGGTACGGCCCTTCCGGGTTGACCTGCCGAATGGCATCCACATAGCGCCGGGCAGACGCCCGAAAGGTCCGATCGGGACGCCCGCGTCGACCCCGTCCACGCGCCTGAAGGGCATATACCGGAAACTCCGGATCGATATGACGGACGAGACTCTGAAACGCCATGGCGCCGACGCCTGCTCCGCCGACCAAGAAGATCGGTGGCTTCGATCCGGTGGTACGCAACGGAACCAGAACGTCGTATGCCCCTGTGCGCCGGCGTTCGGGTGCGACATCACGGAGTCGACGGTCGACGACCGCCGCCAATGATCGAACCGTTCCGCTGCCGAACATGTCCTCGGCCGTCAGCACGATGTTCAGGCCCGTGTTCAACTGCGTCAGGATCTGCATGGTGTCGAGCGAGGTCGCGCCGAGCGTGATGAATTCCTCGTCGCGCCCCACGACCTCGATTCCGAGGGCCTTGCGTACGGCATCCGCGACGATGAACTCCGTAGGTCCTGTAGCGAGTTCGACTGTCCTGCGGATCGCAGGCTCGGGCAGTGCCGCCCGATCGAGCTTGCCGCGTTCGTTGCGCGGCATCGAGTCGAGAGCGACGATGTGCGTGGGCACCATCCACTCCGGCAGCGTCCGGCGCAGCGACGCTCTGATCTCCCCGACGGAGGGTCGTCTGCCGGACCTGGCCGCGCACACGTACGCCACGAGATCGGTGTCGGTGCCGGAGTGCCGACCGATCACTGCGGCGTCACCGATCTCCGGCATGGCGCGCAGAGCCGCCTCGATCTCGGCCGGCTCCACCAGGTATCCGCGGACCTTGACGGCGTCGTCGATTCGCCCGGCCAGGTGCAGCGTTCCGTATGCGTCGAGTCGCCCCAGATCGCCGGTGCGGTAACGGAACAGGCCGTCACCGAGGGCGGCGAATCGTTGGGTATCCGAACGGGATTCGCCGAGGTAGCCGTCGGCCAAGCAGGTGGAGGTGACCCGGACTTCGCCGATCGTGTCGGGTTCGCACAGCGAGCCGTCGGCGGCGACGATCTCGACGAGCTTGCCCGGGATGGGCCTTCCGGCGGGCAGGAAGCCCGATGGCAGTGCCCGTTCCGGCCGGAACTCGCTGTACGCGACGGCACCGGCTTCGGTGGTCGCGTACCAGTTGACCATCGTGGCCCGACCGTCGAATTGTCGTCTGAAACTGTGGACGTCGTCGGAATGCAGGGATTCCCCGTACGTGGTGACGACGCGCAGGGTGGGCACAGACCCACTCGTGCCCGGTTTTTGTTCGGCGAGGCCGTGATCGGCTGCGGACACGGCGCGTAGCAATGACGACGAACAATGCAGGGTGGTCAGCGAATTCGCGGCTATCCAGTCGACGACGCCGGTGGGGACGCCGGAGCGAGGGTCTCGGCAGTGGACCGCGGCACCGCTGAGCAGCCCCGCGAACAGCGTGTTCAATCCGGCACCGAAGCTGATCGGCAACGAGTTCCCGACGCGATCGTGCGGGCCGATCGACAAGGCGGTCGCTACCTCGTATGCCTTCGTCAGACACATGCGATGGCTGAGAACCACGCCTTTGGCGGTGCCGGTCGATCCTGAGGTGTAGTTGATCACCGCGGTGTGGTCACCCGACAGCGTGGGCAGAGGAATGCACGAATCCATGGTCGCCGTCACGGTAGCGAAGTCGATGGCACCCGCTCCCGCTTGATCGATGATCGTGGCGCGACGCTCGGCGGGGAGCATGGGGTCGAGCGGCACGAGAGGGTGCCCCGAGGCGATCACTGCCAGCATCAACACGATCGAGGTCGAAGTTTCGTCGGTATCGACGGCAAGCGGGCGAGAGTCGGAGGGAAAGAGTGTGGCGATCTTGCGTGCCAGTGAGTACGCGCGGTGGAGAAGTTCGTCGTAGGTGAGTGAGGTTGCACCTGCGGACAGTGCGACGGCGTGGGGCAATGCATGCGCCACCTCGCGATATCGATCCATCAGCGTGTCGCGCCGCTCGGGCCGACACAGTGGAGCCAGCGAGAGACGAGTTGGCGCATCGATGCCTTGAATCGACATGATTCTCCTTGCACGAGCCCGACCCGCGATACCAGAGTAGGTTTTTACCCAGCAAACCTACTTGAAGACTGTTTTACCTACCCAAAGGTAGACGGGCATCGCCTTTGTACGCAACCCAAAAACCGGACATTCCGCAACAATCCGGTGTCGTTGCAGAATGCCCGGTCTGGTTCGCTCGGGACTAGACGTCCGCGATGGCCTCCAAGGGTTTCGTGCGGGCGGCCCGCACGGCGGGCCACAATGCGGCCAACACTCCGACCACGGCGGACCCGAACAGCATCGACACCACCTGCCCCCACGGAACCGTCATGGTGCCCAGGCCCTCGTCACGCAGGGTCTGCACGAATCCCCACCCGAACACGATGCCGAGGATGACGCCCACGATCGCGCCGAACAATGCGATGAGCAGCGACTCGAGGTAGATGATGCGTCGGACCTGTGGTCGCTGCATTCCTATTGCCCGCAGCATGCCTATCTCCCGACGCCGCTCCACGACGGACAGCGCAAGGGTGTTGACGATACCGAGTACCGCGATGACGACTGCCAGTGCCAACAAGCCGTACAGCACCGCGAGCAAGGTATCGATCTGTTGGCCCTGGCTGCCCTTGAACTCCTCGACGTCCTGTACCTGGACGACGACGAACGGCTTGGTGGCGGCCTCGAGGTCGGTGCGCAGCGTTTGCAGGTCGGTACCGGGTGCGGCCTTGACGAGAACCAGGAGGTCCGACCGGGTGATGGACGGCGTCACCTTCTGATAGATGTCGCCCGAGACGATCCAGTTCCCGATCAGCGGATTGTCGGTGAACACTCCCGTAACCGTCACCGGGACCGACGCGCCGTCGACGGTATCGAAGGTGACCTCGGTTCCGACGGTCCAACCGCGGTTGGCCGATTCGGTTTCCGATACCGAGAACCCGTTGCTGTCGAGATCCGCGGTGCCCTGGACCATCGACAGATCGAGCAGCCCCTCGGGTGAGCCGTCGATTGCGGCACCGTACTCCTCTTGCCCGGCGATCGTCACGAACACCGGATGCAGCACCGCAGTCCGGTCCACGCCACTCACCTGCTGCACAGCCGTGGTGGCACCGGTGGGAACGCCGATCGACTGGGGGCCCGAGAGGATGTAGTCCGCCTCCACGCCGGTGTCGACGAGCGAATCGACGCTGGCTTTTGCGGTGGATCCGAGCACACCGATCACAGTGACGAGCATGAGGCCGAGCATCAGCGCGAACGCGGTGGCCGCGGTGCGACGCGGGTTGCGCACGGAGTTGGTTCTGGCCAAGCGTCCGATCGCTCCGAACGGACGGGTGATGACGGCACCGAGCGCCCCGACGATGGGCCGCGACAGGGACGGCGCGGCCAGAGCGGTGGCCACGATGAGTGCGACGGCACCTGCACCCACGGTCGCTGCGGCTGCGCCACCGGTCGACTGCGCACCGATGACCAGTGCGGCCGCGCCGGCGATTCCCAGCCCGACACCCACGAATGTTCGCGTGCGCAGGGTGTCGCCTGCGGATGCGAACTCCTCGCGCATCGCGGCGACCGGCGGAATCTTGGCTGCTCGACGCGCCGGTGCGTATGCGCTGAGCACGGTGACGAGGATGCCGACCGCGAAGGCGACGACGACGGTGCGGGGCTCGAGGGCCAGGGGCCCCGACGGCAGACCCAGATCGAACGCGTTGAGCAGTGCGCGCAGGCCGTAGGCCAGCCCGACGCCCCCTGCGAAGCCGAGGATGCTGCCGATGATGCCGACGACGAGGGCTTCGAGCACGACCGATCGGCTGACTTGGCCGCGGCTGGCTCCGATGGCACGGAGCAACGCCAGCTCACGGACTCGCTGGGCGACGATCATCGAGAACGTGTTGTAGATGATGAAGGTGCCCACGAGCAGTGCGATTCCGCCGAACGCGAGCAGGAAGTAGTTGATGAACGAGAGCGCCGACTCCACCTCGGCCTGAGTTTCGGCCTGAACGTCCGCAGCCGTCTGGACTTTCAGTCCTGGTAGCGCTGCGGCGATTTCGTCCCGAAGGTCGCCCTGTGTGAGTCCCTGCGCAGCGAGATCGTTGCCCGCGACATCGATGTACTGCACGTGCGCACCGTCGGTGAACAACTCGTTCGCCTGGCTCTGCACAAACTGGATTCCGATGTAGCCACCGGATTCGGTTGCCGTGGAATAGATTCCGGAGATCGTGATGTCGGTGATGCCCTTGGACGGCACGAGCACCTGGGTGGCGTCGCCCACCTTCAGTCCGGCGCGCTCGGCACCGCCCGCGTTGATCGCGACCTGCCCCGGGGTACTGGGAGCCGATCCGTCGACGAAGGTCGTCGGGTCTCCGAGGCGCTGGTCGTCCGGGAGGTACGACTCACCGATGGTCGGTGCGCCGCCGGACTGCACGGCGGCACCGTCGGAGCCGAGCAGCACGAGCTGTCCGCCGACGTACGGCGACACGGCGCGCACGTTCGGCAGGGCCGAGATCGCGGCGATGTCCTCGTTGGGAACCCCGCTCGAGCGGGCATCCTCCGGGCTCACCCGTACGTCTGCGCCCTGTGCGGTATCGGCGAACAACGAGGAGAACGTGCGTTGCAGGGTGTCGGTGAAGACGAACGAACCCGCGACGAACGCGGTGCCGAGCACGACGGACAGCACGGTCAGTGCCAACCGAACCTTGTGTGCGGCAAGGTTTCTCAGTGACACCTTGCGCATGGGATTGCCCGACGGCTTTTGTCGAGGAGGTTTGTTGGAAACGGAATGCGCCATTATCGGACCGTCTCCAGCTTCTTCATTCGCTCGAGTACGGCGTCTGCCGTGGGCGAGTTCAGCTGATCGATGACGGCACCGTCGGCGAGAAACACGACGCGGTCGGCGTAGCTGGCTGCGCGTGGATCGTGGGTGACGATGACGACGGTCTGATCGAATTCGTCTGCGGCAGTGCGCAGAATCGACAGCACCTCGCCGGACGAGCGAGAATCCAGGTTGCCGGTGGGCTCGTCGCCGAACACTATGTCGGGTCGGCCGGCCAGTGCACGCGCGCACGCCACTCGCTGCTGCTGCCCGCCCGACAGCTCGCTGGGGCGGTGATCGAGGCGGTCGCGCAGGCCCAATTTGTCGACCACGGTGTCGAGCCATGCCTGGTCCGGTGCGCGGCCCGCGATGTCGAGCGGCAACGTGATGTTCTCCAGCGCCGTCAGTGTCGGCACCAGATTGAATGCCTGGAACACGAATCCGATTCGGTCCCTGCGCAATCCGGTCATCTCCTTGTCGGAGAGCGCCGTCAGTTCGGTGTCGCCGATGGTCACCGTGCCCGAGGATGCGTTGTCCAACCCGGCGAGGCAGTGCATCAGTGTGGACTTGCCCGAACCCGACGGTCCCATGATGGCCGTGAATTCTCCGCGGGCGAAGTCGACGCTCACCCCGGACAGTGCGTGCACCTGGGTGTCGCCGGAACCGTAGACCTTCGATACGTCGACCGCACGTGCGGCAATGTCGCTCATGGGCTCCAGTGTTTCAGTGTTCGGCGGCGGTCGCTATCAGGGGAGACCCTGAACATGACCACTATGATGGGCGTCATGCGCATCGGAGCACACGTTCGCGACAGCAGCGACCCTCTCGGTACGGCCGAGGCGCTCGGTGTCGACCTCGTCCAGATGTTTCTCACCGATCCGCAGAAGTGGAACAAGCTCACCCCACATCCACAGGGCGAGGCGTTGCTGACCGGCGACGTCGACGTGGTGGTGCACTCGTCGTACGTCCTCAACGTCGCGAGCCTGAACAATCGAATCCGCATTCCGTCCCGCAAGGCCGTCGTCGAACAGGCCGCTGCTGCGGCCGAGATCGGGGCTATCGGTCTGGTCGTCCACGGCGGTCACGTCCGCGAGGGTGAGGACACTGCCAAGGGAATCGACAACTGGCGCAAGCTCTTCGAGCGACAGGCCGAGCAGGGCGGCTTCGCCGTTCCGATCTTCGTCGAGAACACCGCGGGCGGCGACTCCGCGATGGCCAGGCACTTCGACGACATCGCTCGTCTGTGGGATGCGATCGGCGAGTTCGGTGCCGGCTTCTGCCTGGACACCTGCCATGCGTGGGCCGGGGGTGAGGATCTCGTCGACGTCGTCGATCGCATCAAGGCCATCACTGGACGAATCGATCTGGTGCACCTGAACAATTCGCGGGACGAGTTCGACTCGGCTCGGGACCGGCACGCGAACCTCGGAACCGGAACCATCGACGCCGAGATCCTGACCGCCGTCGCGTTGGCCGCCGATGCGCCGGTGATCCTCGAGACTCCGCCCGAGGGCATCGAGGACGACGTCAGGCTGCTGAAGAGCCTGTAGCAGCGGCTGCCACCGTTGTCAGGTGGTGGACGGCTACCGACCACAGCCGGATCAGCTCGTCGACCCCCTGCAGTTCGCCGGCCCAGCGGACTCGTGCCGCCGTGGTGCCGGCATCGGTGACGGTGATCCTGACATCGATCGCGTACTCGCGGTTCGGCTCAGCAGATGCGTGGTCACGCACGATGATCTGCGCCCCGGCACGTGAGGCGAGCGCGGGATAGTTGCGGGTGAGCGCGTAGTCGCGACCGCCGTTCGGCACCGAGTCCAGTTTCCTCGAGACATCGTCGACGAGGTTCGTGCAGTGAGCGGGCACGTCGGTGTGAACGGCGGGGAGACGAACCGGGTGCACTGCGCGAGTGCCCTCGAGGTCCAGGTCGACCAGCACGCCGGCCGAGGAGCCGCGTCGGTTGTTTCTCTGCCAGGTGCAGATGGCCGACCCGAGGGCTGCGAGCAGGAGGACGCGGTGCCGGTGTGCGCTGTACTGCAACGGGAACGTCACCGAGGTCTGCTCGAATGTCGTGGACTGCTCGGCGAGCAGCGGCCGCTCCGCCGGTGTCAGGACGGCGACCCAGTACGGAACCTGTTCGGCGACCTCGGTGCACAGGGTGCGTCCGAGCTGAGCCGGGCTGATGGTCTCCCCGCCCGAGAGTCCCTGTCGCGCGACTCTCAGCGGTGCGAACACGGTCACGCCGAGGAACCCCACTTCCGGTGCAGATTGTCCTAGCCTTACCTAATTCTCCAAGGCTAGCTCGAGCCGGAATCGGGTGCCAGCACACCCCGGCTCGGACCGGTGGCGCGCAGCATCGGAATGCCGGGGGAGACCGGCAGGGTTCCGGTCTCCAGATCGTCGAGCAGCCCTTCGGACCAGGCCAGCAAGCCACCGACGTCGACACTGTGCGGAGGGTCGGCTTCGAAGCCGATCAAGCGATCGTGTCCCTGCCGAAGCAGCGATGCGGCACCGATGCGATTACCGCGCAAGAGGTGAGTCAGCCCGACGGCGAGCTGGGCGAGACCCTGCCACAACGGGCGCTCGTCGGTCGGGCAGCTCTTCCACGTGCCCTCTAGTACTTCGTGTGCGTGGAACGGCATGTTCGCATCGAGAAACCTCTGCGCCTCGACGAGAGCCGCGCCGGGCGGAAGCCGTACGTCGTCGGGCACTCGGGGAGTTCCGCTTCCACCGCGGGCGAGAGGCCGCCCGAGACCGTCGCGAGGCCTGGCATTGAGGGGTTTACCGCGCGCATCGCGCTCGCGTTCGGTCATGGCGGTCACCCTAGTGGGTGGGTGCAAGTCCCTCGGCCGGTTGCCGCGCAGACGACCGCGCGGTGATGACGCCCAGAGCGATCAGTGCTGCAGCGGATGTCACGACCATGGTCGTGGACACGGCCACCGCATCGTTTCCGAGTGCGCCGACGACAGGGGCGACGATGGCACCGAGACCGAACTGTGCCGCTCCGAGAAGTGCAGCAGCACCACCTGCGGCCTCACCGTGCCGGGACAGCGCGAGCGCAGGTGCGTTGGGCATCACGAATCCGACGGCCCCGAGCACGAACCACAGAGGGACGACGAAACCTGCCATACCGCCGGTCCCGGTCACCGCCAACGCCACCATGACTCCTCCGGCGACGACGCCGAACGACAGTGCCGACAGCACGATCTGTACCGGTGCGAAGCGTCCGAGCAGCAGGACGTTGAGCTGGGATGCACCGATCAGGGAAATCGCGCCGGCGGCGAAGACGATCGCGAACTGCTGCTCGTCCAGGCCGAACTCCTCCTGCAGCACGAACGACGACCCGGCCACGTAGGCGAACAGCGACGACATCGCCAGCGCGGCGACCAGGACGAGGACGACGAACTGGGCGTCACGCAGCAGCGAGCGGTACGTACGCAACACCGGCATGACGCCACTGGCTCGACGACGCTCGGGTGGCAACGACTCGCGCAGCGACACGATGGCCAACGTCATCAGGCCGACGCCCAGGATCGCCAGCGCCGCGAAGACGAGACGCCATGATCCGACCAGCAGCACGGCACCGCCGAGGGACGGAGCCAGTACGGGTGCGACGCCCATGACGAGCATCAGACGCGACAGCACGGTGGCGGCAGCGCGGCCGGTGAACAGATCACGCACGATGGCCATCGCCACCACCGCTGCGGCAGCAGCTCCGAGACCCTGCACCACGCGTAGGCCACCGAGAACGGCGATGTTCGGTGCCACGATGCACGCCACGGAAGCGAGGATGTGCACCCCGGTGCCGACGATCAAGGGAAGCCGTCGCCCGACGATGTCCGATAGTGGCCCGATGACGAGTTGGCCGAGGGCGAGTCCGACCAGCGTTCCGGCGAGGGTGAGCTGCACGGCGGACGACGGAGTGTTCAGGTCGTCGGCGATCGCCGGAAGCGCCGGCAGGTACATGTCGATGGTCAGTGGCCCGAGGGCGATGAGCGCACCGAGTACGAGAATCACCCGCAGGCGTTCCCGCGATGTCGGCTCGGTCGTCGTGCTCGACAGGGCCGAGGCAGAGGTGTCGGGTGCCGAGGTGTCGGTCACAGACGTGTTCTTCGCTGACGTGTTCGTTGCTGGGGCCACCCGAAAGTCAGCAACCGGGGCACTTGTTCTGTTCCCGTTGCTGACTACAACTTTCGTGTTCTATGCCACCGAGTCGGACAGGACGGTCAGCTTCTCGACTTCCTGGCTGGTCAGAGCCAAGGACGGTGCGTCGAGCAACGCGGGCAGCTGAGAAATTCTGCTCGCACTGGCAATGGGCGCGGTGACGCCCGGACGTGCCAGCAGCCACGCCAGCGCAACGCTCGAAATCTCTGCGGATCGCGATTCGGCGATCTCACGCAGACCCTGCACCACATCGAGCCCGGCATCGGAGAAGTACCCCGTGGTCAACCGCTCGCGCTGTTTGCCGGCCAAGTCCTCGCGGGTGCGGTACTTACCCGTCAGGAATCCGGAGGCGAGGGAAAAGTAGGGAAACACGCCGAGGTCGTTCTCGACGGCCAGCGTCTGCAGTTCGCCCTCGTAATCGCGGCGAGCGACCAGGTTGTAGTGCGGCTGCAGCGCGATCGGAGCGGCGAACCCGTTCGCTTTCGCCAGCTCGAGCCACTCTCGAACCCGCGCGGGGGTGTAGTTCGAGATGGCAACGTAGCGAACCTTACCTGCCGTGACCAGCTCGTCGAACGCGGCGAGGGACTCGACGAGCGGAGTCTTGTCGTCGTCGTAGTGCGCGTAGTAGACGTCGATGCGGTCGGTCTGCAGCCGGGCCAGCGACGCGTCGGCGGCGGCTCGGATGTTGTCCGGGGCCAACCCGCGGAACTCGGGATGTTGGCTGACCTTGGTGGCGATGACGACGTCGTCGCGGTTGCCGCGGGCGGTGGTCCAGTTACCGATGATCGTCTCGGATTCGCCCCCGGAGTTACCGTCGGCGAACGCCGAGTACGAGTCGGCGGTGTCGACGAAGTTGCCCCCACCGGCGGTGAAGGCGTCGAGAATCTCGAAGGACGCAGCCTCGTCGCTGGTCCAGCCGAAGGTGTTCCCGCCGAGGGCGAGCGGAAAGATGTCGAGATCGGACGTGCCGATGGCAACCATGAACAAACCCCTTACGTTGGCGTACAACTCGACTGTACGAGCAGTCGAGCGCTCAATGCCACGTGTGATCCACCAGAGCGGTTCGCGGACCGAACTTCGGCTTGGTCGCCTTCCCGCTCAGGTACAGCAGGCGAACTGCGCGATGCCGATGCGGTGCCAGGGGCTGCAGATACTCGACCATCTCGGCGTCGTCGATGGGCCTCCCCAGCAGCGACCAGCCCACCACGGCCGCCAAGTGATAATCGCCCACCGACAACGCGTCGGGATCCCCCAGGGCTCGCTGTGCGGTTTCCGCCGCAGTCCAGACACCGACACCCGGTATCGCCCGCAGTCTGCGCTGCGCATCCTCCGGTGTCATCGTCGACGCTTCCTCGAGGCGCCCGGCTGCCCGCGCGGCACGGACGATCGTCTTCGACCGGGCCGGGTCGACGTTGGCGCGGTGGTAGTCCCAGGACGGGATGTGCCGCCACACGTCGGGCGTCGGGAACACGAACATCGGCTTGGGAGTGGGCCCCGGTGCCGGGTCGCCGAACTTGCTCACCAGATAACGCCACGAACCGAACGCCGAAATGCCGTGTACGCGTTGTTCGATGATCGCCGGTATCAACGCCTCGAGTACCAATCCGGTTCGGCCCAGACGTAGGTGTGGCAGCTGCCGATGCGCTTCCCGCAGAATCGGGTGCTCCGGTGCGAACGTGCCGGCGTCGTCGTCGCGGCCGAGCAGCGCGGGCACCGCGTCCAACAGTTCGGGTGCGCCGGGACCCCATGCCCGGGCCTGGACGCTGGTCGGCGAGGTCTGGGCCAGACGGTAGGTCACCGGACCCGAGCTCATCCTCGACGTGCGCCAGATTCCGCCGTCCGGCGTCGACTCGTAGGTGGGATCGCCGCGACCCCGACGCAACGGCGACAGCGACATTCGCACGTCGAGCCGCGTCTCGGACGTGACGAGGCGTACGGTTCCGCTCGACTCGGTGGCGTCGGACATTGCGGTTCGTCACCTCCCGGACTGTCAGGGCCAGTGTCGACGGTGTATCTCTGGCAGAGCCCAGTCAACACCTTCGGCGGAGTCGCCGGGAAATATCGTGCACCCGCACAAGGAGGACAACCGTGACTCGATCGAGTGCAGCATCGTTCGTCGGGGTCGCATTCGCGTTCGTCGTCGCGATGATGGGTACGACGATGCCGACGCCTCTCTACGCGTTGTACGAGGTCGAATTCGGGTTCTCCGTATTCGTGGTCACGTTGGTGTTCGCCGCGTACGCCGTGGGCGTGCTCGGCGCACTGTTGGCCTTCGGTCGCTGGTCCGATTCGCTCGGTCGGCGTCCGATGTTGCTGGCGGCCATCGCTTTCGGTCTCGTCAGTGCTGTGGTGTTCGTGACCGCGGACTCACTGGCGGCCTTGGTGATCGGGCGCGTGCTGTCCGGTATCTCGGCCGGGATCTTCGTGGGTACCGCCACTGTGACCCTGCTCGAACTGGTTCCTGACACGTGGCGTGACCGGGCTCCGGCGATCGCCACTGCCGCCAATATCGGAGGTCTGGGTCTCGGACCGCTGGTGGCAGGTCTGTTGGTGGAATACCTGCCGCAGCCCTTGCGGCTGACGTTCTTCGTCGACATCGCGCTGCTTCTCGTGGCTGCGGCCGCGGTGTACTTCGCGCCCGAGACCGTCCGGGTCGCTGCTGGTGCGCGTCCGCACGTGCAGCGACTGTCGGTTCCGGTGGAGGTGCGCGGTACGTTCTTGCGCGCTGCGGTCGGTGGGTTCGCCGGGTTCGCGGTACTGGGGTTGTTCACCGCCGTCTCACCGGGATTCATCGCCGGTGTGCTGGGGATCGACAATCACGCCGTCACGGGTGTGGTGGTGTTCGCCGTCTTCGCCGCGTCCGCGACAGCCCAGATCGCGCTGCGCGCAGCCGATCCGGCATCGGCTCAGCGCTGGGGCTGCCTGGTGTTGGTGTTCGGTCTGGCGCTGCTTGCCGCGTCGTTGCTGCTGACGTCTTTCATCGTGTTGGTGTGCGCGGCGCTGCTCTGCGGAATCGGGCAGGGCGTGACGTTCAGCAACGGTATGTCCGCGATAGGGGCGGAGCTTCCGCCGCACCGTCGTGCCGAGGTGACCTCCACCTTCTTCGTGGTTCTGTACGTTGCGATTTCGGTGCCGGTGATCGGCGCAGGGGCTGCGGCGACAGAGTGGGGTCTGGTGACTGCGGGGGTGGTGTTCTCGGCGTTGATCGCGGCGCTGGCAGCGGTAGCGTTCGTACTGCTCACCGTCGACGGCAGAAGATCCACGGGTACCAGGACGTCGTGACCCGGTTCGGCGAGATCCATCCGCAGTACCGAGTACTGGATCTGCAAGTACCCCGATGTTCTCGAGCGAGTCACCCGGAGTTTGTCGGTGGCCCGACGTAGGGTCTGAGACCGTGATCATCGTGAGTACGGACGGCTCGTGTCTGCGTAACCCCGGCGGAGCAATCGGGTGGGCGTGGGTCAATCACACGGGGCCGAGCAGCTCCGGCGGTGAGCCCTCGGGCACCAACCAGGTAGCCGAGCTCCGTGCCCTGCTCGAGGCAGTTCTGGCCCACCCCGGCCCCGAGCCGCTGTTGATCGAGTCCGATTCTCAGTACGCAATCAAGTGTGCGTCCGAGTGGCTCGCCGGCTGGAAGCGCAAGGGCTGGAAGACTGCGAGTGGCACTCCGGTACGCAATCTCGAGCTCGTGCAGAACATCGAGCGGGCAATCACCGACCGTGAAGGGCCCGTCCGGTTCCGATGGGTCCGCGGACATGTCGGCAATCACTTCAACGAAGCAGCCGACGCCTTGGCAGGCGAAGCTGCCCGGGCCATCGCAGCTGCGGGTGCGAACGCCGGATCCAAGCCGGCCGAGACCAAGCCGGCCGAGACCAAGCCGGCTGGGAGCGCTGCACCGCAGTCCTCGGAGCCGGAGATCGCGACGCTGTTCTGACGGCCGTGCTCGGTGATCAGCCGCGAGGTTTCATGCGGGCGTTCGGAAGTTCGGGCGCATGGAGACGCGGCCCGGGATAGCCCTCGACGGTGCCGAACTGGCCGTTCTCGGCCTCGTAGGCTGCTCGATACTCGACGACGTCTTCGTGACTGCGGCCGACGAAGTTCCACCACATCACGATCTGCTCGCCGAACGGTGGACCGCCCAGCAGCAGGAACCGAACCGGCTCCTGCGTCGAATTGTGCAGGTGCAGCTCGTGTTCACCGTGTTCGACATAACCGAGTTCGGCAGGGCCCAGATCGGCGTCGGCCAAAGTCACCGATCCTCGGTCGACGATGATCCCGTGCTCGAACGTCGGATCGACCTCGAGCGTGACCCGCGCGCCGGCGTCGAGAACCATCTCTGCCCCGAGCAGCGGTGTATACGTCGACACCGGCGAGGTCTCGCCGAGCGCAGTGCCGAGGAAGACCCGGGCGGACAGTCCGGGTGCAGTGATCGGTTCTGGCACATAGTGCTCGAATGCCGGAGCCACGAAACGAGATACGGCCGGAAGCGCGACCCACAATTGCATGCCGTGCAGGATGTCGGTCTCCGGTGTGGAGACTTCGGAGTGACTGATGCCCTGCCCGGCCGTCATCAAGTTCAGTTCGCCCGGCCGGACCATGGCGTGCGAACCCACACTGTCGCGGTGCTCGATCTCGCCGGAGAACAGCCAACTGACCGTCTGCAATCCGGTGTGCGGGTGCGGTGCGACATCCATGCGTGAGCGCTCCGGGCCGTAGTGATCGGCGAAGCACCATGCGCCGATGAGGGATCGGTCCTTGTGGGGCAGGGTGCGACGAACCTTCATGGCGCGAGGGCCGCCCAGTGGAACTTCACGAGGGGTGAGGACCTGGATCATGTGTGCTCCCGGATATCTGTCTGGGCTGGTCCGAGCGTGGTGCACAGACTCGACTATGCCGTGCAACCGTTGTTGCTCGCGCACTGTTCCTCGACCGATTACCGAACGAGCGATGCAGTTCCGCTGAGTGCACGCATGTCGTAGGACTCGGCAACGCCGTGCTGATCGGTGGATCCGTCGTGCACGGTGTACAGCACTGCGTACGAGGTGAAGGTCGCCGGCTGCGTGTCACCGTTGTCGATGGTGACGCGGGGCAGCACCACCAGTAGGTGGGTCCGGTCGCCGTCCGAGAGAGTCTTCACGACGGTCCGCACCTCGAACCCCAGATCGGATCGGGTGACGTCGGTGGATTCCAACGTCTCCCCGCTGAGAACGAGCTGCGCCGCCCAGACGCCGGCAGATCGATGGGCGTCGACGGTTCCGGTGATGTCGTCGCCGCTGAAGTCGTAGTGGTTCGCCGCTGTGAATGCCATGGTCACAGGCTATTACTGGGTGGCGGAAAAAACTTCGAAAGAATTTCCCATCCGATACCCATCCACCCGGCGAGGGGCGGCGAATAGAGTCTGAGACACCCGCTGCTGCTGTCGCCCCCGACCGCCGTCAGTAGTGGGTGTCTCCCTTAATTTCAGGGGCCAGGTGCCCCTCGCACAGGTGGAGCGGTGCACCCGAATGGTCGCGGCGGATTCCCTACCATCGACTTCATGGCGTTTCGTATCGTTCCCGTCGACGGTGAGTCCTGGCGGTCGTTCCGTGATCTCCGGCTCGAGATGCTGGCAGATTCACCGAAGGCCTTCGTCGAAACTCTGGATGCTGCGTCCCAGCAGTCGGACGACGACTGGCGACGGAGAGCCACCGCCGCGAATTCCGAGTTGTCGTGTGGCTTCGCCGCAGTGGACGACGCGGGTCGGTGGGTCGGCATCATGCGGGCACGGGTCGAGGACGGTAGGACATTTCTGCTGGGCGTCTACGTCACGCCCCTGCTGCGCGGCGAAGGTCTGGCGGATGCCCTTCTGCTCGAAATCGAGAGATGGGCAGGTGAACGAGGGGATGACCAGCTGACGTTGGAGGTGCACGAGCACAACGAACGTGCCCAGGCTTTCTATCGGCGCAGGGGGTTCAGCGCGACCGGTCAGACGGTTCCCTACCCGTTGGCTCCGCACGAGCAGGAAACTGTGATGACCAAACCACTCGTGGCGAAATAGCTTCGAGCTCATCGACCGCGCCTAGGCTGCCACTGTGTCCAAGACAGACAGCGTGCCGTCGGTCGAAGTACTGGCGTTGCTTCGGCAGGATCGCAGAGACATTGCTGCTCGGTTGCTCGCCTCCGCCTTCGTCCCGGTCATCGACGACCCCTACCCGTTGACGACGGGCGCCCGGCTGGGTGAATCGCTCGCCCGCGACGCAGGCATCCGAGTCAGCACTTGGTCGTGGAGCATCCGCCGCAATCCCGACGCCACCCTCGCGCGCCTGATTCTCGAACTGGTTCTGCTCTGGGAACGGGCGGGGCTGGCGTGCCGCGGGCTGGCGCTCGATGCCAACGAGGTGGTCCTCCTCGCGCACGGCGAAGAACTGCTACGCGCCGGCGGCGTCGACGCTGTGCGTCGCGCGCTCGCGTGACGGCGAGCCCAGCTCGCTGAGTCGGCTCATCAATCGGTCGGTGTCGAGACCGGCACACCCGACGGCGAATTCGTGCAGCGGGACCGATGCGTGAAAGTCGGCACGCACGTCCTGGTCGTACAGGACATCCACGAGATTGGCGAAGCGCTGAGCAGCGAATTCGTTCACACTCGCAAGAGCGGGAATGTCTGCGATCGTCAGAGTCGTTGCTGCCTCGACCATCCGAAGGTAGTCACCCGTCGAACGAGCGGCGCAGCACAGCTCGGCAAACGTGTGCCCGCGCCGCGCAGGGTGCAGACTCCACGTCCCCGACGCGAATCGAGATCCACTGGTACCGGCGGCACGGTAATCGACGGGACCGTCGACGCAGATCACGTCGAGGTTCTTCTTCAGCTTCTCGATCGTCGGCACGAATGTCGGGTGGAACAGCGGATTCGGCAGCAGACCGTCGGGCGCGTAGTTCGAGGTGACGACCAGGACGACACCGCGGGCGAAGAGGGCGTCGAGCATGCGTGTGATGAGGCGGGCGTCGCCGATGTCGTGGACGTGGAATTCGTCGAAGCACAGCAGGGCTGCGGGAGTGGAGTTCGTCGTGAGGATGTCGTCGATGGCAGCGTCGATCGAGAACCTGTGGCGAAAGTACGCCGCGTGCAGGTCGCGGAAGAAGCTGTGGAAGTGCACGCGCTTCTTCGCCGAGATGCCGACATTGTCGAAATAGGTGTCGAGCAGCCAGGTCTTGCCGCGGCCGACGGGCCCCCACAGGTAAACGCCCTTCGTGCCGGTTGTCGACAACGCCTCCGCGGCTGCGGCCTGGGCGTGGTCGAGGGCGAAGTCGGTATCGAAGGTGTGTCGCGGTGCGGCAGGTCTCATGAAACGAACCGTACGCCGACGGACTCTACATTTGTAGAGTCCGTGTGTAGGCTCACTGCCATGGATCGCCGAACCGCCATTGCCGACGCCGCCCTCACCGTCGTTGCTCGAGACGGCCTGCGCGCGTTGACTCATCGTGCGATCGATTCGGCGCTCGAGTATCCGGCCGGATCCACGTCCTATTACTTCCGCACCAAGGCCGATCTACTGGCGGCGGTGGCCACCAGGCTGGTCGAGTTGTCGCACAACTCGTTCGTGGACATTGCCGACAACGAGACCGATGTCGCCACGGTGGTCGGGCAGTATCTCCACGATGCGCTCACGCATCGCATGGCGGAGTTGCGTGCTCGCTACGCGTTGATGCTCGATCCTACTGTTGCGCAGGATGTTCGAGACGTGTTGGCTCACTCGCTCTTCTCGCTCGAACGGGCCAGAGAGCTGTTCGACGATCCCGCTCACGGAGACGGGCTGGTCTCGCTCTGTGAGGGCCTGGTGGCCGATGCGGTGTTCGCCCGCCGAGCATCGAACGGCGTTGCAGCGCTCAGTCTCCCGGTCGCCGTCTACCTCCGCGGTGCCGGGAGTTCACTGCGAGGGAACTCTGTGGACACCGGCCTCGCGTAGTTTCGCCGAGCATGCGATACGGTCGGTACTTTTCCCTTATATGCATGGCCGCTGTGGCTCTGGCGGGGTGCGGAACCGAATCGACCGCAGACCCGGCTTTGCCGGAAGGTGCTGCTGCGCAGCTCGATTCGTTCGACCTCCAGGCGCATCGCGGTGGCCTGGGCTTGGTCACCGAGAGTACGATCGAATCGTTCACCAACGCACTGCAACTGGGAGTGAACACGCTCGAATTGGACACCCAGATCACCGAGGACGGCATCGCGGTCGTCACCCACGACCGCAAGGTTTCCGACAAGAAATGCGTCGATTCCGGTGCGCTCACACCGGGAGATCCGGAGTTTCCGTACGTCGGGAAGTTCGTGAACACACTGACTCTCGCGCAGATTCGCACGCTGGACTGCGGGGCGCTGACTCTCGCGGACTACCCGGAGCAGCAGCGCGTGCCAGGTGCTCGCATACCGACGCTCACCGAGGTGCTGGAGCTGGTGAAATCGGTCGACGCTCCGGACGTGAAGCTGAACGTGGAAACGAAGGTCGAGGCAGGCAGCCCCACCGAGACCGCTCCTCGCGAGCAGTTCGTCGACACAGTGCTCGAAACGATCCGGGAAGCAGGCATGCTGGACCGGATCACGGTGCAGAGCTTCGACTGGGGCGCTCTGAAGCTGGTCCGAGACGCCGAACCGGAGGTACCGGTGGTGGCGCTGACCAACGGTGACTTCTTGCAGGTGGGCCAAGAGGGCTCTTCGCCTTGGCTCGGCGGAATCGACATCGATGATTTCGGTGGAGATGCGATCGCCGCCATCGATTCGTTCGGAGCCTCGGCCTACTCGCCGGTGCAGGGAAGCCCGCAGAGCGGCAAGGTCGGCGACCCGGACTTCGAGCTCTTCGTCAATCGGGCAATGGTCGATTCGGCCCATGAACGCGGAATCCGGGTGATCCCGTGGACCGTCGACGACCCCGACACGATGCGTGCCTTGATGGACCTGGGCGTCGACGGCCTGATCACCGACTACCCCGACCGCGTGCGCACCGTCATGGCCGAGCGCGGACTCCCGCTGCCCGACCCAGCACGGTGAGCGCGCGGCCGAAGAGTCACAACGGGTAGCCGACTCCGGTGAGCTTCTCGCTGACGTCCCACAGTTTCGCTGCGAGCGCGGGATCCTGTGCCATGCGTGTCATCGACGCCGGGCCCGGCTTGCCGCGTGACTCGAAGAGGGATGTGGGGCCGCTGTAGGTGCCGCCGCCTGCGACGTCGACAGCATAGATCGTCGGAAGCGCTCCGGCACGGGCCGATTGGGAGACGAACTTCAGTCCGATGGGTGCCAGTGCCGCCAGGATCTTGTTGCTGCCCAAGCCATCCGGGCTCGAATAGAGCTCGGTCGACGAGATACCGGGGTGTGCGGCATTGCTGGTGATCTTCGATCCGGCCTTGTCGATCCGACGCTGCAATTCCAACGCGAACAAGATGTTCGCCAGCTTGGAGTTCGCGTACCCGCGCTGAGCGCTGTAGCCACGCTCGAGCTGGAGATTGTCGAAGTCGAGCTTGGGGCGCTGCCGATGTGCGACGGAAGCGATCGTGGTGATCTTCGCGTCGTCGGCGAGCTTGGGGAACAGCAGGCCGGTCAGCGCGAAGTGGCCGAGGTGATTGGTGCCGAGCTGCAGCTCGAACCCGTCCGCGGTCTCGGTCCGCGACGCGGGCATCATCACGCCGGCATTGTTGATCAGAATGTCGATCGACTCGGGGGCCGACGCGGCGTACTCACGTACCGACGCCAGGTCGGCGAGGTTCAGGGTGGCCGTGTCGACGGTGCCGTTCGGTGCTTCCGCACGAATCTTGGCTGCTGCGGACTCGGCTTTGTCCTGGTTACGGCACGCGAGCGTCACGTGGTCGCCGCGCCCGACGAACTCCAGGGCGGTGAAGTAGCCGATACCGGTGTTCGCTCCGGTGATGACAACGCGTCTCTGCTTGGTTTCGGGCACGGCGTCAGGCTACCGGTCTGTTTTAAGATGCGCCCGTGAGCAGAACAGAAACCGGTGAACATCCGGACTTTCCGAAAGGCACCGGAAATCCTGCGTCCCGAGCTTTCCGTGCGGCGGGCTACCTGTGCCTGGACGATCTCGCAGATGTACCCGCGGCCGAGCTGAAGAAGTTGCACGGAGTCGGCCCGAAGTCATTGGCCGTCGTCCAGGCCGCGTTGGAGGAGACCGGTCGATCGCTCGGCTGAAGGTCAGGCCCAGTGACTCGGACGCGTCAAGGATTCGGGTAGCTGTGTTGCTCGATCACCACGTGCCGCGTTGATCTGGAACTGGGTCGCGAAGATGCTCCCCCGCAGGTCCGCCCCTCGCAGGTCGGCACCCCGGAGGTCTGCGCCGATCACGTCGGCCAGCCGCAGGTCGGCCCCTCGAAGGTCGGCTCCGATGAGATACGTGCCGCGCAGGCTCGCGCCGCGCAGATCGGCACCGGCGAGCTTCGCGCCGATCATGTCCCGCCCGCGATAGTTCTTCTTCTTGCCCGCAACGTCGGCGCGTACCAGGTCACTTGCGTCCAGCAGTACGTCGTTGACCCGTGCTCGCAGCGCGGACACATCGACCGACATCACGATCTCGGGAGTTGCCGAGGTGAGCGCGTCCAGTTCGTCGTACTCACGGTCGATCCGGTTGTGCAGGGGCGCAGTCGATGTCCTGTCACGCGCATCCGCCAGATACCAGAGCAACTCGTGCACGTCGCGCATGATCGGGAACACCGCGAACATCTCCGACGAGTTCGATGGCTGCTGTCGCCAATCCCGTCCCTCGAACATCGACCGAGACACCTTCTGGCCCGCACCGAAGCAGTCGTACACCGTGCACCCCGGAAAACCCTTCTTCCGCAGCGTCGAGTGAATGCCGCACCGCGAGTCCTCCAGGAGGTTGCGGCACGGCTCACCTGCCGCCTTGTCGACAGCGAAATCCGACGACCTCGCGAAGGGCAGAGCGACGCAACAGAGTCCGAAACAACTGCCGCAGTCGGCCAGCAGGTTCTCGGGCGCATGCATACGTCCACTCTGTCCTTCGACGCAAGGCCGGGTCAAACGAGATTCACTCGGGTGGATCGAGAAGCGCGACCAGTTTCTTCGGTGCCCTGGTGCAGTAACTCTCGGTGATCAGCTCGCCGAGTTCGACGCGGTCCACCGAGGCGGCCAGCGTCATGCCGAGGATCTCGGGACCCCAACCGGGGGCGAAGAAGCCGGCCCGCGAGGACAGCGCGTCGAGCTCTGTTCCGCTGGAACGGAAGATGAGAACGTGGGCCGGGCCGTCGGTCCCCGCCGCCTTCGCGAACGCGGGCGGAGTGCCGCCGACGATCTCGAGTACATGGGCGAAGGTGCGCCCGCGTACCCTCCAGCGCGTACCGACCCACGCCTGCTCCTCGTACGTCTCGGGCAGCGCCAGGCACATCCGACGGATCGTGGTTTCCCAGTTCATCGGACCCCTCTCGTGCGACATACCGGGCTACAGTATTTCAGCGGGGGCAGCTGGACGCACAGCATTCCGGGAGGCACCGTCCATGGCGGAACTCGAGTACGACGAGGTGGTGTCCTCGCTGCGCGGTGCCGGGTGCGTGTTCGCCGAGGAGGAAGCCGAGATCCTCGTCGAGTCGGCCCCGAACTCGGACGAGCTGACGGAGATGCTGGGGCGTCGTATCGCTGGTGAACCGCTCGAACACGTCGTCGGGTGGGTGTGGTTCTGTGGTCGACGCATCGCTGTCGCACCGGGAGTGTTCGTACCGCGACGCCGCACCGAGTTCCTGGTCGAATGTACTGCGGCACTGCATCCTTCGACGCTACTGGACCTGTGTTGCGGTTCCGGAGCGATAGGCCTGTCGGTCCCGGGTGTCACCGAATTGCACGCCGCCGATATCGACTCAGTGGCAGGGGAGTGTGCCTCGAGAAACCTCGCCGACGTCGGGGGCACGGTGCCGGTCGGTCGCGTACATTGCGGCGATCTGTACGACGCGCTGCCGCCGGAGCTGCACGGCAGGTTCGACGCGATAGTCGTCAACGCACCCTACGTCCCGACAGGGGATATCGGGCTGATGCCGAGAGAGGCGCGCGACCACGAGCCGCACATCGCGCTCGACGGCGGTGCGGACGGCGTTCGCCTCCATCGGCGGGTTGCCGCAGGAGCCGAAGAGTGGCTGGCCCCGGGAGGATGTCTACTCATCGAAACCAGTGCCCTGCTGATGAATTCGACGCTGCGGGCCGTCGTCGACGCCGGATTGGTCGGCCGTATCTGCGAATCGGAGACATCGGACGCCGTCGTGGTGATCGGTTCGATGGGCGAGTAGCGATTCGCATATCATCGAGAGAGTCGAACACGGGGGGAAACGATGCAGTTCCTGGTGATGAGTCGCCGCCGCGTCGAGCAGTTCTCGGACGAGGATTTCGCGGCTGTGCTGCCCGAGGAGACCGAGGCGGTTCGGGCGCTCTACGCGGACGGCGTCGTGCGCCAAATCTGGCTCCGCGGGGACGTGGCGGGTGCCGCTTTCGTCGTCGAGGCAGAGAACGCGTCCGTCGCCCAGTCGACGATCGACGCACTGCCGATGGCGTCGTCCGGGTTGTCCGAGTTCACGCTGATTCCGCTCTCTCCCTATCGCGGATTCGGTCCGGTAGCGACCTGACGTCGGTTCGGTTTCGATCATGGGTCTCCGTGGCATGTATCCACCATGACTACATTGCTGTTCGCGGTAACCGCTGCCGACCACTGGACATTGAACGACGGAAGCAAGCACCCCACCGGGTACTGGGCCGAAGAGCTCGTCGAATCTCACCGCACATTCGTCGACGCCGGGTGGGACATCACGGTGGCGACGCCCGGTGGCAAGGCACCGGTCGTCGACCAGGGCAGCCTGGCGGTCGACGCCAACGGCGGTGACGAGCAGAAGGTTGCGGATCAGAAGAGCTACCTCGCCTCGATCGAGTCGATCCTGTCCTCGCCCGCAGTGCTCGAGGACCAGAAGGCGTCCGACTTCGACGTCGTGTTCGTCCCCGGTGGTCACGGCCCGATGGAAGACCTCGCCGTGTCCGAGAGCTTCGGCGCTCTGGTGGTCGAGTTCCTCGACGCGAACAAGGTCGTCTCCGCGGTGTGCCACGCGCCTGCCGCCCTGCTCCCTGCCGTTCGCGCGGATGGAACCTGGGCGTTCGACGGCTACGAGCTCACCGGATTCACCGACGAGGAGGAGACCCAGGCCGGTCTCGCCGACAAGGCCCCGTGGTTGCTCGAGACCCGACTGCGCGAGAACGGCGCGAAGTTCGACTCGACCGACGCGTGGGCACCGAACGTCGTCGTCGACCGGAATCTGTACACCGGACAGAACCCGGCCTCGACGCGTCCGCTGGCGGAGAAGCTGGTCAGCGCTCTGAGCTAGGACTCGATCAGGGGGTGAGCAGCCACCGCCCGCGCACCCCCTGGGCCGACGCCTCGTCCTGCGCTGTGCGGGCGTGTTCCAGCGCAAGGGTGCCCGCGACGCGCACCTCGATCGCGCCGCTGACCACCAGTTCGAGTAGCTGGGTCAACCTCGTACCGTCATGTCGGACGGAGACTGCTGTCGTCGCGATACCTCGTTCGCCGTCGGGTACCGCAGGCGGCAGCACACCGACGTAGTTACCGTTGTCGTGGACTGCGGCCAGCGCAGCGCTTCCTAGGGCCGCGGTATCGAGGACCGCGTCGACGGGATGCGCGTCGGCGATGCTGCTCACGACCGATGTCGCGCCGGCACGCAACACGAACTCACGGTCGCTCTCGCGCGCGAGGGCTGTCACCGTCCATCCTCGATCTGCTGCCAGCGCAACGGCGAATCCTCCGACGCCGCCCGCAGCTCCCGTCACGAGAAGGGTCCCGACCGGGCCGGCGAGGTCGAGGGCCTGGTCGGCGGTGAGGATGTTCAACGGGATCGATGCTGCGTCGATGGTTGCGATGCCGTCCGGAACCGGTGCGACGGCATCGACCGGAAGCACGACGAATTCGGCATATGTGCCAAGTGACGTCGTCGGGTCGGCGCGCAGACCCACGACTCGCGTTCCCACTGTCGGCGAGGAGACGTCTGTACCTACGGCGTCGATGATTCCGGATACGTCCCACCCGAGGCCGACCGCGGTGCCTGCGGGGACCACACCCGCGTGCAGCAGTCCGTTTCGGGTTGCCACGTCTACCGGGTTCACACCCGCCGCGGCCACCGATATTCGTACCTCACCGGGCTTCGGCTCGGGCACGTGCTGATCGGAGAACTGCAGTTCGTCCTTGCCGTCCGTCACTACTGCGCGCATGGTGTTCGCGTCCTTTCGATGATCGATGCTGTTGCTGGCCGAGCGGTTGCAGATCGATCCTGTCGGTGGCACTCTCCATTGGGAAGTAGGCACCCGAAAGTGCGTAACCCTCGTGGAGGTTCGATATGGCAACGGCAACCGCAGCGGCACGACGTGCGGAGGCGAAGGTCGAGTACGACGCGTTCGTAGCCGCCTGCCCGAGTCAGAAACTGTTGGGACGGATCAGTGACAAGTGGGTGGCGTTGATCATCGTCGCCCTGACCGACGGTTCGTTGCGGTACTCCGAGCTCTCTCGACGGATTCCCAGCGCGAGCCAGAAGATGCTCACGCAATCGCTGCGAAGCCTCGAACGAGACGGACTCGTGACGAGAACGGTGACGGCCGATGTTCCGGTGCGGGTCGACTACGCGCTGACCGAACTCGGTACGTCACTGCGGCACCTGATGGTTCGGATCAAGGCGTGGGCCGAGGAGCACATGGACGAGGTCGAGCGCGCCCGCGAGGCCCACGCCGAATCGGCGTAGCGAGTTCTGCCCACGGAGAACAGCGAAATTCGCGGGAACATCACTACTGCTTTCGAAGTTGAGCCCAGATAGCTCAATCTTTTGGAGGAGAAGTGACCGAAATCGTTCGTGTCCCCGTGCTGTTTCTGACCGACCCGATCGTCCTACCCGGAATGGTGGTGCCCGTCGAACTCGACGAGGCATCCCGTGCCGCCGTCGACGCCGCTCAGGCGAGCGACGGAGGCACGTTGCTCGTCGCGCCGCGTCTCGAAGACCGCTACGCCGCCTACGGCGTGCTTGCCACGATCGTGCAGATGGGACGCCTGGCGGACGGGCGACCGGCCGCGGTCATCAAGGCCACGCGCCGCGCGCACATCGGCCACGGTGTCAGCGGTCCCGGTGCCGCTCTGTGGGTGGAAGCCGAGCCGGTGTCCGACGAGACCGTCGACGATGGCCTCAAAGCTCTTGCTGCCGAGTACAAACAGCTCGTGGTGGCGATGCTGCAACGCCGCGACGCGTGGCAGGTGATCGACTCGGTCAACAAGCTCACCGACCCGGGCGCGATCGCCGATACCGCGGGGTATGCGTCGTACCTGACCGATGTGCAGAAGCGCGACCTTCTCGAAACACCCGACGTGGCAACACGTCTGACGTCGCTCATCGAGTGGACCAAGGCCCATCTCGCCGAGGTCGAGGTCAACGACAAGATCTCCGGAGATGTCCGCGAGGGCATGGAGAAGACTCAGAAGGAGTTCCTGCTCCGTCAGCAGCTGGCGGCCATCCGCAAGGAACTCGGTGAGGACGAGCCCGACGGTGCCGACGACTACCGCGGCCGCGTCGAGGCGGCGGACCTGCCGGAGAAAGTGCGAGAACAAGCGCTCCGTGAGGTGGGCAAGCTGGAGCGGGCAAGCGATCAGAGTCCGGAATCGGGCTGGATCCGCACATGGCTCGACACCGTGCTCGATCTGCCGTGGAACAACACCACCACCGACAACACCGACATCGATTCTGCTCGTGCGGTTCTCGATGCCGATCACCATGGACTCGATGACGTGAAGGATCGAATCGTCGAGTACCTGGCCGTTCGTGCGCGACGCTCCGAGCGGGGCATGCACTCGGTCGGCGGACGCGGATCCGGTGCCGTCATGGTGCTCGCCGGTCCGCCCGGAGTGGGCAAGACATCTCTCGGCGAGTCGGTGGCACGCGCGCTCGGTCGCACCTTCGTGCGCGTCGCCCTCGGAGGCGTCCGCGACGAGGCGGAGATCCGCGGGCACCGTCGCACGTACGTCGGCGCGCTGCCGGGTCGGATCGTGCGAGCCATCGGTGAGGCAGGATCGATGAATCCCGTTGTGCTGCTGGACGAAATCGACAAGGTCGGCTCGGACTATCGCGGCGACCCCAGCGCCGCACTGCTCGAGGTGCTGGACCCGGCACAGAACCACACGTTCCGTGACCACTACCTCGATCTCGATCTCGACCTGTCCGACGTGGTGTTCCTCGCCACGGCCAATGTGATCGACCAGATTCCCGGCCCGTTGCTCGACCGCATGGAGCTGGTGACCATCGACGGATACACCGAGGACGACAAGGTCGTCATCGCTCGCAATTACTTGCTTCCCCGTCAGATGGACAGGGCTGCAGTGACATCCGAGGAAGTGACGGTGACCGACGCTGCGCTGCGCAAGATCGCGGCAGACTACACCCGCGAGCCCGGAGTGCGGCAGCTCGAACGCTTGCTGGCCAAGGCACTACGCAAGGTGGCGACCAAGCTGGCCGGTACCACCGATGTGCTGTCTATCGACGAGTCGGACCTCGTGACCTACCTCGGCCGTCCGCGCTTCACTCCCGAGGCTCACGAGCGCACCGAAGTGCCTGGTGTGGCCACCGGTTTGGCGGTCACCGGCCTCGGCGGCGATGTTCTGTTCATCGAGGCCGCCTCGACGGACGGCGATGCCGGTCTCACTCTCACCGGCCAGCTCGGTGACGTGATGAAGGAGTCCGCACAGATCGCGCTGTCCTATGTGCGCTCGCACGCAGCACGATTCGGCGTCACTCCGGAGTCCCTCGATCGCAGCATCCACGTTCACGTTCCTGCAGGCGCGGTGCCCAAGGACGGCCCGTCGGCCGGCGTGACCATGGTGACGGCGCTGGTGTCGATGGCCACCGGCCGGCCGGTGCGTTCGGATGTCGGCATGACCGGTGAGGTGACGCTGAACGGTCGGGTGTTGCCGATCGGTGGGGTGAAGCAGAAGCTGCTTGCCGCGCAACGCGCTGGGCTGACGACTGTGTTCATTCCGGCACGCAACGAACCGGACCTGGACGATGTCCCGGCAGAAGTGCTGGAGGCGTTGGACGTCCGTCCGATGACAGACGTCGCGGACATCCTGGCACTGGCTCTGGAGCCGGCGCAGGAAACAGCGGCGGCATGAGAACGGAGTACCCGATGCCGGTCGAAGGAGCCGCGCTTGACCTCGACCTATGTCGAGGTTCTACCGTGATGACATGAGCATGGAGATGACCGCCTGGAACCAGATGTATCGCACGATGAACAGGCCGGACACTCAGTCGTCGTTCTCGAAGGTGACGGCACGCCGGATCCTGACGTTCGCGGCACCGCATCGCCGGGCACTCGGTGGATTCCTGGTGCTCAGCGTGGCTCTGGCCGTACTCGCCGTGGCCACTCCGGTGTTGGCCGGGCGAGTGGTCAACGCGATAGTCGACGGACGCGAGCTGCGCGTGGTGGTCCAGCTGGCACTGGCGATCGCGGCAATCGCTCTGGTGGACGCGGTGGTCGGGTTGGTCAACCGGTGGCTTTCGGCGAACATCGGCGAAAGCTTGATCCTGGATCTGCGGACCGCGGTGTTCGATCACGTGCAACGGATGCCGATCGCGTTCTTCACGCGGACCCGTACCGGTGCGCTGGTGAGTCGGCTCAACAACGATGTCATCGGAGCGCAGCGCGCATTCAGCACCACGCTGTCCGGTGTCGTCAGCAACCTGGTGACGTTGGTGCTGACGCTGGTGGTGATGATCGGAATATCGTGGCAGATCACGCTTCTGGCACTGATTCTGCTGCCGGTGTTCGTGCTGCCTGCTCGACGGATGGGTCGACGCCTGGCGCGGTTGCAACGCGAAGCGGCAGCGCACAATTCGGCGATGAGCACCCAGATGACCGAGCGGTTCTCGGCTCCGGGCGCAACGTTGGTGAAGCTGTTCGGTCATCCCGAGCAGGAATCGGTCGAATTCGCGGTGCGAGCCAGGCGTGTCCGCGACATCGGGGTGCGTAGTGCCATGGTGCAGACGGTGTTCGTGACGGCGCTGACTCTTGTCTCGGCTCTGGCTCTGGCCGTGGTGTACGGACTGGGCGGCTTCTATGCCCTGCGGGGGACGCTCGACCCGGGTTCGGTTGTGGCACTGTCGCTGCTGCTGGCGCGGCTGTACTCCCCGTTGACTGCGCTGGCGAGCGCCAGGGTGGAGATCATGAGCGCGCTCGTCAGTTTCGAGCGGGTCTTCGAGGTTCTCGATCTCGTTCCGTTGATCGCCGACAAGCCCGACGCGAAGGCACTGCCGCCGGGGTCGGTGGCCGTCGAGTTGGACGATGTTCGGTTCGCATATCCCTCGGCGGACAAGGTCTCGCTCGCCTCGCTCGAGGAGGTCGCCACCCTGGATTCACGTGGAGGAGAGCAGGTTCTGCACGGTGTGTCGTTCCGCGCCGAACCCGGCCAGATGGTCGCGCTCGTCGGGTCATCCGGTGCGGGCAAGTCCACCATCGCGCAGTTGATCGCGAGACTGTACGACGTCGACGGTGGTGCGGTGCGTCTCGGCGGCGTCGACGTGCGGGATCTGACGGCCGAATCCGTCCGCGGGACAGTGGGAATGGTGACCCAGGACGGGCACCTGTTCCACGAGAGCATTCGGTCCAATCTGCTGCTGCCCCGGCCCGAGGCCACCGACGACGAGCTGTGGGATGCGTTGTCGCGGGCCAGGCTCGCTGATCTCGTGCGATCCCTACCCGATGGCCTGGACACCGTCGTCGGCGAGCGTGGGTATCGGCTCTCCGGTGGTGAGCGTCAGCGCCTGACGATCGCGCGATTGCTGATCGCGCAGCCACGGGTGGTCATCCTCGACGAGGCCACGGCCTCACTGGATTCGACGTCCGAGGCCGCGGTGCAGGCAGCGCTGGCCGAGGCGTTGGAGGGCAAGACGTCGGTGGTGATCGCGCACCGGCTCTCGACCATCAGGGCTGCCGATGTGATCCTGGTGATCGAGGACGGGCGAGTCGCCGAGCGGGGCACGCACGACGAGCTCCTCGCGGCGGGAGGCCGCTACGAGGAGCTGCATCGGACGCAGTTCTCTCAGTCGGACAGAAGCCGTCAGGGAGAGGGGACCACCGTGGACGGGTCGTCGTCGGTCGCCGCGGCGAGCATCGGGGTGAATCCGTCGATTGCGTAGTCCAGGGAGAGTGGGCTCGAATATCCCAGGGCCGACGGCAGATCGGTGCTGAACGAGCCGATGTAGACGGTTCGATCCTGCTCGACGACGTCGAGGGCGGCGATGATCGGGTTCGCTTCGAGCTGCTCACGGCTCTGGCCGGCGATGACGAGGACATCGGTGTCGAGTCGGTCGAGGTTCTCGGGGCTGATGGTCTCGGATGCGTCCGGAATCTCGAAGCCGAGGTCGGTGAAGAACAGGGCGCGGATGTCGTCCTTGCCGAGCAGCAGGTAGCTACCGTCGTCCATGACGAATGCGAGTGACAGTGACTTGCCGGTGAACTGAGGATTCTCGGCCTCGGTGGTGGCGAACTTCTGTTCGAGCGTGGCCGTCCGGTCCTGAGCTTCCTGCTTCTTGCCCAGTGCTTCGCCGACGACTGCGAACTCCTGTTGCCATGTCGCCGCGGGCACGTTGTCGTATCCGCCGATGTCGGCGATCGTCGGGGCCATTCCCGAAAGCGTGTCGTACTGGCCCTGGTCGATGAAGGAGTACGGGCCGAGGATCAGATCGGGGGCCTGCGCCGCGATCTGTTCGAGGTTCAGGTCGGTACTGCCGACCTCGGGAATCTCGGTGCCTCCCAGCGCCTCCTGGGCCCAAGGACGCTGCCGGTAGTCGTAGCTCAGGTTGCCGCGCGTCGCCACGGGCTTGACCCCGAGCGCGAGTGCGAAGTCCTGCTCGTTGAACCCGATCGTCACCACACGGCTCGGCTCGGCGTCGATGACCGTCTCACCGAATCGATGTTCGATGGTGACGGGGAAGCCGGCATCGCTCTCGGAGCCACCGGACGTGGCCGTGGTGTTGTCGGACGAACAGCCGACCGCCAGTGCCAGAACGGAGGCACCGGCGGCGACGAGCTGGACAGACTTCTTCATGTGATCTCCTCGCGCAGGAACTGAGCGAGGTTAGCCTAACCGACCCATCAAAGCTTCAATCACATGCCATGGGTCGGTACAGGGATCAGCAGTTGGACGTGGCCGGCACACCCGCGAATCGCTGGTCGATCCATTCGAGGGCCTGTGGCAGGCCGAGTACTGCAGCGGTCAGGTGATCGTTGCTGGGCACCTTCACCTCGGTCACCAGCACTCCGGCACGGCAGTATCGGGCGATCGTGTTGTCGATGGCGCTGACCGGGATCAACGCATCGGTGGGGCTGTGCCACTCGAAATACGGTGCCTTCGGCACGCCGGGATACAACTCGACGCTGTTCTCGTTGACGGCGGCGATCATCTCCGGACTGTTGATCAGGTCGAGCGTGCCGGCGACCTCCATGGCACTCTTGCCTGCGCCCGCGGCGATGATGTCGTTGGTGCACCCGTTCTGCATCTTGGCCGCGATCTGCTTACCCACCGGGTTGAGCTGAGAGCTGATCGGGATACGGGTGGGGTATTCGCGTTCGATACCGAGAGCGGCCGCGAACGCCAGACCGAACATGGGGTGCGGGGCGAAGCCGAGATCGCGGGCCATGCGCTCGAGGTTCATCGGAGCGCCACCGTTCGCGCTGCCGACGATGTTCAGCTCGGGTGCGTAGTCGTTCTGCAATGCCGCCGCCCATGCCGTGGCCATGCCGCCCCCGGAGTAGCCGGCCAAGGCGACCGGGCTCTGCTGAACCTGGATGGGCGCGAAGCGCTGAGTGGCGCGAATGCTGTCGAGCACGATCTGCCCGCCGAGCTTCGCGGCACCGTAGGCGCTTCTCGGTCCGAGATGATCGGCGATGGCGACAGTCCAACCGCGCTGCAGCACAGCGTTCAGTGCCGGTGCCTCACGAATTGCCAAATTGGGGTCGTTGGTCCAGAGGGCTTGTGAAGGTGCACATTCGAGACCGAGTGCATTGATGATGTGTTGATAGGAAAGCAATGGGCCATTGGGAGCCTTGTTGCGTGGCACCATGATGGTATTGAGCGCCGCAATGGGATCACCCGCCGAATCTGTCGAGCGGAACTTGAGCTGCCACACGTCGACATCGAAGAATCCGGGCGGCGGGGGCATGGGCCGGCTGGAGATCACGTCGCCCGGTTGCAGGGCGTCCAGATCCGCAGGCGGTGCACCGAACCCGTCCGCGATGGGGGTCGGCATCAGTGGCTCCGCCGCCGCCTGACCTGCGCCGACGAGCGATGAGCACAACACGGCCGCTGCCGTGAATGTGGCAGCGCCTGCCAATTTGAGAACCCGCATGTAAGTAATCCCCTCCGTGCCTGAATCGAAAGCGCGTGCGCTCCGATGATCCGGCAAGCCCCAATGAAGCCGGCCCGCAAATCGATATAGCTGTCAAAGCGTGACTCGTTACGCTCCCCCCGGGCAACGTTGGGACGAACGGTACGCACTCGTCGATTCTAAGGCAACAGAAGAACGGTCCAAGTGCCGGTTTCTTGGGAAGAAGCGAAATACTCTGCCCCGCACACGTAGCGCTACTCGAGAGCGACGTCCTTCGGTGCTTTGTCCGGGCGCAGGCCGCGCCAACTCGGATGCCGGAGATGACCCGATTCGGTCGCTTCGTAGAACCGCACCTCGCCCACGAGGACAGGCTCGACCCACACTGCCCCCTTCCGATCGGCCGCGGGCAGTTCCGACGAGAAGGGACTGTCCGACGCCTCGAGTGGGGCCAGGAGGGCAGCGAGCGTATCGAGCGCTCGGTCGTCGAACCCGGTTCCGACCCGCCCGACGTAGCGCAGCAGGTTTCCGTCGGGAATGCCCATGAGCAGGGAGCCGAATCCGCCGGAACGGCGACCCTGTCCCCGACGCCATCCACCGACGACGATCTCCTGTGTTCGCCAGTTCTTGTGCTTGATCCAGGTGTGGGCGCGCTTGCCGGGTTGATAGACGGAGTCGGTGCGTTTGGCGACGATGCCTTCCCATCCGCGTTCCCTGCTCTCGGCGACAGCGTCCTCGGCGGAGCCCGTCAACCGTGGCGGTACCAGCACCGAGTCGAGTCCGGTGGTGAGGAGCTCGAGCAGCCGCCGTCGATCGGAGTACTTCTTGCGTAGCAGTGAGGTGCCGTCGAGGTACAGCAGATCGAAGGCGATGAACCGGATGTCGTCGCGGGTGGCGTTCTGCAGCATCTCGAAGCTGCTGATGCCGCCGGCGTCGAACACGACGACTTCCCCGTCGACGATGGCGTCGTGCTGGGCCAGGTCGTTCGCGAGAGCCTGCAGTGCGCCGAACTTCTCGGTGTAGTCGTTTCCGCTGCGCGTGCGCAGAGTCATCGAACCGTGCATGAATTCGGCGACGATGCGGAACCCGTCCCACTTGCCCTCGAAAGACCATTCCTCGTCCGAAAGGCCGAGAACGTCGCCCGCGGTGGCGAGCATCGGTGAGATGCTCTTGGGCTCGGGTTTGTCGGGTGCGTCCTTCATCAGATGCATGAGCCACTGATTGCCTTTGGTGCGAATCAAGGCGAACCGGCCGCGCGCCTTCGATCCGTGCAGGACGACGATGACCTCGTCGTCGCGCCACTTCTCGAGCTCGTAGGTTCCGCTGTCCCAGATCGAGACGTCGCCGCCGCCGTACTCGCCCTTCGGTATCCGCCCGGAGAACGTCGCGTACTCGAGTGGATGGTCCTCGGTGTGTACGGCCAGCCGGTTCTGTTTCGGATCGTCCGGAATGTTCTTGGGGACGGCCCACGAGACCAGGACGCCGTCGTGTTCGAGACGGAAGTCGTAGTGCAGGCGTCGAGCGTGATGCTCCTGAATCACGAACGTGTCGTCGTTGCCGTGCGGCTCGGCAGCTGTCGGCACGGGCTCGGGAGTTCGGTCGGCGCTCCGCATGCTGCGGTACTTGTCGAGTTTGTCTGTGGTCGAGCCATTTTCGGGTATCGAGTCCATTGCGGGGTCCAGCTCGGCCAACAGATCGCCGAAGTCCTGTGCTCGTTCGAGGACCTCCTCGAACCGAAGCTGTTGCAGCCCGGACGATTCCAGCTCGTCCCAGGTGCGCGGTGCAGCGACGGTGGGGAGTGTTCGCCCGCGGAGCGAGTACGGGGCGACAGTGGTCTTCTTGCCGTTGTTCTGGCTCCAGTCCACGAACACCCGGCCGGTTCGCTTCGCCTTCGCCATCGTTGCCGTCACCCGATCCGGCGAACGCTCTTCGAGCAGGGTGGCAACACGTTTGGCGACGGTGGACGCGCCCGACGTCGACAGCGGCTTCTCCAGCGGGACATAGAGGTGAATTCCCTTGCTGCCGCTGGTGACCGGATATGCGGTCATGCCGATGTCGCCGATCAGCTCCCTTATCTCGCAGGCCACTTCGGCGCATCGGGCGAGATCCACGTCGTCACCGGGATCGAGGTCGAAGACCATGCGGGTGGCGGGGCCGGGCTCGTTGCCGTCGAACCGCCACTGTGGGACATGCGCTTCGATAGCCGCCTGTTGGCCGAGCCACGCCAGATCGGCTGTGGTGGAGAACAGTGGGTAGGTGACGATGCGGTCGGAATGCTGCATCGAACGACGGTCGAGCCAGTCGGGGGCCGACGCTGCGAGGTTCTTCTCGAAGAACGAGGACTGGTCTACGCCGTTCGGCCAGCGCTTGCGGGTCACCGCGCGGTCCACGAGGTGAGGAAGCATCGCAGGCGCGATGGCAACGTAGTACTCGATGATGTTGCCCTTGGTGGTCCCTGTTTCGGGGAACAGCACTTTGTCGAGGTTGGTGACGGAGACCTTCCGACCTTCGATCTCGAGCGTGGCCATCGTCTCAGGTTAACGTCCGCCGTCAGAACTTGCGGGGGAGTTGTGACAGGCTCTTTTCTCATGGCGACGATCAGTGTCTCAGTACAGATGCCCGAGAATCCGCAGGGTGCGTGGGACAAAGCTTCCGCACTCGATCGGTTCGACGAGTGGATGACGATCCACGGTGGATGGTGCAGCCCACCGCCGAAGAAGGTCGGCAAGGGCACCGAGGTGGAGTCGTTGGTGAAGGTGAAGGGCTTCAAGAACACGATCAACTGGACCTTCACGGAGTACGACGAGCCCAAGCTGATCGAGATGTCCGGCCGCGGTAAGGGTGGAGTGCGCATCTCGCTGACGGTGCATGTGCGTGAGGCCGAGGGTGGTTCGGAGTTGACGCTCGACGCGAAGTTCGGCGGTGGTGTCCTGTTCGGTCCGGTGGGGTCGGTGGTTGCGCGGGCACTCGACACCGATGTCAAGAAGTCGGTTGCGAATCTGGCGGCATTGAGCTGACGGATCCGTGCTGAAATAGCTGCACGACAACCTCTTCCGGCCCCGCACCGTGTTCTCGGTGCGGGGCTGGAGTCGTCTGTGGGCTTGTGTGGTGCGCTGGTTATGCGATGTGGGGGCCTGCTCGGGCATGCGATTGTCGGGGTTGTCGGTACGGGTCCACTGTTGCGGGTGGTACGAACCACGGGTGCTGATCGGTGCCGATGAACACTTCCCAGTCGGAGTGGTGAATGAGTCGGTGGTGGAATCCGCAGAGCAGGACGAGGTTGTTCATGTCGGTGGGTCCGCCGTCGGCCCAGTGCCAGATGGTGGCCTTCGGTCCAGGCGGCGGGTTTGCCGCAGCCGGGGAAGGCGCAGCCGTGATCGCGGGCGGTGAGGGCTTTGCGTTGTGTGGCGGTGACGGTGCGTGCGGTGCGGGCGAGGTTGATCGGGTTACCGTTCTCGTCCATCACGATGGCAGTGAGGACACAATCGCAGGCCAACTGGCGGGAAGTGTTGCGGGAGAGCGGTCCCATCCAGGGTAGCCACCCGACCGAAGTGCCGTCGCCGAACAAGTCGCGATACGCGCCACGATCGGCTGCCGCTCCCGCAGCTCTGCCGGCCCCGGGCTCATCCGCCGCGTCCGACTCTTCCGTGTCGGGGTGAATCGGTACGCCGGTATTGATGTCGACCGGATCTACTCCGTCGGTGTCGGATTCTGTTGCTGCGCGCGAGGGTTCGTCGTCGGTGATGTCGTCGGCATCGGCACTGTCAGCACTGTCGCGGAGGTCGGTGAGATCGCGCAGGCCGATGTGCAGGTTCAGGTGCGGGCGTTCGCCGCCTTCGATGGGGCGGTTACTGGAGGCGAGGTATTGGTCGAGGA
>NZ_NOYI01000003.1 GCF_002258785.1 Rhodococcus sp. 06-235-1A
ATCCCGGCCATCGACCGTGCCGTAACCGGTGACGACACCGTCACCGAACGGGCGGTTCTCACCCAACCCGAAATTCTGCGACCGGTGCCGCGCCAACGCGTCGAGTTCGACGAACGAGCCCTCGTCGAGCAACGCGGTGATCCGCTCCCGCGCGGTCAACTTGCCCTTCGCGTGGACCTTGTCCACCGCCGCCTCACCCGAGGGAATCTCCGCAACCGCGAGACGTTTACGAAGATCGGCCAACTTACCCGCAGTGGTATGGATATCGGGAGTTTCGGCCGACCCGTGTGCAGTGGAATCCTGGACGCTGGTCATGGGGCAACACTTTAACTGCGAGTGTGATCTGCGACCCGACCGAGGGTGGTTCACCGAGGGCGTCCCATCGATGCCGAGCCCATATGCTGGTGCGCATGTGGACCAATCTCGATCGCCCACCATTGGACGTCCGCGCGCTTCGTCGGGCATTGGTGGACGGACCGCAGGCATCGTGGTCGCGGGTGGACGTGGTGACCGAAACCGGTTCGACCAACGCCGACCTCGTTGCCGGGGTGGCGAATTATGCCGACCGGACTGCCTTGGTCGCGGAGCACCAGGACAGTGGCCGAGGTCGGCATTCGAGATCGTTCTCCGGGGCACCTCGGTCGCAGGTCTTGCTGTCGATGCTGTTGAAATTCCCCGGGATCGACCCCGCGGTGCTCGGTTGGCTGCCGCTGCTCACCGGGATCGCCCTCGTCGACGCCTTGCGCACCGTCGGCGAGGTCGATGCGCGATTGAAATGGCCCAACGATGTCCTCATCGGGGGCAAGAAGGTCTCGGGAATCCTGGCCGAGGTGGCAGCGCACGGACCGTCCCCGACGGTCGTCATCGGACTCGGGGTGAACGTGTCGATGACAGCAGACGAGCTGCCTGTCGCCACGGCGACGTCGCTCGCCCTCGAGAAGGCTGCGGTTCTCGATCGCGACACATGGGTACGGGCGATTCTGCGTGGGGTGGCCGCCGAGGTGGACTCGTGGCGCGACTCGAACTGGGACACCGGTGCGCTTGCGCATCGGTATCGGGAGCGGTGCGGCACCATCGGGCAACGCGTTCGGGTCGATTTGCCCGACGGCGAGGAGAAGTTCGGAACCGCCATCGATGTCGACGAGCACGGCAGGATCGTCATCGAGGTGGAACAACCCGGTTCCGGTGGAGCATCCGTGCTCGCCGTGGCAGCCGGTGACGTCACTCATCTTCGGCCGATCCCATGAGAACATCTCTTGCAGGAGCGGAACCCGTGGAGAAGACACTTTTCGACGGACGCCGTAGCGAATAGTCAGGAGTGCACGTGGGTTACCCACAGGATGCGTTGGCCGACGAGGAAGAGCTCCTGCTTCATCATCACCCGCACTGGAAGATGCTGATACTTCCGTCGATCACGTTCGTGCTCGTCACGGGAGTCGCAGGCGTGGCACTGGGTGTGGCGAGTGCGCGTCTCGAATCCACCTCGGCGAACGTCGCCATGATTGCCGCAGCGGTGGTGTGGGCGGTGATCGTGGGATGGCGGTGTCTGGTTCCGTTGATCAGTTGGAAGTGCACGCACTTCATCGTCACCGACCGGCGAGTGTTGATTCGGCAGGGCGTACTCACCCATTCCGGTATCGACATCCCGATGAGTCGGATCAGCAACGTCCAGTTTCGACACGGTCTGCTCGATCGGATGCTGGGCACGGGCACGCTCATCATCGCTTCGGCCTCGGACGATCCACTCGAATTCGACGATATTCCGCACGTGCAGCGCGTCCATTCCCTGCTGTACCAGCAGGTCTTCGATTCCATGGAGTACCGCCGCGATTCCACCCACGGCCGCGAGGCTGCGTTCGAGCCGATGTCGGACGATTCACCCGCCGAGTCCAAGCCCGGATGGCGCGCTGGAAAACGCAGGTAACACAGGCTGTTCTCACCTTCGAACCGTATGGTGACCGATGTGACCGACGTGCTGCTTGCCGAAGACGACGAAGCCATCGCTGCGCCCTTGTCCCGTGCCCTCGGGCGCGAGGGGTACACCGTGACCGTCGAACAGACCGGGCCCGCCACCCTTCAGCGCGCCCTCGACGGAAAATTCGATCTCCTCATCCTCGACCTCGGCCTGCCCGGTATGGACGGACTGGAGGTATGTCGACAGGTGCGGGCCAACCGATCCGAGGTGGCTGTCCTCATGCTCACCGCGCGGACGGACGAGGTCGACTTCGTGGTCGGCCTCGATGCAGGAGCGGACGACTACGTCGGCAAGCCCTTCCGGCTCGCCGAGCTCATGGCCCGCGTCCGTGCCCTGCTTCGTCGCCGCGGTGCCGGGGAGGACTCGCCGATCGAGGTCGGTGCCATTCGCCTCGAACCCGCTGCTCGACGCGTACTCGTCGGCGGCACCGAGATCTCTCTGGCCAACAAGGAGTACGAGCTGCTCAAGGTTCTGCTCGATCACGCAGGCCAGGTCGTTTCGCGTGAGGTGATCCTGCGCGAGGTGTGGGGCGATGCGGAGCTGCGCGGATCGAAGACCCTCGACATGCACATGTCCTGGTTGCGCCGAAAGATCGGCGACGAGGGACCGGTGGCCGAGCGCCGCATCGCGACGGTCCGCGGCGTCGGATTCCGCATCAACAGCGACTAGTCCGCGATGCGGCGTCGGATACTGGTCTCGATTCTCGCTGTCGTCGTCATGACGGCGCTACTGCTCGGTCTGCCTCTGATGTACACGGCGTGGTTGTGGGTCGAGGACTTCACTCGCAACGACCTGCAGGCACGCCTCGACCGGATGGCAGCCGAGATCATCTCGCAGGAGGGGTCGGCGGGTCTGATCGAGGGCCAACTCGACATCGGCTCGCTGCGACTGGCGATTCCGCAGGGTGGACGGCTGGTGGTCATCTACCCGACTCCCGAGGATGCCGCGTCGCGGGCGGACATCGGCCAGGCGTTCGTGGATCGGCCGCTCGTGGAGTCGTTGTCGATGGGTACCTCGGGTTCGCTGCGACTCGAAGTGCCGTCCGACGACATGCGATCTCTGCAACGTCAGGCTCTCGGAGCAGTGACACTCGTGGTCCTCGCGTCTGCGATGGCAGGCACCGTCGTCGCTGTGCTGACGGCCAAACGCCTGGCGGATCCACTGCAGGACGTTGCACGCAGGGCCGCCCGGCTGGCCGAGGGCGACTTCAGGCCGGACCCTCGACGGCACGGGATCGCCGAGCTCGACCGGGTCTCGGAAGTTCTCGATTCGGCCACCGTCGAGATCGCAGGCAGGCTCCAACGCGAGCACACGTTGGTCGCGGATGTCTCGCACCAGCTTCGCAGTCGCTTGACCGCGGTCCGTCTCCGCCTGGACGAGATTTCCACGCACCCGGATCCGGCGGTGGTGGACGAGGCGAACGAGGCTATGGATCAAGTCGACCGGTTGACCCTCGCCATCGACGAACTCGTACGCTCGTCCCGCAGTGACGGCGCGGCGGACGCCCACGAGGTCTCGGTGATCGAGGAACTGACCGGCACCGTGATCGAGTGGCAGCGCAATTTCGAGGACGCGGGTCGCAGCTTGGTGCTCAAGGGAGACACGGATCTCAAAGCATCCGTCACAGGATCGCGGCTGCGAGAAGCAGTGTCGGTGTTGGTCGACAATTCGCTGGTGCACGGTGAAGGTGCCTGCACCGTCTCGGTCCGAGTGGTCTCTGCCGTGGAGAGCGTCGATCGACGACGTGAACGCTTGGTCTGCGTCGAGGTGTCCGACGAGGGGCCGGGAGTGAGCAACGAACTCGCTCCGCACATCTTCGATCGAGGGTTCTCCGGTGCCGGTTCCACCGGAGTGGGACTCGCACTCGCGCGGGCGCTGATCGAGGCAGACGGGGGGCGTCTCGAATTGCAGCGTCGCCGCCCTGCGCTGTTCTCGGTATTTCTGCCGGCCTGGCGTGCACCGTCACCCGCCGTGCCCCAACGCGAACCGCGTTGACAGATCAGGGCTGGTCGAGAACGTCCGCAGCGTCGGTGGGGTCCGCGTTGCGCTCGGCGTCGATTTCTAGAATCGTGCGCGCATTGTCCTCGGGAAAGGCGAAGCGTCGTAGCGCCCAGAAACGGAACGCCATCTGAAGAAGATTGCCGATGATGTAGTTGAGGACGAAGTCGATGATGACGACCATCGTCAGGGATTCGTTGGTGTCGCGGATGTCGAAGATGTTGTTCGCGATCCACAGTGGACCGGCAGCAATGAGCACGCCGATGCCGCTGATACCGAAGAAGAGCAGGGCCTCGTGGTGCCGTTCGCGGCCGCCGCGGTGCTTGAAGGCCCATTCGCGATTGAGGAAATAACTCAGCAGAGTGGCGAGGACGCCCGAGATGATCTTGGCGATCACCGGCTTCTGCTCGAGCACCGTCAGGCTCAGCGAATAGAAGATGACGAGGTCGAAGACCATCGTCGTTCCACCCACGATGGCGAACTTGATCAACTCGCTGTGCCGAATCGCAAGGTCCCTCACGGGCTTGGGTAAGCGTCGAAGCACGCTGTCGATCGTCGGCACAACGGTGAAGTCTACGAAACGCACCGCCGATCCGACGAACCGACGCTCTGATCATCAGGGTTTCCACAGGTCTTCGCCGGGCCGGCTGTCTCGCGTGTGACTGACCGGTGCTGACCCGAGGCGTGCGACGTGACACCATGGTGAGCCGTGACAGGTACCGAACCGCGCCCCACTGCTGCGCGCCCGTCGTCGACCGGAATGCCCACGGTGACGATGATCGGCGGCGGTCAGCTCGCCCGAATGACCCACCAGTCCGCCATCGAGCTGGGGCAGACGCTCCGGGTCCTGGCTGCGGGCGCGGACGAGCCGGCAGCTCAGGTCAGTCCGGATGTCGTCTTCGGCCACCACGACGACCTCGATGCGCTGCGCACCGCCGCGACAGGTTCCAACGCACTCACCTTCGACCACGAGCAGGTGCCGACCGAGCACCTCGAGACGCTCGTCGCAGAAGGCGTCAACGTGCAGCCACCGCCGAGTGCGTTGATCTTCGCTCAGGACAAACTGCGGATGCGCCGCAAGTTGGCTGAACTGGGTGCGCCCGGCCCCGCCTACGCGGAGGTCGCATGGGCGCAGGATGCCATCGCGTTCGGGGACGAACACGGGTGGCCGGTGGTTCTCAAGGCGGTCCGTGGTGGATACGACGGGCGCGGAGTCTGGATGCCTGCCGACGCCGAGGAAGCCGAGGCGATCGTCACCGCCCAACTCGACCTGGGTGTACCGCTCATGGTGGAGGAAAAAGTCGCCATGCGCCGCGAGTTGTCGGCGATGGTCGCACGATCGCCGTTCGGGCAGGGTGCCGCGTGGCCCGTGGTTCAGACGGTGCAGCGCAACGGCCAGTGCGCCGTTGTCCTGGCTCCCGCCCCCGATCTCGACGAGGACGTGGCCACCTTCGCGGGCCGACTCGCCCTCGACATCGCAGGCGCGCTCGGCGTGGTCGGAGATCTGGCGGTCGAGTTGTTCGAGACCACCACGGGCAAACTTCTGGTGAACGAACTGGCCATGCGACCGCACAACTCCGGACACTGGACCATGGACGGATGCCGCACCTCGCAGTTCGAGCAACATCTCCGTGCGGTGTTGGACTACCCACTCGGCGATACCGATCCACTCGCTCCGCTGACGGTGATGGCCAATATCCTGGGCGCGCCGGAGGCACCCCAGATGACGATGGACGAGCGGCTGCATCACCTGTTCGCCCGCATGCCCGACGCGAAGGTGCATCTGTACGGAAAAGGTGAACGCAAGGACCGCAAGATCGGCCACGTGAACATTCTGGGCTCGTCGTCGGGTTCCCTCGCCGATCCGGCCTACGTGGCCTCGGTGCGCGAGCGGGCCGAACGTGCAGCGCACTGGATGTCGCACGCCGAATGGACCGACGGATGGGACCCGCACAATGACTGACAACACTCCTGCCCCCGATGGTCGTTCCGCAGGCTCCACTCCTGCCCCCGATGGTCGTTCCGCAGGCTCCACTCCTGCCCCCGATGGTCGTTCCGCAGGCTCCACTCCTGCCGTCGGCCTGATCATGGGCAGCGACTCCGACTGGCCGACCATGGAAGCTGCTGCAGAAGCGTTGGCGGAGTTCGGGATTCGGTTCGAGGTCGGTGTCGTCTCGGCTCATCGCACCCCGCAGCGGATGCTCGACTATGCCCGCGAGGCCGCTGGTCGTGGCATCAAGGTGATCATCGCCGGTGCCGGGGGAGCAGCGCACCTGCCCGGCATGGTCGCCTCGGCGACGCCCCTGCCCGTCATCGGCGTACCGGTGCCACTGAAGTACCTCGACGGTATGGACTCGCTGCTCTCGATCGTCCAGATGCCGGCCGGTGTTCCCGTGGCCACGGTCTCCATCGGTGGTGCCCGCAACGCGGGGCTGCTCGCGGTCCGGATTCTGGGTGCGTCCGATCCAGCTCTGCAAGAGCAAATGTCGGCATTTCAGGCCTCGCTCGAGGCCATGGTCCTGGAAAAGGACAAAGCGCTGCGCACCACACTGCTGGGGTGAGGACGGCCATGTCACGGCGAGAGCAGATTCGGCGAGCCGGTCGCGGCCGATGGCAGTCGATGCTCGTGACGCGACTGGCGTTGGGCTACGCCCGCCTGTGGCGTGGAACGGCACACTTCGACGACGAGTTCTCGATCTTCGTGTGCACCGGTCTACGAGGCGGATTCGGCCGGGGTGGAACGACGTTCGGTGGTGCCTACCTGACGAAGGGCAACACCGCTCGACGGGTGGTGCGACACGAGTCCGTGCACGCGGATCAATGGGCGCGTTTCGGGTTGACCTTTCCGTTCCGCTACCTCACCGAGGAAGCGCGGCACCGAGGGCTCGCGAACAAGTACGAGATCGAGGCGGGTCTCGCGGACGGCGGGTACCGACTGCCCGGTTGAGACCGGTGTTCGGTCCAACCTGGAGTTCGGTCGACGCTGCGGTTCAGGTGAGGGTCGCGGTGACCTTCTCGGTCTCGGTACGTCGCTCGGTCTTCTCGTCGTCCGGGTTGGCCACCTGAACCAGGGAAGCGCCGGTGGTGAGAACGGACAGCAGAGCATCGATCAACTCGTCGGCCGTGTTCCACGATGCACTCGACAGCACGCGGTCGGCAGCTGTCAGCGATCGGGAAGCCGCTCGTTCGTGCGCGGACGCGAGCACCTCGTCCACCGAACGACCGTCCAGTGCCGCGTCTGCACTCCCGGCACCCGAGACCCGGAACTGATCGCCGTGCACCCGCACCGATGTTGCGTAATCGGTCATTCCGATCGGTAGATCGGGGACTGCTTTGCCGAACGCGTCGAGTGAGAATGCCAGCACCTCGTCGACGTCGGGGGCCTCGTCGAGGCGATCGCCCGAGACCATCGCCACGTCGGCGGAGTCGTTCGGTCCGAGGATCACCTCGCCGCCCGCCCACCAGATCCCCAGCAGCGCCGCGGCCGTCTGCCAGTGCGCGGGCAACAGCACACTCACTCGACCGCCCACCTCGAAGGCGAACTCGTCGCGCAGCAGATTGGCGGTCTTGGCCGCCCAGTTCGCGAGCGTCACCGCCGACACCTCGACCCTCTCGCCGGTCGCATCGTCGTAGAACGTGATGCGCGGGCCGGCCGGGTCAGCGGCCAGAATCGGGTCGAGCAGGGTCTGAGTCAGATTCGATGCCACACCACGAACCCTAGAGGACGCCCAGAGGTGCCGATCGACACACTGCGGACGACCCACTGCGAGCGGCGCCGCTCAGTTGACGCACATCGGGCCGGCGGAGCCGGCATCGATCGGAGCCGCGGGTGCCTCGGGAACCGCCGTACCGGCCTCGGGTGCAATGGTTTCGGCTGTCGCCGCCTGCCCGGAACCGGGGCCGGCGTAGTCGTTCGCCAGTACCACCCGAACGGTGTCTGCCGGCAATGTGTCCTCGGCGGTGATCTGCAGTCCACCGAGTGCTGCCGAGACGGCGCGCGCGGCATCGCTGTCCACATCGGCCGCCTGGATGCGGCTCGCCGAGATGGACGTGCCCTCGTAATTTCCGATGGTGCCGTCGACGTACCCCAATGCCGTGAGCGAACCGGCGACGCCGTTCGCCAGTCCGTCGATCCCGCTGTCGTTCGCGACATCGACCGTCACCGTCGACGGATCGATCGCCGGGGCATCGGAGTTCTCGGCGTTGGTCTCCGCTGAATTGCCGTCGCCCAGCAATCCCTCCACGTACTTCTTCACCGCCGCTGGATCGACCTGCACGATCGATTCGCCGTAGTCGGTCGTGGCATTGATGTCGACGGCGGGGATCGTTTCGAACTTGACCTTGCCGCCGGCGAGATCCTGCAGACGAGTGGCGAATTGCAGAATGTCCCAGTCGGAATCGAGCGTCACCGAACGCTGCACCGCGGTGCTCAGTTGCCCCAGTTTGCCGGGGTTGCTCAGCGTCTTGGCGCTCAACACACTCCGAACGAGCGAGGCCATGAACACCTGCTGCCGCACGATTCGGTCGAGGTCTCCGCGGGGGAGATCGTGGCGCTGTCGAACGAAGCTCAGGGCCTGTGAACCCGACAGCTTCTTGTCGCCGGCCGGGAAGTTCGCCCCTGAGAGCGGTTCTTGCACAGGATTGTTCAGACACACCTCGACGCCGCCGACGGCATCGGTCAACAGCACGAAGCCGAGCAGACCCACCTCGGCGTAATGATCGACGGTGATTCCGGTCAAGTTGGCGACCGAATCGATGAGGGCTTCGCGCCCGGCCTCGGTGGCCTGGGACTCCGCGTCGGCATCCGTGACACCCTGCTCCACCAACTCGAGCCGCTTGTTCTCCTTGGTCGCGCCGTACGCAGCGTTGATCTTCGACATTCCGATGCCGGGCACCTCGACGTACGAATCTCGCGGGATGGAAATGGCAGTGGCCGACGACCCGTCGTTCGGGACGCGGATCAGCACGATCGTGTCGGTGTTCGACGCCACCTCTTCACCGGCGTTGAGGGACGCGAGTTCCTCGGGCGACAACGCGTTGCCGTGAGCATCGGTGCGGCTGTCGGTGCCGACCATCAGGATGTCGACTGCACCGTCGGCTGCGCCGCCCAGACCGAGGCCGCCTGCAGTGGCGATGTTGGATCGCAGACTGTCGACACTGCGCCATGCGAAACCGGTCACCAGGAGTACGAGTACCGACAGGACGGCGATCGCGACGTGAGTTGCGGGCCAGCGGCGTCCGCCGGCCGCGAGTCGAACTCCGCCGTCGGATTGCGATCGTCCGACTGGACCGCGGGGGTCTCGCTGCCTCGGCCGGTGCGATCTGCCGGTCGACGCGGCGCGGCCGCGTTCGCGGGATCGGCGCTGAGCGCGCTGTTCTTCGTCGGGGTTTCGACGTGCGGTACGCGCGTCCGGATCGTCGAGCCGGTACGCACCACGTGGATCGGAACCGTCGGGTCGCCGGGGAGCGCGCCGCCGCGGTGGGGGAGTGCGCTCACCTCCGGGCGTGCCTGAATCTGATGGCACCGTTCACGAACCTCTCTCGTTCCGACCGACCTCGGCAGCCGACTGCTTCGTTCTCCCCCCGCCATTCGAAGGTTACTTGTCGGTGGTCGCTGCCTCGCCCAACCGAACCCGGCGTGCCACACTTGGCAACCGTGAATGCGATCCTGGTAACCGGTGCACACGGCCAGTTGGGCCGCCGAGTGGTGGCTCTCGCCGCCGAGCGAGGCGTCGGTGCCGAGGTTCTCGCGTATTCGTCCGCCGACCTGGACATCACCGACGCCGATGCGGTCGCTGCCGCGGTGAGCACAGGGTCAACGGTCATCAACTGCGCTGCCTACACCGCGGTCGACGCCGCCGAGACCGACGAGGACAGGGCGATGGCCGTCAATGCCCACGGCCCACGAAATCTCGCGCGAGCCTGCGGGCGTGTCGGTGCCCGGTTGATCCACGTCTCCACCGATTATGTGTTCGACGGCACAGCAACCGAACCGTACGAGGTCGACGCGGAGACCGCGCCGCAGTCTGCGTACGGACGCACCAAGCTCGCCGGCGAGCTCGCCGTGCACCAGGAGTTGCCCGAGGCCGTCGTCGTGCGGACCGCGTGGGTGTACGACAACACCGGTAAGAACTTCGTGACCACGATGCGACGGCTCGAAGGCGAACGCGAGACCCTGTCGGTGGTGAACGACCAGATCGGGTCGCCCACGTTCGCTCTCGACCTGGCGTCGGGCCTGCTCGAGATCGCGGCCGACCCCACCGTGGTGGCCCGAACTCTGCACTACACCAACGCGGGGCAGGCCAGCTGGTTCGACCTCGCTCGCGCAGTGTTCACGCACATCGGTGCCGATGCCGAGCGAGTGCAGCCGTGTTCGAGCGCCGAATACGTCGTAGCGGCCCCTCGACCGGCCTACTCGGTACTGTCGCCGGCCGCCTGGGTCGACGCGGGCTTGACGCCGGCGCGACCGTGGTCGGACGCGCTGTCGGCGGCCCTGACGCAGTCGACGTGAGGCTTTCACGCGCGCGCGGGCTAGTCTTGCCCGCGTGAGTTCCGAGCTGGCCGTGGTGACGGTGACCTATTCGCCCGGCGAATACCTGGATCAATTCCTGACGTCTCTGCGTGAGGCCACGACGCGCCCCTATCGGGTGATCATGGCCGACAACGGCTCGGTCGACGGCACGCCGGAAGCCGCCGAGGCAGCATTCGACGAGGCGGAGTTGCTGCGCACCGGCGCGAACATCGGTTACGGAGCAGCGGTCAATCGCGCGGTCGCCGCGGTCGATCCTGCCGTCGAATTCGTCGTCGTCGCCAACCCCGACGTGCGCTGGCATCCCGGTTCGCTCGACGGCCTCCTCGACGCTGCGGCTCGCTGGCCGCGTGCAGGTTCTCTCGGTCCGCTCATTCGCGAGCCCGACGGCTCTCGGTATCCGTCGGCGCGGTCGGTGCCCGATCTGACCTCGGGCGCGGGACACGCGTTGTTGGGCAAGCTCTGGCCGACGAACCCGTGGACTCAGCGGTACCGCCAGGAGAACGAAACCGTGGCCGAGCGTCCTGTGGGCTGGTTGTCGGGATCGTGCCTGTTACTGCGGCGTTCGGCGTTCGATTCGATCGACGGATTCGATTCGCGCTACTTCATGTACATGGAGGATGTGGATCTGGGCGACCGGCTCGGTCGAGCGGGCTGGCACAACGTCTACGTTCCCGATGTCGAGGTGACCCACTCGAAAGGCCATGCCGCAGGACGGCATCCGGAAGTGATGTTGCCCGCACATCACACCAGTGCGTACCGCTTTCAGGCCGACAGACACGCTCGGACGTGGCAGGCTCCCTTACGATTGGCTTTGCGTGTGGGTCTCGGTCTTCGCTCGAAGATCGTTGTGACCTCGGCGCTTCGGGCCCGCGCAGTCGACGGAAAACTCACGGACGAGAGAACAGAGGCTGGACATGTCGGATAGTTCCCCATCGGTCGCCGCGCGTACCGATGCAGTCATTCTTGTCGGCGGCAAGGGAACTCGGCTCCGGCCGCTGACGCTGTCGGCACCCAAGCCGATGCTCCCCACTGCTGGGCTGCCGTTTCTGACTCACCTGCTCGCGCGTATCAAGGCCGCAGGCATCGAGCACGTCGTTCTCGGCACGTCGTTCAAAGCCGAAGTGTTCGAGCAGCATTTCGGAGACGGGTCCTCGCTCGGTATCGAGCTCGAGTACGTCTTCGAGACCGAGCCGCTCGGCACCGGCGGAGGCATCAGGAACGTGCTGCCGCGGCTTCGTGCGGAGAACGTCATGGTCTTCAACGGAGATGTGCTGGGCGGCACCGATCTCACGGCAGTTCTCGATACGCATCGAACCACCGACGCCGATGTCACGTTGCATCTGGTTCGCGTCGGCGACCCGCGCGCGTTCGGTTGCGTGCCGACCGACGAATCCGGCCGAGTCACAGCGTTTCTCGAAAAAACTCAGGATCCGCCGACCGACCAGATCAACGCCGGTTGCTACGTTTTCAAGCGCGAGATCATCGAGTCCATTCCGGCCGGCCGGCCGGTGTCGGTGGAGCGAGAAGTGTTCCCCGCCTTGCTCGCCGAGGACAAGAAGGTCTACGGACACGTCGACAGTGCCTACTGGCGCGACATGGGTACACCCGAGGACTTCGTCAAAGGCTCGGCCGATCTGGTCCGCGGCATCGCGCCATCGCCTGCACTGCACGGAGATCGCGGCGAATCTCTGGTCCACCCGAGCGCCGGAGTGGCACCGGGCGCACTGTTGATCGGCGGAACCGTCGTCGGCCGCGGTGCCGAGATCGGTGCGGGGGCTCGCCTGGACGGTGCCGTCGTGTTCGACGGTGCAGTCGTCGAGGCAGGGGCCGTCGTCGAACGATCCATCCTGGGCTTCGGTTCCCGCATCGGACCCCGCGCTCTGGTGCGCGACGCTGTGATCGGCGACGGTGCAGACATCGGCGCTCGCTGCGAACTGCTCCGTGGCGCGCGTGTGTGGCCAGGCGTCAAGCTGCCCGACGGCGGAGTGCGTTTCTCCACCGACGTCTGACCGAGCTGCTCGTCTCTACCGGCGGCGCGCAGCGAGCGCGACGAGACGGTCGATCGTCTCGTGCTCGGCGGTGTCCGGCAGAGCGTCCACCGGCCACCATCGAAGATCCGTCGACTCCTCGCTGCGCACCGCCCGGGCACCGTCCGGAGCGCGCACCAGGAACCTCAGGTCGAGGTGCCGGGTCGCCTTACCCAGCGAGCACGTGATCGGGTGCGTGTGCGCCGAGAGCAGTGCCGGATCGATGGTCAGATCTGCGATGCCGGATTCTTCGGTGGCCTCACGCAAGGCGGCGTCGACCACCGTGTGGTCCGTCGGCTCGCAGTGGCCGCCCAGTTGAATCCACCGGCCGACCTTCGGATGAAGAGTCAGCAGCACATGGGTTCCGGACTCGTTCAGCACCAGCGAGGACGCCGTGAAGTGGCCGGCCTCGTTGGCGCGCAGACATGCATCCGGGTTGCTGTGCAGAAACGCCAGCATCGTGTGCCGGAGCGATTCGTCGCTCGAATCGGACGGTGCCCATCGATCGAGAGAGGCTCCGACCGAATTCCACAGAGTCGAATGAGGCGGCGTCGACGCCGACACGACTCAGAGCTCCAACAGCGATGATCCGGGAACCACCGGATCACGCACCGTCGACGGCTCACTGGGGTACCCGATTGCGATGGCTCCCATGGCTTTCCAATCTGCACGCAGTCCGAGTTCGGCGCGCACGGTATCGGCGGCGAAGATGGTCGAGCCGATCCAGCAGCTACCGAGCTCCCGCACCGCAAGGGCGACGAGCAGACCCTGGACGGCGGCACCGACCGCTACGGTGAACATGGTGTCCTCCGCGGCCCGACGCTTTTCGTCGGGGTACGAGTGCGCGCCGTCCGGCACGCAGAACGGAATCACGATTTCCGGTGCGTCGAACAGGATGTCGCCGCGGCTCAGTCGCGCGGCTATCCGCTTCTCGCTCAGTCCGTCGCTCGTCAGGTCGGCTCGCCACTGCTCGCGCATCGTCTCGAGCAGTCGACGGCGCACTGCGGGGGTTCTGACCCACACGAACCGGACCGGGCGAGTGTGGTGTGGGGCAGGGGCGGTGAGGGCGTCGGCCACGGACGCGCGAATCAGCTCGGGATCGATCGAGTCGGAGGAGAAGGAGCGCACCGACCGACGTAACAGAAGAGCCTCCCGTCGGCCACGATCGAGTGCTTCGGCGGTGCCGAGCCAGAACAGGTCGTCCTCACCGCCGCGCAGCAGAGTCGCTGCGACGGAGCCGTCGTCCACCGGAGTCAGGCCGCGCACGACGGCGATCGGGACCCCGCCCAGTTTGCCCTTCACCAGATCCCCTGCGGCAGCGAGCTCGTCGGCGATCGCGACTTCGGTGACGACGAGCTCGTTGCCCTGACCGTCCTCGGCTCCGGCGTAGGCGTGTACGACGGCCAATCCCGCCGCGCCGATGGCGGCGTCGGTCTGCCCGATCCGCCAGGCGCGCCCCATGGTGTCGGTGACGACCACGGCCACCGTCACCCCCAACAGTTCGCCGAGAGCTGCGCGCAGGGACGCGGCGCTGGCGTCCGGGTTCTCGGGCAGCAGCGCCAGTTCGCCACCGTCGACATTGGAGCCGTCGATTCCCGATGCGGCCTGCACGATGCCGAGTCGGTTCTCGGTGATCAGGGTTCGGCCCTTGCGCGCGACGATGCGCACGGCTTCCTGCTCCACCAGGACTCTGCGAGCGGCGTCTCGCTCGTCGGGGTCGCGAGGTGCCCGAACCAGCCGGCCCTCGACCTTGGAGAGGATCTTGCTGGTGACGATCAGGATGTCGCCGTCGCGCAACCACGGCGCTCGCTCGGCGATGGCCGAGGCCAGATCGTCACCGGGCCGAAATTCGGGGAGCCCGCTCACCGGAAGGATTTCGATTGCCCCGCCGGGGGCGTGATCACCCGGTGCGATGTGCGTGGCGTGGGGGTCGGTCACAGGTCGAGTCCGGCTGCGCGAAGTGCGGTGCGTGCCATCACCGCTGTGGTCTCGGGGTCGGTCATCAGCAACGGAACCGACTGCACGTCCACTCCCTCCACGACTGCGGTATCGGTGGTGTGGACCAGCCACGCGTCGAGAATGCCGGTGCCGCTTCGGCTTCCGTAGTGACGGCCCACCGCCTGCGCGGTGGTCTCGACACCGATGACGGCCAGGCATTCGTCGGCCATGCCGCGCAACGGCTTACCGTCCACGACGGGGGAGAGGCCGACCACCTTGGCCGCTGTCGTCCGTAGCGCCCCGCGGATGCCCGGCACCGCGAGGATCGCCCCGACGCTCACCACCGGATTGGACGGCGCGAGGATCACGGCGTCTGCCTCTGCGATCGCGTCCACGACTCCCGGTGCCGGAGTTGCCTGTTCGGCACCGATGTTGGCGAAGCTGTGGGTCGGAATCTGCGCGCGGTACCGAACCCACCACTCCTGGAAGTGTATTGCGCGCTGCTGCTCGCCCGACGGGTCGTCCGGATCGGTCACGACGACGTGGGTCTCCGAGCGATCGTCGGTGACGGGCAGGAGCCGGACTCCGGGTTGCCATCGGTTGCAGAGAGCCTCCGTGACGGCGGACAGCGGAAAGCCGGTGCGCAACATGCGACTGCGGATCAGGTGCGTGGCTATGTCGCGGTCGCCGAGCCCGAACCAGTCGGGATCGGCTCCGTAGGCTGCCAACTCGTCCCTGGCATTCCAGGTCTCGGCGATTCGGCCCCAACCACGCTCGGTGTCGATACCGTCGCCGAGCGTGTACATGCAGGTGTCGAGGTCCGGGCAGATGCGAAGTCCGTGCATCCACACGTCGTCTCCGACGTTCACCACGGCAGTGATCTCGTGCTCGGGCTCGTCACCGAACAAGGATTTGAGACCCTGTAGGAACCGCGCGCCACCGACGCCACCGACCAGAACTGTAACTTTCACAACGCACGAGCCTAGTGGGGTTCCGGTGGTAGGGCGTGAGCGCCCACCCGGTGCCGCAACGTCCGAGCGGACGGTATGCAGGTACTGGAACCGCCGCGACACGCACGGGACGGCCTCCGATTCGGGGAGACAGCCGATTTCGGGCATGGGATGGTATTGGATTTGTGCGATCGGCTTGACCGCGACACACCTGGACGTGTCTAATCACAGGTATGTCATTCAGTGTTCGCAGCACGAGTTCGATTGCGGCGAACCTGGTTTCGAACACTCGTTCCCTTCCTGTTCGTTCCTCGGTGGACGTCGAGTAGAGGTCGAGAGTTGGGCGGACACGGTGTGTTCGGATGTGCCGGCTGGATCGAATACCTGCGCGGGGCAAGGTATTCGAGCACACAAAGATCGAAAGTATCTGCGCTACCACAGGTGAGGAGGCGGAAGCGATGTATGACGAGCACGTGACACGTGATCAGCGGGGCGGACCCACTGCACACCTCAGCGCTGTCGACGACGCGCCGCAAACCGAGTCCGACAACGGCGCAGATTCGAGCGTCATCCTCGACGCGGGTTCTGCGTACATGGCCCGAACGATCGACACCGATGCCGACGACACCGAGAGCGAGGCCGTCGACACCGATGTCGAGCTCGACTCGGACGCCGACCTGATGCCCTTCGTGGCGGAGTCGGTTCCACCGGCGAAGCCGTTTCTCAGTCTCGTCGCGGGTTTCGACGAGATGTTCGAGGAGATCGAGGATCAGTGGCAAGAGCGCGCATTGTGCGCGCAGACCGACCCTGAGGCATTCTTCCCGGAGAAGGGCGGCTCGACCCGCGAGGCGAAGCGAATCTGCCTCGGTTGCGAGGTCAAGGACGAGTGCCTGGAGTACGCGCTCGCCAATGACGAACGATTCGGTATCTGGGGCGGTCTGTCCGAGCGCGAACGGCGACGGCTCAAGCGCGGGATCGGCTGAGCGTTCGGGATCGGCCGATCACTCGCTTCGCCCGCGATCGACCGACACTGCTCGATCAGTCTGCGGCGCTGCTCGGATCCACCTCGTCAGGATCTATACCCAGGTAGGTCGCTACCTGTTCCACCAAGACCTCGAAGAGTAGGTCTTCCAAGTCCTCCGGGTGCTTTGCGCGCCGCTCGAGCGGTCGACGAAACAGCACCACCCTTGCGCGCGTCGTGTCCCCGCGCTTGTCGATTCCGGCCGGTACCAATCGCGACAGCGGCACGGGACCTTCTGCCACCACCTCGGGTGGCCACGTGACCGACTCCGGATCCAGGGCTCTGATCTTGGGCACTTCGTCGACGGCGATGTCGAGCTTGGAGAGCTTCTCGTGCCACTTGTGGTCGATTCGCGCGAATGCGTCGAGGACCAACCGGTCGAACTTTTCTGCCCGTGAGCGTCTGGCCGGCATGTCCTCGGGCAGTATCGGTCCGCGGATACCGCGGCCGTGCCGTGCCACGGACCTGGAGGTGATCCTGCGCGCGGAGGAGAATCGAGGCATGGGGGGAGGTTATCGCGCTCGTCCGGTGTGTCGGTCGTTCGGTCGGTTGCACCCACCGGATACTCTGCATTCGTGAGATCACTGCGTGGCTGCTGCAGGCCTGGTTGCAACCGTTCTGCTGTTGCGACGCTCACATATGTCTACTCCGATTCCACCGCGGTCGTCGGTCCGCTGGCCACAGTCGACGAGCCGCATTCCTGGGATCTGTGCGAAGTGCACGCCTCGACCACCACCGCCCCCAAAGGCTGGGAGTTGGTTCGGTACGAGGGCGGCTATTCGACGTCGACGCCGGACGAGGACGATCTGACTGCTCTCGCGGAGGCCGTGCGCGAGGCCGGCCGTGGGGATCGCGTCCGCTCCGATGACCGTGCCAGCACCGACCGATCGACGTCCAGGCCATCCGACGGTGAACGCCGATCGGCCCCGGCCGTGCGAACGGGCCGACGCGGCCACCTTCGAGTTCTTCCCGACCCGACGTCCTGAGCCGCCGAAGCACATCGAGTGTGGTGTGCGTCGGTCCGACTGGCCGGGTCGACCGACGTCTGGCAATGTTTTCCAGCGGAACCGAAACATTCTGTGCCGGCCCGCCGATACCGGTGTGGATCGCACCGTTCCCACACGCTCGACGACGCCGATGTGCGGCGTCGCCAGAACGATCATCAGGAGAATCTTCGTGACCCGAACCGCAGAGTCCGTCAACGCCGTCATCAAGGCCTACGACGTCCGTGGCGTGGTGGGCGAGCAGATCGACGAGGCGTTCGTGCGTGACGTCGGCGCATCCTTCGCGCGATTGGTTCGCGACGAGGCGGGGGCCGCTCGCTCGGTCGTCATCGGCCACGACATGCGCGATTCGTCGCCTGCTCTGTCTCGCGCGTTCGCAGACGGCGTCACCGCGCAGGGACTCGACGTGGTGCACATCGGCCTGGCATCCACCGATCAGCTCTACTTCGCCTCGGGTCTGCTCGAATGCCCGGGAGCGATGTTCACCGCCAGTCACAACCCGGCGAAGTACAACGGGATCAAGCTGTGCCGCTCAGGTGCGAAGCCCGTGGGTCAGGACACCGGCTTGGCCACGGTGAAGGCCGAGTTGGTGGACGGGGTACCGAAGTTCGACGGCCCGGCCGGGACCGTGACGTCTCGTGACGTGCTGGCCGAGTACGCCCAGTTCCTGCGCGATCTGGTCGATCTGTCGGGTATCCGCTCCATGAAGATCGCCGTGGACGCAGGCAACGGCATGGGCGGACACACCGTGCCCGCCGTGTTCGCGCCGCTACCGGTGACGATCGAACCGTTGTTCTTCGAGCTCGACGGCAGCTTCCCCAACCACGAGGCCAATCCACTCGACCCGGCCAACCTGGTGGACCTGCAGCGTTTCGTCGTAGAGACAGGTTCCGAGATCGGCCTTGCCTTCGACGGCGACGCCGATCGGTGCTTCGTCGTCGACGAGAAGGGCGACCCGGTGTCACCGTCGGCCGTGACCTGCCTGGTGGCCGAGCGTGAGCTGGCCAAGGAGCCGGGTGCGGTCGTCATCCACAATCTGATCACCTCCCGCGCGGTGCCGGAGCTGGTCGCGAAGCTCGGTGGCACGCCGGTCCGCACCCGGGTGGGGCACTCCTTCATCAAGCAGCAGATGGCCGATACCGGAGCCATCTTCGGCGGAGAACACTCTGCGCACTACTACTTCCGTGACTTCTGGGGAGCAGACTCCGGCATGCTCGCCGCCCTGCACGTCCTCGCTGCCTTCGGTGCACAGGATCGCCCGTTGTCGGAAATGATGGCCACCTACGAGACCTACAGCGCTTCGGGAGAGATCAACTCGACGGTCGATGACGCTGCCGAACGGACGGAGGCCGTGCTCGCGGCGTTCGCCGATCGAACCGCCGGAATCGACCGCCTCGACGGCGTCACGGTCGAGCTTGCCGACGGTGCCTGGTTCAACCTGCGGGCATCCAACACAGAACCGCTGCTTCGACTCAACGTGGAAGCGCGGACGCGCGAGGATGTCGACGCACTTTCGACGGAGATATTGAGCATCGTTCGCGCCGGACTGGAATAGTGGTTACCGAGGGTTCGTGAGTGGGTATGCAGACGTTCGAGCGGGTGACGTAAGGGGAGGTGTCGCAGCCATGACGGCAGTGTCGTCTCTGGTCGATCTCGACGATTCGGATGCTCTCATCGCCGCCGATCGCGAGGGTTCCTTGCGCAGCGCAGCGCTGGCAGGCGCACAGGTACGTGCCGTCGCGACGGCGGTCGACGAGTCGGTCCTCGCCCGGTTGGCCGATCTGCGTCCTCGGAGCGTTGTTGTCGTGACCGGAGACGGGCGGAGCAGTCGAGCGGCGTCGCTGCTCGTCGCAGCGCTCGGTGATCGCCTCGGTGTCCCCCTGGTTCGAAGTACCGGAACTCCGCCGTGGATCGGTCCACTGGACGTGGTGGTGGTGGCAGGCGACGACGCCGGGGATCCACGACTGGCCGAGTCGGTGGACGCTGCCTCCCGGCGCGGCGCCGAAGTCGTCGTGGTTGCCCCCGAGGAGGGGCCTCTGCGTGCCGTTCGGGGAACCAGAGTCATGTGGCTGCCGCCGCGAATCGCTGTTCGTGACCACAATGCTCTGATGCGCTACCTCGCGGCGTTCGTGGCAGTACTGGGAGCGGTTGCCGGCGGATCGTGGAAGACGTTGCTGCCCAATCTGTCTCGTCTGGCCGACCTGCTCGACGCGGAGGCGATACGGAACAGCCCGTCCAACGAGATGTTCCACAATCCGGCCAAGGCCCTCGCCAGTGGGTTGAACGGTCGGCGGGTGGTGCTGACCGGGGGTAGTCCAGCCGCAGTCGAGGTGGCTCGGCACGGGAGCGAGGTGCTGCTGCGCGTGGCGGGTGTCGTCGTCGGTGCGGGGGAGTTGGGCGACGTCATTGCCGCATCCATCCGGGCGTCGGTTGTCGAATCATCCCGCACGCCACAGACTTTCGACTCGTTTTTTCACGACGAGCAGCTCGACGGCCCACCGCCGGCGCTGCCGATGCGCGTCGTCGTGGTGGCCTCGGACGCCGATCGCGCGATGACCGAACGACGGATCGCCGGTGTTCCGGAGTCGGAGTTGTTGCTCGCCGATTCGAGTGAGGCGCTGTTCGGAGACGAGCGGGCGAGATCCGAATTCGATGTCCCCGCACCGATACCGGATCCGGCTAGACTTTCGGTGCTCGACACGATGTCCGTGTTGGCGACGCGGCTGGACACCACTGCCGCGTATCTGCTGTTGATGGGCGGTAGCTAGTGCAGCTCTTGCGAGGCGCGGTTCGGTCCTACGCATGGGGTTCGCGAACCGCACTGGCTCGGATTCAGGGCCGGCCGGTGCCGTCCGACCATCCCGAGGCAGAGATCTGGCTCGGAGCTCACCCGGCCGACTCCGCGCACGTGGTGCACGAGGGCGGTACCACGCCATTGCTCACGCTGATCGACGACGATCCGGGCACTCATCTGGGTGGCTCCGCGGAGCACTACGAGTCGCGCCTGCCGTATCTGATGAAATTGCTTGCCGCAGAAGAGCCGTTGTCTTTGCAGGCGCATCCAAGCAGTGCGCAGGCCCGTGACGGTTTCGCACGCGAGAACGCCGCGGGTGTGCCCATCGATTCTCCGGTACGGAACTACCGGGATCCGAACCACAAGCCCGAACTGATCGTCGCGCTCACCGAGTTCGAGGCGTTGGCGGGCTTCCGGCGTCCCACCGATACCGTCGAACTGCTCGACGCATTGGCCGTCCCTGCCCTGGGCGGGTACCGAACCCTGCTGGCCGCCCAGCCCGACGCTTCGGGGCTGCGCACCGTGTTCACCTCGTGGATCACGCTGCCCGGGCAGGCTTTGGACGACATCCTGCCTGCTGTCGCCCAGGGATGCATCGACTATCTCTCCGGTCCGGCACGCACGGACGGTGGCCGATTCGCGGCCGAGGCCAGGACTCTGCTCGAGCTCGGGGAGTCGTATCCCGGCGACGCCGGAGTGCTCGCGGCGCTGCTGCTCAATCGCGTGACGCTGACTCCCGGCCAGGGTCTGTACCTCGACGCCGGAAACCTGCATGCGTATCTGCGCGGTACCGGTGTGGAGATCATGGCGAACTCGGACAACGTGCTGCGCGGCGGACTGACTCCCAAACACGTCGACGTCCCGGAACTGTTGCGCGTGCTCGACTTCGAGCCTGCCGACATATCGCCCATCACTCCGGACGACGATGATCGACCTACGTACGTGTACTTGACGCCTGCACCCGAATTCGCCCTGAGTAGGACGGCTCTGGCGATCGGGGAGACTGTCGATCTGCCCGGATCCGGTCCGAGAATTCTGCTGTGTACCAACGGAACCGTCGTGGCGAGCACCGGTAGCAGGCCGTCCGCGCTGACGGTGCCTCAGGGAAGTTCGGCGTGGATACCGGCCGCCGACGAATCCGTCACCGTGACGGCCGATTCGGGAGATGCCGAGGTGTTCGTGGCCTCTGTCGGCCGCCTCTAGATCGCCCGTTTCGGGGGTCACCGCCCCGGGCCGGCATTTCCGACCGCGCATTTGTGCAAATGGTGTGCCCGCAGGCAATAGTCTGTTGTCACAGTGAATCCTGCGACGGATGTGTTCGGTGGTCCGTCGGCAGAGGCGAAGTGGCGATACGGAGAACCCGATGACCAGAGCAGACCGGCCCGCGAAGACCCCTCGCACGACGGGGTGGTTCCGGACCAAATCGATCGAGCAGTCGATCAAGGACACCGACGAGCCGGACACCAAACTCCGGAAGGAACTCGGTTCCTGGGACCTGACCGTCTTCGGCGTCGCCGTCGCAGTCGGTGCCGGCATCTTCACCCTGACCGCTCGCACCGCCGGAAACGTTGCAGGACCGGCAGTGTCGCTGGCCTTCGTGCTCGCGGCTATCGCCTGCGGTCTCGCGGCGCTGTGTTACGCGGAGTTCGCGTCCACTGTTCCCGTTGCCGGAAGCGCGTACACGTTCTCGTACGCGGCATTCGGTGAGTTCATCGCGTGGATCATCGGCTGGGACCTGATCCTCGAGTTCGGCCTTGCGGCCGCCGTGGTGGCGAAAGCGTGGTCGCTATATCTCGGCGATCTGCTCGGTACGTCTGCTCCTGTGCTCGAGATCGGTTCTCTGAACTTCGACTGGGGTGCGCTGCTGATCGTGGTGGTGCTGACGGTGCTGATCGCGTCGGGTACCAAGCTGTCCTCGCGGGTGTCGCTGGTGATCACCGCGGTCAAGGTCATCGTCGTGCTGTTCGTCGTGGTGCTCGGGGCCTTCTACATCAAGGTTGCCAATTACGACCCGTACGTTCCGCCGTCGCAACCCGGCTCCACCGGCGAGGGTCTGCATCAGTCTCTGTTCTCGTTCGTGACCGGAGCAGGCGGCAGCACCTTCGGCTGGTACGGACTGCTGGCTGCGGCGTCACTGGTGTTCTTCGCGTTCATCGGATTCGACGTGGTCGCAACCACTGCGGAGGAGACGAAGGAGCCGCAGAAGGCACTGCCGCGCGGCATCCTGGGATCGCTCGCGATCGTGACCGTGCTCTACGTGGCCGTCACCTTGGTGCTGACCGGAATGGTCAAGTACACCGACCTGGCCGGCGACAGTGCCACCTTGGCGACCGCATTCGAGCTGAACGGATTGACCTGGGCCAAGAACATCATCTCGTTCGGTGCGCTCGCCGGTCTGACGACCGTGGTGATGGTGCTGATGCTCGGGCAGACCCGGGTTCTCTTCGCGATGTCGCGAGACGGACTCGTGCCGAGGGGACTGGCACACACCGGAGCGAAGGGCACGCCGGTTCGGACGACGATTCTGGTCGGCGTGATCGTGGGCCTGCTCGCAGCCTTCGTCCCGCTGGGCACTCTCGAAGAGATGGTGAACATCGGCACACTCTTCGCCTTCGTGCTGGTGTCGGCGGGTGTGCTGGTTCTGCGCAGGACCCGTCCAGACCTCGAGCGTGGCTTCCGCGTTCCCTGGGTTCCGCTGGTGCCGATTCTCGCGGTGCTCGCGTGCCTGTGGTTGATGCTGAACCTGTCGGTCGAAACCTGGCTGCGCTTCCTGGTGTGGATGGCGGCAGGTGTCGTCATCTACATCGCCTACGGCAGGCGTCACTCGGTGATGGGGCTACGCGAAACCGCGAAAACTCGTACCGAGAAGTCGGAACACTGAGAATTCGGGCCGGTTTGTGGCCCGAACGGGATTTTTCTGGCGGATTTCTTAGGCTTCACATCGAACTGCTGGAATGTTATACCCTCGAAAACAGACTTGGAGGACTCAAAAAGTTCGATGAGAGGGTGTTGCGACAGTGAGTGTGGACGGCCGAATCACTTCCGCGGGGGATTCGGGTGTCGCTTTCGGGGGGCGGGATTCGAAGGCCGGTGACCGATCGGTTCGCTGGCAGGACAACAAGCGCTATCTGTGGATGCTGGGGCTGTTGGCTCCGGCGTCGGCCCTGTTGCCGTCGCAGTTGGTCTACTGGACGGGCGTGCCGCTCTTCTGGTGGAGCGGTGTGCTCGTGTTCTTCGTGATCATTCCGATCATCGACCGGATCGCCGGCGAGGACGGGCACAACCCGGACGACTCGGCGAGCGAGAGGTTGCAGAACGACCGCTATTACCGCTGGTGCACATATCTGTTCCTGCCCATTCAATTCCTCGGGCTGATCGTTGCGTGTTGGATGTGGGCATACGGCGAGCTGAGCGTCGTGGACGAGATCGGCCTTGCGGTGACCGTCGGGTTGGTGGCGGGTACCGGTATCAACGCCGCTCACGAACTGGGTCATCGCATCGAGCAGCACGAGCGGTGGTTGGCCAAGATCGCCCTGTCCCAGACGCTCTACGGCCATTTCTTCGTCGAGCACAATCGCGGGCATCACGTCCGGGTCGCGACCCCGGACGACCCCGCGAGCGCGCGATTCGGCGAGAGTGTGTGGATGTTCGTGCCGCGCAGTGCGGTGTTCGGGCTCGTGTCCGCGTGGAAGCTCGAGGCACAGCGACTTCGACGCAAGGGCCGCTCGGTGGCGAGCCCGACCAATGCGCTGCTGCACACCTGGTTGCTCAGTGCCGTGCTGTTCGGCGCGCTGATGATCGTGTTCGGCTGGGACATCGCGCCGTACCTGGTGCTGCAGGCCGTTGTCGGCTTCGTTCTGCTCGAGATGGTGAACTACGTGGAGCACTACGCTCTGCTCCGCGAAACCAACGATCGCGGCAAGTACGTGCGGTGCTCGCCCCGCCACAGCTGGAACAGCGACAGAATCTGCACCAACATCTTTCTGTACCACCTACAGCGGCACAGTGACCACCACGCGAATCCCGGTAAGCGGTATCAGACCCTGCTCTCCTGCGACGAAGCCCCGCAGCTACCGGCCGGGTACGCATCGATGGTGATGCTCGCCGCACTACCGCCGCTATGGCGTCGAGTGATGGACCCGCGGGTACTCGCGCACTACCAGGGCGATATCACCCGTGCGAACATCCTGCCCCGCAAACGGGCTCGAATTCTGGCGCGAGCCGGACGAAACGGATGAGCCACTCCTCGCCGCCGGGCAGCCGGTGGCGGGAGCGCACGGACCCGATAGCCTGGACGACAGACACTCAGTCAACAGGAGAGGCAAGATGACGACCTCAGTTACGTCAGGATCGGCACTCACCGTGGATCGCCGCGGTGGAATCGACTTCAAGGTCGCAGACCTGTCGCTCGCGGAATTCGGCCGCAAGGAGATCAGGCTCGCCGAGCACGAGATGCCCGGTCTGATCGCGCTCCGGCGCGAATACGCCGACGTACAGCCGCTCAAGGGCGCGCGAGTATCGGGATCGCTGCACATGACCGTGCAGACCGCGGTGCTGATCGAGACCCTGGTTGCACTCGGAGCCGAGGTCCGGTGGGCGTCGTGCAACATCTTCTCCACCCAGGACCACGCAGCGGCAGCCGTCGTCGTCGGCCCGTACGGAACCGTCGAGGAGCCCAAGGGCGTCCCGGTGTTCGCGTGGAAGGGCGAGAGCCTCGAAGAGTACTGGTGGGCGGCCGAGCAGATGCTCACCTGGCCCGATCAGCCCGCCAACATGATTCTCGACGACGGCGGCGACGCCACGATGCTGGTGCTGCGCGGCGCGCAGTTCGAGAAGGCAGGCGTAGTCCCGCCGACCGACGACGATCACGATTCGGACGAGTACAAGGTGTTCCTCGGCCTGCTTCGTCGCTCGCTCGAGGCGTCGAAGTCCAAGTGGACCGAGGTTGCCGCGTCCGTACAGGGCGTCACCGAGGAGACCACCACCGGCGTGCTGCGGCTGTACCAGTTCGCGGCCGCCGGAGAACTCACCTTCCCGGCCATCAACGTCAACGACTCGGTGACCAAGAGCAAGTTCGACAACAAGTACGGCACCCGCCACTCGCTGATCGACGGCATCAACCGCGGCACCGACGTTCTCATCGGCGGCAAGGCCGTGCTGGTCTGCGGCTACGGCGACGTGGGCAAGGGCTGCGCCGAGGCACTCAAGGGCCAGGGTGCCCGTGTCACCGTCACCGAGGCCGACCCGATCAACGCGCTGCAGGCGCTCATGGATGGCTTCGACGTGCGCACGGTCGAGGAATTCATCGAGCAGGCCGACATCGTGATCACCTCGACGGGCAACCTGTCGATCATCACGTTCGAGCACATGCGCAAGATGAAGCACCAGGCGATCCTGGGAAACATCGGCCACTTCGACAACGAGATCGACATGGCCGGGCTGGAGAAGGCCCCCGATGTCACGCGGATCAACATCAAGCCGCAGGTCGACGAGTACCAGTTCAAGGACGGACACTCGATCATCGTGCTGTCCGAGGGCCGTCTGCTGAACCTCGGCAACGCCACAGGTCACCCGTCGTTCGTCATGAGCAACAGCTTCTCCAACCAGGTGATCGCGCAGATCGAACTGTGGACCAAGCCGGACGAGTACGACAACGAGGTCTACCGCCTGCCCAAGCACTTGGACGAGAAGGTCGCGCGCATTCACGTCGAAGCGCTCGGTGGCTCGATCACCAAGCTCACCAAGGAGCAGGCCGAGTACATCGGTGTCGACGTCGAGGGCCCGTACAAGCCCGAGCACTACCGCTACTGACCGACGGACCGGTCCGGCAGTGGGACAACTGTTCGTCATCGAAGGAGTCGACGGCGCGGGCAAGAACACGCTCGCCCGTCGGCTCGTTTCGGCGTGGGAGCGTGACGGCCTGTCCGTCGCGCGCGTCGGATTTCCGAGGTACGACCGATCGGTGCATGCCGATCTTGCAGCAGAGGCGCTGCACGGCGAACACGGCGACACCGCGCGCAGTGTGCACGCGATGGCGCTGTTGTTCGCACTCGATCGTCGCGATGCGATCGATGAGATCCGAACGTTGCTCTCGGACAAGGAGATAGTTCTTCTCGACCGGTACGTGGCGTCCAACGCCGCGTACACGGCGGCTCGGTTGGAACAGTCCGCCGACGGCGATGCCGTCGAGTGGATACGGACGCTCGAGTTCGAGCGATTCGGAGTACCGGTTCCGGATGTCCAGATTCTCCTCGACGTACCCGTGGCACTCGCGGCCGAACGGGCCGCGGCGCGGGAGAGTGCGGACGTCGCACGGACCAGGGATGCCTACGAGCGGGACGGCTCACTCCAGAGCCGAACCTCGGACGTGTACGGCGGTCTGGCGGCGACGAACTGGGCATCGCCCTGGCGAGTCGTCACTGCCGACGTCGATCCCGATCGACTCGCCGCCGAGCTGTCCAATCAGCCATCAGGCGCGCGGAAAGTGACACCATAGGATCATGAAGCCTCGGATTCTGGTTGTGGACGACGATTCGGCTCTGGCGGAGATGCTCACCATCGTGCTTCGCGGTGAGGGATTCGAGCCTTTCGTGGTCGGCGACGGTACTCAAGCACTGGCGGCCGTGCGCGAGAATCGTCCGGATCTGGTGCTGCTGGATCTCATGCTCCCCGGGATGAACGGCATCGACGTCTGCCGCGTTCTGCGGGCCGATTCGGGCGTACCGATCGTGATGCTGACGGCCAAGACCGACACCGTCGACGTCGTGCTGGGTCTCGAGTCGGGCGCGGACGACTACATCATGAAGCCCTTCAAGCCGAAAGAACTGGTCGCACGGGTTCGAGCCCGGTTGCGCCGGACCGAGGACGAACCCGCCGAACTGCTCTCCATCGCAGACATCGTCATCGACGTACCCGCGCACAAGGTCAGCCGCGGTGACGAACTCGTCTCGCTCACCCCGCTCGAGTTCGATCTGCTCGTGGCGCTGGCCCGTAAGCCACGTCAGGTGTTCACCCGAGAGGTGCTGCTCGAACAGGTCTGGGGCTATCGTCACGCGGCCGACACCCGGCTGGTCAACGTGCACGTGCAGCGGCTACGCGCCAAGGTCGAGAAGGATCCGGAGAACCCCGAGGTGGTGTTGACCGTGAGGGGGGTCGGCTACAAGGCCGGACCGCCGTGATCGGTTTCTCCCATTCTCGGCGGCGGATCAACGGCAAATTTTCCCCTTTGCTGCGTTGGTTTCGCTCGCTGAGTACGTCGCTGGGCCATGCCTGGCGTCGATCACTTCAGCTACGCGTCGTCGTATCGACGCTGACGCTGTCTCTGGTGGTCATCCTCATCCTCGGTGTGGTACTGACCAGTCAGATCACCGATCGGCTGCTCGAAGCCAAGCTGTCCGCGGCCACCGAGGAACTCGATCGATCGCGTACCACCGTCGAGGGCAACCTCGCCGGAGCCGACGATTCGAGCGGCCTGGCGACGCGCCTGGAACGAGCAAGGGCGGCCCTGACCAACCAGGATCTGGACGCCGCGTCGACCACCGGTTCGGCGGGATCGTTCGATCCGGTTCTGATCGTGGAGGGCGACGCCACCCGAGCCGAGGCGTCGGTCGGTCCGGTCGATCAGATCCCCAACAGCCTGCGCGACTTCGTCAAGAAGGGCTTGATCAGTTCGCAGTACGCCACCGTGACCGACAGTGACGGCGGCTACTCGGGATCGGCGCTGATCATGGGCTCGCCCACCGGTTCCGACATCTCGGCTCTTCAGCTCTACCTCATATTCCCGTTGGCCAGCGAGGACCGCACACTCTCGCTCGTCCGCGGAACGTTGCTCATCGGCGCAGTGGTACTCCTGGTGCTGCTCGCTGCGATCGCGATGCTCGTCGCGCGTCAGGTCGTTCTACCCATTCGCTCCGCATCGAGAATCGCGGTCCGCTTCGCCGACGGCAGGCTCAAGGAACGGATGCCGGTCCGTGGTGAGGACGACATGGCCAGACTTGCGATGTCGTTCAACGAAATGGCCGAGAGCCTGTCGAAACAGATCACCCAGCTCGAGGAATTCGGCAACCTGCAGCGCCGCTTCACCTCCGACGTCAGCCACGAGCTGCGCACCCCACTCACCACCGTGCGCATGGCCGCCGACCTGATCCACGACGCCAGCGACGACCTGGAGCCTGCACTCAAAAGGTCCTCGGAGCTGCTCGTCAACGAGTTGGACCGGTTCGAGACCTTGCTCGGTGATCTGCTCGAGATCAGCCGACACGACGCAGGTGTGGCCGAACTGGCCGCAGAACAACTCGATCTGCGCATGTGTGCCCGCGCTGCGGTGTCCACCGTGCGGCATCTGGCCCGCGAGACCGGGACCGAGGTGATCGTCGACATGCCCGAGACCGCAGTCGTCGCCGAGGTCGACCCACGCCGAGTCGAACGGATCCTGCGCAATCTGCTCGCCAACGCACTCGATCACGGTGAAGGCAAGCCGGTTCTGCTGCGACTGCGTTCGGACGCCGACGCGGCGGCATTCGTGGTGCGCGATCAGGGAATCGGGCTGCGGCCCGGCGAAGAGAAATTGGTGTTCAACCGCTTCTGGCGCTCGGATCCCTCCCGCGTTCGTCGATCCGGCGGAACCGGCCTCGGGCTGGCGATCAGCGTCGAAGACGCCCGCCTGCACGACGGTAAGCTCGAAGCGTGGGGTGCAGTAGGAGAAGGCGCATGTTTCCGGCTCACTCTGCCCTTGGTACGGGGGCACAAGGTGATCGGATCCCCGTTGCCCCTCAAGCCGAGTACCAAGAAGTACGCACAGGGACAACCGATTCCGGCCATCACCGCACAGAAATCGTCCGCACAGCAGTCGTCCGCGTCGGAGTCGGTGACGTGATTCGATCGGCTCGTCGCGGCGCTCGAGTTCTGGCACTGTTCACCCTTCTGGTCGCGCTCGTCGGAGGCTGTGCCAGCCTGCCCGAGTCCTCGAGCCCTCAGGCCATCGGAACGTTGACCGACGGTGCGGTGCCCACCAGCGCCCCGGCCCCCGAACCAGGACGCGAACCGGATCGCTTGCTGGACGACTTCTTCGAGGCCAGTGCCGTGTCCGCCAACAGACACCAGGCCGCTCGGCAATTTCTCACCGAGGAGGCGTCGGGAACATGGGACGACGGCGCGCGAACCGTCGTCGCGGACCGGATCGACACGCTGTCCGGCCCACGGACCACCGACATTGCGCAGTTCACGATCCGCTCGACGACGGCGGGGATGCTGGCCTCCGGCGGGGAGTATCAGGCCGGTTCGGACACCTTCGACGCCTCGATCGAGATGATGCGGGTGGACGGTCAGTGGCGAATTTCCAAGCTGCCGCCCGGCGTCGTCATCGATCGATCCGCATTTCTGAACACCTATCAGCAGCGGTCGCTCTATTTCGTCGATCCGCTCGGCGGCGTCCTCGTACCCGACGTGCGCTGGACGAGCGGATCGCAGGATCAGCTCGCCAACCAACTCGTGCAGCTGCTCATCGACGGCCCCAAATCGGCGCTGTCGGCGGCGGTGAGCAACGAACTGTCCGACGACGTGAGTATCCGCGGTCCGATCACCAAGGCCGACGGTCAGACCTCGCAGGTGGGAGTCGGTCTCGGCGGCATCAGAATCGACTTCGGTGGGCTGCAGAACAAGAGTGACCGCGACCGAGAACTACTTGCTGCTCAGGTGATCTGGACCCTCGCCTCGGCCGAGGTGGCCGGTCCGTACGTGCTGCTGGCCGACGGTCAACCGATCGACACGGCCAAGCCCGACGGGTGGACGACGGCAGGCGTCGACTCCTTCGATCCGCTCGGCGGTACCGACGACACGGTCGGACTGCACGCGCTCGCGTCGGGTGGTCTGCTTCGCGTCGACGAGGCCGAGACCACTCCCGCCCCAGGGTATTTCGGGCAGGCTCGCAATCTGCGCTCGGTGGCGTTGTCCAACGACGGCACCCTCGTGGCAGCCGTTGCGGACACCGGCCGACCCGCCCCCGCGCCGTCGAGCACCCTGATGGTCGGAAGCTACGACGGCGGTGCGTTCCCGGTGGCCGAGGGGCAGTCGATCACGCGGCCGACCTGGGGGGCCGACGACAACGCAGTCTGGGCGGTGATCGACGGGACCAACGTCATCCGAGCCGCCCGCGATCCTTCCACCGGTCAGGTGTCGGTGATACCGGTCGAGGCCACTGCCGTGACGACACTCGGCAACCGGATCACCGAACTGCGATTGGCGCGCGACGGCGTGCGAGCAGCGCTCATCGTCGACGGCGTGGTGTACGTGGCGACGGTGGTGCGTGATCCGTCGGGCGTGTACTCGCTGACCTCGCCCCGGGCCGTGGCCATCGGATTGGGCAGCGACGCCACCAGTTTGGATTGGAGCACCGGGGACACCATCGTGATCGCCAGGGTCGCCACGGACACGCCGGTGGTGCAGGTGACCGTCGACGGATCCAGGATGGATGCTCTGCCGTCGCGCAACCTGACCACACCCGTGCTTGCGGTCGACGCATCCCCGGAAACGGAGTACGTGGCCGACGCCAGAGCAGTGTTCGCGCTCAACAACGCCGATCCGGTGGGCGACCGTTACTGGCGCGAGGTCACCGGCCTGGCCGGGGTGAAAGCAGTGCCGATTCTGCCCGGCTGACGGCGGGCGGCTCGCATGTCGGTGGGTGCGGGCAGACTCGACTCTCATGCGCATGCTCCTGGATCTGGTTCTCCCGCTCGAGTGCGCCGGGTGTGGTCTGCTGGGGGAGAACTGGTGCGCGGCATGTTCTCGGGCCCTGTTCGTCCCGCCCGTCACCGTCCGTCCACGGGTCGATCCCGGTGTCCCGTGCTGGGCGCTGGGAACGTACAGCGGGCCGCGTCGCAACGGTGTCATCGCACTGAAGGAGAGGGGTCGCCGCTCGGTGGCCGCCCCGCTCGGTCGGGCTCTGGCAGAGGCCGTCGGACACCTGCGCGACGCGGGTGAGATCGATCCCCCCGAGCTCGGCTCGCTGATTCTCGTCTGTGCCCCCTCCAGGGCTCGCGCGGCGCGGGCGCGCGGGGGCGATCCGGTGCTGCGCTGCGCTCGTGTCGCCGCCGCCGAGTTGGCCCCGGAGCGAGTGCTCGTTCCCGAGTTGCTGAGGATGTCCGGTGGTGTCCGAGATTCCGTAGGGCTGTCGGCCGGGCAACGTCAGCACAACGTCGCCGGTCGGATCGAGGCCGTCGGAGTGCGTCGTTCGCGAGCCGACCGAGGTGCGTCGCGGCTGGTGAGCCACACCGTTCTACTGATCGACGACGTCGTGACCACCGGGGCGACCCTGGCCGAATCGGCAAGAGTGCTAGGCGAATTCGGGGTGCCCCTTGCCGGCGCACTCGTCGTGGCGAGTGCCTGACGCTGCGACTCGATGACACGCCGACAACCAATTCGGGGTGAACGGTGGCACACGAGTCGATGACCGACTAACGTCGCGGACACGCCACTGGTTACGTGGGAGTGGAGCCCGCAGGAGAGATCCTGATGCACTGCGAAACGAGGTGATGCCCCGGACTCTGATGCCGGAAGGTTCCCCATTCGGCATGCACACTTGCCACGTCCAACAGTGGGCGTGGCCGATATCGGGAGGTACGCGTGACGACCCCTTCACAAGCCTCGGTTTTCTTCGACGAGAAGCCCTCGGAAGAACCCGCCAAGAGCAACGCGGACGTAGTGGTCAAGGGCCGCAATGTCGAGATACCGGATCATTTCCGGATATACGTCTCCGAGAAACTCGCTCGACTCGAGCGCTTCGATCCCTCCATCTATCTGTTCGACGTCGAACTTCAACACGAACGAAATCGCCGTCAGGCCAAGGCATGCCAACGCGTGGAGATCACCGCGAAGGGCAAGGGTCCGGTCGTTCGTGCCGAAGCGTGTGCCGACAGCTTCTATGCCGCTCTCGAAGCGGTGACCTCGAAGCTGGAGAACAGACTCAGGCGCACCAAGGACCGTCGCAAGGTCCACTACGGCGAGAAGCGACCCGTGTCCGTAGCCGAGGCCACCGCCGAACTCGCCGAGGACGACACGCTGGCGCTCGACCCCGACACGAAGCTCGATTCGTTCGACGACGATCAGAGCGGTCCCGGGCACATCGTGCGAACGAAGGTCCACTCCGCTGCACCGATGAGCGTCGACGATGCGCTGTACGAAATGGAGCTCGTGGGTCACGATTTCTTCCTGTTCCACGACAGCGCAACCGACCGGCCCTCGGTCGTGTATCGACGGCACGCCTTCGATTACGGCTTGATCAGACTCACCTGACCCATCCATCCCGGGTGGCATCGTCCGTTCGCCGTCCGTGAAATCTTTTCGCCGCTGCAGGCTCGACACCGGAAGACACGATCCCCACGTCGAGCCTGCAGTGCTGTGTCGGTCTTGTCCGAATGGCCGACCTGCGATCTCCGACGACCGATAGTCGGGCTGCCGGGTTCACAGAGACACCGCCTACCATGGACGCGTTCGGGTTACCCGCCGCGCAGATGTCGTGGCGACGAACCCGTGAGCTCGTGCAGTATGCAGTGTTGTTCGTCAAGCAGTGTTGTTCGTGCCAGTACCCGTGAACCGAGGATCGAGGACGAGAAAGCCCGTGCCGTCGCTGTCGTTTTCCAAGCTGCTCCGTGTTGGTGAAGGTCGCATGGTCAAGCGGCTCAAGAACATCGCTGACCACGTCTCGACCCTGTCTCCCGACGTCGAGGGCCTCTCCGACGACGAATTGCGCGGTAAGACCGCGGAGTTCAGGGAGAGGTACTCCGCCGGCGAGAGCCTGGACCAGCTCTTGCCCGAGGCCTTCGCAGTGGCCCGTGAGGCGTCGTGGCGAGTGCTCTCGCAGCGTCACTTCGACGTCCAGGTGATGGGCGGTGCGGCCCTGCACTTCGGCAACATCGCCGAGATGAAGACCGGTGAGGGCAAGACCCTGACGTGCGTCCTCCCGGCCTACCTCAACGCCATCTCGGGCGACGGCGTTCACGTGGTGACGGTCAACGACTACCTCGCCAAGCGTGACTCGGAGTGGATGGGCCGCGTGCACCGGTTCCTCGGTCTGTCGGTCGACGTGATCCTGTCGGGCATGACACCGGTGCAACGCCGCGCCGCATACGCCGCCGACATCACTTATGGCACCAACAACGAGTTCGGGTTCGACTACCTCCGCGACAACATGACGCACTCGCTCGACGACCTCGTGCAGCGTGGACACAACTTCGCCGTCGTCGACGAGGTCGACTCGATTCTCATCGACGAAGCCCGCACCCCTCTGATCATCTCGGGACCGGCCGACGCGTCGAGCAAGTGGTACGGAGAATTCGCCCGTATCGCGCCGATGTTGAAAGTCGACACCCACTACGAGGTCGACATCCGTAAGCGCACCATCGGTGTGCACGAGGCCGGCGTCGAACTGGTCGAGGATCAGCTGGGCATCGACAATCTGTACGAGGCCGCCAACTCGCCACTGGTGAACTACCTCAACAACGCGATCAAGGCCAAAGAGCTCTACACCAAGGACAAGGACTACATCGTCCGCGACGGTGAGGTCATCATCGTCGACGAGTTCACCGGCCGCATCCTGGTGGGACGCCGCTACAACGAGGGCATGCACCAGGCGATCGAGGCCAAGGAGAAGGTCGAGATCAAGGCCGAGAACCAGACTCTGGCGACCATCACGCTGCAGAACTACTTCCGCCTGTACGACAAGCTCTCGGGCATGACCGGTACCGCCGAGACCGAGGCCGCCGAGCTGCACCAGATCTACGGCCTCGGCGTCATTCCGATTCCGACGAACCGTCCGATGGTCCGGGTGGACAACGGCGACCTCATCTACAAGACCGAAGAGGCCAAGTTCGACGCCGTGGTCGACGATGTCGTCGAGCGGCACGAAAAGGGTCAGCCGGTCCTCATCGGTACCACCAGCGTCGAGCGCTCGGAGTACCTGTCGAAGCAGTTCACCAAGCGCGGCGTCGCGCACAACGTGCTGAACGCGAAGTTCCACGAGCAGGAAGCGACGATCATCGCCGAGGCGGGCCGTCAGGGCGCGGTGACGGTCGCGACCAACATGGCAGGCCGTGGCACCGACGTCGTGCTCGGCGGCAATCCGGACATCCTTGCCGACTTGCAGCTTCGCAAGCAGGGCTTGGATCCGGTGGAGACTCCCGAGGAGTACGAGGCCGCCTGGGAGCCTGCTCTGGAGGAGGTCAAGGCTCAGGTCAAGGCCGACGCCGATACCGTGCGCGAGGCCGGTGGCCTGTACGTGCTCGGCACCGAGCGGCACGACTCGCGTCGAATCGACAACCAGCTCAGAGGCCGCTCCGGCCGTCAGGGAGATCCGGGCGAATCACGTTTCTACCTCTCGCTCGGTGACGAGCTGATGCGACGCTTCAACGGCGGAGCGCTGGAGTCGATCATGACCCGGCTCAACCTGCCCGACGATGTGCCGATCGAGGCCAAGATGGTGTCCAAGGCCATCAAGAGTGCCCAGACACAGGTGGAGCAGCAGAACTTCGAGATTCGCAAGAACGTTCTCAAGTACGACGAGGTGATGAACCAGCAACGCACCGTCATCTACGAGGAGCGGCGGCGCATCCTCGAAGGTGCCGACATGGAGGGTCAGGTCGAGGGGATGATCACCGACGTGATCACCGCCTACGTCGACGGTGCCACCGGCGAGGGCTACGTGGAGGACTGGGATCTCGAGCAGCTGTGGACCGCGCTCAAGACGCTCTACCCGGTCGGTATCGACCACAAGGTCCTCTCCGGCGAGAACGAGGACGGCGAGAAGGGTGATCTGAGCCGAGACGAGCTGCGCGAAGCGCTGCTCGAGGACGCGCGATCGGCGTACGCCAACCGTGAGGCCGAGATCGACGGAATCGCCGGCGAGAACGGGATGCGCGAGCTCGAGCGTCGAGTTCTGCTGTCGGTCCTCGACCGCAAGTGGCGTGAGCATCTCTACGAGATGGACTACCTCAAGGAGGGCATCGGTCTGCGCGCGATGGCGCAGCGCGACCCGCTGGTCGAATATCAGCGCGAGGGCTACGACATGTTCCAGGGCATGCTCGACGGTTTGAAGGAGGAGTCGGTCGGCTTCCTGTTCAACCTGCAGGTCGAGGCCACACCGGCTCCTGCGGGGCCGGCCGCATCGGCAGGTCTCGCAGTGGCTCCGGGGCTGGCCTCTCCGGTGGGCTCCGGCCGCCCGGCCGCGGCACCCACTGTGGCGACGCCTGCGCAGACGAGCACGCGGCCGGCGGTCCCCGCTGCTGCTGCGCCCGCAGCTCCGGCCGTACCGTCGGCACTGCGTGCCAAGGGCCTCGACGACCAGGAAGAGCAACGATTGACTTTCTCCGGTCCGGCCGAGGGCGGCGGCACCGCCGTGCGTCGATCCGGATCGGCCGCTGCCGGTGAGTCGGCGGCGGACGGCACTCGCCGGGAGCGTCGCGAAGCTGCGAGGGCGCAGAGCAAGGCACCGAAGAAGACCGCCCGCTCCAAGCGCAAGAGGTAGCGCGTCGGTCTCCGCGCCCGGGGCGTCTCACCCCACGCGCAACGACGTCACGGTCCACCCGGGTCGTCGCGGGTCGATCGCCAGCTCGATTCGGCCGGCGAACGCGAACATCCGCGGCCCCCGGGTGTACGAGCCGAATATCTCCGCGGAGACTTCCGATTGGTACACGACGTGCACCCGACGGACTGCTGCGAACCCGAGCCGCCGCCCTGGCGGCGGATTGCGCACGATGGTCTTCACCAGGTCGATCATCGAGGTGGTGAACAGCGCGGACAGTTGATCGGCGCTTCGCCGTCGATCGATCACCTCGATGAGCATGCGCATCGCCCGGTCGGCGGTCGCGCGCGCGTCGGCCGGTACGGTCGGGCGTCCGGCAGGTTCGGTCCGGCGTCGTGAACGGTTGCTGCGCACGGACGCTCGGTGCCTGACCGGTGTCGGTTCGCCGGCAGCCGCCGGATCCCACGTGTGCACGGTTCCGGACGAGAGCGGCGGCTCGAACGGAGCGGTACGTGAGAGGAAGCAGTGGTATTCGGCGCGGAGCCGGGGGTTCGGCCCGGAAGGCTCGGGAGAATCCGATGGCTCGTTCGATTCGATGACGCTCACACCGACATCGACGGGCGCGGGCAGTGTTCGGTTCCCCGGCGGGTCGTGCAGACGCTCCGACACGGGTCCTCGAACGACCCCGCGACCGACGATCGTCCGGCACGTACTCTAGGTTCGACACACCGCGCGCTCGACCTCAGGAACGGGCGCGCACTCCATGCGAGGACGGGGACTGGAACACGCGATGGCGACCAGGCTGACAACGCAGGATGCGTCGTTCTACTTTCTCGAGGCCAGTAGCAGTCCTATGCACCTCGGCTCGCTCGCTATCTTCCGTACCCCGCGCAGCGGTTTCAGCTACGACCGGCTGCTCTCGTTGGTCGAGCAGCGATTGGCTTTGGTTCCCCGGTATCGGCAGAAGGTTCGCGAGGTCGCCTTCGGTCTCGCCAGGCCGGTGTGGGTGGACGATGCAGATTTCGACATCACATATCACATCCGGCGTTCGGCGCTCCCGAAGCCCGGTTCCGATGATCAGTTGCACGATCTGATCGCACGGCTGACATCGCGCCCTCTCGATCGCAGTCGCCCGTTGTGGGAGATGTACCTGGTCGAGGGCCTGTCGAAGAACCGTTTCGCCATCTTCACCAAGTCCCACTCGGCCCTGGTCGACGGCGAGCATGCTCTCGACATCGGACAGGTCATTCTCGACGCGAGCAAGAATCCGCCGCCGATGGCCGAGGAACTGTGGATGCCCGCCCGCGAGCCCAAGGACTCGGCGTTGGTGATCGACGCGCTGACCGAGTTGGTGGTCCGGCCGGGGGAGAGCCTCGAGAGCCTCCGTGGCGCAGTACACGGCGTGGCCGGTGTCGCGGGCGAGGCGTTGCGTGCCGCCGGGAAGGTGGCGGCCGTGCTGCGCACCGCGACCCAGAGCGCTCCGTCGAGCCCGTTGAACGCCCCGATCTCGCGAAACCGCAGGTTCGCAGTGGCCAAGACCGAGCTGTCGGACTATCGCAGGATCCACAACCGGTTCGGTTGCTCGATCAACGATGTGGTGCTCGCGGTCGTCACCGGAGCACTGCGAAATTGGTTGCTCTCGCGCGGCGAGCCCGTCACGGCGTCCTCGACGGTGCGGGCGATGGTGCCGATGTCGGTGTACGTCTCCGCCGATCGCGTCGGTTTCGGGGAGTCGATCGACCGGCCCGTGGAACCGGCCGAGGACGACCGCAGCGAGGTCTCGTCGTTTCTCGTCGATCTGCCCGTCGGTGAATCGAATGCCGTGGTACGGCTCTCGCACATCGCACACGCCACCGAGGCGCATGCCAACCAGAGTCGCGGCGTCACCGCGCAGACGCTGATGCGCATCTCCGGATTCGCGCCTGCGAGTCTGCACGCAATGGGGGTGCGGGCGGGCAGTCGCCTGTCTCAGCGGGTGTTCAATCTCATCGTCACCAACGCGCCCGGACCGCAGTTCCCGCTGTATGTGGGCGGTGCGCGGATGCTCGAGATGTATCCGGTCTCACCGCTGTTCGAGAATCAGGCGATGAGCATCGGGTTGACGTCGTACGACGGCTTCGTGTTCTTCGGACTCAATGCCGATCGAGGTGCCATGCCCGATGTGGACGTGGTGACGGCGCTGTTGCACGAGGCGCTGGAAGAGTTGGTCGACGCCAGTAGTGATTCGAGAGTGTGAGGTCTTCTGTCATGCGTGTCTACGTTCCGGCGACGCTGGAGTTCTTGAAAGTGTTGTCGGCGGAGGGTGAATTCAGCCCGGTCTCGCGCACGGCCTTCGCCGTGACGCCGACCCTGCGCGAGGCGTATTCCTCGGGCGACGACGAAGAGCTGGCCGAGGTCGCGATGGGCGAGGCCGCTCGTGCCTCGTTGCGACTGATTGCTGCTGCCGTCGACGACGAGGCCGACACCGGAACGGTCGCCGAGGGCGTGGTGTATCGGCGGGCGGTCATTGCAGCCGATGTGGACGACCCGACCCTGCGCCCCGATCTCGACGACGCCGTCGTTCGGTTGAAGGAACCGTTGCGGATGGACCAGGTCGCGTCGGTGCACGTCGATCTGGAGGGAGCCGAATCGGCCGTTGCGAAGGCCGTAGCAGCCGTCGATGCCGCCGACATGGGGGATGTCGACGCGGAGTTCGTGCTCGGAGATGCCGAGGATCACACTCTGGCGTGGTACGCCCCTCAAGAGTTGTCGTTTCTTCTCGAACTACTCTGAATCGACTGTGATCGTCCCCGCACGACCTGGCAACGGTGACCCTGGCCCAGAACCTACGGTAGCGTAACCTCGATGGCCGAAAGCGGCTCGGTATGTCGATCGAGGGGACGGAACACCCGATGGATCTGAAGAAGTGGCTGGAGGCTCCTGCGGCCGGCGTCTCGGCACCCAGGCGTCCCAAGCTGAACATGTTGCGCGGAGCGTTCACTCGCATCACCACGCCCTTGCTGCCGGACGATTATCTGCATCTGGCGAATCCGCTGTGGTCCGCTCGCGAACTGCGGGGCCGCATCGTACGAGTGGAGCAGGAAACTGCCACGGCGGTGACGCTGGTGATTCAGCCCGGTTGGGGTTTCAACTTCGATTACCAGCCGGGTCAGTACATCGGAATCGGCTTGCACCTCGGTGGGCGGTGGCATTGGCGGTCGTACTCGCTGACTTCCCCGCCGAACTGGGAAGACAAGTTGATCTCCATCACGGTCAAGGCAATGCCCGAGGGCTTCCTGTCCTCACACCTCGTCGGCGGCGTGCCGCAGGGGACCATCGTGCGATTGGCCGCTCCGAAGGGCAATTTCGCATTGCCGGTGCCGCCGCCGAACAAGATCCTGTTCGTCACGGCAGGCAGCGGTATCACCCCGATCATCTCGATGCTGCGGGCTCTGGATCGACACGGCGACATGCCCGACACGGTGCACATCCACTCGGCACCGACGGAGGACGAGGTCATGTTCGCAGCCGAGCTCGCCGCGTTGGAGAAGTCCCATCCCAACTTCACCTCGCACGTGCAGCTGACGCGATCGGACGGCAAGTTCGCACTCGCCTCGCTCGACGAGCTGTATCCGGATTGGCGGACGCGTGACACCTGGGCTTGCGGGCCGGCAGCACTACTCGAAGAGATCGAGAAGACGTGGAAGCGCGAGGGCATCGAGGACAGGCTTCATCTCGAGAGATTCGAGATTTCCAGAGCCGACACGTCCGGTGCCGGCGGCACCGTCACGTTCTCGAAATCGGACAAGAAGGTTGCCGTCGACGGTGCCACGAGCCTGCTCGAGGCCGGCGAAAGCCTCGGTGTTCAGATGCCGTTCGGTTGCCGGATGGGTATCTGCCAGACGTGCGTGGTGCCCTTGACGGCCGGCCACGTCATCGACCTTCGCTCGGGCAAGGAACACAGTGAGGGCGACCGCGTGCAAACGTGCATTTCCGCTGCTGCAGGCAACTGCACATTGGAACTGTAGGTCTGTTTTTCGCACACCGCCTTCTCAGACTGTTCGGTTACGCTTACGTAGGTTGCCCACGTCGGAACCCGATATTTCGGGCACTGCACTCAACTGTTGGAGGACCCGGTGGCCATCACCGACATCAAAGAGTTCGCTCACCTCAGCGAAGAGGACATGGAAGCGTTCGGGCGTGAGCTCGATGCGATTCGTCGAGACGTCGAAGACAGCCGCGGTGAGCGCGATGCCGCGTACATCCGTCGGACCATCAGGCTGCAGCGGCTCCTCGAGCTCGGCGGCCGCGCAGTGCTGCTCGGCAGCAAGTATCGACCGGCCTGGATCGCAGGTACGGCGATGCTCAGTGTCGCCAAGATCATCGAGAACATGGAGCTCGGCCACAATGTGATGCATGGCCAGTGGGACTGGATGAACGACCCCGAGATCCATTCGGTTTCGTGGGAGTGGGACCAGACCGGCCCGTCCGAGCAGTGGAAACGCGCGCACAACTACTCGCATCACACGTACACCAACATCGTCGGCATGGACGACGACATCGGCTTCGGCATTCTGCGCATGACCCGCGACGAGCCGTGGAAGCCGATCAACCTCGTTCAGCCGCTCGCCAACATCGTGCTCGCCACCACCTTCGAGTGGGGCATCGCGCTGCACGATTACGACGCTCAGAAGCAGCTGGACGGCGAAGACGAAAAGGGTCTGCTGAAGTCGCCTGCCACCCGCGCATTCGCGCGCAAGATCGCCAAGCAGGTCGGCAAGGACTTCGTTCTGTTCCCGGCGTTGACGGGGCCGGCGTGGAAGTCCACGTTGACTGCCAACGCGACGGCCAACCTGATCCGTAACCTGTGGGCCTACGCTGTGATCTTCTGCGGCCACTTCCCGGACGGTGCCGAGAAGTTCACGATCGGCCAGTTCGAGACCGAGACGCGTCCGGAGTGGTACCTGCGTCAGATGCTGGGCAGTGCCAACTTCGAGGCCGGTCCCGTCATGGCCTTCATGAGTGGCAACCTGTGCTACCAGATCGAGCATCACATGTTCCCGGACCTGCCGAGCAATCGGTATTCGGAGATCGCCGAGAAGGTGCACGCGCTGTGCGAGAAGTACGACCTGCCGTACACGACCGGGTCGCTCGGCAAGCAGTACCTGTTGGCCTTGCGGACCATCCACAAGCTGTCGCTGCCCGACAAGTGGTTGCGCGCCACGTCCGACAACGCTCCCGAGACATCGTCCGAGCGGCGATGGCGGGTAGGAGAGTCGCCAACCGTGCATGCGCTCCGAATCGACCCGCTGACCGGGCAACGTCGCGGACTGCGTTCGGCCATGCAAGAGGCGCGAGCGGCCCTGCGCAACGCCAAGAAGGAAGCCAAGCGACAGGCGAAGGCTCTTCGTCAATCGGGTGACCGCGTCGAGTTGTGAATCGTCACACAGATTTCAAGCCGTAACCTACGCGACCGTAACTTACGATACGGTAGGTGACGGAATTGCATATGGCCTGTTGATACGAGCTGTGTGTTCACGACTGCCAGGAGGTTTTTTCCCATGGCGATTACGGACGTCAAAGAATATGCGCATCTGACCGACGCGGATATCGAGGCGTTGGGCCACGAGCTCGATGCGATCCGACGCGACATCGAGGCGTCCCGCGGCGAGCGCGATGCGCGGTACGTCAAGAACACGATCCGTCTGCAACGATCACTCGACATCGGCGGACGCGCCGTGCTGTTCGCCAGCCGTCGTCGTCCCGCGTGGCTCGTCGGCACTGCCATGCTCGGGGTCGCCAAGATCATCGAGAACATGGAACTCGGACACAATGTCATGCACGGCCAGTGGGACTGGATGAACGATCCCGAGATCCACTCCACGTCGTGGGAGTGGGACAACACGGGTCCGTCGGCGCACTGGAAGCAGACGCACAACTACATCCATCACAAGTACACGAATGTGCTGGGTATGGATGACGACGTGGGCTACGGCCTGCTTCGGGTCACCCGCGACCAGCGGTGGAAGCCCTTCAACATCGGCAACCCCGTCTACAACCTGCTGCTGCAGCTGTTCTTCGAATACGGCGTTGCGCTGCAGCACCTCGAACTGGGCAAGGTCGCCAAGGGACGTGTGCCCCGCGAGGAGTTCGAGCAGAAGCGGCGCGAGGTGCTCGAGAAGGTCGGCAAGCAGATCGGCAAGGACTACGTCCTGCATCCACTGCTGACCGGTCCCGCCTGGAAGAGCACGTTGACGGCGAACATCGTTGCCAACATGATCCGCAACGTGTGGACCAACACGGTCATCTTCTGTGGTCATTTCCCGGACGGTGCCGAGAAGTTCACCAAGTCCGACATGGAGGGCGAGACGCAGGGGCAGTGGTACCTGCGTCAGATGCTCGGCAGCGCGAACTTCAACGCCGGCCCGGTCATGGAGTTCATGAGTGGCAACCTCTGCTACCAGATCGAGCATCACCTGTTCCCCGACCTCCCCAGCAATCGCTTGCGGGAGATCAAGGTTCGGGTGCTCGAGCTCGCAGAGAAGTACGACCTGCCGTACACGACCGGTTCGATCGTGCACCAGTACTTTCTGTCGTGGCGCACCATCGCGAAGCTCTCGCTGCCGAACAAGTACTTGAAGGCGACGAGCGACGACGCCCCCGAGACGGCGTCGGAGCGCAAGTGGGCCGATGCACCCGTCGGTCTGTTCACCGTCGACCCCGAGACCGGTAAGCGTCGCGGCCTTCGTACCGCCATCGCAGAAACCAAGAAGCGCAAGGGAATTCGCAAGCTGGTCGGTTCGGCCGCGTAAGCGTCCTCGACTGCGAGCACAGCCTGGTCGCAACCGACTCCTCGAACGGAGTCGGTTGTCACCAGGCTTCGTTCGTTCGAACGGCTTCGAGGAGCAGACGCACGGCGGCGACGCGTCGAGCTGCATCACCGGTGAGGGTGTCGAGCGCGCACTCGGGATCCGCCGGAGGTCCGAGGTGGGTGCACCCTCGTGGGCAGGTCTCGATCGTGTCGGCCAAGTCGGAGAACGCGGCGACGACGTTCTCGGGGGAGATGTGCGCAAGTCCGAACGATCGAATGCCAGGCGTGTCGACCACCCAGCCGCCTGCGGGCAGCGGCAAGGCCACCGACTGCGTCGAGGTATGACGGCCCTTTCCGACGCCCGAGACCACTCCGGTCGCGCGATAGGCGTCGGGGACCAACCTGTTGACCAGCGTCGACTTTCCGACGCCCGAATGCCCGATGAGCGCCGTCACCTTGTCGGTGAGCATGGCGGTCAGCTCCGTGAGGTCCTCGGACTGACCGGCCAGTACCACCGGTACGTCGAGATCGGCGAACGCCGCGGTGAATTCCTCGGGGTCGGCCAGATCGCTCTTTGTCAGGCACAGGACGGGTTCGAGTCCACCGACGTACGCGGCCACGAGCGCGCGTTCGACGAAGCCGGTGCGAGGTGGCGGGTCCGCGAGCGCCGCGACGATCAGCAGCCTGTCGGCATTGGCAACCACGACGCGCTCGAACGGATCGGTGTCGTCGGCCGTGCGCCGCAACACCGTGCGTCGCTCGGCCACGCGTACTATCCGGGCCAGAGTGTCGACCTTGCCCGACAGATCTCCGACGATGCCGACCTCGTCGCCGACCACGATCGGAGTTCGACCGAGCTCGCGGGCGCGCATGGTCACGACCGGCCGAGACGGGTCGCCGCCGAGGACGCAGCCCCATCGGCCGCGGTCCACCGAGACCACCATGCCCGCTTCGGCATCGTTGTGTTCGGGGCGAGTCTTGGTGCGCGGACGTGAACTCTTGCCCGGCCGGATCCGGACGTCGGACTCGTCGTACCGACGCGCGGTCAGGAGCCGACCCCGCTGGGTGTCGAAGCGGACAACATTGCGTCCCACAGCTTCTCGAAGCCGGGGAGGGTCTTGGCGGTGGTGCCGATGTCGTCTACCTCGACGCCGGGGACGCGCAGTCCGACGATCGCGCCCGCCGTGGCCATGCGGTGGTCGGCGTAGGAGTGCCAGACTCCGCCGTGGAGCGGCACCGGATCGATTCGGATGCCGTCGTCGGTTTCGACCGCGCGGCCACCCAGCCGAACGATTTCGGTTGTCAGCGCCGCGAGGCGGTCGGTCTCGTGACCTCGCAGGTGGGCGATTCCGCGCAGAATCGACGGTCCCTCTGCCAGAGCGGCGAGCGCCGCGACGGTCGGGGTCAATTCGCCGACATCGTGCAGGTCGAAGTCGATGCCACGCAACGTATCCGGGCCCTCGACAGTCAGAACGCCTGCGGTGAGGTCGACCCGAGCGCCCATCAGCGCGAGGATCTCGCGGAAGACGTCACCGGGCTGGGTGGTCGACTCCGGCCAATTCGGAACGCGCACACGACCTTTCGATACAGCCGCCGCGGCCAGGAACGGGGTGGCGTTGGACAGGTCGGGCTCGATGATCCACTCGATCGGTGCGACCGGGCCCGGGTGCACCCGCCAGGTGTTCGCGTCTCCACCGGTCTCGGGGGTGTCCACGCGCACTCCGGCCCGCCTCAACATCTCCACGGTCATGTCGATGTGCGGCATGGACGGAACGGGCTTACCGGTGTGATGGATTTCGATTCCCTCGTCGAATGCCGAGGCCGAGAGCATCAGACCGGAGACGAACTGCGAGGAGCCCGAGGCGTCGATCTCGACGGATCCCCCGCGCAGCGAGCCGGTGCCGTGCATCGTGAAGGGCAGCGCGCTGCCCTCGATCTCGGCTCCCACTGCTCGCAGTGCGTCGAGGATCGTGTCGAGTGGGCGGATGCGTGCCTGCTCGTCGCCGTCGAACGACACCTCGCCCTGAGCCAGTGCGGCCAGTGGGGGCACGAAGCGCATCACGGTGCCCGCCAGCCCGCACTCCACCGCCCCGCCGCGCAGCGGTGCCGGATCGACTCGTAGCGACGTTCCGTCGTCGTCCGCGGGGACGATCCCGACCCCCAGTGTTGTCAATGCATCGATCATGAGGTCGGTGTCCCGACTGCGGAGGGCCCCGGTGATCGTCGACGAGTCGGATGCGAGCGAGGCGATGATCAGCGCACGATTGGTGATCGATTTGGATCCGGGCAGAGTGACGGTCGCGTCGACGGGCGCGACGGCGGCGGGGGCTGTCCAAGTGCTCACGCGTCCATCTTCGCTCATTCGGTGTCAGCGCGTGGCGATGGGAGCGGTTGTGGCGCGGGTGAGCTTGACGAGATCGGCCGGTGCGAGTTCGATTTCCAGTCCCCGGCGACCTCCGCTGCACAGAATCGTCTCGAAGCCGAGGGCCGAGTCGTCGATCGCGGTGGGTAAGGACCTGCGTTGGCCGAGAGGGGAGATACCACCGAAGACGTACCCGGACGACCGCTCGGCGACAGCTCTGTCGGCCATCGTGATCTTCCTGGTGGACAAGGCGGCTGCCGCGGCCTTGAGCGAGAGCATCGCGGTGACGGGGACGATCGCCACCGCCAACGACCGATCGGCACGTTCGACGACGAGTGTCTTGAAGACCTGCTCGGCGCGGACGCCGAGCCGTTCGACCAGAATCTGTGCAGCCTCCTCGCCGTAGGACTGCGACCGAGAGTCGTGCTCGTACGAATGCACGGTGTGATGGATCTCGAGCGCGTTGAGCAGGGCCAGAGCGGGTGTGGACGCAGCCATCCAACGGACTCTAGCGACCGCGCGGGAACACGGCGGAAGCGAGCTGTGTTGTCTATCGACAGATACGAATGCAGGCGGAAGGAACGACGAATGGCAGTGCTGACCGCGGGACGTCCCCTCGCGATGAAGGGGGTGATCTCTTCGCAGAAGTCGACTTCGGGCGCGGTAGCCTGGGCGGTGGAAGCTATCGAAGGGATCAGCGTGACAGAAGCCAGCAATCCCGTCGCTGCAGTGGACGACGAGAAGGCGATCGCGGAGCAGAGGGCGGCCGAGACCGAGGCGGAGCTGACCGAGCGCTTCGAGCGCGACGCCTTGCCGATGCTCGATCAGCTCTACGGCGCAGCTCTGCGGATGACGCGTAACCCTGCCGACGCCGAGGACCTGGTGCAGGAGACGTTCGTGAAGGCCTACTCGGCGTTCCGGTCGTTCCGTGAGGGGACGAACCTCAAGGCGTGGCTGTATCGAATTCTCACCAACACCTACATCAATTCCTACCGCAAGAAGCAGCGTCAGCCCGCTCAGTACCCGACCGACGAGATCAGCGACTGGCAGCTCGCCGCCACCGCCGAGCACACCTCGACGGGGTTGCGTTCGGCCGAGGTCGAGGCGCTGGACGCGCTGCCCGACGACGACATCAAAGCAGCGTTGCAGTCTCTTCCCGAAGAGTTTCGGATGGCGGTGTACTACGCCGATGTCGAGGGTTTTCCCTACAAGGAGATCGCCGAGATCATGGGTACACCCATCGGCACGGTGATGTCGCGCCTGCACCGTGGACGCAAGCAGCTGCGCGGATTGCTTGCAGGTGTGGCGCGTGAGCGTGGATTCAACCGGGACGGCGCAGTCGACCGGCACGAGCAGGAGGTAGTCCAGTGACGGGCACCGGAAGCACCGACGGAGACGAGCAGTTCGAGCGACTCGACTGCTCTGCGGTCATCGCCGACGTATGGGTCATGCTCGACAACGAATGCGACGAGGCCAGCCGATCCCGCCTCCAGAAGCACATCGACGAGTGCGGGTCGTGCTTCGAGGCCTACGGCATCGAGGAGAAGGTCAAACGGCTGATCTCCCGAAAGTGCGGGGGAGACCAGGCACCGGCCGGGCTGCGCGAACGACTCAGTGTCGAGATTCGCAGGACCGTGCTGATTCGCCAGACCGACTCCGAGTAGTCACAGGTCGAACAACGACGAGGGGCCGAGAAGCAACTGCTTCTCGGCCCCTCGTGGCTTGTGGCAAACCGTCAGCTGTTCGGACGTTTGCCGTGGTTGGCCTTGTTGCCCTTACGGGCACGCTTCTTCCGTCCACGCTTTCCCATGATGGGCTCCTCTCGTTTGTTCACTACAGTCTCCCACGTGTGATTGGCTTACTGTGACGGGCCTGGCCTCCGGAGGGTGGTCGGCGCAGTTCGTGGTGACGTGAGAGAGGGGTTCGCCGGTGTCCGAGGACGTTCGTGCGGAGATGGTGTCCACGGTGTTTCAGGTGGTCGTGGCCCGAGGCGACGCAGTCGAGGTCGGTGACACCCTCGTGATCCTCGAGTCCATGAAGATGGAAATTCCCGTGCTGGCCGAGTCGGCGGGCACGGTCACGTCGGTGGACGTGGCAGTCGGTGACGTCATCCAGCAGGGCGACCTCATCGCCGTCGTATCCTGAGCAACGGTCACGTGAGATCTCGTGTCGACCCTCAGTGATCTGCTGGCCGAACACACGGACCTTCCCGGCGTCGCCGTCGACCATCTCCAACGTGTCGTGGGGGAGTGGCAGCTGTTGGCCGATCTCTCTTTCGCGGACGTCCTGCTGTGGGTCGGCACCGACGACGTCACCGATGGGACTGCCGACGTGCTGTGTGTGGCCCAGTGCCGGCCGACCACCGCGCCGACGGTGTTCACCCACGACATCGTGGGCACGACTATTTCCGAGTCCGAGCATCCGGATGTGATGGTCGCTCTGCAGCAACGGGAGATCGTCCAGGGCGGAGTCCTGACGCGCAGCGAAAGCATTCCGGTGCGCTGCGGCGAACACGTGATCGCAGTGCTGACACGCGACACCAACCCCGCGCAACTTCGGCCTCCGAGTGCCCTCGAGGTGGCCTACCGAGAATGCGCGGACGACCTCTGCCTGATGATCAGCGAAGGGACGTTTCCCACGCCCGAGGAGCGCACCGATGTGAACTCGTCTCCCCGAGCGGGCGACGGGTTCATTCGCGTCGACACCGAAGGGCGGGTGGACTACGCCAGCCCCAATGCGCTCTCGGCCTATCACCGAATGGGGCTGACAACGGAACTGTCCGGTCGAGACCTGGCGTCGGTCACCCGTTCGTTGGTCACCGATCCGTTCGACTCGCAGGAGGTTGCCGACCACATTCGGTCCTCGCTCAGTGGCAACGTGGGGCATCGAATGGAGGTCGATGCCCGCGGTGCCACCGTCCTCGTTCGCACGTTGGCTCTGCAGCCCCGTGGGCGGTCGGCAGGTGCGGCGGTGCTGATCCGCGACGTCACCGAAGTCAAACGACGCGATCGTGCCCTGCTCAGCAAGGACGCGACCATCCGGGAAATCCACCACCGGGTGAAGAACAACCTGCAGACGGTCGCAGCGCTGCTCCGACTGCAGTCGCGTCGACTGGAGAACGAGGAAGCTCGCACAGCGTTGTCGGAGTCCGTTCGTCGAGTGACGTCCATCGCGTTGGTGCACGAGATGTTGTCCATGTCGGTGGACGAGGAAGTGGACCTGGACGAGATAGTCGATCGACTGGTGCCGATCATGCTCGACATCGCAACGGTCAATCCGCGGGTACGCGTGGCCCGTGAGGGAAAGCTGGGAGTGTTCTCCGCAGAGCGGGCCACACCACTGGTGATGGTTCTGACCGAACTGGTGCAGAACGCGATGGAGCACGGTTTCGAGGCCGGATCGGCCGGTGTGGTCCGGATCAGCGCCGACCGCTCCTCGAAATGGCTGGACGTGGTCATCCACGACGACGGACGCGGATTGCCTGCCGGGTTCTCCCTCGAACGATCGGATGGGCTCGGATTGCAGATCGTTCGGACATTGGTCTCGGTGGAGCTGAACGGATCGCTCGGTCTGCACCCGGCTGCGGGCGGGGGTACCGACGCGATGCTGAGGGTCCCACTGGGACGGCGTGCGCCGAGGCTCTGACTCACCGTTCGATGAACATCGGGTAACGCGTTCCGAGTGTCCGCCGCACCGAAAAGACCCGGTCTCCGCGTGTGCGGGGACCGGGTCCTGTCGACTTGTTGCGTGAGCGTCCTAGACGGAGCTGCGTGCGCGTGTGCGTGCATTGCGTCGCTTCAGTGCACGGCGCTCGTCTTCACTCATTGCACCCCATACTCCTGCGTCCTGGCCGGATTCGAGTGCCCAGGACAGGCATTCAGCGGTGACGGGGCACCGAGTACAGACGACTTTGGCATCGGCGATCTGCGCGAGCGCCGGACCACTGTTTCCCACCGGGAAAAATAGTTCCGGATCTTCATCGCGACAAATAGCCTTGTGGCGCCAGTCCATCCTCTGCTCCTTACCGGGCGCCGAAGCGCCGTTTCGTTTCTCTTCTGTTCACGAGTGGGTAACCAATGTTTCCGCACTGTTGCTTGTGAATGCTTTCACGAACTCAGGTGAAGTCAAGGGATACGCGCGTGACCGTGGTCAAGCTCACTCTGTTAGGCTCGCTTTAGCCTTCTGCGCTCCTTTGTACCCCGAGCTGAAAGATTTCGCTCGTGTTTCCTGGGAAACAGCGCGTCCGGCGGACTCCTACGGCCCCGGCGACCACGCGTCACGCGCTCGGGGCGACGACTTCCAACGCGTCGGGAGTGGAGAAGAACTCTGCTTCCGTGCGCTCGCCCAGGTAGTCCCCATCCATCTGCAAGCCAACCGGCTCCAGCGAGGAAATTCGGACACTCGGAACGTCGTCAATCCGAATCAGCTTGCGAGACTTGGGTTCCGCTCCCTTGGCCAACAACTGACGCGACACCCGTAGCGTGGGGAAGAGCGCAGTCGAGCGCATGGCGAACACCCCGAGGCCCGAGTCGAAACCTGTGCCGGGATTGGTGTGCACCGGCCGCTGGTTCAGATACGTCCACGGACTCGAATTCGACACGAACGCGTAATGCACCCCGTCGAACGAATCCCGCCCGGGAACCTCCACCGTCAACCGAGCCGGCCGACGCTTGTGCTTGAAGAACTCCTGCACCGCCGACCGCAGATAACGCGTCGCGGACACCGGCTTGCCGTCCTTGCGACTGGCGTCGATCGCCCGACACACGTCGGCATCCAGACCCATGCCCGCATTGAACGTGAACCAGCGGTTGTCGCAATGTCCAAGCCCGATCGTCCGCCGCGCCCGCGCATCGAGCAGCCCGATCAACTGATTCGTCGCCGCGACCGGATCCGCCTCGATTCCGAGGGAACGCGCGAAAACGTTCGCGCTGCCACCCGGAACGACCGCGATCGGTGGAATCGCACCGATCGTCACCGCCTGCATCGACGTCGGCAACGGCACCCCGAGCAGACCGTTGATCACCTCGTTGACCGTGCCGTCACCACCGTGCACGATCACCAGACCCATCCCGTCCTCACGGGCACCCCGAGCAAGCTCGGACGCATGATCACGATGGGTCGTCTGCGCAACCGTCACTCGCACCCGACTCGACAAGGCATGAGCCAGCAGATCCCGAGCCGCTGCCGTCGTAGAAGTCGCATTGGGATTGACGATCAGCAGCGCACGCACGAGCACTGACACTACTGGGTCGTACGGCAGGCTCCACCCCGGTCACCCGGGTCGTTCCGCAGGCTCCACTCTTTTTCTTCCGGGTCGTTTCGCAGGCTCCACTCTCGCGTTGCCTAGGCTGGTCGCGTGCCCACCACCACACCCGAGAATCTCACCCCGCCGTCGACGTTTCGATCTGCCGGGATACTCGTGGCAGCGGAGGGCGTGGCGTCGTTGATCGCCGCATTGGTCCTCGTCGTCCGAGCGGTGTCCGGCGAAGGGGACAACGCGGTCGCCAACGGTTACGGCACCGCCGGGTGGTTCGGGGTGCTGGGCGTCGGGGTCGGAGCTGCGGGAGTCGCCCTGATTCTCGGCAAACGCTGGGGCAGAGCCATCGCCACCGTCGTGCAGCTACTGCTTCTACCCGTCGTGTGGTCGCTGCTCACCGGATCGCACCAGATCGCCTACGGCATCGCTCTCGGCGTGGTGGTCCTCGGGGTGCTCGTGCTGCTGTTCAGCCCGCCGTCCTCGCAATGGATGGCAGCCGAATACAGCGACGTCGACGACGAGCTGGGCTGAGCGGGACCGTCAGCCCGCCTGCGCGGCGAGTCGGGCCAGCGCGACATCGGCCAACCGAAAAGTCGTCCACTCGTCCTGCGACTCCGCTCCCAGCGATCTGTAGAAGCCGATCGACGGGGTGTTCCAGTCCAGAACGGACCAGGTCAGCCGCGTGTAGTCGTGGTCGACGCATTCGGCGGCCAACGCCGCGAGCAGCGCGGTTCCGAACCCTCCTCCGCGCGCGGCCGGTTGCACGTAGAGGTCCTCGAGATAGATTCCGTTGACGCCGTCCCACGTCGAGAAGTTCAAGAACCAGAGCGCACAGCCCACCACAGTCCCCTCGTGCTCGGCGACGTGTGCGAACACCGACGGTTGCGCGCCGAACAGCGCCGAACGAAGCTGCTCGTCTCGAACGGTGCACAGCGGGGACGACTTCTCGTAGGCCGCGAGTTCGTGCACGAGTGCGGTGATGGCCGGAACATCGGCCTCGGTGGCGCGGCGGATCATCGTCGGTCTTCTTTGGGTGCGGACGCTGCGGTGAGGATCGAAGGGTGCACGTTGTGCGCGACGAGCTGGCGGAACGAATGCTCGAATCCGAGCAACGAGTACGCGGCGGGCGAGAGGGCGAATCGCTTCCCCTCGGTGACCGGGGCCTCGGTCCATCCGGCGATGAGTGCGCGAGAGAAGTGGCCGTGGCCGACCAGTACGACGTCGCGACCGCTCAGTAGCGGGAGTACGACCGAGAGCACGAGTTCCACTCGCACGGCGATGTCGCCGATCGACTCACCGCCAGGACACGGATGCGTCCACACGGTCCAGTGCGGCACCGTCTCGTGGATCTCCGCCGATGTGATGCCCTCGTAGTCGCCGTAGTCCCACTCCGACAACGCATCCCACGTTCGGTCGATGTGCAGGCCGGCGAGATCGGCGGTCCTGCGGGCCCGCTCTCGCGGGCTGGTGACGACCAAGGGATCGCGCAGCTTCAGCAGTCGGAGGAGTGATCCGGCGTCGACGGCCTGCTGCTCGCCGATGCTCGTGAGCGGGACATCGGTGTTCCCGGTGTGTTTGCCGGCGAGGGCCCATTCGGTTTCTCCGTGGCGGAGCAGAACAACTCTTCCGGCCTCGACGCCGCCGTGTGTGGTCATGACACGATCATGCCCGTCGTAGCGATGTGGCCTTTGTCATAGGTGCCGTGTGGATGTGTCCGAAAATGCCATTGAGCACAGACCTACCGGACGGTTACTCTCGGTGCGAATCTTCACCGTCCCGGGCGACACGTCCTCGCCCTCGCGCGCCCTCGCCGGCCTCGCAACTCCTTCTCACGACCTGGAGAACCATGACCGACCTGCAGAAGCCCGCGTCGTCCGATGCGCCGGAGAAGCTCGACGGCGCGTTGCTGAAGATCGCCGGGGTCGTCGTGCTCGGGGCGATCATGTCGATTCTCGACGTCACCGTCGTCAGTGTCGCGCTCCGGACGTTCACCGACGTGTTCGACACCACCTACGCCAACGCGGCGTGGACGATGACGGGCTACACGCTCGCTCTGGCGACCGTCATACCTCTGACCGGGTGGGCTGCCGATCGATTCGGAACCAAACGCCTCTACATCACCGCGCTCGTGTTGTTCGTTCTCGGTTCGGTGCTGTGCAGCTTCGCCTGGGACATCACCTCCCTCATCGTGTTCCGAGTACTGCAGGGTCTCGGCGGCGGCATGCTGATGCCGCTGGGTATGACGATCATGACGCGCGCTGCCGGTCCAGAGCGGATCGGTCGGGTGATGGCCGTATTGGGTGTTCCGATGCTCATCGGTCCCATCGCAGGACCCATCCTCGGCGGCTGGCTGATCGAAGCGGCGAGCTGGCACTGGATCTTCCTCATCAACCTGCCGATCGGCATCATCGCGTTGATCGCCGCCGTGGTGATCTTCCCCAAGGACAACCCGACTCCGTCGGAGTCCTTCGACTTCCGCGGCATGCTCATGCTCTCGCCGGGTCTCGCGCTCTTCCTCTACGGCGCATCCTCGGTGGTCGAAACCGAAACCGTTCTTGCGGTGAAGGTGCTGGTTCCGGTCATCCTGGGACTGGTGTTGATCGTTCTGTTCGTCTTCCATGCTCTCCGTGTCGAGCATCCGCTGATCGACCTGCGGCTGTTCAAGAACAGGTCGCTGTCGGTGGCCGTCATCACCACGACACTGTTCATGGTCGCCTTCATGGGCGCAGGTCTGCTGTTCCCGAGTTATTTCCTGCTTCGCGGCGAATCCACTCTGACGGCGGGGCTCCTGCTCGCCCCGCAGGGCATCGGCGCGATGATTGCTATGCCGATCGCCGGGGTGATCGCCGACAAATTCGGTCCCGGCAGGATCGTGCTGGTGGGCATGGTGCTCATCACCGCGGGCATGGCGGTGTTCACGCAGGTCGGAACCAGCACGTCCTACACCCTGCTCATCGGCGCATTGTTCGTCATGGGCCTCGGCCTCGGTTCGACGATGATGCCGATCATGACGGCCGCCTTGCAGACACTGACCGACGAGACCGTCGCGCGTGGTTCGACGTTGATGAACATCGTGCAACAGGCTGCCGGTTCGATCGGCACTGCCCTGATGTCGGTGGTGCTCACTGCTCAGCAGAAGCCCGCACTGACCGCCACCAGCCAGGCCGAGGCGTTCGACATCTCGGCCGGTGCCTTCGGTACCACCTTCATGGTGGCGTTGGTTCTCATCGTCGTGACGTTCGTTCCTGCGTTCTTCCTGCCTCGAACCAAGCACGTGAGCGAGGCGTCGGCGACACCGGTAGTGCTGCACTGACGCGCCCGAGAGGTGCCGAACCCTCGCTCATCCGCCGAATGTAGGCAAGGATCAGGGCCGTGACGACAATTCTTGCGGTAGCGAATCAGAAGGGCGGCGTGGCCAAGACCACCACGGTGGCCTCGCTCGCGGCAGCGCTGCACGCGCTCGACCGACGTGTCCTGGTGGTCGACCTCGACCCGCAGGGCTGCCTGACGTTCTCTCTCGGACACAATCCCGACAAGCTGGATTCCTCGGTGCACGAGGTGCTCACCGGCGACGCCAAGGTCGAGGACGTGCTGATCGAGACGGCGGAAGGAATTGTGTTGTTGCCGGCGACGATCGACCTCGCAGGCGCGGAAGCACTGTTGTTGATGCGCGCGGGTCGAGAATTCGCCCTCAAGCGCGCACTCGCCCCGATTCTCGAGGACTTCGACGTCGTCGTCATCGATTGCCCACCGTCACTCGGAGTGCTGACCCTCAACGGCCTCACCGCCGCGCAGTCGGTATTGGTACCCCTGCAGTGCGAGACTCTCGCCCACCGCGGAGTCGGACAGCTGTTGCGGACGGTGTCCGAGGTGCAGCAGATCACCAACCCCGATCTGACGCTTCTGGGTGCCCTTCCGACTCTGTTCGATGCCCGCACCACCCACAGCAGGGATGTGCTCGGTGACGTGTCGGACCGCTATTCGCTGCCGGTCCTGGCACCGCCGATCCCGCGCACCGTGCGCTTCGCCGAGGCCAGTGCATCGGGCGCGACCGTACTGTCGGGACGCAAGAACAAGGGCGCGCAGGCGTATCGCGAACTCGCCGAGAATCTGCTCGCGCACTGGAACAACGGAGCCGTGCTGAAAACCTACGATCCGGCTGCGTAGGAACGGCAACCGGTTGGATCAGCCGAGAGCGACCACGTCGCTGCCGCGCTGTTCGACGACAACATCGCCGATCACCGACGTCTGTACCGGACCGGCATAGTCACCGCGGTCGACCGGGATGTCGGCAGTCGTCGTTCCGGTGGCGAGATCGACCACCGCGATGGCGTCGGGCACGGGTACGAGCAACCGACCGGCCATGACCGATCCGCTACCGAGGGCTCCCGGGATGGACCAGACGGGTGACAGGCTGGTGGAATCGAGTGCCTGTATTCCCGTACCGGTGAACCAGGTGAAGACCGAACCGGCTTTCGTCGCAGTCGAATTCGACGAGTCGGTGATGGGGGCGAGTGCGTATTCGGAGATCCGTGCAGCCGTGTCGTCGTAGAGGCCGATCCGATCGGGTGCACCGTTCTCGGCTGGGATACGAAGCGCGACAACGCTTCCGGTGATGGCAATGATGCGCCCAGCGGTCGGTGAGTCCGGCCCGGGAACGAGTTCCGGCACCACCGTCGATCCGTACTCCTCGGGTTCACTCGCGTCCTTGGGTGCAGGATTGAGCAGAGACAATCGGGCCGCCGCTTCGCCGGGGCACTGCTCGAGCACAGCAGTACGCGAGTTCGTCGACGCCGAGGACAGAAGCGTGCATCCGGTCCGCGGCTGGCTGCCGGGATTGACCGGGGCGTCGACGCGACCGTATTCGAGGGTGCGCACCATGTCCGACCGCCACAATTCCATGCGGGTATCGCCCCTCGCGGTCACGTACGTGCCGTCGGACGCCAGGCGAATCGAATCGTCGGCGTCGGAGGTGCGTTGCGCTTTGCGCTCTCCGGTTGATCCGTCGAGCTCGGTCACCTGCGAACAGCCCCGGTCGTCGCGGTACACCGCTACTGCCGTGTTCCACGCCGCGACCACCGAGCACAGGGGGAGGTCGCGCGTGTACGACCAGGCCTGCGCACCGGACCGCGGATCGTGGCCGACGACGGCTCCTCCGTCGGCGGTCACCACCGAGGATCCGGTGACGACCGGGGCCGGTGTGCGTGTGGCATCGGTTGCCCCGCTCGGGGCGCGCCACAGTTCCGCCAGTGACGAGGGCACAGAGGGTGCGGGCTCGGCCTGCGGCAGCGGCTCTCCGGCCGATATCGACGTGGTACCGCGGGCATCGCCGGTCCACCAGGCAATGCTCGCGGCCACGACCACCACAATTGCGATGACGGCGGCGACGACGAGGTCGGTTCTCGTCCGACGTTCTGGAGCCAGCACGACGGGAGACTACTCCGAAGCGCTCGCAGTCGACGGTCCGCCATCGGCCGAGGATCCACTCGAGCGGCGACGCCTGCGGCGGCGCGGAGCGGTCTTGGTGACCGTGTCGGCCGACGACGAATCCGACGCGTCCGACTGCGTGGCAGCCGATGTCGCGGCCGGTGCGGACTCTGCGGAATCCGAGGAGCCGTCCGTATTCTCGCCGTCTTGCCCGGCGCGGGTGCGTCGGCGACTGCGTGAGCGGCGCGGCTTGCTCGGCGTCGATGCGTCGGCCGCCGGTGCCGAAGCGCTCGGCTCGCTGTCGTTCGACTTCTCGGGAGCATGCGACGGTGCCTTGCGTACCGTGCCGGTGGCGTCGGTGGCGATGCCGAGGTCGGAGAACAGATGGGGCGAGCTCGAGTAGGTCTCCATCGGATCCGGCATGCCGAGACCGAGTGCCTTGTCGATCAGCTGCCAGCGGGGGATGTCGTCCCAGTCGACCAGGGTGACTGCGATGCCGGTGCGTCCGGCGCGGCCGGTGCGACCGATGCGGTGCACGTAGGTCTTCTCGTCCTCGGGGCACTGGTAGTTGATGACGTGTGTGACGTCGTCGATGTCGATACCGCGCGCTGCGACATCGGTGGCCACCAGGACGTCGATCTTCCCGGTGCGGAACGCCTTGAGAGCCTTCTCGCGTTGGACCTGACCGAGGTCGCCGTGCACGGCACCGACCGAGTAGCCACGCTCGGCCAGCTCGTCTGCGACCTTCTGAGCGGTGCGCTTGGTGCGAGTGAACACCATCGTTGCGCCGCGGCCCTCGGCCTTGAGGACCTTGGCTACCATCTCGACCTTGTCGAGTGCGTGCGCCCGGTAGACGTGCTGAGCGGTGCGGTCGTGAACGGCGGAGGACTCCGCTTCCTCGGCCCGGATGTGCGTCGGCTGCGTCAGGAACGTGCGGGCAAGCGTGATGATCGGGCCGGGCATCGTGGCCGAGAACAGCATCGTCTGACGCTTGTCGGGCACCATGCCGAGGATGCGTTCGATGTCGGGAAGGAAACCGAGGTCGAGCATCTCGTCGGCCTCGTCGAGAACCAGTACGCCGACCTTGCCGAGAATCAGGTGGTTCTGCTTGGCGAGGTCGAGCAGGCGGCCGGGCGTGCCGACGACGACGTCGACCCCGTTCTGCAGCGCGCTGATCTGAGCCTCGTACGGGCGTCCACCGTAGATGGAGAGCACCTTGACGGGTCCGTTGGCACCGCTGAGGTACTTCGAGGCGTTCTCGAGATCGGAGCTGACCTGGACACACAGTTCGCGGGTCGGCACGATGACCAGGGCACGCGGGGTGCCGTCGAGCGGGGTCGTGCCCGAGTTCTCGGTGGCGAGTCGGTGCAGCAGGGGCACACCGAAACCGAAGGTCTTGCCCATTCCGGTACGTGCCTGACCGATGAGGTCGTCGCCCGCGATGGCGAGCGGCAACGTCAGCTCCTGAATGGCGAACGTGCGCTCGATTCCCATCTCGGAGAGCGCTCGAACGATGGAAGCATCCACATTCAGTTCGGCGAACGTGGGAGGTACGTGAGTGTCGTCCAGTTGCGCCGACAACGTCGTGTCGCCGGTCTCGGACTCTTGGTCGATGACTATCTTGCTCAGGGGACTGGCCTTCCTCGTGTTCGATCGTGCGCACAAGGAAGGGCACAGGCCTATTGCCGGCCGAAGTCGATGCCCTCAATCCGATGTGATGTCGCCGTCAGCCTCAGCGCGGCCACGGACTGCGATGTCCGCTGCGGCGAAGCTGTCGAGGCGACCCGGATCAGGTGCGCACACATTATCGATGACCATCGCGTTCTCTTCCGGTCCGTTCCATCGGTCCGCGAGCGACGATCGAGCACCATGGTAGCTTGCCGAACCCATTTCTCCATCGTCGGCAGGTCGTGGCAGGTCCGACGTGTGCCGCGGCGGGGCGTCGCGCACGGGACTACGATTGCCAGCCATGGGAGCCCATTCGTCGGAGCCGTCGTCCTCTGTTTCACCCACCACGCTCGTCGAGTCGCCCGGGTCGGACCGAGCCGTGCCGGCGATCGCGCACGATCACCCCGGTGTTCCCGACTTGTTCGCGGTGCTCGCCTACGGCGAGATCTCGGCGTTCTATCGTCTGGCCGAGGATGCCCGGATGGCACCGTCCATGGAGGGACGTGTGGCGCTGGCCAGCATGGCGGCGGCAGAGATGAGCCATTTCGAGACACTGGAGCGCGCTCTGTCCGATCGCGGCCTCGACGTCTACGCCTCGATGGCCCCGTTCGTGCGTGCCCTGGACGAGTACCACGCGTCGACAACCCCGTCGACGTGGTTGGAATCCCTGGTCAAAGCCTATGTGGGCGACGGTATCGCAGCCGACTTCTACCGGCAGATCGCGCACAGCCTCGATCCCGACGTCGCGGACATCGTGCGCGACGTGCTCGCCGAGACCGGCCATTCGGAGTTCGTCGTGCACGAAGTGTCCGAGCGCGTTCGGGCGAGCTCGCAGGACAAGGCGCGGCTGATGCTGTGGGGTCGCCGCCTACTCGGCGAGGCGATCACCCAGGCGCAATTCGTCCTCGCTCAACGGGAGTCGTTGACCGATCTCGTCATCACCGCCTCGGGTGATCTCAACGGAGTGGTCGCTCTGTTCGATCGCATGCAGGAACAGCACTCGGAACGGATGTCGTCGCTCGGGCTGGATTGACGCTCCCGATTCCGGTGTTCCCTGATAGCGCAGGGCGGTGTTCGCTGACAGCACAGGGCGTCGGGCGGCTGGGGCGACCCGGCTGCACTAGCCTGGCGTGAGCAGAGTTGTCGAGAGTTCGGAGGTTGACCGTGGAGGTCAAGATCGGTGTTTCGGAGAGTTCCCGTGAGCTCGTCGTGAACAGCACGCAGTCCCCGGCCGAGGTCGAAGCGCTCGTATCGACCGCCTTCGCCGGTAAGGACGGAGTGCTGTCGTTGGAGGACGAGAAGGGACGCAAGTTCTTGATCCAGGCCGCCAAGGTGTCGTACGTCGAAATCGGTCCGTCCGATGCTCGGAAGGTTGGATTCGCGACCGCCTGAGACGGCCGGGAAACGCGCCACACGCCCCTGACTCGAATCGAGTCAGGGGCGTGTGGCGTTCGCGGAGAAGGTGCTACGGGGACTGCAGGGGAACGTGCGACAGACCGCCCCACGCCAGCGAGACGGTGGTGTCGACTGCGTCTTCCTTGGAAATGGGTCGATCGGCTTCGAGCCAGTATCGCGCCGTGAACTGACTTGCACCGACCAGACCGACGGCCAGGACGCGGGCCCGATACGGATCGAGGCCCGAGTCGTGCGCGACCAGATCGAACACGGCGTCGACGCACGCTTCGGTCGCCTGCTCGACGCGGGCGTTGACCTGGGGATCGCCCATCAGGTCCGACTCGAAGACCAAGCGGAAGCCCTGGGTGTCGGTGTCGACGAAGTCGTAGAACGCGAGCACTGCGGCGCGCACACGTTGGCGGTTGTCGGTGGTGGAACGCAGGGCCTGACGCACTCCCGCGATGAGGGTGTCGACGTAACTCTGCAGTACCGCCAGATACAGCTCCAGCTTGCCGGGAAAGTGCTGGTACAGGACCGGCTTGCTGACGCCTGCGCACTCGGCGATCTCGTCCATTCCGGACGCGTGATATCCGCGGGTGACGAATATTTCGCTCGCGGCGGCGAGCAGTTGCGCCCGACGGGCATCGCGCGGCAGCCGTGCGCTGCGCCGATTGCCGGTGGTGGCCGGCCGGTCCGAGGACCTCCGGTCGTCGAGATCTGTCATGAATTCTTGTCCCATCCGCGTCGACAACTGCGCTCGTCTTGGTTCGACAACGAGCGATCCGGCATGAACTCCCGGCGTGTGGCCGTCGGTTCGGACCGCTCGTAGCGCAGATCACGCGCAACGATACTCGTGGCCACCGGCACCATCGGGATCCCGGGGGATCGTCGGCGGAAAGTCGCAATGCGGATCAGATCGAGGGGTTTGTTTGTACGATGTTTCCGTACCGAAAACCCGATAGTTCCGCTGTAGGTGTCGGCGTGCCGAGCGGCGCGCGGTGAGGATTGTGAGATCGTGATCGAGTGACTGACCGAGGCGGGCCGCGTATCCGCGGTGGTGTGCAGTCGGACGGCGTCGACGATGGGTACGACGGTCGGTCGGATGATTTTCCACGCACTGTGGGCAGTCGTGGATCGCATCAACCGCTCCGTGCGCAGTGGGATCCCACGCAACGCGAGGTCAAGCAACGCAGTCGTCGACCGGAGCGGGACATCCGCAAGCAGAGCAAATTGGGAAAGTTCGCCTCGGCCTACGGCTGGCGGGCCTACGCGGTTCCGATCCTGATCGTGGTGACCGCGCTCGTCGTCTTCGACGCGGTGCGTACCGGTGAGCCGATCGCCGGCACTGCGGCGCAGAGCACCGATGCCGATCCCGGGTTCGGTGCCTTGAGTTCCGACACGTCGGGTACTGGAATCATCGGCGTCCCGCCGCAGGCCGATGGCAACTTCGCGTCGTCCATCTCGTCCGGTGAGCTTCCGGACGGCGGTCCGTTCGCGGTCCAGGGTGCGGGAACATGGCACACCGTTGCCGGCACCACCGAACAGGTGGGTCAAGGTACCGAGCGGGTGTTCACTTACACGATCGAGGTCGAGGACGGTGTCGACACGGTCGGATTCGGTGGCGACGAGTCGTTCGGCCGGCTGGTGGATCAGACCCTCGCCAATCCGAAGAGCTGGACCAACGACCCGCGGTTCGCGTTCCGACGAATCGATCAGGGCGACCCTGACTTCAGGATCTCTTTGACGTCGCAGATGTCGATTCGGCAGGCCTGCGGTTACGACATCCAACTCGAGGTCTCCTGCTACAACCCCGGCATCGAGCGAGTGGTGCTGAACGAACCGAGATGGGTGCGCGGGGCGATCTCGTTCCAGGGCGACATCGGCTCGTACCGGCAGTATCAGATCAACCACGAGGTCGGCCACGCGATCGGCTACCAGCAGCACCAGCCGTGCGAGACCGACGGTGGCCTCGCTCCGGTGATGATGCAGCAGACCTTCGGGACGTCCAACGACGACATCGCGCGCTTGGACCCGGCGGGCGTCGTACCGATGGACGGCAAGACGTGCCGCTTCAATCCGTGGCCCTACCCGCGAGGCTGATCGGCTGGGTCCAGGACGGGCCGGGGGATTAGATTCGAACGTGGCGCGCCGGGTCACCGGTCGCCGTGTCGAGTCGAGGAGCGTCGCTGCGTCGTGGTCCATCTACCCCCACTGGTCGAACCCGCAGGCGAGCTCACTCCCGAGGATGTCGCACGCTACAGCCGTCACCTGATCATCCCCAGCGTGGGAACCGATGGTCAGAAGCGGCTCCGCAATGCTCGGGTGCTCGTCGTCGGTGCCGGGGGACTCGGGTCGCCTGCCCTGCTCTATCTCGCTGCTGCGGGTGTGGGGACGCTGGGCATCGTCGAGTTCGACGACGTCGAGCTGTCCAATCTGCAGAGACAGATAATCCACGGCCGGTCGGATGTGGGTCGCTCGAAGGCAGACAGTGCCAAGGACTCGATTCTCGAACTCAACGACGGCGTCGAGGTGGCGCTGCATCGCGTTCGACTCGACGCGTCCAATGCTCTCGAGCTCTTTCGGCAGTATGACCTCGTTCTCGACGGAACGGACAATTTCGCCACTCGATACCTCGTCAACGACGCGGCGGCCTTGGTGGGCATCCCGTACGTGTGGGGTTCCATCTATCGATTCGAGGGCCAGGTCTCGGTGTTCTGGGACGGTGCCCCCGGTGGCGCGGGCATCAACTACCGCGATCTGTACCCCGAGGCGCCGCCGCCGGGCATGGTGCCCTCGTGCGCCGAAGGTGGGGTGCTGGGGGTTCTGTGCGCGTCCATCGGGTCGATCATGGTGACCGAGACCATCAAGCTGATCACCGGAATCGGCGAGACGCTTCTGGGGCGACTGATGATCTACGACGCGTTGGCGATGAGCTATCGAACAGTGGGTCTGACGCGCGATCCACATCGGACGCCCATCACAGAGCTGATCGACTACGAGGCTTTCTGCGGAGTCGTCCCGGCCGTCGAATCGACAGGGGAGGAGGTCTCTCCCGTGCAACTGCAGGCGATGTTGCAGTCCGGGAACGAGGTTGCCCTCATCGACGTACGTGAGCCGGTGGAGTGGGACATCGTCCACATCGACGGCGCCCGACTGATTCCCAAGGACCGAATACTCTCCGGGGCGGCGATGGCCGATCTGCCGCAACATGTCCCGATCGTGCTGTACTGCAAAACCGGCATCAGGTCCGCGGAGGTCCTCTCTGCTGTCGTCGGTGCCGGTTTCTCGGACGCCACCCATCTGCGGGGCGGAATAGTGGAGTGGGCCAAGCAAATAGACCCCGGTTTGCCCATCTACTGAGCCGGTGCGTGTGTGCGCGTCGTCCGCGGTGGCGGCTCGATCGGCGGTACCGTGGCGTTCGTGAGCTCTGTCGAACCTCCTCAGCACGTGATCTCTACGTTCGGGCTGCGCGATGTCGAGCCGGCACCGCTCGGTGCGGATTGGGACGGCGGTTGGCGTCTGGGTGACGTGGTGCTGTCGCCGGTGGCAGATCATGCCCGCGCCGCCTGGTCGGCGAAGGTGCGTGAGACGTTGACGGTGGACGGTGTCCGTCTCGCTCGCCCGGTACGTTCCACCGACGGCCGGTACGTCGTGTCGGGTTGGCGCGCAGACACGTTCGTCGCCGGTGAGCCCGAGCCCCGCCACGACGAGGTGATCTCGTTGTCGATGCGGTTGCATGCGGCGACGGCTCAGCTCGAGCGACCTCGGTTTCTCGTTCAGCCTCCTGTGGCACCGTGGGCCGACGTGGACGTGTTCGTCGCGGCGGACAGAGCGGCGTGGGAAGCGGTCCCGCTGCGATCGGCGCGCGGTGCAGGCGCACCAGAGCCCTCCTCCAGTGACGGCAAGAGCAGTCTCGAATTGGTCAAACAGCTTGCGACGCTTCGTAAACCCGTCGAGTCACCGGATCAGCTGGTGCACGGGGATCTGTTCGGGACGGTGTTGTTCTCGGGCAGCGATGCGCCCGGCATCAGCGACATCACCCCGTACTGGCGTCCTGCCCCGTGGGCCGCCGGGGTGGCAGTGGTGGACGCGCTGTCCTGGGGCGACGCCGACGACGGTCTGGTCGGACGCTGGGACGACCTACCGGAGTGGCCGCAGATGTTGTTGCGCGCGTTGATGTTTCGACTCGCCGTGCATGCGCTTCATCCGAGGTCGACGTCCGAGGCCTTCCCCGGTCTGGCTCGAACCGCAGACCTGGTGCGTCTCATTCTGTAGACAGCGCTGTGCGAGCTGTGGATTTCGCTGCGCGAGCTGGGAGCTCGGTAGCGCGAGCGAGTGGTTCGGACAGTTCGTGGAACAGTGATCGAGCTGCTTGCGACGCACGATCGGCGTCTCCGTCGATGACCGCGTGGACGAGTGCGGTGTGCTCGGCGACGTAGTCGTCGTCGTGTTCGACGGCATGGTGGCGCATGGCGTCGTGGATCACCGGCAGCAGTGAGTCGTAGAACTCCAGATAGATCGCGTTGTGGCTGGCTGCGACGATGGCGCGGTGCAGCCGTGCATCGATCAGGACGGCGTCCGCCAGTGGCGTCGCGTTCGACCACGCCACGTTGCGATCCTCCAGTGCGCTCAGCATGACGCGAACGTCGTCGTCGTTGCGTCGCTCGGCGGCCAGTGCAGCCGCCGTGACCTCGAGGGTTTCGCGTAGTTCGGTGACGTCGCGGTGTCGGGCGTCCGAGAAGTATTTGCCCAGGGTGCCGCCGAGGTCGGAGCAGGTCAGGACGAAGGTGCCCGAACCCTGTCTGCGTTCGACCATCCCGGCGTGCACGAGCGCCTGCACGGCTTCGCGAACGGTGTTGCGCCCGGTGCCGGTCATCTCGCACAGTTCGGGCTCGGTGGGTATGCGGGCACCCACCGGCCATCGCTGCGACGTGATCTCGTCGCGCAGCTGAGCAGTGACCTGGGATATCAGGCTCGATCGCTGGACCTGCCGCACGTGGGCTCCTCGGACAATGGACGTTGCGCCGTCGATAGTACTGCTTTGCACCCGATGATCCGGTCATCCTATGATTGCGCGGTGAGTGCGCCCACCGTTCCCGATGCCCGTCTCGTCGGCACTTCGCTCGTGCGCGGTCGAGTTCTCGTGTTCTCCGCGATCATTCTGTCCGCACTGACTCTGCGCGCTGCCGTGACCTCGATCAGCCCGCTGTTCGGCAGAATCGGCAGCGACCTCGAGTTCGGCACCACGGTAATCGGCATCGTGGGCATGTTGCCTCCGGCGATGTTCGCAATATTCGGTTTGGCAACGCCGTTTCTCGCCAAGCGCACAGGGCTCGAGCGGGCCGCTCTGCTGGCCATGGCACTGACCACCATCGGTATGGCCACCCGCGCGTTCGCGCCGAACACCGCGTCGTTGTTGGCGCTGTCCGCGATCGCCCTCGCAGGCATGGGCATCGGCAATGTCGTCATCCCACCGCTGGTCAAACGATACTTCTCCGACCGACTCGCCGTGGTGAGCACCATCTACATCTGCGCCCTGCAGGTCAGCACCATGGTGCCGCCCCTGCTGGCCGTCCCCGTCGCCGACGCTCACGGGTGGCGGCTGTCCATCGGAATCTGGGCCGTCGTCGGCCTGGCCGCAGCACTGCCGTGGCTCGGTGTCGTGGTGGCCCGGCGCGGCCACGACGAGAAGGACGTCTCGGGTGAGGCCGGATCGGACGCGGTGCACGTGGAGCCGAGCGGCCGAATTCACCGGTCCTCGCTGGCGTGGGGGATGGTCATGATGTTCGCGATGACGTCCACCATTACCTATGCGATGCTGACGTGGCTGCCGACGCTGTTGATCGATGCGGGTATCGGCGAAGCCCTGGCGGGTGCCTCGGTGGCCGCTTTCGGGGCGATGGGATTGATCACTTCGCTGGCCGCGCCCACTCTCTGCGCGCGGGTGCGCAACCCGTACGGCATCGTCGTGGTTGCAGCGGCGTGCTATCTCGGCGGCTTCGCGGGTCTGCACTGGTCGCCGACGGCCGGGACCGTGGCGTGGGTGTGTCTGGTGGGGCTCGGCACCATGACCTTCCCGATGTCGCTCACATTGATCAATCTCAGGACTCGTACTGCGGTGGGATCGTCTTCGCTGTCCGGCTTCACCCAGGGGCTGGGCTACGTGGTGTCCTCGACTGGCCCAATTCTGTTCGGGGTGCTGCACTCGGAGTCCGGCGGATGGGGACTGCCGCTGGTGCTGTTGACCGGATGTGTGGCGGTGCTGCTGGTCGGAGGGTTCCTGTGCTGTCGTCCGAGGATGCTCGAAGACACCTGGTGACGCAGGACGACCGTCGACGCTTCATCTCACGTCGGTGCCCCCGATCGCGTGAGACCAAGTTAATGAGCGGGTCACCGCACGCAGCGCCGCGGCAACATGGCTTTCCTATGTTCGGTTCACACACCGATCAGGAGGCCACACGTGACCAGCCTTTCTCGCAGCGCTTCGGCAGATGCCGGCTCAGCCACCACCGCGGCGGTTCCGCCCGGAACAGTTCCCGTGTCCGTGAACCATCACATCGCGCACTGGAACTCCGAGGACGTCGAGGCATGGGAGGCCGGCGGTAAGCAGATCGCCAAGCGCAATCTCATCTGGTCGGTCATCGCCGAGCACGTCGGGTTCTCGATCTGGTCGATCTGGTCGGTCATGGTGCTGTTCATGCCCTTGTCGGTCTACGGCATCGACGCGGCGGGCAAATTCTTCCTCGTGGCCGTCCCCACCCTCGTCGGTGCCATCCTGCGAATTCCGTACACCTTCGCCACGGCCAAGTTCGGTGGGCGAAACTGGACCATCTTCAGCGCACTGGTCCTGCTGATACCCACCGTGCTGACGATGTATTTCATGCTGAATCCGGCGTCGTACACCACGTACATCATCGTGGCGGCGTTCGCCGGCCTCGGCGGCGGTAACTTCGCATCCTCGATGACGAACATCAACGCGTTCTATCCCCAGCGCGAAAAGGGTTGGGCGCTGGGCCTGAACGCAGGCGGCGGCAACATCGGTGTCCCTGTCATCCAACTCATCGGTTTGCTCGTCATCGCCACCATCGGCAATACCGCTCCCGAGATCGTCTGCGCCGTCTATCTCGTCTTCATCGCAGTGGCCGCCGTGGGTGCCGCACTGTACATGGACAACCTCGACAACCAGAAGACCAACGGCCGCTCCATGATCGACGTGCTGAAATTCTCCGATGCGTGGTGGATCGCCTTCCTCTACATCGGCACCTTCGGCTCGTTCATCGGCTTCAGTTTCGCGTTCGGCCAGGTGTTGCAGATCAACTTCCTCGCCGGCCTCACCGACGGGGCCCCCGCAACCCCCGCGCTTCAGGCGCAGGCGTCGCTGCAGGCTGCTCAGATCGCCTTCCTCGGTCCATTGCTCGGATCGCTGTCGCGACCGTTCGGCGGCAAGCTCGCCGACAAGATCGGCGGCGGCAAGATCACCCTGTACACGTTCGTGGCCATGACCTTCTCCACCGGAATCCTGGTCGCCGCCAGTACCTGGGACGACTCGACTCCCGGGGCGGCCAGCGGCACGGTGATGGTGCTCTTCGTCATCGGATTCATCGCGCTCTTCCTGCTCTCGGGTCTCGGAAACGGATCGGTCTACAAGATGATCCCCGCGATCTTCGCCGCGAAATCGGTTCAGCTCCAAGGCATGACGGTCGACGAGCAGCAGCACTGGTCGCGCAAGATGTCCGGTGCCCTCATCGGTATCGCAGGTGCGATCGGCGCACTCGGCGGCGTGGGAATCAACTTGGTTCTGCGGGCGTCGTACTCGGGCACCGCGAAGTCCGCCACCACGGCGTTCTGGGTGTTCCTCGCCTTCTACATCGTGTGCGCCATCGTCACGTGGGCGATCTACCTGCGTAGGACGAACTCCACCGACGCCCCGGTCACCGTCTGAGGGTTCGGCACAGGCAAGGACGAGACACAGTGCACGGCAACGCAGATCGGAAGGACCCGCAGTGAAGAACGCGGTAGTGATAGGTCACGGAATGGTCGGACACCGGTTCGTCGAAGCGTTGCGTGCGCGCGACGAAGCGGCCGAGTGGAAAGTCACGGTTCTCTGCGAGGAGGCCCTGCCTGCGTACGACAGGGTGGGACTGTCGTCCTACGTCGGTGCCTGGGACCACAAGGAACTGGCGCTGGCGGGCAACGACTATCCCGGTGACGCGCTCGTCGAGATGCGCACCGGAGTGCGGGCCGATCGAATCGATCGTGACCACCGCGCCGTCGTCACCTCCGCGGGCGACTCCGTCGAGTACGACGCGCTCGTGCTCGCCACCGGTTCCTATCCGTTCGTGCCGCCGATCCCCGGGCACGACCTGCCTGCCTGCTTCGTCTACCGCACCCTCGACGACCTGGACAAGATCCGTGCTCGCGCCGACGCCGCGGGACCGGGAGCCGTGGGTGTGGTGGTCGGCGGCGGCCTCCTCGGTCTCGAAGCCGCGAATGCACTGAAGAAGATGGGCATGACCCCGCACGTCATAGAGTTCGCTCCGCGATTGATGCCGTTGCAGGTGGACGAGGGCGGAGGCGCGCTGTTGGCTCGCCTCGTCACCGAACTCGGGTTGAACGTCCATGTGGGAGTGGGCACGTCGTCGATCTCCGAGAACGACAGCGCGGGTCTGACGGTCGAACTGAGCGACGGCGCCGCCATCGACGCAGCTCTGCTGGTGTTCTCCGCCGGTGTACGACCCCAGGATCGGCTGGCCCGCGAGAGCGGCCTCGAGGTCGGCGAACGCGGCGGCGTCATGGTCGACATCGGCTGCAGCACCTCCGACCCTGCCGTCTACGCCATCGGTGAATGTGCCGCAGTGGAGGGCCGATGCTACGGCCTGGTCGCCCCCGGATATTCGACGGCCGAGGTCGTGGCCGACCGATTGCTCGGCGGCGCAGCGCAATTCCCGGGTGCCGACATGTCCACGAAACTCAAGCTCATGGGCGTCGACGTCGCGAGTTTCGGCGACGCGATGGCGGCCACACCGGGCGCACTCGAGGTGGTGTTCAGTGATGCCCCCAAGGGCACCTACGCCAAGCTCGTCGTGACCGACGACGCCAAGACCCTCCTCGGCGGCATCCTGGTCGGCGACGCCTCCGCGTATTCTCTGCTCCGGCCACTGGTCGGCCGCGAGTTGCCCGGCGATCCGGGTGCCCTGATCTCACCGGCGGCCGAACAGGTCGGCATCGGTTCGCTTCCCGACGACGCCGAGATCTGCTCGTGCAACGGCGTGAGCAAGGGAGCCATCTGCTCGGCGATCGCCGACGGGGCCTGCGATCTGGCGTCGGTGAAGAGCTGCACCACCGCGGGCACCACCTGTGGAGGATGTCTGCCATCGATCAAGTCGCTGCTGTCCGCGTCCGGGGTGGTGCTCTCGAAGTCGTTGTGCGAGCACTTCTCCCAGTCCAGGGCCGAGCTGTACGAGATCGTTCGGGCCACGAACACACGTACCTTCTCGTCGCTGATCGCCAAGTACGGCACGGGAACCGGGTGCGACATCTGCAAGCCCGTCGTGGCGTCGATCCTGGCGTCGACCTCCTCCGATCACATCCTCGACGGCGAGCAGGCGTCGCTGCAGGACACCAACGACCACTTCCTGGCGAACATCCAGAAGAACGGCACGTACTCGGTGGTGCCGCGGATGCCGGGCGGCGAGTGCACCCCCGAGCAGCTCATCGTCATCGGTGAGGTGGCCCGCGACTTCGGGCTGTACACCAAGGTCACCGGCGGGCAGCGGATCGACATGTTCGGGGCCCGCGTGGAACAGCTACCGGCGATCTGGAAGCGTCTGGTCGACGCAGGCATGGAATCGGGTCAGGCGTACGGGAAGTCGCTGCGAACGGTCAAGAGCTGCGTCGGCTCCAGCTGGTGCCGTTACGGTGTTCAGGATTCGGTGGGAATGGCCGTCGATCTCGAGAACCGCTACCGAGGTCTGCGGTCGCCGCACAAGATCAAGTTCGGCGTCTCGGGCTGCGCGCGCGAATGCGCCGAAGCCCGGGGCAAGGACGTCGGGATCATCGCGACCGAGGGAGGGTGGAACCTCTACGTGGGTGGTAACGGTGGCCAGTCGCCCAAGCATGCGCAGTTGCTCGCCTCGAACCTCGACGATGCCACCCTGGTCAGCTACATCGACCGCTATCTCATGTTCTATGTGCGTACAGCAGATCGGTTGCAGCGCACAGCGCCGTGGCTCGAATCGCTCGACGGAGGACTCGACCACCTCAAAGCCGTCGTGTGCGACGACAGCCTCGGCATCGGTGCGGAACTCGAGGAAGACATGGCGCGTCACGTCGCCGGCTACAAGGACGAGTGGGCCGGTGTGCTCGAGGACGACGAGAAGCTCGGTCGTTTCGTGTCGTTCGTCAACGCTCCGAGCGAGGCCGACCCCACCATCGCCTTCGACGATTCCGGGGCTCGCAAGATTCCCGTGTTGATGGGAATGCCGCGTATCGGTGCTTGACGTGCTCCTGACAACCGGCAGGTCACAAAACTGAGTGCATGTGCACAGGTGGGTAATCGCCGCTTAACGGCCCAGAAACACGAGCAGCGTCAAATAGCTGACCAGGAGGTACGCCATGACTGTCATCGATTCCCTTACTTCGGTACCGAACGATCTTTCGCGAGAGTGGACCCCGGCCTGCACACTCGACACCCTGATTCCAGGACGAGGAGTAGCGGTGCTTCTGCGCGGCGGAACTCAGGTGGCGTTGTTCCTGCTCGACGACGGTCGGCTGTTCGCTGTGGGCAACATCGATCCGTTCGGACGCGCAGCCGTGATGTCTCGGGGACTGGTGGGAGACAGAGGTGGCGAACCGACCGTCGCTTCGCCGTTGCTCAAGCAGGTTTTCTCTCTGGTCGACGGGCGCTGCCTGGACGACCAGGAGATCGGTCTCGGATCTTTCGAGGTCTCCTGTGTCGAGGGCGTCGTGCTCGTCCGTGGCGGTTCTACGTGAGTGAAATCGCCGGGGCGGGAACGCCTCTGGCCGGCTTCACCGTCGGGATCACGGCGTCGCGTCGAGCCGAGGAGTTCGCGACTCTGCTCGAGCGGCGAGGAGCAACCGTGATGCATGCCCCCGCGATCCGCATCATTCCGCTTGCCGACGACGCAGAGTTGGAGCGCGTCACCTCGGCGATCATCGCGCATCCGCCCGAAATCACCGTTGCCACAACCGGAATCGGTTTCCGCGGCTGGATCGAGGCAGCGGACGGGTGGGGGCAGGCAGAAGAACTCGGCCGGGCCCTCGGTGCGTCTCGGCTGCTGGCCCGCGGACCCAAGGCCAAGGGGGCCATCCGCGCAGCGGATCTCCGTGAGGAGTGGTCGCCCGCCTCCGAATCCTCCGCGGAGGTACTCGAACACCTACTCGCCGAAGGAGTCGAGGGCAAGCGCATCGCCGTGCAACTGCACGGTGCGACCACCGAATGGGAGCCGGTCCCGGACTTCTGCGAGGTGTTGCGCTGCGCCGGAGCCGAGGTGGTCCCGGTGCCGGTGTACCGCTGGACCGCCCCCGACGACCAGAGTCCGATGGACCGCATGATCGAAGCCGTCGTCGTCGGTGATCTCGACGCACTCAGCTTCACCTCCGCCCCGGCGGTGGCGTCGATGCTGATGCGCGCCGATGAGAACGGCGTTCTCGAACCGTTGTTGCAGTCGATGCGCTCGCGGGTACTGCCGGTGTGCGTCGGGCCGGTCACGGCCGCGCCACTCGAACAGCTGAACGTGGCCACCACGCAGCCCGTGCGGGCGCGTCTCGGCGCTCTGGCGCGGCACATTGCGGAGGAATTGCCGAGACGAACCGGCCGGCTGCATGCGGGCGGACACGTGGTCAGTGTGCGCGGTAAGTGTGTGGTGGTCGACGGCGAGGTGAAACCGGTGTCTCCGGCCGGCATGGCGTTGATGAAGACACTGGCCCGCAATCCCGGTCGCGTCGTCTCCCGCGAGGACCTGCTGGCGTCGTTGCCAGGAGGCGGAGGCGACACTCATGCCGTGGAAACCGCGATGACCAGACTCCGGTCGTCGCTGGGCGCTCCGAAGGCAATCCAGACCGTGGTCAAGCGCGGCTACCGCATCGCACTCGATCACATCGAGACCGAATCGGACTGCGATTCCGAGGAAGCGGCTGCTCGAGTGGCCGTCGTCGAAGGGGGAAAGTACTGATGGCACCGACACTGGTGTTGGTGGCCCACGGCACCCGAAACCCGCGGGGTGTCGAGATGGTCGCTGCACTCGCCGATGCTGTGTCGAGGCAGATCGGCACTACCCGTGTGGCGTTCGTCGACGTGCTCGGGCCGTCTCCCGCCGAGGTGCTGCGCGATACCCCCGAGTCTGCGGTCGTCGTACCGGCATTCCTGGCGTCGGGATATCACGTCCACACCGACGTGCCGCGAGAGATCGCCGACAGCGGTCACAGTTCGGTCGTGGTCACGCGTGCTCTGGGGCCCGACCCGGTTCTGGCCGAAGTCATGGTCGATCGACTCGGCGATTCGGGTTGGCAAGCGGGGGATTCCATCGTGCTCGCTGCGGCGGGGTCGTCCGATCCGCGCGCGCTGGAACAGCACCGTCGCGCGGCGGCGATGTTGGCCGACGTCGCTCGGGTTCCGGTGCGCATCGGCTATGTGGCCACCGCTACCCCTACCGTGTCCGACGCGGTGGCAGCTCTGCGGGGAGAGGGCCACAGTCGGATCTTCGTGGCGTCGTATCTGTTGGCGCGCGGCCTGTTTCACAACCGCCTGGCCGACGCGGGAGCCGACGGCGTCGGTGAGCCGCTCGGCGTTCATCCCGCGATCGTCGACCTGGTGGTCGCGCGCTACCGGGAGGGTGTTCGATCTCTCGGTGGGTCTATCGATGCGGAAGCGGAAGAATTGTCACCGGCTCGTCGTCGTTGATCTCGGCCGGTACCAGAGCAAGTGCGTCACGTCCCACGAGTTGAGCGAGATGTGCGGTGCGGACCTCGGTATCGGCTCGCCATCGCGTCCCGTCTGCAGTGACGGGGACGATGCGCGGGACCGCAGATCGGACGTCGGCGGCGTTGGACAACAGGGCAAGCCGTGGTGGCCGCACAGTTCTGCCGGTCAGCGCATCGACGATCGCAGGCGTTGTCAGCAGAGTCGTACTGACGGCCGCCAGCGGGTTGCCGGGTAGCCCGAGCACCACCGTGCCGTCGGGCAGCACTGCGGTGATCTGGGACCCGCCGGGACGGACACGCATTCGACCGACGACGGAGACGGCGTCGAGCGCTGCGAGTGTCGAGCGCAGCTGATCTGCGGCACCGCCGCCGGTGGCTCCGACCACGAGGACGACGTCCACGTCCTGCGTGCGAGTCAGTACGTCTCGAAACTCCGTGGCCGAGTCGTCGAGCAGTGTCACATCGACGACGGTGATGCCGCACTGCGCCAGATACTCCGGCAGCACCGACCCGAGTACGTCTCGGGTTTCGCCCGGGGCAAGCGGACCGGTCGATCGAATCTCGTTGCCACTGATCACTATTCGGCCGCGAACCGGACCGCGCACCGCGATGTCGAAGACTTCGGCGCTGGCGGCGAGCGATCTCACCGCCGCATCGACCGGGGTTCCGGCGGCCACGAGTTCGGTTCCCGGCAACCAGTCCTCGCCCCGTCGTCGCGTGTCGTCGGAATGTGGTGCCGTCGGCGTGCGACGCACCGAACCGTCCGTGGCGCGCGTCGTGTGTTCGTCGCGCACCACCGACGTCGCACCGGGCGGAAGCGCAGCACCTGTCGCGATGCGTACCGCAGTTCCTTGGGTGAGCCCGGCGATGCCGGACGTTCCCGCGTACGCGATATCGGGACGGAGTGTCCACGGTTCGCTGCCGTTGACGGCGTAACCGTCCATCGCGGAGATGTCGACGGCAGGTAGCGCCGTGGCGGCCAGGACAGGTTCTGCGAGGACGGTTCCCACGCTGTCTCGCACCGCAACTCGATGAACCGGCAGGGGAGGGAGTCGACTCCGAATACGTTCGAGGGCGTCGGCGATGTCGAGTGTCTCCGACGGCTGGGCGGCGAGCCGGGCCGCGAGGAGGTCGGCGGGAGTGTCGCAATCGTCGATACCGGACAGTGCGATCACCTGATGATCGACCGGAACGACTCGGCGCATCGGTGCGCCTTCTACTGAATCCAGCTGTGCCACAGCGGAACGCAGTGTGGACAGTCGCCAGATCCCGAGCAGGAATTGGGTGCGCTCCTCGTCGTCGCGGGCAAAGACGGCATCGGTCTGCGACTGCGCCATGGAGGCGATCAGCGACTCGACCGCGGCGGTCTCGAGGCCCGGAATGTCCGACGCAACGACGACCACCAGATCTGCTGTGTCCTCCGAATCTGCCCCGTCGTCGAGTGATCGCAGCCCCGCGGCGAGGGCGGCGACGGGCCCACCGCCCGCGGGGGACTCACGGGTCTGAACAACGTTCTCGGGCACGCCGTTTCGCGTCGGGCCCACCAGAACCGTCCGGCGGCAGTTCGATACTGCGTCCAGCGCGATGTCGACCAGTCTGCGCCCGCCGACGGTCAGGGCCGGTTTGTCGACCTCCTGCGGGGAATCCGACGGCTCGATATCCACCATTCTCGATCCACGACCGCCGGCAAGGACGATCGCATCGCAGACCGGCTGCGTCATGTCGAGAGCTCGGTCATGACGGCAGCGGCACGTTCTGCAGCCGAACCTGTCCGCGCGCAATGGTTTTGCCGCTGTCGGAGGCGGTGATCGTGACCAACCACAATTGCTGAACACGGCCCTGCTGCAACGGTTCTGCAACAACGTCGACGCGTCCGCCCTTGCTGGCGCGCAGAAAGTCGGTTCCGTTGTGCACGCCGACCGCGAACTCACCGCGATCCTTCACCGCCTCGCTGGCACCGATGCTGGCGGCGCTCTCGACCGCGGTCGTGTAGACGCCACCGTGCACCACGCCCCACGGAGTGAAGTGCTCGTCCGTCAGGTCGATGTGCCCCGCCACTCGGGTGCCCGACACCTCGTCGACGACCAGCCCGGCCGCGGCGACGAAGGTACTCGCCTTGGACAGCGCGAACTTGGCCGTGGGACGTGGATCGAACTGCCCGAGCCCGTCTCTGATGTTCATTCTCCGAGATTAGTGGTCGACGCAGGCGGCGATGGGAGCGCCCCGAAGTCGAATCGAATCGACCTCAGCGGCACGCGGCCGTCGGACACCGCCACCCCTTCGGCGCGGAGCGTCTCGAGCTGCCGGTCGGCCAGGTGCGGAGCGGGCCTGCCACTGGCACCGAGGACGCGATGCCACGGGAGGTCGGCCGAGTCGGTGCGCATGATCCACCCCACGATGCGTGGACTCGACAGATCGGCAGCGGCGGCGATGTCTCCGTACGTGGCCACCGATCCAGGGGGAATCGACGCGACCAGCGCGCGGACACGTTCGACCTGAGCCTCGGTGATCGGGGCCATCTAGAGCACGGATCGCACCAGTTCGGCGACCTCGACCGGTTTGGCCTGGCCGACCATGTGATCGCAGTCGAGTTCGACGGTGCGCAGGTTCTCGCCCAGTCGGTCTCGCAGCGCCGACAGGAATTCCTCTGTGACATAGGGGGGGTCGACGCGCATGGCCCGCACCACGATGGTCGGGATGCTCTCGGCCGGTACGACCGACGGGCGGGCCAGCTCGCCCCACGTCGCGACGACGGCAGGAATGGACATCCGCCACGCGACCTTCCCACCGTCGGCCGCAACAAGATGTTCGGCGACCTCGCGGTCGAGGAGTTCGGTGGGCACGTCGGCCCACGCTCCGTGGATCTTCTCCGAGCGCGCTTCGTCGGCATCGGTGTAATCGGGGAACTTCGCGGTCGCCTCGGCCACTTCCAGCAACTCCTCCGGCGGTAACGCGATCGCGGGATCGAGCAGCACCAGGGCTCGCACCGCATCCGGGAACCTCTGCGCGAGGTGCACGGCCAACGCGCCGCCGTAGGAGTGACCGAGGACCACCACCGGTCCACGCGCATGGGCGTCGAGCACGGATTTCAGGGAAGTGACCTGCGCGTCGATATCCCAGGGCGGTGTGGACGGGGAATGCCCGTGACCGATGAGGTCGGGTGCCAGGATCCTGGCCTCGGGTAGGTGGTTCTCGGCGAGATCCCACCACCGGGCACCGTGTCCGGTGACACCGTGGACAGCGAGGATTTCGGGACCGTCTGCGGGTCCGAACGTATGCAGATTCAACTCGGGCACCTCGCCCACTATGCCGCATCGCAGCACGGATCTCGGTGTCGACCGACTGTGTCCAGGGCTCCGTCCGGGCGGCGGCCGATCTGTCGGTGGCCCGTGATTGCATCTGTGTCATGAGCTCGGACGGCAGACACGGCGCGACGGTCACTCTCGTCCGTGCACCCAAGGTGGCTCGCGCGGCACGTGAGTGGACCGGACCGGCTGCTCGGCTGCTGTCGTCACGGCCGGATTCGGCGGCCGAGGCGGCGCAGGGTGCGCCCCGATGGAATCCATGGCAGATACTCGGTGGTCCCGGCACGGGCAAGACCTCGCTCGTCGCCGACTACGCGGTCTCGCGCATCGTCACCGGTGATCCGGAGTCGGTTCTGGTGCTCACGCAGTCCAAACGTGCGGCAACCGCGGTGCGCGAGGTCATCACCTCGGGGCTCTTCAGCGGTGATCACGCACTGCGGGCGACGCGTGAACCGCTGGTACGCACCGTGCACTCCTACGCCTTCGCGGTGTTGCGGCTGCAGGCCTCGCTCTACGGCAACCCGCCACCGCGCTTGCTGACCGGTGCCGAGCAGGACGCCGTGGTGCGCGAGATGCTGCGCGGCGATCTCGAGGACGGGGCAGGTGATTGGCCGGAGCGGCTGCGTCCGGCACTGGGTACCGCGGGATTCGTCACTGCGGTGCGAGACATGATGCTCAGGTCCGCCGAACGCGGGATCGGACCTGAAGACCTCGTCAAACTCGGCCGTAAGCACGGCAAGCCCGAGTGGGTCGCCGTCGGGAGGTTCGCGGCCGGATACGAGCAGGCCATGTTGCTGCGCGGCGCTGTCGGAGTGGAGGCCGCTGGAGCCACCGCGCCGGGTCTGGATGCCGCCGAGCTGATCGGTGCCGCGCTCATGGCGTTCGCCACCGATCCCGAACTGTTGCGCAGTGAACGCGCACGTATCCGTCACCTCGTCGTCGACGACGCGCAGCACCTCGATCCGCAAGCGGCGCAGCTGGTTCGGTTGATCGGTACCGATACCGAATCGACCGTCGTCGCCGGGGATCCCGATCAATCCGTGTTCACTTTCCGTGGTGCCGATCCCGCCTTCGTCGCCGACCTGGTCGAGGTGGACTCGCCGCGCCGCGTGGTGCTCACACGCAACTACCGCTCCGTCCCCGAGGTCGCCGAGCTGACCGACATCGTGGCGAGAAGATTGCCGGGCCTCGGTCGGCACCGCTGCCCCGAACCGGTGGGCACCGCTCGATTCGGCGCTGCGGCAGCGCGAGTGCACGTCGTCTCCTCGCCCGCCAAGGAAGCGGCGATCATCGCCGACGCCATGCGTCGTGCCCACCTGATCGACGGCATGCCCTGGTCCGAGATGGCGATCGTGGTGCGGTCGGTGCCGCGCACCCTCGCACCGTTGCGTCGGGCTCTGCACGGCGCAGGGGTTCCGATGATCACCCCGACATCGGAGCTGCCGCTGCACCGCCAGCACGGGGCCGTGGGTCTGCTGTTGGTACTGCGGGCGATCTCGGACCCGACCTTCGACGGTGAAGATGCGCTCGCACTACTCTCCGGACCTATCGGCGGAGCCGACCCGGTGGGTCTGCGGCGATTGCGCCGGGGCGTGCGCAGGCTCGAGCTCGCAACGGGTGGCGAGCGCGACTCGTCCGAGCTGCTCAGAATCGTTCTCACCGACGACGCTCGGGGGAGCGCGGGGTGGACGAGCGGACTCTCGGATGTGGAGTCCGCCCCGTTGCGCAGAGCACTCGGCGTGATCCGCAAGGCCCGAGCGGTCGCCCGCACGGGCCGCGGTGTCGAGGACGTGTTGTGGGCAGCGTGGCAGGCGTCGGGACTCGAGCGGCGGTGGGCCGGCGCGTCGGCGTGGGGTGGCTCGGCCGGTGCCCAGGCCGACCGCGACCTGGATGCGGTGGTGGCGCTGTTCGACGCGGCGGCAGCATATGTCGACCGGTTGCCGCGGGCTCAGATCGGTGGATTCCTCGATTACATTGCGCAGCAGGAGATTCCCACTCTGAATTCACACCGCCCCAGGGTTGGGGCCGATGCGGTGACGCTGCTGAGCGCGCATTCTGCTGCGGGTAGGGAATGGGAGCTCGTCGCGGTGGCCGGGGTGCAGGAAGGGCTGTGGCCGGGTCTGCGATCACGCGGCAGCCTCCTGGGCACCGACACGCTGGTCGACCTCGTGTCGGGAAAGGTCGACGCCGGCGCAGCCCTCGACGGGCGTCTGTCGAAGTCTGCACCGTTGTTGGCCGAGGAGCGCACCCTGTTTCTGGTGGCGTGCAGTCGGGCTCGATCGACCTTGCTGGTCACCGCCGTCGATTCCAGTTCCGGTGATGCCGATCTGGTCCGATCTCGCTTCGTCGACGAGCTTCGCGGTGTGGACGTCGACGGCGAGTCCGTCCCCCCGCTCGAATTGCCCGAGCCTGCCCATCGGGTGCTGGCGCTACCCATGCTGGTCGCCGAACTCCGCAGCGTGGTGTGCGATCCGGTGGTCGCCGAACGGGAGCCGGAGAAGCGGGCCCGAGCTGCTCGGCATCTGGCGACACTCGCCGACGCCGGCGTGCGGGGTGCGCATCCCGACGAATGGTTCGGAGTCGCCGGGCTCAGCACCGACGCGCCGCTGTGGCAGCTCGGAGACGGTCCGGTGCCACTGTCGCCGTCGACCGTGGAACAGCTCACCACCTGTCCTCTGCGGTGGATGCTCGAACGGCACGGCGGCAACGACGGCACCAACACCCACGCCGTCACCGGGACGCTGGTGCACACTCTCGTCCAAGCCGTAGCCGGTCGGATACCGCCCCAGCAGCTCCGTGTTGCCCTCGAAACTGCATGGGATGCAGTGGATCTCGGATCGCAGTGGTATTCGCGGCACGAGCTCGACCGAACCGGGGCGATGCTCGAGACGTTCGAGAGCTGGTTGCAGGGCAGCCGAGGCGAGCTCACCGAGGCCGGCGTCGAGGTGCGGGTCGACGGCATACTCGACGCCCGGTCCGAGGACGAGCCTGCGGTCGCGTTGCGTGGCCGCATCGACCGCCTCGAGCACGATCCGGACGGGCGGCCGGTGATCATCGACGTCAAGACGGCCAAGACCGTGATGTCCAAGGAGGACGCCCGCAATCATCATCAGCTGGCCACCTACCAGGTCGCCGCGGCAGCCGGTGCCATCGAGGGCGAGCCTGCGGGCGAGCCCGGCGGAGCGCGGCTGGTGTTCGTGGCCAAGCCCCACAACAAGGACGGGGCGACGCAGCGAGTCCAGGAAGTGCCGACACCGGAAAAGCTCGAGGAATGGCGAGACACCGTGCACCAGGCCGCATCGGCGACGCAGGGACCTACGTTCGAGGCGCGGATCAACGACGGCTGCAGGCATTGCCCGGTCAAGTCCAGTTGTCCGGCACACGAGACGGGTAGGCAGGTGACCGAGCAGTGACGACATCGACGAAAACGCGGACCGCTTCGGTGCGGGTATCGCCCGTCGAGCTCGCCCGGGCGCTCGGGCAGAAGCACCCACCGACCGACGAACAAGCTGCGGTGATCGCAGCGCCACCCGGGCCGACGCTCGTCGTTGCTGGGGCAGGGGCAGGAAAGACCGAGACGATGGCCGCCCGCGTGGTGTGGATGGTGGCCAATGGTTTCGTCGATCCGGACCAGGTCCTCGGTCTCACGTTCACCCGAAAAGCCGCACAGCAGTTGACCTCTCGGATCAGAGCTCGGCTGGCCAGGCTGGCCGGATCCGATCTCGTGCGCGCACTCGATCCCAGTCTGGCACTGCGCGAGCGAATCCTCGGTGCCGAGCCGGAAGTGAGCACCTACCACTCGTATGCAGGCCGACTGCTCACCGAGCACGGCTTGCTGCTGCCGATCGAGCCGTCCGCGACACTGCTCTCGGAAACCGAACTGTGGCAGCTGGCCCACCGTGTCGTCAGTACCTGGGACGGCGACCTGGACACCGACCGCAACCCCACGTCGGTGACCGAGGCGGTACTTGCGCTCTCCGGTCAGTTGGCCGAGCATCTGGTCGATCCCGAGGATCTGCGCCACGCGCACACGGAGCTCGAGACATTGGTGCACACGCTCGGGCCGGGGCCGCGACAACGCGGTGGCCCCACCAAGGAGCTGCTGAACATCCTCGACGCACAGCATCAACGAATCGGGTTGTTGCCGTTGGTGGAGCGGCTGGCACAGACTCTGCGGCGTGAGGGCGCGCTGGATTTCGGCTCGCAGATGTCGATGGCAGCGCGGGTCGCTGCCGAGCATGCCGAGGTGGGAATCGCCGAGCGGCAACGCTTTCGGCTCGTGTTGCTCGACGAGTACCAGGACACCGGGCATGCCCAACGCGTCCTGCTGTCGTCTCTGTTCGGTTCCGGCAGCGACCCGCAGTTGGCCCTGACCGCCGTCGGCGACCCGATGCAGTCGATCTACGGGTGGCGCGGCGCATCGGCAGCAAATCTGCCTCGGTTCGCCACCGACTTTCCGAAGGCCGACGGAAGTCCCGCGCCTCGGCTCGAGCTGCTGACCAGCTGGCGAAATCCGCCCGAGGCATTGACCCTGGCCAACCTGATCAGCGACCCATTGCGCCGCGTCGGTGTTCCGGTGCCGACTCTGCGGGCCCGCCCTGGTGCGGTTCCCGGCGATGTTCGACTTGCCGTCACCGATACCGTTCTGAGTGAACGCGAGTGGATCGCCGACCGAATCGCGGGGGAGTACCGCTCCGCTCTCGAGCAGGATCGGCCACCACCCACCGCCGCGGTTCTGGTGCGCCGCAACGCCGACGCCGAGCCGATCGCGGAGGTGCTGCGCAGCCGTGGGCTACCGGTGGAGGTCGTCGGGCTCGGTGGATTGCTGCACGTTCCCGAGGTGGCCGACATCATCGCGATGCTGCGGCTGGTCGCCGACCCCACTGCCGGTAGCTCGGCGATGCGCATTCTCACCGGCTCCCGGTGGCAAATCGGGCCGACCGATCTGCGGGCACTCTCTCAGCGCGCCCGAGAACTCGAGATCCGCGGCGGGTACGGCACCGCCGGGCGCGTCGACGATCCGCAGGCACTCGATGCCGCGCTCGTCGGCGCCCTGCCCGGCGAGCAGTCGGAGCAGGCCGGTCTGGCCGACGCCATAGCCGATCCCGGTCCGGCCGAACGTTACTCGGAGGTGGGGCATCGCCGGATCGTCGCCCTGGCGGGCGAGCTGCACCTGCTGCGCGACCGAATCGGTCAGCCACTGACGGAATTGGTCGGCGACATCGAACGGATCATGGGCATCGGTGTCGAAGCTCAGGCTCGTACGCCGATCAGCACCGATGGCGCGGTCGGACGTGAACATCTCGACGAATTCGCCCATGTGGTGGCTGATTACGCCGACAACCCGACCGCCACGGTCACCGGATTCCTGTCGTTCCTCGCCGCCGCCGAGACGGTCGAGGACGGCCTCGCCCCGGGCGAGGTCGACGTTGCCCCCCATCGCGTTCAGGTGCTCACCGTCCATTCCGCGAAAGGCCTCGAATGGGAGGTGGTGGCGGTGCCGCACGTGGCGAAGGGTGTGTTCCCGTCCTCGAACGCATCCTCGACCTGGCTCGGGGCGATGGCCGAGCTGCCGCCGTCGTTGCGCGGTGACCGCGCGCTCGACGGCGAAGGCTCGGAAGGGGTTCCGGTCCTCGAACTCGACCGGCTCCATAATCGCAAGGACCTGGAGGACGCCGTCAAGAGTCACAAGGATGCGCTGGCGAGACGTCGACTTGCCGAGGATCGCCGACTGTTCTACGTGGCACTCACCCGAAGCGAACGGGTACTGCTGGTGTCCGCACATCACTGGGACCAGACCGCCACGAAGCCGCGTGGGCCCTCGGAATTTCTCGCCGAGTTGCACACGCAGATAGAGGAATTCGCCGACATAGCGGTCGTCGAGGAGTGGGCACCGGCCCCGGAGGACGGCACGCAGAACCCCCTCGGTGCCGTACCGCACACGGCGTCCTGGCCTCGCGATCCGCTCGGTCCACGACGAGGAGCGATCGAGAGCGGCGCACAGGAAGTGCTGCGCGCGCTGGCCGACATCTCGGCCACGCCGAGCGAAGAATGTGACGGCGGCCAGGACGGAGCCAGGGAGGACCCCGAGAACTGGGCCGCGGACGTCGATACTTTGTTGGCCGAGCGGGCCGCGAGATCGGTCGCGGGAGTCGACGTGGCTCTGCCCGGCAATCTGTCGGTGACACAGTTGGTGGACCTCGCGGCGGACCCGGATGCGCTGGCGTCGCGATTGCGCAGACCGCTGCCGTTCCCACCGAACCCGTTGGCGCGCAGAGGAACTGCATTCCACGCATGGATCGAGCGGCGCTTCGGTGCGACCAGACTTCTCGACCTCGACGAACTGCCGGGGTCGGCCGATACCGGTGCCTCGGCCGACGTGGATCTCGAAACCCTGCAGCAGGCGTTTCTCGACTCGGAGTGGTCGCTCCGCAGCCCCGTCGAAGTGGAGGTGCCGTTCGAGACATCCGTGGCGGGAACGGTGCTGCGAGGACGCATCGACGCCGTGTTCGCCGACCCCGACGGCGGCTGGACCGTCGTCGACTGGAAGACCGGTGCCGAGCCGACGGCGTCGGAACAGCGGGCGGTAGCGATGCAGCTCGCGGCCTACCGGCTGGCGTGGGCCGAGCTGATGTCGATCGGACGCACCGAACCGGTACCGCTCGACCGAGTGCGCGCAGCGTTCCACTACGTTCGTAGCGGTCACACCATTTCGCCCGAGAACCTGCCGGACGCAACAGAATTGGCCCAACTTCTGCAGGGCCCGGTCGCGCCTTAGCCCGCGGGGGCTACGGTGCGTTCCGACGAGCCTTCAGAGCCTCGGTGACCAGTGGAATCTGCAGAGGAAGGCGGGCGATCATCGCTGCTTTGAGGGCAGGCGAGGTCTTCGGGCTCTGCACGTACTTCCACGCAAGGTTGAGATTGGCGGGAAAGACCGCAACGAAGAGAGCTGCCGCGAGTGCGCCGCCGAGTCGGCGGGTGCGGGGGGTGGCAAGTGTTGCGGCCACCGCGAGTTCGGCGACGCCCGAGACCTGTGTGTAGGTCCGCGCCGAGCCGGGCAACGCCGTCGGTACCTGGGCGTCGAAGAACTTCGGCGTGGCGAAGTGGAGAATTCCGGCTCCCGCGAGCAGGCCCGCGAGGCGCAGTGCCGCCGCCTGACTCGATCTCTGTGTCATGAACACACCGTGCCACATCCCGCGTCGTCGGCACAGATTCGTGGCATGGGGTTACGCTCCGTGCCGTGAATGATCTCGACTTCGGTGAGTACCCCGGTGGGCGACGTGGCAGGTAGGTTGCGAGCGCGCCTGAGTGACAGTGGCGCGCTGACCGACAAGCCCGACTTCGCACTGGTCGGAGTGCTCCGGGTACCGGAACTGGAATCGAGTCCGTGGCGCGCCATCTACAAGCGGGTGCTGATGGCGCTGGGGATCCTGTTCCTGGCCGCGTTCGTCGTCTATCTCGATCGCGACGGTTACAGCGACAACCAGAACGGCGAACTGTCCTTCCTGGACGCCTTCTATTACGCAACGGTGTCGCTGTCGACGACGGGATACGGCGACATCGCCCCGATGAGCCCGTCGGCGCGACTGGTCAACATTTTGGTCATCACACCCCTTCGGGTCCTTTTCCTCATTCTGTTGGTCGGTACCACGTTGTCGGTTCTCACCGAGCGGTCCCGGCAGGCATTCAAAATTCAGCGATGGAGACGCAGCGTGCGCAATCACACCGTGGTCATCGGTTTCGGCACCAAGGGCCGTACCGCAGTCGACGCGATGCTCGGAGACGGCGTGTCGGCGTCCGACATCGTCGTCGTCGACACCGATCAGACGGTTCTCGACGCCGCATCGGCCCTGGGATTGGTCACCGTGCACGGTTCGGCGACCAAGTCCGACGTGCTCAGACTGACCGGAGCCCAGCATGCGTCGGCCATCATCGTGGCGACCAACCGAGACGACACCGCAGTGCTGGTGACTCTCACGGCCCGCGAGATCGCCCCGAAGGCCAAGATCGTCGCGGCCATCAGAGAAGCGGAGAACACGCACCTGCTGCGTCAGTCCGGTGCCGACTCGGTGGTGGTGTCCTCGGAGACCGCGGGCCGGCTGCTCGGGATCGCCACGTCCACTCCGTCCGTGGTGGAGATGATCGAAGATCTGTTGACCCCGGAGGCAGGCTTCGCCATCGCCGAGCGCGAAGTGGAACGCGACGAGGTGGGCGGCTCTCCGCGGCACCTCACCGACATCGTTCTCGGAGTGGTGCGGGGCGGCAAACTGTTCCGAGTCGGCACTCCGGAGGTCGATGCGGTCGAGGCATCCGATCGCTTGCTCTACATCCGTCGCGTGGGCGACTAGTCGAGGCCAAGTAGGGTCGTGCGCGTGCCGAACTTCCAACTCGCCCACCCACCTCGACTGTCCCGATCGCCGCTGAACAGGGCAGAGGAACTGCGCCGAGACACCGCGGCTCTGCGAGCAGGTTGGTCCACGAGCCGCATCCTCAGCGTGGACGGCAGGGGCAGGTTCCAGGTCGACGAGAAGGGTCTCGTGCTCGGCCCCGCCGTGGACGTGGCAGCGGAGCCGACGGACGATGCAGTCTTCCTCGGAATCCACGGCGACCGGCACCTGTGGGCCAGGCGCGTGGAGGTGGTCGAGGGCACCCTCGGCGACCTGCGCACCGACGGTGATCGTCTGGACAGCGACGCGTTGTCGATGGTGACCGGGGCGTTGGCGATCCTCAATTGGCATGCGAGCGCGCAATTCAGTTCGCTCGACGGTGCGCCCTCGGTTCCGTCGAACGCGGGGTGGTCGCGTACCAGCACGTCCACCGGTCACGAAGAATTCCCGCGAACCGATCCGGCAGTGATCTGCCTGGTTCACGACGGCGGCGACCGAGTGCTGCTGGCACGGGCGCCCGCGTGGCCGGAGCGTCGGTTCTCGGTGCTGGCGGGCTTCGTCGAGGCCGGCGAATCCCTGGAAACCTGTGTGGCACGGGAGATCAGGGAAGAGGTCGGCCTGGATGTCTCGGAGATCGAGTACCTCGGCAGCCAGCCGTGGCCGTTCCCGCGCTCGGTGATGATCGGCTTCTCGGCCGTCGCCGACCCGGAGCAGCGGTTGAACTTCCAGGACGGCGAGATCGCCGAGGCCCACTGGTTCGATCGAGCAGAGGTGGTCGCAGCGCTGGAACTCGGCGACTGGGGATCGGATTCGACGTCCCGGTTGCTGCTACCCGGCTCCATCTCCATCGCGCGCGGAATGCTCGAGGCGTGGGCGGCCCAGCACTGACGCTCGATCAGAGAGACAGTGCGCGCTTCACATCGGCGAGACCGGGATTGGTTGCCGTCGAGCCGTCGGCGAAGAGAACGGTCGGCACCACGTGGTTGCCGTTGTTGACGCTTCCGACGAAGTCGGCGGCCTCCGGGTTCTGCTCGATGTCGATCTCGGCGTACTCGATTCCCGCCTCGTCGAGCTGGGTCTTGAGCCGGCGGCAGTAACCGCACCAGGTGGTGGAGTAGACGGTCAGTGCGGCTGGGGTCTGCGGAGTGTTCTCGGTAGTGGTCACGACAAGAGTCAACAGGAGCGCCTACGCCATTGTTCCGGCAGGTTCGGGCCCAGGTGGAACTGTCGGTGCGCACTGACACAATGGTCCTCATGGCTGACGACGCGATGACCGCCGGACTCGATCCCGAGCAATCCGCGGCGGTACTGGCTCCTCGTGGCCCGGTGTGCGTGCTCGCCGGTGCGGGCACGGGCAAGACCCGCACGATCACCCGACGCATCGCACACCTCGTCTCGGCCGGGCACGTGTCCTCGAGTCAGGTGCTGGCTGTGACGTTCACCGCACGCGCGGCAGGCGAGATGCGCGGTCGCCTTCGTGAACTCGGGGTCGGGGGAGACGGGCCTCCCGTGCAGGCCCGTACGTTCCACGCCGCGGCGATGCGCCAGCTCAAGTACTTCTGGCCGCAGGTCGTGGGAGACACCGGATGGCAGTTGCTCGATCGGAAGTTCACCGTCGTTTCGCAAGCTGCGAACAGGGCCGGAGTGTCGACGTCGACGGACGCCATCCGAGATCTCGCAGGTGAGATCGAGTGGGCCAAGGGTTCGTTGATCGCACCCGAGGACTATCCACGCATCGCGGCGAGCAATCGCCGCGACGTGCCGATGGACGCCGCCAAGGTCGCCGCCGTGTACGCCGGCTACGAGGAGCTCAAGTCCAGGGGCGGTGACGGAATGCTGCTCGACTTCGACGATCTGCTCCTGCACACGGCCGCGGCGCTCGAGGAGCACTCATCCGTGGCCGACGAGTTTCGCGAGCGCTACCGCTGCTTCGTCGTCGACGAGTATCAGGACGTGACGCCGCTGCAGCAACGGGTGCTCGACGCCTGGGTGGGTGAGCGGGACGATCTGACCGTCGTCGGCGACGCGAATCAGACCATCTACTCGTTCACCGGGGCGTCCCCGCGGTTCCTGCTCGACTTCTCCCGCAAGTACCCCGAGGCCACCGTGGTTCGGCTCGAACGCGACTATCGATCGACACCGGAGGTGGTGTCGCTGGCGAACCGCGTCATCGGAGCCGCCCGCGGCCGCATCGCAGGGACTCGACTGCAATTGATCGGTCAGCGCGAGCCAGGACCCGAGCCGGAGTTCTTCGAGTACGACGACGAGCCCGCGGAGGCCGACGGAGTGGCGCGGGCGGTCAAGCGGTTGATCTCGAAAGGCGTGGAGCCGGCCGAGATCGCCATCCTGTACCGCATCAACGCGCAGTCCGAGGCGCACGAGCAAGCGCTGACCGAGCTGAAGATTCCGTACCAGGTGCGTGGCGGTGAAGGATTCTTCACCAGACCCGAGGTGCGGCAGGGAGTCAATGCGCTGCGACAGGCGGCGGGCCGCGACGATCTACCCGACGGCGCGCAGGCGGGGGACGGGCTGACGGCTCTGGTGCGAGCCGTACTCGCCCCATTGGGTCTGACGGCCACCGAGCCGACCGGTGCGCAGGCACGCGAGAAGTGGGCATCGCTGGGTGGTCTGGTGCAACTCACCGAAGAACTGCTGGTGCACGAGCCGGATCTGACGCTGGAGAAGCTGCTGGGAGAGCTCGCAGCACGCGCTGAGGCTCGGCATCCACCGACCGTTCAAGGCGTCACTCTCGCTTCGCTGCACGCAGCCAAGGGGCTCGAGTGGGACGCGGTGTTCATCGTCGGTCTCGCCGACGGGACTCTGCCGATCTCGCACGCGATCGGCAACGACCCGAGCGCCAACAACGAGGCCGCCATCGAGGAGGAGCGAAGACTGCTCTACGTCGGCGTCACGCGTGCCCGAGTCCACTTGCACCTGTCCTGGGCTCTTGCCCGCAACGAGGGCGGACGCAAGTCGCGTCGCCGGTCGAGGTTCCTCATCGGACTCGTTCCCGAGGATTCACCTGCCTCGCGTATTGCCGCGCCGGCCGCCAAGAAGTCCGGACCCAAGTGCCGCCTGTGTGGCAAGCCGTTGATCGGTACGTCTGCGACCATGCTCGGTCGGTGCGAGAGCTGTCCGTCGAACGTCGACATCGCCCTGCTCGACGCTTTGAAGTCGTGGCGTCTGGACAAATCCCGCGAACTGAAGGTTCCGGCATACGTGGTGTTCAGCGACAACACGCTGACTGCGATTGCCGAGCAGCAACCACAGGACGAGCGCGGACTCGTGGCGATTCCAGGAATCGGTGCCAAGAAGCTGGAGCGGTTCGGCGATGACGTGCTCACGGTGGTTCGGAAGTCGGACGGGTAACCGCTCGGCACGAGAATCGCCGGGAAAACTGCAGGTCAAAAATAACTTGTGCAGATATTGCCGGGGGGCTTAGTCTGTTTCACGTGTCGCGGGAGACCGCACACTGCCCAGTCCGCCTTCGAGACCAGAACAGGAGCTGAAAAAATGATCAACACATTCCACGCCGCCGTTGCCGATGCAACCGTCGCGTTCAGCCCTGTCCTCGGTACGGCACCTCTCGGAGTTGCCCCCCTCGGCATGCCTGCCGCTGGCTCGGTTGCGCAGACGTGGATTCGTTCCTCCGCTTTCGGTCCCATGCACAAGTCCGCCTATGCGGCCTTGGGCTCGAATTCCGCCCAGGTTGCCCTGGCACCAGGAGCGAAAGCCGCCGATCAGGCAGCCCGCCGTCACCGCGCACCACGTGCGTCCGTGCTCGACAGCAGACACCGACTTCACTGTCGGTAGACGCTTCGACAAGCCCCACCAGGCCACGGACCCGCACTCGCGGACCGTGGCCTTTCTCGTTCAGGTAGTTCCTCTACCCGAGCGTGAGGCCGACAGGTTCGCATCACCCCTCGAACCGATAACGACGCCGCACGACAAGTAGAGGAGACCGACGTGTCAACCGCCACGATCCGGACGACATGCCGACCAGAGTCCGAAAGTGCCTACACTGCACGGTATTCGGCCGAAACAGGTTCGACCGAACTGGCCGAGCTGCAGCTGTCGGTGCCCTGCCGAGCGGCGAACCCCGACATGTGGTTCGCCGACACCCCTGCCGAACTGGAGCAGGCCAAGGCGCTGTGCGCAGAATGCCCCATCCGGCGTACGTGCCTGAGTGCGGCATTGGACCGCGCCGAGCCGTGGGGCGTGTGGGGCGGCGAGATACTCGAGCAGGGTGTCGTCATCGCCCGCAAGCGTCCCCGCGGACGGCCACGCAAGAACGCAGCATGACGTCCGAGACCGGTGCCCGGCTTCATCGACCAATCAGTCGTCGAAGCCGGGCATCCACTCGGTCAGGATGCCCATGTACGGCGCGTACGCATCGAGTTGGGCGCAGATTCCGACCAGCCCACCCAGTACTCGGAAGATCATCACGTATTCGGCAGGCATGTTCAGCGCCCGAACGGTGCGGAACTGCGCGCTGTTGAAATCGGCAGCCGTGCCCGCCGCTTTCTGTAGCCAGGCCCGGGTGAAGTGGAACGATTCCGTGTGAATCGGGTCGGTGAAGGGGCGCAGGTAGTCTGCGATCTCCTTTTCCGTGACCGCGCGCCCCGGAACCACGAAGCCACTCGCGGTGAACAATTCGACCAGTTCGTCGTATTTCTCGTCCCGTGCGAGCGAGACCATCCGACCGAGAACAGGTGGCAGACCGTCGGGCATCGGAGCGCAGGCACCGAAATCGATGACACCCATCCGGCCGTCGTCGAGCATCATGAAATTGCCCGGATGTGGATCGGCGTGCAGTAGCTTCGCCCGCGCGGGGGAAACGAACGCGAACAGGGCCAGGAGTTCGCCGGCCCGGTTGCGCTCCTCGGGCGTCCCATTTGCTATGACGTCGGCCAGCGGTCGACCCGTCATCCATTCGCTGACAACGACTTTGGGCGCACTCGCGACGATCTTGGGTATCGCGAACTGCGGATCGCCCGCGAATTCCTTGCTGAACGCCCGCTGGTTCTTCGCCTCGATGCGGTAGTCGAGTTCGTCCTCGGTGCGGGCAGTGAGTTCCTCGAGCACCGGTTTGACGTCGGTCCCCGCAAGCACAGTGCTGAACAGGTTCGCGAACCGTGACAGCGTCTTGAGATCGGAGCGCAACGCGTCGTCCGCGCCGGGGTACTGGATCTTGACCGCGACGTCGCGCCCGTCCGACCACGTGGCCCGGTGTACCTGTCCGATGCTGGCGGAGGCGATAGCGGTGTCGTCGAAGTCGAGAAAGCGCGACCGCCATGCCGTTCCGAGTTGCTGATCCAGCACACGATGCACCGTCTTGGCCGGCATGGGCGGACCCTGCGCCTGCAGCTTGGTCAGTGCTTCGCGGTACGGCTCCGAATACTCCTCGGGAACGGCCGCTTCCATCACCGAGAGCATCTGCCCCAGCTTCATGGCCCCGCCCTTGAGTTCCCCGAGAACGGAGAAGAGCTGTTCTGCCGCTTTGGCGGCCATATCCGCATCGATCTCGTCGCGATTGCCTCCGGCGAGCTTCTTACCGAAGCCCACGGCGGCACGGCCCGCCATCCCGAGAGGAATGCTGGCCAATTTGGCGGTACGAGTCGATCCACGGCGCGGTATGTCAGACACAGCTCCATCATGGCCGAACCTCACGACAATTGCTCGGACCGTCCCGTCTCGACCTCTATCGGACGTGGTGAACTCGCCGAAACGCGTTTCGTCAGTGCCAGCAGTCGCAGTGTGGATGCTTGGACCAGAGTCGCTTGTGCACGGTGGTTCCAGTAGCGGCGAAATCCAATTCCATGGTGCAGTCGGCGGTTTCCGGAAGCGCGGCGTCGGAACGGCCGATGAGGTTCTCCAGCTGAGCGAATGCGAACGCCGCCGTGGCCAGCACGGTCGCGCTGCTGCCATGACCGACCGTGCCGAGCAGTTGTGCGGACAGATGCGGCCACTCAGGCTCGAGATCACACCGCGTCAGATCGGCGCACCGAAGGCAACTGGTTCGACCGGGCACCACGAACGGGCCGACGATGCCCTTTCCGTCCCGTAGCCGCACCTGCAGATGCGGAATGCGCAGCCGCACCAGATCCGTCACCAGTCGGGGTTCCGCGACCAGGTCGTCGGCAAGTACGACGACGTCGTAGTTCCACGAGCTCACCGTCGAATTCGGGTAACGCATGGGCGTCAGACTCGACCGGCTCACCGTGGCACCGGTCCGACCGAGACCCGATGCCAATGCGTCCGAGATCGGACCACGCCCCACGACGTGCACCGTCTTCACCGACCCGGGTCCGTCCCTCCGGGCCTGTGGCGACGCATCGGATCCCACCGGTGCGCTCGTGCTGTGGAGGAGCAGCCCCGAATCCTCCAGCTCGCCGAGCATCGCCGAGGTTCTGTTTGCGGAGAGCCCCAATGTCATTGCGTGACATACGATATGAGGCCTCGAATGGCCTACGGCGAGGAGGCGGAGTATCTCGAGTATCGAACCCGGCTCGGCACCGGGAGGCGGCGTGACGACGACGCTGGTCTCGGGGCTCCAGCCCAGCTGCACGGTTCCGTCCCGTCGAGGCAGGATCGCCACCGAAGGATCCAGGCGAACGGTCGGTGTGGTCATGAATCACACTCTGACACCGACAGCAATGCCGAACGCCCGCTCGAGGCAAGTTATCCACAGGGTGGAAGTGCCCCTGAGCAGGCGTTCGACGGATCGAACCGAACCGGTGCGAAACCGGTCGGGTCAGCTTGTGGAAGAACCCTTCTCGGGGTCACCGTCGGTGCCCTTGTCGTCGCTTTCGGCTGCGCGCTCGGCAGCCTCGGCGCGCTCCTTCGCCTCCATCGCTTCGAGTTGGGCGATCGGGTCGTCGAAGCTCGACGTTCCACCGCCGACGACGCGGTCGACGAACGCGGCGGGATTGTCCAGGTCCGACGAGTCGGGCAGCAGGTCCGGGTGGGCCCACACTCCGTCTCGCCCCTCGACATCGGCCGCAGCGAGCAGTTGGCGCCACAGATCGGCCGCCTCGCGAACCTTGCGCGGGCGCAGTTCGAGGCCGACCAATGTCGCGAAGGTCTGCTCGGCCGGGCCACCGGACGCCCGACGTCGGCGGATGGTCTCGCCGAGTGCGACGGCCCCGGGCAAACGATCGCCGAGAGCTGCTGCAACGACGGTCTCCACCCATCCTTCGACCAGGGCCAGCAACGTCTCGAGACGCTCGAGTGCGTGCTTCTGCTCGGGTGTCGTCTGTGGCTCGAAGGCACCCTGTTGCAGGATCTCCTCGATCTTCGACGGGTCGGTCAGCGCGGACGGGTCGAGACCCGCGGCGGCCTCCTCGATCGCCGAGAAATCCATCCTGATGCCACGTGCATACTCCTCGACCGTGGCGAGAACTCGCTGCCGCAACCACGGGATGTGGCTGTACAACCGCTGGTGCGCGGCTTCCCGCGCGGCGAGGAACACCAGTACCTCGCGCTCGGGCTGCTCGAGGCCCTCACTGAACGACGCGATGGCCGACGGTAGCAACGCTGCCGTCCCCGAGGGGCCGAGCGGAAGGCCGATGTCGGTCGAGGTCAGTACTTCCTTGGACAGCTGACCGAGTGCTTGGCCGAGCTGCGAACCGAAGGCCATTCCGCCCATCTGCGTGAGCATGCCCATCATCGGCCCGGCCATCTGCTGAGCCTCGGCGGGAAGGCCGGAGGTCCACATCCCCGAAATCTGCTCGGCAACGGGGTCGCACAGGCGCTTCCAGGTGTCGATCGTGTTGTCGAGCCAGTCGACCGGCGTCCACGCGACGGTCTTCGCGGCACCTGCAGGCAACGTCGTCGCACCGTCCAGCCACAGCTCGGCCAGGTGCGCGGCGTCGGTGATGGCTTCTCGCTCGCCGGCCGACACCGGGCTGAAATCGCCCATCTGCTGGCGGGCCAGCTGCTTGGCCAGGTCGTAGTTCACCGGGCCCGATGCGGTCCCGCCTGCACCGGCTGCGCCCATACCGCTGAGCATCTGACCGAACTGGGTGAGCATCTGGCCCAGCTGTGCGGGGTCGAAGCCCTCGGCACCGAACCCGAAGCCCGCAGGGTTGCCCGAACCGTCCGGGTCCTTCTTCTTGTCCGGGTCGTCGTCGGAGGCACCGAAACCAAAATTGCTCATGTCTCAACGGTACAAGCCCGATTGAGGCAGAGCGTGGCGGATCGTCACGCTGACGGCGAACATCTCGGCCGTGGACGACGGTGCGGCCGCGTTGCGGTAGGGGCGGTCTGCACGGTGCACGGTATCCGGATCTAGTGTCTACGGAGTGAACCGAAGGATCGCCACTCTTGTCGCTGCGCTGGTACCGGTGGTGGTGCTGGGCGTCACCGGCTCGGTCGTCACTGTTCCGTTCGCCGCCCTCGGCCCCGGCCCGACGTACAACACCCTCGGGGACGTCGACGGTGTGCCGGTGGTGCAGATCGACGGAACCGAAGTCGATCCGACCGCAGGCCACTTGAACATGACGACCGTGGCGGTGCGTGATCAGCTCAATCTGTTCGAGGCTCTCGGCTTCTGGGCGAGTGGTCGACAGGGCCTCGTCCCGCGCGAAGAGGTCTATCCGCCGGACAAGTCGAAGGAAGAAGTGCAGGAGGGCAACCAGGCGGATTTCGAGGCGTCCGAGTCCAGCGCAGAACTGGCCGCACTGCACCACCTCGATCTGCCGGTGTCACTGGCGGTGGCGAGTGTGGCCGAGGACGGGCCCGCTGCCGGAGTGCTGAACGTGGGGGACAGGCTCGTCTCGGTCGGTGGCACCCCTGTGGCCACTGCGTCGGCAGTGCGCGAGGCAGTCAGCTCCCGGGCGCCGGGCGATTCGCTCGACATCGAATACGTCCGAGACGGTTCGACGCAGACGAGTGCTGTGGTCCTCGGGGCCAGGCCCGACGACGCATCCCTGGGTTACCTCGGCGTGACACCCGAGGAGCAGCCCGACGTCCCGTTCGACGTGACGTTCAACCTCGCCGACGTGGGTGGACCGTCGGCGGGACTGATGTTCAGCCTCGCCGTGGTGGACAAGCTCAGTCCTGGTGAATTGAGCAACGGAGAGTTCGTCGCGGGCACCGGAACCATCGACGCCGACGGCACGGTCGGGCCGATCGGCGGCATTCCGTACAAGCTGATCGCCGCTCGCGAGGCCGGAGCCACCACGTTCCTGGTGCCGGACGCGAACTGCGGTGAGGCGCAACAGAACGTCCCCGATGGACTCCGACTGGTGCGTGTCGAATCGTTGGACAGCGCCGTCGACTCGCTACAGGCGATCGGCTCAGGAGGCGACGCGCCGTCCTGCAGCTGACCCGGCCCTGTTGCTAGTCGTCGTCGACGACGTCGAACGTGGCGTAGAGGCCGTGGACGACGTTGGGGGCCAGATCCTCGGCGATACGAAGGTCGATGGGCGCGAAGGGATCGGCGTCCTCGTCCGGGTGCAACTGGAGCAGAGTCAAGGACGGACCGTCCTTGAGAACCGCAACGATCAACCGAGCATCTCGTTTCTCGGGGTGGTTCTCGGCCGCCGAGCGTGCAGCCTGGTCGGCAGCGTCGGGATCGGCGAGCAGCGGCATCAGAGCGTCGTCGAGTGTCGATTCGGCAGCCGGGGGGAGCACGACGATCTCTTGTACGAGAGCACATCCGACCACACCCTCGGGCCACGTCGAGGTGGCGAGGAACTCGTCCAGGGCAGGCGAGCCGCCGGTGATGTCCTCGGGAAGCGAATGCTGCTGGATCGGAGTGAGGGCAGCACCGTCGGCCAGATCGTCGAGCAGTCCCGGCTCGGCCGCGGCGAGCGCTGCCGTGGGCACCAATGCGAACATCTGCGGTGCCTGGTGCCAACCGCCGGCATCGACGAAGTCCGCCACCTCTCGCGCACACCGCGCCAGGGCGTCGATGACATCCTGTCCACCGGTCTCGGGATCGAACTCGACCTCGAAATCGTCTCGGCCGGGCAGTCCGTCGCTGTCGTTGCTCACGGCACTATCCTCGCATTCGGATGGTCCTCAGGATGCCGAGGCTCCTGACCTGCGGTCGGCAGTGGCCGCAGTACGGGCGTCGCAGCCGTAGGATCAACGTACGTACAGTAGGGCGAAACGGACATGCGGTGCACGGCGAGTGTGCCGCCGAAGTCATCTGCGGCGCCGCTCGGCGTCGCCCGAAGTTGGAGTGTGGCACGTGGGCATGAGGCCCCCCACCGGTATGCCGTCCTTGTCGCGGCGCAGCCGGATCTTGCTCGTATTGGCCTTGGTGGCAGCAGGTTTGCTACTCATCGGTCCCCGACTTATCGACATGTACACGAATTGGCTGTGGTTCGGCGAAGTCGACTTCCGCGGCGTGTACACCACTACTCTGCTGACGCGGTTGGTGATCTTCCTCGTCGTCGCTCTGGTCGTCGGACTGATCGTGTTCGCGGCTCTTGCGGTGGCGTACCGGAACCGTCCGGTGTTCGTTCCCGTGGCCGGGCCCAACGATCCGATAGCGCGGTACCGCACCACGGTGATGAGCCGGTTGCGCCTGTTCGGCATCGGAATTCCCGTCGTGTTCGGGTTCCTGTCCGGCATGATCGCCCAGACCAACTGGGTCACCGTTCAGCTGTTCCTGAACGGCGGTGACTTCGGGATGACCGATCCGCAGTTCAACCTCGATGTCGGGTTCTACTCGTTCGATCTGCCGTTCTACCGGTTCGTCATCAACTGGCTGTTCGTCGCCATCCTGGTGGGCTTCTTCGCGAACCTGGTGACGCAGTACGTCTTCGGTGGAATCCGTCTCGCCGGCCGGGAGGGTGCACTCACTCGTGCAGCGCGAATTCAGCTCGCAGTGCTGGCCGGCAGCTTCATCCTGCTCAAGGCCGTGGCGTACTGGTTCGATCGGTACACGCTGCTCTCGAGCAGCCGTAAGGAACCCACGTTCACCGGTGCCGGCTTCACCGACATCAACGCCGTGCTGCCTGCCAAGCTGATCCTGCTCGCGATCGCGGTGATCTGCGCGATCGCCTTCTTCGCGGCGATCTTCCTGCGCGATCTCCGAATTCCTGCCCTGGCCACAGCATTGCTGGTGCTCTCGTCCATCCTGATCGGTGCCGTATGGCCCCTGGTGATGGAACAGTTCTCGGTGCGCCCGAACGCGGCCGACAAGGAGAGCACGTACATCGAACGGAACATCGCGGCGACCAGAGCCGCGTACGGGCTGACCGATGACGTGGTCACCTACCGAAACTATTCGGGCGAGGCAGCCTTGAGCCCAGGCGAGGTGGCGTCGGAGTCCGCCACGATGTCCAACATCCGCCTGCTCGACCCGAACATCCTCGGGCCAACCTTCACTCAGCAGCGTCAGATCCGTAACTTCTACGGGTTCCCCGACACTCTGGCCGTCGACCGGTACCCGGATGCAGACGGCAACTTGCGCGACTACGTCGTTGCAGCCCGCGAGATCTCACCGCAGACGCTCGACGCGAATCAGCGCGACTGGATCAACCGCCACACCGTCTTCACTCACGGAAACGGATTCGTCGCAGCGCCGGCCAACTCCGTCGACGAGGCGGTCGCCGACGAATCCAGTGGAGGACGTGGTGGTTACCCCAACTACCAGGTCAACTGGATCGAGAACGATTCCGAAGGCACGATCCGCAAGGACGGCCCCGGCGACCTCGATCAGCCGCGTATCTACTTCGGACCGGTCATCGCCAATTCCGACGCGGACTACTCGATCGTCGGTTCGACCGGTGAGCCTCGTGAGTACGACACCGACAGCAAGAGCTACACCTACGACGGTGCAGCCGGGGTGAACATCGGCAACTTCTTCAACCGTCTGGTGTTCGCGAGCAAGTACGCCGAGCGCAACATCCTCTTCTCGAGTGTCATCGGAGACGAGTCGAAGATCCTGTTCAATCGTGACCCTCGAGATCGAGTCCAGAAGGTCGCACCCTGGCTGACCACCGACGGCTCGACCTACCCGGCGATCGTCGAAGGCAAGTTGGTCTGGATCATCGACGGCTACACCACGTTGGACAATTTCCCCTACGCCCAGCGGATGTCGCTCGAGGACGCCACTGCCGACAGCATCGAGTCGACCACGACGCGTGCGCTGCCGAGTAGGGAAGTGTCCTACATCCGGAACTCGGTCAAGGCCACCGTCGATGCCTACGACGGAACCGTCAAGCTCTACGAGCAGGACGAGAACGACCCCGTGCTCAAGGCGTGGGAAGGCGTGTTCCCAGGCACCGTCATCCCGAAGGATGAGGTGTCTCCGGAGTTGCGGGACCACTTCCGCTACCCGGAGGATCTGTTCAAGGTCCAGCGTGAACTGTTGACCAAGTACCACGTCAACGATCCGCGAGAGTTCTTCACCAACAACGCGTTCTGGGAAGTTCCGACCGACCCCACCGCGGAGAACACCTCGGCCAAGCAGCCGCCGTACTACGTCGTCGCATCCGACATTTCCAACGAGGAGAACAGGGCGTCGTTCCAGCTGACCAGCGCGTTGGTCGGTTATCGCCGAGAGGTGTTGGGCGCGTACGTCAGTGCGGATTCCGATCCGGAGAACTACGGCAAGATCACGGTGCTGAGACTGCCGACCGATACCTCCACCCAGGGTCCGAATCAGGTGCAGAACCAGATGACCACCACGACGGACGTGTCCGAAAGCTTGGGCATCGTGCGCCGAGAGAACACGGTGGAGTTCGGAAACCTGCTCACACTGCCGGTCGGTAACGGCGGGTTGATCTACGTGGAGCCGGTGTATGCCTCGCGCACCAACGAGGCGTCGGCCTACCCCCAGTTGATTCGGGTGCTGGTCTCGTACGAGGGCCGCGTCGGGTACGCCGCGACGTTGCCCGAAGCCATCGAGCAGGTCTTCGGAGCAGGTGCCGGACGGACCGTCACCGCACCCGGTGAGACCGACGGAACCACCCAACCAGGTGCTGTCCCGGAAACTGCACCGTCGGACGGTGGTTCGCCTTCGCCGACTCCGGCACCGGCTACCGGTTCTTCGACGTCTCGAGATGCGGCCGTCTCCGGTTTGAACTCTGCTCTCTCCGCGGTGCGTACCGCGCAGCAGAGTGGAAATCTGGCGGATCTCGGCACCGCACTCGAGAATCTGCAGACCGCCGTCGACGCCTACAACCGGGCAGGTAGCTGATCCGTTCGGTCCGATCCCGCCGACATGAGCGAAAGAGCCGCCTCACCGAAACGGTGAGGCGGCTCTTTCGTTGTGAAGCTGCAGCTCGTGTGAACTGTTCGGGATCAGCGTCCGATGGGCGCGAGCACGGGGGAGTTGGCAGCAACGAGGTGCTGGAACTGAGTGCTCAGGCCGTACTGATCGGCCAGCTTGGAGGCTGCGTCGAATGCGCCCTGGGCAGCCTGTGTGGCGGCTGCGGCCTCGGGTGCGACGGCCGGTGCCGGTGCCGGTGCGGGTGCTGCCTTCGGTGCCGGTGCTGCCTCGGGCTCGGGAGTCGAGGTGCCGGTGGTCAGCTGCTGTCCGCACACGGGCCATGCGCCCGGTCCCTGGCTCTGCAGGGTGTTCTCTGCGACGCGGATCTGCTCGGCCTTCGATGCGTTGGCCGGGGAGCCGGAGCCGCCGTTGGCCGTCCAGGTGCTCTGCGAGAACTGCAGGCCACCGTAGTAGCCGTTTCCGGTGTTGATGCTCCAGTTGCCACCGCTCTCGCACTGTGCGACGCCGTCCCAGTTGTGGGTGGCTGCGCTGGCGGTTCCGGCAGAGAGGCCGAGGGGGATTGCTACGGCGGCACCTGCGATGGCGGCCAATCCGAGTGCACGCTTGCCGAAATTGTTCTGTGTGGTCATGCGGGGTGAATCCTCTCCGCGCTCTACTGGCGCGACTGGCCTGCAATCGTTTCGCCGGTGTGATGGCGAGAATGACCAGGCACTTCGTATCGTCGCGGCTCTGCCCCCGTACGTCTTGGGGACCACACCCGCGGGGCAGAGCAAAGGGAGCGGCGGGGTGGTGCAGGCCCAGCTGTTGAGGGCCGTCCGTGAAGGTAGTCGAGGATTCACTCACCGTCACTGAGCGGAAATGAGACCGCACTTATTCACATAGTGGGATAAGAGGGGGTATTTTGCCAGCTCAAACGGGCTCGTGCCGCTAATGTTTCTCCTTCGTAACCCGACCGTTATGTGATGCGAAACACGCATGAAAAGAGACGCGGAGCACTATTTTCGATGCCCTTCTACGTGATAAGCGTTGCGAAGGACTGCCTCGGGTGCACGCGTTCCGGCGGGCGCGGAAGCACGCGAATGTCACGTGATTTGCATTGGCCGTATGCGCGGGAGTAACTTCGTAGATGCAACGCGGGGTGGAGCAGCTCGGTAGCTCGCTGGGCTCATAACCCAGAGGTCGCAGGTTCAAATCCTGTCCCCGCTACCACTACGAAACAGGCCCAGGACATCAGTCCTGGGCCTGTTTCGTGTTTTCATCGATGCATTGTTCCTCTGGCTGCGCGTGGTTCGGTGCTGGAAGACCAGAAGAGAAACAGTGTCTGCTGGTCCGTCTTCGAATCGAACGGCCGACTATCTCACCGACACGGTGAGGAAGTCGTTCGGGGCGATCGCCGCGCGTAGATCGTCCGGGGTCAGCGGCGACGGGGGAATCAGTGACGTGTCGGGTCGAAACCGGATGGTGGTGCCGGTGTGTTCGGTCGGCGCGGTCGACAGCAGCTCGGTGACTGGAACTCCGTGCTCGTATCCTCCGGTCCACGAACCATCGATCCGCCGGTTGGTGTGTTCGAGCATCTCGGACAGTGCCGAGACGGTCGACATTCCGCGGCGGGGGTGTCCGTCTGACAGCAGGACCGGGTGTGGACGATCGAAGAACCGAACGTCTTTCGTGCTCACGACGGGCTTGCGCACCGCCATCCCGTGGTCGGACCGCGTGTCGGTACCTCGACCGAGGTCCGTCACGTCGATCGTCCCATCCGAGCCGAACGTCACGGTTGCGTGACCGCCTCCCTGATCTTCGGCTTCGTCCACCGCGTAGGCGAGGACCTCGAGAATCATGTGCAGGACTCCGCCCGGCGCATATCTTCCGGGGTGCGAACGGATCTGCGAGAGGTGGTTTCTGTCGACGTCCACCGACCAATCGTGGGTTGTCGTGAACCAGGCGTCTCGACCGGACATCGAGGGTTCAGTCCGAGACCTGCTCGCGCGCATCGTCACTGGTGACCGTCTCGGAATCGTCGGCGTCCTCGGAGGCATCGGCGGTGAGGTCGACCGTGTCCACGCCCTCGAGTGCCGTCAATTCCTGTTCGGCCTCCGCGATGAGACCCTTCGCGTTCTCTTCGATCTTCTTGACCCACTCGGCCATGACGGTCACACCCTTCGCTCGATCGTGTACCACCGGTCTACCAGATTTCTTCCCCCTAGGATCCACGGTGTGCGAACACGAACCTCGCGTCTCGATCTGGACGAGCCGGTCGACACGGATCTCGATGCGCTGTACGCGATCTGCAGCGACCCGCTGTCGTGGACTCACTTTCCGAGTCTGCGGCACACCGATCCCATCGCGACCGAACGGATGTTGCGAGACTGGGCGGAGCAATGGCGTCGAGATGGCTTGGGTACGTGGATCGTTCGCGAGCGCGGCAGCGACGCGGTCAGCGGCTACGGCGGGTGTTCCCTGCGCCGGAACACATTCTGGAATCTCGGCTACCGTCTACATCCCGATGCGCAGGGCAAGGGGTACGCCGCTGAGTTGTCCGAGACCGCCATCGAGAGCGCGTATCGGACGCGGGGCGACGTGCCGGTCGTGGCGTACCTGCTCGAACACAACGTCGCGTCGGCGAAGGTGGCCGAGCGCGCCGGATTGCAACTCGTCGCCCGTGGACCCGAAATCGACAACCCGAATCCGAACGCGATCCGCCTTGTCTATTCCGACCGGCCGTTGAGCGACGATCAGCTGGACTCGGTTCTGTCGGCGTGAGCGCCCCCGCTCACCTCTGCCAACCGGCGGCGCAGCAGTCGTTTCTCCGGTGCGGTTCGGGCGACATCGAGTGCCTGTCGGTAGTGAAGCGCGGCCTCGTCCAACCGGCCGAGTCGTTGCAGAAGATCGGCTTTCGCCATGGGATACGGGTGGTAGCGACGCAACGACGCCTCGTCGGCAAGCGTGTCCAGCTCACACAGGCCGGCGGTGGGGCCGTCGCGCATCGCCACGGCGACCGCCCGATTCAGCGCAACGACCGCGCTCGGTGTCAACGTCATGAGTACGTCGTAGAGGGCAACGATCTGCGGCCAGTCCGTGCCGTCCGAGTCGGGTGATTCGTCGTGCAGCGCAGCAATGGCCGCCTGCACGCCGTAGGGGCCGGTCCGGCCGTCGCCGAGGGCCGCCGTCACGAGTTCCGTCCCTTCGGCGATGAACTCGGCGTTCCAGAGTCCACGGTCTTGATCTGCCAACAGCACGATCCCGCCGTCCGGTCCGGTCCTGGCGTCGCGTCTGGCCTCGATGAGCAGCATCAACGCCAGCAGGCCGGTCACTTCGGATTCGGTCGGTAGTGCGGTGTGGAGAAGTCGTCCCATGCCGATGGCTTCGGTGGTGAGATCGATTCGCCCGACGCTCTCACCTGACGTCGCCGAGTAGCCCTCGGTGAAAATCGAATAGACGACCTCGAGCACCATCGGCACTCTGCCCGCCAACTCGTCCGGGCCCGGAACGCGGAACGGAACTCGCGCGACCCGAATCTTGTTCTTGGCCCGCACTATTCGCTGCGCTGCCGTGGCAGGAGGGATGAGCAACGCGCGGGCGACCTCGGCGGTGGTGAGACCGGCCAGGCATCGAAGCGTCAACGCGAGACGGTCGACTGCGGCAAGCGCCGGGTGCGCGCACGTGAAGAACAGCTGCAGTCGATCGTCTGGCAGATTGTCGTCGAGTGTGTTCGGTGGGTGGGGTTCGCTCCGATCCGAATCGGCCTGCAGCACTCCGACCTTCGCTGCGAGTGTCTGATCGCGTCGCAGACGATCGACGGCCTTTCGGCGTGCAGTGGTGAGCAACCAGGCTCCGGGCCTCGCCGGGATGCCATCGACCGGCCAGTGTTCCAGGGCCGACTCGATGGCATCCGAGGTCACTTCCTCGGCGAGGTCGAGGTCGCGGTACCGCTGGACCAGCGACGCGAGCAGCACCGAGCGCTCGGCCCGGAAGACCGATTCGATCGATCGATGCACTGCGGATTCGGTCACCGAAGAATTCCGACTGTCGGTTGTCGGCCGGTCAGAATTCTGCGAGCGGCCGCACGACGACGGTGCCGCCGTCCTTGGAGCCTGGGCATCGGGCGGCCCATTCCAGGGCCACGTCCAGGTCGGGGACATCGATCACGTCGTAGCCGCCCAATACTTCGTGTGACTCGGCGTACGGCCCGTCGGTGACGGTGCGTACTCCGGTGGTGGCGTCGACACGCACAGCCGTGGCGGTGGTGAGGTCGGCCATCGCGTGACCGGAGACGAGGACTCCCGCCTCCTTCATCTCCTTCTCGAAGGTCATCCAGTCCTCGACACTGCTGCAGCCCGGCGCTGCTCCTGGTGCGGTGTTTGCGTTGATCAAGAGGATGTACTTCATGGTGGACTCCTGGGTTCGGTACCTCGTTGTCGCGGCGCGAGTCGCCGTACACGATGACGACGGTCGAGAAACCACGATATCGACACCGGCGTCCGGAATTTCTTGCGCGCACACGAAAAACGGCACCGGACCCAGGGTCCGATGCCGTTTCACGGTTACTTCTCGGCTCGTCGACGAGCCAGGCATCACTTCAGTTCTGCCGAGGACTTTCCGAGTACGCGACGAGCGACGATCAGCTGCTGGATCTGCTGTGTTCCCTCGAAGATGTCGAGAATCTTGGAGTCGCGGCTCCACTTCTCGAGTAGCGGGCGCTCGGAGTAGCCGTACGTGCCGGCCAATTCCACTGCCTTGAGGGTGATGTCGACCGCCGACCGACCGGCCTTGGCCTTGGACATCGAGGCCTGCAGGGAGTTGGGCTCCTTGTTGTCGGCCATCCATGCTGCGCGCAGTGCGAGCAGATGTGCTGCTTCCCAGTCCGCTTCGAGGCGCAGGAACTCTGCGGCCGCCGCGTGCTGGTTGTAGGCAGGCGTTTCGTAGGAGATGTCGACTCCGGCGTCCACCAGGATGGATCGCAGTTCTTCGAGTGCCGCCCGAGCCACGCCGATGGCCATTCCAGCCACCAGGGGACGAGTGTTGTCGAAGGTCTGCATGACGCCGGCGAAGCCCTTTTCGACGTTCACCTCGGCAGTGCCGAGCAGGTTGTCCTTCGGGATACGGCAGTCCTCGAGCAGCAGGGCTGCGGTGTCGGACGCCTTGATGCCCAGCTTGTGTTCGAGGCGAGCAACCGACAGGCCCGGTGCGTCACGAGGGACGACGAACGACTTGATGGCCGCGCGGCCGAGAGACTTGTCGACCGTTGCCCATACGACGATGTGCGTGGAACGCTCACCGGCGGTGACGTAGATCTTCTCGCCGTTGAGTACCCACTCGTCGCCGTCGAGTACCGCGGTGGTGGTGACGGCAGCGGAGTCCGAGCCGAAGCTGGGCTCGGTGATGGCCATCGAGGCCCACACTTTGCCGAAGCGCTCGAGCTGCTCGTCGGTGGACACCGCTGCGATAGCCGAGTTGCCCAGGCCCTGGTAGGGGATCGACAGCGTCAGGCCGACGTCGCCCCAGCAGGTCTCGATCACGTTCACCAGAGCGGACATGTTGCCGCCGTTGGCGTTTGCAGTCTTGCTGGGCTTGGCCGACTCGCTGTCCTTCTCGCGACCGCCGGCGGCTCCGCCGATTTCGCCACCGGCGTCGGACATGCCTTCGACCATCGACGCCATGGTGTCGAGTTCCACCGGGTATTCGTGCTCGGCGAGGTCGTACTTGCGGGAAATGGGGCGGAAGATCTCGGCAGCGACCTGGTGAGCCTGATTCGCCTGCGCCCGAAGCTTCTTGGGAAGTTCAAGATTGATCATCGTGTATGTCCTTGGGTGAGTGCCATGGAATTCGGGGCGGCGAGCTAGATGAGAACGATGCCCTCGGCGACGCCGACGGACCGCAGATCGCGGTACCAACGCTCGACCGGGTGCTCCTTGGTGAAGCCGTGACCGCCGAGCAGCTGCACGCCGTCGGAACCGATCTGCATGCCCTTCTCGGAGGCGAGCCGACGTGCGAGTGCCGATTCGCGAGTGAACGACAATCCCTGCTCGGCCCGCGATGCGCCGCGCAGCGTGACCAACCGCATGCCGTCGAGTTCGATGGCGATGTTGGCGACCATGAACGCCACTGCCTGCCGGTTGCTGATCGGCTCACCGAAGGCGACGCGATCGTTGACGTACGGAACGACGTAGTCGAGCACGGCCTGCCCGGTACCGACGGCAAGCGATGCCCAGCCGAGTCGCGCGAGGCCGATGGCGGCGCTGTACTCGGCGGCCCGCTGGTCCGCGTCGCCGTCACCGAGCAGCGCCGACTCGGGAACTGCGACGTCGGTCAGGATCAGGCGACCCAGGCCGGCAGCGCGCAGGCCCATGCTCGGATCGGCTTCGACGACGAGGCCCTTGGAGTCGGACTCGACGATGAAGAAGGCCGGACGGCCCTCGAGTTCTGCGGCGATGACGAACAGCTCGGAACTGCCTGCAGCAGGTACCAGGCTCTTGACGCCGTTGAGTTTGTAGCCGCTGGGGGAGCGGACGGCCTTGGTCTGCAACGCATACGGATCGAACAGTGCGCGGGGCTCGTTGACGACGACGGCAGCGTTCGGAACCTTCTCGCCGACGAAGGCCGGAAGGTAGGTCTTCTGCTGCGCGTCCGTACCCCACTGGGTGAGGGCGACGGCTACGCCCGAAGGGGCGAGGATGGGCAACGCCAGGCCCATGTCGCCATGGGCGAGCGCCTCGGCGACGAGGGAGTTGGTGACCGCGCCGCGCTCGGTGGCTGCGCCGTCCAGCTCTTCGGGAACGTTGATGAGAGTGATACCGAGCTCAGCGGAACGGCGGACCAGATCCTCCGGCGAGGAAGCGCTGTGGTCTGCATCGAACGCGGCCGGGCGGAGAATCTCCTCGGCGAACTCCTTGACCGTCTCGACGATCATGCGCTGCTCGTCGTCGGGCGTCAGGTCGAAGTAGCTCAGGTTCTTGGCGGCACCGTCGTCGAGACGCTTGGGCTTGCCGCCACCGGTGACCTTGGCGAACGTGCGATTGGCCGCACCGAGTGTCTTGAACCCGGTCTTGGTGCTCTCGTACGTCACCCGGTCGATGGTTTGGCGGAGGTTGTACTTCTCCGCCAGCTCGGATCCGGTGATGGCAGTCAGAACGCGCATGGCGGTTCCGATCGCATCCCTCTTGAACGGGTTGAGGCCAACCGCTGAAGTATCGCGAGGCACCTTGGGGGCCTTCGCGTCGACCACACTGTCTTGCTTGCTCATGATCACCAGTTCCTCGGCGTCGGGCACGGACTCCATAGATCTTACTCCCGAGTAAGTTAGCTGTCTACTGTCGAGTAAGTTCACTCACGAAGTCGGGCGACGGCAGCGTGCATCACGCCAGGCGGGCCGCGATATGGCACGCTGATCCGGTGCATCCGATCGCCCAGGTTTTCGCCGCCCTCGCCGCGGCCCTTCACGCCGTCATCTTCGTCATGGAAAGCGTCGTGTGGTCCAAGCCCGCCGTGTGGTCGCGCTTCGGCGTCGCCAGTCAGCACGACGCCGACGTCGTCAAGCCGATGGCCTTCAATCAGGGCTTCTACAACCTGTTCCTGGGTATCGGCATCGTGGTCGGCCTCATCGTGGGCGGCTCAGCGGGCGACGCCATCGTGTACTTCGCCTGTGCGAGCATCGTCGGCGCGGCACTCGTGCTCGCGACCGGCGGCGCGAAATATTTCCGAGCTGCATTCGTCCAGGGCGTCACTCCGCTGATCGCGCTGGTCGTGGCTGCAGTTGTGTAGGCGGGGTTCAGGCGCCGGGGGACAGCTGCGCCAGGACCTCGTGGTGCAGTAGGCCGTTGGTGGCCACGGCGCTGCCACCGTGTGGGCCTGCGCTGCCGTCGAGCGCGGTGAACTCGCCCCCGGCCTCGCGCACGAGGACGTCCAGTGCAGCCAGGTCCCACAGCGAGACCTCCGGTTCGGCGGCAATGTCGACTGCCCCCTCCGCGACCAGACAGTACGAGAAGAAATCGCCGTAGCCGCGTACCCGCCACACGGTGTCGGTCAGATCGAGGAACCGATCTCGGGTGCCGAGGTCGGCCCAGCCGGACAGACTGGAGAAGCTCAGGCTGGCCGACGACAGTGCGTCGACCTTCGATACGGCGATCGGACGCGCAGTGCCGCCGTCCGACGCCATCCACGCTCCGAGATCGGTTGCGGCCCACCAACGTCGGTTCAAGGCAGGCGCGCTGACAACTCCGACCTGCGGGATGCCGTCGTCGAGCAACGCGATCAGGGTTGCCCACACCGGGACGCCACGCACGAAGTTCTTGGTCCCGTCGATGGGATCCACCACCCACTGACGGCCGCTGAAGGTTGCGGTGCCGCCGAACTCCTCGCCCAGCAAGGCATCGCCGGAACGCTCCGAACCGAGCTCAGCTCGAATTTTCGTCTCCACGGCCAGATCGGCGTCACTCACCGGTGTGAGATCCGGCTTCGAGTCGACCGAGAGATCCAAGGCCAGAAATCGTCGACGGGTGATGGCGTCGGCCTCGTCGGCGAGCCTGAGGGCGAGGGCAAGATCGGCGGAGTAGTCGGTCACCGGAGAAGACTATCGCCGCGCACGGGCCTGCTCGTACGCGGCGATGTTCGTGGCCGGGCTTACCCGGTGACTTCGTTCAGCTTTCCGGTTGCGACGTCGAAGACGAAGCCTCGAATGGATTCGTGCTCGGTGACGAACGGGCTCTGCTCGATGCGTGCCAGCGATTGACGAACATCGCGGTCCAGGTCGGAAAATGCTTCTGCTGCCCAGTTCGGCTTGACTCCGGTCTCGTCCTGGAGGTCGTTCTTGAACTCGTCGTCGGTGAAGGTGAGCATGCCGCAGTCGGTGTGGTGAATGAGGATGATCTCCTTCGTGCCGAGCAGACGCTGGCTGATCGCCAGCGACCTGATCTCGTCGTCGGTGATCACACCGCCCGCATTCCGGATGACGTGGGCTTCACCGTCGGCCAAACCGAGGATTCGATATACATCCAGCCGAGCGTCCATGCATGCCACAACTGCGACGTGCTTCGACGGCGGAAGGGGAAGGGGACCGTCGAACGTCGCGGCGTACGCCTTGTTGTTCTCGAGGTACTGGTCGGTGACGGTCATGCGACGCTCCTGTGTACTGCGGTATGGCCGGCACCGGGCGGTGACAGGCATGTCGACATGCGAATATGTCGATGAGCCGAAAACTAACAGTCGACCGGTGGCCAGACGAGAGTTGAAATCAGCACGGTTCGAACTCTCGACGCGAGTCCCCGTTCGCATCGTGTGGGACGGTGGGAATCGGGGGCGGTCGGGCATGGGTTCGCGTGCCGGTAACCTTGACTCTCGTGCATCCCGACGTTTCAGCAGACCTCGCCGAGCTCGACACCACTCTCTCCACCGTCGAGTCGGTTCTCGACGTCGAGGAATTGCGGCGACGCATCGACGAACTCGAACATCAGGCGGCCTCGCCGGACCTGTGGAACGACCAGGAGCATGCGCAGCAGGTCACCAGTCAGCTCTCTCACGCGCAGGCCGAACTGCGCCGCGTCGAAGAGCTTCGTCAGCGTCTGGAGGACATGCCTGTTCTGTACGAGCTCGCCGAGGGTGAAGAAGGGGAGGCGGCCGCGTCCGCCACCGCCGATGCCGACTCCGAGCGCGCATCTCTGCGTGAGGACATCGCAGCCATGGAAGTACGGACTCTGCTGTCGGGTGAGTACGACGCCCGCGACGCGCTGGTCAACATCCGGTCCGGCGCAGGCGGAATCGACGCTGCCGACTGGGCCGAGATGCTGATGCGCATGTACATTCGCTGGGCCGAGAAGCACGGCTACGGCGTCGAGGTCTACGACACGTCCTACGCCGAAGAAGCGGGCATCAAAAGCGCCACGTTCGCGGTCAAGGCGCCGTACACGTACGGCACGTTGTCAGTGGAACAGGGGACGCACCGGCTCGTGCGGATCAGCCCGTTCGACAACCAGGGTCGTCGCCAGACCTCCTTCGCCGAGGTGGAGGTGCTTCCGGTCGTCGAGACCACCGACCACATCGAGATCCCCGAGAACGATATTCGCGTGGACGTGTACCGCTCGTCCGGGCCGGGTGGACAGTCGGTCAACACCACCGACTCCGCCGTCCGACTGACGCACATTCCGACCGGCATCGTCGTGACCTGTCAGAACGAGAAGTCGCAGTTGCAGAACAAGGTCTCGGCCATGCGAGTGCTGCAGGCCAAGTTGCTCGAGGTCAAGCGTAAGGAAGAGCGCGCCGAGATGGACGCGCTCAAGGGCGACGGCGGCAGCTCCTGGGGCAACCAGATGCGCTCCTACGTGTTGCACCCGTACCAGATGGTCAAGGATCTGCGTACCGAGTACGAGGTCAACAATCCGTCTACTGTTCTCGACGGAGACATCGACGGGTTTCTGGAATCGGGAATTCGATGGCGAATGCGGGGGGAGCAGTAGACACGATGAGGAGCTGGTTCGACCCGACGCTCGACCTGAAGCTGAACGCTCTCGGGATCGTTCTGTACATCCTCGGCGGAATGCTGGCGGCGCGATTCGTCACCTGGACCGGGTCCAGGATCACCGCTCGAATCGACCAGAACTACCAGCACAGTGACGCTCTGGTGCGGTCCGAGGCCGCCAAGCACCGGCATGCGCTGGCCCAGGTCATCACCTGGGTCGTGGTCACGCTCATCTACATCCTCGTCACCATCGAGGTGCTGCGCCGCTTCGGATTCGGCGTCGGCGGGCTCGTGGCACCCGCGACGGTCATCGGCGCAGCACTCGGCTTCGGGGCGCAGCGTGTGGTGCAGGACATTCTCGCCGGCTTCTTCATCATCACCGAACGGCAGTACGGCTTCGGTGACGTCGTGCAGATCGCCGTCAACGGCTCCGCCGAGGACGCCGAGGGCACCGTCGAGGACGTCACGCTCAGGGTGACCCGGGTGCGGAGCGTCGACGGCGAGGTCATCACCGTCCCGAACGGCCAGATCGTCAAGGCGATCAATCTGTCGAAGGACTGGGCTCGTGCCGTCGTCGACGTTCCCGTTCCCAGCACCGCCGATCTCACCCAGGTCAACACGCTGCTCCGTGCTGTCGGCCGCGACGCGTTCGCCGACACTCGGTTGCGTCCGCTGTTGCTCGACGAGCCGACAGTGATGGGCGTGGAAAGCATCGAGGTGGGACAGGTCAACGTTCGCCTCGTTGCGCGAACGCTGCCCGGTAAGCAATTTCAGGTGGGACGAGAACTTCGAGTCCGAGTGGCCGCCGCGCTGCGACCCGAGGGCATCAGCGTTGCTCCCGACGTCAGTACCGCCGGTGTCGCACCGGAGCCGTCGGGTCGAGATCGGACGGAGGACCAGTGAGCACACCGGAGACCGGGACCGATCTCCCGCGTCGAAACTGGCGGCAGTGGCGGATCCCGAACAAGATCTACGGCCGCGTCCGCACGTCCACCGTCGCGTTCGGTATCTGCTTCGTGCTCACCGGTCTGTGGTACGGCCAGGTCAGTGCGGAGATCGCCGAGAGGGACAGCGAACAGATTCAGGGTCCGGTTGCTGTGGACCCAGGTCAGCTCACCCCCTACACCCAGCCGCAGACCTTCGAGCCGACCTATTCGAGTACAACCGCAACGCCCACTCCGACGGCCACCACCGATCCGGATGGATCGGGAAGTGTCGAACAGTCCGGGCAGCAGGCGTCGACCACGACCGCATCGCCGACGACCACCGCACCGTTCGGTGTCCCGTTGCCGCCGGTGATCCAATCGCTGATACCCACCCAACCTGCGCCGACATCCTCGCGCTGAGACAGCCTTTACCGTCCGTCGGGACTCGCCGCGATGCTCTCTCGGTTCCGGCGGTTACCGACGAGTAAGGACTACACTGGCGACCCGTGATCAGCACCTCGAATGTCTCCAAGTCCTACAAGACCTCCACCAGGCCCGCTCTGGACAAGGTGACGGTCTCCATCGACAAAGGCGAGTTCGTGTTTCTGATCGGTCCGTCCGGTTCGGGAAAGTCGACGTTCATGCGGTTGCTTCTCAAGGAGGAGACGCCCACCTCCGGTGACATCCATGTCGCCGACTTCCACGTCAACAGGCTGGCGGCCCGACGCGTCCCACGGCTGCGGCAGAGCATGGGCTGCGTCTTCCAGGACTTCCGCCTGCTGCAACAGAAGACTGTCGTGGAGAACGTGGCGTTCGCCCTCGAGGTGATCGGCAAGCCGCGCTCGATGATCAAGCGCACCGTCCCCGAGGTTCTCGATCTCGTGGGGCTGGGCGGAAAGTCGGACCGTCTGCCCAACGAGCTGTCGGGTGGCGAACAGCAGCGAGTGGCCATCGCACGTGCCTTCGTCAATCGCCCGCTCGTCCTGCTCGCGGACGAGCCGACCGGAAACCTCGATCCGGACACCAGCCAGGACATCATGCTGCTGCTCGAGCGCATCAACCGCACCGGGACCACGGTGCTGATGGCCACCCACGACAACCACATCGTCGACTCGATGCGCCGACGCGTCGTCGAACTGGACAACGGGCGAGTCGTTCGTGACGAGGCCCGTGGGGTCTACGGCGTCGGTCGCTGACGCCGCCACCGACTCAGGACTTCACAGACTTCACGACCGAACGAATCGAAGGGCTCGGATTCCGCGATGCGCGCAAGTTTCATCTTCAGCGAGGTCCTCACCGGACTTCGTCGCAACATCACCATGACGATCGCCATGATCTTGACGACCGCTATCTCCCTCGGCCTGTTCGGCGGCGGGCTGCTCGTGGTGCAGATGGCGGGAAAGACCCAACAGATCTTCCTCGATCGGGTCGAAGTGCAGATCTTCCTCACCGACGACATCTCTGCAACCGACCCGGACTGCGCCCAGGAGACGTGCGCCGCGTTGCGGTCGGATCTCGACAACACCCCGTCGGTGGTGTCTGTGCAGTACCTCAACCGTGAGGACGCGGTGAAGGACGCCACCGAGCGCGTGTTCAAGGATCAGCCCGAATTGGCAGAACTGGTCAGCGCCGACAGCTTTCCTGCCTCGTTCAAGGTGCGGCTGAGCGATCCCGAACGGTTCGGGGTGATCAACGACAACTTCGAGAATCGGCCGGGCGTGCAGAGCGTGCTCAATCAACGTGACCTGGTGGAGCGCCTGTTCAGCGTGCTCAACGGTGTGCGCAATGCTGCATTCGCTATCGCAACGGTGCAGGCAATCGCCGCAATCCTGTTGATAGCCAACATGGTTCAGATCGCCGCCTTCACCAGGCGAACCGAGGTGGGCATCATGCGGTTGGTGGGTGCCACCCGTTGGTACACCCAGTTGCCGTTCTTGCTCGAGGCGGTGGTGGCCGCCTTGATCGGCTCGGCGCTGGCAATTGCCGGCCTGTTCACGGCGAAGAACATGTTCATCGACGATGTTCTGTCGGACGTGTACCAAGCCAACATCCTGGCCAGAATATCGAACAGTGACGTTCTGCTCGTCTCGCCGTTCCTCGCACTGGTGGGAGTAGGTATGGCGGCGGTGACGGCGTACATCACGCTGCGGTTGTACGTGCGCGAATAAATTCGGTTGCCGTTCGGTTCTATGCTGGAGCGGTTGCCCGTGGAACCGATCCGCGCGGCGCATGCTCGAGAAAGGGCCCTGCAGTGAGAGAGAAGGGCCGCAAGGCCATCGCGACCAATCGCAAGGCGCGGCACAACTACTCCATACTCGACGTCGTCGAGGCCGGAGTCGCCCTCGTCGGAACCGAGGTCAAGAGCCTGCGCGACGGCAAGGCTTCGCTGGTCGACGCCTTCGCGACCGTCGACGACGGTGAGATCTGGCTGCGTGGACTCCACATCGCCGAATACACGCTCGGTAGCTGGACCAACCATGCGCCGCGGCGAAACCGGAAGCTGCTCCTTCATCGTCGCGAGATCGACCGCCTCGCAGGCAAGGTGAAAGAGGGAAACCTGACGTTGGTGCCGTTGTCGATGTACTTCTCCGACGGCAAGGTCAAAGTGGAGCTCGCACTGGCCAAGGGTAAGCAGGACTACGACAAGAGACAATCACTGGCCAAACGCACAGCCGAACGCGAAGTGACGCGGGAGCTGGGTCGTCGCGTGAAGGGCATGCGCTGACCGCTGTTCTGCTCGCTCTGGTAGCCGCTGTCGGCTACGGGGTGAGCGATTTCGTCGGCGGTGTCGCATCCCGCCGCGTTGCCGCCCTTCGGGTGGTCATCGTGTCCTACCCGCTGTCGCTGGTGATCGTTCTGCTCGTCGCACCGTTCGTCGGCGGCACCATCGAGCTCCCGGCGATGCTGTGGGGACTGGCCTCGGGTGTCGCAGGTGGCGTTGCGGTGTGGTGGTTCTATCTCGCCCTCGCCGCCGGACCGATGGCCGTGGTCTCACCGGTCACAGCCGTGCTGGTGGCCGGTATTCCGGTGCTGGTCGGGCTGTCGATGGGCGAGCGTCCCGGCGTCATCGCGTTCCTGGGCATCGCCGTAGCTCTGGTGGCCGTGGTGCTGGTCAGTAGGGAATCCCCGGACGAGGTGACCGGCGAGGTGGCCGGTGGGCGAGAGATGAAGTTCACCCGAACGGTCGCCTGGTTGACGGTCGGCTCTGGGGTGACGTTCGCGTTCGCCTTCATTTTTCTGCACCAGATCGGCGACGGCAGCGGGCTGTGGCCGTTGGCCGCGTCACGAGCCTCGGCGACCGCAGTGGTCTGGATCGTGGCCCTCGCATCCGGACACTTCGCTCCTCCGCACGGCAGTGTGCTGAAACTTGCGGCCTTCGTCAGTGTTCTCGACGTCGTCGCCAATGCCGCGATGATCTACGCGTATCAGGGCGGTTTGCTGTCGTTGGTGAGCGTCATCGCCTCGCTGTATCCCGCAGCCACGGTGTTGCTGGCGATGGTGATGCTCGGCGAACGGGTCGGAAGGCTGCAGAAAGTGGGAATGGCGTTGGCGCTCGGTGCCATCGCCATGATTGCGCTCGCGGGTTGAACATCCATGCACACGGGTAATGAACCCGTTTATGACAGCTTCCGATTCTGCCCCCGTGTCCGAGGGTGCTTCACCGCGGCCGCGCGTACTCGTCACCGGTGCCACGGGCTATCTGGGCGGGCGGCTGGCTCCGCGACTGCTCGATGAGGGGTATGCGGTTCGGGTGTTGGCGCGGACGCCCGCCAAGCTCGACAACGTGCCCTGGGCGGCGAACGTCGAGATCGTCAAGGGCGATCTGAGCGACCGGGAGTCGTTGAAAGAGGCGCTCAGCGGAGTCGATGTCATGTACTACCTGGTGCACTCGATGGGCACCGCGGGCCATTCCGATTTCGCCGACACCGAACGCGACAGCGCCGAGAACGTTGCGACCGTCGCTGCCGAGTGCGGCGTCGGGCGCATCGTGTATCTCGGCGGGCTGCACCCGCCGACAGGGGAGCTGTCGCCCCATCTGAAGTCGCGCGCCGAGGTGGGACGCATCCTGATCGAGTCGGGGGTTCCGACCGTCGTGCTGCAGGCGGGCGTCGTGATCGGATCGGGTTCGGCGTCGTTCGAGATGATCCGTCACTTGACCAACCGACTTCCGGTGATGACCACACCGAGGTGGGTTCACAACCGGATCCAGCCGATCGCCGTACGCGACGTGCTGCACTATCTGATCGGGGCCGCGAGTGCGCCGATCACCGAATCCAGGACGTTCGACATCGGCGGACCGGACGTGATGCAGTACGGCGAGATGATGAACATCTACGCCGACGTCGCCGGACTGCGGCAGCGTCGGATCATCGTCCTTCCGGTGCTGACTCCGCGGCTGGCCGGCCATTGGATCGGGCTGGTGACTCCCATTCCGCGCGGGCTGGCGATGCCACTCATCGAATCGCTGCAGTACGACGCCATCGGGCACGAGATGGACATCGACGCCGTCGTGCCGCGGCCGGAGGACGGTTTGACGGGCTACCGCGATTCCGTGAGATTGGCACTGCGCAAGATCGACGACGGTGAGGTCGAGACCAGATGGACCGATGCCACCGGCACCGCGGCGCCGTCGGATCCGCTGCCGTCGGACCCGGACTGGGCAGGCGAGGTCGTCTACACCGACACCCGGGTCGCTCGAAGCGGGGCGGAGTCGAGCGCTATCAGGCCGGCTCTGGAGCGATTGGCCGACGCCGACGTTCTCACCGGTTGGCATCGTGACGCCACCGGACCCGACGCCTCGGCGTCGGGCACCGAACACACCACCCGGCTCAAGTCCTCGACTCGACTACCCGGAGAGGCGTGGCTGGACCTGACGGTCGGCGGAACGGCGAAGCAGCCCACGATCGAGCAGCGGTTGGTGTTCTTCCCACGCGGTCTGGCCGGTCGCGCCGTCTGGTACGCGTCGCTGCCTGCACGCCTGGTGATAGCACGTCGGATGTTGCGCACGGTGGTGCAGCGAGTCGACGCCGATGCGGCCTCGAATTCTGCGGATCGCCGAGTCGGCCGTTAATGGAATGAATGTGTCCGGGCGAGGCGTTACACTGAACAGCCCGGGCACGGTGTTCGGGAACATACGGGGCTGAACGGTTTCGACTTTGTATGTTGAGTCAGGGGAAGCGTGTCGGTGCAGGCGAGAGACCACCGTAAGCGTCATCGCAACCTTATAAGCGCCGATTCCAATCAGCGCGACTACGCACTCGCTGCCTAAGTAGCGACTGCGTGTCTGTCAGTCCGGGCTTGCCCTCGGCCCGGGTACTGGCATCAGCTAGAGGGCTCACCGATTCATCCGGCCGCGGGATGATGAGGAACATCAAACAGTGGCTGGGATCGTCATCCTGACTTGTTCGCGAGATCGGGAGATCCAAGTAGAGGCATAGCGGACTGCACACGGAGAAGCCCTGGCAATGCAGCAGAGGACCCGGGTTCGATTCCCGGCAGCTCCACCGCTCGAGACCGGGCCGAGAGACACACTCTCGGCCCGGTCTTCTTTTCTGTGTCGGACAGGTCACAATCGCCCCTTCCGAACCGATCCCACCCGAAGCGGCCTCGGTGCCGAATAACCGGCATGAGCAACGAGCCGTCTCCAGTACTGCGCACCGGCAGGCGGGTGTCCGACCCTGCACTGGTCGTGTTGGTCCTCGGCGGAGGTAAAGATGTGAGCCGGGCGCTTAGTCGACCGTGGCATCTGGCCGGTCTGCGCATGTGGCCGTTCACCTGGATGCTTCGGCGTGTGGGACGTGCACGCGGCATTTCCGTGCAGCAGTTGCAGTACCGTTTCCGGGGCTGGAACGCCCCCGAACGATCCCCGGTCGAGGACGCCAGATGGGCGCTGAACCGAATCCGCGCGGAGCATCCTGACGTTCATGTCGTGGTCGTCGGCCATTCGATGGGTGGCCGCACCGCCGCTGCCCTGATCGACGACCCTTCTATCGCGGGAGTGGAGCCTGCAGAAACGAGCCAGAAAATCATGGGTGTCGTCGCCTTGGCCCCGTGGTGGCCGGAGGGGGCGGAGGCCGATGCGTTCGGACCGGGTAAGGAACTTCTCGTGATACACGGAACTGCCGACAGGTGGACCGATCCGAGAACCTCGCGCCGTGCGACCGAGAGAGCAGCATCCCGAGGGGCCGCCGCGCGTTACCTCTCCGTTCCGGGTGGGCACTTCATGCTGCGCAATCCGCGGCTCTGGTCGAGGGCGACGCGTGACTTCGTCCTCGGCATCGCCGCCGATACCAAGGCCGACTGCATGGGCAAACCGTCGTGACGCGCCGTCGTATCGCGGTGGTCGGGAGCGGCGTCGCCGGCCTGACGGCGGCATATGCACTGTCGAAGAACTCGTCGGTGACGTTGTACGAGGCGGATTGTCGGCTCGGCGGTCACGCGGACACGCACTATGTCGACGGCCCCGGCGGTCCGGTAGGCGTCGACACGGGGTTCATCGTGCACAACGACCGCACGTATCCGACACTGCTCCGTCTGTTCGACGAGCTCGATGTGCCTACTCAGGATTCGGACATGAGCATGTCCGTGCGCTGTGACGGGTGCGGCCTCGAGTACTCGGGCGGCCAGGGCATGCGCGGAATCCTCGCGCAACGTACGGCGGTGTTCAAACCACGATTCGTGTCGATGTTGCTCGATGTCAAGCGTTTTCATCGGCTGGCGACCGAACTTCTGGACAGCCCGGACTCGGCGGATTCCGAGACCACACTCGGTACATTTCTCGAAGACCATTCGTTCTCGGCATATTTCGAATCCCACTTCATGACGCCGTTGGTATCTGCAGTGTGGTCGTGTGATCCGGACACTGCGCTCGCTTACCCGGCTCGCTACCTGTTCTCCTTTCTTCAGCACCACGGAATGCTCACCGTCACAGGATCTCCCACCTGGCGCACCGTCACGGGCGGGTCCATCGAATACGTTCGCCGGGTTGCGTCGCACATCGACGAGGTGTTGCTCGATACCCCCGTGCGCGCGGTCTACAGGTCCGAGAACGCCGTGCAGATTCGGGATGGTCACGACAACCTCCGCACGTTCGATGCAGCCGTGATCGCGGTCCACCCCGGTGCCGCGCTGAAGATGCTCGCAGAACCGACGGCGCTCGAGCACAGCATCCTCGGTTCGATGCCGTACTCCGTCAATCACACTGCACTGCACACCGACTCGTCCGTGTTGCCGAAGAACACCAGGGCGCGAGCGTCGTGGAACTACCATCTCCCGTCCTGTACCGCCAGGCCCGACCGGGTGCTGGTCAGCTACGACCTGACCAGGCTGCAGCGCTTGGACGACACCGATCGCAGAATGCTGGTCACCCTCGGGGGAGCGGATCGCATCGACCCGAATACGGTGCTCGACGAAATGACCTACGAGCACCCGCAATACACCCCCGAATCCGTGGCAGCGCAGCGTCGGCTGCCCGAATTGGACACCGATACGGTGGCGTTCGCCGGGGCGTACCACGGCTGGGGTTTCCACGAGGACGGTGCGTTGTCCGGAGCGCGTGCTGCACAACGGGTGGGGGCCACGTGGCTCTGACGTCCGTTCTGCCGACCACCCGCGCGCACGGAGCGACGCTGTATCTGACTCGCATCCAACACGTGCGACGTGCACCGATTCGAAACACGTTCTCGTACAAGAGTTACAGCTGGTTCGTCGACCTGGACGCACTCCCCGAACTGCCGCGGATACTGCGGCCGCTGGCCTCGTTCGACCCCCGCGATCACCTCGGCGACCCCGACGCCACCATTCGTCAGAACGTCGACGCGTTCCTCGCGGAGAACGATATCGATCTGAACGGCGGACGGATCACCATGCTGGCCAGTGCGCGGGTGTTCGGGCACACGTTCAACCCGCTGAGCGTGTACTGGTGTCACGACCACGACGGAGGCCTCCGTTGCGTGGTGGCGGAGGTGCACAACACCTACGGCGAGCGATACCGGTATCTGCTGCACACCGATGGGCGCGGCGCGGTACGGACATCCAAGAGGTTCTACGTCTCGCCGTTCAACGACGTCGACGGCGAGTACACCATGCAGCTGCCCGAGCCGGACGCCGCACTCCGGCTGTCGATCGTCCTCGAGCGTGCCGGTCAGCCCCCGTTCGTGGCGACCGTCGACGGCCGTCGTCGAGAGGTGACGACGCGGTCGATTCTTCGCACCGCACTCGAGGTTCCGATCGCGCCGCTACGAGTGGTGGTACAGATCCGATGGCAAGGCATTCGGCTCTGGGCGAGAGGTCTGAAGATCGTGCAGAAACCGGCCCCTCCGGGGCCACGAACATCCCAGAAGCAAGGGGCCAACAGATGACTACTGTGTCGAAATCCAATTCTGTGTCGAACCCGTACGGTGGTTCCACCGGCGGCCCGCGCCCGCTGGTCGATCCGCAGGTCTGGCCCCAGATCGCCCATGTCCCCGGTGGTATGAAGGTTGCGGCCGCCGCACCCGTCGCCGACTTTCTCTTTCGTCGTGCGGTTGCGCGGTTGCAGGTTCGGGTCGCGATGCCGGGTGGCGAGCTGATCGGGGCCGGTTCGGCGGATGCACCGTTGATGACCGTCTATCGGCCACACGACTTCGCCGCACGGGTCGGCGACAGCGGACTCATCGGATTCGGTGAGGCGTACATGGCCGGAGACTGGGATGCCGAGGACCTCACTGCCGTGCTCGAGGTCTTCGCCCGGCGAATGGCGTCGCTGATTCCCAAGTCCCTGCAGCGGCTCCGAGGGCTCTATATCCCCAAACCACCACGGAGCGAACGTAATACGACGAAGAACACGCGATCGAACATCTCGCGCCACTACGACCTGTCCAACGACCTCTTCGAGCTCTTTCTCGACGAGACGATGACCTACTCGAGTGCGTTGTTCGCCGGATCGGGAAGCGGCAACGACAGTGAGGAGCTCGCGGACGCTCAGCGCCGCAAGATCGACCGGCTACTCGACCGCGCGAACGTCGGCGAGGGAACCAGGGTGCTCGAGATCGGTACCGGATGGGGCGAACTGGCCATCCGTGCGGCCGCTCGTGGTGCGACGGTGCGGTCGGTCACGTTGTCGACCGAACAGCAGGAACTGGCGCGCAAGCGCTGCGCCGCAGCCGGTTACGGAGATCGGATCCAGATCGATCTGCTCGACTACCGTCTGGTCGACGGGGAGTACGACGCGATCGTGTCGGTCGAGATGATCGAGGCAGTCGGGCATCAGTACTGGGGAACGTACTTCGAGACGATCGACTCACTGCTCGCGCCGGGTGGGCGCGTTGCCCTCCAGGCCATCACGATGCCGCACGACCGCATGCTCGCTACCCGGAACACGTACACGTGGGTGCACAAGTACATCTTTCCCGGCGGATTCCTGCCGTCGGTGCGGGCCATCGAGGAGGTGACCGAGCAGCACACCTCGCTTCGCGTTCGGGAAAGACTGTCCATGGGCGATCACTACGCGCGAACCCTCGCTCTGTGGGACAGGCGTTTCGGTGAATATCGCAGCGAGGCATCCGAGCTCGGGTTCGACGAGGTGTTCGCACGGATGTGGCATTTCTACCTCTGCTACTCGGAGGCCGGATTCCGATCCGGATACCTCGATGTTCAGCAGATCGTGCTCGACCGAAGGGACAACCGATGACCGCCTCGACACTTTCCGCGGACCGGACCGATCGCAATGTCGGTGTCGCACATCGGATTGCCGAGTTGATAGAACCCATGGTGGGTGGTCAGCTGCCCGTTCGGCTGCAGGCATGGGATGGATCCGTTGCAGGAGACGCGTCGGCACCGCGAGTACTGTTACGGAGTCCGAGCGCACTCCGTCGATTGCTCTGGAGCCCAGGTGAACTCGGCGCTGCGCAGGCGTACGTCACCGGGGAGTTGGACGTCGACGGCGACCTTGCTGCGGCTCTCGATCACGTCTGGGGTGTGGTTCGTGAGCGTCGACTCTCCGCGATCCGACCGGGGCCGGCATCGCTGCTGAAGCTGGCGAAACTGGCAAAGGATCTCGGGGTGTTGGGCCGTCCACTGCCGCCGCCCGTGTCGCAGGCCACGGTGAAGGGTCGGCTGCACTCGGTGCTCCGTGACCGCGCCGCGATCAGTCACCACTACGACCTGTCCAACGACTTCTACGAGTTGGTACTCGATTCACACATGGCGTACTCGTCGGCATATTGGACCTCCGATTCGCCGGACTACACCCTCGACGATGCCCAGCGCGACAAACTCGACCTCGTGTGTCGAAAGATCGGGCTCGACAAGCGCGCAGGGCAACGCTTTCTCGACGTCGGCTGCGGTTGGGGGTCGCTGAGCCTGCATGCGGCCCAGGAGTACGGAGCGCAGGTCGTCGGAGTGACCATCTCGCGTGAGCAGAAAGCATTCATCGACAAGCGAATCGCCGATCGTGGACTGCAGGACCGCGTCGAGATCCGAATTCAGGACTATCGAGAGATTCCGGACGGGCCCTTCGACGCGGTGGCGTCGATCGAGATGGGTGAGCATGTGGGGGAGGCCAATTACCCGACCTACACCGCCGCACTGCACGCCAACGTGAAGCCCGGTGGACGCGTGCTGATTCAGCAGATGTCCCGGAGGGAAGGCGACAACCCCGGCGGCGGAGCGTTCATCGAATCGTTCATCGCGCCGGACATGTTCATGCGTCCGGTCGGGCGAACCGTCGCGATGATCGAGGAGGCCGGACTCGAGGTTCGCGACCTCCACGGCCTTCGGGAGCATTACGTGCGAACCGTCGACGTCTGGACCGAGCGTTTCGAGGCGCGCTTCGACGACGTGGTGGCGATGGTCGGGGAAGAGGTCGCGCGCGTGTGGCGGCTGTACCTGATCGGTGGCGGAATGGCTTTCCGGGACAACAGGATGGGCGTCGACCAGATCCTGGCGGTCAGGTCCGAGAATGGACCGTCCGACATGGAACCGGTTCGACCGGTGTGGGTGTGCCCGCGGTGAACTGGTCCGAGTTCCTGACCGTATCGCTGGCGAGCCTCGGCGGTACCGCTGTCCTGATGATCGTCACGGCCCTCATCGGTGCGCGAATCGGACGGCACAATGTCGTGGACGTGACGTGGGGCGGCGGCTTCGTTCTGATCGCGCTGATCTCGGCTGCGACCGGAACAGGTGAACTGTGGCGTCGATTGCTTCTGCTCGTCCTCATCGGCGTCTGGGGACTTCGTCTGGCCCTGCACGTTTTTCAGCGCTCAAGCGGGCACGGCGAGGATCCGCGTTACACCGAATTGCTCTCGAAGGCGACCGGAAACAAGACCTGGTACGCCCTCCGTAAGATCTATCTGACGCAGGCGCTTGCATTGTGGTTCGTGTCCCTCCCGGTGCAGGTGTCCGCAGTCGCACACGAATCGTTTCTGCCGGTCGTCGTACTCGGCGTACTGGTCTGGCTGCTCGGATGGACGTTCGAGGCGGTGGGCGATGCGCAGCTGAAAGCCTTCAAGGCCGACGCGTCGAACAAGGGCAAGATCATGGATCGTGGTCTCTGGTCCTGGACACGGCACCCCAACTACTTCGGGGACTCGGCGGTGTGGTGGGGGTTGTTCCTCGTGTGCGCCTCAGCGTGGCCCGGGGTGTTCACGCTTCTGTCGCCCATCGCGATGACGTATTTCCTGGTGTTCGCCACCGGAGCGAGGTTGCTCGAGCGCAGCATGGAAAAGCGTCCGGGGTATCGCGAATATCAGCATCGGACCAGCTATTTCCTCCCACGGCCGCCGAAAGCACCCAGCAAGTAGCTCGCGAGTGGGGCGGCGGCGTTAGGGTTGTCGAGGAGTTCGATCCATCGATCGAGTTCGGTTCTACCGACGAGGAGGCGCATCGTGGCGCACGAGAGAGCTGGAACCACTGCACTGCCGGAAGATCTGGTGGATCTTTCGCAACTCGTGACCGCGTACTACTCGCGGGTCCCCGATGTGTCCGACCCGAATCAGCAGGTGGTCTTCGGCACGTCCGGACATCGAGGGTCGAGCCTGGATTCGGCATTCAACGAGGCCCACATCGTGGCTACGACGCAGGCGATCGTGGAGTACCGCGCTACGCAAGGCATCACCGGGCCCCTGTTCATCGGCCGGGACACCCACGCGTTGTCGGAGCCGGCCTGGACGACGGCTCTGGAAGTGTTGGCCGCCAACGACGTCGACGTACTGGTCGATTCGGGGGACCGGTACACGCCCACACCCGCCGTCAGTCATGCCATCCTTCGCTTCAACGAATCCGGTCCGGCGGCGAAGGCCGACGGCATCGTGGTGACTCCGTCGCACAATCCCCCCCGGGACGGCGGCTTCAAGTACAACCCTCCGCACGGCGGGCCGGCCGACAGCGATGCCACCTCGGTCATCGCCGCTCGCGCGAACGAGCTTCTGCGCGAGGGTATCTCGGGAATCAAGCGCGTGACTCTGGCGCAGGCGTTCGCGGGGAGCGTCTCCCGCTACGACTTCCTCGGAACCTATGTGGACGACCTCCCGAACGTGCTCGATCTCGATGCGATCCGTGCTGCCGGAGTTCGCATCGGTGCAGATCCGCTCGGCGGCGCGAGTGTCGACTACTGGGACGCGATCGCCGAACGGCACAACCTGGATCTGACCGTCGTCAATCCATTGGTGGACGGCACGTTCCGCTTCATGACGTTGGACACGGACGGCAAGATCAGGATGGATTGTTCGTCGCCGAACGCGATGGCCTCGCTCATTGCTGCTCGCGATCGATTCGACATCTCGACGGGCAACGACGCCGACTCCGACCGGCACGGCGTCGTGACTCCCGACGGTGGCCTGATGAATCCCAATCACTATCTCGCCGTCGCCATCGACTACTTGTTCACTCACCGGCCGGGATGGTCACCGACGGCTGCGGTGGGCAAGACGTTGGTGAGCTCGTCGATGATCGACCGGGTCGTCGCAGACCTCGGCCGTCGTCTGCTCGAGGTCCCGGTCGGTTTCAAGTGGTTCGTTCCGGGCCTACTGGGCGGTGAGCTCGGCTTCGGCGGTGAGGAGAGCGCTGGGGCGTCGTTCCTCCGACACGACGGCCGCGTCTGGACCACCGACAAGGACGGCATCGTTCTCGCGCTGCTGGCGTCGGAGATCACCGCCGTCACCGGATCGACGCCGTCTCAGCGTTACGCCGAGTTCACCGCAAAGTTCGGCGATCCCTCGTACGCTCGCGTCGACGCACCTGCCACGCGCGAGCAGAAGGCCGTTCTCGCCAAGCTCTCGCCCGACCAGATCACCGCCACCGAGTTGGCAGGCGAACCGATCACCGCAACGCTGACCGAGGCTCCGGGCAACGGAGCTGCGCTCGGTGGCTTGAAAGTAGCGACGGAGAGCGCCTGGTTCGCTGCTCGCCCCTCCGGAACCGAGGACGTCTACAAGATCTACGCGGAGTCGTTCCAGGGTGCGGAACATCTCGCCGAGGTCCAAGCCGCAGCACGTGACCTGGTGTCCTCCGCACTCGAGAGCTCGTGACCGACTCGCCCACACCCGATCGGTCGGATTCTTCCGACGCCGAGGACAAGACTCCGGAGCCGGCCCTGCAGCCTGGTGGCAAGCTTCCACCCGAGATCTGGGTACTGGTGTCGGCAGCGTTCGTCATTGCGCTCGGTTTCGGCATCGTTGCGCCTGCCCTTCCTCAGTTCGCCCGTGAATTCGGGGTGGGTGTGGCCGCGGCGTCCGCCGTGATCAGTGCCTTTGCTCTGATGCGATTGCTGTTCGCACCGGTCAGTGGATCTCTGGTCCAGCGGCTCGGTGAACGGCCGGTCTACCTGATCGGGCTTCTGATCGTCGCGGTGTCGACCGGTGCATGTGCGCTCGCACAGACGTATTGGCAGCTGCTGGTCTTCCGTGGGCTCGGCGGAATCGGATCCACGATGTTCTCGGTGTCGGCTCTCGGACTGCTGATCCGAATCAGTCCGCCGACCAGTAGAGGTCGCATCTCGGGGCTGTACGCAACCGCCTTCCTGTTGGGAACCATCGGCGGTCCGCTCGTCGGCGGCGAGCTGGTCGGCTTCGGTCTGCGGGTGCCGTTCGTGATCTACGCCGTGGCGCTCGTGATCGCCGCTGCCGTCGTCTACTTCACCCTCGGCAATTCCGATCTGGTGAAGCCGGAGAAGGGCTCGGCACCGCCGACGATGTCACTGCTCTCCGCACTACGAATTCCGTCCTATCGGGCTGCCTTGGCGTCGAACTTCGCCAACGGCTGGGCAGTGTTCGGCGTTCGGGTGGCGTTGGTTCCGTTGTTCGTCGTCGAGGCGATGCAGCGATCCGAGGTATTCGTCGGGGTCGCTCTGACTGTGTTCGCCGTGGGAAATGCGGTGGTTCTCACCAGTGCGGGCCGACTGTCCGATGTACGCGGACGAAAGCCGTTCATGGTGAGTGGGTTGGCAGTGTGCGGCCTCGGAACCGTCGTCATGGGGTACGTCCACGATCCGGTCCTGTTCCTCGCGGTGTCGTTGATCGCCGGAATCGGATCAGGGCTGATGAGTCCTGCGCAGCAGGCATCGGTGGCCGATGTGATCGGATCGAAGGCGCGCGGAGGGCCCGTGCTGGCTGCATTCCAGATGACCTCCGACGTCGGCGCGGTGATCGGCCCGATCGTGGCGGGGTTGATCGTGCAGCAGGTTTCGTTCGGCCCCGCGTTCGCCGTGACGGGCGCACTGCTTCTGGTGGCGGGCCTGTGGTGGGCACGAGTTCCGGACACCCTCGCGCGAGAGCGCACCTGACGGAGACGTCCGTAGTATTCGCTCTGTGAGCCAGAAGAAGATATCGAGTACGAAACACACGCCCCAGGCCACGTCGAATACCGTGACCTATGTGTTGGGCGGCATCGCATTCGTTGTGGTGGTGATCGTCATCGCGGTCGCGATCATGTGGCAGAGCGGAAGTGACGCTCCACGCAACGACGGCTACGGCACCGTGAAGAATCCCGAGGTCGAATTGTCCTTGCCCGGCGACGGCGTGGTTGCGCTGGCGCGTCCGGGAGCGCAGCGTGTCATCGATGTCTACGAGGATCCGATGTGCCCGTTCTGCGGTGAACTCGAAGTAAAGCACGGGCAGGAGTTGGCACAGAAGATCGACGATGGCGTGGTCGCGGTGAAATACCACCTGGTCAATTTTCTCGATGCACAGTCGGCTTCGGGCGACTATTCGACGCGTGCGGTCGCGGCATCGCATTGTGTGGCCGCAACGGAGAACGCTCGGGTCTACTCCGCATTTCATGCCGGACTGTTCGACCCGGACTTTCGCCCCGAAGAGGGTGGGGACTCCGACCGAACCGATGCCGAACTGGCAGACCTTGCGCGTTCCGACGGAGCGAGCGAACTGGCTGTGGAGTGCATTGTCACTGGCTCGCAACGTGACGCCGCGGTCGCGGACGCGAACACCGGACGGGACGCCCTGGCGGCATCGGGTGCTCGTGGGACGCCGGGGGTGTTGGTGGACGGGCAGGTGGTCGACGCTCTCGGTGACTCGGAGTGGCTGGCGAACATCAACTGACGTCCGGGCACGGTGCGGCCGGTCGTCGGTTCGTCGGAACCGGCCGCACCAGGTGATTTGTTGCTGCTGCGACCGATGGTGTAACTTCGTTCGAGCAACCGCATGAGCGGGAGCACGCAGTACTCGGGGCTATGGCGCAGCTGGTAGCGCACCACACTGGCAGTGTGGGGGTCAGGGGTTCGAGTCCCCTTAGCTCCACCGAAGTAGTTCAGCTCCACCGATGTATACAGCTTCACCGAAGTAGTTCGTATCACCGCAGAAGTTTCCATTCGACAGAAAAAGCGCCGCTCGCGAGCGGCGCTTTTTCTGTTTCTCGGGATCGATCGTCTGTCGACGGTCAGTGAGCCGCGTCGAAGGCTTGCTCGACCTCGGCGGGGATTCTGCCGCGCGCCGAGATATTGTGGCCGTTCGCCTTCGCCCATTCTCTGATGGCTTTGGTTTGATTGGCGTCACGCTTGGCACCTGCTGCGGGGGTGCCCGACTTCTTCGTTCGTTTTCCACCGACCTTGGTGGAGTGGTCGATGTAATAATCGAGCTTGCGGTGAAATTCCTTGGCGTTCTTGTCGCTGAGGTCGATTTCGTAGCTGACTCCGTTGACCGAATAGGTTATGTGTTCGCCACCGGATTCGATCGGTTTTTCGTCGATGTCGTCGACTAGTTGCACATAGACTTTTCTGGCCATGCTGAAGCTCTCCAATGGTGCAGGGGATGATGCGGGGATGTCCAGATCGAACGGAAACGACTATACGGCTGAACAATGTGCATATCCACGCGGGCCGAGGAATTGTTACTGAATTCCCAGAACTGTCGCGAAATCGGATCGTAGTTGACCGAAACGGCACCTTGGGTGCGAGAAAATTGTCCCGGTGGGGACGTTCGTCCTTATGCAAACAAAGACGAACCGACCGGTTCGATGAGGCATATCCATCATCGGGTCGGTTCGTGGTCGAACCGAGCGGGGCAGCGCCGATTCGAGCCCGCCCACCGGCTGTGCGCCGGCAACGAATCGATTACGGAACGCGCTCATTTCACTAACGAAAGACAATCCGAGACGCGAGAACACGGACGTCTGATTCACTTGAGACGCAAGTGTCTGCTGTTACGTCTGGTGCCCCTGTTGTCGGTCACTCGCCTGAAATCAGCGGCATCCCAGGGGCCGAGAGGGGAGTAGCGCCACCAGTTTCACCGGTGCGCCCACGACGATATGAAATTTGCACGAACGACCAGGTCGATGGCAACGGCACTGATGTGCGCCGGGATTCTCGGTGCGGGAGTGCTCGCGTCGGCACCCGCTACCGCCGCCCCGGCCACCACCACGCCGTCCACTCCAACACCGTCCATCGGCACCGAGCTGTCGGGTAAGACTGTGTTTCTCGACCCGGGCCACCAGGGCACCGGACATTCGGAGGATCTGCAGCGCCAGGTCGACGACGGGCGCGGCGGCACGAAAGACTGCCAGACCACCGGAATGACCACCGTCGACGGCGTGCCCGAGCACACCATCAACTGGAAAGTCAGCGAACTCGTTCGGTCCAGCCTCGAGAGCCTGGGCGCAACGGTGAAGACCAGTCGAGCGGACGACACCGGGTGGGGTGGATGCGTCGACGACAGGGCGCGTGCAGCGAGCGAGTCCGGAGCTGACGTCGCGGTGAGTATCCATGCTGACTCCACGAGCACGTCGTCCGATGCCGCCAAGCACGGATTTCATCTGATCGTGCCCACATTGCCGATTCCGGACGCAGCGGCCGACGCAGCCCAGTCCGAAGGTGGGCGTTCGGCTTCGAAGCTGATGCGGGACTCGTACGTTCGGGCCGGCTTCGACCCGGCGAACTACGCGGGCGTGGACGAGGGAATTCAGGAGCGCTCGGACGTGGCGGGTCCGGCACTGACCACAGTGCCCCTCGTATTCGTCGAAATGGGCAACGGATCGAACCCCGACGACGCGGCCCTTCTCGAGAGCTCCGATGGTCAGTTGAAGCACGCGATCGCCATATCGACCGGGATCATCGACTATCTGCTCGGTGCAGAGGCGTCGTCCACGACGGCGACCGGCCCGGCCGCGGCGGATGCCACCGCCCCGACGACGACTGCTGCCGCCCCTGCGGCGAAGGCGACCGACACCGCTGCGCCCAGCGCGTCCTCGACCGTGGGAACGGGGACGGCTGTCGCGGGTCGAAGCGCACTGTCTCGATTGATCGACAGCGTCACTCCGTACATCGAGACGTTCGGCGTGGACGGCCTGAAGGGGCTCGCGACGCCGGACAACGTCGCCGGTGTGTCCAACTTCGCGCAAGGCCTGCTGAAGCAGATTCTGGCTGCCCGGTAGTCTCGGACGCCGTGGCGCGTCGAAGAATTCCGGTGGTGATCGTTGCCGGCTTTCTCGGCGCGGGTAAGACGACCCTGCTCAATCACCTGTTGCGCAACGATGCCGGTGTGCGAATCGGAGTCGTGGTCAACGATTTCGGAGCAATCAACATCGATGCGATGCTCGTGGCGGGGCAGGTCGATTCGATGGTCTCACTCGGCAACGGGTGTATCTGTTGCGCCGTCGACATCAGCGATATGGACGCGATGTTCGACGCCCTCGCGCACCGCCGTTCGGCCATCGACGTGATCGTGGTGGAGGCCAGTGGCTTGGCCGAGCCGCGCAACCTGATTCGAATGGTCCGCGGCAGCGAGAACGAGTTCATCGTCTACGGCGGGCTCGTAGGGGTCGTCGACGCCGTGGAGTTTCCGCACACTCGCGCAGAGCATCCCGAGATCGACCATCATCTGCAGCTGGCCGATCTGGTCGTGTTGAACAAGTGCGACGAGGTTTCGGAGTCCGATCTCTCCGCGGTCGAGTCCACCGTGCACTCCGTGGTGGGCGAGGTTCCGGTGGTCCCGGTCGCCTTCGGGCGGGTCGATCCATTGCTGCTCTTCGACCGTCGCGAGGACTCGTCGGTCCAGTCGGCGGTGGCCGTGCAGTTGTCGTTGGACGATCTGCTTCGGGACGACCACCACGACCACGACCACGACCACGATCACCACCTGCACGCGCGGTACTCGCACACCGAGTTCGTCACCACGGACCCGATCGATCCACGACGGATGATCGAATTCCTGGAGAATCCCTCCGGCAACCTCTACCGCATCAAGGGTTTCGTCTACTTCGCGATCCCTGGCCACAGGCAGAAGTTCATCGTGCACACGGTCGGCCGACACATTCGATTCGATGTCGCTTCGTGGGCTCGAGGTGAGACAGAACAGACGTCGCTGGTGCTGATCGGTACCGAGCTCGACGCATCGATTGTCGAGAGACGACTGCGCGCCTGTGTGCGGACACCGGCCGAGCACGGCGATGCTTCGTCGATGCTCCCGGTGCAGCGCTACCTCGATACCGGGTAGATCTTCTACAGCCCGACCCATTCGGTGCGTCCGCCCTCGAATCCCTGCCGCTTCCAGATCGGGACCTCCGCCTTGATGCGTTCGACCAGTCGGGCGCAGGCTTCGAACGCTTCGGCGCGATGAGCCGAGCCGACCGCTGCCACGAGTGCCAGGTCGCCCACACGCAGGTCGCCCACGCGGTGTACCGCGGCCACAGCCAAGCCGGTGTCTGTGGAAACTTCTGAGCAGCATCGATTCAGGAAGCGCTCGGCGTCGGGGTGGGCTCGATATTCGAGGGTTTCCACGGCGTGGCCTCCATCGTGGTCGCGGACGATTCCGCTGAACAGCACAACCGCTCCGTGTCGCGAATCCTGCACCGCTGCTTCCACTTCGGCGGTACTCAACGGTTCACTCGAAATTCGTGCGACGAGCTCACTCATCGTGGGCGCCTCCTCCGGCGATCTGGGCGAGAACGTGGTCGAGCAACGGATCGAGGACTGCCAGGCCGTCCTTGACGCCGCCCGGTGAACCGGGCAGATTGACGACCAGGGTGCGCCCGATCAAGCCCGACACACCGCGACTGAGCACTGCGTGTGGTGTTGCGGACGTTCCCCGGGTTCTGATTGCATCGGCAATGCCCGGCATGTCGATGTCGATGAGCGCTGCGGTGGCCTCGGGAGTCGCGTCGGTAGGCGAGACACCGGTTCCGCCGGTGCTGATGATCAACGACGGTTCGCCGCGCAGAGCGTCCTGCAGTCCGGCCGCGATGTCGGAATCGGCGTACACCAGCGGACCGCGCGCGGTGAAGCCTCGATCGGTCAACCAGGCTGCGATGGTGGGACCGGTGGTGTCGGGCCGAGTTCCGCGCGCGCCACCGGTGGAGGCCACCAGGACCACTGCGGATCGGGTGGTCTCGAATACCGGTGAAGTCTCTGCGTCGGGCGAGCTCTCTGCGTCGTCTCGCTGCCAATGCCCGTGCTTACCGCCGTCCTTGGTGATCAGCCGGACCCCGTTCATGGTGGCACCGGGATCGACGGCCTTGACCATGTCGTGCAGCGTCAGTCCGGCAACGGCGACGGCAGTCAGCGCTTCCATCTCCACGCCGGTGCGTCCGGTGGTGCGCGCGGTTGCCTCGACCGTGATGGACGAGTCGGTGAATCCGAACGAGATCTTCACCGACGAGAGGGCGAGCTGATGGCACAGCGGAATCAGCTCCGACGTCCGCTTCGCCGCCGAGATGCCCGCGATGCGCGCAGTCGCGAGAACATCGGCCTTGGGCATGTCGTCGGCACGCACGAGCGCGATGACCTCGGCCGTCGTGACGAACTCACCGGCGGCGACGGCCGTGCGCGAGGTCTCCTTCTTGTGGGCCACGTCGACCATGCGAGCGCGGCCCTGATCGTCGAGATGCGACAGGTGCGTATGCGGGGCGTCGGTGGTCACAGCGGCAATACCTCCACGGGGGATCCTGCAGCGAGTTCTGTTGTCTCGGAATCGATGTCGATCAGCACGTCGGCCCATGCCAGTGCCGCGACCAGGTGCGAGCCGGGACCGGCCACGAGCTCGACCATCCCGTCGTCACGCAATCTGCCACGCAGGAGTTGTCTCCTGCCGGGCGGAGACACGATCGGTTCGTGCAATGCAGAGGTCGTCGAGAGCACCGGAGGCAGACCCGCTGCTCGCCGAACGATGTTGCGCGCGAACATGATGTACGAGACGACCGTACTGACGGGATTGCCGGGAAAGCTGAGCACGGGAACACCGTCGAACATGGTGATGCCCTGCGGCCCGCCCGGCTGCATACGAACCGATCCGAAGGTGCCGCCGAGCGGCCGGAGCACGTCCTTGACCACCTCGAAGTCGCCCATCGACACTCCGCCGGAGGTGATGATCAGCTCCGCCGATTTCGCTGCCGCATCGAGAATTTCGCGAAACCTGCTCGGTTCGTCCGAGCTGCGCGAGACCGAAACGACCTCGGCACCGCTGGCGCGTAGGTGTGCGGCGAGGGTGATCCCGTTCGAATCGTAGATCTGGCCGGGCGTCAGAATCGAGCCGGCGTCGACCAGCTCGGCACCTGTCGTCACGACAGCAACGCGAGGGCGCGAGCGTACCTCGACCTCGGCGAAACCTACGGCCGCGAGAACCGAGATGTGCCGGGGCTCGAGTGCTCGACCGGCCTCGACCAGCACCGTTCCGACGCGTACGTCGCTTCCCTGTTCGCGAACGAATTCGCCTGCCGCACGGCCTCGTTCGATCGTGACCGAACCGGCGGACGGTATCGTGGTGTCCTCGACGGGGATGATGGCGTCGGCCCCGTCTGGAATGGGTGCGCCGGTCATGATCTTCGCCGCGCTCCCCGACGCCAGGACTGCCGATGCCGTCGGGCCGGCGGCGATGATCGTCGAGACAGGAAGTGTCACCGGGGTCGTGTCCACGGAACGGGAATCGACCGCGTAGCCGTCCATCTGTGAGTTGCGGAAGAGCGGTAGATCGACCGGCGACCGTACGTCCTCGAACGAGACGCGTCCCAGGGCGTCGGCCAGAGGGATTCGCTGCGCGGCTCTGGTTCCCAGCGTTTCGAGAAGAGTCTCGATCGCGGCGGCGTGCTCCTCGACGGATACGGCGCTCACTGCGCTGGTCCGATGATTCCGCACGAGTGCTCAGCCGTCATGGGTGCCAATCCTAAGCACGCCGACAACGCCGTCGAGTGTGGGCTGCGGCATACTGGGTAGACACGTCCATGACAGGCGTGATCGAGGTCGACGAAGGCGAGGTACGAGGTGACGGTGGACAGTGTCACCTCGCTGGGCATTCCGGTGTTCGGCGGTGCGGCAACCGGCGATCGGTCACTGCAGGCGAATTCGGTAGAGGATCGGCCGGACGTACCGCATCTGATCGACCGCTTCGGCCGCGTCGCGCGGGACCTGCGTATCTCCATCACCGAGAAGTGCTCGCTCCGGTGCACCTACTGCATGCCGGAGGAGGGCCTTCCGGCCATTCCTGCGGCGAACCTGCTCACGCCGGCCGAAATCGCTCGCGTTGTCTCGGTGTCGGTGCGTCTGCTGGGTATCCGCGACGTCCGGTTCACCGGTGGCGAGCCCCTCATGCGCCGCGACCTCGACGAGATCCTGCGACTGTGCTCCGATGCTGCGGCAGGTGTGCCGCTGTCGATGACGACCAATGCAGTCGGCCTGGAGCATCGAGCGGCGGCGCTGGCGGATGCCGGGTTGACCAGGGTCAACGTCTCCTTGGACTCGGTCGACCGCGAAGATTTCGCGCGGTTGACCCGACGTGACCGGTTGCCTTCGGTGCTGGCAGGGATCCGCGCGGCGAAGCGAGCGGGCATCGGTCCGGTGAAGATCAATGCAGTTCTGATGCGCGACACGCTGTCCGGTGCGGTCGATCTGCTGCGCTGGTGTCTCGACGAGGGGGTTGCTCTCCGGTTCATCGAGCAGATGCCGCTCGACGCCGATCACGAGTGGGCTCGCGCCAACATGATCGACGCCCAGACCCTGCTCGACGAGCTGTCCACCGAGTTCGACCTGCGTGAGGTGGGGCGCGCCGATCCGTCGGCACCGGCCGAGGAATGGAGCGTCGACGGAACCGATGCCACCGTCGGCATCATCGCGTCGGTGACACGATCGTTCTGCGGGGATTGCGACCGGACGCGGGTGACCGCGGAAGGAACCATTCGGTCATGCTTGTTCAGCGACGACGAGACCGATCTTCGCGCGGCGCTGCGCGGCGGTGCCACCGACGACGAATTGGCAGCCGTGTGGCGCGGGGCGATGTGGAACAAGTGGGCTGGGCACGGCATCGATGCCGACGGCTTCGTACCTCCCGCCCGCAGCATGGGAGCCATCGGTGGTTGATGCGCAGACCGGCGTCGACGTCGGCCCGTCGACCGAGGTCGAGGTGCGGTACTTCGCTGCCGCCGTCGACGCGTCGGGGTGCGACTCGGAGTACGTCACCATGCCGATCGGAGCCACTCTTGCCGACCTTCGAGAGGTGATTCGTTCGCGGCACGGTGCGCCGATGGACCCCGTTCTTCGGGTGTCGGCCTATCTGGTCGGAGACGATCTCACCCGCGATCTCGACCGTCCGATCGGCAGCCGGGTCGACGTGCTACCGCCGTTCGCCGGCGGCTGATCACCGGACGCGCGTCAGTGGACTCGCGTCAGCGGGCGCTCTTCCACCAGTCGTCGAACGGCGTCACCGGCACCGCACGCTTGTGGCGGGTCGCGAGAAACATCTTCTCCAGCTTCTCGGCAACGTCATCGGCGACCTCCTTGCCCTCGAGGTAGTCGTCGATCTGCTCGTACGTCACCCCGAGTGCCTCCTCGTCCGGCAGGGCCGGGCGATCGTCCTCGAGATCCGCGGTGGGGACCTTTCGCCATGTGCTCTCGGGTGCACCGAGTTCGCGTAGCAATGCTGCTCCCTGACGCTTGCTCAGCCCGGTGAGCGGCGTCAGGTCGACACCACCGTCGCCGAATTTGGTGAAGAAGCCGGTGATGGCCTCGGCGGCGTGGTCGGTGCCGACGACGACGTAGCCGAGTTCTCCGGCGATGGCGTACTGCGCGACCATGCGCTGGCGCGCCTTGATGTTGCCCCGCACGAAATCGCGAACCTCGCCCGTACCCAGTGCTTCTGCTGTGGCGGTCGCGGCGGCGTCGGCAGCCTCCTTGATATTGACGGTCACCGTCCGATCGGGATCGATGAACCGCAGCGAGATCGACGCGTCGTCCTCGTCGGCCTGCACGCCGTACGGGAGTCGAACGGCAACGAACTCGGCCTCGTGGCCATCGGCCCGTAGCTCCGTCGCGGCTTGCTGGGCGAGTTTGCCGGTGAGCGTACTGTCCTGTCCGCCACTGATACCGAGAACGAAGCCCGTGGCCGGGGTCGATGCCAGATAGTCCTTGAGGAAGTCCACCCTTCGGCGAATCTCCGTGACCGGATCGATGGTCGACTGCACTGCCAGCTCGCGCGTGATTCCGGTGCGCAGTTCCGAGTTGATGAGTCCCATCACGTCATCCTAATGACGCGCGCGGATGTGCGGCTCGCGCACGTGCCGTGCGTAGTGTCGGTGTTCGTGAGCGGATCCACCGATACCTTCCTCAAACGAAACCCCCAGGCGCATCCCGACTTCTTCGCGGCCGAGGCGGCCGGCCTCCACTGGCTGGGCGAGGCGGGCGCTCCGGTTGTCCGAGTGCTCGGGCACGGACCGACGCACATCGAGCTCGAACGACTGGTCGCCGCGCGTCCGACGGTGCCCGCGGCGAGAGGATTCGGGCGCGTACTGGCCGACATGCACACGGCGGGAGCTCATGGATTCGGTTCTCCGCCGGTGGGTCCGGACGGCGCTGCTTTCTCGGGGCAGTTGTTCATCGGGGCCAGGCCCATGAGCAGTGCAGTACACCGGACGTGGGGTTCGTTCTATGCGGCCGAACGAGTGTTGCCGTTCCTCCGGATTGCCGTGGACGCAGGCACCGTGACACCAGGGGAGGCCGCGACAGTCGAATCGGCGTGCCGACGCATCGCGAACGGTGACTTCGACGATGCGGAGCCGCCCAGCCGAATTCACGGAGATCTCTGGAACGGGAACGTGTTCTGGACCGACGCGGGCGTGGTGATGATCGACCCGGCCGCCCACGGCGGGCACCGTGAGACCGATCTGGCGATGTTGGCGCTCTTCGGATGCCCCCATGTGGAGGCGGTCGTGGACGAGTACGAGACCGTGCGGCCGCTTCGAGCCGGATGGCGAGAACGCATTCCACTGCATCGACTCCACCCACTCGCCGTCCATGCGGCCGGACACGGTCGCTCGTACGGTAGGGCGTTGCACGCTGCCGCCGTGGCAGTCGAGAGCCTCTGATGCCGGAGAGCTAGCGGGCGCGAGTTGCCCTGCGTACCAGGTCTTCCCAGCCGTCGGCCAGTCGGTCCATCGGTATGCCGAGATCGCGGTACTGGTGCAGCACCAAGGTGGCCTCCAGTGGCGTGAGGAGCCAGTGCGTCAGCAGTGGGAGATCTCCGTCCACCTCGGCGGCCCGGAGCAACGACAGGACGTGAGTGAAGTTGACCATGTGAGCCGGGGCGGAGTAGCGAGCGTCTGCCGACGTTTCCGCAGCGCGTAACACCTCGCCCTGGACGTTGACGAACTCGAGGCGCGCACGGCCGAAGGCGACGAGACGGTCGATGGGGTCTGCCCCTGGGCCGAGCGGCGGGTCGCCGAACATGAACGAGTGCTGCAACTTCTGCTCGGTATGGTCGAGGAGTGCGCGCATCAGCCCGGCTCGATTGCCGAAACGGCGGAACACGGTGCCTTTGCCGACTCCGGCCTTGGTCGCCACTGCGTCCATTGTGATGGCGTCGGCCCCGATGGTCGCCACCAGATCCGTGGCGGCGTCGAGTAGCAGCCGACGGTTGCGTGCTGCGTCGCACCGCTCGGAGTCCTCGCCCGCAATGGGCAGCATCGGGCCGTTCACGCATTCAGCCTACCCTGCCGGGAACATAAGTGGACCATGGTCCGTTTGAATGGTATGAATTGACGTGGCGATCACGTCACCCGAACTTTCGAAGGAAGATCTCATGTCAGACGCTCACGTACTCGTTCTCGTCGGAAGCCTGCGCGCCGAATCGGTGAACAAGCAGATTGCCGAGACTGCTGTCACCGTGGCACCCGCCGGTGCCGAGATCGTGGTCTACGACGGACTCGGAGATGTCCCCTTCTACAACGAGGATATCGACGTCGAGGGTTCCGTTCCCGCCGCCGCGCTCGCGCTGCGGGCTGCAGCCGAGAAGGCGTCGGCCCTGCTGTTGGTCACGCCCGAATACAACGGCACGATTCCTGCCGTGCTGAAGAACGCCATCGACTGGCTCTCGCGGCCCTACGGTGCGGGTGCCTTGGTGGGCAAGCCGGTCGTCGTGATCAGCGCATCGCCCAGTGGTAACGGTGCCAAATGGGCGCACGAGGACACGAGCAAGGCCGTGCGCATCGCAGGCGGAACCGTCCTCGAGGACGTCCAGCTCTCCATCGGCGGCACCATCGACAAGTTCGGTTCGGCCCACCCGCGTGAGAACGCCGAGGTGTCCGGAGAGATCGGTCACGTGGTGGCCGAGTTGGTCAAGGCCTCCAACGAGCTCGTGAACGCCTGACCCTGTAGTGGTATCGAAAATCATTTTCATGTAGCATGTGCTCATGAAGGTGAGAAACTCTCTGAAATCGCTCAAGAACAAGCCCGGCGCGCAGGTGGTTCGGCGTCGCGGCACAGTGTTCGTGATCAACAAGAAGGAACCGCGATTCAAGGCGCGCCAGCGCTGACTCTCGGTGGATCGGCGACGCGGGGCCCTCGGAACGATCCGGGGGCCCCGCGTCGTGCGTTCGGTCGCTTCGTCGTTGGCGCACGTCACCGAGCTCGCGTCCGGCCGTTGTGATGGAGAACATGCCTTCGGTGTGACGTGCGACACGCCGAACGGACTCGTTCTTCGACTGTCGGCAAGGCCGTGACCAGCGAATACCAAGCATGTTGTTCGCAACATCTCGTGTTGTAGGCATATGTCGGACACTAGGTGTAGTGTTTGTCCGACCGAGAGACCACAACTCGAAGGGCCCGCGAAAGCGGGTCCGAGCAGGTCGAAGTCGCCCTGAGCGGGAGATGTTCTCGGTGCCATACGCAGAGCACATCGGTCGCCATCGGTGCACCCGATGGCGACAACGGAAAGAGGGACACCATGAGCATCACCGTTTACACCAAGCCCGCCTGCGTTCAGTGCAATGCCACCTACCGTGCCCTCGACAAAGCGGGTATCGAGTACTCGGTCGTCGACATCTCGCAGGATCCCGAAGCGCGTGACTACGTCATGGCCCTCGGTTACCTGCAGGCTCCGGTCGTCGTTGCCGGTGACGATCACTGGTCCGGCTTTCGCCCGGATCGCATCAAGACCCTCGCTGCGAACGCTGCTTGAACAGAACGAGAAAGTGAGTGAGCGGTGAGTTCGCAACCGCAGTCTTCCCACTCATTGGTGTATTTCTCCAGCGCATCCGAGAACACGCATCGCTTCGTCTCGAAGCTGGACATTCCTGCAACCCGTATTCCGCTTCGTGATCCGGACGGCACGTTTCGGGTCGAGTCCCCGTACGTTCTCATCGTCCCGACGTACGGGGGAGGGGTCACGTACTCCGGCCGCGACACCAACTACGTCCCCAAGCGCGTGATCAAGTTTCTCAACGACGAACACAATCGGTCGTTGATACGAGCAGTCATCGCTGCCGGAAACACCAACTTCGGTGATTCGTTCTGCTTTGCCGGCGACGTCATTTCGCAGAAATGCGCCGTTCCGTATCTGTACCGCTTCGAATTGATGGGCACCCCCGAGGACGTAGTGCGCGTCCGCGAGGGCCTCGATGACTTCTGGGAACGTGAAGTCCGACGCGCCGCCCACACGCACTAGAGCACCACACACCACATACCAGTAGGAGCATCGCCGTGGCACCGACCATCACCGACGCAGCACCCGCGACCGCGACCGTTCGCGGCGACGGAGACATGGATTACCACGCGCTCAACGCGATGCTCAATCTCTACGGTCCCAACGGCGAGATCCAGTTCGAGAAGGACCGCGAGGCTGCGAATCAGTACTTTCTGCAGCACGTCAACCAGAACACCGTGTTCTTCCACGATCTCGACGAGAAGCTGGACTACCTCGTCGAGGAGAACTACTACGAGCCCGAGGTTCTGGACCAGTACTCGCGCGAGTTCGTCAAGTTTCTGATCAACCACGCGTACTCGAAGAAGTTCCGTTTCCCCACGTTCCTCGGTGCGTTCAAGTACTACACCTCGTACACGCTGAAGACGTTCGACGGCAAGCGTTACCTCGAGCGCTTCGAGGACCGGGTGTGCATGGTTGCGCTCACGCTCGCGGCCGGAGACGAAGCCCTGGCCACCGATCTGGTCGACGAAATCATCGCCGGTCGTTTCCAGCCCGCGACGCCCACGTTCCTCAACTCCGGCAAGAAGCAGCGCGGCGAGCCCGTGTCCTGCTTCCTGCTGCGTATCGAAGACAACATGGAGTCGATCGGCCGCTCCATCAACTCCGCCCTGCAGCTGTCGAAGCGCGGCGGCGGAGTTGCGTTGCTGCTGAGCAACATTCGCGAGGCCGGCGCGCCCATCAAGCGCATCGAGAACCAGTCTTCCGGCGTCATCCCGATCATGAAGCTGCTCGAGGACTCGTTCTCGTACGCCAACCAGCTCGGGGCACGCCAGGGCGCGGGCGCGGTGTACCTGCACGCACACCATCCCGACGTCTACAAGTTCCTCGACACCAAGCGTGAGAACGCGGACGAGAAGATTCGCATCAAGACGCTCTCGCTCGGAATCGTCATCCCGGACATCACGTTCGAGTTGGCGAAGAAGAACGAGGACATGTACCTGTTCTCGCCGTACGACGTCGAGCGCATCTACGGCGTGCCGTTCGCCGACATCAACGTGTCGGAGAAGTACTACGAGATGGTCGACGACAAGCGGATCCGCAAGACCAAGATCAAGTCTCGCGAGTTCTTCCAGACTCTTGCCGAGCTGCAGTTCGAGTCCGGCTACCCGTACATCATGTACGAGGACACCGTCAATCGCGCGAACCCGGTGAAGGGCAAGATCACCCACTCGAACCTGTGCTCGGAGATCCTGCAGGTTTCGACGCCGTCCACGTTCAACGACGACCTCTCGTACAGCCATGTCGGCAAGGACATTTCGTGCAACCTGGGTTCGCTGAACATCGCCAAGACGATGGACTCACCCGACTTCGGTAAGACCATCGCCGTGGCGATCCGCGGTCTGACTGCGGTCTCCGATCAGACGCACATCTTCTCGGTTCCGTCGATCGAACAGGGCAACAACGATTCTCACGCCATCGGCCTCGGTCAGATGAATCTGCACGGGTACCTCGCGCGCGAGCGGATTCACTACGGCTCGACCGAGGGAATCGACTTCACGAACATCTACTTCTACACGGTGCTGTTCCACGCCATCCAGGCGTCGAACCAGCTGGCCAAGGCGCGCGGTCAGTACTTCAAGGGTTTCCCCGACTCCAAGTACGCGTCGGGCGAATTCTTCGACAAGTACACCGATCAGGTCTGGGAGCCGGCCACGCCCAAGGTCGCGAAGTTGTTCGCCGACTCCGGCGTATCCATTCCGACCCAGGCGGATTGGACGACGCTGAAGGCGTCGGTGCAGGAGTACGGAATCTACAACCAGAACCTGCAGGCCGTTCCGCCGACGGGCTCCATCTCGTACATCAACAACTCCACCTCGTCGATTCACCCGGTGGCGTCGAAGATCGAGATCCGCAAGGAAGGCAAGATCGGCCGCGTCTACTACCCGGCACCGTACCTCGACAACGACAACCTGGACTTCTACCAGGACGCGTACGAGATCGGGTACGAGAAGATCATCGACACCTACGCTGCCGCAACGCAACACGTCGATCAGGGCCTGTCGTTGACCCTGTTCTTCAAAGACACCGCCACCACTCGCGACATCAACCGCGCGCAGATCTACGCATGGCGCAAGGGCATCAAGACGCTGTACTACATCCGTCTGCGCCAGATGGCACTCGAAGGCACCGAGGTCGAGGGTTGCGTGTCCTGCATGCTCTAGGGCTTCGCCCTCGTGCGCGTTTTGCGTAGCTGGAGCTACGCAAAACGCGCACGAGGAGAAGTGTCGTACCTGCTGGGCATGATGACCGGCCATGGAACATGGTCGGGGGGACGGTCGAGAACTACAGGTTCTGATCGACACGCAGTGGGGGCTGTTCACGCAGTCGCAGGTCACGGAGTTGGGATACAGCCGAAATCGCGTTCGCGCACTGGTGGACAGTGGAGCGTGGATCGCCGTTCTCAGAGGCGTCTACTCGATCTTCACCGGGCCGTTGACGCGGCAGCGGACCCTGATGGCAGCGCTTCTCTACGGAGGTGGACACGCAATGCTGAGCCACCGATCCGCTGCCGAGGAGTGGGCTTTCTGCGAGCCGGACCCCGCCGCGGCAGTCCACGTCACCGTGCCGTACGGCAAGTCCGCGTGCAATCAACGGCCGACCGTACGCTCGGGCCCCACGGTCGGGACGAGACTGGTGGCGGGAATCGGATCGTCGCTGCATCCCGGAGTGGTGGTGCATCGTTCTCGCGCCCACCGGCACATCGGAGTACCGGGGGACATGCCGCGGACGACGTTGGTGGACACCGCACTCGATCTCGCGGTGTCGGAGCCTACGCCCGAGCAGGCTTTTCACAGCTTGGTCTCCTCGGTGACCCAGCGACGAATTCGACTCACCGACGTTCGGGAGCAGATCGCCGTCCGACGGCCGTACCGATATCTCTCGACGCTGACAGAAGCCATCGACCTGCTCGCAACCGGAGTTCAATCGGTCCTCGAACTCGAATACGCGACGAACGTCGAAGCAGCTCACGGGCTTCCGACCACGGAGCGGCAGAGCGCAGTACAGGTCGATGGGCGGACACTGTACGAGGACGTCGTATATCGGGTCGGATCTCGCACGGTGACTGTGCGCCTCGACGGCCGCCGGTTCCATTCGATGCGCGAGGTCGCATTTCGGGATCGGCGACGTGACAACGCGGCAGAACTCGCTGGGCGAGCACGGCTGGTCTTCGGATACGAGGAAGTGAGCAGTGACCCCTGCGGTGTGGCGAGAGACGTCGCTCTGGTGCTCCAGCGGGAGGGCTGGGATGGCGAACCAACGTCGTGCGCGTTGTGCGTAGCTGCAGCTACGCACAACACGCACGACACAGATCTTGTGTTAGCAATTGATGTCCGACACAACAGGTAGTGTTCAAGCAGGCCAACATTCGGCAGATTTCCTCGGTAGATAGGACACATGGTGAAGCTCATCGATCGCGTCTCCGCAATCAACTGGAATCGGGTCCAGGACGACAAGGACTCTGAGGTCTGGGAGCGCCTCACCAGCAACTTCTGGCTGCCCGAGAAGGTGCCGGTATCCAACGACATCCCGTCGTGGGCAACTCTGACCGCCGTCGAGAAGCAGTTGACGATGCGCGTGTTCACCGGGCTGACGCTGCTCGACACCATTCAGGGCACCGTCGGTGCCGTCAGTCTCATTCCCGACGCGATCACTCCCCATGAGGAAGCGGTGTACACCAACATCGCGTTCATGGAGTCCGTGCACGCGAAGAGCTACAGCTCCATCTTCTCCACCCTCAGCTCCACCCGTGACATCGACGATGCATTCCGCTGGTCCGAGGAGAACGCCAACCTCCAGCGCAAAGCCGAGATCGTCCTGAACTTCTACCACGGTGACGATCCGCTCAAGCGCAAGGTCGCGTCGACGCTGCTCGAGTCGTTCCTGTTCTACTCGGGCTTCTACCTGCCGATGTACTGGTCCTCGCGGGCCAAGCTCACCAACACCGCAGACCTGATCCGACTGATCATCCGCGACGAGGCCGTGCACGGCTACTACATCGGCTACAAGTACCAGAAGGGTCTGGAGAAGGTCAGCGAGGCACAGCGCGAGGAGCTCAAGAACTACACGTTCGAGTTGCTGTTCGAGTTGTACGACAACGAGGTCGAGTACACCCAGGACCTCTACGACGAGATCGGCCTGACCGAGGACGTCAAGAAGTTCCTGCGCTACAACGCCAACAAAGCACTGAACAATCTCGGTTACGAGGGGCTGTTCCCCAAGGACGAGACGGACGTCAACCCGGCGATCCTGTCGGCGCTCTCACCCAACGCCGACGAGAACCACGACTTCTTCTCCGGTTCGGGTTCCTCGTACGTCATCGGCAAGGCAGTCAACACCGAAGACGAGGACTGGGACTTCTGACGCCCGTTCGCGCCACGCGGGACGCTCACGAACTCGGTGGGCGTCCCGGCGCGCGAATGTCCTCCGCCTCCTTGGGCATTCGCCCTTTGTCGCTCAGTGCACGGCGTAACAAGAATTCGATCTGCGCGTTGGTGCTGCGCAGTTCGTCGGAGGCCCAGCGGGCGAGAGCGTCGTGCACCGCTGGGTCCAATCGCAGCAGAATCTTCTTACGTTCGACTGCCATGGCTCACTGGTACAGCGATCCGGTGTTGACCACGGGTTGCGTGTCGCGGTCGCTGCACAGCACCACCAGCAGATTCGACACCATCGTGGCCTTGCGCTCCTCGTCGAGTTCGACGACGTGCTTCTCCTCGAGCTTCCCCAAGGCCATCTCCACCATTCCGACGGCACCTTCGACGATCTGCTGACGCGCCGCGATCACCGCTCCCGCCTGCTGGCGCCGCAGCATGGCCTGTGCGATCTCCGGTGCATAGGCCAGACGATTGATTCGAGTTTCGATCACCTCGACACCGGCCGACCGCACCCGCGCGTGCACTTCCTCGGACATGGCGGCCGTGATCTCGTCGGCGTTCTCCCGCAACGACATTCGGCCTTCGGCGTCGTACGGGTAGCTGCCGGCGATGTGTCGTACGGCGGATTCGGTCTGGACGGCGACGAACTCCTCGTAGTCGTCGACCTGAAACGACGCCAAGGCGGTATCGGCAACCTGCCAGACGACGATGGCGGAAATCTCGATCGGATTACCGTCGGCGTCGTTGACCTTCGATTGGCCGGTCTCGTGGTTGCGGATTCGCGTCGAGATGGCCCGGCGATACGTCAACGGATTGGTCCAGCGCAGCCCCGGTGTTCGCAGGGTGCCGCTGTACGAACTGCCGAGCAGTTGAAGGACGCGAGCCTGATTGGGTTGCACCAGCGTCAGTCCCACGAGTGCAGGCAGTGAGAGCACGAACAGGACGACACCGGCGACGATGAGTCCGACGACCGTGAACACGAGTCCGAGCACGAACGCGGCGATACCGCCGAGGAACAGCGCGAGGCCGATGGCGAGCATCGACCAGCCGGGCAGATCCCACCCGGGACGTTCGGCGATGTTGGTGGTGGGCGTGCCCGTCGGCTTCTCGGCGACGGTTGCGGGTGCGGACATGAGAACCTCCCTCTCGATGTTGATACTAAAGTGATATCACATTTCCGGCAGCCTTGGAGATGTTCCGAAGAGATGCCTACTCGACGTAGGCGGGGTCAGCGTCGGAACCAGGCCGACGGTTCGTCGGCAATGGCCTTCTCGATTCGCAATCGTGAAGTGGCCGTGAGGTTTTGCGGGAGTGAGTCGAGTGCGAACCACGCGACGTCGAGATTCTCGTCGTCGGCGGCGTGAGGAGTGCCCCCGACGTACCGAGCGAGGAACGTGATGTCGAGATACTGTGCGACGTCGCCGTTGGGGTACGTGATCGGCTCCGTCACGTCGACGCTCGTCAGACGCACGATCGAGGCGTCGACACCGGTTTCCTCGCCGATCTCGCGCAGGGCGGCCGGGGCCGGTTCTTCGCCGGGTTCGAGAATTCCGGAGACCACGGCCCAGGTGTTGTTGTCCGCTCGCAGGGTCAGCAGCACACGCCGGTCGTCGTCGAGTACGACGGCGCTGACGCCGGACAGCCACAGCGGCGACGTGCCGACGACACTGCGCAGGGCGCGGACGAACTCGGGAATCGGCATCGCGTCAGGACACGTAGGCGTTCAGTGAAGCGGACAGATCGGCCAGTACGGCCCGCGCCGCGACAACTCCACTGCCCGACCAGACCGTGTCGTTCACCGCGAACACTCGCCCGTCGGTGACCGAACCGAGAGCGTGCCACGCGTCGCTGTCCATCACCTCGCGGCCGAACGTCTCGCCGTCGGGACCGGCGAATCGCACGTAGACGATGTCTCCTTCCACCGGAGCGAGGTTGTCCGGCTCTACCGAGAAATCGGCGTCGCGCTGGCTCTGGGGCCGGCCGACACCGACTTCGCTCAGTACTTGGCCGGCAAACGAATCGGGTCCGTCCACCTCGATGGAGTCGGCGTCGAATCGGAGGACCGACGCCTGCGTCTGGGCAGCGTCGATCTCGCGACCCACCCGTTCGGCATCCGCGGAGAACGACGCCAGTGCGTCGAATCCCGACTGCCCTCGACCCAAGGCTGCCGTGGACTGCAGAAAGGTGTCCTTCCAGCCCTGCCCGGTCGTGGTGAACACAGTCGGTGCGATGGCGGTCAGAGAGTCGTAGGCGTCGGGTCCGAGGGAGTCGGCACCCAGGATCAGATCGGGGTCGAGAGCGGAAATTGCATCCATGTCCGGAGCGCCGACCGGACCCACCGACGGAACGGACGCCAAGCCGGTACCCAGGTACAGCGGTTGGTCCCCGTCGCCACGGAAATCGGGGTCGAGCGTCGCCGCTCCGACAACGCGTTCCCAGATTCCGACCGCGCAGCTGGCGTCGAGGCCTGCGGCATCGAGCACGACGATGCGTTGAGGGTCGGCCGGGATGGCACTGATTCCCTCGGCGTGCCCCACGGGGCGGGTGTCGCCTTCGACGCCGGTCCGGTCGAGCGGGGCGAGCGCTGGACACAGTCCCACGGTGTCCCGGTTGTTACCGACGACCCCCGCTCCGGCGATGTTCGTCGTGCTGCGAACGATCGTCGACGCATCGTCCTGCGCCTCGGAGTCGGAACAACCGACCAGCGTCACGGCTGCGGCAAGGCACGCAGCGGCGAGAGTGCCGATCCTGCGCTGTGCACACGAACGGGGGAGTCGTGAGTGGAGTGGCAACGCGGGACTTCCTTCGACGGGTCGGGTGGTCTCACACAGTATCGGAACGACGTCGTCGTGGAACACCCGAACGAAGGCCGTCGAGGCCATGGAATCGACGGTGCTCACAGCGTGGCCCGATACGGCGGAAAGTCCCACAGCGCAGGCAGATCACTCGATCCGGGCAGTGCTCGATCAGCCCAATACGACACACGGTAGGACCGGTTCGGCAAGCGTCGGTCCGACGGTCTACGATTCGAGGAGCGCACGACTAGATGACGTCGCCCTGTAGTTCGGGGTCGGACGCGCAATCAGGAGGATCTGTGACTGCCCTAGCGCCTAGGCCCGCACCCGCGGTGGATGCTGCTCGGCCGTTCCCGCCGAGGATGGGACCGAAGGGTTCGTTTCTGCACAAAGCGGTGACGACGACCGATCCCAAGGTGTTGGGGATCATGTACATCGCGACGTCGTTCGCGTTCTTCCTGGTCGGTGGACTGATGGCGCTGTTGATGCGCGCCGAGTTGGCCGTGCCGGGAATGCAGTTCCTGTCCAACGAGCAGTACAACCAGCTGTTCACCATGCACGGCACCATCATGCTGCTGCTGTACGCAACGCCGATCGTGTTCGGCTTCGCGAACTACATCCTCCCGCTGCAGATCGGCGCTCCCGACGTCGCGTTCCCTCGCTTGAACGCGTTCTCGTACTGGCTCTACCTCTTCGGCGCCTTGATCACCACGGCAGGCTTCATCACTCCCGGTGGTGCGGCCGACTTCGGTTGGACCGCGTACACCCCACTCACCTCGGCTCTGCATTCGCCTGGTGTCGGTGCAGACCTGTGGATCATGGGTCTGGCGATCGCCGGTCTTGGCACCATCCTCGGTGGCGTCAACATGATCACCACGGTCATCTGCCTGCGCGCCCCCGGTATGACGATGTTCCGGATGCCGATCTTCACCTGGAACATTCTGGTGACGTCGATCCTGATCCTGCTTGCCTTCCCGCTGCTGACGGCGGCACTGCTCGGCCTGGCGGCCGACCGTCACCTCGGCGCGCACCTGTTCGATCCGGCGACCGGTGGAGTGCTGCTGTGGCAGCACCTGTTCTGGTTCTTCGGCCACCCCGAGGTGTACATCATCGCGTTGCCGTTCTTCGGAATCGTCTCCGAGGTGTTCCCGGTCTTCTCGCGTAAGCCGATCTTCGGCTACTCGGGTCTGATCTACGCCACGATTGCAATCGCTGCTCTGTCGATCGCAGTGTGGGCGCACCACATGTACGCCACCGGTGCGGTTCTGCTGCCGTTCTTCTCGTTCATGACGTTCCTCATCGCGGTGCCGACGGGTGTGAAGATCTTCAACTGGGTCGGCACGATGTGGCGTGGTCAGGTGACGCTGGAAACGCCGATGTTGTTCTCCATCGGATTCTTGATCACGTTCGTCTTCGGCGGATTGACAGGCGTCCTGCTGGCGTCGCCGCCGATCGACTTCCAGGTCACCGACACCTACTTCGTCGTCGCCCACTTCCACTACGTGGTGTTCGGCACGGTTGTGTTCGCGACGTACGCGGGCATCTACTTCTGGTTCCCGAAGATGACGGGCCGGATGATGGACGAGGCGCTCGGCAAGTGGCACTTCTGGCTGACCTTCCTCGGATTCCACGCCACGTTCCTCGTTCAGCACTGGCTGGGCAACGAAGGCATGCCGCGTCGTTACGCCGACTACCTGCCCTCCGACGGCTTCACGGAACTCAACATCATCTCCACGATCGGCGCGTTCATCCTCGGTGCCTCGACGCTGCCGTTCGTATGGAACGTCTTCAAGTCCTACCGGTACGGCGAGGTCGTCACGGTCGACGATCCGTGGGGCTACGGCAACTCGCTGGAGTGGGCCACGTCCTGCCCGCCGCCGCGACACAACTTCACCGAACTGCCTCGGATTCGCTCCGAGCGTCCGGCGTTCGAGTTGCACTACCCGCACATGGTCGAGCGGATGCGTGCAGAAGCGCACGTCGGGCCCGGTGCGCACGGCGGTAAGACCACCGCCGTCCTCGAACAGGCCCGACGGGCTCCGATCGCCACCAGCGATCACGAAGGATCCGGAGACCCGGACCCCAAGTAGTCCACAGCACAGCGAGAGCCCCTCCCGGCTAACGGGTGGGGCTCTTCGCTTGCGACAATCACGTGGCACGTTCGGGCTCGCCGTCCACTGCGTGTACCACGAAGACCTGTCCGGCCACTGGCCGCGCGAAAGGGAGATCCGGTGAGTACGAGCGAGACCGCAGTGCTGGTGACGGTGACGGGACCCGATAAGCCGGGCGTCACGTCGGTGCTGTTCGCAGCGCTGTCACGGCACAACGTCAGCCTGCTCGACGTCGAGCAGGTGGTCATCCGGGGCCGATTGACACTGGGTGTTCTGCTCTCCTGCCCTCGCGACCCCGAAGCGCTCCAGGAGGAGCTCGAGGACGCCATGGCCACCGTCGGCGTCCACGTCGACGTCGAGATCGGCACTGCACGCAACGGTGGCCAGAGCCTGGCCACCCATGTCGTCGTCATCCTGGGTCGCCCGGTGACCGCTCGGGCCTTCAGCACCATCTCGCGTGAACTCGCTCGTCAGGGTGCCAACATCGATTCCATTCGCGGGATTGCGGACTACCCCGTGACCGGCCTCGAACTGCAGGTGACCGCAACGGACACCTCGTCGGACGCCGACCTACAACTGCGCACCGGGCTCGCGGCCATCGCAGCCGGAATCGGCGTCGACATCGCTGTGCAACGGGGTGGAATTGCGCGGCGCTCCAAGCGACTGATCGTGTTCGACGTCGACTCCACACTCGTCCAGGGCGAGGTCATCGAGATGCTGGCTGCCCGCGCCGGACGCGAGGACGAAGTACGCGCAGTCACCGAAGCTGCCATGCGCGGCGAGATCGACTTCGCGGAGTCGCTCGAGCAGCGAGTCGCGGTGCTTGCCGGCCTCGACGAATCCGTCATCGACGAGGTGGGCGAGAGCCTGGAGTTGACGGCGGGGGCACGGACGACCATCCGTACCCTGCGACGTCTCGGGTTCGCTTGCGGCGTCGTGTCCGGAGGTTTTCGACAGGTCATCGATGGTCTCGCTCACGAACTCGAGCTCGACTACGTCAAGGCGAACACCTTGGAGATCGTCGACGGCAAGCTCACGGGTCGAGTGATCGGCGAGGTGATCGATCGCGCTGCCAAAGCGACCGCGCTCCGCGAATTCGCAGCCCAGTCGGGAGTGCCGATGGAGCAGACTGTCGCCGTTGGTGACGGAGCGAACGACATCGACATGCTGACTGCCGCAGGGCTCGGGGTCGCCTTCAACGCCAAGCCCGCGTTGCGCGAGATCGCCGACACGGCCATCTCACATCCGTACCTGGATGCAGTTCTGTTCATTCTCGGCGTGACCCGCAACGAGATCGAAGCCGCGGACGCAGTCGACGGGGGAGTCCGCCGCGTCCCGATCCCATGACCGGTGATTCCGTGACCGGTGATTCACCGGATGACGTAGCCACCGAGACGGCGGCCGAAGAACTGTCACCGGACAACACGTTCGCGGCTCGCCACGCCGTGCTAGCCCGCGGGTACGGGGGAGCCGAGGACCCAGCCGATCCGGCGGACGTGCTGGCGATGCCGCTGGTTCTGCACATCCCGAAAGCCGAGCCTCCGTTGCGAAGCGAATTGCTCGAGGCGGCCGCGCGAGCGACAGTGGCGCTCTGCCTCGACCCACGGGTGGGAACAGGTGCCCCCTGGCACGATGGATTCGTCGACTGGGCGTCGGCCCGGATTCGCAAGGTGGCCCGACGGGCGCGAGGCACGCAATGGACTGCGGCACAGGATGTTCCGGGCGTCACAGTCGATGTCGGGGGAGCATCGGCACGAGCCTTGGTGCCCGGTCGCGTCGGGGATCTCGATCCGCGGATCAAGCGCCTGCAGATCGGTGGCACCGACGTTCCGTCCGACGAAGCGCCCGCACCACTGGCAGGCCCGGTGCTGTGGGTCGACGCCTCGTTGTCCATGACGGTGGGCAAGGCCGCCGCGCAGGTCGGGCACGCGTCGATGTTGCTTGCCGGAGCGATGAGCGTGCAGGAGTGCCGGGAGTGGGGGTCGAGCGGATATCGTTGTTCGGTTCGCCCGGCCGACCCGGCGCAGTGGGCACGTGCGCTGGACGAGGTGCGCGGCGGACGCGCCGTCGCAGTGCGGGACGCAGGCTTCACCGAAGTGGCGCCCGGTTCGACGACGGTGATCGCGGTTCTCGGAACCTGAGGTCCACTGTCGTATAAGTGGCTATGCAGAACGTATCCAGTCTTCCCGGAGACTGGAAGCATGTTCTCCTCATCGCTTCGTGCAGTCTCCGGTCGTCGTCTTCCTTCTCGGCTGGTTGCCCTCTACGTGGGGCTGTGGCTGTACGGGGCCTCGATGTCGTTGATGATCGCAGGCGGACTCGGTGTCAACCCCTGGGATGTGTTCCACCAGGGCATCGAAAGCCATGTCTCCCTCAGCTTCGGAACCATCACCGCGATCACCGGAGTTGCGGTGCTGCTGATGTGGATTCCACTGCGGCAACGTCCGGGTCTGGGGACCGTGAGCAACGTGGTGGTGATCGCAGTTGCCGTGGATGCGACGTCGGCACTGTTGCCGCATCTCGACGGACTGCTCATTCGGTCGCTGGCCATGGTGTCGGGGATCGTGGTGAACGCGTTCGCCACGGCCCTGTACATCGGTGCCGGAATGGGCCCGGGCCCACGTGACGGTTTGATGACCGGCCTGGTGGCCAGAACCGGGTGGTCGATCCGGCTCACGCGTACCGGCATCGAACTGACCGTGGTGCTCACCGGTTGGTTGCTCGGCGGGACTCTCGGGGTGGGTACGGTGCTCTATGCGCTCGGGGTCGGCCCGCTCGTGCAGCTGTTCATGACTCACCTGCCTGCGCTGCGGAACACCAGCACCGTGGGGCCGGTCACCGAGATCATCGAACCTGCTTCCAGCGCAACGGTGTTCGACGGTACTCCGTCCGCACGGGAGGAATCGAGTACCGGGACGTAACGCGACGACGACCAACTCGGGCAGGCCAGCGCGATCTCTGCCGGTCCTCCCGAGTGCAGGATCAGTAGCGAACTGGCGTCGTCGACCTGGCCGCCGTCGGACGCATAGGAGCGGACGTCCGAACCGTCGACCCAGGCCGCGATCGTGCGTACCGAATCGTCGTTCCACCGGTCGGTGTCGAATTCCGTTCCGGCAGAATCGAACCACACCAGATCGGGTCGGCCGTTCGGAGTGGCACGGCCGGTGAAGAACTCCTGCTGTCGTAGCGTCGGGGCGCTTGCTCGGACGCGAAGCAAGCGAGCGACGAAGCGAATCATGTTCTGATCGGCACCGGCCCAGTCGATGGCCCAGGCGTCTGCGGCCGGAGTATCGAAGGGAACGCAGTACGCGTTGTTGTTGCCGGCCTGGGTATGGCCCAGTTCGTCGCCGGCCAGCAGCATCGGCGTGCCGGTCGAGAGAGTCAGGGTGGCCAACAATGCCCGAACGTGGCGTCCACGAGCATCGAGAACCCCCGAATCCTCGGTCGGTCCCTCGATCCCGTGATTGACCGACGAGTTGTTGTCGGTTCCGTCCCTGTTCTCTTCGCCGTTGGCCTCGTTGTGCTTGTTCTCGTAGGACACCAGATCGCGGGCGGTGAACCCGTCGTGCGCGGTGACGAAATTGATCGACGCCCAGGGCAGACGGCCGCCACCGGCGAACAGGTCCTCCGAACCGGCCAAGCGCGAGGCGAGTTCCCGGACGCCGTGGTGCCCTGCCCAGAAATTTCGTACCGTGTCGCGGTAACGATCGTTCCACTCCGACCACGCCACTCCGAAGTTTCCGACCTGGTAGCCCGCACCGGTGGCGTCCCACGGCTCGGCGATCAGCTTGACCTGTGACAGAAGAGGATCCACCGCTATTGCGGTCAGTAGCGGTGCGCGAGAATCGAATCGCCAACCACCGGGCCTGCCGAGCGTGCTCGCGAGGTCGAACCGGAACCCGTCGACGCCCATCTCGTCGACCCAGTAGCGCAGGCTGTCGCACACCATGCGCACGACCGCGGGCGACGCCGAGTCGAGAGTGTTGCCGCAACCGGTCAGGTCGACGTCCGATCCGCGGCCGTCGAGGAGGTAGTAGCCGGGAGCATCGAGCCCGCGCCAACTGATCGACGGACCGTCGACCGCCGACTCGCACGTGTGGTTGTAGACGACGTCGAGGATCACCTCGATCCCCGCACCGTGCAACGCGTCGACCATGGTCCGGAATTCGTCGACCTCGTCGCCGGGAACCGCAGCGAAGCGCGGATCCGGCGCGAAGTAGGCCCCGGTCGAGTAACCCCAGTGGTTCCGCATTCCGCGGGCACGTACACCGGGCTCGGTGAATGTGGTGTGCACGGGCAGCAACTCGATCGACGTGACCCCGATGCGAGCGAGATGTTCTAGCACCGCGGGTTGGGCGAGTCCCAGGTAGGTGCCGCGAAGATGGGAGGGTACGTCCGGATGACGGGCAGTGAACGACCCCACGTGCAACTCGTAGAGGACGGTTCGGTCCCACGGCACGGACGGGCGCGCCGGCCGACCGGTGCTAGCGAGAGGTGCGCGAACCACGCCGAGGGGCACGTGCCCGAGCGAATCGCGAGAACTCGGTGCTCCGAACGGATCGTCCTCGTACGCCAACAACGCCGACGGATCTCCGAATTCTCCGCTGACCTGACGGGCGGAGGGATCGAGCAGAATCTTCGCACCGTTGAATCGACGCCCCGCGTGCGGATCCCACCGGCCGTGTGCTCGGAAGCCGTATCGGTCACCGGGTCGAACGCCCGGAACGAAGCCGTGTCGAACTCCGAACGTACCGGTGGTCAGTTCTACTCGCCGCTCGCCGCCGTCCGGATCGATCAGGCACACCTCGACGCCCTCGGCCTCGGGCGCGTGGACTGCAAATTGCGTGCCAGTCGACTGCGCGGTGGCACCGAGGGGGAACGGCGATCCGGGTGGATTGGAGCCAGCTTCCCGGTCCTCTGATCGATGGGGACCGGCGGGCAGATCGTGATTTGGCGACACGCGTGCACATCCTGCCGTGAATGCAGGGTCGATGTGCGGGAAGATAGGCGTCGTGTCTGAACCGGATCCCGACCTGCTCGTAGATTTCACCGATGTCGTCGTCCGCCGTGGTGGTGTGACCTTGGTGGGGCCCGTCACCTGGAAGGTGGAACTGGACGAACGGTGGGTCGTCCTCGGGCCGAACGGTGCCGGAAAGACGTCGTTGTTGCGTATCGCGGCGGCCGAGATCCATCCGACATCGGGTGTCGCCCACATTCTCGGCGAGGTCATGGGCAAAGCCGACGTCTCCGAACTCCGACCCCGAATCGGGTTGTCGTCGTCCTCGCTGGCCCACCGCATTCCGGCCGACGAGCTGGTGTCCGACCTGGTGGTCTCCGCCGGGTACTCCGTACTGGGACGCTGGCGCGAGAAGTACGACGCAGTCGACACCGAACGCGCGGTGGAGATGCTGGAGAGTCTCGGTGCCGAGCATCTAGCCACTCGCACCTACGGCACCCTCTCGGAAGGCGAACGCAAGCGGGTCCTCATCGCGCGCGCGTTGATGACCGACCCCGAACTGCTGCTGCTCGACGAGCCTGCGGCGGGTCTCGACCTCGGCGGTCGCGAGGAACTGGTGGCACGTCTGGCCGACATCGCTGCCGACCCGGATTCCCCTGCCACCGTGTTGATCACCCACCACGTGGAGGAAATCCCCCCGGGGTTCAGTCACGCGTTGCTGCTCAAGGAAGGCGGTGTGGTGGCACAGGGGCTGTTGGACGATGTCATCACCGCGGAGAACCTCACCGAGGCGTTCAGCCAGTCGATCGCGCTCGACCGGGTCGACGGCCGCTTCTTCGCCCGCCGCACTCGGGCTGCCGGTGCGCACCGACGCTAGCGCTGGACCACCCCGATCTCGCTGATCTGCTCAGCGGTACGTTGCCATTCATGAGCTCGAACAGTGCTGCCGATCACGTGCCTGTGCGTGATGCCTCGACAGTCATCCTGATCCGTGACGGTCGATCACGTCCCGAGATCGAAGTGTTTCTCCTGGAACGTGTCGGCGGAATGGCGTTCGCGGGCGGCATGACGGTGTTCCCCGGAGGCGGCGTCGATCCCTCCGACGCAGCGGCCGACGTGGGTTGGGCAGGCCCACCGCCTTCGTGGTGGGCCGAACGCCTCGGAACCGACGAGGGCAGAGCGCAGGCCCTGGTCTGTGCCGCGGCGCGCGAGACGTTCGAGGAGTGCGGGGTACTGCTGGCCGGGTCGGCTCCGGATTCCATCGTTGCCGACACTGCCCCGTTCGCTGCGGAGCGAGGTCGACTCGAGCGACGCGAACTCTCGTTCGCCGAATTTCTCACCGCACACGACCTGGTGCTGCGCTCGGACCTGCTTCGGCCGTGGTCGCACTGGATCACGCCGGTGGGCGAAGCGCGACGGTACGACACTCGGTTCTTCGTCGCAGTTCTTCCGGAAGGCCAGAAGGCGGACGGGGAAACCAGCGAAGCAGCATCGGTAAGTTGGCGTTCGACCGGTGCTGCAATGGCGGATTGGCGACAGGGAAACACAATCCTGCTCCCACCGACCTGGAGCCAGTTGGACGCACTGTCTCGGTTCGAGACCGTCGCCGACGTCGTCGACCACGAACGTGACATCACCCCGATCCTGCCGATTCTCACCCGTGAGGACGGCGCGGTCCGGGTGATCTTCGACGGGGACGACGCGTACTACGCCGGAGCGCAACATCCCTGGGCCGATCGCTGAACTGTCGCCGGGTAGCCTTTCGGCCCATGGCTGAGTTCGTGAATCTCGAAGTATCCGACGGTATCGGCACCATCCGCCTGGATCGTCCGCCGATGAATGCGCTCGATCGTCAGATGCAGGAAGAAATTCGCTCGGCGGCTCGGGAAGCGACCGTGAACACCGACGTCAAGGCGGTCGTCGTCTATGGCGGCGAGAAGGTGTTCGCAGCCGGTGCGGACATCAAGGAGATGGTGGCGCTGTCGGCGGCGGAAATGGCGGAGATCGCCGGCGACCTGCAGTCCGCTCTGGGCTCGCTGAGCACCATCCCCAAGCCGGTAGTCGCCGCCGTGACCGGATACGCGCTCGGCGGTGGACTCGAGGTCGCTCTCGGCGCCGATCGTCGAATAGCCGGAGACAACGCCAAGTTCGGTGTCCCCGAAGTGCTCCTCGGTGTCATTCCCGGCGGCGGCGGCACTCAACGACTGGCGCGGCTGATCGGCCCGAGTCGAGCAAAGGACATGGTCTTCACCGGCCGCTTCGTCGGTGCGGAGGAAGCTCTGCGGATCGGTCTGGTGGACGAGGTGGTGGCCCCCGACGAGGTGTACAACGCGGCGCGGGCGTGGGCCATGCAATTCACCAAGGGCGCATCGAGGGCGCTCGCCGCCGCAAAGGCGTCGATCGATCAGGGACTCGACGTCGATCTCACCAACGGCCTTCGAATCGAGGCTCAGCAGTTCGCAGCCCTGTTCGCCACCGACGATCGGACGATCGGGATGAAGTCCTTCGTGGCCGACGGCCCGGGCAAGGCGACCTTCACCGGCCGGTGACGACAGTGCCTGCCGTCGACGGAGTTGTTTCACAGCTACCGGATAGTAGGCTCGCCTGATGACTGCAAGCCCCCACGACGGTGTGAATCGATCGATGTCGAGTGTGACGTCCCTGGCCTCGGGCGAGGCCGACGAGCGTGAGGCCGATCCGGCCCCGAACCCGCATGCCACTGCCGAACAGGTCGAAGCCGCACGGTCGGACACCAAGCTGGCGCAGGTGCTCTATCACGACTGGGAAGCCGAGACCTACGACGACAAGTGGTCGATCTCCTACGACGAGCGCTGCATCGACTACGCCCGTGGCAGATTCGATCAGGCCGTCTCCGGTGACGCCTCGGCGCAATCCGCTCTGCCGTACGGTCGCGCCCTCGAATTGGGCTGCGGAACCGGTTTCTTCCTCCTCAACCTGATGCAGGCGGGCATCGCCGACAAGGGCTCGGTCACCGACCTGTCACCCGGAATGGTGAAAGTCGCGCTGCGCAATGCCGAGCATCTCGGTCTCGACGTGGACGGCCGCGTTGCCGATGCAGAGACCATTCCCTACGACGACAACACCTTCGACCTGGTCGTCGGCCATGCCGTGCTCCACCACATCCCGGACGTCGAACAGTCGCTGCGTGAGGTGCTGCGCGTGCTCAAGCCCGGCGGGCGATTCGTCTTCGCGGGCGAACCCACTACCGTCGGCAACTTCTACGCTCGCTGGCTCGGGCGCATCACCTGGGAAACGACCACTCGCGTGACCAAATTGCCGTTCCTGGCGAGCTGGCGCAAGCCGCAGGAAGAACTCGACGAGTCCTCGCGAGCCGCTGCGCTCGAGGCCGTGGTCGACCTGCATACGTTCGATCCCACCGACCTCGAGAACATCGCTCTGTCGGCCGGTGCCGAGCACGTTCAGGCGAACACCGAGGAGTTCGCTGCCGCTCTGCTCGGGTGGCCGGTGCGGACGTTCGAGGCCGCAGTTCCCGCGGGGAAGCTGGGCTGGAACTGGGCCAAATTCGCTTTCGGTGGCTGGAAGACTCTGAGTTGGGTGGACGAGAACGTGCTGCAGCACGTGGTGCCGCGCGGGCTGTTCTACAACGTGATGATCACCGGCACCAAGCCCGCTTCTCGCGGTTGACCGCGTCGGGCTGCCACAGTCTCTGCGTTCGAGTCCGGTAATGGGCTACGAGTTCACCGGCACCGACCTCGACTTCCTGCGAAGCGAGGTCGGTGCGGAAGCTCTCGCTGCGGTCGATCGGCTCGAGCTCGGTGCTCGAACATCGGTGCGCGACATCACGTCGGTGCGCGCTCGCTTCCCTGACCGTGCGAGCGCGTTGATCGAAACCGTCACGGTCCGCCGTAAGGCACGAGTCAAGTTGCTCGACTCCGATCACTGGCTGGTGACCGACGACGCCGTCCAACAGGCAACTCCGACGCTTGTCGCACGCAGGCGCGCTGCTCGACTGGCCGGGCGTCGAGTGCACGATGTGACGTGCTCCATCGGCAGCGAACTGGCTGTGCTGGTGGAATCGGCCGACGTGGTGGTGGGCAGCGATCTCGACCCGATCCGGCTTCGGATGGCCGCGCACAACGTCCCGAGTGCCACTGTGCTGCGGGCCGACGCACTGACCCCGACGACGCGTGGAACCGTCGTGGTCGCCGATCCCGGTAGGCGAGCGGGTGGTCGGCGACGCCACGATCCGGCGGCGTTGCAACCCCCGCTGCCCGACCTGTTCGACGCCTATCGCGGCCGAGATCTGGTGGTCAAGTGCGCTCCCGGTCTCGATTTCGACGCTGTCGACTGGCCCGGCGAGATCGAGGTCGTCTCGCTCGACGGGGGAGTGCGGGAGGCGTGCCTGTGGCCGGAAGGGTTGAGCGAGAGCGGAGTTCGTCGTCGCGCTGCAGTTCTTCGGTCGGACGGTACCGCCCTGGAATTCACCGACGCCGAATCCGACGACATTCCGGTTCGGCCGCCGGGGAACTACATCATCGACCCCGACGGAGCCGTGGTCAGGGCCGGTCTGGTTCGGCATTACGGTGCCAGATTCGGTCTGTGGCAACTCGATCCGAGGATCGCGTACCTGACCGGTGACGCGGTACCGCCCGGGGTTCGCGGCTTTCGCATCCTGGAGCAGTCGAAGTTCTCGGAGAAAGTGCTTCGGCAACAACTGAATCGGCTGGACTGCGGTTCGGCCGAGATTCTCGTACGTGGGGTGGACGTGGACCCCGCGATACTGCGCCCCAAGCTGAAACTTCGCGGAACCGTACCGCTGTCGGTGGTGATCACCCGTATCGATCGGTCCGCGGTGGCCTTCGTGTGCGCGCCCGGCGCGATCGATCAGTCGGTGTAGGTGAAGATCTCACCCAGATAGCTCGCCGTGACGACCTGTCCGTCCGGGCCGATGGACGTGCCGACCGTGGTACCGACGACGTCGGGAACGGGTTGCGAGTCGACTGTGTCGCCAGTGGTGGCATCGAATGTGAGCAGCGCGAGCCCGTCGCCGTCGCGGATGACGGTGTGGCCACGGCCGTCTGCGGATTGTGCTGCTGTTCCTGCTTGTTCGATGTCGTCGCGCACCCATACCCGCTCGGCGGAATCGCCGTTGTCGCGTAGTCCGATCAGGGTGCCGTCGCCGCCCGCCGGCACGATCGTGCCGTCTGCGGCGATCGACGGGGCGGCCCCGACACCGAGCCCGGTACCCTCGGTCCACCTCGTCCGACCGTCCGCGGTGTCGAATGCGCTCAACCGGCCGTCGACGTCGGCCAGGTACACCGTCGAACCGTCCTCGGAGAGCACCGGCGACGACGCGACTCCTGCAGGCAAGAGGTCCGAGGACCACCGTTCGACGAGCCCGGGTGACCCGTCCCGGGTGTATTGCAGGGAAACGAGTTGCGGTGCAATCGAACCCGGACGCCACAGGGTCAAGTAGATCGTTCCGGTCGCGGTGTCGACCGCAGGAGCCGCCGGTACGGCGCATTCGGATCCACCCGAACTGCATTGAGCGAGTCCGGTGTCGACCGGGCGAAAATCGGAGTTCGGATCGGTGAGGAAGTTCGGCGTCGGTACGAGATCGAGAATCGGTACTCGAAGCTGACCGTTCTGCGAGTCCAGAACGCTGACCTGGCCCATTTGGGTGATCGAGAGCACGCTGCCGTCGCCGAGGAACTGGGCGGATTTGGGTACGCCGTACACCGTTGTGCGCCAGCGCAACTGACCGTGATCGTTGTACGAGTTCATGCCGCCGTCGTCGCCGATGTACACGTTGATCGCCGAATCGACCGTGGGAGTGGCTGTGACGACGGACGGCCCGACGCGATTGCACCAGCGCTTGCGGGCGGACTCGATCTCGAAAGAGAAGAGGTTGCATCCGGATTCGGTGGCGGCGGTGACGAACATCTGACCGGTCGAGCCGATGGAGACCGGAGAGGTCACGGTGCCGCCGGTCGGCCGAGTCCAGTCCAACGTCAGGGGATCGTTCACCGACACCGTGGTCGAGCCGGAGTTGTGGGCATTTCCGTGTGCGGCGGGCCACGAGTCGGGCGAGAGTGGTTCGATGGCCGTCGTATCGGCGCTGCAGCCGCTCAGGATCACCAGCAGGGCCGCCGAAGCGACCGCAGTGACCTTCCTGCCGGTCCTGCCGTTGGCCCTGACGCCCTGCATCGATCACTCCCATGAGTTCTTCCGTGCCCGACGTGGTGCCGGGGCGTCCTGTTCGTCCTGTGCCGACGAGCAACACTCGACAGGCAACCCTAGCCCGCCGACGGGTGCAGGCAGAGAGCGGGCGAACGAGAAACTAGGGTGAACGACCATGACGAGTATGTGGAACGCGCCGCTGCGGACACGCTGGCGCGGTTCGAGACGGCGCGACACCGAGCAGGCGCGGTTTCTCACGCGCGCGTCCCTCGACTGGGTGCTCGCGAACAAGGCGTACACGCCGTGGTACCTGGTGCGGTACTACCGATTGGCGAAGTTCAAGCTGGCGAATCCGCACGTGATCCTGAAGGGCATGGTGTTCCTCGGGAAGAACGTCGAGATCCACTCCACTCCGGAACTCTCACGCCTCGAGATCGGCCGCTGGGTCCACATCGGTGACGGCAATGCCATTCGCTGCCACGAGGGTTCGCTCCGGATCGGCGACAAAGTGGTGTTCGGCAAGGACAACGTCGTCAACACTTACCTCGATATCGAGATCGGCGCGTCGACCCTGGTGGCCGACTGGTGCTACATCTGCGATTTCGATCACCGGATGGACGATGTGAACATGCCGATCAAGGATCAGGGAATCGTCAAGGGGCCGGTGAGAATAGGGCCGGACACATGGATCGCGGCCAAGGTGACGATCCTGCGCGAAACCCGAATCGGGCAGGGCTGCGTGCTCGGTGCCCATGCCGTGGTCAAGGGCGACATCCCGGACTACAGCATTGCCGTCGGAGCCCCGGCCAAGGTTGTCCGCAATCGCAAGGACGCCTGGGAGGCCGGCACCGCCGAACGTGCGAAATACATTGCAGCGCTGGAGGACATAGCGCGCAAGAAGGCCCTCGGTCAGGCCGAGGCGGCGCGGGAGACCTGACCCCGGGTCACGTGCGACCGGGGAGAGCGCGCTCGACGATGTGCGGGCGCGCCAATGGATGCCGAACCTTACGCTTGGCCTCCCGATAGACCTCCGCCGTCGACTCGGCGACGTGCTTCCAGTCGAAATCCACGGTGAGGCGTTCGCGCGCCGCCACGGCCCGCTCCTGCGCGGCGTCGGCGTTGTCGAGAACCTTGCGAACGGCCGCGGCCAGCCCGCCGACGTCGGCAGGGGCGAAGGACAGGCCGGTCACCCCGTCGACGATCGCCTCACCGAGACCACCCGCGGTCGACGCGACCAGCGGGGTTCCTGCCGCCGCGGCCTCGAGGGCGATGATGCCGAACGGTTCGTACCGACTGGGTAGGACGATGGCGTCGGCACCGTGCAGCCACCCGAGCAGTTCGGTGTGGTCCAGATTGCCGAGGAACGACACCGCTCGGGCGACGCGGTGGGTGCGCGCCAGCCCTGCCAACCAGGCGAACTGTGTTCCCTCACCGGCGATGTGCAAGGTGGTGCCCGGATGGCTCCGCCGAATGCGCGGGAGGGCGGCGATGGCGTCCTGGATTCCCTTCTCGTACTCGAGCCGGCCGACGTAGAGCAACCGGGCGGGCTCCGATCGCGGCTCGCGTCGCCGGAAGTTCCAGGCGGAGCCGTCGATTCCGTTTCGGATGACCTTCACCGCCGACTCCGACACCCCGAAGAGTGCGGCGACCTCGTCCCTCATGGACGACGAGCACGTGATGACCGCGTCGGAATCGTTGGCGAGCCACCACTCTATGGAGTGCACCTGACGGTTCACGGGGCCGGAGATCCAGCCGCTGTGCCGTCCGGCCTCGGTGGCGTGGATGGTCGAGACCAGCGGTACGTCGTAGAACTCGGCCAGGGCGATGGCGGGGTGCGCGACCAGCCAATCGTGGGCGTGGACGACGTCGGGCTGCCAGCCCTCGCCGAGCCCCGGCTTACCGAGGGCGACGCCGGCACGGACCATCGCGTGGCCCATCGCGAGGGTCCACGCGAGCATGTCTTCCCCGAACACGAAGTGAGCCGGGTCCTCCGCGACGGCGACGACGAGAACGCCGTCCTCGATGTGATGCGAGGTCGGGTGCGTGGCGGCGTCGGTGCCGGTGGGTCGACGCGACAGTACGACGACTTCGTGCCCGCAACGGACCAGTTCGGTCGCCAGGTGATGAACATGCCGACCGAGTCCGCCGACCACCACGGGTGGGTATTCCCACGACACCATCAGAATTCTCATCGACGCCCCCCTGCAGTTTCCGGCTCGCTGCCACCGCGCGCACCGGGTAGGCGTCGCGCGTCCAACGCAGGGAACAGTCCGTCGGCGCGGTTCCACTGCTGTGCCAAGTCGGTCGCCCGTGTGGTCGAACCGCCTGCGGCCGCAGCAGCGATCTCGCGCAGAGCGTGCGCATGGACGTGCGCTCGTTCCCGCGCATAACCGGCGGCGGAGTCCTTGCTGACCATGAATGCCCAGTCGCTGGCCACTGCCATCAGTGTCTCACGCAGTATCTGATCGTTGACCCGATTGCGAAGTTCGGGGCCGCCGCCCCGGCGCTGCGAACTCCGGGCCGCATCGACGGCGTCGAGCGCAGTCTTTGCCACCTCGGAGTTCAGAGTGACCAGGTCGGCGACGTCGTCTCCTGCCCATACGCGCCAGTCCTTCCCCGATCCCCATGACGAATCCGGTAGCTCGAGCGGTGCACCGACGAACCCCTGCTCTCGTGCGTCGTTCAGTGTGCCGACCGTGACACCGGCGGCCGGGAGTGCGCGCATGAGCTTGTCGAGCCACTGCGGGCCCTCGTGCCACCAGTGTCCGAAGAGCTCGGTGTCGAATGCGGCCACGACCAGGGCATCACGTCCGATTCGCTCGGATTCCGAGATCAGGCGTCGACGGATCACGTCAACGAAGTCTGCGACGTGGCGGTCCACCGTCGCGGCGGCCCGCTCGGGGTCGTAGGGCGCCTTGTCGTGCGAGGCGACCGTGCGGCCGGTGACGCGCGCAGGCTTGAGGCCGGTGTCGTGATCGTAGGTGTGGAAGTCCCGGTATGAACCGTGACCGGGATAGCCCGATTTCGGTGACCAGACGCGGTAGCTGACCGGCAGGTCGCGTCCGAACGCGACGACGTCGGAGTCCCACACCGGCCTGCCGAGGGAGGTATCGCCGCGCATTGCCGGCCCGTCGACCATGAAGTGCGAGACCCCGGCCGCGGCGTATTCGGTTTCCATCCCGGGTGTGAACCCGCACTCGGGTGCCCAGATGCCCCGAGGCGTGGTACCCCAGCGGCTGTGGGCGTCGAGCAGGCCCTCGCGGAGCGAGAACTCACGGAGTCGGGGATCGAGCAGCGGCTGGAACGGGTGTGCCAGCGGGCCGCCGAGCAGTTCGACGGTCCCGGCATCGACGAGTGGTCGAAGTACCGCGGAGCCGCCGTGTCGCCACCGGGTCTCGAATCGATCGAGCGCGGCGGCGGAACCTCGGTGCTCGCGAACGGACAGATCCCGGTCGGTCGCCTCGTGGGCCCGCAGCTGCCAGTTTCCGAGCCAGTGGTGCATCCCGGACAGGCAGTGCGGATCGTCGAGCTGGGCGGCCAGGACCGGGGTGATCCCCAGCGACAGCACGCTGGTGTGGCCATCGTCGGCCAGTCGCTCCAGAGCCGCGGTCAGCGGCAGATAGCAGTCCGCCCAGGACTGGTACAGCCATTCCTCGCCGACGGGCCAGCGCCCGTGATTGGCCAGCCACGGCAGGTGAGAGTGCAGCACGAGGGAGAACATGCCCGGCACGGTGGCACCGGATGTCACCCGATCACCGCGCTCGAGCTCTTGCGAGCGATGGCGACCAGGTCGAGGCTGCCGTCGATGTCGTCGGCGGTGATGTCGAAGTCGTCGACCGAGATGGCCGCGACGTCCTCGGTGAGTGCGGCCGGCCAGGGTTCACCGGCCAGGGCTCGTTCGATCTGGGCGTCGATGAACGAACCGCCGTGCTTGGCATCGAGGGCGGCCAGCGTGCGTCCGTGCCGGACCCCGGTGAGTTCGTCGACCTCGAGCCGAGCGTCCACGAGGAGCTCGGTGAGTTCGGCCGCGTCGAGTTCGCGGGTGTGGAAGGGATTGAGCGGGGTGTCGCGCCCGGGGGAGAACGTGATGCGGTTGGGCGTGCTGATCAACAGAATGCCCCCGGGTGCGAGCACTCGGTGCACTTCGGCGAGGAACGCACCTTGATCCCAGAGGTGCTCGATCACCTGGAAATTGACGACGACGTCGATCGAGGAATCGGCGACGGGAAGACGGTCGAGATTCCCGCGCAACATCGTCACCCTCGGGTAGCGGGCATGCACGTGTGCGGCGGCCGACGCGTCGTAGTCGAGACCGAGAACGTTGGTCGCGACATCGGCAATCATGTTGGCTCCGTAGCCTTCTCCCGATCCTGCCTCGAGTACGGTGCGGTCGCGGCACTGCTCGACGAGAGCCCGGTAGACCACCTCGTGTCGGCGGAACCAGTAGTTCTCCTCGGCGATGCCCGGCACCGTGCGCTCGCCGGTGAGGGGGAGTGGTTCCGGTGTCGGTGCCTGAGCCGATGAATCGTTCACCGACGAAAGGTTAGTGGAGGCGCGGGGGAGGAAAGCCAACGTGGTCTCCGTAACAGTCGGGGTGCAGATGTATGGTCGGACGGACGAGGAAGTAAGTTACCCATGAGTAACTACGGTGAGGTAACCTCGTCCCAGGCCGTAGAACTGTACGAACCGTTAGAACACTCACGATCAGCAGAACATGACCAGGAGGTCGACGCAGACCCATGACGAACATCGTTGTTTTGATCAAGCAGGTTCCAGACACGTGGTCCGAGCGCAAGCTCACCGACGGTGACTACACCCTCGATCGCGAGGCTGCCGACGCCGTCCTCGACGAGATCAACGAGCGGGCCGTCGAAGAAGCACTGCTCATCAAGGAAGCCCAGGGGGGCGAGGTCAAGGTTCTGTCCGCAGGCCCCGACCGCGCCACCGATGCCATCCGCAAGGCCTTGTCGATGGGTGCAGACAGTGCCGTGCACCTCAACGATCCGAGCTTGCACGGCTCCGACGCGATCCAGACCGGATACGCCCTCGCTGCCGCGTTGGGCAACGTCGCATTCGAGAACGAGGAGCCGGCCGACCTCATCATCGCCGGCAACGAGGCCACCGACGGACGTACCGGTGCAGTTCCCGCGATCATCGCCGAGTACTTGCAGATTCCGGCCCTGACGCAGTTGCGCAAGCTCACCGTCGCCGACGGCAAGGTCAGCGGCGAGCGGGAGACCGACGAGGGCATCTTCGGTCTCGAGGCCACGCTTCCCGCCATCGTGAGTGTCACCGAGAAGATCAACGAGCCGCGCTTCCCTTCGTTCAAGGGCATCATGGCCGCCAAGAAGAAGACGGTGCAGACCATCACGTTGGCCGACATCGGTGTCGAGGACGGCATCGTCGGAGTCGACAATGCGGGCACGACCGTCACCTCGTCCACCCCCAAGCCTCCGAAGACTGCAGGCGAGCGGCTCACCGACGAGGGCGACGGCGGCGACAAGATCGCCACCTACCTCGTCGGCCAGAAGATCATCTGATCCCGCCCCACCGAGCAATCGAAGACAAACGAGGAGCAAGTCATGGCAGAAGTACTCGTGCTCGTGGAGCACGTCGAGGGAACACTGAAGAAGGTCAGCTCCGAGCTGATCACCGCCGCTCGCGCACTGGGTGAGCCGTCCGCGGTCGTCACCGGCCCGGTCGGCACGGCCGACAAGGTTGCCGACGCACTCACGGAGGCCGGCGCCGAGAAGATCTACGTCGCCGAGTCCGACGACATCGACGGTTTTCTCGTCACCCCGAAGGTCGACGTACTGTCCGCGCTCGCGGAGTCGGTCTCGCCTGCGGCGATCATCACCGCAGCCACGATCGAGGGCAAGGAAGTGGCGGGAAGGCTCGCCGCACGTCTGGGCTCGGGCTACCACAACGACGTCGTCTCGCTGAACGGTGACGGCAGTGCCGTCTACTCGATCTTCGGCGGCGCGTTCACCGTCGAGGCGAAGGCCAACGGCGACGTACCGGTCATCTCGGTGCGCCCCGGTGCAGTCGAGGCCGAGCCGAAGGCCGGAGCGGGCACGCGCGAAACCGTCGACGTACCGGCACAGGAAGACGGCACCGTCAAGGTCACCTCGCGTGACCCGATCGTGGGCGGCGACCGTCCGGAGCTCACCGAGGCGACTGTCGTCGTCTCCGGCGGACGTGGCGTCGGCAGCGCCGACAAGTTCTCGGTCGTCGAGGATCTCGCCGATTCGCTCGGTGCCGCAGTCGGTGCCTCGCGCGCTGCAGTCGACTCCGGTTACTACCCGGGCCAGTTCCAGGTGGGCCAGACGGGTAAGACCGTCTCCCCGCAGCTGTACGTCGCCCTCGGCATTTCCGGAGCCATCCAGCACCGCGCCGGAATGCAGACCTCGAAGACCATCGTCGCAGTGAACAAAGACGAAGAGGCTCCCATCTTCGAGATCGCCGACTACGGCATCGTCGGTGACCTCTTCAACGTCGCACCGCAGCTGACCGAGGCAGTCAAGAAGCACAAGGGATAGCAAGTATCGCTGTTCTCCGAACAGGCCCTCACCGCATGTGCGGTGAGGGCCTGTTGCGTCGAGCTGCGCAACCTTGTTCACGCAAACTCTTCCGACACGTTTCCCCGACGATGCCCGGTGGTCTTCCCCGGTCGTTAGACACACCTCATGACCACTTCCGTCATGAGCTCGACTGCATCGATCGTCCCGGCCACCGACCGCTACTCGCTGGTGTTGTCCACCGACCCGGAGCACCGACTCGCCGCGCAGCGTCTGCGCTACGAGGTGTTCGCTTCCGAGCCGGGATTTTCCATTCCCACCGACACCGACGGCCTCGACGCCGATCGGTTCGACGAATTCTGTGATCACCTGCTCGTTCGTGACCGATGGACCGACACGTTCGTCGGCTGCTACCGCATGTTGCCGCCACAGGCCGCCGTATCGGCCGGTGGGTACTACACGGCAACCGAGTTCGATATCTCCGCGCTCGATCCCTTCGGCATGAATATCGTCGAAATGGGAAGGGCTGCAGTTCATCCCGATCATCGATCCGGGTCCGTGCTCGGACTGATGTGGGCCGGAATCCTGCACTACCTCGATGTGACCGGATACGAGTGGGTGATGGGCTGCGTGTCGGTGCCCATGCAGTCCGCACCCGGGGAGCCCGTCGGGGCCAACGTTCGCAGTGTTCGAGACCGCCTGTTGGACAAGCACGCCACGCCGCTCGACCGTCGGGTCCGGCCGTACGCTCCGGTCGTCGTCGACGGCGTGGATCTGACCGACATCGCACCCGCGAAGCGAACGTCGATGCCGCCGTTGATGAACGGCTACCTTCGGCTCGGTGCCTCCATCTGCGGTGAGCCGGCGCACGACCCCGAATTCGGTGTCGCCGATTTCGTCGCGCTGCTCGGGCTGCACGAGGCCAACACGCGGTACCTCGATCGGTTGCGTTCGGCCGCAACGACCTTCGAGTCGGGTGTCCGGTGACGCAACCGATCGTGCACACTCATGCATGGATGCCGTCGTCGCCGTGCAGTGACGGTTGTCTGCCGAAGAACCCGCCGACGGTGGGACGGATCGTTCTCATTCTGCGTATCGTGCTGGCACTGACTGCGTTCGGTGTGCTGCCTGTGCTGGTCGTACTCGGCGTGCCCTTTCCGAGGGTTCGCCGTTCGCTGACGCGGATCGGTGCTCGCACACTGCTGTTCGCCATGGGAATCGACTTGACCGTCCTCGACGCCCGCTCCGAACGGGAGCGCTCCCGAACAGCCGCAGGTGCTCTGCACGTCGCCGGTCACATCTCCTGGACCGACGTCGTGGTGCTCACCGCGGTACAGCCGTCGACCTTCGTCGCACGTGCCGATCTGATCGACTGGCCGGTGCTCGGTCGTCTCGCGCGGGCCATGAAGGTACTTCCGATCGATCGAGCTCGACTGCATCAGCTCCCCGCCGTCGTCGATCAGGTGGCCGATCGTGTCCGTGCCGGCGGATCGGTCGTCGTCTTCCCCGAGGCCACCACCTGGTGTGGTCGCGCGTACGGATCGCTTCGGCCTGCGCTGCTTCAGGCTGCGATCGATTCGGAGACCTGGGTACAGCCGATTCGGCTGCGCTACCTCGACCGGACCGGCGAGCAGACCACCGCCACGTGCTTCGTCGGGGACGAAACGATCGGCACATCCATCGGCCGGATCTTCCGCCTGCGAGGACTGCGTGCCGAGGTGGAGTACACGGCCCCGGAGGCACCCGGTGGCGATCGACGTGACCTCGCTCGACGATGCGAGGTGGCAATTCGACGCGACGGAGTGGAGTTTGCGGAACGACCCGGGAAGGACGTCTACGACCCCACCGTGCACGAGGTGATGGCCGAGGCCGAACGCAGCCCGATGCCGCCGACGGTTGCGGCGGCCTGACCGACCGTCGGCCCATGTGAGTGCGGACCCACCTCGCGCAGGTAGGTCCGCACTCACGGCACCGGGTATCGTCTAGCCTGTTATGCCTTCTGTGCGCAGTACGACTGCTTCCGCCCCGCCGCGGCCACCGGTGTACCTCGATCACGCAGCGACGACTCCGATGTTGCCGAGCGCCATCGAGGCGATGACCTCTGTATTCGCCACTGTCGGAAACGCGTCGTCGCTGCACACCTCCGGTCGATCGGCTCGTCGCCGCGTGGAGGAGTCCCGCGAGTCGATCGCCGCCGATCTCGGCGCACGCCCGTCCGAAGTGATCTTCACCTCCGGGGGCACCGAAAGCGACAACCTCGCCGTCAAGGGCATCTTCGCAGCTCGTCGTGACTCCGATGCCGCGCTGACCAGGATCATCGCGAGCTCGGTGGAGCATCACGCGGTGCTCGACGCAGTGGAGTGGCTCGTTGCGCACGACGGTGCGAGTGTCACGTGGCTCCCGGTCGATGCCGACGGTCGAGTGGCACCGGACGTACTACGCGCCGAACTTGCCCTGCACGCGGACGAGACCGCCTTGGTCACGATCATGTGGGCCAACAACGAAATCGGCACCATCATGCCGATCGCCGAGCTGGCCGCCGTCGCCGCCGAGTACGGCGTCCCGATGCACAGCGACGCGATCCAGGCCGTGCCCCATCTGCCCGTGAGTTTCTCGGACAGTGGTCTGTCCGCGCTGAGTGTCGCCGCGCACAAGTTCGGTGGCCCTCAGGGCGTCGGAGCGTTGTTGCTCGGTCGTCAGGTTCCGTGTGTTCCGCTGTTCCACGGTGGTGGACACGAGCGAGACGTGCGATCGGGCACGCCGGACACCGCGGGTGTCGTCGCGATGGCGGCGGCGCTGCGGTCGACCGTCCAGAACGGGTCTCGGCACCGCGCCGAGCTGAGCGCACTGCGCGATCGATTGATCGGCGGAATCCGCGACGCCGTTCCCGACGCCATCCTCAACGGCCCCGAGGGCGACGACCGGCTGGCCGGAAACGTGCACTTCACCTTTCCCGGGTGCGAGGGCGATTCGTTGTTGATGCTGCTCGACGCGGCGGGCATAGAATGTTCGACAGGCTCCGCGTGTACTGCGGGCGTGGCGAGCGCCAGCCATGTTCTGATCGCACTCGGTAGCGATCCCGGCGTCGCCCGTGGATCGCTGCGATTCTCGCTGGGAGCCGGCTCGTCCGACGCGGACGTCACCACTGTGCTTGCGGCTCTGCCGCAGGTCGTCGAACGTGCTCGCGCCGCCGGCCTGGCAGGCGTCGGAGCTCGAGGAGGAAATCGCTGATGCGTGTTCTGGCTGCAATGAGTGGGGGAGTCGACTCGGCAGTGGCCGCGGCCCGTGCCGTGGACGAGGGCCACGACGTCGTCGGGGTGCACTTGGCGCTGTCCACCGCTCCCGGTGCGCTGCGCACCGGTTCGCGGGGCTGCTGCTCCAAAGAGGACGCCGGCGACGCTCGCCGAGCTGCCGATGTGCTCGGAATTCCCTTCTATGTCTGGGATTTCGCCGATCGCTTCAAAGAAGACGTCATCGACGACTTCGTAGCGTCCTATGCAGCGGGCGAGACTCCCAACCCCTGCCTGCGATGCAACGAGAAGATCAAGTTCTCCGCTCTGGCAGACCGAGCCCTCGCACTGGGCTTCGATGCCGTGGCCACCGGCCACTACGCCCAGTTGCACGACGGCGTACTGCGCCGGGCAGTGGACGCGGACAAGGACCAGTCCTACGTGTTGGCCGTGCTGAACCAGGGCCAACTCTCGCGTGCGATGTTCCCGATCGGGGATACTCCGAAGTCCGAGATCCGTGAGGAAGCTGCCGAGCGCGGGCTCGCCGTCGCGGACAAGCCGGACAGCCACGACATCTGCTTCATCCCCTCGGGAGACACTCGTGCCTTCCTCGGCGCACACATCGGCGTCCGCCCGGGCAAGGTCGTCGACTCCGACACCGGAGCCGAACTGGCCGACCACGACGGTGTGCACGGTTTCACCATCGGGCAACGCAAGGGACTCGGTGTCGAGGGGCCCGCCGCAGACGGCCGCCCCCGCTACGTCACCTCGATCGAGCCCGACAGTGGCACCGTGATGGTCGGTTCTGCTCAGAAGCTCGACGTCTGGGCAATCAGCGGAGACCGTGCGGTGTGGACCGAAGGCACCGCACCGACCGGTCCCATCGAGTGCATCGTCCAGGTTCGCGCGCACGGCGGACTGACCGAAGCAGTCGCCGAGGCGGTGGGCGAGGGGATGGAGATCCAACTGCGGTCTCCACTCACCGGTGTCGCGAAGGGTCAGGCAGCGGTGTTGTACCGCAAGGACATTCACGGAGACATCGTCATCGGTAGCTCGACCATCTCGGGCACTCGATCCGAGCGCGAGTGACCCAGAGCAATTTCGCAGGCCTCGCCACCGGTATCGGTTCGTGGCCGGGCACCGACGTCCGTGAGGCTGCCGCGATCGTCCTCGGCGAGTTCGAGGAGCTTCCGCACATCGTCGAGCTTCCGGACCGCGGCCTCGGTGCGGACATGGTCGGGCGCACCGGAGCGATCATGGTCGACGTCGAACTCGACATACGCACCTCCGGATATCGAGTGGTGCCACGTCCGATGCTCGCCGGTCGTCGGGCACGCGATTTTCTCACCGAGGACCTCGACGTACTGGAGGAACTGTGGGAGGTCTCGGGACAACGCGGCAGCGGGCGCACCGTCAAAGTTCAGGCCGCGGGGCCGTTCACGATGGCAGCGCAGGTCGAACTGCGGCATGGGCATCGCGCTCTGACCGATCGCGGGGCCCTGCGCCATTTCACCGAAGCCCTGGGGGAAGGCCTGCGTCTGCACTGCGCTGAACTGACGCGTCGGCTGGGGGTCGACGTCGTGGTTCAGCTCGACGAACCCAGTCTCGCAGCCGTTCTGGCCGGCAGCCTGTCCGGAATCACCGGACTCGACACGGTGCGGGCAGTTCCCGAGCCGGAGGCACTCGAACTGCTCGACTCGCTCATCGAGACGGTCGCCCTCCCGGTTGCTGTGCATTGCTGCGACACCGACGTTCCCTTCGATCTGCTTCGCCGCTCGCGGGCCGTCGCGGTTGCCGTGGACGCGACGGGGCTGCGCCGCACCGACTTCGACGGAATCGGTGAGTTGCTGCAGATGGGAAAGACTCTGATGCTCGGCTTGATTCCGTCGGAAACCCCCGTGCGGCCGCCCCATTGGCGGGAGCTCGCGGAGCCGGGCGTCACCTTGATCGACCGCCTCGGTTTCGATCGTTCGGTGTTGGCGTCACAGGTTTCGGTGACGCCCAGTTGCGGTCTGGCCGGCAGCACTGCGGAGTGGGCCCGTCGCGCAACAGGACTCGCCCGCGACGTGGCCTCGGCCTTCGCCGACTCACCCGATTCGTTGTGAGATCGCACAGTCGCCTCGAGTGAAAAGCCTCGGGCCCCGCACTGCCGGAACCCAGGGCGGTAGGGACGTCGAACAGGTGTGACACTATTCACATGGCCGTCGGGGGTCTATCGAATCGGTGGGAGTTCGGAAAATGGCATCAGGCGGTCGCGACTTCGACGAGGTTGCCTCCCTCCGACGTTCCGGTAGACACCGTCGAGGTGTGTTGGCCAAACTCGCTGCCGCAACCTCCGACTGGTATCGGGCTCCGCACGACTTCGAGTGGATCCTGAACCACAGATCTACCCGCCCGCTGACCGGAATCATTCGTGCCGTATTCGGTACGGCGACGATGATGTACGCGCTGACGTCGATTCTGATGCTCTTCAGCGACCTGGGTCCTCAGGGAACGATTGCGATCGGCTGGGTCGGCCTGGTGCTCGTAGTTCAGGTAGCCGTCGCTGCTCGGTGTGTGTTGGGACCGATCCCGGGGAAGAAGTGGTTCATCGGCTTTCTCGCCTTCGGCGACATCCTCACGACCTCGGTGTTGATTCTGTACGACCCGATCGCCTCGCTCATCGGAACAGTGTTGTTCGCGATCACTGGTGCACTGTGCACGTATTTTCTGAGTCCACGCTTGCTGGTGGCGCACTTGGTGTGGACCGCCACGTTCATCGTCGGTTTCGGCATCCGCACGTTCGTGACGGTGATGAACGACGATGTGGACTACATCGACGGGCCCGCTGTCGCGACCGCCACGGTGGTTCTGCTCCTGGCGACGGTGGGCGTGCCCGTGTTCGCTCAGGTGGCGTGGACGACATTGTCCAACGACGCCAAGCGGTCGGTACTGGACCCGTTGACCGGGGTATACAACCGGCGCGGCATAGACAGCGAACTGCTGGACCTGTGGCAGCACGCCCACCATCGGGATATGTCGATGGCGTTCATGGTCGTCGACATCGACAAGTTCAAGTCCGTGAACGACAGGTTCGGGCACAGTCGCGGAGACGATGTGATCGTCAGGGTCGCCGATCGACTTCGGCGATTGGTCCGTCACCGGGGCGGCGTGCTCGCCCGAACCGGTGGTGAGGAATTCCTCGTCGCCCTGGTCGGCGACGCGCGGGGGATGGTCGATCTCGGATTCGACGTGGTTCGGGTGCTCTGCGACAGTCGAGACGACATCCCCGTCACCGTCAGTGTGGGGATGGCCCTGCTGCGCGAGGACTCGGCTCTGTGGGACGTGGGAACCTCGGTGGTGGGCAGGGCCGCGCGTACGGCGGACGCGGCGATGTACCGGTCCAAGCAGTCCGGCGGCAACAGTCTGGTCATCGACGAGATCTGAGCCGCTCCCGCATCGACAACTCCGTGCACCGATGTGATCGGATCGGAACTCTGCGATGATCGAGCGATGTATCGGCTATCGGATGCCCAGCGACGTGGATTGCCCGCCGGAGTGCTGCTGTCGGTGATGGCCTCGGTGCTCGGCGGCATCTACTCCGATTCGTTCCTCACCGGTTTCGCGCTGACCGCCGGCATCTGTGCGGTCGCGCTGGTGGCCGCAACGCTGTTGCTGGGACTGATGGGTCGCTAGTCGCGCGGTGTCGGCCGATGCGTCGCTGTCGGTGGGGTCGGATAATCTTCGAGACGTGCCTGAGCCGACCGAACCACCCGCAGGAGCCGACGACACCGCAGGGACCGTCGGGACCGAACTCGACGCCGCGTCGTCGGCCGATCGCGAGCGTTGGCAGACGTTGGCCGAGGAAGTGCGCGGTCACCAGTTTCGCTACTACGTGCGCGATGCCCCGATCGTGTCCGACGGCGAATTCGATGCTCTGTTGCGGGAGCTCAACGATCTGGAAGATGCGCACCCGGATCTGCGTACCGCGGACTCACCGACCCAGTTGGTCGGTGGCGGCTTCGCGACGGAATTCACCGCGGTGGACCATCTTGAACGAATGCTCAGCTTGGACAACGTGTTCGATCACGACGAGCTTCGGGCATGGGCCAAACGAGTCGAGGCCGAGGCGGGGCCGGATCTGCACTATCTGTGTGAGGTCAAGATCGACGGCGTCGCGTTGAACCTGGTGTACGAGAACGGCACCCTCGTGCGCGGAGCCACCCGCGGCGACGGCCGGACCGGTGAGGACGTGACGCTCAACGCTCGCACGATCGACGACATCCCGGACACCCTCACGGGTAGTGCCGAGTACCCCGTACCGGAGGTGCTGGAAGTGCGCGGGGAGGTCTTCTTTCGCCTCGAGGATTTTCAAGCCCTCAATGCTTCCCTCGTGGAGGAGGGCAAGCCTCCGTTCGCCAATCCGCGAAACTCCGCGGCTGGGTCGCTGCGACAGAAGAATCCTGCCGTCACCTCCAAGCGACGCCTGGGCATGATCTGCCATGGGTTCGGGCGGATGGTGGGCTTCACCCCCGATTCGCAGTGGCACGCGTACGAGGCCCTCCGAGCCTGGGGTCTGCCGATCTCCACGCACACCACGCGGGTGCAGGGGATCGACGCGGTCGTCGAGAAGGTCGTCTACTGGGACCAGCACCGACACGACGTAGAACACGAAATCGACGGCCTGGTGGTCAAGATCGACGAGATGTCGCTGCATCGGCGGTTGGGAACGACGTCTCGGGCACCGAGGTGGGCCATCGCCTACAAGTACCCTCCCGAGGAAGTCACCACGACTCTGCTCGACATCCGTGTCAGCGTGGGCAGGACGGGCAGAGTGACGCCGTTCGCCTACATGACTCCGGTTCTCGTCGCCGGCTCCACGGTGTCGCTGGCGACCTTGCACAACGGTTCCGAGGTCAAGCGCAAGGGCGTTCTGATCGGTGACACCGTGACCATTCGCAAAGCAGGAGAAGTCATTCCGGAGGTTCTCGGCCCTGTCGTCGACGCCAGGACCGGTGACGAAACCGAGTTCGTCATGCCCACCGAGTGCCCGGAGTGCTCGACGCCCCTGGCCCCGGCCAAGGAAGGTGATGCGGACCTGCGGTGCCCCAACTCGCAGTTCTGCCCGGCGCAACGCCGCGAGCGGGTGTTCTTCGTGGCCGAGCGGCAGCGATTCGACATCGAGGGCCTCGGCTACGAGGCCGCATCCGATTTGTTGAGCGCAGGTGCCATCCAGGACGAGGGCGATCTGTTCTCGCTCACCGAAGAAGACCTGATGAAGACGGCGATCTTCCGCACAAAGTCCGGGTCGCTGTCGGCCACCGGCCGAAAGTTGCTCGACAATCTGGCTGTCGCGAAGAACCAGCCGCTGTGGCGGGTCCTGGTCAGCTTGTCGATCCGGCACGTCGGTCCGTCGGCAGCACGGGCATTGGCCGGAGAGTTCGGCAGTCTCGAGCGCATCGAAGCGGCATCGGTCGACGAGTTGTCGGCGGTCGACGGCGTGGGTGGCACCATCGCAACCGCCGTCTCGGAATGGTTCGAGGTCGACTGGCACCGAGCCATCGTCGACAAATGGCGTACAGCCGGCGTGCGGATGGAGGACGAACGCGATGCGTCGATCGACCGGAATCTCGAGGGACTCTCGATCGTCGTCACCGGGTCTCTGACGTCGTACTCGCGGGACGAAGCCAAGGAAGCGATCCTGCTCCGAGGTGGCAAGGCTGCAGGTTCGGTTTCGAAGAAGACGTCGTTCGTCGTTGTAGGCGAGTCTCCTGGTTCCAAGCACGACAAGGCAGTCGAGCTCGGGGTACCGGTGCTGGACGAGGCGGGATTCACTCGGCTACTGGCCGAGGGGCCCGAGGCGGTGGCTCCGGCAGAGCCGGCACCGGAATCCGTCCCTGGAGTGCAGCCTGCGGAATGACCCGGATGACCAGGAGTGCAGCCTGCGGAATGACCCGGATGACCAGGAGTGCAGCCTGCGGAATGACCCGGATGACCAGGAGTGCAGCCTGCGGAATGACCCGGATGACCGACTCGACCGGCCTCGGGGCACCCGTCAGTTCAGAACGGTAGCGACGATGCCGGCGAGGTAACCGAGGCGAGCAATCTCCGAGGGCCGAAACTCCGGGCCGCCGGGACGGCCCAGCATGAGTACGGTGCCGGTGCTACCCAGCGGAGCAGCGGCGATCTTGGTATCCATGTCGCGCCACACCTGTGGAACCCATTCGGCATCGGCGTCGAGAGCAGCCGGGGCCGTCAGCGGGAACCATGGCAGGTCTGCAGCATGGGTCTCGGGTGCTCCGGGGCTGCCGACCAGGCGGAACGGACCCTGTGCGTTGGTTGCCACCACCGTGCTCCACCCCACTCGCAGAACGCGGGGAGCGCCGTCGACCAGTACCTGCATTCGGTCGTCGGATGCCGCCGCGACGCGATCGATCAATTCCAATTCACGGTGGGTGTCGAGGACGCCGGTATACGGCCGGATGGAGTCGACCCGGACACCGGTGAGGTTCTCGGCGGCCGTGATCAACGTGTCGGGAAGCGAACCCTGTGCGACGTCGACCACCAGGTCGTCGACCGCATATCCGTCGCCGCGTTCGATGACATCGAGCGAGAGGATGTCTGCTCCCACCGAACCGAGTGCGACGGCCAACGATCCGAGGCTGCCCGGCCGGTCCGGCAGTTGAACGCGGAGCAGGTAGGACATGTCACGCTCCCTTTCCATTTCTGGCGTACTTCGGCCACCCCAGCATCGTCGTTCGACACTGACGGGTGGAGAGGGACACGGTGCACCCCGGCGCGAGCAATCCTTGCATCTTCGACCTGTGCGGAACGTCGCGCAACGCGGGCAGTGACAATTCTGACACCCGAAGTGCCCGCGAGGCGTGCGTGAAGCATGCGAAACGTTCCGCACTAGGCTGGACGGCGTTCGCGGACCCGTTCGGTTCGTAGTGCACGAATACGGAGTCGTCTCTGCCGGCTCCACTCCTACTGTGTGAAAGAGGTCTTACGCGGTGCCTGACATCTCCCGCGACGAGGTCGCTCACCTCGCCCGGCTGTCGCGCTTGGCTCTCAGCGACGCCGAACTCGACGAGTTCGCCGGCCAGTTGGACTCGATTCTTCATCACGTCAAAGCCGTGGCGGAGGTGGCGACGGACGATGTTCCGGCGACGGCCAACCCCAGTGACATCGTGAACGTGACCCGTCCCGACGTGATCGTTCCCGGGTTGACGCCCGAGCAGTCGCTGTCCGGCGCACCGAACGCGGAGGAGGGCCGATTCGCGGTGCCTCAGATCCTGGGAGAGAGCGAATGACCGACCTGACGAAGCTCGACGCGTCCGAGCTCGCCACCCGTATCCATTCTCGTGAGGTGAGCGCGGTCGAGGCTACGCAGGCACATCTCGACCGCATCTCCGAGGTCGATGGGGATCTGCATGCATTCCTACACGTGGCAGGCTCGGAGGCACTGGCCGCAGCGAGTGCCGTCGACGCCGAAATGGCTGCAGGACACGCGCCTGCATCGGCTCTTGCCGGCGTGCCGCTGGCACTCAAGGACGTGTTCAGCACCACCGACATGCCGACGACGGCCGGGTCGAAAATTCTCGACGGCTGGATGTCGCCGTACGACGCGACTCTGACCTCGAAGTTGCGAGCCGCGGGAATTCCGGTGCTGGGCAAGACCAACATGGACGAGTTCGCGATGGGTTCGTCCACCGAGAACTCGGCCTACGGACCGACCAAGAACCCCTGGGACACCACCCGAATCCCCGGCGGCTCGGGCGGCGGCAGCGCAGCGGCCCTCGCCTCGTACCAGGCACCGCTGGCCATCGGCACCGACACCGGCGGATCGATCCGTCAGCCGGCGGCACTGACCGGCACCGTGGGCACCAAGCCGACCTACGGCAGCGTCTCGCGCTACGGACTGATCGCGTGCGCGTCCTCGCTCGACCAGGGCGGTCCGTGTGGTCGGACCGTGCTCGATACGGCCCTGCTGCACGAGGTCATCGCCGGATACGACCCGCGGGACTCCACGTCGGTCGACACGGCGGTTCGACCGGTGGTGGCGGCGGCACGGGAGGGCGCTCGCGGTGATCTGTCGGGCGTTCGAGTCGGCGTTGTCAAGGAACTCCACTCGGACAGCTATCAACCCGGTGTGATCTCGTCCTTCGACGCAGCGGTGGCCGCCCTCACCGGGCTCGGTGCAGAGGTCGTCGAGGTGTCGTGCCCCAACTTCGTGCATGCTCTGGCCGCGTACTACCTGATCTTGCCGTCCGAGGTGTCGTCCAACCTGGCTCGGTTCGACGGAATGCGGTATGGACTGCGGGCCGGTGACGACGGCAAGCACAGCGCCGAGCAGGTCATGGCAATGACGCGTGCGCAGGGGTTCGGGCCGGAAGTCAAGCGTCGCATCATGATCGGGACGTACGCCCTCTCGGCCGGCTATTACGACGCCTACTACGGTTCGGCTCTGAAGGTCCGCACATTGATTGCGCGGGACTTCGATGCCGCATACGAGAAAGTCGACGTGCTGGTGTCGCCGACGACCCCGACCACGGCATTCCCGTTGGGGGACAAGGTGGATGATCCGATGGCGATGTATCTGAACGACCTGTGCACTCTGCCGACGAACCTTGCGGGGCATTGCGCCATGTCGGTGCCGTCGGGACTTGCGTCCGAGGACGGTCTGCCTGTGGGGTTGCAGATCATGGCTCCGGCGTTCGCCGACGAGCGGCTCTACCGCGTCGGTGCCGCGTACGAAGCCGCTCGCGGCGATCTGAGGTAGTACGAGGTGTTGCATCGGTGGGCTGCAGACTTGGCTCATCGGCCGTTGCTGTTCGGTGCGGTGCCGACCGTTGCGTTGACGGCGGCGGCACTGCTGTCGGTGGTCCTGGTCGGTGCCGTCGTCGTGCGGGCTCGGCGTGGTCGTCCCCTGGGAGTCGTGTTCGGTTCGGTCAGTGCCCTGGGTCTGCTCGCATCGCTGCTGGTTGCAGCGGCCGTTCTGACCAACCTGACCGTGACTCGGTATCCGACGGTGGCGCTTGCGTTGGGGCATGCGCCGGTCGCCCCGGTCGAGGGGCACGGCAGGCTCGTCGATCTCGAGGTGCCCGGCACGGTGTCGCACTTCACCGCGCGGCCTGCGACGGTCTATGTGCCGGCGTCGTACGACGCCGGTGCCGATGATCTTCCCGTGCTCGTGCTGCTCACCGGGCAACCCGGCCACGTCGTCGACTGGATCGAAGGCGGCCACCTGGCCCAGACGATGGACGCCTTCGCGGCACGCCACGGCGGAGCGGCCCCGATCGTCGTCGTTGCCGACGGCCTCGGCGATACCGAGGCCAACCCCATGTGTATGGATTCCGAACTCGGAAACGCTGCGACGTACTTGTCCGTCGATGTGCCGCAGTGGATTCGGTCGACCTTCCGGGTGTCCTCGGATCCGCGCTCGTGGGCGGTCGGCGGGTACTCCTACGGCGGAACGTGCGCCCTTCAGCTGGCCGTGACCGCACCGTCGGTGTACCCGACCTTTCTCGATATCTCCGGTGAGGACGAGCAACGCCGCGGGACGAAGAGCGAATCGGTTGCCGCGGCCTACGGTTCGGACACCCCGGCGAACGAGGCTCGATTCGAGCAAACCACACCGCTGAACATTCTCTCGCGCAGCAGCTTTCCTGACTCGGCCGGTGCCTTCGTCGTCGGATCCGACGACGAGGAATTCCGGCCACAGACCGAGCGTGCATTCGAGGCTGCAGTGGCATCCGGTGTGGACGCACACTACAGCGAATTGCCCGGTGGCCATTCGATGCAGGTGTGGGCTCCGGCGCTCGAGCAGGAAATGGATTGGCTAGGTGGACGATTGGGGCTGCTCGACTGACGCTCGGACCTGTCGTCACCGACACCGCGGCATACTCGTACCTTGGTCGGTGCCGTACCGATGGCCGTGACCTGCGTCGACATCGAGCGCTGCTGCAAGATCGATCGACGTCTGGACGAAACTCACGAGGGGCAGCCACATCGGCGTGGGCGCATCGTGCCGGGTGGTCACCGGACTCGGAGCCGACCACAGCAATTGTGCGGACCACCGGACGACGGGATCCGAGGAATTTGCCAATACCGTTGCACCCTCGGTGTTCACGGCTCCGGCTGGTGGGCCTGCCCACACGGCACCGCAGATCAACGGATTCGTGTTCCGGTGGGTGAGGTATGCGTCGCTTCCCGCCACCGAACCCAAACTCTGGCCGTACACCACTATCTTCGGTGGTGTCGCTTCGGTTGCCGCTCGTGCCGCAATTGCATCGACCACCGCATCCGCGGAGCGGCGGGCGTCGTCCTCGGCGAACAGGAACGTCGCCCAGCTGGGCTTGTTCGAGTACTGCACCGCCACGGTCGCCACGCTCCCGCCGAATGCGTGTTCGGCACCTGTCACGGCATTCTCGTCGACCCAGCCCGATCCGGTCGGTATTGCAACGACCACGACGTCACGCGCGAAGGCTTCGGCGCGCTCCATGTCCGCTACGGCCATGTTCACCCGCTGTTCGAGTGTCGGTGCCGAGTCGAGACCCACGTAGATGCGCGCGGCGCGGGGGTCGAGGCCGCCGGACACGAACTTTCGGCCTTCCCTGCCCAGCGTGCGCCACGGCACCAGGGAGTTCGGACTTCCCGATCTGGTTTGTGCGACCGGAGCGGTCACCGTCTCGTCCAGCGCGGAGTTCGAGGCCGCGAAAGAACTGGACATGGCCGACCAGAGCGCAGGTACGGCCACGGCATACGAGAGAACGCCGACGATCACGATCAGACCGATCGACCGGGCCACGCCGAGCGCATTGCACAATTTCAGTGCGCCGAGACCGATTCCCCACAGGGCGAGGGCAACGCAGCTCGCTCCGCCGACGACGTCGATGGCATAGCGCCAGTCCACCGTGGGTGAACCCATGGCCAGACGTAACGTGTTCTGCCACATCACATTCGAGTACACAGCGCCGAGTGCGATCATGGTCCCGACGCCCGCTGCCCATGCCTGCGCGCGAAATCGAGAATGCCGGTGTGTTCGGAGTGCCCATCGGGCGGACCACGCAACGGCGAGTGCGATCGCCATCGATACGCCCGTCGATAATGCCTGGGTGACGGCCGGCCTGGGGAGCAGTGCAGGAGCCGAGGACGCCAGCACCGCAACGGTGAGTGCGACGGAGGTGCCTACTCGAGGAAGTCTCAGGCCCGACGACGGCGGGGACTTCGTTACGGTTTGCCGAGCGGCAGGCCGCGCCGTACCGGCCGGAGCGGGGACTCCGGTGATCGACGCCATCATGCGCGTTCACCCGATTCGGGGACCGTTACCGGCCTGCGTCGATACCGGACGATCAGCGTGGACGACAGTGCCATCAGGGCGACGAGCACACCGACCGACGCGATCGGGAGCGCGGGTTCGGCCACCGGCGCGCCGAAGGATTGTCGCCACGAATTGATATCGACGGCCGTCGCGGCCACCGAGGCCGCGGCGTCGCACATCCGACGAGGGCCATCGGAGGTTCTGTCGACGCATGCGGCGTGCATGCGGGATTCGAGTTGCGCATCGATCGATCTGCGCCACCCCGGATCCACGGCCTTACCTGTCGCGGCGGCATACCGAATGAGGTCGTAGCCCAGATCGTGGGCCTTGCAGGCGGAATCGAATTCCGACGGCAGCGGTACGGGTGACGAACAACCGCCCGTGGGATTCTCGGCCATGGCGTCCTGCACCCGCGGGCGGTATCCCATCACGGTCGAAAAGTCGTCCGGGATGGTCAGGGTTGCTACCTCTGCGGACTCCGTGACGAGTGCGTGCACCGCCAGTGCAACCGGCGAAGTCGTGTCGGTGGTCGGGGGTCTCGATGCGGCCCCGGTGGTTGCGGTCACCGCCACGGTCGCTGCAGCGATGCATATCAGGGCGCGAGAGATGTTCCTGCTCATGGGTTTCGACGCTAAGGAGCGACATTCTCACTCGGCATCGCACCGAGGTCTCGTTCGGCGGTGCCTGCAGGGGTCCTTCGGCAGTCGACCCGGTACCCGAAGTCTGCATCGAACTGATACTCAGGTATGACGACCTGCTCGGCCGGTACTCCCTAGGCTCGGTCCGTGCGCAAGAAACGATCAGGAGATTTCGAGCCCGTCGCGGCCAGGCGTCGGCTGCCGACCCGAATCCTCGGTGTCCGTTCGGTCGACGTGTCGATCGTGGCCGTCACTGCGGTGCTCTACTCCATCGCATGGCCGACATTGCCACTCACCCATCATGTTTCGGTTCCACTGCTGCCGCTCGTCGGCGCACTCGCAGCGTTTCCCTTTGCGCTGATCCGTGTCAACCCCGCGCTCGGTTGGGCCGTCTCGGCGTTGTCTGCGCTGGTGGTGCCGGTCGTGTTCGACCGCGTTCCGGGATACGACTATCCATGGCAGGTCGTGCACATCCTCGTCCTGTTGGCGTTGCTGTTCACAGTTGCCCTGCGATCGCCGCCGTCGATTCTGCTGCTGTCCTGGCTGGCCAGCATGTTGGTGTTCTTCGCCTTCATGCCGGGCTCGGACGGAGTCGGCTGGTCGGTCGGTCTCACGGCGGTCGTGGTGTTCGGGCTGTTGATTCGCTGGCTCGTTCTCTCTCGTAGGCAACTCGCGCAGCAGGAGGAGGTCAGTGAACTCGAGCGCACCCGGCGAACGGTGCTCGAGGAGAAGGCGAAGATAGCTCGCGATCTGCACGACGTCGTGGCGCACCACATGTCGATGGTGGTGGTACAGGCGCAGAGCGCGCCGTATCGACTCGACGACGTATCTCTCGCTGCCGCAGAGGAATTCGAGTCGATCGGAGCCACGGCACGCGAAGCACTCAACGAGATCAGGGGAATGCTGGGAGTGCTCCGCAGCGACGGTCAGCAGTGGCAGGATGCGCCGGCACCGAATGCACTCGACCTCGAACGCACCCTTCGGGCGAGTAGCAAAGCGGGAATGGATGTCCGATGGAACATCACCGGACCGGTCGCGTCGGTCTCCGAAACAACGGGTTTGGCGCTCTACCGAATTCTCCAGGAGTCGCTGTCGAATGCGGCGCGCCACGCTCCTGAAGCCGCCGTGACGGTCGACATCACGGTCGGGCCGAGCACCGTCGTGATGACCGTCGTCAATGCGCCGTCGCCGAAGATCGGTGTCACCCATGCCGCTGGATCGGATACCGGCGGGCACGGTATAGCGGGTATGCGTGACCGCGCGCGGGCGGCGCACGGTTGGTTGCATGCCGCCGTTCTGCCGGACGGCGGATTCGAGGTGGCGGTGCACGTGCCGAACGGCATGCCGACCTCGACGGAATCGACGGTCGCGGACGACCTCGCCTAGGCTGACGAGCGTGGCTACCACGGTGTTCATCGCCGACGACCAAGCGATGGTGCGGCAGGGATTCGGCGCATTGCTCGGAGCCCAGCCGGATATCTCGGTCATCGGAGACGCCGACAACGGCAGGACGGCGGTCAGCGAGGTCGCCCGGTTGTTGCCCGACGTGGTGCTGATGGATGTTCGGATGCCGGAGATGAACGGTCTCGATGCGGCGCGCGCGATCCTGTCTGCATCCCTGCCGTCTCCGGTGCGCATCTTGATGCTGACCACGTTCGACATCGACGACTACGTCTACGAGGCGCTTGCTCTCGGTGCGAGTGGCTTCATGCTCAAGGATGCGCCGGCCGAGGAGTTGATCAGAGGTGTGCGCGTCGTCGCCGCGGGTGAGGCTCTGCTGGCACCGTCGGTGACCAGACGGCTCATCGCCGACGTCACCTCCCGACGCGGAGCGCGCCGCCACCCGTCGCCGCGGCTGAGCGATCTGACTCCGCGCGAACGCGAGGTGCTCGAGCTCATCGCCACCGGCATGTCCAATTCCGAGATTGCCGGCACTCTTTTCCTTGCCGAACAGACCGTGAAAACTCATGTCGGCAAGGTCCTCGCCAAGCTCGGACTACGCGATCGCGCCCAGGCCGTCGTGCTGGCCTACGAGACGGGCGTCGTCACGCCGAAGTGAGCTACGGGAGGTACCGCCGCGCGCTGTACCCCACGTCCGATTAGGCTGACGACCGTCGTTGGGTCCACTTCGCGGACCTCGAGCAGAGAGGCGAAAATCGATGCGCATCGGAGTTCTGACCGGAGGCGGCGACTGCCCAGGGCTCAATGCGGTGATTCGTGCAGTCGTACGTACCGCCGACGCGCGGTACGGCTCCACGGTCGTCGGTTTCCAGGACGGCTGGCGTGGGCTTCTCGAGGATCGTCGGGTGCAACTGCGCAACGACGACCGCAACGACCGTTTGCTCACCAAGGGCGGCACGATGCTCGGCACCGCGCGCACCAATCCGGATGTGTTGCGCGCCGGGCTGGATCGGGTCAAGCAGACTCTCGAGGACAACGGCATCGACGTGTTGATCCCGATCGGTGGCGAAGGAACCCTCACTGCGGCGGCATGGTTGTCGGAAGAGGGGGTACCGGTGGTCGGGGTGCCCAAGACGATCGACAACGACATCGATTGCACCGACGTCACATTCGGCTTCGACACCGCACTGACGATCGCCACCGACGCAATCGACCGTTTGCACAGCACTGCAGAATCTCATCAGCGTGTGATGCTCGTCGAGGTGATGGGCCGGCACGCGGGGTGGATTGCGCTGCACGCCGGATTGGCGTCGGGTTCGCACATGACGCTCATCCCGGAGCAGCCGTTCGACGTCGAGGAGGTGTGCACCCTGGTGCGCAAGCGTTTTCAGCGTGGAGATTCGCACTTCATCTGCGTCGTTGCCGAGGGTGCAAAGCCGATGGAAGGTTCGATGAAACTTCTGGACGGTGGCATCGACGAGTTCGGTCACGTTCGATTCACCGGAGTCGCGCACCAGCTCGGTGTCGAGATCGAACGTCGCATCAACAAGGAAGTGCGTACCACGGTGCTCGGGCACGTCCAGCGCGGCGGAACGCCCACCCCGTACGACCGCGTGCTCGCGACGCGATTCGGCGTCAACGCGACCGATGCTGCCCATTCCGGGGACTTCGGCAAGATGGTGTCGTTGCGCGGCACCGAAATCGGCCTGGTGTCCCTGGCCGAAGCGACCAAGCAGCTCAAGCGGGTTCCGCAGACCCGATACGACGACGCCGCCGCGTTCTTCGGCTGAACCCGGCGCGGGTGCGAGGTCAGATTCGACTCGCGGCTTCTTGGATCTCGGCCTCGCGGTCTTCGGTCTCTCGGCGCAATTCGCGTCGTCGCCGAGCGGCCTCGAAGCGCCGAGCACCGACATCGGTGGTCACCGTCAACTGGGGCAGAGTCGTGGGCTTTCCGTCGTCACCGATCGCGACCATGGTGAAGTAGCAACTGTTGGTGTGTCGAAGTTCACCGCATTGAATGTTCTCTGTCTCCACTCGAATCCCGACCTCCATCGAGGTGCGGCCGGTGTAGTTGACCGACGCAGAGAAGGTGACGAGTTCACCGACGTGGATCGGCTCGCGAAAGACCACTCGATCCACCGACAGCGTGACCACGTACGCCCCGGCATAGCGACTTGCGCAGGCGTACGCCACCTGGTCCAGGAACTTCAGAATCGTGCCGCCGTGTACATTGCCGGAAAAGTTGGCCATGTCGGGTGTCATCAGCACGGTCATGGCCAGTGTCTGTCTCTCTGGTGGAGTCACTCGTGCACGGTAGCGAGGACGCGTTGTTACTCGCGCGTTCTAGCGAGAGTGGAGCCTGCGGGAACGGCTGACAGTGGCTAGGACATAAACTTGCGTGCATGACTGCTGCAACCGTCGATTTGATCGATTACGACGATGTGCTCGCCAAGTTCGATCCCGTATTGGGCATGGAAGTCCACGTGGAGTTGGGTACGGCGACCAAGATGTTCTGCGGCTGCCCCACGGAGTTCGGGGCGGAGCCGAACACTCAGGTGTGCCCGGTGTGCCTGAGCCTTCCCGGTGCACTGCCGGTGGTGAACTCTGCTGCAGTGGAGTCGGCTATTCGAATCGGGCTGGCGCTGAACTGCTCGATCACTCCGTGGGGTCGGTTCGCCCGCAAGAACTACTTCTACCCCGATCAGCCCAAGAACTACCAGATTTCGCAGTACGACGAACCCATTGCCACCGAGGGCTATCTCGATGTGCTGCTCGACGACGGCAGCACGTTCCGTGTCGAGATCGAGCGCGCGCACATGGAGGAGGACACCGGCAAGTCGACGCACGTCGGCGGAGCCACCGGCCGAATCGAGGGGGCGTCGCACTCTTTGCTCGATTACAACCGTGCCGGTGTGCCGTTGGTGGAGATCGTGACGAAGACGATCACCGGTACCGGTGCGCGGGCGCCCGAGGTCGCGCGGGCATACGTCACTGCGCTTCGCGATCTGTTGAAGTCGCTGAACGTCTCCGATGTCCGGATGGACCAAGGTTCGTTGCGCTGCGACGCCAACGTTTCCCTGATGGAGAAGTCGGCGACGGAATTCGGCACGCGCACCGAGACGAAGAACGTCAACTCGCTCAAGAGCGTCGAGGTCGCCGTTCGGTACGAGATGCGCCGTCAGGCAGCAGTTCTCGAATCCGGTGGCGAGGTGACGCAGGAGACGCGGCACTTTCAGGAAGCGGACGGCACCACCACCCCCGGCCGCAAGAAGGAAACCGCGGAGGATTACCGGTACTTCCCCGAGCCCGATCTCGCGCCCGTCGCTCCCGACGCGGCCTGGGTCGAAGAGCTTCGTGCGACGCTTCCCGAGCTACCGTGGTTGCGCCGCGGCCGTATCCAGAAGGACTGGGGTGTCTCCGACGAGGAGATGCGTGACCTGGTGAATTCCGGCGCGCTCGAACTCGTCGCGGCCACGGTGGAGGCGGGTGCATCGCCGCAGGCTGCACGGTCCTGGTGGGTGTCGTACCTGTCTCAGCAGGCCAACATCGCCGGAGTCGAGTTGGCCGATCTGTCGATCATCCCGGCCCAGGTGGCGGAAGTGGCCGCGTTGGTTTCCGACGGAAAGTTGAACAACAACGGTGCCCGTCAGGTGGTGGACGGGGTGCTGGCAGGTGAGGGCGAGCCGGCGCAGGTGATGTCTGCGCGAAATCTCGTGTTGGAGAAGGACGACACCAAGTTGCAAGCCGCCGTCGACGAGGCACTTGCTGCCAATCCCGGTGTGGTGGACAAGATCCGTAGCGGCAAGGTTCAGGCTGCCGGTGCCATTGTGGGTGCGGTGATGAAGGCGACGCGTGGTCAAGCCGACGCAGCCCGCGTCAAGGAGTTGGTCCTCGAGGCCTGCGGCCAGTCCTGATCGACCGGATCGACTACGGCCGAGCGTGATACACGCTCGGCCGTAGTCGTTTCTCGATCAGTCGAATCCGCCTCCGCCGCCGCCGGGGAAGGGCACTTTGACGACGCGGTCATCGGTGGGTCCGGGCTCCGCACCGCTCTTGTTCACCGTCCCCACCAGAATCTGACCGTCGGCCGAACTCGTAGCCCCGTTCAACTGCCCGTACCGGTCTTGGATCAGCAGCGTCGGTTCGGCCGACACGGCTCCGGTGTTCGCATCGGTTGTCAGCGCTGCAACAGCTTTCGCTGTCGTGAGCGCTACTGCCACACCGCCGTCGCCCGCTGCGCATCCGGCGACGCCTGGTCGGTCCGGCCACGTCCATACCGGCGAGAACACGGCACCCAGCTTGTCGATCCGCTGCAGGCGGTCCTCGATGGCGGTGCGGTCGGTGACGTAGATGTTCCCGGTCCCGTCGGTGCAGACGTCGCCTGCCGTCCCGATGCCGCTCAGTGCGATCTGCGGACGTGGGGGATTGGCCGTCGGCGACAACGACGTGACCCGTAAAAGCTTCCCCGACAACGAGTTCGGGTCAGCAGCTGCTACCGGGTCGCCGTTGTCGCCGGTGAGCACAAGCAGTTCGTTCGGAGTGTAGAAATCGATCGATCCACGGTTGCCCGTCGCGCCGCGCGGAATTCCGGTCAGGATATCCTTGGGTACGTCGCCCGGAGCGAGCCGAACCACCCTGGTGTCGGAGTCCGTGGTGACGAGGGCGTAGAGCAACCGATCCTCGGCGTACGTCGGAGACAACGCGATATCGAGAAGGCCTCCGTCGCCGGTGCCGTCGACGTCGATGCGGGCGAACTCGACCGGGATCCGGTCGGCCGCGACCTCCATGATGCGACCGGTTCGGCGCTCGGCAACCAGTGTGCTCTGTCCGTCCGGCAGCGCTACGAGGCCGCCCGTGGTGTCGAGACAGGTCGCGATCACTGCCGGATCGGGATCGACGCACGGACCCGACGGCGGCGGCGCGTTCTGATCGGACGTGGGCGGAGCCTCGCTGGGGGTGGTGGGCTGGAGCTCGGCGGCACCGATCTCCGGTGCGGGAGTGAACGGTGACGAGTTCGAGTCGTCGAATCGGGCGCACCCGGCGAGCATGGCAGCGGTCATCGACAGGGCGACGACGGCAGCGGTTGCAGTTCGTGGCGACGCTCCGACCGGCTTCATTCTTCGAACGTTACGGAACGTCGGGGGAGACTCGCCACGCGGCCGTGAGCGTCGACGTCGGTGGGGAGCGCACATCGGCTCTACTGTAAAGAGGTGACCGATACACCGCGCGACCCCAACCGGCCGGATACGTCGTACGAACCGGCCGAGAGCCCGTACGACAATCCCACCGAGCAGATCCCACCCTCGCGCTCTGCGTCCGGTACATCCGCCTCGGACCGAGCCGACACCTCCGGCGCATCGACCACTGCGTTCGGTGCCCAGCGTTCGGATCGATTGCCCCGCACCGACGACGAGCTCGACTTTCCGTACGCGTCGTCTTCCGACGCGCGTTCGGCCGATGCGCAGCCCACGGAGAAGATGCAGACCTATCGACCGTCGGCCTTCGCCGATACGCCGACCGATCGCCCCTCGACCTCCGACAGCACGTCGTCGAGTGCGTACTCCGATCGCTCCACCGAGTACCTCGGTACAGCCGGAGGTGGCGCAACCGCGGCAGCCGTCGCCCCCGAGCCCGAGGTTCGCACCGAAACCGTCGAGGTTCCCGCACGACGCGGCAGCACCGATCTGGGCCTGTTCGTCCTCCGCGTGGCGGTCGGCGCGGTGTTTCTCTTTCACGGCCTGCAGAAGCTTGTCGGACTGTGGAACGGCCCCGGCCTCGACGGATTTCAGAACCTGCTCGAGAGCTCAGGATTCCGGTATTCGGAAATTCTCTCGATTGCGGCCGCGGCAGGCGAAACGCTCGGTGGAGCGCTGCTGATCCTGGGTCTGGCAACACCACTGGCAGGCGCGGCCGTACTGGCAACCATCATCAACGCCTGGTGCTTCAAGCAGGTAGTCGAGCCCGGACTGCAGTTCTCCGGCACCGGTGGAGTCGAATACGAAACAGTGCTCGGCTTCGCTGCGGCCGCAATCATTCTCACCGGGCCGGGACGAATTTCGTTCGACGGCCGTCGAGGATGGGCCACCCGACCACGCATCGGATCGTTCCTCGCGCTCGCCGTCGGCATCGCAGCCGGCGTCTGCATCTGGATCTTCCTCAACGGAGCCAACCCCGTCGTTCGCTGATCCCGAACACAGACACAACTCGGATGACCGGAGCGTCGTAGCCCGCTACGAAGCTCCGGTCATCTGCGTCGACTCACTCACCCGGCTCGTTCGATTCGTTCCGCAGGCTGCACTCACCCGGTCACGGGACGTAGCGAACCGCACCCTTGTCCGCCGACGTCGCCAGTGCTGCATAGGCACGCAGAGCCGTGGTGACCGTGCGCTGACGATCCACCGGCTGCCAGGGACGCTCGGACGCAGTCATTTTCGCCCGCCGCATGTCGAGGGTCTCGTCGTCGACCAGGATCTCGAGGGTGCGGGTGGCGACATCGATGCGGACCTGGTCGCCGTTCTCGACGAGCCCGATCACACCGCCGGCAGCGGCCTCGGGGGAGATGTGTCCGATGGACAGTCCCGAGGTTCCGCCGGAGAAGCGGCCGTCGGTGATCAGCGCGCAGACCTTGCCGAGACCGGCACCCTTGAGGAAGGCCGTCGGATGCAGCATCTCCTGCATGCCGGGGCCGCCCTTGGGTCCCTCGTAACGAACGACCAGCACGTCACCGGGCTGGATCTTCTTCTGCAGGATGGCCGAGACGGCCTCTTCCTGCGATTCGACGACCAGGGCCGGGCCCTGGAATGCGAACAGGTCCTCGTCGATGCCTGCGGTCTTGAGTATTGCGCCGTCGACCGCGATGTTGCCCCGGAGAACCACCAGGCCACCCTCGACCGTGTAGGCATGTTCGAGATCACGGATGCAGCCGCCTGCGGCGTCCGTGTCGAGGGAGGACCAGCGGTTGCTCGTGGAGAACGGCTCGACGGTGCGGACACCGCCCGGGGCGGCGTGGAACAGCTCGATCGCTTCGTCGGACGCCTTGCCGGATCGGATGTCCCAGGTGTCCAGCCATTCGTCGAAGCTCTTCGTGTGCACTGTAGAGACATCGGTTTCGAGCAGGTTCGCGCGCCTCAGTTCTCCGAGAAGAGCCGGAATTCCACCGGCGCGGTGCACGTCTTCCATGTGGTAATCGGAATTGGGGGAGACCTTCGACAGGCACGGGACCTTGCGGCTGATGGCGTCGATGGTGTCGAGATCGAAGTCGACCTCACCTTCCTGGGCGGCAGCGAGGGTGTGCAGCACAGTGTTGGTGGAGCCGCCCATCGCCACATCGAGAGCCATGGCATTGCGGAACGCGGCCGGCGTGGCAATGTTGCGGGGAAGGACGGATTCGTCCTCGTCGCGGTAGTACTTCAGCGCCGCCTCGACGATGGTGGTGCCGGCCCGGGTGAACAGGGCGCGGCGGGCCTCGTGCGTAGCCAGGGTCGAACCGTTTCCGGGCAGGGCCAGTCCGAGCGCCTCGGTGAGACAGTTCATCGAGTTCGCCGTGAACATGCCCGAGCAGGATCCGCACGTGGGACACGCGCTGCGCTCGACCTCGTCGAGGCCTTCCTCGGACACCGCGTCGTTGGCGCTGGCCGAGATCGCGGTGATCAGGTCGGTCGGTGCCTGCGCGACGCCACCGACGACGACGGCCTTGCCCGCTTCCATCGGTCCGCCGGAGACGAAGACCGCCGGGATGTTCAGGCGCATCGCGGCATTGAGCATGCCGGGAGTGATCTTGTCGCAGTTGGAGATGCACACGAGCGCGTCCGCCGTATGGGCGTTGGCCATGTATTCGACCGAGTCGGCGATGATCTCGCGACTGGGTAGCGAGTACAGCATGCCGCCGTGGCCCATGGCGATCCCGTCGTCGACGGCGATCGTGTGGAATTCGCGGGGAACTCCGCCTGCCGCTCTGACCGCGTCCGCGACGATCTCGCCCACGTTCTTCAGATGCACATGGCCGGGTACGAACTGGGTGTACGAGTTCGCGATGGCGACGATGGGTTTTCCGAAATCCGAATCGGTCATTCCGGTCGCGCGCCACAGCGAGCGTGCGCCCGCGGCGTTGCGTCCGACAGTGGTGACCCGTGAGCGTAGCGGCGGCATGTGCGTAGTCCTCGTTCGTTGCAGCGGTTTCTCGCACGGACGAGGCTACTCGCCGTCGGCTACCGGTCGGTCGGTGCCTGCTCGCCCTCGGCGTCGTCGGCTTCCGCTCGGGCCTTGTCGTCTGCGGCAGCGGCAGCGGCGTACGGATCGGTGATGCGTCCGCCGCTGGCCACGGCGAGTTGAGGGAGCCGATCGAATCGCACCAGTGGTAGCGACTTCTCTGTCTTGTCGGTCAGGACCACCCGTGCCCAGCGGCGATCCGGAAAGTGCAGCCCTGTCACCGATTCCCACTCGATGACATCGGAGCCGACGAACCGTCGGGCCGTGATCGCATCGGGGGTGACGACGGTGCGTACGCGAAGCACCCAGATGCATGCGACGACCGGCAGGATCAGCAGCCAGCCCAGAGCCGCGGGCCAGCTGAACGCAGGCAGCGCTGTGCCGAACAGCAGTAGCGCCACGCCGAGCAGTGCAAGGCGCGGCATGCGAATGACCTGCGTGGTCGACGGTTGCCGACCCTCGGCACCGTTCGGTGACCCGGAGACGGTGTGGGATGATGGCCGAGGTGGTTCGGACTGCTGCGGAGACGACACCCATTCATCTTCGCATTGCATCTACGCGATCTCACATAATGGGATTGCGTCGTGACGAGTTTGACTCTTCCCTGTGCGCGCGCCTACCGTCGAGCGCGTGAAGCGGAATTGGATACTCGTAATCGGCCGGCGCGTCAACGCCTGAGCCGGTTGTTCAAACTCGCATCGACGCGCCACCCTCGTACAGCACTCGCTGACGGGGGTTTTTTCTTGCCCAGAGATCGCCCAGCAATTTCACATTCCTGAGGAAGCAATCAGTGAGCGCACCAACCGCACGCCCGGGGCCCACGACTCGTAAGTCGGGGCCGGCCGCAAGCCCGTCGACCAGCAGCCCGTCCGCAGAAGCGGCGACCAACGGATCGCGACGTCACGTCGCGCCCGAGAAGGTCACCGGCGCACAGTCGGTCGTTCGAGCCCTCGAAGAACTCGACGTCGACACCGTATTCGGCATTCCCGGTGGCGCGGTTCTCCCGGTCTACGACCCGCTCTTCGACTCCGTCAAGGTGCGCCACGTGTTGGTGCGTCACGAGCAGGGTGCAGGCCACGCAGCCACCGGCTACGCCCAGGCGACCGGCAAGGTCGGCGTCTGTATGGCGACGTCCGGCCCGGGTGCGACCAACCTCGTCACCCCATTGGCCGATGCGCAGATGGACTCGGTGCCCATTGTGGCGATCACCGGTCAGGTCGCGCGCAGCCTCATCGGTACCGACGGCTTCCAGGAAGCCGATATCTCGGGCATCACGATGCCCATCACCAAGCACAACTTCCTGATCACCGACGGCGCGGACATCCCGCGCATCATGGCCGAGGCGTTCTACATCGCGGCCTCGGGTCGACCCGGTGCCGTGCTCGTCGACATCCCGAAGGACGTGCTGCAGGCACAGACCACGTTCTCGTGGCCACCGGAAATGCGTCTGCCCGGGTACCGCCCGGTCACCAAGCCGCACGGCAAGCAGGTTCGTGAGGCAGCGCGCTACATCGCCGATGCCAAGCAGCCGGTGCTGTACGTCGGTGGTGGCGTCATCAAGGCCAACGCCTCGGCAGAACTTCTCGAGCTCGCCGAACTCACCGGCATTCCGGTCGTCACCACGCTGATGGCGCGCGGGGCGTTCCCCGACACCCATCAGCTGAACCTGGGCATGCCCGGTATGCACGGCACGGTCGCCGCGGTGGCCGCTCTGCAGCGCAGCGATCTGCTGATCACGCTCGGTGCTCGGTTCGACGACCGCGTCACCGGTCAGCTCTCGTCCTTCGCGCCGGATGCCAAGGTGATCCATGCCGACATCGACCCGGCCGAGATCGGTAAGAACCGGTATGCGGACGTGCCGATCGTGGGCGACTGCGGCGAGGTCATCACCGAGCTGATCGAGGCTCTGCGGGCCGATCGCGCGACCGGAACGACTCTCGATCTCGAGCAGTGGTGGGTCTACCTCGACGGCATCCGCAAGACGTACCCGTTGAGCTACGACCGTCCGTCCGACGGTTCCATGTCTCCCGAGTTCGTGATCTCCTCGGTCGGCAAGTTCGCCGGCCCCGACGCGATCTACTGTGCCGGCGTCGGCCAGCACCAGATGTGGGCTGCGCAGTTCATCAACTACGAGAAGCCGCGCACGTGGCTCAACTCGGGCGGACTCGGCACGATGGGCTACGCGGTTCCGGCCGCCATGGGAGCCAAGATGGGCCTCCCCGACGCCGAGGTGTGGGCCATCGACGGTGACGGTTGTTTCCAGATGACCAACCAGGAGCTCGCTACCTGCGCGGTCGAGGGCATCCCGATCAAGGTCGCGCTCATCAACAACGGCAACCTCGGCATGGTTCGGCAGTGGCAGACCCTGTTCTACGAGGAGCGGTACTCCAACACCAACCTCGGTACGCACGGTGCCGTCCGTATCCCCGATTTCGTCAAGCTCGCCGAGGCACTGGGCTGCGTCGGTCTGCGGTGCGAGCGCGAAGAGGACGTCGATGCCGTGATCGCCCAGGCACGCGCGATCAACGATCGTCCGGTCGTCATCGACTTCATCGTCGGTGCCGACGCCCAGGTGTGGCCGATGGTGGCCGCCGGAACAGGCAACGACGAGATCATGGCCGCCCGCGGAATTCGGCCGTTGTTCGACGAGGACGAGACAGTGGGGAGCGAGCCGGGAATCGACGACGCGATGGAACGCGAGCAGGCGCCGCACCCGATGAACAACGACGTGAAAGGCACCGACCTGTGAGCACGAGCCATACCCTCAGCGTTCTCGTCGAGGACAAGCCAGGTGTGCTGGCCCGCGTCGCCGCACTGTTCTCGCGTCGCGGATTCAACATCTCCTCGCTCGCCGTCGGCGGAACCGAGATTCCCGACATCTCACGCATGACCATCGTCGTGACCGTCGACGAGTTCCCGCTCGAGCAGGTGACCAAGCAGCTCAACAAGCTCATCAACGTCATCAAGATCGTCGAGCAGGACGACGATTCCTCGGTGGCCCGCGAGTTGGTACTGATCAAGGTCCGAGCCGACGCCAGCGTCCGCAGTGAGGTCATCGAAACGGTGAACCTGTTCCGCGCCAAGGTGATCGATGTATCGCCCGAGGCAGTCACGGTCGAAGCGACGGGCACCCGCTCGAAGCTCGATGCGTTGCTGAAGATGTTGGACCCCTATGGAATTCGAGAAATAGTTCAGTCGGGAGTCGTTGCCGTCGGACGTGGACCGAAATCGATCACTGCGTCGCGCTAGCGGCCGAAGTGACGAACATGCGTAAAACCCAAGAGGAAAGGTAACAACCAGTGGCAGTCGAGATGTTCTACGACGACGATGCTGATCTGTCGATCATCCAGGGCCGCAAGGTAGCTGTGATCGGCTACGGAAGCCAGGGCCACGCGCACTCGCTGAGCCTGCGCGATTCCGGCGTCGATGTGCGCATCGGCCTGGCGGCAGGCTCGAAGTCCCGCGCCAAGGCGGAGGAGCAGGGCCTGAAGGTCGGCACTCCCGCCGAGGTGTCGGAGTGGGCCGACGTGATCATGGTGCTCGCACCCGATACTGCGCAGGCCAAGATCTTCTCCGAGGAGATCGAGCCCAACCTGAAGGACGGCGACGCGCTGTTCTTCGGCCACGGCCTCAACATCCACTTCGATCTGATCAAGGCTCCGGAGTTCGTCACCGTCGGCATGGTCGCGCCCAAGGGCCCCGGCCACCTCGTGCGTCGTCAGTTCGTCGACGGCAAGGGCGTTCCCGCGCTCATCGCCATCGACCAGGACCCGAAGGGTGAGGGCCAGGCGCTCGCACTGTCGTGGGCCAAGGGCATCGGCGGAACCCGCGCAGGCGTCATCAAGACCACGTTCAAGGAAGAGACCGAGACCGACCTCTTCGGTGAGCAGGCCGTGTTGTGCGGTGGCACCGAGGAGCTCGTCAAGACGGGCTTCGAGGTCATGGTCGAGGCCGGCTACGCCCCCGAAATGGCGTACTTCGAGGTACTGCACGAGCTCAAGCTCATCGTCGACCTCATGTACGAGGGCGGCATCGCTCGCATGAACTACTCGGTGTCCGACACCGCGGAGTTCGGCGGTTACCTCTCGGGACCGCGCGTCATCGACGCCGGCACCAAGGAGCGCATGAAGGCCATTCTGGCCGACATCCAGTCGGGTGAGTTCACTCGTCGCCTGGTCGCCAACGTCGAGAACGGCAACACCGAGCTCGAAGGCCTGCGCAAGGCAAACGCCGAGCACCCCATCGAGGTCACCGGCAAGAAGCTGCGCGACCTGATGAGCTGGGTCGATCGCCCGATCACCGAAACGGCCTGATTCTCATCGAATCACGTTCTCACGCATGCTGATCGAAGGGCACCCCTGCATCCGTAGGGGTGCCCTTCGGTGCGTGAACCAGGTGGCGTCACAGTTCGACGTCTCCGGCCTCTAAACTGTTTCTGCTGCACCAGCTCCGAATTTTCACCGACAACAGTCTCGAACCGACTTAGGGAGTTCTTCACGTGAGCCAGCCAGGCCGTCCTGTCGTTCTGATCGCCGACAAACTTGCGCAGTCCACCGTCGAGGCACTGGGTGACGGCGTCGAGGTCCGTTGGGTCGACGGCCCGGATCGTCCCGCGCTGCTCGCCGCGGTCCCCGAGGCCGACGCGATTCTCGTGCGCTCCGCGACCACGGTCGACGCCGAGGTGCTCGCTGCCGGGACCAATCTCAAGATCGTCGCCCGCGCCGGTGTCGGCCTGGACAACGTCGACGTGCCCGCAGCCACCGAGCGCGGCGTCCTCGTCGTCAACGCACCGACCTCCAACATCCACACCGCTGCCGAGCACGCAGTCACGTTGCTCCTCGCGGCCGCGCGCCAGATTCCCGCTGCCGACGCCACCCTGCGTCAGCACGAGTGGAAGCGCAGCAAGTTCAACGGTGTCGAGATCTTCGGCAAGACAGTCGGTGTCGTGGGCCTCGGCCGCATCGGTCAGTTGTTCGCGCAGCGACTCGCCGCATTCGAGACGCACATCATCGCCTACGACCCCTACGTCTCCGCTGCCCGTGCGGCGCAGCTCGGCATCGAGCTGGTGAGCTTGGACGAGCTGCTCGAGCGCGCCGACATGTTCTCGGTTCACCTGCCGAAGACGCCCGAGACCAAGGGCATCATCGGTAAGGAAGCGCTCGCCAAGACCAAGCCGGGTGTCATCGTCGTCAACGCCGCCCGCGGTGGTCTGGTCGACGAGCAGGCGCTGGCCGACGCCATCACCAGCGGTCATGTCTTCGCCGCCGGTATCGACGTCTACGCCTCCGAGCCGTGCACCGACAGCCCGTTGTTCGAGCTGCCCCAGGTCGTGGTCACCCCGCACCTCGGCGCGTCGACCACCGAGGCCCAGGACCGCGCGGGCACCGATGTGGCCAGGTCCGTGTTGCTCGCTCTCGCAGGTGAATTCGTGCCCGACGCGGTCAATGTCAAGGGCGGAGCCGTCGGCGAAGAGGTCTCGCCGTGGCTCGAGATCGTCCGCAAGCAGGGCGTACTGCTGGGCGCTCTGTCCACCGAGCTCCCCACGTCGCTCTCGGTCGACGTACGCGGCGAGCTCGCCAGCGAGGACGTCCAGATCCTCAAGCTGTCTGCGTTGCGAGGTCTGTTCTCGGCCGTGATCGAGGATTCGGTCACCTTCGTCAACGCGCCGTCGCTCGCCGACGAGCGCGGTGTCACGGCAGAGGTCACGACCGCTCCCGAAAGCGAGAACCACCGCAGCGTCGTCGATGTCCGGGCCGTGTACGGCGACGGGTCGGTTCTCAACGTGGCGGGCACTCTCACCGGCACGACGCAGGTCGAGAAGATCGTCAACATCAACGGTCGCAACTTCGACCTCCGGGCCGAGGGCAAGAACCTCATCGTCAACTACGCGGACCAGCCCGGCAGCCTCGGCCGGATCGGCACGCTGCTCGGCGATGCCGGCATCGACATCCAGGCCGCTGCGCTCAGCCAGGACTCCGAGGGCGACGGCGCAACGATTCTGCTGCGCGTCGACAAGGACGTTCCGGCCGAGCTCAGTGCGAGTATCGCGACCGCGGTGGGTGCCTCCACCATCGAGCTTGTCGATCTGTCCTGATCCTGCTCGTAACCGATCAGACAGAAATCGAACGAACACACGAGGAGTGAGATGAAGCTGGCCGTCATCGCCGGGGACGGAATCGGACCCGAGGTCGTCGCCGAGGCGCTTGCCGTGCTCGACGTGGTCGCGCCCGGTACCGAGAAGACCGAATACGACCTCGGTGCGCGTCGCTACAACGCCACCGGGGAACTGCTGCCGGATTCGGTGCTGGCGGAACTGCGTGAGCACGACGCAATCCTGCTGGGAGCCATCGGTGACCCGTCCGTACCCAGCGGTGTGCTCGAACGCGGACTGCTGCTGCGCGCTCGATTCGCGCTCGATCACCACATCAATCTGCGTCCGGCCAAGCTGTATCCCGGAGTCGTCGGCCCGCTGGCCGGCGACAAGGAGATCGACGTCGTTGTCGTGCGCGAGGGCACCGAGGGGCCCTACACCGGAAACGGTGGGGCGCTTCGGGTCGGTACACCCCACGAGGTGGCCACCGAGGTCAGCGTCAACACGCGCTACGGCGTGGAGCGGGTGGTGCGCAACGGCTTCGAGCGAGCGCTCACTCGGAAGAAGCATCTGACGCTGCTGCACAAGACCAATGTGCTGACCTTCGCAGGCAGCCTGTGGGCTCGTACCGTCGACGAGGTCGCCACGGAGTACCCGGACGTCGAGGTCGCATATCAGCACATCGATGCCGCGATGATTCACCTCGTCACCGATCCCGGTCGGTTCGATGTGATCGTGACCGACAATCTGTTCGGCGACATCGTGACCGACCTCTCGGCCGCAGTGACCGGTGGAATCGGTTTGGCCGCAAGCGGAAACATCGATGCGACCGGTACCAACCCGAGCATGTTCGAGCCGGTTCACGGTAGTGCGCCCGACATCGCGGGACAGCAGAAGGCCGATCCGACCGCTGCCATCCTGTCGGTGTCGCTGCTACTCGATCACCTCGGCGATGCTGCCAATGCTGCACGTGTCGAGGCCGCTGTTGCGGCCGATCTCGCCGAGCGGGGAACCACGACGGGAACGACGAAGGAGATCGGCGCACGAATCGCCGCTCGCCTGTAGCGAACCATCGCGAAATGCCACGGTAGGCCGAGTGCCCACCGTGGCATTTCGCGTTTCTCGGACCTCCCCGCCGTGCTGTATCAGCCGGTGCTGTCGGAATTCTCGTCGGGAGTCTGTGGACGTGGATCGTCGGGGACGATCGGCACGGAGAGTGCGGGGAAGATTGCCGACACCAGGAATGCGATGGGAAAGCTGACCGCCGCAAGTGCCCCGAACACCGGCGGCACGGCCGACGCGAACACGTATTGACTCGTGTTCTGCACCCCGAGGGCGCGTCCGCTCCAATACGGTCCCGATATCTCCGCGACCGCGGTGAATGCCAGGCCGTTGGGGGCAACGGTGGCGATGGACGCGACGACGAGCAGGACGATCGCGACGGGGGAGTCGAACCAGTCGGCCACTCCGAGTCCGAGCATGCTGACGGCGGCAGTCACCGCGACCCACCGGAGGGGCCGCATGCGGCTGCCGACCCGATCGGACAGCGCGCCGACGCTCATCCGGCCGAGTGCGCCGAGAATCTGCGTCACCGTGACGAGGACGCCCGCCGCGGCTGCCGTCCATCCCCGGTCGGTCATCAGCCAGACGAGTGCAAATGTCCAGACCACGTACTGCGGCACCACCAACAGGATCGACGTTGCATGGATGCGCCACAGCTGGCTGCTGCCTCGGTACGGATTGTCGAGCAAACCCTGCTCCGCCGCATCGGCGCGATTGGGACGCGGGGGGTCGACCACTGCGAGGCACAGGAGTGCGGCTGTTGCGCACACGGCAGCGGGCACGAGCAATGCCGCTCCGACGCCGTGGTCCCGGGCGATGGGTGGGATGGTCAGGGCCGCAACGGCCACGCCCAGCGGCACCGACATCTGCCTGATGCCCATCGCCAACCCACGCCGATGCGGCGGGAACCATCCCACCACGACGCGTCCGCTCGCACTGTTCGCGCTGGCGGCCGCCATACCACCGAGCAGTAGAAGGATGGCCAGCACCGGAATCGAGGTGGTGACCACCGCTGCCACACTTGCCGCGGCCGTGAGCCCGAGCCCGATGACCAGGACGAGACGTTCGCCGATGCGGTCGACGAGCACGCCCCACGCGATGAGGGTGAACATGATGCCGACGGTGGGCATCGCGACGACGAATCCCGCAGTCGCCAGGCCGAGCCCCCGGTCGTCGTGCAGAGCGGGAATGAGGAATGCCGCACCGTTGATGAAGACGGCGCCGGCAGTCTGCGCGAGCATTCCGAGCGCGAGCATGAACCATCGTCGTGTCTCGCCGATACCGGACAACTGCTTCGTGGCGTTCATTCCGTCCTCGCGATCTCACTATATGAACATTCAGTCTTGAAATATGGAACCTTTCCGGAACATTACACCGGCGAAGGATCAGCGGATCGGACGGCGTCGACGTGCGGAGAATGGCGGTCGATAGACTTTCGACATGCGTCTCGGTCGAATTGCAAGTCCTGATGGTGTGGCATTCGTGAGTATCGAAGGTGAGGGGGATGCCCGGACGGCGAAGGAAATTGCCGAACATCCCTTCGGCACACCGACATTCACGGGTCGGTCGTGGCCCTTGGCCGACGTGCGACTGCTCGCGCCCATCCTCGCCAGCAAGGTCATCGCCATCGGTAAGAACTATGCCGCTCACGCGGCCGAGATGGGCGGTGAGGCGCCGAAGGATCCCGTGATCTTCATCAAGCCGAACACCTCCATCGTCGGTCCGGGCGCGGCCATCGTGTTGCCACCGTCGTCGAACGAGGTGCACTACGAGGGTGAACTGGCCATCGTCATCGGTCGACCCTGCAAGGACGTTCCCGCGTCGAAGGCGTACGAGGTGGTGCTCGGCTATACCGTCGCCAATGACGTCTCGGCCCGTGATCATCAGAAGGCCGACGGCCAGTGGACCCGCGCGAAGGGGCACGACACGTTCTGCCCACTCGGGCCGTGGATCGAGACCTCGCTCGATCCCTCCGACCTCGAGATCAAGACCGAGGTCGACGGCGTCGTCAAGCAGCAGAGCCGTACTTCGCTTCTGCTGCACGATATTCCGAAGATCATCGAATGGGTGTCCGCGGTGATGACGCTGCTTCCCGGCGACGTCATCCTCACCGGAACCCCCGAGGGAGTCGGACCCATATCCGACGGTGACAGCGTGTCGATCACCGTCGAGGGAATCGGTACCCTGACCAACCCCGTCGCAGCGAAGAAGTAGGGCAACGATGACCACGGCAACAGATGTTCGCGTTCGATTCTGCCCGTCTCCCACCGGTACTCCGCACGTCGGGCTGGTCCGAACCGCGCTGTTCAACTGGGCCTTCGCTCGGCATCACGGCGGAAAATTCGTCTTCCGTATCGAGGACACCGACGCTGCACGCGACTCCGAGGAGTCCTACGCCGCCCTGCTCGACGCACTGCGCTGGCTCGGACTCGAATGGGACGAGGGTCCCGAGGTGGGTGGCCCGTACGAGCCCTACCGCCAGTCGTTGCGTCGCGAACAGCACATGGCCGTCGTTCGGCAGTTGCTCGACGCCGGAGAGGCCTACGAATCGTTCTCCACGCCGGAGGAGGTCGAAGCGCGGCACAAGGCTGCCGGACGCGACCCCAAGCTCGGCTACGACAACTTCGACCGCGATCTGACTACGGAGCAGCGGCAGGGTTTCCTCGACGAGGGGCGCGGAGCCGTCGTTCGGCTGCGCATGCCCGATCACGATCTGGCGTGGAACGACCTCGTACGCGGCGAGACGACGTTCAAGGCGGGTACGGTTCCCGACTTCGCGTTGACCCGCGGCAACGGAGTTCCGTTGTACACGTTGGTCAATCCCGTCGACGACGCCCTGATGAAGATCACCCACGTTCTGCGCGGCGAGGATCTGCTGTCGTCGACGCCCCGTCAGCTGGCCCTCTACGAGGCCTTGATCCGGATAGGAGTGGCCGATCGAACCCCCGAGTTCGGCCATCTGCCCTTCGTCATGGGACAGGGCAACAAGAAGCTGTCCAAGCGCGATCCCGAAGCAGACCTCTTCATCCACCGCGATCGGGGATTCATTCCGGAAGGGCTGCTGAACTACCTTGCTCTTCTCGGATGGGGCATCTCGGACGATCACGACGTCTTCTCGCTCGACGAGATGGTCGCGGCGTTCGAGATCTCTTCGGTCAATTCCAATCCCGCGCGCTTCGACCAGAAGAAGGCCGACGCCATCAATGCCGAGCACATCCGGTTGCTCGAGGCCGACGACTTCGCGGCACGACTACGGGAATACCTCGTTGCTCGAGGACATCTCACCGAGCCGATCGACGAGGCGACATTCGCCGTTGCAGCCGATCTGGTGCAGACCCGCATCGTCGTCCTGTCGGACGCCTGGGGACTGTTGAAGTTCTTGTTCGTCGACGAGGCGGACTTCGAGATCGACCCGGCGGCCGCGGCCAAGAACCTCGGTGCCGATGCCGCACCCGTTCTCGATGCCGCCATCGAGGCACTGACGGCGTTGCAGGCCTGGACCACGGCGGACCTGGAGGCGACTCTGAAGGACGCGTTGATCGAGAAGCTGGAGTTGAAGCCGCGCAAGGCTTTTGCTCCGGTGCGAGTGGGAGTCACCGGGTCGCACATCAGCCCGCCGCTGTACGAGTCGATGGAACTGCTCGGGCGCGAAAAGACGTTGGCGCGTCTGGTCGCCGCACGCGCACAGATCGCGTGACGGCAGACGGCCACCGGCGCAGCCGGGCCGTCTCGGGCCACCTCGAATGAGCGTCGCCGACCGACTGGATCGGCTTCAGCGCAGGCGGCCGGTTCTGGGCTTCCCCATCGCGGTGGTCTACAAGTTCGTCGACGATCAGGGTGGATACCTCGCCGCCCTGATCACGTACTACGCCTTCGTCTCGCTGTTTCCGTTGTTGTTGCTGCTGTCGACGATCCTCGGCATCGTGTTGGCCGGAGACCCCGACCTGCAGCGCCAGATCCTCGATTCGGCGCTCGGCCAGATTCCGGTGATCGGTGACGAGCTCGGACAGCCGGATCGAATCAGCGGCGGCGTGCTGGGGCTGGTGGTCGGTGGACTCGGGTCACTCTACGGCGGGCTCGGCGTGTCGGTGGCGCTGCAGAACGCGACGAACACGGCGTGGACGGTGCCCAAGAACGTGCGCCCCGATCCCATTCGGGCCCGCATCAGAGGATTGGGTCTGCTCAGCACGGTCGGGATCGCGACCTTGACGATCACCGCGCTCAATGTCCTCAGTGCGGCAGGATATTTCGGTCCGGAAGCCGGTCCGATCGTGTTCACCGTTGCCACACTCCTCTACATCGGGGTGTTCGTCGTCGCCTTCCGTTTGGCGACCGCCAGGGCACTGTCCGTCCGAGACGTGCTCCCAGGTGCCGTGACTGCAGGCATCGTCTGGCAGTTGCTGCAGAGCTTCGGCAGCGTGTACGTCAAATACGTGGTGAGCAACGCGACCGTCACCAACGGAGTGTTCGCAGTGGTGCTGGGACTGCTGGCGTTTCTCTACATCACCTCGTTGGCCGTCGTGATGTGTATGGAGATCAACGTCGTTCGCGTCGATCGCCTCTTCCCGCGAGCCCTTCTGGGCCCCTTCACCGATGACGTGGAACTGACCGAAGGTGACAAGCTCACCTACACCGGACAGGCGGAAGCGCAGCGCAGCACCGCATTCGAGGAAATCGATGTGACGTTCGAGGACCCACCGAGTGCTCAGACGGACTCCGACTCCGACTCCGAATCGGAAGTCGAAACGCCGTAGAAGCGGTCGATTCTCGTCTCCATCGGAAACCGCACGGCCGTATCGCCGAACATCAATCGAGTGGCCGACAATGCTGCCGCTGCAACGGCTTCCGACACCCGGTCTGCATCCACCGTCGGGCAGTGCACCACCACCTCGTCGTGCTGAAAGAACACCAGTTCGCTACTGTCGGCTCCGACTTCGTCGGCCAGCCGTCCCCGCAGATCGGCCAACAGACACAACGCCCATTCCGCAGCAGTGGCCTGCACCACGAAGTTACGAGTGAAGCGACCCCGCGCATGCGCGTCACCGCCGGACCACCATTGCGCCGAGGGTGGTGGGCACGCCCGCCCCAGCCACGAATGCACCACCTCGCCTCGTTCACCGGCGCGTGCAGCCGACTCCACGAGGGCGACGGCACCGGGGAACTTGGCTCGCAGTCGAGTCAGCAGACCGCGAGCCTCGCCCGACGTCGCGCCGTACAGCACGCCGAGAACGGCGACCTTGGCCTTGCCGCGATCGCCCTCGAACGACTCCGCGGCCACCGGCGCGTACAGATCTGCAGTGCCTGCAGCGGCCACCATGCGTGGGTCGCCGGACATCGCGGCGAGAATGCGTGGTTCGAGCTGACCGGCGTCCGAGGCCACGAATGTGTGATCGAGGTCCGCAATGACGCTGGCTCGCAATGCTTTCGGAATCTGCAAGCCACCTCCGCCTCGGCTTGCCCATCGCCCGGAGACCACGGCACCCGGAACGTAGACCGGCCTGAATCGATCGCCCTCGACCCAGGTGTCGAGCCATGTCCACCCATTCGTGCTGTGCAATTTCGAGAGATCGCGATGACGTAGCAGCAAGGGCACGACTGGATGATCTATCTCGCGGACGACGTGAGCGCGCGTCGATGTCAGCTCGATCCCGGAACGGGCGAACGCAGCCACCACCTCGACCGGAGACGACGGGTTGACGCGCCGACCGAACATGGACGAGATCTCACGTTCGAGCCGTAGCAGGGCAGGGGGAGGGGAGCCATCGATCGGGCGGGTTCCGAGCATGGACTCGAGATGACGCCGATGCGCCGCTGCCGAGAAGGGCAAGCCGTCGTAGGTCATCTCCGCAGCGGCCAGACCACCGGCGGACTCGGCTGCCGCGAGCAGTTGCAGTGCTCGATCGGCGCCGATGTCCTGGAACTGACGACGGTACTCGGTGAGCACCGCAGCAGGGTCCAAGTGCGGATCGGCGTCGAACAGTCCCGGTCGCAGGTCGGCGGGAGCCGACGGGGCAGTCGCCGAGCCGGCCCGCATCGACAGAATCGCACCGACCAGTGCGAGATCGTGACAGCGGCGTACGCGTACCCCTCGTTGGAGCAACCGTGGGTAGATCCGGCTCGTGTCCTCCCAGATCCATCTGGGCCGTGCGGTCAGCTCGAGCTCCGCAACGGCCGCAGCCGGATCGTCGACGACTGTGGGGTCGCCGAGAACATCGCAGTCGTCGCCGAGACGGGTCAGCACAGCCTGTTCGCCGCGAGAAACGAGCATGACCTTCATCGGAGTGTATGCGGTGTGCGAGAGGTCACGGAGTGCAAGTCTGCTCCTTGCGTGAGCCGATGCGAAGGGCGGGCCCTCGCGCGGCCGGAGACGTGTGCCCGGCACTGTCCTCGGGCTGTCCGGCCGCGGTTTCGAGCGCTCTGAGCAGCCGATTTGGAGAATGGGTAGTCACCTTTGATAGTCTCTATCCCGGCTCGAAACGCAGTGCACACCGACCGTGGTGAGCATTTCGATTCAAGTGCTTTGGGGTATGGTGTAATTGGCAACACAGCGGTTTCTGGTACCGCCATTCTAGGTTCGAGTCCTGGTACCCCAGCGAGCAAGTAGCGGCGATTTTGTCGCCGGTGCCGAGGCAGTTAAGCTGACTCGGCACTTACAAGCTTGAACAATGCAGGTGAAGTTCCTGGCCCCGTCGTCTAGCGGCCTAGGACGCCGCCCTCTCAAGGCGGTAGCGCGGGTTCGAATCCCGTCGGGGCTACAACTGACAACACCCTCTCGATCCTCGGATCGGGAGGGTGTTGTCGTATCGGCCCGCGTTTCAGACGCTCTTGCGACGGAACATCTTCTGGTGGTCGGCCGGGCCGTGAACGTTGTCGACCTTCGGCCCACCGTCCTTGTGCTCGACGGAATTGCGGGACTTGCTGTTCTTCTGTTCCAGGACTTCGCGGAACTTCTTCTTCAGTTCTTCACTGCCGGATTCGGGCATGGGTGACTCCTCGCAGTCGACGACCGGCCGGGTGGGCCGCTCGAAACGAAGGTACCCCACTCTCGTCTCGCGATCAGCCGGTTTTCCGGCCGTCCGAGCGGCGCCGTACGCGTCGATCAGAGTCGCTTGTGCAGAGCGTCCGCCGCCGCCAGAAGATCGGCGGCCCAGCGGGCACCGGGCTTGCGTCCGATTCGATCGATGGGTCCGGACACCGAGATCGCCGCCACCACAGTGTCGTTGCCGTCGCGCACCGGCGCGGCCACACTCGCTACGCCGGGTTCGCGTTCGCCTGCGCTCTGCGCCCATCCGCGACGTCGAACTTCGAGCAGGACGCGCTCGCCGAATTCTGCGTCGGGTAGAACGATTCGTTGAGTCTGCGAGTCCGCCCATGCCAGAAGGACTTTGGCACCAGACCCGGCCGTCATCGGTAGCCGCGCTCCCACGAGCACTGTGTCTCGGAGGCCGGTCGGGGGCTCCATGGACGCAACGCAGACACGCACCGTCCCCTCGCGTCGATAGATCTGAACGCTCTCGCCGGTGATTTCACGTAGACGCGGGAGGACGGAGGCAGCCGCATCGAGCAGCGAGTCCGAGGCGGTTGCTGCGAGCTCTCCGAGCCCAGGACCGGTGTGCCACAGACCGTCGGCATCCCGAACGAGGAGGCGGTGCGTCTCCAGCCCGATCGCGAGTCGGTGGGCGGTGGCGCGGGGCAGGGTGGTTCGAGCGCACAGATCATTGAGATTGCAGGGCTTCTCGGCCACTGCGTGAAGCACCGCCATCGCCTTGTCGAGCACGCCGATACCGCTCGATTTGTCGACGAGGCCGCCCAGGCTATGCTGTCTCATAGAACGATATTAGCCTCCCGGATGCTGAGATTGCACAAGTGCGAGATCTCCAGCGCGCCGAGGGGCATGATGTCGAGACGATGACGCGACGCGAATCAGCGAAGTTCGCCGGCGCGACGACAGGGAAGACGAGGTCCACGACACCGATGTCCGAAACACCGAAGACTTTGGCGGAGAAGGTATGGGACCAGCATGTGGTGGTCCGAGGCGGCGGGGAAGGCGGAGCCCGCGAGCCGGATCTGATCTACATCGACCTTCATCTCGTGCACGAGGTGACCAGTCCACAGGCGTTCGACGGTCTGCGGCTTGCCGGGCGCGGGCTCCGGCGTCCCGATCTGACGATCGCAACCGAGGATCACAACGTCCCGACGGCCGACATCTTCGCCCCGATCGCAGATCTCGTCTCGCGCACACAGGTCGACACACTTCGCCGCAACTGCGAGGAATTCGGCGTTCGGCTGTACCCGATGGGCGATCTCGATCAAGGAATCGTGCACATCATCGGGCCGCAGTTGGGGTTGACGCAGCCCGGCATGACCGTCGTGTGCGGTGACAGCCACACCTCGACGCACGGAGCGTTCGGGTCGATCGCGATGGGTATCGGTACCAGCGAGGTCGAGCACGTGATGGCGACTCAGACGCTGTCGCTGCGTCCGTTCAAGACGATGGCGATCACCGTCGACGGTGAGCTCGCCCCCGGAGTGACGAGCAAGGACCTGATTCTTGCGGTCATTGCCCAGATCGGTACCGGTGGCGGACAGGGGTACGTACTCGAGTACCGCGGTGAGGCGATTCGAAAGCTGTCGATGGAAGCGCGAATGACCATCTGCAACATGTCGATCGAAGCGGGTGCGCGGGCCGGCATGATCGCGCCCGACGACGTCACCTACGAGTATCTGAAGGGGCGACCGCATGCTCCGAAGGGCGCCGACTGGGACGCGGCGGTTGCGGCGTGGAACGAGCTGGCGACCGATCCGGATGCGGTGTTCGACAACGAGGTCCACATCGACGCCGACACGCTGACACCGTTCGTCACGTGGGGAACCAATCCGGGGCAGGGAGCGCCGCTGGGTAGTACGGTGCCCGATCCCGAGGCAATGGTCGACGAGAGCGACCGTGTGGCAGCGCAGAAGGCGTTGCAGTACATGGGTCTCGAAGCCGGCACACCGATCCGAGACATCGCTGTCGATACCGTGTTCGTCGGTTCGTGCACCAACGGGCGGATCGAGGATCTGCGCGCCGTTGCTTCGGTTCTCGAAGGACATCGTGTGGCCGAGGGAGTGCGAATGTTGGTGGTACCCGGCTCCATGCGGGTGCGCGCGCAGGCGGAGGAGGAGGGTCTGGGCGACATCTTCACTGCCGCAGGTGCCGAGTGGCGGCAGGCCGGATGCTCGATGTGCCTCGGTATGAACCCGGACCAACTCGCGGCAGGCGAGCGATCGGCGTCCACGTCGAATCGCAACTTCGAAGGCAGGCAGGGCAAGGGTGGTCGAACCCACCTGGTGTCGCCTCTGGTTGCAGCCGCTACCGCAATCCGCGGAACCCTGTCCTCTCCGGCCGATCTCGCGTAGAACGCGTCCTCGCCCGGATCGATCGAACTCACAGGAGACAATTCGATGGAAGCTTTCACCAAGCACACCGGTATCGGAGTTCCGCTGCGGCGGTCCAACGTCGACACCGATCAGATAATCCCCGCGGTCTACCTCAAGCGGGTGACCCGCACCGGATTCGAGGACGGGTTGTTCGCCGCCTGGCGCTCGGATCCGAACTTCATCTTGAACCTCGAGCCCTACAACCGAGGCTCGGTGCTCGTGGCCGGGCCCGATTTCGGTACGGGATCGTCACGCGAGCATGCCGTCTGGGCACTTTCGGATTTCGGATTCAGGGTTGTGATCGCGTCCCGGTTCGCCGATATCTTCCGGGGAAACTCCGGCAAAGCGGGACTGCTGGCGGCCGAAGTGGATCAGTCGGACGTCGAATTGCTGTGGAAAGCCTTAGAAGAACAGCCCGGTCTGGAAATAATTGTCGACCTCGTCGACAAGACCGTAACGGCTGGAACTTTGGTGGTGCGCTTCGCGATTGACGACTACACCCGGTGGCGTCTGCTGGAAGGTCTGGACGACATCGGATTGACATTACGCCAGGTAGAGGCCATTGCGGAGTACGAAAAGTCAAGGCCTTCATACAAACCCCTGACGCTCCCGGCGCTGATCGAGACCCCCGCAGAAAGCTGACCGGGTGGGGGTCCGACACGCTTTGCGGCCGTGAATCATTCCGCGACACGTCATGAAAATTGGCGTGGCGCATAGACTCTTGACGACTTGGGGTTTACCGTTGTAGTAGTCGGTCCGACGATGGGCCACCATATAGCGGAGGAAATTCCATGAACAAGGCAGAGCTGATCGACGCCCTGACCGAGAAGTTGGGGTCTGACAGGCGGAGCGCCACAGAGGCTGTCGAGAACATCGTCGACACCATCGTGCGTGCTGTACATCGCGGCGAGAGTGTCACGATCACAGGCTTCGGCGTGTTCGAGCAGCGTCGTCGCGCAGCGCGTGTCGCGCGTAACCCCCGCACCGGCGAGACCGTCCGCGTCAAGCCGACCAACGTTCCGGCGTTCCGTCCGGGTGCACAGTTCAAGGCAGTCATCGCCGGCGGACAGAAATTGCCTGCCACCGGTCCCGCCGTCAAGCGCGGTTCGGCTGCGGCTCCGGCCAAGAAGACTGCGGCTGCGAAGAAGACCGCTGCCAAGAAGGCGGCCGTGAAGACGACTGCTCGCAAGGCAACCACTGCGGCTGCGAAGAAGGCCGCTCCCGCGAAGACCACGGCTCGCAAGGCTGCGGCTCCCGCGAAGACCGCCGCCAAGAAGGCAGCTCCCGCGAAGACCACGGCGCGCAAGACAGTTGCGAAGAAGGCTCCGGCCAAGACAACTGCTCGCAAGGCCGCAACGACGGCTGCACCCGCCAAGAAGGCTCCGGCCAAGACTGCCGCCAAGAAGACCGTAGCCAAGAAGGCTCCGGCGAAGAAGGCTCCGGCAAAGAAGGCACCCGCAAAGCGCGCAGCGAAGAAGTAGAGCCTGCAGGCTCACAGCTCGCACGAACTACGACAGGCCCTCGACTCGGATATCGAGTCGAGGGCCTGTTTGTCGTTCGTGTCGCGTCCGACTAGCTGTCAGCGACGAGGGTGGGCAAGGGGCTGGCGATATGGTCGGCCGCAACGAGCCGGCCGTCGTGACGTGAGAGAACCCACACGCTGCCTTTGCGATTTCTGTTGGCGGGCAGGGTGATTCCGTCTTTTTCGGCCCACCAACGCATCAGGTCGGGGATCACCTTTCCCTGGCTGCAGACAACGGGCGTGCCGGGCAGTTCGGCGATGTCGCGAGCGCGATGACGGCCCTTGCGTGGGTCGTCGGCGTACCCCTCCTCGGACAGCAGATGCTCCGGGAGGATGTCCACTCCCAACGATTCTGCGAACGGTGCGACCGTCTGGACACAGCGGGCACGGTCGGCCGCATACACCGTGTCGGCCCCGAATGCCCGGAGCAGCGAGACCAGGGACTCGGCCTGCCGTCGTCCGGTCTTGTCGAGTGGACGCTCGACGTCGTTGCCCTTGAACCGTGACCGTGAGCCCGCACTGCCGTGCCGAACCAACAGCACGGTCGAGGTATCGGCAGGCTTGGCCACGAACCGCCGAAGAATCTTGTGGTCCATGGGATACGAGAGTTCGCGGCCGATGTCCTCCGGTGCGATCCACCGCAGTTCGTCCACTTCGACATTGGGGACGAACTGCCCTCCGGTGACTTCCGCCGCCCAGTACAGGACCTTCTTGACCCGACGGTGACCCGGGATCGGATACGTGACGTAGGACAACGACCGTCCGAGCCGAGAATCGAATCCGGTCTCCTCCTTGACTTCTCGGACCGCGGCGTCGACTGCCGTTTCGCCGGGATCGAGCTTTCCCTTGGGGAACGACCAGTCGTCGTACTTGGGTCGGTGCACCAAGGCGATCTCGACTGCCGAATCGCTCCGCGGCGAACGTCGCCACAGGATCGAGCCGGCCGCAAAGATGTTGGCACGGGGGGAGCCGTCGGATGTGCCCATCAGGACGCCTGATTCCTCCGGCTGCGCATCAATTCCACCTGATGCTCGCGGACCTTCTCGCCCTGTGCCGGTGAGGCGACCCAACCGCCGTCCGGTCCCAGTTCCCAGCAGCGTGTGGTGGGGTCGAGGGCGGAATCGAAGATGTCACCGAGCTGGTTCGCCAGTCGCGGATCCTTGACCTGAGCCATCACTTCGACTCGGCGGTCGAGATTTCGGTGCATCATGTCGGCGCTACCGATCCAGAATTCGTCGGCACCCTGGAAGTGCAGAACCCGCGAGTGTTCGAGGAATCTGCCGAGGATGGAACGAACTTCGATGTTCTCCGACAGACCGGGAACCCCCGGCTTGAGTGCGCAGATTCCGCGAACCACGACCTTGACCGGAACGCCCGCGATCGAGGCTCGGTAGAGCGCGTCGATGACCTGCTCGTCGACCAATGCGTTGGCCTTGAGGCGAATTCCAGCCGCACGGCCCTCCTTGAGGTGTTCGACCTCCGCTTCGATGCGTTCGACGATTCCGCGGCGAACCCCGTACGGTGCCACGAGTAGGTTGCGGTACTTCGACTTTCGTGAGTATCCCGTGAGCGAGTTGAACAGATCGGTGAGGTCGGCTCCGATTTCGGGAGACGACGTGAGCAAACCCACGTCCTCGTAGATTCGCGCTGTCTTGGGGTTGTAGTTTCCGGTGCCGATGTGGCAGTACCGGCGAATGACCGACCCCTCTCGGCGCACCACGAGGCAGGTCTTGCAGTGCGTCTTGAGGCCGACGAGGCCGTACACCACGTGCACGCCCGCCTTTTCCAGCTTCCGTGCCCACTCGATGTTGGCCTGTTCGTCGAAACGCGCCTTGATCTCGACCAGTGCAACGACCTGTTTGCCTGCACCGGCAGCATCGACGAGCGCATTGACGATCGGTGAATCGCCCGAGGTGCGGTACAGCGTCTGCTTGATGGCGAGTACCTGCGGGTCGGCTGCGGCTTGTTCGATGAAGCGCTGAACACTGGTGGAGAACGAATCGTAGGGATGGTGCACCAGGACATCACCGTCGCGGAGAGTCGAGAAGACGCTCTTGGGGGTCTCTCTCTCACCGAATGCCGGGTGGGTGGCCGGGACGAAGGGCGCGTCCTTGAGGTTCGGACGGTCGACGCTGTAGACCTGCCACAGGCACGACAGGTCGAGCAGTCCGGGGACCTGGATGACGTCGCCGGGATCGACATCGAGTTCGCGCAACAACAATTCGAGCATGTGCTCGGTCATGTCGTCGGCGATCTCGAGGCGGACCGGCGAACCGAAGCGCCTGCGGGCGAGCTCTCGCTCCAGTGCCTGAAGGAGATCCTCGTCGCGGTCTTCCTCGACCTCGAAATCGGCGTTGCGAGTGATACGGAACGCGTGAGACTCGACGACCTCCATTCCGGGAAAGAGTACGTCGAGGTGTGCGGAGATCAACTCCTCCATGGACAGGAAGGCGTCGATACGGTGATTGCCGTCGCCGCGCTTGACGCGCACGAAACGGTCGACGTTGTCGGGGACCTTGACGCGGGCGAAGTGCTCGCCCGTTGTGGAGTAATCCTTCACTGTGACAGCAAGATTGAGGCTCAGTCCGCTGATGTAGGGGAAGGGGTGCGCTGGGTCGACGGCGAGGGGCGTCAGTACCGGAAAGACCTGTTCGGTGAAGTACTCCGACAGGCGTGCACGTTCGTCGCTGTCCAGATCGGACCACCGGATGATGGCGATGCCCTCGGCGGTGAGCTCCGGCAGAATCGAATCCAGTAGCACTCGGGCATGTTTGAGTGCGAGTTCCTGGGTGCGTTGACCGATCACCGCAAGCTGCTCGCGTGGGGTCATGCCGTCGGCGGATCGAACCGAAAGTCCGGTTTCGTCACGGCGTTTGAGGCCTGCCACCCGAACCATGTAGAACTCGTCGAGATTGGACGCGTAGATCGCGAGAAACTTCGCTCGTTCGAGCAGCGGTAGCGAGGAGTCCTCAGCGAGGGCGAGGACGCGTGAGTTGAAATCGAGCCAGCTCAATTCCCGGTTCAGATAGCGATTTTCGGGAAGCACTGTGGCACTGTCCACCGACTCCGGTGTGGCAGCGGGCAACGCGGACGGGATACTCGGCATCGTGGCAGCGAGCGGAGCGCTCCACACCGGCTCGGAATCGGCACCCTCTCCTGCCTCGTTCGACGGATCTTCGTTCCCTGGCTGCACGTCGTCTTTGCTCACCGGACGATCATCCCCCATGCCGGGCGTCGGTGAAACTCCGATGGCCGAACTCGGGCGCGTGTTCACTAGACTGCCGCGGCGGTCCGCACCGTCACGCAGTCGTCGCAGATGCCTCGTCACTCCAGCCGAGCGAGCGGAGGACTGCCGCCGTCGCCGGTCCGACTCCCAGACGGTGTGCTCTGCGGACGTCGTCTGCAGTGTCCACGTCCAGTCGAAGACCCGGCCATGTGCCGTCGAGTTCCCGTGCGCCCGACTCGGTGTGGCGGCGTGCGGAGTCTCGACCGAACAAAGGTGTCAGCTCGTCGTGCGAGCCCTTGAGGATCAGGGCAGCGGTCCCCGTGCCGTGATGGTCGACCACGAGTGATCTGCCTCCCCGGCGAGCAGCGGTGTACGCCTGAGCGAGTTCTACCGAACGCATCGCCGGCAGGTCTGCTTGCAAGGCGATGATGTCGACACGGTTCCCGGCGACGGTCTCGCCCCCGAGGACGTCCGCGCCGACGTGACCGTGACGCAGTGCGTGAGCCGCGGCGGCGAACGCGTGATTAAGGCGTTCGTCCGGTTGCAGGGCAGGATCGCGGACCGGTTCGTCGAACACCCGTGCACCGAGTCTGCGTGCGGTCTCTGCGACGAGAGGGTCCGGGGTGACCACCGTGACCGACGCGACCACCGACACCGCGTCTGCGGCCGCCACGGTGTCGCTCAGCATCGCGAGCACCAGTCGTGTCCGGTCGGCCGCCGAGAACTCCGCCGCGAGGCGGGACTTCGCCCCGGTGAGATCCTTCACCGCGATGAGAACCTCGACGACGCGGCGAGCAGGGTCGAACGACGCGCCCGCCCGGTCGCCGTCGTCGTCTCGTGATGCACCCATGGTGCTCGATCCTGCCAGCGCCATGGATCTGTGCCGACTCCGACCGCCCGAGCAGGTCTGCGCGTTAGGGTGATGCGCGCGTGGAACAGGGCATCGGCGAGTAGGTGAGGGGTTGGCGGCATGAGCAGAGCAGCGGTACTGGGGTCGGGTTCGTGGGGGACCGCATTCGCCAAGGTGTTGGCCGATGCCGGAACGGACGTCACCATGTGGGCCCGCCGCGAGGAGCTCGCTGCATCCATCACCGACGACCACGAGAACAAGGACTACCTTGCGGGAATCGAGCTGCCGTCGTCGATCCGCGCAACCAGCGACCCTGCCCGTGCACTCGACGGAGCCGACATCGTGGTGCTGGCCGTGCCGTCGCAGAGTCTGCGGGCCAATCTGGGGGCGTGGACCGACTCGATCCCGCCGCAGGCGACGCTGCTCTCCCTGGCGAAGGGAATCGAGACCGGAACGCTGATGCGGATGAGTCAGGTGATCTCTCAGGTCACCGGTGCGGATCCCAGCCGGGTCGCGTGCCTGTCCGGGCCCAATCTTGCGCGCCCGATCGCGGAGGGGCAGCCCGCCGCGACCGTCATCGCGTGCTCCGACTCCCAGCGTGCCCTCGAGATTCAGAAGTCCTGCGCCACCGGATATTTCAGGCCCTACACCAACAGTGATGTCATCGGTGCCGAGATCGGTGGTGCCTGCAAGAACGTCATCGCCCTCGCCTGCGGGATGGCTGCCGGCGTGGGATACGGCGAGAACACCCTCGCGTCGATCATGACCAGGGGTCTGGCCGAGATCATCCGTCTCGGAGTAGCACTCGGTGCCAAGCCGTCGACGCTGTCGGGCCTTGCCGGCGTGGGAGACCTGGTGGCCACCTGCTCGTCACCCCTCTCGCGCAATCGCACGTTCGGCGAACGACTCGGTTCTGGCGGATCCCTCGAGAGTGCGCAGGAAGCAGCGCACGGGCAGGTTGCCGAGGGCGTCAAGTCCTGTACCTCGGTCCGTGCGCTCGCCGAGAGCTACGACGTCGAGATGCCGCTGACCGACGCCGTGCATCGGGTGTGTCACGGCGGCATGTCCGTTCCGGATGCGGTCGGGCACCTGCTGGGACGTCGTATCAAGCCCGAGTGAGGCAGTGACGGCGGTCTCGAGACGAACAGGGCGAATCCGCATTCGATGAGCCGCGGCGGTACGGTTTCTCATCGTGAGTACTCCCCGCATCAAAGTTGCCGTCGTGTTCGGTGGCCGCAGCAGCGAGCACGCCGTGTCCTGTGTATCGGCAGGTAGCGTGCTCCAGAACCTCGATCCGGCCAAGTACGAGGTGGTTCCCGTGGGAATCACCTCGGACGGTGCATGGGTACTCGGCTCCTCCGACGTCGATGCGCTGACGATTCACGACCGGGTACTGCCGACCGTGGACAAGACCGGAGCAGCGCTTGCCCTCAGTACGGACCCGGGTCACGCCGGCGCCCTGCTCGCCCTCGGGGAGGGGGAAGGCGGGACAGTGCTTGCATCCGTCGACGTCGTGTTCCCGGTTCTGCACGGACCGTACGGCGAGGACGGCACCCTGCAGGGTCTGCTCGAGTTGGCCGGCGTTCCGTACGTCGGGCCGGGCGTGCTGGCCAGCGCTGCGGGGATGGACAAGGAATTCACCAAGAAGCTGCTCGGTGCCGAGGGATTGCCGATCGGTCGCCAGGTCGTACTCCGGCGCGCGGTCGACGACCTGACCGCTGCCGAGCGTGAGCGAATCGGCCTGCCCGCATTCGTCAAACCGGCCCGAGGTGGATCGTCCATCGGAATCTCGCGCATCACCGCGTGGGACCAACTCCCCACCGCGATCGCCGTCGCACGCGAACACGACCCCAAGGTGATCGTCGAAGGCATGATCCATGGCCGCGAGGTCGAGTGCGGGGTCCTCGAATTTCCCGACGGCACCGTGCGTGCGAGCGCCGTCGCCGAGATCCGAATTCCCGACGCAGACATCGACGATCATGCTTTCTACGACTTCGACACCAAGTACCTCGACGATGTCAGTGAGTTCGACATCCCGGCCGCCCTCGACGACGCCACGAGCCACCGCATTCGTGAACTCGCCGTCGCCGCCTTCCGTGCGTTGGACTGCCAGGGCCTGGCGCGGGTCGATTTCTTCGTCACCGAGAACGGTCCGGTCATCAACGAGATCAACACGATGCCCGGGTTCACCTCGATCTCGATGTACCCCAAGATGTGGGCGGAATCCGGCGTCGACTACCCGACACTCATCGCCACCCTGATCGACACCGCCCTCGCCCGCGGTACCGGTCTGCGTTAGAACTGTTGCGGCCCAGCGCTACTGCAACGGAGCCGGGTCGAGAGGTTGCTGGGGCAGTGCGTCCGACACGGCCGAGGACGCGTCCTGCAACGGGGTAGGGCCCGAGTCGCCCGGAATCGTCAGGGCAACGTATACGCCGCGATCGACGACGAACCATGTGCTGGCGTCGATCCCGTCGTCTTCCCCGGACACCTCGAACCACTGAACGCCGTCGATCACCTGCAGCGGTGCAGCCACATCGAACCCGATCGGCCGGGGCAGGCCGCAGCGCAACACGACCGGCTCGGCGTTCTCCTCGGCCGAGACCCACGCGCTGACTCCGACCGGGGCCGGGTCGGCCAACTCGGCTCTCGTGTAGTCGCCGAGGTTCTCGGGCAAGGCGTCGAGCAATGACGTGCACTGCGCGCTCGCGGCATCGGGGGAGTCGACCGGGCCCAGAGCGACCGGATCGTGGACGGGTGAGCGGTTGACTGCGATGGCGGCGACCAGAACTCCGACAACCAGCGCGACCGGTAACGCGATCGCGGTGGCGATGACTGCAGGATGGCGCTGCTCGCGAGTGCCCTCGATCTCGGAGGTGCCGTCGGCTGTGCTGTCTTCGGTGCCGGCGTCGTTGCCGGTGTCGGGTGAATTCACGAGTTATCCGACGGACGTCGTCGACTGCGGGGCCACAGGGCAGGTGAGGGTGCGAGTGATCGCATCGACCTTCTGGATGCGGGAGACGATCTCGGCGATCTCGGCGTCGGAGGCACCGTCGGTGCGCGCGATCACGTCGTACGGCCCGACGACTGCCTCCGCCGACACGACACCGTCGACGGCCTCGATCTGCTGGGCGACGGTCGTCGCACGGCCGACCTCGGTCTGAACGAGAACGAATGCTTGCACCATCGGTGGTCCCTTTCCCCTGCCGGACTTCTCGACTGTAGGTTGAGTCGACTACGTTCTCTTCGCACGTAACCTGCTGCATCGGTACTGTCCCGACCGCCGCTAAAAGGTACCGCAGCCGCGGCGCGCGCTCCGCGTGAGACCGTCGCGCACGCACCGCGTTCTCAGGGAGGAACATCATCGACGACACCGTCATCGACTCGGCCACCGGCGGCGAGCGCACCGTCGCGCAGGTCGGCGAATTCGAAGTGATCGCCCGCGCGATCGCAGACCGTGTGCAGCCGCCGTCGACCATCGTCGGGCCTGGCGACGATGCAGCCGTTGTCTCCGCGTCCGATGGCCGGATTGCGGCGTCCACCGATATGTTGGTGCACGGCAGGCACTTTCGTCTCGACTGGTCGAGTCCGATTCAGATCGGCCGCAAGGCGATCGCGCAGAACGGCGCGGACATCGCCGCAATGGGCGCGCAGTGCTCGGGGTTTCTCGTCTCCCTCGGATGCCCGGCCGATACGCCGGTGAGCGTCACCGATGGTCTGAACGAGGGCATGTGGCTCGAGGCCGTCGCCGCGGGATCGGCCATCGTCGGTGGCGATGTCGTGCAATCGAAGGAGCTGGTGATCTCGATCACTGCGCTGGGTGACCTGCAGGGCAGGGCCCCCGTTCTTCGATCGGGCGCGAGGGTCGGCGATCTGATCGCTTTCGCCGGCCGGCTCGGTTGGTCGGCCGCTGGGCTGGCGTTGCTGCTCGCGGATGCACGTCGAACCGGCCACGAGGGGGTGCTCGACGCACACCGCGTTCCCGTCCCGCCGTATCGCTCCGGGATCGAGGCAGCCGAGGCGGGTGCGACCTCGCTCACCGACGTCTCCGACGGGCTGTTGTCCGATCTCGGCCACATCGCCGAAGCATCGGGGGTGGGCATGGCCGTCGATCCCGACCTGTTGGACGTCCCCGCCGAACTGCACTCGGCAGCACAGGAACTGGGCGTCGACCCCGTGAATTGGATCCTCACGGGCGGTGAGGATCACGCTCTCGTCGGCACGTTCCCCGATCGCAGTGCCGTTCCGAGTGGCTGGTCGGTCATCGGCCGCGTCGAGCACGTCGTCGACGAGCGAGGGCGGCGGGTGACGGTCGGCGGACGCGTCCATTCGGGCAGATCGGGATGGACCAGTTTCGAGGGCGAGTGAACGCAGTCGGGTCCGAAGGAGTCGGCTAAGTTGCAGAGATGGCTATCTACGCACTCGGTGATCGCGAACCCGACATCCATCCCGACGCCTACGTCCATCCCGACGCGGTCGTCATCGGAGCGGTGACTCTGGCGGCCGGATCGTCGGTGTGGCCCACTGCCGTTCTGCGGGCCGACTACGGCACGATCTCGATCGGCGAGGGCACCAACGTGCAGGACGGGACCGTGGTGCACTGCACTCCGATCGACGCAACGGTCATCGGATCCGGATGCGTACTGGGCCACAACGCGCACGTCGAGGGTGCGACCATCGGGGACAACTGCCTCATCGCGTCGGGTTCGGTGGTGCTGAACGGCTCGAAGATAGGTGCGGGTTCGATCGTCGGGGCAGGCGCGGTGGTGCCGTTCAAGTTCGTCGTTCCCGAACGTTCCATGGCGCTCGGTGTTCCCGCGAAGATCCGGGAGGGGTACCAGGTCCCCGAGGGGCATGTGGACATCAACGTACAGATGTACTCGGCCAATGCCGCGTACTACCGTGACGCGCTGCGCCGGATCGACCGATGACGCCCCGGCCGCTCGCCGAGAGCGTCGAAGCGGGTTGGGCCGAGGCTCTTGCTCCGGTCGAGTCGAACGTCGCTGCGATGGGAGATTTCCTACGCGCAGAGCTCGCCGCAGGCCGGCACTACCTACCCGCAGGCGAGAACGTGCTGCGCGCGTTCGGCTACCCCTTCGAGCGGGTCCGCGTGCTCATCGTCGGTCAGGATCCGTATCCGACGCCGGGACATGCAGTGGGGCTGAGCTTCTCGGTTGCACCGGACGTGCGGCCCGTACCGCGGAGTCTGAACAACATATTCAAGGAGTATTCCGACGATCTCGGACTTCCCACGCCGAGTAACGGCGATCTCACACCCTGGGCGAAACAGGGGGTGATGCTGCTGAACAGGGTGCTCACCGTCGAGCCGGGTCAGGCGGCGTCGCACCGGAAGAAGGGGTGGGAAGCGGTGACGGAGCAGGCAATTCGCGCTCTCGTTGCCCGTGCGGAGACTCCCGACGCGCCCGGCCTGGTCGCCGTTCTGTGGGGACGCGACGCGTCGACTCTGAAGCCGATGCTCGGATCGGTGCCCTTCATCGAATCCGCTCATCCGTCACCGCTGTCCGCCTCACGCGGTTTCTTCGGATCCAAGCCCTTCAGTCGCGTCAACGAACTGTTGGTCGAGGGCGGAGACGAACCGATCGACTGGACGTTGCCGTGACCGGTTCAGGCGAAGTCGGGACGACGCTTCTCGACGAACGCGTCGACGCCTTCACGTCCGGCCGGCGAGGATGCGGCCGCCGAAATCGACGCGGCTTCGGCATCCAAATGCTCTGTCAGAGTTGCGGATTCGGACGCCTGTAGCAGCGATTTGATTCCCTTGTACGCTGATGTCGGCCCGTTGGCGAGGGTTCGAGCCAGACGCTCGGCCTCGCTGTCCACGATGTCGTCGCCCACCAGTCGGCTGAGAATCCCGAGACGAACTGCCTCCTCGCCGTTGATGATCGAGTCGTTCAGCAGGATGTCCATCGCGCGGCCCGAACCGACGATGCGGGGCAGCGTCCACGACATTCCTCCGTCCGGAGTGAATCCGATCGAGGGGTACGCGGGGCGCAGCTTGGTGGACGGTCCGCCGATGGCGATATCGGTGAGACACACCAGGCTCATACCTGCACCGGCGGCCCAGCCGTGTACACCGGCGACGATCGGGACGCTGACTGCTGCGAGTTCACGAACGAAAGCATGGAACGTGTCTGCGACAGAACCGACGAAGGCACCGCGATCGGCCGCACCGGCGAAATCGCGTACATTGCCGCCGGCGCAGAAATTGGGTCCCCGTCCGATGAGCAGGACGCTTCCGATTGCGGTCGTACCGGCGTTGACGGAGCGGAGGGCCGAGGTGCCGTCGGCGATGCCTTCGAGGTCGAGCGAGGCACCGCCTGCCTCGGTGGCGACGACGATGCGCAGTACACCGTCCTCGATGCCGACCTTGCTGGAAATGTCTGCGTCCGAATAAGTCACGTTCGGGACTCTAACCGACTCTTGTGTTCCGCCGTGGGGCCGGCGTGCTCGGGCACGGATGCGCGAGTCCACTGCCAGGACCGCTACCGGGGTCGAAGACGGGGCAGCTGGACGCGGAATACCGTGCTCGAATCCACCCGGTCGACGGTGATGGTGCCGCCGTGCAGGCGCACGTTCTCGGCGGCGAGGGACAGTCCGAGACCGCTGCCCTCGCTGCGTCCACGAGCGGTGTCCACCTTGTAGAACCGTCGGAAGATCGCGTGGCTGTCCTCCGGTGATATCCCGGGCCCGTGGTCGACCACTGTCACGTCCACCCACTCGGGACGAGCGTGCATCTCCACGCGTACCGGGGGCTCGCCGTGACGCAGGGCATTTCCCACGAGGTTGGCGACCACCACGTCGATGCGTCGTGGATCCACGGTGGCGTCGATAGTGTCCGGCCCACGCAGTTCGACGCTCTCTGCCCATCCGCGGCGGGTCAGCGAGTGTCGGACGAGTTCGACGAGGTCGACGTCGTCGAGAACGAGGCGCGCCTGTTGTGCGTCGTGACGAGACATCTCGATGAGATCCTCGACGAGCCGAGTGAGCTTGCCGATCTCACCGCTGACTATCCGGGCGGCTGCTCCCGCATCGGGCGAGAGTTGGGGGATTTCCTCTCGGAGTATCTCGCCGACCGGAACGAGCGCTGCCAGCGGAGTTCTCAGCTCGTGGGAGACGTCGGCGACGAACCTGCGCGCCTGCTCTTCCGACTCCTCCAACCCGCGAATGACCGTCTCGTTTCTGGCGATCATGGTGTTGAAGGTCGTCGTCAGCTCCGCGAGTTCGGTCACGCCCTCCTCGGAGAGTCGGACACTCAGATCACCGTCGGCGGCGCGGGCAGCGGCCCGATCGAGGCGTCGCAGCGGACGCACCAGGGTCGACGCGATCCACAATCCGAGCAGACCACTGACCATTACTCCGCCCGCCAGGGTGAGGGCCACGGCGCGCAGAAGATCGTCGAACTTGTCCTGTACGCCCTCGAGCGGCCGAATGGCGACGGCCGTGACGAGGGTTTCGTCGCCGTCCTGGTCGTTCGACTCGAAGACACGGACCGACATGGCCAGCAGGATCCGTTCGGAGTCGAGTCGGACGAAACGGATGATTCCGCGACCGTCCACCCCGGCCAGAAAGTCGGGGGAGAGCGTGGCCGGGTCGACGGATCCCCGTTGCACTTCGTCGTCGCCGACGAGCAACGTCGCGTCGGACGGAAAGAGTTGTCTCAGTTCGGATGCCGTCGTTCGGGTCACCTGGGCCCCGTCGACATCCCGTAGCTCGTCGCGGAACTGCGCCGTCGCCACGTCCTGCGCGTTGGAGTAGATCCACGATCGCGCCATGAACGACACCACACCGGCAGTGGCACCGGCGATGATCACGACGATGGTGATGAACACGAGGACGAGTCGAGTACGTAGGCCGTCGACTCGCAGCCGAGACGGCATCAACGAGCCGGGCCGGGATCGAATCGATATCCGAACCCGCGCACCGTTTCGATGGCTGCCGGTGCAGCAGGGTCGTCCTCGATTTTTCCGCGCAGTCTCTGGATCGCGGCATCGACGATCCGGGAGTCACCGAGGTAGTCCTGATCCCATGCTGCAGACAACAATTGGCCTCGGCTGAGCACGTGACCCACGTTCTCGGTCAGGGCGAGCAGGAGCCGAAGCTCGGTCGGTGTCAGCGTCAGCAGAGTTCCGCCCTTCCTCACCTGTAGCGACGAACGGTCGACGGTCACATCGCCGTACTGCTCGACGATTGCCGTTGCCGTCGCCGCGGCGGGTGTCGTCTCGGTCGATCGTCTGACCACAGCCTTGATACGAGCGTCCAGGACTCGTGGGCTTGCGGGTTTGACCACGTAGTCGTCCGCACCGGCTTCCAGACCCGCGACGGTGTCGATGTCATCGGAGCGGGCCGTGAGGATGATGATCGGGATCGAACTCTGCGCTCGAATCCGTCGACAGATCTCGTAACCGTCGGCTCCGGGGAGACCGAGGTCGAGCAGGACGATCTCGGCGGCGGTGAGCGCATTGTCGAGATCACCGTTGCCGTCGGGGCGATGGTCGACGCAGTGACCGAGTCGATTCAGCCCCAACGTCATTGCTTCGGCCACAGCTGGATCGTCCTCCACGAAGAGAATGTTCACCATGTCGAAGACCTTGTGTAGTAGGGGCAATCGCGATCGGCCAAGGGTACAGGGCTCACACCTGCGCGAGACGTTCGTTGTCGGGGTCGGCCAGCGTCGAATGTCGGGGGTCGGAGATCCTGATCGGAAATGCGGAGACCGCCAGGGCATAGCATCCGACGAGCAGCAGCGCGCCGAGCGCGTCACTGGGGCGGTGCCATTTCAGGACGACGACCGACACGGCAGTTCCGAGGACGAGCAGTGCTCCGTTGATCGCGACGACGATCCGCCAGGGGCGAGCGGTTGCGAGGTAGACCGTACAGACGACAGCCGTGACGCAGGTGAGGGTGCCGCTGGGAAAGGAATTGTGCTGGACGAGGCCGTCCAGGTTCGGTCGATCGAGCGAGTACTTGAGAATCCAGGCCGTCGCAATCGGTCCGAGTGTCATGATTCCCACTCGCAGTGTCAGGGCAATCCTGTTGTTGCTGAACATGATCAGAAATGCGACGAGAACCGCTCCTGCGGCCGAGACCGGTGCGACGAGGTCGACGAATTCGGCGCAGACGTCCACGAGGTCTCCGGACAGTGTTTCGGCGCTCACCATCAGTTCCTGATCCACCGTTTGTCCTACGGTCGTCAACACGCCCAGGTAGTAGACGACGACTCCCAGGTTCAGCAATGCCAGCGCGGCGACCAGACGCCTCGGTTCGACCCGTGTCATCGTCGGCCCTCCGCTCGCTCGTCGGACGGGTCGTCGAGTGCGACCGGGCATGTGTCGCCGGGAGTGGTCGCCATCTCGAAGTGCCACATTTCGTTGGCATAGGTCTGGCACAGGCCGTAGTCGTTGCCGTGTCGGCTCATCCAGTCGGCGGCATCCGTCGGTCCGACATCCACCGCCCGTCCGGTGACATGCTTGGAGTTGTTCGGAGTTTGCACCCATCGTCTGGCTTCGTCGGTGCTGCCGTAGCGGCGTACTGCCTCGTCGAACAAGCGTTGCTGGTACGCCGCGGAGCGCCATCCGGAGGTGACGTACACATCCACTCCGGACGATGTCGCATCGGCAGCAGCGGAGCGCAGCGCTTTCAGCAGAACGGGGTCGAGACGGGCCAGTGCGGGAAGATCGGTGTTGTCGAGGCCTATCCGGTCGTCTATCTCACCGCCGGCCGGCCCCGAGTCGGGCTGACTGGCCAGGTAGTTCGCGGCCGTCGGGGTGTCGGGCTCTGTATTCGAGCATGCCGTGAGCGTCAGCATTGCGAGCGCCGGGACGAAGAGTCTGCGTGTGGTCGCCATGCGTTCGAGACTGCTCGGCCGGTGTCACCGGCCGGTGCCCGTGATTCGCCATCTTCGTCACGGTTCCGATCGGCTGTGTAACAGAACAGAACGGGAGCACGAACGACTGTGCCCCGCCTCCGAGTATCCGGGGGCGGGGCACAGTGCTCGCACGCAGTCGAGGCCGTGGAGGAAAACGAAGAGCGAGGCTCGAATCAGCCCCGGACCACCTTGCCTGCCTTCAAGCAGGAGGTGCACACGTTCATGCGCTTGGAGTTACCAGGCGCAACCTGAGCGTGAACGGTCTGGATATTCGGGTTCCAACGACGGTTGGTCCGTCGGTGCGAGTGCGAGACCGACTTACCGAAGCCGGGCCCCTTGGCGCATACGTCGCAGACGGCAGCCATAGTCGCGAACTCCTTGATAGATGTTGATCGATACATGTGGTCGAAGACATCGAAACGAACTACGTGCAGATGCAAGGATTGCAATGCGTGAAGATCGCCTCGAGGCAACCCTGCAAGAATAGCGGCGCCGCACGCAATCACCAAACTGCCACCGCAGACAGTGCTGTGGGCTCACTGACGGCGCGCCCGAGGATCCTGCCCGACTAAGCTTCGGGCACTGTCCGCGACCGGAGTACGGACAAGGGTATCGATAGACGCGGGGGAGGCTGCTCGACGTGGTCGACGTTCTCGATTCGATCGATGCCGCGGCACTGCGACGGTGGGCCTACCGATGCGTCGATTCGCTCACAGCCCGGTGCGACGAGATAAATGCGCTCAATGTTTTCCCGATTCCGGACTCGGACACCGGTACCAATCTGATGTTCACCTTCCGTGCCGCGGTGGAGTCGATGCGTAGTGCCGGATCCGCTGCCGACACCCGCGCGGTCGGGCGGGCACTGGCAGTGGGTGCGGTAGCCGGTGCGCGGGGCAACTCGGGGGTGATCGTTTCGCAACTTCTGCGCGCGGTCGCGGAGGCCGCAGCCGACGGCCCGTTGGACACAGTGTCGATCCAGGCGATGCTGCGGCGCGCGAACGTCCTGGTCTCCGATGCGGTCAGCGTTCCGGTCGAGGGCACGATGCTCACTGTTCTCTCCGCCGCCGATCGCGATGCGTCGGCCCACGACGCCAATGTCGGTCTCGCGACGCTGGTCGTCGACATCGCCGAGGCAACCGCTCGCGCCCTCGACAGCACGACGGATCAACTCTCCGAACTCCGGGAGGCCGGTGTCGTGGACGCCGGTGCGCTCGGTCTCTCGGTCGTCTTCGACGCTCTGGTCGAGGTGGTGACCGGTCGTACCCCGCCGCGCAGGCGATACCGTCGTCCGCTCGACCACGAACGGTCGCTCGTCGGCGAGACTTCGAGGGCAGCGAGTGACTGTGACGGAGTCGTCGAGGCGGTGCCGGGGTCCTCGCATGGACGCCCACTCGGGTACGAGGTGGTCTACGTCGTCCATGGAATCGACGACTCTCGGGCAACCGCACTCCGTGCAGCTCTGACCGATCTCGGAGATTCGGTGGTTGTCGCGGGCGACGGATCGGGGGCCTGGTCGGCACACGTACACACCACCGATCCGGGTGGTGCTGTCGATTGTGGCATTGCCGCCGGAGATGTTCGCGGCGTGCGTATCTCGTGCTTCGGCATGGTCGAGTTCGCCGCCACGACCGGTGCCGACGCGCCCGGCGGAGCCGCGTTGTCGGTGGGTCGCGATATTTTGGCTCTGGTGGCCGGTGACGGTGCAGCGGGTCTCTACGTTCAGGAAGGCGCGACGGTGGTGCGGTGCGACGAGGCGATCGACTCCTCGGTGCTGCATCGCGCGATCGTCGGAACGAAGCACCGCGAGGTGTTGGTGCTACCGAACGGCGCGTTGTCGGCCCAAGAACTGGTTGCCGTCGGTGCCGCCGCCCGAGCGGACGGCAAGGATGTGGTGATGCTGCCCTGCTCGGCCATGGTGCAAGGGCTTGCTGCCCTCGCTGTGCACGACGCCGCCAGGGCCGCGGTGGACGACGCCTTCACGATGTCCGAGGCGGCTGCAGGCACGAGGTGGGGTTCACTGCGCATCGCGCAGGAGCGATCGCTCACGTGGGTCGGCATGTGCGAGCCGGGCGACAGCATCGGTCTGGCCGGTCAGGAGGTCGTCATCGTTGCCGCTCGTCCGCTCGATGCGGGGTGCCGATTGGTCGACCAGCTCTTGGCCACAGGCGGGGAGCTGGTGACGGTACTCGTCGGGGCCCAGGCGTCGGAGGACTTCGGTGCCCAGCTCGCCGAGTACGTGACGGGCGCGCATCCCGGGGTCGACGTGGTGGTCTACTCGGGTGGGCAGCCGGGCGATCTCGTGCAATTCGGAGTGGAATAGGGAATGTCGGATATGGCAACGCTGGTGGATCGGCTCGATCACGTTCTCGGAGCCGCGGTGGCGACCCCGCTGGCGGAGACCTTCGGTATTCATACCGTCGAAGACCTGCTGCGGCACTACCCACACCGCTACATGACGCACGGTTCCGAGCTCGGCGAGAAGGAGCCGATCGAGGGCGATCACATCACCATCGTCGCGACGGTCGAGTCGGCGACGATGCGCTCGATGAAGAATCGCAACGGTCAGTTCCTCGCCGTGACCCTCGCCGCCGATGGACAGCGCATCGAAGCCACCTTCTTCAGTCCACACAAGCTCAAGCACGTCGTTGTTCCCGGACGACGGGGGATGTTCTCCGGCAAGGTGAAGTATTTCGGCAAGCGGTGGAATCTCACACACCCCAGTTATGTGATTCTGGGCGGCGACGACAACGACGGTGCCGTCGTACCCGCGGGACGCATCGTCGGTGCAGGCAGTCTGGCGGGTCTGGCGCGCGGTGCGGTCGACGCCTCCGGCGCTGTCGACATGTCGGTGTTCGATCGTGCATTCGTACCCATCTATCCGGCCACCAAGGATGTCGAGAGCTGGACATTCATGCGCTGTGTGAGGCAGGTCCTCGACCAGCTCGACGATGTGACCGATCCGCTTCCCGATTCGGTGCGCAGAGAGCGCGGTCTCGTCGACATCGACACCGCGCTGAGGTCGGTTCACTTTCCGGACACCGTGCAGGACAAGGACTCTGCCCGTGAGCGCCTCAAGTTCGACGAGGCTCTTGCCGTTCAGCTCGTTCTCGCCGATCGTCGACGCGATGCGTCCACCCGGGTTGCCGCGCGATGCCCACCCATCACCGACGGCATCGCCGCGGAGTTCGATCGCCGGCTGCCGTTCGAGTTGACCGCCGGGCAGCACGAGGTCGCGGCCGAGATCGCCAATGATCTGTCCGCGCCACATCCGATGTCGCGGTTGTTGCAGGGCGAAGTCGGCTCGGGAAAGACCATCGTCGCGCTGCGCGCCATGTTGCAGGTCATCGATGCCGGTCATCAGTGTGCGCTGCTGGCACCCACGGAGGTGCTGGCCTCGCAGCACGCACGATCGATCCGGTCGATGCTCGGCAGTCTGGCGGCCGGGGGAGAACTGGGATCCCACGAGCTGGCGACGAAGGTCGCTCTGTTGACCGGTTCGATGTCGACTGCGGCGAAGCGGTCCGCGCTACTCGATGCAGTGACCGGCGACGCGGGAATCGTCATCGGTACCCATGCCCTGATCGAGGACCGGGTGGAGTTCCTCGATCTCGCAATGGTCGTCGTGGACGAACAACACAGGTTCGGCGTCGAGCAACGAGATGCCCTGCGGGCGAAGGCTCGCGGCAACACCAGTCCGCACCTGCTCGTGATGACGGCTACCCCCATCCCGCGCACCATCGCGATGTCCACCCTCGGCGATCTCGAAACGTCGGTTCTGACCGAACTGCCACGCGGACGTTCACCCATCATCAGCAACGTGGTACCCGCCCGGGCCAAACCGGCCTGGGTGGATCGGGCGTGGCAGCGCATTCGCGAGGAGGTGTCGGCCGGGCGTCAGGCATACGTGGTCTGCTCACGTATCGGTGACGACGAGGACGCGGAGACCGGTAAGAAGGGGAAAGGGGCGAAGAAAAGCACTGCCTCGGAGGACGGTCCGGAGACGACAGCGGCCCTGGACCTGTACGAAACCCTTTCCGCCGGACCGATGCACGATCTGCGAGTCGGACTGCTGCACGGGCGGTTGTCGGGGGACGACAAGGACATCACGATGTCGGAGTTCAACTCCGGCGAGATCGACGTCCTCGTCTGTACGACCGTGGTCGAAGTGGGAGTGGACGTGCCCAATGCCACGGTCATGGTGATCGTGGACGCCGATCGATTCGGCGTCAGCCAACTCCACCAATTGCGTGGTCGGATCGGCCGAGGCGGGCACCAGGGTCTGTGCATCATGATCAGCTACCTCAGTCCGATGGGCGGAGCGTTCGCCCGCCTCGAAGCGGTGGCCGCGACCAACGACGGCTTCGAGCTGGCCAAGCTGGACCTCGCCACTCGGCGCGAGGGCGATGTTCTCGGTGCCGCGCAGTCGGGCACGGTCAGCGGTCTGCGGCTGCTCTCGTTCATCGACGACGAGGACATCATCGCCGACGCTCAGGATTGTGCCCGGTCGCTGTTCGCCCAGGACCCGTCGTTGGCGAACAATCCCGGCATCGCGTCGATGATGCGCTCGGCCTGGCGATCGGATCGTGTCGACTATCTGCAGAAGTCCTGACCGGGCAGGAGTGGAGCCTGCGGGAACGACGAGCGAAGGCCGCAGGCACTGACTGCACCGTTTCAGTCGTCGAATTCGAGCAATTCGTCCCGAATGGTGAGATCAGTACGCCTCGGAGGCCTGCGCTGCCGGGTAAGTTGAGCCAATGTTCTCCAAAGTTTTGGTTGCCAACCGCGGTGAGATCGCCATTCGTGCCTTCCGCGCCTCCTACGAACTCGGTGCCTCCACCGTTGCGGTGTTCCCGTTCGAGGATCGGAACTCGGTACACCGGACCAAGGCCGACGAGGCCTATCAGATCGGGGAGAAGGGGCATCCCGTTCGGGCCTATCTCTCGGTCGACGAGATCGTCGCTGCTGCCAAGCGCAGCGGTGCCGACGCGGTGTACCCCGGGTACGGATTCCTTTCCGAGAACCCGGATCTGGCCGCAGCGTGTGCCGAGGCGGGCATCACCTTCGTCGGTCCGTCCGCGGATGTGTTGGAGCTGACCGGCAACAAGGCGCGAGCGATCGCGGCGGCGAAGGCGGCGGGTCTGCCGGTTCTGGCGTCGTCGGAACCGTCGTCCGATGTGGACGCGCTCGTAGCCGAGTCGGAGTCGATGACGTTCCCGCTGTTCGTCAAGGCCGTCGCCGGTGGCGGCGGTCGAGGTATGCGCCGAGTGGCCGAGCCCGAGCAGCTGCGCGAATCGATCGAAGCTGCTGCGCGCGAAGCGGAATCGGCCTTCGGTGATCCGACCGTGTTCCTCGAGCAAGCCGTGATCGATCCCCGGCACATCGAGGTTCAGATCCTCGCCGACGGCGAGGGCAACGTGGTGCACCTGTTCGAGCGTGACTGCAGCGTGCAGCGTCGGCATCAGAAGGTCATCGAGCTCGCTCCGGCACCGAACCTGCCCGAAGGATTGCGGGAGAAGATCTGCGCCGACGCAGTCGCATTCGCGAAGCAGATCGGCTACTCGTGTGCCGGTACCGTCGAGTTCCTGCTCGACACCCGCGGAAACCACGTCTTCATCGAGATGAATCCGCGAATTCAGGTGGAGCACACCGTCACCGAAGAGGTGACCGATGTGGACCTGGTGCAGTCCCAGCTGCGTATCGCCTCGGGGGAGACGCTCGCGGATCTGGGTCTGCAGCAGGAGAACATCGTGCTTCGGGGTGCCGCACTGCAGTGCCGCATCACCACCGAGGATCCTGCCAACGGGTTTCGGCCGGACGTCGGACGCATCACTGCGTATCGCACCCCTGGCGGTGCGGGAGTTCGCCTCGACGGCGGTACCACGTTGGGCGCCGAGGTCGGCGCGTACTTCGATTCCATGCTCGTCAAGCTCACCTGTCGCGGCCGCGACTTCGACACCGCGGTGGCACGCGCTCGACGGGCGTTGGCGGAGTTCAGAATTCGCGGTGTCGCGACGAACATCCCGTTCCTGCAAGCTGTTCTGGTCGATCCCGACTTCACGGCGGGTCGCGTCACCACCTCCTTCATCGAAGAGCGCCCGGAACTGCTCACCTCGCGCTCCTCGGGCGATCGCGGTACGAAGATCTTGGCTTACCTGGCCGACGTGACGGTCAACAAGCCGCACGGCGAGCGTCCTTCCTCGGTGTACCCACACGACAAACTGCCCGCGGTCGATTTCTCCGCTCCGATTCCCGACGGTTCGCGTCAGCGACTGCTCGCACTCGGGCCCGAGGGTTTCGCCCGGGATCTGCGAAACCAGAAGGCACTCGGCGTCACCGACACCACCTTCCGTGACGCGCACCAGTCGTTGTTGGCTACCAGGGTGCGCACGAGCGGACTGCTCGGCGTCGCGCCGTACGTGGCGCGCACGACGCCGCAGCTGCTCTCCATCGAGGCGTGGGGCGGTGCCACCTACGATGTGGCGTTGCGATTCCTGCACGAGGATCCGTGGGAGAGGCTGGCGAGCCTGCGAGAGGCCGTGCCCAACATCGCAATTCAGATGCTGCTGCGTGGCAGGAACACCGTGGGCTACACCCCGTATCCGGAGAAGGTGACGCGCAGCTTCGTCGCCGAGGCCACCGACACCGGTATCGACATCTTTCGCATCTTCGACGCTCTCAACAATGTCGACCAGATGCGGCCCGCCATCGATGCGGTGCGCGAAACCGGGACTGCGCTCGCCGAAGTGGCGCTGAGTTACACGGGGGATCTGTCGAACCCGAACGAGACGCTCTACACCCTCGACTACTACCTGACGTTGGCCGAACAGATCGTCGATGCAGGTGCGCACGTACTCGCCATCAAGGACATGGCGGGCCTGCTCCGTGCTCCCGCAGCCAAGACACTGGTGACGGCGCTGCGCTCGAATTTCGATCTGCCCGTGCACGTGCATACTCACGACACTCCCGGCGGCCAGTTGGCAACCTACCTGGCAGCATGGGAGGCCGGTGCCGACGCCGTGGACGGTGCCAGCGCGGCGATGGCAGGCACCACCAGTCAGCCTGCGTTGTCGGCGATCGTCGCGGCGGCGGCGCACACGGACCGCGACACCGGTCTGGATTTGCAGGCCGTCTGCGACCTCGAGCCGTACTGGGAAGCAGTACGAAAGGTGTACGCGCCGTTCGAGTCCGGACTACCGGCACCGACAGGTCGGGTGTACACCCACGAAATTCCGGGCGGTCAGCTGTCCAACCTTCGGCAGCAGGCGATTTCGCTGGGACTCGGTGATCAGTTCGAGACCGTCGAGGCCAATTACGCTGCGGCAGACCGCATGCTCGGCCGGCTGACCAAGGTGACGCCGAGCTCGAAGGTCGTCGGCGACCTGGCTTTGGCGCTGGTCGGTGCCGGCGCATCCGCAGAGGAATTCGCCGAGAATCCCGGTCGCTACGACATTCCCGATTCGGTGATCGGGTTTCTCCGCGGTGACCTCGGCACGCCGGCAGGTGGGTGGCCCGAACCGCTGCGGACCAAGGCGCTGGAGGGCCGCGGCCAAGGCAAGCCGGTGACACCGCTGACCGACGAGGACGAGAAGAATCTCGACGGTACCTCCGCGCAGCGTCGCCAGACCCTCAACCGACTGCTCTTCCCCGGTCCCACAGCCGAACTCGCTGCACATCGCGAGAAGTACGGCGACACGACGCGGCTTTCTGCCAATCAGTTCTTCTACGGCCTTCGACAGGGTGACGAGCATCGTGTGGCCCTGGAGAAGGGCGTCGAACTTCTCATCGGTCTCGAAGCCATCTCCGACCCGGACGAGCGTGGCATGCGCACGGTCATGTGCATTCTCAACGGTCAGCTGCGGCCGGTCTCGGTGCGCGATCGATCCATCTCGAGCGAGGCACCCACGGTCGAGAAGGCGGATCGGTCGAACTCCGGTCACATCCCCGCCCCGTTCGCCGGCGTCGTGACGCTGTCCGTCGAAGAGGGACAGAAGATCTCGGCCGGCGACACCATCGCCACCATCGAGGCGATGAAAATGGAGGCCGCGATCACCGCTCCTCGCGGTGGTTCGGTCACCCGGTTGGCGATCTCGGGTGTGCAGCAGGTCGAGGGGGGCGACCTACTCGTCGTCATCGGTGGGGGGTCGACGGGCGAAGAGGCCGGGAGCGAATGACGCGGATCGTGGCGGGCGTGGCCGGTGGTCGACGATTGTCGGTCCCCGGCCAGGGCACCCGACCCACCTCCGAGCGGGTGCGGGAGGCGCTGTTCAGTTCGCTCGAGAGTCGAATGGAACTGGGCGGTGCCGCGGTGTTGGACCTGTTTGCGGGATCGGGTGCGCTCGGACTGGAGGCGCTCTCGCGTGGTGCGTCGTCGGCGGTGTTGGTCGAGTCGGACGCGCGTGCGGCGGCGGTGGTGCGCAAGAACATCGACTCGGTGGGTTTGCCCGGTGCGTCGGTCAGGTGCGCTCCGGTGGCCTCGGTACTGGCGGGGGCGGCGGATACGGCATACGACCTCGTGCTCGCCGATCCGCCGTACGCCGTCACCGACAGCGCGGTGGCAGGTCTGCTGGACAGACTGGTCACCGGGGGATGGCTCGCGCCCGACGCTGTGGTCGTGCTCGAGCGATCCTCGCGTTCGCCGGAAACCGAATGGCCGACCGGGCTGGTTCCGGAGAAGTCGAAGAAGTACGGCGAGAGTCGAATCGAGATCGCGGCACGATCGTAGCGATCGAACCTCGGGATCGGCTGATAAGTTCGCGGGCATGACTGGCGCACTGTGTCCTGGATCCTTCGACCCGGTGACCAATGGTCATCTCGACATCTTCGAGCGGGCCGCGGCCGCGTTCGACGAGGTGGTGGTGACGGTGATGGTGAACAAGAGCAAGAAGGGCATGTTCAGCATCGACGAGCGGATCGAGATGCTCGAGGTCGCAACGGAGCATCTACCCAACGTCAGAATCGGCTCGTGGTACGGCCTACTGGTGGATTACGCCCGGCAAGAGGGCTTTTCGGCGATCGTCAAGGGTCTGCGCAGTGCCAACGATTTCGACTACGAGTTGCAGATGGCGCAGATGAACAGAACGTTGACCGGTGTGGACACGCTGTTTCTCCCGGCGAATCCTGCGCACAGCTTTCTGTCGAGTTCGTTGATCAAAGAGGTCGCGACCTTCGGGGGAGACGTGACCGGGATGCTGCCGCCGTTCGTCCAGGAGCGGCTGATGGCTCGTATCGCCGAGCGGGCAGCAGACTAGTTCGAGGAGCGACACACCGGGCCGGTATAGCGCAGACGTACGCGTCGGCGGGCAGACTGAGCAGCGCAGCACTGCGAGTGAAGACCGCGCAGTGGCAGATTCGACGATTGGGGTAACCGGTGTACCGCGTATTCGAGGCGCTCGACGAGCTCGTCGCCATTGTCGAGGAGGCGCGCGGCGTTCCCATGACTGCCGGGTGCGTCGTCCCACGCGGCGATGTCCTGGAACTGCTCGACGACGTCCGAGACGCCATTCCTGGTGAGCTCGACGATGCGCAGGACGTATTGGACCACCGCGACAAGCTCGTGGGCGATGCCAGGGCCACCGCGGACAAGACGGTGAGTACCGCCAACGCAGAAGCGCAGGACACCGTCGAGAACGCCAGGGATTCCGCCGATCGGATTCTCGCCGACGCCAAGGCTCAGGCGGACCGGATGGTGGCCGAGGCGTCGGCGCATGCCGAGCAGCTCGTGGCCGATGCCGAGGCAGAAGCCGAGCGAGCAGTGCTCGAAGGACAGCGTGAGTACGAGTCCCTGACCGTTCGCGCGCGAACCGAGGCCGATCGAATGATCGAGTCCGGAACTGCGTCGTACGAGCGGTCGGTAGCCGACGGCACCGCCGAACAGAATCGCCTCGTCTCGCAGACCGAGGTGGTGCAGGCCGCGCACGCAGAGTCGGCCCGGGTGATCGACAGTGCCCATGCCGAATCCGATCGGATGCGCAGCGAGTGCGACGTGTACGTCGACACCAAACTTGCAGAGTTCGAAGAGTTCCTCAGTGGAACCATTCGTTCGGTGGGACGTGGACGCCAGCAACTCCGAACCGGTTCCGGTGTTCCGGAATACGGCAGCGAGCCGTACGGCGAACCCACCTACGGCAATCAGGATCAGGGGCGTCGCAGCCGGCACTGAGCGGCCACGATTTGCCCTCGTATGCACACATGCGTATCGTTGTGGGGTTGCTTACCGACGGTAGGCATTTCGACAGTAAGGAAGATCAGCCGTGCCCCCGCCCAAGAGAACGACCCGTCCTGAATTGGACAACGGATTCGTTCTGGACATCCTCAACCTCGGTCGCCGACCCGGGTCGACGAAGACCATCGAGCGGACGGTTTCGGCTCCTTCCCGAATCGGCCTCGATGCGATCGCCATCGAAGCCGGCGTCCCGGTCTCGCTCGATCTGCAGTTGCAGGCGGTCTCGGAGGGCGTACTCGTCACCGGTTCCGTTCGAGCTGCCACGGCCGGGGAGTGCACACGCTGCCTCGATCCGGTCGGCGGCAACGTCGAAGTCTACCTGACCGAACTGTTCGCTTACCCGAACAGCATCACCGAGGAGACCACCGATGCGGACGAGATTCACCGCATCGTCGACGACCTGATAGATCTCGAACCCGTCATTGTCGACGCAGTCGGACTGGAGCTTCCACTCCACCCTGTCTGCAGTGACGAGTGCGAGGGATTGTGCCCAGAATGCGGCGTTCGCCTGGCGATTGCTGAATCCGGGCACAGTCACGATACAATTGATCCTCGCTGGGCTGGTCTTGCAGCCAAATTTGGCGTGGATCCAGAACCGAGCACAGAACTTGTGAACAACGAAGCCGAGGAGAAGTAAGTGGCTGTCCCGAAGCGCAAAATGTCGCGTTCCAACACGAGGTCGCGTCGTGCACAGTGGAAAACCACTGCGCCCACCCTCGTGACGTGCCCCAACCGCGGTTGCGGCGAGAAGACCTTGCCCCACATCGCGTGCCCCTCGTGCGGCACCTACAAGGGCCGCCAGGTCGTCGCAGCGGTCTGATTTCCGCTTACGTGACCAACGAAGTAGTGGACCGGCACAACAGCGGTTCGCAGAAGAACAGCTCCACTGCCGACAGCGGCGGGGACGACCGAGAGTCGCTCCTCGCCGCTATCGGTGTTTCCGTGTCGGAGCCGCTGTTGACGTTGGCCTTGACGCACCGGTCGTTCGCGTACGAGCACGGCGGTCTACCGACCAACGAGCGCCTCGAATTTCTCGGCGATTCGGTACTCGGATTGGCAGTCACCGAGCATCTCTACGCGGTGCACCCCACCAAGTCCGAAGGTCAGCTGGCCAAGATCAGGGCGAGTGTGGTCAACATGCACGCGCTGGCCGAGGTCGCCCGTGGCCTCGGTGACGGCGGTTTGGGTCGTCATTTGCTGCTCGGCAAGGGTGAGGAGCAGACCGGCGGACGCGACAAGCCGAGCATCCTCGCCGACGGCATGGAGTCGATGCTCGGGGCAATTCACCTACAGCACGGCATCGACGTCGCCCGCACCGTGGTTCTGACGCTCTTCGCCGGCCTCCTCGATCGCGCCCCCAAGCTCGGGGCAGGTCTGGATTGGAAGACGAGTCTGCAGGAATTGACCGCAGACCGTGCACTCGGCGTTCCCGCGTACGAGATATCGTCCACCGGACCGGACCACGACAAGGAATTCACCGCCACAGTGCTGGTCGGCGGTTTCCCTCGTGGCGTCGGGATCGGTCGATCCAAGAAGGAAGCAGAGCAGAAAGCTGCCAGCTTGGCGTGGAATGCACTGTCGGAGAACGACGCTGCGGTTCCGGCCGAGCCTGCATCAGACCCTTCCTGATGCCCGAACTACCCGAGGTCGAGGTGGTCCGACTCGGTTTGGAATCTCACGTCGTCGGCAAGACGATGCGATCGGTCGAGGTACTGCACCCTCGAGCTGTGCGGCGACACGATCTCGGTGGCCTCGATCTGATCGGTCAACTGAGCGGCCAGCGCGTCTCGTCCGCTCGACGACGCGGGAAGTACCTGTGGCTCGTGATGGAACCCGGTGACTTCGCGACTGTCGTGCACCTGGGTATGAGTGGGCAGATGCTGGTGCAGCCACCGACCGCGCCGGACGAGAAGCATCTGCGGATTCGCGCTCGACTCGACGACGGTAACGACTTACGCTTCGTCGACCAGCGAACGTTCGGTGGCTGGGCGCTCGCCCCGATCGTCACGGTGGACGGAACACAGGTACCCGAACCGGTCGCGCACATCGCCCGCGACCCGATAGACCCGCTGTTCGACGCCGAATCCGTGGTGAACGTGTTGCGCGGCAAGCACACCGAGATCAAGCGCGCCCTGCTCGATCAGACAGTGTTGTCGGGGGTGGGCAACATCTATGCCGACGAAGCGCTGTGGCGGGCGAAGATCCACGGCAACCGCATCGCCGAGACTCTGACACGGCCTGCCCTGCGACGACTGCTCACCGCGGTGCACGCTGTGATGGGCGAGGCTCTGGCGCAGGGCGGCACTTCGTTCGACGCGCTGTACGTCAACGTCAACGGCCAATCCGGTTACTTCGATCGTTCCCTCGACGCCTACGGCCAGGAGGGTCTGCCGTGCTCGCGGTGCGGAGCCCCGATCAGGCGTGAGAAGTTCATGAACCGATCGTCTTTCAGCTGCCCCACCTGCCAGCCACGACCGAGATACGCGCGCGCCTGACCGTGAACAGGGCATTCCGCAGGCTCCACTCCTGTCTGAATAGGTCATTCCGCAGGCTCCACTCCCGTCTGAATAGGTCATTCCGCAGGCTCCACTCCCGTGATGCCCGCCTAGTATTTCTGTCATGGCAGAACAGAGCACGCCGACCAACCTCTGGGTCGAGCGCACAGGCACCCGTCGCTACACCGGCCGCAGCTCGCGAGGAGCCGAAGTACTCATCGGTTCGGAGTCGGTCGAGGGCGTTTTCACCCCCGGCGAACTGTTGAAGATCGCGCTCGCCGCGTGCACCGGCATGAGCTCGGACCTCCCTCTCTCGCGGCGACTGGGTGACGATTACGCCGCCACCGTCGAGGTGTCCGGTGCCGCGGATCGCGAGAACGAGCTGTACCCGGAACTGAACGAGATCCTCCGGGTCGACCTGGGCGCGATGGACCCCGAGGCGCAGGAGCGTCTGCTCACCGTCGTCGAGCGCGCCATCGACAAGGTGTGCACCGTCGGGCGAACCCTGAAGGCGGGTACCAAGATCACCTTGGACATCGACGTGGACGCCTGATGAAAGCCAGGGCGGCCGTCGTCGCAGGTCTGATCATCGGCGCGGCAACCGCCCTGGCTCCCGCCGCGGAGGCGTCGAGCACCTGCACTCCGTGGTCGGTGCGCACGGTGGCATCGGGATTCGGGATGCTCGAGAATCTGGAATTCGACGGCCGAGGCTCGATGATCGTCTCCGAGACCTCGCCCATCGGACCGGGGGCTCTACGTACCGTCGCGCCGAACGGGAACCGGGGCACTCTCGTGTCGGGCGTCGAGTCACCCGGCGGACTGGTCCGTAGTGGTGACACGCTGTATTTCACGACCGGAAACAGTGCTGCCGCAGGACTTTTCGATTTCCGAACCGGAACGATCGACGAGATCGATCTCGGCACCGGGGTTCGGTCGACATATGCCTCGGGCCTGGTCATGCCCAACGGGCTCGCGCGATCGGAGGCGGGTGAGCTGTTCACGACCCGTAATCTGGGCAGCCTTTCCGGCCTGACGCGCGTTGCGGTCGACGGTTCGGTGTCGACGGTGCGGACCGATCTGGGATCGGCCAACGGCATCGGTATCGGCAACGGAAAGATATACGTGGCCAACACGTTCGATCCGGAAGCGACGGTGACCGTGCTCGACGAGATGTACCCGGCGGGGCCGTCCTCGCGCATTCGGATCGACGGTATCGGACCGCTGTCGATGTCGGACGATCTGACCGTCGGCGAGGACGGAGCGGTCTATCTCGCACAGAATCTCGCCGGCAGAGTGGTCCGTATCGACCCGGAATCCGGATCGTCCTGCGTGATGGCGACCGGCGTGCCCCTTACCTCTTCGGTCGCCTTCGGCGGGGTGGGATTCGACCCGAAAGCGTTGTATGCCACAAGTTTCGACGGATCCGTCCGAGAGTTGAGACCGGTATGAGCGACGAACGGTTGACGGCGTGGGTGCACGGCCTGGTTCAGGGGGTCGGGTTTCGATGGTGGACTCGTTCGCGTGCACTCGAGCTGGGGCTGGTCGGCCACGCGACCAATCACGCGGACGGACGCGTTCTGGTGATCGCGGAGGGGCCGCGCGATCGCCTCGAGGCGCTGCTCGACTTGCTGCGAGGCGGTCGGACTCCGGGCACGGTCACACTCGTGGTCGAGAGCTGGGATTCGGCCCGCGGTGATGTGGCGGGTTTCGTCGAACGGTGACCACGGCCCGTTCCGGGAGGCTCGGCGCACTTTCACGCACCGTGCCGGTAAAGTACGGACGCTATGTATCTCAAGAGTCTGACGCTGAAGGGCTTCAAGTCCTTTGCTTCGGCGACGACTCTTCGTTTCGAGCCGGGAATCACCTGTGTCGTGGGTCCCAACGGTTCGGGTAAATCCAATGTCGTAGACGCCCTGACCTGGGTGATGGGTGAGCAGGGTGCCAAAGCGCTACGCGGCGGCAAGATGGAAGACGTCATCTTCGCCGGTACTTCGGGGCGCGCCCCGCTCGGCCGCGCCGAGGTCACTCTGACCATCGACAACTCCGACGGAGCTCTACCGATCGACTACTCCGAGGTCTCGATCACCCGGCGTATGTTCCGCGACGGCGCGGGCGAGTACGAGATCAACGGCAGCTCGTGCCGGTTGATGGACGTTCAGGAACTGCTCAGCGACTCCGGTATCGGCCGGGAGATGCACGTGATCGTGGGGCAGGGCCGGCTGGCGGCGATCCTCGAATCGCGACCCGAGGACCGGCGGGCGTTCATCGAGGAAGCAGCCGGGGTGCTCAAGCACCGCAAGCGCAAGGAAAAGGCCGTCCGCAAGCTCGATGCGATGCAGGCCAATCTGGCGCGACTGACGGACCTCACGACCGAATTGCGTCGTCAACTCAAGCCCCTCGGTAGGCAGGCCGAGGTCGCGCGGCGCGCGCAGACGGTGCAGGCAGATCTGCGCGATGCTCGTCTGCGTCTGGTGGCCGATGACCTGGTGGCCAGACGCGAAGAATTCGCGAATCAAACCCAGGACGAGCAAGCCGCACGCGAGCAGTACGCGATGGTCCAGGACGCACTCGAAGCCGGGACCGTTGCGCTGGGGGAGCACGAGCAGGCTGTCGCACGGCTGACGCCGAGTGCCGAAGCGGCCGGGCAGACGTGGTTTCGCCTGTCCGCGTTGGCCGAACGCGTGAATGCGACGATACGTATCGCGCACGAGCGAGCTCGGCATCTCGACGCCGTCCAGAGCACCGGTCGCGGCCAGGACCCGGACGAGCTCGAAGCGCAGGCGGAACGGGTAGCCGAGGAAGAGATGGAGCTCGTCGAGGCCGTGGAGATGGCGCGCGAAACCCTCGAAGCGGCACGCGAGCAGCTGGCCGAGCGTGAAGCCGCTGCTGCGGCCGCCGAGCGTGCCCACCTTGCGGCCGTACGCGCGGTGGCCGACCGCCGCGAAGGATTTGCGCGCCTGTCCGGCCGCGTCGACACCTTCAGGACCAAGGTCGAGTCCATCGACGCCGAGGTCGCGCGGTTGTCGGTGGCCATCGACGAGGCCCGAGAGCGCGGTGAGTCGGCACAACGCGAGTTCGAGAGCGTTCAGGACCAGATCGGCACCCTCGACGCGAGCGAGCTCAGCCTCGACACACACTACGAACGAGCAGTCGCCGCGCTGCGCCACGCCGACGCCCGAGTCTCGGAACTACAGGCCGAGGAACGCATCGCGGGTAAGCGGGTGGCGTCGTTCGAGGCCAGGATCGAGGCGCTCACGATGGGCCTCGAACGCAAGGACGGTGCCGGGTGGTTGGTGGAGAACCAACAGGAGGGTCTGTCCGGTCTGTTGGCAGGACACATCACGGTGGAGCCGGGGTACGAAATCGCCGTGGCAGTGGCCATGGGCCCCGCGGCGGATGCCGCACATGCCGAATCGTTCGATGCCGCACGTGACGCCGTGCTGGCTCTGCGTGCTGCCGACGGCGGCCGCGCATCCATCGTGCACAGCAGTGCCGTTGCAGCACAACCGAGTCGACGCCCGGAACTCCCCGGCGGTGCTCGGTGGGTACTGGATCTGATCGACTACCCGGAGCGGTTGGCCGGGGCGATGGCGGCACTGCTCGACGGCGTGGTGGCGGTCGACTCGCTCGATGCGGCACACCGACTCGTCTCGGATTCCGGTGAGTTGCGTGCGGTGACGAAGGACGGCGATGTCGTCGAACCCGGTTGGGTCACCGGCGGCTCGGACCGTCGTCCGAGCACCCTGGAGGTGCAATCGGCAATCGATACGTCGACGGTGGAGCTGGCGGCTGCGGTCCGCCGCGCGGAGGAACTCGATGCCGCACTCTCCGGTGCGTTGGCGGAGCAGCGCGACCGTCGTGAATCGGCGGAGCAAGCGCTCGCAGCGCTCAACGAATCCGATGCCGCGATGGCCGCGGTGTACGAGCAACTGGGAAGATTGGGCCAATTGGCGCGCTCGGCGCACGCAGAATCCGCGCGACTGACGACGCAGCGCAGCTCTGCCGAGGCGAGCCGCGAGGAATCGATTGCGCGGCTGGCCGAGCTCGAGGAAAATCTGCGAACCGCCGAGGACGAACAATCCGGTTTCGTCGGAGACGGCGAGAACGGTGATGCGGCGACCACCATGGAACGGGAGATGGCGGCTGCGGCACTGACCGAGGTGCGCGCCGTGGAAGTCGAAGCGCGTCTGAACGTGAGGACCGCCGAAGAGCGGGCGCAGTCCCTACGGGGCCGGGCGGATTCGCTTCGACGGGCGGCGCGAGCCGAGCGCGAGGCCAGGGCACGAGCCGAACGCGAGAGCGCGGCGCGTCGGCACGCGGCCGCAGTGGCCGCGGCGGTCGGCGAAGCGGGCGAGGACGTCGCAGCGCGGTTGGCTTCGGTCGTCGCCGCTGCTGCCAGAAGGCGTGACGAGCTGTCGGCCGAACGAGCCACGCGCACAGTCGAACTCGACAAGGTGAAGGAGCAAGTTCGCGCCCTGCAGGGGCAGCTTGCCTCGATCACCGACGCCGTGCATCGAGACGAGGTCGCACGTGCACAGGCTGCGCTGCGCATAGAACAGCTCGAGACCACGATTCTCGAACAGCACGGCATCGGCCTCGACGATCTCGTGGCCGAGTACGGGCCAGACGTGGCGCTGCCGCCCACCGAGCTCGAAATGTCGGAGTACGAGGCAGCCAAGGAGCGCGGTGAGCAGGTGGTGGCCCCGGCTCCGATGCCGTTCGACCGCGTAACCCAGGAGCAGCGCGCCAAACGGGCCGAACGCGACCTCGCCACCCTCGGCAAGGTCAATCCGCTTGCCCTGGAGGAGTTCGCAGCGCTCGAGGAGCGCTACAACTTCCTGTCGACTCAGCTGGAAGACGTCAAGTCCGCACGCAAGGACCTGCTCGGCGTTGTCGCCGACGTCGACGATCGCATCCTGCAGGTCTTCACCGAGGCCTGGCTCGACGTCGAGCGAGAATTCACCGGAGTGTTCGCCAAGCTGTTTCCCGGCGGTGAGGGACGGCTGATCCTGACCGATCCGTCGGACATGCTCACCACCGGAATCGAGGTCGAGGCACGTCCGCCCGGCAAGAAGGTCAAGCGCCTCTCGCTGCTCTCCGGAGGCGAGAAATCGCTGACCGCGGTGGCCATGCTGGTGGCCATCTTCCGCGCCCGACCGTCACCGTTCTACGTCATGGACGAGGTCGAGGCTGCACTGGACGACACCAATCTGCGTCGACTGATCGGATTGTTCGAGCAACTTCGCGAGAAGTCGCAGTTGATCGTCATCACGCACCAGAAGCCGACGATGGAAGTGGCCGACGCGTTGTACGGCGTCAGCATGCGAGGTGACGGCATCACCACGGTCATCTCGCAGCGATTGAACCGAGAGCGTGTCGCGGTGGACGTAGGCGATCCCGATTCGACGCCTGTCGACGCCGAGCCCGACACGGTTTCCTGAAGGCGGGTCGCCCGGGCAGGCCTACTGCTTCGGGTAGAGCTGATCCGAGTAGGACGGTCCGTAGTATTCGCGCAGCTCCTCGACGGTCTCGGGGGCCTGCGGAATCAACGCTTTCGTCAGGGACGCCACATCGGGAATGGACTCCGCATCCCACGTTTGGGGCTGCCACAGCTTCGACCGCATGAACGCCTTGGCGCAGTGGTGGAACACCTGCTCGATGTCGACGACGAGGCACATGATGGGTCGGTGGCCCTTGACCTGCAGTTCGTCGAAGAACGGTGCGTCGGTCACCAGTGAGGCGCGACCGGCGATGCGCAGAGTGTCACCGCGCCCCGGCACGAAGAAGTTCAGTCCGACGAACGGGTTCTCGAGAATGTTGCGGTAGCCGTCCATCCGACGATTGCCGGGGCGTTCGGCAAGTGCAATGGTGGCGTCGTCGATGACGTGGACCAGGCTGCCGGGCGGGTCACCTTTGGGGGAGACGTCGCATCGACCGCTCGCGTCCGAGGTACCCATCAGGCAGAACGGCGAGGCAGCGAGCCATTGCACGTCCAGCGGGTGCAGGGTGCTGCGGTCCTTGTTCGCCGCTCGAAAGCTCGGCTCGCCGAACATCTCCGTCAATCGGTCGGCGTCGCGCACCGTCGTCCACTCCATGACGTCAGATGCTATCGACACGGCTCAGGTGAGGGACAGCGCTTTTCTCGAGGAGTGCACCACCGGTGACGAACGGCCGTGATCGCCTGACAGGATGGACCACGTGAGTAACCAAGCGTGGATCATCGTCGCGGCGATCGCCGCCGTCCTACTGGTCGTTCTCGTCGTCGGGCTGGTGCTCTCCCGTCGTCGGAGAGTGTCGCTCAAGTCGGACGAGGCCGCGCGCATCGAGGACGCGGCCACCAAGGACAGGTCCGGTGGCTACACCGCGGGCAGTGGTTTCTCGTTCAGCCAGGGCACCGCGACCGCCGAGCCCGTACCGCCTGTGCCGAAGCTCGTACCGCCTGCGCCGAAGCCCGTACCGCCTGCGCCGAAGCCCGTCGAGACCTCCCCGGCCGAGCCGACGCCGGAGGAACCCACTCCCACCCAGGACGAGCCGGAGGCGCTCGAACCCGAGGTGCCGGTCGTCGAGCCTCGGGTGCCGGTTGCCGAGCCGGCGTTGTCGGAACCCACCCCGGACGCCGAGGCTCCTGCTCCTCGACTGGACACCATCGATCCGACCGAGGGCCGGCTCGACCGTCTCCGCGGCCGTCTCTCCCGTTCTCAGTCCGCCGTCGGCAAGAGCTTGCTCGGACTGCTCGGTGGAGGAGACCTGGACGAGGATTCCTGGGAAGAGGTCGAGGACACCCTGCTGATCGCCGACATCGGCTCGGCCACCACCACCGAGATCGTGCGCACGCTGCGCGAGCAGATGGCGGCGCGCAGTATCCGCACCGAAGCCGATGCCAGGGCCCTGCTACGCGAAATCCTCGTTGCGCAGCTTCATCCCGAGTTCGATCGCTCGATTCGCGCGCTTCCACACGATGGTGCCCCGGCCGTGCTGCTCGTGGTCGGAGTCAACGGCACCGGAAAGACCACGACCACCGGCAAACTCGCACGGGTGCTGGTCGCGGACGGACGACGAGTGCTGTTGGGGGCGGCCGACACGTTCCGCGCGGCCGCCGCCGACCAGCTGCAGACCTGGGCCGAGCGAGTCGGTGCCGAGGTGGTCCGTGGCAAAGAGGCGGCGGATCCGGCCGCGGTGGCATTCGACGCGGTGAGCAAGGGAATCGAGAACGGGGTCGACGTGGTTCTGGTCGACACCGCGGGTCGTCTGCACACCAAATCGGGGCTGATGGACGAGCTCAGCAAGGTCAAGCGGGTCATCGAGAAGCGTGCTCACGTCGACGACGTCCTGCTCGTTCTGGACGCGACCGTCGGCCAGAACGGACTGACGCAGGCCCGTGTCTTCGCCGAGATCGTCGACATCACCGGTGTCGTGCTGACCAAGCTCGACGGAACGGCGAAGGGTGGCATCGTTTTTCAGGTACAACGTGAGCTCGGTGTACCCGTCAAGCTCGTCGGCCTCGGTGAAGGTGCCGACGATCTGGCTCCGTTCGAGCCGGGTGCGTTCGTCGACGCGCTGCTCGGCTGATCGAGACCTCGGGGTTGCCCGCGAACCGGGCGAAAAGCACAAACGCCAGCACGAAACCTTTTTGCAACAGAATTCGGTCATGCGTTCACATGTCCGAAACACCCGAGTGTCACGGATGAAACTTCGTGAAACCACTCTTCTTGCGTAACGGCGCGCCAACCGGTGTGCAGGAGAATGGAGGGTGTACGTGAGTCCCGAGGATATGTTGGCCAACTCCGGCAACGCCGCGTGGATGCTGATGGCAGCATCGCTCGTATTGCTGATGACGCCGGGCCTGGCGTTCTTCTACGGCGGTATGTCGCAGCAGAAGTCCGTGTTGAACATGATGATGATGTCGTTCGGAGCAATGGCCGTCGTCTCGATCATCTACTTCCTGTGGGGCTGGTCGATGTCCTACGGCACCCAGGACATCGGAGGCGTCTTCGCCAACCCGTTCGAGTTCTTCGGACTCAAGGATTCGATCACCGATGCCGACGGCAACTACATCGCCGGCGCATGGGGCTACGCCAACGTCATCGACGTGGCATTCCAGGTGACCTTCGCCATCATCACGGTGGCACTGATCAGCGGCTCGATCGCCGGCCGCGTCAAGTACGGAACGTGGCTGGCCTTCGCGGGCATCTGGGTCACCCTCGCGTACTTCCCGCTGGCGCACATGGTCTGGGGCGGTGGACTGCTCTCCGGATCCGAGAAGGGTCTGGCTGCAAAGATTTTCGGAACGATGGTCAACGACGATGGTGACACTGTCGCCAACGTAGCTCCCATCGACTTCGCGGGTGGCACGGTCGTGCACATCAACGCCGGTATCGCGGGCCTGATTCTGGCGATCATCATCGGCAAGCGCGCCGGATTCGGCAAGGTCGCCTACCGCCCGCACAACTTGCCGTTCGTCATGCTCGGCGCAGCGCTGCTGTGGTTCGGCTGGTTCGGGTTCAACGCCGGTTCCGCATTCGCTGCCGACGGCATCGCCGGCGTGGCCTGGGTCAACACCACCGCGGCTACGGCAGCTGCCATCGTCGGCTGGCTCATCACCGAGCGCATCCGTGACGGCCACGCCACCAGCCTCGGTGCTGCCTCGGGCATCGTTGCAGGTCTGGTCGCGATCACCCCGGCCGCAGGCGCACTGACGCCGGTCGGCGCAATGATCCTCGGTGTCATCGCCGGTGTGCTCTCCGCACTGGCTGTCGGCCTGAAGTTCAAGTTCGGCTACGACGACTCGCTCGACGTCGTGGGCGTTCACCTCGTCGCAGGCCTGTGGGGAACCATCGGAATCGGCTTCCTCGGATCCGAGACCGGCCTGTTCTACGGCGGCGACTACAAGCAGCTCGTCGTGCAGATCGTCATCGCGCTGTTCGCGCTGATCTTCACCGCCATCGTCACCGCAGTCATCGCGTTCGCGCTCAAGCCTCTCGGCTGGCGTGTGACGGACGAGGAGGAGGCGAACGGTATCGACGAAGCCGAGCACGCCGAGACTGCATATGATTTCGCCTGACAAGGTAGAGATAGACGTGAACGCTGCACCGTACGACAACGGGCACTCGAGGTCTTGTGAAGGGAAGCAAAAATGAAGCTGATCACGGCAATCGTCAAACCGTTCACCCTGGAGGACGTCAAGACGGGGCTGGAGCAGGCCGGCGTACTCGGAATGACAGTCAGTGAAGTTCAGGGTTACGGCCGTCAGAAGGGCCACACCGAGGTGTACCGAGGTGCGGAGTACTCGGTCGACTTCGTCCCGAAGGTACGTGTCGAGGTAGTCGTCGACGACGCAGCTGTCGAGAAGGTCGTCGAGGTCATCGTCGAGGCCGCTCGCACCGGCAAGATCGGTGACGGCAAGGTCTGGGTTTCCCCGGTCGATTCGGTCATCCGAGTCCGTACCGGAGAACGTGGCGCCGATGCACTCTGACCCCAAAGGGTCTCGGGCCGAGGGCCCCGGTTCTGGCGCGAAAGCGCCAGGATCGGGGCCTTCGGTCTCCACGGGCTCCGCATCGAAGGGCACGAGCGATGCTGCAGCAGATCTCGCTCGGGCCAGAAAACAACTACTCGACGGCGGCACGCGCAACCGTCGTCTCGATGCACCTTCGCTCAGGCAGGCTCTGGTCGATCTGCACGAATTCTGGTTGACCACCAAAGGGGCCGAGCTCGGGATCAAACCCGACTCCGGTTTCGCGATCGTCGCTGTCGGCGGTCTGGCGCGCCGCGAACTGCTGCCCTACTCGGATCTGGACCTGATCCTGCTGCACGACGATCTGGAACCACGCATCGTCTCCGACGTCGCGGACAAGCTCTGGTATCCGCTGTGGGATGCCCATATCAAGCTCGACCACAGCGTGCGCACTGTGCCGCAGGCCCTGCAGGTGGCCGCGGCAGACATGACGGCCTCGCTCGGGATGCTCGAGGCGCGTCATATCGCTGGTGACGTGGAGTTGAGCAATCTGCTCATCGGTGGCGTACGCCGCCAGTGGCGCACGGGAATTCGCGGACGCTTCGACGAGCTGATCGAGCAGACCCGCGGCCGGTGGTCGCGGAGCGGTGAGATCGCGCACCGCGCCGAGCCCGATCTCAAGAGCGGCCGCGGCGGACTGCGCGACGTGCAGTTGCTCGACGCCCTCTCCATCGCCCAAGTCACCGACGGCATGCCCGGCCTGGGGCCCGAATCACCGGGTGGCGGTCTGGCGTTCGCGCACGGACGGCTTCTCGATGTACGCACCGAACTACACCGTGTGGCCGGCCGCGCACGGGATCAACTGCGCGCGCAGGATGCCGACGAAATCGGTGCCGCGCTGCGGATCGGCGATCGGTTCGATCTTGCACGCGTGCTGAGTGATTCGGCTCGAACCATCAGCTACTCGGTCGATGTCGGGTTGCGTACCGCCGGGAATTCGCTTCCACGAAAGGGCCTTTCGCGCCTGCGGCGAGTTCCGGTCCGTCGTCCCCTGGACGAGGGGGTCGTCGAACACGCGGGAGAGGTCGTTCTCGCCCGAGACGCACGGCCGAACAAGGATCCGGGTCTGATCATGCGCGTCGCCGCGGCGTCGGCGCAGACCGGAATGCCGATGTCTGCATCGACGCTCAATCGTCTGTCCGACAGCGCACCCGAACTACGTGAGCCCTGGCCCAAGGAAGCTCTCAACGATCTGCTCGTGTTGCTCGGATCGGGTCGCAAAGCCATCGCGGCCATCGAAGCGCTCGACCGAACAGGACTGTGGGGCAGGCTCATCCCGGAATGGGGCGCGGTACGCGACCTACCGCCTCGAGACGCCGTGCACACGTGGACGGTCGATCGCCATCTGGTCGAAACTGCCGCCTACGCAAGTGCATTGACCACCAGGGTTGCGCGTCCGGATCTGTTGGTTCTCGGCGCACTCATCCACGACATCGGTAAGGGACGTGGCGGCGACCACAGTGTTGTCGGTGCGGATCTCGCAATCCAGATCGGAAACCGGCTCGGGCTGTGGCCGTCCGATGTGGCGCTGTTGACGGCGATGGTGCGGTACCACCTGCTGCTGCCGGAGACTGCCACCCGTCGCGACCTCGACGATCCCGCAACCGTGCAGACCGTCGTCGACGCACTCGGTGCCGACACGATTCTCCTCGAGCTGCTTCATGCTCTCGCAGAGGCCGATTCGCTCGCCACCGGTCCCGGCGTCTGGGGTGACTGGAAGGCATCGCTCATCCGCGAATTGGTGCGGCGCTGCCGATTGGTGATGGCGGGGGAGCAGCTCCCGTCCCCGGATGCACTCGACCCGGCCCACATCGAACTGGCAGCACGGGGAGGTGTGCACGTGGACATCACACCGACCGATGGACTCCACACCTTCGTGGTGACGGTCATCGCGCCCGACACCCCGGGGCTGCTCTCGGATGCGGCCGGGGTTCTGGCTCTGCACTCGCTGCGTGTGCTCTCCGCCTCCCTCGGCAGTCACGAGGGTTCGGCGATCAATTCGTTCGATGTCGCACCACTGTTCGGTGCTCCGCCGCAAGCGGGTCTGCTTCGGCAGGAGATCATCCGCGCACAGGCGGGAGAACTCGACCTGGTCGCAGTACTCGACGCCAAGGAACGCGACGCCAGGCCCGAGACCGCGGACGGCGACGGAGAAGATTCTGCAGTCCCGGTCCTCTACGCCCAGGCCCCGCCTCGGGTGTTGTGGTTCGACGACAACGAACCCGGTCAAGTGGTGTTGGAACTACGAGCCGAGGACCGTCTCGGTCTGCTCTGCCGATTGGCAAGTGCCATCGAACAGCAGGGCTCGGACATCCGTTGGGCCCGCGTCTCGACACTGGGCAGCTCGGTGGTCGACTCCTTCTGCATCGATTTGGCGGGAGCGGACAGCCGGGCGGTCCGTGAGCAACTGGAGCGAGCGATACTCGCGGTCGTGCCCGCCCCGGAGCCGCCCAAGCCCCCGGAAAAGCCCGAAGGCACCTGACTGCTGGTCGGTATACGGGCGAAGACCGACTCGCCGTGGTGACTTCTCACGAACTTTCGGCCGGTGCGTTTACCTCCGATACCTGTTTGTTATGTTCGTCACCTAATGCAGGACGACACGTCGCGGTCACACTCCTGCGGGCACCAACTGCTCGAACCACGAAGGTAGTTCCTGCAGGCTCCACTCCTGCTAATGCGAGAGGCACGAACTGTGGGATCCCACCGACGGTCGACCATCTACACGCCGGCCGGCACAGCAACGGACACGACACGCGGCAAACACCGCGCCGCAGAAGAGACCCCCGATACCGGCCGACGGGCCGCGACCATCGTTGCGGCGACCGGTGCGATCGTCGTCGGCGCGACGTCGATGGGCGCAGGCACCGCGGGTGCCGCTCCGATCCCCGAGCCGCCCGCAGCCGGTTTTCCCTTCGCCGTCCCGGAGGGCTTGCTGCCCGCGGGATTCGAGCTACCCCAATTCGTGCCGCCACAGTTCGAGCTCCCGCAGTTCGTGCCGCCGCAGTTCGTGCCGCCGCAGTTCGCACCTCCGCCTGCGGTGCCGCCACAGTCCGCACCCCCGGAGTCCACGCCGGTCGACGCCCCGCCCGCGCCGGAGACCGCCGCGGTGCCGAGTCCCGACCCCCTGGCCGCATTCGGTGTGGCCGATCCCGGTGCCGCAGCACGGCAGTGGCTCGACGATGTGGGCCTGGGGCAGATCGGTGACGGAGGAGCGATGCCGCTCGACAGTCTCCGTTCACTGAAGAAGACAACGGTTCAGCCCGTCGCAGGGGTGCTGACGTCCAATTTCGGTTCGCGGTGGGGCGCTCAGCACAGCGGCCTCGACGTCGCGGCACCGATCGGCACACCCATCTTCGCGGCCGCCGACGGCACGGTCTCCGACGCCGGCCCCGCTTCCGGGTTCGGTCTCTGGGTCAAGGTTCGGCACGACGACGGCACCGAGACGGTCTACGGGCACGTCAACGACTTCTCGGTGCAGCAAGGTCAGCGGGTGTCGGCCGGGGAGCAGATCGCCACGGTGGGCAACCGGGGCCAGTCGACCGGACCGCACCTGCACTTCGAGGTACACGATCCCTCCGGCGTGAAGGTCGATCCGGCACAGTGGCTCTCGACGCGGGGTGTCGCAGTGACGTGGAACGATTCCGCACGCAACGCCTGACCTTTCCGTCCCGTGAAACGACACGACTGTCGAACGCCCCAGCGACGACGGGGCGTGCTGGCGCTAGTCTGGTGACCGTGCCGGATTCGACTCGATTTCGGTGATCGGCTAGCTCAGGAGTGCAATCGGTGTTCGAATCCCTTTCCGACAGGTTGACCGGGACTCTCAAGGACCTGCGTGGCAAAGGTCGGCTGTCCGGCGCGGATATCGACGCCACGGCCCGTGAGATCCGCCTGGCCCTGCTCGAAGCGGACGTGGCACTGCCCGTCGTACGTGAGTTCATAGGTCGCATCAAGGTCCGGGCCAAGGGTGCCGAGGTATCGGGTGCGCTGAACCCGGCACAGCAGGTCGTCAAGATCGTCAACGAGGAACTGGTCGGCATCCTCGGCGGCGAGACTCGCAGACTCGACTTCGCCAAGAATCCCCCCACGGTGATCATGCTCGCCGGCCTGCAGGGCTCGGGTAAGACGACACTGGCCGGCAAGCTCGCCAAATGGCTCAAGGGCCAAGGCCACACTCCGCTGCTCGTCGCGTGCGATCTGCAGCGCCCCGGAGCCGTGAGCCAGCTCCAGATCGTGGGCGAGCGCGCAGGTGCAGCTGTGTTCGCGCCGCATCCGGGAACGTCGATCGGTGGCGGGGACAACGCGCTCGGCGTTTCGGCAGCGGATCCCGTCGAGGTTGCCCGAGCCGGAGTCGCCGAGGCACGAAGCAAGCAGTACGACGTCGTCATCGTCGACACCGCCGGGCGGCTCGGCATCGACACCGAGCTGATGAGTCAGGCCGCGGGCATTCGCGATGCGGTCGAGCCGGACGAGACACTGTTCGTCCTCGACGCCATGGTCGGGCAGGACGCAGTCAGCACCGCCGAGGCGTTCCGCGACGGCGTCGGCTTCACCGGCGTGGTGCTCACCAAGCTCGACGGCGATGCTCGCGGCGGTGCCGCTCTGAGCGTCCGCGAGGTGACCGGCCAACCGATCATGTTCGCGTCGACGGGCGAGAAGCTCGAAGACTTCGACGTCTTCCACCCCGATCGGATGGCCAGCCGCATCCTCGGCATGGGCGATGTCCTGAGCCTCATCGAGCAGGCCGAGCAACACTTCGACGCCGAGCAGGCAGAGGCAACGGCCAACAAGATCGGCTCGGGCCAGCTCACTCTCGACGACTTCCTCGAGCAGATGATGGCCGTCCGCAAGATGGGTCCCATCGGAAATCTGCTGGGCATGCTGCCCGGAGCCGGCCAGATGAAAGAGCTCGCCAACGTCGACGAGAAGCAACTCGACCGCGTGCAAGCGATCATCCGCGGCATGACGCCGCAGGAGCGCACCGACCCGAAGATCATCAATGCGTCGCGGCGACTGCGCATCGCGAACGGCTCGGGAGTCAAGGTTTCCGACGTCAATCAGCTCGTGGACCGATTCTTCGAGGCGCGCAAGATGATGTCGGCCATGGCCGGTCGGATGGGCATGCCGGGCGCGCGCAAGCAGGTGCGGAACAACAAGAAGGGCAAGAAAGGCAAGAAGGGTGCACGCGGCCCGACGCAGCCCAAGATCCGCGGTGGATTCCCGGGAATGCCGGGCGGAATGCCTGCGGGAATGCCCGACCTGTCGTCCATGCCCAAGGGTCTTGACCAGTTGCCGCCAGGGTTGGAGGGCATCGACCTCTCGCAGCTGAAACTGCCGAAGAAGTAAGCGCAGCAGGTGTCGGCGATGCGGGTGCGGGGCCGCGGATTGCCGGACGGGTCCGAGATCGATCTCTGGATCGACGGCGGCGTCCTGTCCACGGAGCCGATTGCGGATGCGGATTTCGTGAACGACGGCGGCTGGATTCTGCCCGGTCTCGTCGATGCCCACTGTCACGTGGGCATCGAATACGGTGGCGGACACACGGACCTGGACGGCTCGATCCGGCAGGCCGAGACGGAGCGGGGCGTCGGCGCACTGCTGTTGCGTGATGCCGGATCCCCGGTCGACACCCGCGCACTGGACGAGTACGACGACCTTCCCCGGATCATTCGAGCGGGCCGTCACATCGCGTCGTCCAAGCGCTACATACCGGGTCTGGCAATCGACATCGAAGACGAATCGCAGCTGCCCGAAGCGGTCGCCCAACAAGCTCGCTTCGGCGACGGCTGGGTGAAACTCGTCGGCGATTGGATCGATCGCTCGGTGGGCGATCTTCGGCCGCTGTGGAACGACTCGATCCTCGTCGATGCCATAGCCGCCGCTCATGCCGAGGGCGCGCGGGTGACCGCCCACGTGTTCGGCGAGGATGCGCTCCCCGGACTGATCGCGGCCGGAATCGACTGCATCGAACACGGCACCGGTCTGACGGACGAGACCATCGAGATGATGGTCGATCACGACACCGCTCTGGTGCCGACGCTCATCAACATCGAGACGTTTCCCGGCATCGCCGATTCCGCCACCAGATACCCCGTGTACGCCCGGCACATGCGGGCGCTGCACGCGCGCGTCGCCGACACCGTCGGCCGTGCGCACGATGCCGGGGTCTCCATCTACGCGGGAACCGATGCAGGTGGGTCGATCGCACACGGTCGCATCGCCGACGAGGTCGCCGCACTCGCGAGCGTCGGACTTTCTCCGACGGATGCACTGGGTGCTGCCTGCTGGGACGCACGGACGTGGCTGGGTCGGCAGGGGCTCGAGCACGGCGCGCCCGCGGATCTCGTCGTCTACTCCGAGGATCCGCGCGGAGGACCGGACCTGCTGGCCAACCCGGAGCTGGTGATACTGCGCGGACGCGTGACCAACCGGCGCGGCCGCACGACGAGCGGATCGGGAGCCGAGGATGACTGATCCGTACAACGGCGGCGGGCAGTTCGATCCGAACCGCCCGAGCTGGGCCGGAATGGCACCGATGAATCACGTCCAGCAGCCGGGCTCGGGTTTGTCCGAAACCTACTGGCGGGCCGAACAGGCCGCCGAACAGCGTCGGCCCGGCCAGCGTTGGGGTTTACCGGCAGCCGCGCTCGTTCTCGGCCTCAACCTGGCGGGCTTCCTGCTGCTCGGACTCGTGGTGACGACCGAGACCTCGGCTCTGTTCGTCGTGGGGATCATGATTCCCAGCCTGCTCGCGGCCGGACTGGCCGTGGCGATCTCGATGTCTCGTGGCAACGGCCCCGTTGTGGATTTCGGTCTGCCCACATCGAGTTCCGAACTGCTCGGCCAGATTCGTTCCGGATTGGCCTGGGGTGGTGTCGCCGTGGTCGGCGGTCTGCTCCTCGGGCTGGTGCTGTTGTCGAGCCTTGACCTCGAGGACCAGACCCCACTGGGCAACGTCACGGGCACCGCCTTGGGTTGGAAGATCGTTCTGGCGGTGTGGATCTGGATCGGCGCACCGATCTGCGAGGAGACGATGTTTCGCGGCATGCTGTGGGGCGCGTTCGAGAAGCGGACCCGCCCGATGCCGATGGCCTGGCTGGGCAACCGATGGGTCGTTCTTGCGATCACCGCGGTGGTGTTCGCGATCTGGCACCGTGAATGGTGGCGCTTCGTGATTCTGCTGTGGGGCGGGCTGGCTATCGGCATCGCCCGAATGCGGACCGGGTCGATCGTCGCGTCGACCACGGCCCACTCGCTGAACAACACCCTGCCCGCCCTGTTGATTCTGCTTGCCTGACCGAGTGGTCCTGCCGGGCGATTCACCGATCGCCCCGCTCGTCTGGCACAATGAACAGCTGTTCGCCCGTCATCCGGTTACGTACCGCGCGGCGGTCACAACAACCCTCAACGCAAAACCGGGTTCGCATGCCGTGCGAACCGCTGAATTGCGCCGTGACCAACTTTCGAAAGGCTCCACCAGAACATGGCTGTCAAGATCAAGCTCATGCGTATCGGCAAGATCCGCACCCCGCACTACCGCGTCGTGATCTCCGATGCTCGCACCCGTCGTAACGGCCGTGCGATCGAGACCATCGGCACGTACGAGCCCAAGCAGGACCCCAGCATCATCGAGATCAACTCCGAGCGGGCTCAGTACTGGTTGGGCGTCGGCGCGCAGCCGACCGAGCCTGTCGAGGCACTGCTGAAGATCACCGGTGACTGGCAGAAGTTCAAGGGCCTCCCCGGCACCGAGGGAACCCTCCGCGTCGCCGAGCCCAAGCCGTCGAAGCTCGACCTGTTCAACGCTGCACTGGCGCAGGCCGACTCCGAGCCCCAGGGCGAGGCCACCACCGCCAAGAAGAAGAAGGCTCCGAAGTCCGACGACGCCGCCGCGGAGACGACCGACGCAGCAGCAACCGAGACGGCAGACGCGCCGGCCGCCGAGGCTGCTGAGAAGTGAGTGCCGTTGTCGCCGATGCCGTCGAACATCTAGTTCGCGGCATCGTCGCCAATCCCGATGACGTTCGCGTCGAGATGATCACCGGCCGTCGTGGTCGCACCGTGGAAGTCCACGTGCACCCCGACGATCTCGGTAAGGTCATCGGACGCGGCGGTCGCACCGCCACGGCGCTGCGCACACTCGTCTCGGGTATCGGTGGTCGCGGCATTCGTGTCGATGTGGTCGACACAGACCACTAGGTCACGTAGACAACCATGGAGCTGGTCATCGGCCGTGTTGCCAAATCGCACGGCATCAAAGGCGAAGTTGTCGTCGAGGTTCGTACCGACGACCCCGACGATCGCTTCGCAGTGGGGACCGTTCTTCGCGGCCGCAAGCCCCGATCGAACGCTGCTCCTTCCTCGTACACGGTGGACGCCGTCCGGGAACACTCCGGGCGGCTTCTGCTGCGTCTGAACGGCATCGACGACAAGACGACCGCTGACCAGATCCGCGGAACTCTGTTCGTCGTCGAGTCGACGGATCTGCCGCCGTCCGACGATCCGGACGAATTCTACGATCACGAACTCGAAGGACTCACCGTCGTTCTGACCGACGGCTCGGCAGTGGGAACGGTCCGTGAGGTCCTGCACTCGGCAGCGGGGGAGCTGCTCTCCATCACGCCGGGCCCCGGTTTCGTCGAGGCCACACGCGCGGAAATACTCGTCCCCTTCGTGGCGGCGATCGTGACCTCGGTGTCGTTGGCCGACAAGACGATCGAGATCGATCCGCCCGAGGGCCTGCTGGACCCGGAGTAGATCGTGCGCCTCGACGTCGTCACCATTTTTCCCGAATACCTGACCCCGCTACGAACTGCCCTGTTGGGCAAGGCAATCGACCGCGGTCTGGTTTCGGTCGAGGTTCACGATCTGCGGTCGTGGACTCACGATGTACACAAGGCCGTCGACGATTCGCCCTACGGCGGCGGACCGGGAATGGTCATGAAGCCGACGGTCTGGGGAGACGCACTCGACGATGTGCTGACAGACGATTCTCTCCTCGTCGTCCCGACTCCGGCCGGTGTCCCGTTCACTCAGCGGACGGCCGAGCGATGGTCCTCCGAGCAACATCTGGTATTCGCCTGCGGCCGATACGAAGGCATCGATCAACGGGTGTTCGATGACGCCGCACGTCGCGTCCGTGTCGAGGAAGTCAGCATCGGCGACTATGTGCTCATCGGCGGCGAAGCAGCCGTCCTGGTCATGGCCGAGGCTGTGGTGCGACTGATGCCGGGAGTTCTCGGTAATCAGCAGTCGCACCAGGAGGATTCGTTCTCCGACGGTCTGCTCGAAGGACCGAGTTACACGCGCCCTGCACAGTGGCGCGATCTCGACGTTCCGCAGGTGCTTCTCTCGGGCGATCACGCGAAGATCGCTGCGTGGCGTCGAGAGCAATCGCTGGACAGGACCGCTGAGCGCCGTCCGGATCTGCTGCAAGACTGAAGAATTCAGCTGATGGTGCCGGCGGGGAAAAGCATCGAGACGAAGCCGGTGAGAGTGTCCCTGGCATGCAGTGCGCTGGCGTCGTCGCTGACGTCGACGACGGCGGTGTCCGGATAGCGTTCCATGTCGTCGGCGTAGAAGATGTCCTCGCGTGACGACAGAGCCAGAACGTAGCGGTTGTCGACACCGATCGTGCCGGTCGACAGGTGTACCCACCGATCGGACACGCAGCACATCCAGCCCTGTTTCACCGCGTGCACACTCTCGCCCGGCAAGCCGTCGACGATCCCGAAATGTTGCTTGTAGCCGTCCGCGGCAATCGGTGCCGAGCGTCGCAGCATTCCGATCACCACGTCCGTCGAGGCGGTCGTCAGACCGCCGCTGCCGTTGAGCAACCCCGCGTAATAGCCGACCAGGTCGCTCGGCGTGGTCTCGGTGTTGTACCACTGGTCGTCCCCGGGAGCTGTGGTGCTCGTCAAGCCGTAGCGAGCCGCGACCGTGCGCACGATCTCGGACGAGCCGTAGCGGTACCAGAGCGTGTACGCAGCGTTGTCGTCCGACAACTCGAGCATGCTGGTCATGGTGGCCAGGTCGTCGGCAGAGACCGGTCGGTTCTCCGACTGCGCTCGGAACAGCACCTCGTCGGCGATGAAGAGTTTGGACACGGACGCGGTCTCGACCTGAACATCGGCATTGCTGCTGTAATACGAGCCCGTCTGACGATCCAACAGCGCAAAATCGACATCGGCACCACGGGCCTGGGCCGAAGCGATCGCCATCGGGATGCGAGCTTCGAGGGCTACGCCGTCGACCTTCTTCATGTCGGGAAAAGGAGATGCCGACGTCTCGGCGGTTTCCTTCGAGGCGGCGTCACCGATCTGATCGTCGGGAGGAACCGAGCATCCGGCCAACAACAGTGAGGCGCAGGCTGCAGCCAGGAATCGAGACCCCCTGACCATCCGCGTATCTCTCCCACACGTTGAACCGCTGACCGACTTGTCCCACAGTAGCGGTAGGGTCCATCGCCGTGACCACTGCTCTGAAATCTGTGAACAAGCGCATAGCCGAAGAACTCGACGTTCGTGAAGAACAGGTTCGTGCCGCCGTGGAACTGCTCGACGGCGGGTCGACGGTCCCGTTCATCGCGCGCTACCGCAAGGAAGTCACCGGCACCCTCGACGACACGCAGCTGCGTCAGCTCGACGAGCGGCTGCGGTACCTGCGCGAGCTCGACGAGCGCAGAGACGCCGTCATCGAGTCCATCCGCTCGCAGGGCAAGCTCGACGACGCACTGGAGCAGTCGTTGATGCTGGCCGACACCAAGGCGCGCGTCGAGGACATCTATCTGCCGTTCAAGCCCAAGCGTCGAACCAAGGCTCAGATCGCGCGTGAGGCCGGGCACGAGCCCGTCGCCGACGCCCTGTTCTCCGACCCCACCACCGACCCGGCCCAGTTCGATCAGGAGCAACTCGACGGCGCGCGGGCGATTCTCGTCGAGCGCTTCGCCGAGGATGCCGACCTGGTGGGTGAACTGCGCGAACTGATGTGGACATCCGGCAAGCTCGTCGCCTCGGTTCGCAAGGGCAAGGAGGAGGAGGGTGCCAAGTTCTCCGATTACTTCGAGTTCTCGGAACCGTTCACCAGCCTGCCCTCGCACCGCATCCTCGCCACGCTCAGAGGCGAGAAGGAAGAAGTACTCTCGCTCGGCTTCGAGCCCGAGCGGGACGAACCGACACCCGGAGTTCCGAGCGTCTACGAAGGTCGGATCGCGACCAAGTTCGGGATCGCGAATCGAGGGCGGCCCGCCGACAAGTGGCTGCTCGACACCGTCCGTTGGGCGTGGCGCACCAAGATGCTGGTGACCGTCTCGCTCGATACCAGGATGCGATTGCGTCAGTCGGCCGAGAAGGACGCCGTCGACGTGTTCGCGAGCAACCTCAAGGACCTGCTGCTCGCCGCGCCGGCAGGCAACCGCACCACGATGGGCCTGGACCCGGGCTTCCGTACCGGCACCAAGGTCGCCATCGTCGACGCCACCGGGAAGGTCGTCGACTTCGACACCATCTACCCGCACAAACCACAGGGCAAGTGGGATCAGGCAGTGGCCACGCTCGCTGGCCTGGCGGCCAAGCACAAGGTCGAACTGATCGCCATCGGCAACGGCACCGCGTCGCGTGAAACCGATTCGCTGGCAGCAGAGTTGATCGCCAAGTTCCCGGCTGCGAATTTGACCAAAGTGGTGGTGTCCGAGGCCGGTGCCTCGGTGTATTCAGCGTCCGCGTACGCCTCGAGCGAGCTACCCGAACTCGACGTCTCGATCCGCGGTGCCGTCTCGATCGCCCGCAGGTTGCAGGATCCGCTGGCCGAGCTGGTCAAGATCGATCCCAAGTCGATCGGCGTCGGGCAGTATCAGCACGACATCTCCGAGACATTGCTGGCGCGATCCCTCGGTGCCGTCGTCGAGGATGCGGTGAACGCGGTCGGTGTCGACGTCAACACCGCGTCGGTGCCGTTGCTGTCGAGGGTGTCGGGTATTGCAGGCTCCCTCGCCGAGAGCATCGTGGCACACCGCGACCAGAACGGTCCGTTCGCCAGCCGTAGCACCCTCAAGGACGTACCGCGATTGGGGCCCAAGGCTTTCGAGCAGTGCGCCGGTTTCCTACGCATCTCGGGCGGCGAGGATCCACTCGATCGGTCGAGCGTGCACCCGGAGGCGTATCCCGTGGTGCGCCGCATCGTCGGCAAGGCCGGCGTCGGCGTGCTCGACGTCGTCGGCAACACCTCGCTGTTGCGTGGTCTCGATCCCGCCGAATTCGTGGACGAGCGATTCGGTCTGCCCACTGTCACCGATATCATCTCCGAACTCGAGAAGCCGGGACGCGACCCGCGTCCGGAGTTCAAGACCGCCACCTTCGCGGCCGGCATCGAGAAGGTCGCCGATCTGAAGCCGGGTATGACGCTCGAGGGCGTGGTGACCAACGTGGCCGCCTTCGGCGCTTTCGTCGACGTCGGTGTGCATCAGGACGGGCTCGTGCACGTCTCGGCGATGTCGCACAACTTCGTCAAGGATCCGCGCGAGGTAGTCAAGTCCGGCGACGTCGTGCGCGTCAAGGTGATGGAGGTCGACATCCCGCGTCAGCGCATCGGGCTGAGTTTGCGTCTCGACGACGAGCCCGGGGCAGCCGGCGGCAAGGATGCGCCGCGTGGACAGCAGAGCGAACGTCCTCGCGGCCAGGGCCGAGCGGCCGGTGCCAACCAGGGCAGTCGTGGGCGAGACGCACGTCCCCAGCGTGAACGCCGCAGCGGCGGCCAGCAGGCCGCACCGGCGGCCGGTTCGATGGCCGAAGCGCTGCGGAAGGCCGGATTCGGAAAATAGCGACCGCGTCGTGTCCGATGCAGGCCTGGGCGGTCCGGATCGCGAATAGTGTGAGGTGCGATTCACCGGTCGTTCGGTAGGAAGGACGTGAGAAACACGTGAGGTGGTTGCATCACGGGGTCATCGATCACGGACGTCTGCCACTGCTCTGTTTCCTGCTGGGACTGCTGGTGGGTTTTCTGCTGATCCGACTCAGCGTCAGAATGATTCGCGCCGATGTGAAGTGGTGGCCCGGCAACATCACTCCCGGCGGTCAGCACATACATCACGTCGTCTTCGGGATCGTGTTGATGCTGCTGGCGGGGATCGGCCTGATCGCGGTGTACGTCGACGGCTCGCAGACGATCGGCGCGGTGTTGGCCGCCATCTTCGGCATCGGCGCTGCGCTGGTCCTCGACGAGTTCGCGTTGATCTTCTATCTCCGCGACGTCTACTGGTCGGAGCAGGGGCGCACGTCGGTCGATGCTGTCTTTGCGGCCCTGGGGTTCACCGGTCTGTTGCTCCTCGGCTTCCACCCGTTGGAGCTGTTGAGCCCGGCAGACTTCCGGGCCGACCCCGATCCGTGGGTGCGCACTGCGCTGGCAGTCCTGGCGCTCATCAACCTGGCCCTGTGCGTGATCGTCCTGCTCAAGGGCAAGATCTGGACCGGGCTGGTAGGGCTGTTCGTCCTGCCGATCCTCGTGTTGGCGGCGATTCGACTGAGCAGGCCGAGCGCGCCGTGGGCGAGGTGGCGCTACACCACCAGGCCGAAGAAGATGGAGAGAGCTCTGCGCCGCGAGAAGCGCTGGCGCAGACCGCTGATCAGAGCCAAGATCTACCTGCAGGACGCGATCGCGGGCAAGCCGAGCATCGTGCATGCACGCGAGGCCACCGAAGACGAGTTGGCGCGCGTCGTGGTGCCTGCACCGGTGTCGGTGGCACGAGTGGAGCCGATTTCGTCGAAAGTGTGATGGTCTGGCACAATGGTCGGGTTGCCTCTAGCAGGCACGGACCTCACTCGGAGTACGAACCAGTCGAGCCGCGTAGTCAGCGAGCCGCTCGGTTCCTCTACTCATGCGCAGAACGCAAGGATGGCACAACCGATGAACACTCTGGACTTTCTCGACAATCAGTCGCTGCGTGGCGACATCCCCGATTTCCGCCCCGGCGACACACTGAACGTGCACGTCAAGGTCATCGAAGGCTCCAAGGAGCGCATTCAGATCTTCAAGGGCGTCGTCATCCGACGTCAGGGCGGTGGCGTTCGCGAAACGTTCACGGTTCGCAAGGTCTCGTTCGGCGTCGGCGTCGAGCGCACCTTCCCGGTGCACAGCCCCAACATCGCGCAGTTCGAGGTCCTGACCCGCGGTGACGTCCGTCGCGCCAAGCTCTACTACCTCCGCGATCTGCGTGGCAAGGCCGCCAAGATCAAGGAAAAGCGCTGACCGGTTCCGCCCGGCCACATCTCGATTCACATCATGCCGCGTCGCCCGTGAGGGCGGCTCGGCATGATGCGTATACACCCCACCGCATCCGGATATGCGCCGCCGAAGAGGGGATCGTCGATCTCGAAACGCCGGCGGTGGACCGTCGAGCCGTGGGGGTGACGGTTCCGGCTAACCTGTTGACGTGACGCAGTCCCCACAGGATCCGACCGATGAGCCCGACGACGAGTCTTCGCAGAAGAGGCGTCGGGAACGCAAGCCCCGATCGTTCTGGCGTGAGCTTCCGATTCTCATTCTCGTAGCGCTGGTACTGAGCTTTCTTCTTCAGACATTCGTCGCTCGGGTGTATTTGATCCCGTCCGAATCGATGGAGCCGACTCTGCACGGCTGTGCCGGCTGTACCGGCGACCGCATCGTGGTCGAGAAGATCGGCTACCGATTCGGCGACCCGAAGCCCGGTGACATCGTCGTGTTCCGTGGTCCGGATTCGTGGAACGACGAATTCGTGTCACAACGGTCGGACAATTCCGTGATCCGCGGGGCGCAGGAGGTCGGCTCGTTGATCGGGGTCGTTGCGCCCGACGAGAACGATCTGGTCAAGCGCGTCATCGCCACCGGCGGCCAGACCGTCGAGTGCTGCGACGACCAGGGGCGGGTTCTCGTCGACGGAAAGCCGTTGGACGAGCCGTACATTCAGATGGATTTCCCGTTCACGCCTGGAACGATGACCTGTGACACCGAACTGAAATCCGGACGATGCTTCGACCCGGTCACCGTGCCGGAGGGCAACATCTGGGTGATGGGGGACAACCGAAGCAACTCACGAGACTCCCGTTACCACATCACCGATGAGTTCACCGGCACCGTTCCCCTGGACAACGTGATCGGTAAGGCCGTGTTCATCGCTCTTCCACCGTCGCGAACAAGCCTCCTGGATTCTCCCGACATCCAGGGTCGATGACGGCATCCCCTCGCCGCGCGCCGCGTGCGCGCGCAACATTGACACGGTCGTCGTGGCCGCCGCGTCCGATCATCCGACGAGCGTCGGGTCTGCGGACGATGGAGTCTGCATTGGAGCGGGGCGGTCTCGGCCCGGTCGCAGGAGTCGACGAAGCGGGTAGGGGAGCCTGTGCCGGTCCGTTGACGGTCGCGGCGTGCGTTCTCGGTGCGCGGGCCCATGCAGCGCTGGCCGATCTGGACGATTCGAAGAAATTGACCGAGCGTCGGCGCGAGGACCTGTTTCCCGCGATCCAGAAGCTGGCATTGGCATGGAGCGTGGTGTTCATCGATGCTGCCGAGGTCGACCGCATCGGAGTCCACGTGGCGAACATCGAAGGGATGCGACGCGCCGTCGCCGGGCTCGCCGTGACTCCCGGGTATGTCCTCACCGACGGCTTTCGCGTGCCCGGCCTCCCGGTTCCGTCGCTACCGGTGATCGGTGGCGATGCCACGGCGGCGTGTATCGCGGCGGCAAGCGTGCTGGCCAAGGTCTCCAGAGACCGCCTGATGGTGAAGATGGACGCGGAAATTCCGGGCTACGGTTTCGCAGTGCACAAGGGCTACAGCACACGCGCTCATTCCGCGGCGATGACGGCACTCGGCCCGAGCCGGGAACACCGCATGTCGTACGCCAATGTCGCCGCCGCGGCCGCAAGCATGTCACGCGACCTGCCTGTGGGTCGTGCCGCAGGCTCCACTCCCGGTGTCGACGCCGTGGGGCGAATGGACTGCCCGGACGCAGGTGCGCGATGATTGTTTCTCACGCCCGACTGGAGGATGAAAGAGACCGATGAGTGCCGAAGATCTCGAAAAGTACGAAACCGAGATGGAGCTCTCGCTGTACCGCGAGTACCGGGACATCGTAGGTCAGTTCAACTACGTCGTCGAAACCGAACGTCGTTTCTATCTGGCGAACTCCGTCGAACTCATTCCACACAACGCCGACGGCGAAATCTATTTCGAATTGCGTATGTCGGATTCGTGGGTCTGGGACATGTATCGCCCCGCCCGTTTCGTCAAGCATGTCCGGGTGATCACGTTCAAGGACGTCAACATCGAAGAGTTGGACAAACCAGATCTTCGTCTCCCGGAATAGTCCACGTCGTACGACGCGGCGGGGCGGACGGTTCACCACGACGTACGTATCTGCGCGGGTGCCCGCCTCGTCGGTTCGGGGCGAGCCGGCCAACGATGGCTTCGGTTTGTCACTTACCTGAAAAGTTGGACGGCCGCCCAAATCGTTCCGGCTGTCCTGTTTCTCGGTTCGATCCGACAGGGAATTCCCCAGCCTCGAGCAGGTGGTCGACATCGTGTGGCGTGAAAGTAATTGCGCAACAGAATGATTCGATTTTCGTCAGCGTTTTCTCGAAAAGTATCGGCTTATCCGAACTGATATTGACCGATTCGACGCGTTGTGAAACACCGGCAGTTCTTTGCGTCGATACGAGAATCGGTGGTAGAACTTGAATATCACATCCCCCAGACGTGTAAGAGGTACGAGATGGCACGCAAGACGCTTGTGCAGATGATCGACGATGTCGATGGATCGGTAATCAAAGACGGACAAGGTGAATCCATCGAATTCGGCATCGGTGGAAATCAGTACCGCATCGATTTGAACCTCAAACATGCGAACGAATTGCACGAACAGTTGGCCTTCTGGATCGAGCACGCGGAGAAGATTTCCGGTCGCCGTACTCGTAAGCCTGGTGCCGCCGCGGCACCGGTTCGGGGCAAGGTCGATCTCCAGGACATTCGGGCGTGGGCACGCGAGAACGGCCACGAGGTCAGTGCACGCGGCCGCATCAGTCAGGACGTTCAGGCAGCGTACGAGGCTGCCCACTGACAGTGCGGTAGTGCCGAGGTGTGTCCCGGCACCACCACAGGTACCCGTTTCACGGTGCCTCGCTCTGCACACAGCTCCGTCCGAGTTCTCGAATTCGGTCGGAGCTTTTCGCTGTCTGTGCCACGACACCCGGCCACGGACTCGCACGGTTCTGGCACCGAGCTCCCTGACGCCGAGCCCCCTAACACAAAGCTCCGTCACAGCCGTCGAATCGGTGCCGCTCTCAGGCGTGTTGCTCCACAGGTGAGCGCTTGTCCACAGGGCAATCACTCACCAGTGCTTTCTTCGCTTCTCCTCTTTCGGGTCGTGCCACCGTCGAGACGACCGAATCGGCCGGCAATGCACGGTCGGAGAGTGGAGGAATGGCGGACATGGCAACCAACCAGGAACTCGGTGCGCGCGGTGAGGAACTCGCAGTGCGGCATCTCGAGGACATCGGGCTGGAGGTGATCGAGCGGAACTGGCGGCATCGAACCGGGGAACTCGACATCATTGCGCGCGATGGCGACACCGTCGTGTTCGTCGAAGTGAAGACGCGATCGGGAATCGGGTACGGAACGCCTGCCGAGGCGGTGACGTACACCAAGCAGACTCGAATCAGAGGACTTGCGCTGCAATGGCTTGCGCTGCAACAGGGGCCGTGGGTGCAGATCAGATTCGACGTGATCGCGATCGTGGTCGGACGAGACGAGAGTCCGGTCATCACCCACGTCCGGTCCGCGTTCTGATGCCGCTCGGACGAGCGCACTCGGTGGCGGTCAACGGGGTCGACGGTGTCCTGGTGGAAATCGAGGCCGACATCGGACAGGGCCTGCCGGGTACGCATCTGGTCGGACTGCCCGATACCGCCCTGAACGAATCGCGTGATCGAGTCAAGGCTGCCGTGAAGAACTCGGGTGGTACGTGGCCCGACAGCCGGGTGATTCTTGCGCTGTCGCCGGCCACGCTGCCCAAGGGTGGTTCGGTGTACGACTTGGCGTTGGCCTTGTCGGTTCTCGACGCTGCCAAAGCCATTCCGCGCGGATGCCTTTCGGAGACGGTTTTTCTGGGTGAATTGGCTCTGGACGGCAGGCTGCGCGCGGTCCGCGGAATTCTCCCCGGAGTACTGGCCGTCAAGGCTGCAGGGTGGAAGCGGGTGGTCGTGCCGAGCCGGTGCCTTCCCGAAGCAGGTCTGGTGGACGGGATAGAAGTATTGGGTGCTGGCTCGCTCGGGGACGTGGTGGCGTGGCTTCGCGGTGAGCACGCCCTCGAAGCGCCCCTCCCCACCGAATGGCATCAGGAGGCCTACCCGGATCTCAGTGATGTCGCCGGACAGGCGGATGCCCGGTGGGCCCTCGAAGTCGCCGCAGCAGGCGCCCACCACATCATGTTGACCGGGCCGCCGGGAATCGGAAAAACGATGCTGGCTCAACGCCTTCCGGGGATTCTTCCACCGCTGACCGAGTCCGAGGCGCTCGAGGTGACGGCCATTCATTCGGTGGCCGGACTCTTGACGACCGCACGCCCCCTCATCACGTCACCGCCGTTCATCGCGCCGCATCACTCGACATCGGTGAGCGCATTGGTCGGCGGTGGAACGGGAATGGCCAAGCCGGGAGCGGTCAGTCGCGCACATCGCGGAGTTCTGTTTCTCGACGAGTGCGCCGAGATGAGCGTTCGAGTACTCGAGGCCTTGCGGACTCCGCTCGAGGACGGCGAAATTCGCATCGCTCGTCGAGACGGCGTGGCCAGATACCCGGCCCGGTTCCAGCTGGTTCTCGCGGCGAATCCATGCCCCTGCGCACCGGCTCGGCAGGCCGACTGCGTGTGTGCGCCCACCGCGCGGCGCAAATACCTCGGAAAGCTCTCCGGGCCGCTGCTGGATCGCGTCGATCTTCGTATCCAGATGATGGGCGTCGCGACCGGAGCGTTGGTCGACGAGGTGGGGGAAGGAACGAGCGAGATCCGTGCGCGTGTCACCGGAGCCAGGGACGCCGCCGCGCAACGGTGGCACGAATTCGGCTGGAGAACGAACGCGGAAGTCCCCGGACCTGCTCTGCGACAAAGATTTCGGTTGGCTCGCTCGACACTTGCCCCGGTGGAGCGCGCACTGCGCAACGGATCGCTCACCGCTCGCGGTGCAGACCGAGCAATTCGGGTGGCTAGCGCACTACGATAGCGGTTATGAAATCGGCCACAGACACTCGGCGTGTGGCGGTCTACCTGCGCCAATCCATGGACCGCGACGGCAACGAGTACGGCATCGACCGCCAACGCCAGGACGTCGAACGCCTCGTCGAGCAACGCGGGTGGACCGTGGTCGAGACGTTCGTCGACAACGACGTGAGTGCCACCTCACGCAAACCACGTCCCGCATTCGAGCGTATGTTGACCTCCGCCGAGGCGGGGGCGTTCGATGTGATCGTGGCCCGGCACCTCGACCGTTTGCTGCGCCGCCTCGTCGAGCTAGAACGCGTACTCGAAGTGTGTGAGGGCACCGGTGTCAGTGTGGTCACGTCCAACGACGGCATCGACACATCGAACGACGGGGGCCGCACGAACGCCCGCATTCTGGCCTCGATCGCGCAGGGTGAGGTCGAGCGTAAGTCGGCCCGTCAACGGTCGGCCATGGCGCAGGCGGCGGCACAGGGCAGGTGGGTCGGTGGCCGCCGTGCGTTCGGTTACGAGTCCGACGGGGTGACGATCCGGCCCGACGAGGCCGAGTTGATCCGCGCCGGGTACGCCGCCGTGCTGGCCGGTGAGCCGGTGGCCGCCGTGGCCCGTGAGTGGACCGACTCGGGCATATCGACGACGCAGGGCACTCGTACCGGCGCGGCCACCGTGTGGCACCGGTCGGGCGTGCGGGACATTCTGTTGAACCCGCGCAACGCCGCGTTGCGGCGGCACCGGCCCACGGGCGCACAGGGCGATTTCCGCAAAGACCCCGAGGCGTTCGTCGTGGGCCGCGCCGAGTGGCCCGCCATAGTCGACGAGGACACGTGGCGGGCGGCGGTGCGTGTGTTGGTGTCACCGGATCGGCGGCGGCCCGCCACGAACCCACAGGCGCTACTCACGAGCGTGGCCCGGTGCGGTCGGTGCGCCGCCGAGGGCGTCGAGTCCTCGGTGCACACCGGGGGAGCGCGGCGGCACTATCGCACCTACCGGTGCGCTCACACACCCGGCCACATGGCGCGCCAGGCCGATCCCGTCGAGGCGTTCGTCGAGGCCGTCATGGTCGAGCGGCTATCGAGGGACGACGCCCTGGCGGTGTTCGCACCCGACGTCGAGGCCGACACCCGAGACCTCGGTGCCGAGGCCGACACGTTGCGCAGCCGCCTCGACGACCTTGCCGAGGATTACGCCGACGGCACCATGACCCGTCCACAGTTCCGCACGGCCAACGAGCGGGTGCGTGCACGCCTCGGCGCAATCGAGGCCGACATGGCCACCGCCGGGGCCGCCGACCTCGTAGCACCCCTCGTCACTAGTGGCGACGTGGCGGCGGCGTGGGCCGCCCTCACGACCCCGCGTAAGCGTGCGGTGATCGACGCCCTGGCCGTCGTGACGTTGAACCCGCTAGGCCGTGGCCGCCACCGGTTCACGCCCGAGACGTTCGCCGCCACCGTCGACATTGCGTGGCGGGCCGAGTAGCCCTCACGCGTCATGCACGACCAAACATGTTGTGCCCCAAGGGGTAACAGTTGCCGACGGCAGTGTCGGCGCTGTAGCGTCTGACACCACGGTGCTAGTCGGCTGACACCCCGGCGGCGCGAGGTTCAATTCCTCCAGACGAGTCACGAGTCCTGTTCCGTGACCGACTGGGAGAGAACCCATGGCGACAACCGCCACCACCCGCCGCCTCGTGACCATCACCGACGCGGCGGCCTACCTCAACACGAGCACCGCCACCATTGCCCGCCGACTGGCCGACGGCACCCTCACGCGCCACCGCCTCGGGCCGCGCACCGTCCGTGTCGACCTCGACGAGGTTGACCGCGTGTTTGGCCTGGCGTCGTGATCGACCCCGCCGTGGTGCGCGCCGTCGTCGACAAGGCCCCGTCGCTCACGCCCGCCCAACGTGACCGCCTGCGCGCCATAACGCGCACCTCGACACCTCGGCCGGCAAAAGTCGGTGCCGCCGCATGACCGCCGCCGTGTACGCCTCGATTGCGTTGTGGGGCAGTGGGTTCGGCTACCTCGTCGAGTACGCCGCCGAGGCCAGACGTGCCGCACGTGACCACCGAGCGCAGTGAACGCGCCAAGTATTTCGACGCCCGCCAAGCGACCAGCAACACCCCTGGAAATGCCGATGCCCTCGGGGACCAACCGAGGGCACTGGCCGAGCTTGAGAGGCAATCTCATGGATGACACCTACGATACCCCCGACCCGGTGATCGGCCTTGTTGCGTCGCTACGTGCGTTGCGCATTGCGCCGCCGGTCGAGGCATCAGCGTTCGAGCTGCGCGCCGGGACGGTGGCGCAGTGGCGCAAGCATTGGAACGACGGGGCACCGGCCCCGACCATCACCATGGCCGCCACGGTGACGCCCGTGGTCGACCTCGACTCGGGCGAACTGTACGAGGCGCTAGAGAGTGTTGAGGACGACGCCGAGGCCCTGGCCCGCGTGCACGACGCGTGGATACGGCACCGGCGGTGCCTCGGCACGAGTGTCGGGGAGGCCGAGGCCGTATTCACTCGTCAACTCGGTATTGCCCGCCACGTCGTCGATCACCACGGGGCGGCGTGATGACCAAGGCATACGAACCCGCGTGGTACCAAGCCCTCGACGCCCGCCAGCAACGTCGGGCCATGCGGTGGGTTCGCGGTGAGGCCGACCGGCCCGCGTTCCTGCCCGATTACGTCGTGCGGCCAGTGCCCAAACATGCACCGCCGCAGAAGGATGCGAGGTACAACCCGGCGGCGTCACCGCCCTCGGAATCCGTCGACGCCATGGTTGCGCGTATGGCCAAGGGGAAGACCGCCGACAAGCTTGCCACCGCCCGTGCCCACGCCGAGGCAAAGGTGGCCGGGGCCATGCGCTCACGTGCCGACCTGGCCACCATGCCCGCCCTAGAGCCGTTGGTCGACGGGTTCCTGTATCTCGACACGGTGGCCCGCCTCGTCGGCCCGCCCGGTAGCTACAAATCGTTCCTGGCCCTCGATTGGGCGGCCTCGGTTGCCACCGGCACGCCGTGGCACGGCCAGGCCGTTGCGCAGGGTGGGGTCGTGTACCTCGTGGGTGAGGGCGTGCGGGGGATCGACGGCCGGTTGACCGCGTGGGAACGCCACCGCCTCGACGGCAAGCCCGCCGAGGTCGAGGTGTTCGACGGGATCGTCGACCTGGCCGCGCCGCAGACCGACGCCGCCGAATGGGTGGCCCTGGCCCGACTGTTGTTCTGGCGCAAGCCCTCGTTGATCGTCGTCGACACACAGGCGCGCTACACACCCGGCCACGAAGAAAACAGCTCGACCGATATGGGCATCCTCGTCAACAACCTCGACGCGTTGCGACGTGGCACCGGTGCGTGTGTGTTGCTCGTGCACCACACCACCAGGGGCACCGAGCACGCCCGTGGATCGACCGCTATCGAGGGCGGCGTGCAGACCGAACTCGTGATGACACCCGGCAAACGAGGCACGGTCAAGCTCAAGACCGAGAAGCAAAAGGACATCGAAGAACCCGAGCCGGTCGAGTTGCACGCCGTGGCCGTCGAGGGCACGACGTCGATAGTGCTCGACTCGGCAGACCTCGGCGTGGACCCGCTCGACCTACCGGCGACCGAGCGCGTCAACGCAACCTCACCGATCTACGAGCGGTTGGCGAGGGTCATCGTCGAGACGTTCAACCACGGCACGACGGGGTGCACCAAGGTCGAGGCCAAGTCGGCACTACAGGCCGACCACGAACTCAAGATCACCGGTGACACCCGCACCGTGGGCAAGCGGTTCCCGCAAGCGTGGTCGACCTTGGAGGCCCGAGGGCACCTCGAAATGATGACCAGTGCCGCGACCGGCAACCCGGTCATGCGGTACAAGATCACCGCCGCCTATGCCGCCGAACTCGACCTCGGTGGGGCATGAAATCCGCCGCGCCGAGGGTGCCCGTTTGGGTGCCCGCCGCCCTTGCCCGCCGAGGGTGCCCGCCGGTGCCCGCCGCCCGCAACGAGTCCGGTGGTTTGCGCAGGTCACCGGTGGTGCCCGCCGGTTGCCCGCCGGTGCCCGCTGGCAATGCCCGCCAAAAGTGCCCGCGCCCCCTCTCTATAGGGGGCGGGCAATGGGGCATCGAGTGATTTTCGACGACAGAACCCGACCTCGATTGTGGGGCGCTGGCACCGGTCGATCACCGCCCACGGCACCGGCTACGAGACCGCCTCGGGGCATTGGCCCCGGCAACCCAACCACCGGACCCCGACGGGTCCACCGAGCGACAGGAACCAACCCATGAGCGTCACCGTAAACAACGAGGCCGACCGCCTCGGCCTACTCATTGCCCTTGGTATGTCCAACGCCGCCGACGCCGACGACCCCACCGCCGACGTACTCGGTGAGGCCGTCGACCAACTCTCGACCGGCAACGTGCCGCACGGGGAGGTCATCGTGGCCTTGGCCCGTCGATACCTTGCGGTCATGCGCCGTGCTCACGGTGCCGAGGGTGCGGCCCGCATGTTGCACGCACAGTTGGCCGCCACGCACATGGTCGAGGACGCGTGACCATGGCGCGGCGTACACACGACCCCCTCGACGGCAAGATCAAGCGGCAGCGTGAACGTAGGGCGCTGGATCGTGGGTACAGCGGCACGGCGCGTGAGGATCGGTTCGACGCCAAAGATGCACGGCGACTGGCGGCCAGGGACGAGGCCCGTAGGGCTATCCGGCGTATCCTCGTCGAGCAACACGGCCCCGACGCCGTGGCACCTTGGCCAGAGGGTGACGACCTCGGTGCATAAACATGCATAACCAGACCGACCGTGGCGCGTGGTGCCACGGTCGGCGATGATGTGACAACAATCACACAGTCGGTTCGGCGTTCTCGACCGCTCTCGCGGGGGTGGGGTCGGAATTGTTGGTGTCGCGTAGCTGGTGCACCCCCCTCTCTCGGGCTTTATCGGCGTGCACAGATCGGCGCGGCAATGTGATCCACATGCACCACGCAATGTCAAGTCTGCCCGACGACGCGACGGCACCGAGTGTCACGACACAATGAATGGAAATGCGGTGTAGTGAATGGGCATCGGGTATGGTTGGGGTGTGTATTTCTTTCGACGAAGTTGATAGGTCGGGTACTTGCGCACCCAACAGGAACGCCGGGGCCGCCGTGGAAACGGCCCCGGCGTTTCTGCTTTCCACGACCACCCGAAAGGGGTTGTGCCACATGGCCGCTCCCGCTAAGCCCACCGCCCTCAAGTTGATCGGCGGTCGAGGCCCCGGCCAGGACAGTGCAGGCCGCAAGGTCGTCACCGTGCCCTCGGCTCGTGAGGCCCCGCCGATGCCCAAGGGCCTGCCTCGTGAGGCGCAGGCCGAGTGGAAACGGGTTGTGCCACTACTCGACAAGCTGCGCGTGTTGGCCGGTGATCTGCACCGAGGCGTCCTCGTGCGGTACTGCACAGCGTGGGCCGAGTTCCACGAACTACGCGCCGACGTGGCCACACAGGGCCGCACCGAGTGGGTCACCGTGCGCAACAGTGCCGGTGACGAAACGACGAAACGCGTGGTGCGCCCCGAGGTCAAGTTGTTGGCCGACGCCCGCGCCGAGGTGCACCGCCTCACCGGTGAACTCGGGTTGTCACCGGCAACCGAAGCCAAGGCATACGCCTCGGCGCAGACCACGGCGGCCATGGCCGACGGCGGCGCGGTCAACCCGTTCGCCTACGGGTCGACGACGTGAGTGCCGTCGACGACGTGGCGCGCCGGTACGAGGCGGCGGCCTTGGCTCTCAAGTTCGACGGCCAGAACACCGACCCCAACGCCGACAATCCACGCGTGTGGGCCACGTTGGGCCTCGGCGCGGTCAAGATCGCATGGGGGTACCAAGGCGATTTCGAGCGGTGCGTGGCCCTGTTGGGCAAGCACGTCGACCGCCCCGAGGGCCTGTGCGCCAGCTATCACCGTGACCTGTTCGGAGAGGTGCCGAAACGGGCCACGCAGGCCGCCAAGCCCGACCTACCCGACGGGTGGGATTTCGACGCCGAGAGCGTCGAGGATGCCCTACCGACACCCGACGACGATGGGGGAACCAATGAGTGAGGCGACGACCGACGCGGAACGGGCCGACGATGCCCCGGCGCTCGTCGAGGTGCCTGTGTGCCTCGGTGAAGTCCTCGACGACGACGAACCGGTGATGATGACACCCGAGGCCGCGCCGGGGTGGGACGAACGCTATTGGCGGTAGACGTCACTGCGGTGTCACCGCCGTGTCACGAGGGGTAGCGTTACCCCAATACTGTTGACAGGCAACAGGATTGGGCATGTAGGGTCGGCGGTGTGTTGGTCGAAGCCATACGCAAGGGTCACGCCGGATCGTCGGCGGGGGCATCGGCGGGCCGTGGGCATCAGCACCCCTGCCATACGCAAGGGTCACGTTGCCAGCATCGGCGGCGGGGGCATAGGTGGGCCGTGGGGATTCACTCAAATCCGTTGTGCCACAAGTGTGGCCGTGAGTCCTAAGGGCACCCATGAAAATCAAGCTCGACGCATTACGCGCCGCAATCAAGGCCGCCGACGACAACTCGGCGGGCAGCCTCGTCGACCGACGGGTGACCCTCATCACCGAGGGTCAAAAGGTGTTGGCCGAACTCAAGTCACTCGACGACCCCGAGGCCACAGACCCGGAGGCAATCGAGGCCGCCAAGGCGGGGGCCGACGCACTCACCCGTCTCGACGCCACAATCGAGAAGGCCACCAAGTCTGCGGAGGCCCTGCGGCGTATCGGTGGCAGTGGCGGGGGCGGCGGCGGTGCCACCGACACCGGTGTGCGCCTCAACCTCAAGTCGGCGGCGCTAACACGTGGCTTGTCCACGAAAATGGCCAGCGGCGACACTCTTGGTCAAAAGGCGGTTGCCGCCTCGGGTGACGTCATCGTGGGTACACCCCTCGACAATCAGATTTACGAACTCGGCAAGGTGGGCACGTCGGCCCTGGACGTGTTGCCGGTGCGCAGTCGACCGGTGATCTACCAGTACTTGCGCCAGGTCACGCGTGAGAACAACGCCGCCGAGGTGGCCGTCGGGCAGCTCAAGCCGACGTCGAAATACACCGTGACCAACGTCGAGTCCCGCCTGCGGGTAATCGCCCATCTCAGTGAGCCCTTGGACTCTTACTGGATTTCCGATAACTCGGCGCTCGACACTTTCGTGGCCAACGAGTTGCAGTACGGCCTACAGCTCGCCGTCGAGGATGCCGTCATCAACGGAACCGGCGAGGGTGAGGGCATCCTCGGCATTCTCAACACCTCGGGGTTGCAGTCGGTGGCGTTCACCGTCGACGCGACCACCTCGGTACGTCGTGCGTTGACCGGCATCGAGTCGGTCGGGTTCCGCGCCACGTCGATCATCCTCAACCCCACCGATTGGGAAGGCATCGAACTCTCACGCCGCCAGGACGGCACACCCGACCTCGGTAGTGCGCTGCCGGTCGTTCGGGCCGACACCAAGTTGTGGGGCCTCAACGTGGCCGTGTCCAACGCGGTACCCGAGGGCACCGCAATCGTGTTCGATCCCACTGCATTGTCGGTGGCCGTCGACGCAGGCGTGCGCGTGCAGTGGTCCGAGTCGGTCGGTGACGACTTCGCACGCAACCAACTGCGTGCACGGTGCGAGGGTCGGTTCAACGTCGACGTGTTCAAGCCCATGGCGGTGGCCAAGGTAGCTCTCAAGGCCGCGTAGTCGTCCACACGGCGTGCAAGCCCGCCCCGCCTCAAGTAAGGCGGGGCGGGCTTTGCCTAGTGAGACGTTATTCAGTGACCTCGACTGAAATGGTCTGGTACTTGCCAGCGATCTTTGCCGAGGCTTCACCACTCACGACGTATTCAGTCCACCCGCCAGGGGGGAAGATGCCCACGACGGACTTAGCGCTCGTTCCTCCCTTGTAGACGGCAAGGTGACCCCCGTCGGCAATCTGCGCCCAATCGCCACTGGGGAACGAGAACTTGTTTGCACTGGTGAAAACGACTACCGCCATGTTGGAACCCTTCGTATCGTCGAACCGGACGGTTTGTACTGTAGTGACAGGCACCGACAATTCGGACGAAGTGGGCGTCGGGTGCTGCTAGGGGGTAGCAGCGAGGATGGCTATGAGGGTCGTGTAACTGGTTTTGACACACCACCGCCCCGGGTTCTCCTGTGAGACCGGGGCGGTGGTGTGTGGGTCAGGGCTCACTGCAACGGCGTGTCCGCAGCTGCCACGTCAACAGTTTTCACCTGAAAGAACAACTCGACGGACGCGGAGTTGTCCAACGTGCCTGCGATTCGGTACAAGCCTGATTTTGGCAACATGACGTCGGAAAGGTCCACCACAAGCGGCGCATTCATCGTGCGTGGATCGGCCTCAGCGTGAATACCAAATCCGAACTCACCCTCAAGTCGAGCGTAGATAGCGTCCCCGTCGGCCTCGGTCACTGTGAACAGGACCTGGATCGGCTCGCCCTGATAGCTAGGCGGGGGCTGAATCATGCACAAGAGTGACAAGGCCATTGGGGCCGGGTAGCTGGGCCTGTTCAAGTGGGATGCCCCGCCGCCGAGCACATTGACAAGTCCGCTTACAACTGTCGTGTGCTCGACGAGCATGAACGTCGTGAACTTCACTGCTTGCTCAACTCTCGGAAGCGGCCCGTCGCGGGGTTGCTGTCGTATTTCGCATCATCGGTTCGGTGTTCTGGCCACTTGTCTTTCACATGCCAGTTTTTCCATGAATCAACAACGGCATAGTTTTGCCGCACGTTGTCCGCAGCGTGGGCGTGAGCGTTCACGCCCTCGTGGCTGAACCCCTTCCAGTCAACGAGCAAGTAGACCAAATCGAAGTTGTCGTCAACCTCGGTGACGATTGCAGAACCCACAAAGTCGCCGTCGTCTTCGTCCGTCTGGACGGCCACGACGAACTCGCCCACGAAAGGGGTGCGGGAGAATTGTGATCGTCTAACCACAGTCAGAGCAGAGTCAGGACCGGCAAACTGGTTGGGGTCAACTTCAATTCGCGCGGTCTTCGCGCTGAGGTCGGGCGTGATCTCGTGATGCGCACCCGTAACCATCAGGTTTCGTGCGAAGTAGACCGCCTCATTTTGCGATGCGTGGTACGACACCCGGGACCCCGCGAGAGCCTGTGCCCATCCTCGGACCACCCGGTCGCTACCAAGACCGCGCAGTGCACCCATGTTCGATTCCACCGTCATCTAGGCATCCTAATCTTCTCGTCAAGCCCGAACGCGTTGGCCAGGTCTTCGACCCTCAAGCCGCGCCGATCTGTACCCACAGGTATGTCGTAGTGGTGTTCGGGAGGCTCATGTTTAATTAACGTGAAACCGCCTGCACTTAGTTCCGACTCGGTAATCAGCATCATGTGAGCAGAGCTACGTTTGGCTAGAACGTGAGTGGTCAGCCGCTCAATCAATTCGGGCACTTGTTCATCGTCCCCGCGCGCCATGGCGAACACAGAGATGCTGTAGTAACTCGGCGGCGAACCGTTCTCCTTGTGCTGGGAGTCGTAGTCGAGTTCTGCGCTCTCTTGTAATTTTTCGGCATCCCACCTCCACTGTCGTAGAGCCAGCAGTTCGCCTGCGGCAAGACTGATCGGTCGAGAACGCTCTTTGACTAGTTCAGCCACATCGCTCCACGGGCGCGTCAGACACGTGGGTACTTAGCGGTTGTGTCACGCGCACCTCGCCCCACACCAGTCTCATAGACGGAATTTTGGCACAGGGTCTTAAGTTTCCGCTCAGAAACCCCCTTAACTGCTACCCGCGTGCGTTCGCGGTGGCATGGACGTTGAACGACCTCGCCGGCGGTGCCGTCCCCGGGGCCGACGAAGTCGGAGCCGCACTGGATTCCGTGACAGGGGAGTGGCATGAAGCACGACGAACGTCGACTTGCATGGGCGTATCTTTCCCGGGTGGCGCAGGGCCCGCAGCGACCCGTGGTCGATCATGCCGCCGCGCACGGTCCGGAGTCGGCCGCTGCGGCGGTGCGGGCCGGTGGTTTGGGTGAGCGGTTGGCGGTGCGATCTCATATCGACACTGCGGCAGCAGATCTCGATCACATCACTGCACTCGGCGGCCGGTTGGTCACGCCCGACGACGACGACTGGCCGGCGTGGCGCTTCCTCGGGTTCGACGGGTCGGGGCTGACCGCAGGCGTCGATACCTGTCCACCGATTGCGTTGTGGGCGCTGGGAAACCAACCGGTAGCGGCAATCACCGAACGGTCGGTGTCCATCGTCGGTACCCGCGCATCGAGCCCCTACGGCGATCACGTCACCGCGGAAATCTCCGCCGATCTGGCACTCGACGGCTGGACCGTCATCTCGGGAGCGGCCTTCGGAATCGATGCGGCGGCACATCGGGCGGCGCTCGGGGTCGAGGGAACGACGATGGCGGTGCTCGCCTGTGGCGTCGACCGCGCGTATCCGGCGGGCCACTCTCGATTGCTGCGCCAGATAGCCACTCGCGGGCTGGTCGTGAGTGAATACGCACCGGGCACCACACCGGCCAAGCATCGCTTCCTCGCCCGCAACAGACTCGTCGCGGCGCTCGGATCGGCCGTGGTGGTCGTCGAGGCCGGGTGGCGTAGTGGAGCCCGGAACACTGCGGCGTGGGCCACGAAACTGGGGCGTCCGGTGCTCGCGGTGCCGGGGCCGGTCACATCGCCCACATCCAAGGGGTGTCACCGCATGATCCGCGACGGTGAAGCCGTTCTGGTGTCGAGTTCGCACGATGTGGTCGCCGAGGCCGGCGCTCTCGGCTCACCGGAAGAGTCACGGCCCGACCTCTTTCGCGAGACGGATGCACTCTCGGAGACCGGTTTGCTGATCTACGACGCGCTGCCGGCGACCGGGTCGCTGTCGAGCCGCGAGTTGTCCGAATACTCCGGTGTACCGATCGGCAAGGTGCGCGCTGCACTGCCTGTGCTCGAAATGGACGGGTTCGTTGCCCGCGACGAGACCGGATGGTTTCGCGTGGTCCGGGGATGAACACCACGTTGCCGAGCCTCGACGGTAGGGTGTTAGGTAATGCTTAGTCGGTGCAGTGTGCATCGGCGTCGTTCGCTCGAAGAGGGGTCCGAAGTGCCACGCAAGAAAACCACCCTGTCCGTCCTGCGCACCGAGGCGCTCACCCCGCACATGTACCGGGTTCATCTGGGTGGTGACAATTTCGACGACTTCGACGCGATCGACGAGACGGACGCCTACGTCAAGCTGTTCTTCGGAACCGATGACGATCCGATCATGCGCACGTACACCGTTCGCTCCGTCGACACCGATGCACGCGAGATCGCGATCGACTTCGTGGTGCACGGCGACGAAGGAGTTGCCGGGCCGTGGGCTACCCGGGCGAAGCCGGGGGACGAGATGTCGTTCTTCGGCCCGTCCGGCGGGTACGCCCCACGGCCGGACGCGGACTGGCATCTGTTCGCAGGCGACGAATCGGCGATTCCGGCGATCTCGGCGGCTGTGGAGGCACTGCCGGAAGACGCCATCGCCAAGGTTTTCATCGAAGTTGCCGACCGCCACGACGAGATCTACATGGAGACCCTCGCCGTCGTCGACGTCACCTGGATTCACCGGGGTGCGTCCTCGAACGAGGTGGGCGACGACCGGGCCAGCGACAACGCTCCCTTGATCGCCGCAGTCAAGGAAACGGAATGGCTGCCGGGGCAGGCACAGGTGTTCGTGCACGGTGAGGCGCAGGCCGTCATGCACAACATCCGGCCGTACATCCGCAAGGAGCGCGGGGTCGGCGCCGAGTGGGCGTCGATTTCGGGCTACTGGCGTCGAGGGCGCACCGAGGAGACGTTCCGAGTGTGGAAGCGCGAACTCGCGCAGGCCGAATCCGGAGTCGACGCCTGAGCCGGTGGCGACCGCTCTCGGTCGGCGTGTCCGTTTGTCGCGCAGCTCGGAAGCGCCCAAGCTGAGACGATGACCGATTCGCTGCCGCCTCGCCTCGGCATCCACGTCGAGGAGTTCGCCGAACACCTTCGACTCGGTCGAGAGCGATCCGAGCACACGATTCGCGCGTACGTGTCCGATGCCCGGTCTCTCCTCGAGCACCTCGCGGCGACGACGCCCAATGCGAGTATTGGCGACCTCGACCTTCGAACGGTCCGCTCGTGGTTGGCGACGTACTCGGCGGCCGGCTCGGCCCGAACCTCGATGGCCAGGCGAACGTCGTCCGCGCGAACCTTCGGCAAGTGGCTCGAACGGGTGGGAGCGGTCGAGGTGGGGCCGGCGGAACGACTGGCAGCACCGTCGAGTCATCGAACGTTGCCCGGTGTTCTTCGCCACAGTCAGGCGGCCGAAGCGTTGGCCGCTGCCGAATCGGGGGCGGCCGAGCTGGACCCGATCGCGCTGCGAGACCGGCTCGTCGTCGAGCTTCTCTACGCCACAGGAGTGCGTGTCGGAGAACTGTGCGGTCTCGACGTCGACGACGTCGACACCGAGCGTCGCCTGATTCGCGTGGTGGGCAAAGGCAACAAGGAGCGCGCTGCGCCGTACGGTGCGCCTGCAGCGGATGCTCTCGACAAATGGCTGGTCAGCGGTAGGCCCGAACTGGCCGGTGATCGATCCGGTGCCGCATTGCTGTTGGGGCGGCGAGGCGGACGGCTCGACCAACGACAGGCCAGAACGGCAGTACATGCGGTGCTCGACGCCGTTCCCGGAAGTCCCAGCCTCGGCCCGCACGGTCTACGTCACTCTGCGGCGACTCATCTCCTCGAAGGGGGTGCCGATCTGCGGGTGGTGCAGGAACTACTCGGGCACGCCTCGCTGGCGACTACGCAGATCTACACACACGTATCGGTGGAGCGCTTGCGTGCCGTGCACGATCAGGCTCACCCCCGAGCGTGAGTCGCGCGTCGGCGGCGCTACGTTTGGTAGCGTCGACACCGACTGACTACACCGAATACGGGGGACCGTGGACCGCGACCGACCGCAAGGTACTTCGGAGCCGTGGTCGATGCATGTCCGTCAGAGCCCGACCTCCGACCATCAGGAGTCCGGCGGGCGTACCGACAGGACTCACGACAACGGTGGCCCGGCATCGCCCGAGCACAGTTCCGCTCCCCGCTCGGTGCCGCGGCAGCCACCACCATGGCAGACACCGGATTCGCTCGATCGGCGGACCGTTCCGCCGCGGTACAACCCTCCGGTTCCGCTCGAGCCGGGTCCGCCGCCCGTACATCCCGATGTGTATCGACCTGTGCAGCCGCCTGCCGACGAGTTCCCGGCACCCTCGACCGGGTGGTCGCCGCAACCGTGGGCCGGTGCACCCAACGCGTATCGCCCGAACAGCCAGGACTTGGGTGCCGACTCGCTGCTCAAGCGTCCCAAGCGCGCGTCGAACTCCGGATGGCGACGTGGCGTTCACCGGCTCACCGGTGGCGTCATCAATCCCGGTGAGTCGACGGCAGAGGAGCGGTACCGGAACCAGGTCGAGCGGATCCGGCAGCCGGTACTCGGCGACTATCGAATCGCATTTCTCTCGCTCAAGGGTGGTGTCGGCAAGACGACGACCACCCTCGGCCTCGGTTCGACCTTTGCGTCGCTGCGTGGCGACTGTGTGATCGCAGTGGACGCGAACCCCGATTTCGGAACCCTGGGCGAACGAGTTCCGCGGCAGACGGCGTCGACCGTTCGTGATCTGTTGGCCGCCGCGCCCAACATTCGGCGCTACTCCGACATTCGCGAGCACACCTCTCAGTCACCGAGTCGACTGGAAGTACTGGCCGGAGAGCGCGATCCTGCGGCGTCCGAAATGTTCGGAGAAGAGGACTACCGAGCCGTCATCGAGATGTTGCAGGTGTACTACAACCTGATCTTGACCGACTGCGGCACCGGCATCATGCACTCGGCGATGAACGGTGTGCTGCAGCTGGCGAACGCCCTCGTGCTGGTCAGTTCCCCGGCGGTCGACGGTGCTCGCAGTGCGGCGGCGACCCTGGACTGGCTGGAATTGCACGGCTACGGACATCTGGTGGAGCGCACGGTCGTGGTGATCAGCTCTGTTCGGCCGGGCTCGTCCGCAGTGGACATGAACTTGCTGCAGCAGCACTTCCTGGAACGCTGCCGCGCAGTTCTCGTCATTCCCTTCGACGAGCATCTCGCCGAAGGCGCAGTGGTCGACCTGGACCTGCTGCGTCCTCAGACGCGAAGTGCGTTCGTCGAACTGGCTGCGATGGTGGCCGACGATTTTCCCGCCGCGTCGGGCAGACACTCCGGACCGCCCCGCTGACCGTCACCGACCTGGGGCGTCGAGTGGTTTCAATCTGATCGGTCGCGTACGTACCAGCGCTGTGGGATCGAGGTAGTCGCGACCGCGTCGTATTCCCCAGTGCAGGCAGGTGGACGAGCAGCTGTCGTGACCCGACGCCACCGAGCCCAGCACAGAGCCGCGTCGAACCCGGGTCCCTGCTGCGACCGATGCCACCACCGGCTCGTACGTCGATCTCAACCCGCCCGGGTGATCCACCGACACGACCGGCTTGCCGGCGACCGTGCCGGCGAACACCACCGTGCCGTCGGCGACGGCCAGGACCGATCGCCCTTCTTCTGCGGCGAGGTCGACACCGCGGTGCCCGGGCAGCCAATCGTGCTCCGGACCGTCGAAAGGGGTCACGACGTGCGGCTTCGGCCGCAACGGCCAGGCGAACTCACCCGGTACGGCCGACGCCACCGGAGTCGAGAGCGACAACGTGGCCGCGATGCAGACCGTGATTGCCTGCAGAACCCGTGTGATGTTCACTCGACGACCATCTCGCGAAACAGAGCCGCGAAACGAACGCGAACACCGATTGTGGACAAGCGATTCTTCTGTCCACAGGCAGCGGAATCCCTTGACAGTCGGCCCTGGTTATGGCGGGGGTCGCGGCAGGTCTACACTCGTCGGTGCGGCCTGTGCGTGCACGGGTCGACTTCGCGCGTCCGCGTCATCGCATCGACTGCTTCGGCAGAACCACCGATACGAGAACCGGTTGTCGGCGGTCCTGAGATCTTCGTGATGTCGGGTCCGGCAACTTCAGCGGCCGCCAGGGCAGAGGTCACCGACACTCTGCGTCAACCGCACCATCGAAAGAGAGTTCTTCAGCCATGGCTGTAGTAACAATGAAGCAGCTGCTCGACAGCGGCACACACTTCGGACACCAGACCCGTCGCTGGAACCCGAAGATGAAGCGATTCATCTTCACCGACCGCAACGGCATCTACATCATCGACTTGCAGCAGACTCTGACCTTCATCGACAAGGCCTACGAGTTCGTCAAGGAGACCGTCGCCCACGGTGGCACGGTTCTGTTCGTCGGTACCAAGAAGCAGGCGCAGGAGTCCATCGCCGCTGAGGCAACTCGCGTGGGCATGCCCTACGTGAACCAGCGCTGGCTCGGTGGCATGCTCACCAACTTCCAGACGGTCCACAAGCGTCTGCTCCGCCTCAAGGAGCTCGAGGCAATGGAGCAGACCGGTGGCTTCGAGGGACGCACCAAGAAGGAAATCCTCATGCTCACGCGTGAGATGACCAAGCTGGACCGCACCCTCGGTGGTATCCGGGACATGGCCAAGGTTCCGTCGGCCATCTGGATCGTCGACACCAACAAGGAGCACATCGCTGTCGGCGAGGCTCGCAAGCTGAAGATCCCGGTCATCGCGATCCTCGACACCAACTGTGATCCCGACGTGGTCGACTACCCGATCCCGGGCAACGACGACGCGATTCGCTCCGCAGCGCTGCTGACCAAGGTCGTCGCATCCGCAGTCGCCGAGGGCGTGCAGGCTCGTGCGGGCCAGAACACCGCGTCCGACGCCAAGCCCGAGGTCGGCGCAGGCGAGCCGCTCGCAGAGTGGGAGCTCGAGCAGCTTCAGCAGGCTTCACCGGCAGCCGACGCTCCCGCGGCAGAGGCACCGGCGGCAGAGGCACCGGCTGCAGAAGCTCCGGCCGCCGAGGCTCCGGCAGCAGAGGAAGCACCGGCCGCTCAGGCTTGATCGAATTCGGTCCCGGTTCACCGAAGTGGGGTGGGCCGGGACCGCTTCGGTATGTCAGGGTGGTCGACGCGCTCGCTCTGCAGTGAGCACGTCGGCGCACCCGTGATCGCATTTCGTACCCGCCCGTACCAGGATTTGAGGAGGCTCGCCCAAGATGGCGAACTACACTGCCGCCGACGTCAAGCGGCTCCGTGAGCTCACCGGCTCCGGAATGATGGACTGCAAGAACGCGCTCGCCGACACCGACGGCGATTTCGACAAGGCCGTCGAGCACCTGCGCATCAAGGGCGCCAAGGACGTCGGCAAGCGCGCCGAGCGCAACACCGCCGAGGGCCTCGTCGTCGCCGAGGGTGGAGTGCTCGTCGAGATCAACTCCGAGACCGACTTCGTGGCCAAGAACGACGAGTTCCAGACGTTCGCCGCGTCTGTCGCAGCGACGGCAGCAGCAGGCAAGCCCGCCGATGTCGACGCGCTCAAGGCGCTCGACCTGAACGGCAAGACGGTCGAGACGGCGCTGACCGAGCTGTCGGCCAAGATCGGCGAGAAGCTCGAGCTGCGTCGCGTCGTGTCCTACGACGGCAACACTGCTACCTACCTCCACAAGCGCAGCGCGGACCTGCCGCCTGCGGTCGGCGTGCTCGTCGAGTACACCGGTGACGGTGACGCTGCGGGCGAGGCTGCACGCGCAGCTGCGATGCAGATCGCGGCGCTCAAGGCCAAGTACGTCACGCGTGACGAGGTCCCGGAGGATCTCGTGGCCGCCGAGCGTCGCATTGCCGAGGAGACCGCTCGCGAAGAGGGCAAGCCGGAGCAGGCCTTGGCGAAGATCGTCGAGGGTCGTGTCAACGGATTCTTCAAGGACGTCGTGCTCACCGAGCAGAAGTCGGTGCAGGACGGCAACAAGACGGTCAAGGCGATTCTCGACGAGGCAGGCGTCACCATCACGCGCTTCTCTCGGTTCGAGGTCGGTGCCAGCTAGTCACGAGTACCGGTTCGGCCGAGGCGATGCCGTTCATTCGATTCCATCGAGTGGGCGGCATCGCCTGTGTGAGGACTCGCTCGTGTGCGGGGCAGGTTCGCGCGCACGCCGGAGCCCTGTCCACCACCCAGGCGTCGATAGGGCAGGATGATCGTTGAGTAAACCGTAGTGTTCGACGAGTACCGAGGAGAGCTATGACCGATCCGGCCCCTGACCGTCCCGGGTTCCGACGCGTGATGCTCAAACTGGGTGGGGAGATGTTCGGAGGCGGCCAGGTCGGTCTCGATCCGGACGTCGTGAACAACGTCGCCGAACAGATCGCCGAGGTGGTGGCCACCGGTGTTCAGGTAGCTGTGGTGATCGGCGGTGGCAATTTCTTCCGGGGTGCAGAACTGCAACAGCGCGGGATGGACAGATCACGCTCGGATTACATGGGCATGCTCGGCACCGTCATGAATTGCCTTGCCTTGCAGGACTTTCTGGAGAAGCAGGGCGTCGCCACCAGGGTGCAGACGGCGATCACGATGGGTCAGGTCGCAGAACCGTACCTACCGCTCCGTGCCCGCAGGCACCTGGAGAAGGGTCGGGTCGTGATCTTCGGAGCCGGCATGGGAATGCCGTACTTCTCCACCGACACCACAGCTGCGCAGCGTGCGCTCGAAATCGGAGCCGAGGTGCTGTTGATGGCCAAGGCAGTCGACGGCGTCTACTCGGCCGATCCGCGTCTTGACCCCGACGCGACGATGTTCGACACCATCACGCATCGGGAAGCGATCGAGCAGGGCCTGAAAGTCGCCGACGCGACCGCATTCAGCCTCTGCATGGACAATCAGATGCCGATGCTGGTGTTCAATCTGCTGATTCAGGGAAATATCGCTCGCGCCGTGTCCGGCGAGAAGATCGGAACGCTGGTCACGTCGTGACCGCCACCGGCGGGAACGTGGGCGAATCGAAGACGAAGACGATGGAGGACAGACCGTGATCGACGAAGCACTCTTCGATGCCGAGGAGAAGATGGAAAAGGCTGTATCGGTAGCACGTGACGATCTGTCTTCGATTCGTACCGGACGTGCGAATCCCGGAATGTTCTCGCGAATCGTCATCGAGTACTACGGAGCGCCGACGCCCATCACGCAGTTGGCCAGCATCAGCGTCCCGGAAGCCCGTCTGGTCGTCATCAAGCCGTACGAGTCCAACCAGCTGGGGCCGATCGAAACCGCTATCCGTAACTCCGACCTCGGGGTCAATCCCACCAACGACGGCAACCTGATTCGCATCGGCGTGCCGCAGCTGACGGAAGAGCGCCGCCGCGAATTCGTCAAGCAGGCCAAAGGCAAGGGCGAGGACGCGAAGGTGTCCATTCGCAACGTGCGCCGAAAGACGATGGAAGAGCTCAAGCGGATCCAGAAGGACGGCGAGGCGGGCGAGGACGACGTCGTCCGCGCCGAGAACGAACTCGACAAGACGACCGCCAAGTACACCGCTTCCGTGGACGAACTCGTCAAGCGCAAAGAGGGCGAGCTGATGGAGGTCTGACCTCCTGCAGGCAGCACTTTTTCACGACAGAAGACGATGAATCTCGAGGAGTTGACGACAGTGGTGGGACCGGATCGGCAGGAGGGCAGCGGTACGCCCGCTGCGTCGTCCGGGGTCGCTGCCGCAAAGTCCGCAGGCAAAGCGGGCCGTAATCTCCCCGCCGCGATCGGTGTCGGTGGGAGCCTGGGAATCGGCCTGATCCTCGTCCTGGTGTTCGTGCCGCTGGTGTGGATCGGCGTGGTGGCCGTTGCGCTGGCCATCGCCACGTACGAGGTGTCCAAGCGGCTGCGCGAGGGTGGCGTGCTCGTACCGCGTATTCCATTGATCCTCGGCGGGCAGGCCATGATCTGGCTAGGCTGGCCGTTCGGTGCTGTCGGCGTGCTCAGCGGGGCGGTGGGCACCGTCCTGGTCTGCATGGTGTGGCTGCTGTTGCGGCAGGGGTTCGGTACAGCCCCGAAGAATTACCTCGAAGAACTCTCCGTCACGGTTCTGGTGGCATGCTGGTTGCCGCTGTTGGCCTCGTTCACCGTACTGATGGTGCTCCAGGACGACGGGGCAGGCCGCATTCTGGTGTTCGTCATCGGTGTCGTGTGCTCCGATGTCGGCGGGTACATCGCGGGCGTGCTGTTCGGGAAGCATCCGATGGCACCGGCCATCAGCCCCAAGAAGTCGTGGGAAGGGCTCGTCGGGTCGCTCATCTTCTGCGTCATCGGCTGCCTGTTGACGGTCACGCTGATTCTCGGGGCCAACTCCATGATCGGAGTGCTGCTCGGGGTGATGCTGGTGGTCACCGGAACACTGGGCGACCTCATCGAATCTCAGGTCAAGCGCGACCTGCGTATCAAGGACATGGGAACTTTGTTACCCGGGCACGGCGGCATCATGGACAGACTCGACTCGCTGCTGCCTTCGGCCTTCGTTGCGTGGCTCGTCTTCACCGTGCTGCTCTGAACCGAGTGCCTGCACGGAAGCCCGGCGACCGCTCCGGGGTGATCCCGAGTCCGAACATCTGGCACTGGCCACATCTCTACGAGGCGGAGAACCGTGCTCAGGATGTCGACGGTGCCCTGTTCGAGGCAATCCGTTCGGCCGCGGACTGGGCGTCGAAGACGGTCGTCGACGTCGGCTGCGGCAGCGGTTTTCATCTTCCGATCTTCGCTGCGGACGCCGAGCGCGTGGTGGGTGTCGAGCCGCACGAGCCGCTCGTCGAGTTGGCACGAGCGAGAGTCGCAGACCTGTCGAATGTCGCGGTCGAGACTGGGCGGGCGGATGCGCTACCCGTCGTCGACGGATCGGTCGACCTCGTACATGCGCGCACCGCGTACTTCTTCGGGCCAGGATGCGGACCGGGGATCGTCGACGCCATGCGAGTGCTCGCGCCCGGTGGCACATTGGTCGTCGTGGATCTGGACGCGACAGCATCGCCCTACGGCGACTGGATGCGATCCGATCTGCCGCACTACGACCCGGCTGCGGTCGAGGCGTTCTTCGCCGCGCAGGGGTTCGACCTCACCCGTGTCGACACGAGGTGGTCGTTTCCGAATCGTCGCGTGCTGAGCGACGTGCTGGGAATCGAGTTCGGTCCGAGGGTCGCACGCCGAGCGATGACAGCGGTCGACGGCACCGCATTCGACGTTCGGTATCGACTGCACGTTCGGCACAAGCCGTCCGGAATCGAACTTCGTCGTGCCGGTGGGTGACTCGTGTCGACGAGGCGCGAGGTCAGGAGGCGGCGGAAATCCCGAAGACCTCGGCCGACTCGCTGATCTTGAGGGCCTTGGCCAGACGTGGCAGATCGCTGCCGTCCTTGACGTGAGCTCCATCGGCACCGAGAGCATCGATCACCTCGAGCGCCCACGACACGTCGTTCGGCGACGGGGCGAGCTCGCGATTGACGATGGCGGCCTGCTCGGAATGCATACACAACTTGCCGGTCATGCCCATGGACAAGGTCAGAGCGGCATCGCGACCGAGGATGCTGTCGTTGGCCGTCAGCGTCGGTCCGTCGATGGGGCCCGGCAGACGCCCGGCGCGCGAGGATACGACCAGGCGTGATCGCGGGTAGGCCATGGCCAGCGGGTCGTCGCTCATGCCGGTGTCGCGACGGAAGTCGCCGCTACCGAACGCGAGACGGAAGGTCGAATCTGCGCGGGCGATCTCGGTTGCCGCTTCGAGTCCCATGGCCGACTCCACCAGTGCCAGGATCGGTGTACCGGGTGCCAGACGGGCCGCGGTGGCCTCGACCTGTCCACCGCTCTCGGTCTTGGCGAGCATGACACCGACCAGGCCGGGAAGGCCGGACAGTGCAGCAAGGTCGTCGGCCCAGTACGGGGTCGTTGCATCGTTGATGCGGACCCATGCCGAATTTCCGTCATTCAGCCACCGGACGACGGCCTCGCGAGCGGCGGGCTTCTTGGCCGGAGCCACCGCGTCCTCGATGTCGAGGATCACTGCGTCGACTTCCGACGCCACGGCATCGCTGAAGGTGTCGGGCTTGGTACCGGGAACCAGCAGCCAGGACCGTGCTCGGTCGGGGGCAACGCCGGAAGCCACTGGTGTCTCCATGAAAGTTGTCACGTCATGCTCCTCGAGTGAAGTGGGGCACCCCCAGCCTGATCGATTCAGTGAGTCAGCGCCAGCTTCTGTACATAGTGTTCACGAGCCGCGCTACTTCTTCTTCGCAGAGCGCCGCACTTGAAGGATTCGAGCTCCGCCCACCATCGCCATCACCAGTGCGCCCGCGATTGCGGCCAACAGCATGCTGATGCCGAGCGGCAGATCGAGCTGCCAGGCGAAGATCTGCACGGTCACCGAATCCAGGTTCTGCACGATGAAGACGAGCAGAATCACCAGGACCACGGCTCCGACCACCAGGCCGGTCCACAGTGCGGCAGTACGAGTATGAGCGATGTCGGCCGAGGTGGTGGTCTGTCGCTCCGGGACGAACTCGGGGTCGGGAGCGGAATGACCCTCCGAATCCGGAGTCGTGATCGGAGCGAGGTCACCCGAAGCGCTGTGGTCGCCGGGGTAGCCCGCGCTCGATTTGTCCAGCGATGTCTCGTGACTGTCGTCAGCTCTGGTGGCCATGTCGATGATCCTTCCGCACGTGAGTGCCGAATGCACGCGCATCCGGCCACGACCTCGATACCCATCGGGTAACGGACGGAAACAGATGCGAATAGGACTGCGAGGCGATCGGGTGGACAATGGAGGCATGAGTGAGGCCGCCGACGCAACGAACACCTCGACCGAGCAGAAGAGGCCGAATCTTCCCCTGGTCTTCACCGCCCCACGTCGCGGTATGCCCTCACGCCACCTCGCCGATCTCGACAGGGAGGGCTTGCGCGAGGCCGTGAAGGCACTCGGCCTACCTGCGTTCCGTGCCGACCAACTGGCTCGGCACTATTACGGCCGGCTCGAAGCCGACACCACGAAGATGACGGATCTTCCGGCCGAGGCTCGCGAGAAGGTGGGAGCCGACCTCTTTCCCACCTTGCTCACGGCGATCAAACATCTGGCGTGTGACGACGGTGACACCCGCAAGACCCTGTGGAAAGCCAACGACGGAACGTTGCTCGAGAGCGTCCTCATGCGGTACCCGGACCGTGCGACGTTGTGCATCTCGAGCCAGGCCGGTTGCGGAATGGCCTGCCCGTTCTGTGCCACCGGTCAAGCGGGCCTGACACGGAACCTGTCGACGGCCGAGATCGTCGATCAGGTCCGCTCGGCCGCGGCGGACATGCGCGACGGCGTGGTTCCCGGCGGTGAGGGTCGTCTGTCGAACGTCGTGTTCATGGGGATGGGCGAGCCGCTGGCCAACTACAAGCGGGTTGTCTCCGCAGTGCGCAAGATCGTCTCGCCCGCACCCGACGGGCTCGGCCTGTCGCAGCGTTCGGTCACGGTATCGACGGTCGGTCTGGCACCGGCCATCCGCAAGCTGGCCGACGAGGGTCTGTCGGTCACGCTGGCGGTGTCGTTGCACACGCCCGACGACGAACTCCGCGACACACTGGTTCCGGTCAACAACCGGTGGTCGGTGGCAGAGGTGTTGTCGGCGGCGAGGTATTACGCAGATCGGACCGGTCGTCGTGTCTCGATCGAATACGCGATGATCCGAGACGTCAACGATCAGCCGTGGCGAGCGGACATGCTGGGCAAGAAGCTGCATAAGGCACTCGGCTCCCGGGTGCACGTGAACCTGATTCCGCTCAACCCGACGCCGGGCAGCGAGTGGGATGCCAGCCCGAAGCCGGTGGAGCGAGAGTTCGTCCGCAGGGTCATCGCGCAGGGTGTCTCGTGCACTGTGCGCGACACCCGTGGTCAGGAGATCGCAGCTGCGTGCGGTCAGCTCGCCGCCGAGAACTGATCCGCTGCTAGCGGGGCTTGCGGCGGACGATCACGTCACGAACGACCAACCCGACGAGCGTCACGGCGAATCCGATCAACCACAGATCCTCGACTTTGCCGGTGTGGTTGCCGATCATCATCAAGAGCAGGAACGCCGCAACGACGATGGCGGCCACTCGCATGGCGCGGTTCGACTCGCCACTCCAGCCCCACTCGGCGGACGGTACGTCCGGAACCTCGTGACGGGTATCGACGACCTGGTCGTACGAAGCGGTTTCCAGTTCGTTGTTTGCCACCGGGTCGGTCCTCTCGGGTGATGATTCACGTTGACGTGCGCACGAGGCGTCGAGGCTGCCGCGTTTCGACAATATTGGCATACGACCGCCCGTCGTAGCCATCAGGGTTGTGCTCACCCGGCGCGAATATCGGCTTCGGTGAGAGACTGCGACAGTGACGTCCGAGCGCCTTCCGCATCCGCTGACCCAGTTTCCGCTGAGCTACCCCAGGGACATGGTGGGGTACGGGCGAACGCCGCCACACGCGCAGTGGCCCGGTGACGCCAACATCGCCGTCCAGTTCGTCCTCAACTACGAGGAGGGCGCGGAGAACAACGTTCTCGACGGTGACACCAAGTCGGAGACATTCCTGTCGGAAATGATCGGTGCGCAAGCATTTCCGAATCGACACATGAGTATGGAGTCGCTGTACGAGTACGGATCCAGGGCGGGTGTATGGCGGGTACTCCGGGCGTTCGAGAAGCGAGGTCTGCCGCTGACCGTGTTCGCCGTCGCCAAGGCGATGGAACGGAACCCGGAAGTGGTTGCCGCACTGGCGGAGTTGGGCCACGAGATCGCCTGCCACGGACTGCGATGGCTGTCCTACCAGCAGATCGACGAGAACGTCGAGCGCGAGCACATGGCCGAGGCGGTGGCCATCCTGCAGGGTCTGACCGGCTCGGCCCCGCTGGGGTGGTACACCGGCCGCGACTCACCGAACACCCGATCGCTCGTCGTCGAGCACGGCGGATTCGTTTACGACTCCGATTCCTACGCCGATGATCTGCCCTATTGGGAGAAGGTGTCCACGGGCAGTGGGACGGTCGATCACCTGGTGGTGCCGTACACCCTCGATACCAACGACATGCGATTCGCGTCGCCGGGAGGCTTCTCGACCGGGGACGAGTTCTATGCGCACCTGCGGGACGCGTTCGACGTGCTCTACGCCGAAGGCGAGAACGGCTGTCCCAAGATGCTCTCGGTCGGATTGCACTGCAGGCTGGTCGGCAGGCCTGCTCGAATCGCGGCTCTCGAGCGATTTCTCGATCATGTGCAATCGCACGAGAAGGTGTGGGTCGCAAAGCGAATCGACATCGCCGAGCACTGGCGCGCCGCGCACCCGCCCAGCGCGTGATTCAGTAGGGAAACGTCACTGCGGCGACCGGCAGACCGCCGCCAGCGCAGTCAGGTAGCGGTCGGTGAACAGCGACTGGACCCGCCGGCCCACCGGACCGCCGAGCCTGGTGTACCAACGGCCCGGGCTCGAGAACGCGGCGATGTGCGCGGTGACGGTTCCGTCGGCGGGGGAGTAGTCGACGTGGAACAGCTCCTCACCGGACTCGGGATGGCCGTCGAGGGTGCCGTAGGCGAAGCCCTGACGGTTGGCCTCGTCGATGACGTAGACGACCCGGCACGGAATGCGTATCGGCCCGAGGGTGAGCACGACCACGGCGTCGGGGACGGCGGATTTCTCGCTCGAGTGGACCTTCAGGCCTGCGCCGCGGTGCATGTCCCACTGCATCAGGGCGTCTGCCGCAGCAACGAAGTCCTTCAACCCGGATCCGATCACTCGTGATTCGGTGACGTGGTGGTATCGGGCAGGGAAGGTGTTCTTCGTCGCTCCCACATCGGCATAGTTGAACGATGCCGTGCGGTACCTCGAGACGTCCATGCCCTCCAGAGTGCCAGCAACGGGCGAGCGCATAGGGGTTTCTCAGACTCGGTAGGCAACAATGGACCGGTGCCAGACCATAGTGAGCGAACGACCGCCTCGGATCGCCCCGAACCGATTCGCGTGCTGTTGCTGGGGAGCACCGGTTCGATCGGAACCCAAGCACTCGATGTCATCGCGGCGAACCCGGATCGCTTCGTCGTCGTCGGTCTCGCAGCGGGCGGCGGAAACATCGAACTGCTCCGCCGTCAGATCGCCGAAACCGGTGTCCGACGCGTCGCCGTGGCAGACCCGGGCGCAGCCACCGAACTCGACTTACCAGGTGTGCTCAGTGGGCCACGGGCAGTCACCGAGCTCGTCGAGTCGACTCCGGCCGACGTGGTGCTCAACGCGCTGGTGGGTTCGCTCGGTCTGGAACCGACGCTCGCGGCGCTGAAGACCGGTGCCCGGCTCGCATTGGCAAACAAGGAATCGTTGGTGGCAGGCGGCGAGCTGGTACTGGCCGCCGCCGCCCCCGGGCAGATCGTGCCGGTGGACTCGGAGCACTCGGCGTTGGCGCAGTGCCTGCGAAGCGGCACCCGCAGCGAGGTGGATCGGTTGATCCTGACCGCGTCGGGTGGACCGTTCCGAGGGTGGACCGAGACCGAATTGAAGTCGGTCACCCCGAAGCAGGCTGCGGCGCATCCCACCTGGTCGATGGGTCCGATGAATACTCTGAACTCGGCGACCCTGGTGAACAAGGGACTCGAGTTGATCGAGGCGCACCTGCTCTTCGGAGTGCCCTACGAGAAGATCGACGTGACCGTTCACCGGCAGTCCATCGTGCATTCGATGGTGACATTCGTCGACGGCTCCACCATTGCGCAGGCCAGCCCGCCGGACATGAAGCTGCCCATCGGCCTGGCGCTCGGATGGCCGGATCGCGTGCCCGATGTCGGTCGCGCACTCGACTTCACCTCGGCGTTCTCCTGGGACTTCGAGCCGCTGGACGATCGGGTGTTTCCCGCCGTACAGCTCGCACGTGAGGCGGGCATACTGGGCGGTTGCATGACTGCGGTGTACAACGCGTCCAACGAGATCGCGGCCGAGGCATTCCTGGCCGAGCGCATCGAGTTCCCGCAGATCGTGCAGACGGTGCGTGCGGTCGTCGACGACGGTCGTGCGGATTGGTCGGCGGTGCCGACTACCGTGGACGATGTTCTCGCGGCGGATTCCTGGGCTCGCGCACATGCGCGTGAGCTCCTGAAGCAGAAGGGCCTCTGACTCACATGGTGTTCGCACTGGGCGTCGTGTTGTTCGCCGTCGGCATCGGTGTGTCGATCGCACTGCACGAGGCAGGACACATGTGGACCGCGAAAGCGCTCGGCATGAAGGTCCGCCGCTATTACATCGGTTTCGGCCCCAAGATCTTCTCCTTCCGGCGCGGCGAGACCGAATACGGTCTCAAGGCGATCCCGGCCGGAGGATTCTGCGATATCGCCGGAATGACGGCGATCGACGAGCTCGCACCCGACGAAGTCGAGCGAGCGATGTACCGCCAGAAGACGTGGAAGCGCATCGTCGTCATGGTCGGCGGCATCGCGATGAACTTCGTGCTGGGAATCGTGCTGGTCTACGCCTTGGTTCTGGGCTGGGGAACCCCGGATCGGGTCACTCCAACGACCACGGTCCAGGGTGTCGTCTGCGTCAGCACGACACAGACGCAGGACGGTGAACTCTCGGAGTGCTCGGGCGACGGTCCGGCCGCTGCAGCCGGACTACGCACGGGCGACATCATCACCGCTGTGGACGGCAAGCCCGCGGAGGTCTGGTCCGACGCGGTTCTGGCCATTCAAGGCTCGACCGGCTCGGTCGAGTTGACGGTGGATCGCAACGGCGCATCGCAGACGATCACGGTCCCGGTCACGCAGGTTCAGCGATACGTCGTCGATCCCGACACCGGAGCGAAGGAATCGACGACGGTCGGGGCGGTAGGTGTCACCGGAGGTCCGCCGCCGAACATCACGTACAACCCGATCGAGGCGGTACCCGAGACGTTCGCCTTCACCGGTGAGATCTTCGTGCAGACCGGCAAAGCTCTCGTGCAGCTACCGACGAAGGTGGAGGCCCTGTGGGATTCGATATTCGGCGGCGAACGTGGCCTCGACACTCCGATGAGCGTGGTCGGTGCCAGTGTCATCGGTGGTCAGGCCGCGGAGACCAACAATTGGGCGACATTCGTCGGATTGCTCGCGTCCCTGAACTTTTTCCTCGGAGCATTCAACATCGTGCCGCTGTTGCCGTTGGACGGTGGACACATCGCCGTGACCATATACGAGCGCATCCGCAACATCTTCCGCAATCGTCGGGGGCTGCCCGACGGGGCACCGGTGGACTACATGAAACTGATGCCGGTCACCTACGTGGTCATCGTCGTTTTCATCGGGTTCTCCTTGTTGACGCTCACGGCGGACATCGTCAACCCGATTCAATTGTTCTAAGTAGACTCGACAGTCGTAGCTAGGAAAGAAGGCCACTGTGTCCGTGTCAGTCGGATTGGGAATGCCCGCACCGCCGGTGCCCGTACTCGCGCCACGTCGAAAGACCAGGCAGCTCCAGGTCGGCTCGGTGGGAGTGGGTAGTGACAGCCCTATTTCGGTGCAGTCCATGTGCACCACCAAAACTCACGACATCAACGCCACGCTGCAGCAGATCGCGGAGCTGACGGCGTCGGGCTGCGACATCGTGCGTGTGGCATGCCCCACACAGGATGACGCCGATGCGTTGGCGATCATCGCCAAGAAGAGCCAGATTCCGGTGATCGCCGACATCCACTTCCAGCCCAAGTACATCTTCGCGGCGATCGATGCAGGCTGCGCCGCGGTGCGTGTCAACCCGGGCAACATCAAGGAGTTCGACGGCCGAGTCAAAGAAGTCGCCAAGGCTGCCGGCGACGCGAACATTCCGATCCGCATCGGCGTCAACGCCGGGTCTCTCGACCCCCGCTTGATGAAGAAGTACGGCAAGGCCACCCCGGAGGCGCTCGTCGAATCGGCGCTGTGGGAAGCGGGGTTGTTCGAAGAACACGGGTTCGGGGACATCAAGATCTCCGTCAAGCACAACGATCCGGTTGTCATGGTTGCCGCTTACGAGCAACTCGCGGCGCAGTGCGATTACCCGCTGCACCTCGGCGTCACCGAGGCGGGCCCCGCCTTCCAGGGCACCATCAAGTCGGCTGTGGCCTTCGGAGCGTTGCTCTCGCGCGGAATCGGCGACACCATTCGGGTGTCGTTGTCGGCGCCGCCCGCCGAGGAGATCAAGGTCGGCAACCAGATTCTGCAGTCGTTCAACTTGCGTCCCCGCAAGCTGGAGATCGTCTCCTGCCCGTCCTGTGGGCGTGCGCAGGTCGACGTGTACACCCTTGCCGACGAGGTCACCGCGGGACTCGAAGGCATGGAGATTCCCCTGCGCGTCGCCGTGATGGGTTGCGTCGTGAACGGGCCGGGTGAGGCACGCGATGCGGACCTGGGAGTGGCATCCGGCAACGGCAAGGGGCAGATCTTCGTCAAGGGCAAGGTCATCAAGACGGTGCCCGAGGCGCAGATCGTGGAGACCTTGATCGAGGAAGCCATGCGTATCGCCGAGGAATTCGAGAAGGACGAGACTGCAGAAGGCGGCGCACCGGTGGTGACCGTCAGCTGAGCAGGGGTGATCCGATAGATGCCCGGTTTGCCGCTCTGCCTCCGGGGGAACAGGTTCTCTGGAATGATTCGGTGCACGCTCGGTCGATGTGTCTGCGGTAGGTGGTTCAGGAGGTCGGTAGGTGCTCAAGCTCCTCGGTGCGAAGCCTCTCGGTAGTCGAGATACCGCACACGTACTGCGGGTGCTCGACGCCGACCCGGTCGCTACCTGCATGGTGGCAGCTCGGGTTCAGGAATCCGGACTCGACCCGAGGTCGTTCCACGGCGAGATGTGGAGCAGGGGCGGCCCGGACGAATCGTTGTGCTTCTACGGCGCGAACCTCGTCCCCCTGCTCGGATCGGGCGACGATCTCCGATCTTTCGCAGATCGTGCGTGCCGCGGCCCACGGTTGTGTTCCTCGCTGGTCGGCCGAGCCGAGTTGACGCTTCCGCTGTGGGAGATGCTCGAGACCGACTGGGGGCCTGCTCGCGAGGTGCGCGGTGAGCAACCACTGCTGGCCACGTCGGTTCGGTCGACCGTTCCTCCCGATCCTCAGGTTCGTCTCGTGCGACCCGACGAGCTCGACGTGTACCTCTCCGCGGCCGTTGCCATGTTCATCGAGGAAGTCGGTGTCGACCCGCGACTGAACGACGGGGGCCGAGGCTACCGTCGTCGGATCGCCAGTCTCATTGCGGCGCAGCGCGCCTGGGCTCGGTTCGAGGACGGCCGAGTGGTGTTCAAGGCCGAGATCGGATCGCAGTCGGCGACGGTGGGCCAGATTCAAGGAGTGTGGGTTCATCCCGATCGCAGGGGTCACGGCCTTGGGGCGTCGGGTACGGCGGCAGTGGTGAACTCGGTGGTCCGCCAGGGCCGAACGGCCAGCCTGTACGTCAACAGCTTCAACTATGTCGCCCGGCGCGCCTACGCGAAGATCGGCCTGACCCAGGTCGCGACGTTCACGACCGTATTGCTCGATTAGCTTGTCGCAAACCGCGATTCGTTGCCGCCGGTAGGGGGCGCGTCCCTTTACGATGGGGCGCAATGAGATCACGTGGTGCAACCGAGACGCGTTCACGAGTCGGCGCAGTGCTGGCGATCGGAGCCGTCGTCACTGCGTCCCTCACCGGCTGCACCCCGAAGCCCGACGGCCCGGAGCCGGCTGCTCAGGAATTCCTCGCCGCATTCGAGTCGAACGACATCGCCGCTGCGGCAGCGGACACCGACAAGCCCGACGCTGCGGCCACTGCACTCACCGAGACGTGGACCAACCTCCAGGCCGAGGCCCTCGATGCCGAGACGACATCGGTGCAGGTCGACGGCGACACCGCCACGGTCGGCTACACCTACACGTGGCAGCTGCCGAAGGATCGGGTGTGGACCTACGACGGTCAGCTGAACATGGGGCGCAGCGAGGGTGAGTGGGTGGTGCGCTGGACGGCGTCGGACATCCATCCCAAGCTCGGCGACACCCAAACCATGTCGCTGCGGTCGACGGCAGCCCCGCGGGCACGCGTGAACGAGCGTTCCGGTACCGACGTGCTGGTGCCCGGCGTCGTGCATCGCATCAAGTTCGACGCGGCCACTGCGAACAACAACGTGGTGGCCTCGGCGACTGCGCTCTCGACATTGCTGACGCCGTTCGACGCGTCGATCACGGCGCAGTCCATCGTGGAGTCGGCCACGTCGGTCGACGGCGACTATCCGGTGGCGCTGTTGCGAGACAGCGATTTTCAACCCATTTCGGCTGCACTCACCGAGATCCCCGGTGTCACGGCGTCCGACGAATCGGACCTGGTGTCCACCGATCCCACGTTCGCGCCCGATCTGGTCGGTCAGGTCAAGAAGGCCGTCATCGACGAGGTCGACGGCAAGGCGGGCTGGAGTGTTGTTACCACCAACCGCAACGGCGTCGACATCGACGTCCTCACCGACACTCCGCCCCAACCTGCGCCGTCCTTCTCGATCAGCCTCGATCGGAACATTCAGGTCGCGGCGCAGCGAGCGGTGAACGCGCGTACGGAGCAGGCGATGACGGTGGTCATCCAGCCGTCCACCGGTGCCATCCTCGCGGTGGCGCAGAACCCGGCCGCCGACCGAGACGGACCGGTCGCGTCCGCCGGCCTCTACCCGCCTGGATCGACATTCAAGATCATCACCGCCGGCGCTGCCATCTCGAGCGGTCTGGCGACCCCGGGCAGCACCGTCCCGTGTCCGGGTCGCATCGAGATCGGCGAGCGCAGCGTGCCCAACTACAACGAATTCGCGCTCGGCGACGTGACGATGAGTACCGCGTTCACTCGATCGTGCAACACCTCGTTCGCGAAGCTCGCGAGCGAGATGTCGCCCGACGCGTTGACCGTGGCGGCATCTCAGTTCGGCGTCGGACCGGACTACGACGTCGTCGGCCTGCCGACCGACTCGGGTTCCGTGCCTCCTGCCGAAGAGTTGGTTCAGCGCACCGAGGACGGTTTCGGGCAGGGCAAAGTGGTCGTCTCGACGTTCGGTATGGCCTTGGCCGCTGCGACCGTGGCGCACGGCTCGACGCCGGTGCCGAACCTGCTGGTGGGCCGCGATACAGCGATCACCGGCGATCACCCGCCGATCGAACCGGCGATGGTCGACGGACTGCGCGGAATGATGCGATCGGTGGTCACCAGCGGTACGGCCGAGCGCATCGCAGATCAGGGTGAGGTCTACGGGAAGACCGGCGAGGCCGAAGTGGAGGGCGGATCGCATTCGTGGTTCGTGGGCTACCGCGGCGATATCGCGTTCGCCACGCTCGTGGTGCGTGGGGGCAGCTCCGACAACGCCGTTGCGGTGACCAGAGAGATGTTCGAGCAACTTCCGTCCGGGTACTGACGGCTCCGAGGTACGTCTGGTTGCTGAGGTATGTCCGGCTCAGGAAGGCAGCACGCCGAGCCGTCGACACGCCACCACGGCCTCGTATCGGGTGTGCGACTCTGTCTTTCGCATGACGCTGCGTAGATACGACTTGACCGTCTCGGCACCGATCGACAGGCGTGCAGCGACCTCGATGTTGGTGCAGCCCAGGGCAACCTGCGAGATGACGTCGATTTCGCGTGGTGTCAACATCTGCGACATCTCCCCGGCCCGTGGGTCGTGGGGCACCTGCTGACCGAGTGACGCGGCCACCCGCGCTGCCACCGCGTCGAGTCTGCGCCGTATCGCTGCGTCACCGATCGAACGGGCGAGCTCGGACAGTTCCTCGTGGACGCTGCGCAGTTCGGCCGTGCGGGAGACATCCGAGTCGAGTATCGATCGGGTGGTCGAGAGCAGGCGGAGTCGGCGGTCGACCTCGTCTCGCACGGCGATCTCCTGGCCGAGACGCCTGGCGGCCGTCGTCATGATGTCGCCGACGCGATCACCGAGCGGGCCGCGCTCGCGCACCGCCGCGTACATGACGATTCGAGCGACTCCCGCCACCACGACGGGCACCGCGAGGATCGATTTGAGGCCTTCGCCGAGCACCGGTCGATCGAAGTGATGGGTGATCGACATCGATGATCCGTAATCACTCACCGCTGCCGGTCGGCGCTGCTCCATGACCCGGCCACCGAGTCCGGATCTGGGTGGGATGGCGAGTCCGTCGAGTCCGCGGGTGCGGGTGCCGTGGAACTCGCTCAAGAACAAGGTGTCCGAAGACACTTCCCCGCCGAACACGACTGGTACGTCGGACGCCGCCGCCACCTGGCGCAGTTCGGCGCGAAGCGCATCGCCGTCCCGAGGTCGCAGCAGATTCGAGTGAACCACGACACTTCCTTTCTCGAGTCGGCTTCGCCGGCGGTGAACGTGACCCAGATCATATCCGGTTGCGGGAACGGCGGTTCGAGTGCATCGGACATCCGCGGCGCTGCGTCGTGGACTCGCTCGCAGGCCGACTACTCTGGTTTTCATGTCTGTGACCGCCGAGAGCAAGCCCCGTCAGCCACTCGTACCAGGCGTCGTATCGCCCGTCCGTTCGGTGCCCAAGTCGATCGAGCGCCCCGAGTACGCCTGGAAGTCGACCGTTGCCGAAGGCAGCGAACCGTGGGTACAGACTCCCGAGGTCATCGAGAAGATGCGCGTGGCGTCGAAGATCGCGGCCAGGGCGCTGCAGGAAGCGGGTCGGGCAGTGGCCCCCGGCGTGACCACCGACGAGCTCGACCGGATTGCCCACGAGTACATGCTCGATCACGGCGCCTACCCGTCGACGTTGGGCTACAGGGGCTTTCCGAAGTCGTGCTGCACCTCGCTCAACGAAGTCATCTGCCACGGCATTCCGGATTCCACGGTGATCGAGGACGGCGACATCGTCAACATCGACGTCACCGCGTACATCGACGGTGTCCACGGCGACACCAACGCGACCTTCTTGGCGGGCGATGTCTCCGAAGAAGCCCGCCTGCTGGTCGAACGTACCCACGAAGCGACGATGCGTGCCATCAAGGCGGTCAAGCCGGGTCGTGCCCTGAACGTGATCGGCCGGGTCATCGAGTCGTATGCCCACCGGTTCGGTTACGGCGTGGTCGAGGACTTCACCGGTCACGGCATCGGTACCACCTTCCACAACGGCCTCGTCGTTCTGCACTACGACCAGCCGTCGGTGGACACCGTCATCGAGCCGGGAATGACCTTCACGATCGAACCGATGATCAACCTGGGCACGATCAACGCCGAGATGTGGGACGACGGCTGGACGGTGGTCACGCACGATCGCAAGTGGACGGCGCAGTTCGAGCACACCCTGGTGGTCACCGACACGGGTAGCGAGATCCTGACTCTCCCGTGAGCGGAGCCTGCGGAGTGAACAGAAAAACCCTGCCGTGAGCCTGAGAGGTGCCCTGCTGGTTGCGGGGACGACGTCGGATGCGGGCAAGAGTGTGTTGGTCGCCGGTTTGTGCCGGATGTTGGCGCGGCGCGGCGTGCGGGTGGCTCCGTTCAAGGCGCAGAACATGTCCAACAATTCGGTGGTCACGCTCGACGGCGGTGAAATCGGTCGGGCCCAGGCGATGCAGGCGGAGGCCTGCGGACTCGAGCCGAGTGTGCGCTTCAATCCGGTGTTGCTGAAGCCGGGAAGCGACCGAACCTCGCAGTTGGTGGTACGTGGTCGGGCGGTGGCGCAGGTGAGCGCGAGCAACTACATCGAGCATCGGACAGCGCTGCGGGCGGTGGTCGCCGACGAGTTGGCCTCTCTGCGTGCAGAATTCGATGTGGTGATCTGCGAGGGCGCGGGTTCGCCCGCCGAGATCAATCTGCGCGCGACCGACCTGGCCAACATGGGTCTTGCGGCGGCGGCGTCGCTGCCGGTGATCGTGGTGGGGGACATCGATCGTGGGGGAGTGCTCGCCCATCTGTTCGGCACGGTCGCGGTGCTGTCTCCCGAAGATCAGGCGCTCGTGGCGGGATTCGTCATCAACAAGTTTCGCGGCGATCCGGCTCTGTTGGCACCGGGTCTCGATCAGTTGCGTGCGCTGACGGGGCGGCCGACGTATGGAGTGGTCCCGTTCGCGGACGGATTGTGGATGGACGCCGAGGATTCCCTCGGAACAGTTGCCGATGCTCCGGTGGGGAGGCCGCGTCCTCCCGTCGGATCCCAGTGGTTACGGGTGGCGGCGGTGCGGTTGCCGAGAATCTCCAATACGACCGATGTGGAGGCGCTGGCGTGCGAGCCCGGAGTGTCGGTGCACTGGGTCACCGAGCCCTCTCGGCTCGACGATGTGGATCTGGTGGTCGTCCCCGGCAGCAAGTCCACGGTGTCGGATCTGGAGTGGTTGCGGCGCAACGGCCTTGCCGATGCGATCGCGGCACGCGGGGCTGCCGGGCTTCCGGTTCTGGGTATCTGCGGCGGCTACCAGATGCTCGGTCGAACCATCTCGGACCCGGTGGAGTCGGGTGTCGGTGTGGTCGAGGGGCTCGGGCTGCTCGATCTCGATATCGAGTTCGCAGCCGACAAGGTACTCGCGCAGGTGTCGGGTCGGTCGGTGCTGTTCGACTCGAGTTCGTTGTCCGGGTACGAGATTCATCACGGACGAGTTGTTCGTAGCGGGGACGATGCACTGCTGACTGCGGCGTCGGGTGTTCGCGAGGGCAGTGTGCGTGGCAGCGTCGTCGGAACTCACTGGCACGGCCTTCTCGAGTCCGACGATTTCAGACGATCCTTCCTTGCCTGGGTGGCGGCGAAGTCGGGTCGCGAGGGATTTCTGGTGGCCCCTGCTACGTCGGTCGCGGCACTGCGGGAGCAGCAGTTGGACCTGCTGGCCGATCTGGTGGAAGACAACCTCGACGTCGACGCCGTACTCGATCTCATCGAGCACGGCGTCGATCCTGCGTTCAAAAAGATTGTCACGCAGTTGCTTTGAGAAGTCCGACCCAGCTGGCTGCGGACAGCACCGCGGTGCTGATCAAGGGGATGACCACCAGCAGAAGAATGCGTGGGGTGTCGGTGAAGAATGTGCCGATATTCGGCCACCAGTTCTGCCAGGTGATCACGATGGCACCGCCGCCGAAGATGATGAGGGCGACCAGTCCGAGGGTGAACAGACCGTTCGTACGGAAGCGCCGATACACCACTCCGACGAAAGCACCGACGGAACCGATCAGCAGCAGGCCGATCACGAGGGTGGCCCACTGAAGCACAGGATTGTCGGTGACGTAGCGGACGATTCCGAACATCCGAATTTTCCTACCGAAGCCACCTGTCGCGGTCTCGATCACCGACAACACGTACACGATCGTGCCGATCGCGACGGACTGCGCCACGCCTACCAGAGCCGTGGCAGTGAGAAACTCACGCCTGGTGATGCTCAGACTCGACGCGAAGGGGAAGACCTGGGTGATGGCGGTGACATAGAAGGCAATGGCGAAGCCGTACACCGCGAATACTCCGCCGGTGAAATTGAAGTCCGATTCGGTGTCCGGAATGACGGAGAACAAAGCGTAGGTAATGAAGAAAACGATCGCGAGAATTCCCAGCGGCCACGCGAATGTCGTTGCCCAGGAGGTGTTGTGGATTCGAGCGACGTTCAGTATTCGTTTCATGAGACTGCCCCCTCGGTGTCGGCGGTGGTGCGTTCGATGATCAACTGCTGCAACGGAACGGCCTCGATGGTGAGTCCGGCTGCAGCGCCGTTCGATTTCTGGCTGTCGGTGAGTCGGCCGTCGATCGTCGCCCGAGCGCTCGCACCTAGAGCGGTGCGGTGCAACGTCCGATGTTCCGCCGCGAACGAATCGACGGCAGGGGCGGGGCCCGTGACCTCGTATGCACTCTCGCGCAACGCATCCGACTCGGCGTCGAGCAGGATCTTGCCCTTGTCGATGAGGATCACGTGTTCGATCAGATCGCTGACCTCGTCGATGAGATGGGTGGACAGGATGACAGTCCTGGGGTGTTCGGCGTAGTCGGCCAGCAATCGGTCGTAGAACAGGTGTCGCGAGACGGCGTCCAGTCCGAGGTACGGCTCGTCGAAGAAGGTCAGAGGTGCCCGTGACGCGAGTCCGATGACGATTCCGAGAGCCGACGTCATTCCGCGAGAGAGCTTTTTGATCTTGCGGCCCAGAGGCAAATCGAAATCGCGGAGCAATTCGGCCGCGAAGCCGTCGTCCCAGTACGGGAGAATGTGGGCCGCCTGCGAAATGGCGTTCTTGACCTTCAGATCGTCGGGGTACTTCTGGCTCTCCTTGACGAAGCACATGTGACTCAATGCGATAGGGTTCTCCCACGGGTGTTGCCCGAATATCGAGACCTCGCCCGCACTCTGGCGCATCTGCGCGGTCATCATCTGCATGACGGTGGTCTTACCCGCGCCGTTACGGCCGAGAAAGCCGTAGATCTTGTTGTGTTCGATCTCGAAGCTCACGTCGTCGACAGCGGTGAACGAGCCGAACTTCTTCGTGAGGTGGGTGGCCTTCGCGATCACGCGGCCACGTTCGCCGATCGAATCGAATTCATGGATGCTCATCGCGCTGCCTCCCAGTTGTCGAGCATTGTCTTGAGTTCGTCGACGGTCATGCCGAGCTTGTGTGCCTCGGTGACGAGCGGGTCGATGTACTGGCGTGCGAAGAGGTCGCGGCGACGGAATCGAAGAGCGTCGCGAGCCCCTGTGGTGACGAACATTCCGATTCCTCGTTTCTTGTAGACGACGCCGTCGGCGACGAGTTTGGCCAGTCCCTTACCTGCGGTGGCCGGGTTGATTCGATGGAACGCGGCCAGTTCGTTGGTCGAGGGAACCTGCTCTTCCTCTGCCAGGGAGCCGTCGATGATGGAGTTCTCGACGATCTCGGCGATCTGCAGAAAGATCGGCCTGCCCTCGTCCATCAGAACCACCGCCGATGCGTGGAGGTTGGTCGCCTCACTGGTTCATTACTCATGTAACTAACCATAGAACCGATGCGGAGTCGGCGCAAGAGGCAGTACCGTCGTCTCCATGGAGTTCACGCATGTGAGTGCTGCGGGTGGGCAATGTTCGGTGCGAGTCGCAGGCCCGGACAGCAGGCACGCCGTTCTCTTGCTTCCCGATGCAGGCGATCCGGTGGATGTGTTCGACGCCGTCAGTGAACGGCTGCACAACTCGGATCTGAAAACCGTTGCGCTGGAAAGCATCGACGGTGTCAGCGACGACGCGATCCTTGCGGTTCTCGACGAGCTGAAGCTGTCGTGGGTGCACCTCGTCGGTAGTGGCGCGGGTGCGGAGTCGGCTTGGACGTTGGCCGCCAAGACCTTCGGACGCTTTGCCAGTCTGATCGCGGTGAACCGTTGCCATCCCGCGATCGCGGACGAGGAGGGCACCGTCCGCGCCGCGGATTGCCCCCCGGTCGAGCTTCCGACAACACTGGTCGTCGGGTCCTCGCTGGGCCGCGCACCCGCCGACGCGAGCGGCCGGTTCGTCTACTCGGATTTTCGAGTGGTTCAGCTCGACGGGGTCCGGGACATCCCCGTCGACGCATCGGCCGAGCTGGCCACAGAGATCGTGCTCCGCACCAGCCCCTGGTAACCGGAGTTACAGGTCGAGACCCAGCAGAGCGTTCTCGACCACCTCGGGCAGTCCCGGGTGAATCCAGTACTGACCACGAGCCATGTCCTGGGCGGACAGCCCGAAACTCATGGCCTGGATGAGGGGCTGAATCAGCGTCGGGGCCTGTGCGCCGATGATGTGGGCTCCGAGGATCTTGCCGGTGCCCTTCTCGGCGATGATCTTGCACAGACCTTCGCTGTCCTCCATCGCCCAGCCGTAGGCGACGTCGCCGTAGTTCTGGACCTTGACGGTGATGTCCAGGCCGGCGTCACGGGCTTGTTCCTCGGTCATGCCCACCTCGGCTATCTGCGGATCGGTGAACACTGCCGCGGGGACGAACCGATGGTCGTTGGCACGCAATGCGGAGGTGTCGCCGTGCCACGCGTCCTGCAGCAGGTTGTATTGGACAACCCGAGCTTCCTGGTTGGCCACGTGCTTGAGCTGGTACGGAGACGAGACGTCGCCGAGGGCGAACACGCCCTCGGCCGTCGTACGGCCGAATTCGTCCACCACGATGCGGCCGTTGTCGTCGAGCTCGATGCCTGCCTTACCCAGATCGAGGCGATCGCCGTTCGGTTCGCGGCCCACGGCCACAAGGAACGCGTCGCCGAGAACCTTGGTGCCGTCGGCCAGTTCGACGCCGTGCAATGAGCCCTCGGACACGGCGCGGGTCTCACCGGAGTCGAGGTGGACGTCCCATTTGGCGCGGGCCAATTCGGTGAACCGCTTCGAAATGTCGGCATCGAGCGCGCGCAACAACGAGTCCTTGCGAGCAACGATGGACACCTTCGAGCCGAGGGCAGAGAACACATGCGCGAATTCTGCTGCGATGTAACCGGATCCGAGAATCACCAGATGCTCGGGAAGCGTCGGTAAGCGCATCACGTCGCTGTTGGTGTGATAGCTGACACCCGAATCTGCAATGGACTGCGGCACCGTCGGACGTGATCCGGCCGCGATGACTACCTGGTCTGCAGTGATGACGGTGCCGGTGCCGGTGTCGATCGTGCGGGGGCCGACGAACGTCGCGTGCCCCTCGAACAATGTGACGTTGGGGCTGCCCTCGGCGCGGTAGCGCTTACCGCCCTCGGAGATGGGGTCGATCCGTCCGAAGACGCGGTCGACGATGTCGGGCCAGCGCACCGCGTCGACGTGGGCATCGACCCCGTACTTCGCCGAGTCTCGTACCGTCCGAGCGACTTCTGCTGCGTACACGAACATCTTGGTGGGGATGCAGCCGACGTTGAGGCAGGTGCCGCCGAACGTGGAGTTCTCCTCGAGCAGAGCGATCTTCTGGTCGTCGAAACGTGAATCGGCGATGGAATTTCCAGATCCGGATCCGATGATCGCGACGTCGAAGTGCTCGGTCATGAAATGTGCCCGCTTTCGCTGTGGTCCTTGCCCGACGCATGGTCGGTGCTTTCTCCTCGGTGCAACCACTCGAGCCATTCGTCCATTTCCTCGAATGCCCGTACCCGCGGACCTTCGGTGGACAGAAACACGTCGTGGCGGGCTCCCTCGATGGGCACGATCGTCGTACGGTCGCCCAGGCAACCGGCCCACCGCGCGATCTGACGAACGTCGAGTACGGCATCCGCGACGTCGACGGCCGAGCTGTAACGGCGGGAGAAGTGCGTCACCTTCGAGCGAAGAATCAGCGAGGGAATGCCGATGTCGAGGCCCCGGTGCAGCTCGGCGTGTCCGTGGCGGACGGCGCGAATCCACCCGAAGGTGATGGGAAAGCCCGCGAGCGGTTTCCAGTCGAGGTCGTAGTCCCATTCGCCGTTCTCCGACGCGGCGAGCGACAATCCGTATGTGTCGAGCCCACTACCGGGGACCTGAGTCTTGGACCGGAACCGGCCGATCACGTCGATCGCTGCGGTGCCGACACTGCGAATGGCGGGCGGGCCCTGCAGGTCGAACCACGGGCTGTTGAGGACGACTCCCGCCAAGCCCAACCCTGCGGACCCGCCCTCCTGGCGATTGAGACGGTTCAGCCACAGCGGCAACACGAGGCCGCCTGTGGAGTGCGCCATCAGCAGCACCGAGGCGTCCGCGCGCTCGGCCCGTACCAGGCTCAGTGCTTCGTTCAACTCGGCGTCGTACATCGCCAGATCGGTCACGAAATGCGCAGTCTGGCCCTCGCGGCGCGAACGCCCGCACTTACGCAGGTCAAGGGCGTAGAACGCGTATCCCTTCGCCGCGAAGTGCTCGGCGATGTGCCGCTGGAAGAAGTAGTCGGTGAAACCGTGAACGTAGATCACCGCGCGCTCGAAATTCGAGGCACCGGACGGTTGATACCGCACGAGAGTGGCCTCGACCTGCCCCTCTCCGTCCGGATCGTCACCGAGTGGAATGGTCGTCTGTTCGTAGCCGTCGCCGAGGACGTCGGGCACCCAGGTAGTCACAGATCACAACTGTAGTGGGCGCCGTGAGCGGCGTCCGAGGAGCACAATCGAGAGCGGGTTGACGTGGTGTCCGATGGGGTAGGCCCAGCTAGTAACCTGACCGCATCGGGTGAATAGCCCTCTACAGCAGAGTTCTCCGGTCGAGACCTCCACAGACAAGGAAGTCGATTCTCCAGTGTCCAAAGAAGAGCAGGGTAAGCGGATCAAGACCGACGTCGTTCTGGTCGGTGCCGGAATCATGAGCGCCACCCTCGGTGCGCTGCTCCGTCAGCTCGAGCCGAACTGGTCGATCGACGTCTACGAGCGCCTCGACGCCGCCGCGGCCGAGAGCAGCGACGCGTGGAACAACGCGGGTACCGGCCACTCGGCACTGTGCGAGTTGAACTACACGCCGCAGAACAAAGACGGCAGTGTCGACATCTCCAAGGCGCTCAACGTCAACGAGCAGTTCCAGGTGTCGCGGCAGTTCTGGGCCCACGGGATCGAGACCGGCGTGCTCTCCGACGCCAAGAATTTCATCAACCCCATTCCGCACGTGAGCTTCGTGCACGGGGCCGACAACGCCAAGTACCTGCGGGCGCGGTACGAGGCACTCGTCGGCAACCCGCTGTTCGCCGGAATGGAATTCATCGATTCCAAGGACGAGTTCTCGGCGCGACTGCCGTTGATGGCCAAGGGCCGCGACTTCTCCGATCCGGTGGCGCTGAACTGGAGCCAGGAGGGCACCGACGTCGACTTCGGCGCACTCACCAAGCAGCTGCTCAACTACCTCTCGTCCGCGGGTGGAACCGTGCACTTCGGCCACGATGTGCGCAACATCACCAAGCAGTCCGACGGCACCTGGGACGTCAAGGTCGCCAACCAGCGGACGGGCGTGAAGAAGACCGTCAATGCAAAGTTCGTGTTCGTCGGCGCAGGCGGCGGCGCACTGCACCTGCTGCAGAAGTCCGGCATCGCGGAGATCAAGGGATTCGGCGGCTTCCCGGTCAGCGGCGAATGGCTGCGGTGCACCAACCCCGAACTGATCGAGCAGCATTCGGCCAAGGTGTACGGCAAGGCCTCGGTGGGCGCTCCTCCCATGTCGGTGCCGCACCTCGACACCCGAGTGATCAACGGTGAGCAGGGTCTGCTGTTCGGCCCGTACGCCGGCTGGTCGCCCAAGTTCCTCAAGCAGGGCAAGATCACCGACCTGCCCGGCTCGGTCAAGCCCGGCAACCTGATGTCCATGCTCGGCGTCGGCGTGACCGAACTCGGGCTCGTCAAGTATCTCGTCAGCGAGCTGGCGCAGTCGCAGGCCGATCGGGTGGAGACTCTTCGCGAGTTCGCCCCCTCGGTCATCGGTAAGGACTGGGAGCTCGTCACCGCAGGTCAGCGCGTTCAGGTCATCCGTAAGAAGGGTCGCGGCGGCGTGCTCGAGTTCGGCACCGCTGTGGTCAACGCTGCGGACGGCACGATCGCGGGATTGCTCGGTGCCTCACCCGGCGCATCGACCGCCGTCCCGGCCATGCTGGACGTTCTGCAGCGGTGCTTCGGCGACAAGTACGACGCGTGGCAGCCCAAGCTCAAGGAAATGGTCCCGTCGCTGGGGGTCAAGCTGGCCCAGAACAGCTCGTTGTTCGACGAGGTCTGGAGTTGGACGTCCAAGACACTGGAGCTCGAAAACTCGCGTGAGCTCGCACAGCCCACGGGTGTGTGATAGCAAAAGGTATGAATACGCAAGCAGCAGCTCTCAAACGATCATGGGCACTAGACCTGTCCAACAACACGTTGTACGACCTGTTGAAGCTGCGTGTCGAGGTGTTCGTGGTCGAGCAGGCATGTGCATATCCGGAGTTGGACGGGCGTGACCTGCTGACCGAGACACGACACTTCTGGCTCGAACGAGACGGCGAAGTGGTGTGCACGCTCCGTCTGCTCGAGGAGCACGACGACGGCGAGAAGGCGTTCCGTATCGGTCGCCTCTGCACCCAGCGCTCGGCCCGAGGGCAGGGTCACACCACGCGGATCCTGCGGGCAGCGCTCGCCGAGGTCGGCTCCGCGCCGTGCCGCATCAATGCTCAGAGCTACCTCGTCGACATGTACGCCAAGCACGGCTTCCTGCCCGACGGCGAGGAAGTTCTCGAGGACGGCATTCCGCACACCCCGATGCGTCGGGGCGGCGGCACCGCCTGGAGCGAGGCCTGACCTCCTGCAGTACTCGATAATTGGTGAGGTCGTTCCGCAGGCTCCACTCCCGGAACGAATGCCACACACGGACCTACCGTGTGTGGCATTCGTTCGTTCGGCGGTAGTGTTCCGTTCGAAGTCGGTTGCGGAGAAGTCCTGTACGAATCAGGCGCGGTCCCGCCACTGTGTTCAGGAGTTTCTCCGTTCGGCAGATTCTCCTGTCAGCCAGATCGCCGCTCGGCTTCGCGTTTTTCTACCGAACGCCCGGCGCGGAACTCCGGGCACGAAGGGACATAGCTGTGCAGCAAGGTGGAAGTGTTCCCGAACCGGGATATCCGTTCAGTGCGATCGTCGGTCAGGACCAACTGCGCCTGTCGTTGATTCTGTGCGCCGTGCATCCCGGAATCGGCGGTGTGCTGGTCCGCGGCGAGAAGGGCACCGCCAAATCGACGGTGGTGCGTGCGCTCGCGACGCTGCTGCCGGCAGTGGACGACGAGGCAGGATCGCGTCCGGCGAAACTCGTAGAGCTTCCGGTGGGAGCCACCGAGGACCGAGTGGTCGGGTCCATCGACCTCGAGAAGGTGCTGCGTGACGGTGAACGCGCCTTCCAGCCCGGCCTGCTCGCAGCTGCACACCGCGGCGTTCTCTACGTCGACGAAGTGAATCTGCTGCACGATCATCTGGTCGACGTCCTGCTCGACGCGGCCGCGATGGGCCGTGTACACGTCGAGCGTGACGGTGTATCACATTCGCACCCAGCACAATTCGTCTTGGTCGGCACGATGAACCCCGAGGAGGGTGAGCTGCGACCGCAGCTGCTCGACCGGTTCGGTCTCGCAGTGGACGTGACGGCCTCGCGTGATGTGGATGTTCGGATGAACGTCGTCCGCCGCCGGATGAACTACGAGCGCGATCCGCACGCGTTCGCCGCCCAATTTCGCGACGACGATATCGCGGTGGCCGAGCAGATTCTGGCCGCCCGGAAGATCCTCGACGATGTGGAGTTGAGCGACAAGGAGCTTCGGCGTATCGCGGCCCTCTGCGCGTCGTTCGATGTCGACGGCATGCGCGCCGATCTGGTGCTGGCACGCACGGCGTCCGCCCACGCGGCGTGGCGGGGCGCGAGCGAGGTGGGCGAGGAAGACGTGCGGGTCGCCGCGGAGCTGGCATTACCGCATCGGCGTCGACGCGACCCGTTCGACGAGCCGGGCATCGACGACAAGCAGTTGGACGACGCCATGCGCGACGCCGCGGAACAGGCAGAGCAGCAACCGGATCCAGATCCCGACCCGACGCCGGACGGCGACGGGGGAGCACCGGTGCCGGACAGTGCCGACGGGACCGAGCGTTCGGCGTCGTCCCCGTCGTCGCCCGACACCGAAACCTCGGGCACCCCTGAGCCACAGCCCTCGGGAACGGGCAAAAACAAGCAGGCAGGAACTCCGGGTGCCCAGTTCAAGGCCCGGCTGCTCGAGGTTCCCGGAGTAGGAGAGGGCGCGCCGGGTCGACGCTCGCGGTCACGCTCCTCGCACGGACGGTCGGTGCGGCCCACCGTCGAGCGAGGCAAAGGCCTGCATCTGGTCGGCACGTTGTTCGCCGCCGCCGAGCAGCAGGTCGTCCGCGGCCGTACCTCCGGCCGGCTGAAGCTCGAGCCTGCGGATCTTCGGGGCGCGATCAAGGAGGGGCGCGAGGGCAACTTGATCGTCTTCGTGGTCGATGCCTCGGGATCGATGGCTGCACGAGATCGACTCTCGGCGGTGACCGGTGCGGTGCTGTCACTGCTGCGTGATGCGTATCAACGACGCGACAAGGTCGCCGTCATCACCGTGCGCGGCAAGGAAGCCGAGACGGTATTGCCGCCGACATCATCGGTGGACGTGGCCGTGACGCGGTTGCGCAACATGAAGACCGGTGGTCGGTCTCCGTTGGCGCAGGGATTCCTGAAGGCCCGGGATCTGGTTCTGCGAGAACGGGTTCGAGACCCGCTGCGCCGCGCGTTGGTGGTTGCGTTGACCGACGGCCGAGCGACCGGAGGCACCGACCCCGTCGGCCGAGCGCGCATCGCCGCCCGGCGCATCGCATCGGACAAGATCGCCTCGGTCGTCGTCGACTGCGAATCGGGAATGGTTCGCCTCGGCCTGGCCGCAGACTTCGCCACCTGTCTCGGCGGAGGCTACGTTGCGCTGGCCGATCTCTCGGCGGAGCAGGTCACCGCCGTCGTCCGCGCAGCGGCATAGGGGGCACGCGATGCCTCAGGGTGTGCCCGCTCCCGGAACCGTTCCGCAGGACGGCCTCACGACGCGTCAGCGCCGCAATCTGCCCGTCCTCGCCGTCCACACCGGCCCGGGCAAGGGGAAATCGACCGCGGCATTCGGAATGGCGTTGCGGGCGTGGAACCAAGGGTTCGACGTAGGAGTGTTCCAGTTCGTCAAGAGTGCCAAGTGGAAAGTCGGCGAGGAAGCAGCGTTTCGGACTCTCGGCGAACTGCACGAGAGCACCGGTGTCGGCGGAGCCGTCGAATGGCACAAGATGGGCGAGGGCTGGTCATGGACTCGCAAGAAGGGCAGCGACGTCGATCACGCCGAGGCCGCAGCCGAGGGCTGGCGGGAGATCGCCCGGCGGATCGAGCAGGAGTCACACCGCTTCTACGTGCTGGACGAGTTCACCTACCCGCTCAAGTGGGGCTGGGTCGATGTCGCCGAGGTGGTCGAGGTTCTGACCCATCGACCGGGCAACCAACACGTCGTCATCACCGGACGGGATGCGCCCCGTGAGCTGATCGAGGCCGCGGATCTCGTGACCGAGATGGCCAAGGTCAAGCACCCGATGGACGCGGGACGTAAAGGTCAGCGAGGCATCGAATGGTGAATCGGTCGTGCCCCGCCGTGGTCATCGCGGCTCCGGCGTCGGGCAGCGGTAAGACGACGGTGGCCACCGGGTTGATGGGCGCACTACGTGCTGCCGGCCGAAAGGTCGCACCGTTCAAGGTGGGTCCGGACTACATCGACCCCGGCTATCACGGTCTGGCGGCCGGGCTGCCCGGCCGCAATCTCGATGCGGTCATGGTGGGTGCCGATCGAATCGGGCCTCTCTTTCGGCACGGCAGCCGGGGCTGCGACATCGCGGTCGTCGAAGGCGTCATGGGACTGTTCGACGGCAAGATCGACATGACCGGCCCCGGGGAGGCGTCCGCCGAGGGGTCGACTGCGCGGGTGGCGGCGATGCTCGGTGCCCCGGTGATCCTCGTGGTCGATGCGCGCGGCCACAGTCAGTCTCTTGCGGCTGTGCTGCACGGTTTTTCGACGTTCGATTCCAGTGTCCGCATCGGCGGAGTGATCCTCAACCGGGTCGGCAGCCAGCGGCACGAGGATGTGCTGCGTCAAGCGTGCGAGCGGGTGGGTGTGCCGGTACTCGGCGCTCTACCGAGAATGAGCGAATTGGTCGTGCCATCACGACATCTGGGCCTGATCACCGCCGTCGAACACGGTGGAGCTGCCACCGATGCGGTCGATGCGATGAGCGCACTGGTGTCGCAGTTCGTCGACATCGAGGCAGTGAGCGCGCTGGCACGATCGTCGATTCCCGCGCCGGAATGGAATCCGGCGGACGAGGTCCGCAGGTCCGAGGGATCGCCGGTCGTTGCGGTGGCCGGTGGGCCCGCATTCACCTTCGGCTACACCGAGCACGTCGAACTCCTGCGCGCAGCCGGGGCCGACGTCGCAGTCTTCGACCCTCTACGCGACGGATTGCCCACCGACACAGCAGCAGTCGTGCTGCCCGGCGGATTCCCCGAGGAGCACGCGGCCGCGCTGGCAGCGAACGAACCGCTGCTGGCCGACATCAGGACGGCCGCGGCCCGGGGGTTGCCGGTTCATGCCGAATGTGCCGGATTGCTGTATCTGGCAGGGCGATTGGACGGTCACGCCATGGCAGGCGTCGTCGACGTCGACGCGGAATTCGGGAACACTCTCACCCTCGGATATCGCGATGCCGTTGCCCTCGAATCATCCACACTGTTCGACGCAGGAACCCGTGTCACCGGCCACGAGTTCCACCGAACGAAACTCGTCGCAGTGCGCGAGAGCGCCCCGGCGGCCTGGGGCTGGCACAGGCAGAGCCCCGACGGCAGGACTGCTGCGCGTGAAGGATTCGTCCAGGGCGGTGTCCACGCGTCGTACCTGCACACCCATGCCGCGGGCAATCCCGAGTCGGTCACTCGATTCGTGTCCGCCGCAGTCGACTACGCGCGAGTGTAGAGGGATCGCGAGAGTGCAGGTGGTCGTCGGAATCGGTGCCCGAGCCGGCGTCGAACCCGCCGCCGTTGTGGCCGCGATCTCCACAGTGCTGCAGCCGAATTGGCGTGTCGAGACCATCGCCTCGATCGACCGAAAAGCGGATCTGCTGGCCGCGGTGGCGTCGAGCATGGGGGTTCGGGGGGTGACCTACTCGGCGAGGGAACTGTCGACCGTCGTCACGCCCACCGTGTCGGTCCGGGTAGCCCGTGCCGTCGGAAGTGCCAGTGTCGCCGAAGCAGCGGCACTGCTGGCCGGCAATTCGACGGAGTTGACGGTGCCCAGGTTGTGTCTGGACGGTGTCACCGTTGCCGTTGTCGAGCTCTGCCTTGACGGTGGACCGGGGGTTCGGGCCATCCTGTAGATATGACCGAAACGATGAAAGCCGTGGCCTACACCCGCTCGCTTCCGATCGACGACGCCGCCAGCCTCACCGATGTGGTCATCGACGTGCCCACCGTGCGGCCGCGCGACCTGCTGGTCGAGGTACGAGCAGTGTCGGTGAACCCGGTCGATGTCAAGGTCCGTGCCGGCAACGATCCGCAGGGCGTGTCGAAGGTTCTCGGGTTCGACGCCGCTGGTGTGGTGCGGGCCGCCGGTGCCGACGTCACCATGTTCGCACCGGGGGACGAGGTCTACTACGCGGGAGACATCGGCCGACCCGGGACCGACTCGCAGTTCCATGCCGTGGACGAGCGCATCGTGGCGAAGAAACCTAGCACCCTGGATTTCGCGGAGGCTGCGGCCCTACCGCTGACGGCCATCACAGCGTGGGAGGGGCTTTTCGACAAACTTCGCATCGACGCCGACACCACCGGGACGCTACTGATGGTGGGGGCGACCGGCGGCGTCGGATCGATCGTCCTGCAACTCGTTCGCGCTCTGGTGCCAGGGCTGCGCGTGATCGCGACTGCGTCGGATGACGCCGGCACCCAGTGGGTTCGGGCGCTCGGGGCTGCGGACATCGTCGACCACCATCTGAATCTCCGGGACGAAGTCCGTCGTGTTGCCCCGGACGGCATCGACTACGTCTTCACCACGCACTCGACGGGTCAGGTCGAGACCTATGCAGACCTGTTGAAGCCGTTCGGTCAGATAGTGGCGATCGACGATCCCGAGACGCTCGACGTTCTCCCGCTGAAGCCGAAGGCGATCTCCTGGCACTGGGAGTTCATGTTCGCTCGCCCGATCCACGAGACTGCGGATCTGATTCGTCAGCGCGAGCTACTGACCAGGGTGGCCGAGCTCGTCGATGAGGGTTCGGTGCGCACCACCGCCACGACGGTTCTTTCTCCGATCGATGCCGAGCAACTTCGCGAAGCACATCGGTTGGTCGAGACCGGGCACGTACGGGGCAAGGTCGTCGTCGCCGCCCGCTGGTGACGGCCGATCTGCTCGACTGACTGGCGAAAGCCGGCCGACGAGGGCACTGTGAATCGAATGACCTCCGACAGCCTTGTCCTCCTAGGCCCTATCGTCCGATACGTCGGCACCGAGACTGCGACCCTCTGGTTCGAGATGGCCGAAGCGTCGACCGTCACGGTCGTCACCGATGCCGGCGTCCGCGCGGCGGAACGAACCTGGGGTGTGCACGGTCACCACTACGCGCTGGTTCCACTCGAGGGTCTACCTGCCAATTCCGCGGTGCGCTACGAGGTGTTCGTCGATGAGCGGAAGGTCTGGCCGCGCGAAGGCCACACTGCGGCCATCCACACTGTCGACGCTCAGGGGCCCGTCACGTTGGCGTTCGGATCGTGCCGGCGAGGCGACAACTACAGCGAGGAATCTCTGAAACAGATCGGCGCCGACGCGTTGGCCGGGCTGGGTAACGCGCTGATCGAGGAGGATCCGAGTCGGTGGCCGCAGGCATTGCTGCTCCTCGGTGACCAGGTCTATGCCGACGACCCGTCCCCGGAAATCGTCGAACGACTTCAGGCGCGCCGAAGCTCGGGCGAGGGACCGCAGAGCGCCATCGGTACCGACGCGGAGAACGAGATCTGCGATTTCGAGGAGTACTCCTGGCTGTACCGGGAATCGTGGGGACTCGAACCCGTCAGGACACTGATGGCGAGTATCCCGTCGTGCATGATTCTCGACGACCACGACCTACGCGACGACTGGAACTCGTCCGCGTCCTGGCGTCGGGACATCGAGACTCGGCCGTGGTGGAACGATCGCGTGATCGGCGCGTACTCGTCGTACTGGGTGTACCAACACCTGGGCAATCTGTCGCCGAAGGAATTGGCGCAGGACGAGATGTACGCGGCGGTCCGGTCCGCTGCCAGTGACGCGGATCGTGAGAAGTTGTTAGCCGACTTTGCATTACGAATCGACCGCAATCCCGAGACGGGGCGCTGGAGCTTCTACCGCGATTTCGGGGACACGCGTCTGATCATGATCGATTCGCGGTGCTCGCGAAATCTGGATCCGAACAACCGAGAGATGGTGGACGAGAAGGAGTGGGCGTGGGTACGTGAGCGCGCGCTCGAAGCCACTCCGCGACACCTGCTGTTCGGTTCGTCGCTGCCCTATCTCATGCTGCCCGCTCTGCACTACTTGGAACAGTGGAACGAGGCTGTGGCGCAGGGGAGTTGGGGTTCCATGCCGGCCAAGGTGGCAGAGAAGATGCGAATCGGGCTCGACCTCGAACACTGGGCTGCCTTCACCAATTCGTTCAACGACATGGCGGCGCTGACGCGTGAGCTCTCCCGCGGCGAGAACAAGCCTGCCTCCATCATGTGGCTGTCCGGCGACGTGCACTGCTCCTATGTGGCGAACGCGGACTTCGGGGTCGGTGGGCAAGATGTGCCTGCCACCTATCAACTCACCATGTCTCCGTTCCGCAATCCGCTCGATCTCCCTATCCGCGCGGTCAACAAGCTGGCCATCAAACGTCCCGCAGCTCGGATCCTGTCGAAACTCGCCCGAGCCGCGCACGTGGGCCCCTCAGGAGTCGAATGGGAGGCAGAGGCGGGACCGTGGTTCGACAACGGCGTCATGTTGCTGACTCTGCACGGGGATTCGGCGCGGTTGCAGGTGCGCCATGCTCACGTCGACGATACCGGTGAGCAGGTTCTGACCGAGACCTCGACCCTGGCCCTCGCCTAGAGAAGATTTGACCCCCGGTAAACGATTGGCCATCCCGAGGTCGATGAGGTTGGCTGGTTCGTTGTGGCCCACCTCGAACTCAACGACATCGTGTACTTCCTGCCCGACGGACGGCAGCTCCTCGACGGTGTCGGGTTTCGCGTCGGCGACGGTGCCAAGACGGCGTTGATCGGTCCCAACGGAACCGGCAAGACGACACTGACTCGGATCATCGCAGGTGACGAGATCACCGACGAGGGTTCGGTGTCGAGTTCCGGCTCCCTCGGAGTGATGCGGCAGTTCGTCGGCCAGTTGCGCGACGACTCGACCGTGCGCGATCTGCTGCTGTCCGTCGCATCCCCGGCCGTCCGGGCTGCAGCTGCGGCACTCGACGCTGCCGAGAACACGATGATCGAGGTCGACGACGAGAAGACCCAGATGAAATACGCGCAGGCTCTCTCGGACTGGGGCGACGTCGGAGGCTACGAACTCGAGCCGTTCTGGGACAAGGTCACCACCGCAGCTCTCGGCATGCCGTTCGACCGCGCGAAGTGGCGCGCTGCGTCGACGCTCAGTGGTGGTGAGCAGAAGCGTCTGGTGCTCGAAGCGCTTTTCGCCGGGCCGGACAACCTGTTGCTTCTCGACGAGCCGGACAACTACCTCGACGTGCCGGGCAAGCGTTGGCTGGAGGCGACCATTCGCGACTCGGACAAGTCGGTGCTGTTCATCAGCCACGATCGCGAATTGATCGCCAATGCCGCGAACCGGATCGTGACCCTGGAACCGGGCGTCAGCGGTGCGACGTCCTGGGTGCACGGCGGCGGGTTCGCGACCTATCACGCTGCGCGCGAGGACCGGAATGCTCGGCTCGACGAACTGAGACGGCGGTGGGACGAGGAACTGGTCAAATTACGCGCGCTGGTGTTGCGACTGCGTGAGAAGGCGAAGTTCAACGACGGAGTGGCCGCGCGTTATCACGCGTCCCAGACTCGGTTGGCCAAATTCGAGGAGGCCGGACCGCCGGAGGCGGTGCCGTTGAAGCAGCATGTCACCGTCCGTCTTCGAGGCGGGCGAACAGCCAAGCGCGCGTTGGTGTGTACGGCGCTGGAACTGACCGGCCTGATGAAGCCCTTCGACACCGAGATCTGGTACGGAGACCGCGTTGCGGTGCTCGGGTCCAACGGTTCCGGTAAGTCTCACTTTCTCCGATTGCTCGCCAACGGTGGGACCGATCCGGAGAAGGAACACGAACCGGTGCAGGAATTGGCACTGGAGCCGGTTCCCCACACCGGCACGGCTGTCCTCGGTGCACGGGTGCGACCGGGCCTGTTCGCGCAGACCCACACTCGCCCCGATCTGGCGGGTAACACGTTGCTCGACATCTTGCACATGGGCAACGAACACCGTGACGGCATGGGGCGCGAGGCCGCAGGCCGGGCGTTGGATCGCTACGGTCTGGCTCGCGCGGCCGAGCAGTCCTACGACAATCTCTCGGGTGGACAGCAGGCCCGAGTGCAGATTCTTCTTCTCGAACTCTCGGGCGCAACACTGTTGCTGCTGGACGAGCCGACCGACAACCTCGATCTGATGTCCGCCGACGCACTGGAGGACGCGATCGCGGCGTTCGAGGGCACTGTCATCGCAGTGACCCACGACCGATGGTTCGCCCGTAGTTTCGACCGATTTCTGGTGTTCGGCAGTACCGGGCAGGCCTACGAATCCGACGAGCCCGTATGGGACGAAAAGCGAGTGCAGCGCGCGCGGTAGCGTTTCCTCCCGTGAACGCGACTGACTCTCCCTATCTGGTCGGCCTGAATCTCGACGGCCGCCGCGTCGTCGTGGTCGGGGGCGGCACCGTCGCGCAGCGCAGATTGCCGCTGCTCATCTCGTCCGGAGCCGTGGTGCACGTCATCACTCGAGAAGCCACGCCCGCGGTGGAGGCCATGGCGACCGCCGGACAGGTGACTCTCGAATTGCGCGACTACCGCCACGGCGACCTTGCCGACGCCTGGTACGCCATCGCCTGCACCGACGAGGCCGAGACCAACGTTGCGATCGTCGCAGAGGCCACCGCATCCAAGATCTTCTGTGTTCGGGCCGATATCGCCAAGGACGGCACCGCGGTCACTCCGGCCTCGGCCGAGTGGGACGGCCTGACCCTCGGTGTGCTGGCAGGCGGCGAACATCGGCGTTCCGCCGCTGTTCGCAACGCGGTGATCGAGGCCCTGCAGTCCGGGGTCGTCGCGGACTCGGCCCACGCGCCGATGACCGGCGTCGCGCTGGTCGGTGGAGGCCCCGGCGATCCGGATCTCATCACCGTCCGGGGCCGCAGACTGCTTGCCTACGCCGACGTCGTGGTGGCCGATCGCCTTGCTCCGCCGGAGCTGCTCGCCGAGCTGGGTCCGCATGTCGAGGTCATCGACGCCTCGAAGATTCCGTACGGCCGCGCGATGGCTCAGGAAGCGATCAACCAGGCGTTGATCGACGGCGCCAAGGCGGGCAAGTTCGTCGTCCGGCTCAAGGGCGGCGATCCCTACGTGTTCGGTCGGGGATACGAGGAACTCGAAGCGCTGGCAGCCGAGGGTATTCCGGTCACGGTCGTGCCCGGTATCACCAGTGCCATCTCGGTACCATCCTCCGCTGGAATCCCGGTGACACATCGGGCCGTCACCCACGAGTTCGTCGTCGTCAGCGGCCATGTTGCACCCGATCACCCCGATTCGCTGGTCGACTGGGACGCGCTCGCCAAGCTCAAAGGCACCATCGTGCTGCTGATGGCCGTCGAGCGGATCGGGAAGTTCGCCGACGTGCTCGTCGCCGGTGGACGGCCGTCCGACACCCCGGTCATCGTTGTGCAGGAGGGCACCATGCGTACGCAGCGTGAAGTTCGGGCGGACCTGAGCACCGTCGCCGAGGCCGTTCGCGAAGCAGGGATCAGGCCTCCCGCCATCGTGGTCATCGGAACCGTTGCCGGTTTCTCCGTGAACGCCGGTAACGTGAACGCTCGTGCCTGAGTCATCGATGTCCCAGACCTCCGCCACCGAGATCAAATATCCGGTGACGACCCGAGCGTTCGGGATGGCGATCATCGTCCTGAGTGGCCTGCAGCTGATGGTGGTGCTCGACGGCACCGTCGCCAACCTGGCCCTGGCACCCCTGCAGGCCGATCTCGGGCTGTCCGACGCCGGCCGCAACTGGGTGCTGACGTCGTACGCCCTGGCCTTCGGCGGACTGATGCTGCTCGGCGGCAGGCTCGGCGATGCATTCGGTCGCAAGAAGATGTTCCTGGCCGGCGTGGTGCTGTTCACGATCGCATCGCTGCTGTGCGGCCTCGCGGTCAACGAAGCCACGCTGGTCGCGGCTCGCGCGCTGCAGGGCGTCGGGGCCGCCGTGGCGTCGCCCACGGCATTCGCGCTGGTGGCCACCACCTTCGCACCGGGCCCGGTCCGCAATCAGGCCATCGCAATCTATGCGGCCATGACGGGTGTCGGTTCCATTGCCGGGCTGATCATCGGCGGTGCGCTGACCGAGGTGTCCTGGCGCTGGATCTTCCTGATCAATGTGCCGATCGGCGTGGTCATCGTGGTTCTCGCGATCGTGTCGCTGCAGGAGACGGTGGGCGCTAAGTTGGCTCTCGACGTTCCCGGCGCGATTCTGGCCACACTGGGCTGCACCGGCGTGGTGCTGGCTCTGAGCGAGGGCACCGAACTGGGCTGGACCAATCCGATCGTCGTCATCTCGCTCATCGCTGGGTTGCTCTTCCTCGGATTGTTCCTCCTGGTCGAGCGTCGTGCCGACAATCCGCTGCTGCCGTTCTCGCTGTTCCGCAACCGGGATCGGGTCGCGACCTTCGTGGCCATTTTCTTCGCCGGCGGAGTGATGTTCTGCCTCGCCGCCTACGTGGCCCTGTTCGTCCAGGACATCCTGGGATACAGCCCGCTTCATGCCGGTCTGGCGTTCGTGCCGTTCGCTTTCGGGCTCGGAGCTGCCGCGTTCCTGGCCTCGCAACTGGTGACCCGAATCGCTCCCCGCTGGTTGATTCTGAGCGGTGCCGTCATCATGGTCGGCTGGCTCATGGTGTCGGTCACGACGATGAATGCGGACTCGTCGTACTTCCCCGGACTGTTCTTCCCCGTCATCGGCATCGGCTTCGGTGTCGGACTGACGGTCGTGCCGCTCCCGCTGTGCGCCATCGCCGGAGTGAGCCCCACCGAAATAGGGCCGTTGACGGCGATTTCCCTGGTTGCTCAAACCCTCGGCGGCCCGTTGGCCTTGGCCGTCATCGGTGCGCTGGTCACCTCGCGCACCCTCTCACTGGGCGGCATCTCGGGTCCGGCGACGCTGATGAACGACAACCAGCTCGATGCATTGAGCTCGGGCTACATGTTCGCGTTGTTCTGCTGCGCCGTCTGCGCCGTGATAGCCGGCTTCGCGGCCCTCTTCATCCGATTCACCCCGCAGCAGGTCGCCCAGGCCCAGGCAGCTCAAGAAGACGCCCAGAAAGGCTGACCAGCAGGGCCGATCACACGCCCAGCACGGCCTTCGCGATGAGGAAGTAGACGATCAATCCCGTCGCATCGCAGAAGGTGGAGATGAAAGGCGTCGAGAACACCGCGGGATCGACGCCGATCTTCTTGGCAAGGAGAGGCATTGCACCGCCGACCGTGGCCGCAAGTGTGCAGATCGACAGCAGCGTGGTTCCGATCACGACGCCGAGGTGCCAGTCGTAGACGAGGCCTGCGATGACGAAGCCCAAGGTGCCCAGCATCGCACCCATCGTCGCTCCGACCCGAACCTCGCGAAACAGCACGGCGGCTATGTCCCGCGGTCGCACGTCACCCAGCGCGAGTGCCCGCGTGACAGTGGTCGCGGCCTGCGAGCCGGTGTTGCCGCCGGTTCCGGTCAGCAACGGAATGAACAGTGCGAGAGTGACGACTGCGGCGAGCGCGTGCTCGAATATCTCGAGAACCTGCACCGTGAGGATGGCCGACAGCGCGAGCACCAGCAACCACACCACGCGAGAGCGAACGATGGACAGCACCGGCGTCGACAGATACGGCCGTCGCAGCGGCTCGGAGCCGCCGGCACGGGCAGCGTCCTCGTCCTCGGCTTCTTCCAGGATTCGAGAGGACTGCTCGACCGTGAGAATGCCGATCAGTCGTTGCTCGGAATCGACCACCACCACCGCCGGACTGCGGTGCTCGAAGCACAGCCGTGCGGCCTCCTCCGCCGACGAATCGGCCTCGACCACTGGATGATCCGAGTACAGATCGCCGACCGGAGTGCTCGGTACCGCCGTCGCCAGATCGGCGAGGGTCACCACCCCCAGCAGAGTTCGGTGATCGTCGGTGATCGGCAACAGGTACACCGACTCCGCGTCCGAACCGGTGCGCCGGACGGCATCGAGCGCGTCGCCAGCGGTCGCGGCGGTTCGTAGCCGAACGAACTCCGGGCTCATGCGGCGGCCGACCGATCTGCGGTCGTATCCCATCATGGGGGCGGTGAGTGCGCGTTCGTCGGGCGACAAGCCCACCAACAACCGATGCGCGACGTTGGAGGGGAGTTCGTCGAGCAACTCGACGCGGTCGTCCGGGTCGAGCTCCTCGAACAGAGCGATCACATCGTAGCTGCGGAGACATTCGAACAACTCGCCGCGAACGGTGGCGTCGAAGCGCTCGAAGACCGCCACCGCCTCATCCTTGGGCAGAAGGCGAAACAACACCGCGCGCCGAGACGAGTCGACACGCTCGAGCACGCGGACCGCATCGGTCGTCGACAGCTCGGCCATCAGAGTGGACAGGGCGGCCATGTCACGGTCGGTCAGGAGTTCGGACGTTCGTGTCATGATGGCGTCGAGAGTTTGAAGCACGAATCCATTTTGCCCTGTCACACCTCGGTGCAGAGCCCTGCGGGGCCGGCTCGGTCAGCGCGAGAGGTCCGCCCGATCCGCTGCGGCCTGGCCCGAATCCCAGCCCTCGGCGTCCAGGCGAGGACCGCGCATCGGCTTTGCCGTCGGGAACAGTCGATCGAACTCGGCTTCGACCGCAACCGTCTGTGCGGCGAGTATCGGGAGCAGATCTCCGGATTCGTGACGCGCCTCCTCCAGGGCGTGCGCGTCGGCGTCGGTCAGGCGGTCTCCGATACGGACGGCGTATGCGTACAGGAACGCCTTGCCGAATGCAGCCGACCCGGCTTTCTTGCGCTTCTTCGCCTCCGGCGAATGGCCGAGGGCGCGGGTTGCCTGAACCAACAGGGAGGTGAACAACAATTCCGTCTGTTCCACATCCACCGGGGCACCCACCAGGGTTGCGACGGCGAACTCGGTGTCCCAGATCGCCTTGACACGGTTGGCAGTTCCGACGACGTGCAGCAGTTGCGCCTTGGCGGGCGCATGGGGGCCGTCGACATGAACACGTCGGCCGTGAATATCGATGTGGCCCTGCGAGAGCAGCATGGTGTCGATGGAGTAGCGCGTCATCAACTCCTGCGCCTTGGCCGTCAACGTTTCGGCTTCCTCCTCGAAATCCGTGGCGTCGGCCTTGGCCAGTAGGCCGCGAATCTTGCTCAGCATCTTGGTGTTCGGCGAGTCGGAGCCTGAAACACCCTGCAGTGTGGGACGAACGCGCGGCCACTGGGACGGCTTGGCTCCCAGCTGCGGCCACCGGGGGAGTGTCTGCCATTGACCGAGCAGGGTCAGTACGTTCAGCCACTGATCACTGGCAGCGATGTAATCGGACTTACCGGAGGAGTTCAGATATGCGGTCAGGAAATCCGGCGTGGCCTCGACTCGGGCCGCAACTCTGGGGAACTGCTCACAGATGGACGACATCTGATCCACCCAGTCCTGCGGGGCCCGTGAGTCGGCGTCGGTGAGGTCGGCCTGATGCAGCAGTACCGCTGCAGCGAGGTTGGCAACGGCCACCGTGTGCTGACGCCGCACGACGTGCACCAGATCCATGGGCTGCCAGCCGTTTTCGTACATCGTCTCGATCATGTTCGTCAGCGCCAGAGAGCCGAGTTCGGTCGCGTCCATCGACACCAGTCGATCTGCGACGTCGTCGGCGACGCGTTGGCTCTTGGCCTTTCCGACGGACGCGTCGGCACCGCGGCGGAGCAGTCCCGGAATCTCGTTCATTCGGTGAGCACGATCAATTCGGTGTTCGACGCCACTTCGACTCGCAGGCCTGCCTTCGATGCCACGCGCGCAATGCCTTTCACGTCTTTCGGCTCGGCTGTGGTGAGGGTCAACGCACGTGCCAGCAGTCCCTTGTGATGCTTGTTGAAGTGGCTCACCACCGATCGGCTGCCGTCGGGCTTCTCCGTGAGAACCGTTGCGGTGATCGCGCCCGGAACAGGACCGAGTTGTTGATAGGTGCCGGATCGTAGGTCGACGACGATGCCTTCGTCCTCGGCGTCGATGGCATCGGAGAGTTCGGGCTTCCAATGTGATCGCAGCGTGCCGAAGTTCGGAATCGTCGATCCGCCGGAGAGTCGGTAGGACGGGATGGGGTCCGATGCGCGAACGGCTCCGAACAATGCCGAGCCGATCCACAGCCGTGCGTCCGCCCTGGCGCGACCGGCTCGGGTGAACGACGCCGCGTCGAGGGCGTCGTAGAGCACGCCGGTGTACCGCTTCAAGGCAGGCGTGGTGGGTGAGGTCCACAACCGGGCGTTGCGTTCGATCTCGTCGACCTGGGTGGGACCGAGGCCGAGCGCGGTGACGGACGCATCGACGTCGCCGGCGAGTTCGACCAGCGCATCGGCGAGCTTTCGGCGAAGCGGAAGGAGTGACGGCAACGACAGTCGGTCCAGATCGAGAGGTGCCCCGGAACCGCCGTCGGACTTCGTCTCGGAGGGAGGCAACAGAATCAGCACGGGCTCGAGGCTACTCACTCCACGGCCGCCTGCTCACAGGTGCTGCGCGACCGACTAGTCTGACAACCCGTGATCACCCGTCTTTCGCAGCTGTTCCTCCGCACTCTTCGAGACGACCCGGCCGACGCCGAGGTCGACAGCCACAAGCTGTTGGTTCGCGCCGGTTACGTTCGTCGTATCGCGCCGGGCGTCTACTCCTGGCTGCCGCTCGGTCTGCGGGTGCTGCGGCAGGTCGAGCGTGTCGTGCGCGAGGAGATGAATGCCATCGGTGCGCAGGAGATCTCGCTGCCCGCACTGCTGCCACGCGAGCCGTACGAGACCACCAATCGGTGGACCGAATACGGCGACGCGCTGTTCCGGCTGCAGGACCGCAAGGGCAACGACATGCTGCTGGGGCCCACCCACGAAGAGCTCTTCGCATTGACGGTGAAGGCCGAGTACAACTCGTACAAGGATCTGCCGGTCACGCTCTACCAGATCCAGACCAAGTACCGGGACGAGGAGCGCCCCCGCGCGGGCATCCTCCGCGGACGCGAATTCGTCATGAAGGACTCCTACTCCTTCGACATGGACGAGGACGGACTGAAGAAGTCCTACGACGCTCATCGGGAGGCCTACCAGCGCATCTTCGCCAGGCTCGGTGTCTCGTATGTCATCGTCGCCGCGACGTCGGGGGCCATGGGCGGCAGCGCATCCGAGGAATTCCTGGCCGAGAGCGACATCGGCGAAGACACCTACGTCCGCTGCGTCGAATCGGGTTACGCCGCCAACGTCGAGGCCGTCACCACGCCTGCACCCGAGCCGCTCCCCATCGAGGGCCAGCCGGCCGCCGTCGACTACGAGACGGGCGAGACTCCGACCATCGCGACGTTGGTCGAATGGGCCAACAGCGCCGATCTGGGTCGCACCGTCACCGGGGCCGACACGCTCAAGAACATTCTGCTCAAGGTTCGGGGTGCCGAGGGGGAGTGGGAGCTGCTGGCGATCGGGCTGCCCGGTGACCGTGAGGTGGACGAGAAGCGGCTCGAAGCATCGCTCGAGCCCGCCGAGTTCGCTCTGCTGACCGACGCGGACTTCGCTGCCAATCCGTTCCTGGTCAAGGGCTACATCGGACCTCGCGGGTTGCAGGCGAACGGAGTTCGCTATCTCGTGGACCCGCGGGTGGTCGACGGCACGTCGTGGATCACCGGCGCGGACGTCAAGGGTAAGCACGTGGTGAACCTCGTTGCCGGTCGCGATTTCGTTCCCGACGGCACCATCGAAGCGGCGGAGGTGCGTGACGGCGACATGTCTCCCGACGGTCGTGGACCGCTGATCAGTGCCCGCGGAATCGAGATCGGGCACATCTTCCAGCTCGGCTACAAGTACACCGACGCGTTCTCGGTCGACGTCCTGGGCGAGACCGGTAAGCCCGTCCGTCTGGTGCAGGGTTCCTACGGAGTCGGTGTCTCTCGCCTGGTGGCTGTGATCGCCGAGCAGATGCACGACGACAAGGGCCTGCGGTGGCCGTCGGAGGTTGCGCCCGCCGATGTCCATCTGGTGATCGCGAACAAGGACGACGCGGCTCGCGCCGGCGCGGAATCGATTGCGACACAACTCGATACACAGGGTATCGAGGTTCTCTTCGACGATCGCAAGGCCTCGCCGGGAGTGAAGTTCAAGGACTCGGAACTGATCGGCGTTCCGCTCGTGGTCGTGCTCGGCCGTGGCTGGGCCGACGGCAAGGTCGAGATCCGCGATCGCTTCTCCGGTGAGAGCCGCGAGCTGGACATCGACTCGGCGGTCGAGGAGATCGTCAAGGCCGTGCGGCACACGCCGTAGAACAGTACTGCGATCTGTGTGCGCGGTCGTTTACCCGCTGGTAGCTTCGGGTCAACGACTAGGAGAGGTCACACCGTGGCTCAGTATGCGCTGTTCGATCCGAGTACGTTCGATCCGGCCGAGCTCGACGAGGATTCTCGCCGACAGTTGCGTGCGTTGATCGAGTGGTTCGAGAGTCGCGGCAAAGGCAGGCTCTTGGCGGACGATCTCGACAGCGTCTGGCCGGCCGACTTTCTCGAATTCGTCGCCGAGCAGAAGTTGTTCGCAACGTTCTCCACGCCCGCCGCCTTCGCCGACGGTGCGCCGAACACGCGATGGGACGCCGCTCGCAACGCCGCGCTGAGCGAGATTCTGGGGTTCTACGGTCTTGCCTACTGGTACACCTGGCAGGTCACTGTCCTCGGTCTCGGTCCGATCTGGATGAGCGCCAACGACGACGCCAAGCGGCGCGCAGCGACCGAACTGGACCGCGGCGGAGTCATGGCCTTCGGCCTGTCCGAGCGGGCGCACGGTGCCGACGTGTACTCCACCGACATGCTGTTGACGCCCACGACCGAGGACTCGGACATCGAGTTCACCGCGTCGGGGGAGAAGTACTACATCGGAAACGGCAACGTGGCAGGCATGGTGTCGGTGTTCGGGCGACGCACCGATATCGAGGGTCCCGATTCGTACGTGTTCTTCGTGGCCGACAGTGCGCATCCTGCATATCTGTTGCGTGAGAGCGTCGTGCACGGCCAGATGTACGTCAGCACGTTCTCGCTCGACAACTACCCCGTTCGCGAGCAGGACATCCTGCACACCGGGGCCGATGCTTTCTCGGCGGCACTGAACACGGTCAACGTCGGCAAGTTCAACCTCTGTACCGGTTCGATCGGGATCTGCGAGCACGCGTTCTACGAGGCGATCACGCACGCGAACAACAGAATTCTCTACGGAAATCGAGTCACCGACTTTCCGCATGTACGCAGCGCATTCGTCGACGGCTACTCGCGCCTGATCGCGATGAAGCTCTTCAGCGCCCGAGCGGTGGACTACTTCCGTGCTGCCGGACCCGAGGACCGGCGCTACCTGCTGTTCAATCCGATGACCAAGGCCAAGGTCACCTCGGAGGGTGAAACCGTCGTTCGTCTGTTGCACGACGTCATCGCAGCCAAGGGGTACGAGAAGAACACCTACTTCCGTGAGGCCGCCCAGTTGATCGGAACACTTCCCAAACTCGAAGGCACCGTGCACGTCAACGTTGCCCTGATGCTCAAGTTCATGCCCGCGTACATGTTTTCGCCCACCGATTACCCCGACGTCGGCACTCGGACCGAGCCGGTGGACGACAGCTTCTTCTTCGCTCAGGGCCCGGCCAGGGGTGCGAGCTCGGTGCGGTTCCACGACTGGAATCCGGTGTACCAGAAGCACTCCGGTATCCCGAATGTCGGACGGTTCTACGAGCAGGCGCAGGCGTTCGGGTCATTTCTCGCCGAGTGCGCGCCCGACGAAGCGCAGCAGAAGGACCTCGACTTCCTGCTCGTGGTGGGCCACCTGTTCTCGCTCGTCGTCTACGGTCACCTACTGCTCGAGCAGGCCCACGAGATCTCGTCCGAGATGATGGACCAGATCTTCGATTTCCAGATCAGAGACTTTTCCGGTTATGCCGTCGCGCTGTACGGGAAACCGTCATCGACTGTGGCGCAACAACAGTGGGCTATGGACGCGATTCGGAAGCCGGTGGTCGATGCGGGCCGTTTCGAGACGGTCTGGAACGAGGTCGTCTCGTACGACGGTCGGTACGAGATGCGTCCCTGATCTTCACAGCGCTCCGGGGTCGGCCGGAACGAGCTTGGTTCCGAACGCGCACATCGTCATCTCGTGTAGACCAGCGCTGTCTTCGGGATGCTCCGGTGCCTGCATCGACATCAGGACGTTGAGCAGCATTCCGTGGGCGATGAACTGTCGTGCCTGATCTTCCGAACACCGGGTTCCGTTGCGGATCTGGCTGTAGATCGCGCCCATTCCTTCTCTGGCCTGACGGCCGATCTCGGGTACCGCCCCTGCGCCGAATCCGTGCATCATGACCATCAACAGGTCGCGGTCGGCGACCAGATCGGCGTAGGCACCGCCGAGGTCGGCCCAGGTCCGGTCGTCGGCCGGGTCGAGCGGGCCCGAAGCCAGGACTTCGTCGAATGCCGTCATGATGCCGTCGATGGAGCGTTGGAAGACGAGCCGAAACAATTCCACCTTGGTTCCGAACATCCGGACCACGTACGGCTGCGATACGCCGGCTTCCTTCGCCACTGCGTCGGTACTCGTTCCGGCAAAGCCCCCGCGTGCGAACGCACGCGTCGCGGCGTCGAGGACGAGTTCTCGCCGTTCGGCCGCGTCCATGCGGGTGGCTCTGGGCTTGGACACTGGGGCGTCGGACATGTTGACAGGTTATCAGTCGATAACTTACGGTCGGATATAAGTAATCATTCGATGCTTACAAGTTCGAGACAGGACCTGAACGATGACCGCCACAGCCTCTCCGCCTGCAGTGCAGCCGTCCACTCGGAATGTTCCCGTGTGGCTCGGCATCGTCGCAGCATCGTTACCGATGTTCATGGCAACACTCGACAATTTGGTGATGACCAGCGCGTTGCCGGTCATCCAGCAGGATCTGAACGCCTCTGTCGGACAACTGCAGTGGTTCCTCAACGCATACACCCTCAGCTTCGCGACGTTCATGCTCACGGCGGCAACGCTCGGTGACAGATGGGGCAGACGCGCGGTGTTCCTCGGCGGAATCGCTGTTTTCACCGCCGCCTCGGTGGCCAGCGCGCTCGCTGCGACTCCATCGATGCTCATCGCAGCGCGTGCCGTGCAAGGAATCGGTGCCGCCGCGATCATGCCGTTGTCCCTGGCGCTGCTCGCCGCGGTGGTGCCGGTGGGCAAGCGCGCGATGGCAATCGGGATCTGGGGTGGAGTCTCCGGACTCGGGGTCGCTCTGGGTCCGGTGGTCGGCGGAGCCGTGGTCGACGGGATTTCCTGGCAGGCGATCTTCTGGATCAACGTCCCGGTGGCACTCGTCGCCATTCCGCTGGCGTACCTCGCGCTGAAGGAAACCGCAGGGCGCAGCCAGCCGCTCGATCTGCTCGGCGTGGTCCTCGCGGGCGGCGGTGTCTTCCTCCTGGTCTGGGCGGTGGTCCACGGCAATGACGACGGGTGGGCGTCGGCCACGGTGCTCGCCGGGTTCATCGGCTCGGCGGTGCTGCTCGTGACCTTCGTTCTGCGTGCCTCGCGCACCCGCTACTCGGTACTGCCGCTCGCCCTCTTCCGTTCTCGCAGCTTCACCATCGCCAACATCATCGGAATCGCATTCTCACTCGGCATGTTCGGCGCGGTCTTCCTCCTCGCGCAGTACTTGCAGATCGTCATGAACTACACCCCGTTCCAGGCGGGCCTACGCACACTGCCGTGGACGGCAGCACCGATGGTGGTCGCACCGATCGCAGGTGTGCTCGCCGAGCGCGTCGGGCTGCGCGGACTTTTGGTCAGCGGTTTGGCGCTGCAGTCGGTCTCGCTCGTGTGGATGGCGCTGATCCTTGGACCCGACACCGAGTACCCGTCGATGGTCCCGGCGTTGCTGATGGCCGGAGTGGGTATGGGACTGACGTTCGCTCCGTCCGCTACCGCAGTGCTGCGCGATATGAAGGACGACGATCACGCCACCGCGAGCAGCGCGAACTCCACTGTGCGAGAGGTGGGTATCGCGCTCGGCATCGCGGTACTGACTGCGGTGTTCATCGGAGCAGGCGGATCTCTGACGCCCACCGGTTACACCGACGCCTTGGCACCCGCACTGCTCGTCGGCACAGGGGCGGTGGCGATCGGACTCGTGGCGGCGCTGTTCATGCCGAGGGGATCCGCCGGACCGGCGGACGGCCTCACGGTCGGCCGGGAAATGCCGTCGACGACGGACTGACGCCCAGAATCTGCTGCCACGTCGCGAGGCGAACTGCGGCGTCGGTCAGTGCCTGTACCCCCATCTCGCGGGTGGCACCGGACTGGCTGCGCTCGATCAGCGACCGCCACGCGATGCTCGTGTCGATCTCGGCCTGCGCGGCCAACTGCGCAGCCGAGATCGCGTCGGTCACCGGAAACGGAGACGCATACGCCGGATCGGGCAGCGGCACAGCGACACTCGCCGCTTGGAGGGCATCGATAGTCGAATCTCGACGCGCGCGGTGTGCCGAAGTGTTCGCCGCCACCACGTCGGCGCGGGCGGGGTTGGAGAACGCCGCGACGACGCCGTAGGCGAACACCGCCGCGTACTCCGCGTGCAGGGCGTCGACAAGGCCTTGCTGTTCCGGACCGAGATCGCTCATGCCAGCACCACCAGGGCCGAGACGGTGCACGAGGCGCTGATCGAACCGAGAAGTCCTGCGCGGTAACCGCTTTCGTTTCGAGCCGCTTCTGCTGCGCTACGGGCGGATGTGGTCAGGATGTCCCGCACTGCGGCGAGATCGGGTGGCGGCCCTGTAGGCGCGGTGGTCGTGGTGGGCCCTGCCGAGGTGGTATCGGCCGACGAAGTGTCGGTCGAGATACCGGTCGCGCGGGCGATCTCGGTGTCGAGAGCATCGGCGTGCTCGGTCCGCTGGGCCGCGACGATCCCGAGCGCAGCTGCATAGTCGGGGATCGCCGTTGCCGCCGCAGTGGCGTCCGCGGCATCGCTGCGAGCAGCGCGCAGTTGTGCGGTCAGAGAATCGAGCGCAGGGCCTGAGATCTCCTCTCGGCCGCAGGCCACCGACACGGAGACTGTGGTTGCCGACAGTACGGCGGCACCGGCGAGTCGGAACAACCCGCGGCGACTGAGTGCGAATGGGGCGATCGGCGTGGGCACCCCGACATCGTGCCAGATCGCCGCGCCTGCCCGTGCCACGAACATGTTGCGCCGCCCGTGCGTGGTCACGAGCACCGTCCCCGGGGCGGTAGGCTGTTGGTTCTGCAAACGCAGTCCGGCTGCAGCCCGCCGGATCGCTCACAACTACACACGAGGAGTTCGCGACATGCCTGTTCCGTCGAAGGAGAGGGTTGTCGAACTGCTCGTCGACCTCGTTCGAGATCGAGGCTACGACCTCGAGGACGTGAACGTCGTCGCCGCAGGAAAGCACAGTGCGGTGCGGATCATGGTCGACCGCGAAGAGGGAATCGACCTCGACGCGCTCCCGGAACTCAGCCGCGAGATTTCCGACGCCTTCGATGCCGTGTCGGATTTCGGGGAAGCCCCGTACACGCTGGAAGTCACCACTCCGGGAATCGACCGCCCGCTGACCGAGGCGCGGCACTGGCGTCGGTCTCGGGGCCGGAAGGTGCGCATCGAGCTCGCCGACGCCAAGTTCGAGGGCCGGATCGGCGAGCTCGACGGAAATTCGGTCACCGTGGTGATCAAGGAGAAGGGCGTGCTGTCCACTCGTTCGATTGCTCTGGCTGAAGTTGTGAAAGCTGTTGTGCAGGTGGAATTCTCACGGCCGACCGCTGAAGAGATGGACCTGGCGGGTGGTGTGGTCGGCAGTAGGCCGTCACCCGCGAACACCGACGAGATCGTGGATGTGGAAGCACCGGAAGAAGGGTCGAACAAGTGAATATCGACATTGCCGCATTGCGTGCCATCGAGGCGGACAAGGGAATTCCGATCGAGATGGTGATCTCGACGATCCAGACCGCATTGCTGACCGCCTACCGACACACCGAGGGGCACCAGTCCAACGCGTGGATCGATGTCGATCGAAAGACCGGCTCGGTCCGGGTCATGGCCAAGGAAATCGACGCGGACGGCAACGTGATCTCCGAGTGGGACGACACCCCGGAGGGATTCGGGCGTATCGCGGCGACCACCGCTCGCCAGGTCATTCTGCAGCGCCTGCGCGACGCCGAGCACGAGCGCTCGTTCGGCGAGTACTCCACTCACGAAGGTGAGATCGTCAACGGCGTCATCCAGCGCGACACCCGCGCCAACGCCAAGGGCACCGTCATCGTGCGCATCGGCAGCGACGCCAACGGGGCCGACGGCCTCCTGCCTCCCGCCGAGCAGGTTCCGGGTGAGAGCTACGAGCACGGTGAGCGCATCAAGTGCTACGTAGTCGGAGTCGCTCGGGGCAACCGGGGTCCGCAGATCACACTCTCACGCACCCATCCCAATCTGGTCCGCAAACTGTTCGCCCTCGAGGTGCCCGAGATCGCCGACGGTTCGGTCGACATCGTCGCCGTTGCACGCGAGTCGGGTCACCGATCCAAGATTGCTGTCGCCTCGACCGTGTCGGGTCTCAACGCCAAGGGTGCCTGCATCGGACCGATGGGGCAGCGAGTGCGGAACGTGATGAGCGAGCTGGCAGGCGAGAAGATCGACATCATCGACTTCGACGAGGACCCGGCCACGTTCGTCGGGAATGCGCTCTCGCCTTCGAAGGTTGTGTCTGTGACCGTCGTGGATGCTGCTGCCCGCGCGGCTCGTGTGGTCGTTCCCGAGTACCAGCTCTCTCTGGCGATCGGCAAAGAAGGACAGAACGCCCGACTGGCCGCTCGGCTGACCGGTTGGCGCATAGATATCCGAAGCGATGCGGCGGCACCCGAGACGACCAGCGCGTAGGGCCGGAATGCGGAGTTCGAGGCAATACAGCGGTAGAGTGGTCGATGGTTCGGTAACGAACTCTCTGCCCAGGAACACGAACGCGACTATCCGGTTGTGACAGGCCGGCCAGTTCGCACGTGTGTCGGGTGCAGGGAGCGAGTGCCGGCCGCCGATCTGTTGAGGATCGTGGTTCGAGAAGCTGGTTCGCACGAATTCGCTCTCGTCCCCGACGTCCGGCATTCGATGTCCGGTCGTGGTGCGTGGTTGCACTACAGCCGAGAATGCCTGCACAATGCGGAGCGACGCCGAGTTTTCGGTCGCGCGTTTCGGATATCGGGAAATGTGGACTCGTCGGCAGTGACAGACGTGCTCGTCGAGCACGAACAGCTGCAGGACGAAGACACGACAAGAGCAACACCCGTCGACAAGAACAGGCAACAGCACTGATGAGCACACCGTGAAGCACCAACGATGAACGTCCATCGGAGATAACCCGAGGTCGTGCGGGCACCAAGCCTCGCTCGGCCTCTCAGTGAGGAGAGCAGTGGCAGGCAAGGCCCGCGTGCACGAGTTGGCAAAAGAACTCGGTGTCACCAGTAAGGAACTACTCGCACGGCTCAAAGAGCAGGGCGAGTTCGTCAAGTCCGCATCATCCACAGTCGAGGCCCCCGTGGCTCGTCGACTGCGTGAATCCTTCCCGTCCGAGAACACGGACGCACCGGCAACCAGCGCAGCTGCACCGAACGGTCGCGCAGCGGCCGATCGCGCTGCCGGCAGCACCTCGAAGCCGAGCGCGGCAAAGCCGGGCGGACCCCGTCCCGGCCCCAAGCCGGCCCCTCGACAGGCAGAACCGGAAGCACCCGCAGTGCAGGAGCCGGTGGTTCAGGCACCCGCGGAAGCAGCTCCGGCTGTACCCGCAGCACCGGCACCGGCTGCACCCGTCGCCCAGCCTGCTGCTCCCGTAGAGCAGGCACCGGCCGCGTCGGCCGGCACCGGCGAGGCAGCGCAGGCTGCGACGACACCCAAGCCTGCAGGTCCCGGCCCCAAGCCCGGGCCCAAGGCACCGCGTGTCGGAAACAACCCGTACTCCTCGGCTCCTGTGGAACGGCCGGCTCCCCGGCCCGCTCCCGGTGCGCCGCGTCCCGGCGGCGGACGGCCGGCTCCCGGACAGGGCGGGCCTCGTCCCGCCGCACCGTCCGGCGGCACTCGGCCGGCTCCCGGCCAGGGCGGACCCCGTCCCGCACCGGGCCAGGCCGGACCTCGTCCGAGCCCCGGCTCGATGCCTCCTCGCCCGAACCCGGGTGCGATGCCGACCCGTTCGGCACGTCCCGGTCCCGCAGCGGGACGCCCCGGGCGTCCCGGTGGCGCTCCGGGCGGTCGTCCCGGCGGCGGCGGTGGCGGTGGCTACCGCGGCGGCGGTGCTCCCGGCGCTCCCGGTGGTGCCCCCGCAGGCGGCGCTCCCGCAGGCGGCTTCCGTGGTCGTCCCGGCGGCGGTGGACGCCCCGGTCAGCGCGGCGCAGCAGCAGGTGCATTCGGTCGTCCCGGCGGAGCAGTTCGTCGTGGCCGCAAGTCGAAGCGGGCGAAACGCGCCGAGTACGAGAGCATGCAGGCTCCCGCAGTCGGTGGCGTCAGGCTGCCCCGCGGAAACGGTGAGACCATTCGTCTCGCTCGCGGCGCATCGCTGTCGGACTTCGCGGACAAGATCGACGCGAACCCGGCCGCACTCGTGCAGGCCCTGTTCAACCTCGGTGAGATGGTCACCGCGACGCAGTCCGTCAACGACGAGACGCTGGAGCTTCTCGGCGGCGAGATGAACTACGTCGTTCAGGTCGTCAGCCCCGAGGACGAAGACCGCGAACTGCTCGACTCGTTCGACCTCACCTACGGCGAGGACGCCGGCGGCGAGGAAGATCTCGAGCAGCGTCCCCCGGTGGTCACCGTCATGGGCCACGTCGATCACGGTAAGACGCGACTGCTCGACTCGATTCGTAACACCACGGTGCGCGAAGGCGAGGCCGGCGGCATCACGCAGCACATCGGTGCATACCAGGTGCTGACCGAGCTCGAGGGCAACGAGCGTTTGGTCACCTTCATCGACACCCCCGGTCACGAGGCCTTCACGGCCATGCGTGCCCGTGGTGCGAAGGCCACCGACCTCGCGATCCTGGTGGTCGCAGCCGACGACGGCGTCATGCCGCAGACGGTGGAGGCCATCAACCACGCCCAGGCGGCCGACGTGCCGATCGTGGTCGCGGTGAACAAGATCGACAAGGAAGGCGCGAACCCGGACAAGATCCGGCAGCAGCTGACCGAATACGGCCTGGTCGCCGAGGAGTACGGCGGCGAGACGATGTTCGTCGACATCTCCGCCAAGCAGGGCACCAACATCGATGCCCTCCTCGAAGCGGTGCTGCTGACGGCCGACGCGTCGCTCGATCTGCGCGCCAACCCGGACATGGACGCTCAGGGTGTCGCCATCGAGGCGCACCTCGACCGTGGTCGTGGCCCGGTCGCGACCGTGCTCATCGCACGCGGAACGCTCCGTGTCGGTGACTCGATCGTCGCCGGTGACGCATACGGACGCGTCCGCCGGATGGTCGACGAGCACGGCGAGGATGTCACCGAAGCGATGCCGTCCCGTCCCGTGCAGGTCATCGGCTTCACGTCGGTGCCCGGTGCAGGCGACAACCTTCTCGTCGTCGACGAGGACCGGATCGCCCGCCAGATCGCCGACCGTCGAAACGCGCGTAAGCGCAATGCTCTCGCGGCCAAGAGCCGTAAGCGCATCAGCCTCGACGATCTCGATGCAGCTCTGAAGGAGACTTCGCAGCTGAACTTGATCCTCAAGGGTGACAACTCGGGAACCGTGGAAGCACTCGAAGAGGCGCTGCTCGGTATCGAGATCGACGACGAGGTGGAGCTGCGCGTCATCGACCGCGGTGTCGGTGGCGTCACGGAGACCAACGTCAACCTGGCGTCGGCATCCAACGCGATCATCATCGGCTTCAACGTTCGCGCGGAGGGCAAGGCCACCGAGCTGGCCAACCGCGAGGGCGTCGACATCCGGTACTACTCGGTGATCTACCAGGCGATCGACGAGATCGAGAAGGCCCTCAAGGGCATGCTCAAGCCGGTGTACGAGGAGGTTGCCCTCGGGCAGGCCGAGATCCGCGCGCTGTTCCGTTCCTCCAAGGTCGGAAACATCGCCGGTTGCCTCGTCACCTCCGGTACGATCCGTCGCAACGCGAAGGCACGACTCATCCGAGACAGTGCCGTTGTTGCGGAAACCGTCACGATCTCCTCGCTCCGCCGCGAGAAGGACGACGCGACGGAGGTTCGTGAGGGATACGAGTGTGGTTTGACGGTGACGTACTCCGACATCAAGGTGGGCGATGTCATCGAGGCGTACGAACTCCGTGAAAAGCCACGCGACTAGAACCGATGCGGAGCCGTTCGGCTCCGCATCCGGTCGCGTCGGCTCGGTGGTGAAGCCAGGGGAGTGACACTGCGCTCCGACTTTCGAGCCGGTGGTGGTACGACAGCTGTACTGCCACCGGCTTTGTCGTCGAAGCTGATCGAAGGACGTCAGCGTGTATCTGGGTGCTTTGGAGTTGGACGTGTTGTTGGGGGACGTGCGTTCGCTCGCCGAGAAGCGGTCGATGGTGGAACCGGTTCTCGGTGATCTGCAACGGCTGGGAGTTTCGGCTGCCGAAACCGGTGAGCGAGAACGTATTCGGCGGTCCCTGCTGGGGGTTGCCGCTGCCGGTACCGATGTCGATCTCTTGCACGACAAACTGGACGAGTGCGAACGGCATGTCGCCGAACGTCACGATCTGGAACTGTTGGCGGTACGCCGGAGAATCTTCGGACCCGAGGATTGATCCGGGCGTCTGCCGAGCACTGTTCGGCAGAGTGAAGTGCACAACCGTCGAATGTCGCAAGAGAACCGACGTTCGGCCATGAAAGAGGAGTGTGATTGTCGTGGTGGATCAGGCCAGGGCTCGTAAGTTGTCCAAGCGAATCGCCGCCATCGTTGCAACGGCGATCGATCACGAGATCAAGGATCCGCGGCTGGCATTCGTGACCATCACCGATACCAAGGTGACTGCCGACCTGCACGACGCCACGGTGTACTACACCGTCATGGGTGAAGATCTCGATACTCCGCCCGACCTGCAGGCTGCCGCCGCGGGACTGGAGAAGGCCAAGGGTGTGCTGCGCTCGAAGGTCGGTGCCGGAACGGGCGTGCGGTACACACCGACATTGACGTTCGTGACCGACACTGTGCCCGACACCGCGCGCCACATGGAAGACCTTCTCGAACGCGCTCGCGTGGCCGACGAGGAATTGGCTCGCGCCCGAGCGAACGCCAAGCCCGCAGGCGACCCCGATCCGTACAAAGCCCCCCGTGAGCTTGCAGACGTCGAGCCCTCCGAAGCCGACTGACATGTCCGATGGTTCGGGGACAGCGACGGAGGCCGACAGCGATCTGGCGCAGGCGATCGAGATGCTCGAACGTGCATCCTCGGTGACCGTTCTGTGTCACGTTCAGCCCGACGCCGACACGATCGGGAGTGGGCTTGCGCTCGGTTCCGTGCTCGAACGGCGCGGTGCGACCGTCCAGGTGGCGTTCGCTGCGCCGGCGTCCCTGCCCGAGTCGATGGACGAGTTGCCCGGGAGGCACCTACTCGTCGACGCCGACAAGGTCACCGATACCGTCGACTTGGTCGTCACGGTCGACGCCGGAAGCCGGGGTCGGCTGGGTTCGCTGGGTGATCGACTCGATTCTGCGTCGGCCAGCCTCGTGATCGACCATCACCGCAGCAACACCCGGTTCGGAACGGTCAATGTGGTGCATGCGTCCGCGGAGTCGACCACTGCGGTGATCGCGAGACTGTTGGACCAGTGGGGTGTCGAGATCGATGCAGATCTGGCGCACCTGCTGTTCGCAGGCTTGGTCACCGACACCGGTTCGTTCCGATGGGTTCGCCCTGGTTCGCACCTGTTGGCCGAGAGACTGCTCGCGACAGGTATCGACGGCGCACACATCGCGCGCAAACTGCTCGACACGCATCCGTTCGACTGGCTGCCGATGCTCGGTTCGGTCCTCGGTTCGGCCTCCCTGCTTGCCGACGCCGTCGACGGTCGCGGGCTGGTGTACGCCGTCATTCGAAGCGAGGATTCGGCCGGATTGCGGTCCGAGGAGATCGAGAGTGTCATCGACATCGTGCGCACCACCTCCGAAGCCGAAGTGGCCGCCGTGTTGAAGCAGCAGGATTTCGGCTCGGTGTGGGTGGTGTCGCTGCGCTCGAAGACCGAGGTCGACGTGTCGGCGGTGGCGTGCACGCTCGGCGGTGGCGGGCACCGCAATGCGGCGGGTTACACCGCGACGGGCGAGCTTGCCGATGTCGTGGACGCGTTGCGCGAGGCCCTGTCGGCCTCGTGAGTTCCACCCCGGTCACTGCTCGCAAGATTCTCGGTCTCTCCCTGCCTTCTCTCGGCGTCCTCGCTGCCGAACCCCTCTACCTGTTGTTCGACGCCGCCGTGGTCGGCCGGCTGGGTGCTGTGGCGCTCGCAGGCCTGGCGATAGGCGGTCTCGTGTTGGCTCAGGTCAGCACACAACTGACGTTTCTGTCCTACGGCACGACCGCGCGTGCGGCTCGCAAACACGGTGCCGGTCGTGAACGCGACGCCGTCGGGGAGGGCGTGCAGGCAACCTGGTTGGCCTTCGCCATCGGAATCGCCATCGTTGCGGTGATGCAACTTGCGGCCGAGCCGGTGGTATCGGTACTGACCGGCGGCGGCGACATCGCGGCCGAGGCGATCTCGTGGCTGCGAGTGGCTCTGCTGGGTGTGCCGTTCATCCTGGTATCGCTGGCCGGAAACGGATGGATGCGCGGCGTCCAGAACACGGTGACGCCACTGCGTTTCGTCGTGTTCGGCTTCGGTGTGTCGGCGGTGCTGTGCCCACTTCTGGTCCATGGGTTGCTCGGGTTCCCGCGGCTGGAACTGGTGGGATCGGCCGTGGCCAACGTGATCGGCCAGGGTGTCGCCGGTGCGCTGTTCGTCGTCGCGGTAGTTCGGTCGAGCACCGAACTTCGCCCCCACTGGACGGTGATGCGCGCACAATTGGTGCTCGGCCGCGACCTGATCGTGCGCAGCCTGGCGTTTCAGGCCTGCTTCCTGTCCGCCGCTGCCGTCGCGTCGAGGTTCGGTGCGGCGTCGGTCGCCGCCAACCAGGTGGTGCTGCACATGTGGAACCTGGTGTCGTTGATGCTCGATTCGCTGGCGATCGCCGCTCAGACTCTGGTGGGAGCCGCCCTGGGAGCGAGCAGGACCGATGACGCGCGCGCACTCGCATGGCGTCTGACCGCATGGTCCACGGTGTTCGCGGTGGTCCTCGCCGGGGTGTTCGCCGTCGGGCGTTCGTTCGTCCCGGATCTGTTCACCACCGACGCCTCGGTCATCGACGAGATGCATGCGATCTGGTGGATCTTCGTCGCGATCATTCCCATCGCCGGAGTGGTGTTCGCGCTGGACGGAGTCCTGCTGGGCAGTGGCGACGCGGCGTTTCTACGCAACGCGACCATGGCCTGCGCCGTCGTGGGTTTTCTGCCGTTCATCTGGTCGGCTCTCGTAGTCGACTGGGGGCTGGTAGGAATCTGGATCGGCCTCGGTGTCTTCGTCGGGCTGCGCATGCTCGCCGTCGCGGGTCGAGTGCTGTCGGGCAGGTGGCTCGTGATCGGCAGCGATCGACAACTACACCGGTAACTGTCGGTCAGAGCCGCGACGGTAGCGCCGGGTGCAGTGCCACTTCGAGGCTCTTCACCACGAAGAACACGCTGCGACCCGGTTCGAGCCCGAGATCCGAGACCGCAGCGGGAGTGATGTCGGCCGCGATTCCGGGGGAGCCGTCCGGATGCGGGCGGGATCGGACACGAATGCCGGAGCCCTGCACCTCCATCTCCTCGACCACCACTTCGAAGACGTTGCGGGGGCTCGCGTGCGGAGCAACCGGATGTACCGAGACGGCAGCGGGGGAGAACACCGCGACCACGGGCGTTCCAGCGGCGTGCTGTCCGGAGCCATGGACCGTCACACCCCAGTCGGTACGCAGAGCCGTGGTGTCGTCGGCGTCGATCGCGCGGCCCGAGAGCAGGTTGATTCCGGCGATCCGGGCACCGAATTCGCTGCGGGGGGCGGTGAGGACCTCGGCAACCGAGCCCCGCTCGACCACGCGTCCACCCTCGACGACTGCGACGGAATCGGCCAGCGCTACGACGTCGAGCAGATCGTGGGTGACGATCAGCGCCGTGCGAGAGCTCTCACGCAATACCGTGCGCAGCACTCGCCGGACGGCCGGTGCCGTCTCGACATCGAGAGCGGCACAGGGTTCGTCGAGTAGCAGCAGTCGAGGATCCGCCGCGAGAGCACGCGCAATCGCGACCCGTTGGGCCTGGCCACCGGACAGCTGGGCAGGGCGGCGTCCGGCCAGGTGGGAGGCTCCGACGGCGTCGAGCCACCTGTCGGCCACGACTTTCGCACGTGCTCGGTTCGCGCCGGTACTTCGCGGCGCGAAGGCAACGTTCGTGCGCGCGTCCATGTGGGGAAACAGCAGTGCGTCCTGAGCCAGAGTTGCGACGCCCCGTGCGTGTATCGGGACGAAGGTCTTCGACGACGTGTCGGTCAACACATCCTCGCCGAGTAGGACGACACCGTCATCGGGTGTGACCGACCCCGACACCAATTGGAGCAGCGTCGATTTCCCGGCCCCGTTGGGCCCGAGTACCGCAACGGTCTCGCCCTCTTCGACGTCCAGTTCGAGGGCGACGCCGCGGGCGCCGAGGGTGGCACGCAGATGCAGTGAGCTCACAGCGTTCCCGACGATCGAGTGCCCCGCGCAGTGACGACGACGAGTGCCGCGACCAGTATCAACAGTATCGACAGCGCCACCGCGGCATCGGGATCGGTTTCGCGTTGAAGATAGATCTCCAGCGGCAGTGTCCGGGTCACCCCCTCGAGCGAGCCGGCGAACGTCAACGTCGCGCCGAATTCTCCGAGTGCGCGGGCGAAGGCGAGAACGGTTCCGGACAGTAGTCCGGGAAGAATCAGGGGAACGGTGACCCGGCGCAGGACGGTGGTGGGAGTGGCCCCCAGGGTCGCGGCCACCACGTCGTAGCGGTTGCCGGCCGTGCGCAAGGCACCCTCGACGCTGACGACGAGAAACGGCAGCGAGACGAACACCTGAGCCAACACGACGGCCGAGGTGGTGAACGCGATCCTGATTCCGAAGGCCTCCAGATGCTCACCGAGCAGTCCCTGACGCCCGAAGGTGTAGAGCAGGGCGATGCCGCCGACGACCGGGGGCAGTACGAGAGGGAGAACGACGAGGGAACGCAGTACCGAGAGTCCTCGTATCGGGCTGCGTGAGAGCACGATTGCCATCGGCACGCCCAGTACCAGGCACAATGCTGTGCTGGCCGTCGCCGTCTTCACACTCAGCATCAACGCCGCAACCGCAGACTCGGAGGTGACGAGCCCCACGAAGTTCGACCAGTCGATCCTGGTGAACATCGCGGCCAGCGGGGCAACGACGACGAGCGCGCCGACGGCGGCCGGAACGAAAATCCAGATCGGCACACCGACGGTCGACCGCCCGTCATCGGCGACTCGTAGGGTCACGGAGCGCCGAAGCCGGCGCGACCGAGGACGTCACGGCCGACCGGTCCGGCGACGAATTCGGCGAACGCACGAGCGGTGGCTTCGTTGTCGGACTCACTCAATGCCGCAACCGGGTAGGTGTTGACGGCTCCGCTCGATTCCGCGAACGGCACTGCGGTCACGGCGTCTCCCGCTCCGGACGCGTCGGTGACGTAGACCAGGCCGGCATCGGCTTGTCCCGACGTGACTTTGCCCAGCACGTCGGTGACCGAGGATTCCTCGCTGACCGCCGGAATGTCGGTACCGGATGCGGCCTCGACGGACGCGGTGGCGGCTCCGCACGGTACCTGGGGCGCGCAGATCACCGTCAGGACGTCGGGGTCGGCCAGTTCGGCCAACGACGTGATGCCGTCCGGGTTCCCCGGCGCGGTCACGATGGTCAGGGTGTTGGAGGCGAAGTCGACGGGATCGCCCGCGACCACGCCGGCGTCGACCGCGGCGGTCATGTTCTTGGTGTCCGCGGACGCGAAGACATCCGCGGGTGCTCCGGAGATCAACTGCGCGACCAGGTCGGAAGAGCCTGCGAAGCTGAATTCGACGGAGGTGCCGGGGTGCTCGGCCTCGAACCGTGCACCGAGATCGGTGAACGTGGTCTTCAGCGATGCCGCGGCGAACACGGTGATGTCACCATCGATGGCGTCGACGCTCGGTGCCGGGTCGGTGTCGACCGTCTCGGATTGTCCGGCGCATCCGGTGAATACGAGGGTGACGGCACTCAGAGCCACGACTGCCGGGCGAACTCTCTTCACGACATTTCTCCTGAGATCTAGGGTGTCTCGACGATGACGGTCGTGGCCTTGACGACCGCAACGGTGACCTTGCCCGGCTCCAGGCCCAGCTCACGAACCGATGCGGTACTCATCAAGGACACGATGGAGAACGGTCCGCACTGCATGCTGACCTCGCTCATCACCGTGTCCGAGACGACGTCGGTGACCAGTCCGACCAGCCGGTTGCGTGCGGAACTGGCACCGGAGGTGACTTCCGGTGGGGGTGCGGCGTGCTCACGGGCGTAGGCGGCCAGGTCCTGGCCGGCGATCACCTTGCGTCCCGTCCGGTCCTCGTGCGATGCGAGCGTGCCGCTGTCGATCCACCGACGCACGGTGTCGTCACTGACGCCGAGGAGCGCAGCTGCATCTCGAACTCGTACCGGGGGAACCGTCATCGATGTACCTGCATTGGCGGAAATCTCCGCAGATAAGTCATGCATGGCACCATATACCCGAATCTGCGGTCGACGCGACCGGATTGCCGCCGCGAGGTTCCGAGTCGGTCGTCCGCTCGACGGGGCTTCGCTTCACCCCGACGGCACCGGCTACGGAATCTCCGTGGAGTATTGAGCGTTGGTACGTTCTCGGACGGTTCCGGCGATTCGACGTCGACGGCCGTGCGGACCGGAAGGGGTCATCAGTGGCAGCGAAGCTGTGGGCAGTGAGCGACATTCACGTCGGACATCGGGGCAACCGGCCCGTCACAGAGGACATCTTTCCCGAATCGCCCGAAGATTGGCTGATCGTTGCCGGCGACGTGTCGGAGAAGACCGATGACATCAAGTGGGCGCTCGAACTGCTCCGTAGCCGGTTCGCGAAGGTCATCTGGGTACCCGGGAACCACGAACTGTGGACGACGGTCAAGGACCCCGTTCAGATCCACGGAGCCGCTCGCTACGAGTATCTGGTCAACCTGTGCCGCGAGATCGACGTCATCACCCCCGAGGACCCGTATCTGCGCTGGGAAGGTGAGGGCGGACCCGCGACGATAGTGCCGATGTTTCTGCTCTACGACTACTCGTTCCTCCCGCAGGGAGCGCGGGACAAAGAACACGGGCTGGCGATCGCGCGCGAGAAGAACGTCGTCGCCACCGACGAGTTCCTGCTGTCCTCGCAGCCGTATGCAACGCGGGATGCCTGGTGCCACGCTCGAATCGAGGCCACCCGGGAGCGCCTCGACGCACTGGACACCACGGTTCCCACCGTGCTCATCAACCACTTTCCGATGGTTCGCCAGCCGACCGAGGTGCTGTTCTACCCGGAGTTCGCCCTGTGGTGCGGGTCGACTCTGACGGCGGACTGGCACACCAGATACAACGCGATCTGCTCGGTGTACGGGCACCTGCACATCCCGCGGACCACCTACTACGACGGTGTCCGCTTCGAGGAGGTCTCGGTGGGATACCCGCGTGAATGGCAGCGCCGTGGACTACCGAACAACGTTCTGCGCCAGATCCTTCCGGTTCCCGAGTATCCGCCGGGCACGTTGAACAAATGGGGTGGACACTTCACCGTGACGCCCGAGATGGAGGCAGAGGTCGAGAAGATGAGGGCTGGCAAGTGATCGAATCGATACTCCCCAACGGGGTCGTCTCGGCCGAATTATTCGCTGATCCACCGGGTTTGACGCCGCATCCACTCGAAGCGCCGTTGGTCGCCAAGGCCGTGGACAAACGTAAACGTGAGTTCACCTCGGCTCGACACTGCGCGCGTGTGGCGATGGAGAAGCTGGGCGTGGAGCCCGCGCCGATCATGCGCGGCAAATCCGGTGCACCGCAGTGGCCGAAGGGTGTGGTCGGATCCCTGACTCACTGCGACGGGTATCGCGGTGCCGTATTGGCGTATTCGATGCAGGTGCGTTCGGTGGGTATCGACGCCGAGCCGCACGGCCCCTTGCCCGACGGAGTCTTGGAGGCGGTGAGCCTGCCGGCCGAGCGAGACTGGCTCGCGACCGCCGGTCGTGAGGACGTCCATTGGGACCGAGTGTTGTTCTGCGCCAAGGAAGCCACGTACAAGGCGTGGGAGCCGCTGACCGGACGGTGGCTCGGGTTCGAGGACGCGCACATCACGTTCGAGCGAACCGGCTCCGGTGACGACATCTCGGGAACGTTCCACTCCGAGTTGTTGGTGCCGGGGGACACCGTCACCGGCCCGCCTCTGTCGGCGTTCGACGGTCGATGGATGGTGGCGGGCGGTCTGGTGATGACTGCGATCTCGGTGACGTGACGACCGGATTCGCGAGCCTGGCACAATGCTCTCTCGTGAGTGCTCGCGAAAAGATTTCGTCCGGTCTCGTCGGTGCCGGCTTGCTTGTGGTCGACAAGGGGCCGGGTGTGACGAGCCACGATGTCGTGGCGTCGTGCCGAAAGCTGTTGCGCACCAGAAAAGTCGGTCATGCGGGGACTCTCGATCCCATGGCGACGGGAGTTCTCGTGCTCGGCGTGGAGCGTGCGACGAAAATGCTCGGTCTACTTTCGCTGACCACCAAGTCGTATACCGCGACCGTTCGGCTGGGCCGCAGCACGACGACCGACGATGCCGAGGGCGACGTGCTGGCGGACGTGTCGGCAGCGCACGTGGCCGACTCCGACATCGCCACTGCGATCGCAGCTCTGACCGGAGACATCGACCAGGTGCCTGCCAGTGTCAGCGCCATCAAGGTCGACGGTCAGCGGGCCCACAAGTTGTCCCGCGCAGGTGAGGAGTTCACCCTCGCTGCCCGCACGGTGAGCGTCACCCGGTTCGACGTGGCGGCCAGGCGAGACGTGGCCGACGGTGAGTCCACGTTCGTCGATCTCGACGTGGAGGTGGATTGTTCGTCGGGGACCTACGTGCGGGCGCTGGCACGCGATCTCGGTTCGGCACTCGGTGTCGGTGGTCATCTGACTGTGCTGCGTCGCACTCGAGTCGGTCCCTTCACACTCGAGCACGCACGCACGCTCGACGAACTGGCCGAGGATCCGGCCGTCAGCCTGGATATCGACCAGGCGGCGCGTACCGCATTTCCACACCGGCAGATCGATGCCGCCGAGGCGGAATCACTGAGCCAGGGGCGCTGGCTGGACCCGATCGGAATCGATGGGGTGTACGCGGCCGTCGATCCGACGGGCCACACCATCGCTCTGCTTCAGGAGAAGGGCAAGAGGGCGAGCTCGGTCATGGTCGTACGGCCCGCGACCCTGCGCGGACACTGAACCGCCAGGTGATCAGTTGGCCGGAACCATCCAGATGGCTTCGGCGGCGCGGTGACCGAGGTCGATTGCGTCCTTGGTACCGGTGCGAGCGAGTTCGATGGCAACGGTTCCGGCGTAGTCGCGTCGTTCGATCACCGTGATCGGTAGGTCGAGCGTGATGCCGACGGAATCGAAGTAGCGAAGCATTGCCGGGTCGGAATCGGAGATTCGGGCAACGCGGCCGGACTGTCCGTCCAGGTACTCGCTCAGGCGCGTTGCGGACGGCGTGTCGATTGCGCCGTCGACCGAGGGAATCGGGTCTCCGTGCGGATCTCGCTCGGGGTGGCCGAGTTTCGCGTCGATGCGGTCCATCATCAGGTCGGAGACGGCGTGTTCGAGGATCTCGGCCTCGTCGTGCACCTCGTCCCATCCGTATCCGAGTTCGCGAACCAGGTAGGTCTCGATCAGACGGTGCCGACGAACCATTCCGATGGCAGCCAGGCGGCCCTTCTCGGTCAGCGAGATCGCTCCGTACCGGGCGTGGTCGACCATGCCCTGGTCGGCGAGCTTGCGAATCGCCTCGGACACCGTCGATGCGGAGACACCGATGCGCTCGGAGAGCATCTTGGTGCTGACGGAGTCCTCGCTCCACTCGCTGGCCGTCCAGATGACCTTCAGATAGTCCTGCGCAACCGCCGACAGCTGGACGCCCTCGTCGGCCGGAGCGGGATCGTCTTTTCGTTGCGCCACGTCGCCGAGCTTAGGCAATCCAATGGAAAAAGACACCTCACCCGGCCGGAGCTGTCGGCACCTGTCCGCGTTGCCGGAGAGCACGGGTGACGATGCCCTGTGACGGGCTGAAGAGGTACGCGAGCACGAAGACGAGCCCCTGGGTCAGCACGACGCTGCCACCGGAGGACACGTCGAGGTAGAAGCTGGCATAGATCCCGACCAGCGCGCATCCCACCGAGATCAGTGGTGCCAGCACCAGCATCCGGCCGAAGCTGTGCGTGAGCAGATACGCCGACGCACCGGGGGTGATGAGCATCGCCACCACGAGAATCACGCCGACGGCCTGAAGTGCCACCACGGTCGTCAACGCCAGCAGGGTCAGCATCACGGCCGAGATAACGGTCGGATTGATGCCGACGGCCCGAGCCTGGGTGCGGTCGAATGCGAAGAGCGTGAAATCGCGACGCTTGACGACCATGACGGCGAGCGCAATGCCGCCGAGAACGAACACCTGAATCATGTCTGCCTGCGATACGCCCAGGAGATTGCCGAACAGGATGTGGTTGAGGTCGATCTGGCTGGGAAACTTCGAGATCAGGACGACACCGAGCGCGAACAAGGTCGTGAAGACGACGCCGATCGCGGCGTCCTCCTTGACGATGGTGGTGTTGCGCACGACCCCGATGGCGCCGACTGCGATGAGGGCGAACAGGAGAGCGCCGATTGCGAACGGTGCACCCAACAGATACGACAATGCGACGCCGGGGAGCACTGCGTGCGAGACGGCGTCGCCCATCAGAGACCAGCCGATGAGGACGAGCCAGCAGCTCAGCACAGCGCACACGATCGAGGCGGTGACGGTCACCAGGAGCGCCCGCTGCATGAAGGTGTATTCGAGTGGGTCCACGAGAAAGTCGACGAGGTACACGGTTCAGCTCGCTTCCGTGGTTCGGGTGGCGGGAGTTCGAGTGCCCGCACCGAGCTGGTCGACCTTCGACGGGTCGATGCCGAAGGCCAGCGCGAGGTTCTCCGGTCTCAGTACCTCGGCCGGACTGCCGTGCATCAGCACCCGCTGCTGCAGCAGGATCGCCTCGTCGCACAGATCCGGTAGGGCGTGAAGATCGTGCGTGGACACGAGAACCGAGGCTCCGTGCGCGGCGAGTTCGCGCAGCAGCCGGGTGATGGTCGCTTCGGTCTTCTTGTCCACTCCGGCGAAGGGCTCGTCGAGCAACAACAACGACGCCTCCTGGGCGATGGCGCGGGCGACGAACGCTCGTTTGCGTTGGCCACCGGAGAGTTGGCCGATCTGTCGGTTCGCGAGTTCGCCGAGGTCGACGCGCTGCAGTGCCTCGTCGACGGCCAGTCGATCGGCTGCGCGGGGGGTGCGGAGGAAGTTCTGCTTCCCGTATCGGCCCATCATCACCACGTCGCGCACGCTGATCGGGAACGTCCAGTCGACTGATTCCGCCTGGGGCACGTAACTGACCGTGCCTGCCTTGCGTGCCTGGGCAGGGTCGCCGCCGAACACGGTGATCGAACCGGAGTTGGGCCTGACGACGCCCATGACGGCCTTGAACAGCGTCGATTTGCCCGATCCGTTCATGCCGACCAGCCCGCACACCCGACCCGGTGCGAGCGTCAGGCTGGCATCGACGAGTGCCACGACGTCTCGATATCGGACGTTGACGGTATCGACCGTCAGAGCTGCCCCGTTCTCGTGCGGTGCTGCAGCATGCTCGGTCATCGTTCTCCTACCAATGCGTCGGCGATCAACCGTGCGTCGTAGCGCAGTAGATCCAGGTATGTGGGGACGGGGCCTGCCGCATCGCTCAGCGAGTCGACGTAGAGCTTTCCCCCGAATCGAGCACCGGTGTCCTCGGCGACCTGCAGCTGTGCCTTGTCCGAGACGGTCGACTCGCAGAACACGGCGGGTACGTCGTTGTCACGAACGAAATCGATGGTGCGCACCACCTGCTTCGGCGTTCCTTCCTGCTCTGCGTTGACCGGCCACAGGTAGGCCTCCTGCAGGTCGAAGTCGCGGGCCAGATAGCCGAATGCACCTTCACAGGTGACGAGTGCACGCTGACGTTCGGGCAGGGCGGAGAGGTCTGCGTCGAGTTCGGTACCGACCTCGCGGAGTTGTCCGATGTAGCCGGCTGCGTTGGCTCGGTAGTCGTCGGTGTTGGCGGGGTCGAGGGCGACGAACGCGTCGGCGATGTTCTCGACGTACGTCTCGGCCACGACCGGGGACATCCATGCGTGGGGGTTCGCTTTGCCCGCGTAGGCGTCGTCGCGGATGTAGATCGGGTCCACATTCGCACTCACCACTGCGTGGGGTGCGGGGATGCGCTCGACGAATTTCTCGAACCAGGCCTCCAGTCCGAGTCCGTTGTCGAGGATCAGCTCGGCCTGCTCGGCCGTACGCAGATCTCCTGGCGTCGGTTCGTAACCGTGGATCTCGGCACCGGCTTTTGTGATGGATTCCACTCGTAAATGATCGCCGGCGACATTGGCGGCCATGTCGGCGAGGACGGTGAATGTCGTCAGAACCAAGGGTCTGCCGTCGTCGAGCGCAGTGTGATCGTCGTCGCCCACGGACCGGGCGCAGCTGGTCGACGCCACTACTAGTAGTCCAGCCACGGCCCAGCTCGCAACCACTCGTCCGGCGTGGGATCCATCCGAGCGAAGAAAAAAGTTAGGCACCCCGAAATATTTACCGTGGGGATACCTTTTTGTCCATACCTGCCGCACACGACACGCCTGTCCGAGAGTGACCGGGCGGCCGTGGGGCCGTAGGCTTCCCGGTGTGCAGAGATGGCGAGGTCTCGACGATGTACCTGCCGACTGGGGCAGGTGCGTGCTCACGATCGGCGTATTCGACGGCGTTCATCGTGGACACGCACAACTGATCGGGCGCGCGGTGGCCGCAGCGAAGAAGCGCGGCGTTCCGAGCGTGCTCATGACGTTCGATCCCCACCCGATGGAAGTGGTCCGGCCCGGAAGTCATCCCGCCCAGCTGACAACGCTGACCAGGCGGGCCGAGTTGGCCGAACAGCTGGGAATCGAAGTGTTCTGCGTCATGCCGTTCACGCCCGAGCTGATGAAGCTGACGCCCGAGCGGTACGTGCACGAGATTCTCATCGAACGGCTGCACGTTGCCGAGGTCGTCGTCGGCGAGAACTTCACGTACGGCAAGAAGGCGCTCGGCACCGTTCCGATGCTGCGCAAGATCGGGGAACGGGCAGGATTCGCGGTCGACGGAGTGAACCTGCTCGCCGAGCACGCCGTGACCTTCTCCTCCACCTACATCAGATCCTGTGTGGACGCGGGAGACGTCGCTGCCGCCACCGCCGCGCTCGGGCGTCCGCATCGCGTGGAGGGTGTCGTCGTGCACGGCGATGGACGAGGCCGCCAAATGGGCTATCCCACAGCCAATGTTGCGCCGCCCATGTATTCGGCCATACCCGCGGACGGTGTCTACGCGGCGTGGTTCACCGTGCTCGGGCCCGGTCCGATCATGGGTACGGTGACGCCGGGGGAGCGGCACCCGGCCGCGGTGTCGGTGGGGACCAATCCCACGTTCTCGGGTCGAACCAGGACCGTCGAGGCATTCGTACTCGACGGCGAGGCAGACCTGTACGGGCAGCATGTGGCAGTCGACTTCGTCGACCGGCTGCGCGGCATGGAGAAGTTCGACTCCATGGAGGCGCTCGTCGAGGAAATGGGACGCGATGCCGAGCGAGCCCGCTCGATTCTGGCGGCGAGCACGGCCTGATAGGCTGTCCCCTCGGTGCTCGCTGCGGTCCGTGGCGGCTGTACCGGCTTCGATCCCCTCGTGTCGACCTCGGTTGCTCGATGGGGGCGCGTTGCTTCCTTTCACGCGGACGTCATTGATCAGGAGTAGTACCAGTGGCATTGACCACCGAACAGAAGAAGGCCGTTCTCGGCGAGTACGGCTTGCACCCCACCGACACGGGCTCGCCCGAGGCGCAGGTTGCAATGCTCACCAAGCGCATCGTCGACTTGACCGAGCACCTCAAGACGCACAAGCACGACCACCACTCCCGCCGCGGCCTGCTGCTGCTGGTCGGACGTCGTCGTCGTCTGCTCAAGTACATCGCGAAGGTCGACGTCACCCGCTACCGCTCGCTCATCGAGCGTCTGGGTCTGCGTCGATAATTCGCATCGACGCGAGGTTGTCACCGACGCACGGTTCGACGCGCCGGTGCGCACCCGACTCGCAGCAATAGTGCAGTAGCCAACGAGGCAGTGCTTAGACTGTTCCTCGTTGGCTATCTGTGTTTGTACCGCAAGAACAGTTACGCCAGCACGAAGAAGCGGATGCACGGCATCCGCACACCGCCGTGTATGCCTGTCACGCCGTGGTGACGGTCTTCGGTAGTGGCCTTTCGGATACGAGATCCGGCGGGCTTCGATCGATGGCCGCCTCCGCGCAGCCGCGTCCCGAGAGAATCTCTCGTCGGATGGACGGCACAGGTATGCCGCCACAGCCAGGAGGGCTAGTGGTGTGTCCGCGCGGGCACGGCAAAGACGAGAGGACGAGAAGAGAACATATGACAGAGACAACAACCGTGGACATCGAAGAAGGCGTCTACGAAGCAACCGCGATCATCGACAACGGCACGTTCGGCAAGCGGACCATCCGCTTCGAGACCGGTCGCCTCGCACAGCAGGCCGCAGGCGCAGTTGCCGCGTACCTCGACGAGGACACGATGCTGCTGTCGGCGACGACCGCAGGCAAGCACCCCCGCGAAGGGTTCGATTTCTTCCCGCTGACGGTCGACGTCGAAGAGCGCATGTACGCGGCCGGCCGTATCCCCGGATCGTTCTTCCGCCGCGAGGGTCGTCCGTCCACCGACGCCATCCTCACCTGCCGCCTGATCGACCGGCCGCTGCGTCCGACGTTCGTCGACGGACTGCGTAACGAGATCCAGGTCGTCATCACCGTGATGAGCCTCAATCCCGCCGATCTGTACGACGTCGTCGCGATCAACGCGGCCTCGGCTTCGACGCAGATCGCCGGACTGCCGTTCTCCGGCCCGATCGGCGGCGTCCGCGTCGCACTGATCGACAAGCAGTGGGTCGCGTTCCCGACCAACGAGCAGCTCGAGAAGGCCGTGTTCAACATGGTCGTCGCCGGCCGCATCGTCTCCGGCTCCGGTGCCGACGCAGACGTCGCCATCATGATGGTCGAAGCAGAGGCCACGGAGAACGTCATCGAGCTCATCGAGGGCGGTGCCACCGCCCCCAACGAGTCGGTGGTCGCCGAGGGCCTCGAGGCTTCGAAGCCCTTCATCGCTGCCCTGTGCACCGCACAGCAGGAGCTCGCGTCCAAGGCAGCCAAGCCCACCGGCGACTACCCGGTCTTCCCGGCGTACCAGTCGGACGTCTTCGAGGCCGTCGAGAACGCCGCGAAGATCCCGCTCAACGAGGCACTGACCATTGCGGGCAAGGCCGAGCGTGAGAGCAAGCTCGACGAGGTCAAGGCTCAGGTCCTCACGTCGGTCGGAGACAGCTTCGCCGGCCGCGAGAAGGAGATCGGTGCCGCATTCCGTGCACTGACCAAGAAGTCGGTTCGCCAGCGCATCCTCACCGATCACTTCCGCATCGACGGTCGCGGCATCACCGACATCCGGTCGCTGTCCGCCGAGGTCGCGATCATTCCGCGTACCCACGGATCGGCCCTGTTCGAGCGCGGCGAGACCCAGATCCTCGGCGTCACCACTCTCGACATGGTCAAGATGGCGCAGCAGGTCGACTCGCTCGGGCCCGAGACGTCCAAGCGATACATGCACCATTACAACTTCCCGCCGTACTCCACCGGTGAGACCGGCCGCGTCGGTTCGCCGAAGCGTCGCGAGATCGGGCACGGCGCACTCGCCGAGCGCGCTCTGCTGCCGGTGCTGCCGAGCCAGGCCGAGTTCCCGTACGCCATCCGTCAGGTCTCCGAGGCACTGAGCTCCAACGGCTCGACCTCGATGGGCTCGGTCTGCGCGTCGACTCTGTCGCTGCTCAATGCCGGTGTGCCGCTGCGTGCCCCGGTTGCCGGTATCGCGATGGGCCTCGTGTCCGACGAGGTCGACGGCGAGACTCGTTACGTCGCACTCACCGATATCCTCGGTGCCGAGGACGCGTTCGGTGACATGGACTTCAAGGTCGCCGGAACCAAGGACTTCGTCACGGCGCTGCAGCTCGACACCAAGCTCGACGGCATCCCCTCCAAGGTGCTCGCCGGCGCGCTGTCGCAGGCCAAGGATGCTCGCACGACGATCCTCGAGGTCATGGCCGAGGCCATCGACACCCCGGACGAGATGAGCCCGTACGCACCTCGCGTTACCGCGATCAAGGTGCCGGTCGACAAGATCGGCGAGGTCATCGGGCCCAAGGGCAAGATGATCAACTCCATCACCGAGCAGACCGGTGCCAACATCTCGATCGAAGATGACGGCACTGTCTACGTCGGTGCAGCGGACGGACCGTCCGCACAGGCCGCGATCGACATGATCAACGCCATCGCCAACCCGCAGCTGCCGAAGGTCGGCGAGCGATTCCTCGGAACCGTCGTCAAGACAACGGCTTTCGGTGCATTCGTTTCGCTGCTCCCGGGCCGCGACGGACTGGTGCACATCTCCAAGCTCGGTAACGGCAAGCGCATCAACAAGGTGGAGGACGTCGTCAGCGTCGGATCCAAGTTGCGCGTCGAGATCGCCGATATCGACAACCGCGGCAAGATCAGCCTCGTTCCCGTCGAGGACGACAACGCGGCTGCTCCCGCCGACGCTCCCGAGGCACCCGCCGAGGTCAGCGCTGAGTAAGAAGCAATCGAGTCGAACGGTACGTCCCCTCGGGACGTACCGTTCGGCCGTTCCAGAGAGCGCAGGCATCGACACCGGCGTGCAACGCACCACTCTGCCCGGTGGTCTTCGGGTCGTCACCGAGTTCGTGCCCGGCGTTCGCTCTGCCTCGGTCGGTGTGTGGGTCGGAGTCGGCTCACGGGACGAGCAACCCAGTGTTGCCGGTGCAGCGCACTTCCTCGAACATCTGTTGTTCAAGTCGACTCCCACGCGCAGTGCCCTCGAGATCGCCCAGGTGATGGACGGTGTCGGGGGAGAGTTGAACGCGTTCACCTCGAAGGAGAGCACCTGCTTCTACGCGCACGTGCTCGACGAGGACGTGGCGCTCGCCATCGATCTGGTCAGCGATGTGGTGCTGCGCGGCCGGTGCCGATCGGCAGATGTGGACGTCGAGCGTCAGGTGGTCCTCGAAGAGATCTCCATGCGCGACGACGATCCCGAGGACCTGCTGGGAGATGCCTTCCTGGAAGCGATGTTCGGCGATCATCCGATCGGACGCCCGATCATCGGATCCGTCGAATCCATCGAGTCGATGACGCGTGCGCAATTGCACTCGTTCCACGTTCGCCGCTATACGCCGCAGCGCATGGTCGTCGCGGTCGCGGGCAACGTCGATCACAAGCAGATCGTCTCGCTCGTGCGCCGGGCTTTCTCGGGTCATCTGGAGAAGGGCGTGCGGCCGGCCGAACGACGCGGTGGCACAGCGAGATTGCGTAATGCTCCCACGTTGAGCCTGACGACTCGTGACAGCGAGCAGGCGCACCTGTGCCTCGGCGTGCGTGCGTTCGGCCGACATGAAGGGCATCGTTGGGCATTGTCCGTTCTGAACTCGGCCGTGGGCGGGGGGCTCAGTTCTCGCCTGTTCCAGGAGATCAGGGAAGAACGCGGCCTGGCGTACTCCGTGTATTCCTCGGTGGACACGTTTGCCGACAGCGGTGCGTTCTCGGTGTACGCGGGCTGTCAGCCGGAGAACTTGGGCGAAGTGACCACGGTGATCAGGGAAGTGCTGGCCAAGGTCGCTTCGGAGGGCATCACCGACGCCGAGTGTGCTCGGGCGAAGGGTTCGTTGCGGGGCGGATTGGTTCTGGGACTGGAAGATTCGGGTTCTCGGATGAACCGGATCGGTCGCAGCGAACTGAACTACGGTAATCACCGCGACATCACCGATACCTTGGCGCGGATCGACAGCGTCGGCAACGACGAAGTACGCGAGGTCGCTGCAGTGTTGCTCGATCGTCCTTTCGGTGCCGCGGTGGTCGGTCCCTATAAGAACGTCCGCCAACTGCCTGCGTCGGTCAAGTCCCTGGTTCGGTAGCGTCGGCGATCGCGTCGCGCACTGCGCGGCGGGTCAATTCCGTCACCGCCGAACGATCGGTGATCGGCTCGAATGCGTGTGTGGAGTTGAGCGCCGCTATTCCGTGCACGGAGGTCCACAGTCGTAGGGCGGTGAACTGTGGATTCTCCGTCGCGACGGCAGCGAGTGTCGAGGTGAGAGCTTCGAACAAGGGGCGCGATTGTTGTCGCAGATTCTCACCGGAGCCCTCGAGCAGGTCGTGCCGAAAGATGAGAGCGAACATCGAGGGGCGCTGCGCCGCGAACTGCACGTACGCGTACGCCATCGCATCCAGTGCATCTCGGGGCGAATCCGACTGTTGTGCAGCAGAATTCAGCGCGGTCCCGAGATCGACCAGACCGACTCGGGCCACGGCCGCAGCCAAAGCACTCAGGGTCGGAAAATACCGTCTCGGTGCGCCGTGCGATACGCCGGCTTCACGCGTGACCGCTCTGATGGTGAGCCCGCCCTGCCCCTCGCTTTCGAGCAGGCGGACACCTGCGTCCACCAGTCGAATCCGAAGGTTGTCAGGCACGTAGACATTGTCTACTCTCGGCCGTGACGTTGTCCAGCCGAGAGGGTTCATCGATGTGGTACTCACTGTTCAAATATGTGCTGATCGGGCCGATTCTCCGCATTCTGGGTCGGCCGACGGTGGTCGGGATGGAAAATCTCCCGACGTCGGGCCCGGTGATCGTCGCCGGAAATCACCTCACCGTCGTCGACTCCTTCTTTCTCGTTCTCCTGGTTCGGCGTCGGATCACTTTCATCGCGAAGAGCGAGTACTTCACCGGCCGTGGAATCAAGGGCGCGGCGCTTCGGTGGTTCTACAGCGCGACGGGTCAGGTTCCGGTCGATCGACGCGGTGCCGACGCTTCGGCTCCAGCGCTCGAGGCCGCGAAAAGCATTCTGCGACAGGGGAAGGTGTGGGCGGTATATCCGGAGGGAACTCGATCTCCTGACGGCCGGCTGTACAAGGGCAAGACCGGCCTGGCGAGAGTGGCGATCGAGACGGGGGCGCCCGTCGTGCCGGTGGTGATGCACGGGACGCTCGGAGTAAACCCGGTGGGTTCGAGGATGTGGCGGCCGGGCAAGGTCCGTATGGTCGTCGGCGAACCATTGAATTTCACGAGATATGCAGGGGGAGAGAACAGCAAGGCCATTCTGCGGGCGGTCACCGATGAGGTGATGGCGGCGCTGGCGAATCTGTCGGGGCAGGAATACGTCGATGTGTACGCCGCGTCGGTCAAGGAAGCGGCATGAGAAACTCGGACGTGCCGGCACGAGGCAGAACAGTTCTCGTCACCGGCGTGGGTCGGCGGCAGGGAATCGGCTTCGCTGTCACCCGCCGTCTGCTGCAGGACGAGACTACCCGCGTCTTCGCGCAGTCGTACGACGGCTACGACGTCACCGAGCCGTGGGGAGCCGACACACCGGGAGCAGGGCAAGTGTTGGCCGAGTTGTCCACCGCTACCGACAGGCTCGGCCACCTCGACATCGATTTCGTCGATCCCACGGCACCGGTAACTCTGTTCGACGCGGCCGAATCCAGGCTCGGCACCATCGATTCTCTGGTGGTCAACCATGCGCGGTCGCAGCTGGGTGATCTGGATTCGATGACGGCGAAGTCGCTCGACGTGACCTGGGCGGTGAACGTGCGAGCGTCTCTGCTTCTGGTGCAGGAATTCGTGCGCCGCTACGTGGATCATCCCGACGGTGGTCGCGTCGTATTGTTCACCTCCGGCCAGGACCAGGGGCCGATGCCGACCGAAATTCCCTACGCGGTGAGCAAGGGTGCCATCGCGTCGATCACCCCTACCCTGGCCGACTCGGTGATCGAGCGAGGCATCACCGTCAACACGATCAATCCGGGTCCTACCGACACCGGCTGGGCCGGCACCGATCTGGACGAATTCGTCCGACGCCACATGCCGCGCGGTCGGTGGAACTCACCCGAGGAGGCTGCGGCTGTCGTAGCGATGTTGCTCTCGCCCGACTCGAGCTCGATCACCGGTCAAGTCATCGATGCCGAAGGCGGATTCCGACGCTTCACGCCGTGAGCACGGCGGAGGCGTCGATCAGAGCTTCTTCTTGCCCAGCAACAACTTCCAGGGCACCAGGGCCGATTCGAGCTGTACCGATAGGCTCATCTTCGATTCGCCCTCGCTGCGCTCCTCGAATGTGATCGGAACCTCGGCGAGAGTGAGGCCGTGCTTGACGGTCCGGTAGTTCATCTCCACCTGGAACGCGTATCCGTTGCTCTCGACCGAGGCCACATCGATGGTGCGCAGAGTGCGTGCGTGCCATGCCTTGAACCCTGCGGTCGCGTCTTTGACGCCGAGCCGCAGGATGGTGTTGACGTAGAAGTTCGCCCACGCCGAGAGTGCTTTGCGGTGCCAGGGCCAATCGGCCGCAACGGCACCGCCGGGGACGTATCGCGATCCGAGAACCACGGCTGCGTCTGTCGTGTTCAGCTTGTCGATCATGGCCGGAATCACCTCGGTGGGGTGCGATAGATCGGCGTCCATCTGAATCACGATGTCCGCGCCCTCGTCCAGGGCGCGCGTCATACCGGCGACATATGCGCGGCCGAGCCCGTTCTTCTCGGTGCGGTGCAGAACGCTGACCTCGAGGGGACCGTCGATGGCCAGTTTGTCTGCGATATCGCCGGTGCCGTCGGGCGAATTGTCGTCGACCACCAGCACGCCGAGGCCCTCGACCTTCAGCCCGGCGAGCAGCTCGACGAGCTTGGGGAGGTTCTCCCGTTCGTTGTAAGTCGGTACAACGACGGTGGTCTTCGGGGCGACTCGTTCCGTACTCACCACCGTATGATCCGTGATTCGGGGTTCCGATCCAAATATCGGACACGATCGGCCGCGTCGGTTCGGTGTTTCGGGTCCGTGTCGGCCCCCGGATCGCCCGTCAGCGAGTCGCGTCCACGAACACCCCGTCGCGCAGAACCGGAACGCAGGAACTCGAACCGGTCTCCGCCGCGATCGCGACGTCCTCGGGATGTCCCATCGCCTCCAGTTCTCGCCCGGATGCGCATCGGTGCAGCTCGGAGCTCACATCGTTATGGACGGCTCGCCACGCCGCTGCGGCCGTCACCGCTTCCGGAGACGCGCCGGCAACGTTCGAATCGAGAAGTTCGGCGATGACCGCACCCGCACCCCACAGGTCCTCGACTGCGGGACGCAGTGACGCGTCGGGCCACCGTTCACCGGACGCTATGACGGCAATCACGGCGGTCGGGTTCTCGGCACGTATCCACGTCGCGACCGCCGCGGCATTTCTCAACGATGCGCCCACGCACAGCCCGGCCCGGCTCGCGAGTTCGTGCGCGATGGTGGAGCCGTTGGGCGAGGGCAGCACCAGGCGAGCGGGTGCCGGCGCGTTTCGTATGGTGGCCGGACACAGGCTGATGTGCCCCGGCGCGGCAGCCGAGCGGCCGACGGCAAGGGCCGCGTCGAACTGTTCGGCCAGCTGCACGGCTCGGTCGTCGCGCCATCGGCTCGGAATCACGTCGATACCCGCATCCATCGCCACTGTCAGTGTCGTCGTGAACGACAGGACGTCGACGATCACGGCGATGTCTGCCCCGTCGACGATGGCGTCGGCACCGGTGGAACCCCAATCGAATCGGAGTCCGTACGCGCTCTGAGACATTCCGGGGTCGGCAGGCATTGCCGAACGGTATCAAGACCGGTGACGGTGATACGTTCGGCGCCGAATCGATTGGGGGAGAGAAGGATGCAGTTGGAGCTGGACACCAAGGTGATCGTCCTCGCGGCCGGTCTTCTGCTGCTGTGGGCTCTGGGCCTGGGAGTGCTGAAATATCGCCAGATGTCGACCTCGGCGGACGGGACGGCACATAGATACGTCGACATCGCCCATCGAGCGGCGCTGATGTACTCGTTCGCCGCGCTCGTACTGGCCGTTCTGGCGCACTTCAGTGCCTGGCCGGTTGCGGTCGACCTCACCGCCGCATCGGTGGTTCTGCTGTTCTTCGTGGGTGCGATCGCCGGCTACACCGTCCACGGAGTCCGCCGGGACACGGAGAATCAATTCGTCCGGCCTGTTCCCGGAACGCACGTGTTCATGCACGCGTTGATCGTCGGCGAGATCGGCGGAACGGCCGTGCTCGTCGTCGGGTTCGTCGTCGAGCAGTTCTTCGGGCCGAACTAGGATCCGCCCATGGACAGTCGGGGGATTCCGTCGGTGACGGTGCGCATCGGGTCGGTGCACCGAACGTTCGACGGTGCAGTTCCGGTGACTATCGGACGAGACCAGGGTCATCTGCTACCGGTGCACGACCCGCTCGTCTCGAGACATCACGCCGAGCTGGTGTGGCACGGTCGGTGGACGATACGAGACACCGGGAGCGCCAACGGCACCTTCGTCGACGGGTCTCCGATCTCCGATGCCCTCGCGGTGTTCGCTCCCGTCGACATACGCCTCGGTGACCCGCGATCGGGCCCCCTGCTGACCATCGTCCCGAATACCGAACCACCGGATTCGACGGCGTACGTTCTCGCTCGACCCAATGTGCCGATCACGGTTCCGAAGTCCGGGCTGACTCTCGGCCGCGCCGACGACAACGACGTCGTGGTGTCCGACGTTCTCGTCTCGCGCAGGCATGCCAGGGTGTCGGCGGGACCGGACGGATTGTCGATCGAGGATCTCGGCAGCATGAACGGCACGTACGTCGGCGGTCACCGCGTCACCTCGACGCAACTGCTCGACGGGCAGGTGTTCACGATCGGGAACGTCGATTTTCTCGTCGTCGCCCGAGCCATCGTGCCAAGGGCGGCCGAAACGACAGGTGACGGTCTCGTGGTGCGTGCAGTCGGACTGGTCGTGGGGAGCAACAGAACACTCCTGACCGGGGTCGACCTCGACGCTGCGCACGGAACGCTGACTGCGCTGATCGGCCCGTCCGGCGCAGGTAAATCGACGCTGTCCACGGTCGTTTCCGGTGTGATCACCCCGACAACCGGCTCGGTCATGTTCGACGGTCACGACGTGCATGCCGAGTACGCGGCCCTTCGCGGGCGCATCGGCATGGTTCCACAGGACGATGTGCTGCACCGACAATTGACCGTGACGCAGGCGCTCACCTACGCTGCCGAGCTTCGCCTCCCACCCGACACCACGGCCTCGGACCGGGCGGCTGTCGTCGCGGGTGTCCTCGCCGAGCTGTCTCTGACCGAGCACGCCGACACTCGAATCGACGCCCTGTCCGGCGGGCAGAGAAAACGCGCATCGGTTGCGCTCGAATTGCTCACCGGCCCATCACTGCTCATTCTCGACGAACCGACCTCCGGCCTCGATCCCGCTCTCGATCGTCAGGTCATGGCGATGCTGCGAGAATTGGCCGACGCCGGGCGCGTCGTGATCGTCGTGACTCACTCGGTGACGTACCTCGATATGTGTGACCAGGTGTTGCTTCTCGCGCCGGGAGGCAAGCTCGCCTATCGCGGTCCGGCAGGGGGCGTAGGTCGGGCTCTGGGTACCGCGGACTGGGCCGATGCGTTCGCTGCGGTCGCCGCAGATCCCGATTCGGTGTTCGATGCGTACCGAGCACGGCAGCCGGGCCGTCCACAGCCGCCGGTCGCACCCAGAACCAGATCGGCAGGAGCGGACCGGGCTGGTTCCGCGACGACCTTCCGTCGACAGCTCGATACCGTTGCCCGTCGACAGCTGCGCCTCATCGCAGCGGATCGGGGCTACTTCGTCTTCTTGACCGTGCTACCGGTGCTGCTCGGTGTGCTGGCCCTTGTCGTTCCTGGCCGCAGCGGGTTCGGAGCAGCGGGCCAGGACGCGCCGACCGAACCCGTGCAGATCATGGTGCTGTTGATCGTGGGTGCCTGCTTCATGGGACTGTCGCTGTCGGCGCGTGATCTGGTGGGCGAGCGCACCATATTTCGGCGCGAGCGTGCGGCAGGTCTCGACCCCGGCGCCTACCTGGTGGCGAAGACGGCGGTATTCGGCGCAGTGGCGGTGGTACAGGCGCTGGTTCTGGTGTCACTGGTACTGCTGGGCAAGGGGTCTCCGGCGTCAGCGTCGCTACTGCCCGGCTCTTTCGTACACAGTGGCGCAATCGAATTGATGCTGGTGATCGCAGCCACCACCGCGTGTTCGGCGATACTCGGATTGGCGTTGTCGGCGATGGCGAAATCTGCAGAGCAGGTCATGCCGATGATGGTGGTCACGGTGATGGCGCAACTCGTGCTGTGCGGTGGCTTGATTCCGGTGACCGGACGAATCGTGCTCGATCAACTGTCGTGGCTGCTGCCCGCGCGGTGGGGATTCGCGGCGGGGGCATCGACGGTCGACGTTCGGTCGCACGTTCCCTCCGCGCAACAGGACGTGCTCTGGCAACACGAGCCGGCACCGTGGATTTTCAGCATGCTGGTGTTGTCGATCCTCGGAGGTCTGATGTTCGCCCTGGTGCGGCACCGGCTCAGCAGAACCTGACCGGGCAGCTACCTGGGGTCGAGGTAGAGCTCTGCGGTCTCGGTGGCGACCGCAGAGACAGCGGCAGCCAGTTCGGGCTCCAGGTCGAGTGCCCGGGTGAGACCCTCGCCGCGAAGGCCCTGTGTCCGGAGGAGCTCCCAGGCCTGCTCGACGAGCCGAACCGAGGTGGGATGATCCAATTCGGGGCGGTTGGACCGCAGTGCTGTCGCAGCCCAGTCGGCGTCGAACGTTCCGTTGGGTGGACCGAATACGCGCTCACCGGACGAATAACTTTTCGGCTCCATGCTCCGACGCTAGCAGGATCGACGGCCGGTGCAATCGTGACCGAATTGCGTCGGAGCAGCACTACCGAACCGAACGGTTTCTTCGATACGGTACGGCGATGCACGAAGGTCACCGCAGTGAGCCGGCAGCGTCCTTGACAGCCTGGTCACTTCTGGTCGTGCTGCTCGCCGGCTGCTCCGGTGCGGACGTCACCACCGAGATCGACGAGGTCTCGGCGAGCGCGAACTACACCACGGTCACGGGTTCTCTGGTGGTCGGAGATCCGTCCGCTGTTCCGGGTCCCACAGCACCTCCAACGGTTGAGATCCCCTACGTCGACGATCTTCCCCTGGATCTCGAAGGTGCCCGATATCCGGGAATGTCGCCGGTCGGGGTCACCGATGTGAGATTCGAGGGATCCTCGGCCGTCGAGTACCGGCTGGCGGGAAATGGGCCGGTGTCGTACACCGTGAGGTACGTCGACGAGGCCGTCCGGTATGCCACGAGTGAACCCGTGGCGGTGCCCGGAAAGTCCGTACTGCAGGTCGATCTGTCGGGGACGTCGACTGAACCGGACGATGCCGTCCCGGCCTACGCCGGGCCCGAGCGGATACGCAACGATGCGAATTCGGCCGTGGTCTCGGTCGACTTTCTCGCCGATCCCGGCGGAATTTCGCAATCGTTCATCGGCGTGGGTTCCGATCGGCCCGAGTTCGCGGTGACCACTACCGAGAACCCTGCAGCGGTGATCGTCACCATCGTGTCCTGACCGGCCCGGGATACGTCGAATACATTTCGGCCGTGGTTGTTTCGGCCCGCTCGCCGTGGCCCCGCTGTAGCATCGCCGGTGTGTCCGACGCCACAGCGGGAGAGAATCGACCAGCGCGCGTGCGGGTGATCGTCTACAGCAGCAATTCCGAGACTCGCGCTCAGGTGAAGTCTGCGGTGGGAACTCGACCGGATCCGGCGCTCGGCGAGATCGACTACGTGGACGTCGCTACGGCGGCCGTCGTCATCGAGCACTTGGATGCGGGCGGAGTCGACTTGGCCATCCTCGACGGTGAGTCCTCGCCCGTCGGAGGCCTGGGCTTGGCGAAGCAGCTCAAGGACGAGATCGACCCGTGCCCGCCGGTGCTGGTACTCATCGGACGTCCCGACGACCGGTGGCTGGCGGACTGGTCGCGCGCCGAGGCCGCCGTTCCCCACCCCTTGGATCCGATCCGGCTCGGGCGCGCAGTGGTCGATCTGCTGAGGCAGCACTCGGTACGCGTCGGTGCCCGGGTCTCTCGATCGCGGTAGGTCAGACCGTCTTTTCCGATGCGGGCACCGTCAGCACGAACCGGTGGATCGAGCCGGCGATGACAGCTCCGAGCACGGGGAACACCACGAACACCCATAGTTGCGACAGGGCAGGTCCGCCGGTGAGGAGGGCTGGGCCGAAGGACCGAGCAGGGTTGACCGAGGTCGAGTCGATTCCGATGCCCAGCAGGTGAACCACGGTCAAGATCAGGCCGATCGGGATGCCGGCCGCCACGACGGGGTGAACGGTGGGGGCCGTAGTGGCCAGTACGACGAGAACGAGCAAGCCGGTCGCGATCGTCTCGAACACCGCCACCGACGCCAGCCCGTATTCTCCGGGCGAGGAGCTGCCGAAACCATCGGTGCCCAGACCGTCCGACGCCATGTCGTATCCGGGACGGCCGGACGCGACGGCCAGTACGATCAGCGCGCCGATCACCGCGCCGACGGCCTGGGCGGCGATGTAGAACGCCGCCTTCATCGGGTTGATGGCGCGAGCTATCAGGGCTCCGATCGTCACGGCCGGGTTGATGTGGCATCCCGAGATCGGGCCGATCGCGTAGACGAGGGCGAGCAGGGTGAGCCCGAATGCCAGGGCGATGCCCGGGGTCCCGACTGTGTCGCCCGCGATGACGGCGGTGCCGACGCCGAAGATCACGAGCAGGGCAGTTCCCAGTCCCTCGGCAGCGAGCGCCGAGACGGAAATCGACTTCATCATTTCTCCTGTTCCATGTGGGCGGCCTCGTTGGCCGACCGGGTTCGTCGGAGGTTTGTCGTTGTCCTCGGACCGGATCGCATGGGGCCGATGAGTGATCTGAGTCACAGTGACGCCGTGTGGGCGAGATCGGGTGCCCCATGCGCGTCAACGGATTTCGAAACTGGACTCGTCGAAATCCCGCGAGATCGACACCGAACCCATACTGTGTGGTTCAGGTCACATTGGTACGGCCGTCGCATTTACTACGCGACGCCGGCGCGGTAGTCGATCGAGGGAGCAGATGCCGGGATGAACGCCTACGTTCCGATTCTCGTTCTCGGTGCCATTGCGGTCGTGTTCGCGGTCTTCTCGGTGATGGTCGGCACCATGGTGGGGCCCGCCCGATACAACCGTGCGAAATTCGACGCATACGAGTGCGGTATCGAACCCACGATGCACGCGCCTACGGGTCAACGATTTCCGGTGAAGTTCTACCTGACCGCGATGCTGTTCATCATCTTCGACATCGAAATCGTCTTCCTCTATCCGTGGGCGGTCCACCTCGACGTTCTCGGAGCTTTCGGGTTGGTCGCCATGGCGCTGTTCGTCGTCAACGTGTCGGTGGCCTACGTCTACGAATGGCGGCGAGGCGGGCTCGGCTGGGACTGATCGACCGAAAACGACGCACTGTACTCATTCAGCGAAAGCGAAAGAGCGTGATCGATGGGACTCGAAGAGAAGCTACCCAGTGGATTCCTGCTGACCACCGTCGAGGGGCTGGCCGGATACGCCCGTAAGGGTTCGCTGTGGCCCGCGACCTTCGGTCTCGCGTGCTGCGCGATCGAGATGATGGCCACCACCTCCGGTCGGTTCGATCTCGCCCGCTTCGGCATGGAGGCGTTTCGTGCGTCGCCTCGGCAGGCGGATCTGATGATCGTGGCGGGTCGCGTCAGCCAGAAGATGGGGCCAGTGCTGCGGCAGGTGTACGACCAGATGGCCGAACCGAAATGGGTCCTGGCCATGGGGGTCTGCGCGTCCTCGGGCGGAATGTTCAACAACTACGCGGTGGTTCAGGGAGTCGACCACATCGTTCCCGTCGACATCTACCTCCCCGGTTGCCCACCCCGACCGGAAATGTTGCTCAACGCAATCCTGGAGTTGCACAAAAAGATTCAGGAAATGCCTCTGGGTGTCAATCGCGATCAGGTGCGCGCCGCTGCCGAGGCCGCGGCGCTGTCGTCCACCCCGACGATCGACCTGAAGGGGCTGCTGCGATGACGGCCGAGGGGCCCCGCGGGATGTTCGGTGTCCGCGGCAGCGGCGACACCTCCGGCTACGGCCGACTGCAGCCGCCGACAGCGTCGGCGGACGAAGCTGTTCGGCCCTACGGCGGCTACTTCGACGCTGTGGTCGATCGGTTGGCGATGGTTCTCGATTCCGGCGACACGCCGGTGCGCTATCAGGACGCGGTCGAACGGGTGGTGGTCTTTCGCGGTGAGCTGACGCTGCATCTGTCTCGGGAGCATGTGCCCGCCGTGGCCCGGGCGCTTCGCGACGACGGTGACCTGAGATTCGAATTGTGCACGGGCGCATCGGGTGTGCACTACCCGGATCAGGTCGGCCGAGAATTGCGCGCGATCTACCATCTGGTGTCCATCACTCACGGGCACCGCCTTCGACTCGAAGTGGCTGTGCCCGATTCGGGTCCGCATACGCCGTCGCTCTGCGCGGTGTATCCCACCAACGACTGGCACGAGCGTGAGGTCTTCGACTTCTTCGGCATCGTCTTCGACGGTCATCCGGCATTGACGCGCATCGAGATGCCCGACGATTGGGTCGGTCACCCGCAACGCAAGGATTACCCGTTGGGCGGAATTCCCATCGAGTACAAGGGCGCTCGGGTTGCGCCACCCAACGAGCGCAGGTCGTACAACTGATGAGCGCAACGGACGAAACCATCTATGCGGTGTCGGGCCAGGACTGGGACGACGTGGTCGAATTGGCGCGCGGGTCCACCACGGAACGCATCGTCGTCAACATGGGCCCACAACACCCGTCCACCCACGGTGTGTTGCGGTTGATTCTCGAGATCGAAGGCGAGACCGTCACCGAGGCCCGGTGCGGAATCGGGTACTTGCACACCGGTATCGAGAAGAACCTCGAATACCGCAACTGGACTCAGGGCGTCACGTTCGTCACCCGAATGGACTATCTCTCGCCCTTCTTCAACGAGACCGCATACTGCCTCGGCGTCGAGAAGTTGCTCGACATCACCGACGACATTCCCGAACGCGCGACGGTCATCCGGGTGATGCTGATGGAGCTCAATCGAATTTCGTCGCACCTGGTCGCTTTGGCCACGGGCGGAATGGAATTGGGTGCCGTGACGGCAATGCTGTTCGGCTTCCGCGAGCGTGAACTGATTCTCGACGTCTTCGAGGCCATCACCGGACTCCGAATGAACCATGCCTACATCCGCCCCGGAGGGCTGTCCCAGGACCTTCCCGGTGATGCGATCGAGAAGGTACGCGAGCTGCTTCGGGTTCTGCCCGGACGACTTCGCGATCTCGAGCTCATGCTCAACGACAACCCGATCTGGAAGGCCCGGACCGAGAATGTCGGCTACCTGGACCTCACCGGATGCATGGCTCTCGGTGTCACCGGTCCGGTGCTTCGATCGACCGGGCTTCCCTACGATCTACGCCGGTCCGATCCCTACTGCGGCTACGAGAACTACGAGTTCGATGTTGTCACCGACACCGGATGTGACTGCTACGGGCGCTATCTGATTCGCGTCGAAGAAATGAAGGAATCACTCAAGATCGTCGAGCAGACGCTCGATCGGCTGCGGCCGGGACCGGTCGTCGTCGACGACAAGAAGATCGCCTGGCCGGCCGAGCTGGTCTCCGGACCCGACGGTCTCGGCAATTCTCAGGACCATGTGCGGACCATCATGGACACCTCGATGGAATCGTTGATCCACCACTTCAAACTCGTGACCGAGGGAATGCGGGTCCCGGCAGGCCAAGTGCTGTCCACGGTCGAGTCGCCGCGAGGCGAACTGGGTGTCCACATCGTCAGCGACGGCGGAACTCGGCCGTACCGAGTGCACTTCCGAGACCCCTCCTTCACCAACCTGCAGGCGGTGGCCGCAATGTGCGAGGGCGGAATGATCTCCGACGTCATCGCGGCGGTCGCCAGCATCGACCCGGTGATGGGAGGGGTGGACCGATGACCGTGCCGCGCTCGGAGCCGGTGCTCGTCCAGCTCGGAGCCCGCCCCGAAGAAGCAGTACAACTGGTGGGCCCCGACGTACGGGCGTCCTATCCCGTCGAAGTACGTGCCCGCCTGCGCGCGGACGCAGACATCGTCCTCGCGCGCTATCCCGAGGCTCGGTCGGCGTTGCTGCCGCTGCTGCACCTGGTGCAATCCGAGGACGGATATCTGACGCCGGCCGGAATCGAATTCTGTTCGGACGTACTCGATCTCACCGGAGCGGAGGTGACCGCGGTCGCGACCTTTTACTCCATGTACCGCCGCGAGCCCACGGGCACGTACCGCGTCGGAGTCTGCACCAACACCCTGTGTGCCGTGATGGGCGGCGACGCCATCATGGATGCACTACGGGACCACCTGGACATCGATCACGGCGGAACCACGGCCGACGGGGCCATCACCCTCGAACACATCGAATGCAACGCCGCGTGCGACTACGCGCCGGTGATGATGGTGAACTGGGAATTCTTCGACAACAGAACTCCGGAGTCGGCGCGGGAACTGGTCGATGCACTTCGATCGGGCACCCAGGTGACCCCGACCCGTGGCGCGCCGCTGTGCACGTTCCGCGAAACCGAGCGGATTCTCGCCGGGTTCGCCGACGAACGGCCCGGGGCACTCGAATCCTCGGGCAGCGCAGGCGACGCCAGTCTCGTGGGCCTGCGATACGCCCGAGAGCACTCGATGTCGGCTTCCCAGGACGTCGCCGGCTCGGAGGCCGGTCACCTCGATCTCGGAGCCGAGGCCGTGGCCGAGACGGTGCGTGACAAACCGGCTCCCGCACCCTCGGCGACCGTGCCGCCACAACCGAACACCACCGAAACCGATCCACGGACGAAGGGGGATTGACATGGCCCTCACGCCGGTGTTGAGCGAGTTCTGGGACGAGAACGGCTCGTGGACCCTGGACACGTACCGCAGTCACGACGGGTACGTGGGGCTCGAGAAGGCCCTCGCGATGGACCCCGACGACCTCATTGCCTTCGTCAAGGAATCCGGGTTGCGCGGCCGCGGCGGTGCCGGTTTCCCGACGGGAACGAAGTGGAGCTTCATTCCGCAGGGCGACGGGAAAGACCACTATCTGGTGGTGAATGCGGACGAGTCCGAGCCCGGCACCTGCAAGGACATGCCGCTCATGCTGGCGAGCCCGCACACGCTGATCGAAGGAATCGTGATCGCTGCGTACGCAATTCGCGCGTCGCACGCCTTCGTGTATGTCCGTGGTGAAGTGGTGCCGGTGCTACGCCGACTGCAGGCGGCGGTCACCGAGGCATACGCGGCGGGATACCTGGGCAGGGACGTTCTCGGAACGGGATTCGACCTCGAATTGGTGATACATGCCGGTGCCGGTGCGTACATCTGCGGCGAGGAGACAGCCCTACTCGACTCGTTGGAGGGTCGGCGCGGACAACCTCGCCTGCGTCCACCGTTCCCCGCGGTCGCAGGTCTGTACGCGCACCCGACGGTGGTCAACAACGTGGAATCCATAGCGAGCGTTCCGGTGATCCTGCGCAGGGGAATCGAGTGGTTCCGGTCGATGGGCAGCGAGAAGTCGCCCGGATTCACCCTGTACTCCATATCGGGCCACGTGGTTCGGCCCGGCCAGTACGAGGCCCCACTGGGGATCACCCTGCGCGAACTGCTCGGCTACGCGGGTGGCATCAGGCCCGGTCACGAGCTGAAGTTCTGGACCCCGGGAGGATCCTCGACGCCGATGTTCACCGGAGATCACCTGGACGTGCCACTCGACTACGAGGGCGTCGGTGCCGCCGGGTCGATGTTGGGTACCAAGGCACTGCAGATCTTCGACGACACGACCTGCGTGGTGCGAGCGGTGTTGCGCTGGACGGAGTTCTACGCACACGAATCCTGTGGCAAATGCACACCGTGTCGAGAAGGCACGTACTGGCTGGTGCAGATCCTGCGCCGCCTCGACGGTGGAACCGGCACCGAAGCCGACCTGACCACCCTGCTCGACATCGCGGACGGAATAGCCGGAAAGTCGTTCTGCGCGTTGGGAGACGGTGCCGCCAGCCCGATCGTGTCCTCGCTGAAGTACTTCCGTGACGAATACGTCCGGCACGTCACCGAGCAGGGATGCCCCTTCGATCCACACCGATCGACCCTGATGGCAGAGGAGCTGACGTCATGACCGGACCCATTGGGCGTTCCTCGATGTCCACTTCCGCACAGATCGGGCAACCGGTTGCCGAGATCGAGATGATCACCCTGACCATCGACGACCATGAGATCAGTGTTCCCAAGGGCACGTTGTTGATTCGCGCCGCCGAGCTCATGGGCGTGCAGATCCCGCGGTTCTGCGATCATCCCCTGCTCGATCCGGTGGGGGCATGCCGGCAGTGCCTCGTCGACGTGGAAGGCCAACGTAAGCCGTTGGCGTCCTGCACCACGACGGTGGCCGAGGGCATGATCGTGCGCACTCAGGTGACATCCGAGGCCGCGGACAAGGCGCAGCGCGGCGTCATGGAATTGTTGCTGATCAATCACCCACTCGATTGCCCGGTGTGCGACAAGGGTGGTGAATGTCCGTTGCAGAACCAGGCGATGGCTGCCGGCCGCACCGAATCCAGGTTCACCGAGACCAAACGTACGTACCCCAAGCCGATCCCGCTGTCGGCCGAGGTTCTGCTCGACCGCGAACGCTGTGTCCTGTGCGCCCGATGCACTCGCTTCGCAGCTCAGGTTGCCGGAGATCCCTCGATCGAGCTTCTCGAACGTGGTGCCGTCCAACAGGTGGGCATCTTCGGCAACGAGCCGTTCGACTCCTACTTCTCGGGAAACACCGTTCAGATCTGCCCGGTGGGCGCCCTGACCAACACCGAATATCGGTTCCGGGCGCGCCCGTACGACCTCACGTCGTCGCCGAGCGTGTGCGAACACTGCGCAGGAGGCTGCGCTCAACGCACGGATCATCGACGCGGCAAGGTCCTGCGCCGGCTGGCGGGTGACGACCCCCAGGTCAACGAGGAATGGAACTGCGACAAGGGTCGCTGGGCGTTCAAGTACGCGACCGAGCCGGATCGCATCACCGCGCCGATGATTCGAGACGAAACAGGTGCCCTGATCGAAACGTCGTGGTCGACTGCATTGGCGGCCGCGGCGACGGGGTTGGCCGCGTCGGTCGGGCATGCCGCGGTACTCGTGGGCGGACGGTCCACGCTCGAAGATTCCTACGCGTACGGTAAGTTCGCCCGAAAAGTACTGCACACCAACGATATCGATTTCCGTAACCGTGATCACAGTGCCGAGGAGGCGGACTTCCTGGCCGGTCGTATCGCGGCGACCGGGCTCGGCGTCACCTACTCCGATCTCGAGAATGCCCCCGTGGTGTTACTGGTCGGCTTCGAGCCCGAGGAAGAATCACCCCTGGTGTTCCTGAGGTTGCGTAAGGCGCACCGCACCCGCGGCGTTGTGGTCGCGTCGGTCGCACCCTTCGCCAGCCGCGGTGTACGGAAACTCGACGGCGTGCTTATGCAGTCGATTCCCGGCGACGAGCCGGGGTGGCTCGATGCGTTGCACGTCGGTGATCGCGGGACCGAATCCATCGCCCAGCTCCTCCGAGAGCCGGGGTCGATCGTTCTCGTGGGCGAGCGGCTGGGCTCGGTTCCCGGTGGGTTGTCCGCTGCGTCGAAACTGGCCGACGACACAGGCGCACATCTGGCGTGGATTCCGCGGCGCGCAGGAGAACGCGGGGCCCTCGATGCCGGTGCTCTACCGAATCTGCTGCCCGGCGGAAGGCCGCTGGCCGATTCGGCGGCTCGCGCCGAGGTAGCAGCCGTCTGGGGACTGGATGACCTCTCTGCGGACGCGGGTCGCGACACCGCCGCGATCCTGTCCGCGGCCGGGCCCGATCGAGCACTGGTCGCTGCGGGAATCGACCTCGACGATCTTCCCGATCCTCGCGCCGCGCTCGACGCGGTGGACCGATCTGCATTCGTGGTCAGCCTCGAACTGCGCCGCAGCGCCGTCACCGAGTGCGCCGATGTGGTGTTCCCGGTGGCCCCGGTGGTCGACAAGCCGGGGACCTTCGTCGATTGGGAGGGGAGACCTCGCACATTCGACACCGCACTCGGTGCCGGCGCGGTGCTGCCCGATCAGCGCGTTCTCGACGCCATCGCGGCCCAGATGGGTGTCGAACTGTCACTACCCGACGCGGCAGCGGCCCGCGCCGAGATGGCACGCCTCGGTACCTGGAACGGTCCGCGGACCGTCGTGGCTCGGGTGCCTCCGCGCGTGGAGGTGCCGTCGATCGCGCCCGGTCACGCGATCCTGGCCACCTGGCGGATGCTCGTCGATTCGGGGCGAATGCAGGACGGTGAGGACAATCTCGCCCAGACCGGCCGCGCACCCGTGGTCCGGTTGTCTGCGGCGACGGCGTCGAGCATCGGAGCGGAGCCCGGTGACCGGGTGAGTGTCGACAGTGACCGTGGCTCGATCACGTTGCCGCTTCGGATCACCGATCTACCCGACAACGTGGTGTGGGTACCGATGAACTCGCCCGACTCGTCGGTGTACCGCTCTCTCGGCGCGGCGTCGGGTGAGGTGGTGAGACTCCGCAAGGCGGAGCCGGCGCAAACAGCGGAGCCTGCGGAACGACCCGAAGGTGGAGCGTCGTGATCGTCGCCGCGCCCACCGATCTGTCGATGTTCGGTACCGACCCGTGGTGGTTGGTCGTGGGGAAGGCCCTGGCGGTCTTCGTGTTCCTGGTGCTCACTCCGCTGGTTGCGATCTATGCCGAACGCAAGATCATGGCGTGGATGCAGATGCGCGTGGGGCCCAACCGGGTGGGCCCATGGGGGTTGTTGCAGTCGCTGATGGACGGAATCAAGCTGGCGCTGAAGGAGGGAATCACTCCGACCGGCGTCGACAAACCGATTTACGTTCTGGCTCCGATCATTTCGGTGGTTCCTGCATTCATGGCCTTCGCGGTGATTCCGTTCGGGCCCGAGGTGTCGGTGTTCGGTACCACGACGCCGCTGCAGATGACCGACCTGCCGGTAGGAGTTCTGTACATTCTCGCGGTCACCTCGGTGGGTGTGTACGGGATCGTGTTGGCAGGCTGGGCGTCGGGCTCGACATATCCGTTGTTGGGTGCGCTGCGTTCGACGGCGCAGGTGATTTCCTACGAGGTCGCGATGGGTCTGTCGTTCGCCGCGGTGTTCCTCTACGCGGGCACCATGTCGACGTCCGGCATCGTTGCCGCGCAGCAGAACACCTGGTACGTCTTCCTGTTGTTGCCGTCGTTCCTGGTGTACGTCACGGCCATGGTCGGTGAAACCAACCGCGCACCTTTCGACCTGCCCGAGGCCGAAGGGGAGTTGGTGGGCGGCTTCCACACCGAGTACTCGTCACTGCGCTTCGCGATGTTCATGCTTGCCGAGTACATCAACATGGTCACCGTCTCGGCTCTGGCCACCACTCTGTTCCTCGGCGGCTGGCGAGCTCCGATTCCGGTGAGTCTGTGGAGCGGTGCCAATTCCGGTTGGTGGCCGGTGCTGTGGTTCGTCCTCAAGGTCTGGGTGTTCCTGTTCGTCTTCATCTGGCTGCGTTCGACACTGCCGAGACTGCGATACGACCAGTTCATGAACTTCGGCTGGAAGATCCTCATTCCTGTTGCCCTGATCTGGGTGATGGTGATTGCGACGGTGCGCGTGCTCGGCGTCGACCGGTACGACGTGCCTCTGGTCACGTTCGTCGTCTCGACGATCTTCGCTCTCGCCGTTCTGGCTTCGCTGCTGCTCATGCTGCGAAGGCGCGCACGTGTCAGGAACGTGCCGCCTCCTGCACGCGTCGCAGAGTTCGATCCTGCCGCGGGCGGGTTTCCCGTACCTCCCATCCCCAAGCAAGGCGCGACGATTGCGAGCCGGCATGCCGGAGCGCGGTCACGCGTGGCCGGGTCACAGAAGGAGAACGCCGATGCCTGAATTCCTCGGTCCCATAGCCGGTTTCGGGGTCACCTTCGCCACGATGTTCAAGAAACCCGAAACTGAGCTGTATCCGGAGGAGAAGAAGCCGACCGAGGTTCGCTATCACGGTCGGCATCAGCTCAATCGGTACGCCGATGGCCTCGAGAAGTGCATCGGGTGCGAGCTCTGCGCGTGGGCGTGCCCCGCCGACGCCATCTACGTCGAAGGAGCCGACAATACCGAGACCGAGCGATTCTCGCCGGGAGAGCGATACGGCGGGGTGTACCAGATCAACTATCTGCGGTGCATCGGGTGTGGTCTGTGTGTGGAGGCATGTCCCACACGGGCTCTGACGATGACCAACGAGTACGAACTCGCCGGTGACAACAGAGCCGATCTGATCTACGAGAAGGATTCGCTCCTGGCACCCCTGGAGCCGGACATGGTGGCACCACCGCACGCGATGGCACCGGGACGTTCGGCCGAGGACTACTACCGCGGCACCGTCACCGGGGACGCGATCACGTCCGAAACCGAGGGCGGTCCGGTTCGATGACTGCCACAGTGCAGCTCGCTCTCGATGCGACGTCCACCGGTGAGGCAGTGCAGTTTTGGACCCTGGGCGTCGTCGCGGTGATCGGTGCGCTGGGAGTGGTGATGAGCACCAAGGCCGTCTACTCGGCACTCTTTCTCGCGGCCACCATGGTGGTTCTCGCAACCTTCTACATGGCCCAGGGGGCACTGTTTCTCGGTGTAGTGCAGATCGTCGTCTACACCGGCGCGGTCATGATGCTGTTTCTGTTCGTCCTGATGCTCGTCGGAGTCGACACCTCGGAATCCTTGACCGAGACATTGCGAGGGCATCGCATTGCGGCCGTTGTCATCGGAATCGGCTTCGGACTGTTGATCATCGGGGTACTGCTGCGTGACTCGGCCCGTGCCGGGCGACTCGACTTCGTCGGGCTCGATGTCGCCAACTCCACCGGAAATGTCGAGGGTCTGGCCGAGCTCATCTTCGTCGAGTACGTGTGGTCGTTCGAGCTGACCGGAGCGTTGTTGATCACGGCGACCATCGGGGCGATGATTCTGGCGCACCGGGAGGCGCTCGGACCGGTGAAGGGTCAGCGAGAGATGTCGCAGGACCGGTTCCGTGACGGCTCCCGGGTGACACCGCTGCCGAGCCCCGGTGTGTTCGCTCGTCACAACGGCGTCGATCGGCGCGCTCTGCTGCCGGACGGAACCGAGTCGGAGTCGTCCGTGAACGCCCTGTTCGCCGATCGACGGAGCCAGTACAAGGTGGACGGGGGTGACGAGCGATGAATCCCGAGAACTACCTCTATCTGTCGGTTCTGCTGTTCACGATCGGCGCGGCGGGAGTCATCGTCAGGCGTAACGCCATCATCGTGTTCATGTGCATCGAATTGATGCTCAACGCAGTCAATCTCGCGTTCGTCACGTTCTCCCGGATGCACGGCAATCTCGACGGCCAGTTGTTCGCGTTCTTCACCATGGTGGTCGCTGCTGCCGAGGTGGTGGTGGGCCTGGCGATCATCATGGCCATCTTCCGTTCTCGTCGCTCGATCTCGATGGACGAGAACTCTCTGATGAAGAACTGACGGGGGAGCAGAAACGATGTCGATCCTGTGGCTTCTCCCGGCTCTGCCGGCGTTCGGTGCGGCCGTCCTGCTGCTCGGTGGCCGGCGCTGCAACCCGTGGGGGCACCTGGTTGCGACGGCAGCAGCGGTGTCGTCGTTCGTGGTTGCAGCACTGGTGTTCGCCTCGATGCTCGGGCGGGACGAGTCGAACAGAGCGATCACCGAGACTCTGTTCCGCTGGGTTCCCGTCGACGAATTGCAGGTCGACTTCGGACTGCGCGCTGATCAGCTGTCGATCTGTTTCGTCCTGTTGATCACCGGAGTCGGGTCGCTCATTCACGTGTACTCGATCGGGTACATGAGCCACGACGCGGAGCGTCGGCGCTTCTTCGCGTACCTCAATCTGTTTCTCGCCGCCATGCTGCTGCTGGTGCTGTCCGACAACTTCCTCGGCCTGTATGTGGGGTGGGAGGGTGTCGGCCTGGCGTCGTACCTGCTCATCGGATTCTGGCAACACAAGCCGTCGGCCGCCTCGGCAGCTCGAAAAGCGTTCGTGGTCAACCGCGTCGGTGATATCGGCCTGGCGATCGCCCTGATGATCATGTTCGTGAACTTCGGATCGGTGCAGTACGACGTGGTGTTCGCCGGAATCGGGGATACGGGTGAATCGGTGGCCACCGCGATGGCGCTGATGTTGCTGCTGGCGGCCTGCGGAAAGTCGGCGCAGGTGCCGCTGCAGTCGTGGCTCGGCGACGCGATGGAGGGCCCGACTCCGGTCTCCGCACTCATTCACGCGGCGACGATGGTCACCGCCGGGGTGTATCTCATCGTCCGATCCGGACCGGTGTTCGAGGCGTCGCCTGCCGCCCGTGCAGCGACCGTCACGGTGGGCGCGGTGACGTTGCTGTTCGGTGCCGTGATCGGTTGTGCGAAAGACGACATCAAGAAGGCGCTCGCGGCGTCGACGATGAGTCAGATCGGGTACATGGTGCTCGCGGCCGGACTCGGCCCGTCCGGCTACGCCTTCGCCATCGTGCTGTTGCTCTCGCACGGGTTCTTCAAGGCAGGCTTGTTCCTGGGTGCCGGCTCGGTGATGCACGCGATGAACGACGAGACCGACATGCGACGGTTCGGTGGGCTCCGGGCCGCGATGCCGATCACGTTCGTCACTTTCGGTCTCGGCTACCTCGCCATCATCGGAGTTCCTCCGTTCTCCGGCTTCTTCGCCAAGGATCCGATCATCGAGGTGGCGTTCGCGGCGGGGGGAGCGGCAGGTGTGGTGCTCGGCTGCGTGACGTTGCTCTGTGCGGGCCTGACGGCCTTCTACATGACTCGGGTGATGCTGATGACGTTCTTCGGCCCGAAACGGTGGGCAGCGCAAGCACATCCGCACGAAGCGTCGGCGACGATGACGGCTCCCATGATTGCGTTGGCCGTCGGCTCGGTGGCATCGGGAGCCTTCCTCGCGGTGGGCGGCCGGCTCGAGACGTGGCTGGAACCGGTGGTGGGATCGGCGCACGAGGAGCACGCGATACCTGCCTGGGTCGTCACTGTCGCAGTTCTGGCAGTGGTACTCGTGGGCGCAGGCGTCGCCCACCGCAAGTACATCGGTCGTGAGGTTCCCTTGACTCCACCCCAGGATGTGTCCGGCCTGACCAAAGCCGCGCGCGCCGATCTGTACGGTGATGCCGTCAATGAAGCCGCCTTCATGCGTCCGGGTCAAACACTCACGCGCGCAATGGTGTACGCCGACACCGCGGGCATCGACGCCGTCGTGGACGGGGTGGGTGGCTCGATCGGTGCAGTGTCGACTCGATCCAGGCGGCTCCAAACCGGATTCGTTCGGTCCTATGCGTTGGCGATGTTCGCGGGAGCCGTTCTCGTCGTTCTGATGGTGGTGATCCTGTGACGATGCCCTGGTTGACCGTTCTGGGGGTACTCCCGATTCTCGGTGCGATCGTCGTCGCCCTGGTGCCGGCCGACCGTCCGACGATCGCGCGTGGTGTCGCCGTGGGCTTCGCCACCGGCACATTTGCGGTGTCGGTGGTACTCGCCGTGGCATTCGACTCCGGTGGCGATCGATACCAGTTCCTCGAAGACCATTCCTGGATAGCGGCATTCGGTGCGCGCTACACGCTCGGCCTCGACGGAATCGGTCTCGTGCTGGTGTTGCTCACCACCGTCCTGACCCCACTGCTCCTCGTAGCGGGCTGGAACGACGGCACCCGCGTGGCGAATTACGGATCGCGCCGGGTCTCGCACACCTACATGGCGTTGATCCTGGTGGTCGAGTCCATGGTGATCGTCTCGTTCCTCGCCTTGGACGTACTGCTGTTCTACATCTTCTTCGAGGCGATGCTGATTCCGATGTACTTCCTCATCGGTGGTTTCGGGGGCAATCATCGAACGCGTGCTGCGGTGAAGTTCCTGTTGTACAACCTGTTCGGCGGTCTGGTCATGTTGGCGGCCGTCATCGGCCTGTACGTGGTGACCGCGAGACCCGACGGGCCTTTCGACGGCGGTACGTTCGATCTACGCGCGATCGCGGATGCGGCGGCATCGGGCGGGCTCGGCGTGAATCCGGTGGTGATCGACGCATTGTTCCTCGGTTTCATGCTGGCGTTCGCGATCAAGGCGCCGCTGTGGCCGTTCCACACGTGGCTACCCGACGCCGCAACCCAATCCACACCAGCAACGGCGGTGCTGATGATGTCGGTGGTGGACAAGGTCGGCACCTTCGCGATGCTGCGCTTCTGTCTCGAGCTCTTCCCCGAGTCGTCGCAGACGTTCGCCCCGTGGATCATCACGCTCGCGGTGATCGGCATCGTGTACGGCGCGATACTGGCGATCGGTCAGACCGACATGATGAAACTCATTGCCTACACCTCTATTTCGCACTTCGGGTTCATCATCCTCGGCATCTTCGCGATGACCGGCCAGAGTCAGGCCGGTGCCACGCTGTACATGGTCAACCACGGAATCTCTACCGCCGCATTGTTCTTGATCGCAGGCTTTCTCGTGTCCCGTCGTGGTTCGCGGGCGATCGCCGACTACGGCGGCGTACAGAAGGTCGCGCCGGTGCTCGCCGGAACGTTCTTGATCTCTGGTCTGGCCACGCTCTCCCTTCCCGGTCTCGCCCCGTTCATCAGCGAATTTCTGGTGCTGATCGGCACATTCGGTCGATACGGCGTCGCCGCGATCGTGGCTACCGGTGCGCTCGTTCTGTCGGCGATCTACATTCTCTGGCTCTACCAACGGGTGATGACGGGGCCGGTCCGAGAGGGCAGCGAGAAGATCTCCGATCTCGTTCCCCGTGAGGTGTCCGTGGTGGTCCCATTGCTCGCGTTGCTGATCGTGTTCGGGGTGTACCCGAAACCGGCACTCGATGTCATCACTCCGGCAGTGCAATCCACGATCGTCGACAGTGCAGGAGGTCATCGATGACCACTCCCGAGGTGCAGTACGGATTGCTGTCGCCCATGTTGATCGTCTTCGGCGTCGCGGTTCTCGGGGTTCTCGTCGAAGCGTTCGTGCCGATGCGGGCACGTCGTGGGGTCCATCTCGGCCTTGCGCTGGCCGGTTTGGTGGCGGCTCTCGCGGCCGTCCTCGGGCTGGCCGGCACCGAGGCATATGCGATGAACGGGGCCGTGGCCATCGACGGTCCGACGTTGTTTCTGCAGGGAACCATCGTGCTGGTGGCAATCCCGGCCGTCGCTTTGCTGGCGGAGCGCACTGTTGCCGTGACCGAGGCCGGAACCGAGCGTCGCATCGATTCGTTCACTCCGCAGGCCTCGACCACTCCAGGCAGCGTGGCGGAGAAGGAGGCCATCGACGCAGGCGTTGCTCAGACGGAGGTCTTTCCACTGGCGATGTTCGCGATCGGCGGCATGCTGTTGTTTCCGGCGTCCACCGATCTGCTGACGATGTTCATCGCGCTGGAGGTACTGTCTCTGCCGCTGTATCTCCTGTGTGGTCTGGCCCGGCGACGGCGGCTGCTCTCCCAGGAAGCGGCGCTGAAATACTTTCTCCTGGGCGCATTCTCGTCCGCGTTCTTCCTGTTCGGAGTCGCGTTCCTCTACGGCTACGCCGGTACCGCCGGATTGGACGGCATTGCCGACGCCATCGCCGCAGACGGTCAGGGCAGATCGCTCGCGCTGATCGGAACCGCACTGCTGGCTGTGGGTTTGTTGTTCAAAGTCGGTGCGGTGCCCTTTCATTCGTGGATTCCCGACGTCTACCAGGGTGCCCCCACGCCGGTGACCGCACTGATGGCCACGGTGACCAAGGTCGCGGCGTTCGGTGCGATTCTGCGCATTTTCGGAATGGCACTGCCCGGTCTCGAGTCGAGTTGGCGGCCGATGCTGTGGGTGGTCGCCATCGCGACGATGGTGCTCGGTTCGGTTGTCGCGGTGACGCAGACCGACGTCAAACGCATGCTTGCCTATTCGTCCGTGGCGCACACCGGGTTCATCCTCACCGGAGTGACGGCGCTGGGTGATTCAGGTGATGCGGGTGATTCGGGTGTCTCGGCCACGATGTTCTACCTGCTTGCTTACGCCTTCAGCACGTTGGGTGGATTCGCCGTCATCGGTCTGGCCCGAGACGAACGTGGTGAGGTGGGCGACCTGGAGAGGTGGGCCGGTGTCGGTCGACGCTCACCGCTCGTTGCTGCAGTATTCGGATTGTTCTTGCTCTCGTTCGCCGGTATCCCGCTCACCAGCGGCTTCATCGGTAAGTTCGCGGTGTTCAGCGCGGCCTCGGGTGCCGGGGGAGCAGCACTGGTCGTGGTCGGTGTGGTGTGCAGCGCGATCGCGGCGTTCTTCTACGTGAGAGTGATAGTGCTGATGTTCTTCACCGATCCCACGGACCGGACCGTCACAATGGTGCGTCCTACCGCGTCGGTGTCATGCGCGATCGGGGTCTCGGTGGTCGTCACCGTGGCACTGGGAGTCTTTCCTCAGCCCGTTCTCGATATCGCCACGAGAGCTGGTGACTTCCTCTAGCTCGTACGGGCCTACTTCGCGGACTTCATTCGCTGCTTCCACGTGTGCGAGCCCGTGCCGATCGGGATCCCACCGATGGCTCCGGAGAGGCCGAACGACGGCATGTTGACGTAGATCGCTTCACTGTTCTGTGCTGTCGCCGTATAGGTTTCGTGCCATACCCCGACATGGCCGGTTGCAGCGACCGATCGGTTGAAGGCGCGCCAGGCGGGCGCATGAGGTGCGTCGGGATCGGAGGCGAATCGCGTCAGGTCTTCCGCGTTGCGCCAATAGCTGACCAGCATGGTGGTGCGGCCCACCCACGAGTGGTAGCCGAGCAGTCCGGAGGCGGGATCCTGCTCGAGATGGCTGAGCATCCGCGGCATCGCGCGCACCGCGGGAAGCCAGGAGCGAACGGCAAGGGGATTGTTGATGCGCATTCCGATGAGGAAGACCGTGACGGTGTCGCGGTCGGCGTCGACCGTGCGGCGGCCGTCGATGATGGGTTGCATGACGTGTTCCCGTCTGTTCGGGTGTCGAGCGATTGGTATGACACTGTTATAAAACACTGTTATGGTAAGTTTCGCAAGTGGCGAGACCCAGAATTCACGATGCCGAACTGCGCACCCGGCTACTCGAGGCCGCGGCGGAAAGCGTTGCTCAACACGGCGTCGACTCGCTGTCCCTCCGTAAGCTGGCTGCCGCGCAGGGCACCTCGACCACGGCCATCTATTCGCTGTTCGGTGGTCGCGCCGAGTTGCTGGTCGCTCTGTTCGCTGCGTCGTTCTCGAGTTTCGGTGATGCCCAGCGGCAGGTGCCGGTCACCAGCGACCCCGAGGTCGATCTGCGCGAACTCGGCGTTGCCTACCGGCACTGGGCTATGCACAACCCGCACCTGTACGCGGTGATGTTCGGCGGCGTACTCGGTTCGGTCGATGTATCCGAAGAGGCACAACTCGCCGCCGCAGCGATGGACCCGCTTCGGGCCGCGGTAGCGCGCGCCGTCGAGTCCGGCACCATGAGCGGCGCATCGGTCGACGTGATCAGCCATTCGTTCTGGGCTATCGTGCACGGCCTCGTGTCGTTGGAGTTGGCGATGCCGACGAACCTCGACGACGAGACTCGTCGTGAAACGTTCGAAGCCGGGACGGAGTCGGTGTTACGAGGGTGGACGCGTCAGTAGGTGCGCGGTATCCCGAGGATCTTGGTGGCGTCGACGGTCATGCCCAACCGTGCCGTCGGAGCGAGGGCAGGCAGATCCGGGACATCGTCGGGAGTGGATGTCGCAGCACCGATCACGTCGGCGCCAGCAATCTCGAAATCGGAGATCGCTCGCCGAAGATGGCTGGGAGTTGTTGCGAGCAGAAGATTCTCAGCACCGATCTCTGAGGCCAGCGAGGTGGCGCGCTGTGCGTTCTGCACCGTCGAATTCGCGGTGGCCTCGGTATGAATGCGCTCGTTCGCGATCTCGTTGTCGATCAGCCACTTCTGCATCGCTTCGGCCTCGGTGATGCCACTCTGCGGATTCCCGCCGGTGACGATGATGGGTGACTCGGGCGAACGCTCTGCCACCGCGACGGCGGAGCGGAGCCGCTCGACCAACTCCGGGGCCATACTGCCGTCGCTGTTCAGGCCGAGACCGAGTACCACGATCGCGGTACGCGGTCCTTCGGTGGACGGTGCGAAGTCGATCGTCCGGGTCGCGGCGTCGTCGATGACGGCAATGGCCCGCTCCACCGCATCGGCGAGCGCGGGAGACAGGGAGCGCAGGCGGGCCGAGTGTTGCGCCCGCGTGGCGGCGTCATCGGTTGCGTTGGCGTAGAACGTTTGCAGCGCTGCCACATTGGCATCGTTCGGTGCGGTCGCGGCAACCGCGTCCAGTGCCGCGAACCCGGCGTCGTAGCGACCCTTGACCAGGGCATTCTGCGCATCGTTGTACTGCTGCGCGTCGGCCGAACGGGCTGCGTCAGCGACGGTTGTCGGGGCCGATGCGTCGGGCTCGGCGACCGCCGTGGTCGAGCCGAAACCGACGGCGAGCGCGGCGGCGCAGGACACCACGGCAACGCGAACGGTCGGTCGTACTCGGCCTTGTCGCACTACTGACGTCCTCTTCGAGCGATGACGGGTTTCCGCCACCCTAGCTCAATTCGGGGCCAGTGTGACTGGTGTGAGCAGAGTTGTGCGAGTTACACGAATGTACTTCTGAGCAGGCACTCGTCCGCCCGGCAGAGAGTCACAGAGTGACGGGGGCGCGTCCGCGGTCGGCCGGTTCGATGGTCACCTCGGCGTCGGGAAGAAAGACTCGCTCGGTCGTCGTGGTTCCGTCGACGCCGTCGGTGACCGTCACCGCGACGCTCTCGGCAACCTGACCCGCGCTTTCGATGAACCCGGTCGCGACACCTTCCTCGATGAGCAGATGATCACCCACCAACAGAAGAAGCTCGTCCGCCGTCACCGTCCGTCTGCCGCCCACATCTTCGATAGTCATGGACTCCACCGTAATGCGCTGCGCTGCAGCGTGCCCTCGCATGTTCGACAATCGGTGCATGACCGAACAGCGGAAGACATGGACCGCGCCCGCACCCGAACCGGTGGACGGTCCGCTCGTCGGTGACGACAGACCGATTCTCGAAGGAATGCTGCGCTGGCATCGAGCGACGCTGCTGAACATCTGTGCCGGTGCCGATGCCGAACAGCTGGCGCGACGACCGTTTTCGAACTCGACGCTTTCGCTGCTCGGATTGGTTCGCCACCTCGCCAAGGTCGAACGCATCTGGTTTCGAGAGCGATTGGCGTCGATGTCGTTCGACCCGATGTACGACGCGTCCTTGGGCAAGGACTCCGACTTTCTCGGCGCGGCTGCAACCAGTGCCGAGTCCGACTTCGCGCGATTCGCCGCCGAGTGCGCCGCGTCGGACGACGTCGCGGCCCGACACTCGTTCGAGGAGCTGGTCGATTTTCGGGGTGGGCCGATGTCGCTTCGGATGGTGTACGTGCACATGATCGGCGAGTACGCGCGGCACAACGGACACGCGGACATCATTCGCGAACAGATCGATGGAGTCGTCGGCCGCTGAGGGCATAGCGTAGACACACGACCCGCCCCCCATACGGAAGAAGGTGTTTCGGTGACCGACTCCGATGCAGGATTCGACCCGACCTCGCTACAGCCGTCGTTGTTCGTCGACGGCCGATGGGAGAGGTCCGGTGACGGCGGAACCCGCGACATCGTGAACCCCGCCGACGGCAGCACGGTTGCCGTCGTGGACGAGGCCACACCGGACGACGCTCTCCGCGCGGTGGCAGCCGCGCGGGCGGCGTTCGACGACGGGCCGTGGCGTTCGGTGACGGTGGGCGAGCGCAGCGATCTGCTCAACCGCATTGCCGATCTGCTCCAACGGGACAAGGCGAAGTTGGCTCACATCGAGACTCTCGATACCGGAAAGACGTTCGGCGAGAGCGAGATCGACATCGACGACGTCACATCGGTCTTCCGCTTCTACGCCGATCTCGCAGTGGTGCAGTCGGATCGGATGATCGATGTCGACCGCCCCGAAATCCTCAGCCGAGTGGTGCACGAGCCGATCGGCGTGTGCGTCATGATCGCGCCGTGGAACTACCCACTGCTGCAGATCTCCTGGAAGATCGCCCCTGCCTTGGCCGCCGGGTGCACGATGGTGCTCAAACCGAGCGAGGTGACTCCGCTCAGCACCATCGCGTTCACCAAGCTCGTGGAAGAAGCCGGGGTTCCCGCGGGTGTGGTCAATCTGCTGCAGGGCAGCGGCGCGGTCCTCGGAGATGCGCTCACCAGGAACCGCGACGTCGATTTCATCTCCTTCACCGGCGGACTGGCGACAGGCAGACACATCCTGGCCGCGGCCGCCGAGAACGTCACCAAGGTGGCCGTCGAACTCGGCGGCAAGAATCCACACATCGTGTTCGCCGATGCGGTGGCAGACGAGCAGTCGTTCGCCGACTCGGTCGACAACGTGCTGACCGGAGTGTTTCTGCACTCGGGTCAGGTGTGCTCGGCGGGCACGCGGTTGATCATCGAGGAGTCCGTGGCCGACCGTTTCGTCGCCGCCGTCGCCGAGCGCGCGAAGACCATCGTCATCGGGCCGGGCATGGACCCGGCGAGCGAGACCGGACCGCTGGTGTCGCAGGCCCAGCGCGAGAAGATCGAGGGTTTCGTTGCGGGCGGCATCGACGAGGGGGCGACATTGGTTGTCGGCGGAACGCGGCCGGACGATCCGGCTCTGGACAAGGGTAGCTATTTTCTGCCGACGATTTTCGACCACTGCAATCGGTCCATGAATATCGTGCAGGAGGAGACGTTCGGGCCCATACTCACTGTGGAGCGTTTCGACACCGAGGCCGAAGCACTCCTTCTGGGTAACGATACGAATTACGGTCTCGCCGCGGGAGTTCGGACGTCCGACGCCGCGCGAGGCGAAAGAATGGTGCGTGGGCTCCGCCATGGCACGGTGTGGCTCAACGACTTCGGTGTCTACACGGCGGCCGCGGAATGGGGCGGTTTCAAGCAGTCAGGCAACGGTCGCGAACTCGGTCCGTCCGGTATGTCCGAATATCAAGAAGCGAAACACATTTGGCACAACACCTCACCGACCGCGGCGGGGTGGTTCGGTACCCGATAGTACGAGATCGGAAAGGCCGTCGACCATGGCACTACTGAACGACAATTCGAGCGGAATGGACGACTTCGGCTACAAGGAGTCACTCGATCGAAGTCTCGGCAAATTCGCCAGCTTCGCCGCGGGCGTCAGCTACATCTCCATTCTCACCGGCACGTTCCAGCTGTTCTACTTCGGTTTCGGCACCGCCGGGCCGGCGTACCTGTGGTCGTGGCCTGCAGTCTTCGTCGGCCAACTCTGCGTGGCACTGTGCTTCATGGAGTTGGCCGCGAAGTATCCGGTGGCAGGGTCGGTGTACAACTGGGCGAAGCTGTTGGGCCGCAGAATCGTCGGGTGGTCGGCGGGTTGGCTGATGCTCACGGCATCGATCGTGACCCTGGCCGCTGTCGCCCTCGCGCTGCAGCTCAATTTGCCACGCATCTGGAGCGGATTTCAGATCATCGGTGACGGCAGCGGTGCCCGAGATTTCGCGGCCAACGCAGTGCTGCTGGGTGCGATTCTGATCGCCATCACCACCACGATCAACGCCCTCGGCGTTCGACTGATGGCGATGATCAACAGTGCGGGTGTGTTCATCGAACTCATCGCTGCCGTTCTCATCGCGATCCTGCTCGCGGCCAACATCACTCGGGGGCCCGAGGTGTTCTTCTCCACCAACGGCTACGGAGCCGGCGAGAGCGGCGGCTACCTCGGTGCCTTCCTTGTTGCGTCCCTGGCGTCGGGTTACGTGATGTACGGATTCGACACCGCTAGCTCGCTCGGCGAGGAAACGGTGGAACCTCGGCGCACCGCCCCCAAAGCGATCTTTCGCGCCATCCTCGCCTCGTTCGTCATCGGCGGAGCCATCCTGGTGTTCGCCGTAATGGCCGCGCCGGACCTGAACGATCCTTCCCTCGGCAGCCCCGACGGCAGCCTGCAGTCCATCGTCGAATCGGTGATGTGGGGCCCGTTGGGCACCGTCTTCCTGATCTGCATCGTCATCGCGGTCTTCGTCTGCTCACTGGCAGTGCACACCGCGGCGATCCGGCTCACGTTCGCCATGGCCCGAGACAACGCGCTGCCCTTCGGCGAGAGTCTGGCCAAGGTGAATCCGAAGACCCAGACCCCGGTCGTGCCCGCGGTGACCATCGGCGTGCTGGCCATCGTCATCCTCGTCGTCAACATCGGGCAGCCGCAGATCTTCACGGTCCTCACCTCGATCGCGATCATCATGATCTACCTCGCGTATCTGATGGTCACCGGACCGCTGTTGGTCAAACGAGTGAAGGGCGAATGGCCGCCGGCAGATCTGAAGCCCGGCGGGTACTTCACGATGGGCAGGTGGGGCCTGCCGATCAACATCGCGGCAGTGGTGTGGGGCGCAGGGATGGCGATCAACCTCGCCTGGCCACGCGAGGCCGTGTACGGAACTCCCTGGTACAACACGTTCGGTGCGTTCGTCTATATCGGCGGCATCCTGGGCGTAGGCCTGCTGTGGTACGCAGTCAAGGGACGCAAGCACATCGGCACTCTGAAATCCCATGCCTCCACGGGCAATTAGAAGGAGCGTGCAGTGACAGACACCCAGTTCGATTACGTCGTCGCAGGTGGCGGGACGGCGGGGTGTGTCCTCGCTGCCAGGCTGAGCGAGGACCCCTCAGTCAGTGTCTGCCTCGTCGAAGCAGGCCCCACCGACGTCGGCGACAAGGCAATTCTCGAACTGGTCGAGTGGATGCATCTGCTCGATTCCGGGTACGACTGGGACTACCCCGTCGAACCGCAGGAACGCGGCAACAGCTTCATGCGGCATGCGCGCGCGAAAGTGCTCGGTGGCTGCTCCTCGCACAACTCCTGCATCGCATTTCATCCGCCGGCCGAGACTCTCGACGATTGGGCCGCGTCCGGCGCGACCGGCTGGGGTGCGTCGGACATCCTGCCGTTCGTCGCGCGCGTGGAGAACAACGACACCGGCCGCGGTCACGACGGGCCCGTGCGGATACGCGACGTGCCTCCGAACGATCCCTGCGGTGCGGCAGTGCTCGAATCGGCCGCCGGAGTAGGCCTTCCCACAGTCGCATTCAACCGCGGAACGCCTGTACTCAACGGTGCGGGTTGGTTTCAGATCAATGCGGGTGAGGACGGCTCGCGTATGTCGACCTCCCATGCGTACCTGCACCCGATCATCGGATCGCGGCCCAACCTCGAGGTGCGCACCGACTGCTGGATCAGCGAGATTCTGATCGACGAGTCACTGACCGCGACGGGTGTGCGGTACCAACGCCCCGACCTGACCGGCTACGACACCGTCTCGGCGCGTCGCGAGGTGATCGTCACCGCCGGTGCCATCGACACGCCGAAGTTGTTGATGCTCTCCGGAATCGGACCGGCAGCCCAGCTGCAGGAGATGGGGATCACCGTTCGGGTCGATTCACCCGGCGTGGGCGAGAACCTCGACGACCACGTCGAAGGACTCGTGTTCTGGGAGGCGAGCAAGCCGATGGTCACCACCTCCTCGCAATGGTGGGAAATCGGCGTGTTCGCGCAGACCGATTCGTCACTGAACTATCCCGACGTCATGATGCATTACGGCAGTGTGCCGTTCGACATGAACACCCTCCGTTGGGGCTATCCGACCACCGACAACGGCTTCTGCCTGACGCCCAACGTGACCCAGGGGCGCTCGCGAGGGACTGTTCGATTGCGCAGCAGGGACTTTCGTGATCGGGCCAAGGTGGACCCTCGCTATTTCACCGACCCGGACGGCCACGACGACGCGGTGATGCTTGCCGGTCTGAAGCTGGCGCGTGCTATTGCCGCAGACGGTCCACTCGCGGGATGGATCGAACGCGAACTCGCCCCCGGGCCCGACGCCGTCACCGACGACGACCTGCTCGATTACGTGCACAAGACGCACAACACGGTCTATCACCCGGCCGGCACTGCCCGGATGGGATCGGTGGACGACGCCATGGCCGTGCTCGATCCCGAGCTACGAGTCAAGGGCATCTCGCGTCTGCGCGTGGTCGATGCGTCGGCGATGCCGAAGCTGCCGTACGTCAATCCCAACATCACGGTGATGACGATGGCGGAGAAGTGCGCCGACCTGATCCGTGGAGGATAGATCGGCGCTGGCCGACTTTCTCGGCAGGTATCCACCGTTCCAGGGCGCATCTCCTGCGGTAGTGGCCGACATCGCCGAGGCGGCCGTAGAACTCGACTACGCCGCCGGTGCATGGGTTGTCGGCCCTTCGCAGACGTCCGTGCCGGCCACCGCCGACACGGTATGGATGGTGCGTACCGGGCGGGTGGCGATCGTCCATCCGGAGGACGCCGCGCAGACCGACATACCGATCGACACCATCTCCCCGGGCGGTGTGTTCGGATTCTCGGCACTCCTGTCCGGCGGAACCGTCGAATTCCGTGCGCGCGCAATCGAACCGAGCATCGTTCTGCAGTTGCCCGGTGAGCTGATTCGACCGTTGTTCACAACGCCCACCGGGCTGGCGTTCCTGGCCGAAGCCGTGACCTCGGCCACCACGAATCGTAGTGGGCCGGGCGAGCGTAGTGCCGGCCGTACCGTCGGCGAACTGCTCACGGCACCAGCAGTATTCACCTCCGTCGGTACCACGGTTCGAGATGCCGTCCGGCACATGACCGAGCAGGGCAGCTCGTACGTCCTGATTCCGCTGCGAGGGTCGCGCCACGGCATCTTCACCGACCGAGACCTGCGAGTTCGTGTGGTGGCCGCCGGGATCGGCGTCGATACTCCCGTCGAGAAGGTCATGACGTCGCCTGCCGAGACGGTCACGGCGGACCGGCTGGCAGGCACGGTCCTGATGGACATGCTCGAACTGGGGCTGCGGCACATGCCGGTGCTGTCCGATCGGGGCGAGGTTCTCGGTGTCGTGGAGGATTCCGATCTGCATGCTGCGTCCACCCGGCGCAGCTTCGTGGTCCGCCGGGCAGTGACGTCCGCAGCGACCTCCGCCGAACTCGCCGATGCAGGAAGACTCGTCCCGCGCTTGGTGGTGGATCTGTTCCGGGGCGGAACCGACGCCATGGCGGTCAGCGCGATCCTGTCCGTCGTGGTCGACAGCCTCGTCCGCCGTGCCGTCGAGATCGAATGGTCTGCGCGGCCGGAAGTGCCGCGCGACCGGTTCGCCTGGATCACTCTCGGAAGTGTGGCGCGTCGGGAGGCCATGCCGTCCTCCGACGTCGACAGTGCATTGACCTGGTCCGACACCACCGCGGACCCCGGCACGCGAGGAAAATCGAGCGCGGTGCCGAGAACCCGTGACGAGGCGCTGATGGACTTGGCCGCCCGCGTGCACGTGAGCCTCGACAGTGCCGGGCTTCCGTCGGACACCAACGGTGCGGTCGCGAGTTCGCCTCGATTCGCACGCTCGGCCGGGCAATGGGAGAGGGCCGCAGCTCACTGGCTCAGCAACCCCTTCGGTGAACGCGGCAATCCGGCAGAGGACTCCGGGCTGATCATGTCCTCGTTGATGATCGACGGCAGAGTGGTGTGGGGCCCGAGGGAACTGCACACCGTGCCCGAGGCCTACCGCCGACTCCTGGTCGATCACCCCGACGCATTGCGCTTGCAACTGCGTGATGCGCTCGCCGGCCGCGCCCGGCTCCGATCACTGCGAGACGTGCTGGCTCGGCGCGGCGGCACATTCGATCTCAAGGCCCATGCGCTGACGCCGATCGTCAACCTCGCTCGGTGGGGTGGGCTGTCGGTCGGCATCGCCTCGGCCTCCACCCCGGCGCGGCTCGCGGCGGCGTCGGGCAACGGCATGCTCTCCGAACGCGATGTCGCCACTCTGACCGAAGTGTTCGCCCTGCTGCAACGGCTCCGACTGTCGCATCAGATCGACCAGATCACCGCAGGCCACCGACCGGGTGACGTGCTCATCATGGCCGATCTGTCACCACTGGAGCGGAGTCTGCTCACCGACGGCATTCGGGAGATCGCCGCGGTGCAGCGCCGCGTCGGATACCTCGCTGCCAATGTCGGCGTGCATCGATGACCGCCAACGACCAGACTGTGTGCCGTGACCACCAATCCCGTGAGCGTTCCCACCCCGTCCACCGTCGAACACAATCGGTTGGCCGAATCGCCCGGAGTCAGCGGACCGTGGCGCCAGTGGGGTCCGTATCTGGCGGGACGGCAGTGGGGCACAGTGCGCGAGGACTACTCCGAGGACGGGAACGCCTGGGCGTCGTTCCCGTTCGATCAGGCGCACAAGCGGGCCTACCGCTGGGGTGAGGACGGGATCGGCGGCATCTGCGACCGCTTCGGGTTCCTCAACTTCTCGTTCGCACTGTGGAACCGCAAGGATCCGATCCTCAAGGAACGTCTGTTCGGTCTTGCCAACGAAGAGGGCAATCACGGCGAGGACGTCAAGGAGTATTTCTGGGCCGTGGACGGAACACCGACCCACAGCTGGATGCAATGGCTCTACCGCTATCCGCACGCGGAGTATCCCTACGCCCATCTGCGAGAAGAGAATGCCCGACGCGGGCGTGACGACCGCGAATACGAGTTGGCCGACACGGGCATCCTCGAAGAGAACAGGTTCTTCGACGTCCAGGTCACGTACGCGAAGGCCTCGCCCGACGACATCTGCATCACCATTTCCATCACCAACCACGGGCCCGAGTCGGCATCGGTCGATCTACTGCCGCACCTGTGGTTGCGCAACACCTGGTCCTGGGGACGCGACGACCGCGGCGGCACTCTGGCCCAGCTGACCCCGCCGGATCTGCTGGCGGGTGGCCTCGAGGCCATCGCCGTCGATCACGGTTTTCTCGGTCGCTACTACCTCAGTGCCGAGGGCACGCCGTCAGTGTTGTTCTGCGACAACGAAACCAACGCAGAGGCACTGTGGGGTCAGGAGAACGTCTCGGCCTACCCCAAGGACGGCATCGGCCGTCGCGTCGTGGACGACGAGCTCGGTGCGGTCAACCCCGAGCAGACCGGAACGAAGGCTGCGTTCTGGTACCGGTTCGACGACATCGCCCCCGGCGCAACGGAATCGGTGAAGCTGCGGTTGTCGCCCAACCGGCCGGACGAGCAGACCTTCGGAGCCGGGTTCGACGCCGTGAACATCGATCGTCGGGTCGAGGCGGACGAGTTCTACGGAGCGGTGATCGGTGCCGACCTCACCGACACCGACCGGCATGTGGCGCGGCGTGCCTATGCGGGGTTGCTGTGGACCAAGCAGCTCTACCGGTACGACGTCGACGAGTGGATCGAGGGCGACAAGGTCGGCGCGCCGGCACCGGAATCGAGACAGGATCCGGGTGGGCGCAACGCGCACTGGCGTCACCTGGCGTTGGCCGATGTGATCTCGATGCCCGACGAATGGGAATACCCGTGGTTTGCGGCCTGGGACTTGGCCTTTCACGCGATTCCGCTGGCCCACGTCGACGCCGATTTCGCCAAGGAGCAGTTGGTGTTGATGTGCAGGGAGTGGGCCATGCACCCCAACGGCCAACTCCCGGCGTACGAATGGGAGTTCGGCGACGTCAACCCGCCCGTGCACGCCTGGGCTGCATGGCACGTCTACCGCATCGACGGATACCGTGATCGCGAATTCCTGGTGCGGGTGTTCACCAAGCTGCTGCTCAACTTCGCCTGGTGGGTCAACCGCAAGGACTCCGAAGGCTCGAACATATTCGAGGGTGGATTCCTCGGAATGGACAACATCGGTTTGTTCAATCGATCCGCACCGCTGCCACCCGGCTTCCGGCTCGAGCAGTCCGACGCGACGAGCTGGATGGCGTTCTACTGCCAGCAGATGTTCAAGATTGCCCTCGAACTCGCCCGACACGACAGCGCCTGGGACGACGTCGCGACCAAATTCTTCTCGCACTTCCTCTCGATTGCGAAAGCGGTCAATTCGTTCGGTTCACAGCACATTTCGTTGTGGCACGAAGAGGACGGGTTCTTCTACGACGTCCTCGTCCAGCCCGAGGGCGACGCGGTGCCGATGCGAGTTCGGTCCATGGTGGGTCTGCTGCCCATCCTCGGTGCCACCGAGATTCCGCCGTGGGTCGAGGAAGAATGCCCCGATCTCACCGCCCGCCTCCGGTGGATCCAGCGTCGGCGACCCGAGATGGTCAGTCCACTGCTGGCGCGGCGTGAGAACGGTGAGGTCCGGATGCTGCTGACACTCGTTCAGCCCGAGCGGCTCAAACGCATCCTTTCTCGGATGTTCGATTCCGAGGAGTTCCTGTCGCAGTTCGGAATTCGATCGCTCTCGGCGTCCTATCGCGAACCGGTCACTTTCGACGTGGACGGTCGCAGTCTGTCCATCGAGTACGAACCGGGGGAGTCTCGCACCGGAATGTTCGGCGGGAACTCGAACTGGCGCGGCCCGGTGTGGTTCCCGGTGAACGTGTTGCTCGCCGACAAGCTCCGCGCATACGGCCGGTACTACGGCGACTCGTTCACCATCGAGATCCCCACCGGTTCGGGCAACCACCGCACCCTCACCGACGCGGCCGATCTGATCGACAACGGTCTCGCCGGACTGTTCCGGCCGGTGGACGGCAAGCGGCCTGCCGACGGCAATCGCATCGAATCCAGTGCCGACCCGCTGTGGAGCGAGCACCCCAGTTTCAACGAGTACTTCGACGGGGACACCGGAGAGGGACTCGGGGCCACCCACCAAACGGGGTGGACGGCGCTGGTTGCACACCTGCTCAGGCCGCGTCTGCCGCTGTGAGGGCCTGCGGCCCACGTGCACGGAAACTCGTAGCCCACTACGAAGTTCCACGCACATGCGGCGCAGCCGCATAGTCTGGCGGGATGAAGATTCGCGGCGCAGTACTCGAAGAAATCGGCCGATCCCGTCCCTTCGCGGACTCGCATCCCATCACCGTCTCGGACCTCGAGCTCGGCTCGCCTGGCGAGGGTGAACTGCTGGTCCGAATCGAAGCTGCGGGCCTGTGTCACTCGGATCTGTCGGTGGTCGACGGCAATCGAGTGCGTCCGGTCCCGATGTTGCTCGGCCACGAGGCGGCCGGGCGGGTCGAGGAAGTCGGGGCGGGCGTCGACGACATCGCGATCGGCACCCGCGTCGTCATGACGTTCCTACCGCGCTGCGGCGAATGTGCCGGGTGCGCCACCGACGGCCAGATGCCCTGCATCACCGGCAGCGCGTCGAACAATGCCGGCACGCTGCTCGGCGGTGGCATCAAGTTGCACCGCGACGGCGAGGAGGTCAAGCATCACCTCGGAGTCTCCGGATTCGCCACCCACGCGGTGGTCAGCCGAAAGTCGGTGGTGGCGGTCGAGGACGACATCCCGGCCGATATCGCAGCCGTCCTCGGTTGTGCGGTACTGACCGGCGGCGGCGCGGTCCTCAACGCCGGAACTCCGAAGCCAGGACAGTCGGTGATGGTGGTGGGCCTCGGCGGAGTCGGCATGGCGGCGGTACTGACGGCGGTATCGATCGGTGCGGGTGAGGTCATCGGCGTCGACGGCGTTCCCGACAAGCTTTCCACCGCAACCGATCTGGGTGCAACACAGGTCTACTTGCCGGCCGAGCTCGTCGAGAAGGGCATCAAGGCCGACATCGTCATCGAGGCGGCAGGCAATGCCCGCGCCTTCGAGACTGCGGTCGCGGCAACGGCTCCCGGCGGCAAGACCATCACCGTCGGCCTGCCCGCACCCGACGCCCGCTCGTCCATCTCCCCCTTGGGCCTGGTGGCGGAAGCTCGCACGATCATCGGCAGCTATCTGGGTTCCGCCGTGCCGGCCCGCGATATTCCGACCTACGCCCAGATGTGGCGCGAGGGACGGCTTCCCGTCGAGAAGCTGATCTCCTCGCGCATCACGTTGGACGAGATCAACCGTGGTATGGACGAATTGGCCGACGGCAACGCGATCCGTCAGGTCATCGTCTTCGACTGAGCATCAGCTGCGGGAGGCGGTGGCGACCCAACGGCCGCGTTGCTTCGAAATCTCGATCGGATGGTCGAAGCAGACGCTGATGTTCTCGGTGGTCAGCACCGCGTCGATGGTTCCCTGCGCCAACACCTTTCCGTCGCGGATGAGCAGGGCGTGGGTGGTCGAGACCGGAATTTCTTCGAGGTGATGCGTCACCAGAATGCTCGCCAGGGTCGGGTGCTCGGCCCGCAACGCGTCGAGCGCGCTGAGGAGCTGTTCGCGGGCAGCGAGATCGAGTCCGGTGGCGGGCTCGTCGAGCAGCAACACTGCGGGGTCGGGGAGCAGGGCGCGCGCGATGAGCGCTCGGCCACGTTCGCCCTGGGAGAGCGTGTGCCACGATGCCTCGGTGCGATGGGCGACACCGAGGGATTCGATCAGCCGGTGGGCACGTGCGATCTGTTCCTCGGTGGCCGACCACCTCGGGATCAGGTCGGGAGTGTTGGTCAGCCCGGTCAGCACCACCTGGAACAGCGTCAGCGAAGCCTCGATCTTCAACCGCGGGTCGACGTGGCCGATGTGTGTGCGCAGTTCACGCATGTCCACCCGCCCGAGGCGATGACCGAGAACGTGCACGGCGCCGTGCGTGGGATGGACGACGGCTCCCAGCAAGCTGAGCAGTGTGCTTTTGCCTGCGCCGTTCGCACCGAGCAACACCCAGTGCTCGCCCTCCTCGACCCGCATCGTGGCGTCGCTGAGCAGGTATCGGCCGCCGCGGACGAGATCGACTCGGTCGGCGAACAGGACGCTTGATGTCACCGGACGACCGTAGCTGCCGCGGCGAACGGTGGAGAAGTAGGCTCTGAGGTCGGTAGAACCGACAAGACGACGAAACGAGTGTGGGTACGACGTGAGTGCAACGGCACCTGTTCGGGTAGGGGTACTGGGGTCACGCGGCAAGGTCGGTCAGGCCATCTGTGCGGCCGTCGAGGCAGCCGACGATCTCGAACTCGTAGCGACCGTCGACCAGGGCGATCCGCTGGCGAACTTCGTCGACGCGAATGCCCAGGTGGTCGTCGATTTCACCCATCCCGACGTGGTGATGGACAACCTGCAGTTCTTGATCGAGCAGGGCATCCATGCAGTGGTCGGCACCACCGGATTCGATGAGCGGCGCCTCGAGCAGGTTCGCGAATGGCTGGCGGGATCGCCGCAGACGGGTGTGCTGATCGCGCCGAACTTCGCCATCGGCGCGGTGCTGTCGATGCGATTCGCGCAGCAGGCCGCTCGATTCTTCGACTCTGTCGAGGTGATCGAACTGCACCACCCCAACAAGGCCGACGCGCCGTCCGGCACGGCGTATCGGACCGCCGCGCTCATTGCCGAGGCACGCGCGGCTGCAGGCACTCCGCCCAGCCCCGACGCGACGACGACCGAACTCGACGGCGCACGTGGTGCCGACGTGGACGGAGTGCGTGTGCACTCGATCCGGCTCGCGGGACTCGTTGCGCATCAGGAGGTTCTGCTGGGCACACAGGGGGAGACGCTGAGCATTCGGCACGACTCGCTCGACCGAACGTCCTTCGCGCCCGGAGTTCTTCTCGGAGTCCGCGAAATCGCCGGACGACCGGGGTTGACCGTCGGCCTCGATCCACTGCTGGATCTGTGAGCTGATCGACGGTGAACAAAACGACAAAGGTCCTCGCCATCATCACGGTGATGGTGCTGGTCCTCGGCTTCTACTTCTTTCTGCTCGGCCAGCGCGGTGTGACGTTGATCCAGAACGGTGGCGTGGCAAGTATCTCCCTGGGGATCGGGGTCCTGCTGCTGCCGATACTCGGGTTGTGGATCGTGTGGGCCACCCTCAAAGCCGGCTTCGACCACCAGCGGCTGGCCTCTCGCATCCACGAGGAAGGCCTCGAACTCGACGTCTCGGATCTTCCGCGAAGGCCGTCGGGACGGATCGAGCGTGATGCCGCCGACGAACTCTTCCAGCAGATCAAGACCGAGTGGGAGAAGGATCCGGACAACTGGCGCAACTCCTACCGATTGGCTCGCGCCTACGACTACGCGGGCGACCGTGGGCGGGCTCGCGAGACGATGAAACGTGCTGTGGCACTGGAACGGGCAGAGAGCTGACGCAGCGTGACGCGCACGCTACTGGTCGTTCATCACACCCCGAGCCCGCTCACTCGTGAGTTGCTCGAGTCGGTTCTCGCCGGCGCGAACGACCCCGAGATCAGCGGTGTGCACGTGCGCAGTGTGCCCGCTCTCGGGGCGACCGTTCCGGACGTTCTCGATGCCGACGGTTTCCTCTTCGGAACGCCGGCCAACTTCGGTTACATGAGCGGGGCGCTCAAGCACTTCTTCGACACCGTGTACTACCCGTGCCTGGACGCGGTTGCCGGAAAGCCCTACGGCGCATGGGTTCACGGCAACAACGACACCGTTGGTGCCGCGCGCGGTATCGAAACCATTGCGTCGGGTTGGGGACTGGAGAAGGTGTTCGAAACCGTGCACCTCGAAGCAGGCGGCAAGGCTGCGCGCGAACGATGCTACGAATTGGGCGGCACAGTCGCCGCCGGTCTGTCCGACTGACGGTTACGATCCCAGCATGGATTTCGACCGGTATGTCCGATTTCTGCCCGAGCAGTATCGGTCGGTAGCGGGGGACCGCCCCGAGTCGACGTATTGGATGTGGGGGAAGACGCGCGTCCATGTGGCGCGCGCTGCTCGGCCCGAATCCAAGGTCCGTGTCATGGCCCTGCACGGTGCCGGGGGTTACTCCGGTCTGCTGTGGCCATACGCCGCCATAGCCGCCCGTGAGGGTTTCGAGGTGATGTGTCCCGACCTGCCCTTGTACGGCGATACGGTCGTGCCGGACCCGCCGGCGGTGCGTTATCGAGATTGGATCGACCTCCTCTGTGACCTGGTCGTCGCGGAGAATGCGATCGACGAACGCCCACTGATCCTGTTCGGTGCCAGTATGGGAGGCATGCTCGCGTACGAGGTTGCGCACCGAACGGGATTGGTGGACAGGGTGATTGCCACCTGCCTGCTCGATCCGGCCGATCCTCGGGCCCGTAGAGCGGCGGCACGGTTCGACGCGCTCGGCGGGCCGGCACCACAACTGCTTCGTCTGCTCGCGGCCGTCGCGGGCCGCGTGAAAATTCCCGTCAGGTGGATGGCCGATATGGCGAACATGAGCCTCGACTCGGAGCTGTCCGAGCTCTGCTCAGGTGACCCGAAAGGCGGTGGGGTTCGTGTTCCGATCGGCTTCCTTGCGAGTTTCTTCGGCTACTCGCACATCCGACCCGAGGACTACGACGGTCCGCCGGTCCTGCTGACCCACCCGGCCGAGGACCGGTGGACCCCGCCGGACGTCAGCATCCGATTTCTCGAGCGCATTCGGTCCGACACCGAGATCGTGATGCTGGACGGGTGCGGGCACCTCCCCGTCGAGGAGCCGGGTCTGACCCAGCTCGCCGGTGCGCTGCGGGCGGTTCTGCGGACATACTGACTCAGTCGGATTCGGCGGGGGAGTCCGTGCGCAGAACGTCGTCGGCAGGGATCGGCAGCGGAACCTCGAGTAGCCGCTCCGGCCAACTCGGGTACGCGGGCCTGATCCACACCCGGTTGTCGTCGAGTTGTGTCATCAATACCCGCCGCCACGGCCAATCGTCCTGCGGTGTCGACAGATCGGTCTCGGACTCCAATGGCAGGGGTGCCTTCGTCCAATGTGGAGCCGACAGCGATGCCAGACCGCGATCCTCGAGGTGGGCGATCGCGGTCTCGATCGGGACACCCTGCGCAACGGTGATTCCGGCGGGATTGACGGCATCGACCAGATAGCCCTCGTCGTATTCGTCTCGAGTGTTCGATTCGTGCGCGACTGTCCACCCGATCACTTCGCCGTCCGAGGCCCGTCTCACCGGCAATCTGCTGCGCCACCGCTCGATGTCCACTGTCTCGAGGATACGCGGGTCAGGAAAGTGAGTTCGGTCAAGAAACTATCTCTGGTTGTGAGCATGCAGACCGGTGCCCGTGTTTGACTGCAGGGAATAGTTGAATTATGTACCGCACTCCATACCAAGGGATTTCGATGACCCTCCCCATTCTCGACCGCTCCAGAATCGTTGCCACACCCGAGTGGAGCCGCTGGTTGATACCTCCGGCAGCCCTCTCGATCCATCTTGCGATCGGCTCTGCGTACGCGTGGAGCGTGTTCAAGAACGCCATCTCGCAGCCCGACGCACTCGGACTCAGCGGAACCGTCACCGCCATACCGTTTCAGCTCGCCATCGTGATGCTCGGTCTGTCCGCCGCGATCTTCGGAACCCGCGTCGAGAAGAACGGTCCCCGCTGGGCGATGGCAGTCTCGCTGGTCTTCTTCGTGTCGGGACTGCTGATTTCCGCACTCGGCATGTCACTCGGGCAGTTCTGGCTGGTGATCTTCGGCTACGGGTTCGTGGGCGGCATCGGCCTGGGCATCGGGTACATCTCACCGGTCTCGACGCTGATGAAGTGGTTCCCGGACCGGCCGGGAATGGCCACCGGTATCGCCATCATGGGCTTCGGCGGTGGTGCGCTCATCGCGTCCCCGCTCACCAGCCAGTTGATGGTGAACTTCGGCGGTTTCACCGACGGTTCCATCGCGAAGACGTTCCTCACGCTCGGCGTCGGATACGCGGTGTTCATGGCGCTGGGAGTCGTTCTCATTCGAGTGCCTGCCGAGGGGTGGACACCGGCAGGGTGGACCCCGCCCGCGAAGTCGTCGATGATCTCGACGCACAACGTCTCGGCCGCGAACGCAGTGAAGACTCCGCAGTTCTGGCTGCTGTGGGTCGTCCTGTGCTTCAACGTCACTGCCGGTATCGGCATTCTCGAGCGCGGTTCGGGCATCTATCAGGACTTCTTTCCCGATGCGACCTCGCCCGAGTCTCTCGCCGCTGCCGCTGCAGGGTTCGTCGCCTTCCTCTCGCTGACCAACATGATCGGACGATTCGTCTGGTCGTCGGTATCCGACGTAGTGGGGCGCAAGAACATCTACCGGCTGTACCTCGGTGTCGGCGCACTGCTGTACCTCTACATCGCCCTGTTCACCAACACGAACAAGATCCTGTTCATGGTGTCGGCGCTGTTGATCCTGTCCTTCTACGGCGCGGGGTTCGCGACCGTTCCGGCGTATCTCAAGGACCTTTTCGGCACGTACCAGGTGGGCGCGATCCACGGACGACTGCTCACCGCATGGTCGGTGGCCGGTGTGTTGGGGCCGCTGATCGTCAATGCCATCGCCGACGCCGGAGAGCCGGGAACCACCGGCCGCTACCTTCCTGCCTTCTACGTCATGATCGCGTTGCTGGTCGTCGGGTTCTTGGCGAACGAAGCGATCAAGCCGGTGGCGTCGAAATTCCACGAACCCGATCACGCGGATTCTGCGACTACCACGGGAGCAAAGGCATGAGCGGCGGACAGAAGCAGGTCACGATGGTGGCCGCATGGGCGTGGGTTGCCGTGCCGTTCGCCTACGGACTGTACGAATTGATCCTCAAGGCAGCGAACCTGTTCAGCACCTGACTCGACCTGTCGGTGGACCGTGACAAGGTGGTCCGATGCAGGAGATGAGTGCAGCTGCCGCTCGTCGCACCGCTTTGGCCGCCCAGGGGTTGGCATCGAGGCGGTCGCGTACTCGGCCGGCAAGCAAGGCCGCAGTGCATGCCGCCATCGACACCACCGGTTTGCTGCAGATCGACTCGGTGTCGGTGGTGGTCCGAGCGCATTACGCGCCGGTGTTCAGCCGTGTCGGTGTCTACGACCGAACGATCGTGGACGACGCCGCATGGACCGACACGGCGCGTCGACCCCGGCGGATGGTCGAGTACTGGGCTCACGAGGCTGCGTTGCTGCCGGTCGAGGATTGGCCGCTCATGCGGTGGCGGATGGAGCTGTATCGACACGGGCGGTGGGGTGGAGCGGCCCGCATCCTCGACCGAGAACCGACCCTGGTCGATGACGTTCTGGCCGTGATCGGTGAGCACGGCGCGGCCAGCGCCGGTGAGATCGAGAAGTATCTCGACGTGGACGTGCCCGGGCGCAAGGGTCCCTGGTGGGACCGCAGCGATGTCAAGGTCGTCTGCGAACAGCTTTTCGCGGCCGGAGTGGTGAGCGTGCCCGCCCGGGCAGGGTTCGTGCGGCAGTACGAACTCAGCGAACGGATGCTTCCCGAAGACGTTCTGCGCAGGAATGTCGACGAATCGGACGCCGTACGTGCGCTGATCGAGAAGTCTTCTCGCGCACTGGGAATCGGTACCGAACCGGATCTACGCGACTACTATCGGCTCTCGCAGAAGCAGGCCAAGACCGCGATTGCCGACCTGGTTGAGGACGGCGTGCTGGAGCAGGTGTCGGTTCGAGGGTGGAACGCACCGGCCTTCCTCCATCGCGAGGCCAGAACACCGCGAACCGCAACGGCGGCCGCGCTGCTCTGCCCGTTCGATCCGATGATCTTCTATCGGCCACGAGTGGAGAGAATGTTCGGCTTTCGCTACCGCATCGAGATCTACACCCCGCAGCACAAGAGAATTCACGGCTACTACGTGTTTCCTTTTCTGCTCGACGGGCACCTGGTGGCCCGCGTCGACCTGAAGGCGGTGCGAGCGCACTCCGAACTGCACGTCATCGCCGCCTACGTCGAGGGCGACCGCGACGCCCGCGACATCGCTCCACGGCTGCGTGATGTTCTCCGAGAGATGGCCGACTGGCTCGAACTGGAACGTGTGGTGGTGGGAGAGCGAGGTGACCTCGTGGCCGCGTTGCGGTGAATGCTGCACAAGTGCACCTGTTCTGCCGAAGTGCACGCCGACGAAATCGGTGTCACTATTCCCACTGTGACTTCGCGCCGGACAGATTCCGCCTCCGAACTACCGCCCCAGGTCGTCGTGCTGTTCGGGGCAACCGGCGATCTGGCCAAACGCAAACTCCTGTCCGGGATGATGCACTTGGCCCTGTCCGATCTGGCACCGAACATTCGAGTCGTCGGCACCTCGCTCGAAGAGATGACCACCGACGAATTCCGTACTCTCGCTCGCGAATCGATCAATGCGTACTCCAGCCGTAAGGTCGGCGACGAGCAGTGGCGGCACTTCGCCTCGCGGTTGACCTACGTGTCCCAGAAGGCGGGACCTGCCGCTCTGGGGGAAGCAGTTGCCGAGGCCGAGATCGAACTGGGCGGAAGCGCCAAGCGGTTGCACTACCTCTCCGTTCCGCCCAGAGCTGCTCTGGCGGTGGTGGATACGCTCGCGTCGGCCGATCTGGTGAAGCGATCCCGGATCATCATGGAGAAGCCGTTCGGCACCGACCTCGAGAGCGCGATCGCGTTGAACGCTCGGGTGCACGAGACGTTCGACGAGGATCAGATCTTTCGGATCGATCACTTCCTCGGTAAGGAACCCGCTCAGAACATTCTGGCGTTCCGGTTCGCCAACGGGTTGTTCGAACCGATCTGGAACCGCAATTTCATCGATCACGTGCAGATCGACATTCCGGAGAAGCTCGCCCTCGACGGTCGAGCAGGGTTCTACGAGTCCACCGGCGCGTACAAGGACATGGTCGTCACGCACCTGTTCCAGGTGCTGGCGTTCATGGCGATGGAACCGCCGACGGCGCTCGAGCCCCGCGCGATCAGCGAGGAGAAGAACAAGGTCTTCCGATCGATGGTGCCACTGGACCCCAAAAGCGTTGTACGAGGCCAGTACACGGGCTACCGGTCGGAGGAGGGAGTGGCTCCCGATTCCGATACCGACACCTTCGTCGCACTCAAATGCGAGATCGACAACTGGCGCTGGGCGGGTGTGCCCTTCTATCTTCGCAGCGGAAAACGCCTCGCCGAGGGTCAGCGCATCATCTCGATCGCGTTTCGCGAACCTCCGAAGAGCATGTTTCCGGCAGGCTCCGGTGTCGGTGCGCAAGGCCCCGACCACCTGACCTTCGACCTCGCGGATGCGTCCAAGGTGTCGCTGTCGTTCTACGGCAAACGGCCCGGTCCGGGGATGCGCCTGGACAAACTCAGCATGCAGTTCGCCATCCAGGAAACCGAGCGAGTCGGCGACGTTCTCGAGGCGTACGAGCGACTCATTCTCGACGCCATGTACGGCGATCACACCCTGTTCACCACGGCCGAGGGCATCGAGCGCCTGTGGCAGGTGTCCGAGCCGCTGCTCGCCGATCCGCCTCCGGTCCGGTTGTACTCACCGGGATCGTGGGGGCCGAACGCGATTCATCAACTCATCGCCCCACACGCATGGCGGTTGCCGTTCGAGCGGGAGTGGCGCGAGAAGAAGTAGGGCCCGGCTCTCGATCGAACCCGGAGCTCAGTTGTTCCAGCCGCGATCCTTGCGCATCTGGTCACGCAGAGCGCCCTGAACTGCCTGCGACAACCACGAATTGAGCGAGACGCCGCTGTTGTTGGCTGCGTCCTCGGCGCGTTCCTTGATCTGCTCGACCAGTCGCAGCGTCACCCGCCGTACCTCGCCGGACACGTCGTCCATCGTCGGGTAGTCCTCGGTGACGGCGTCGTGCGGTACGCCGTCGTGCAGATCGGGCGTCGGGCGGTCGCGTCGAACATCGGCGTGCGCCTGCGTGCCGTCGAGACGAACGGTCACCGTATGGCCGTCAAGATCGTTCGATACCTCTGCTGCGAAGTCCGACAGCGCGGTGAGCAACATCAATCTGGCCGACGCTTCGGCTGTTTTTCCCAGCGCTTCCGCCGTCTGCCGGGTGTGTTCGTCTCCCAGAGCCGCGGCGGCGAGAAGGTCGGTTCGCAGTGACTCGGTGTACCTGTCCAGTTCCATGACGCCAGTGTGACGTCACACATGATGTCAGTCAAGCCTCGCTGGTGGCGTCCTATGGCGTCCTATGGCGTCATAGTGGCGTCATCTGCGGCCGAACATCGGCGTCCCCGATTAGGGTTGTGCGGTGTCATCAGAAAATGTAGGTAGTGCCGTGCCGCGAACCGTCGCGCTGAAAGTGCAGCTGGTTGCCCGTACCGAGTTCGTGCCGCCGCCGGACATCCCCTGGGAAACCGATGCGGACGGTGGACAAGCACTGGTCGAGTTCGCCGGGCGTGCGTGCTATCAGAGCTGGTCCAAACCCAATCCTCGGACCGCCACCAATGCGTCGTATCTGCGTCATCTGCTCGATGTCGGACACCTGTCGGTCCTCGAACACGCGAGCGTGAGCTTCTACATCACCGGTATCTCTCGCTCGTGCACGCACGAATTGATCCGTCATCGGCACTTCTCCTACTCCCAGCTCTCACAGCGTTTCGTCCCGGAGCACGACGCCAATGTCGTTCTCCCGCCCGCGGTGGAGGGCGACCCCGAGCTCGAGGCGTTGTTCGCGTCGGCGACGGAGGCGAGTCGCGCGGCGTATACCGAGCTGCTCGGTGCACTCGAAGGAAAGCTCGAATCGGTCACCAATGCCGCTTTGCGCGGCAAGCAGGCGCGGCAGGCGGCCCGGTCGGTGCTTCCGAACGCGACCGAGACCCGAGTGGTGGTGAGCGGGAACTACCGTGCGTGGCGACATTTCGTGTCGATGCGTGCATCGGAGCACGCGGACGTCGAGATTCGTCGCGTGGCCGTCGAATGTCTGCGTAAGCTCGTGGAAGTAGCTCCCGATGTCTTCGGCGACTTCGAGATCTCGACGTTGCCGGACGGTACGGAAGTGGCTCGCAGCCCGTTCGTGACCGAGGTCTGACGGCGAGGTTCGGTCGCGGCGGTGACGGGGTATGTGCACGTGTCGCCAGCGGGGAGTCCCGCTGCGCGAGAGTGGGCAAAGCACCGGGTAATCTGCTGCCATGACCTACGGTGACGCCGCTCCTTCCGTTGCGCCTGTGTTCGGTACGGTGCTCACCGCCATGGTGACCCCGTTCACAGCAGACGGTAAGTTGGATATCGATGCAGGCGTTCGGCTGGCACATCACCTCGTAGAGCAGGGCAACGACGGATTGGTTCTGGCCGGAACGACGGGCGAATCGCCCACCACCACCGAGAACGAGAAGCTCGAGCTGCTGCGCGCGGTGATCGCCGCGGTGGGCCATCGAGCTCGGATCATCGCCGGGGCCGGCAGCAACGACACCGCTCACAGTGTGGAGCTGGCCCGCGACGCCGCCCGTGCAGGCGCGCACGGCCTCCTTGTCGTCACCCCCTACTACTCGCGGCCACCGCAGGCCGGCTTGTACGCCCACTTCACCGCGGTCGCCAATGCCTCCGATCTGCCCGTGATGCTCTACGACATTCCGCCGCGTTCGGTCGTCCCCATCGAGACCGAGACCCTGCGGCGGCTCGCCGAGCATCCTCGTATCCTCGCGGTCAAGGACGCCAAGGGCGATCTGAACGCCGGCGCCGAGCTGATCGCCTCGACGGGCTTGCAGTTCTATTCCGGTGACGACCCACTGAATCTGCCCTGGCTCTCGGTCGGTGCAACCGGCTTCGTCAGCGTCATCGGCCACCTCGTCCCGGCTCGCCTGCGCGAGCTGCACACCGCCTTCATGATGGGCGACATCGCACGCGCACAGGCCATCAACGTCAGCCTCATCCCGGTCATTCGTTCGGTCGCACGCCTCGGCGGCGTCAGCGCCTCGAAGGCCGGCCTTCGCCTCATCGGACTCGATGTGGGCGACCCACGACTTCCCCAGGTGCCACCGAGCATCGACCACATCGAATTGCTCGCAGCGGAGCTGCGGGCGGCAGGAGTTCTTGTATGACACGACCGAACAGATCGCGCGGACGCGCAACCCGCAATGCCGGACCCCCCTCCGAGCGCCCGGCCCCGAAGCAGGGCCAACCGGCAGGAGCCCGTCAGGGCAAGCCGATGGTGCAGAACTCGGCGCGAACTCAGCGACCGGACAAGCGCCGCGAGTTCGATCCGACCGAACGTCTCGGCACCCCGCCGAAAGCACCGTTCAAGGGCCTGCGCGTGGTCGCACTCGGTGGTATCGGCGAAATCGGTCGCAACATGACCGTCTTCGAGCACCAGGGCAAGTTGCTGATCATCGACTGCGGCGTCCTCTTTCCCGAGGACCAGCAGCCGGGTGTCGACCTGATCCTGCCCGACTTCCGGCACATCGAGAACCGCATGGCCGACGTCGAGGCGGTGGTTCTGACGCATGGTCACGAAGACCACATCGGAGCAGTTCCGTTCCTGCTCCGACTGCGTCCCGACCTGCCCGTCGTCGGATCGAAGTTCACCCTCGCGTTGGTAGCGGCGAAGTGCCGGGAGCATCGGTTGCGACCGAACCTCGTCGAGGTCATCGAAGGGCAGCACACTCAGCACGGCCCGTTCGACTGCGAGTACTTCGCGGTGAATCACTCGATTCCCGACGCATTGGCCATCGCCATCAGGACCGACGCCGGTCTGGTGCTGCACACCGGTGACATCAAGCTCGATCAGCTGCCGCTCGACGGTCGTCTGACCGACCTGGCCGGCTTCTCGCGGCTCGGTGACGAAGGCGTCGACCTGTTTCTGGTCGACTCCACCAATGCCGAGGTTCCCGGATTCGTCACCCCCGAGCGCGAGATCGGCGGCGTGCTCGACACCGTCATCGGCAAGGCGAAGCAGCGCGTCATCGTCGCGTCGTTCGCCAGTCACGTGCACCGGATTCAGCAGGTCATCGACGTGGCCGAGCGGTACAACCGCCGAGTGGCGTTCGTCGGCCGGTCGATGGTGCGCAACATGCAGATCGCTCAGGACCTGGGTTACCTGAGGGTGCCCGACGGCCTCGAGGTCAACGTCGACACTGCTGCAACCCTTCCCGACGATCGGCTGGTGCTCATTTCCACCGGGTCGCAAGGCGAGCCGCTGTCTGCGCTGTCCCGGATGGCTCGCGGCGAACATCGCCAGATCAACGTCAAGGCGAACGATCTCGTGGTGCTGGCCTCCTCGCTCATTCCTGGCAACGAGAACTCCGTGTTCGCTGTGGTCAACGGCCTCGCCAAGCGTGGGGCTACCGTCGTGACGCAACAGAACGCGAAGGTCCACGTCTCGGGCCATGCATCGGCGGGCGAACTGCTGTACCTCTACAACGCGGTTCGGCCCACCAACGCCATGCCGGTGCACGGCGAGTGGCGTCACCTGCGTGCCAACGCCGCGCTGGCCAAGGCGACGGGCGTTCCGGAGGATCGCGTGGTGCTGGCCGAGGACGGTGTGGTGGTCGACATGGTCGATGGCCTCGCCGAGATCGTCGGACAGGTGCCCGTGGGGCATGTCTACGTCGACGGCCTGTCGGTCGGCGACGTCGGTGACTCGACGCTGTCCGATCGGTTGGTGCTGGGCGAGGGTGGCTTCATCGCCATCAGCGTTGCCGTCGATTCGGCGACGGGCCGTGCGGTGACCGCACCCGAGGTGTCCGGTCGCGGTTTCTCCGACGATCCGGCCGCGCTCAAGGAGGCCGGTCAGCTCGTCGAGGCGGAGCTGCAGCGTCTGGCGTCGGACGGTGTGTCCGATACCCACCGCATCGCGCAGGCGGTGCGGCGCGTCGTGGGTCGTTGGGTAGCGGACAAGTATCGCCGTAAGCCGATGATCGTTCCGACCATCATTGCGGTCAAGCCGCAACCGCAGTCCACGTAGATCGGTCAGACGAGCAGTCGCCACAGCCCGATCAGACCGAGAACGACGATGGCACCGCGCAGGGCCGCCGGCGAGAGCCGGCGGCCGTAGCGTGCTCCGACGGCACCGCCGATCAGGGATCCGACCGCGATCAGTCCGGCAGCCTGCCAGCTGATGTCGTCGAATCGAAAAATCGTGTATGTCACTGCGGCAACGACATTGACGACCAGGGACAGCAGATTCTTGGCCGCGTTCATCCGCTGCATCGTCTCGGGTAGCAGTGCCCCCATCACGCCGATGAGCAGAATGCCTTGCGCGGCAGTGAAATAGCCGCCGTAGATGCCGACCAGCAGAGTGCCGATGGTGACCAACGCCATTCGGCCGCGACCGATCTGGTTTGCAGCCTTGCCCGCAGCTTCCGACCGCCGTTTGGCCCAGGCTTGAATTCTCGGTTGTGCGACAACGAGAATCAACGCACCGATGAGCAGTACCGGCACCACTGAGGCGAACACTTTTTCCGGTAGGTGCAGCAGCAGCCATGCTCCACCGAGCGCTCCGACGAAGGATGCGGGCAATTGCCACCGCAGTCGATGCCACTGCCCGCGCAGTTCTCGGCGATACCCCCACGTGCCCGAGACGCTTCCCGCCACCAATCCGACTGCGTTGGACATCGTGGCGACCACCGGGGGATACCCGAACGCGACCAGAGTCGGAAATGTGATCAACGTTCCGGAACCGACGACGGCGTTGATGGCCCCGGCACCGAGGCCGGCGAGCAGGATGACGAGAATTTCCGATACCGGCACTGTTGGGAGGTTACCCAGACAAAAGATGGGATCTCGCGGCAGGATGCCGCTGGTTCCGTCTGGCCGTAGCCTGGAGCGCGTGAGCCTTGCCCAGGATGAACGTTCCCAACTGGTTCGGACCCTTCTCGACGTGGGTCCCGACGCGCCGACGCTGTGCGGTGAGTGGACCGCCGCCGATCTGGCCGCCCATCTCGTCGTTCGAGAGCGACGCCTGGACGCCTCGCCTGGCATCCTTCTGCCTCCGCTGGCCGGCTACACCGAACGGGTTCAGCGGTCCGTGGCACGTCGACCGTTCGCGGCCGTGGTCGAGGATGTTCGTACCGGTCCGCCGATGTGGTCGCCGTTCGCTCTCCTGGATCCGTTGATCAATCTCGGCGAGATGTTCGTCCACCACGAGGATCTGCGCCGGGCGAGCGGGGCATGGACCCGACGGGTCCAACCGGCGGCAGTGGAGACGCGTCTGTGGTCGCAGGTTCGATTGATCGGCCGGGCCGGTCACCGCTCCGCGCCCGTTCCCGTGCTCGTCCGGACCCCAGACGGTCGAACAGGCACGTTCAAGGGTGGCTCCGGTGCCGGTGTGACGGTGGTGGGGGAGCCGTCCGAACTGCTTCTCTACGCATTCGGTAGGGACCAGGTGGAGGTCGAGTACGAGGGTTCGGCGGGAGACATCGCTGCCGTGAAAGCGCTCGATCTCAGTTTCTGACGTACATCCCATCCGCTGTTACTGGTGTTGCGGATGGTTTCGACGGGGCTGTTGCGACTAACCTGGGTGCATGGCAGGAAAGACCAGCACCTCCACGGCCAGGGCCGGATCCAGCGGATCCGGCTCTTCGCGCGCGTCCGGTACGGCTCGGAAGTCCGGGAGCGGCCGCACCGCACGTACCGTCACGACGCCGAAGAAGCCCACCGCGCCGCGCAATCCGGCCACCACTCGGGCGAACGCCGCGTCTCGCAAGTCGCCGGCGAGGGGTGCGTCGTCGCGCAGGCCTGCGGCCAAGAAGAAGTCACGCGGTGCCCTCGACGCCATCGGCCGCGGCATCTCGTCCACCTGGTCGATGGCCGCGCGCGGTGTCGGTGCCACGACCAGGACGGTCGGCAAGGCCGCCGACATCGAGCACGGCCACCGTCGGGACGGAATCGCCCTCGGGCTGATCGCCGTCAGCGTCGTGGTTGCCGCGAGCGTCTGGTTCAGCGCCGGGGGACCGCTCGGCGAGTGGATCGAGGTGGCCATCCGCGCCGTCATCGGTGAAGCCGGATACGTGATACCCGTGCTGGGTGTCGCGATCGCTGTCGTTCTGATGCGCTCCGAACCGCGTCCGGAGGTACGGCCACGACTCGTCCTCGGCTCGCTTCTTCTCGGACTCCCGATCCTCGGCCTGTGGCACATGGCCACCGGCTCGCCGACCGACGCGCCGGGCCGGGCCGAGGGCGCGGGCTTCGTCGGTTACGTGGCAGGCGGTCCGATCGCCGACGGTCTCACCGTCTGGTTGGCGGTGCCGCTGCTGCTGCTCGCCGGCCTGTTCGGAGTGTTGCTTCTCACCGGCACCACCGTGCGCGACGTGCCGGACCGGATGCGTGCACTGTTCGGCACCGACAGTCGCGGCGACGAATACGAGGACTACGACCCGGCAGACTTCGGTTCCGAATTCGGAGACGAGGGCTACGGCGACTACGACTCCAACTTCGACGCCGACGGCTACCCGGTCCACGGCGGTGCCGACCCGTACGACAACTACCCGACCGAGGAGTACATCCCGGTCGCGAAACCGCCACGTGCCCGAAAGACCCCGGCCCCGGAAGCAGCCACCGAGGTCATCGCGCCTGCGGCCGCTGCACCTGCGCCCGCCGCACCCGAACGGCCCAAGCCCAAGCCGATCGTCAAGGCGGCCGAACCGAAGCCGGCGGCCGAGGACGACAAGATCGTCGTCGACCGCGTCGTCGATGGGGACTACACGCTTCCGTCGTTGTCGCTGCTCATAGACGGCGACCCGCCCAAGACCCGCAGCCAGGCCAACGACGCGATGATCGAGGCCATCTCCGAGGTGCTCGAGCAGTTCAAGATCGACGCCGCGGTCACCGGTTTCACCCGAGGCCCCACGGTCACTCGCTACGAGGTGGAGCTCGGCCCCGGCGTCAAGGTCGAGAAGATCACCGCGCTCGCTCGCAACATCGCCTATGCAGTCGCGACCGACAACGTGCGTCTGCTCGCGCCAATTCCGGGCAAGTCCGCAGTCGGCATCGAGGTACCCAACTCGGACCGCGAGATGGTGCGACTCGCCGATGTGCTGACGGCACCGTCGACGCGCAAGGATCATCATCCGTTGGTCATCGGTCTCGGCAAGGACATCGAGGGCGACTTCGTCAGCGCGAACCTCGCCAAGATGCCGCACTTGCTGGTGGCCGGTTCCACCGGATCGGGTAAGTCCAGCTTCGTGAACTCGATGCTGGTGTCGTTGCTCGCGCGAGCGACACCGGACGAAGTCCGGATGATCCTGATCGACCCGAAGATGGTCGAGCTGACGCCGTACGAGGGTATTCCGCACCTCATCACCCCGATCATCACGCAGCCGAAGAAGGCAGCTGCGGCTCTGGCGTGGCTCGTCGAGGAGATGGAGCAGCGTTACCAGGACATGCAGATCAACAAGGTCCGACACATCGACGACTTCAACAAGAAGGTGCGCTCCGGCGAGATAACCGCACCGTTGGGCAGTGAACGCGTCTATCGGCCGTACCCGTACATCCTCGCGATCGTCGACGAGCTGGCCGACTTGATGATGACCGCTCCGCGCGACGTCGAAGAGGCGATCGTGCGGATCACGCAGAAGGCGCGCGCCGCCGGTATCCACCTCGTACTCGCCACGCAGCGTCCTTCGGTCGACGTGGTCACCGGCTTGATCAAGACGAACGTGCCGTCGCGACTGGCCTTCGCCACGTCGTCACTGACGGACTCGCGGGTCATCCTGGATCAGCCGGGCGCAGAGAAGCTGATCGGCATGGGAGACGCACTGTTCCTGCCGATGGGTGCAGGTAAGCCGACGCGTCTGCAGGGTGCGTTCATCACCGACGAGGAAATCGCTGTGGTCGTCGACTTCGCCAAGAACCAGGCCGAGCCCGAGTACAACGAGACCGTCACCGCAGCGAAGGTCTCGGACAAGAAGGACGTCGATCCGGACATCGGCGATGACCTCGACGTGCTGTTGCAGGCAGTCGAGTTGGTGGTGACGAGTCAGTTCGGTTCGACGTCGATGCTGCAGCGCAAACTACGAGTCGGATTCGCCAAGGCCGGGCGATTGATGGATCTGATGGAGAACCGCGGAGTGGTGGGCCCGAGTGAGGGGTCCAAGGCGCGTGAGGTGCTGGTCAAGCCGGACGAGCTCGACGGTCTGCTGTGGTCGATCAAGGGTGGCGACCCGGACGAGCAGCCTGCGTCGGACGAATTCTGAGGCTCCCCGTTCGCGTGAATGGACCACTGCAGCCGTCTCGGCGGTGTGCAACGGTCCATTCACGCGAACGGGGTCAGCGGGCGCTGGCCGATCAGGACGTGAAGGTGCCCATGACGGGCGTCCACTCGTGGAAGGTCGCCGACTCGATGAGGTTCTCCACCGCGAACGGATCCTGGGCGAAGAGTGTCTCGACGGTGGCAGCATCCGGGCCGTCGACCAGTAGCAGCGCTCCGCTGCCGTCGGCGTACGGACCGCTCGAGACCAGAGTCTTCTTCTCCAGCAGTTCGGCCAACCATGCTCGGTGGGACGCGCGATGGGTGTCGCGACCGTCGGTGGTGGTGGGGGAGTAGGTGTAGCTGACGGCGATCAGGGGCATGGAACTCTCTTCCGCATTCGAGGGGTGATGTCCAGAATTCTGTCAGAGGGACAGCAGCATTCGGGTGTTGCCCAGGGTGTTCGGCTTGACGTAGCTCAGGTCCAGGAATTCCGCCACGCCGGTGTCGTACGACCGACACATCTCGGCGTACACCTCGGCTGTGACGGGGGTTCCGTCGATCTCGGCGAATCCGTGCCGGGCGAAGAAGTCCACCTCGAACGTCAGGACGAACACCTTCTGCAACGCCAGATCGCGCGCGACCTCGATGAGTTTGGCGACGATGAGGTGCCCGGCACCGTGCCCCTTCGCAGCGGGATCGACTGCCACTGTGCGCACCTCGCCGAGGTCGGCCCAGAGCACGTGCAGCGCGCCGCACCCGATGATCTCGCCGTCGCGCTCGGCGATCCAGAACTCCTGCACTGCCTCGTACAGCGTGACGAGGTTCTTCTCCAGCAGAATGCGGCCGGCATAGATGTCGATCAAGCGCTTGATTTCGGGAATGTCCGAGGTCTTGGCACGACGCACGACGAGGGTGCCGTCGTGTGTGGGACGGCGGTCCACGGGGTCGGAGTGCACGTCGGATTCGGGATCTGCGGTGTCGCGACTCGCCCGATTCGGCCCAGAAGTCATGGGGTGAACAGTAGTCAGTACTTCAACCGATAAACTTTTCGTGTGTCGTTCAGTGAGCTGTGTCCCCGTCTCGGCGGGTCGATGCTGCGCGAAGGCGGCCACTCGGCCGGATGCGTCGTCCGAGGCTCGCGAGTGCGCCGATGACCGGGCCGGTAGCACCCGGTCAGGGTGTTCCGTCGAGCGGACGGCTTCCCGGCAGCGGTGCCTCCGGCGCGGGGAATGTCGCGCGCAGCAAGGACCTGCCACACGGTAACGCCACTCCCGGCGGACCGGACGAAGTGCCGTTGCTCAACGTCGCCAATGTCTTGACAGTGCTCCGAATCGCACTCGTTCCGGTATTTCTCGCCGCGCTCTTCGTCGGCGACGGCCACGACACCGGCTGGCGGCTGATAGCAACCGCGATCTTTGCCGCTGCCGCCATCACCGACCGGATCGACGGCCAGTTGGCTCGCAAATACGGTCTGGTGACGGATTTCGGGAAGATGGCCGACCCCATCGCAGACAAGGCCTTGATCGGTGCCGCGCTTGTCGGATTGTCGATGTTGGGGGACCTGTCGTGGTGGGTGACGGTAATCATCGGGGTTCGGGAGATCGGCATCACGATGGTGCGGTTCGCCGTCATACGGCACGGCGTCATTCCTGCCGGACGTGGCGGGAAGATCAAGACTCTGGTGCAGACGTTCGCGATCGGGGTGTATCTGTGCCCGCTTCCGACCGTGATCGATCCTGTTGCGATGGCGCTGATGGCTCTGGCTGTACTGCTGACCGTGTACACCGGTCTGGACTACGTGGTGCAGGCCGTCCGCCTGCGCCGAGGCGTGTCCTCCGCATGAACTCGTCGGCGGGATACAGTCTTGGCAGCCGTGTCGTAGCTGCTTCGGCGCGTGTTCGAGTGAACTGGCATATAGGGTCGGGAACCAATCGGACCGACTGGGACGTTGAACATCGTGACGGCTCCGGACGAACGACAAATGAACGTTGCCGTCTCGGCGGCTCGGCCGTCGGCACGAACACCAACGAGGAGGAGCGAGATGGCGCTGCTATTGCGTGAAGCACTCGGTGACAGTTTGCGGCGTACTCGCGTCGCACAGAGCCGAACCCTGCGTGAAGTCTCGAACACCGCACGCGTGAGCCTCGGGTACCTCTCGGAGGTGGAACGTGGTCGCAAGGAGGCGTCGAGCGAGCTCCTCGCTGCGATCTGCGACGCTCTGGCCGTGCCGCTCGCAGACGTGATGAGCGATGTCAGCGTCACGCTGTCCGACGCATCGATCGCGGCCGCTCGGCCCGAGGACGCGGTTGTCGCGACTCGTATCGACGGCGATACTCGCGTCGTGATTCCCGCACCTGCTGCCAGAGCTCTCGCTGCCGCCTAAGATCGGAAAAGTACTCGGTTTCCATTCCTGACCCACACGACTTTCTCAGCACGGACAGGTTCATTTCGGTCACTGCGAGAGCAGCCGACCCGCACGCGGCCACCGCGGCGCAACAGATGGAGGCAGGACCACCCCATGGCTAATCCTTTCGTCAAAGCCTGGAAATACATGATGGCGCTCTTCAATTCCAAGATCGACGAGAAGGCCGACCCCAAAGTTCAGATTCAGCAGGCGATCGAAGACGCACAGCGACAGCACCAGGCTCTGTCCCAGCAGGCTGCGTCCGTCATCGGTAATCAGCGTCAGCTCGAGATGAAGCTCAGCCGTCAGCTGGACGAGGTCGAGAAGCTCAACGCCAATGCTCGGCAAGCAGTGACGCTGGCCGATCAGGCCGCCACCGCGGGTGATATCGAAAAGGCCACGCAGTACACCAACGCAGCAGAGGCGTTCGCAGCCCAGCTCGTGACTGCCGAGCAGAGCGTCGAAGACCTCAAAGTTCTGCACGATCAGTCCTTGCAGGCGGCCACCCAGGCCAAGAAGGCCGTCGAGCAGAATGCCATGGCTCTGCAGTCGAAGGTCGCAGAGCGTACCAAGCTGCTCAGCCAGCTCGAGCAGGCGAAGATGCAGGAGAAGGTCAGCGAATCCCTGCGGTCGATGGACAGCACGCTGTCCGCGCCCGGCAACACCCCGAGCCTCGACGCTGTTCGCGACAAGATCGAACGTCGTTACGCCGACGCTCTCGGCTCCGCAGAGCTGGCTCAGAACACGGTCTCCGGCCGCATGATGGAGGTTCAGCAGGCTTCGGTGCAGATGGCGGGTCACAGCCGTCTCGAACAGATTCGTGCATCGATGGCGGGCGATTCGCTGCCGTCGGGCAATGCCGCTGCCAAGCCCTCTATCGCCAAGTCCCCGGACGCCACCCCCGAGCCTCCGGCTCAGGCGTGACCGGCCGAACCAACAGCTCGAACGCCTGACACGCCCTCGACATGGGTACCAGAGAACACGAATTCGGCCGGCCGCGTAAGCGGCCGGCCGTTTCGTTCGATCGAGAATCCGTGACCTCTGCCGTGGCGGACCCGGGTGCGATGGTGCGGTCTCTCGCGGAGACCGCCCGTGGTGTCGGCACGTCGATACTCGATGCTGCCGGACGCCGAAAAGACCCCCGTGCGAAGCATTTCAAGAAGATCCGCCGGGCCAGACGGCGCGGCATCAGGTTCGGTGCCGCCTCCACCACGACGGCGGTGGGTACCGCGGGAATGGCTGCACTGTCCGCCCCGGAGTGGACCCTGTTCGTCGGTGGCGGAGGTGCTGCCCTGATGGCCGTTCCGGCTGCATTCGCGATCACCCGGTTGCGGCGACTGCGATCGCAGCCGGTACCGGTGGGGATTCCGACCAAGCGGGTCCTGCCTCAGCGTGGATCGGCCGCGTACGAGTCGATGGCCAGGCTGGCCGGAGCGGAGCAGGGTTTGTTCGAGCTCCTCGGGATCCTGGCGAGGTCCGAGACGATCGGTACCGACGACGTGGAGGAGATGATCGGCGTGGCCTCCGACGCGGCCCGAGGTCTCGAAGGCGTTGCCGTCGACATCGCGGCTCTGGAACGTGCCGGCGCGGCCAGTGCCGTCACTCGTGAACATCTGCTCGGTGGAATCGCCTCGGCTGCAGCCGATCTCGAGACCGGTGTCGAGCAGTACGAGCAGCTCGTCGCGGCCGCAGGACGCATGACCGGGCCGGCCGGATTCGGATCGACGACAGTGGTGGATTCGCACCGCCGTGAGCTGCTGTCGGCCACCGATCGATTGCAGGGGTGGGCGGAGGCGCTGACCGAAATCGACCGGATCCGGGCTCGCCACCGCTGAGACAATTCAGGGTTCACCCCGATGTATTCGCGATGCTCCGATGCCAGGATCGAGGTACGCGACACGACACGGTGCGCGGCGACACGGCAGGAGCATCACATGTTCTGGAAAGTTCTCGGGTTCATCGTTCTGATCTGGATTGCGCTCGCGCTTCTCGGCACGATCATCAAGGGTGTGTTCTGGCTCGTGGTAGCCGGTGCCATCGTGTTGGGACTCGTAAGGCTGTACAAAGCGATCTCGTCCGACAACGACCACCCTTCGCTCAAGTACTGACTCGGCGGGCCGCTCAGGCGTCGGGCACGGAATTTCGTTCGACGAACACCCGAAGTGCCCCGGGCACACACTGGGCGACGACAGGCAATTCACCGACACGTTCACCGTCCGCGTACGCGACGATCCCGTCGCAGCGTAGGGCCACACGAGCCGAGGTGTAGGTATCGACCTCGGGGAGGTCGACGTGTGAGCCCCGATAGAGGGTCGGCGACATCCGGAGGAGACGAGTTCTGCTCACACCCCGTACGACGGTGACGTCGAGCAGGCCGTCGTCCACCCGTGCGGCAGGACAGATCGACATCCCCCCGCCGTAGCTGCGGCCGTTCCCGACGGCGATCAAGGTGGCATCTACCCGAAGCTCTGCATCGTCCAGTTCCACCACGTACGAGAGAGTTTCGAGCTGTGCCAACCGAAGAACCATGGCCGCGTTGTACCGCAGGCGGCCGCCGAACCAACGAAGTTGGCTCGCTTTCTCGGTGACCAGTGAATCGAAACCACTGGACAGCACGGTCGCGAACCAGCGGTCACCGACCCTCCCCAGATCGATCGAGCGCGTGCGGTTGTCGGCGATGATGTCGGCCGCGCGGACAGGATCGCCCCGTGGCACGCCCAGGACGCGGGCCAGATCGTTCCCTGTTCCGGCAGGTACGACGCCCATCGGGATGTCTGTGCCGGCGAGCACCTGAATCACGAGATTGACCAACCCGTCGCCACCGACCGCGACCACCGCGTCCGTTCCGCTACCGACAGCCCTTTCCAGCAACGTCAACGCGTCTCCAGGGGTACGGCCCTCGATGGAAGTGACGTGCAGTTCGCGCTCGCGGAGACGGGCCACGGCGCGTCGTCCGGCGTGCGCCGCGCGCCCACCACCGGCCGTCGGATTGGTCAGGACCGTCACCGTTCGGGTCATGGTCTTCCGGATTCGTCGGTCACCTCGATAAGCTTGCCAGGGTTGACGATTGCCGTGGTGGTGACCGACGCTATTGCTCCCCGACTGCCTCGGGCGTGGATTGTCGGCGGCGCGCTCTCGGTGACTTCCCGGGCCGAATCTGACTGTAACTGTGAGGTACTGTAACGAACGAGTTTGTTTTCGCCTGCAGTACAGTCGTTTCGTCCGAATGCGAAGGGTGGCGCGTGACCGAGCAGCCGATGTCGAGTCCTGCCTCGTCCGGGTCTGCGCCCGCGCAGTCCGACATGGATGCTCCGGAGAAGACGGTCGAAGATGCCGTCCTCGACGCGGCCAGATCGTGCATCCTCGAACACGGAGTCAAGCGTACGACTTTGGCCGAGATCGCCCGCCGCGCCCAGGTGAGCAGACCCACGGTCTACCGGAGATGGGCCGATACGCGAGCGGTTGTGTCGAGCTTGCTCACTCGTGAGATCAGCGCGGTCATTCCTACCTTCGACGCCTCTGCTTCCGGTCGAGATCAGATCGTGACTGCGGTGGGCGAAGCTGCCGATCGGATCCGACTTCACCCGCTTTTCGTCAAAATACTACGTTCCGATTCCGATGTGCTCGCTACGTACATTCTTCATCGACTCGGCACCAGCCAGTCGTTGATCATCGACGCATTGTCGTCGTTGATCGTTGCAGGACAACGTGATTCGTCGATTCGCGAGGGTGACCCGATGGCTCTGGCGACGATGCTGCTGCTGATGGTTCAGTCGGCGGTCCAGTCGGCCGAGATGGTGTCCGAGCGCCTCCCCGGTGCCGAGGTGATGCGCCAGATGGCGTATGCGGTCGACGCCTACCTGCGGCCCCGGAGCGCATGAACGCCCGCCTCTGCTGATCGGTTCATGCGTCGTGTTTCACCGGCCGGGTGTGGCACGCTGGGTTCGTGCGAGTAGCAGTGGTGGCCGGACCCGACCCGGGGCATGCGTTTCCGGCCATTGCTCTGTGCCTGTTGTTTCTTCGGTCCGGCGATGAACCGGTTCTGTTCACCGGCAGCCGGTGGGTGCCCGACGCCCGTGCCGTCGGGCTGCGAGCCTTTCCGCTGGGCGGCCTGGCACCGCGACCGGAGGACGACGATCTCGATGCCGGACAGCGCATTCACTCACGTGCAGCGTTCGTCTCGACCGAGTTGTTACCCGACCTCGAGCGGGAGAACGTCGACCTCGTCGTGTCCGACATCCTGACTGCAGGAGGCGGCATGGCCGCCGAGCGTCTCGGTATCACCTGGGTCGAGCTTTCTCCCCATCCACTGTATTCACCCTCGAAAGGGTTGCCTCCCATCGGAAGTGGGTTGGCCCCCGGCGTCGGGCTTCGCGGCAGGCTGCGCGATACCGTGATGCGCGCACTGACGGCACGCTCGATCGCACAGGGACGGACTCAACGGTCCGTGGCCAGGACGAGCATCGGACTGCCGGCTCGGGATCCTGGCCCGGCGGCTCGGCTCGTTGCCACCATTCCGGCGTTGGAGGTGGCGCGTCCCGATTGGCCGGCGGACGCGCACGTGGTCGGTCCACTGCTCTGGGAGCCGACCGACGATCTGCTCGAGTTGCCCGACGGCGAAACGCCGTTGGTGATGGTCGCCCCGTCGACGGCGTTCACCGGTGCCGAGGGAATGCTCGAGATGGCGCTGAAAGGATTGGACGGCAACGGGGTTCGGGTAGTGGCGTCGGTTCTCGACGGGGCTCCCGACGTATTGCCGAACTGGGCGAATGCGGGCCTCGGTCGGCAGGACGAACTTCTGCGTCACGCCGATGTGGTGGTATGCGGGGGTGGCCACGGAATGCTGGCGAAGGCTCTGATCCACGGGGTACCGGTGGTGACGGTGCCTGGCGGCGGGGATCAGTGGGAGTTGGCGAATCGGGCTGCGCGGCAAGGCAGCGCCGTGATCGTACGACCCCCGACGGCGGTCTCGATCGCCGACGCGGTGGCCGACGTGCTCGCCGATCCGCGATTCGCGGCGGCGGCAGCAGCGGCAGCCGCAGGCGCGCAATCCGTCGAGGATCCGGTGGCGGTGTGCCACGAGGTGCTCGCCCGCAGTACGCCGAAGACGGGACGTTAGGGTTGCAGATGTGCGTCTGACCGAATTTCGTGAACTGCTCACCGAGGAGTTCGGCTCCGTTCGAGGCAATTCCCTGCTGACCGATCATGTGTTGTCCGGTATCGGTCGAACCGGGGCGCAGGCCATCGAGGACGGCGTCGACCCGAGAGAAGTGTGGCGCTCGATCTGCTACGAGTTCGATGTTCCGAAAGAGCGCTGGTAGCTCCGTAGGTCGGATCGAGTTTGCCCGGCGTGTCGAAAGCCGAGGTAGTTGACTCGAACACGTGTTCCCCTATGCTGGGTGTCAACGGTTGCTGATCGGTCTCGAGAAACTTCTTGTCGGTACCCCGTTCTAGCGTTACCGACGACAAAGCTGATCGACACGACACAGCTGAACGACACGACACAGGGAGCTCACGATGGCTGCATACGATCGCGACAAAGCGCTCGATCTCGCACTCGCGCAGATTGACAAGAACTTCGGTAAGGGTTCGGTGATGCGCCTCGGTGACGAGGTCCGCCAGCCGATTGCCGTCATCCCCACCGGATCGATCGCGCTCGATGTGGCACTCGGCATCGGAGGGTTGCCGCGTGGACGTGTCATCGAGGTCTACGGCCCGGAGTCCTCGGGTAAGACCACCGTTGCCTTGCACGCGGTGGCCAGCGCTCAGCGGGCGGGCGGCATTGCCGCCTTCATCGACGCGGAGCACGCACTGGATCCGGACTACGCGAAGAAGCTCGGTGTCGACACCGATGCACTGCTGGTCTCGCAGCCCGATACCGGTGAGCAAGCCCTCGAAATCGCCGACATGCTGATCCGTTCGGGCGCACTCGATATCCTCGTGATCGACTCGGTGGCGGCACTCGTTCCCCGCGCCGAGATCGAAGGCGAGATGGGCGACAGTCACGTGGGCCTGCAGGCTCGCCTGATGAGCCAGGCGCTGCGCAAGATCACCGGCGCGATGAGCAATTCCGGTACCACCGTCATCTTCATCAACCAGCTGCGCGAGAAGATCGGCGTCATGTTCGGCTCTCCCGAAACCACCACCGGTGGTAAGGCCTTGAAGTTCTACGCCTCGGTTCGCCTCGACATCCGCCGCATCGAGACCCTGAAGGACGGAACCGACGCCATCGGTAACCGCACCCGTGTCAAGGTCGTCAAGAACAAGGTCGCGCCGCCGTTCAAGCAGGCCGAGTTCGACATCATCTACGGCAAGGGCATCAGCCGAGAGGGCTCGTTGATCGACATGGGCGTCGAGCACGGCTTCATTCGTAAGTCGGGTTCGTGGTTCACCTACGAGGGCGATCAGCTCGGCCAGGGCAAGGAGAACGCCCGCAAGTTCATGCTCGAGAACCCCGACGTGCGAGACGAGATCGAGAAGAAGATCATGGAGAAGCTGCAGATCGGCGCGGACGTCACCGCGGAGGAGCCTGCCGCCGCTCCGGTGGACTTCTAACCCGTTGCCGCGGTGCAGCAGCGAGACGAGGGTGGGGGCACCGAAGCGCAGGCGAAAGATGTCTGCCTTCGGTTGCTGACCGACCGAGCGCGCAGCAGGCACGAACTCGAAACGAGTCTTGCCAAGAAGGGATTCACCGCAGAGATCGCGAATGCAGTTCTCGACCGGCTCGAAAAAGCGAAACTTGTCGATGACGAATCGTTCGCACAGCAGTGGGTCCACTCTCGGCACAAGTACTCCGGCAAGGGTAAACGCGCCTTGAGCATGGAACTCCGAACCAAGGGCGTCAGTAGCGAACTCGCCGCACACGCGTTGGATCTGATCGATGCCGACGATGAGCGCCACCGCGCAGGTGAATTGGTACGCAAGCGATTTCGCACCCTGAAGCTGCCGGATTCGAGTGGTCCGGATGCCCGTGTGGAGCGAGACAAGGTCGTCCGCAAGCTGGTCGGTATGCTCGCTCGCCGCGGATACTCGCAAGGAATGGCATTTGCGGTGGTCAAAGAAGAACTCGACCGCGCAGGTGCCGACACCGAAGACTTCGACGGCCCCGACTCGAGGTGATCGTCCACCCCGAGCCGGTGCTGTCGAGAAACAGTAAGGCCCGCAACACCATCGGTGTTGCGGGCCTTACTCGTTCAGGGCTTCCCAGTTACAGCCGACGTGTGGGTCAGGCCGCCTGACCGCCGTCCATAGCCGGAACGACTGCAGTCGTGCCGGCCTTGCGTTTGCGTGAACGCAATCTTCGCTCGACCACCGTAGCCAGCTTCGTCAGCGCCGAGTTGATGATGATCATGATGACGGCGACGATGACCAAGGACGGCAGGTAGTTGCTGTAGAACGCACCCACCTGCTGACCGGAACGAACGACCTCGACGTACCCGATGAGGTAACCGAGTGCCGAGTCCTTCAGCGCCACCACCATCTGCGAAATGATCGCCGGCAGCATCGCGGTGACGGCTTGGGGGAGCAGGACGAGTAGCATGACCTGGCTCTTGCGCATTCCGAGCGCCGACGCTGCTTCCCTCTGACCCTTGGGCAACGAATTGACACCGGCACGCACGATCTCGGCGATGACCGAACCGTTGTACAGCGTCAGGCCGGTGACCACTGCCGCCAAGGCCAAGTACTTGACCTTGAAGACCTCGTAATCGGCGTAGACGGCGTAGAGGAAGATCATCAGGATCAGCACCGGCACCGCGCGGAACACCTCGACGAACGCGCCGCTGATTCCACGCACCACCCGGTGATCGGACAGTCTGCCGATACCGAGGGCGGCACCGAGAATCAGTGCGAACACGATCGACAGCGCCGCTGCGACGAGTGTTCCCTGGATTCCGGGCAGCAGATACGTTGTCCAGGTGGTCGATTCGAGGAACGGGTCCCACTTCGCCGCGGTCAGCTGCCCCTTGGAGTCGAGGGCTCGATAGATGAGAAATGCGACGCCCAGAGAGACGATCGCAACGACCACGGTCAGAATACGATATCGCAGAACCGCTTTGGGGCCCGGAACGTCGTAGAGAACTGCTACTGCATCACTCATCAGGACACCGCCAATCGCTTGCTGATGTAGCCGAACAGCAACCCGGTCGGGAGCGTCAGGATCATGAAGCCGAGCGCGAAGATTCCGCCGACGACGAAGATCGCGGCTTCGTTCTCGATCATGTTCTTCATCAGGAACGACGCTTCGGCGACGCCGATCACCGATGCGATGGTCGTGTTCTTCGTCAGGGCGATCACGACGCTTCCGAGTGGGCCGACCACGGCGCGGAAAGCCTGTGGGAGAACCACTATGGAGATGTTCTGCGTGAACGTCATTCCGAGTGAGCGGCCCGCTTCGGCCTGACCGACCGGGACCGTGTTGATACCGGACCTGAGGGATTCGGCCACGAACGACGCGGTGTAGACACTCAGACCGAGGATTGCCAAACGAAAGTTGTTGTCGTCGAGGAAGGTCGACGACGACTCCGACGCGAGCGAGACACCCATGGTCTGGTACAGGCCGAACGAGGTGAACAGGATGATCAGGGTCAACGGGGTGTTACGAAAGATGGTGACGTACGTGGCGGCTATGCCACGTGCGATCGGGATGGGAGACACCCGCATCGCGGCAATGATCGTTCCGATGACCAACGCGCCGACGAGGGATGCCAACGTCAGGTAGATGGTCGAGAGGAATGCGTCGATCAATTGATCGCCGTACTTGCTCAATAGGTTCACGGTGCTTGTTGATCCTCACGGCTCGGCGAGATCGAACCGTCGTGTTCCACGTGCACGCGCACGCGGAACACGACGACAGGGTCGATCAGTAGCGGTCGACGGTGGGCGGGGTCGGCAGCGGGTAGCCCGATGCGCCCACGGTGTCGTTGAAGGCCTGCTCCCAGGCACCGCTCGACACCATCTCTTCGATGGCGTCGTTGATCTTGTTGCGTCCGTCGGTGTCGTCCTTGTTCAGGCCGATGCCGTAGTTCTCCGTGGTGAACGGCTCGCCGACGACCTTGAACTGTCCGGGGGACTGAGCGGCGTAGCCGGCCAGGATGATGTCGTCGGTCGTGACGGCATCGACGGTGCCGTTGCGCAGGGCCTCCACACATGCGGAGTAGGTGTCGAACGGCTGGAGCTGCACGCCCGGGTACTCGTCGGCGATGTTCTGGGCCGGAGTGGATCCGGTGACCGAGCAGAGCCGCTTTCCGTCGTTCAGCGAGTCGGCACCGGTGATGTCGGTGTTGTCCTCGCGGACGAGCAACGACTGACCCGCCACGAAGTACGGTCCGGCGAAGCCGACCTTCTCCTTGCGGGTGTCGGTGATGGAGTAGGTGGCGACGATGTAGTCGACCTCACCGTTTTCGATCAGAGTCTCGCGCTGGGCCGAGGGAGACTCCTTGAACTCGATGTTGGCCTCGTCGACACCGAGCTTGCCGGCGACGTACTTGGCCACCTCGACGTCGAAGCCGCTGAACGTGCCGTCGGGGTTGCGCAGACCCAGGCCGGGCTGATCGAACTTGATGCCGACGATGAGGTTGCCGGACTCGGCGCTGCTCGAGATGGTGCGGGCTTCCTCGCCGCCGCCGCATGCGGTGGCGACGATGGACAGAGCGGCGATGGCGACACCGAGGCGAAGCGGTCGGGTGAGTCTCACAGTGAATGTCCTTAGGTATCGGTTCGTGTACACGGGGCGAGCAGTGGAGCGGGTCAGTGACCGAGAATTTTGCCGAGGAAGTCCTTGGCGCGTTCGGACTTGGGGGACTTGAAGAACGTCTCCGGATCGGTGTCCTCGACGACGGCACCGTCTGCCATGAAGATGACGCGGTCGCCGGCCTTGCGAGCAAAGCCCATCTCGTGGGTGACGACGAGCATCGTCATGCCCTCCTTGGCGAGGGAGGTCATGACGTCGAGGACCTCGTTGACCATTTCGGGGTCGAGGGCCGAGGTGGGCTCGTCGAAGAGCATCACCTTGGGATTCATGGCGAGAGATCGAGCGATGGCGACACGTTGCTGCTGACCACCGGAGAGCTGAGCGGGGTACTTGTCGGCCTGGTTGGCGATACCCACACGCTCGAGCAGAGCCAGGGCGCTCTTCTCTGCCTCGTCCTTCTTCTGCTTACGCACCTTCATCGGCGCGAGCATGACATTCTGAAGAATCGTCTTGTGCGCGAACAGGTTGAACGACTGGAACACCATGCCCACGTCTGCTCGCAATGCAGCGAGGGCCTTGCCCTCAGCGGGGAGTAGATCTCCATCGACCTCGATGGCACCGGAATCGATCGGCTCCAACCGGTTGATCGTCCGGCACAGGGTCGACTTGCCCGATCCGGAAGGACCCACGACGATGACGACCTGTCCGGCCGGCACTTCCAGGTTGATGTCCTTCAGAACGTGCAGATCACCGAAATGTTTGTCGACGGATTTGAGCGAGATCATCGAGGGTGCGCCCGGCGGGGGTGTCGATGCCGGCGCGTCGGTGGCGTGCGTCATAAGTCGAAACCCTATGCGTAGTTTCCTCGCCGACCGGCGTTTTCGCCCGCCATCTTCGATTATGTAATGGAAACTTTACTGTTGCCCCGCATCGGCCCTGCACAGTCCGCGGCGGGGCCCGCGACCCCGGCGGGCCGGTCGGTGCGGTGGACGTACCCTGGAGGGGTGCAGACGAGTGTTTTTCCGACCGTGGACGTGGCCGATCGCGGGAGTACCGATCCCGTGCCGGTGACCGACCCGTCGGCTTCGGTTTCCCGCAGCTACGAGGTGCGTACGCACGGTTGCCAGATGAACGTCCATGATTCCGAGCGGCTGTCGGGTCTGTTGGAGGAGGCCGGCTATGTTCCGGCGGACGCCGGTACCGATGCCGACCTCGTAGTGTTCAACACCTGCGCGGTGCGGGAGAACGCCGACAACAAGCTGTACGGAAACCTCGGTATGTTGCGGCCCGCGAAGACGCGAAACCCCAACATGCAGATTGCTGTCGGCGGCTGCCTGGCGCAGAAGGATCGCAATACCGTCGTGGAGAAGGCGCCGTGGGTCGACGTCGTGTTCGGCACCCACAACATCGGGTCGCTTCCGGTCCTGCTCGAGCGCGCTCGGCACAACGAGCAAGCGCAGGTCGAAATTCTCGAATCGCTCGAGGCCTTCCCGTCCACACTGCCCGCGAAGCGAGAGTCGACGTACGCGGGTTGGGTGTCGATCTCGGTGGGCTGCAACAACACCTGCACGTTCTGTATCGTGCCGGCGCTGCGCGGCAAGGAGATCGACCGCCGACCGGGCGACATCCTGGCCGAGGTACAGGCTTTGGTGGACCAGGGCGTGCTCGAGGTGACGCTGCTCGGTCAGAACGTCAATGCATACGGTGCCTCGTTCGCCGATCCGGAGATGCCTCGCGATCGCGGCGCATTCGCATCGCTGCTGACCGCCTGCGGCTCGATCGAGGGACTCGAGCGTGTGCGCTTCACGTCTCCGCACCCGGCCGAGTTCACCGACGACGTGATCGAGGCGATGGCGTCCACCCCGAACATCTGTCCCACTTTGCACATGCCGCTCCAGTCCGGATCGGATCGAATTCTCAAGGCGATGCGCAGGTCCTATCGGCAGACGAAGTTCATGGGCATCATCGACAAGGTGCGCGCGGCCATGCCGCACGCGGCCATCACCACCGACATCATCGTCGGCTTCCCCGGCGAGACCGAAGAGGACTTCGAGCAGACGCTCGACGTGGTTCGACGGGCGAAGTTCGCCAATGCCTACACCTTCCAGTACTCGAAGCGACCCGGTACACCGGCCGCCGATATGCCCGACCAGGTACCCAAAGAGGTTGTGCAAGAACGGTATCTGCGATTGATCGCATTGCAGGAAGAGATCGTTCTCGCTGCCAACCAGGCTTTGATCGGGACCGAGGTCGAACTACTCGTCGCCACTGGCGAAGGGCGCAAGAACGCCGCGACCCATCGCATGAGTGGGCGAGCCAGAGACGGTCGACTCGTGCATTTCGCCGTCGACCCCGATCGCGCGAGCGATATCCGTCCGGGTGACGTCGTCACGACCACGCTGACTGCCGCCGCTCCGTACCACCTCATCGCCGACGCCGGAGTGCTCACGCACCGCCGCACGGCAGCAGGAGACGCCCACGAACGCGGTGTCATGCCCAAGACGGCACCGATCGGCGTCGGCCTCGGACTTCCCTCCATCGGCGCACCGGCGCCACTTCCGGCACAGACAGGATGCTCCGCATGACCGAAGCAAACGGACCCGACCGCGTCGTACCGTCTCGATCCGCCGAGGAACTCGAACGAACCGAGCGAGCGGTGATGACCGAGCTGGACCCGGGCGCACGGGCCATGGTCGTGGCCGGACTGGTACTGGTTCTGCTGGTCACCTTCGCGTTGCCGCACACCGGATCCGCCAGCGGATTCGACGTGCTCTCGGGCAGCGACGCAGCGGTCGCCGAGTCGATTGCACTGCCGTCGCGCATCTTCGTCGTGTTGGTGCTGACGTTCGGTGTGGTGATGTCGGTGCTCGCGCTGGTCACCCGCATGTGGGCCCTGGCCTGGGCGGCTGTTGCCGGATGCGCAGTGTCGTCGGTGTTCGGAATGCTCTCGATCTGGTCGCGGCAGACCGTACCCGACAACCTGCAAGGTGCCGGCCCGGGAATCGGTCTGATCATCGCGTGGCTCGCCGTCATGGTGTTGACGTTCCACTGGCTCAAGGCCGTCTGGAACAAGACGAACGCCCAACTCGCCGCTCAGGAACAGCGGCGCGTCGCTGCCGCGTCGGGTGAGCAGAAGCTGCGACTGTGGGACGGCCACTCGGCCCCGTAGGACCGATCGACCGTCCCCAGCCGTTGGTGCAGCCGGCGGATCACAACTCGTCGACAGCGCTCTCGGCCGCGTCGGCCCACTCACGCCACTGCTGTGCCTGGGCCAGCGCACGCTCGGCGTCCTTCGTCTTGCCTGCTGCAGTGGCCTTCGCTGCCTGATCCTCGAACTGGGCCACCCGCTCGCGGAACTGAGCCGCACGAGCTACCGCCTCGGGATCCGAACGACGCCACTGCGACTCGACCGCGTCGTGCACGGACTTCTCGATCGCCCGCAGTCTGCCTTCGAGTTCCTGCATCTTTTCGCGCGGAACCTTGCCGAGGGCATCCCACTTGTCCTGCAGATCGCGCAATGCCGAGCGGGCGGCGTCGAGATCCTTGCTCGGATCGATGTGGGTTCTGGCCAACAGAGCTTCCTTGGCCTCGGCATTGGCCTCGAACTCGGCGTCCCGCTCGGAGGCCGCGGCGTTGCGGGCAGCGAAGAACACGTCCTGTGCAGCCTTGAACTTCTTCCACAGGGCGTCGTCGGCGTCGCGCGGAGCCCGCCCGGACGCCTTCCACTCCACCAGAAGATCACGGAACGCGGCTGCCGTCGGACCCCAATCGGTGGACGAGGACAACGCCTTGGCCCGCTCGACGAGCTCCTCCTTACGGACTTTGGCAGCACCGCGCTCGCGATCGAGATCGGCGAAGTGCGCGCCGCGACGACGATTGAAGTTCTCCCTGGCCTTGGAGTACCGCTTCCACAGAGCATCGTCGATCTTGCGGTCGACCCCGCGGATCGTCTTCCATTCGTCCAGAATTTCGCGCAGCCGATCTCCGGCCTGCTTCCACTGCGTCGATTCGCTGCCGATCTGCTCGGCCTCGACCGCGAGAGCCTCCTTGCGGGCAGTGTGTTCGGCGCGTTCGAGCTCCTTCTCGTGTTTGGCCACGGCCGCCGCCGCGTCGGAATGTTCGACGACCGCGTCGAGTCGTCGGGCGAGCAGGTCGAGGTCGCCGATCACTGCTGCAGTGGGCAGGGTCTCCAGAAGAGCGGATGCGGCGGCCTTGGTCTTCTTGGCATCGCCGGTGCCCGAGGTCAGGCGAGCTTCCAGCAGACCTACCTCGGTGGCGAGGTCGTCGTAGCGTCGACCGAAATGAGCGAGCCCCTCGGCCGCGTCGCCTGCTTGCCAGGATCCGATCTGCCGCTCGCCGTCGGCGGTCTTCACCCACGCAGTGCCGTCGTCGTCGACTCGACCGAACTTGCTGGGATCGCTTGCCGGGGCAACGGTCGGAATTGCAGTGGGGACATGCGACGCCGTCGGATGTGGCTTGGCACCGGTCGAGCCACCCGGACGAGGAGAAGCGAGTCCTGGGCCACCCGGCTTGGGGCCACCGCCTGGTTTGGGGCCACCGCCCGGCTTGGGTCCGCCGCCCGGCTTGGCAGTAGCCGGCGTGGCCGTGCCTGCTGTCTCGGTGGGCGCTTCGGACGAAGCCGCCTCGGTGGTGGTGGGGGTACCGGCGTTCGGGTCGGTCATTGTTCCTCGTCTCTGCCGCGCGTCACGGCTGCCTTCACTCGCGATCTGGACACCATTGAACTAGGTGACGACCGATCGGACCATTGAAACAGCTCAGACGGCTCGAGGTGGACTCGTCCGGCCAAGTCGCGACACCGACTAGCGTGGTGTTCGTGTTTCGTGCCGCGGCCCTGGTGCCCTCTCCACCGTTGCTCGTCCCCGAACTGATGGGCTCCGGTGCTGCCGAGACGGCCGATCTTCGTGCCGCTGCGGTCGACGCGGTGACTCAGCTGGCGTCGCAGGTCGACCGGTGGATGGCCATCGGTGTCGATCGCACCGAGGAGACGTACGACGCGAGCACAGTCGGTACGTTGCGCGGCTTCGGCGTCGACGTGCTGGTGAGCCTGTCCGCTGGAACGGTGCCGGCTGCGCCGGACCCCGAACTGCCGCTGGCCGTTCTGATCGCAGGGTGGCTGCGTGGGGTTGCCGCTCCCGACGCCGCGGTCGAGGTACGGACGATTTCCGCCGACGCGAGTCCCCAGTGGTGCGCGCGGGTCGGAACGGAGCTGCGGCGCGAGTTCGACGCGTCGGCCGAGATCTGGGGTGTTCTGGTGCTGGCGGACGGTGCGAACACACTGACTGCGAAGGCACCCGGGTCGTTCGACGAGCGGGCCGAGCAGGTCCAGCAGCGCATCGACGATGCCCTCGGGACGGCCGATGTCGGTGCACTGGCGAATCTCGATGCGGATCTGTGTGCTGCGGTCGGCGTCGGTGGGCGAGCGGCCTGGCAGGTTCTGGCAGCCCTGACCGGATCCGGCACGACCGACGCGACCGAGCTCTACCGCTCGGCCCCCTTCGGCGTCGGGTACTACGTCGGTACGTGGTCTCGTGACTGACGAAACCGAGACGTTCGACCCGGCCGCGACCCCCGTCGCGGTGATCGGGCCCACGGCCACGGGCAAGTCCGATCTGGCCCTCGATCTGGCCGAGTATTTCGGCGGCGAGATCGTCAACATCGACGCGATGCAGCAGTACCGGGGCATGGACATCGGTACCGCGAAACTTCCGTTTGCAGAGCGTCGCGGCATACGGCACCACCAATTGGATGTGCTCGAGGTCACCGATATTGCGACCGTCGCTCGCTATCAATCGGCTGCCGTCGCCGACGTCGAGGACATTCGATCCAGAGGGCTGCGACCGATCATCGTCGGCGGATCCATGATGTACGTGCAGTCGTTGCTCGACGAGTGGGCGTTCCCGGCGACCGATGCCGGCGTCCGTGCCAAATGGGAAGCAGTCCTCGAGCGAGACGGGGTCGACGAGATTCACCGCGCGTTGGCGGCCGCCGACCCCGCGGCAGCAGCGTCGATCCTGCCCACGGACGGCCGACGCATGGTCCGCGCGCTCGAGGTGGTGGAGCTCACCGGGCAGCCGTTCGCGGCATCGGCCCCGACGATCGGTGCACCACGCTGGGGCGCGATCGTCTTGGGAGTCGACCGCGACACCGTCGAACTGGACGAGCGGATAGACAGGCGCACGCGGCTGATGTTCGACTCCGGACTGCTCGACGAGGTGGAAGGGCTGCTCACCCTCGGGCTACGTGAGGGAGTCACGGCGTCACGAGCGATCGGATACGCCCAGGCGCTCGACGTGCTGGCGGGGGAGTACGGCATCGAGCACGCCCGCGAGCGCACGTTCATCGGCACCAGGCGCTATGTGCGTCGCCAGCGCTCCTGGTTTCGCCGAGACGACCGGGTGCACTGGCTCGACGGTGCGTCGTCCACGTTGACCTCGGACGCTCTGTCCGCGATCGACCCGTCCTAGCAGCACCCCCGTAGACTCACGGCCATGGAATTCGCCAAAGGCCATGGAACTCAGAACGACTTCGTCGTGCTGCCGGATCCGTCAGCCGAGCTCGAACTCACCAGGTCGGCCGTCGCAGTACTGTGCGATCGACGCCAGGGTGTCGGTGCCGACGGCATTCTGCGCGTCGCCCGGGCCGGTGTGCTCCGAGATGCAGGCGTGCTCGATCGAATTCCGTCGGGAGTCGAGCCCGACGACTGGTTCATGGACTACCGCAACGGCGACGGCACCATAGCCGAGATGTGCGGCAACGGCGTTCGGGTGTTCGCGCACTACCTGCGCGTGCACGACCTCGAACATCGCGATCAGTTCGTGGTGGGGTCGCGGGCCGGTGCGCGCGCGGTGACAGTGCATTCGTTCGACGACGTCGACGCCGATGTCACCGTCGCGATGGGGGACGTCACATTGATGGGCGCGAGCTCGGTGGCCATCGCGGGCGGGTCGTACGAGGGCATCGGTATCGACGTCGGCAATCCTCACCTGGCCTGCGTCGACGGTGCGCTGACTCGCTCGGCGCTCGCCGGTCTCGACCTCTCTGCACCGCCGACATTGGACGCCGAGTTCTTTCCACACGGTGCGAACGTCGAGATCCTGACCAGGCTCGACGATGGCGGCGTCGAGATGCGCGTGTTCGAGCGTGGCGTCGGCGAGACGCGGTCGTGTGGCACCGGCACAGTGGCCGCGGCGGCGGCAGCGCTGTCCTACGAGGGCCTCGAGACCGGCGAGGTGAGCGTCGGCGTACTCGGTGGGCGGGTTCGCGTACACATCGATCACGTCGGTGCCACGCTCCGCGGGCCCTCGGTCCTGCTCGCCCGCGGCGAGATCGACGACAGGTGGTTCAGGGCCCAGGCCTGACGCTCGACCGCGCTCGGATCGAAACCCGCGTGCACACGCTGGGGTTTTCGTGGATCATGGGGAGCGTATGACGAACTCACATGAAACATCCCCTGCGGGCGAACCGGTCGACGAGAGTGTCGACGGTTCATCCGATACCCCATCTGCGTGGACCCGCGAGGAGTCCGACGCATGGTCGAGGCGGCTGGCCCGCTCTCCGCTCAACGACGAGGACTCCCCGTCCTCGGGTGACATGCAACTCGAAGAGCGCACCGCGCTGCGACGAGTGGCCGGACTGTCCACCGAGCTCACCGACGTCACCGAGGTCGAGTATCGACAGCTGCGCCTCGAACGAGTCGTACTGGTCGGCGTATGGACCACCGGTACGGCCGCGCAGGCGGAGTCCAGCATGACCGAACTTGCGGCGCTGGCCGAGACGGCAGGCTCGGAGGTACTCGAAGCGTTGATGCAACGTCGCGACAAGCCCGATGCTGCGACATACATCGGCTCCGGTAAGGCAAAAGAGGTCCGCGACATCGTGCTCGCGACCGGAGCCGACACGGTGATCTGCGACGGCGAACTGACCCCGGCCCAGCTCAACGCGCTGGAGAAGGTCGTCAAGGTCAAGGTCATCGACCGCACCGCGCTGATCCTCGACATCTTCGCGCAGCATGCGACGTCGCGAGAAGGCAAGGCACAGGTCGCTTTCGCCCAGATGGAATACATGTTGCCCCGGCTCCGCGGCTGGGGTGAGTCCATGTCGCGTCAGGCCGGTGGACGCGCAGGCAGCAACGGCGGTGTGGGTCTGCGTGGACCGGGTGAAACGAAGATCGAGACCGACCGTCGACGCATCCGTGAGCGGATGGCCAAGCTGCGCCGCGAGATCAAGGGCATGAAGCAGGCCCGCGACACCAAACGGGAACAGCGCCTGAGCGGCACGGTGCCGTCCATCGCGATCGTGGGGTACACCAACGCGGGTAAGTCGAGCCTGTTGAACGCGCTGACCGGATCGGGTGTGCTGGTTCAGAACGCACTGTTCGCCACCCTCGATCCCACGACGCGCAAGTCGACTCTCGAGGACGGCCGAGCGATCGTGCTGACCGACACCGTCGGCTTCGTCCGACATCTTCCGACTCAGTTGGTCGAGGCGTTTCGTTCCACGCTCGAGGAAGTCACCGACGCAGACCTGTTGCTGCACGTGGTCGACGGATCCGATCCGCTGCCGCTCGATCAGATCAAGGCCGTCCGTGAAGTGATCACCGACGTGGTTCGCGAACAGGATGCGAAGATGCCGCCGGAATTGTTGGTGGTCAACAAGATCGACGCTGCCGACCCGGTTCAGCTGACCCAGCTGCGGGGACTCCTCGACGGCGCACGGTTCGTCTCGGCCAAGACCGGCGAGGGCATCGACGCCTTGCGCGATCACCTCGGCGACATCCTGTCCGAGCCCGACGTGCTGGTCGACGTCCTCGTTCCGTACACCCGCGGTGATCTGGTCGCGCGGATTCACACCGACGGTCGAATCGTGCAGTCCACGCACGAGGAGGACGGCACTCGCGTGGAAGCTCGGGTGCCGCAGTCTCTCGCTGCCGCGCTCGTCGAATTCACGGCTGTCGTCCCCAGCGCCTGACGTCGATGTGGTCACGGGTGGTGGCGCGTAGCGCTGCCGCATCCGTGGTCGTCACGGCCACTGCGTTCGGGGGTACGGCCTTTGCGGCTCCGATCGGGACCGAGACGTATTGTCGACCAGCCGATCCCGGTCTCGCCGAACTGTCGGGGCTGACGTCGATCGACGGTGTCCTGTACGCGATCGGAGACAGCGGTGCCGACGACCGGGTCGCGGTGCTCGACGAGAACTGCGCCGTCGAGCGATGGATCGACGTACCCGTCGACCCGTACGATGTCGAGGACCTGACCTCGTACGACGGCTCGCTGTGGTTGGCCGACATCGGCGACAACCAGATGCGCCGCGACACAGTGGCATTGACGCGAATGGACCCCACGACGGGTGCGGGTGAACTGCACCGACTGATCTACCCCGATGGCGCGCACGACGCCGAGACGATACTCATCGAGCCCGGCGGCAGACCGGTGATCGTCACCAAGGAACTCTCGGGCGTCAGCGGGGTGTACGTCCCGGCCGGCGACGAATCCGTCACCGAACTGAGTAGTCCGGGCCCGACGCCGCTCCGCAAGGTCGGCGAGTTGGCGTTCGCCGCAACCGACACGGTCGGCGGGCCGCCGTTCGTGGTCGGATCGATTCTGGCGACGGGGGGAGCAGTGAGCGCCGATGGCACCGTCGCCGCGGTGCGCACCTACACCGATGCGTACCTGTTTCATCCGTCCGACGGTGACATCGCGTCGGTGTTGGTCGATCCTGACGCGCCGCGTGCGGTGGTGGCGTTGCCCGATCAACCACAGGGTGAGGCCCTGGCATTCCTGGACGACGGAAGCCTGCTCCTCGCGTCGGAGGCAGGCTTCGGTCCCGAGGACGGAACTCTCCCGCCCTTTGCACGAGTTCCGAACGCACTGTCTGTCGAGACGTCAGTACCCGAAACCGGTGTGGCCGAGTCGGTCTCGCCGACCCCGATCGCAGAACAGTCCTCGCAGACGCCGACAGCGACGGACTCGGAATGGGAATTCCGAGCGGCCGTCGCTGCCGGTGTGGTGCTGATCGCCGGAGCGGTGGGATTCACCGTCCGGCGATCGATGCGTTCTCGCTGGTAGCTGGACCTCAGGTGTCGCAGGAGTGGAGCCTGCGGAACGACCTAGGTGTCGCAGGAGTGGAGCCTGCGGAACGACCTAGGTGTCGCAGGAGTGGAGCCTGCGGAACGACCTATGCATCGAGGTCTGCTTCGACGAGTGCGACCACCTTGTCGAGTGCTGCCTGGTCGTCGCTGGTGACGGTGACTTCGGTGCCCTTGGTGGCACCGAGCGTCATGATCATCAGGGCCGAACCTGCATCCACCGGCTCCGAGTCGGCCACTGCAAGGGTGACGTCCACGCCGGCTTCTGCGACGGCGTCGGCGATCAGTGCTGCGGGACGAGCGTGCAGACCGATCGAGGATCCGACGGCGACTGTGGTGCTGGGCATGTGGTGCTCCTTCGTAGTGGGGTTCTTGCGATCGTAGCGAGTGTCAGACGGTGGCGAGTGCCGGATCGAGTTCGGCTTCGGTCGGGGCGTTCTTGCCCTTGACGAACTGCTTGGCCGAGACGACCAGGAACGCCGAGACGATGGTTCCGACGGCCAGAGACACGATGAACCACAGGATGTTTCCGATGGCGAAGAACACGAAGATTCCGCCGTGCGGCGCGCTGAGGGTGACGTTGAAGGCCATGATCATGGCACCGGTGACTGCTCCGCCGGCCATCATCGAGGGGATGACGCGGAACGGGTCGGCCGCAGCGAACGGAATTGCGCCCTCGGAGATGAATGCGGCTCCGAGGAACCAGGCAGCCTTGCCGTTCTCACGCTCGGCCTCGGTGAACAGACGCGAGCGCACGGTCGAGGCCAGTGCCATGGCGAGCGGCGGCACCATTCCTGCGGCCATGACAGCAGCCATGATGCGCAGTGATGCGGTGTCGGTGACCGACAGGCCTGCCGTCGCGAATGCGTATGCAGCCTTGTTGACCGGTCCGCCGAGGTCGAAGCACATCATCAGGCCGAGAATGATGCCGAGGATGATGACCGAGGAACCGCTGAGTCCGTTCAGCCAATCGGTCAGTCCGCTGGTGATCGCGGCCAGTGGCTTGCCGAGCAGCAGGAACATGATCGCGCCGACGATGAGGGTAGCGAACAGCGGAATGATGACGACCGGCATGAGGCCGCGCAGCACCGCGGGGATCTTCCACTTGCTGATCCACAGTGCGACGAAGCCGGCGATCAGACCACCGACGAGACCGCCGATGAAGCCTGCGCCCACCAGCACGGCGACGGCACCTGCGGTGAAGCCTGGAGCCAGACCTGGTCTGTCGGCAATCGCGTAGGAGATGTAGCCGGCCAGCGCGGGGACCAGGAAGCTGAACGAGAGTGCGCCGATCTGGAAGAGCACGGCACCGAGATACGTCGTCAATCCGCCGTCGGGAAGTGCGGTGATCGAGTTGTTGACGACGATGTCTTCGGCCACGCCGGAGATCTCGTATCCGCCGAGTAGGAAGCCGAGAGCGATCAGCAGACCGCCGGCGGCGACGAACGGGATCATGTAGCTGACGCCGGTCAGCAGGATCTGCCGAATGCGGGTGCCCCAGCCGAGTTCTCCGGCCGACTCGTTCGAACCGGCCGCGACCGCGGTGCCGCCGACGCGAGCCGCGTCCGGGTTCAGTGCTGCGCGAAGGGCTTCGGTGAGCATGACGTCGGGCTCGTTGATGGCGCGCTTGACGCCCGAGGAGATCACGGGCTTGCCTGCGAAACGCTCCCGACCCTTGACGCCCACGTCGGTGGCGAAGATGACTGCTTCGGCACCAGCGATGATCGAAGGATCCAGCGGCGTGCTGCCGCTCGAGCCTTGGGTCTCGACGTGAACGGTAACGCCGGCGCGTTCACCTGCTGCGACGAGTGAGTCGGCAGCCATGTAGGTGTGCGCGATTCCGGTGGGGCACGCGGTGACTGCCACGATGTGCTTCGGGGCAGTGGACTCGGCCGGGGTTTCGACCGCGCTGTGCTTCGCGGTGGACACCGGAGCTGCTGCTACCGGAGCCGCTGCGGCGGGCTTGGCCGCGGGGTTGATGACACCGTCGACGAGCGTGACGATCTCGGCTGCCGAGGATGCGTTGCGTAGGGAGGTGACGAACTCCGGCTTCACCAGTGCGCGCGCCAGGCTCGAGAGCAACTTCATGTGTGCCGAACCGGCACCGGCGGGTGCCGCGATGAGGAACACGAGGTCTGCGGGGCCGTCGGGTGCACCGAAATCGACCTTCGGGTTCAGGCGTGCGAATCCGAGCGAGGCCGAGGTGACCGCTTCGGAGCGGCAGTGGGGGATGGCGATGCCGCCGGGCAGGCCGGTTGCCGACTGTGCTTCGCGAGCAAGTGCCGCGTCGCGCAGAGCATCGGTCTCGGTTGCGCGACCCGCGGACGCCAGAACACCTGCGAGGCGTTCGATGACGGCAGCTTTGGATTCGCCGAGATCGGCGTCGAGGAGGATCAGATCCTCGGCGATGATCGGCTGATCTTCGGTGGGGGTGGACATTGCAGACTCCTAGAGACGGTTCGACGAAGGGGAGAGCGTGGACGGGCTGACGGGCGTGGAGATGTCGAGCGCACGGACCGTCACCGAATTCGGGTGGGTCTGCTCGGGCAGGGGAAGCGTGGTGCCTGGTAGTGCGGTGGCTGCCGTTCCGTAGGCGACGGCTCGGCGGAGTTTGTCTGCTTCGGAGCAGTTCTCGGCATCGGCGAGGATGTAGCCGGCGAGCGACGAATCGCCTGCGCCGACGGTGCTGACCGCGGTGATCGGGGGCGGACTGGCGTACCAGGACCCGTCCTCGGTCACCAACACGGCCCCGGCACTACCGAGGGTTGCCAGTACCGCGCCGACGCCTCGGCCGAGAAGAATGGTGCTGGCGGCGATTGCGGCAGTGGGGTCACCCTGTGCCGCAGCGCTTTCCAGCTCCTCGGAATCGTAGCCGGTCAGTTGGGCAAGTTCCTCGGAATTGGGTTTCATCAGGTCCGGAGCCGATGCCGGGAACGCTGCCGCGAGAGCAAGCAGCGGCTCGTCGGACGTGTCGACCGCGACCTTCGCAGAGGTGGCCCGCAGTGCGGTGACGAGTTCGGCGTACCAGTCGACGGGGAGGCCCGGCGGAAGAGAGCCCGACAGGACCACCCATTCGGCATCGACTGCGAGAGTGAGGATTCGCTCGCGCAGCTCTGCGCGGGTCTGCTCCGACACCGTCGCGCCCGGCTCGTTGATCTTGGTGGTGGTGCCACCGATCTCGCTGACCGTGATGTTGGTTCGGGCCGGCCCCGACGTCGGAACTGCCGAGAAGCGCACACCTTTCGCGGCCATCGCGTCGAGCAGGGGGTCTCCGGCATTGGCCGGGAGTACCGCCATCGCTTCGACTCCCGATCCGCCGAGCACGCGAGCAACGTTGACGCCCTTGCCTCCTGGGTCGGTGGACGACGTCGATGCGCGGTGTACGCCGCCGCGGACGAGTGGCGCGTCGAGGGTGACCGTGCGGTCCATGCTCGGGTTGGCCGTGAGTGTGACCATCATGCGATCACCACCTCGATTCCTTTGTCGCTGAGATTTTTTCGGTCGTTTGTCGAGATGTCGCTGTCGGTGACGATGACATCGATGGATCCCACTCGGGCGAAGCTCACCAGATGCTCGCGACCGATCTTCGACGAATCCGCCAGCACCACGACGTGGTTGGCGGCCTCCACCATGGCGCGCTTGACCGCTGCCTCGTCGCTGTCGGGCGTGGACAGACCGTGCCCGACGCTGATGGCATTGGTGCCGATGAAGGCGACGTCCACCCGGAGCCATTCGAGCGCGCTCAGTGCTTCGTCGCCGACGGCTGCCTGGGTGGTCCCGCGCACCCGCCCGCCGAGCAGTCGAAGACTGACACTCGACATGGTCGCGGCGCGAGCGGCGATCGGCACCGAGTTGGTCACCAACGTCAGTTCGCGATCATGGGGAAGCAGACCGGCGAGTCGTCCCGTGGTGGTTCCGGCGTCGAACACGGCGCTACCGCCGATGGGAGGGAGGAAGGACAAGGCGGCGGCGGCGATCGCGTCCTTCTGATCGGCGCGGGTGAATTCGCGCTCCGAGACGCCGGGCTCGAGTGTGGTCAGCGCCGATGCGGGTACTGCTCCACCGTGGACGCGGCGCACGACTCCCATGCGATCGAGGGTGGCGAGGTCGCGACGCACGGTTTCCGTCGTGACGCCGTAGGTGGCAGACAGATCGTTGACGGAGACGCGGCCGTGGGTGCTGATCAGTTCTGCGATGGCGTGCTGTCGTTCTTCTGCGTACACCTGCGTCTCCTTCCTTGTTGATGTTGCTTTATGTTGTTTTACGCCCGTGTGTGTTGACATGTCAAGGGTTTGGAGTAATCTCGGTCACAACACCGGCAAGCAATCGGCTCCGCCACAGCTCGCCGAACAGTACGAAGACACGAACAGTACGAAGACCTTTGTTCACGCAGGATCCGAGGAGGACCACATGACGGGATCGGTTAGCACCGCTTCGACCGGACATACCGACACGACAGTCGATGCAGCCGGAACCGGAGCAGCGCAGACCACGCTGCACGGCACGCCCGTCGTGCCCGGCGTCGGATACGGCCGAGTGATCCGCCCCGGTGCCCGCCCAGCCATCCCTGCCGATACCGGTGAGGTGACCGAGGCCGATCGGGACTCCGAGAAGGAGATCTTCGACGCCGCGGCGAACATGGTGGCGACCCGCTTGCGCGGCCGCGCCGAGCTCGCGACCGGAGCCGCCTCCGAGGTGCTGTCGGCCAACGCGGCGATGGCAGCAGACCGCGGTTGGCTCGGAGCCGCACGCTCCTCGATCGCCAAGGGCAGTTCTGCGGTCACCGCCACCGCCGCGGCCACCGAGAAGTTCGCCGCCATGTTCACCCAGCTCGGCGGGTTGATGGCCGAGCGAGTGACGGACCTGCGCGACATCCGTGATCGCGTCATCGCCGAGATCCTCGGAGTTCCGGAGCCCGGTGTCCCCGTGCCGGACGAGCCGTCGGTGCTGTTCGCCGACGACCTCGCGCCAGCCGACACAGCTGGCCTCGACCCCACCTTGATCGTCGGACTGGCGACCTCGCTCGGAGGTCCGACCAGCCACACCGCGATCATCGCCCGCCAGCTCGGCATCCCGTGCATCGTCGCCGTGGCGGGCCTCGACGACATCGCCGCGGGTACCCGTGCGTCGGTCGACGGAACCAGCGGCCGCATCGAACTCGAACCCGACGCCGACTCGGCCCGCGCTGCGGTGGTCTCCGCCCGCGACGAGCTCGACCGAGTATCCCAGTGGGTCGGCCCCGGTACCACTGCCGACGGCCACGCAGTCGACATCCTCGCCAACGTCCAGGACGGAGCCGGTGCTCGCGCAGCGCGGTCCAGTGCAGCGGACGGCGTCGGACTGTTTCGCACCGAACTGTGCTTCCTGGACCGTGATTCCGAACCGACCGTCGACGAGCAGGCCGAGATCTACGCACAGGTGCTCGACGCCTTCGCAGGCAAGAAGGTCGTCGTACGGACCCTCGACGCCGGCTCGGACAAGCCCCTGCGCTTCGCCAACCATCCCGACGAGGCCAATCCGGCCCTGGGTATTCGTGGTATCCGCATCGCGGAGGCCGACCGCGGGATTCTGTATCGCCAACTGGACGGCATCGCCGCAGCAGCGAAGGCAACCGATTCCTCCCCGTGGGTGATGGCTCCGATGATCGCGACCGCGCTGGAGGCGAAGGACTTCGCCGCGGACGTCCGTGAACGAGGACTGACGCCCGGCGTCATGATCGAGGTACCCGCGGCTGCGTTGCTCGCCGAACACATTCTCGAGCACGTGGACTTCCTGTCCATCGGAACCAACGATCTGGCCCAGTACACGATGGCCGCCGACCGCATGTCCGCTCAGCTCGCCGGACTGACCGATCCGTGGCAGCCGGCCGTGCTGGCACTGGTGGCCCACACCGCTGCCGCGGGTGCCAAGGCCGGCAAGCCGGTCGGCGTCTGCGGTGAGGCCGCTGCCGATCCACTGCTCGCCTGTGTGCTGGTCGGCCTCGGCATCACCTCTCTGTCGGCCGCCTCGGCCGCCGTCGCGCACGTGGGTTCCAAATTGGCGACGGTCACGCTCGATCAGTGCAAGGCTGCCGCAGCAGCCGCCTTGAAGACCGACAGCACCGCTGCTGCCCGTGAGGCAGTGAGCGCGATCCTCGGCTGACGCAATAGTCTTTTCCCATCATGAGAAATCTGGGTTGGACGCTGCACGGAAACGGAAGAACCGTCGAGGCCGGTGCGGTGGTGGCACCGGACGAGCGGTTGTCGTGGCCGCGCACCATCGGCATCGGGATGCAGCACGTCGTAGCCATGTTCGGTGCCACACTGCTGGTTCCGACGATCACCGGCTTTCCGGTGTCGACGACATTGCTGTTCTCGGGCATCGGAACGGCACTGTTCCTGATCATCACCCGAGGTCGGGTGCCGAGCTATCTCGGGTCGTCCTTCGCATTCCTGGCTCCGCTCGGTGCCACCCAGGCCGACGGCCCGGCCGCGCAGCTCGGTGCCGTCCTGTGCGTCGGCGTCGTGCTCGCGGTCATCGGTGTCGTCGTCAAGATCGCCGGGCGGCGTGTGCTCGACGCGGCGATGCCACCCGTGGTGACCGGCGCGGTCGTCGTGTTGATCGGGCTCAATCTGGCCCCGGCCGCGACAACGTCGTTCGAGGCGCAGCCCTTGATCGCCGCAGTCACGCTGGTGGCCATTCTGTTGGCCACCGCCGTCGGGCCCGGACTTCTGGGCCGGCTCGGAATTCTGCTCGGTGTCGTCGTGGGCTGGGTGTTCGCGGCCGTCACCGGTGGAATCGCTCAACCACGGCTCGACGCTCTGAGCGCGGCGAGCTGGATCGGTCTGCCCGAGTTCCGCGGACCGTCGTTCGAGCTGTCGGTGATCCTGGTGGCGCTACCGGTGGTGATCGTCCTCGTTGCCGAAAACGTCGGACACGTGAAAGCCGTTGCTGCCATGACCGGGAAGAATCTCGACGACGTGGCCGGGGACGCGTTGATCGCCGACGGGCTGGCGACCACCCTGGCCGGAGCGGCTGGTGGCTCGGGCACCACCACGTATGCAGAGAACATCGGGGTCATGGCCGCCACTCGCGTCTATTCGACGGCCGCGTACTGGGTCGCGGCCTGCACCGCGATCGTGCTGGCGTTCTCGCCCAAGTTCGGTGCCCTGATCTTCACCGTCCCCGATGGCGTCATCGGCGGAGCGACCCTGGTTCTGTACGGACTCATCGGGCTTCTGGGCGTTCGTATTTGGACCGACGCCAAGGTGGACTTCGCGGATCCGGTCAACCTGATCGTCGTCGCCGCGGCACTCGTCGCGGGCATAGGCGACCTCACGCTGTCGGTCGGGTCGGTCGAACTCGGCGGTATCGCATGGGGTTCGCTCGGCATCCTTGTCGGCTATCCGATCGTCTCGGCGCTCGCGAAAAGCGCCGCCAACCGGCGGACCTAGGCGGGGGCGGTCACGGATCGCGCACGTTTTGGTCATCGACCTCTGCTGCACCCCGAACGTACTGTTGGATCGTGACGTCAGTCGTACCGACGACCGCGAATGACACCGTTCACAGGTCGACGTCGGTATGCACCGAACAAGGAGATCTGCGTGGAACGCACACTTTTCGAGCCCGAGCACGAGCTGTTCCGGGAGTCGTACCGGAAGTTTCTCGAACAGCACGTAGCCCCCAATCACGCGAAGTGGGAAGAGCAGAACATCGTCGACCGCGGCGTCTGGGTCGAGGCCGGTAAGCAGGGCTTCCTCGGAACTGCAGCGCCCGAGGAATTCGGCGGCGGCGGAGTCAAGGACTTCCGCTACAACGCCATCGTCACCGAGGAGACCACCCGCGGCGGCTACAGCGGCATCGGGTTCACCCTGCACAACGACGTCGTCGCGCCGTACCTCATCGAACTGGCCAACGACGAGCAGAAAGCCCGCTGGCTACCCGGATTCTGCTCCGGCGAGCTGATCACCGCGATCGCGATGACCGAGCCGGGTACGGGTAGTGACCTGCAGGGCATCAAGACCAAGGCCGTACGTGACGGCGACGACTGGGTCCTCAACGGCTCGAAGACGTTCATCACCAACGGAATCAACGCCGATCTGGTGATCGTCGTAGCGTGTACCGACCCCGAGAAGGGCGCACAGGGCTTCAGCCTGCTGGTCGTCGAGCGTGACATGCCCGGTTTCGAGCGTGGCCGCAATCTCGACAAGATCGGCATGAAGGCCCAGGACACAGCGGAACTCAGCTTCACCGACGTTCGTGTGCCCGCGGCCAACCTGCTCGGCGAAGAAGGCATGGGCTTCATCTACCTCATGCAGAACCTTCCTCAGGAACGGCTCTCGATCGCCGTCGTCGCTGCCGCAGCGATGGAATCGGCGTTGGACATGACCATCCAGTACTGCCGCGATCGCAAGGCCTTCGGCAAGTCGATCGGCAAGTTCCAGAACACCCGATTCGTGTTGGCGGAGTTGGCCACCGAGACCACTGCCACCCGAATCATGGTGGACAAGTTCATCGAACTGCTCAACGCGGGCACGTTGACCGTTCAGGAAGCCGCGATGGCGAAGTGGTGGACCACCGAGAATCAGGTCAAACTGATCGACCGATGCCTGCAGCTGCACGGCGGCTACGGCTACATGAAGGAATATCCGATCGCCAAGGCGTACATGGACTCTCGCGTCCAAACCATCTACGGCGGCACAACCGAAATCATGAAGGAGATCATCGGCCGCGGATTGAATCTGTGATCCGCTGATCCAAGAACGCGAAGGGCCGCAGCACATGTGCTGCGGCCCTTCGCGTGTCGGTACGGTAGCGATCGCTACAGCTTGCGCATCACGGTGACGACCTTGCCGAGGATGGCCGCGTTGTTACCCGGAATCGGCTCGAACAGTGGGTTGTGCGGCAGCAGCCACACCTCGCCCTTGGACCGCTTGAACGTCTTGACGGTGGCCTCGCCGTCGATCATCGCCGCCACGATGTCTCCGTTGTCGGCCACGGACTGCTGACGAACCACGACCCAGTCACCGTCGCAGATCGCCGCGTCGATCATCGATTCACCGACGACTTTGAGCAGGAACAGCGAACCCTGACCGACCAACTCGCGGGGGAGCGGGAAGACATCCTCGACGGCTTCCTCGGCCAGGATCGGGCCACCGGCGGCGATCCTTCCCAGAACCGGCACGAACGTCGGAGTCGGCAACCTGTCCTGTTCATCGGACGAACCGTCCACCGCGGCAGCCGCCTGATCGGCCTGCACCTCGTCGAGTCCGCGCACGTCGACCGCCCGGGGGCGGTTCGCATCGCGTCGAAGGAAGCCCTTGCGTTCGAGGGTGCGGAGCTGATGAGCAACCGAGGACGTCGACGTCAGCCCGACGGCGTCGCCGATCTCTCGAATGCTGGGCGGATACCCGCGCTCGGTGACCGAGGCCCTGATGACCTCGAGGACCTTTCGCTGCCGCTCCGTGAGCCCCGCACTGATGTCGGTGCCGACCTCCATGGCCTTGGATGTCGGTTCCGCGGCCGGCTTGCCCGCTGCCGCCTTCGTGGAACGCGTGGTCGACCTCGTCGAGGTCTCGTCCTTCATGCTGTCGGCCTCCTGCTGGTGTCCTGGATCCGGTCTACGTGGTGACTCTGCGCGGACTGGAGTTGATGGTGTCGACTCGTGTGGCGTGTGGTTTCTGACACGAATCTAGCGTGTATCAGCTGTTGAATCAAACATCTGTTCGACTCGTGTCGCGTTTTCTGCAGACTTTGTCGGAGGCTCGTGATAGAACTTCGAACAAGCGTCCATCGAACGCCTGATCGAACAATCGATCCAACGAGCGAAGACGAGGTTCCGATGACCATCATCACCGATCGCCCCACCGCTTCAGGCGTCCGTACCCGGTCCAGCGTCGTCGAGCGTCGTCGCCGGGCCCGCCCGGCCGTGCGGACCTCCATTCGGACCGGTCGTGTGCAGACATCTCCTTGCCTGCCGGTTCTCGACCAGGCCTGGACCGACGTCACCGACCGCGAGCTCGCCGATCGCGACTTCGACGAGACCTCCGCGCACTTCGCGAGTCAGCCGATTCGGATGCGCTCTCTGGTTCTGTGGGTGCTGGCCGTCATCGTCGTGGCCGGCGGTCTCATCGGTATCGCGAACCTTCGCGCCGCGGTGCCCGATACAGGGTCGCAGCCCGCCGGTGTGGTCGAGGTCCACGATGGCGCTGTCGTCGAGTACGCGCCCGGCAGATGACCACCGGCCCCATCGGGTGCGGAAAGACTGAGTATCCTCGACTGACTGCCCCGGCAAACGTGTATTTCGTCGGAGCATCGGCTACGACGGAGGCTCCTTCATGCATTGCCCGTTCTGCAGGCACCCCGACTCGCGCGTGGTCGACTCGCGTGAAATGGACGAGGGACAAGCAATTCGGCGTCGTCGCTCCTGCCCGGAATGTGGTCGTCGCTTCACCACTGTCGAGGCCGCAGTGCTGGCCGTCGTGAAACGCAGTGGCGTCACCGAACCGTTCAGCCGAGAGAAGGTCGTCAAGGGAGTCCGACGCGCCTGCCAGGGCAGAGATGTCGACAACGACGCGTTGAATCTCTTGGCTCAGCAGGTGGAGGATGCGATCCGCGCCGCCGGTTCGGCCGAGATCCCCAGCAACGAGGTGGGGTTGGCGATCCTCGGTCCGCTTCGGGATCTGGACGAGGTCGCGTATCTACGATTTGCGTCCGTCTACCGCTCGTTCAGCTCCGCCGAGGACTTCGAGAAAGAAATCCACGAACTGCGCAAGCACCGCGAGTCCGCGGATATCGACTGACAGTCCCGCCCATCATCGACTCTGGTCCGAGATCGCCTTCTCGATGCGCTTTTCCGACACCGGGTACGCAGTGCGAATGCCCTGCGCGAACAGGCCGACGCGCAACTCCTCGATCATCCAGAACAGTTCCTGAACCCCGGAACTGTTCTTTCTGCTCTCCGGGAGCGAATCCAACAGTCGCCCGTACGACGCGTACACCCGATCGAGTACATCCATCGCAGCCGCGTCCCGGCCGGCGCTGCTCGGCAGCGTGGCCAAACGCTTGGTCGCCGCAGCGAGGTAGCGCGGCAGGTCTGCCAGCCTGCGAGAACCGAACTCGGTGACGAACCCGCGAAAGATCAAGCCGTCGAGCTGTTCCCGAACATCGTCGGCGGGCTCACCCGAGGACACCTGTAGCTGCGCCGACAATGCGAGAGCTGCCGTCAGCACGGGTCGCACCAGGCCCAACACCGCGGCAGTGCGCTGTGGAACCTCGGCGTTGACCAGTGCCCTCAACTTCTCGAAGGCATCCGGATCTCGGACAGGTCCACCGTGCGCATCCATGGCCTCTTCTACCGCGAGTACTCGGCATTCCTCGAGGAGCGCATCGACGCCGCCGTACGGATTCTGGCCGAGCGCAAGGCGTTCCGCAGTGGGCAGACCGGCCAGTAGGGCCTTGGTGCCCTTCGGTGCCGTCGACAACAGCAGAGTCCGGGTTCCCGAGCGCATTGCTGCGCGCTGCTGGGCCGGGGTGCTCAGAACTCGAACCGCAACGCCCGGTCCTTCCGGTACCAACGCCGGGTATCCGGTGACCTTCTGTCCGCCCACCTCGCGGGTGACGGTCGACTCCAATCGGCCCAGAGTGCCCGAGGTCCACGCGAGAGTAGGTGCGCGCTCCGCGTCACCGACCGCGCTCGCGACCTGACGACCGACCTCACCGGACAGGGAGGTGCGAAGTGCGGTCAGATCCTTGTTGCTACCCAACACCTTTCCGGCCGGGTCGACGGCCGCGAAGGTCATCCTCAAGTGCTCGGGCAGCGCCGCGGCGTCGAAGTCCTTTGCGGTGATGTGACACTGAGCAGCCCGTGACAGCTCGCGCGACAACGCCGTGACCAGAGTCTCCGAACGAGGCTTCATCACCGCCAATGCCGCAGCAGCGAAGTCCGGTGCAGGAACGACATTGCGCCGCAGCGCTTTCGGTAGCGTCTTGATCAGTGCCGTCACCAGCTCGGCGCGCATCCCCGGAACCAGCCAGTCGAAGCCGACCGGCTGTACCTGAGCGAGCAGCGCAATGGGAATGCGTGCGGTGACTCCGTCGGCGGCCGTGCCCGGCTCGAACTGGTAGGTCAGCGGAAACTGGATCTCGCCCTGTCTCCATGCGTCGGGATAGGCCCCGGTGAGGACCGACGCCGCATCGGAGTTGACGACCGTGTCGGTGGTGAAGTCGAGAAGTGCCGGATCCTGCCTGCGGGCCTTCTTCCACCAGGTGTCGAAGTGCCGCGCCGACACCGCTTCCGGGGCGACGCGTGCGTCGTAGAAGTCGAACAGAGCGTCGTCGTCGACGACGATGTCCCGTCGCCGGGCACGGTGTTCGAGTTCGCCGACGTCGTCGAGGAGTGCCCTGTTCTTGTGGAAGAACGCGTGTTGGGTCTTCCATTCACCCTCCACGAGGGCATGTCTGATGAACAGCTCCCGTGACGCCTCGGGGTCGATGCGGTGGTAGTTCACCGGGCGCTGCGTCACCAACGGGATTCCGTACAGCGTCACACGTTCGTAGGCCATCGCCGATTCGCGCTTGATCGACCAGTGCGGTTCCGAATACGTCCGCTTCACCAGGTGTGGTGCAAGTCGTTCGGCCCATTCGGGTTCGATGCGAGCGGCCATGCGGCCCCACAAGCGTCCGGTCTCCACCAGTTCCGCTGCCATCACCCAGCGCGGGGGCTTCTTGAACAGGCCGGATCCAGGAAAGATCGCGAAATGTGCTCCGCGTGCACCGAGGAACTCGCGCTTGTCACCTTCGCGGAGTCCGACGTGCGAGAGCAGTCCGGACAACAGTGATTGGTGAAGCGCAGTCTCGGTCGAGTCGGCATCGGGCACCGTCCAGCCGAGACCGCGAGTGATCTGACGGAGTTGGCCGTGCAGATCCTGCCACTCGCGAATCCGCAGGTAGTGCAGAAACTCGGTGCGGCACATGCGTCGGAACTGGTTGGAGGACAACTCGTTCCGTCGCTCGCGCAGATACGTCCACAGCTTGACGTACGCGAGGAAGTCGGAATTCTCCACAGCGAAACGCGCGTGCTTTTCGTCCGCTGCCTGCTGATGCTCGGCAGGTCGTTCCCGAACGTCCTGGATGGACAGGGCCGCCACGACCACCAATGCGTCGCGCAGCGACCCGTTGCCGTTGGCCTCGACGAGCATGCGCGCCATCCGGGGATCGACCGGCAGTGCCGAGAGTTCCCGGCCGATGGGGGTGAGCTCTGCGGTGCCGTCCTTGGTGGCCGGCTTCAACGCTCCGAGTTCTTCGAGGAGTCCGATCCCGTCTCGGATGCTGCGCGGGTCCGGCGGTTCGACGAAGGGGAACGCGTCGATCTTGCCCAGTCCGAGGGCGGTCATCTGCAGGATCACCGACGCCAGGTTGGTACGCAGGATCTCCGGCTCGGTGAACTGTGGCCGCGACTCGAAATCCTCTTCGGAGTACAACCGGATGCAGATGCCGTCGGCGACGCGGCCGCAGCGCCCGGCCCGCTGCCTCGCCGATGCCTGGGAAATCGGTTCGATGGGCAGACGCTGCACCTTGGTGCGCAACGAGTACCGCGAGATGCGGGCGGTGCCGGGATCGACCACGTAGCGAATGCCCGGGACGGTCAACGATGTCTCCGCGACGTTCGTCGAGAGGACCACCCGTCGGCCGGAGTGCGGTGAGAACACTCGATGCTGTTCGGCGGCAGAAAGTCTCGCGTACAGGGGCACGATCTCGGTGTTTCGAAGGTTCCGGTCGTTCAGTGCGTCGGCGGTGTCGCGAATCTCGCGTTCACCGGACAGGAAGACCAGGATGTCGCCGTCGCCCTCGGCCATCAGTTCGTCGACCGCCTGGCAGGTCGCGTCGACGGGGTCCAGATCGATCGTGGTGTCTCCGGCATCGACAGTCAGTGGCCGATAGCGCATTTCGACCGGGAACGTGCGGCCCGAGACCTCGATGATCGGCGCGGGCACGCCGTCTCGCGCGAAATGCCGGGCGAACCGTTCGGGATCGATCGTCGCCGAGGTGATGATGATCTTCAGATCGGGTCGTCGGGGGAGTAGCTGAGCGAGGTAACCGAGGATGAAGTCGATGTTGAGGCTGCGTTCGTGGGCCTCGTCGATGATCAGTGTGTCGTACTGCCGCAGCAGTCGGTCACGCTGGATCTCCGCCAGCAGGATGCCGTCGGTCATCAACTTCACCAGTGTCGAATCCGAGGACTGGTCGGTGAATCTCACCTTGTAGCCGATGGATTCGCCGAGCGGCTCGCCCACCTCCTCGGCGATGCGCTCGGCCACCGTGCGGGCGGCGAGCCGGCGCGGTTGGGTGTGGCCGATCGACCCTCGAATTCCGCGGCCCAGTTCGAGAGCGATCTTGGGAATCTGTGTGGTCTTACCGGACCCGGTTTCGCCGGCGACGATCACGACCTGGTGCTCGGCGATGGCGGCTGCGATGTCGTTCTTGCGAAGACTGACCGGAAGCGCCTCGGGGAATTCCAGCTTCGGGACCGATGCTCTGCGATGGGCGACGACGGCTTCCGCGCGGGCGACATCGCGTTCGAGCGCGGCCAACGCGTCATCGGTGCGGGCCTTGTCCAGTCGCCGCCGCAGCCGGTTCTCGTCGCGGATGGTGACGTCTGTCAGACGCGTGGCGAGAGATTTTCGCTGACCGGACGGATTCGAGTTAGACATACTCACTCCAGGATATCCGTATCGCCGCAACCATCGTGAATGCCGGCCGCGACTGTGCCAGGATCGCCGCATGAGCATCTCGCGCGATGTCACTGCCGAGCCACGCACGCCGGCACCGATCAGGACAGTGCGGGTGCTGTTCGCGGCGCTCACCGCCGCGGCGCTCGTCTCGATCGTCCTGGACGGACTGGAATCGCCGACGTTCTCGTTGGCCAATTACTTCAGTTACTTCACCGTGATCAGCAACGTACTGACGGTGCTCGTCCTCACGATCGGAGGGGTGATCGATCCGCGATCGGCGCGATGGCAGCTCTTCCGCGGTGCAGTGACGCTCTACATGGTCATCACCGGGATCATCTACGCGGTGCTACTCGCGAACATCGACGTGGGTGTCGCGGATCCGTGGACCAACAACGTGGTGCATCGCATCATGCCCGTGGTCCTTCTGCTCGACTGGATCCTCGCTCCACCGCGGCGGCAGATGTCCGAGTCGCGCAGTCTTACGTGGTTGCTGTTCCCCCTGATCTACGGGATCTACAGCCTGGTCCGTGGGCCTGTTGTCGATTGGTATCCCTACCCGTTTCTCGATCCGCGCGAGCAGGGCTATCTCACCCTGACTGTCGGGCTTGTCGTGCTGACCGTCGCGTTTGCGCTGATGGCACTGGCCGTCAATGCCGTCGGCCGGCTCGCGGGACGGTGGAGGTACGGATCGGACTCCACCCAGCGGGACTCCACTACTGTGTAGCGCATGTCTTCCGACCTGGATCCAGCCGCCACCACACACTCCTCCGCGCTGTGGCACGGCTTCGCCGACATGGGCAGTGTCACCGCCAACGGGCCGTTCGTCGTTTCGCGAGGCGAGGGCGCGTACATCTTCGACAACAAGGGAACGAAGTATCTCGACGCGACCGCCGGATTGTGGTTCACCAACGTCGGCCACGGCCGTCGAGAGATCGCCGACGCCGTTGCCACACAGCTGAGCTCGATTGCCCACTACTCGAACTTCGGCGATTTCGTTCCCGAGACCACCCTGGCATTGGCCGACCGTCTCGCCGCCATCGCGCCGGTGCCCGGTAGCAAGATCTTCTTCACCTCGGGCGGATCGGACTCCATCGACACCGCTGCGAAACTCGCGCGCCGCTACTGGGTCGAAATGGGACAACCGTCCAAGAAGATGATCGTGGGTCGGCAGAAGGCCTACCACGGCATGCACGTTGCCGGGACCGCCCTGGCAGGCATCCCCGTGAACAAGGAGAACTACGGCGAACTGATGCCCGACGCCAGGACGGTGGCGTGGGACGACGCGAAATCTCTTCTCGCGCTGATCGAGGAGGTCGGAGCAGAGAATGTCGCGGCATTCTTCTGCGAGCCGGTGATCGGGGCGGGCGGAATCTATCTGCCGCCGGAAGGCTACCTGCGCGAGGTCCGGCAGATCTGCCGCGACAACGACGTGCTCTTCGTCGCCGACGAGGTCGTCACCGGATTCGGACGCATCGGCGGTAGCTGGTTCGCGTCGACCCGCTTCGAGCTCGAACCCGACCTCATGACGACCGCCAAGGGCCTGACGTCCGGATACGTGCCCATGGGGGCCGTGTTCATCGCTCCCAAGATCGCCGAGCCGTTCTTCGCGGGCGGGGTGTGGTGGCGACACGGGTACACCTACGGAGGACACGCAGGCGCGGCCGCTGCTGCGATGGCCAACCTCGACATCATCGAGCGCGAGGAACTGTTGACGCACTCCGAGCGCATCGAGGCTTCATTGCACACCCACCTCGCGCCGTTGGCCGACCACGAGCGGGTCTCGGAAATCCGCAGCGGCATCGGCGCTGTCGCCGCGGTTCAGCTCGCCGATCCGGCCGAGGCTCTACCGTTCGTGAAAACGCTTCGAGCTCATGGCGTTTCGGGCCGTGCGGCCGGGCAGGGTGCGATGCAGATCTCGCCGGCATTCGTCATGACGGACGCCGAGATCGAGGAGTTGGCCTCTCGAATCCTCAGTGCGCTCGGCTGAACCGGAGTTTCCTCAGTAGCTGCTTCCCGCGCGAGAGCGGGGGAGCAGCTACCGGTTCCGGCTCGGCGGAGATCGCCGCGAACCGCTGATGCAGCCGATCGCGCACTTCCTCGGGCGCATAGGCGCGCCGTTTGCGCTCGGACCGCACCACCAATGCTCCGGTTGCCGCGACACCGGCCATCCCGGCGAGGCCGAGAGCCTTCCACACGTTCATTCGGCAACCGTACCGTCACGAGGTGCAGTTGCCGATGGACCCAAGACCTAGGGTGAGAGGCATGAACCCGTCTCGCATCAGCCTCGATACCGCAGTCGATGCCACCAGAACGGGCGACATCTGGATCTTCCGCGGAGAGTCGACGGCCGATCGTGCAATTCAGGCTCTGACCAACAGCCCGGTCAACCACGTCGGAATGGCCGTCGTGATCGACGAGCTGCCGCCGCTGATGTGGCACGCAGAACTGGGAAAGTCGTTGCAGGACATGTGGACCGGCAACTTTCAGCGCGGAGTCCAGCTGCACGATCTGCGCGCGGCCGTGACCCAGTGGGCCACGAAGTACCAACAGCGTTGCTGGTTGCGGCAATTGGACGACACCGTCACGAAGGATCAGGAAGACGCATTGCTACGGACGATAGCCCGCATGGACGGAACGGCGTTTCCCACCACTGCTGCGCTCGCCGGGCGCTGGTTCCGAGGGCGAGTGCCGACGATGCACCGCCGCGAGCAGCAGGGGGCCGCCCTCGAAACCGCCTACTGCGCAGAGGTGGTCGCCATGACCTACGACTCGATGGGGCTGCTCACCGGCAACAAGAAGGCCAATTGGTTCGACCCCGGCAAGTTCTGGAGCGGCGACCGTCTTCCACTGGCCCCTGGCGTCCGGCTGGGGGCAGAAATCGAAGTGGACGTGCCGCTCACGCCTTGATCGACGCGTCGGGCACGGTGCGTCCGCCCAGTTCCACCCAGCCGTCGTCGTCGATCGTGGTGCGCAACTGCGAGCCTGCTCCCTGCACGATGTGGAGACCGCGGCCGAGGTCCCCGGTGAGCCGAACGGCGGCGGCACCGGTCGCCTCGTCCTCGGCAATGCCCATCATGGGTGCGAACATGCGCGATCGCAGCGCCCCGTGCTCCTCGTCGGTCCAGGCCCAGACGTAGTGGTGCCCGGTGTCGTAGGCACTCGGGACGGCCGCCGCCACCTCGTCGGCGTCGTGGACCTGATGGAACGCGAAGACCGGAGCCCACTCGGAGCGGGCGCGAACCCAGGTGTCGTCGCCGTCGTAGCGGATGCGCAGCGTCGCGGCGGGAACGGTGAGGGTCCGCACCGGATGCCCCTGCTCGCGGAGCCACCACGACAGTCCGACCGTGGGATGTCCGGCGAACGGAAGCTCCACTGCGGGGGTGTGGATGGTGGCCGAGGCGGTGCCCGGCTCGGTGCGCTCGACGAATACCGTCTCGCTGAAGCCGAGTTCAGCGGCGAACTGTTGTCTGTCGTTCTCCGAGACGGCGTCGGCGGAGACGATCCCGAGAGCATTTCCGAACGCGCCGCTGGGATCGGTGAACACTCGGACGACGGATACCTCGACAGTCATGCCGGGACGATACCAAGCGTCGAGTGAGGGCCCTCCGAGATGCGCGGCGACCGCGCAGTCGATCTCAGCCGGCCGTGATCACGATCTCGTCGAACACGATCTCACCGGCTGCGTCCGACTCGGCCACGTCCACGACCGCGTCGAGCGACCACCCGTGGTCCCCGTCCGGATCCTCGAGCACCTGACGCACGGTCGTGGACTCGGCACCCACGTTCAGGGTGAATAGTGCAGGCCCGCGAGCCGAGGGACCGGTGCCGATCTCGTCGTACTCGGCGAAGAACGGTTCGAGTTCGGTTTCCCAGTCCGGGCCGTCGTCGAGTTCGTCGAGTGCGTTCCACTGACGACGCGCCGCGAGATCGACTCGACGGAAGATCGCGTTGCGAGCCAGGACTCGGAACGCCCTGGGGTTGGCCGAGATCGGCCGCGGCACATCGGACCCGTATGCCTCGACCAGGGCCTCGGGCTCCGCACCGGGGTCGGTCAGATTCTCCCACTCGTCGAGCAGACTCGAATCGACCTGCCGGACGAGTTCTCCGAGCCACTCGGTGATGTCCTGAACCTCTTCGGTACGAGACTCCGGCGGGACCGTCTGTCGCAGCGTCCGGTAGGCGTCGGCGAGATACCGCAGCACCAGACCCTCCGAGCGCATCAGTCCGTAGTGGCTGATCAGCTCGGCGAAGGTCATCGCACGCTCGACCATGTCGCGTACCACGGACTTGGGGGAGAGGCCGATCTCGGAGAGCCACGGGTGGGTACCGCGATAGATCTCGAACGCCGGAACCAGCAGCTCGGCAAGAGGTTTCGGCCAGGTCACCTCCTCGAGCAACTCCATTCTCTCGTCGTACTCGATGCCGTCGGCCTTCATCTGCGAGACCGCCTCGCCGCGTGCGGCGTGCTGCTGGGCCATGAGGATCTGGCGCGGGTCGTCGAGTGTGGATTCGATGATCGACACCACATCGAGTGCGTGGGTGGGGGATTCGGCGTCGAGCAGATCGAACGAGGCGACCGCGAACGTCGACAGAGGCTGGTTGAGTGCGAAATCCGGTTGCAGATCCACTGTCAGCCGGGCGTGACGGCCCTCGGCATCGGGCTCGGACAGTTGCTCGACGATGCCCGCATCGACCAGACCACGGTAGAGGGAGAGTGCGCGCAGGATGTGTTTGCGTTGAGCGGGCCGGGTCTCGTGATTGTCCTCGAGCAAGTGACGCATGGCGTGGAAGCAATTGCCGGGCCGCGCAATGACATTGAGCAGCATGGCGTTGCTCACCGAGAACCGGGACGTCAGTGGCTCGGGGCTCGCGGCGATGATCCTCTCGAACGTCGGCTCACCCCACGAGACGAAGCCGTCGGGTGCCTTCTTGCGTTGCACGCGCTTGAGCTTCTTCGGATCGTCGCCCGCCTTGGCCACCAGACGCGCGTTCTCGATGTCGTGTTCGGGGGCCTCGACCACGACTGTGCCGAGGGTGTCGTAGCCGGCCCGTCCCGCACGACCGGCGATCTGATGGAACTCGCGGGCCCGGAGCTTGCGGGTTCTGATGCCGTCGTACTTGGTGAGCCCGGTGAACAGCACGGTGCGAATCGGGACGTTGATACCCACACCGAGGGTGTCGGTTCCGCAGATGACCTTGAGCAGGCCGTCCTGCGCCAGCTTCTCCACCAACCGTCGGTACTTGGGCAGCATGCCGGCGTGGTGCACGCCGATTCCGTGCCGAACCAACCTCGACAGGGTCTTGCCGAAGCCGGTGGTGAAGCGGAAGTTGCCGATGGCCTCGGCTATCTCTGCCTTCTCCTGCTTGGACGCGACGTTGACGCTCGTCAACGCCTGCGCGCGTTCCAGAGCCGAAGCCTGAGTGAAATGCACGACGTACACCGGCGCAAGGTGCGTTTCCACCAGTTCTTCGATGGTCTCGCCGATCGGAGTGGTGACATACGAGAACATCAGCGGAACCGGACGCTCGGTGCCCGAGACGACCGTGGTGGTGCGTCCGGTGCGGCGGGTCAGATCGTCACGAAAGAACGAGACGTCGCCCAGGGTCGCCGACATCAACAGGAACTGGGCGTGCGGCAGCTCGATCAACGGGACCTGCCAGGCCCATCCTCGATCGGGCTCGGAGTAGTAGTGGAACTCGTCCATGATCACCTGGCCGATGTCCGAGCCGGCACCCTGACGCAGGGCGAGGTTCGCCACGATCTCGGCGGTGGCACAGATGATCGGGGCACCGGAATTGACCGACGCGTCCCCGGTCATCATGCCGACGTTCTGGGCGCCGAAGATCTCGCACAGGGCAAAGAACTTCTCGCTGACGAGTGCCTTGATCGGCGCGGTGTAGAAACTGCGAATGCCTGCGGCCATGGCGGCGTAATGGGCACCGATGGCGACCATGGACTTACCCGAACCCGTCGGCGTCGCGAGAATGACGTTGGAGCCGGAGACGAGCTCGATGAGAGCTTCCTCCTGGGCGGGATACAGCGTCAGCCCGCGGTCGGCTGTCCAGGTGGTGAAGGTGTCGAACAGGACGTCCGGGTCCACGCCATCGGATCTATCGGCGGTGACATCGGGAATCAGTTCGGTGAGAAGCACCTCTACAGGCTATGTGGGATCAGCAGCCGATCTCGCATCGACACCGAGCGTTCGCAATCGAGTCGACGCCTCAGGTAGCGCTTCGTTCGTCCGAGCCCATGGCCCCGAGCACAGCCATTCGGGTGCTGGCACTTCCGGTGATCATGTCCTCGCCCACGCCGGTGATGAGCAGATTCCGCCACCGCACCTCGTCGAACGTCAGCGACGGCGTCGAATCGATGAAGTCCTCCACGACCTGCAGGAAGCGCATCGGATCATCGCGGAACGGGAAGTGTCCCGAGTTCTCGAACACCTCCAGTTTCGAACCGGGCATGGCCGAGTGGGCAAGGCGGGCATGGCTGACCGGAATGACGGAGTCCTGGTCACCCCAGACGAGCAGTACGGGCAGGTTCTCGGTGAGATAACAGCGGTCCAACATCGTGACCACCTGACCACGCCAGTCCACTACGGCTCGCAGGGTGCGCAGGTAGGCCTCGTACGTCGTCGGTGCCGGAAGCTCGCTCAACACCCGAATGAGATCCGGGGTGTCGTGCAGCAGTGAACCGGGCCGCAGCGGTGAGCTGTGCAGCTTGCTGAGCACACCGCCGGCCAGCTTGACGGCAGGGATGGCACCCGGCAGACGGAGCAGCTTGACTGCTTCGCTCAGAAACGGCATCGAGGCGAGCCGCAGAATGGGATGCACGTCCTTGGTGACACCACCCGAGGACACCAGCGCCAACCTGTCGACCATGTTGGGGAACTGATAAGCGAACTGCATTGCGACGCCGCCACCGAGCGAGTGACCGACGACGGTGACGTGTTCGATGCCGAGCACCGAGAGCAGATCACGCATCCCGTTCGCGTACGCGGCAACGGAATAGTCCGCGCGCGGCTTGTCCGAACGGCCGTGCCCGAGAAGATCGGGTGCAATGACGGTGTAGTTCTTCGCGAGGTGTGGAATGACCTCGTTCCACGTCTCGGAGTTGTCGCCGATTCCGTGGATCAGCAACACCACCGGACCCTCGCCGGCCATGCGAAACGCCCGCCGATATCCGTGGATGGTCCGGAAGATCAGCCGGGGTTCTTCGTCGGGAACCGGGCGGAGCTTGCGACTGCGCGGATTGGTCGCCATCTGCGCCTCCTGAAGGTCCCTGGTGCGCCGCAGCCGGCAGCGCAGTACGGCGTCGCCGTGTACGAGTGTGTAGCAACACGTACCGGAGTACGTGTTGGTACGACTCTTGCACGAGATGCCGCTGCGAGCACAACATCGAGCGTATTTGCGGTTACAGGTATGTTTCGATCCGCTCCTGCTGTCCGATATGACCGCCTGGTCGACTCGAGACTGTGACCACTCACACTGTTGCGGGGCGCTGCCTTACTGCGTGTTCTCGCCGTCGCCCTCGTCGAGGCCCGCCTGCTCGGCCAGGAAACGCTCGAATTCGGCACCGAGCTCGTCTCCGCTCGGCAACGGCTCGTCGGCGGCCAGCAGCGTCGACTGTTGCTCCTGGGCGGCGACGTACGTGTCGTACTGACGCTCGAGCGCCTGCACCACCGACTGCACCTCTTCGTTTCCGGTGATGTGCTCGTTCACCTGTTCCCGCACTCGCGCCGCCGCCTCGCCCAGCGCTGCCAGTGGCAGATCCAGCTCGGCGGCCTCGCTGACGTTCTCGAGCAACGTCTCGGCTGCTCCGGGATAGTCCGTCTGCGCGAGGTAGTGCGGAACGTGCACCGAGAAGCCCATGGACTCGTGGCCGTGCTGAGCCATCCGCAGCTCGAGCAGCGAGGACGCGCTGCCGGGGACCTGTAGATCACCGGCCCAGCTGTTGCCCTCCTTGACCAGTTCCTTGTCGCTGGCGTGGGCCGTCACCCCGAGCGGGCGGGTGTGCGGGATGGCCATCGGGATGGAGCCGAGACCGATGGTGCGCCGAACTCCGAGCTGTTCGGCGAGCAACCGCACAGCGGTGGTGAACTTCTCCCACCGCAGATCGGGTTCCATGCCGGCCAGCAGTAGGAACGGGGTGCCGGACTTGTCCTTGACCGCGTACAGATTCAGCTCGGGAGCGTCGTAGTCCGAGAAGTGATCGGACTTGAACGTCATCGTGGGTCGGCGGGACCTGTAATCGATCAATTCGTCGACATCGAACGACGCAACCAGTTCGGATTCGAGGCTCTCACGCAGATGGGTCGTCGCCAGCTTCACTGCGTGGCCTGCGTCGGAGAATCCCTCCAGTCCGTGCACGAGGACGGGTCCGACACCGTCGTCGGAGAAGATTTGCGGTGCCGGAAATTCCAGCTCGTACATCTTCGACTGTTCGGTCATGGCCGGGCCCCTTTCGGATCGACTCGTCGGTACCTCGAAGCGATAGTCGGGTCAGAATACGCCGACCCTCGGCTCGCTCCGCGTACGCGCCGACGTCGAACGTGGCGATTCACTACTCGAAAGAACAACCCATGGGCCGTCGTTCATTCCCCGAGCAGTGGGAGGCTCCGCAATTCGATCGCTCGTCAGCGGTCGAAGTTCGCCAGCGCTCGGATCTTGTTGGTGACGTCCAGTGCGGCAACCTTGTAGGCCTCGGACAACGTCGGATAGTTGAACACCGCGTCGACGAGGTAGTCGACAGTGCCGCCGCACCCCATGACTGCCTGGCCGATATGCACCAGATCCGTCGCACCGGACCCGAAGATGTGTACACCGAGAATCGACCGGTCCGTGGTGGAGACGAGCAACTTCAGCATGCCGTACGAGTCGCCGGCGATCTGGCCGCGAGCCAGTTCGCGATACCTCGACACTCCCACTTCGTAGGGAATCGACCCCTTCGTCAGATCGACTTCGGTTGCCCCGACGTACGACACCTCGGGGATGGAGTAGATGCCGATGGGTTGAACGTCGGTCAGCTTCGCACTGGACTCGCCGAACGCGTGGTACGCCGCGAGTCTGCCCTGATCCATCGATGTCGCCGCCAGCGCAGGGAAACCGATGACATCGCCGACTGCGTAGATGTGATCGACCTTGGTCTGGAAGTGCTCGTCGACGAAGATGCGACCGCGCGCATCCGCCTCGAGGCCCGCGTTCTCGAGGTCGAGCGCCGTTGTCAGCCCCTGACGGCCGGCCGAGTACATCACCGTCTCCGCCGGTATGCGCTTGCCGCTCGCCAGTGTGGTCACCGTGCCGTTCTGGCCGACGTCCACCGCCGTCACCGCTTCCCCGAACCGAAACGTCACCGCAAGATCGCGAAGATGGAATTGCAGCGACTCGATGATCTCGCGATCGCAGAAGTCGAGCATCGAGTCGCGCTTCTCGACGACGGTGACCTTCGTTCCCAGGGCTGCGAACATCGAGGCGTACTCGATGCCGATCACACCTGCCCCGACGACCACCATCGACGACGGGATGAACTCGAGATTGAGAATTCCGTCGGAGTCGAGGACCCGGTAGTCGTCGAATGCGATGTCTGCGGGACGCGCGGGCGCGGTGCCGGTCGCGATCACCACGTTGGCGGCCTTGACCGTGATGCGTTCGCCCCGCATCTCGTCCTCGATCACGATGGTGTGCGCGTCGAGGAACTTGCCGACACCGGTGATCAGCTCGATGCGATTGCGGAGCAGTTGCGACCGGACCACCTCGATCTCCTTGCCGATGACATGTTGGGTTCGCGCCAACAGGTCGGCAGGAGTGATGTCGGCTTTCACCCGGTAGCTGGCCCCGTACAGCTCACGTTGGTTCATGCCAGTGAGGTACAGAACGGCCTCGCGCAGCGTCTTGGACGGAATGGTGCCGGTGTTGACACAGACTCCGCCGAGCATGTGGCCCTTCTCCACGATCGCCACTCGCTTGCCGAGCTTCGCGGCCGCGATGGCCGCCTTCTGGCCGCCGGGGCCGGAGCCGATGACCACCAGGTCGTACTCCATGGGTTCAGACATTCGTCATAGGTACCGCTCGTACGCAAAGACTGCGTGCCCAGCCGGTCACAACCTTGTGAACTCCACGGCTCGCTGCGCCGAACCCATGCGGATGTCGCCATCTGTCGATGCGTTGTGCGAGGCTGAACCGAGCACGCAACACACGATTTTCAGTGGAGGAACTCATGCCGCAGCAGGTCCGTGCCGTCGTCGCCAAGAGCAAGGGCGCACCCGTCTCCATCGAGACGATCACCATCCCCGATCCCGGCCCGAACGAGGTGAT
>NZ_NOYI01000002.1 GCF_002258785.1 Rhodococcus sp. 06-235-1A
GGGGCGGGTAGTTCCCGGGCGGTGGGTACCCGGACGCTGGATTCGTCGGATATTGGGGTTGGTTCGGATCGGAGCCGTATTGCGGTCCGTTGGGTGGGTTGTCGCTCACGAAATTCCCCTTGGCTGGAAAGTTTGACGTGCGTAGGACGAAGACTCGATTCTCGCTGAGCGAACCGCACCGCGAAGTGGGTGTCAAGCACTACACGCCTAGTCGGTCGGCACATTTCGGACACGATTCCTCGCCGAGCGCAGCGGGCCCGGTCCTACTAGGGTTGGCTGTTCTACCCATACCGGGACTATCACGAGGGGCTCGCCGTGGGCATCAAGGTTGCACTCGAACACCGCACCAGCTACCAGTTCGACCGCACAGTCAAGATCTTTCCGCACGAAATTCGGTTGCGCCCCGCGCCACATTCGCGCACACCGATCGAGGCGTACTCGCTGAAAATCGAACCAGCGGAACATTTCGTCAACTGGCAGCAGGACGTCTTCGGCAACTTTCTTGCTCGGGTCGTGTTCCCCGAGCGCACCGACCATCTGTCGATCACGGTCGGGCTCGTCGCGGACATGGCGTCGATCAACCCCCTGGACTTCTTCGTCGAGGAATGGGCCGAGCACTTCGGCTTCGCGTACGAGGAGCACGACCTTCCCGACCTGGAGCCGTACCTGCGCCCGGTGGACGAGGGCAAGCCCGGATCGGGGCCCGGTCCGGTGGTCGCAGCCTGGGTGGAGAAGCTGCAGGCCGCGGTGGTCGAACGTGGAGAGTCGTTGCGCACCATCGACTTTCTCGTGATGGCCAACCAGGCCGTCATGGGCGACGTGGGGTACTCCGTGCGCATGGAACCCGGGGTGCAGACGCCTGACCTGACGCTGACGTCGGCAATCGGGTCGTGCCGCGATTCGGCATGGTTGCTGGTGTCGGTGCTCCGTCAGATGGGTCTCGCGGCACGCTTCGTCTCCGGGTATCTCGTTCAGCTGTCCTCGGACGTCAAGTCGCTGGACGGACCGTCCGGACCGATGGAGGATTTCACCGACCTGCACGCGTGGACGGAGGTGTATCTCCCCGGAGCGGGCTGGGTCGGGATGGATCCGACGTCGGGTCTGTTCGCCGGCGAGGGCCACATCCCACTGTCGGCTACGCCGCATCCGTCGACTGCTGCCGCCATCTCGGGTGCGACGAGCAAGTGCAAGGCCGAGCTCGACTTCTCCAACACCGTCGTCCGCGTGCACGAGGATCCGCGGACGACGTTGCCGTACACGGCAGAGCAGTGGGAGTCGATCAAGGCCACCGCCGAGAAGATCGACCAGCGCATGCTCGATCAGGACATTCGATTGACGGTCGGCGGTGAGCCGACGTTCGTCGCCATCGAGAATCAGGAAGCGCCCGAGTGGAACACCACAGCCGATGGCCCGCACAAGCGCGAGCGGGCAAGTGTTCTGGCAGAGAAGCTTCGGACCATCTACGCGCCCGACGGGCTGGTGCAGCGCAGTCAGGGCAAGTGGTACCCCGGTGAGCCGCTACCGCGGTGGCAGGTGGGATTGTTCTGGCGCACCGACGGTCAGGCACTGTGGCACGATTCCGACCTGATCGCCGATCCCTGGTTGGCCGAGGAACTGCGACCGGAACCGGTGGACAACTCGGCGTCGCAGGAACTGATCGACGAGTTGGTCGAGGCGCTCGGACTGCCTGCCTCCCAAGCGCGTCCCGCCTACGAGGACCCATTGGTGAAGCTGCTGGACCTGGTGCGTCAGCCCTACGGTGACCCGCCCGCCGACGACGATGATCTCGAGCCGGGAGCCGATTCCGCGGACGCCAGAAAACAATTGCTCGAACGGCTCGACGCCAGTACCGACGAGCCGGCGGCATTCGTGTTGCCGATCTCTCGCACCGAGGACGGCTCCGGCTGGGAGAGCTCGGACTGGAAGTTGCGACGCGGCCGAATCGTGTTGCTGGAGGGCGATTCTCCCGCGGGCCTACGGTTGCCGCTGCGGGCGATCTCCTGGGACGGCGGGCCGGTCGAGAATCCGGCCGACCCCACCGCGCCCAAACCCGATCTGCCCACTCCGCAATTGACGCAGCAACCGCCACGTGCGGTGAACCCGGCCGAGTCGCGATATGCGCAGTTGGTGAACGAGACGTCCGGGGTCGGCGGCACCGCCGTCACGGCCCTGGTTGCCGAGGTCCGCGACGGCATCCTGCACGTGTTCATGCCGCCGATGGATCGACTGGACGATTTCGTCGACCTCGTCTCGCGCGTCGAACAGGCGGCGTCGAGCATCGACACGCCCGTCGTCATCGAGGGCTACGGTCCGCCGTCGGATCCTCGGATCCAAACACTGACCGTCACACCGGATCCCGGTGTGATCGAGGTCAACGTTCAACCGACGTCCTCGTGGGCCGAACAGAACGAGCTGATGGAGCGTCTCTACCTGGAGGCTCGTAAGTCCCGGTTGAGTACCGAGGGATTCGACAACGACGGTACGACTCGGGGAACGGGCGGCGGCAACCACATCACGCTCGGTGGCGTGACGCCGGTGGATTCGCCCGTCCTGCGACGCCCGGACCTGCTGGTGTCGATGCTGACGCACTGGCAGCGGCACCCGTCGTTGTCGTACCTGTTCTCGGGCCGATTCATCGGAACCACGTCGCAGGCCCCTCGCGCCGACGAGGGTCGAGAAGAATCGCTCTACGAACTCGAAGTGGCGTTCAGTGAGATCGAGCGCCTCACCGGTGCCGATCGATCGGCGTCGCCCTGGGTGGTCGATCGGGCGCTGCGTCACCTGCTGACCGATATCACCGGGAACACGCACCGCGCCGAGTTCTGCATCGACAAGCTGTACAGCCCCGACTCCACCCGCGGCCGATTGGGACTGCTCGAGCTGCGCGGATTCGAGATGCCACCACATCATCAGATGGCCATGGTGCAGTCGCTGCTCGTGCGATCCATGGTCTCGCGGTTCTGGGACACCCCGTTGAAGGCACCTCTCATCCGGCACGGTGCCAACCTTCACGGTCGCTACATGCTGCCGCATTTCGTCATCAACGACATCGGCCGCGTCGTAGAGGACCTCCGCGAGCACGGAATCGACTTCGACACCAGCTGGCTCGACCCGTTCACCGAGTTCAGATTTCCCAGGATCGGGACCACGGTGGTCGGTGACGCGGAGATCGAACTTCGGGGTGCGATCGAGCCGTGGAACACTCTCGGCGAGGAATCGACGTCGTCGGGTACCGCACGCTACGTGGACTCGTCGGTGGAGCGAATTCAGGTTCAGGTCGCCGGAGCCGACGCGGGCCGGTACCTGTTGACATGCAACGGGGTGCCGGTGCCGATGCTGCGCACCGATCGTCAGGATGTTCAGGTCGCCGGGGTGCGCTATCGCGCGTGGCAGCCGCCGAGCGCCCTGCACCCGACGATCGAGGTGCAGAGCCCCTTGCGTTTCGATCTCGTGGAGATGCAGACCGGCCGCGCGGTCGGAGGCTGCTCGTACCACGTCGTGCACCCGGGCGGGCGGTCGTACGACGGCCCGCCGGTCAACTCGGTCGAAGCCGAAGCGCGCCGCAACGGCCGCTTCGAGGAGGGCGGGTTCACCTCGGGAAAGGTGGACATAGCAAGATTGCTCGAGATACACGCTCGACAGGCGATCGATGTGACCGCTCCCGGCATGCTGGACCTACGCCGAACAGGAGTTCACACGCCCTGAGACGTGCCTGCACGAGAGAACGAGTCGACCGGTAGCGATTCTCGGTCCGACGCGCATCGGGTGAATTCGAACACGTACGCACCCGGCGTCGGAGTGTGATCGACCGACGGAAGGAACAGCGGCTCGATGGTGCCCGTAGATACCACCCTGAGTGGAGCCGGCAGGAACGAAGATGTCTCGAGTGGAGCCGGCAGGAACGAAGATGTCTCGAGTGGAGCCGGCAGGAACGAAGCTGTCTCGAGCGAGGCACCGTGGCTTGCGTATCGCGGTCGGCGTGAGGCCGTGACCGGTCGCGCCGATCGGTTCGACGAGATGCTCGATGCGCAGGGCTCTGTCCGTCCGCATTGGGCGGAATTGATCGACGGTATGCGCGAGGCGGGCTCCGGCGCCATGCAGACGCTGCAGTCGCGGGTCAGTCGGCTGGTCGACGACCATGGCATCACGTACAACCCCATTCCTTCCGGCGCTGGTGAAGCCATGCCCAGTGCGGTCCGGTGGGGGTTGGACAGCGTTCCATTGGTGGTCGCGGCGGACGAGTGGGATCGTCTGGAAGCCGGTTTGGTTCAGCGTTCGATGTTGCTCGATGCGATCCTCACCGACATCTACGGAAGCCAGGAGACCATTCGTCGAGGTCTGATCCCACCCGAGTCGATCTTCGGTAACCCCGGTTATCTGCGGACGGCCCATGCGATCACCATTCCCGGACCGCATCAGCTGTTCATGCATGCCGCCGACGTGGCCCGCGGTTCGGACGGTCAGTTTCGGGTGATCGCCGACCGTACGCAGGCACCGTCCGGGGTGGGCTATGCGCTGGCGGATCGGCGAGTGATGTCGCGGGCAATGCCGGAGTTGTTCCAGGCGAGCAATCCGAGGCCGCTCTCGACTTTCGCGCGGGCGATTCGGTTGGCGCTGCGCGACGCCGCGCCCGCATCGGCCGAGGATCCTGTGGTGGTGGTGCTGAGCCCCGGTTCGCATTCCGAGACGGCGTTCGATCAAGCTTATCTCGCAACGGTTCTCGGCTTCCCGCTCGTCGAGAACGCCGATCTGGTGGTGCGGGACGGTTGCTTGTGGATGCGCTCGCTCGGGAAGTTGCGCCGAGTGGATGTGGTGCTCCGCCGGGTCGACGCCGAGTTCGCCGATCCACTCGATCTGCGCCCCGATTCGCACCTGGGTGTCGTCGGGTTGGTCGAGGTCCTTCGGCGTGGGGCTGTCAGCGTCGTCAACACCCTCGGTAGTGGGGTCCTCGAGAACCCGGCACTCCTTCCGTTGTTGCCTGCGTTGAGCAGGGCATTGCTGGACGAGGATCTGGTTCTCGGTTCGGTCCCGACCTACTGGGGCGGTGAGCCGAATCAGCTCTCGCACATGCGAAGTCGACTGCGTTCGCTGGTGCTGCGATCGACCACGTCGCGTCGTACGGTGGTGGGGCACGATCTGACGGACGTCGCCGCCCGCGAATTGTGGGATCGGATCAGTGCCGAGCCATGGAAGTGGACCGGTCAGGAAGTGCCCGAGTTCTCGTTGGCACCGGTCGGTTCGTCGCTCGACGGTGGACCGGGGGAGCAGCTGTCGGTTGCACCCGCGCAGGTGGGGATGCGGTTGTTCACGGTTGCTCAGCGGGTCGGGTACACGCCGATGCGAGGCGGTCTGGGACAGGTGGTCATCACGGCTCCGGTCACCGATCCGCTCATCACGGTGGCGTCGAAGGACGTGTGGGTCAAGTCGGTGGAGCGGGTCACCCCGGCCGACTCTGCTCCGCATACCCCGCCGGCGACGGTGGAGGAGCTGCCGCAGTACGCCGCGACGGACATCGAGGTCGTCAGCTCGCCGCGTGTGCTGGGCGATCTGTTCTGGTTCGGCCGCTACAGCGAACGCGCCGAGGACATGACCCGCTTGCTCATCGCCGCCCGGGAACGCAATCAGGACTATCGTTCGATGCCCTGGTTGGAGGGCAGTGCGAGTCTGCCGATTCTGCTCGAAGCGGTCACCAAGGTCTCGCGCACCGGTCCGGGATTCTTCGACGAGAAGACCCGTGCCGATGCGATCGTCGAAATGCGATCGCTGATGCTGTCGACGGCACGTCTCGGTTCGCTTGCGCACTCGGTGGACCGGATGCAGCAGGCGGCGCGAGCAGTGCGCGACCAGCTCTCCAACGACACCTGGGCGGTGCTCAATCGAATAGACACCGCACTCGAAGAGCTGGCCGAATCCCCTGTGCAGAACGGCGCGCAGTTGGCTGCGTCGCAGTCCGGTGTGCTGAGGGGACTGCTCGCGCTGGCCGGCCTGGCGTCGGAGTCGATGGTTCGAGACGCCGGTTGGTACCTGATGGATGCGGGCAAACGGATCGAACGTGGCCTGCAGCTGACGGCGCTGGTCTCGGCCACGCTGAGCCACGCCCTCACCCCGTCCACCGAGCAGGCGGTCATCGATTCGGTGCTGTCCGCGGCGGAGTCCTCGGTGATCTACCGCAGGCGCAACAGCGGACGTGCGAGGCCGGCCGCCGTCGCACAACTGTTGTTGTTCGACGAAGGCAATCCGCGAGCCCTGGTCTACCAGCTCGATCGCCTTCGCGAGGACTTCGGATCGCTTCCCGACGCCTCGGGCACGTCACGGCCCGAGCAGCTCGTCGAGCAGATGCGGGTGCGTTTGCGGCGCGTCGATCCGGGCGATCTGGAATCGGTCGACGCGAACGGTCGCAGAGTCGAGCTCATCGAATTGGTGGACGGCATCCACGACTCTCTCGAAGAGTTGTCTCGAGTGGTCCTCGCGACTCACATGTCGTTGCCGGGTGGCACGCAGCCGCTGTGGGGCAGCTCCAACATCCGGACTACGAACGGGGTGCGGTGATGAGCCGTCGGTACCGAATCAAGCACATCACCACCTATACCTACTCCGATCGCGTGTCCTCCTCGTACGGACGGGGATTCCTCGCGCCGCGAGACATGGACGGACAGCACTGCGTGGAGAAATCCGTCACCGTGGAGCCTGCACCCACGGACCAGTCCTTCGGTGTCGACGTCTACGGCAACGAGGACGTGTACTTCCACGTCACACACGATCACGTGAAGTTGGTGGTGACCGCGGATTCACTGGTGGAGGTGTATCCACGCCCAGTGGACGAGACGACGTCGTGGCCGGCGACGGCAGCGTGGGAGTCCGCCCGGATGGCGTTGTTCGACGCGAACGTGCCTGCCGATCCGGCCCGCGCGTCGGCGGTGGAGTTCGCCCTGGATCTCCCGAGTCCCGAGATCACCGATGAGGTGCGTGCGTACGCAGCACCCAGCTTCTGGCCCGGGCGTCCACTCGCGGACGTCATCGTCGACCTGACGCATCGCATCTTCACGGATTTCCGATATCTGTCCGGCTCGACCACGGTCTCGACCACCGTGGTCGATGTGCTCGCCGCTCGTTCGGGGGTCTGTCAGGACTTTGCGCGTCTGGCCATCGCCTGCCTGCGGTCGCAGGGTCTGGCCGCCAGGTACGTCTCGGGGTATCTGGCGACCGAGCCGCCACCCGGCAAGGAGAGAATGATCGGTGTCGACGCCACCCATGCGTGGGCCGCGGTGTGGATGCCCAACGATCGGTGGCTCGCGTTCGATCCCACCAACGATCAATTGGTCGACGAGCGGTACGCAACCGTGGCGTGGGGGCGTGACTATGCCGATGTGCCACCGTTGCGCGGGGTGATCTACACCGAGGCGGAAGAGAGCACGATCGCCGTGTCGGTGGACGTTGCGCCGCAGTAGCGAACTCGGCATAATCGTGTGGCTCGGGGGTTAACCGACCATCTGGTCGAATGTGGGGTTCTGACGGGGGCGAAAAGCCGCAAAACGGACAATCGTGTCTCATTCGTAGCCTTCGACACGCCACAGCAGAACGCAGCGAACGGGTAGCTTGGACATCGATGACCGCAACACTGGCAGACCCTGTATCAGAGGTAGTAGCAGCCGCTCAGCGACTGCTCGCCAAGCGCACCGGAGCTCCGGTGACGTTGATCGATCCGGTGAATCTGGGAGGTAGCGGCCAGGCGATCGTGCTGCGAGTCAGGGTTTCCGAGAACCCTTTTCAGCTGCCCCGTACCCTGGTGCTCAAGCAGGTACGCGATGTAGTCGGCGAGTCCGAACTGCATTCCGAACTGGCCGACGTCGCGGGCTCGAGTGCATTCCTTCGGGAAGCTGCGTCCTACCAATTCGCCAACGCACTGGCCACCGACAGCAGGCCGGGGCCGGAACTGCACGCCTACGATCTCGACGCCCGACTGCTCGTGCTCAGCGATCTCGGTGACGCAAGCCCGATCACCAGCCTGCTGCGCAATTCGGACGAAGCCGCAGTGACGAACTCGCTGATGGCAATGGCGCAGGCGCTCGGCCGAATGCACGCCGCAACGGTCGGCCGCGAGGACGATTTCGCAGCCCTCCTGCGTCGCGTAGGGCAGCCGGATTCGACCGATGGAATCTCTGCGCAGATCCCCGACGCCCTCGCGGAGGTCCCCGGCCTGCTGGCCGTTCTTTCGGGCGTCGGCACGACGCCGGATGCGATTCTCGAACGAGTGTCCCGCAGCGCACGACTGTTCGCTCACGGTGCCTTCCGTGCGTTCAGCCCGTCCGATCTGTGCCCCGACAACATCATCGTCAACGACGAAGGCGTGCGGTTCCTCGATTACGAGTGGGGCGGGTTCCGCGATGCCACCCTCGACATCACCTACGCATTGGCGTCGTTCCCCGGGTGCCTGTGCAGCTTCGAGCTCTCGCACGACCGCGAGCAGGCGATGATCGACGCGTGGCGCGCGGAGGTCGTGGGCATCTGGCCGGCGTTGGCCGACGACACCGCCCTGGCGAGCAAGATCCTGGATGCGCGTCTGATCTGGGTGTGGCTGACCACCTACTGGTTCCTGCCGGATGATCACACTCGGATCGCGGCGGCGCGGGCACACCATCTGTCGGTACCGCGGTCGCAGGCGCTGATCTCGCGGTGGGCCGTGCTGGCCGACAGTGCCGAACGATCCGGGGAGATCGGTATCGCCGAATACGCGGCATCGGTCGTTGCCGCTCTGCGGTCGAAGTGGGAACGGTAGCGACAGCGTCGTTGGCGTTTTCGACACCTCGATCGGTAGCGTTCGACAAGTGAGTGGCGGCTTCGGTAGTGACATCTCGGGCGGCGATAGTTCGAGCGGCGACGAATCCGGTGACGGGCTCTTCGACGCACCCGCGCCGCCGGAGGCAATGGTTGCCGAATCGCGTCCTGCCACGACGTACATCAGGCCTGACGCCCCGTTGGCCGTGAGAATGCGTCCGACGACCCTCGACGAGGTGGTCGGCCAATCTCATCTGCTGGCACCTGGCGCGCCGCTGCGTCGCCTCGTCGAGGGCTCCGGCGCATCCTCGGTGATGCTCTACGGTCCGCCGGGGACGGGAAAGACGACGCTCGCGTCGTTGATCTCGGGGGCGACCGGACGCAAGTTCGAGGCGCTGTCTGCGCTCTCTGCCGGGGTCAAAGAGGTTCGCAACGTCATCGAACTGGCCCGGCGCCGACTGCTGTCCGGTGAACAGACCGTGCTGTTCATCGACGAGGTGCACCGCTTCTCCAAAACTCAGCAGGATGCATTGCTCGCAGCCGTCGAGAATCGAATCGTGTTGTTGGTGGCGGCCACGACCGAGAATCCGTCGTTCTCCGTGGTGTCGCCTCTGCTGTCGCGGTCACTGGTGTTGCAATTGCAGCCGCTGGGATCCGAGGACATCGAGCTGTTGCTCACTCGCGCTGCCAACGACCCACGTGGTCTGGACGGTGCGGTGACGATCGCCGAGGACGCGATGGACCACCTCGTTCGGCTCGCAGCCGGTGATGCGCGCAGGGCGCTGACGGCCCTCGAGGCCGCAGCGGGCGCCGCGACGGACGGGATCCTGGACCTGGCGACGGTCGAGGCCAGTGTCGACAAGGCCGCCGTGCGTTACGACCGCGACGGAGATCAGCACTACGACGTCATCAGCGCGTTCATCAAATCGATCAGAGGGTCCGACGTCGACGCCGCCCTGCACTACCTGGCGCGGATGATCACGGCAGGCGAGGACGCGCGTTTCATTGCTCGACGGCTGGTGGTCCACGCCAGCGAGGACATCGGCATGGCCGACCCCACGGCACTGCAAACTGCGACCGCCGCAGCGAGCGCAGTGCAGATGATCGGAATGCCCGAAGCGCGGTTGGCTCTGGCCCAGGCGACGATCCACCTGGCCACCGCGCCGAAATCGGGTGCCGTGATCGCGGCGCTCGGCGCGGCCATGGCCGATGTCGCGGCAGGCAAGTCGGGATCGGTGCCGCCGCATCTGCGCGACGGGCACTACAAGGGAGCTCAGGGGCTGGGCAACGCCGTCGGATACAAGTACCCGCACAGCAGTCCCGGTGGCGTGCTCGGTCAGCAATACCCGCCGGACGAACTGGTGGGTGTGAACTACTACGAGCCGACCGAACACGGTGCCGAGCGCGAAATTGCGACCAGGGTGGGCAAACTCCGTCGGATCATCCGAGGCCGATAGGCCCTGGAGTCGGCACGGGGTCTCGAACGCTAACCTGTATCAGTGCAGACCCATGAGATCCGCAGGCGTTTCCTCGACCACTTCGTCAAGGCGGGACACACCGAAGTACCCAGTGCGTCGTTGATTCTCGACGACCCGAACCTGCTGTTCGTCAATGCGGGAATGGTCCCCTTCGTGCCGTTCTTCCTCGGTCAGCAGACGCCGCCGTACAACACCGCGACGAGCGTCCAGAAGTGCGTTCGCACCCTCGACATCGAGAACGTCGGCATCACCACACGGCACAACACGTTCTTCCAGATGGCCGGCAACTTCTCGTTCGGCGACTACTTCAAGCGCGACGCGATCAGGCAAGCCTGGTCGCTGTTGACCGACAGTGTGGAGGACGGTGGGTACGGATTCGACCCCGAGCGCATCTGGGCCACCGCCTATCTCGACGACGACGAGGCGATCGAACTGTGGAAGGAGATCGCGGGTCTGCCAGACGAGCGCATTCAACGGCGCGGTATGGCCGACAACTACTGGTCGATGGGCATACCGGGACCGTGTGGCCCATGCTCGGAGATCTACTACGACCGCGGTCCCGAGTTCGGTGTCGAGGGAGGCCCCGAGGCCGACGAGGATCGGTACATCGAGATCTGGAACCTCGTGTTCATGCAGAACGAGCGTGGCCAGGGGATCAGCAAGGACGACTTCGAGATTCTCGGTCCGCTGCCGAAACAGAACATCGACACCGGCATGGGCGTCGAGCGCGTCGCGTTCCTGCTGCAGGGCGTGGACAACGTGTACGAGACCGACCTCGTCCGACCGGTGATCGCCAAGGCCGAGGAACTCTCGGGGCGCGCATACGGTGCGAATCACGACGACGACGTGCGCTTCCGCGTCATCGCAGATCACGCTCGCACCGCTGCACTGCTCATCTCCGACGGAGTCAACCCCGGCAACGACGGTCGGGGCTACGTACTGCGCCGACTGCTGCGCCGCATCGTGCGCTCGGCGCGCCTGCTCGGTGCGCCCGACGAGACGATGGCGCAGTTCGTCACCGTCGTGCGCGACACGATGGCGGAGTCGTACCCGAATCTGGTCACCGACTTCGATCGCATTCTGACCGTCGCAGTGGGGGAGGAGACGGCATTCCTCAAGACCCTCACCTCCGGTTCGCGACTGTTCGAGGGCGCGGCGGAGGCCGTCAAGGCGTCGGGCGCGAAGAAGATCGGCGGTGCCGAGGCGTTCGCGCTGCACGACACCTACGGCTTCCCGATCGATCTGACTCTCGAGATGGCCGCCGAGGCGGGTCTGTCGGTCGACGAGGACGGTTTCCGGTCGTTGATGGCCGAGCAGCGCAACCGAGCCAAGGACGACGCACGCGCTCGTAAGCATGCGCACGCCGACCTCACGGTCTACAAGGACTTCGTCGACGGTTCGCCGACCGAGTTCACCGGGTTCGACGAACTCGGCTCCGAGGCAACGGTATTGGCGTTGATCTCCAACGGCGTCCGGGTTCCGACCGCGATAGCGGGAGAGAACATCGAGGTCATTCTCGACCGCAGCCCGCTCTACGCCGAGTCCGGTGGCCAGATCGCCGACATCGGCACCATCTCCGCACCCGGCCTCGTCGTCAAGGTCAACGACGTGCAGAAGATCGCCAAGAAGGTCTGGACGCACAAGTCCGTGGTCGAATCGGGTCAGATCACCGAGGGCGACACCGTTCACGTCGATGTCGACCACGCATGGCGTAAGGGCGCGACTCAGGGTCACTCGGGCACCCACATGGTGCACGCCGCCCTGCGACAGGTCCTCGGGCCCAACGCGACGCAGGCGGGATCGCTCAACAAGCCCGGTTACCTGCGATTCGATTTCTCCTGGCAGGGCGCGCTCTCCGAGGCGCAGCGCGACGACATCGAGAATGTCGCCAACGACGCCGTCGGTTCGGACTTCGAGGTCAACACACTGGTCACCGATCTCGACAGCGCCAAGAAGATGGGCGCGATGGCGCTGTTCGGTGAGAACTACGGCGACGAAGTCCGCGTGGTCGAGATCGGCGGACCGTTCTCGATGGAGCTGTGCGGTGGTACGCACGTGCAGCACTCGTCGCAGATCGGCCCCGTCACCATTCTCGGTGAATCGTCGGTCGGCTCGGGAGTGCGCCGCGTCGAGGCCTTCGTCGGTCTCGACTCGTACCGCTACCTGGCCAAGGAACGTGCGCTGCTGGCAGGCATCGCATCGTCGCTGAAGGTGCCGTCCGAGGAAGTGCCGGCGCGCATCGAGACACTGGTCGAACGTCTTCGCGTCGCCGAGAAGGAACTCGACGCCGTCAAGGCCGCAGCGGTGCTGGCCTCGGCGGGTGAGTTCGTCGGCAAGGCCGAGCGATTCGGTGATGTGCGAGCGGTGATCGCGCAGGCACCCGACGGCGTGGGAGGCAACGATCTGCGCACTCTGGTGACCGACATTCGTGGACGACTCGGCGCGGACCCGGCCGTGGTGGTGCTGTTCGGCACGGCCGGCGGCAAGGTTCCGTTCGTCGTCTCGACCAACAAGGCTGCTCAGGATGCGGGCATCGCTGCCGGTGACCTGGTAGCTGCCTTCGGTCCGAGCATCGGTGGCCGGGGCGGCGGCAAGCCCGAGCTGGCTCAGGGTTCGGGTTCGGATGTATCCGGAATTTCTGCCGGTATCGATGCTGCTCGGGCCCGACTGTCCGAACTCACGACCCGCTGACGATCGTGACAACTCAGGGGCGCGGCCCCGATCGGCCGGGCGTGGACGATCCCGGGCGGGGCCGTCGCATCGGCATCGACGTCGGCAGTGTCCGCATCGGAATTGCCTCCAGCGATCCCGACGGTGTACTCGCCACCCCGGTCGAGACCGTGCCGAGATCGAAGATCAAGGGGCCCGATGCCCCGGATGTGGTGCGAGTATCGGAGATCGTCGCCGAGTACGAGGCCGTCGAGATCGTCATCGGATTGCCCCGCACACTTCGCGGCGAGCGTGGCAGCGCCGTCGATGCCGCCGAGAGATTCGGACGCTCGTTGCACAGGCGTTTGGGTGACGTACCGATTCGGATGGCCGACGAGCGACTGACTACCGTGAGTGCGTCGCGCGCCCTTCGAGACAGCGGTGTGCGAGCCAAGAATCAACGATCGGTGATCGATCAGGCTGCAGCGGTGGCGATATTGCAAGGGTGGCTGGACGAGCGCCGTGCCGTGTCCGATCGTGCAGCGAACAATTCAGGATCGACGGAGGTCGACGAGTGAACTACCAGGGGTCCGATCGGGAACGGCGACATGCGCGCTCGGACGAGGCGCATACCGATCCGATCGGGTATCGCGTGGACGAGGGCAGCGACTTCGATCGACGTATGCACGGCAATTCGCGACCGCCGCAGCGGCACGAGCCGCACCCCACACCGACCCGCGGCTCCGACCGGAACTCCGAGCGCAACTCCGGCCCTGCTGCGGACCGTGGCGCAGCGCCACGGGAAGTGGGCCGCAGTCGCGCTGCGAGGCGCAAGGACCGGGCCGCGAGCAGTCGCAAGCGTCGCGGCCGGTTGGTGGCTCTGATGCTCGGGCTGGTGCTGGTCGTCGCAGTGGCAGGCGGAGGTTATTTCGCGGTGAGCAAGTTCGGTAATCGCACCACTCCTAACGCGGACTTCGCCGCCGGCTCTCCCGGCGACGGCGTCGTCATTCAGGTTCGGCCGAACGACACGGCGCAGCAGATCGGCACCGAGGCCGCAGACAAGGGTGTCGTCGCCAGCTCGGGGGCGTTCCTCGAAGCCGCGTTGCTGAACAACGCCATCACCTCCGTCCAACCGGGATTCTATCTGCTCACCAGCAATGTGCCCGCGTCGCGAGCAGTGAGCGAACTGGTCGACCCCACCTCCCGCGTGGGCAACATGGTGATCTCGGAGGGACGACAGCTGCACGACGCACGCGACGTGAACACCGGCGCGGTCAAGAAGGGTATCTACACACTGATCTCGGAGGCCAGCTGCGTGGATCGAACCGGGAATGGCAGTCCTACCTGCGTGAGCTACGACGATCTCAACGCCGCGGGAGCGGTGGACGACCCCGCGGCACTGGGTGTTCCCGGCTGGGCCACCGATCGTGTCGAGGGAGTCCCGGATCGCGATCGCCAACTCGAAGGCCTGATCGCTGCGGGCACATGGGATTTCGATCCGAGTGCCGCCCCCGCAGACATTCTGAAGCAGCTGGTGTCGGAGAGCGCCACTCGCTACGAGGACACCGGCATTCTGACCGCGGGTGCCAATTCCGGGCTGACGCCGTACGACACCTTGGTCGCCGCGTCTCTCGTCGAACGTGAGTCTCTGCCTCAGGATTTCAGCAAGGTGGCCCGAGTGATTCTCAATCGACTCGCGGTGCCGCAGAAGCTCGAATTCGACTCGACGGTGAACTACTCGCTCGATACGACCGAGGTGGCCACCACCGACGCGGACCGTGCTCGCGTGACTCCGTGGAACACCTACGCGAGCGAAGGACTACCGGCAACTCCGATCTCCTCGCCGAGCATCGGTGCGGTTCAGGCGGTCGAGATGCCTGCCGACGGAGACTGGTTGTACTTCGTGACCATCAACCAGGCGGGCGAAACACTGTTCACCCGCAGCTACGAGGAGCACCTGGCCAACATCGGCAAAGTCGAGGGCGGCTTCCTCGACAGCGGACGCTGAGGTGCGCGCCGCCGTTCTGGGCAGCCCGATCGAGCACTCGAAGTCGCCGCTGCTGCACCGCGCGGCCTACCGTGCCCTCGGCCTGGACGACTGGACCTACGAACGCATCGAGTGCACGGGTGAGCAGCTGCCGGCCCTGCTCGACGGTTTCGGTCCCGAGTGGGTCGGCGTGTCGGTCACGATGCCCGGCAAGGTCGCAGCGTTGACGTTCGCCACCGAGCGCACCGAACGGGCAGTCCTGGCCGGCTCGGCCAACACTCTCGTGCGCACGGCATCGGGCTGGCGTGCCGACTGCACCGACGTCGACGGTGTCGTGGGTGCCCTGCGCGACGCCGGGGTCGTGGACCTGTCGGGTGCCTCCGTGACTGTGGTGGGCGCCGGTGGCACGTCGCGGCCGGCGATCGTCGCACTGGCCGAACTGGGCGCGGCCGCCGTCACCGTGGTCGCACGCTCGGCCGACCGCGCCCGGGACACGGTGGACTGCGCCGTCGCCGCAGGCATGCGCGCGGAGTTCTCCGCCATGACCGATCCGCGTCTCGCCGCGATAGCAGCGGGGTCGGCGGTACTGGTCAGCACCGTTCCGGCGGCCGGAGCCGCAGACATCGCGACGGCTCTCGCACACGCACCGATCGTCCTCGACGCCATCTACGACCCGTGGCCGACGCCCCTGGCAGCCGCTGTGGCCGCAGCCGGGGGAACTGTGATCAGCGGCTTGTCGATGCTGCTCGAGCAGGCGTATGGACAGGTCGAGCAGTTCACCGGTAGACCGGCACCCCGAGCGGTCATGCGGGAGGCGTTGACCGCCGCCGAGTGAGCGCGGACACCTGATTGTCCACAGACAGCAGTTTGTCCACAGGTCAATCTGCGGCCAGGTCTTTCTCGCGGCCGAGCACTACGGGGGTGCGACCCTGTGGACCATGTTCAGTCTGTGTACTGCAGCCGCGGTCGGTGCCGTTGCCGGTGTGGCGATGCGTTCCGGCCTGGTCCGGTGGAATCCTCGGTGTCTGCCGTTGTTGTGCGCGGTCGCCACGGGGTGGATCTGGTGGCGGTTCGGCGGTACCGAGTATGCAGTCCCGTTGTGCATCCTCACGTGGTGGTTCGCGGCGCTCAGCGCCGTCGACCTGCGGCGGCGTCGACTGCCGAACGTCCTGACCGTTCCGGGTGCCATCGTGGTGACCGCGGCGCTGGTCTCGACAGGCTCGGCCGACGCAGTGCTCGGCGGAGCTCTGCTGTTCGCGATCTATCTGATCGTGCACCTTCTCGCACCTGCGGCATTCGGGGCGGGAGATGTGAAACTCGCGTGGTCGGTGGGATCGATAGCGTCCCTCGGCGGTGCGGAGGGATGGGCGATCGCGGCGCTGTCGGCCCCGCTGGCGACCGCCGTGGTGGGCTGTGTCGTCGCGACATTCGTGCACCGGCGAGCGCGCATCCCGCACGGCCCGTCCATGTGCGCGGCGACCCTGCTGGCATCCGCAGCTTGCCTGACGTGAAAAGATGCTCGAGTGCTGCGCTGGATAACTGCCGGAGAATCCCACGGACCCGCTCTCGTCGCCATCCTCGAAGGAATGGTCGCGGGAGTCGAGGTGACCTCGGACGATATTGCCTCCCAACTCGCTCGCCGTCGCCTCGGTTACGGACGCGGTGCCCGAATGAAGTTCGAGGCGGACAAAGTAACGCTCACCGGTGGTGTACGGCATGGACGAACCATGGGCGGGCCCGTCGCTATCGAGGTCGGCAACACCGAGTGGCCCAAGTGGGAGCAGGTGATGTCTGCCGACCCCGTCGACGAGGCAGTGCTTGCCGATCTCGCACGCAACTCTCCGCTGACGCGACCACGGCCGGGGCACGCAGACTTCTCCGGAATGCTCAAGTACGGCTTCGACGACGCTCGTCCCGTCCTCGAACGCGCCAGTGCGCGGGAGACCGCTGCCCGGGTCGCGATCGGGACTGTGGCGCGTCTGTTCCTGAAGCAAGCGTTCGGTGTCGATGTCGTCTCTCATGTGATCTCGATCGGTGCATCGGATCCCTATGTGGGGCCGCCGCCCACCGGTGACGATCTGGAGGCGATCGACTCCAGTCCGGTGCGTTCGTTCGACAAGGCCGCGGAAGAGTCGATGATCGCCGAGATCGAAGCAGCCAAGAAGGACGGCGACACCCTCGGTGGAGTCGTCGAGGTCGTCGTGCACGGCCTGCCCGTCGGCCTCGGGTCGTTCGTCTCCGGGGAGCGCAAGCTGGACGCGAGGCTGGCCGCTGCACTGATGGGAATTCAGGCCATCAAGGGTGTCGAGATCGGTGACGGTTTCGAGACCGCGCGTCGACGCGGCAGCGTCGCCCACGACGAGATCAAGCCGGGGCCCGACGGCGTACTGCGCTCCACCAACCGTGCAGGTGGTGTCGAGGGCGGAATGACCAACGGGGAAGCACTGCGAGTGCGGGCGGCGATGAAGCCCATCTCCACGGTTCCACGCGCGCTGGCGACCGTCGACATGACGACCGGCGACGAGGCAGTGGCCATTCATCAGCGCTCGGACGTCTGTGCTGTTCCGGCCGCCGGTGTCGTGGCCGAGACGATGGTCGCCCTGGTCATCGCGCAGGCAGCGTTGGAGAAGTTCGGTGGGGACTCGCTGGCGGAGACGACGAGCAACGTCGACCACTACGTGAAGGGCACCGCCGCCCGACCTCCACGATGACCCCGTACGCGGTCCTCGTCGGACCGCCGGGAGCTGGGAAGTCGACCATCGGCAGACGGCTAGCTCAGGCGTTGAACATCGATCTGTTCGACACCGACGTGGCCATCGAGCGAGACACCGGGCGGACGATCGCCGATATCTTCTCGCACGACGGTGAACCGGCTTTTCGGCAGATCGAGGAGCGGATAGTGGCCGGTGCTCTGGCCTCGCACAACGGGATCGTCTCCCTCGGTGGTGGTGCTGTGCTGTCGCCCGCGACCCGGGCCCTGCTGTCCGAGCACACCGTGGTGTACCTGGAAATCAGTGTGGCAGAGGGGCTTCGGCGTACCGGCGCGAACACTGTTCGGCCGCTGCTCGCCGGTCCCGACCCGCGTGCGAAGTATCAGGAACTCATGCGTCATCGTCGGCCGCTCTATCGTTCGGTGGCCACGGTACGAGTGCGCACCGACAGTCGCAGCCCGGCTCGGGTGGTGGGCCAGTTGGTGGCGAAGCTGACGGCGATCGCCCCTGTTCCCGGGCGCGACGCGAACGACGAAACCCCCAGTAGATGAAGGTGATTCGATGACAGAGCCAGTGCGCGTCCAGGTCGAGACAGCCAACCCGTACCCGGTGATCATCGGTCGAGGTCTGTTGACGGACCTCGTCGACGAGCTCGCCGGAACTGCCACGGTGGCGATCTTCCACCAACCACCGTTGGCCGAGACCGCCGAGGCTGTGCGAGCGGCCCTGGCGGACAAAGGAATCGACGCGCACCGCATCGAGATCCCGGACGCCGAGGACGGCAAGGACCTGGCTGTGGCGGGGTTCTGCTGGGAAGTCCTGGGTCGAATCGGTCTCACGCGGAGCGACGCCATCGTCAGCCTGGGCGGGGGAGCCGCAACGGACTTGGCCGGATTCGTCGCAGCGACGTGGATGCGCGGAGTCCGTATCGTTCACGTTCCGACGACGCTGCTCGCCATGGTCGATGCGGCAGTCGGCGGCAAGACGGGTATCAACACCGATGCCGGCAAGAACCTCGTAGGGTCGTTCCACGAACCGGCCGCAGTGTTGATCGATCTGGCGACGCTCGAGACCGTGCCGAAGAACGAGATCGTGTCCGGCCTGGCCGAAGTGATCAAGACCGGGTTCATCGCCGATCCGGTGATTCTGGACATCATCGAGGCCGATCCTGCCGCGGCACTCGATCCCAGCGGCGACGTTCTGCCGGAGTTGATCAGGAGGTCGGTGGAGGTGAAGGCGAAGGTCGTGGCGGCGGATCTACGCGAGTCGAACCTCCGCGAGATTCTCAACTACGGACATACGCTCGCCCACGCCATCGAGCGGCGCGAGCAGTATCGCTGGCGCCACGGCGCGGCTGTGTCCGTCGGTCTCGTGTTCGCGGCCGAGCTCGGCCGCCTCGCCGGTCGCCTGGACGACGCCACGGCCGATCGGCACCGCTCGATTCTCGAATCGGTCGGCTTGCCGGTCACCTACGACGAGCATGCGTTCTCGGACTTGCTGAAGGGAATGCAGACGGACAAGAAGAACCGTGCCGGTCTGTTGCGGTTCGTGGTTCTGGACGGTCTGGCCAAGCCCGGACGGCTCGAGGGCCCCGATCCGGCATTGCTCGTCGCCGCATTCTCCGCGGTCGGTCGTGAGGCCCCTGCTGCTGGAGGTTCGGCCATCCTGCTGTGAGGCCGGGCCGGCCCCGACCCCGGACGAGATGATTCCGACTCGGACGAGAAAGACTATGGGCGGTGAGCGACGCGTAGTGCGTCGGTCACCGCCCGTTTGTCGTACAGGAGGAGTGTCAGGAACCGTCGGCAGTCCCGTGCCGACTGCTTCGCTTGTCCATCCGGGGCTTGCCGTCGGCGTCCACCGCCGAGAACACCTCGGTGTCCGCCTCGTCGTGCTCGGCGGCCCACTGTGGCTCAGCTCTGTTGGGCTCCGCGTTGCCTGCGTTGCCTGCGTTGACCAGCTGGCGGTCGTGTGCCCGTTCGGCGTCGGACGCCGTCAACTTCTTCTTCGCCTCGCGGTTGACGATCAGCCGACCCACGAACACCGCAATGCTGGCGGTCACGAAGATGGTGAGAACAGTGAATGCAGCACCGGACGTGAGCTCGAAGATCAGTCCGTTCTGACCCAGGCTGAAGTCGACGAAGAAGTCGACGATCCAGCTCAGTAGGCCACCGAGGAGTCCACCGACGACGGCCGCCTTGAGCCAGACCATCGTCAGGTCCTCGCCGTTGTCGGGGTCCGGATGCTTGCGACGATCGCGAACTCCGTCGATGCCGGCCCACACGATGATCACGAGCAGCACCAGGGCGTACGCCACCCAGCGCAACGCCGATCCGCTCAGCGGCCACATCGACACTGCTGCCCCCAGCAACAGTCGAACGACGACGTTGAACAATCCCATACCTATGCCACGCACTGCCCACCCAGTCATGCGGCACAGCATATCCGCACGTCGGGCAATTGTGTGTCAGGGCCCACAAAGTTCCGGTCGGATCCGTCCGGCCGGAGTCGGGCGGAACGAGCAGTAATGTCGAACGCATGCCTGCTGATTTCGGTGCCCGTCGTGGTGCCCTGCGAGAACTGTTGGCCGCCGACGGCCTCGATTCGATGTTGATCACCGATCTGCTCAATGTCCGATACCTGACCGGATTCACCGGCTCGAATGCCGCGTTGCTGGTCGCGGCGGCCGATTCTGCAGGGGACGAGGATCGGACGGTGATCTGCACCGACGGTCGATACGTCACTCAGGTGGCGGAGCAGGTGCCGGATCTACGCGCCGAGATCGACCGGGCATCCGCCGTGCATCTACTTCGCACGGGTGCGCCCGGGAGCGGTGGTCGAGTGGGTTTCGAAAGCCACGTGGTGACGGTGGACGCGCACCGAGCGTGGTCCGAGCTCGACAGCGCTGTGGAGTTGGTGCGTGCACCGGGTGTCGTCGAGTCGTTGCGCATGGTCAAGGACGAGTTCGAGGTGGGGTTGCTCAGGGACGCGTGCCGCGCTGCCGACGATGCCCTTGCCCAATTGGTGAGCGGTGGCAGCATTCGCGCCGGTAGAACCGAGCGTGAGGTGGCCCGCGAACTCGAATCTGCGATGCTCGACCGCGGTGCCGATGCGATCTCGTTCGAGACCATCGTTGCTGCCGGGGCCAACTCGGCGGTCCCGCATCACCGGCCCACCGATGCGGTGCTGGCCGACGGCGACTTCGTCAAGCTCGACTTCGGTGCACTCGTCGGCGGCTACCACTCGGACATGACTCGGACCTTCGTCATCGGGACTCCCGCGCAGTGGCAGCGCGATCTGTACGAGCTGGTGCAGCGGTCGCAGACGGCCGGTCGAGAAGCGCTGGCACCGGGAGTGACCACCGCCTCGGTCGACGCGGCGTCGCGCTCGGTGATCGAGGATGCGGGGTACGGGGAGTACTTCCTGCACGGGCTCGGCCATGGCGTGGGCCTGGAAATCCACGAAGCGCCGGGAATCGCGAAGACGAGCACCGGTACACTGCTGAGCGGTGCAGCGGTCACCGTCGAGCCGGGTGTCTACTTCTCCGGTCGCGGCGGCGTTCGGATCGAGGACACACTCGTCGTTCGCGACGGGGGTCCGGAACTGCTCACCCTGACAAGCAAGGAACTCACGTCCGTCTAGCGCGCGGGCGGGAGCGAATCCCGCACGTGACCGACGGCGCGTCACGCGCACAAACGATTGAGGAGACGCGAAGCAAGTGGCTTCCACCAGCGATTTCAAGAACGGACTGGTTCTCAACCTGGAGAACCAGCTGTGGTCGATCATCGAATTCCAGCACGTCAAGCCCGGCAAGGGACCCGCATTCGTGCGGACCAAGCTCAAGAACGTGCTCTCGGGCAAGGTCGTAGACAAGACGTTCAACGCCGGTGTGAAGGTCGAGACCGCAACGGTCGACCGACGCGACATGACGTACCTGTACCACGACGGTAGCGACTACGTGTTCATGGACGCCGACACCTACGACCAGCTCTCGATCGGTGAGGCCACCGTCGGTGACGGCGCACGCTTCCTGCTCGAGAACCTGCGCGTTCAGGTCGCCATGCACGAGGGCGTTCCGCTGTACGTCGAGCTCCCCGTCACCGTCGAGCTCGAGGTCAAGCACACCGATCCCGGCCTGCAGGGCGATCGATCCACCGGCGGCACCAAGCCTGCGACCCTCGAGACCGGTGCCGAGATCTCGGTGCCCCTGTTCATCAACACCGGCGACAAGCTCAAGGTCGATTCGCGTGACGGCAACTACCTCGGGCGTGTGAACTCCTAACGTGTCATCGAAGAAGTCGACATCCTCCGCCTCGCAGAACGGTGCGCCCGGTGCGAAGAAGCTGGGTGCGCGTCACAAGGCGCGCAAGCGTGCGGTGGACTTTCTGTTCGAGGCGGAGGCGCGCAACGTCGATCCGGTGAACCTCACCACCGAGCGCATCGAACTCGCACGGGGCGACGACACCATTGCCCCGGTCAGCGACTACACCTCAACTCTGGTCGAGGGCGTCGCGGAGAACCTGGATCGACTCGACGGCGTGATTGCCGATCACCTCAAGGATTGGACGCTCACCCGTCTGCCTGCGGTCGACCGGGCAATCCTTCGGGTCGCGGTGTGGGAGTTGTTCCATGCCACCGATGTACCGCCGGTCGTCGCCGTCGACGAGGCCGTCGAGCTGGCCAAGCAGTTGTCCACTGACGATTCGCCCGGCTTCGTCAACGGCGTGCTGGGTCAGATCGTGTTGGTCGCGCCGCAGGTCCGTGCCGCGGCTGCGGCGGTATCGAGCCGTACGCAGACCGACGCGCCCGATGCAGCGCCGGTCGACGCCGAGCAGTGATCGGACGTTCGACGCACGTGTGACCGAACGCTCTGCGAGCCTGCTTCTCCTGGTTCGCAGAGCGTTGCTAGGCTCTACGCAGCTGTTGTCAGACATCCTTTAACGATCCGTCCAGAGAGGCGGAGAAGGAGGTCGTAGTTTGCCTGCGCCCGAAAGCTCGTCCGCGAACTCTGCCGTTCGCGAATTGCTGTCCTCGGCCGATGTGGGACGCACCATCTCCCGCATGGCCCACCAGATCATCGAGAAGACGGCCCTCGACGCCGCAGACTCGCCGCGCGTCGTCCTGCTGGGCATTCCCACTCGCGGTACCACCCTGGCCGAGCGCCTCGCCGAACGCATCGAGGCGTTCTCCGGCGTGCGGCCCCCGCTGGGGTCTCTCGACATCACCCTGTACCGCGACGATCTGCGGAACAAGCCGCACCGCCCACTCGAGCGGACGTCGGTCCCGGTCGGCGGCGTCGACGACGCGTTGGTCGTCCTGGTCGACGACGTGCTGTTCTCGGGCAGAACGGTCCGCTCCGCGCTCGATGCGCTGCGTGACCTCGGTCGTCCCCGAGCGGTTCAGCTGGCGGTCCTCATCGACCGCGGCCACCGCGAACTGCCCCTCCGCGCGGACTACGTGGGCAAGAACGTCCCCACTGCGCGCACCGAGGACGTCTCGGTGTTGCTCTCCGAGCACGACGGCCGCGACGGAGTCAGCCTGTCCGAGGGCGAGGCAGCTCGATGAAGCATCTGCTCTCTGTCGCCGACCTCACCGTCGACTCGGCCACCGAGCTCCTCGACGAAGCCGAACGCTTCGAGCAGGCTCTCCTCGGCCGCGAGGTCAAGAAGCTGCCCACGCTGCGCGGTCGTACGATCATGACGGTCTTCTTCGAGAACTCGACGCGCACTCGCGTCTCGTTCGAGGTGGCAGGCAAGTGGATGAGTGCGGACGTGATCAACGTCAGTGCCAGCAGTTCGTCGGTGTCGAAGGGGGAGTCGCTGCGCGACACCGCGATGACGTTGCGCGCTGCCGGAGCCGACGCCCTCATCGTTCGACACCCGGCATCGGGTGCGGCACACCAGATCGCCCAATGGACCGCCGATCAAGGCACCGGCCTCGATGGTCGTTCCGGAAGCTCGACTCCTGGCCTCGATGGTCGTTCCGCAGGCTCCACTCCTGGCCTCGATGGTCGTTCCGCAGGCTCCACTCCTGGCGGTGGTCCTGCGGTGATCAATGCCGGTGACGGCACTCACGAACACCCCACCCAGGCCTTGCTCGATGCTTTGACGGTTCGTCAGCGTCTGGGAACCATCGCCGGCCGTCGGATCGCGATCGTCGGCGACATCCTGCACAGTCGGGTAGCGCGCTCGAATGCGATTCTGCTGGCCAAGCTCGGTGCCGAGGTAGTGCTCATCGCACCGCCCACTCTGCTTCCCGTCGGAGTGAGCGGCTGGCCGGTGCGGGTGTCGCACGACATCGACGCCGAGCTGCCCGGGTTGGACGCGGTGCTGATGCTGCGAGTCCAAGCAGAACGAATGAACGGCGGCTTCTTCCCCTCCGCCCGGGAGTACTCCATCACGTACGGGCTGTCGCAGCGCAGGCTGGAACTGCTGCCGGAGCACGCCGTCGTGTTGCACCCCGGTCCGATGCTGCGCGGGATGGAGATCGCGTCCTCGGTGGCCGATTCTCCGAAAACTGCAGTCTTGCAACAGGTTACGAATGGAGTTCACGTGCGGATGGCGGTGCTGTTCCGATTGCTGGTCGGTTCGGACGGGGGTGCTTCATGACTGCATCCACTACCTCGGTTCTGCTGCGGGGCGTCCTGCTGTACGGCGAGGGCTCCGAAACCGACGTCCTGATCACCGGTGAGGCGATCGCTGCGATCGGCTCGGACCTCGACGCCGACGGTGGCGAGGTGGTCGACGCCCGTGGTCAGGTTCTGCTGCCCGGTTTCGTCGACATGCACACGCACCTGCGCGAGCCCGGCCGAGAGGACACCGAAACGATCGAATCGGGCTCGGCAGCAGCGGCTCTGGGTGGCTACACCGCCGTGTTCGCGATGGCGAACACCGACCCGGTGGCCGACTCGGTGGTGGTGACCGACCACGTGTGGCGTCGGGGACAGGAGGTCGGCCTCGTCGACGTCCACCCCGTCGGAGCCATCACCGTCGGATTGAAGGGCAAGCAGCTCGCCGAGATGGCCACGATGGCTGCTGGAATCGGCGGAGTGAGGATGTTCTCCGACGACGGCCACTGCGTCGACGATCCGCTGATCATGCGTCGGGCATTGGAGTACTCGAGTTCTCTCGGTGTGCTCATCGCTCAGCACGCCGAGGAGCCCAGGCTGACGGTCGGTGCCGTCGCGCACGAGGGGCCGAACGCGGCCCGGCTCGGACTCGCGGGCTGGCCGCGCGCGGCAGAGGAATCGATCGTCGCACGGGACGCGCTGCTGGCCCGGGACGCCGGTGCACGAGTGCACATCTGCCATGCGTCCACCGCGGGAACCGTCGAGTTGATGAAGTGGGCACGCGGACAGGGCATTTCGATCACCGCCGAGGTCACTCCGCACCACCTGCTGCTGGACGATTCGCGGCTCGAGACGTACGACGCGATCAACAAGGTGAACCCGCCGCTGCGTGAGAAGTCCGATGTCGAGGCCCTGCGCAAGGGCTTGGCCGACGGTGTGATCGATTGTGTGGCAACCGATCACGCTCCGCATGCCGAACAGGACAAGTGCTGTGAGTTCTCGATCGCCCGTCCCGGGATGCTCGGGCTCGAAACCGCACTGTCCATTGTCGTCGACACGATGGTGACTCCCGGTCTGCTCGATTGGCGGGGTGTGGCGCGCGTGATGAGCGAGCGTCCTGCGCAGATCGTCGGACTTGCCGACCAGGGCCGGCCGATCGAGGTGGGCGAGATTGCCAACCTCACCGTGGTCGATCCGGACGCGAGCTGGACGGTCTCGGGCAAGAAGCTGGCCAGCGTCGCACACAACACGCCGTTCGAGGACATGACCTTCTCCTCGAAAGTGACCACGACGGTGTTGCGTGGACGAATCACCGTCCGCGACGGCGCAGTAGCAAACAGAGGCTCAGTGGCGAACAGAGCGGGAGAGTAGCGCCGTGGACAGAGTTCTCATCGTCATCGGATTCGTCCTGTTCTGGGCACTGATGATCGCGCTGATCTTCTGGGGTTGGCGAGGCCGGCAGAAGCGTCAGGAAGATCGCATCGGTGAATTCCCGGCCGTGCCGGACGACCTGGGTGCCACCCACATCGAGCCGACCACCGGCCTGTACGTCGGCAGCACCATCGCGCCGAGCTGGCAGGACCGGATCGCCGTCGGCGACATCGGCCACCGCGCTACCGGTGAACTCTCCCGATACGAGAAGGGAATTCTCCTCGATCGGAACGGCGAATCTCCCATCTGGATCCCGGCGGACTCGATTCGCGCGATCCGCACCGAACGCGGGTTGGCAGGCAAGGTCATGACCAAGGACGGTCTCCTGGTCATTCGCTGGGAGCTCCCGACGGGGACCGAGATAGACACCGGCTTCCGGGCCGACGACAAGCAGATCTACCCGGTGTGGACAGCGAGTTCCACCGGAGAAACCAAGGAGGAAACCGCGTGAACAGCGCAGTTCTTGTTCTGGAGGACGGCCGAACATTCCGCGGCACCACATTCGGCGCACAGGGGCGCACCCTCGGCGAGGCCGTGTTCTGTACCGGAATGACCGGGTACCAGGAGACCCTCACCGACCCGAGCTATCACCGACAGATCGTCGTCGCGACCGCGCCCCAGATCGGTAACACCGGCTGGAACCAAGAGGACGGCGAAGCCGCCAGTGCCCAGGATCCCAACAAGATCTGGGTCGCCGGGTACGTCGTGCGGGATCCGGCGCGCCGCATCTCGAGCTGGCGCTCGACCGGATCTCTGCAGGATCAGCTCGAAGCCCAGAACGTCGTGGGCATCGCCGGAATCGACACGCGCGCGTTGGTACGGCACCTGCGCACCCGCGGCTCGATGCGAGCGGGAGTGTTCTCGGGCGACGCACTCGGCACCTCGGACGAGATGCTGGCGCAGGTGGTCGGTCAGCCGTCGATGCTCGGTGCCGACCTCGCCGGTGAGGTGACCACGGGAGCCGGCTACACCATCGAGCCGACCGGCGATGCTCGATTCACCGTCGTCGCAGTCGACCTCGGTATCAAGACCAATACTCCCCGGATGTTCGCCGAGCGCGGTATCCGTGTGCACGTGGTGCCCTCGAATACCACCATCGAGCAGGTACTCGAGTTGAACCCAGACGGTGTCTTCCTCTCGAACGGCCCGGGAGACCCCGCCACGGCCGACACCAGCGTCGCCTTGACCAGGCAGGTGCTCGAACGTGAGCTGCCGCTGTTCGGTATCTGCTTCGGCAACCAGATCTTCGGGCGGGCGCTGGGCCGAGGCACGTACAAGATGAAGTTCGGCCACCGCGGCATGAACATCCCGGTGATCGAGCACACCACCGGCCGCATCGCGATCACCGCACAGAACCACGGATTCGCGCTCGAAGGTGAAGCAGGCGAGGAGTTCGACACCGATTTCGGTCGAGCCCGCATCAGCCACACGTGTGCCAACGACGGCACGGTGGAGGGCGTCGAACTGATCGGCGGCAGCGCTTTCTCGGTGCAGTACCACCCCGAGGCCGCGGCAGGCCCACACGATGCCGCCTACCTCTTCGACCGTTTCACCAGCGTCCTTCAGGAGAAGAAGTAATGCCACGCCGCACAGACCTGAACCACGTCCTGGTCATCGGATCGGGCCCGATCGTCATTGGTCAGGCCTGCGAGTTCGACTACTCCGGCACCCAGGCCTGCCGGGTGCTCCGCGAGGAGGGGCTCCGCGTCAGCCTGGTCAATTCCAACCCTGCGACGATCATGACCGACCCCGAATTCGCCGACGCCACCTACGTCGAGCCGATCACCGCGCAGTTCATCGAGAAGATCTTCGCCCGCGAAGCCGAGCAGGGGCACCCCATCCAAGCCGTGCTCGCCACCCTGGGTGGACAGACAGCTCTCAATGCCGCTGTTGCACTGCATGATCAGGGCATTCTCACCAAGTACGGCGTGGAGCTCATCGGTGCCGACTTCGACGCCATCCAGCGCGGCGAGGACCGGCAGAAGTTCAAGGACATCGTCGCCAAGGTCGGCGGAGAGTCCGCCAAGTCGGCCGTCTGCTACACGATGGACGAGGTCCGGGCGACCGTCGCCGAGCTCGGTTTTCCGGTGGTCGTGCGGCCGTCGTTCACCATGGGTGGTCTCGGATCCGGACTTGCCTACAACGACGAGGACCTGACTCGGATCGCCGGTGGTGGGCTGGCCGCGTCGCCATCGGCGAACGTCCTCATCGAGGAGTCGATCCTCGGGTGGAAGGAATACGAGCTCGAGCTCATGCGCGACGGCCGCGACAATGTGGTCATCGTGTGTTCCATCGAGAACGTCGACCCGGTCGGCGTGCACACCGGTGACTCGGTGACCGTCGCGCCCGCGATGACGCTGACCGACCGCGAGTACCAGAAGATGCGCGACCTCTCGATCGACATCCTGCGCGAGGTGGGCGTCGACACCGGCGGCTGCAACATCCAGTTCGCGATGGACCCAGCGGACGGTCGCCTCGTCGTCATCGAGATGAACCCGCGGGTGTCCCGGTCCTCGGCCCTGGCGTCGAAGGCGACCGGGTATCCCATCGCCAAGATGGCGGCCAAGCTGGCCATCGGCTACACCCTCGACGAGATCGTCAACGACATCACCCGCGAGACCCCGGCGTGCTTCGAGCCGACCTTGGACTACGTGGTCGTCAAGGCTCCGAGGTTCGCGTTCGAGAAGTTCCCGGGCGCCGACGGAACGCTGACCACGACGATGAAGTCCGTCGGTGAGGCGATGTCGATCGGACGCAACTTCACCGAGGCCTTCGGCAAGGTGATGCGCTCGCTCGAAACCAAGCGCGCGGGCTACTGGACCGGTCCCGAGGTCGAGGCCGAGAGCCTCGAGGCGCTGCTGCAGGATCTCTCCGTTCCTCAGGACGGTCGGATGTACGGGATCGAGAAGGCCTTCGCGATGGGTGCCACTCTCGAGCAGCTGTTCGAGGCGACCAAGATCGATCCGTGGTTCCTCGATCAGTTCCAGCAGATCCACGAACTCGGCGTGCAGGTTCGCGAGGCTGCCGAATTCGACGAGGCGCTGCTGCGGCAGGCTAAGTACCACGGCCTGTCCGATCGCCAGATCGCGGCTCTGCGCCCCGAACTCGGCGGCGAGGACGGCGTGCGCGGCCTGCGCGACGAGCTCGGTGTGCACCCGGTCTACAAGACGGTCGATACCTGCGCGGCCGAATTCGAGGCCAAGACGCCGTACCACTACGGCACCTACGAACTGGACCCCGAGGCCGAGTCCGAGGTCACCCCGCAGCCGGACCGCCCCAAGGTGCTCATCCTGGGCTCGGGGCCCAACCGGATCGGTCAGGGCATCGAGTTCGACTACAGCTGTGTGCACGCGGCACTGACGTTGTCCGAGGCCGGCTACGAGACGGTCATGGTCAACTGCAACCCCGAGACCGTCTCCACCGACTACGACACCGCGGACCGCCTGTACTTCGAGCCGCTCACGTTCGAGGACGTGCTCGAGGTGTATCGGGCCGAGGCCGCGTCGGGGACCGTGCGCGGCGTCATCGTGCAGCTGGGCGGCCAGACTCCACTGGGACTGGCCAAGAGGCTGAAGGCCGCAGGCGTCCCGATCGTCGGAACATCGCCCGAGGCAATCGATCTGGCCGAGGATCGCGGCGAATTCGGCAAGGTGCTCGATGCCGCGGGCCTTCCGGCAGCGAAGTACGGCACCGCGACCACGTTCGACGGCGCCCGCGAGATCGCTGCAGGAATCGGTTACCCGGTGCTGGTGCGTCCTTCGTACGTTCTCGGCGGACGCGGCATGGAGATCGTGTACGACGAGGCCTCGCTCGCGACGTACATCTCCAACGCGACGGAGATCTCGGACGACCGTCCGGTGCTGGTCGATCGATTCCTCGAAGATGCGGTCGAAATCGATGTCGACGCGCTGTGCGACGGCACCGAGGTCTACATCGGCGGCATCATGGAACACATCGAGGAGGCCGGTATCCACTCCGGCGACTCGGCGTGCGCGTTGCCGCCGATCACGCTCGGGAAGACCGACATCGAGAACGTCCGACGGTCCACCGAGGCTCTCGCGAAGGGCATCGGCGTGCGCGGCCTGCTCAACGTGCAGTACGCGCTCAAGGACGACATCCTGTACGTCCTCGAGGCCAACCCGCGCGCGAGCCGGACGGTTCCGTTCGTCTCCAAGGCGACTGCCGTACAGCTCGCGAAGGCCTGTGCCCGAGTGATGCTGGGGGAGAGCATCGCCGAGCTGCGGACCGCAGGCATCCTGCCCGAGACCGGGGACGGTGGCACCGTCCCGGCCGGTGCCCCGATCGCAGTGAAGGAAGCGGTGTTGCCCTTCAACCGGTTCCGTCGTGCGGACGGAACCGGAGTGGACACCCTGCTCAGCCCGGAGATGAAGTCCACCGGCGAGGTGATGGGAATCGACTTCGACTTCGGCACCGCATTCGCGAAGAGCCAGACCGCTGCGTACGGCTCGTTGCCTGCCGGTGGCGCGGTCTTCGTGTCGGTTGCCAACAAGGACAAGCGGTCGCTGATCTTCCCGGTCAAGCGACTCGCGGATCTGGGCTTCACCATCCTGGCGACCGAGGGGACCGCAGATGTCCTGCGGCGCAACGGAATCAAGTGTGAGCAGGTGTACAAGCAGTCGGGTGAGGATGTGCCCGAGGGGGAGCGGACGATCGTCGACCGCATCCTGGCAGGCGACATCGCCATGGTGATCAACACTCCGTACGGAAACTCCGGCCCTCGCGTCGACGGGTACGAGATTCGTAGCGCCGCGGTGGCGCAGAACATTCCGTGCATCACCACGGTGCAGGGCGCGTCGGCTGCCGTGCAGGGCATCGAAGCCGGTATCGCCGGAGGAATCGGTGTTCGCTCGCTGCAGGATCTGCATGCCGGGCTGAAGGAAGGTCTGGTTCTGCCATGAGTCACCGGAGTTGGTCGGATCGGGTGCGTTCGGCGGTCGCGGCGCGCGGTCGACTGTGTGTCGGCATCGATCCGCATCCGGCTCTGCTCGAGGCCTGGGACCTGCCACGGTCGGCGGACGGTCTCGAGGTGTTCGCCGAGCTGTGCGTCGAGGCGTTCGTCGGCGAGGTGTCGATCGTCAAGCCTCAGGTGGCGTTCTTCGAGGCGTACGGATCTGCCGGGTACGCGGTGCTCGAGCGCACCGTCAGTGTGTTGCGCGACGCGGGCACGCTGGTGATCGCCGATGCGAAGCGCGGCGATATCGGCACCACGATGGACGCGTACGCCCAGGCCTGGCTCGAACCCGAGTCGCCGTTGTCGTCCGATGCCGTCACGGTGTCGCCGTACCTGGGTTTCGATTCCCTGGGGGAGACCGTCGAGCGAGCGGTACGACACCAGCGTGGTCTGTTCGTGCTGGCTCGGACCTCGAACGCGGAGGGGACGGGCCTCCAGCAGGCTGCGACGTCGAACGGCGCCTCGGTGGCTCAGACGATCGTCGACGCGGCAGCTGCGCGCAACCGCGTCGATGCCGACACGGTGGGGATCGTCGTCGGCGCCACTCGTGATCATGGTCTCGATCTGGCGAACTACACCGGTCCGATCCTCGCACCGGGTCTGGGGGCACAGGGAGCGACGATTGCCGATCTCGCGGAGATCTTCCGCGATTCGCGTGAGCTGTTGCTGCCCAACTCCTCTCGCGGTGTCCTTGCCGCTGGCCCGTCGGTGACGGCGTTACGCGACGCGGCGACGCGACTGCGTGACGAGATCGAAGCCGGTCTCGCGTAGTCGATGCTTCGGCGCTTCGGCGCTCGGGGCCGAGTTAGCGATGCACGCGGGTCGTCGGTACGGTCGCTAACGCTGCCGCAGAACAGCCCGGGACAGACCTCGCCGATTGCCGATGGTCGGAGCCGCGGTCCGTGGCGGTGAATTACCGATGGTCGGCGTACCGATCGAGATCGATACGCCGTATCGCCCAGAACGAGAAGACGGAGGAACCGACAATGGCCCTTCCCCAGTTGACCCCCGAGCAGCGCGCCGCTGCCCTCGAGAAGGCAGCTATCGCGAGGAAAGCGCGCGCCGAGCTCAAGGAGCGTCTCAAGCGCGGTGGCACCGATCTCAAGCAGGTGCTCAAGGATGCCGAGACGGACGAGATTCTCGGAAAGATGAAGGTGTCCGCGTTGCTCGAGGCCCTGCCGAAGGTGGGCAAGGTCAAGGCCGCAGAACTGATGACGGAACTGGAAATCGCGCCCACCCGTCGACTGCGTGGTCTCGGGGATCGGCAGCGCAAGGCGCTGTTGACGAAGTTCGATTTCGAGGCCTGACGACGGTGAGTGACACTGCGGCGACATCGGCTCCGGCGACCGAGCGGGGCCGGTTGGTGGTGCTGTCCGGCCCCTCCGGCGTCGGCAAGTCCAGTGTCGTTCGGCTCGTGCGCGCGGCGCTTCCCGAGCTGGTCTTCAGCGTCTCGGTCACGACGCGATCGCCACGGCCGGGCGAGACCGACGGTCAGGACTACCACTTCGTGTCGGCCGACGAGTTCGACCGGATGATCGCCGACGGTGAGCTCCTCGAGTGGGCGAGCATTCACGGTGGTCTGCAACGATCCGGTACTCCGGCCGCGCCGGTGAACGCTGCATTGGAAGCCGGTAGCCCGGTGTTGCTCGAGCTCGATCTGGCCGGTGCCCGCGCGGTGCGGGTGTCCAAGCCCGAGGCTCTGCTGGTGTTCATGGCCCCGCCCACGTGGGACGATCTGGTCTCCCGCCTGGTCGGCCGCGCGACGGAGGAGAGTGCGGCTACCGAGCGTCGGCTGGAGACCGCACGGGTGGAATTGGCCGCACAGGACGAGTTCGACACGGTGGTTGTCAATACCGATGTCGACCATTCGTGCGAACAGTTGGTATCCTTGTTGGTCGGTAGGTCGTCGGTCGGCAACAGTTGACCAGTTTCACGGCGCACGAGGCCCCGACCAGCTAGTTCGTAGCACCAACGATGCAATTTCAGGAGATCATCAGTGAGCAGCATTTCAGCGGCCGTTTCCGACTTCGACGGACGCAGCGCTCTGCCGGCCTACGACACGCCGCTCGGCATCACCAATCCACCCATCGACGAGCTGCTCGCCCGCACCTCGTCCAAGTACGCTCTGGTGATCTACGCGGCCAAGCGTGCGCGCCAGATCAACGACTACTACAACCAGCTCGGTGACGGCATCCTGGAGTACGTGGGACCGCTGGTCGAGCCGGGTCTGCAGGAGAAGCCGCTGTCGATCGCTCTTCGCGAGATCCACGCAGACCTTCTCGAGCACACCGAAGGCGAATAAGAACCTCACAGAGGACATCTGACTTGCACGTTGTCGTCGGAGTCGGCGGAGGTATCGCCGCCTACAAGAGTTGTTCGCTGATCCGTAGTTTCACCGAGAGTGGGCATCAGGTTCGGGTGATTCCGACTGCATCCGCTCTGGAGTTCGTCGGGCGCGCGACGTTCGAAGCGCTGTCCGGTCAACCGGTGCACACCGGGGTCTTCGCGGATGTTCCGGAGGTCCCGCACGTTCGCCTGGGTCAGGAAGCAGACCTCGTCGTGGTTGCTCCGGCCACGGCGGACCTCATGGCTCGCATCGCAGGCGGGCGTGCCGACGACCTGCTGACGGCGACCCTGCTCACTGCTCGGTGTCCGGTAGTTCTGGCACCGGCGATGCACACCGAGATGTGGGAGCACCCCGCCACGGTCGCCAACGTCGCCACGCTTCGTGCCCGCGGCACGCACGTGATCGAGCCGGCGTCGGGGCGACTGACCGGACGCGACACGGGGTCCGGTCGACTGCCCGAGCCCGACGAGATCTTTGCGTTGTCCATGCTCGTGACCGAACGAGCGGATGCGCTCCCTCGTGATCTGGAGGGACGCCACATCCTGGTGTCCGCAGGTGGTACCCGCGAGCCCCTCGATCCGGTTCGGTTCCTGGGCAATCGAAGTTCCGGCAAGCAGGGATACGCACTGGCGAGAGTGGCTGCGCAGCGCGGAGCCCAGGTGACGTTGGTCGCCGGATACATCAGTGACCTCGACGCTCCGGCCGCAGTCGATGTGGTGCACGTGAAGACGGCGTCGGACATGCAGGATGCCGTTCGTAGACTCGCCGATGGCGTGGACGCAGTGGTGATGGCCGCCGCAGTTGCCGATTTCCGCCCGGAGTCCATCGCGGGCAGCAAGATCAAGAAGGGCGCGAACGAACCGTCGTCGATCCCGCTGGTCCGCAACGACGACATCCTCGCCGGCCTCGTTGCGGCTCGCCGCGATGGCGAGCTCGAATCGTCGGCAGTCATCGTCGGGTTCGCCGCCGAAACCGGTGACGCAGACGGCGACGTGTTGACGTACGCGCGAGCCAAGCTCGAACGAAAGGGCTGCGATCTGCTCGTGGTCAATGCCGTCGGTGACGGCAAGGCATTCGAGGTCGATCACAACGACGGCTGGTTGCTCGGCTCCGACGGTTCGGAGGTTGCGCTCGGCGAAGGCTCCAAAGCACTCCTCGCGAGCCGCGTGCTGGATTCGGTGGCGCAGATGCTCGATACGCGGAACCCGCGATCGAGTTCGAATCCGTGATGATGCCAAGGGTGCACGATCGATGTCGTTGCGGCTACCGTGCTGAGCACCTGCTGTACCGGTCGTAGATGTTTGCGGGAGTGCGGCAGGGGCGATAATCCCCCAGGGAACATGAATTTTCGTGGAGTGCCCCGGCCGGCGCGAGCCGTCGGGTCGGGCAAGAACATGCGTCGAGAGGAAGTCCGTGAGCAAGTCCGGTAGTCGGCTTTTCACCAGTGAGTCCGTCACAGAGGGTCATCCCGACAAGATCTGTGACGCCATCAGCGATTCCATTCTCGATGCTCTGTTGACAGAGGATCCGCGTGCTCGTGTTGCGGTGGAGACGTTGGTCACCACCGGGCAGGTTCATGTCGCGGGCGAGGTCAACACCACCGCGTATGCCGACATCCCCAAGATCGTGCGCGAGAAGGTGCTCGAGATCGGGTACGACTCGTCGGCCAAGGGCTTCGACGGAAACTCGTGTGGAGTCAACGTCGCGATCGGCGCGCAGTCTCCGGAAATCGCTCAGGGCGTCGACCACTCGCACGAGGCTCGTGTCGAGGGTTTGTCCGACGACGAGATCGACCGTCAGGGTGCAGGCGACCAGGGACTGATGTTCGGGTACGCCAACACCGACACTCCCGAGTTGATGCCGTTGCCGATCGCGTTGGCACACAGGCTTTCTCGGCGTCTGACCGAGGTGCGCAAGAGTGGCGTGTTGCCCTACCTGCGGCCGGACGGAAAGACACAGGTGACGATCGAGTACGACGGAGACAACGCCGTTCGACTCGATACCGTGGTGATCTCGACCCAGCACGCGGCCGACATCGACCTCGACAATCTGCTCACGCCCGACATTCGGGAGAAGGTGCTGGGCTCGGTGCTCGCCGAGTTGAACGTGCCGTCGTTGGACACCTCCGATGTGCGGCTGTTGGTCAACCCCACCGGCAAGTTCGTGCTCGGTGGACCGATGGGTGACGCCGGGCTGACCGGTCGCAAGATCATCGTCGACACCTACGGCGGCATGGCACGCCACGGCGGCGGAGCGTTCTCCGGCAAGGATCCGTCGAAGGTCGACCGCAGTGCTGCGTACGCTATGCGATGGGTCGCCAAGAACGCTGTTGCCGCAGGCCTGGCCGATCGCATCGAGGTGCAGGTGGCGTACGCCATCGGCAAGGCTGCGCCGGTGGGTCTGTTCGTCGAGACGTTCGGCACCGAGAAGACCGATCCCGCGCGTATCCAGGCGGCGATCAGCGAGGTGTTCGATCTGCGCCCGGGTGCCATCATTCGCGATCTCGACCTGCTGCGGCCGATCTACGCGCCGACCGCGGCATACGGTCACTTCGGTCGAACCGACATCGATCTGCCCTGGGAGTCCACCGATCGCGCAGGCAAGCTCCGGGAAGCTGCCGGTCTGTAGCACCGCGTCGAAGTTCGGCACGTACCCTGCTCGCACCGGCTCGGTGTTCCTGTATCGAATGCCGGAAGAGAATCGAGAAGGAGGTGCGGTGGCGGGCGTGACACGGGTGGCGGCGTCGGACCTCCCGATCGCGCGGATTCTGCCGATGCTGCCGCTGCCGCATCTCGACCGCGAATTCGACTACCTCGTTCCCGAGGAAATCAGCAACGACGCGCAGCCCGGTGTTCGGGTTCGAGTGCGGTTCGCGGGCCGACTCGTCGACGGCTTCGTGCTGGCCAGACTGGCCGAAACCGAGCATTCCGGGAAGCTCGGGTGGCTCGATCGGGTGGTGTCGGCCGAGCGAGTCCTGACCCCGGAGATCGCCGAGCTCGCCGAGGCGGTGGCCGATCGCTACGCCGGGACCAGGGCGGACGTGCTGCGCCTGGCGATTCCCGCTCGCCACGCGCGAGTCGAAGCGGAGGACACACCCGTACTCGATCCGCCGGACGAGCCCGCCGTCGACCATGCGGCATGGTCGGCCTACACACACGGCTCGAACTTCCTCGACGCCTTGGCTTCGGGGCGCATTCCGCGAGCGGTGTGGCAAGCGTTGCCCGGTGAGCAGTGGCCGGTCCGGTTGTCGGAGGCCGCGGCCGTGACGGTGGCAGGCGGTCGCTCCGCCGTGCTGGTGGTACCCGATCAGCGAGATCTCGATCGACTGGAGACGGCCTGCACGGCGCTGCTCGGTGCCGACCGGGTGGTGGCGTTGTCGGCCGGATTGGGTCCGGCAAAGCGATATCGACAGTGGTTGCGGGGTCTGCGGTCCGGCCCGGTCGTCGTGGTGGGGACGCGCAGTGCCGTGTTCGCTCCGGTGTCTTCGCTCGGCATGATCGCCGTCTGGGACGACGGTGACGACAGTTTCTCCGAGCCCCGCTCGCCCTATCCACACGCCCGCGAGGTTGCACTGCTCCGAGCGCACGTGTCCGGGGCAGCGGTGGTCATCGGCGGACATTCACGGACCGCCGAGGCCGAGGCCCTCGTCGATTCCGGTTGGGCACACGACCTGGTTGCTCCACGTGAGCTGATCCGTGAGCGTCAGCCCCATGTGGTGGCGCTGGCCGACTCGGATCATGCGCTCGCTCGGGATCCGGCGGCCCGTGTCGCGCGGTTGCCCGCCATCGCCTTCGAAGCGGCTCGAGCGGCCCTGAAGGTCGATGCTCCTGTGCTGGTGCAGGTTCCACGAGCCGGTTACGTGCCGTCACTGGCGTGCGCGAAGTGCCGTAATCCGGCGCGGTGTCGCCGCTGCAACGGGCCGCTGGCTTTGCCCTCGGCCCCGGGCAGCGACGGTGCGGGCAGTCCGACGTGCTCGTGGTGCGGGATCGCCGACGCCGCGCATCGGTGCACGGTCTGCGGATCGCGCAACCTTCGCGCCGTCGTGATCGGAGCCGGCCGCACGGCCGAGGAGCTCGGACGGGCGTTTCCCGGTGTGCCGGTGCATAATTCGGGTGGTGCCACCGTGCTGGACACAGTTCGGCCGGGTGCGGCCCTCGTGGTATCGACCGTGGGTGCCGAGCCGACGGTCGAGGGTGGCTACGGAGCGGCCCTGTTGCTCGACGGCTGGGCGTTGCTCGGCCGCGCAGATCTGCGTGCCGCCGAGGAGACGCTCCGTCGGTGGATGACGGCGGCCACCATGGTCCGGCCGGGGTCGGCAGGCGGCCGCGTCGTCGTCGTCGCCGAGTCCGAGATCCCCACGGTACAGGCGCTGGTTCGCTGGGATCCGTTGTGGCACGCTCGAAGTCAATTGGACGAACGTGCCGAGGTGCGCTTCCCGCCCGCGGTGCACGTCGCGGCGATCGACGGAACCACCGACGCGATCACAGCATTGGTGGACAGTGCCGATCTCCCCGACGCAGTGGAGATCCTGGGACCGGTCGATCTGCCGGACGGTCAACGCGCTCCGGCGGGCAGCGAGGACGGTCTCACCGGAGACGTGCAGCGACTGTTGATACGCGTGCCCCGCAGTACGGGGGCGGCGCTGGCTCGGGCGTTGTCCACCGCACAGGCATCTCGCAGTGCCAAGAAACACGGCGGCGGAGTGCGGGTTCAAATAGACCCGATACGAATCGGTTGAGGCTGCGGTCCGGCCGCCGCGTCGCCTAAAGTTGCGTCGGGGCAGCGCGAGGGCGCTGACGGAGGGACGGGTCGGGGATATGAAAAGAAGGCAGCTCTTTCGCCGTGCGACGACAGGTCTTGCGGTGGTGATCGGGGCCCGCCTGGCGCTGCCCACTGTCGCCGACGCACTACCCGGTACCGGCTCCGCGCAACCGCCGAGGCCGAGTGTTCCACTGGATCGACTGCTCCGGATCGTGTCTCTGTCGCACGTCAACGATCCGGCGCTCACCCCGATCTTTCCCGGCGACCCCGAGTTCTCGCTCGAGACGGCGTTCACCGTTGCCGACGACGGCTTCTATCTCCAGTACGTCAAGGAGGGCGAGCACACCGGCACACACTGGGGTGCGCCCGCACACTTCCAGGAAGGTGGGCTGACCGCCGACCAGCTCGACCCCGAGGATCTGTTTCTGCCTGCAGTGAAGATCGACATTCGTGATCGGGCGGCAGCCGACGCCGACTACGCCGTGACGGTGGCAGATCTGCAGAACTGGGAAGCGGTCAACGGAGCAATTCCGTCCGGGGCGGCCGTCATCCTGTGGACCGGATGGGCGTCACGCTGGGGGACCGACGCCTACGCCAACGCGGACGCGGACGGTGTGACGCACCAACCGGGGTTCTCCGCGGAGGCGGCGCAGTGGTTGATCGACACGGGCAGGCTCGCTGACAGAGGAGCCCTCGGTACCGACACATTCGGACCCGATCTGGGGAACGACGAAACCTATCCGGTGTCCGTCAAGCTCTACGATCGACGTCGGATCAGCCTGGAGAACCTGACCAATCTGGAGTCGATTCCGACCACGGGTGCCTACGTTCTCGTCGGTGGCCCGATCAACCGGGCGGGATCCGGTTCGCCTGCAACCATTTTCGGTTTGGTTCCCAAGCTTCCCTGATCGGGACGGCTCGGCACCACGCTGAGTGTGCCGGCGGTGTCGTAGGCGTAGATGCCGGCTTTTCCCGAGCGCTTGGCCGTGTACATCGCCCGATCTGCCAATCGCATCAGTTCGTCCTCCTCGACTGTGGAGGTACCTTGGCCCGTCACGGCCGCGGGTCCGTTGGGTGCGCGGTCGAGCTGACCGATCTGTACGACGCCCACGCACGCGCCGATCGAGACCGGATGGCCGTCTATCTCGTGCACGACGCGCATCGCTTCCGTGATGCGGACCGCCGTCTCACGGCCGGCGTCGAGATCGGCGTACACGAGCGCGGTGAACTCGTCGCCGCCGAAGCGCGCCACCACACCGTCGGTGACGCATCGGTCGAGGCGGCGTGCGAGTTCGACCAGCAGCCGGTCGCCGCCGCCGTGGCCGAATCTGTCGTTGATACCTTTGAAGTCGTCGAGGTCGATCAGTAGCAGAACGGCGCGTCCCAGACCTGCTCGGGCGTCGTTCACCGCCGCTCGAAGGTGTTCGTCGAACGACGACCGATTGAGCAACCCGGTCAGCCCGTCATGATGGGCGCGGTAGGTCAGCTCTGCCTGTGCCCGAGACAGGCTCCGGAGCAGATTGTCGTTCTGTACCAGGGTGATCACCTGGCGAACGAGCGAGAGCAGAACTACTGCCACCCCGAGTACCACGACGGTCGAGTCCAGTTCGCCGGTCAGCACACGCAAGATCGCCAGGACGATACCGATGGCACCCATGAGTGCGTACGGCAACAGCAGCTGCGCGCGTTCACCGGTGACGGTGGCTGCCGACGCCTGGGTAGTGGGGTCCGACCGGTCGATCTGGGCAGTGCTCGGGGTGGCGGCGGCAAGGGCGATCAGCGCGGTTCCCGCGATGAATCCCCCGTCGGTCAGAACCGGCATGAACTCTGCCCCGATGGCGACCAGGTAGGCGTAGATACTGTCGGAGATCGCCATCATGAGGATCCCGGCACCGAGCAGGGTGAGCTGCGTCCGGTATCGCGCTGCGATCGTAGGGATCACCGCCAGCAGCACGATCATGGCCACGAGTACCAGGTCGGTGATGGGATACATGATCGCCACGAGAAACTCGATCGATTCGGACTCCGAGGCGTGTACGACGGCACCGAGCACTGTGGCCCACGAGAGAACGAACAGCGATCCGACGACGATGGCGCCGTCGAGCAGTGACATCACCCAGACATGGCGGGTGCCTGCGGCCGCCCGCCGGGGCGACAGGCCCACGAATGCGAGCAGGGCAGGAACGGCGAAGATCGGGAAGAGGAAGAATCCGATGTCGGCGACCGATGCTGTGGGCAGCGGCGTTTCGAGAGCGGATCGGTAGAACGCCCAGACCGCCATGCCTGCAGTCCAGCACGCCATTCCTGCGGCCATCAGCACGCGCCACTGCCGTTCGGAGCACGTCCTTCTCGACGCCGTCCGCCAGCAGACGATCGTCGCGGTGATACCACCTGCGAGCTGTGCGGCGTCGTCGATCAGTACGGAGATTCGCTGGCCGAGAACGTTGGAGCCGGCGAGCAGGACGATGGCGAGGACGCAGCCGAGCACGACGGCTGTGCGCCGCCTCGGTGATGCGGCCATGCAGCCCCCCTCGTTCGTGAGCGAGCGTCGTGGACAGGCCGACGGTGCCGGTGCGCCCGACGAGAGCTCGTACCGACGGCGTCATTCTAACGAGTGGGAGGGGTCGACGACGCATTCCTCGTGCGGAGAAACATGGAGGTTGCCTCTGGACCTTGTGAAAGATCTATTGCCGATATATCGTCGACTTGTCACTCGATACCAAAGGAGAACGAGATGAACTACGCATTCGAAGGATTCGCACACGAATTCGGACGCCGTGCAGGCGCACGTACACACATGCGAGGCACGCCGTTTCAGATGTGGGTCGCACACAGCGACGAACATGGCCCGTCGGAGGACCACGGTCCACGAGAGCGAGGTCGCGGAAAGAGAGGTCACGGCGAACGAAGTAGGCACGGTGCCGGTGGCCCGTTCGGGCGAGGAGGACGAGAAGGCATGCGCCCAGGCTTCGGTCCCGGCGGTTTCGGGCCGAATGCAGATTTCGGCCGCGGCCGGGGTAGAGGAGGACGAGGGCGACGCGGGGACGTGCGCGCTGCGATCCTCCTACTACTCGAGGAACGTCCGATGCACGGATACGAACTGATCCAGCAGATCGCCGAGAAGAGCAACGGTACCTGGAAGCCGAGTCCGGGTTCCATCTATCCGGCCTTGTCGCAACTCGAGGACGAAGGCCTGGTCCTGATCGACAAGGTGGCCGGTCGTAAGACGGCTGCGCTGACCGACGAGGGGCGAACTCACACGGAGAATCATCGAGCCGAGCTGGGCAGCCCGTGGGACGACGTGGCAGAGTCCGTCGGTGTCGACGCCCGTGATCTTCGAGCACTCATCGGCCAATTGATGGGCGCAGCAGGTCAGGTCGCCGGAGTCGGCACACCGAAACAGGTGGAACAGGCCGCGGAGATTCTGACCGAGGCGCGTCGGTCGCTGTACCGGATCCTCGCCGAGGACGAATCGGACGATCGGGGTTCCGACGAGACGGGCCACACTCCCGACGCACCGTGACGTTCGAGAGCAGAATCGTCGGTAGCTCTGGCGACTCCCTAGGATGGACACCCGAGATCCTTTCGTCCATCCCAGGGAGTTGCCACCAGTGCGTGTTGTCTTTGCCGGAACACCGGAGCCCGCGGTTCCGTCGCTGCGGCGACTGCTGGAGTCCGAACGCCACGAGGTGATCGCAGTGGTGACCCGGCCCGACGCCGCTGCCGGTAGGGGCCGCAAGACGATGCGCTCGCCGGTCGGGCAGCTGGCCGACAAGCACGGAATCTCCGTGCTCACACCCGCGAAGCCCTCGGATCCGGAATTCATGGCGCAGCTCACCGAGCTCGCGCCCGACGTGTGTCCGGTCGTCGCATACGGTGCCCTGCTGCCGCAGCCGGTGCTCGACATCCCTCGATTCGGGTGGATCAATCTGCACTTCTCGCTGCTGCCCGCATGGCGCGGTGCCGCGCCGGTACAGGCCGCCATCGCCGCAGGCGACGAGATCACCGGTGCCTCCACCTTCCTGCTCGACGCCGGAATGGACACCGGACCGGTGCTCGGCGTCGTCACCGAAAGGGTCCGCGTCACCGACACGACAGGGGATCTGCTCACCCGTCTGGCGTCGAGTGGTGCAGACCTGCTGGCCGCCACCCTCGATGCGATCGAGGACGGCACCGCGTCCGCACATCCGCAGCCCGAAGACGGCGTCTCGTATGCGAGCAAGGTGAGCGTCGACGCCGCGCGCATCGATTGGACCCGGTCCGCAGCGTTCGTCGATCGACACATCCGATCTGTCACCCCGGCACCGGGCGCATGGACGACGATCGGTGACCTCCGCGTCAAGGTCGCCCCGATCCAGCTGTCGCAGGAGGCACTGGCACCGGGTGAGATCGACGTGCGCAAGTCCGGCGTACACATCGGAACAGGCACAACAGCAATCGTTCTCGGCGATGTTCAACCGCAGGGCAAGAAACTCATGAAAGCACTCGACTGGGCGCGCGGCGCTCGACTGGACGATACGGCGGTAGCGCGATGACAGAACCTGACAGGCCTCGTAAGCGCGAGTCGAGCCCACCCCGCAAGTTCGTCAAGAAGTCACCCGGAGCTCGCGGCCCGAAAGGAAACCGGCCCCCGCAGGGTGCAGGGCCCCGTGCCGTCGACGCGATCGACCCGGCCCGTCGAGCCGCCCGGGATGTGCTGAAGGCGGTGCGTGAACGGGACGCGTACGCCAACCTGGTTCTGCCCGGCCTGCTGCGAGAGCGGAAACTCGACTCGCGCGACGCCGCGCTCGCGACCGAACTCGCGTACGGCGCGTCCCGCGCACGAGGGGTGCTCGACGCAGTGATCGCCCACGCGGCCGGGCGTCCGGCAACCGAGATCGACGGGCCGCTGCTCGACATTCTGCGACTCGGGTCCTACCAACTGCTGCGGACGCGGGTAGCGCCGCACGCGGCCGTCGCCACGTCGGTGGATCTGGCTCGGTCCGAATTCGGTACCGGCAAGGCAGGTTTCGTCAACGCGGTGCTGCGGCGCGTCTCCGAGCGCACGGCGGCACAGTGGGTGGACGAGCTCGCGCCCGCTGCGGCGGTCGATCCCGTCGGCCATCTCGCATTCGAGTACGCCCACCCCAAGTGGATCGCGCAGGCTTTCGCCGATGCACTCGGAGCTGATGCCGGCGAACTCGCCGCGGTGCTCGAGGCAGACGACGCACGCCCCTCGGTCCACCTGGTCGCGCGGCCGGGAGAGATTTCCGCCGAAGAGTTGGCGCTGATCACCGGGGGAGAGGAAGGCCCCTACTCGCCGTACGCGGTTCACCTGGACGGCGGAGACCCCGGCAAGCTCGACGCCGTCCGTGACGGACTGGCCGGAGTTCAGGACGAGGGCAGTCAACTCGTCGGCCGGGCACTGACCCTCGCACCCCTCGTCGGCGAGGACGGTGGACGGTGGCTGGATCTGTGCGCCGGACCTGGAGGAAAGGCTGCTCTCCTCGGAGCCATCGCCGAGATCGACGGTGCCACGGTCGACGCTGTGGAGCCGACGCCACACCGCGCCGATCTGGTGTCGAAAACGACCAAGGATCTTCCCGTAACGGTGTACACCGTCGACGGTCGAGCGTCCGGACTCGACGGCGGCTACGACCGTGTACTCGTCGATGCGCCGTGTACCGGACTCGGTGCCCTGCGCCGCAGGCCGGAGGCACGCTGGCGTCGCCAACCCTCCGATGTGGCGGCGCTGGTGACGCTGCAGAAAGAGTTGCTGGCAGCGGCGATCGAGTTGGTCCGTCCCGGTGGAGTGGTGCTGTATTCGACGTGTTCGCCGCACCTGTCCGAAACCACCGCCGTCGTCGCCGACGCGGTCCGCCGCTACGGCGTCGAACAGCTCGATACCCGTGAGCTGGTGCCAGGAGTCCCGCAGCTCGGCGACGGTACGTCCGTGCAACTGTGGCCGCACCGACACGGCACGGATGCGATGTTCATGGCGGCGCTGCGTAAGCCGATGTGATCAGCTACCGGCGAGGAACGTCTCGGCTACGTCCTTCGGTGCGTAGACCAGCCACCCGTCGATGATCAGTTCTCGCAGTTCGTCGTCCTCGGTGTTGTCGATATCGACCAGCACTGCGGCGAACCCGTCGAAGTGCGAGATGGTGAAGCACGCCCGCGGGTGTGCGGCGAGGATGGCTTCCTTCTCGTTGAGATCAGCGGTACGGACGGCGAGGATCGGACCGCTGGGCGGAGCCTCGTCGCCGAACCGCTTCAGATCCGCTTTGCTGAACGGGCGAACCCACGCGAACACGTCCTTGCCGACCGCCCACGCCGAGTGCCCGTACCTGACGCCTTCGGTGACCTCGGGCAGTTCGGCGATCACCGCCGTCACGGGATCCATGGTGGTCATGGGCGAACGATACCGGCTCGGCTAGGCTCGTCAATCGTGGTTTCCCCGATGATTGCCCCCTCGATCCTGTCCGCAGACTTCGCGCGTCTGGCTGCCGAAGCCGATGCCGTGGCCGGAGCCGACTGGCTGCACGTCGACGTCATGGATGCGCACTTCGTGCCCAACCTCACCTTGGGACTGCCGGTCGTGGAGAGCCTGCTGAAGGCGACGAACATCCCCCTCGACTGCCACCTGATGATCGAGGATCCGGCACGCTGGGCCCCGCCGTACGCCGAGGCAGGCGCGTACAACGTCACCTTTCACGCCGAGGCGACCGACGACCCGTCCGCCGTCGCGCGCGACATCCGGGCAGCGGGGGCCAAGGCGGGCCTGTCCGTCAAGCCGGGAACACCCATCGAGCCGTACCTCGAGATCCTGCGCGATTTCGACACGCTTCTGGTGATGAGCGTCGAGCCGGGCTTCGGTGGACAGTCGTTCATGCCGGAGGTACTCGCGAAGGCGAAAGCGGTTCGGGCACTGGTCGATTCCGGTGATCTGCGACTGGTCGTGGAAATCGACGGTGGCATCAACTCCGACACGATCGAGCAGGCAGCGGAGGCAGGCATCGACTGCTTCGTCGCCGGGTCGGCCGTCTACAACACCGCCGACCCCGCCGCAGCTGTACGCGATCTGCGCGCCAGGGCCGCTCACGCATCACACCACCTGTCGTAATGAACGGCCAGGGCACAGCAGTGTCCATCGCGGACGCCATGGCCCTCGCCATCGAGGCATCGGAGTCCGCGCGGGGTATCAGCAGTCCGAACCCTCCGGTCGGGGCGGTGATCCTCGATGCCGACAGTGTCATCGTCGGTATCGGCTCGACCCGTCCACCCGGCGGACCGCACGCCGAGATCGTCGCCCTGGCCGAGGCCGGGGATCGCGCCCGCGGCGGCACCGCCGTGGTGACCCTCGAGCCGTGCAACCACACCGGCCGCACCGGACCGTGCTCGCAGGCCCTGATAGACGCGGGCATCGCCGCGGTAGTGCATGCCGTCGCAGATCCCAACCCCCTCGCATCCGGCGGCGGAGCCACCTTGCGCGCTGCAGGCATTCGCGTCGAGCAGGGCATCGGTGAGACCGAGGTGCGGCAGGGACCACTGCGAGCCTGGCTGCACAAGCAACGCACCGGGCGGCCGCACGTGACATGGAAATATGCCGCCACGCTGGACGGACGCAGCGCCGCGGCGGACGGCACGAGCCAGTGGATCACCGGACCGCAGGCCCGGGCCCACGTTCACGCCGAGCGGGCCAAGCTCGACGCCATCGTCGTCGGAACCGGGACCGTGCTGGCCGACGACCCGCGCCTGACTGCACGACGTCCCGATGGCACCCTCGCACCGCATCAACCTGTTCGCGTCGTCGTCGGGTCCAGACCGATCCCGACGACCGCCGCGGTTCGCGGGCCGGAGGCAACTACGGTGTTTCTCGACACACACGATCCGGCGGTGGTGATCGAGGCGCTCTCCGAACACACCGATGTTCAGATCGAAGGCGGTCCGACGTTGGCCGGAGCGTTTCTTGCCGCCGGCTTGGTGGACCGCGTGGTTGCGTACGTCGCCCCTGCCGTGTTGGGTAGCGGCCCCGCAGCCGTGGAGAATGCGGGCATCGGAACAATTGCCGACGCAATTCGGTTCCGCACGGAGACAGTCACCATGATCGGCAACGACATTCTGATCGGCGTCGTGCCCGAAGGAGCGAAGTAGATGTTCACCGGAATTGTCGAAGAGCTCGGCGAGATCGTCGCCAAGGACGAACTGCCCGACGCCGCCCGTTTCACGGTCCGGGGCCCGGTGGTGACCTCCGACGCCGGTCACGGCGACTCCATCGCAGTGAACGGGGTGTGTCTCACCGTCGTGGAGGTGCTGCCCGACGGCGGATTCACCGCGGATGTCATGCAGGAAACGCTGAACCGATCGAGCCTGGGAGCCCTCGACGTGGGCAGCCGCGTCAACCTCGAGAGGGCGGCCGCACTCGGCAGCCGGCTCGGCGGGCACCTCGTCCAGGGCCACGTCGACGGTACCGGAACCGTCCTCGGGCGTTCCCCGTCCGAGAACTGGACCGTCGTGCGCATCGCAATGCCCACCTCGGTCGCGCGGTACGTCGTAGAGAAGGGCTCGATCACCGTCGACGGCGTCTCGCTCACGGTGTCCGGACTGGGGGTCGACGACGGTTCGCATTGGTTCGAGATCTCCCTGATCCCCACCACCCTCGACCTGACCACCCTCGGCACGGCCCAGGTCGGATCACCGGTGAACCTCGAAGTCGACGTCATCGCCAAGTACGTGGAGCGGCTGCAGAGCATCGACGCGCAGTAAGTACTGTTGACGTGCACGCGACTAGTGGTGCACCGGAGAAATTTCAGGGTGCTGAGGCAGGCCCGAGACGTATGGAGCACAGGACGTGACCAGGTTCGACAGTATCGAGCGCGCAGTTGCGGACATCGCTGCGGGCAAAGCAGTGGTGGTCGTCGACGACGAGGACCGCGAAAACGAAGGCGACCTGATCTTCGCCGCCGAGAAGGCCACCCCGGAACTGGTCGCCTTCATGGTTCGCTACACCTCCGGTTACCTCTGCGTTCCGTTGTCCGGTGAGGACTGCGACCGCCTCGGCCTCCCGCCGATGTTCGCCACCAATCAGGACAAGCACGGAACCGCGTACACCGTCACCGTGGACGCCCGCGAAGGTATCGGAACCGGCATCTCGGCCTCCGACCGCGCGGCCACGATGCGACTGCTGGCAGACCCCGACACCGGGGCCGGTGACTTCACCCGCCCCGGCCACGTCGTTCCGTTGCGTGCTAAGGACGGGGGAGTGCTGCGTCGCCCCGGCCACACCGAGGCAGCTGTCGACCTGGCCCGCATGGCCGATCTGCGGCCGGCGGGCGTCATCTGCGAGATCGTCAGCCAGAAGGACGAAGGCGCGATGGCCCAGACCGACGAACTGCGGGTCTTCGCCGACGAACACGACCTCGCGCTCATCTCGATCGCGGACCTGATCGCGTGGCGTCGCAAGCACGAAAAGCACGTCCTTCGTGTCGCCGACGCCCGAATCCCTACCAGCCACGGCACCTTCCGAGCCGTCGGCTACCAGAGCATCTACGACGAGGTCGAACACGTCGCGTTGGTGCGCGGCGACATCGCCGGGCCGGACGGCGACGGCAACGACGTCCTCGTTCGCGTGCACTCCGAGTGCCTCACCGGTGACGTCTTCGGATCGCTGCGCTGCGATTGCGGACCACAACTGGACGCTGCGTTGGAGATGGTCGCCGCCGAGGAACGCGGAATCGTGCTGTACATGCGCGGACACGAGGGCCGCGGCATCGGCCTGCTGCACAAGCTGCAGGCGTACCAGCTGCAGGACGCCGGTTCCGACACGGTCGACGCCAACCTACAGCTCGGCCTGCCCGCCGACTCACGTGACTACGGAATCGGTGCACAGATACTCGTCGACCTCGGCGTCTCCTCGATGCGGCTGCTGACCAACAACCCGGCCAAGCGGGTAGGGCTCGACGGTTACGGCCTGCATGTCACCGAGCGAGTCCCGATGCCGTTGCGCGCCAACGCCGAGAACCTCACCTACCTGCGCACCAAGCGGGACCGCATGGGCCACGATCTCACCGGTCTCGAGGAGTACGAGAACGGGGTCAACCCATGAGCGGCGACGGCGAACCCACTCTGCAGCTCGCGGGCGCAAGTGACCTCAAGCTGGCGATCGTGGCAGGCCAGTGGCATCGACAGATATCCGAGGCGTTGCTCGACGGTGCGCTGCGCAAGGCGGAGTCCGCAGGTGTTCGGGACGTCACGGTCATCCGAGTCGCCGGTGCCATAGAACTACCGGTGGTTGCACAGGCGCTTGCCCGCAACCACGATGCCGTCGTCGCGCTCGGCGTCGTCATCCGCGGGGGCACACCGCATTTCGAGTACGTGTGCGACGCCGTGACCGCAGGACTGACACGAGTGTCGCTGGACGAGGGAACTCCGGTCACGAACGGGGTGCTCACCACCAACGACGAGCAGCAGGCGCTCGATCGCGCCGGGTTGCCCGGTTCGTTCGAGGACAAGGGTGCGCAGGCCACGGCCGCCGCGATCGACACTGCCCTGACGCTCAAGCACCTGCGCCAACCATGGACGAATCAGGAGTTCACATGAGCGGCCGCGCACCGTCCGCACACTGGGACATGGAAGTGAAGTCACGCAAGTCGGCTCGCTACGCCATCGCGGCGGCAGTACTGCTGGTCGTGGCGCACTCGACCGTCGCCGTCCTGCTCCGGGTGTCACCGACCGGGGTGTACTTCAGAACCGCCGACCAACTCGCGATGGCGGGAATCGGCCTTCTCCTGGGAAGCCTCGCGCTGGTGCTGACGCGCCCGAGAATTCGCGTCGGCCCTGCCGGTGTTGCGGTGCGAAACCTACTCTCGGAGCGCCTGATCGAATGGGATCTGGTGCGCGGGCTGTCCTTTCCCGACGGGGCGATGTGGGCGCGAGTGGACATTCCCGACGACGAGTTCATCAACGTGATGGCCATCCAGTCCAACGATCGTGACCACGCTGTCTCCGCGGTTCGTACGTTCCGCACACTCGAACGCAAGTACGCGCCCGCCGCTTCTGTTCCGGACATCGCGGTCGATCAGGACTGACGTCGACGGGTGCGCACTGCAGCTGAGCTGCGGATGCGGAGAACGTCGGACCCGACGGCTAACGTGGATGTCGTGTCCGACCCCGCTACCTACCGCCCGGCCACCGGAACCATCCCGGTGGAGCCGGGTGTGTACAAATTCCGAGATCCACACGGTCGCGTCGTCTATGTAGGAAAGGCGAAGAGCCTTCGCAGTCGGCTCAATTCCTACTTCGCCGACGTCGCCTCGCTGCATCCCCGCACCCGGCAGATGGTCACCACCGCGGCGTCCGTGGAATGGACCGTGGTCACCACCGAGGTCGAAGCGCTGCAGCTCGAGTACAACTGGATCAAGGAATTCGATCCTCGGTTCAACGTTCGGTACCGCGACGACAAGAGCTATCCGATGCTCGCGGTGACGATGAACGAGGAGTTTCCGCGGTTGTTCGTCTACCGCGGACCCAGGCGCAAGGGTGTTCGCTATTTCGGTCCGTACGCGCATGCATGGGCCATTCGCGAGACGCTGGACCTCTTGCTCCGGGTGTTCCCCGCACGCACCTGCTCGACCGGAGTGTTCAAGCGGCACAATCAGATCGGCCGGCCCTGCCTGCTCGGGTACATAGACAAGTGCTCGGCACCGTGCGTCGGTCGGGTCAGCGCCGAGGAACACCGCCGCACCGTCGAGGACTTCTGCGACTTTCTCGCCGGTAAGACCGACAAGCTCGTACGGCAGCTCGAGAAGAAGATGCAGGCGGCATCCGAGGACCTGGACTTCGAGACCGCCGCGCGGCTGCGTGACGATGTCGGCGCGTTGCGTCGAGCACTGGAGAAGCAGGCCGTGGTACTCGGGGACGGCACCGACGCCGATCTCGTGGCCTTCGCCACCGATGCCCTCGAAGCTGCCGTTCAGGTCTTCCACGTCCGCGGCGGCCGAGTGCGAGGACAACGCGGCTGGGTGGTGGAGAAGGCGGGCGAGGTGATCGAACGGCAGGACGAGGCCGATCTGCCCGCACTGGTCGAGCAGTTCCTCACTCAGTTCTACGGCGAGCAGGCTGCGCTGACCGCACAGGCACCGGGTGGTGACGACGGTGGATCCAACGCGGTACCTCGGGAAGTACTGGTGCCGGTCCTACCGGACAACGCCGACGAGGTGCAGGTGTGGCTCAGTGAACTCCGTGGTTCGAACGTGACCCTGCGCGTTCCCCAGCGCGGCGACAAGAAAGCGTTGGCCGAGACCGTCGAGCGCAACGCCAAGGAAGCCCTGCAACAGCACAAACTCAAGCGGGCGGGCGATTTCACGTCGAGATCGGCTGCGCTGCAGGGCATCCAGGAGGCGCTCGATCTCGATTCTGCACCGCTGCGCATCGAGTGCATCGACATCTCCCACGTTCAGGGCACCGATGTGGTGGCATCGCTCGTCGTGTTCGAGGACGGGTTACCTCGGAAGAGCGACTACCGCCACTACGCGATCAAGGAAGCGGCAGGCGACGGTCATTCCGACGACGTCGCCAGCATCGCCGAGGTGACACGGCGCAGATTCCTCCGACACTCCGCCGATGGTTCGTCCGAGTCCGGTGGCGATCTGGCCCCCGAGGCTGCGCTCGATCCGCAGACCGGACGGCCGCGAAAATTCGCCTACCCACCCAACCTGTTCGTCGTGGACGGCGGCGCTCCTCAGGTGGCCGCAGCGGCGGCGGTACTGGACGAGCTCGGCGTGACCGATGTCGCGGTGGTGGGTCTGGCGAAACGGCTGGAGGAAGTCTGGGTGCCGGGCGAGGACGACCCGGTCATTCTGCCGCGAACGAGTGAATCGCTCTATCTGCTGCAACGGGTTCGCGACGAGGCGCACCGGTTCGCGATCACGTTCCATCGCAGCAAGCGATCGCGGCGCATGACGGCCTCCGCTCTGGATTCGGTTCGCGGACTCGGCGAGTCGCGTCGAACGGCACTGGTGGCGCACTTCGGATCGGTCGCCAATCTCAAACGTGCGACGGTTGCGGAGATCATGGAGGTTCCGGGAATCGGTGAGACAACCGCGACGTCGGTGCTGGCCGCGCTGGGTTCCGACACGGACGTCGCCGATGTAGGCGATGATGGCAGCGCAACTGCAACGACATCGGGCGAGAACACGACGGAACATGCGACCGCACCGCGTGTGGAATCGGCGGGACAGGCTTCGTAGTGAGCGAACATCAGACGCAGGGACATCAGACACAGGGACATCCACCGTCCGACCACCTCGAACAGTCCTTCGAGGCCGAGTCGGGCCACGACGAGATCGAGGTCGCGCTGGTCACAGGGGTCTCCGGTGCAGGATTGCGCACCGCGGCCAAGATCCTCGAAGACCTCGGCTGGTACGTCGCCGACAACCTGCCTCCCGAACTCATCTCCAAGATGGTCGATCTCGGACGCGAATCCAAGCCCCGAATCGAGCGACTCGCACTGGTGATGGACGTCCGAAGCCGGCTGTTCACCGGCGATCTGGGTTGGGTGGTCAAGGAGCTCGACTCCAAAGGGGTGCGCAACCGAGTCCTGTTCCTCGACGCGTCCGACGCTGTGCTGATTCGTCGATTCGAATCGAACCGACGTAGTCATCCACTGCAGAACGACGGCCAGGACGGAACGCTGACCGAGGGCATCACGGCCGAACGGCTGCGGCTCGCTCAGGTCAAGGCTGCGGCGGATCTCACCGTGGACACCACCTCCCTGTCCGTCCATCAGCTGCGGCGCAAGATCGAGACGGTGTTCGGCGACGCCGAGACCACCGGCGTCGGCATCACCGTGCAGTCGTTCGGCTTCAAGTACGGGCTACCGATGGACGCCGATCTCGTCTGCGACGTACGTTTTCTCCCCAACCCGCACTGGGTGCCGGAGCTGCGTGAACACACCGGACAGGACGCGGACGTACGCGACTACGTGCTGGAACAGAACGGCGCGCGAGACTATCTGCAGACGTACACACACCTGTTGAATCTGACGATCGAGGGGTACGTGCGGGAAGGCAAGCGATACATGACGGTGGCCGTGGGCTGCACCGGAGGAAAGCACAGAAGCGTCGCCATGACCGAGGCGTTGGCCGCGATCCTCGCCGACCAGGGTGATGTGTCGGTGCGCGTTCTGCATCGGGATCTGGGTCGCGAATGAGCCAGGCCAACAGCGAAGTATCGGGCCCCAGGATCGTCGCCCTCGGAGGCGGTCACGGTCTGTACGCCACCCTGTCGGCGTCCCGGTTGCTCGGTCACGACGTCACCGCCATCGTCACGGTCGCCGACGACGGCGGTTCCTCAGGGCGCCTGCGCGCCGAGCTCGGCGTCATTCCGCCCGGAGACCTGCGTATGGCTCTGGCCGCGCTGGCGCGCTCGGACGAGAGAACGCAGCTCTGGACCGACGTCCTGCAGCACCGCTTCGGTGGCACCGGCGCGCTGGCCGGACATTCGGTGGGCAACCTCATCCTCGCCGGCCTCACCGAGGTCCTGGGCGACCCGATCGCCGCACTGGACGAGATGGTGCGGATGCTCGGAATCGACGGACGAGTACTGCCGATGTCGCCGATCGCACTCGACATCGAGGCCGACGTCTCCGGTCTCGAGGACGACCCCCGGGTGAGCCGTGTCATACGCGGACAGGTCGCGGTGGCTACGACGCCGGGCAAGGTTCGCCGCGTTCGTCTGCTCCCACCCGAACCGCCTGCGTCGGCGGATGCACTCGCCGCGATCGAGAAGGCCGATCTCGTGGTGCTCGGACCGGGATCGTGGTTCTCCAGCGTCATCCCGCACGTGCTGGTGCCGGATCAGCTCACCGCACTGGCTCGCACGAGCGCCCCGAAGGTACTGGTGTTGAACCTGGCACCCGAACTGGGGGAGACCACCGGATTCTCCGCCGAGCGCCATGTCCACGTACTCTCCCAACACGCACCTGATTTGGGAATCGACTACGTACTGGTCGATTCCGCCTCGGTCCCGGAAGGCAGCAACCGCGAGCACGTGGCGCGGGCCGCAGCCCGGCTCGGTGCCGAGGTCGTCTACGTCGACGTTGCCGAAAACGGCACCCACGCACATCATTACGGCAAGCTTGCTGCGGCTCTCGGTTCCATCGTGTCGTCCACCGACGGCACCGCACCGAGTGCCGCACGCAGAGAGGGGATCACTTCGTGGCCATGACAGCGGAGGTCAAGGACGAGCTGAGCAGGCTCACCGTCAGTCAGGTCAGTTGCCGCAAGGCCGAGGTGTCCGCACTGCTGCGATTCGCCGGCGGACTGCACATCGTGGCGGGCCGGGTGGTGGTCGAAGCAGAGGTGGACCTCGGGTCCATTGCGAGACGGCTGCGTCGGGAGATCTTCGAGCTGTACGGCTACTCCTCCGACGTGCACATGCTCGGAGCAGGCGGCCTCCGGAAGACCTCTCGCTACGTGGTGCGGGTCGCGAAGGACGGCGAGGCGCTGGCGCGGCAGACGGGTCTGTTGGACCTGCGCGGACGACCGGTTCGGGGCCTGCCCGCGCAGGTCGTCGGCGGCACGGTGGGGGATTCCGAGGCAGCGTGGCGCGGGGCATTCCTGGCGCACGGTTCGCTCACCGAACCGGGTCGATCCTCGGCCCTCGAGATCAGCTGCCCCGGACCGGAAGCGGCGCTCGCGCTCGTCGGAGCCGCTCGACGCCTCGGGGTGGCCGCGAAGGCTCGTGAGGTACGCGGCACCGACAGAGTGGTCGTCCGCGACGGCGAGGCGATCGGAGCGTTGCTCACGCGCATGGGGGCACAGGACACCCGGCTCGTCTGGGAAGAGCGACGCATGCGACGCGAGGTCAGGGCCACGGCCAACCGACTCGCCAATTTCGACGACGCGAACCTGCGGCGCTCGGCCAGAGCCGCCGTCGCGGCCGCAGCGCGCGTCGAGCGGGCCTTGCACATTCTGGGCGACGACGTTCCCGACCATCTTGCCGCCGCGGGTTCGCTCCGAGTCCAGCATCGACAGGCGTCACTCGAGGAACTCGGCCAGTTGGCCGACCCTCCGATGACCAAGGACGCCGTGGCGGGCCGGATCCGACGCCTCCTGTCCATGGCAGACCGCAAGGCGAAGGAAACCGGCATACCCGACACCGAGTCCGCGGTCACCGCCGAGCTGCTCGACGAGGCGTGATCGGCCCGATCACGTGATGCGCGCGCTCTGCCTGCGCGCACACTAGGGTGGGAACCGCGTGTGGCACCCCGCACGCAGGCACAATCAGACATCTGTTTTCACAACTTTTAGGAGCGAACAGTGACGATCCGGGTAGGCGTCAACGGCTTCGGCCGCATCGGGCGTAACTTCTTCAGGGCTGTCGACGCGCAGAAGGCGCTCGGTACCACCGACATCGAAATCGTTGCTGTCAACGACCTGACCGACAACGCATCGCTCGCACACCTGCTCAAGTACGACTCGATCCTGGGCCGCTTGCCGCACGATGTCTCGCTCGAGGGCGAGGACACCATCGTCGTCGGTGGCCAGAAGATCAAGGCGCTGTCGCTGCGCGAGGGCCCGTCCGCACTTCCGTGGGGTGACCTGGGCGTCGACGTCGTCGTCGAGTCCACCGGCATCTTCACCGACGCTGCGAAGGCCCAGGGCCACATCGACGCCGGTGCCAAGAAGGTCATCATCTCCGCGCCCGCCAAGGGCGAGGACATCACCATCGTGATGGGCGTCAACGACGACAAGTACGACGGCAGCCAGAACATCATCTCGAACGCGTCGTGCACCACCAACTGCCTCGGCCCCATCGCCAAGGTTCTCGACGACGAGTTCGGCATCGTCTCCGGCCTCATGACCACGATCCATGCGTACACGCAGGATCAGAACCTGCAGGACGGCCCGCACAGCGATCTGCGTCGCGCCCGCGCCGCAGCCCTGAACGTGGTGCCGACCGGCACCGGCGCAGCGAAGGCCATCGGCCTGGTTCTCCCGCAGCTGCTCGGCAAGCTCGACGGCTACGCGCTCCGGGTTCCGATCCCCACCGGCTCGGTCACCGACCTGACCGCACTGTTGAAGAAGAAGGCCAGCGCCGACGACATCAACGCCGCGATGAAGGCAGCTGCCGAAGGTCCCCTCAAGGGCATCCTGAAGTACAACACCGACCCGATCGTGTCCTCGGACATCGTCACCGACCCGCACTCGTCGATCTTCGACGCGCCGCTGACGAAGGTCATCGACGACCAGGTCAAGATCGTCTCCTGGTACGACAACGAGTGGGGCTACTCCAACCGCCTCGCCGACCTCATCGGTCTCGTCGGCAAGTCCCTCTGACACCGATGGCTGTCAAGACACTGCAGGATCTGCTCGATGCCGGTGTCGAAGGCCGTGGCGTCCTCGTGCGATCGGACTTCAACGTCCCGCTCGAGGACGGCACGATCACCGATCCCGGCCGCATCCAGGCGTCGATCCCGACTCTCCGGGCTCTGGTCGAGGCCGGTGCCAAGGTCATCGTCACCGCGCATCTCGGGCGTCCCGACGGCAAGCCCGACGCGAAGTACAGCCTGGCTCCGGTCGCAGCGAAGCTCGGGGAGTTGCTCGGACGCCACGTTCAGCTCGCGGGCGACGTGGTGGGTCAGGATGCCGAGGCTCGCGCCGAAGGTCTGACCGACGGCGACGTGCTGCTGCTCGAGAACATTCGCTTCGATCCGCGCGAGACCAGCAAGGACGAGTCCGAGCGAGCTGCTCTGGCTCGTGAGCTCGTGGCCCTGGCCGGCGACGACGCGGCGTTCGTCTCCGACGGATTCGGCGTCGTGCATCGCAAGCAGGCGTCGGTCTACGACGTGGCACAGTTGCTGCCCCATTACGCGGGCACTCTGGTTGCTGCCGAGGTCGAGGTGCTGGCCAAGCTCACCGAGGACGCTGCGCGTCCGTACGCGGTGGTGCTCGGCGGCTCCAAGGTCTCGGACAAGCTCGGCGTCATCGAGGCGTTGGCCCCCAAGGTCGACACCCTCGTCATCGGCGGCGGCATGGCCTTCACCTTCCTTGCGGCGCAGGGATATTCGGTCGGCAACTCGCTGTTGCAGGAGGATCAGATCGGGGTCTGCAAAGACCTGCTCGAGCGTTTCGGCGACGTGATCCACCTGCCCGTCGACATCGTCGTCGGAGACAAGTTCGCGGCGGACGCCGAGGCCAAGACCGTCAAGGCGTCCGAGATTCCGGATGGCTGGATGGGCCTGGACATCGGACCGGATTCGGTCAGTCGTTTCGCTGTCGTTCTCTCGAACGCCAAGACCGTCTTCTGGAACGGACCGGCCGGAGTGTTCGAGTTCGACAAGTTCTCGGCAGGCACCAAGGGCATCGCGGAAGCGATCATCGGAGCTACCGAGAAGGGCGCGTTCAGCGTCGTCGGTGGCGGCGACTCCGCGGCTGCGGTGCGCACGCTCGGACTTCCCGACGACGGCTTCTCGCACATCTCCACCGGCGGCGGTGCATCCCTCGAATACCTCGAAGGCAAGCAGCTCCCCGGCCTATCCGTCCTGGAGGCGTAACGCATGGCACGTAAGCCGCTCATCGCGGGCAACTGGAAGATGAACCTCAACCACCTCGAGGCCATCTCGCTGGTGCAGAAGATCGCTTTCTCGTTGCCCGAGAAGTACTTCGACAAGGTGGACGTGACGGTGATCCCGCCGTTCACCGACATCCGCAGCGTGCAGACTCTGATCGAGGGCGACAAGCTTCTGCTCACCTACGGTGCGCAGGACGTCTCTTCCGAGGACAAGGGTGCCTTCACCGGCGAGATCAGCGGATCGATGCTGGCCAAGCTGGGGTGCACCTTCGTCGTCGTCGGACACTCCGAACGACGCACCCTGCACAGCGAGGACGACGCGGTCGTGCTGGCCAAGACGAAGGCGGCGCTGAAGAACGGCCTCACCCCCATCGTGTGCATCGGCGAGGGGCTGAACATCCGCGAAGCGGGCGAGCACGTGGCCTACAACGTCGCGCAGCTCCGCGGGTCACTCGACGGACTGTCGGCCGAGGACATCTCCAAGGTCGTCATCGCCTACGAGCCGGTCTGGGCAATCGGAACCGGTCGGGTCGCGTCGGCGTCGGACGCACAGGAAGTGTGCGGTGCCATCCGTGAGGAGCTGAAGTCGCTGTCCTCGGACGAGGTCGCGGCCGGTGTGCGGGTGCTCTACGGCGGCTCGGTGAACGCGAAGAACGTCGGCGAAATCGTCGGCCAGCCCGATGTCGACGGCGCACTGGTCGGTGGAGCGTCGCTCAAGGCGGACGAGTTCGCGACGCTGTCGGCAATCGCCGCAGGCGGACCGCTGCCCTGATCGCCGCGTTCGTCGATCGCGGCGTTGCCGGGTCGGGGATGCTGCGCGGAACGGATTTCGGACACCCTGCATTTCGGCGGGGTGTCCGAAGCCGTTCGTGGGGCCAGGTAGGCTGCTGAAGGCATCGAATCGAGTTTGAGGTGGACATGGATCTGTTTCTGGATATTCTGCTGGTCGTCACCAGCCTGGCGCTGATCTTGCTGATCCTGCTGCATCGCGGCAAGGGCGGCGGATTGTCCAGTCTGTTCGGTGGCGGAGTGCAGTCCAGCCTGTCCGGTTCCACGGTCGTCGAGAAGAACCTCGACCGCCTCACCGTCTTCACCGGCATCATCTGGCTCATCGCCATCCTCGGTATCGGCCTGGAGATCAAGTACACCTGATCGAGTTCGGCTCCGAGTGCGAGTTGGTGACGGAGCGACGATACTGGGTGGATGAGCGAATCCTCCTACGAGTCAGTCGGTTCCCCAGCCTTCGTCCCACCGACAGCTCAGGGTCGGGAGTTGACCGAGCCTCTCCGTGAGGACATCCGCTATCTCGGCGGGATCCTGGGTGAGATCATTCGTGAACACGAGGGCAACGACGTCTTCGATCTCATCGAGTCGGCGCGCGTCGAGTCGTTCGCGGTACGCAGATCCGAGATCGAGCGAGATGATTCGGTCGGGCGCTACACCGATGTCGAAGTAGCACAAGCAGTTCCACTGATTCGCGCGTTCAGTCACTTCTCTCTGTTGGCCAACCTCGCCGAGGATCTGCATCGCGAACGTCGTCGTGCAATTCACCTCGACCGCGAGGATCCGCCACAGGACAGCAGCCTCGACGCCACGTGGCTGAAGATAGATGCCGCAGCACCGTCGCGTGAGCAAGTGGCAGCCGCCCTGACCGATGCTCTGGTGGCTCCGGTGATCACCGCGCACCCCACCGAGACACGTCGTCGGACCATCTTCGACGTGCAGTCCAAAATCACCGAGCTGATGCGTCGCCGCGATATCGCCACTGCGGCTCGTGAAGGCAAGGCCGCCAGTGCGGCGAAAGAACTGGCCGCCATCGACGTGCAGATCCGCAGGCAGGTGCTGACCCTGTGGGAAACGGCTCTGATTCGGTTGTCTCGCTTGCGAATTCAGGACGAGATCGAGGTCGGTCTCCGGTATTTCGAGTCGTCTCTCTTCGATGTCATGCCTGCCCTCAATGCTGATGTCCGTGCCGCGCTGCGCGCACGGTGGCCCGAGGACGATCTACTGCCGCGCCCCATCCTTCGCCCCGGTTCCTGGATCGGCGGCGACCGCGACGGCAATCCGAACGTCACCGCGGAGGTGGTGCACACCGCGACACATCAGGCGGGGTACGTAGCGTTCGAGCACTACCTGGACGAACTGGTCGCGTTGGAAAAGGAACTGTCGATGTCCGCGCGCTTGGTGGACGTCACGGAGGATCTCGCAGCTCTTGCCGGTGCATCTGCCGAACCGGACGATCGCCGATCGGATGAGCCGTATCGGGTCGCGGTGGTCGGCATCCGGGCCCGGCTCACGGCCACCGCCGAGGCCGTCCTCGACGCGGTACCGGTCTCCGGGGTCGACCTCGGGGCGAGCAAGTACGACGGCCCGCAGGACATCCTCGACGACCTCGACATCATCGACCGCGCACTGCGCGCCGACGGTGACGCCTTGATCGCCGACGATCGCCTGCTCCGGCTCCGGCGGTCGGTCGAGACGTTCGGATTCCATCTGCAGGCTCTGGACATGCGGCAGAATTCCGAAACCCACGAAGAGGTGGTCGCCGAGCTTCTCGCCTGGGCCGGTGTACACCCGGACTACCTGTCACTCGGCGAGGACGAGCGTGTCTCGGTTCTCTCGCAGGAGCTGGCCACTCGGCGCCCTCTGGTCGGTCCCAACGCGCACCTCAGTGAGCTCGCCACGAAGGAACTGGGCATCGTCAAGGCCGCCAAGGAGGCCATCGACCACCTGGGCCCCGACACCATCCAGAACTACATCATCAGCATGTGTCAGTCCGTCAGCGACATGCTCGAAGCGGCGCTGCTGCTCAAGGAAGCAGGCATCTTCGACCCCGGCACGGACGGCTCGTCGCCCACGTCGACCGTCGGCGTCGTGCCGCTGTTCGAGACCATCGAGGATCTTCAACAGGGTGCGGCGACTCTGCTGGCCACGCTCGATGTTCCGATCTACCGCGCTCTCGTGGCCGGGCGCGGCATGAATCAGGAAGTCATGCTCGGCTATTCGGACTCGAACAAGGACGGTGGATATCTCGCGGCGAACTGGGCGCTGTACCGCGCCGAGTTGGATCTGCTCGAGGCATCGCGCAAGACGGGCATTCGTCTGCGGCTCTTCCATGGTCGCGGTGGCACGGTCGGTCGCGGTGGCGGTCCCAGCTACGACGCGATCCTGGCGCAGCCTCCGGGGGTGGTGCAGGGATCCCTGCGTCTGACCGAGCAGGGCGAGATCATCGCGGCGAAGTATGCCGAGCCGTCCTTGGCGCGTCGCAACCTCGAGTCCCTGGTTGCCGGAACCCTCGAGTCGACTCTGCTCGACGTCGAAGGCCTCGGTGACGGTGCCGAAGCTGCGTACGACATCCTGGACGATCTCGCCGCCAAGGCGCGCGCAGCGTACGGCCGTCTGGTGCACGAGGAGCCCGGATTCGTCGAGTACTTCCGTACGTCCACACCGGTGGCAGAGGTAGGGGAGCTGAACATCGGCTCCCGCCCGGCATCGCGGAAGCCGACCAACTCGGTGTACGACCTGCGGGCGATCCCGTGGGTGATGTCGTGGAGTCAGTGCCGCGTCATGCTGCCCGGCTGGTACGGCACGGGGTCTGCGTTCGAGGAGTGGGTGGGCGACGACGACTCCAAGCTCGACGTTCTGACCGACCTGTATCGAAAGTGGCCGTTCTTCCAGACCGTTCTGTCCAATCTTGCGCAGGTCATGGCCAAGTCGGATCTGGGCATCGCGGCGCGCTACGCCGAGCTGGTTCCGGACGCCGATCTACGGGCCCGGATCTTCGGCATGATCGAAGCCGAGCACGCCACGACGGTGCGGATGTACCTGAAGATCACCGGTCACAGTCGACTGCTCGAAGACAACCCGTCGCTCGAACGCTCCGTGCACAATCGGTTCCCGTACCTGGAGCCGTTGAACCAGATGCAGGTCGAGATGCTCCGCCGTTACCGCAACGGTGACGACGACGAACGCGTCAAGCGAGGAATCCTGCTGACGATGAACGGTCTTGCAACGGCACTGCGTAACAGCGGCTAGCCTCGGGCTCCGCCCTCGTGCGCGTTTTGCGTGTTCAGGACTACGCAAAACACGCACGAGGGGGAGGAACCGGCGGGTATCCCACCGCGTCCAACGGGTATGAGGCGGTGCAGAAACACAACCGAGGCCTGGCGTGACGGATCCGCCTACCGCGCGAACGGTAGGCGGATCGGATGCTCGAACATCCCACGCGACCATCTCACCGTCGAGGGTGATGCCGAGTCTCGCGAACGCGACTTCGGTGCCGAATCCGCTTAGGTCGGCAGCTGTCGAGGGTGGGGTCAGACAGAATCCAGTTTCGATGCAGCGCCGGCGTCGACGAACCACACCGTCGATTCCGTGCCCACGGCACCTGCCGACGGGACGTCATCGGAATCGGCTCCGCCGACTGCGGCCGCCACGGCGTCGGCCTTGTTCGCCCCCGATACCAGCAACCACACGTGCTGTGCGCGGCGAACTGCGGGCAGTGTCAACGTGATCCGAACCGGTGGAGGTTTGGGTGAGTCCTCGACCGCGACGACGAACCGGTGCTGTTCTCGGACTGCATCGGTATGGGGGAACAGCGAATTGATGTGCCCCTCGCCACCCATTCCCAGCAAATGGATGTCGAATGCGGGGGTCGGCTCGCTCTCGGATCCGGAATGCAGAGTCCGGGCATAGGTCGCCGCTGCCACCTCGGGGTCGCTGCCGTGCGGTCCATCGGACGCCGCCATTCGAAAGATGCGATCGGGATGCACGTCGACGTGATCGAGCAGTGCTTCGGCGGCCTGAACCTCGTTGCGTTCGGGATCACCCGACGGCAAGAAGCGCTCGTCTCCGAAGTAGATGTCGACACGGGCCCAGTCGATCGATCCGGAATCCTCGCGCAGCGCCTCCAACAATGCGATACCCGTGCCGCCGCCGGTGAGCACCACCGACGCCGAGCCCCGCTCTGCTTGTGCGGCAGTAACGACCTCGACGAATCGAGATCGCGCAGCGTCGACCAGAGCCTGCGCGTCCAGGTACCTAAGGACCGATGTCTTACTCATAGCTCACTTTCGACAGTCCGTGCAGGGCGAGTTCGTAGATCTCGTCGGTGTCGAGTCGGCGCAGTTCCTCCGCCAGACACTCGCGGGTGTTGCGCCGTGCCAGTGCGACTTCGGCGTCGGGCTGTCCGGTGCGCCGCAGCGTGGCGGTTTTCCCGGTCTGCGGACGCGTCAGCGAGATGCTGCTGTTCTCTCGGATCAGCTCCACCTTCAACTCACCCGCTCGGCGATACACCGGCACGTCCAGTTTTGCGGCCAGCCAGCCGGCCAGAATATCGAGTGCGGGCTCCTCGGCCAGTCCCGAGACCGTTGCGGAGACGACCGCCTCGAACGGAGCCTGGTCGAGCGCGGTGGCCAACAGACCACGCCAGTAGGTGATGCGACTCCAGGAAAGATCGGTGTCGCCCTCGGTGTAGCTGCTGAGCCGACCCTTGATCGTCGCGGTGGTGTCGGGGGAGTTGGTGGCATCGGTGATTCGCCGAATTGCCAAGCGCCCCAGCGGATCCTTCGCCGGAACAGCAGGTGCCTCGTCCGGCCACCACGCCACGATCGGAGTGTCGGGAAGCAAGAACGGGATGACCACACTGTGCTCGTGGTCGGCGAGCTCGCCGTTGAGCCGCAACACGACGACCTCCGATGCACCGGCGTCACCCCCGACGCGGATCTGGGCGTCGAGACTCGACTCGGCCGATCGGTCGCCGTGAATCAACACGATCACGCGGCACGGATGTTCGCGGCTCGCCTCGTTCGCTGCGTCGATTGCTCGCTCGGCCTTGGACGGATCGCGACTGGCAACGATCAGGGTCAGCACGCGTCCGATGGTCACCGCGCCACCTGCCTCGCGCACCTCCACCAACTTCTTGCCGACCTCGGCCGTCGTCGTGGCGGGGATATCGACAATCACGGCCTTCTCCATTCGCGTCCGGTGCGCTGCATCATCTCGTCACCCGAGGAGGGACCCCAGGTGCCGGCTTCGTACGGTTCCGCAGTGCCACCCGACGCCCAGAAGTCGAGGATCGGATCGAGGATCTTCCACGACAGCTCGACCTCCGCATTGACCGGAAACAGCGAGGGCTCACCGAGCAACACGTCGAGGATGAGTCGCTCGTACGCCTCCGGCGACGATTCGGTGAACGCCTGGCCGTAGCTGAAGTCCATGCTGACGTCGCGCACCTGCATGCTCGATCCCGGCACCTTGGAGCCGAACCGCATCGTCACGCCCTCGTCGGGCTGGACTCGGATCACCAACGCATTCTGACCGAGTTCTTCGGTCATCGTGGCGTCGAACGGCAGGTGTGGAGCGCGCTTGAACACCATGGCGATCTCGGTGACTCGGCGCCCGAGTGCCTTGCCGGTACGGAGATAGAACGGCACCCCACCCCAGCGCCGCGTGTCCACTTCGAGGGTGATGGCGGCGTAGGTCTCCGTGTTGGACTCGGAGTCGAAACCCTCTTCCTCCTTGAGCCCCTTCACTTTCTGGCTGCCCTGCCACCCTGCTGAGTACTGGCCGCGAGCGGTGGTGCGATCGAGTGGCTCGGCGAGCTTGGTTGCCGAGAGCACCTTGATCTTCTCCGACTGCAGCTCCTTCGGGTTGAAGCTGACCGGCTCCTCCATCGCAGTGATGGCGAGCAGCTGCAGAAGGTGGTTCTGAATGACGTCACGGGCCGCACCGATTCCGTCGTAATACCCTGCACGACCGCCCAATCCGATGTCCTCGGCCATCGTGATCTGAACGTGGTCGACATAGTGCGCGTTCCAGATCGGATCGAACAACTGGTTCGCGAAGCGCAGCGCGAGGATGTTCTGCACCGTCTCCTTGCCCAGGTAGTGATCGATGCGAAACACGGTGTCCTCGGGGAACACTCGATTCACCACGGCATTGAGCTCTTTCGCGCTCTGTAGGTCGTGGCCGAACGGCTTCTCGATCACCACTCGTCGCCAGTTGCCGTCCTCGCCCTGCGCCAGACCGGACCGAGACAGCTGCTCGAGAACGACGGGAAATGCGCTAGGCGGAATGGACAGGTAGAAGGCGTGATTGCCGCCCGTGCCTCGGGTCTCGTCGAGCTCGGTCAGCGTCCGCGACAACTCGTCGAACGCTGCGTCGTCGTCGAACGTGCCCTGGACGAACCGGAATCCTTCGGCGAGGGTGTTCCAGACCTCCTCGCTGAACGGGGTGCGCGCATGATCGCGCACGGAATCGTGCACGATCTTCGCGAAGTCCTGGTTCTGCCATTCCCGACGGGCGAAGCCGACCAAGGCGAAACCGGGGGGTAGAAGCCCCCGGTTCGCCAGGTCGTACACCGCAGGCATGAGCTTCTTACGCGCGAGATCGCCGGTCACTCCGAAAATGACCATGCTGCACGGGCCCGCAATGCGGGGGAGCCGCTTGTCTCGCGCGTCGCGGAGTGGGTTGACCCAGTCCGCGGAATGGAGAGGTTCGGTTTCTGCGGTGGGCACAGTCGGTCAGCTCTTCTGACCTGCTTGGCGAAGCTGCTCGCCGGTGGCCTCGAGCAACTCGTTCCAGGCCGCCTCGAACTTCTGGACGCCTTCGTTCTCCAGCGTCAGGAAGACATCGGTGATGTCGATCCCGAGCGCCGAGATGCGGTCGAAGATCTCCTGCGATTCCGGTCCCTTGCCCGATACGGTGTCGCCGACGACCTCGCCGTGATCGGCAACCGCATCCATGGTCTTCTCCGGCATCGTGTTCACCGTGTTCGGTGAGACGAGTTCGGTGACGTACATGGTGTCGGGGTAGGCGTCGGACTTGACGCCGGTCGAGGCCCACAGCGGACGCTGCGGACGCGCGCCGCTACCGACGAGCTCACGGAACCTGGGTGCAACCTCGAAGATCTGCTGGTACGCAACGTATGCGAGCCGCGCGTTGGCCAGAGCGGCCTTGCCCTTGAGCGCCTCGGCGTCAGGCGTGGCGATCGCATCGAGACGGGAATCGATCTCGCTGTCGACGCGGGAGACGAAGAACGACGCCACCGAGTGGATCTTGTCGAGGTCGTGGCCGGCTGCGCGCGCCTTCTCGAGACCGTCGAGGTAGGCGTTCATCACCAGCTCGTAGCGCTCGACGGAGAAGATCAGCGTGACGTTGACGCTGATGCCCTCGCCGATCACCTTCGCAATGGCGGGAATTCCGGCCTCGGTGGCCGGAATCTTGATGAGCAGATTCGGACGGTCGACGATCTTCCACAGCTCGACGGCCTGTTCGTACGTCTTGTCGGCATCGTGTGCCACGCGGGGATCGACCTCGATGGACACGCGTCCGTCGACGCCTGCGCTTGCCTCGTACTGGGGCATCAGGATGTCGCATGCCTCACGAACGTCGTCGGTGGTGACGGTGCGGATCGTGGTCTCGACGTCGGCGCCTTCGCCGGCGAGCTTGTTCACCTGCTCGTCGTATGCCTCGCCCTTGCTCAGCGCAGCCTGGAAGATCGACGGGTTGGTGGTCACTCCCACGACGCTCTTGGTGTCGATGAGGTCCTGCAGGTTGCCCGAGCGGATGCGGTCACGGGACAGGTCGTCCAGCCATACCGAGATTCCTGCGGCGGAGAGCTCTGCGAGATTCTTGTTCTGGGTCATGAGTTATCCCTTCACGTTGGTGATGGAGCGCTGAGCGGCTGCGGTCACGGCCTCGGCCGTGAAGCCGAACTCGCGGAAAAGTGTTGCAGCGTCGGCAGATTCGCCGTAGTGCTCGAGCGAGATGATTTCGCCGAAGCCGCCGACGATCTTCCACCACGGCATCGCGATGCCGGCTTCGATCGACACCCGGGCCTTGACGGTGGGCGGGATCACCTGGTCGCGGTAGTTCTGATCCTGGCTCTCGAACCACTCGACGCACGGCATGGAGACGACGCGAGCGGCGATGCCCTGCGCCTCGAGCTGCTTCTGCGCCTCCACGGCGTACTGCAGCTCGGAACCGGTTCCGATCAGCACGACGTCCGGGGTCGCCTTGGAGGACTCGACGAGGATGTATCCACCCTTCGAGACGCCCTCGTAGCTGGTGCCCTCGAGGATCGGGATGCCCTGACGCGTCAGTGCGAGGCCGACGGGTCCGCTGCTGCTGGACTTCGCGAGCACTGCCTGCCACGCGAATGCGGTTTCGTTGGCATCACCGGGGCGCACGACCGACAGGTTGGGGATGGCCCGCAGCGCGGCGAGATGCTCGACCGGCTGGTGCGTGGGGCCGTCCTCGCCGAGGCCGATGGAATCGTGGGTCCATACGTAGATGGGGTCGATGTCCATGAGCGACGCGAGCCGAACGGCCGGACGCATGTAGTCGCTGAACTGCATGAACGTGCCGCCGTACGCACGCGTCGGGCCGTGCATGACGATGCCCGACAGGATGGCGCCCATCGCGTGCTCACGGATGCCGAAGTGCAGCGTCCGGCCGTACGGCTCGGCGTCCCAGTCGTCGGTGGAGATCGACGTGGGGCCGAAGGACTTCGCGCCCTTGATCGTGGTGTTGTTGCTGCCTGCGAGGTCGGCGGAGCCGCCCCACAGTTCCGGCAGAACCGGTCCGACGGCGTTGAGGACCTCGCCCGAGGCGGCACGTGTGGCGACGGCCTTGCTGCCGGGCTCCCAGGTGGGGAGAACGTCGGTCCAGTTCTCGGGCAGCGTGCCCTGGGTGAGGCGATCGAGCAGCTTCTTGCGCTCGGGCTCGCGCGCGGCCCAGGCATCGAATTCGACGGTCCACTCGGCGTGCGCCTTGCGGCCGCGCTCCTGGAGCTTGCGGGTGTGGCCGATGACCTCGTCGGTGACCTCGAACGTCTTGGCGGGGTCGAAATCGAGGGCCTGCTTGACCTTCGCGATCTCCTCGTCGCCCAGTGCCGCACCGTGGACGGCACCGGTGTTCATCATGGTGGGCGCCGGGAAACCGATGATGGTGCGCAGAACGATGATCGACGGCTTGTCGGTGACGGCCTTGGCTGCCTCGACGGCCTCCTCGATGGCGGTGACGTTCTCGCCGCCCTCCACCACCTGCACGTGCCAGCCGTAGGCCTCGTAGCGCGCAGCCGTGTTCTCCGAGAGCGCGATGTCGGTGGAGTGCTCGATGGAGATCTTGTTGTCGTCGTAGAACAGGATCAGGTTGCCGAGCTGCTGAGTGCCGGCCAGAGACGACGCCTCGGAGGTGACACCCTCTTCGATGTCGCCGTCGGAGGCGATCACGTAGATGAAGTGATCGAAAGGACTGTCGCCGAGAGCGGGCTCGGGATCGAACAGGCCGCGTTCGCGGCGCGCTGCCATTGCCATGCCCACGGCGGAGGCGAGCCCCTGGCCGAGCGGACCGGTGGTGATCTCGACACCGTCGGTGTGGCGGAACTCGGGGTGTCCGGGTGTCTTGGACTTGTAGGTGCGCAGCGCCTCGATGTCGGCGAGTTCGAGCCCGAAGCCGCCCAAGTACAACTGCAGGTAGAGGGTCAGGCTCGAGTGGCCACACGAGAGCACGAACCGGTCGCGGCCGATCCAGTGCGTGTCGGTGGGGTCGTGGCGCATGGTGCGCTGGAAGAGGGTGTAGGCGAGGGGAGCCAGGCTCATCGCGGTTCCGGGGTGGCCGTTGCCGACCTTCTGCACTGCGTCCGCTGCCAGAACACGAACGGTGTCGACCGCTCGGGTGTCCAGGTCCGTCCAGTCGCTCGGGTGGTGCGCCGTGGTGAGGACGTCAATATCGTCTGTGATCGACACGAGCAGAAATCTCCTGACATTCGTTCGAGTTGTGGCTCCGAGGAATCGTCGGTCGGCGGCGACTGCGATGCGCCTGGGTGGAGCACGCATGTGGTCGGTGCCGAGGGACGTCCTCCACCAGCCTAGTTCTGTCCGACCCTACTGTCGTGCCTTCCCCCGGACGATTGCGCGTGGGTTACTCGGTGACCACCATTTCCTCACTTTGGGTGCCCTGCGAATTGGAGGTGCAAACCCAGCCGTCTACCATCGGTCGTAGTAGGCGCACGTTCGGTGGCATTTTTCCGATCGGGTTGATCAGGCGTGCGCGTGGACGTCCAGGGTCGCCGCCGAGTGCGAACCCCCGTGCCGGTGGCGCGAAGGACAAGTGGCCGAGCGCCAGAGAACGACAGTCGGGCGAGGAGACGCAGTGCGAATTGGGCAGCAGCCGGGCGGACACGGTTTCGCCGGCGGCCCCGGATTCGGAGCAGACGACCAGGGTGAGTCCGCGCAGTCGGCTCCGGCATCGTCGGCTCCGCGCCGAGCGTTCGCACTCTTCCTCGCGTACGTCGCGCTGACGAAGCCCAGGGTCATCGAACTACTCCTGGTGACGACCATTCCCGCGATGCTTCTGGCCGACCGCGGTCACGTGAACCCGTGGTTGATTCTCACCACGCTCTTCGGCGGAATGCTGGCGGCAGCGAGCGCCAACACACTGAACATGGTGGTCGACGCCGATATCGACAAGGTGATGAAGCGCACCGAGAAGCGTCCGCTCGCCCGCGGTGCCATGCCGGTCTCGCATGCTCTGGTGTTCGGAATCGTGCTCGGCGTGTTCTCGTTCTTCTGGCTGTGGGCCACCACGAACCTGCTGAGCGGCGTGCTCGCCGTCGTGACCATCTGCTTCTACATCTTCGTCTACACCCTCGTCCTCAAGCGGCGTACCTCGCAGAACGTGGTGTGGGGTGGTGCCGCCGGATGCATGCCGGTGATGATCGGCTGGTCTGCCGTGACGGGCACCATCGGGTGGCAGGCGTTGGTGATGTTCCTGGTCATCTTCCTGTGGACTCCGCCGCACACGTGGGCACTGATGCTGCGGTACAAGGAGGACTACCAGGCGGCCAACGTGCCGATGCTGCCGGCAGTGGCCTCGGAAACCAAGGTGACCAAGCACATCGTGCTCTACGCATGGGCGACGGTGGCTGCCACGCTGGCCCTGGCACCGGGCTCGGGCGTCATCTATGCAGTCGTCGCGGTGGCCTCGGGAGCATGGTTCCTCGTCGTCGCTCATCGCCTCTATGCCGGAGTTCGAGCCGGAACTCCGGTCAAACCGCTGAAGTTGTTCATCCTGTCCAACGAGTACCTGGCCCTGGTGTTCTGCGGCCTTGCCGTGGACTCGGTGCTCGGCTGGCAGACGCTCGCCCAGATCTTCTCCTGAGCGAACGTCCGCCGAGAGCCGGATCAGGGAACCAGAACGATGGACCCGGTGGTCTTGCGGGACTCGAGATCGATGTGGGCCTGCGCCGCGTCCTCGAGTGCATAGCGCGCACCCACCTGGACCGTGAGCGCTCCACTCGCCATCGCTGCGAACACCTCACCGGCCCGCCACTCCAGCTCGGCTCGGTCCCGTATGTGGTGGGCGAGTGTCGGCCTGGTCAAGAACAGGGACCCTGCACCGTTGAGCCGCTGTGGATCGAGCGGCGGCACGGGACCGCTCGCGGCCCCGAACAGAGCCAGCGTCCCTCGGACTCGCAGTGACGCGAGACTTGCCTCGAACGTGTCGGCACCGACGCCGTCGTACACCGCATGCACGCCTTCGCCCGAGGTGATCTCGCGGACGCGGGCGGCGATGTCCTCGTCGTAGCGCAACACGTGGGCGGCACCGGCCTGCGTCGACCGGTCGGCCTTTGCATCCGTGGAGACCGTGGTGATCACGTTCACGCCCTTGGCCACCGCCATCTGCGTCAACATCAGTCCGACGCCACCTGCGCCTGCATGCACCAGGACGGTCTCACCAGGCTGGGCCGGGTAGGTGGATTCGATCAAATAGTGCGCCGTCATGCCCTGCAGCAGTGCCGAGGCGGCCTGATCGGCAGGAACGCCGTCGGGAACCGCGATGGCCGACGAGGCGTCGACCAGGACGTATTCGGCGTAGCTACCGGGTGCTGCGGCCCAGGCGACGCGATCTCCTGGAACGAAGTCGGTGACGTCCGAGCCGATCTGATCGATCACGCCGGACCCCTCGTCACCGGGAACGTAGGGCAACGCGCGCGGATACATGCCGCGGCGGAAGTAGGTGTCGATGTAGTTGATGCCGATGGCGTCCGTCCGGACCAGGAGCTGGGTAGGTCCTGGGGTCGGTACCGGAATATCGACCCCCTTCATGACCTCGGGTCCGCCGGTGTTGTCTATTCGAATCGCACGCATGAACTCCGTTCTACACGGACCGACCGCAGCGGCGCGTCCGGATTCGGTCGATGCATGTGCGCCGCCGAAGTTACCGATCAGTAACGACACCGTGGGCCGATGCAGGCGAGACGAACGAACTCGGTATCGTGTCGGCATGGCTACCGAAATCGACAGTGCGGGCATCGAGAAGAGTGAGTCGAACGAGGTTCCCAAGGGAACGCTCGCAGCGGTGAAGAGTTTCCTCGCCGATCATGGCAATTCTGCTCAGGTCGTGATTCAGCCCATAGGTCGCGCCGGAACCCGACTCACCATGGTCGGTGCCGACGGAGTGCTCGGTGACCAGGTGGTTGCCACCCACGGCATCGCTCGGGCGATCGTCGACGATCTCGATGAACTGACCGAGGCCGAATGGGATCGTGAGCTGGTCAGCTCCGTCAACCCAGCGCCAGGGCACTACGAGAAGATGGCCGGCTGGGTCGCCCGTCAGAAGAAGTTCCCGAAGGCCCGCAACCAAGCGATCGTCTGAGCGAAAAACCTTCCGAAATTTGTTCGATCGGACGGGAACCATCTCGGAACCCGGTGCGTCGAAGTCAGTGGAGGGGCAGTCGGCCATCTGAGGGGGAGGTCGGCTGCCCCTCCACCCTGTTCGAAGCCGCACCGCTCGTCACGAGTGGAGTGCGACGTCCTCGACGGTCTCGATCTCGTCCGTCGCTATCGGGCCACGAGTGCGGCAGGCAGCCCAGACGGCCGCAGTCGCAGCGGTGCAGGCACCCGCTCCGGCTACGTGAAACGCGACGAGCACTGCCGGAACGCCGGTGAAGTACTGCACCAGTCCGATCAGCGACTGAGCCAGCACCAACGCGATCAGAACGTGCAGGCGACGCTTGACCGCGCTCGGCGCACGCACCGCGTACAGCGCGAATCCCAGCCCGACCAACAGGGCCAGGTAGCCGACCAAGAACTGGGAATGAGCGTGAACAAGAGTCACGATCTCGATGCCGAGACGTGGCACTGGCTCTTCGATGCTCTTGTCGCCGGCGTGGGGGCCGGCCCCGGTCACCATCGTGCCCGCGATCAGCACGCCGGTCAGGGCGACTCCGGACAGCCCGACAAGAGCGCGCAGTGCAGCCGGGACAGTGGGAGTCGATTCGGATGCCGCGTCGCTCTCGCCCACCTTGGCGTAGAGCAGGGTGGCCAGCCAGACCATGGCCATCGAGACGACGAGATGAATGGCGACCGTCCACCAGAGCAGTCCCGTCAGGACGGTGAATCCGCCGATCACAGCCTGGACGACGGTGCCGAGCGGCATCAACCATGCAAAGAACAGCACCTCACGGCGTCGTCGAGCGCGCACGACTGCCAGTACTACCGCGGCAGCGGAAATGACGACGACGAACGCGAGCAGGCGGTTGCCGAACTCCACGGCCTGATGCAGCACCGGGACCTCGGATACACCGACCGGAGTGAAGCTACCGGGGAAGCATTGCGGCCACGTGGGACACCCGAGACCGGAGCCGGTCACTCGGACGACGGCACCGGTGACGGCGATACCGCCCTGGGTCACTATCGCGATGAACGCAAGAATTCGCTGCACACGAAGCGACGGGAGTGGCAGAAGGTCGACGACGCGCAAGAACGCTCTGTACAGCACCCCACGATGGTAAACGCCGATCAACTACACAGCGTCGTTGGGGCAACCTGCTGGTTCAGGTGAACTTGAACGTGCGGACGGCGAGAGTGCTGCACACCGCTGCCCACACGAGGAGCACGACCACACCGAAAACGTCGAAGGACGACGCGACGCCTCGGCTCAGCGCTTCTCCCAGCGCACCGGATGGGACGATGCGAGCAACGTTCTGCAGACCCTGGGGAATCTGGTCGTCGACGAAGACCGCACTACCGATGCCGAGCATCACGAACCAAGCGATGTTGGCCAGCGCCAACACGATTTCCGCCCGAAGAGTACCGCCGAGCAGCAATCCCATCGACGCGAACGTGACGGTGCCGAGGGCAATGATCACGGCACCGAGCAGTAGGCCCGTTGCCGCCGGCCGCCAACCGAGAGCGACGCCGATGGAGCCCAGCAGAATCGACTGCAGTATCACCACGATCACCACCGCAGCGGACTTGCCGCCGATGATGCCCCAGCGCGGAAGCGGCGTTGCACCGAGTCGCTTCAGCGCGCCGTAGCGGCGGTCGAAGCCGACCGCGATGGCTTGGCCGGTGAACGCCGTCGACATGATGGCCACCATCATCACGGCAGGGACCACCTGGGCGACCCGGTCGTCGCCCAGTGCGCCGAACGGCAGGAGTGTCAGGCCGATCAGCAACGTGATCGGAATGAACATCGTCAACAGCAACTGCTCGCCGTTGCGCAACAACAACTTCAGTTCCAGGCGCGTCTGCGCGAGTAGCATGCGCGCGGCCGAGGCCGGTTGCGGACGAGGCGCGAACAGACCTGTCTCGAATCGGTTGTCGGCGAGCCGGGCTTCTCTGCGCACCGTCACTTCCTCAATTCTCTACCGGTCAGCTCGAGGAACACGTCCTCGAGTCGGCGCTGATCGACCTGCAACTCGGTGGCCAGCACATCCTGCTGAGCACACCAGGACGTCACGATCACGAGGATCTGTGGCTCGATAACTCCCGAAACCACGTACGAGCCGGGTGTCGGTTCCGACGGTACGTACCCCGGGGGAAGTGCCGCGTCGAGCATGGACAATTCGAGACCCGGGGGAGCGGTGAAGCGTAGTTGGCCCTCGGCACCCTGCTTGGTCAGTTCGGACGGCGAACCCGAGGCCACGACGCGGCCGTTGTCGATGATCGTCAGCCGATCCGCCAACTGCTCGGCCTCGTCCATGAGGTGCGTCGTGAGCAGTACGCCGACACCGTCGCGTCTCAAGGCGTCGATGAGCTCCCACACCAGCAGTCGGGCCTGGGCGTCGAGCCCGGCCGTCGGTTCGTCGAGGAACACCAGTTCGGGTCGTCCGACGATGGCACAGGCCAGCGCGAGGCGCTGTTGCTGACCGCCGGACAAGCGACGGTAGGGCGTGCGCACGACCGACGTGAGACCGAGGCAGTCGAGCAGCCATGCCGGATCGAGGGGGTCTGCCGAGTACGACGCGACGAGTTGCAGCATCTCGCCGGCCTTCGAACCCGGATACGCCCCGCCGCCCTGCAACATGACGCCGATGCGCGGCCGCAGCTGTGCCGATTGTGCGATGGGGTCGAGTCCGAGGATGCGGACCGACCCGCTGTCCGGTTCGACGAATCCCTCGCACATCTCGACCGTGGTGGTCTTTCCGGCACCGTTCGGGCCGAGGAGCGCGAGGACCTCGCCGGGGCCGATGTTCAGACTCAGACCGTCCACGGCCTTGACGCCGTCGTAGGACTTTCGTACGTCGGTCAGTTGCACGACAGAGTGCGTCGCATTCGACGTCCCGGAGATCACGAGGACTCAGCGTATTCGTCGGCTCTGCGGTCGCGTTCCGGTGGTTGGCTGCGAGTGGGCCACGGCATCCGGTTTCGCGTGAGCAGGTAGAGCACCGCGACCGTCAGGATCGTCATCACCGCGGCCTGCACGATCTGGAACGGTTGGTATTCGCTGCCGTTCGGCATGAGAATCACGCTGACCAGAGCAGAGAAGGCGATGGCAGGTCGACGGAACGACGGTGTAGTGGCCCAGGCAGCAAGAGGAATCACGGCCCACAGCAGATACCACGGTTGGACCACCGGAAACAGCAGCACGACCGCGCCGAGCGCGACGCCGAGTGCGCCGACCGGGTGCAGTCGCCCACGCAGAACGGCGATCAGCATGCGAACGACGATGATGCCTGCGACGACGGCCGCAATCGGACGAGTGAGACCCAACACAGCGGTGGTGTGGTCACCGAGGCCGAGCAGCACTCCGACGAACCCGGTACCCAGGCCGAGGATCGTGGGGATCGACATCCAGCTGCGGACGACACCTGCGGTGCCCAGTGTGTTGATCCACCCGAATCCGAGCCCGCTACCCAGACTGACGGCGACTTGGACGGTGATGACGATCGCGCCGAGGAGAACCGCCACGTACACCACGGAACGTAAGGTGCCGCCCCATCGCTTCGACAGCGCCATTCCCACGAAGCCGAGTGCGATGAGCGACGGGATCTTGATCGTGGACGACAGTGCGATCAGTGCCGCTCCGCCGACGAGGAAGGCGACGTCGGTTCTTCGAAGCACTCCTGGACGTTCCACGGACCGCAGCGCGAACTCGGTGCCCGCAAGCATGAGTCCGATCATCAGGGCCTCGTTGTGGATGCCGGCAACCAGATGGAACAGCAGCAGCGGGTTCGCGGCCCCGAGCCAGAGAGCAGTGACAGAGGCCACGCCGCAACGCCGCGCCAGTCGTGGCAGCGCCCAGACGATCAACGCCACACCTGCCAGCGCAAGGAGACGGTGCAAGAAGATACTCGCCACGATGTTCTCGCCTGTGAGATAGGTGATGCCGCGACCCATCCAGAGGAAGAGGGGACCATAGGGTGCCGGCGTCAGGCGCCAGATGTTGGGAACCGTTCGGGTCAGCACGTTGTCCACACCCAGGGCGGTCTCCGGCCCTACCTCGTACGGGTCGAGTCCACGCGCGGTGATCTCGCTCTGAGCCAGGTACGAGTACACATCGCGCGAGAACATCGGTGGCGCAACGCACAGCGGGAGAATCCACAGCAGCAGCGTGCGGTCCATCTGGGAGCGCGTGAGCCGGCGCGGAGTCGCACCCGATCGAGTGCGCCCCAGGGCGAACCTGCCCAGCAACAACCATGCCAGCACCACGATGACCGTTCCGGTCATCGTCACCGTCAAGGCCGAGGTGGCCATGCGTGAGGGAAGGCTCAGGAACCGAACGCCTGCAATAGGGTTCTGCAGCACCGGCTGCGCTCCCGCGCCGAGGGCTCCGATGGTCATCAGCAGAGCGCCCGCAGCACCGAACCGGCGGATGTTGCGGAGCTGAGCCGTCTCCGCGGCATTCAGACCGGGCGCTTCTCGCTCGTCACCGTGCAGGGTGGCGACCACACCACCCGGAGGAGTGGGCTCGAGGCCGATGACCCGGCGGGCCGGTGCCACCACGTACCGGTCGAGGGTCTGTGTGACCGCCGTTCTCGGGCGCGTGGTCGTGCGAGCCGACGAATCGTCACCGCCTCCGAGACGTGAGCGCCCGGAACTCTGCTCACTGTCGGTCGATGGCACAGTGGGAGCGTAGCCGTGCGCCCATCCGGTGCCCGCACCGTCCTCCCGACTGCGCTGGGGCCGAGGATCGCGTCGGGCATAGGGCACCCTTGGTGGACCAGGCAAAACAATTCCGTCACACTGGTGTTGTGAAAACAACCGAAAGCACGTTCGCGCGTCCGGGGAGTGTCGATTCCTCGACCGCCGGCGCAGGCGCGCCGTCGGTTCGACAGGCCTCGCTCCCCGAAGGACAGACCAGGGGTGCGGTGGTCACTCTACTGCTGGAAGAGGGCCCCATCACGGCCTCCGACATCGGGACGCGGCTGGGATTGAGCGCGGCAGGGGTCCGACGTCATCTCGATGCGCTCATCGACGCCGGCGAGGCTCGCATCACCACTCCGGCAGGAGCGCGTCAGCGTGGCCGCGGCCGACCGGCCAAGTACTTTCAGCTCACGGCCGCCGGACGTAACCGTCTCGGTCACACCTACGACGATCTCGCGGGTGCCGCGATGCGTCAGCTGCGCAAGATCGGCGGGGATGTGGCCATCGAGACGTTCGCTCGCCAACGCGTCAACACCATCGTGGCCGACGTCGAACCTGCGACAGGCTCCGACGCACGCGCCGTGGAGGACGCGGCAGACCGAATCGCCGACGCATTCAGCGCGGCCGGGTTCTCCGCGACCACCCGTCAGGTCGGCAATGGCGTGCAGATCTGCCAGCACCACTGCCCGGTATCGCACGTCGCCTCGGAGTTTCCGGAGCTGTGCGAGGCGGAACAGTCCGCGTTCGCCGAGATCCTCGGCACGCACGTCCAGCGTTTGGCGACCATTGCCAACGGCAATTGCGCCTGCACGACGCATGTACCGCTGTCACCGACGCGGTACTCGAACACCGATAGTTCCGACAAGAAGACTTCCGACGCGCAGCCCCGTGTCGGAGAACGCCCGAGCCTCCGGAAGGAGCCCGCATGACCGTCACACCAGACCAGGTGACACCCACCGCGCCGCTGACCCAGGACGAGACCATCGCCTCGCTCGGCACGTACGGATACGGCTGGGCCGACTCGGACGTAGCCGGTGAAAGCGCCAAGCGAGGTCTCTCCGAGGCCGTCGTTCGAGACATCTCGCAGAAGAAGAGCGAGCCCGAGTGGATGCTCGAGGCGCGTCTCAAGGCGCTCAAGACCTTCGAGCGCAAGCCGATGCCGAACTGGGGCTCCAACCTCGACGGCATCGACTTCGACAACATCAAGTACTTCGTACGTTCCAGCGAGAAGCAGGCTGCGACGTGGGAGGACCTGCCCGAGGACATCAAGAACACGTACGACAAGCTCGGCATCCCCGAGGCGGAGAAGCAGCGCCTCGTTTCCGGTGTCGCTGCCCAGTACGAGTCCGAGGTGGTCTACCACTCGATCCGTGAGGATCTCGAGGCGCAGGGAGTGTTGTTCCTCGACACCGACACCGCACTCAAGGAGCAGCCGGAGCTGTTCCGCGAGTACTTCGGCACCGTCATCCCCGCAGGCGACAACAAGTTCTCCGCACTGAACACCGCTGTGTGGTCCGGTGGATCGTTCATCTACATCCCGCCGGGCGTCCACGTGGACATCCCGCTGCAGGCCTACTTCCGGATCAACACCGAGAACATGGGTCAGTTCGAGCGCACGCTGATCATCGTCGACGAGGGTGCATACGTGCACTACGTCGAGGGCTGCACCGCCCCGATCTACAAGTCGGATTCGCTGCACTCGGCTGTTGTCGAGATCATCGTCAAGAAGGGTGGTCGTTGCCGCTACACGACCATCCAGAACTGGTCGAACAACGTCTACAACCTCGTCACCAAGCGCGCCAAAGCCGAGGCAGGCGCGACGATGGAGTGGGTCGACGGCAACATCGGCTCCAAGGTCACCATGAAGTACCCGGCCGTCTGGATGACCGGTGAATACGCCAAGGGTGAGGTTCTCTCGGTCGCGTTCGCAGGCCCGGACCAGCACCAGGACACCGGCTCGAAGATGCTGCACCTGGCACCGCATACGTCGTCGAACATCGTCAGCAAGTCTGTCGCCCGTGGTGGTGGCCGGACGTCCTACCGTGGTCTGATCCAGATCAACAAGGGTGCGCACGGTTCGCGCTCGACGGTCAAGTGCGACGCGTTGCTCGTCGACACGATCAGTCGCTCGGACACGTACCCCTACGTCGACATTCGCGAAGACGACGTGTCCATGGGACACGAGGCCACCGTCTCGAAGGTCAGTGACGATCAGCTGTTCTACCTGATGAGCCGCGGCATGACCGAGGACGAAGCGATGGCTATGGTCGTCCGCGGATTCGTCGAGCCGATCGCTCGCGAACTGCCGATGGAATACGCGCTCGAGCTCAACCGGCTCATCGAGTTGCAGATGGAAGGGTCGGTCGGATAAGTGAACAACCCCCTCACCGGAGTGATGGGTGCCGTGGCATCCGAGAACCCCGATTCCGCCAAGGAAGACAAGTCGAAGCTCGTCGCCAACAAGGGCGCTCAGTTCACGTCGTACGACGTGAACGCGTTCGAGGTGCCGTCGGGCCGCGACGAACTGTGGCGCTTCACGCCGCTGCGTCGCCTTCGCGGCTTGCACGACGGTTCGGCAGTCGCCGCCGGGGCCGCACAGGTCACCGTCGGCGCGCCGGACTCGGTAACTGTGGAGACCGTGGGCCGCGACGACGAACGACTGGGCAAGGCCGGAGTTCCGGCCGATCGCATCGCGGCTCAGGCGTTCTCGGCGTTCACCGAGGCCACGGTCGTCACCGTGCCGAACGAAGTCGAGGTTGCGGAGCCGATCGAGATCACCATCGACGGACCCGGCGTCGATCACATCGCCTACGGACATGTGCAGGTTCGACTCGGCACGTTCGCTTGTGCAACCGTCGTCATCGATCAGCGCGGTAGCGGCACGTACGCCGAGAACGTCGAGTTCGTTCTGGGCGACAGCTCGCAGTTGCACGTCGTGTTGATCCAGGACTGGCAGTCCGACGCCGTACACGTGGCCGCGCATCACGCGCTGCTGGGACGCGACGCCGTGCTGCGGCACTACAACGTCAGCCTCGGCGGCGATCTGGTCCGTATCAGCCCGACAGTGCGCTACAGCGCGCCCGGCGGCGACGCGAACCTGCTCGGTGTGTACTTCGCCGACGCCGGCCAGCATCTCGAGCAGCGACTGCTCGTCGACCACTCGGCACCGCACTGCAAGTCGAACGTCATGTACAAGGGTGCGCTGCAAGGCGAAGTCGGTCCGGGCAAGCACGATGCGCACACGGTGTGGATCGGTGACGTGCTCATCCGCGCGGAAGCCGAGGGCACCGAGACGTACGAGCTGAACCGAAACCTGGTGCTCACCGACGGCGCTCGCGCCGACTCGGTGCCGAACCTGGAAATCGAAACCGGCGAAATCGTCGGAGCCGGGCATGCCAGTGCGACCGGCCGCTTCGACGACGAGCAGCTGTTCTACCTGCGTGCTCGCGGCATCTCGGAGGAGGTGGCCCGGCGACTGGTCGTTCGCGGCTTCTTCCACGAAATCATCGACAAGATTCCGGTCCCCGCTGTACGCGAGCGTCTCGACGCCGCCATCGAGGCCGAACTCGCCGTCGCCGGCGCGTAGGTCCACCCGAACTCCTCTCGACTGCACAAAGGAACTTTGATGTCCACACTCGAAATCCGCGACCTGCATGTCAGCGTCGCCAACACCGACTCGTCCGCCGAGCCGATCAACATCCTCAAGGGTGTCGATCTCACCGTGAAGTCCGGCGAGACGCACGCGATCATGGGGCCCAACGGTTCCGGCAAGTCCACGCTGTCCTACGCCATTGCAGGCCATCCGAAGTACACCGTGACCTCGGGCACCATCACCCTCGACGGTGAAGACGTGCTCGAGATGAGCGTCGACGAGCGAGCTCGCGCCGGCCTGTTCCTGGCGATGCAGTACCCGGTGGAGGTGCCAGGAGTCTCGATGTCGAACTTCCTGCGCACCGCCGCCACCGCAGTGCGCGGCGAAGCGCCGAAGCTGCGGCACTGGGTCAAGGAAGCCAAGACCGCCATGAGCGAGCTGGAGATCGAGGCCAACTTCCTCGAGCGCAACGTCAACGAAGGTTTCTCCGGTGGCGAGAAGAAGCGTCACGAGATCCTTCAGCTGGGACTGCTCAAGCCGAAGATCGCCATTCTCGACGAGACCGACTCCGGCCTCGACGTCGATGCGCTGCGAGTGGTGTCCGAGGGCGTCAACAAGTACAAGGAACGCGAAGACGGTGGAGTGCTGCTGATCACGCACTACACCCGCATCCTGCGCTACATCAAGCCTGATTTCGTGCACGTCTTCGTCAACGGTGAGATCGTGAAGTCCGGCGGTGCCGAGCTGGCCGACGAACTCGAAGCCAACGGATACGCCGGCTACACGCAGGCCGCGACCACCGGAGCATGAGTATGGCTGCACCGGCAGCTGCGGCGGTGGCGGCATCGTTCGATGTCGCCACGGTTCGCCGTGATTTCCCCATCCTCTCGCGCACCGTCCGTGACGGAAAGCCGTTGGTGTACCTCGATTCCGGTGCAACCTCGCAGCGGCCGGTGCAGGTACTCGATGCCGAACGCGAATTCCTCACCACGTGCAATGCCGCAGTGCATCGCGGGGCGCATCAGCTGGCCGAGGAGGCCACCGACGCGTACGAGGGTGCCAGGGCGGCCATCGCGTCGTTCGTCGGGGCAGATGTCGACGAGATCGTGTTCACCAAGAACGCGACCGAATCGCTCAACCTCGTGACGTACGTGCTTGCCGATCAGCGATTCGATCGCCATCTCGGTCCCGGCGACGAGATCGTCGTCACCGAACTCGAGCATCACGCCAATCTCGTTCCGTGGCAGGAGCTCGCAGCTCGAACCGGAGCCACGCTGCGCTGGTACGGCATCACCGACGATGGACGAATCGACCTCGATTCGCTCGAATTGTCCTCGGCCGTCAAGGTTCTCGCATTCACGCACCAGTCCAATGTGACCGGTGCCGTTGCTCCGGTCGAGGAATTGGTGCGTCGGGCCAGGGCTGTGGGCGCGCTCGTCGTTCTCGACGCGTGCCAGTCGGTGCCGCACATGAAGGTCGACTTCCATGCCCTCGATGTCGACTACGCCGCGTTCTCCGGGCACAAGATGCTCGGCCCCTCCGGCGTGGGCGTGCTGTACGGCAAGGCTGCACTCCTGAATGCGATGCCTCCCTTCATCACCGGCGGGTCGATGATCGAGACGGTCACCATGGAGAAGACGACATTCGCCGCGCCTCCGCAACGATTCGAGGCCGGGGTGCCGATGACCTCGCAGGTCGTCGGACTGGGCGCAGCTGTGCGGTATCTGGAGAACATCGGTATCGACGTCATCGCCGCGCACGAGAAGGCTTTGGTCGCAGCGACTCTCGCCGAGTTCGCGAAGATCGACGGGGTGCGCGTGATCGGCCCGACAGAGAACGTCGACCGTGGTTCTGCGGTGTCGTTCGTCGTCGACGGTATCCACGCCCACGACCTCGGTCAGATCCTGGACGACGAGGGTGTCGCCATTCGCGTCGGGCATCACTGCGCATGGCCGCTGCACCGCCGGTTCGGCGTCGCTGCGACCGCACGTGCATCGTTCGCCCTGTACAACACGCTCGACGAGGTGCAGGTGCTCGCTCAGGCGATCCGCCGTGCGCAATCGTTCTTCGGTACCGCTCGTGCCGATGAGGGAGGGCAGCTGTAGATGCGTATGGAACAGATGTACCAGGAAGTGATCCTCGATCACTACAAGCACCCGCACGGCCGCGGACTACGCGAGCCGTTCGGCGCGGAGGTACACCACGTCAACCCCACGTGCGGCGACGAGGTCACTCTGCGGGTTCACGTGGATAACGGCACCGTTGCGGACGTCTCGTACGACGGCCAGGGCTGCTCGATCAGTCAGGCAGCAACATCGGTGCTCACCGATCAGGTCGTCGGCCTGAGCGTGGTCGATGCGCTGAAGACGGTCGACGCGTTCAGCGACATGGTCGGCAGCCGAGGTACCGTCGAAGGTGACGAGGACGTCATCGGTGACGGAATAGCGTTCGCCGGTGTGGCCAAGTATCCGGCTCGCGTGAAGTGCGCATTGCTGGGTTGGATGGCTTTCAAGGACGCGGTTGTTCAAGTAGTGGACGCAGATTCGACAGCTACGACGGGCGGGACAGCCCAGTCGGCACTTTCCGGAGGACAGCAATCATGACCGAAGCAACAGAGACGACTCCAGCCGTGACCCCGACGCCGGTGGAACTGACCGCCGAAGAGATCAAGGTGCTCGAGGACCTCGAAGAAGCGATGCGCGACGTCGTCGACCCCGAGCTCGGAATCAACGTCGTCGACCTGGGCCTGGTCTACGACATCAAGATCGATGCGGACGATATCGTCACGGTCGACATGACGCTGACCTCGGCGGCGTGCCCGTTGACCGATGTCATCGAGGATCAGGCCCGCGGCGCGCTCGTGCGCAGCGGACTGGCTGCCGACCTGAAGATCAACTGGGTCTGGATGCCGCCGTGGGGCCCGGACAAGATCACCGACGACGGCCGCGAGCAGCTCAGGGCCCTCGGATTCACCGTCTGATCCACAGCCGAGTCGGCTCCCTCAAGCACCCTTCGCCTCGTCGTCCTTCGATTCGGCGGACTTGGCGGCGGTCGACTTCTTGGCAGCTGCCTTCTTGGCCGGGGCCTTCTTCGCAGCTGCTTTCTTGGCCGGTGCTTTTTTCGCTGGAGCCGATGTGGCAGACCCCGACTTCGCGTTCTTGCCCGCCGCCTCGACACTGCGCTGCAGAGCTGCAACCAGATCGACGACCTCGGCGTCCTCACCCTCGTCGTCCTTCTCGGCCTCGGTGTGGATGACCTTTTCGCCGCCGTTGGCGAGGGTCTCGTCGATCAGCTTGCGCAGTTCGATCTGATAGTCGTCGGTGTACTCGGTGGGGTCGAACTCCGAGGACATGCTCTCCACCAGCGACGTGGCCATCTTCACCTCTTGCGGACGTGCTGACGGTGCATCCTCGAGCGAGGGGAACTCGGCTGCCCTGACCTCGTCCGGCCACAGCAATGTCTGAATCACCAACACGTCGTCACGCACCCGCAACGCAGCCAATCGGGTCTTCTGCCTCAGCGTGAAATGAACGAGCGCAGTGCGTTCGGTTTCTTCCAACGTCTCTCGCAGCAGAACGTACGCCTTCGGTGACGCCGAGTCCGGCTCGAGGAAGTAGCTCTTGTCGTAGAGAATCGGGTCGATCTGCTCGGTCGGTACGAATTCGAGAACCGGAATCTCGTGCTTCTCGGCCGCCGGGAGTTTGTCGAAGTCGTCGTCGGTCAAGATCACGCGTTCGCCGTCGGGGGAGTCGTAGGCCTTGTCGATATCGGCGAACTGCACCGACTTGCCGCATTCCTGACAGATGCGGTCGTACTTGATCCGACCGCCGTCCTTCGCGTGCACTTGATGGAACCGAATGTCGTGCTGCTCGGTGGCCGAGTAGACCTTCACCGGGACGTTGACCAGTCCGAAGGCAATCGAGCCCTTCCAAATGCTGCGCATGTGTCCATGATCGCCGACCGGGCGCCTGCATGTCGACCGTTGGAGAAGAAACTCAGCGGCGACGCGGGGCCCGCACGATCGTGCGGGCGATCGCACGCCGGGCCGAGGACGGCAGCGTCGGGAACATCTTGAGCATCGCGGTCATCGTCCCGACGGCGTCGTCGTGGCCCGACAGGTAGGAGCGTTGAAGTTCGACCGGAAGCGAGAAGAAGCTGGAGAAGAATTGAGGGACCATCTCCGGTTCCAGACTCAGCGCGGTACGGAGGCCGAGGTTGCGGAGCTTCTGCACCGTCCAGATGTGTACCGGGCGGGTTCGTCGAGACCGGCCGCCGCCACGGAACTGCTCGACAAGGTGGTCGGCCGACGCCAGCGATGCTGCCACGCTGTACCCCGTGGCGGGATGCATCAGGTTCGAGCGAGATCCGAACAGTACTGGGCCGCCTCGGCCGGAGAGCAGACGCGACCGAGGTGGCGGTTCGACGGAGAAGCGGACTCGCTCGACGTCCTCGTGGCCGGTCGGTTCCAGATTGCGATGGGAAAGTCGGTGGTGCAGCCGTGATCGAAGCACCGCAAGTTCCAGCGCCGGACGGCCGACCAAACAGGTCTCCTCGAGCAGGATGCGATCGTCGTCGAGCGCCACGGCATACAGGAAACTCGGGGCTTCGCCGGGCCGAGCGCCGTTGTCGGTGCGCCAATCCATGAACCAGGCGTCGGAGCCCTCGAGGATCGGGTCTGCGCGCTCACGGTCGACGACGATCCCGTAGGCGGTCTGTTGCGCGAGGTCCCGCGAATCGAGCGTGCCGCGGGCGTCGACAACGTGAGCAGCATCGACGATCGTCCCGTCGGCGGTCGTCACACGGGAACCGGTGACGTCGACGGCAGTACCCGTGAGCGTCCGAACTCGATCGAGCGCCAACGCCGACTGCAGGGCGCGTGTATCCAACACGCAGTACGTCCGGTCGATGATCCGATGGTGATCGGTCCACACCGCCGGCTTCTGCGCGGTCGAGGCGACAGCGGTCTCGGGTAACCACGACGGCAATTCGTCGGCCCAGGCCGAGTACGTCGGGGTCCAGGTGCGCGCCGGGTGCGGATCGAGGGCCAGCACGTCCAGGCCGGCCGCGGCACATCGGTGGGCCACGGCCCGTCCGGCCGGTCCGAGACCGACCACCGCGACGTCGGCCGAAAAATCGTTCACATTCCGCCGGTGGCGAGCAAACCACCGTCCACGCGCACGGTCTCGCCGGTGATCCACGACGACGCGTCGGACACCAAGAAGGCGACAAGCGCCGCTACGTCCTCCGGGTTTCCGAGTCGCTTCATCGGGTAGCCGGCCGCCGCGGCGTCCTCTCCGTTGGCGACGAGGGCCTCGGCGAACTTGGTCTTGACCACACCCGGTGCCACCGCATTGACGCGGATTTTCGGGCCCAGCTGCCAGGCGAGTTCTTCGGTGAGGCGGATCAGCGCAGCTTTCGAAGCGCCGTAGGCAGCGATGACGCCGGTGGAGCGGATGCCTGCCACGCTGGCGACATTGACGATCGAGCCGCCGTGCTCACCCATCCAGGCATGAAATGCCTGCTGAACGAAGCCGAGGGTGCCGACGACATTGGTGTCGAAGATCTTGCTCACGCCCGCGAGATCGGCATCCATCAGTGAGCCGTAGACGGGATTGATTCCGGTGTTGTTCACAAGGATGTCCAGCGAACCGAAGGTGTCGACGGTTCTCGCCACCGCATCGCGTCGGTGCTCCGAGTCGCCCGCATTGCCGTCGATTGCGAGCACGGAGTCGCCCAGTTCTGCGGCTGCTGCAACGAGTGGTTCGCGTTTGCGAGCCGTGATGGCGACGTTCGCGCCACGAGCGAGCAGTTCGGCGGCGATCGCTTTGCCGATGCCTCGGCTGCCGCCGGTGACGAGTGCGGTGCGCCCGGCGAGATCGGGGATCGGCGCGCTGCGTGGGCTGACTGTTACGGGGGCGTCGGTCATCGATCAGACGTTACCGGGGTCACCGTCGTTCCTGGGGCAGGGCACGTGAATGCTGAGCTAAAATGGGGGTTTGCTGTGCCGTCCTTCGGTGCACCTGAAGTTCGCTCGTCGGTCGACGGGCAACGATCTTGTTCGGCAATCGCTAGGAGCTCACGCGTGATCACCGCCACCGACCTGGAAGTTCGTGCCGGTGTGCGGACCCTTCTGTCCACCGAGGGGCCTGCGCTCCGCGTGCAGGCCGGCGACCGCATCGGGTTGGTGGGCCGCAACGGTGCAGGCAAGACCACCACGCTGCGCATCCTGGCAGGGGAAGGCGAGCCGTACGCAGGAGAGGTCGTGCGTACCGGAGAACTCGGCTACCTTCCGCAGGACCCCAAAGAGGGCGACCTCGATGTGCTCGCCAAGGATCGGGTGCTCTCGGCCCGGGGACTGGACACCCTGCTGCACAAGATGGAGAAGCAGCAGGCGCTGATGGCCGAGGTCGCCGACGAGGCGTTGCTCGACAAGGCAGTCCGCAAGTACGGCGAACTCGAAGAGCGTTTCGCCTCGCTCGGCGGCTACGAAGCCGAGAGCGAAGCCGCGCGTATCTGCAACAGCCTCGGCTTGGCCGACCGCATCCTCGGCCAGCCGCTACGCACCCTGTCCGGCGGTCAGCGCCGACGCGTCGAGCTGGCTCGCATTCTGTTCGCCGCGTCCGACGGCAGTGGCGGGCGCTCCAACACCACGTTGCTGCTCGACGAGCCGACCAACCACCTCGACGCCGATTCCATCACCTGGTTGCGCGGTTTCCTGCAGAACCACGAGGGCGGACTGATCGTGATCAGCCACGATGTGGAACTGCTCGGAGACGTGGTGAACCGGGTGTGGTTCCTCGATGCCGTGCGCGGTGAAGCCGACATCTACAACATGAACTGGAAGAAGTACCTCGACGCCCGCGCCACGGACGAGCAACGGCGCCGTCGCGAGCGCGCCAACGCCGAGAAGAAGGCGGGTGCGCTGCGCGTCCAGGCCGCCAAGATGGGTGCCAAGGCAACCAAAGCCGTTGCGGCACAGAATATGGCGAAGCGAGCGGACAAGTTGATGGCCAACCTCGATGCGGAGCGCGTGTCCGACAAGGTTGCGCACATTCGCTTTCCTGAGCCTGCCCCCTGCGGCAAGACACCGTTGATGGCCAAGAACCTGACCAAGATGTACGGATCTCTGGAGATCTTCGCCGGCGTCGATCTGGCGATCGACCGGGGGAGCCGCGTGGTGGTGCTCGGTCTCAACGGTGCAGGTAAGACCACGCTGCTCCGAATCCTGGCCGGAACCGAGAAAGCCGACACCGGAGAGATCGAGCCGGGCCACGGCATGCGCGTCGGGTACTTCGCGCAGGAACACGACACCCTCGACGATCACGCGTCGGTGTGGGAGAACATCCGGCATGCCGCACCCGACACCGGCGAGCAGGAGCTCAGATCACTGCTCGGTGCCTTCATGTTCACCGGCCCCCAGCTCGAACAGCCGGCAGGAACACTGTCCGGTGGTGAGAAGACACGTCTTGCGCTCGCCGGACTGGTGTCCTCGGCCGCGAACGTGCTGCTGCTCGACGAGCCGACCAACAACCTCGATCCGATCTCGCGCGAGCAGGTCCTCGATGCATTGCGCAGCTACAAGGGTGCCGTCGTGCTGGTGACTCACGATCCGGGTGCCGCCGAGGCACTCTCACCCGAACGAGTGATCCTCCTTCCCGACGGCACCGAGGATCACTGGTCGCAGGAATACCTGGAACTGATCCAGCTAGCTTGACTCGGGTCGGTCGCGTTTACGCACCGATTCCTCGACCAGATCGAGGATCGCCGACAGGTTGGACCCGCCCTGCCCTGACGCGATTCGGGCGACCAGACCGTCCAGCACGAGGTCCAGGTAGTCGGCCAGGACGTCGTTGGGCACGTCATCACGGAGTTTTCCTGCCGTCTTCTGCCGTTCCAGTCGGCCCAGGGTCGCGTCGGTGAGCTCTGCCGACCGTTCGGCCCAGCTGGTTCGGAAGTCGGCGTCGGTTCGCAGTCGTCGAGTGATCTCGAGCCGCGTTCCGAGCCACTCGAACTGATCCGGCTGAGCCAGCATGTCTCGCATCACCTGAACCAGACCCTGCGTCGCCGCGACTTCTGCCATACGCCGGGCATCCTCCTGCGCCAACGCGAGGAAGAGGCCGTCCTTGTCCTTGAAGTGGTGGAAGATGGCTCCGCGTGAGAGGCCTGTCGCCTCCTCCAGGCGTCGCACCGTCGCGCCCTCGTAGCCGAACTCTCCGAAGCACTTACGCGCACCGTCGAGAATTTCGCTGCGGCGAGCGGCCAGGTGGTCTTCGCTGACCTTGGGCACGTGTGAAACTCCTACTTTTCGATGAAGGGGCCCGTACCGATACGGCGATGGGCCCGAAACACGTATCGAGTTCCGGGCCCATCGCTGTGCGTGGCGTCTGTCTACAGTGCCGTGTGACTAGCCTCTGATCATGTTGCGCAGGACGTACTGGAGGATTCCGCCGTTGCGGTAGTAGTCCGCTTCACCGGGGGTATCGATACGGACCACGGCGTCGAACTCGACCTTGGTTCCGTCTTCCTTGGTCGCGGTCACTGCCATCGTCTTCGGGGTGGTGCCTTCGTTCAGCTTCTCGACGCCGATGATGTCGAACGTCTCGGTGCCGTCGAGCTTGAGCGACGCTGCGCTCTCGCCTGCCGGGAACTGCAGCGGAACGACGCCCATGCCGATGAGGTTGGAGCGGTGGATGCGCTCGAACGACTCGGTGATGACCGCCTTGACGCCCAGGAGCGAGGTGCCCTTGGCCGCCCAGTCACGGGAGCTTCCGGAGCCGTACTCCTTGCCGCCCAGCACGACCAGCGGGATGCCGGCCTTCTGGTAGTTCTGCGACGCGTCGTAGATGAACGACTGCGGACCACCGTCGAGGGTGAAGTCGCGGGTGTAGCCACCCGAGACGTCGTCGAGCAGCTGGTTCTTGAGGCGGATGTTCGCGAAGGTTCCGCGAATCATGACCTCGTGGTTACCGCGGCGCGATCCGAGCGAGTTGTAGTCCTTGCGCTCGACCCCGTGGGAATCGAGGTACTGCGCGGCCGGCGTACCCGCCTTGATGGGACCTGCCGGGCTGATGTGGTCGGTGGTGACCGAATCGCCGAGCAGTGCCAGCACGCGTGCACCCTTGATGTCCTCGACCGGAGCCGGATCCATCGTCATGCCGTCGAAGTACGGAGGCTTGCGGACGTACGTCGACTTGGGATCCCACTCGAACGTGTCGCCCTCGGGGGTGGACAGGTTCTGCCAGCGGCTGTCGCCGGCGAAGATCGTCTCGTAGGACTTGCTGAACATGTCCCGGCTGATCGAGGACTTGATCGTGTCCTCGATCTCCTGCGAAGACGGCCAGATGTCCTTGAGGTACACCGGATTGCCCTCGTGGTCGTTGCCGAGTGCGTCGGTCTCGAAGTCGAAGTCCATCGTGCCCGCGAGGCCGTAGGCGATGACCAGCGGCGGCGAAGCCAGGTAGTTCATCTTGACGTCGGGGGAGATACGACCCTCGAAGTTTCGGTTGCCCGACAGCACGGCGGTGACCGAGAGATCGTTGTCGTTGATCGCCTTCGAGATCGGCTCGAGCAGAGGACCTGTGTTGCCGATGCACGTGGTGCAGCCGTAGCCACCCAGGAAGTAGCCGAGCTTCTCGAGGTAGGGCCACAGGCCGGCCTTCTCGTAGTAGTCGGTGACGACCTGCGAACCGGGTGCCATGTTGGTCTTGACCCACGGCTTGGTGGACAGACCCTTTTCGACGGCGTTGCGAGCGAGCAGTGCTGCGCCCAGCATCACCGACGGGTTCGAGGTGTTGGTGCAGGAGGTGATGCCTGCAACCACGACGGCACCGTGGTCGAGAACGAACTCGCCTGCTTCGTCGGTGATGACGCGAACAGGCTTGCTCGGGCGGCCTTCGGAGCCGTATGCCGCCGACCGCACGTCGACTGCATCGTCTTCCGCGAAGCTCAGCGATGCGGGATCACTGGCCGGGAACGACTCGTTGAGTGCCTCGTCCAGCTTGCTGTCACCCTCGTGCGCCGGGTGGTTTTCCTCGACGTAGTTGTGAATGTCCTTGCGGAACGCAACCTTGGACTCGGACAACAGGATTCGGTCCTGCGGGCGCTTCGGGCCTGCGATGGACGGAACGACCGTGTTGAGGTCGAGCTCGATGTACTCGGAGTACACGGCTTCGTTCTTCGGGTCGTGCCACATGCCCTGCTCTTTGGCGTACGCCTCGACGAGGGCGAGCTGCTCGTCGCTGCGGCCGGTGAGGCGCAGGTAGTTGATCGTCTCTTCGTCGATCGGGAAAATCGCTGCGGTGGAGCCGAATTCGGGGCTCATGTTGCCCAGGGTGGCGCGGTTGGCGAGGGGAACCTCTGCCACGCCTTCACCGTAGAACTCCACGAACTTTCCGACGACTCCGTGCTTGCGCAACATCTCGGTGGCGGTCAGAACGACGTCGGTCGCCGTGACGCCCGGCTGAATCTCGCCCGAGAGCTTGAAGCCGACGACACGCGGAATCAGCATCGATACGGGCTGGCCGAGCATGGCCGCCTCGGCTTCGATTCCGCCGACGCCCCAGCCGAGTACGCCGAGACCGTTGACCATCGTCGTGTGCGAGTCGGTGCCGACGCAGGTGTCGGGGTAGGCCTGACCCTTGCGGGTCATGACGGTCGGTGCCAGGTATTCGATGTTGACCTGGTGCACGATGCCCATGCCGGGCGGGACGACCTTGAAGTCGTCGAAGGCGCCCTGGCCCCAACGCAGGAACTGGTAACGCTCGCCGTTGCGCTCGTATTCGAGGTCGACGTTGCGCTCGAGTGCGTCGGCGCGGCCGAACACGTCGAGGATGACCGAGTGGTCGATCACCATGTCGGCGGGGGAGAGGGGGTTGACCTTGTTGGGGTCGCCACCGAGGGTGGTCACGGCCTCACGCATGGTGGCGAGGTCTACGACACACGGAACGCCGGTGAAGTCCTGCATGATGACACGTGCAGGGGTGAACTGAATTTCGATGCTCGGGTCGGCCGAGGGATCCCACGACGCGATCGAGCGAATATGGTCGGCGGTGATGTTGGCACCGTCCTCGGTGCGAAGGAGGTTCTCCGCGAGGACCTTCAGTGCATAGGGCAGTTTCTCGGCACCGGGCAAGGCCGACAGGCGGAAGATCTCGTACGAGTTCTCTCCGACTTCGAGGGTGCCCTTTGCACCGAATGAGTTGTTACTTGCGGTCACTTCAGCTCCACTCGTCTATGAGGCACACCGCCGACGGGGCTGTGTCGACGGTTGAAGCGAGGCGCTGTCCGTGTGTCTCGGCATGGCATCCGGCGTGCGTATTGCCTGCGGACGCTCGGGCAGTGTCTCGATGGAAGTCTAACAGTACGCTTGTCCTGTGAAAACTTGCGGGTCCGTTTCGCGGTGGATGCCGACAGAACGACCCGCGTCACAATCCTCACGTACTGTTTCGTGCGACGCAATGAAGGGCGGCCTCAGTTGCGGGTTCGGATGTGCAGGCCTCCCGGGTATCGGGAGCACTGTGACGTAGGGTTTCACGCGAGGAGTTCCTACCGACTGGACGAGAGATGCCTGAACCGATTCACGCCGCTTCCCCACTTGCCACCGATATTCCGGCAGGTCTGGACGTCGACAGCATCGTCGCCACGGTCCGCGAATCCGGCGTGAGTGCGCCCGCCGACGAGGAAGCCGGGTTGTCCTCGGCTGTCGCGCGCGCAGAAGACCACGGCATCGACCTGAGCATCGTGATCGTGCCGAACGAACCGCGCCACGACTCGCAGCTGCGGGACCTCGCAACGGCGGTCGGAGCGCGCGAGGGTGGCACAGTGTTGGTACTGAGCCCCGGGCAGGTGGGCACCTTCAGCGACTCCATCAGCCGAGTCACCCTCGAAGCCGGCCAGGACCGCACCTACACCGGCAATCACATCGTCGCGGCCGATAATTTCGTGGACACGCTCGTCGAGGATCAGACGCCGTGGGGCCTGCTCACCGGTGGACTCGTCGTCGTCGTCGCCGCTGTGGCCGCCCTGACAGCCGTCGTCAAAGCGCGCAGGTTTCGTGCTCGTGCGGCATCGCCGAACCACGCGAACCGCGACTCCGCAGACAACTGACCCGTCGCCCCCGGGGTGTCGTTCGAGTGACCGACACCCGCGCCGTACGACCCGGTCCGGATCGAGATCGCCGGCCCCACCGAAAAAGTCGGAAAAATTGTTTTCGGCAAACCCCGAGTTCAACGCGTTGTGCCTGGTCGAATTACAAATGTGTCATTTGTGACTGGAGTTTCCTTAGGGTGCAAAGTGTCGTACGGTGCCATTGGCACTGCTGGGGAAGGAGTGTCGCAGAAGGCAGGGTGTCGTCCGTGGGGAACTCGGGAGGCCACTGCTTCGGGTGTGACTGACGTGGTTCACACCTGTCGTGTCGCTGCGTGTTTCTTTCCCGCCCGGCGAGACCGCTCACCGTCACCTGCGATCGGGGTGGGGACGGCAAGCACCTCGGCGGCACGACGGTTCGTCTCGGACCCGACTGAATGCCGGACCCGAGGGAGACATTTGTGAGCCGACGTCCAGTCCGCGGCACCCGCCGCAGAGCGCTCGTCCGTACCCGATTCGTACTGGTGGGTGCCGGCCTGGTGATTGCGTTGATGGCGACCCTTCCCGGAGTCGCCGCCGCAGTACCGCCCCCGCCGCCCAACCCGTCCGACAGTGACCTCGCCGCCGCGGGCAGCGCCGTCGATTCGAGCCTCGGGCAGGTGGGCCAACTGATCGATGCGATCGCGTCCGCCAATCAGCAGCTCGCTCGGCTCGACGACGAGGTCGCCTCGAAGCGAGAAGGCGTCAACAAGGCGCTGGTCGACTTGCAGAATGCGCGCGACGCGGCCGATGTTGCCGCCGCCGTCGTCGGTGCTGCGCAGCAGGCACTCGCGGATGCAGGCACGCAGATCCAAGCCGCCCAACGCAAGTTCGACGAGTTCGCGAAGTCCAGCTACACCCAGGGTTCCGGCGTCGCCTCGATGGCCTCGTTCCTCGGATCCAGCGGACCGGACGACGTCCTCGATCGCGCCCAGGTGCTCAAAGTTCTCTCCAACAGTCAGAACGCAGTGCTCGACGGGCTCCAGCGGGCCCGTACCGAGCAGGCGAATCGTGATTCGGCGGCGCGAGACTCCAAGCAGCAAGCCGACGCCGCGGCGTCGGAAGCCGAGGCGAAGAAGGCCGAGGCAGAGCAGGCCATTGCCGAAGCGCAGGCGGCGCTGCAAGCGGAGGCCGATCAGAAAGCAGCGATCGAGTCTCAGCGTGACGCAGCACAGACCGAGCTCGACGCGGCGCGCAGCAACGTCGCCGGTCTACAGGATCAGCGCGCGGCGTACGGCGACTGGGAAGCGCAGAAAGCGGCCGAGGATGCGGCGATCGCCGCCGCTGCGTCTGCGGCGCGGGAAGCTGCGTCTGCGGCGCGGGAAGCTGCTGTGCAGGCAGCTGCTCGGGTATCGGCCAACCTGGCGGCCCAGCAACGAGCTGCGGCCATCGCCGAGGGCCAACGGTCGCACGTCGACGTGGACGAGGATTCGAGTTCGTCCGACGACTCGGACAGCTCGACCGGGACCGCCCCCACCAAACCGAAGACCCCCACCAAACCGAAGACGTCCACGACGCCGTCGGTCACCGGAAGTGCAGCCGTCGAACTGGCGATCGACCGTGGAATGAGCCAACTCGGAGTGCCGTATTCGTGGGGCGGCGGTGACGAGAACGGTCCGACCAAGGGCATCAGGGACGGCGGGGTCGCAGACAGCTACGGCGACTACAACAAGGTCGGGTTCGACTGCTCGGGCCTGATGATCTACGCGTTTGCAGGCCTCGGCATCTCGTTGCCCCACTACACCGGCTACCAGTACACCGCAGGTAAGCAGGTGCCGTCCTCGGAGATGAAGCGCGGCGACATGATCTTCTACGGACCGAACGCCAGCCAGCACGTCGCTCTCTACCTCGGCGACGGCAAGATGCTCGAAGCACCGCAGTCGGGCTCGGTGGTCAAGGTGTCCGACGTGCGATACAGCGGGATGACTCCGTACGCCGTGCGCATAGTGTCCTGAGCGCGATCCGGAACCACTCCGGCCCCTCGAGTCGTTCCGCAGGCTCCACTCCGGCCTCTCGAGTCGTTCCGCAAGCTCCACTCCGGCATCTCGAGTCGTTCCGCAGGCTCCACTCCGGCATCTCGAGTTGTTCCGCAGGCTCCACTCCGGCCTCGTGCCGGGGGTGCCTTTCGGCGCTCCGGCCGATCACCTGGAATAGTTGATCGCGGCGGTACGAAACGAGCCCGACGATGATCGACTGAAAGCGGTGAATTCTTGGTGACATCACGTGACGGCCGGATTTCGAATGACGAGGAGTCGACGAACGTCGAGACCTCGACTCCGGGTCCACAGGGTGGGGAGCCGAAGCGGGTGGACAGTCCAGGCCTTGCCGAGGACGTTCTGCTTCTCGAGAAGGCCGTGTACGAGGTCAAGCGGGTGATCGTCGGTCAGGACCGACTGGTCGAGCGCATTCTGGTCGGATTGCTCGCCCGCGGACACGTACTGCTCGAGGGTGTCCCCGGTGTTGCCAAGACCCTTGCCGTCGAGACCTTCGCGCGGGTGGTGGGCGGGTCGTTCTCGCGAGTCCAGTTCACTCCCGACCTGGTCCCCACCGACCTCGTCGGCACCCGCATCTACCGTCAGGGCCGCGAGGAGTTCGACACCGAACTCGGGCCTGTCGTGGCCAACTTCGTGCTGGCCGACGAGATCAACCGCGCGCCGGCGAAGGTGCAGTCCGCGTTGCTCGAGGTCATGGCCGAGCGTCATGTCACCATCGGCGGCAAGACGTTCCCGATGCCCGACCCGTTCCTGGTGATGGCGACGCAGAACCCCATCGAGAACGAGGGTGTGTACCCCCTTCCCGAGGCACAACGCGACCGATTCCTGTTCAAGATCGTCGTCGACTATCCGACGGTCGAGGAGGAACGCGAAATCGTCTATCGCATGGGCATCAAGGCACCCGAACCGAAGCAGGTCCTCGACCCGGTCGAATTGGTTCGCCTGCAGAATCTGGCCAGCTCGGTGTTCGTGCACCACGCACTCGTCGACTACGTCGTCCGTGTCATCTCCGCCACGCGTACTCCCGAGCAGTTCGGACTGGACGACGTGGCCAGCTGGATCGCTTACGGTGCCTCGCCACGTGCGACGCTCGGCATCATCGCGGCGTCGAGGGCGCTCGCCCTACTGCGAGGTCGCGATTACGTGGTGCCGCAGGACGTTCTCGAGGTCATTCCCGACGTGCTTCGACACCGTCTGGTGCTGTCCTACGACGCTCTGGCAGACGAGGTGACGCCCGAGACGGTGATCTCCCGGGTACTGCAGACCGTCGGGTTGCCGCAGGTGTCGCCGCAGGCAGTTCCGGTGCCCCAGAGCAACGGAGCCGGTCCGGACGGCCCGCACTTCGATGGACGTCAGCCGCAGGGGCCCTACCCGGCACAGGGGCAGTTTCCGGCCCCCGGCCAGTTCCCCGCTCAGGGCCAGTTTCCCGGGCAGGGCCAGGTGCCGCCGGCTCAACAGCCCGGACCTCAGCAGCATCCACAAGGCGGTCAGTACGGTCAGCCGGCACCGTCGTTGCAGAAGCCGTCGGGTGACGGTTCGCCGATCGGTACGCCGGGTCAGTGAGCGGATCCGACACCGCTCGCGTGACGTCCGGCAGTACCGTCGTATCTCGGCCGCCGTCGTTCCGCTCGGGTGAGCTTCGTGATCCGAAGTTGGCCGCCGCGCTGCGGACCCTCGAGCTGACGGTGCGCCGAAGGCTGGACGGGGTTCTGCACGGCGACCACCTCGGGTTGATTCCCGGTCCCGGTTCGGAGCCGGGCGACGCCAGGGAGTACCAGCCCGGCGACGACGTCCGCCAGATGGATTGGTCGGTCACTGCACGTACGACGCACCCGCACGTGCGGCAGTCCGTCGCGGATCGCGAGCTCGAGACCTGGCTCGTGGTCGACCTGTCGGCCAGCCTCGACTTCGGCACCACCGGGTGTGAGAAGCGGGACCTGGCCGTCGCGGCCTCGGCCGCGATCACGCATCTGTCCGGCGGCGGGGGCAATCGAATCGGCGCGGTGGTCGCCACCGGTGCAAGTACCACGCGCATTCCCGCACGAGGTGGCCGTGTCCACACGCAGTCGATGCTCCGAAGCATTGCCACGACGCCCGCGGTGGCCGACGGTGTGCGCGGAGACCTTCGAGCAGCCATCGAAGCCCTGCGGCGGCCGGAACGCCGTCGCGGGATGGCTGTGGTGATCAGTGATTTCCTCGGACCCATCGATTGGGAACGGTCGCTCCGCGCCATCTCCGCCCGACACGATGTGCTGGCCGTCGAGGTACTCGATCCCCGTGATCTCGAATTACCCGACGTCGGTGATGTGGTGTTGCACGATCCGGAATCGGGCCGAACTCGCGAGTTCAGTACGACGCCGCGACTGCGAGCAGACTTCGCGCGCGCCGCAGCAGCACATCGTGACGACGTCGAGAAAGCGCTTCGTCGCTGCGGAGCACCACGGCTGACGCTGCGTACCGACGGTGATTGGATTGCCGACGTCGTCCGCTTCGTCACCGCGCGCAGACACACCATCGGCTCCGGTTTCACCAATACTGCTCGGGCCGGTACGCGATGAGCCTGAGCGATTTCGCTTCGCCGTGGTGGCTCGGATTTCTCGTCGTCGTCATTGCACTGACGGCCGGTTACATCTGGATTCAGCGGCGCAAGCAGAAACATGTTCTGCGCTTCTCCAACATGGAACTGCTCGAGTCCGTTGCGCCCGTGCGGCCGAACCGTTTGCGACACCTGCCGACCGCGCTGGTGTTGGTCGGTCTGCTGTTCCTCACCGTCGCACTGGCAGGTCCGACGGCGGACGAGCGCGTCCCCCGCAACCGCGCCACGGTCATGCTCGTCATCGACGTCTCGCTGTCGATGGAGGCCACCGACGTCGAACCGACCCGGTTGGCCGCCGCTCAGGAAGCCGCGAAGTCCTTCGCCGACGGCCTGACGCCAGGAATCAACCTCGGTCTGGTCGCATTCGCAGGCACCGCGTCCGTCTTGGTGTCTCCCACGGCCAATCGTGAAGCCACCAAGTCCGCCATCGACAAACTGCAGCTCAGCGAACGAACCGCCACCGGTGAGGCGATCTTCACCTCATTGCAGTCGATCGACACTCTCGGAGCGATACTCGGCGGCGGTGACGCGGCCCCACCTGCCCGCATCGTGCTGCTCTCCGACGGCAAGCAGACGGTTCCGCAGAATCTCGACGACCCGCGAGGCGGCTACACCGCGGCCCGGGCTGCGAAGGACAAGGGCGTGCCGATCTCCACGATCTCGTTCGGTACGAGCTACGGCTCGGTCGAAATCGAGGACGAGGCCGGGGTCGAACGAGTGCCGGTACCGGTCGACGACCCGTCCCTACGAGAGATCGCGACTCTCTCGGGTGGCAGCTTCTTCACCGCCTCGTCGCTCGAGGACCTCCGCGAGGTGTACGACACCCTGGAGGAGCAGATCGGGTTCGAGATCACCCGCGGGGACGCGTCGCGTCCGTGGTTGATTCTCGGTGTCCTGTTCATCTCGTCGGGGTTGGGTTCGGCGTTGGTGATGCGGCAACGATTGCCGTGATCACTGTTATTACTCACCAGTAAGTTTCGCTTTGTCATTCCAGGACGAACAGATAGGTTGCTAGGCATGTCCACACCTGACTTCATCGCGCGATCGGTACTCGTCACCGGAGGTAACCGGGGTATCGGTCTTGCCATTGCCCAGCGGCTCCAAGCCGACGGACACAAGGTGGCCGTCACCCACCGCGGATCCGGAGCTCCGGACGGACTGTTCGGAGTCGTCTGCGACGTCACGGACTCCGATTCGGTCGACGCCGCATTCAAGGAGGTCGAGGAGAAGCAGGGACCGGTCGAGGTCCTGGTCTCGAACGCCGGTACCACCGACGACACGCTCATCATGCGGATGACGGACGAACAGTTCTCCAATGTCCTCGACGCAAACTTGACCGGTGCGTTTCGGGTGGCGAAACGAGCAAGTCGTTCGATGCTTCGTGCCCGTTACGGCCGGTTCATCTTCCTTGGTTCCGTCGTCGGTATGACCGGAACGGCCGGTCAGGCGAACTACGCTTCGTCCAAGGCGGGCGTCATCGGTTTGGCGCGTTCCCTGACTCGTGAACTCGGTTCCCGGTCCATCACAGCGAACGTCGTCGCGCCGGGGTTCATCGACACCGAGATGACCCAGGTCCTGGACGAGAAGATCCAGGAAATGGCGGTCAAGGCAATCCCGTTGGCGCGCAAAGGCAAAGCCGAAGAGGTGGCAGGCGTCGTGAGTTGGCTGGCGTCGCCCGATGCGGCTTACGTCTCCGGTGCGGTCATCCCGGTCGACGGCGGTCTGGGCATGGGTCACTGAGAACCCTACCCTCACAATGCATTTCAGCTCGTTGTCATAGATTTTCGTCATCGAAAGCAAGGAACACAGCACTATGGGCGGATTGCTCGAAGGCAAGACCATTCTCATCACCGGCATCATCACCGATGCCTCCATCGCGTTCCACGCCGCTGCCATGGCGCAGGAACAGGGCGCCAAGGTGATCATCACCGGGTTCGATCGGCTGCGGCTGATCGACCGCATCGCACAGCGTCTGCCCAAGGAGGTGCCCCCGGCGATCGAGCTCGACGCCACCAACGAGGAGCACCTCGCGGCCCTGGCGGATCGAGTCCGCGAGGTGGCGCCCGAGGGTATCGACGGCGTGCTGCATTCGATCGCGTTCGCGCCTCGCACCCTGATGGGACCTGACGCCAAGCCGTTCCTCGACGGACCCGGTCCCGATGCCGCGAAGGCGTTCGAGATCTCGGCGTGGAGCTACGCGTCGCTGGCACGTGCAGTACTGCCGGTCATGAACGAGGGTGGCTCCATCGTCGGAATGGACTTCGATCCGCGCACCTCGATGCCGTACTACAACTGGATGGGTGTGGCCAAGGCCGCACTCGAATCGGTCAATCGCTACGTTGCCAGAGAAGTGGGTGCTGCCAAGCGCATTCGCTCGAACCTCGTCGCTGCGGGTCCCATCAAGACCCTCGCCGCGAAGGCGATCGCCGGTACGGCAACGGACGACGCGGCCAAGATGAATCAGCTCAACGTCTACTGGGACGGTGCCGCCCCGATCGGCTGGGATGTCAACGACCCGACCGTCGTCGCGAAGTCCATCGTCGCGCTGCTCTCCGATTGGCTGCCCGGCACCACTGGATCCATCGTGTACGTCGACGGCGGAGCCAGCCACAACACGTATCTGCCCGAGAACATGTGACGCCGCGGTGGGCGAGACCACGTGTGGTCTCGCTCATCGAAGGTTTCGTTCGCCGATCGGACCCCCGCCGGGTCCGGTCGGCGACGAGGGCACAATGGAAAACATGACCACCCCTGGAGACTTCGACGCACTGCTGGTGCTCTCGTTCGGCGGACCGGAACAGCCCGCCGACGTACGCCCGTTCCTGGAGAACGTCACTCGCGGACGTGGAGTGCCGCCCGAGCGTCTCGACGCGGTCGTCGAGCACTACATGCATTTCGGGGGCGTCTCTCCGATCAACCAGCTCAACCGTGACATCATCGACGCACTGCGGCGTGAATTCGATTCCGCCGGAGTGGATTTGCCGATCTATTTCGGAAATCGCAACTGGCATCCGATGATCGAGGACACCGTCGCGACCATGAAGTCGGACGGAATCAGCAAAGCACTGGTCTTCCCGACCTCCGCGTGGGGTGGATACTCCGGGTGCAGGCAGTATCACGAGGACATCGCCCGGGCCCGCGCCGCGGTCGGTGACGACGCACCACACCTGCTGAAGATCCGGCAGTACTACGACCACCCGCTGATGGTGGACGCGTTCAGCGACGCCGTCGCGGCGGCCAGAGCCTCGCTGCCCGAACAGCACCGCGCAGGGGCACGTCTGGTGTTCACTGCGCACTCCATCCCCTCGGCCGCCGATGCCAATGCCGGCCCGCCCGAGGACGGCGGGCACCTCTACAGCCGTCAGGTGGCCGAAGCGTCCAGGCTCGTTGCGGCCGCGTCGGGTATCGACGACTACGACCTGGTGTGGCAGTCGCGCTCGGGGCCCCCGCAGGTTCCGTGGCTCGACCCCGATATCTGCGATCATCTCGAAGCGCTCTCGGCGCGGTCCGTCGAGTCGGTGATCGTGTGTCCGATCGGTTTCGTCTCCGATCATCTCGAGGTCGTGTGGGACCTCGACACCGAGGCCGAGGACAAGGCTCGCGAACTCGGTATGGCGTTCGCCCGCGCAGGAACTCCCGGATCGGATGCGCGCTTTCCACAGATGATTCGCGAACTCGTGGACGAGTACCGTGTCGGCGGACGCTGCCGCCGCCTCGGGCGCGTGCCGGGCTACGGTTCGACCCTCGACGGAAATCGTTGCGCCATCGGATGCTGCGAGCAGCCGACCCGGCCCACTCGGCCCGCCGCTGCCACCTCCCGCTAGGCGCTGTTCGAGCGACCGACAGGTATCAGGCGGAGTGCATCGCCGCTTCTATGCTCGTCGCGACCGCGATGGTGCGGGCAGTACGGACTGCCGCCCACAGTGGCCGAACCAACTCTTCGCGCGCCGCAGCGGCCGAGGCGGTGGGCGCCTCCGAGGGAGCTGACCCGGCCGCCACGGTCAGAATCGCGGCCACTCGGTCGGCTGATTCGAGTACTCGGAATGCCCGGTCGGATATCTCGGCGGGGTAGCGGTGCCGGGCCGCATCGGCGATCAGTGCGGCGATGCGGGTGCGTGGATCGGATTGCAGTGTTCGGGTGGGGAGCGATTGCATCTCGGCGAGAGCGTCCGCCGCGCCGCGGACGGCCTCACGCATCTCGTATTCGGCCTCACCCAAGCCCTGATCTCGATGGCGATGCTCGGGAACGATGATCGAATACACGGTCCAGCGCAACACATCCGGTCCCTCGACGACGGGCACCACGCCGATCCCGTGGTTGCCCGAGGTGCCGACGATCACGGCCTGCCCCGCGTTCAGGGCGGCGCGCGAGAAATCCGTGTTCGCGGGCAGTCCGCTCACTGCGCCGGGGGCAGGCAGAACGAGCCTCACCCGGTCGTCTCCGACGGCTGATCCCGTCCGTACCTCTGCGGTGGCCCTGATCGCCTGTAGTAGGCCCGCGATTCCCTCGGCATAACCGGGGTGCTGCAGTCCGAAGCTATCGGCCGCACCTGCATCGCCCGCACCCACGAGATGCATCGGTGCCCACTCGGACATGGCGTCGATGACGTCGTCCGGGGAGCTGGCACCGGCCAGCCAGGAACTGGCCCACAGGGCAAGACTTGCACTCGAAGAACACACGACTCACGAGCATAGGTCGGCGTGGCGAACCGTGCTCGGGACGCCTGTGTCGCTAGCGTTGACCGCCGTGAACGACATGTACGGCGGAGACATTCTCAAAGGGCACAGCCGGATGCGGAAGGTCCCGGCTCCGGAAGTTCCGGCCGAGCGCGGACTGGTGGTCGAGGACGCCGGGACCGGCTACTGCGGTGCGGTGGTCGGATTCGAGCGCACCTACGACGGAGACTTCGTTCGACTCGAGGACGGTGCCCGCACCACGCGTCTGTTCGCCCTGCGCGAAGCCGCGTTCCTGATCGACGGCCGTCGGGTGACTCTGGTGCGCCCGAAGCCCGCGGCTGCGACTCCGCAGCACACGCGCTCTGCCTCCGGGTCCACCAAGGTCGAGGGACTGCGGGCACGAACAGCCCGCGCGAGCCGGATCTGGGTCGAAGGGGTGCACGACGCGGCCCTCGTGGAAAGTGTGTGGGGACACGACCTTCGAGTGGAGGGCGTGGTCGTCGAGCACCTCGAGGGCCTGGACAATCTGGGGGACCGGTTGGCGGACTTCGGCCCCGGCCCCGGGCGTCGTGTGGGAGTGCTGGTGGACCATTTGGTGACCGGGTCCAAGGAGTCCAAGTTGACGACGTCGCTGGGTGAGCACGTGCTGGTCACCGGCCATCCGTTCATCGACGTCTGGGAGGCGGTCAAGCCGGCCGCCGTGGGAATTGCGGCGTGGCCGAAGATCCCGCGGGGCGAGGACTGGAAGACCGGTATCTGCAGGGAGCTGGGGTGGGGGAGTCCGCGGGAGGGATGGCGTCGGGTGTATTCGTCGGTGTCGAGCTTCCGAGATCTCGAGGCACCGTTGATCGGAGCCGTCGAACAATTGGTCGACTTCGTCACCGAGTGAACGCTCTGTATTTCTGAACGAGCAGGTCAGGCCGTTCCGCAGGCTTCACTCCACCGCCGGATGTCCGATTCGTGATTGGATGGAGGCTGTGGCAGCGATCATTTGGCTCATAGCGGCAGTGGTGCTCGCCGGTGCCGAGGCACTGACGGGTGACTTCTTCCTTCTGATGATTGCCGGCGGTGCCCTGGGTACCGCCGGTGTCTCTGCTCTGACGGATTTCCCGGTGTGGGCCGATGCGATCGTCTTCGGTGTTCTGTCGCTGGCGCTGGTTCTCGGGTTGCGACCGATTCTGTTGCGGCGCTTTGCTAATCCGCCCGATACCCCGATGGGCATGGCCGCGCTCACCGGCAAGAGTGCCGTGGTGCTCGAGCAGGTCACTGCACACGAAGGCCAGATCAAGCTCGGTGGTGAGGTGTGGACCGCGCGCCCACTCGACGAGACCGAGGTCTACGCCCCGGGTACCACCGTGACCGTGATGGAAATAGACGGTGCTACCGCCGTCGTATGGAAGGGACCGTAGCTACGTGGAAGCACTCATCGCACTGGCTGTCATCGTCGTGTTCGTCGCGGTGTTGATGGCCAAGTCCATCTCGATCGTCCCGCAAGCCGAGGCTGCCGTCATCGAACGGCTGGGTCGTTACACGCGCACCGTGTCCGGGCAGCTCACGTTCCTCGTGCCGTTCGTCGACCGTATCCGTGCCAAGGTCGACCTGCGTGAACGGGTCGTGTCGTTTCCCCCGCAGCCGGTGATCACCAAGGACAACCTGACCGTGTCGATCGACACCGTCGTCTACTTCCAGGTGACCAACCCGCAGTCGGCCGTGTACGAGATCAACAACTACATCGTCGGTGTCGAGCAGTTGACCACCACCACGCTGCGTAACGTCGTCGGCGGAATGACGTTGGAAGAGACGCTCACCTCGCGTGATTCGATCAACGGTCAACTCCGCGTCGTGCTGGACGAGGCGACCGGGCGTTGGGGTCTTCGCGTCGCCCGAGTGGAGCTCAAGAGCATCGATCCGCCTCCGTCGATCCAGGAGTCGATGGAGAAGCAGATGAAGGCCGACCGCGAGAAGCGAGCGACCATTCTCACCGCCGAGGGTCATCGTGAGTCGGCGATCAAGACGGCCGAGGGTGACAAGCAGAGCCGAATTCTCGCCGCCGAGGGCGGTAAGCAGGCAGCCATCCTCACCGCCGAGGGTGAGCGGCAGTCTCGGATACTACGGGCGCAAGGTGACCGTGCCGCGAAGTACCTCGAAGCTCAGGGGCAGGCCAAGGCGATCGAGAAGGTGTTCGGTGCCATCAAGGCCGGCAAGCCGACTCCCGAATTGCTTGCCTACCAGTACATGCAGACGCTGCCGCAGATGGCGCAGGGCGACGCGAACAAGGTGTGGATGATTCCGAGCGATTTCGGGGATGCCCTGAAGGGCTTCGCGAAGACACTCGGTGCACCCGGCGAAGACGGCGTGTTCCGATACGAGCCGAACGAGGCGGCGGGCAACGAGCCCAAGCCCGAGGACGACTCGGACGAGGTCGCCGAATGGTTCGAGACCAAGACCGATCCTGCGGTCGCCGAGGCGGTCAAGGCTGCAGAGGCCGTGGCGCGCAAGCCGGTCGACACGTCGTTGGCTGCGTCTCCTGAACTCTCGAAGGGCTTCGACGTCGGTGCCCTGTCTGCGTCACCCGAGGCGGAGCCGGAACAACGCTGACAATCCGCCCTGATCAGTTGATCAGGGCGGTTCCCACACCGGCAGCGGCCAGGCCCCACAGGACGCTGGCGAAGGTGCCGATGATGAACTGTTCGGAGGCATGGGATTCGCGGAGTTCGGGATAGCGCGCGAGTCCCTTGACTGCCAGCACGATGGCGATCCCTTCCGGCCACCCGGCGAGGATCGACACGGCGACGGCCACGCGTTCGAGGATGCCGATGGTCAGTCCACCACGAAGCGGCTCGACCGGATCGTCTCCGGTCGAGTCGTTCTGTCGTCGTGCGACGCGAAACACGGTGGGTACCATCGCTGTTCCACCCAGGGCCGCAGCGACGACGCTCAGGACGATTCCGATCGCGTGGCCGATCCCCTGGGCGGGTCCGGCCACTGTCGCCAGAATGGCGGCCACGGCCAGCAGTGCCGATGCCGATGCAGTGGGTATCCACTGGCGGAGACCGGTGCCGGCAGGGACCAACGCGGCGAGTGCGGTCAGTGCCAGCAGCACGAGTGTGACGATGATCATGATCGGCGACTTCCTGTCGAGTTCGCGGCGTCGAGCAACCGCGCCGCAAGGGTGCGTCCGGCGTTTTCGACCTGCCAACCGGCGACCGAAAGTCGTTGCGACATAGCTTGTTTGCTGATCTTCAACCGGTCTGCTGCATCGGTTTGCGACAACCCACCGGCCATGAGTGCAACAGCTTCTCGCCCGTGGTCCGAGCGTCGATTGACGAGCAGGGCGACCAGTGTCGATGCGGTCTCGGCGTCTTCTGCAGCAGCGGCATCGGGACCGCTCACGGCAATCGAGGCAGGGGCGCTCTTGGCTCTGGTCACGGCATCTCGGGCGGCCTCGAATGCCGGGCCGCGTCCGGCTCGCGTCGTTTCGGGGAGCGGAAGCTCGACGGAACCGATGCCGATCCCCACACTCCAATGCGGTGTGGCCACCAGTTCGAGGGCGATGGACACGACAGTGCTGGCGTCCTCGCACACGGCCTGTACCTCGTCTCCTGCGGTGCGATCGAAGGGACGTAACAGCCCGTGGTCGCGATAGCGATCGAGGAGGTCGGGCACGCGATCGACATCGCGTCTACTTCGACGTTGGTCCACGGTCAGCACGAACATCGGACAAGGCTAGATCATTGATTCTCACTAGTCAAGCTTCAAGGCTTGATTGATCGGAGTCAAGGCTCTTGCCCTGTCGACCGCCGACGGTCGCAGGCTCGGAGCGCACGCCTCGCGAGAGCCGCCAGTCCACGACCAGGCCGATCAGGCCGATTGCAATGCACACAGCAGACAGCACCAGCAGTGCCGGATGCGTCTCGCCTCCGATGGCCCCGCCGATCACGACGATCCCCAGAGTGCCCGGCAGCATGCCCGCCGCGGTTGCGACGGCGAACGGCACAGGACGCACCGCCGATACTCCGCACGCATAGTTCACCAACGAGAACGGCACCGGGGCGATCAGGCGCAGCGAGCCGACAGCCAGCCATCCTCGTCGGCGCAGGCTGTCGTCGATCGAGTCCAGAGCCGAATGTGACATCCGCGCCGCGACGGCCTCCCTGCCGATCGCGCGGACCAGAAGCAGAGCCAGGACTGCGCTGACCGTCGACGCGCCGATGGTGACGGCCAACCCGGTAACCGGCCCGAACAGCACACCGGCACTGAGGGTGAACAGGGTTCTCGGGATGGGCGCGATGGTCACGATCGCGTGCACGGCGAAGAACACGAGCGGAAAGGCGGGACCGACCGATGTGCCCCACTGGCGAATCTGTTCCACGCTCGGATGAGGTGCGAACACGGCAACGAGGGCGAAGAGAACGATCACCGCCATCAGCGCGAGCAGTCGGAGGTCTCGCAGGTGCCGGGTCACGAGAGGCCAGCGTACCGGCGTGAGGTGACACACTCGCTTTCTCGAGTCGGAGGGTCCACTGTGCGGCACCGAACGTGAGGTGATCCTCACGATAACCTGCAACGTAGTGGGGTTAGCATCACTTCAAGTCGGGTGCAGGACTACCCGGCCGAACCGAGGGAGCAGCACACGTGTCCATCGCATCGCACGAAGATGCCGCACGCAGCGCTCATGCGGCCTGGCAGAAGGCAGTGGCCGGTGTCCTGGCCAAATCTCGCCGGGTCGACGTGGCCGATCTGCCCGACGATCCCGAACATCTTCTCGATTCCACGACGTACGACGGGATCACCGTGTCCCCGTTGTACACCGCGTTCGACGAACGCCCGGAAGGTCCCCTGCCGGGGCAGTTTCCATTTCTGCGTGGCCGCGACCCGCACCGTGACGTCAACGCGGGCTGGAAGGTGTGCACTCGGCACGGTTCCAGCGCCGGCGACGACGCACCCGCGCTCAACACCCAGATCCTCGACTCGCTCTCCAACGGCACCAGCGCCCTGTGGTTGACGGTCGGCAGCCGCGGCGTCGATCCGACTGCGCTGGCGGACGTTCTGAGTGGGGTGTATCTCGAGCTCGCACCGCTGACGATCGACGCCCGCGAGGATGTGTCCGCAGCAGCCGCCGCGGTGTTCGGCGTACTCGATTCGGCCGATATCGACGATCGCGCCGCAGTCGACATCCGGCTCGGCGTGTCCACTCTCACAACGGGATTGGGCGGAACCGAGTCGATCGAGATGGCCGAGACGCTCGAGTTGGTTCACCGGTCCATCGCGCGCACCGAGTCGGTTCGTACGATCACGGTCGACGGCACCGTGTTCCACAATCTCGGGGCCGCAGATGCGCAGGAGCTCGGTGCCGCGATCGCCGCAGGCCTCGAGTACCTCCGATCCATGACCGACTCCGGTATCGGCATCTCCGACGCCCTGCGACAGGTCGAGTTCCGATTCTCCGCCACCGACGATCAATTCCAGACCATCGCCAAGTTCCGGGCTGCGCGCACGCTCTGGGCACGCATCGCACAGGTGTGCGGAGCCCCGGACGCGGGCGACGCTCCTCAGCATGCGGTGACCTCGGAAGCGATGATGTCGCAGCGGGATCCATGGGTGAACATGCTGCGGACCACCTTGGCGTCGTTCGGAGCGGGAGTGGGTGGTGCCGATTCGGTGACCGTGCTGCCGTTCGATGCCGCACTCGACGGCGGAGCAGCCGGAGTGTCGAAAACGTTCGCGGCCCGCATCGCCCGAAACACCCAGCTGCTGCTGCTCGAAGAAGCGCATCTCGGGCGAGTTCTGGATCCCGGTGCCGGGTCCTGGTACATCGAGGAACTGACGGCCGCGGTCGCCGCGAAGGCCTGGGAGTTCTTCCAGACCATCGAGGCGTCGGGTGGATTCCGGGCCGCCGTCGACGACGGCTCCCTGGTGGCCGCCATCGAGAAGACCCGCGCCGAACGCGATTCCGACATCGCCCACCGGGTGACCCCGCTGACCGGCGTCAACGAATTCCCCAACTTGGCAGAGGCTCCACTGAGTCCCGAGCAGACCGCGCAGCAGGGTTCGGCGGCGGTGTACCGGTACGGCAGAGCGTTCGAGGCGCTCCGGGACCGGTCGGATGCATTTCTGGCCGAGCACGATTCGCGGCCCACAGTCCTCCTGGTGCCGCTGGGCAGCGTCGCCGAACACAACGTCCGAACCACGTTCGCGTCGAACCTGTTGGCGTCGGGAGGAATCGAGGCCGTCAATCCCGGTCCACTGACCGTCGACGGTATCGCCGCAGCAGTCGAGGCTTCCAGTGCTTCCACAGCGGTCGTGTGCGGCACCGACAAGCGATACGCCGACGAGGCCGCCACTGCCGTGGACGCGCTCCGCGCTGCAGGCGTCACGCAGGTTCTGCTCGCCGGACCGGAGAAGATCTTCGCCGGAATCGACGGTGCCTCGCGTCCCGACGGATTCCTCACCGCGAAGGTCGACGCCGTCGCCGTTCTGACCGAACTTCTCGACACCCTGGGAGCCTCGAAGTGACGACCGACGAGAACCGAACCTCACACACCATCGGCAGTTTCGCCGACGTACCCCTGATCGACCCCGACGAGCCGACACCGTCGCCGCCGTCGGCCGAGGACGTCGCCGCTCATGTGGAGCAGGGTGCGAAGGCCAATTTCTACACTCCCGATCAGGTGGTGTGGTCCACCCCCGAGGGTATCGACGTCAAGCCGGTGTTCACCGAGGCGGATCGTGACGCGGCGGAGGCCGAGGGCTATCCGCTGCACAGCTATCCGGGTGCCCCGCCGTTCCTCCGCGGCCCGTATCCCACGATGTACGTCAACCAACCGTGGACCATTCGTCAATACGCCGGATTCTCCACCGCGGCCGAGTCCAACGCCTTCTACCGCCGTAACCTCGCGGCCGGCCAGAAGGGCCTGTCGGTGGCGTTCGACCTGGCCACCCACCGCGGGTACGACTCCGATCATCCGCGCGTGCAGGGTGACGTCGGAATGGCCGGTGTGGCAATCGACTCCATCTACGACATGCGGCAGCTGTTCGACGGTATCGATCTCGGCAGCGTCTCGGTCTCGATGACCATGAACGGAGCGGTGCTGCCGATCCTGGCGCTGTACGTCGCGGCAGCCGAAGAGCAGGGCGTCGGGCCGGAGAAACTCGCCGGCACCATCCAGAACGACATCCTCAAAGAGTTCATGGTGCGCAACACCTACATCTATCCGCCGAAGCCGTCGATGCGCATCATCTCGGACATCTTCGCGTACACCAGCGAGAAGATGCCGAAGTACAACTCGATCTCCATCTCCGGCTACCACATCCAAGAAGCCGGTGCCACAGCCGATCTCGAACTGGCCTACACCCTCGCGGACGGTGTCGAGTACATCCGCGCCGGCCTCGACGCGGGCATGGACATCGACACGTTCGCGCCGCGACTGTCGTTCTTCTGGGCCATCGGAATGAACTTCTTCATGGAGGTCGCCAAGCTGCGGGCCGGGCGCCTGCTCTGGGCCGAGCTCGTCCAGCAATTCGAGCCCAAGAGCGCCAAATCCCGTTCGCTGCGCACTCATTCGCAGACGTCTGGTTGGTCGTTGACTGCACAGGACGTCTTCAACAACGTCGCGCGTACCTGCGTCGAAGCCATGGCCGCTACCCAGGGGCACACCCAGTCCCTGCACACCAATGCGCTCGACGAAGCACTGGCGCTGCCGACGGACTTCTCGGCCCGAATCGCTCGCAACACCCAGCTGCTCATCGCTCAGGAATCCAACACCGTGCGCCCGATCGATCCGTGGGGCGGCTCGCACTACGTCGAATGGCTCACCCATCAGCTCGCGAATCGAGCTCGCGCACACATCGCCGAGGTCGAAGAAGCAGGCGGCATGGCTCAGGCCATCGGCGAGGGCATTCCCAAGCTGCGCATCGAGGAGGCGGCGGCCCGCACCCAGGCTCGCATCGACTCCGGCCGTCAGCCCCTGGTGGGCGTCAACAAGTACGTGCCCGACGAGCCCGACACCATCGAGGTGCTCAAGGTCGAGAACTCGAAGGTTCGGCGTGAGCAGATCGAGAAGCTCGAGCGACTGCGGGCCGAACGGGACACCGCCGAGGTCGAGGCTGCGCTTGCGAACCTGACCAGAGCGGCCGCCTCGGATCAGCCGGGGATGGAGAACAATCTGCTGGCCCTCGCCATCGACGCCGCACGCAAGATGGCCACCGTCGGCGAGATCTCCGATGCACTCGAGAAGGTCTACGGGCGCCATCAGGCCGAAATCCGGACAATCAGTGGTGTGTACCGCGACGAAGCAGGCAAATCCGAGAACATCACCCGCGCCACTGCGCTGGTCGAGCAGTTCGCCGAGGACGAGGGTCGTCGGCCCCGTGTGCTGGTGTGCAAGATGGGTCAGGACGGGCACGACCGTGGCCAGAAGGTCATCGCAACGGCGTTCGCGGACATCGGCTTCGACGTCGACGTCGGCCCACTGTTCCAGACGCCGGAAGAGGTGGCCCGCCAGGCCGCCGACAACGACGTGCACGTCGTCGGAGTGTCGTCGCTGGCGGCGGGCCACCTGACGCTGGTGCCCGCATTGCGTCAGGCCTTGGCCGACGTCGGCCGCGAGGACATCATGATCGTGGTCGGTGGCGTTATCCCGCCCGGCGATTTCGACGAACTCTACGCAGCGGGCGCCGCGGCGATCTTCCCTCCGGGCACCGTTATCGCCGATGCCGCGATCGGGCTGGTGGAGAAGCTGTCGATTTCGCTCGGGCATGCACCACGCGAGGCCAACGCCTGAGTATGGGTTCTCCGAACGACAACACGAGTTCCCCGACCGGCGCGGCATCGCCGAGAGGCCGGATGATCGACATCGATAAGGTGGCCGACGCGGTCCGAGCGAACGAGCGATCCGGTCTGGCGCGTGCCATTACCCTGGTCGAGTCGACCCGATCGGATCATCGAGACCTGGCTCAGCAACTGCTCCTTCGTGTGTTGCCCGACGAAGGTGGCTCTCACCGGGTCGGTATCACCGGAGTGCCGGGGGTCGGTAAATCGACGTTCATCGACGCGCTCGGTATGCGGTTGATCGAGAAGGGCCACCGAGTCGCGGTGCTTGCGGTCGATCCGTCGTCCACCCGAACCGGCGGTTCGATCCTGGGCGACAAGACCCGGATGTCGCGTCTCGCGGTGCAGGAGAACGCATACATTCGGCCGTCTCCGACGTCGGGAACTCTGGGCGGGGTCGCACGTGCGACGAGGGAGACGATCGTGCTCCTCGAAGCGGCAGGCTTCGACGTCATTCTGGTGGAGACGGTGGGCGTCGGGCAGTCCGAAGTGACGGTCGCGAACATGGTCGACTGCTTCACGTTCCTGACGCTGGCGCGCACCGGAGATCAGTTGCAGGGCATCAAGAAGGGCGTTCTCGAACTCGCCGACCTGGTTGCCGTCAACAAGGCCGACGGCAAGCACGCGACCGACGCGAAGAACGCGGCGCGGGAATTGGCGGGCGCGCTGCGGCTGATCTATCCGCACGACGCGATCTGGAAGCCCCCGGTGCTGACGATGAGTGCCATCGAGGGCACCGGACTCGACGAGTACTGGGACACAGTGCTGCGTCATCAGCAAGTGCTCAGTGACGCAGGCGAATTCGCAGAGAAGCGTCGCAAGCAGCAGGTCGATTGGACGTGGACGATGGTCAACGATCAACTGTTGCGAAGGCTGGCGCAGAATCCCTCCGTCAAGGCCATCCGCGGCGACGTCGAAGCCCGGGTACGCGACGGTTCTCTGACTGCCGCGCTGGCCGCCCAGGAGCTACTCGACGCCTTCGACTCCTGAATCTGCCTCGGCGACCGGGACCGCGGGATAGAGCCGGGCGGCGAGCGCTCCGACCCGTTCGATCAGTCGGTCGAAGAACGCCTCCGGATCGGTGCGCGTCGCGATCGCGGCATTGGGGGCCTTGCCCCACATTCCGCGCCAGTCTGCGACCGTCGTTCCGCGCGTGAGGGTTCCGGCGAGCTCGACGTCGACGGTCGCGTGTCGGTAGGTGGCGATATCCGCATCCAGTGCAACAGCGGCGGCGAACGGATCGTGCATGTGCGCCAGGAATCCCTGATCGTGATCGCGATGGAATTCCAGGTAGAACCGCACCGCGTCGGAGAAGTGCCGCACGATCGGATTCGACGCGGTCGACCGAACACCGGGTGCATCGTCGGGCGAGATCACCTCGCCCGGGGAGCTTCCGGCCCGATCGGCAAGCCGCCGAACATGTTCCGGCGTCATCTCGATGGTCTCGGTGATGTCGAGCGCACAGACGATGGGGCGACGCTCTGCAGGTAGTCCGGAGAAGGCTGCGAACACCTCCGAGGCGGCCTCCGGGTCAACCGCGATGTTCCATTCGCTGGTCGGCGTCGTGTTGCCCTGGTGCTGAAACGCTCCGCCCATCAACACCAGTCGCTTCAACAGTCGAGGCAGCTCGGGATCACGGCGGATCGCCAGCGCGAGATTGGTCAGCGGACCGGTGACGAGGCCGGTGATCTCGCCCGGACGCGACCGGACCAGCTCGATCCACATCGTGGTGGCGTCTCGCTCCGACAGCGACCGCGATGAGACCGGAAGTTCCGCATAGCCGATGCCCTGCGGCCCATGAGTGTCCTCGGTGGTCATCAGCGGTGCCACGAGCGGCACCTGCGCCCCGAGGGAAACTTCGACATCATCCGCGCGGCACAGGTCGAGCCAGGCCAGATTGTTCGCCGCCACCTGGTTCACCGGTACATTGCCCGCGGTGGATGCAATACCGAGGATCTCGGCGTCCTCGCTGGCGAGCAGATAGAGGAGGGCGAGCGAGTCGTCGATTCCGGTGTCGACGTCGACGATCAAGGGGACGGTCACGCCGACACCTCCGTTGTCGGGTTGTGCCGCACCGGAAAATTGACCGAACGCGCGATGAAGCACTTCGACGACGCAGATGCGTGCAGTTTCTCGGCACGGGACACCATCGACGGGTCCGCAACTCTCACGAGCGGAGCCAACGTCACCTCGACGAACTCGCCCGACCCGTCGGATTGCTCGGTCATCACTCCGGTGGGGGAGTCGACGTAGTCGGTGACGACCACTCCCGACGCAGCGGCCAGGCCGAGGTACCAGAGCATGTGGCAGCTCGACAGCGAGGCCACGAGGAGCTCCTCGGGATTCCAGCGTTCTGCATCACCGCGGAAGCTCGGATCGGAACTTGCTGCGAGATCGGGTTTCCCTGGAGCCGAGACAACGTGGTCGCGGTCGTAGCAGGAGGCGCCCGACGTCCCCTGGCCGCGGTTGCCCGTCCAGTTGACCGTGAGTCCGTAGTTGTGGTTCGGCACGACTACATCGTGCCAGGCCTCGTTGCCCCGTCGTCGCGCACGCCGAGTACGCGTGTCCGTATTGCGATCATTGCACCAATTGTCAAGGTAGTGACCAAGATTCGATCGACCGACCTTTACCTGGGGGAATGTACACAGTTACTCGCCGATGTCCGTTTCGGCGTTTGTCCGCTGGTCATTGTGCTCGCTAACGTTGCTGCAATGACGGTTGCGCAAGATCCAGAATCGCCCGAGTCGTCGCCCCAGATCCCCAAATGGGGCCAGCGCCACGTCAAGCGTCTGCGGCGTGACGCCTTCTTCGAACGTATGCGTCGCAAGCCGGCGATGTCGGAAGACAGCATCACGGTCGTCGACCAACCGATGCTCAAGCGCGCCGTCTCAGCAGCTGCACTGGGCAACACGATGGAATGGTTCGACTTCGGCGTGTACGGCTACTTGGCCGCGACGCTGGGCAAGGTGTTCTACCCCGACGCGTCGCCCGCGGTTCAGTTGCTGTCGACCTTCGCAACGTTCGCGGCAGCGTTCGTCGTACGGCCACTCGGTGGACTCTTCTTCGGTCCTCTCGGCGACCGGATCGGACGTCAGAAGGTTCTGGCCGCGACCATGATCATGATGTCGATCGGCACCTTGGCCGTCGGCCTGATTCCCAGCTACGCCTCCATCGGAATCTGGGCTCCCATCCTGCTGCTGGTCGCCCGCTTGGTACAGGGATTCTCCACCGGCGGTGAATACGGCGGTGCCACAACGTTCATCGCAGAATATTCACCCGACAAGCGGCGCGGGTTCCTCGGCAGTTGGCTCGACTTCGGCACCTTCGTCGGATATGCGCTGGGGTCCGGGTTGGTGACGATATTGAATGCGGTACTGGGCGACGCCACCATGATCGAATGGGGTTGGCGCATACCGTTCTTCATTGCCGGTCCGATGGGCATCATCGGTTTGTACCTGCGCCTCAAGCTGGAGGACACCCCTGCGTTCCGCAAGCAACTCGACGAGCACGACTCCAAGGTCAAGGCGCAGGAGACCGGCCGTAGCTCGATCGGAAAGATATTCACGGTCCATTGGAAAGCACTGCTGATCTGTATGGGAATCGTGTTGCTGTACAACGTCACCAATTACATGGTGACCTCGTACCTGCCCACGTATTTCACCGAGGTCGTCGGTCGCAGCCAGCTCAGCGCCGATCTCTTGGTCCTGTCGGCGATGGTCGTGGTCGTGTCCATCATTGTGGTCGTCGGCCGGCTGACGGACCGAATCGGCCGCAAGCCGGTGTTCGTGTTCGGCGCCATCGGGCAGATCGTCCTGGCCATCCCGTGCTTCCTGTTGATCCAACGCAGCGGGTGGATCGGGCCTCTCGTTGCTTGCTTGCTGCTGGGGGTCGTGCTGGCGTGCTTCGCCGCACCCAGCGCCTCGACGTTGCCTGCTCTGTTTCCGACCCGAGTGCGCTACGCCGCGCTGTCCATCGGATTCAACCTGTCGGTGTCGATCTTCGGTGGCACCACACCGCTGGTCACCTCGGCCTTGGTCACGTCGACCGGCAACAACATGATCCCGGCCTACTACCTGATCCTCAGTGGCGTCATCGGTCTGATTGCCGTCGGTTTCCTACGCGAGTCGGCCACTCAGCCACTCGACGGTTCTCCACCCCAGGTGGATTCGACCGAGGAAGCCAAGGAGCTCTACACCGAGGTCTCCTCGGCCTCTCCGCGGTCGTAACGGCCGCCGTCGATCAGTTCCGCTTGGCCCAGATCTCCATTCCGGCCGCGTTGAGACGATCGACGAGAACGTCGCCGATTGCAGTGGCCGGAGTCAGAACGCCGCTGGCCTTCGGCAGCGCGTCCCCGCCGAGTACCAGCGCGAGCGCCGACTCGGCGAGCATGACGGCCGTCGCCTTGTAGCCGGGGTCTCCTGACGCCTTGACCCGGGCCCGATAGCGAGCACCCGAGGTGGTGAGGGTGTACAGGTCGACGGTGAAATGCCCCTTCTCGCGGGCTTTTTCGCTGGGACCGGTACCCGGCTTGGGCAGGATGCGATCGAGGACCTTGCCCGGCAGCACCGTCATGGCGGACACGCCGACGAACAGTCCGGCAGAGAGAGCTCCGGCGAGAACAGGGCTGGCGAACGACGAACCGACGCTCATCACTTCGCTGTAGCGGAACTGCTTTCCGTAGGCCCAATCACGAAGTGCGTTGCTGCGCCGGACGACGCGTGTGTTGTACGAGGCCATCACGAACGGGGCCTTCCATCCGCGCAGGCTCGGGTCGATCTTCTTGCCGTCGATCAGGACGGTGTCGAGTTGACGGCCGAGCTGCGGCTCGAGGCCTCGGTCCGGGCTCAGTGAGTACGGTCGAGCGGCGATCCGTCGGGCCCGCTTGTCCTTCTTCATCGCCTCGATCTGTCCTCGCAGCGAATCGATGGTGCCGCCGCTGACTCCACCGGACATCGAGGTGACCACCAGCGTCGTATCGGTGAGTTCGCCTGCGTTGTCGGCCGTCACAGCCTCGTACAGGGCATGCACACCGATGTCGGACGGGACGGAATCGAATCCGCACGAGTGGACGATGCGTGCTCCGGTGCGCTGAGCGATCTCGTGATTGGCGTCGATGCTCTCGCGGGCGAACAGGACCTCGCCGGTGAGGTCGACGTAGTCCGTGCCGGCTTCGGCGCAGGCCGTTGCCAGAGCCAAACCGTACTTCGCATACGGGCCGACCGTGGTGATGACGACCTTGGTCGATCGGGCCATGGCCTCCAGAGACGGAATGTCGGTGGCGTCGGCCACGAGTGCCGACCAGTGCGCGGCCTTCGGCCCGAGTTCTTTCTGTGCGGCCTGTACCCGCGCTGTCGAGCGACCGGCGAGAGCGATGCGCGTTCCGGCCGGAGCGTGCTCGGCGAGGTACTTCGCAGTCAGCTTTCCGACGAAGCCGGTGACGCCGTAGACGACGATGTCGTGAGTGCGATCGGGGCCGATGGTCGAGTCCGAAGCAGGCGAGTTCATACCAGCGACACTAACGCGGTTGCCGCGGCGAGTCGAAGCGCCTCAGTCGGTCCAGGTGTGGACCGGCTCTCCGGAGTTCATCAGCGTGACGTAGTCGCCCAGCATTCCGGCAAGGGCACGATCACGCTTGTCGCCTGCACGTTCACGGGCGACGACGGCGTTGCGCTGCCATACCGAGCCGGACTGCTTTGCCAGGCACCGTGCCTCGATCACGCCGAGGTACCGGTCGCGGACGTCCGCGTCCACGCCGTAGGCCGCCAGTCCGGCATCGGCCATCGGGAGCAGTCGACGCAGAACCAGTTCCTGGGGGCTCACCCAGCCGACTTCTGGCCAGTACAGCATCGAGTCGAATCCGCCCCGCGCGGCAGAGTGCACGTTCTCCTCGGCGGCGTCGAACGACATCTGCGACCACAGCGGCCGATCGGCGTCCGCCAACGCCCGCACCGTGCCGTAGTAGAACGCGGCATCGGCGAGAGTGTCGACCACCGACGGTCCGGCCGGGAGGACGCGGTTCTCGAGCCGGATGTGGTGACCGTCGCCGGACCGGTCGTAGATCGGCCGGTTCCACCGGTAGACGGTTCCGTTGTGCATGCGCAGCTCGGACAGCGACGGAGTCTTGCCCTCGGCCAGAGCGGCCTTGGGATCCTCCTCGCTGCAGACGGGCAGCAACGCCGGGAAGTAGCGCGAATTCTCCTCGAACAGATCGAAGATCGATGTGATCCACCGTTCACCGAACCACACCCGTGGTCGGACACCCTGATTCTTGAGCTCCTGCGGCCTGGTGTCGGTGGCCTGCTCGAACAGCGGAATGCGAGTCTCGTGCCACAGCGCGCGACCGGCGAAGAACGGCGAGTTGGCGGCAAGGGCCACCTGAACTCCCGAAAGAGCCTGCGCTGCATTCCAATACGACGCGAACTCGTCCGGAGCCACCTGTAGGTGCAGCTGAACCGACGTACAGGCTGCCTCGGGGAGGATCGTGTCGGTCACGATGTCCAGGTCCTCGGCGATAGCGGCACCGGGCAGCCGAACTCCGCCGATCTTCAGTTCGATGTCCTCGCCTCTGGCGGCGAAGATCTGTTGGTTGAGCAGGTCGTACCGAGGATTGGCCGAGAGCCATCGGTGCTCGAAGTGCTCCTCGTCCAGGGTCGGGAGCATGCCGATCATGGCGAGACGACTTCCCGAGGTGCGGGCGCGTGCGTCCGCAGCATTCAGCGATCGACGCAGGTCCGTTTCCAACTCGGCGATAGAGGCACCACGCAACGGCCGAGGATCGACGTTGATCTCGATGTTGAACTGGCCCAACTCGGTTTGATAGTCGGGGTCGGCGATGGCGTCGAGCACGGCGGCGTTGGCCATCGAGGGTGCCATGTCGTCGTCGACGAGATTGAGCTCGATCTCCATGCCGATCTGCGGTTCACCGACGTGAAAGGTCTCGTCGGCCAGCATGATCGCCAAGGCGTCGAGACAGTCCTGAACTTTCTGACGGAACTCGTGTCGATCCTGCCTGGTGAACTTACGGCGCTCGACGTCCTCGCCCATGGTGACCGCCTATCGGTGCGTCTTGGGGGCCGTCCGCTGACGCGAAACAGCTTCGGCTTTCGAGTATCGCAGCCCATGAACGCCGCGGGGGACGCACGCGAAAATCACCAGGGTGACGGCTGATAGTCCTTGAGGAAGGCGCCGTACAGATCTGTTCCGAGCTCTCCCTGCACGATCGGGTCGTACACCCGAGCCGCACCGTCCACCAGGTCGAGCGGAGCGTGGAATCCCTCGTCGGCCAGGCGCATCTTGGTGGGGTGCGGCCGTTCGTCGGTGATCCAGCCCGTGTCGACGGCGGTCATCAGGATTCCGCTGGCCGACATTTCTTTCGCGCTCGTGCGCGTCAGCATGTTCAGTGCTGCCTTGGCCATGTTGGTGTGCGGGTGTCCGGGGCCCTTGTATGCCCGCCCGAATTGTCCCTCCATCGCCGAGACGTTGACGACGTACTTGCGTCGCGCTTCCGAGGCTTCCATTGCCGGACGCAGACGCGACACGAGAATGAACGGGGCAACGGAATTGCACAGCTGCACTTCGAGCAACTCGACCGGGTCGACCTGCTCGACGGTGTGGATCCAGCTGTTCGTCTCGGCCAGGTCCGGTACCAGACCGCCTGCATCGATAGCGAGCCCACTCTCGATTCTCTCGGCCGTCACCGAGCCCGCGACCATGGCGAGCGAGGCCACGTCGTCCGCACTCAGCACTGCGGCCGGCTGCCCGCCGAGCGCCGTTGCCGGCAGCGAACTCGCGAGTGAGGCAGGGTGGGCATCACTGGTCTTGCCGAACGTGATGCGCTCCGGGCCCGCCCCGTCGGCCAGGGCGGCCGGCAGAGGCTCGGCCTCGGCGTCGGCCAGCGCGCTGTACGAACCGGGGGAGCGCTTGACGGTTTGTGCGGCATTGTTGATCAGAATGTCCAGCGGCCCCTCCGCCGCAACCGAATCGGCAAGTGCCACAACCTGAGCCGGATCGCGCAAATCGATCCCGACAACGCGAAGACGATGCAGCCACTGGTCGCTGTCGTCCATCGCAGCGAATCGCCGAACCGCATCGTTGGGGAAGCGGGTGGTGATGGTCGTGTGTGCACCATCCCGAAGCAGTCGAAGCGCGATGTACATCCCGATCTTCGCCCGACCTCCGGTCAGCAACGCGCGTCGTCCGGACAGGTCCGTCCGCGCGTTGCGCTTACCGCGATTGAGCGCCGCGCACTCCGGGCACAGCTGGTGGTAGAACGAGTCGACATCGGTGTAGCGCTGCTTGCAGATGTAGCAGGGGCGAGCCTTGATCAGCGTGCCCGCGATGTCACCCTCGGCGCGCGAGGTGAGCGAAAGACCCGCAGTCTCGTCGTCGATGCGGTCCGGCGATCCGGTTGCGGTGGCAGCGACGACGGCGCGGTCGGCGGCGTTGACGGCATTACGCGCGGCGACGCGTCGGGCACGCTTGAGATCTTTGAACATGGCACCGGAGGCACGTTGGACGGCGATGGAATCAGGGTGATTCTTGTCCAGTTCCGCGGCCTGCTTCAGCACCCGCAGACACGTCTCGAGTTCGGTGGGGTCGATCGAGTCCATCGTCAGTCTCCTAGCATTCGCCCGGTCGAGCCGAAAGATGTGAGGGAGAACGAAAAAGACCCCGATTCCGAAGAATCAGGGCCCGTTTCGTCTGTCTCAACTCAGATCTCTGAAAATCTTTGTCTGTCTACATCATTCAGACGGTGTCCGAGGGGGGACTTGAACCCCCACGTCCGTTAATAGGACACTAGCACCTCAAGCTAGCGCGTCTGCCATTCCGCCACTCGGACAAGCGCGACTGCTGTCGCATCTCTTCTTCTTGCATTCACAGCCGGCCGCTGTGCGCTGCGTAAGATTATCCGACGGGTTCCCGATAACCCAAATCCCCACGTCAGTTCATGCCTGATGCCGTTGCACGTGGTGCTCCCGGCGAATTCTGGTGGTAGGAACAACGGTGTGCCCAACGATGTGAGCAACCCCGGAAATCACTCCGCCAGCAACCCCACCGTCGCCCTCGACGAGGTCGTGGAGCTGGTCAGTTCCCTCATTCGGTTCGACACGTCGAACACCGGAGAACTCGAGACCACGGTCGGTGAGAAGGAATGCGCCGAGTGGGTCGCGAGCAAGCTCGAGGAGGTGGGGTACGAGACCGAGTACGTCGAATCCGGCGCCCCGGGCCGAGGCAACGTGTTCGCCTGGTTGCGCGGAGCGGACTCCTCGCGAGGAGCGCTGTTGGTTCACGGACATCTGGACGTCGTGCCTGCGGAACCCGCCGACTGGAGCGTGCATCCGTTCTCCGGTGCCGTCGAGGACGGGTACGTGTGGGGCCGGGGTGCGGTGGACATGAAGGACATGGTCGGTATGGCTCTCGCGCTGGCCCGGCAATTCAAATCCAACGGAACCGTGCCGCCCCGCGACATCCTGTTCGCGTTCCTCGCCGACGAGGAGGCGGGCGGCAAGTATGGATCGCACTGGCTGGTCGACAATCGGCCCGACCTGTTCGAGGGCGTCACCGAGGCCGTCGGCGAGGTCGGCGGGTTCTCGCTGACCGTCGCACGACCGGACGGTACCGAGAAGCGGCTCTACATGGTCGAGACGGCGGAGAAGAGCCTCGCCTGGATGCGGCTCACCGCCAAGGCGCGCGCCGGGCACGGATCGTTTCTGCACGACGACAACGCCGTGACGTACCTGGCCGAGGCCGTCGCCAAGCTCGGCAATCACACGTTTCCGTTGGTCCTCACCGAATCGGTGTCGCAGTTCCTGCACGCGGTCTCCGAGGAGTCCGGCCTCGACTTCGACCCCAACTCGCCGGATATCGACGGCACCCTGCTCAAGCTCGGTAGCATCGCGCGCATCGTCGGAGCGACTCTGCGTGACACCGCGAACCCCACGATGCTCTCGGCCGGATACAAGGCCAACGTGATTCCGCAGACCGCGACGGCGGTAGTGGATTGCCGGGTGCTGCCCGGGCGACAGGCGGCCTTCGAGAAGGAGGTCGACGAGCTGATCGGCCCGAACGTCGAACGGGAGTGGATCACCAAACTCGAACCGTACGAGACCACGTTCGACGGCGATCTCGTCGATGCCATGAACGACGCCGTCCTCGCGCACGATCCGAACGGTCGAACGGTTCCGTACATGTTGTCGGGTGGAACCGATGCAAAAGCGTTCGCGCGCATCGGAATTCGCTGCTTCGGCTTCGCTCCGCTTAAGCTTCCGCCGGAGCTCGATTTCGCGGCGTTGTTTCACGGGATCGACGAACGAGTACCCGTGGAGTCGTTGGAGTTCGGTACACAGGTACTGGAACACTTCTTGATGCACAGCTGACACGAAAGGAACCATCGTGGCGTACAACCCATACGACTCGCTTCCGGACCTACCGTCCTTCGAGTTGACGTCCGAGGACGTCGAGGACGGCCAGGCGTTGGCCGCTCAGCAGGTCAGCGGAATCATGGGAGCCGGTGGGCACGACAACTCTCCGCAGCTGTCCTGGTCCGGCTTTCCCGAGGGCACCAAGAGCTTCGCGGTCACCGTCTACGACCCCGATGCGCCCACTGCGTCGGGATTCTGGCACTGGGCCGTGGCGAACATCCCCGTCGAGACGACGTCACTGGTGTCGGGCGCAGGCGACGACGGCGGCACCGGGGTGCCCAGCACCGCAGTGACGCTGAAGAACGACGCAGGCCTGTTCCGCTACATCGGAGCGGCTCCGCCGGCCGGTCATGGACCGCACCGGTACTTCATCGCCGTCCATGCGGTGGACGTCGAGCGGCTCGAAGTGGACGAGACGGCCACCCCGGCCTACCTCGGCTTCAATCTGTTCTCACACGCCATCGGTCGTGCGGTCATCACCGGAACCTACGAGGCCTGACCTCGGCCCTGTCGTGCGCGTTTTGCGTAGCTCCAGCTACGCAAAACGCGCACGACAGGATCAGGGCCTGTTGGCCGAACCCACCGCGTCCGCGATGGTGGCGAACCCGTTCTGCTCCAGTCGTGCCGACAGTCCCCGGTGAATGCCCTTGATCCACAGCGGACCGCCGTAGATGAACCCCGTATAGCCCTGCACCAACGAAGCGCCTGCGGTGATGCGCTCCCAGGCCTGCGCCTCGGTCTCGATTCCCCCGACCGAGATCAACGTCAGCTGCGTACCCACTCGGCGGTAGAGACGACGCAGCACCTCGAGTGACCGCTCTGCCAGCGGTGCGCCGGACAGGCCTCCGGCTCCCATTCCGGCAACCAGCTCTGCATCGCTGCGCAGGTCCGCACGCGAGATCGTCGTATTGGTGGCCACGATGCCGTCGAGACCGAGTTCGACGGCGAGGTCGGCCACGGCATCGATGTCCTCGTCGGAGAGGTCGGGGGCAATCTTGACCAGCACCGGCACGGTCACCACCGACTGCACCGCTTCGAGAATCGGGCGCAGTGATTCGACGGCCTGCAGGTCGCGGAGCCCCGGGGTGTTGGGCGAGCTGACGTTGACCACGACGAAATCCGCCAGCGGCCCCAGCAAACGAGCGCTGGCGGTGTAGTCCGCGGCCGCGCCGGCCGGTTCGACGATCTTCGTCTTGCCGATGTTCGCACCGATCGGGATGCGGGTGCGTCTCGAGCGCAAACGCTGTGCGGCATGTTCTGCGCCGTGGTTGTTGAAACCCATGCGGTTGACGATGGCCCGATCGAGGGGCAACCGAAACAGTCGAGGGGTCGGATTACCGGGCTGGCCCTGAGCTGTCACGGTGCCGATCTCGGCGAACCCGAATCCGATGGGTTCCCAGGAATCGATGCCGTCGGCGTTCTTGTCGAAGCCGGCCGCAAGGCCCAGCGGAGCTGGGAAGTCGACGCCGAACACCGTCGAGCGCAGGCGCGGGTCGTCGGCCACGAACAACTTTCCGGCCAGATGGCGCAGCGGCGGTACGACAGCCACCGCGCGGAGTACACCGAACGCCAGGTGGTGAATCCGTTCCGGTGGCACGAGGAACATCAGGCGCAACAGCGCGCGGTACAGACGGTCTCCCACGGTCTTCTTTCCGATCGATCCGGCTCGGTCCAACATCCTGCGCTGGAACAGTACTGTCGCGCGCTCAGATTCCGGGCTCCGGGATGTGGTGCGCAGTCTTCTTGCGCTTGAGCAGCACTCGTCTGCTGCCGTCGGTGTAGAGGCGAACCCGCGACAGTTCCCAGCCGCCGAACTCCGCCTGAATTGCCAATCGCATCGACGCCGTGACCCGGGTGACGTCCGGGGGCAGCCGTAGCGGAACGTACTCCCAGTCGTCGGAGGGAGACACTTCCCATCCGACGGGCATCTTCGCTCGGCCCGGTGTCGAATTCTCGTGTGTGCTCACGTGCCTCCTCGGTCTGCTGTCCGGCGTTCAACGGCCTGCAGCGGGGATCCGTTGCAGCCCGTCTCCGGTGGCCGATCCCACGTACAGGTCGCCCGTATCGGCGTCGACGGCAATCGAATCCGGCTGCCGCACTGTGGGGAACCGATCTGCTTCGACCGGAATTCCGGTATCGAGTGTGTACCCGACCACCTCGTTGAGGGCGGGCAGCGTCACCCACGCGATGCCGGACTGTTGATCGTAGGCGATGGCCCAGGGCTGCGACCCGACCGGAAACCGCTGCCGCATCAGCAGATCGTGCGAGGTGAAGACGAGCAACTCGGTCCCGGTCGAATCGGTGACGAGCAGACGCCCGAATTCGTCGCTGGTCATCTCGGCGGCACCTTCGCCTGCCCGCAGGGCGACTCCGAGGGTGCCGTCGTCCAGATTCAGATCCGTCACCGAGGTCTGCCGACGATCGAGTACCGATACACCCTTGGGAGTGCTGGCCAATGCGTCGGCCGAGGTGACGCTACCCCCGGAGACCGTGCTGGTGACCTGTCCGTTCGCGTCGAGTACGCGGACCATCCCGGTGTCGTCGCCGACCGCGGTCGAACCATCGGGCAGGTCGGCGGCCGACAGTGCATCCGCATCGACGGTCAGATCGGTGCGCTGACCGTCCGCCACATCGATTCTCGCGACCGAACCGTCCATGGGGACGAGCACGGTCGAGTCCCGTCCTGCGACGAGCCCTGCCCCGGTGGAGCCCAGGTCGACCACGCGCGTCTCGGCGGACTCGCTGTCGCCGACCAGGCTCACGGTGGTCGATGCGTCGGTCAGCGCCACCAATGTGCGGGTGACGGGGTCGAACGTGAGCGCGTTCACCGGCGCGAACCGGCTGACGATTCCAGCGGGCGTCACCGCAGTCGCGGGTGACTGGGCCGGTGGTTGCGGTTCGACCGAGATCTCGTCGGTGTTCTCGTCGTCGCTCGAGCATGCGCTCACCGACCACACTGTGACGACGGCGAGCGCAGACGCAACTGCCACTCGAACCGAACGTGCCGACGGTGTTCGCATGGGACCGAACCTACTTTCTTGGTGACGCTGACCTGTGTGACGCTGACCTGTACGACGCAGCCCTTACGCTGCCACATCTGTACCAGCGTGCCCGATACCGAAGAAATCGTCCGTGTCGGGCCGGTGCCGCCCGGTCGCATGGGGACTAGCGGTAGCGTGATCCTCCGAATCGAGTGCGCGACATGGGAGTGGACGTGGGATCCGAGGAAGCACACTTCGTCGTCGAGGAAGTGAACGCGGGAACGCACGCGAACGGCTTCGGGCGCACCGACGACGGCCGATCATTTGCGTTTCGAGTGCACCGAAGCACCCTCTACGTGAAGATCTACCGGGCCGATGTGCGGTCTCCGGTCCCGGATCGGTCCGAGATCGAGGCGGTTGCCGAACATTCGGTTACCGAGGTCGATCTGACCGACGAACGCAGCATCATCGGCGTGGTGCGTGATGCTGTCGCACACGCACAGCAGTTGTCCGATGCGTCACAGCGAGACACCACGGCCGTCCGGGCGTTCTTCAATCGGGTCAACTCCGTGCTGGAAGGCTTCTGACGCGCAACGCACGTCGGTCACGGGCAATCAGGCGCTGACGTCGTCGAGGGCGGATGCGATGGCGGACGGAAGTTCGAGTTCCTCGGCCATCAATGCGCCCATCAACTGAGCCAGATCGCGCGCTCCCACGATCGCGCTGCTCACGCCAGGCCTGTCCCGAGCCCAGGCGAGCGCGACGACCAGGGGAGAGGTCGCCAGCCCGTCGGCCGCGGTGACGGCGGCGTCGACGATGCTGACAGCAGAATCGGTGAGGTACGCCAGCACGGACTCCGCATGCACTTCGTCGGCACCACGGGAGTCCGCGGGGATTCCGTTGCGGTACTTGCCTGTCAGCACGCCGCCCGCGAGGGGAATCGCGGCGAGAACACCGATGCCGTGGTGGTCTGCGGCAGGGATCAACTCGTCCTCGACCCCGCGGGCCAGCAACGAATATTCCGCCTGGGTGGCCACGATCCGTCCGGTACCGGCTGCGCCCGCCGCCGTCGCCAGCTGCCAGCCGAGGTACCCACGGGCTCCGGTATAGCGGACCCGCCCACTCGAGACGGCATAGTCGAGGGTGGCTGCGACCTCCTCGACCGGAGTCATCGGGTCCCAGGCAGCCACCTGCCACAGATCGAGATAGTCGGTTCCGAGTTCGCGCAGTGTCGCGTCCAGCTGACCGAGTAGGCCGCGGCGCGAGCAATCGACGTCGTATCTGCCGTAGCGCGGGTTCAGTCCGGCTGCGCTGCTGATCACCAGCTCGTGCCGCGGGACGACGTCGTCGAGCAACTCGGCGAGTACTCGCTGCGCGCGCCCGTCCCCATACGCCGGCGACGTATCGACGAGTGTGCCGCCGGCCTCGGCGAAGGCCGACAGCTGTGCTGCGGCATCGTCACCGTCGGTTCCGCTGCCCCAGCCGAGGGTGCCGAGGCCGAGTCGCGAGACTCGAAGTCCGCTGGTGCCGACCGATCTCTGCTTCATATGTGCCGAATGTCCTTTTACGTGTGATCGTCGGTGTCGAACTGCACTGCCGCCAGTGCACAGTAGTGCGCCCGGCCGCTGTCTGTGAATGTGCCGCGCCGCGTCGCTCAGCTCGGTACGAACCGGCCTCGCCGGGTACGGTCGTGCCCGTGAATCGCGAATTCAGGGGGCAGGCCGTCGGCCGCGCATCTCTAGTGGACAGTCCATCGGGATCGATGTCGGAGCGGGGTGCCGCATGATCGACATGACGTGGTTGCAGGCGATCATCCTGGGTGCGGTGCAGGGTCTGACGGAATTCCTGCCGATCTCCTCGTCCGGGCATCTGCGCATCGTGTCCGGTGTGTTCTGGAACGAGGATGCCGGGGCCTCTTTCACCGCGGTGACCCAGCTCGGCACCGAAGCTGCAGTGCTGCTGTTCTTCTGGCGCGACATCGTCAGAATCGTCAAGGCCTGGTTCGTCGGTCTGACGAGGAAGGACGAGCGCGGGCTCGATTACCGCATGGGCTGGTATGTGATCATCGCCACCATTCCCATCGGCGTTCTCGGACTGCTGTTCAAGGATCAGATCCGAACCGGTGCCCGGAATCTGTACCTCATCGCGTTCATGTTGATCGCGTTCGCCATCGTCATCGCGATCGCCGAGAAGGTCGGCCGAAAAGAACGTCCGATCGAGAAGTTGACCACCCGCGACGGCATCGTCATGGGTCTGGCGCAGTGCCTGGCCCTGATCCCAGGTGTGTCCCGTTCGGGAGCAACGACCAGCGCCGGCCTGTTCCTCGGGCTCGAACGCGAGGCAGCCGTACGATTTTCGTTCCTGCTCGCTATTCCTGCGGTCACGGCCTCCGGTCTGTTCTCGCTGCCCGACGCCTTCGAGCCGGTCGGCTCGGGCCTGGCTGCGTCGGGACCACAGCTGCTGGTGGCCACGGTCATCGCGTTCGGCCTCGGCTACGCCTCGATTGCCTGGTTGCTGAAGTTCGTCGCGAACCACTCGCTGTACTGGTTCGTCGGCTACCGCATCGTGCTGGGTGTCGTGGTGCTCGGCCTGCTGGCCGGCGGGGTCGTGTCCGCAACGTAGATCCACCCTCATTAGGGTCGATGCAATGACAGTCATCTTGCTTCGGCATGGCCGCTCGACGTCGAATACCGCCGGTACTCTCGCAGGTCGCAGCGCCGGCGTCGAGCTCGACGATCGCGGGCGCGAGCAGGCGCAGGCAGTTGCCGACCGTCTCGGCGAGCTCCCCGTCGCGGAGATCGTCCGCTCGCCACTGCTGCGGTGCGAGCAGACCGTCGAGCCGCTGGCTGCCAAGCTCGGGCTCGCGCCGCTGGTCGAGGACCGGCTGGTCGAGGTCGACTACGGGCAGTGGACCGGTCGAACGATCAAGGAATTGCTTGCCGAGCCGCTGTGGAAGGTGGTTCAGCAGCATCCGTCGGCTGCGGTGTTTCCTGAGGGCGAAGGCCTGGCCACAGTTCAGCAACGTGCGGTTCGGGCCGTGCGCGAACACGACGCGCGGCTGGCCGCCCAGCACGGTCGAGATGTGTTGTGGGTGGCGTGCTCGCACGGGGACGTGATCAAGTCGGTGCTGTCGGACGCGATGGGTGCCCACCTGGATTCTTTTCAGCGCATCGTCGCCGATCCGGCATCGATCAGTGTCGTTCGCTACACCTCGACGCGACCCTTCGTTCTGCGGACCAACGACACCGGGTCCGATCTGAGCGTGTTCGTACCGAAGGCCGAGGAGCCGAGCACGCCGGAAGCGGGCAACGCGGACTCTTCGGACGCGGTCGTCGGTGGTGGGGCGGGCACCTAGAGCTCCGATTCGGCGCTGACACCCTGATCGGTGGCAGGCTGGAGGGCAAGCAATACCGTCCGTGGTCGATCTGTGGCCGATAATGAAAGTTCCGCGAATCGCTTCGCGGAGCTGTTCGAGTCGTTAAGGAGGTGCAATGCCGCGCGCCATACACGTTTTTCGCACCCCTGATCGTTTCGTTGCCGGGACCGTTGGTGAACCGGGCGACCGAACGTTCTTCCTGCAAGCGGTGCACGACGCCCGCGTGGTGTCGGTCGCGCTGGAGAAGCAGCAGGTTCAGGTATTGGCCGACCGGATGGGGCTTCTCCTCGAAGAGGTACACCGTCGTTTCGGGGCGGAGGTACCGGCCGAGGAGGCCGATACGGTCGACACGAGTCCGCTGTTGACTCCGATCGACACCGAGTTCCGTGTGGGCACGATGGGTCTCGGCTGGGACGCCGATGCCAATGCCGTCGTGGTCGAGCTGTTGGCGGTCAGTGAGGTCGAGGTGGACGAATCGGTCGTTCTCGACGACACCGACGAGGGCCCAGATGCCGTGCGAGTGTTCCTCACCCCGGTTCAGGCTCGCGAATTCGCGGTTCGGTCCGAACGCGTGATCGCTGCGGGCCGCGCACCGTGCCCGCTGTGCGGACAGCCGCTGGCCCCCGAGGGGCACGTCTGCATCAGAACCAACGGCTACCGCCGCGGTGCGACGTTCGGACCGGTGACCGAGGTCGACGAGTCTTGACCGTCGAACTGCCCCCGTTCGAGGGCCGCGAAATCATGGAGACCGGCGAGCTCACCATCGTCGGTCGAGTGGTCTCGGCCAGCAACGCCACGCTGGTGTGCGAGGCGGGCGAGGGCGAGTCGGCCGTGCGGTGCGTGTACAAGCCGATCCGGGGAGAAGTGCCGCTGTGGGACTTTCCCGACGGCACACTCGCCGGACGGGAGGTGGCGTCCTACGCGATCTCCGAGGCTCTCGGCTGGGGCGTCATTCCGCCGACGGTTCTGCGTGACGGGCCGTTCGGGCCCGGAATGGTGCAGAAGTGGATCGATACACCGGAGGAGCATGCGGAGGGACGCGTCGACCTCGTCGATATCTGCCGACCCGATCTGGTGCCCGCAGGGTGGATCCCGGTTCTCCAGGCGTACGACGGCGAGGGTGAGGAGATCGCGCTCATCCACGCCGACGATCCGCGGCTGCAGCGGATGGCGGTTCTCGACGTGATCCTCAACAACGCCGATCGCAAGGGCGGCCACGCACTCGAAGGTCTCGACGGCTACGTGTACGGGGTCGATCACGGCATCTGCCTGCACGCCGAGAACAAGTTGCGCACGGTGTTGTGGGGGTGGGCAGGCCAGGCCGTGGACGACGCACTGATGTCCGACGTGGTGCGGTTCGTCGAGACGTTCGACGCGGTCGTCGCACCACGATTGGTCGACAAGATCACCCTGACCGAAACGGTCGCGGTTCTCGATCGGGCTCAGGAGTTGATCGCCCGCCCGGTCATGCCGGAGCCTCGTTCGAGCAGACCCATACCCTGGCCCGCCTTCTGATCGGGCTCGGATAGGCTCGGCTGCATGCATTCTTGGTCGAGCCCGGAGATCCCGACAATTCCCGGACAGGGTCCAGCGCTTCGATTGTTCGACACCGCCGACCGCCAGGTACGCCCCGTCACCCCCGGTTCGACGGCGCGGATGTACGTCTGCGGAATCACCCCGTACGACGCCACCCACCTCGGGCACGCCGCGACGTACCTCACGTTCGACCTGATCAACCGGCTGTGGCGAGATGCGGGCACTGAGGTGCACTACGTACAGAACGTGACCGACGTCGACGATCCGCTGTTCGAGCGTGCAGACCGTGACGGTGAGGATTGGCGCGATCTGGGAGCACGTGAGATCGAACTCTTCCGCGCCGACATGGAGGCGCTGCGGGTGATCGCACCGCGTGACTACATCGGTGCCGTCGAGTCCGTCGACGAGGTCGTCGAACTGGTGGAGAAGTTGATCGCGGCCGGTGCCGCCTACGTCGTCGACGATGCCGAGTACCCCGACGTGTACTTCCGGGCCGACGCAACCGAGCAGTTCGGTTACGAGTCCGGCTACGACCGCGCCACGATGGACAGGTTCTTCGCCGAACGCGGCGGTGATCCGGATCGGGCGGGCAAGCGTGATTCTCTCGATGCGCTGCTCTGGCGCGCCGTGCGACCGGGTGAGCCGTCGTGGCCGTCGCCGTGGGGTCCAGGTCGGCCCGGCTGGCACATCGAGTGCGCGGCGATCGCGCTCAACCGGATCGGGTCCGGGTTCGATATCCAGGGCGGTGGAAGCGATCTCATCTTCCCGCACCACGAATTCTCGGCCGCACACGCCGAGGCTGCTACCGGTGATCCCCGCTTCGCCCGCCACTACGTGCACACGGGAATGATCGGGCTCGACGGCGAGAAGATGTCCAAGAGCCGCGGCAATCTGGTGTTCGTCTCCAAGCTTCGAGCCGAGAACGTCGACCCCGCGGCCGTACGACTCGGTCTGCTCGCCGGGCACTACCGCCAGGATCGGCCCTGGTCCGACGAGGTCCTCGAACGGGCCCACGTTCGGCTCGCACTGTGGCGTCGAGCCGCGGCGCTCGAGAGCGCAGCGTCGGCCGACGACGTGATCAACCGGTTGCGTCAACACCTGGCCGACGATCTGGACACCCCCAAGGCACTCGACGCTCTCGACGCGTGGGCGAGCTTCGCGGTCGAACGCGGTGGCTCCGATTCGGGCGCGCCCGGTGCCTTCGCCGACGCGGTCGACGCCTTGCTCGGGGTTCCTCTCCGTTAGGTCGAGTCCCCGGTCCGCAGATCCGTCAGCAGATCCGGGATCAATCGTTCTTCCATGACGGCTCTGCCCGAGTCACGCAGGGCGGCAGCCAGTTCCGGATCCCACGGACTGCCCGTCGGATGACCTTTCAGTGGCTCGGAATTTCGTGCATCGAGCGCGTGACGGTACGAATCGACGTCCATGCGCCACGGTGTCGCGTCGTATCGGGAGATGGCTCGAGTCACCATGTGCACTCCGGCCCAGTCGAAATCGGCACGCCAGCGGATGGTGGTGCCGGGTGCGCGGAAGCCGAGAAGTTTGTGGACAGCGGCAGAGGGCTGACCGTCGGTACAGATCAGGCTCGCGCAGTTCGAGCCGAGAGTCCGGGCTGCAGCGGCGAGTACGGCCACGTTCTCGCAGACGAACACTGTGGACGAGGTGTTGGTGAGTGGGCCACGCGAGAGCATGTCGACGGTGAGGGGAAAGGGCACACCCTCGTCGGCAGCCTCGTTCAGCCAACGTGCCACCGTATGGGTCTGGTCGACGCGGTAGCCGAGCAACAGTACCCGGCTGGACACTGCGTCGACCGATACCCCGGCGGTCTCCCACAGTGCCCGGATTCCTACCGGATCCGCGGGGCGAGGCACGTTCTCGCGCAACGACAATGCGTCGAGGACGAGTTTCGGCGCACCACCGGCCGAGAGTGCCTTGGTATCACTGCAGGCCAATTCGGCGAGCTCGGTCAGCGACATCCCGTCCACCGGAAGCAGCGCGAGGACCTGCGTGGCCACCCCGAGCGCATCTACCGCGACGCGGCCGCCGAGGGTGCCGTCCTGATTGAGCAGCGAGGCGATCCAGTGGTCGATCCACTCGCGATCGGTTCCGCCTCCGAGGGTCTCCCGGGCCCGATCGAGTGCATCGGCTCGCACCTGTGCCTTGTCCGCTGCGATGCGCTTCTTGTCCTGCAGCGGTGCCTGCCGAGTGAGGGTGTCGATCAGTCCGAGACCGCCGTTGAGAGGATGGCTCAGCCACGCGTCGAACCGCTCCAGGTCGAGCCTGGTGCTGCGCGCCCGAGAATGCAGACTGGAGTTGGATCGAGAGATCGCACTGCACAGACGCCACAGCTCCGGTGCGTCGCTCAGATCGACGGTGATGTTGCCCCCGACGCGAAGCCAGTTGGACTCCAACTTCTTTCGCGCAGCCTCCAGCAGCGCAGCCAATTCGACGCTGCCCCGCCATTCGCTGTTATCGGACAAACTCCAACCCACCTTCGGTTCGGGTCGGTACCCTGCGGGTCAGCGGTGACCCGAGTGCTGCGGCGAGATCGGTACCGTCGTGTTCGGCGAACAGTTCGCCGTTCTCCCACACCAGAAGTGCTGCGCTGACGGTGTTCTCGGCCGTCGAGTGCGCCAGATCGTAGTGAGCACAACCGGGGACGTCCCCGTAGGTGATCCACAGGTCGTATCCGGTCATGAACAGATCGAGATCGAATTGCACACTCAGGCCGAGCAATTCGCTGCGGCCGTTGTCGTCGACACCGGCGAATGCCTCGTCCAGCGCCAGCAGTCGAGGCGAGTGCGGATCGGCAGAGGACAGCATCACGTGCGCCGCAGCGAACAGTGGCAGATGCAGCGACACCGATTGCTCACCACCCGAGAGCGCACTGTGGCGTGCGACGGTGAGCCGATCCTCGTTGCCGTCACCGCTGATGAGCGTGAAGGCGAACACGCGCCAGCGGCGATAGTCCAGTGTCGTGGAGAGGATCTCGGGGTACGACCTCTCCGGATGCGCCGCGCGAGCGATCCTGATCTCCGACGCGAAATGGGCCCGCATCGCAGCCAGATCGTCCTGGTTCAGCGCCGAGGCGTCGCGATCGAGCAGCTTGGACACCGCCCGGGCACCGTCGTCGAGGTTGTCTGCGAGAACCCAGTGCACACCGATCGTGTTGCCCGAGGACATGCGGCGCTGCTTCATCTCGGCGGACATCTGCGCGATCAGTTCACGTGCGTCGACGGTGCGCTCGTGAATCTGCTGCGCCAGGCCGGTCAGCAGTGCATCTTCGAGAATCCGGCGCTCCTGCTCGGTCAGCAGCAACTCCTGATCGGCTCTCGCCGCACCGATTCGGTCGGCGAAGTCTCCGACCGACGAGTAGCCCTGCTCGTCCTGCACACGCACCACCGTCAAGCCGTCCGGCGCATCCCACTGCAGGCGGTAGTCCTGACCCGATGCCGCCAGTTGCGAGTCGAACTCCTGCAGCGCACTCGTCAGCGCCGTCCGGGTCGACTTCCGACTCGAGTCACTGACTTTCACCGACGCCGTCGCCGCATCGAGTGCCGAGTGCAACGCACGCACCACCGGCGGAAGCACCGGAACCTCGTCGTCGGGACCGTCGGCCTGTTGGACTCGATACAGGATCTGTTCGACGCTCAGCCACGCCGACTCGCTGGCCGGCCAGGCGTAGGTCTCGTGAATGCCGAGAATGCCGAGTAGGTCCTTACGGGCATACGGCGCGAGCCGCACTGCGTCGCCCAGAGTTTCGGTGACGGCACCGCGCAGGCCTTCCAGCGCTGTGTTGCAGCCGCCCTCGGCCTTGCCGATCGCTTCGCCGGCTTCCTTGTCCGCTTTACGCGCGGCCCGCTGCTCGGCGCGGCATTTCTCGATGCGTTCGCGCGCGTTCTCCAGATCGGTGTCGATCTGTTCGGCGGTGGCACCGAGCTTTTCGCTCAGGAGCTCGAGGCGTTGGACCTGCTGCCGGTAGTTCTCGTCGGCTATCGCGGCTTCCTCGGCGAGTTCCTCGGCCAACCCGGTTGCCTCTTCGAGTCGGTTGGTTGCTTCGCGGGCGCGTTCTGTTTCGCGTGTGTGCTCGCCGCGCTTGCGGATCACCACCGAGCCCTGATGCTCGAAATGCCGAATCGCCGCGGCGAGGGCATCGATGTCGCGACCGAGGTGCGGGGTGCGGTGCGCCACAGCGACGGTGCGCAGCTGCTTCTCCTTCGCGGACAGGTCTGCGATCGCCTGGTCGAATTCGCGGTCGGCCGCGGCAGAACCCTCCTTGGAGGTGCGCAGCGCCCCCGCAGCGGCGGTGACCGCACGTTGCGCCTTCACGATGGCCGAGACCCGGGGGAGTTGCTTGGCGGCTGCTCCCAGAGCCTGAACCAATTCGCGGGCAGATCGCTCGTCGGCCGTCGCGGTCTCGAGTGCGGCGGTCGCGGTGTCGATCGCTGCGCCGAGCTCGGCGATGCGTTGCTCTCGCCGACGCGCCCGGGCCGTCGCACCGATGTACTCGGCATCGGTCTTGGTGTGGCGGCCCTGCTGCACCCCCTGCCAGTACCGACCGTCGATACCTATCGAGACGGCACTACCCGGAGAAACGCCTTGATCCTGCTGCAGTGCAACCGAACTCAGTACGTCGAGGATCCGCGATTCGGATACGGCAGTACCGGGCTCAGGCTCGAGGACGGACGCCAACGTGGTCTCGGTCGGCCTCGAGGCCTCCGGCAGCGGCGACAGATACTGCTCCGAGTTCGAGTCGCCGGGGAAGTCCGCGGTCGGATGAATCCAGCCGTCGAGCAGATTGGCCGCCTGCAGCGCGGATTCGATCCCCGCCGCGTCGGTGGGGGAGACGGTGTCGGCAAACCGAACGAGCTGCCACAGTGGTGCACCCGAGAGTTCGGCGCGAGATCCCGTTCGTGCGGCGAACGGCGGTGGCGCATCATCGTGTTCGGCCTGCACCAGCGTCAATTCGTCACGCAGCACGGTCAATTCGGTCGTACGCGTGCTCACGTCCACACGAGCCTGCGCCTGTCGAGCGCGGATCGAGTCGATACCGTCGGCGGTCTGCTCGGCAAGAACCGATTCCAGACTCGGGGCGTCGTCGTCGCCGATCTCTGCCAACGCCGCGTCGAGGGCCTCGAATGCCGTCGCGGTGATGCCTGCGGAGGAATACAGGGTCGAATTGGTCGACCACCACGCCCGCAGTCCCGAAGCGAACTGCGCCTTCTCCAGGTCGACGGTGGCCTCGGCTTCGGTGACCGCCGCCGACGCCGCCTCGAGCATCTCGCGAGCCTTCGAAGCGGCCTTCTCCGCGCGAGCGCGTTCCGTCGCCGCCTTGTCGACGGTTCCCAGCGCCTCTCGCACCGCCCGCACGTCGCCGTCGCGTTCCTCGGCATGGCCGCGCAGAGCGGTGCTGATCTGATCGCTTCGCGCTGTTCCGGGCAGCGGTGTCCAGACGATACCCGCGTCCTCGGCCGCCGTCTGCAACTCCTCTTCGGCACGGGTCACCCCGGCAACGGAGTCCCGGAGTGCGGAATCGGCCCGAGCCGCCTCGCTGGTGCGCTGTTCCAGTTCGGCGTGCGCCTTGCGTGCGCGGTCGGCCTGCTGGGCCGTCGAGATCTCCAGCTTCGCAGCGGATTCGGCCAGATCGTCCAGTTGCTGTTTGCCCTCGTAGGCGCTCGAGCGCTGCAGTGTTTCGCGGTCTGCGACGGCCTGATCCAAAGCGCGTTCGGCCTCGTCGAATCGAGTTTCCGCTGCCGCCCGTTCCAACAGGCGCCGGTCCTTCAAAGCAGCCGCGGCGAAGTGTGCGGTGGTCGCATGGGTCATTGCTTCGAGCCGGCGCGAGACCTGCTCGACGTCCGAGCGCGTCTGTACTCGAAGATATTTGGAGTACACGGAGACGAAGTTCTTGGCGGCATGATCGGCCTGCGCCAAACCTTCGAGCGCCCGGCCCACTTCTTCCATGTCGGAGAACGAGCGTGCAGCTTCGAGTACCAACTGCTCGTCCAATGGACGCAGGCCGTCGGTCAAGGCCTGCGACAGACCCTTGGGGTCCAGATTCTTCGCCAACTGCGGACGGCGAAGTGTCAGAATCAGATTGATGAGCTGGTCGTAACGCTGGGCACCGAGACCGAACATGCGGGCGTCGATCGCGGCCCGATAGTCGACCGGGCGATCGGTCAGGGCGTCGGTGCCCAGCTCCTCACCGAGTTGCTTCTTCGTCAACGGCCGGTCGTCGGAACCGAACAGCGAGAAGTCCACGCCCACTCGGCCGTCGGCGACGAAGTACCAACGGGTCACCTTGTCGTTGTGTCGGCTGGCGCGCATGCCGATGCCGACTGTCACCGATTCGGGATCCTCGCGCGATCCGCGCCCGAATTCCATCCACACGTACGAGTGTGCGCTCTCCTGCCCTCGGTAGAGCAGGTTCGATTTCATCGTCCGTTCTTCTCCGGCAAACGGATTGAGCCGGCGCGGTTCGATGCGGCCGTCCAGTACGAACGGGAACAGCACTTCGAGCGCTTTGGTCTTGCCGGATCCGTTGGGGCCACGCAATACCAGGCGACCGTCTGCGAACGAGAACTCCTGATCGCGGTAGTCCCACAGGTTGACGATCCCTGCTCGCGTCGGCCGAAAGCGTGTCGAGTGTGCGGTCATCTACTCAAACCTCTACTTCGGATGGATCGGTGGTGGGGGCTGGTGCGGTGCCGAACAATGACTCTTGCGGGTCTCGGTCGCGCACGCTCACCATCACGTCTCGATATCGCGCGATCACCGGCAGCACCAGCACGCCGCCGGACACGCTGTGTATCAGTCGAAGTCGATGCAGCAGCGCGATCGATCGTAGCCGCAGACCGTTCCGGTCGGTCTGCCACTGAGCGGCGAACGTACGACCGAAGCGTTCGACCAGATCGTCGACCACCGACACCAACCAACTGTCCTCGATCAGCGGATAACGCTTGCTGTCTTCTGCATCGCCCAAAGCTGTTGGATCGGAACCGAATCCGAACTCGGCGAGATCGCCGAACACTCCGCCGTCGGGAATGGCGCTGTCCAACTGCTCGATCAGTGCATCGCCCGAGGGAAGCGGAAAAGTCGACAGCGCGGGTGCATCCGGATCGATCACCCGGTCCGAAATTTCGCCCGCAATCAGCAATGCGACCTGAGCAATAGTTCCGGTGCTGGGGAAGCGGTAGTCCGAGAGTCTTCCCGATGTGTCGATGAGAGCCACGCCCTCCGCCCGGCGTTCGGCAACGAGGCCGGTCAGCAACTCGACGTCGGCAACGGTGCGGGTCGCGCTCAGTGCAGTGCGGCCGTCTTGGTCGAGATCGTCGAGATAGACGACGGGTTTCTCCACCAACGCGCGGCGTACCGCACGCAGCGTTTCCTTCGGGTCCGCCTCCCGTCCGGAATCGCCGTGTCCCGGATCGGAATCCTCGGGATCGATCGGGGCGTCCGAGTCGGCCAACATACCGCGAATCGATCGCAGATGCTGCACGGCGCGAGGCGGCCTGAACAGGGCGACGACGACGGGTCGGTCGATGTCGTAGAGCGCCTCGCCTGCGGACGGGTTGTTCGCCCAGCCGGTCGCGTCACCGTCGGCCAACGCAATGGCACCGCGTGTCGCGAGCCAGCCGATCGCGTCGACGAATGCGTCTCGGTCACTTGCTCGGTCGGTTGTCAGCTCGACGCCGTCGACCTGACTCGCTTCTGCCGCAACGTGATCCGCGAGTTCGGACAGGGTGATCTGATTCCCGGCCCTGCCGAGGGCGGCCAGTGCCAGCGCCAGGTACGCGTATCGGCGGCGATCGAAGATCCGGTCGGTGGACGTTCGCGCGGGTTGGCTGTCGTCGAGTCCGTCGATCACCGGGAACAGTCGTGCGGTGGTCTCGGTGACCTCGAGTCGATATCCGAACAGCTCGAGCAGGTCCTCACGCAACTCGGTGGCCCATCTGCGCAGCAATGGCAGTGCGATCCGATCGGGGTACGTCGTGGTCACCAGGTGATTCGACAGCGCGACCCGGGCGGCCCGCTGGTAGGAATCCAGTGCGAGGGTCGAGATCTCGCGAGCTCTCATCGGCGTGCCACCTCGCTGACCTCGAGCGCGAGGCGGTCGAGATGCAATCGGCCTCTGCTGGTTCGCACGATCGTCGAACGGTCGCTGTCGCTCAGCGTCAGGCGGACGCCGCTGTCCGATCCGGACGAATCGGAGGTGCGGCCACTCACGCGTACCCGCGCGGTCAACGCAGCATTCAGCAGGCTCAACAGCACCTCGGTTTCCTGCTCGTCGAGAATTCGGTCGTGGATTCCGGCGGATGCAAGCGACTGTGCTGCGGAGCTGCGTGATCGCTGTGACTCGAGTTGCTGCTCCCGAAGCCGTCTGATGCTGCCGTCGTTGCGTTGTACCCGTCCCGGAACGCCGGGGGTGGGGGTGCGCCCGGTCTCGGCCAGGGTGCGCGAGATCTCGACCGGCGGTGCCTCCCACCACGATCGGGACGTGGGGATGATGTCGGCGTCGGGATGCACCATCGACAGATGCCGTGGTTTGCCCAGGCCGAACACGGCATGGAACAGGGCGTGCGCGCTGTCCTCGGTGGGGGCGGCAGCGAACCAACCGGCCAGATGGCGCAGTTGGCTCTCGCGGCTGACTCCGCCCTTACGGGTCTCGGTGACACGGCGCAGCAGTGACAGCACGGCAGCGATCGCGCTCATCGTGCCCTCGCGGAGTCGCTCGGACTCGCTGAGCTCGGACTCGGCCGAGACGAACCAGTGCGAGAGACCGGCCCAGCGATCGGTCCAGTCGGCGCGGCGTTCGGCGACGGTGAGAAACACTCGTTCGTCGCTGATCGCGGCTCGCTCGACGAGTGCTTCGATGCCGGTGCTCTCGACCAGCGCAATCGCTTCGGCCAATTTTGGGGCGTAGCGCGTCAGATCCGAGCTGAATTCACGCATGTGCGTCAGCAGAGCGTCCTTGTGGACCAGAAACGACTCCGGTGTGATTTCGGTGGTGCGCACCAGGTCACCGAGTACCAGATAGAAGTGGGCGGCGCGGGTCGCCATCTCCGACAGCGTCGAATCGAGTCGGCTGAGCTTGCGGTAGATGCGATCGCCGTCGGCCTGACGGTTCGCCTCGGCCAATTCGTGCATGTCGGCCAATAGCTCGGGCAGCACCAGCCGCGACAGCGCAGCGTCGTCCAGGCGGGCCCCGAGCACGTCCTCGACTGCACGATAGGCCTTGTAGCCGGCTTGACCGAATTGGTAGACGAAGTGCCGATTGCGGTACTCGGCGAGGGTTGCGGCGCGAGTCCCGTCGTAGCTGCGTTCGAGCAGGCCCCAGGCGTGGAGCTGATCGAGCAGAGGTGCGATGTCGAGGGTGGTCGGTGTGTCGCGGTGCCCCGAGCTCCGTGCGATGAGGTCGGCTACGTCTCCGGAGTGCAGCAGGACGACGTAGTTGGCTCGTGCGGTGTCGAATGCTCGCAGAACAGCCAGGTACTCGGATCGCTTCTCGGCAACGGCGAACGAGAAGAGCCCGAGACGGTCCTCCTCCACGAACGCGTTCACGGCTCCCCGCCGCGCGTCCTCACCTGATTCGCTCACTGGAACAGGGTAGGGGGTAGGAGTGGAGCCTGCGGGATGACCCTGGTGGTAGGAGTGGAGCCTGCGGAATGACCCTGGTGGTAGGAGTGGAGCCTGCGGAACGACCCTTGGGGTAGGAGTGCCAGTCGTTCGACCGTGCCGTTACAGCTCCACGGTGACTTTTCCGTCCACCACTGCGGCGGGGTAGGTGCGCACCGAGTCGATGCCGCTGGGGCAGGTGCCGTCGTCGAGCGAGAAGGTGTACTGATGCAGCGGGCACACGACGATGGATCCGTCGATCTGACCGTCGGCCAGTGGCCCGCCCTTGTGCGGGCAGACGGCATCCATCGCCCGCACCGATCCGTCGCTGAGCCGGAAGACAGCGACCTGCTTGCCGTCCACCACGTAAGCCCGTCCCTCACCGGGCGTCAGGTCTTCCAGTGCACCCACCGGCACGCTCATCGGACCGGAACCTGTGGCAGTGGAAGCAGGGGCAGCGACGGGGTGAACTGGGCGGGCGACTTCGGTGCCGCGCGATCCTGCCAGGGGTCGATGTAGCCGTCCACCGATGCCTGCATTCGCTCGTCGAGTCCCGTGACGATGCCGTCGCGGTCGTCGATCAGCACGCTCTTCAGTTCCTCCAGGCCGATGCGCGGAACCCACGCGTACGTTCGCTCGAGCCACTGGGCGTTCTCGCGGTAATGCTGAATGAACCTGCCTGCCACGGTCAGAACCTCCTCGGCCCCCGTCACGGTGGCCAGTAGATCGCCCTTGCGGATGTGCGCGCCAGCGGCACCGCCGACGTAGATCTCCCACTTGCCTTCGCCGACCGACACCACGCCGAAGTCCTTGCACAGTGCTTCGGAGCAGTTGCGCGGGCAGCCGGCCACCGCGAGCTTCAACTTCGCCGGAGTCTCCAAGCCCTGGAATCGCTCCTCGAGGGCGATGCCCAGTGCCGTCGAGTCGCCGAGACCGAAGCGACAGAAGTCGCTGCCGACACAGGTCTTCACCGTGCGCATGCTCTTGCCGTAGGCGAAGCCGGAAGGCATGTCCAGATCGCCCCACACCTTCGGCAGATCCTCCTTCTTGATGCCGAGCAGGTCGATCCGCTGTCCGCCGGTGACCTTGACCAGCGGAACGTGGTACTTGTCCGCGACGTCGGCGATCTTGCGCAACTGATCCGGGGTGGTGACACCACCCTTCATCTGCGGCACCACCGAGAACGTGCCGTCGCGCTGGATGTTGGCGTGGACGCGGTCGTTGATGAACAGTGCGCCGCGCTCGTCCACCCAGTCGGGGCCCCACACCGTCCGCAGCAACGATGCCAACGGCATCTTGGCGGCGGCATCCTCGGATCCGCCGGTCGCCAGCGCCGCGAACACCGCAGACACCGCCCGAAGATCCTGCGCTCGAATGGCGTCGATCAGTTCCGGCTTCGTCATGGGGATGCAGGGGACGTACCGGTCCGCTGTGGGATCGGCCTCGAGGGCACCGCCTGATGCGCACGCGATGATGTCCTTGACCAGGCCCTTGCACGATCCGCACCCTTTGCCCGCCCGAGTCTTCGCGGTGACGTCGCTCAGGTTCTTGGCACCCGCGTGCACGCAGGCCACGATGGCACCCTTGGTGACGCCGTTGCAGTTGCACACCTGGACGTCGTCGGCCAGCTCGGCGGCTCCTGTCGCCGCAGAGGGTGTCCCCATGTCGAAGAGCATGCTGATGCGCTCGTCGGGCAACGGCACTTTCTCGTCGAATGCCTGAGTCAGAAAGTTTGCCTTGGAGATGTCGCCCAGCAGGGTGGCACCGATCAGTTTGTTGTTCCGCACGATCACCGACTTGTACGTACCACTGCGCGGCTCGTAGAACTGGACGAACTCGTCGTCGTCGCGTTCGGGTGCCGTGATCCCCATCGAGGCGACGTCGACACCGGCCACTTTGAGCTTGGTCGTCAGCCGCGAACCATGGTATGCCGCAGCGGGATCGGCTCCGGTAAGCACATCGGCCAGGACGACGGCCTGCTCCCACAGCGGCGCGACGAGTCCGTAGACCTCGCCGCGGTGCTGGCAGCATTCGCCGACGGCATAGATGGAACCCTCGTCCTCGCAACGCAATTGGTCGTCGACGACGATCCCGCGTTCGATCACCAGTCCGCCGGCGCGGGCGAAGTCCACGCTCGGCCTGATACCCGCGGTGACGACGACCATGTCCGCGGCCAGCGAGGTGCCGTCGTTGAACCCGACTCCGGTGACGACACCGTCCTCGGAACGCAACACCGAGGTCGTCCGCTTCGAGGTGTGCACCCCGACACCGAGCGACTCGATCTTGTTGCGCAGCACGCGTCCGCCACGCTCGTCGAGCTGTTGATTCATCAGGTGACCGGGGGAGTGCACCACATTCACGTCTAGGCCCTGCGTGCGTAGACCGTATGCGGCTTCCAGTCCCAGGAGTCCGCCGCCGATGACGACGGCGCGTATATCCTCGCGTGACTCGGCCATCTGCAGCATGCCGTTGGTATCGGCGATGGTGCGAAAGCCGAACACACCACGCGCCAGCCTTCCGTCGGACTCGCGCAGACCGTCCATGTTCGGAAAGAACGTATTGCTTCCGGTGGCCACGATCAACACGTCGTAGTCGACGGACCGACCGCTCTCGCACACAACCGTCTTGGAGAATCGATCCAACGACACGGCCCGATCGCCCACATACAGCGTCACGCCGTTCTCGCTGTACCAACTCATGGGATTGAGAACGAGATCCTCGTCGTCGACGGTGGTCTCACCGGACAGCACGTGCGAGAGCATGATTCGGTTGTAGTTGCCGTACGGCTCGTCGCCGATCATCGTGATCTCGAACTGCGATCTGCCGTTGCGTTTGATGATCTCCTCGACTGTTCGGGCACCGGCCATTCCGTTGCCGATCACCAACAGTCGCTGTTTTCCGGCAGTCATCAGACGAGCACCAGACCGAAATCGACGACGACCTCTCCGCTGGTTCCGGCAGGGGCCGCGACAACCAGCTCGAGGACCGTGTCCGGGTCGACGTCCTCGACCACCCGGAGCGGAATGTTGACTCCACTCTTGGCGCCCATCGGGAAGATGCGCATCGGGCTTCCGTCGCGCAGCAAGGTCACGACCACCAGCTCGTCGCTCGAATTTCCCCCGCGAAAGTACAGCGGTTGGGCCGTCACACCCTCGGGCACGACGAAGCTCAGGCTGGGGTCGATCAACTCGGGCTTGTCCAAACCGTTGCCGGTGAAGGAGAAGACGCCTTGCAGAAATCGCGGTGTGCTGGCCATGACCACGAGGTTCCGGTGTCGGAGTGACGTGACCGCTGCGGTGACGTTACGTCGGGATCAGAAAGACCTCACCGGCTCCGGGTCTGCCCTGTGCGCACCGCTCAGAGCCCGAAATTGCCCGGGCCACGTCGCCGGAGATATTTCTCGAACTCTGCGGCGATGGCGTCGCCGTCTATCTTCGCGATCGCATCGGACATGTCCACCTCAGCGTCGCCGCGCTCCTCGAGGCTGCGGACGTACTCGCTGATCTCCTCGTCTTCCTTCGTCATCTCGGTCACCGCCTCCTCCCATTCCTCGGCCTGGGTGGGTAGTTCGCCGAGCGGGACCTCGATGTCGAGCACGTCCTCGACCCGCTGCAACAGCGCGACGGTGGCCTTCGGGTTGGGAGGCTGCGAGACGTAGTGGGGCACCGCAGCCCAGAACGAGACCGCCGGCACCCCGGCCTTGACGCATTCGTCCTGCAGAACGCCGGTGATACCGGTCGGACCTTCGTAGCGGGTCTGTTCCAAGTTGAACTGTTCGGCCGCCTCGGTGCTGTAGGCGGTTCCGGTGACCGGGACGGGCCTGGTGTGCGGGGTGTCCGCCAGCAGCGCTCCGAGAATCACGACGGTCTCGACGCCGAGCTGGTCGACGAATTCGAGGAGGTCGTCGCAGAAGCTGCGCCAGCGCATGTTCGGCTCGATGCCGCGCAACAGCACCACATCGCGCTCGCTACCCGGAGGGGAGCACACCGACAGTCGCGTGGACGGCCACTCGATCTCGCGGGTCACGCCGTCGACCTGACGGACGGTCGGTCGATTGACCTGATAGTCGTAGTAGTCCTCGGAGTCCAACTCGGCGAGGGGACTGGCGTCCCAGATCAGCTCCAGATGTTCGACGGCACCGCTCGCAGCGTCACCTGCGTCGTTCCACCCCTCGAAGGCCGCCACCAGAATGGGAGAGCGCAATTCCGGGATGTCTTCGTCGTCGTCGAAATCGGGTTCGGGATGGTCGGTGGCATTGGCCACAGCGTCGTGGACGGCCTCGATCAACGCGGCATCGAGAGGCGCATCCGAGCCGGCACCTGAAATGTCCGGATCTTGGCTACCGTCGTCGGTCGGGAACTGGACATCGAGGTTTCGGGGACTCACCACGACAGCCTACGACCCGAGTTAACTCCGGTGCCCACTACTCTGTAGTGATGCCCGATCAACACAAGCCCAGTCTGCTCGATGCGATTTCACGTCGCGTTGTCATCGGCGACGGCGCGATGGGCACGATGCTCCAGGACGCCGATCTGACTCTCGACGACTTCCTCGGCCTCGAGGGGTGCAACGAGATCCTCAATGCCACCCGTCCTGATGTCCTGCGGGAGATCCACCGCGAGTACTTCGCCGCAGGCGCGGACGCTGTCGAAACCAACACGTTCGGCTGCAACCTGCCCAACCTGGCCGACTACGACATCGAGGACCGCATCCGCGAGCTCGCGGAGAAGGGCACCCGGCTGGCACGTGAGACCGCCGACGAGATGGGCCCGGGCCGTGATGGGATGGACCGTTTCGTGCTCGGCTCCATGGGGCCGGGCACCAAGCTGCCGACGCTCGGCCACGCCCCGTTCGCCCGGCTGCGCGACGCGTACACGGAAGCCGCTCTGGGCATGATCGACGGCGGTGCCGACGCCATCCTGGTGGAGACCTGCCAGGACTTGCTTCAGGTGAAGGCCGCAATCATCGGCAGCCAGCACGCGATGGACAGGCTCGGCGTCCGCATCCCGATCATCACCCACGTGACGGTGGAGACGACAGGTGCGATGCTCGTGGGCAGCGAGATCGGTGCTGCGCTCACCGCACTCGAACCGCTCGGTATCGACATGATCGGGCTCAACTGCGCGACCGGTCCCGCCGAGATGAGCGAGCACCTGCGTCACCTGTCCAAGCATTCGCGGTTGCCTGTGTCGGTCATGCCCAACGCCGGTCTACCGACGCTGGGCGCGAAAGGTGCCGAGTACCCGCTGACCGCCCCGGAGCTTGCCGAGGCCCTCAGCGGATTCGTCAGCGAGTACGGGTTGGCCCTGGTCGGCGGTTGCTGCGGCACCACTCCCGAGCACATCCGTCAGGTTGCCGACATGGTGCACGGAGCCACGAAGCTCGAGCGCAAACCCGCGCCGGAGCCGGGCGTGTCCTCGCTCTACACCGCCGTTCCCTTCGAGCAGGATGCCAGCATCCTGATGATCGGTGAGCGCACCAACTCCAACGGGTCCAAGGCATTTCGCGACGCGATGCTCGCCGAGGACTACGAGAAGTGCCTCGACATCGCCAAGGATCAGACGCGCGACGGCGCGCACATGCTCGACCTCAACGTCGACTACGTCGGCCGCGACGGTGCCGCCGACATGGCCGCGTTGGCCAGCCGCCTGGCGACGGCGTCGACTCTGCCGATCATGCTCGACTCCACCGAACCTGCCGTTCTCGAAGCAGGTTTGGAGCACCTCGGTGGCCGCAGCGCGGTCAACTCGGTCAACTACGAGGACGGTGACGGGCCCGACTCGCGGTTCCAGAAGATCATGCGTCTGGTCAAGGAGCACGGTGCCGCTGTCGTTGCTCTGACCATCGACGAAGAGGGACAGGCCCGTACGGCCGAGTGGAAGGTGCGTGTCGCAGATCGGTTGATCACCGACATCACCGAGAACTGGGGCCTGCGCCACGAGGACATCATCGTCGACACCCTGACCTTCCCGATTTCGACGGGCCAGGAAGAGGTGCGCCGCGACGGCATCGAGACCATCGAGGCGATCCGGCAGCTCAAGGAGAAGTACCCGAAGGTGCACACCACCCTCGGGTTGTCGAACATCTCGTTCGGCCTCAATCCCGCTGCACGACAGGTGCTGAACTCGGTGTTCCTGCACGAGTGCACACAGGCCGGCCTCGACACCGCCATCGTGCACGCGTCGAAGATCCTGCCGATGAACAAGATTCCCGACGAGCAGCGCGAGACTGCTCTGGATCTGGTGTACGACCGTCGCAGTGAAGGCTACGACCCGCTGCAGAAGCTCATGCAGCTCTTCGAGGGTGTCTCGGCGGCCTCGGCCCGTGAGTCCCGCGCCGAGGAGTTGGGTCGTCTGCCGTTGTTCGAGCGCCTCGAGCGGCGCATCGTCGACGGTGAACGCAACGGCCTCGACGCCGATCTCGACGCAGCGATGACCGAGAAGCCGCCGCTGGAGATCATCAACGAGACGTTGCTCTCGGGGATGAAGACCGTCGGCGAGCTGTTCGGCTCCGGTCAGATGCAGCTGCCGTTCGTGCTGGCCTCGGCCGAGGTCATGAAAGCCGCTGTGGCGTACCTCGAACCGCACATGGAGGCGACGGACGACGACGGTAAAGGCCGAATCGTCCTCGGCACCGTCAAGGGTGACGTACACGATATCGGCAAGAATCTCGTCGACATCATCCTGAGCAACAACGGCTACGAGGTCGTCAATCTCGGTATCAAGCAACCGATTTCGACCATTCTGGAAGCCGCGATCGACAAGCGTGCCGATGTGATCGGCATGTCCGGACTGCTGGTGAAGTCCACGGTTGTCATGAAGGACAACCTGATCGAACTCAACTCCAAGGGCGTCGCCGAGCAATTCCCGGTGCTGCTCGGCGGAGCCGCGCTGACGCGGTCGTATGTCGAGAACGATCTGCAGGACGTCTACGAAGGCGACGTGCACTATGCGCGAGACGCTTTCGAGGGCCTCCGTTTGATGGACACCATCATGACCACCAAGCGTGGCGGCGGTCCGGCTCCGGACAGTCCCGAGGCACTCGCCGCGAAGGCCAAGACGGCCGAGCGCAAAGAACGCCACGAGCGATCCAAGCGCATCGCGGAGAAGCGCAAGGCTGCAGAGGCACCGGTCGTCGTGCCCGAACGATCCGATGTCGCTGCCGATATCGATATCCCGGTCCCGCCGTTCTGGGGCACGCGCATCGTCCGAGGCGTGTCCTTGGCCGACTACTCGGGTCTGCTCGACGAGCGCGCACTGTTCCTCGGGCAGTGGGGCCTGCGAGGTGCCCGCAAGGGTGAAGGTGCCACCTACGAGGACCTGGTGGAATCGGAAGGCAAACCGCGCCTGCGGTACTGGCTGGATCGACTGAGCACCGACGGCATTCTGGCGCACGCGGCACTGGTGTACGGGTATTTCCCGGCAGTCTCCGAGGGCGACGACGTCGTGGTGCTCACCGAACCCGACCCCGATGCACCCGAACGCTTCCGATTCACGTTCCCGCGTCAGCACCGCGACCGGTTCCTGTGCATCGCGGACTTCGTTCGGTCCCGTTCGGCTGCACGGGAATTGGGCCAGGTCGATGTTCTGCCGATGAACCTGGTGACGATGGGCCAACCCATTGCCGACTTCGCGAACGAGCTGTTCGCTGCCGATGCGTACCGCGACTACCTCGAGGTCCACGGAATCGGAGTCCAGCTCACCGAGGCGTTGGCCGAATACTGGCATCGCCGAGTGCGCGAGGAACTGAAACTGTCCGACGGCAAATCGGTTGCCGCTGACGACCCCACCGAAGCCGAGGGGTACTTCAAACTCGAATATCGTGGTGCCCGTTACTCGTTCGGCTACGGAGCGTGCCCCGATCTGGAAGACCGGATCAAACTCGCCGCACTTCTCGAACCCGAGCGAATCGGTGTGAAGCTCTCCGAGGAACTGCAGCTGCACCCCGAACAGTCGACCGATGCGTTCGTACTTCATCACCCGGAGGCCAAGTACTTCAATGTCTAGAACTCACCTGCACGGTGTCCTGTGGGACATGGACGGCACACTGCTCGACTCGGAGAAGATCTGGGACGTCGCTATCGGTGAGTACTCCCGCAAGCTGGGAACGGAACTGAGCGCCGAGGTGCGCGAGAGCACCCTCGGAAATTCGATGTGGGACGCACTGCGCAAGGTCCTGGCACACGCATCGGTCGAGGTCACCGACGAGCACCTGAACGAGGGCCGCGAGTGGCTCACCACCCGTGTCGGAGACCTGTTCGCCGAGGGCATTCCTTGGCGGCCAGGTGCCAAGGATGCGCTCGCTCTTGTCCGCGAGATGGGTCTGTCCACCGGGCTCGTCACCAACACCGAGCGCGGGCTGGTCGAGCGAGCTCTGGACACTCTGGGGCGTGAGTACTTCGACATCACGGTGACCGGCGACGAGGTCGAGGTCGGCAAACCACATCCGGCTCCCTATCTGCGCGGTGCGGCACTGTTGGGACTGGATGCCGCGTCCTGCCTCGCGGTCGAGGATTCACCGACCGGCTCGCTGTCGGCGCACACTGCCGGCTGCCCGGTGCTGGTGGTTCCGTCCGAAATCGCGGTGCCTGCCGCACCGGGATACACGATTCGCGACGGTCTGGTCGGGCTCACTGCCGAGGACGTCCGCCGGGCCTGGTCAGGCGGAACTCCCTAATCTCGACCGAATTCGTGTACCCGAGTGACGACGTGAAAGAATATCTAGCCGTGAAGACTTTCGATTCCCTGTTCGCCGAGCTCACCGAACGCTCGAAGACTCGCCCCGAGGGCTCGGGCACCGTCGCAGCGTTGGACGCGGGAGTTCACTTTCAGGGGAAGAAGGTTCTGGAAGAAGCAGGCGAAGTGTGGATCGCAGCCGAGCACGAAAGTGACGAGGCGCTGGCCGAAGAGATCTCGCAGCTGCTGTACTGGGTCCAGGTGATGATGGTGGGCAGGGGCATCGAGCTCGAGGACGTCTACCGACATCTGTGAGGCACTGCCCGCACGTCTCCCACGAACTCACCGATGAAGGAAAACTCCATGCTGCGCGTAGCCGTACCCAACAAGGGCGCCCTGTCCGAGTCCGCCGCCGAGATTCTCAGTGAAGCCGGCTACCGGCGCCGAAGCGACTCGAAGGACCTGACGGTCCTCGATCCGGCCAACGGCGTCGAGTTCTTCTTTCTCCGACCCAAGGACATCGCGATCTACGTCGGATCCGGCCAGCTCGATCTGGGCATCACCGGACGCGACCTGGCTCTTGATTCCGGTGCCGCAGTCGAGGAGCGGCTGGCACTCGGATTCGGTCGTTCGACGTTCCGATACGCGGCACCGGCGGGCAAGGAATGGTCGCCCGAGGACCTGGGTGGATTGCGCATCGCAACGTCCTATCCCAATCTCGTACGTAAGGACTTGGCCGAGCGGGGGTTGGAGGCGACGGTCATCCGCCTCGACGGTGCGGTGGAGATCTCCATTCAGCTCGGGGTGGCCGACGCGATTGCCGACGTCGTCGAATCGGGTCGCTCACTGCGTCAGAACAACCTCGTGGCCTTCGGCGAATCGTTGTGCGATTCGGAGGGCGTTCTGATCGAGCGCGCTGGCACCCCCGGCACCGACTCCGCGCGCAAGCAACTCATTGCCCGCGTGCAGGGCGTCGTCTTCGCACAGCAGTACCTGATGCTCGATTACGACTGCCCCAAGTCGATCCTCGACGAGGCCGTCAAGATCACCCCGGGAATCGAGTCGCCCACGCTGGCACCGATGGTCGACGACAATTGGGTTGCCGTGCGAGCCATGGTCTCTCGTAAGGTGCACAACAACGTCATGGACCAGCTCGCCGAGCTCGGCGCCAAGGCCATCCTGGCGTCCGACATCAGGTCGTGCCGCGCCTTCTAGATCCGGTGGAGTGACAGGGAGGACGCATGACATCCGACACCTCCGACGAGAACCTCGCGCGACTGGCGAGAGCGGTGTTCGACGCGCAGCCGTTCACCCGGCTGCTCGGCGCGGAACTCGTCTCCACGGACGGTGGCATCGTGGAGGTTCGCCTGCCCAACCGTCCCGAGCTCCGGCAGCAACACGGCTTCGTACACGGCGGCGTCATCAGTTATCTCGCTGACAACGCAGTCACCTTCGCCGGTGGAATCGCACTGGGCGGCGACGCAGTGACGGCGCACTGCACCACGAATTTTTCCAGGCCGGCAACCGGTGAATATCTGATCGCCCGCGCACACGCGGTATCGACCACCCGGAACCAGGCCATCTGTCACTGCACCGTGTATTCGGTGGACGAAAGCAGGGAACGGATCGTCGCGGTGGCACAGGGCACCGTCGTCAGGGCACACACGTCGTGATGGTCGTCAGTTACGACGTCGCACCAGGACCGTCTGCGCGATGCGGCCGATGGGCCCCACCTCGTCGCTGAGAGTCCCCGCGCACATGGCGATTCCGTCCGGACCGGTGGAGGTCTCCGCCGAGACTCCTACCCATTCCCCCTGAGGCACCCGGAACACGTGCACCGTCAGGTCGGTGTTCAAGAACGTCCATTCGTCGATCGGCAGTTTCGCGCCGATTCCGTTCGCGATATCCGCAATCGAGAACAGTCGCTCGAGCGGTGTCATCGATTCGCCCTGTACGAGAACAGGTTTGGGGCGTGCCCAGATCTGCCCCGGACCCTCGGCTCCGAGACCGGTGAGGATCTTGAATTCGACGGCGTCGAGATAGCCCGACGACCAGGTGCCCCCGAACGTGTAGTCGGTCCCGGCCCCGACCTGCTTCATCGTCGGGTCACCGACGTGTGCGACGTCCTCGGTCGGAACGGTGCGCATACGCCACGCGCTGCCGCGGGCCACCGCTCGCGCAGATCCCGATGGGCCCTCCGCCCACAGCTCGGCAACGACCAGTTCGACGTTGCCCCCGGGGCGTTCCGTCCATGCCCGAATCTCGATGTCCGCGACCGGAATCGGACCGAGTATGTCGACTGCCACACGACTGATGCGGGTGTCCTCTCGGGCGTCGACGCGCTCGAGTGCACGGACCAGCAGAGCGGAGGGCGGAGCGCCGTGCTGCATCGTCGGTGCCCACAGACTGACGGTGTTCTCGGTCGCGGTGACTCTCTCGAAGCCGTCCTTGCTGACACCCGAGGGAACGAAGAAAGCGTCCGGCAGTACCTTCGCGGTGAGGGTCACAGCGCGGCCTCCGCCTCTTCCGGAGCGGCCTGGGGCCAACCAGGGTACGGCGGGGGAGTGCCACCGAACTCCGGGCACAGCGCCTGGTGGTCGCACCACTTGCACAGTGCACCACGCTTGGCACGGAAGTCGCCGGTCTCACCTGCAGCGAGAATCGCCTTCCAGATGGCAGACAGCATGCGCTCGAATCTGCGCAGCTCGCCTTCGTCGGGGGCATAGGTGAGTTCCTGTTTGTCGGCCAGGTACATCAATTTCAGCTGCGCAGGCACGACCCCTCGCATGCGCATGATCATCAGGGCGTAGAACTTCATCTGGAACAGGGCCTTGGATTCGGTGAACTCGCGCGGCGCTCGGCCGGTCTTGTAGTCGACGACGCGGATCATCCCGTTGGGTGCCACGTCGATCCTGTCGATGAATCCGCGCAGCGGCGTGCCGTCGTCCAGGTCGATCTCCACCCGCTGCTCACAGGACTCGGGTTCGAAGTGGGTCGGGTCCTCGAGCTCGTAGTATCCGGCGACCAGCGCTCGGGCGCGATCGAGAAAGGCCGGCCGATCGTCTGCCGGAACCAACGATTCGATGTCGGGTGACTGGGCAACCACTCGCTCCCACGCCGGATCCACCAGCTCGCGTGCGGTTGCCTGCACTCGATCCTGCGCGGGCAGGGCGTAGAGGGCCTCCAGTGCCGCATGCACCACAGTCCCCTTGATCTGGGCTTCGGTGGAGACCTCGGGGATGCGATCGACGGCTCGGAAGCGGTAGAGCAGTGGGCACTGTTTGAAATCGCCTGCGCGGGAGGGTGACAACGCCGGCTTACTGCGTGGGCTCGACGTCGCCGGCAGCGGTTGCCCGACGTCGCCGAGATCGAGTAGAGGCAAGTCGATGGGGGTCGACACGGAAATACTCACGACTGCGAGACTATGCCGCTGGTCCGACATCTTCGGTCAAGGCCGTAGTCTGGCACGTCGAGTCCTCCCCGACGCCGGCCAAATCGGATCGGCTGTCGAACAGAGCAACGAAAGCAGGTTTCCGCTGTGTCCACCGGTGATTCCTCGTCCGCGTCGAACGACGGGTCCGAGGTCGACGCGCTCGTCGATGCCTCGGTTCCGACTGCGGACGAAGTGGTCACAGCGACGGTCGACGAGATCGAACTCGACCGGCCCCCGATCGCGGACGAGACCTCGGTCGCACCTGCTGCGTCCGGGCCTGCCCGCAGCGGTCCGTTCCGCGTAGGGGATCGAGTACAACTCACCGACGGCAAGGGGCGTCACTACACGGTGGTTCTCGAGGCGGGCAAGGAGTTCCACACCCACCGGGGCGGAATCACCCACGACAAGTTGCTCGGAGCCGACGAGGGCAGCGTCGTCACGTCCGTCAACGGCACCCCCTACCTGGCGCTTCGTCCGTTGCTGACCGATTACGTGCTGTCGATGCCACGCGGTGCCCAGGTGATCTATCCCAAGGACGCAGCGCAAATCGTGCACGAGGGCGACATGTTTCCCGGTGCCCGAGTTCTCGAGGCCGGTGCCGGTTCGGGCGCTCTGACCTGTTCGCTGTTGCGTGCCGTGGGAACCGAGGGAACGGTCATCTCGTACGAGATCCGTCAGGATCATGCCGACTACGCGATCAAGAACGTCGAGACGTTCTTCGGCGAGCGACCGTCGAACTGGCACCTGACGGTGGCCGACGTGGATCGGTTCGGTGTCGACCGACCGGGGGAGCAGGTGGATCGGGTGGTTCTCGACATGCTCGCCCCGTGGGACGCGCTGCCCGCTGTGTCGAAAGCTCTCGTTCCCGGAGGAGTGCTGCTGGTCTATGTCGCCACGGTCACTCAGCTGTCCAAGGTCGTCGAGGCTCTGCGCGCACAGGAATGCTGGACCGAACCTCGTTCGTGGGAGTCGATGGTCCGGGGCTGGCACGTCGTCGGATTGGCCGTTCGTCCCGAGCACCGTATGCAGGGCCACACGGCGTTTCTCGTCAGTGTTCGACGCCTCGCGGAGGGAACCGTCACGCCGAAGCCGCAGCGTCGGTCCGGTAAAGGCTGACGCCGAGCGGCGGCGTCGACAGTCGATGTCGATTCGTGATCACCGTCATCGGATTCATCCGCCGAGCCGCGTCCTGATACCGATGTCGTTGCCGCCGCACCTGCGACGCCTCGTTCGTGATCGCTCATTTTCGCAGGTGAGGGCCCCGATTTCGCAGTAGGCCAGCTACCGGGTCGGGAACGGCCCACATGGCGTCGAAGCGCGCAGAGATGCGTTCGACGCATGCCGCCGTGATGCCCGATCGTGGTGTCGGTCCGCACATTCGGGCCGGTGCCGGTAGCGTTGATAGATCGTCACTGGGAGGAGTCGCTCATGAGCTCAACAGACAATCCGGATGTGGCCGCGGCCAGAGCCGAACTGGACGCCGTGCGAGCCGAGGCCGCTTCACTACGTCGTCAACTGGGGGAGTCCCCCGAACAGGTGCGCGAACTCGAGGGCCGTGTCGATTCGCTCTCGCTGCGCAACACCAAGTTGATGGACACCCTGAAAGAGGCCAGGCAACAGCTCATCGCACTCCGCGAGGAAGTCGACCGTCTCGGCCAACCACCGAGCGGCTACGGCGTTCTACTGAGCGTGTTCGAGGACGGAACGGTCGACGTGTTCACGTCGGGTCGCAAGATGCGGCTCACGTGCTCACCCAACATCGAGGCCGACTCGCTTGCGCCCGGACAAACGGTGCGGCTGAACGAGGCACTGACCATCGTCGAGGCCTGCACCTTCGACCAAGTCGGTGAGATCAGTACTCTGCGTGAGCTTCTGGGCGACGGCACGCGAGCCCTCGTCGTCGGACACGCCGACGAGGAGCGCGTCGTGTGGCTGGCCAAGCCGCTGATCGACATGGTCAACGACGAAGGACCCGTCGACCCGGACGAGCCCTCTCGCAAACTGCGTCCCGGCGATTCCCTCCTGGTCGACACCAAGGCCGGCTACGCCTTCGAGCGTGTGCCGAAGGCCGAGGTCGAGGACCTGGTCCTCGAGGAGGTTCCCGACGTCGGCTACGAGGACATCGGCGGTCTCGGCAGGCAGATCGAGCAGATCCGCGATGCCGTCGAGCTGCCGTTCCTGCACAAGGACCTGTTCCGCGAGTACTCGCTGCGCCCACCCAAGGGTGTTCTGCTCTACGGGCCTCCCGGATGCGGAAAGACGCTGATCGCCAAGGCCGTGGCGAACTCGCTGGCCAAGAAGATCGCCGAGGCCCGCGGGCAGGATGCGAAGGAAGCAAAGTCCTTCTTCCTCAACATCAAGGGCCCCGAACTGCTCAACAAGTTCGTCGGTGAGACCGAGCGCCACATCCGGATGATCTTCCAGCGCGCCAGGGAGAAGGCGTCCGAGGGCACTCCGGTCATCGTGTTCTTCGACGAGATGGACTCGATCTTCCGTACCCGTGGTTCCGGTGTCTCGTCCGACGTCGAGACCACGGTCGTTCCTCAGCTGCTGGCCGAGATCGACGGCGTCGAGGGACTCGAGAACGTCATCGTCATCGGTGCATCCAATCGCGAGGACATGATCGACCCCGCGATCCTGCGGCCCGGTCGCCTGGACGTCAAGATCAAGATCGAGCGTCCCGACGCCGAGTCGGCACAGGACATCTTCTCGAAGTACCTGACCGACTCGCTTCCGGTCAACGCCGACGACGTCGCGGAGTTCGGCGGTGACCGCGCGGCCTGCATCCGAGGGATGATCGACCGCGTCGTCGAGCGCATGTACGCCGAGAGTGACGACAACAGGTTCCTCGAGGTGACATATGCCAACGGAGACAAGGAAGTTCTGTACTTCAAGGACTTCAATTCCGGTGCCATGATCCAGAACATCGTCGACCGCGCGAAGAAGTACGCCATCAAGTCGGTACTCGAAACGGGCAACGCCGGTCTGCGAATTCAGCACCTGTTCGACTCCATCGTCGACGAGTTCGCCGAGAACGAAGACCTGCCGAACACCACGAACCCGGACGACTGGGCACGAATCTCCGGCAAGAAGGGCGAGCGGATCGTCTACATCCGCACGCTGGTCACCGGCAAGAACGCCAGTGCAAGCCGCGCGATCGACACCGAGGCCAATACCGGCCAGTACCTGTAGATCCCGCACAGACCGGTTTCGGGGCGCGTCCGCACAGGGCGCGCCCCGTTCTGTCTCCGCCTGCCGTCTAGGCTCGACTCATGCAGCGCATCATCGGTATCGAGGTCGAGTACGGCATATCGTCGCCCACCGAGCCCACCGCAAACCCGATCCTGACGTCGACCCAGGCAGTGTTGGCCTATGCGGCAGCAGCAGGCGTGCCGCGGGCCAAGCGCACGCGCTGGGACTACGAGGTCGAATCTCCGCTACGCGACGCCCGTGGCTTCGATCTCGGACGCTTCAGCGGACCGGCTCCGGTCATCGATGCCGACGAGATCGGCGCGGCGAACATGATTCTCACCAACGGGGCCCGCCTCTATGTCGACCACGCTCACCCCGAGTACTCGGCCCCGGAAGTGCGCGACCCGTTGGATGCGGTGATCTGGGACAAGGCAGGAGAGCGCGTCATGGAGGCCGCCGCTCGCCACGCCTCCAGCGTGCCCGGTGCCCCGCGCCTGCAGCTCTACAAGAACAACGTCGACGGCAAGGGTGCGTCGTACGGCACCCACGAGAACTACCTGATGTCCCGCGAGACGCCGTTCTCGGCAGTCATCGCCGGGCTGTCGCCGTTCTTCGCGTCGAGGCAGGTCATCACCGGTTCCGGACGCGTCGGAATCGGCCAGTCCGGTGACGAAGCGGGCTTCCAGCTGTCCCAGCGAGCGGACTACATCGAGGTGGAGGTGGGCCTGGAGACCACCCTGAAGCGCGGCATCATCAACACGCGCGACGAACCGCACGCGGACGCGGACAAGTATCGCCGCCTGCACTGCATCATCGGCGACGCGAATCTCGCCGAGATGTCGACCTACCTCAAGGTCGGCACCACCGCGCTCGTGCTCGACCTCATCGAAGCAGGGGTCGACCTGTCCGATCTACAGCTGGCAAGACCGGTGACGGCCGTCCACCAGATCAGCCACGATCCGACGCTGCGCAAGGCCGTCGCTCTCGCCGACGGACGCGAACTGACCGGGCTTGCGCTGCAGCGGATCTACCATCAACGCGTAGCGAAGTTCGTGGCGGCCGAGGGTAGCGACGATGCACGCGCCCTGGATGTGCTCGACAAGTGGGCCATGGTGCTCGACCTCCTCGAACGCGATCCGATGGAGTGCGCCCATCTGCTGGACTGGCCCGCGAAACTGCGTCTGCTCGAAGGCTTTCGCCAGCGGGAGGGGCTCGGCTGGTCGGCGCCGCGGCTGCATCTGGTCGACCTGCAGTACTCCGATGTTCGATTGGACAAGGGCCTGTACAACCGGCTGGTCGCTCGTGGGTCGATGGACCGACTCGTCACCGAGCAACAGGTGCTCGACGCCGTCGGCACGCCGCCGGAGGACACGAGGGCGTACTTCCGCGGCGAGTGCCTCCGCAAATTCGGGGCCGACATCGCCGCTGCCAGCTGGGACTCGGTCATCTTTGACCTCGGTGGCGACTCCCTGGTCCGAATCCCGACTCTCGAACCGCTGCGCGGTACCAAATCGCACGTCGGCGCTCTGCTCGAGTCGGTCGACAGCGCCGCGGAGCTCGTCGATCAACTCACCAACTGAAACCCGGTCGAGGCGCGCTCGACTATTCGACGGTGTCTTGCCGACCGGCCGGCCCGGTCTGTCGGTAGGGTAAAGGTCCGTGCACTTTCGGCGGAACGTTCGGTTGCACTTGCACATCCACGGTGTGCATCTCGGATGGATCGGTGAGCGTGCAGTAGATCTGTTTTCTCGATACACGGAGGAGGTCGGCGACTATGGCACAGGAGCAGACACGGCGCTCTGGCGGCGGCGACGACGATGAGGTCCCAGGCGACACCGGAGCCGGTGGTCAGGAACGGCGCGAAAAGCTGGCCGAGGAGACCGACGACCTTCTGGACGAGATCGACGACGTCCTCGAAGAGAATGCCGAGGACTTCGTCCGTGCCTACGTTCAGAAGGGCGGCCAGTGACGGTGGATCGTTCGGACCCACGGTCGGCCGGTGACGGAATGACGATCCCACTCGGATCGAGCAGCTCGTCCTTCTCCGACTATCTCCGTCAGCACGCCCCCCATCTGTTGCCCGTGAGCGGTCTCGCCGCAGATCTGGCGACCCACACTGCGAACGGTTCGTCCGACAAGTCCGGCATCGCGCCGCACGGAACCACGATCGTGGCCTTGACGTACGCGGGCGGCGTCCTGATCGCGGGTGACCGACGCGCTACGCAGGGCAATCTGATCGCCAATCGCGACATGCAGAAGGTCTATGTCACCGACGAGTACTCGGCGGCAGGCATCGCCGGTACCGCCGGGATCGCCATCGAGCTGGTACGGCTCTTCGCCGTCGAGCTCGAGCACTACGAGAAGATCGAAGGCGTTCCGCTCACGTTCAACGGCAAGGCCAACAAGCTGTCGTCGATGGTGCGAAGCAATCTCGGAGCGGCGATGCAAGGACTCGCCGCCGTCCCGCTGCTGGTCGGATTCGACATCGACATCTCGGACCCCGATCGTGCCGGACGCATCGTGTCCTACGACGTGGTCGGCGGTCGATACGAGGAGCGGTCGGGCTACCACGCGGTGGGGTCGGGATCACTGTTCGCCAAGTCTGCGCTCAAGAAACTCTATCGCCCCGGCATGACCGAGGACGAGGCGCTTCGCGCAGCAGTCGAATCGCTGTACGACGCAGCCGACGACGACTCGGCCACCGGCGGTCCCGACGTCACCCGAGGGATCTATCCGACGGCGGTCGCCATCACGAGTGTCGGCGCGGACGACGTCGCACACGACCGTGTGTCGGCAGCAGCGCGGTCCATTCTCGCGGAGCGGACCGAGAGTGCCGCGCACACCGGCGGTGCCGACCACCACACTCGAGGCGGTCAGGAAGTGAGCGAAGGGGGTAGCGCACCATGACGATGCCGTACTACGCATCTGCCGAACAGATCATGCGCGATCGTTCGGAGTTGGCGCGCAAGGGAATCGGCCGCGGCCGAAGCGTCATCGCATTGACCTACGCGGACGGCGTGCTGTTCGTGGCCGAGAACCGCTCGACGGCCCTGCACAAGGTGAGCGAACTCTACGACCGAATCGGCTTCGCGGCCGTGGGCAAGTACAACGAGTTCGAGAACCTGCGCAAGGCCGGCATTCAGCATGCCGACATCAAGGGTTACACGTACGACCGGCGTGACGTGACCGGGCGCTCGCTCGCGAAGACATACGCGCAGGCACTCGGCACGATCTTCACCGAACAGCTCAAGCCGTACGAGGTCGAGATCTGTGTAGCGGAGGTCTCGCATCAGGACGAGCCGATCGCGACGCAGCTCTACCGCATCACCTACGACGGATCCATCGTCGACGAACAGGATTTCGTCGTCATGGGCGGAACGACCGAGCCCATCGTGGCAGCGCTGAAGGACACCTACCGTCCCGGTCTGGATCTTGCCGACGCGGTGCGCATTGCCGTCGACGCGCTCACGGCGGGCCCCGCGACGCCGCCGCCCGCAGGCGGTGAGCCGGAGAAGAAGGTTCTCGAGGTGTCGGCCCTCGAGGTGGCCGTGTTGGACCAGGGTCGGCCGAGGCGGGCGTTCCGACGCATCGCCGGAGCCGCGTTGGAGGACATGTTGCCTGCATCGGCACCCGCGGCGCAGACAGTGGTCGACACCGAAGGGGAAGCACTGTCGTAGCCGGTCGACCCGACACCTGTGACGGCCTCGTGCCCAACCGCTTTCGGTAGAGCGCGAGGCCGTTCTTGTCACTGGTGAACTCGAACGTCGTGCCGTCGCCCACCACTTCGCCGTCTGCCGCGAGTGCAACGGGATCACCACCCACCCGCACGGTCAGTTCCTGCACTGCTCGGCGAACGTACGCCGGTGACGAGCCGAGGGTTCCGGTGACCGTCGCCCAGAGCAACCTGGTCCTCGACGCCTTCGGTTCCGACGGAAGGAACCGTACGTCCAGGGTGCCGGTGTGAATGCTGCTGCGCGACATGGGAACTTGATCGGCCGGCACGTAGTTGCCGTTGCCGACGAACAGCATCCACACCGAGTGCTTGTTGCCGTCGAGTTCGATGTTCAGTGGTTCCGCGGCGGCCAACACCCGCGTCATCGCGATGGCTGCTGCAGGCCACTTGCCGATCCGGCTCTGGAGCTTCTGACGTAACCGGACCGAGTCGGGGTATCCGCCGAACGTCGCGGTATTGACGAACGACACGCTGCGGCCGTCGATGGACACCTGGGCGAGATCGACCAGTTCGGCAGTGCCCGCCTCGACGGCTGCGGCGGTGTCTTCGACGGCTGTCAGACCGGTGTCGCGGGCGAAGTGGTTGAGGGTGCCACCGGGGAACGCGGCGAGCGGTAAGCCGTTACGCACGGCCGACGCGGCAACGCTGACCACCGTTCCGTCGCCGCCGCAGACGCCGAGGGCGCGCGGAGACGTGTTCCGAATTCGCTGTTCGAGCTGCTCGTTGAAATCTTGTTCCGGGTCGGGAACGAACAGATCGGCGTCCGGAAGTGCGCGGCGTATCGCGTCGGGCACCGACTCGGAGCCGTCGCCCGATCCCGGATTCACGAGCACGAGCAACCCTCGTCCTCCCTCGAGCGATTCGACGTCGACCGGCGAGCCCAGATCAGCCGGCTTCTCCGAGCGGACAGCCCACCAGCGGCGGGTGGACAAGGCGATGGCCGAGCCGAGGGCCGCGCCGGCGATGACATCGGTGGGCCAGTGCACACCGACGTGGACGCGCGAATAGCAGACGGCGGCCGCAACCGGAGCCAGCAGAATTCCGGCGACCGGTGATTCGATCGCCACGGCCGTGACGAATGCCGCAGCCGATGCCGAATGGCCGGAGGGGAACGAGGAGGACACCGGGGGAGCCAGTACCTGGCGTAGTACAGGAACGGACTCCGAATCCGGGCGAGTCCGCGGGAACAGGGGTTTGAGGAGCCCGTTGGCCGTCACGCTTGCGCCCGCCAACGCAACGAGCCCGCGAACTCCACCGCGGCGGGCGGGGCCACCGGCTGCCACGAGAAGTGCAGCCGCGCCGAGCCACAGACGACCGTGATCGGCGGCGTTGCTCAGGGCGCGCAGGCCGCTGTCGGCCCTGCTCTGCCGTAGTGCTGCGCTCCGTGCGACGAGCGACAGGTCCCACGCGTGAACGGCCGTCGAGATCGTGGTGCGCGTGGATGTCATGCCGACCAGCCTAGGCACGTCCGACGGTAACCTCACGGACGCACGACATCGGGGCGCTCCGACACATCCATTCGCGGGTTGCGTTGTAGTGTCGAAGTGTGCAGCGACGAATTATGGGCATCGAGACAGAATTCGGTGTCACATGTACTTTCCACGGACATCGACGACTGAGTCCGGACGAAGTGGCTCGCTATCTTTTCCGCCGAGTCGTCTCGTGGGGTCGCAGCTCGAATGTATTCCTCCGCAACGGTGCCCGCCTGTACCTCGATGTGGGCTCGCATCCCGAATACGCGACTGCAGAATGCGACTCGCTGCTGCAATTGGTCACCCACGACCGAGCAGGCGAGCGTGTTCTCGAAGATCTGCTGATCGACGCCGAGCAGCGCTTGGCCGAGGAGGGCATCGGCGGCGATATCTACCTGTTCAAGAACAACACCGACTCTGCCGGTAACTCCTACGGCTGCCACGAGAACTTCCTGGTTCAGCGAGCGGGGGAGTTCTCCCGGATCTCGGATGTTCTACTTCCGTTCCTGGTCACGCGTCAATTGATCTGTGGTGCAGGCAAGGTGCTGCAGACACCGAAAGCGGCAACGTTCTGCCTGTCGCAGCGCGCCGAGCACATCTGGGAAGGTGTCTCCTCGGCCACCACTCGCTCCCGGCCGATCATCAACACGCGCGACGAACCGCACGCCGACGCCGAGAAGTACCGTCGATTGCACGTCATCGTGGGCGATTCGAACATGGCCGAGACCTCGACGATGCTGAAGGTCGGAACAGCAGCTCTGGTCCTCGAGATGATCGAGGCCGGCGTCTCCTTCCGAGATTTCGCGCTGGACAATCCGATTCGTGCCATCCGCGAGGTCAGCCACGATCTCACCGGGCGACGTCCGGTGCGCCTGGCCGGGGGACGACAGGCCAGCGCGCTCGACATCCAACGCGAGTACTACGCCCGCGCCGTCGAGCATCTCAAGACCCGCGAGCCGAACACTCAGGTGGAGCAGGTCGTCGATCTGTGGGGGCGAACGCTCGACGCCATCGAGACACAGGATTTCGCGAAGGTGGACACCGAGATCGACTGGGTCATCAAGCGCAAGTTGTTCCAGCGTTACCAAGACCGGTATTCGATGGAGCTCTCCGATCCCAAGATCGCTCAATTGGACCTCGCCTATCACGACATCAAGCGCGGCCGAGGAGTGTTCGACCTGTTGCAGCGCAAGGGTCTGGCCAAGCGAGTGACCGAGGACGAGCAGATCGACGAGGCCGTCGATCTGCCGCCGCAGACCACCAGGGCCAAGCTGCGCGGAGAGTTCATCACGGCCGCCCAGGAGGCGGGTCGCGACTTCACCGTCGATTGGGTGCATCTCAAGCTCAACGACCAGGCTCAGCGGACCGTGCTGTGCAAGGACCCGTTCCGCTCGGTCGACGAGCGGGTGGAACGCCTGATCGCGTCGATGTAGGCCGGGTGGAACGTCGGCAGCTCGGGTCGCTACCGCTCGGGCCGCCGGTGAGCAACTAGGCTCGACTGTCGTGGCCACCACCAAAGTCGAACGCCTGATGAACCTGGTCATCTGTCTGTTGTCGACACGTCAATTCCTCACCGCGGAGTGGATCCGCGACAGCGTTGCCGGGTACGACGACTCCACCAGCCACGAGGCGTTCAGCCGAATGTTCGAGCGGGACAAGAACGAACTTCGCGACCTCGGTGTGCCGTTGGAAACCGGTGTCGCCACCAGATTCGGTGGCGTCGAGGGATACCGCATCAATCGCGATGCGTACGAGCTTCCCGAAATCGACCTCACCAGCGAGGAGTCCGCAGCCGTCGCCGTCGCCGTCAAACTGTGGGAATCGCCCGAGCTCACATCGGCGGCCCAGAGTGCGCTGCTCAAACTTCGCGCGGCCGGAATTCAGGTCGACCAGAACGAGTCGGCTGCGGCGGTCACGGCGGTTCCCGCGCGCACTCGTGGTTCCGAGCCTGCACTCGGTGCATTGCTGACTGCCATCGACGAGGGCAAGTCGGTGCGGTTCGAGCACCGACCGTCGTCGACGGAACCGTTCACCACCAGGACCGTCCAGCCGTGGGGTGTCGTGACGTTCCGTGGCCGCTGGTACCTGGTGGGACACGATGTGGACCGCGACGACACCCGCACGTTTCGTCTGTCGCGAATCGGCGACGAGGTCAAGTCCTTCGGGACGCCGCAGAGCGTTCGTAAACCCGACGGCGTCGATCTGCAGGACATCGTTCGCCGGGTCGCGGGCACTTCCTCGGTGTCCGGCACGGCCCGAATATGGCTGCACGACGGAAGGGCGCTGGAAGTGCGCAGGATGGGAACGGTCGTGGGCGAGCAGAGTCTCGGTACTCGCCACGGCGCCGTCGTCGAGGTTCCCGTGCGGTCCTGGGATTGGATCTCACGCTTGATCGCCGGTCACGGAGCCGATGCGGTGGTGCTCGATCCTGCAGAATTGCGAGCCGACGTGCTCTCGACTCTGAGGACAGCAGCCGATGTGGAGAACGAGCGATGAGTGCACGTCTGTCGGTTCGGCTCGCCAGGTTGCTCAATATGGTGCCCTTCTTCATGGCCAATCCCGGGTTGAGCGCCGAGGAGGCTGCGCGCGAACTCGGGGTGTCGACGTCGACGCTGATGGCCGATCTCAACCAGCTCTGGATGTGCGGCCTGCCCGGCTACGGACCGGGTGATCTCATCGATCTCTCGTTCTCCGAGGAGAGCATCGATGTGACGTTCTCGGCCGGGATCGACCGGCCACTGCGTCTGACGTCGACCGAGGCGACTGCTCTGTTGGTTGCGCTCAGGTCGCTGACGTCGATGCCCGGCATGGTCGACCCGTCGGCCGCTCAGCGCGCGATCGCGAAGATCGAGACCGCGGCGGGCTCGGCGGCGGCCAATGTGCCGCTCTCGTCCGACCACGACAGCTCCGGTACGGAGGAGGGGCCGGTCTCGGCCACCGTCCGGTCTGCCCTGCGTCACCGGCACGCCCTGGATCTGACCTATTACTCGGCGTCCCGGGACGTCGTCACCGAGCGGACCGTGGATCCGATCAGGACGGTCGTCGTAGACGACAACAGCTACCTGCAGGCGTGGTGCCGCAGTGCCGAGGGCGTTCGATTGTTCCGGTTCGACCGGATCGACTCGGCAACCGAGCTCGACGAGCCGGCCGCACCACCGGAGTCGGTCCAGGACGAGGACGCCTTCGAGATCTTCAACGACGACCCCTCGCTGTCGCAGGCGCGGCTGAAGGTCTCGCCTGCGTTCACCTGGATCCTGGACTACTACCCGATGACGCAGGTGGCCGCCGACGCCGACGGGTCGATCGTGGTCACGATGCGATTCGCAACACTTCAGTGGATGACCCGGCTGACCCTGGGCTTCGGCGGAGGCATCACAGTACTTTCACCTGAATCCTTGGTGAATTCCGTCCGAGAGCGCGCTCTTTCTGCGCTGGATGCATACGCCGAGCTCGATGCCACCAGCACGGACGGCTCCGGCACGACATGAACGCGAGGTGAACCCGATCCCGCCGCGTCCGAAGCGAACACACGATGTCGGGTACGCTCGGTTCATCTGATCTCAGGAGGTTCACATGGGATTCACCAGTCCCTGGCACTGGGCGATCGTTGCGGTGGTCGTCATCATTCTGTTCGGTTCCAAGAAGCTGCCCGAGGCTGCTCGCGGACTCGGTCGCTCGTTGCGCATCTTCAAGAGCGAGGTGAAGGAGATGCAGAACGACGGCAAATCCGACGCCGACACCACGACGGCGCAGCAGCCGGCCGCTCCCGCACAGCTTCCCTCGCCTGCACCGGTTGTGCAGCCGAATTCCGAGGCGCAGCACGACGCGAAGTCTGCCTGAGCGAAGCCGCTCAGCACACCGGGGTACCGAGTGGGTACCCCGGTCTACTGCTGTCGGTGACGGTTCCGCGCCGTCGTCCAACCGAAGAAGGCTGACCGTAGAACACCATGCGCATTCCGTTCGATCCACGGCGTAGCAAGCGCCGAGTCAATCCCGACGGCACGATGTCGTTGGTCGATCACCTGTACGAGCTGCGAACTCGGCTCCTGTGGTCCTTGGTTGCCATCGCTGTGACCACGGCGTTCGGATTCTTCTGGTACTCGCACACGATCATGGGCGTCGAAAGCCTCGGCGATCTGCTTCGTGGCCCGTACTGCACGCTCGATCCGAGCCTGCGCGCGAACCTGAGCAACGACGATCAGTGCCGTCTGCTGGCGACCGGACCGTTCGATCAGTTCCTCCTGCGTTTCAAGGTCGCGTTCACCGCGGGCGTCGTGTTGGCCTGCCCCATCTGGCTGTACCAGATCTGGGCGTTCATCACCCCGGGCCTGTACGCGAACGAGCGACGCTACGCGGTCTCTTTCGTCACCGGGGCGGCAGCATTGTTCGTCACCGGAGCGATCCTGGCGTACTTCGTGGTGGCCAAGGGCCTGCACTTCCTGCTCTCGATCGGCGACAACGTCCAGATCACCGCGCTCAGCGGTGATCAATACTTCGGCTTTCTGATCAATCTCCTCATCATTTTCGGCGTCAGCTTCGAGATTCCGCTACTGGTCGTGGCCCTGAACTTCGTCGGAGTACTCACCTACGAGCGGCTGAAAGCGTGGCGCCGCGGTCTCATCTTCGGTCTGTTCGTTTTCGCGGCGATCGCGACTCCGGGACAGGACCCGTTCTCGATGTTGGCGTTGGCGTTGGCGTTGACGGTGCTCTTCGAGATGGCGGTGCAGATTGCGCGGATTCACGACAAGCGTAAGTTGCGCAAGAGAAGAGACGAATGGGGTGATGTGTCAGATGACGAAGCAACCCGCATCGACGGCGCAAGTTCGATCGAGTCCCCACACGCTGTCGCACCGACACCTCCGTTCGGCGGTCTCGGCACCACGACGCGAACCCAATCGGAGTACGACGACACGATCTGACGTCGGCCGGACCGTAGAGTCGAACGCATGACCGACGCGACGCTTGACGCAATGCCGAGTCCGCAACCTACTCAGCTGCAACGTTTTTCGGCAGAGCTGGGGTTTCCGCTCGACCGGTTCCAGGTCGACGCGTGCACCGCACTGGAGAACGGCCACGGTGTTCTGGTGTGTGCCCCCACCGGTGCAGGCAAGACGGTGATCGGCGAGTTCGCGGTGCACTTGGCCCTCGCAGCGGGGCGCAAGTGTTTCTACACCACACCCATCAAGGCGCTGAGCAACCAGAAGTTCGCCGAACTGACCGCACGGTACGGCCGCGACACGGTCGGTCTGCTCACCGGCGATTCGTCCATCAACCCCGATGCCCCCATCGTCATCATGACGACGGAGGTCCTGCGCAACATGCTCTATGCATCCTCCGATGCACTGCGCGGCTTGTCGCACGTCGTCATGGACGAGGTGCACTATCTGGCCGACCGTTTCCGGGGTGCAGTGTGGGAAGAGGTCATCCTGCACCTGTCCGACGATGTTCGTCTGGTGAGCTTGTCGGCCACGGTCAGCAATGCCGAGGAATTCGGTGCATGGATGAGCACGGTCCGCGGTGACACCTCGGTCGTGGTGGACGAGAACCGTCCGGTACCCCTCTCTCAGCACATCATGGTGGGCCGCCGGTTGTTCGATCTGTTCGACACCAGAGCGCAGTCGCCCGACGGCAAGCAGAAGGTCGTGGTCGACCGGGAACTCGTCCGTCACGTCAAGCAACGCCAGTCACTCGACTCGATGGACCGCTGGCACGCGCCGCACAGCCGAGGCCGCGGAGGTCGCGGGGGCGGCGGAGGTCGGGGTGGGGGTCAGGGCAGCGGAGCGAACAACCGGCCTCTGGCACGCCCCGACGTGATCGCCAAGCTCGACGAAGAAGGTCTGCTCCCCGCAATCACGTTCATCTTCAGCCGCGCCGGGTGCGACGGTGCCCTGACCCAGTGCATGCGCTCACGTCTGGTGTTGACCACGCCCGAACAGGCCGAAGAGATTCGGTACATCGTGGAGAAGCACACCTCGGAGCTTCCGCGCGAGGATTTGGAAGTCCTCGGCTTCTGGGAGTGGCGCGATGCGCTCGAGCGCGGGTTCGCCGCCCATCACGCCGGGATGTTGCCGGTGTTTCGCCACACTGTCGAGGAATTGTTCGTCAAAGGACTGGTCAGAGCGGTGTTCGCTACCGAGACACTGGCACTCGGAATCAACATGCCGGCCCGAACCGTGGTGCTGGAGAAGCTCGTCAAGTTCAACGGTGAGACCCATGCCGAGCTGACTCCGGGGGAGTACACCCAGCTGACCGGTCGAGCCGGACGACGCGGCATCGATATCGAAGGTCATGCCGTCGTGCTGTGGCAGCCGGGAACCGAACCGACCGAGGTCGCCGGGCTTGCATCGACTCGGACGTTCCCACTGCGCAGTTCGTTCGCTCCGGCGTACAACATGTCGATCAACCTGATCGAACAGTTCGGCGCGGCCGATTCGCGCCTGCTGCTCGAGCGGTCGTTCGCGCAGTTCCAAGCCGATCGCTCGGTCGTCGGCATGGTTCGCGGAATCGAGAAGAACATGCAGACGCTGGATGCTCTCGGAGCGCGCCTCGGCGGCCCCGACGGCGAGTACTTCGAGTACGCACGGCTGCGCGAGCGTCTGAAGGATCGCGAGAAGACCCTCGAACGGCAGAACAGATCCGATCGGCGAGACAAGGCCGTCGACTCACTGCGTGCACTGCGCCGCGGGGATGTGATCTCGGTCCCGACCGGTCGACGCAGCGGTCTCGCCGTGGTTCTGGAGCCGGACGACGACCGGGCAGATCCGCGACCACTCGTGCTCACGGAGGACAAGTGGGCAGGCCGGCTCTCGGCAGCGGACTTCCCTTCGCCCGCAACGTCTCTGGGGACCATGCGACTACCGCGGTTCGTCGACCATCGCACCGCGAAGACCAGGCGCGATCTCGCGGCGGCCCTGGTCACCCGCGGGATCTCGCAGCCGTCGGACCGTATCCGTCGCAAGTTGACGGCAGCGGACGACAAGGAGCTCGCCACCCTGCGTCGCGCCATCCGATCGCATCCGGTGCATGCTCGCCCCGATCGCGACGAACTCGGACGAACCGGGGAGCGATACAACCGACTGGCACGCGAGACTGAAACGATGCGGCAGAAGGTATCGGCCACGACGAACTCGCTGGCCCGCACGTTCGATCGGATTCTCGCGCTGCTCGCCGACCGCGGCTACGTGACGCCGGGTAAAGATCCGAAGGTGACCGACGACGGTGCCAGGTTGAGCCGAATCTATTCCGAGTCCGATCTGCTCGTGGCGGAATGTCTCCGCGGGGGCCTGTGGCAGGGCCTCTCGCCCGCAGAGTTGGCAGCGGTGGTGTCGGCGGTCGTCTACGAGTCCAGATCCGAGGGAGACATCACCCCGCACGGTCCGACGGGTCCGATCAGACATGCGTTGACCGAGACGGTTCGGGTGTGGCACGAACTGCGTGCCGACGAGGTTCGACACAAATTGCCGCCGACGAGAGAGCCCGACATGGGTTTCGTGAAGGCGATCTACAAGTGGGCGTCCGACCACTCGTTGGTCGATGCTCTCGTGACAGCGGGTGACAACGGCAAAGCACTCTCGGGCGGAGACTTCGTGCGCTGGTGTCGGCAGGTGATCGACCTGTTGGATCAAGTTCGGCTCGCGGCCCCGGAGCCGGAACTGTCGCGAACTGCGGCGCGTGCGATCGCGGCTCTGCGCCGCGGCGTGGTCGCCGTCGATGCCGCATGACAGGAGCGAATCGGACTGCCGGGTCGGTACAGCGGAGAGTCGCACGCGCGGGATACTGTACCCCCGACGATTCCGAATTTTCAGTGGAGGCGAGATGAGCGGCCCAAACGGTCCGACCGATCCCGACAACAGCTGGTCGCGTAAGCCCGACCAGCAGGACGGTGCCGCGAAAGACACGCCCGACACTCAGCCGGGTGGTCCCTCCGCGGAACCTCCGACGCCATCGGCATGGGGTCAGTACGGACAGCCACCGACGACACCGTACGGCGAACCCGGTCAGACTGCGTACGGGCAGAGTCCGCAACAACCGAGTGGTCAGTACCCGCAAGCTCAGTACCCGCAGGGCCAGTACCCACCGGCAGGTTATCCGCAGGGGCAATACCCTCAGGGGCAGAATGCACAGGGCGGATACCCACAGGGGCAATACCCCCAGGGCCAGAACCCGACCACGCAATACCCGACCGGTCAGCAGTACGGTGCGCCCTATACCGGCACGCCTGGATCGGGCGAAGCCGCATATCAAAATCCCTATGCACCACAGCAATTCGGCGGCGGCCAGTACGGACCCGGTCAGTACGGTGCGGGTCAGTACGGCCAGCAGCCACAGCAGCCCTGGAATCCCAACCAGCAGAATCCCAACCAGCCGTTTCCCAACCAGCAGTATCCGAATCAGCAGTATCCCAACCAGCAGGGGCCAGGGCAGGGCGGCGCGCAGTCGAAGAAGCCCCTGATCATCGTGGGTGTCGTCATCGCGGTCGTCGCGGTGATCGCGCTGGTCTCCTTCCTGGCCTTCGGCCGATCGACCACGTTGGATACCGCGGCCGCCCAGGAGGGTGTCCGCAAGGTCGTCACCGAATCCTATGGAGCGTCGGATGTCTCCGGCGTGTCGTGCCCACAGGACATCGAGGTGAAAGCCGGAGCCAGCGTCGACTGCACGTTGACGGTCGACGGAGCATTCAAGAAGGTCACGTTGACCTTCCTCGACGACGACGCCAACTACGAGGTGTCACTGCCGAAGTAGGCCCAGTCCGGTCACTCGGTCAGTTCTTCGATGCCGTGGTCGCCATCGCAGCGACGAGGCGGGCCACTGCGTTCTCCACACCGAGCGTCTCGGCAAGGGATTTCAGTGTGTCGGGGTCGGCGGGTTCGGCCGGGATCTCGTCCGACTTCGACAGGACCACATCGGCGTCGGTGACAACTCGGACAACAGGAAGGGCCGCGTCCAGGTAGTCGCTCGCATTGGCCAGCTTTGCGCGGATCCCCTTGGCCATGTCCGACGTCGGATCGAGCGCCGCGTCGCGCAATGCGGCGACCGATTCGTACTGGAGCATCAGCGTCGACGCCGTCTTCTCGCCGATACCCTTGACTCCGGGCAGACCGTCCGATGCGTCGCCGCGCAGCAGTGCAAGCTCTGCGTATGCCGCGCCGGCACGGTGCAAGGGGACTCCGTAGCGCTCGGAAACCAGTGCGGGGTCGAACAATTCGGCCTTGGCCAACCCCCGGCCGACGTAGAGAACTCGAACCTCGTTCGGCTCGTCGGCAGCGACCTGCAACAGGTCTCTGTCCCCGCTGACCACGACAACGGGGTCCTGCCGTTCCCGCGCAGCAAGGGTGCCCAACACGTCGTCCGCCTCGAGGCCCTCGGCACCTGCCGTCGCAATTCCCAGCGCGGCGAGGACATCCATGATCATGTCCACCTGAGGAGTCAGCGTTTCCGGAACCTCCTCGCTCTCGGCGACCTCCGGCGCGGCCTCGGCTACCCGGTGCGCCTTGTAGGAGGGAACGAGGTCCACTCGGAACTGCGGTCGCCAGTCGAGATCGAGGCAGACCGCCAACCGACCGGGCTCGGTGCGCGCGATCAGCGCCGAGATCATGTCGAGAAAACCACGGACGGCGTTGACGGGCCGTCCGTCGGGAGCCGTAATCGACTCGGGCAGTGCGTAGTAGGCCCTGAACCACAGGCTCGCACCATCGAGGAGCAACAACGGCGACTTTCCGGGGGTGGTCATGGGGCTCATCTTGCCGTACGGCGTTAGCCTGGAGGGATGAGTGTCGATTCTTCGGTCAGTTCCTCACGTTTCTCCAGCGACGTCTATGCCTCGCGGCTCGCGCGAGCCGCGCGCCTGACAGCGGACGCGGGTCTGGACGCCCTGCTGATCACCCCGGGTCCGGATCTGCAGTATCTGATCGGCTCGAAGGCCAGTTCGTTCGAGCGGCTCATTGCCCTGGTCGTACCGGCCGACGGCAGCACTCCCAGTGTCGTCGTACCGCGGCTCGAGCTTGCCGCGCTCGGCGATTCGGCGGCGCAGGATCTGTCGCTGGACCTCGTCGATTGGGTGGACGGCGTCGATCCGTACGCACTGGTGGCTGCTGCGGTTCCGGCCGGAACCAGAACGGCCGTCGCCGACGCGATGCCCGCGCTTCATTTCGTGCCGCTGGCCGAGGTGTTCGGGACCGTGCCGGTGTTGGCCACGCACGTGCTCCGTGAACTGCGGATGGTCAAGGACGAGGCCGAGATCGATGCTTTGCGCCGGGCCGGATACGCCATCGACCGCGTGCACGCCCGGATGGGCGAATGGCTTCGGGTCGGCCGCACCGAAGCACAGATCGCTGCAGACATCGCCGCCGCCATCGTCGAAGAGGGCCACACCGCACCCGAATTCATCATCGTCGGGTCCGGTCCCCACGGTGCCGATCCGCACCACGAGGTCTCCGATCGGGTTGTCGAGGCAGGAGACATCGTCGTGATCGACATCGGTGGGCCCGTTGCGCCGGGATACAACTCCGACTCGACCCGCACCTACAGCCTCGGCGAGCCGTCGGCGGAGATCGCCGAGCAATACGCGGTGCTCGAGCGGGCGCAGCAGGCAGCGGTCGATGCGGTGGTGCCGGGGGTGACGGCACAGTCGATCGATGCGGCCGCCCGCGACGTCCTGGTCGACGCCGGTCTGGGCGAGGCGTTCCTGCACCGCACCGGTCACGGGATCGGCCTGTCGGTCCACGAGGAGCCGTACATCGTTGCGGGCAACGACATCACGCTGACCGAAGGGATGGCCTTCAGCATCGAGCCCGGAATCTACTTCCGAGGACAGTGGGGTGCGCGCATCGAGGACATCGTCGTCGTCACCGAGGACGGCTGCGAATCGGTCAACCTCCGACCGCACGGCCTGGCCGTCCTGCCGGCGTGACGAATCGAGGCGAGGCCGAATTCGTCTCGATCGTTCGATCCAATCCTGCTGTCGCCGAGATACTTCGACGTGCACCGCAGCTGAAGCTTCCCGGGTGGTACCTGACGGCAGGTGGCCTGTTCCAAACGGTATGGAACCATCTGGCAGACCGGAACCCACAGGCAGGAATCCGGGACTACGACTTCTTCTACTTCGACGACTCCGATCTGTCCTACGACGCGGAGAACGACGTGATCGAGGCCGCCGCCTCGGTGTTCGCCGACCTCGGTGTCGACGTCGAAGTACGCAACGAGGCACGTGTACACCTGTGGTACGAACAGCATTTCGGCACTGCGATCGCTCCGTACCGAAGTACCGAGGATGCGATCGATCACTTCGTCTCCACCACGTGCTGCTTCGGCATCACCACCGACCGGGGCGGAACGGATACCGTGTACGCGCCACACGGATTCGACGATCTCTTCGCGGGAATCGTGCGGCCGAACCCGCGGTTGCCGATGCGGCAGGTGTACGAGACCAAGGCCGCCCGGTGGACGACCGAATGGCCGAATCTGACCGTTCTTCCCTGGCCGTGAGGTCGAGGCGGCGGCTCTCGTCAGCGATCGAGCAATGAGCGGCTGCCCAGTACGCGTTGCACCTTGATCTCGATGACGACGCGGGTGGGGTTCTCCCTCGGTACGCGGTAGCGCTTGGCGTAGCGATTCTCGGCATCGACGACGGATTCTCGATCGTTCCGCACCGCAGCCGGCCCCTCCAGCGTCAGCCAGCGGGCACCGTCGATCTGAGTCACGGCCGCGTACGCTCCGCGACCGGCGTTGATCGCCTTCTGCGACACGTCGTTGGTGATGACTCGGGCAATCTGCGCGTCGCCGTCGTAGGTGAAGCCGACCGCCACGACGTGCGGGGTTCCGTCCGGGCGCAGTGTCGTCAGCGTGGCAAGGTGCCGCTCGGTGAGGAATTCGATTGCGTCGTCGGTGAGCGAAGTCGCGTCAGCGGGTTGTGCGGCCATAACCCGACTGTAGTGACGTGCCCCGACTGCCACGAGATGGGTTCGATCGGCCAGACTGGTCGGTGTGAGCAGACGAGCAGAACCCGCGGCCGGAACGCTGTTGCTGCTGGGCGGAAGAAGTGAGATCGGGCTCGAGGTCGCCACCCGGCTGGCACCGGGACGAACCGTCGTACTGGCAGCTCGACGCAGCACGGACCTGGCGATGCAGCGTTCGCGGGTGGAGCAAGCAGGTGCTACTTCTGTGGACGTCATCGAGTTCGACGCGAATGCGATGGACTCCCACGCCGAACTCCTGCGCGAGGTGGCCCGAGAACACGGTCCGATAGGCATCGTGGTTCTCGCCTTCGGCATTCTCGGCGACCAAGCACGAGCCGAGGACGACGCCCAGCATGCCCTCGATGTCATCACCACCGACTTCCTGGCTCAGGTCTCGGTTCTGACGCACGCCGCCAAGCTTCTACGAACACAGGGGAGCGGCGACGTCGTTGTGTTCTCCTCGGTGGCGGGTGTTCGAGTGCGACGCGCCAACTACGTTTACGGGTCCGCGAAAGCCGGACTCGACGGATTCGCCAGCGGATTGAGCGATTCGTTGCACGGCAGCGGAGTGCACCTCCTACTCGCCCGCCCCGGGTTCGTCATCGGGTCCATGACCGAGGGGATGGACCCGGCCCCGATGTCGAGCACGCCCGATCAGGTCGCCGACGGTGTTGTTGCCGCGTTGCGCAAGCGCCGGAACAGCGTCTGGATCCCGGGCACCCTCAGACCGGTCTTCTTCGCCATGCGCCTGCTCCCACAAGGGCTCTGGCGCAGGATGCCCCGCTGATGGTGCCACCGACGCCGCGCCCGATCGTCGTCGTCGGGGTAGGCGCGGACGGCTGGGACGGACTGTCGAACGCATCTCGCACGGCCGTCGAGCAGGCAGATGTGGTGTTCGGCTCCGCCCGCCAGATCGCGAGCGTTCGAGAGCACTGCACCGAGGCCAGGACGTGGCCGACTCCACTGTTGCCGAATCTGCGGTCGATGTTCGACGCCTGTGTGGGTGCCGATGTCTGTGTGTTGGCCAGCGGGGATCCGATGTTCCATGGCATCGGGGTGACGTTGGCGCGGGAGTTCGGCGCCGAGCGGCTACGCGTGCACCCGGCACCGTCTTCCGTGTCGTTGGCATGCGCACGACTGGGTTGGGCGCTCCACCACACCACGACGGTGTCTCTGGTGAACAACCCGATCGAGACGCTGTTGCCGGACCTGGCCGACGGCCGTCGGGTGATCGTGTTGAGCCGGGGGAGCAGCACACCGGGTGAGGTGGCGAGGATGTTGTCCGACAACGGTTTCGGGGACAGCACGATGACGGTGCTCGAGCAGCTCGGCGGGCCGGACGAACGGGTCACCGTCGGGCTCGCGCGAGAGTCGGACTTCGGCGACACCGATGCCCTCAACGTCATAGCGCTCGAGTGTGTGCGAGATGCTCACGCCCCCCGACTCACGAGAGTTCCCGGCCTGGCCGATTCCGCGTACACCGGTGACGGTCAGATGACCAAGCAGGAGGTTCGAGCGCTGACCCTGGGCGCGTTGGCTCCTGCGCCCGGAGAACTGCTGTGGGACATCGGCGGCGGATCGGGAACGATCGCCATCGAATGGATGCGGACCGACGGATCCTGTCGCGCAGTGACGTTCGAGAGTTCGCAGGCGCGTCGTGAGCAGATCGAGACCAACGCCCTGCGCCTGGGAGTTCCGGGACTCATCGTGCGCGGCGGCGCCCCGGAGAGTTTCGCCGCGGTCGCGGACGCGGCACCGGACGCGGTGTTCATCGGTGGTGGATTGACCGGTACCGACATGCTCGAGGCGTGCTGGAAGGCGGTCCGCACCGGTGGCCGGGTGGTGGCCAATTCGGTTACCGCCGAATCGGATTCGTTGCTCGTCGCCGCGGCTGCGAAGTACGGCGGAGACCTCCGCAGATTCCAGATCTACCGCAGTGAGTCATTGGGCGCGTTCACCACGTGGAGACCGCAGCTGCCGGTCACGCAATGGAGTGCGGTCAAGCGGTGAAAGTTCTTATTCTGGGTGGCACCTCCGAATCGCGGGAACTTGCGGCTGCTCTGGACACGGTGCAGGGGATCGAGACGATCACCTCGCTGGCGGGACGCGTCGCGGAGCCCGTACTCCCCATCGGTCGGACTCGGGTGGGAGGCTTCGGTGGATCGGACGCCCTGGCAGTGTGGTTGCGAGACAACGCAATCGACGTCGTGGTGGACGCGACACACCCGTTTGCGTCGACCATCGGCGCCCATGCCGAGTATGCCACCAGCGCAACGGGAGTCGCGCTGCTCGTACTGACGCGGCGACCGTGGACGGCGGACGAGGGTGATCGATGGGCCGCGGTCGCCTCCCTGCCCGACGCGGCAGCGTCGATCACCCCCGGCAGCAGGGTGTTCCTCACGACAGGCAGGCAAGGTGTGCACCATTTCGCGAGTGTCGATCACTCGTGGTTTCTGGTCAGAGCGATCGACCCTCCGACCGGTCCGATGCCGTCGAACATGGAACTTCTGCTCGACCGAGGTCCCTTCGACATCGATCACGAGTCGATGGTTCTCGCAGACAATCGAATCGATCTGTTGATCACCAAGAACAGCGGTGGGGACATGACGCGAGCCAAACTCGATGCGGCACGTGCGGCCTCGATCCCGGTGCTGATGGTCGACCGTCCCGCGCGAACCGGCTCGGCACCGACGGTGTGCGACATCGCAGCCGCGGTGGACTGGTTGAGCGAGCGGCTACGCGCTGCCCTCTGACGGGTACCGGCGGGAGGTGAACACCTTCGGCCCGCTTCCCGTCTCCACCACCGTCGTCATCGAGGAGCCGACGATGAGCAGGCACCGCATGTCGATCGACTCGGGATCGAGTTCGCCGAGCGGCACGGTGTGCACCGATTCCTGTGCGCTCCCCACCGCTCGCCCGATCACCACCGGCGTCTCCGGTGAGCGATGTTCGAGCAGAACATCTTTCATGGCCGCGACTTGCCAGGTCCGCGATTTCGACGCGGGGTTGTAGATCGCGATCGCCATATCGGCTTCGGCCACTGCCGAGAGCCGTCGGGCCACCACGTCCCAGGGCTTGAGGCGATCGGAGAGGGAGATGACGGCGTAATCGTGTCCGAGCGGCGCGCCGACACGGCTGGCAACAGCATTGGCTGCCGTCATTCCCGGTACCACTCGTACCGGCACCGAACTCCACTGTTGTTCGGCAGCAACCTCGATGACCGCGGTCGCCATCGCGAAGACACCCGGATCCCCCGAGGACACCACGGCGACACGGCGTCCCTGCTTGGCGAGGTCGAGTGCGAAGGCGGCACGTTCGGACTCGACCTTGTTGTCGCTGGCGTGCCGAATCTGCCCTGGCCTCGTAGGAACCCGATCGATGTAGGTGACGTAGCCGACCAGATCGGTGGCGGCGGCCAGTTCGGCGCGGACCTCGTCGGTCGTCCACGCGTCGTCACCTGGACCGAGTCCGACGACGACCACTTCACCCGTGCTGGTGGACGTTTCGGCTCGGTTCGACGGGCTGGGTACCACGATCATCGAGAAGTACGGCACGTTGTCGGCGTCGACGGCGTCGAGCACTCGCTGATCGGGTGTGCTGGCCCGTTCGACGTAACGTGCTTCGTCGAGTCGACCGGAACGCTCGAGTGCGTCGAGCACCGTGGGATAGGTCCGGCCGAGTTTCATGATGACGGCGGCATCGGTGCCGCGCAATCGCCGCGCGAGCTCATCCGCGGGGAGCGTGCCGGGAAGCACGGTGAACACCTCGTCTCGCTCCACGAGCGGAGTCGCCAGTGCGGCCGACGCGGCGCTGACCGAGGTCACCCCGGGCACGATCTCGACCTCGAATCGATCGGACAATCGCTTGTGCATGTGCATGTACGAGCTGTAGAACAGCGGATCACCCTCGGCAAGAAGAACAACGGAGCGACCGGCATCGAGGTGGGCCGCCAGACGCGCAGCCGCAGCTTCGTAGAACTCGTCGATCGCACCTTGATAGCCACCGGGGTGCGCTGTGGTCTCGGTGGTCACCGGATAGACGAGATGTTCCTCGATCTGCCCGTCACGCATGTAACCGGCCGCGAGCTCGCGGGAGATGCTCCGGCCGTGTTGTGCACTGTGGAACGCAACCACATCGGCGGTGCCGATCACCCGAGCAGCCTTGACGGTCAACAATTCCGGGTCGCCCGGACCGACACCGACTCCCCACAGTTTTCCGGTTGCGTTCATTCCTGTTCACTCGCAATCGCATTGACCGCGGCGACGGTGATGGGACTGCCACCACGTCTACCTCTGACGACCAGGTACTCCACGCCGAGGTCGGCTGCGATCAGATCTTCCTTCGACTCCGCTGCGCCGATGAATCCGACCGGGCCGCCGACGATGGCTGCGGGTTTCGGGGCCCCGGCAGCGAGCAGCTCCATCAGGTGAAACAGCGCCGTCGGCGCGTTTCCGATGGCGACGACTGCTCCATCGAGTTTGTCGCCCCACAACTCCAGCGCGGCAGCGGTTCTCGTGGTGCCCATACTCCGAGCCAGATCCGGTACCCGAGGATCCGACAGGGTGCACAGCACTTCGTTGTCGGCGGGCAGTCGGCGACGAGTGATGCCGGCGGCGACCATGTTGGCGTCGCACAGAACGGGAGCGCCCGAGTTCAGCGCCGCGCGTGCAGATGTCACGACGCCGGGGGTGAATCCGATGGTGTCGGTCAGGTCGATCTCTCCGACCGCATGAATCATGCGCACGACGACCTGGGCGACATCCGGTGCGAACCGAGACAGATCGGCTTCGGATCGGATGGTCGCAAATGATTGTCGATAGATCTCCGCACCGTCGCGGACGTAGTCGTGCATGCGTGTCACGATAGGGGAGAGGGGCACCTCAGCAGGAAGCCGGTCTCGGTGCCGTCAGGACACGCGGTAGCCGATTCCGGTCGCGATGACGTCGGTGACCTCACCCTTGGGCCGCCCACAGCGCCGTTCGCACCCGGACCAGTGTTGCCGCTCGTCACGCGGAGTCATCCGAGCCTCCACAGCCGCTGCGAGGTCGGTTCGCACGTCCGCCCGCGATTTCTCGCAGCCTGGCAATCCGGTACACGCGCTCACCCGAATCCATGGCGACGCCGCGTCGAAGATCAGGCCCATAGGCGCCAGCACGCGTACAACCTGTTCGGCGGGTTCCTCGTCCAGATCACACACGATCAGCGACCGCCACGGAGTCATGATCACCGGTCGGTCGATGGCGGCGAGGAACTCGGCCAAGCGTGCGCCCATAACGCCGTTGGCAAGTCCAGCTGCCAACGCCACCAGCCCGTCGTCCTGATCGAGCCATCCGATCGGCGGCACCTCCAGCGGCTCTGGCAGCGTCAGAGCGGGGCCGGTAGCGAGTACGAGACGGTCGACGATGCGGTTCACCCCGTCGTCGAGTTCGGCAACTCTCCACTCGTTCTGCCGCAGTTCCACGAAGGCTTCGGCGCAGTTCAGCAGTGTCGAGACCACCCTGTCGCGGTCCACGCGAACTCCGCTGTCCCGTCCCGCCAACAGCACCGCGTACGACCCGTCGGGCTGCGCGTAGGCGCCGAAGTCAGGTTCGAGTCCGCACAGGTCGCCCCGGCCGTCGTCGAGAGCGAACAGCGTCCTACCTGGCAGCTGGGCCAAGTCAGGGCGCGCACACAGGCCCGTGTCGAGTTCATCCACGAGCCCACGCACATCGGTGAGACCGGCCAACCGGCCCGAGAGGGGTGAGGCGAGGATGTTGCGCACGCGTTCGTGCGTCGCGGACGGCAGCAAACCTGCCTCGGCCAATCTGCCGGCAAAGCCTTCCGGGTCCGAGACCGCCCGTACCTGGAGATTGCCTCGCGAGGTCAGCTCCAACGTGCCGTCACCCAGCTCGTCGGCCGCCCGAGCCAGAACCTGCAACTGGTCCGGCAACACCACGCCACCCGGCAGCCGGACTCGCGCCAACGGCCCGTCCGCGGCCAGGTGGGTCGTCAGCGCTCCGGGGCAGCCGTCGGACACCGGCCTTTCAGACGAACTCATGTACTCCAGGCTACAAGCGCAACAGATGAACCGATGTCGTGCTCACACCGGTAGCATTCGTTCGACACGGCTCAGGCCGGGAGGAAGCCGGTGAGAATCCGGAACGGTCGCGCCACTGTGACGGCCCCTGCAGTTCGCGTGCACGGACCGAAGTCAGACCCTCTCACCGACGAGCCGAAGAGAAGATTCACCGATCATTCGAACTACCGAAGTCGGGGGCGCGAAAACCCCCGAGGAGGGCGTTACTCGTGTTCTTGCTGCTGTCCACGTCGGACACCGATCTGCTCAGTGCCCGTGCCAGTGGAGCCGATTTCACCTGGGGTAACCCCTCCCGCCTGCTGGCGCAGGACATTCCGGCGATGGCCGAATCGGCCGAGCTGATCATCGTCCGCATCCTGGGATCGCGGCGCTCGTGGGAGGCGGGCATCGACGCCGTACTCGCCACCGGGCTTCCGGTTGTCGTTCTCGGCGGTGAGCAGACTCCTGACGCAGATCTGATGGAGCTCTCGACGGTACCTGCGAACGTCGCGGCGCAGGCGCACAACTATCTGGCCGAGGGCGGATCGGACAACCTTCGTCAGCTGTACAACTTCCTCTCCGACACCGTGCTGCTGACCGGACACGGTTTCGACGCGCCGCGGCACCTGCCGACGTGGGGCCACCTCGAGCGAAGCTCCGCGCAGCACTCCGACGGTCCGACGGTGGCGATCCTGTACTACCGCGCCCAGCACCTGGCCGGAAACACCCACTACATCGACGCTCTCGCGACGGCTGTCGAGAACGCCGGAGCCACGGCCCTCCCGATCTACTGCGCGTCGCTGCGTACGGCCGAAGCCGACCTGCTCGAGACCCTGAAGTCCGCAGATGCCCTGGTCGTCACGGTGCTGGCAGCAGGCGGCACCAAACCGGCCGGAGCGTCGGCAGGCGGGGACGACGAAGCCTGGGACGTCGCCGAACTCGCGGCTCTCGACGTCCCGATCCTGCAGGGTCTGTGCCTGACGAGCTCTCGCGCGACGTGGTCCCAGAACGACGACGGCCTCTCCCCGCTCGACGTGGCCACACAGGTCGCGGTACCGGAATTCGACGGCCGGCTCATCACGGTTCCGTTCTCGTTCAAGGAGATCGACGACGACGGCCTGACCACGTACGTTCCGGACCACGAGCGAGCAGCGCGCGTCGCCGGCATCGCAGTCAGGCACGCCCGGCTACGGCACATCCCGGCAGCCGACCGACGCATCGCTCTGATGTTCTCGGCCTATCCCACCAAGCACGCGCGGATCGGCAACGCCGTCGGCCTCGACACTCCGGCCAGCGCGATCGCGTTGATGTCGGACATGCGCACTGCCGGTTACGACCTCGGCCCGCTCGACGGCACGGACTCGGTACCCGGTCTGGCCGCTCGCGACGGTGATGCACTCATTCACGCTTTGATCGCCCGCGGTGGCCAGGATCCCAACTGGCTCACGGACGCTCAGCTCGAGGGCAACCCCATTCGCATCTCGGCGGCGCAGTACCGAACCTGGTTCGAGCAGCTCCCCGCGGATCTCCGAGACGGCGTCGTCGAGCATTGGGGCCCGGCACCGGGCGATCTGTATGTCGATCGTTCGGCCGATCCGAACGGTGAGATCGTGATCGCTGCAATGCAATTCGGCAACGTCGTGATCATGGTGCAGCCGCCGCGGGGGTTCGGCGAGAAGCCGGTTGCGATCTACCACGACCCTGATCTGCCGCCGAGCCACCACTATCTGGCGGCCTACCGGTGGATCTCGGCTACCCAGGCCGACGGCGGCTTCGGTGCCGACGCAATGGTGCACCTGGGCAAGCACGGCAACCTGGAGTGGCTGCCGGGCAAGACACTCGGTATGTCGGCTTCCTGCGGAACCGACGCGGCGCTGGGAGATCTGCCACTGATCTATCCGTTCCTCGTCAACGACCCGGGGGAGGGCACGCAGGCCAAACGTCGAGCCCACGCCACTCTCGTCGATCACCTGATTCCGCCGATGGCGCGTGCGGAGAGTTACGGAGACATCTCCCGGCTCGAGCAACTGCTCGACGAGCACGCGAACATCTCGGCACTCGACCCTGCCAAGCTGCCCGCAATCCGACAGCAGATCTGGACCCTGATGACCGCGGCGCAGATGCACAAGGACCTCGGACTCGAGGAACGCCCCGACGAGGAGGTGTTCGACGACATGCTGCTGCATGTCGACGGATGGCTGTGTGAGATCAAGGACGTGCAGATCCGAGATGGGCTGCACATCCTGGGCCAGGAACCCGTCGGTGATGCCGAGGTCGAGCTGGTGCTGGCGATGCTGCGTGCTCGGCAGATGTGGGGCGGTGAGCAGACGGTCCCCGGACTTCGCGAGGCTCTCGGGCTCAGCGAGGACGGCGACGAGGAACGCACGCGCGTCGACACCATCGAGGCGGTGGCGCACGGTCTGGTCGCGGCCATGCAGGCCACGCAGTGGAATCCCGCAGAGGCCGCACGGGTGGCGGGCGAGCACGGTGCCGTGGTGGCAGAAATTCTCGAGTTCGCCGCAGCCGAGGTGGTACCGCGTCTGCGCGGAACCTCACGCGAGATCGAGCAGGTATTGCACGCGCTCGACGGCGGGTTCATCGCGGCAGGGCCGAGCGGTTCACCGCTGCGCGGACTGATCAATGTGCTTCCTACCGGGCGCAACTTCTATTCCGTCGACCCGAAGGCCGTGCCGTCGAAACTGGCGTGGGAGACCGGTCAGGCGATGGCGGAGTCGTTGCTCGCTCGCTACCTTCAGGATCACGGGGAGTGGCCGAAGTCGGTCGGTTTGTCGGTGTGGGGCACGTCCGCGATGCGGACCTCCGGCGACGACATTGCCGAAGTCTTCGCACTGTTGGGCGTGTCACCGGTGTGGGACGAAGCATCGCGCCGAGTCACTCGGCTCGAGGTGATCGATCTCGTCGAGCTCGGCCGACCCCGCATCGACGTGACGGTCCGGATCAGCGGCTTCTTCCGCGACGCCTTCCCTCATGTGCTGGCTCTGCTCGACGATGCAGTCCGGATGGTTGCCGCGTTGGACGAGCCGGCCGAGCAGAACTACGTCCGAGCACATGCACAGGCCGATCTTGCCGAGCACGGCGACGAACGACGTTCCACGACAAGGATCTTCGGCTCCAAGCCGGGAACGTACGGTGCCGGCTTGCTTCAGCTGATCGACAGCAAGACCTGGCGCAGCGACGACGACCTCGCACAGGTGTACACCACCTGGGGCGGCTTCGCGTACGGCCGCGGTCTCGACGGCGTGCCCGCTTCGGACGACATGCGCACCGCCTACAAGCGCATTGCCGTCGCCGCCAAGAACACCGATACGCGCGAGCACGACATCGCCGATTCCGACGACTACTTCCAGTACCACGGCGGCATGGTCGCGACCGTGCGTGCGCTGACCGGAAAGTCGCCCGAGGCATACATCGGCGACAGCACGCGCCCGGAATCGGTGCGCACGCGCACCCTGTCGGAGGAGACCGCGCGGGTGTTCCGAGCCCGGGTGGTGAACCCGCGGTGGCTCGAGGCCATGCGCAGGCACGGATACAAGGGCGCGTTCGAGATGGCAGCGACGGTGGACTACCTGTTCGGCTACGACGCGACGACCGACGTCGTCCAGGATTGGATGTACGAGAAGCTGGCCGAGACGTACGTACTCGACGAGCAGAACCAGAAGTTCATGCAGCAGTCCAATCCGTGGGCGCTGCACGGTATCGCGGAGCGGCTGCTCGAAGCGGCCGAACGAAAGATGTGGGCCGAGCCGGACAAGCAGGTTCTCGACGGGTTGCGCCAGGTGTACCTGGAAACCGAGGGCGAGCTCGAAGGGGAGTAGCGACGTACTCTGAGCAGTATGGCCGCCACGTTCGAAGACATTGCCAAGGGCAAGTACGTACTGCTGACGACGTTCAAGAAGGACGGCACCGGGGTGCCGACACCGCTGTGGGGTGCCCTCGACGGTGATCGACTGCTCGTGTGGACGGTCGCAGATTCGTGGAAGGTCAAACGGATTCGCAGGAATCCGAGGGTCACCCTTGCGCCGTGCGACATGCGCGGCAACCCTCAGGGCGACGCGGTCGAGGCCACCGCAGAGATTCTCGACTCGGTCGAGACCGAAAAAGCGCGAGCGGCGATCGCATCGAAGTACGGCATCATCGGCTGGCTCACGGTCAAAGGCAGTGTGTTGCGTCGCGGCAAGAGCGGTTCCGTGGGTCTGGCGATCACCGCCGCCTGAGTAGCGAAAGTCGGCACCATCGCTCGTATGCACGGTTCCGAATGCTTTGTGAGGCAGCTTCCCCTGCTGCCGGAATGGAGCACCACGTGCCAATCGCAGTGACCGACTACAACCATGTACGCCTGACCGTCAGCGACATCGACCGGTCCCGGTCGTTCTACGACTCGGTATTCGGCTTCGACGTCGCATACGCCTGGGATCCCGACGCGGACGAGGAGACCAAGAAGGCTCTGTGGTTCCTCTTCGGCGGAGTCATCTACAAGTTCGGCGGTGGGCTGCTCGGTCTGCGCCCGGTCGCACCGAGCGACGACACGTTCGCCGAAGACCGTTGCGGTCTCGATCACCTCAGCTTCACCGTCGACACGCGCGCCGCGCTCGAGGACGCCGTGAAGACGCTCGACGACCTCGGCATCGCGCACGAGGGCATCAAGGACGCCGGGCCCGGACTGTCCATCCTGGAGTTCCGCGACCCCGACAACATCGCCCTCGAACTCTCAGGCCCCGACAAGTAGCTCGGACGGGCACTACTGTGCAGCGCTGACCGACGACATATGGAAATCGGGAATGCGTAGCGGCGGCATTGCTGTGCGGGTGAACCAGTCCTTCCACTCGCGCGGCAGTGTCGCCTCTGTCGTTCCTGCCTCGGTGACGCGTCGTAGCAGATCCAGCGGGCTTTCGTTGAAGCGGAAGTTGTTCACTGCACCGGTGATCCGACCGTCCTCGATCGCGTAGACGCCATCTCTGGTCAGGCCGGTCAGCAGCAGCGAGGTCGGGTCGACCTCCCGGATGTACCAGAGTGTCGTCAGGAGCAATCCGCGTTCTGTATCGGCAACCATCTTGTCCAGACCGACGTCCGTGCCGCCCGTCAGAACGAGGTTCTCACCCGGCACCGCGACGGGAACTCCGAACTTCTGCGCCGATGCACGTGGGTAGGACAGGGTGGACACCGATCCGTCGCGGATCCAGTCGACGCGGTCGATGTCCATGCCGTTGTCGAACACCGACACCGAATCGCTGGACGACCCGGCAACGACGAACGGGGCGTACTCGAGACCGGAGGCGTGAGGATCGGAGTACAACGTGAGCGGCAGATCCGTCAGCTTCTCACCCGTTCGCGTCCCGCCCGCACGGGAGAGCCCGGTACGGCCCTCCTGCGCTCCGCGGCCTTCCATGGTCCACATCAGATAGATCATCAGGTCCGCCACGGCCGACGGCGGAAGCAGAGTCTCGTAGCGACCAGCGGGCAACTCGACGGTGTTCTCGGCCCACCCGAGTCGCGTGGACAGCTCGTCCAGCATGGTCCCGACGGACACATCCCGGAAATCGACGGTCCCGGTGCCGACCCACGCGCTGGCCCCGGAACGCTTGCCGTTGATCTCGACCGAACCGGTCGGCTGCGTGAACGTACGACGCAGGCCCGTCGAGGTTCCGAGCCAGACGTTGTCGACCCGATGCTGAGCGAATCCGTACAACGCGTCGTGGCCGTCGAACCCGACATTCAATTCCGTTGCCAGCGAACCGAACACATCGATCGACGTGTGTTGCGCTCGGCGGTCCCAGTCCTGCGGGTCGGAGGCCGACTCTCTAGGCAGTAAGGGCATCGCGTCGTCGGCGGGCTCCGCCGATCGCGCCGCCGCTTCGCTCGCGCGAACCACGGCCTGGATATCCGACGGGTCGACGCTCGTCGACGACACGGTGCCCACTCGTGCAGTATCGGAATCACGCACGATCGAGACCACCTCCCAGCGCCGTGACGTCGCAATTCCGTTGGTGGTCATGGAGTTTCCGGCCCACCGAAGCGTGGCGTCGCTCGAGTCGGTGACGATGACGATGGTGTCGTCGACACTCGCGCAGGCGAGTGCACGTTCGATCACGAGCTGTGCGGCGATCATCTACCTGCCTCCGATCGGGTGTTGAGGACGTTGACTCCACGGAAGAGCGCGACGGGGCAGCCGTGGCTGACGGCGGCCACCTGTCCGGGTTGCGCCTTACCGCAATTGAATGCACCGCCCAGTCGCCAGGTGGACGCTCCGCCGAGCAGTTCCATCGAGCCCCAGAAATCGGTGGTCGTCGCCTGATACGCAACGTCGCGCACCTGGCCGTCGAGCACACCGTTGCGGATGCGGTAGAAGCGTTGTCCGGTGAACTGAAAGTTGTAGCGCTGCATGTCGATCGACCAGGATTTGTCGCCGACCACGTAGATGCCGTCCTCGACCGCCCCGATCACGTCGGCGGTCGAGCGGTCCGTGTCGGGATCGGCCTGCAGAGACACGTTGGCCATCCGCTGGATCGGGACATGATGGGGGGAATCCGCGTACGAGCACCCGTTGGACCGTTCGAGCCCGAGCCGGGGGGCGAAGACGCGATCGAGTTGGTATCCGACGAGTGTCCCGTCGCGAACCAGATCCCACTTCTGCGACGCCACCCCGTCGTCGTCGTAACCGATGCTGGCCAGGCCGTTGATCTCGGTTCGGTCGGCAGTGACGTGCATGATGGGCGATCCGTAGCGCAACGTACCCAGCTGGTCGGGCGTAGCGAACGAAGTGCCCGCGTAGGCGGCCTCGTAGCCGATGGCCCGATCGTATTCCGTTGCGTGGCCTATCGACTCGTGGATCGTGAGCCACAGGTTGGTCGGATCGATGACGAGATCCGTTGGTCCGGCCGCCACGGACGGCGCCTTCACTTTCTCTGCCAGCCACTCGGGAATGCGGGCCAGCTCGTCGGCCCAGTCCCATGTGCTGCGCTCACCCAGGTATTCCCAGCCCCGCCCGACGGGTGGCGCGAGCGTGCGCATGGTCTCGAACGCCCCGGCGGCGCGGTCGACCGTGGTGGCCTCGAACTGGGGATGCAGACGCACCCGCTGCTGGGTGATCGCGCTCCCGGCCAGGTCGGCGTAGAACGACTGCTCCTTGACCTGCATCACCGCTGCCGTCACATGGTCGACGCCGTCCGACGCGGCCAGACGAGACGAGTACTCGGCCAGCAACCCCACCTTGTCGGCAGTGGGTACCTCGAACGGATCGATGTCGTACTCCGACACCCACGTCGCATTCGAGTACACCGGCTCGGGGGCGAGTTCGACCCGTTCGCGATTGAGCGCACGGAGGGCGGTCGCAACCTCCACCGCTCTACGGGCGGTGACTGCAGCCGCGTCGGTACTCAACTCTGCGTGCGAGGCGAAGCCCCAGGTGCCGTCGACCACAACCCGCACTGCCAGCCCGATCTCACCGGCATCGACCGACGACTGAACCGAGCCGTCGCGCAGCGAGATCGCCTGTGTCGTCAAGCGCTGTACACGCACATCGGCGTGGGTCGCTCCAGCCGAACGTGCTGTGCTCAGCGCGGCATCCGCGAGGTCCCGCAGGGGCAGGGCGAGGAAGTCGGCATCGACCGACCGATCGGGTTGTCTCGTCACTGCACCGACGCTAGCCGAACTGCTGCCAGCCGAGTCGGACAACCATCCCCACCACGACGACGAGTAGGACGATCCTGACGAACCCGGCACCTCTGGACACCGCTGTCCTGGACCCGAGGACAGCACCGAAGACGTTGCACACCGCCATGGCAGCGCCGAGCTGCCAGTACACACTGCCGGTGACGGCGAAGAAAGCGAGGGCACCGACGTTCGATCCGACGTTGATCACCTTGGCCATCGCGGCGCTGCGGACGAACTCCGTTCCGAGCATCGTGGCGAACACGATGATGAGGAATGTGCCGGTGCCGGGCCCGAGGATGCCGTCGTAGAAGCCGATCCCCGCGGCCGCGAGACCGATGACCATCAGAACCTTGCGATGCGTCGGCGGCGACGGCGCAGCGGTTCGACCGATGGTAGGGCGGCACGTCACCAGTACTGCCACGCCGACGAGTACCACCATGATGATCGGGACGAACAGCTCGCGGTCGATCAGCGAGACGGCAGCAGCGCCGGCGGCCGAGGTCACCGCTGCGAGGACACCGGCCGGGACCAGCACCGTCCAGTTCAGCGAGACCTTCCGCGCGAATGTGACGACCGCGGCCACGGTACCGAAGACAGCGGTCGCCTTGTTCGTTGCCAGTGCCGCCTGCTGCGTCAGTTGTGGTGCCACGAGCAGGATTGCGGGCAACAGGATCAGGCCGCCTCCACCGACCACGGCGTCGACCCAACCTGCTGCTGTAGCGGCCACCAACAGCAGTCCCCAGTCCGCGACAGTCATGGGGCAAACTCAATCACATGCGTCGTTTCAGCCTGTGGCTCCGTGGGCAGCCCTTCATAGCGGATGCATTGCTGGCGGCAGGACTGTTCTTCGTCGAGATGGTAGTGTTCGTCAGTTCTGCCGATGGACTGAACGGGCCGTTGTTCCTCCTCTTCTCGGTCGTGTTGTCGGCACCCGTCGCGTGGCGGCGTCGCTTTCCTCGGTCGGTAGCATCGTTCGTTCTCGTGGCCATGGGCCTGTGCGATATTGCGGGTGCCATGGCGGGCGACGCATTCAACGGTCACCCGGCGACGCTGGCTCTGCCGATCATGCTCTACACACTCGTTGCGTACGTAGGACGAGTTCAGGGTGCCGTCTACGCCGTTGCTCTCGGAGCGTATTCGGTAGCGTCCATGCTGCTGTTCGACCAGCCGATTTTCACGACAGTGTTGTTCGGCGCTCTTCTCTACACGCTGTCCTGGCTCGCGGCTGAGTTTCTCGGTGCTCGGCGGGCCTACGACGAGGCGATGGAGGCTCGACTGGTCGTGGCCGAGTACGACCGGGATCGACGCGCCGAGGAGGCCGTACTCATGGAACGGACGCGTATCGCACGGGAGTTGCACGACGTCGTTGCCCACGGTGTCAGCGTCATGGTGGTGCAGGCCGACGGGGCCTCGTATGCGATCAGGCGCAATCCGGAGCGCGCAGAACAGGCCGTGGCAAACATCTCCGCTACCGGCCGGCTCGCCCTGGCCGAGTTGCGTCGGACGGTCGCGCTGCTGAGGACGTCACCCGACACGGACGACATGCCCCAGTACGGCACCGCCGGGCTCGCGCACGTCGTCGAGATGATGGGGCGGGCCGGATTGAACGTCGAGCTCGAACAGACCGGGAACCTCGACGACATCAGTCCGGCGATCAGTCTGGGAGTCCACCGATTGGTGCAGGAATCGTTGACCAATGTCCTACGCCACGCCGGTCACGCCCCGCGCGCCGTGGTGAAAGTCGTGCGTGAGGACGAGGCAGTCACCGTCGAGATATCGGACAACGGCACCGAGAGCGGACCCTCGTCGACGGCGGGCGGCGGACACGGACTCCTCGGGATGCGTGAGCGAGTGGCTGTGCTGCAGGGCACGCTGCATGCGGGTCGAACGCCGCGCGGCAATTGGCTCGTGCGCGCAACGCTGCCGCTCGACTGAGGGCTAGGTTGAATCGGTGCCGATCACCGTTGTCGTCGTGGACGACCAGGAACTCATGCGCATGGGATTGAACATGGTGCTCGAGGCCCAGGACGACATCGAGGTGGTGGGTGAGGCGTCCGACGGTGCGGGTGCTGTCGAGGCCGTGGCCAGGCTGGGGCCGGCCGTGGTGTTGATGGACGTGCGAATGCCCGGCGTCGACGGTGTGGCGGCGACTCGCACCATCACCGAATCCGGTTCCGACGCTCGGATTCTGGTGATGACGACGTTCGATCTCGACGAGCACGTACTGGGCGCGCTTCGGGCGGGAGCGAGTGGATTTCTGCTCAAGGACACTCCCCCCGAGGATTTGGTATCGGCGATTCGTAGCGTTGCGGCGGGCGATGCCGTCGTCTCACCGAAGGTCACCAAGCGGCTCCTCTCACGATTCGTCGCACAGTCCGTTTCGAGCACCGATGCATCGGTGCTCGAAGCACTCACCGGACGTGAGCGGGAAGTCCTGGTGCACTTGGCCACGGGCCTGTCCAACGCAGAGATCGCATCGGTGCTGCACCTGTCCGAGGCGACTGTCAAAACTCACATCGGGCGGATCCTGACGAAATTGGGAGTCCGCGACCGAGTCCAGGCCGTCGTCCTGGCCTACGAAACTGGTCTCGTGCGACCGGGTTCCTGAGAATCTTCCGGCAAACAGGGCACTTCGGGAGCGATTTCGATGCCCCGGTCGTTGTACCGGTGAAGCGAAGAAAGGACCGTCATGCTCGCTCTGTTCGTACTCTATGTCGTCGTCGAGGTCGCTGCTCTGGTCGCCGTGGGAAGCGCTGTCGGTGTGCTGTGGACCGTCGTGTTGCTGATCGGCGGATCGCTGATCGGCTCACTGTTGGTGCGCTCGCAAGGTAGGCGCGTGCTGGACAGTCTACGCAGTGCATCGCGAGGCGAGCGGTCGGCCGGCGGAGCGGTGGCCGACGGCGCTCTGTTCGCGGCAGGATCGGTCGCGATGTTCGTGCCGGGTCTGGTGACGACGGTGATCGGGTTGCTGCTGTTGATCCCGCCGACCCGGTGGCTCCTACGCCCAGCGGTGATGTGGGCGGCGGCACGCTGGCTGCCTCAGGTTGCGACTGCAACGCGGCGTATGCGCCCCACCGTCATCGACGGCGAGATCCTCGACGATCGTGCGGACGGCAGCGACCGCGCACCGAAAGCCTCCGGTTCTGCTGCGATTCTCGAGGGCCAGGTGATCGAGGCCGACACTGTCGATCGGCCGACCGGGGATTTCCGGAAGCCGCACCGGTAGGGGCAGACTGGTCGTTCGTGACCACCGAATTGTTCTGCGGCGGACGGATCTACAGTCCGACGGCTTCCGATGCCACCGCCATGGCCGTGACCGATGGAGTCGTCAGTTGGATCGGTGAGGATCGCACCGGCCGTGCGCTTCATCCCGGAGTGCCCGTCACCGACCTGGCCGGCTCTTTCGTGGCACCGGCGTTCGTCGACACGCACGTACACGTCACCGATTTGGGTCTGTCCTTGATCGGACTGGATCTCTCTCACTGCCGATCGCTCCTGGACTGCATGCGCCTGCTCGGCGAGCACGCTGCTTCGTCGGCCGAGGCGCTCGTGTGGGGACACGGTTGGGACGAATCCCAGTGGCCCGAACATCGCCCGCCGTCGACGGCCGATCTCGACGCCGCCGCGCCGGGACGGCCCGTGTATCTCACTCGCGTCGATTCACATTCGGCGGCCGTCTCGACTCCGCTGCGGGCGGCCGCGTCGGGCATCGACGCCGCCACCGGATTCGCGCCGCAGGCCCCGCTCACCGCCGCCGCCCATCATCTCGCGCGGCTGACGGCCCGGTCGATGATCACCGTTGACGTCCGGAAGCGTGCCCGCTCGGCGGCGCTCGACCGTGCTGCCGCACAGGGAATCGCCGCAGTTCACGAATGCGCGGGCCCGGTCGTGTCGGGCGTCGACGACTTTCGAGAGCTGATGGCCACCGAGCACGGGGTCGAGATCCGCGGGTACTGGGGCGAGTTGGTCGAATCGCCCGAACAGGCGCGGCAGATGCTCGTCGACACCGGTGCCCACGGGTTGGCCGGTGACATATTCGTCGACGGGTCGCTGGGCTCGCGAACCGCGTGGTTGTCGACGCCCTACGCCGACGACCCCGGTTCCGGCGTCTCGTACGAGAACGTCGACGCGATGGCCGCGCATATCTCGGCGTGCACCGCGGCCGGAATCCAAGCCGGATTCCACGTCATCGGCGACGCAGCGGTCACGGCCACCGTCACCGCGTTCTCACGCGTCGTGGCCGAACTCGGAACGCCCGCAGTCGCCGCGTGTGGGCACCGACTGGAACATCTGACCATGGTCACGCCCGAGCAGGCCGATCTTCTGGCTTCCTGGGGCGTGATCGCCAGCGTGCAACCGATGTTCGACGCGCTGTGGGGCGGAGCGGAGGGGCTGTACGCCGCACGGATGGGTGCCGAACGCGGAGCTGCGCTCCATCCGTTCGCTCGCTTGGCCTCGGCCGGCGTCTCGTTGGCGTTCGGTTCGGATGCTCCGGTCACTCGTCTGGATCCGTGGGCTACGACGAGAGCTGCCGTGAACCATCGCACCCCGGGCAGTGCCGTTTCGCCTCGCGCAGCGTTCTCGGCCGCGACGCGTGGCGCGTGGCGCGCAGGCGGCGTCCGCGACGGACTGGCGGGCACGCTGGTGCCGGGCGCGCCTGCCTCCTTCGCTGTGTGGGACGTGGACGAACTCGTCGTCCGAGCCCCCAAGGACAGCGTCCAACGCTGGTCGACCGATCCGCGCGCCGGTGTGTCGCCGTTGCCCAGCCTCGAGGCGTCATCCGAGAGCCCACGGTGTTCCATGACCGTGCATCGCGGGCGGGTCATTCATGAGCAGTGAGCACGCGCCGAGTCTCGAAGCAGCACCCTCACGGCGTACCCGGCTGCGCCGGGCTGCTTCGTCCACGCTGCTCTCGGCCGGGGCAGGCGCACTGATCTTCGGCAGCTTTCCACCGCGGACCCTGTGGTTCCTGGCACCCCTCGGTATCGCACTGTTGGCGCTCGTACTCACAGGGTTCGGCGGACGACGGGTGGTGTCGCTGAAAGCCGGCTTCGGCTACGGCTATGTCGCCGGCCTCGGCTTTTTCGTTCCGCTGCTCCCGTGGATCGGCGTGTACGTGGGCCCGATGCCGTGGTTGGCGTTGGCTGCCGCCGAGTCCGTGTTCGTGGGATTGTTCGGAATACTCGGGGTGCTGGCTGCGAGAACTGCCTGGTGGCCGCTGTCCATGGCGCTCGCGTGGAGTCTGACCGAGTGGCTGCGGTCCAGTGTTCCTTTCGGCGGCTTTCCCTGGGGCCGATTGGCGTTCGGGCAACCCGAGGGCTGGCTGCTGCCGTTGGCAAGCATCGGAGGTGCGCCGCTGCTCAGTTTTGCGGTGGCACTGACCGGCACCGGATCGGCGTCGCTGCTCGTGGCGATCTCCCGTCGACAAGGCGTGAAGTCCTTTGTCGGTCCGGTGGCTGCCACGATCGTCGCGTCCGTAGTGGCAGTGGCGCTTCTGCCGACTCTGCACAGCAACGAGGCAGAAGACGGCGGACGGACGGTCACCATCGCTGCGGTGCAGGGGAGCGTTCCGAGACTCGGTCTGGATTTCAACGCTCAGCGTCGAGCAGTCCTCGACAATCACGTCAGAGAGACCATGGCACTGGCCGCCGAGGTCGACGCAGGCAGGCAAGCTGCTCCGGATCTCGTGGTGTGGCCCGAGAACGCCTCCGATATCGATCCGCTGAGGAACAGCGACGCTGCGACTCTCATCACACAAGCGTCGGTCGCGGTCGGTGCACCGATCCTCGTGGGCACGGTACTGGTCAATGCCGATGGCACGAACTCGAATTCCGTCATTGCGTGGAACGGTAGCGACGGACCGGGTGAGCGGCACGACAAGAAGATAATTCAACCGTTCGGCGAATACTTGCCCTACCGAAGCTTTTTCCGACTGTTTTCGGAATACGCCGATCGAGCGGGATATTTCGTCCCGGGGAGCGGGAATGGAGTCGTACACGCCGCGGGAATAGCCGCCGGAATTGCCACGTGCTACGAGGTTGCATTCGATCGCGCGCTCGAAGAATCCGTGAGCTCGGGAGCAGAGTTCATTGCCATCCCTACCAACAACGCGACTTTCGGCGACACCGAAATGACCTACCAGCAACTCGCGATGTCCAGAGTGCGGGCCGTCGAGCACGGACGAACCGTCGTCGTGGCGGCGACGAGTGGCGTCAGTGCTGTCGTCTCGCCCGACGGGGACGTACTGCAGCAAACTCCGCTGTTCGCTGCAGATGTGCTGGTATCGGATGTCGCACTGCGTCGAACGCACACTGTGGCCACGCGGCTCGGCTCCGGATCCGAGCTCATCCTGGGCCTGGCCGCTATCGCTGCACTGGGCGTACCGCTTCTGCTCGGGCGTCGACGGCCCAACAACTGAAACAATCACTGAGTCTGTATTCGATTGAATTTCACGTCTCGAGGTCGGATAAGTCCGAGGGTGCGCGTGCCTCATGGGCCCCCACGTCATTCGTTCGACCGAATAGCGGACGTTCGACTGGCGCACACCGCAACTCCTGTAACAGGCTGCACGTTGTGGTCGATGCTTCTTATGACTACCGCACAAAAGCCTCCTGCCAATGTTGTATCTTTGTAAGCCGCTGGACGTGTTTTCGGGTGAGGCTTCAGAGGATGGCCAGGCGTGGTAGCACCGGCCACACGTTGTATTGGGATCGAAGTACCGACGCCGACATTGCGTCCGGGTCGTACACCTGGCCGGGGAGGGGAAGTTCGTGCCACAGAAGACGATGATTGCGCTTTTCGACGCACATTCGTTCTACGAACTCGGAGTCCGGTCGATGCGGTAGAAACCGGGTTGGATCCCTGTTTCAATCCGCTCGGCCATGCGCGACGAACAAGTACGAGCCCTTTCAAGACATCGAACGTGTGCGAACCGACACGAACGCAAATAAGAACGGAAGCCAGAATTGCTCAATCGCGCGCCCAAGCCGCCGCGGCTCGACACTCCGAACCGGATCGAGAAGTCCGGGTCGATGTATCCGACGTCGGCACTCGCCGTCGCGACCGTGCCGCCGAAGGGCAAGTGAATGCGCGCAGCAATTACCGGTGGATCTCAGACACCCCCGACCGGTCCGGGTTTCGAGAACGGCTTCCCGCTGTCGTCTGCGCAGCGAGGCATGTGGTTCGCTCAACAGCTCGCTCCTGAAGTACCGGTTTGCATCGCCCAGTACGTGGATCTGCGAGGCAGTCTCGACATAGCCGTGTTGCAGGAAGCGTCGGCGCAGGCCGGGCACGAGTTCCAGTCCGCCTACCTCCGCCTGGCCGAGGTCGACGGCGAAGCCGTTCAGGTCGTCGATCACTCCATAGACCAGTCCGTGCACTATCTGGACCTCCGCGGCGAAGACGATCCGATGACCGCGGCCCTGCAGTGGATCGACGGCAACTACGTTCAGCCGGTCGACATGGAGAACGATCCGCTCGTCGAGAGCTGGATCATTCAGGTCGAGGACGAGCGGAACCTCTGGTACAGCAAGATCCACCACGTAGCTCTCGATGGCTACGGTGCCATGACGCTCGTCAATCGCACGGCTGCGCTCTACACGGCCGCGGTCGAGCACACCGAACCTGCCCCCAACAAGGCAGCAGAACTTCGCCGACTCTTCGAGCTCGATCAGGAATACCGGACGTCCTCTCGCTTCGAGTCGGACAAGGAGTACTGGACCGCTCGCGCCGCCGACATCCACGACGGTGCGACGCTGTCGAACACGGACGGACGCACCGTCGCTGCCAGCAAGTTGCGGAGCGTGGCTCTGCCTGCGGACGTCGTCACCGCACTCGAAGGGTCCGACACGACCAAGGGCGGAACCGCGGCCGCGGTGTTCATCGCTGCATTCGGCTGTTACCTGTCCCGCATGACCGGACGCGAAGACGTCCTGGTCAACATTCCGGTGTCCGCTCGAACCACGGCACTGCTGCGCCGGTCGGGAGGAATGCTCGTCAACGTGGCACCGATCCCGATTCATGTGCCCGAGGACGCCACGGTCGGACAGCTCGTGCAGCAGGTGCAACTCGAGTTGATGGGTGCGCTTCGGCACCAGCGCTTCAGCATCGAGGACATCCGACGCGAACTGACGGCCGCGGGAAGCGACAAGCAACTCACCGGTCCGATGGTCAACATGATGTTGTTCCATCAGCAGATCAACCTGGGGTCGATCGTCGGCGAATTCAACATCGTGACGTCGGGCCCGGTCGAGGACCTTCTGGTCAACGTCTACCAGAGTGGTTCTCCGGCAAGAACATTCGTCGATTTCAGAGCGAACCCGAACCGTTACGACGACGACGACCTCACGGCACATCACTCGAGCTTCGTCGACATGGCCGAAGCATTCATCGCTGCCGGTCCCGACGTCGCCGTTGCCGATGTGCATCCGGACAGCGCGCACGAAGGACGCCGTCGCCGCCGTGCCGCGGCCCATCTCGCGTACTGGAAGGATCGGCTCGCCGATTCCCCGGACCTTCTCGATCTCCCCACCGACCGTCCACGTCCGTCGCGCATCGGCCACGTTCGCGCGACGCACGAGATCGCCCTCGGATCCGAACCGTGGACCGCCGTGAATCGGCTCGCGGCCGACCGCGGAACGACGCCGTTCGTGGTTGTGGAATCCGTTCTTGCCGTTCTCTTCTCGCGTCTGGCGAATACCGACGACGTGTCGATCGCCGTGCCCAACGGTGCCGGTGGAACCCTTGTTCTGCGGACCGATCCGGACGCCGGACGTTCGTTCGCTGACCTCGTGGACTCCACCGGAACGGCCTTCGCCGCAGCGCTCGAGCACGGTGATGTGTCGTTCGAGGACGTCGTCGAAGCCCTCGGTCTGTCCAGGTCGGGCTCGCACGGACCGTTGGCTCAGGTTGCTCTTCGATTCGGCCCTGCCGCTCTGCCGCGGGACGGAGTCGAACTGGACCTCGTCGTGACCGTGGCCGAAACCGATTCCACCGTCGTCCTCGACTACGCCACCGAACTGTTCGATGCCGTGAGCATTGCCCAGTTCGGCCGCCGTCTGGTTCGTGTTCTCGACGCTCTGACCAGTGAGCCCGATCTGCTGATCGGTGACGTGGACGTGCTCTCCACCGCCGAGCGTGCTCGTCTGGCTCCGGTTCGTGGTCCGCGGTCTGTGGTGGGTGTGGTGTTGCCGGAGTTGTTGGCTGGTGCTGTGGGTGTTGCGGGTGTCGGTGGTGTTGCGGTGGTGTCGGGTTCTCGGGTGCTTTCGTATGGTGAGTTGGATGCGGCGTCGTCGCGGTTGGCGCGGATGTTGATGTCGTGTGGTGTGGGTCCGGGGTCGTTCGTGGCGTTGGCGTTGTCGCGGTCGGTGGAGTCCGTGGTGGCGGTGTGGGCGGTGGCGAAGGCCGGTGGTGCGTTCTTGCCGGTGGATCCGAATTATCCGGTGGATCGGATCGAGCACATGTTGGTCGATTCGGGTGCTGTGGTGGGTGTGACGTTGGGTGCTCATGTGGGTGCGGTGTCGGGTGTGGGTGGGGTGTCGTGGGTGGTGCTCGATGATCCGGATGTGGTGGCGGATTTGGCTTTTCGGTCTTCTGCTCCGGTGTTGGACGAGGAGCGTTCGGGTGTGTTGCGTCTCGATGATGCGGCGTATCTGATTTATACCTCTGGGTCCACCGGTGTGCCCAAGGGTGTGGTGGTCACTCATCGTGGTGTGGGGAACTTGGCTGCCGAGGAGCGGGTTCGGTTCGGTGTGGGGCCGTCGTCTCGGGTGTTGGCGTTCGCGTCGCCGAGTTTCGATGCGTCGATTCTCGAGTTCGTGTTGGCGTTCTCGGGTGGGTCGACGATGGTGATCGCTCCGCCGTTGGTGTTCGGTGGGGTGGAGTTGGCGTCGTTGTTGGCCGAGGAGCGGGTTTCTCATGCGTTCGTCACGCCTGCGGCGTTGGCGTCGGTGGATCCGGTGGGGTTGGAGTCGGTGGAGGTCGTGGTCACCGGTGGTGATGTGTGTGCGCCGGAGTTGGTGGCGCGGTGGGCGCCGGGTCGGCGGATGTTCAATGCGTACGGTCCGACGGAGGCGACGATTTTCTCGTCGATTTCGTCGGCGTTGGTGGTGGGGGAGTCGGTCGATATCGGTTCGCCGACGATCGGTTTCGCGGAGGTGGTGTTGGATGCGCGGTTGAATCCGGTGCCGGTGGGTGTGGTGGGTGAGTTGTATCTGGCGGGTCCGGCGTTGGCTCGTGGGTATCACGCTCGGTTGGGTTTGACGGCGGAGCGGTTCGTGGCCAATCCGTTCGGTGGTGTGGGTTCTCGGATGTATCGCACCGGTGATGTGGTGCGGTGGAATTCGTCGGGTGCGTTGGAGTATGTGGGGCGCAGCGATTTTCAGGTGAAGGTGCGTGGTTTCCGGATCGAGTTGGGTGAGATCGATTCGGTGTTGGCTGCTGTGCCGGGTGTCGATTTCGTGGTCACTGTGGGGCGTGAATCTGCTGCCGGTGCCACGGTGTTGGTGTCGTACGTGTTGCCGGTGGCCGGGACCACGCTTGATGCGTCCGTGCTGCGCGAGCACGTCGGTTCGGTGTTGCCGGCGCACATGGTGCCCTCGGCGTTGGTGATGCTCGAGTCCATTCCGTTGACTCCGGCAGGCAAACTCGACCGAAACGCACTACCCGAACCCGAACTCGGGTCTCAGGGTGCATTCGAGGCGGCGCGGACCGAGTACGAGACCGCAGTGGCAGCCGTGTTCTGCAACGTGCTGGAGGTCGATCGGGTCGGCGTCACCGACAGTTTCTTCGATCTCGGTGGAAACTCGCTCGTCGCAACGCGTTTGACCGCGCGAGTCAATTCGGCCCTGGGAACCGATCTGAAGGTTCTGGATCTGTTCGAGGCGCCGACCGTCCGGGCTCTGGCTGAACGCGCGGAGGCCAAGGGTGCGTCACTGCATCGCCGTCCGGCGCTGGTTCCCGTCGAGCGCCCCGAGTCCATTCCGCTCTCTCTCGCACAGCAGCGGATGTGGTTCATCAACCAGTTCGACGTGTCGTCACCCGCGTACAACATTCCACTCACCGTTCGGTTGACGGGTCGCCTGGACGTCACCGCGATGTCCGCGGCCATCGGCGACGTTCTGTCCCGGCACGAATCGCTTCGGACGGTATTTCCCACTGTGGGGGATCTACCGAACCAGGTCATCTCCCCGGTCGAGGACGTCACCGGCGCGAGGCTCCCGCTCGAGGTCGTCGACGTCGACGTCGCGGCGGTCGATGCGCTCGTCCGTACTGCTGCGACAACAGGATTCGACGTCACGGTCGATCTACCCTTCCGTGCGGTGTTGTACCGAACCGGCCCGGACAGTTTCGTTCTGTCCATCGTCGTCCATCACATTGCCGCGGACGGTGCGTCGATCGCCCCGCTGGCTCGCGACGTCATGGTTGCCTACGGTGCCCGGTCCTCCGGGTCGGCTCCGATGTGGGAGCCGCTGGCCGTGCAGTACGCGGACTTTGCGCTGTGGCAACACGCAGTTCTCGGCGACGAGAACGACTCCACGTCCGTGGCATCGCGGCAGATCGACTTCTGGCAGTCGGCATTGGCGGACCTGCCCGACGTGCTGCCGATGCCGCTCGATCGGCCACGCCCCACTCGGCAGTCGATGCGCGGCAGTGTCACGCCGTTCACGATCCCCGGCGACGTTGCGGCGCGGTTGTCCTCGGTTGCAGCCGAACACGAGTCCACGCTGTTCATGGTCGTGCACTCCGCACTTGCGTTGCTGCTCGCACGATTGAGCGGGACCCAGGACATCGCCATCGGCACTCCGATCGCGGGGCGGGGGGATGCCGCACTCGACGACCTCGTCGGCATGTTCGTCGGCACCCTCGTGCTGCGTACCCAGGTAGAACCGCAGGCGACCTTCGGTGAGCTGTTGGCCGGTACCCGCAGCTCCGATCTCGCCGCCTTCGACAACACCGACATTCCGTTCGAGCGACTCGTGGACGTACTCGATCCGGCAAGGTCCACCGACCATTCGCCTCTGTTCCAGGTTCTTCTCGAGTTCCAGAACAATGCCTCGGCCACGCTGGAGCTGCCCGATCTCACCGTCGAGTTCGAGGAAATAGGTACCGACACAGCGAAGTTCGACCTGCAACTGCGCGTCGATCAGGACCCCTTCGACGAGTCCGGGGCGTTGTCGGCTGCCTTCACATACGCCACAGATCTGTTCGATCCGGACACCATCGACCGGTTCGTCGATCGCTTCCTGCGGATCGTCGACACCATCGGCACGTCGACGAATGTTCGCACCGGCGACATCGACATCCTGTCCGCCGCAGAACGCGAACTGATCCTGTTCGAGTGGAACGACACCGCTCGTCTGCTCGAACCCCCGGTCCGCCAGCAGATCCCGGCCGGCGACACCGACATGACTCTCAGCAGCCTGTTCGACCGGCAGGTGTTGCGCAGTCCGTACTCGACCGCGCTGGTGTTCGAGGACGAGCACATCACCTATCTCGAACTCGACGAGCGCGCCAATCAGCTCGCTCGTCACCTCGTCTCACTCGGTGTGGGACCGGAGTCGCATGTCGGTCTCGCGATCCGTCGGTCGATCGACCTGCTCGTCGGCATGTACGCCATCGTCAAGGCCGGTGGTGCCTATGTACCGATCGACCCGGACCATCCGGTCGAGCGGTCGTCCTACGTGCTCTCGAGTGCCCAGCCGGTATGCATCCTCACCACGAGCCGAGACTGGATCAACATTCCGGTTGCAACGCCGGTTCTCGCGGTCGATCTGCTCGACGTATCCGATCGAGATCGCTCCTCGGTCACCGATTCCGACCGGTTGGGTAGCCTGAACGGCTCGAACACCGCGTACGTGATCTACACCTCCGGTTCCACCGGCAGGCCCAAGGGTGTCGCAGTCACGCACTCGGCGATCGTGAACCGACTGCTGTGGATGCAGCACGAGTACCACCTCGAACCCGCCGACACGGTTCTGCAGAAGACGCCTGCCACGTTCGACGTGTCGGTGTGGGAGTTCTTCTGGCCCCTTCAGGTCGGTGCCAAGCTCGTGGTGGCAGAACCGGACGGCCACCGCGATCCGGTGTACCTGTCCCGCATCATTGCGGACGAGCACATCACCACCGCGCACTTCGTGCCGTCGATGCTGGCGGTGTTCGCAGCAGGAGCCCGAGCTGCAGAATGCGCTTCCCTCCGGCTGGTCTTCTGCAGTGGCGAGGCACTCCCGCCTGCCACCGCAGCGCAGTTCGCACAGTTCTCACTCGCGGAGTTGCACAACCTCTACGGTCCGACCGAGGCCGCAGTCGACGTCAGTTACTACCACGTGACCGGTCGCGACGCTGTCTCGATCCCCATCGGCGCACCGGTGTGGAACACCCGGTTGTACGTTCTCGACGCATCGTTGCGGCTCGCACCCATCGGTGCGCCGGGCGAGCTGTATCTCGCCGGTGTCCAACTCGCTCGCGGGTACGTCGGCCGCGGCGACCTCACGGCGGATCGGTTCGTTGCCGACCCGTTCGGTGAACCGGGTGATCGGCTCTATCGCACAGGCGATCTGGTTCGCTGGCGCACCGACGGCGAGCTCGAGTACATCGGCCGTACCGACTTCCAGGTGAAGCTGCGCGGCCTGCGTATCGAGCTGCCCGAGATCGAAGCCGTCCTGCTCCGGTCCGAGTCCGTCGCCCAAGCGATCGCGTTGGTACACAAGGACGCGAACACCGGCGAGACACTGGTGGCCTATGTGGTGGGTGCGCCTGGTTCCGCAGTCGATCCCACCGAGCTGACCGCCGAGGCCGCACGCCGCCTTCCGGCCTACATGGTCCCCTCGCACGTAGTGGTGCTCGATTCGTTGCCGGTCAACGCCAGCGGCAAACTCGATCGCAAGGCCTTGCCTGCGCCCGAGTTCACCGTCGCTGCGTCGGAATTCGTCGGTCCCGAGAATCCGGTCGAGGAAATCGTGGCCGGCATCTTCGGCGATCTGCTCGGCATCTCTCAGGTCGGCGTCACGTCGAGTTTCTTCGAGATCGGCGGTAATTCGCTGATCGCAATGCGCTTGGTCGCACGGATCAATGCCGCACTCGGTAGCGACATCGGAATCAGGGATCTGTTCGACGCGCCCACTGTGCGAGCGTTGTCCGCAGGTATCGACATCCGCGACCACGACGGCGGAGCAGCCCCACGACTGGTTCCTCAGGAACGTCCCGACGTCGTACCGCTGTCGCTGGCGCAGCAGCGAATGTGGTTCATCAATCAGTACGACACCCAGTCGGCTGCCTACAACGTCGCGTTCGCCATGCGACTGAGTGGCGCTCTCGACGTCGCCGCGATGCACTCCGCCATCGGTGACGTGTTGTCCCGGCACGAGTCGCTCCGCACGATGTTCCCGTTGACCGACGACGGTCCCGTGCAGTCGGTCCTCGATGTCGCATCGGCGCTGCCGGATCTGACGCCGATTGCGGCCGACGACGATCGGCACGTGCAAGACCTGATCGGCGACGTCGCCGGCTCGGGCTTCGACGTGGTGGCCGACGTTCCGCTGCGAGTTCGACTGATCCGCGAGCGCGAGAACGAACACGTCCTCGTCATGGTGGTGCACCACATCTCCTCCGACGGCTTCTCGAGCGCCCCGCTGGCCCGTGATCTGATGGTCGCCTACAGCGCCCGCGCGGCCGGGCACGCGCCGAGCCAGGAACCACTGCCGGTCCAGTACGCCGACTACGCGCTCTGGCAGCGCCGATACCTCGGCACCGAGTCCGAACCCGAATCGTTGATGGCGCAGCAATCGACCTACTGGGTCGACACGCTGTCGGGCAGCCCCGAGGTTCTGCCTCTGCCGACCGACCGCCCTCGGCCTGCGGTGGCGTCTCTGTGCGGCAGCACCGTCTCGTTCGAGATCGATGCCGTGGTCCACGCACGACTGGCTGCTGTTGCTGCCGAACACAATTCGAGCTCGTTCATGATCGTGCATGCTGCCCTGGCCGTCCTTCTGGCCCGACTTTCGGGTACCGAGGACATCTCTGTCGGAACGCCGATCTCGGGTCGCGGGGATGCTGCGCTCGACGAACTCGTCGGCATGTTCGTCAACACACTCGTCCTGCGTACCCAGGTGCCGGGCTCCACCCGTTTCGAAGACCTGCTCTCGGACGTTCGCGCCACCGACCTCGCCGCGTTCACGCACGCGGACATCCCGTTCGAGCGCGTGGTGGATGCGGTCGACCCCACGAGGTCGACGGCCCACGCGCCGTTGTTCCAGGTGATGCTCGAATTCCAGCACACCGACCGCCCGACGGTGACGTTGCCCGGACTGTCGGTCGAGGCAATCGAACTTCCCAACGACATCTCCAACTTCGACTTGCAACTGACGGTCTCGGAAGAATTCGACAGGTCCGGTACGCCTGCCGGCATCAGTGCCGGCTTCCGATACGCCACAGAACTCTTCGATGCAGACACCGTTCGTGTCCTCGCCGATCGACTCGTGCGAATTCTCGACGTCGTGACGACCACGCCGTCCGTTCGGGTCGGCGACATCGAGATCCTGTCGGCCTCCGAACACGCCTCTCTGGCTCCGGTTCGTGGTCCGCGGTCTGTGGTGGGTGTGGTGTTGCCGGAGTTGTTGGCTGGTGCTGTGGGTGTTGCGGGTGTCGGTGGTGTTGCGGTGGTGTCGGGTTCTCGGGTGCTTTCGTATGGTGAGTTGGATGCGGCGTCGTCGCGGTTGGCGCGGATGTTGATGTCGTGTGGTGTGGGTCCGGGGTCGTTCGTGGCGTTGGCGTTGTCGCGGTCGGTGGAGTCCGTGGTGGCGGTGTGGGCGGTGGCGAAGGCCGGTGGTGCGTTCTTGCCGGTGGATCCGAATTATCCGGTGGATCGGATCGAGCACATGTTGGTCGATTCGGGTGCTGTGGTGGGTGTGACGTTGGGTGCTCATGTGGGTGCGGTGTCGGGTGTGGGTGGGGTGTCGTGGGTGGTGCTCGATGATCCGGATGTGGTGGCGGATTTGGCTTTTCGGTCTTCTGCTCCGGTGTTGGACGAGGAGCGTTCGGGTGTGTTGCGTCTCGATGATGCGGCGTATCTGATTTATACCTCTGGGTCCACCGGTGTGCCCAAGGGTGTGGTGGTCACTCATCGTGGTGTGGGGAACTTGGCTGCCGAGGAGCGGGTTCGGTTCGGTGTGGGGCCGTCGTCTCGGGTGTTGGCGTTCGCGTCGCCGAGTTTCGATGCGTCGATTCTCGAGTTCGTGTTGGCGTTCTCGGGTGGGTCGACGATGGTGATCGCTCCGCCGTTGGTGTTCGGTGGGGTGGAGTTGGCGTCGTTGTTGGCCGAGGAGCGGGTTTCTCATGCGTTCGTCACGCCTGCGGCGTTGGCGTCGGTGGATCCGGTGGGGTTGGAGTCGGTGGAGGTCGTGGTCACCGGTGGTGATGTGTGTGCGCCGGAGTTGGTGGCGCGGTGGGCGCCGGGTCGGCGGATGTTCAATGCGTACGGTCCGACGGAGGCGACGATTTTCTCGTCGATTTCGTCGGCGTTGGTGGTGGGGGAGTCGGTCGATATCGGTTCGCCGACGATCGGTTTCGCGGAGGTGGTGTTGGATGCGCGGTTGAATCCGGTGCCGGTGGGTGTGGTGGGTGAGTTGTATCTGGCGGGTCCGGCGTTGGCTCGTGGGTATCACGCTCGGTTGGGTTTGACGGCGGAGCGGTTCGTGGCCAATCCGTTCGGTGGTGTGGGTTCTCGGATGTATCGCACCGGTGATGTGGTGCGGTGGAATTCGTCGGGTGCGTTGGAGTATGTGGGGCGCAGCGATTTTCAGGTGAAGGTGCGTGGTTTCCGGATCGAGTTGGGTGAGATCGATTCGGTGTTGGCTGCTGTGCCGGGTGTCGATTTCGTGGTCACTGTGGGGCGTGAATCTGCTGCCGGTGCCACGGTGTTGGTGTCGTACGTGTTGCCGGTGGCCGGGACCACGCTTGATGCGTCCGTGCTGCGCGAGCACGTCGGTTCGGTGTTGCCGGCGCACATGGTGCCCTCGGCGTTGGTGATGCTCGAGTCCATTCCGTTGACTCCGGCAGGCAAACTCGACCGAAACGCACTACCCGAACCCGATTGGTCCGCTCAGGTCACCTCGGGCCGCGAGGCCGAGAACGCGGTCGAGAAGACGCTCGCCGGCTTGTTCGCCGAGGTCCTCCGACTGGACCGCGTCGGCGTCGACGATTCGTTCTTCTCGCTCGGCGGCGACAGCATCATGTCCATCCAGCTGGTGTCGCGCGCGAAGGCGGCCGGCCTGGCTCTTTCGCCACGAGATGTGTTCGAGCACAAGACCGTTGCCGCACTCGCCGAGGTCGTGGCGGCCGGCGACGGCACCGCTGCGCTCGTACTGGACGAACTACCGGGAGGCGGCGTCGGCGATGTCCCGCTGACCCCGATCGTGGCATGGATGCTCGATCGGACGCCGGTGCTCGACAAGCACACTCAGACCGCAGTTCTGACGCTTCCCGTCGATATCGAGCTCGACGTTCTCGAAGCCACCGTCCAGACCGTTCTCGACCACCACGACATGCTTCGTGGGGTATTGCATCGCGGCGAAGATCCGTCGATGGAGGTGCTCCCGGTCGGATCGGTCACGGCGCGCTCCATCGTGCACCACGTGACGTCGACAACCGTTCGGGGACAAGAGTTCTCCGAGCAGGCAAGAGCCGAGGCAGCGGCTGCAGTAGGCCGCTTGGCACCCGATTCCGGTGTGATGATCCAGATGGTGTGGTTCGACGCCGGTTCCGAGGGGAGCAGGTTGCTCGTCGTCGCCCACCACCTGGTGATCGACGGGGTGTCGTGGCGAATTCTGGTTCCGGACCTCGCATCGGCATGGGCCCAGATCATCGGAGGAAACAGTCCGGAACTGGCTCCGGTCGGCACCTCCGTGCGCCGTTGGTCTCACGGGTTGCGTGAGGTCACCGCCACCCGAGGAGACGAGCTCGAGATCTGGCGCGGCGTACTGGCGCAACCGGATCCACTCATCGGATCACGCGCACTCGATCGTGACATCGACGTGTATCGAACGGTCGACAAGGTCGAGCTGACGCTGCCGACCGACGTCACCGAGGGGCTGCTGACAGCACTGCCCGACGCATTCCACGGCAGTGTCAACGACGGCCTGCTCGCCGCGCTTGCGCTCGCCACCGCCGTATGGCGACGTGATCGCGGTGTGGTGGTCGACGACGCCCTCATCTCGCTGGAGGGTCACGGTCGCGAGGACCACGTCGTACCGGGTGCCGATCTCGGTCGCACCATCGGTTGGTTCACCACGATCTACCCGCTCAGACTGACCCTCGACGGCATCGATCTGGACGACGCACTTGCCGGCGGTGCAGACGGTGCACGTCTGATCAAGTCGGTCAAGGAGCAGCTGCTCGCCGTTCCCGATCACGGCATCGGCTACGGCATGCTCCGCTACCTGGACGAGGACGGTGCCGCTGCTCTACGCGACTTCCCGGCTCCCCAGATCAGTTTCAACTACCTCGGGCGCTACAGCACCGACATTCCGGACGAGCTTCGCGGACACGGCTGGCTGCCGGTCGACGATGCCGGTGTCGGCGATTCGCAGGACGACGATCTTCCCGTGGCCGCCGTGCTCGACATCAATGCCGTCACCACTGCCACACCGACGGGCCCGCGACTGGAAGCCACGTTTGCATTCCCCACCGGTGTGCTCGACGCGGACGAGGTCGCCGAGCTGGCCGAGCTGTGGCGACAGGCACTCACGGCTCTGACTCAGCTCGCCCAGCGGCCCGGGTCCGGCGGCTTCACACCGTCCGACCTCGATCTGGTACGCCTCGATCAGAGTTCCATCGACAACCTCGAACGGGTTTACCCGACGCTGGACGACATCTGGTCGATGACGCCTCTGCAGGCCGGTTTGCTGTTTCACGCGGAATTGTCGGATCAGTCCGTCGACGCGTACATAGTCCAGCTGGTACTCGAATTGCGCGGGGACGTCGACGAGGCGCGATTCCGCCGGGCCGCCGACGCCCTGCTCCGTAGACACGCCAATCTGCGCACTGCCTTCGTGCACAACAACGACGGCGAGTCGATCCAGATCGTGCATCACGATGTGGACGTGCCGTGGTCGTCGATCGACCTCACCGGTCTGGACGTCGACGACCGGGCCGCCGAGCTCGAGCGCATCGAACATGCGGACCGAGCCACCCGTTTCAACATGGCTCAGGCTCCGCTGCTGCGCTTCATGCTGATCACGGTGGCTCCGGGCGAGTGGCGTCTGGTGATGACCAATCACCACATCCTGCTCGACGGTTGGTCCACGCCTCTGCTCCTCAAGGACCTCTTGACTCTGTACGTGGTCGACGGCGACGAAACCGTTCTTCCTCGCGTTCCGGCATACCGCGACTACCTGTCGTGGCTGGCGAAACGGGACCGCTCGTCGGCAACCGATGCGTGGACGAATGCGCTCGCGGGATTGTCCGAACCGACCTTGCTGACGCCGGTGGAAAGCCGGCGCCAGGAATCGACGCTGGCCGGCCGCGCGTTGGTCTCGTTGGACGTCGAACAGACCGATCGCTTGCGGGCCGTGGCCCGCGCCCGCGGCGTCACGATGAACTCGATGGTGCAGGCGTCGTGGGCCATGGTCCTCGGCACTCTGACCGGACGCTCCGACGTGGTCTTCGGTGCGACGGTGTCCGGCCGCCCGCCGGAGGTCTCCGACATCGAGTCGATGGTCGGATTGTTCATCAACACTCTTCCGGTCCGCATCGTGCTCGATCCGTCCGAGACATTGGGCGAGTACCTGGATCGGGTGCAGTCCGAACAGGCTGCGCTGCTCGATCACCACTACCTCGGCCTCACCGACATCCAGCGGGCTGTCGGACCGGCCGTTGCGTTCGACACCCTGACGGTCTTCGAGTCGTATCCGATGGACCGCGCGGGGCTGTCGGCCGAGACCGACCTCGCCGGCATGCATGTGCACGACGTACACGACGGCAGCGACACGGCCCAGTATCCGCTGACGCTGGTCGCGATGGTCGACGACAAGCTGCACATCGAGGCCAAATATCTCCCGGAACTGTTCGAGCACAGTGTCGTTCGCGCGACCGTCGACAGAATCGTGCGGGTACTCGACGCCATTTCCACCGATATCGACCGACGGGTGGGTTCGCTGTCGCTGCTGTCGGAGGACGAACTGGGCCGACTGGCACCGGTACACGGCCCGGCATCGTCGGATGTTCGGCTGCTACCGGAAATTTTGACCGATGCTGCCGCCGCGAACACCGACGGCATCGCGTTGTGGAGCGCTGACGCGAGCCTGGACTACGCAGAGCTCGACGCACGATCGTCCGCTCTGGCCCGTGCCCTGATCACGCGCGGCGCAGGACCGGAAACTGTTGTCGCTCTTGCCCTGCCTCGCTCCGTCGATTCGGTTCTCGGCATCTGGGCGGTCGCCAAGACCGGCGCGGCCTTCCTGCCCATCGATCCGAGCTACCCCCGCGATCGCGTCGAGCACATGCTCGTCGACTCGAACGCGACCATCGGCCTCACTCTCTCGGCGCATGTTGCCGCGGTCGACGGTCTCGGCTCCGCCCGGTGGACCGTCCTCGATCGCGAAGACACGCGCAGCGAGCTCGCCGATTGCTCGACCGACCCGGTGGGAGACGACGACCGCACCCGTCCGTTGCACGTCGATCAGGTGGCTTACCTGATCTACACCTCGGGGTCGACCGGTGTACCCAAGGGCGTCACCGTCACCCATCGCGGGCTCGCGAATCTGGCAGAGGAGGAGCGAACCCGATTCGAGGTGGCATCCGATGCCCGGGTTCTGGCGTTCGCATCACCGAGCTTCGACGCGTCCATCCTCGAACTGGTCATGGCGTTCTCCGGTGCCGCAACGATGGTCATCGCACCGACCTCGGTCTACGGCGGCGTCGAGCTGGCCGCGTTGCTCTCCGAGCAGCACGTGACGCATGCATTCGTCACGCCTGCCGCGCTCGCGTCGGTGGACCCCGAAGGCCTCACCGAGCTGCGAGTCGTCGCCACCGGTGGCGATGTGTGCCCGCCCGAGCTGGTGGCCCGCTGGGCACCGGGCCGGCTGATGTTCAATGCGTACGGTCCCACCGAAGCGACGATCTTCTCGTCCATCAGCGATCGACTGCACGTCGACTCCGCTATCGACATCGGTTCGCCGACAATCGGTTTCAGTGAGGTCGTTCTCGACGCACGGTTGCATCCCGTTCCGGTCGGAGTTGCGGGAGAGCTGTATCTCGCCGGGCCCGCGCTGGCGCGTGGCTACCACTCCCGATTCGGCCTGACCGCAGACCGATTCGTTGCCAATCCCTTCGCTGCACCGGGTGCGAGGATGTACCGCACCGGAGATGTGGTGCGGTGGACCGATTCCGGAACTCTCGAGTACGTCGGGCGCAGCGATTTCCAGGTCAAGGTGCGCGGCTTCCGAATCGAACTCGGCGAGATCGACGCGGTTCTGACCGACGATCCGACGGTCGAATTCGCCACCACGGTCGGCATCGACGGTCCCACCGGGAACACGATTCTGGTCGCGTACGTTCTCCCGCGGCCCGGTCGCCGGATCGACGCCGCCGCGTTGCGCACTCATGTGTCGAATTCGCTTCCGACTCACATGATTCCGACCTCCTTCGTGGCACTCGAGTCGATTCCGCTGACCCCGGCGGGCAAGCTGGATCGAAATGCACTGCCTGCTCCCGATCTTCATCTCGGAAGCGACTCACGTGCCCCGCGCGACGAGTCCGAGCGAGTCATCGCCGAGATCTTCGGCGAGGTGCTCGGAATCGACGGCGTCGGTATCGACTCGAGCTTCTTCGATCTGGGCGGCGACTCACTCAGTGCCACCCGACTCACCGCACGGGTCAACTCTGCCCTCGACACCGCGATCAGTGTGCGTGCTCTGTTCGAGGCACCCACTGTCGAATCGCTCGCGGTGCGAGTCCGCAGCAACCCGGAGGGTGCAGCTCGCCGTCCCGCACTCGTCGCGAAGCCGCGACCGAGTTCGATTCCGCTGTCCTTGGCCCAGCAACGAATGTGGTTCATCAACCAGTTCGACGTGACGTCGGCGGCCTACAACATCCCTCTCGCCGTGCGACTGACAGGACGACTGGACGTCGCTGCAATGAGCGCAGCCGTCCGCGACGTTCTCCAACGACACGAGTCACTGCGCACGGTGTTCCCCACCCACGGGGAACGACCCGAGCAGTCGATCCTCGACGTGGACACGGTGTCGACGGAACTCGACGTCGTGGATCTGGACACCACCGAGGTGGTTGCGGCCATTTCGTCGGCCGCCGCAACGGGATTCGACGTCTCGACCGATCTACCGTTCCGCGCAGTTCTCTACCGGCTGGCAGCGGACGAGTTCGTTCTCTCGATCGTCGTACACCACATCGCCGCCGACGGAGCGTCCATGGCACCGCTGGCGCGAGACGTCATGGTGGCCTACGGAGCCCGCGCAGCGGGTGTCTCCCCGATGTGGGCACCACTCGAGGTGCAGTACGCGGACTTCGCGATGTGGCAGCGAGACGTACTCGGTGACGAGTCCGATTCGTCCTCGCTCGCCGCGCAGCAGCTGGAGTTCTGGAAGACCAATCTTGCGGATCTGCCCGAGGTGCTCCCGCTGCCGCTGGATCATCCCCGCCCGGCCCGTCAATCGTTGCGCGGCAACAGTGTGCGCTTCGAGATCGACCGCAGTACTCACGCGGCACTGAGCGACGTCGCGCGTGCCAACGAGGCAACCGTCTTCATGGCCGTACACGCCGCGTGGTCGATCCTCATGGCACGCATCAGTGGCACCGAGGACATCGCGGTCGGTACCCCCATCGCCGGACGAGGCGACGCCGCACTCGACGATCTGGTCGGGATGTTCGTGGGAACGCTGGTTCTGCGTACCGAGGTGGCACCGCAGCTCTCGTTCACCGACCTGCTCCGTGCTACGCGCACAGCCGATCTCGCGGCGTTCGAGAACACCGACGTACCGTTCGAGCGATTGGTGGACGTTCTCGACCCGGCGCGGTCGACCGACCATTCGCCTCTGTTCCAGGTGCTGCTCGAATTCCAGAACAACGCCTCGGCAACGCTCGAGCTACCTGACCTCACCGTGCAGGCTGTGGACATAGACGCGCACGTGGCGAAGTTCGACCTACAGCTGACCGTCTCGGAACAGTTCGACGAGTCCGGTCAACCGTCCGGCATGACCGGCGCGATCACCTACGCGGTGGATCTGTTCGAGGAATCGTCCGTCGAGGAGTTCTCGGCGCGGTTCGGTGCGGTACTCGACGCAGTGACAGCGAATCCCGAGAGCGTCGTCGGCGACATCGATCTGTTGCTCCCCGGTGAGCTCGGTGCGATGACGCACGAGTGGAACCACGCTGGCGTCACGGCAACAGATGCGACTCTGGCCGACCGATTCTCCTCTGCTGCAGCCCGATTCCCGGATTCGCGCGCGGTCGTCTTCGGCGATCGCTCGATGACCTATGCCGAACTCGACGAATTTTCGAGCCGCCTGGCCCGTGTTCTGATCGCTCGCGGAGTGACGTCCGAATCGCTCGTTGCGGTCGCGATGCCGCGTGACGAGCAATTGATCGTGGCACTGCTCGCAGTGATCAAGTCCGGCGGCGGGTATCTGCCGATCGACGTCTCGTACCCCGCGGACCGGCTGGCGTTCATGCTCGACGACGCCTCGCCCGTCTGCGTGATCTCCACTGTTGCCGACAGCGCAGCCGTCCCGGCCTCCGATCTCGATGTACTGCTCGTCGATTCACCGGAACTGATCGCCGAGATGAACGCCGTCTCCGGCACTCCGCTGACGGATGCGGACCGTTCGGGCGCCACCAGCGCAGACTCGATCGCGTACGTCATCTACACCTCGGGGAGTACCGGACGACCCAAGGGCGTACAGATTGCGCACCGCAATGTGGCGACACTGTTTGCGAACACTGCGGATCTGTTCGATTTCGACGACCGCGACGTGTGGACCATGTTCCACTCGTACGCGTTCGACTTCTCGGTGTGGGAGCTGTGGGGCCCGTTGCTGCACGGCGGAACTCTCGTCGTCGTCGACTACTACACGGCGCGCTCACCGGAGCTGTTCCGCGAGTTGTTGGTGCGCGAGAAGGTCACGGTGCTCAACCAGACACCGACGGCGTTCTATCAGTTCGCGGAAGCCGACAGGGTTGCCACCGCAGCTGTCGGAGCTGCCGACGACTCCGCGGAACTCTCGCTGCGCTACGTGATCTTCGGTGGTGAGGCACTCGATCTCGGACAGTTGGGCCGTTGGTATGCCCGGCACGACGAGTCCGCGCCCACCCTGGTGAACATGTACGGCATCACCGAAACCACGGTCCATGTGAGCCACCTGGCCTTGACCGAAGCGTTCGCGGCCTCGGCCTCGGCCAGCGTCATCGGTCAAGCGATCCCGGCACTGAATGTGGCCGTTCTCGACACGCGTCTGAACCCGGTTCCACCAGGAGTGACCGGCGAAATGTACGTGTCCGGGGCACAGCTCTCTCGCGGCTACCTCGGTCGGGCCGGCCTGTCCGCGACCCGGTTCGTCGCCGATCCGTCCGGTGAGGCCGGCGCTCGGATGTACCGCACCGGTGACACGGCGCGGTGGAATCGCGACGGAGCGCTGGAGTACCTGGGTCGCAGCGACATGCAGGTGCAGTTGCACGGATTCCGCATCGAACTCGGCGAGATCGAGAGCGCTCTGCTGGAATTCGACGGTGTCGCTGCCTCCGTGGTCTCGGTGCGGGACGACGGCTTCGGCGACCGCCTGATCGGGTACGTCGTCGCCGAAGCCGGCCGGACCCTCGACCACTCCGCGGTTCTCGACTTCGTCGGCACCACGTTGACGTCCTACATGGTGCCCGCGGCGCTGATCGTGCTCGACGAGTTGCCGCTCACCGCAAACGGAAAGCTCGATCGCCGCGCCCTGCCTGCTCCGGACTTCTCGGCGAACGTGACCGAAAGCCGCTTGCCGGCAACCGAAGTCGAATCGATTCTCACCGGCCTGTTCGCCGATGTCCTCGGCCTCGACACCGTCGGCGTCGACGACTCGTTCTTCGCGCTCGGCGGCGACAGCATCATGTCCATCCAGCTGGTGTCCCGCGCCAAGGCGGCCGGTCTGGTCCTGGCTCCACGTGACATCTTCGAGCGCAAGACCGTGGCCGCGCTGGCCGAGGTCGTCGTTCTCGGAGGCGACGCCGTCGTACTGGAGGAACTCGACGGTGGGGGAGTCGGTTCGCTACCTCTGACCCCGGTGGTTCACTGGATGTTGGACCGCAGCACCGACTTCGGTCGCTACACCCAGACCGCCCTGCTTCAGCTCCCGGTCGGAATCGAGACCGCCACGCTCGAGCGCACCGTCCAGGCCGTGCTCGATCGTCACGACATGCTGCGGTCACGGCTGTTCCGAGACACCGACGGCGTCTGGCGCGAGCACGTCTCACCGGTCGGCGCTGTTTCGGCCGCGTCCGTCATCCATGCGGTCACGGTCGATTCCATCGACGGTCCCGACTTCTCCTCCCGTGCCGGGGCGGAACTCGACGCAGCGGCAGATCGATTGGTCCCCGCCGACGGCGTCATGGTGCAGATGGTGTGGTTCCAGGGCCCGAACGGGTCCGGCCGACTTCTCGTCGTCGCACACCACCTCGTCATCGACGGTGTGTCCTGGCGAATAATCGTTCCGGATCTCGCGACTGCATGGAGCCAGATCGTCGCGGGCGACGAGCCTGCACTGGCACCGATCGGTACGTCGATGCGGCGGTGGTCCACCGGATTGACCGACGTCACTGCGTCCCGCGCAGGCGAGCTCGGGCTGTGGCAACGCATTCTCGACGGCGACGATCCGACCATCGGTTCGCGCCCCCTCGACAAGCGGGTGGACGTCGACGCGACAGTGCAGCGCATCCGTACGTCGCTGCCGGTCGAGGTCACCGAGCGTCTGCTCACCACCGTTCCTGACGTCTTCCGAGGCAGTGTGAACGACGGCCTGCTGGCCGGATTGGCCTTGGCTCTGACCGCGTGGCGCCGCGAACGCGGTCACGCCGTCCGCAGTGCCTTGATCACCCTCGAGGGCCACGGTCGTGAGGACGCCGTGGTGCCCGGTGCCGATCTCGGCAGGACCGTCGGCTGGTTCACCACGATCTTCCCGGTTCGCCTCGACCTGCGCTCCGTCGATATCGCCGACGCGTTGTCCGGTGGAGACTCCGCAGGCGCACTGATCAAGGCCGTCAAGGAGCAGCTGCTCGAGATCCCCGATCACGGAATCGGCTACGGCATGCTGCGGTACCTCGATCCCACCGGAACCGACACTCTGTCCGGGTTCGCCGCTCCGCAGGTCAGCTTCAACTACCTCGGGCGCTTCTCGACCGGATCGTCCGAAGGCATGGCCGACGTGGGCTGGATTCCCGTGGCCGACGCCGAACTGGGCGACGCACAGAATCCGGACATGCCCGTGCCGGCAGCGTTGGACATCAATGCCGTCACGACGTCGACACCCAACGGCCCCCAACTCGACGCCACGTTCGCTTTCCCGGCCGGGATTCTCGGCGCGGACGAGGTGGATCGGTTGATCGAGCTGTGGACGCAGGCACTCACCGCGATCACCGAGCACGCCTCGACCGACGGTGCGGGTGGCCGCACTCCGTCCGATCTCGAGTTGGTGGACATCGATCAGAGTTCCATCGAGGTGCTGGAGAAGCGGTTCCCCGACCTGGACGACGTGTGGTCGATGTCGCCGCTGCAGGCCGGCCTGCTCTTCCACGCGCGCCTCGCAGGCGAGGTCGGCAGCGACACTGCAGGCGTGGACGCGTACATGGTGCAGCTCGGGCTCGAGCTGCGTGGCGCAGTCGACTCCGAACGGATGCACGCCGCCGTCGACAAGCTCGTCTCTCGTCATCCGAACCTGCGAGCGGCGTTCGTGCACAACAGCACCGGAGAATCTCTGCAGATCGTGCAGAGTTCGGTGACTGTTCCGTGGTCCGAGATCGATCTCCGCGGTGAGACCGACGTAGAGGCGGCATTGGAGGCAGTCCTCGAGGCCGACCGCGCGGTGCGATTCGAGATGGACGCTGCGCCGCTGCTGCGGTTCACACTCATCACCCTCGCCGACGATCACTGGCGTCTGTTGCTGACCAACCACCACATCCTGTTGGACGGTTGGTCGACACCTCTGGTCGTCAAGGAACTGATCACGCTGTATGTCACCGAATCCGACGACTCGATGCTTCCGCGGGTCCCCGCTTACCGGGATTACCTGGCGTGGATGCGTCAACGCGACGTCGCGATCTCGACCGCGCAGTGGATCAGTGCCATGTCAGGCGTCGAAGAGCCGACACTCCTGGTCACCGGTGACCGGGGTCGGCAGCTGTCCACGGTCTCCCGCGAAACCGAGCGCTCCTTGTCGATCGATACGACGGCTACCCTTCGCGACTTCGCGGCGCGTCGTGGATCGACTCTCAACACGCTGGTTCAGACCGCGTGGGGCATCGTTCTCGCCACTCTGACCGGTCGCGACGACGTCGTGTTCGGTGCAACCGTGTCGGGACGGCCGCCGGAGGTCCCCGGCATCGAGGGCATGATCGGACTGTTCATCAACACGCTGCCCGTTCGAGTCACGCTCGACCGAGGCGAAACGCTCGGCGCACTGGTCGATCGTGTCCAGGCCGAACAGGCCTCGCTGCTCGATCACCACTACCTCGGGCTGACCGACATCCAGCGTGCAGCCGGGGCCGGCGTCGCATTCGACACCCTGACGGTGTTCGAGTCCTACCCCGTCGATCGTGCAGGAGCTTCTGCTGCAACGGATTTCGCGGGCATGCAGGTGACGGACATCCTGGGAACCGACGCCGCGCACTACCCGCTGACCCTGGTTTCCTCGGTCGACGAGCGCCTGAACCTGAAGGCCAAGTACCTGCCCGAACTGTTCGCCGTCGAGGACGTCGACGCAATCGTCGATCGAGTCGAGCGTGTGCTGAATGCGGTACTGACCGACGAACGGCAGCCTCTGGCTCGGCTCGGACTGCTGTCGGAGACGGAATACGCCGCCCTGGCACCGGTACACGGTGTCGACGGACGATCGCGACGGTTGTTGCCGGAGATTTTCTCGGACGCAGCAGCCGTCGACCCGGATGCCATCGCCCTGCGGAGCGCCGATGGTGAGATGACCTACCGAGAGCTGGACCGACGGTCGAACCGACTGGCTCGGATTCTGCTGAGCCACGGTGTGCACACCGAAACGTTCGTCGCGCTCGGAATCGCGCGATCCATCGAGTCCGTCCTGACCGTGTGGGCGGTTGCCAAGTCCGGTGCCGCGTTCGTTCCGGTCGACCCGAACTACCCGGCCGATCGCATCGAGCACATGCTGGCCGATTCCGGCGCGAGCTTCGGTGTCACCACTCGCGCTCATCTCGACGACCTACCGTCCACGGTGCCGTGGATCATCCTGGACGATCTCGCAACGGACGGCCCGAACGCCGTCGGTGACGAGCCCATCGCCGACGCCGAACGGCTCGGTCGCGTCACTCTCGAGAGCGCTGCTTACACGATCTACACGTCGGGCTCGACGGGTGTTCCGAAGGGGGTCGTGGTCACCCACTCCGGCCTCGACAATTTCGCGACCGAGCAGCGCGAGCGCTACCGGGTCACGAAAGACTCTCGCACACTGCATGTTTCGTCGCCGAGCTTCGATGCCTCCGTGCTCGAATATCTGCTCGCATTCGGTGTCGGGGCCACGATGGTGATCGTGCCGCCGACCGTGTACGGCGGCGAGGAGCTCGCGTCGCTGCTGGCATCGGAAGCGGTCACTCACGGATTCATCACCCCGTCCGCACTGGCATCGGTCGACCCCACCGGTCTCGACACGTTTGCCGACGTCGTCGTCGGTGGCGAAGCGGTTCCGTCGGAGTTGGTCACCAAGTGGGCTCCCGGCCGCAACCTGTTCAACGGCTACGGACCGACCGAAGCCACCATCATGTCCAACATCAGTGCACCGATGGTTGCCGGCGAGCCGGTGTCGATCGGCGGACCCGTGCGCGGCGTCCATGAGGTCGTCCTGGACTCGCGGCTGCAGCCGGTCCCCATCGGTGTGGCAGGAGAGCTCTACCTCGCAGGTGTCGGCCTGGCCCGCGGTTACCACGACCGAATGGGACTGACGGCAGAGCGTTTCGTCGCCGATCCGTTCGGTGTGCCCGGTGCGCGCATGTACCGCACCGGTGACGTCGTGCGGTGGTCGCCGGATCTCACGATCGAGTACGTCGGACGGAGCGACTCCCAGGTCAAGGTTCGCGGATTCCGCATCGAACTGGGCGAGATCGATGCTGCGCTGTCGAGCCATCCGGCGGTCGATTTCGCGGCGACCTTCGGCACTCCGGGGCCCTCGGGTGCAACGGTTCTCGTTGCGTATGTCCGTCTGGCAGGGGAGTACCGAGAAGCAGCGGTCAGCGACTTCGACACCGTGGTATTGCGCGATCATCTCGCAGCTGCGTTGCCGTCGCACATGGTTCCCAGCGCCATCGTCGTGCTCGAGTCGATCCCGCTGACTCCGGTGGGCAAACTCGACCGCGCTGCACTGCCGATCCCCGAGTTCGGCTCGGCCACGTCGTACCGCGAACCGAGCACTCCCGCCGAACTGACCGTCGCTGCAGTGTTCGCCGAAATCCTCGAGGTCGATCGAGTCGGAGCCGACAACAGCTTCTTCGAGCTGGGCGGCGACTCGCTCAGTGCCACTCGGGTGATCGCGCGGGTCAACGCCGAATTCGGTACCGCGATCGGCGTTCGCACGATCTTCGAAACGCCCACGGTGTCGGGACTGGCGAAGGCAGTCGGCACTGCGGACACCCGAACACAGCGTCCGGCTCTCGTCGCGGTTCGACGTCCGGAGCACATTCCGCTCTCGCTCGCTCAGCAGCGGATGTGGTTCATCAACCAGTTCGACACCTCGTCTGCGGCGTACAACGTGCCGTTGGTCGTCAAACTGACCGGACAGCTGAACACCGCTGCTCTGGCCGCGGCGGTCGTCGACGTTCTCGAACGCCACGAGTCGCTGCGCACCACGTTCCCCGATGGTCCGCAGTTCCCCGTGCAGCTCGTACATCCGGCAAAGGACGTCGCACCGGCGGTCGAACCCGAACGGATCGATGCCGCAGTGCTCACCGACCGGGTGGCCCTGTTGGCCGGGCGAGGGTTCGATGTGACGACCGAGATCCCGGTGCACGTCGAGCTGTTCCAGGTGCTCGATCCTGCCGGTGACACGGCCGACGATCCCGTATTCGTGCTCGCTATGGTGGTGCACCACATCGCAGCGGACGGCGCGTCGATGGCACCTCTGGCCCGCGACGTCGTGCTTGCGTACTCGGCGCGCAGCGCCGGACGTGCGCCGGATTGGCAACCGTTGCCGGTCCAGTACGCCGATTACACGATCTGGCAACGTTCGCTGCTCGGAGACGAGCAGGACGCGTCGAGTGTCGCGGCGGCTCAGCTCGAGCATTGGTCGAACACGCTCGCGGGACTTCCCGACGTGTTGCCGCTGCCGACCGACCGACCGCGACCGACCACCCAGGATTTCCGGGGCGGCCGAGTGCGCTTCACGATCGATGCCGACATCCATCGCACGCTCGTCGACATCACTCGCGAACAGAACGTGAGTATGTTCATGGTCCTGCACGCGGCCTTCGCGGTGGTGCTCGCTCGGTTGAGCGGCACGGACGACATCGCGATCACCACTCCGGTTGCCGGACGCGGAGACGCCGCCCTCGACGATCTCGTCGGTATGTTCGTCAACACGCTCGTGCTGCGTAGCCGGGTGGACGAAGCCGCAACGTTCGAGGAGCTGCTGAATCAGGTCAAGGCACACGACCTGGACGCCTTCGACCACACGGAGATGCCCTTCGAGAGAATCGTCGAGGTCCTCAACCCCACCCGCTCGACGGCCTACGCTCCGCTGTCACAGGTGGCGCTGTCCTTCCAGAACAACGAGAAGGCATCGCTCGAGCTTCCGGATCTGCGCGTGGAAGGTTTCGACTTCGACGTACCGGTAGCCAAGCAGGATCTTCAGCTGCTGCTGTCCGAAACCTTCGACGCCGACGGTCGTCCGTCCGGCTTCGAGGCCGCATTCGACTACGCCACTTCGCTGTTCGATCCAGTCAGTGTCGAGGCCATCGCGGCGCGTCTGATCCGCGTTCTCGACGCCGTCGGGAACGACCGACACATCGCCGTGGGAGATATCGACATTCTCGGTGCCGACGAGAAGCAGGCTTTGGCACCGGCCCGCGGATCGGTCGACGTCGCAACACGGACATGGCCGGAAATGCTCGCTGCATCGGTGGCGCTCGACCCCTATGCGGTCGCTGTCACCTATCGAGGCGTCAGCCTGTCCTACGCCGACCTCGACAGCTGGTCCAACCGGATCGCTCGAATGCTGATCGATTACGGCGTCGGTCCCGAGACTTTCGTCGCATTGGCTCTGCCTCGATCGATCGAGTCGGTCCTGTCGGTGTGGGCGGTGGCCAAGACCGGAGCCGCCTTCCTGCCCGTCGATCCGAACTACCCGGCGGACCGAATCGCTCATATGCTCGAAGATTCTCATGCCGCAATGGGTCTGACCGACATCGACAGCAGGGAATCGCTGCCCGATACCGTCCCGTGGCTGGTTCTGGACGATCCGGAGACTTCGGCGGAGCTTTCTCGCTACCCGGCAGACGCGGTGACCGATGTCGAGCGCACGGCCACCCTGCACCTCGACCACCCGGCCTACTTGATCTACACCTCGGGTTCGACCGGGCGGCCCAAGGGCGTTGCCGTACGCCATCGCGGGTTGGCCAACCTGCAGGCCGAGGTGATCGAGCGGTTCCGTCCAACCCGAGATTCGCGGGTATCGCACATTGCCTCGCCGAGTTTCGACGCGTCGGTGTACGAGCTGACGATGGCATTCGGAGTCGGTGCGACGGTCGTGATCGTGCCTCCGGGAACGTTCGGTGGCGGTGAACTCGCCGATCTGCTCGAATCCGAACACGTGACGCACGCATTCCTCACTCCGGCGGCGTTGTCCTCGATCGACGAGACTCGACTCGGCACTGTGCGCGTCCTTGCCGTCGGCGGCGAGGCCTGCACTCCGGAACTGGTGGCCAAATGGGCACCGGGCCGCAAGATGTTCAACGGCTACGGACCGACCGAGACCACCATTCAGGCCAGTGTCGGTGGGCCGTTGGTGCCCGGCGGCACCGTCGACGTCGGCGGGCCCGGAACCGGATTCCGGTTCATGGTGCTCGACGCGCGTCTGCGGCCGGTACCGGCAGGAGTGTCGGGCGAGCTGTACATTGCAGGACCCGGCACCGCACGTGGCTACCTGCGTCGATTCGGACTCACGTCCGAGCGCTTCGTTGCCGACCCGTTCGGTACCCCGGGCGAGCGGATGTACCGGACCGGTGACGTCGTGCGCTGGGGTAGTACCGGCACGGTCGAGTTCGTCGGACGCAGCGATTTCCAGGTCAAGGTGCGCGGTTTCCGCATCGAGCTCGGCGAGATCGATTCCGCCCTCACCGAGCACGAACACGTCGGATTCGCAGCCACGATCGGACACACCGCGGCGTCCGGTGACACGGTGCTCGTGTCTTACGTGCTCGCGGCAGACGGTGAGACGGTCGACACCGAAGCACTGCGAGATCGCGTCGCCAAAGCCCTTCCGCGCCATATGGTTCCGTCGGTGATCATCGAGCTCGACGATATTCCGCTCACCCCGGTGGGCAAGCTCGATCGTCGGGCACTGCCGATACCGGAGCTGACGGTGTCGACGACTCCGTACCGAGCCCCGAGTACCGACGTCGAGGCAGCCATCGCCGACGCGTTCGCTCAGGTTCTGGGAGTCGAACGAGTCGGTATGGACGACAACTTCTTCGAGCTGGGCGGAACCTCGTTGGTGGCCACGAAGATCGTGCCTGCCATCGAAACCGCAATCGGAGTGAGAGTGCCGCTGCAGGCGTTGTTCGTCGATCCGACACCGGCCGGGCTGGCAGCACGGGTCGCGTCCGACGCCGACGCCTCGGGTGCCGATCTCGATTCGGTGTTCGGAGTGGTGATTCCGCTGCGCAGTACGGGCTCGAAGGCACCGATGTTCTGCGTCCACCCCGGCATCGGGCTCTCGTGGGGTTACGCCGGTATCGTCTCGAAACTGACCGACGACCGTCCCGTGTACGGCTTGCAGCTGCCGAGCATCGTGGAGGGTACGACCTTCGGCTCGATACGCGACCTCGCGCATCGATACGCCGACGAAATCCGAGCCGTCCAACCGGTGGGGCCGTACCACCTACTCGGTTGGTCGCTCGGCGGCTCGCTCGCCCACGCCATCGCCGTGGAACTGCGCAGCACCGGGAGTGAAGTTCGCACTCTCGCTCTGCTGGACAGCTACGTCGACGGCCACGACGACGACACCGTCGACGGGGTATTGAGCGTGGAGAATCTACTCGGTGGATTGGGGCTGGACTTGACGGCGCAACCGTCGGCCGAGCCGTTGACCTACGAGCGAGGCGTAGAACTGCTCGACGAATCCTTGGGTCAGACGACCGGCGTGACTGCCGATCATCTGCGAAGAATCAACGCAGGATTCGAGAATTCGACAAGAATCATGGCCGAGTTCGTGCCGGACGTCTTCGACGGAGATGTTTTGTTCTTTTCCGCAACGAAGGGTGCGAGCGACGGAATTGTCAGATCACCGCAGGAATGGCGACCGTACGTTGCAGGGGATATCGTCATCCACGACGTCGAGGTTTTCCACAACGAGATGACAAATGCCGATGCGGCCGATGTAATCGGGCCGATTGTCGATTCTCATCTGGGCAATACAGCTGAATAACGTTTGGCGTGTTCTTCACATCGAGGACCACCTGTACGAATACCATCGGCGTTCGGTACCAATGTGGTCGAATGCTCGTCACTACAACCAGGGGACAGAAGTGAAACTGATCAGAACAGCTACGGTCGCGGTGGCGTTGACCGCTGCGGTAGCCACCGGAGCGGGCCACGCCGTAGCAGACCCGTCGTCGGACACGGTGAACTACCAGACGTCGGTCAACCCGGATGGATCCGTCAAGACCATCCTCGACGCCGGACTGTTCCGTGTCGATGCGACCAGCGAGACGGTGTCGGTCATCGACCAGGCCGGTGTCACGCTCGCCTCGGTTCCGCTGGAGTACACCGTCAACGGCACCGTCTACTCGATCGCACCCTTGATCGGTGCCGAGGGTCGCGAGTTGACGTTGACTCCGCAGACTGTTCCCGTCGCTGACGTCGCAGGCCCGCGGACCAAGCAGCAGGCGTTCGACAACATGGTCAACCAGCTGGCAATCGGCTGGAACAACGGCGGCGGTGTCGGCACGGCAATCGGTGCCGGCCTGGGCTTCGCCATCGGCTGTGTGTCGATCTTCCCGAACTTCATTTCCGGCTGCATCATCGGAACCGTGATCGGTACCGTCGCCGGAGCTGTAATCGGAACTGCGAACGGCAATCCGCAGGCTCAGCCTGCGGTGTTCGAGTACTTCACCACTCCGTAAGTACGTCGGCTTCGAGCCGAGGAGTGTCGAACAGCGGGTAGGGCGCAGACGCCCTACCCGCTGTTCTCTGTTCTACCGGTCAGCGCGCGGCGCATCGACACAGCCTTGACCATCGTCTCCTCGAACTCCTCGTCAGGATCGGAGAGAGCGACGATCGCGCCTCCGACGCCGTACGTCACTTCGTGCTCGGTGGCCACGATCGTACGAATAACGATCGAGAAGTCCGCCGTGCCCGTGATCGAGAAGTAACCGATGGCACCCGAGTAGACCCCACGCGGCCCGTCTTCGAGCTTGTCGATGATCGCCATCGTGCGAATCTTCGGAGCTCCGGTCATGGATCCACCCGGAAACGCTGCGCGGATACAGTCTGCTGCCGACGCGTCGTCGCGCAGTCGTCCGCGAACTGTGGATACCAATTGATGAACTGGGGCGTAGGTCTCGACATCGAACAACTTCGGGACGTGCACCGACCCCGGTACACAGACCTGGGCCAGGTCGTTGCGCACCAGGTCCACGATCATCAAGTTCTCGGCTTTGTCCTTCTCGTTCGCGACGAGATCCGCTTTGAGCGCGTTGTCCTCTTCGGCGGTGGCGCCCCGGGGTCGTGTTCCCTTGATCGGCTTGGACTCGACGATGCGGTCGGCATCGATTCGCAAGAAGCGTTCCGGAGACGCGCTCAGCACAGACACTTCGGGAAATTTGAGCAGGGCGCTGTACGGAGTGGGGTTGATCTCGCGCATGTACGAGTAAGTAGCCGCTGCGTCGATGGAACCGGCAACGGTTGCTGTGTTGGTCAAGCAGACTTCGTAGGTCTCACCCGAGCGAATTTCGGCGAGGCACTGGGAAATGAGATCCAGATAGCGGGCGCGGTCGTGGCGCAGTCGTGGTTCGACCGAACGATCGGCTCCGAGCAGTGGAGTACCGGATCCGCCTGCACTCGAACGGGCAGTCGTCGTGGTCGGTCCGGACAGGGCACGCAGTGTGTCGGTGACCGAGTCGAACCACTCGGCCAGTACGGGATCGCCCGGCGTGGTAGCCAAGCCCATCAAGTAGAGAGTCCCGGCCTCGTGGTCGAAGACCAACGCGCGATCTGCAAAGACCATGGATGCGTCCGGGGTGGCAGACGTGTGCACCAGTTGGCCGCCGGTGTCCGCCTTGAGCTCGTAGCCCAGATACCCGACGTAGCCCAGCCCGAAGGCAAACGGGAGGTCGTGCCGAGGGGGAGTGGCTCGCTCCCGCAATCTGTCGTCGATGTAGTCGAAGAAGGTGGAGTGAATGTGCTCGGTGCTGCCGTCGGCACCTTCAACGGTCACGGTGGTCTCCGCAACGGAATAGGTCACGTATTCCGCGTGCGGCCCCGAGCAATCGCCCATGACGGTGAACCGGCATTCGGGCTCGAGTGCTGCGCTACCGTCCAACCAGAAACTCTTCGAGCCTTGCGCGAAGAGAGCCTCGAATACCCGCTCGGAGTCGAATTCCTCGTCCAGAGAACGTGTTTCGATGGTGAACATCGAATCTTGGGTACCTGCAGCACTCGATTCGCTGGACTGGGCCAACGTCAGGTCGCGAAAGTTGGCCAGAAGCTCGCGCCCGTATTCGGTGCTGATGGACTCGGGATGGAACTGCACTCCCCACATCGGCTTGCTGCGGTGCCGAACTGCCATCACCAGGCCGTCCGGTGTCCATGCCACTTCCTCGAAGTCGGCCGGCGTTCGCGTCACGACCAACGAGTGATAGCGCACTACCGAGTAGGGCGACGGAATCCCGGCGAACAGATCGACACCGGTGTGCGTGATATCGGTGATTCTGCCGTGCATCGGCGCCGGAGCAAGATCCACACTTCCACCGAACAGGTGGCACAGGCCCTGATGCCCGAGGCAGACACCGAGAATCGGCAGCCCGGACTCCATGATCACGCGACTGCTGATGCCGAAGTCCTGCTCCAGATCGGGGCGGCCCGGACCGGGGGAGATGACGACATTGTCGTACGCGGCGAAGTCCAGTGACGTCCACTCGACGTCGTTCTTGACCACCGTCGGCGGGCGGCCGTTCACCTCGGCCAAAAGGCTGTACAGGTTGTAGGTGAACGAATCGTAGTTGTCCACCAGAAGCGTGTTGATCGTCATCGGCTTGCCTCTACCGTTCGCTTTCGAGGCCGGGCCCGCTCGCAGGAGAATCGATGATCAGATCCTCGACGCGACATGCCTCGGCGATCATGGATCGGTACAGCTCCTCGAGGAAATCGGGGGACAGGCCGTTCGCCGACGCGAATTCGCGGGCGCGTTCGGTCACCAATCCGACGCGTCCGGGTTGCATCATCGGAATATCGTGTTCGCGTTTTACGTGTGCTACCCGTACACACACATCGATACGATCCCGAATTGCTGCACGCAGTACTTCGTCGATTCCGTCCAACTCACGTCTCAACTCGACGAGCTTCTGCTCGCCGACTGCGCGATGACCTTCGGATTTCGCCTCTGTGGCAGCCGTGCGCAGGGCTTCGTTGGAGCGCTGATCAGAATCCTGGCTCACGAGTTACTGCCCCCTGATGTTTCGACTCCAGTGGTGATGTTTATCGGAATTCGCTGGCCTTTGTTACCGCCGACATTGCCGATCGACGACCTGCGCGGCAATCGATGCTCGATCATGACACCTTGCGCGGTTTCACCGCCACTCAACAGTATTGGAACCCACGAAAGCGCGACGATAAACACACCGTCCGCGTTCCGAACGTACGCCGAGTTGGAATTGCACAAAAAAACTGCACCGCCGGATTGTTTCCAATCAGGCGGTGCAGCCGACGAAAATCACGCGCCGCGGCGCTTGACCTTCAGCAAGTCGAGGCGCTCTTTGAGCAGTTCTTCGAGCTCGTCCACCGAGCGCCGTTCCAGCAGCATGTCCCAGTGGGTGCGCGGAGGCTTCACCTTCTTGGCCTCAGGAGCGGTCCCCTCGATGAGCGACCCTTCGAGGCCGTTACGGCAGGCCCACGTGCCGGGGATCTCCGCGTCGTCGGCGAACGGGACGTCGAACTCTTCGCCGTTGTCGCACCGGTATCGAGCAACGCGGCGCGGGGCCAGGTCGTGATCACGATCGGTCTCGTAACTCACGGCTCCCAGTCGGCTGCCTCGAAGTACACGATCTGCCATGGTGAAGTCCTCTCCATCGATAGTAGGTACGCGCGTCGGTGTCATCCGTCGACACCGAGCTACACCGTCTACCCACTGATCTACAACGTCGCCACGCGTCGGTTCGTTCCCGAGCCGATGAGACCCGGTGCCGTGCCGACGGCGCAACTGATGAACGCATCTTACCTTCCGGTCGCAGTAGGCTGAACGACCATGTCCGTCAGAACCCGCCGCGACCAGACGTGCACGTGGTGTGGGCGCCCCGTTGCCGACTCCGGAACCGGGCGTAAGCGGCGGTACTGCCGTCAATCCTGTCGCCAACGCGCCTACGAGCAACGCAGTGCGATGAAAGGGACATCGATTCCGGACGACTCGATCGTGCTGACTGCCGAGGAGGCGTCGGCCGCGGCCGATCGAGCGTTCGAGGTCCGGTGCGCCGCCGAGGATGTCAACACCGCGGTGACCGAAGGTGCCGATCCCGCGGAACTGCACCGCTTGTGCAGCGAACTGCTGGCCAAAGCGCGCGACGCGGAGCGCTTGCGCTGACCGCGACGGCGGGGGAGTCGCGGCACATCGGGACGCTGAACTGCGGTTCCTCTCTCGTTCACCGGCTCCGTGGACAATGGTCGAGGTCCGCGTATCTGCGCGGACCTCGCGACACAGCAAGGAGCTCCATGGCGTTCTGGGATCAACTCAAGTCCAAGGCACAGGAACTGAACGGCCAGCTGCAGACCAAGACCAGCCAGTTCAAGAACAAGGAATTCGCGAACGGCAGTATGGCCATGTGCGCACTGATCGCGGCAGCGGACGGCACCATCGATCCCGCCGAGCGCCAGAAGACTGCCTCTCTGATCGCCGGCAACGAGGCACTTCGGGTCTTCGAGTCCGACGAACTTCGGCAGAAGTTCGACTGGTACTGCGACAAACTCCAGGGTGATTTCGATTTCGGCAAAGTCGAAGCGACAGCCACGATCGGCAAGTTGAAGTCCAAGCCCGAACAGGCCCGAGCCGTGATCCAGATCGGCATCATCATCGGCGGTGCCGATGGCCATTTCGACGATCATGAGAAGGCCGCTGTGCGCAACGCGTGCTTCGCGGTGGGAATCGATCCGACCGAGTTCGAGCTCTGAGACTCCCGATCCGAAGTTCCACGACACCGGATCGCAGCACGGCGATCGACGAAGCAACCACTTCGTCGATCGCCGTTCGCGTCAGGCGTCGTGCACTGTGAAATAGCCGGATTGCCGGGATACTGGTGACACTCCGACGGCATCCGCCGATGTCGTCGATCCGTTGGAGATCCGGTTGTTGCCCACCAGCCAAGGGACCGTGCATGACAATTGCCGCGATCTACCTCGTCATCGCTTTCGGTTTGGGCGGCCTTGCCATGGCGGTTCGGCTACCTCCCCTCGTCGGTTTTCTTGCTGCGGGATTCGTCATCAATGCCCTCGACGTGGGTGAGGTGCCTCAGCTCGAGCTGATGGCAGATCTCGGCGTCACCCTCTTGTTGTTCGCCATCGGCCTCAAGCTCGACGTCCGCATTCTGCTGCGCCGAGAAGTGTGGCTGACAACGTCGGTGCATCTGGTGTCGAGCATCGTGGTCGGCACCACCATCCTGTGGCTGGCTGCCGTCGCCGGATTGGCCATGTTGTCCGGACAGAGCCTCACGACGATTGCATTGCTCGCCTTCGCCATGTCGTTCTCCAGCACTGTGTTCGTGGTCAAGGTTCTCGAAGAACGAGGGGAGTCACACGCTCTCTACGGGCGCGTGGCTATCGGTGTCCTGGTGATGCAGGACATCGTTGCCGTGGTGTTCTTGACCGTCACCAGCGGCACGCTGCCGAGCCCTTGGGCGCTGACTCTGGTACTGCTGTGGCCTGCCACTCGGGTCCTCCGAAGAGTGTGGAGCGGCCTCGGCCACGGCGAGATGCAGTCTCTGTTCGGCATCGTGATGGCCTTGGTGCCCGGGTACGCATTGTTCTCCGCCCTCGGTCTCAAAGGAGACCTGGGTGCGTTGATCGTCGGTGTGTTGCTGGCATCGCATCCTGCCTCGTCCGAGCTGTCGCGATCGTTGTTCCACATCAAGGAACTGCTGCTGGTGGGCTTCTTCGTGTCGATCGGTCTGACCGGGTTGCCGGACCTGCCCAGTCTCGGCGTCGCACTGCTCATGGTGCTTCTGCTTCCATTCAAATCCGTTCTGTACCTCGCTCTGTTCGCCATGATGAAGTTGCGGTATCGCACAGCTCTGCTCGCGGGACTTAGCCTGATGAACTATTCCGAATTCGGTCTGATCGTCGTCTCCGTCGGAGTCACGACCGGTCTGCTGGCGCCTGCGTGGTTGGTGGAGATGTCGATCGCGGTGGCGCTGAGCTTCGTCGTGTCGGCACTCGTGAACGGCCGAGGACATTTGATGGTCGAGAAGATCGCAACCCGACTGCCGGATCAGGATGAGCAGAGCCTGCACCCGGAGGAGCGCTCCGGGGACGCCGGCGACGCAGAGGTCGTCGTGATCGGAATGGGGCGCGTCGGGTTCGCGGCCTATCAGCGGCTCACCGATCACTACGGTCTCGATGTGGTGGGTGTCGACTACGACGGGCCTCGTATTCGCCGCCTCGCCGATCAGGGACTGCGAGTCATCGAAGGGGACGCAACCGATCTCGATTTCTGGCATCAACTGCGGCACTCGGAGTCGGTACGGATAGCCGTGCTCGCGATGCCACGTCACGGTGCGAACGTCACGGCACTCGCCTGTCTACGAGAATCCGGGTTCAGCGGCACCGTCGCTGCCGTCGCCCGCTACGACGACGAAGTTCAGTGGGCAAAGGAACACGGTGTGGACATCGCCTTCAACGTCTACGCTGGCGCGGGATTGGAGCTGGCGGATCAAGTAGGGCATGCACCCCCGACCCCCGTCGGCGAGGCTTCGGACGACGACCTCGGCACACCCGATGCAGACAGCGTCCTCCGACCGGCGACGGAACCGGGAACGTACAAGGAGAGCCAGTGACCGACCGTTCGACACCTTTCAATGCCGAATGGAACTCCCAGGCCAGGGGAGAGACGCCGACTCAGCAACTCGACCGCAACTGGCTGGGGCTACTTCAGGAATTGCGCGTCGAGCAGACCGGGGTACAGCTGTTGACCGGATTTCTGCTGACTCTGCCGTTTCAGCAACGGTTCGACGACGTCTCCACATTCGGGCGCGCTGTGTATCTGATGACGGTCAGCGCTTCGATCATCGCAACCATCCTGTTGATTGCACCCGTTGGGATGCACCGAATTCTGTTCCGTCACAAAGCAATAGGTGTACTCGTACAGGTCGGCAATCGACTCGCGATCGCCGGCTTGGTCATGCTCGGCATCGCACTGGTGGGAGTCGTAGCTCTCACGTTCGATTTCGTGGTGGGCCCGCTCGTCGGCATCGTGGCTGCTCTGGTCGCTCTGAGCCTTCTCCTCGCATTGTGGGTCGCACTGCCACGGTGGTATCTGAAATCTCGATGACGTCGCCGGAGTCGAGAGATTCGGTGGTGGTTCGCCTCACGCTGGCCAACGACTGCGTTTCGCGCGATACATCTCCGAGTCCGCGATGCGCAGTACGTCCTGCGCAGACTGCCGCACGTCACTGTCCGCGTCGATGTGTACCGCTGCCGACCCGACGCTGACGGTGAGCCCGGACAACATCCGGGCCTGTCTCAGGCTTGCTACGAGCTCCGCAGTTCGGGCAGCGAGGTCGGCAGGCCGACCGACGGCGATGCACGCGAACTCGTCACCGCCCAGCCGTGCGACGATCCAGCGGTTCGCGGCGAGCGCCCGAAGATGCTGGGCTACATCGACGAGGACAGCGTCGCCGGTGTGGTGTCCGTAGTTGTCGTTGACGCCCTTCATGCCGTCGACATCGGCGGCGACGGCGCACATCACCTTCGGTTCGACATCCGGCGTTGTCATCGCGGTGGCAGCTACCGCAGCGAACAGCCCGCGACGGTTGTGCAGACCGGTCAGCGGATCCACCAGCGATTCTCTTGCACGAGAACGGAGTTCGCTCACGTACACCACCAAGACCAGTGGAGAGGCGAACATCAGCAACATGGTCAAGCTGTGTGCGGCGACGACCCAGCCGCTGGCGATGTCGGCCTGGACCGTGCGTACGGCCACGACGGCCAGAATGGCCGTAGCGAAAAGCATATGTATGGCGCAGGGGAGTGGCGGCACCGCTATTACGGCAAGCATCGTGATTACAGCGAACAAGACCGTTCCGCCCATTGCCGTCAACGCCGTGTCTTTCATCACCAGGCTGACCGCGATGGATATATCCGAATACACGATGAACGCGCTCAGCAGACGCCGGCCGGGCCATCTGCCGAACACCCAACGCAGCGCGACCGGAAACGCGGTCAGACTGATGGCGACCACTGCATACACTCGCCAACCGCTGTACTCCTCGGACGGTGCGCTGAGCAATCCGATGAGCCCGATCGAGAACGTGCCCAAGCCGACGATCAATCGAATGAGGCGAGTTCGAGTCGCGTCCAGATCCAACAACTCCGACACCGACGTGTCCTCGCGTGGGCGTGACGCATTTCGACCCGAGGCCGAGCTGAACGGACGAACGGCAAACATCGAGTGACCTTCGGCTGGTTTTTGCCCCGACTGACAATTCCACGGAGCGTAGCAGGAACGGTCTTTTCGACCGGTCGATCGCCGATACTGACCACTGTGACTGTTTGTCCCTCGAGCGACAGTCGCCGATGTCAGGTGGCGATAGTTGGCAGCCGCTCCATCACTCCGAATCGTCACTGTGACGATTCGGAGTGATGGAGCCGGACCAAAGAGGCGAAGGGCGGCCCGGGGTTCGGCCGAATCCGAGCATTCCATCCATTCGCGGCGAGGAGCCGCCCGCCGGGCGAGGTCGACGGATGACCGCCGAGGCATGGTAGAAAGTGGATCGCGCGATGGGACATTCGACGCAGGCATATCGAGAATGCGTCAGTCCACGCGAGACGGCGCGGCCGACCATCGATACAGCTTCCGAACTGCGATCAGTTTTTGCCGATAATCAACATTATGTCAAGTCGAACTCCCGGCACTGCATCCGACTGCGACGCGCAGACTTGGCGCTGGTGGTATGTCCAGCATTCTGCGGTGCGGTGGCCGGGCATCGAATGAACGAACACCAGGCATCACTCAAAGACCCATGGTGCAATGTCGATAGTGAGGAACGTGAAGCAATACGACGAATTCCGATATGCAGGGTTTCCGCTCGGTCAGGCGGGGAAATCCGCGCTACGAGATAGCGTTTCGTTCGACCGGATGTCGCCCAGGTTCTGTTCCAGCGCGTCGATCACGGCGTCGTACCCGCTGTTGCCCAGAATCAGCCGGCGTGGCGGCGGGTCTTGAGCCATCGCTGCGATCACCGCGCGGGCACCGCGATGCGGATCGCCCGGTTGCACCCCGTTCATGTCGACGAAGGCGGTACGGACCTCATCCAGCATGTCGTGGTATTCCGGAATCGCTTCCGCGACAGGCTCTTCAGCAAAACCAGCGTAGGCGTTCGTACGGAAAGCCCCTGGTTCGACCGCCAACACGGAGAGGCCTTGCCCGGCGACCTCCTGGCGCAGCGCGTCGGTGACGGCCTCGATCGCGTACTTCGTGGCGCTGTAGTAGCCGAATCCGACCGCAGCCAGAAGCCCAGCCACTGAGGACACGTTGACGATCCACCCGCTTCCGCGGTCGCGCATACCTGGTAGCACTGCTCGCGTGACGGACAGTACTGCGAAGAAATTCAGCTCGAACATCGCCCGTATCGAAGCTTCGTTCATGCCCTCGATCGATCCGTACCAGCCGCGGCCGGCGTTGTTGACCAGCACGTCGATACCGCCGAAATGCTCTTCGGCTGTTCGTACCGCCTGCAGTACCTGTTCCGCGTCGGTGACATCCATGGGCACGACGAGAACGCGGTCACCGTACTGATCGGCCCACGACGCCAGGTCCGCTGGACGCCGGGCGGTGAGTACCACGCGGTCCCCCGCCTCCAGCGCCACCTCGGCGTACGCCATGCCGAAGCCGCCTGGCGTGCCGCCGGTGATGAACCATCGTTTGCTCATGGCTCGATCACCAACCGGTCGATAAACGCGCCGTCCAGGGTGAAGCGGTAGTGCAAATCGACAACTCCCCCTGGGAAATTGCCTTCCAGGTGCTGCTTGACGTCGACAGTCGTGCCGGTCGTGGTCGCTCCGGTGAACTCGGTTGTGTAGGTGTACTCACTCTCACTGACCGATGCGGTCAGCCAGGCCTCGATCTCGCCGCGGCCCGAGTGGTCATGGCCTTCATCGGTCACTACGGCATCTGCGGTGAACACAGTGAGCGCTCGAGCGCCTTGTCGGGCGTCCAGTGCGGTCATGAACATCTGTACGTTGTCCGGGAGTCCATCCCATTCTGTGGTCATGACACCACGGTGACGCCTCCCCCAGGGGGAAGGTCAACACCGGGTCGGCACACTGGTGTCCACGCCCGACACCTGCCCGGGGCCACGACGGTCGCTCAGTTCGGACGATCCGCCATGCGAGGTATCGCCGCGACAAGAGTATTCATCGCGGTGTCGGTTCCCTCGATCGCAAGACTTCCTGCGGTCAGCGCGTCAGCAACAAGGAGACGGCCCGCGACCACACCGGCGACGGTTCCCGAATCGCCGGTGACCGTGGCGTCGGCACCGCCTGGTGCAGGGCCTCGGGTTACTGTCGTCGATGACCCGGCGTGGATGATATGGACACTTTCCCCGTCGATCGTGAAGTCGTACACCCCGCTCCCCTCCGGCTCGCGGCTGGCGATGAGCCTGGCGAAAACAGTCAGGCTCCATTCCGGCTGAAAGTGTTGGTCCGGTGTGCGGTCCGAGTCGAGTTGGTGCCGGGCTCCCCAGATCGCCAGCGGCACCAGCGCGTCGGCGAGTTCCCAGCCTGCGTCAGTGAGTTCGTAGACCGTCGATGCGGCCGGAGGTGGGAGTTCCCGCCGTGCAATCACCCCGTCGGCATCGAGTTGTTTGACGCGCTCTGCGAGCAGGCTCGTACCGATGCCGTGCAGCGATGCCGCGAGGTCGGTATAGCGCTTCGGCCCTGCCATAAGGTCCCGAACGATCAACAGAGTCCACCGTTCGCCGACGGAATCCAATGCACTGGCCAACCCGCAGAACTGCTGATAGCTACGCCGAGTCATACCGAGAGCATACATAACCGAAGCACTGAAATAGGATTTATGATTGCCTACTTCTGAATCTTATGTAATTGTGTCATCGAATTCCTTCGACGAGAGGACATCCGATGTCCACTACCGAGGCGCGGAACTTCGTCGACGCGTTCACCGACGTCCGGGCCCGGTCCGGCTCTTGGCGCTACGCGCGCGAACCGCGGGATACGTACACCCGAACAGCACAGGAGGACGCGTCATGAGAATTCTCGTGGTCGGTGCCAGCGGTTACAACGGCAGCCGCATTGCGGCTCAACTCCGAGAGCGGGGTCATTGGGTGCGCGGGTTCGTCCGCGACAAGCGCCGCGCTCCAGCCGGATTGGACCATTTCGTAGTCGGAGACGTCGCCACCGGAGTCGGACTCTCGGAGGCGCTCACGGATATCGATGTCGCCTACTACTTCGTACATTCTTTGGATTCGACCGATCAAGACGGTCGAGACCTCGCCGCAGCCCGCCACTTTGCGTACGCCGCGAACTCGTCCGCGCTGCCTCGCTGCGTCTTCTTCAGCACCCTCCCCGCCCCCAACGGTGCACCCGCACCGCTCTACCAACGCAACCGCCTCGCCGTCGAACAGGAACTCCTCGCCCTGTCCGGGATGATCGTCGTTCGCGCTGGAATGGTCCTCGGCCACCGGTCACGAGGAATGCGGCCCTATGTGCAACTCATCCGCCGCGCTCCCCTGATCCCGATGGGCCCATGGCGCAGACATCGCATGGCTGTCGTCGACATCGCCACCACCACCGACTGCCTGATCCACGCCGGCACCACCCCCGAACAGATCGGCCGCATCGTCGACATACCAGCATCGGGCGAACCCACACATGAGCAGCTCGTGCGCGCGATCATGGACGCCCTCAACCTGCACAGACCGATCGTCAGAGTCCCGTGGAGCACGCCCACGGTCGACGCATTCCTTACTTCGCGCTTCACCGATGACTCGTTTCACTTCAGCCGACATCTCGCCAGCATCAACCGATTCGACTACATCGTCGACCCCACGCGCTCGCGCCCCTTCGCCCACATCACACCCCTCCCCCTGGATTCCGCCCTCGAGATGGCAGTCCGTGACACCCGGTGACGCCGAATGCATCACCAACACCGCACCGCGTTCTCATGCTTGGTGGGCCGACACAGAAATGTGCGCAATTCCTTTCCAGCCCCAATAGATTCGGTGTCTGGTGATCCGCGTGCCGTCGAGTTCCATGACTTCGACGAGGTCCAGTTGATCGCCGTACGGTGTTTGCCGGGGGTATTCCCACATCAAACGGTGGCCGTCGAATGCATAGGTGTCAGAGCGGTGGAGTGATCGAAGTTCGGTGTCGTCGGGTCGGCGTCGGGTCGCTTCCTCGAGGAAACTGTCCAGTGCAATCCGACCTTCGACAATTCCTGATGCCTGGTCGAAAAGCACGGATACAAGGGGGCTTTCGAGTGTCGCGTCGTCTGCGTAGAGCGCCCCAAGGGCGGGAGCATCGCGTTCGCTGATGCGTTTGTGCCACTCATCGAAGACATAGGCGGCTTGTTCTGTGGTTGCGGGCACGTCGGCTCCTGTTCTGTAGCGGAATGGTCAGAGGTACACGAGTCCGAGTCGCGCTTCCAATGCGCGGTGTCCTCGTGGTGTCAGCGAAACGGCACGTTCACGCGGTGTGCGGGAGATCCATTCGGCATTGACCAAGGTCCGGCAGATCTCGGCGCCGAGGGAGCCTGCGATGTGGTGGCGTTGCTCGGTCCAATCGACGCACGCTCTGAGCAGCGGGCGTCGGGATCGGGAGTCCCGCGCGGCGTCGATGTCGACGCCTATGGCGGCGAAAACATCGTGTGCTCGCGGGCCGAGTTCGTATGGGCAGTCGTCGCCGCTGCCGGCGGACAGTGGGTCGGTGTCGGCTCGCCCTGCGTCTGCCCGGCCGTCGGTACGTACCAGCGCCTGGGATTCGAGCAGCGCCTCGGTGATGGTGACGCCGAGCTTGCCGGCGATGTGGTCGTAACAGGTTCGGCCCCGGCGCAGAGCGTTGGCGCGGGTGCCTTGCCGCAGGCTGGTGATTTCGTACGGTTCGGCGATCAACGCCAGGGACTCGAGTGCGGCGGCAATCTCGGGTCCGGCGAGGCTGTAGTAGCGGTGTCTACCGGTCGCGGTGACCCTCAGCAAGTTCCCGGCGACGAGCTTCTTGAGATGACCGGAGACCGATTGAGCACTGACTCCGGATTCGGCGGCCAGCACGCCGGCCGGTAATGCACGCCCGTCGGCGAGTGCCATCAGGATTCGTCCGCGGGCCGGATCTGCGATCAACGCCGCCACGGATGCGACGTCTGCGTCGCCGTACCGGCTGGTCGTCGCCGTGCGGGGGCTCGAAGTGCTCATGCCTACAGTCTGCGCCGAGGTCACTTCATCGTGCGGTGAAGTATTCGCCACCGGGGCTGAAGGGCTCCTTTCGCGTCACAAGTGCAAACGGGACACCGGAGTCACACTTCATGTGCCCTGGGAAACACTCCTCGGGGTAGCCGAGACGGCCCGCAAAAAGCAACGAGCGGACTCGAGCCGATCGACGTCGTAGTCTTCCCATTTCGCGGCAGGCACATCCTGGCGTCCCACTTCGATGAATCTCCGTCTGGCGAAGAAGTCGGCGGCCTCACCGCTGACGGTCACTGCGAACAGGTTCGCAATCCCCCGTTCGCGACAGAGTTCGATCAATCCGTCGATCAGGAGGCCCCCGGCTCCGAGCCCGGAAAACTCCGCAACTGTGATCAAACCCGATACCTCGCCGAATCCTGTTCCGGCGTATCGGTCCGTCTCGAGTCCGACGATGCCGGCCAAGTGCCCAGTGCGCAGAACCCGAGCACCGAGACCCCCGGCAGCCATCCGCGCAATCTCGATCCGACTGCGCTGCTTGAGAACCCCTTCCCGCACTCCCTGCGCGACCAGCGCCTCGATTGCGGGGAAATCGTCCACCTGAAGTGAGGCCAGGTGAAGGTATCGCCCTTGGGTCAGGACGGTACCGCGGCCGTCGAAGGTGAACAGCTCGAATTCGAGATCCTCAGCACGGCAGAGGTTTACGCTGTACGCCCCGCCTGCAAGCGCCTCCTGAGCCGCATGCGGGAATTCGTCGAGCCCCCGCTCGGCAAGGTGCCGGGTGAGACGCTCACGGTGCAGGTCGATATCCGCGAAGCTGCGAGGCGGAGTCCCCCAGCCGCCGCCCGGATCGGTGAGCACCATCTTGGATGCCCTGACGCTCGCAGCGACGGACCCGGCAGTGCGCGCAACGGCAGAAGACTCGCTCCCGATCACGACGCATTCCGAGTCCGCGATAGCAAGCCACAGACGGGCGATGGCCTCGTCGCTCCACGCCGAGGAGCCGTCCATGGCCAGACCACCGACCGCAGTGGCGGTGTCCGAGACGCAATCGGTCGGAACGACGAAGATGAATCGCGTATCGCCCGTAGTGAATTCACCCACTGTGCGGCTGACTGCTTGCAGCCCGGCGGCACTCAAGACAGGTAGGGCGACCACTATGGTGACCCCTCGGAACTCCTCGATGAAGAAGTCTCGCTCGGACACGGGCACGCCGCTTGATGTCAGTTCGACTGCCGTCTCGCGTGGTGCCGCCCGTCTCGGCCGCAGTGTGCGCGGATTGGCTGACACGTCATCGTTCGTCATGATTGCTTCAGTCTGGACTGTGTGCACCGCACCCCGCAACGTGATCGGAACCGAATGGCGGACATGCGATATATCGGGCGATCCATTATCGCCGTTCGTTTTCACATTCGAATGCGACGGCCGCCCGCAGGCTCGTTATGCTGCGAGGATGGCGACGCGAGGGATCGTGTTTTTCGACATCGACGGAACACTCGTGCCAACGACGTCCAGCGGCAGTTTTCTCGCCGCGCGCCTCGGCCACCACGAGGAACTCGATGACGCCGAGCGGCGGTACGCGGCAGGTGAGCTGACGAACGCCGAGGTAAGTGTCATCGATGCCAGGGGGTGGCGCGGCGTCGATATCAGCACCGTCGATCGATGGCTCGACGACCTTCCGCTGATCAATGGCATCGGAGAGGTGGCGTCCTGGTGCCGCAGTCATCGGATCGAACCGGTACTGGCCTCGCTGGCTTGGCAGCCCGTCAGTCGTTCGATTTCGAGGCGATATGGCTTCACCGTCAACGGTGGACCCCGAGTCGGCGTCTCCGGGTTCGTCTACAACGGGACCGTGGCCGAACACTTCGACGAATACGACAAGCGCGATCGGGCGCTCGCTCTTGCAGTCGAGCGGCACGTGCGAGCGCAGCAGTGCTGCGCGATCGGTGACAGTCGTTCTGATGTTCCCCTGTTCGAGGTTCTGCCCACATCGCTCGCCCTGAACGCCGGCCCGGACGCCCAGGAGGCAGCAAGCGACGGCATGGATACCCAGGATTTGACCGAGGTCATTCCATGGTTACAGGAATGGGAACTCGGCCTCGACTGAACCTCCAGTACGCTGCGTCCGGCGAACGAGTCTGCGCTCGACTCGACCCGATGCTGCGTCCGTCTGCGTGTCGTCCGTTCCGATCCACCCTGCGTTCTCGTACACGCCGATCGCACGTTCGTTGTCCTCGATCACCCACAGCACGCAGGTCTCGCAGCCGACGGAGTCTGCAAAACTGTCGACCGCACGCAGCAAGCGCGTGGCAATCCCCTCTCCCCAAACCTCCGGATCGACAGCAAGGTAGAAAAGTTCGAGGACATCGCCCAGAGGTGCACCCAGCGCGAACCCGACAGATCTACCGCGGCGCTCTGCGACGAGAACACATGCGTCGACGAACTCCAGCCGGCGTCGAATGCCTGCCACCGCCGCCGAAACGTCTCCCGGTTCCACACTTCCATCGCGGATCGCTGTCGAGCGAACCCAGATCGACGCCAACATCTGCGGATCATCGACGTCCCTGGCGTCGACAGAGCGGATGGCACAGTCAACGGATTCCATGGGGTCAGGATACGTTCCATCGACACCGCTGCCGCGATATTCTCGGGCGATGGCCACCAACCCCGCAGTCAGGATCTCCCGGTTGCGTGCGTTGATCGACCACCCCCGCACGGGTAGCTCGGAACGGGACACCGCTCAGCGCATGCTGAATCGGATACTTCGCACGTCGCGGCCGATCACGGACGCTCACCGACAGTACGGTTCGGGGTACAGCCGGCTCGGCCGACATGCTGGCCTCGACAGCATCGCCGAGATGATTCGCGATGACATCACCATGGCCCGGACCAATCGGCTTTCCGCAGCCGAACTATCCGAGGTCGCCCCTCTCGATCCGGTTGCCAACGCACCCAAGGACATACAGATCGACGTCGACGTACTCCACGACTGCGAGATCGTCGTCACCATCAGCTGCATTCCAACCGCTTGGGGCTGGTGCCGCGACGGCGGAATCGACGTCTACTCCCCCGCGCTTCGTGCACTCGTGGATGAGCTCGCGTCGATCGTCGACAGCTTCGACCATTCCGGGGAAGACATCACGAACCGATTCTTCGGTCGAGTTCGCGTCGGAGACACCACTGTGGTGTGGTGACACTGCCGTAGCTCCCGGAAATCCTGAGAGGCGATCGATTCGATGTCAACGCTGTCCACCCGAGCCGGAGCGGCCCCGTACACCAAGCTTGTCCTCCGAGTGTACGACCTCTGGGTCGTCCTGATCTCGAACAATTACGGGTGGCGATGCAACAGAGCGCATTTCAGCGATCTCTACCGTCAACACATCGGCCACCGCCACCTCGAAGTCGGTCCCGGATCGGGCTGGGCACTCGCCAACATCGATCTCCCCGCCGATATCGAACTCACCCTCCTCGACCTCAATGCCAACTCACTCGATCACACGGCATCCCGATTGAATCTCTCTCTCACACTGATCGAGCACGATGTTCTACTGCCCCTGAATGCAAGCGTGGACAAGTTCGATTCGGTGGCGATCAACTACGTTCTACACTGCCTCCCCGGAGAGTGGTCCACCAAGGCCACAGCGCTGACGAACCTTGCGCGGACTCTGACGCCGGAGGGTGTGTTGTTCGGATCGACAGTGATCGGTGTCGACCAGAACTTCTCCGTGCTCGGTAAGGTATTGATGTTCGCCTACAACAAATTCGGCGTGTTCGGGAATCGCCGGGACGATCTGCCGGGCCTTCGTCGAGTACTGTCCGAGAGGTTCGAGCACGTCGAGGTGACGATGGTCGGCAATGTCGCGCTCTTCGTGGCTCGACGCCCTCGTCGACACGCCCGCGCAAGTCCGTAGATCCCGAAGGTCCATCAGCTCGACCATCAGTCGCGCAGCGCCTACGGACCCGCACCCTCCGCCTGGGTCACGCGATACGGTGAAGGGGAACGGTTGGACCACGGATGAACTCTTCGTGGCAATCGTGCACACGGATCGCACCCGCCGAATAGCATCGAACCGGTGCCGCTCGGATTACGGGTGAGTCGGATCGGAGGGGCCGTGGACGACATCACGGGCATTCCAGTGGACCTTCGGTCGTTTCTCGATCGATTTCCCGACTTCGTATCACTGTCCGACTTCTCGGGAAAGATCCTGTACATCAATCCGGCCGGCTTGGAACTGATCGGATCGGCGAGTCTTGCAGCCGCCGTAGAGCTGAGTGCCCTCGAATTCCTCACCCCGGATGGGCTCGAACTCGCGAATGACATCGGAGCCGGTCTGCGCGCCGATGGAATGTGGGAGGGTTACTGCGAGTTACGGCATCACGTGACCGGCACCAGCATTCCGGTGGTTGTCACCGCCTATGTGATCCATTCCGACAACGGTCGGGCGGACGTGGTCGTCTCCACCATTCGCCACCGACAGACAGACGAACGGCGCAATGCTCGAATGGCCGCCGATGCACTCGTCGCAGGCCGGCACGCTCGAGAGCAGAAGGCTCTCGCCGATCTCAGCAGATTCGCCGTCATCGCCGACTTACCGACACTGCTCACCGCCGCTACCGATACCGCAGCAACGTTGATCGGCGTCGGAAACTCGGCAATTGCCCATCTCGAACGTCCCGACGATCCCTACCTGACCATGGACGCAGCAAGCGGCGTACTCGGTGTACGGCAAAGTGTTCCATCGGGCGACGGTTCGTTGATGGGATACGTTCTGGCGAATTCCGAGTCGGCAGTATGCAACGACCGCACTGTCGAGACGCGCTTTCGCACCGAGACCATGGCAGCGTTCGGACTCCGGAGCGGAGTCGGAGTTCCGATCCTCGACGTCGCCGGCGACGCCTGGGGCGTGCTCACGATCCACAGCGCGGAGGCCCGTCACTACCGCGACGAGGAAGTGTCGTTTCTCGGTTCCGTCGCCGGGATCGTGTCCGCAGCGAACCGGCGGATCGATCTGGAACGCCAACTGAGACGACGCAGTACGCACGACGCACTCACCGGGCTACCCAACCGCACGCTCGCCTACGACGTCATCGATGCTGCACTGGCCCGCGCGCGGCAACAGTCCGCCACCGTCGCACTGCTGCTGCTCGACATCGACGATTTCAAGATCATCAACGACAGCCTGGGCCACGAAGCCGGAGACAAGGCATTGGTCAAGTTCGTCTCCCGACTCGTCTCGGCGATTCGGGAGGCGGACACGGTCGCACGCCTGGGCGGCGACGAGTTCCTGATCGTGTGCGAAGGCGTGGACAGTGTCGCGCATGCCGAAGAACTCGCACGACACATCACCAGTTCCATCGCGGTGCCGTTTTCTGCCGTCGATGTTCCGATCCCCCTCAGCGCGAGTATCGGCATCGCTGTGTCCGATCCGAATTCGACGCGACAGGAGCTCATCCATCGCGCGGACTTGGCCATGTACCGTGCAAAGGACAGTGGCACAGGCGGTCACGCCGTCTTCGATCCCACCGACCTCTACGACGCAGATCGCATCAGGTCACTGTCGATCGATCTCCGAGCGGCGCTGCGGGCCGACGAACTCACTCTCGCCTACCAACCACTGGTGGACATCGCCACACGGAAAATCGTTGCAGTGGAGGCACTCGCCCGCTGGAATCACCGCGAACTCGGGCCTATCGAACCAAGCGAATTCGTCGGAGTCGCCGAAAGAACAGGTCTTGCAACACCATTGGGTGCGTGGGCGCTACGTACCGCATGCACGGCCGCGGCGCGGTGGCGAACGTTCTCCGACATCGTGGTTCGCGTCAACGTCAGCGCGCTTCAACTGCGCGATCCCGACTTTCCCACCGAGGTCGCGTCCGTGCTGGCAGAGACGGGACTACCTGCCTCCGCTCTCGGACTCGAAGTGACCGAAACCGTGTGGGTCGCCGATACCGAACGGGTCGCCGATACTGTCTCCGCCCTGCACGCCATGGGGGTGGCTCTCCTACTAGACGACATGGGTAAAGGCCACAGCTCCATGTCGTATCTCGATCGTTACCCCATGTTCGAGTGCTTCAAGATCGACAAGTCGTACATAACCCGGCTTCCTGCCCCTCGGGCTCGCGCGATCGTCTCGGCCATCGTCGCGCTTGCCCGGGCATTCGACGTAACCGTCGTCGGCGAAGGGGTCGAGACAGAGGAACAACTCGATGCATTGGCCGCCGCGGGATGCGATTTCGCCCAGGGGTTTCTGTTGGGACGACCGGTCGACGCCGGTGCAATCGCGGATTTGCTGCTCGCCGGTCCATGAGTCACGAGCGGCCGAGGAGTTCGTGATAACGTGCCGAACCAGAGCTACTCGCATAGCCACCCCAGCTGCAGCAGGCACCCGCGCCGCCTCGGTCAGCGCTCGACGGGGCAAGGTCTCTCACGGATCTGCGACCGAACCTCACTACCTGATGTTGTACGCCGTGTCCTCGACTTCCGACCGGTGCAGCGGTGCGCGGGGCCGGTGCACAGAAACCGGAACTGCAATGACGAAGAACCACGCCGAGAAGCGAGCCGCACGGGCGTACGCGCAATCGCACTCACTCCCCTATCGTCAGGCGCTGACGTCGATGAGAGCCGCCCGCGCCGACCGCATGTCGTTGTCTCCCTTCGCGCAGCGCCTGCTCATCGAGGCTGTCGAGGGATGCGGCATCCGACACTGGGCGCGCGTCGACGAATGGGACGGGGTCGGGCGGGTAGCGATAACCGATCTCGGGGGCGAGCGGTTCGTACTCACCGTCGACAGCGTCCTGGTGGTGCTTCGCGAACACCTCGACCACAACCCGACTCTGCGACCGAACGACATCGACAGCTATTTCGCCGACGAGGCCGTGCAGTCCATTCTGTTCGGCGGCATCATCTACCGACTCGAACTTCATCGCGGTAGGGGTCTGGTCGCATGATCCCCAGTCGAATCAACCTTCTCGCAGCCTGTTTCGGCGATAGTCGGCAACGACAACGAGCAGCCCCGGAATTCCTGCCACAGTCCAGGGCACCACCGCGCCCAACGTCGGAACGACCTGCACCACTCCGAGACCGCAGAAGTCCGACGAGTTTCCACATACGATCGCGTCGTACGGCGCTGCGGTAAGAAACACGAACAGGGCGGTGGTCAGAAAAGACAGCACCCCTGTCGCTACTGCGGCACCGATTGCTATCCGCGGCGCGGACAACCTCCACCAGCACGACGCGAGCAACGCCACGCAGCCGATGAGCCCAACCAGCGCTGTCGCCGCACCGACCTCGCCACCGTGGCTGTCGACGGTCGGACCGAGAAGAAAGCCGAGTTGAACTGCGCCACCGGCAAGCAGGCCGGTTCCGGCGAGAGGAAGACATCCACTCAGTAGCACCGAAGTGCGATCGGGCGAGGGGTTCGGAAAGCGACGACTACCTCTTTCCACTTTCAATGTATAGCGCACCCCGGGGCTTGCGGCAAGACCCCGTAGAGGGCTCAGAATGGCTCGCTGCAACCGCGAATCATTCGATCGGAGTTTTGTGAAACCTGTACAACCCAGCGTCTTCGACCTCCCGGAGCGTCTCGCTCGCAAGCGCGATCCGGAGTTGATCAGTGTTGACCAGCAACACTTTTCGGAAATACATTCGAGTATCGAGACATCTCGAGCCGAGACGATAGAACGGCTGAACACCGCGCAAAGGTCGTCGGGCCGGATGGGTCAGGAGGTGATGGAGCGGGACTTCGAAATCCACCGATTGAACGGACGCCTCGGTTCCCTTCGTCGCTACGGGGTCGATCTGTGCCTGGGCCGCATGGTCACCGCCGATTCGGACGAACCGGTCTACATCGGCCGCCTCGGACTGCTGGCGAGCTCGGGCGTCCAACTTCTGGTGGACTGGCGCTCCCCCGCTGCCGAACCATTTTTCGGAGCTACCCATGCGAATCCTATGGGCTTGACGAGTCGGCGACGCTACCGCTGGACGAACGGCCTCATCACGGATTATTGGGACGAGGTGTTCGACCCGACGGGACTCGACACCGGTGCCGCACTCGACGATCAGTCGGCATTCATCGCCAGCTTGGGTACCGAGCGTTCCGCGCGAATGCGGGACGTCCTCGGCACAATCCAAGCTGATCAGGACGCGATCATCCGAGCGGATGCGCGCGGAGCACTCGTCGTCGACGGTGGGCCTGGAACCGGAAAGACCGTCGTCGCCCTTCACCGCACCGCCTACCTTCTCTACACAGATTCGCGTCTCGGACACAACCGTGGCGGCGTGCTGTTCGTCGGCCCGCACGAGCCGTACCTTGCCTACGTTTCCGACGTTCTGCCGAGTCTCGGCGAAGACGGTGTGCAAACGTGCACCCTCGAGGATCTCGTCACCGAGGGAGCGAACGTGGTGGACGAGACCGAACCTGCTGTCGCGCAGTTGAAATCCTCACTCGACATGATCGACGCCATCGACGCAGCTATCGCGTTCTACGAGCAACCGCCCACACGGAACATGACCGTGGAAACAGAATGGGCCGACCTACCGCTCACACCGGACGATTGGTGCGAGGCGTTCGAGGCACCTGACCCCGGCACTCCACACAACGAGGCCCGTGAACAGATCTGGGATCTACTGGTCACAATTCTCGTGGAGCGATACGACGGCGACGAACCCACCGACCGCATACGACAATCTTTGCAGGACAACGAGTCTCTGCGCACACTGCTGGAAAATTCCTGGACGATCATCGACGCTGCCGACGTCGTTGCGGACCTGTGGAGCGTACCGGCGTACCTGCGTCGATGCGCACCATGGCTCAGCGCCGAGCAGGTGCGCACGCTACAACGAGCCGATCCGACGCGATGGACGCGTGCCGATCTGCCCCTCCTCGATGCCGCACGCATGCGGCTCGGAGATCCCGAGCATTCTCGGCGCATGCGACGCCGAACGGTGGCCGCAGCCACGGAGCGGGCGCGGATGGATCGTGTCGTCGACGAGCTCATGGCCGCCGACGACGACGAGATGATGGCTGCGCAATTCCGCCAGGACGGAATTCGCGATGCGCTCGTCGATCGAGCCGGATTCGAGGAGATCCGTAACGACCCACTGGCCGGACCGTTCGCGCACATCGTCGTGGACGAAGCTCAGGAGTTGACGGACGCGCAGTGGCAGATGGTTCGCCGCCGATGCCCGTCGGGCAGCGTCACCCTCGTCGGCGACCGCGCGCAGTCGCGTCGAGGCTTTTCCGAATCCTGGCTCGAACGCCTCGAAAGAGTGGGAATCGAGCAGGTGAACATTGCCACCCTCGGGGTCAACTACCGCACGCCGCGAGAGGTTATGACGGTGGCCGAGCCGGTGATTCGAGCGGCGTTGCCCGACGCCAACGTCCCGGTGTCGATTCGCAGCAGCGGCGTCCCCGTGGAGTACGGCGACTCGGCAGATCTCTCGTCGATCCTGACGAGGTGGCTGGACTCGAACGCCGGCGGAATCGGTTGTGTCATCGGCGATCCTGCGCTTCCTGCATCGGACCGCATCCGATCGCTGCCGCCGCAGTCGACGAAGGGACTCGAGTTCGACCTGGTCGTCCTCATCGATCCGGACTCGTTCGGATCGGGAATCGCAGGTGCCGTCGACCGATACGTGGCCATGACGCGAACCACGGGGCGGCTGATGATCCTCACCTCTCAGCGCCCGGCCGAGCTCAGTACATCCAGCACTGCATGAATCGCCGGGCTCGCATCCGCGCTGCGCCTCCAGGCCGCGTGTACCTCACGTTTGGGAGTGCGCGCGGGCGGAACTGCAACGAGACCGTCGCTCAGGACAGGCCGCGCAAGTCGAGGTACGAGCGCGAGAACGTCGTCCCCTTCGACCAGTGCGAGCTGCGTGGAGAAGTCGTCGACGAGATGGCGAACATCGACCTCGTCGGGCGTGTCGGCGAACAGCCGCCGAAACCACTGGTGGCACACCGTTCCCGCTGGGCTGGTCACCCACGGGTAGCGGGCGAGGTCGGTGTGGGTCAGCGCCGCCTCGCGTCCGGCAAGCGGATGGGTCCGCTTCATGATGACGTCGCCGTAGTCGGTGTGGATCGGTCGTCGGACGATCGAGGGAGGTGCCGCCGCCGGTACGCCATCGGCGTCGTGCACCAACGCCAGGTCCGCAGCACCCGCGTGCACACTCTGCAGAGCGCGATCGGGATCCTCCTCACCGATGCGCACCGTCAGATCGGGATACTGCCGATTCAGACGATGCAGAACGGGCGCGACCAGGCCGCGTAGGGCCGTCGAAAACCCCACGAGACGAATAACTCCGCGTGCGACGCCCTCATCCGCCGACCTGGCCGACTCGACACAGCGCTCGAGGGCGTGGAACACAGCGTCCGCCGACTCGACCACGGCCCGACCTGCCGGGGTGAGCACGACTCCGCGGCCGGCTTGCGCCAGAACCGGTGTGCCGATCTGCCGTTCGAGCCGCTTGATCTGTTGGGAGATCGCCGAGGAGGTGTAGCCGAGCTCGTCGGCGGCCCTCGCAAGAGTGCCGAGGGTAGCGACAGCGTGCAGCGCGTGCAGGGCACTCACATCGATCATGAAGCAACACTACGCAATAATGCCCAGAATGCATCGCTGGACCCGAGTGATCACGCGGTCCACACTCGGCTGGTGACCATCACCTTGCGTACGCCCTCGTCGATCTTCGGCACCAACCTCGTCGCCACGGCGACCCCCATGCTTCCGGACGGAGCCATCGACCGAGCGGGAGTCGATGCCCTCCTCACTCACCTGCATACGACCCGGTGCGATGGTGTCGTCATCGCCGGCACCACCGGCGAAGCGCCGACTCTGACCGCAGACGAAACATCGGAGCTGATCGAGCAGGCGCGGGAACACTCGAACCGCGATTTTCGGGTAATTGCAGGAGTCGGTACGAACGACACTTCGGCAGGAATGGTCATGGCTCGGTCTGCCGCAGCCGCCGGTGCCGATGCCCTGCTGATCAGTGCCCCCCAGTATTCGCGTCCCACCCAGGCCGGTATCACCGCGCACATCGTCGACATCGCTGATGCCGGTGGGCTTCCCGTCATGGTGTACGACGTTCCGATGCGTACGGGTGTGGCCGTCGACGCGTCGACGCTCGTCGAGCTCTCTCGCCACCCCCTCATCGGTGCCGTCAAGGACGCGAAGGGTGATCTGTACGAGGCCATGACCGTCATGTCCTCGACGGACCTCGCCTACTACTGCGGAATCGACGAACTTGCGCTCCCCTATCTCGCCTCCGGTGCAACAGGATTGGTCAGCGTCATCGGTAACGTGGTGGCCGACCGCAACGCCGAGCTGATCGATGCGGTCCGAGCGGGCGACCTGGTCCGGGCGAATTCGATACAGCGATCGCTGCTGCCGTTGACCGACGCCATCATGCGCACCACACAGGGAGCCATCATGGCCAAGGCCGCGCTCGTGAAAGTCGGCGTCATCGCCGACCCGACCGTGCGACGCCCACTTCTCGAGTCCTCGACGGCCGACCTGAGACGACTCGACGCCGCCCTGTCCGCCACCGGAATCGATCAGGAATCGAGAAGCAGGGCCGTTCCGGTACGACTAGCGTGACTGCTCATGGCGACGAAGAGGGTCACGCAAGGCTCGGCACCGCATGCTGCCGACAGTCACGATTTGATTCGTGTGCAGGGGGCGCGGCAGAACAATCTTCAGGATATCGATGTCGAATTACCCAAGCGCCGACTGACCGTGTTCACCGGCGTCTCGGGCTCCGGCAAGAGCTCGCTGGTCTTCAGTACGATTGCGGCCGAATCACAGCGCATGATCAACGAGACCTACAGTGCCTTCGTTCAAGGATTCATGCCGACGCTCGGTCGACCGGATGTCGACGTCATGGACGGACTCACCACGGCCATCATCGTCGATCAACAGCGCATGGGCGCCAATCCCCATTCCACCGTCGGGACCGCAACCGATGCCAACGCCATGCTCCGGATCCTGTTCAGCCGAATCGGAAAGCCGTACATCGGCTCTGCACAGGCCTTTTCGTTCAACGTCGCGTCGGTGTCCGGTGCAGGCGCGTACAAGGTGGACAAGGGCGGCAGGCAGACCACAGAGAAGAAGTCCTTTTCCGTGACCGGTGGCATGTGCCCGCGCTGCGAGGGCAGAGGATCCGTCAGCGACTTCGATCTCACCGCGCTCTTCGACGCGAGCAAGTCACTCAACGAGAGCGCGATCACGATCCCCGGCTACAGCATGGAAGGCTGGTACGGACGCATATTCCGCGGCTGTGGGTATTTCGACCCCGACAAGCCCATCTCGAAGTACACGAAGAGGGAACTCGACGACCTGCTCTATCGCGAGCCGACGAAAATCAAGGTCGAGGGCATCAATCTGACCTACTCGGGGCTCGTGCCTCAGATCCAGAAGTCGTTCCTGTCCAAGGACGTCGACGCCATGCAGCCGCACATCCGTGCATTCGTCGAACGCGCGATCACCTTCACGACGTGTCCCGACTGCAACGGCACCCGGCTCAACGAGGGCGCTCGGTCGTCGAAGATCAAGGGCATCAACATCGCCGACGCGTGTTCGATGCAGATCAGCGATCTGGCCACGTGGGTCGGCGGACTGAAGGAACCGTCGGTCGCACCGTTGCTCACGACGCTCGGTGAGACCCTCGACTCGTTCGTGGAGATCGGGCTGGGCTACCTCAGCCTGGATCGGCCGTCGGGAACGTTGTCCGGTGGAGAGGCGCAACGCACCAAGATGATTCGGCATCTCGGATCGTCGTTGACCGACGTGACATACGTGTTCGACGAACCGACGACCGGTCTGCACCCCCATGACATCGAGCGAATGAACAATCTACTGCTTCAATTGCGGGACAAGGGAAACACCGTTCTGGTGGTGGAACACAAGCCCGAGACGATCTCCATCGCAGACCACGTCGTCGATCTGGGTCCCGGCGCAGGAAGCGCAGGCGGGCACGTCTGCTTCGAGGGCACCGTCGATGGATTGCGACGGAGCGACACGGTCACAGGCAGGCATTTCGACGATCGGGCAGCACTGAAGGACTCGGTACGGGAGTTCTCGGAGGTCCTCGAGATTCGCGGCGCGGACTCGCACAATCTGCGCGACGTCGACGTCGATGTTCCGCTCGGAATCCTGGTTGTCGTCACCGGCGTTGCAGGCTCGGGCAAGAGTTCACTCATACACGGATCGCTCTCGGGCACAGACGATGTGGTGTCGGTCGATCAGGGGGCCATCCGCGGGTCGCGGCGAAGCAATCCCGCGACGTACACCGGCTTGCTCGAGCCGATCCGCAAGGCATTCGCCAAGGAGAACGGCGTCAAACCTGCACTGTTCAGCTCCAATTCCGAAGGCGCATGCCCGACGTGCAACGGCGCGGGCGTCATCTACAGCGACCTGGCGATGATGGCCGGGGTGGCCACTGTGTGCGAGGAGTGCGAGGGCAAGCGATTCCAGGCTTCGGTTCTCGAGTACCACTTCGGCGAGCGCAACATCGACGAGGTGCTGTCGATGTCGGTCGCCGAGGCCGAGGAATTCTTCTCCGACGGCGCAACGAAACTGTTGCCGGCACACAAGATTCTGCAACGCTTGAACGACGTCGGGTTGGGCTATCTGAAGATCGGCCAACCGTTGACGACGCTGTCGGGTGGAGAACGCCAACGCCTCAAGCTGGCGACGCACATGGCCGACAAGGGCGGGATCTACGTGCTCGACGAACCCACCACCGGACTGCATCTCGCCGATGTGGACAAGCTCCTCGGGCTGCTCGACCGGCTGGTCGATTCGGGTAAGTCGGTGATCGTCATCGAACATCATCAAGCCGTCATGGCCCACGCCGACTGGATCATCGATCTCGGTCCCGGTGCCGGCCATGACGGGGGCCTGGTCGTGTTCGAGGGAACGCCGTCCGATCTGGTGGCAGACGGATCGACGCTGACCGGCCAGCACCTGGCTGCGTACGTGGGGAGCTGAGTTACCGTGACGACCCTGCCCCACAGACCTGCGACCGCACTGGTGATCATCGACGTGCAGAACGACGTGATGGTGGGCGTCCACGAGCGGGAGCGCGTCGTCGCCAACATAGTGGCGCTGGTGTCCCGAGCGCGACAGTCCGCCACTCCGGTGATCTGGGTGCAGCACTCCTCCGAGAAGGAGCTGGCCTTCGGAACGGACGGTTGGCAACTCCTCGGCGAGTTGCCCGTCGATCCCGACGATCCGATAGTTCACAAGAAGCACGGCGATGCCTTCGAAGACACCGGTCTCGAGACGGATCTCGCCGCGTCCCTCGTCGGACACGTCGTCGTCGCCGGCGCGCACACGGATTTCTGCGTCCGGTCCACGCTCCACGGTGCCCTCGTCCGCGGCTACGACGTGACGCTGGTGAGCGATGCGCACACAGCCGAGGACTTGACCGAGTGGGGTGCCCCACCACCTGCGCAGGTCATCGCGCACACGAACATGTACTGGGACAACCAGACCGCACCCGGCCGAACTGCCGAGGCCGTCGCCACAAAGGAGGTCACCTTCACCCGACCGTTACCCTGAACACTCCATGGTGACTCTGCTGCTTGCGCTCGTCGGATTCGCGATACTCGATTCGCTCGACGTGTTGTTGATCGGCGTCACCGCTGCTTTGGCAGTGCACTCGAGAACCACCCGCCGGTCGCCGTTCCGAGCCGGGCTGGCATTCGTCGGCGGTGTGTTCACGGCGACGACCACGTTCGGCATCCTCACCGTTCTCGGCATCGATTTCCTCACCGATCTGTTCGACTTCACGCTCACTCCCACGGTCCGGTATCGCGCGGAACTCGTGATAGGGCTGGTCCTGATCGGCCTCGGTGCTCTGCGCACCACCGAGCGCCGCCCACCGGCCTGGGCCGCCAGAGCCGGCTCCAGCATTCCCGTCGTCGCCCTGACCGGACTGACGATCGGTCTGGTGCAGGGCCCGACGGCGGTGCCGTACCTCGCCGGGTTGACGATGCTCTCGGCCTACGATCCTCGTCCACCGTGGTGGCCGGGGATCGTCGTCGTCTACTGCCTGATCGGACTCTTACCACCGATCCTCGTTCTGATTCTGGCATCGAGGAAGAGTCGACGGTCCAGGCGCGCGTTCACCGCGACCGTCCGGGCCCTGATGCGGTACGGCCCGCCCACGGTGCGTGTCATCTTCGTCGTGCTCGGTGTCGCACTCGTCGCCGACGCTCTCTTTCATGCCCGAGACCTCGTGTAAGTCCTCACCGTAAGCTGCTGCGCATGGCACTCGATCACGGCGATCCCGGTGACGCCCCGTCCGTTCCTCCTCCCCTGTCTCCGGTGGTCGACGACCGCCGTCCCTCTGCAGCCGAGGAAGCTCGCACGATCGCTGCGTCCACCAACATCGCGACTCTGGCCAGCCTGACCACCGATGGCGATCCCTGGGCATCGTTCGTCACGTACGGATTGCACGGCGGCGCTCCGGTTCTGTGTGTCTCCCGGATGGCCGAGCACGGCCGAAACCTCGCCGGCGATCAACGCATGAGCCTGTCGATCGTCGCACCGCAATCGCAGTCCGATCCGCTGGCGTCGGGCCGGATCACGCTCGCAGGCATCGTCGAGCGGCCCGAGGGAGACGAATTGGCCGCTTCCCGCGAGGCGCATCTCTCGGCGGTGCCCGCGGCGAAGTACTACCTCGATTACAGCGACTTCACGCTGTGGATCATGCGCGTGCGCCGGGTCCGCTGGGTCGGCGGATACGGACGAATGGATTCGGCAACCGCCGAGGACTACGCCGAGGCCGCACCCGATCCGGTGTCGCCCACGTCCGCGTACGCGATCGAGCACCTCAATGCCGACCATTCGACGTCTCTGCTCGCGATGGCCCGCCAACTGGGTGGCTATCCCGACGCCACGTCGGCCGAATGCACTGCAGCGGATCGCTACGGACTGGATCTGAAGGTGCTCACGCCACGCGGGGTCGCGTACACCCGAGTCGGCTACGCAACTCCGATCGACTCGGCTGCCGAATTACGGGCCGCGACCGTGGACCTGGCGAAGCGGGCGGCAAACGGGCGGTAGGTTTCGCTGCACACTTCCGTCTGGACCGGTACAGCCACCTTGCCGAGACGCCGAGAAGGATGGCGACTACCGTTGTCCTCACATCTCAACGTCTAGGGAGCAGGTAATGAGCATCCAACCGGTCGAATCGAAGCGTCATCGTGTCGTCGTCATCGGTTCCGGGTTCGGAGGTCTGTTCGGCGTCAAGGCGCTCAAGAAGGCCGACGTCGACATCACCCTCGTCGCCAAGACGACGCACCACCTCTTTCAGCCGCTCCTCTACCAGGTCGCGACCGGCATTCTCTCCGTCGGCGAGATCGCTCCCACCACCCGAGTCATTCTGCGTAAGCAGAAGAACGCCGAGGTTCTGTTGGGCGACGTGCTCAACATCGACCTCGACGCCAAGACGGTCACCTCCAAGCTGCTCGAGCGCATCACCGTCACTCCCTTCGACAGTCTGATCGTCGCGGCGGGCGCTCAGCAGTCCTACTTCGGCAACGATCACTTCGCCGAGTTCGCGCCGGGCATGAAGACCATCGACGACGCACTCGAACTCCGCGGCCGCATCCTGGGAGCGTTCGAGCAGGCCGAACTCTCCGACGACCAGGAGGAGAAGGACCGCCTCATGACGTTCGTCGTCGTCGGGGCGGGTCCCACCGGCGTCGAGCTCGCCGGGCAGATCGCGGAGCTCGCCGATCGCACGCTCGACGGTGCCTTCCGCAACATCGATCCCCGCGACGCCCGCGTCATCCTGCTCGACGCCGCGCCCGCCGTACTGCCGCCGATGGGCGAGAAGCTCGGCCGCAAGGCCGCCGAACGTCTCGAGAAGCTCGGCGTCGAGATTCAGCTCAACGCAATGGTCACCGACGTCGACAACGACGGCCTGACCGTCAAGGAGAAGGACGGCACCACGCGTCGAATCGAGGCGCAGTGCAAGGTCTGGTCCGCAGGCGTGCAGGGCAGCCCGCTCGGCAAGCAGCTCGCCGACCAGTCCGGATCGGAGACCGACCGCGCCGGGCGCGTGCTCGTCGAACCGGACCTCACCGTCAAGGGCCACCCGAACGTGTTCGTCGTCGGCGACCTGATGTCGGTCAAGGACGTTCCGGGTATGGCGCAGGGTGCCATCCAGGGAGCCACCTACGCTGCCAAGCTGATCAAGGCGTCGGTCAAGGGCCAGGACGATCCCGCCCAGCGTGCGCCGTTCAAGTACTTCGACAAGGGTTCGATGGCAACGGTGTCGCGATTCAACGCGGTCGCCAAGGTCGGCAAGCTCGAGTTCGGCGGCTTCATCGCCTGGCTCATGTGGCTTGCACTGCACCTGTACTACCTCGTGGGCTACCGCAGCCGCATCACGACCGTCATTTCCTGGTTCGTGACGTTCCTGGGTCGGGGCCGCGCCCAGATGGCATCGACCGAACAGCAGGTGTTCGCGCGACTGGCCATCGAGCAGCTCAACTCTCTGGAACGTGCAGGTGCCGTCGAGACTGACGGCGCCGAGTCCGACAAGGAACGCGAGAAAGCGGCGGGCTGATCGGCCGCCGGTAACTGCTCTCACACAACGCATCGGTCGACGGGACACCGTCGACCGATGCGTTGTTCGTTTCGAAGTGTGTCGGTCTCACGCACCCGATCGGGCGGGCTGCAGTCGACGTCCCACCGAGGTACTCAGCGAGCCGCCTCCGGACAGCGGCAGACGGACGGTCCCGTTCGCCAGATCGACCTCGGACGTACGGTCATCGGGATACTGCAACGTACTGGACATCGACAGCGGGGCCGACAGCGCGTCGTGCGCGACCGAGCCATCTCCCAGTTCCACTCGGTGACGCAACACCGGACGGTCCCCCACATCGCAATGCATCGCACTGCTCCACCGACCCGACGCTTCCTCGAAGCGTCCGATCTGTGTCCTCTCGCGCAGCCACAGCGTGGAATCCTTCTGCAGCGCAACAGTATTGACCACCGAGTGGGAGGCGTCCGATACCACGACCATCGGCTCGGGGTCGAAGATCAGCGACGCGCCCGCTCCGACCTCGAAGTGCCACTGCGCCGACGAATGACGATGCAGCCCACCGGGCATCGCCAACGACGCCGCCACGCTGCGCACCTCGAGGCGCGCGCCGGCGGCTACCGAGATCCTGACGACGATCGTGTCACCGCCGAGTGGCGTTGCTGCCGTGCCGATCAGATGGACGGTGTCCGGTCCGGTCTGTCGGCCGGCGAGTCCGCCCACAGAAGTGATGCGTGGGCTCCGATGCAGGCTCGCGTCGATGCAGAGCTCGGTGTGCATCGACTAGTGCGTGTGGGCGTGCGCGTCGGCGTCCGCAATGGCTTTCAACTGCTCGCGTACCCATGCCAGCACCGTGGTCGCGGCCGGATCGTCGGTGAGAGAAATCAGCGCAGTCGGCCGACCCTCGCGCACCTGTGCGGCATCGTGCTCCATGACACCGAGATCTGCGCCGACGTACGGCGCGAGATCCGTCTTGTTGACGACCAACAGGTCCGAAAACGTCACACCGGGGCCACCCTTGCGCGGAACCTTGTCTCCTCCGGCGACATCGACGACGAAAATCTGCACGTCGATCAGACCGGACGAGAACGTCGCAGTGAGGTTGTCTCCACCGGATTCGACGAGAATCAGATCCAGAGGCGGGTTGTTGTCGATCAGATCGTCGATGGCGTCGAGGTTGGCGGTGATGTCGTCACGGATAGCCGTGTGCGGACAGCCACCGGTCTGTACCGCGGTGATGCGCTCGTCGGGCAACACCGCATGCCGACGCAGGAAGTCCGCGTCCTCGGTCGTGTAGATGTCGTTGGTCAGAACGGCCAGCGACAATTCGTCGCGCAACTGGCGGCACAGGGCTGCCACCAGCGCGGTCTTCCCGGAACCGACGGGTCCGCCGATTCCCACTCGCAACGCCTCGCCCGCCACCCGTGCGCGCTTGGGCCGATCCAAACCGTGGTCGTGGGGCTCACCGTCGATCAGGTGCGGGGGCATGTCGAACTCCTTGTCGTCAGAGAAAAATGGATCCGTATTCAGGATACGAACAACGGACGATCGCGGACGGCGTGGGCTTCGGCGAACATGTCCAGCAACGGATCCGACAACTCCATCAGTTCGGGCAGGCACTCGCAGATCGCAGCAGTCACGTCGTCGCAGAAGTCGCCCAACCGAATGGTGCACGCGGCGACCTCGGCCGGATCGAGCGCGAGCAGACGCTGCGCCGCGATCGCCGAGCCGGTCATCGTGATGTACACCTGCACCGCGGCCGTGTCGGCAACCGACAAGCCTGCCGCGAGTCCGACATGCCCTGCGGCGACGGCCAGATGCGGCTTGCGCCCGATCGACGTCCAATCATGGTGCGGCCAGGCCGACTTGGCCAACCGGAGCAGACCTCGGCCCTGCGCTCGTGAGGCAGACCTGGCAGCCGGAGACGGTGTCCGTGCGTCGCATTCGGCGTCGGCCTCGTCGGTGTCGAGTGTGCCGTGGACGAGCGCTGCTGCCACCGACGCCGTGGTGGCACCGGAGGTCCTGATGCGGCGCCGAAGGAATGCTTCGAGTGTCGCTACGTCCCGAACGAAGCCCGAGGCGATGGCTTCCTCCACTCCACCGGAGTGCACGTGCCCACCCGTGGGCAAACGGGAATCGGCAAGCGAGAGAAGCGTCGTCACCTGCAGGCGGGCGGCCGACGAGTTGTCGGCGGGCGAGTGTGCAACAGCCGTCATCAGAAGAGGAAATACCGTTGCGCCATCGGCAGTTCGGTTGCGGGCTGCTCTGTCCACACGTCGCCGTCGATCCGCACGGTGAAGGTGTCCGGATCCACCTCGATGTTGGGCAGGGCGTCGTTGAGGGGCATATCGGACTTCCTGATACTGCGCACGTTCTTGACCGGAACCAGCCGTCGATCGCAGTTCAGGCGCTCGGCGAGTCCGTCCTCGATTGCCTGTGGCGCAACGAAATGCAGCGAGGTCGCGGCCGCTGCCTTCGGCGATGCACCGAACATCGGACGGGGCAGTTCGGGTTGCGGAGTCGGGATGGACGCGTTGGCATCGCCCATGGCCGCCCAGGCGATCATGCCGCCCTTGACGACCATGTGTGGACGCACGCCGAAGAACGCCGGATCCCACAGCACCAGATCGGCGAGTTTGCCCGGTTCGATCGAGCCGATCTCGTCGTCGAGGCCATGCGCGACGGCCGGGCAGATGGTGTATTTGGCGACGTAGCGCATGACGCGGTTGTTGTCGGCCCCGTTGTCACCGGTCAGGAAGCCGCGACGAGACTTCATCACGTGCGCCGTCTGCCAGGTACGCAGAACGACCTCACCGATACGGCCCATTGCCTGCGCATCGCTGCCGATCATCGAGATCGCACCCATGTCGTGCAACAGATCCTCGGCGGCAATGGTCGACGGCCGGATGCGGCTCTCGGCGAAGGCCAGGTCCTCGGGGATCGAGGGACTGAGGTGATGGCACACCATCAACATGTCGAGATGTTCGTCCAGTGTGTTCACGGTGTGCGGACGCGTCGGGTTGGTCGAGCTGGGCAGGACGTGCGGTTGGGACGCGACGGTGATGATGTCGGGCGCGTGTCCGCCGCCCGCACCTTCGGTGTGGTACGCGTGGATACCACGACCATTGATCGCGGCGAGGGTGGTTTCGACGAATCCGGCCTCGTTCAAGGTGTCCGAATGCAGCGCCGCCTGCACTCCGGCGTCCTCGCACACTCGCAGACACGCGTCGATGGCGGCGGGAGTCGATCCCCAGTCCTCGTGCAGCTTGAATCCCGATGCGCCCGCACGCAATTGCTCCCACATCGAGTCCGGATTGACCGTGTTGCCCTTGCCGAGCAGCACGATGTTCATGGGCCAGTCGTCGAGAGCTTCCAGCATGCGAGACAGGTGCCAGGCACCCGGGGTGACCGTGGTGGCCTTGCTTCCCTCGGCCGGTCCGGTGCCGCCGGCGATCACGGTGGTGATGCCTCCGCCGAGAGCTTCCTCCTTGATCTGCGGGCAGATCAGATGGACGTGGCAGTCGATCCCGCCGGCCGTCACGATCTTTCCGTTGCCGGCAATGATCTCGGTCGACGGTCCGATCACCAGATCGGGATGGACACCGGTCATGGTGTCGGGGTTGCCGGCTTTGCCCAGTGCCACGATGCGCCCGTCGCGAATACCGAGGTCGGCCTTGATGATTCCCCAGTAGTCGACGACGACCACCCCGGTGATCACCGTGTCGGGAGCACCGTCGGCACGGGTGGCTCGCGACTGCCCCATCGATTCGCGGATCACCTTGCCGCCGCCGAACACCGCCTCCTCGCCGGCAATGCCGGGACCACCACTGCGGTCCTCGGTGACCTCGATCAAAAGATCCGTGTCCGCCAAGCGAATTCGATCACCCGTGGTGGGACCGAACAACTGGGCGTACCGACTCCGACTCATACGCGCCATCAGCTGTCCAACTTTCCGGGAGGTGTCATGCTCAGTCCGTGGACCTCGCGCGTGCCGCCGAGGGGCACGAGCCGAACCGTCTGTTCGATACCGGGCTCGAATCGCACCGCCGTGCCGGCCGGGATGTCCAGGCGGTGCCCGTGGGCCAGCTCGCGATCGAACCGCAGGGCATCGTTGGACTGCGGGAAGTGCACATGAGAGCCCACCTGCACCGGCCGGTCCCCTGCGTTCACGACGGTGAGGCTGATCGATTCGGCACCCTCGTTGATCTCGATATCACCTGCGACGGTGATGATCTCGCCCGGGACGAGGTGCCCGTCGCCTCGTTTCGGTGAGATCGGCTCGTGCACCGTGATCAGCTTCGTACCGTCGGGAAAGGTCGCTTCGACCATCACCTCGGGAAGCAACTCGGGAACGCCTCCGAGAACATCGTCGGCATCGAGAATCTCGCGACCCGAGGACATCAGGTCTGCAACGGATCTCCCATCGCGGGCACCCTCGAGGAGGTGATCGGTGATGACCGCGATCGCCTCGGGATGATTGAGTTTGAGGCCGCGAGCCTGGCGACGCCGCGCGAGCTCGGCCGCATAGCTGACGAGCAGTCGATCCTGCTCGTGCGGAGACAACCGCATTGGAGTTCTCCGTCCCGATCGGTGATGGTGCTCGGCAATTCTGACACGCCTGCGACCTTCCGGCAGCGGAGTGCGCGACCGCCCTTCACCCGAGGGGCGCCGTCACCGATCGATCGAGCAGGCCCCGCAGGACGTCTCGGTCGATACCGGAGGCCACGTCCTGCATTTCGGCGATATCGAACGCACCCGCATCCAGTCCCCGCACCAGCACCCCGGCCAGCGCCTGAGCAGTGGCGGGCTCGTCCATCACTTCGCCGCCCTGGCGATCGAGATAGCCACCCAATCGAGCAGCGGCGACCGGCATGGCCCGGCGAAAGAACCCGAAGGTGGCGAGCCACCGCGTCACCAGGTGGCCGGGGTGCATGTCCCAGCCCTGATAGAAGCCGCGTTCGAGGGATCTGGTGACCAGATCGACATGCCGCCGCGCCGATGCTGCCACCTGTTTCGCGTCGCCCGTCGGCACCACCTGAGTCGAGCCGTCGCACACCCACACTCCGGTCTGTGCGGCCGCCACCAGCATTACGTTTTTCGCGTGGTCCGCCACCGGATGAGCCAGCGACTGTTGAGCGGAGGTGATTCCGCATGCGGCGCTGTAGTCGTATGTTCCGTAATGCAGGGACGTGCAGCGTCCGTTGGCCCGGGTGATCGCCCGAGCCAGGGTCGTCGTGCCGTCGGCCCCGATCACCGCCTGAGGACTTTCGATCTGCAATTCGAATCGCAGGGCGCGCTCGGGGAGTCCGTGCGCGCGCTCCAGTTCCTCGCAGAGCGCGACCACAGCGGTCACCTGCTCCACGGCACGCAGCTTGGGCACGGTGAACACGAAACCGCCGGGCACTCCCCCGGCCCCGTCCAGAACGAGCTCAAGGGTACGAATTCCGCGCCGACGCTCGTGCGCTGCAAGACCTTTGGCGCGAATGCCCAGCCAGGACGGGCCGGCGGAGTCCTTCGCCAACTCCGACAGTGCTGCCCCGACAGCCGTCGCATGCCGGTCCTCGACGGCGTCCGACCGCCACCCGTAGCCGTCCTCGAAGTCGAACCTCAGATCCTGGATGGGGGCACTGTTCAACCTGTCACGCACGAGAGGCAGCGCGTTCACGGTGTCGAGTTCGGCGAACGCTTCGGGGTGGGAATCGAGAATGTCCGAGGCTGCGGCACCCCACTCGGCGTGTACAGCCGCCGAGGCATCCGCCGCCGAGACATAGACGGTATGGGAGGGTTGCCCACCGATTCGGTCACCCGGATAGCGCTGTGCGAGTTCGTCGTCGATGGGACCGAACAATGACTCGAGGCGATCGACAGCGTCGCGGGTCAGCGCGGTGACTGGGGAATCTGGATGCTGGTTGTGTCCCGTCATGGGCATCACTGTCCCAGATGTGCGGTGTTTTCGATATTTGCCAGCCGGACTTTGCCCTGGGCCACCAGGCGTCCACTCTCGTCGGAGATGTCCACCTGCCACAGCTGTTGGGTACGGCCGCGGTGAATCGGATGTCCGTGTGCGGTCAAGGTTCCCGATCGGGTCGCCCGGACAAAGTCGGTGCTGTTGTTGACACCGACGACGTGTCCACGAGAGCCGAACCAGGCCGACCCACCGATACTCGCCACCGACTCGACCACCGAACACAGCACGCCCCCGTGCATGATTCCGGCCGGTTGATGAAGCTGCGGGGTGACGGTCCATTCTGCGCGCACGTCGTCGCCGGACACCTCGAGGTATCGCAGGCCGACGACCCCGTCGAACCCTCGTGCACACAATTCGGTGAGCTGTTCCGGCGTCATGGTGTCGAAGGTGCTCTCCCCCGTGGTGCCGTTCGAGTCCGTCATAGCGTGCCTTCCGGTTGCGTCGAGATGGTCCGGCCGACTCGGCTGTCGACTCTCGTTCAGAGATACACGACGATCGACCCACAAAAATCGGTGGGCCTCTCGTTCGTCGATAGAACGAGAGGCCCACCGTGGCAAGGACCGGGAGTCACTGCAGCCCTCAGGACTCCGGCGCGGTCCGTTGGTACGAACTCAGGATAGGCAAACCTTATTCAGAAAGCAAGAGAGTCACGACGCTCGGAGTCTCGCTCGCCCCGGCACCCCGACGCGCGAGCGGACGGGGGCGCCGGCATCGACCATGGCGTCGAGCAGCATCTGACCCCGGCGAGCCCCCGCAGACGCGCTCGACCCCGCCAGAATCGGTACGTAGGTCGACGCGCCGAGGATGGCGTCGCCCACCAGGGCCCAGAACACCCGCACGTCCAGCGGGGCGCGATCCGAGATCGCGCGAAACACCGCATCGAGCGACGTCGTGCAGCGATGCGCGGTCCAGACCAGCAGAGCCTGCTCACACGGCAGGACGACCGTGCCCGGCGCACCCACAGCCGGATCGTCGGGCAGCACCCTCAGGACCGGCGATGCGACACCCGCCCAGTCGATTCCGCCGTCGCTGTCCATGTGAATCCACAGATTGTCGATACCCGGATCCCAGGCACGACCTTCGAGGACCAGCAGCGCAGACACTCGCCCGACCACCGCATGGATCAAGGCCGTTGCCACCTGAACCGCAGCCGCTTCGGGGACGTCCAGATCCTCGAGCGACCGCCGGTACATCTGCTCGACGCGTCCGTCATCGAGACCGACGGCCAACTGCCACCACCGACGCTTCCCCTCGTTCGCCATCGCTGCCACTGCGTACATCCGCGGGTAATCGGGATTCAGCGAGCGAAGGGTCTCGCACGAGTCGGTCAACAGTGCCGCCCCGCCGGACCGATTCGAGTGTCGATGAACATCGGCCCAGTCCGTGAACGCCACAGTTGCAACTGACACCTGAATGCTCCTTCTGTTCGTGACGGGCGGACTCGCCGCACCCTCGGTATCTATGTAGGTTAGCCTAACCAGATAATCGAGCAGTCAGGCACCGCTACCCTTACCTCGTCACGCACAGAAGGCAAGGGTTCCGTAACCTAAACCAAGTCCCTTCGATACAGCGAGGAGTCACGACCACTGTGACCACAGCTCCGCTACTCGGCCCCCACGGCTCCCGTCGGTCGCCCGACGAGCAGTACGGGAAAGAGGACGTGCCCTCGGGCCCGCCCCCGCGGAGTACCCGCATCGCTGCCGGAGTGATAGACGCCCTGATCGTGCTACTACCGCTGTTCGTCGGATGGTCGATCGTCGACGCTCTCCGCGACGACAATGGCGGCGGACAGGCCGACCGATTCGTGTTCGGAGCGATCGCAGTGTGCGTCGCGGCGGCATTGTTCGTCTGGAACCGCGGGTATCGCGACGGCAACGAGGGGCAGAGCACCGGCCGTCGCTGGCTGGGGCTGACACTCCGAGACAGCGCCACCCACGGCCCCGTCGGCATACGTCGTGCCCTCCGTCGCCAGTTCGGCATCGGCCGCGCGTCATCCGAGATCGTCCGAGAAAAGGCCGCTGCGGCCGAAGGATTCGAGCCGATCCCCAAGGACGGTTCGGTAGCTGCCATCCGAAGGCGGAGGTTGCTCGGCCTGGCAGTCCTGATCATCGCGCTCGTGGCCGGCATCCTCGCCAGTATCGCGATCGGCGCGCGACCCCTGACGTTCGCCGAAATCGCGCACGCTCTACTGAATTCGACGGGCACCGACACCGACATCATCGTGCGCACGTTGCGCGTCCCGCGCACGGTGCTCGCACTGGTCGTCGGCATCGCACTCGGCATCGCGGGCGCTCTCATCCAGGGACACACCCGCAACCCATTGGCCGACGCCAGCCTGCTCGGCCTCAATTCCGGAGCGGCGTTCTTCGTCGTGATGGCCATCTATCTCTTCCGATTCACCTCGCCCAGCCAGTACCTCTGGTTCGCGTTCGCGGGGTCGGCGGTGGCGAGCATCGTCGTGTTCGGACTGTCGTCGATAGGGTCGGGAAGATCGAGCCCGATCAATCTCGCCTTGGCCGGTGCCGGAGTCGCATTCTTCCTCTCGGCGATGACCAATGCCGTCGTGCTTCTCGATCAGACGAGCCTCGACGGCTACCGCTTCTGGGTGGTCGGATCCGTGGCCGGTCGCGGGCTCGATGTCCTGTGGCAGGTGCTGCCGTTCCTGGTGATCGGCGTCCTCATCGCTCTGGCGAGCACTCCGGGCCTGAACGTCATGAGCCTCGGCGAGGACGTCGCTCGGTCACTCGGAACCAATATCGCGCTCACCCGTACCGTCGGCATCCTCGCCATCACACTGCTGACCGGCGCAGCAACCGCAGCATGCGGGCCGATTGCCTTCGTGGGCCTTGTCGTACCCCACATCGCTCGCGCAGTGACCGGACCCGACTACCGCTGGCTCGTCCCCTACGCAGGTCTCATGGGTGGGGTCATGCTCATGATCGCCGACGTGATCGGCCGCGTCGTCGTGCGCCCGGGCGAACTCCAGGTGGGCATCGTTCTTGCCCTGGTCGGAGCACCGTTCTTCATCGCTCTCGTCCGACGCAGAAAGTTGGTCGGCCTGTGAGCACCGATCTGGAACCGAAGACACCGTCGTCCGCCGCGAGTGCCGTTCCCGCCCGGCCTGCGTTCCGCCTCGGCCCGATATCCCTGGTCCGACGACCGTTGATGGTCCTCGTCACCGTCGTGCTCGCCGCGGCCCTGGTGCTGATCATGTGTGTGAACATCGGACGCGGTGACTTCCCCTTGTCGATCGCTCAGGTTCTCGATGTCCTGCTCGGCGGCGGGTCGAGAATCGAGCGATTCATCGTCATGGATCTGCGCCTGCCTCGATCGCTGACCGGCCTCCTCGTCGGGGCCGCACTCGGTATCTCCGGAGCCATCACCCAGTCGATTTCCCGCAACGCGCTCGCCAGCCCCGACATCCTCGGCATCACCGCCGGTTCCAGTGCCGCAGCCGTCGCGCTGATCGTGCTCGGCGGAGGCGGCAGCTTCAGCGGACTGCTCGCCACCCTCGGCCTGCCGCTCGCCGCACTGGTGGGCGGTGTGATCACTGCGATCGCGATCTATGCCCTCGCGTGGCGCAAGGGTGTCGACGGGTTCCGTTTCATTCTGGTGGGAATCGCCGTCAACGCCATGCTCACCGCCGTCATCGGGTGGCTGCTGATCAGTGCCGACATCAACGACGTCTCGCGCGCCCAGGTCTGGCTCAACGGCTCTCTCAACGGTGCGAACTGGGCGTCGGTCTGGCCGGTAGCGGCCGCTGTGGTCATCGTCGGCGGCGGCACCGTCGTCGCGACGTTCACGCTCGGCGCGCTTCGACTGGGTGACGACAACGCCAGATCGCTCGGCGTACGCCTGCAACACAGCCAGGCAGTGATGCTACTCGCCGCCGTCGCTCTCGCCGCCGTCGCTACAGCCGCTGCCGGGCCCATCGCTTTCGTGGCGCTGTCGGCACCCCAGGTCGCCGTACGAATTCTACGAACGCCGGGCCCGCCGATCATCGCGTCGGCGCTACTCGGCGGATTGCTGGTGGTGGCAAGCGATCTGATCGCCCGCACGATTCTGCCGGTGGAGCTACCGGTCGGCATCGTCACCTCGGCCCTCGGCGGACCGTTCCTTCTGTACCTTCTCGTTCGCAGTAATCGAAAGGCTTCCGTATGACAACCAGCCACGCCTCGCGTCTCATCGCGGAAGATCTCAGCCTCGGTTACGGTGACCGCACCATCGTCGACCACCTCGACCTGGAGATACACACCGGGGTCATCACCACGGTCATCGGTCCCAACGGCTGCGGCAAGTCGACGCTCCTGCGTTCGCTCGGTCGCTTGCTCAAGCCCAAAGCCGGCAGTGTGATGCTCGACGGACGGGCGATCTCCTCGATGAAGACCAAGGAGGTTGCCCGCACTCTGGGCATGCTGCCGCAGGCACCGACCGCTCCCGAAGGACTCACCGTCGCCGACCTCGTCTCGCGTGGCCGTCACCCGCATCAGTCCTGGATCAGACAGTGGAGCTCGGACGACGAGGCCGAGGTGGCGAACGCACTCGAGCTGACCGGAGTCGGCGATCTCGCCGATCGGCCCGTCGACGAACTGTCGGGCGGCCAGCGGCAACGCGCATGGATCTCGATGGCGTTGGCCCAGGGCACCGACATCCTGCTGCTGGACGAGCCGACCACCTACCTCGATCTGGCGCACTCGGTCGAGGTGCTCGACCTGGTCGACCGCCTGCACGACGAACTTGGCCGCACCATCGTCATGGTGCTGCACGACCTCAACCTCGCGCTTCGCTACAGCGATCGGTTGATCGTCATGAAGGAAGGGCAGATCGTCACGTCCGGTCGGCCTCAGGATGTCATTTCCGAGCAGCTGTTACTCGACGTGTTCGGGCTGGAGGCCGCCGTCATCGACGATCCGATGTCCGATCGCCCGCTCGTCGTTCCGATCGGCACGCGGCACGTATACGGGTCGATCGGCGGGCCTCAGAAGTCACGCAATCGCTCGGCCGCGGGCACCTCCACTACGCTCCAGTAGCGCCCCGTCACCGCTCGATCATGGTGCGTACCAGTTTCAGACCCTGACCGATCGACACGTCCGGCAGGTAAGCCCGCCCGATCGCGTTTCCGATGCTGGGCAGTGCGGCCGGATCGGCGAATGTCATGTGCATCGGTTCGTAGCGCGGCTGGAATTTGGATTTGAACGCCAACAGTGACCGGAATCCGTAGACGGGTTCGAGAGTTCGTCCGAGGACGTCCAGTAGTCGCTCCAGCAGTCCCGACAGAGTCGACTGCTCAGCGCTCGCCACGTGTTCGGGTTGCTTTTCGTCGACCTTGGCCAGCGGTGCACCGGACAAGCTGAGGAATCGAGCGCCTTCCTGCTCGAGCAGCAGGGCAGCCGACGCGATGAGGAATTCCATCGTGGGCCGAAATCCCTCGGACCGACGTCGCATGAAGTCGAGCGTCCAGCCGACGATGACGCCGTCCTCGTACACCGGCATCCACGAGGTCACTCCGTGCACCGTCCGATGCTCGTCGACGGCGATCAGACACCGGACGTTCTCGTCGTCGACCTCCTCCAGACCGCCGAGGGTGAACCCCATCTCGGGCATGCCCTTGTCCGCTACCCATTCCTCGGAAATCGCGGTGATCTGGTCGGTGATCGCCAGTGGCGCCGAGGGGAAACGAATCCACTCGGCGACGACACCTGCCTTCTTCGCCCGATTGAGAGCGGTCCGCACGTCCTGGAATCGTTTGCCGGTGAAGGCGATTCCGTCCAGGTCGAGCACCGTCTCCTCACCCACCTGGATTCCGCCCCACCCGAGTGAATCGGTGACTCGACGAACATCACGGGTGACCGAGTAGAAGCACGGTATCCACCCGTTCTCCGACGCGAACTCGGCGAAGTCGACGACGTTGTCTCGCAGGGACGCCCGCGGCCCGACAGGATCGCCGGTGGTGAGCGCCACCCCGGAGATGACGCGGTACGCGACGTAGCTGCGCCCATCCGGACCGAACCAGTACTTGTTGCCGCGCCACGTCGTCATCCACGACAGAGCAGAACCACTGCTCGACATCAGCAGTCCGCGTGCCCGTTCGGTCGCGTCGGTTTCCGTCCCGTACACCGGAGTGAGGAAGGTGCTCGCGGCGAACACGCACACCACAACCCAGAACACCACGCCTGTCCACTCGAACAGCAAGGTGGTCGGCACGCTCTGCGGCAGCAGAGCGGGTTCGAGCCACTGCAGATAGACCGGCGGAACCAAACGCTGCGGGAAGTCCGCCAGCAGGCCACCGAACGACGGCGAATCGGCGAACCCCCCTCGCGCCAGGTACCCGCCGATCGAATACACGAGCCCGAGTGCCACGCCGACTCCCACCACCGACGCCCCCCACCGCCGATAGGTGCCCGAGGGCGCCGACACATCGAAGAACCTTCGGGTGACGATCAGGACCACCAAAACGATCAGCGGCAACAGGAACGGCACCGCGGTGCGATAAGCCGTCGGTGATTCGAGACCGTAGAACAGGGACTGGTCGTCACCGGCCTCGAGGAACCGAATGGCGAAGTTGGCCACCGACAACGCGAGCAGAACCAGTTGCGAGACAACCGCCATCGCCCATGCGAAACGTCGGCCCCGGCGGAGCCCGTCGCTGACCACCAGCAGGAACAGGGACGGCATGATGCTCAGGATGGTCGGTCCGACTCCCCCGAGCCTGAGATCGAGCAGACCGCGGCGGCATTCCACCGGGTCGGTGATCGCATCGGCGCAGATTTCACGGACCTCGGCCGCTGTGTACGGAACCCCTCGAACGACGTCCCGAAGAACCGCGAACGGACCGACCGCGTTGGGACTGAGGGCCGCCAGCACCGGACCGAGAGCGCTCGCGGCCACGATCAACGCAACCAGCACTCGGCCTTCGCGCTGGGTACCCGCCAAACGGGGACCACGCGCCGAACGGCCGACGATCCACGGCCCGGCAACCAGACCGATGACCGCGGCGGCCAGTCGAACCACGTCCTGCAGGTGCCCGCCGAACAACGCCAACGTCACCAGTAGCGCCACTACGCCGACGCGAATACGTCTGCGCCACAACGTATCCATTCGCGAAGTCGCAACGAGCACCACGCCGAATATCCAGGTCGTCGGACCCACAGCGGTTCCGACGTGCAATCGGAAGCCCCAATCGGCGTCGAAGGTCTTGGCCAGAGCAGCAAGACCGAGACCGAGTAGCGAACCGGCCACCTGTGTGACGAATGCAGCGATAGCGAAGCGACGGGACCCGATCCGGCGCTCGATGGGCGCAGCGGCGAGGAGAACCGCCACGGTCGCCACCAGACAACCGGCGATGTTGGGTGCCGCCAATCCCGATGTCAGCGGAGTCCACAGGTGCCAGTGCTCGAACGGCATGATGCCCACGGCAAAGAACCTGTCCAATTCGCCGCGGTCGTCCAGTACTGCCGCGGCGATGCCGGTAACCCATACGATCGCCAGCAGCGCGAAGCTGACGGGGGCTCCGACCGCACCGAACACGATGAGTGACCACAACCGCAGCAGCTGACGCATCGCCGCGGATGATCCCAACCTCAACGCCTTCGTCCGCCTCGCTACCCACGATGGTCCGGCGGGCTCCCCGGCTTCGGCCGATGCCATCGACGAGGTGGCTGCTGCCGGTGGCTCCGGCTCGGTCACGTTCACGAAATCAACCCTGTCCTCGTTGCCAGCCATGGGAGCTCACGGCGGAGGCCTTCCGACCACACCGCGAAGCTGTGTCCGCCCGGTACCTCCACGTATTGCACGTCCATTCCGGCGGCCTTCGCTGCGTCGTACATCTCTTGTTGGCCCGGCTTGTAATCCTTGTCGTCCGAACCCACGACGAAAATACCGGCCGAATCGGGGTACTGACGTGATTTGAGCAGGTCGAGCGGGTTGATCGCGGTGAAAGCCGCAGAATCGCCACCGAAGGCCTGCTGCACTGTTCGATCCCGATCGCCGAGAGTGGGTTCGCGCTGACCGGACAGGTCGAGGAACGTGGGATAGACGTCCGGATGATTGGTCGCCATCTGAATCGAGCAGGTCCCGCCGTAGGACAATCCGCCGATGGCCCAGTGCGCGCGATTCCGGTCCACCTGCAGCGCGTTGTCGATCCAATCGGGAACATCCTTCGACAGGTACGTGTCCACGTTCCCCAGCGGTGAATCGACACAGAGCGGATTCGCGATGGACGACCCGGTGCCGTCGGCGACGACCACGACCGGCGCCAGGCCCGCATGATCACGGGCGAAGTTGTCCATGGTTTGGGCCAACTTTCCTCCGTTCAGCCAGTCTTCGGGCGCCCCCGGCTGCCCAGCGAGCAACACGAGAACCGGGAGGAGCGGACGAGGATCGGCGAAGTACGCAGGCGGTAGGTAGATCTCGGCGTCTCGGGCGGAGAAGTTCGACGCCGTGGCCGGAATGGAGGCGGACGTGATTCTCCCGGCGGCCGCCAGATCTGCGGGCGCGGTCCAAACGGAATCCAATGGCGTGCCGGTGACGGTCTGCGCTACGTCGGCCGCCACGTCCGAGAATTGGATGCGGGCAGCGGACTCGACCCCGAGAGCATTGCCCACGGTGGGATACGCGTCGAACTCGAGGTTGACGTGCAAGGCCGCCGTCGCCACAACGAGCACCGCCGCTGTCACCGACGCAATTTTGCCCACCACCCCGCGGGCCGCGATCAGGCGAGAAGCCACGGCGAACAGCGCAGCCAGTCCCACCCCGATCCACACGTAGATGGAGGTGGCGATCGGATCGGGGAAGGGTCGCCACACCTTCTCGACCACCACGTAGCCGACTGCCGTGACCACGATCGCGCCCGTCGCCGCGATCGGCAACGCACGTGTGGAGTATCTACGGGACGTCGAGACGAGCAGCCACAGTCCACCGAGTGCGCCGAGAACGGACACGATCACCGGTACCGGGCCATCGATCAACGACAGAGAATCGAACCAATCCACGCGATGTCTCCGCTCAATTCGCCGAAGTCGGGCCGAGGGGCGGCACGATCACTGGACAGAATATTCACCCCTGGATCCTTGCGGTCCAGACCCACCGATTCGATGCCGTCTCGGGTATGACCGAAACCACACCACCTGAGCGAGCGGTACTACCACCAGTAGTACGCATCCGCGTCGGAGTAGCCGTAGACTCGGACGAATGGCAGGTCTTGGTGAACTAGAGCGCGCAGTGATGGACCATCTGTGGGAGTCCTCGGATCCCCAGACAGTTCGTCAGGTCCACGAGGCGCTGGCAACACATCGTGAGCTCGCTTACACGACGGTGATGACGGTGCTGCAGCGGTTGGCGAAGAAGAAGTTGGTCGTTCAGCAACGCGACGATCGTGCGCATCGGTACGCACCTCTGCACGGACGCGACGAGTTGGTCGCGAGCCTGATGGTCGACGCGTTGTCGCAGGCACCAGCGTCCGGTGGCCGCGCTGCCGCACTCGTCCACTTCGTCGGACAGGTGGGTGCCGACGAAGCCGCCGCACTCCGTGAGGCACTCGCCGCGCTGGAAGTGGCACAATCGACGAGAGAGTCCCCTTCGGCTGGAGATGGCCGTCCGACGGACTGACGCTCGCCGTAGTAAGTGAGGACATGAACTCGACGACTGCGTTGGTATTCGCGGTACTCGCGCTGATTCTGGCGGGGCCGGTGCCGGCCGTGCTCGCTCGCGCCAGTTGGCCGTACAGGTCCCCGCGTGCAGCGCTGGTTCTGTGGCAGGCAATTGCGCTTGCCGCTGTGTTGTCCGCGTTCAGCTCCGGTCTCGCCATCGGCGGACTGCTGCTGGTCCCCGGCCCGGACGGTCGCCCCACCACGGCACCCACCGACGAGATCGACGCGCTCGGACTTCCCCTGTGGATCCTGTACGTGTTCGTACTCGCGATCACGCTCGGCATCGGTGCCAAGTTGATGTTCTCCGTCGTTCAGGTAGCAGTCCGAACCCGCCGACGCCGCTCTCGACACCGCATGCTCGTCGACCTGCTGGACCGAAACAACCTGAGCGAAAATCCTTTTCGTGGCCTTCGTGACGCAGACATCCGCGTACTCGATGCGGCGGAACCGATCGCATACTGCCTGCCGGGCCTGCGCCAGAGGGTGGTTCTGAGCCGGGGAACACTCGCCAACCTCTCCGAAGCCGAAGTCACCGCCATCCTCAGCCACGAACGATCACATCTTCGTGCCCGCCACGACCTCGTGCTCGAAGCATTCACCGCCGTCAACGAAGCATTTCCGAGAATCGTGCGCAGCAAGTCGGCCCTCGGCAGCGTGCAACTGTTGGTCGAACTTCTCGCAGACGACTCGGCAGTCAAGGTCACCGGACCCACCCCACTCGCTCGGGCCTTGATCACGTGCGCCGGGTCCACTGCACCACGAGGCGCGATGGCCGCAGGCGGACCGCACACCCTCATCCGCGTTCAACGGTTGAGCGGACCTGGACGCGACGTCCGCATCGCTGCGGCCGCCTACGCCGCCGCTGTGGTGATCCTCGTTCTCCCGACGATCTATGTGGCCATGCCGTGGCTGGAGGAACTGAGCAAACTGGTCGGCTGAATCGCCTATCGGTCGGGGTCGTACAGGTCACATCGACTCAGGGTGAACAATTCGCGGTGCGTCGAGTACAGTGGAACTCGGTCGCCATCGCGACCATGCAATCGAAATGGCACAAACAGCCCCACTTTATGCGGTTCTCATCCGCATTCTGATGGCCAGGTGACAGTGCCCTGGCTCGTATCAATGTGTTCTGGCTGTTTTTCGTGTTTCCCTTCTCGTTCGGGTGCTCTCAGCTTCGGGCTTATTGGCGTGCCCGTAATCCGGAGAGGCTTTACTGCGTGACCCACGCTGTTTCCAACACACCCGTTTCCACCACGTCCGACGCCACGGCTGCCACGACGCCCGCAGCGGCACCGGCGTTCACCTTCGCCGAGCTCGGGCTTCCCGAGGCCGTCGTCGCCGCTTTGGCGCGCAACTCGATCACGGTGCCCTCCCCCATCCAGGAGAAGGCCCTTCCCGACGCCATCGCAGGTAAGAACGTTCTCGGTCGCGCGCAGACAGGTTCGGGCAAGACCCTTGCCTTCGGCCTGCCGATTCTGCAGCGCCTGTCGCTGCACACTGACCGACCGGCCGCCAAGCGCCCGCGTTCGCTCGTACTGGTTCCGACCCGCGAACTCGCTTTCCAGGTCGTCGAATCTCTCGCTCCTTACGCCAACGCGCAGGGCCTTCGGGTCATGCCTGCCGTCGGCGGCACCCCGTTCAACAAGCAGGTCGAGCAGCTCCGACGCGGAGTCGACGTACTCGTCGCCACGCCCGGCCGCCTCGCCGACCACCTTCGTCAGGGCACGTGCATCCTCGATTCCATCGAGATCACCGCACTCGACGAGGCCGACCAGATGGCCGACATGGGCTTCCTGCCCGAGGTGCGTGCCGTCCTCGCCGACACTCCGGCAGACGGACAGCGCATGCTGTTCTCGGCCACCCTCGATCGCGAGGTTCAGTCACTGGTCCGCCAGTTCCTGCCCGACCACGTCGAGCACTCCACCCAGGACGGCAAGGCCAGCGTCCGGACCATGGACCACTACGTCCTCATGGTCGACCGGGGTCAGAAGGATCTGGTTCTCTCCGAGATCGGTGCCCGCGAAGGCGGCCGCACCATCATGTTCGCGCGTACCAAGCTGGGTTGCGACGGAATCACCGATCGCCTTCGTGCGCTCGGTATCGCCGCGGAGTCACTGCACGGTGGCAAGGCACAAAATCAGCGCACCCGCGTTCTCGAGCGTTTCAAGAACGGCCGCACCCCCGTCCTCGTCGCCACCGACGTTGCTGCTCGCGGAATCCATGTCGACGGTATCGACCTGGTCGTTCACGTCGATCCGCCCGCAGACCACAAGGACTACCTGCACCGCGCAGGACGTACGGCACGCGCCGGCGAGAAGGGCACCGTCGTCGCGATCGTGCTCCCCAACCAGCGTCGTCAGGTTCTGCGTCTGACCGGTATGGCCGGCGTCAAGGCCACCGCCGTCAACGTCTCGCCCGGTTCGGCCGAACTGAACAGCATCACCGGCGCGAAGAAGCCCACCGGTGAGCCGTTGCGCGCCGAGTCCACTCCGCGCGACCGGAACAGCCGTCCCGGCTACCAGGGCTCCAATCCCCGCAGCGGCGGTGGATACCAGGGCTCCAACCCCCGCTCCACCGGCGGATACCAGGGCTCCAATCCCCGCAGCGGCGGTGGATACCAGGGCTCCAACCCCCGCTCCACCGGCGGATACCAGGGCTCGAACCCCCGCAGCGGCGGTGGATACCAGGGCTCCAACCCCCGCTCCAGCGGTGGATACCAGGGCTCCAACCCACGCAGCGAGGGTGGATACCAGGGTGACCGACCGCGTCGCACCGAGTCGAGCTCGTACCGCGGCTCCGAAAGCCGTGGCTACGAAGGCCGCAGCTCCGACAACCGGGGCTCCGACAACCGCCGCCCGGCGTCCGCGCCCCGCCAGGACGAGAACCGGTCGGGTGGCTTCCGTAGCCGCACCGAGCGTCGCTCGTACGACGGCTTCGAGGGTCCGGCCCGCAGCCACTGATCGGTTCGCAACCGTGAGGTCGTGAATCGACCGGAGCATATTTCGACGACACGAGGTGTCGCATTCTTCGCGAATGCGGCACCTTTTGTCGTTGTCCACGGACAGGTTTGAGCTCTGCTCGGGGGGTTGGCTCGCGCGACGTCGCTCGGCAGGGAAAGCTGTCTGTATGACCTCAGCAGCAGAACCGACAGAACTGGCTCAGATCGGAGTCACCGGACTCGCCGTCATGGGCTCCAACATCGCGCGCAACTTCGCTCATCACGGTCACACCGTCGCGTTGCACAATCGCAGTGTCGCCAAGACCGATGCCCTGATCGCCGATCACGGCAGCGAGGGCTCGTTCATCCGTACCGAAACCATCGAGGAGTTCGTTGCGGCTCTTGCGAAGCCGCGCCGGGTTCTCATCATGGTCAAGGCGGGAGACCCGACCGACGCGGTGATCGAGGAGCTCGCGGGCGCGATGGAGGAGGGCGACATCATCATCGATGGTGGCAACGCGCTCTACACCGACACCATCCGCCGTGAGGCCGCCATGAAGGAGCGCGGCCTGCTCTTCGTCGGTGCCGGCATCTCGGGAGGCGAGGAAGGCGCACTCAACGGCCCGTCGATCATGCCGGGCGGCCCGGCCGAGTCCTACAAGGCACTCGGGCCGCTGCTCGAGTCCATTGCGGCTCAGGTGGACGGCACGCCGTGCTGCACTCACATCGGACCCGACGGCTCCGGCCACTTCGTCAAGATGGTGCACAACGGCATCGAGTACGCCGACATGCAGCTCATCGGCGAGGCGTACAACCTGTTTCGCGACGCCCTCGGTTACACCCCGGCGCAGGTTGCCGATGTGTTCACCGAGTGGAACAACGGTGATCTCGAGAGCTACCTGGTCGAGATCACCGCCGAGGTCCTCCGCCAGGTCGACGCCAAGACCGGCAAGCCGCTGGTGGACGTGATCGTCGATGCCGCCGAGCAGAAGGGCACCGGCCGCTGGACCGTGAAGGCGGCCCTCGACCTCGGCGTTCCCGTCACCGGTATCGCCGAAGCTGTCTTTGCCAGGGCACTCTCGGGATCACGGGCTCAGCGCAAGGCAGCCGTCGGGCTGGCCTCGGGGACGCTCGCCGACAAGCCCACCGACGCAGAGCAGTTCACCCACGACATCAGCCGGGCTCTGTACGCGTCGAAGATCGTGGCCTACGCACAGGGCTTCGATCAGATTGCGGCGGGCAGCGCCGAGTACGACTGGAACCTGCATCCCGGTGACCTCGCCACCATCTGGCGCGGCGGTTGCATCATCCGCGCACGGTTCCTCGACCGCATCAAGGACGCGTACGACGACAACGCCGAGCTCCCCAGCCTGATCCTGGCACCGTACTTCCGTGAGGCAATCGAGAACGCGATCGACAGCTGGCGTCGCGTCGTCATCACCGCGGCCTCACTCGGCATTCCCGTTCCTGCGTTCGCGTCCTCGCTTTCCTACTACGACGCCCTGCGGGCCGAGCGGCTACCCGCGGCCCTGACGCAGGGACAGCGCGACTTCTTCGGAGCGCACACCTACGAGCGAACCGACTCGGAAGGAAAGTTCCACACGCTCTGGAGCGGCGATCGCTCCGAGATCGAGGCCTGAGCAACCCTCGTCCACCGGTGGCGCTGCGTGCTTCATGCGGCGCCACCGGTTCGTGGACGATCGCAGTCAGTAGGGCAACGGACCGAGCACCGGTTGGACCACCGTCGAGGGAATGCCCTCCCACGGCAACGAACCCTCGCAGTCCTTCCACACGGCCTGAACGGCGCTGAAGCACCCCGTGCCGTACAGGTCCGATGCCGCGTGGAGAATGTCTGCACAAGCCGGTACGTCGATGGTGAAAATCTCGAATCCTGCTGCCCAGCAACCGATTCCAGATTCGACCTCCAAGAGACCCGAAGCGACCGAAGTGCCGAGCGCGTTCAGTATTCGTGAAGATTCGTTCGGGTCGCGACCCGTCACGACGATTTCCGGACTTCCGAAACCGGTGAGACCGACGGTGTAGCAGAATGCCGGATGGATACCGTCCCGGTCGACCTCCGATTCGACGTACTGCAAGGCCCATCCGAATCGATCGATGGCGCTCTTCACCTCTCCGATGTACTCGTCGACGCCGTAGCCGTCACACATCCTGCACATAGCTCCCCCACTCGGCGAGCGGTCGCCCCCACAGCAACCGCGATGTCGAACGCATTCGAACGTGCGTTCTACGCCCGAGTATTGCGCGCGGCACCGACAAGAACATTCCATGCGTGTTCGACGCGGCGGTAAGGTCACAGCCATGCCGGGTCAATCCGCTTCATCATTCGCAGACCTGGGACTCCCGGTGGTTCTCGTACATTCGCTAGAGAAGGCGGGTGTGTCCCATCCCTTTCCGATCCAGGTTGCCGCAGTCCCCGACGCACTTGCCGGCCGCGACGTACTCGGACGCGCCCCGACCGGATCGGGCAAGACGCTTGCGTTCGGGCTTCCACTGCTCGTACGACTGGCAGGTCGTCGAAGCGAGCGAGCGGCACCGCGTGGGCTCGTGCTCGCTCCGACTCGGGAACTCGCACTCCAGATCCACGAGGTACTCGACCTGCACGGTGCCACGTTCGGCCTGCGGACCGTCGGTGTCGTAGGCGGTGTCCCCCTCGAACGAAATGTGCGCGAGATTCAGCGCGGTGTCGACATCGTGGTCGCCACCCCCGGTCGTCTCAACGACCTGCTCGAGCGGCGTTCCATCGCGTTGAATCGCGTCGAGATGACCGTCGTCGACGAAGCGGACCGAATGGTGGACATGGGGTTTCTGCCCCAGATCGAATCGCTGCTGGCCGCGACGCCGCCCGACGGCCAGCGCTTGTTGTTCTCGGCAACCCTCGACCAGGACACCGACCGCCTGGTCGAGAGGTTCATGGACGATCCGGCTGAGCACTCCACTGCCGAATCGGTGAGCACGCCCGACATTGCGCACTACGTGTTCGAGGTCGACGCCGCGCGCAAGACCGATGTCGCTGCCGCACTTGCGAACAGGGACGGTCGCACGATGCTGTTCGTACGTACCACCCACGCGGTCGATCGACTCACCGACGAGTGTCGCCGACTGGGCGTACCCGTATCGTCGTTGCACGGCAACAAGACTCAGGCGCACCGCACGCGTTCGCTGGCCGCCTTCGCGGACGGGAGCTCGGCTGCGCTGATCGCAACCGACGTCGCAGCGCGCGGTGTTCACGTCGACGACGTCACGCTGGTGGTGCACGTCGACCCACCGATGGATTCCAAGGACTACGTGCACCGTGCAGGCCGAACCGCGCGAGCCGGGGCCAGCGGAACCGTCGTGACGTTGGCTACCGAAGATCAGTTGGCGCGAGTGCGCGCCATGGCGGACGAAGCGGGAATCTCGGCCACCGTCGTCGATACCGACGCGGACCCCGTCTCGTGGCGCCGGATCACCGGCGCTCGCACCCCCATCGGCAGACCACTGTCGAATCCGGCCGACACCTCGCGATCCGCCCGCGGCGATCTGCCGGAGCGAGGGGCACGACGGGGTGCCGCACCCGCGCGGCACGAACGGCGTGGCCGAACCGGAGGCAATCGGGGCACCGGCCGAGGACGACGCGGGTGACCTCGCCCTGGTTGTCGGTTGTGCTCGCTCTGATTTCGGCGTTCCTGTTCGCGTGCGCGGCGGTGGCGCAACAGAGCGCCGCTGCGTCCGTTCCGGAGGGAACGTCGCTGGTGTCGGCCCTCGTTCGTAGTCCTCGATGGTGGATGGGCGTGATCGGAGACGGGGGTGGCTATGCGGTACAGATCGCGGCGCTCTGGGTCGGTTCGGTCCTCGTCGTGCAGCCGCTGCTCGTCACTGCCCTGCTGTTCGCACTACCGATGTCGGCGAAATTCGCGCGCCGATCCCTGCCTGGGTCGACCTGGGCACTCGCGTTTCTCCTCGCCGCCGCGCTCGCGGTCTTCATCGTGGTGGGCGACCCGAGCGAGGGCACAACCGACGCTCCTCTCGCAGCGTGGATCGTGCCTCTGATCGTTGCCGCTGTCGTGATCGGGGGCGCGGCAGTGGCCGGTCTGGTGCTGTCCTCCCCCGGCCTGCGGGCCCTGCTTCTCGGAGCTGCGGGAGGTCTGCTGTTCGGACTCGCTGCAGCTCTCACCAAATTCGTGACCGACCTCGTCGACGCCGATCCACTTGCAGCATTGACGGCATGGCAGACCTACGCGCTGATCGGGTCCGGCGTTGTCGGTTTCTACTTGCAACAACGCGCGTTCCAGGTGGGGCCGCTGTCTGCATCGATGCCGGCCGTCACGATCTGCGAACCCCTCGGTGCGGCATTCATCGGAGTGACGGTCCTGGACGAGAGAATCAGAACCGAGGGCGCAGCCCTGGCGACGATCGTGGTGGCGATCGCCGTCATGATCGTCACCACCGTCCTCCTGTCGCGCACTCAGGCGGCGAACACTATCGATTCGACGGCAGCAGACCGGGCGTCGAACACAGGAACTTCGTCCGACCGGTAGTCTCGATCAACGTGCAGTTCCTCGATGGTCACCAGCCGCCCTACGATCTCACCTACGACGATGTCTTTCTCGTCCCCAACCGAACCGATGTCACCTCGCGTTTCGACGTCGACCTGAGCACGGTGGACGGCTCGGGAACGACCATCCCGATCGTGGTGTCGAACATGACGGCAGTATCGGGTCGGCGGATGGCCGAGACCGTCGCCCGCCGCGGTGCCATCGCCGTCATCCCGCAGGACTTGCCGACCGAAGCCGTCGCCGACACCGTCGCATTCGTCAAGAGCCGTGACCTGATCGCCGATACACCAGTGGTGCTCGGGCCCAACGCGTCCGTGTCCGACGCGTTGGCGCTGGTACACAAACGAGCTCACGGATCGGTCGTGATCGTCGAACACGGAAAGCCGATCGGAGTCGTCACCGAGAGCGCCTGCACCGACGTCGACCGATTCGCCCGGCTCAGTTCTGTGGCGTCTGCCGATTTCGTGCGCGTTCCCCGCCATGCGTCGCCCAAGGAAGTGTTCGAGAAGATCGAGGCGGCACATGCTCACCTTGCTGTCGTCGTGGAGGACGACGGCTCGCTGGCAGGTGTCGTGACGAGAACCGGCGCAGTTCGGACGGGCATCTACGCCCCTGCCGTCGACGCGTCGGGGCGCCTGCGGATCGCTGCGGCTGTGGGCATCAACGGCAACGTGGCGGAGAAGGCGACCGCACTCGTCGAGGCAGGTGCCGACGTTCTGGTGATGGACACGGCTCACGGACATCAGGAGAAGATGCTCGACGCTCTCGCCGCAGTGCGTGCTCTCGATCTCGGAGTACCCCTCGCTGCCGGGAACGTGGTGTCGGCGCAGGGCACGCGCGATCTGGTGAAGGCAGGCGCGGACATCGTCAAGGTCGGCGTCGGGCCGGGCGCGATGTGTACGACGCGGATGATGACCGGTGTCGGGCGCCCTCAGTTCTCGGCAGTGGCCGACTGTTCCGCTGCAGCAGCAGAACTCGGAGCCTCGGTGTGGGCCGACGGCGGCGTGCGGCACCCCCGTGACGTTGCGCTCGCCCTGGCCGCAGGGGCAGCGAACGTCATGATCGGCTCGTGGTTCGCCGGAACCTACGAATCGCCCGGCGACCTGCGGGTGGACGCGTCGGGCAATCGCTACAAGGAAAGCTTCGGCATGGCGTCCAAGCGGGCGGTTGCCGCACGTACCGCGACCGACGGTGCATTCGACCGCGCCCGCAAGGCCTTGTTCGAGGAGGGCATTTCCAGTTCTCGGATGCGCCTGGATCCCGACCGCCCCGGCGTCGAAGATCTGATCGATCACATCTGTGCCGGAGTTCGGAGCACCTGCACCTACGCAGGAGCCCGCAGTCTCCCGGAGTTGGCCGAACGCGCGGTTCTTGGAGTTCAGTCCGCAGCCGGATTCGCCGAGGGGCGCCCCCTGCCGTCCGGGTGGTGACCCTCGTTCACGGTTAGACTCTCCAACAGCAATCACAGTTGTCCGCGCTCGCTGTGCGCCCGAGGCCGATCACTCGTGCCGGGGTGCCGTCGAATCGTAGGTCCCGCACGGGTGGGGTCACAGCGCGGACCATACAGAAGGGAATCAGGTGCCCGAGGCACCCACTATCTCGGTTGCCGGTTCGGCAACCGCGGAACAGCACGACGAGAGCTCCACTTCGGAGGGCTCCTCTATCGAGCCGGGAGAGAAACCCGGCGACACCGAACCCGTCGACCACGCGCATTCCGGTGGCGCAATGCTTCTGTCCCAACTTCGGCGGCCCCGACCTCGACGGCCCCAGCTCGGGCGGATCTGACGCGTGGCCACCCTCATCACCATCGTCAGCCTGCTCGGCTTCGTCGCCCTGACGGCGGGCACCGCTCTGTTCGTCGCAGCCGAGTTCTCCCTCACCGCTTTGGAACGCAGTGCGGTCGAGTCCCAGGCCCAGAACGGCGACATGCGGTCCCGGCAGGTTCTGCACGCGCACAAGACGCTGTCGTTCCAGCTGTCCGGCGCTCAGCTGGGCATCACCATCACGACGTTGATCACCGGCTATCTGGCCGAACCTGTGTTGGCCGGTTTCATTCGGCCGGTGGCCGACGCGCTCGGTGCGTCCGAGGCACTCGCATCGGGCATCTCACTTGCCGTGGCGCTGATCCTGGCGACATCGTTCTCGATGATCTTCGGTGAACTGGTCCCGAAGAACATCGCCATCGCGAGGCCGATGTCGACCGCTCGTGTCACCGCGGGGGCAATGGCCGGGTTCTCATTGGTCTTCAAGTGGGCGATCAACGGTCTCAACGGCTCGGCGAACTGGTTGGTTCGCCGGCTCGGGGTCGAGCCTGCCGAAGAGTTGAGATCGGCGCGTTCGCCGCAGGAACTGGGCTCGCTCGTCCGCACCTCGGCGCGGCAGGGGTCCATCGACGAGAACACCGCCCGGCTGGTGGATCGGTCGTTGCAGTTCGGCGATCGAACCGCCGAGGAATTGATGACGCCACGAGTGAAGATCGAGACGCTCGGCACCGACGCGACCGTGGCCGATCTGATCGAAACCGCGGCGCGTACCGGCTTCTCCCGCTTTCCGGTGGTCGACGGCGATCTGGACGACACCGTCGGCGTCGTCCACATCAAGCATGCGTTCACCGTCGCGGGAGCGCATCGTCGTTCGACGACGGTGGAGTCCCTGGCTCGCGATGTACCGGTCGTACCGTCGAGCCTCGACGGCGATGCGGTGATGGAGCGGGTGCGCGCCGACGGTATGCAGGTGGCGCTCGTCGTCGACGAATACGGCGGTACCGCGGGCATGGTCACGATGGAGGATCTCATCGAGGAGATCGTCGGGGACGTGCGCGACGAGCACGACGAGCCGGAACTCGACGTTGCCCGTTCGGGCGACGGTTGGGACTGCGCCGGGCTGCTTCGCATCGACGAAGTCGCCTCGGCCACGGGGTATTCCGCACCGGAGGGCGAGTACGAGACCATCGGTGGCCTGGTTCTGTCGGAGCTGGGCCGCATCCCGACCGAGGGTGACGCGGTTGCCCTGCCTCACCCGGCGAGCGAGGACCCTCTCGAGGGCGACGGCGGCTGGGTGGCACGGGTGATCCGCATGGACGGTCGTCGGATAGACCGCGTGTTGATCTTGCCCGTCGACGCCGCAACGGTTGCTCGAATGAGATCGGAGGGAGAGATCGATGGGTGACTTCCTCGGAGTCGGTCTCGCCGTTCTCCTGCTGGCCGGAAATGCGTTCTTCGTCGGGGCCGAGTTCGCGCTGATTTCCGCTCGGCGCGATCGACTCGAAGCGTTGCTCGCGCAAGGCAAGAAGCGTGCGCAAAGTGTCATCGAAGCCGGTCAGAATCTCTCGCAGATGCTTGCAGCGGCCCAACTCGGAATCACGATCTGTTCGATTCTTCTGGGCCGGGTGGCAGAACCGGCGGTGGCGCATCTCATCGAGGTTCCGCTCGACGCGATCGGAATTCCCGAGTCGTTTCTGCACCCGATCGCCTTCGCCATCGCGTTGACTCTCGTGGTGGTTCTGCACATACTCGTCGGCGAAATGGTTCCCAAGAACATCGCGATCGCAGGCCCGGAGAGCACCGCGATGATTCTGGTGCCGATCCATCTGCTGTTCATCAAGGTGGCGCTGCCGCTGATCTCGTTCTACAACCTGTGCGCCAACCTGACCCTCCGGTTGCTGCGTATCGAACCCAAGGACGAGCTGAGTTCCTCGGTATCGGCGGTCGAGTTGTCGCAGATGATCGGCGAATCGCGGTCCGAGGGATTGATCGATGCCGAGGAGCATCGCAGGCTGCGGCAGGCACTCGAGACGTCCGGTCGGACCGTCGCCGAGGTACTGATTCCCAACCATCAGGTTCGCAGCATCGAGTTGTCCGGCCCCGAGCACACTCTCGGACCCACCCTCGGCTCCGTCGAACGGGCCGTCATCGAGACCGGCTTCTCCCGCTATCCGGTACGCGATGCCGGAGGTGCGCTGGTCGGTTACCTACATCTCAAGGACGTGCTCGACGATATGGCCGACGAGTCGGCCGGGCCCGACACGGTGATTCCCCGAAGCGATGTTCGATTACTACCCGTCGTCTCCATCGATACCGTGCTCGACGACGCCCTGACCAAGTTGCGACGCGCCAGCAGCCACCTCGGAGCGGTGCACGACGCAACCGGTGCCACGGTCGGCATCGTCGCACTCGAAGACCTGGTCGAAGAGTTCGTCGGTACCGTTCGCGACGGAACGCACCGCGTGGCCGGTCCTCGGCCGGGTCAATCTTCGTCGAGTATCGGGCCGAGCTCGTCGAGCACTCCCCCGCGGAACGCGTAGATGTCCGGCCCGGCGTCGCTGACCGAAGCGGAGTGGACCACCAGACAGGCCTCGCACGTCGCTCGGGTCGGCAACCTCGTCGGTGACTACCTCACCGATCGCGGCCACGGCATCGTTCACCCCGTTCTGGACTTCCTGTTCACGTATTACAGTCACCGTCCGGGTCAACTGCGCCGGTGGAATCCTGGCCACGGCATCGTCCTCACCGGCGATCGCGCCCGTGACTACGCGGAGTTCGCGTCGTACGAGCAGGTCGAGACAGGCGACGGTCCGGGCTTTCGGGTGCGATCGGATCTGGTGGAACGCCGCCGATCGAGTATCGAGTTCACCCTCGGCCTGCTGACCGCCACCGCCGAGCGAGCCCCTCTGCTCGGCTGCTTCGGTCTGCACGAGTGGGCCATGGTCTACCGCGGGGGCATCTCCGCGCAGCGGCACGAGCACGTGCCACTGCGGCTCGGCCGTGACGGCACAGATGCTGTGGTGGATTCGATGACGTTGCGGTGCACGCATTACGACGCCTTCCGGTTCTTCACCCCCGACGCCGCGCCGCGCAACACTCTGACGCTGTCGCCACAGTCACGGCTGGGCACCGAACAACCCGGCTGTATCCATGCATCGATGGATCTGTACAAGTGGTGCTACAAGCTGGGACCACTGATCGATTCCGAGTTTCTGACCGACTGTTTCGAGCTGGCCCTGCATGCGCGAACGATCGACATGCGCGCGAGTCCGTACGACCTGAGCGACTACGACCTCGAACCCATTCGGATAGAGACCGCGGCCGGTCGAGCAGAGTATGTGCGCGCGCAGGGAGAATTGTCCGACGAAGCGGCACCTCTACGCTCGGCGTTGATCGCTCGATGCCAGAATTTACTGATCGGCGGCGAGTTCGGCGTCGGACCTACCGCCGAGTAACATCGACAGCGTAGTCGTGGGGACACCGGTCACCGGTGTCCGTGACCGGAAAGAGTGAGGAATTCATGACCGATCGTGTGCAGGCTGGTGGACTTCAGGTCGCCAAGGTCCTATTCGATTTCGTCGAGAAGGAGGCGCTGCCGGGTACCGACGTAGATTCGGATGCCTTCTGGACCGGTGCCGCGTCGGTGATCGCCGATCTCGCTCCCAAGAACAAATCACTGTTGGCCGTCCGGGACGAGATTCAGGGCAAGGTCGACGCCTGGCACGGCGAGCATGCGGGTCCGAACTACGACCGCGCCGCCTACAAGGCATTCCTGAAGGAGATCGGCTACCTGCTCGACGAGCCCGCCGACTTCCAGATCACGACGGCCGGTGTGGACACCGAGATCACCACCACTGCCGGCCCGCAGCTCGTGGTGCCGGTTCTCAATGCCCGGTTCGCGATCAACGCATCCAACGCGCGCTGGGGTTCGCTCTACGACGCGCTCTACGGAACGGATGCCATTCCCGAGACCGACGGTGCCGAGAAGGGATCGAGCTACAACAAGGTTCGCGGTGACAAGGTCATCGCGTTCGCTCGCGACTTCCTGGACGAGGCGCTGCCGTTGAGCTCCGGCTCGCACGTCGGCACCACCGGATACGTGGTCGACGCGGCATCGCTGACGGTGACTCTCGCGGACGGCGGCACAGTCGGTCTGAAGGACCCGTCGCAGCTGCTCGGCTACCAGGGCACCCCGGACGCACCGTCGGCGATCCTGTTCGTGCACAACGGTTTGCACTTCGAGATCCAGATCGACCCCGAGAGCCCGATCGGCCAGACCGACGGGGCGGGCGTCAAGGACGTCCTGCTGGAGTCCGCGGTGACCACCATCATGGACTTCGAGGACTCCGTCGCTGCAGTCGATGCCGACGACAAGGTTCTGGGGTACCGCAACTGGCTCGGTCTGATGAAGGGCGATCTCACCGAGGAGGTCTCCAAGGGCGGCAAGACATTCACTCGTGCGATGAACAAGGACCGTACGTACACCTCCGTCGACGGTTCCGAACTGACGTTGCACGGCCGCTCGCTGTTGTTCGTGCGCAACGTCGGTCATCTGATGACGTCGGACGCAATCCTCGATGCCGACGGCAACGAGGTGCCGGAGGGAATTCTCGACGCGCTGTTCACCTCGTTGGCCGGCCTGCACTCGCTGACCGCAGACAACGTGCTGTCCAACTCCCGCACCGGTTCGCTGTACATCGTCAAGCCGAAGATGCACGGACCGGACGAGGTCGCCTTCACCGCGGAGCTGTTCGGACGGGTCGAACAGGTTCTCGGGCTGCCTGCCAACACGCTCAAGGTCGGCATCATGGACGAGGAACGCCGCACGACGGTCAACCTCAAGGCGTGCATCCAGGCCGCCTCCGAGCGTGTGGTGTTCATCAACACCGGCTTCCTCGACCGCACCGGCGACGAGATCCACACCTCGATGGAGGCAGGACCTGTCGTCCGCAAGGGAGCGATGAAGGGCGAGAAGTGGATCGCCGCCTACGAGGACTTCAACGTCGACACCGGCCTGGCCGCAGGCCTCGAAGGCAAGGCACAGATCGGTAAGGGCATGTGGGCCATGCCCGATCTGATGCACGACATGCTCGAGCAGAAGATCGGCCACCCCAAGGCCGGCGCCAACACGGCGTGGGTTCCTTCCCCCACCGCTGCGACCCTGCACGCTTTGCACTATCACAAGGTCGATGTGTTCGCCCGTCAGCACGAGATCGCACAGGCCAAGCGCGCCACGGTCGACGACATTCTCGAAATTCCTCTGGCTCCGTCCACCGACTGGACCGACGAGGAGAAGCAGAACGAACTCGACAACAATTCGCAGTCGATCCTGGGCTACGTCGTGCGGTGGATCGACCACGGCGTCGGGTGCTCGAAGGTTCCCGACATCAACGACATCGCTCTCATGGAAGACCGTGCGACGCTGCGTATTTCGAGTCAGTTCATCGCGAATTGGCTGCGTCACGGCATTGTCACCGAGGAGCAGGTGCGTGAGTCGTTGAAGAGGATGGCTCCGGTGGTGGATCGTCAGAACGAATCGGATCCGACGTACAAGCCGTTGGCTCCCGACTTCGACACCAACATCGCCTTCCAAGCAGCCAGTGACCTTGTCTTCCTGGGCACCAGCCAGCCCAACGGCTACACCGAGCCGATCCTGCATCGCCGCCGACGGGAGTACAAGGCCGTCAACGCCTGACGGTCTTGTCGACCCCGTGGGTGAACATCGGAACTCAGGGCGCGGGCGTTCGATAGCCGCCGGACCCGTCGTCGTCGTGATCACGATCGCGGTGCTCGTTGCTGCCGTGTTCGGATGGTTCCAACTACGAGATCGTATTTCCGATCAAGGGGTCGAGGCTGCCGACAAGTGTGTGGAGGGATCGGCGGTGCTCACCGTGGCCGCCGATCCCGACATCTCCGGACCTGTCGAGCAACTGGCTGCTCGGTTCGACGCCACCGCGCCGGTGGTTCGGGATCACTGTGTGACAGTGCAGGTTCGAGCGACGGCATCCGATGCAGTGCGGACGGCCCTGAGTGCCGGTATCGACACGTGGGACGCGGGAGCTCTCGGTCCGCGGCCGGGTCTGTGGATACCTCAGTCGTCGGCCGATGTCGAGGCAGTGACGGACCGGGGTGCCGTCGACGGCACCCCTCGGTCGCTGGCGTCGAGTCCTGTCGTGCTCGCGGCACCGACCGCCGTGGCCGACGCCGTGAACGCTGCGGGCTCGAGCTGGGCCGACCTAGTCCGACTGCAACGTGACCCGCAGGCTCTGGGGCTGAGTGAATGGGGTGGACTGCGCCTGGCGGTGCCGACCGGCTCCGACACGGGCGCAACCACTCTCGCGGTCGCCGCGATCGCGGCCGGTGTCCGAGGCGATCCGACCGAGGCACTGACCGTCGAGCAGGCCTCGTCGAGAGAGCTGGTCTCGGCGATGTCGGAACTGGCCGTTACCGACACCGGAGCCGCGGCACTGTCCACCTCCACGACTTACGACGCGCTCGCGATCCTCGAGAACGCACCTGGCCCCGACGCCCCCTTCCATGCAGTTCCGGTCACCGAACAGCAGCTGGCATCGACCGATTCGTCGACTCTGACCGCTGTTCGTCCCCAGGGTGCGACGCCCATCGCCGATCATCCTGCTGTCGTGCTCTCGGGCGACGAGACATCGACCCGAGCCGCGGCGGCATTCGTCGATTTCATTCGACAGCCGGAGGGTGCGCAGACACTCAGGGATGCGGGGTTCGGCGTCGACGAGGCCGAGTACAACGGCGTCGTCGCACCTCCGTCGGGTCCAGTTTCGGACGCGCTGCTCGCCGTGCTGCGCAATCCGGTCCTCCCCCGCCGCGCAACCGTTCTGCTCGACGTGTCCGAGTCGATGGGCACCACCGAAGGCGGCGCGACACGGCTACAGAACACTGTTCGCGCGCTGAACGAGCAGTTTCAGCGGGTGCCCGACGCCACCGAGCTGGGACTGTGGAGCTTCAGCGAGGATCTCGACAGGGCCCTGCCCTACCGGATCGACGTGCCGACCGGCCCGATGACGGTTCCGATCGGTACGACGCCCAGACGCGCTGCACTCGATTCCACTGCGGCGTCGTTGACGCCGGCGACCGGGTCGTTCACGTATGCCTCCGTACTGGTGGCATATCTCGACGCCGTGGCCGGATACGTTCCCGGCCGCGACAATTCCGTCGTGCTGATCACCGACGGACCGGACGACTCGTCCTTGTCCGAGGAGGAGTTGCTCGCCGACCTGACCTCCGCGGCCGATCCGGCCCGTCCGGTGGCGGTGAACATCGTGCGTATCGGCGACAACCCCGACGCCTCCTCGTTCGCCGACATCGCAGCTCGGACGGGCGGCACCGTGGACGCGGTGCCGACATCGGATTCACCAGACCTCATCGATCGACTCGGAAAGTTGCTGTACTAGAACATGTCTCGCGTAATTTTTGTCGGTGTCTTCCTACTTCTCGTCACCCTGTTCCTGCACTGGCGGTTTCTCTCCGTCACCGAGGCACCGAAACGGCTGAGGCGGCCGGTGGATCTACTGCTGGCACTGCTGTGGTTGTGTGCGGTGATCGGGTTCGGCAGCGGCGTCGTGCTGGATCCGTCCTGGGCCCGCGTTCCGGCCTTCGTCGGCCTCACGTGGCTAGCCGTGGTGCTGTACCTGTTCCTGGGAACCGTGCTCGTCGGGCTGGTGTGCACGGTACTTCGAGTGATGTTCGCAGTGATGCGGCGCGAATCGAACAACGCCAGGTTGCGGGTATCGAGGATCGGCTCCTCCATCGTTGCGCTCGTCAGCGTCGTCACAGTGGGGTACGGACTCGTCGAGGCCGCGACTCCGCGTGTGACGAACACTGCCGTCGCTTTGGGCGGGCTGCCGGCCGAATTCGACGGCGTTCGAGTGGCATTGGTGTCCGACATCCATGCCGGGCCCTCCCGCGGTGCGGACTTCGTGCGCAAGGTCGTCGATTCGGTCAATGCCCAGAAGCCGGATGTGGTGCTGCTCGACGGCGATCTCATCGACGGGACAGTCGAGCTGGTCGGTGCCGACCTCGAACCCCTGCGCGAACTCGACGCCCCACTGGGGGTTTTCGCGGTGAGTGGCAATCACGAATTCTACGCGGGCGACGGCGGCGAGTGGCTCGACTTCTGGTCGACCCTCGGGATAGACGTGCTGCGAAACGAACGCACGACGATCACTCGTGGTGATGCCGCGATCGACATCGCCGGAATCAACGACGCCACCGCGCCCGCCCCGTACGAACCCGATCTCGCTGCTGCCCTGAACGGAATCGATCCGGACCGATTCGTACTACTGATGGCGCATCAACCCAAGCAGGCAGTGGAGGCGTCGGACTTCGGAGTCGACATGCAGGTGTCCGGACATACCCATGGGGGCCAGATATGGCCGATCCGGTACCTGGTGCCGCTACAGCAGCCGAGTGTCGAAGGGCTGGACGCGATCGGTAACACCACGCTGTACACCACCCGCGGCGCGGGCGCGTGGGGTCCACCGGTGCGCGTTGCCGCTCCGCCCGAGATCGCGATGCTCGAACTCACCCGGGGTTGAACACTCGGGAGCGGTGACGACAGAGCCCGCCACGGCGACGTGACGGGCTCTGTTCTCGGCTCAGGCGAAGGCCTCGATCGGCGGGCATGAGCACACCAGGTTGCGGTCGCCGTGCGCGCCGTCGATGCGTCGCACCGCCGGCCAGACCTTCGGACGGTCGTAACCGGCTGGGTAGGCCGCCAGCTCCCGTGAGTACGGGTGATCCCAGTCCGCAACCAGACACTGGGCGGTGTGGGGCGCTCCCCGAAGTGGGTTGTCGTCCACGGTCCATTCCCCGGATCCGACGCGATCGATCTCGCCTCTGATAGCGATCATCGCGTCGCAGAACGCATCGATCTCCTCGAGGTTCTCGCTCTCGGTGGGCTCCACCATCAGGGTTCCGGGAACCGGGAAGCTCATCGTCGGCGCGTGGAATCCGTAGTCCGCCAGCCTCTTCGCCACATCGTCGACGGTGACGCCGGTGTCCTTGGTCAGTCCGCGCAGATCGAGAATGCACTCGTGGGCGACCATGCCGTTGTCGCCGGTGTAGAGCACCGGGAAGTACTCGTCGAGGCGGCGGGCGATGTAATTGGCCGACGCGATTGCGGTCAACGTCGCCTGTCGGAGGCCCGTCGCACCCATCATCGCGATGTAGGCCCAGGTGATGGTCAGGATCGAGGCGCTGCCGAACGGGGCCCCGGACACTGTCGGTCCCGATCCCAGTTGCGGTGCCAGCGGATGACCCGGAAGGTACGGCTGCAGGTGCGACCGCACACCGATGGGTCCGACGCCTGGCCCGCCTCCGCCGTGCGGGATGCAAAAGGTCTTGTGCAGGTTCAGGTGGCTGACGTCGCCGCCGAAGCGGCCGGGGCGCGCCAGACCGACGAGAGCGTTGAGGTTGGCACCGTCGACGTACACCTGACCACCAGCATCGTGAACCGCTGCACAGATCTCGGAGATTTCGTGTTCGTACACGCCGTGCGTGGACGGGTAGGTGATCATGATCGCGGCGAGAGTCTCGGCGTGTTCGGCGATCTTCGCGCGCAGGTCGTCGACATCGACGTCGCCGTTGGGCCGGCAGGCCACCACCACGACGCGCATGCCCACCATCACGGCCGAGGCCGCGTTGGTGCCGTGAGCGCTCGACGGGATCAGGCACACCACGCGCTCGGCGTCCCCGTTGGCGAGGTGGTACCGACGAATGGCAAGCAGCCCCGCGTACTCGCCCTGACTTCCCGCATTCGGTTGCAGGCTCACCGCGTCGTAGCCGGTGATGTCGACGAGCCACCGTTCGAGGTCTGCGATCACGCGCAGTAGGCCCGGCACGTCCGACGACGGAGCGAAGGGGTGCTGACGGGCGAACTGCGGCCAGGTGATGGACTCCATCTCCGCGGTGGCATTCAGCTTCATCGTGCAGGAGCCCAGCGGAATCATGCTGCGGTCGAGCGCAATATCCTTGTCGGACAACGCCCTGAGGTACCGAAGCATCGCCGTCTCGGTGCGATGTCGGGTGAAGGCAGGGTGCGTCAGATAAGCCGAGGTGCGAGCCATGTCGGCCGGCAACGATTCCGACCCGACTCCAGCGGCCTCGGCACCGAACGCCGCGAGCACACTCGCGATGTGCTGCGCCGTGGTCGCTTCATCGCATGCGACAGCGACGTGATCGGAATCGACGAGCCGCAGATTGATCCCGCGCTGCTTCGCGTCGTCGACGACGGCCTGAGCCCCGCCGGGTACCTGTGCGAGGACGGTGTCGAAGAACTCGGTGTGCACCACCTGGACGCCTGCGCCCCGCAGACCTGCCGCCACGGTTCGAGCGTGCGAGTTGACCCGAGTTGCTATGGCGCGCAAGCCGTCTGCCCCGTGGTAGCTGGCGTACATCGCGGCGACGATGGCCAGCAGTACCTGCGCGGTACAGATATTGGAGGTCGCCTTCTCGCGGCGAATGTGCTGCTCGCGGGTCTGCAGCGCCAATCGGTAGGCCCGGTGGCCGTCCGCGTCGAGCGACACCCCGACGAGTCGGCCGGGGAGCTGACGGGAATGACCGGACCGAACTGCGAGGTACCCGGCATGCGGCCCGCCGTATCCCATCGGAACCCCGAATCGCTGAGTGGTTCCGAAGCAGACGTCGGCACCGATCTCACCGGGCGGAGTCACCACAGTGGCTGCCAGCAGGTCCACGCCGACGGCAACCAACGCACCTTGCTCGTGCGCGGCTTCGATGGTCGCGGTCAGGTCGACGAGACGCCCCGACGCTCCCGGCGTCTGCGCCAGTACACCGAAGAATTCTCCGTCGGGCAGACCGTCGGTCAGATCGGCGTAGACCAGTTCGATCCCCAGCGGTTCTGCGCGGGTGGCGAGCACCGCCTTGGTCTGCGGGAAGATATCGACATCGACCAACAGCCGAGGCGACTTCGACGCTCGGTTCGCGCGTCGCATCAAGGTCATGGATTCGGCTGCCGCCGTCGACTCGTCGAGCATCGACGCATTCGCTAGGTCCATACCGGTCAGATCGGCGACCATGGTCTGAAAGTTGAGCAACGCCTCGAGTCGACCCTGGCTGATTTCGGGCTGATACGGCGTGTACGCGGTGTACCAGGCCGGATTCTCCAGAATTCCGCGGGTCAGTACCGGTGGGGTGAGGGTGTCGTAGTAGCCGAGACCGATCATGGACGTCGCCACGGTGTTCTGCCCGGCGAGATCTGCCAGTGCGGCGAGGGCCTCGTGCTCACTCAGCGCGGGCGGAAGCGTGGCCAAGCCGTCGGGAACGCCGTCGACGACGGTATCGAGAATGGACGAGGGAACAGCTTTGCGCGCCAGCTCGTCGAGACTCGCGACACCGATCGTGTCGAGGATACGGACCAGCTCGGTGGTGTCGGGGCCGATGTGTCGATCGACGAAAGTGTGTGCGGGCGAGGCAGTTCGGTCGGTCACGATGTTCTCCCAGTGTCCCAAGACGAGGCGTCGGACGACCGAGGCATACGCGTCGGCCGCTCCTCCCCCTCTGTCGTGTGCCCGCTGACGCGTGCGCCTGAGAGATTCGGTCGACCACGACACACATCAACAGTGCGCCGGCACCTTTCCCCTTGGGCGGGTGGGTGCTCCCACCACTTTCCAGAGTTGTCGAAGCCCACACGGTCCGTGTGCCTGAGAGATTGACGGGGAGGTATTGCTCCTTCGGCGTCCGAGACTGGGTGCCTCGGAACTCTCCCGCGCAGGCGCGACGGTAGAAAGTCTAGCCGGTCTTGCGGCTCGCGCGATTCTTGCGTCGTGACGCCAACTCGTCCTCGGGGCTCGGCTGGCTCTCGCCGCCGTCGGCTCGTTCGGCCGGGAAGTCTGCGATGGTGCCGGTGAGCTCGCGCATGGCACCGTTCACTGCGATTCCGAATACACCCTGTCCACCCTGGAGTAGGTCGACTACCTCCTCGGCGGAGGTGCACTCGTACACGGTGGTTCCATCGGAGAAGAGGGTGATGTTGGCGAGATCGCCCACACCGCGCTGACGCAGGTGATCGACTGCGACACGAATGTTCTGCAACGAGATACCGGTGTCGAGCAGACGCTTGACGATCTTGAGTACCAGCATGTCCTTGAACGAGTACAGCCGCTGACTTCCCGAGCCGGCTGCGCCGCGAATCGACGGTACGACGAGCCCGGTACGAGCCCAGTAGTCGAGTTGGCGATAGGTGATACCGGCGATCTGGCAGGCACTGGGCACTCGGTAGCCCACGAGTTCGTCGGGAACCGAATCGTCGGGAAAGAGCCCCGGCTGAATATCCTGGGGTGTGCCGACCCGGGTGTTCGACGCCTCGTCGGGGGTGTCGACCCGAGCATCGGCATCGACGGGCGTTGCCTCGGTCCGGCCGGTGGCATCGGACTCTCGACTGCCGTGATGCTGCTGCGGCTGATCTCCCACTGACTGCTCCCTCTCGGATGTCTCACTGCGTTCGGATCGAGTCAGTACTGCGATCCGTCCGAGACCAGAAGTCTCGGTGTACTCGCGTGAAGTCATACCGTGTACCAGGCAAGAGTACGCCTCGGCGATGCCGGAGAGGCGTGAACTGCACCAGATCCGAACCAGCGGCGATGAACTTCACTGGCTCGAACGTTAGGGGGACGATCGCGCAGATTCAACGCAACGCGCCGTAAACCTGAACCTAAAGTTGAGGTTGAGACTCTTCTGTTACCCGTCAGTGGCTTTGAAGTCGTCCGGCGACACCGATTCGAGGAACTCCTTGAACTTCTCGACCTCGTCCTCGCGCTCGTCGGGCATGATCAATCCGGCCTCGGCGAGTACGGGCTCCTCGGCGAATATCGGCACCCCGGCCCGCAGCGCGATGGCGACGGAATCGGACGGCCGAGCGGACACTCTGACATCCTTGTCGAACACGAGATCTGCATAGAAGGTGCCCTCCTGCAGATCCACGATGCGTACTTCCTTGAGTTCGTGCCCCAGTGCCGAAATCAGGTTCTTGACGAGATCGTGGGTGAGCGGACGAGCAGGTTGGACACCCTGCTGCTCCAAAGCGATTGCCGCAGCCTCGGTTTGACCGATCCAGATCGGGAGGTACCTGTCGCCGTCGGCCTCGCGCAACAGCAATACGGGCTGATTCTGCGGCTGTTCGACGCGAATACCGACCACACGCATCTCACTCATCGTGTCTGCCTCTCACCTCGAGAAATCCGGGCTGCACTCGGCTGGCTCAGCTCGTCGTAGTCGAGTCTATTGGAATTCGAATCGGAGCGAGCGAAGGTCACCGGTCGAGCGCTCCGCGCACCGCCGCTTTGACCAGGCAGGTGTGCAGAGTCAACGACAGCGCTGCCAGCTCGCGAATCATTTCTTCGGCGCGATCACGAGCGCCGGCGTCTCGCCCCTTCGCGACAGGCCCGGCGATCTGTGCGACCAGGCCTGCTTCGCGATCTGCCGCAAGTTTGAACGCACGAAGATGACGTACTTCGAGACCGAACTGCAACATTGCGTGTGCAGTTCGGGCGAGCGTCACAGCACCGTCGTCGTAGAACCCGGCCTGCCCGGGAGTGATCAGCCCGCTGCGCAACAGCTCCGTCAGGAAGGCATCGTCGATGCCGGCCTGCGCGAGAAGATCAGCTTTGCTGATGCGAACCTCTCGGTCCGGCAGGAACTCCTCGGGCGAGACCTCTCCCGCCGCGATGGTCAGCGACCGCGGACGCTTGACCGACGCATCGGCTCGCTCGACGGTGGCGACGCCGTGATCGATCGCTTCCAATTGCTCTTTGATGACCTTGAGCGGTAGGTACTGATCACGCTGGGCGGTCAGTACGAATCGCAGACGTTCGCAGTCTGCGATCGAGAAGCGCCGGTAGCCGGACGGTGTGCGCTCCGGAGAGATCAGACCCTCGGCTTCGAGGAATCTGATCTTCGAGATGGTCACATCCGGAAAGTCGGGCCGAAGTCGATCGAGGACGGAGCCAATCGACATCCCCCCGTTGGACTGCTGCCCGACGGCGGTCACTGGCTTCCTGCACCCGCAGACGTGTCGCCGATCTGAGATCCGTTGCCGCCCCGAGGTCCTGTCAGGAACACCAACCGGAACTTGCCGATCTGTACCTCGTCGCCGTTGGCCAGCACTGCCGAATCGACCGGCTCGCGGTTGACGTAGGTGCCGTTGAGGCTGCCGACGTCCACCACCTGGAAGTCGTCCTCGTCCTGCCGGAATTCGGCGTGCCGACGGCTGACGGTGACGTCGTCGAGGAAGATGTCACTGTCGGGGTGCCGTCCGGCAGAGGTGGTGGGCTGATCCAGCAGGAACCGCGATCCGGCGTTGGGGCCGCGCTTGACGACGAGCAACGCAGCACCGACAGGCAATCCCTCGACACCCGATACCGGAGCTTCGGTGCTCTGGGTGGCCGCGGAGTTGTCCAGCTCCTGGAGGAAATCTGCACGGAAGACCGAGGTGGTCTCGGCCGGCGACTCCCCGTAGTTGCTGTCGTTGTCGTTCTGGCTCACCGTTACTCCTTCTCAGTCCGTTCACCCGGGCAGAGAGCGCCGCGGGTAACGCAGTACATGGTCTTCACATCTGGTGTTGCTTGGCGTTCGGTGTTGCGTGCTGTCGCACGGCGCGCTGGACCTTCGCCCCGACAGGGTATTCGCTCGGTGTCGACCGTACCCTGCGCAGTGGGGACCGTGTGGCCGGTTGGCCTGTGTCGACAACCGGCCGATCACTCGGCCGTGATGAGAGCATATCCGGCGGCATCGAGCATCTGCGCCAGTGCCGCGTCCAACTCCTCCGGTGACGAAACTTCGAGGTCGATCAGCCAGCCTCCGGTGTAGGGTCCGGAGTTCACCTTGTCCGGCTCACCGTCCAGATCCTGGTTCACGGCAATCACTTTCGCAGTCAGCGGACTGAACACGTCGGACACGCTCTTGGTCGATTCGACTTCTCCGAGCGACTCACCCGCTGTAACGGCATCGCCCACTGCCGGAAGCTGAACGAACACCACGTCGCCCAGTTGAGCCTGCGCGAAATCGGTGATGCCGATTCTGACCGTTGCGGGACCCGTTCGCTGCACCCACTCGTGTTCGGGCGTGTAGTGCAGATCAGCTGGTGTGTCGATGTCGCTCAACGCGGCATTCCCTTCGATCGTGGCCCGGTCGATCGGGCCGTCAGTTACCGGGCTGAGCGTATTGACGTGGGCGCGGATCCCGCAAGGCGGAGACCGTGACCTGGTCCGACTGCGTGATACGCGACGTCGCCCCATTGCGGGTCACCGTGTCGACCACACCTCCGGGGATGTTCAGCGCCGACGCGAGAGTCGGCGGGTCCCCGATTGCCGTGAATGTGTACGGCGCTGCCAGTTCTCGACCGTCGACCACCACCCGACCGGCGGGGCCGGCGATCCACGAGTCGACGCCGATGCGCACGACACCGTCGCTGCCTTCGATCTGGAGTGCTTCGGCTCCGGCGGCTCGCAACTCCTGCATGGCGTCGAGCAGCACTTCGGATCCGACGCCGGAGTTCGGATCCTCGATCACCAGGGCCACCCCAGGTCCCTCGGCTGCGACGGTACCGACTTGAATCGACAACGCAGACAATCGTTCCTGAGCCTCTGCCACTGCGGCCTCCGATCCCGAGCCGGATTGGCGCAGAGTCGCCAACGTGTTCTGCAGTGTGCTGATCTCATCGCGAATGGACGCCTCCCGCCGAGTGAGGGTGTCCAGCACGACCAGCAGATCCTCGGGCCGCGAATTCTCCAGACTGTCGGATGTTTTCGTCTCTCGTACCTGCGTGGCGATTCCGATTCCCAGCACGCACAGAAGCGCAAGGGCCAGGATTCCGAACGCCGTTCCGCGCCTGCGTCGATCTGCATCGGTACCCCGCGCGCGCCAGTCGTGGCGTCCGGTGCCCGTACTACTCACGTTCTATGCCCCGAACAGACGGCGGCGGAGCGCAGTCGCGTTACCGAAGATGCGAATGCCGAGTACGACGACTATCGCGGTCGACAGCTGCGTTCCCACCCCCAGTTGATCGCCGAGCCACACGATCAGAGCCGCCACGAGCACGTTGAAGACGAACGAGACGACGAACACCTTGGCGTCGAATATGCCGTCGAGAAGCGCACGTACCCCACCGAATACCGCATCGATCGCAGCGACGACGGCGATCGGCAGATAGGGCGCGACGACGGCGGGGACCTGCGGGCCTGCGACCGTGCCGATGGCGACCCCGGCGACCAGTGCGACGAGCGCAGCGATGGCGTAGGCACCGTGGGCAGTGGTGACCGGAGCGTCCGCGGTTGCCTCGGCGTCCACTGCGTCGGCGTCGATCTGGGACGGTACGGATTTCGCCGGATCGTGCTTCGTCATCGTGGGGTTGCCTCCTCTGCCTCGAACGACTCTTTCACGGCGGCAGGCCCGAGCTCGAGATCGGCGGCCGGCCGTACCGAGAACCCGACACCGTACAACTGCGCCACCGTACTCATCCGCAGATACGCGTCGCTGACGACGAACTGCACCTGGATGCGCTGCGGCGGCCCGATCGCCGCGATGTCGTAGGGCGAGGTGATCGGGCGATTTTCCACCAGCATTGCCCCGCCGGCCTGCCTGATGGTCACGTTCGGCCCGACTCGAACCCCGTCGACGGATACCGCCTCGGCTCCGCTGGCCCACAACGAGTTGACGATTGCGGCGATGTCTCGATCGAATACGGCCGCTCCCGAGCCCGTGCGCTCCGAAGAACCACCGTCCACGGCCGGTTCGGTCACGACAACCGAGAGTCCCGGACCGGAAACGGTATCGAGGCCCGCGGCAGACTCGACGGCACTCAACCGGTCCAGCAGGGCGTTGCCCACCACATCGGACTGCAGCGCTTCGTCTCGTTCGGACGACACCTGCTCGGCCAGTTCGTCTCTCGTCGATTCCAATTCGGCGCTGCGATCCCGGGCAGCACGGACCGCGGCCGACGCATCGGCCCCGGCGCGGTCGACGGCGGCGGCCCCTGACGCCAATTGGGACAGCGCGACACCGAAGACGATACCCACGACGACGGCTCCGGTCAGCAACCAGAGCGCCGCGGGTAATCGCGGCTTTCGGGTGTGTTGCGCCGTGCGTTCGGCAGCCGCGGCCACGTAGCCGGGATCGAGGTGGTCGGTCAACAACGACGTCAACAACGACGGGACAGGATTCCTCCTGACCCGAGCCCCCGGTCGTTCCGCAGGTGTCACCGTCAGGTGCCGGCCACTGTCGGGTCGACCGCCCTGGCGACGGCGATGGCCTTGCCCACGTACAACATGCCGGTCCAGGTGTACAACGCAGTGCCCCAGATGAGTAGGGCATACCCGAGTGGGCCCGCTGCGTCGGCCACCGAACTGTCGCCCTCAGAGACCAGCAGTACCGGCAGAGCGATCATGACGACGAAGGTGGCGGCTTTACCGAGGTAGATGACGTCCGGGGGCGGGAGCGAACGACGTCGATAGACGAACATCGTCAGTCCGAGCACGGCATCGCGGCCGATCAATATTGCTGCGACCCACCACGGGATGATGCCGCGTAGAACGAAGGCAACGAGGGTGCTGATGACGTAGAGCCGATCGACCAGCGGGTCGAGAACGGCACCCAATTTCGATGCCTGTCCGAGCATGCGAGCGAGTTTGCCGTCGAGCCAATCGGTTCCGCCGCTGACGAGCAGAATGACCAGTGCCCACCCGTCCGCTTCGGGGCCGAGCATGAGGTACAGGAACAGCGGGACGCCGGCCAGGCGAATGGCACTGAGCAGATTGGGAACGGTCGCGATGCGGTCCGATACCTCGAGCTCACGGTTGTCCGTCATCGACGATCACCTCCAGTCGTTTCTGCTCGTCGTGCGCTCGGCCGAGTCTGCGGCCACGTTAGCGCCATGCGAACACGGGCTGCTCGAAGTCTGCGACTCGGGTGTGTCGACCGCGCAGCGCCACCTCGCGGAATTGGTGGACGATCGCACCGGTTGGAGCATGGATGGCTCCGGTTCGGTACGGCCACCGAATCACCGGACGCTGCGATTCCGGAATCGACACGAACTCGGCGTCGACGTCGAGTTCGTCGACCGTCACCTCGAACACCTCCGCAACCTCGTCCTCGTTGGGGCGCAATGCGGCCGAGTAGTCACCCACCCACACCACGAACGGTGTGATGACGTAGCCGGACCGGGTGACGTAATCGTCGAGCCTACCGATGACATCGGTCTCGGCGACTCGAATACCCAACTCCTCGTCCAATTCGCGTAGGCACGCCTGCACAGTGGACTCTCCCGGGTCGACGCCGCCGCCCGGCAGGGCGTACTGCCCGGGATGCGCGCGCAACCGGCTCGGCCGCTTCGTGAGCAGCATGCGCCGGTCCCCCGGCGCTCCGCCGACTGCGACGGCCACTGCCGCGGCCCGCAGTCCGACGGATTCAGCGGTGTGATGTGCGAACCCTTCGAGTGCGCGCGCAATCGAATCTCGACCGAGAAGGTCCTCGATCGGGTCACCGGAATCGTCGACGCTCACACCACGAACACTAGAGGCTCGGCCGAATCAGCGGCTACCGGCAAGGCGGGCAGCGGGGGGAAGCAGATCGTCGGGCGCGACCGGCCAGCCGAGCGGCTCGTCGCCCAGGGCTGTCAATTGGTCCACTTGTGTTCGACACCATGGTGATACGTCGATGCTGCCGCCCCGCACCCCCGTGGAGAATTCACTCCACGACACCCACCGGGTCTCGTCCACCTCGAGCGGATCGGGATCGAACGTCGCATGCTCGTCCACCCGCACGCGGTAAACGGGGCAGATCTCGTTCTCCACGATTCCGTTGTCCATGACGGCCCGGTACCGAAAGTGAGGCAGAACCAGTTCGGCCGAACTTGCGTGCAGCCCCAGCTCTTCGCCGATTCGGCGCAACACGGCGTCGTCGAGTTTCTCGCTCGGGGCAGGGTGGCCACAGCAGCTGTTGGTCAGCACGCCCGGCCAGGTCGTCTTGGTCGACGCTCTGCGCGTGAGCAGTACCGCGCCGTCGGATCTGACCACGTAACTCGAAAATGCCAGGTGCAGCGGCGTCTGCGCCGTGTGCACGGTGGTCTTGTCCTGTGTGCCGACAGCGCGGCCTTCGTCGTCGAGCAGCACCACGTGCTGCGAGGGGGATGGATCCATCGTTCCATGGTCCCACGGGCAATCCAGCGGTCTACTGTCGAACCATGGGACGCGAAGCGAACGCAGACGACGAGACACAGACCGACAGCGAGAAATCGAACACCTCCGATTCACCCAAGGGCGGTCGACCCGGACCGGTGGACGGCGGGGGCGGCGGCGGGATGGCGACACGTGAGAACGCGCCCGAGATCGCCGACGACTCAGCCTGAAATTTTCGACATCACGGCTGTTTGAAAAAAAGAGTTCGCGTCAATACCTCCGATGTTCTCGCGCTGCGCGGGCACACGAACCTCCACGACCGGAAGGACCTCGATGAGCATCAACGACGACGACATCACCACCACGAGCGGATCTGCAGGCGAAGGCCCCGCTGACGGCGGCTCGAACCCCGGCGGTCACGACGGCGGCGCAGACGGCTCGGCCGGAGCGGGCGAAGGCCCAGCCGACGGCGGCTCGAACCCTGATGGTCACGACGGCGGCGCAGACGGCCCCGCTGGAGCAGGCGAAGGCCCAGCCGACGGCGGATCCAACCCCAACGGGCACGACGGCGGTGCGGACGGCACCGCTTGAGCACTGAGCTGAGCGACGAGCGCGGATCGGATCATCGGTCCGCGCTTCGTCGTCTCACCGGTAGCGACCTCGGGACGTTCGCAGATCGGTTCTGGGGTGTTGCCCCCAAGCTGACCAGATCCGCTGATCTCTCCCAGTCGTTCGACGACTTGATGACGCTCGATGCGGTGGACGAGTTGATCTCCGAACGTGGCGTACGTACCCCGTTCGTACGCATGGCCAAGGATGGCCGCCTGCTGGACAAAGCACAGTTCACCGCGTCCGGCGGCTTCGGTGCCGAGGTCACCGATCAGGTGGACTCCGGCGCGGTACTGGCGGCGTTCGCGGACGGCAACACTCTGGTTCTGCAGGGTCTGCACCGGTTGTGGCCCCCACTGATCCATTTCGTCGGTGATCTCGTTCGCGAGCTGGGCCATCCCGTGCAGGTCAATTCGTATGTCACACCGGCTGCATCGCAAGGCTTCTCGCCGCACTACGACGTACACGACGTGTTCGTCGTTCAAATTGCCGGCAGTAAGCGGTGGAGCATCCATTCGCCGGTCCACGTCCATCCGCTCAACAATCAACCGTGGTCGGACCGACGTTCGGCGGTCGAAGAGCACGCATCGAACGCTCCCGAACTGGACGTCGTCCTCGAGCCCGGCGACGTGCTGTACCTACCGCGCGGGTGGATTCACTCGGCGCAAGCACTCGGTGACACCACGGTTCACCTCACGATCGGCGTCGCGTCGTACAACGAATACGACATCGCCCACCACGCACTGCAGGCGCTCGGCGACGTCGAGAGTCTACGTGCTCCCCTGCCCGCCGGCCTGGACCACGCCGACCCCGAATCCCTCGTCCCGCATGTGCACCGAGTTCTGGACGGGATGCGTGCCGCGCTCGACGAGATCGGCCGAGACCCCGACGCGATACGTCGCCTCGCCGACCGCGTCGCACACCGTCACGACGAACTCGTCCGACCGCAACCGGTACGTCCCCTGGCAAGCGTCGCCGCGATGGGCGCGTTGCGGGGTGGGGATTCGATTCGGTTGCGGCCCGGCATCTTCGCACGCCTGGTGCACTCGAGCGACGGCGTATCGATGGTGCTTCGAAACAAGACCGTGACGCTGCCACCCCAGTGCGGCGACGCGGTCGAGAGCCTGATGAAGGGCGCTCCGTGCCGTCTCGATTCGATGCCCGGTCTCGACCTCGACGATGCATCGGTGGTTGCGCGCAGACTCATCCGCGAGGGCATTGCGGTGACGGTAGCGCGGTAGCAGTCGTCAGGTGATCGTGACTCCACCGTCGACCGCGATGGTCTGACCCGTCACGTATCCCCCGGCGTCGGATGCCAGCCAGACGGCGGTGGCGGCCAGCTCCTCCGGATCGCCCTTGCGGCCGAGGATCATCCGCGGCGCCATCGAATCGAGATATCCCGGTTGGTAGGAGTCCGTCATCTCGCTCTGAAAGAAGCCCGGCGCAATCGCGTTGACCCTGATCCCTTTTCGCGCGCCCCACTGCTGCGCGAGGTCGCGGGTGAGCCCGACGATGGCGGCCTTGCTGGCGCTGTAGGCGGCCTGCGGTAGGCCCGCAGTGGTCAGCCCGAGCACGCTGGAGATGTTCACGATCGAACTGCCGGGTGCCATCACCCGTCCGCACGCCTGGGCTGCCCAGTAGGACCCGTTCAGGTTGATGTCGATCACCGAGCGAAACTGCTCGGGAGTCTCGCGGGTGGCGGGATAGGCGGTGCCGACTCCGGCGTTGTTGATCAGCACGTCGACTTTGCCGAACTCGGCCACGGCGGCGTCGACCATCGCGGTGCACTGGTCGGGGTCGACCACATCGGTTGCGACGGTGATCGAACGTCCTCCGACACTGTCGATCAGCTGTGCGGTCTGCGCCAACTTGTCCACGCGGCGCGCCGCGAGCACCACGTCCGCCCCCGCCTCGGCAGCAGCTTTCGCGAAGGCAACACCCAGACCGGAGGATGCGCCGGTGACGATGACGACTCGGCCGTCGAGGCGGAATTTGTCCAAGATCGACATTTGCGTAACTCTCCTTGTAACTGGTCTTTCAGAACCAGGCGGGTGACATATCGAGGGTGGTGCGGTCCAGTCGCGCCAGCAGATCCAACTGAGCATCCACCTTCGGCAGCTCGTAGACGTAGAAGTACTGTGCCGCAGAACGCTTTCCGTCATAGAAGTCTCCGGACTTCGTGCCGACGGCCAGTAATTGCTCCAGCCACATCCAGGCGATCACGATGTGACCCATGGCCTCGAGGTACGCCGTGGAGTTCGCCAGTGCCACAGCCGCGTCACCGGTCCCCCACAGCGCCGCGGTGACCTCGACGATTCGGCCGAATCGGGCGTCCAGTTCCGCACCGTGGGTCGCAGCATCGCCGCCGACAGCGTCCGCCCGCGCGACCGTCCCCGAGATCTGTTCGCCGAGCAGTGCCAGTCCAGCGCCGCCTTGCATGACTACCTTGCGACCGAGTAGGTCCAAGCCTTGAATGCCGTGCGTGCCTTCGTGAATGGGATTGAGGCGGTTGTCGCGGTAGTGCTGTTCGACGTCGTAGTCGCGAGTGTATCCGTAGCCACCGTGCACCTGAATGGCCAAGCTGTTGGCCTCGAGGCACCACTGCGACGGCCAACTCTTGGCAATGGGCGTCAGTACATCGAGCAACAGTGTCGATCGCGACGCTTCGGCATCGTCGGACGCCGAATCCTGCAGGTCGACCAGATGCGAACAATAGAGCCCCAACGCCAGCGCACCTTCGACATAGGACTTCTGCGCCAACAACATTCGGCGAACATCGGCGTGTTCGATCAACGCCACCGGCGGTGTGGCAGGATCCTTCGCGCCGAGCGGCCGTCCCTGGGTACGTGTCTTCGCGTATTCGACCGACTTCAGGTATCCGACGTAACCGAGAGCAATGGCCAGGAATCCGACTCCGATCCGAGCCTCGTTCATCATGTGAAACATGTACGACAGTCCGCGGTTCTCCTCGGCGACCAGAAACCCGACTGCCCCGGGTTGCCCTGCGGGAGAATGGGTTCCGTCACCGAACGCCAGCAGGGTGTTGGTGGTGCCGCGATTGCCCATCTTGTGATTGAGGCCGGTCAACACGATGTCGTTGCGCTCGCCGATACCGCCGTTGCCGTCCGGCAGGAACTTGGGCACGATAAACAGCGAGATGCCCTTGACCCCGGGCGGTCCCCCTGGGGTCTTCGCCAGCACCAGATGGACGATGTTCTCGGTGAGTTCGTGATCTCCACCGGAGATCCACATCTTGGTACCCGTGATACGGAAGCTGCCGTCGTCCTGCGGTACCGCTTTGGTCGTGATGTCCGCCAGCGACGATCCGGCCTGCGGCTCCGACAGGCACATGGTTCCGAACCAGCGCCCGTCGAGCATGGGCCCGACGTAGTCGCGCACCTGGTCCGGCGTGCCGTACGTGGCGATCAGGTTGGCGTTGGCCATCGTGAGAAACGGGTACGACGAGGTCCCCGCGTTCGCGGCCTGGAAAAAGGCCATCGCTGCCCGGGAGACGGTCGCAGGCAGTTGCATGCCGCCGATCGACTCGTCGAACTGCCCGGCGATCAGACCTGCCGACGCATAGACATCGAGCGCTTGTTTGACTTCCGGTATCAGCTCGACCGAACCGTCCGCGTTCATCGTCGGCTCCTGCGCGTCCGCCTTCTTGTTGTGCGGCGCGAAGTGCTTACGAGCGATGTCCGCACTGAGATCGAGTACAGCGTCGAAGGTCTCGCGGGAATGTTCCGCGAAGCGCGGTCGAGTGGTCAGCCCGGCCACGTCGAGCCACTCGTACAGCAGAAAATCCAGGTCGCGGCGCGAGAGGACATCCGACATTCACTTCTCCGATCGCGAGAGCACACCACCAGCACTGAGTCCTTCCGCAGGCTTCACTCCTGCGCGAATGCTGTGATGCACGTGACTACGACCTCACCATACAAGTCGGCCCCCGTCGGTCGCACCGAGCATCCAACGCAGCCTTCACCGTCTGCGGACGGACGGCGGGATCTCGGTCGAAAGACTCAGCCCGACAGACATTTACGACCAATCGGACTATGAGCAGCGTCACGATTGAAACGTCGACCCCCGGCATATACTTACCTTTGATAACGATATTTTTCGAGCTATCACGATTGCCCCGAACAGGTTCGGAGCGCATCGTCGGAGGGAGTCGAGCATGACGCACACACTGGCCGTCGACAGCGAGCACGACCGGAACGCCAGGCAGCGAGATCGATACCGGGCGCTGCACGAGACCGACCCCGAGTTTCGTGCCGCCGAACCGGACAGTGCCGTCGCCGACGCGGCGCAGGAGCTCGCCCCCAACCTTGCGCGTGTGGTGGCCGAAGTGATGACTCGGTATGCGGAGCGACCGGCCCTCGGCCGCCGGGCCAGAGAGATCGTAAGAACTGGCACCGCGCACACCGTCGGACTGCTCCCGCGACTCGAAACCGTCACCTACGGCGACGCGTGGCAGGACGCCGGCGCACTGGCCTCGGCGCTGACCAACGACGAGTTCGGCATCGCACCCGGGGACTTCTTCGCTACGTTGGGATTTGCCGGGGTCGACTACGTCATCGCCGAATTGGCCACGATCCGACTCGGTGCCATCGCCGTTCCGTTGCAGGCCGGTGCCACCGCCGGCCAGCTGTCGGCCATCGCCGACGAGGTGGAGCCGGTCGTCCTCGCAGCCGACGTCGACAACCTGTCCGTAGCGGTCCAGGTTGCCACGCACTGCCGGTCCATCAGGCGAATCGTCGTGCTCGACTACGACGGTGCGATCGACGCCCACGCACGGACCATGAAGTCCGCGCGGGACGACGCCGAACAGGTGGGGGTCGTGGTTCGGCCGCTCACCGAGCTGGTTCGCGACGGAGTGCAAATGCCCGAGGTTCCACTACCCGATGCAGAAGATCCCGATCGACTCGCGACGCTGATCTACACCTCCGGCAGCACCGGCACACCCAAGGGGGCGATGCATACCGAACGAATCGTGTGCGGAGCCTGGACCGGCGCTTGGCACCACACCGGCGCTTCTTCCGAATCCGCGGATCGGCCGGCCTTCCCGGTGATCACCCTCGACTATCTTCCGATGAGTCACTTGGCCGGGCGCGGACTCGTGTTCTCGACGCTGGCGGCAGGCGGGACGGTCCACTTCGCCGGAGCCAGCGACCTGTCCACGCTGTTCGAGGACTTCTCGCTCGCTCGGCCCACGATGGCACTGTTGATCCCCCGAGTGTGCGAGATGATTCGACACGACGTCCTCGCCCAGATCGACCGCGAGGTCGAGCACTCCGCCGGAGGGGACGAAGACCGTGTACGGCGAGACGTTCTGGAGCGCTACCGGAACCAGCAATTCGGCGGACGCATTCTCGCCGCGATGGTCGGTACGGCACCGATCGCTCCCGAGGTCAAGGATTTCGTCACCGAACTTCTCGATATCCAGGTACGTGACAACTACGGCTCCACCGAGGCCGGAATGGTGTTGCACGACGGCGTCGTCGCGCGCCCACCGGTGATCGAGTACAAGCTCGACGACGTACCCGAGCTCGGCTACTTCTCCACCGACACACCGCATCCGCGCGGCGAACTCCTGCTCAAGACAGCGTCCATCATCCCCGGGTACTACAAGCGCCCGGACGTCACGGCCGATGTCTTCGATTCCGAGGGCTTCTACCGCACCGGGGATGTCGTCGCCGAGATCGAGCCGGACCGGCTGGCCTACGTCGATCGCCGCAAGAACGTTCTGAAGTTGGCACAGGGCGAGTTCGTGGCGCTCGCGCGCCTCGAGGCCCTGTTCGGCACCAGCGACCTTGTCGACCAGATATTCCTCTACGGCAACAGCCAACGTGCGTATCTCCTGGCCGTCGTCGTTCCGGCTCGGCCGGACACCACCGCCGGGTCGATCATCGAGTCGCTGCAGAACATCGCGCGCGCAGAATCGCTCAACTCGTACGAGATTCCGCGCGAGGTGACAGTCGAACACCAGCCGTTCACCCAGGACAACGGACTGCTGTCCGGTGCCGGTAAACAATTGCGTCCCAAACTCGTCGAGCGCTACGGTGCCGAACTCGAACGACGTTACGCGGACCTCGAGTCGGGTCAGAACGAGCGCCTGCGCGAGCTTCGCCGTAGCGGTGCCGACGCCCCAGTGCTGACCACGGTCGGCGATGCCGCGCAGGCACTGCTCGGATGCGACGGATCCGATATTCGACCCGACGCCCACTTCGGCGACCTCGGCGGAGACTCGCTGTCGGCGTTGACGTTCTCGACGCTCCTGCGGGACATCTACGGCGTCGATGTGCCGGTGGGAGTCATCACCGGGCCGGCCATGGATTTGTCCGCCTTGGCCGACTACATCACGTCGGCCCGGGACAACGACTCCGACACAGCAACGTTCGCTTCGGTCCACGGACGCGACGCCACCGTCGCGCACGCGTCCGACCTGAGCTTGCCGGCATTTCTCGACCAGACACTCCTCGATGCCGCTCACCACATACCCGGACCTCGCAATCGCACCGACACTGTGCTGCTGACCGGTGCCAATGGATATCTCGGCCGCTTCCTGTGCCTGGAATGGCTCGAGCGCATGGCCGAGGCCGGCGGAACGGTCGTCTGCCTGGTGCGCGGACGCTCCGATTCCGACGCGCGGGCCCGGCTCGATGCAGCATTCGACAGTGGCGACCCAGAACTCACCGAGCGGTACCGGAGCCTGGCCGATGCCGCTCTCGAGGTGGTGGCAGGTGATCTCGGCACGCCTCTCTTCGGCTTGGACCACGATGCATTCGAGGCGCTGGCCGAACGGGTGGACCGCATCGTCCACCCCGCGGCATTGGTCAACCACGCACTCCCCTACGAGCACCTGTTCGGCCCCAACGTCGTCGGAACCGCCGAGGTGATCCGGCTGGCGCTGACCGACCACGTCAAGCCGGTGACGTACCTGTCGACGGTGGCCGTCGCAGTCGGCGTCGAGGATTTCCGGGAGAACGGAGACATTCGCACCGACAGCCCGTCGCGAGCTGTCGACGATTCCTACGCAAACGGCTACGGCAACTCCAAGTGGGCCGGTGAGGTGTTGTTGCGCAACGCGTTCGACGAGTTCGGTCTGCCGGTGTCGGTCTTCCGCTCCGACATGATCCTGGCGCACAGCAAGTGGTCGGGTCAGCTCAACGTGCCGGACGTGTTCACGCGTCTGATCCTGTCGGTGGTCGCAACCGGTCTGGCTCCACACACGTTCTACGCCACCGACACCGGGGCACCGACCGACGAGAAGGGGCGGCCGCTGGCCCACTACGACGGACTGCCTGCCGATTTCAGCGCGTCGGCCATCACGTCCATCGCGGGCGGCGATCTGTCGGGCTACCGAACGTTCGACATCCTCAACCCGCACGACGACAACATCTCTCTGGACACATTCGTGGACTGGCTTCGTGAGGCCGGTCGCAACATCGAGATCGTCGAGAACTACGACGACTGGTTCGCGAGATTCAGTGCCGCAGTGGAAACACTCCCGGAGAAGCAGCGATCACACTCGTTGCTCCCCCTGATCCACTCGTACGCGCAACCGCAGCACCCGTCGTCCGGTGCACTTCTGCCCGCCGACGAATTCGCCTCCGCCGTCGGGGACATTCCGCACCTCGGACGCGAATTGATCGAAAAGTATCTCTCCGATCTGGTAGCGCTCGAGCTCGTGAGCACGCGCTAGAGCAGTTCCCGATGCGGGCCGTGCGGCCCGCATCGGGAAGCACTACTCCCCGACCGGTTGCGGCTCGCCCGTCGGCTTCGGGACGGCAGTCAGCCGGGAGTACGCCAGACACACCAGCCCGAAGAACAGATAGCCCAGGGCGACTTGAGGATTGGCGGCCCATCCGACCTCGTGCGAGTGGATCAGACCGACCCACGACAGAGCTGCGGCCACCCCACCTGCTGCTGCGGCGGCGAGGAACCGTTTGTCGAGAACGAACGTGACGATGGTGCCCAGCATCAGTCCGGCCAGTACCGCGCCGGATCCGAACGTCTTCAGACCGTCGTACACGACACCTGCCTGACCCAGTGCCTCGCTGCCCACTTCCGTCGCCGATGTGCCCGCCGCGCTGAGCGCGTTGTCGATCAGACCCACCGCCCACTCCGCGAGGTTGGGTAGCAGTGCAACTACCACCGCGATGGCGTGCAGCTTCGGCACCGACTGAAATGCCTGGGCACCGATCAGCAGGCCGATGTACAGCAGAATCGGGACGATCGCGGGTATCGGTAGCAGCGTGGCCAGTAATCCGAAGAGCCCGAGAAAACACATCAGGCCGATCGCGATACCCGACGCGAGTGAATACCCGGTTCGGCCACCCGCGTCTTTCCAGCCCGGATGGCCGATGTAGACGGCCGGCGGGAACGGCGAGCCGAAGGCAGATCCGACGATGGCTCCGAATCCGTCTGCGAGCAGCACACTGCGAAGGTTGTAGTTGTCTCCCGCTGCGGATGCGCTTTCGACGTTGCTCATCGCCTCCGTGAAGTTGTAGACGCCCAAGGGAATTGCGGTGGCAAGCAGCGGTGCCAGGTTGCCGAGACCGTCCAGAAGCAGATCGAGGCGTAGGTCGGGAAGGCCGAGCGCGATATTGCCTGCGGCCTCTGTCACGTCCGGCACCGACATGTATCCGCCGATCCAGCCGATCGCCGTGCCCACCAGAAGCGCTGCGAGACCGACCGGAATGTTGCCGGGCAGCTTCACGTCCGTGAAGAAGCCGATCAGAATGATGGCAAGAACGGGTAATCCGATCCATGCTGCCTCCCACATCTGAGCGGCTGGGCGCATCGCGATGAACGTGATCGAGATACCGGCGAGAGTGCCGAGCATCGCCGCGCGCGGGGTGATTCTGCGAATGTAGGGCCCGACGAAAGCACCGATCATGACGATGATGCCTATCATGAACGCCCAGGCCAACCCAGCTGCCCACGCCTGCAGCGCGTTTCCCGTTGCCAGATAGACCGGCAACATGACCACGAACACCACGATGAACATGTGCGGAACGCTCGGCCCGTAGGGCAGGGCCGTCACGTCGGTTCGGTTCTCGCGCTTGGCCAATCGACGGGCGAGAACCATGTAGTACAGGTTTCCCAGAATCAGGGCGATACCGAGGGCGGGAAGCAGGGTTCCGAGCACGTCACTCGACGGAATCCCGACCACAGCGATGCTGAGTGTCGTCAGCGTGAGCACATTGACGAGGATGTTGAAGCCGAGTCCGAAGAACGCGTTGGTGTCTCCCTTGGTCCACCAAGCGAGGGCGAACGGAGACGAAGGGCCCGCAGCGGGTGAGTCTTTCACGTCCATGGTCATATTCGGTCCTATCGACTTGCCGAGGTGGGGACGAGTGCAGACAGCGCGGTCACGACGTCCTCCGACGGCGCGGTCCACCCGAAGATTCCGCCTTGAGCCGAGATCATCTCGAGGCCCACACGCTGAAATTCCGGGAAATACGAACCGACACAATCGGTCACCACGAGGCACTCGTACCCGCGATCGTTGGCCTCCCGAACGGTGGTGTGCACGCACACCTCGGTCGTCACACCGGTGACGATCAAGGTGGTGATTCCGGCGGCCGCCAGAATCGCGGAGAGTTCGGTGGCATAGAACGCGCCCTTGCCGGGCTTGTCGATGACGGTCTCGCCCTCGATCGGTGCAAGTTCGTCGACGATGTCGTGCCCGTACTCGCCGCGAACAAGGATGCGGCCGAACGCTCCCGGATCGCCGATGCGCTGCGACGGGCTACCGCGGCGCAGCTTTGACGGTGGACAGTCGGAGAGATCCGGTAGATGCCCCTCTCGGGTGTGGATCACGGGTATCCCCGACTCCCTGGCCGCGGTGATGAGGCCCGCAAGTGGTTCGATGACGCTTCGCAGGAGGCCTACGTCGTTGCCGAGGCTCTCTCCGAATCCTCCGGGCAGCAGAAAATCCCGCTGCATGTCGATCACGAGTAGCGCCGTCTTCGCGGCATCGATGGTGAACTCCGATGGTGACGCGGTCGAGATCTTCGATTCGGGTGGGTGTGTCGATGTCATGAGATCTCCTGTGCTGCAATGGAAGTGTCGTGAGCAGGATTGATCGCCCGGGAATATGCCCGCCAGCCACCGAACTCGCTGATGTCGTCGACGGTGTGACGCTCCGCGCCGGTCTGGACTGTCGCGTCGCAGACGTAGCCGAGAACGTCGGAACCGTCGGCCAGCAGAACTCGTCCCAGAGCGAGCACCGCCGGCAGCCTGCCCGCGAGTACAGCCAGAGAGGCAGCGGGCAGTCGCCACCTCTCCACGTCTATTGCGCTGCCGCCGAGCGGAACTCGCAGCAAGCCAGGTATGGGATCGGTGCTACCGATCCGAAGCAGCGTGTACGTCGGTGCCGTGGACGTGGCCTCGACCAGCGACCCGCCCAGCTCGAGCAACTGAGGGTTGGCCCGCTCCCCCGACAGGTGGTGCCCGGCAACGACGATGTCCACGGTGTCGACAGCCGATTCTTCGGTTGGAGTGGGCGGCGATGCGATCCGTCCTTCGCCGAGAATCATGGCCGCGACCGCGAGGACCGTATCGTCGGACAGTGCGGGCCCGATCACCATGAGACTGACCGGTCGACCGTCTTCGGTGAGCCCCGCGGGAACGGCCACGGCCGTCAGGTCGAGAAGGTTCCCGAAGTGGGTGTAGTGACCGAGCTTGGTATTGCAGGCGATGGGGTCTGCGAGGACCTCCGGAACGGTGAAAGTGGTTCCGATGGTCGGCACGATCATCACGTCCATCGAACTCCAGAGCTGCGCAACGCGAGCGCGAAGCTCTTGAAGCGACTGCAATGCGCGGAAGGCGTCGACAGCGCTGTACTTCCGCCCTCCCAGAAAGATCTCCCGTACGACGGGAACGATGGAGTCAGGCTTCTCGCTGAGGAATTCGTCGAACTCGACCAGTCGCTCAGCGACCCACGGTCCCTGATACAGCAGCAAGCCGGCCTCGAGGAAGGGCGTCAGATCGACTGCGGTGGTGCGCAATCCACGTTCGGGCAGCGCGCGGCGCGCAATCGAGTGCGCGTCGAACATGGCAGCGTCGCCGAAGAAGTCCAGCTGCTGCAGGTCCGGTAGACCCACTGTGATCTCGTGCCCGTCGTACTTCTCTCCGCGCGGACGTGACCAACCGTCCGCGCGATCCTCGGCGCACATGACGTCGAAGACGACGTCGAGGTCTTCGACCGTGGACGCCATCAGGGTGATGCAGTCCAGGGACTTGCACGCGGGGACGAGACCGACGGTGCTGATCAGTCCGCGTGACGGCTTGTATCCGACGATGCCGTTGAGCGCGGCAGGAACTCGACCCGATCCTGCGGTGTCGGTGGCCACACAGAACGGCACCTGCCCGAGGGCAACGGCCAGTGCCGAACCGGAACTCGACCCGCCCGAGATCATGTCGTTGCCGTAGACGCTTCTCGGAATCGGATACGGCGTGCGGGTTCCGTTCAGCCCGGTCGCGAACTGGTCGAGGCTGGTCTTACCGACGAAGATGGCTCCGGCGTCGACCAGCGCCTGCACTGCCGCGGCTGTCGAATCCGGCGTGTAGGCGTAGTCCGGACAGGCGAGAGTGGTCGGGTGACCGGCCACATCGATGCTGTCCTTGACTCCGAAGGGAATTCCGTACAGGGGTAGCAAGACCGCGTCGGGTCTCGCTTCGAGAGCTGCGGCGGCAGCGAGCAATTCCGCTCGCTCCACGACGGTGATCCACGTTCCGTCGTCGCCGCGTGCAGCCACGGCGGTCGAGAACGCCTCGACGGTCGCCGTCGGTGTCGATGTGCCGGTTCGGTATGCCGCGAGCATCTCGGTAACGGTCGAGCCGACGGCCGGACCCTGGTCTGAATTCATACCGTCGATTGTCGACAGTTTCGTGTTTCTGCAGGTTGTCGCCGTGTTTCGAGTCTGTTAGGAAACGCTCTCGAGATGCAGGTAGGTCAGCTCGCCGTGTTGCTTCAAAGCGGCGAGCGCCACCGACACGTCGTTCGATTCGATAGCGTCGAGCAACCACTCGTGACGCCGGATCCCGTCGACCGGATTGGCGACTCGGGCTTCTTCCCTCAGATTGCGGGCCATCGGTAGCTGCAGCTTCAGCAGGATCGGCGCATACGCCACATCGAGTTGACGGCTGCCTGCCAACCCCACGATGGCCTCGTGGAACCGCCGGTGCGCGTCGTCCTTCTCGAGAGTGTCACCCCGCGCGTCGGCGTCACGCATCTCGTCGAGCGCCGTTCTCACCGGCGCGAAGGCACTGTCGGGCGACGACGTGAGCGGGAGTGCACGCTCGATCGCATGCCGTTCGAGAACCTGACGCAGCTCGAACAATTCGAGAATGTCCTCGGCCGACCACACCGTCACTCGGAACCCGCGGCGCGGGAGATGTTCGACGAGACCCTGTTGGGCCAACAGGCGCAACGCCTCGCGTACCGGTGCCCGGCTGATCCCGAGGCGAGCGCACAGGGTTTCCTCGACCACCCGAGATCCGGGCTCGAGCGCACCGCTGAGTACCTCGGATCGGACCTGCCGAGTCGCCATTTCGACAAGGCTCGGCGGCAAGGAACCGTGTCCCGCCGGTGCAGCCATGACGTCAGTGTACGAACATGCGCGCCGAATGGCGTGCATCCACGGTATTGCCGGGCCGAGTCGGGGCCGCGCGACCACCCCGGCGTTAGACTGGCACGCCTATGTGGATTGGATGGATAGAATTCGACTTCCTTCTCGGCGACGTTCACTCACTCAAAGAGAAGCGCTCCGTGATCCGGCCGGTGATCTCCGACATGCAACGTAAGTTCGCTGTGTCGGTCGCAGAGACCGATCATCGCGAGTTGCACAGGCGAGCAGGCATCGGCGCGTCCGTCGTGGCCGGCGATCGCGACCACGTCACCGACGTCCTCGACCGAATCGAGCGCGTGGCGGCCTCACGTCCCGAACTGCAACTCGTCTCCGTTCGGCGGCGCACCATCCGAAGCGACGACATCTGAGGCCCTCCCCGTCGGGTCAGCGACGTACGTCGAAGACCTGCTTCTGTATTCCGTTGCCGTAGACCTCGTGTTCGACCAGTTCGAGATGCGTGGTGTCCTTGTCGGACTCACTGAACAGTCGCTTTCCCGCGCCGAGCAGAAGCGGAAACACGAGCAGGTGGTAGCGATCGACGAGCCCGGCGTCGGCCAGACTTCGCCCCAGGGTTGCGCTGCCGTGTATCGAGATCGGCCCACCGTCGGAGTCCCTGAGCTCGGCAACGTCGTCGACACTGCGCAGAATGGTTGCCGGCCACCGAGAGTCGTCCTGCTGGAGCGTTGTCGACACCACGTACCTCGGCATCGCGTTGTACCCGGCGAAATCGTCCATGGTGGGCCAGATCGGCGCGAATGCCTCGTACGAGGTGCGGCCCAACAGCATCGCAGTGGCCTCTTCCTGCTCGCGCCCCTTGATCTCGTATGCTGCCGGGTCGAATTCGATGCCCTGAAACGTCCAGCCGGAGTTGCGATAACCCACCTCGCCTCCAGGTCCCTCCATCACGCCGTCGAGCGAAACGAACGCGGTCACGATCACAGTGCGCATGGACGGTCCTTACCGGTGCTGGGATGCGGGTGCCGGAATCGTAAACCATCCGCCCGCCGAATCCGTCGATACCATCGACCGATGATCGCGAGCGACATGTCCCGCCCGGCATGGGACGACGACCCGGTCGTGTCCGGCTGGGCGGGGTTGCCTGTGCTGGAGCGTGACAGCACCGCCGACGTCTGCGTAGTCGGCCTCGGGGGCTCGGGTCTGGCCGCCGTCGCCGACCTCGTCGACCGCGGACTCGATGTGGTCGGAATCGACGCAGGGCGGGTTGCTGCCGGTGCCGCGGGTCGGAACGGCGGCTTTCTGCTCGGTGGTCCTGCGACCTTTCTGCACACCGCGCTCGCAACGTGGGGTCCGTGCGCTGTCGATCTGTATCGAGCGACTCTGGCCGAGATCGACTCCCTGGAAGGGATTCTCGGATCCGACGTCGTCCGCCGCACCGGATCCATCAGGCTCGCGGGAGTCCCCGGAGCGCCGGTCGAGCCCGCCGATTCGGAGGATTGCGACGCGCTGGCACGGTGCCTGCGCGAGAACGACGTTGCCGTCGAGCAGTATTCCGGCGAGTTGGGGCGCGGCATCTTCCTACCGGACGACGCGGTGATGAATCCTGCGCGTCGCGCGCTCGGGTTGGCATCGATTCTCGCGGGCCGCGCCCGGCTGTACGAGTACACGCCCGCAACCGCCATCGAGCCAGGATCGGTCACGACACCGAGCGGGGTCATTCGGTGCGGCCTGATTCTCGTTGCCGTCGACGGTCGCCTCGAACAGGTACTCCCCCAGCTCGACGGCCGGGTTCGGACCGCACGTCTGCAGATGCTCGCCACCTCGCCCGTCACACCCGGACGGCTGCCGTGCCCGGTGTACGGACGGTGGGGGTACGACTACGCACAGCAGGACGCGTCGGGACGTCTGTATGTCGGGGGCGGGCGTGACCTCTTCACCGAGGACGAGTGGACACCGTCCGGTGAACCCACCGTCCAGGTGCAGAACTACATCGAATCTGTCGCGACATCGTTTGCAGGAGAATCTGTCTCGGTTGATGCGCGATGGGCTGCATCCGTCGGATTCACTACCGACGGTCGGCCGCTGTGCACATTCGTCGACGACACCGTGATCGCATTCGGCGGCTACAACGGAACCGGCAATCTCGTCGGGCCGGTGACCGCCCGCGCTGCTGTGGCCCTCGGATTGGACGCAATCGAAGTTCCGCAGTACCTGAGCAGCTGACGCGTGGCAGGGTGGACTCATGGCCGAGGAACCGGAACACACCGAGGACGGTCACTACATCGTCATCAATGGTCGACGTTGGCGCGCAACGGATCCTGACATCCCGGAGGATCGCAATGCCGAATTGCGGTCGATTCTCATGGCGTGGCGCAGGGAGGTCAAACGCACGTCGGGTGCACCGGAATCTCGAGCTGGTGTGCAGGCCACCAAAGTCGCCCTCGGCGAGCGAGGAACGCCGTGGTGGGAGCAGTCCGACGACGAGCGACGGGCCCGATGGGAAGCGGAAGTGGCGCGGCCGGCCGACCTCTGACCTTTCGCCAAATTGTTGCCATTGCGGAAACTATCCAATACAGTTTCCATCATGGAAAACATCGGAAGACCTACACCCGCCGAAGCACGATCGGCTCTCGACGACATCGACCGAATTCAACGTGCGGTACGCGACACTCCGTGGCCGGTGTGGCTGTATCCGGTAGACGCCGTACTGCTCGCGCTGTTCGCACTGACCGCCCTTCTCGACAGCCGGGTCTGGTTCCTGGGGGTCGCAGCGGTGATCATCGCGGTCAACGTCATCACCGGATATCGGATGGGGACGCCGTGGGCCCTACCCACCGACCGAGGGTTCCTCACCTGCGTGGCGCTCGCGGGGTTCTGCGTCGTACTGGCGCAGGCTGTCGGCAATCCCAGCGGACCGGCCTGGCCGGTGGTCCTCCTTGCGGTCGCAGCCTTCTCGATCTTCTCGATCGGATCGATCCTGCACTACCGCGGTACGCGTCGATGAACGATCTCGATCCGGTCATTCACCCGGCCCACCGACTACGAATCTGCGCCCTTCTGGCCGCGGCGACAACGGTGGAGCTCGCGACCGTCAAGGAACACAGCGGGTTGAGTGCATCGGCGCTGAGTAAGCAGGTTGCTGCCCTCGTCGATGCGGGATACGTCGAGCAGCAGCGCTCACGCACGGACTCTCGTCGATTGTGGTTGTCGTTGACCAAGGACGGTAGAAAAGCCTACCGACAGCACGTGGCTGCTTTGCGCGCCATATTGGTGGACTCGGACGTCTCGAGCTGAACGACGACCGGTGACTTTGCGACGTGGTGCGTGTCTACTGTTTCGACGGATGTCGTCGGTGTAGTTCCCTGAGTGTCGTACTGCGAATGAAGGAGCATGTCATGTCCATTCTCAATCCGTACCTGTCGTTCCGCGACAACGCTCGCGAGGCGATGGAATTCTATCGTTCGGTCTTCGGTGGCGAGCTCACGGTCACCACGCTCGGCGAGGCTCACGCCAGCGAGGATCCCGCCGATCAGGACAAGATCATGCACGGCCAGCTGACCACCCCGAACGGCTTCACTCTGATGGGTGCCGACACCCCCTCCTCGATGGAACACACCACGGGCAACACGATGAGTGTCTCGCTCAGCGGCGACGAGGAGGACGAACTGACGGGCTACTGGAACAAGTTGGCCGTCGATGCACAATTCACGATGGGCCTGGAGAAGGCACCGTGGGGCGACACGTTCGGCATGCTGACCGACAGGTTCGGTGTGCAGTGGATGGTCAACATCGCAGGATCGAGCGCTGGGAGCTGAGTACAGCTTCCGCCGCTACCCGACGACTTTCTTCGGCGGGATCACCTGTCGGAGACCTTCGGGCCCCCACCCTCGATCGAGGGCGACGAGCAGTACTGCGCAGCCGATTCCGGACAGAGCCAGTGCGGAACCGAACATCGCCGTGTATCCGAACAGGTCTCCGACCACACCTGCGGCAATCCCGGCCGCGCCCTGCGCAAAGACGATCGCGCACGCCATCAGTGTGTAATCGCTTCCTGCGAAGCGCTTCTCGGACGCGTCCATCATCAGCGCGAACACCGCCACGGTGGCCGCACCACCGAGCACGTGTTCGGTGATGTTGGCGGTGACCAGAAGCGGAAAGCCGCCGACGCCCAGAGACGCAACGACATACAGCGCGAGGCTCAGTGTCTGGCTCACTCCGCCCACGAGCAATGCTCGGCGACGCCCGTGTCGAAACGTCAACCATGCACCGAGCGCAGCGCCCCCGAGAGCAGCCACGGACGACAGGCCACCTTCGACCAGTGCAATCTGTGGCAGGGAAAGTCCACTGTCCGACAGGAACGGCCCCACCAGTGCCGAGCCCATCGAGTTACCGAACTTGAAGCCGATGATCAGCAGGATGAACGCGACCATGCCGGGCCTACGCAGTCGGGACCACCAGGCAACGGCAAGTCGTGCCGGAGTTTCCGGCTCGGCCGGTCGATCGGACTCGGCATCTGCGGCGTCCAGTTGTCTCCGCATCCACCACACCGGAATCGTCGTCAGCAGGATGAGCAGTGCCATCGTGACGAACAGGACCCGCCACCCCGCAAACGTGAACAGCCACAACAGCAGTCCACAGCCACACACCATTCCGATCCGGTAGGCGCCGACTTGGAGTCCGTTGCCCAGCCCACGCTGCGCCGAGGTCAGCGTTCTGACCGCAATGCCGTCGGTCGCGATGTCCTGCGTAGCCGAGAGAGCGTTCATGACGAAGATGCCGACGAACAACCACCGCAACGTCGACGACAGGTCGAGGAACGACAACGCCAGAGCCACCACCGCAGCCGAACACTGCAGCGACAGCAGCCACCGTCGTCTGGATCCGTAGCGATCGACGTACGGCGCCCAAAGAAATTTCAGCGCCCAGGGCAGAAACAGCACACCGGTGGCACTGATCTTCACCAGCGAGAAGCCCGACTCGCGTAGCACCACAGGAAGTGCCTGGGTGAAGAAGCCGAACGGCAGGCCCTGTGCGAAGTAGAGCGCCCCGAGCAGAGCGAGGGTGCCGGCGGTGAACGACGCCGGACGCACCGCATTGGTCATGCCGGTCATCGTCTCAGAGCGTCGACTACCCCGCTGAACGCACAACCGGTTGGCGGAGAACGGTGCGAAGCTTCGCGGGCTCGACCCGGCGCGGGTCGCTCAGGTAGATCTCGTGGTGCCTGCCGGTCATCGTCAGTCCGGCATCGGGGATGTACCGATCGTGAAGTTCGGCCAGCACCGGCGTCTCATCGTCGTAGGACCCGATATGCAGTGTCTGCACGCAGAGTCCCTCGTCCAGGGTCTCCAACCGAACTTCGGTCGACGCCTCGGACGTGCCCTTCGCACCGGCGGACGCCACTGCCGCCTCGAACATCGTTCGATCGATCCAGTCGGGCACCATGATCATGACGGTCCAGTTCCACTCGGCCTTGTTGCGGTCTGTGGTGAACGACGCCATGTTCTCGGCCCACCACAGAGCCTCGAGTGGCGGGACGACGTAGTCGCGGTCGAGGCTCTTGCTGGCGAACTTCAGCGCGTACGCCACGGGGTAGAGAGCGGCGAGGGCGTCCGCATACTCGGGCGCGATGTTCGGGTCTCCGTGCCCGTCGATCATCAGATACCTCAGCGGCGGCACAACGAGACTGCGAAAGACGTTGTGCCGCGCGGAGTACGAGTCGAGCGTCTTCTTGAAGTCGATCTTCATTCATCCCCCTCCGTCAGGGATGAGCCAAGCACATTCGGTGGGTCGACGACGACCCTTCGTGTCGAAGATCCACCGTTTGTCAGACCTCGGCGTCTACCTTCTCCTTCTCACCCCGGCGCATTGCCATGTACTCGGACAGTTCACGCTTCACCACCGGCAACAGCAGGTACAGACCGGTGATGTTGACCAGGGCCAGCAGGAACAGGGTGGCATCGGCGAAGTCGAGTACCGAGCCGAGCGAAAGCACGGTTCCGATGACGGTGAAGACGCAGAACATGATGTTGAAGAAGCTGCGCGAGAGACGGCTGCGCCCGAACAGCGACGTCCAGGCCTGCAGTCCGTAGTACGCCCAGGTGATAGCGGTCGAGAGCGCGAACAGAGCGACCGCGAGCGTCAGGACGTAGGGGAACCAGGGCAGCACGGTCTCGAAGGCGTCCGAGGTCAGCGTCACGCCGCCTGCCGGTAATTCACCGGTCTCGGCGACGATCGCCCGCTGGTCCTGCCAGGAGACGGTATTGGCGATCACGATGGTCAGTGCGGTCGCCGTACAGATGACGACGGTATCGATGAAGGGCTCGAGCAACTGTTTACTATTTTTCGAGCAAGGATTTACGTTATCTTGACCGAGTCGACCCGCTCAACATGCGGACCGATGGGATATCCGTCGCAACAGAACGGTGGCTGCATCGAGTACCACGTGGCGGTCGTAGGTGAGGCGGTAGTCGTACAACGGTGTGCCGTCGTCTCCGGTGCCCCGCTCGACCGCGATCAGCGCCACGCTCGACATCGGCGCCACGATCACGATCGATCGTTCCATCGCCAACGGCTCGTCCACGCCGACGACCACCATCCGGAAGTTCTGCCCGGCCGGCGCGGGATGTGAGTCGAACACGACCATAAGAGCGGCGCGTGCCGCCAGGTCGTCGTAGATCGCTGCACGGGCCGGGGTCAGACCGGTCGAGGTGCTGTGAGTAGCCAACACGATGGTGGACGGCCCGGTGCCGTAGGCACTGAGCAGCAGACTCTTCTCGATTGCGTCGAGCAAATTCGCGTCGGCACGCCTGGGGGAACCGAGCGGATGAGTCAGGCCGTAGGGCGTCACGGCCACCGGAGCGCGCACGGTGACGGCAGCGCTCGGATCGAGCACACGAACGGGCTCGACCACCACGCCGAAGTCGGGTAGGGATCCCGGTGCGCCGTACAGGTATCCCTGCCCCAGAAGGGCTCCCATGTCGCGCGCGTACCTCTCGTGTCGATCGGTTTCGATTCCCTCCGCGAGCACGAGCGCACCGGTTCGTTCTGCCTCGGCGGCGACGGCAGCGACGATGGCGGCGGTCTCGGCCGTCGAACGGCCCTGCACGAGAGTCATATCGAGCTTGATCACGTCGGGTCGAAGCAGCGGGATCAACGCCAGGCTGGACGAATCGGCACCCACGTCGTCTATGGCTACGCGCCAACCCATGTTTCGCGCGTGCTCGGCCGCCCTCAACAGGCCTGCCGGATCGCCCATCAGGTCTCGTTCGGTGATTTCGACGATGATCGACAGCCGTGACGCTTCGGCGATCATCGGGACGTAATCCCGGGGAGGCGGAGTATCGAGTGCTGTGGGTTCGGCATTGACGAACAACGCAAGTCCGCTGGGGTAGCCGGCGTCGATGGCACCCTGCAGCGCGCTCACTCGGCACCGCCAATCGAACTCGGCGGTCATCCCCTGCTCTCGTGCCGCACTCAGGAGTTCCGGTGGTGTGATCGACGGACCGTCGCCGCTGGTCCGCACGAGAGCCTCGAACCCCACCACTGCACGGTCGTCGAGAGAGACGACCGGCTGGTAGGCCGACGCGATGTCGACCGACATCGGCGAGATCTGCGCATTCGTCCAACGGGAATGCATGGGCGAACCTTCCTCGATGCTCGATCTGCCCCCACCCGGTGGATCATCATGCCCGACCGGGACACGACGTCGACACAGGACTGCGATCCGAACCTCGGTTCCATGACGATTAAGGTGCTCGGAGGAGTCGACGAACGGTGGTGAATCATGGTGGGAGCGGATCCTGGCCCTCGTTCGACCGACGATCACCTCTTCGCGAGCCGATATCGACTGGGCTCGGTTCTGGGGCGCGGCGCAATGGCCGACGTAGTACACGCCGAGGATCAGGTTCTCGGCAGGTCGGTGGCCGTGAAGATCTTCCGACACGGCGAACCGGCGGACACTACCGAGCGAATCGATGCGGAGATCCGGACCCTGGCGTCACTGTCGCACCCGGGCCTGGTGACGTTGTACGACGCCGGGTCTGCACCGGATGCCACCGGAGTACCGGTGCCGTACCTGGTGATGGAGCTGATCGACGGACCGACGCTGAATGCTCACCGTCAGGGCCGACGGATGCAGGGCAGAGACGTGGCGCGCATCGGATTCGAGTTGGCCGAGGCCCTCGCCTACATTCACGACCGAGGTGTGGTGCACCGCGACATAAAACCGGCCAATATCCTGATCGCGCAGAACCCCCACGTCGGCGGGGGCCAGTGCGCCAAACTTGCCGATTTCGGCATCGCCCGCATCGTCGACGCCGAACGACTCACCGAACACGGAACCACCGTGGGCACGGCGCACTATCTCAGTCCGGAGCAGGCCACCGGGACTGCCGCCGGCCCACCGACCGACATCTACACGTTGGGCCTGGTCCTCATCGAATGCCTTACCGGCACAATGGTATTCGAGGGCAGCGCGGTCGCGGCGGCCGTGGCGCGACTGCACCGCGATCCTGCTGTGCCCGAGGGACTCGGGCCGGAGTGGCATTCGCTGTTGACGGCCATGACCTCGAGGCACCCGGAGAATCGACCGGACGCAGCCGCGGTTGCGCACCGACTGCGCGGGCTCGTCCGACGTTCCGATCCCCTTCCCCTCACAACCGTCTTACCCGTCCACACGACCAACGGTGTCACCGACGGACGTGTTTCACCATCTGCGTCACAGGATTCGCAGCACCGACGCTGGATCCTTCCGGTCGCCGCCGCCTTGTTCCTCGCAGTCGGAGCGGGGATCGTCTGGTTGGCGACCGACGCGGGGGGCGGGGACGTCCAGATGCCCACGGCTCCAGCGACGCCGACAATCGTGGAGTCGGCGACCGTCGCGCCCACCACCCCCGCACCGCAACCGCAGCCTGCCGTCCCGGCGTTCTCGAACCCCCCTGACACTGCGTCCGCACCGTCCTCGGCCCCGGTGGTGATCGAGCCGGCTGCGCCTGCGCCACCACCGGAAAACGGGAATCCCGGCAGCGGGAACGGCAACTCGGGTCCAGGAAGCGGAGGCAAGGGGAACGGCAACTCCGGTCCCGCAGACCGCGGCAACGGCAACGCGGGCAACGGCAACTCCGGTCGAGGAAACTCCGGTCGAGGAAACTGAGAACCCCCAACAGGCGATCGGAGCACAACGATGACCCATTTCGACACAATCGTGGTGGGAGCAGGGATCTCCGGTGCCACCACTGCCAGAATTCTGCATGACGCGGGTCGGCGAGTCGTGGTTCTCGAAGCTCGCGACCGAGTCGGCGGCCGCGTCTGGACTGTGCGCGCCGGTGGCAGCACCCTCGACGTCGGTGCGTCCTGGATCCATGGGATCGACAACAATCCTCTCGCCGACGCGGTCCACGCCTTCGGTATCCGCACAGCCGAGTTCACGGTGGGCAGTTACCAACCCGACGGCCGACCCATTGCGTACTACTCCCCGACCGGGGCCCGATTGAGCGACGCCGCCGCCGCACGGTTCTCCGCCGACGTTCACGACTTCGACGAAGGATTCGCCAGGACCATTGCCGACTCGTCTCCACGGACGTCCTTCGGCGATGCGGTCGACGCGACTCTGGGTCGATTGGACTGGGACAGCGACCGCCTGGACCGAGTACGAGAATTCCTCGGCCACCGGGCGGAGGAACAGTTGGGGGTAGGGCAGGAAGATCTCGACGCACACGGATTGGACGATGACGCGATCGACGGAGACGAAGTCGTCTTTCCCGACGGTTACGACGAGCTCGCCCTCCGTCTCACCGAGGGACTGGACGTTCGACTGGGGCATGTGGTCACCCGGGTCCATTGGGGCGACGACGGAGTCGTCGTGACCACCGCGGCGGGCTCGTTCTCGGCCGATCGCGCCGTGGTGACGGTGCCGATCGGAGTGCTGAAATCATCGGATTTCACCGTCGAACCTTCGTTGCCGGAGCCTGTTTCGGGTGCGCTGGACCGACTCTCGATGAATGCCTTCGAGAAGGTGTTCCTCCGGTTTCCGATCAAGTTCTGGGACGAGAACGTCTACGCGATACGCCAGCAGGGTGAGGCCGGGCGATGGTGGCACTCGTGGTACGACGTGACCCTCGACGGGCGTCCCACACTGCTGACGTTCGCGGCAGGCCCGTGCGCGCAGGAGACCCGACACTGGTCGGACGAACGCATCGCGGAGTCGGTCCTGGAGTCGCTGCGTGGCGTGTACGGCGACCGCGTCGTTGCACCGGACGGCGTCCACGTCACTCGATGGCAAGACGATCCGTTCTCGTACGGTTCGTATTCGTACATGACGGTTGGCTCCCACTGCCGCGATCACGACGATCTCGCCACGCCGATCGGAGGCGTACTGCACCTTGCGGGTGAGGCCACGTGGACCGACGATCCGGCAACGGTCACCGCTGCAATGAAGTCCGGACACCGTGCGGCAGAACGCATTCTGCAGCGTCCGGTTCCATTCCACGAGATCTGGAGTCCCCTCGACCGTTGACCTCGGTCATAAAACACGAAGCCGGTGACACGGTTCGTCCACGATCCGCGCGGAGTCGAGCTCGGAATTTCCGCCCGACGTCGCCAAAAAGTTCGGCCGATCCCGCCCGAGAAACAAGCGTGGGCAATATCATGGCGATTTCATCCAGGCAGATGACCCGTTCCACAGGTGCGCCGCCATCCCCTGGTCGGTGCCGAGGCGGCGTTTCCGTCTGTCTCGGCGGGTACGGGGGTTGGGCATGGTTTCGGACGTCATCGACTGCAAGGTCGTGTTCGCACACGACATGGAGCAGGTGTGCGAGGTCTTGAGCGCGGTCGAGTTGTTCCCACGCTATTTCCCCGGTCTCGAATACTGCACGCTGCGTGACACCGCCACCGGGTATCGATGCGGCGTCGGCGGTGTCGAGCACAACATCGAGCTCGTCGTGAACCGGCGTAATCAACCGATCATCACCATCGAGCACACCGAATCCGGTGGCTTCATCAGATTCACCCTCTCCAGACGCTCGGCCGGCGAGACGAAGATCGATGTGACCGTGTTCAGGGCGGGTCTCGGCGGAGCCTATGCACCCCAGCCCGAACACAACCGCGCGGTCGTCGACTGGGTCATGGGCGGTCTTCGCAGACTGGGGAATTCTCTTTCCGGCACGGCTGACTCCGTTGTCGCGAACAGCGGCGACTCCCGGTCGCTGCAATTGGCGATCCTGAAGACGATGGTGGGAACAGGCGTCGTCCGTGCCGCACGTCCCGACCGCGCGTACCGGCAGTTGAACTCGCTGGCGAAGTGGGGCTTCACCTTGGGAGGCGGATTCGCGGCCGCTACGGCGAAGTCGCCGGACGAGATTGCCGTTGTCGACGACCGAGGAACCCGTACGTTCGCGGAGATCCACCACCGGTCACACCGCATCGCAGCAGGTCTCGATGCATCAGGGATTCGTCCCGGGAGCACGGTCGGAATTCTGGCCCGTAACCACTCGGCCATGATCGAATGCACTGTCGCATGCGGCATGCTCGGAGTCGAGGTCGTGCTTCTCAACACCGGCCTCGCGGCGCGTCAGATCGAGACGATTGCCGCTCGCCACCAGCTCCGAATGCTGTTCGTCGACGACGAATTCGACTCGATGGTTCGATACCTGCCGGACGACGTCACCCGAGTCAGTCTCTCGTCTCATACCGCCATTCCGCGTCGACGCACCCTCGAGCACTTCGTAGCACCCCCGTCTGCCACATTCGTACGGCCGGATCGCCCCGGGTCGGTCGTCGTGTTGACCTCAGGGACCAGCGGGTCGCCGAAGGGCGCACTCCGTCCCACCCCGAGGGGCTTCGGCACCATCGCGGCGATGTTGTCTCGGATGCCTCTCAAGACGAACGAGCGGATGCTCATAGCAGCACCCATGTTTCACAGCTGGGGGCTCGCAGCCTTGCAGATCAGCACTTCCTTGCGAGCCACCGTGGTGCTCCAGGATCGATTCGATGCAGAAGACTGCCTGCGCGCGATCGAAGAGAATCGATGCACCTCGTTGATCGCGGTACCTATCATGCTGCAGCGAATCCTCGATCTGCCCGAGGCGGTGCGATCCCGTTACGACACCTCCAGTCTGCGCGTCGTCGCCTGCAGCGGTTCCGCCCTGACCGGGTCGACGGTCAGCCGCTTCATGAACGTGTTCGGCGACATTCTCTACAACTTCTACGGTTCCACCGAGGTCTCGTGGGCCACGATCGCCACCCCCGACGACCTGCGCGCGTCACCTGGCACCGCAGGACGTCCGCCGCTCGGCACGACCATCGCGGTGCTCGATGCCGAGGGCACCCCCGTGCCGGTGGGAACTCTCGGCCGCATTTTCGTCGGTAACGACATGCTGTTCGACGGCTACACCAACGCCGAACCTCCGCCCACCGCGTCGGCACGTGGAGCCGCGTTGATGGACACCGGAGATCTCGGGTACATCGACTGCAACGGGCGGTTGTTCGTGTGCGGCAGGGACGACGAGATGATCATTTCCGGTGGCGAGAACGTATTTCCTGGACCGGTCGAGGATGCAATCGCCAATCTCCCTCAGGTCGGCGAGGTCGCCGTTGTCGGTGTGCCCGACAGCGAGTACGGACAACGTCTTGCTGCGTTCGTCGTCGGCCGCGGTGCCGCTGGTCTCGATGCGGACATGGTGCGCGCCTACATTCGAAACCGGCTGAGCCGCTTCTGCGTTCCCCGGGACATCACCTTCCTCGACGAACTCCCCCGCACGGCGACCGGCAAGGTCATCAAGAGAATGCTGATCGAACCCCCGGCCGCCGCCGGAATGTGAACCGGGTTTCGTCTATCACTCGACAGCCCGACCCAAGGGATCCCGCAGGCACTCGGCTGCATCGGCATCGAGGGCGTACAGGGCCACAGATTCGACCGGTTCGGCAATGTCGGCGGTGCCCGGACAGGGGGTTCGACCGAATCGAGACCTCATCGATCGACGCCTGACATGATCTGACGACACCACGGCAGACGAAAGGCAGCACCATGATCGACGACGAGTTCACCACAGAGGACAGGGGCCCGCGCTTCCGGGATGGACTGGCCGTTCGACAGGACGTGATGGGTGAAGAATTCGTCGAACGGGCATTCGCCGCTGCCGAGGACACCGACTCCGCCGCACTTCAGGATTTCGTCACCGACACCGTATGGGGTGGTGTGTGGACGCGTCCCGGACTCGATCACCGCAGCCGCAGTCTCCTCAATCTCGGAATCCTCATCGCGCTGCGAGCGCACGAGGAACTTGCAGGTCACGTGCGCGGAGCACTTCGCAACGGCCTCACCCGAACGGAAATCACCGAGAGCGTCATTCACACAGCGGGCTACTGCGGAGCGCCGGCCGCACTGGCGGCGATGCGCGTCGTGCAGAAAGTGCTCGACACGGAATTGGGACCGCTCGATACGGCGGACAAGTCGGACAACCGATGACGGCACATCTTGTCGCTCGAGATATATCTCGATCCGTCACAACAACGACGTGAGCTTCGAATTGTGTGAAGACGCGTCGGCCGGTCAGTGGCTGCTCGATCAGAGTCTTCCCTGGTACCACTTGGCGGGTCGGGGTCCGATCGGGTTCGAGAAGTACGCGCGGGTGTTGTTCATACCCGATCCCGACTTTCCGGGACAATCTACCGGCGACGTCGAATTCGAGCAGAAGATCAGCGAACTGGCGCAGGTCGGCGTGGCACTCGACGTCCTGTCTCGCTACACGACCACGCCGGACGAGTGCTACTTCGCTCTGTGGGACGGGTGGAGTTCGATCGACATCGCCTCACCGCCGAAGTTCGAGGTCCCGAATCGTGACTACTTTCTTTTTCGAGGTTCACTCGCGGACTACGAAAGTTGGAGCAGCGACGATCCACTTCTCTGGCCGTATGGCGACTCACCAGATCCCGCGTTCATCTGGCCTGCCGATCGTGCGTGGTGCGTCACCAATGACGTCGACCCTCACTTCGCCACGGTCGCAGGCAGCGCCGAGGCCGTCGACCGCGTTCTGGCCGAAGCGGCCATCGATACCGTCACCGACCACCCCGACATCGAGCCGCCCTACTGGGACTGACCCACTCGGATCGGCCGGCTGCGCATACTGCTTACGAATTGGGTACCCCGGATCCATGCCTGAACTACCCGAAGTGGAAAACGCCCGACAGGTCGTCGAAAAAGCCCTCGATCGCGTCATCGTCGACATCGATGACACCGACTCGTTCGAATGCCGACCGCACGTGCCAGGCGATATTGCCCGTGCATTGACGGGCGGGAAACTCACCGAGGCGCGTCGACAGGGCAAGGCGATGTGGTGCGAGACCGTCACGGCCGACGGCGCGAGTGGCCCGGCCCTGGGCATCCACCTGGGTATGGGCGGGCGTGTCATCGTCACCGCTCCCGACGGTGAGCGGACGTCGCGGTACGGAGGAGGCGATCCCCACGTCGGTGAGCGCCCGACCGACAAACCCGAGTGGACGCGCTTCTCGATGACCTTCGACGACGGTGGGCAGCTTCGACTCTTCGACAAGCGCCGTCTCGGCCGGGTTCGACTCGAACCCGACATCGGCGCTCTCGGACCGGATGCCGCGGAGATCACACGTGACGACTTCCGTGACCGAATCGGTTCCAGCGGTGCGCCTCTCAAAGCACGACTGCTCGACCAAGCGGCAATAGCGGGAGTCGGCAATCTTTTAGCGGACGAGGTGCTCTGGCAGAGCGAGCAATCCCCGTCCAGGCGCGCCAAGTCGCTCACGACGGAGGAACTCGACGAACTGCGTGTGGTTCTGCGCCGCGCGATCAGATCAGCGATGAAGAAGGGTGGTGTGCACACCGGGGAGATCATTCCGTTCCGAAAAGCGGACGCGGCGTGCCCTCGATGTGGTGCGCCGATGGCTCGCGGAACGGTGGGCGGCCGCACGACGTGGTGGTGTTCTCGCGAGCAATCCTGATCCGGTCCATCACGTAGATCATTCCCGATGACCCTGTAGGACAGTATTTTTCGGAAAAGTCAAGCTGATTCCGGATGCGGCACAATGCCACCGGACGGCGTACGGTGTTGGCAGCTTCGGACCCTGCCGAGGCAGCGAATTTCGCCGGAGGGTGCATGCGTTCGACCGCCTACACAGACCCAGCCCCGCACGTCACCTATTTGCCGCACCGTCATTGTTTCGCCGTCTGGCACAGCACTCCGCAGGCGTCGCTTCGAGGACGGGTCACTCCCATCGAGCTCGCGCTTCCCGGCGCGAATGGAACCGTTGCCGTGTGCACCGTGGAAGCGCAACTCGTAGCCGCGAACGGTAGCGAGCTCCTATCCGCCGCCGGCTCCACGGGAGATCCTTCGGCACGGGGATGGTTGTCGATCTTGGACCACATCGAGGACAATCCTGACCTGCGTCTGGTTCCTCCAGCGCTCGTCGACGCACTCCCGCCTGCCGCACATGCAGTTCCCAATGCCGGCGGCTCCAGCGTGCTGACTGCACATGGTGCCGCTGACGCGCTCCGCGCCAGCCTGCGCATGCAAGACGATCTGACCGAGAGTGCGTCGACCTTCACTCCGAGGCCCTATCAACTGCACGGTGCGTCCTGGGTGCCGACGGTTCAAGAGACCGGCGGCGGCGGAATCCTCGCCGACGAGATGGGGCTGGGCAAGACGCTCCAGGCCATTTCGCACATGATCGTCGGAGCGCGGCGAGGCGAGGGCAGCTATCTGGTCGTCTGCCCGACGTCGCTGATCAGCAACTGGCGCCGTGAGATCGAGAACTTCTCCGACGGGGAATTGGTCGTCAACGTGTACCGCGGACCGTCCCGCAGCCTCGAGCAATGCGCCGACGCGGGTTCGGTGACAGTCACCGGATACCCCACCCTGCGCACCGACACAGATCGATTGAGCGAAATATCCTGGAGCACTGTGTTCTTCGATGAGGCGCACGTGATGAAGAACTCGCGGACCAAGATTGCTCGCGCAGCGCGTCGGCTGAAGTCCACCACGCGGATAGCCCTGACCGGCACTCCCGTCGAAAACCGCATGGACGAACTCTGGGCACTGATCGATCTCACCAATCCCGGACTGCTCGGAACCCGGGCTCGGTTCACCCGACGATTCTCGGCACCCATCGAGCAGGGAGGTTCGGCGGCCGCACTCGCACAATTGTCGAGCGCGATCGCGCCGGTCGTCCTCCGCCGGACCAAGGCCGAGGTTGCGACGGATCTGCCGCCGAAGCACCACATCGACGTTCTCTGTCCGATCTCGAACGAGCAAGCGTCACTGTACAACTCGGCCGTCGAGGAAGCATTCGATACCGGCTTCGGATCGAAGCGCGCACGAGGGACTGCGGTGTTGGCGCTACTGACCTCGCTCAAACTGATCTGCAACCATCCGGGGCTCGTCAACGGCGACTTGTCCCGATTGGCCGATCGCTCCGGCAAACTCGACAGGCTCACCGAAATCATCGAAGAACTTGCCGAATCCTCGCAGGCTGCGCTCGTGTTCACTCAGTACCGTCGGACCGGCGAGATCTTGGCGGAGCATCTCGAAAGCCTCACCGGTGCCCCGATTCCGTTCTTTCACGGCGGGCTCGACGTGGACAAGCGCGACAAGATGATCGACGAATTCCAGAACAGCGACCGATCCCCTGTCATGGTTCTCAGCCTGAGGGCGGCGGGGTACGGCCTCAATCTCACCCGCGCCAGCACGGTGATCCACTACGACCGATGGTGGAACCCCGCGGTCGAAGCGCAAGCTACCGACCGGGTTCACCGAATCGGACAGAAGTCTCGGGTGACGGTCATGGCACTGACGACGGAAGGAACACTGGAGGAACACATAGCATCACTCCACACCCGCAAGAAGGCGATCGCTGGTCTGACCGAGAGCAACAACGAGTTGGCTCTGGCGGCGCTCGACGACTCGACATTGCGAGAAACGCTGTCGTTGCGGGCGGTGGCGCGCTGATGGCCACAACACCGCAGCCTGCGGCTTTCGGCTCGACGCCGTGGGGCAAAGACTGGGTCCGTCGAGTCGAACCCATCACTGTCATCCGGCCGAACCCGATGCTCCCGCGGGCACGAAGCCTGGTGCGCAACGATGCAGTGTCCCTGGACCACAACAACATCGGCGAGTTTCGCTGCGTCGTGTCCGCGGGTAAGAGGAGCGAGACGGCCGTGCTTGCACTCCCCCGATATTCGGCGGCCGAACGGAAGTCGGTGCTGCGCATCCTCGCCCGCCACACGCGCGGCGGTGCAACCAGCGGTGACCTCCCCGACGAAGTCCACGCCGAACTCGTGGCGAGCAAGCTGTCGCCGGTCCCGGACAGCACCGAAGCGTCGTGCACTTGCTCCGGCAGAATCGACCCTTGCCTCCACGTGACGGCCGCTACCTACGCCATCAGTCTGATTGTCGACCAGATGCCGACATCGGCGTTGGCCGTCCGCGGAATCGATCTGTCGGCCGCGACTACATCGAGGGACGTTCTCCGACGCTGGATGCCGATCGGAAGTCTCGACGGCTCAGCGTTCTTCGGTTGACCTGAGACCTGCGGCCTGAACTCAGGACGTCGCTTCGACTGCCAGTCGAGCGAGCGTGTCGTTCAGCTGATCTTCGGTCACCAGCGGGAACTTGATCTGCTGCAGCAACTTCTTGTCCGTGACCTTGGACCAGTCGTAAGTGTGGCGCACCAGCGTCTCGTTGGGGCCCTGAGATTCCAGCTCCCACAGCCACTCCCAGCCGGGGGGCTCGTTGCCGGCGGGTGCCGTCTTCCATGCGACCAGCTTGTCCTTGATGTAGCCGGACACGTGGTTGTCTGTCTGGTACTCCCCGCCCATGTGGTCACCCTGCATGTTCATCGTGAACTTCTCGCCGACCTTCTGAATCCGGTCGGCGTGGTCCACGCTGCGCACGAAGCCCGATCCGTCGAGCGCCTGATGCCGCTCGGGATTGGACAGGACGTCGAATACTGCGTCGACGGGTGCTTCGATGGTGCGTTCGACTGTGACCTTGGCATTGTCTGTCATGCTTTCCGCTTGCCCAGAATTCGTCATCTTCAATCGCGATCGGACAGATTCTTCGATCGAAGGTCACTGCTGCTCATTCACCGAGGTTCATCGACTCGACCTGATCGATGGCATCGATCAGAGTTTTCTCGGTAACAATGGCTGCTGTGTTGTGAACATGAGGTGCGGCGAGCGCTGCAACAGCGAGTGCGCGAATCTCCTCGGCCGTGGCATCGTGCATTCCCATATCCGACAGTGACCTCGGAAGCCGCAGCGCACGAAGAATATCCGCAATCTCGACCACGGTCTCCGCCCGATGAGATTCGAGCACGAGCTGAACGATCAAGCCGTAGGCGACGTGGTAGCCGTGCAGCGCCGATCGTGTCCCGCGTCCGGCCATCAGTCCCCGGGTCATGCAGTGTGCAATCGAGAGTCCGCCGTTCTCGTACCCGATCCCGGACATCAGCACGACGGCCTCCACGACGGCTTCGACGGCCGAGTTCAGTTCACCGTTCTCGACTGCCTTCACAGCCTCGACCGAATGCCGAGTCAAGACATCGAAACATCCGTTTGCGACGATGCCGCCGATGTCGAGCGGACGGGTCCCCTGCATCGTCGTTCCCGTGCCGAGACTGCATCCCGCGGCTTCGAACTTCTTGGCCAGCGCATCGCCGATACCGGAGATCAAGAACTCGACCGGCGCCTGCGAGATCAATTCGGTGTCGACGACTACACAGCTCGGGTTGAAGTCCAGATGGCCGACCTCGCACAACACGTGGTCGTCGTTGTAGATGGCCAGGACTCGTGCTGTGGGGCCGTCGTTGGATGCGATGGTCGGGCAGGTGATCATCGCGGCATCGAGATCGATGGCCACACCCTTGGCAAGGTCGAGTGCCTTTCCGCCGCCGACGCCGACGACGACGTCGCGACACCGATCGCTGACCGAGGAGACATGCTCGGCAATGTTCGTGCGAGTCACATCACCCGAGCACGGCAGGACCGCGAAGTCGACTCCAGCCGCCTCGAACGAGTCCGTCAGAACCGATCCCAGCTTGTCCAGGACGAACTCGTCCACCACGAGCAGTGGACGACGGCCATGAGGGACGGTGAATTCGGCGAGGCGCTTGATCACCCCCGGCCCCTGGATGTACTGACGGGGTGCCCCGAACCGGCGATAGTCGGCCGTCATCGAAACGCCCAATTTCCCGTCACCACGGCATCGGTGACAGCACCCTGGTCCAGGCCGAACATCGTTTCGTTGTACGACTGAGATCCGCAGGGATGGAAGCGGTCGTGCAGTCCGATTCTGGTGACCGGAACCGCGATCCCGTGATCGTGCACAAGCTCCGTGACCGCTGTGCCCAATCCGCCTGAGCGCAAGCCGTTCTCCACGACGACGACGCGCCCGACCGACGACGCGACGTCGATGATCGCCTGCTCGTCCAGTGGCTTGATGGTCGGTACATGCAGGACCGCGGCCGAGACACCCAGATCGCGAGCGGTATCCGCCGCCTTCATCGCGCGTTCGGTCATGAATCCCGTGCTGATGACAGCGACATCGCTCCCTTCACGGACCAGCCGTGCCGTGCCGACGACGAATTCGAAGTCGTTCTCGTCGAACACGACGGGTACCTTGCCGCGCAGGTTGCGGATGTAGAACGTTCCCGGTGTCGCCGCCGCAGCACGCACCGCGTGCCTGAGTTCGACGGCATCGCACGGGTCGATGACCGTCAGATCCGGAACGCTGCGCATCACCACGAGATCCTCCAACGACTGATGGGTGGCGCCGTACGGATTGACCAGCCCTGGCGAGCCGGCGATGATCTTGACGTTCGCCTTGCTGTGCGCGCAGGCGATCGCGATGAAGTCCAGCGCTCGTCGTGACAGGAATGCGGCGTAGGTGGCGCAGAATGCAGTCTTGCCCACCTTTGCCAATCCGGCTGCCATCATGACGGCACTCTGTTCGGCGACTCCAGCGTTGAAGTATCGCTCCGGGTAGGCGTTCATGAACGGCACGATGTCGGAGTACTTGGACATGTCCGCGCTGAGGCCGACGATCGACGAATCGGTCTTGGCCAGTTCGACCAATTCGTTGCCGAACGGCGCTGTTTCGTACGGCCCTTGGACGTCGGCGATCTCGCCCATACCGCCGGCTCGGTTCAGTAGATCAGACACGATTGTTCTCCAATTCTTCGATGAGCGAGGCCCATTCACCCGGTTCGACGCGCACGAAATGGGCTCGTTCGCGAGCGACGAGCGTCGGCACTCCGTGACCGGGTGTGGTGCGAGCGATGATCACTTTGGGTTTGTCCGTCACGTGGTCCAGCTGATCGAAGGCGGCACACAATGCGTCGACATCGTTGCCGTTCACCTCGGCTACGGCCCAACCGAAGGACGACCATTTGTCGGCGATCGGTTCCATGTCCAGCACCATGGGACCGTCTGCCTGGATACCGTTGCAATCGACCACCGCGGTGAGGTTGCTACACCCGAAGCTGGCGGCGGACATGGCCGCTTCCCACGTGGATCCTTCTTGGAGTTCACCGTCGGACAACTCCACGATCACCTTCGATTCGCGCTCGTCCAACCGGAGGCCCAGTGCCATCCCGACGCCTTGGCCGAGTCCGTGACCGAGAGATCCACCGGTGATCTCGACGCCTGGTGTCTCGTCGAAGGTGCTCATCGGTAGGTCGCTACCGTTGAGGCCATAGGTTGCGATCTCCCCGTCCGAGAGAATGGCGAGTTCGGCCAGCACGGCGTACAACGCCACGGAGTAGTGACCCGTGGACAGTACGAATCGGTCTCGGTCGATCCATTCAGGATCGGTCGGATCGAAACGCAGCTGACGGAAATAGACGACGGCTAGGACGTCGGCGATACCGAGGCCTTGAGCGATGTACCCCTCGCCCTTGTCCGCGGCCATGTTCATCATGCGTCGGCGCAGAGCAAAGCTCTTGTCGCGCAACTCGTCCGACGTGGTAGCGCGATCGGGGCTGGTGTTGATGACAGTCATTCAGTGAACCTCGCTCTTGTCCTGTGTCTTGTAGCTGTCGTCGGCATGGAAGGTCCCGTCGATGGTGATGCCGCCGTCGACCTTGAGTAGGACTCCGGTGACGAACGACGCGTCCTCGGAGACCAGGAACGAAATGGCCGACGCGACTTCTTCCGGATATCCGAAGCGCATCAACGGCGTTCGCATCAGGAGCCGGTCACGGTCGAGGGTGCCTCCCGCGATTCCGGACTGCATCATTCCGGTGTCCATGTAACCGGGCGCGACGGCATTGACCCTGATGCCTTTCTTGCCCCACTCGGCGGCCAGGGTGCGGGTCATTCCGACCACTCCCGCCTTCGCCGTCGTGTAGGCCAATCGGTGTGGCAAGCCGAATGTCGATCCGACAGACGCCAGGTTGACGATCGCCGGTGCCGACGACGAAAGCAATCGCGGGTACGCCGCTCTACTGCATCTCATCGCGCCGCCCAGGTGGACCGACAGCTCGCGTTCCCAACGGTCCGATTCGATGTCCTCGGCGCTCGAACGCGAGATGATGCCGGCATTGTTGACCAAGACGTCGAGGCCTCCTGCCACGGAGTCGACTACGTCGAAGCAGGCCTCCACCGAGGCGTCGTCCGTGACATCGACAGCTGCGGCGGTTGCTCCGATCCCGTCCGCGGTCAACCGATCGACGGCTGCCTGTGCGCGGTCGTCGACGATGTCGGCGACGACCACGTGGAAGCCGTCCTCTCCCAATCGATGTGCGGTCGCCAGACCCAGCCCTTGCGCTCCCCCGGTGATCAGGGCTACGCGTGTCATCCAGTGGCTCCATCTTCGGTGTCGATCAGAAGCGATCGATCGTGGGCCTGCCGAACGCCGATGTCGTGGAGTTCGCGGTCCGACTTGTCGCTCAACGGCTCCCATTTGATGATCACGCACGCGAGAAGTCCGACCAACGGTGCAGCCATCAGGATCAGCAGCGTTGTCGGTGTACCGAAGGCTTCGCGCATCACCGGGAAGCAGAACAGTCCGACGACACCGGCTGCGCTGCGTGAGATAGTGACCAACTGCGAGCCGCGAGCGCGCAGTTCACTTCGGTACGCCAGCGGTCCCATGGTCAGCCCGGCGGTGCCCGGAGCGGCTGCGTGACAGAAGATGAAGAAGGACGGAACCAGGAAGCCGGCCAGGATCGGCATGTCGGACCACGTCGCGAGGACGAAGATCGCCAGTGCCACACCGGCGAATCCCCACGCCGAACTGATCCGAACGCCGAAGCGGCGAGCGAAGTACACCGCGAGAACTCCACCGACGATGCCGAACAGATTGAACACGATCGACCCCGTGATTGCCATCGCGAACCCCGAGCCGAACAGATCCATCGAGATGATGGGCAGGTAGAAACCGATGGCGAAGTACTGCAACGCCTCGGTGAATCCCACGATATTCGCCAGGACGGTGCGCTGTCGATATTCCTTGTCCCACAACGCCGACCACTTCACCTTGATCGCCGGAGCCGGAACGACTTCGGCCATCCGCGACCGATCGACGGTCACCTCACGGCCGAGGATCCGAGTCAGTGACCGTGCCGCGCCGGGGAGATCACCTCGCGCCGCAAGCCATTTCGGACTCTCCGGCATGAACCAGATGCGGGCGAGAAGAAGTACGAACGCGATAGCACCGGCGACACCGAGACTCCATCGCCAGACGTCGAGGCCCGCGCCGAGTTCGTAGGCTGCGAGCGTCACGAGCAAGGCCAAGCTGGTCGACGTATACCACTGGGCTTGCGAGAAGCTCAGCCAACTTCGCTTGTTCTTCGGTAGGAGCTCGGCCAGGTACGCGAGAGCGATACCGAGGTCGATACCGTACGCGATTCCGCCGATGAGCCTGCCACTGAGCAACATGCCGTACGACTGAGCCGACATCATCGTCAGCGCACCGACGACGGCGAGTGCCTTCGCAATGACCAGGAATCGAACGCGCCCGATGCGGTCACCCAACTTGGCACACGTCAGCGCTGCGAGAACACTTGCGCTGTAACCGATTGCGCTCAGCGTGCCGACGTCGTTGCCGCCAAGACCCAGCTGCTCGGTGATAGCACTCATGCCACCACTGAGCGCCCCGGTGTAGAAGGCCTCGAAGCCCAACCCCGCCAGAGCGAGACCCAGGATGATCCAGTGCATCCGGCCCTTGACGCTACCTTCGTCGATGATGCGCTCGACGTCCTCCGGCGAGCTGACGGTCAGTTTCTCGTAGGACCTGACGGTCGACTGCGCGCTCATGCGGACTGACCTTCGAGTGGCTTGCCGATCTTGGCCTCGGCTTCGAGGGCCACAGCGTCACCCTCGTCGAACGGCTCCCACATTATTGCCTTGCACACACCGACGCCGATGAGAGGAACGACGGCGAAGATCGTGATGGTGGTCGACAGTCCGTACGCCTCGACCATGTTCGGGAAGGCGTAGAGGCCGACGATCCCACCCAAACTCTGTGACACCGTCGCGATCTGGCCGCCGCGCCCTCGAAGATCGCTGGGGTACGCCATCGCCGCCATCGTCAGACCCGAAACACCGGGGCCGGCGGAGTGGAAGAAGATGAATAGGGCAGGCACCAGGAACATCAGTGCCGTCGGGAGCGAGTCGAAGAAGACACCGAGGATCAGGATCATGGCGGCGACGGCCAAGAACCCGTACATCGCGGCACCGTGCGCTCCGAGCTTGCGAGCGACCCAGATGGACGCCACACCACCCACGATGCCGAACAGATTGAACACCACTGAGCCGAATATGGCCTCACCGAAACCTTTTCCGAACAGCGTCAGAGCTATCACCGGAAGGTAGTAGGCGACGGCGTAATACTGCAGGGCCTGCATGGCGGTGACGCCGTTGGCCAGGATGGTGCGACGGCGATAGGTCGAGTTGAACAGGTCGGACCACTTGGCCGTGTCCGGACGGTCCGCATCGACGGCCAGTATCCCCGAGGCGGGGAAGATCGGTTCGATCTCGTAGACCTGCTCGAGAGACTTCTTCAACCGAGCCAGATCGTTCTTCTCTGCGAGCCACCGCGGACTCTCGGGCATGAACAGCATCTGTCCGACGGTGACGATGACCGCGAACACAGCCGCTGCACCGAGCGCCCAGCGCCAGATGTCCAGACCGAGGTCGAGGTTGTACAGGCCGAGTACGACGAGCAGAGCGAACGAACTGGAGATGTACCACTGCGCCTGCCAGAAGTTGAGCAGGTGCCGACGCAGCTTGGGTAGGAACTCCGCCAGGTACGCCATGGCAACGCCGAGGTCGATACCGTACGCGGCACCTGCCAGGCAGCGACCCAGAACGAGGATCCAGAAGTTCGGTGCGGTCGCCATGATGATCAAGGCCACGACCGCGACGATCTTGGCCAGAACCATGAGCTTGACGCGACCGAGGCGGTCGGCCAGGAAACCGCAGGTCAATGCGGCAATAAGTGTAGCGATGTACCCGTAGGAGCTGACCAGGCCCACTTCGTTGGCGCTGAGGCCCAGCTGTTCGGTCATGGGGCTGGTACCGGCGCTGAGGACCGCGAGATAGAAGGCCTCGAATGCAATTCCGCCGAGCCCCAGAACGAGCAGTAGTTTGTGGCGGCGGGTTCGAATGTCCTCGAGGTCGATCAGATCGTTGATGTCCCGAACCGAATTGATCGTCAGAGATCGCATATCGGATTCCGTTCTGTCACAACCTCATCGGTTGTGTCCGACTAGATGTTGGGGGGTGAGGTATTGCGAGGATGCCAAGGGCTTCGAGAGGAGCCTCCAGCGAGAGATCAGGCGCGTATTCGGAAAGCCTGTTGGCCCCGTAGTAGCCGTAGTTCGCGCCGGCAGTGCGCAGGCCGGCGGCTCTCCCGGCGAGAATGTCCTGCGGGCCGTCACCGACGTACCAAGAACCGGTCGGGTCGATGCCCGACCTCTCCACCCCGAGGTGGATCGGGGTCGGATCCGGCTTGCGTTGGATCGAATCATCGGCAGTGACGATGCAGCTGAGCAAAGCCGGGTCGATTCCCACCCACTCGAGATCGAGTAACAATCGTTGCCGCGACTTGTTGGTTACGATACCGAATTTCGTTCCGCTGGTGGTCAATTCGGAAAACAAATCGAGAGTTCCTTCGTACGGACGCACGTGCCTGTACGCCCCACCGATGTAGTGACCGCCGTATGCAGCAACGAGCTCCTCCGGATCACCATCCGACCACGTCGCGAACACCTCCATCGGACGCGGGGCCATCAGAACGTGCGGGTCCTCCAACTCGGCGGGCAGCGACACCCCCAACTGCTCCTCGAACGTGCTGCGGTAAGCAGCGACTATCGCAGCACCCGAGTCGACCAGCGTGCCGTCGAAGTCGAACAGAACCCCTTTGCTCACAATCGATTTCGAGCTCGTCATCGTACATCGACCGGCTCGTAAGCGAAGAATTGCGCGGGGTTCACGACGAACAGTTGGTGGATCAGTTTGTCGTCCATCCGCCCCTGCACCTGCGTGGCCAACCCTGCAAAGCCAGGAGTTCCGCCATAGCTCGGCTGATAGCTGGGACGACCGAGGTCACCGGACACCATGATCTTGGTGAATCCCTCGTCGAACAGTCTCTCCACGAACGAGATTCGAATGTCGTCCGATGGGTACTTCGGCTTGGTCCAGTGATCGAAGCCCAGCCATACCCCGGTCCCGGCGAGCGCACGGATGTAGTCGTAGTCGAGATTCCGGTCGACGTGCCCGATCAACACTCGGTTCGGATCGACGCCGTGACCCTCGAAACCTGCCACCTGCACAGTGCCGAGCGTTCCTGCCTGACAGTGCGTGGAGATCGGCGCACCGGTTGCGAGATGGGCTTGCGCCGTTGCTTTTTGGACCTTCTTCTCGTCGTCCCGAATATGGTCGGTCCGGCAGGTCCCGTACTTGATGACACCGGCACGTGCGGTGGTTCCGTCGATCCCGACGGTGACGTCCTCGACGAACCTCTGCGCCAACTCGTCGACACTCTCGGTCTCGACGGAATCCGGGTAGTAGATACCCTTCTGGTAACCCGACGCGGACACCACATGAACATCGCTGCGGCTCGCGGCGGCCAGCAGCTTCTCTGCGTTTCGCCCGTAGTCCGCCGTGGTCATCTCGATCAATGCACCGCCGCCCACCGCCATGAAGTCGTCGAGTTCGCTCACCGCGTTGTCCACGTTGTGCAACACCATGTCCGAGTCCTCGTTGGTGGCCCACGCCGGTGGGTTGGTGAACAGGTGCTCGTGACACAGGGTCTGTCCGAGATCCGCCGGATCGATATCTCCCAGAACGGTTCTGACGATCATGAAGTCTCCTGTTGTGAATGGGCGAAAGTGAATTGCGCGGCCCAGACGGGCTCGAGCGGCCCGAGCAGTGCTCGATAGGCACGAAACATGTCTTCGTAGGTGGCAGCGGTGTCCGGGTCGGGGCTGTACACGGCACCGTCCCGTACCAGTGTCGCTGTGGCATGGGCAATGTCGCGATAGTGTTCGACGGCTACCCCGCCCAGCATTGCGGCTCCGAGTGCACCCGACTCGGAGACATCGGGCACGAACATCTGCTTCTGCAAGACGTCGGAGATGATCTGACACCAGGCGGCGCTGCGCGCTCCGCCTCCGGTGAGTCGAATTTCGGTGATGTCGGTCGGCATCGCCTCGTAGCAGTGACGGATGGAGAGAGCCGTTCCTTCCAGTACCCCACGAATCATGTTGTCCACCGTCGTGTCCATGCCCAATCCGACGAAGCTCCCCCGCGCCTGCACGTTGACGAACGGTGCCGTCGCTCCGGCCGTGTTGAGATAGGGGTGGAAGATCAACCCGTCGTTCCCTGGCTTTGTGCGTCCGACAGCGTCCGCAACGGTAGTTCCGAGTGTTCTCTCACCACACTTGATCTCGGCCGCAACATCGCTACAGAAGGTCTCTACGACCCAATCCAGGCAGAGTGTTCCACCTCCGGAATTGGTGATCTGGCGCTGCCAGCGACCTTCAGGCATCAAGAAGCTGAAGCCCACTCCGGGAGGATCGAACAGCGGTTGCGCGCTCGACGTGCCGTTCATCAAGCTGGTGCCAAGCGTCGTGGTGGCTTGGCCGTCCCCCTGGGCGCCGATGCCGATCATGTTCGCCGTCGCGTCGCCACAACCGGCACCGACAGCAGTCCCCACCGGAAGTCCGGTCATCGCGGACGCTTCGGGCGTGACATGGCCGATGACGGAGGTGCTGGACAGTACGGAGGGAACGAATTCCTCGGCCTCTGGGATACCGAACGCCTCGAATATGTGACCGGATGTCGACCGCGCTGTCAGGTCACACGGCCAGAAGGACAGATCGGACTCCTCGGTGGCGATCACACCGGTGAGTCGATAGTTCACGTAGTCCTTGGCCATGAACACGGTCGAGATGCGCGAGTACCGCTGCGGCTCATGCATTTTCAACCATGCGAGCAGCGGGTAAGGCATACCGGGGATCATCGCGTTTCCGCCGATCGAGTACAACTTTCCATCCAGGTCCCGGTCGACCACATCGTTCAGGACCTCGGCCGCTCGCGCGTCCGGCCAACAAATGGCGTTTCCGACCGGGGTCCCAGCATCATCGAGCGCCCAGAGACCGCCCATATGCCCGGTCACTCCTACTGCCAGAAAACGCGTATCGGCGGGCAGTCGGTTCACGACATCGGCAATGGTTCGGGCAGTGGTTTCCCAGGTCTTGTCGCAGTCTTCCTCGTGACGGTCGCTACCGGTGCGGACAGACGGCGTAGGACACCCGGATTCCGCCAGCAGCATTCCCGTGAATGCATCCACCGCGATGGCCTTGATCGAGCTGGTCCCCTTGTCGACGCCGACGAGCACAGTCGGCGGCGCAGATTCAGACATCGGACACCACCTGATGAAGGCCATCGATAGCTGTGCGCATCGAGGTGGCGAATCCCGTCCTCGCAGCGACACCGTGCGTGAGGACGAGAGCGGCCGAATCGGCAGTGGGATGCTCGCACACCAGATGCACCGGATCGGTGACGCCCGCACGGGCGGCGTCGACGACGACTGCCGATAGGCACCCTTCCCACACTGCACCGAGAACTTCGTCGATGGTGGTCCTGTACGACGCACCGACGAGTATTCCCGCATTGGGAGTCGCTGCGGCCCGGTATGCGATCGGCGAGGCACCTGCCAAGTGGGTTGCTATCACGGCGCGTATCCGTGCGCCGTCGTATGACGACGGAGCGAAACGCCGAACGAAGGAATCGAACTCCTTCAGTCCCGATCCGCTCGTGGACGATCGGATCGACCCGCGAACGACTCGATCGAATCGGGTACCGGCACCGAGGTGAATGTGCCAAACATCGGTCACCTCCACCTCCGGGCGGGGGTCATCTGATCCGTCGACGTCGACGGGGCGACTTGCAGCGGCCGTCATCAGGCTCCTCAATGAGCGTCGACCACCGGTTGGGCGGTCCCATCACCGAAATACTTGCAGACTGTCCGGATTCCGGATACTCTGTCCGGAATCCGAAAGTACGGTCTCACAAGGTCATCGAAGTGTCAACGGTCACACTGGGGGGGAATTCATGCCTGTACCGACAGAACTCGAGATCGACCCGAAAAACCACATCGCATCGGTGGTCAAGGCGACCAGGATCTTGGAATCGTTCGATCGTGAATCGCCCGAGCTGTCCATTCAGGAACTCGTCGAACGGTGCGGGTACACCCGCACCACGACGTATCGCATCCTCGACACTCTCGAGCTCACCGGCTGGATCGAACGAACTGCATCCGGTGGCTACAAGATGACCTTGCGCGTGTTCGAGTTGGCATCGAGCGTGCTCGGCAGCTTCGACCTTCGGACCGAGGCCAGTCACGTCATGTCCGATCTGGCCGCACGGTACGACGAGAACGTCTACCTCGTGGTGCCGGACGGTGCCCGAGCCGTGTGTCTCGATCTGATCGAGAGCAGCCGTCCGGTACGTGTCATGTCACTGTCGGTCGGGCGATCGCTACCGTTGTTCATCGGCGGTGCGCCGTTGGCCTTGCTGGCCGAACTCGAGGACACATTCCTCTCACGCGTACTTGCAACCGGACCGCTTGCCACGCCGTCGGGAAAGCCGGTCTCCGAAGAACATCTCCGTCAGGTGTTGGCCGAGACGCGTGCTCGTGGGTATGCCATCAGCATCGAGGACGTCACTCCCGGCGTCGCAGCCCTCGGTGCATGCATCTTCGACCGCGCAGGGCGGCCCGTAGCGGCGTTGAGCTTCGGCGGCTTTCTCGCCAACTTCACCCAACCGCGTCAGGACGAGCTGGCGGCCGCATTGATCGAAGGCGCGCAGCGTATTTCGCTCCGACTCGGATTCCGGGGAAAGCCGTGAACTAGCTCCGAACATCTCCATCTGCAGTCCTGGACCGAACTCATTGCGAGGTCAGAGCCGAGTCGCCTGGATTCTCGATAGAGACCGATTCCGGCGACGAAGGGACCCATGGCTTCAAAGGCTGCACCACATCCCGATAGAAGGCGTCGAGACCGTCGGTCACGCTGCCGATGAAACTCGCCGCCGATCCGGAGCGCTTGCTGCCCATCTTGGTCGGTGACGTCAACGTGAAGTACTGCAGTTCACTGGTCCGGCCTGCGGTCAACGATTTCGTATCCGCTCGTACGGTCGCCAAGTTCTCGCACGACACTTCGCCTGGGTCTGCGAACACGGCTTCGACCAGGATGTCGGCGGGTGCGTTCTTCAATTGCTTGAGTAGCCACGACGCTCGTCGAAGAGCAGTCCCGTCGGTCGGCGCGTCTATAGCGGTACTGCACTGAATCTTGTTGGTGCGCATATCCGCGTCGACGGTGACATCTCCCGCGGCATCAGGGATGCGCAACGTGGCCGCAAGGCAGCCGGAAGCAACGAGCTGCTCGACGATGTACTCGTTGCGCGCCTGAGGATCTCCGCTGAACTTCCTCGGGAGGTGGTGCTTCACCGGAACGCCGAGGTCGGCAGTCATCCTCAATGCCAGGTGCCTGGACAGCGACGCCCATGTATTCGCCACCGACAAGGCTTTGACATCACTCGAACGAAGGGTTCCGGCGGTGACGGAGTCACGAACTGCCACCCAGTGGCGACCCATGTCGACGAACTCCGTCGCACCGGACTTCGGGTGGGTCAGATACCGGACGAACTCGCTCAGAATCCATACCTGCAGCGAAGCCGCAAGGTCGCCGTGTGACAATAACATTCGAGCCTCGTGAATGACCTCGGACCACGAGATATGCCGCAGCGATACCTTGTTCAGCTTGGTCTTGTTCACCTGGACCGGGAGCTCACCGGCAGAGGCCGGTATGTCGTTGGACAAACTCAGAACGGTCTCGTACCTGTGTCGTTTTGCGACGTCGAGGTAATTCTCGAGCTGCTCCTTCTGCAGCTTGCCGGTGCCGGTCTTCACTTCCAGCAACGCGGTCCATACTTGGCCCGCGCGAGCTACACGGAACACTCCGTCGGGAATGACCTTGCCCTCACCCTTGGCGAACTGCACTTCGAGATATCCCTCGAAGGGACCGGATGGAGCTCCGGCATGTGCGCAGATTGCGCGAGCGAACGGACGAACCGCCTGCATCGTCGCGATCAGTGCCGAGGTGGCTCTCTTCTCTTGCTCCTCACCGGATCCGACACCGGAAACGGAGAACAGGCGAGCTGCCTGCCACCCTTCTCCCCCGGCCAGGGTGAACTGAGGCGGCGTGACCTTCTTGGCAATCGGCTTCTTGGTGCGAACGCCGCGTTTCGGCGGTTCGACATCGACAACCGAGACGTCGACGATCTCACCGGTTCTGTCGACGGCCTGCACGTGCGAGTCAGCGACCTCGACCACGACCACGTCGTTTGCCGACGCTTCGTGCTGGCTGTCGTCGACGTCGACGCCGAAATCCTGCGCCAAACCACCCAATCCAGATTCCCAGCCCTGTCCGACCGCGCGTAGTTTCCACGCTCCGTTCCGCCGGTACACCTCTCCGAACACCAACGCACGTTCCGACGACGCATCGGCGGTGAGGAACTCCCCGAGCACCGAACCGGTTTGATCCCGCACCTGCATCGACAGTTTCCCGAAGTCATCCTGTTTGCCTTCATCGGTGCTACTGCTCCCGCGGTAGCGTACGGTCGCGTCCGCAGACTCCGGCTGGTTGTAGAAGACGAAGTCTGCATCGGACCGAACGTGCCCGCTCGAATTCACCAGCAGCGCAGACGCATCGAGATCTAGCTCCGGGTCGACCCAGGACACGATGACATCCAACTCGGTCACGTCGTCCGATAGAAAAATGTTCTGGCCCTTGACGAGAATGGGTGAACTCACGCTGACACGCTCCTGTCGGACAAAACGGACTTCAACCGAGCGGCCTATGCAAAACCCCTTCGGCGAAAGTCGTCCTCACTCGACAATTCATTCATTCGACCTACCGATCGCCCGGCTCAATCTGGGCCGAGCATGGAAATGGGTCAGGCCAGTCCCCGGAATACCGCAGTACAGTCCCCGCTCATGAACTATCAGCAGTGGGAGCGAGCAACCGAATGGCCGCTTGCCGGATCGGCTCTGACGTTCCTTGCGATTTACACATGGACTGCAGGCAATGTTCGGCAGTGCCTTCGGCACCCGATGACAAGGTGTGAACAGAAAATCGCCCGTCGAAGTCGAACCATCTTCAGATGCGGGGAAGCCGCTCCGCTGAGCGGGATTTCAGCTACTCGGACGGCGACAACGTCGCTGATGTCGCTCAGTCCAGCAACTCCGGATGCTGCGCGACGATTCGGTCGTACATCGGCTGAAACTGGAACCACCCCGCGTACTCGAGACCCACCTGGTTGTACGTCAGCTTTGCCGTCACGTCATCCAACGGTTTCGGTTCACCCGCGGCCATGGCGATGAGCTGAGCCTGACTGGATCGCTCCATGGTGATGAACCACCATGCCGCGGAGTCCACGGTCCGGCCTACCGTGAGCAGACCGTGGTTCGACAGCACAATCGCCTTGCGCTGACCGAGTGCGGCACCAATTCTTCTGCCCTCTTCCAACTCGGCAACAACACCGGTGTAGTCGTCGAACACGGCGTGGTCATCGTAGAACGCGCAGGCGTCCTGAGTCAGAGGTGCCAGCCCCATCCGCAAACTCGACAGCGCCTTGCCGTACAACGAATGTGCGTGAGCGGCAGCAACCACGTCCGGTCGAGCCGCGTGCACCTGGGAGTGAATGACGAAAGCGGCACGGTTCACCGGACGATTGCCTTCGACGATGTTGCCCTCGTGATCGACCAGGATCAGATCGCTCGATTTGATCATGCTGAAATGCATACCGAAGGGATTGACCCAGAAGTGGTCGGTCTTCTCTGGGTCCCGAGCGGTGATATGCCCCGCCACCCCTTCGTCGAAGCCGCACTGACTGAAGAGCCGGAAGGCGGCCGCCAGTCGTTGCTTTCGGTGCTGCCGTTCGTCGTCGATCGACTCGAAAACCGGCGGAGCGGGTACGTCGATTCCTGGGCGGGTCTGTGCCAGTTCGGACATGGTGTTCCTTCGAGTCGCAGGTGTCGTGTCCGCGCACTGCAACGGGCATGGTCGACGCGTAGCGGACGGTCCGCATGACAACCCTCGCAGCGAAACATCGCTGCTCGGTCATGGTTCAGTTCTACACCCGTGAGTCGCACATTCGATCGCGAAAGCCCATATGCATTGCGATGTGGCTCTTGCTGTCGCCGGAGTGGTGGCATTCGCTCCGCCTCGTAGCTTCTCGGTCGCAGTGTCCACGGCGACGTCCGGTCAGCGCGCAGCAATCGACCGATGAGATCACCCAGATACCGTCACGACGTAGTACCAGCGTTCCGCTTGTGCAGCAACAGTTTTGCCGCAACCGACCTGGGTTTTCTCACCACCTCCGGGACGGAGTCGAACCACCGGCGCAAAAATCGGCAGGCCGCAGGGTCATCGGCCGTCCACCACGCGGAGCTGCCCGAACGGTTCGTTGCACCACCTGCAGCTCCCGTCGACGTAGTCGTGCCCGTCTTCACGTTCACACTCATCCACTGCGCACCCGCTGCCGCATGAGAGCATCTGTCCACACCGGCACCGCTCGCCGTCACACCCCGGGTGGTGAAGCGCTCCCGGCGGGGTGCCACAGTCGTGACACTTTCTCCTTCCGTTCGCTATTCGACTGGGCCGCCAAGTGCAACCCACCGAATCGAGCATTTCCAGATCGCACGCCATGCAGATCGCCATGCCGTGCAGAGTCGCACAGGGCACCGACAGCAAAGGATTCTCGCGCTAGAAATTCTCTCCGTCTCGGCAAAGCTCACACCCATCGAGTTCCAGAGGAATCACCAGGACCGACCTGTGTGAGTCGCGCGTCACGCAGACAAAAAGGCGGCTCCAGATTTCTCCGGAACCGCCTCTCAACTGCTCTGTGTCGGGCTGACAGGATTTGAACCTGCGACCACTTGACCCCCAGCTAGATCGACCATACTTCGATGGACCCACCTGCACATACTGCACCGTCCCTGACCAGCGATTTCCGTGCACGGCAGTACATGTCGATCCACCCCCGATTGCACCGAATAGTGACACGCTCGCGGCACGCTCGAATACCGATCACTCCAGGTGTGTCCACCAAGCGCCACAACACACCACGACGATCCACCGCCGCAAAAAGCGACTGCACCGTCGACCCACGGCAGCAGTTCCAGTTCGTCTACAACGGTCACGAGGACGACTAACCCCCGCTCGACACAGTGATCCGCGCCCACCATCTGTCGTACCTCCTCCGTAGACTGGCACTCAACGGCTAGCGAAGGGGGCCGACAGTGAGTCCGTCGGACAAGTACGACGCTGCGAGCATCCGAAAGATGCGCGAAACCGCAGCCTCAGCTGCAGCTCAGATGCCCCAGCACTATCTCGACCCCCACATGGTCAGTGCGATGTCCAGCCTGGCGCAGACCGCCAACGCGTTCGGCAGTCATCGCGATGAGATGTTCAAGCAGATGGCTCCTGCAATGGCCTCGTTGGTCGAGGTCAGCCGATACAAGACAGACGTACTTGCACCAGGACTCGGGCGCATCATCGCGTCCATGGACCAGGTCAATTCGGTGACCGAGCAGTTCGCCTCGTCGTCCGCCGTGCAGGAGATGTTCAACTCGGCACAAACTCAATACGCCGTCGACTCGGTGATCTCCCCCGAGATCGTCAACGCGATGGCCGACGTAATCAACAAGAGCGTCGACACCAGGCAGTTCGCGCAGAACTTGTTGATGTCTCCCGGTGTCACCAACGCCATCAAGAGTATCGAAGCGGTGAACCTACAGGTGAACAGCTTTGCGGAGACGTACGCGAAGACGATGGCCCCTGTGATGGAGAGCTTTCGCGTCGGTTTTCAGGGAACCAAGATCTTCGACGACTTCGACTTCTCAGCGCTGGACGACGTCGACGAAGAGGCGTTCGAGGGCTTCCTCGACGAGCACCCCGAACTCGAAGAGACCTATGAGTCGATCGAGCAGTCCATGGTCGAACACGGACTCATCAGTGAGGGGACGTTCGCAAAGTTAGGCGCACGCTTCAAATCGTTGAGGATCGCCAAGCAGGCCGCGATCGTGCTGCTCTTGTTTTCACTCGCGACGGTAATAACGGTCGCGGGCAGCAACCTTCCCGAAGATCGCCAGGACGACGCGCTGGCGTTTGGGACGGTGCTCGCTCTGGTGTACGGCGTGTATGGGGTTCACGTGATGATAAAGAGCACGAAGCCTCGAAAGCCGCTACAGAGTAGGCCGCCCCACGCGGAGCCTTACTCTTCCTGCCCCAATTCCGGTACGCCTAGTGCTGCCGCCACCAACACGGCGAACCCAAAGTAGTAGTGGCTCAGGGAACTCATAGTCAGCTGGCAGCAGTACTTGTGGTACCGCTCGTTGAACGGGTCACCGTTGGTCAGGTCTGCTAGCTTCTCGCGCTGGTCTCCCCAGTGGAGTGTGTCGCCGTAGTTGAACTTGCGGATCAAGTCCTCTGGCACCACACCTTTGAGCGGCAACGGATGTTCGGGCTTGAGGTTCTTATTCAGCCGCTCGGCGATCATTGTTGGAGCGGCTTTCTCGTTGAGACGAGCACGAGCTTTGCGCCACTGCTTCAGTGTGGCCCTCACCGCAGCCAGATCGTCTGGATCAAGGCCCGCCGCGTTCGCCGCTCTGTTGATGACACTCAAAGCCTTTTGCCAGCTGGCCGTCTCACCGTCGTTGTGGAGCTGCCGGAAGGTCGCGGAGAAGCCGCTGAACTCCTCGTGACTCGACAGATCAACCTGCACGGTGCTGGGCCCGGAAGCGCCCCACGACATCTTCACACTGTTCTTACTGTTAATCACGCTGTAGCTCGCCAGGTTTTGGCATGTGCTCACGAAACGCATCAACAGTCGCTTCTCGTCATCAGTGAGTACGCCAAACAAGTTCATGAACTTCGACGGGTCGTCGAGTCCAAACAAGAACGTGAGCTGCTCCCATTGGTACTCGAAGCAAGTCGGCTCGCTACCCTCTTTCTGAAGTGCTGGCGGAAACTTCAGCTCGACCGGGCGGATCGAGTCTTCAATCGGGATACTCTTGACGATAACCGTACCCTTGGCCTCGTTTGCGATAGTGCCAGTTACTTTGTAAATGAACGTGATTGGGTCGTCCTCGATGACGATGAATTTGTCTTCGGTTGCCGGTACGAACGGATACCTAGTCTTGGCCAGGCTCTTCTTCGACTTCTTACGGGGCTTGCTCTTCGGCATCCATCCTCCAGTGTCAGCGGCGGGACTAACTGTACCCGGCGTGTCCGACATTTACCGTCAGCATGCGACTGTGTATAACATTAGGCTACTTCGCTATTGCAATTGTTGATCTGCCGCGAGGATTTCGGACAATGGAGATGACTATTCTCAGCCCGCGATCGCGGGCTGCCGATAACTGTAGTGGACGTCGTTCGGGGATCGATACTCGATTGCCGAATGCCGACGCCGCGGATTGTAGAACCCTTCGATGTATCTGACGATGTCTGTCGCGCTTTGCTTTTCGTGGAATAGATCGTCCGATAGACGCACTCGTTCTTGAGGGCCGCGAAGAAACTTTCCGCCATGCTGTTGTCCCAACACACCCCGGTCCGCCCCATCGAGGACCGCATCCCCAGCGAGCTCACCAGAGCCCGGTAGGCCCGCGAGGTGTAGACACTGCCGCGATCGGAGTGGAGGATCGCTCCTGGCTCGATCAGGGTCGTCGATGCCGCATTCGTCAACGCCGCCGCCACCAGATCGGTGCGCATATGGTCCGCGATCGACCAGCCCACCACTTTGCGGGAGTAGCAGTCGATGACCGTCGCGAGATACACGAACCCCTGCCAGGTGTGAATGTAGGTGATGTCGCCGACGAACTTGATCCCTGGACGATCAGCGGAGAAGTCACGCACGAGCAGATCCGGCACTGCCGGTTTTCCCGAGACCGACTCGCCCGTCCGCGCCGAGTCCGACTGCGACACCAGGGGATAGCACCGGGGCCGAATACCTTCACTGCTCTCCGAACACCCGGTTCGCGATCCCCGTTGCTGTGGGAGTGATGGCTGTTGCGGCTCTACTGGTCGAAGGCATGGTCACCGATTGGTCCGCGCTACTGGTTTCCCGCGATTTCGGCGGCGGCGCAACGGTCGGCGCGACGGCGGTCGTGGTGTTCAGCTGCGCAATGTTCCTCTCCCGCTCGTTCGGCGACCTGATCATCGACCGGCTCGGGCCGCGATGGACGGTGGTATCCGCGGCGGTAGTGGTGACATCGGCAACGCTTGTGGGGTTGGGCCTTCAGCGCAGTCCGTGGGGCGTGGTGGTAGCGATGGCGTTCATCGGACTCGCTCTCGGTCCTCTGTTCCCACTGCTCATTATCGAAGCGGGACGTCGCAGTCATGCAGGCGTAGCGGTTGCGACCGCTCGTGTGAGCGCAGTCGGTTATGGCGCGTATCTGGCAGGTCCCCCGCTCGTGGGCTTCCTCGCCGACCACACCGGCCTGACATTCGCCTTCGTCATGGTGGCCTGTACCTGTGCGATTACGCTGTTGTCTTCGTCGAAAACGCTGCGTAACAATGCATCAGACGTCATCGCCTAAGAGAACCGTCCGAGTCCACAGCTGCAACCCCGCCCCCGAGGGCTGACATGATGCGCACAGGCCGACACTGGCCCGCACGATCGGACACGGACGGTCATGGTGGTACACGACCGCATTTCTCGGTGGTCTTCGTGCTGTCCCTGTATCTGGCGCGGCGGACGGCGGGCTGGCGATGGTTGAGCCTCGTGGCACTGATCGGCGTCACCATCCACTATTGCTGTTGGTCGGTAGGGCGCGCCGGTAACGTGATGCAATACGACCAGTCTTGATATGCAGCGTTACCGGTAAGCCTCTGCAAATATTGTGCCGCAGCGCCTTTCGTTAGCGGTCCCATTGTGGACTGTTAAATTACGCGCCCCGAAACGTCGGAATCAGTCGATCGTGTGGGTGTTCGTCGGTTGTCGTGTCGTGTACCAACGCTATTGAGGCTCAACCGGAATGGAATCGGGCTGCGGCACGAGTGCAGCGTCATTCTCAGGGAGGACCGGACGGTCGGTGGCTCATCCGCGCAACCGATCTTGTGGCCGGGAGTGCTCACAGATCGCTGCCGTGGTGTCACAGTGGATCCCATGACCCGCGACCCGCTACGACGTCGCCGCGCCGCACGACGCGCCCCGGACACGGACCCTGCAGCTGCCGAGGTCACTGCTGTCACAGCGGGTGTAAAGGCGACGGTGTGGCCGCGAACAGGAACCGAGGGCGGCGAGCCCACGCCGCTCGCGTGCGGGATGTTCGTCGACGAGGCCGACGCGCACGAGTTCCTACCCAGCAGATGTTCACCCTTCCCGCCCGCGAGGTCAACCAGGTCAGGGTTCGACTCGCAGGCGCAGCAGGGACGGTGCCGCACCGGTAACTGGTCGGTACCGCGGCGTCGGTGCTCGACTCCCTCTACGCCGACACCGCGGGCACTGACTGCCGACGACGGCGCACCGGAGTCGTTGCCGGACAACGAGACGTCGACCCCGCAGGGTGAGGCGAGCGCACAGTTGCCGTTGGCGGCGCGGACGGTGCCGGTGGCGCTGCACCTGCGGACGGTCGATCAGCAGCTCGCCGACTACGGGATCCGCGAGATGTGGATGCGCGAGCGCACCGAGATTCGGCACCTGATGAGCCCGCCGGCGCCCATGAACATCGAACGCAACACAATCGGGCGGGAACTGAACGCCATCGACGAGCTCTACGACGCCGACACCGACCATTACCTCCGCACATGGACCGCGGCCGCCACCGAGCAGGCTCGGCGTATGGGTCCGACCGACCGGTTCCGGTTCTCGTGTCGACTCTGCCGACCGAGTGCTTCGACGACACGGACCTCGAACCGATCTACGATCACGCCTTCGCCGTCACACCGCTCCCCGGGTGCGGCTACATCCCGCAGACCTTCCCCCACCGCACACCCGACGGCGCGCTCGACATCGACGCGTTCATCGCCGCCGAACATGCCGCCGGCCGCAGCTACCGGGACCGCGTGCGGTCACGCGTCGAGGACGCAGGTGCCGGGAACGCTCCCGTCGACTAGTTCACAGCCGAGAGGACGACGCCTTCCGAGTACCGCCGGACCACGACGTCGGAGAAGCCAGCGCGATGGAACAGTTGCTCGAATCCGGACGGCGGCCCTCCGGAGGGCGGCGTGAACGCCGCCACCACCACAGCGCCGTCACGCAGAACGCGCCGCAGCTGAGACAGACCGGCACCCGCGTCCGGCCAGAAGTGCAGACTGTCCACCGTCAGCGCCGCGTCGAAGGAATCATCGTCGAACGGCAGGTGAGCGACGGTTCCCGATACGAGAGTCATCCGCCCGTCGTCGATCGCGGCGGCATTGCGCTCGGTGGCCCGCCGGTGCATCAGCCCGGAGGGGTCCACACCGGTGACCTGACCGTCCGGTACCGCCAGCGACAGCAGCTCCAGCGCCAGACCGGGCCCGAAACCGATCTCGAGGACACGGCCACCCCGGCGCGGTGCCAGCACCTCGACCACCCGCCTGGCCATCTTCCCGCCCGATCGCACCATGAGGTCAGCGCCTCGCTCACCCGCGTCACCCGCGGGGATCACGAACATGTCGTCCATCGGCACATCGTCCCTCATATGATCACGAGGGTCAGTACCCCGTCACCGAAATGGAAGGGTGGAAGATCGTCGTGACCGGCTTGCCCTGGTCGGTGCTCTCGTATTCGACCGACTCGATCCGTCTGCCCACGACATCGAACAGTTCCGCCCAGCGTCGACGTCGAACGCTCGCCACTCGCCACTGATCCTCACGAATTCGGCGGCGAGAAAATCGACATTACCGCTCTGAGCATCACCGAACACGTGCCCTGGGACGCGGAGAACCTTCGCACTGCATTCAGCAAGCTCCCGATCATGCGATAGACCCGGCGAACACGTGGATCGCCAGGCGAGAGAGGACGATCAGACCGCCTCGCGGCGGTCCGGCATCGGTCGAGATCGTGCCTGTCGCACGCGGCAAGCCCACATCGAACGCAACACGATCGCAGACATACGTCCGTCGACCTGGTGACTTTTAGGTACATCCGGACGAGTGTGAGCTGCAGGACCAGGACCGCGTCGATCGCCGACCCGCCTGCTCACCGCTTAGCTGCGGGACCGAGTGAACTCGCTCGAGCTCATCCCGAAGGACCGTCGAAACGTCGCCCGGTCGCCGAATCCGGACCGTGCAGCGGCTTCGCTCGAACATCGGTGCTCGGTGAGTTCCTGCGCTGCCAGTTCCAGGCGGCACCGACGTAGGTGATGTGCGGGTGTCGCACCGTTCTCGGCGAAGATCGCCTGCAGGTAGCGAAGTGACATACCGTGAGCTCGCGATCGACGAGGCGTTGTCTGGGGATCGTGTGCCCGGGTGAACACGTACGAGGAGATGGCAAGAACAGCCTTCTCCGATGCTCCGTGTCGGTGCTCGGACGGGAACGTCTCGCCGTGCCGACATCGGACCGACCTTTGGAGGCACCTGCCTTCACTGCCCGCTTCGCGTGGTCTCGATGCAGAACGGGCATTGCGTGGTCACCGCGACCCCGACAGCAATCAGCTCGCGGGTGGCGAGATCGAGGTTGCCGGTGTCCTTCTTGAACACGGCCTTGTCGAAGCCGAAGAACGCCGAGACCATCGCGGGGGCTGCTTCCTTGAGGTCGGCCATGAAGTGAGCTTCGTCGTGATGAGAATGCATGGGTCGATCCTTCCCGTTGATCCGCTGGTGGTGCGCCGTTCGCGGGATCGCGCACGGTGTGACCGGACGAGCTACTGCCCGCGGTCGGCAGCTCGTCCTGCCGCCCGCAGCATCTCGAGAGCGGAGCTCACTGCGCGAATGGTGTCGTCGTCGAGAACCGATCCGATTCGCCGATCGAGTTCGCGGTCGAAGACAACAGTTCCTGCCGCGAGGATCTCGCGGCCGGCCGGTGTCAGGGCGACGAGGGAGGAGCGCCGGTCGTCGGGGTTGGCGCGGCGGGCGCAGTAGCCCGCCGCTTCGATACGGTCGACGACCTTGCTGGTTCCCCCGACGGTGATGGCGAACTCGGCGGCGATGCCTTGGACCCGAGCTCCGTCGTCGTGGACGGAGAGAAATCGCAGGATCTCGAACCAGGTCAGGTGCAGGTCGCACTCGGCCCGCAGCGCGCCGTCGATCGCGTTCCACAGGTCGATCTCGTAGCGGACGATGTTGTCGAAGAGGGCTGTGTTGTCGTTCGTCATGGCCGTTCCGTGTGATGTGGGTGGATGTGCGGAGTGGGAGCGACGCCCGACGGTCGGGTCAGTCGGCGACGCCGTCCAACGCTCTGACCTTGTCGGTTCGCCCGTGCACGGTGACGATGCCGGGTCCGCCGTTCCGCTCGGCGTACTCGTCGGCGCGATCGTCGCCCATGTACCGGGCGCCGAGCCTGCCCGCCCAGTGTCGAGCTTCAGCTGGGTCGTGGTCGATGCGTGCGGTGCCCTGGAACATGACGAACGAGTACGGAGGTCGGTCGTCGTCGACGACGAGCGCGAACCGGGGGTCGCGGGTTAGATTGCGGCCCTTCACGGAGGTCATCTCGGTCTGAAACACCAGCTCGTCTCCGTCGAGGAGGAACCACAGTGGTGCCACATGTGGGCTGCCATCTATTCGGACGGTGGCCAGTTTCCCGGTGTGCGTTCCAGCCGAGACGAACGCGCGCCACTGGTCCTCGGTCATGATGGGCATGGTGCGGTGATCCTGTCGTCGCGCGGAGGGTGGTTGTGTTCTGCCCGGGTGAGGTACTCAGCTCCCCCAGAATGCGTCCTCGGCGGCGGCGTCGGCGGAGAACAACCACATCTCGACGATCTTGCCGTCGGTCACGCGCAGCAAATCGACCCCGTCCATGGCCATGCTCTGCTCACCGCGGCGGCCGGAGAAGTGGATCGACGCGGCGACCAGATCACCGTTGTCCATGTACGAGTGGACTGTGTCGATGGCGAAGGTGCCGGCGCTGGCTTCCATCATCGCTCCAAGGAGCGCAAAGACGGCGTCACGGCCGGTGTGGTCGCCGGAGAAGCGGTGCGAGCCCGGCTGGTGCCAGACGATGTCCTCGGCCAGCAACTCGCCGAGTGTGTTCATGTCGCCGGTCTGGACGGCGGTGAAGTAGGTGCGGGCGAGATCGGTGGTGGCGCTCATGAGTGGGTGTCCTTCATTTGGGGGGTCGGAGGGTGAAGTGGTGCGCGTGCGGTCAGTTCGTCGGTGCGGGTGCGGAGAAGATTCCGAAGTGGTTGCCGGTGCTGTCGCGCAGTCGGGCGAACGTGACGCCGGAGGCGTCCGTCAGCGGCTCCATCAGGACCTCCGCACCGAGTGCGGTCGTGCGGGCGATGGTGTCGGCGACGTCGGCGACGTCGGCGACGAGCACGTAGAAGATCGCGTAGTCGGCGAAGGTGCCGTCGGATTCGAAGATGCCGCCGCCGGGTCGAGGAGCGCCCGGGGTGATCGCGGCGTGGTAGTTCACGCCGGGGAGATCGTGGTTGGGGGTGAAGTTCCAGTCGAAGAGCTGGCTGTAGAAGCTCTGGATCTCCTCGGGCTTGTCGGAGCCGAATTCGAACCAGGCCACGGAGTTCAGGGCGGGAGCAGTCATGATGGGCGACCTTCGCGTCGTCGGGGTGGATGGCCCCGCGGTGGGGCCGTGCAACCATCGTGACATATAGCTTCCATGGAAGCAACTTCCATGTATGTGTAATCTGGCTTCGAGTCGGTTGCCCCAGCCGGTCCGCCACCGCACTGCATCACCCGATCGAGGAGAACCGATGACGCACGACGAGATCCCCACGACCACCGTGCGCCCGAGCGACGGAGTGCTCGCTCGGCGGGATCCCGCCGCGGCGCACGAGCAGCCCGCGGCGATCGAGGTGCGCGGCGCGAAGGTCCACAATCTCGCCGACGTCGATGTATCGATACCCCTGCACACGCTGGTGGCAGTGGCGGGGGTGTCGGGGTCGGGAAAGTCGTCGTTGGCGATGGGGGTTCTGTACGCGGAGGGCTCACGCCGCTACATCGAGGCGCTCTCGACCTACACGCGCCGCCGCATGTCGCAGTCCGCTCGCGCCGCCGTCGACAGCGTCGAGTACGTGCCGGCCGCACTGGCCCTGCGCCAGCGACCCGGAGTGCCCGGCGTGCGCAGCACCTTCGGCACGTCGACCGAGTTACTCAACGTCCTGCGATTGATGTTCTCGCGGTTGGGTTCTCATTGTTGTCCGAACGGTCACCGACTCGATCCCACGGTCGAGGTCGCGCTCGACCACGACCTGACGTGCCCGGTCTGCGGAGCCACGTTTTACCCTCCGGGCGCCGAGTCGCTCGCCTTCAACTCCGACGGCGCCTGCCCTCGGTGTTCGGGTAACGGCGTGGTGCGCGAGGTGGACGAGCGCATGCTGGTGCCCGATCCGAGCCTGAGCATCGACGCCGGTGCGGTGGCTCCCTGGTCGATGTTCGGTCTCACGGTGATGCCTCGCGTCGTCGCCGAGATGGGCGTACGCACCGATGTGCCCTACGAGGAACTGCGCGCCGAGGAGCGCGACATCGTCATGCACGGCCCGGAGGAGAAGCGGCACATCACCGTCCCCACCAAGAACGGCAAGCTGTTCGAGATGGACTTCACCTACCGCAACGCCGTACGCGCGGTGGAGGAAGCGATGAACAAGGCGACGAGCGAGAAGGGGCTGAGCCGTGTCGACCGTTACATCAGCACCCACCCCTGCCCCAGTTGCCACGGCGTCCGTCTCAGCGACTCGGCCCTCCGATCGCACATCGGCGGCATCGATCTCGGCCAGGCCACCGCCAAGACGCTCGACGACCTCACCGGCTGGGTCACCACCATCGAGACGTCCCTGCCCGCGGACATGACGCAGATGGCGCGCAACCTCGTCGACACTCTGCTCGAGATGGCCCGGCGCCTCGTCGGACTCGGCCTGGGCTATCTGACACTCGACCGCGGCAGTGCCACCCTCTCCACAGGCGAACGTCAACGCGTCCAACTTGCGCGCGCGGTGCGAAACAGAACCACCGGAGTGCTCTACGTGTTGGACGAACCGTCCATCGGACTCCACCCGTCCAACGTCGACGCCCTTCTCGACATCATGCGAGACCTCCTACTGGACGGGAACTCCGTGGTGTGTGTCGACCACGACGTCCAGGTCCTACGCGACGCCGACTGGATCGTCGAGATGGGTCCCGGCGCGGGCAGAGACGGCGGACACGTGGTGGCGACCGGCACCCCCGCCGACCTGGGAGACGATCCGGCCTCCCGGCTCGGCGGCTTCCTCGTCGGTCGAGAAGGCATCGTCGTGCGCGATCGAGCCCCGTCCGATCAGATGTTCGCCCGCGGACAGATTCACCTGACCACCCATCCCCTGCACACCGTTCGCGCGCTTACAGTGGACATTCCGTCGGGACGCATCACCGCGGTGACCGGCGTCTCCGGGTCCGGCAAGACCACGATGGTTCTCGACAGCCTGGTGCCCGCACTGATCGCTCGCGGCGCCGGCGGTCGCCCACCCGCACACGTCTCAGCGTTCGACGCACCGGGCATCACGCGCGTCAACGTGGTCGACGCGACCCCCATCGGAGTCAACGTGCGCTCCACCGTCGCCACGTACAGCGGGGTCCTCGACGACCTACGCCGCGCCTTCGCGTCCACGCCGGTGGCCGCGGAGTTCGGTCTCACGGCCGCCGACTTCTCGTACAACACAGGGTCCCTGCGCTGCCCGCGGTGCGAAGGAACAGGCCAGATCTCACTCGACGTGCAGTTCCTGCCGGACGTCGATATCGACTGCCCCGACTGCTCCGGCACGCGCTACTCCCCGGCCGCCCACGAGATCCGCCGACCTGTCCAGAAGGCCTCCGGTCCACCGGACATCTCACTTCCGGATCTGCTCTCCTGCACGGTGACCGAGGCGCTCGAGCTCACCACCGATCTTCGGCGCGTCCACACCCGCCTGCAGACCCTCGTCGACCTCGGGTTGGGTTACCTCACCCTCGGCGAGGCCACACCCGCCCTCTCCGGCGGCGAGGCACAGCGCCTCAAATTGGCGACCGAACTACGTCGCGACCAAGCCGACACCCTCTTCGTCTTCGACGAACCCAGCGTCGGGCTGCACCCACTCGACGTCCGCACACTGCTGACCGTCATCGACCGCCTCAACGACAACGGCGCCACCGTCGTCGTCATCGAACATGACCTCGACATGATCGCCAACGCCGACCACATCATCGACATGGGCCCCGGCGGCGGTGACGCCGGCGGACGCATCGTCGCCACCGGCACACCCGACAACATCGCCGCCGACCCCGCCAGCATCACCGGCCGCTACCTCCACGAGCACCTACGAGTCGGAGTCGCGAACACCGACCCCCATGGTGCGGACCCGGCCGACCCCGTCAGGTGCCGGCGGCGGTGAGGTGGTCTCGGCAGTCGATGTACTCGAGATAGGCATTGCCGGTGATGGGTTCACCACGAAACGTGCCGCGGTAGCGGTGGTTGCCGACGTAGCCTGCTCCGAGGCCGTAGGTGAGGTCGGTGGCGGTGTCGATGGAGATGATTCGCTCGCCGGTGGCAGGATCGGTCAGACTCACGTCATCGTCGCAGGCAGACGCATGATTCGTCACGTGGGGGCGCGCCGCGGCTCGGGTTCGTGTGCGGTGACCTTGAAGTCGACGCTGACTGTGTGGGCCGAGCCGTGTCCGTCGACGGACCGGATGTAACAGCTTCCTCGACGACGTCGGCCGGTCCGAGCACCTCACCAACAGAACCTGGGTCGTGTCGTCGATGTTGAGGACTGGACGAAGAACTGCCGGGAGGTCATCGCCGCCGTGGCCGAGGCGGTGTACACGGTGTCGCACGGTGTGGTCGCGATGGCCTGGTCGTTGGCGAACATCGTCACGCCCGGTGTGCCGACGATCGACATCACACCGAACGAGCGATGCGGATCAGGGAGGTCGGGAACCATCACCCCGCAGTGCACCCAACTCCGCCCGCGACCCGAGGGAGGGGACGCACCGGCGTCTCGGCGTCGAACGGGCGGGCGTTCAGCGAGCGGGTCCGGTTCACCAGCGGCACAACTCCGTCCACCGCAGCCCGCACATGATCCATCGACATGATCGCCACAGCGATAGCCTTTCCTCGACCGCGCTCCGCTTCGCCCGAGGCGGGCGCTCATCTTCGCACCACACCTGATACCTCGAATAATACTAACCCTGCCGGCCATCCGGTCATTGGTTGTCGCGCTTCATCCACCTCGCACGCACCGTGCCGGGTGAGGGCAGGGACGGTCGCGACCACCCGGCACGGTACGTGCGAGGTGGGGACGGTCACACAGAATCGGATCGAGTGCACAGCCCACACCGTTACGAGCGGAAAGTTGTCCGTCCGTTGACAATTCCCTGGCACTGCACTGGCAATCGAATCGCGATGCTTGATCTGTCACCGAAAGTGGTTCGGTGACAATAGATCGAGAGGTAAGACCATGCGCACCAAGACCGTCGTCCGCGCCACCTCCGTCGCTGCCGTCGCCGCAGCCGCTGTCGCACTGTCGGCATGCAGCACCGGACAGGCATCCACGCCCGTTGCAGCCGACACTGACACCGCCGCAGGTGCCAACGCCTCCGTCGACGCGGGCGGCGAACTCACCCTCGACCGCATCGAGAAGCAATTCGACACCTGGCTCGACACCGTCGCGCAGGGCGACCCGCAGGCGATCAACGCTCTTTACCGAGAGGACGCAGTGCTTCTTCCGACGTTGTGGGCCGGTGTGTTCGACAGCCCGGACGAACGTCTGGCCTACTTCACCGACTTCGTCAGCAAGAAGCCGACGGGAGCGATAGACGAGTCCGTGCCGCAGTTGCTCAGTCCCACGTCGGGATCGCTGTCGGGTCTGTACACGTTCACCATGGGCGAGTCCGGGCAGAATGTACCGGCACGCTTCACCTTCGTGTTCGAACTCGAGGACGACGGGGACGTCGTGATCGTCGACCACCATTCCTCGAAGCTGCCCGACTGATCCACCGACCACGGCGCACACCGCTGGGATGGGACCATGACCCGTGCGAGTACTCCTGGTCGAAGACGACCCGTCGATCTCCGACCCACTTACCTCGGGTCTGCGGCGGTACGGCTACGAGGTGCAGTTGGTGACGACGGGGGCTGACGCACTCGCGGCTCCGCTGCCCGACGTGATCCTGCTCGATCTCGGCTTGCCCGACATGGATGGGCTCGACGTCTGCCGTGAAATCCGCAGGAGCTCGTCGGTGCCCATCGTCGTCATCACAGCCCGAGACGACGAGATCGACACCGTGGCCGGTCTGGAGGTGGGCGCGGACGACTACGTCAGTAAGCCGTTCGGGGTGCGCGAGATCATCGCCCGGATCCGAGCAGTGATGCGGCGGGCGGGTTCGAGTACGGGGGCGGAGGCATCGACTCCGCATCCGCAGCAGCTCGGCCCGATCACGCTCGACCGGGTCGCTCGACGGGTGAGTGCACACGGCGTCGAGGTCGCACTCGCGCCGAAAGAGTTCGACCTCCTCGCTCACCTTGCCGAGTCACCCGGCGCGGTGTTCACCCGTGAGCAATTGATGGAGGCGGTGTGGGACGAACACTGGTTCGGCCCTACAAGAACGCTGGACGTGCACGTTGCCGCCTTGCGACAAAAGTTCGGTAACGCGCTCGTCCTGACGACGGTGCGCGGCGTCGGTTTCCGGTTGGAGGTCTGATGGTCCGCCGTCTCGTCGCGTCGTACCTCGCGTTGGTGGCACTCGCGTTGGCGCTGTTCACCGTTCCCGAGGGCATCGGACTGGTGAGCGCCTTGCGAAACAACCAGGCGGAGGTGGGACTGCGTGAGGCGCGCACCGTCGCGATCCTTCTCGCGACCGCCGATGCCGCCGATCCCGACTCTGCGGCGGGAGCGGAACTGGCGCTGCTCACTCTGCGCAGTAACCTGGAGGAGCAGACGGGCGGCCGAGTGGAGTTGCTCTCCGCGGACGGGCAACCTGCACTGGGCCGTCCGGTATCCGACCCCCTCGGAACCGATATCAGCGCGGCGCTGCAGGGGCGGGAAGCCGTCACGCGCGCCGAGCAATCTGTGCTCGGCGAGCCGGGACTGCAGGTCACCGTGCCCTCGAAGGCTCCGGATGGTACGACGGTCGGAGCGGTGCGTTTGACCTATCCGTCTGCTCCCGTCACCGCTCAGATCCGCGAGTTGTTCGGACTGCAGCTGGTCGTGGCGCTGGCGACGCTGGGCATCGCCGCGGCCGCAGCGTGGTGGCTGGCCCGATCAATGACGCGACCGTTGCGGCTCCTCGACTCCATGGCCCGGTCCTTGTCACAGGGCGACTTCACCGCCCGCACGAATCCGCTCGAAGCCGGGCCGGCCGAGACACGTCGGGTCGCCGAGTCGATGAACGACGCCGCGGAACAAATCAGCGAGCTCATCGCCGTCAAGAGGCGGTTCGTCGCCGACGCCTCCCACCAACTCCGCACGCCCCTGACCGCGCTGCGCCTGAGTCTCGACAATCTCCACGACGAGATGAGCGACCCCCACGCACGTGCGGCCGTCGACCGGTCGATCGCGGACACGGTACGCATGACCCGTCTGGTGCACGACCTGTTGACCCTCGCCCGCGCGCAAAAGCCCATCGACAACTCGATACAGGTCGATACCGCAGCAGTCGTGGACACTCGATTCGCCACTTGGTCCGCCGCAGCGCGGTCTCAGAACGTCACCTTGACCTCTCGCATTGCACCGGGCGCGCAGCTGATCGCAGCCGACGGTCACCTCGAACAGATTCTCGACAACGTTCTCGCCAACGCCGTCGACGTCGCCCCGCCGGGTACCGACATCGTCGTCGACGCGGCCGTGATCGGCGAGACGGTTCGCCTGACGATCGCTGATTCAGGGCCAGGACTTACTGCAGAGGACCGGCGCCGTGCGCTCGACCGCTTCTGGACCCGTCGCCCCGGCGGATCCGGACTGGGGCTGGCGATCGTCGATCAGCTCGCCCGCGAGAACCGGGGATATATTGTGCTCGAACCAAACCCGAGCGGAGGACTGATCGTGGTGATCACTCTGCCGGCAGCGGCCCCGCTCCGAAATCGCTCACGACTGTTCGGATCGAGCGGGAACACATCATGATTCAGGCCAGCGGTCGGCAGTGCCGATAACGAGGAGTCCGTGCCGATGGACAGTCCTAACTCGTGCGATTCGCTCAGGCTGCTCACCTCTTCACCTGCGCATGGACATACGCATTGCACGCGTCAGGGCGTGCGAGGCCAAGTCGAGAAGACGATCAGCAAACCTCCGACCAGCGCGGTGGAGATGCTCTGAGCAATGAGCTCGTCCGGCTGTGGCCTGGTGATGGAAACTTCGAGAAATCGCACGACAAGCACGAGAAACAACGTCCCCGCAGTTTGCCTCTTCAACTGCCCGAAGGACGTCGTCGTCAACGACTGTGGCAGATCGAGATCGTGAACGAACAATTCCCACAGTCCGAACCCCACGATCAACAACACGGTTGCGATGAGAATCGAGTCGATGCTCTCGAACAACTTGACCAACGCTGGATCGGACGACAACCCTTCGACGAACAACAACCGCACGAAGTCGACACCTTTGGCAAAGGCCCACACGTACGTCACGGCGGAAAGCAGCAGCGCAGTGGTGGCACCGATGATGCTGATGAATCTGAGCCGCGCAACGTCGAACCTAGGTGACTGCAACGGTTTCGGTGACTCTGGTTTCGGAGCCTGCGGTTGGTATCCGCCGCTGGTCGGTGCCGACATGACCGATCCTCTCGAACGTAACTGACATGCCTTCCGGTCGGTCGATACTCGAATGTCAACGACCGAACAGCTAGCAGTGATGAACTCGGCGAACAGGGGCACGACCGTACCAGGCTGCCTCGGTGCAACCACGACGGCCGGAACGACGATCGGATGCGGGGCGGGCCGTCCGCGCTACCGATCCGGACAACTATTAACGCGGTCGCACAATCTGTGCGGGAATGGTCACGTCATCGACCAGCGGAACCGGATCGGCCGTGAAGTGCGACCTCGTGTGGTGAGTAGCGGTTCGGTGACAACAGATCAAAAGGGAAGCCCCACCACTGCGTCCTTCCCACACCACCTTCATTCGAGCAGTGTGAGTTCACACCGATAACCGTGCTCGAGCCGATCGATCGAATTGAGCAGTCGGCATGCGTTCTCCGGACTCTTGAGCACGGACATCAGTCCCCTTCAACGTTCGTCGCCAAGTGCCGACATCACTACAAGCTCATGGCCGGCCCGCGTGATCACTAGTTCCGTACGCTCGTCCACGACAGGCAATCGAGTTGCCGGGCACGGAGGCCGTGGCATAGCGATCCACTGTTCGAGTTGAGTCAGCAAGGGCAGCGGCGTCTCGTGTCTGTTGACCCGTACCTTTCAGTGGAACCCGAAGGGAACAACCGCGAGAACGTCGGTTCAGATGCGCGGTCGCCGTCTATGCCTTGCAACTGCGTCTCCGTTTGCGCATCGGGTGCGGCAATAGGCCCGTCGACCGTTTCGGCTTGTGTCCACGAAAACTCGATTGCACCGGTGCGCCGAACATTCCCCCAGGCGTAGCCCACCCGCTTCTACGGTGAACAGTGCAAGTCCTCCCGCCGTCACCGCCGTCACCCGTCCTACGATGTCGTTCTCGTCCGGCGCGAAATGCAGATGCGGCCTCAATCCGTCGTGGGTGGTCAAGTACACGCCGTTCACTCCGTCAACGAGCAATGAATTGACTGCACCGCAACGGATCTCAGCATTCTCGGCAACAAACACTGCTCGCAATCGAACCGTCCAACGCCGCAGCGCCCCAGTGGTTCCGTCGTCCACAGCAGACCAGCGGATCGCGTGCTTGTTCAAGACCTCTTCGACGCGGGAGGCCTTCCAGTCGCCATCGGCAAGAAGATTCACGAGCTCGGACGCAAGTTGAACACCGGTCATGTTGTCATGGTTGAACTGCACAACGGCATTGCACCACAGTTCCAGGAGTGCATCTAGTTCTCACCGCAGTTGTCCCGATTATCGCCATCCTCGCGCTCGGCGCGGTGCTCAGACATCGTGTACTGACCGATGACGGGCTGTGGCGTGGACTCGAGTGGCTCAGCTATCGCGTATTCACACCCTCTCTCTTCGTGGTGTCCATAGCAACAACGTCGCTCGAAGAAATCTCTACAGGGCCGCTGGTTTTCAGCATTGCGATCCCTGTGGTCGTGGTATCAATCGCTCTCGTCGCGAGCCGGCGACTCCTGCGCGCGAACGGACCACAGCTGACGTCGCTAGTACAAGGCAGCATCCGCATCAACACTTACATCGGCCTTATTTTCGCATCGGCGTTGAACGGTACCGAGGGCGTCGCCACCTTCGCCCTCGCGGCCGCCGTGATGGTTCCGCTGGTCAATGTCATTTCTGTCACCGTCCTGTCGGTGCACGGACGCAGGGCCGGCGACCGACCCCGCTCACGCCTGTGGCGACACATCGCCGGAAACCCGCTGATCCAGGCATGTGCGCTCGGTTTGATGCTCAACATCAGCGGCGTGGGTCTACCGGAATCGATCGCGGGACCGCTGACGATGCTTGCTCAACCCGCTTTGGTCGCCGGAACCCTGGTAGCCGGTGCTGCCGTGACACTGCGATTGTCGATACGAGACAGCGTCGACATAGCTCTCTCGTCCACCATCAAATTGATCGTGCTTCCGCTCGCGGCCGGTGCACTGGCCACTGCGGTCGGTGTGTCGCCGATTGGACTGGTCGCTGTCGTGCTCATCTGCGCTGTTCCTACGGCACCGTCGGCCTATGTCCTGGCCGCACTCATGGGTGGAGACACTCGATTGATGGCGTCCATCGCAAGTATTCAAACGGTGCTGTCGATGGCGACGCTGCCCTTGATCCTGAATGCCACCTCAGCTTTGTGACAATGACGGCCTTGCATCTAGTTCGTCGCCGACTGCGGGGTCGAGCCGCACGACCGGATCGACCCCGCAGTCGTTCGCGCCCGGTCAGCCAATCGGGCGGATGCACATCGCTACTGTTCCGCAACCTGCAACCAAACAGTCGTTCTCGACCGCACAGTAGTTCCCGGCCACCCGAATCGAAGGTCTCCTCGTCTAACCGGTGAGTAACTGGGAACTTTTTGCGCCGTTGAACGACAAGTGAGTGCTGGGCCGGATCCAGACTCAGCATTGGCGCGACGGAGGAGGGACACATCTGTGGATGACGATCTCCGTGACTACCACACGATGTTCGAGTCGATAGAACGGCGCGTACTTCGCGGGGAAAGCGTGACCGCTCTCGAGCGTATCGGACTCACGCTCGGAGTCTGCGTCTCCATCGTCGGACTGTTTCTGCCGTATGTCGGGACTACCCGAGGGTGGTCCATTTTGGTCAATTCGTCGGCTGCACAGGAAGAATCGCCAAATATCATAGCGTCGCTGGCGGTGCACGCATCGGTCGTATTCTGCGTGCTGTGTTCGGCCGCAGCCCTGTACTGCTGCGCACTCCCAATTACCGTCCTCACAGCTACCGGTTGCGCAGGGGCGACGTGCCTGTTGTCGGCGACCGTGTCCTCTCACATGTCACACACGGAGCCGTCGGGCCTATCCGGTCCGGGTCCAGGCCTGATTGCCGCAACCATCGGTGCCGCCGTTCTGGCCGGACTGTGGATGCGCGCAGCAGCACATTCCCAGTTTCAGTTCCTTCGAAAATGGCTCCGCTCGCAGAATGCTCACCACGAAAGAAAGATGTAACAGCGTGTCGAAAGCAAACAAACAGTACAAGAACCAGATGGCCGCTGCAGAGCACAAGCGAGATGTCCAGGTGAGAATTATTCTCACTGCAGTCCTGGTCATCTTCGCTCTTGCAGTCGGGTTTTTTGTAATCCAGGGACGAGACGGCTCAGCTGACGCCGCGGCACCTAGATCCGTCACGGACAGCGGCGCTATTCGCGCAGTTTCGCCGGACGTCGAACTCACAGAAGGAAGCGAAACGCCGAAGAGGGTCCTGACTATCTTCGAGGACTTTCAATGCCCGGTCTGCAAGAGCTTCGAAGCTGCTTTTGGAGGCACACTCGATGAGCTTCGTACATCGGGCGTGGCGGCAATCGACTACCATCCGATCGCGATCCTCGATCGTATGTCCTCGACCAACTACTCGACGAGAGCCGCCAATGCCTCAGTCTGCGTGGCTGATTCATCGGTCGATACCTGGCTGACGTTTCATTCCTCGGCGTACGCGCAACAACCTGCCGAGGGTGGGGAGGGTCTCTCCGACGAAGCTCTCGGTGACATAGCTACAGCAGCAGGTGCGCCCGACTCGGTCCGTGGGTGCATCGAGGATGGCCAGCACGAAGACTGGGTGACGTCTTCGACGCAATCAGTTCTCGATCGGGACATCAACGCGACACCGACTGTCCTACTCAACGGCGAAGCACTCGATTTGACCACTCCCGAGGCGCTGTCTGCAGCGGTACGCGCCATCCCGTGAGTATCGGAGAGGGTATTGCGGAGATCGCCCGTCAAAGGCGGAGATCTGCTGGGCGCGCATCGAGTATGGCTCTCGTCTTGGGCGGAGCGATTGGGCTGGTTGCGTCGCTGATACTGGTAATCGAACGCTTCGAGTTGCTGATGGATCCAACCTACGTTCCGTCGTGCAGCCTCAATCCCGTCCTGTCGTGTGGATCAGTCATGACATCGACGCAAGCAGCCGTGTTCGGGTTTCCGAACCCGGTACTGGGCATACCGTCGTTTACTGTGGTGCTGGTAGCCGGCATTCTTCTGGTTGCAGAAGTGCCGCTACCCCAGTGGTTTTGGCAAGGCCTTGCGATCGGCATGACTGCGGGTGTGGTCTTCGTCCATTGGCTCATCTTTCAAAGCCTTTATCGCATCGGCGCCTTGTGCCCGTACTGCATGACGGTCTGGGCAGTGAGTGTTCCGTTGTGGGTCGTTGCCGCTTCGCATTCGTTCAGCACTGAACCGGTGTTTCTGAGGCGGTGGAAGTGGACTTTCGTCGTGCTGTGGTTCACCGTGGTCGTTCTACTCTGCGCCGAGCGATTCTGGAGCTATTGGAGCACGCTGGTCTGATCAGCGTCGCACGCCGCGTGTGCGCCAACATGCGACGGGAACTTTCACCCAGGCGCATCCGACTACTGAGCGAAACACCGGATCTCGATGCGCACAGAAGGGGCAGTTACCCGATGCCTACCGGAGAGACCTTGCGAACGTCGGGTTTCGGCACTGAGTCGTCTGCGACACCGAAACCTTCTGTGCTGTCGCAGATGCGTCCGGTAGTACTCAGACTCCACTTCTACGCCGGAATTCTGGTCGGACCATTCTTGCTGCTCGCGGCAGTTACAGGCCTGTTGTACACCATCGCCCCTCAACTCTCGGACTATGTGCACCGTCATGAACTGACAGTAGATCGAGTCGGGGCGAAAACTGTGCCACTCGGGGAGCAAGTCGACGCGGCACGCGCCGCGTATCCGGAAGGCTCGATCGCACAAATTCGGCCGCCGGTCGATGCCGAGGGGACGACGCGCGTCGTGTTGGCCGTCGATGATGTGCCCGCCGGATACGGCCGGACGGTGTTCGTCGACCCTTACACAGCGGAGGTGCGCGGAGAGCTCACTACTTATGGTGAGTGGTTGCCTGTGCGTGCGTGGATCGACGAACTGCACCGAAATCTGCATCTGGGAGAGCTCGGTCGCAACTACAGTGAACTGGCCGCAAGTTGGCTGTGGGTGGTAGCGCTCGGGGGACTCGTGCTCTGGGTGGACAGGGTGCGACGACCCTCGAACTCCACTGCAGCTGCCGCAAAGGCCGCGCTCATTCCTGAGTTGAAGAAGAAGGGCCGGGCACGTGCACTGTCGTGGCACGGAACTGTAGGGGTGTGGATCATCGCGGCTCTGCTGTTGTTGTCTGTCACGGGGCTGACGTGGTCTCGGTATGCGGGAGAGACGATCGGGGATGTGCGAGCTGCGTTGTCCTGGACGACCCCCTCTGTCGCGACTGCACCCGACAGCTCGGCCGGTAACAGCGTGCACCACGCGTCCGAGGCAACGCAGGGATCCGACTCGGTCATCGACAGCGGTATCGGTATCGATGGAGTCGACGTCGCCGCCCGAGCTGCAGGCTTGCGCAGTCCGATGGAGTTCGTTCCTCCGACAGTCGCTGGTCAGGCATGGAAAGTGCAAGAGGCAAAGCGTGATTGGCCGACACGCTACGACTCGGTAGCGGTCGATGCCGTGTCGGGTCATGTGACCGACAAAGTCGATTTCGCCGACTGGCCACTGATGGCCAAGATGACGAATTGGACGATCGACGCCCATATGGGCATTCTGTTCGGCGTCGTGAATCAGATTGCGTTGGCGCTTACTGCCATCGGGCTGATCGCCGTCATTCTTCGCGGCTACCGCATGTGGTGGATGCGTCGCCCGGCCCGCGCAGTGGGGGTGCGCTTCGGGACACCTGTGCCGCGCGGGAGTCTGCGGCGAATGCCTCCGCTCGCGGCGACCGTTCTTGTCGTTGTTGCGGTCGCTATCGGGTGGTATCTACCCTTGTTCGGACTGCCTCTAGCGGTTTTTGTGGGCGTGGACACCGTGCTCGGTATGCGTAACCGCATGCTTGAAAGTCGGCTGCGCGCATGATCGCCGATGCTTCGCTGCGATGGATCTGCACTGCACTGTTCACGTTCGCCGCAGGATGGTGCCTGTTTCGCGTCGTCTCCGCCAGCGCGTCGAGTGTTCGCATCGGTCACGGGCTACATCTGTCGATGTGTACTGCAATGATTGCGATGGCATGGCCGTGGGGAGATAGCGTGCCACTACTACCGCAGGGTGTGTTCTTCAGTGCAGCGACTGTGTGGTTCACAGTGAGCGCGTTCGGTATACGCAGTGCCACCAAGAATTCGATTGCCGGTGCATCCGCTCATGGATCGATGACGAATATTTATCACGCGGTCATGATGGCCGCAATGGTATGGATGCTTGCCGTTATGGCGGGAGGGGTACCGGGCACCGTTGCCCATCATCACACAGTGGACTCAGTGCAGACCGAACTCCATTCGCATACAACAGGAATGAGCGCGGGCGCGCATGCGAATGCTGCGCCCGAACCTGCCTGGGTTTCGGCCGTCTCGCTCGCAGCGGCTTTGGCCTTCGGGGCTGCTGCAATCATATGGTTGCATCGAATGTTCGTCGTCGATCAACAAGTAGCGATGGCTCCGGCTGGAAGACGCACGGGAGCTACGACGCTACCCGGTTCACGTCTGGAGACGGTCTCGGCGTCGAGCGAGGTGGCGATGGCTGCCGGCATGGCCATCATGTTCGGTGTGATGTGAACGCCAGACCAACACACGCCCGCCCGGCAGAATTCGTCCCGACGTCGAACGAGGATCTGTGACAACTGCATTCCGCACTCACCAGCACGCAACTCGGTCGAGATGGGCGACTGGCGTTGTCTTAGCGGTCGCCGTTGCGCTGGTCGTATCGGTTACCGCTATATCGGGCGAGAGCAGATATACGGCAACCGGGGACTCGTATCCCGGAATGTTCACGTCCGTGGCATATGTCCTGCTGCGCTTCGTTGCTGCGCTCTCCGGTGCGTGGGCGCTGGGGTCGCTGTTCTTTGCCCTGACGTGCACACGTTTCACCCGCGCTGGTCGGGTCGGACCGGATGGGTACGCGGCCCTGTCGACGGCGGGCCGCGCAGGGGTGGTCTGGCTGGTTTCCGCTGTTGCACTGATTCCCTTGTCTGCTGCCGACGCAACCGGAATCGGAATCGGAGAGGCTGTGCAGCGTGGTGTCATTGCCGATCTGATCCCTCCGAACGAGGCTCCCAAGGCGTGGATGGTCACGGCGATCGCTGCGGCGATCGTCTCGATCGTGACCCGTTTCACTTTGAACTGGGTGCCGATGGCTGTCGCTGCTGCCATAACGGCAATCGGAGTTCTCCCTGCATGGGTCATTGGCAATGCTGGTCAGGGCCCAAATCATGACATCGCCACCAGCGCAATCATTGTCGCGATTCTGGCATTGTCGATATGGACTGGTTCGACGATCAGCCTGAGGTCTCGGCTTCACCGCAATGACGGCGAGGAAGCAACCGATTCCGTAGTGGCCGTCACCCGATACGGCGCGATCGCGATCTGTGCTGCGATTCTTACGCTGAGCCTGTTCCCAGTGGTCATGATCATTGTGCTGCCCCTCGATTCAGTTCTCACGTCCTCGTACGGACGGCTTGCCATCAGCGTCGCGGTGTTGCTCCTCGGTGCATTCATCTCGGTCACTCTCTCAGGCCGTCGCAGACGCCGGTCGAAAGAGAGCGGGCCACCTTATCTGTTGTCTGACATGGTCTCTGTGTACCTCGTCGTCGCCTGGGCCGTGATCGTCCTGATGGCTGTACAACCGGCCCCGGCATTTTTGTCGGCTCCGTCCACGGTCTATGACATCTTTCTCGGATTCGAACCGGACGGTCCCCCGTCCGTTGGTCAGTTCCTTTCTTTCTGGCGTTTCGATTTCGTCACCGGCGGGGCGGCGTTGGTATTTGCGGGGCTCTACGCGTGGGCAGTGATGTACTTGAAGAGACGCGGCGACAAGTGGCCGGTTGGGCGCGTCGTCGCCTGGATGGCAGGGTGCCTAGCGCTGTTGATAGCGACCAGTTCGGGTGTGGGCGCATACGGATCGGCGATGTTCAGCGTGCACATGGGGGTGCACATGACGTTGAACATGTTCGTTCCGGTGCTGCTCGTCCTCGGCGGACCGATCACTCTCGCACTGAGGGCTCTGTCGCCAGTGCATGACGGCGGCATGCCTGGGCCGCGAGAATGGATCGTTCTGTTCGTACACTCGGCGCTCACACGTGTTCTCGCCAATCCCGGCGTTGCTGTCGGATTGTTCGTTCTCTCGCTCTACGCGGTCTATTTCAGTCCGATCTTCGATGAACTGGTGCGCTATCACTGGGGTCACGAACTGATGAACATCCATTTCATCATCACCGGTTATCTCTATTATTGGGTCATCATCGGAATCGATCCGGGCCCGAAACGATTGCCCCACCTCGTTCGCCTGGCATTACTCTTCGCGGTCATGCCGTTTCACGCATTCTTCGGCATAGCCGTGATGACCATGGACCGACTGATCGGCGGAGCCTTCTATCGCTACCTGGACCTACCGTGGGTGCAGGATTTGGCAAGTGACCAACGTTTCGGAGGTGGACTGGCCTGGGCGTCGAGTGAGGTGCCACTGGTACTCGTTGTAGTCGCGCTGGTCACTCAATGGGGACGCCAGGACAGAAAAACGGAGACTCGCGAAGATCGAGCTGCCGACAACAACAACGACGACGAACTCACCGCCTACAACGCCATGTTGGCCGAATTGGCTAGAACCCGGAAGTAAGGGACAAGCAATGGCTCGAGCAATCTACCTCTTCGTCCTCATCACTCTGATCGGGGCCGCAGCACTACTGGCCTCTCGCGCCACCAGCTGGCGCGATCCACACTGGGTTGGAGTTCTCGGGATCATCACGGTTACGACTTTTTTCGCATACGAAATGGGACGCTGGGCAACAAACTGAATTCGGATAATCGTATTCCACTGTCTCAGAATTCTTCTCGGAAAGCTCCGATCGAGCCTGGATGCGGAATGTACCCAATGCGACACGGGGATCCGCGGCTCAGTGCAGACCCCGTCTTGCCTTGTTCGTCGATTGCTACTGCGCTCGGCGGTAACGACGGAGGCGGAGACTGTTGGAGACAACGAAGAATGAGGAGAAGGCCATGGCAGCACCGGCAAGAAGTGGGTTCAGCAGACCCGCAGCAGCTATGGGAATGGCAGCGATGTTGTAGCCGAAAGCCCACACCATGTTGCCCTTGATGGTAGCGAGGGTGGCCTTGGCCAAACCCAACGAGTCGACAACCGCACCGAGATCATCGCGCACAACGATGATGTCTGCAGCACCGATGGCGACGTCGGTTCCTGCACCGATCGCCAATCCGAGATCGGCGGTGGCCAAGGCTGGTCCGTCGTTGATGCCATCGCCGACCATTGCCACCGTTCGCCCGGCCTCCTGAAGCGATACGACGATCTCGACCTTTCCTGCCGGCAGAACCTCCGCTATCACCTCATCGATCCCGACGGCGTCGGCGACGACCTGTGCGGCAAATGCGTTGTCCCCGGTCACCATCAGAGTCCGCAGCCCGAGAGCTCGCAATTGCGCGATCGCATCCGCAGCGGAAGCTTTGACCGTATCGGAGACGATCAGAACTGCACGCACCGTCTCGTCCACCGCGAGGTATACCGCTGTGGCCCCGATTCTTTCACTGTTGTTCTGCGCGTGACGCAGTGTGTCGGCAATGACCCAACCGCGGTTTTCGAACAACCGGCGCCGACCGATTTCGACAGAACGCCCGGCCACGAAACCTCGTGCACCCATTCCTGGCATCGCGGCGAAATCATCAACCACTGGCAGCACGTCGGCGCGCGTGCGGGCTGCGCCGACGATTGCCGCAGCAATGGCGTGTTCGGACGCGTGCTCTACCGCTCCGGCAAGGAGCAACAGCTCATCCTCGTTTTCGTCGGGCAGTGCCACGATCGACTCGAAAGTCAGAGCGCCGGTGGTGATGGTTCCGGTCTTGTCGAATACAACGGTGTCCACAGTCCGCGTGGCTTCCAGGGCCTGGTGACCTTTGATGAAGATTCCGAGTTGTGCTCCACGTCCAGAGGCAACCATCAAGGCCGTCGGCGTCGCCAATCCGAGTGCGCAGGGACACGCGATGATCAAGACGGCGAGGGCGGCGCTCACTGCCGCATCGACATCTCCGCTGGCGACGGCCCAGGCAACGAAAGTGCAAATGGCCAGGGCGAATACGACAGGGACGAACACACCCGAGATGCGGTCGGCGAGACGCTGAAGATCGGCCTTCCCCGACTGTGCAGCGTCGACGAGCCTGATCATTCCTGCGAGCGCAGTATCGGACCCGACTGCTGCAGCTTCGACAATCAGACGGCCGTCCAGGACCACGGTTCCGCCGGTCACGGCGCCTCCAGCGTACTTGTCGACGGGGAGCGATTCGCCGGTCATTGCGCTGGTGTCGACGCTGCACGCGCCGTCCACGACGAGGCCGTCGGCAGCGATGACTTCGCCGGGGCGCACGACGAACTTCTGGCCCTCTTTCAGCTCCGCGACAGGGATTCTGAGTTCTTCCCCGCTGCGCAAGAGAACCGACACGTCGCGAGCGCCCAACTGGGCCAGTGCCCGTAGGGCTCCGCCGGCCCGGCGTTTCGCTTTGGCCTCGAAATAGCGGCCTGCTAGGACGAAGACAGTAACTCCGACAGCCACCTCCAGGTAGATCGAGTCGCTCGAGACGATGGCGGCCCAGACGCCGCGTGTTTCGTCAGCTGTCGAGTCTCGGACGAACATCGAGTAGATCGACCATCCGGTCGCTGCGGTGATCCCCGATGACACCAACGTGTCCATGGTGGTCGTACGGTGCCGTAGCCCTGCAATCGCGGCTCGATGGAACGGGAGCGCTGCCCATCCGACTACCGGAAGTGCGAGACCGAGGAGGATGAACTGCCAACCGGCGATACGGGTGCTGGGGACGACTGCAAACATGATCGACAGATCTGCCAACGGAATGAACAACACGAGCGCAACCACGAGACGTCGAAAGATGCTTCGAGTATGTTCGTCGCCTGCCGAAGTATCAGTGCTGGCATGGTCGACGAATTCCTCCGCCCCAAAACCCGCGGCGTCGACTACGTCGCAGAGTTGCTGGGGCGTCATCGAGGGCGGTGCCTCGATGGTGGCCACCGCAGTCGCGTAGTTGACCGAGGCCCGGACTCCGTCGATCTTGTTGAGTTTGCGTTCGATTCGGTTGGCGCAAGCACCACAAGTCATTCCGGACACGGCAAGTGCGATTCGCGGTGTATCGGAGTCAACGGGTTCCGAAACTCGTCCATCGTCGACTACATCGCTGGGGGGTGTTGTGACTGACATGCGATCGGTTCTTTCCTCGGTATCGAAAATGCGCAATTGAAATTTGCACCCTGCGTACTAGGCCGCGGGATCGTTCGAATCACGTAAATGACCGCGTCGACGCCCATACCTTGCGCCCTCGGGAAGCTCGAAGTCGTCGGTGTCTTCCACCCGGCGATGCGGCGACGGTGAACCGTCGTCGACCTCGCTACGACGAACCATCGCGGTAACCAAGACACCGATAGCAATAATGGCGTGCGATGCAACCCGTTCGGCGGTGACAGCTCCCGAAATCGTGTCGGTGATCACGAATGCGGCCAGCAAGACGGTGAAGGTAGCGAGTACCGGCATCAGCCCAGCAGTGGTTCTCGGCCGCCAGGCTGCTACCAGGAACCCGACACCGATAGCGACGTTCCATGCTGTGCTCTCGTTGAACAGGTGGCCCGCCATCGCATCTGGGCCCATGACCATTGCCTCACCGCTGTGGTCGTGGCCGATACCGAAGATTTGGGTGGCACCGAGCGCGAGCTGGGCTATGGCAACGACGGCCAGCACTGCCCGCCATGGATGATCTGTGACGACCCACCGCACGGCACGTTGTGGGCGGCCGCGCGGTATCGGTACGCCTACCGCGGCGAGAATTTCGGACGTCAGATCCGGGGTACGGACTGCCGAACCGATCCGCAGACCGCGGGTGGCCTCCGACGCCGCTGCGTACCACGCTTGGCATTGCACACAGCTATCGAGGTGTTCGTCCGTGCGTACGGAGGGCACCGGCTCTCGCTCCCCGTCGATACGAGCCGACAGTGCTTCCCTGGCCAATGTGCAATCCACATCTACATTGTCGCGCAGGGCTGCCGTAAAGTTCCCGCTGCCCGTCCCCTACTCTGACGAACGTGAACTCGAGGGCCGACAGGGATGCGCGCACCACTGAGCTGGCTCTTGCTGCCGGCCGGGGGGACCACCGCGCTCTGGAGTCGTTCATCCGCGAAACTCAGCGCGATGTATGGCGATTCATCGCTCATTTGAGTTCTGTTGCGGCGGCGGACGATCTCACCCAAGAGACGTATCTGCGTGCGATGAAGTCGTTGCCGCGCTTTGCCGCGCAGTCCTCAGCGCGTACTTGGCTCTTGTCGATTGCCCGACGCGTGGTGGTCGACCAAGTGAGATCCGCGATGTCACGACCGCGACTTGTCGGCAGCGATGACTGGATCGCAGCAGCCGACACCGCCCATTCGGAGTCCTCGACGTCGACCAATCATTCCGAGGATCTCGTAGAGGTCCGTATGTTGCTCGCCGGACTTCCTACAGAAAGGCGCGAGGCGCTGATTCTGACGCAAGTTCTCGGCCTGTCTTACGACGAAGCGGCGCACGTTCTCGGATGCCCGATAGGCACCGTCCGATCCAGAGTCGCGCGGGCACGCGAGCAATTGGTCGCAGCCGCCCGGGCAGACGGAGAAAACACCGGGTAGCGCCCCTCTCTTCAAGGTCAGTCCGATACTCCCGTGGGGACTGTCAAAGCCCACGCGTTCATGGCATCGAGGACAGGGCTGAGTTCGTGACCGAGCGGGGTGAGTTCGTAGATCACTCTCGGCGGAATCTCGGGGTACGCCGTGCGAGTCACGAGGCCATGCGTCTCGAACTTTCGCAATCGGTTGGTCAGTGTATGCGCACTGATGCCATCGAGCGCCGTGAGGAGCTCACCGAAACGTTTAGGGCCGGTGAGTAATTCGCGGACTACCAGCGTAGCCCATGGGCCGTCCAGTAGCGTGAGGAAGCGGGTGATACCGCAGGTTTCCGCAGTGCAGTCCTCGAACTTGATAGGTCGCATAGTGCACCACTCTACTGTTGGTGCACTTGATGTAACCGATGCATCATATGCATTAATGGGGACATGACCTACATAGTGCATGGCGCTTCCGGTGCCCAAGGCTCACCCGTACTGTCCGCCCTGGCCGCCGCCGGCCACCACGCCACCGCCGCAGTGCGCAACACGTCGGCGATCGGGGGCTCCTCAGTAGCAGTGGACTACACCTCCGTCGACTCTCTTGTGAACGCCTACACCGGGACCGATGGCATCTTCGTACACATCCCCATCGGCCCAGTCGAGGATCAAATGGCGTTCGCACACGCGATCGCCGATGCCGTGCGCCGCGCTCGGCCGGAGCGTGTGGTGTTCTCTACCAGTGGGGCCACCATCGATGAATCGGCCTCTCCGTCTTCGGCAGCCGAAATCTTTGCACACCAGCTGGCCGAGAGCGGAGTTTCGTATGCCGTGATCGAGCCAAGACTCTTTCTCGAAAACTTGCTACTACCGGTCTCGCTGGGGCCGGTGCGTGAGGACGGCCGACTGATGTACCCGATCCGCGACGACTACGCCGCGTCTTGGAGTTCTCATCTCGATATCGCTGATGTGGCGGTTCGCCTCCTGTCGGATCACTCAGTCTCGGGCATCGTGTCGGTCGGCGCGCTACCAGGTCTAGTGGGTGACGATCTGGCAAAGGGGTTCGCCGCATACTTTGCTCGCCCGGTGGGCTTCGACGCCATCACCCCCGATCACTACGGCGACATGATCACTCCGCTTTTCGGCGAAGGCGCAGCAGGCCCGGTCATCGAGTCCTACCGTCACCGCGCGGCCCAGCCCGACGAGGTTATATCGCACGACAGGTCCGCCCAGAAACTGCTCGGTATCAGTCCACGCAGTGTGCAGCAATGGTTGTCTGACCTCGGGGTATGAGCAGTCGCGGGCAGCACAGAATGGCGCTGGGGAGCGCAGCTGACAAGGAGTCGGTAGCCACCGGGAACTCGACCGTCACTCGCGACGACCTGTGACGAAGAACCGAGTACCGAACATCCGAACTCGAAGTCATCCGTCGATCGCCGCAGCGGGCGTGTGAGTTCAGTCGGTCACCGCTGCGATACCTCTCCGCCGAAGAATTGGAGCACTCCCCTATGCCCTCATGGTCGCTTCGAGTCGATGGTCTGCACTGTCGAAGTTGTGTCGACACCGTCATCGACGAGATTTCCGAGATCCCCGAGGTCCGTTCGGTCACTGTGGAGCTCAAATCCGGAGAATCCTCCGTTGTTTTAGTGGACGCAACCGAACACATCGCAGACGCAGTGGTACAAGCAGCGTTGCACGAGGGAGGCACATTCGACATCGTCGGCGGTCCGCCGGCATAAAGAATCACTCACAAGAATGAGCCATGTCACGGAACTTTTTGACCGGCCGACCCGACTACCTGGATGCATATAGAACAGGTCGCCCGATGAAAGAAGTTTGCTTTGCGCTCATACAATCGCTCACTCGGATGGACCGCACTCGCGGCCGTCGTATCCCTGGTCGGAATCAGTTGCGGCTCAACGAATACCACGGCGACCGAGACCGCCACAGGCGCTCCCGCCGCAGCCGAGGGGACGGTGACGTACCCGTTGACCATTGACAACTGCGGTTACGAGCAAACTTTCACCGAACCTCCGAAGCGAGTGTTGCTGATGCAGGGTGCATCCGTCGGGGAGGTGGAGACACTGATTCATCTGGGTCTGGAAGATTCGGTGCTGGCCAACACTCAGCATTACGGCGTTTCCGATACCCCGGGAATGGTCGAGAAAGTCGATGCGCTTCCCACCGGAGACATCGAACTGAACGCAATGCTCGACGTTCCTGCCGAACAAGCGTTGGCGGCTAAGCCGGACCTGATCATCTCCACCTACTCCGGCGGTTTCGACAGCAAGTTCGGCTTCGCATCACGCGAGACGCTCGCCGACGCCGGAATCAATTCCATCGTCAACCCGGTCAACTGTGGTTATGCGAAGCCCGACAACGTTACGCCCGAAGAAGAAGAAGCGTATAGAAACGGCTCCGTCGAGTCCTCGCTCGAATTCATCGAACTGATCGGACAGATCTTCGACGTCGAGGAGCGCGCCGCGACCGTCAGCAGTGAACTGCGCGAGCGCATCGACGCAGTCCGGTCCGCTGTGGCCGACGAACCGAAGAAGAACATGCTCATCGCATTCCCGGATATGGCGATGATGAACGCCAACGGCCTTCCCGCGGTGTTCTCCGGCAACATCTACGACTCGGTCGTCGAATCCGCCGGCGGAGAACCGGTGTTCCGGGACGGAGGCTGGGGATTGACCTCCAGCCTGAGCGCCGAACAACTCGCCGCGGCCGACGTCGACACACTCGTTATCGGTGCCTACAAACCCAACGAGGATCTCGATGCAGAGGCCGCGAAGCTCTTCGCTGCATATCCACAATGGACAGCGGCGCAGAACAATTCCTACGTCAAGGTATCCGACGGCATCTACCTCGGACCGGCCAACGCCGATGCGATAGAAAAAATCGCCAAGGTTGCCCACCCTGACGCGTTTCAGGAGTGACGTCGGCTCTGCAACACACGCTACGAAATCGGCCGCTGACGTTGGTGCTGGCGCTATGTGTGGCCTTGTTGCTGTCAGCGGCCATTTCGGCAATTTGCATCGGATCCATACCGGTCCCACCCGCCCAGGTCTGGTCCGTAGTTCGATACAAGCTTCTGCACGTCGGACCGGTGCCCGATCCGTTGTACGAAATGATCGTGTGGAACCTTCGAGTACCACGAATCGCCTACGCGGCCTTGGTCGGCGCAGCACTGTCGCTTGCTGGTGCGGTGCTGCAAGGATTGGTGCGAAATCCCCTCGCTGATCCGTTCGTGATCGGCGTCTCGTCCGGCGCATCACTCGCCGCAGTGGCCGTGATGTCCTCCGGTACGTCATTGGCCTTGCGCTCACTCGGCGTGCCCGTGGCAGCGTTCATCGGGGCCATCGCGACACTGGTCATCGTCCTGTTCTTCGCGCAACGGGGTGGGCGTTTCACCGGGGGCAGGATTGTGCTGGCAGGTGTTGCAGTGGGGCAAGTGGCAATGGCGGGAACCACCCTCGTGCAACTACATTCGGAGCCCGCCGAAATCCGCGGCATGCTGTTCTGGATCATGGGTAGTGTCGCTGGAGCCCAGTTCGGAAATCTGATGCTACCGACCGCCGCCATCCTGCTGTCTGCGCTCTGGCTCGTCTTTCAGGGTCGAAACCTCAATGCGTTGGCAATGGGCGACGACGACGCAATCGCATTGGGAGTCAACGTCGATCGGTTGCGACTGCTCTTGATCGTAGTTGTCGCGCTGTTGACCGGAGTATCGGTGAGCATGGCCGGTGGTGTCGGCTTCGTGGGTCTGATGATTCCGCATATTGCGCGATTCGTCATTGGTGCCGACTACCGAAGGTTGCTGCCGGTAGCGGCCATTTCCGGTGCAGCGTTCCTCGTACTGATCGACCTTGCCGCAAGGGCCATAGATCCGCCGAACGAGTATCCACTGACGATCTTCACTGCGGCGTTGGGTGGCCCGTTCTTTCTGTGGTTGCTCAAACAAAGCAAAACGGAGGCTTGAACTTGAGAGTCATCGTGTCTGCCGTCGATATCGACATCGACGCGCACAAAATCCTGGACTCCATCTCGTTCGAGGCCCAGTCGAACCGAACGACGGCCCTGATCGGTCCGAACGGGTCTGGAAAGTCGACTCTGCTTCGCGCCGTCTACCGAGCAGCGAAGCCGACCATGGGGACCGTACTGATCGGTGACAGTGATATCTGGCAGACACCGGCGAAGGCCGTCGCCAGACAGCGCGCAGTGGTCACACAACATCAAGGTGCAGGCACGGACTTCACCGTCCGCGAGATCGTCGCGATGGGCCGCTCGCCCCACAAGGGATACTTCGAGACGGACAACGACACCGACCGCCGGCTCATCGACAATGCGATGTCGATCGTTCACGTCTGTGAGTTCGCTCAGCGACCCTTCTCCACACTCTCCGGAGGCGAGCGCCAGCGCGTACTACTCGCCCGGGCGCTCGCCCAACAAGCACCCGTCATCATCCTGGACGAACCCACCAACCACCTCGACGTCCGAGCTCAATTCGAGCTGCTGGACTTACTGGAGAACCTCGAAACGACTGTTCTGTTGGCTATGCACGACCTCGACCATGCACTTGCACATGCAGATACGATCGCCGTCCTCGATCGCGGAAGAATCGTTGCTGTCGGGGAGCCACGCGCGACCCTCACACCAGCGCTGTTGCTGGAGGTATTCGGTGTCGATGCCCTCGTCATCGACCATCCGATTACCGGACGTCCCCATGTCGCGATGGCTCTGCCGCACAGCAGTCGCCACACCTGATCGATCGCGCGCACGCCCCTCGATCACCTGTGATCGATCCGTACCCGATTCTGCGGAACTAACCAGCCGAAGTGCCCGACTACTCCGGTAACTGCTCTTCCACGTCGTGCGTTTGCCGCAGAGGCCGCTCAATTCTTGTTCCGTTCACCGAAAGCCCGAGGTTCCCATGCTCGTCTCGCCACAGCCGAACGTGACGCGAGGGGTCCAAGTACACGGATTCCACCCCAGCACGGCTACCGAGTCTGAGGTGTCGACGATCCTCGAGCACATCTATCGGGACAAAATTGTGCTCCTGAAAGAGCAGGAGCTCGACCACGACGAATTCGTCGCTCTCGGTGCGTTGCTCGGAAGCCCTGCTGTGTATTACGAGTCCATGTATCACCTACCTGGTCATCCGAAGATCTTTGTCTCGTCGAATCAACCATCGGGTGGCAGCCGAATCGGGGTTCCGAAGACCGGAAAGTTCTGGCATTCCGACTACCAATTCATGCCGGATCCGTTCGCGATCACCCTGATCTATCCGCAAATACTGCCCGAACGAAACCGCGGCACATATTTCATCGACATGGGAGAAGCCTTCCAGGATCTGGATCCTCGGATCAAAGACGTTGTTGTTCTGTCTAATTCGTGGCACAGCTCACGCAGATATGTCAAGATCCGGCCGTCGGACGTGTATCGCCCGCTGGGCGAGATCGTCGCGGAAGTCGAAGCGAATACACCACCGCAGATGCGGCCGACCGTGATCGAGCACCCGGTAACCGGGGAAGCAGTGCTCTACATCAGCGAGGCTTTCACCTACGCGATCGAAGACCGTGACGGAGACGCTCTCCCCGCCGAACTGCTCACCGAGCTTTTCCGGACATCAGGCCAACTCGATTCGACGTTCACCCACCCAAGTATCTTCCTGCAGACCTACGAACCGGGGGATATTCTTTTGTGGGACAACCGATCTCTGGTACATCGAGCACTTCACACCTCCTCGAACGAACCGGTCGAGTCTCATCGAATAACGGTGCACGACGGGCATCCGCTCAACTGGGTCCGGCACGCGGGTGTTGATCGCGGAGAGGCGGCAGTGAAATGACATCCACAACTGGCGCGGCGGCCGATACAGCGAACCACTCCGCCGCTCTTCTCGAGCGCGCCATGCGCCCGTACGCAGGTAAAGGATGTATCTATCTCGAGCGAGCATCGGTCGACGTGCACGACGGCCTCGCAGTGGGGTCCGGACAATTCTCGATTGCGGAGTCTTGTTACATCGACGACACCGGCCACTTCAATGCCGTCGAGTTCAACATTTCTTACAACCAGCTCTTCTACTACACGCTGGCCGCGTGCATTCAGGACAACGTCCTCCCCCAGTTCTCGGGGTGGACACTCGAGGACTACTGGCCCCGCCAGCTGCCCAACATACTCATCCACCGCATGAGCACTAACTATTCGCGGCCCATCGACCCGCGATCGTATCGAGCCGAGATGACGATTACCGACATCGGATTCCGTCACCGTTCCCGCGCTGTAGTGACCGTCGAAACGCACATCGAGTTCAGTGACGACAAAGGCGGCCGGGCGACAGGAGATGTCTCCGTGGCTATCATCGACCCACCGGCTGGTCACCAAGCATGAACAGGATCTCTACGCCCGACACGCTGCATGTCGGACTTACATCTTGGGCACAGCGCTACCCAGATCGAGTGTCGCTGACCTGCGAGGACGAATCGGTCACCTACGAAGAACTCCTCGGACGAAGTCTGCGAGTCGCAGGCGCCCTCGACGAGCTCGGTGTCGGCCCGCACGACCGAGTTGCGTACCTCGGCCGTGACAGCATCGCCTTCTACGAAATTCTTTACGCGTGCGCGCACGTGGGGGCCGTGCTGGTTCCGGTGAATTGTCGACTTGCCGCAGTCGAAGTGGATTTCGTGGTGAAAGATTCCGGCGCGCGAGTGCTGTTCACCGATCAGCCCACCGCGGATCACGCGGCCACCGTTCTGCACTCGATCGACACGAGCGGGGCACCGTTTGCACAATGGCGCGATGCGCAGCGACCGTTCCTACCGGCCGGTGCCGTATGGACACGCGATGATCCCGTCGTCCAGATTTATACCAGCGGAACCACAGGCCACCCCAAGGGTGTCGTTCTGGCACACCGAACATTCTTTGCCGTCCGCGAACTCCTCGACGCCGCCGGCCTGGACTGGATCGACTGGAAACACAACGATATCAATCTCATAGCGTTGCCTTCGTTCCACATCGGCGGACTCTGGTGGGCCACACAGGGACTGAATGCCGGCGTCGTCAACGTGATAATTCCGTCGTTCTCCGCCGCAGCTGCGCTTGCCGCGATCCGCAGCAGACACATCACAACCACCTGCCTGGTACCCGCAATGATGCATATGATCATTTCCGAAATCAGTTGCAGTAAAACTGATTTCCGCTCTCTACGTAAAGTCGTATACGGCGGATCACCGATCGGGCGAGCGCTGCTCACACGCGCGCAGACGATGTTCGACTGCCACTTTGCACAGATCTACGGACTCACCGAGACCGGCAACACCGCACTGTGCTTGCCACCCGCCGAGCACGGTGTCTCGATGACCCGAATCGAGGCTGCAGGCCGCCCCTACCCCGGCATCGAGATTGCAATCGTCGATTCCGACGGCTTGCCGGCCCCGGAGGGAGACATCGGCGAAATCCTGGTCAGCAGCCCGGCCCGGATGATCGAGTACTTCGATCGCCCAGACGCTACCGCCGACACGCTGGTCGATGGATGGATTCGAACCGGGGACGCCGGATACATCGATTCCGAGGGGTTCCTGTTCATCCGTGATCGAGTCAAGGACATCGTGATCGTCGCCGGAGAAAACGTGTACCCAGCGGAAATCGAACGCGCGTTGACCGAACACGATCACGTGCGCGATGCCGCAGTGATCGGCATCCCCGACGATCGCTGGGGTGAATCGGTGCTCGCTTTCGTTCAGCGCGAACCGAAATCGCGCCTGTCCATCCGAGAGGTAGCCAACCATCTGAACGGCCGGATAGCTCCGTACAAGATGCCCGCCCGGTACGAGTTCATCGAGTCCATTCCGCGCAATGCCAGCGGAAAGATACTCCGGCGCTCTCTACGGGAGCGGTACTGGACCGAGAACGAACGTCAAGTGAACTGACCGATCTGCTGGAGAGCACCCCGAATTCTCGCTACAGGCCCGAACCGCAACTCAGAACGAGGCGACAATCGATCGATGGAAACCCCGCCATGTCGAGCCGACGTGAACGCAGCAATAGCCGACGTATTATTCGTCGACCCGAACGAGCTGACGTCATCGACCGACCTCGCTGACCTCGGTCTCGAGTCGATACGTCTGCACTCGCTGATCGAGCACTTTCGATCTGCGGGAGCAGACGTCACATTCGCCGAGCTGGCCGAGGATCTGCACTTGGCGCATTGGTATCGGGTCTTGACCGACGAGAGTTCGTGATATGCGACTGGAACTGACCGGTGCACAACGGGGCATCCTGAAGGCTCAACAGCTCGATCCACAGAACCCGGCGTTCAACATCGCCGAGTACGTCGATTTTCTCGGGGCACTGAACGTCGATCGCTTCGTCGAAGCTCTGCGCACGATGATCGCGGAAACCGACGCGACGCGACTGACTGTAGTTACCGACAAGAAACGCTCATACCAACGAGTAGGGAACCGCGCAGACGTACCGGTGGAAGTAGTCGACCTCACCGATCGTTCTGATCCGGAACATGACGCGTTGGAAATCATGCAGGGCGACGTCTCGGCTCCCCTGAACCCAGCGGTGGACACACTGTGCCGGCACATCGTGTTCCGCATCGGATCCGCTCGCTTCTTCTGGTATCACCGCGCGCATCACTTCGCACTCGACGGATACTCGTTCGCGCTGATCGGCGCTCGCGTGTCGGTGTTGTACCGTGCAGCTTCGGCTGGGCGTATAGCACCTGGCGCGTCCACCCGATCACTGGCCGATGTGATAGCCGAGGACCAGAGCTACGTCCATAGCGCACAGCGGCTCACCGACCGTGCCTACTGGACATCACTACTCTCGGGCTCCTTCGCGCCGACGTTATCGGTCCGAAACGGCATGCCGTCGAACACGTTTCGCCGCTCTGTCATCGATTTTCCCGAAGAGCAGTTCGTCGCATTGGCTCGAGCGTCCCACCTTGCGCGAGTCGTATGGTCGGATCTACTGCTGGGAGTTGTCGCCGCGATGACTGCTTGCGAGACCGGCGTCGCAGACGTCTCACTGGGGGTCCCAATCAGTAATCGATTGGGTTCGTGCGCAGCCGAGACCCCGTGCATGATCCTCGGTGCCATCGCCGTGCCCGTGCGAGTCGAACCCGCCCACTCCGTAGCTGCGATCGCGCGCACGGTCTTCGAACAACTACGCCAGTCGCGCAAACATGCACGCTATCGGTACGAGGACCTCAGAGCAGAAACTCAGACTCTCGGCGGCGACCGCCGACTATTCGGTCCGGTCGTGAACATAATGGCCTTCGACTACGACCTGAACCTTCCGGGCATCAGTGCGACAGCCCACAACCTGACGCCAGGACCCGTCGAGGACATCACGATCGACATCTACCGCCGCTCTACCGGGAGCGGTTTGACAGTATGCATCGACGTTAACCCCCGGCGCTACGACGACGTCCACCTTGCCCGGATCCACCAACTCCTGACCACCATGATCAGCGCCGCAATCGCAGATCCACACTCACGAACGGACGATCTGAGCCGCATAATCGTACCTGTTGGTCCAGTGCCGTCAGACACCGAAGTTGCCGATGTGATGGAGTCGATCGCGGACCTGGTCATGGAAAACCCGGCTGCGCCAGCACTGGCAGGCACCACCGGATCGACATCCTTCAACCTCACCAGGCGTCAGTTGATGCAAGCAGCTAACACCGTCGCCGATGCAGTTCGCACTACGGCACCGACCTCGAAACTGATTGTGTTCTATCCGATGGGAAATGGGCGCGACATTGTGGTGATGCTCGCGGCGCTTCTGCTCGGCACGCCCTATATGGCGCTCGACGCGAATGCTGCAGACTTCGCTCGTCGAATGGCCACCGTCAGGCACCTCCACCCAGCGGCTGTGTACGACAGCTCGACACGGGCAGCCACCACCAACACCGTCGCTGACGCAACGCCCGTGCAATACCCCGCAGAACAACCGGATTCGGAAGATCGAGTCCTGTCGCACGCTTCCACCGGTGATGCGTACACAATCTTTACCTCAGGGTCGACTGGAACCCCAAAGGCCATCGCCGTCTCGAGGCGCAATCTGAACGCCTTCATTGCCGGAGTCTCCGCACATTACTGTATCGACCACCTCGACCGAGTGCTGCAGTTCGCGCCGTTGCATGCAGATACCAGCGTCGAGGAAGTGTTCCTCACGCTGACCGCAGGTGCAACGCTGGTTGTGGCCAGCAATGACGACAAGCGATCGTTGGGCTCGCTGATAACACTGGTACGTAACGAACGCATCACTGTCCTCGATCTGCCCACTGCCCTGTGGCATGAACTCGTGGTCGGCCTCGAGCGACAAGCCCTGGATCTACCCGAATCGGTTCGGATGGTAATCATAGGCGGCGAGGCGGCATCTGCTACACATATTGCGCGGTGGCACGAATTGGCCGCTGACCGGCACTGGACAGTTCGATTGATTAACACCTATGGGCCGAGCGAGGCGACAGTAGTAGCCACGACCGCTGAACTTCGGCCCCAGGACAACCCAAACGACGGTGTCCCGATCGGGGGTCCTATCTCGACAGTCGGTGCATTTCTTCTCGTCGACAACGTCACGCCGGACGACGGCTCTCGTCGGATCGGCGAGTTGTGCCTGTACGGCCCTACCGTCGCACGGGCATACACCGCAACGGACAGTGAGAACGGAAACAACTTCGGCACAGTGGTTCTCGGCCGCGGCACCGGCGATGAACGCTCGGTCCATGCATACCGGACCGGAGATTTGGTCAGCGCCTCGGACGACGGACTGCTGAGGTTCATCGGACGGACCGACGACCAAGTGAAGATCAGTGGTCACAGGGTCGAGCCCACTGGAATCGACAAGGCGATCGCCACTCTTCCCGGCGTCGCGAATTCGGCAACCGTGATCGCACGTCGCGGTGGCATCATGCCGACCATTCACAGCTTCGTTGTAGCCTCGGATTGCGTACTGAACTCCGCGGACATCGGGATTGGGCTCAACGGGCTTCTACCCACAAGCTCCAGGCCGAATTCGATTACGATAGTAGACAGCCTGCCACTCACCGGGAACGGAAAACTGAATCGCGCAGCGCTCGTGGCGATGGTCGACCGCACACCGACCGAACTCCCGTCGACTTCGGCCACACACGACACCGAAGCCGCGATCGTCGCTGTGTGGGCCGAGGTGACCGGCACCGCCGAGATCACAGCCGATTCCGACTTCTTTCTTCTTGGCGGGCACTCGATGCACACCATTGCCGCTGCCAACCGACTCAGTGGTGCGCTAGGTCTCGATGTTCGACCCGAATTGATTTTCACAAACCCGACCGCCCGAGGGCTTGCCCGCGAACTCGACACCCTGATGCCGTCGGGGACCTCGTCCAGGCGACAGCGAACAGCGATGATGGACGATTTCCGAACTTTGACGCGCATCAAGTCGTGGTCCAAGGTGCACCGACTCCACGCCAGAGGCCTTGGTCGACACGTACTGCTGACTGGCGCGACCGGATTCGTAGGAATCCACGTACTCCGAGAACTACTGGCGCACCCGGACGTGACAGTCACGGTCCTAATCCGAGGGTTAGGAGGGGAAAATCCACGAGATTCGCAGCGCAACCGCATTCTCCGGCAGTGCGAACCGCTGTCCGCGAACGAGATTCGACGATTGATGCAAGATGTGCACATCATTCCTGGCGACCTCGCAGCCCCTCGTTTGGCATTGAGTGACGAACAATGGGGTGCGTTGGCCGAAAACATCACCGACGTGATCAATTGCGCTGCAGTGGTAAGCCCGCTACGGCCCTATACGAGTGTTCGACCGGTCAATACTGTTGCAGTGTCAGAACTGCTCGCACTGTGCCGTGACAGCGGCGGGGCCACATTTCATCAGCTATCTACCGTAGGGGTCGCGTCCGACCAGCCAGTTCACGAGTTCATCGAAACCAAGAACCTGCCGGGATATTTGGCCAGCAAGGCCATCGCGGAGGAAATCGTCCGCGCAGCGGAACTCGCTGGTTTGCCGGTCTCGATTATCCGGCTTGGGCGAGTGATCGGTTCGCGAAGAACTGATGCCGTCAATGCCGAGGACACCTTGTGGACCGTCCTGCGGGCATGTGCGGCCATCGGCTCCTATCCTGTGGTCGACGTCGCCGAACCGCTCAGTTGCGTCGACGACGTTGCGGCGGCAATCGTGGCTCAGGTGAAGGACTCATCCGTTGACGTGGGTATCGTCCGCACTCTGGGACCACCGAGTGCTACGCCCTTCGTGGATATCGTTCGCGCGGTCGGGTTGATCGATCGATCCCATCACGGCGTGGAGATTGAGCAATGGCGGGCGCTCGTTGCAGCGTCCGATCACATTGCGAGCGAACATAAGCAGCTGATCTCAGTTTGGTGCTCGGTGGTAAGAACTGCTCGCATCGTTCCTAAAAGCGACATACCTATCACAAAGGACATCGACGGATACTGCTACCTGTTACCAGTGGTATCGGACACAGAAATACAACGACTTGCCGATCGCGATCGCCAGTTTCGCACCCGAACCTGAAGCACCAATCCTTCTTGGTTGATAAACGGAACTGCGCCGGCGAGTCCAGAGACTTCGAATTGAGTGAGATCGATCGGCTGCTTGGAGGTGAAGAACTCGGATTGAGTGGATTTGTTCCATCCGCACCGGCGACATGTTGCCGGGGGGTCGTGGCTGGATCGCGGAGGTAGTCCGCGGTGGCACTTGATTGGCGGGCAGTCGCGTCACTGCCTGAGTGGTCTATTCAGCTCGGTTTCGCAAAGGCCGCCGACGCACTCTGGGAGGGAGTCGGCTTTGGCGTCCCCGACGGTCCCGATGGACGCATCGGTAATCCATTTCGTCGAGACGTCCAGCGAAGCTATTGACGATACTGTCTTCCCCAGTCTTTGTGATGAGTGAGCCCGCCAGATTAGTCACGCCTCCGCTGCGCGGAACTCGGATCGCTCGGTTGATCGCGTCGAGAACTACGGTGCTGTCATGGGGTTCGGGACGTTGCACCCTAAGAGAGGTTGGCCGTCGATGACAAACGCGGCGTACACTCAACCCGCCATCGTGCGGACATAAGAAGTCGGCAACCACAGCACTTTCGATGCCGACGGCTCGAAGTGTAGTGCACCAGATCTTGCGCGCGGGCGGCTTTGGGCCCGACACTGTTCCGAGTGGCTACGGCCGCACGGTCCTGGAGCCTGCCCGAAGCGCTCGACGTTGCAACTTTGCTTCCGCTGCGCAATGCTATCCGCGCCTTTGCTTTGTAGACGGGGGTCGCGATCGAGGACTTAGAAGACGAAGGCAACCCGTCTCCCCCGCGGCATACGTGACCGCCAAACGGTTCCTGGTTGTGGAGCAGTCGGATGACTCAGGGGCGGCCGACGGCGTCGAACCCGGCAACGCCTTGCGCCTGTCCGACGTAGGCGCAGGGTGGGCAGGTCTCATGGAAGTCTGCGTACAACAGAGCCTTCACTGCTCCCCTGGTCGGTCTTCGATTTTCGTAACTCTATGTGGAGTCCGTCGTGTCGGTGCACGGCAACGTGCCCGCAGACGAGCTCCGAAGTTCGCTGCGGCGAAACGCGCCCGCGAACCCCGGTAGCAGAATGACGGAGTCGCGGCGGCCGAGCACCTCGTCGGACCAACCGCGGCACCGCGCACGGCCCTCTCGATCAGGTTCTTGACGTCGTCGACCAGCAAGGGGTCGAGGGGTGTGCGGGGTCGGTCCCACGCGGCGGATCCCGGAGAGGTGGCGGACACCAGCCAGCTTGTGTGCGGACCGCGAGGGGTGCCCGGTGGTGCGGTGGTGGTGGTTGATGGCCGCGATCCAGGTGGCGACGGCGTAGGCCCGGTCCCCCGTCTGGGTTCGTGTGTCGGCGGCGTCGACGAGACACGCGGCGACAGTGACCGGGTGCGTCGCCAGTGCGACATGACCCTCCAGTACGCACCCACCCTGGGAAACGCCGCATCCCTGCGGAATAGGTGCGCCGAGTCCCCTCGGAACGAGACGACTCGACTGCTTTGGCGATTCGTTCGCCACGGCTTGCGGGATCTCGAGCGTGGACGCAAGCCCTGCGGCCCGCCGATATGCTCACCGCAGGTGTTCGGACTGTTCGGAAGTCCATTTGGGTAGCTAACGCAGGTCGTCGACACGATTGCGGCGCAAACTGAGTTGAAGAGGTGTTTTGCCGCCGATGGTGCGAGAAACGCAATTCACGAGGTTGACATCGGCCACTGCCAGGTCGACTGAACCACCCCGCAAGAGGGTTGAGATCGCTCGGTGCGAACGCGCGTGACCGATCGCCGTCAGGACTCGAACCGTTCACACACGAGTTTGATCCGGGATCCGAGTTTCGCGCGGTCCAAGCGTCCGAACCTCGACTCAGCCATAGCGTTCGAGGCGGACGCCTGTGGACTCCGAAAATCAACTAAGGAACGAGTAGTGACACTGAGCGGCACGGAGCCTTACTTTAAGCCAAAAAAGGCGGCTCCGGATTTCTCCGAAACCGCCTCTGACCTGCATCTATCAATGTCGGGCTGACAGGATTTGAACCTGCGACCACTTGACCCCCAGTCAAGTGCGCTACCAAGCTGCGCCACAGCCCGCCGCGCCTCGAAAGGCGCTTGCTGAGATTACCCCAGCCCTACCCCTGAGAGGAAATCGCCTGCTCAGGGGCGGGGCTGGACTACATCAGCGGTTGTTGCCCTTGCCCGGGCGTTCCCGCTTCTCGCGGATACGCACCGAGACGCGCACGGGGCTGCCGTCGAAGTTGAACTCCTCACGCAGACGCCGCTCGATGAATCGGCGGTAGCCGGCCTCGAGGAAGCCGGTGGTGAACAGCACGAACGTCGGCGGCCGAGTGCTGGCCTGCGTCGCGAACATGATGCGCGGCAGACGTCCGCCGCGCATCGGCGGCGGAGTGGCCGCCACGACCTCTTTGAGCCAGGTGTTCAACCTGCCGGTGGGCACCCGCTTGTCCCACGACTCCAGCGCAGTCTCCAACGCAGGCACGAGCTTCTGCACTGCGCGGCCCGTCTGCGCCGAGATGTTCACTCGCTGCGCCCATGGCACCCGAGCGAGATCGCGATCGATCTCCTTCTCGAGCTGCTGACGACGATCGTCGTCCACCAGATCCCACTTGTTGAACGCCAACACCAGCGCGCGGCCGGCATCGGAGACCATGCTGAGTACCCGCAGGTCCTGCTCCGAAATCACCTGTGAGGCATCGAGAAGCAGAATCGCGACCTCAGCGGCCTCGATTGCAGATTTCGTGCGCAGCGACGCATAGAACTCGGCACCACTGGCATGGCTGACGCGCTTGCGTAGGCCTGCGGTATCGACGAATCGCCATGTCTTGCCGCCCAATTCGACCAACGAGTCGACCGGGTCGACGGTGGTGCCGGCAACATCGTGCACCACCGAGCGCTCGTCACCCGAAAGCTTGTTGATCAACGAGGACTTGCCGACGTTCGGCTTGCCGACCAGAGCGACACGCCTCGGTCCCCCACCGGGGATGCCCTCACGCGGCGTCTCGGGCAGCGCCTCGAGCACGCGGTCCAATAGATCACCGGTACCGCGGCCGTGAGTCGCGGACACCGACAACGGTTCCCCCAGACCGAGCGACCACAGCGCGGCAACCTCGGATTCGGTGCGACCGTCGTCGACCTTGTTGGCCACCAACAGAACCGGAGTCTTCGACCGGCGCAGCACTCGTGCCACAGCCTCGTCCGTCGTCGTCGAGCCGACACGAGCGTCGACGACCAACAGGATCGCGTCGGCGGTGTTCATCGCCAATTCGGCCTGGCGCGCAACGGATTGCTGCAGACCCTTGGCGTCGGGCTCCCAACCGCCGGTGTCCTGCACCAGGAAGCGTCGACCACTCCAGTTCGCCTCGTACGACACGCGGTCGCGTGTGACGCCGGGGACGTCCTCGACCACGGCCTCACGTCGTCCGATGATGCGGTTGACCAGCGTCGACTTGCCGACGTTCGGACGCCCCACCACGGCGAGAGTCGGTACGGCAACGGCCTCTTCGCCGTCTTCGCCCTCGCCCAGGTCGACGTACTCCCACTCGCCTTCGTCGCTCCACGTTCCGTCGCCCGCGGTTTCCGCTGCGCCGGAGAAGAATTCTTCACTCACTGCACTGCTCCAGTTCTGTCATTGACCACGAGCAGCAAGCGCTCCATCACACCGTCGAGATCCAGCTCGCTGGTATCGACGATCACCGAATCCTCGGCGGGACGAAGCGGTGACACTGCTCTTGTCGAATCTGCATGATCACGGCGTTGCACATCCGCGAGCACGGATTCGTAGTCGTCGCCGCGACCTTGCTCTACGTTCTGCTTGTTGCGACGCTCCGCCCGCGCTTCCGGGGACGCCGTGAGGAACACCTTCACGTCGGCGTCGGGAAGTACGACGGTGCCGATATCGCGGCCCTCTACAACGATGCGCGTCGACGAGCCCACAAGGTCGCGCTGCAGCTGCACAAGCAGCTCGCGCACAGCGGGCACAGCAGAGACGGCCGAGACGGCCTTGGTGACGGCATCGCCGCGGATTTCGCCGCTGACGTCCTCACCGTCGAGCAACACGGTCTCGGACAGCGGGTCCTTCCCGATCTCGAGGGGAAGTGCAGCAACAGCTTTCGCTACTCCGTCTGCATCGGTCGGCTCGATACCCGAGCGCAGCACCCACACCGTTGCGACGCGGTACATCGCACCGGTGTCGAGGTAGCTCGCTTCGAGCGCCGACGCGAGCCGGCGCGATACCGACGACTTACCGGTGCCCGAAGGCCCGTCCATCGCCACGACGAGCGCACTCATCACAGGCCTACGGATTCGTAGAGCTTGCCGATCTCGCCGCGACCGAGAACACGCAGTGTTCCTGGACGCTGATCGCCGAGCACGATGTTGCCGACATCGGTGCGCACCAGCCGTCCGACCGGGAATCCGACCTTGTCGAACAACCGACGCACGATGTGCTTGCGGCCCTCGTGCAGGGTGACCTTGACGAGCGACTTGCCGTCCGAGATGTCGAGCAGCTGGAAGCCGTCGACCTTCACCGGTCCGTCGTCGAGAGTGACTCCTTCACGGAGCTGCTTGCCCAGCGTGCGGGGAATGGTGCCGAACAGCGTCGCCAGATAGGTCTTGGAGACCTCGAACGACGGGTGCATCAGGCGGTGAGCAAGATCACCGTCGTTGGTGAAGAGCAACAGCCCCTCGGTGTCCGCATCGAGGCGGCCGACGTGGAACAGTCGCTGCCCCGCCTGCACACGCTCGGAGACGATATCGCCGACGCACGGGCGTCCGAGATCGTCGGACATGGTGCACTGCCATCCACGCGGCTTGTTCATCGCGAGATGAACCAGCTCTTCCTTCACGACGACGCGGGTGCCGTCGACACGGACCACAGCGATGTTCGGATCGATGCGGATGCCCTGTTCGGTGACGATGCGTCCGTCGACCTCGACACGGCCGTCGGCGATCAGTTCCTCGGCCGCACGACGTGATGCGACACCGGCCTGCGCGAGGACCTTCTGCAACCGAATGCCTTCACCCACGGGCACGTGCTTGCGCGGTGAGGAATCGGTGTGCTGATGCTTCGCCGGCTTGGCGTTGCTGATCGTGGTCGACGGCGTCTGCTTCTTTTGGGGCTTCGGCGGCTTGGGACGCGACGGCTTCTTGCGGGGAACCGAGTCGTTGCTGCGGTCGTTGATGCCCGTGTCGGCGGGCTTGTAATCGAACGATTCCCCCTGCTCGACGCCTCTGCGCGGGGCCGGGCGACCGCCGGTACGGGGTGCACCTGCGCGAGGGGCTCCAGTTCGGGGTGCTCCGGTTCGGGGAGCGCCGTCACGAGGGGCGGCGTCGCGGGTGCGATCTCCGCGACGCGCGTCACGTGGAGTGTCCGACCTACCTGCGGTCGGCTTCCTGCGTGGGTCTTGTCTCTTGTTGCGGTCCGGTGTGCCATCACGGCGAGCGGGCTTGTTCACTTGTCTTACCTATCAGTCGTCCGAGTCGAGCTCGGCTGCCGGATCGGGTTTCGATCCGCGGTTCTTGGTGGAGCGGGTCATTCTCGGGTCGGTGTCCATGCTGTCACTGATCTCGTCGATCAGGTCCACCCCCGGCAACAGCGGTGCCAGTTCGGGTAGATCGCCGAGCGATGCGAGCCCGAGCCGTTCGAGGAACAACTCGGTGGTGCAGTACATCGTGCCGGTCGTCTCCGGGTCCGTTCCTGCTTCGGAGATCAGTCCACGGGCGAGCAGCGTACGCATCACTCCATCGACGTTGACTCCACGTACGGCGCTGACTCGTGCGCGGGTCAACGGTTGACGATATGCGATCACGGCCAGGGTTTCCAATGCCGCGCGTGTGAGCTTGGACCGAGCACCGTCCAGAAGCAACCGCTCGACGTACGGCGCGTACGCGGTTCGGGTGTAGAAACGCCACCCGTCACCGGCGTAGCGAAGGTCGATTCCGCTCGTTCGTTCGGTCAGCGCTGCGGCCATCTCGTTCAGGGTGACGCGCACGCGGGCTACCGATGCACCCACAGCCGAGGCGAGCTGCTCGTCCGAAGCGGGAGTATCGACGATCAGCAACACGGCTTCGAGCGCCGACGCGAGCGTGGCGTCGTCCAACTCCTCGGAATCGTCGACGTCCTCGAGCTCGAGTTCTGGGTCGACACTCATGCGTAGTCCTCTTCCGTGACCACGATGGGTCCTTCGTCCTTGCCGGTCCAGCTCACTCGGAGGTCACCGAGCGGCTCGGGCTGCTCGAATGCGATCACCTGTTGCCGGAACAGCTCCAGCAACGCCAGGAACCGCGCGATTATTTCGACCTGCACCTCGCAGTCCTGCACCAACTCCGAGAACGACGCCCACTCGTTCAGTCCGCGGCCCTGCAGGTTCTCGAGCAACCACTCGGCCTGCTCCGGAATCGAGACCGCGTGCTGATGGATGTGATCGAGCCCCACCTGGGGAATCGGCTTGGGCCGAAAAGCAGCAGCGGCGATGTCTGCGAACCTGGCGGGGTCGACGCCGAGCAACACCTCAGGAATCAGATCCGCGTACCGGTCCTCCACCGACACCGATCGCGGATACCGCCGCAGCGCAGCAGCTTCCAGCTCTCCGAACAGCAAGGCCACCTGCTTGTAGGCGCGGTACTGCAACAACCGCGCGAACAGTAGATCTCGTACTTCGAGCAGCGCCAGATCCTCGGCATCCTCGACGTCACCCGACGGCAACAGACGAGCTGCCTTGAGGTCGAGGAGCGTGGCGGCGACGACCAAGAACTCCGTCGTCTGATCCAGTCCCACATCGGCACCGAGAGACTTGGTGAACGAGATGAAATCGTCGGTGACGGTGTGCAGCGCCACTTCGGTGACATCCATGCGGTGCTGACTGATCAAGGACAGCAGCAGGTCGAACGGACCCTCGAAATTGAGCAAACGAACCCGAAATTTCGACGGATCCGCGTCGGCAGGAACCTCGATAGGGGCCTCGTCGGCAGCGTCGACGGTCACGGACCCGACCGGTAGATCACCTCGCGCGCCAGAGCGCGGTACGCCTGCGCGCCGCCGGATTTCGGAGCCCATGTGGTGATGGGTTCACCGGCCACACTGGTTTCCGGGAACCGAACCGTACGAGTAATGACCGTGTCGTAGACGACGTCGCCGAACACCTCGACCACCCGGGTCATCACCTCGCGAGAGTGCAGCGTTCGGGCGTCGAACATCGTCACCACGATGCCGGCCAACTTCAGCCGAGGATTCAGCCGATCGCGCACCTTCTCGACGGTGTCGTTGAGCAGTGCCAGTCCGCGGAGGCTGAAATACTCGCACTCCATCGGAATCAGCACTTCGTCGGCGCAGGTGAGCGCGTTGACGGTCAACAGCCCGAGCGAAGGCTGGCAATCGATGAGGACGTAGTCGTAGCGATCCAGAATCGGATGCAGCACCCGCCCGAGCGTCTGTTCGCGACCCACCTCGGTCACCAGCTGAATCTCCGCGGCCGAGAGGTCGATGTTGCTGGGCATCAGATCGAGGTTCTCGACGCGAGTCCGCATGATGATGTCGTCGGCGGAGACCTTCGCCTCGACGAGGAGGTTGTACACCGTCAGATCGAGTTCGTGATGGGCGACGCCCAGGCCCGCGGACAGTGCTCCCTGCGGATCGAGGTCCACCAGCAGCACACGACGGCCGTAGCCGGCCAGCGAGGCACCGAGATTGATGGTCGACGTCGTCTTGCCGACGCCACCCTTCTGATTGCACATCGCGATGATCTTGGCCGGTCCATGACTGGCCAGCGGTTGCGGATCCGGAACCGACCGTGTCTTGCGACCGGTGGGCCCGAGTTCGTTGGGAGCGGGAATGACGTCACGCGACTCGCGACTGGACTCCGGTTGACGCGTATGGAACAGCGCGCCCTCGAGATGCGCACGATCCGAGGCTGACTCCGCCGCTGGCGGCTGCGGTGTCGACACGTTCCAGCGCTCCCCTGTCCCGTTCGTCTTCGAGTAGTTCACGCAAACGCTACCGCTTGAGGCACCGGCGCTGTCACCGGACACGCTGACAGGCAGCGGTCGACCTCGTGCTACCGCGCCCGCGGATGCGCTCCCGCCCACACTTCGCGCAGTGTGGTGACGGTGACGAGAGTGTAGATCTGCGTCGTCGTCACCGATGCATGCCCCAACAATTCCTGCACCACACGTACGTCCGCACCGCCGTCGAGCAGATGCGTGGCGAAGGAGTGCCGAAGAACGTGTGGTGAGACGCCGGAGGTGATCCCGGCCCGCTCGGCCGAGTCCTGCAGTACCTGCCACGCGCTCTGCCGAGACAACCTGCCACCGCGCACGTTGAGAAACAGGGCCGGGTTGGACCGCGCGACCAGGCCGGGTCGCCCACGCACCAGGTACGCGTCGATCGCCTCGATCGCCGGCCTGCCGACCGGGACGATGCGATGCTTGCCGCCTTTGCCGCGCAGCAGTACCGAGCGTGACTCGGTGTCGATATCGTCCACATCCAGCCCCACGGCCTCGGAGATTCGAGCACCGGTGGAATACAACAACTCCAGTAGTGCTCGATCACGCAGTCCGCGTGGAGCATCGGGCCCAGCGATCGACGCCGATTCGAGCAGTGCCACCACTTGGTCGATGGGTAGCGATTTGGGCAACCGCTTGGCAGGCTGCGGCGGCTTGACCTCGCTCGCTACGTTGCGCTCGACCATGCCCTCGGCCAGCGCGAACCGGTGCAATCCGCGCACGGCAATCAGCGTGCGCGCGGCCGAACTCGCTGCGAGAGCGGTGAACTCGTCATCGCCGCGCCGGAGGTACAGCACGAACTCGGTGATGTCGTTCTCGGTGACCTTGGCCAGATCAGCGATTCCATAGCCGCTGAGAAACCGCTCGTACCGCACCAGATCACGACGGTAGGACGACACCGTGTTCTTCGCCGAGCCGCGCTCGACCACCAGATGGTCGAGATACGTCTGAATCTGCTGGCCGATCACGGTCGCTACTTTCGTGAACTCTTCCGCTTCTCGAAGGCCGTGGGCAGATCCGTCCACGGGGCGTCGGCCGGGCGCAGTTCGGTGCCTGCCGCGCGGGCAGCAGCGAATGCGAGCACGCCCGCCACGGCGGACGCGTTCACGATTTCTCCAGCCAATGCGCGACGGACGGCCTCGTCCATCGGAACGAAGGAGAGTTCGATGTCTGCTTCCTCGTCGTGCGCCTCGGGCCGATCGACTCGGGTCAGATCCTGAGCGAGAAAGATCCGCACGGCCTCGTCGGTGAACCCGGGCGAGGCCAGCACGTCGACCAACACCGACCAGGTACCGGCGGCAAGGCCGGTCTCCTCGGCGAGCTCACGCTGAGCCGCCAATACCGGCTGCTCCCCCGGTGCGTCGAGCAAGCCGGCCGGCAATTCCCACAGGCGTCGCCCGATGGGGTGCCGATACTGCTCGATCATGGCCACCCGATCCTGATCGTCGACGGCCAGAATCCCGACCGCGCCGTGATGCTCGACCACCTCACGTTCGGCCTGACGACCGTTCGGCATCGACACCTGATCGAGCCGAAGCGCCAGAATGGCACCGGAGTACGGAACCGACGAGTCGAGCGTGGTGAACTCGTGCCGAGGCTCGTTCATCCGACGCTGTCGGCAGTGGCGTCCGACTCCTGCGCCGCCACGGTGTCACCGTGAATGTCGACCGGCAGCCGCTCTGCAGCCTTGTACTTCAAAGCCGCATTGATCAGCGATGCGAACAACGGGTGCGGACGGGTCGGCCGGCTCTTGAGCTCCGGATGCGCTTGGGTTGCGACGAAGAACGGATGCACCGAGGCAGGCAGTTCGACGAACTCGACCAGATGTCCATCCGGAGAAGTACCGCTGAACACCAAGCCGCTCTTGGCAATTCGATCCCGGTAGTCGTTGTTGACCTCGTAGCGGTGACGGTGACGCTCCGAGACAGTCTCGGTGCCGTACGACGCTGCGACGACCGATCCCTTCTGCAGGGTTGCCGGGTAGGCACCGAGGCGCATCGTGCCGCCGAGATCGGCGTCACCGGCGACCGCGTCTTCCTGATCGGCCATCGTGGAGATCACCGGATCCTTGGTGTCGGGATCGAACTCGGCGGAATTGGCGTCGGTCAGACCGACCGAACGAGCCGCCTCGATGACCACACACTGCAATCCGAGGCACAGCCCCAACAGCGGAATCTTGCGCGTGCGTGCGAACTCGATGGCCCCGAGCTTGCCCTCGATACCGCGGATGCCGAAACCGCCCGGAATGAGCACCGCATCGACGTCGCCCAACGCGGCCTGCGCCCCCGCAGGTGTGGAGCACTCGTCGGATGGAACCCACTTGATCTCGACCTTGGCGCGATGAGCGAATCCGCCGGCACGCAGCGCCTCGGTGACCGAGAGGTAGGCGTCGGGCAGGTCCACGTACTTACCGACGAGGCCGACGCGCACAGTTTCGCGTGGCTGATGCACGCGCTCGAGCAATCCGCCCCAGATGGTCCAGTCCACATCGCGGAACGGCAGACCGAGCTGACGGACGACGTAGGCGTCGAGGCCTTCCTTGTGCAGCACCTTGGGAATGTCGTAGATCGACGGCGCGTCGGGCGTGGAGATGCAGCCGTCGACGTCGACGTCGCACATGAGCGCGATCTTGTTCTTCAGTCCCGGCGGCACGTCACGATCACAACGCAGGATCAGTGCGTCGGGCTGGATGCCGATGCTGCGCAGCGCTGCGACGGAGTGCTGGGTGGGCTTGGTCTTGAGCTCACCGGACGGAGCCAGGAACGGAACCAGCGACACGTGCAGGAAGAACACGTTGTTGCGGCCGACGTCGTGGCGGACCTGACGCGCAGCTTCGAGGAACGGCTGCGACTCGATATCGCCGACGGTGCCGCCGATTTCGGTGATCACGACGTCGGGCTGGTGGCCCTGCAGGTCCGGCCCGTTCATCGCAAGAATGCGACGCTTGATCTCGTCGGTGATGTGCGGGATGACCTGAACGGTGTCGCCCAGGTACTCGCCGCGACGCTCCTTGGCGATGACCGTCGAATAGACCTGGCCGGTGGTGACATTGGCGAAACCGGACAGATCCCGGTCGAGAAAGCGCTCGTAATGTCCGACGTCGAGGTCGGTCTCGGAACCGTCCTCGGTGACGAAGACCTCACCGTGCTGGAACGGGTTCATCGTCCCGGGATCGACGTTGAGATACGGATCGAGCTTCTGCATGGTCACGCGCAGTCCGCGTGCGGTCAGTAGCTGGCCGAGGCTGGATGCCGTCAGGCCTTTTCCGAGCGAGGACGCGACGCCCCCGCTGACGAAAATGTGCTTGGTGTCGGAACGCGACTGAAGGCGTGACAATGAGGCTCCCGTGACGAGTCTGCAGGGCTTGCTCCTACCAGGGGGCTGATAAGAGAGGTAGAGCGTGGAAATTGGGCCTGCTACCCACGGGACTTCACGGTAACACCAGTACCTACCTCACCGCCAACGACACGCGCGTGCGGGTCGCGATCAGCTCGCGGGAGCTCCGACCGTCACGGCGTTGGCGTTCGCTCCGGTTCCGTATCGACCAGAAGCCCCGTCCAGCTGCTCCGCCAGAGCAAGAACGGTGGTGATTCGTCCGGCTTCACGGTCGACGTTGTCGACGGTGCTGAGCGAGGACGACAGCGCCGAATCGGCTCGCACGACGGCGATGGATCCGTTGCCCTCCGCGGCGCCGGATCGTCCCGCCAAAACCGTGCCCGCACCACGCGAGTCGAGAGCACCCGCGAAGCGCGCCACGATGGCACCGCGATTGCCGTCCTCGACGTCCGAGGTACCGGCACCGGTGACGACCACTGCCAACTGAGCGGGTGCCACGGCACCGTTGTCGTAGGCGATGAACCCGCCGCTGCGCAGCGTCTCGAGCGCGAGTGAGAGCTCCTCGGGCGTCGACTGCGGCTGGGCCGTCTCTGCGTTGAGCAGCAGCACCGATCCCAGCAGGTCCCCTGCCAGGCTGCCTTGATCGACCGCCCCGGTGCGCAACTGCACGCCTGCCGGAATGACGTTGGTCAGGCGCGTCCGCAGATCGTCACCGTTCGCAGCGGAGACGAAGGAATCGGTGAGCGACACCCGGCCGGTGACCGTGGCACCCGACGCTCCGATCGACCGCGTGACACCGTCGACATCACCGGGATCGGCGTCAGGAGTAGTGATGACCACGACGGAACGATCGACCAACGCGTCTCGCAGAACGCGGCCCGCTACTGCGGCGTCGAAGCCGTCGGCAGAGTTCAGCTGCTCGCCCAGCTGGTTGTTGGTCGCCTGCAGATCGTCCACTTGATTTTCGAGACCGGTCTTGTCGTCTCGAAGGCCGGAAACCAGTCCGCTCGAGAGCAGACCCGAACCGAGCACGATGCCGATGGCCAGTGCAACGAACACTGCGGCCAGCGAAATGGCATGTTGGCGAAGCGAAATCACGGAAGCAACCCCTGGAACCACAGAGCGAACCGGTTCCACAGATCGATCGCCCAGTCCAGCGATTCACCGCCGATGTTGGACACCGCCAACGCCACGATGACAGCAACGAGCGCCGCGAGGATCAGCAGAGCGATCGCACCGCCCGACACCCGGCTGCGATAGAGGGTCGCAACGGCTTTGGCGTCGACCAACTTGGCACCGACCTTCAGACGCGTCATGAACGCGGCCGGGTTGGTGTTGCGTCGACCTCTGTCGAAGAACTCGTCGAGGCTCGCCGGGCTGCCGACCGACACGATCAGCGACGCACCGTGGTGATCGGCCAACAGCAGTGCCAGATCGGCTGCGGCACCGGTGGCCGGGAACGTCATGGCGCCGATTCCGAGATCCTGGATGCGCTCGAGACCTTGCGCGTGTCCGTCGGAATCTGCTGGAAGTACCACCTCTGCACCGCATTTGAGGGTCTGGGCGGTGACGTCCTCGGGATCACCGACGATGAGATCGGGCCGATGACCTGCCTTCATCGCAGTGTCGGCACCTGCGCCGACGCCGATGATGACCGGCGAATACTCCTTGATGAACGGCTTGAGGTTCTTCAGATCCTCGGCATGGCCGGGTCCGTCGGCGACGATCACGACGTGACGACCCTTGAGATCGATGTCGATGTCCGGCACTCCGACACCGTCGATGAGCAGCGGGCTCTCGGTACGGATGAACTCGATCGTGTTGCCCGAGAACGCTTCCAGGTGATCGACCAGTCCGGTCTTGGCCTCGATCATCTTGTCCGAGATCTCGGCTTCGCTCTGCTCTTCGCCCTTGGCAAGGCGACGATCGCCGGTGTAGACGCCGCCGTCGTTGAGACGAATCTTGGTGCCGTCCTTGATCTTCTTGAAGATCTCGGTGCCGGCCGAGTCGATCAAGGTGATGCCGTTCGCCACGATGACCTCGGGTCCGAGGTTGGGGTAGCGCCCGGAGATCGATGGCGACGCGTTGACGACCGCGAGCACCCCCGCCTCGACGAGCGCATCTGCGGTCAGTCGATCCAGGTCCAGCTCGTCCAGGACGACGATGTCGCCGGGGCCGACCCGTTTGAGCAGCTTGGCCGTGTTGCGATCGACTCGCGCGATCCCGGTGATTCCAGGCAGCGAATCCTGACTACGTGACAGCAGAGCCGGCATCTTCATGTGAACCATGATGACCCGATCGACACGCCCGGCGACGGAGGCGCGCCGAAACAACTACCACACTGATCACATCAGCACCAAAAGTTACAGCGCAGCTCGATCGGCGTTTGCAGTGGCCAGCAGCTCCTCGGCGTGCGCACGTCCGGTCTCGGTGTCGTCGAGTCCCGCAAGCATTCTGGCGAGTTCCACAACTCGCTCCGACGAAGACAACGTCCGAACGCCACTGTTCGCGGCACCCTTCTTGGCGTCGGTCTTGTCGACCACCAGGTGGGTATCTGCGAAGGCCGCGACCTGCGGCAAATGCGTGACGACGATGACCTGATGGGTGCGAGCCAACCGGCCGAGCCGACGGCCCACCTCGACGGCCGCGCGACCACCCACACCGGCGTCGACCTCGTCGAACACCATGGTCGCGCCCTTGTCGGAGCCCGCCAGCACCACCTCGAGTGCCAGCATGACCCGCGACAGCTCACCGCCCGAGGCGCTCTTGCTGATCGGCAGAGCCTGGGCTCCGTCGTGTGCAGACAGCCGAAACTCGACCTCGTCGACGCCGTTGCTGCCGGCATGCAGTTCGGCACCCTCGACGACGATCGGAGCCGTGTCCGACGGTCCGGCCGCCAGCGTACGAACGTCGATCTGCAGCTTCGCTTTGCCCATCGCCAGACCGGCCAACTCGACGCTGAACGCCTTCGAGAGCTTCACCGCAGCTTTCGCGCGAGCGGCGCTCAGCTTGACCGCGGCCGCCGCCACGTCGACCGCAGCCGCATCGACCTTGGCACTCAATTCGGCCAAGGCGTCGGCCGAGGTATCGATGTGCGAGAGGCGCTCACGCGCATCCTCGGCCCAGGCGATGACACCGTCGACGTCGGCGGCGTACTTGCGCGTCAACGACTTCAGCTCGGCCTGGCGGTTCAGGATCGCGTCGAGCGCTCCCGGATCGGACGGCAGATCCGTCAGGTACGAGGTGAGATCGGCACCGATGTCACCGACGATGGCCATCGCGTCGTTCAGCCGCGGCAGCAGCTCGGTCAAGGCCGCGTCGTCGGCATGTTCGAGGCGAGACCGTGCCTCGCCCAGCAGGTACAACGCAGACGTCGTGTCCGACGCCTCCTCTGTGCTTCCGACGAGCGCGGCCGCGGCACCTTCCGCGGTTTCTCGCAGCGAATCGAGATCGCCCAGCCGCCGGACGTCCTCGGCGACGGAACGGTCCTCCCCCGGCTCCGGCGCGAGAGCGTCGATCTCCTGCAGCCCGAACTGCAGCCGGTCGGCTTCCTGAGCCAGTTCGCGGCTGCGTTCGGTGCGGTCGATCAACTCGTTGCGAGCGTCGAGCCAGGTCTTGCGCGCGGTGCGGTACTTAGCAACCAGTGCCGCCACTGCATCACCTGCGAATCGGTCGAGGGCACCGAGCTGTTGATCGGGGCGGAGCAGACGCAGTTGGTCGTTCTGCCCGTGCACCGTGAGCAACGAGTCGGTGAAGTTCGACAGCACCGATGCCGGCACGCTTCGCCCACCGAGGTGAGCCCGAGAACGACCGTCCGAGTTGACGGTACGCACGGCGATGATCGAATTGTCCTCGTCGCGTTGGCCTCCCGAGGACTCGAGTACCTTCTCGACGTCGTCGATCACCTGCTCCGACGCCGTGTCGGTGCTGAAACGGCCCTCGACGACAGCACGCTGCGCGCCGAGCCGAACCCGGCCGGCATCGGCGCGGGCACCCGACAGCAGGTGCAGACTGGTGACCACCATGGTCTTACCGGCACCGGTCTCGCCGGTGAGCACGGTCAATCCCTCGTGAAACTGTGCGCTGGCACCGGAAATGACTCCGAGGCTGTCGATCCGAATCTCTTCGAGCATCCCTACCTCGCTCTCCCCCGCCACCCGGTCACGGGCAGTTCGAATTTCTTGACCATGCGATCGGCGAACGGTGCCGAATCGAGTCGAACCCATTTGATCGGTGACGCTCCCCGCACCACCTCGACGCGAGCGCCGGCAGGCAGGCTCAATGTGCGCCTACCATCGCAGAACACGAATCCTGCGTGCCCGCCTGCGTCGATCTCGACCGCAACGATCGACTCGGGACTGGTGACGAGCGGCCGAGCGAACAGAGCGTGCGCATTGCTCGGAATGACCAGTATCGCTTCGAGTTCCGGCCACACCACCGGCCCGCCGGCCGAGAACGCATACGCCGTCGAACCCGTCGGGCTGGAGATCAGTACGCCGTCGCAGCCGAATGCGGACACCGGTCGACCGTCGACTTCGAGCACCACCTCGAGCACTCCGAGCCGCGACCCGTTCTCGATACTCGCCTCGTTCAGCGCCCATCCACGATCGACCACCTGATCGCCTACGCGAATCGCGATGTCCAAGGTCATGCGCTGCTCGATGCGGTAGTCACCGGCGATGACGCGAGCCAGAGCTTCTTCGAGATGGTCGGCCTCCGCCTCGGCGAGAAATCCGACGTGGCCGAGATTGATGCCGAGTACCGGGATGGACGCTGCTTGCGCTAGTTCGGCCGCGCGCAGAAAGGTTCCGTCGCCGCCGAGAACCAGGACCATCTCGCACCCGGAGGCCGCGTCGGGACCGAATTCGACGACGTTGAGCCGCATGTCTGCCACGAAGACGTGGTCGTGCTGTTCCGTATCGGACGCCTCGATCTTCGAGGGTTCCACTTCGTCCACCAGCACGCGTAGGCAGATCCCCGCTTCGTCGAACACTTTGCCCACGCGGCGGGCAGTCTCGGCGATGTCCGGTCGACCAGGATGGGCGACGAGAAGAATTTCCCGCGTCGACTCCAGCTCCGGTGCCGCATGGGACGGAGTCACTGTGGTCCTTCCTCGATCGCGAGCCGGACGAGTTCCGTGATGTCGGCGCGCGGCGAAACCTCGCCTGCGCCTGCCCTCAGCCACAAAAAGTACTCGACATTGCCCGACGGCCCCGGCAGTGGGCTTGCCGCGACAGCTTGGACGGTGAGATTCAAGCCGACGGCTGCGTTCGCGACGTCCTCGACGGCCTCGGCTCGCAGCGCGGGGTCACGCACCACACCGCCGGAGCCCACGCGGTCCTTGCCGACCTCGAATTGTGGTTTGACCATCAACACCATGTTGGTGCCCGGCTTCGAGCATGCGACGAAAGCGGGAAGAACGAGCTTCAACGAGATGAACGACAGGTCGGCGACGATCACGTCGACCGGTCCCCCGATCGTCTCGGCGTCGATCGACCGGACATTGGTGCGATCGATGACGTGCACTCGGTCGTCGGATTGTAGGCGCCACACCAACTGGCCGTATCCGACGTCGACGGCCACCACCTCGCGTACACCGCGGCTGAGAAGAACGTCGGTGAACCCACCGGTCGATGCACCGGCATCCAGGCAACGAGCATGTTCGACGGTCAGACCCAGCGGCTCGAACGCCTCGAGAGCCCCGAGCAATTTGTGGGCACCTCGCGAGGCCCAACTGACCTCGTTGTCTTCTTCGGCCACCAGCAGCGGCGTACCCGGCTCCACCGCCGTTGCCGGTTTGGAGGCCACGGTCCCAGCGATCTTCACCCGACCGGCCTCGATCAATTCCGACGCGTGCTCACGGGATCTCGCGAGCCCACGACGAACCAGTTCGGCGTCGACACGTGCGCGACGAGCCACGTCAGGTCTTGTCGACGGTGGTCAGGGCGCGCACCAGAACCTCGTGCGCCCGATCCAGCAGACTTGCGTCGCGCGCCAGTGCGTCCGAGTCGACGGCCTCGGATTCGTCGTCGGATGCCGACTCGATCGTGAGCTGACTCAACAGCGAGGAGACCTCGGCGCGGATGGCGTCCGGATCGGCCGACGACTCATCGCCGACACCGCTCGGCCGGTGCTGCCCTGGTAGTGGAATAGACGTGCTCATCGCCCCTCACGCTATCGGATGGGTACGACGAATGCCCGATCGCCGCCGCTCTCCGGACCCCGCATCAGCATCCGAGCAGCGACCGTAGATCGCCGAGGTGATCCCCCTCGAAACGAACATCCCCGAACGCCGAGCCGGACCAGGCGACGTGCAGTGTGGCAAGCGCGCCCTCGAAAGCATCCGGGGCACCCTCTCCCTCGAATCGGACCGAGAGCACATCGTCCTCGATCCTCACCGCCCAACCGTCCTTGCGGTCGACGCGCGATGCGATCTCGTCCTCGTTCAGCACCCCGAGATCGGGACCGATGTGGGTGGGTCGCAGATGCCGAGGGGCACGCAGCAACTCCGCCGCAGTGCTGACACCGGTCAGCACCAGGAGCGACGGCAGGTCGGTCTCGTTCGCACCGGCGATGTCGGTGTCCAGCCGGTCTCCGACGACCAGCGCCGAACGCGCTCCACTGCGTTCGATGGCGTCGCGCATGATCGGCGCGGCGGGCTTGCCTGCCACGATCGGCTCGACCTCGGTGGCATTGCCAACAGCGGCGACCATGGAGCCGTTCCCTAGAACGAGTCCACGCTCGGTCGGCAAAGTGGCATCGATGTTGGTGGCCACCCACAGCGCACCCGCACGGATGGCGAGGACTGCCTCGGCCAACATCTTCCAGCCGGTATCGACGGAGTGCCCCTGCACCACGGCCACGGGATCATCGTCGGCAGACCTGACCGGCTCGAGACCGACCTTGGCGATCTCGTCGGCCAATGCGTCGGTGCCGACGACGAGCACCCGTGAACCTGGGCCCAGCTTGCCTGCAAGAACCCGAGCGGCTGCCTCGGAACTGGTGACAACGAACTCTGCGGAGGTAGCGAAGCCGAGACTGCGTAGATGCTCGGCCACGTCCTCAGGTGCCCGACTCGCGTTGTTGGTGACGAAGTACTGCTTTTCGGAGCCTCCCGAAAGCGCTTCCACTGCACCGGGAATGGGGTCCTTACCGGCATAGACGGTGCCATCGAGGTCGAGAAGCAACACGTCGTGGGCATCGCGCAGCAGCGTCACTGGCTGCCTCCGGACAACTCCTCGACCCGCTCTTCTGCGTCGGTTTCACCATCGACATCGGCGGCAGCGGCATTGAGGAACCACTTGACGCCCTCGTCGACGCGACCTGCCGCCACCAGTGCGTCGGCGTAGACGTAGAACAGCCGAGCTGCAGCGGTTCCCGAGCGCGAGGCGTCGAGATCTGGGGTCTGCAGTGTGACGACAGCCTGGTCGTACTGGTTGAGGTCCATCCGGGCGCCAGCCACGACAATCCGGAGTTCCGACGCTTCCTCGCCGGTCAGCTCACGAGCCTCGTCGCTGCGACCGAGTTCGATTGCGCGCTCCGGGCGTCCGAGCCCGCGCTCACAGTCGGCCATCACGGCGATCAGACCAGGGCCGCCGGCCATCCGGCGGGCCGCACGGAGCTCAGACAGGGCTTCGGCCCACTCACCGGCGTGGTAAGCCGCGATACCCGCGGTTTCACGGACGACGGCAATGCGACCCGCTCGCTGACGAGCAGCGCGCGCGTGCAGCAGCGCCAACTGTGGATCGTCGTCGAGCAGTCTGCTGGTCATCACGAGGTGACGGGCCACAGCAGTGGCATTGTTCTTGTCCAAGCTCAGCAGATCCCGGCGCACTGCCGGCTCGAGCTGGCCGGCTTCGACCTCGTCGGGCAGGTCCGGCTCGTCGGGACGCGGTGGCCGACGGTCGGACGATGAGCTGTTTCCGCGGCGGTCGCCGGAGAAGCCGCCTTCGCCGCCGCGCCTACGAGAAGGACCGTCGGAACGCCGCGGGTCTCCGCGACGGTCCTGAGAGCGTGGGTTGCGGTCTCGGGACTCGCTCGGGCGGTTGCCGCCATCCCCTCGGGAGGGGCGACGATCGTTGTTGTCTTCCGACACGGGCGTCCTTTCGGATTTCGGGTACAAAACGCAAAAAGGGGACCCACCAAGTGGGTCCCCTTCTTACAACGGGTGTTCGGCGGTGTCCTACTCTCCCACACCCTGTCGAGTGCAGTACCATCGGCGCTGGAGGGCTTAGCTTCCGGGTTCGGAATGGGACCGGGCGTTTCC
>NZ_NOYI01000008.1 GCF_002258785.1 Rhodococcus sp. 06-235-1A
CCATCCCCCCGAACGAACCCACCCCGCCACCCGCATCAGGACTGACCAATGCTCTCGATCGCATCGGCTTCACCCGAGTGCAGGGCGCAGTGATCCTGCTGCTGATGGCCGGTCTGTTCTTCGACAGCCTGGAGCAGAACTCGACCGGCGCGATGGGACCGCTCATCAAGGAATCACTCGGAATCGGTAACGCGCAATTGACTCTCATCAACACCGCCACCGTGATCGGCGGTCTCGTCGGACGCCTCGTCGGCGGATACATCGCAGACCGCTGGGGTCGACGAACGGCGTTGAGCCTCAACCTGCTCGTCTACACGCTCGGTGGCCTGATCAGCGCCGCGGCCGTGAGCTACGAGATGTTGCTCGCCAGCCGCTTCATCGTCGGCATCGGCCTCGGCGGCGAATTCACTGTCGGCTTGGCCATTCTCGCCGAACTCGTCGCTACCCGTCACCGCGGCTCATTGCTGGCGACGCTCAACATCTCGTCCGGCGGCATCGGCAATATCGCCTCCTTCGGCTTCTTCATGCTGGTACTCGGCCCGCTCGGCGGCATGCTCGGCGGCGACGACACCTCGTGGCGCTGGACCTACGTAATCCTCGCGCTGCCAGCCGTATTGGTCGTCTTCTTCCGGCGCTATCTGCCCGAATCGCCACGGTTCCTGATGTCCAAGGGCCGGGTCGACGAGGCCAATCGCAGCCTCACGAGGCTGGCCAGCGGCTCCATCTCCGGTCTCCGAAACCCGGGACCGACAAGGCAATTCGTCACTGCCGACGACATTCTCCCCACCACCGAGAAGACGTCTTACGCCGAGGTATTCAAGGGACAGAACTTGCGCCGCACAGCCGCCGTCGGAGCCGCATCGTGGATGTCCTTCGGTGCTCAGGTCACGCTGCTGTTCCTGATGCCCATCCTGTTGGTCTCCCGCGGCTATTCGCTCACCGATTCGCTGTTGTTCACGATGATCATGAACATCGGTAGCCTGTTCGGAGCCTGTGCCGCATGCTATTTGGCCGGACGCGTCCGTCGACGCCCCACCGTCATGACCGCTGCGACTCTGGGTTGCATCTCCGCCATCGCCTTCGCAACCCTGGCGAACAGCGTCGCCACCATCTTGATCCTCGGTGCGATCTTCCAGTTCTTCACGATGATGCTCAACACGATGCTCTCGGTATGGACACCCGAACTGTTCCCCACGTCCATCCGCGGCATGGGCACCTCGGTAGTCAACGGAATCGGCAATGTCGCCGGAGCCGTCATGCCGTTCGCAGCCCTCTTCTTCTTCGATATCGCCGGTGTTGCTGGAGTATTCATGATGATCGCCGGCATGTACGTCCTCCTCGTCGTCGCCGCGAAGTTCGGCCCGGAGACCTTCGGCCGATCGTTGGAGGCGGTGAACGAAAAGGAACTCGTAGCAGCGTAATTCAGAGCCCTATCACGAAAGAAAGTAGAGAACACCATGACCGATCACCTGTCCATCTCCGCTACGGCGCACGGACTGAACTACCTTCCCGAGTACTACGCCGACCACGCCGGACTCTTCGCGGACAACGGCCTGTCCGTCCACGCCAAGGCCTGCGACCCGTGGACCGGCGTGCTCGACGACCTCGCCAGCGGCGAAGCCGACATCGCTCTCGGCGGTCTGTGGGTCCCCGGAATGTACTGGGGCACATCACGACAGCTCACGGTCTTCGCACAGCTCAATCACCAGTTTCCCAAGGCCCTCGTCATGCGGGAACCGACGCCGCAGGGATTCAGCTGGTCGATGTTGACCGGAAAGACGGTGCTGGCTCCGGGAATCGGGGGTAGCGCACCGTATGCGATCACCGCAGGCATGATGCGCGAGAGCGGAGTCGATTCGTCGCGCACCACCTTCCTACGGGACCTGTCGACGCCGATGTTCGTCGAACTGTTCGAGGACGGCCTGGGCGACGCGATCATCCTCGACATCACCACCACTCAGATCATGTCCGATCGCGGTACCGGCCATATCGTCGTCGAGTACGCCGAGGTCGGCGGACTCGGACCGAACAGTGTGTACTACTGCCGCACAGATCGTTTCGAGGAGCTCGAAGAACGACTCGTGAAGTTCGCAACAGGTCTCGACGCCGCGATGGCGACCGTCAAGGCCACCCCGGTAACCGAGCTCCAGCCGCTGCTTGCCGAGCATTGGCCGAACATTGCAATGCCGACGCTCTCTGCGGCCTGCACCAGAATTCAGCAGTCGCAGACCTGGGACACCGTTCGCATCGACGGTGATGCCAGCGACCGTTGGATGCGAATCCTGCAGGAGGAAGGCATGGTTCGCTCCGCACCGTCGTTCGCAGACCTGGTCACCTCTCGCGTGGTCGACGCAGCCGAGCTCACGGCGGTCGGCTGACCATGACACTGGTACTGCGTCATTCGGAGATCTCGTCGCTGCTCGACCGCGCGGCAGTGTTCGGTGCGGTCGAGCGCGCTCTGAGCGAGCTGTCCACTGGCAGCGCTCAGAATCCGGCTCCGCCGTCGATGGACGGGACCGAGGACGGTCGGATCATCCCCATGGTGGCGCAGTCCGGCACCGCTGAGCTCGCAGTGGTGAAGGTGTTGTCGGACCTGCCGGGGAACCGCGCACGCGGCCTTCCCCGGCAGCGCTCGACCATGTTGGTGACGTCGACTCGCACCGGCGAGTGCGTCGCGGTGCTCGACGGCCGGGCGATCACGGCGATTCGTACCGCTGCCGCCAGTGCCGTGGCCACCGCGCACCTCGCACGTGCCGACAGCTCCGTCGTCGGAGTTGTCGGAGCAGGAAATTTGGCCGTCGAACACGTCCGTGCGCTGTCCAGCATCCGCGATCTCGACAGCATCGTGGTCTGGTCGCGATCCGCGGACACGGTGGAACGGTTTCGCGACGGCATCGCGGACTTGGACCTGAAGATCGAACACGCCGTATCGGTCGAAGACGTTGTGCGACAGTCCCATATCGTCTGCACGCTCACTCCGTCCGTCGAGCCGATCCTGTTCGGGCAGTGGTTGAACGCCGGCACTCACCTCAACGTCGTCGGGGCCGCACCGCGCCCGAACGAACGCGAGGTCGACGGTACGGCCATGGCACGGTCGAGGGTGGTAGTGGACAGCATCGCCACTGCCCTGTCGAAGTCGGGTGATGCACTGCTGGCGATCGCCGAGGGTGCCGTCGACGACAGTCACTTCGATACCGAGCTCGGCGATGTCATCACCGGCCGGAAGACCGGACGCTCCACCGACGCAGAGATCACACTCTTCGACTCCACCGGCATCGGACTGGAGGATCTCGCTGTTGCCGAACTGGTCATTCACCGCGCCCGTGCCACCGGAGTAGGGACCGAGATCGATCTGACGTCGTGACCACGTCCGCAAACGCGCGCGCGTTTGCTGAACGCGCGCAAGATCGCGTCCGATTCGGGCCTAATCCGCTCGCGTCTGACAAACGCGCGCGCGTTTGCGAAAGAACCGACCCCACCCGACCGCACCCCGCACCCGCACCCCGACGGCGAATGAATGCGACTCTGTTGCACTCCGACCGACTGAAACCCGCCTTGATCCAGAACCTCAGGCGCGCTTGGACGAATACATTCGTTCGTCCGCGATGCGCAGCAGCTGGTCCGGGTCCGTGGTCGGTTCCCAACTCCATCCGACGCTCACCGATACCGGGATGTCGGTGCCGTCGATGTCGTAGGGACCGGCGAGGAGTCCGCGGACTCGGTCGGCGAGCCGTTCGACTCCCTCGGCCGATCTGGCACTGTGCAGCAGGGCGACGAATTCGTCACCGCCGACGCGGCAGGCGATGTCCTGAGCACGAGTGTTGTCGAGGATGCGTCGTCCGAGCGCGGCGAGTACTCGATCGCCGACTGCGTGCCCGAATCGATCGTTGATGGATTTGAACTCGTCGACGTCCACGAAGAGCATTCCGACCGGCCGATCGGTGGCCATCACCTTCAGACTGTTCAACTCGGCCATGAGTCGTCGACGATTCCCCAGCAAGGTGAGGTCGTCGATCAGCACCTGGCGTTCGAGTGTCGCTTCCGCGGTCTTTCGTGCGGTGATGTCCTGGATCTGCGCGATGATCACGTCACCGGCCTCGGCGTCGCGCACCGCGGTGGCGTTGCGCTGCACCCAGATGGTGGCACCGTCCTTGCGGATGTATCGCTTCTCGGACGCGACGCTGGTGAGGGTTCCGTCGGCCAATCCTCGCAGGTGCTCGTCGGCGAGGGGAATGTCATCGGGATGAGTGAGATCGCGAAAGGTCTTGTCCTGCAGTTCTTCCACCGTGTAACCGAGTAGTTCGCACAGGGCCTTGTTCACCTGGAGCCATCGTCCGTCCACCGTGAGGACCGCTTTGCCGATCGGGGCGTTCTCCATCCCGATCTGGAACAGCCGGATCGCTCGGTCTCGTTGGCGTTCCATCTCTGCGCGCGCGCTGATGTCGACGACCATCGTGGTGAAACCCACGACCACACCGTGTGCGATATCGGGGACATACGTGGACTGGGTGGCACGAACCGCGCCGCGAACGTCTATCTGCGTGCGATCGAACTGCTGCAGCTCGCCGCCGAGGACACCGGTGATGTGCGGCAGATTCAGTTCGTACAGAACATCTCCCAGCAGTTCGCTGATGTGCATGCCGACCAAATCCGGCGGTTCGATGCCGAAGTAGTCGGCATGAGCCTGATTGGCGAAGACGTTTCGGAGCGAGCTGTTCCAGTAGCCGATCATCGACGGCAGCTGATCGACGGCGCGACGCATCACCTCGTTCGATGTGTTGCGGGTGACGGTCATGAACCACCTCATTTGTAACGCCGACCGCTAGACGTTACCGGAGAGTGTCGCATTTCGCCTGCAACAGGCTCAATCCAAAAAATACACGAGTGCGCAAGTGCGCACACGTGTGTACGTTGAAGTCATGCTTCGCAACAACATCGTTTTCCGACGCCTCTTCACTGCGCAAGTTGCTGCGCTGCTGGGCACCGGGTTGCTGACGGTCGCTCTCGGTCTACTCGCCTACGACATCGCCGGCAGCTCCGCCGGAGCAGTGCTGGGCACTGCCCTGGCGATCAAGATGATCGCGTATGTTTTTGTCGCACCGATTGTTTCGTCTCTGACGAACGCGCTCCCCCGCAAGCTCGTACTCGTCACCGCGGATGTCGTGCGAGCACTCACCGCGCTGACATTGCCCTTCGTCGATCAGGTATGGCAGATCTACGTCCTGATCTTCGTTCTGCAGGCAGCGTCGGCAACCTTCACGCCCACCTTCCAGGCCGTCATCCCGTCGGTCGTTCCGGACACACGGCAGTACACCCGCGCACTGACGCTGTCCCGGCTCGCCTACGACCTCGAGTCCCTGGTGAGCCCGCTGATCGCAGCGGCATTGTTGACGGTGATCAGCTTCCACACCCTGTTCGTCGGCACGGCACTGGGTTTCGTCGTCTCCGCGGCGATGGTGATCGGGACTCTTCTGCCGAAACACGTTGCTGCCGAGCACAACAGGCCGACCGACGGAATCAGGACGTTCCTGAAGCGCCATGAGCTGCAGGGCTTACTGGCACTGAACACGGTCGTTGCTGCAGCCACCGCACTGGTGACCGTCAACTCCGTGGTCTACGTTCGCGATCTGTTCGGCGGCAGCAGCAGCTCACTGGCCTTCGCGCTGGGCTTCTACGGTGCCGGCTCGATGGTCGCAGCATTGTTCGTCCCACGAGTACTCAGATCCACGAACGATCACCGCCTCATGCTCACCGGTGCCGCAGTAGCCGTCGCGGGAACCGCCGCAGCAACGGCGGTCTCGACCCTCAGCGGAGGACCATCGGCCTGGATTGCTCTCGCCACAACTTGGTCGATCCTGGGCATCGGAACCTCGATGATCAACACACCGTCGGCCATAATTCTGCGTCGTGAGTCCGACGAGACCACTCGAGCGTCGATCTTCACGGCGCAGTTCTCGCTCTCTCATGCGGCGTTTCTGATCACGTACCCGGTCGCCGGTTGGGTGGGGGCGCAATTCGGACAGTTCACCGCGGCTGCGGTGCTCACCGGCTTGGCTACACTAGCGGGACTGTCCGCAGCACGCCTGTGGAGTCGCACCCGTGATCCGGTCGTCGTCTCCGCGTAGGGAGAAGACGTTCGATGCCACCGAAGAAGGAACCGCGCATCAGTCTCGACCATGCCGTCCAACCGGACTCAGCGCGCCTCGCGACGGCAAGCGACACCTTTCGGATGCTCTCCGATCCCACCCGACTCCACATCCTGTGGCTACTCGACCGCGGCCCCGCAGACGTCAGTGCATTGACCACCGCCACCGGAACATCGCGCACCGCCGTCAGTCAGCATCTGGCCAAGCTCCGATTCACCGGACTCGTCGACACTCGACGCGACGGCCGCAATGTCATCTACAGCTTGGCCGACGGTCACCTCGCTCGTCTCGTGCGTGAGGGCCTCAATTTCGCCGATCACAAGGTCACCGGCGAGCCCTCGCACGAATAACCCTGCACCACAACAAGAAAGCATCCGATGAAACGCCTGGCCGTGATTGCAGCCGCCATTCTCACTGCGACGACGCTGTCGATCGCTCCGGCGTCGGCGCACGCGGCTCTGCAGTCGAGCAACCCTGCCGAGAACGCCGCGCTCGACGCCGCGCCGGACGAGGTGACCCTGACGTTCAATCAGGCGGTGCAGTCGAACTTCGCCACCGTTACCGTCATTGCACCCGATGGGATCGATTGGGCAGCATCGGATCCCAGCGTCGACGGCAGCACGGTGACCGTCGATCTGGACGGGCTCGGCGCGGCGGGCGAGTACACCATCGGTTACCGAGTGGTCTCCGCCGACGGACATCCGATCACCGGCAGCGTCCCGTTCCAACTCACCCAGGCTGCGGCCGCACCGCCGGTCGCGGACCTCGACTTCACCAACGAGGCCGCGCAGGCCGCACCTCAGGACACCGAGGTGGTCGAGGACAACGGCTTCCCACTCTGGACGATCGGGGCGGTGGTGGCCGTGGTCGGTGCTGCAGGTGTGCTGTTCGCGCTTCGTAAACGCAGCAACTGACGGCCTCACTCGATGCGGACGTGAGATCATGCAGCATGAGTGACGCTGGCCAACGCCCGAAGTCCGATGGCCGTAAGCGGCGTTGGGAACAGCACAACACCGATCGTCGACGCCATATCATCGACGCCGCCATGACGGTTCTGGCGCGCGATATCGCTCCCGGTGAGCGGCTCACCACCGCCCAGATCTCCGCCGAAGCCGGGGTCCATCGCACCGGGCTCTACCGTCATTTTCGCGACCGCACCGACCTCGACACCGCGATTCAGCGGGCCATCTGCGATCAACTGTCGGCAGCCCTGGTCACCTCCTTCGAGTTGACCGGGACCCCTCGTGATGTGGTCCACCGCGTGGTGAGTACCTACGTGCGGTGGGTTGCCGAACATCCCGCGTGGACGCGTTTCGTCGAGCAGGATGTGAGCGCCGAGTCGCCTACTCCTCTCGAAGAGACCAACGCGATGCTGGCCGAGCAGCTCGAGGTCAGCGTCGCCGCGTTCCTCGCGCTCGTCCATGCGGACCTGACGACAGACGACTGGTCGTTGGTGCGGCCGTGGGTGGCAGGGTTGGTCTCCGGATGCATGGGCGCGGTGCGCAGTTGGAGTGGGCAGACCGAATCACGCACCGGCCTGGACCATTTCGCCACGTTCCTGGCCGACACCATCTGGCTTCAGGTCAAGGGTCTCGGGGCGTCCCGCGGGATCGCGATACCTCAGGTCCCCCTCGAAACCGTTCCTGTCGAAGCCGCCCGAGGAGCTCAGCCGAACGACGGCTCACTGCGGTAGCGCGAGGGCCGTCCGTCGATACCGAGAGCGCGCCACACGCGTCGGGACACGCGGTTCATCAGTCCCAGTTCGCCGGCGAGCATCCGTACGTCACCGAAAGTGTCGCGCAATGCCTTTCGTGACGAGTCACTGTTCCACCACACGGCGTCCACGACCTCGTCGGGGATGTCGAGGTCGCGTCGCATCTGCTTGCTCGGTTTCATGATGACGTCACAGAGCAATCGCATGATGACGGGCGTCAGGATCGATATCGATGCCTTCTCGAAGGTGCCGAGACGAGGAGCCTTGTACCGCAGGAACTGATGCGCGAAGCCGATGTGACGGGCTTCCTCGGCGATGTGAATCTGCATCACGCGCTGGACGAGTGGGTGTCCGACGCTACCGGCACGCAGGACGCCCTTCTGCATGTGGTCGATCGGCTCTTCGCCCGCGAGGACGCCGACGAAGAATCCGAACGGTGCAGATCGACTGGCGAACAGCGCGAGCACCGGCACGATCTTGCGGAACCACGCGGGCCCGCCCGGCACGTCGATGCCGATGCGGTTCACCAGTTCCTGGAACATCTGGGTGTGGTGGCACTCTTCGGTGGCCTCGTGCGTCGAGTACCGGAATTCGGGTGAGTCGTTGGGCAGCGTCAGGGCGTAGTGCATGAGGCCGCTGATGAGGATCTGCTCGAACTGCAGTCCCACCTTGACCATGCTGGCCTGGCGATACATACCGATGTGGATCTGCCGGTCCAGGGGAAGTGACTTGTACCAGTCGGTGTGTCCGAGTGGGTCGGCGTCGGGCAGCACCCAGCGCGGATCGTTGGGAACGATCGCGTACTCGGGCTCGTCCCACGGAATGTCGAGGAAGGCGTCGAAATGCTGATGCACCGATGCCGTCGACAGCGCATGCAAGGTGTCTCGGTAGAGCGTTCGTGAGTCGTCGACTGCAGTCATGGTGTTCCTTCCGCCTGCGTCCGAGCAATGTGTACGCAACACAGCGTCACACATAAACCGAGTTAGTGCAACGGACCGTCGCAGATACTCGAGGAATTCGTTTCGAACGACAAAACCGGCCGACCGCTGTGCGGTCGACCGGCCTCGAAGACTTTCGCGCACCATTGCCGTGCACAGAAGTTCGTAGCGGGCTACGAGTTTCCGTACACGTGCGACGAAGTCGCTCTACAGCACCATCGCAAGGAAACCCACACCGACGATGACGCCGACAATTCCGGTACCGACAGCCAACGCCGTGTCGGTGCGTTCGGCGCGCTCACCGGTGAGGTCGGGGGTGCGATCGGCCCACAATGCGGAGGCGACGGCAATGATGCCGGCGGCGACGCCGAGTCCGGCGGCCCAGAACGAGACCACGGACAGGGCACCGAACATCACGGCGATTTCGGTCACCTGAGCGCGGGTACGGATGCGCCGATTCCACCACTTCGGGGGCGTGTTTTCGTCCAACTCACGTGCATCGAAGTTGGAAGAGGTGACCGTCACTGTCGACTCCTTTCGGGTAAGAATGTGACTCCATTTTGGCACTCGACGGTCGAGAGTGCCAATCTCCTGCTCCGGCGACGCCGGCCGGATTCAACCCCACAGAAGTCGCTGCCCCACAGACGCTCTCATCGGTCCCAGGTCGAAGGTCGTCGTATCGGGCAGCAGGTACGGAACGAGAATGTGCATCGCGTAGTCGCGGTGTTCGAGCAGAACCTCGAGATGCATGTCCGACGCCCCCTCGACGGTCGCGTCCGAGACGATGGCGTACGACCGGAGATCACTGGACGTGGCACGCAACCGGTCGACGAGTGTCGTATGAACTGCCACGTTCGACGGTGCCTCCGCCTCCAACGCGAGGACCCTCTGACCGTCGGAGATGTGATTGACGACCGCCACCGGTTCGAGGCCCCACTTCTCGGTGATGCGCTCGGAGGCGATCTCGATACACACGTCGAGCAGGTCGTCGAAATCCCGTTGACACTCGGCGCTCGTCACTTCACGCCACTTCTTCATCATCGAAAAGCCCCCATTGTCGAACTGCTACCCACCACTTCGACGGGGCCCGAGCGCGAACGGTTCCCGAAAGTCGTACATTCGTGCCAGTTTCACTGCCTACTGGCGACAACTCCCGCAACAGTCGGCCGGAGCGAGCTTCCGGCAGACGCACATGTCGTTGAGCTCGACCCGGCCTGGACTAGACTCGCGATGCAGGAAGGGGAGAGAGCGGGTCGTTACGTCGTGGAGGATCACTGGTACCGGCGCATGTTCGCCGCCAGCCCCGTGGCGCAGGCTCTCTCCGACGCCGACGGATTGTTCGTCGCCGTCAATGCCGCCTATTGCGAACTCGTGGGCCTGCCCTCCGCGGAACTGATCGGTCGATCCGCGACGGTCCACACTCACCCGGACGACCTCGCACTCCACAGCAGCGTCGAGGATCTGATGGCTGCCGGGACGGCCGCAGACAAATCCGTGAAGGTCGAGGTGAGGTTCGTTCGACCGAACGACGAGATTCGCTGGGCTCTACTGACTCTGGTTCCTTTCACCGGCCCGTCCGATGCCGAGTGGACGCTCGCCGCCGTTCTCGATATCACCGAACGAAAAGAGGTCGAGGACGGCATCCTGCGTGCGTCCCGAACGGATCAACTGACCGGGGCTCTCAACCGTCGCGGCTGGTCGGACCATGCCGTGTCCGTCGTCGACGACGATTCGGTCGACACAGTCGTCGCAGTTCTCGATCTGGACCACTTCAAACAGTTCAACGACCACTTCGGTCACGCAGCCGGCGATGCATTGCTCCGTGACTTCGCGTCGACGGCCCGCAACTGCATCGGTGCCGAGGGACTCCTGGCACGATGGGGCGGAGAGGAATTCGCGATCACCCTCCGCAACTGCGATCGTCGTGGTGCTCTTCGGATCCTCGAGGCTCTTGCGGCCGCCACCACCAATTCAGGGGTGACGTTCTCCGCCGGGTACACGGTCCAGCGACCGAACGAAGGTCTTCGCAACACACTCGACAGAGCCGACGCACTGATGTTTCAGGCGAAACGCTCCGGCCGCAATCGAATGGTCACCGACGCACCCCGCTGACACAGCGCGAATTCCGTGCAACTTGCCGATACGGCAAATTTAGTTGCCATATCCCCGTTGGGGCTGTCACTCTGGAATCACACACCGCCACGAAAGGCCATGACATGACGCACGCCTTCGACAAGGACTATTGGGAGCACCACTGGGATGACAGAACATCCCATACCGTCGCAGCGAATCCGTATCTCGTGGAGGAAACAGCTGGGTCGACGCCCGGCACCGCACTGGACGCAGGATGTGGTGCCGGGGCGGAAGCGATCTGGCTTGCCGAACAGGGCTGGCGGGTCACCGGTGCCGACATCTCCGCTGCTGCTCTGGATGCCGCCGCACAGCAGGCACAGAATGCCGGGGTCGACGTCACCTGGATCGAATCCGATCTGACCACCTGGAATCCTGACGAGCGATGGGATCTGGTCATGACCCACTACGCGCATCCGTCGATTCCGCAATTGGACTTCTATCGACACATTTCGCAGTGGGTGGCACCGGGCGGTTCGTTGCTCATCGTCGGGCATCTGCTCGATGCCGCGCACCATCATTCACACGAGGGGGCACCACCGCGCGAGGCCACCGTCACCGCGAAAAACATCACTACCCTGTTCGACGCCTCCTCCTGGCGCGTCGATACCGCAATCGAGCGTTCCCGGACCGTCGTCGGTACAGGTGTGCACCCGAAAACGTTGCGCGACGCGGTGGTTCGGGTTACCCGAGCAGTGTGAACCGGCGACAGTGCCACTGAGTCTCATTGGGTCGCATCGAGTCGGTAGTGACGCGAGTGCGCACCGTCGTAGAACTCTTCCGTGTACTCGGTGAAGCCGGCGCGTTCGGCTACTCGGCCCGAGCGTTCGTTCGCCACATTCACGCTCGCCACCAACGGAATCCACGGCAGCGTGCGGGCACGCCAGTCCACAATTGCTGTTGCCGCCTCCACCGCGTAGCCGTGGCCCCACACCTCCGGACCGAAGCGGTAGGCGAGGTTCAGCACACGTTCGCCGTGAAAGTCACGGACTCGAATCCCTGCCAGCCCGATCACGTTCGGGCTGATGCGGGTGCTCACCGCGCAGTACCCGTACCCGTGTTCTGTCCAGTGTGCCAGCCACGAGTCGACCATGAGGTCGACCTGTGCGGCGTCGGGCGGGTCCGATTCAAATCGGGTGGTGCGGGGATCGGTGTGCAATTCGATCATCGTCGGTCGATCTTCGTCACGCAGGGGACGCAGGATCAGCCGGGCAGTTTCGATGTCGGTGAACACAACCGCAAAGTTAGCGTTCTTCCGCGGAATTGCCCACGACGGATGCCAGCTCACCGCACATGTCGACTCGACGCCGCGAGCAGCTCGACCCGGTGTACGGTCCGATGGTGCAGAGCAAAGAACCCGTGGTGACGTCGCAGCAAGACGACGTCGAAAGCCGTGTCGCTGACGCCACTCTGGCGATCACCGGCCAGAGCCTGTCGTCCATGACGGACATCCTGCGGGACCTGGGAGACGAGCTGGCCAACACGAAACCGGACCTGCCAGGTGCCAACAGTCCGTACGCCATCGTGTTCCACTGCGTCGCCGTGATCGAGTACTGGGCGGGCTCGGTGATCGCCGGCCTGAAGATCCCGCGGGACCGCGCCGCCGAGTTCACGGCCGAGGGCCGGGTCGACGATCTGACCACACGGGTCGACGAGGTTCGGGCGCGTCTACCCAAGTGGGTGAATGCCGCACTGCACGAAGGGATTCGCGATCGGACCGTCATGGGCACCACACGCCCGGAGCTCGCCACCGCCACCCCGGAGTGGGTATTGACACACCTGGTGCGCGAGCTGGCCCAGCACCTCGGCCAGCTCGAGCTCACACGGGACGTCCTTCGTCGGGCGTGACCCCTCAACGATCGATGGTGACGTTCGGCCACGGTGGCCGCCTCACGACCGCCGCACATCCCAATGTCGCGGCAATGAGGCCGGTGAGTGCACCGATCAGATGGATGCGGCCCATATCGACAGCCGGAGTCCATGTGGCCGTGCCGTCGGTGATGGTGAACAACCCCACGGCGGTCTCTGCTCCCCGAGCCGATCGACGCGATACCGGCAGAACGGTCGTGCGGTCATCCACTCTGACGGTCTCGCCGTACTGCACGGCCGACGGGCTGAACACGTCGGGCAAGCGTGAGGTCATGGGCACTCCCGGAGTCGACGGACGGACATCCCGGTCAGACTACCGCTCCTCGGTAGTACTCAGCCGGCGTTGTTGACGGCGGCTGCGAGACCGTCGACCAGAGTCGGCAGGAAGTACGGAATCGACAACGCCGTCGGACCCACTGCAGCTCCGGCTTCCTGGCCGACGAACCCGGCGACTGCACCCGCCGCGACTGCCGGAATCTGCCGTGACACAGGCGAATCGACGAATTGCTGTAGCGCGTCGTCGGTGTCGACCTGAGTGAACACCACATCGGCGTCGATTTTCGAGATGTTCTCCGCCGAGACCGTGGTCGAGTAGGTGGCGTCATCGGTCGCGAGATCGGTCACCGATGCAGGCGAGACGAAGCCGAGGTTCTCGAGCAGCTCCACCCGAGGGTCCGACGGCAGCAGCAGGTAGTACACGTCGGCAGCCTCCGACACGTATGCGATTGTGCGGCGCTCGAATTCGGGATGCTGCGCACCTGCCTCGCTCACCTGTCGGTCCAGATCGGACACCAGATCGCGGGCCCGATCCGGAACGCCGAGAACATCTCCGGTGGTGGTGATGACGTCACGCCACGGCGTCGACCACAGCTCTTCGGGCGGGGCGATGACGGGGATTCCCGCGTCGGTCACCGCGTCGTATTCGGCCTGCGTCAGGCCGGAGTGCGGGGCCAGCAGCACATCGGGATCGGCGGCGAACACCTTCTCGACCGTCAAGGCGTTGGTGACGTTGTCGAGCAGAATCGGTGCCGGCCCGCCACTCGAATCGATCGCATCGGATATCCACGGGTAGATCAGATCGTCACCGCCGCCGTATTCGGCCGAGGGCATGGCCACCGGCACGATGCCGAGGGCGAGTACCGCGTCGGTGGTACCGAATCCCCAGGTAGCCACTCGTTCTGGCACTGCGTCGAGGGTGGTCTCGCCGTACATGTGCTGCACGGTCAGAGGAAACGAGCCGGTAGACGGCGCATCGGCCGGGGCGTCGGCACTATCGGACGAACTGCAGCCGGCGAGCGCGATGGACGCGGCCACCACCGCGGTGAGCACTGCAGCGAAGCAAGAAGTTGCGCGATGAGTCATGAAAGTCCTGTGTCTCGGTGATCGAATTTGTAGGTTAGCCTTAGCTATCCATTCTGGCAAAACCGACCGCCCCGGGCTCACAGGAACCTTGCAGCGAGGGTTCAGCGTCCTCACCGGAACATCCCAGAGTATTGGCATTACCGAAAACACCGATGCCATCTCAGAGGAGATCCGACGATGACCCGAATTCCGACGCCCCCAAACCCCCAGCCCATCAACACTTCTGCCGGTCCCACCTACGAGGGACGACTACTCGACCGCCCCGCCGAGGAAGTGGTCGATCAGGGTGCCGGGTTCGACATCACCACCCTGATCACTCGCCGCCGCGTCCTCAGTATCGTCGGTGCCGGGGCCGGGGCATTCGCACTGGCTGCCTGCTCTACCAGCTCGAACGCCGGAAGCAGCACCACCACAGCAGTTTCCACGACGGCGACCACCGCGAGCGCCACGAGTGAAATCCCCCAGGAGACCAACGGCCCCTACCCGGCCGACGGCACCAACGGCGTCAATGTTCTCGAAGAATCGGGAATCGTGCGCAGCGATATCACGTCGAGTCTCGACGGCGGCACGACGGTCAGCGGAGTGCCGCTCTCGTTCACCTTCACACTCACCGACCTCGCGAACGACAATCGACCGTTCGAGGGTGCTGCCGTCTACCTGTGGCAGTGCGATGCGGACGGCCAGTATTCGATGTACTCCGAGGGTGTCGAGGACGAGACGTATCTGCGCGGCATTCAAGCGGCAAACTCCGATGGCACAGTCACATTCGAGACCATCGTCCCCGGATGCTACTCGGGTCGCTGGACCCACATGCACTTCGAGGTCTATCCCGACGCGGCGTCAGCAACCAACGCGGACAACGCTATTGCTACCTCGCAGGTCGCGTTCCCTCAGGACATTCTCGACGCGATCTATCAACTCGACTCCTACCCGAACTCCGCGAAGAACCTGGCTCAGCTCGGCAGCCTCGACAACGACAATGTGTTCGGGGACGGCTACGACCTCGAGATGGGGACGTTCTCGGGCGACCCCACTTCCGGCTACGTCGGATCTTTGGCCGTGGCCATCGACACCACCACCGAACCGGCCACAGGTGGAGGAGCACCTGCAGGAGGTGGCGGTCAGCCTCCGATGGGCGGCGGCACTCCACCCGCAGGCGGCCCACCCGCCGCCGGTACCGCACCCACCAACTGATCGCACCTACCCCACAACCGAAGGAATCACAATGTTGCACAACCTCACCGGATGGCACGCCCTCATCGTCCTCGCCATCGTTCTGCTCGTGTTCGGCTCCACCAAGCTACCCGCACTCGCCAAGGGCGTCGGCCAGTCGATGCGCATCCTCAAAGACGAAGTGCGCGAGGACAAGACGACTACCAACCGCGATGACGCCGCCGACGCTGAACACGTCACGGTTCCGTACCGACACGCGTCATGACCACAACCACCGCCGCGCGAGGTGTGATGCCCCTCGCTGGGCACATTTGCGAGGCACGTCGCCGCGCTGTTCGCGCGGCGGTGTCGCTTCTCGTCGGCATTGCGATCGGATTCGCCCTCTCCGATCAGATCCTCGACATCCTGCGTGCCCCTGTCGAAGAGCTGGCCCTCACCCGTCAGGCGAGTCTCAACTTCGACACTGTCACCGGCGCTTTCGATCTCGAACTCAGGATCGCACTGTTCACCGGCGTGATCGTGTCGAGCCCCGTCTGGCTGCGCGAGCTGTTCGCCTATCTCACCCCCGGCATGACGCGTCGGGAAAAGAAGTACGTGTACGGGTTCTCGGCTGCAGCGGCTCCACTGTTCGTGGCCGGGTGCGTGTTTGGATTCACCATCTTTCCGCGCATGGTCAGCGTGCTCGCCGGCTTCTCCTCCGACGAGGACAGCACCATCCTCAACGCCTCGTACTACGTGGATTTCGTCATGAGGATCGTGCTGGCCACCGGTATCGCCTTCGTCCTCCCCGCGCTGCTGGTGATGTTGAACTGCCTGGGCATCCTCTCCGCACAGAGACTGCGCAGCAGCTGGCGGCTCAGCGTCGTCGCCATCGCGCTGTTCAGTGCACTGGTCACTCCCGCCGCCGACGTCCTCTCCATGTTCCTGGTCGCGTTGCCGATGGCGACCCTGTTCGGTGCGGCCGTCGCGATCACCGAGATACACGACAGGCGAGCCGCACGACGCGCCCTCACACCACCGAAACCGGAGCTCACATCATGTTCGGCTTGACCTTCGAGAAACTGTTCCTGGTAGCGATCGTCGCGGGCTTCGTCCTCGGTCCATCGCGGCTCCCCGGGTATGCCCATCAACTCGCGCGGGCCGTGCGCTCCGTGCGCCGTTTCGTCGACACCACCCGCAGCGCAGCGGAGGACGAGATGGGCGTTCCGTTGCGTCGGAGCGAGTGGGAATCGCTGGACTTGCGCCAGTACGACCCTCGCCGCATTGTGTCCGACGCACTGCGCGAACCTGATTCCCCGTCGGAACAGGTACTCGCCGAAGCAGCCCGCGTACGGCCCGGTCAGAAGTACCTCATCACCGGGCCCGCGTCGCATCCGCGCCGAATTCTCATCGCTTCGTTGCCCGACAACGACCCGCGTCGTATCGCGGCGCAGGTAGTCCCGAATGCCGCAACTGCAGGTAGTACGGCGAAAGAAGGACGTTGGGTAACACAGTCCGGCATGATGTAGCGATGACTACCAGCGTCTTGGCTGCTTCGGAGTCGGGTGTGTCCGCAATTGCGTTGTGGACTTTGATCGTCGTCGTCATTGCCGCGCTCGGTGCTGCGTGGGCGGCGTTGACCGTGCGTCGGGTCGGCGCGAACGAGGACGTCATTTCCCGCGAGGTGGCGGCGCTGCACACTGCTGTCGATCGTCAAGTGCGCCAGTCGAGCGACAACGACTCGTGGAACCGCGACCAGGTGACGGCGCGATACCAGGAGCTGCTGTTTGCGCTGTCGAATGTCGATCGAGTTGTCGCCGAGGAAATTCTGGCGGCGGTGGTCTCCACACCGGTGGGTGACCTCGCTGCTGCGACGCGGGCGTTGAACAAAGCCTACGACCAATTGAATCTGGCGCTCACCGCAGCACTGGTGGTCGCGCGCAGGCGCGTACATCCGTTGGCGTTGGAATTGTCGACCGGTATCGACCGGCGGGTATTGGCCCCGCTGACACCCGAAGCCCGAATCCCTACTCCCGCCTACGAGCGCCTGCAGAGCGAGCATGCGTACATCATCAGAATGCACTCGTTGTTGCTCACTGCGATGCGCGCCGATCTGGGTCTACTCGACCCCAGCGCCGAGGCAACTCTGATTTTCACCACCAAAGAGGTGGAATCGGGTTCGCTGGCCGATCGGTCGACGGCAGCCGGACGCAGTGGGGTGCAGTTGATCAACCTGCTCGAGGACTTCGGTGTGACGCCGTTGCTCGGCGCGGAGGACGACTACGTGATGACCGACGCGCTGGCGATCCAGTGCCAGGAGCTTTACAGCGCGGTGAGCCCGAACTTCCAGGCCGTGATGCGGCACATCGGCGACGAAATCCATCTTGCAATTCGACCCGACCTCACCGACGAACGCCTCTACGAGATCTACGACATCGCCGTGCGATTGGTCGAAGCCGGATTACGCGGAAACATCCACCGCAGAGACGGATTGGACGGCAGTAGCCTGTTCCTCATCGATCCGACCCATCGAGCAGGAACGGAACGGCTGTAGCGCGGGCGACTCTTCAGCGCACACCGAATCACCGCAAGTAGCAGCCCGTCGTGATCATCAGCGCGGTGCGTCCGCCTGCACCCAGCAGTATCCGGCCGCCGTCGGGGTCGCGCATGCTCACCGAGCGCCGTTGCTCGTCTTCGTGATTGAGATCGACTCCGTCGAAACCGTTGGCCACTGCGATGGAATCGACTGCCTCGAGCACTGCCGCCCATCGATCGGACGGAATGGGAGTATCGGAACTGAACGGCAGCAGTTTCACCTCGATCCCCGGCGTGTTCGAATATGGCGCGCTGCAGGGTGATTCGCTGCGCGCTCGGGTGGTGGACCATTCCAGGCCCGGCACCAGTGTCGAGATCGCCGCCTTGATCTCCTCCTGCATTCGCTCGAACTTCGGTTCCACAACGCTCAGCCGCCCCGGCCGTTGCTTCAACTCCTCGGTCAGTGCGGCAGTTTCCTCTGCCCTGATTTCCGAATCGGCCTTCCCGGGCTGACGATGATCCCCCTCGTACGGCTCCGGTGTGTTGCTCATGCACCCTCCCAGGAATACGGCAGCGAGTACGGCGGCGCACGCGCGTCGCGGTGTCGTCATCGGGCCACCGCCACATCCGGAATGCCGGCGACCACGGCAGCTTGATTGAACTGACTGGTGGTGTCCAGCTTGTAGTAATCACTGTGACTTCCCATCCGGTCGATGATGGGGCCGGTGAATCGATCGGTGGACATGAGCGCGACGTCGGTACCGTCGGGCATCACGATGTCTGCGGCTCGGGTCGAGAGATCGTGCACTCCGGCGATCTCGCGTGGATCACCGTCGAATCGGGCCAATGCAGCGACACCGTCTCCGCCGGATGCGAGGGTGTACGCGTCACCGCCGATGTGTAGTGCGCCGAGGTTGTCGGTACCCACACCGGGCGATCCCATGAACACCGCGTCGTCCACACCGGTACCGTCCTGCAGCGCGAATCCTGTTGTGAGAGAACCATAGGAGTGTCCGACGGCCGTCAGATGGGGGTCGTCCGAGCGCGATGCGTCGATGCCGTCGAGGAAGGACGCCAGTCGGTCGCCTCCCGTCCGTGCCATGTCATCGGACAGCACCCCCACGTTCTGCGGTGCCTCGTATCCCATGAAGGCCACCGACGCGACGCTCTGCCCGGCAGTGTCGGTGCTGTAGTGGTCGAGTTGCCACTCGGACAGGTCCCGCACGGACCTCACGTCGCCCACCAGGTTTGCCAGGCCGCCGTCGACGGTGCTGGTGAAGCCCGGGGTGTGTACGGACACGTGGTCGGCGGTGTCCACGTCTCCCACCGCGACCACCGCGGTTGCCAGCGTCCGGCCCGGAGAGGCATCGAAAGACAGCAATTGCCTGTCCGGGAACGGGATTCGGTTTCCTTCCGGATCCCGTGCCACGTTGCCGTCCTCCCCCAGCTCGAACATCACGCGTTCGACGGCATCCAGAGATGCCCGTTTGTCCAGTGCGAGTTGCAGTCTCTTCTCGTCGAGTGCGTTCTCGGTCTGCTCGAATCGAGCGCGCGCTTCGTTGATCTGCCCGTCGATGGTGCTGCGATCGAGATCCAGTTGCGCCAGGTTCGCAGTCGACCGCTCGGCGGCAGGGATACCGTCGAGGTCTCCGATCCAGTAGGGGCGCTCGGACCGGACGTAGTCACGCTGATCGTCGGTGAGCGAATCCCACCACTGGTTGTTCTCAGCGGGCTTGCCGTCTTCCGGCGGCATCGGGGCCTTCATCGATCCTTGATCACCGCCGAAATCGACGGCCTCGCGTACGTCGGTGCTGCCGTGGTCGGTGATCGAATTCTGCGCGGCAGCAGTCATGATCCCGGCCGCGTTCTCTTCGATGTCCGTTCCACGACGGACGATTTCGCCGACGCGGTCGAGGAGTTCGGCTTTCAGTCGCTGACGGTCGGCGGCTTCGGCGTCGGTCTGATTCGGCGATCGCTCGAAAGCCCATCTGTCCCAGAGGGTGTTGTCGTTGCACACGGCGAAGTCGTTCGCGAAAGCGAGTGACGAGACGTCGGCGAGCGCTCGCTTCAGCGCGGTGACGGCATTTTCGGTGTCGTCGGTGAGCCTCTTGACGGCCCCGGTCTGCGCTGCGGAGTCGGTCAGGCGGTCTACGACGGCATCGAACGCACGGCGGGCCTCCTCGCTGGTCTCCCCTACCCAGCCGTCGACGAGTTCGGGGCGAGCGAGCTGATCACCCAGTTCGATCAAGGTGCTGATTCTGCTGGCGAGCGAGCGACTGAGCCGCTCGAGCCCCGCCGTGTCCCAGTCGTTGATTCCCCCGATGTCAACCACGCGGTCAAGGTACCAGCCCACCGCCGTCCCAACCGGGTGTTACGTTCACCGTAGTGACAGGCACCAACTGCCTCGGGGGAGGAATGTGATGGGGGATCGTCTGGAAGTCGTCGTGTCTGCGCTTCTCGACGCAGCGGGCAGAACCGACCTTGCGATCGAGAGGGCGTCTGCTGATCTGGCCGTGGTGGCACGCGACATGTCGGCGGGTACAGCGTGTTGGCCGGGAGCAGCAGGTGTGGCGTTCTCGGCCCTCGTGTCTGCGTGGGAAACAGCCGACTCGACGCTGTCGACCGAGGTGAAAGACCTCGCTCGAAAACTACAGGCATCGGCACGCGACTATGCAGAGGCCGAGGCTCGAACAGAAGCGCAGATTCGCGGTACCGGCTGAATTACGGCCGGTCCCTTCCGAAACGGAGTTGTGCGAATACCAACGCAACACCGACAAGCAATCCCACTACAGCACCGATCGTGAGATAGTGCGCAGTGTTCGGCCGGACCGGAGTAGACGAGGCCTCGGGTTGGTTGCGTATCCCGACGGCTGCCGAGGGAGTCTCACCGTCCTCGGGAGCCTCCAGATCTGCAACCACTTCACTCAGTTCGACAGCCATGGCGTTCGCGATGTCTCGTGCGATCTCGGGAGAGTTGTCGGTAGCGACGATGTCGAACACGACACTCTCCACCGAGTACGACATCGTCACCTTCTGGGCCAGCTCCGCCGGACTGAGATCGAGTGCGAGCTCGTCAACGACTCTGGACGTGACAAAATTGCCTTTCACCAGTTCCGCATACGCCACGAGCCGCTGCTGCGAGAACAAGTCCGCCTTGTACGTGTCTTCTCTGAAGGTCTGATCTGGCGTGGAGACGAACATCTGAGCCCGCGATTCGTATACCGGCGTCACCAACAATGTAAATACGAACGCCACGGACACGCATACGAAAACGGACACAGCGAGGATTCGCCAGCCCGCCCTGATGATGTCCCCAAAGTTTCGCTTGCTCACCGTGCGCCGTCCGGCTGCGTCAACTTCCCACCGGGCGGAAGCCCGCACCCGGAGCCCCCGACTCGCTCAGCAACCGCACCGATTCCGACGCCGACGCGTAAGCGGTGGGACTGAGCAACGGAGCGCCCGAGGCATGGCTGGCGATTCCGACGAGCGTGGTGCCGGCCACCAGGGGCGCGCCGGAGTCGGCCCAGACGGTGACGGCGTCGGCCATCAGGTCGCTGCCTCGGTTGTCGACTATGGTGCCGCACGTCAGTCCGCTGCCGAGCCCGCTCTTGCAGACCGGCTGACCCACCGATCCGATGCCGATGTCCGTCACGGTGATTCCGCCCAGACTCGCCACCGGTGTGACCTTGGTGGGATCGAGGACGAGGACACCGTAATCGGGTCCCCAATGCCCGACGGCCGTAGTGCCGACCGGGGCCGTGGGCGATCCGACGAGGGTGACGGGCAGACCCGTGCGCAGGATGCAGTGCCCTGCGGTGAGCGCAACGAGTCGGCCGGCGTCGTCGTATCCGACTGCCGCGATGGAGCATGCGGTGAGATCGTCGATGCCTCCGGTGGTGACGAAGCCACTGCCGGGCCCGACGACCGGAAGAGGTGCTGCGGCAGCGGTTCCGGGGGCCATCACGCTGACGGCCAGCACCGCGGCAGCGAACAGTCCACTGACAAAACCGAGTCGAGCCTTCTTCATGTGGGCATCCTTGTCGACGAACGTTCACGTGGGTCTGCATGCGCGGCTCAATCCTGGCACAGCTACGTCGTACTCGTGCGGCGTGAACTGTCGGGCCTACCGCAACCGAGCGAGAGTGTTGAACAATTCACCAGAAAGGACGGTGCCACTGTTGGTGCTCCCGCCGTCGGTGTGGATTGCGACCGCAGTGTCGTCGTCATCGGTGGCCACGGCTGCTCCACTCTGTCCACCGAACGTATCGGTCGCGTAGGACAGCATGCGGTCGCTTTCGGCGCTGATGGTGTCGATGGCCTGCCACATCGTTCCTGCGGCTTTATCGCCGGGATACCCGATGATTCGTGCTTGGCGACCGACCAAGTCCGCGTTGTCGACCGATTCGATTCCGTACCAACCGACATCGTCACCGACAGGGGCATCGAGTCTGATCAGACCCCAATCCCGACCCGGCAAACCGTACTGGGCGTCGAACCACACCTCCGTCGCCCGGAATATGCCGTATGGGTCGTTGCCGACGCCATTGCGCGCCGGCGCGAATTCGAGGTCGACCGTTGGCGCTGTGCCGTCGGTGAGGCAGTGCCCCGCGGTCACCACAGCAGTCGGTGAGATCAACCAGCCGGTGCAGGTAGCCGTCCTCGTTCGGGAACTGTCGAACACCGTGATCTGACCGGAGCGGCGGTAGGGGTTCAGTTGCGTGTCGTAGACCTGAGTCCGATCGTCGGACCCGATGACCGAGCGCGGACTGAGCAGGACCGCCCCGTTCGACGATGCCGTGGCCGAGTAGCCGATGTCCTCGGTCAGACCGACGCCCGAGAGTGGTGTGCCGACATCAGGTTTCCCGTCGACGACGCGATAGCCAACCGGGTCTAACGTCAGACCGGTGGTGGGCGCGGCAGAGGCCGATCCGCCGAAGCCAGCCAGGGTCGGGATCGACAGTGCCAGCGCAGCGGTCGCCATCACCAAGGAGCGCAGTCGAATTGGGTGCATCATGTCTTCCTCTTCTACAGGAACCGAAAAGCCCCTCGGTGCAGTGCTGTACCGAAGGGCTTTCCGGGGTTTCGTCAGGACGCGCTCAGGATTTTGTCATTGCCGAACCGTCCGATTCCGAATCAGCACAGCAACTCCCAGTCCGATCAAAATCAGAACGAGCGGCGCGGCTATTGCCAAGCTCGAATCGATGGCGATGAACAGTACGAGCAGTGCTACAGCCGCGAGGAAGTACACAGCGGCGAAACGCGGTGCCCAAAGGACGGTGCGCATGGAATCCTCCTATGTCAGAAGCACGATGCGGCTGCGCCTGTGGCTGCGCCGGAGAGACCACCGATGATGCCACCGGCAGCTGTACCCAGTCCAGGCAAGGCAGAACCGACACCCGCTCCAGCGAGCCCACCACCGCCCGCGCCACCGGCAGTGCCCAGTGCACACTGCCAGAAACCTTCCTGGGTCTCGGTCCCTGGTGCAGGTTCGGCGGATGACTGGTTGGGGTTGATCACCTGGATGTGTAGGCCGTCCGCACCCTGCACGTACCGAAGTTCGACGGGTGCACCGGTTTTGTCCGTTGCCGACGTCGGCAGGGCCTCGGACGTGATGCCGTCGGTAAGGGATGCACCCGTAGCGGTTACCGCAACGGATACTCCTTCGCTGGGCCGGAGCACGAACTCGGCTTCCGAAACCTGCGTCAACGTTCCGGCGCTCTGGCTGGCCGGAGCGGCGATCGTCACGGGTGCTTTCGAGATGTCCTGGGCCTGCGCCATCCCGGATGACAGCGCAAGGGCCACGAAACCCGTGGCAGCAATGACAGTCGAGCAGCGAATGATCGTGCGAGACATTGTTGTGCCTTTCTCCGAAGTACCAACAGATCGGTTGTGCAGCGGTCCCGGCGATATCGAGTCGATCGGGTCCACCCACGAATCATGAGGGAAAGTAACGACCGTCCGCTACAGTTGTCACGTAGGCGGGACCACCGTTGACAGGGGGAGAGGACTTTGGTAACGAAACTGCCGCCCCAAGGGGACAGGCGGGGAGAATCACCCCGCCCTGAACCGGCATGGCCGCAAAACGCTGGACTTCAGCGCCCTCAGTCCTTGGCATCGATCTCCGGCCGGACATCGCTGACGATGGCCGATGTCGTCCTTTTGTCCGGTATATCGACGAGCACCGTCTCGCGGTTGTGGTCCGATCACCTTTGGCTCGACAAGATCGCCGGCTCTACCCTTCAGAGCTTGGTTGCGGTCATTCCCGACCTCGCCGGATATGTCGCCCGGCGCAGTCGCACGCGCGTTCTCGAAGGGGCGCTGCGACAGTGCCGAGAAGCAGGCTTGGAAATATCGAAGCCTGTGCTCGGCAAGTTTGCGCGGCAACCGAACTCAGGCATTCACCTCGCCACGGTGCTGAGCGCGGCGGCCGGTGTGATGCGTCAGGACCAGCGATCCGCTCACGCGTGGCTGACACGCTCATGGGGAGCCGCTCCTGACATCGCACTCGATGCGCTGTTCACTATCGGACCGGACGCGCTACTGATCAACCAAGACCAGTTCCTTTCTCAAGCAACGCGGATGGTGGAGTCCGAAAGCTGCACTTCCGACAATTCCCTCTACGGCACAGTCGGTTCAGGAATGTTGGTGCACAAACTCACGAAGATCGATCGGACCTCGATGGTCATCGCCGGCGACGCGCCACAGCGAAGGTCTGCCTTCCTGTACCGAAGCTCGATCATCGGTGCAATTCTCGCCAGTGGCGATGTCGACGTATCCAGCAGTTACTCGGCTTGTGTGAAGGTAAGCCCCTTATTGCAGCGCAACGAATTATGGTCCATCGCCTCCTACAGTTCGGACCTCGCCCAGTCGACGGATTTCTCGATTCCGTCGACAACAACGCTCAGCGACACCGTGTCGATCATCCTGCATGACCTAGAGGACATGAACGAGGCGTACGTGCATTACCTGGTGACGTCGGCAATCCCGGCGGTCCTGGCTCACGACAATGGCTTCGGGACCGCGAAGTCGCGGTTGGCCCAGACGGTGAAGTGCCGATTGGACGACGGTATCGAAGATCGTGGGGTTCGGGCCGCGTGCGTCGCACTGATCACCGCGATCTCGTGAACACATGACACAGGGAGACGAGATGCTGGGTGACCTGGAAGTATCGCGCGGGTATCAGCAGAATGCGGAGTACTGGGAGCGCATCGTTCGGCAACGACTCGACAAATTTCAGACGGAGGTCACCGACGTCGCCCTGATGAATCTGATCGGCGACTGCACCGGCGCGAATATGCTCGACGCGGGTTGTGGCGAAGGGTATTTCACTCGTGAACTCATCTCACACGGGGCAGCGCACGTGCACGGCGTAGATACCTGCGAAGAGTTGATCACGGCGGCTCGCGAGCACCCCGAAGGTGGATGCCTCCGCTCTGAATATCATCACGCCGACGTGGCCGACCTACCTTTGGATGACGCGAGTATCGACGTCGTAGTGGCGAACCGTCTCCCCCACGGCATAGCCGACCCGGCTAAACGGTTCGATGAATTCCGCCGGGTGCTCCGGCCCTCCGGGCGCTTGTTGGTGCTGTCCATGCATCCCTGCTTCTACGCCGCCCGCGGCGAAAGAGACGGGGTCGGCTTTGCGTCCACGATCGATGACTACTTCGGCGTCAGAACAGTCCAACAGCGGTTCGATGTCGGGGGACTGACTTCACCCGTCGAGTCGTTTCAGCAGTTCTATTCGTTGGAGCAGCACATCGGCATGATCACGGCGGCAGGGTTCGCGATCACGACTCTTCTGGAGCCTCGACCGTCCGCAGAACAGAGACGGTCCGACGAATTTTGGGAGAAAAATTTCACCCGCCCGCTGTTCATGTTGATCGAATGCACCGTAGTGACAGCCAACTAGTTCGCTCGGGCCCGAGGCATGCTTCGTGGTCGGATTTCACACCCATCCAACCAACGCCCCGCTACGAATTCGGGCCAAGTAGTGGGTGCTCGGCATTGTCGCCGTGTGGCTGGTGATCGGCACTGTTCCCGCCGTGTGGCTCGGTCGTGGCATTCGCCGAGCCGACGTCGAGGAATCCGCAACCGAGTCACCGCGCAGAACCATTGACCAACCACCACCGAATAGGACACCGCGTAATCGAGCGGTGTCACGGTGCAGGTGCATCTCCGGCTTCGAGCGTGAATTGCACGACGTCGATGCGTGAACTCTTGAATCGAGCCGACGAGCCGGTGAGGTACTGGACGTATTTGTCGTACGTCGCCTCCGAGGACACGGCAATGGCCTCGTCGCGAGATGCGATCAGTTTCTCGGCCCAGGTATCGAGTGTCCTCGCGTAGTGCAACCTCAGAGGATGCTCCCGAAGCAACTCGAAGCCTGCCTCGGCCGCCTTGGACTTCACCACCTTGACGAGCGTCAACTGTCCGCCGGGGAAGATGTCGCGCAGGATGAAGCGCGAGAAGTGCGCATCCTCGCGGGTGAGACCGCCCGCCCCGGAGGTCGGATCGGGCGGCGTGATGACGATGGTGTGCAACAACATTCGCCCACCCGGCTGCAACACCGAGCGGCACTTCGCGAAGAACGCCGAGTACCGGTTGCGCCGAAAATGCTCGAACGCGCCGATACTGACGATGCGGTCGACGGGCTCGTCGAATTCTTCCCACCCCTGCAGCCGGATGTCGACGGTACGGTCGGTCGACAGGTCGGCCACGACCGCGCGCCCGTGTTCGTACTGATTGTGGCTCAACGTCAGACCGATGACGTTGACGTCGTACTTCTCGACCGCACGTTTGGCGAGAGCTCCCCAACCGCAACCGATGTCGAGCAGCGTCATACCCGGCTTCAGATCCAACTTGCCGAGGGCGAGGTCGATCTTGGCCGTCTGCGCCTCCTCCAGCGTCATGTCCTCACGCTCGAAGTAGGCGCAGCTGTACGTCATACTCGGATCGAGGAACAGAGCGAAGAACTCGTCCGACAGGTCGTAGTGAGCTCGCACGTCATCGACGTACGGCTCCAATTGTTCGCTCATCACGCCACACCTTTCCCCACCGCATCGTTGCCGATCACTCGGCCTAGTGCACGGGCACCGATCTCGCCCAGCATGTCTTGGTGTTCCACATCGACCCGGTGAACCGACATCCGGCCGTCGATGACGTGCGTCCACTGCTCCGCACCGTGCGAGCCGCGAGCGGCGAAGTAGTGCACCGGCCCCGCGAACACAGCCGGCGCGTACGACGCCACCCAGGTGGGAGCCATCGCGACGGGGCGATACATTCGCCGCAATTGATCCACGGTGAGAAACGCCAATTCGCTTCTGTTTTCGCGCAATCCATCCACGATGGCCTCGAACGAGTCACCCTCGACCCCGAGCTGACGAGCGAGGTCGTCGATGCCGAACTCCGAAGCCCCCTCCGGAGCCGAGAGCTGAGCATCGACCAGAGCGAGCAGAGCCACGTCCTCACCGTCCGACTGCAGTTGCGTCACAACAGCATGCGCGATGACGCCGCCGAGCGACCACCCGAGTAGGTGATAGGGACCGTGCGCCTGCACACCTCGGATCTCACGGACGTATCTCGCGGCGAACTCGTCGATCGAGGACGGCGGCGCCTCACCGTCGGCGATGCCGGGCACCTGCAGCCCGTACAGCGGGCGGTCGGTCTCCCCGAGCAGCGAGAAGTAGCTCCATGCGATTCCGATGGCCGGGTGCACACAGAACAGCGGCGCGCCCACGCCCTCGGTTCGGAGCGGAAGCACCACGTCGAAGGCACTGTCCGAACCGTGCTCACCCTCGTCGAGTTGCGCAGCCAGGGCCGAGATCGTCGGATGTATCAGCAGCAGGCTGATGGTAAGCCGACGGTCGAGCCGGTACCCCAGTGCGTCCATCACCTGCACCGCCGAGAGGGAGTGCCCGCCGAGTTCGAAGAAGTTGTCGTCCACACCGATGTCCTCGGCGGTCACCTGCAATACGTCGGAAAACACTGCGTGCACCAACACTTCGTTCGCGGAGACCGGGGCACGCCGTTCCGCCGACATCACCGAGGGCTCGGGCAGCGCACTCACATCGACCTTGCCGGACAACGTCATCGGCAGTGCGTCGACGACGGTCACGGTACCGGGCACCATGTATGCCGGGAGTGTCCTCGCGAGGAAATCGCGAGCCTCCCGCGGTTCGACGCCGCCCACCACGTAGGCGGCGAGGGAGTCCGCACGACCGATCACGCAGGCCTGGCGTACATTTCGGTGACGCAGCAGCGCCGCTTCCACCTCGGACAGCTCGACGCGATGGCCGCGAACTTTCACCTGTGAATCCACTCGGCCCAGATATTCGAGTTCGCGATCGCTGCTCTGAACAACCCAGCGCACGAGATCGCCGGTTCGGTAGAGTCGGCCGTCGCCAAAAGGATTGGCAACGAAGCTACTTGCCGTCGTTCCGCTCTGCCCCACGTATCCCTCGGCGAGACCGGCCCCGCCCAGGTAGAGCTCCCCGACGACGTCGTTTCCCACCGGGCGTAGACGGGCGTCGAGGACCACTGCGTCGTAGCCGCGAATCGGTCCACCGATGGTCACCGGACCGGCGTCCCATGCACGCTGGTCGGTGGTGCAGGTGCTCATGACGGTCCCCTCGGTGGGGCCGTAGGCGTTGAACACCGATCGATTGCGTGACCATCGTTGCAGCAGAGCAGAATTGGCAGCTTCACCCGCCATGACGATCACTCGAAGTGACGGCAGGGTCTCCGCGTCGGTCACCTGCAGGACGGTCGGCGTGAGGCAGGCGTGGGTCACCTGGTGTCGATCGACGAGCGCTTCGAGTTCGCGTCCTCCGTGCACCTCGGCCGGAACGATCACCGTGCTGGCACCCGCACCGACGGCCATCAGCGTCTCGAAGATGGACGCGTCGAAACTCGGGGATGCGAACTGGAGCACCCGGGATCCCGGCTCCACTCCGAAGAGTTCTCGTTGGCTCTGCACCAGATTCGCAATACCGCGGTGCGTCACCTGCACGCCCTTGGGCACTCCGGTCGAACCGGAGGTGTAGACGACGTAGGCCACGCTGTCCAGCGGTGCTTCACGAGCATCGACACGGTCGAGCTCGTCGCCGGTGACGGTCACCCAGTCGCGCCCGACCGAGTGGAAATCGGCAGCCGAGATTCCCGTGACCGGGGCTGCGGACAAGAGGATCTCCTGCACCCGGGCCACAGGTTGAGAGGGGTCGATGCACAGGAAGCCGGCACCGGTCTTGGCCACGGCCCAGATCGCGACGAGGTATTCGACGGATCGAGGGTAGGCAACAGCCACCAGAGCGCCAGGCCGAGCGCCTGCCTGTATCAGCCTGTCTGCCAGAGCATTCGACTGTCGGTCCATCACACGGTAGGTCGACGATCGCGACCCGTCGATCACAGCGGTGTTGTCGGGCCACCTCTGCACGGCCTGCTGAAACACTGCCGCCAAGGTATAGCGCTCGGGTGCGCTGTCCCGGTGAGAGGTGACGGCCGATGCCACGTGCCCGAAGTCCGCGCTGCCGAGACGAGTGTTCGGTTGCGTGGAGACCATGGTCAACACCTCGGTCAGGCGCGCGGCGAGTCCGAGAATCACCGATCGCGAGAACCGTGCGGGCGAGTACCCGAGATGGCCGATCAGTCCGGACTCGGACTCGTCGATCAATACCTCGAGATCGAACTGTGTGTCCGTGATGTCCACACGCCGCGGGGCGATCGAGGACGACCCCAGTTCGATTGTGGGAGTTGCCGTATCACCGAAGGCCAGGAGCACCTGGAACAGCGGATGGGTATCGACGGCACGAGTGGGTTGTACCGCGTCCACCACCCACTCGAACGGTACGTCCGAGTTCGCGAATGCATCGAGATCCCCGTCGCGCACAACGGTCACGAAGTCCTCGAACGTCGTCGACGGATCGACCTCCGTCCTGAGTACGACGGTACCGACGAACATGCCGACGAGGTGGTCGAGCGCCGGGTCGGATCGGCCCGCGACCGGGGTTCCGATGGCGATGTCCTGGGTGCCACTGGCTTCGGCGAGCACGGCGGCCAGCGCTGCGTGGACCACGACGAACACCGTTGCACCCAACCGATGCGCGAGCGAACGCAGCCGCGTGAGGGTTTCCTGGTCGACGGAGAACTCCGCGGCGGTGTCGGCCGAGGGATCAGGAGTTCCGGTGGGCAGGTCGAGAAACTCCGGCACGCCGTCCAGGGTGCGACGCCAGAACTCGAGCTGATCCGACGCCACCGTGTCGAGAACATCCCGCTGCCACACTCGATAGTCGGAATAGTCGACTGCGAGAGCGCCGAATTCCGGTGCGGATCCGGACATTCTGGCCTGGAGAGCGATCTCGACGTCTCGGGCCAGTGGACGGAGCGAGAGGCCGTCGATCGCGATGTGGTGCGCAACTACGGACAGCACCCGCTCGCCGCCTCGATCGACCATGCCCAGTCGCAGCGGTGCTTCGAGGGTCAGGTCGAAGCCGTGCAGGGCCGAAACATGCTGCTCTGCATGGGCATCGTCCAGTGTCGACAGCACGATCTGCGGGTCGAGAACAACGGTGACGGGACCGTCTGCGGTCGACGGGTACATCGTGCGGAGCGGTGTATGCCGTTTCAGCACATCCGCTATCGCGGCGCGCAGAACATCGAGATCGAGGTCGGCCGGAAGCGGAACCTCGAACGCGATGTTGTACGCGGCCGATGCCGGGTCGTATCGATTCTGCAGCCAGATTCGCCGCTCTGCCGGGGCAAGGCCGGAGTAGGAGCGCGCGTCGGGATGGTGGACCAGGGCGGGCAGCGAGGTGTACTTGTCGGACAGAGACTCGATCGCGGACGCGAGTTGTTCCGCGGTGGGGGATTCGAAAATGGTTCGCACCGGAACGTGGGTGCCGAGCGCGGCACCGATTCGGGTCGCAGCACGGGCCGCGACGAGAGAGTCCCCGCCGAGGACGAAGAAGTTGCCGTCGACGGCCGGATTGTCGATGCCGAGCAGATCGGCGAAGATTCCGAGAATCACCTCCTGCGCCAAGGTGCGCACCGCCACCGGATCGCCACCGTGCAGCGTGTCCGAGTACAAGGCGGAGAGATCCACTTTGCCGTTGCCGGTCAGTGGAACACTGTCGATCCGGGTGATGACGGCCGGCTGCATCGACAACGGGAGCCTGTCCAGGAGCCACTGGGCCGCGTCCTGCGCGCCGAGCCCCACGACCCATGCGTGAATTCTGTTCTCACGCAACGCTGTCACCACGGCGCTGACGTCGGGGTGGGCCGTCAGTGCACTCTCGATCTCCCCCAGTTCGATACGCACACCGTTGATCTGAACCTGGTGGTCCCGGCGACCGCGGTAGTCGAGCACGCCCGACGGTTGTTGCCGGACGAGGTCGCCTGTCCGGTACATCCGTGTCCCGTCGGGTGCCGCGATGAACCTCGCGGCGGTCGACGCCGGGTCCGCGTGATAGCCGCGAGCCACGCCCGACCCTGCGAGGTACAACTCCCCGACGCCCCCCAGTGGCACCGAGTGCAACCGGTCGTCGAGCACAACCGCTCCCACGTGCGCCAACGGTCTGCCGATGGTGACCGGCTCACCGGCGCGCAGCGACTCGGCCAGTGTGGCCACCACCGTCGCCTCACTGGGACCGTAGGCGTTGAGCATCGACCGCCCTGGCGACCAACCGTCCACGACACCGGTGCCCAATACGTCTCCGCCGACGGCGACGGTCTCGATCCCGGGGGTCGGCGGCACAGTGGCGAGCACTGCGGGTGTGGACAGGTAGTGGGTGACGCGATGCGCGACCAGGAAGGCCGACATCTCGTCGCCTCCGAGCAGGTCGGCCGGCGCGATCACCATGGTTGCGCCGGCCCCGAAGGCAAGGACCAGCTCGAGCACAGCGGCGTCGAAGTTGACCGAGTATCCATGCAGCACGCGCGAACTCGACGTCACGCCGTACCGCGGAACGACTTGCTGCGCGAGTGCGTACACACCCTGATGCGTCACCATGACGGGCTTGGGTGTTCCCGTCGAACCCGACGTGTGGATCACGTAGGCTGGGTGCGCAGGTTTCAGCGCTGCCAGGCGATCGGCATCGGCCAGGGGCAGGTCGCTGAAGTTCTGGGCCTGACTCTCGTCCAGCCAGTGCACTGTCGCCTCGATGCCGCCAAACCCGATCTCGATGTGCTGCAGCATCTGTTCCCGGCGCGCAGCCGGGTAGCGCGGGTCCACGGGCACGAACGCCCCGCCCGCCTTCACCACGGCCCACAGCGCGACGATGTACTCGGCCGAGCGTTCCAGGGACAGGGCCACAAGACTTTCCGGTCCGACACCGTGTACGACGAGCAGTCGCGCGATCCGGTTCGACCGACGATCGAGCTCGGCGTACGTCACCGACTCCAGGCCGTCGATAGCAACAGCATCACCCGAAACTGCTGTCCTAGCGCACAACACGTCGAGCAGTGTTCCGCCCACCGTCGAGGCGGGCAGCGTCGGCGCCCCGGCAAGGGCGAGGTCGCCGACGACCACAGCGGGATTCGCCACCGCCGCGTTCAGGATGGCCAGAGTCACCGACGCGAACTGTTCGACGGTGGCCTGCTGGTACAGGTCCAACGCATACTCGATCTGGCCGGTGAGGACCCCCGAATCTCCATGCTCTGCAGCAGCTTCTGCGAGCACGAGGGTGATGTCGAATTCCGAGGTGCGGGTGGGTATCTCCAGTACCGAGACGGGCAGGTCCTCGACCGATCGGTGCGGCGCATTGTCGAATGCCAGCATCACCTGGAACAACGGATGCCGGTCGAGGGATCGATCGGTCGCCAGGGCGTCGACGATGCGCTCGAACGGGACGTCGGAGTGCGAAAAGGCGTCGAGGTCTGCGGTGCGCACTGCATCGAGCAACGACGCGAAGCTTTCCGACGGCTCCACAGTGACTGCGAGAGGCAGGGTTCCGACGAACATGCCCACCATCTCGTCGAGCGCTTCGTGACCTCGCCCTGCAGTCGGAGACCCGACCACCACCCGGTTCGAGGTACCGAAGCGGCTCAGGGCGGCAGCCACGGCGGCATGGACGACCATGAAGGTGGTCGAGTTCGTCGATCGGGCCAGCTCACGAATGCCCGCGTGCAGGCGCGACCCGATCTCGAAGGGAACTGCACCGGTGCTCATCGATTGCACCGCCGGCCTGGGGAAGTCCGCTGGTAGCTCCGCCGGTGCGGAGTCGCCACTACCCAGTACCGAAGCCCAGAACGAGAGTTGTTCGTCGGCAACCGAATCCACCATCGTCCGGTTCCACACCGCGTACTGGCCGTACTGCGCGCGCAGTCGTGGCCACGTCGGCGCGTGACCTGCTCCACGAGAGGCGTATGCGAAGGCGAAATCGCGTACGAGTGGGTCGACCGACCAACCGTCCATCGAGATGTGGTGCACAACGACCACGACGACGGTGTCACCGGATTCCTCCACGCTCAGAAGCGTTGCGTGGATGGGCACTTCGGCCGTCACATCGAATCCCTCGGCCGCGATCGATGCCACAGCAGCATCCAGAGCCCGCTCGGAGACAATGCGCTCGGGCACCTCGACGAGGACGGTATCGGTGGGCCGCACCACCTGCCTCGGACCGTCGTCATCGGCCGGGTAGTACGTGCGCAGAGCTTCGTGTCGCTCGACGACGTCACGGAGAGCGGTCAGAACCAACGAGGGATCGTCACCGGCTCGGGCTCGGATTACCACCGGCATGTTGTATGCGGACGATGCGGGATCGAACTGGTTGAGGAACCACAGCCGCTGCTGCGCGTACGACAGCGGGATGCGCCCGGGCAGCACGGTATCGAGGAGCTCGAGCGACACCTCGCGCGCCGCGGACGAGTCGATGGCCGCCGCGACTGCGCGGACTGTGGGGTCGGCGAACAGAACGGTCAACGCGATCGAGGATCCGAGGCGTGCGAGCACTCGGGTGGCACTGAGTGAATCACCGCCGAGCTCGAAGAACGAGTGCTCGCGCCCCACGCCATCGACCTCGAGGACGTCTGCGAATGCCTTCGCCACGATACGTTCCGTATCGGTGTGCGGCGCAACGTATTCGGTGCTCACGCGCGCGATGGGGGCGGGCAACGCACGACGGTCGATTTTGCCACCCGCAGTCATGGGTAGCGCGTCCAGAGCTACGACGGTGCTGGGAATCATCCAGGCGGGCAGGCGGTGTCGGAGATGACTGTCCAGCCCCGCCGGCACTCCGGTGACATAGAGGACGAGTCGGTTGTCGCGAACAACGGCCGCGGCGGCGGTCACTCCCGCACACGTTGTGGCCGCGGACTCCACGTCGCCGAGTTCGAGACGACGCCCGTGCAGTTGGATCTGCTGATCGTTGCGGCCCAGGTACTCCATCGTGGAACCGTCGAACGACCGACGGACGATGTCTCCCGTGCGGTACAACCGCGCTCCTGATACCCCGGGGTCTGCGACGAATCGTGTCGATGTCACGCCCGTCTGCCCGCTGTATCCGCGGGACAGTCCGTCGCCGCCCAAGTAGAGCTCGCCGACGCCGCCGCAGGGCGTCGGCCGCAGGTGCGCGTCGAGCACCAGCGCACGGACACCCGGCAGCGGCGCGCCGATGGTCACTCGTTCGTCGGCCTGCATCGGCTCGGACAACGTGGCCAACACTGTCGTTTCGGTCGGCCCGTAGGCGTTGCGCATCGTTCGATCGGCTGCGACGAACTTGTCCCGCAACGAGGGAGGGCACTCCTCTCCCCCGACGTCGAACACCTCGATGGAGCCGAGGTCGTCCGGGTCGAGGGTTGCCAGCACCGTCGGCGAGGTGATCAGGTGCGTGATCTTCTCGCGGTCCAACACGTGGGCGAGGGCAGGACCGGCGTAGACGTCGGCCGGGGCGATCACCAGGGTGGCACCCGCAGCGAACGCTGCGAGAAGTTCCTGGATGGACGCGTCGAAGACCGGCGACGCAACGTGCAGCACGCGCGAGTCGGGGGTGACGGCGTACCGTTCGACGACGTTGGCCGCGAGTTGAGCGAGTCCGCGGTGAGTGACGCTGACGGCCTTGGGTTTACCGGTCGACCCCGAGGTGTGGATGACGTAGGCCTCGTTGTCGACGTGCAGGGTCGGCGGCGTGAAGGCAACCGGGTCCGCGTCGAGCAAGTCCTCGATGAGGAACCATCGGACGGTGCTCGGAAGGTGCTGCGCGCCAGCACGAGTGGTGATGCCGAACTCGACGTGCGCATCGGCGAGTACTGCAGCCACCCGCTCAGCGGGCTCGGCGGGGTCGAGTGGGACGAACGATGCCCCAGAGATCGAGACCGACCACAGCGCCAGTAGCGATTCGTAGGAGCGCTCGATTGCCACGGCAATGCGCTTCTCCGGCCCTGCACATATCAAGACCAGTTGCGCAGCAATATGTTCCGCGACCCTGGTGAAGTCTTCACTGGACTGATCGACTCCGGTGGCACGCACCACCACACCTGACGTCAGCAGCGAGGGCAGCGGCGCGGGCGTTGCGGTCGCCGTTGCGCCGAGCAGTGCTCGCTTCTCCTCGAGGTCGAGTACCTCCAGCTCCGACACCGCGAGCCCCTCGGGTGCACCGACTACCTCGCGGAGGAGTGCCAGGAAGCGTCGATGATGGGCTTCGAGCTCATCCGTGGTGTAGAGAGCCGGGTTACCGAGGAAGTCGACGCGAGTACTGGTGCCGGCGACACCGGGGTAGACGTTGACCATCATGTCGTCGATGGGCCCGCTGGAAAGCACGCGGTATTCACCGATGACGTCGCCGAGCCGAATTGTGCTGTTGTACATCATGATGTTGACCGTGGGACCGAACACACCGCGTCCCGCAGCAGCGCTGCCGGTACCGTCACCGGTCGCCCGCTGCATGTCCTCGACGCGGAACCGCTGATGGCGAAGTGCGCCGGTGAGTTCCACCTGGATCCGCCGAAGGAGCTCCTCGACTGTGACTCCTGGTTCGACACCGATGCGCAGCGGCACGACGTTGGACATCATGCCCGACGATTCCCGCAGTTTGGTCGTCGCTCGGCCCGATACCGGCAAACTGAGCATGACGTCTTCGGTGTCGGTCATGCGAGCGAGGTAGAGCGCGAACGTGGCGAGCACGACGGGCACGTCGGAGGAGTTGTACCGATGTGCCACTGCGGCAACGGCTTCGGTGAGGTCTGCGTCCAGAACAGCACCGACACTCACCGTCACGCCGCTGGGGGCGGCAGGTTCGTGCGGGCTACCGGCCAGCCTGGGCGCCTCGAGGTGGCCGTCGAGTCGACCGAGCCAGTACTGGCGATCGGTCTCGTAGCGGGAGGAGTCGGGATACGCGGCCTCGTAGTCGTAGATCTCCCGCACTCCGATGGCGCGGGTCTTCGGGATTTCCGTTCCCGCCATCAACGCGGTGTACACTGCTGCGGTGCGCTCCTGCACCGAGATTGCGCCCAGTCCGTCCATCACGATGTGGTGGGCCCGGCTGTACCAGTAGTAGTGGAATCTGCCCACCTGGATGATCTCCGAGGCAATCAATTGGTCGCGAACCAGATCCACGGGTTGCCGATACTGCTCGTCCATGTAGCGCTGGGCATCCTCGATGGGATGCTCGCGGTCGGTGAAATCGCGGTAGATCATGGCGTACGGCACCCGGAGGTCCGACCACTGGTACGGGTGACCTTCCTCCACACCGATCCGCACGGCAGGCGATTCGAGCCGCCGGCAGGCGATGTCCGTCGCGCGAATCAACACGGAGGGGTCGATATCACCACGGATCTCGACGTATTGAGCGATGGTGAACGGCACGTCCGGTGCCAGTTGCTGAGCGAGGTAGATATTCATCTGAGCAGCCGACAGGGGGAAGCGGCCGTCCTCGAACCGCTCACCCGCCTCTGGCGACACTCCCCGACCTCCTCAACGCACGCGCCCTGACTACTTCGATTCGGCCGGCGCGCCGCTCACAGCGTTGATGTTTCATCGCCCGTTACAAACTAGTCGACACGGTGTGAATGCTCTACCTGGATGGAACGGCAGGTGCACCAGATCGCCTACTCCCATTTAGGCTGTGCACTCGAATACATTTCCTCGACCGAGAGGCCACCGACGATGGCAACCAGTTCCACCGATACCCGCGGTCGGAAATCGGGCAGAAAGCGGCCGATTCTCATCTCGGTGGGCGTATTTCTGGTCATTGTCATCGCTTTTGTGGTGTGGCTTGGTTACGAGTCCTATACGGCACAGTCGAGTCTGACGGCCACCCGCGACTCGGCCACGCAGGCCAAGGACGCGTTGCTCGACGGCGATTCGGCGGGAGCCGAGGCCGCAGCGGCTCGCGCCTCCGAATCTGCGAACGATGCGGTCTCGGCGACGACGTCCATTCCGTTCTCGATCTTCAAAGCCGTTCCTTATATCGGTAGTCCCTTGAAGTCGGTTGCGCAGATAAGCGATGTGGTGCAGGGATTGGCCGACGACGTGCTTGCCCCCGCATCGGCCGCGGGTGCCAGTTTGAATCCGAGCAGCCTCGTCGAGGGCGGCGGCAAGGTGGACACTGCGGCCCTGCGGGACGCACAACCGGTGCTACAGCAGACCTCCATAGCAGCAGACGAGCTCAGTGAGCGTGCCCAGCAGGTGGAGGAGCCCGCCTTCCTCGGTGTGGTGGACGACGCCCGCACGTCGCTGATCGATCAGACGCACGAACTCGCAAATCTGCTCACCAACACCCGCATTGCCAGTGAACTGCTGCCGTCGATGCTCGGCGACAGCGGCCCGCGCAGTTACTTCCTCGCGTTCCAGACCAACGCGGAGGCTCGGGGCACCGGCGGGTTGCTGGGCGGCTACGGCATCATTCGCGCCGAGAACGGGACGGCCCGCGTCGATACGCTCGGCAGCAACAACGAACTCGAATTCTTGCAACAGCCCATCGATCTGGGGCCCGAATACAACGCACTGTGGGCTCCCCGAAACACCACCACCGATTTCCGCAACTCCAATGCGAGCCCGCACTTTCCGTACGCCGGCCAGATCTGGTCGTCCATGTGGACGGAGCAGACGGGCGAGGTGCTCAACGGTGCCATCGCCACCGACCCGATTGCGTTGAGCTACATCCTCAGTGCCACCGGCCCGGTCGCGTTGGCCGACGGTGAGCAAATCACTGCCGACAACGTCGTCGAGATCACCCTCAGCACAGCGTATTCCAGGTTCGGCGACGACCAGTTGGCTCGCAAGGCGTACCTGCAGGAGATCGCGGCGGCAGTGGTGCAGAAGATGACCACGGGCGCGGCACCCACAAGATCTTTGCTCGACGCGGTGGGCCGCGCCGGCAGCGAGGGCCGCATCGCGATATGGAGCGCCGACCCGGCCGAGCAGGCAATTCTGGACGGCACCAAGGTGGGTCACGTGTTGCCGGACAGCCCGGCCCCGTACGCCAACGTGGTGGTCAACAACGCCGGCGGCAACAAGCTCGATTACTACCTCACCCGGGACATCACGTATTCAGCGGAATCCTGCACCGCAGGCACCCGTAAGTCGACTGTGACGGCGACCCTCACCAACAATGTGGATCCGAACGGCCTGACGCCCTACGTGGCGAGCACGTTCCAGCCCAACGTTCCCTACGGCACCAACGAGTCGATCGTGTATCTGTACGGTACGCAGGGCGCGAAGATCACGTCTATGAAGGTCAACGGCATCACGGGATTCTCCATCCAGGCCGGTACCGAATTGGGCCATCCAGTGCAGGCTGCGTACCTCACCATTCCGCCGGGCAAGTCGCAGACGGTGTCGTGGGCACTCGAGGAGCCCTCCGCTCCAGGCGAGGCGACGGCACCCGTGCAGCCTCTGGTGGATCAGCCCGCGGTACGCATCGACGTTCCGCAGTGCTGATCGCGGAGTAGCTGTCGTCGACCGAGCACGGTCCTCCGACAGTGACCCCTTACCGTCATTCAGTCGAATGAACTTTCCGGCAAGGAAAGTCTCGACAACGTTCGCTGAAGAGGCCACATTTCTCGCGTTATACGCCCGCAAGAGGGACTATAACTACCGAACTGCATTGCGTTCCAATAGTTTTGACGCTTTCCAACGGGTTTAGCTTCGACGATGTCACCAACAAATGCCACGTCAGGAGCTACCCATGGCCAAAAAAGATCGATCCCAGCGACCGCGGCAGGCTCACCGTGATAGTTCAACTACTGGCCGCTGGCGCTCTCACGGCGCAAAGTCCGAACGTCTCGACCCCGGCGACTCTCGCCTCGATGACCCTCGCGGGAATTGTCATCGGTACCAGCGGGCGACCGAAACCGAACTCCTCGCCACTGAAGTGAGTCCGACCCCCTACCAACTACTTACGTAGCCGCGGATTCTCAGAACCGTTTCTGGGCAGAGTCTGCGGCCGATGGGGCAGGGGCTTGGACTCGGGGTCTTGAGTCGCCTCTGCTGTCCGCGGGCCGGCTGCAGGTGATGCGGAAGCGGACCGAGGTGAAGGCTGTCGCGTCGGCGGAGCATGCACCGGTGCAGGAGCGGGTGGGGACACCGGCGTCAGCGATACAACGGGTGCTTGCGGTGCCGGCGCGGGTACCGGAGGTGACACCTGCCTAGGAAGGTTGTTATCTGCGGTGTAGTTGTACGAGTAGCTGTACATGTCGCCCTTCTTCGAGGGCGTCAATGCCAGCACAACACCCAGGACATGAGCTCCGATGGCTTCGAGATTGCCGATGGCCCTGGCCAATTCGGTGCTCTTGGTGTGTCCGTATCGGGTCACCAGGAGCGCACCATCAGCATGGGTGGTGAGGACGGCCGAGTCGGTGACCGGCAGCAGAGGGGCACCGTCGACGATGACGTAGTCGAACTTGGAGCGCAGTTCGACCAGCATGGCGCGAGATGCTTCCGAGCCCAGCAGCTCGGACGGGTTCGGCGGGATCGGGCCGGACGCCATGGCCTGCAGGCCTTCGTACTTGGTGGGCTGTAGTACCTCGTCCACCTTCGCCTGCCCCGCAAGCACGGTGCTCAGACCGACCGAACCGATGAGGCCCATGTACTTCGAGATGCGAGGACGACGCAGATCGCCCTCGACGAGAACGACATGGTGCCCGGCCTCCGCAAGCGAGATCGCCAGGTTGACCGCAGTGGTCGTCTTTCCCTCGGCCGGGATCGCACTGGTCACGACGATGACGCGTGGCGGATGATCGACTTCTAGGAACTGCAGGTTGGTGCGGAGCTCACGGAAAGCCTCAGCGCTCGACGACTGCGCGAGGTCCTGGAAGTCGACGGCAGGGTGCGTCTTGCGATCCTTGTCGAAAGGAATGGTGCCGACGAGCGCCTTGCCGGAAATGAACTCGATTTCGCGACGGTTCTTGAGTGTGTTGTCCAAACGATCGCGCAGTACCGCGAGCGCGATTCCGAGCAATAGGCCGACGGCCGCCCCGAGGGCGAGGTTGCGCTTGGTCTTCGGGCTCACCGGAGCCGAGGACGCCTCGGCCTGCTGGAAGGTCTTCACTCCGGCCGACGGGGTTCCCCCGTACTCGGGCGTTTCCAACTCTCGCACCTGCGCCGTCAGCTCCGAAGCCATCGCGTTCGCAATGTCACGAGCGCGTGCGGGCGAGGAGTCGGTGACGGTGATGTCGAACAGAACGGTGTCGGGAGTCGACGATGCCTTCACCTTCGCGGCCAACTGCGACGGCGTCAGACCGAGAGGAAGTACGTCGAGAACTCGCGCTGCCAAAGCCTCACTGGTCACCAACTCCGAGTAGGAGGCCACACGCTGCTGAGAAAACAGGTTGCCCTGGTACGTCTCACTCACCGACGTCCCGCCGGATGTGGAGACGAACATCCTGGCGCTCGACTCGTAGAGCGGAGTCGTCAACAGCGACGCACCCAAAGCTCCCAGGATCGCTACGACCACGGTGACGGCGATGATGATCCATCGCGCCTTCAGGATTTTCAGGTAATCCTGTATCTCCATGCTTCGAGCTCCTCGTCCGTTCGTACAACCCCGCAACGTGTCACTGCGTAGCTCAATCGTTACATAGGTATTTGGTTTCTGTGCAACGGGCGAGAAGGCCACCGTTTCGGGCAATTCATTAGTTCGATTCAGGAGCACTATCAAGGGAATGTCCTGTTGTGAGGCTTCACGGCCCCCACACAGCCCGATTTACATGAATTGGATCCGTGCGCTCGCAACGGTGATACACAGGTCACGCCGCTACCTCCTGCTCCGCCTTGCCCGCCGCAGTGAGGCCATAGGCCCGGCGCAACTTGCGGACGATTTCCTAGGCAGAGTCTCGTTGACGTCCCGCCAAGTTCTTCATCGTCCTATCCGCCCAGCTCATGGGCCACAAGACCCTAGAACAAGATGGCCCCGTCCACCGGGGACCCGCCACAACGGGCTACCGGGACAGCTCGCCGCCGTCGATCGCAACACACAACGCTGGTCATTCAGCTGTTCGACATCGAGTCCTGCCGCCCTATCTGCGGCGTAGACGTAACCGCACACCGTGGACAACCCTCCCATGCCCCGCCACAAAGAAGCGGCCCCGCCGCCCAGTTCTCACCAATTCACACTATGATGGATCCCGGTCCCGACTCGCTGGCATACGTCCCTAAACAACCGGCAAGATTTAGAGAACAGTCACTCCAAAGCCCGGCTGTACACCCCACAATCCGGCACGGCGCGACCAAAGACCGGCACACGCTGAAACCAACTGCATTCAGACCGAGCGAGGCTCACTCACCGCCGACAGACAAGGGGGCCAACTTTCGCGCAACCCCTGGCATCCAATCCGGCCGTGGGACTTCTTGTATACGGCCAACCCACAACAAGCAAGGTCTCGGCATGTGATAGACCGAAAAACTAATGCTCGCGAACTAACGGAACAACAGCATGGAGCCTGCATGACCGAAGAACGGCAGCAATTCGAGCGCACATTGGTTGGCACAGTGCCCTTCGAGGTCACAAACTTGCAGTCTGCAACCGACTACATGATTAACGAAGCACTAGCCAGGACACCCGTCCCAGTCCGTCTCGCAAACGCATACTGTGTCGCGGTCGCATCCAAAGACCTCGAATATAGGGGCCTCCTCTCAGGCGAAGGCGTTAACTTCCCAGACGGCACGCCTGTAGTCTGGGCGATGAGTCGGAACAGCCATCTGGGTTCTCGACCCGGGCGAGTGCGCGGGCCCTCCCTATTCGTAAACACGATCGACCAGGGTAGACGAAAAGGACTTAGACACTACTTTCTGGGTACTACGCCTGAAACATTAAAACTCTTGGTTTCAAAGATCGAAGCTGTCTATCCCGGTGCGATCGTCGCAGGAGCCTTCGCTCCACCTTTCGGAGAACTTGACCACAAATTCTACGAGAGTTGCGTGCAGCGAATTGAGCCTTGCGAACCACATATCCTATGGGTCGCTCTCGGATCGCCCAAACAGGATTATGCGACTAGATACCTTGCGCGCTCAGTGGGCGTGCCTTGCGTGGGAGTTGGTGCCGCATTCGACTTTGTTGCAGGCACAGCAAAGGAAGCGCCCAGGTGGATGCAAGATCATGCAGTCGAGTGGCTCTACCGATTCGCAACCGAACCAGGCCGACTTTGGAAGAGATACCTATTCGGCAACATCCTGTTTGCCGCAAGTGTGGCAAAATCTAGAAAACTAAACAAGCTTGGCATGAGTACACCGCATGACAAAGAGACGACATGAGCATACTAGGAAAGACGAAAGATCACCTATCCAAAATACTTGCTGTTCGCGAGAATGTCCACGGCGCGCAAAATCTACACGTTGGACCCGGGTCGGTAATCTGGGCCCCAAATCGACTTGAGATAGGCGATAACGTCTATGTCGGCAAACACGTCACAATCCAGGTGGATGGAACCATAGGCGATGAGGTTCTTTTCGCGAATGGGTCAGGCGTTGTCGGGCGACTCGACCACGACTACACCTCTGTCGAACACCCCGTCAGATCTGCGCCGTGGGTAGGGCTACACCAGGAACAGTCGCAACCAGTCGTGATCGGATCAGACGTTTGGGTTGGATTCAACGCCGTCGTCATGTCAGGAGTCACTATTGGAAATAGTGCAATCGTTGCGGCCGGCGCGGTCGTGGTCAAAGACGTCCCGGAGAACTCGATAGTTGCTGGTTCGCCCGCGACGCACATAAAGTACCGCTTCACTGCAGCCGAGTTCAAACAGCATTGGGTGAGCCTACAGAGCAAGTCCGTCAATAGACTACCAATGCCTCGCAGCCTTATCTATTTAGGGGAATAATGCACCGAGTCGCTATCATTCACCCATGGATGCCACAGTACCGCCTCCGATTCTTCGAACGGCTTCAAAAAACTCTAAAAGAAATTGATATCGAACTCGACATATTCTACGGTGAGACGCCGCTTGAGTGGCGCGCGAGAAATGATAGCTTCACACCGACATTTGCTCAACAATTACCAACTCGGTACATCAAGGTGGGCGGTCGCCATCTCATTTTCAAGTCGGTGCGGACAATTCTTGAGAGGCACTATGACTTAATCATTCTCGAACAAGCAATTCGAAATTTAGAAACCTACGCGCTACTGCTACATCCGAAAACTAAAAGGAAAATAGCGTACTGGGGTCACGGACAAACTTTCACCGTCCACAAGAAGTCGTCCGAGGAAGCACTCAAAACCCGCCTGACTAAGAACAGTGTGTGGTTCTTTGGCTACACTCAGGCCGGCGTCGACGCAGTCGTCGCGAGTGGCTACCCTCAACCAAAGACAACGGTCGTGCAAAATTCAATCGACACCGCCGCGCTTAAAAGAGACCTCGCCTCGGTGACAGATACTCAAATACAACGCTTCAGCAACCTTCACGGTTTGACACGCGGGCTTACTGGCATCTATATCGGAGGGCTCGATGCCGCAAAGCGGATTGGCACCTTGCTTGAGACTGCGCAGCTAATACACAGCAAGGTTCCGAATTTCCGGTTGATTATCGCAGGTGACGGAGATCAAGCGGGAATGGTAGGAGACTGGGCTAGGGACCACCAATGGGCGGTAACACTAGGTCCAATTTTCGGAAGCGAAAAAGCACTTGCTCTTAGATCTGCCGACTTTATGCTCAATCCGGGAAGAGTCGGTTTGACCGCAGTCGACAGCTTGACATCTGGACTCCCCATGCTCACCACCAATTGGCCATTCCACGCGCCCGAATTCTCGTACTTGACCAATGGTGACACTGCAGTAGTTTCCGACGACAACCCCACAAGCCTGGCCGACGAAGCGGCGGCGCTAATGGCGGCCCCCGAAGAACTTGCTCGCATGAGTGCTGCCTGTGTGCGTGACTCAGCTCAGTACACAACGGAAGCAATGGTCATGCGTTTCGTCCACGGGATCCAGGGCGCACTGAAGACTAAGACTTAAGGCATGGGCCAACGAAGCAATGCAATGGATGAGAGATGGTGCACCTACCCCCAAAAAGCGCGCTTCGCATCCGTTCGCGTTGTAGTCATTTGCGATTCCTGTAGCGTCTGAGGATGACTGCGACCGGCATTGATCTCCAAGAATAAATAGTCAAGAGAGCTACTCCGAAAAACCATAAGCCTGCACTCACCAACGCCCAGGTTGGCGCGGACAGTATTAAGGATGGCCTCAGAAGCACGTAAAACAGAACCCACACCATTGCGGCTGCGAAAATCGCGGTACTATAGCCGAACACTATCGGGATTGCGGCCAGGTAGCCGCCCTTTACACATTGAACCACCTGAATTAGGTGCCGAAGAATCGATGTGATTATCAAGAAGACCATGGCAGATTCCAATCCGCCGCCTAAAGCAATGACGGTAACTGCAACCACCTGCAGTGCAGCTATAACAGCGCCGTTTGACCACATCCACTTAAAACGACCTAGCGACTCGATTGCACCGCCCAAAACCGACGAAAGCAACTGCAAGGCACCAACGTATGCCAACACCATTGTCAATCTAGACGCTGTGGTCCAACCAGCGCCGAAAAGCATGGGCAAGACTAGCGGAAGAACGGCCGAACAGATCGAAGCAAATGGTAAGACCAAAAACGCACACAGTACAAGTAGATCGGTCCAGACAGACCTTGCAGCAGATGGACTATCTTTGACATGCCGGAATTCCGGGTAGAGAACCTGGATGATTGAATTCTGAATCTGCTGAAACGGAACAGTAGTGAGTACCTCAGCACGATTCCATTGGCCCAAAACAGCAGCACCGGCAAACCGGGTAACTGATATTTTAGTCGCATTCGCGATGAAATAGGATACAAGGTTTGTGCCAGTCAGATTCCAACTGTAGGTTATATCAGTTCGAGCGCCACCAAGCGACCCAAGCTTTCCAATCATCCGTTCGCATAGAACCAGACAAAAAATCAGGCCAAGACACTGGCCAAGAATAACTGATACCATCAAGCCGACGCTGTCGTTAAGAAGGACAACAGCAAGCAGACCCACGAGCATACCGAGCAAATTCGATAACACTGTGGTTGCGGCAAACTGGCGGTATTTTCCCAACCGCCGCACGAGACCCGAGACTAAGCCAAATGCCGGTGCCACGAGGGCACTAATAGATGCTAGACGGATTGCGTCAACCGCCGCTGGCGAGGACCACAGATGGGCCCACGCGGGTGCACCGAAAAAAATACTTACCGCTCCTAGTACCCCAAGTATCCAAGAGTACGAGAAAAGCGACGCGAGTCGAGATACGTGCAAACGCTCCATCCTGCCAACCGCCTGGCCGAGCCCGCCCATTGCCATCAACTGCACGAATCCACTCGCAGCTAGCGCCACCGCATATGCGCCAAACTCGTCTGCTGAAACGAGCCTCGTTGTTACGGCGGCATACAGTACCTGCGCAATGATCGTCAGCAGCTGCGCACCATATGTCCAACCAATATTCACCAATATTTGCTTCACACTACTGGTCGGCGTCATTGAGCACCGTTCTATAAACCTCGACCAACTCCTGCGCACCGCGCGCAGCCGAAAATCTCGGTTCCCGGGCAAAGCCGGAAGGGATGTTCATCGATGCGACTTCCACCAAAGCCGACCGCCAAGCCGCCAAATTGCTATCAATCAACACCACGCCAGGAATTCCCGCGGCCCACCGCAGACCTTCTACGTCATTCACCAATATATACAGTCCGGAAGCGATTGCCTCGAGAAGCGCAACGCTCATCCCCTCGGCTAGAGACGGCATTACAAAGACATTGCATTCCTTCAGAGAGGTGTACGGGTCACTGGTGCCCCTACTACGCAATAACCCATGACACTGCATCGCCTGCAGGTTTGATCTTTCACGATTTGTGGCACCGTCCTCATTCCCGTGATGCGCGAGCGTACAATTCAGGCTGTAGAGCGTTTCCACGACGTAGTCGTGATTTTTTGTCTCCGAACAGTTTCCTACGATCAAGAACATCGGCGACCCACTCGTCGGCTGGTGCGCACGGCCTTTTCCTAATTCGTAAAACTTGTCGTCAACCCAATTCTCAACCAATAATGAATGCCTGCCAAACCGGACTTCGTTTTGTTGAACGTCAGAAGACGGGCTGATTGTTTGACTAACAAACGGTTTCGTGACAGCAATCTTTAAGCGACGGAGGTGGAAGGCAAAGCCAGCATGTCGAAAAACATTATGTACCGTCCGAACCACTTTCGCTTTTCGCCGCCATAACACTACGGAGAAAACCACCTGCAGATAGGCGCCTTCAGTATGAACATGCACAATGTTTGGACGTTCGTCCCGTAAAATTCGTATAAATGCAAACATTCCTTTGACAGAACTGATCGCGGGCACTGTCCGTACCGGGATCCCGGATTCAGAAATTGCGTCGCGGTACGGATGTAGAAGTCCTTGGCAGACAATCATGGACTCGACACCGACTGCCTGCATATACTTTTGAGAGGAGACAAACATCCTCTCCATTCCGCTGGGATTCAACTGCCCCATCACATGGACTATCTTCACAGCGACACCCCCCTGTGAGACTCAATCATCAGTTCGTAGGCGCGAATGTGCAACTTCGCGACGGTCGCCGGGCCGAAGGCGCTCCGCACGTGCTCGGTCCCGCTTCTGCTCAGTCGAGTTAACTCGTCCGGCCTCGATAGCAGGTCGACCAAATCGGCACTCAGGCTGTCCGGACTCGCAACGTCGGTCAACCGGCCCGCACCGCCACCGTTCAAAACCCAGGGAACGGCACCGCTAGATTGTCCGCCCAGAACGGGTGTCCCTAACTCCATTGCTTCGACAAGAGTATTGCCGAAACTCTCCTCCAGTGCCGCATGTGCGTGAACCCACGCGTAGCTCAGTTCGTTTATCGTGTCTGTTCGGTTACAAATACCCAAAAATGTGACACCACCGTCCAGGTTAGCGTCGCGCGCCCAGCTTGCTAGCGGTGAATCGTCTTCTAACCCAGGCCCGAGTAAGCGAAGCTCTACGGACTCAATAACGTTGCGTACCATTGCAAAGGCTTCCAGCAGCGTTTTGATATTTTTGCGGTTGCCTGCATCGGCAACTTCTACGACAACGGGATGCGACGCACGTTCAACTACCGGATTTCCGATGACGAAAGGACTCATGTTTGGTAATATCGCCGGAACGCGCCTATCGAACATTTGCTTGCTCCAAGCACTAGCCATATATGGCGAATTTGCGAAAAGTGACGCTTTACCCGACGAGATTCTGACCCGGACCGCAAGCGCAGTTCTCATTAGTCTATAGACATTGAAGTTGTGGCGTAACACTGTAAGCGGCGCGTCCCTTATTGTAATTCCGACCGGACAATCTACCTCTAATTCGATAGCAGTCAGCGCCCATTCGTACGTCCAATGTGCATGAACAACATCAACATCTGTTCGCAATATCTCTTTCGCCATAAGGCGACGTTCGGCCTGCCACATGTCGAAAGCTTGGGCACGGCGAGAGGATCTAGATTCAACTTGAACCAGTGTCAGCCTCTCGCCAGAAAATACTTCACGAGAATGGCCGCGCCTGTGGCTAACTGCGGTGACAGTATGTCCCGCGTCAAGTAATGCCCCGACAAGAGCGGTAGGAGCGGTCCCATATGCGTCGGAGTTGCTGCTAGCGCGAACAGCATCTGCTTCACACAGATACTGTTTCAAACCATGTGGCCCGATTGGAGCAAGAATTCCTATGTGCATTCTATGACCCGCTCGAATGCGAAGTGCTTGGGTTGCTTCCAGCGTCGGAAAAAAATTTTGGAACGGTTACCTCTACCACGCGTTCATATAGCTCTTCAACTTTAGCCGTCTGCTTCGAGATGTCGAATTCTCGCGAGACGTGCGCAGCGATTCTATTGGCGTTTGACGGATCAGCAACGCCAGCTTTCATCAACGTTAATACAGCATCGGCTAAGCCTCGCACGTCACGCTCGGCGACAAGTAAACCCGTGACACCATCCACTATTGCTTCGGCGTTTCCGCCGTGGCTTGTAGCGACAACAGGGGTACCTTCAGCTCCAGCCTCAAGGATGACCGTCGGTAGCCCTTCGACATCGCCGTCGCGACCGACACGCGATGGAACGCACACAACCTCAGCGGATCGCATCAGTTTGCGGACCTCCTGATTAGCCAGACTGCCGGTAAACTTGCAATTTATGGCTAGTGCTTTAGCCAGGTCCGTAAGATATTTTTCGAGCGGCCCCGTACCCACGACTGTTAGTTCTGTACCCTCAGGAAGAAGTGCCATAGCGTTAAGTAGGTCATCTACGCCCTTCTTCTCGACTAGGCGGCCTACGAACAGCACGCCATGGCGACTGCCCACCAGATCAGCAGCAGTTGTTGCAATGACGCCGTTGTATATTACGGAAACCCGACTCTTTGACGCGCCGATCTGTATTAGAGTGCGTTTAATCGACTCTGAAACGGCGATGAGTTGAACATCTTTCTTGAAGATTTCTTCCAGTCTTGTTCTGTAGAGCCATCCCCATAAGCCTTTCTCATGGTACACCGTGGACGTGTCGACGCCGTGAAAAGTGACTACGAGCGGAAGCTGCAGTCGACGGGCAACGGGTCTGATTAAGACACCATTTGTGCCAAAATGTGCATGTACAACAGAAGCATTCGAGCGCTGCACCAATCCGGCCAGGCGTCGACTTCTCCGTGTCGCTTGGAAGATTCGCCTTCTGGTGCCACCGTTGGCAGCTTCCGGCATAGCAAGTTGGTCGGTATCAAGAGCAAGTGGGGATTGCACCCTCCCCAGTCCTATCGATACAGGATTCCAATTCTTCATATTGGCAAGTTGATAGCGTATGAATGTCTCTGAGGCTGGCAGCCAATCGGATCTAAAAACCGCGACTGTCGGCTTTGGTTTGCCGTTGCGGCCTATTGCTGCGGTATCCTCGCTCTTTTTAGCCGACATGTGGTGCCACACCTTTCCCGTGTCGGACGTGTTGCGCGACCGTTGCTATTTCCCGCGTGTCCGATCTATTTCCGCAGTTAAGTTCTCCCCCGCGCTCACTTAATTCTGATGGATCTGTGACCAACTTCGCTCCGTTGTTCGAACTGACTATTAGTACAAGTCCCAAAAACGGCATCCAGTACCAGTCCAGTCCATATGTCCACCAATAAATTAGCGCAGCGCCACCAATGGCAGACGCTGGCGGAGTCAATTTCAGTCGATATGAACCGGCCGCCACAGCCACGATTAAAGCCGCGAAACACAGCACGCCGATCAAACCGCTACGCAACAGAGTGTTAAGGTACCAATTGTGTGGTGACCAACTCACGTATGTTCCGGATTGAAACCTCAGCCAGCCATGTCCGAATGGATAGCCGAATAGTATCGTATGCGGATCAGATTGTGTCCACTGAACGAAGAGCGCAATCCAACCTTCCTCGCGGCCGTCGAGTGTCTTCGTATCGGTACCCGACGTGCCGATTAATTCAACGACGGCATCGAGGGGAGCGGCGACAAGAACTAATGCCGCAGCGACGACGCCGTAAACCAGGAGACCGACGCTACGAAACTGTTGCCGCAAATTCGACTGCAGTGTAAGAATGACTAGGCCAACTAAAAGTGCCAGCCAGACGGTCCGTTGCTGCGCTAGTACAAGAACGATTGCCGCGACGACAAGAATGGGGATGTCCATCTTAGTACGATTGCTTTGACTCTTTGCGAAAATAACGAGAGCCGCGAGCGCTAGCGTCATGGCTTGTCCTGCTGTAAGGGGTCGGCCACCTATTTCTTCGCCCGCGGATGTTACAAGATTTTCGGTAGTCGACCCCAACCCGTTTTCCGCAATATGAAAAGTTGCAATAAGGGAAGTTCCGAGGACCAACCCCACCGACCATTTCCGCACCATATCTAACAGCGCCTTGGATCTTAGGTCAATGGTTGTCACCCAGGCGATCATAGCTATGGCATAAATGACTTGTCTGGATTCGTTAATTGCAGATCCGACCCCGTAGGAGACCGCGCCCCGCAACAAGGAGTACGCGAAGGTGGCTGTTAAACACAACGCAAGCGTTCTGACCGTTGTACTGAGGTTTTTCGATGACTTCTTACGTAGTATTCGATCAACTGAAATTGTGATCAACATCGCGGAAAAGTAATCGAATAGAGATATTCGCACTCCTCCAACATAGACGTTCGGGAGTATGGGCGTGAGTTCGGTCGCAAAAACAACAAAAAGCCCGCAGGCAACAAATGGTATCCAGACGTATCTCGATATTGCCCACAGTCCATAAATAACTGCGGTCAGGCCGGCACTCGCGAGTAAAGCTGTGTACAGCAACTTTACAGTCCTCTCGCTGGTACTAAACTAGAGCATATTTTCACGCAATGCGTATCGTTACCCATGCTTTATATCGCGATCGCGCAGGCGAAGCGTACGCCGGGTTAAACCCGTAGCCCACCACTTCAGATATGTTGCCGAACTATAGAAGTGCGCTCCCGTACGCGCGTGACGACGCAGATAACGCACCATCGAAGTTCGGTGACCACCGCCCTTAACGCTTGTGAAATGCTTCCACTCTTCTATCAGAGACTGGTCATCTGGTTTCTTGTTTCGCGCACATACACCGAAGGTATTGGGTGCCAAGAGTATGTGCTCACCTAGCTTGCGGGCCCGCATACCGTAATCTATATCCGCGAGTGCGTGCGCAAAGTTTCCATCTATTCCGTCTATTGAGTCAACCGCCCGCTTGGGAATTGCCACAAGATTCCCGTTGAAAGTGTCTACTAGCTTGGGAGCGTCACCTGGAGTCTCAAGGCGAACCGCGAGCGGATGCACGCCCGACCGCTTCAATCCGCCGTAGGACACTCCTGCACCATCGGGCGGCCTCATCGATGCCACCCAAATCGCGTCAGGGTCGGTCTTTGCCCAGTCGAAGAGGCGTGAAATTGCGTCTGAGTCTAGGAGAATGTCGTCATTTACCCACAGGATGTAGTCACCAACATGCAAGTCAAAGCGACTTCGTACATAGCTCTCAGCCTTCTGCATTGACTTCGCCCAGTAGTCCGAGCCGGAGCCCGGAATTATATTTGTCTCAGGAAAAGCCAACGACACAACGTCGGCGGTTCCGTCGGTGGAGCCGTCATCTGCGAGGGTCACAACTATGGGAATCTTCGCAGCTTTAGCTCCGGAGAAAAGATCCTGCACTGCGCGCTTCGTCAGGACGGCACGATTGTAAGAAGCGAGCAAAGCGTAGATGGTCACGATGAGCCGCCCCTTCTTGACCTCGATCTTCTCGGCACTGGTTGATACACTCCATCGCTGTTGGAGACTGCTTTGATGGTTTTGGCGATAATCGACAAATCGCCGACCTGACGGTCAGTGAGTAATCCAAGGTGTCTGCAAGGTCTACAACGCCATCGGAGCGCCTCAATCTACGTCCGCAAATTCCCGACGTGCTCTCGATACCATTCGACTGTCGAAGCTATTCCAGCCTCTAGGTCAATTTGCGGCTTCCATCCCGCATCCCGCAGCTTGTTCACGTCGAGCAGTTTCTGCGGCGTCCCATCCGGCTTGGATGTATCCCACTCGGTTTCGCCCTCGTAGCCCACGGCCGAGGCGACGATGCCGGCGATCTCCTTGATCGTCGCGTCCTCGCCGGTACCCACGTTCACCTGATCAGGTCCGTCATAGTGCTCGAGCAAGTGGATGCACGCAGCGGCCATGTCATCGACATGCAGGAACTCGCGTCGCGGGGAGCCACTGCCCCAGTTGGTCACCTTATCGACGCCGTCGCGGCGGGCCTCGTCGTAACGACGGATGAGCGCGGGCAGGACGTGCGACCCCTTCGGCGAGAAGTTGTCGCCTGGCCCGTACAGGTTGGTCGGCATCGCCGAAATCCACGGCAGGCCGTACTGCTTGCGAACCGATTGAATCTGCAGGATTCCGGCGATCTTCGCGATGGCGTAGGCGTCGTTCGTCGGCTCGAGATGCCCGGTGAGTAGGTACTCCTCTTTGATCGGCTGAGGAGCGAGCTTGGGGTAGATGCACGAGGAGCCGAGGAACAACACCCGCTGAACGTTTTGTGCGAGAGCAGCATCCAGCACGTTCAGCTGAATTCTCAGGTTGTCCGAGAGGAAGTCGACCGGGTACGTGCTGTTGGCCAGGATGCCGCCCACCTTGGCTGCAGCCAACACCACGGTCTTCGGCTTGATCGCCTCGAAGAACGCGAAGACTGCGTCACGGTCCTTGAGGTCCAGCTCCGACGACGAACGGCCGATCAGATCACTGAACCCCGAGGCCTCGAGTTGACGCCAGATCGCTGAGCCGACCAGACCGCGGTGCCCCGCCACATAGAGCGGAGCGTCACGATCGAGCGGACCCGGCGTGTAGTCGAGTCCGCTCGATTCACCTGCTGTCACGGTATTCACGCCCAATCCGGCAGCGACGGGCGGTCGATCCACGGGCGACCCTCGTGCTCGAGTGCTGCGATGTCGGCATCCACCATGATCTTCGCCAGTTCCGGGGTGTGCACCGTAGCCTTCCAGCCGAGCTTCTCCTCGGCCTTGCTGGCGTCACCGACGAGTGCGTCGACCTCGGTGGGTCGGAGATACCGCTCGTCGAACTTGACGTGCTCCTCCCAGTCCAGGCCGGCCCGCTCGAATGCAACGACCAGGAAGTCCTTTACCGAGAAGTTGCCGCCCGTCGCAAGAACGAAGTCGTCCGGCTCGTCGGCCTGCAGCATGCGCCACATGCCCTCGACATACTCGGGTGCGTAGCCCCAATCTCGGATGGCGTCCAGGTTGCCCATGTAGACGTTCTGCTCGAGCCCCGCCTTGATGCGGGCAACGGCACGCGTGATCTTGCGAGTGACGAATGTTTCGCCGCGTCGCGGTGACTCGTGATTGAACAGGATGCCATTGACGGCGAAGATGCCGTACGCCTCGCGGTAGTTCTTCGTGACCCAGTAGGCGTAGACCTTCGCCGCGCCGTATGGGGAGCGTGGGTAGAAGGGAGTCTCTTCGTTCTGCGGCGGCGGAGTTGCCCCGAACATCTCGGAGCTCGACGCCTGGTAGAAGCGACACTGCAGGCCCGCCAAGCGCACTGCCTCCAGCAGTCGGATGGAACCGATGCCCGTGGTGTTGCCGGTGTGCTCCGGCTCGTCGAAGCTCACCCGCACATGCGACTGGGCACCCAGGTTGTAGACCTCATCCGGCTGGATCTCGGTGAGGAGGGTAACCAGACGAGCGCCGTCACTCAAGTCTCCGTAATGCAGGAAGAGCTTGGCGTCCGTGTCGTGCGGGTCCTGGTACAGGTGCTCGATGCGGGACGTGTTGAACGTCGACGACCGACGAATCAGGCCGTGCACCTCGTAACCCTTGTTGAGCAGCAACTCCGCAAGATATGAACCGTCCTGGCCGGTAATGCCGGTAATCAACGCGCGTTTCATTGTTTCCACTCCTCTGAGACCAGTACTGATTCCTACTTGCAACGAGCTGAGCACAATTCAATCAGTTTTCGGTCTCTCGTCGAACTCGGAGAAGCCGGACGCCTGGGCCGAGCTGGCTTGTCAGTACGCCCCGTCGCTTCCGGCCACTGCGGTCAAGGTCTTCGCGATGATCAGCAGATCGCCCACCATCGACCAGTTCTCGACGTACGAAAGGTCGAGTCGCACAGTCTCTTCCCACGATAGGTCGGACCGTCCACTGACCTGCCACAGACCAGTGACTCCCGGCTTCACCAACAGTCGCCTACGAACCTCACCGTCGTAAGTCTCGACCTCACGGCGCAGCGGTGGCCTGGGCCCCACCACACTCATCTCACGCTTCAGAACGTTGATGAACTGTGGAAGCTCGTCGAGACTGAAGCGTCGCAGAAACCTCCCAACAGGCGTCACCCGCGGATCGTCACGCATCTTGAACAGAACCCCGCCGGCACCCTCGTTCTGATCGAGCAGTTGGGAAACCTGCTTGTCTGCGTCCGCAGTCATGCTGCGAAACTTGATCATCGAGAACGGCTTGCCGTCGATGCCCATCCGCTCGGAGTTGTAGAAGACGGGGCCGCGGCTTGTTGCCTTCACTGCGATGGCAACGGCCAACAGGATCGGCGAGATCAGCACCAGCACCAGCCCAGCGAATGTCAGATCGAAGGCGGTCTTGCTGAAGCGCGTCGCACCGTTGTATTGCGGCTTCTCGACATGGATCAGGGGGAAGCCTGCTACTGGCCGCATCACCAGGCGCGGGCCGGCAACATCGACAACACCGGGCGCGACAACCAGGTCGACGTCCTTCTTCTCCAGGTCCCAGATCATCTTGCGAATGCCCTTGTGACCGAGCTGTTCTGTCGCGGTCACAGCAACCGTGTCGGCACCGGATTCCTCGATCGCTCGGAGGACGTCGTGCTCGTCTCCCAACACTGGAATGTCGGTACCTTCGACATGCACCACACCGTCGCGCGGGGCCTCGTAACCCGGCATGCAAATACCGACAACGGCGTACCCCGACGAGGGAGATTTCTCGAAGGACTGTGCCATGGCGATCGCCGCCGCACGGCTGCCCACGATCAGTACCGATGTTTTGTACTCGCCCATGCCGCGGAGTCGGGTGACGACCTTCCGCCAGATCCACCGACTCAGCAGTAGTGCCAGCAACCCGACAGGCAAAGCGATCGCAAGGTAGAGACGCGCGAACTCGATGCGGAACAGCAAGGAGGCAATCGCGATGACACCGAACAGGCGGAAGGTGGCCGAGACGATCCGACGATATTCCTCGGCACCGTTACCGATCACCCGTGGTGAGCGCGTCCGGAAGATGGCAAGGAACGCGATCCAGACCCCGGCGAGGATCACGGACACGCCCGTGTACGTCATCGTCGAGAGCACGCCGGTGGTCTCGGCGTCACCGAATCGCACCACCTGCGCCAGAGCGACCGACGCAACTACTGCCACGACATCGGTGACGCGTAGTCGATCGATGTACTGGTCTTCCCACACGTGGCGTGAGGTCAGCTTGCGCAACGCCAACCCGGTTGGACGTGGAGATCCCCACAGAGAGCGCTGTGCAGCCCCGACAGATGCCAACGTGCTCCCCTCCTTTGCACTACGGCGCACACCGACGATGAACGCGCGAGTTCGGTTCGAACCAATCCGGAAAGCAACTGGTATCGAATTGAGATCGTCCCACGCCACTATCGAACGCACCATGCGAGCGGCGTAGATCACAAACAAATAACAGCAGGTAATCGGTCTACCACACCATCGCCGACTAGGCGATACGAGTGACTGGGAACCCACCGGGTGTAACCGCGCCGGGGCCGAAAAACGTTACATATGAACACGATCGACACAGCAATGTGAGGATTCACAGGTTACAGCGCCGTTTTTCGTGATATCGAAAGCGATACTTCTTCCAATAGCACGCTGAACAAACCACTACACCGCCTCATCAGGGGCGAAACAAGGATTAGGCCGACATCGACGTTCGCAAGACGTCGAACAGCCGAAAAGCTGCACTAAAGGAATGAGCGCGATAATTCATTCCAACGAATGAATTATCAATCGGTGTCGGTGTTGATCAGGGACGACCTAGCCCGCGGTACTTCCACCCCGCCGCACGCCACTGCTCCGGATCCAGGCAGTTGCGCCCATCGATCAACGTCTTGCTGCGCACCGCACCCTCCAGGTCCCCCGGCAGGAGTGCCTTGAATTCCTTCCACTCCGTCAGCACCAACACCACATCAGCGCCCTCACACGCTTCCAGCGCGGAGTTGCTGTAGGTCAGAGTGGGAAACAGCGCCCGCGAGTTCTCCATCGCCTTGGGGTCGTAGACGTTGACCGCGGCACCCTGCAGCTGAATCTGCCCAGCCACATTCAGGGCCGGCGAATCGCGCACGTCGTCGGAATCGGGCTTGAAGGCCGCGCCGAGCACCGCGACCCGAGCACCGAGCAGAGACCCGCAGGCCTCGCGCGCCAGCTCGACCATGCGGGTGCGGCGTCGCATATTGATGTTGTCGACCTCACGCAGGAACGTCAGAGCCTGGTCGGCACCGAGTTCGCCGGCCCTGGCCATGAACGCCCGGATGTCCTTGGGCAGGCAGCCACCACCGAAGCCGATGCCCGCATTGAGGAATTTCCGCCCGATGCGCTCGTCGTGGCCGATGGCGTCGGCGAGCACGGTGACGTCTGCACCGGCCGCCTCACACACCTCGGCGATGGCATTGATGAACGAGATCTTGGTGGCCAGAAACGCGTTGGCGGATGCCTTCACCAGCTCGGCGGTAGCCAGGTCGGTGACCAAGAACGGGATCTTCTCGTCGAGCAGCTGCGCGTAGACCTCACGAGCGAGTTCCTCCGCGCGTCCGGGACGGGCTCGGTCGACACCGAGCACCAGGCGATCGGGATGGAGGGTGTCTTTGACGGCATAGCCCTCCCGGAGAAACTCTGGATTCCAGGCAACCTCGACGTCGTCGCCTGCGGGAGCGAGCTCGCGTGCCATACGGCCCAAACGCTCGGCCGTCCCCACCGGAACTGTCGACTTGCCGAAGATGACGGCCGGCTTGGTCAACAACGGAGCCAGCGTCTCGATGACCGAGTCGACGAACTTCATGTCGGCCGCGTACTCCCCTTTCTTCTGGGGAGTCCCGACGCCGAGAAAGTGGACCTCAGCGAAGTCGGCGGCTTCCTGGTACGACGCGGTGAAACGCAGACGCCCGGCAGCGATGTTGCGCTGCAGCACCTCTTCGAGACCGGGTTCCCAGAACGGGACCTCGCCGGATTCGAGCTTGGCGAGCTTGGCCGGGTCCACATCGACACCGAGCACCTCGTGGCCGAGTTCGGCCATGCACGCGGCATGTGTGGCACCGAGATAGCCGGTACCGAAGACTGTGATTCGCATGCTGTCCGTTCCCCGTCGTCAGTACTGAAGTTCCCGTGAGTCAGCGTCTCACCCGCGAATAGTAAACACACTTCGGCGGTCCTCGATACTCGAGGACAACCCTCACAGCACAGGCGACCCGAATGGGTCAGTACGCACCCTCACTCTCGAGCACGGCCACTGCTGTCTTGGCGATGATGAGCAGATCGCCTGTCATGGACCAGTTCTCGACATAGGAAAGATCGAGCCGCACGCTCTCTTCCCATGAGAGATCCGAACGGCCGCTCACCTGCCACAGTCCCGTGATGCCCGGCTTGACCAGCAGGCGGCGCCGCACCTCACCGTCGTACGTTTCCACTTCGCTGCGCAGCGGCGGCCGCGGGCCCACGACGCTCATTTCACGCCTGAGCACGTTGACGAATTGTGGGAGCTCATCGAGGCTGTACTTGCGCATCACCTTGCCCACCGAGGTGACTCGTGGGTCGTCACGCATCTTGAACAGCACTCCGCCCGCTCCCTCGTTGAGGGCGGCCAGCTCATGGACGCGCTGATCTGCATCCTGGACCATGGTGCGGAATTTGACCATCTGGAAGGGCTTGCCATCCATGCCCACTCGCTCGGAGCTGTAGAAGATCGGGCCTTTGCTGGTGAGCTTGACGGTGACGGCCAGGGCGATCAAGATCGGCGCAATCACCAGCAGAACGGAAGCGGCGAAGAGCACGTCGAAGGCGGTCTTTCCGAACCTTTTCGCCCCGTTGTATTGCGGCTTCTCGACATGAATGAGCGGAAAGTTTGCCACCGGCCGCATCACCAGACGTGGGCCCGCGACGTCCACCACACCGGGCGACACGACGAGGTCGACGTTCTTCTTCTCGAGGTCCCACACCATCTTTCGCAGACCGTGATGGCCGATGTGTTCGGTTGCCGTCACCGCAACGGTATCTGCGCCGGAATACTCGATGGCTTCCGCAACGCTGTGCTCATCACCCAGCACGGGAATCTGGGTTCCGTCGACCGTGAACGAAGCATCGTGCCCAGGCTCGTAATCGGGCAAGCAAATTCCGACCACGCTGTACCCGGCCTCGGGAGAGCGCTCGAACGACCGAGCCATAGACAGCGCGGAGCTGCGGCTTCCGACGATGAGAACGGACGTCTGAAATTCACCGCGAGTTCGATTGCGTGCAACAATCTTCCGCCAAATCCAGCGACTCAGCAGCAAACCGATCAGACCCGTCGGCAGCGCGATAGCGAGGTACAGGCGAGCGATCTCGAGCCGGAACAACAGGGATACGATCGCGACGGTACCGAACAGCCTGAACGCGGCCGACACCACGCGTCGATATTCCTCGGAGCCGTTGCCGATCACGCGCGGTGATCGAGTGCCGACGATGGCAAGAAAGGTCAGCCACAGAATTGCGAGCCCGCCCGAGACGCCCACATACCCCGCAACGGACCATGGCTCACGAAAATCGACGTCGCCGAATCGAATGACTTGCGCGACCGTGACGGCACCGAGGACCACGATCGTGTCGGTAACGCGAAGACCGTCCGTGTAGCGAGACTCCCATTCTCGACGCGACGTGAGCCGACGTGAGCGCCGCCCTACTTCCGAACCGTGTGACCGCACATCACCGACTGGCACTACTTCCCCCTGACCTGACGCAAACCGACTGGTACCAGATGTAGAACTGTTAAAACCAACGAAATATTTGTTGAGGGCTCGGAATCGAGCAACTGGACACGTTCTCAATTAGCTCTGTGTTGCCACCCAGAGTCAACGCTTGTCGGTCGAATGCATGACGCGAGTCCCCGCCTCGGGCAGGCGTAGTGCGCCTGCCCGACCTCGGTCGTCACGGCAATGCCCGGCACGCAGGCTAACCTTGCGCTTATGTTGGCCTCGTCTGCGTGTCGCGTCGGAACCCTTGCCGTAGTCGGCATCCTGACGCTCGCTGGTTGCTCCCAGGAGACACCGCGCGCGGTGGCAGTTCTCGATACACCGCTTCCAGATATCGCCCAGTCGGTGCTCGATCAGCGTGGAACCATCGTGCAATCCACCCCGGTCGAAGGCCTAGATCCAGCTCTCGCGGACAAGCTCGGTGAGGCGCGCACCGTCGTCTATCGTTCCGTCTCCGCGTACGACGGTCAGATGTCCGAGGTGGCGTCCACGGTCTACCGGCCGCGCGGAGAAGCGCCGGCCGGCGGCTGGCCCGTCATCTCGTACGGTCACCCCACCACCGGACTCGGTCAGGACTGCGGGCCGTCGCTCAGCCCGGATCTACGGGGCTACGCGCCCACCCTCGCTGCCATCGCCGAGGCCGGATTCGTGGTGACGATGACGGACTTCCAAGGGCTGGGCTGGCCGGGCGAGCACCCCTACCTCGAGCCGCGCACCGCCGGATTCAACATGATCGACGCCGTGCGAGCAGTGCGTAACCAATACCCCGACACCTCCGACAAATGGATGGCCGTCGGCGGATCGCAGGGCGGCCAGGCATCATGGGCCGCAAACGAATACAGCGCAGACTACGGATCCGGTCTGAACCTCGTCGGTAGTGTGTCCACCTCGCCCGCAGCCGACATCACCGGCTTCGCCGAGGCCGCTCGAGACGAAACCTTGACCGGTGCACAAACCGCCTTCATGCCGTTGATCATCGACGGTTTGTCGGTGGTTCACCCCGATCTCGAGCAGAGCGACTACCTGCGGGGCGCAGCAGCAGGCGAGCTGACGGGCCTGACGTCGTGTGCACTCCCTGACACCGAGAAAGCGGCCCTGTCCACCCAACTCGACGCATCACAGGTGCAGCCGGAATCGGATGAGGCGACCGATCGGCTCACCGAGTGGCTCACCGAGGCCTCACTCCCCCAGCGACGAGCACCGGCACCGATGCTGGTGATCAACGGATCCGACGACGAATTGATCCTGCCCGCATGGGTTTCCAAGGCCGTCGACGCCGGATGCCGTATCGGCGACCGAATCGTGCACCGCGAGATGGCCGGGCAAGGCCACGCCGACGCCGACGCAGGGGACGAGATGTACCAGTGGATGCTCGAGCGGTTCTCGGGCAATGATGCACCCAACGAGTGCCCCTGATCGATGCGACGCTGACGGCGCTTGCCCCTACAGTGGATCGGGTGACCGACAAGACATCCCTCCTCACCTCCGCAGCGGCCGTCTGGGCATATCCACTCTGGAAGGCAGTTCACCGAGCAGGTGTGGCCGACGACATCGCAGCGGACGTGGCCAAATGGGCCGAATGTCTCGAAGTCGAGGCCATCAGCGCACTCGATCCCTACCGCCGATTCGCCTACATCGCCGGCGCGCTGCCCGAGTTCAGAACCCTTGTGCACTACCGCATCAGGCACATCGGGATGGTTCAACGGTTAGTACTGAAGAAGCTCTATCCGGGACTGTCCACCCTGACGCTCGAAGCAGGATCCATCGGCCCCGGACTGTTCATCCAACACGGCCTGGGCTCGATCATCACCGCAGAACACATCGGTAAGAACTGCTGGATCAATCAGCACGTCAGTCTCGGCTACACGGCCAAGGGCCGCCCGGTCATCGGCGACAACGTCCGCGTGGGAGCGGGTGCCGCGGTACTGGGCCCGATCACCATCGGCAACGACGTGACCATCGGCGCGAACGCCACGATTCTGCACGACGTGGCACCGGGAACCGTCATGGTGTCACCGCCGGCCATGACTCTCGAACTCGCGAAGGCCACCCGTCGCGCTCAGTTGGAACCGCCGGCCTGAATCACGGCATCGAGCGCGGGCTTGGGGCTGAAGTCCGACCTGACCAAACCAGCGTTGAGCTCATCCACCGGGTTGCCGGTGTCGTAGTCACGGAAGTCGAACAGGAAGATCCCGCCGCAGTAGGACAGGCTCCGCAGGTAGTCGATGCCGTCCACCAACAGCTCGGCCTGCTTGCCCTCGGAGACGCTCTCCGGTCCCGTGCCGGAGGCGGCCCCGAACTCGGTGAACCAGATCTTCTTGCTTCGATCGCCGTTGACGATCATCGTCTCGCGAATCCGCGCGATCGCCGTGTTGGAGCTGTACGACTGCGCCGACGCCTTGCTGAGAGGATCCGGGGCGCTGTAGGGATGCATCGCGATCGCGTCGAAAAAGGGGCCCGCGCCGGCTGCGTACAGTTCTTCGATGAAACTGGCCGGGCTCAGATCCGTGTCGTTGTCGATGGTGGGCGACGTTCCTCCGGTCAACACCTCGATCGACGGATCGATACTTTTGATCTTTTCGTAGGACTGTTTCAACATCGGAACGTAAGTCCGTAAATCCACACCGGGTCCGAACGTTGCACCGGTATTGGGCTCATTCCAAATTTCCCACGTCCGAATTCGGTCTTTGTAGCGGTTTGCTGCGAATTTTGCAAACTCGGAGAACTTTTGTGGATCGGACGGCTTCGGATGCATGACATTTCTGTTGGCCGGGTCGACGTCCCACCACGGTGCCCACGTCGCAACACCCAGGATGTCGAGACCGGCATCGGAGAACGCCTCGACCTGTGCGTCGGTGGACGCCCAATCGTAAACACCGGGATACGGTTCGATGACGGGCCAGTGAATTGTCAGTCTTACTGCGCCGAATCCGTACTGCGATATCAGCGAACTCTGTTTCGTCAGCAGGTCTTTCGAGTCCGACGCAGTCACCGCAGTCACGCCGAGATGTCCGACCGACGGCTGACATCCGTCGGCCGTCGCAGCTGCCGTCGGACTGGATTCCACCTGTTCGTCGGCCGCGTGATCGGCCGACGAACAGGCAGTCAACAGCAGCGACGTCAACCCGATCGATGCCATCAATGTTCGGCACCGTCGGCGTCTTACGTCCTGCATTCAGTCGTCCTACCCATCTTTCGGTGATACCTGACACAAATCACGTGTGCCCGGTAACACTTTCGCGCCCCACTGCGAATACTTAGCAGCGCTCGGGGAATCACATTCGGTCAGCTCTAACCAGTTCGTAGTAAAGCTCAGTCTGTTTCGTAGCACCGCCAGACACGGAGATCGCACATGAATGTCGCCCTCGGCAAACTCGCATCAGGTTACAACCCGGTTAAGTCGACCTCTGATTCGGCGGACCTTCCCAAGCTGATCTCGTCTTCCGAAGAAGCTTACGTGCCGGCAAAACGGACCGAGTGGCAGCGCAGCTACCGGCGCAAGGTTCTGCTGACCGACGCCGCCGTCATCGTCGCCGCACTCGTCAGCGCACAACTGATCCGGTTCGGTGCCCCCGCAACCGACTCGCCCGAGACCCTCAGCGCATTGATCTTCTTCACGGCCTTCTCCGCCTGCCTCGGCATCGTCTGGCTGCTCGCGCTCGGCTTCGTTCAGTCCAGAGACCCACAACTGATCGGCAACGGTGCGGACGAGTACCGACGAGTCGTCTCGGCAACCGGATGGCTGTTCGGCGGTATCGCCGTCGCAGACCTTCTCGTCCAGTCCGGCATCGCCCGCGGCTACCTGGCCATCGCGCTCCCGATCGGCCTCATCGGCCTCTTGGCCGGACGCCGCTTCTGGCGACGGAACCTCGCCCGGAAGCGTTCGGCCGGCCGCTACCTGAGCGAGGTCATCGTGATCGGGAACGTCACGTCGATCAAGAGAATTTCCGGAAACTTCGACAACGCGGCCGACGCCGGCTACCGCGTGATCGGTGCGTGCATCCCCGGATACATCGGTGCCGCCGGGGCAACCGTCGATGCGAACGGTCGGACCATCGAGATTCTCGGTGACGAAACCGCAATCGACAACGCGCTCAGGAAGACGTCCGCCACAACGGTCGCCGTCGCTGCCGTCGAGCATCTCGGCTACGAGCGGATGCGTGATCTGGCGTGGAAGCTCGACAAGCACAGGATCGATCTGGTGGTTGCTCCCGGAGTGGCAGACATCGCCGGGCCTCGGCTCAAGATCCGGCCCATCGACAACCTGCCACTGCTTCACGTCGACCGCCCGAAATACGACGGTGCGACCAGGCGAAGCAAGACGGTCTTCGACTTTGCCCTCGCCTCCATCGCGCTCATCGTGCTGTTTCCGGTCTTGGCCGCAGCCGCCATCGCCATCAAGATCGGCGACCGTGGGCCGATCTTCTATCGGCAGGAGCGAGTAGGCCTGCAGGGCGAAAGGTTCCGCATCTGGAAACTGCGAACCATGGTGGTCGATGCAGACTCGGCCATCGCCGATGCACGGGAGGACGCGGACCAGCAAACCTCGGTTTTCTACAAGTCGGCCACCGACAGTCGGATCACCAAGACCGGTCGGGTGCTGCGCAAGCTGAGCATCGACGAGCTTCCGCAGCTGTTCAACGTGCTGGCCGGCGAGATGAGCATCGTCGGCCCTCGCCCGCTGGTTCCCGGCGAAGGTGCGGACGTGGAGAACTTCATCGAACGCCGCAGCCTCGTCAAGCCGGGTGTCACCGGGCTGTGGCAGGTTTCGGGTCGGTCCGATGTGGCCGAGTCGGAGCGCATTCGACTGGATCATTACTACGTGGACAACTGGTCGATCGTTCAGGACCTCGTGATCATCTGGCGTACCGCTGCCGCTGTGCTCAAATCGGACGGCGCGTACTGACGTGGCAGACGTTCCCGACGAACAGGACGCATCACTCTCGCTCCGCGGCTTGTCCGTCTGCGTAGTGGCGTGCCACTATGCGCCCGAGACCACTGGAAGTGCTCCGTACAACACCGCTTTGGTGGAGGCGCTGAGCAGTGCGGGCGCGGATGTGGACCTGATCACCGGAGTTCCGCACTACCCACAGTGGGCAATTCAGGACCCCCGTTACCGTCGCGGCATCACATGGCGAGAAACGATGGGGGACGTCCGAGTCCGACGCGTCAGGCACGCGGTGCCTGCCGCGCCCAATCTCGTCGGCCGGGCCCGGATGGAACTGAGCTTCGCCACCCTGGCCGCCCCATTGGTGCGTGCCTCCCGCGCGGACGTCGTCATCACCGTCACCCCGCTCCTCGGGGCGATGCTCGCCGCGTCCATCGGCCATCGCGGCCGGCCCCTCGGAGTGGTGGTTCACGACCTGAGCGGAAACGCAGCGGCCCAATCCGGTACCACCGGCGGTACCGCTGGACGCATGGTCGGATCCTTCGAGTACCGGCTGGCCCGGCGCGCAGATTCGATCGGCGTCATCACCCCACGATTCCGAGACGTGTTGACGGACAACGGCGTCGACGCCGCCAAGATCGTCGACCTACCGATCTTCACGCACATCTCGGGATCGACGGAGTCGACACGCGAGGCCCGCGCGCGTCTCGGCTGGACCGACACAGGCCATCGCGTCGTGGTGCACACCGGCAACATGGGTATGAAGCAGGGACTCGAATCGGTGGTCGCCGCCGCTCGGTTGGCGCACGAACAATCGACGCCGATCACCTACGTGATGGTGGGCGACGGCAATCAGCGTCGCCAACTCGTCTCTGCCGCAGAAGGACTCCCGACTATGAAATTCGTCGACCCCGTCGACGAGGACACGTACCCCACTGTGCTCGCCGCCGCCGACGTGCTGTTGCTCAACGAGCGCCCTGGCGTCAAGGAGATGTCACTTCCCAGCAAGCTGACGTCGTACGTCGCAGCCTCCCGGCCGATCGTCGCCGCGACCGAACCCGGTGGCATCTCGCACTCAGTACTGGACGAACACTCCTCGGCTCTGTTCGCCACACCGGGCGACCCAGCATCGCTCAACCGTGCAGTGATGACTCTGGACGGCAACCCGGCCGAGGTCGACAGACTGATCCGTGCAGCGCGAGATCTCGGCAGCGCGCGCTACAGTGAGTCCGCCGGCCGCGAGGGGTTCCGGTACTTCGCACACAACCTGGCCCGCCGCAATCGTGAAGGAAATCGATGACACTGCGAGCGAAACTCGGCCTACTGTTCGGTGAGTTCCGTCCGACAGTGCTGCGCACCGCGCCGATGATTCTGCGCCGCAAGCCAATTCTCGTAGGACGTAACTTTCGCGTCCGAGGCGCAGGCAACATCACCGTCCGCAACGGCTTCCTCGCCCTCGGTATCAACAACTACGGCTTCGCGGACAACAGAATGGCCGGATCTCTACGAGTGCGCGGCCGCTTCGAGGTGGACGGTTCGGTTGCCATCACGTCCGGCAACCGATGGGACATCGGGCCGGGCGCCACCGTGACCATGCACGGACCGACCACCGTCTCGCCGATGTCCGTCGTGGTCGCGACCACTGAGATCACCATCGGAAACGAAGGAATGATCGGGTGGGACGTGCACCTGATCGACGACGACTTCCATCCGACCCGGTCCTCCCCCGACGCACCGTTCCGTCACGCAGACAAGGGCATTCACATCGGAAACCATGTGTGGATAGGGTCGCGAGCCACCGTTCTCGCAGGGACGCGGATCGCCGACGGGTGCATAGTGGCCGCAGGTGCCGTGGTGCGCGGTACGTTCGACGAACCCAATTGCCTGATCGGCGGTGTCCCCGCAAAAGTAGTGCGCAAAGGTGTCGCCTGGACCGACCCGGCCTTCGGCTACACCGAGACCGCCCCCGAGGACTCGGCCTGATCGACCTCCACCGGGTCTCGTCGCTTGACCAACCGTGGAACGAATGCGAAATCGGGCACGATCTGAGTGACCAATACTGCTGCAGCAGCGACGAATACCACTCCGACGGCCCCGTACTCCGGGGCCACCACAATGCCGCCGACCACGCTGATCAGTCCCATCCCCATGATGCAGAACGCCTGAAATCGCATCTCCTTCGGCGTCGTGAGCAGCACGCCCGCGGGAAGGTGGATGCACTGCACCACCAGCAGGCAACCGAACGCAACCGCCAGCCAGGTTCCGGTCCTCACTTCGCCACTGGAGAGGATATTGGTCGCGAAGGGCCCGAGCAGCGAGATGAACACCGCCGCAACGACGGACACCCCGAAGAACACCAGAACGATCTTGATCCACATCTTGATGGTGCCCGCCTGATCGCCCCGCCGTTTGACGAAGACCGGCCAATAGGCCATGCCTGCGGTGGAGAACACCGACCATCCCAGGGCGTACACCTGAGCCATCAGTGCGTATCTCGACAGCTCCTCGGGCGTCGACAGGTGCGAGAGAATCACTCGATGGGACTGCAGGCCGAGAGGCAACCCCACGCTGGCAATCAGCATCCACAGGGAACCCGCCAGCAGCTTCACCTGCGCCATCTCCCGCACGGGCGCAGCGAACACCACCGTGCCCAAACCGGACATGCGTAGGGCAACAATCGTTCCCACGATGTTGCCGAGAAGCGCGCCGAGGACACCGGGAATGGCGAAGAAAATTCCCTGAGCGCCGACGAGCATCAACCCGACGGTGATCAGCAGGCCGAACACCGTATTCGACATCAGCACCAACACAGCGAGCTGATTCTTGTTGATGCCGATGAGGATTCGGATGCCCAGCCCCGTCGGCAGGCTCAGCGCGAACAGGCTGGCCGCCAGGGTGATCACCCATCGATCGTCGGGTCCGGTGGTGAGACCGATGACGGCTCCCCACTGATCGAAAATCATGATCAGCACGAACGCCACGATCAGACCGGCGGCGATCATGGACAGTACTCGGTAGGCACGCTGAATCGTTCCCACCGTTACCGGGTCCTCGGACAACTTGCCGGCTCGCGAGCTCGCGTTGGTCACCACGGCTCCGATGCCGAGGTCCGCAAACGGGAAGAGCAGGCTCATCGTGGCGATCAACGACACGACACCGAAGATCGATTCACCGGTCTCGCGCACGATGATTGCGGTGTTCAGCAGCCCGAGCAGCGCCATGATCGGCGTCCCGAGAACACGAAAGACCGTGCCCCACAGAACGGCCTTCTGCTCCTGGGAGGACAGTCCACCCGCCGGTGCCGCAGTGTCCACCAGCTCGTTGGGTGCGACATCCTGGACCGCGGCCGGATGGGACGCAGAAAATCCCTTCTGCCCACGGTCGACGCGGTGCCTACCCGCCATTCGCCGGTGCCCTCCCCAACATCGCACGTACTCTTTCGCGACCGTGGAATGCCACCCGAACCACCAGTTCGATCACCTTCGACTGCAGGCGGGAGCGTCGACGAGTGCCGTACGGGTAGTGGTCCAGCGTGTCCCAGGCCCGCCGAAGATCGGCGAAGCTTTCTTTGATCGGCCGGACCGTGCCGGCACCCGTGGTGTCGAAATCGCACACAACGCGATCGAACGTCACCGGAGGCTTAATCAGTGCCGCTCGCATCAGGTACAGCTGATCGGCTGCCAACCCGAACTCTTCGTCGTAGGGGCCGAGCTGTTTCGCAAAATCGGCACCCACGAACGAACCTTGATGGGGGATGGGCGCTTTTCCGATGGTGAAATTGTAGAGGTCGAAGGGCATGAAACCCCACTCCCCCAGATCGATTCCGTCGGCACCGACGCGTCGCACCTTGGCGTATCCCCATTGATCCCGAGGGTCCGAAAGATTGTCCACGATGTACTCGAGTGCACCGGGGTCGGAGAAGCAGTCGCCGGAGTGCATGAGCCAGACGATGTCGCCGGTGGTTTGCGCTATGCCGCGATTCATCGCGTCGTATCGTCCGTTGTCGCGCTCGGACCGCCAGTACTGCAGGCCTCCGCTGATCGACTCCAGGTACTGCTCCACCTCGGGGCCGGACCCACCGTCGAGAACCACGTGCTCGATGGGGACCGAACACTGTTGAGCCCGAACGCTGTCGACAGTCTTCTTCAGCCCGTCCAGGTCACGAAAACTGATCGTGACCACGGATATCTTCTCGATCTTCGACGACATGCCCATCTCATCTCTTCGCAAGCCGCGCAACGAGTCCCATGACCTTCATCAACACCAATCGCAGCGTGCTCACCACGGCAAATCCCCATGCCCACTTTCCGGGCCGTCCGTACCGCACTCCTGCAGCAAGGGACCGGATCACTCCACGCACCGACCGACCACTGACAGCGGAAGACAGCGGACTCGTCAAGAAGTAGTCACCTCTGCTCCGTCGATCCGAGGGATCCAAGTACTCCTTGCCCCACTGGATGTAGGCCGCACTCTCGTCGGTGTCGGTTCGCGACAGAGACGCCGATGTCATGTCGTACTCCACCAGGACGTCACCTGACTGAACGATCGGAATGGCGGGGAAGCGTCGACGCACATCGATCAACCAGGACGGGTCGTCGTGCACCGCTCCCAGGGGCAGGTTCATCGGGACAGTCTCGGCAATCTCACGGGGAAACAGCAACGTGGACGTCTGCGCGCTCGCCCCGCCGAACCTTAGCGAGTGGAAGCGAACCAGGTACTGGTCCACAGGCTGGTGAACACCGATCAGCCTGAGTGGCCACTCCGACCCACCATCAGCGGTGACCGTCCGGAAGCGGGACGACGCAATCCACAGCGCAGAATCTGTTGGTACCGAGGCCATTTGGACTTCGAGCTTGTTCGGCAACCACACGTCGTCGTCGTCGAGCAGACCGATGACGTCACCGGCACTCTTCTCGATCCCCGACTGACGCGCCCTGCTGGCCCCTACGCCGCCGCCGGTGTGAATTACTGTGACTCGATCATCTTCCGGCACAACGGGTTCCACGTCGGAATCGACCACCACGATCACCTCTGACACCGGATAGGTCTGCGCAAGTGCAGACCGCACAGCAGCGTCGAGGGAACTGCGACCGATGGTGGGAATGATTACGCTGACAGAGGGTTTCATCGGAGGGCCACCTCATGGTGCTCGGTCTCGGACGATCTCGACCGTCGGCTACCGGGTGTAGTCAAGTGTCGACTGGCGAACACGGCGGCGAGCAACGCGAACGCCGCGAGCAGGTTGTACGACATCGGGGAGAAGAACAGATCCCACCCCGCCTGCACCGAAATCTGCACTGCCATCGCGGCCCAGATTCCATACCGCGGCGAGCTCCAGATGACGGTGAGCGCCGCAATGACCAGAAACACCGGAAGGACCGCGGCGAACACGCCGCCCTCGGCCCACGAGCTGAAGAGAACCGAGTGCAGCGACGTGGCACCGTTCGCCAGATGCCAGAAGCCGTAGAACGGGAGGTTGGGGTCGAAACCAATTGCGATCGCGAATTCCTCACCGCGAGCGAATACTTCGGTGGTGAGATTGTCGGCACTTCCCCAGCCGAAGATCGGTTTGTCGATGATCGCCGCTATGGACAGAGGCGATTCGGTGCGCCCGGCCAAGATGGCAGGCACACCCGTCGAATCCTGTAGTTCGGTCTTGGCTTTGACTGCCTCGCCTGCGATTCCACTCCGCGCGATGGCTGGAATCAAGGTCCCGAGACCTGCACCGACCCCGGCGACGATCAAGAACTGCGTGAACCTCGAGATCTTCTCACGGGCAAGCCATGTCACCAGAAGGACGGCTGCGCTGCCGAGGCAGACCAGGGCATGTGACCGGAAATTCAGAACCAGACTTGCCCCGGCCAGCAGCACCAGGAATACCGCTTGAATGTGAACAGGGACCTTCATCCGGACGAGTACGTACAGACCGATCAACGTGACGTACGGAGCGAAGGCGTATTTCCACAAATCCTCGAAGGTGGACAAGCTGGCGAAAGGCAAACCCGACGTGAGGAAGTAGAGGCAGGAGCCGAGGGCAACGCCGGCCGCGAGAGAGAAGAGTCGCTCGAGATCCCGACCTGCGATGACGGTGATGCCGACGAAGTAGATCGCGAACGAGGCCCACTGGATGACGCGTTCGTCGAAGAAACTCAGGTCGTTGAGCTGTGAGGACACGATGAACCCGGCGAATGCCACGGTGGCCAGCCCGATGATCAACCGATCGCCGCGCGAGGTCGCCGTCAGGAAGAGGGCCGGGGCCACGAGAAGGCAGAGCCCCGAGAAGCCGGTGACGGTGAAACCCATGACCTGCATTCCCGACGTGGCACCGAGCATGATCAGCACACCGCTCGAGATGACTCGCTTACCCAATGCTCGGCGAGCCTCGAACGACAACCCGTCCGTGGCGGGTTTCGGAGGATCGAGTATTGCTGTCATCAGGCAGTGCCGTCGGCCTCGACCACGCGCAGAGCTTCCTGCTGCGTAGCTCCAGTGCCCCGCGCCAGCGAGGCCCGGTCCAGACCCACGACGCCGTCGATAGCAACATCGGTGATGGGAATCTGAGTTCGCTCGAACCACTTTCCCGAAATGGGTGCGAGGAACTTGGCAGGAGTTCCTCCGTACACACCGGGCTTGGGATCTGCGAGCGGCTTACCCGTCATCGTGGAATGCGCTGCGAGAACTGAACATTCGGGAACCTTCGCCCCTTTGAGGATCACCACGTTGCTGCCGACGGACGTGTGGTGGCCTATCTCGATTCGTCCCACGGTCTGAATCATGTCTCTCATGTTCGGCTCGTGGCTCTGCAACGTGCAGCGCTGGCCTCCCACCGCGCTGTAGGCACCGACCTCGATGGTCCCGGAGCAGTCGAGGTAGGAGCGGCTCTCGATCCTGGCCCCGTACCCCAGGGCCAGCGTGCCGGCCTCCGGATCGAGTGCCTGATAGGCCGGATGGGCGGAGATCCAGTTCCACGAACCGATTCCCGCCTCGTTCTCGAGGTGCAGCAGGGACAGATTCTTGAACGTGTTGAACGGACCGATGAGAACGTTTTCGCCGAGTTCCGCGCGTCGAACTCCCGAGACCAAGCAGGGTCCGATTTTCGCGGACATCGCGATCTCGTGACCGAACGTGTTCAAGAGTCGGTTCTTCAACCGGAGTGGCGGCAACAACCAGGTGAAAAGCTGGATCAGGCTCATCGACAGGGCCTTTCGATTGCAACGGAAATGGAAGGTCTGTTCGAGCGAGCGCACGCCGATCTTCGGCCGTCACACTGCCCACATTCGGTTCCACTGAAGAGTAGCAATGCAACGACTCCCGGTCTCGGCATCTCAGGTTGCTCACACCCTCATCGCCGCCCCACTCCGGTACCGTTACAAACGCCTCGATCCGTACGGGCGGACTGGTCGACGCGCATCCCATCATTGCTACCGCTACTCATGACCTGATTCGCAAAGGACAACCTGCGTGACCGACTCCACTGCATCAGTCAGATCCCTCGGCGCGCTACGCGGGCGCTCGTACGACAAGGGCCGAGGTTTCGTCCATCAAGCCCTGTGGGTGGCCTTCTCTTCTCTGGTGTTCACGAAAGTGTGGTGTCCCAACCGCATTCGCTGCGCAGCGCTTCGCGCCTTCGGGGCCAAGATCGGGACAGGCGTACTGATCAAGCACGACGTGCGCATCCAGTGGCCATGGAAGCTCGAGATCGCCGACAACACCTGGATCGGGGTGGGGTGCGACCTCTACAACGTCGAGCAGCTCACCATCGGATCGGATGTCTGTGTGTCCCAGCAGGCATTTCTCTGCACCGGCAGCCACGATCATCGTTCGCCGGTTTTCGAGTACGACAACGGCCCGATCGTGATCGAGAACGGCGTCTGGGTGGGAGCACGCGCACTGGTGCTTCGAGGAGTCACGGTGGGTGCCAACTCAGTAATCGGTGCTGCCGCACTGGTGTCCGCCGACGTTCCAGCATCGTCGTTCGCACTCGCGCCGCCGTCGACCATTCGACCCATTCGTCCTCGCTGACGTGCGAATTCTCCACGCGGTCACCTTGTTCAGCCCCGACGGGGCATACGGCGGGCCGGTCCGCGTCGCCCTCAATCAAGCGTCGGCCCTTCAGGACTCGGGCCACAAGGTGACGATCACCGCGGGTGTTCGCGGTTACGATCCGATCCCGACCGAGCAAGAGGGAGTTTCTCTCACGCTGAAGAAGGCGCGAAACCTGGTGCCCGGCGTCGGTTTCGCCGGTCTCGCAGCGCCGTCGTCGCTGACGTGGTTACGGAAGCATCGATCAGAGTTCGACGTGGTGCACGTTCACCTCGCCCGTGACCTGGTGATGTTGCCGTTCGCAACGGCCGTGCACACCCTGGGCCTGCCGTTCGTCGTGCAATCGCACGGCATGCTCGCACCCAAGTCCAATCCCCTGGCTCCTGCGCTCGACGCCCTGTTCGTACGTCGCCTACTACGCCGGGCCCACACTGTGTTCTGCCTCACAGACCAAGAGCGGGAGGGCATTTGCGAGGTGGCCGGTGACGGAGTGCGGATCGACATGCTGAACAACGGTGTTCCCGAGTACGAAGCGGGTGAATCGACCGATACAACACCCGAAATCCTGTACTTGGCCCGGCTGCACCCACGAAAGCGTCCACTGGACTTCGTCGGTGCCGCGAAACAAGTTCTGGACAGCGGACTTTCGGCCCGCTTCACCTTGGTCGGACCCGACGAAGGTGAAGCCGAGAAGGTGACGGAGTCCATCACCGGCCGACCCGAGATCACCTGGGAGGGGGCACTGCCCGGGGGCAAGGGCCCCGACCGCATGCGCCGCGCCGCGATCTACGTACTGCCCTCGGTCAACGAGCCCTACCCGATGTCGGTCCTCGAAGCGATGGCCGTCGGCATCCCCGTCGTGGTCACCGACGAGTGCGGGCTGGCTCCCCTCGTTTCACGCACGGGCTGCGGAATCGTAACGGTTCCGGGCGAAGGCCCGATTGCAGAAGCGATGAAAACATTGCTGACCGACCCCGCCCTCGCTGCGGCGATGGGCGAACGTGGACGGGCGGCCGCCAGGAGTGAACTGAGCATGCGGTCGGTGGCAACCAGGTTGACCGACACCTACGCTGCCGCGACGGCCGATCGAGGTCGTCGTGCCTGATCGTCCGAGGACCCGGTCGAGCCGATTCCGGTTCGGGCGCCCATCGGCGAACGCAGCGGTCATCCTGGCCCTCGTCGCGGCCGTGGCCCTCGTGGTCGCCGCCGTCGTCCGAGACGACGCCCCGACTCCCACCGTCACCGCCGTCGACAGGGCACTGAAGATTTCGGTCGTCGGCGACTCGTACAGCAGAGGTCTTCCCGACTCGGTCGTGTGGCCGACGTTGGCAGCGGAGTCCACCGGATGGTCGATGAACAACGTCAGCATCTTCAGCGCCGGCTACGTCGCGACCGACGGCAACGGCACCTATGCGGACCAGATAGAGGCGGCAGTGGCCGACGACCCGGACGTCGTGTTCGTCGTCGGCGGGATCAACGATGTCGGCAAGCCGCCGGAACTGATCACGCAGCGCGCCATCGACACCCTGGGCGAACTGGCTCGTCGGGCACCCCGCGCAAAGGTCGTGGTCATGGGTCCGATATGGCACGAGATCCCGGTCCCCGAAGCTGCCGCCGTCATAGACGATTCGGTGAGCGCCGCCGCGTCGATGCTCCGGTTGCCGTACCTGAGCGTGGTGGGTGAAGATTGGTTGGTTGCGGAAGGAATGATCCAGGAAGACGGAATCCACCCCACCGAGGCCGGTCAACGAGTACTCGCCCAGCAAATCGTCGCCGCCCTCGAAGAGACCGGAGTTCCCTTTGTCTGAGCAATCGCGGCATTCAGCGGCACCGGGCGCGAAACCACGCCGGATCTCGCCGACCAACGTCCGTCGTGGACGCGTGCTGACCGGCGGAGTGATCGCGCTGGCGATGGTCGTCGTACTCGGGGTGGCCGCGGTGATGTTCGGCCACGATACAGCGGCCTCCGACCCAGGCACGGCCACCACCTCGAGTGGGCCCACTGCTGACCGTGGTGCTTCGCGGTCAGCTCTGTTCGTGGGCGACAGCTACACCGTCGGTCCCTCGTCCGTTCCGGACTTCGGCTACCCCTGCCTCACCGCCACCAACCTTGGGTGGAATTGCAACCTTGGCTCCCAGCCCGGAACCGGGTACATCAGCGGCGGACCAGACCATCGGTTGCCGCGCGTTCTGGGCGCACTCGAAGTTGCGTCGTTAAATGCCTCCGAGCGTCTTCCGCGATTGCGCGAGAACTTCGATGCCGACGTCGTGGTCCTCGACGCCGGCCGCAACGACCTCCAGTTCGGCCCGATCTACTTGAGCAACATGTTCCTCTACACCGTGGAGCGAGCCCGCGAAACCTGGCCCGCTGCTCGGATAGTCGCCATCGCACCGTGGTTCATCGACGACCCGGATGTGGAATTCGATTCGGACGAAGGACCCGTCAGGGTGGGGCCGTACCTCGAGGGCAAGCTCAGGGAGGTACCCGAAAACGCTGCGGTCACGTTCATCGATCCCGGATCCCTCGGGTGGTTCGTCGGCGAAGACGTGAGCGGCCTGCTGGCCGATGACGGCATCCACCCGAATCCCGAGGGCCACAAGCGAATTGCCGAGAAGCTTACCGCCGCCATGATCGCCGACGGATTCGGGCAGCTGCAATGACGCCCGGCCGGACTCCAGTACTGATCGAACCCGACGGGACCCGATGAACAGCACACTCACCGAGTACTTCCGCATCCTGACCGAGCGTTGGCGTTGGGTTGCCGTGGTGTGCCTCGTCGTGGTCGGCCTGGCTGCGACTTATCTTCTGCTGCAACCGAAGTCGTATCAGTCACAATCCACGGTCTTCGTCTCGACTCCGCGCGACGATTCCGACACCTACTACCGCGGTGACCTGTACGCCAAGGAGCGCCTCCCGTCCTATGCGGCGTTGATCCAGAGTCAGGATCTGGCCAAACGGGTCATCGCCGATCTGCAGTTGGACAGCACGCCGGAAGCGTTGATCGCCAGTACGACGGCCACCCCGGTCCCGGGCACGGTACTGATCCTGCTCTCGACATCGGCCGGCTCGCCGTCCTCGGCCCAGGCCATCAACCAGGCCTACCTGGACGAGTTCATGGCCGAAATCGCCTCTCTCGAGGCCATACCCGGGGCTCTGACTCCCCGAGCCGAGTTGCTCGTCGTCGAGCCACCGACCAGCTCGGAACTGCCGGGCGGGTTCCCTCCCACTCTGATTCTCGGTGCCGCAACGGCGGCAGGGCTGATCGCCGGAGCCACCCTGGCGGTGCTCCTGGCCCTCGCCGATTCACGCATCCGACGGCCGGAGGACGCGATCGAGGCAACCGGTTTGCCACTGTTCGCCGCATTTCCCGCCCAGACGTCGAAGACGACGGGAATCGAACCCGGGCGTCAACTCCGCGACGCTCTACAGGCGGTGCTCCCGGCAGACCGTAAGCACATCGTGCTGGTGACCGCGCCGGACGTCTCGACCGGATCAACCTCGATCGCACAGCAATTGGCCGATTCGCTGCGCGATTCGGGGGAAAGCGTTGCGTTGATCGATTTCGACGTACGGACGAAGCCCGGCGGCACACCCGACGAATCCGTCGTGTCGGTCGTGGATGTGGTCGAGGACCTGGTGGCACCCGACGACGCCCTGAGCAACAAGGTCGACGGAATTTCCGTCGTTCCCCAAGGACACGCCTCGGAGAACGCCGCACGAGTGGTCGACTCCCCCCGAGCAGCTCTGCTGATCGAGCGGGCCGCGCAGTTGCACGGCTGGGTGATCCTGGACTCCGCCCCCACCAGTAAGTTCAGTGACGCGCAACGGCTTTCACACTTCGCCGATGCACTGGTGATCGTGTCCCGAAGAGGGAAGACGAAATTCGAGGCACTCCGCGCGACCGCTCAGCAGTTCACACTCTCCGGTCAGCAGGTCGCCGGAGTTGTCCTCAACGGTTGTTCCGCGGCCGATATGGAGAGCATCGGACGATCCCGCACTCCCCTGAAGGAACACCCCGATCGATCGATGATCGCTGCCCGCCCAGCACCCGAACGAGCCCCCGAAAACCAAGGAGACCTTCGCTAACAATGGATATCAAAAGGGCGTTTGTAATCCTCCTCGAGCGCTGGTGGATCGTCGCGGCCACCCTCGTGATCGGCATCGGCGCAGCGATCGTCGCGACGTTGGTCACCCCGCCGCAGTACACCTCCAACGCGCAGCTGTTCGTCTCGACCACCGGTGGTACCAGCTCCACCGAGTCCTACCAGGGTGATCAATTCTCCCAGCAGCGCGCGACGTCGTACGCCCAGATCTTGACCAGCGAAATCCTCGGTCAGCGAGTGGCAGACGCACTGGGACTGAACTTGAGCGGAAATGCGGTGGCTGGCAAGGTCACTGCCACCGTCGTTCCCCAGACGGTACTGCTGGACGTCAGCGTGACCGACTCGTCCGCCGACAGGGCAGCCGAGATCGCGAACACTCTATCCGACGAGTTCATCGCCTACATCGTCCCGTTGGAGACGCCGACCGGTCAGGACCAGGCCCGCGCGACAGTGACCGTCGTCAACGGCGCAGAAGCTGCGACGAGCCCCACGACACCGAAACTGGCGACGTACCTCATCTACGGCGCTACCGGTGGAATCCTGGTCGGCATCCTTCTGGTAATCCTGGTGGCGACGCTCGATCGACGGGTCTCCAAGCGATCCGACGCCGAGTCGCTTACGGGGCTACCGGTTCTCGGGCCGGTCGCATCGGTCACCCGCAGTCCGGAAGGTCGTCGTGCGCAGCTCGACAAATGGGCCAGTCCCGACGCCGAGGCGTTTCGCAAGGTTCGAGTTCATCTGCAATCGATACCGACCGGCCCGCAGGTGATTCTGGTGACCAGCTCCTCCGCCAAGGAGTCGACCATCGACTTCTCCGTGGATCTGGCTGTGGCACTGGCAGAATCCGATCACCGGACAGTGCTGATCGAGACCGATTCCGCGCGTCCCGCACTCGCCCAGCAATTGAGCCTGCCTGCATCCGCGGGGCTGGTAGGGGTACTGGCGGATACTGCCGACAAGCCGGACGCTCCCGACCAGATTGCAGCACCCACGACCGACCGCTACCTCGACGCCATTCCCGTTGGCGTCGGGTTGGACGCAACACCGATGCTCTCCACAATCGCGATGCGTGACCTGGTGGAGACGCTCAGAAAGTCGTACTCGTACCTGGTGATCGATGCTCCGCCTTTGTCCTCGAGCGGCTCGGCGGCCGTTCTCGCCGGACTGTGCGACGGAACACTGCTGGTCATCGACACAAAGCTGGCTCGAGATCGTGACGTTGCCGCCGCGGTACGGGAGTTGCAGAGTTCGGACGCTCGGCCGATCGCCGCGGTATTGGCGAGTTCGAGCCGCAAGCGCTAGACGCGTTCCTGTTGCTCGACCAGGTCGGAGGGGACCGAATCGAGCAACAGGAGCGGATCGTTCACGATCAGATCCATTGCTTGTTCGATCTTCGCTCGGTCGAACACGTTGTCGTGGAACGACACCGAGTAGGTGCGTTCCTTGCCGACGACGCCGCACATCACCGTGATGGCATCGGGTGCCGACGGATCGAGCAGGCCTGCGAACTGGCTGCCCTCCCCCTCGGTCCACGGAACCCGGGCCCACGACGGCGGCCGTCCCAGATCCGAGTACATGAGCTTGACCTTCGGATTGCGCAACACCCGATCCACTGCCGTACGGTCGGTAGCAGATTTGATCCGCACACCTGCCGAAACAACACCGAGCACTGCCAGCGGGAGACCGGAGGTGTATACCGCGTCCAACACCTGAGCCTGCGGCTCGATGGGGCGGGCACCGGAGATCGCCACATTCAGACCGACTGCGAAATTGCCGTTGACCGTTGTCTTGGCATTCAGATACCTGCGGCAATTGATGGCGATCGTGACTGCAGGCGTGGACTCGAGACCGACTCGTTCCATCGCGCATCGCACCAACCAGAGGGCCACAGTGGCCGCGCCCGCCGACGGCGCGTTTTTCTTACGCCATGCAGAGACCGCGGCTTCGCTGGCCGCGGTGGATTGCCTGATAACCACGGACGGCGATGGGCTCCAAGGAACCGTCTCGCTGTCTTCGGGCTGCTCTACCTCTGCGAGAGACTGCTGCTTCAGAGCCTGCATGCGTTTCAGCGCACGCCACGAGTCGCGGAGCTTCAGCGGGTGCAATGCGAACCAGCGCCACAGCGTTCGCGGAATGACATGACTCGATTCCAGGCCGAGAGACCACTCGCTCGCGCCGTGAACGTCGTTGAGATGCAGGGCCTCCACAAGATCGACGAACAGCTTTCCATCGCTCAATCCGTGCGCTGTGTCGATGAACAGATACTCGCCGCAGATGGTGACCTCGAGCGGCAGGCGCTCTCCGTCACGGCGACGCACGGCCGCGATGGCCGATTCGAGTTGCCCCGATGTCGAACAAGGCTCGACCACCCGGACCGCGTCGGCACCGAGGGTGTCCGACACCTCCCAGGAGACCGTTCCCTGCTTCGGCAACAAGCCGATTCGTGTGTGTGTCCCGGAATCCGCAAGATCCTGGAGCGTCGACCTGACTGCATCTGCACTCAGTCCTCGTGCCGGGCCGGCAACGCCGATGTAGCGACTGTTGATCATGCACAGGTCCGCACCCGTGACCCTGTAGGTGGTACCAGAAGTACGGGGCAAAGACCTACTCCAATCGAACAAAATAGCCATGACGTCGCGTCGACCTCACGATTGCACGAACCTGGTACACCAGGCAATTTGCAATCGTGAATTCATTCATTCGACTGAGGGTGATCGGCCGATCAGTTGATCAGCGCCTTGACGGCCGCCAGCGACGGTTTCGCGGTGTTGTTCGTTCTGGTGAGCCCGTAGTTCTCCTCGAGATTCAGACTTCCGGTGTTGATGTCGCGGTAGTCGAAGAGGAAGATAGGTCCACCGTTCGGCAGCGAACGCAGGTATTTGATGCCATCGACCAGGATCTCGGTCTGCCGAGCCTCGGTGACGCCGTATGGAGGCTGTCCCGTGCTGGTGGACGCCCCGAACTCGGTTGTCCAGATCTTCTTCCAACCATCACCGTTGATGTACATCAGGTACGAGATCATGTCGATGCCGTTCTTGGGAGTCCACCAGTCCGTGCCTGCACTGAGTAGATCCGGCGCGCTGTACGGGTGATTTCCGATACCGTCCAACGACGCACCCGCGTTGTTGGCGTACAGAGCCTCGACGAATCGTGCCGGGCTGATGTTGGTGCCGTCGTCGACGGCAGGCGACAGCCCGCCGCTGATGACCACGGAGTACTGATCGACGGATTTGATTGCGGCATAGGACAGCTTCAGCATCTGGCTGTACTTCGCAGCGTCCGGCTTGGGCGCGAAGCTGTGAACGACGTTGGGCTCGTTCCAGATCTCCCAGTTTCGAATGAGTCCCCGGTAGCGTTCTGCGGCCAGGCGAGTGAAATTGGCGTACGTAGCGGGGTCAGCAGGTCCTGGATGCAGGAACGTCCGGCCCTCGGGGATCGCCGCCCAGGTCGGCGTATAGGTGGGTACGGCCAGTATATTGAGACCAGCGTTGTATGCGTCCACGACCAGCTTGTCGGTGCCTGCCCAATTGAATACGCCCTGAACAGCTTCGACCTGTGGCCACTGGATCGGTATGCGCACGGCGGGGAAGCCATTTTGCTTGATCGACTTGATCTGCGCTTGCCGCACGGAATCGGAGGTTTCCAACGTAACGGCTGTGACGCCCAATGTGCGTGCGCCCATCGGGCCCGAGGCAGCAGACGCGGGTGCCGGCAACGCCACGGCAACGGACGCCGCCACGATAAGCGCAACCGAGGACGACACAGCGCGTCGAAGAACGTTCCGCTTCTTCGACGCACTCGACAGGGGGGATCGGAAACTGGAATTCACAGCGAATGCCTTACTCGGGAGTGAACCGGTGCAACCCCTGCGGACAGGCCCGCAAGAGCAGGGGAAAAGCCAAGATTCGAATGCCAGCGAAGGGCATTGACATATATGTACACCAGGCTCGGAAATAAACAAACACCAGAAATAGCGAAACCTGGAGATGCATGACAATGGACCATAAAAACAATCTACGAGTTTCTGCGGCCGCTATTTTTACGACCATCGCTCTGGCATCGGCATCGTGCGCAAGCGAGTCGTCGGATACTATTTTGATACCGGCAGAAAGAACATCGACTCCCTCGACGAGCTCCGAGGCTCAGAACTTCGCGGTGTACAGCGATTTCACAGCTTTGCCGGACGGCCCCGCTCCGAGCGCTTTCGAGACTGGCCAGGCGGCCTCGGTGGCACCGGTGCCCGACCCCTCGATGAACCTTCGAATCGCCAATGGCAAGTTGACCTTTGCTCCCACCGTCGACGGACCGGCAGCCGCGTACTTCAGAACCGGAGATCTCGGCAAGCCAGTGACGTCCGTGGGTATGAAGTGGACTTTCACGGCTCAACCCGGGGGCACACCCGGCGTCGCGGCCATGGCGATCACCGACAGACCTGCAGACCCACTGGGCGGCGCGTCCCCGCTTATGCCCCTCCACTTCATCGTCACTCGGGACGGCTGGAACTACTCGGTGTCGCCCGGAACATCCGGAGGCGGGGCCGAATTGATTACTGTCGCCGCCGGAACATTCGACTCTCCGCTCTCCGAGGACGGAAATACAATTCATGAAGTACAAGTCGACATTCGTGGCAATACCGCAACTATTGATCTACCCGACGGAAACCGGCAAGAAGTTCAAGATCCTCGAATCGAGGCGTGGGCATCTCGATACGCGTTCTTCGAGCCGTACGTAGACAGATCGACTACCGACTCCATCACCGGTTTTACCGAGGTCTGGGCCAACACCTGAATAGTCGCGGGGCCGGGCTTCAAAACCAAACGGTTGCGTCTTTTATTTTCGATTGCGCACCGACCGGCTTCGTGCGTAATTATGAATGAATGGATCCCTTTCACGCGCTGGTGTTGCTCAACGCGGTCTTCGCCTGTGCGGCATGGAGCCTCGCGAAACCGAGTTGGCCCGCTGCCTGCGCACTGACGATCAGCTCGATTCTGTGGCTGTTCTTCAACCACCCCATCGAGGGCCGGGTGCTCTACTCGATCGACTACCAGACTGGTGTCACGGAGTCCGATTTCGTGTCGGCGGCCGGCCTGCTGCTCGCAGCCGCCACGATAATGCGCTCGATGCGAAGCCGGTCGGCCGGCGCGCCACCGAACTGAAGTACAGACTGCTGCGTTCGGACTTCAGCGCCAAGCCGGCCTTCGATGTGGTGCGGGGTTCCTAGCGCTGGATGCTTCACGGAACGAGCACAATCCGGCCGAACACCTGCCCATCGTCCATTCGACGATGAGCCTCTGCTGCCCTGTCGAGTGGTAGAACCTCGTCGACGACGGCATGGAGACGGCCGGCTGCGAAGAGATCTGCTCGCACCCGGTCTCGTTCGGCTGTGGGGATGGTGTCGAGGCTCAGCATGCTGACCGTCAACGATCGGCGAAAGTTGCGCATCAAGGTGGGGACGATCTCGGCCGGTGGACCTCCGACAACACCGACGACAACGAGGCGTCCGTTGTCGGCGAGCCGTTCCACGAAGTCCGAAAATTGCTGCCCTCCAACGATGTCCACGATCACATCGAACGTATCGGGCCCATCGCCGTGCCCATCGCGATCCAACACGTGAGTAGCTCCGAAAGACTTTAGCTTTGCACCGCGCTCGGCCGAGGACGTCGCGACCGACACCGACGACGCTCCCGCTTTGGCGGCCAGCTCCACCGCGGCAATACCGATGCTCCCACCCGCCCCGCGCACCAGTACCGACTCACCTTGGACGAGTCGCGCACGGTCGAGTGCGAAATGCGCTACCGGACCGGCAGATCCGAGCGTCACGGCGTCGATACTGGATAGGCGCTCGGGCAATGCCACCACGTCGGCCAGATCGGCGACCGCCTGTTCGGCGTAGCCACCGCCCATGCCGGTGAACGCCCACACCCGTCGCCCCATCCAGCTCGCGTCCACACCCTCGCCGACATCGGTGATCACACCGGCGACTTCGCTGCCCGGGATATGTCCGGCACTCAGCCCGAGGGTGCCGAGGGTGCCGCGGCGAACGATGGCGTCGACGCCTCCCACTCCGATTGCCTCTGCGCGAATCTGGACCTGCCCCGCCGACGGAATGGGCGTCGGCACCTCCACGACCTGCATGCCATCGGAACTTCCGAACGTCTGTATCGCTATTGCTTTCACATCTGCCTCCGGTCGATTCGAGTTCCGCCGACGTTAGTGGACACCCCCGTCCGTTTACGTAAAGTGAGAGCCATGGTCGAAGAATTGACTCGTCTGCGCTCGGACGCCGAGAACAATCGGGACCGCATACTCGAGGTTGCGCGCGAGGTGTTCGCCTCGGACGGACTCGCGGTGTCCATGCGTGAGGTTGCGCGCCGGGCGGAGGTCGGCCCCGCCACTCTGTATCGCCGCTTCCCGACCAAGAAGGATTTGATCCTCGAGGCTTTCCTCTCAGAATTCCGGTTGTGCCGCAACATCGTTGCGAGCGGGTGTGCCGATCCCGACCCGTGGCGCGGGGTGTGCAGTGTGATCGAAGAACTCAGCGAGCTCAATGCGAGGAATCAGGGATTCACCGAAGCATTCATGGCCGAGTACCCCGGCACCGTCGATCTCTCGACGCATCGCGACGACGCCCTACGCGGGTTCACCGGACTCGCGGCACGCGCGCAGCGGCAGGGGAAACTGCGATCCGACTTCGTCGTCGACGATCTAGTTCTGTTCCTCAGCGCCAATCGGGGACTCTCGACTCTCTCGACCGAGCACCGCGTCCAGGCCGCCCGACGATTTGCGGCCCTGATGATCGACGGACTGCACGCGTCGCCGACCAACCAGGCGTTGCCGAGCTCGCCCCAACTCGGAGCGAGCTCGCTGCTGCAAGGTCGACATCGTTGACGGATCGGATCCGTGGCGATTCGGCCTAGCAGGTGGAACACCGTTCCAGCTGTGACAGGATCTGCGCATGCCGAACTCGAAGCCGACACCCGCTCGACGTTCCGATGCCCTGTCCAAGGACCGCATCGTGCAGGCGGCGATCGAGATGCTAGACGAGGGCGGCACCGACAGTCTGACGTTTCGCACTCTCGCCGCGCGTCTGTCCACCGGGCCGGGAGCGCTGTACCACCACGTCAGCAACAGAGACGATCTGCTCGCGGCAGCGGCGGAAGCCGTCATGGCTTCGGTCTTCGAATCCCCGCCCGAGAACGAGGCGGCAGAACAAGGCGTCCGCGGCGTGATGATGAGAGTGTTCGACGCGATCACCACGCGGCCATGGGTGGCCACGCAACTCGCCGCCGCTCCGTGGCAGCCGGCCGTCCTACATCTGTTCGACCGCATCGGAACCGAACTGGACGCACGTGGAGTGTCGGAGGATGCGCAGTTCGACACCGCGTCCGTGCTTCTGTATCACGTTCTGGGCGTTGCGAGTCAGCGCGATGCCGGGAGGCAACTGGCCGCAACCGTGACCGACCGCGTGGCATTTCTCGACTCTTTGCGTTCCGGGGTCACGGACACCGGGGACTATCCGTTCCTGACCCGGATCGCGTCGCTGTTCGCGGGTCATGACGACCGGGAGCAGTTTCGGGCCGGAATCGACATCATCTTGGCCGGCATCGACCATCCCTGAACCGAAGGCGTTCGCCGCATCACCGTCTCCGCTTGACAGTCTTGGAACAGTGTTCCATTCTGTTTTGGAACACTGTTCCAAACAAGCAACGGAGACATCCATGACTTCATCCATCACGATCATCGGCGCAGGACTGGGCGGCCTGATGCTGGCGCGGGTACTGCACGTTCACGGAATCGCCGCCACGGTGTACGAGGCCGACGCCGCGGCCGACGCGCGCACACAGGGCGGACAACTCGACATTCACGAGAACGACGGGCAAATTGCCCTCGCCTTCGCCGGGCTCACAGAACAGTTCCGCGCCATCATTCACGAGGGAGGCGAAGCGACACGCGTCCTACGCCCCGACGGAGCGGCTCTGCTCGACGAACCCGATGACGGCACCGGAGGTCGACCGGAAGTACTGCGCGGCGAACTACGACGCATCCTGCTCGAGTCCCTGCCTGCCGACACCGTTCGATGGGGGCACAAGCTCACCTCGGTGTGCCCATTGGGCAACGGGCAACACGCGATCGAGTTCGAGAACGGAACCACGACGGTCAGTGATCTGCTCGTCGGTGCCGACGGTGCGTGGTCACGAGTGCGACCCTTGCTCTCCGACTCCGTACCCGACTACGTAGGCACCGTCTTCATCGAGACCTATCTTCACGACGTCGACGTACGCCACCCCGCCACAGCCCGTGCAGTCGGTGGTGGTGCGATGTTCGCCATGACGCCGGGCAAGGGAATCTCCGTGCATCGCGAGACCGGCGACATCCTGCACACGTACGTTCAGCTCAACCGCAGCACCGACTGGATCGACGCGATCGACTTCACCGACACCGCGTCCGCTATTGCAACCATTGCAGCCGAATTCGACGGCTGGGCACCGGAATTGACGGCGTTGATCACCGACGGGGCGACCCCGCTCGTTCCCCGCAGGATCTTCACACTGCCCAACGACCACCGCTGGAATCACACCTCAGGGGTGACACTCCTCGGCGACGCCGCACACCTGATGCCTCCATCCGGCGACGGCGCGAATCTGGCGATGTTCGACGGTGCCGAACTCGGTCGCGCGATCTCCGATCACCTCAGCAACATCGACGCAGCGTTGTCGGAGTACGAGAAGTCCATGTTCGCCCGAAGTGAAGCGGTAGCTGTCCAGGCACACGAGACGCTCGACCTGTGCCTCGGGGATCGATCCCCGGTCGGGCTGATCGACCTGCTCACCGGCGTGAACAGCGGTGTGTGATCACTTGTTGCCGAGTGCATTTCGGCGCTGGCGATGATTGGCCACGTTGATGCGGTTGCCGCACAGATCCGGCATGCAATAGCGCCGTCGACCGCCACGACTGACGTCGACGAACACGCCGTTGCACGTCGGTGACGCGCACCCACGGAATCGCTCGAATCCGAGCATCCGCAGGGCACTCAGCAGGGCGTAGCCCGTGAACACGGTCAATTCTTGCGCGACCGTGTCGACGCCGTCGGTCGTTGCCTGCCAGCGCCATCCGTTGCCCTCGACTTCGACGAGTTCGACGTGATGCGGAACCGTCGACAGCAGCTCGTGCGTGAGATCGACCAACTCGCCCGGCGACGAGGCGTCGACGATCGGTCGCAGGCGCTCGCGGAGAGCCCGGACCTGCTCCAGATCGTGTTCGTCGGGCGCTTCTGTCTGCACGTCGTTCTCGACGAGGAAGGCATGCAGGGACTCGGAGTCGCGCAACTGGTCGCCGGCCACCACCCACACCGCCGGCGACGTGTTCACGAGTTCGGTCGCGAACGCGGCACCCTGGATGTAATCGTCCAAAAGGGCTTGCACCCCTTACCTCCTGTAGCTACCGTAACCGAATAAGTTCACTTTACTCCCTTACGAACGATCCCGGTATGACGACGCGACAGCACTGCAGCTCCACCGCCGACGGCTACGGGCATCCCCTCACCGACGCACTCGTCGACGCACGCGATCACCTACGCCGAGCTACGACGGCCGCGTCTCGAACACCTCTGGTGGGTGCCGACCTGTACTGGGCTCTCGGAGTGCTCGGCCAATGCACGTCCGCCGCCAACGACGTCATCGAACGAATCGGCATCGACGCAGCTGGGCAGCTGTCCGGTGGTTCCGATGCGGACGACTCCGGTCCGGTCACGACGGCACGCGATACCGCGCTGGTCTCTGCGGTCCTCGCCCTTGCCACCGCCTCCGCCCGCTGCCAGTCGGTGACAGCCGCCGTCGCCGACGCCCAGATCGCCGTCACCGATCTCGGTTCAGCTTCCTCGACGGCGTGACGGTATCGATCGCAGGACATAGCGCAGCACACGCAGACGAACCACACCCTGTGTTACGAAATATGCCAGACCAGACATCTACCCCAGATAGGGCATCGAGCGAGAGAAGGAGTAGGCACCTTCATCCGGGGATTCCCTCCGATCGAGGCGTCGAGTGGAGTGTTTTATGCAAGCCTTCGGTGGTCTCATGTAGTACTGGAGATGGATGCGCTCTGATGCACCCGGTGATTGACTCTCTCTCCGTGAGTCATTCGATGAGTGTGTCCGTCACCCGAAGCCGCTGGTCGATCGTCGTATTGGCATGTGCCGGGGCGGCGTTGGTAGCCGCGTTCGTTCTGGGCCCGGCCGCGTTGCTGCGCGGAACCTATCCCCAGTTTCAAGATCACTCCGCCATGGGCGAGCTTCTGGGCCGCGGCTTGGTCGACTACTGGGAAAGCGGAGTCCGCACCTACCCTGCCGGTTTGGCGGAGATGGTGGACTACTGGTTCGACTGGCACGCCATCAAGATCGTCATCTCGGTGCTGCTGACCGTCGTACTGGGTCTGCTCGCGGCGACTCTGTGGCGGCGATCTCTGACGGCCGGCGTAGGTTACGTGGTCGCTGCGGCCACTACGACTGTGCTGTCACTGTTTTCGGTATTCCTGGCTGTGCTCAACATCCAGTCGACGGTTGCACCAGTCGTCGCGCTACTGCCGATGCTCACCGATGACAACGCGCAAGGGCAGACCGCGCGATCGCTGATCCAAAACGGTGTGCAGAGCGGAGACTCCAGGCCGCCTCTGCTCGAGTTGCTCACACAGGTGAAGCACTACAACTGGGCGGTGATCGTCGCTACCGTCGTGGTGATTGCTGTCGTCGGCACAGCAACCGCCATCGCGTTCCGACGCTACAGATCGGCGGACGCCACCGACGGTCCTCACCGTCGGATGTTCGTCGTCCTGGGACCGCTCGGTGCAGTGATGACCATCGTGATGGCACTGCTGTCGATCGCGGCCGTCGTGGCGGTCGTCGATCCTGGCGCCGCTCTGCTCGGCGCAATTGGCCTATGACTCTATTGCCGGCTGCGATCGCGGGCCCGCGCGCGGAACTCGCCGATCGCGAGGACGGTCAACGCGACCCCCAACAAGGTGAGGGGAACTTGGGCAAGTGGAGCGTAGATGTCGAGTACGACGATCTGCCACACCACCCACCCAATGGTCACGAACCCCACCAACGCGACGCACACCGCGGCTTCGGAGGCGTCGACGAGCACGGCAGCCACGCAGATCAACGGCACGATACCGAGAAAAATCAGCACGAACAACCCGGAGATGCGGTAGTCCCAGGTGTGCCACGAAGGAAGCATTCCGACGTTCAGCCCCAACGACCGCCCGCTGGGGTCGGAAGTCAACGACACTCCATTGAACGTCCCGGCTGCGCCCAGCAGAATCAGCAACGCCACCGTCGAGAGTTTCTTCACGGTGGCGTCATGTCTTCGTCGTCCTTCGGTCGTGGCCGCCGCACCCCGGCGTAGCTGTCGATCCTGCCAGAACGAGGCCGTTCGGTCTTGTTCTATTCGAGAAAGGCGCACCCGATGAACATCAAGCTCGAGAATATCGGCATCGCTGTCCGCGACATCGAAGCCACGATCGGCTTCTTCACAGAACTCGGCCTCACGGTTCTCGGTCGGGACACCGTCAGCGCGGAATGGGCCGACACCGCCGTCGGCCTCGACGGCAACCACGCCAAGATCGCGGTCCTGCAAACCCCGGACGGCCTCGGGCGTATCGAGCTGTTCGAGTACATCCATCCCGACGCCATCGAGACGTCGCCGACGCTGCCCAACGAAATCGGAATGCACCGCATCGCCTTCTCCGTCGACGACATCGACGACGCTCTTGCGATTGCGGCACGCCACGGTTACTTTCCCCTGCGAGGCGTGGCCAACTACGAGGGCGTCTACAAGCTGACCTACCTCCGCGGGCCGAGCGACATTCTTCTGATGTTCGCCCAATCGCTCTCAGCACCAGCAAGTTAGTCGACGGGCGCTGATCACCCACCGACGTGCGGCGGACGCCGATCGCTGCCGAGCACGTCGTGCAATTCCCCGAGCAGACGTCGCAGTAGCGATTCGAGCTGCTCGCGCTCTGCCGCAGTGAGATTGTGAAGCAGTTCCGCCTCACGTCCGAGGACCTCGTCGACGAGGTGTTCGACTGTGCGATGGCCTGATTCGGTGAGTTCGATATCGACCTGCCGCGATCGATCCACACGAGGTTGCCGAATGACCAAGCCCTGCTGTACTGCACGATCGACGCGTTGGGTGATCGCGCCGGCAGTGACGAGCGCTGCGTCGGCGAGTTCCCGGGTGCTGAGCCGGTATGGGGGCCCGGCTCGGCGAAGCGTCGACAACAAGTCGAGGATGGCCGAGTCGGCTCCGGACTGCCTCAGCAGGCGAGCCCGATCGTCACCGAACAGTTTGGCTGCGTGAGCAATTCGAGTGACGATCGGAATCGAGTCGACCGGAGTATCCGGGCGCTCTCTGGTCCACGCGATCGCAATTGCGTCGATGGGGTCGTTCGGGTCGAGATCGGGCATTCGTCGCTCCCGGCTGTCACGGCATGTAGTCTTGTTTAGGTCTAAACAAGACTACAACGTCGAGGAGACCGAAGTGACACGAACAGTCGTGGTAACCGGAGGCGGCACCGGCATCGGACACGCGATAGCAACCCGCTTCGCAGAAGATGGTGCGCGCGTAATCATTACAGGCCGGCGGCAATCGGCTCTCGATCGCGCCGCCGCAGACATTGCCGGCAACGTCGAAGTGGCCCACTTCGACGCAACGGATGCAGACGCCGTGACGGCGTTCGCAGCAGAGATCGGGCCGGTCGACGTAGTGGTCAACAATGCCGGCGGCAATACCGATTTCGACCGCACATCGCCGAACGGCCTGGGCGACGTTGCCGATTCCTGGCGCGCGAACTTCGAGTCCAACGTGCTCACTACCGTTCTGATGACCACCAGCCTCCTTCCCCGAATGAACGGCGGAGGTACGGTGATCACTATCGGCTCGATCGCCGCAGACAAAGGATCGGGTTCGTACGGAGCAGCCAAAGCCGCCATCGCGTCGTGGAACATCGACCTCGCACGGCAACTCGGTCCCCGATCCATCACCGCGAATGTTGTTGCGCCCGGTTACATTGCCGACACCGAGTTCTTCAGAGACGTGCTCACCGACGACGCGAAGGACGGTATGGCTGCGTCTGCCATGACCAGACGCGCCGGGACACCGCAAGACATAGCCGAGATGGTGCAATTCCTGGCGTCCGATCGCGCCCGTCAGATCACCGCCCAGACATTTGCCGTCAACGGCGGCGAGTGGCCGTCTCGCTAGGTCACCGTATTGGCGGCTCGAACAACCGCGTCGAGGGTGGCCGTCAGGACGGAGCGATCGATCCCTGCCGCCCACTCGGAGCCTGCGGCAGTGCGATATTCGAGCATCGTGACGGCATCACTGTCGTTTCCGGCCCGCACACTGGTCTGGGTCAGTCCGAGAATTTCCACGTGACGGCCGTGAGCGGCCAACGCTTCGACGAGTGCCTCGACCGGGCCCACTCCCCCGTGTGACGTGCTGAAGGACGTGCCGTCGATCTTCAGGGTGACGCAGGTGTCGGCAAAACCGTTGTCATCGTGAGAGTCGAAGCCGACCAACGACACATCGGCGTCGTCGATATCGATGTACTCCTCGCGGAAAATGTCCCAGAGTTGCTCCGCCGACAACTCGGTACCGATCGAATCGGTGCGGGCCTGCACATGCCGGGCGAGGTCGATCTGAAGGCGACGCGGGAGTTCGATGCCGTAGCCGGTTTCGAGAAGATAGGCGATTCCGCCCTTGCCGGATTGCGAGTTCACTCGAATGACAGCGTCGTACGAGCGACCGATGTCGTTGGGGTCGATCGGCAGATACGGCACCCGCCATTCGATCTCGCCCTCGGAGCGACCTTCGCTCGAGGCCCGTGTGCGGTGCTCGGCGAAACCCTTCTTGATGGCGTCCTGGTGCGTGCCGCTGAAGGCGGTGTGCACCAGATCGCCGACGTAGGGATGTCGAGGATGGATCTCGAGCTGGTTGCAGTATTCGACGGTGCGGCGAATCTGGTCGATGTCGGAGAAATCGATCATGGGGTCGATACCCTGCGCATGCAAATTGAGTGCGAGAGTGGCAATATCGACGTTTCCGGTGCGTTCACCGTTGCCGAACACACAACCCTCCACCCGTTGCGCACCGGCCAGGACTGCCAGCTCCGCACAGGCAATTCCCGTGCCGCGGTCGTTGTGCGGATGCACCGAGAGGATCACGCTGTCTCGCCGCGCAAGGTTGTCGTTCATGTACTCGATCTGGTCTGCATAGACATTCGGTGTCGCCACTTCCACGGTGGCAGGCAGATTCAGGATGACCGGCCGCTGCTGCGTCGCGTCCCACAGAGTCGTGACGGCATCGCAGACGTCGAGGACATAGTCGGGTTCGGTGAGATTGAAGACCTCGGGTGAGAACTCGAACCTCACGTTGCGCAGGCCGCCGGCAAGTTCGAGAACATCGGCCGCGCCCGAAAGTATCAGTGAGCGAAGCTCGTTGGCCTCGCGGCCGAGTACCACCTCACGCCACGTCGGAGCAGTGGCGGTGTACATGTGGATCACGACGTCGTTGGCGATGCCGCGAACCGACTCCACTGTTCGTTCGATCAGGTCTCGTCGAGCCGGGGTGAAGACCACCACGGTGACGTCGTCCGGTGCTAGGTCGGTGCAGGCCAGCAGACGCACGAAATCGAAATCGGTCTGCGATGCCGACGGGTAGCCGACTTCGATTTCCTTGTAGCCCATGGCAACCATCAACTCGAAGAACTGCTTCTTGCGGGCAGGATCCATCGGCTCGGGCAGCGCTTGATTGCCGTCGCGGAGATCGACAGGTACCCAGAGCGGTGCCTCGGTCAGCCGTCGGTCCGGCCAGCGACGTTCCGTCAGCGGAATGTCGACTTTGGAGTAGACGTCACGGTAACGATGCGAGGGCATCTGGGAGTGCCGCTGCCGATTCCAGGTGGGTGCGTCGGAGGGAACGGGACCGGCGGGAGTGGACATGGTGGGAAAAGCAGACATGGTGGAGGTACCTGTTCTGATCGGACGGTGAGGCGAACCGGCAGACATCGGGCTCCACGACGGGGTCGCCGGTCCTGGCTATGCCCCGTCGTGGCCGATAAGGAGAAGGCCCGTGAATGTGCGCATGCGAGCAATGTAGCACTACTCCTCAGACAAGCTGAGGAGTAGTGTTCCGGTGTGACCGCGATACGCCGAACATCCTTGGCCGATCAGGCAGCCGAACTGCTGCTTGCCCGAATTCAGTCCGGCGAGTGGCCGATCGGCACCAAACTGCCAGGTGAAACCACCCTTGCCCCCATGTTCGACGTCGGTCGATCGACGATGCGCGAGGCCATCAGGCAACTGGCGGGGCGCGGAATTCTCCTCACCCGACAGGGCTCAGGAGTGTTCGTCGAAGCACTCGACGAGGCACGTACGGAATGGGACCGGGTTCTGCAGCGCGTTCACATCACAGCAGTCCTCGAAGCCCGCCTCGCGATCGAAGGTGAGGCCGCCGTTCTCGCAGCAACCAGGCGCACACCCACCGATCTCGACACCATGCGCAGCTCACTCGACATGCGAAACACCGCTCGCGGCGACGCAGTCGATTTGGTGAACGCGGACATGGCTTTTCACCGCTCCATCGTGGTCGCATCGCACAATGAAATTCTGCTCGGACTCTTCGACTCCATGGCACCACGTCTCCGCGAAGCCATGATCGATATGTTGCGGATCGCGGGATCGTTCGGCGACGATGCAGACCACGACACGCACACCGACGTCGTCGAGGCAATCGCGGCACACGATGCGCACCGGGCTCACACCCTGACTCGCGCGCACCTGCTGGAATTGTCCGAGTCGATGGACCCGTCGACGTGACGGGCCGGCGGGAAAGGAGGAACAAGGTGTATCCGGGATGGGACTACATGCGGAGCGACAGCTTGGTGTGGCGACTACCCTTGTACGCGGGAACAATTGGCCCTGAGGGCAATCCCGCGTTCGAGCCACCCGTTGCGTGGACACGTGCACTCGACGCCGTTGCACGTGACCTCGAGTGCCTTCGATTCGGGCGTGAAGTCAACCTGCGCCCACTCGTCTGGGAGTTCGAGATCACCCCCCAATACTGCGTGATCATCGGGTGGGCCGGGTCCAAGGGCATCGGTGGTTTCGGCCGAGGCGACGGTATGTCGATGGATTCGACATACCACGACGCGGCCGTGTGGGTGGCCGAGACAGTACAAACGGAGTTGGCCGGATACGAATTCGTGCAGTGGCCGAGCCACGGCAAGCACTTGATGAAGCCATGCGCCGACTCGAACGGCCCGCGATGGATAGATCCGCACGACAACACCGTGGTGGCCGATATCGGATCCCTCTGCCTTCCCTGAGGTTTCACACAGGGCTGAGTCGTGTTCGCAGCAAACAGAATTCGTTACCTTCAGGATCGGCGAGCACGTGCCACGACTCCCGGCCGGTCTGACCGATCTCCACTCGTCGTGCGCCGAGGGTAAGAAGTCGCTCGAGTTCGGCGTCCTGATCCCGATCGGTTGCGCTCACGTCGATGTGCAAGCGAGGCTTCGCCTTTTCGGGGTTCTCGTTGCGACTGAAGATAATGGTCGGCTGCGACCCTCCGAACCCGTCGCGCGCACCGATCTCCACGGAACCGTCGTCCTCCCTGTCCAATACGAAGAAGTCCAACACCTCACACCAGAAGGTGGCCAAGGCCTCGGGATCGCGACAATCGAGCACAAGTTCACTGATTCGGCATGCCATGGCGCGAATCTACACCTGGCACAGGGCCGAAAAGTGCGTTGACGGCCGACCCGCCAAACACTTTTGTTTTCATCGGAATTGCCCGGGTATGCGCCCTTGATGGCCGAACACGCTACCGATCCCGCGCCCACCGAGGCAGATCCCGACGATCCCCGTAAGGCGGATTCACCTGCTGATCTGACCAAGCCGTCGTGGATCTACGTACTGAGGAAGACCGTCCGTGAGTTCTCTCGGGATCAGTGCACCGACCTCGCAGCCGCACTCACCTACTACGCCGTACTGTCGCTCTTCCCCGCAATTCTGGCCATTGTGTCGTTGCTGGGCGTGTTCGGTCAAGGGCAGGCCACTGTCGACGGGGTACTGCAGATCGTCGGCGATCTCGGACCCCAATCGGCGGTCGATTCCCTGCGCGAGCCGATCGAACAGCTGGTCCAGGCACCTACCGCGGGCTTCGCGTTGATCATCGGTATCGCCGGAGCGCTGTGGTCTGCGTCCGGCTACGTCGGCGCATTCGGTCGCGCGATGAACCGCATGTACGAGGTGGACGAGGGTAGGCCCATCTGGAAGCTACGTCCGGTGATGCTTCTGGTCACGCTCGTCGCTCTCGTACTCATCGCGCTCGCCGCCGTCATGCTGGCGATCAGCGGACCCGTAGCGAAGGCTGTGGGCGACGCCGTCGGCCTCGGTGACACCGCATTGACGGTCTGGAACATCGCGCGCTGGCCGCTGGTGCTGATCGTTGTAGTGCTCGCGGTCGCGATTCTGTACTACGCAACACCGAATGTGCAGCAGCCCAAGTTCAAATGGATCAGTTCCGGTGCCGCCGTCGGCATCATCGTGTGGATTCTCGCCACCGTCGCATTCGGCTTCTACGTCGCGAACTTCTCCAGCTACAACAAGACCTACGGCTCACTCGCCGGAGCCATCGTGTTCCTGCTGTGGCTTTGGATCACCAACTTGGCCTTGCTGTTCGGAGCCGAGCTGGACTCCGAACTCGAACGTGGCCGTCAACTCCAGGCGGGCATCGTCGCCGAGAAGCGCCTGCAATTGCCGCCCCGGGACACCCGCGTGTCGAACAAGAACGACGAGAAGGATGCACAGGCCGTCGAGCAGGGCCGCAAGCTGCGGGAGGAACACAACCCGAAACAGTGAGCTCAGCGAAAGGGCTAGACTACGCGACGCCGTGCCCAACCACCTTTGGAGTCTCCACATGCCCGAGCTGAAGACCGTCAGCGAATTCACCGGCAAGTGGTTCGCCCTGATCGTCGTGGCGGCGGGAGCGCTGGCCCTGATCACTCCCGACACGTTCAGCGGCGGCACACCGGCCGTTCCGTGGCTGCTGTCGATCATCATGCTCGGTATGGGAATGACGTTGCAGCTCTCCGACTTCGCCGTGGTGGCCCGTCGACCATGGGCACTGCTGCTCGGTGTTGCCGCGCAGTTCATCGCGATGCCTCTACTCGGACTGGGTATCGCCAACGTGCTCGGCCTCTCCGCTGCGCTCACTGCCGGAATGGTGTTGGTCGGCTCCGCACCGGGCGGTACCGCGTCCAATGTGATGGTCTATCTGGCCAAGGGCGACACCGAACTGGCGGTGGCTATGACGTCGGTGTCCACCTTGCTCGCCCCGATTCTCACGCCGCTGTTGGTGCTCTGGCTCGCCGGTGAATACCTCCCGGTCGACGCCGGTGGACTGTTCGTCTCGATCCTGCAGATCGTGCTGGTACCCGTCGTACTGGGAGTTGTTCTGCGCCTGCTCTTCCCGAAGATCATCAACCGCATGCTCGACGGTCTGCCGCTCGTTTCCGTCGCCGGAATCACCGCCGTCGTCGTTCTCGTCGTGGCCGCCAGCGCATCGACCTTGCTGTCCATCGGTGCACTCATCGTCGTGGCCGTGATACTGCACAATTCGCTCGGACTCGCCGTGGGCTACGGAATCGGCAAGGCGTGCGGACTCGACGTCGCCAGCCGACGCGCCATCAGCATCGAGGTGGGAATGCAAAATTCCGGCCTGGCCGCTGCACTCGCGTCGGTCCATTTCAGCCCCGCAGCGGCTTTGCCCGCGGCCATCTTCTCGGTGTGGCACAACGTCTCGGGCTCACTGCTCGCCAGCTACTGGTCTCGGCGTTCGATCGAACCGAAGCAGGCCGACCGCGCGGTGGAGTCCGCAACAACGACTCCGAAGTGAAGAAGTCGGGTGCAGCTGACCGCGGTGAGCGCGGTCAGCTGCACCCGATTGCAACGTTCTGCTGCGACATCCGAGCGACTACCGTGGGCGAATGCTCCGCAAGTGGCTCGCGCTGATCGTTGTCGTGATCCTCGGCGCGGCATGGTGGAACATCACCACCCCCGATCGGCCGGTCGCCGCCATCGTTGCAGCCGACTCACTCGAGTGCCCCGTTCCCTACCCGATCGGTCAGAGATCTGCCGACCCGCTGGCCAGGGTTCCGGACGACTTCGTTCCGACCGCTGCGATAACGTGCAGCCCACACCTGAGCGAGACGGTAGCTGCAGACCGGTCCGTCGGGTACCTCGAACGTCGCTGGGAAGGCGACTTCTCCCGATCGATCGAGCTTCTCAATCGACATTCGGAGCACCCAGCGTGGTTCGAGAGCAGTTGCGACACGTCCACCTATCTCCTCGCAGATCTGGAACGATTCTGGCTGCTCGACGATCACGGCCGCGCGGTTCGTGCCGGCTTTCCCGTGGACTCATGCGGATTGCCGAAGCCAGGTGGCCTCGCCGAAATCATGACGCTGACCCAGGCCTCCACGACCGAGCATCGAATCGTGTTGGCGGATCAACAGATCGAAGACATGTACTCGTGCTCAGCGGTGTACCGGCCGCCGAATGCTGGGATCGGTAGGCCGACCGGGCTGTCGACGGGAACCACGTTCTGTCGATTCGACTCGACGACATTCGACGGCACCACCTCGAGCGATATGCCGGTCCAATTCGATTCGCTTTCATTCGCACCCGACTGCCCGTCATCCGCTTCCACAGTGGTGACAGCTCAGTTCTCCGATGACACGTACTCTCGGCGACAACTGACCATCGAGCTCGACGGATGCCACCGTGTCATTCCGGACGGCTATGCGCCGCTTCAGGCATCGGCCGCCCTCCTGGCGTCTTTCTCGTAGCGCAACCCCGGCGACTCCTGCTCCACTCTCCGGCCCTGTCGGCGCTGACCCCTGTGTGCATCTACGGCACCCCGAACTCGAGCCCTTGCGTTATGTGCATTCGCTATGCAATATTCGCAACAACGCTTTGCATCCGCCGAGCTCACCGTCGAGGAGGCCCCATGATTACCGTGACCAGCGCCGCGGGTGGCGTCGGCCGCTTGCTCGTTCGACAGCTCGCCAGGCAGGAAGTGCCGGTTCGGGCGGTGGTCAAGAACGCGGCGCAAGCCGAGACCACCCGCAGGGACGGGGCCGTCGAGGTCGTCGTCGGTGACCTCAGATCGGAAGACACACTGAACACCGCCCTGGCCGGGGCTGACGTCCTGTACCACGCGGCACCGACCCAGATCATCGACGAAAAACCCATCATCGATCACCTGATCGAATTGGGACCGGCAAACGGGTTGCAACACATCGTTTTTCACTCCGTGATTCATCCGGACCTGCATCAGCTGACGCACCATCATCAGAAGGACATCGCCGAACGAATGCTGCGCAGCAGCGGCATCCCCACTACGGTGCTCCGACCGTCGCACTACATGCAGAACTACCTGGAAGTGTGGGAATTCCTGCAGGCCGGAGTCATGCCCTACCCGGTTTCGCCGGACAGCGTCATGGGCGTTGTCGATGTAGCCGACGTCGCCGAAGCAGCCGCCAACGTCCTCATCGACCCATCGCCGCACACCGGGCGGGTCTACGACCTGTCCACCGTGGAACTGACACGACACGAGATGGCGCAGATCTGGTCCGAGGTACTCGGCCACCGGGTCACCGCCATTCGGATCCCGCCGTCGTCGTTGACGAACTCGCTGAACGTGCTGCCTGCACTCGCCTCGGTCGTCGGGCATGCAGTGCAATCGACGAAACTGAGCTCCATCGGCCACCTCGTTCGTGGTGCCAAGGCCGCGTCGAACCCTCGTGACATGAAGAATTGGCCCGCCGATGCACGAGATGCGTACCGCACGATGATGACCCACTACGACGGCCACGGCCTACCGGCCGGAGACCTGACGGTTCTTCCGACTCTGCTCGGGCGCACACCGACGTCGTACGAGGAGTTCGCACGGCGCTCGGCGGCTGAGCTCGGGCGCATGCCCGCCGGATCAGACCGATGAACTTCTTAGGTTCTCGCTACCGGCCCGGCCGCTCCTTGATCACCGGTGCGAGTTCCGGCATCGGTGCCGAGTTCGCCCGAGCGCTGGCCGCCCGAGGCTCCGATCTCGTACTCGTCGCACGACGCGAAGACCGCCTGACCACGTTGGCGGAGGAGCTCGAGCAAATCCATGGAATCCATTGCCGCACAGTGGCGTGGGACCTCTCGCAGGACGCGAGCGGACGTCGACTGCGCGAGGTCGTACCCGAGCGTATCGATCTCGTCGTCAACAACGCAGGGTTCGCCGTACAGGGACCGTTCGCAGACGGCGATGCCGACGACTTCGAGCGCCTCATCGCCGTCGACATCCGCGCTGTCGTGGACATCTGCTCGGCCTTCCTCCCCGACATGATCGACCGCAGGAGCGGCACCATCGTCAACGTCGCCAGCACCACTGCGTTCCAGCCCGTCCCGTCACTGGCGGTGTACGCGGCCGCCAAAGCCTTCGTGCTCAGCTTCAGCCAGTCCCTGTGGTACGAATCGGCACAGCACGGAGTCAGAGTGTTCGCGCTCAATCCCGGCCCGACGCGTACCGAATTCTTCGACGTCATCGGAGACACCGCCGCAGCGGCCGGCAGCTACCAAACACCGACCGAGGTTGTCGCCACTGCGATGCGCACACTCGACGCCAGACGGTCTCGCCCGCAGGTGATCTCGGGCCGGCGAAACACCGTTCAGGCCGTTGCGGCAGGTCTCGTTCCCGCCCGAGTTCTACTGCCCACCCTCGCACGGATGCTCCACTAGGTTCGAGCCGAACGCGGCACCTGACGAGGAATGTAGTGTCACCAACATGGCCAGGGTCTCCAGATTCACACTCGCCGATCGGCAGGAAGCGGTCGCACGTGCTTTCGGCGGTTCCGAGAGTCCGGCGACCGTGGCGACCTCACTGGGCATCCACACCACGACGCTCTACCGATGGGCCGGATCTTCGGTCACCGACGAACCCGGGCCCGCAACGGCCCGACTGATCGAGGCCACCCAGGAACTGCTGCGGCACGCCGACTACGCCGACATCACGATCGAAAGCGTCGCTCTCCGATGCGGTCTCGCTTCGAGAACTGCGTTCCACCACTTCCCCACCAAACGCGAACTCTTCCAGGCCGCCGTCGACGACGCCGCCACCGTGCTCATAGACCGCATCCACGAGAAATCGACAGCCGCCACCTGGCCGGACAGTCCACTCGAACAGCTACAGACATTTCTTCGCATCGCGGCAGCAAGCATCTACGACACCCCGCGCACCCACGTACTGTTCCGCAATCTAGGTGTACCGAGATCCGAGGGCTCGGCAGAACGCTGGCACGACAGTTTCGTCGACGCGATAGCCCAACTGCTTCGGGCGGCCGCAAGCGCAGGCCAAATCGACAGCGGCACAGACGTAGTCGCTGCAGCACGCATACTCACCGGTGCAATGCGCGGTGTACATACGGCGGTATTCGAGGGCGTGGATGCCGATACTGCGCTGAGCCTCGTCGAGAGGGTTCACCTCCTGATCCCGCCTCGATCGCAGTCGGCGGGATGAACACACGCGTGGACGACACGAACCCGCAGTTCGACCCTCGGACCGATGGTCGAGCACGGTACCCGTGAACGCCTGAAGCCGGCGGTCGACGAAGCACGTCGACCGGCCTGGAGCTGATCGACGTCGTCCATCGTCGAGGACTGCAGGTCCGCTGTCGCCTGGCTTCCCATATGCTCGGTCGGTGAGATCTCGGATGATGTTTCGCGGGGTATGGTTCCTACTCGCCGCGCTGGCGGTGGCTCATGCCGTCTCCTCGGGCCTCTCACCTGTCGCAGGTGTGTCGATGTCGTGTGGGAAGATCGGTGAGCCCGGCGTGGACATGGCTCGAGCTGAAATTTCCTGTACTGACTCACTTTTCACTGCTGTCGGTGCGGTGCCGCTCGTGTTGCTCGCGGTTCTGCTCGCTGCCCCGTTCATCGTTGCGGGCACCGTCTTGAACAAGCGTGCGTCGTGGCTGGCAACCATCGCGTTGGCAGTCTTTGCCGTCTACGGCTTGCTGAACTGGACGGGGTTCTGGGTTCTGTTGCTTGTCGGCGCTCTTCCCGGAGCAATCATTGCTTCCATCGTCTCAGCACTGCAACCTGACTTTCGCCGAACTCACCGCTACGACGTCGATCGACAAGCGCCCCGGCAAGTGTGATCTGGCGAAGCTACGAAATACAGTCCCGGGTCGTAGCCGATCCGACCCTCGCGCGAGAATTGTCCCGTCGCACAAGACGTCAACCGCCGGGACCACGCGGCTCCCCAGATGAAAGTGGACCTCCGTGCCGAATCTCCACCATGCTCCGCTTACGCGCGTAGACCCGAGCACCCTCTACCGCATCATGGCGCTTCGGGTCGAAGTGTTCGTGCACGAGCAGAAAATCGTGGACGAGGTCGAACTCGACGGCGCGGACCTACTCGCTACGACGGAGTTGTTCTGGATACAGGACGAACGCGGCGACGTGCTGGCCACCCTCCGCGTCCTCGTCGACGACACCGTCCACATAGGCCGGGTCGCGACCGCGGTCGAGGGTCGTGGACGCGGCTATGCCGGTGAACTCGTCGAGGCGGCACTGAAGGCATACCCCGGGGTGGTCGAAATCTCCGCGCAAGCGCACCTCGAAAAGTGGTACGGGCGCTTCGGATTCGTTCGAGTGGGAGAGTCGTACCTGGAAGCGGGAATCCCGCACGTGAAGATGCTGACCCGCGCCGGTTGAGTCACGGCCGACTCCTCGGGTGCGAGGCTGCAACGATCGATCCCCCGAGCACGAGCGCATTGCCCAGCAGAATGCCCGTCACCCCGAACGGCCCGGCGATGGCGCCGACAGTCAGCGGAATGAGGATCTGCGCAGATCTGTTGGCCGACATACGCAATCCCAGCGCCTCCCCCTGCGTGGATTTCGGCACGATCGACACCACCCACGACATCGTCAGAGGCTGCGGAATACCGAGCGCGATTCCGAGCGCGATCATGACGCCGATGGCACCCACGGCCTGCACGAACGGCAGTACCGCGAGAGCCACAGCGCCGGCCGCGAGCGAAACATTGAGCAACACAGTGCGACCGAACTTCGCGTCCAGCCGTCCGAGACCGACGCGGCTCACCACCGATACTCCGGCACGCAACGCCAGCAACCACCCCACCGTCGTCACCGATACTCCACGCTCGACGGCCCACGCAGGAACGAACGCGTACAGCAGATCGACGGTCACCAGCACTGCGCCGCTGACCGTCAACGATTGCCACATGCCCGGCAGCTTCAGCAATTTGAGCCCCGACGCCTCCCCCTCCGCGGGCTTCTGCGCCCGAATGTGGTTGCGGCCGAGCATCAAGAACAATGCGGTGGGCAGCGCTACCGCGGTGAAGGCACCGGCAGTGAGGATGCCTGCCGTCGTATTGGGGCTCTCGACGCTCGCACCGCCGAACCTCGACGCAATGGCCGTCACAGCGAGCGGCCCCACCAGCTGGCCCATCGAGGCCGCGGCAGTCAGTGCACCGAAGGCACTTTCGTTCTTGCCGTCGACGTGCACGTGCGCGACGAACGCCTGCTGTCCGATCATGATGAGCAGATTGCCAAGACCGAACGCAGCCGTACACGCGAGCAATGCCCACATTGCCGAAAACGCAACGAGTACACCGGTTGCGATCGAGCACAATACAATTCCCGATACGATCACCACCGGCCCGCCGAACCTGTCGGCGATGCGCCCGATCGGCAGAGCCGCCAATACTGCGGGCGCAGCGAACAGTGCCGCGATCACCGCCAGCGTTCGAGTGTCGGCACCCTCGGCGATCGCCCGATAGCCGATCATCAACCGGACACCGACCCATCCGGCCTGCGCCGTCGTCGCCTGTACGGTCAGAGCAATCGAGTCGCGAGAGGCCATCAGCGCAAGGGTATTTCGTCGGTTCCCCCCACGAGCCGCGACACATCGTTGATGTCGTCGCGCACGGCACCGTACCGATCGGGATCGAGGTGGAAGATCGCCAGCTGCAAGGCATACGCAATCGCGATGGGAATGATGAGAGTGTTGTATTCGGAATCGTCGCCTCGTTGCGCGACGAGGAGATGCGTCGGCGCGGGCCTGAAGTGATATCCGGGCGCATCGCTGATGAGGATCGACGTACCGCCCCGTCGCTCCGCCTCACGAACCAGAGCAGGCAGCTGAGACGGTGCCTCGCGCAGTGCGAATGCGATGAGGATGGAGTCCTCGGTGAAGCTGACGAACCGCTCGGCGAGGTCCTTTCCCCCGAGACCGAGCTCGACGACGACCAGGCCGAGTCTGCGGAGACGGCGTGCGAGCATGTCAAGGGCAGGACGCTCGTCGGCCTTGGAGAACAGGTACACCACCCGCGACCGATGAATGGAGGTCGCTACGTCCACCAGCTGCTCCTGCGGAATGAAGCTCGACAATCGCTCCAGTGCACGCGCCTCGTCACGGGCGAAGACGGCCAGCTCGTGACCGGTATCGCTGCGCATCAGAGCAGACGAGGCGATGGGTACGGGGTTGTCGCGTTCGAGATCGGCGCGCAGGTCCGGAAACCCGCTGTAGCCGAGCTTCTGCGCCAACCGCACGACGGTCGACTCATGTGTCTGCGCGCGGGCCGCAACCGGAGCCGCACGCAGAGTCGACGGATCGGGCTCGCCGAGAAGCACCGCGACGACGCGTTTTTCGGACGCACTGAGCGACTTTCCGCTGCTGGCAACCACTGTTCGGAAGCTCATACCCTCCACTTTCCACTGTGTCTGTTGACACACTCAACCACAATCCTGTAAACCTGTGCAAGATTGCAAGTGATCCACAGCACAGCAATCCGGCCGACCCTCCAGGCCACATCCGAACTTATCGTCAGAAAGGCGGCCGGCCGTGAAGACACTGCTCGGCACACAACACACGATCGAATGGATCGTGCTCGGCGCGACACTGGTCGTCGGCTTGGCGACGGTCACCATGGCAACCGGCTACGGCGTCGCTGCCGACCCCGGCGTCGGCGCGGGGTTCCTGCCGCTGGTCGGCGGACTCGGCATGATCCTCGGCGGCGCGATGTGGGCGATACAGCTCGTCCGAGCACCGCGGACTACGGCCATCGAGCCGGAGCTGGAGCTCGAACCCGCAACCTCGGCAGCCGTCGCCTTCCTCTCCAGCGACAACGAGGAGGACGCCGACGAGACCGAGCTTCCCGACCGCGCGGGCTGGATCAGAATCGGAGTCGTGGTCGCAGCGATCGCCGGAGCGGCGCTGGTCCTACCCACCCTCGGTTACACCCTGTCCATGGCACTGATGCTCGCCGTCGTCCTGATGTTCGTGGGCAAGCGCACCCCAGTGGTCGCCATCGGCGTCGCAGTGGCCACCACGTTGGCCACCCGACTGGTGTTCGACGTCTGGCTCGGTACGGCCCTGCCTGCCTCCTCCATTCCGTTCCTCGCCGATTGGGGGATGTGAGCCATGGGTTTTCCTGATCTGATGGCAGGCTTCGTCAACGTCCTCACTCCGACGCATCTGCTGTTCGCACTTCTCGGTTGCGTGCTGGGCATGCTCGTCGGTGTGCTGCCCGGCTTCGGCCCAGCCGCCGCGGTGTCACTGCTGATCCCGATCACCTTCGGGCTCGACGCCACCACAGCTCTGATCATGCTCGCCGCCATCCTGTACGGCGCAGCGTTCGGTGGCACCGTCACCGCTGTGCTGCTGCGCATTCCCGGTGAGGCCTCGTCCATCGCGACCACCCTCGACGGCTACGAGATGGCCAAGAGCGGACGCGGTGGCCCTGCCCTCGTGGTCGCCGCCCTCGCCTCGTTCGTCGGCGGACTCGTCGGCGTCGTCGGATTCGTCGTCGTCGCACCGTTCAGCCGATTCGCACTCGAATTCGGTGCACCCGAACTGTTTCTCGTCGCCCTGCTCGGCATGGCCCTGATCACCAGCTTCTCGGGCAACAACCCCGCGAAGGCCCTGATCAGCGTCGGACTCGGACTGGCCATCGCGTCGGTGGGCATCGACTCCGGCCAAGGCATCCAGCGATTCACGTTCGGCATGCCGGAACTGTTCGACGGCGTAGCACTCGTGGCCGTCGTGATGGGCTGCTTCGGCCTCACCGAAATCCTCATCCAAGCCCGCTCGGCGGGCGGTGCCGGCCGACGACCACTCGCCGTCGGCAAGCTGCTGCCCACCAAGACGGACCTCAGCAGGTCAGCGGGGCCGACGATGCGAGGCTCGATCATCGGCTTCTTCATGGGACTGTTGCCCGGATCCCCCGGTGCCGCAACCTCACTCGCGTCCTACGCGATGGAGAAGAAGCTCACCAAGCGGCCGGGACAATTCGGTAAGGGAGCCGTGGAGGGTGTCGCCGGACCGGAATCGGCCAACAACGCACTCGCACTGTCGTCGATGATTCCACTGTTCACGCTCGGTATCCCCACTTCCGCCACGGTCGCAATCATGGCCAGCGCCTTCACCATCAACGGACTGATCCCCGGCCCACTGTTGTTCCGCGACAACCCCGAGGTCGCCTGGACCATCATCGCCAGCTTCCTCGTCGGCAACATCATTCTGCTGATCCTCAACGTGCCACTGGTGCGCCTGTGGATCGCGGTACTGAAGATCCCTTTCCACTACCTGATGGCGATGATCCTGGCCTTCATGTTCCTGGGCGTCTACAGCATCAACGGCAGCGTCTTCGACATCTTCATCATGCTCGGCGCAGGCGTCATCGGATACCTGTTCCACCTCACCAAGATTCCGCTCACTCCTCTCGTCCTGGCGTTGATCCTCGGACCACTGCTGGAAGAGAACTTCCAACGCTCACTGTCACTGGCCCGCGGTGACTACGGCGTTTTCGTCGAAGGCCCCATCAACAAGGTTCTTCTGCTCGTCTTCATCGCAGCCGTTCTGTTCGGAATGCTGCGCCCCGTCCTGGCTCGCATCCTCTCCCGCCGCGCCACCGCGAACCACCCCATCAAGGAGTCCGTCTCATGAGAACACTGCCCATCCTCGTCGCGGCCATCTCCACCGCCGCGCTGATTGCCGGATGCAGCTCGAGTACAACCGATTCGGGGGCACCGTTCCCACGCGACGGTGCCACGGTCGAATGGGTCGTCCCGTCCGCCGCAGGCGCAGGCAATGACATCCTGGCCCGCATCATGGCACCGGCCATGGAGGCCGAACTGGGCGTGCCGGTGAAAGTCGTCAACAAGGAGGGCGGCAGCCAGGTCGTCGGCCTGAACTACCTGGCCAACGCGAAACCGGACGGCGAGACCATCGGCTTCACAAACATCCCGTCGATCCTCGGGCGATACCTGGACCCGAGCAAGAAGGCCGGGTTCGATCGCGAAAGCTTCTCGCCCATCGGCTCGTTCGCGTCGAACGACATCGTGATCGGGGTCAACAAGTCCAGCCCCTACGCGGACATCGGCGAACTGTTCGATGCGGTGAAGGCCAACCCGGGCACCATCACGGTGGGCACCGACTCCCGCGCGGGCGACGACCACGTCAACCTGCGCACCCTCGAAGACACTCTGGGCCTGGACTTCAACATCGTTCACTACAACAGTGGTGCGGACAAGATCTCGGCACTGGTCTCCGGCGAAACCGATTTCGCGCTCGGCGGAGTATCCAGCTTCTACGGCCAGTTCGCCTCGGGTGAGGTGAACATCCTCTCGGTACTCACCGAGGAGCGAAACAAGCTCATCCCCGACGTACCGACGCTGGCGAGCGAGGGATACGACGCCCCGTTCATGACCAACAACTTCGCCATCAGCGCCCCCGCAGGTACCCCAGACGCGACGATGACCACGCTGCAGAATGCCCTCGAGACCGCACTGGCCGACCCGACCGTTGCCGAGAAGCTCACCGGCGCAGCGACACAACCCGATTGGGTCTCCGGGGCCGACGTCGCGACCCTGTGGGAACAGCGGGAAACCGAGATCGAGCCGATCATCGCCGAACTGCTCGCCGACCAGCAATAAGTCTCCAGAAAGGCATTGATCTTATGAGTACCGAAACCTATTCCACCACTGCCGTATCCGACGATATGATCGAACGCTTCTCTCGTGTGCCCGCCGCCAACGTCGGCGACGCCCAGGAACGCTTCGGCATCATCGCCGGGCTCCGCCCCATCTGGGCAGGCGCAGCGGTCACCGGCCGCGCCTACACCGTATGGACCCGGTCGGGCGACAACCTCTATATCCACAAGGCTCTCGACGACGCCCGCCCCGGCGACGTCATCGTCGTCAACGGTTCGGGTGACGACACCCGCGCCCTCATCGGAGATCTGATCGGTATCCGTGCGAAATCACTGGGTATCGCGGGCTTCGTCATCGACGGTGCCGTTCGCGACGCCGACGCGTTGGCCGAACTGGGACTACCCGTCTTCGCCCGAAGCGTCACACCGGCCGGGCCCTACAAGAATGGACCGGGTCGCCTGAACGAGCCTGTCGCACTGGGAGGTGTCGTCGTCTGCCCCGGTGACGTCATCGTCGCCGACGCAGACGGGGTGGTCGTGGTCAAGAGCGTCGATGTGGACGACGTCATCGTCGCGGCCGAGGACGTGGTGGCACGTGAGGCCTCGAAGCGGGAGAGCTTCTCGTCCGGTATGCGCTAGACAAGTCGAATCCCGGATGGGCGAATTTTGCTCCACTCCGGAGCCCTGGTTGCGGGATCCCCGCAACCAGGGCCGTCGAGTGGAGCAAACAATCCAGGACACAACACCGGTCGCCGTGGCAGAATCGCCGGGTCCATGAGTGCGCAAAGGTTGCACTCGACGAGTGCTGGGAGCATCATGACCAACCCCGTTGCCCAGGGAAGCGCGATGAAGCGGCGCAACCCCGTTGTCGTCTGGATCCTGTTGCCCCTCATCACCTTGGGCATCTACCACCTCGTCTGGTACTACCTCATTCACCGTGAGATGGCGGACTTCGACCGTCGCAAGGTGAATGCACCCGTCGCCGGGCCGCTACTGGTGATCCTGCTCCTGAGCTGGACCATCATCGCGCCACTGATCAGCTACTACAACACCGGAAACCGCATCGCCGACGCCCAACGCGCGGCCGGCCTCCAGCCGACGTGCAGCTCGATCGTGGGGCTTCTGCTCACCTTCGTCTTCGGACTGCAGAGCCTCTACTACCAGATGGAGCTGAACAAGATCACGGCGCGCTACAACGATGTCGAGCCGGGAACCGTAGTGCCGCTGGCGGTCTGACCTACTCCTCAGGCTTCGGTCACACCTCGTGTAGATCCCGGGGCGTCGAGTGGAGCAGAACTTGCTGAGCCCCGACCCCGCGGGTGCGAGGCGCCGGAACGACAGAACTTCTCGGCCCGCAGCCGCTGAACACCGCCTCAGACCAGCAGATCCACCGCTGCAGGGCGGCCCAATCGGTAGCCCTGCAGCAAGTCTGCCCCGATCGACGTGGCCGCCTCGAGATCGTCGTCGGTCTCGATGCCCTCGAACACGCACCGAGCCTCGGTCTTTCGTGCGAACTCGAGTACCAGTTCGGCCAGGGCCGACTTCGCTCTGTTGTTCCTCATGTCGCGGACGACGAAGGCGTCGAGCTTGACGATCTCCGGTTCGAGCAGAACGAGGTGACGCATTCCCGCGTACCCGGATCCCACATCGTCGACCGCTATCGCGACCCCGCCCCGTCGGAGTTCGCCCACTACGGCCAGCACCGCGTCCTCGTCGTCGAGGGCGGCATGCTCGGTGATCTCGACGACCAGTGGCCGACGTGTCGCGACGTCGCGAAGCAACTCCACCAGTGCAGCATCGGCCAACAGCGTTGCCGCGCTGAGGTTCACCGCAACGAAAGGTCCGACCGGCAGACGAGTGGCTTCGTCCAAGGCCTTGACGGCGGCCGATCGGTCCAGAGCAGGCCCGAGGCCGCACTGCGCCGCGTCGGCGAACCACGCTTCGGTGGCACCGCCGCCGGCCGGAAAGCGAGACAGGGCCTCGTATCCCTCGATCTCGCCGTCGCACGCACGCACGATCGGTTGGAAGACGATACTCGGCCCACCGCCGGCGATCACCGCCTCCACCCGCCGCCTCGACCGCAACAACGTCGAGCGCAGCGGTGTGGACGCGGCCCTAGTCGACGGGATCGGCATGCGCTGCGGTGGCTCCGATCATGGTGCGATACAGATGCATCGGTCTCTTTCTGCGGAGGGAATCAGATAACGGAGCCGACGTCGCCGGCAACGATGTTGTCCAGTGCCCGCTCGGCGAGCGCGGCGATGGTCATCGACGGATTGCAGGCCGCGGTGTTGCCGGGCATCAATGCGCCGTCCAGCACGTACAGTCCGCGCTGGCCGTGTACGCGGCCGTCCAGATCGCACACCGGACCCATGTTCGCCCCACCCAACGCATGCCAGGTGGACGGAAACAGCGCATTGGTGTCGGTGAGGATGCTGCCCGAACCGGCGATGCGACGCACCGTCGGATCGATGGAGCCGTTCTGAATGATGGAGTCGCCGTTGGCCGGCCAGTACAACTGAGCTCGGTCGCGTGCGGAATCGTAGGCGAAGTGGCCGCGACCGTCACTGACTCCGTAGCCGACGAGCATCGTGCTGTGGGCATCGACACCCAACGGCGGAATGGATGCCTGAATGACCGTGTGAGCGGTACGCGGATCGTCCCAGTTCAAGCTGCCGAACACCACCGGACCACCCTGCGGCGTACCGAACTGTTGCTCGATGCTCGACCACACGTAGATGCGATCGGCATTGGTTCCCCAGCCCTGCCCGAGTTCGTCCGGCAGATCGGGAATGGCCCCGGTGGCGCTCGCCCGAACGAGCATCTTGGTGGTGTTCAGACTGCCGGCGGCCATGATCAGTGCACCTGCGGTGAGAATCTTGTTCTCCAACACCGTTCCGTCGGAGTAGATTCGGTCGACGTGGACGGTCCAGCGACCGTCGGCAGCACGCTCGATGTGCGTGACGTTGTGCTGGGTCGCAACGGTGGCCAGCCCGGTTGCCTCGGCTGCGGCGATGTAGGTGACATCGACAGAATGCTTGCCGCCGTTGTTGACTCCGAACGCACCGGAGCCGTCGGTGTACGACGGCTTCATGACCCCCCGCGTCTCGTCGAGGGCGTAATTCCAGTCGATCGGCATCGGAATCTTCGACACCGGCAGCCCCGCCCGGCGCGCACTGTCTGCGAACACCCGCGCCGCTCGGTAATTGGGCGTGGCGATCAACTCGTCGGGAGCCTGCTCGAGCTGCAGCATTCGCGCCACTCGTGGATAGTGCACACGGTTCAGAACAGACCAATCCAGTCCGGCCGGAAAGTGCTCCTCGAACACCGCCTGCGAGGGCTGCAGCGTCATTCCCTGGTAAATCAGGGATCCGCCACCCACGCCGGCAGCGCACAGCGCCGTCATGTTGTCTCCGGGCACCGCCTCGAGCAAGCCGACGTACGGATCGAACGGAACCGGCCTACCGAACAGGTTTGGACTCGAGCCGTACCACAGCATCCGCTTGTCCGGCGCGGTCGCGTTGGGGAAAGTATCTGCATTCGGCCCTGTGATCCAACGCTTTCCGCGCTCGAGCACCAGGACGGAAATGCCGGCCTCGGCCAGGCGGAGCGCCGCGACGCCACCACCGAAACCCGATCCGATGACGATCACGCGATGATCCTCGCGGGTGAGCGGAACCTGCGCTCTGGCACCGGTGGCTGCTCGGGCAACGCCGGTACCCGACACTGCGGCGAGGCCTGCAACCGCGGTGGCGCCCAGAAACGACCGCCGATTCAAGTTCCCCACGTACCCCCCAATGGTGTGCGGCAGCGTGCATCGAGACCTGTGTCACGCGCACATGCCGTGCAAAACTAGACAGAGGAGGGATCAAGTGTCAAGTTTTGGACACTACGAGAACGGCAGGACGGGAATCAACCAGCGCTCGAGATAGCGACGCAACCCGTCGTCGTCGTGGATCGACGGGTCGTCGAACAGGATGACCGACAGCGCCACCCGCACGAGGACGGCATCGATATTGTGGAACTGTGTGGAATCGAAGCCGGGATTTCGCTCGATGTATCTGTCGAGGAATTGACGTACCACCGGTTCGGCACGTTCCATCACGTCCGCGTCGAACAGTGGGTTCGCGTTACCCGAGCGCAGCAACGAGTTCAGAACCGGTTCTCGCCGTATGAGATGGCGCGCAGCGACCACTGTCTCGACAACGAACTCCGCAGGCGTTTCGGCCTGATCGGCCTTCTCCCTGATGGCACCCAACACATCGACGACCAGGCCCACCATCGCCTCGGAGATCATGTCCTCACGGGTGGTGAAGATCGAATACACCGTCTGCCGCGTCACCCCAGCAGCACGCGCGGCCGCGGCTATCGTGACGTCCTCGAATCCGCCCTCGGCAATGAGCCCGAGCGTTGCGTCGAGAATCTTCTGCTTGGACCGCATGGTCCGATTATGACGGCACCCCACCGTTGCGACCTCATCCGACGACGGGCCGGAGACGATAAGCTCGCGCGTGTTCAACAGATGGGGGGTCACACGTGAACGACGAAACGACAGCCGGGGCGGGGCGACGAACGATCACCGGTACCACCAGCGGAGACCTCGAAGCGGTCGACGCCGACGGCCTCATCCACGCTCGGGGAATTCCCTACGCCACCGCCACGCGATTTCGTAGGCCCGAACCGGTCGACACCCCGGGCACGACGCGCGACGCCACCCGACGCGGCCCGGTGTGCATCCAACTGCCCTCCCGGCTCGACAATGTCACGGGCCCGATGGTCGACGGGCTCGAACAGAGCGAGGACTGCCTCGTGTTGTCGGTGACCGCTCCCACCGAGGCAGAAGGACTTCCGGTGATGGTGTGGCTGCACGGCGGTGGCTACGTCTCCGGTGGCGGGGAAGCCGAGAGATTCGACGCCGACCACCTCGTTCGGGAGGGTGTCGTGGTGGTCAGTGTCACCTTCCGGCTCGGCGGATTCGGTTACCTGACCCCGAAAGGCTCAGGGGACAGCAACATCGGTATGCAGGATCAGATCGCAGCACTGCGCTGGGTGTCGACCAACATCGCTCGATTCGGCGGTGACCCGCACAACGTGACGTTGTTCGGGCAGTCTGCGGGCGGCGATGCCGTCCTCGCGCTGATGGCGTGCGAGTCGGCTGCAGGGTTGTTCTCGAGGGCAATCGTGCAGAGCGCGCCTCTCGGGTTGCGTTCGGGCCGTTCGGCTCTGTACGACACGGCCCGAAAGGCTTTCGCAGCACACTTTCGTACCGACCCGGCCACCGCTCCCGCGACGGATGTCCTCGATGCAGAGCGTGCCGTGACGAAGGCCGTGCGCAGGTTCGGTGCTGCAGGCGGAATGCCGTTCGGGCCGGTTGCTCACCTCGAGCCCCTGTCCGGTGACCCCGAGGCCGCCCTACGCAGAACTGCACCTCGCGTCGAACTTCTGATCGGTCACACCAGAGACGATGCTTCACCGTTCGTGAATGTCGTATCGAACACGTTGCGGTTGAACAGGTTCGGCATCATCAGTTCGACGCTGACCGCACCGGTCGTCCGTCTCGTCACCAACCTGCTGTTCGGCGTCGACGGCATGGTGAAGATGTGGCACCGCGCCGGCGGTCAGGTCGCGTCGTACCGAATCGATTGGGCACCGAAAGGCGCACCGTTGGGGGCCTGCCACAGCATCGAATTGCCGTTGCTGTTCGGTGACGCGTGGTGGGACGCGCCGATGTTGGCCGGCAATACTCCACCGGAGGCGTTGGCCGCCACGGTGCGGCAGACATGGGCCGCGTTCGCCAGAGAAGGAGTGGCCGGGCTGCCCGGGCGCTCGATGGTGTTCTGATCGGCCCACCCTCTCCGATCGTCAGAGCTGCGTGTCGGCAAGCACACCGGCAACAACAAAACCTCCGGCGATGGCGCAGCCTGCCACGCGCGTCCGTTGCGGCAGATACGCGGTGAGAGCGAAGGCGCCGGTGTCCCAGACATCGACTACCACCCCGGCGCGCAGCAAGGGCCGCACCAACTTCGGTGCGTACCTGGTGGCCGCGTACAGCCCGCCACCGATGTAGATCTCTCGAATTCCGAAGGTACGTGCGGCAGCTCGCGTGGTCGCCACTGCGGCCTCGGGACCGGCGAGGAGTTCGTTGGCCCGCGTGGGGGCGATCATGTGGGCGACGCCGATTGCGGCGCGGCCCAACCCGACGATCTCGGGAAGGCGTCGAACGAGTGTGGTGCCGATGGCCATGAGTGTGTTCCTTAGTTGGTCGAGACGGCGCTGTCGCGGGCCAGCCGCCGGAGCAGGCCGACGGGTTTCTTGATGCCGAAGGCCACGATGGTGGTGCGGCCGTCGTTGTGACTCCATTGCAGGAGAGCCGATCCCTCGTCCACGGACCCTTCGAGAACGGTCGGTTCTCCGTCGAGCGGAAGGGGGCCAACAACTTTGATGGACAGCCCCAGGATCTCGGTCCAGAAATAGTCGTCGGTGGGTGCACACGTCGGCTCGAGGCCGAGCGCGGACGCAGCAGCCACTTTGCCCTGCGCGACGGCATTGGACCAGAACGGGGCCCGACCGGGTCCGGTTCGCAAGTAGGCGACGTCGCCTGCCGCGAACACGTCGGGAACTGCTGTGGCGCAGCATTCGTCGACAGCGACACCCCGAGCATCAGCGATACCGGTGCCGGTCAGCCACCCGGTCTCGGGCACATCGCCCGCGCAGGTGACCACCACATCCGCCTCGAGGGTGCGACCCGCGCACTCGATCCCGGAGACGGGGCTGCCCACCAACGAGACCGGGCTGTCGGCACGGAGAAACTGCACCGACGCCGCCTCGGCGCGTGCTGCGATCGCGTCGGACAGGAAGGGGCCGAGCAGCCGCCGCAACGGAGGGTCGACATCGACGACAGTCACCGCGATGCCGCGAGCCACGCAGGCACTCGCAACTTCCAAGCCGAGGAAGCCTGCCCCGACGACGACTGCTGTTCGAGCCGTGTCCAGTTCGGTGCGCAGCGCTCGGACGTCGGCGAACGTCCGCAATACGTTCTCGCCCAGTTGATCCGCCCCGGCGATACGCCGTGCAGACGCCCCTGTCGCCACGATGAGGGCGTCATAGGGAACGTCGGTGCCGTCGGCCGTTGTCACGGTACGGCGATCGGTGTTCACCGACACAGCAAGATCGACGATCGAGATGATGTCGAGATCGGTCAGATCCCATGTCTCTGCCTCGGCCCCATCACCTTTGAGGACATGCTTCGACAACGGCGGCCTGGCGTAGTAGCCGTCGGGGTCCGCACCGATCATCGTCAGAGCGCCATCGTGACCCCGCGCGCGGAGCTCACGGGCCGCGGTGCAGCCTGCGATGGAGTCACCGACGATGACGATGCGGCGTTGGGCGGTGCTCACTTGCTCTCTCGGAGGGCCGCTACCGGACAGACGCCGATCGCCGAACGGGCCGCGGAAGCAAGGCCCTCCGGTATCTCGTCGTTGTCGAAGGCGTAGTGCAGTTCGCCCTCGTCGTCCAGGCTGAACACCTTCGGAGCCTGCTCGGCGCAGATGCCATGGCCTTCGCACCGATCCCAGTCGACGTCGATTCTCATTTCTGTGTCCCTTCTGTGGCCACCAGTGTCAGCGGCAAGTGTTCGTAACGGTGAATGACGTTGTTCACGGCCCGTTTCGGCGTACCCGAGGGGACGAACCGTTCGACTCTTCGCGCCAGTACCCGGAGCATGGTCTGCGCTTCGAGGCGTGCCAGACCCTGACCCGCACACCCGTGCACTCCGGATCCGAAGCCGAGTTGCCGAGCGGCGTCACGGGTGACGTCGAATGCATCGGGGTTGTCCCACTCGCGTTCGTCCCGGTTTGCCGACGCGTAGATGACCAGCACGCGTGCACCTTTCGGGATTCGCGATCCATCGATCTCGACGTCGCGCACTGCTCTGCGAGAGAACGCCCTGATGGGTGACTCGTACCTGACGACCTCGTTGACGGCATTCGGGATCAGATCAGGGTCTTGCCGAATGGCCTGCCACTGTTCGGGGTGGCGGGCGAACAGATCGAGCGCACCGGAGATCGCTCCGATCGTCGTATCGAGTGATGGGCCGAGGTAGTCGATCATCAACGCCGGGCATGCAGACTTGTCGATCCTGTTCTCGTCGGCGGCTTTCAGCACGTCGTCGCCCATGCTCCCGGGAATCACCGATCGCTGCCGCACTACCTGTTTGGAGAACGCGAGCATCTCGGTGGCGGCCTTCACCGCGGTGACGGAGTGGCGATTGACGGGTCCGAGTGAGTCGAATGTTGCTCCAGCCCAACGAAGTAGCTCCTCGCGCCCGTCTTCGGGCCACCCCACCAGGTCGGGCACCACGGACATCGGCAGCGCCGTCGCAAGATCGTCGACACCGTCGACGATTGTCTTGCTCAGGGCCGCGTCGACGATGCTCTCCGCCTTCTCCTCCACCGCCGCCTTCATCTTTCGCACAGCCTTCGGGGTCAAGCGGTGCGCGAGAACCGCACGCTTGGTCGCGTGCTCCTCACCGTCGCTGTTGAGCGTCGTGCCGCGTCCGAGCCTGTTGGCCACCGGATTGAGTGCGACTCCGTCCCCCGAGACGAAGGTCTCGTCGTCGAGCAGAACGGCCTTGCAGTCGGCATAGCGCGAGATGGCGAACACTTGCTGCCGCGGCAACCACACCACCGGGCCGAGCGCCCGGAGCCTCGCGTAATGCGGGTACGGATCGAGGATCGCATCGGTGGAGTAGATGTCGGTGCGGTACTGCGGGATCGTCGCGTTCGGTGTCATGGGGTCCTTCGCCGCCGCTGGGAGAGTAAGTTCACCCTGCCTGCACAGGATATTGACGATATCGTCACCCATAGCCCAGCCGCCCGTCAAGCTTTTTGACGAAATCGTCATATCTGGTCCGGGATAGGCTGGCCGCACAACCGTCGAGTAGGAGCAGACCCGTGGTCGAAGGCAACCGTGTCGCGCGCCGAAAGGCTCGCACCAGAGGTGCACTCGTCAAAGCCGCGCAAGGATTGCTGGCGAGCGGCAACACCACTGCGTCCGTTCTGGAGATCACGCAGGCCGCCGACGTCAGCAACGGATCGTTCTACAACTACTTCGAGACCAAAGAAGAGCTGTGGCAGGCGGCCATCGACTCCGCCCTCGAATCTGCCGGCGACTATCTCGACTCGCTCACCGTCGACCTGGACGACGCGGTCGAGAAGTTCACCCAGTCGTTCCGATTGTCCGGACGGCTCTTCCGCCTCGAGCCGGAACTGAGTCGTGTTCTGCTCAACTCCGAGGCCGCGGCATTCGCCGCCGCCGGGGGCCTGGCACCGCGTTCACGTCGCGATATCGAATCGGCCGCCGAACAAGGGCGATTCGATGTGGACGACGCCGATCTCGCACTCGCGATCGTGGCCGGTTCATTGCTGTCCATGGGGCGACTGCTGCTCGCCGAACCCGACCGCGACGAAGCAGCAACCGTGGACGGCACGACACAACGCGTTCTGCGGGCACTCGGAATCTCTGCTGCAGAGGCCGAAACCTTGTGCAGCCGTGAACTTCCGACGTCCTACAGCGGCGGAGTACACGCCGCCCTCGACCCCACCGCACAGTCGTTCACCTAGACCGCACGAGCGAAGGTCCGCGCAATCAGTCGTCCACGGCCCTGAGCGCGACGCTCAGAGCCTCTTGCGCAGATATATCGGCGTCTATCGCACTGCGCAACTCGGCATCGTCGAGGTCGACCAGCAACGGAAGATCGGTGTCGGACTGCCCGCGTACATCGGCCAGTACGTGCTCACGATCTTTCGCTCGCCGATAGACGGCAAGAGCCTCGTCCTGCTTCTCTCGTGCGGTGTCCATGCCGTCAGGCCCGGTGGTGTCGCGCTGGGGCGTGCGAAGAGACCTCGACGGGCACCGATGCGCGGACCGGTTCGACTTTCCGATCACCACCGCGCGTGCTCATCTTCATGAAATTCTGCAGTTCGTCGTGGATAGGTGTGTCGGTCATGAGACTCGACCTTCTCGACCTTCGATGATGCAGGTCGGTTCGGTTGTGCTGAACCATCGTGTGCGCTGAACGAGCGGCGTGACACCGACCCTACGGCCAATCGTCCACGAGGGTCGAATCAACGATGCTCGAGTGTGCCCTCCACGGATGTTCACGACATCTGCTATCGACGAGCGGGGGGCTCGGAGTCTACTGTCGGTCACACGTCGACAGGGGCGATCGCGAAGAAGCGGCAGTCGACGGCCGGCCCGCTGTCCATACCGTGGGTGAGGTGACTCGAACCTCGGCAGACCTTCCTGCCGAGGACACATGCTGTTGAACCGGAGCACACGCGGCAGCGGCATTCGACGTACAGGATCGAGTACCAGTGCTCACCTACAGCTTCAACCTCGAATACCGGGGCGTGTGTCCACTCTGCGAACGAATCACGTTGGGCGAGAACGTCGTGTCCTCCCCGCCCCTCGGACCGATCACCAGCCGCATCTATGCCTCCTGTGAAGCGTGCGGATGGGAAGGACCTGGCTGACAGCTCAGCCGATCACCGGCTTGCGGTCCTTGGTCAATTCGTCGAGCTCTGCTTGCATCGCCGAGTGAACTCTGTGCGCGAAGTCCTCTGCGGTCTCCTCGGGTTCGGGACGCATGGGCGCGAGGACCGACGTCTGAAGCTTCGTCGGTAGCGGTAGATACGGAAGCAACCCGACCACTCCCACATTCACGCCCCAGGGAATGGATATCGACAACGGCAACGTTTTGACCCGAAATGCCGTTTTGTGCAATCGGAGCGCCTTGGCGATGCGCTTTCCACTGCTGAGGACGAGGAGTGATTCACCCGCGCCCGCGGTCACCACCGGAACGATCGACACCCCGGCCTCCATCGCCAGACGGGCGTAGCCGCTGCGCCCGGCGAAGACGATCTCGTTGCGATGTCGCCACGACTTGAGGGCATCGAGGTCGCCACCGGGGAAGACCAGGACGTTGTGGCCCTCCTCGAATGCGTCGAGAGCGTTCTGTCGAGCGGCCGGCCGTGCACCGAACGGCTCGACCAACTTTCCTGCACGCAGTGTCCACGCGATCTGGTGCGTCAACGCGATCACTTCCCTGGACAGCTTCAGATCGTCGTACGCCGCAGCGAACGCGAACACGTTCAGATCGATTACTCCGCCGAACCCGTGATTGCAGACGAACAACACGGGCTCGTCGGGAACCGGTTGCGCTACCGATACTTCGAGGCGGTTGTACAGACGGACCGCGTTGATTCCCATGGCCCGAATCGCCCGAGGTACTTTGTGCATGGGCGCACTCTAGCCGGGCGCACTCGCATCCATGTCGGGTTCGACCCGGCCGTGTTCGGTTGAGGTGTCGGCAGCGAAGTAGCGCCCCCACTGCAAGCTCAGGAAGCCGGCGAGCGACGCACCGGCATCGGACGCAGAGGCAGTCGTTCGCCACGCCACATGGCCGTCGGGTCGCACGAGCACCGCTCCGATGTCACCGACCTCATACAGGCGAATCAGCTCGTCCCGATCGGCACCTGCCGGTACGTCAGCAGAGATCAGGGTGACGCCGGGCCCGGTGTTTTCCACTTCCGACACCACGCCGGCCCAACTGCCGCCCGCAAAGGTGAACAGCGACAACTTGTTCGGGTCGAGTGTCTCGTGCACCGGCACCTGCGCACCGCCTACCGAGACCACCGCGTGCGGCAGCCGGGCCCCCGGATAGGTGGTGGGGACGTAGTCGACGACGTCCTCGGCCGGCTTGCTCGACGACTCCCGTGCGATCAACGGACCCGCGTAGAGGTAGCCGAACTGCAAGCCGATCGACACGAAATGCTCCACCTGGAGTGGGATCGCGTCGGCGATCTCGCGACGAAGCTGGGCGGAGCCGGGTGCGTCGGGATCGACTTTCTGCGAGCGTGCCATCTGCCGCCGTGTCGCGGCGGCAGCCAGTGGCGCGATCAACTTCCCCGGGACCTTGTTCAGCGGCGACCGACCCATCACCTGAGTCGCCTTCGCCAACATCGTGTTGGTGATGCCCACTCTCTTCCCGACGTCGTCCATCCGAAAGTGGTTCGCCACACTCTGTTTCGCGAACTTCTCCACCACCGGACGGCGTTCCGTCTCGTAGGTGTCCAACAAGGACGGCGACGCCGTGCCCGATAGAACGGCGTCGAGCTTCCATGCCAGATTGTGGGCATCCTGAACACCCGAGTTCAGCCCGAATCCACCGGTGTGCGGAAACCGGTGCGCCGCATCGCCGAGCAGGAGCAGACGATCTCGACGGAACGCATCGGCGGTCTGTGAGGTCATCACCCATGTCCCGGTCGACTCCAGGTCGAACTCGTGGTTTCCCAACACCTTCGGCAGCGTGCGTGACCAGTACGCTCGACTGTCCTCGGCGATCTCCTGCGCTGGGTGAAGGTAGGCGGTCATCAGAATGTATCGATGGTCTGCATGGGCGATCATCACACCGCACAGCTCCGGCGTGTAGATCCAACTGAGCAGCGGCCGAGCGTCATCGGGAAAGAGCGTCCTCGAGGTGAAGAACGCGCTACCCATGTTCGCCAGGACCGGTCCGGTCAGCCCGACCCCGGTGCCGTCCCGTGTTGCACTGTTCGCACCGTCGCACGCCAGCACGTACTCGGCCTCGATATCGGTCACTCCGTTCGCACAACGTCCATGCACACGCGCACCGGACGAGTCGGTGTCCACGGACTCGACAGAGCATCCGCGTCGAAACTCGATCAGCGGTTCGGCGTCGAGCGCATCCCACAGTGCCGGCATCAACAGATGTTGCCCGATGTGCGAGACCAGGAACGGACTCTGACTCTCGACGATTGCCTTGCGCTCCGGGTCCGAGAGCAGGTCGATCGAACCGATGGCCTCGTCCGCGAGATTCCCGTACCAGCTGATGAGGTTGACGGTCTCGTGCGGCGGCGACATCGCGGCGATCGAGCGCGCCAGCTCGGGGCTGTATTCGTTCCAGATCTCGAGGGTGCGGGCGTTGATCACGTGCGCGGCGGGATGAAAGAGCGGCGCGTCTCGTCGTTCGAGAACCACACTGCGAATCCCTCTGCGCGCCAACAGCAACGCGGCAGTGCAGCCGGCCGGTCCGGCTCCGACCACGACGATCGGCACGGTCATCGGACCACCGTCTCTTGCATCCCCAGGTCGATGGCACCGTCTGCGGTCCGGATGCCGGCGGTGATCACATCGTCGACCGAGAGGTACTTCGGATTCTTCGCCTGCCGGGCGAAGAAGAACTTCCACTTCAGCGCCGGCGGAATCAGCTCACCGATCTTCTGCACGACCTTGGGCGGCGCGGAAATGGCAGTGCCGATCGGTGTTCCGGTGAGCAGTACGTCACCGGCGGTCATGTTCTGGAAGCGAGCCAACCTGGTGAGCGCCTCGGCCGGTGGCGTGATCAGATCGTTGCCGATCGTCTGGTCCTGACGCGTCTCACCGTTGACGGCCAGCGTCATGTTCAGCTCGGGGATACGACGAAGCTCGTCGTTGTCCAACAACACCAGCCGAGGACCCAACGGAGTGAAGGTGGGATACGACTTGCTTTCGTACACCTGAACTTTCGTCAACTGGATCTCACGCGCGGACACGTCGTTCGCCACGATCACCCCGGCCACGAAGTCCGAGAGGTTCTCGTCGGTGACCGTCGTGCCGATGGGAATCTCGGCATCGATGACGATCCCCAGTTCGATCTCGTAGTCCAGCAGAGCGACCTCGGGTGGCTGACGAATCGGATCGTAGGGTCCACTGATCGAAGCCGAGGACTTGCGGAAGAACGTCGGCTGCAGAGTCTTCGGGTCCGAGCCGGCGTCGATGGCATGCGAACGATAGTTGAGTAGCTGCGCCACCACCCGGCACGGTGCGGTGACCGGAGAGACGAGCTCGAGCTCGTCGACACTCGTGCTGGGGCCCGACGCGCTGGTGATGGCGTCGCGATCGGCCAGAAGTTCGCGGGTGGTCTCTGCCGTCGTCTCGATACGGAATGCACGGTCGCCTTCGAGACGCCACCAGGCGTCGGTAGTGCGAATTACGTTGACAGGCATAGTTTGCGGTCCCCTTACAGAGTTCTCGGCGTGATGGTCTTCTTGTTCGCGACGACCGGACGCCCGGGCCGAGTTCCGGCCTCGCGTCGGCGAAGTTCCTCGTGCGGCACGCCGTTGCGCAGCTGGCTGAGCAGGTAACCGGGGTCGATGTTGACGCCGATCGGGTTCTGGGCGAACTCCTCGGTGAAGAAGAACGCCGCAGTGTTCTCCGCATCGAAGTTCTCGACCTGGAATTCGAGTCGAATCCCATCGGGATCCTCGTAGTAGAGCGAGATCGTCGGTCCGTGATTGATCGACCAGACGGGGAGGATGCCCAACCGCTCGAGCCGCACATAGTTCTCCAGCAATCGCTCGAGCGAATTGAACGTCAACGCGATGTGGTCGATTCCGTATGCCTTGCGTTTGAACTTGGCGAACGGGAAAAGGAACCGGACGGGCTTCGGAACGGCAATGATCGCCAATCGATGCGACTCGTCGTCCCAGGTCAGAAACGTGATTCCCTCGTCCTGATAGACGATCTCGGCACCGAACACCGCTCCGTACCACCGCACCATCTCCTCGGTGCGGGCCGACTTGACCACCCAGTGGGCGATGAGATCCGGCGCAACCCTCGGCGCTTTCGGACTCCCTGCATCCTGCGTTGTACGCATCGAACGACCTCTCCTCGGCAACGCTGATGTCGAACGACGCTACGACGTGTTTGACTATCAGTCAATATCTTGATCGATGGTCAAACTGTTGCCGCGACGGAGCACTATGCTCGGATCGGTGTCGACCAACCCGTCCCCCGGTGCCGAGCGGTCTCGACGCGCCCGCCCCCGACTGGACCGTCGACAGGCCCTGATCGACGCGGCCATCGAGCTACTGGCCGAGGGCAACAGCGCCGACATCAGCGCAGCCGCGATATCGCGTCGAGCCGGCGTGGCACACGGACTGCTGTTCTACTACTTCACCGACAAACAAGGCCTGGTGGCGGCCGCACTGGCCGACGTCCTGTCGAAGTTGTCCGAGTTCCAGGAGCCCGCCGCCGACGAAAAGTCCGTGCGGGCGCGCATGGAAGGTTTCGTCCGACGCCACATCGAGTTCCTCGAGCGCCATCGCGCGCTCTACGTCCGCGTGGTTCGAGAGGGAGAGTTGGGCGATTCCGTCGTCGAACACGCGGTTCGGGAAGCACGGGCCGAAGGTGCGCGACAGGTAGCAGCCCTGGCCGAGCTGCCCGATCCACTGCCCCCGCTGCAAGCGGCCGCGATTTCGGGATGGACAGGCTTTCTCGACCGCACAGCAGATGCATACTTCGACACTCCCGGGCTCGAACTCGATGCGATCGTGGCTCTGGTGGTCGACGCCTTCGAAGCGGTCGTCGACGCATCGAAGTAGATCTACCGCCCCCTCCCGGGAGAGGTCAGAACGACCAGAGTTGCCCACACCTCAGCAGGGCAAGTTGATCAATATGCACCATCGGCAACTCATCACTTGCGCACAAAGGGAAGCAGCTGGTGCACTGTCCTCCATCGCAGCACAGTTGCATCCTCTCGGCGATTCGAAACCCGAACGCCCGCCCGGACCACAGGACCGCACTCGGTTCGCCTTCGTCCGCTCCATATTTTTCGCGCCTCCGGAACATTCGACGTCGATTCAGGAGCACCTGCAATGACCAGCATCAGTCCCGCCGACCGCCGCTCGCCCACCGGTGCCCAACACGAATTGCACGAGCTCGCCCAGCGAGTGCTGTGGTTGTCGACGTCGATGATTCACCATGCCAACCGAATTCGGCCCAACCCGACCGGGCTCAAGGTCGGCGGCCACCAAGCCTCCTGCGCCTCGCTGGTATCGATCATGACCTCGCTGTGGTTCGAGCAGCTGCAGCCCGGCGACCGCGTGTCGGTCAAGCCGCACGCCTCGCCGGTGCTGCACGCGATCAACTATCTGCTTGGCGAGTTGGACCAGGAGTACCTGACGACACTCCGCGCATACGGCGGTCTGCAGTCCTACCCGTCGCGCTCCAAAGACCCCGACACCGTCGACTACTCCACCGGATCGGTGGGCATCGGTGCCACCGCCCCGATCTGGGGCGCGATGTCCCGACGCTTCGTCGAGGACCGGTTCGGCCCGGAGAAATCCACACCGAAGACGCCCGGTTTCAGCGGACGACAGTACTCACTGGTCGGTGACGCCGAACTCGACGAAGGCGCGGTCTGGGAGGCGATCATCGACCCGGGCATCGCCGAGCTCGGCGAGATCGTCTGGATCGTCGACCTCAATCGGCAGTCGCTCGACCGCGTGGTCCCCAACATCGCGGCGCGTCGCCTCGAGAAGATGTTCGACGCCGCCGGCTGGCAGGTCATCACCGTCAAGTTCGGCCGGCTGCTCGAAGACCTGTTCGCCAAGCCGGGCGGCGACGCATTGCGCACGCGCATCCTGGATATGCCGAACCCGGAATACCAACGCCTGCTGCGCTGCACCGCCGACGAGGTGCGCACCAGACTTCCGGGATCAGGTCCCGACGCCACCGCCATTGCCGACCTGATCGCCGACCTCGACGACACCCTGCTCACCGAGTCGATTCGCAACCTGGGCGGACACGATCTGGATGCATTGCGCGAGGCCTACTCTCGTATCGACGACAACCGCCCCACCGTGATCATCGCGTACACGGTCAAGGGATTCGGCCTGCCGACTCAGGGACATCCGCAGAACCACTCCTCGCTGTTGACCGTCGAGGAATACGCAGAACTCGCACGTACCCTCGGCACCGATCCCGAGGAGCCATGGGGCCGCTTCGACACCGACAGCGGACCCGGACAGCTGTGCGCTGCCACCGCGGAACGGCTACGCCGCGAACCGATTCCGGCGTCGACGCCACCTGCCGTCCCCAACGACATCGGACGCACCCCCAAGGGCACCGCTACCACGCAGGCTGCACTGGGCCGCACGCTGATCGACCTGACTCGTGAGGCACCCGACGCGGCACGTCGTATCGTCACCGTCAGCCCCGACGTCAGTTCGACCACCAACCTCGGTGGGTGGGTCAACAAGGTCGGCGTCTGGTCGTCGTCGGATCGACACGACTGGTTCGGCGACGACGCCGAGACGATCATGCACTGGCGCGAAGGACCGTCGGGGCAGCACATGGAACTCGGTATCGCAGAGACCAACCTGGTCGGCCTGATGGGCGAGCTCGGTGCCACGTGGAGCCGTTGGGGGGAGCCACTGTTCCCGATCGGTGTCATGTACGACCCGTTCGTCGAGCGCGCACTGGAGCCGTGGTCGTACGGCATCTACGCCGGCGGCCAATCGATCCTCGTGGGAACGCCGTCAGGAGTGACGTTGGCCGCGGAAGGCGGTGCGCACCAGTCGATCAAGACGCCCTCCATCGGACTGGAGCAGCCCGGCTGCATCACCTACGAGCCCGCATTCGCCATCGACGTCGAGTGGACGCTGCTCGCCAGTATCGGCCGACTCGGGCGGCCCGACGGCACGTCGGCATACCTGCGCCTGTCGACGCGTCCCGTCGACCAGTCGAAGGCGGACGTTCCCAACGACCCGGCTGCCCGCGAACGCAGGCGCCGTCAGGTCGTTGCAGGCGGTTACCCGTTGGTGCGCCGAGACGGAGCGACGGTGACGATCGCAGCCATGGGAGCGTTGATGACCGAAGCCCTGAACGCCGCCGAGCGGTTGGAGCAGATCGGCGTCATCGCGGACGTTCTGTGCATCACCAGTCCGGGCGAGCTCTACCGTGCACTGCAGGCCAGGCAAGGACACCACGTCGGCGCATCCTGGATTCTCGATCAGTTGCTGCCCGCCGAGCGAGCAACTCCGATGGTGACGGTGCTCGACGGGCATCCACACACCCTCGCTTTCCTCGCCACCGTCAACCGCGTTGCATCGACGTCGTTGGGCGTCAGCAACTTCGGACAGGTGGGATCGCTCGACGAGGTGTACAAGCACCACCGAATCGACACCGATTCGATCGTGAGTGCGGCACTCGACGTGACGGGCACCTAACTGGTCACTCGGCAGAGCTGTTGGGCCGCCGACCGTAGAGTTCGTCGGCTCACCCGACAGCCGACCCTGCGCCGGCCATCGGTCTGTGTTGAGCAGATGACATGGCGACGGCCAGGCCGTCGGGACTGCGGACATTGACCGTCGAACTCGACGGGTGTCGTCGCGTCATTCCCGACGGATACGCGCCGATGCAGGCCTGGGACGAGATTCTGTCCGAATTCCGGTAGGGACGGTGAGGCGCAATCCCAGGCGTCGACCGTTCTCGGCCCGGTTCTGGTAGACACGCGGTGTGCGTTCCTACTCCCGTTCGACGTCCGCTGCCCTCTGCTGCCTCGCGTTGGCCGTGACCGCGGGATGCAGTTCCACGCCGGAGCCCGCTGCCACCGAATCGACGTCTGCACCGGAACCGCAGTACGAGTTGACGGGCGTGCCGGGCACCGTTCTCGATTCCGAGGACTTCGGTGAGCGATCCACGGAACTCTCCGACACCGGCACCACGCTGTACCGCCTGGTCTACGAGTCGACCTCCGGCGTCGACGGTTCCCCCACAGCGGTGTCCGGAGTAGCAGCCGTTCCGGCGGGCAGCCCACCCGAGGGCGGATGGCCCATCGTCGTCTACGGGCACGGCACCACCGGGGTCCAGGCCGGGTGTGGGCCGAGCCTGTCCAGCTACCTCCTCGGCTACCACTACGTGGTGAAGGACTTCGCCGAACTGGGTTATGTCACTGTGCTTCCCGACTACCAGGGCCTGGGCACAAGCGGTGGCACCCATCCGTATCTGGAACCACGGACCGCGGGCTACAACATGATCGACGCGGCCCGCGCAACCCATGCCGCGCTGCCCGATACGTCCACCGAATGGGCAGCTGCCGGACTGTCCCAGGGTGGCCACGCCGCCTGGGCTGCAAACGAACTCGATGCCACCTACGGCCAGGGGATGGAACTCGTCGGATCGGCATCGCTCTCGCCACCGACCGACCTGACTCCCCTGGTTCGGGCCGCTGAGGAGGGGACGTTGACAACGCCGCAGAAGGAGATGCTGCCGTACCTGCTCTACGGCGCAGAGCAGGTAGACCCTTCGATCGATCCGAACGCGTACAGCGGCAGCGTGGCCCAGGACAACAGTGAACTCCTGCTGTCGTGCGACAGTGGAGGTGCCGACGCCAGGAAACAGGCCGTCGAGGCGATGGCACCCGACGAATTCGCCGCCGACTCAGCCGAATCCGAACAGAAGCTGCTGGACGTGATCGGACGCAACACGCTCCCGCAAGTACGTACCGAGGTGCCGATGTACGTGGCCTACGGCGCTCTGGACGACGTGATACTGGCGCAATGGACTGCTGATGGCATTGAAAAGGCTTGCGCTCTCGGCGATTCCGTCGTTGCGGAAGAACAGCCCGAAGCCGGGCACGACGTCAGCGATGAGGCTGCGATTTCGTTCATCTCCGACCGGTTCGCCGGACGACCGGTGACGAGCACGTGCTGACGAGCGAAGGAACGGTTCTGTGACCGAGAGAATCACGACGTACACCCACGACGGACTCGTGTTCGACGTTCTGGACCAGGGACCTCTCGGCGGCCCGGTCGTGCTGCTGCTGCACGGCTTTCCCGAGCGAGCGTCGTCGTGGTCGGCGGTCATGGGGATCCTGAACGACGCCGGATTCCGCACTGTTGCTCCGGACCAGCGCGGATACTCGCCGCGCGCCCGGCCCACACGGCGGCGGGATTATCGCGTCGGCGCACTCGTGGGGGATGTCGTCGCCTTGATCGAGACGATCGGCACCCCGGTCCACCTGGCCGGACACGACTGGGGCGCGAACATCGCATGGGTCACCGCGGGCCGTCGACCCGACCTGGTGTCGTCACTGACAGCATTCTCGGTTCCCCACCCCGGTGCATTCATGACCGGCTTCCTCAGCTCGAAGCAGCTACTGCACTCCTGGTACTTCGCGTTCTTCCAAGTGCCGATACTGCCCGAGAAGTGGATGACTCGGCCCGGCGAGAGAGCCGAAAAGTGGTACAGGGCAAGCGGCATGACCGAAGAGGACCTCGAGCGCACGAAGACCGACATCGTCGACTACGGTGCGCTGCCCTTCGCTGTCACCTGGTATCGCGGACTGCCGTTCTCGAACCCGAGCATCGGTCGTCTGCGCATCACCGTCCCGACGTCGATGGTATGGAGTGACGGCGACACCTTCATCGGCCGCGCTGCCATCGACACCACCCAGAGGTATGTCGATGCGGCGTACACGCTGACAGTGCTACCCGGCATCTCCCATTGGATTCCGACGCAGGCATCGAAAACTGCTGCAGCCGCGATCCTCACCAACGCCGAACTCGCAGTTGTGCAGGACTTCGAGCCCAATTCGTCTGCATAACTGCGAGTTCGACGCGAACCACTCAGGCTGCGTCGTTGAGTCTGACGAGATCGCGGCCCTTGGTTTCCGGTGCGAGGTAGGACGAGACCAGGGTGATCGCGGAGTAGATGACGAGCATCGCCGCGATGGGCCACCAGCTACCCGTCCATGCGGTGAGGCTGGCCGCGAGCAACGGTCCGATCGCGGTGGCGAGGATGCCGCCGATTTCCTTGGCCAGTGCGAGTTGTGTGAAGCGGGTACGCGCACCGAACAGTTCCGCCATCGTCACGCTCTCGAGTGAGAACAGGCCGAGCACACCGAGATTGAGAGCCAGCACCATGGCGACGACGAGGGCTACGGTATTGCCGCTCGTGACCATCAGCATCAGCGGGAAAGCCAGAATCATCGTCAGCGCACTGAGCACCATGTAGATCGGGCGACGACCGAATCGGTCGCCCAGGATGCCGACGATCGGAATGGTGGCGAAGCCGATGAGCGAGCCGTAGACGATCGCACTGGTGGCAATGGAACGATCTATCAGCAGAGTCGACGCGATGTAGCCCACCAGGAATGTCTGGATCAGTCCGGAGTTGCCGGCCTGACCGAAACGCAGACCCAGCGCGATGAAGAACGCGCGCCCCTTCTTCTGCTTGAGGCCGGACTCGAGAACGCTGACCTTCAGTTCCTCGTCGGTCTTCTCGATCTCGTCGCGCGAGAGGGCCACACCGTCGACCACATCGGCACGCTCTTCGAAGACCGGGCTCTCCCTCAGGTTCGAGCGCAACCACACCGCGAAGATCATCAGGAAGAAGCTCGCGAGGAACGGTACTCGCCAGCCCCAGCTGAGCAACTGATCCTCGGACAGCACAGCGAGCAGTAGGGCCCAGATGGCCGACGCAGCAAGGGTTCCGGAGTTGGTGCCCAGGGAGACGAGCGACGCGATGAGGCCTCGACGCCTGTCCGGTGCGTACTCGACCAACATGACCGTGGCACCGGCAATTTCGGCTCCGGCACCGAATCCCTGGATGAGACGAAGTGCGACGAGCAGGATCGGGGCCATGATGCCGATCGCGTCGTAGGTAGGCAGCGCACCGATGAGGGTGGTGGAGGCACCCATCATCGCGATGGTGATGAACAGGACCTTCTTTCGACCGATTCGATCGCCCATCCGGCCGAAGTAGATGGCACCGACCAGACGGGCCACGTAGCCGACGCCGTACGTGGCCATGGCGGCGATCAACCCGATCGCCGGGCTGACGTCGGGGAAGAAGATTCGATTGAAGACGATCGCGGCGGCGAGCGAATACAGCTGGAAGTCCATGAACTCCATTGCTGTACCCAGCCAACCGGACATCGCCGCCTTGGTGAGGTCTTTCGTGCTGCGAGTCGGGACGGCGGTGTTACCGCGATCGTCCGTCGATTCGTTGGTGTCCTGTGACATCCGAAGCTCCATTGCTGGTGATGATCGATGAGTCCATGATGCGAGTTCGCCACGGGCCTACGTGAGACCGGTGCCTCATCGAGGGAGGTTGGTGGCGCTCGCCACAGTGATATACAAGCACTGTTATACCAATCCGTCAATGGCCCTTCGCGAACCGAACTAGGCGCTGGACAGCGCACTCGCAGAGCGGGCCAGTTCCTCGATTGCCGACCAGTCCCCTGCCTGCACGAGCGAGCGCGGCGTGAGCCAACTACCGCCGACGCACACCACGTTCGGCAACGCCAGGTAGGCGGCCGCGTTCTGCGGAGTGATCCCGCCGGTGGGGCAGAACTTCAAGTGCGGCAACGGACCCGCCAGCGCCCCCAGCGCCGATGCACCTCCCGACGACTCGGCCGGGAAGAACTTCATCTCGGTCGATCCGCCCTCGGCAACTGTCATCGCTTCGGTCGCAGTCGACACGCCCGCCAGAAGCGGAACCGGTAGCGCGCGGGCCGCGTCGAGCAGGCCACTCGGGGATCCGGGCGAGACCAGAAATCGCGAGCCGGCATCGACCGATCTCAGTGCGTCCTCGCGGGTCAGCACCGTTCCCGCCCCGATGACTACTTCCGGCACGTTCGCAGCAATTGCCGCGATGGCACCGAGCCCAGCCTCCGAACGCAGCGTCATCTCGATGATGCCGATACCGCCGGCATACAGAGCCCGAGCCAGCGGAACCGCATCCTCGACCCGATCGATGACGACAACCGGTATCACCGGGCTCACGTCCAATACATCACGGGCAGTGAGGTTTTCGGTCAATGCTTCGTGTTCGGAGGTCATACCAGCACTCGTTTCCACTCGCTCAGCGAGCCGGTCCGTAGGAAGTCGGTCCACGCAACGACCTGCGCGCCGAACGCTGAAGTGGGCCCGAGATCGGGCCCGAAGATGGATTCGATATCGAGCAGGTCCGACGCCGACCCGGCACGGGCCAGCTGCGTCGACAACGGATCATCTGGCGCGCGTTCAGCTTTCGCCTCCTCGAGCACGAAAGCGCACCAGGCCCCGACCGCGAGAGCGAGCATATCCGTCGAACCACCGGCGGACATTGCGTCACGCACGGTTCCCAGTAGGCGCGGGCCGAGCTTCTGTGATCCGTCCATCGCCACCTGCCGGGTGGTGTGTTTCAGCGCCGGGTTGGCGAATCGCACACGAACCTCGTCGCCGTACCCGACAGCGTCCATTCCGCCGACCATCGTCGGTGCGACGTCTCGAAGAACCATGGTCCGGCAGATCTCGTCGAGCACCGGATCCCCGACCGCCTCGGCGATGGTGCTGTGCCCACGGAGGATTCCCAGGTACGCCAGCACCGAATGGGTGGCATTGAGCACGCGCAGCTTCATCGTCTCCCAGGGCTCCACGTCCTCGACGAACTGCACGCCGACCCGCTCCCAGGCTGGACGCGGACCTGCGAAATCGTTCTCGATCACCCACTGCCGAAACGGCTCGCACACCACCAGAGCGTCGTCGCGCAGGCCGGTTCTTCGCTCGTTGTCCGCCCTGTCGTCGTCAGTGGTAGCGGGCACGATTCGATCGACCATGCTGCTGGGGAACGTGACTCGACGCGTGATCCATTCGGCCAGGCCGTCGTCGCGGCCACGGGCGGCGACGAAAGCGTGGACCAGCCCGGACAGAATTCGCCCGTTCGACGGCAGGTTGTCGCAGCACAGCACTGTCAGAGGCGAGTCGCCTGCCATACGCCGAGCCAACCCCGCCACCAACTGCCCGGCCACCGTGCGCGGCGGCCTGCCGATCAGATCAGCCACGATCTCCGGATCGTCCAGACGCAGTCGGCCCGAGGCAGGGTCGAGCCGATATCCCTTCTCGGTGACCGTCAGAGTGACGATGTGCGTTGCCGGATCGGCGATGGCCTCGACAACCGCGCCGGGGTCTGCAGCTGCGTTCCGTACCTCGAGCATCGAGCCGACAACGGTGGCCGTGGTCTGCTCGGTTCCCTTCTGTACCAGGGTGAACAACCCGTCCTGCGGGGCGAGCTGCTCCACCACCGTATTGCTTCGCTGAGTGAAACCTGTGATGCCCCAGTTCGTTTCCCCGGTCAACAGTGCGGCCTCGTAGGTGAACGCTGCCTGATGCGCCCGGTGGAACGCTCCGACGCCGAGATGCACGATTCCACTGGAGGTGGGACGGGAGACCGTGGCGGTCGCGTCGGACAACCGTGTGGACGCAGTCATGTCGCTACTCGCTCGGTGCGGTATCGCTCACCGTGGCGGCGGATCTCGTCGAGCGGTGCAATGAGACCGGTGCCGCCGCGTCCGCCGACACTCAGCGATGCCGCTGCTGCAGCCATGACCGCGGCCTCGCGAAGATCGTCGCCGAGAGCGAGACGCGCCGTCAGGGTACCGGCGAACACGTCACCGGCACCGGTCTGATCGATCACCTGGTGAGCAGGAATCACCGGCTGATGGGACCGTCCCTCCGCGGTGAAGATGCTGGACCCATCGGAACCCTGGGTGACCACCACGGAGCGTGCACCCCAGCCCATCAGGGACGCCGCAGCACTCGCCGGATCGTCTGTGCCGAGCAGCAATTCGATCTCACTCGGTGCCGACGGCACCATCACCTCGCAGTAGGGAGCGATGTTCTTCAGGAAGTCGCGCGCCTGATCGGCCGTCGTCAACCTGGGGCGGAAGTTGGGGTCGTAGACGAATCTGCCTGAATGCTGCGCCACGTGCAGCATCGTGCGGGCGAGGGTGGGTGACAGTGCCGCAGCGATCCCGCCGCCCAAGACAGCACCCGCATGCTCGATCACGCCCTCCGGCAGGTCCGCCACGTCGAGCTGGCTGCCAACCGAACCGGCTCGGGCATAGGAGAACTGGCGATTGCCCTCTGGATCGATGTGCAGGAAGTAGACACCCTGCTGGCCGGGGACTCGCCGAATGTACGTGTCGTCGATGCCGAGCTCGCGAATTCGCCGACAGACAGCATCGCCGAGCTCGTCGTCGGATACCTGCGCGACGAGGGCGACCGAAGCACCCGCAGCAGCAGCCGCGGCACCTGCGTTGACGACATCTCCCGATACTCCGAGCACACCGTCTGCTCCGTGCCGAAAGGCCTCGGTGGTCGAGACCTCGACGAGCGGCTCGCCGAGCAGGACTACATCGAACTGCGTTGTGGTCATGTGGCGCTTCACCAATCGTGCATACTGCCGTCGAGACGGCGATTGACGGGCAGGTACTTGGGGTTGTACGGGTACTTCGCGGCCGCCTCTTCGTTCACCTCGACGCCGATGCCCGGCCGGTTTCCCGGATGCATGAAGCCGTCGGTGAAGGTGTAACTCGTCTGGAACACATCGCCCGTCGGGTCGACGTGCCCCATGTACTCCTGCACTCCGAAGTTGGGAATCGACAGATCCACATGCAATGCGGCCGCGAGGGATACGGGCGAAAGATCGCCCGCACCATGCGATCCCGATCGAATACCGTACAGATCGGCCAGCGAGAATATTCTCCGCAGATGGGTGATACCGCCGGCGTGCGAGACCGACGCGCGGATGTAGTCGATCCACCGGTTGGTGATCAGATCCTGGCAGTCCCAGATCGAGTTGAAGATCTCTCCGACGGCAATCGGGGTGGTGGTGTGCTGACGAATGACGGCGAAGGCGCTCTGATCCTCCGCGGGGGTGGGATCTTCGATCCAGAACATGCGCATCTCTTCGAGGTCACGCCCGAGCCGTCCCGCCTCGATCGGACTCAGGCGATGATGCACGTCGTGCAGGAGATGGAAGTCGAACCCGTGACGTTCTCGGACGGCACCGAGCATCTGGGGCGCGAACCGCATGTACGGGGCGGTGTCCCACGAGTCCTCCTGCGGCGCAGCGCCGGATGCGGGTTCGTAGAATCCGTCGACCGGAATTCCGTAGGTCTTCTTCAGACCGGGAATGGCCGACTGGGCACGAATTGCTTTGTAGCCCTTGTCGAGATGCGCTTGGACGTCGTCGAGCATCTCTTCGACGCTGCCGCCGCTGGCGTGCCCGTAGACCATGATGCCGTCCCGTGCAGCACCACCGAGGAGCTGGTAGACCGGCATATCGGCGGCCTTGCCCTTGATGTCCCACAGCGCGACGTCGACCGCTGCGATGGCCGTCATGGTCACCGGACCACGTCGCCAGTAGGCACCCTTGTACAGGTACTGCCAGATGTCTTCGATCCGATGGGGATCGCGTCCGATCAGGAGCGGCGCAATGTGGTCCTTCAGGTACGACTCGACCGCGAGCTCGCGTCCGTTCAGCGTCGCATCACCCCACCCGACGATGCCCTCGTCGGTGGTGATCTTGAGCGTGACGTAGTTGCGCCCCGGAGCCGTCACGATGACGGTGGCGTCGATGATTTTCATTGCGGTCCTCGAGAAGTGGTGTCGATGACGATCTTGAGCTGAGTGGGGTCGGTGAGGGCCGCTTCGAGCGCTGCAGCCGATTCGGCCAACGGGTACGACGATGTGACCAGTGCCGCGAGGTCCACACGCGCCGATCCAGCGAGTGCGATCGCGTCGGCGAATGCCGAAGGGCCATAACGGAAGCACCCGCGGATATCGAGCTCCCAGCGCTGCACTGACCCGATCGGAAACTCGGCGACCGCCCGCCCCGGCACGCCGACGAGCGCCAGAATGCCTGCCGGGCCGAGTGAGCGGGCTGCGTCGGCAATGGCTCCTGGATGACCCGAGCAGTCGAACGCGATGTCGAAAGCGCCCTCGGGCAGTGCGTCCTCACCCGAGCGCAGAGTAGCCGTGGCACCCAGCGCCGCCGCGACCTCGAGCCGCGCGGGTGCGACGTCGGTGATGGTCGTCTCCGATGCGCCCAGGGCGATGACCGTCTGCAGAACCAACAGTCCGATGGGCCCGGCACCGGTGATCGCGATGCGCTTGCCCAACACCGAGCCGACTCGGGCTGCGGCCCACGCTGCAACGGCCAGGGGCTCGATCAGTGCAGCGACGCCGTCGTCGATCGAATCCGGGAGCGGGTGCGCGAATTCGGCTGCGAGAACGACGGATTGCCGAAGCAGTCCGTGATTCGGCGGGGATCCGAAGCAGACGACGCTGGGGCAGACGTTGTAGTGACCGCTCAGGCTCAGCGGCGAGGTGCCGTTCGGAACCGCGGGCTCGATGGCCACTCGCTGGCCGATGCGGTCCTGAGACACGCCCGCGCCGACCTCGGTGACGACCCCGAATCCCTCGTGCCCCAATACGGTGGGCTGGGTCAGCGAGTTGGAGCCGTTGCGGCCGTCTGCGTAGTAGTGCAGGTCCGATCCGCACAGGCTCACGCCGTGCACCTCCACCCTGACCTGGCCGTCGCCGACCTCCATACGGTCGATCTTCTCGATCCGCAAGTCACGTGGACCGTGCAGAACGGCCGCCTCGTCGTTGCCGCTGATCACTGCCATCGCTGTCGAGCCTCCGCCGTAGTGCGTTGAATATCAGTACTACCATACTAGTGGCGGAGGGCACTTCGTCAAGGGTTCGGCACTACGGGTCACCCCGCACCCCGCGTTAGTCTTGACCGGTGAGCACACAGAACAGCAGGAAAGTCACCGCACGAGAGCGGGCGTACCGAGAGTTACGCCTACGCATCGTGTCCTTGACACTCCCCCCGGGTAGCCCGCTGTCGGAGAACGAATTGGCCGAGCAGATGTCCGTGAGTCGCACACCCGTCCGCGAGAGCCTGATCCTGCTGGCCGAGGAAGGGCTCGTGCAGGTCTTTCCGCAACTCGGCACATTCGTCTCGCGCGTCGACACCGAACGTGTTGCCGATGCCCAATTCGTCCGCGAGGCAATCGAAACCGCGTCGCTCAGCGATGCGGTCACGTCTCGCTCGGACGACGACCTCGCGGCGTTGCGCGCCAACTTGGCAGCACAGGCCGAGCCCGGAATCGACATGGATCAGTTCTTCGAGCTGGACGAGCAATTCCATCAACTGCTCCTCGCGGCCGGCGGACACTCCGCTGCATGGCGATCCGTCGAATCCGCCAAGGCTCACCTGGACCGGGCCCGACGACTGGGCCTGCGCGACACCCGTCCGATCCCGGACCTCATCGCGCAACACACCGCAATAGTCGACGGCCTCGAAGCACGAGACTTCGAGGCCGCCGTCCGATCGATGCGCGAGCATCTGCGCGCCGTGTTCGCCGATGTGGAACACATCAAGAGCAAGAGCCCACACCTGTTCTCCAACAGCAACGAGCGTCCGACGCGCAAGGTCGTCTCCAGCTGGGAGTGAGTGCGGCTCCGCCGCAGGCACTACAGGCGTTCGATGATGGTGGCGTTCGAGAGTCCACCCGCCTCGCACATCACCTGCAACCCGAAGCGCTGCTCACGCTCGGCGAGTGCATGGACCATGGTCGTCATGATGCGGGTGCCGCTGCCGCCGAGCGGGTGACCGATGGCGATGGCACCGCCGTTGACGTTCACCTTGTTCAGGTCCGCGCCGGTCTCCTTGGCCCACGCCAACACCACGGATGCGAAGGCCTCGTTCACCTCGAAGAGGTGGATGTCGTCCATGGTCAGCCCGGCTTTGGCGAGCACCTTCTTCGTCGCCGGGATGACTGCGGTGAGCATCATCAGCGGATCGTCGCCGACCACCGCGAAGCTGTGCAGCCTGGCCATCGGAGTCAGGCCGAGCTCGTTCGCCTTCTCGCTGGTGGTGATCATGACTGCCGCGCTACCGTCGTTGACCTGACTTGCGTTGCCCGCGGTGATGTTCCACCCGATCTGCGGAAAGCGGGCAGCCATGGCCTCGTCGTAGTACGCAGGACGTAGACCGGCCAGGGTCTCGAGCGTCGACCCGGTACGGATGCCTTCGTCCCGGTCGAGCCCACGGATAGCGCTGATCTCTCGCTTGAATCGTCCTTCTTCGGTGGCTGCGGCAGCCCTCGCGTGACTCGACAGAGCGAACTCGTCCATCTCGGTGCGGCTGATACCCCACTTCGCCGCGATCAATTCGGCACTGATGCCCTGCGGCACCAGACCTTCCGGATACCTCTCGGTGAAACCGACACCTGCCGGATCCTCGGTTCCGACCAGGTTCGAGCCCATCGGAATACGGCTCATCGACTCCGAACCGGTAGCCACGGCCAGATCGTAGGCACCGGAGATCACGCCCTGCGCGGCGAAATGTATTGCCTGCTGGCTACTTCCACACTGCCGGTCGACGGTGGTTGCGGGTACCGATTCCGGGTAGCCCGCCGCCAGCGCCGCGCGCCGAGTCATGTTCGACGCCTGATCCCCTACCGCGGTGACGACTCCGCCGATGACGTCGTCGATCTGCGTGGGGTCTATTCCACTGCGCTGCACTACTTCCCGGAGACTGTGAGCCATCAGGTCGACTGGATGCTCGGGATGCAACGTGCCGTTCGCTTTGCCCCGTCCGACCGGGGTTCTGACTGCCTCGACGATGACTGCGTCTCTCATGACGGCTCCTTGTCCGATCGATCCGTTCCTATCGGATCGCTGACACCACGGTACGAGCTGGCTATAGTTTTGTAAAGCCAGTAGGATCGTGACATGCCACTCCACATGGACGGCCCACTGTCAGACCTCGACGCCTGGACGGCCGGCGACCGCTGCTCCATCGCACGAGCACTGTCTGTGGTCGGCACCCGATCGACCATGCTGATCCTGCGCGAGGCGTTCTACGGAACCACCCGCTTCGACGACTTCAGCCGACGCGTCGGCATCACCGACGCCAGCAGTGCGGCCCGACTCAAGGAACTGGTCGACGTCGGAATCTTCGTCAAACAGCCCTACCGACCGGACAAGGGCAGAACCCGATACGAATACATCCTGACCAGAATGGGCGAGGATCTGCTGCCCGTCGTACTCGGATTGATGCAGTGGGGCGACCAGTATCTGCAAGAAGACGACGGACCGCTCGACGTCGTGGATTCACAGGGCAAACCCGTGCGAGTGCGCGTCACCGACAACCGCGGTGCCGAAGTGCCGATGAACGAGCTGCGAGTGCGCATCGCCTGATGGCTGGGTCACACCGCCTCGACGGCAAGCGCGACACCGATACCGATGAACAACACCCCGATCACTCGGCTCCAGGACGTCGAGTTCGACGAACCGGCGGCCAGGCGGCCCACCGCCGCGGTAACCGTCGCCCAGAATGCCAATCCGATTGCCACATCGACAATTCCGAGTAGACCGATCTGCAGGGGAAGCGCTCCGTCGGCATCGACGAACTGTGGCAGGAGCGCGACGAAGAACAGAACGGCTTTGGGATTGAGCAGGTTCGTCACCAGACCCATTCGGAACCAGCGCACGTCTGACATCGCGTCGCTCTCCGACGAAGCCTGCCGCAGCGCCGAGATACCCATCCACACCAGGTAAAGGCCCCCGAGGATCTGAAGAATACTCAGCGCGGTCGGTGATCGAGAGATGAGCAGCGACAGCCCCACCACCGCGGCGACCATGTGCACGCACAGTCCGGTCTGCACACCGAGGCCCGCTCGCCACCCCGCGGCGCGGCTGCTCGCCGCCGCTCGTGCCACCACCGCGAAGTCAGGACCGGGTATCGCGTAGGCCAACAGCACCACGCCGAGGAACGGCAACCATCGAATGTCCGTCATCGCATCGACGGTATCTGATGCTTTTCTATACGTAAACCGTTAGAGTCTACGAATGGATTGGAACTGGCTCGGCGACCACTTCGCACTCGACGTGGTCAACACAGTGCAGTTGCAGCGCGGCACCTACGTCGAATTGATCGACTCGGTCGCCGACCTCCAGAAATGGGCCGAACTGCAGGGCGCGCGAGTGCCCGAGGTCATCCCCGACGATGCCGACATCGACACGTTCGAGGTGACGCGCGATCACATGCTGTCGCTACTGCGGGCGGTGGCGTCGAACAGGGATGTTCCGCGGGAGAGCGTCGAACACATCGACAGCATCGCCCGACGCCACCCGGTGACCCGTCGGCTCGATCTCGGCGACGGCGAAAGCGTCGGACATGTTGTGGGAACCGAAGATCCGATCGAATCACTGTGCGCGCGTGGGGCGTCCGCTGCCATCGATCTACTCAACGGGCCGGATCGCGCACGGTTGGCCTTGTGCGACGCTCCGCGATGCGGTCAACTGTTTCTGCAGGATCGGCCCAATCAGCAATGGTGTTGCAGCGCATGCGGAAATCGAGCGCGCGCGGCACGACACCACGCAAAGGAGAAGCGCGGATCATGAACATTTCGGTACGCCAGGTGGTACTCGACTGCACCGACGCCCGCCGACTCGCCGAGTTCTATCGGCAACTCCTGGGATTCGAGTACGTTCCCGGCGACGCCGATCTGATCGACCCCGATTGGCTCGCCATCAACGCACCCGACGGCTCGTGGCGCATCGCGTTTCAGCAGATCGACGCCCTCCCTGCAGCAACGTGGCCGGACGGCGAACACCCACAGATGGCACACCTGGATTTCATGGTGAGCAGCGTGGCCGAACTCGACGAAGAACATTTGCGTGCAATGGAATTGGGCGCGCGACTATTGCGGGATCTGCACGACGACCCGGAGGAACCGATCCGAATCTACGCCGACCCGGCCGGCCACCCCTTCTGCATCTTCGTAGGGGCGTGAACGTCACACATCTACGCCCCTCATCGGAATCCGCACCGCGTGCAGGGGGTGCGGATTCCTGACCGGGGCGTAAATCCCCACACCACTATCGCGTGAACTCAGCCCAATTGCACTGTTGCCGTGGCGCGGTGACCGAAGATTCGCTTGCCCTCGAAGGTCGCACCGATCGAGACGACGGCCGTCCTGGACTCCTCGTCCTTCGACTTGATCTTGCCGCTGAAGACGATTTCGGCAGGCTTGTGAGTGTCCACCGGGATGGGGGTGGTGAAGCGAACGGTGTAATCCTTGACGGCACCCGGATCACCGAGCCACTCGCTGATGAATCCGCCGCCGACGCCCATCGTGAGCATGCCGTGCGCAAGGACGTTGTCGAGATCGATCATCTTGGCGAACTTCTCGTCCCAGTGAATCGGATTCGCATCGCCCGCGACGCCTGCGTAGTTGACGAGATCACCGCGAGTCAGACGCACCGTGCGCGACGGCAACTCGTCTCCGACACTCACCTCGTCGAACTTCTGCGTCGGCTGTCCCCGGTACTCCTCGACGATCAGCGGCTCGTGCTCCTGCGGGGTGGACAGGGTGTCGTGCTCGCTCGCGTTGGCGACTGCTGCGTCCATCGACGCACCGAACATCACCAGGTTGCGGGCCGCATCGGCGATCGCCGGATCGATTTCACCGGACCGCCCGACGAGCAGGGTGGTGTACGTGGTCTGCACCAGTTCGTTCTTCTGGTTGGACACGACGTTCTTGGTGACCATCATGTCTCGACCCATGACCGTCTTGAACGAGTCGAGCGAGACGTCGCACGTCAGCTGATCACCGGAAAGAATCGGCTTCTGGAAGACCAACACCTGGTCGGTCTGCAGAATCTGGCTCAGGTCGTAGCCCTCGGCAATGGACTCGAGGAGCTTCTTCTGTGCGAGTGTGCCGACCAGCGACATGAACGTCAAAGGCGCGACGAGAGCGCTGTGCCCCAGCGCGGCAGCGGCGTCTCCGTCCCAGTGAGCAGGGTGGAAATCCTGGACGGCGCGAGCGTACTCACGGATCTTCTCGCGACCCACCTCGTAGTAGTCCTCGGTGCGGTAGTGATAACCGACCATGCTCCGCGCGTGCTCTGCCGGGTCGAACGCTTCTGCGTCGGCGTCTACCGCACCCGACTCCGCTACCTGCTCTGCCACTGTTGTCCTACCGTCTCGTCCCCTGCTGTTCATCATTACCCGAGCAACCTACCCAACAACCGCGATGGTTGGCCAGGACGGGGCGTTCAAGCAGAACGGTGTCGCGGGGTGTCGTGATAGCCCACCACGCCCACCATCCCGCCCTGCTGAGACAGCCCGTCGACCCGGCCCGGCACCCGAGGGTGCTGTCGGCGCGAATTGACCGCATCGACAGCCATGAGGGCGGCACCGTGGGCGGTGAGGGACTCCGGGTTCGCGGGCGCGATGACCGGCAACATCAGATCTCGGCGAAACAGCCGGCGCAGCGACGGAAGGTTGGCGCAACCGCCGACCATCACCAACGCATGCACGGCACAGGGCGCGTCGACGATGACACTGGCAACCCAATCCTCCAGCGAGCGAATGCTGCGCTCGAGTACATCGTCGAAGGTATTGCGCCACAATCGAACCGGGCCACCCACGAACGGCCCGACAACCTCGGCCACCCGCAACCTGGACAGTTGCTCCCGCGCCGTACGAATCGCGACCAGCAGGTCCGCTCGCGCGCGATCGGACGCCAACTCGTCCGCGCCGTACGTCGAGAGCAGGTAGCGCGAAATCTGCTCGTCACAGCCGATGCCACCGAACAACGTGGTGCGCACCGAGCTGAACACCGTGCCGGTGACCGGGTCTGCGATGGACACCGTGGTACCGGACGCCCCGACGTCACAGACTGCGACGGTGCGAGCGCCTTCCAGCTGTCCCGTACCTCGCAGGTACCGCAACTGCGCACCGAGTTCCGACGCAACCAGCAGACGGTCCGCCTCGTACGTCGAGTAAGCCGACGTTCTGCCGCGGGCACCGGGATCGTCGGGCACAGCCAACACGATGTCGGCTCTGCCGACCATCTGATCGCTCGACATGGAGTCCAGCAGATCGAGGGCCACCTGAAGGTGGTCGCCTGGGTCGAACGAGTGGACGATGTGGGCCGACCGCACCGATTCGTCGATCGCATCGACTGCGACCCCTCGGGCAGTGGCAGAACCCACCGAGACACCAAGGACTGTTCTCATGTTCCCTCGACTCGATTAGCTACTCCGACCAGCCGATAGTAGCTCTCGAACCGCCAGATGGACACAAAATGGGTGATTTGAATGTACTCGAGGTTTGTTTTGGGGTATTCGACAAGCGCACGGTCGCTTGTTGCAAGAGTTCAGGCGACGTGATCGAAGGGGTCGCGGCGGTCGGCCAGCAAGGGTCCCCAGTCTTCTCGAGCCGACATCATGGCCACACCGGCGACACCGTTGGCCGAGTCCATACCGCGGGCAGCGGCCACGATGGAACGAGCCGACTGCACCAGAGACACATCGAAACGGAAGCTGTGCGCCGCCAACTCCGCGAACGCGTCATCGGGACTACAGCCACGTAGCGCGATGAGAACTCCCACTGCCCTGTCGATGGTCGTGCGGGTCACCACGTCTGATGCGGGGTTGTCGGTCATCGATTACTCACCGTCTACTGGTCGATCACTCGATGGTAGCGAGGCTCGAGCAGAAGTTCAGGTGTCGGAGTCGAATTCACACGCCCGTCATACGGAGGACTTGTCCGAGTATCAAAAACGCTCGCTCACAATGGAATCGACGAATCGAGGTCACTCGACCGGACTCTCCGCCGGTTCTGTGTTCGTAGTCGGGTCGGTGGTGGTGGGGTCCGTCGACGTGGGATCGGGTGTGGCGGGATCGGTGGTCACCGGAACTTCGGTGGTCGGCTCCGGATCCGTCGTCGGAGTCTCGGGTTCAGGTTCTGGTATTGGATCGACAGTCGACGTTTCGCCTGCGTCGCTGTCGCCGTCGGAACCGTCACCGGCCGAGGATCCTCCACCGGTGACCCCACCCTGTCTTCCGCCACTCGAATTACCACCGGTCGTCAACGCCCCGCCCGTAGGAGTGATGACCGGACCCGTCGGCAGCACTTCGCTCCAGGTCACGACCGGTGCCGGCCCGTACACGGGCACCTCGAGGAGCGCCGCCGCGACCGGCGGAACAGCCGACGGGCTCGACACCGCACCAGCGGAATCGGCGACCACCACCACCGGCGACGACCCGGTCGCACCGTCACCGCTCGACGGCCTCTCGGCGACGTCGATGGTCTCGACCACGCCGTTCTGCGCAGGACCGGCCGCCGCAAGGGCCCAGACCGTGGCTCCGCTGAGCGCGCCGAGAATCGCAACTCCCAACCCGATCATCGTCAGTCGCGCGCTGCGCGGGGTGTCGGACGCATCTCCTTCGAAACGTCTGCCGCCACCCTCGCCCACCGCGAAGCCGTCGCCCACGGTCTCGCCGATCGACGCGGCGGGGCTGTTCGCGGTGCCGAACAGTGCCGCTGCGATTCCCCACGGAACCTCGGCGTCCAATCGCGGATCTCCGACATCCACCACCCCGACGCCGCGAACATCGTGCGCAGCCAAGGCGGCACGGACGATCCCGCAGAGTGCGATGCTGTCGCAGACCACCGCGGAGCCGACGATGTGCAGATCGTTCTGGGCCGCCTGCACCCTCATGATTCCGAGCATCGTGGTGACGGCGTCACCGACACCACCGGGAGCCGCGGCAACAGAAACAGCGCGCGTGGAGACCGGCCCGAGTTCGGGCAGATCAGCCTCGACCAGCACGGCCGACACTTCTTCGACACCGACGTGTACGCCGAGCGCTATGGACATGGCTGTCGACTCCCCCGAATCCGATTCGGGCTCAGGGTACCCTTTCGGGCCCGAATCGGGGAAACAAACCGTTTTCGAGGATCAGAGCTCCAACGCGCTCGCCTCTTCTCGGGCCGACTCGGCAGCCCGCCGCTCGCGCTCGAAGAGCAGACCGAAGGTGAATCCGTTCTCCCCCGGAGTCGTTCCCGCCCGCGCACCCATGGTCCGCAGAATCTCCGCCGCAATCACCGCGTCCTGATGCTCGCCCAGTACTTCCTGAATCGTCTTGAACCGCTTGATGTTCGCCTTCGACACCTTCTTGTCGACCAACGGGGCGACCAACTCGGCCGCATATCGCGCTCGCTTGGACGCCTTGCGAGCGCGATGCAAAGCCTCGTCGTCGGTGCCACGTACCGCACTCTTCGCGCGATCGACCGCCTTCTTCCCCGCCTTTCGGGCAAGCTTCACCAGCAGACCGTCACTGACCTCACCGTCGATCGGAAGCCCACGCGACCATCCCGACAACGTCGTCAGCAGCGCGCGGTAGCGGTCGCCGTCGAGTTCGGCCATCGCGACCTCGCGATACCGAAGCTGCTCGGCCAGCAAGTCGTTCTCGATACGCGAGGCGACCGGGCCCAGAACCAGTTCCGGTGGCAGTTCGCGCAGCGCTGCCGCGAACCGAGCGCGCTGTACCTGGCGGTCCCGCACTTCACCGAGAAGGCTTGCGTACCAAGACAGCTCGGCTTCGAGGTGAGCTGCGGGCTCGTCCTCGAACAGGCTCCCGAACACCCGAAGAGTACTCCGGTAGCGGCGGATGGCCACCCTGGTGGAATGAATCGGGTCCAACCCGCGGCGCAGGTACACATCACCCGCGACGATCGCCTGCACCTGTTCGTCGAGGTAGTCGGCGAGCAGCCGAAGCCCGGTATCGGCCGGCAACTCGCGCACCACGGACAACGCCCGATCCAACTTCGACGGATGCGCCGACGGCCGAGCCCCGGCAGCGCGCAACACCTTTCCGGCCTTCTTCAAAAAGGACTCGGAGCCGACGGGCCCGAGTTCGACCTCCACCTCCCGCCACCGCGGACCGGTCGCACCGCCTACCAACAGGACCGACACCTCGTCGTCGGCGATCTCCGCGACCACGACCCCGTGGACGTCGGACACGGTGTGCACGGTCCGACGCGTCGTCAGGGTCGCGACCGCGAGCAACTCACCGCCCATCACCGCGCCACGAAGAACGTCGGTCAACTCCTCCGGCACCGCGTTCTCGACAACACTTCCGAGAGGAAGTCGAATCTCCGTCCGCGCCTTCTCCGCCGGAACCTTCGCGTGCCAACCGTTGTCGGAATCTCCCGTGCGCCGCCGCACGGTGATTCCCCGTCGCAACAGATCGTGCCCGGCGGTGTCGAAGTACTCGCTGATCAGGTTTGTCTCACTGTGCGACAACGCGCCGTCGACGGGCACCAGCGAAGTGAGAGTGGGCAACTCGAAATCTGCCTCGACATCGAACTTGTCTTCGCGCTCGGTCTCAATCGACTCCATACGCCCATCCTGCCTCGAGTACCCGGGCCGACGATGCCGGAAGTCGTATACCCGTCAGCGCCGCGGCAGGTCCAGGTTCGGAAACGGAATTTCGAAGGTTCGGGGCGAGCGGGTGGTGGTCGTCGAACGCGGCGTCGTGGTGGTCGCCGGGGCGCGCGTGGTGGTCGCCGGGGCACGCGTGGTCGTGGGTGGCACCACCGTGGTCGGCACCACCGTGGGTGGCACCACCGTCGTGGGCACCACCGTGGTTGTCCGGTCGGGAGTCGACCTGTCGGGAGCGGCCGCGTCCTCGGTACCCGAAGGCGAGACTGTCCGCCGCGACGTCGTGGAGCTCGCCGCGTCGATCGTGGTCGGTGCTTCCGACGAGGACGATGGGGCGCTCGACCCTGTCGTGGTCGGAAGCGGCAGAGAAGACTGTTCGAGATCGGCGGGTGAACCGTCCGCGGCAGGCACCACGGACTGGGAACGGGTGGTCTCCGAGGCGTCCTGTGAGCTACCCACCGACGATGCCGGCTCGTCGCCACCGGTGCGAGCCGCGGCAGCAACGACAGTTCCGGCCGCGCACACTGCAACCAGAGCGGCGAGGGCGCCGCCGAGATGCCGGGACTTGTTGACTCTGGTCATCCGGCGGGCGGAGGTGTCGCTGTGTCGCGGGCGCTTGGACGCCACCTCGCGTACTGCGGGACCGCTCCCGACAGCCGCGAACTGCTCGGTGATCGCGTCGGGCGTCGCGGGGACCGGCCGGACACCCACCGTTCGAGCAATCCCTGCGGCACCGCGCGCAGCCAACAGTTCCGGCTGCTCGGGCACGTAGACCGGTGCCGAGACCGCGTCGAACAGGACCTGCCGAACGATCTGCATGTTGGCACCACCGCCCACGGCAACGACGGCGTCGACGTGGATTCCCTGTGCCCGGACGGCGTCCAGCACATCGACTGCCATCGAGACGGCCCGGTGCACCGAATCGCCGATGAGCTCGTCCAGATTGCCGCGCCACAATGTTGCGCGGCCCCCGACGAACGGTCCAAGGACGGTCGCGCTGCGGAGCGCGGAAAGGTCGTGTTTTCCTGCTCGGACGTCGTCCACCAGCCGGCGGCGAGCGTCGACCGTCAGCGCCTCCGCCGCCCCGAACATGGAGATGACGTGGTCGCACAGCATCTGGTCGCACACGTCACCGCTCAGTTCTTCGGTGCGCCGCGCCGCGAGAACTCGGCCACTGTCGACATCCACGACCGACATCGACGTACCGGACGCTCCGACGTCGAACAGCGCGACGCAGGCTTCGCCCGCCAACACTCCTGTCTCCCGAAGCGCACCCACTTGGGCACCGAGTTCCGAGACGAGCACCACGCCGTCGGAGAAGTCCTGGTCGTATGCCGTCTTCGGATCGCTTTCGCGCAGGGCGAGCACCGGGTAGAAGTCTGCGGACGCGTACTCGTTCGCCAGGTTGTGCACCGAGGTGACGACGGCGTCCCAGGGATCGGGGGCAAGGCCGTTCGGTGCCGGCCGGGATGCCACCGGCTCGTGCACTTCCACGATCGGACCGGGGCGAGCATTGTCGCTGACCACAGTGCGGACACCACTCGAGCCCAACGACGCCCCGAGTACGGACGCACCGGAAACCGCGGACACTAGAAACCTCGCTCTGGTAGGCCCCAACCCACGTTCGGTCACCAGAGTACCGCAACAACCGTCCACTCGTCAGGTTTCGGTGGGCGGAAACAGACTGGAAGATCGGTCAGTCGACGTCGGAACGAACGAAGTTCAGGTACGCCTTGGACGGGGTGGGACCACGCTGACCCTGATACTTCGACCCGACCGCGGCGCTGCCGTAGGGGTTCTCGGCCGGCGACGACAGCCGGAACAGACACAACTGGCCGATCTTCATACCCGGCCACAGGGTGATCGGCAGGTTGGCGACGTTGGACAGCTCCAGCGTTATGTGGCCGCTGAAGCCCGGATCGATGAAGCCCGCCGTCGAGTGGGTGAGTAGACCCAGCCGTCCCAGTGAGCTCTTTCCTTCCAGCCGTCCCGCCAGGTAATCCGGGAGCGTCGTCAATTCCAGCGTCGAGCCGAGCACGAATTCTCCGGGATGCAGAACGAAGGGCTCGCCCGCCTCGGGCTCGACCAGAGACGTCAGCTCGTCCTGCTGCAACGCCGGATCGATGTGCGTGTAGCGAGTGTTGTTGAACACACGAAAGAGCTTGTCGAGTCGCACGTCGACGCTCGACGGCTGGACCATCGACGGGTCGAACGGTTCGATCGCCAGGTTGCCCAGGGTCACTTCGGCACGGATGTCACGGTCGGAGAGCAGCACCTCTGCAGGCTACTGGTCGGAGCCCGACTCCCGCGACACACCCGAGTCCCGGTCAGGGCGAGTAGCTCGGCGAAAGAAAAGTCGGACAATCGAGCGGCATCACCTTTCACATTCGGGCAACTCCTATCAGGAAGAGTGAAATGACAATTCCATTCGACGTTCCGTCGTACCAGGACGATCGAGCCCAATGCCGAATCGTTGCCACGACACCGGAAAAGAATCCGGCGCTGTGGGAACAATTCCTCGACGGCGCACAGAAGAGTTATATGCGACACGGTGTCACCAGAGCGCTGGAAATGTCGACCATTCGGAACGGCAGCACGACAGCCCTTTTCTTCGCGGCACTCGACCGCTCCGGGACATTGGTCGGTGGAGTCCGCGTGCAGGGCCCGTATTCCTCGGTCGATCAATCACATGCACTTGTCGAATTCGCCGAGTATCCGGACGGACGGCGCCGCATTCACGCGATGCTCGACGATCGCATCGGGCACGGAGTCGTCGAACTCAAATCGGCATGGGTCGCTCAGGACGCACCCCGCGGCCGCGCCGTCACGGCGATGATCGCGGAAGCGCCTGCCTACAGCACTGCGCTGCTCGGCGCGCGGTACGCACTGGCCACCGCGGCCTCTCACGTCCGGGCCGCGTGGCTCGGCACCGGCGCGATCATCGCCACCAGAATCGCCCCCATTCCCTATCCCGACGCGCGGTACGAAACAGAGGTGTTCTGGTGGGACAGAAAGACTCTCGCATTCGACGCCGAACTCGCTACCTGGCGGCGGATGCGTCGCAACACAGCCACCCTCCTCGCACACCGTCGACCGGCCGTCGAACTCCCGGAAGCAGTCGCATGATGAACGATCGAGCCGAAGCCGACGACTGCTGGAAGCCTGTGATATTCGACGAGACGGACGCCACACAGCGCGACGCACTCGACCGACTCAGGCAGGATGCGACCCTGACATTCCTGGACGAGCGCGAGACGCAGAGAAATGGCCTGCGGGCTCTGCTGCCCAGCCCTGAGCAGAGCTTGCTGGACGAGAGCGACAGGTGGGTCTTCTTTCCGTGGAGGAAAACCGTTGTCGCCGTCCTCGGTCCGCACTCGTATCGACACCTGAGGCTGGACAGAAACCGAAACAAGATAACCCTTGCAGAACAGAATTCATTGGGAGATCTCACGATAGGAATCATCGGCCTGAGCGTCGGGCACGCCATTGCCCACACTCTGGCACTCGAAGGAATCTGTGGGACGCTGCGGCTCGCCGATTTCGACGAGATAGAACTGTCCAACCTCAACAGAATCCCGGCATCGATCCTCGATCTCGGCATCAACAAAGCGGTCGTCGCAGCGAGACGCATTGCCGAAATCGACCCGTATATCCGAGTCGACATCGTCGAGGACGGCATCACCGAGGACACCATCGACGGGTTCTTCGACGGACTCGATCTGCTCGTCGAGGAGTGCGACTCACTGGACGTCAAGGTCCTGGCCCGCGAGGCCGCCAGGTCGCGGCGCATCCCGGTACTCATGGAGACGTCCGACCGCGGGCTGCTCGATGTCGAACGCTTCGACCTCGACCCCGAGCGCCCGGTGTTCCACGGCGTCCTCGGGGAGATCGACTCGACGAGCCTGCGGGGGCTCGGCACCCGAGACAAGATTCCGATCGTGCTCGATCAATTGGATGCCTCCCTGCTCTCGTCCCGCATGGCCGCCTCGATGGTGGAGGTGAGCGAAACGATCGAGACGTGGCCGCAGTTGGGCGGCGACGTCCAACTCGGCGGTGCCACCATCGCCGCCGCTGTTCGACGCTTCGGCACCGGAGCACCTCTGCCGTCCGGGAGAATTCGTATCGATCTCGACACCCACCTCGATGCGCTCTCGCCGCCGACCCCGACGCGCAGGACAGAACAGCCCTCGGTCGCTACCGCCGTCGGTACCGATCCCAGCTCAGCCGATCCCGACGCGCTGATACTCGACGCCGCCCGCCGGGCACCGTCCGGTGGCAACAGTCAGCCGTGGACGCTCGCACGAGAAGGAAACATCGTGCGAATCGGGGTGGACCGATCGCGAACCTCGGCTCTGGACATAGCCTTCCGCGGCAGCTACGTGGCCGTGGGTGCCGCGGGCTTCAATGCGCGGGTGGCAGCCACGGCACAGGGCCGGTACGAGGGCACCGCACTCACCGACCATGGAGTCGAGATCACTGTGCGTGACGGCACTCCCCAACCGATCACCGACCGACATCTGCTCGACGGCGTTCTCGGCCGCTGCACCAACCGGGAGCCGGGCACCGCCGAGCCCCTCGACGCGGATATCGCGGACGACGTCGTCGCTGCGGCGGCGGCAGAAGGCGCGCGGGCAGTGCTGTTGACCGCGCGCGAGTCCATCGAGGCTGCCGCCGAGATCCTCGCCGACGCCGACCGCATCCGATATCTGACATCGCATCTGCACCGCGAGATGTTCTCCGAACTGCGCTGGCCGGGAGATCTCGATCCGGACCGGGGAATCGAGGTATCCAGCCTGGGAATCGACGGCGCGGACCTGTCCAAGCTCGAGATCGTCAAGCGACCCGACGTCATGGCGCTCGTCGATGCCTGGGACGCCGGGGCGGCGCTGGGTACCGCCATGCGCGATCGGGTGCTGTCGTGCTCGGCGCTCGTGGCGGTCGTCGTACCCGGATCCACCGCAGAGGATTACATCCAGGGAGGATGTGCAACGGAGAACGTATGGGTAACTGCGCATTTGCACGGGTTGGCAGTACAACCGGTTTCTCCCGCATTTCTGTACGCACGCACTCCGGATGAGCATCGGCAGCTGTCGATTCGGCACGCAGAACCGTTGCAGCACTTGAATTCGAGGTTTCGCTCGCTCCTGGCACTGGACAACACCGAATCGGTAGCGCTGGTGTTGCGGCTCGGCTTCGCCCCGAAAATCGGCACATACAGTCGCAGACTGCCTGTTTCAGCACTCGGATCGGGGTAGAGTCCGCCCAAGACCAGGGGGAACAGTCCTGCACTGCGTCTGAAGAGTCGGGAGTGGGGCACTGGAGAACAAGCGGACGCTCGAGGTTCTCGTCACCGGCGTCGCAACCGAACTCATGGGAGTCGATGCGGCGACGGTGCGCGAGGCCTACGGCTCCGTGCTGCGGCAACTCGTGGACTATCTCGGCATCGACTTCAGCTTTCTCAGGCACAACGACTTCGAGGCCAGGGCAACGGTGCTCAGCGCGGAATGGCCACCGCGATTGAACAGTCCCGACCCGGACCCGCTGGCCGTGGTGAAGTTCGACGACGCCGACTCGGTATTCCGACTGGCCGAAACACTGACCGAACCGGCAGTGTTTCGGCCGGACCCGGGTCAGGAGGGCTACCGCCGACGCGTCGAGCAGGGATCGGGATTCTCCGCGACCTCGATGGCCGTGGTGCCCCTGCTGCACTCGGGCCGAACCATCGGCATCCTGGGATTCATCAAGATCGGCGACCGAAGCTGGTCCGAGGCAGAACTGAACGCGCTCAAAGCAATTGCGGCTCTGCTGTCGCAACTGCAAGCGCGCGTGATCGCCGAGGAACAACTCCGATTCTCGGCACTGCACGATGGATTGACGACACTGCCGAACCGTACGGCCCTCAGCCGCCACCTCCGCGAGCGACTCGACCCGTCCATGCCGGGGCCCGTCGCAGTGATGCACATCGATCTCGATCGACTCAAAGCACTGAACGACTTTCTCGGACACCTTGCCGGAGATCGCTTCCTCCAGACCATCGCCGATCGACTCCGCAGCTTCGTCGGAGACTCGGCAGGCATCGTCGCTCGACTGGGCGGCGACGAATTCGTCGTCGTGCTTGCCGGACCCTGCTCGGCCCGCGTCGCGAGACACCACGCGGAGGTGATCGCCGACGCCATGAACGCACCGGTCACCCTCGGAGTCGAACGGATCAGCCGCAGCGCCAGCATCGGTATCGCGTTCGGTCAGCCGGGCCGGCACACTGCGGAATCGCTTCTGCGTCAGGCAGATCGAGCAGCTCTGGTAGCCAAGCGTGCGGGCGGTCACGACATCGCCCTGTTCACCGAAGAAATGCACGCGGACTCCGAGCTGCGCAACGACGTCGAGATTCACCTGCGCGACGCCATCGCAGAGGGCTCCCTGATCCTTCACTTCCAGCCCGAGGTGGATCTCGTCTCCGGTCGCATCACGGCGGTCGAAGCACTGGTTCGGTGGCAACACCCCACCCGCGGACTGCTACCCCCGTCCGCGTTCATCCCGGTGGCCGAGGAAACGAACCTTGCCGGCGAACTCGGCCGATGGGTCCTCGACCGCGCCTGCCGCACGCTCGCCGACTGGCAACGCGAAATCCCGGACCTCGACATCTCGATGCGCGTCAACATCTCTCCTGTCCAGCTCGTCACCAACGGCTTCGTCGGTGCCGTCGCCCGGGCACTGGACGAGTTCTCGATAGCGGGGCCCAAACTCTGTTTGGAGATCACCGAAGTGGCAGTGGTGCAGGATCTTTCTCGCACCCGAGTGACGCTGCGCGAACTGCGCGAACTCGGCGTCCAAGTGGCTATCGACGATTTCGGCACCGGCTACAGCTCCCTGTCGCACCTGAAGGAACTGCCCGTCGACGCACTCAAGATCGACCGCGCCTTCGTGACGGAACTGGGCAACGGGGCCACCGGCGACCTCGCCATCGTCCAGTCCATCATCGGACTCGCCGATGCATTCGGACTGAACATCATCGCCGAAGGGGTCGAGACGCAGAGTGCGCGAGTCACGCTCATCGAACTGGGCTGCACGCGTGCACAGGGGTATCTGTTCTCCAAACCGGTGTCGGCCGACGACGCCCTGACCCTGCTGCACGGCGTGCGAATCGGCATCTGAGCGCCCTGCTAATCTGAACACCGCAACAACACGCCGGTGTAGTTCATTGGTAGAACGCGACCTTCCCAAGGTTGAGAGGCGGGTTCGATTCCCGTCACCGGCTCCATCGAATGTCCCTCAGACCGTCCAATGTCGTTCAATACTCAACGAGCGCACGGTGTTCGGCGAAATCCGGCATCATGAGCGAATGAAAACGACCGCGATTCTCTGCGCAGTGCTGATGGCGTCCGCAGTCGTCGTCGCAGCGCCCGCACATGCGACGCCGGCACGAGCCCAGGCCTCGGGGACAGTCCTGTGGGAAGACCAGTTCAACATCAACGGAGCACCGGACTCCACCAAATGGGGATATCAGACCGGACGATGGGGAGCTGCGGCCGGAGAACAGCAGTACTACACGTCGGCGACCTCCAATGTGAACGTCTCCGGCGGATCGTTGAACATCACCGCACGCCGCGAGACTCCACCGGACGCGAAGCCTGCTCCGAACAACTTCACCAGCGCGCGCGTGGTCAGCATGTACAAGCAGACCGCGAAGGCTCCGGTGCGGATCGAGGCCTCGATCAAGATGCCGAGCGCGCAAGGACTGCTGCCCGCGTTCTGGACACTGGGAATGGAACCGGGCAACGAATACTCCTGGCCGCGACAGGGCGAGATCGACATCGTCGAGATTCCAGGACTGAACGGGCCTTCGTTCAATGTGCATGGACCGGCACAGAACAACCCCAATCAGGACATCAAAGGCGGCAGCGGAATCGGACCCGTCGCCAGCGGGTATCACACGTACCGGATCGACTGGTTGCCCGACAAAATCACCTGGTACGTCGACGGAGTTGCGCGCTTCACCGGCACCAAAGCCCAGTACGAAGGCATCGGCGGTAATTGGAACCCGTTCTCGGGCGCGTGGCCGCACTACTTGTTGTTCAACGTCGCTGTGGGCAACAACGGGGTGGGTCAGACGCCGACTTCGACGCCGTATCCACAAACCATGAATGTCGATTGGGTTCGCGTCAGCACCATCTGACCGCTTTCGCCCTGCCCGAGGCCCGGCCGTGACGGCCGGGCCTCTTTTATCTGCCCAATCGACACAATTCCGAGCGCAGAAAAAGAGATGTGACTTTTACAAGTAAATATGGCGATCCATAGGGACATTCCACAATTTCGGGAATAGCGTCGACGCATGCGCGGACAACGCCGAAGCCTGATCACCCTCATGACAGCCGTTACCGCTGCCGCTGCCCTGCTCGCACCCACTGCACATTCGGCACCGTTGATGCCCATCGCCGCCGCCCCCGAGCAACCCGATCACGCCGACGCCATCCGCTACGCGGCAACGAACCGCGACGCGGCTCCCCCCGGTGCCAATGACATGAGCTGTGTGCCCAGCGCCGTGCACCCGAACCCCGTCGTCCTGGTGCACGGCACCGACGCCACGGCGTACTCCGACTGGGCGGGCTTCTCACCGATACTTCGTGCGGCGGGATTCTGCGTGTTCGCCATCAACTACGGAGCATCTCCGGATGGCACGACCAATGGCTACGGTGTCATCGAAGACAGTGCAGCACAACTGAAATCGATGACGACTTCGATTCTCGAGGCGACCGGCGCGGCCGCCGTGGACCTGGTCGGATATTCACAGGGCGCCGCGGTTGCTCGATACTTCGTCAACAGGCTGGGCGGTTCCTCGGTCGTCGGTCGTTGGGTCGGCATCGCGTCGCCCACCTACGGAGGCACCATGTACGGGGTCGCCCCCGTGGTGCAGGCCGTGCCGGGTGCAACCGGTGTCGTCGCGGGTGAATTCGGTCCCGGGCTGGCCCAGCTGATGGCCGGATCGAGCTTCCTCGATCGTCTCAATGCAGGCGGTGACACGGTTCCGGGCGTCGAGTACACATCCATCGCAACCAGGGTCGACGAAGTGATCCAGCCGTATACCAATGCGCTGCTTCGGGATCCGGGAGCTCACAACATCGTGGTGCAGGACCTGTGCCCCGATACCGAGGTTGCCCACTTCACCTTCACCTACGATCCGACCGCGTTGCGCTTGGCACTCAATGCCCTCGATCCGGCAAACGCACGTCCTCCGAGCTGCGTTCCGGTACCACTGGGGTCCGGGATCCTGGACGTCGTCCTCGCCAGCCATTGATCCTCAGGTCAGGAGCTGGTGCGCCGTGAGCCCGACGTACAGTTCGGCGGCTTGAACAGGATCGCGAAAATCACGACCGGTCAATTCCGCTATTCGACGCAAGCGATACAACACCGTATTGCGGTGGTAGTGCAGAGATTCGGCGGCGTCCTTGGTGGAGCCGCCGCAGGAGAACCACGCATCCAAGGTGGCCAGCAGGCTCTGCCGTTCGGCCCGCGGTAACGCCAGTAGATCACCGAGTATCTGACGCGAGGCAACGCGACCCGATTTCGGATCGCGAACCAGCAGCAGCGCCACCGGCACGGAGTCGTATCGCACCGGGGTCGACAGCGAGGAGTCGGTGGAGCTACACGACCTCGCCAACCGCGCCTGACCGACCGCGTCGCCGATACCCGACGGGGACCGGAAGACCGAACTCACCCCCACCCGACCCGGACACATCTCGCCCAGCGTGATCAACGCCGAGTCGATCTCCGATTCGGTTGCCGCACAGATCAACCCGACGCTACCGTCCACCTCTGCATCCCACACCGATTCGGTTCCGGCCGCACGAAGACGAGCGGTCAGCCCGTCCAGTCCCACCGACGTGGTCAGCGGCTCCTGAGAGACCACCGCGAAGTATCCGTGATCCGGGATTCGAAACGCTCGCAGTGCGTCCGCTGCCGCAGTCGGGTTCGCCCCGTGATCTGCGAAGAGCACGCGAATGAGTCGGCCGCGAGCGTCGGCACTCTCTCGCGCGCGCATGTCCGCACTCTCTCGATAGGCCTCCGCGGCCTCATCGGAGTACACGTCCACCAGCGCCCACACCTGCGCGGCCATGTCGAGCAGTGCGTGACTCGCTCGGCCGTCCGAGCGCGTCATCAACTCGTCCCACACCAACCTGCCACCGAGCCGAAATGCGTGGAGCAAGGCCGCCAACGGCACCCCCTGCTCTGCCTTGAGTCGACCTGCGGCCTGCGCCGACTCGAGCTGCATGGGCGCGCGGCCGGAGAGCTTGCCCAACATCGACGCGAGATTGCTCCGCGACGCCTCGTACAGCTGCTCGGGAGTGAGCAACGTCGATTCGAGGTAGGCGTGCTCGGCACCCAGGATCCGTCGGACCAATTCGGCTGCCAGATCGTCGACGCTCTCGAGCATCGTCGCGGCCAGATCCGTCGGTGACGGATGCAGCTCGAACTCGGTCGCGGTCATGACAGAACTCTAGCCGCATCGGTGTAAGCCACGCCACAACAGAATTGTGCCGTGGCACAAACTGCCGCCTCCGATTGAGGCCCGTGGCCCATAGCGTCCCGAGTCCGAGTGCGACGACAATCACACTCGAAGCCGTGTATCCGAACGACGAGTGGAGCCGAGAAGTTGACCAGCGAAGCCACCCCACACCTGCATCCCGTCCCAACCCCCGGGTCCGATTCCCCGGTGGCCGTCGATGCCGCCCTCGCCGATCTGTCCCAGGGCGCTAAGAACTGGGGGCAGCTGACCCTGTCCGATCGTCGGGCTCTGCTCGAACGCATGCACGCGTTGACCACCACGCACGCGCAGGAATGGGTGACGGCGGCCACGTCGATCAAGGGTCTCGACGCCTCGTCCAGCCTCGCCGGAGAGGAATGGCTGTCGGGTCCGTACTCGTTCCTCGGCGCACTCGGCGCGCTCACCCACACACTCACGGCTCTGGAATCGGGTAAGAGTCCGCTGGCCGATGTGAAGTTCGGGACGGCACCAGGCGGGCGAACGACGGTGTCGGTCCTGCCGCTCAACATCTTCGACCGCCTGCTGCTGAACGGGTTCACCGGCGAGGTATGGCTGAAGCCCGGAATCGACCGTGCAACCGCACAGCGCACAGCAGGGCTCGCCCAGCTCGATCCGACCGACACGGGCGGCATCGGAGTCGTGCTCGGAGCGGGCAACATCACCTCGATCGCACCCCTGGACGCACTGTACGAGCTGATGGCCTTCAACCGAGTCGTCGCCCTCAAGCTCAACCCCATCATGGATCCACTGCTCCCGGTGTTCGAGAAGGTCCTCGCACCACTCGTGGACATCGGCGCGCTGCGCCTGCTGACCGGAGGGGCAGATGTGGGCACCTACCTGGTGCGGCACGATCGCGTCGACCACGTCCACATGACCGGTAGTTCCCTCACGCACGACGCGATCGTCTTCGGAACGGGTGCGGACGGGGCCGCGCGCAAAGCGTCGAACGACCCGATTCTCACCAAGGACATCTCCAGCGAACTCGGCGGCGTCTCACCCACCATCGTGCTTCCCGGCGAGTGGAGCCGCGCCGACATCGAATTCCAGGCCGAGCACGTTGCAACCCAACGCCTGCACAACAGCGGATACAACTGCGTCGCTTCGCAGGTCGTCGTGCTGTCCTCCGAGTGGAAGCAGCGCGACGAATTCATCGCCGCTCTGCGCGCGGCACTCGACCGCGCACCGGCGCGCGCCCCGTACTACCCCGGCAGCGACAGGCGGGTCTCCGACGCCACCTCCACGTACCCGACCGCCGAACGACTCGGCGACGGTGGTGGCCGAGTCCTGATCACCGATCTCAACCCCGGCGAATACGCACCACTGCTGCAGACCGAGTACTTCGCTCCGGTCATGGGTGTCATCGAATTGCCCTACAGTGGAGCAGCATTCGCGGCCAAGGCGGTCCAGGCTGCGAACGAGGAATTCACCGGCACGCTGGGCATCAACATCATCGGCACCCCGGCCACCATCAAGGGTCTCGGGGAGAAGTTCGACACCATGCTCGCGGAACTGCGCTACGGCACCATCGCCGTGAATGCGTGGACAGCGCTGGGATTCCTCACCGCCTCCGCCACCTGGGGTGCGTACCCCGGCCACACCATCGACGACGTGCAGAGCGGAATCGGCATCGTGCACAACGCACTTCTGATCGACGGTGCCGAAAGGACCGTGGTGCGCGGTCCCTTCCGACCGCTGTCGCGCTCGCTGGTCAACGGCGAACTGTCCATCTCGCCGAAGCCGCCGTGGTTCGTCACGAACAAGACCGCAGCATCGACCGGCAAGTTGCTGACCGCATTCGCGGGTGCACCGTCCTGGTCCAAACTGCCTGCGATATTCGCCTCCGCCCTGCGCGGCTGACACCTCAGCGCCCGCAACGACTTCAAGGACAAAGATGAGCTCACAGCACAAGACTGCCGACTACATCGTGGTGGGCGCAGGTTCCGCAGGCGCAGTGGTGGCCAATCGCCTCAGCGCCGACCCTCGCAACGAGGTGATCCTGCTCGAAGCAGGACCCGAGGACAAGAACAAGTTCGCCCACATCCCGGCTGCGTTCTCCAAACTCTTTCGCAGCGAGGTCGATTGGGACTATCTGACCGAACCGCAACCGGAGCTACGTGACCGGAGCATCTACTGGCCGCGCGGCAAGATACTCGGCGGATCGTCGTCGATGAACGCCATGATGTGGGTACGTGGATTCGCCGCCGACTACGACGAATGGGCCTCCCTGTCCGACGACTCGTGGTCCTTCCGTAACCTCGTCGGATACTTTCGCAAGATCGAGAACATCGAGGGCACAACAGCACTCGACGCGGGAACCGACGGCCCACTCATCGTCTCCCATCAGCGCAGCCCCCGCGACCTGACGTCCTCGTTCCTCGACGGCGTCGAAGAAGCAGGCTATCCGCTGGAAACCGCCAACCTGCCCGAGCCCAAGGGCTTCACCCGCACGATGGTCAACCAGAAGCGCGGAGCACGGTGGAGCACCGCGGATGCCTACCTGCGACCGGCGAAGAAACGCAAGAACCTCACCATCCTCACCGAGGCACACGCCACTCGCGTCTTGTTCGAAGGCAGTGCGGCAGTAGGCGTCGAGTACACCTCCGGTGGACAGACACACACCGTGCGCGCACACAAGGAAGTGATCCTCTCCGGCGGAGCCATCAACACTCCGCAGCTGCTGATGCTCTCGGGCATCGGCGACCAGGAACAGCTCAAATCCCACGGCATCGCCGTCCAACACCACTCGCCCGGCGTCGGGCAGAATCTCCTCGACCACCTGGCCGCCCTCATCGGCTGGAAAACAGAAAGAGACTCTCTCTTCCACGCCGAGAAGATCCCCGAGTTGGTCAACTACCTCACGCGCCGACGCGGCATGCTCACCTCCAATGTCGCCGAAGCGTACGGATTCATCAAGAGCCGAGAAGATCTTGCCCTGCCCGACGTCGAACTCATCTTCGGACCGGCACCGTTCTTCGACGAGGGACTCGTCGGCCAGGATTCGCACGCCGCGGTCATCGGCGCGGTACTCGTCAAACCCGAGAGCCGAGGCGAGATCACCCTCCGATCGGCAGACCCCCTGGCCAAGCCCATCGTGGAGCCGCGCTACCTCAGCGACCCCGGCGGCCTCGACCGAAAGGCAATGATCGAGGGACTTCGGGCATGCGTCGCGATCTCCGAAACCCCCTCGCTGAAGGGATTGCTCGGCGACGTCGTACGCCCCAGGGTGGCGTCGAACATCTCCCCGGCGGACTTGCTCACCGAAGCCCTGGAGCAGAATGCGCACACTCTGTACCACCCCGTGGGCACCGCCCGGATGGGCAACGACGCCGACAGCGTCGTCGATTCCGAGCTCCGGGTGCGGGGAGTCGACCGCCTTCGAGTGGCCGATGCGTCGATCATGCCGAGCATCATCCGCGGTCACACCCACGCGCCATCGGTGGTGATCGGCGAGCGGGCAGCGGACTTCATTCTTCGCTGACGTGACAGTGAACATTCGGAAACTTTCCGGTTTGCCAGTCCGGTTTGTCGGGTAACAGGTTGTCACGCTCCCAGCAGGGATCGAGATGTAACCCATCCGCTCGGCAAGCAGCGCCGAATGACCCACAACGCTCGAGAGACGAGCACGGAAGGTTGACCGACATGTTCACTGTTCGTAAAGCTTTGGCCGCCACCGCAATCGGTGCAATGACCATTGTCCCGCTTGCCGCTTGCTCCAGCGAGGAAGCTTCCAGCACCGTCGACGCAGCCACCTCATCGGCATCGTCGGCCATGGAAACCACCGAGAGCACTCCCGAGCCCGCAGCCGAGGTCGCCGACCTCAGCAACGGTGTCGATACTGCGGTTGCTCTCGATCCCGGCTTCTTGGGCGCACTGACCACCCTGGGCCTGACGCCCGGCGTCGTCGGAACCGCTACTCTCGCAGACGGTTCCATCCGATTCCCGATCACCGGCGGAGACGTCAAGTACTGGGAGCCCGGCACGGTGGATCCCTACGTCCAGGGCGAGATCAACCACGACGGCAGTGGCCTGTCGCTGACCGCAGGCGAGACCGTCGTCGAGCTCACCAACTTCGACATCGACCCGGGCACTTCGCTTCTCACCGGTGACGTCCTCGTCAATGGCGAAGAAGCTGCTGCGGACGCAGTCCTGTTCGATCTCGACGGCCGCACCCTGCAGCCGCTGGCGACCGGACCCGACAACACCGCAATCCTGCAGGGCACCCAGGTGAAGATCTCGGAGACCGCCGCCGGACTGCTCAACAGCACCTTCAACACCGATGCTGTGACCCCGGGTCTGCTCGTGGGCGTTGCGACCATCACGGTGAAGACCGCCGCGTAACAGTTTCCTGAACCCGTGCGCGGGAGCACACCGTGAAAGACGGTGGCTCTCGCGCACAGGTGTTTGCATCGCACGGTCAGGAGCCGCGAGTGAAAGCATTCACGAAAATCTATGGCGGGCATCCGCTTCACGCGGTCGGCCTCGTGCTGTCATTTGGGTTGGTCGGGTATGTCGTGGCAATCGCGGGCCCGCTGACGCTCTGGAACAGCAACGTCTGGTGGCAGTCCATCGTGGTGTGGTTCTTCGGCTCGGTTCTGCTCCACGATGTCGTGCTCTATCCGCTCTACTCGCTGACCGACCGCATCATCACTGCCACAGCCGCTCGACAACCGGCCGTCTCTCCGGTCAACTACATCCGCGTTCCGGCTCTCGGAACGGCACTGACGTTTCTGATGTTCTTCCCCGGGATACTCTCCCAAGGCACGGAGTCGTACCGGGCAGCAACCGGGTTGACACAGGAGCCTTTTCTCGGACGTTGGCTCGCTCTGACCGCCGTGTTGTTCACCGTGAGCGCCGCCGCTTACTTCAGTCGAATGATCCTCGTACGGAGCCGAGCATGAGCGTCACCGCCGATACACTGTTCAACCGCGCAGCAGCCGGACTCCCTTGCTGGATCGGCGATTTCGATGGCAGCAGGGAGCAACTTCCCACCGCACGCTGGATGGGTGGGGATGCCTCGTCTGCAGAGGATCGCCGCGCCGACGACGCCATGATCAGTCGATGTACCGGCTCCACCATCGATCTCGGCTGCGGACCCGGACGACTCACCGAAGCTCTCGCCCGACGAGGCCTCTCGGCCCTCGGAGTCGACACTTCGAGGGCTGCGGTCGATCTCACCATCGGCCGCGGTGGCAACGCCGTCCTGAGGGACCTGTTCGAGCCCCTTCCCGACACCGGCAACTGGTCGTGTGTACTGCTCGCTGACGGAAACATCGGCATCGGCGGAGACCCGGTTCGGCTGCTACGCCGCGCCGCGGACCTGCTGGCACCGCACGGATCCGTCATTGCCGAGGTGGATGCACCGAGCGACTACGGAATTCGGCACCGCACCGTACGTTGGGAGACCGACACCATGGTCGGTGACTGGTTCGCGTGGTCGAGTGTCAGCGCCGACGCCACCGCGGACCTCGCGCAGGCCGCAGGCCTTCGGATGATCGACGTGGCGCCGATCGACGGCCGCTGGTTCGCACAGATGACGCCCGCCCCGCTCACCAATTCGTGAACAGCAGATGATTGATCGCCAACGCACCGATCACCTGCAGCGCCAACCAGAAACGATGCGTCCGCGCAGGCAACACCGCAGGCGCGATGAGCATCCACATCGCGAACGGCAACCAGATTCGCTCGGTCTCGGCCTTGCTCAGCTGACTCAGATCCGCCATCACCACCGCGGCCACACCGCCGATCACCAACAGGTTGATCGGCTCGACACGCGTGAGAATCCGCGGGAACGCCGCGGGCACAGCGATACCCAGCGCGCAGAACAACGCCGCAAAGTTCGCCCAACCCCAGTACTCGAACGGGCGATCCTTGGCGATGCCCTGGTAGTAACGCTCCTGCACCAGTTCGTAGCCGTCGTACCACCAGAATCCGTAGGCCGTGAAGATCCCCGCAACGATCAGCGCCCCGATCAACGCGCCCACGAACGGCAGAATCTTTCGCCCGGCGATCAACACCGCCACCGCGGGAAGGCCCATCAGTACCAGACCGTAGTTCAGGTAGATCCCGAAACCGAGCAGCACTCCCGCACCGATCGACGCAGGCCACACGCACCGCTTCGTGGAGATCGCCAGCAGTGCAATGCCCCACGCGGCGACGCCGGCGTAGAACGCATCGGCCGACACGGCGATCCAGATCGCCGCAGGAGCAACCGCCACGAACGGTGCTGCGCGCCTTGCCATGTCCTCGTCGCCCAGCACCCGAACGGTGAGCACCACCGCGACCGCTGCGCTCGTCCCCACCAGTACACACAGCGTCGCTGCCCAGGCACCCCCGCCGAGGCCGAGACGGTCGAGCCAGACGAACGTCAGCAACGCGCCCGGCGGATGTCCCGAGACGTGCGTGGTCCACGAATCCGCCTGATAGTCCAGGATTCGCTCGGAGAAGCCGCGCAGAGTCGCAGGGATATCGGTGATACCCGGAACCTCGTGCAGGTACTCGTCCGTCGATGCGAGTCGATCGACGAAACCGCGCTTCCACCCGTCCACCATCGCCAGCGCCATCGTCCAGACCGCCGACGCGCCCCAGACGACAAACAGCAGGCGCGTCCACGGCAGCCGGCGAGCCACCGTGGGGCCCCACAGCACGGTCGCCGCAGCGATGAGGACGGCACATGGAGTACCCCAGCCGAAGTGGACCTCACGGAAACCGAACAACGGTGCGGCGTCGGCGAAATCGCGCACCTGCTGCGGTGTTCTGTTGATGATGGGGGTGACGACTTCGTTCCCCAGATACGGAACGACGAACGCGACCGCGACGAGCACGACGGCCAATGCACCGGCGACGGCTTCTCTCCAGTAACGGATAGTGTTTTCTCCCTGCGAACCTCGAGACGAACACGACTTCGGAACAGCATATCGACCGGCAGTGATGGAGGATGAGCAGATGAACAACGACGGGCAGGGACGGGCCGAGATCGCCGTCATCGGCGGCAGCGGTTTCTACTCGTTCTTCGGCAGCGATGCCGAAGAGGTGGTACTCGACACTCCCTACGGTGCACCGAGTGCTCCGATCACCTTGGGCGAGGTGGAGGGTCGCCAGGTCGCGTTTCTCCCCCGACACGGACGCAGCCACGAGTACTCCCCGCACACACTGCCGTACCGAGCGAACATGTGGGCACTTCGGATGCTCGGGGTGAGTCGAGTGTTCGCCCCGTGCGCCGTCGGATCACTCGTTCCCGAGTACGGCCCGGGCACCGTCGTCATTCCCGATCAACTGGTCGACAGAACGTCGGGGCGGGCGCAGACCTACTTCGACCAGGGTGGAATCCATGTCGAGTTCGCCGATCCGTACTGCCCCACGTTGAGGAAGTCCGCGGTGCAGGATTCGGCGATCGACGGCGGCGTCATGGTGGTCGTCGAAGGGCCGCGGTTCTCCACCCGCGCGGAAAGCCAGTGGTTCGCCCGTCAGGGTTGGACGCTGGTGAACATGACCGGTCACCCCGAAGCCGTTCTGGCCCGCGAGCTCGAACTCTGTTACGCACCGATCGCGCTGGTGACCGATCTGGACGCGGGCATCGAATCCGGTGAGGGCGTCAGAGCCGTGGACGTGTTCGCGGAATTCCAGAAGAACATCGAACCGCTCAAAGCACTGGTGCGAGCCGCAGTTCGGGATGCTCCCACCGGCGAGTGCCCCACCTGTCGCGTGCACACCGGGCTCACCCTGCCGATCGAGCTGCCATGACCCGGGTACTGCTCACCGGCGCGGCCGGGTTCATCGGCGGCCATATCCTCGACGCCGCACGCGATTCCGATCTCGAGGTCGTCGCCGTGGACGCCATGCTGGAATCGGCGCACGGCCCCGACGCCCGCGCCGATGGGATCGTCGATCTCGATGTGCGCGACAAGGAAGCACTTGTCGAGGTACTGCGCGGAGTCGATGTCGTGTGCCATCAGGCGGCCGTCGTCGGAGCAGGCGTCGACGCCGCGGATGCCCCGGCCTACGCCAGCCACAACGACTACGGGACGGCAGTTCTGCTCGCAGCGATGTACGAGGCGGGGTGTTCACGACTGGTTCTCGCCTCGTCGATGGTGGTCTACGGCGAAGGGCGGTACATCAATTCGTCGGGGGAGACCGTCGTTCCTCGGCCCCGCTCCCGCGCCGACCTCGACGCCGGCATGTTCGACAACCGCGATCCGAAGTCCGGTGAGCCACTCGGTTGGCTTCTGGTCGAGGAGGATTCGAGACTCGAGCCCAGGAGCACCTACGCAGCCAGCAAGCTTGCGCAGGAGAATTACGCCTCTGCCTGGGCGATTGCGACCGGCGGATCGGTGGTAGCACTGCGCTACCACAACGTCTACGGCCCGCACATGCCGCGCAACACACCGTATTCCGGTGTGGCAGCGATGTTTCGATCGTCCCTCGAACGCGGACAGGCACCGACGGTCTACGAGGACGGCAAGCAGGCGCGCGATTTCGTGCACGTTCACGACGTAGCAGCGGCGAACATCGCCTCGATCTCCGCCGACGTGAACGGCTTCACCGCACTCAACGTGTGCTCGGGCCAACCGATCACCATCGGCGAGGTCGCCACCATCCTGGCCGATGCACGCGGCGGACCGACCCCCGAGATCACGGGCCGATACCGGGCCGGCGACGTCCGACACATAGTCGCGAGTTCCGCACTGGCCGAAAGGACTCTGGGGTTCCGCGCGAAGATCATGCCTCGCGAGGGTCTCGCAGCATTCGCCGACGCACCCTTGCGTGACGCCGAAGGTGCAGGCCCACCCCGTGTCTGAGCCGCCGTCGGTCACCGTCGTCATTCCCTGTATGAACGAGGCCGAATCGCTTCCCGCAGTGCTCGAGTCGGTACCTGCGGGTTATCGAACGATCGTGGTGGACAACAATTCGACCGACGCCACCGCCGCCGTGGCCGCCGCCCACGGGGCCGCCGTGGTGTCCGAGGCCGTGCCCGGTTACGGAGCGGCCGTGCACGCAGGGGTCCTCGCCGCCGAGACCGACATAGTCTGTGTTCTCGACGGGGACGGTTCGATGGATCCACGCGACCTGCCGAGGCTCGTGCGGGCACTCGATCACGCCGACCTCGCCGTCGGTCGACGCCGACCGGCCAAGGGAAGCTCGCCACTGCACGCCCGGATCGGCAATGCCGTTCTGTCACTACGGCTTCGGACCAAGTACAAGTTGCCGGTACACGACCTCGGAGCCATCCGAGCGGTGCGCCGGCAGGCACTGCTCGACCTCGACGTCGCCGACCGCCGATCGGGCTACCCGCTGCAACTGCTCGTGTTGGCTGCCGAAGCCGGGTGGACCGTCGTCGAACACGACGTCGACTACCGGCCGCGAACGGCAGGCACGTCCAAGGTCTCGGGCTCGATGAAGGGCACGATCGTCGCCGTACGGGACTTCTGGAAGGTGCTCTCGTGATCGTCACCGCTCTCGTCGTCGCCAAGGCCCCCGTACCAGGGCTGGCCAAGACACGCCTCGCCGCCACGATCGGCGACGACGCCGCCGCCGAACTGGCCGCGGCCTCACTGCTGGACACCCTCGATGCCGTCGCGGCGGCCGACGTCGATCACCGCGTCGTGGCCATCACCGGCAACCTCGCCGACGCGGCCCGCGCCGAGGAACTGACCCGGGCGTTGGCGTCGTTCACGGTGATCGCGCAGCGCGGCGACGGACTGGGTGAACGACTGGCGAACGCACATGCAGACGCAGCCACCGCCGGGGCGGTGTTGCAGATCGGTATGGACACTCCCCAGGTCACTGCGCAGTTACTGTCCGAGGCGGCCGCGCAACTCGGCAGCAGCGACGTGCTCGGATCGGCCGAGGACGGTGGCTGGTGGGCGTTGGGCCTGCGCAACCCCGCCATGGCGCGCGCCCTGCTCGACGTGCCCATGTCTGCACCGTCGACCGGCCTCGACACGCACGCCGCCCTGACCGCCGCGGGAGCGTCGCTGACAATGCTCACGGAATTACGGGATGTCGACTTCGAGGACGATCTCCTTGCGGTATCGCCCGCGTGCGCGTCGGTCAGTCGTTTTCGCATCGCCGTCGAAAGAATGCGATCGAAACCTGACTTCGGGTCCGTTACGTGAGGTTTGTTTTTCCGTCGAAAGCTCCACATTTGTTGTGAAACAAGCCGCTTCGGGCTGCCGGAGCTACTCGTCGGATATCAATATCGAATCGCAACAAAGCCGAATCACCGTTTCACGGCGGTTTCACAGACTCGAGTGCTAGAAAGTGTGGCATGACCTGGTTGTGGATAGGCGTCACCGTTTGGATGGTGTGTGCGGCAGTTGTCGCCGCGGTCCTCGGTCGTGTCGCGCGCCGGGCCGATTCGGAGGAGTTGGGGTCGACCCTGCACTGGGACATCGATGCCCTCGATCACGAAGTCCACTACGAGAACTGACGTTCAGTCGACCTGTTCGACGATCTGCGTCAGAATGCGCGCCGCCGCGGCCAATGTCTCCCGCTGCTCAGGCGTCAACTCGTCCAACTGCTCGGCAAGCGCGATCTCCCGAGCCGCGACCTCTTCTCGCGCGGCCGCCGTCCCCGTATCGGTCAACTGCAGAACCACCTGCCTGCCATCCGTCGGATGCGGCACCCGGCAGATCAGACCCGACTCCACCAGCGCGTGCGAGGACCTCGACACCGACGGCGGCTTGATTCGCTCCCGTACGGCCAACTCACCCGTCGTCATCGACCCCTCACGCAGCAGCGTCGTCAGAATCGACAGCTGAGCGACGGGCAATCTGTCGTTGGAATGTCGCAGACGCAGCCTCCGATTCAGCCGCATCGCGCTGACGGACAAATCCCTCGCCAGCCGGGAATCGGGTAGATCACTCACGGTGTCCAGATTACGACACCGAGGTGCATTTGCCCGATCCTGAAGAAACAGCGGTCGACTCAATCTATTACCGCTCGAACAAACCGCTGATATGGTTCCTGGGATTGCCGGCGTGTGAAATAGAAATCGGGGGAATGTCTTGAGTCGCGTGGGTTCCAGAGCAATGACCGTTGCCATCATGACCGTGGCGGCGTCGCTGCTGGTCACAGGGCCCAACGCACTCGCCAATCCCAATGCGGTCAATCCCATCGCCGGGCTCAACGGCACGTTCGGGCTGCCGCAGCTGCACGGTCGAGCGCTCGCCGTCGCGCAGGTGACCGGCATGTCGAGCCCCAACAACACTCAGAACGTGAACATGATCGGCACCGATCTCGGCATCATGTGGGACAACGGCCGCGGCGAGGTATTGACGGCGTTCGGCGACACTGCCGGGCTCGGCTTTCCCAATCTGCTACAGGGCAGCCTGTGGTCGTGGCGCAGCAATGCCATCGTCCGCAGCACCGACCGCAACCTCGCCGACGGGATGAACTTCGACAGCGTCGTCCTCGACCCACTCGGCCAGACCAAAGAGGTCGTCCCGAGCCCCAAGATCCCTTTCGTCGAGATCAGCCGAATTCCGACCGCAGGCGTGGCCGTCGGTGACAGCCAGTACCTGAACCTGATGTCGGTGAAGAACTGGGGCCCGGCGGGCACCTGGGAGACCAACTTCTCCGGCTTGGCCGTCTCGAACGACAACGGTGAGAACTGGGCAGCGCTACCGGACACCCAGCGGCCGAGCGTCGGCGGCGACCGCAATTTCCAGCAGAGCGCGTACCTGAAGGACGGCGGCTACGTCTACCAATACGGCACTCCGCCGGGCCGCTTCAATCTCGGCCACGTCGCTCGCGTCAAGGAACAGGACATCGCGAAGCTCGGCGAATACGAGTACTGGACCGGGCAGGACTGGAAGAAGGGCGACCCGGCTGCGGCCGCACCCATCGTCGACGGCGTCGGAGAACTGTCGGTCGCCTACAACGCAACCCTCGGCCAGTACCTGATGATGACGACCGACAACGCCAACTCGATCGTGCTGCGTCGGGCACCGTCGCCGGTCGGTCCGTGGAGCCCGCCCGAGGTACTGGTCGACACCCGCGAGGTCAGCTCCATATACGCGCCGTACATCCACCCGTACTCGACGGGACGAGATCTGTACTTCCTGGCTACGGTCTATCAGAACTACAACGTTCTCCTGCTGCACACGACGCTGTAGCAGCTCCCACTAGGCTACCCCCGATGGACGCCGCAGAGTGGGATCGCAAATACGGACGCCGAGAACTCGTCTACGGCGAGGCTCCGAATGCCACGTTGGTAGAAGTCGCGACGACGCTGAAGCGTGGTCGCGCACTGGATCTCGCGTCCGGTCAGGGTCGAAACGCCATCTGGTTGGCCACCCGAGGCTGGACCGTCGACGCCGTCGACTTCTCCTCGGTGGCCTTGACGAGGGCGAGTCAGGTCGCCTCGACTGCACCCACCTCCGTTCGCGAGCGCCTGACCTGGGTCCACGCCGATGTGACGCAGTTGTCAACAGAGCCCAACTATGACCTGGTTCTCATGTTCTACCTTCACCTGCCCCCGAACGAGCGGCGCACGGCCGTATCGACGGCAATTTCCGCGCTGAAACCTGATGGAATCCTCATGATTCTCGGGCACCACGCGGCGAACATCGAATCCGGCGTCGGCGGTCCACAGGAAGTCGAAATCCTCTACACACCAGAGGATTTGGTGTCCGACATCGACTCGCGACTGGCCGTCGTGACCGCCGAGAAGCGGTACCGAGACGTGAGCGGCGGCACAGCGATCGACGCACTGCTACTGGCGAGTAGGTCTCCCCTTGGCAGCAAACCGGATCGAGGGTAATATCCCTTAAGTTACCGACGAGTAGCTAACTTGGGCGGTACTTACGAGACCGCACCACCGACTGGAGAGCGAACGAGCAATGGGCCATTACAAGAGCAACCTTCGGGACCTCGAGTTCAACCTCTTCGAGCTGTTCGGCCTCGACGAGACACTCGAAGGCGACAACTTCGGCGACATGGACGGCGAGGTCGCCCGCGACATGCTGCGCGAGGTCGTGCGCCTGGCCGAGGGCCCGCTGGCCGAGTCCTTCGCCGACGCGGACCGCAACCCGCCCGTCTTCGATCCCGAGACCCACAGCGTCAAGCTGCCCGAATCCTTCAAGAAGTCGTTCAAGGCGCTCTTCGACGGTGAGTGGTGGCGCGTCGGCCTCGACGAGGAAATCGGCGGCACTCCAGCTCCCCGCAACCTCCTGTGGGGCATGAACGAGATGCTCCTCGGCTCGCAGCCCGCAGCGTTCATGTACTCCGCAGGACCCGGCTTCGCGAACATCCTGTACCACAACGGAACCGACGAGCAGAAGGAATGGGCCAAGGTCATCGTCGACCGCGGCTGGGGTGCCACGATGGTGCTCACCGAGCCCGACGCCGGATCCGACGTCGGCGCAGGCCGCACCAAGGCCATCAAGCAGGACGACGGCTCGTGGCACATCGAAGGCGTCAAGCGCTTCATCACCTCTGCCGTCTCGGACGACCTGTTCGAGAACATCTTCCACCTCGTTCTCGCTCGCCCCGAAGGTGCCGGACCTGGCACCAAGGGCCTGAGCCTGTTCTTCGTACCGTCCGTACTCTTCGACTTCGAAAAGGGCGAACTGGGCGAGCGCAACGGTGCCTTCGTGACCGGCGTCGAACACAAGATGGGCCTCAAGGCCTCCACCACCTGTGAGCTCACCTTCGGTGGCCACGGCGTCCCGGCCAAGGGCTGGCTCGTCGGCGAGGTCCACAAGGGCATCGCGCAGATGTTCGACGTCATCGAGCACGCTCGAATGATGGTCGGCACCAAGGCAATCGGTACTCTTTCCACCGGCTACCTCAACGCACTCGGGTACGCGAAGGAGCGCGTCCAGGGCGCAGACCTGACGCAGATGACCGACAAGACCGCGCCGCGCGTCACCATCACCCATCACCCCGACGTCCGTCGTAGCCTCATGCTGCAGAAGGCGTACTCCGAGGGCTTGCGTGCGGTGTATCTCTACACAGCCGCACACCAGGATCCGATCACCGCGAAGCAGGTCTCGGACGCCGACGCAGACATCGCGTACCGCGTCAACGACCTCCTGCTGCCCATCGTCAAGGGCGTCGGATCGGAAATCGCCTACCAGGTTCTGGCCGAGTCCCTGCAGACCTTCGGTGGCTCCGGCTTCTTGCAGGACTACCCGCTAGAGCAGTACATCCGTGACGCCAAGATCGACTCGCTGTACGAAGGAACCACCGCCATCCAGGCGCAGGACTTCTTCTTCCGCAAGATCGCCCGCGACCGCGGCGTAGCACTGGCTCACGTTGCCGGACAGATCAAGTCGTTCATCGACAGCGAGGCAGGCAACGGCCGCCTCAAGGCCGAGCGCGCACTGCTCGCCACCGCCCTCGAAGACGTGCAGGCCATCGTCACCTCGATGACCCAGCACCTCATGGGTGCACAGGACCAGCCCACCGAGCTGTACAAGGTCGGCCTGGCATCGGTGCGCTTCCTGATGGGCTTCGGCGACCTGCTGATCGGCTGGCTGCTGCTGCGTCAGTCCGAAATCGCCATCACCGCACTCGACAACGGTGCAGAGGACAAGGAGAAGGCGTTCTACGAGGGCAAGGTCGCAGTGGCCTCGTTCTTCGCCAAGAACGTTCTCCCGCAGCTCACCGCGACGCGAGCAATCCTGACCAACATCGACAACGACATCATGGAACTGGACGAAGCAGCGTTCTGATCCACTGACATTGCAACGGCCGCACCTGTTCTCGGGTGCGGCCGTTGTTCTTTGTGAGCCGGGTGTGGGTTGGTCGCCTGTGCTGCCGCAAATGCGCGCGCGTTTGTCAGAGGTGCGGGGTCACGAGCCCCCGGCCGTCGCAAACGCGCGCGCGTTTGTCAGAGGTGCGGGGTCACGAGCCCACGTCCGTCGCAAATGCGCGCGCGTTTGTCAGGTGCGCGCGAATTCTGCCAGATTGTCAGGCAATTTCGCGCGCGTTCGGCAAATGCGCGCGCGTTTGCTGGCCAGTCGATGTACTTCGCGCGCTCCCCAGCGGTGGCGGCAGGGCAGCAGCCCGCTCGACGGCTCGGGCCACGCGCGCCACCAACTCTGCAGGATTCGCCAGATCTGCCCAGGTCCAACGCACCACGGGATAGCCGAGATCGCGCACCGCGTCCTCCCGAACCTTCTCCCTGAACACCACGTCGCCGGGGTTCTCATCCTGCCGCAGGTACTTGGTGTACTTGGCTTTACCATCGAACTCGCAGACGACGACCCCATTGACCAGCCAGTCGATCCGCGCCAACAATCGCCCATCCGGATCCAGGATCTCCACCTGCGGCTCCACGTCGAATCCGTTCTCGCGCAGTATGATTCGACTCTGAGATTCGCCAGGGTTTTCGCTGCGTCCGTCCATGAGGTTCACGGCTCGTCGCGCCTGCGCCACACCTTTCCACCCCCGAGCCCGCTGCAACTCGGCATCGAGCTCCCTTCGATCGCAGCGCTTCAGAGCCACGTCACCTGCAATGACCGCAGACGGGAGCGTCTCGGTTCGAGCGAGGTCGACCACCGTCCGAGCCAGAGAGGTCACCGAGATACCGTCGACTGTCGCGCTCGACACCGACGGTGCACAGTGCACGGTCACCGCCGCGTTCGTACGACCGCCGCCGCGTCGGTGTCGAGTGACGTGAACCCTTTCGAATCCGCCAGTGGGTAAGGGCAATCCGTGCAGTAGCGCAGCCGATCGGTGACTGACGACGTAGTCCTCGGACAAGACCGGCAAAACAGCATCGATCAAGAGTCTGTGCCGTTCCTGCTCGGTGAGGCCGGCCAGCCTCGACGACGGAACGTAAACTCCGTTCACCAGCCGCTCCCAGCCACCGCGTTCGTAGAGCGCACGCAAATCGTGATCGGCGCTCCCGTCTGCCAGCGCCTCGGAGCGTCGAATCATTCGGTCGTCCTTCATTCTCCGAGTCTCGGCCATGCGTCGACAGAGTCGAGCTCGAAAGTTGCCGACTGTGCACAACTTCGGGCCTGTGGATGAATACAGGTACCGGCGTACCAGTTCGCCGTGCCGTCGGTCGCGCAAACGCGTGCGCATTTGTCAGGTGCGCGCAGAATTGCCCACGATCGAACCACTATTTCGCGCGCGTTCAACAAGTGCGCGCGCGTTTGCGAAGCAAGCGGAGCTGGGGTGAGCGAACGAGCGAACGAGCCCACACCGCGCAAGTCGCCGCCGCACCACCAGTCGAGCCGACCCGGCGAAGCGTCGGCGACCGACCTCACGAGACACGGTCCGACAAACGCGCCCGCATTTGTCAGGAGCGCGCAGAATCGCCCACGATCGGACCACTATTTCGCGCGCGTTCAACAAGTGCGCGCGCGTTTGCGAACACCGAAGGGGCGAGCGGGCGACTGGCGATGGGTGAACAGACCGAACGGAGTTCAGCAGCAGCTATTGCTGCAGTTTGCGAAACTTGCTGCCGTGGAACACGATTGGGTTCACTTCGCTTTGCACGTCCAGGGAATGTATGCGTAGCAACACGATTGCGTGGTCGCCTGCGGGAATTTGCTGCTCGATGGTGGTGTCGAGCCACGCGGTCGCACCCACGATGAAGGCGGCTCCCCCGTCGGTGACGGTGAGATCGAGACCGGCGAACCGGTCACCGGTCTTGGCCGCCAATGTACGAACCGCATCGTTGTGCGCCTCGCCGAGAACACTGACGCCGATGTTCGGTGCCAATTCGAGTTTCGGCCAAGTCGTCGACGTGTTCTGGATACACACCGCGACGAGTGGTGGATCGATGGATACCGATACGAAGCTGCTGGCCGCCAGACCCACCAGAACGCCGTCGATCTTCGCAGCGATGGCCACGACACCGCTGGGAAACTGCGCGTACGCCTCGCGCAGCGTCTGCTGATCGAGGACGGTACGTGTGAGCGTCATGGCCGAAGCTCCCTTTCGATCTAGTGGTGCAGTGGAAGCACCTGTGCTGTGCAACCCCCGCACGGGCACATTCATTTCGAGCAACACCTACTTCAAGCAAACACCCGATCGGGCGTCGACGCCACAGTCCGAATCCGCGTGATTCGAACTCGGCCCTCGTTCTCGGGCTTCACTCGTCCGGTTCCGGTTCCGGCGCAGCCTCGGGTCGGGGTGCCGGAGCAGGATCCGGCCGGTCCGGCTGGACGCACTTCACGATCGGGATCGGGTCGTACTTCACCGTTCTTGTGTTTCGCGACAATTCCCTGCCCGACGCGGCATCGCTGATCACCCGGGTGTCGCTGGCCGTGAATCCAGGGCCTCCGCCGGATGCGACGCAACCTGCACCTGCGGGCAGTGTCACGGTGTTCGGCGAGGTGGGGTTGGTTCTCGACCCGGTGATCGATTCGACGTCGACCGTCTTGGTACCCCACAGCCGAACGGTGACGCTGGACGAATCGGCGAACGATTCGACGACCACGCCGGTGTCGTTGGGATTGGTGAACTTCAGGTCGATGGCACCCTCGAAGACGGTCGCTTCGCGGGCCTCCGGGTATCGGCTGATGTAGTAGCTGTGCTCGGTGTGGTCGGTGTCTTCCATGCCCGCGAAGTAGGACGCGTTGTACAACGTCGTCGCGAACTGGCTGATGCCTCCGCCGACGGCACGATCGGGTCGACCGTTGTCGATGATTCCCGACTCGACGAAGCCCTGCGCCGTCCCTCGCGGACCGGTGTACCCATTGAGCGAAAAAGTTTCCTTCGGCTTCACCAGCGCACCGTTGACGATCTGCGCGGTCAGCCCGATATTGACGCCCGACGCGTACTCGAACCCGCCGGTGGTGTACTCGGCGATCACTTCTCGCACACCGAGATTCTGCGCGGCCTCGGTGGTCAGAGCGGGCGGAGCCGGTTCGTAGATCGCCTCGGTGGTGCGGGGCCCATCCGCGGACAGGAGGGCGGGCAACTGCTCGAGAGTCTTGCGCCACTCCACCAGCTCGCCCGACACCCCGGGCACGACGGTCGGAGCACCGCCGGAGAACGTGAACGACGCGTCCTTCGGCGGCACCTCGGTGCGTACGAGCTGCGGTGCCAATATCCCCGTGGCGACATCGGTGTCGTAGATCGGAGTCAAGCCGCCCTGGCCGTCCGGATCGAAGCGAAGTATCTCGCCCACTCGGTCGGTCGGCAGCGTCGCATCGACGTTCTCGCGACCGGCGACGATCACCGGTGCCTCGACAGCGGGAACCGCGATCTCGGCGAAGGCTCGATCCACGGCTTCCTGGGTCACTGTGACGGGGGTGGACTCGTAGAGCACTTCCGTTGCGCCCGATGCCCATTCGGTCTGCAGGTTTCGACGCGTCCCGTCGGCATCCAGCACCCGGCCGGCCAGCGGAGCGACAGCAACCGGGTTGACACCCTCGAACACGACGTCACCTTCGACGGGAGCACGATCGGTCTCGGCCCGTAGTCCGTCCACCGCCACGTTCAAGGCCTGCTCGTCCGTGGTCGATACGACGCCGATCTCGCGGCTACCGAAGAAGGACGTCAGCCGGGTGAACGGATTGATCGGCTGGGATCCTGCACGGTCGAGCGTCGCGTTCCAATCCACACCGAGACCGGCAGCAGCCGGAAGTACTTCGACCTGCCGATCGCCGACATCGACCTGGAGAGGCTGCTCGGCCCGAGGACCGAGTTCGGAGCGCAGCACGGCCTCGGCGTCGGAGTGACTCCTGCCGCCGACGTCGATTCCGGCGACCGTGACACCACGCGGCACACGGTCGCTCGAGGTGATCCAGTCCGCGGCATACAGCAGCGACAGAACGGCTACCACGGCACCGGTGCCGATGGCGATCTTCCGCCACGGCGGTGTGAAGCCGGCTTCGCCTTCTCCATTAAAACCACCATCACCGGGAGGAACAGAAGGCGGTTCCGCAGGCGACCCGGGCTGCTCGAAAACAGCGTGCGCCGGATCGACACCCTGCGCCGAGACAACGGACTGCGCTGAGACAACGGGCTGCGCCACGGTCGGAGACTCGTCCGCGACCGGTGTCTGCTGCACGGGCGAGGTCGACGAATCGGACTCGACTACTGCGTCCGTCGAACCGGCGGATGCGGCGAACTCGGTGGTCGCCGAAGCCTTGTCGGTGCTCGACTCCGCGGTTACAGCGTCATCGGTAACGGTGTCATCGGCAGCAGCATCATCGCCAGCGGTGTCATCTTCGACAGATGCGGAATCGTCCTGCGCGACGCGGGCCTCGTCGCTGGGCTCCTCGACATCGGGCTCGGAATTCACCGTCGAGTCGTCGGGCGCATGATCGGTCTCGTCACCGACCGCCTCGAAGACCTCGGTGGGAGCGTCGTACGGCGGTACGTCGGGGTTCGGTTCATCGCCGATGGGCGCATCACCCGACCTACTGTTGCCCTCGCTCACGTTCGACCCTTCCAGCACCAGCGTCTGATGTAGTTCCGCCCTTCTTCATGGCGTACCCCTCGCACGAGCTTACGCAAACCGAATGGCGACGTTCATCTCGGAGATGTTCGGTATCCGAACGAGAAAGGCCCCGTGCTGCTGCCGGGTCGGGGGTCAGGCAGCAGCACGGAGCCAACTGGAATATAGACACTCTCCGACTGCGCGTTACACCGAGTCGAAAAATGTTTCGTCAATTCATTCGGATGAATGATCCGGCGGGCGTCGAACTGTCACCATCTCCGACGGCCCTGGTCCAATGTCCCGTCCTGACCAGGGCGAGAGTGAGCAGGAGCCGGTCACGTGGATCGGTCAGACTATGACCGGTCAACTCCTCGATCCGACGGACGCGGTAGATCACGGTGTTGCGATGGCAGTAGAGCGCCTTCGCGGCGTTGGTGGGCGAACCGTCGGAGGCGAGCATGTGAGCCAACGTGTCGAGCAGGGTTCCTCGATGCGGTTCCGGGTGCGTCCACAAGTTGCCCAAGGCATGGCGCACGAGCAATTCCGACGATTGATCGTCGGCGGCCATGATCACTCGCGGCAATCGTTCCGTCGCCAGTGCCACGCCGCTGTCCTCGCTGATGGTCTCGGCAGTCAATGATGCGAGGCGATACGCCGCCGCGAAGGACGACACACCCTCCGGCGAATGCGCCACACCGACGGGACCGACGGCCTGCGCGGCGAGCGCGTCGACGACCGAATTCCACGATCCCGTACCGAGAGCGACAAGGGCGAACTGGTGACCGTCCCGAGTGTTCCAATGTGAGACCGCGCCGATCTGATCCAATGCATCCTCGGGCGCTGGAAGTGGTGGCGATCCCTGATCGTCGAGCGGCCCGACCACACAGGCGATGGGCTGCGACGCCGAAAGGCCAAGGGTGGCACGGGCTTCGATGACGAACGCGGGATCCCCGCCCCGCCCCGACCGGAGGCCGTCGAGAATCTCCAGAACGTTGGCGATGTCTCGCTGCTGCATCCGAGCGCTTTCTTGGCGGTATGCCTCGACGAGAGTCTCGTACTGACTGTCGAGCGCCCGCCACAACTGCTGACCGGCCACCAGAAGCAGATGCTCGTCGATTCTGGACCGGCATTGCTCACGCTCGAGCATCAACTCCTCCCAGAGTGTTCGACTGCCGAGCGTGTATGCCTTGAGTACCAACTCCATCGGAATACCCTGGCGAGCACGCTCCCTGCCGGTACGACGCCACACCTCACGGGTGTTGTCGTTCGCGGCCGGCAGCCCCGACAGCGTACGAAGTCCCTGATTGATGTGCTCGCGAGTACTGCGCCGGATCTCACCGGCAATGTCGGGAGCGGAACTGGCCAGATAGCCGGGTTCCTGCTCGATCAACGCCAGCGTGATGGAGTCTGCGATCGTGTCCGCCCGTGGACTCAAGGCGGCCCACGCACTCCGAATCTTCTCCTGGTCCGCGTCCGTCACCGCTCCGCGAGCAGCGGAACGCGTCGAAGCGCGTCGACCATCGGGAGCACCCACCCGCACAGTTTTGCGCACAGAGCCCACATCACAGGGCGATTTGACCGGTACTGGTGCCCAGCGACCCAAAGATTCTGTGCGCAGCGCCCATATCGCCCGTTGTGCGCGACGCACCATAGTGAACGCAACAGATTGTGAGGTGCATCACTTGAACTCTCTCGACACGATGGAGCCGGTCCTCACCATGACGGACGTCGAAGTGTCCTTCGGCGGAATCGTCGCGCTCTCCGGAGTCAGTCTCGACGTGCGCCCCGGCGAAGTCCTCGGCGTCATCGGACCCAACGGCGCGGGCAAGACGACTCTGTTCAACGTTGCGTGCGGACTCGTCCGACCGCAATCGGGAACACTCGGCCGACACGGTGAAACGTTGACTCGACTACGACCGCACGACCTCCCCCGACTCGGTATGAGCAGAACCCTGCAGGGACTCGGGTTGTTCGATCGGATGACCGTGCTGGACAACGTCATGATCGGTGCCGACCGAACAGCTCGTACCGGAATCATCGCCGGCCTTCTCGGTCTGCCGTCGAGCGCCTCCGACGACGCCGCGGTCCGGTCCACCGCGATGGCCACACTGCAGCGATTGCGGATAGACGACTATGCGCATCGATTGCCACCGAGCCTGCCCTACGCGGTCCGCAAACGTGTGGCGCTCGCACGCGCTCTGGTCAGCGAGCCGACCCTGCTTCTGCTCGACGAACCCGCTTCGGGCCTGTCCAGCGACGAGATGAGCGAACTCGGCGACGAGATCCGTTCTCTCGCAGTTTCACCCACCGGTTCCGAACCGGACAGACCTGCAACATCGGTCATGCTCGTCGAGCACCACATGGACCTCGTGATGAGTGTGTGCGACCGGATCTACGTACTGGATTTCGGCAGGGTCATCGCCCAGGGCACACCCGATGAAATTCGCGAGGATCCTGCCGTGCTGGCCGCGTATCTCGGAAACGAAGTGGCACATGAAGACTGACGCGGCACACCTGAAGATCACCGACCTCACCGTTCGCTACGGCCCGGTCACCGCCCTCGATTCGGTGTCGATGACGGTCACGGCCGGTGCCATCACGGCCGTACTCGGGGCCAACGGAGCAGGAAAGACGACGCTGCTGCGCACCGTCTCGGGGTTGCTCCGACCGGTGTCGGGACGCATCGAACTCGCAGGAGTCGACGTGGTCGGCGTAGCACCGGATCGCATGTCTCGCAAAGGACTTGCGCACGTCCCCGAGGGGCGAGGGGTGATAGCCGAACTGACCGTCGACGAAAATCTTCGACTCGGCGCGCTCGGCCGCAACAGAAGTCACGACGCCGTCACCCTGGACCGCATCTACGACATGTTCCCGCCCCTGACCGGCCGTCGAGCCTCGTCCGCGCACACCCTGTCCGGCGGGGAACGGCAGATGCTGGTGATCGGTCGAGCACTGATGGCGACACCATCGGTACTTCTGCTCGACGAACCGTCGCTCGGGCTCGCCCCGAAAGTCGCCGCGCAGATCTTCGAGACATTGCGCGCTCTCGTCGATTCCGAATCGATGACCGTCGTACTCGTCGAGCAGAACGCGAGGAGCGCCCTGTCGATCGCCGAACATGCCGTCGTCCTGGATCTGGGCAAGGTCGCGGTGGAAGGTCCCGCCGATACCTTGGCCGGGGACGACGCCCTCCGACACGCCTATCTCGGGTTCTAGAGCAAGCCGAAAGGACGCCAGCCACAGTGCAACAACTGCTCACCATCCTCATCAACGGCGTGACAACAGGCATGATCTACGCCGCGTTCGCGCTCGCCCTCGTACTCATCTGGCGATCGACCCGCATCGTCAACTTCGCACAGGCTCCGATGGCCATGATCACCACGTACGTGGCACTGGTCGTCATCGACGCCGGCTACTCGTACTGGATCGGATTCGGAGTCGCCCTCCTCAGCGGCCTACTACTGGGGGCGTTGATCGAACGACTCGTCATTCGATTCGTCGACAGTTCCTCGCACATCAACCCGGTGATTCTGACGCTGGGACTGTTCATCATCATCCACGCGTTGGCTGCCATCATCTTCGGCAACCAATTCCGTTCCTTCCCAGCTCCGTTCGGCCTGACCGGCCAGCGAATCGGAGAGATCAACGTGGCGCTGACCGGGTACGACATCTTCAAGATCATCGCCGTCCTGGTGGTGCTGGCACTGCTCATCCTGCTGTTCCGCTTCACCGATCTGGGACTGAAGATGCGGGCGAGCGCCTTCGAGCAGGAGGTCGCCAAGCTTCTCGGCGTACGCGTGAGCCGAATGCTCACCCTCGGTTGGGCTCTGGCCGCGGTGGTCGGATCGTTGGCGGGTCTGCTCATCGCGGGCGGTTCGCTGGTGCATCCGGGATACATGGACTCGATCGTCGTATTCGGTTTCGTCGCAGCAGTTCTCGGTGGACTGGACAGTCCGGCGGGCGCGGTGGTCGGCGGCCTGCTGATGGGCGTCGGACTCAGTTTCGTCAGTGGCTATCTCGGACAGGATCTCGTGTCCAGTGCGGCCCTGGTGATCCTGATCGTCGTCCTGCTGGTGCGACCGAGCGGACTGTTCGCCAGCGCCGCGGCCAGGAGGGTCTGACATGAACGCAACTCTCACGCGTCTCGCGGCCACCCCGGTCCGACGCCACTTCCTCTGCGCCGTCATCGGACTCGTCGTCATCGTGCTTGCGCTCGAATCGCTGAGCACCTTCCGCCAGAGCCAGCTGACCTCGGTCGCCTATCTGGCGATCGCGGCGGGCGGACTGACGGTCCTGACCGGGTTGAGCGGCCAGCTCTCGCTCGGACACGGTGCGTTCATGGCCGTCGGTGCGTACACCGCGGCGTTGATGCTGCGTGCCAACGATTCGGGCTGGTCGGTGCCTCTCGTCCTGCTCGCCGCCACCGTGATCTCGGCCGTGGTGGGTGTCGTGGTGGGAGTGGCCGCCGCCCGGTTGCACGGACCGTACCTGGCCGGTGCGACGCTGGCGCTCGCCGTCGCCGTACCCGGACTGGCCCTGTACTTCTCGGACTACCTCGGCGGCGAACAAGGACTCGTCGTCCCGGCACCGAAAGTGCCGGAGCTGATCGACGACGTGATGTACTTCGTCACCGGAAACGAGCTCAGCGGAACGAAATTCGTCGCCTACGTCAGCTGGATACTGCTCGTCCTCGTGTTCTTCCTGTTGGCGAACATCTCGTCGAGCCGAATCGGACGTCGCTGGCGGGCCGTCCGGGACGACGAGGTCGCCGCCGAGTTGGCCGGCATCGACCTGGGGCGTGCACGCATTCTCGCGTTCGTCGTCAGCGCAGCATGTGCGGGCGCGGGCGGCGCGGTTCTCGCGATGTCGGCGCGCATCGCGGCACCGAGCGGATTCACGCTGACCCTGTCACTGACGCTGCTCTCGGCCGTCGTCATCGGTGGGCTCGGAACCCTCTCCGGCGCATTGATCGGGGCACTGCTGCTGACCTACATCCCACCGGTGGTCACCAACCTCGGACTCGACCTGGGGCTGAGCAGTCTGCAATCCGCCGAACTCGCACCCTTGGTGACCGGAATCTTCACCGTCCTGGTCATCCTGTTCGCCCCACTGGGTTTGGTGGGCACGTTCCGAAAGTTGCGTTCAACCAGAAAAGAGATGAAATGAAAAAGTTCGGATCGGTGGCGGTCAGAACGACCGCGCTCGTCGCCGTCGTCTCGTTGGCCGCAGCGTGCGGCGCCGGCGGTAGAGACGAGGCGACGGAATCCTCGGAAGGCTCGACGGTCGGCATCACCGACACCTCGGTGAAGATCGGTGCCCACTTTCCGTTGACCGGGGTCGCAGCACCCGGCTACAGCGAAATTCCCACCGGGGCGCAGGCCTACTTCGACTACGTCAACGCCGCAGGCGGCATCAACGGCAGGCAGATCGAATACGTGGTTCGAGACGACTCGTACGATCCGACCACCACCACCCAGGTCGTCAACGAACTGGTGCTGCAGGACGAGGTGTTCGCCGTCGTGGGCGGACTCGGCACGGCGACCCACAGCGCGGTCATCGACTTTCTGAACGAAGAGGGAGTGCCGGACCTGTTCGTCTCCTCCGGCGCGATCATGTGGGGCAACGACCCGGAGAAGTACCCCAATACCTTCGGCTGGCAGCCCGATTACCAGGTCGAGGGCAAGATCATCGGTGACTGGGTGACGAAGAACCGGCCCGACGCCAAGGTCGGTCTGTTCCTCCAGGACGACGACCTCGGCCGAGACAGCGAGGAGGCGGTGCGCCAATATCTCGACGACCAGATCGTCGAGGTCGTTCGCTACACCTCGGGCAACACCGACGTCGCACCTCAGATCGCGGCCCTGCAAGGTGCCGGAGCGGATCTGATTCTCGGCTTCAACGTGCCCTCGTACACAGCACTGAGTCAACTGACCGCCATGCGGCTCAACTACGACCCCGAATGGTTCTACAGCTCGATCGGTTCCGACGTGGACCTCGTCGGCTCGCTGCTCGGACGCTTCTCCCAGGGTGCCGTCACCGACGGTGCGCAGTCGCTCGAAGGCATGATTTCTCTGGAGTACATCCCCGGCGTCGACTCCCCGGAGAATCCGTGGACCCAACTCTGGCAGAAGGTCTGGGCCGAGAACGGAACCGGTGACCCGCTGACCAACTACCGCATCTACGGTCTGAGCCAGGCATACGCATTCGTGCAGGCGTTGGAGGCGGCAGGCGAGAATCCCACTCGCGAAGGCATCGTCGCGGCAATCCAGGACGGCGGGATGGACTTCGAAGGACCGCAGTTGGCCCCGTTCCGGTACTCGGATTCGAGTCACCTCGGAATCTCCGGTGCCAGCGTCTTCCAGATCCGCGGCGGCGTGCCCGAGTACCTGACTCCGGTACTGCAAACCGACATCGGTGATTCGGCAGTCGAGGAATACACCGGCGAGGAATCGACCCCGCCGGAAAGTGGCATACCCGGCTGATCCGACGCGAAAGGGCACGCAGAGCGAACTCTGCGTGCCCTTTTCTCACGTAGTGGTCGGCAGATCCGAGAACCCCTCGATTATCGGATCCACCGACCCTGTGTCCCCCGAATCGTGAGCAGCCGAAGCTGCAGTGATCAGCGCTCGATGATGGCCGTGACGCCCTGGCCACCGGCCGCGCAGATCGAGATCAGGCCACGGCCCGAGCCCTTCTCGGCCAGCATCTTCGCCAACGACGCCACGATGCGTCCACCGGTTGCGGCGAACGGGTGACCCGCGGCGAGCGAGGATCCGTTGACGTTGAGCTTGCTGCGATCGATGGAACCGAGCGCCGAGTCCAGACCCAGACGCTCCTTGCAGTACTCGTCGCTCTCGAAAGCCTGCAGGGTTGCGAGCACCACCGAGGCGAACGCCTCGTGGATCTCGTAGTAGTCGAAATCCTGCAACGTCAGGCCGTTGCGCGCGAGCAGACGCGGGATCGCGTAGGTCGGAGCCATCAGCAGACCGTCCTTGAACGAACCGTTGCCGTGCACGTAATCGACCGCTGCGGTCTCGGAATCGACCAGGTGCGCGAGCACCGGGAGGTTGCGCTCGGCAGCCCACTCGTCGCTCGACAGCAGCGCAGCCGACGCGCCGTCGGTGAGAGGAGTCGAGTTACCCGCCGTCATGGTGGCGTCGCCCAGCTTGGTTCCGAAGACCGGCTTGAGCGTCGCGAGCTTCTCGACGGTCGAACCCGGACGCAGGTTGTCGTCGCGCGTGAGACCGAGGAACGGCGTCACCAGATCGTCGAAGAAACCGCGGTCGTAGGCGGCTGCCATGTTCTTGTGGCTCGCTGCGGCCAGCTCGTCCTGGTCCTCGCGGCGGACGCCGAATTCCTTGGCGGTGATGGCGGCATGGTCACCCATGGACAAGCCGGTGCGCGGCTCGCCGTTGCGCGGGATCTCGATGCCGAGCATGCCCGGACGAACGTTGCCGAGGAGCTTGATGCGGTCGCCGGTGCTCTTGGCCCGGTTCAGGGAGAGCAGGAACTCGCGCAGTTCGTCGTTGACGCCGATCGGAGCGTCGGAGGTGGTGTCGACACCGCCGCCGATTCCGGCATCGATACGGCCCGAGGCGATGGCGTCGCCCACGGCGATGATCGACTGCAGGCCGGTACCGCAGGCCTGCTGGATGTCGAAGGCCGGGGTGTACGGGCTCAGCGCGCTGCCGAGCACGACCTCGCGGGTGAGGTTGAAATCGCGCGAATGCTTGAGCACGGCACCGGCGGCGACGAGACCGAGACGCTCGCCCTGCAGGCCGAATCGCGAGACCAGCCCGTCGATGGTGGCGGTGAGCATGTCCTGGTTGGACGCCAGCGCGTACTTCTTGTCCGAACGCGCGAACGGAATGCGGTTGCCACCGACGATTGCGACCGGTCGTAGCTGCTTGCTTGTCACTGACGTCTCCAAACATCGTGGAAAAAGGCCCTGGTGGAGTTTCATCTTACTGGCGAGTAAGTTGGTTGTCGACACCCGGTCGTGCGCCTCGCTCCTCGAGCGAGCAGCGCTGAATGAAAGGTACGACAGTGGCAGCCTCCAAGGGAGCCCCAGATCTCTACTCAACGTTCCTCGCGTCCGCGCCGGGAGCCTTCATCGCCAAGCAGGCCGGCCTGCCGCAGCCCGAGAAGCTGCGCCGCTACAAGGCAGGCGAGCCCGCATTGGCCGGCCCGGTCCTGATCGGTGGCAGCGGTCGACTCGTCGAACCCCTGCGTGAGCTGCTCTCGGACTACCCGCAGTCGCAGCCGCACGACGACAAGCACGGCGGACTCGTGTTCGACGCCACCGGCATCGGCAACGTCGCCGAGCTCGAGCAGCTGTTCAAGTTCTTCCAGCCGGTCATCCGCAACCTCGCACCGTCGGCTCGCGTCGTCGTCATCGGCACCACCCCCGAAGAGACCTCGAGCGTCGACGAGCACATCGCTCAGCGCGCCCTCGAAGGCTTCACGCGCAGCGTGGGCAAAGAGGTCAAGCGCGGTGCCACGGCGCAGTTGGTCTACATCTCCCCCAACGCGTCGACGGGCCTGTCCGGTCTCGAATCCACTCTCCGATTCCTGCTCTCGGCCAAGTCCGCGTTCGTCGACGGCCAGGTCATCGCCGTCGGTGACGCCGACTCGCAGGCCCCGGCCTCGTGGGACAAGCCGCTCGCAGGCAAGGTAGCCGTCGTCACCGGAGCGGCCCGCGGCATCGGTGCCACCATCGCCGAGGTCCTCGCCCGCGACGGAGCCACGGTCATCGCAGCCGACATTCCTGCTGCCGGAGAAGCACTCTCGCAGACGGCCAACAAGGTCGGCGGCACCTCGCTCGCACTCGACGTCACCTCTCCCGACGCAGGCGAGGTCCTCTCGAAGCACCTGCTGGAGCGCCACGGCGGAGCCGACATCATCGTGCACAACGCCGGCATCACCCGCGACAAGACCCTCGCCAACATGGACGACGCCCGCTGGAACTCGGTCATCGGCGTCAACCTTGCTGCCCCGCAGCGCATCACCGACGAGCTCGTCGCCTCCGGCGCACTCAAGGACGGCGGCCGCGTCGTCGACGTGTCCTCCATCGCAGGTATCGCCGGCAACCGCGGCCAGACCAACTACGGCACCTCCAAGGCCGGCGTCATCGGCCTGGTGCACGCGTCCGCGCCGGTGCTGGCGAAGAAGAACATCACCATCAACGCCGTCGCCCCGGGCTTCATCGAAACCGCGATGACGGCGGCAATTCCGTTCGCCACCCGCGAGGCCGGACGACGCATGAGCTCGCTGCTGCAGGGCGGCGAGACCGTCGACGTCGCAGAGTTGGTCTCGTACTTCGCTTCTCCCGCATCCAACGCCGTCACCGGCCAGGTCGTGCGTGTGTGCGGCCAGAGCCTGCTCGGCGCATGAGCACCGTCACGCTCACCGCGCAGCCGAAGACGTCCGACATCTACACCTCGGCCGCGCTCGGCGCGCTGCCGTTCTTCGGATCCAGGTCGTCTTCGGTACCCAGCACGGTGTACGAGCTCAAGGGTCTGCGAGTGGACCCCGACAACCTCGCCGGGTACTGCCGCGCGACGGGGCTGCGCTTCGGCGATCAGCTCCCGGTGACCTACCCGTTCACCCTCGTATTCCCGACGGTGATGAAACTGATGGTCTCCAAGGGCTTTCCGTTCGCAGCCATCGGTTCGGTGCACGCCGAGAACGTCATCGAGCAGTTCCGTGGCATCTCGGCGTCGGAGCCGCTCGACGTGCGGGTGCACGCAGAGAACCTGCGCGAGCACCGCAAGGGCTTGTTGGTGGACCTGATCAGTGAGGTGAAGGTAGGACGCGAGCTGGTCTGGAAGCAGACCTCCAGCTTCCTGAGCCTGCAGAAGACGTCACTGTCGGGTGGACCTCGCGAAACACCGCCTGCCGACGAGGTTCCGCCGCCCCCGACCCGCACTCTGCGCGTCGATCAGCGGATCATCAGCCGGTACGCGGCCATCTCCGGAGACCGCAACCCGATCCACGTATCCTCGCTCGGCGCAAAGGCATTCGGATTCCCGAAGACCATCGCGCACGGAATGTGGAGCGCGGCAGCCGTACTGCAGACCGTCGAGGGCCGAATCCCGGAGGCTGTGAACTACAGCATCCGCTTCGGCAAGCCGATCATTCTGCCCGCGACGGTGAACGCCTATGCCGACGCCGTCGGTACCGGCTGGGACCTGTCGCTGAAGAACCCGAAGAAGGGCTACCCGCATCTGACGGGCACCCTGCGCTGACTGCTCGAACTCGAAGTCATGGACGAATATCCCCGGATTTCCGTCCATGACTTCGAGTTCGGCGGCCGTTCGGACTAGGTAGCGGCGGTTTTCTTTCCGGCCAGGCCGCGCCACGCCAGATTTTCCAGGAGATCGGCTGCAGCGTCGACCTCGATTTCGCCACCCGCCACTCTGTCTGCGACGGCCTCGCCTGCACCGACCAACGCGACGGCCATGAGCCCGAAATTCTGTGACTGCTCCGGATCCCTCGTGCTCATCGCCAGCAAACCCGCCGTCAGCTCGATCAGCCGATCCCGGCTGCTCTGCACCTGTGAGGCGAACGCCTGCTGGCCGATCGCCTGACGGTAGAGCACCATCCACGACTTCCGATTCTCACCGACGAATCCGAGGAAACCGATCAGCGCCCGGCGCAACTGCTCGCGCGGCGTCAGCGTCGGATCTGCAGCAGGTGTCAGAGCTTCGACGAACTTGACGCCCTCGCGGTGGATGCACGCGGCGAACAACTCGTCCTTGGACCCGTAGTACAGATACAGCATCGGTTTGGAGATGGCCGCCTTCTTGGCGATCGAATCCATCGACGTCTCGTGAAAACCGTTGTCGGAGAACACATCCACCGCCGCGTCGAGCATCTGCTGCTCGCGGACGGCGCGGGGCAATCTCTTGGTGCCGCCAGCCATGGACCCTCCAATACGTACGAAGTACTAGACGTTACTCCACAGTAAGGTCGGGCACCGCGCAATCAGGCTCCGCACGCCCCCTTGAACCGCGCAACCGTCGCCGCGGCCTCGTCCACCTGTGCCGCGGCAAGGCGTCCCGTCGCCACTGCGTCTTCGAGATTGTCCAACACGGCCGGGACCTGATCGGTGGTGAGCCACAGCGCCACATCGGCACCCGCGACCAACGCAGACTCGACCGCGTCGACGATCCCGAGTCGCGCCGTGATCGCCGCCATGCCGCTGAGATCGTCGGTGAAGATCGGGCCGTCGAACGGAGCGGCACCGTATCCGACGCCGTCGCGCAGCAACGCCATCGCCGCCGGGCTGATACTCGCCGGCACCCCGAGCTCGGTCAGTCCGGGCACGTCGAGGTGCCCCACCATGACGCCGACGCCGGAGTTGTTCAATGCCGCGAACGGAAGCAGATCCTTGGTCTTCAGCTCGTCGAGCGATGGAGTCGTCACCGCGCCGGTGTGCGAATCGCCCGAACCCGAACCGTGCCCGGGAAAGTGCTTGATGACCGGCTTGATTCCCGCGTCTTCCAGGCCTCGCGCGTACGCCCCCGCGTACTCGATGACGACCTGCGGATCGTCGGAGAACGACCGATCGCCGATGACGGAATCGTCGGGCTGAGCACTCACATCGACCACCGGGGCGAAGTCGACGGTGACCCCGAGATCCTTCAGACCCCGGCCGCGCGCCAACGCCTCCTGATATGCCTCGTCCACTGTCATCGTCTGCGCCAACACCCGCGCCGATGGCGCCTCCCCCAGCAGATCCGCAACCCGCGAAACCCGTCCACCCTCCTCGTCGATCGTGATCATCGGAGCCACCGCGGACGCGTCGAGCACCTGCGGTACCTCCCGATTGCCGAGCATCGACTCGTCGGTCCAACTGCCGACGAAGAGACCACCGACCTGCTCGGTGGACATGATCTGCACCGCGTCCGCAGTGCCGGTGACTCCGACGGTGAGCAGCTGAGCGAGTCGCTGACGCTCCGACAATCCGCCGACGAACGCCGCGCACTCGTCGACCGGCGGCACCGGTTGCGGGACCGTCGTGTCGGCTGCGGTCGTCGTAGAAGCGGGCGGCACTGTCTGCGTCGACGCCACCTGCGCAGCCTCCGTGGAGCACGAGACCAACAACCCCACACCGACCGTCATCACCGCAGCGGACCGAACCGAAAACCGAAGTCGCATGGACACGACGGTAGTCGAGATCGTCGGTGTCGCTGCCGCCCCTCCGGTCCGGGATCAATGCGCCTTTGTTGCATTCTGAGCGACTGAAACCCACATTGATCCCGAAGGGGGTGGGGGTAATCTGGACGAACGCGACATGAGGAGGAGCTCGACCATGACCGCAGACCTCATCCTGATTGCCTACGACGGCTCCGACAACGCCAAACGAGCCATCGACTACGCCGGCCGGTTTCTCACCACCTCCCGCGCGATCGTCGTGACGGCGTGGGAGCCGATGGTGCGTCAGGCAGCACGAATGTCGGGCCTGTCCGGGGTCATGCAGCCCGAATGGGTACCCGACGACGAGGCCGAGGACGTCGCGCTGACCGACGCGAAGGTGACCAACAGCGAGGGCGTCGCACTGGCCGAGGCCGCAGGCCTGAAGGTGGAAGGGCAATGCACCGAATGCACCACCGCCATCTGGAGTGCGATCGTCGAGAAGGCCGACGAGATGAACGTCGACATCATCGTCACCGGCACCCGAGGCACCACCGGTCTGCGTGCACTACTGCAGAGTTCGGTGGCCGAGCACGTTCTGCGACACAGCCACCGACCCGTCCTGATCGTTCCGCCCGGCAAGTAACGCGTCCACCGGCCAGTTCTGCAGGTGCGAGTGATACCGTGATGCCCGCGTGGGGGTCCACCTCACCCGTTCGTGTGTCGACCCGACTGACTGGAGAACCGAGATGAAGTTTGCTGTCCCGGGTGTCATTGCCGCCGTCGTCGGAGCCGTGCTGGGTGCGGGCGTCGTGTTCGGAGTCACCGCCGCTGCAGCCGACAACTCTCGTCCCGATATCGATCGCACCGGAAACGCCGACTCGTCCCTGCTGAACCAGGTTGAGTACGGCAGCCGCTGACGCTGGTCGCTCTCGTGGATCGATGATCTCGGCCGAGCCGCTCGGTCGGAAATGGCTTCTCGGCGTCTCGGCTCTGGCATTTCTTCTCACCTTTCTGCAGGTCCCTGGCTTCACCGTCGCGGACACCAAATTCGACCTGGCGCAAAACCCCCTCGGATTTCTCGAACGTGCCTCGCATCAGTGGAACAGCGCGGCACCGTTGGGCCAGGTGCAGAACCAGGCCTACGGCTACTTTTTCCCGCACGGAGCCTTCTTCGCCGGCGGTGACCTCCTGTCCATCCCACCCTGGATCACCCAGCGCATCTGGTGGGCGCTGCTGCTCATCGCCGGGTTCTGGGGAATCGTCCGACTCGCCGAAGCTCTCGGAATCGGCAGCCGCAGTTCCCGTCTGATCGCAGCGACGGCCTTCGTTCTCTCCCCTCGCGTGATCACCACCCTGGCGTCGATCTCCTCGGAGACGATGCCGATGATGCTCGCTCCGTGGGTGCTGATCCCGATCGTGCGATGTCTCACCGGTGACAACGCGAAGCAGACGGCTCGCCGAGCCGCGGCGCAATCGGCGCTCGCGGTGGCGTTGATGGGCGCTGTCAATGCCGTTGCCACTGCCGCCGCCGTTCTGGTGGCCGTGATCTGGATGCTGTCGCATCGACCGAACAGGCGTTGGGTGCTGTTCGGTACCTGGTGGACGGGTTTCCTCGTGCTCGCCACACTGTGGTGGATCGTCCCACTTCTGTTGCTGGGCAAAGTCTCTCCGCCGTTTCTCGACTACATCGAATCGTCGGGCACCACCACTCAGTGGACGTCGTTGACCGAGGTGCTCCGCGGCACCGGCAGCTGGACACCGTTCGTCTCTCCCGAGCGTGTCGCCGGTGCCGTGCTGGTCACGCAGCCGGCAGCCGTCATCGCGACGGGCTTGATCGCAGCGGCGGGGATCACGGGCCTGGCGATGCGATCGATGCCGGCCCGGGGCCGGTTGACGATCATGCTGTTCGTCGGTCTCGTGGGTCTCGGTGCCGGGTTCGTCGGCGACCTCGACGGTCCGTTCGCGTCTGCCGTCCGGGTGTTCCTCGATTCTGCAGGCGCGCCTCTGCGAAACATTCACAAGCTCGAGCCGGTCATTCGAATACCGTTGGTGCTCGGGCTTGCTCACCTGTTGGCCCGTGTTCCACTACCCGGGTCCGTTCCTCGACCGCAGTGGCGAACGGCCGTCGCGCATCCCGAGAAGCATCCGATGATGGCCGTGAACGCTCTCGTTCTGGTGGCGTTGGCGCTGTCCACCTCGTTGGCGTGGACGGGCAAGCTCGCGCCTCGCGGAGCGTACGAGGCCGTTCCGCAGTACTGGCACGACGCCGCGGACTGGCTCACCGACAACGCGTCCGGGTCGAGTCCCGACGGTTCCGACGCGCAGCGTGCCCTGATCGTGCCCGGCGCCCCCTTCGCGCTGCAGACCTGGGGCCTGACCCGCGACGAACCGCTGCAGGCTCTTGCCACCACCCCCTGGGCCGTCCGTGACGCCGTGCCGCTCACGCCGCCGGGTGCCATCCGGGCACTGGACTCCGTGCAGCGACTCTTCGCCGACGGTCGACCGTCGACCGGGTTGGCCGACACCCTTCTGGGCCAGGGCATCAGCTACGTCGTCGTGCGCAACGACCTCGATCCCGAGGATTCTCGGTCCACCCGTCCGGCATCGGTCCACCAGGTGCTCGACGGTTCGCCGGGGTTGACCCGGGTGGCCGAATTCGGCGAGGACGTGGCTCCGGGTCAGGTCGACGGCGTCGTGCTCGACGGCGATCTGCGGCCGCCGTATCCCGCTGTCGAGATCTATTCGGTGAACGGTTCGTCCGATACTCCCGCGTCCGGCCCCTACACGGTCGATCTGAATCGGGTCCCCGTCGTACAGGGTGGCCCCGAGTCGATTCTGCGCTCGAACGAGCTGCGGAACACCGGGATTCGCACTCCAGTGCCGGCCGGACCGACACTGCTGGCCTCGGACGCGGCCGCCGCCGGGATACCGGTGGACTCGGTGACGGTGACGGACACCCCGATGAACCGCGAAACCGACTTCGGTCAGGTCGACAATCACAGTTCTGCCCTTCGCGCGGCGGACGAACCGAGACACTCCCTCAACGAGGTTCCCGATTACCCGGTGTACGGGGCCGAGACCGTGGACGCCGAGTGGGAGGGTGCCACTCTGACGGCGTCGAGTTCGGCCTCGGACTCGACGCAGATCGGCGGCAGCGCCCCCGGCAGTGGTGTCGCGGCCGCGGTGGACGGCGATCTGGCGACCAGCTGGATCAGCAACGGCATCGAACGTGCTGTGGGGCAATGGCTTCAACTCGACTTCGATACTCCGGTACGCGGCGGACTGCTGCATCTGCGCACCAGTCCAGGGACGATCGGCGATCCGGTCAAATGGCTCGAGATCACCACGCCGAACGGCTCGACGGCGGCACGGGTCGACGAACCGGGTGAACCGATGACCGTGTCCCTCCCGGGTGGAGAGACGCCGTGGCTGCGTATCACCGCGAAGTCGACGGTGGACAACACGAGCGGAAGCCAGTTCGGCATCAGCGAAGTCTCGGTGGACGACTATTCGGATCGGGACAACCCGAAGCCGGTGCCGATCGTGCACCGTGCTGTGTTGCCCGCGACTCCCACCGGGGCGAGCGTCGACGCCTGGGAGCTCGGCCAGGAGTTCCCCGGGCGCTCCGGGTGCCTGGACACCGAGGATCGAATCCGCTGCAGCAGTGGACTGTCCAAGTCGCCCGAGGAACTGGGCCGTTTCTCGCGGACGATCCGAGTGCCGATGGGCACTGCCGTCATCCCCGACCTGACGGTACGTACGCGTCAATCTCCCGAACTCGAGGCACTACTCGCACAACCGGGCCGTCCGCTGGCCAGCGGGGCGTCGGACGTCGCAGACCTGCACGGTTCCGCCTTCGCTGCCACCGATGGCGATCCGCGTACATCCTGGACCGCGCCGGAGAAGTCGATCACCGATCGAGCCGGTACCGACCCCACTCTGACCATCCAATTGCCCGCCCCCACACTGGTGGACGGGCTCGAGCTCAGCCCCAGCCTGGGCGCACTTCCGGCCCATCCGACTCGGGTCGCGGTGAACCTGGGCAACGGGCCCATGGTGCGCGATGTCGACATCGACGGCTCGACGACACTCGATCTGGCACCGTACGTGACCGACAGGATCGTGCTGTCGATCGTGGACTGGGACGGTGTGTTGGACCGAAATTCGTTGGGCTTCATCCAGTCTCAGCCACCCGGATTGGCCGAGGTCACGCCGATGTCGGGTGGTGAACCGATCGGTGCGCCGTACGACGGTGATCGCGAGATCACGGTGGACTGCTTCAACGGTCCCATCGTCTCCATTGCCGGCCAGACCGTACGCACGTCGGTGACGGCCACTGCGGACCAATTCCGTTCCGGCGAGCCGTTGACAGCGTCGGTGTGCGACGCCGACACTCCGATCGACGAGAACTTCGTCAGCCCCGTATCGCTGCCCGAGGGACGCCAGGACATCGTGGTGGAGCCAGGAGCGTCCTTCTTCGTCAACGGTATTCGGTTGCGCGCCATGCCGATTCCAGCGCAGTGGCCGACTAGCTCGGCACCGCAGGCGGCGAGGACCACGGCCTGGAGCCCCGATCACCGCGAGGTGACGCTCCCCTCCGCTACCGAGGATCGATTGCTCGTGATCCCGGAGAGCACCAACAGCGGCTGGCGCGCAACAACTCCCGGGGGCGTCGAACTGTCCCCGGTGGTTGTCGACGGGTGGCAGCAGGCCTGGATCGTTCCGGCCGGGTCGTCGGGCACGATCTCGTTAAATTTCGCCACCGACCGCTGGTACCGACTCGGCATCTTCGGCGGGCTGCTGCTGTTGCTTCCGCTGCTGTTCGCCGCGGTCAGGCGGTCCGGCACCGTACCGAGCCTGGGTCCGGCGCCGCGTCCGTGGCACAGCCTCACAGCCGCTGTCGTCGCTCTGGTCGGCGCGGCTGTGGTGTTGGCCGGGATTGCCGGCGCGGTCACTGTGGCCGTGGTCGGCATCGGCGCGACGGTCCTGGACCGCCGTTTCGGTCGCGAACTCTCGTCGCGCGTGTTGGTCTGCGTGGCAGGTGGATTCGCGCTGCTCGGCTCGGCACTGCTCTCACTCGGCCCATGGCGATCGCCCGATGGGTACGTGGGCGGATCCCACGGAGTTCAGCTGGCCGCATTGATCGGGATCGTCGCACTGGCGCTCAGTGCGATGCGGAGACCGTGAGCGGCTGCTTCTTCGTCGGAGCGAAGCGTCGTCGAGCAGGTTCCTCGATCAGCGCGTAACTGGCCGCGGCCACCGGAATCGACAGCGCAAGAGTCACCGTCAAGACGAACCACATCCCGCCCGAGAACGGGACGATGCCGAACACTGGGAACACCACGGCCAGGACGGCCAAGTGCCAGACGAAGATTCCGTACGACCAACGACCGAGCGTGAGCATCACGGGATGCTCCAACACTCGGTGGCGGTGGCCGGTGTCCGCGAGCACCAGGGGCGAGAGCATCGCGAACGCAAGAACCGCACCGAGGACGATCTTGAGCTCGAACTGCCACGGCTCGGGCCGAACCAATCCCTGCGGGCCCGCCAGCGGAGTCGCCGACAGCACGAAAGCCGTGACGGCGATCGACGGCATCATCCATCGTCGGCGAGCCCACCGATGCACCCAGGTCTGTGGACCCACGGACACTTCGGCCAACACCATTCCGGCGGCGAACCACGGGAAGTACCCGGGCAGCCAGTTGTCGTGGTGAATGGCATCGGGAGTGCTCACCGGCACGAACGCCCAGGACAGCGTCACGGCAGATGCACCGAGCAGAACCGAGATTCGGTACCGGGCCGACGCCCCACGCAGTCGAACCATCAGCCAGGCGAGCACGGGCAGCAACAGGTAGAAGGCCACCTCCACCGACAACGACCACATCTGCGTCATGCCCTCGGTCAGCGTCAACGGTACGAACACCTGCGTGAGCGAGAGGTTGGCCAACCACACCCGGTAGTCCCCGCCCGCGTTCGGCAGGAACAGCAGCACCAGCACGACGACCACCCAGTAGGCGGGCAGGATGCGCACCGCACGCGACCAGAAGTAGCGCAGAGCCGGCTGGGCCTGCTCGAGACCCAGGGCCTGCGCGGCATGGGGACGCCACAGCAGAAATCCCGAGAGCGCGAAGAAGATCGCCACCGTGAGATCGAACCGGCCCCAGATCCGCCCCATCAGCGGGGATTCGGCGGCACCGGTCTGAAAGGCGACATGGGTGACGACGATGCCGATCGCGGCCAGCGCACGCATTCCCTCGAGTGCAGGGACGAACGCACGCAGCGGTACGACGGATGCCGAATCGGCTCGATTACTCATGGTGGTTCAAGTGTGCCGTGTCGAAACAGCGCGGACGAGACCGGCACCACTGTCGACTGTTACTGTCACCTGCGACGTGTCGTAAGAATTCGGGCATCGCATCGGGGGGCGAAAGCTCATCCCGCCTGCGGTGTCTTCCAGTGAAGCGGTCGACTAAGGAGATTCAGTATGGCGGAGCGCTCAGGGCCGAGCCGGATACTCGCCCTCGTACTCATCGGCTTGGGTGCATTTCTGGTGGTCGCCGCCATCCTCATCCCCACCTATACGGTCTCGGCACTCGAGAAGACGCCGCTCGATCTCGAGGTCACCACCGTCTCCAGCGGCGAAGGCAGTGTGCTGAACGCGAGCTCTCTCGCTGCCGGTCGCGCCGTCGTCGACCAGAACGTTCCGCTCGTCTCGCAGCGATTCGTCACCGTCGAGGATCCGTCCGACGCGGACATCATGACACTTCAGGCCGGTCAGACCCTGCGTCGCAGCGACAAGCAGGCCGACACCGGACTGCTCACGGCGAGCGTCGACCGCGTGACCATCGACCGCAAGACCTCGATGCCCGTCGAGAGCCCGATCGGCACCATCCAGGTGGCCGGCGACAAGCCCGCCGAGGAAGTTGCGCACACCGGTCTGCAGTACAAGTTCCCGTTCAATTCCGAGCAGAAGAGCTACCCCTTCTTCGACGTCAACGCCCGTGCGTCAAAGGACATCGATTTCGTCGAGGCCACCGAGATCAACGGCACGCCGGTGTACCAGTACCAGCAGACCGTCGGACCGGTGGATCTGTCGACCGTGGTCAATCTGCCGACCAACAAGGTCACGTTGCCCGCCGATACCTGGGGCGTCGAAGGTGGAGCCGCGCCGGTGACGATGACCCGCTGGTACGAGAACACTCGCACCGTGTGGGTCGAGCCCGAGACCGGTGTCGTGGTCAAGGGTGAAGAGCAGATTCACCAGTACTACGGACGCGAAGCAGGCAAGCCCGAGGTCGACGTGCTGAAGGCCCCGATCACGTTCGACGAGAACACCGTCGAGTACCAGATTCAGCAGGCCAAGGACGGTCAGGACAAGCTGTCTCTCTTCGGCCGAACCGTCCCGATCGTCGCCGGAATTCTCGGTGTCATCTCGCTGATCGCCGGAGTCTTCCTGCTTCTGCGCGGCGGAAACGGCGGACACAGTCAGCCGGCACGTGTCGACAACGCTCCGCGACCGACCCCCGGCGGCGGAACCGCACCGAACCGCGACTGGACGACGGATCGCACCGAGGAAATCCCGAGGACGAACCTGTCCAAGGAGTAAGTGCCCGGGGCAACCGAAACAACCCGATGGCGTGGTCATGTGAGAACACATGACCACGCCGTCGGTGTTTTCTCACGCGGTCGACAGAATCCCGTAGTGGTGGGGTTGACGCATCAGGACGAGGTCTTTGCGTCGCACGACATTGGTCGGATAGGGCCCGCCGAGATTGGTGGTGTCGACGACACTCGTCGCGTGGCCGGGTTCGGGCCCGTCGACGATGGCCTCGGTTCGGGGGAAGGCAAACGTATCCGGTCCGAACACTCCGCTGTGTCCGGCGATTCCGCGACCCGGGTCCACTGCGTTGGCGAACGCGAAATAGACGTTGTTCTCGCCGGCACGCACGCGCATGTGGTGCCAGTGGGTCTCGTCGGGTCCGGTGAGAACCTCGGCGGCAAGTGGAATCTCGGTTCCCGGGTGTGATCCCACGAAGGTTCCTGCCAGCGCGGACGGGCAGACGACGAGATCGCAACCACGCAAAGCGAGCACTCGGCCCGATTCCGGCAGCAGCGCATCGTGACCGACGAGCAGCCCGACTCGTCCCAGAGGCAGGTCGACGACTGTCCAGGTGTCACCGGCGTCGAAGAGTGGGGCGTGCTCCGCGGACAGGTGGATCTGGCGGTAGGACGTGCACTTTCCGTCCTGCTCGATCAGGACGGCCGAGTTGTACACCCGGTCCGTGTCGAGGGCACGCTCGGCGATGCCGACGACGATGGACACGCCGTGCCGGACCGCGAGGTCGGCGATCCGCGTGAGCGAGGGTCCGTCGAGTGCCTCGGCGACGTCGCTGGGTAGTCGATCCGCGGAGACCGGACCGGTGATCGACAGTTCGGGAAAGACGACGAGTTCGGTTGTACCGGCCACTTGTTGGACCCAGGCCTCGATCTCTGCAAGGTTGCTCTCGATCGAGGTACTCGGCGTGCATTGCACCACGCTCACCGCAGACGTGCGACCCGCGGGCAGCGGCGAGTGGCCGTACAGGGTGAAGAAGTCGAGAGGGTTCCAGGCGTACGTGTTCGTCTGCAGCTCGCGGTACAGGTCCGGTCGACGCGTCGGACCCACCTCGCGGGTGCGTCGAGTGTCGATCTCGCCTGCGACGATGCCGTTGCCGACGTCGATCCGGCCGGTGACGGTGCCGTCGGGCTCGATGATGCATGTGCCACCGCTGAATTGGACCGTCCGTTCGAGTCCCCACCGATTGCTCTCGATGACGTAGCAGTTGTTCTCGAAGGCTCGGCTGATCCAGTACGGTGCCGGAGTTCGTTCGGCGAGCCAATTGCTGATGTGGCAGATCACGTCGGCACCCTGCAGCGCGACCACCCGAGCGGTCTCGACGAAGTGCAGATCCATGCAGATCAGCATCGCGATGCGGCCGAGACGGGTCTCGAACACCTGATGGCCCAAGTTTCCCGGAGCCGCCCATTTGGGTTCGGCGATGTACGGGTGCGTCTTGCGATGGGTTCCGACGATTCCCTCGGGTCCGACGAGAACTGCGCTGTTGTAGAACAATCCGGTCTTCGGATCGACCTCGGGCATACCCAGGACGATGTAGCAGTCGCGCCTGGCGGCGATCTCGACGAACGTATCGGTGGTGGGACCCGGAATCTCTTCGACGACGGTGGCCGCTTCCTCGGGATCGTGGAAACAGTAACCGGTGGTGGCCATTTCGGGCGTAGTGATCAACTCGGCCCCGTCGGAGGCGGCCTTGTCGACCAGGTCCGCCAAGGCTGCGATGTTCGCGTCCTTGGCGAACAACGTGGGCTCGAATTGGATGGCCGCTGCGCTGAATGTCATGACGCTACAGTCCTTTCGGTTGCCGGAGCTTCGGTCGAGACCGGCGGTTCGTAGTACTTCCCTCGTGTTGCGATGGTGAGCGGGATGTAGATGATCGGTCCGAGGAGCATCGCGATGAACGAGGCGTAGTAGGACGGGTAGAGACCGAACACACCGAGGCCACCCACGGCCACGCCTGCTGCCATGGCGAGAATTCCGCAGGGGTTCCAATCACGCACTCGCCCTTCGCGGAACTCGATGTTGTTCCGCGGCGCGAGACCGAGCATTCGCCTGCAGACGAAGTAGTCGGCGAGCAGAATGAAGATCCACGTGTTGGTCATGATCCCGGTGACAGCCAGGAACTTGTCGGTGTACTGCAGGATGTTGACCGGGTAGCAGAGCACCCCGACGACGAGCAGTGCGACCATCCACCACTGGCGTCCGACCTTTCGGGGCGAGAGCACGTCCCAGGCATTGGACAGTGCGAGTGAGCCCGAGTAGAGGTTCATCACGTTGATGCGAACCTGGGTCACGACGGCGAAGATCACTCCGAGCAGCCCCATCACGACCGCGAAGTAGAGCCCCGGATCCGTGGCCGAAAGCTCCGGTGTCGCAGTGCTTCCGGTGAAATGGCGCAACATGGTGAAGCCGAGGAAGACACCGAGAATCATCACGACGACGATCATCAGCAGCTCGGCGAGCATCAGGCCTGCGGTGCCGACGTAGCTGACGCTCTTCTTGACGAACCGTCCGTAGTCGGTGGCGATGAGCGCCTGGAACACGACCTGTCCGTTGGCGAGACTGAACGCTTGCCACATCGCGGTGGCGGTGAGCCCGCCGGTGGCCTCCCACTGACCTGGCCCCACCAGGACGTATCCACTGGCCAGCATGTACATACCGATGGCGAACAGAATGAGGAAGATCGGCATACCGAACCGCTGCAGAATGTTCATCGAGTGCATCCCGCGCCAGGAGAAGAACAGCGCAACCAGGGCTACCAGTGCGAATACGACTGTGGCCCAAGCAGAGTTGATGTCGATGCCGGCCAGTTCACTGAGACCGTGCGAGACGATGCTGCCCTCGAAGATGAAGTAGAAGACGTAGTTCACGGCGTAGACGAGCGACGCCACGGCCGAGCCTTTGGTGCCGAACCCGAGCCCGCGAGTGAGCAGTGGGAGCGACAGGCCCTCCTGGCTGGCGATCCGCATGATCAGACTGCCGACGAGCGTCGCACCGATCACCATGTACGCGACGGGGATCAGGAACATCGGCCATCCCACCAGGAACCCGATCTGGCCGCCGAGGGCGAACCAGAACATCGCGGTGACGTTGCCGGTGAGAACCAGCAGGATTGCCGGCCGTCGCCAGCGTTGATCGTCGGGCACGCGAGAGGTTGCGTAGCTTTCGATCTGGTCGTCGAGGCTGGTCGCAGGCCCCTCGAAGTACTTCTTCATGTTCATGAACGGGTGTCCACTTCGGTTCGCGGCGAGAGCGCTGGTTGCGCTGCATCGGAACAATACTTTCCGTGGACACTATTGCAACGTGAAACATGTTAAATGGAGATCACGAAAGTTCACGACCGGGCAGAGGGCAGCACAGAACCGGTCACAGCCGGAACGGGAACGCGCTCAGTGAGTGAGCGAGGACGCCTTCGCGGCGGCCTCGAGCGAGCGCAGCAAGGATTGCAGTTGCTCGCGTTCCGACTCGGACGCGAACACAGCCGCTGCAACTTCTTCCATGACCGGGGCGGCCTCGCCGTGCGTCGCCCGACCGCGCGCGGTCAGTCGAATGAGTACCTGACGACGATCGACCGTGCCGGTGCGACGGTGCACAAGATTGTTGGAGACCAGCCGATTGACCGCCTTGGTCAGCGTCGGAGGCGAGAGCAGGGCGAACTCTGCGGTTTCGGCCATCGTGTGTCCCTCTCCGTCGGACAGCAACGACAACACTCGCCACTCTTCGAGATCGAGTTCCCACGGGACGAGCGCACCGCGCAACCGATCCGAGACGGCGCGTTCGACCACCGAGAGCAAACGAGCAGCCGAACCAGCCTCGTCGTGATTCACGCGATCATGCCCCTCTGCTCTTACCTTGCCGCGGCGCTACAGTCTCCCTCAGCGATTCTAGAGCGAAGCGGGCAGCGAATCGACACGGATCGGACGGACAGCACGATGAACAGCGATCGGTTCGGCGCGTTTCGCGTCGGTTTGATCTTTCCGATGTCCGGACCGTTCGGCCTGGTAGGGCCGTCGAGTGAACTGTCGGCGCAGCTGGCCAGGGACGAACTCAACGCCGCGGACGGCGTACTCGGCCGGCGCGTGGAGCTGATCTCGATCGACGGTGGTCGCGACCCCGCTGCCGTGGCCCGTCAGGTGGCGACTCTTCTGGACGCGGGTGCTCTCGATGCGGTTGCGGGGATGCACACCTCCGCGGTGCGCCGAGCCGTGATTCCGGTGACCGTGAATCGAATTCCCTACGTCTACACGTCCCTCTACGAGGGCGGCGATCGCTACCCGGGCCTGTTCATCACCGGCGAGACTCCCACCAACCAACTCGTCCCCGCCCTCGACTTCCTGGTCCGCGAATTCGGACGCAGGCGCTGGGCGGTCGTCGGAAACGACTATGTCTGGCCACGCAAGAGCGCAGCGATCGCCGCCTCCCGCCTCCGAGAACTCGGTGCGAGCGTGGTGCATGCCGAGTTCAGGCCGGTCGGTAGCACCGACTTCGCCACCTCCGTTGCCGCATTGGAACGGTCCGGAGCCGACGGTGCCGTCGTCCTCCTGCTCGGCGACGACGCGGTGTACTTCCATCAGCAGTTCGCTGCGGCGGGCCTCGACGCGCGATGCGTTCGGCTCAGTCCGTTGATGGACGAGAACATGCTGATCGCGGCCGGCGGAGACAGTACGCACGGGCTCTACGTAGCATCGGGATATTTCGAAACATTGGCCACCGAGGACAGTTTGGGATTCTCCGCTCGTTTCGCCCGAGCATTCGGGGTGGACGCGCCGATCGTCGGTGCCCTGGGTCAATCCTGCTACGAAGGCATCAAACTGCTGGGCGCACTGGTGAACAGGGCAGGCACCGTCGATGTCGGCGTCATCGAATCGATCTCCGATTCGGTGTCGTTCACCGGGGCGCGTGGGCGACTGTCGCTGTCCAACGGCCATGTGGCGCAACCGATCTACCTAGCACTGGCCGGAGAGGTCGACTTCGAGATCCTCAGCGAGATCAGACCCGCCACCGACTGATGCCGTTCCCCCACAGCGCAAGCCCGCACACCACCACCATCGTCGCCGCGGCAGTGGCTGCAGCGATGGTGACGAACTGCGCCAGCGTCGAGGCCACGAACACCAACAGCAACACCTCTGCAGCGAGGGCGAGCCAGGCGACGACGGCAAGGTGGGTGCGTTCCCCTGCGATGGCCCACAACAACGCGCTCTGCAATACGGCCAGGCAGGCGCCCTGGAGCACGAACAGCCAGACGTAGTTCTGCACACCGGAATACGTGTCGCCCACCACCAGTGGCAGCAACGGCGACGCCAGTGCCCCGCCGATCACCAGAACCGCTCCGAGACCCGCGACGACGGCCAGCGCCGAGCGCACCGCGGCGGCAGAATGCAGCGGGTTCGCCATCCGCGGATACAGCACCACACCGACGGCCTGTGGCAGCCAGAATGCCGCCTTCGACGCGACGGCCCCGACGGCGTACAGCCCTGCCTCGTTGGAGCTGAGCAAGGTGCGCGCCAGCACCAGATCCAGCGCGGACATAGCGATCAACACCAGCTGCACCTGCGATGCCTGCAGTACGGCCAGAACCGTGACCTTGGTTTCCGACACCGAGCTCACCGGCACGCCGGCCGTCCATCGCGCACCGAGGGCCACCGCGCCGATTCCGACAGCCGTGGCCAGCAGAACCGAACCGGGTCCGCCGCCGAGTGCGAGCACCACCACTGCGGGTGCCACCTTGCCGAAACCGGCCGCAGCCAGCACGAGGCTCAGAGCCCCGAAACGCCCCCGGCCCTGCAGCAAACCTTGTTCGGCGGCCAGCAACACCAGCACCGGCGCAGCGATGACCGCCGACACGGTCGCCGCCATCGAGATGTCCATGGCCGCGGACAGTGCAGGGGCCAGCGCCAGGGCGAGTACCCCCACCACCGCCGCGCACCGATACCCCACCGTGCGCAGTTCACGAGAACTGCGCCCGCGCACCACTTCACGCGCAACGACGGACTGCAAGGCCAACGCCGGAACCGCGAGAACCAGTTGCGCAGCAAGCAGACTCGCGAATTCTCCGTAGCCCTCGACCCCGAGCATCCGGCTCGCGAGCACCTGCAACAGATACGCCGCGACGTTCGCGAACATCGAACCGGCCGTCACCATCCCCATCCCGGCGACGGACGCGCCCGCGGAGTGGTCTGCCTCGGACGAGGCGCGGAAAGACATGAGCCCACGGTATAGGGTGCCGAACATGGCGTGGTCGAGGTCGAGGTGGACACCGCCGCTCTACAGCCTGCTGCTCACGGTGGTGATTCTCGGACCGCTACTGGGCCCCGGGTATCTGCTGCTGCGCGACGCCGTCAGCACCCCCCGTTCCTACTTCACCGACTCCGCCTGGGGAATCTCCGACGCAGCCGCGCGCGCAGTCCCGCAGGACGCCGCTGTCGCCGCATTGTCGACGGTGTTCGACGGCGGCCTGGTCGTCAAGGTCATCCTGCTGCTTGCACTGTGGCTGGCAGGTTGGGGTGCGGCGGTCATGGCCCGGACGGTGCTGCCGACGTCCCCATTGCCCGCCCAGCTCGTCGCGTCGACGGTGGCCGTGTGGAACCCGTACGTCGCCGAACGGCTGCTGCAGGGCCACTGGAGTCTGCTCGTCGGGTACGCCGCCCTCCCGTGGACCGTGGTCGCCGCACTCGCGGTCAGAGAGGGCCGTTCCTGGTGGGCTCTCGCCGTCTGTCTCGCCGCTGCCGGGCTCACCCCCACCGGCGCACTGCTCGCCGCAACCACCGCCCTGGTCGTTCTCGCCGCCCCCGGGGGTGCCCGACGCGGCCTGCGCGTGGTCGGTGCCCTCGTGCTGACGGCGGTGGCGTCGGCGCCGTGGCTGGTGGCCACGGCAGTGTCCGGCGGTGGCGTCGAGCAGGCGGATCCGGCGGGTTGGGCGGCGTTCGCGGCGCGAGCCGAGCCGGGCCTCGGCACCCTCGGCAGCCTGGCCGGTCTCGGCGGAATTTGGAACGCCGATGCGGTACCCGCCTCTCGTACAGGGCTTTTCGCTCTGGTGGGCACCGCGATTCTGCTGACCGTGGTTGCATTCGGTGTGCGGCCGCTGATCAGGCGTCGAAGAAATCCGGTGATCCTGGGACTCGCTGTCGTTGCACTGCTTGCCATCGCAGCCCCTGCGCTGGCAGCAACGGGACCGGGGCTGGCCGTCGCCCGCGCGCTGGGCGAGACGGTGCCCGGCGCCGGGCTGCTTCGGGACTCTCAGAAATGGGTCGCGCTGGCGATGCCGATCTACGCTCTTGCCGCGGCAGCTGCGTTCTCCCACCGGCATCGACCGAATCCGGTGCAACCAACCGCGCTGAGCGCGGTCCAACGCACCCGATTCGGCAGCGCCGTTGCGATCCTGGCCCTGCTGATCGCACTTCCGGACCTGGGCTGGGGCGTCGGAAACTCGATGCGACCCGTGGCGTACCCGCCGTCGTGGAAGGCGGTCGCGGCCGAATTGGACGGCAGCGCAGGCGATGTCGCGGTTCTACCGGCCGGGATGTTCCGCCGCTTCCCCTACAGCGGCAGCGCTCCCGTCCTCGACCCCGCGCCACGCATGCTGCCACTGGACGTACTGCAGACCGGCGAGCTCATCGTCGCAGGCGGCACGGTACGTGGCGAGGGGAGACGCGCAACCGACGTCCAGAGTGCTTTGCTCGCAGGCGAATCCGCAGCCACGATCGCACATATGGGCGTCGGTTGGGTGCTGGTCGAACACACCACTCCCGGCGAACTGGGAGAGTCCGAGCAGACGCTGAACCCACTCGATGCCGTGTATTCCGACGACCAGCTCACGCTGTACCGAGTACCCGACTCCGAGCCCACCGAGAGCCGTCCGGCAGCAGCCGTCGTCGTTGCCCACCTCGCCTGGGTAGTGCTGCTTCTCGGGGGCCTAGCGATAGGGCTGATGGGCCGAATCAGGTTGCGGCACATCGCCGGCAGACCCGACCAGACCTGACGACCACGTTCCCCGCGTCGTCGCGTCGAGTACCGAGTACACACCCTGGGCACACTGCTCCCAGGAGAACTCTCCTGCGCGCACTCGCGCCTTCTCGCCCAGGCGAGTTCGCGCTTCGGCATCCTGCAGCAGTTCCGAGACCGCGAGGGTGAGGCCGGAGACATCACGGTCGTCTTCCCCGGCCGAAGGCCCGCCCACCAGCACACCGGTGACGCCGTCGATGACGGAATCGGTGAGCCCCTTGGAACTTCGATATCCGACGGTCGGCACCCCGTGCTGAGCCGCCTCGACGACCGCCAGGCCCCAGCCCTCCTTGCGGGAGGGCATGACGTGCACCCAGGATCGGCCGAGCAGCGCGTGCTTATGGTCCTCGTCGACGTGGCCGTGGAAGGTGACGTACTGCTCGATGCCGAGTTCGCCGACGTAGTCACGCAGATTCTGCTCCCACCAGCCCCCACCGATGACGTCGAGGTGGATATCGGGGATCCGCCCGCGCAGCGCGGCGACCACATCGAGCGCGTCCTCGATCTGCTTGTGCGGAACCAACCGGGACAGCACGGTCAGCGATGGGTGCGCGGTGCGGGTGCTGTCGTCACCCTCGGGGACCGTTGGCGGGATCTCGTCGGCCCCGTTGCGAACCACGGCGATCCGCTCGCGGTCGACACCCAGTGCCACCAACTCGTCCGCGGACGGTAACGACACGGTCAGATATTGATTGCGGCGGTGGACTCTCGGAGACACCGTCGATTCGAGCCACCAGCCGAGCTTGGCCATCATGGGTCCGGCGACCGGCCACTGCTCGCGGTGGCAATGGTGCACCAGCAACGTCACCGGTACGCCGAGCGCGGCACGAGAGAAGAAGGGAATGCCGTTCTGGGTGTCGATCACCGCGTCGGGTGCGATGCCCTTGAGTGGCCCGAAGCCGAGCCGCCCGGCCGCGATAGCGGCCAGTGCGCGGGGATATACCGACAGGCGTCCACCACCCCGACTGATACGAATGCCGTCGACAACTTCCTCGGCGGGAGCTCCGGGGTACGACGCGGTCCTCAGCGTGACGCGGACGCCGCGTCGAGCCAGGCCTGCGCCCACCTGCTCGAGGTAACGCTCGCTGCCGCCGCCCTGCGGGTGCCCGGTATCGCGCCAGCACAGCAACAGAACCTCGCGCACAGCTCGCTTCACCCAATTTCCGCATGCTCGTCTCGACCGCCGTCGATTACCGCTGCCACAGTAACCGCTAGGGTTCGTTTTCGTGACTTCCGCCGTGACACGTCTGTTCGCCTCTCGCGCGACACTGCGCCGCTCGGTGAGTCTGCTGAAGGACTTCGGGCACGAACAGAGTGCTCCGGACATCTTCTACGGCGCCCTGGCTCGCGATTCCGTGGAACTGATCGGCGATCTGTATCGGGGCCTGACCGGCACCGACATGTCCGCGGCAACGGTGTTGGACGTCGGCGGCGGACCCGGTTACTTCGCCGAGGTGTTCGGTGCGAGTTGCGCGCGCTACCTGCCCGTCGAGCCCGATGCCTCGGAGATGCACGCGGCGGGTCTGCAGATTCCCGGTTCGGTGCGCGGCTCCGGAATGGCACTGCCCTTTCGCGACGACAGCGTCGACATCTGCTTCTCCTCCAACGTCGCCGAACACGTGCGCGAGCCCTGGACCATGGCCGAGGAGATGCTCCGTGTCACCAAACCCGGCGGCCTCACGGTGCTCTCGTACACCATCTGGTTCGGTCCGTTCGGCGGTCACGAAACCCGGCCCTGGCACTACCTCGGCGGCGAATACGCGGCCCGCCGATACGCCCGCACCACCGGTCACGAACCGAAGAATCGCTTCGGCGAATCACTGTTCGACATCAGCGCGTCGGACGGATTGCGTTGGGCACGAAGCACTCCCAACGCCACGCTGCTGGCGGCATTCCCGCGCTACCATCCGCGCTGGGCATGGTGGATGATGCGCGTTCCACTACTCCGCGAGTTCCTCGGCAGCAACCTCGTCCTCGTCCTGAAACCTACTGATTAACCTGGACCGATGACGGCACTCGCACTCGACATCGGCGGCACCAAGATGACGGCGGCACTCGTCGGCGAGGACGGTCGGCCGCAGAACCCGGTGACGGTGCCGACTCCCGAGTCCGGGGTGTGGCCCGCATGCGCGTCGTTGCTTCGGAAGATCGCTCCTGGACAGCACATCGACCGCATCGGCGTCGCCTGCTCCGGGCCGGTGAACCTCGAGACCGGATCGGTCGCACCGATCAACATCGACGAGTGGAAGAACGGATTCGGTCTGGGTGAGCACATCTCCGCCGTGCTTCCGGATGCCGAAATACGTCTGGCGATGGACGGCAGCGCAGCGGCACTGGGTGAGTATCGCTTCGGTGCCGCCGTCGGTGTGCCCGACGTACTGAGCCTGGTCGTCTCGACCGGCATCGGCGGTGGTTTGGTGCTGGGCGGAAAGATCGTCGCCGGCGCGAGCGGCAATGCCGGTCACATCGGCCACATCGTCGTTCCCGGTTCGACGACGCCCTGCGCGTGCGGCGGAATCGGGTGCGTGGAAACGGTGTCGAGTGGGCCTTCGGCGGTGCGGTGGGCCCGTGAGCAGGGTTGGACCGGCAGCACCGGAACCGAACTGGCCGCCGACGCGGCCGCTGGGGAGCCGGTCGCCGTAGCGTCGCTGCAACGCGCCGGAGTTGCTCTCGGTCAGGCCATCGCCTCGGCAGTAGCCCTGGTCGACGTGCGCATGGTGGTGATCGGCGGCGGCTTCGCTCAGGCCGGCCCGCCGTTGTGGGATCCGATACAAGAGTCGATCGCGCTGCACGCACGTCTGAAGTTCCTCGACGGCCTGCAGGTGGTGCCCGCGGCACTCGGTGGCCTGGGAACCTTGGCCGGCGCGGCCGCGCTCACTGCCTGACCCACACAGCCAGAACGGGGCTCACCCCTCGGCGAGCCCCGTTCTGTGTCGTGAATACTACGCGCCCAAACGCTGCTTGAGGGCGTCGAATTCGTCCTGAATTCCGGTGGGCAGTTTCTCGCCGACGAAGTCGAACCACTCCTGGATCAGCGGGATTTCGGCTTTCCACTCGTCGGTGTTCACCGCGAGTGCCTCGGCCACGTCGTCGACGGTGGTGTCGAGTCCGTCGATGTCGAGTGCCTCGGCGGTGGGGACGACACCGATCGGCGTCTCGATGCCTGCGGCCTTGTGCTCGATGCGCTCGACGATCCACTTGAGCACGCGCGAGTTCTCACCGAATCCGGGCCACAGGAAGCGCTTGTCGTCGCCGCGGCGGAACCAGTTGACGTAGAACACCTTCGGCAGCTTCGACTCGTCGGCGTTCTTGCCCAGGTCGATCCAGTGCTGGAAGTAATCGCCCACGTTGTAACCGAGGAACGGAAGCATGGCCATCGGGTCGCGTCGGACGGTACCGACGGTGCCCTCGGCAGCGGCGGTCTGCTCGGAGCCGACAGTGGCCCCCATGAACACTCCGTGCTGCCAGTCGCGTGCCTCGGTCACCAGCGGGACGGTGGTCTTGCGACGTCCGCCGAACAGAATCGCCGAGATCGGCACGCCCTTCGGGTCGTCCCACTCGGGAGCCATCGACGGGCACTGGGCCATCGGCACGCAGTAGCGCGAATTGGGATGTGCGGCATCGGTTCCGGACTCGGGCGTCCAGTCGTTGCCCTTCCAGTCGATGAGGTGATCGGGCTTGCCTTCGAGGCCCTCCCACCACACGTCCCCGTCGTCGGTCATGCCGACGTTGGTGAACACCGAGTTGCCCTGATCGATGGTCTTCATCGCGTTCGGGTTCGAGTCCCAGTTGGTGCCTGGCGCGACACCGAAGAAGCCGTATTCGGGATTGACGGCGTAGAGACGGCCGTCCTCACCGAAACGCATCCAAGCGATGTCGTCACCGATGGTCTCGGCACGCCAGCCCGGGATGGTGGGCTGAATCATCGCGAGGTTGGTCTTGCCACACGCGGACGGGAACGCCGCCGCGATGTAGTAGGCCTTGTCCTCTGGGGAGATCAGTTTGAGGATCAGCATGTGCTCGGCGAGCCAGCCCTCGTCGTGGGCCATTGCCGATGCGATGCGCAGCGAGTAGCACTTCTTGCCCAGCAGAGCGTTGCCGCCGTAGCCGGATCCGTAGCTCCAGATCTCGCGATCCTCGGGGAAGTGCGTGATGTATTTGGTGTCGTTGCACGGCCACGGCACATCGGCCTGGCCCTCGGCGAGCGGAGCGCCGAGCGAATGCAGTGCCTTGACGTAGAACCCGTCGTCTCCGATCTTGTCGAGCGCGGCCTGACCCATGCGGGTCATCACGCGCATCGACACGACGACGTACTCCGAGTCGGTGAGCTCGACGCCCAGCTTGGGGTCGGCAGCGTCGAGCGGGCCCATGCAGAACGGCACGACGTACATGGTGCGTCCACGCATGCAACCGCGGTAGAGGTCGGACATGAGCGTCCGCATCTCGGCCGGGTCCATCCAGTTGTTGGTGGGACCGGCGTCGATCTCGTTCTTGGAACAGATGTAGGTGCGCGACTCGACTCGGGCGACGTCCGACGGGTCGGAGTTGCCGAGGAACGAGTTGGGCTTCTTCTCGTCGTTGAGACGAGTGAAGGTGCCTGCCTCGACCAACTTGCCGGTCAGGCGCTCCCATTCGGCGTCGGATCCGTCAGCGAACACCACGGAGTCCGGTTCGGTCAGTTCGGCTACCTGAGCAACCCAGGCAAGCAGTTCTTTGTGTCGAGTCGGCACGCTGTCGGTGCCGCTCAAACCGGGAATGGTCGCTGAGGTCATCTAACTCTCCTGGGGTTAGCCGGAACCGGGAAGAACTCGCACGATCGCTGCGGGCAAGCCTGCGCGAGTAGATCTCGGTTTTCCCCTCTCGGCGGGGCGCTGCTCGACCGTTCGAGCTGCAGTACACCATGTTACTGGGTACGGCAAGCCGAGGACCGAGCGCCGGATGTCCTGTTCATCAGGTTAACGCCGAGCGACGCAAATCCAGAAACAGGGTGTTGTCCGATTAGTCACAGGACCGATTCAGATGGAGAAAGATCGGCGCAAGAAGGCTTCTACCAGGAGCAACGTGCATACCAGGCAGAGAAGCTACAGCTCGCCGGATTCGGTCATTTCACCCCTACCGATACCGTTCGCTTCTCGAAAAATCTCCCACGTTCGGTATTGCCCGTCACGTCCGAAGGCTGTGAACTTGTCTGTCACACCGTCCCCGTCCACGTCGGTCGCCACCGTGATCCCGGCCTCGGTACGTCGTACCGCGGTCTCGTAGTGGCCGTCGCCGTCGAGATCGAAGAGGTCCGTCGAGACCGCGAGTGGCCCCACGTCGTCGAAATCGGGTTCCACAGGTTCGTCCATCGGAAAACCTCCCGCTGCGAAGCCATCCACCGCGATCATCGACGCTCCTCACTCGACCGACACTGCACCTACTGGCTTGGACGCACGGACAGATCGAACGGTTCCGCGGGCGCCTGCGAGAGATCGGCGGGCTCCCGGAGCACGACAGCGCCTCGGTCGGGTCCGCGGAATCGATCCAAGCCCCGCTCGAGTGCGGACAGATCGCGATCGCATGCAGAGAGCAGCGACGATCGCTGGTCGGCGAGCGTGCGCAGTTCGACGTCCACTTCGGCGAGCGCGGCGTCGATTCGGGCCGCTGCCTCACGGTCTGCGGTCGCGACAGCTGCGGCGAGCGCCGACTCGGCCTCGAGAATGCGCGAGAGCAACCGCTGCTCCACCGCAGACTTCACCCGGGCCAGGCACTCCTGCGTCCAGCCCCGCAGGTGTACCCGATCGGCCACCAACGCCCGCGACCGCGTCAGCCACCACGCGAGCGCACCGCCGAGAACGAGGGTGATCACCGTATTGGCCACCGCCCATGCCGGCACGAGCGCCATCGGAGAGACCACCAACCGTCCGAGGCCCACCCCCGCCGACGCCCCGACCACGATCATGATGGCGTCCTCGATGCCGCGACGCCGCGACGGTGGCTCGATGTCGAGCGTGGAGTCCGCGACAGTGGACTGCGTCGGCGTCCCGGTGAGCCCCAGATCGTGCTCCGCCGAGCGAAAGCCGGCGGTCAGCACGGCGTCGGCGCGACTGCGCACACCGTGGAGGGAGTCGATGAAATGTGCGGGCAGGTGCTCGAGTTCTGCGCGTCGGGCACCGTCGATCGCCTGCCTGACGTCGACGCCCAGTACACGAAGATCTTCGGCGGCAGCGTGGAGGGACTCCACTCGGACCCGCTGAATCCGGTTGTGCAACAGTGCACGTCGATCTCCGGCGAGGTTCTCCCGTTCGCGAACGAGCTCGGCCCGACGTGCGCGCACCGGGGCAGTGTCCCCGCCCCCGGTCACCGCTCGCGCCCTCGCCACGATCGACGCTCGCGCACCGGCCACGCAGTCCTGCACGGCGGCCGCGTATTTGCGCTGCGATCCGAGAAGAGTCGCCTGTACCAGCAGTGTCCCGATTCGGTCCGCCACAGCTCCGAGACCGGATTCGGCCACCGTCGCCGCGTCATCGCTCTCCCGCCCCATTCGCGCCAATCGAACCGACACCGAATGAAACGTGCACTCCACCGCCCGCGGGACATACTCGGCAACGAGGTCACTGTTCGCGGTCGACACCTCGCGCCAGTGTCGATGCACGTCGATCTTGTTGACCACGAACACCACCGGCGTCGACTCGAGGGCAGCGCGCCATTGCTCGATCTCCACGCGACCGACCGGTGCCGACGCGTCGACGACGATCATCACGACCGCGGCGTCGGCCACCGAGTCCGTGAACTCGACACCGCCGGATCCGGAGAGTTCACGGTGCAGTTCCGATTTTCCGGATCCGGCCGTCCCGGTGAGGTGAACCCCTGCCGGTCGGCTCTCCCTGGCCCGTTCGATGTCGTCGAGAGCGCTCGAATTCCACCGTCGCAGAATGTTCTTCATGTCATCGGGAAGCGCGGTCATCGACGCAGCATTCGCACGTGGCCTCGACAGAGAGCGAGTGCAGACCGACGCACTTCCGAGTTCGTAGCGACGACAGCACGCTGCTTCCACAACGCCGCCTGCTCCCACGAGTGCTGCTCCGATCCGGTCTCGATCGTCGCACCAAAAAATATTGCAGCACAACGCATCTCGACAGCAACAGCCTCGTCCGACGCCAGGTACGACTCGACAGCGTCACGAACCCGCCGATGCCGGGCGGCGATCTGCCGCAGGCTTCGGTGCATCTCTGCATCACGGTTCGCCGCAGCGGCGGACACGGCCGCCGACGCTGCGTCGATCAGGGCGTCGGCACCGGAGGCATCGGCCAGCACACGCAGCACGTCCTCGTCGGACGCCGCGGGTCGCTGCCGCAGCACATCGACGGCAAGGGCGAGGCCACGCAGTTCGATGCAGTCGATCAAAGCTTCTCGGCGACGCGTCGACACCGCGATATCGGCGGCGCGAAACCGATCCCACGTCAGGAGGTCTGCCGACGCGACCCGGGTCTCCGCAACGGCCCGAACATCGGCCATGACGAGCGGCGTGCCGGAGCGCCCCGTCCCTCGCAATCCCGCTGCGGTCGCACCCATCACCGGTAGAACGGTCCGTCCGAGCTGTTCCGAGGCGGCCGCGGCGGCCGCCACCGGGTCATCGAGGGTGTCCGCCTTGGTCAGCACGACGACGGTGCCGTCCGGTGTCCGGCCGGATCGGGATTTCAGGAATGTGCTGTCGACCGGCGAGACCGGACCGGCGATCACGTGGACGAGAACGTCGCCGTCCGATTCACTGCCGTCCGTTCCGTTGCTTTCGGCCACTCGGACATCGAGGCCGTCGGCGTCGAGCCGTACCGACTCCAGAACGGCGGCGATCGCGGATTTCCCCACGCCGGTTCGACCCGTCACCCGTACGACAAGCGGCCGCAGACGGTGATGCAGGGCGGTATCGATCTCATTCAGGGCAGCATCGCCCGCAGGCGCACCGGTCGTCTCGGCTGCGCTCGCTGCGGTGCGCTCACGCAGTCGGCCCAGACTCGCGTCGGCGACATCTTTCATCGATCCCCCCAGAACGACCCGCCGCCCACCCCGTCACGCGGCGTACAGCCCCCTGCTGCGGCACCGATTCTGGCACACCAGGCCGCCTCCGAACCGTTCGAGAAGAATTGCACCGTTGTAATTTGCCCGGCTCGTCTGCCGCTGATCAGCGGTAGGACGACAAGTCTCAACTTCAACTCGAGACCCACGTGTCACACACCCTGTCGATGCGCGACAATGGACCCGTGAACGAGCCCCAGGACACCTCTGTCGACACCGAGGAGAACGCAGCGCGCACCCACGAACGGGGCTCACGGCTGTACCCACGAGTGACGAGCTTCCGCTCTCGGCGTGGAGCGCTGACCGAGGCTCAACAGGCCACCTGGGACAGTCTGTGGCCGCGCATCGGCCGAGATGTCGCCGACGAACAGATCGACATCGACGCCTGGTTCGGTCGCAGCGGACCGGCGATTCTCGAAATCGGGTCGGGTACCGGCACGGCCACCACAGCGATGGCCTCGGCCGAGCCGCACGTCAACCTCATGGCCGTCGAGGTCTACCGTCCCGGCCTGGCGCAGACGCTGCAGCAGATCGAACGAGAAGGCATCGAGAACATCCGGCTGCTTCGCGGTGACGCGATGGACGTGCTCGAGAACATGCTGTCGTCGGAGTCGTTGACCGGGGTCCGGGTCTTCTTTCCCGATCCCTGGCCCAAGGTTCGCCACCACAAGCGTCGCCTGCTGCAAGGGCCGACCTTCGCGATGATCGCGGATCGACTGAAGCCGGGTGGAGTTCTGCACGTGGCCACCGATCATGCCGAATACGCTGAGTGGATTGCCGAGGCCGGGAACGCCGAGCCCGGTTTGACCGTTCTCGATTGGGAATCGCCCATGACGCACGAGCGGCCGGTGACCAAGTTCGAAGGCAAGGCACAGCTGGTCGGCAGCTCGGTGACGGAATTGATCTGGGGAAAGAAGACAGCATGAGCGTCAATACGGACATGCCCGACACCGTGGTCGACCCCTCCGAACTCGGCGCGATCGGTGAATCGCGCCACAGCAAGCGCGTCCTGCTGGTCTGGGACGCCCCCAATCTGGACATGGGGCTGGGCGCAATCCTGGGTGGCAGACCCACCGCCGCCTACCGCCCTCGGTTCGATGCTCTGGGCCGTTGGCTGCTCAGCCGCACCGCCGAACTCTCCACCTCGGGCACCGCGACTCTCGAACCCGAGGCGACGGTATTCACCAATATTGCTCCCGGTAGTGCCGATGTCGTCCGACCCTGGGTCGAAGCATTGCGTAACGTGGGCTTTGCGGTGTTCGCCAAGCCCAAGGTCGACGAAGACAGCGATGTCGACGCCGACATGCTCGACCACATCGACTTCCGCAACCGTGACGGCGGCCTCGCCGGGGTCATGGTCGCGTCCGCCGACGGTCAAGCGTTCAAGGGCCCGCTGGAGGCCATCGCAGCAACCGGAGTGCCGGTCCAGGTATTGGGCTTCCGGGAGCACGCAAGCTGGGCTGTCACGTCGGACATCCTGGAGTTTCTCGATCTCGAGGACATTCCGGGCGTCTTCCGTGAGCCACTGCCACGGGTGAGTCTCGACTCCCTCCCCGACGAGGGCGCGTGGCTGCAGCCCTTCCGACCGCTGTCCGCCCTGCTCGTCGGGCGCCAAGGAGTTTCTTAAGTGTTCGCCAGATGGGGAGACATCGTCTACCGGCTGCGGTACACCGTTATCGGTGTCATGGTGGCCGGGCTGCTGGGCTTCGCAGCCTACGGTCTCGATCTCAACAGCCATCTCAGTCAGAGCGGATGGGACGATCCGACCTCGGAATCGGCCCAGGCTGCCCGTCTGGCGGACACCACGTTCGGTCGCGACAAGCAGGGTGACGTCATCCTGCTCTACACCGCCCCTGCGGGATCGACCATCGACGACCCGGAATTCCAGTCCAAGATCATCGCCAACCTCGATTCTCTCGCCGCCGACCACCCTGGCCAGATCGAGAAGGTGAACGGCAGCTACTTCCGGACGGCGACGGCTCCGAACCTCGCGGCACTCGGTACGACCGACAAGCAACACGCCATCGCCAGCGTCGCCATCGACGGAGCCAACGACACCGAGCTGACCAACAACTTCCAGGCCGTCAAGGACGCTTTCGCCATCGACGGCGTCGACGTCCAGGTCACCGGCCTGCAGGCTGTCGCAGGCGCACTGCAGTCGACCATGGCCGGCGACATCCACCGCATGGAGCTACTCGCGATCCCTGCCGTCGCGGTGCTGCTGTTCTTCATCTTCGGTGGCGTCGTCGCCGCCGCGCTCCCGCTGATCATCGGTGGGCTGACCGTCGTCGGAGCCAACGGCATCGTCAAGGTGTTCACCAACTTCACCGAGGTCAACTCGTTCGTGGCGCCCGTGGTCTCGCTCGTCGGTCTCGGGCTGGCCATCGACTACGGGTTGTTCATCGTGTCGAGATTCCGAGAAGAACTCGGCGACGGCTACACGACGCCACAGGCCGTGCGCCGCACCGTCATGACGGCCGGTCGCACCGTGGTGTTCTCCGCGACGATGATCGTCGCGTCCCTCGGTGGGCTGCTGCTGTTCCCGCAGGGCTTCCTGAAGTCGGTGGCCTACGGTTCCATCGCCACCGTCGCGCTCGCGGCACTGACGGCCATCACGATCCTGCCCGCCATGCTCGCGATCCTCGGCCCACGCGTGGACGCACTGGGTCTGAAGTTCATGCGCAAGACCAAGTCGAGCGAAGAGATCGAGAACGGCATGTGGGGCCGCCTCACCCGCTGGGTGATGCGCAACCCCGTCAAGGTCACCGTGCCCATCGTGCTCGGTCTGGTGCTGCTGACGCTGCCGGTCGGCAACATCAAATTCGGCGGCATCAACGAGACCTATCTGCCTCCCGACAACGTCACCCGCGTCGCGCAGGGCGAGTTCGACTCGCTGTTCCCGGGTCAGCGCACCGAGCCCATCAAGATGGTCATCGAGGGCGCTCAGGGCCCGACACTGGCCGCGATCACCAATCAGGCCAACAACGCTCCCGGACTGATCGAGAAATTCACCCCCGTCGGTGCCAGCAAGGACGGCGTCATCGTCTTCAAGGCCGGATTGACCGATCGCAACGACTCGAAGCCGGCCATCGACTTCCTCCGGAGCATCGACGTACCGGACGGTGCGACGGTCATGATCGGCGGTACACCTGCGATCGAGCAGGACTCGATCAGTGCGCTCATCGACAAACTGCCGTTGATGGCCGTCCTCGTCGTGTTCATCGTGACGCTGCTGATGTTCCTGACGTTCGGATCGTTGGTGTTGCCGATCAAGGCGGTGCTCATGACCGTCCTCGGGCTCGGTGCCACCATGGGCATCCTGACGTGGATATTCATCGACGGCAACGGTGCGGGACTGATGAACTTCACCCCTGGGCCGATCATGGCCCCGGTCCTGGTGCTGATCATCTCGATCGTGTTCGGCCTGTCCACCGACTACGAGGTGTTCCTGCTCTCGCGCATGGTCGAGGCCCGCGAAAAGGGTGCCAGCACAAGCGAAGCCATCCGCATCGGAACCTCGCATACCGGACGGATCATCACCGCGGCCGCCCTGATTCTCATCGTCGTGACCGGGGCGTTCGCGTTCTCGGATCTGGTGATGATGAAGTACATCGCCTACGGGATGATCGCGGCCCTCATCATCGACGCCACCCTCATCCGTATGTTCCTCGTGCCCGCCACGATGAAGCTTCTCGGCGACGACTGCTGGTGGGCGCCGCAGTGGATGAAACGCATTCAGCGCAAGCTCGGACTCGGCGAGACCATTTTGGAGGACGAACTCCTCCCGATCGACGATGTCCCCGAACTCGCGCTCGCGGGCGGCGCTCGGCCCACTACCGTCGCACCGCCGATGCGTCCGGCTCCGCGCCGCAGCGAGCCACTCACCGAGCCCATTCCTGTTGTCGCACCTCATGGTTCGGGCCCCATTCGCGCCACCCACGCCGCCAAGGAAGAGTCGAGGCGCAGCGTGACGGGGCGGCCTGCCACACCACCCGAAGCCGAGCCGACCCGCGCAACTCCGGCCGCGCCTCGGGCGCAACAAGCTCCTCGCCCTGCCCCGAGTCAGCCGATACAGCCGCGTCCCCGTCCGACCGTGGAGCCGGAACCGACCCAGGCGGCCGACGTTGTTCGGCCCGCGCCCCCGGTCGATCCGGTCGCCGCTCCCCCGTCTGCTCAACCGCCGCGTGCACCGAGTACCCCGGTCACACCGCCCAGCCGAACCCGCGCCGCTCGCGCAGCGCGATCAGAAGGGCCGGATTCGAGGTCCATCGAGAGTTGGCTCGCCGACCTGCGAGCACCCAGTGCATCGCCACCGCCGAGTGGGCCGAACACGCCCGTCAACGGTTCGAGCCAGAACGGTCACGGCGAGAACGGCGCTGCAAAGAACGGATCCGCACAGAACGGGTCTGCACAGAACGGTTCCGATGGGGGCAGTTCGACCCGAAATGGGTACAGCAGCAACGGATCCGAGCGCAACGGCAGCAACGGCACCGAGCACCAGCACCACGAGTCCGAGCGCAACGGCACCAATGGCACCGGCACCGATCGCACCGGGTCCGAGAACAACGGCAGCAACGGGTCCGCGACGGAGGAGTCCGTGCCGGAGAGGCCGTCGGGCCGTCGGGCCGCACCGTCCGCCGAGGGTGGCGACAGTGGTCGTCATCGCGGGGGTGAGAACGGGCAGGTACTCAGTGTCAGCGAATTGCTTGCGAGGGAACGCAACCGTTCACGCTGAGAGCACTGAGCGCTGCCGGGCGTGTGAACGGCCGACCTGATCAGGTCGTTGCGCAGGCTACACTCTCGCCTCGTAGTGGGGTCGAAGTTTCATTCACGAGGCGGCGACGTCGCGTGTATCGAGGGGGAGTTGTACACACGTGTTCGTTCGATGGGGAAATTTCGTCCACCGTCTCCGCTATACGGTCCTCGGCGTCATGGTCGCCGGGCTGGCCGCCCTGGCTGCCTACGGTTGGGATCTACCGGATCATCTGAGTCAGAGCGGGTTCGATGATCCGACGTCGCAGTCGGCCGCGGCCAGCAATCTCGCCGACGAGACGTTCGGGCGTGACACCGAGGGCGACGTCATCGTCCTGTACACCGCCCCCGAGGGCTCGAACATCGACGATCCGTCGTTCGATGCGGCGATCACCCAGAACCTCGATTCGCTGGTCGCCGACCACCCGGACCGCATCGCGAAGATCAACGGCAGCTACTTCAGAACCGCGGGAGCACCCGTCCTCGCGGCGCTCGGCACCGCCGACAAGCAGCACGCCATCGTGAGCATCGCGATCGTCGGCAGCAACGACACCGAGCTGACCGAGAACTTCCAGGCCGTCCAGAACGCCTTCTACATCGACGGTGTCGACGTTCAGGTCGCCGGACAGCAGGCAGTGGCTGCCTCCCTCCAGTCGACGATGACCGACGACATCCATCGCATGGAGGTCCTCGCGATCCCCGCCGTCGCGGTGCTGCTGTTCTTCGTCTTCGGCGGTGTCGTTGCTGCTGCGCTGCCGCTGATCGTCGGTGCGCTGACGGTCATCGGAGCCAATGGCATCGTCAAGCTCTTCACCCACGTCACCGAGGTGAACACGTTCGTCGCACCGGTGGTGTCGCTGGTGGGCCTGGGCTTGGCGATCGACTACGGCCTGTTCATCGTCTCGCGTTTCCGAGAGGAACTGGGCGACGGACGTTCGACGCCCGATGCGGTCCGTAGATCGGTCATGACGGCCGGTCGCACGGTGGCGTTCTCGGCGACGATGATCGTTGCGTGCCTCGGTGGCCTGCTGCTGTTCCCGCACGGATTCCTGCGCTCGGTAGCGTTGGGTTCGATTGCGACAGTTGCTCTCGCGGCTCTGAACGCGATCACCATCCTGCCGGCGATACTGTCGATTCTCGGTCCTCGCGTCGACGCCCTCGGTCTTGCGTTCATGCGCAAGACCAAGTCTTCCGAGGAAATCGAGAACGGCAGGTGGGGCAAGCTCACCACCTGGGTGATGCGCAATCCGATCAAGGTGGTGGTCACCATCGTTCTCGGACTGCTGGTCCTGACGCTGCCGATCGGCAACCTCGCATTCGGTGGAATCAACGAAACGTATCTGCCACCGGACAATCCGACGCGGGTGGCGCAGGAGCAGTTCGACGAGTTGTTCCCCGGTCAACGCACCGAGCCCATCAAAATGGTCATCCAGGACGCGCAGGGTCCCACACTCGGAGCCATCATCACCCAGGCGAACAATGCGCCCGGCCTGATCGAGCAGTTCACACCGGTCGGTGCCAGCAAGGACGGTGTCATCGTCTTCAAGGCCGGGCTGATCGATCGCAACGACAGCGCGCCCGCCATCGAGTTCCTGCGCAGCATCGACACTCCGGATGGCACGACAATGCAGGTGACGGGAACGCCTGCGATCGAACGAGATTCGATCGATGCGATGGTCGACCGCCTTCCTCTGATGGCAGTACTCGTCGTCTTGATCGTCACCGTGCTGATGTTCTTGACGTTCGGATCTCTGGTGTTGCCGATCAAGGCGGTGCTGATGACGACGCTCGGACTCGGAGCCACGATGGGCATTCTGACGTGGATCTTCATCGACGGTCACGGAGCCGGGTGGATGAACTTCACCCCCGGACCGATCATGGCGATGATTCTGTTGCTGATCGCCGCCATCGTGTTCGGACTCTCCACCGACTACGAGGTCTTCCTGCTTTCACGCATGGTCGAGGCTCGCGAACAAGGCTCCAGCACAAGCGAAGCCATCCACATCGGCTCTTCCCACACCGGACGCATCATCACCGCCGCCGCCTTGATCCTGATCGTCGTCACCGGAGCGTTCGCATTCTCCGATCTGGTGATGATGAAGTACATCGCCTACGGCATGATCGCCGCTCTCATCATCGACGCCACCGTGATTCGTATGTTCCTGGTACCTGCGACGATGAAGTTGCTCGGCGATGCCAGCTGGTGGGCACCGGCCGGAATGAAGCGAATGCAGAAGAAGCTGGGACTCGGCGAGACGATCCCGAAAGACGACTGACGCGCCTGCCCCCTGCCCTCCGACCCCCACAACGCGTGAATGAACCACTGCACCGTCGAGACGTATGCAGTGGTCCATTGACGCAGCAGAGGGTCAGGGGGTTGCCGCACTCTCCCGATCAGCGAACACCTTGGCGTATCGGGTGCCCGCGATCAGCAGCAACAGTCCCACCGCGATGAAGGCGATGACGCGGAACAAGCCGTCCAGCGCGACGAGATCGAACAGGAACAGTTTCGCGATCGCCGCGGCGGTCAAGGACAGTCCGGCCAGCAAGGCCAGATGAGCGTGGGTGGCGCTGCGCAGCCCGAATGCCAGGAGCGCGAAGGCTGCGATCATCCACTCGATCGTCGCGGCGGTGTGACCCGCCGTGAATCCTGTTGTTTCGCCGCCGATTCCGATGCCGAGTGTCACGGTGGCCGCAGTCAGGCCGTAGAGTGCGAGCACACCGGAGACGATGCCGAGGGTCTGCAGTCCGTCGTCGACCAGTTTCAGTTCGGCCAGTACGGACGCGAATGCGAAGGCCGTTGCCGCGAGCAGAATCCCACCGAGCGCGATACCGACAGTGCCGACTGCGAAATCGGAGTCCAACAGCGCCTCGGGCGGGCTGACCGACACGAACATCAATGCACCGATCACACCGAATCCGCTGCCGATCGAGAACGCGAGTGTCGAGCGGGTGTTGGGCGCCAACGCGATCAGAGCCAGGGCGACGGCGAACAGTACGACCGGGCGGATCTCGAGGGTCGTCGACTCGACTGCAGCCTGCAGCATCGCCAGAGCGCCGATCACCGCGACGGTGATGCGAGCATGTCCCGGCAACCAACTCACCAGAATCACGATCGCCAGTGCTGCAGCAGCCAGAACCAGTTGCAGGGTGACGGTCGCCGCTCTGTCGAAGACATCGACCGAGAGCAGCACGGGCAGCGAGGCCAGTGCGATCATCACGGTCGCAACCACGTCGGCAACGTTGCGGCGCAACAACTCCAGCGACATTCCGATGCCCAGGACAGCCGTGAGCACGATGGCCAGCAGCAGCCAGTAGTTATCGGCCGAGCCGTTCATGTCGGCAGTGGCGACCGCAGCCAACACCGCGCCGACGAGGGGAACGGTCCGGACAACCTGCAAAATCTGCCAATTCCGACCGATCTGGGCGGGGAAGCTCGCGACATAGGTGGCGATGAAGAACGCGATCAAGGCCAGCGTGAGGCCGTCGGTCAGCACCGGCCCGCACACCGCGACGCCGGCCAGAATCAGCACCGCCATCGGCTGCGACTTCCATTGGACCGCGAGTGCCGTTCCCGCTGCGGCAATTCCGAAGGCCGCAATCATCCCGATCACCGGATCGAGCCAGCCGTACAGGACCGATATTGCCAGCACGTCGAGGTACAGGCCGGCGATGCCGGTGGCCGCGAGCGCTATCCCGCCGACGCGTCCACCCGAGCGGCCGAAGACCCGAACGCCTGCACCGACCAGCGCGAGCGAGAACACGGCACCTGCCGCGACCCGCAGCGGAGGACCGAACCACCCGGCCTGCGCTGCGAGTACGAGGAGCATCACGACACCGACGAGTGTGACGCCCGCACCGGCGACGGCCAGCAGGCGGCTGATAACCCCGTCCCGCTGCCACCAGGGCTCTTTCGGCGGAGCAGGCGGGCGTGGCGCAACGACCGGCCCACGCGGTGCTGGGACCGGCGCAGCCGGCTGAGTGCGACCCGCCGGCTGGGCCGGCTGACCCATGGTCCGGTACAGCGGCTGACCGTAGTTCTGCGGCGGAAGCTGCTGCGGCACGAAAGGCGGCACATAGGACAGCGCAACGGGGGCGGGCGGCACCGGGGCAGGGGCCTGGGGAGCAGGAGCAGGAGCAGGAGCCTGGGAAGCGGAACCGAGTTGGGACTGCAGGGTCTGCAGATCGACGGCCACCTGACGCATGTGGTCGCCCAGGGAATCGAATCGGCTGGACAGTCGCGCGACGAGTTGCGGATCCAGCCCGGAGTTCTGGGAAGAAGTCATGGGTTAGATACTGCGAGCATCGCCGCCGAAAAGCGTGAGTAGTGCTACTCGGATTCCTCGAGTAGAACGGCCGAGTAGAACAGCAGGTGGCCCTAGCCGAACATCCTGCGGATCGAGCTACCGAAGGGATGCTTGGCGGTCACCGAGCCCAAGCGGACCTTCCCCGAGACGACGAGATGCAGCGGCCCGTACGGCGGACCGGTGCGGACCTTGTTGGTGGCACTGCCCGCCACTGTGTCGACACCGTTGAGGTCCACGGTCGCCTCGGTGGGCACGATCAGTGTCACGGTGCTGCAGTAGTCGTCGACGTGTATTTCGACCACCTGGGTGGACATGACCGCCTGGGTGAAGTCGAGCGTCACCGTGGACATGCGGGTGGCGACGCGCAGGCTCGGCGGCACGTTCCACGGTCCCTTGCGGGTGACGGTGGACATGGTGCCGCGCAGTGTGTCCGACGCGCCGCTGCCGTGCCCCCAATGCTCCTGAACAACACGGCGTGGGGGCTGGTGCGGGGTCGGCGTGGCAAAGGGTTTCGGTGCCGGGCGATGCTCCTCGGAGATCTGCATCCCGGGCAGGTCGGCGAGTACCGAGTTCAGCTCACCGCGGGTCTTCGACGCCAGAGCGGTGTCCATTCGCTCGGTGAACTCACCGAGGGTGAGCATCCCTTGCCCCACGGCGCGTTGCAGCAGTTGCCCGACGTGTTCACGCTCGGCATCGGACACTCGCAGATCCCTTGCCTCCATACAGCCAGGGTAGCGAAGATCTCAGGCTGCGCGACCGCCGAGAACCGACAGCATTCCGGACACCGACGCGGGCCAGCCGAACTCTTCCGCTCGCAACCGGGCGGCGATTCGACGGCCGTCCACCGGCAATTCGAATACGCGCTCGATCTCCGCAGCGAATCCGTCGGCGGTGTTCTCGGAGGATCCACCGCAGTGTGGGGTGACGATCTGCGCCAGCGCCGATGTCTCGGAGACGACGACGGGCGTCCCTGCTGCGAGTGATTCCAGCGCGGCAAGTCCGAAAGTCTCGTGTGGTCCTGGCGCGAGAGCGATGTCGGCCGAGGCGAGCAGGGCTGCCACCGTCGACCTGCCGGCGACGAATCCGAGGAAGTCGACCGGGAGGCCACGGGCGCGCCGTTCGAGGCCGGCGCGGCGGGGTCCGTCACCGGCGATGATCAGCCGCGCCTGTATTCCTGAATCACGCAGTGCAGCAAGCGAATCGATACTTCTCTCCACGTGCTTCTCCACCGACAACCGGCCACAGTGCACCAGGAGGCGATCGGCACCGCCCAGCCATGCCGACCGATCGCCGACGCGCCGCCGCGGGTGGAACAGATCGAGGTCGACACCGAGCGGCACCCGATGCACGTTGGGGACGCCGATGCGGTCGAACTCCTGTTGCGCGAACTCGGTGGTGCACACGACGGCGTCGTACTGCTCGGCCGTTCGACGGTTGGCCAGATCGGCGCAGTGCCGCGCGCAGCGCATCGGCATCGTCTGCGCGAGCAGTCGATCGAGGCGCTCGTGGGAGATCATCACGCTGCGCACATCCCGCCGCGCGGCCCACCTACCCATGCCACGCAACGTCAGTCGGTCCGACACCTCGATCACGTCCGGCCGCAGTCCTGACGCCACCGCGGACACCCGGCGCGGGTCGGCCACACGGTAGCCGCCGGTACCAGGAATCCGCGGAGCCGGCACCTCGATGCGCACCACTCCCGAGGGCAGCAGTTCCTCGCGCCACTGCGCTCCCGGCACGATCAGCGTCACCTCGTGACCGCCGGTCACATAGCCCGATCCCAGCTGGTCGACGGCCGTCCGCAAACCACCGGACCGCGGGCCGTAGAAGTTTGCCACTTGGACGATGCGCACCCGCCCAGTCTTCCCACCCGGACATCCGCCGGGCACCGCGGCGATGGACAGTGGCCGAACCCTCACGGAATTTCTGTGTGGAGAGCGCAGCCACCGGGTAGCCGTGGCAGATGCGAGTGACACTGCAATCCACCGGAAACGCCCCCGCCCCCGAAGTCTGGGAGCGCTACATGGAACCCACGGCGTGGAAGACCTGGGCTCCGCAGATCATCGGCGTCGAGTACCGCGGGGAGAGACTCGCCGCAGACAGTACCGGCCGAGTACTGGGGCCACTGGGGTTGCCGATCGACTTTCGGGTGCACTCGGTCGACGAGCGTTCGTGGACGTGGGCGTGGTCGGCGTGGTTCCAGAACCAGGCCATCGGGGTCGATCTGACGCACGGCGTCGTCTCCCGGCCCAACGGAACCAGGGCCTGGCTGACGATCGACGGCCCGACGCCCCTGGTCCTGCCGTACCTGCCGGTGGCCAAGTTCGCGCTCGGCAGGCTGTGCGCGCAGTAGTACTACTCGGACCGGGTGACGGTCTTCTCGTCGGACTTGTCGGCCACGTGAGTCGGCTCGGGCGTCGGCAGCGACGACTCCTCGCCCGACCCGTCCAGATGCCCGTCGAACTCGTCGACCGCCTCGTCGCGTTCGGCACCGGTCTGATCTGGATCGGCGTCGACACCTTTCGAGTGCTTCGCCGGATCGACGGTGGTGTCCACTGCATTCTCGTTGTCGGTCATGGGGTCAAGAGTGCCCATCGGCCCGGGACACAAACCCCTACAGGCCCTTCTCGATGGCGTAGCGGGTCAGTTCGACGCGGTTGGCCAGCTGTAACTTGCGCAGCGTCGCCTGTACGTGGTTCTCGACCGTGCGGTGGCTGAGCGTCAATCGGGTCGCAATCTGCTTGGCGCTGAGCCCTTTTGCGACCAGTCGCAGCACCTCGGTTTCCCGGTCGGTCAGCGTCGGGCGAGCATCGGATTCCGGTTCGGGCGACGACGACATCCGCCGAAACTCCCCGAGCACCAGGCCTGCAAGACCGGGCGTGAACACCGCCTGCCCGGCCGATGTCGCGCGAACGGCGTCGAACAGTTCCTCCGCCGATGCGCTCTTGACCAGGTAACCCGTCGCGCCCGCCTTGATCGCGTCGAGCACATCGCTGCGCTCCGCGGAGGCCGACAGCACCAGGATCTTGGTCTCGGGCGACGCTTCCAGGACGGCGACGGTGGCGTCGGCTCCGTTGCCGTCGGGTAGATGCATGTCCATCAGCACGACGTCGGGAGTGGTGGCGCGGGCGCGGCGTCCGGCAGCGGCGACGCCGTCCGCGGTGGCGACGACCCTGAATCCGGCGCTCTCGAGATCTCGGGCGACGCCGTCGCGCCACATCGGGTGATCGTCGACGACCATCACCGCGATCTCGGCATCGGTTTCCTCTGTCATCGAAGTCCCTTCGTTCGAGGAAGACGAATCTCCCATTCGGTTCCCTCACCCTCGGCGGTGTCGAGCAATGCTGTGCCACCGAGAGATTCGACGCGGCCCAGGATCGATTTCGACACACCCATCCGGCCCTCGGCTTCGGCGGCGGCGAGGCGTCCGGCAGGAATCCCGTGGCCGTCGTCGCGGATACTCACGATCAATTCCCCGTCGACGTCTTCGAGCAGCACGTAAGCCTTGGCCTCGGAGCCCGCATGGAGCTCGACGTTGGACAGCGCCGTCGCCACGACAGCGGCGAGTTCATCGGCCACCTCGGATTCTACGAGAACCGGATCCGCCGGAGTCGATACCGAGACAGTGGTACTCGCCTGGGTGCGCAGCAGCGCTCGAACGTCGACGATCGAGCCGGTGTGATCGCCGCGAGGAGCTGCCTGTTCGGAGATCAGTACCCGCAGCGCGACTTCCTGCTCACCGGCCAGCTCCGCGAGTTCGGCTGCCGGACCGCCTATTTCGAGACCCCGCCGCCGAACCAAGGCAAGCACCTGCAGCACCCCGTCGTGCACCTGCCGGGCGAGTCTCTCACGTTCCTCGGTGATCGCGGCCGATCGGGCTGCGCGCCGCAACTCTTCGTGAGCGCGCCGGGCGGTGTTCGACGCCATTCCCAGTGCCAACCCGGCCGAGAGCAACACCGGGGCGGTGGCGTCGGACCACAGGTCGGAGTCGAAGCGGTCGCGAACGAGTGCGCTGACCACCGACATCACGACTCCGGATGCGATTCCGCCTTTGGGGCCCAACAGGATTGCGGCGGAGATGACGGCGTTGGTGGCCCACAGCGTGGTCGGCAGAGTTTGGCGGGTGCTGTACCAGTCGTAGTCGGCCACCAATCGCGTCGACGCCATCAGCGCGATGACGATGATCTGATCGGCGAGAACCACCTGCCAGCGCGGCAGCGATGCGCGCGCGAGCATCAACGCCGAGGCCCCGGACCACACGGCCATCAGGGCAACGAACACCCAGCTCAACCGTGGGTTGGTGTAATTGTCGACGGTGGCAGCCTGATAGCTGACGGCGTAGACGAGGGTGATCAGGCGAAAGGCCTGCGAGGCCCGCCACAGCGGGGTGTCGGGATCGGACGAGGTGAGCGTGGCCCCCACCCGATCAGCCGTCCGCATCGTTCGTCGAGTCCGAGTTCTTCGAGTCCGAGGTCATCGAATCCGGGATCTTCAGTTCTCCCTTGGCAAGTCGATCGGGCTCGTCGGCACCGGGCGGTGTGTGCGGATCACTCGCGTCGGCGGCGTACAGCGGGTCGGTCGGCTCGAGTTCCTCGTAGACTTCCTCCGGGTCGTCGGCGAGCAGAGACCGCACGGCGGTGTTGAGGACGGCGACGATCGGGACGGCAAGCAGGCCTCCGACGATGCCCGCGAGCAGGATGCCGACGGTGATGGACAGCACCACCGCCAGCGGATGCAGTCGCACGGCACGGCCGAGCAGAAGTGGTTGCAGCACATGCCCTTCGAGCTGCATGACGGCGACCACGATGCCGAGGGTGATGACGGCGGTGATCAGACCCTTCGTCACCAGGGCGATGAACACGGCAACGAATCCGGTCAACACGGCACCGATGATCGGAATGAACGCGCCGATGAACACCAACGAGGCCAGTGGGAGAGCCAGCGGTACACCGAGAATGGCGAGACCGGCACCGATGCCGATGGCATCCGCGGCCGCCACGGCAACCGTCGCGCGGACGTATCCCACCAGAGACCCGAAACCTTGAATGCCCGCGGTACGAATCTTCCTACGGGCTCCGGTCGGCGCGAGCCGGGTGACGAACTGCCAGATCTGATCGCCGCCGTACAGGAAGAAGATGAGCGTGAACAGTGTCAGCAGTGCGCCGGTGAGAATCTCGCCGATCACCGCGGCGGTCGTCAACGCTCCGCTGGTGACGGCCTCCTGGTTGTCCTGGATGACCTTGACCAGGTTGTCGGTCGCCTGCCGAATCTGGTCCTCGCTGATGTGCAGTGGCCCGTTACTGAGCCACTCCTCGACGCTGTTGATCGATTGGGTGAACTGATCGCCCACCTGCGGCAGACCTTCGATGAACTGCTCGACGATGAACGTCATGATTCCGGCGACGACGCCGATGCTGGCAATGATGACGATGATCACCGCCGCGGCGCGCGGCACTCCGCGCCGGTGCATCCAGTCGACCACCGGAACGAGCAACGCCGACGCCAACAGCGCCAGACCCAGCGGGATGACCACCGTGCTCAACTCGGCGATCACGTAGGCAAAAGTGATGAAACCGGCAAAAAGGACAAGAAGTCGCCACGTCCATTCCGCTCCTACCCGCACCAGCGGGTGCACCGAATCTGCCGCCGAAGTGGGGCCCGGGGACGCCCCCGTACCTTGCGCCCGCAACTCGTCGGTGCTCACCAGCTAAATTTAACCCGTGCTGGCATCTTTCCGAGCGGTCTCGCTCACCCTGAAGAGTCGCTGGCCGCTCTATATGTTCTCGATGCTCATCGCCAACGTCTTCGGGGCCGTGCTCGTATTCGCGTTCGTGCGGTACGGATTGCCCATCCCCGAATCGGAATCGATCGTTGCCGACCGCGTCCGCAACGTGTACATCTTCGGTGCGTATCTGGGTGTTGCCCTGGTGGTCAGCCTGATCTACGCCTACACACTCCTGCGCTCGGTCATCCGGTGGCAGCTGCGCGGTGGCCCGCCCACCCGCAAGGAGCAGATGACGACGCTGCATGCGCCGTTGCGGCAGGCGATCGTGCATCTGATTCTGTGGATCATCGGCGGGATCATCTTCGTGCTGTTGACCATCGCCGAGATGCCGTCACTGTCGATTGCCGTCATCGTCACCGTCGGAATGGCCGCGACGGTCACCTTCGGATTCACGTACATGCTCGGCGAGCGCATCCTGAGGCCAGTCGCGGCGTTGGCGTTGAGCGAGGGCCGTTTCGATCGCACGATGACGCCCGGCGTCGGCACCCGCATGGCGATGACGTGGGGACTGGGCACATTGATGCCCGTCATCGGCATCATCCTGCTGTGCGCCACGCAGATCACCACCGATCTGGTGTTCTCCCCCAACGCGCTCGCAGTGGCCATCATCCTGCTCAGCGTGCTGGCCATCGTGCAGGCGTTCGTACTCTCGATGCTCACCGCCAGTCAGATCTCCGACCCGATCAGCCAGCTGCACAGCGCCATCGAACGTGTTCAGCGCGGCGAGACCGACGTCGAGGTCGATGTGTTCGACGGATCCGAGATCGGCCGGCTCCAGGTCGGCTTCAACCGGATGATGGAAGAGTCCGCCGAACGACGCGTCCTGCGAGAGCTGTTCGGCCAGCACGTCGGTGAGGACGTGGCGCGTCGGGCATTGCAGTTCGGAACCGAACTCGGCGGCGAGACACGATTCGTCGCAGTGCTGTTCGTCGACATGGTCGGTTCCACCGCCACGGCCTCCGAGCGTCCGCCGAGTGAGGTCGTGGTGCTGCTCAACGAGTTCTTTCGCGTCGTCGTCGATGTCGTCGGGCGTCATCACGGCTTCGTCAACAAATTCATGGGCGACGCGGCCCTCGCGATCTTCGGGGCCCCACTGGATCGTCCCGACGCACCCACCGCGGCGCTCGCGGCTGCACGTGAACTCCGATTTGCGCTCGACGAGATCACCGGGCTCGACATCGGCATCGGCGTATCGGCGGGCCTGGCGGTCGCCGGCAATATCGGTGCGTCGGAACGCTTCGAGTACACGGTCATCGGAGACCCCGTCAACGAGGCGTCGAGGCTCACCGAGCTGGCGAAACTGAGGCCTGGACGCGTTCTGGCGTCGACCTCGGCCCTGTACTTCGCCGACGACGAGGAGCAGGAGCAGTGGGAGTTGGGCGACCAGGTTCAACTGCGTGGTCGACGACGGGCCACCCACCTGGCCTGGCCGGTGGAGTATCCCGATGCCGCACCCGGCGACAGTTAGTCTGACAGGGTGCCCGACCCCAGCTCCACCCACGGACCCGCGGTGCGGCGTCCGCGGAATCGGCTCCGCTGGGTCAAGTGGATCGCTGGAATCGCCCTCGCGGCACTGCTGGTGGGCGAGGCGATCTACCTGTGGCCGCGGCTGCACGAATCCTGGACCGCCGTTCGAGAGATCCACTGGGGTTGGCTGGCGGCCTGCGTCCTCGCCCAGGCGGTGTCACTGAGCGCATTCGGCCGAGTGCAGAAGCAACTGCTCGACGCGGGCGGCGTGAAGGTGCGTCAGCGCAAGTCCGTTGCCGTCATCTACGGCAGCACCGCAATGGCACTCACCCTGCCCGCAGGCCAGGTGTTCTCGACGGCGTTCACCTATCGCGAGACCCGACGTTGGGGAGCGAGCCCGGTCGTCGCCTCGTGGCAGCTCGCCATCTCCGGCGTCATCGCTGCTGCGGGACTTGCCGTCCTGGGCGTCGCGGGCGGTCTGGTCGTCGGAAGTTCGTTCAACACGTTCACCGTGGTGCTGCCGATCGCCGGTGTCATCGCCATCGTCGCCGCCGTTCGCTACATCTCGAATCATCCGCAGTCGATCAAGAGCATCGCGCGCTGGGGACTGCGTCGATACAACGCGTTCCGCAACCACGAGCTCGACGCCGGGGCGGAGGTCATCGACAAGATCATCGGTCAGATTCAATCCGTCCAGCTCGGCAAACGGGACGGCGCACTCACGCTGTCGTGGTCGGCCGTGCATCGACTCGGCGACGTGGCGTGCCTGGCGTTCGCGTGCTTCGCCGTCGGCGCGGATCCGCGACTGTCCGGATTGCTCATCGCGTTCGCCGCAGGCAAGGCCGTCGGATCCGTACCGCTTGCGCCCGGCGGCCTGGTTGTGGTCGACGCGACCCTGATCGCGTTCCTGACCAGCGCTGCATCGATCACCGCCTCGCAGGCCGTCGCGTCGGCGCTGGTGTATCGCGGGGTCAGCTTCATCCTCGTCGCCATCGTCGGGTGGATCGTGTTTCTGGTGCTGTTTCGCAAACATCAACACGCCGATCTCGAATTCGACATCGCGCTCGAACAGCAAGAGACCGCCGAGCTGCGGCGCAGCGAGGACATTCGCGACACCAAGGGCGATCCGGAGCCGGCATAGGCGTAAGACTGGAGTGGCGTTCGTCACTTTCCGTTCACTCGGAATATATCCGGACCTCGGTCCGCTTGTGTACTATGAGCATTGAAACTTCAACTCACTAGGAGTCCCCATGACCACCGCCATCGCACTGCCCGAGCTCACCGCAGGCACCTGGGTCATCGACCCGACCCACTCCACCGTCGGATTCACCGTCCGCCACCTGGTGGTCAGCAAGGTCCGAGGCCGTTTCCAGAACTTCAGCGGCACCATCACCGTCGCTGCCGACGGCACCCCGTCCGTCGACGCCGAGATCGACGTCGCGTCCATCACCACCGACAACGAGCAGCGCGACGGCCACCTCAAGACCGCCGACTTCTTCGAGGTCGAGAAGTTCCCCACCGCAACGTTCAAGTCCACCTCGGTCAAGGCCGACGGCGGAGACTTCATCGTCACCGGTGACTTCACCCTCCACGGCGTCACCAACTCCATCGATCTCAAGCTCGAGTTCAACGGCGTCAACGCCGGAATGGGCAATGGACCGGTCGCCGGCTTCGAGGCCAGCACCGTCATCAACCGCAAGGACTTCGGCATCAGCATCGACATGCCCCTCGAAGGCGGCGGCGCAGTGGTCGGCGACAAGATCACGCTGAACCTCGAAATCGAAGCCGGACTGCAGGCGTAAGTTCGCCCTGCTTCACCCCTCCCCCTCTTCGGGATCACCCCTCCCCCTTCGGATCAATGCGGCTTTGTTGCAGTCCAAGCGACTGAAACCCACATTGATCCACACCGGGAGGCCCACCGAACGGCCCGTATCGCATTTGCGGTGCGGGCCGTTCGCTGTGGGTGTCTACAGTGGGTCGCGTGAAGTTTCGATCCCCCGCAGTTGCTGCCGTCCTCGACCTGCTTATGGTCCTGCTGTTCGCCGCGATCGGTCGTCGCAGCCATGCCGAGGCCACCGCGCTGTCCGGCCTCGTCCACACCGCCTGGCCGTTCGTCGTCGGTGCCGCCATCGGCTGGATCGTCACATTCGCGCTGTACCGCAACAAGTTCGACGCTTTCCTCATCGTTCCGACAGGCATCGTCGTGTGGGTCACGACGGTCGCACTGGGCATGGTCCTGCGTGCGGTGACCGGGCAAGGAACAGCAGGGTCGTTCATCATCGTGGCAACCCTGTCCACCGCGGTTCTGCTGCTCGGTTGGCGCGCGCTGGCGAAATTCGTTCCCAGCGTCCGCTGACCGAAGAGTTCGTCGGGAACGGCCTCGGCGCGATAGGATGATCCACGGTGCGCCGGGAAGTCTGGTCGGCAACTGTTCTGTGCTGCGCACATGCCCTTCCGTCCGATGGGTTCGCACGGCACGACGTTGCTAGCGAAAGGCTTTGTCACTGTGTCCGATTCACCGAGTCCGTCTGATTCACCAAGTCAGGAAATCCGATTGCCGCTGTTCTCCCGCGGTTCCTGGTCCGAGGCCGACCGCGTCGCGCAGATTCTCCGCAAGGAGACCGTCGGCGGCGCATTGCTCCTCGTCGCCACTCTCGTCGCGCTGATCTGGGCCAACTCACCCTGGTCCGCCGCGTACGACTCTCTGATGAGCACCCGGGTCGGGCCGTCGGCACTGCATCTCGATCTGACGCTGTCGACGTGGGCCGCCGACGGACTGTTGGCCATCTTCTTCTTCGTCGTCGGACTCGAACTCAAACGCGAATTCGTTGCCGGTGATCTGCGCGATCCGGCACGCGCCGCATTGCCGGTGGCCGCGGCAGTCGGCGGAATGGCAGTTCCCGCAGTCATTTTCGTGTTGTTCAATCTCGGCACCGGGGACGGCGCTCTGCTCGGCTGGGCCATCCCGACAGCAACCGACATCGCGTTCGCCGTTGCCGTCCTCGCCGTGATCAGCACTCACCTGCCGACCGCGTTGCGAACATTTCTGCTGACTCTGGCCGTGGTGGACGACCTCCTGGCTGTCAGCGTCATCGCCATCTTCTACACCGACGACATCAACTTCATCGCGCTCGGCCTGACGCTGATTCCGCTCGCGCTGTTCGCCGTCGCCGTGCAGATGCGTATTCGCTCCTGGTGGATCCTGATCCCGCTGGCGGTCGTGACGTGGGTACTCATGCACGAGTCGGGCGTCCACGCCACCGTCGCGGGCGTTCTGCTCGGCTTCGCCGTCCCGGTGATCAGGAGCAAGGCCAACGGCGGCCCCGACGCGGGCCCGGGACTCGCCGAACACTTCGAGCACAAGATCCGGCCCATCTCCGCGGGAATCGCGGTGCCGCTCTTCGCCTTCTGCGCGGCCGGCGTGACCGTTGGAGGCTTCACCGGTCTACGCAGTGCCCTCACCGATCCGATCGCCATCGGCATCATCGCGGGCCTCGTCATCGGTAAGGCCATCGGCATCTTCGGCACCACATATCTGGTCTCGCGCTTCACCCGGGCGACATTGGATGCCGGACTGAAATGGCTCGACGTCTTCGGTGTCGCAATGCTCGCCGGAATCGGCTTCACCGTGTCTCTGCTGATCGGTGACCTCGCATTCGGCGAAGGAACTCAGCGCGACGATCACGTCAAGGTGGGTGTGCTGACGGGTTCGATCATCGCGGCCACGATCGCTTCGATCATTCTTCGAACTCGCAACAAGGCGTACCGGGACTTCTACATCGAAGAGACTCGCGACGACGACCACGACGGCATCCCGGACGTGTACCAGAACGAGAAGTAGCGATCGTTGGAATCCGGACCGCTCCGATGACACGATGAGTTCGTGAGCGAAAGCGTGCGCGAACTGTTGACCCGGCACATCGACGCCGGACTGATGCCGGGGGCGGTAGCACTGCTGGGTGGCCCCGATTCGGAACCCATCGCGGTCGGATCATCGGCGGTCGGCGGTCCACCGATGGCAGTCGACGCCATCGTCCGGATTCAGTCGATGACCAAGATCGTCACCAGCGTGGCCGCCCTGCGCCTCGTGGAGGCGGGCCGACTGACGCTGGACGACGACGTCGTGCCCTGGCTTCCCGAACTCGCCGCCCGCCCGGTGCTCACCCGCCCCGGCGCTGAACTCGACGACACCGTTCCGCAGGACAGACCGATCACGTTGCGGCACTTGCTCACCAACACCAGTGGGTACGGAATTCAGATGGGAGACACCCCGCTCGCCCGGGCGATGAGGGACAACGACACGGAAGCCGGCCCCGCGCCGTCACCACTCGGTGCGGACGAGTGGTTGGCACGCATGGCGGATCTTCCGCTGGCTTTTCAGCCCGGTGCCGGGTGGCGCTACCACCACGGCTTCGCGATCCTCGGCATCCTCGTCTCTCGCATCGTCGGACGGTCTCTGCAGGACCACCTCCGCGACGACCTGTTCGGACCACTGGACATGCCCGACACCGGACTGTGGGTACCGACCGACCGGTGCCATCGTCTGACGGCGGCCTACCGGTTCGAGGACGGGTCGTTGATCGAGACCGAACCCGCTGCAGGCGGGCCCTACGCGGGACCACCCCCTGTCGACGTGAGTCACGGCGAGTTGGTGTCCACGGTCACCGATTTTCACCGCTTCCTTCGCGCGATCACGACGCTGGTATCCGCTCAGCACGTGGAGCTGATGACACACGACCAGGTGCCCGAGTCGATCAAGACCGACGAGAGTTTCTTCCCGGGCTTCTGGCCGGGCACGGGGTGGGGATTCGGCGTCTCGGTCGTCACCGAAGGAGATCACCTCGGCCGGTACGGCTGGTCCGGCGGGCAGGGCACCGACTTCTTCGTCGACCCGGACGGGACGATCGGCATCTTGCTGACGCAGACCGAATTGTGCGAGGCCACCTTCACGCTGTTGTCGGAGTTCCAGGAACTGCGCTGACAGGATCTACGCTGAATCGATCGCAGCACCTACAGTTACCGCCGTGATCGAGAATTGTTGTCCGGCATGACCGACTCACCGTCGTTGGCCCGTCGCCTCGGACTGTTCGACGCCATCGCCATCGGTGTCGGTTCCATGGTGGGAGCCGGAGTGTTCGCGGCGTTCGCACCGGCGTCGGCTGTTGCAGGGGCGGGTCTTCTCATCGGTCTCGCCGTCGCCGCGGTCGTCGCGTTCTGCAACGCCACGTCCTCGGCTCAGCTGGCTGCCCAGTTTCCGACGTCGGGCGGCACCTACATATACGGGCGTGAGCGGCTCGGCGAGTGGCCGGGATTCGTGGCCGGGTGGTGCTTCGTCATCGGCAAGACCGCGAGTTCGGCGGCCATGGCCTTGGCGTTCGCGGCATATGTCGCGCCCGCCGGTTACACCGAACTCGTTGCCGTCCTTGCCATCACTGCGCTGACGGTGGTGAACTACTTCGGCGTCACCCGCACGGCCGTGCTGACGAAGATCCTGGTCACCGCCGTGCTCGCCGTCCTCGTCATCGCAGTGGTCCTCGGCCTCACCGGCTCGTCCGGTCCCGCCGTCGGCGGACTGGGCTCGTTCACCGAGGACGGGTGGTACGGCATTCTGCAGTCGGCGGGCCTGCTGTTCTTCGCCTTTGCGGGGTACGCGCGCATCGCCACCCTCGGCGAGGAGGTCGTCCGGCCGGAACGGACCATTCCACGCGCCATCGTGTCCGCCCTCGGTATCGCGCTTGTGGTCTACGCGATCGTTGCGTTGACGCTGTTGACGATTCTCGGGCCCGAACTTCTGGCCTCGTCGTCTGCCCCACTGGTCGATCTCGTAGTGGCATCAGGACATTCGTGGGCGTCTCCGGTGATGCGGATCGGTGCAGGCCTGGCCGCGCTGGGGGCGTTGCTGGCGCTGATCGCGGGCATCGGACGCACCTCGCTGGCGATGGCTCGCCACCACGACCTGCCGTCCTATCTGGCCGCGGTCCACCCGCGGTACTCGGTTCCGCATCGCGCCGAGATCACCCTGGCTGTGATCGTCTGCGTGCTGGTCCTGGTCGTCGATCTGCGTGACGCCATCGGCTTCTCGTCGTTCGGGGTCTTGCTCTACTACCTGGTGGCCAATCTGAGCGCATTCACCCAGGACGCCGAGCATCGCCGCTACCCGCGGGTCCTACCGGTCATCGGCAGCGTCGGGTGCGTGGTGCTGATCGCCACGTTGCCGGTGTCGTCCATTGTTTTCGGAACCATCGTGGTCGTACTCGGTGTCGCGTACCGCCTTCTTCGGGTTCGGCAACTGTTCACTTGACGCCTGATTCGGTAACCGTCAATATAGACGAATGTCGAATCAAGACCTGCCCGGCGACGGCGAATGCTGCTCGCCACTGATCCGTGAGCCCCTCACCGTGGACTGGGCCGGAGATCTCGCCCGCATGTTCAAAGCACTGGGTGACCCCGTCCGACTGCGGTTGCTCAGCCTCGTCGCCAGCCATGCAGGCGGCGAAGCGTGCGTATGCGACATCTCCCCCGCATTCGACCTCTCCCAGCCGACCATCTCGCACCACCTCAAGGTGTTGCGTGAGGCCGGGCTGCTGGACTGCGAGCGCCGCGGTACCTGGGTCTACTACTGGGTGGTTCCTGCTGCTCTGCAACAACTCTCTTCGGTTCTCAGCTCGGCCGACCCCACGACGGTGATGGCATGAGCACCACCACCGATACCGCCGTAGTCGGCAAGCTTTCCACCCTCGATCGGTTCCTGCCGGTCTGGATCGGCGTGGCCATGATCGTGGGGCTGCTCCTGGGGCGCGTGATCCCCGGGCTGAACGACGCACTGTCGTCCATCTCGATCGACGGCGTCTCACTCCCGATTGCCATCGGACTGCTGATCATGATGTACCCGGTGCTGGCCAAGGTTCGCTACGACCGCCTCGACACCGTCACCGGCGACAAGCGCCTGCTGATCGGATCGCTGATCCTCAACTGGATCCTCGGTCCGGCCCTGATGTTCGCTCTCGCTTGGCTTTTCCTTCCTGATCTGCCCGAGTACCGGACCGGGCTGATCATCGTCGGACTGGCTCGATGCATCGCCATGGTGATCATCTGGAACGATCTCGCGTGTGGAGACCGAGAAGCCGCCGCCGTGCTGGTGGCGATCAACTCGGTGTTCCAGGTCTTCATGTTCGCCGTCCTCGGGTGGTTCTACCTCTCGGTCCTTCCCGGTTGGCTCGGACTCGAGCAAACCACCATCGAGGCCTCGCCGTGGCAGATCGCCAAGTCGGTGCTCATCTTCCTCGGCATTCCGCTGATAGCGGGATTCGCGTCTCGCTTCTTCGGCGAACGCGCGAAGGGCCGCGCGTGGTACGAGGAGAAGTTCATCCCGAGGATCGCCCCGTGGGCGCTCTACGGCCTGCTGTTCACCATCGTCGTTCTCTTTGCGCTGCAGGGGGATAGGATCACGTCACAGCCGCTCGATGTGGTGCGCATCGCACTGCCACTGCTGGTGTACTTCGCAGTGATGTGGGGCGGCGGCTATGCCCTCGGTGCCGCGATGGGTCTGGGCTACGAGCGCACCACCACCCTCGCGTTCACCGCTGCAGGCAACAATTTCGAGTTGGCGATCGCCGTCGCCATCGCGACCTACGGCGCGACATCCGGGCAAGCCCTCGCCGGAGTCGTCGGACCACTCATCGAGGTGCCGGTACTGGTCGGCCTCGTCTACGTCTCACTCGCGCTGCGTAAGCGCTTCTCCCCCAGCCTTTCCACGACTACGTCTTCGAAGGAATTCTGATGTCCGACACACCCGGTGTTCTGTTCGTCTGCGTCAAGAACGGCGGCAAATCGCAGATGGCGGCCGGTCTCATGCGCAGGGCCGCAGGCGATTCGGTGGAGGTGCACTCCGCCGGAACGAAGCCCAGTGGAACGGTCAACGCGTTGTCGGCCGAGGCTCTTCTCGAAGTCGGAGTCGATCTGTCCGGTGAACAGCCGAAGCCGATCGACCCAGAGCTGTTGTCTCGCATGGACTACGTGATCACCCTCGGCAACGAGGCGCACGTGGAACCCGTCGACGGTCCGACGTTCGAGAACTGGAACACCGACGAACCGTCCGAGCGCGGCATCGACGGCATCGAGCGGATGCGGCTGGTGCGCGACGACATCGCCTCGCGTGTCGAAGAACTCGCGTCCCGATTGCGCGGCACCAACGGTTGACTCGAATGACTTCGGAGGTGGTGGTGATCGGCGGCGGCCAGGCAGGACTGGCCGCCGGCTACTACCTGCGACGAGCCGGGTTGGACTTCGTCGTACTCGACAACCAGACGCATGCCGGAGGCTCCTGGCAGGACTACTGGCCGTCGCTGCACCTGTTCTCGCCGGCCGAGTACTCGCGACTGCCCGGTTGGCCGATGCCGCCGTGGCACAACCGGTTTCCTCCGGCATCGCACGTCGTGGACTACCTGCGGGCATACGAGAAGAAGTACGAGTTGCCGGTGCGCAGGCCGGTCGACGTGAAGTCGGTGCAGCGAGTCGAGGGCGGCTATCGAATCGACACCGATGGCGAGTCGTACGAAACCGCGGCAGTCATCAATGCAACGGGAACGTGGTCTCGACCCTTCTGGCCGAGCTACCCGGGCATGCGCGAGTTCGGCGGGACCCAGCTGCATGCCGCCCACTACCGCACGCCGGATATGTTCGCGGGCAAGCGAGTCGGCATCATCGGGGGAGGCAATTCGGCGGTGCAGATCCTCGCCGAGGTCTCTGCCGTCGCCGAGACCCTGTGGTTCACCAACCGTGAACCTCGGTTTCTGCCCGACGACGTCGATGGCCGGGTGCTCTTCGATGTCGCCAGCGACCGGGCCCGTGCACTCGCGTCGGGCCAGAGGGATACCGGCGGGGTCGCAGGCTTGGGCGACATCGTCATGGTCCCGCCTGTACGAGACGCCCGCGATCGTGGCGTGCTGCGGGCACGTCCGATGTTCACCGCGCTCACCGCCGACGGGGTCACCGACGGGGACACGTCCGAAACACTGGATGCGATCGTGTGGTGCACCGGTTTCCGCCCGGCACTTCATCACCTGAGGCCACTGCACCTGCACGCCGACGGGGCGGGGATCGTGCTGAACGGCAACCATGTTCGAGGCGAGCCGACCCTGATGTTCCTGGGGTACGGCGACTGGACCGGCCCGGCTTCGGCAACGCTCATCGGCGTAGGCCGCACAGCGCGTGCAGCCGTGGACACGCTCTCTCGACGAGGAAAGGTAGACCAATCATGAACTCATACCCCGTAGTAGTGGTCGGCGCAGGGCCTATCGGTCTCGCCGCCGCGGCGCATCTGAACGAAACCGGTTCCGACGTAGTCGTTCTCGAACGCGGACCGTCGGCCGGATCGGCAGTGTCCGAGTGGAATCACGTTCGACTGTTCTCCCCGTGGTCCGAGGTCGTCGACCCCGCGGCCGCCCGGTTGCTCGAGCCCACCGGTTGGGCTGCGCCGTCCGGTGACACCTACGCCACCGGACGCGAATGGGTGGAGCAGTATCTCGCACCCCTCGCCGCTGTCCTCGGCAATGCCGTCCGAGTCGACTCCGAGGTAGTCGGCGTTGCCCGCCGCGGACGCGACCGCGTCGTCGACGCAGGCCGCGACACCGAACCGTTGTCGGTGCACATCCGTCACTCCGACGGCAGCGAGGAACGCATCCTCGCCCGCGCAGTCGTCGACGCGTCCGGCACCTGGGGATCGCCGAATCCACTCGGTAGCGAGGGACTTCCGGCCATCGGCGAGAAGCGAGCCGCAGACCGGATCGACTACCGGGTCCCCGATCTGACCGATCCGGCAACTCGCTCCCAGTTCGCGGGCAAGCACACCGTCATCGCCGGCAGCGGCCACTCCGCCCTGACCGCCGTCATCACCTTCGCCGAACTCGCCGCAGAGGAACCAGGAACGACGCTCACCTGGGCCGTGCGTCGAGGCGTCACCGCGGAGGTCTTCGGCGGCGGGGACGCGGACGAACTCGCCGCTCGCGGCGCTCTCGGTCAGCGCGCCAAGAAGGCGGTCGACGACGGCTTCCTCACCGTTGTCTCCGGTTTCCGTACGGAAACCGTTGCAGTGGATCGTGATCGACTCACGCTGGTGGGTGATGCCGGCACCCGAATCGAGAACGTGGATCGAGTAGTCGCGCTGACCGGGTTCCGACCGGATCTGTCGTGGCTGTCAGAGGTACGCCTCGATCTCGATCCCACCCTGCAGGCACCCAAGTTCGTCGCAGAGTTGGTGGATCCGAACCTGCACTCGTGTGGATCGGTGTCACCGCACGGAGTCGAAGAACTCACTCAACCCGAGCCCGGCTTCTACCTGGTGGGCATGAAGAGCTACGGCCGCGCGCCGACGTTCCTGGCGATGACCGGATACGAGCAGGTTCGCAGCATCGCGGCCGAACTCGCAGGTGACCACGAGGGCGCGCGGAAAGTGGAGCTGACGCTTCCCGACACCGGAGTCTGCGGTGGCGCAGGCCTGTTCGACGAACCCGACGCGCCGTCGACCGGCGGTTGCTGTGGCGTCCCCCGAGAAGCTGAGGCACAACTGACCTGACTGTCCACTATTTCGCTCCAGAAGCGGGATCGCGCCGCACGGCCGGAATTGTGGACGGTCAGCTCACCTACGGCTTCAGCCGAACGCCTGGTAACCCAGCCAACCGGCGAGTCCGAGACCCAGAATCCCGACGCCGATGCGTAACACTATCGGCGAGATCACCTTCACCGTCGGTGGCCCGCAGGCACCGCCGGCGAAGCAGCCGATCGCCAGAGCGAGTGCAGCCAGCCAATGCACCTGGCCGGAGAACGAAAAGATGATCGCGGCAATGAGATTGGCGATGCCGAGAAAGAAGCTCTTCAGAACGCTTGCGCGCCAGAAGGTGTCCGAGGTACAAATCAACGCCAGCGCGAGGAAGATGACACCGGCCCCGGCGCCGAAGTAGCCGCCGTAGATCGCTACGGCGAACAGCGCCAGGGGATAGAGCGTCGTAAACTGTTTGCCACCCGACAGCTTTCGGATGCTCGGCTGCAACAGCAGCGCAATCGCGGCCATCGCCACCAGGAACGGCACGACCACCTCGAACGAGCCGTCCGGGGTGTTGAGCAACAGGATCGCGCCCGTGGTGCCGCCCAGCGCCGAGTAGATGGCGTAGCGAACCAGTTGCTTGCCGTCCTTGGCCAGCTCGGCCGAAGAACTCGCCGTGGCTCCGACACCGGCCGCGACGAGCGCCACCGTGTTCGTCACGTTCGCCGACACCGCAGGCAAACCGACCGCAAGCAGCGCAGGATAGGAGACGAGCGAGGCGAGCCCGGTGACGAACCCGATGAGCCCGGCGAAGAACCCGGCCACCACCAGTAGTCCGAAATCGAGCACAGTCACCGAACAAAACTACCGTGCCTAACGGTCTGGCCTGCCCCGCAGGGCTCACTCCACCGGGTTCGCCATCTCCTGCAGCAACCGGCTCGTCATGCGCACGGCCTGATCTCCGCCGTCGGCGTCCTCGATGTACACCGCGAACGCGACGTCACCGCTGGTGGCGAGCACGAAGCGATCGTCGCCACTCTCCCCGGCGAATCCCTGCACACCGTCGAACGTGTCGAGGCCGCTGCGGTTGGACGAGTCGGCGAGTATGCCGCGCAACCGGTTTGCCGCATCGGAACCGATGGGCACGGACTCTCGATTCGCGACGGCTGTCTGACCGGCGACGATAGCCGGATTCGGAGCGCTGCCCCGCGAGATCGCGGCGGCCATCTGAGCCAGTCCGAACGGCGTGACCGTCGCCTCGTTGCCGGAGGTCGTGGACACGCTCCTGATGCCGTCGATCGCACTGCGACTGTCGGCGGGAGTACCGGTGTAGGCGTCGAGTCCTGGCATCGAGTAGCTGATGCCGAGACCGAGGCCCGCAGCCGCATCCTCGGCGCTGTCGTCACCGCGATCGGACTGCACTGCCTTCACCAACTCCGACGCGGTGCCGGCGGGGTAGGACCCGCCGAACACGACGTTACCCTGCTCGTTGGCGTAACTGTTCTGTGCTGCAGCGAGAATCGCGCCGGTCGAGGTGGACAATGCGACGATCGATGCCGAAGACCCCGCCATGACGACCGCGTTCTCGGCTGCCAGCTGGACGCGCGGGTCGAGTGTCGCGTGCAGGTCCGGCCCGCCGGGGCCTTGGAATCCGACGCGGCGTTCGCCGGTTCCGTCCACGGTGTAGGTGTCGACTGCCCAGCCTGCGGTGGCGTCGCGTCCGGCCTGCCATGCGGAGCGCAACGAATCGAGCACGGGTGAGGTGATTCGGCGGTCGTCGACGATGAGCTTGGGCTGCGGCGAGACCACCACTCCCGGCACGGCACGCAGGTCGTCTTCGAGGACGGCGAAATCGTCGTCGCGCAGAGTCACTGCGGTGATCGGTGCGCCACCGGCCGAATTCAGCTCTGCCAACATCGATTCGGAGGTGATGAGCGGGGCGACCACATCGATGACGTCGGCGAGCTGTGCGGTGGACGCGGCCGGATCGCTCATCTGCGCCGGGTCGAGGGAGATGGCGTTGATCGTGCGCTCGCTCATCAGCACGTTGTTCGCGGCGTCGAAGATCAGCGGCGGCGCTGCGTCGGTACGGGTGTAGCGCACCGATCCTCCCGAGGTGAGGTCGGGGACGAGGGTGGCCGGATCCCATGCGATGCGCCAGCCGACGCTGAGCTTCTTGGTCGCGCCCTGAGCGCTGTACTTCCAGTCCTTGCCTTCACCGAAGTTCCACGCGGACGCGAGCGTGAAGAAACCGCTCTCGTCCGAGAGGTCCATGTACTGGGTCAGGTCGAAGTCACCGGTGGACGTGCCGCCGGCCGACAAGCCGTCGAACATCTGATTCAGAGCGGCCGTCGCAGCGTTCGGATAGGTCGTGAGCGCGGCGGCGGCAGCGACATCGCGGTTGTCCAGCGCATCGACGAACTTCGAGACCAACACTTCGGCTTCGCTCGGTGGCCGATCGACCATCCAGAACACGGCCGAGACCGTCAACGTCGCCGATGCTGCCACGGCGACGAGGTAGCGACCGCGGACCTTGCGCGGGCCACGACGGGCACGACTCATAGAACTCATGAGTCACAATATTCACTGTAGTCACACGAGTAACAAGCACGGGATTCATACGAGCCGGTCACGATTGGGATACGCCGTGGTCGGTTTACCTCAGGCCGTTCACCTCAGGAAGCGACCCGCAGCGTCGATCGCAGGCGTCGAGCTGCCAGCATTGTTCACGAAGACCGCGAACGCGAGATCGCCGGAGATTCCGACGAACCAGCCGTGAGCGCCTTCGTTGTTGGCACCGAACTCGGCGGTGCCGGTCTTACCGAGCAATCCTGGGATGTCGTTGAGCGCCGTCGCAGTGCCGCCGGTGATCGTCTCTCGCATCATGGTCTTGATCTGCTCGGTGACCTGCGGATTCACCGCGGCCGGCTGCACGTTTCCGACGCCGGGCTCTCCTGCGACGACCGTCGGCGGCAGCAGTCCGTTGTTCGCGATCGACGACGCGACCAGCGCCATCCCGAACGGTGACGCCGTCACCTGCCCCTGACCGATAGCGGACTCGACGCGCTGAGCCGGAGTGTCGGCCGACGGAACCGAACCGGTGACGGTAGTCAGCCCGGGGGTGACGTAGTCGACCCCGAGGCCGTACTGCGCCGCCGCGTCGGTCAGACCGTTCGGCGGGAGAGCAACGCCGAGCCGGCCCATCGTCGTGTTGCAGGACTTGGCGAAGGCGGTGTGCAGCGGCACGTCACCGAGATCGAAGTTGTCGTCGTTCGGGATCTGCCGACCTTCGATGTTCTCGGTCGCCGGGCACGGCAGCACGGTATCGGGGGTGACGGCTCCGGACTGCAGGGCAGCAGAGGTAGTGACCGTCTTGAATGTCGACCCCGGCGGGTACAGGCCGGTCAAGGCGATCGGGCCCTCGGCGTCCGCGGCGGCGTTCTGAGCCACGGCCAACACATCTCCGGTCGACGGCCGAAGCGCGACGATCGCTGCCTGCTGCGGCAACGATGCCAGGGCATTCTCGGCTTTGAGCTGCAGCGCCGAGTCGACGGTGGTCGCGATGTCCTCGCCGGTGCTTGCATCGCGGCCGGCGAGCTGGGTGACGGTGCCATCGGCTGCGACCGCTTGGATCGCCCAGCCGCGATTCGCGGCCTGCTCCTGCTCCCACAGCGTCGTCAGGCCACTGAGTACCGGCGAGACGAGGTTGCGATCGGTGGCCAACAGCCGCGTCTGCGGCGCGAGCGTGACTCCGGGGACGGTGGCGAGCTGAGCACCGATGGGGTCGATATCCGACTGCCGCAGTGAGACGATCGTCGCCGAGTTACCCTGCGCACCAGCAACAGTCGCCGCGACGGATTCGGCCGTGATACCCGGAACGACGGATCCGACGAGATTCGCGACCGCGACGGGATCGGCCGTCGCATCGACATTCACGAGGGTGACCACCTGCTGCGACATGAGCTCGACGCCGCTGCCGTCGAAGATGCGCGGCGCGACGAGCGCGTCCGTCGGAGTGAAGCGCACCGACGAGTCGGCCGTCAGGCCCGGCACCAACATTGCCGGATCCCAGGTGATCTTCCAGCCCTGCTCGGTCTCCGCCGCGGTCGCAGAGGTCGTGTAGTTCCACTCCTTCGGCTCGCCGTCCGGTTCGGCGGTGCCGTCGGTGGTCGTCGAGAAGCGCCAACCGGCATTCAACGTGAATGTGCCTGCATCCTCGTTGGCGTCGACAGCCTCGAAATCGGGAGTGGCCGTCACTGTTCCGCCGCCCGAGAGCCCGTCGTACAGCGAGGTGAGCGCTGCCGTCGCTCCCGCCGGATCGGTGGTCAACGCGGCCGCCTGATCGATGTTGGCGCTGTTGACCGCCTCCGCGAACTGCTCGGCGACCGTCTGCGGCTGATCGGGACCACTCTGACCGCAGGCGGCGAGCACCAACGCCAGTACGGACACGATCGCGGCCAGAGTCGTCGGTCTTCTCGTTGTGCGCACGGTGCGATCATGCCTCGAGCGAGTCCTGGCGGAGTCCAAGAGTTGACCAAGACCTCCCGCGCACCGTGGTCGAGCACTGTTCCTTCGACTCACCAGGACCCTTCATGCTCGCAGCACCGAAGAGTGCGGCCGTCCGCCGCGCCACCCTGGCCGTCGTCTGTGTGACGACGGCAATGCTCATGCTCGACATCGCGGTGGTCAACACCGCCCTACCCTCCATCGCAGCCGACCTGAATTCCGGCGTCAGCGCACTGAAATGGGTCGTCGACGCCTACACCCTTGCCCTGGCGACCGTGGTTCTCAGCGCCGGCTCGTGGGCCGATCGCCGCGGCCGGAAACGGGTCTTCCTCATCGGCATCGTCACGTTCACCATCACATCGTTGTCGTGCGCGCTCGCACCGAACATCGTGATCCTCGACATCGCCCGTGCCGCACAAGGAGTCGGCGGTGCGCTGCTCTTCGCCTGCTCGCTCGCACTGCTCGCCGACGTGTTCGAGAAGGGGCCGGCTCGGGCGTCTGCGCTGGCCGCCTACGGTGCCACCATCGGCGGAGCCTTCGCGGTCGGTCCACTCGTGGGCGGCGTCCTCACCGAGGTGTTCCATTGGCGCGCAGTGTTCTTGATCAACATTCCCATCGGACTGCTGACTGTGGTCGCGACCCTGAGATGGGTGCCCGAATCTCGAGATCCCCGCCCTCGCGGAGCCGATGTACCCGGGCAGGTGTTGGTGTCCGCCGGCCTGGCCGGCCTGGTCTACGGACTGCTGCACGGCAACGAGGCAGGGTGGACGGAACCGACTACGGTGCTCGCTCTCGGCATCGCAGCAGTCACTCTGGTGGCGTTCTGCCTGCACGAGCTCCATGCGCCGGAGCCGATGTTGCCGCCGCACCTGCTCGCGAACCGCGCGTTCGCCGGAGCCCAGATCGCCGCATTCGCCATCTCCGCATCCCTGTTCGCGGTGTTCGTCTATACCACCGTCTACCTGCAGAACGTGCAGAATCTCTCGCCGATCGAGGCCGGTCTGGTCTATCTACCCGCGACGGTGGCGATGTTCGTGGTAGCCGGCCTGACCGCGAAGCTGGACGGTCGCATTCCGGTCGCGCTCTCGTTGACAGTCTCGCTGATCCTGGTCTCCGTCGGCCTCCTGATGATGACCGTCGTCGACGTCGACGGTTCGCCGTACACGTTGATCCCTGGATTCGTGGTTGCATGCATCGGTGCCGGGGTGTTCAACCCCGTCATGAGCGGACTCGTTCTGGGCGAAGGCACAGCCCATCACTCCGGCTTGGCCGCCGGCATCAACGATGCGTTCCGGCAGAGCGGAATCGCCGTCGGAGTCGCCGGACTCGGCGCATTTCTCCCCGCCGAGTCGATGCTGCCCGGGGGTTCACCGATCGAGCTGGTGCACGGGTTGCACGCGGCATTGTTCGTCGCCGCACTGATTGCCGCGTTCGGTGCACTCGTCTGCGCGACGACGTTGCAGCACACCACCCGTCCGGACGCCATGACGTCCACTTCGAGCCCGGCAGAGGTGGCGGCATGACCGTTCTTGCTGACGCGATCGAGCATCGGTACTTACACTGACGCCGAACAGCACGTGGGGAGGGGGCTCGCGCATGATCTACCGATTGCTCGGCCCCCTGGAAGTGACGCGTCCCGACGGCCGTCCGATCGACCTCGGCCCACGCAAGCAGCGGGCCGTACTCGCTGCCCTACTGGCCGACAGCGGACGGGTCGTGTCGACCGATCGGCTGATCGACGTGCTGTGGCAGGGAAACGCGCCGTCCAGCGCGATGGCGAGTCTGCAGGCCTACATCTCGAATCTGCGGCGAGCTCTGCGCGTCGACCCTGCCGCGGCGTCGGTCATCGTCCGGCAGCCACCGGGCTATCTGCTGGACATCGACGATCAGCACATCGACCGGGCCGCATTCCTGACGGAGGCGGAATCGGCGAGGCAGCACGTTCGGGCAGCGCAGTGGGAGCAAGCCCTGACCATCGCAGATCGTGCACTGGCCAGGGTTCGCGGGCCGTTCCTGGAAGATCTTCGCGACGAGCACTGGGTCGAAGTGGAGGCGGCGGCATTCGAAGAAGTGCGCACGGAGTGCCGCGAAACCCGCATCACTGCGCTGTTGGCCGCGGGGCGTGTGGCACCGGCTCTGGTCGACGCCGCCGCTCTGTGTCACGAATACCCGCTGCGTGATCGCACGTGCTGGCTCCGCATGCTCGCGTTGCACCGAGCCGGACGCTCCACCGAAGCACTTCAGACGTATCGCGATCACGCCGCGCGGTTGGACGACGAACTCGGCTTGGACGTGGGCACCGAACTCGCATCGCTCCACACCGCGATTCTGCGTCACGATCCGGGTCTGGCCGCGTGGCCGCGCCGGCCGGGATGGTCGGGGGCCGAGCGGCTGTCTATCCCGGCGTCGCCTGCGGGGTCGACGGAGTCCACCGAGGTGCAGCCGGAATCCACTCTGATCGGACGGACTGCCGAGTCGGACATGATCGCCGGGATGCTCGATCGGGTCGGCGGCGGGGAGAGCCGCTGGCTCGTGTTGACCGGTCCCGCCGGGATCGGAAAGACGCGCCTCGCCGAGGAGTGCGACCGCCGCACTCTCGCCGCTGCCGGACGGTCGCTGTGGGCGCGATGCCTGGAGGACGACGGCACTCCCGCCTGGTGGCCGATTCGACAACTGTTGCGCCAGTTGGGGGTCGACGCCGACGATGCCCTCGTCCCACCTGCCCGGGTCGAACCGGACGAGGCCAGATTTGCGGTCTACGAGCGGGTCACCACGGCCATCGAGGACTCGGTGGCGGGGTTCGGGTCCGGTGTGACGACGTTGATCGTCGACGACGTCCAGTGGGCCGACACGACCTCTCTGCGATGCCTGATGCATCTGGTCGCAGCGCTGCACCGGCACCCGGTGTGGTTCGTTCTGACGTTGCGCGAGAACGAGACCGGGCCCGAGGTACGCAAGATGGTGGAGACGGTGCTCCACGCAGCGGGGAACCGTCACCTGACGGTCACCCCGCTCGGCCCAACGGAGGTCGACGCACTGGCCCGGCGCGTCGCGGGCGAAGATCTCGATGCCGACGAAATTCACCGCCTTGCCGAACGCACCGGCGGAAACCCACTCTTCGTATCCGAGTACGCGAGACTACCCCGAGACGATCGGCGGGACGGTGAGATCCCCTCCGCGGTCCGGTCGGTACTCGATCGCCGTCTGCAGGCAGTGGAACCAGCCGTACTGCAAGTACTTCGGGTTGCGGCGGTGATCGGTGACGCCCTCGACGTCGGCCTGCTCGCCGCGGCGACCGGGCTGACCGTCGATACCCTGGTCGACTACCTCGACGACGCCGCGGACGAGCGCATCATCGTGGCCGACCCCGCAGGAGGTGGCTGCGTCTTTGCCCACGGGCTTTTGAGAGACGCAGTGCTGCAAGCTATTCCGGCATTGCGCAGGCAACGCATCCATGCATCGGTTGCCGAGGCTCTGATCGATTCGCACGATGCCGACCGATCGAGCAAGCGGGCGCAACACCTGATGGCCGCACTGCCGATCGTCGACCCTCGAATCGCTCTCTCGGCCTGCACCGATGCTGCGCGCGAAGCGACCGAACGGTGGAGTTCGGAAACGGCTGCGCGATGGTGGGATGGTGCGGTCCAGGCGTACGATCTCCTCCCCGCCTCGGAACAGGTGCCGGACGAGCGCGACGACCTGCTGGTCGCACGTGTCGAAGCCCTCGCTCGGGCAGGGCGCGGTCAAACCGTCCTCGACGTCGTCGACGAGTGTCTGCTCGACGCCGTACGTCAGGGTCGAACATCGACTGTCGGACGGTTGGCCGCAGCCCTGCTGCGCGCCGCGGGTGCCTGGCCGTGGGTGTCCTACGGCCGCGACCCGGCACCGTTGCTCGGCAGACTCGCCGGCATGGAGCAGTTCGTCGAATCGGACGCGGCCGCTCATGCGCGCCTACTTGCGGCAACGGCCGTCGGATTCTGTTACCACCCGGACTCGTCCGTTCCCGACGCATTGAGCCGTCGCGCACTCGATAGTGCATCGGCAACAGGGGACTTGGAGGTCGTCGCTGATGCTCTGCTTGCTCGGATCCTGCTGTTCTCCGGCGTGGCGCAGCGCAGTGAGGAGTCCCTCGGGTTGATTCGCGAGTTGTTCGCGCTGTCTCACCGCCATTCTCCTTTCGACAACGTCATCGCCCATGCGGTGGCGAGCATGACCGAGATGAATCTGGGCGACGTCGAGAGTGCCACCGATCACCTGCGACGCGGAATCGCCGGGTGTGATCTACTGCGCCTGCCGGTTGTTCGTGTCCAATTACGCTGGATGGAAGCAACATTGGCGGCCTGGCACGGAGATTTCGACGAGTGCCGACGCCAGTACGACACCGCTCGCCAGATCCACCTGCAGACCGAGCTGTACACCGCTGGCAGCGCCGGTCTGGCAATGAACGCACTGGAGTGGGAGTGCGGCAACCTGACGGCAGCCGAGCCGGGGATCGTCGAGCCGCAATCGTGGAGCATCGCGATCGACGCAGCCAACGGCAGGAAAGCCGAAGCAACACAATCGATATCGAACTGGTTGACGGCGTCGCGGCCACCGACGTGGACGACACTCGGCCACACGACCCTCCTGGCTCGCGTCGTCGCGGATCTCGAATTGGTCCAGTTCGCCGAGCAATTCGTGGAGCTACTCCAGCCCTTCACCGACCGCATCGCGACGGTGGGTCATGTCGGCTCCATCGGTTCGGTCGCGGAGGCGTCGGCCAGGCTCCACGCAGTGCTGGGCCGCAGCGACCAAGCCGCCGAGCTGCTCGATCGAGCCGAGGCATTGGCCACCCGAACCTCGAGCCGCCCGACCCTGCTGCGGTGTCGGTTGCTCAGAGCCCAGCTACAGCCACCGTCGAGTGCCCGTGAGAACGCGGTCTCCGAGATACTCGCCGAGGCCCGACGAACCGGCATGCTCGGGCTGGCCACACAGTTCAAGAATTCTCCAAGCGCGGTGGGCAATTCTCGTCCTCGTTGAAGCACTCGACGAGAAATGGATTCCATCATGGCTTTTCACTCCCCTACGATCCACGCAGATCTGGACTCACTGCGCAGCGAAATCACCGGCTCGCTCGCGCTACCCGGTGAGCCGGGCTACGAACTCTCGACGCCCTGGAACGTCGCCGTCCCCGTGCGGCCGCTCGCTGTGGTCGAGGTACACGACGCACGCGATGTCGCGAGCACGGTTCGATACGCCGCCCGCGCCGGTGTCCGGGTCGCCGTCGGTCGAACCGGACACGGCGCAGTCCCGATAGAGGACGACGTCCTGTTCGTCCATACCGGACGCCTGAACAGCTGCGTCGTCGACGCGGAGGCCCGAACAGCTCGGCTCGGTGCCGGTGTGATCTGGCAGGACGTCGTCGACGCCGCCGCCCCACACGGCCTGGCTCCACTGTGCGGATCGTCCACCGCGGTCGGGGTGGTCGGCTTTCTCACCGGTGCCGGCATCGGCCCGCTGGTGCGCACCTTCGGACTGTCCTCGGATCACGTCCGAGCGTTCGAGCTCGTCACCGGAGAGGGCGACATACTCCGAGTCTCGGCCGACCAGCATGCAGAACTCTTCTGGGGACTGCGCGGCGGAAAGTCCACCCTCGGCATCGTCACCTCGGTCGAGATCGACCTGATGCAGCTCTCGCACTTCTACGGCGGCGCACTGTATTTCGACGGTTCCGATGCGGCCGCCGTCGCCCACGCCTGGCTGGATCTGTGCGCCGATCTGCCCGAGCACACGTCCACCTCGATGGCCTTGCTGCAGCTGCCGTCGCTACCGCAGGTTCCACCACCCCTGGCCGGTCGCTTCACCGTGGCGATTCGGTTCGCCAGTGTCGCGGGCCCGAACGAGGCGGAAGCGCTCCTGACCCCGATTCGAGGCGTCGCCACGCCCGTCGTCGATGCGGTGGGCATGCTGCCGTACTCGGCGATCGGTGCGGTGCACGCCGATCCGGTCGATCCTATGCCGAGCCACGAATTCAGCTGCCTCACCGGGGAATTGACTCATGGCGCGATCGACGAGTTGCTCACCGTCGCAGGCCCGGAGTCGGGGTCACCGCAGACGGTCGTGGAAGTTCGCCTGCTCGGCGGCGCGCTCGCGCGCGAGCCACGGCACCGAAGCGCGTTCTGCCATCGGGATGCGGCATTCACCCTCTTCACCGCAGGCGTGCCGCTGCCGGTGCAGCGAGCCATCGAGGCGGGAGTGGCTCCCGTCGTTTCCCACGCGGGACGCGTCGAACAGGCGATGTCTCCGTGGTCGACCGGACGTTCGTTGCCCAATTTCGCGTCCAGTGCGGATCCGAAACGCATCGCGAGGATGTACGACGAGGACACCGCGCACTGGTTGAGCGCTCTCGCCGAGGAGCACGATCCAGCGGGTGTGTTGCGCGTCGGACCGGTCGTACGCGACGTCGGTGGCGCATCTTCCGATCGAGGTGTAATCATGTAATTACGATTACTTCCCACGTAGGAGGACACATGAAACCCAATGGACGCTCGTTCGGTCGCCCCGGCGGCTGGCAGCACGCAGACATCCCCACTGCCAGCGATGCCGCCGAGTGGTTCGGCGGCCGACTCCCCGCCGGCTGGTTCGACGGGGACGCCACGATCGAGGTCGACCGTGAGGAGATCCTCGTCGTCGGCACTCTGCCCGCCGAGGAAGACAGTTCACCCGCCGCCGTCGAGGGCCGCATCGCGCGCTTCCGGGAAACGACCCGTGGTGACCGCATCCAGATCGCAGCCGAGGCCGAGAAGCGATACGGCCGAAAGGTTGCGTGGGGCGTCCGAAGCGAATCGGAGGTCATCCTGTTCACCCATCTCGCCGTCCCGGTCATGACACGCCTGCGTCAGCCCGAGCGTCGCGTCCTCGACACCCTTGTCGATGCCGGCGTCGCTCGCTCCCGCGCGGATGCGTTGGCCTGGGCCGTCAAGTTGGTCGGCGAACACACCCAGGAATGGCTGGACGAGCTCCGTGGGGCGATGGAGACGGTCGACGAGCTGCGCAAGAAGGGGCCGTCGGTCTAATTCGATTGCGCGAACGTCAGGCTCGGGGTTACCGTGATCCTTGCCTTGTCGCCCACAGATTCGGAGAGGCCATTGCTCTTCCAAAGGTTCTAGACGCCTGCAGATCGTCCGCACGCACACCTTTGGAGCGCCCATGCCTCGTTCATCCTCCCTTTCTGTCTCGAACCTGACGTTCTCCTGGCCCGATGGCGACCCCGTGTTCGACGCCTTGTCGGCCATCTTTCCCAGCGGCACAACAGGACTCATCGGCTCCAACGGTGCCGGAAAATCGACACTGCTGAAGTTGGTCGCCGGTGAATTGACGCCGCAACGCGGTTCGATCTCGATCCCCGGCGTACTGGGTCATCTCCGTCAGGACGTCGCACTCGACCCCGACCTGCCAGTGGACTCGGTACTGGCCATCGACTCGGTCCGAGAAGCGTTGCACCGCATCGAATCCGGGAGGTCGACCGAGGAGGATTTTGCAATCGTAGGGTCCTCCTGGGACGTCGAGGAGCGAGCACTGGCACTGCTGGACAAGCTCGGACTCGGTACCATCGTCGGCTCCCTCGGCGACCTGGATCGAGCGGTCGGCACCCTGTCCGGCGGCGAGGCCATGCTGCTCGCACTCACTGCCGAGCTCCTGGCCGAGCCCGACGTACTGCTGCTGGACGAGCCCACCAACAACCTCGATCGGGTTGCGCGAGAACGGCTGTACACAGCCATCGACGGCTACGCGGGTGTGCTGATCGTGTGTACGCACGATCTCGAGCTGCTCGAACGCGTCGACTCCATCGCCGAGGTGCGGGCAGAGCGCAGCGGTATCTCGAGACTGCGCATGTTCGGCGGCAACTATCAGCACTATCGAGCAGTGATCGACGCCGAGCAGGACGCGGCACGGGCAACGGTCCGCGATGCCAAGAACGACGTCCGCAAGCAGGAACGCGAATTGATCGACACAAGAATCAAACTCGACCGACGTCTGCGCTACGGCAAGAAGATGGAAGAGCAGAAGCGCGAACCCAAGATCGTCATGGGTGCGCGAAAGCGCGCCGCACAGGAATCGGCCGGAAAGCTACGCGGCACCCACACCGACCGCGTCGACGATGCCCGATCGTCCCTGTCCGCAGCCGAGGATCTCTTACGCGACGACCGCGAGATACGCGTCGACCTCCCGGCAACGAAAGTCCATCCTGGACAGACGGTTCTGACCCACGAGGAGGTCATTGTCGTGGGTCCCGAACGCATCGCCCTGATCGGCCCGAACGGCAGCGGCAAGACCACCCTGTTGCGGGCTCTGCACGCCACAGGAGCAGAGGTGCCGTGGAAGTATCTGCCCCAGCGACTCGACGTCTTCGCCGAAGCCCGCAGCGTCGCCGAGAACGTGGCCGACGTGGCGCCACACGCCACCGCCGAACAGATCCGGGGACAACTTGCCCGATTCCTGTTCCGCGGATCCGACGCCAATGCCGTCGTCGCCACCCTCTCCGGCGGAGAACGACTGCGGGCCGCACTGGCGCGAATCCTCCTGGCAGAGCCTGCTCCGAAACTACTGATGCTCGACGAGCCAACCAACAACCTCGACATCACCAGCCGACAACACCTCATCGAAGCCTTGGAGACATTCGAGGGCGCACTGATCATCGCGAGCCACGATCGGCCGTTCCTCGATGCCATCGCCCCCACCCGCACAATCGACCTCACCCCGATCGCTGCAGAAACGCCCGCCCGGGAGGAGTCGATGTGACGTTCAGTGGCCTTTGCGGGGGTCAATGTCACGTCGAGTGGACAGGAGTGGAGCCTGCGGAGCGACCCATAGGCGCCGTGGGCAACAATCGCGGGGTGGAGTACGCCTCGAATGCAGACGATGGGACACGGATTGCGTACACGGTGGTGGGGTCCGGCCCACCGTTGTTGATCGTGCACGGCAGTTTTCTGACGCACACGATTTGGCGGACGTTCGGCTACGTGAAAGCGCTACGCGGGAGTCGACAGCTGATTCTGATCGACAGTCGCGGTCACGGCCGCAGCGAGAAGCCCCATTCTCCCGATGCCTATGCGATGGGCAACATCGTCGGCGATCTTCGCGCGGTGCTCGATGCAGTAGGCGCGCAGACAGTCGACTACCTCGGGTATTCGTTCGGGGCACGGGCCGGATTGGCGTTGACGGCGGCGGCTCCCGAGCGAGTGCGATCGCTTGCGGTCGGCGGAGGTAGTCACGGCGCTCAGGCAGGCGCGTTCGACCGCCTCTTCTTCCCCGGGTGCGCAGATGTGTTGGAGCAGAGCGGCATGGACGGGTTTCTCGAGGCGTGGAACAGCCACCGCATGTTCCCTATCGATCCAGGTACGCGAGCGGTGTTCTCCGCCAACGACGCTCAGGCCATGGCTGCGTACATCCGAGCCTGTGACGCCGATCTCGGCCTACCCGACGAGGTGTTGCAGGGATTGACCCAGCCGTCGCTGTTCTACGTCGGCGGCGAGGACCGCACGAGACTCGACGACACCCGAGCTGCCGCAGCGCTGGTTCCGAACTCCGAATTGCATGTCATCCGCGGATTCGATCATGCGACCACGATGGCCGCCTCCGCAGAAGTGCTGGATGTCCTCGAACGGTTCTGGGACAGGTGACGTCAGCGTCCACTATTCGCCTCGAAAATCGGGATACCGGCTCGAACGGCACATAGTGGACAGCCACGTCACCTCTTCAGCGCGGGGAACTGGTCGTCGCGCCACTCGGTCTCGAGCGGCCCCACGGCAGCGTCCTCGCGGGCACGCAACTCCACTCGGCGGATCTTGCCGGAGATCGTTTTCGGTAGCTCGAAGAACTCGATACGCCGAACCCGCAGGAACGGCGCCAGGTGCTCGCGTGCGTACTTCAGGATCTCGAATGCAGTGTCCTCGTTGGGTTCCCAGCCCGACGCCAATGCCACATACGCCTTGGGGACGGCCAGTCGCGTCTCGTCGGGAGCGGGCACCACTGCGGCCTCGGCAACTGCGGGGTGTTCGATGAGAACGCTTTCGAGCTCGAACGGGGAGATCTTGTAATCGGAGGCCTTGAACACGTCATCGGTACGGCCGACGTAGGTGATGTACCCCTCGGAGTCCCGCGATGCGACGTCGCCGGTGTGGTAGTAGCCGTCGGCCATGACAGCGGCGTTGCGCTCGGGGTCCCCGAGGTAGCCGGTCATCAGGTTGAACGGATTCTGCGCCAGGTCGAGGCAGATCTCGCCCTCGTCGGCGAGTTCGCCGGTGGTGGGGTCGACGATCACCACCGGGACGCCCGGCAACGGCCTGCCCATCGAACCGGACTTGAGCACCGCACCGGGCGTATTGGCCACCAGCGCAGTGGTTTCCGTCTGCCCGAATCCGTCGCGAATGTTCAGGCCCCACTCCCGCCGCACCGTGGAGATCACCTCGGGATTGAGTGGCTCACCGGCACCGATTGCCTCACGGAGTGAACCCCCGCCGCCGGCGAGGTCGGCTTGAATGAGCATGCGCCACACTGTCGGTGGCGCACAGAACGTCGTCACCTCGGCGCGACGGATCTGCTCGAGCAACGCTTTCGCGTCGAACTTGCCGTAGTTGTAGATGAAGATGGTCGCCTCGGCGATCCATGGCGCGAAGAAGCAACTCCACGCGTGCTTGGCCCAGCCGGGCGAGCTGATGTTCAGGTGCACATCGCCCGGACGAAGCCCGAGGAAGTACATCGTGCTCAGATGCCCTACGGGATAGGAGATCTGAGTGTGTTCGACGAGCTTGGGCTTGCTGGTGGTGCCGGAGGTGAAGTACATCAGCAGGCGGTCGTCGGGCGCCGTGACGGACTCGAACGGCCGGGTCTCCACGGAACGAGCATCGGAGTAATCGAGCCAGCCGTCGTGTGCAGAGGTCGCGATACGCAGATAGTCGCCGGGGACGTCGTCGAATTTGTTTGCGTCCGAGGGGTTCACGATCACCGCGCGTGCATTGCCGCGCACCACCCGATCCGTCAGGTCCGCGGATCCGATAGCGGTGGTGGTCGGCATCAGGACCGCGCCGAGCTTCATCACCGCGAGCATGGACTCCCACAGTTCCACCTGGTTGCCGAGCATCAGGATCACCGAGTCGCCGCGACCGATTCCCTGCTGCTCGAGCCACCGGGCAACCTGGTCCGAGCGACGCGCGATATCGTCGAAGCTGAACTTGGCCTCGCTGCCGTCCTCTTCGACGATCCACAGCGCGATACCGTCGTTGCCGCGTGCGATCGCGTCGAACCAGTCGATCGCCCAGTTGAACGTCTCACCGAACGACGGCCACTCGAAAGTTGCAACTGCACGGTCGTACTCGCCGTACGTATCGAGCAGTAGATCGCGTGCAGCTCGAAACGCGGTGTGTGCCGGCCCGGCCATGAGTCCTCCTACGCAGAACATCTGTGATGGCTATCACGTTCGACGGTAGGGGACACGCAGGTCGGTTCGCTACCCCCGGTTGGGGGTGACCCGCACTGCCCGAACGAATTCGGCGACGCCCCCGGGATCGGTGATCTTGGTCGACGTGGGCCGCGGGTTCTCTCGGCGCGCCATCGAGGACAGCGCACCGGCCGGGGGCAACTCGATGCGGTGGTCGGCACCGATCTGCTGCAGCGTCTGCACGCACAGGTCCCATCGAACCGGTGCGGTGACGGCCGAGACGACGATGTCGGCAAACCCTGACGCCGTCACACGACCGTTCGTACTCGAGATCATCGTGGCTACCGGCTCGGCGAACCGCACCTGCTCGACAGCCTCGGCAAGCTCCTCCTGCGCCTCGCTCATGAGGTCGGTATGGAACGCACCTGCCACCTTCATCTCGACAACCTTGACGTCGGTGGGCGGCTGGGCGGCCAGGGCAGCGACTCGGTCCCGTCGACCTCCGACCACAACCTGCCCGCCGCCGTTGTGGTTCGCCACCCGCACCCCGCCAGCGCCGTGAGCTCTCCGACCGAATGTCCGACGAACACCGTCTCGTCGGCGGGAAGTTCGGCCCCGCCGAGCGAGGCGAGACCGATCAGCGAGAATGCGACGATCAGCGGCTGAGCCACGGCGGTGTCGACGATTTCCTCCGCCGCCGCCTCGGTGCCGAAGTAGCGAAGGTCGAGCCCTGCCGCTTCGGAGAGTTCGTCGATCAATGCCGAGACGTCGCGCGCCTCGGGTATCGCGGGGTCACACCACGGTGCCAACATGCCCGGCTTCTGACTGCCCTGACCGGGCGCGACGATTGCAATCATCGTTCTTCTCCCGTTCCTTCAGACGATACCGATACGCGACGCGGCGACGCCGGCCTGAAATCTGCTCTTGGCGTCGAGATTGGACATCGTCTTGGCGATGTCACTGCGCACGGTGCGAATACTGACTTCGAGTTTACTGGCGATGGACTCGTCGGTAAGCCCCTCGGCGAGATATCCCAGGATTACCTCGTGGCGCGCCAACGCATTACGTGGAGTGTCGGCGTAGACGGCGCGACGTACCGGTTGAGCGGAGTTCCAGTGATCGGCCGATCGTGAAGCGAGATCGGTGACGCGGTCTTCATGGGAATACAAGTGCACCGAGTCGGGATCCGAGAGATTGATGGCGACACTTCGGTCCACGATGACTGCGCGGTCCATCAGTGTCTTCGAGATTCTGATCTCGCAACCCATATCCATCAGTTCCTGAACAACCGATGTCAGCGCGGGAAGACTTCCGAGGGCCGATGTCCACAACATCTTCACCTTCATTCCCTTGCGCCGAGCCAGCTCCGCAATGTATGGAGCGTGCTCGAACGAGTGCGGTACATACACCGGGGTTGTGAATATCAACTCGCGCCGACCGGTTGCCACCAGCCGCTCCACCAATACCGCAGCTCGGTCGAGACCACCGACGTGCCAACCCGGGGCTATCGAGGTGAATCCCTCGTGTTGCTCGATGACGTTCTGTATCACGCTCGGTGCGGCGACCAACTCCGATGCGTCACCCGTTTTGAACTGTCGCGCAACAAGAGTCGGAAGGGCAAGCCGTGGCTCGATGGCTCGGACGAACCCGGGTTCGTCGGCCGACGGGGCGACCATCCGCGAATTCTGCAGTGCACAGATATCGTCCACGACAGCGGAATCGTCCCGGGGCGACTGCGCTACCAGATCCGGCGGATTCCAGCGCGCACGCTTGAGCAGCGCACGATAGACCTCCTCGGTCTGCTGGTTGAAGATACGAATCCCCATCTGCCACTCCTAGTGTCTCGGACATCTCGTGTACCTAACACAATGTGCGTCGAACTTCTGGCGCATCGGTCGTGCGCCTGGAGCGAGGAAGAAATATGCATCTATTCGGTGAACGAGCCTGCCGAATTCCCCGACCCTTCTTCGTAAAACTGGCACAACTTCATGAAGAACGCGTGAACACCGAGTACCCCCCGGCTCGCGATCGGCGGCCACTCACCCAGCAGGTACGATCGGCGAACCATCAACAATATAGCCATCCAAACGACTTGCGGCAATGCAAGGAAGAGGTGCACAAGGGCCCTGGAACGAGGTTGTCGATGCAACATTCGATAATCAATTCTTCCACCATTTTCAGTACTCGAACAGATCGCGATACATCGTCGAAAGGCTGCAATTCCAGTGAAGACCGATACCACCCGCTATTTCGCCGCCGCATGCATCATCGGACTGATCCACGCAGCGTTCTCCGGATACTGGGCTGCGGGCGGGCGGTGGATGCTCGGAACCGTCGGATCATGGGCCACCGAATGGGTCGACACCGACCCCACCACCGCACGCGCGGTGCTCGGCGGGCTCACGGTGTTCAAATTGGCCGCGGCCGTACTACCCTTGCTCGCGCTGCTGAACCGAGTTCCGCTGCGGCGCCCAATCTTCGCCATATCCTGGGTGGGATCGGTCGTGTTGATCGCATGGGGCGGGCTCTCGTTCGTCGGTGCCGCCGTCGGCCTGATCGCGACCGCGGAGAATCGTGGGGTCAAGATCGGGCACCTGTTCTTCGACGGTGCGTTCTTTCTTTGGGGCACAGCGCTACTGGCCGGACTGATCCTGTCACGCCGAGCCGAACGACCCGCTCTCGCGCACTGAACCACCTGTCATCGCATCGCCTCGTCGCCGGCCCTCTCACCGACCATCGACTCTGCCACCGACGCGATCGCAGCCAGAAGATCGCGTCTGATCAACGCACTCCCCGGGCGGATCAACGCCCAGTACGCAGCGAAGCGAAGCGATGTGCGGGTGTCGGTGGTGCAGACCCGCGTGCGCGTACAGAGCAGCGTTCCACTTCGATGCGGCTCGACGGTGAAGTTCATGACCACCTTCGTCCACCCGGGCTCGTCGAAACTCTCGAATGCCGCCCGATCGGTTCGGGAGATGCCCGGCCGACCATTGCCGGAGAAGTCGTACCGGGCGATATCGGCGAGCACCAACTCCGTTCCCTCGACGCGATCGATCTCGCGCGGAGCGAAGGCCTCCACGGCTGGCTTGTTCGATTGTGCAGCAACATTCTTGGACCAATCAGGGTCGATCCACGCCTTCGGACCCGACCGGAGCCGCACGAGCGCCATCGACATCGACAGGGCGTCCACCGGTGTCGCGTGCAGGGCATCCCACACAGTCGATTCCGGCGCCGAGACCACCCGCCGGTGTGTCTCCTGCTGAGAAAAACGCGGCATGATCTGATCGATGAGAGTCATCGACTCGCCCCTTCCATTTCGGGTATGTCCGCCTTCGCCGCGACGGGTAGGTGCGGTACATCGAATTTCATCTGGACGTGGTGCAGATTGTCGAGCAATGCAGACGAGGACATCGCCGCGGTGACTCCGGTAGGCACCGGTAGTGGCATCGCTCCGATGGACGACCACTGCAGCCGTCCTCCGCCGTCGATCACTGCGCGGGCACGTCCGCTGTTGTCCGGATGCAAGCAGTAGGGAACGTCGATGATGCCGCGGTTCAATGCACGAACCAGGGCCACGTCGATGTCGCGGTGGCAGTCGAGAGCCCCCTCGACCAGGGCCAGCGCCTCGTCCTCGATACCCGAATCCAGTTGCGAGATATCAGCATCGGCAGCTCGAAGCCGTCCGGCAGCAGTCGCACTCGCATGCTCGAGCGCAGCGACATTCTGCTCGATCGTGGGGATCCGCTTCGACTCGGCGACGGTCTTCACGATCAGCCGTTCGGCCGATCCGTCCACTGCGAGTCGCGCGGCTGCGCCGAGCAGATCGGTGGCTCCCCCGATCGTCGTGGGATAGACACCCATGTAGGCGTACACAACCACATGCCATCGGATGTTCGGCAAGTATCGGGCCGCCAGACGACGCAGAACCGTGAGTGCCTCGCGATCCTGCCTCTCGTCGGTCTGCTGGGCGTAGCTCAGCGAGACACTCGTCAGCCCGTGTCCGGCGAAGAACATGCCCTCGAGGATCGACACCGCGATCAGCAAGCTCGGAGGGCACAACTGCCCCATCAGACACCCCCCGAAGGTCTCCAGATGAGGGGTGCGCGTGGGCGTTCGGGCCGCGGCGAGGGTTTCACACGTTCGCGCCCAATCGGTGACTGCCTCGGCGATGGGTGTGCGGCCGTACGGCAGGCAGTAGGAGATAGGGCCGCCTTCGGTCGCAGTGAGCCCCACCTGCACCAGCCGTTCGACGATCGAGTGCGCCAGGGCCGATCCGTGCCGAATCTGGACGGGAAAACCAGCAGCCAGACTGTCCGCCAGCACCCGCTCGGTCACCGACGAATCGTGCGTCAGAATGGGGTACCCGTTCAAGTCGGATCCCGCTCGTACCGCCCGTGCGGCGGTATCGAGATCGCCTACTCGCGTGAAGCTGTCGAGAGTGATCGTCCCCACCGTGGCGGCGTGGGCAGCGGCAGTCGCCGCCAGCCCGGTCCTCATGGTCTCCGGATCCGAAAATCCCATCCTCGGCTGCACCACAAGGGAATCGGACGAAGCCACGTACCCACCGAAGTCGTCCATCACGCACCCACCGAGGTGAGTGCGTCGGCCGAATCCAGGAATCGTGTCAGACCGTCCAGATCGGACGCGTCGAGAAAAACGGAGTCGAACCCGGCGTCCAAGAGTTGGGCAGTGCGTTCGTGCCCGCTCTCACCCATGGTCGTCAACTTCCCACCGATGACCGCCGGCACGCCGCCGATCTCTGCCCTGATGCGTTCGATCAACCGCACACCATCGATGCAGCCGTGACCGTTGACCGTGCTGACCACCAGTACATCGGGTTCGATGCGCCGGCACGCCTGCACCACCACCTCGTCCGGTACGCACGGGCCGAGGTTGACTACCGTGTGACCGTGCTCCTCGAGGAGCAACGCCAGGAACACCAGGTTCCACGTGTGTGCGTCGGAGGACACCGTCGTCAGAACCACCCGCCGACCGACAGCCGGCACGGAAGTCCCCCCGCAGGCTCCACTCCCGCCCCCAGAGGTCATTCCGCAGGCTCCACTCCCGCCGCCCACGACGCGGCTATCCGCAGCCACCGGCAGAGTCCGTGTCGTAAGCAACAGCTCCCAGCAACCGGTCGATCCGGTCGTCCTCGATTGCCGCGATACCGTCCGAGGACACGTCCACACCGGCAACCGAAAGATCGGTGAGGAACCACTCCAACCGGTCGAGGCCCCAGAATCGCTGACGCTTGTTCAGGAAGTAGGGCACCCCGAAGATGTCGGAGTGGTAACCGTCGTACAGAGCGTCTGCGCCGGCGTCGCGCACGGTGTCGTCGTCGACCGCGGACGCGATCGCGGCGGGATCGAGCCCGGCGATCTCCGCTGCTCTACCGATCACGGCCGGATCACTGATGTCCTCGCCGCGTTCCCAACGCGCTGCGACGACGGCGTCGTAGAACTCCCATTGCCTGCCCGCTGCACGCGCCTGCAACCAGCCCAGGTGCGACGGTTCCCACCACGGCGACATGTCCACCGGCCAGGTCATGGACAGTCCGTACCGTTCGGCGAGCCGTTTCGTATCCTGCAGGATGTACAGGTGCTTGGCCTTGCTCATGGGGGTGTAGATGATCTCGCCACCGCGTGCGGCCAACCGGCTCGCGGTGTTGGCGTCTGGCTCCCAGAACGGTACGAAGTCGAATGTCGAACGCGCAGAGGGGACTCGGCGATCGAGCTCGTGCATTGCGATCCAGCTGAACGGACTGCGAAACGAGAACCACACCTTCGGTGGCTTGGGCGCGCGTGCCATCAGCGGCCCCCGAGTAGCTTGGTGCGCGTCTCGTCGTCGAACGTCGCCAGCGTGCCCGCCTCGGTGCCCCGGCTGACGGCGTAGCCGTGCACCACCGATGCGGTGGCGGTGTGGAACAGCGTGCCCCCGCGCTCGACGTACATGTCGATCTTGGCGGGGTACATCACGTCCTTGATCACCTCGTCGACTCGCATGACGGTGTGCAGCGTCTCACCCATCAGGGCGTCTTCGAGAAGCGTTATGCGAGAGCGTGATACCACGGGAATCCAGCCTCGTTCGGCCAGTACCTCCTCGATGGCGAGGCCCCGGTCGAACAGAAAGCGGTCCACCACTTCCTCGACCGCGCGCACGTAACCGGAGTGCTGCAGGCGCAGTGAGTAGTGGCAGTAGAAGTACGGGATCCGCCACGACCACAGGAAGGCATTCGGGTCCTCGGACTTCAGCTGCGCCAACGTCTGGGGTCCGGTGGTGTCGAGCGAGGTGATCTCCGAGACCGCCTCGGCGACGGTCTCCGGGACGGAGGACCGCGGGGTGGTGTCCACCTCGTGAATCAGTTGCACCCGGGTCTTGCCGTTGAGCACGGTTATCGGGCCGTCACCTCGATCGACCGTCATGCGGACCGAGAAGGCCCAGCCGAGCTTGCGTTCGTCCCGCGTGACCTGGACCTTCACCTCGTCGTCGAGGTCGATGGTGTTGGGCAGCTGGATGGACGAGTCGACGAACTCGACCCCGAGGCCGAAATCACGGTACAGCTTGGTGGGACCCAGATCTCGATCACGAAGATACTGCAGCACGCCCTCTTCCATGAGATAGGTGAAGTGCTTGAATCCGATCCAGGTCCTGATGTTCGCGCCCTCGAAGCGGGGCCGCCCGACATACGTCGTCGTCTCGGTGGGCAAGTGTGTTTCGGTGGTCATGTGCACGTCCTTCTCTTGTCGTTGCGGTGCGGTCAGGCGGCTCGCGCCAGCCACAATCGGGTTCTTCCGTCTTCGGAGTTCTCGCACACCATCGATGCCGAGGACACCGGGTGTTGCCACATCCAGTTGGCCGCGACCGCGACCTGCAGTACACCGAGGGTCCCGTAGGTGTTTCCCACTGCGCTGACGAGATCGACTCCGCCGGCGCCGAATTCGAGGTGGTCCGCCTGGGGCGCGGGATCGTCCAGTTCCACGGTCACTGTGCCGGGCGGCGGTGAGTCCACCAGCCGAAGAACCACACACGCCGATGCGGCCACCAGCGGAGCGCCGTTGACGACCTCTGCGACCGGGTCGGACGGTTCGACACCGACGACCACCACGCGGGTGGCTCTGCGGTTGTGCAGCATCGCTGCGGCAACCCGAACGGCGCTGTGGCCGCCGGTGATTCCCGAGCTGATCAGCAGGTTCGGACCCTGCAGCCCGAACCTGATCGCCAGGGACGAGGCCACCGCGTTGGGTGAGGCATTGGGCACCTGCATGGAACTGACATCGGATAATTTTCCTGCCAGAACCAACTCGTCCATCTGCGCGACGGTGTCGACGTTGTTCAGATTGGAACTCACGATCACCGCGGTGTCCGCGTCGGCACCGGACGCTGCCTCCGGTACCGTGCCGATGTCGAGTCCGAGTGCCCGGTGCACCGCACAGGCGGCCAGGCGCGTAGCAGTCTCTTTGTAGAGCAGTCGCTTTCGACCGATGATCGTCTTGGCCGAGTCTGCGCCGATGGTCGAGTACTCGTCGGCCGCAGCGGCCAGATGAGCTTGTCCACCCAGGTCGAGGCCCGGGAGTTGCACCGCGAGTCCCTCGACCACCACCGCGCTCATGCCGGAACCTGCACTAGCGTAACGGCATTGACGCCACCGAAACCGAAGGCATCTATTTGCACGATGCTGCCGCCGGTGCGACGAGGCGATCCGACGACCAGGTCGATGTCGCCGGCTTCGTCGATGGGATCGCTGAGTCCCACGATCGCAGGCACGCGGCGTTCGCGCAGGGCTTGGATTCCGACGGCGACGCTCATCAGCGGTGACGGTCCGGTGGTGTGCCCGAGGGCACCCTTGAGCGCTGTGACGATGGGGGCACTGCCGGTGAAGACGTCCACCAGTACCGCTGCTTCGGTCGGGTCGTTCAGTGCGGTTCCGGTGCCGTGCGCAACCACGAGATCGACGTCGGCGGCGGTGATGCCCGCCCGCCGATGAGCGCCCCGCATGGTACGTGCGATACCTGCCGAGTCCGGTGCGGTCTCGTGTGCTGCGTCGCAGGCCATTTCGGTGCCGAGCACTCGCGCGGCCGAACGGTCGATCGACGATGCATGCTCGGCGGACACCAAGACCAGCGCAGCAGCGCCCTCACCGAGAAGCACTCCTTTGCGCCGACGATCGAAGGGCCGAACCCCGTCCGATGGGTCCTCGTGCACGCGGCCGATCGAGGCGATCATGGACTCGCTGGTGCCGTCGCAGGCGGCGACGATCACCACGTCCGCGCGGCGGGTCGCCAGATAGTCCTCGCCGATCGCCAGCGCGTGTCCCCCTGCCGAGCAGGCGTTGGTGACGGTGATGACCTCGATCGCGTCGGGGACGACCGCTCGCACGGCGCGGGTGAAGTGGAGATCGGGAAGGTCGAACGTCAGCGGCCGGATCGACGACGCCAATGCTCTTTCCACACCTCGCAATTCGCGCATGCTGGTGCCGACCACCACGACAACGCGGGCCGCCGACAGATCCAATTTCGCGTCCGCCACCGCGTCGGCGATCACCGACGTGAGCCAGCCGGCCGGTCTCAGGTCGCCCTCGGGACCGTCGCCGATCTGATACCCGAGGTGTACGTTCACCCGATCGCGGTCGTAGAACTCGAGCGGACGCAGAGCGGACTCCCCGGCGATCAATGCGTCGAACGTTTCCGCCTGGCCGCCCAGGGGACTGATCACCGCGCTTCCGGCGATGACATCAGCCATGATGGAAACCTCGGATCACAGCGGCGGCGACGGCGCCATCGGGCGAGACAGCGGTCAGCACGGCGGCCCGGCCGTGCAGTTCGGGGTCACGACGGTGGTGAGCGAGAATTGCGGACAGCGCGAGAGCGCCGGTGGCAGCGTGAGTTTCGCCATTGAGCAATTTGATCCTCAGACGCTCGACTCCAGGCAGGGCTGTGTCGACGCCGTCGGACTCGACCTCATCGTGCGCGGCTGTTCCGGTCTCGCCGGTGGCCACGATCCACACGTCCGAGCGGTCGATTCCCGCGCGTTCGAGGGCGCGATCGATGACGCCGGCGAGTCCGGCCGAACGGATCCGCGCGTCGGGTCCGTAGTGGCCCACCTCGGCGGAAAGCAGTTCCGCGATAGGACCGTTCGATTTCGCGGCGGTCTCACTGTCGTCGCCGGCCAGCAGGAACGTCGCCGCACCCTCGCCTGCCACCAAGGGGTGCTCGCGATCCAATCCGAATGCGCCCCAAGCACGTTGCGGACTGAATTCTTCGACAGCTCCGGCCACCATCACGTCGCTGTATCCGCGAGTGATCGAGTTCCTTGCGTAGCGTAGCGCCTGGATGCCGGCCAGCTGACCGCCGGCGACGGTCGCATTGACCCCCGTCAACCCGTGCCAGATGGCGGCTTGGCCTGCGGCGCAGTTCATCACCGCATTGGGGAAGGTTGCCGGGTTGACGAGATACGGCTTGGGTTGGGTCAGGGTGTCCCGGGAATAGTCGCTGGTGGACTTCTCGCTCCCGGTGGTGGTGCCGAGCACCAGCCCTACACGGTCCACCTCGGTTCCCGCCGAGGCCTGCAGTGCCTGCCCGCTCGCGATGATGCCGAAGCACGTCGGTCGGTCGAAGAAGCGGATGCCCTTGCGGTCGACGTGTTCCTTCATCTTGAAGTCGACGATGGCGAACCCACGCTCGGTGGGCAGTTCGTCTGCGAACATGGTCGATACGTCGGCCTCGGCCGACATCGACCGGGCCAGTGACTCTCCGAATGCGTCGATGCCGATTCCGAGCGGGGAGACCACACCGGACCCGTAGATGCCGATCCGGTCGGTGGCGGTAGTAGGAGTTCGACTGTGTACGTCGATGGACATGAGCGATTCACCCGACTTTCGCGAGCATGACTATGGCGTTGTTTCCACCGAAGGCGAAACCGTTGTTCTGCACCAGCCGCACGTCCGCGGAGCGCGCGTGGTTCGGTATCGGATCGATACCGTCCAGAGCCGGGTCCAGTTCGGTGAAATTGATTGTGGGAGGCATGAAGCCGTTGTCGATTCCCAGGCAGGACGCGATCACTCCGAAGCCACTGGCTGCACCCATCGTGTGTCCGAGCATCGACTTGATCGAACTCATCGGCGGTGGCGTGGAACCGAAGACACTCTTCATCGCTGCGGTCTCGGCTGCGTCGTTGGCCGGGGTTCCGGTACCGTGCGCACAGATGTAGTCCACGTCGGCGGCATCGATACCCGCGTTCTCGTGCGCCACCCTGGCACACGCGGCGATGCTTGCAGAATCCGGAGCCACCATGTGGATTGCGTCGCAGTTGACGCCGTACCCGAGGACCTCGGCGTAGATGTGCGCGCCTCGTTCGGTCGCCGAATCCAAGGTCTCGAGAAAGAGTGCCGCACCGCCCTCGCCGGTGATGATGCCGGACCGGTCGACGTCGAACGGTGAGCATGCCTTCTCGGTCAACGCACCCAGACGATAGAACCCGGCGTGGGCCCAGCGCAGTACCGAATCGGCACCGCCGGCGATCATGTAGTCCGCCTCCCCCGAAGCGAGTTGGTCGTAGGCGTAGCCCACTGCGTAGTTGCTGGCCGAGCACGCGGTGGCGATGGTGAGCGCTTCGCCCGTCATACCGAGTTCGGTGTTGACCGCTTCCGAGATGCGGGCGCTCGGCACATTTCTGATCAGTGCCGGATCGATGTCGGCAGGTCCGTCGGCCAGGGCGGACTCGGCGATAAGTTCGATGGACCGAGTCTCACCGCCGGTGGTGCCCATGACCGATCCGGCCCTGTGAGTGGAGAGGAGTTCGGGCGCGATCCCCGCGTCCGCCACCGCCAGTCGCGCGGCGGCCGCAGCGAACAGACTCGCTCGGCCCCACTCGTTCTCGTCGAGGGTCGACAGGTACGAGGCCGGCACGAAATCGTTGACCTCGCCGGCCATGGTCGCCGGAAATCCCGTGGTATCGAACGCATCGATGGCCGAGATTCCACTGCGGCCGCCTCTGATGCCCTGACAGAAATCTTCGACTCCGATGCCGATGCTGGACACCGGGCCGAGACCGGTGATGACGACGCGGGTAGTCATCGCCTTACCAGCCTGCGCGCTCGGCGACGACGGCGTACACCGCGGACAGGTTCTCCATTCGCGGCAGTTCGGTCTGTGGGATGTCGATCTTGAACTTCTTCTCGAGCTGCGAGAGAATCTCGATGGCACGCAGCGAATCGGCGTCGAGCTCCTCGGCGAAATGTGTTGTCTCGCCGACCTCGTCGGTCTCGACCTCGAGGATGTCGGCGACGATCTCGCGAATGTCTTCCAGGTACTCGGGTACGTAGGTGATGCTGTCGTTGCTCATGATGTCTCCATTCCTGTTGTGGGTACTGCTGTTGTGGTGGGTTCTTCCGAGGGGTTCTGTCTGTCGGCCAGCGGTCGCAGGGCGACCAACATCGATTCGACCTCGGCTACGACCTGGCCTGCGACCTCGGTGTGACCGGAGAGAATTCCGAAGTCGCCCTTGAGGGCATCGATCCGAACCCGATGCTGCAGAACATCTCCCGGGTACACGTGGGCGTGGAAGCTGCAGTTGCGGATACCACCGAAGACGAGGGTTCCGTCCCCGGCCGGTACCGATGTGCGCCACAGGATCGCTGCGGCCTGTCCGAGTGATTCGATGATCAGAGCGGCCGGGTAGGCGAAACGCTCGTCTCCGAACGCGTCGGCATCTCGCGGGTCTCGCGCGGTGTCGACGTAGTCGGCGATGTCCACGTAGCACGGCTCACTGGCGTTGACCGCCTTCTCCGCGACGATGGACTCTCCGACGGTCAGGTGTGGTACTCGATCGACCAACAGAATCGGTGGCCGGTGTGGCAGGGTGTCGAGAATCTGACGGTAGGTCAGCGATCGGTCGGGCACTTCGGTCCCGTTGGGACGCAACGGCTCCGCAGAGAGATCCTCATGATCGAGTGCGTCGAGCGTTGTGGTCATCGGTCGATTCCTCCCATCAGCAGTGTCATTCGGCCGGCGGTGATGCCGTCGCCACGGATGCACTGCGCTTTGATGCGACGAGTCCCCTCGGGGTCGACGGGCTTGGGGTCGAGCACGTGTACGGCAACCTCGAATCGGTCACCCGGTTGCAGTGGCGCGGTGAACTGAGCGGACACCAGCACCTGCAATCGCGGTGACGACCCCGGCTCGCGGTCGATCAGCAATGCCCGCGCGGTCTGGACCACGGAGTCGATGGTGAACACCCCTGGGAAGATCGGTACGTCGGGGTAGTGGCCGGAGAGGTAGGGATCCTCGGCCGACACCAGCTTGCGGGCCCTGGCCCGATCGTCGGACATGTCGACCACGTCCAGGCCGATCACCGGCTCCGCGCGCGGTACTCGCACTCCGACATCGGGACGCGAAAGTGCCAGCGTCACAGGACCATCCCTCCGTCGACCTGAAGAACCTGGCCGGTGACGTAGGACGCACGGTCCGAGGCGAGGAACGAGACCACCTCGGCGATGTCCTCTGCAGTTCCGAAGCGACGCAACGGGATCGAGTCCTGCGCCTTCTTCCGAGCCTTCTCGCTCAGATCACCGGTCATGTCCGTCTCGACGAACCCGGGTGCGACGACGTTGACACGCACCCCGTAGCGAGCGACTTCCTTGGCGAGCGACCGACTGAATCCGTGGATCCCGGCCTTGGACGCTGCGTAGTTCGTCTGACCCACATTGCCGTACACACCGGCGATGGACGACACGTTGACGATCGATCCCGATCGGTTCTTCATGAATCGGTAGGACAACGGCCGACAGAAGTTGAACGTGCCGGTCAGATTGGTGTCGATGACGTCGTGCCACTCCGCGGACGTCATCAGCGCCAACGGACGGTCCTTGACGATGCCTGCACAGTTGACCAGTACGTCGATCTCACCGAGCGCATCGACGGATGCGTCGACGAACGCCTCGGCGGCGGCCCCGTCGGAGACGTCGCACGGGGCGTGATGGACTGCTACCTCGAATTTTTCGAGCTGACGCAGAGTCTCGGTGACGGCATCCGATTCGGTGCGGTAGCACAGTGCGATGTCGTGATCCTGCGCGGCGAGCTCTACCGCAATTGCCCGTCCGATTCCACGAGAAGCTCCGGTTACCAATGCCTTTCGCTTGGAAAGCATTGCAAGTCCTTTCGTTGGTTCCTCCTCTGCGACGCTACTGGGGCGGTGGCCGTGAAATCCCCTGCGATGCAGCTTCCTGTAAGACCTTCATCGCGTGCCTCAACTGTGTGCAGGCACCGCCGGACGGTCCACCGGTTTCGGACGCATGTCGGTCCAGTTCTCTTCGACGTAGTCCAAGCATTCGGTGCGGCTCGCCGGCCCGAATGCGACGTCCCAACCGCCGGGGACGGCTGCGAACTGCGGCCACAGCGAGTGCTGGCCTGCCGCATTGACGAGCACAGAGAAGGTGAGGTCGTCGTTATCGAACGGGTTGGTGGTCATGGCTGGTTTCTCCTCCTAGTAGGTGGGTCAGGTGTGCACCGATCCGGGCGATCGGTTCGGGTCGAGTCATGTCGTTGTGAGCAGCATCGATCTCGACGAACTCGATGTTCGACAGAGCGCCGTTCCATCGACGGCGTTCGGGAGCGGACGGCCCGTGATCGCGGGCGGCGGCGAATACCGTCGTCGGGCCGTCGTACCGCTGCGGCCGGTGCTGCGCAGAGAGCCGAGTGTTGTTCTCGAACACCGCTTCCAGTGCCCGCACACGATCGGCCGTCATGGTTCCCAACACCGAGTCCTGCTCGTTCAGACGTGCGGCGATGGCCTCCGGATCACCCACGGCACTACCGACATCGTCCGGTTGGACGCCAGCGACGGCAAGCAACGCCGCCCACAGCTCATCCGAGTCCACCGCAGCGGCGTCGGGGTCGGAATCGACCTTGGGGAAGGCGTCGAGCAACCCGAGAAGGCCGACCTCGTCGCCGGTTCGATGCAACTGCGCCGCCATCTCCTGCGCTACCAATCCGCCGAAGGACCATCCCACGATGTGGAACGGGCCGGTGGGTTGCACCTCGCGCATCCGGGCGATGTAGTCCGCTGCGACGTCCGACAACGTCTGCGGGAGCGTCCCGAAGCCGTCGAGCCCGGCCGACTGCAGGCCGTAGATCGGTACCTCGGCAGGCACGGCCCGGAGCAATCCGGAATAGGACCAGGCGAACCCACTCGCCGGGTGGATGCAGAACAGCGGGGGCCGCGATCCTCCTGCGCGTAGCGGCAACACACAGTCGACCCCGTCCGTGCGACCTGGTTCTCCGAGCTCACCGGAGCCGCCGAACAGGGCGGCCAACTGCCCCGGTGTGGGCGCGGCGAACAGCGCACGCAGGCCGATCTCCATGCCCAGTCGTTCCCGGACCGCCTTCGTCAACTTCACCGCCAACAGCGAATGCCCGCCGAGGTCGAAGAAGTCGTCGTTCAGACCGACCCGGTCGGAGCCGAGGATCTGCTCGAAGATCTCCACCAGAACACGCTCCGTGTCGGTTCTCGGTGCCGCGTACTGGGTTCCGCTCGACCACGTAGGTTCCGGCAGTAGGTCACGAACTACTTTTCCGTTGGGAGAGAGGGGAATCGAGCGAAGGTTCACGACCGCCGACGGCACCATGTACTCCGGCAGTACCCTCGCCACGGCCGCGCGCATTCGGGCCTCGGACATCCGGTCGGTGCGACCGGCCCGATCCGCGGTGTCGTCCTGCTGCACCACGTACGCCACCAGTCGTCGATCGCCGGGTCGATCCTCACGAATCACGGCAGTGGCGGTGGCCACGGAAGGCAGTGCCGTCAAAGCAGACTCGACCTCACCGAGTTCGATTCGGTAGCCACGCAGCTTGACCTGATCGTCGACGCGATGCAGGAACGTGACCGTGCCGTCGGCGTTCCAGTGTCCGACGTCGCCGCTTCGATACATCCTGGTGCCGTCGGCAAAGGGGTCCGCCACGAACTTCGAGGAGGTCAGGGCCTCACGGCCGAGATATCCACGGGCCAGGCACGGGCCGGCGATGTAGATCTCTCCCGGCACACCGACCGGAACGATGCCGAGTGCCGAGTCGAGGACGTAGAACCGCGCGTTGTCCATCGGCGCACCGATCGGCAGGGGACCGTCGGGTACGACATCGCCTGGTGCGAGCATGAATTGAGAGCAGTTCACGGTCGTCTCGGTGGGGCCGTACATGTTGTACAGCGCCGTGCCGGGGTGCTCTGCTCGCCAGTCGGCCACGGCGGCACCGGTGAGAACCTCTCCGCCGAGAAGCAACTGCCGACTCGGTGAGAGTGACGGCGGCAGCGTCTTCAGCAACGGCAGGTGACTCGGCGTGGCTTTGAAGAACGTGCACTCCTGCTCCGCGAGCACCCGGACGTCGAACTCGTCGAGGCAATCGAGATCCACCGCCAGCACCGCGCCGCCACTCACCAGCGGAGTGAGCATTGCGGTGACACTGAGATCGAACGAGATCGACGAGTGCAGAACCGCCAGACCGCCGATCCCGTCGTAACTCGTTCGGGCGAAGCGCAGGTAATCGGCGAGCGAATAGTGCTCGATCACCACGCCTTTCGGCGTTCCGGTCGAGCCACTGGTGAAGATGACGTAGGCGGCGTCGTGCAACTGCAGCGGAGCCGCACGATCGGCGTCGGTGATCTCACGGTGATCCGCTGATGCTGTGAAATCGCTTACGTAGGAGCCGATGTCGACGATTCTCGCGTTTCCGTAGCCCGCTGATTCGGATTCGGTGGTGACGATCGTGTGCGGATCGGTCTGTTCGAGGATGCGGGCGACTCGATCCAGTGGCGTCGACGCATCGATCGGGACGTACGCGGCACCCGCCTTCGCAATTCCGAGCACCGCGACGAACAGCTCCAACGAGCGACCGAGGCAGACCGCCACGTGGTCGCCTGCACCGACCCCGTCTGCGAGCAGCAGCCGTCCGAAACCGTTCGAAAGGTCGTCGAGCGTGCGGTAATCGATCTCGCGGCCGAGGTGGTACACGGCGGGTGCATTCGGGGTCCGCCGTACCTGATCGGCGAACAACTGCACCAACCCACGCACCGGCATGCTCGATCCGGTGGCGTTGAATCCGCGGAGCACCAACTCTCGCTCCTGCTCGGTCACCAGTTCCACACCGTCGACGATCCGGTCCGGGTCCGATGCCACTGCCGTCAGCAGTTGCACCAGCCGCGTCGCGATTGCGTCGATACTCTCGCGGTCGAACAGGTCGCATGCATAGTCGATGCGACCGGCCAGCCCCGACAGGCTCGGGCCCTCGGCGAGGTTGACCGAGAGGTCGTACTTCGCGACTCCCGTCCCGGTGGGGACTCCTTCCACTCGGACTCCCGGCAGCTCGAATGCGATCTCACGGTGGTTCTGGAACGCCAGCATCGTCTGGAACAGCGGGTGCCGAGCGACCGAACGCGCCGGGTTCAGTACCTCGACGAGACGCTCGAAGGGAAGATCCTGGTGCGAGAACGCCGAGAGTGCAGTTTCACGGGCCCGCTCCACCAGCTCGCGGAATGTCGGCGCCCCGGAGAGGTCGTTGCGCAGCACGAGAGTATTGACGAAGAACCCCACGAGCGGTTCCAGTTCACGGTCCGTGCGGCCGTCGACGACGGTTCCGATGGGGATGTCGTCCCCGCCTCCCATGCGGCCGAGCAGCGCGGAGAGTGCTGCGGTGATCACGACGAACAGACTCGTATCCGACTGTGTCGCAATATCGGTCAGTGCACGGTGTAGGTCGGCAGAGACGACGAAGTCCACGCTGCCCGCCTCGAAGGTGGGTTCCTTACGACGTCGTCGATCGGTCGGCAGTGTCAGCTCCTCCGGCAGATCGGACAACGCTGCGCGCCAGTAGGCCATGTGCGGATCCGGGACATCCTCGCCCCCTTGGTTCGCCCCGTTCACCGCGCGCTGCCACACAGCGAAGTCGGCGTACTGCACGGTCAGTGGAGTCCATTCGGGTGCCCGGCCCGCGCACCTCGCGGTGTATGCCTCGGCCAGGTCCGCGGCCAACGTGGTCGCGGATCCACCGTCGGTTGCGATGTGGTGCAACGTGATTGCCAGATGGTACTCGCGTGCACCGGAACCATCGGCATCTCCGACCGTCACAGTGGTGCGCATCGGCAGGTCCACCGTCAGATCGAACGGCACGCTCGCCGCGTCCCCCACCTGCGCCAGCGGGTCCGGGCCTGCATCCACGACGTCGAGGATCGGGGTGCGGTCGGTGCAGATCACCTGCGCCGGCTCACCATCGATCTCGGGGAACACGGTATGCAGGATCTCGTGCCGCGCGCTGACATCCTCGAGTGCACACCGCAGGGCGTCGATGTCGAGCGCTCCGGTCAATTTCAGGATCGTCGGCACGTTGTAGGCACCCGGCCTGGCGTCGAATCGCGCCAGGAACCACAACCGACGCTGGGCGTACGAGAGCGGCAGCACCGCTGGGCGCACCACCGAGGTGAGCGATGCCCGGACCGCGGTGGCCGGACCCAGTGCCGCAGCCAGCGCGACCACGGTCGAATTGTCGAAGACCTCACGAATGCTCATCTCGATGCCGAGTTCGGATCGAATCCGGTTGATCAGGCGCACTGCCAGCAAGGAGTGCCCTCCGAGCGCGAAGAAGTCGTCGTCGATACCGACGTTCTCGGTGCCGAGCAGTTCGGCGAAGATCGAGGCGACCGATGCCTCCGCTGCAGTTCGCGGCGGAATGGTGGTCCGGCGTTCGGCACTCGGGTCCGCCGCCGGGAGAGCCGCTCGATCGACCTTGCCGTTGGCGGTGAGTGGCAGACGGTCCATGATCACGAACGCAGCCGGAATCATGGCGGCGGGAAGCAATGCGGTCAGATGTGCTCGGAGAGAACCGGAATCGATGCCCCCGGCACCCTGCGCGACGACATGCGCGACGAGCATCGGCTGGCCGGACGGTCCGGTCGGGACAGTGGCGACGCAATCACCCACCTGTTCGTGCGATGCCAGTGCGGATTCGATCTCGCCCAGTTCGATCCGTTGGCCGCGAATCTTGACCTGGTGATCGATTCGGCCGATGAACTCGAGCTGTTCGTCGGGTCGGTAACGCACCGTGTCGCCGGTGCGGTAGAGCCTGCTGCCCGGTTCACCGAACGGGTCGGCCACGAACGTCGTCGCCGTGCGGCGGGGGTCGCCCAGATAGCCCAATCCCACTCCTGCTCCGCCGACGTACATCTCCCCCCCGGTTCCGGGCGGTGTCGATTGCAGGCCACCGTCCAGTACGTAGAGGGCAGTGTTGCGGATCGGGCGACCGATGGGAACCATTGCGTCGGAGTCGATTCGGTCGATCACCGCATGGGTGACGTCGTCACTGCACTCGGTGGGACCGTAGGCGTTGACCAGTGCAATACCGGTGCGGTCGAGCCATCGATTGCACAGTTGTCTCGGCAGCGCCTCACCGGTGACGACGAGCCGTCGCAATCGCGGCAGCGCAGGCACTGCATTGCCGTCGTCCCAGTCGTCGAGAGCCGCCCGCAACAGTGACGGCACCACTTCGAGAATCGATACCTCCTCTGCGGCAACAACACCGAATAGCTGCGTCGGATCACGGGCGATGTCGGCGTCGACGATGCGAACCTGCGCACCCACCACCAGCGGTGCCAACATCTGCCAGATCGATATGTCGAAGCTCAACGGTGCGTTGGCGACGACGACGTCCTCGGGTTGCAGGTGCAGTTCCTCGACCTTGGAGAGCAGGTGGTTGATCATCCCGCCGCGGTGCACCAAGGCACCTTTGGGGCGTCCTGTGGAACCGGAGGTGAACAGCACGTACGCCGGGCGCTCGGATTCCCACTGTGGCCACGCAATCGACTGCGGGTCGATCTCCGATTCCGTGTCGACGAGGATCGGTAGGCCACCGGTCGCCCCGGCGAGCGCTGCCGCATGCAGACGGTCCTCCTCGGTCGTGAGGACGAGCGCCGTTGCAGCGTCGCTCAATTGACCGGCCAATCGCTGTACCGGCGCACCGGGATCGGCCGGGGTGTAGACGCCGCCCACTGCGCTGATGGCGAGCAGTGCGACGACTACCGAGGTCCGGCGGCGGCTGCAGACGGCAACGACGTCACCGGCTCCGATTCCAGCGGCCCGCAACCGCTGGGTCAGTCCGGCCACTCGCGCCGCCAGTGTGCCGTACCCGATCACTGCATCGGCGTCGCGAACCGCCGGCGAGTCCGGGTTCTCGCGCCCGATCGTGCGCACCTGCTCGAGTACATCGTGAACCGAGGACGCTCTCGCGGTGTTGTTCAGTCCCACTTCGAGGTAGTGCCGTTCGTCTGCCGTGAGCAACTCGATGGCTCCGATCCTGACCTCGGGATCGGCGACCACACCGGTCAGCACCGCCACGAAACGTTGCACCAGCGCATGCGCAGAGGCGTCGGTGAGCAGGTCCGCCCGGTAGTCGAATCGAATGGACAACCCGTGCGGGGTCCCATCGACGACGCGTTCGGTGACGTCGAACGACAGGTCGAACTGTGCTGCGTGGGCATCGACCGCATCGATGGCCACCGACAGGCCGTGCAGATCGAGGTCCGCTGCAGTGTTGTTCTGCAGCACCAAAAGAACCTGGAAGAGCGGGTGGTGACTGTTCGACCGGACCGGGTTGAGTTCGGCCACCAGCTTCTCGAACGGCATGTCCTGGTAGGCGAAGGCACTCAGATCCCAATTGCGCACGCGGGCAAGCAGTTCCACGAATTTTGGATTGCCGGACGTATCGGCGCGCAACACCAGGGTGTTGACGAAGAAACCGACAAGATCGCTCAGTGCTTCCTCGCCACGTCCGGCGACCGGCGAGCCGATGACGATGTCCTCACCGGAACCGAGCCGAGTCAGCAGCGCCGACAAGGCCGAATGCAGCACCATGAACAGGCTCGCTCCGCTGCCTGCCGCGATGTCGACCAAGCCGGCATGCACGGTGTCCGAGACTGCCAGAGTGATGGAACCGGCGTTGTGCGACTCTTCGGTGGCGATCACGTCGCTCCGTTGCCGGTCGAGCGGGAGATCGAGCGGGTCGGGGATTCCGGCGAGCGCGTTCCGCCAGAACGACGCGGCAGCGGAGAAGCGGGAGGCCGGATCGGTTTCCGATCCCATCGAACGACGAAGCCACACAGCATAATCGGCGTATTGAACGGCGAGCGGTGGCAGTTCCGGTGCATGTCCTGCCACTCGCGCGTCGTACGCTGCCGACAGGTCGGCGGCCAGCGGGGCCATCGACCACCCGTCACCCGCGATGTGGTGCAACACCACTACCAGCAGGTGATCCTCGGGTGCGCACTCGATCAGTGCGGTGCGCAGTGGCGGGTCGAGAGCCAGATCGAATCCCTTCGCAACGATGGCCCGTGCGTCGTGGTGCGCTCCCGCGCTCGACACTCGCACCGTGTGCAGAACGGGCGCTCCGGTCCCGGCGGGCAGGATCACCTGGTACGGCTCGCCGTCCACCTCCTCGAATACGGTGCGGAGTACCTCGTGTCGTGCCACGACGTCGCCGAATGCACGCTCCAGTGCCCCGACATTGATGGGGCCGCGGATTCGCAGACCGATGGGAATCTTGTACGGCGAGGCATCCCCGTCGAGTCGGTCCAGGAACCACATGCGACTCTGCCCGTACGACGTCGGAATGTGCTTTGGACGCTGCACCGGGGCGAGTATCGACGCCGGATCCACGTCGTCGCCGAGCACCTCGACAAGTTGTGCCACGGTGGGGTTCTCGAACAGATCACGAATCGTCGCTGCTCGACCGACCGTGGTGCGAATGCGTCCGATCAGCCTCGTCGCGGTCAGGGAATGACCACCGAGGGCGAAGAAGTTGTCGTCGATGCTCACGTCCTCGACGCCGAGGACGTCACCGAACAGTGCGCACAGCGTCGCCTCGTCCTCGGTCCGAGCCGCCCGGCCGTCGGCGGCACCGCGGTAGGTGGGCACGGGAAGTGCTCTGCGGTCCACCTTTCCGTTGGTCGTGATGGGCAATGCGTCGATCTCGACGAATGCGGCGGGCACCATGTAATCGGGCAGTCGAGCGGCCGCGTTCCGAGCGAGGTCCTCGTGGTCGATCGCATCGGGGCACGTTGCCACGACGTAGGCGACGACTCGTTTGTCTCCCGGCCGATCCTCCCGAACGACGACGGTGGCGTGCTCCACCCCGGATTGAGCCGCGACGACGGACTCGATCTCGCCGAGTTCGATGCGGAATCCGCGAACCTTGACCTGATCGTCGGCGCGCCCGACGAACTCGAGGTCGCCGCCCTCCCGCCACGCCACCAGATCGCCGGTGCGATACATCCGCGCACCTGCGGGTCCGAAAGGGTCCGCCACGAACGATCCTGCGCTGCGTGCCGGTCGAGCGAAGTATCCGGACGCCACGCCGTGGCCGGCGATGTACAGTTCGCCGGCGACACCGACCCCGCGTCGGTCGAGGTCGGGGCCCAGCACGTAGAGGCGCATGTTGTCCATCGGCGAACCGATCGACAGCACATCGGGAATGGGGTCCTCGGGACCGATACGACCACGGGTGGCGAAGGTGGTGGTTTCGGTCGGACCGTATCCGTCGGTGAAGACCAACGCCGGGTTCAGTGCCCGAACCGCGCGAACCGTGTCGGCGGGAACGACGTCTCCACCGGACCAGACCTCCTCGAGCACGGTGAAGCACTCGGGGTGGGTCTCGACGAGCACGCGGAACAGTCCGGCCGTCAGCCACGCTGCGGTCACCCGGTGTCGGACGATGGCGTCCGACACGACGTCGGTCGTCTGTCCGGGTAGCGGTGCATCGGGGGCGATCACGATCTGCTTGCCTCGCAGCAGCGGCACCCACATCTCGAAGGTCGAGGCGTCGAACGCGTGTGGGGAGTGTACGAGTACGCGATCGAACCGTGGACTGTCGAAGATGGTGTCGGCGACGAGAGCCAGAATGTCGCCGTGCCCGATCTCGACGCCCTTCGGGGTTCCTGTGGAGCCCGACGTGTACATGATGTACGCACCGTCGTTCGGTCCGACCGTCACCACCGAACGCGGACGTCCCACGGACTCCGAATGTGCCTCGGGCACCGGTACGACGGTCGCACGGAAGTCGATGCCGCGACCGGCGACCGAGTCGTCGGCGATCACCACCCGCGCCTGCACGTCGTCGACGATGGCCTGGAGCCTGGAGTCGGGACTGCGCGGATCGAGCGGTACGTATCGCCCGCCTGCACCGACAACCGCGACAGTGGCGATCAGCAGTTCGACACCGCGGCGCATGCCGAGAAGCACCGGGTCGCCTCGTCGTATTCCGTTGCTGTACAACGTATCGGCCAACTCACCCGCCGCTGCCGCAATCTCTGCCCTGGTGTAGACGTCGGTATCGGTCACCACGGCAACGGCATCGGGATCCTCGGCCACCCGATCCGCGAACACGGCACCCAGGCTCGGGCCGTCCACGGGACTCGGTCGGCCGGTCCCCCACGCGACGACGCGTTCGAGCTCGGCCGAGTCGAGTTCGGTGAGCACACCGAGATCGGTGTCGAATGCCCGGGAGTCGGCAGGGTCGGACAGAGCCGCCACGATGGTCGTCAGACGCCGCTCGACGGCGTCGACCACATCCATCGGGATCCGATCGACACGGTGGTCGAGCCGAATCGACAGGTTCTCCCCCGGTTGCACGATCAGGGTCAACGGGTAGTGGGTGGCATCGTGCCCGACCACCGACTCCACCGTGAGATCACCTGGGAGCGATGTCGATTCGGCGTCGATGGGATAGTTCTCGAATACCACGAGAGTGTCGAACAGATCACCGATACCGACTGCGGCACCGATGGCACCCAGACCCACGTGGCTGTACTCCATGACCCGAGACTGTTGCTCGGACAATGCCCGAGCCAGCGACTCGAAGGTGCGCTCGCGCTCGATCGCACTGCGCAGCGGGACGGTCCCGATGAACAACCCGACCATCTCCTCCACACCGTCGAGATCGTGTGGACGACCGGAGACGGTGGCACCGAAGACGATGTCGCTGCGGCCGGTCACCGCGGACAGGACCAGCGACCAGATCGCTTGCACAGTCGAGTTCACCGTGACACCGGCGCGTCGGGAACGCTCGGTCAACACCGCTGTCGTATCGGCAGGTATGTCGATCACCCGACTCGACACCACCGGGTACTTCGACACGGCAGCGGTGTCGGGGCCTGCGAGCAGAGTCGGTTCGGACAGTCCTTCCAGCTCGGCCGCCCAGACGCCGGCAGCACGGGCGCTGTCGGTCTCGGTTGTCCACCGCAGATAGTCGACGAACGCGGGCGGCACGGGCAGCGACTCGGGCGATCCGCCGTTGCCGTAGAGCCGGAACAGGTCTCGGATCAACAGCGGTGCAGACCAGCCGTCGAGCAAGAGATGATGATGTGTGAGAACGAGCCGGTGTGTGCTACCTGCTCGAACGAGAGTCCAGCGCAGCAGCGGCATCGACAGATCGAACGGGTGCGCGCGGATCTGCGCCAGAGTGGGTTCGAGTGCGGCCGTGTCCGCACCCAGGTCGATGAACTCCCACGGCACCGTCGCCCCGACCGGATAGACCTGAACCGGGCTCGACATACCCTCGTACCAGAATCGAGCCGTCAGATTGGGGTAACGCAACGCCATCGCGGCGGCGCTGACCCGTAGCAGCTCGGGATCGAGCGTGCCGCCGAGTTCGAGAACGAGCTGCACGCTGTAGAGGTCGCTGGTCGTATCGAAGGCTGCATGGAACAGCAGTCCCTGCTGCAATCCGGACAGCGGCAGAATTCCACCGCCCCGGACGTCGACGGTCTCGGTGACCAGATCCACTTCCTGCTGAGACAGCGTCACCAACGGGAAATCACTGGGAGTTGCGCCGCCTGCACCGGGCACCCTCGAGTGCGCGACCTGAGCCTCGAGCGCGGCGACGAACGCGTCGGCCAACGCGTCGACCTCGGTGGCGGAGAGCACCCGTGACGCCCAGGAGAACGACGCACTCAGATGGGGACCGTCGAGCTTGTCCTCGGTCACCAGCGTCACCTCGAGCACGTGCGGCAGCGGTGCGGAGTCGTCGATTCCGCCGCCGATCACACCCGAGCGCGAATCGACCGACCAGTCCGAGACGTCCTCGCCGACGGTGAACCGCCCGAGGTAGTTGAACCCGATCTGCGGACGCTGCAGACGCGCGAGCGGCAGGACGGTCTGCGGGTTGAGATACCGAAGTAGCCCGAAGGTCTGCGGCGGAGGCAGCTGTCGCAGTTGCTCTTTCACCGATTTGAGGACCGCCGAGATCGACGGGGATGCGGCCTCGGGGTTGGAATCGAGCCAGTCCTGCGCTGCGTCCTTCGGCACGGAGACTGCGGCGGGCGAGATCGCAGTGAACCATCCGACGGTCTCGGAGAGGTCCGTGGTGTCGATGTCGTCATCGGCCGATCGGCCGTGCGCCTCGATATCGAACAGCGGGGTGGAGGAGTCGGTGGTGGCGGAGATGGCCACGGCCAGTGCAGCTATCAGGTTCTCCGAGATCGTCGTGCCGTACAGCGTCGGCACATCGGTGAGAAGTCGGGCCGTCGTGGCAGTGGGCAGGGTCACCGTGCGGGTACGGACGGTGTCCACGGTGTCGAGGATCGGATCGAGTGCCGGTCTCGGAGCGGTGACGGGTACCAACTGGTCACCGACCGAGGCCAGTACGTCGAACCATCGACCGAAGTGACCGGTGGCTCCGGCCGCACGCTCGGCCAGTGTGCCTGCCCACTGGCGGAAGCCCGTGGACACCGGAGGAGGTGGAGCGGACTCGGAGGCGGCGGTGGCTCGGTAGGAGGCGGCGATGTCATCGAGCAGGATGCGCCACGAGACTCCGTCGACCGCAAGGTGATTGATGCACACGATGAGACGACCGGGACGGTGGCCGTCGGACACCACGACGAACTGCGCCATGACGCCTTCGGCCGGACGCAACCGAGCCCGCGCCGCCATGGCCTCGCGGGCTATCACGGAGTCGAGGTCGTCGCCTGCATCGGCACGGCAGATCAGATCGACGGCCTGCACCTCTCCCCTCGGTCGGACCTCGAGGCTCCACAGGCTCTCGGAGCCGCGATCGGCCTGCTCCACCGTCAGACGCAGTCGCAGACTGTCGTGCCGGTCGAGCACCATCTGCACTGCACTCGCCAGCCGGTCCGCGTCCAGGTCGGCCGGGACTGCAATGGTGACGGCCTGGCAGAAGTCGTCGACCTCGGCACCAGTTTCGCGGAACCAGTGCATCGTGGGGGTGAGAGGAAACGGTCCGGCATCCTCGAACCGAGCCGGTGTGTCGGTGGCGGTCGCCGAAACGGACCCGTCCGTGGTCGAGCGCGCCACGGTGAGCGCCGCAAGAGATCGCGGCGTCCGGTTGTTGAACACGTCGCGCGGACCGAAGATCACGTCGGCCGCCTTGGCCCGCGAGACCAGTTGCATCGAGACGATGCTGTCACCGCCGAGATCGAAGAAATTGTCGTCCGGGCCCACCTCGTCGACCCCGAGGACCTCGGCGAAGACACCGCAGATCACTGCTTCGACGCCGACGGCACCGACCGCAGCGGTGGGACTCGGCTCGGTGGCGGTTCGCCGTGCGAGTAGTTCGGGGAGGTTGTCCGACAACTGCTGTCGATCCACCTTGCTCCCGTTGCGGGTCAACGGATATCTCGACACCGCCACGATGTGTGCGGGCACCAGGTAGTCCGGCACTCGTCGAGCAAGTAGAGATTTGAGCTCGGCCTCGCATGCGGTTCCGGAGTCGGTTCGGATCACCGCAGCCAATCGAGCCGGCCTGCCGGGCTCACGCACCACCAGGACCACGGCATCGACGACGCCGGGGAGCGCGCCGATCGCGTTCTCCACCTCGCCGACCTCGATGCGATGGCCGCGGACCTTGACCTGATCGTCCGCACGGCCCACGTAGTGGGCGAGACCGCCGTCCCAACGAGCGAGATCTCCAGTGCGGTAGAGGCGTTCACCGCTGTTCGAGAACGGGTTCGCGACGAACCGGCCCGCCGTCGTGGCACGCCGTCGCAGATAGCCGCGGGCCAGGCCGAGACCACCGACGTACACCTCACCCACATCTCCCTGGCTGACCGGTGCGAGCATCGGGTCGAGGATGTGCACGGTGGAGTTGCGCACCGGTCGACCCAGCGGCACCGCTTCGCCACCGGCCAGTCGGTCGCTGATCGTTGCTGCGACGGTGATCTCGGTGGGGCCGTAGGCATTGATCAGACGTACTCGACCGGCCCAGGCGCTCACCAGCTCCGTAGACGTGGCGTCGCCGCCGACGATGATCGTCGTCGAGGAGGGCAAGGCCGTGTCGGTCGGGACGGTGGCCAACACGGCCGGGGGAATCAACGTGTGGGTGATGCCGCCGTCGACGAGCAGTTCGGCGAGCTCGTCACCGATGTGCGGCCCCGGCGGCGGAATCACCAGGGTGCCGCCCGATCCGACGGCGAGCAGAATTTCCAGCACGGACGCATCGAAACTCGGTGATGCGAACTGCAATACACGGCTCGTCGAGTCGGCACCGAATCGGTCCACGATCGACGCCGTGAACGAGGCCAGCCCGAGCGAGGACACCGCCACTCCCTTGGGGACGCCGGTGGATCCGGAGGTGTAGATCACGTAGGCGAGATCGGCCGGATCGCCGCAGACAGAACCCGTACCGTCCGGCGAGCTCGAACCACCGGATCCCCGCTGTCCGGTAGCGCGAATACCGGATTCGGAGACGACCGCGACCGGCACGGCGTCGGACATCATGAACTCGATGCGATCGGCCGGATACGACGGATCGATGGGGAGGTACGCGGCTCCGGCGGCGGCCACGGCCAGGATCGCGACGATCAGGTCCGCCGAGCGCGGCAGGACCAGCGCCACTACGTCGTCGGTTCCCACCCCGAGTTCGGTGAGAGTGTGTGCCAGCTCGGTCGCGCGGGCGTCGAGCTCACCGTAGGTCAAATCCACCGCCGATCCGTCCGCGGAGAGAGACTGCACGGCAACTGAATTCGCATTTTCCGCGGCGGTCCGCGCGAACAGCTGCGCCAGCGTCGGTCGATCCTGCGCAGTGGCAGTGTCCTGCGTGTCGTTCCACGCAGACCACAGACCGCGCTCGACATCCGATCGAAGGTCGAGACCGGCTACCGAGATCTCCGGGTCTTCGCACAGCACCTCGAGAATCCGCCGGAAGCGATCCGCGACCAGCGCACCGTCCAATCCCGCAGACTGCGCGACGTCGATGCGAATCCGCAGCGTGTCCGAGGGAAAGGCGACGACCGTCAGCGGATAGTGGGTGGACTCGACTGTCTCGACTTCGCCGAGGGTCAATCCGTCGGCCACCGCGGTATCGGATTCCAGGGGGTAGTTCTCCACGACCGTCAGGGTGTCGAACAGTTGACCTACGCCGGCGATGCGTTGCAGGTCTGCAAGTTTCACATGGTGGTGCGGCATGAGTTCGGTCTGCTCGGCCTGGATGCGGCACAGCAGTTCCGACACCGTCTCGGTCGGGTCGAGGTGCACTCGCACAGCGATGGTGTTGATGAACAGTCCGACCATCGACTCCATGCCGCGTACCTCGGGTGGACGCCCCGATACCGTCGAGCCGAAGACGACGTCGCCGCGGCCGGTCATCCTGGCCAGTAACAGCGCCCAGGCCCCCGAGACGACAGTGTTCACTGTCAGGCCTCGGTCGCGTACGACACCGCGCAGTTTCGCGAACGATCGGGAGTCCAGCTCGAGCCAGTGCTGATGCACCGGACCGGTGCCTACGGTGTCGGAGGATGCCGTATCCGAGGATCTCGTTCCGGTGATCAGGGTCGGTTCGATGGGCTCGGCGAGTGCCTGCTGCCACGCGGCGGTGGCCGCTTCGGCATCTCGCCCGGCCAACCACTGCGCGTAGCCGCGTGCGGGTGGCGGATCTGCAAGCCCAGAGGCCTCGATCCCTTTGTCGTACAACGTGAAAAGCTCGCGAGCCAGTAGCGGCATGGACCATCCGTCGAGGATGAGGTGGTGATTGGTGATCTGCAGGATGTGCTGGTCCTCGCCGAGCCGGATCAGTCGCAGTGCGATCAGCGGCGGTGACCCGAGTGCGAAGTCCTTGTCCGCCAGTGCTGCCGCCTCCAGTGCTCGTTCGCGCTCGTCAGCGCCGAGCGCAGTCAGGTCCTCGGCGACCCAACGGGTCGGCGCGTCGCGGGTGACGACCTGTACGTAGCCGCCGGACTTACGGGCCACGAACGCACTCCGCAGGGCGTCGTGCCTGCGGTGAAGTTCGTCGGCGGCGCAGCGGAGCCGGTCCTCGTCGAGGAGTCCTCGCAGCGGGAGCCGGACCGAGACCACATAGGACTGCGAATCGCCGGACAGCGAATGGAAGAGCAGTCCCTCCTGGAGCGGACTGAGATTCAGGATGTCTTGTACGCGTGGCTTGTTCACAGTGATCCTTACTCGAATACGAGGTCGTCTTCGATGTCGTCGATGTCGGCCTGGGTGAGACCGGAGATGCTCAGGTCCGAGGGTGTGGCTACGCCGACGCTCGCGTCGGTGCACAGGGTGGCCATCGCTGTGACGGCCTCCTGCCACAGGCGTGCGATCTCGTCCACGTCGTGTCGATCCAGCACCGTTGCGTCCCAGATCATCTCGAGGCGGAGATGGCCGGCCGTCACAGCACCGTTGATCTCGACGGTGTGCCGAAGGCCCGCGTCGGGGTGGGCACCGCCGGCAATCACGGTCGGCTTCCACAGGATGTCAAGGGAATCCGATCCCGTGCGGCCCAGGTAGTTGAAACACACTGCAGGCAAGGGGTATCGGCTCAGTTCCTGTTCGCCCACCGGATCGAGATACCGCAGTGCGCCGAACCCGATTCCATTGTCGGGTGTGGCCCGCACCTGCTCCTTGACCGCCTTGATCGACGCCGCAAGGTGATCCTCCGAACGCAACAGTTCCGACCACGGCCGCATCGGCGTCCGAAGGCGTACCGGATACAGCGTGGTGAACCATCCCACGGTGCGCGAGAGATCGGTCCGCGGCATGGACCGTCCGTGGCCCTCGAGATCGATGGGTATCGAGTCCGACCCACTCCACTCTTGCAGTGCCGCAGCCAGTCCGGCAAGCAGCACGTCCTGTGCGGTGCAGCGGAACATCTCGGGTATCTCCGAAGTCGATGCGGCGCTGACGTCCTCCGGGAATTCCAGGGTGAGGCTGCGCGCCTGTGCGACGGTACCCATCGGGCCCGCGATCGCATACGAATCCGGTGACCCATCGAGTGCCAGCACACTCCGCCAGTGATCGAGTTCGACTCGGCGCGAGCCAGGATCATCGGTGATCGACCGCGCCCAATGGCGGTACGTGGTGCCGTCCTCGGTTGCGCAGAACTGTTCGAGCTCGGCCGCGGTGGTCGAACAATCGCCGACGAGTCGGTACGCCTGCTCCAGATCCGCCGTCAACGGTTCCCACGAGAGTCCGTCGACCACCAGATGGTGCGCGATCAGCGTCAGTTCCGATCGGGTCGCGTCCCACCGGGCCAGCAGCATGCGGCCCGTCTCGGGGTCGAGTTCGTCTCCGTCGGAGCGCGGATCGAGACTGCGTCCCGGCTCGCACACACTCACCTCGACAAGGTCGGCGGATCCACGCGGAAGTATCTCGACACCACCGTCCGGCCTTTGTCTCATCCGCAGCACGGCGTGCCGCTCGACCACCGATTGCACTGCTCGCGAGAGCAACTGCGGCGTGGCGTCGGCCGGAACACGGATGCGGATCGACTGATGCAGTCCACGCAGTGCTCCGAGTTCGGTGAAGGCGGCCACGATCGGGGTCACCGGTACCGGACCGGTGGCCGGCCCGGTTTCGATGTCCATCTCTGCGAGAGGCGTTGCCAGCGTGGCTATTCCGCGCGGAGTTCGGCCGGTGAACACATCCGCGGGAGACAACCGGAATCCGGCCGTCGCCGCGCGCCCGACGAGTGAGATCGAACTGATCGAGTCGCCGCCGAGGGCGAAGAAGTTGTCCGTGGCTCCGACGTCCGTTCGACCCAGGACTCGCGCGAACAGGTCGACGACAAGTTGCTCGAGGTCTCCGACCGCTTCCTCGTGCGCGGACTGCGGTGCCACCGGCTGCGGTAGTGCCCGGCGATCGAGCTTCCCGTTGGGGCTCGACGGCAGGGACTGCAGCACCACGAAGATCGGGGGGACCATGTACTCCGGCAGAGTCTTCGCCGCGAATTCCGCAACCGCGGCCGTGTCGAGGTCGGCTACTGCAACGTCGTCCTCGGGTGCCAGGTAGCCGACGAGCTGGGTGGCCGAGCCGACCGTGCGAGCGAGCACAGCGGCGGCCCGGACCGATCGATGTCCGGTGAGCACGTTCTCGATCTCACCGAGCTCGATACGCAACCCGCGCAGTTTGATCTGATTGTCGATGCGCCCGAGGTACTCCACGGCACCGTCACGGCCCCAGCGGCACAGATCCCCGGTGTCGTACATCCGTGCGCCGGGGGGCCCGAACGGATCGGCCACGAATCGGGTGGCCGTCAGGCCCGACCGCTCCACGTAGCCGTCGGCGAGCTGATCGCCGGCGAGGTAGAGCACTCCGGCGGCACCGGCCGGCACCGGGCGCAGGCGTGAATCGAGTATCGCCAGTCTGGTGTTCCACACCGGTCGACCGATCGGCACCACACCGCGCGTGACATCGGCCCGCGTGCACTCCCAGTACGTGACGTCCACGGCCGCCTCGGTGGGACCGTACAGATTGTGCAATGCCGGTGGCGTCGCCCCCTCGAAGAAGTCGAAGTACCGGGCGACCGACTCGGCCGGCAATGCCTCGCCACTGCAGAACACCCGAAGCACCGACGCCGACTGCACCGGATCGGTGGCGGCGAGAAACGCCGTGAGCATCGACGGCACGAAGTGCAGGGTGGTGATGCCGGTCCGCTCGATCAATCCGGCCAGGTAGTAGGGATCGGTGTGCCCGCCCGGCTCGGCGACCACGATGGTCGCGCCGACCGCCAAGGGCCAGAACAATTCCCATACCGAGACGTCGAAACTGGTCGGAGTCTTCTGCAGGACCCGATCCTTCGGGCTCAGGTCGTACTCGTGCTGCATCCACGTCAACCGATTGACGATGGCACCGTGCGAGACCCGTACACCCTTGGGCCGCCCGGTGGAGCCGGACGTGTAGATCACGTACGCGGTGTCGCTCGACGACGACTCGGGCAGCTCCCGCGGTGTGCACACCGCCGCGCGTGCCAGCAGCTCTCCCAGATCGAGATACACGAATTCGCCTGCAGTGAAGCCCTTCTCGACGGCACCGATCACGACCGCCGGCTCGGCATCGCTCAGCACGAAGTCTCGACGCTCCTGCGGGAGCTCCGGGTCGATCGGGAGGTACGCAGCTCCGGCGGCGACGATGGCATGCAGCACCACCACCATGTCCGGTGATCGCGGCACCATCACCGCGACGATCCTTCCCCTGACCCCGAGGCCGTCGAGTTCGGTCGCCGTCCGTGCCACGCGCTCGGCGAACTCGGCGTAGCTGTATCCGGTGTCCTCCGACACCACTGCCTGCCACGACGGGTCGACGGCGATTGCTCGATCGGATCCGATGCGCACCAGCTCGGTCAGGGTGGAGACGGTGACCTCGTGGTCGGTGTCGTTCCATGCAGTCACGATGCGATGCCGCTCCGCCGGCGTGAGCAGGTCGATCTCGCCGCAGTCGACCTCGCCGCCATCATCGGAGATGGTGCTCAGCACCAATGCAATTCGGTCCACGAGACCACGGACGAACGACGCGTCGACGGCGGCGGGCCGGTAGTCCGCCCGGATGGCGAGCCCGTCGCGTGGGTCGACCACGATCGTCACCGGGTAGTGAGTGGCGTCCACCGCGGTCATCGACTCGATCGGCAGGACCGACGCCGAACTCGACAGGTCGTTCGGGTAGTTCTCGAAGACCATCAACACGTCGAACAGCTGCCCGAGCCCAGCAGCACGCTGGATCTCCCCGAGTCCGAGGAAGTGGGCGCTCTGTCCGGCAAGATGCTCGCGGTGTGCGATCGACAGTAGTTGGGACACCGAGTCTGCCGGATCGAGTGCGATCCGGACCGGCACGGTGTCGATCAGGCACCCGACTATTTCGTCCACCCTTGGCAGGTCGATGGATCGGCCGGAGACGGTCTTGCCGAACACCACGTCCTCGCGGTTGCACGAGTATCCCAGCGCCAATGCAGTGGCGACCTCGGCGACCGTGCTGACGGTCACCTTCGCACGCGCTGCCGCGTCCGTCAGACCCTGCACCTGGTGGGCGGGCAACACGAACGCCACCTGCTCGGTGGTGACGGGATCGGAAGTGGCTCCGGGCCGGGCCAGGTCGGCCACACACAGTGGCTCGGCACCGCGCAGGCGCTCGGCCCAGTATGCCGCTGCCGCATCCAGATCCTGCCGAGCGCGCCACTGCAGGAACTCCCGCGGTGATGGATGGGTACGGCACCCCCGCTCCGACGGGTCGGTTCCGTAGGCCCCGAACAGTTGCTCCACGAGCAACGGCACCGACCAGCCGTCGAGGATCGTGTGATGGCACGTCAACGCCAATGTGGTTCGGCCGGTTGCAGAGTGGATCAGCAAAAACCGCACCAGCGGGGGTGTATCGAGGCGAAACGGCCGGTCACGCTCGGCGACGAGTAGCCGCTCCACCACACCGGTGCCGGCAACATTCGCAGGCCCAGCAGTCTCCGGGCCGTTCGGAACGGTCACCGAGTCGAAGGACGCGTCGACGACGGTCGGCACAACGGCCACCGGCGTCCGCAGTCCGCTCCACAGGAAACCTGTTCGCAGGCCGGGGTTGTCGGCCAGTACGGTCGACACGGCCCGGCGCATGCGCTCGTCGTCGACGCGCGCGTCCAATTCGAACACGAACTGTGCCGTGTAGACGTCGGCCGAGTCGGCGATCGAGTGGAAGATGATTCCCTGCTGCAGCGGCGTGGCCGGCAGCACATCGGTGAGTCCGCGCTCGACCAGAGCTGAATTCAGGACCGTCTCGAGCTCTTCGGTGTCCAGTTCCACCACATCGAAGTCGCTCGGGGCAAGAGCGAGCCGTGGGTCGAGGGCGGCAGCACGGACGAGCTCGCTGCAGGCCTGCTGCCATCGGTTCAGCACATCGGTGATCCACGCAGGATCGACGATGCGCGAGCACGAGCTCACGTGCAGCGTGAGCACGCCTGTGCTCGACGCGTATGCGGTGATCTCCACCGGGTGTACCGCCGAGACGTCGGCCTCGGTCGCCGGAACCGGCGCGAGCGCGTCGACGCTCCAGTCGCCCCCCTGCATCAGCCGTCCCAGATAGTTGAATCCGATCTGCGATGCAGGCGCGGATGCGAGGATCGGTGCGGCCACGGGATCGAGGTACCGCAGCAGCCCGAAACCCCTGCCGTCGTGCGGAATTGCGGCCAGTGCAGTCTTGACAGCACTGGTGGTGGCGATCACGGAATCGGCCGGGGCCAGAGCGATGGGATGCACGGTGGTGAACCAACCGACGGTCCGTGAGAGGTCGAGATCGCCACCGCGGCCGTGCCCTTCCAGATCGAGCACGATGTCCTGACCGAGCGCAAAGACCAACGCCGACAACAGAAGATCACCGGTGCTGCTGTGGGTCGCGGTCGCCGTCTCGACCAGCAGGGCCCGGGACAGATCGACCGGTAGATCGACACTGTCCACCCGGGTACGAGCGGCCGTGTCCACCCGCGGGTCGAACGCGTCGCTGACGATGCTGGGCGACGGCGCCGATGCGATGCTCTGCCACTTCTCGATTTCGGCAGTGCCCGGAAGCGGCTGCCGAGTGAGATCGGTGGCCCAGGTCGAGTAGGAGGTCGGGGCCGGCCGCACGATCGGTGTCGTTGCTGCGCTGATGCTTTCGTAGGCCGAACGAAGATCGTCGAGCAGCACGTGCCACGACACTCCGTCGACGGCCAGGTGATGCACGATCAGGATCAGCTCCGTCGGGCTGCGCCGAACACCGACGATCATGCGTCCGGTCGGCGGTGACAGCAGGAACCGGGCGGCTGCGCATTCCTCGTCGGTATCCGCGGTGATCAGCAACTCGAACTGGGGACCTGCTCCGACCGGGTCGATCTCCGCCACCGGTGCTGCAGAGACGGTCACCCGCATCCTGAGCGTGTCGTGGTTGTCCACCAGTATCCGCAGTGCTGCGCGGAGGTCATCGTTCGTCACATCAGCCGGAAGCGACACCGACACACTCTGATTGAACGTCGAGATCGTGCCGTGTCGTTCGGCCCACCACTGCATCATCGGCACCGTCGGCACCGTGCCGGTTCGGTTGTCGTCGACCACACTCCCCGCAATCGTCGACGCGGCGGCCAGACGTCGCGGAGTTCGCAGGTCGAAGAAGTGGCGAAAGGTGACGGCGCGGCCGTACTTGGAGATCTTGTCGATCGCGCTGATGGCCAGGATGCTGTCGCCGCCGAGTCCGAAGAAATCGTCGTCCACGCCCACTTCCCGGCCGAGTACTTCGCCGATGGCTGCGCAGATCGCTTCCTCCGCCTCGGTACCGGGCGCCGACCGTACATCCGTGGTCGAGATGTACACCGGGGCAGGCAATGCGGCGATGTCGAGCTTGCCGTTGACGTTGGTGGGAAATGCGCCGAGTGGCACCACTGCCGAGGGGACCATGTACTCGGGTAGCGCCGACCTGCAGCGGTCGAGCACCTCGTCGACGAGGGTCTCGGACTCCGTGGCCAGCACGTAGGCAACCAGACGTGGAGCTCCGCCCGGTCCGTCGGTTCGCGCCGTCACCACCGCGTCGGACACCGACGGGTGCGCACGCACCACCGTTGCGATGTCGCCGGTCTCGATGCGGTATCCCCGAATCTTGACCTGGTTGTCGGCGCGGCCGAGGTAGCGCACGTCCCCCGACTCGGACCACACGGCGAGGTCGCCGGTGTGGTACATCCGTTCTCCGGCAACCACATCGACTCCGGTCGATGCGGGCAGCGCCACGAAGCGCGAGGCGGTCAAGGCCGGTCGACGATGATAGCGATCGGCCAGTCCGGCTCCCGAGAGGTACAGGTCACCCATGGTGCCGATCGGCACAGGTCGCAGCGCCCGGTCGAGGATGTGTGCCCGTACCCCGCTCAGCGGCCGTCCGATCGGCGGGTCGGCGGAGTGCATCGCATCCGCGGACCGGTATTCGGCCTCGTCGGAGAACCAGGCGGTGGCGTACACCGTCGACTCCGTGGGTCCGTAGATGTTCGCGATGCGAGCGCCGGGAACAGCGCGCGAGATTCGTTCTGCCACATGATCGGTCAAGGCCTCACCGGCCAGTACCACGGTGTCCACCTCGATCACCGCGTCGCCGCCGAGAACGGCTACCATCGCCGATGGCACCCCGGACACGAGTGAACCACGGAAACCGTTCTGCGCCAGCTCTATCAGATTCTCACCCATCGTGACGGTACCGCCGACCGCGAGCGCGGGGAAGATCTCGAACACCGAGACGTCGAAGCACAGTGACGTGGCGCAGTACACCCGCGAGAGTCCCTGTGAACCGAAGGTATCGACTGCCCAGCCCACCAGGTTGCGCAGTGAACCGTGCGAGATCACCACGCCCTTGGGAACGCCCGTCGAGCCCGAGGTGTAGATGACGTATGCGGTATCGGAGTCCTTCGGGCGCTCGACGAGTACCGGACCGGTACCGACAGAGCTCGGGTCGTCGACACGCAGGGTCCTCGTCACGGCGTCCGAATGCTGCGCAGCTGCCTGTACCGACGCCCGCACCACTGCATCGGTACTCGAATGTGTCAGCACCACAGGCGGTTGCGCGTCCCGCAGGATGTGCGCGATGCGCTCGGCGGGATGCGCGGGATCGATGGGGACGTACCCTGCGCCCGCTTTCCAGGCTGCGAGCACGCCGACGATCATCTCGTCCGATCTCGGCAGGGCGACACCGACGACGGAACCGGGGGTCACCCCTGCTGCGATCAGAGTCCGGGCCAACTCGTCCGATCGTTCGACCAGTGCGGCATAGGTGGTGCTGCGCGGTCCGGACGGAGAACCGATGTCGATCGCCGGGTCGAGGGGATGCGTCCGGGCATGCTCGGCGATGAGCGCCAGCGGATGATCGATGTCCGACCTCGACGCCGTGCCGGCACCCTCGGCTCGGCCGACCGCGAACTCCGCGAGTCGGTGACGCTCGGCGGCGGGGAGGATGTCCAGAGCCGAAACCGGGTCCGAGAGCTCGGTGGAGATCAGACTGCGCACCACCGTGTGGTAGCGCGCCGCGATCGCCTGCGCCTCGGAGCGGTCGTACCCGGCCGAGTCGAAGTCGAGGACGATCTCGACCCCGCCGTTGCGGCAGTCGAGCACGAGGGCCATGTCCTCGAACGGTCCACCGGCGAGGTTACGCACCTCTGCGCGCTGCGTCCCGAATCGTAGATCGCTCTCTCCCAGAACGAGATTGACCTGCACGCCGGTAACCGACGTTTCGGTGCCCGCACGCCGGCGCAGGTCCTCGTACCGGTAGCGCTGGCGCTTGGCGGACGTACGCAGGCCTGCATTCACATCACCGAGCGCGAGAGCGATCGACTCGCCGGTATCGAGTCCGACCGGCAGGGGGACGATGTTGGACACCATCCCGGGAGTACTGCGCATCGACATCGAGCGATTGGAGGTGAGGAGAGCGAGTACGGTCTCGTTCTCACCGGTCGTGCGGGTCGACAGCACCGCCAGCGCAGTGACCAGAACGGTGGGCCAGGACACCGAGGCCTCGCGTGCGGTGCGGTGCACCCCGCTCAGCACTGCCTCGTCGAGCATCGAACGCAACCGGATTCGACCTGCCGCCACCCGATGCGTCGGCGTACCGATCGCCACCGGTCCGCCGTGGCCGGCCAATCGCTCGGTCCAGTACCTGCCGTCCTCGGCGGCCGCATCGCTGTCGCACCGCGCCGCCTCGAGTTCGACGAGGTCCTCGATCGGACCGAAACTCGACGGGGAGATCGCCGAGCCCGACGCCAGGTCCCGGTAGATCGCAGCGACGCGATCCTGCACCAGGGTGACGCCCACTCCGTCGAGGATGCTGTGGTGATAGCGCTGGTACCAGAGGGTTCTGTTCTCGCCGAGGGTCACGATGGCCGAGAACACCAGGGGCGTCCGTCCGGGTTGCATCGGGACGGCCATGTCGGCCTCGATCCACTGCCGCGCCCTCGTATCGGAATCCGTGGTGTCGGAATCGGCCATATCGATCACGGGTACCGCGATTTCCGGGGCCGTCTCACGGTGCAGGACGTCCGCCTCGGCGACTGCAGTCACGATGGCTCGAGAGAGAAGGTCGACATCGATGGGCCCAGGGATGTCCACGACCTCCGCCAGAGCGAAGACTGGATTGTCTGGATCGAGCTGCTGGGCGTACACGATGCCGGACTGTGCCCTGGTCATCACGGAGGTCGGCTGCGTTGCATCCGAGGCATCTTCGGCATCGGCGGTGACGGTTGCGGGCGATGCGTTCATCTCGAGTGATCAGTCCCCCCGGCCACGGGTCGGTGAAAGGTCGTGTGGCCTCGAGAGCCATGTTTGCGACGAGCGGGGTACCGGTGCAATGCGGTTGCAGCAACCGGTAATTGGCAACACGCGTCGCGGTCAGTCCGTGCAAAGCCCTGGCGAGTGGCCCCGCAGCGACGCTTCACTGTTCGTGTGACACCAATGATCGAGGCCGTAGGTCTCTGCAAACGATTCCCCGGATCCGCAGGCGTGATGGCGCTGGATTCGCTGAGCATCAGCGCCCGTGAGGGCACAGTGCTCGGCGTCCTCGGTCCCAACGGTGCCGGAAAAACTACTACTGCTCGTATCCTCACAACGCTGCTCGACGCCGACTCCGGGTCCGCCTCGGTTGCCGGATTCGATGTGCGGACGCAGGCCCACGAAGTGCGACGCGCCATAGGCGTCGCCGGCCAGTCCGCGAGCATCGACAACCGGCTCACCGGGCGGGAGAATCTCACCCTCGTCGGGGTACTCCGCGGGCTCGGCCGCAAGGGGGCCAAAGCGAGGGCAATGGAGATCCTCGACACGTTCGGTCTTGCCGATCGCGCGAACGACGTGGCCAAGCACTACTCCGGCGGCATGCGGCGGCGGCTCGATCTGGCGGCCGCGCTCGTCGGACATCCACGGGTGCTGTTTCTGGACGAGCCCACCACCGGCCTCGACCCCACCAGCCGCGCCATGCTGTGGGAGTCGGTCGAACGCGAGGTCGCCAACGGCGTGACCGTACTGCTCACTACCCAGTACCTGGAAGAGGCCGATCACCTGGCCGACAACATCGCCGTCATCTCGGCGGGCACGGTGGTGGCCGAGGGCTCGCCCGCAGAACTCAAACGACAGGTCGGCGGGGAGGTACTCCGAGTCGTCCCCAAGGACCCGAACCGCACCGCTGACATGGCCGCCATCATGGCAACCGTGTGCGGCCGAGAACCGACGAACGGAAAGCAGGGTCTCACAGTGCCTCTCACTTCCTCCATCGCGCAGGTCGCGCACGTTGCCGATCGGATGGTCGCCGACGACATCGAGGCCGCCGAGTTCGGCATCGACCGGCCCTCGCTCGACGATGTCTTCCATCAGCTCACCGCCGACCCGGAGTCGAAGGGTGCCCGAGAGCCGGTGGCAGCGCGATGACCACCATGGTGAGCGACACCGGAGCTCTGGTCGGAAGGCAGATGCTGCATCTGGTTCGAGTTCCCGAGAAACTGCTGGCCATCGCCATCATGCCGGTGTCCTATCTCGTCATTTTCGGATATCTCTTCGGAGCGGCGATGTCGGTACCCGGCGGCAACTATCGCGAATATCTCATGGCCGGAATCCTGGCGCAGACCATGCTCTCCGGAATCACCTCCACCGGACTCGGGGTCGCCGACGATCTCAACGGTGGCCTCATCGACCGACTCCGCGCACTCCCCATCACCCAGACGTCGGTGCTGCTCTCGCGCACCGTGGCCAATGTGATGACCTCCGCGGTGTCGGTCGCCGTCATGGCTGCCGTCGGGCTGTTGATCGGCTGGAAGATCAACACCGACTTCTGGCATGCTGCAGCCGGTTTCGGCGTCCTACTGCTGTTCGGATTCGCCATGTCCTGGTTGGGAGTGGTGATCGGATTGATGCTCCGCACCGCGGAGGCAATCACCTCCGTAGCCTTCGTGATCGTGCTGCCGGTGACGTTCCTGTCCAACGCGTTCATTCCGCTCGAGGGGTTACCCGGATGGTTGCGCGTGGTCTGCAGTCTCAATCCGATGAGCTGGGTGGTTCAGGCGACCCGCGAGTTGTTCGGAAACCCCAGCGGCGCAGGCGCATCCGCCGTGGCCCCGACGCATCCCGTGGCGTGGGCGGTAGGACTCTCCGCGGCATTGACGGTGGTGTTCGCCGCACTGGCCGTGGCTGCGTACCGTCGGGAATCGAAGTGAACGCCGCCCGCGGACACGGAGGTGCCACCAGCACCCAGACCGGACCGCGGACCGTAAACCTCGGGACCCGAACCTCGCTCGGGGACACGATCAACGAGCTACGGCCCGCCTACAGCGGATCCTCGGTGGTCAAACTGGCCCACGACAGCGTCGACCTGTTCGCCAAACTCGAATTCACCAATCCCACCGGCAGTTCCAAGGATCGTTCGGCGTTCTGGATGATGCGTCGTGCGATCGCCCGCGGCGAGATATCCCCGGGCCGGCCGATCATCGAGTCGTCCTCGGGCAACTTCGCAGTGGCTCTCGCATCACTCTGCCGCGCACTGGGATTGGAATTCATTCCGGTCATCGATGCCAACACGAACACCAGCACCGAGAACTTTCTCCGAGGTGCCTGCGACAGAGTGGAGAAGATCAGCGAACCCGACGCAGGCGGCGGCTTTCTTCAGAATCGGTTGCGTCGCCTCGATCACCTGCTGGCCGATCTCGCCGGATTCTGGCCCAACCAATACGCCAATCACGATGCGCTGGACGCGCATTACACCCTCACCGCAGGCGAGATCGTCGACCGATTCGACACGTTGGACTACGTGTTCGTCGGTGTCGGCACCGGCGGCACCATCTCGGGGGTGTCGAACCGTCTCAAGGAGGACTTCCCCGGAGTCACCGTCGTTGCGGTCGATTCGGTGGGCTCGGTCATCTTCGGCGGCCAGCCTCGCCGACGTCACATCCCCGGTCTCGGCTCGTCCATAGTGCCGGATCTGGTGCGGCAAGCGATCATCGACGACGTGGTGATGGTTGAGGAGGCCGACGCCGTTCTGGCCTGTCACGAACTCGTCCGCAGGCACGGGGTCTTCGGTGGCGGATCGACCGGAACGGTGTATCACGCTGTGAACCAGTACTTTCGGCATCATCGGCCGATGCGTCGCCCCCGTGTGTTGTTCCTGTGCGCCGATCGCGGCACCGCGTACACCGATACCGTGTACGACTCCGGCTGGGTGCGCGATCATTTCGACCGACCTACATCGAACCAGGAGTTCTCGTGACCCATACGTTCTCCGTGCCCTCTGTGCACACTGCTCCGTCGATCCACACTGCGCCGTCGATGAGTGTGATCACCAAAGCCGAGGTGGACCGCGTCGTCTCCGAGGACCGTCCCGGTGTTCTCGATACCATCGCCGCCACGTATCGCGCCGTGGCAGCGGGCGATGTGGTGGTGCCGCACTCTTCCTTCCTTCGGTTTCCCGATCGGCCGAGCGACCGCATCATCGCCCTCCCCGCTTTCCTCGGATCCAGCTCACCTGCTGCGGGAATCAAGTGGATCTCGTCGTGGCCGGGCAATACCGCCGATGGTCGACCACGAGCATCGGCAGTGCTGATACTCAACGACATGCAGACCGGATTCCCCTACGCGATGCTCGAGTCGTCGACGATCTCCGCCAACCGAACGGCAGCCGGGGCGGTTCTGGCCGCCGAACGGGTGGTGGGTGAACGACGGGCCGCGAAGGTCGCGATCATCGGTGCCGGCCTCATCTCGCGCACCTGCTGGTCGATCCTGACGGACCTCGGTTGGTCGATCGACGAGTTGTCCGTGTTCGATACCGATCTCGGTTCTGCGCGTCGGTTTCGGTCCGAAATCGACGATCCCGATCTGATCGTCACTGTCGCCGATTCCGCGGTAGATGCCTGCCGCGACGCCGATCTCGTCATCATTGCAACCGTGGCGGCGCAGCCTCACCTGCATGATCCGGCACTGCTCGACTCCAACCCGGTCGTGTTGCATCTGTCCCTCCGCGACCTGGCACCGGAACTGATCGCGGCGAGCGTGAACATCACCGACGACGTCGATCACGCCATTCGCGAACGCACGTCCTTGCACCTGGCCGAACTCGCATACGGTCACCGCGATTTCGTACGCGGCACCCTCGGTGAACTACTGGACGACCCGGTCACCTTCGACCGGTCCGCACCGATCGTGTTCTCGCCGTTCGGGCTCGGGGTCCTCGACATCGCGCTCGGCAGGTGGGTGCACGACCGGGTGACAGCGAACGGCGGCGGTCACACGGTCTCCGACTTCTTCGGGTGACCCCTTCTGTCGCGTGGGCGACGTCCGTCCTGGGCGTCAGGGGTGGCCGGAGTCGAAGAACGATCGAACGACCACCCGCAGCCCGAGCACGAACGAGACGAACAGGAGCGCGGTGCCCAGCACCGGATACAGCGGCACCGTCGACGTCAGCTGCGGCCCATCGGTACTGAGCAACAGCAGAATCGACCCGATAGAACCGGTTCCGGCGAGCACCGAGAGCATGAACTCCTGCGCCAACCTGGCGATGAACTGCCGGTCGGATCGATCCTCGAATATTCGGACCCCGACGGTGAACCGGCCTTCTTCGACCTGATCGACGATCTTGCCGAGCTTGCGGGGCATCCGGCGCAGGAGTGGCAGATTGGCGGCCATCTGGCTCTCGAGTTGCGATCGGACGAAACTTCGGTCGAAGAGTCGACCCACCATCACCGCTCGTCCCCGCTCTCGCGCAACCGCGATCAGATCCAGATCGGGTGCGATGAGGGTCAGGGTGCCTTCCACCGTGGCAAGCGCCCGAAACGCTGCAGCGATCTGTGGTGGGATCGTGAATTTCTGACGGATCACCAGCGAGATCAGGTCGCCGAACAGGCCGCTGTTACTGCGGCTCCCTCCGACCGATCCGCGGTAACGCACCATCAGTTCGCCCAGGCTGCGTTCGAGCCTGCGTTCTTCGAGTCCGTCCGGACGTCCGAGTAACTCGATCAGGGCGTCTGCCGCGATGAGGGAGTCCTCGGAGTCGACTGCGTGCAGGAACAGTCCGAGCGACATCCGCGAAACGTCGTCGAGTCGGCCCACCGACCCGAAGTCGAGCAGCACCACGGTGCCGTCCTCGCGCATGAGAACGTTTCCGCCGTGCAGGTCCGCATGGAAGACCCCGGACACGATCATCTGCCGCAGCATCTGTTCGAGGAGGTCGGATGCCAGATCGGCTCGATGCTCATCGGACATTCGAGCCAGGATCGACCCTGCGCGAGTGAGCGGAACACCGTCGATCTTCTCCATGACCAACACCATCGGACTGCTGAAGTCGGAATACATGCGCGGAATGGAGTACGGGCTGGATTCGTCGAGCGTGGAACCGATCGCCAATGCGTTGTCCAGTTCGACGTCGTAATCCAATTCCTCCTGCAACGACGCCGCGAATCCGGACACCAGGGAGTCGATACCGATCGCTCTGGCCCAGGGTGCGACACGCTGTAGCCGGGCGGACAGGCCGGCCAGAATGTCCAGATCGATGGCGATCTGTCGACGGGCCGTCGGCCGTTGAATCTTGACCACCACCTCGGTGCCGTCCATCAGCGTTGCCGCGTGCACCTGCCCCACCGATGCAGCGGCGAGTGGCTCGTGGTCGATGCGTGAGAACACCTCCTCGATCGGCCTGTCCAACCCGTCGAGCAGGGTCCCTTCGAGAGACTCGAAGCCGACCGCCTGAGCGTCGGACTGCAGGCGGGACAGTTCCTCGATGTAGACACGCGACAGCAGTTCCGATCGCGTGGACAGTGTTTGCCCCAGCTTGACGAAGGTCACCCCGCCCTCTTCGAGCGCGCGGCGCAGCGAGCGCGCCGTGCGGCGCTGGTCGGCGTCGGTACCTCGCGCACCGAGGCGTAGGAACCGAGACAGACCGTGTCGGACGAGGATCGTCATGATCTGCCCGTACCGCCGTGCCTTGCGACGGCGGGCTCGCCAACCGAAGATCAACGACATCGGGCCAGGAAGCGAGCCACTGGGTGCCACGGCTTCGAGAACCACCACCGCCAACAGGCCGAACAGGAATATCCAGGCCACCGTCAACACGGCCAGCAACGTCGCCGCGGCCGGATCGAAAAGCCTGCTGCCGTTCTCGGAATCGACCAGGTGCAGTCGGTCGGCCACGAAACTCAGGATCGGCGCACCGAACCCGACCACTCCGATACCCACCACGATCGCGCGGACCCAACCGACCGGCACTCCGAGCGTCCGACGAGCCAGTAGCGCCAGCGCCGCAACCGATACGACGACCAGCGCTACCGACGCCAATGCGGTGAACACGATGGAGATACCCCCGGTAATCACAGGTACCAGGATGTACTACACCCGCTGCTGGGCCAACCCGGCTCGCACCCCTGTGTCGAAGACTTCACATCTCGGTCACACGCGATGAATCAGATCCGATCGCCCGTCTCCGGGTGGAAGAGGTGGATCGCACCGTCGAGTCGAGTCAGACCGATGCTTTCGCCGATCTTGGCCGGGGCTCGCACTGCCGAACGCGCAACCAAGGACACCGGTCCCCCGTCGAGTCCCTTGACCTTGGGGTCGTCGAGATGCGCGTAGAGGTAGGACTCGCTGCCGAGTTCCTCGATCAGATCGACCTTTCCCTCGAAACCCTCACCACCACCGTGCACGATGCCGAGCTGTTCGGGACGTAGCCCGACGGTGACCTCGTCGAGACCGAGACTCGCGAGCTTGGTGAGCTCGTCGCGTTCGAGCGGCAGCAGGAAGCTGCCGATCTGCACTCCGCCCGATCCGATGGGGACCGTCATCAGGTTCATCGCCGGCGAACCGATGAAGCCCGCGACGAATGCGTTGACCGGATGGTCGTACAGGTCTGTCGGAGAGGCGAACTGCTGCAGTTTGCCACCACGAAGAACCGCGACACGATCGCCCATCGTCATGGCCTCCACCTGGTCGTGGGTGACGTAGACAGTCGTGGTGCCGAGCCTGCGCTGCAACGCCGCGATCTGTGTACGCGTCTGGACGCGGAGCTTCGCGTCGAGGTTGGACAGCGGCTCGTCCATGCAGAACACCTGCGGCTCACGAACGATGGCGCGTCCCATGGCAACTCGTTGACGCTGACCGCCCGAGAGCTTGCCGGGCTTGCGGTCCAAGTATTCGGTGAGGTCGAGGATCTTCGCGGCCTCGGCCACCTTCTTCGTGCGCTCCTCGAGAGAAACACCGCGCATCTTGAGGGCGAAGCCCATGTTCTCCCCGACGGTCTTGTTGGGGTACAGGGCGTAGTTCTGGAACACCATCGCGATGTCGCGGTCCTTCGACGGTACCCCCACCATGTTCTTGCCACCGATCTCGATGGCACCACCGTCGATCTCCTCGAGGCCTGCGAGCATGCGCAGAGCAGTGGACTTGCCGGAGCCGGAAGGCCCGACCAGAACGACGAATTCGCCGTCCTGAATGTCGAGGTCGAGTGAATCGACGGCGAGCTTGTCGGCACCTTCGTAGACGCAGGATGCCTTCTTGTACGTGATTGCAGCCATGTGACCTTCTCCTACTTGATTGCGCCGAAGGACAGACCGCGCACGAGCTTGTTCTGCGCGAACCATCCGGCAAGGACGACGGGAAGTGCTGCGAACTTCGCAGCAGCGGAAAGCTGGGCCCAGTACAGGCCCTGGCCGGTGATGAATCCGACGAGGTACACCGGAATCGTCTGGGCCTGAACGGCAGTGAGGTTGACGGCGAAGAAGAACTCGTTCCACGAGAAGATCACGCAGATCAACGACGTTGCCGCGATGCCGGGGGAGACGAGCGGCAGGATCACCTCTCGTACCGACGTCCACAGCGATGCACCGTCCATGCTGGCGGCCTCGAGCAGTTCGCTCGGCACCTCGAGGAAGAACGAGCGCATCATCCACACAGCGATAGGAAGATTCATCGCGGTGTACAGCACGACCAAGGTCCAGATGTTGTCCAACATTCCGATGTCGCCCACGATGACGTACAGCGGAACGATCGCCGCGACGACCGGGAGCATCTTGGTGGAGATGAAGAAGAACAGCACGTCCTTCGTCTTCTCGACCGGACGCAGTGACAGTGCGAACGCGGCCGGAACACCCAACAGCAGAACGAAGATCGTCGAGACGACCGTCGCGAACGCCGAGTTCAGCAAGGTGGTGCCGATGCCACTCTCCAAGACCCCGCGGTACTGATCGAGGGTCGGCGTGAAGAACAGCTTGGGCGGATCGGAGTAGGCGTCGGCCTCCTGCTTGAAACCTGTGAGGACCATCCACAGCACCGGGAAGAAGAATGCGATGCCGGCGACCCAGGCCACGAAGGACCAGATGGACCCCGGGCCCCACTTGCTCTTGCGCTTGATCGGCGCGGCATTGGTCGACTTTTCTACAGTTGCGGTACTCATCACGCTGCCTCCTCGGTTCCGCTGAAGCTCTTGAAGATCAGTCTCAGCGCCAGGGTGCTGACGATGATGGTGGCCACCACGGTGACGACACCCATGGCGGCGGCCTGCCCGATGTCGAAGCCGAGGAACGCGCGCTGATAGATGTAGAAGGGCAGGTTCGCACTGGCCACACCCGGTCCGCCCGAGGTCATCATGTAGACGGCGTCGAAGGTGTTGACGAGATAGATGGCTCCGAGAACCGCACCGAGCTCGATGAATCGGCGCAGATGCGGCAACGTCAACTCACGGAAGAGCTTGACCGGACCCGCGCCGTCGACCCGTGCGGCCTCGGCGATGTCCTTGGGCATGGACTGCAGACCGGCGAGGATGAGCAGCATCATGAACGGAGTCCACTGCCAGATCAGGTTCGCCATGACGGCCGGTAGCGGGTAGCGCGAGACCCAGTCGATCTGATCCACACCGAACGGACCGAGTACGAAGTTGATCAGGCCGAAGACCGGATCGAACATCGTGGTCTTCCAGATCAATGCCCCTGCAACCGGCGTGATCAGGAACGGCGTGATCAGCAGGGTGCGAATCAGACTGCGACCGATGAACTTTCGGTCCAGAAGCAGAGCCAGGAACAGTCCGAGGATCACCGAGATGATGACGGTTCCGACGATCATGATCACCGTGTTGAGGGCGACCTCGCGGAACTGGCTGTCCTGGAAGACCGCGACATAGTTGTTGAGCCAGTTGAACTTCTGTGAACCCGGCCGAACGAGGTTCCACGACTGGGTCGAGTAGTACAGCGTGAACAGGAAGGGAACCTGAGTGACGAGGATGGCGAACACCATCGCCGGCAGCAGTGGGCCGCGGCGACGCCACCCTTCGGCTTTCGAGATCGTCCTGGGTCTCGGTACGAATTCCTCGGAATCGGCTACTGCCGAACGTGTTTCGGTGGTGGTCATCCCTGGCCCTCCTGGTACGTCTTGCCGACCACTTCGGCGTACTGCTGCGCTTGTTCGAGCGCGTCCTGGACGCTGATTCGTCCTGCCACTGCGGCGCTGATCTGCTGACTGACGCGGGTCCCCAGGTCCTGGAACTCGGGAATGGTCAGGAACTGGACTCCGGTGTACGGAACCGGATCGACCGTGGGTTTGTTCGGGTCGGCGCCGTTGATCGAATCCAGGGTCACCTGACCGTAGGCCGCGGACGCCTCCTCGTACTCGGGGATCTCGTAGGTCGACAGACGGCTACCGGGAGGCACTCGCTCCCAACCCAATTCGTTACCCACCTTGTTCAGGTACTCCTTGCTGGTCATCCACGAGACGAACTTCCATGCGTCATCGGGATTCTCCGACGTCTTCGGGATACCGAGTGCCCAGGAGTAGAGCCACCCGTTGTCACCCTTGACCGCCGACGGAGCCTTGGCGTATCCGATCTTGCCGACGACGTTGCTCGAGGTGGGGTCCTCCAACACCGACACCGCGGACGTTGCGTCGTACCACATCGCGGTGTTTCCCTGCGAGAGCTGCGTGCCGCACTCACTGAAGCCACTTGTCGCTGCGCCTGCTTGACCGTGCTCGCGTACCAAGTCGACGTAGAACTGAACAGCCTGTTCCACCTCGGGGCTGTTGAGCTGCGCGTTCCAGTTCTCGTCGAACCACCGTCCGCCGAACGCGTTGATGACGGTATCCAGCGGGGCGAGCACTTCACCCCAACCGGGCTTGCCGCGCAGGCAGATACCCGAGACGTCGGGGCTGTCGAGCTTGGCTGCGGCGTCGGCGACTTCCTGCCAGGTGGGCTCCTCGGGCATCGTGATGCCTGCGGCTTCCATCAGATCCTTGCGGTACATCAGAAACGACGACTCGCCGTAGAACGGCACCGAGTACATGCTGCCCTCGTAGGACAGCGATTCCTTGAGCGTCGGGATGAAGTCGTCTTCGTCGTACCCGGGCGTGGCGTCGGCGTATTCGGAAAGGTTGGTCAGCCAACCGTTCTCGGCCCACTGCGGAGTCTCGAAGTTGCTGATCATCACCACGTCGAACTCACCGCCACCGGTCGCGACCGAGGCCGTGATCTTCGCGCGCGCCTCGTTCTCCGACAGCGACACGAACTTCAGATTGATTCCCGGGTTCTCCGCCTCGAACTCCGGAGCGAGCGAAATGGCGTCGGACATCTGCGAATTCGAGACGATCGCAACGGTGATCGTCTTGCCGTCACCGTCACCACCGAACGAGCCGGCACCGGCGCATCCGGACAGCACCAAGGTCGTCGCGAGCGAGCCCGCGAGAACCACTTTGGGTAATACCCTCACTGAAATACCTTTCCATTGGAGGTCGCCGTTGCTGGAGCTTGCGCAACGAGCCAACGTGCACTTTCGATATCGGTGACCAAGATCGACGCCAGTCCACCCCGCAACGCACCGAGTAGCGCTTCGTGTTTGCGCTGTCCGCCGGTGACAAGCACAGCCCGATCGCAGGCTCTGATGGCGTCGAGTCCCACCGAGACGGTTCGCCCGGGGAGCGATCCTCCGGTGTCCTTGCCGTCGGCGTCGTAGAACCGTCCGCCGATCTCGCCCACCGCGCCGAGTCGACGCAATTCGTCGAGCACTTCGAGGTCGATGAAGCTGCCCTCGAACAACGTGGTGGACGTGGAGACGGGACCGATGCCGTACATCATCACATCGGCATCGGTCCCGGATCTGAGAGCGCGCGAGATCACGGAATCCTGCTCCAGCGCAACCACTGTCGCCTGATCGGCGTACAGCGGCGCGTTGAGCCGGATGGGTGTCGCCTGCAGATATGCAGCGCACCGCCCGAGCGTGTACTCGACGCCGGTCTGATAGTCGGCAGACGTGATGGAGCCGTCGAGTTGAACCACCGCAGCACATTTGGTGGACCTGGTCTTGAGTGAACTCGCGACGGCCACGGTTTCGGGTCCCCAGGTGAAGCCGAGAACATCCTGATCCTTGAGTCGACGCGAGAGCAACGTCGCCGCTGCGCGACCCAGTGACCCGTAGCCGGCATCCGTGCCGTCGATGACGTCCGATACGACGAGTACCTCGGTCAGCCCGTAGCGAGACTCGAGTTCACGTTCGATGTCGGCGTGCACGGTGCCCTGCAGATCGTCGGGAACGTTGATCTCGATGGTGACGAGCCCCTGAGTGCGGGCCCGTGCCACCAGCCGTCCTGCCGTGGGGCGCGAGACGCCGAGCTTCACTGCGATCTCGGCCTGCGTGGCACCTTCGAGGTGGTACATCGTGGCGGCGCGCAGGGCCAGACGAAGATCCTCTCCGGACCGCGTGGACTTTGCCCCATTGGGCTCCGATCCGTCCATAACGCCTCCCCGCTTTGTGAGCAGATGCTCAGCTCGTGTTCATCTGCTCACTAAGCTAACATTAAGGTGTGATCTACACAACACCCCCTCGCGCCCAGCGACCCGTGCCACAGTCCATGCAGGCCAGCGTGCTCACCGGCGTGCACGAGATCCGTCTCGAAGAGCGGCCCGTCCCCACACCCGCGTCCGATGAAGTCCTCGTGCAGGTCACGGCAGTTGGAGTGTGCGGATCCGATGCGCACTACTACCGGGAGGGACGCATCGGCGACTACGTGGTCGACGGTCCTCTCGTGCTCGGACACGAGGCTGCGGGCGTCATCGTGGCCGTGGGCTCCGACGTCTCCGATGCCCGCGTCGGGCAGCGAGTGTCCATCGAGCCGCAGCGCCCCGATCCCACCAGCGCACCGTCCCGCGCCGGCCGTTACAACCTGTGCCCGGCCATGGAGTTCTTCGCGACACCGCCCGTCGACGGCGCGCTCGCGGAGTACGTACTGATCCAATCGACCTTCGCGCACGACGTTCCCGACACCGTCTCCGACGAGGCCGCCGCCCTCTTCGAGCCGCTGTCGGTCGGCATCGCATCCGCCCAGAAGGCCCGCATCTCCGCGGGCTCTAGCGTGCTCATCGCGGGAGCGGGCCCCGTCGGGCTCGTCACTGCGCAGGTCGCTCGCGCATTCGGTGCCACCGAGGTGATCGTCACCGACATCGACGCGTCCCGCCGGGCCAACGCAACGCGATTCGGAGCGACGCGGGTGCTCGACCCCGCCGCGGAGGACGTCCGTGCACTGACGGTCGACGCCTTCGTCGACGCATCCGGTGCCGCCCGGGCCGTGTTCGACGGCATCCACGCGGTTCGGCCCGCAGGCACGGTCGTCCTCGTGGGCATGGGCGGATCGGACTACCCGCTGCCGATCTCGCGAATCCAGAACCGAGAATTGCTGCTCACCGGCGTCTTTCGGTACGCCAACACGTGGCCGACCGCACGCGCGCTGGTGGCGTCGGGCATGGTGGATCTCGACGCGATGGTGACGGCGCGGTTCGGGCTCGATGGCGTCGAGGATGCATTGAACGCCGACAGGCAACCCGGAAGCATCAAAGCCGTAGTGATCCCAGGATTTTCGAAGGAGACGAACGCATGAAGTTGAACTCGCAGAACCTCGCCGACTTCATCGAGGACGTCGCGGTTCCGACGTACGACCGGTCCGAGGTGACGGTGGGCATCGTGCATTTCGGTGTCGGGGGCTTTCATCGAGCGCACCAGGCGATGTACGTCGACCGGCTGCTGCAGCAGGGGCAAGCGCTGGACTGGGGAATCTGCGGCGTCGGGGTACTGCCGGGAGACCGTCGAATGAACGACGTCATGCAGGCACAGGACTGCCTGTACACGTTGGCGCTCAAGCATTCCGACGGCACATGGGACACCCGCGTCATCGGTTCCATCGTCGAGTACCTGTTCGCGCCCGACGACGCCGAGGCCGTCATCGAGAAGATGGCGGCCGACACGACGAAGATCGTCTCGCTCACCATCACCGAAGGTGGCTACAACTTCTCCGCCACCACCGGGGAGTTCGACTCGAACAATCCGGCGATCGTCGCCGACCTCACCGACGGTGCCGTGCCGGCAACGACATTCGGACTCGTCGTCGAGGCCTTGGCGCGTCGGAAGGATCGTGGCATGAAGCCATTCACGATCATGTCCTGCGACAACATCGAGGGCAACGGCCACATGGCGCAATCGACGTTCACGACGTTCGCGCGCCTGAAGGACCCGGCATTGGCCGATTGGATCGAAGCCGGAGGCGCGTTCCCCAATTCGATGGTAGATCGCATCACTCCGGTCACGACACCGGAAGTGACCGAACAACTTTCACTGCGCTACGCCATCGACGACCAGTGGCCCGTCGCCGGTGAGCCGTTCACGCAATGGGTGCTCGAGGACAACTTCACCCTCGGCCGTCCGCCACTGGAGGATGTGGGCGTCCAGGTTGTCGAGGACGTCACCCCCTACGAGCTGATGAAGCTACGACTGCTCAATGCCAGTCACCAAGCCCTCGCCTACTTCGGCTACCTCAGTGGCTACCGGCTCGTCCACGAGGTCTGCCAGGATTCGCAGTTCGCGGACTTCCTGCTCGCCTACATGGACGAGGAGGCAACCCCGACGCTGCAGCCGGTTCCCGGCATCGATCTGAACGACTACAAGCGGACGTTGATCGAACGATTCTCCAATCCCGAGATTCGCGATACCGTCGCGCGCCTGTGTGCCGAGTCCTCGGATCGAATTCCCAAGTGGCTCCTGCCAGTCATCCGCAAGAACCTCGAGACCGGCGGCGAGATCACGCGCTCCACCGCAGTGGTCGCCAGCTGGGCCCGCTACGCCGAGGCGGTCGACGAATCCGGTGATCCCATCGACATCGTCGACCAACTGAAGGATTCACTCGTTCCGATCGCACAGAGTCAGCGCGAGAACCCCACTGCGTTCATCGCCAACCGCGCCGTGTTCGGCGACCTGATCGACAACGAGCGCTTCGTCGCCGAATACACGAAACAGCTGTCTTCTCTGCAGGAGCAGGGCGCGCGCGCAACGCTGGAATCACTCAGGTCGACTCACTGAATTTCTCGGTGTCTCGAACCTGACCGGAGACGATGACGGTATCGCCTGCGGCGATCACCGTGTCGGCCGTCGCGTAGGTGAACCCCTCGCCTCGGCGCTTCACCGCGACGACGGTCACTCCGTGCTTGGTGCGGATCCCGCTCTCGCCCAGTGTTTTTCCTATCAGCGAGGCCGGCGGCGACGTCTTCGCCATGGCGTAACCATCGTCGAACTCGATGTAGTCCATCATCCGACCACGTACCAGGTGAGCTACTCGCTTACCCATGTCGTGCTCGGGCCTGACGACGTGGTGTACGCCGATCTGGCTGAGAATCTTGGCGTGTGCGTTGCTCAGAGCCTTGGCCCAGATGGTCGACATCGACAGATTCACCAGAGCCGATGCGGTGAGCAGGCTCGCTTCGAGATTGGAACCGATACCCACGACGGCACGGTCGTACTCGTGCACCGACAATTGCCGAAGAGACTCCTCGTCGGTGGTATCGGCCACCACAGCATGCGTCAAACGGTCTGCCACGCGCTGCACTACGGCCTCGTCGCTGTCGACGCCGAGCACCTCGACCCCCTGGTCCATCAGTTCCAGGGCGAGAGACTTACCGAAGCGACCGAGACCGAGAACGACGACGACATCGGAGGATGGTTTCCTAGCCAATGAACGGCCTTTCCGTGGGAAGCGTGTAGCGCCGTCCGCGGTCGCGGGCGGCGAGGGCACTGACCAGAGTGATCGAACCGATGCGGCCCAGATACATCAGGACTATCAGAATCACCTGACCCCAGCCGGGTATTTGTGCGGTGATTCCGGTGGACAGGCCTACCGTCGCGAACGCCGAGACGACCTCGAAGACAAGCACGTCGAGATCGAAATTCGTGCCGGCCAACAGCGCCACGACCGGCAGCATGACCAACGCGACCCCGATCAACGCGACGGTCAGCGCCTGACGTTGCACGCGCGCGTCGATTCGACGACCGAACACCGACACCTCACGGTCACCGCGGATCTCCGCCAGAATGACGAACAGCAGTAGGGCGAACGTGGTGACCTTGATGCCACCCGCCGTGCCACCGCTGCCACCACCGATGAACATCAGGACGTCGGTGACGAGCAGGGTCGCGTTGTCCACATCCGCATAGTCGACACTGTTGAATCCGGCGGTGCGAGGCATGACGCCCTGGAACGTCGCGACGAGCATCTTGTCCCAGAAGCCGAATCCGCCCAAGGTCCTCGACCACTCGAAGAGCAACACCACCGTCGGTCCGAGAATCAACAGAACCCCGGTGACCGACAGCGTCATTCGAGTGTGCAGTGACCATCGCTTGCGTGCCCGTACACCGCCGGCACGTGCGCGGAGGTGACGGGCGACCTCGAACAGAACCGGAAATCCGATGCCTCCCAACACGACCGCGATCAACAGCGGCACACAGATCCACGGGTCGGTGGCGAACCCGATCATGTTGTCGCTGAAGAGGGCGAACCCAGCGTTGTTGAACGCCGAGACGGCATGGAAGATCCCCAGCCACAGCGCGCGACCCGGTGGCTCGTCGTAGCCGATGACGAAGCGCGCCGCCAGGACGATCGCGACGACACTCTCGATGATCAGGCTGGTGCGGAACACACCGACGACGACACTTCTGACGTCGCCCAGCCCGGATGTGCGGACCTCGGCGGCCGCGTTGAGCCTGCTTCGCAACCCGATTCGATCGGCCAGCACCAATCCGACCAACGACGCGATCGTCATGATCCCGAACCCGCCGATCTGGATCAGGCCGAGGATCACGCCCTGCCCGAAACCCGACCAGTACACCGGCGTGTCCACCACGATCAGGCCGGTCAAGCTGACCGCCGAGGTCGATGTGAACAACGCCTGCAGAAACCCGGACGCAATCCCGGACTCGGTGGCAGTCGGGAGCATCAGCACTGCTGCACCGACCAGGATGGCAAGTGCGAATCCCGACGCCATGACCCGGACCGGTGTCGGCCGGAAGACCGTGGACCATCGCGATGCCGGGCGAGCGTCTGTCACTCGGCAGACAGTACCGGTGGCAGGAGCCGCTTCGCGGCACGTGCACGAAACTTCGTAGCAGGGGTCGAGTTTCCGCTCACCTGCGCGTCAGCGCTCCACGTCAGCGCTCCACTAGTCGACCAAGCGCTCCCCGGTCACCGTGGAGAACAGGTGGGTGCGCTCGGCGGCGTAGGAGAGCGTGATCGTCGATCCGCGTTCCGGTGGGATGCGGCCGTCGGCGCGGACGACGATGGGCTGACGCGTGCCGTTGATATCGGCCTGACCGTAGACGTAGGCGTCGGCTCCGAGTTCTTCGACGACGTCGATGGTCACTTCGAGGCCTGCCCCGGTGGTGATCTGCAGGTCCTCGGGCCGCACTCCGAGCGTCACTGTGTTCTCGCCGATTCCGGCGATGGCGGAGCGGGGAACCGGAACCACTTCACCGCCGAAGCGGACGCCGCCGTCGACGAGGGGAAGCTCGAGCAGATTCATTGCAGGCGATCCGATGAAGCCGGCGACGAACACGTTGTTCGGGTGTTCGTACATGCGCCTCGGGGAGTCGCACTGCTGCAGCACACCGTCTTTGAGGACGGCCACGCGATCACCCATCGTCATGGCCTCGACCTGATCGTGAGTGACGTAGACGGTCGTCGTGGCGAGCCTGCGTTGCAGTGCAGAGATCTGCGCGCGGGTCTGTACCCGGAGTTTGGCGTCGAGGTTGGACAGCGGCTCATCCATGAGGAACACCTGGGGTTTGCGAACGATGGCGCGGCCCATGGCCACTCGCTGACGCTGGCCGCCGGAGAGCGCTTTGGGTTTGCGGTCGAGAAACTTGTTGAGGTCGAGGATCTTGGCGGCGTCCTCGACGCGACGCTTGATCTCCGCCTTGTCCTCGCCGGCGATGCGCAGTCCGAATCCCATGTTCTCGCCGACTGTCATGTGCGGGTACAGGGCGTAGTTCTGGAAGACCATCGCGATGTCGCGATCCTTGGGCTGATGGTCGGTGACGTCCTTGCCGCCGATGGTGATGGCTCCCCTGTCGACTTCTTCGAGGCCGGCGAGCATGCGCAACGACGTCGACTTCCCGCAGCCGGACGGGCCGACGAGGACGAGGAATTCACCGTCCTGGATGTCGAGATCGAGCTGGTCGACGGCAGCCTTGTCGCCGCCGGGAAACAGTTTGGTGACGCCCTGAAATGCAACGGTGGCCATGATGGTGGTCCCTTCACCGGCAGGAACGTGCCGGACGATCCAAGTGGGGTTCATATATGTGAATGGATGCCAGAATGCTGACTTCGTTTAGAAGTATGTATTACTGTGATGCCCATTACAAGGTTGCCATCGAAGGAGTTCGAGAAGAATGACCGACACCGTTTCACGAGTGCTCATCACCGGGGCCGCAGGCAACATGGGTGCGATGCTCAGGCCTCTGCTGGCGGCTCCCGGCCGCACGCTGCGCCTGTTCGATATCGCCGAGATCACCGACATCGATTCGGCCACCGAGGAATTCGTACAGGGTTCGGTCACCGATCGCGCTGCCGTGGCCGCCGCGGTGGACGGTGTCGATGCAATCCTGCACCTCGGGGGATTGAGCACCGAGGACTCGTGGGCCAACATTCTGTCGGTGAACGTCGACGGCACTCAGGCAGTCTTCGAAGCCGCGGTGACGCACGGAGTCACCCGTGTGGTGGTGGCGTCGAGCAATCACGCGGTCGGCTTCTGGACGCACGACGAGGCGGGCGACGCACCGCTTCCGGGTGACGCCGCTCCTCGACCCGACGGCTTCTACGGCTGGAGCAAGGCCGCGGTCGAAGCACTGGGCCGGATGTACCACGACCGCTTCGGCATCGACGTCGTCAATCTGCGTATCGGCTCGAGCTTCGACGCGCCGCCGAACTACCGTGGCCTTGCCACCTGGATGTCGCCCGCCGACACTGCCCGACTGATCGAGGCGTCACTGTCGGACAGCGCCAAGGGTTTTCACACTGTGTGGGGCATCTCGAAGAACTCGCGCGCGTGGTGGTCCGGCAACGAGGGTGCAGAGATCGGATACCTACCTCGCGACGACGCGGAACAGTTCGCCGAGCAGTTCCTGGCCGAACACGAGTGGACGTTCAGCGATCCGATCCTGCAACGAGTCGGCGGCGCATTCTGCGATCACCCGCTCGGCCAGCGGATGCGCTGACGCACCCTCTGCTCCACTCGACGTCCTCGGGCGGGGATTCCGCGCCGCGGACGGACGAGTGGAGCGCCTGTTGCAGTCCGCCTTACGAATACGTTGTGACGATCGACCCCAACGCGTCGAGCTGGGGTCGATTGACGAGACCGAGGTGATAGAGGTGCAGCTCGTTCGCCCCGGCGTCGACGGTCGCGGCCACATGCGCGGCCACCTCGTCGAGCTTCTTCGGCGGCAGTACCGATACGTAGGCACCGACGTCCACCCCGTCGCCTACGGCCGCGCGGGTTGCCTTCACCACCGACACCGCCTCGGCCGTTCCCGGCCAGGCCGACACGAGCACCGCATCGACATCGGCTGGCGCGGAGGCGGTCAGCGCAGGCGAAGGCCCGGTCTTCCACGGATCCGGGTGACCGTGCAGCGTCACGCGTGCCGACGGAGCCTGTTCACGCACGGCGGCAAGCACTTCCGCGCGAAGGTGATCGGCGTCGGCGTGTCGGACGGCGAGAACCGCGTCGATCTCGTCGGCGGCCAACACGTCCGTGATCGCCGCACCTGCAGGCAAGGTTCCGGCCGACAGGGCGTCGACACCGTCGCGCAGCTTCTGCGTCACCTCGGCCGAGTCGACGCCTCGCGAGGCCCACGCATCGAGCTCGCGCTGCGTGCAGCTGATCGACATCAGCGTGTCGCCGATGCCCGGGAATGCTCCGTCCGTCTTCTCGTGTGGTCCGACATGAGCGAAGCCCAGCTGTCCGCAGGCCTCGACGGACACTCCGTGTACCTCGACGCCGCGGATCGCTTCGGCCGCGAGCGTGGCGCTGTACCGCACTATGTCGGGATGCCCTGGTGCGAGGGCATACCGATAGGCATCTCCGAAACAGTTGACGACGGTTGCGTCGGGATGGGCGTGGCCGAGAATTGTGCTGTGTGTCAGCACGATCCAGGCGTTCACCAGAAATCCGGAGTTGCGCAGCAGGGCCGCCGCTTCGCCGAACGCATCCTCGGCCCCACCCCAATCGGCCGTACGCGCAGTGATCGTGTGCCCGGCCCAGGCCTCGGGCCGCACCGGCCGGTACAGCGCGGCGTGGTGGGCGTCGACCACCTTGTGCTGCGGATGCAGCGGGGTTGCCGCCCTGGTCGAGTGATAGGTCGCGGCGAGCGAGATCTCACGCACCCCGAGCCTGCGGGCGCGATCGACGAAGTGAGGATCACCGAGTACGTCCCAGGGATAGGCGTGCGCGACGATGCGGTCGACGGTCATAGCGGTCATCCTTCGATGGCTGATTTGTTCGATAGAGAGAACTGAGTTCACACATGGGAACACAATTCGAGCCCGGCTGTCCACGATTCGACCGCCGTGCGGCAATCGGGAAGGCCCTCGGAGTCGTCGACACCCCACCGCCCCGGCAGGTGACACGCGGTCGCACGTGGATACGCGACGGCGTCCGCGGAGTGGAACTGACCTGGAACGACACGTCCGCGTGGCTGCTGACGCCTCCGGAAGCAGAGCACCCACTGCCGGCGATCCTGTTCATGCACGGCCACGACGGGATGAAGTTCTACGGAAAGGAGAAGGTGGCCGACGGTCCGAATGGCATCGCTCCCGGCATCGCCGCGCTGCGCGAGCACGGCTACGACGGCAGTCCGCCCGCGGCACGGCTGGTGGCAGCAGGTTTCGCGGTGCTGATTCACGACGTGTTCCCGTGGGGCTCCCGACAGGTGCCGTGGGAGCAGCTTCCCGAGCGGGCCCACCGGGCCGCTGCGCACCTGGAGGGACTGCAGCAATACGAGGCCGCCGCCCGCGAGCACGAGCACGGTCTGGCGAAAGCGGCTGCGCTGCGCGGTACTTCGCTGGCGGGACGGATACTGACCGAGGATCTGACGGCGCTGCACGTACTGCGCGACTGCGCCGAGGTGGACGCCGATCGCATCGCCACGGCAGGATTCTCCGGAGGCGGAGCCCGCGTGGCGCACTTGTTGGCCTGCAGCGACCGACTCCGCGCCGGGGTGATCACCGCCTCGATGAGTACGTACGCCGACATCGCCGACGGGCATGCGGACGACACCAGCTGGCTGATGATCACCCCCGGCCTGCCCGCAGTATGCGACTGGCCGGAGATTGCCGGCTCCGCCGCTCCGACCCCACTACTGATCCAATTCGCCGAGCAGGACTCGCATTTCGGCTCAGCCGGAATGCGCGACGCCGAGGCATCGTTGCGTCGCGACTACGGATCTTCGAAAACACTGTCCACTGAGTGGTTTTCGGAGCCACACCGCTTCACCCGGGCGATGCAGGATGCTTCCGCGAGCTGGCTGAGCCTGCACGTGTGACCGGTCATGCTTGACAGCGCTTGTGACTGCCGTCATAGTTGGTTCAGAAATTCACATAGAAGACGGTAGTTCATATATGTGAATGGCACAGACTTTCCACCGCCCGGCTCATCGGAGCCGGAAGAACCGCAAGACCCATTCGCCGGCTCCCCGATCCGGCCCCGAACGCTTCGGAGCGTCCCCATGGTCACCACCACACCACCCCGATCGGGAGGCACCCGCGCGCACAGCGCGTCCGCACCTCCCGTTCGGCCGAAACGCAAGCGCCGCATCTCGGCCCCGTACATTCTGATCGCACCGGTAGTCATCCTGCTCGCCGTGTTCATCTTCTACCCGGTCGGCAGCGTCTTCTACTACAGCCTGCAGTTCTACAACCCGACGACGCCGTGGGACAACGGCTTCGCCGGCCTGGAGAACTTCAAGCTGATGTTTGCCGACGACCTGTTCTGGAACAGCCTGCTCGTCACCGCCAAGTGGGTCGGGGTACAGGTCGTCTTCCAGCTGATCCTCGGCCTCGGACTGGCCCTGCTGGTCAACGAGGTCTTCCGTGGACGCGGCCTGGCCCGAGCTCTGGTGTTCTCTCCGTGGGCCGTCTCGGGTGTCCTCACCACCGGCATCTGGCTGCTGATCTACAACCCGTCGACCGGATTGTTCAAACTGCTCGGCAACATGGGCATCGGCGACGGCACCGCCGCACCGATCGCCGATCCCGATACTGCGTTCTGGGCCACCAGCGTTGCCGAGCTCTGGCGCGGCGTTCCGTTCTTCGCCATTCTCATCCTCGCCGAACTGCAAAGTGCACCCAAAGACCTCTACGAGGCAGCCAACGTGGACGGTGCGAACCGCTGGCAGCGCTTCCGCTTCGTGACACTGCCGCATCTGAAGGCCGTGATCATCCTGTCGACTCTGCTGCGCGGCGTGTGGGAATTCAACAACGTCGACCTTCTCTACACCCTCACCGCGGGCGGACCGGCCGACGTGACAACCACGTTGCCGCTCTACGTCTCTCAGCTCGCGACCACTGCACAGGACTTCGGATACGGATCGGCTCTGACCACCGTCGCGTTCGTCATCCTGCTCTTCTGCTCGATCCTCTACTTGCGCCTCAGCAAATTCAACAGCGATAAGGCCTGACGCACATGACCACTACTGCAGACCGTCCCGTCGTGGCCACACCGCCGCAGGACCACTCCGACAAGGTGCGCGTGCATCGCACCAAGCCCCGCATATTCAGTGTCGGACTCCCGTTGGCCGTCTACTTGCTCTTCACCCTCGTCCCGTTCTACTGGATGATCGTCTTCGCATTCCGACCCGCCGGTTCCAATTCGATGCTCCCCTGGCCCATCACGCTCGACCATTTCGACACCGTCTGGAACACCCTCGGTTTCAGCTTCTTCTTCAAGAACAGCCTCATCGTGGCAGGCCTGTCTCTCGTGCTGACCACCTTCGTCGCACTGGCGACCGGCTATGCATTGGCACGCTTCAAGTTCCGCGCCAAGATCCCCTTGGTGATGGCCCTGCTGTGCAGCCAGTTCGTGCCCGGCGCAATGCTGCTCATCCCGCTGTTCCAGGTGTTCCGCGAGATGGGACTGGTGAACAACCTGTTCGGCCTCATCGTCGCCGACACTGTTTTCCAACTGCCCCTGGCGGCAATGTTGATGGCCGGCTTCATCTCTCAGATTCCCGTGGAACTCGAGGAAGCCGCGATGGTCGACGGCTGCTCACGCCTGAAAGCCTTCCGCATCATCATGCTGCCGCTGCTGCGACCCGGCCTGATCGCCGTCGGTTCCTTCGCGTTCATCGGCAGTTGGAACAACTTCCTGTTCGGCCTGATGTTCATCAGCAGCCAAGACAAGTTCACCCTCCCAGTCGGATTGAGCTACACGATCGGTTCCTACAACGTCGACTTCGGCGTCCTCGCGGCCGGCGGACTGATTGCCGCGGTACCGGTGGTCGCTGTGTTTGCCGTCATCCAGAAGTACCTCGTCCAGGGCCTCAGCGCCGGCGCGGTCAAGGGCTGATCATGACGTACGGAAAGAGAATCGACATGAATCGACGCACCCTGCTGCGCACGACCCTCGTCGGCGCGGTCGCGACGCTGGTACTGGCATCCTGCAGTTCCGAGACCGCACTGCCCGACGGTGAACTCGGAGATCCGAACAGCGGCACCCTCACTTTCTGGGACAACAATGCCGGACCGGATCGAACCCCGTTGTACGAGGAACTGATTCGACGTTTCGAGGATGTCAATCCCGGCATCGACATCCAGTACGTCGGGCTTCCCTCGGACAGTGCCCAGCAGAAGTATCAGACGGCTCTCGCCGGTGGGTCGGCTCCCGATCTGGGGATCGTGTCCACCGCGTATCTGGCGCCCCTCGTCGCGCAGGATGCCGTCATTCCGCTCGACGATTTCGTGGCGTCCTCGCCACAGAAGGACGAGTACGACCCGAAGATCATCGAGTCGGCGATGGAGTCCGGTGGCGGTGAAAACCTGTACGGCCTGCCGTTCACCAGCAACAACGCAACGTTGTGGTATCGAGCCGACTGGTTCGAGGAGGCCGGCATCGAGCCCCCGGACACATGGGACGAATTCTACGACGCCGCAGACGAACTGACCGACAAGTCCGAGGGCCGCTACGGGTTCACCATCCGAGGCGGTGCCGGTTCGATCTACCCGTTGCTGCAGCACATGTTCGCCACCACCGGCATCGACAACTTCTTCGACGGCAGCGAATCCACCGTCAACCGACCCGAGATGGTGCAGGCCATCGAACGTTTCGCCGCCCTGTACGACGTGGACACCCCCACCGCCGACGTCAACAACGGTTTCCCGCAGATGGTCGCCAGCTTCGGTGGTGGCTCGGTGGCGATGATGCAGCACAACCTCGGATCGTTGAGCAATCACCGCAAGGCCCTCGGCGACAACGTCGGTGCCGTCGCACTGCCTCGCGCGGACAACGGCGTCCGTACGGTGATGACGGACCCGTTCCCGTCCTACACGGTGTTCAAGAGCAGCAAGCATCAGGCTGCGGCCTGGAAGTTCCTCGAGTTCATGACCTCCTCGGAATCGCAGGCCTACTGGAACGAGAACGTGGGGCAGATTCCGGTCAACGCCGCCGCTCGCTCCGCTCCCGCCTTCCAGGCGATGCCGTCGGTGCAAGCTGCTCAGGCCGCCCTCGACGATCCGGAGACGGTGCTGGTCACCCCACCGGACTACCTGCCGGATTTCGGCAAGATCGTCCAGGTTCAGATGCTGGGCCAGTGGCAGAAGGTCCTCATCGGGCAGCTCAGCGCTCAGGACTTCGCCGACGACTTCGCCGAGAAGCTCGACCGCTCCAAGGCCAAATACGATGCCCGACAGGGTAAATAGGGGACTCATCGCCATGTCAAGCGTCATCACCGAGGTTGCCGTCCAGGTCTTCAAGACCGAGGCTCGCACCGCCGTCGATTCCTACGGGCATCGACACCCGGGGCCGTCCGTCCCGACCACCCAGGCACTGTTGCGCATCACCGATTCCGACGGCGTCAGCGGCTACGTCCTCGGCAAGACCAACTACCTGCGCGAAGACCAAGTGGAGCAACACTTCCGGCCGGTCATGATCGGTACCGACCCGTTGCACCGCGAGGAGATGGACCGCAAGTTCGCGATCCGACAGCGCACCAGAGCCGTCGAACTGCCCGAACACACCTGCAGCTACCTCGATCAGGCGCTGTGGGATCTGGCGGGTAACCGGTTCGACACCCCGGTGTGGAAGCTGCTCGGCGGGGCCCGCAACGAGGTCAAGGCCTACGCGAGCACCATGTGTGGAGACACCATCGAGGGCGGACTGTCCAGTCCACAGGAGTATGCGAACTTCGCTGTGGCGCTGAAAAATCAGGGCTACCAGGGAATCAAACTGCACACGTGGATGCCCCCGCTCGAAGGGGCACCGAGCCTCACACGAGACATCGAGGCCTGCGCGGCGGTGCGAGATGCCGTCGGACCCGGGTTTTCGTTGATGCTCGATGGCTACCACTGGTACTCACGTACCGATGCACTCAAGCTCGGCCGGGAACTCGACGCTCTGAAGTTCGACTGGTTCGAGGAACCGATGGACGAGTTTTCGATGCGCTCGTACAAGTGGCTGGCCGATCAGCTCGATACTCCCGTAATCGGTCCGGAGACCACTCCCGGCCGGCATCGCTCGCGGGCGGATTGGATCGCCGACGAGGCGTGCGACATCCTGCGCGTCGGTGCGATGAACGGTGGCGGCATCACGCCTGCATTGAAGACCGTGCACATGGCCGACGGCTTTGGGCTCGAGTGCGAGATCCACGGCAACGGTGCCCCCAATCTCGCACTGGTAGGCGGCGCTCCGAACATCCAGTGGTACGAACGTGGCCTGCTGCATCCACTGGTCGACTACGACTGGGTTCCGCCGCACCTGAAGTCCATCGTCGATCCGATAGACGCGGACGGGATGGTGCGGATGCCATCGCGACCGGGCCTGGGCGAGGACATCGACCTGGAGTACATCGCGAACAATCTGATCGCCGAGTACTAGTGTCCGTCGACAACATCCGTGTCCGCGTATGAAGCATCGTTCATCATGAGGGACACTGTCTCCATGGTGAACGATGTTACGGCCACAGCTGCGCCGGATAGTCAGCCGGTGAAGTCGGCCGAACGCACGATCCACATCCTCGAGACCCTGGCGGCGTCCCCCACGCGCATGAGCCTCGGCGAACTGCAGGAGGCGTGCGGGTATCCCCGATCGAGTCTGCACGCCTTGCTGAGGACGCTCAAGGACCTGCGCTGGATCGAGGCCGACGAGTCCGGTTCGCGGTACGGCATCGGCACACACGCCCTGCTCACCGGCACGTCCTACCTCGACAAGGACTCCGTCGTCGGTCGAGCGGCGGCAGTGCTGGAAACGCTGCGCTCGGACGTCCGGCACACTGTCCACTTCGCCCGACGTGACGAGGACTGCGTCATATACCTTGCCAGCCGCGGCTCCAAGCTCGAGGTACGGCGCATGCACCGCGTGGGACGCAAGCTGCCGTGCCACGTCACCGCTCTCGGTCAGGCATTGCTCGCCGAGCTGACGACCGACGAGGTGACACAGCTGCTGCCGAAGAAACTCGAGCGGTACACCGAGAACACCATCGTCGATCGTGATGCCCTCATCGCCGAACTCGCGCAGGTTCGCAGACGAGGGTGGTCGTTGGAGCAGGAGCAGGGCACCGCCGGCGTGGTCTGCATAGCGACCGTCGTGCCCTATCGGATCCCGGCCACCGATGCGCTCAGCGTCTCGATGCCCGCGGAAGTCGCCTCGTACCCGGGCGAACTCGAACGAATCGCCGGGGTGCTCACCGACCACGCCGCCGCCTGGGCCCGAGAGCTTCGGGCCGAGGGAGTGCGGTAGAGCCGCTTCGCGGCACGTGAGCGGAAGCTCGTGGTGGGCTACGAGGTTCCGCTCACCTGCGCGTCAGCGCTCCACGCGTCAGCGCACTACTGCCTTCGCGACGGTCCACGCACGACCCTGCTCACTCAATGTGAAGCCCAATCCCGGGCGCGCAGACAGATGCATGCGTCCGTCCCGGGTCTCGAGATGCTCGTCGAACAACGGGTCCAGCCAGTCGAAGTGCTCCACCCATGTCTGCAGTGGATACACCGCCGCAAGGTGCAGGTGGATCTCCATGGCGAAGTGCGGGGCGAGCTGCAGATTGTGGTGCTCGGCCAGCGTCGCCAATTTCAGGAACTGGGTGATTCCGCCGATGCGCGGAGCGTCGGGCTGCAGTATGTCCACCGAACCGGCCTCGATGAGGCGGACGTGCTCGCCGACGCTGGCCAGCATTTCCCCCGTCGCGATGGAGGTGTCGAGGCTGCGAGCGAGCTGGGCGTGCCCCTCCGCGTCGTAGGCGTCGAGCGGCTCCTCTATCCAGACGAGATCGAACTGCTCCAGGATTCGGCCCATCCGCTGCGCCGTCGGTCGATCCCACTGCTGATTGGCATCGACCATCAATGGGACATCGTCGCCTAGGAATTCACGTACCGCGGTGACACGAGCGATGTCGGTACGCCAATCCGGCTGTCCTACCTTCAGTTTGATACCCCCGATGCCGTTCGCCAGCGACATGGCAGCGTTCTCGATGACCTCCTCGATCGGCGTGTGCAGAAACCCGCCGGAGGTGTTGTACGTCTGCACCGAATCACGCGCCGAGCCGATCAGCTTGGCCAGCGGCAACCCGGCGCGCTTGGCTTTGAGATCCCACAGTGCGATGTCGATCGCGGCAATCGCCTGCGTAGCAACACCACTGCGGCCCACCGAGGCTCCGGCCCACACCAGCTTGGTCCAGATCTTGCCGATGTCGTTCGGGTCCTCGCCGATGAGTACCGGGGCGATCTCCTGGGCATGCGCGAACTGAGCAGGCCCGCCCGCACGCTTGGAATACCCGAAACCGATTCCCTCATGGCCCTGTTCGGTGCGAATTTCAGCGAACAGGAACACCACCTCGGTCATCGCCTTCTGCCGGCCGGTGAGTACTTTGGCGTCGCTGATCGGATTCTTCAGGGGTAGCACGATCGAGGACAGCGTCACCTCGGCGATGCGGTCGATGCTCGCCGCCCCGGGGGCCAGCGCCGTGATCGCCGCGTTCGGGGCAGTGAGTCCGCTGGTCGGTTTGTCAGTGTCGATGGTCATCTGTGACTCCTGAGATCGTCGATTACGTTGCTTCACAGCCTATTTCGAGCAGCGATGCACGTCCAACACCATTTACCGGCTGATCGATGCCGCCAGTGCATCGATGTTGGATGCAAAATCGGCAACCCTGCCCACGAACGTGTGATGCGTGACGCCGGACGAGTGCGGAGTCATCAGCACATTGTCGAGATCGCGAAACGGCAACACACTCGGCTCTCCCACGCCATCCGGCCCGGGGTAGCGGTACCAGACATCGATCGCGGCCGCGGCAATCTCGTTGCGAGACAACGCGTTGAACAGCGGCTGCTCCTGCACCAACGGCCCACGACCGACATTGATGAGTACCCCATCGGTGCCGAGCCTGCTCAGCTCCTCGGCACCGATCACGCCGCGGGTGTGCTCGTTCAGCGGTGCGGAGACCACGAGAACATCCGCGAAGTCGACCAGCCTCGTCAAATCCTGCGTATCCGATGCCCATTCGAGCCCGTCATCCGGAGCCCGTCCGCTTCCGGTGACCGCAGCACCCACGGCGCCGTATGCCCGAAACAGCTGCCACGTTCGCCTGCCGATGTGCCCGAAGCCGACGAATCCGATGCGGGCACCGCTCAGCGACAACGGTTGCGCAATGCTCGGGTCGTAGACCGACGTGGCGAACACTCCGGAGCGGAGTGCACGATCCTGTTCCAGAAACTTACGGCGCAGCATCACGGTCGCAGCCACGACATATTCCGCGATCGACTGCTCGTGATGAAAGGTGTTGCACACCTGCACATCGGGGCCCAATCCGGAGCGGTCGACGTTGTCCGTTCCGGCACCCGCGACGTGCACCATACGCAAGTTCGGCGCTGCGGCACCCATGGCCGCACTGAACTTGCCGCCGACGTACACGTCTGCATCGGCAAGTTCGCCGATGACCCGACTCTCGTCGAACGGAACGCACCAGATCACCTCGGTGTCGGCGGGCAGCCCCGCCTCGAACTGCTCCCGATGGGGCAGCACATTCCGATCGCCGACGACGACCTTCACTAGCGCACCAGAGCCGGTCGCTTGCTATCGAAGGTCCAACCCTCGATCAGATACTGCATGCCGATGGCGTCGTCGCGGGCACCGAGGCCCTCCTTCAGGTACAGCTCATGTGCCGCGTCGATCTGCTCGAAATCGAGTTCGACGCCAAGGCCGGGCTTGTCGGGCACGGTGAGGTACCCGTCCTCGATCGTGAAGGGATCCTTGGTGACTCGCTGGCCGTCCTGCCAGATCCAGTGCGTGTCGATGGCGGTGATCGTCCCGGGCGCCGCTGCGGCGACGTGGGTGAACATGGCCAGCGAGACGTCGAAGTGGTTGTTGGAGTGCGAACCCCACGTCAGGCCCCACGCATCGCACAGCTGAGCCACGCGCAACGAGCCGGCCATCGTCCAGAAGTGTGGGTCGGCCAGCGGGATGTCCACCGCACCGGATCGGATGGTGTGGCCCATCTCGCGCCAGTCGGTGGCGATCATGTTGGTCGCGGTCTGCAATCCGGTGGCGCGCTTGAATTCGGTCATCACTTCGCGGCCCGAGAATCCACCCTCAGGTCCGACGGGGTCCTCGGCATAGGCCAGCACATCGAGAAGGCCGCGGCAGGTGTCGATCGCATCCTTCAGGAGCCAGCCACCGTTGGGATCCAACGTGATTCGAGCCTCAGGGAATCGCTCGGCCAGCGCGCGCACCGCGGCAGCCTCCTCGGCCGCGGGAAGCGCACCACCCTTGAGCTTGAAGTCTTGAAACCCGTATCGGGCCTGCGCGGCCTCGGCGAGGCGCACGATCGACTCGGGATCCATGGCCTCCTCGTGCCTGATACGCATCCAGTCATCGGCCCCAGCGGCTTCGTCGTCTGCACTGCGGTAGGCGAGGTCGGTCTTGGTCCGATCGGCGACGAAGAACAGGTAGCCCAGAGCCTGAACCTTCTCGCGCTGCTGCCCGTCCCCCAACAGTGCGGCGACGCTGACGCCGAGGTGCTGGCCGAGCAGATCCAACAATGCCGATTCCACCGCGGTCACAGCGTGTATCGCGATCCGCAGATCGAAGGTCTGCGCTCCTCGGCCACCGGCATCACGATCCGCGAACGCGCGGCGCATCTCGGCGAGAATCGCGTTGTAACGACCGATTCCCTGGCCCTGCACGAGCACGCGCGCATCCTCGATAGTCTGCCGAATCGCCTCTCCGCCCGGCACTTCGCCGACGCCGGTGCGCCCGTCCGAGTCGGTGAGCACCACCAGATTGCGAGTGAAGTACGGTGCATGCGCACCGCTGAGATTGAGCAGCATGTCGTCGTGACCCGCGATGGGTATGACGCTCATATCGGTGACGACGGGGGTGCTGGTGTGGACGTTCATGTCCGACCTTTCTCGCATACTTCTGGTGACTCTGCTCACATGAGACAGTAGGGCCGCAGATCGATGCATGTCCAAGACCATCTACGCATCGACCGATGCAGTAGAGGTATCGGCCACTGCATTCGGCGCTCATCGTGCCTGGCAGCGAGATCGATACCGAGACTGAATCAAATACGACTTTTTTAGACTTGGACATGTATCGAACGGCCTTCTAGCGTGGTGACCTATGAGCCAGGTCACGCCCTGGCGTCAGCGCACGTATCGCACCACAGCCCTAGGAGTCACCCCATGACAGCGTCGACGACACAGTCCACCCACCTCACCGGACGGATGATCATCGCCGGCGTCCCGGTCTTCGGTGGCGGCACGCAGATTCACGGAATCGACCCCAGTACCGGCGCGAACCTCGAACCCGCCTACGGGCACGGAGACAGCGCCGACGTCGAGAAGGCCTGTGCCGCAGCGGCCGAAGCATTCGCCGACTACCGTGCCACCTCCTCGGAGACCCGAGCTCAGTTCCTCGAGACCATCGCCGACAACATCGCAGCTCTCGGCGACACGTTGATCGAGCGCACCGTCGCCGAGTCCGGACTTCCCGTGGCCCGCATCACCGGCGAGGTCGGCCGCACCACCGGGCAGCTCCGCCTGTTCGCTTCGGTTCTGCGCGAGGGTAGTTGGAACGGTGCCCGCATCGATCCGGCCCTGCCCGAGCGCACGCCACTCCCCCGCGCCGACATCCGCCAACGGCAGATTCCGTTGGGCCCGGTTGCAGTGTTCGGAGCCAGCAACTTCCCGCTCGCCTTCTCCGTCGCCGGCGGCGACACCGCCTCCGCCCTCGCAGCCGGATGCCCCGTAGTGGTCAAGGCACACGATGCCCATCCCGGAACGTCCGAGCTGGTCGGTCGAGCGATCGCCGACGCGGTGTCCTCCACCGGAATGCCCTCGGGCACATTCTCACTACTGTTCGGCTCCGGCCGCGGACTCGGTACCGCTCTGGTGACCGACCCACGCATCAAGGCCGTCGGATTCACCGGATCACGTTCGGGTGGAACGGCTCTCGTCGCCGCAGCAGCCGGTCGTCGTGAGCCGATCCCGGTGTACGCGGAGATGAGTTCCATCAACCCCGTGTTCGTCATGGACGGCGCACTCGCCTCCCGCGGGGCCGAACTCGGCCGCGCCTTCGTCGCATCGCTGACGATGGGCTCGGGCCAGTTCTGCACCAACCCCGGTCTCGTGATCGCCGTCGACGGCCCGGGCTTGCAGTCGTTCACCGAGGCAGCCACCGCAGCCGTGCAGCAGTCCACGCCCACCACGATGCTGACCCCGAACATCGCGTCGAGCTTCGCTGACGGTGTCGCCACGCTGTCCGATTCGGTCACCGAGATCGCCCGCGGTACCGAAACGGACGCTCCGAATGCCTGCCGCGCAGCATTGTTCGATACCGATGCCGATACGTTCCTCACCTCCGAGGCAGCGCAGGCCGAGGTGTTCGGCGCCTCGAGTCTCATCGTTCGCTGCACCGATGCACAGCAGGTTCGAGACGTCGCCGCGCTGCTCGAAGGCCAGCTGACCGCCACCGTCCACGCCGACGAGTCCGATCACGCCGATGCAGGAAAGCTCCTCTCGGTTCTCGAACTCAAGGCCGGGCGCATCCTGTTCGACGGATGGCCCACCGGCGTCGAGGTCGGCCACGCGATGGTGCACGGCGGCCCCTTCCCCGCCACCTCCAACTCGCGCACGACATCGGTCGGATCGCTCGCCATCGAACGCTTCCTGCGTCCTGTTTCCTACCAGGACGTGCCGACTTCCCTGCTGCCCAGCGCAATTGCCGACGGTAATCCCGACGGGATCTTCCGCCGCATCGACGGCCAGCTCACCCAAGACTGACACACCCCACCCAATTCTCGAGGAGATCCCCATGCTCGACGGAGTCCTGTTCTTCCCCGTCACCCCGTTCACCGCTTCCGGTGAAGTCGATTACGACCTGCTGGCCGCTCATATCGCGAAGGGTGTCGACGCGGGACCCGGTGGAGTGTTCATCGCCTGCGGCACCGGCGAATTCCACGCCCTCGAAACCGAGGAGTTCGGCAAGATCGTGCGCACCGCAGTCGACGTCGTCGCGGGTCGCGTGCCGGTCTACGCCGGTGCAGGCGGATCCGTCGCCCAGGCAAAGGCATTCGCGGCGAGCGCGAAGTCGAACGGTGCTGACGGCATCCTGCTGCTCCCGCCCTACCTGGTGACGATGCCGCAGGCCGGCCTGGTCAACTACACCAAGGCCGTTGCCGCCGCGTCGGATCTGCCGTTGATCGTCTACAACCGCGGCAATGCCCGCTTCACCGAGGACTCGGCCGTCGAGGTTGCCCAGCTGCCGACCGTCGTCGGATTCAAGGACGGCACAGGCGATCTCGATCAGGTCGGTCGCATCGTCCGCGCGGTGCTGGATGCACTCGAGCCGTCGGGCAAGCCCTTCCAGTTCTTCAACGGTCTGCCGACCGCGGAGGTCTCGCAGCAGGCCTACCGCGCAATTGGTGTCACGCTGTACTCCTCTGCGACGTTCGCCTTCGCACCCGAACTGGCGCTGGCGTTCTACCGGTCACTCGACAGTGGTAACGACAAGCTCACTGCCGCACTGCTTCGCGAGTTCTTCCACCCGCTGGTTCGCCTGCGCGACAAGGTCCCCGGTTACGCCGTCTCGCTCATCAAGGCGGGCGTGACGATGGAAGGGATCGAGGCAGGCCCCGTGCGCCCGCCACTGGTGGACATCAGTGCGCCGCACCTCGAGGAACTGACCGCCATCGTCGCCGCCGGCCGGGCCGTGTTGGCCGATGAGCTCGCGGTGCACTGATGCAAGATCCGGTCCTGATCACCGGCGCTCGAATCACCCCGATCGCCTTCGTCGACCCGCCGTTGCTCAACACGGTCGGCGTGCATCAGCCCTACGCACTGCGCGCGATCATTCAGCTCGACACCGATGCCGGTGTCGTCGGGCTCGGTGAGACCTACGCCGACACTGCGCATCTGGCTCGTCTCGACGCGGCGGCCCAGGCCATCACCGGCCTGGACGTGTTCGCACTCAACGCCATTCGAGACGCTGTCGACACCGTGTTGGGGACGCTGTCGATCACCGGCGGAGACGGCGTTGCCGGAATGATCACCACGGCCAGCACCACCGACCGAGTGTTCTCCCCGTTCGAGATCGCCTGCCTGGACGTTCAGGGCAAAGTACTGGGTCGACCGGTGTCGGATCTGCTCGGCGGAAAGGTCCGCGACTCGGTTCCGTTCAGTGCGTATCTGTTCTACAAGTGGGCAGCGCATCCCGGCCGGCAACCCGACGAATGGGGTGAGGCCGTCGACCCGGCCGGACTGGTACGGCAGGCGCGAAAGATGATCGACGAGTACGGCTTCGAGGCCATCAAGGTCAAGGGTGGTGTCTTCCCGCCCGACGAGGAGATAGCCGGAATCAAAGCGCTCCGGGAAGTATTCCCCGAGCTGCCGCTTCGACTCGACCCCAACGCCGCGTGGACGGTCGACACCTCCATCCGCGTCGCTTCCGAGCTCGACGGCATCGTGGAGTATCTGGAAGATCCGACACCGGGACTCGACGGGATGGCCGAGGTCGCGCGGGAAGCGAAGATGCCACTGGCGACCAACATGTGCGTCGTCGCCTTCGATCACCTGAAGCCTGCCGTGGTGAAGGACTCGGCGCAGGTGGTGCTGTCCGACCATCACTACTGGGGTGGTCTGCAGCGCTCGAGGTTGCTCGCCGGAATCTGTGACACTTTCGAGCTCGGACTGTCGATGCACTCGAACAGCCACCTCGGCATCAGCCTGGCGGCCATGGTTCACCTTGCCGCAGCAACACCGAACCTGACCTACGCCTGCGACACGCACTGGCCGTGGAAGCACGAGGACGTCATCGTGCCGGGAGTGCTGAACTTCGTCGACGGCGCAGTGCCCGTTCCCAGCGGGCCCGGTCTGGGCATCGAGATCGACGAGGATGCGCTGGCGGCGCTGCATCAGCAGTACCTCGACTGCGGTATTCGCGACCGCGACGACACCGGATACATGCAGAGCATCGACCCGAGTTTCGAGAACACCTGCCCGCGCTGGTAGGACGTGGCGCAACAACGATTCACGGTGTTTCGTAGCTACTCGTTCGGAACCTGCTCCAGGTACTTGTCGGCAATGTCGTCACTCGTCGTCAGCCAGGCGTCGGGTTGTGCCGCGAGGTACTCGAGCGCGCGGTCGAGGTATTTGTGCCGAAATGGTTGTCCGATGACGAAGGGATGCAACGCAATGGCCAGGACGCGTCCACTCGTGGCCGAATCGGCGCGCAGCTGTTCATAGGCGTCGACGACCATCTGGAGAAAGTCCGGTCCGGTCATTCCTTTGCCGAACACGATCAGGTCGTTGAGTTCGACGGAATAGGGCACCGACAGCATGCCCGGAACGGTGAGCGGATAGGGCTGGTCGTCGTTCGTCCAGTCGAGAACGTAACGGTATCCGAGCTCGGCCAGAATTTCCGGCGTCTGGTGAGTCTCGGTCAGACCCGGGCCCATCCAGCCACGCGGCGCGCGCCCTGTAGCCGAGCGGATGCTGTCGGTTATTTCGCTCAACACACGATGCTCGTCCTGCACATCGATACCGTTGTGCAGTCTCGAATTCGTCCGCCCGTGCGCGACCCAGGTCCAATCGCGCTCGAGGCCGGCAGCAACGATCTGCGGATACTGCTCCACAACAGACGAATTGAGCAATACGCTTGCCGCGAGCCCGTGCCGGTCCAAACTGTCGATAGTGCGCCAGATTCCGACACGGGCACCGTAGTCACGCCATCCATGGTTGAGGGCATCGGGCTTCAGCTCCGCGGAGCCGGGCCATATGCTGGTCGACGGCTCGTCGAACAAGAAGTGTTCTACGTTGAGACCGATATACACCGCCACACGCGCACCGTTCGGCCACTCGATGGGTGGTCGGTCCACGATCGGGCTGTAGTCGTACGGTGGCACGGACCTCGTCCTGTCGTTCATGGTCGACACCGTAGGACCTGACACCGATGTCAGAGGCAACTGTCGAGGTATAACCGACGTATGCGAATCGGAGAACTCGCCGTGCGAACGGGTGTGAGTGTGCGCTCGCTGCGGTACTACGAACAGCAGGGACTGCTCGCGTCCAACCGCACGTCCAGCGGACAGCGCGTCTACTCGGAGTGGGCCGTCGATCGAGTCGTGCATATTCAAGAACTGTTCGCGGCGGGTATCGCGAGCAAGACCGTGAGCGCACTCCTGCCTTGTATGCGCGATGTGGACGGTGGACCGGCTGCCACAGCAACCGACAAGCTGGCCGAGATGCTGGCAGCCGAGCGCGCACGAATCGACGAGGCAATCCGGAGCCTGGAAGTCTCGCGAGGTGTGTTGGACGACGTCATCGATTCGGCCAGACCTGACGCAAGACCAGGGCATTCGCGTCACCCTCAGGTGTGAGGGCCCAGTCTGTCCGTTCCGTTCGAGACGCCGACCTTACGAAACAGCAGATCGATGATCGTCCGTTTCGACGCCTCGTCCTGTGGGTGCGTCAGCATGGCCTCGATGACGAAGACGATCATGCGGGTCGCCGGTTCGATGTCGGCGTCATCGAACCCGCCGTTGCGTAGTTCGACGGCGATCCACTGTTCCCACAGACCATGGAAGTCGTTGTGCCATTTGTCGATACAGGCAGACACCGAGGTGCGCGAGTGGACCGTGTCGACCAGTCGGTGATATCTCTCCAGCTCGTCCACGACCCAGAGAACCTGCTCGGTCACCGACGTGTCGGCGAGGGCAACGAACCGACTCAGCGCATCGGCGTGGATCTCGTCCAGCACGCCGACCAGTAGCTCGTCCTTGTCTCCGAAATACCAATAGATCGTATTGGTCGTCACTCCGGCAGCGGCAGCGATCCGCCCCATCGGGGTGTTCTCGTAACCGTCGTCGACGAACAGCGACCGAGCCGCGTTCACGATCTCGGAACGCTTTTCGGCGCGATCGACGGGTCGACTGTTGCGCGGCATTCCACGATCCGATCTTGATCGGCATTCAAGAGAGTGCTAGCTTCTTGAATGCCGATCAAGGACCCGAAAAAGGACGACCGAATGAGCGCCGACGACCAGCCCGAATACCGCCGTACCGACGAATGGTTCGATTCGGAGGGCGTTCGTTGCGCGGTCGCGGTGTATCGACCGACCGGCACGTCGGCCGATGCTCCTGCCGTGGTCATGGCCCATGGATTCGGCACCCCGCGCGCAGTACGCCTGTATGCCTACGCCGAGGTGTTCGCCCGTGCCGGCTACACGGTTCTCGTCTTCGACTACCGCCATTTCGGCGACAGTGACGGACAGCCGCGCCAACTCCTCGACATCGGTAAGCAGCTCGTCGATTGGACCAACGCCGTCGCGTACGCCCGGACCCTGGACGGCATCGACTCCGCTCGCATCGTCGGTTGGGGTACCTCCTTCGCCGGCGGGCACGTGCTCACCCGGGCGGGTACGGGTGAGAATTTCGCCGCCGTGATCGCACAGGTTCCGCACGTCGACGGATTGGCTGCCGTGCGTGCGACCGGACTTCGGCGCACCATTCGAGTTGCTCCATCTGCCGTGGTCGACCAGATCCGCGCACTGCTCGGACGCTCCCCTCGCTACGTCGAATCAGTGGGCGCCCCAGGGGACGTCGCGGTCATGTCCACTCCCGACGCCGCGCCCGGGCGCGACCTGCTCCTCGCCGAGTCCGGACTGAAGGCCGGGGACTACCCGGAAACCGTTGCCGCACGGGTTCTTCTACGTATCGGGCTGTACTCGCCGGGCAAGACCGCGTCGGACATCGCATGCCCGGTCCTGATGCAGATCATGTCCGAGGACGCCGTCACTCCAGCGGCGGTGGCAGAGAAAGTCGCGCGCAAGATCTCCGACGTGACCGTGCACATCCACAAGGGTGGTCATTTCGACCCGTACGTGCAGCCGTTGTTCCCGGTCATCGTCGCCGAGCAGCTCGAGTTCCTGAAGAGGACTGTTCCGGTGCGCTAATTCACCCGCTTCTCGGACACTGTGTTCGTCAGCGGCGCAACGATATTGGTGAGCATGGTCGCGATGGTGCCCACGACGATGCGACGCTCTGCGACATATCCGTTCTGATACCACGTCATCGCGGTGTGGCTGATGCCGCCGATGGCGGCGGTCGCAAGCAGGTCGACATCCATATCGGGCCCCGACGGTACGTCGCCCGCGAACGTGCGGAGGTAACCGAGCAGCAGTGTCCCGAATTGCTGCATCACCGTCAGATACGTCTGCTCGACACGAGGGCTGACACCGAGCACCTCCATCCACACCACGCGCGCCAGATGCGGGTCTTCGACAACCTGAAAGAACGGTTCGAGCAACTGCTTCGCAACAGCCCCGAGACCACTGTCAGGATCCACCTCTGCCATAGCCTCGGACACCGAGTCCGTCAGTCGCGCAATGCATTCTGCGTAGACAGCGAGCAGGAGATCCTCGGTCTTGTCGAAATACTGATAGAAGTGGCGGTCGGCGATCTTTGCCTCGCGGCACAGTCCACGGACGGTCGCGGCTCGGTACCCTACGCTGCCGAAGACGCGCAGTCCCGCGTCCAGCAGTTGTCTGCGTCGCCGGTCGTCACGGTCGGAAGCACTCTCACCGCCGTAGGCGCGGCCGGCCGCTTCGGACACCGTGCTCATGAGCGTCGGGCATCCAGTTCGGCAGTCAGACGGATCAATTCGGCGTCCCGCTCCATCGCGGCGTCCATGATCGGGTTGACGATGCCGCGCAGTATCGAGATCGGAATCCAGCGACCGGGCACGGTGATACGCGCAGCCCGCCGTCCGATACCTCGAACGGCCACGCGGGCGAGCTTGTCGGGGGTGATCGGGCGGAGCAGCGGCGTGGGGAAGGCGCGGGCTGTCATGGCCGTCGCGACGTCGTCGCCGCCGAACGCGACCTCGGCGATCGGAGTTGCCACCCACCCCGGATACAGCACCCCCGCTGTCGCCTTCGTGCCGGCGAGTTCCGCACGCAGAGCACGACCGAGCTGTTCGACCGCCGCCTTCGATGCCGCGTACGGCGCATTCGCCAGGCCGTTGAGGTACGCGTACGTGGACGAGGTGAGCAGCACGTAGCCCCCGGACTCGACGATGTGAGGAAGGGCGGCACGCACCGTGTTCCACACGCCGATCAGGTTGACGCCGATCACCCGCTCGAACACTCCGTCCTCTATCGACCGAACGGTCGATGCCCTGGCACCGCTGGAGATTCCGGCGTTTGCCATCACCACGTCGAGCTTGCCGAAGGTGTCGATCGCGGTCGCGACGGCCGCGTCGAGCTGCTCCCGCACGGTGACGTCGGCATAGGCGATTGCCACGCGTTGGTTGCCCAGCTTCGCCGCCACCGACTCGAGATCGGTCGACTCCATGTCGACCAGAACGATCGAGGCACCGCGTCGATGCAGTGCGGTCGCCACGGCGGAACCGATGCCGCCTGCCGCTCCGGTGATCAGCGCTACCTGTCCGGTGTGCTTGCTCATGCCGAGACCTCGTCTTTCGTCGTCACCTCGGTGGACGACCGGTGGATGTGATGGGCTTCCGGTCGAAAACGCTTGGCCCAGCGGCGGAACGTGAAGCTGAATCCCGGGAACATGGCGACCACGTGCCCGGATTTGGATTGGTACCAGCTGTGGCAGCCGCCGTCCTTCCAGACGGTGCCTTCCATCTCGCGATGAATTGTGTCGGTGTACTCCTGCTCCGCGGCAGCGGTGACCTCGATGGCGGTCGCACCCACCTGTCGGACGGCGTCGATGGCCCGCACGATGTATTCCATCTGCGCCTCGATGAGGAAGATCGCGGAAGTGTGCCCGATGCCCGTGTTCGGTCCGGTGACGACGAACAGGTTGGGAAAGCCGGGAATCGTGGTGCCGAGGTAGGCGCGCGGGTAGGGATCCCAGACGTCGGACAGGGCCCGGCCGTCGCGGCCGATGACCGGGTACGAGATGACGCCGTCGGTTGCGTCGTAACCGGTGGACCACACCAGCAGATCGACATCGACGTGTTCGCCGGTGGTGGTGACGATTCCGGTTTCGGTGATCTCCGAGATGCCGTCGTTCTTGTCGTGCAGAGTGACGTTCGCCCGCCCCAGCGCGGGATAGAGCGTGTTGGACAGCAGAACCCGCTTGCACCCGATGACGTAGTCCGGGGTGACCTTCGCTCGAAGCTCGGAATCCGGAATCTGAGACTCGATGTGTTTCACCGCAGTTCGCTGTGCCACCGCCTTCAACATCGTCCGTGAGTACTTGAAGCCGAGGATGCGAGTTTCGAGACTCCAGTAGATCCCCGCGCGGACCAGCCTGCGGATCGGTTCCAACTTCAGCAGCCTGCGCTGCAACGGCGTGAATTCGCGATCGTGACGTGGCATCACCCAGTGCGGGGTGCGCTGGAAGACGTGCAGCTGCGCTACATCGGGTTGGATCGCGGGAATCACCTGCGCGGCGCTGGCACCACTACCGACGATCGCGACGCGCTTGCCCGCGTGGTCGTACTCGGTGTGCCAGTCGTTGGTGTGGAACTGGGTGCCCTGGAACTTCTCCCGTCCGGGGAACGGCGGTACGACGGGTGTACTGAGTGGTCCCGACGCGTTGACGACGAACTTCGCCGCGTAATCGCCGCGTGAGGTGGAGATCGACCAGTGATCGCCCGCCCACTCGATCTTCCGGACGTCGGTGTCGACATGCGTACGAGCCGGCAGACCGTTCGATTCGAGCACGTGGTCGGTGTACCGCTCCAGCTCCTCGCGTTCGGCGAACATGCGCGACCACTCGAAGGGCTCCGACGCGATCGAGTACAGCGGACTCTGCACGTCGACGGCTGCGCCCGGGTAGCGATTCTGCTTCCAGGTGCCGCCGAGGAAAGGACGCCTCTCGAGAATGACGAAGTCGTCGATCCCGCGATCGAGCAAGGCCTTGGCGGCGCACTGGCCACCGAAGCCGCTGCCGATGATGACCACACTGTGAACATGCATGCTGACGAACCCCTCTCGCACGAGACGCAATCCGATGACGCGTGTCATCACTTTAAAGTGATGATGCGTGATTCCGCAATGGCGTCGCGATCTTAGGACCGGGGTCGACGCCAGGTCGAGGGGCCCCCGTAGCGTTGGACGCATGTCGCGATCACCACGTAACCGGAAATCCCCCGCCGCTCCGAGAAAGCGAGCCTCTTCCGCACTCCAGGCCGGGCACCTTCGAGTGATCGCAACCGGCGGTCTCGGCGAGATCGGCCGGAACATGACCGTGTTCGAATACGACGGAAAACTGCTCATCGTCGACTGCGGCGTCCTGTTCCCCGAAGAGCACCAGCCCGGCGTCGACGTCATCCTCCCCGACTGGAGTTGCATCCGCGATCGTCTCGATGACGTCGTCGCGATCGTCCTCACCCACGGACACGAAGACCACATCGGCGGCGTCCCCTACCTGCTGCGCGAGCGGGGCGACATCCCCGTCATCTCGTCGCGGCTGACGCTGCACTTCCTGGCTGCCAAATTCGACGAGTTCAAGGTCTCGACGACGCTGATCGAGGTCGAAGCAGGGCAAACGCGTCAGGAAGGCCCGTTCGAGCTCGAGTTCATCGCCGTCAACCATTCGATCCCCGACGGTCTCGCCATCGCCATCCGTACCGACGCCGGCCTGGTGCTGCACACCGGCGACTTCAAGATGGATCAGTTTCCGCTCGACGGTCGGATCACCGACCTCCGTAGCTTCGCCCGCCTCGGAGAGGAAGGGCTCGATCTCCTCCTCGTCGACTCGACCAATGCCGAAGTTCCCGGGTTCATGGTCTCGGAGCGCGATCTGGTCCCGGCCATCGAGAAGGTGTTCCGCGAAACAACGGGGCGCGTGATCGTCTCGAGCTTCGCCAGTCACGTACACCGAATCCAGCAGGTACTCGACGCCGCGCATGCGCAGGGCCGCAAGGTTGCGTTCGTGGGGCGATCGATGGTGCGCAACATGAAGATTGCGACCGATCTGAGTTACCTCGATGTACCCGACGGGCTCGTCGTGGACCTACCGAAGCTCAACAGGCTTCCGGCGAACAAGATCACGCTGATCTGCACCGGTTCGCAGGGCGAGCCCCTCGCCGCACTGTCGCGGATGGCCTCGGGCGAACACCAGATCAAGGTGGGCGACGGCGACACCGTGCTGATGGCCAGCAGCCTGATACCCGGAAACGAGAACGCGATCTACCGCGTCATCAACGGTCTCGTCGAGAAGGGTGCACGCGTGGTGCACAAGGGAAATGCCAAGGTGCACGTCTCCGGCCACGCCAGCGCAGGCGAGCTCGTCTACTGCTACAACATTCTCGAACCCGCCAATGTGCTTCCCGTACACGGTGAGGCGCGACACCTGCGCGCCAATGCCGATCTCGCGATCAGGACCGGCGTACCTCGTGATCGCGTGCTGATCGCCGAGAACGGAAGCGTCATCGACCTGTTCGACGGTGTCGCGCAGATCACCGGAAGCGTTCCTATCGAGCTGATCTACGTCGACGGCAGTGCCGTCGGTGGGGTTACCGAGGATTCGCTGGCCGAGCGTCGCTTGCTGGCGAACGAGGGCGTACTGACCGTCATCGCGATCGTCGATCCCGACACTGGCCTGCTGGTCGACGACGTCGACTTCATCGGACGCGGATTCGCGCACGAGGCCAACGCTTTCGACTCGTTGGCCACGGCGATCGGTAAGACTCTGACCCGCGAGAGCGACGTCAACGTTGCCTCGCGAGAGCACATCGAGAAGCGCATCGTCCAGGAATCGGCCCGGTGGGCCAAGCAAACCCTGGGACGTCAGCCCCTCATCGTCCCGGTTGTCGTCGACGGCTAGATCTGCGCCGCTGCACCCCGAGTCGACAACACCTCGGTCAGCTCCTCGGCGTAGGCGAGCTGCCGCCGCAACGTGCGGCAGCTGTCCTCGGCCTTGGTGTGGCACTCGCGAACGAACGCCGCGGCCGACGATCGAGCATCGTCGGCCGCGTTCTCGTCACCCAGGATGTCGAGGGATTCCAGTAGCTGTTTAATCTCGGCCAACGTGAAGTCGAGTGGCTTCATCCGGCGAATGACGAGCAGGCGTTCGACGTCGGTCTCGGTGTACAACCGAAATCCACCTGCGGAGCGGGCAGAGGGCGTGACCAGGCCTACGTCGTCGTAGTGACGGACGGTGCGGATGGACAGCTCGGTTTTCTGAGCTACCTGCCCGATCTGCATGTGTACGCCGTCGTCTGCCATGTGCCGCCTCTCCTCGCCCGCCCAACCACCCTAGTCAGTGCTCGCCGCCCAGGTTTCCACTGAGACGATCGTGCCGCTCGGTCGACGGCGCGTTCAAGCCGACGATCTCCACGGTCTTTCCTTTGGCCGCGTACTTGGTGGTGATGGCGTCGAGGGTCGCCACTGTCGATGCGTCCCAGATGTGCGACTCGGACATGTCGATGACGACGTTCTTCGGATCTCCGACGTAGTCGAACTGATAGATCAGATCGTTGCTCGACGCGAAGAACAACTCGCCCTTCACCGCGTAGACGCGGGTGTCCTCGTCGGGATGTGCCACGTCGACCACCTCGGTCAGATGGGCGACCCTGCGAGCGAACAGCACCATTGCAGTGATCACTCCGACGACGACGCCGTACGCGAGGTTGTGGGTGACGACGGTGACCGCGACGGTGGCGACCATGACGAGGGTCTCGCTCTTGGGCATGCGGCGCAACGTCTTCGGGTTGACACTGTGCCAGTCGAAAGTTCCGATCGAGACCATGATCATCACCGCGACCAACGCGGCCATCGGGATCAGCGCGACGATATCGCCGAGACCGACCACCAGGATCAGCAGGAAGACACCGGCGAGAAACGTCGAGATACGAGTGCGAGCACCGGAGACCTTGACGTTGATCATGGTCTGGCCGATCATCGCGCAGCCGCCCATGCCGCCGGTGAACCCTGTGACCAGATTCGCCACACCCTGCCCCCAACCCTCGCGGGTCTTGTTCGAGTGCGAGTCGGTGATGTCGTCGACGAGCTTGGCTGTCATCAGCGACTCGAGCAGGCCGACCAGGGCGATGGCGAGTGCGAACGGGGCGATGATGCTCAGCGTGTCGAACGTGAACGGCACATTCGGGATCAGGAACGACGGCAGCGAGGACGGCAGTTCTCCTTCGTCACCCACATCCGGCACGGCCAGCGCGAAGACGAGTGTGACGCCGGTCAGTATCACGATCGCGATCAGTGGTGCCGGCACGATGGTGGTGAGCTTGGGTAGGAAGAACATGATGGCCAGGCCCGCGGCGACCATCGGGTAGACCAACCACGGCACACCGATCAGGTACGGGATCTGCGAGGAGAAGATGAGGATCGCCAGCGCGTTGACGAATCCGACCATGACACTGCGCGGGATGAATCGCATCAACTTGGCGACTCCCAGGACGCTGAGCACGATCTGCAGAATTCCGCCGAGGATCACCGCCGCAATGAGGTAGTCGATGCCGTAATTCCGAGCCAGCGGGGCCACGACCAGTGCGATGGCACCGGTCGCAGCGGAGATCATCGCCGGACGGCCACCGACGATGGAGATGGTGACCGCCATCGTGAACGACGCGAACAGCCCGACGCGCGGATCGACCCCGGCGATGATCGAGAACGAAATGGCTTCGGGAATGAGCGCCAGCGCCACCACCAGGCCCGCAAGAACCTCTGTTTTGAGCCGCCTCGGTGAGCGCAACGCACCCAGCACCGAGACGTCTTCGACGGCGGTGACAGGCACCTGGGCAGCTCGAGACACGACGACTCCGTTCGATGGGTGCGAGGGACTGCGACAGGTAGGGCGTCCACTCCGCGGGCAACTCTACTCTTACCGGAGAGAAGGTTGTCAATCGTCGGGGCCCAGCCGGTGAGCTAGATTCATATACAGAGGCACAACAAAACTCACTCCGCGATGCAAGGAATGAATCGATGTTCTCGCTCAACAGGCTCTCCTGCTTCATCGCCGTCGCCGAGGAGTTGCACTTCGGCCGCGCTGCCGAACGGCTGCACATGACGCAGCCACCTCTGAGCAGGCAGATCCAACAGCTCGAGAGCGAAGTCGGCGTGCAGTTGATCGACCGCACGAGCCGGTCGGTGACGTTGACGGCCGCGGGGTTGGCCTTTCTCCCCGAGGCCCGACGCATCCTCGACCTCGCCGAGGGCGCACTGCTCACCGTCCGTCGCGTACCCACCGGCGACTTGGGGACGGTGGTCGTCGGATTCACCGGCGCCTCGGCCCATGCGGTGCTCCCGCAATTGCTCGACGCCGCGCGCGACAAGCTTCCGGATGTGAAACTCGTTCTGCGCGAGATGGTCTCGGCGGTACAGATGGAATCCTTGGCCGTCGGAGATATCGATCTCGGGTTGGCCAGGCCGCCGCTCAAGCGACCGGGCATCGCGTCCCGGCCGGTGCTGCACGAATCCTTGATCGCGGCGATGCCCGACACTCATCCGCTGGCCGAGAAGGACGAACTGTCGGTGGAGGACTTCGACGAGCAGCCGATCATCATGTACTCGCCCGTCGACGCCCGGTACTTCCACGAGTTGCTCATCAGCACGTTCACCATCGTCGGGGTGACCCCGCGTTACGTGCAGTATGTGACCCAGGTGCACACGATGCTGGTGCTCGTTCGCTCCGGGATCGGACTGGCATTGGTACCGGAGTCCGCGTCGACCATGCGGCCGGAAGGTGTTGTGTTTCGGCCGGTTCGGACCGTGAAGGAACGACCCGTGGAACTCGACGCCGCCTGGCGCGTGGACAACGACAACCCAGCACTGCACCGCTTCATGACCGATGTGCTGCCGACGCGGGAGTGGTCGTGACAGTTACCGCGGCAATCCCACCGGCGGCTTGACGGCCGTCACCGGGCAGTGCGCCTCGAGGAGAACGCGCTGAGAGATGCTGCCCATGAACAACTTTCCCACGGGCGATCGACGCCGGATTCCGATCACGACCAGCTGAGCCTGCTCGTCGAACGACAGGTCGATCAGATTGTCGGCGTGCGAGCGGCCCGCCTCGTTGTCGTGAATTTTCGTCGTGACACCGACGGCCGCCGTCTCCTCGCGGGCCGATTCGACGGTGGCAGCGAAGTCGGCGTCGGCTGCGCTGTTGTCCTCGGCCACGATGAGCAAGTCCGTTCCACGCATGTGCGCCTCACGAAAAGCGAAGGGCAGCGCGCCTTTTCCTTCGATGGTCGGCGAGTAGCCGACGACGACGGTCACTTCGTCACCGGCGTGACGAGGGTGCCGTCGGCCAGGAAGCGATCGAGGTTCTCGAGCGTCAGTGCTTCCATCGCGGCCCGCGTCTCCACCGTCCCGCTGCCCACGTGCGGCAGCAGCACCACGTTGTCCATCCCCAGCAGGGCGTCGGGCACGTTCGGTTCGTGGGCGAAGACGTCCAGACCGGCTCCGGCCAGCTGCCCCGCGGCGAGCAACTCGATCAGCGCCTCCTCGTCGACGACGCTTCCGCGTGCGACGTTGATCAGATACCCCTGCGGCCCCAGCGCTTCGAGCACCGCGCGGTCGACCAGATGCGCAGTTCCCGAGCCGCCCGACGCGGCGATGATCAAGACGTCGACGTTCTCGGCGAGCGCTGCTGGGCTGGCCGCGTAGACGTAAGGCGAACCGTCGATCTCGTTGCGATTGTGGTACGAGATCTCGCAGCGAAATCCTCTGAGCCGATCGGCAATTGCCGAACCGATGCGGCCGAGTCCGATGATTCCGACGCGCTTGCCGGTGACCTGACGCGTCAGTGGCGTGTTGCCCTCGGCCGGCCACCGGCCGGCACGCACGAACCTTTCGGCGGAGGGCAGCCCACGCATGGTGTCGATCACCAGACCGACGGCGAGGTCCGCCACACAGTCGGTCAACACGTCGGGGGTGTTGCTGACGGCGATCCCGCGGTCGGCTGCGGCGTCGACATCGGTGGTGTCGTATCCGACGCCGAAGTTCACCACAGCTCCGAGCTGCGGCAACCGTTCCATCAGCGCGGCATCGACCCCGGTGCGGCCGGAGGTCACAACTGCGGTGATCGATTCGCCGTGCACATCGAGGAATTCGTCGCGGCCATCCCCTTCGGGCAGTTCCAGCGCGTCGTACTCGGCGACCAACGTGTCCATCAGCGACGGCTTGAGCGGTCCGACGCGGAGCACCCGACCGCCCTGTTGCGAATCCGGTTGAGACACAGAGGAACTCTGCGAGCTGACGGTGACCATTGTTCTCCTCGCGAGATGGTGGAACGTGCGCGTTTCCTGTACGGTATGCCGCTTCTCGAATACCTGTCCAACACGGAAATAACATGGACCGATACCCAAACGGCATGAACGACGCATTGCCGATGCAGGCTTGTCCAGCCTTCCCCATATCCGGCCTGGTCAGCCCCCTACAGATGTGATTCAGGCCTCATCACAACTGTCTTTGTGACCCACAAAACTGGCCGGAAAGGGCATTTCGTCCGGTTGACGATGAAGACAGCCCGCTCATACCGTGTGTCTACCGTCACAGATTCGGCTGCGACTCGCAGACGCGGATCCTTTTCCCACTGGAGGCCACCATGAGCCCTGCACTCTTCGTGCAGCAGGGACGGACCCACCGCGTCGCCGCAATTGCTGTTGGCGCACTGTCACTTTCACTGATCGCCAGCGGCTGCACCGTCGCCAACTCCAACAACGGTGGAGCCGCCCGCGCAGATACTCTGCGCATCGTCCTGCCCCAGGAACCTCCGACCCTCGAAGCCTGCGACGTCTCGCTCACGTCGGTCGGAGTCGTCACTCGCTCGAACATCACCGAGCCGCTCATGGAGCGCAATCCCAGCACCGGCGACCTCGAACCCAAGCTCGCCGACTCGTGGGAACAAACCTCCGATACCGAATGGACGTTCGCCATCCACCCCGGCGTGACGTTCAGCGACGGGAGCCCCTTCGAAGCCGAGGACGCCGCGTTCTCCATCGACCGCACAGTCAATTCGGAACTGGGCTGCAACGTCGAGGGGTACGTGTTCGGCGACGCGAACCTGGTGGTCACGGCCGTCGACCCGATGACACTGACTGTGCAGTCCCCCGAACCCGACCCCATCCTGCCGCTGCGCCTGTCGTTCGTCGAGATGGTCCCGCGCACAGCCAGCTACACCGAGCGGGTACGAGAGCCCATCGGAACGGGGCCGTTCGCGATCGAGCGCTGGGACTACGGCCAGAAGCTCTCCCTGGTACGGAACGAGACCTACTGGGGCCCGAAACCCGAGTACGCCAGGGCCGAGTACCAGTGGCGCAGCGAGGGCAGCGTCCGCGCATCGATGGTGACCAACGGCGAGGCCGAGATCGCCACGTCGGTCGGACCGGAGGACGGTGCGGGCGACCTCGGCGTGGCGTACCCCAACAACGAGACAACGGCGCTGCGCATCCAGGCCGCTCAACCGCCGCTCGACGATATCCGGGTGCGGCAGGCGATCAACTACGCGATCAATCGCGACGGCATCGTCAAAGCACTCTTCCGCGGACTCGGCTCGCCTGCAGCGCAACTCATCTCCGAGGGTGTCGTGGGATTCAACGAGGACCTGACGCCGTGGCCCTACGACATGGACCAGGCCCGCACGCTGATCGACGAGGCACGGGCAGACGGGGTACCGGTGGATACCGAGATCCGTCTGATCGGACGCACCGGACAGTTCCCCAAGATCAACGAGACAGTGGAGGTCATCCAGAACTCACTGTCCAAGATCGGCATGAACGTCAAGATCGAGATGATGGACGCCGCCGGTACCGCCGAATACCAGGAACGTCCGTTCCCGGACGTCGGGCCGTATCTACTGGTGATTCAGCACGGCAATCAGGCCGGCGACTCCGCGTTCACCGTCGACCAGTACTTCACCAGTGACGGATTCCAGAGTGCCTACGGCACAGCGGACTTCGACAAGGAGATCGCTGCTGCCGGCGCACTCACCGGAGAGGACAGGCAGGCAGCGTACGCGCAGGTGTTCGCGGACGAACCGAAGGACATCATGCAGATGGCCTACATCGCACACATGAACGGGGTGCTCGCCAAGGCAGCCTCGGTCGACTACACGCCGGACTCGGCCACGGTCGACGAAATGCACCTGGCCGCGATGACCCGCGCCGATACCGAGAGGCCCTGACATGTTCAGATTTCTGCGCCGACGGATCTACACCAGCCTGATCCCGCTGTTCGTCGTCCTGCTGGGCGTGTTCTTCCTCGCTCGTCTCACCGGCGACCCCACCAGCCTGTACCTACCCGAGTCGGCCACCCAGGCGCAGCGCGAGGCATTCCGCGCCACCAACGGCTTCGACCAGCCGGTGCTGACGCAGCTGCTGGACTACTTCAAAGGCGTCGTGCAACTCGACTTCGGGCAGTCGCTCCGAACCGGTGAGGACGCGTCGGCAATGGCACTGCGCGCCTTCCCCGCAACGCTGCAGCTCGCCTTCGCGACGATGTTCCTCGCCATCCTCGGCGCCGTGATCATCGGCTGCTGGGCTGCGTATCGGCCGAACTCGCTGGCCGATCGCATCTCGAGCCTGCTGTCGATGACGGCCGCATCCATCCCCGACTTCTGGTTCGCCATCATGGGCGTCTACGTCTTCGCCATCGTGTTCGGCTGGCTGCCCACGTCCGGCGTGGACAGCGGAATGCTCTCCTGGGTGCTGCCGATCGCCACGCTGCTCATTCGCCCGCTCGGAGTACTGACTCAGGTGGTCCGCGGTGCGATGGTCTCGGCGCTGTCGGCACCGTACGTTCGGCTCGCGAGAAGCAAAGGGGCAGGCGATCTTCGGGTCGTCACCCACCACGCTCTGCGCAACGCCGCCGCACCGGCCCTGACCGTCGCAGGTGACCTGATGGTCGGCCTCGTCAACGGCGCGGTGGTCGTCGAGGCCATCTTCGGCTGGCCCGGCATCGGAAAATTGATGATCGACGCCATCCTGCAGCGCGATTTCGCTGTTCTGCAGGCGGCCGTGCTGTTGACGGCGGTGAGCATCTTCGTGCTCAACATCGTCATCGATGCCTGCTATGCACTGCTCGACGCCCGGGTTCGCGACAAGGTGAAGGTCTAGGTAAGAACATGTCACTCGACTTCGAGGCACCGAAAACATCCGAACCCGAGGATGTTCCACCGCAGAGTCCGGTGGAAGCCCGCAAGGCGTCGGCCCCGCTGTGGAAGCTGCTCCTGCGAGACAGGGTCGCCACCGTCGCCGCCGCGATCCTGGTGCTGGTCTTCCTCACCGCGATCTTCGGCCCGATGCTGGTCGGTGATGCCGCAACCGATCAGGATCTCGACCGCTCGAACCTGCCACCGTTCACCCTCGACACCGGCTGGATGAACATCCTCGGCACCGATCCGCTGGGGCGCAGCATGCTGGCCCGGTTGATCGTGGCCAGCAGAACCACACTCTCGGTGGCCGTTCCGGCTGTGATCCTCTCGGCGATCATCGGCTCGTTCATCGGTATGTGGGCCGGTTTCCATCGCGGTTGGCGCGAGACCGCGGCGATGCGCGTCGCCGACGTCATCCTCAGCTTCCCGTCCCTGCTGATGGCCGTCGTGGTGCTGTACGTCTTCTCGCCCAGTGCCGCGAACATCGTTCTGGTCCTGACGGTCACGCGTATCCCGATCTACCTGCGTACCGCCCGCGCCGAGTCGGCCGAGCTGCAGAGTCGGTTGTTCGTGGACGCCGCCCGAACATTCGGCGCGAAGAGCGGATCGGTGATCCGCCGGCACGTGGCCCCCATTCTGCTGCCGACACTGCTCACCGTCGCCACCCTGGACTTCTGCTTCGTCATCCTCGCCGAATCGTCATTGAGCTTCCTGGGCATCGGCATTCAGCCACCGGACGTCTCCTGGGGCCTGATGGTCTCGCAGGGCCGCACCTACCTGCAGACCGCCTGGTGGCTCTCCTTCTTCCCCGGCCTGGCCATCGTGCTGACGACCGTCTCGGCCACCGTTCTCGCCGCTTGGGCCCGCATCGCCACCGATCCGGCACAGCGGTGGCGACTCAATGTGCCCCGCTCCAAGCGATCACGCCTGCTCCCAGTACGAAAGGTCGTCTCATGAGCGCACCGGCAACTGCACCACAGCGCCCCGACACCGGCAACGTCGCTCTGGACGTACGTGGACTGACCGTCGACCTGCGTACCCCGTCGGGCGTCATTCGCGCCGTCGACAATGTCACCTTCACCGCCCGCCGCGGTGAAACCCTCGCTCTGCTCGGCGAATCCGGATGCGGCAAATCGATGACGGCACAGGCCATCGTCGGGTTGCTCGAGCCGATCGCCGACATCACCGGTGGCTCCGTCGAACTCGGTGACGTGGACCTGGTGACCGCCAAGACCAAGATTCGACGCACCATCGCGGCCACCGAACTGGCCATCGTCTTCCAGGACGCACTGACGGCACTCAATCCCGTCTACACCGTGGGAACGCAACTGGCCGAACCGTTTCGGATCCACCGGGGCATGTCGGCCAAAGAGGCTCGCGTGGAAGCGATCGCACTCATGGCCCGCGTGGGCATTCCCGAGCCCGAATCACGCGCCGACTCGTACCCGCACCAGTTCTCCGGCGGAATGCGTCAACGCCTGCTGATCGCCATGGCCGTGGCACTGAGCCCGTCGGTACTGCTCGCCGACGAACCCACCACCGCCCTCGACGTCACCGTGCAGGCCCAGATCATGGCTCTGCTGAAGGAATTGCGTACCGAACACGACATGGCCGTCGTACTGATCACCCACGACCTCGCCCTGGTGGCCGAGGAGGCCGACCGGGTCGCGATCATGTACGCGGGCAACGTCGTCGAGACCGGACCGGTATCCGAGGTATTCGGCGCACCGCGGCACCCCTACACCAAGGGACTGCTCGACTCGGTACCCGTGCACGCCGTCCGCGGTGAGGATCTGAAGTCGATCGGCGGCACCCCACCGGATCTTCACTCCATCCCCGACGGGTGCGTCTATCAGGCCCGCTGCCCCCTGGCCCGAGAGATCTGCATCAACACTCGCCCCCCGCTCGAATCCGTCGGCAGCGGCCGCATGTCGGCCTGCCACTTCCCGAACGAGGTATCCAGCCATGTCTGAGCAACTGTTGACCGTCCGCGGCCTGAACAAGACCTTCGACGTCGGCCGCGGCAAGCTCCGCGCCCTCGACGCCATCGACCTGGATCTTCGACGCGGTGAAACCCTCGGCCTCGTGGGCGAATCCGGCTGCGGCAAGTCCACTCTCGCGCGCACCCTGATGATGCTCGAACGACCCGACTCGGGCACCGTCGCCTTCGACGGCGTCGATCCGTTCGGGCTACGCGGCAAGGAACTCCTCGCGTGGCGTCGGCGAGTACAGATGGTGTTTCAGGACCCGTACGGTTCGCTGAACTCGCGGATGACGGCAGGCGACATCATCGGCGAGCCGTGGCGAACTCACAAGGGCCTGTACAAGACTCGGCGTGATCGCTCCGCACGAGTGCGTGAGCTGCTGCATCTGGTCGGCCTTCGACCGAGCGACGAGAACCGATTCCCGCAGGAATTCTCCGGCGGTCAACGCCAGCGCCTCGGCATCGCCCGGGCTCTGGCGTTGAACCCCGACGTGATCATCTGCGACGAACCTGTCTCGGCACTCGATCTCTCGGTCCAGGCGCAGGTGCTCAACCTGCTCAACGATCTGCAGAAGCAACTCGGCATCTCCTACGTGTTCATCTCGCACGATCTGTCGGTCGTCCGACACGTCGCCGACCGCGTCGCGGTGATGTACCTCGGCCGCATCGTCGAATCCGGGGCCACCGAAGCAGTATTCGAGCGTCCCGCCCACCCGTACACCGCGGCATTGATGTCGGCGGCACCCACGCTCGACGCGTCGACCCGTGGCACGAAGATCCTGCTGAAGGGCGAGGTACCGTCACCGCTGAACCCGCCGTCGGGATGCCGGTTCCGCACGCGCTGCTGGAAGGCAACCGACCTGTGCGCCAGTGAGGCACCCCCGGTGGCGCTCGACGCAGACGAGGCCGATCACGTCGCCGAATGCCACTATCCGCTCGTTGCAGGCAATCTCGGCCTCGTCGCTGCCGGGACGTGATGGCGACACACCTGAGCGTCACCGGATTCGTCGTCGTCGCCCTGGCCATCTTCTTCGCATCGGCGATGCAGGCGTCCATCGGATTCGGTATGGGCATGCTCGCTGCGCCCATCGTGGCCATCGTCGACCCCGGCCTCATCCCGGCGACGCTGATCATGCTCGCCGTCGTCGTCAGTGTGCTCGTCCTGGTTCGCGATCGCACTGCCCTCGACCTCTCGGGCGCGGGGTGGGCGCTCGCCGGTCGCCTGCCCGGTTCGGCGGTGGGAGCACTGCTGCTCGTCCTGCTGCCCGAACGCGGACTGGCGATCCTGCTCGCACTGGTGGTGTTGGGTGGCGTCGCCCTGACGTCCTTCGGCTGGGTTCCGCTGCCGCACAGACGAAATCTGGTGGTGGCCGGGGCCGCGTCGGGAATTCTGGGAACGGCCACCTCCATCGGCGGACCCCCGATGGCTCTTGTGTGGCAACGCAACACCGGAGCCGAACTGCGCAGCACCATGAGCTGCTTCTTCCTCGTCGGCTCGCTGATCTCGCTGGCGGTACTCGCGGTGGCAGGCGCAGTGGACGCCCATACCGCGACGCTGTTCGTGTTCCTGGCCCCGGCGACCGTTCTCGGTTTCCTGCTCTCTCGAGTGGTCAATCGTGCTCTCGATCGTCGACGCCTGCGCATCATCGCGATCACCGTCTCCGCCGTCGGCGCGCTCGTGCTCGTCGGACAACAGGTACTTGCCCTGAGGTGAGGGCCGTGTCACGTGTTGCATCGGTCGCAATGGGTAACCGGTGACGATGACTACGAACACCACGCGCGCGCTGATCGTCGGTGCCACCGGAATTTCCGGGCAGGCCCTGTGCCACGCCGCACTCGATGCAGGCTGGACCACCTACGGACTGAGTCGCAGCGGAAGTACCCCCGTCGACGGCGTCGTGCCGGTGGCTGCGGATCTGCTCGACGTGACCTCGCTCGAAGAGGCACTGAAGGACATTCGCCCCGAGATCGTGTTCTTCACCGCCTGGATGAAGAAGGACTCGGAGCAGGAGAACATCGAGGTCAACTCGGCGACCCTACGCAATGTGCTGAACGTTCTCGGCCCCCTCGATTCGGTGCAGCACGTCGCGTTGATGACCGGCCTCAAGCACTACCTCGGACCGTTCGATGCCTACGGTGAGGCAGTGATGGCCGAGACGCCGTTCCACGAGACCGAGGACCGCCTCGACACCCCGAACTTCTACTACGCGCAGGAGGACGAACTGTTCGCCGGTGCCGAGAAGTTCGGATTCGGCTGGAGCGTGCACCGCGCGCACACCATCTCCGGATTCGCGGTCGGCAACGCGATGAACATGATGCTGACGCTGTCCGTGTACGCATCGATCTGCAAGGAACTCGGTGAGAAGTTCGTCTTTCCCGGCTCCGAAACCCAGTGGAACGGACTCACCGACCTCACCGACGCCGACCTGCTCGCCGAGCAGATGGTCTGGGCCGCAACCGATGAGAATGCGCACAACGAGGCGTTCAACATCGCCAACGGTGACGTCTTCCGTTGGCGCTGGCTGTGGCCGCAGTTCGCCGCGCACTTCGGCGTCGAGCCCGAGGGCTTCGACACCGAGCCGCGTCCCCTCGAACCCCGCATGTCCGACGCGGCCGCCGCGTGGAAGCGCATCGCCGACAAGCACGATTTGGTCGAAAGCGACGTCTCACGCCTCGCGTCGTGGTGGCACACCGACGGCGACCTCGGCCGCGACATGGAATGCCTGACGGACATGAACAAGTCGAAGAAGGCCGGCTTCCTCGGCTTCCGGTCGACACCGGATGCCATCGCCTCGGTGATCCAGCGCTACCGAGACGCGCGCCTGATTCCCTAGAGCGTGAGAGCGGCTGCGCCGCACGTGCACGAAACTTCGTCGCCCACTACGAGTTTCCGCTCACATAGCGTTGGTGCCCTCGGTCAGATCCCGCACCTCCGCGTAGCGCTCACGCACCGCAGGGGTGGGATCTGCGTCGTATGTTTTCGACGCTGCCTGCGCCCAGGTCGGCGGCTCGCTGGTTCCGGCCAGTGTCCACGCCGCCTGGCGCGCGGCACCGTCGGCGACGTACTCTCCCGGCTCTGGCACGATCACCGGAACGCCGAGAATCGCCGGGGCAAGCTCGCGAAGTGCAGCCGATTTCGCGCCGCCGCCGATCAGCAGCACCCGCTTCGTTTCCACCCCCTGGACACGCAGATGGTCGATACCGTCGGCCAAACCGCACAGCAGCCCCTCGACGGCCGCGCGCGCCAGGTGACCCGGCGTCGAATTGTGCAGTCGCAGGCCGTGAATCGCACCGGACGCATCGGGACGGTTGGGGGTGCGCTCACCCTCGAGGTAGGGCACCATCACCAGGCCATCACTCGCCGTCGACAGTGCCAACCGAGACAACTCGTCGTGGTCGACGCCCAGCAGCCGCGCCGTCGCATCGAGGACGCGAGCAGCGTTGAGCGTGCACACCAACGGCAGTTGACGGCCGGTGGCGTCGGCGAATCCAGCCACCAGGCCCGAACCGTCTGCTGCGGCAACCGAGGTCACCGCCGATACGACGCCGGACGTGCCCACCGACACGACCACGTCACCCGGCTGAGCATCGAGAGCCAGCGCCGCCGCAGCGTTGTCCCCGGTCCCCGGTCCGATCAGTGCCCCGGCCGGTGTACGGCCGATCGACTCGTTCGGCGCAGCCACGCGGGGCAGCAAGGGATTGCGACCACGAAAGCCCAACTGCAACAGATCGGTTCGATACTCGCCGGACGCCGCAGAGAAATACCCGGTGCCACTCGCGTCCCCGCGATCGGTCGCCAAGGCGTCGAGCCCGGCTGCACCGCCGAGCTGCCAGCTGAGCCAATCGTGCGGAAGGCACACTGCCGCAGTGCGATCGGCGTTGTCCGGCTCGTTGTCGGCGAGCCACCGCAATTTGGCAATCGTGATCGAGGCCAACGGAACCACTCCGACGGCGTCGGCCCAGGCTTGCCCGCCGTCGCCGCCGCTCCGCTCGCCCAACTCCGCGATCAAATCGTCTGCGGCCTGAGCCGACCGAGTATCGTTCCACAGCAGCGCTTTACGGACCACGGCCCCCGCGTCGTCGAGGCAGACCATGCCGTGCTGCTGCGCACCGACCGACACCGCGGCCACGTCGTCGAGCCCGCCAGCATCGGCTATCGCCTCGTCGAGCGCATCCTTCCACCGCTGCGGATCGATCTCGGTGCCGTCTGGATGACCGGCTCGGCCCTGGCGGACCAACTCCCCCGACTCGGCATCACGAACGAAAACTTTGCACGATTGGGTGGAGGAGTCGATTCCGGCAACAAGAGCCACGGTGAGCTGGTCCTTTCCTACGCAAGTGTGATCTACGACCCTACCCGCGAGGGGTGGTTGCCTCGGTCACCAGCGTGCGCGCGTAGGCGATGGCCTGCGGAGTGGTGTCGAAGACGCGTCGAGCATCGTCGTCCTTGGTGGTGAACACGCCCAGCGCCGTCAGAGGACGCAGATGCTCGGTCTTCGCTCCGGAGATCAGGACTGTGATGTGGCGGTGTTCGAGTTCGGTGATCGTGTCCTTGAGGACGATGGTCCCGGTGGCATCGATTGTGGTCACCCGTGACATGCGCAGGATCACCACCTTCACGTCCGAGACGTCGGCAAGTTCGAGCAGGAAGCTGTGGGCGGCACCGAAGAACAACGCACCGTCGATTCGGTACGCAACGATGTGTTCGCGCAGCAGGTCGCCTTCTTCCTCCGAGGTCGCGTCGAGTGCATCGAGGGGAACCTGCTCGACCGTGGCGGATCTCGCGACAGCGCGCAGGGCCAGGACGGCAGCGAACCCGACCCCGACGGCCACTGCCGTCACCAAATCGAAGACGACTGTGACGAGGAAGGTGGCCACCATCACCACGGTGTCGCCGCGCCCGGCGCGGCTGATCGCTCTGATGGATGCGGTCTCGACCATGCGCACCGTTGTCGCCAGCAGCACCCCGGCCAGTGCCGCGAGCGGGATGTGGGCCACGATCCCAGCAGCGGAGTACATGATCGCGGCGAGAATCACGGCATGGGTGAGCGCCGCGAGCCTGGTGCGTGCTCCGGATCTGACGTTGACGGCAGTGCGGGCGATGGCACCGGTGGCGGGGATACCGCCGAACAATGGTGCGGCGATGTTCGCCAGGCCCTGTCCGAACAACTCCCTGTCGGGGTTGTGTCGTGCGCCGACGCCCATCGAGTCCGCAGCAGTGGCGGAGAGCAACGACTCCAAGGCCGCCAGCGCGGCGACGGCACACGCTGGAGCCAGCAGGGCCGTGACGTCGCCGATGTGGAAGAAGCTCAGGCTCGGGGCGGACAACGACGACGGAACGGTTCCGATGCGGGCGATGTCGAGATCGAAGAGCTGGGTGGCCACAGTCGCCCCGGCGACGGCGACCAACGAGAACGGAATCTTCGGTGCCAGACGACCACCGACGAGCATGACGACGGCGACGGCGATCGCGACTGCCGGGGTCAGGACACTCGCGTGCGAGACGAACGAACGGGCCGCGTCGAACGCGGACTGCCACACTTTGTCGCCTTCGGCATCGGATATGCCGAGAGCGGCCGGAATCTGTTGCAGTGCAATGACAACGGCGATTCCCGCGGTAAAGCCCTCGATGACGGGAGCCGGCATGTACCGCACCGCTCTTCCGACGCCTGCGCCCGCGAGTGCCAGCAGCATGACTCCGGCCATCAGCCCGACGGCGAGCACACCGGTTGGCCCGTACTCGGCGACGATCGGTACGAGTACCACCGTCATGGCACCGGTAGGCCCCGACACCTGAAAGCGGGAACCACCGAATACCGCGGCGACGACGCCGGCGACGATCGCTGTCGTCAGGCCGGCTGCGGCGCCCAGCCCGGTGCTGACGCCGAATCCGAGGGCCAGGGGCAACGCGACCAGTGCCACGATCAGTCCAGCCATCAAATCCGCGCCGGGTGCGCGGAACGCGGGCTTCCACTCGCTCCATCGGGGCAGGAGTGCGGATACGGCCGTCAGTGCGTCGTTCGCACGGGTGTGTTTCGTCGGTTCGGACATGCGACGCTTCCTGACAACTCGATCGAACCCAATGTAACTGATTGCTAAGTTTAGCAAGTAATGAATCAGGGCGACAGGGAGACGCTCGACACCGTTCCGAACCGTCGAGTCAGGTGCTTGATCCGGACTCGCCGTCCAACATTTCGGCCTGGTTGGCCACCACTCCGGTGAGTATCTCCCGGGCGACCACCAGCAGGTCGGCGACTTTGGGCGACGTCAGCGTGTACGAAACCGACAACCCCTCACGAGTGCCCTCGATCAGGCCCGCGCGTCGCAAAATGGACAATTGCTGCGACAGATTCGCCGGTTCGATGCCGATCTCGGGCAGCATCTCGGACACTGCATGTTCGCGCTCGCTCAACAGCTCCAGCACCCGAATACGTGCGGGGTGGGCCAACGTCTTGAAGAAGTCGGCCTTCATTCGGTACAGCGGTCGACTCGCATCCGTGGCCATGACGCCCCTTCCATGTCACCCGCCACACGCAGCAGGCTGATTGCGAACACTAGCAATCAGCCGACGCGACGAGTGCCATCCCTGCCCTTACCGAAACTCCGCTACCTTCACTGACATGCGCGGAGAACCCGACGAATCCACCGACTTCAGGCTGACCGTGGCCACGGCGGCTCTCGACCTCTTCTCGGTCAAGGGCTACGAGTCGACAACGGTCGACGACATAGCCGGAGCCTCCGGAATCTCGCGACGGACGTTCTTTCGTCAGTTCCGTGCCAAGGAAGACGTCGTATTCGCCGATCACGAAATACTGCTCGAGCAGGCAGGCGCATTTCTCGACTCGAACGAAGGCGACCCCTGGCAGGCGGTGTGCGACGCCGCGCAGCAGGTGTACGAGCGATTCTCCGACTGGCTGGAGATGTCGCGCCTGCGCTATCAGGTGGTGCACCGCAACCCTGCGCTGCGCGATCGAGAGATCGTCACCGTGTTTCGCTACGACCGGCTGTTCGTCGAATATCTGCAGCGCGCTCTGCCCGATCACCCACATCTGGAGATTCTTCAGTTCTCGGCGTCGGTCACGGCGACCCACAACTACATTCTTCGCCGGATGATCCGCGACGGGCTACCCACGTCCGTCGGCGATCTGCGGTCTGCGTTGGCGCAGGTGCGAGCGCAGTTCCTCGGTGAAATCGTCGTTGCGTCCTTTCCTCGAGGCATGTCCGTCACCAAAGTCATCGACGCGTTGGCCGATCACACAACAGACTGACCCACCCGACCGCGTGGCACTCAGTGCCGCACAACGTGGACCCACCCTTGAAACAAGCAAGCTGCGGACGTACGATAGGTGCATCCTTGGCACTGAGTGCCCCTGCGGGCAGTGCTGACCCCCTAACTTCAAGGAGCGTGGCCGACATGGCCGGAAATCCCGACTTCGATCTGTACCAATCGCCCGAGGAGCACGACGAACTGCGTGCAGCCATTCGGGCGCTGTCGGAGAAGGAGATCGCTCCGTACGCGAAAGAGGTGGACGAGGACTCACGCTTCCCCGAAGAGGCGTTGCAGGCCCTGAACGCGTCCGGCTTCAATGCCATCCACGTCCCCGAGGAGTACGACGGTCAGGGTGCCGACTCGGTCGCCGCCTGCATCGTCATCGAAGAAGTCGCACGAGTCTGCGGCTCGTCCTCGCTGATCCCCGCCGTCAACAAACTCGGCACGATGGGTCTGATCCTCAAGGGCTCCGAGGAGCTCAAGAAGCAGGTCCTGCCGTCACTCGCAGGCGGCGCGATGGCGTCGTACGCGCTGTCCGAGCGGGAAGCGGGCTCCGATGCAGCGGGAATGCGAACTCGCGCCAAGGCCGACGGTGACGACTGGATCCTCAACGGCTCCAAGTGTTGGATCACCAACGGCGGCAAGTCCGATTGGTACACCGTCATGGCAGTGACCGACCCCGACAAGGGTGCCAACGGCATCTCCGCGTTCATCGTGCACAAGGACGACGAGGGATTCGTCGTCGGCCCCAAGGAGAAGAAGCTCGGCATCAAGGGCTCCCCCACGGCCGAGCTGTACTTCGAGAACTGCAAGGTCCCCGGCGATCGCATCATCGGCGAACCGGGCACCGGCTTCAAGACCGCCCTGGAAACGCTCGATCACACCCGCCCCACCATCGGCGCTCAGGCCGTCGGCCTGGCACAGGGTGCCCTCGACGCCGCCATCGCGTACACCAAGGACCGCAAGCAGTTCGGCACTGCGATCTCGAGCTTCCAGGCCGTGCAGTTCATGCTCGCCGACATGGCGATGAAGGTCGAAGCCGCGCGCCTCATGGTCTACAGCTCCGCAGCCCGCGCCGAGCGCGGCGAGAAGAACCTCGGGTTCATCTCCGCGGCAGCGAAGTGCTTCGCCTCCGACGTGGCCATGGAGGTCACCACCGACGCCGTGCAGCTCTTCGGCGGTGCCGGATACACCACCGACTTCCCGGTCGAGCGCATGATGCGCGATGCCAAGATCACCCAGATCTACGAGGGCACCAACCAGATTCAGCGGGTCGTCATGTCGCGGGCGCTGCTCAAATGAGCGACATCGACCTCGTAGGCGTCATCGGCGGCGGCACCATGGGTGCCGGCATTGCCGAAATGTGTGCTCGCTCCGGCAGTTCCGTACTGATCCTCGAGACGAGCCAGGCGACGGCCGACGCCGCAGAAGCCCGCCTGGACAAGTCCTTCGCCCGCGCCGTCAAGTCCGGCCGCATCGACGCCGACGCAGCCGAGAAGGCCCGAGCTGCAATCGCATTGACGCTCGACATCAACGACTTCGCAGACCGCGACCTGGTGGTCGAGGCGGCACCGGAGATCGAATCGCTCAAGCTCGACCTGTTCGGCAAGCTCGATTCCATCGTCAAGCCCGAGGGAATCCTGGCCACGAACACCTCGTCGATTCCAGTCATCAAGATGGCCAACGCGACGAAGCGTCCCGACAAGGTCGTCGGCGTGCACTTCTTCAACCCGGTGCCGGTGCTTCCGCTGGTCGAGATCGTAGTCAGCTTGCTCACCAGCGAAGAGACCGTTTCCGCGGTGACAGATTACGCCGGAAACACGCTGGGCAAGAAGACGATCCGCGCCGGTGACCGTGCCGGATTCATCGTCAACGCATTGCTGATTCCGTACATGGTCTCGGCAATCCGCATGCTCGAGTCCGGCTTCGCCAGCGCCGAGGACATCGACGAGGGCATGGTGAACGGCTGCGCACATCCCATGGGTCCGTTGCGTCTGACCGACACCGTCGGCCTCGACGTCACCCTCGCGGTGGCCGAGTCGCTGTACGCGGAGTTCCGCGAACCGCACTACGCTCCGCCGCCGCTGCTGCAGCGCATGGTGGACGCGGGAATGTTGGGTCGCAAAACAGGCAAGGGTTTCTACACGTACTCGTAGTAGGCGCGCCCGCGTCTGCGTGAATGGACCGTTCACCCCCGTCAGGGCCGGTGAACGGTCCATTCACGCATTCGCGAGAGGTCAGTCCTTCGGCCCACCGGCGGCGTAGACGACCTGACCCGAGATGAAGCCGGCACCCTCGCTGACGAAGAACGAAGCCAGGTGCGCGATGTCGTCGGGGTGTCCGACGCGATTGACCGGAATCTGTGACGCCGCAGCAGCTTTGAAGTCCTCGAACGGCATTCCGACACGCTCTGCCGTGGCCGCTGTCATTTCGGTCTCGATGAAACCGGGAGCGATGGCGTTGGCAGTGACGCCGAATTTGCCGAGTTCGATGGCAAGGGTCTTGGTGAACCCCTGCATACCCGCCTTGGCGGCGGAGTAGTTGGCCTGGCCGCGGTTACCGAGGGCAGACGTGCTCGACAGGTTGACGATGCGGCCCCACTTGGCGTCGATCATGTGCTTCTGGACCGCGCGGGTCATCAGGAACGATCCACGCAGATGCACGCCGAGAACGGAATCCCAGTCCTGCACCGTCATCTTGAACAGCAGATTGTCGCGGGTGATACCTGCGTTGTTGATCAGCACGGTCGGCGCACCGAACTCGCTCGCGATCCGATCGACTGCGGTCTGGACCGATTCTTCGTCGGCGACGTTGGCACCGATGGCCACTGCCTGCCCACCTGCGGCCTGGATCGCACCGACGGTGTCACTGCACGCGGCCTCGTCGAGGTCCACCACGGCAACTCCGAAACCGTCCTTGGCCAGCCGCTTCGCCACCGCAGCGCCGATTCCACGTGCACTGCCGGTGACGATGGCCGTCTTGATCTGATCGCTCACGAATATCTCCTAGGAACACGCCGAATCGAATTACCTGTCATCTGTTTCTACCAACCCCGGTGTCGCAGTCAGTACGCCGCCACCGCCCCGTCGAGTGCCTTCTGCATTCCCTGCGCCACCACCCGAGTGATGTCGATCGGCTTCTCGGGCAGTTCGGTGATGGGCGAATCGATGTACACGCTCGCCCGCTTGACCTTGGTCGCAGGGCCGTAGCTCAATCCGATGCAGATCAGCACCGGCTCGACACCGAGCTTGCGTGCGCGCAGCGCGATGTGGCCGATCCCGCTGCCGACGTGTTGCACCGTCGTCGGATCCTCGAGGTTGCAGGTGCCCTCGGGGAACACCGCGAGGTCGTCGCCCCGCTTCATGCGCTCGGCGCTGACATCCATCATGCGGCTGCCCGCAGCGCTGACCGCGCGCATTCCGTGATTCTTGCCCCGGAAAACGGGGATTCCACCCATCATGTCGATTCGCTTGCGCTGCTTGGGTTCCTGAAAGAGCTCGTCCTTCGCCAACACCCTCGTACGTCCGATCACCGGACGCAGCGGCGACGCCCAGGCCGCCGCCGCGAGGGTGTAGGGATCGCTCTCGGTCAGATGATTGACCGCGATGAGCAGACGAGTGTTGTCGTACACCAGACGACGCAGCTCCTCGCGGGCACCACCGGGATACGACACCCGCGGGCGGAAGCGCCTGGCCAGAGTGGCGTACGCCAGCCTCGCCACCTGACGGTTCTGCTGGTGACGCAGGTAGAAGTCGTACACGGTCACATCGTTTTCGAGAATTACCGCAGGCCGATCCATGAAGCGAGCTTAGCGTCACACCCGCGAGGAACCCATAGCCCGAATCCCGACGCAGAGTCCGACCACCGCGGTAGCCACGGCGGCGACGACACCGGCCGTCACCGTCGAACTCGTGAAGTCGCCCGCGAACAGCGCACGTTCGGCGTCGACGAGGTACCCGAGTGGGTTGATGTTCACCAGGAACTGCATCCATCCGGGTGCAGTCGTGAGTGGAAGCATCGTGCCCGAGAGGATGAGCAGCGGAAACATCAGGGTCTGTTGGACCGACCAGAACACCCAATCCTGACCGCGCACAGCCAAAGCCAGCGTGTAGGACAACGCGCCCAGCCCGACACCGAACACGCCGAGGAGCACGACCCCCACGACAGCGCCGATCGCGTTCACCGACAACCCGAGTGGCAATGCCACCAGAATGATCAAGACGGCCTGAGCAGCCAGCGGAACCATCTCCTTGAACGCGCGTCCCACGAGCAGAGCCGATCGCGGTAACGGCGTCACCAGCATTCGTTCGTGGGAACCCTGCTGCAACTCGGCCAACAAGTTCGAGCCCGTCATCGACGTTCCGAAAATGGTGATCATCGCAAGCACCCCGGGAACGAACCAGTCCCACACGCTTCCACTGCCCAACCCGGGGACCTCGGTGAGCAGGGGGCCGAACAGCGCCAGGAGGATCAGCGGTTGGATGAGACTGAAAATCACCGTGAACGGATCGCGCACCATCGGTCGCAGTTCGCGGCCCATCACCAAAGTGCTCCCTGCGAGTACGTTCATCGGAGTTCTCCTGCCGCGCCGACGATGTCGAGAGAAGAGTCGACCGCGGCAGCACTCTCACGCAGACTGCGCCCGGTGAGGCCGAGGAAAACGTCGTCGAGAGTCGGTCTCGTCATCTCTGCCGTGAGCACAGTGATCCCGTGAGATTCACCGATCCGCAGCAGGTTCGGAAGAACCACCTCGGCACCCTCGACCCGGATGTTCAGGCGCGTGCCCGCCACCGTTACGTCCCTGACCCCCGCAACACCGCCGAGAAGCCCTGCCAGCGCCGGCGCGTCGGACACGGTGAGGACGATCAGATCTCCTGCCAGTTCGGATTTGAGCGCGGTTGCCGTGTCGTCGGCGATGACGGTGCCACGATCGACGACGATCACTCGCTCGGCCATCGAATCGGCCTCGTCGAGGTAGTGCGTGGTGAGCACGATGGTGGTACCCATCTCCCGTCTGAGCCGCAGAATGTGGTCCCAGAGATTCGCGCGGCTCTGCGGGTCCATCCCGGTGGTCGGTTCGTCGAGAAACAGCAACGGCGGCCGATGCACCAACCCCAGAGCGATGTCGAGTCGACGCCGCTGCCCACCGGACAGCGTCGACACGGTGCGGCCCGCGAGTTCGCCGAGCTCGAGTGCCTCGACCAATTCGTCTGCGCGATCAGCTGATCGACGACGTGTCATGCCGTAGCACTGACCTTGCACCACCAACTCGTCTCGGACGCGCTGATTGTGGCCCGCACCGTTGCCCTGCCCGACGTAGCCGAGGCTCCGGCGAACTCGATCCCGATCCTTTGCCACGTCGAATCCGGCGATCCGCGCCGAGCCCGAGGTCGGAGCGAGCAGCGTCGTCAGCATGCGCAGAGTGGTCGATTTGCCGGCCCCGTTCGGGCCGAGCAGAGCCACCAACTCTCCCTCGCCGATCGTCAGATCGATGCCGCGCACCGCCTCCACGGTCTTCTTGCCTTGTCGAAAAGTCTTGGTCAGTCCCGATGTTTCGATCATTGGTGACGCCCCTCGTCGCACTGAATGAATCCGTACGACGAAGACGTTAGGAACGATCGCGGTCAGCTTCGGTCCGCGTTGCTACGACGGTGGAGAATCAGCCGAAGACGGGGAACTTTCGCTTGCGGGCAAGTTCGTCCATTCCCGACTGGATACGCGCGCGCACCTCCTCGTACTTGGCGTCGACGTAGGCCTCGTCGTCGCACCGTGCCGGATCGTGGTCGAGTTCGACCGGCGGCATGAATCGGGTGCGAATCTTCGCGGGCAACGGAATCTGCGGGAGCGCTGCAGGCGCGATGATCCACGGAAGCGAAATCGCGATGGGGAAGACCTTCAACCGCGCAATCTTGTCCAGCTTCAACGCTTGTGAGAGTTTGTCCCCGCGAATGAGTACAGGCATGGCGTCGGCACCGCCCACCGTTGCCACCGGAACGATGGGCACGCCCATCCGAATGGCGAGCTTGATGAAGCCGGTTCGGCCACCGAGCGTCGCCTCGTCGCGCTTGCTCCAGGGCCGCAAGGAATCGACCTCGCCGCCCGGCCACACGATGACGTCACGACCCTCGGCCAATGCCGTCGACATCGAGTCCGGCGCAGCAGGAAGCACACCCATGGATCGAAAGACCCTGCCGATCAACGGAAACGCCATCAGGGCATCGTGCGCCGTGCCGTGCAGAATGCGCTTCTCACCGAAGTGTCGCCACCACTGCGCGCCGACGGTCCACGCATCCCAGACGAACGGCGCACCCGAGTGAACCCCGACGACGAGAACCGGCGACTCGGGGATTGTCTCCCAGCCGTCGATCTCCATGCGGAAATAGCGATCCATCACGCCGTTCCAGAGCTTTTGCTGACGGTCCATCGCCACGGTGTTCTGATCGTCGAGGTTCCAGTCGCCCGCGCGTTCGGCTACCACCGCTCCGAGGCCACCGGACGCCTTCTCGCGACGCTCCTTCATCTTCAGCCGGGCCGCCGCCGCGTAGCGCTGTGCTTGCTCGCGCAATTGCCCCTTCGCCTGGTCCCCCGTCGAACCTCCAGCGCCGTCCCCACCCATTACGTGATCCCCATCACTCATACCCGCACGGTACTCCACGCGCCCACGGCCGACAGACAACCGCGCTCGTTACCCCACGCGACGTCCAACCTGTCCGTTATGGTCGAAATTCGCGCCGAACGAACGAGGTACACCCATGGATCCGATCGAACCGGCATACGGAACGACGGCTTTGCTGCTGATCGCCGCCGCAGCCGTTGCAATCCTGCTCTTCCTCATCATGAAGGTGAAACTGCACGCCTTCGTCTCCCTGGTCCTGGTCAGCGCGGTCACCGCCGTCGCAGCGGGAATCCCACTGGCAGACGTGCCGTCGGCGTTGCTCTCGGGCTTCAGTTCCACGCTCGGCTCGGTGGCACTTCTGGTCGCCCTCGGCGTGATGGTCGGCAGACTTCTCGAGATCACCGGTGGCGCACAGGTATTGGCCGACACCCTGATCAACCGATTCGGGGCCAAACGCGCGCCGCTCGCGCTCGGTGTCGCCGCGCTCATCTTCGGCTTTCCCATCTTCTTCGACGCCGGCCTCGTCGTCTTCCTGCCGATCATCTTCACCGTCGCCAAGCGATTCGGCGGATCGGTGCTGCTGTACGCCCTCCCGACGGCAGGCGCATTTGCCGCGATGCACGCCATCGTTCCCCCGCACCCCGGCCCGGTCGCTGCCACCGAACTGCTCGGCGGCGATATCGGATCGGTTCTTCTCGTCGGCGTTCCGGTCGCCGTCGTCTCCTGGTTCGTCGGCTCCTACCTCGTCGGTACCCAGCTCGGCAAACGATTCGTCACCATGCCTGCCGACCTCTTCGCCGACGGCGCAGCCAACTCCGAAGAACACGACAAGGAGATGGCCGGACTCCGAGACCCGGCGCCGAAGTTCGGTGCGGTGCTGCTCATCCTGCTGACGCCGCTGGTGCTGATCTCGCTCAATACCGTGGTCAACACACTGACCACCTCGGGCGTGCTGACCGGGGACGAGACCTGGGCCGCAGCGCTGACGCTCATCGGTCAGACACCCATCGCGCTGCTCATCACCCTGCTGCTGGCACTGTTCATCCTCGCGCCGGGACGCTTCCCGGTGGCCGACGGTGCCAAGTACATGGACCAGGCTCTCGGCCCCATCTGCTCGATCATCCTGATCACCGGTGCAGGCGGCATGTTCGGTGGAGTGTTGCGAGCCAGCGGCATCGGGCAATCCCTGACCGCCTCGTTGTCCGACATCGGGCTGCCGATTCTGTTGCAGGCCTTCCTGATCGCCACCGCGCTACGCGTCGCTCAGGGTTCGGCGACCGTCGCTCTCACCACCACCGCCGGGCTGATCTCGGTGCAGGTGGCCGAGCTGGATCTGAGCAACTTCAAGATCGCGCTGTTGGTGTTCGCACTCGCCGCTGGAGCGACCGTCCTCTCCCACGTCAACGATTCGGGCTTCTGGCTCGTCAGCCGCTTCTTCGGCATGGACGAGAAGACGACCCTCAAGACGTGGACCGTCATGGAAACCACACTGGGACTGGCGATCTTCGCGGTCGCATCACTGCTGTGGGTGGTTTTCTAGCACGCTCGGGACTTGGGTGCACAAACCCTCGATCAAGGAGGGTTTGTGCACCCGATTCATGCGGAGGAACCGTCGCGCCCGCTCTGCCGTCTTACTCGCATGCTCAACGATGTGCTCAGCGTCCAAGACGGAGTGATCACCGGCCCCCAAGCGATGGCGTGCGGTCTGTCACGGCAGCAGGTGGAGCGGCGCGTCCGTTCCGGGCTGTGGGAACGCAAGGCCCCGAACGTCTACTTCGTCTGCGATCGTGAGTTCGGTGACCGCGCTCGCGTGCGGTGCGCGGTGTGGGGCTCCGGAGCCGGAGCCACTGCCTCGGGTATGACCGCGGCCTTCTGGCTGGACCTCGAACCACGGCTTCCTGACATCCTGGAGATCACCACTCCCCGCCGCGGACGGTCCCACGCGCTTTCCGGAACCTGTGTACGCCGGCGGGATCTGGCGTTCGCCGATGTGATCGTCCGCAAAGGTGTCCGCGTGACGGCAGTCGCGCTGACAGTTCTGGAGGCCGCGGTAAGCACGACGGGTGGCATCGGTGTCATGGATCGGGCACTCGGGCGTCACACGACTGTCGGCGCACTTCGAGCCGCGCATGCTCGCAATTCCGGCCGACGTGGCTCGGCGGCCGCTGGTCGGTTGCTGCGGGCGGCCGAAGGTGGCGCGCGGTCCGAGGCCGAGCGGATTCTTGTCCGGCTACTGACGGATGCAGGCATCACCGGCTGGTGTGCGAACTTCCGATACGGCCGTTTCGTGATCGACGTCGCGTTCCCCGACGCCCGCCTGGCCATCGAGATCGACGGGTGGGCATTCCACAGCGACGCAGCTGCGTTCCAGAACGATCGGCACCGCCAGAACGAGCTCAGTAGCGAGTGGACGGTGTTGCGATACACCTGGGCCGATTTGGTGGAGCGACCCGAGGCTGTCCTCGCGCAGATTCGGTGCAGAATCCCTCACTGAACGAGGGTTTCTGCACCGAATCTCCGGTCGACCGACATCACTGCACCGGCATCAGAATTCGCCACGCGCCCAATGCCAATGAGCCGACGGTGACGAGCAGGAACAGCCCGACCCAGACGATGCCGGGCAGGAAGGTCAGTCGGGCGAGTTGATCGGCGTCGGAGTCCCGTGCCCGTCCGGCGCTGCGGGACCGCTGCAATTCGAGCACCGGACGCGGACCGGCGATCAGCAGAAAGAACGTGATGAAGTACGCCGCCGCGACCTGCTGCTCCCCGGTGCCCCACCAGGACACGACGAACAGTGCGGCACCCACCACGACTAGTGACAGTAAGCCGTAGATGTTGCGAATCATCAACAGCATCAACGCAATCGAGATGACGCCGATCCACAGCACTGCGACGGCATGCTGAGTCCCCAGCACGAACGCGGCACCGAGGCCGAGTAGCGACGGCCCGACGTAACCCGCGAAGGTCATTGCGATGACCCCGAGTCCGGTCGGCTTGCCCTTGGAGATCGCGACACCCGAGGTATCCGAGTGCAGGCGCAATCCCATCAGCTGTCGGCCGGTGATCAGTGCGAGGAACAGGTGCGCGCCTTCGTGCGCAATGGTGACCACGTTGCGCGCGATCCGCCACGTCTGCGGTAACACGACGATGACGAGTGCAACCAGAGCCGCAACTTGGACGATCCATACCGGTGGATCAGGGCTCACCGCGGAGATGCGGTCCCAGAATTCGTTCACACCCAAGTATGCGGCTTCGCCGCAGTGACTAGGACGCGCGTGCTTCGGCCTTGGCGCGTTCGCGGGCGAGGGAGCGGTCTCGCATTTCCTCGAACTTGGTGGCTTGGCGTTCGAGGTCTTCGAGGAACGCGGCGAGTTCTTCGCGCTTGTTCTCTCCGCGGGCGGTGAAGTCGTTGCGTTCGAAGACGTTCCACTTGCGCAGTACCGGCCAGACGACGTCCTCGAGGTGCTGACGTAGGTCGTAGATGCCGTGCTTGGCCATGAGTACACCGTTGCGGCGGAAGTTCGGCATCCCGGCACCGGGCATGACGAAGTTGGTCACGATGTCCGAGACGGCTTGCAGTGTCTGGTCGGGGGAGATGTCCATCGCCGCGCCGGTGATGTTGCGGTAGAAGATCATGTGCAGGTTCTCGTCGGCGGCGATGCGCTGGAGCATCCGGTCGGCGATCGGGTCGTCGCAGACCTTGCCGGTGTTGCGGTGCGAGACGCGGGTGGCGAGTTCCTGGAAGGTGACGTACGCGACCGAGTGCAGCAGTCCGACCTGCGATCCGGCGGGGGAGGCGTAGCCGTTGGTCATGTGGATCATGCGGGCTTCTTCGAGGGCGACGGGGTCGACGCCGCGGGTGACGACGAGGTAGTCGCGCATGACGATGCCGTGGCGGTTCTCTTCGGCGGTCCAGCGGCCGACCCAGGTTCCCCAGGCACCGTCGCGGGAGAAGTTCTCGGCGATCTCGCGGTGGTAGGAGGGCAGGTTGTCCTCGGTGAGCAGGTTGGTGATCATCGCGGCTTGGGCGACGTCGGAGAGCTTGGACTGCTCGGGGTCGTAGTCCGTGCCGCCGAGGGCGGCGAAGTTGCGGCCCTCGTCCCACGGCACGTAGTCGTGGGGATGCCATTCGCGTGCCATCGTGATGTGACGGTTCACGTTGTCCTCGGCAGTGGGTACCAGCTCCTGCAGAAGCTCGAGCTGTGTCAGATCCCGTGCCATTGGCTTGTCTCCTCGCATCGACGTCAGCTCACGAGCCTAGAGCCAACAGTGCGACGGGTGTGGAGCCTCGCCGAGATTCTGTTAGAGGTAGCAACCGACGCGGACACCCAGTGGTGCGACGTCACAGGTCATTGCTTGGCTGGTTCGAGGCCGGAGAAGTTCGGTGCTCGGAAGACCCATCCACGGAGGGCGAGGAACCGGGCTGCCCCGACGAGCCCGCTGACGGCGATGACGGCCAGCACCTGAACGTATGCCGGTGCAGCCGGGACGAGGACGTGCACTGCTGCGAGCGCAGCGGTACTCAGACCCAGCCCGATCAGGGCGAGCCCACCGGCTTCCCACTGCGTTTGGAACCAGCCGACTCGGTCGGCTGCATGGAAGGTGTGACGGCGGTGTAATTCGTTGGCCAGAACCGTGCTGGCACCGACGCCTGCGAGATTCGCGGTGAACGGCCCAAGGGAGGCGAGGGCGACGAACAACAGGGCGTACACACCGTTGCTCGATACCCCGACGACCACGAACCGGGTGAATTGGGCTAGGACGGACTCCCCGAGCACCCTCGACTTCATCCGGGGCGCGCAGCCCGATGGCCCGGGCGTGGCCGAGGCTTTCAGCGAGGTGCTCACGAGGTCTCCAGTTGTAGAACCGGAAGCGTCGATCGGCGCTTCGCTTCGATACAACTCCGAACACGCGCACATCGGTCTCGGACGTGACGGAAGTCTCAGGCTTTGGAGGAACTTTCTTCCCGAGCGCGCTTCTTGCGGTCCAGATCGATGTTGAGACTGTTGGGCTTGATCGACGCGACGAACAACACCGCAACGAGTACCACCACGACGACGATGGTGATGACGACCACCGCGATGCCGAAAATTGCCAAAATACCGTTCATGTCCTGCCTCCCGTGTCAGGCAATACGGTACTTGTCGTAGACAGTCCGGTCGACGTGCACCCCCAGCTCACCGATCAGCTCACCAAGCGCTCCACGGCCCGCATCGGCAACGACAACCAGGTCGGCCGGTTGCGCGCCTCGTAGAGAACCTCGTACACGGCCTTGTCGAGTTCGTACGCACGCAGCAGATCGGCCTCGTCGCGCGGATCGTGGCCGGCAACCGAGGCGTATCCGTCGAAGAACGCGGCGATGCTCCGCGCGGCCCATCGCTCGGCTCGCTCCCGCATCGCGGGGTCCTCCGGCCGGTCCACCAGCAGGTGATTGGCGGCGTAGTCGAACGAGCGCAGCATTCCCGCGACGTCGCGCAAGGCACTGTCCATCTGTTTGCGCTCGGCCAGTGTCTTGGCCGGCTCACCCTCGAAGTCGATGAGCAGCCAGCGCTCGGGAGTACCCAACACCTGCCCCAGATGGAGATCGCCGTGGATGCGCTGCACGGTGGTGCTGTTCGACGCCTCCGCCCGCGAGATCAGAGCGGTCGCCGCCGGGATGTACCGGGCGATCTCCGGCACCACCCGAGCCACCCCCGAGATACGAGCGAGAATCTCCTCGACGGCCGTCGATTCCACCGAGCGTTCCACGGTGCCCAGCACCGACGCGAGGTCGTGGTGCACCTGTGCAACGGCTGCTCCGATTCGATGCGCATCCTGGGCGAAATCGCCCGGCAGTTCTTCGATCGGCGTGTCCGGGGAGTCGAACACCTCGCGAACACTGGCCAGTGCTGCGGTCCATCCCTCGGTGGAGTTCGCGGCGAAGTCCTGAATCATGCCCAGCGTGGTCGGTTCACCGTCGACTTCGGCTTCCAGCCAGCCTCGCAACGGTGCGACGTTGGCACTGTCTGCCTCCGCCAACGCACGATGCAGTTCCACATCGGGGCTGACTCCCGGCGGGACCTGACGAAACAGCTTGAGCAACAGCAGATCACCGAGGATCACCGAGGTGTTGGACTGTTCGGCACCCAGAACCCGACCGAGCAGACCGCTCGGCACACTCGAACCGTCGACGATCTTGAATTCGATGTTGTCCGTTGTGTTTCCGGAACCGAATGCGTCGCCGTACAGGCCGATGATCTCGGGGTCGCGCAAACCGTCGAACACGGCCACCTCACCCGTGACCGGAAGCGCCCACGGCCGGAGCTCGTCGGTCAGCTCGGTGCGAAACCCGAGAGGCACCTGGTAGGTCTGCGTCACGGCCGAGCCGTCCTGCGTCAACCGAACCTCCACCAGCAGATGCTCGGCCGCGAAGTGTGGCTCGTCTCGGAGCACGTCACGGGCGACGATCCGCACCGAATCGACGGTCGAACCCTTTGCGCCGAACCACCGTTGACCTGGCAACCACGCCGCAAGAGCGCCCTCGAGCTGTGCTTCGACCATGCGTGCCGCACTCGAGCTGGAACCGACCATGAGAATCTCTCGCCGCCTTCTTCGGAGTTTGCGGAGCTTGTGACCGTACGCAGCGAAACCTACCCACTCACGGCGACGCTCACACACCGGCAGCAAAGACACCCGAACGTTATGCAGGTCGTACGCCGGTGCACCGACATGCTCGTAGAGTGGTCACATGTCCGCTCCACTGACCGCCCACATCGACGTACACCGCGCAGGCGATCGATCGAAAACCCGTGTGTCTTGGCTGGACTCGAAACATTCGTTCTCCTTCGGCCAGCACTACGACCCCGACAACACCCATCATGGACTGCTGTTGGTCAACAACGACGACATCGTCACTGCCGGTCAGGGTTTCGAGACGCACCCGCATCGCGACATGGAAATCGTCACGTGGGTGGTGCAGGGTTCGCTGGTGCATCAGGATTCCATCGGCCATTCCGGAATCATCTATCCCGGACTCGCGCAACGGATGAGCGCGGGCAAGGGCATCATGCACTCGGAGAAGAACGACTCCTGGAACATCGACGGCAATCGGCACACCGAACCCGTTCGCTTCGTGCAGATGTGGGTGTTGCCGGACAGTCCCGGCACCACGCCCGGATACGAACAACTCGAAATCGGCGACGAGTTGCTGCGCGGCGGGCTGGTCACCGTGGCGTCGGGAATGGACAAGCACCGTGGTCAGGCCGCGATCGGGATTTCGCAGAAGTCGGCGGCGCTGCATGCGGCCAGGTTGTTGCCAGGGAACTCGGTGACGGTGCCCGACGCACCGTTCATCCATGTTTTCGTCGCCCGCGGCACCGTCTCGATGGAGGGCGTGGGTGAACTGTACGAGGGCGATGCCGTACGCATGAGTTCGACTGGCGGACAATGCATTACCGCTACCGAGCCGGCCGAGGTACTGATCTGGGAGATGCACTCGCGACTCGGCGGCTGACATACCCGTTCGATGACAAGTTGATCACGGGAACTCGCGGGTCCTGTGCGCGCAGGAGACACCCACATAGACTCCCAGCGTTCACGATCGCCGATTTCGGAGGTACTCAGCGTGTCGAATCAGAATCCGCCTCCGGGTGACTATCCCCCTCCCGGAAACTATCCATCACCCGGCGAGTACCCCCAGCAGGGCGGGTATCCGCAACAGAGCGGGTACCAGGACCAGCCGACAGCCCCGAAGAACACGATCGGAACAGTGGCTCTGGTTCTCGCCATTCTGGGTGTGTTGTTCTCCTGGACCATCGTCGGCGGAATTCTTCTCGGCCTGATCGCCATCGTTCTCGGCTTCGTCGGACGGTCCAGATACAAAAAGCGTGTCGCCACCAACGGCACCGTATCCCTCGTCGCGATCATCCTGGGCTTCGTGGCCGCAGCTTTGTCGGTCGTTCTCGTCGTCGTCGGCATCGGTTTGTTCAACGCAGTCGGTGGACAGGACTTCACCGACTGCATCAGCAACGCAGGCAGCGATACTGCAGCGCGACAGCAATGTGCCGACGATTTCCGGCAGAACGTCGAGAATCAGTACGACGACTCGACACCGAACTGAGGCGTGGCCGAGGCACTGGCAACTCGGTGCCTCAGCCAGTCACGTCACCTCGGGTCGACAGGTCCGCCACGACCACCTGATTGCCGCCCTGCTGCTTGGCTTCGTACATCGCAGCGTCTGCTCGCCGTAACAGTCGCGTGGTGAGTGTGACGACATCGGCACCGATACCGGAGCCTTCGGCACTCGGGTACATGCAGTGCGCTACGCCTATGCTCACCGTCAGCGGCGCGGAGTCCCCCGCCGAGTGCGCGGTGTTTCGAAATTCTTCGGCCAACGCTCTGGCCTCGTTCTCGGCCAGCTTGGTCACCACCGCGAACTCCTCACCGCCCACCCTCGCGACCAGTACACCGTCCTTCGTCAACCGCCGCGCGACGAGCTGCAGGGCCGCGTCGCCCTGGTGATGGCCGAATCGGTCGTTGATCGACTTGAACCTGTCCACGTCCACGACCATCACGGCAACGTTGCCTGCACCGAGGAAGTAGACGGGTAGTGCTTCGTCGAGGCCTCGACGATTGCGCACCTGGGTGAGTGGGTCGAAGTTGGCCGCCTGCGCCTGGACCTGCAGTTTGAGCAGCAGGTACTGGAAGAAGGTCGGGCCCATGAACGTGATGGGTATCAGCACCACGAGTTGCGCGACGGCCAAGCCGTGATCCGTGTCGGGTGACAGCAGGATCAGCACGAAGAACAGCGCCACGGCCGTTCCGGCCCACAACAGATGCAACGCCATGACTCTCGGACTGTGGAAGAGCTGGACGTACACGCTGTTGGCGGCGAGCATCGCGAGGGCCAAGAAAACAGACTGAGGCGATCCGTAGGACAACAGAACCAGCGTCACTCCGATGTCCGAGTACCCGGCGAACATCAGGGACACGCGCTTCGACGGCCACGGAGCCTTCAGCCAGGCGACACCGACCACGAGCGTCGACACGATCGCGACGACGAAGATCGACCTACTGATCGCAGAGGTCGGCGGAGAATCGGTGAGCAGCAACAGGGCGGCTGCACCGAGTCCGTAGGAGAACGTGCTCAGTGATGCGGCGAGTCGATACGGTGTGAGCGCACCGTGCAGATCGAGGTAGCTGACCACCGACTCGTAGCTGTGCGGCTGGTTCCACCACGTGCGCAGGAATGTCGACTGCACGTAACCTCCATGCGCGTTCCGGCCCTGAATCCACCGGACCGGACGCTTCACAGCCGGGCCGGGCCGGACATATCGGCCACCCTCGATGCTATTCGACCGTCGTCACCCTCGGATGTCACTTCGGCGGAATGCTCCCGACCCCACGGCGCCGACGACGACGGCGACAACGAGGAGCCATCCGAAGGGCTCGAGCGAGACGGCCGCTCCCGGCAATCGCGGCACGTGAGTGAAGGGCGAGAGATCGAGCCACGGTTGCGGCAAGCCGATCACCGACCCGATCTGCCCGAGCGCGACGAAGCCGCCCAGGACGGCCCACAGGAGAGTCGCGAATCGAGGGACCGCACCGAACAACGCCACGCCGATGGCCGTGACCACCCAGACGGCCGGAAGCTGACCCAGTGCGCCGCCGAGAACGGACGGCAGTTCGCCTGAGATATCGCCGGTGGCCGACCCGTACGTCAGCCCGACGGTGAGACCGACGACCAGCAGCAGCCACGCCGGGCCGAGAACGGCGAGGAGAAGATGCCCTGCCAGCCACCGAAGGCGCGAGGTACCGGTGGCCAGCACGATCTCGGCCAGGCCCGCCTCTTCCTCACTGTGGAGCCGCAGCAGGGCCGACACCGAGTAGGCCGCCACCATGATGCCGACGATGCTCAGCACCGCGGCAACGAACGATTGTTCGAGTGTGGTGCCGCCGAATTTTCCGAGCGCGTCGCTGATGGCAGTGCTGCTGCCGAGTTGGTCACCGATCCCGTCCGTGGACGATCCGATGACGATGCCGAACAGGGCGAGCCCGACGGTCCAGACGACGATGGTTCCGCGAGAGAGTCGCCAGGCGAGGGCGACGGGACCGGACAGTGACGGGACGGCAGCCACCCGGCCGCGGCGCTCGGCCCGCAGCCCACTGCCGAGATCGCGTCGACTGGCTGCCACGAATGCCGCGGCACAGAACGCGGCTGCGGCCGCCAGCGACAGCAGCAGCGGCCACCACCTCTCCTCGGCGAACGGCCGCACCTGCGCCGACCACCCGATCGGTGAGAACCACGACAGGGTTCCCGAGCCGATGTCGCCGACAGCTCTGAGAACGAACGCTCCGGCCAACACGCCGAGGGCGTAGCCGCGAGCCACGCGAGCCCCGGACGCTACCTGCGCCGCCAGCGCCGCGCAGCCGACGAACGCCGCACCGACGACGACGATCGAGGCACCGAACGCGAGACTCCCGGTCACCGGCAGACCGAATGCCCACAGCGAGATGAACGACAACATTCCCGTCGCCACGACGCCGCCGCCCGCAAGCAGCACGGCCGCTGTCAGCCCTGCATATCTGCCCACTGCAGTCGACCCGATCAGCTCGGTGCGCCCTGCATCCTCCTCACCGCGGGTGTGCCGAACGACGGTGAGGATCGCCGCCAACGGAACGAGGGTGAGCATCAGTCCGGCGCGCCACGCCACCAGGGCACCGAGGTCGCTGCCGTAGATGGGTCCGACGAGCGCCGCTTGGGCCGGCACTGCCTCGGTGCCGAGATAGAACGCTTGCCGGTCTGCCGCCGTCGGATACAGCCCCTCGAAGCTGACCGCGTACAGCAGCGGGAGCGCTCCGAGCAGAACGACCCATATCGGCGCTACCAGGCGATCGCGGCGCAGATACAACCGCAACAATGCCCCCGTCCCGCTCAGGCTGCTCATGCGTAGTACCTCATGAACAGCTCCTCGAGAGTCGGAGCGGAGCTGACCAAGCTCTGCACTCCCGCATCGGCCAGGATGTGCATCACCGCAGCGAGGGCCTCGTTCTCCACCGTGCAGGTGACGGTAGTTCTGCCAGGAGTGGAGCCTGCGGAACGACCCGATGAGCCGCCAGGAGTGGAGCCTGCGGAACGACCCGATGAGCCGCCAGGAGTGGAGCCTGCGGAGCGACCCGATGAATCCACATCGACCGCGGTGACCCCGTCGACGGTTGCGAGATCGCCCGGCACTCGATCGACGGTGGCGGTCACCGTAGTGCGGGTGAGGTGCCGCATCGACGCCAGCGTGCCGGTGTCCACTGTTCGACCGTCCTTGACGATGGTCACCGAGCTGCACAGCGCATCCACCTCGGACAGGATGTGTGACGACAGCAGCACCGTGGTTCCGCGTCGGGCAGCATCTTTCACGCAGTCGGCGAAGTGCTGTTCCATCAGTGGGTCGAGGCCCGATGTGGGTTCGTCGAGGATGAGCAACTCCACGTTCGACGCCAGAGCCGAGATCAGCGCCACCTTCTGGCGATTGCCCTTGGAGTACGTGCGGGCGCGCTTGCCGGGGTCGAGGGAGAACCGCTCGATCAGTTCGGCGCGGCGGGCGGTGTCGATGCCGCCACGCATCCGTCCGAGCAGATCGATCACTTCCCCGCCGGTCAGCGACGGCCACAGCGTCACATCGCCTGGGACGTACGCCAGGCGTCGATGCAGTGCCACGGTGTCGGTCCAGGGGTCACTGCCCAGTAGCCGGACGTCGCCCGATGTTGCGCGGACCAGACCGAGCAGGACACGGATCGTCGTGGACTTTCCTGCACCGTTGGGGCCGAGGAAGCCGTGCACCTCGCCGGTTTCGGCACGCAGGTTCAGTCCGTCGAGCGCCCGGACCGAACCGAATGTCTTCACCAGCCCGGCCACGGAGATTGCATCGGTCATTTCTTCGCCTCCAGATAGGTGTCCAAAGCCTGCGAGTCGGTGAGCAATCCATCGGTGTAGAGCTCGAGTGCAGGGAGCATGACCTCGTCGCCGAGAGCGTTCAGGGCCTCGCGGAAATCGACGTCGGGGCCGGCCATCTGCACGTAGAGCAGCAGTCCGCCGACGTTCTGTCGCGTCAGAAATCGGGCGCGGGCCGCCGGGTCTCGACTGGGCGTGAACCGGCCGTCGCGGACACCGTCGTCGATGTACCGGACGGCGTCGTCGACCATGTGCTCGAACAATTCTCGCGCCAGTGCGCCGCCTGCCGAGAAGCTCCGGACGATGTACGCAACCAGCGGCGCGTATTCGTCGATGCGAGCGAGCTGCTCCATCATCCCGGCCGGGCCCGCCGACGCAGTCTTCGATTCCCGGATCACCCGCAGAACATGCTCGTCGCAGGCCGTGCGCAACCCCTCCTTGGACCCGAAATGGTGGTTGACGAGCCCGGGTGAGACACCTGCCGCCGTGGCGATCGACCGCAACCCTGCGGTGAAACCGTGTGCGCCGAACACGTCGATCGCGGTATCCCGGATTCGCGCCCTGGTCGTGAGATCCTCGGTTGCTGTACGCATGTACAAGACCCTAAACACCCGTTCAATGAGGCGCAAGAGTGTAAAGATGGACGCATGACTTCAGTAGTGAACTCGGGCATCGATCTCAGCTACCAGGACGAGAACACACGGGCGCAGGACGACCTCTTCGTGCATGTCAACGGCAAATGGCTCGAGAATTACGACATCCCGGCAGACCGCGCAGTCGACGGAGCCTTCCGGACGTTGTACGACCGCGCCGAGGTGGACGTCCAGACCATCATCGAGGAGTCCGCCGCCGCGAATCCCCCCGTGGGCAGCGACGCACAGAAGATCGGCGACCTGTTCTCGAGCTTCATGGATGCCGACCGTGCCGAGCAGCTCGGCGTCACCCCCATCGCCGACGAGCTCACCGCCATCGCCGACGCAGCCGATCCGGTCACGCTCGCAGGCATTCTCGGCTCACTGCAACGCACCGGCGTCGGCGGTGGAATCGGCCAGTACGTCGACACCGACGCCAAGCAGTCCGATCGCTACCTCGTGCACTTCAGCCAATCCGGCATCGGCCTGCCCGACGAGTCGTACTACCGCCAGGACGAGTACGCCGAAATCCGTGCGAGCTACGTCGAACACATCTCGAAGATGTTCGCGCTCAGCGGGATCGACTACGACGCGCAGGCGGTGTTCGACCTCGAGCAGAAGATCGCAGCCGGCCACTGGGACGTCGTCGCCAGGCGTGACGCCGAGAAGAGCTACAACCTCGTCCAGTTCGACACCCTCGTGCAGAACGAACCCGGATTCAATTGGGCTGCATGGATTTCCGGGCTCGGAGCCACCACCGAGCAGTTCGCCGAGATCGTCGTGCGACAGCCGCCGTTCCTCGGCACGTTCGTCTCGCTGTGGGTCTCCGAGGACATCGAGACATGGAAGGCGTGGCTCGCCTGGCGCGTCGTACATTCGCGCGCACCGTTCCTGACGAGCGCGATCGTCGACGAGAACTTCGCGTTCTACGGAGCGACGCTGACCGGAACCGAGGAGAACCGGGAGCGGTGGAAGCGCGGAGTCTCCGTGGTGCAGGACGTGCTCGGCGAGGCCGTCGGCAAGCTGTACGTCGAACGGCACTTCCCGGCCGACTCCAAGGCGCGGATGCAGGTGCTGGTGGAGAACCTCACCGAGGCGTACCGCCGCAACATCTCCGAGCTCGAATGGATGAGCCCGGAGACGCGCGAGAAGGCACTGGACAAGCTGGGCAAGTTCACCCCCAAGATCGGCTACCCCGATCGCTGGCGCGACTACTCCAGCGTCGAGATCAGCGCAGACGATCTGCTCGGTAACTACCGCCGCGGCTACACCGCGGACTACCAACGCGACCTCGACAAGCTCGGCGGTCCGGTCGACCGCGACGAGTGGTTCATGACGCCACAGACCGTCAACGCGTACTACAACCCGGGCATGAACGAAATCGTCTTTCCCGCAGCGATTCTGCAGCCACCGTTCTTCGACCCCGAGGCCGACGACGCGGCCAACTACGGCGGTATCGGAGCCGTCATCGGCCACGAGATCGGCCACGGATTCGACGACCAGGGCGCCAAGTACGACGGCGACGGCAACATGGTCGACTGGTGGACCGACAGCGACCGCACCGAATTCGGCAAGCGCACCACGGCGTTGATCGAGCAGTACAACGAGTTCGAGCCCAAGGCACTGCCCGGCCACAAGGTCAACGGCGAGTTCACCATCGGCGAGAACATCGGCGACCTCGGCGGGCTCTCCATCGCGGTCGCAGCCTACGAGATCTCGCTCGAAGGCAAGGATGCACCGGTGCTCGACGGCCTGACCGGGCTGCAGCGTGTGTTCTTCGGGTGGTCGCAGGTGTGGCGCACCAAGGCACGCGATGCCGAGGCGATCCGTCGTCTCGCCGTCGATCCGCACTCGCCGCCGGAGTTCCGCTGCAACGGCGTCGTGCGCAATCTGGACAGTTTTCACGAAGCCTTCGACGTACAGCCCGGAGATGCGTTGTACTTGGAACCGGGCAATCGCGTCAAGATCTGGTAACGCACGGGGTAGGACAAGGGGAGGATGTTCGGATGAGGGAATTCGTACGATGGCTTGCAGCGCACGGGGTCATTCGGTTCGCGGCCAGACGGGCAGCGGCAGCGGGTGATCCACAGGCCATGCTCGTGGCCGATCCCGCGACGCGGGCGAATCCGACGCCGGTCTACGAAAAACTGCGCGTCACGGCACCGCTGGTGAAGACCCGCATCTCGAACATCACCGTGCACCATCGCGTGGCCTTCGACCTGCTCCGTTCCGACGACTTCAGAGTCACTAGGCTCGGCGGCACCTTGCCCGCGCCGCTGCAGTGGGTCGAACGGCACACCAGATCCGGTGCCCTGCATCCGATTCTGCCGCCGTCTCTTCTCTCGGTCGAACCGCCCGATCACACGCGGTACCGCAAGCTGGTGTCCTCTGTGTTCACCGCTCGGGCCGTGGCGCAGATGCGCGATCAGGTGCAGGAAACCGCCGACGCGCTACTCGACGAGCTGTCCGACGGTTCTCCGGTTGTCGACATCGTCGATCGCTACTGCGCGCGCCTGCCGGTCGCGGTGATCGGGCGGATCCTCGGTGTTCCGGTGGAGGACAACCAGCGGGTTCTCGAGTTCGGTGAGATGGCCGCACCGAGCCTCGACATCGGCTTGTCCTGGGACCAGTTCAAGCAGGTCGAGCGTGGGCTGATCGGGTTCGACGCCTGGCTCTCCCAGCACATCGCCGAGCTGCGCCGCACTCCCGGTGACGATCTGATGAGCCAGCTGATCGCCGCGAAGGACGAGGGCATCGGCCTCAACGACGAAGAGCTCAGGGCCACTGCAGGATTGGTGCTGGCAGCAGGATTCGAGACGACCGTCAATCTGCTCGGTAGCGGAATCCGGTTGCTGCTCGATCACCCCGATCAACTCGCCGTGCTGCAGCAGGATCCGTCGCACTGGCCCACTGCCATCGACGAGATGCTGCGGATGGAATCTCCGGTGCAGCTGACCGCGCGAGCCGCCAAGCACGACGTGGTGGTGGAGGGCGTGCCGATCAGGGAGGGATCACTGGTGATCCTCGTGCTCGCCGGCGCCAACCGCGACCCGCTGGTGTTCGAGGATCCGAACAGATTCGACGTCACCCGCGCCAACGCAAGCAAGCACCTGTCGTTCTCGGGCGGCCGCCACTACTGCCTCGGCGCAGCACTGGCCAAGGCCGAATCGGAGGTGGGCCTGAAAGCGCTGTTCGACAGGTTCCCCCACCTGCGCTCGGCAGGCGAGGGAACCCGGCGCAACACCCGCGTCCTCCACGGATGGGCCACGCTCCCCATCGATCTCGGTGAACCTGCTACGACAACCGCAGACCGGTAGCGGAGTCGAAGAAGAACAGCTCGTCCAGCTTGGGCACGAGTCGGATGGTTTCGGCCAGTGCGATGGACAGCTTGCGGTCGACGCGAACCGAGATACGTCCGGTGGTCGTCGTCCACCCGCCGTCGGTGCTCGGTGCGGATGCGTAGACGAACGACTCCGCACCCAGTTCCTCGATCAGCTCGACGGTCAGTTGCAGGCCGGTACTGTCGCCCACCAGGTCCCACGATTCCGGGCGAATTCCGACCACGACGCGCTCGCGTGCTGACGACGGGACCGGGATGCGTAGTTCGCCGAGTACGGCAGCGCCGTCGTGCACAGGAGCGTCGACGAGATTCATGCCGGGCGACCCGATGAATCCCGCGACGAACGTGTTGACAGGATTGTCGTACAGCTCCCGCGGCGCGGCGATCTGCTGCAATTTGCCGTCGAGCAACACTGCGACGCGATCACCCATGGTCATGGCCTCGACCTGATCGTGGGTGACATAGACCGTGGTGGTGCCCAGTCGTCGCTGTAGACCGGCGATCTGGGCTCTGGTCGACACCCGTAGCTTGGCGTCGAGGTTGGACAGCGGCTCGTCCATGCAGAACACCTTGGGTTGACGCACGATGGCGCGTCCCATGGCCACTCGCTGTCGCTGTCCGCCGGAGAGCTTGCCGGGCTTACGGTTCAGCAGCGGTTCGAGCTCGAGCATCTTCGCCGCGTCGAGCACCCGTGCTGCGGTGTCCGCCTTGCTCATTCCAGCATTGCGCAGCGCGAAACCCATGTTGTCGCCGACGGTCATGTTGGGATACAGCGCGTAGTTCTGGAACACCATCGCGACGTCCCTTGCCCGCGGGGCCAACGAGGTGACGTCCACTCCGCCGATGTCGATGTGCCCGCTTTCGACGGACTCGAGACCGGCGAGCATCCGCAGACTCGTCGACTTACCGCAGCCCGAAGGCCCGACCAGGACGATGAATTCACCGTCCGCGATGTCGAGTTCGAGTGTGTCGACTGCGAGTGAATCGGCTCCCGGATACCGGTGCGAGACACCGGCGTAGTGAACGGCGGCCATTACTTCGGCAGCTTCGGGGTGATCTGGCGGTCGATGATCTGCTGCAGCTGATCCGAGATCGAGGCGAATGTCGTTGCCACATCGGCATTCTGCAGAGCGATCTGCTCCAGTCCGCTACCGATGATCTTGTCGCCACCGGGAACGAACACACGAGCGGCGTCCTGTGAGCGGGTACGCGCCAGCTGATCCACGGCCGTCTTCGCGTTGGGGTTGGCCTCGAGGAAGGCGATCTCCGACGGGTCCTGCTGCGCCGACTTGCGGACCGGCATGTAGCCGGTGTTCTGCGAGAAGTAGGCAGTGTTGGCACCGTTGGTGACGAAGTCGATGAACTTGAGTGCATTCACCTTTCGTTCGTCCGAGATCTTCGCCGGGATGGCCAGGCCTGCACCACCGGTGGGGCAACCTGGCGCACCGTCCGTGGCCGGCAGGAAGGCCGTGCCGAACTCGAACGCGGCCCCCTTGGTGATGGTCGACAGGTCGCCGGTGGAGGCGATGGTGGACGCGAGTATTCCCGCGGCGAAGTCGTTGGCGATGTCGTTGGAGACCGCCGCGTACTTCTTGGTGTGGATCATCTCCTGCAGGAACTTGCCTGCCGCAATGGTATTGGGGTCGTCGAACTTCAGCTCGAACTGATCCGAGTACGATCCGCCGAACGTCCAGATCGGGCCCTCGAACGTCCATCCGAGGTAGTCGACGGCGTTACCCCAGCCGTGGGCGAGCTTGCCGTTTCCGACGACGGCCTGAATGCGCGGGCCCCACTCGTCGAACTCCTGCCAGGTGGCCGGTCCACGATCGGGCAGACCGGCTGCCGACCAGACGGCCTTGTTGTAGTAGAACAGCGGCGTCGAACGTGCATACGGCAACGCCCAGTGGCTACCGTTCCAGTTGTAGTCGGCGAGAAGCGAATCCACGTAGTCGGACTGATCGACGCCTGCTGCCGAGAAGTGCTTGTCGAGCGGCTCGATCGCACCGGTGAGTGCGTAGTTGAACCACCAGACGTCCGAAAGCACGACCACGTCGGGTACATCGTTGCCGGACAGCGCCGCATTGAACTTCTGCGACACCTCCTCGTAGTTCTTGCCACCGTCGATGAGATTGACCGTCAGACCGGGATTCTCGGCCTGGAAGCGCGAGATCAGTTCCTTCTCGAACTCCTGGGACTTGCCCGGGTGGTTCGACCAGAAGTTGATCGTGTTCGCATCGCCTTCGACGCCGCCACCGCCGGACGAGCCCGATCCGGGACCGCTGCATGCGGCCAGAGCTGCGGCGGCCGCAGCCGCACCCGTGAGCGTGAGGAAGCCACGCCGATTGATGATGTGTGCCATGGTGTTCGACTCCTGATAGTGAGGTGAATCAGCCCTTGACCGCACCGGAGGTGAGGCCCTTGATCATGTGGCGCTGCAGGACGAGGAAGACGAGAAGAATCGGCAGGATGGTCAGCACGGTTGCAGCCATGACCGCTCCCCAGTTGGTGTAGCCCTCGCTGTTCTGCAGCAGTGTCAAGCCGACCGGGAGCGGCGCGACCGACGAGTCGTCCGACATCAGGAACGGCCAGAGGTATTCGTTCCATTCGGTGACGATCGTGATGATGGCAAAGGCCACCATCGTCGGACCCGACAGCGGCAGGATCACCCGGAACATCAGCCGCACCGGCCCGGCTCCGTCCATACGAGCGGCTTCGATGATCTCCGGCGGCAACGACAGGAAGTGATTGCGCATCAGGAAGGTACCGAAGGCTACGCCGGCCAGCGGAATGATGATGCCCTGGAACGAGTTCCGCCAACCCAACTCGGAGATGAGCGAGTAGTTCGAGATGACGGTGATCTGATTGGGCACCATCAGCGCGGCGATGATGACGAGAAAGACGATGTTCTTGCCCGGGAACCGCAGGAACACCAGACCGTAGGCGCTGAGTACCCCGAGGACGAACTTGATGGACGACACGGCCGTGGTGATGATGATGGAGTTGCGTAGGTAGGTGAAGAACGGCACCTCCGTCGTCGCCTCGTCGTAGTTCTGCGGATGAAAGACGCTGGGCCACCATGTGACCGGCTGAACGTAGATGTCCGGGCGGTCCTTGAACGAGGTGATCAGGATCCAGAACAGTGGCAGCCCGATCATCAACAGGACAGCAACCATGGCCGCGTAACCGAGGATGTTCGCGCTTCGGCGCGTGCGCTGTGGGTCACGACTGCGCGAAACCTTCTCCGGCACTGCGGCATCGGGCTTGCTCACCAAGGTCATCGCTGATCGTCCCGATCCATGATTCGTACCTGCACGAGAGTGACGATCAACAACACGAGGAACAGGATCGTCGCGACGGTCGCACCGTAGCCGGCCCGGAAGTTGCGGAACGTCTCCTCGTAGACCTGGTAGACCATCGTGGTGGTTCCGGTGGCCAGTGGACCGCCGCGCGTCATGACATTGATGATGTCGAAGACCTGGAGCGAGTTGAGCAGCACCGTGATCGACAGGAAGAACGTCGTCGGACGAAGCTGCGGTAAAAGCACTTTGCGGAACGTGGTCCAGCGGCTCGCCTGATCGATCTCGGCCGCTTCCATCAGTTCCTTTCGCACGCCCTGCAGAGCCGCAAGGTAGATGACGAAGGTGTAGCCCAGGTTCTTCCACAGGTACGTCACGGTGATCATGACCATCGCCCACTTGGGGTCCTGATAGAAATCCGGGACCGAGCCGAGGCCGAGGCGTCGCATCAGGTCCTGCACCAGGCCGAAGTTGGGGTCGAAGACGAACTGGAACGCGATGCCGATCGCTGCGCCGGAGATGACGTACGGGGCGAACACGGCAGAGCGAACGAAGTTGCGGCCCCTCAGCTTTCGATCGAGCAGCAGCGCGAGCACCAGGCCCAGCACCAGCGACCCGACGACGGCCGCGACCGTGAACACGACGGTGTTGCCGACGATCTGCCAGGTGTCCTCGCGGGACGCCCATTCGCGGTAGTTGTCGAAGCCGACGAACGTGGACGTGGGCGACGACAGGTTCCAGTCGAAGAAGGAGAACTGGAAGTTCTCCACCAACGGCCGGTACGTGAACACCGCCAGTAGGGCCAGGTTGGGGCCCACGAGAATCAGGAACAGTGCGTAGTCGGTCCACGGCCGCGAGAAGAAACGCTTCTCGCGTGCCGTGGGCAGCACTCGTTCGGTTGTTGCACTCACCGCGAGGACTGTGCTCAGCCTCGGCTAACGAATGGTGAACTCAGCCCCAACGCTCACCGTCGCGCAGACCAACCTATGTGAGCAGAACTTCGTAGTGGGCTACGAAGTTCCGAGCACATGCGGCGAAGCCGCTCTAACGGTTCCAGTCTCCCAGGCCGTCGGATCCGCTCAGGGTGCCGCCGTCGGTGTTGACGACGATGACGGGATCACCCTTCTGAGCGTTCTCGAAGAACCACTTGCCGTCTTCGGTGCTGACGTTGAGGCAGCCGTGCGAGGCGTTGGAGTACCCCTGCTGGGATTCCGACCACGGGGCTGCGTGCACGAAGATGCCGCTGTAGGAGATGCGCGTGGCGTACTCGACGTACGTGCGGTAGCCCTCCTCGGAGTCCACCGGGACGCCGTAAGTGGACGAGTCCATGTACATGTCGCGGAATCGCTCGCCGACGATGTAGGTGCCGTTCGGGGTTTCGTGGCCGACCTTGCCCATCGAGGTGGGCATGGTCTTGACGACCTCACCGTTGCGGGTGACGGTGATCTGCTTGGTGTTGTCGTCTGCCGTGGTGATGATCGAGTCGCCGGTCGAGAAGTCGGCCTTGGCGCCGCCCGCTTCTACGGTCACCTTGGTGTGTGCCGGGTAGAACTCGTTGGGCAGCCACCGGACCTGACTGTCGTTGATCCAGTAGAAGTGCCCTGGCACGGACGGTTCGGTGGTGACGCGGATAGCCCGGAGTGCAGCATCGCGATCGCCGACGGCCTCGTCGAAGCGGATGGCGATGGGCTGCGCGACTCCGACGACCTCGCCGCCGGACGGGCTGATGCTCGGATCGGCGAAGTTCGCGGGCGCGAGCTGCGGAACGAGAGGCTGCGCAGGGGCAGGAGCGGCCGGATCCGAGAGACCCGGCAACCCGGGAATGGAGATGTCGGGCCCGCCCGGCCACAGCGGGGCGGCCTGTGCTGAACCGAATGCGGCGGACGCAGCAAGGGCTGTACCTGCAAGGATTGCGCCGAGACGGGCGAATCTGCGTGTGCGAACCGGTGATGCCATGTAATCCGACCATCCTTCGTGCTGCGTCGCGATGCCCATCGACAGTGCTGAGCGCGGGCAAAGCCCATTAACACATACCGCTCGGACATTTGCTAATCGGATATTTCCGAAACGGCCGAAAAAAACCTCGAGTACGAGTACCTTGCGCCAACCCAACCCCGACATTGTCTCTGCTGGCCAGAGCGCATGTGTCGACAGGCCGGGAACGGGTACTAGAGAAGGAACCTCATCCGTCCAGACACCGGCGGTTTCCCGTTCGCGGACTGTCCTCCAGTCCGGTGTCTGAAAAGGGTGGACCGTGGTCTTCGAAGATTCTTCCAGTATCCCCAGCCGTACCCCCGTCGGTCACATCGTCGTCGTCGTACCGGCGCACAACGAACAGGATCTGCTCGACGCCTGCCTGACGGCGCTGTCACGGGCCGAGCGTCGCGTCGTCGAGGTGGCCCCGGTGACCGTGGAGACGATCGTCGTGCTCGATGCCTGCACCGACGACTCCGCCTCGATCGCCGCTCGTCACCCATCGGTGTCGACCGTGGCAGTCGCGCACCGCAACGTCGGAGCGGCGCGAGCAGCCGGATTCTCGAACCACGGCCTCGAACGCGCCGACACCACCTGGTTCGCGACCACCGATGCCGACACCCGGGTGGGCGAGGACTGGCTGGTCGGCCATCTCCGGCACGCCGCCGACGGTGCCCGGGCGGTGGCAGGAACAGTGATCGTCGACTTCGAGGGTCGCGTCGAGGAAGATCTTCGGCTGCGCTCGACGTACGACGCGCACTACCGACACCAACTCGGCCATCCACACGTGCACGGTGCCAATCTGGGCGTCCGAGCTGCGGACTACATCGCCGTCGGCGGATTCGCGCCGCTGGCCACCGGCGAGGACCACGACCTGGTCCGACGCCTCGAGCTCGGCGGCGTCACATGCCGACGGGTGTGCGACCTCTCGGTCACGACGTCGGGTCGCCTGCGAGGCAGAGCGCCCGACGGTATGGCCGGATTCCTACGATCTCTGGAGCCTTCTGCATGATCGACACCGGTATCCACGAAACGATCGACCGACCGAGACAGCACACCGGGTTGCGCGCCGCCTTCCTGGCGTTCGAGGCGGACGGCCGTCTCGATCTGGCCCTGCCAGGGTCGGGTTACACAGACCTGCGATGGCAGTCGCTCGCCGCCCTCAGTCGGCACAACACCGTGCTCGGCAGATGGTCGGAGGCGCACACCGATGCGATCGCGATCCTGCACGAACTCGACGGCCCGACGCCTCGGCGTGGTCAGATCTGGGGCGTGTGGGCCGCGGAACCCCCGGCACCGATCCTCGAAGCGCTACAACAGGATTCGGGCTGGGTTCTGACCGGGACCAAGCCGTGGTGCTCGGGTGCATCGCTGTGCACACACGCCTTGGTCACCGCGCGTGTCGACGGCGGTCCTCGGTTGTTCGCCGTCGACCTGACGCATCCAGGCGTCACCCCGGTACCGAACTCGTGGCACGCCGTCGGAATGAGTGAGAGCGATTCCGGTTCGGTCGAGTTCGACAGCGTTCCCGCCGTCGCCGTCGGCGGACCGACCGACTACCTGACCCGACCGGGCTTCTGGCACGGCGCAATCGGGGTGTCGGCGGCCTGGTTCGGCAGCGCGTGTGCGGTCGCAGACACGCTGCACGCTGCTGTTCGGGACAGGCCGGACCCGCATCGCGCGGCCCATCTCGGTGCGATCGCAGCGGCGCTCGGTGCCGCGTCGAGCGCCCTGACCACCGCTGCGGCGGAAGTGGACGCCGATCCGTTCGACCGTTCCGGTCACGCGCGCACGCGGGCTCGGATCGTGCGGGCAGTGGTCGAGAATGCAGCAACGGAGTGCATCGACCGCGTGGGCCGCGCTCTCGGTGCCGGACCCCTGTGCGGTGATGCCGAGCATGCCCGACGCGTCGCCGATCTCACCGTCTACCTGCGGCAGAGTCACGCCGAGCGCGACCTCGAAGCACTCGGTCACGATGTCGCCGAGGAGGAAAACCCATGGTAGAGAATGCCTTCGATGCCGAAGTGGATGTCGGCACCACCGAATCGAACTGGATGACGGCCGACTGGTCCGTCCCCGGGCTGCAATGGAACGACGTCGTCACCATGGTCGTCGTCGCCCCACATCCCGACGACGAGATACTCGGTGTCGGTGGTCTGTTGTCGTTGGCGGCCGCGGCAGGCGTCGACGTGCGGGTGGTCGCGGTGACCGACGGCGACGGCTCACATCCCGGATCCCCGACGGTGACGGCGGAGGACCTGCGTGCGCGACGCCCCGTCGAGTCCGAACGTGCGTTGGCCGAGCTGGGAATCGACCACTCACCGACGCGTCTGCAGATCACCGACGGTGCCGTCGAGCAGCACGAGGGTGCGGTGGCCGATGCGTTGATGCCGCTGCTCGACGCCACCCCGGGCACCTGGTGCCTGACGCCGTGGCGCGGGGACGGCCATCCCGATCACGAAGCCACCGCGAGAGCGTGTCTCACCGCGGCGAACGCGGTGGGGATACCGGTGGTGGAGTATCCGATCTGGATGTGGCACTGGGCAACTCCGGAGCATCCGGCCGTGCCGTGGACGCGGTGCCGCCGTGTCGATCTCCCGGCGCACGTCCTCGAAGCCAAACGAGCATCCATCGAGCAGTTCGACTCTCAGATCCGGCCCCTGTCCGATCACCCTGCGGACCGAGCCGTGCTGCCGCCGCACATCCTGGCCCGCTACCGGCGCCCGTTCGAGGTGGTGTTCGCGTGAGCCAGGGTTCTCGAACGAGCCCCAATTCTCCAACGAGCCTGAGCGCCGAGTACTTTCGTGACGTCTACGCGGCGAAGGACGATCCGTTCATGCTCGACAGCAAGTGGTACGAGCGGCGCAAATATGCGCTGACCATGGCGTCGCTACCCAAGGCGCAGTACCGGCGGGCATTGGAGCCCGGTTGTTCGATCGGCGTACTCACCGAACAGTTGGCCGTCCGGTGCGAGCACGTGGTCTCGACCGACGTGGTGCAGAGCGCCCTCGACTCGGCGCGGGCCCGCGTACAGGATTCGGCTGCAGTGGAATTCGCGCTGTGGTCTCTGACGGACGACTGGTCGGCCCTGCCCGATGCGAAGGAGCCCTTCGATCTGATCGTCGTCAGCGAGGTGGGGTACTACCTCGATGCCGCCGATCTGGCGTCGGCCATGAACCGCGTCGTCGATCATCTGGAGATCGGCGGCACTCTGGTGGCAGCGCACTGGCGTCACGACGTGGACGACTATCCGATCTCGGGGGATCGAGTACACGAGATCATCGCCGCAACACCAGGATTGGCATTGCTCAGCCGCTACCTGGACGAGGATGTCCGCATCGAGGTCTTCGTCGCCTCCGATGGGCCTGCGGTGTCGGTCGCGAGTACGGACGGCCTCGACGTGCGCTGACGGCGCTCGATCTCCGAAGATGGGGCTCAGTCGGTGGACTTCGCCGCGTCGATCACAAGCTGTTCGGCGAGGTCGGCGAGTTTGACATTGGTGTCTTGAGAAAGCTTGGCCAACAACGCGAATGCTGCCTGCGAGTTCAGGTTGTACCGCTCCATCAACATGCCCTTGGCCTGACCGATCAGGTCTCGGCTCGTCAACGCGGCCCGGATCTGCTGCTCCTCGCGTGCAGTGGAGAACGCGATGGCGGCATGAGCAGCGAACAGCGAGCCGATGGACTCGGCCTCGTCCGAGAACGCGTTCTTACGGGTGGAATGCAGGTTCAGAGCGCCGAAGTTGATTCCCTCGACGTAGAGCTGGAAGCAGATCATGCTCTTGACCCCGAGCGCGGACGCGGCGTCTGCGAACAGTGGCCAGCGGGTGTCGCTGTCCATGTCGTCGATTCTGATGGTCTTCTGTTCGATGGCCGATTCGAGGCACGGGCCCTCGCCCAGTTGCTCCTGAATCTTGTCGCAGTGGCCGGCAGGCTCACCCGACAGCGCAGCACTGTGCACGAACTTGCCCTGCAGCACGGTGGTGATGGACGCGAACTCCGCAGCGGGGACATTGGCCACCGCCGACTCGGTGATGACGGCCAGAACCCGATCGGGATCCGAATGCTGACGCCGCAGCTTCTCGGCCACCTCGGCCAGCCGTCGACTCAGCTGGAAGTCGGTAACCCGCGGGATTGCACCCGACTCGTTCAGTGTCTGCTCGCAGATGGTGGTCACCTCGTCCTACTGCTGCACTGGTCCCGCTACTCACAGGGGCGCATCCCGGCATCGGCCGAATGCCGACACCACAGGATACGCCCCAGGCGAGAAAGCTCGGGAACCGTTAGCGACGCATCAGAGCGTGCTGGGCGCGATCAGCGAGTGCACGAACCCGATCTTCTTCACGACGGTCGGCGGCAGCACGAACGGATAGAGGTCCTGATGCCCCATCGACCGGTTGATCTGGTTCAGCGCCCACGACAACGGCAGCCACCATTCGATGATCTGATCGAAGCCGACGTCACCCGGCAGCGGGCTCTCCAGCGTCGAACCCGCCGGTGCCATCCCGAACGCCGCCGCTGTGTCCAGGGTGTCGCGGATGTGCAGGTAGTGGGCGAAGGTCTCGGCCCAGTCCTCGGCCGGGTGCATGGTGGCGTAGGACGAGACGTAATTGTCTTCCCAGCCGTCGGGCGCACCCTCGCTGTAGTGGCGATCGAGAGCGTCCTGGTAGCTCGAGTCCGGATCGCCGAACAGTTCCTCGAACGCTGCTCGATGCTCACCGTCTCCGACCAGCACCATCTGGTAGTAGTGGCCGATCTCGTGCCGGAAGTGGCCCACCAAAGTGCGGTACGGCTCGGACATCGCCACGCGCAACTGCTCGCGGTGCACGTCGTCGCCCTCGGCCAGGTCGAGAGTGATCAGACCGTTGTCGTGGCCGGTCATCACCTGCTGGTCGGCGCTGGAGAGTAGATCGAACACCAGACCCGTCGACGGGTCCTCGTCTCGTCCCACGATCGGCAGACCAAGTTCGGTGAGCTCGAGAACGACGCGACGCTTGTTGGTCTCGGCATCGGCATAGGCGGCCATCGCGTCCACATCGTCGTCGGCCGGCCGGGTTCGGGTCAGTCGGCAGGACACACACAGATCGTCGGTGTCCGCGGTGTCGACCAGCCAGTTGCACCGCGCGGTGTTGAGGTTGGCGCACATCTTCCACGTCGTACCGTCCACCTCGGCTTCGGCGACGCCGTCGTCGGCCTTGTCCGGCAGCACCAGCAGCGCCCTGCTCGGCAGATGGAAGCCGAGTGCGCTCGAGCAGCTCAGACACAGTGAGTTCTCGAACGACAGCTTCTGTCCGCATTTGCGGCAGATGAAATCACGCATGGATGTTCCTTCGTGGCAGGGGTGGGTCGGGCTCGTATTCCCGTTTATCCGCGGACTAATGCCTTGTCCCGAATATGTCGTGCATATCTCTCCCGGCGCACCGAGCCCGCGACCCGACAACTCTACTCGAGTGCGTGGAAGGAAAGCGCCGACAGCGGTGTTGGTACAGACTGCTTCACAACACTCCTCGGAAGGACTCGGACTGCAGATGGCAGATCAGATCACGCCGACGAATCGGCCGATGGCACGCTTCGTCGAACGGATCTCGCGGGCTCGCGGCGAGAGAAACAGCGAGACCCTGGCGGCAGGCTTCCTACTGGCCGCTACCCTGATCGCCCTCATCTGGGCGAACTCACCACTCGGTGAGACGTATCAATCGTTCTGGCACACAGAGCTCTCGGTCACCGTCGGTGAGCACGGCATTTCTCTCGATCTGGCCCACTGGGTCAACGACGGGCTCATGGCGCTGTTCTTCTTCGTCGTCGGCCTCGAGGTCAAGCGCGAGTTCGCGATGGGTGAGCTCACCGACCGATCACGCGCCGCCATCCCGATCGTGGCTGCACTCGCCGGACTGGCCGCACCCGCGTTGCTGTTCCTCGCCTTCAATCCCTCCGGGCCGGCCGCCCAGGCGTGGGGCGTCGTCATTTCCACCGACACTGCGTTCCTGCTCGGTGCACTCGCCGTCCTGGGACCGAAGAAGGCCGCGCGGTTGCGGATCTTTCTGCTCACCCTCGCGGTGGCCGACGACGTGGGCGCGCTGGCGATCATCGCGTTCTTCTACACCGACGATCTCGATGTGGTGCCGTTGGTGTTGGCCTTCATCGGGCTGGGACTGATCTTCCTACTGCGTCGACTCGAGGTGTGGCGCGGTGTCGGATATTTCGTCGTCGCACTGTTCACGTGGGTCGCGATGTACGAGTCGGGAGTTCACCCCACGCTGGCCGGCGTGATGATCGCGCTGATTCTTCCGGTCTACCCGCCGCGCCGCTCCGAGGTGGAGCGAGCATCCGACCTCACCCGCGCCTTCCGTCAATCACCGAATCCCGAATACGCGCGAGCCGCGAGACTCGGCCTGGATCAAGCCGTCTCGGTCAACGAGAGGCTGATGCGGCTCTACCAGCCGTACACGGCGTTCATCATCGTCCCGATCTTCGCGCTCGCCAACGCCGGAGTGGTACTGAGCTCCGACACCCTGAAGGCCGCATCGACGTCGACGCTCACCTGGGGCATCATCGCCGGTCTCGTCCTCGGCAAGCTCGTCGGAATCACCGGCGCATCAGCCATTTTCGCCAAACTGCGGCCCTCGGCCCTGGCACCGGGCCTGACGCTCTCGCACATCGCGGGCGGTGCGGCGATGTCCGGAATCGGATTCACGATCTCCCTGTTCATCATCGACCTCGCGCTCGACGACCCATTACTGGCCGACGAGGCCCGCGTCGGCGTCTTGGCGGCCTCGGTGATCGCCGCGCTGCTCGGCTGGATCCTGTTCCGCATCGACGCGAGAATTCATCCACCGAAAGCCGAAGCGTCGCTCCGTATTCTGCGTCCGGTCAGCGCCAAGCGCGATCACATCCGCGGTCCCGTCGACGCTCCTTTGACGATCGTGGAGTACGCCGATTTCGAGTGCCCGTTCTGCAGCAAGGCAACCGGCAGCGTCGCCGAGGTACGCAAGCACTTCGGTGACGACCTCCGGTACGTCTACCGCCACCTGCCACTGGACGACTATCACCCGCATGCCCGCTACGCCGCGTACGCCAGTGAGGCTGCCGCAGCGCAGGGCAAGTTCTGGGAGATGGCCGACGTGTTGTTCCGTAACAGCGACGCCCTCGAACCCGACGACATCGACGGTTACGCGCGCGAACTCGGCCTCGACATGGACAGATTCGAGGACGACATCCGCACCGGCGACTACGTGGTGCGCGTCGAGGACGACGAACTCGACGCCACCTCCTCCGATGTGGGCGGCACTCCGACGTTCTACCTGGGTCGCGGCGACAAGAACCTGACCCGACACATCGGACCGTACGATGCGGCGACGTTGATCCGAGCGCTGGAGGAGAGTCGGCAAACCACCGAATAGGACTTTTCGGTATTCTTTCCCGGAACGAGACCCACGCCGACGAAGGGATCGACGGTGGACCCGCAGTCCGCTCGAGAAGTAGCCGGTGCGTTCGCGCTGACACTGTTCGTGTTGTCGCTGACGGTGTACATGACAGCGCTGGTGACCAAAGGACCTGATCAGGAACCCAATTCGCTGATCGGCATCAAGACGCGGGCGACCAAGTCCGGCAAGGAAGCATGGGTCGCCGGCCATCGAGCCGCTTATCCCTACATGATGGCGGGCGCCACCCATTGCTTGGTGTCCGCAGCGTTGATCGTGGGGTTACTGGCCCTCGGCTCCCTACCCGCCACGGCATTGCTGCTGCTGTCGGTGGCGCTGACACTCGGGGCCGCCGTCATCCTGACGGGTGCCGGAATCAAAGCCGACCGGGAGGCCGAACGACATGTACGCACGGAGTGAGCGGAGTCAGCTCTCGGTGCGGTTTCCTTCGGCATCCCAATGCTCGGCGACCTTCTTGGACGGCTGCACCCGCGGCGGTTCGCCGGGCATCTTGGGATAATCGGGTGGGAAGTTCAGCTCCCCGCCCGGCAGTGTTTCCCACAGGTGCAGAAGGGGTTCGAGCGAGTAGGCCTGCGAATCCATGTCGGCCCACGGGTCGCCGTCCTGCACCAGTTCCGGCACTGTGACGAGGTTGAATTCACGCGGATCGGTGACGTCGGCCAACTGCGACCATGTCATCGGAGTACTCACCGGTGCGCCCGGTCGAGCGCGCAGACTCCACGCACTGGCGATCGTACGGTCCCTGTTGTTCTGGTTGTAGTCGATGAAGATGCGTTCTCCGCGTTCCTCCTTCCACCAGTTGGTGGTCACCCCGTCGTCACGCCGTTCGAGTTCTCGACCCAAACCGATGGCCGCGTGCCGCACCTGCTCGAAGGTGTACTCGGGCTCGATGCGCACATAGATGTGAATGCCCCGATTGCCGCTCGTCTTCGGATAGCCACGTAAACCCAACTCTTCCAACAACTCTCGCGTCACCTCGGCGACCCGCAGGGCGTCCGCGAACGTGGTGCCCGGCTGTGGATCGAGGTCGAGACGCAACTCGTCGGGATGGTCGACGTCCGGTCGACGCACCGGCCACGGATGGAACGTCAGCGTGCCCATCTGGGCTGCCCACACCAACGCAGCCGGTTCGGAGGGACACAGCTCCTCGGCGGTGCGCTTGCTGGGGAACGCGATCTTCACCGTTTCGATCCACTCGGGCGCGCCCTTGGGCAACCGCTTCTGATAGAAGCCATCGCCCTCCTTGTCCTGTGGGCCTAGCGCCAATCGCATGCCCTCGCGATAGCCGTCGGGCCACCGCTCCATCGCCGTCGGGCGGTCGCCGATCGCCCGCATCAGTGGCTCACCGATGGCGGCGAAATACTGACAGACCTCGAGTTTGGTGATCTCGGGAGTACGTTCGGTCGCCTCGTAGATGACGCGATCGGGGCTCGACACCCGCACTTCCCGCTCGCCGACCTGCACGAACGCCGGTGGTGTTTTCGCGGCCATGGCTATCGCCCTCCGGCAATGACATCGGCGACGTCGTAGCGCACCGGAACCTCGAGCTGGTCGTACGCACAGGAGCGCGGATCGCGATCGGGTCGCCACCGTAGGAACCGCGCCACGTGCCGTAGCCGTGCACCTTCCATCTGGTCGTAGGCCACTTCGATGACTCGCTCGATGCGCACCGGTATCCAGTTGCGATCGTTGGACGAATTCCAGCGGGTCGCTTCGCCGTCGTACGTGACGTCGTCACCGAGTCGCAGCGGCTCGAGCTCCTCGAGCAGTTCGAGGCGCCGCTTGTCGGTGAACGCCGAGGCCCCGCCGATCATCCGCAGATCGTCGCCATCGTAGAGCCCGAGCAGCAGTGATCCGATACCGTTGCCGGACTTGTGGATTCGATAACCGATCAACACGCAGTCTGCGGTGCGGGCATGCTTGATCTTGATCATCTCGCGCTTGTTGGGTAGATAGAGACCGTCGAGCTTCTTGGCCACCACACCGTCGAGACCGGCACCTTCGAATCGCTCGAACCAATCCTCGGCCACCGCCGCATCATCGGTGGCGGAGGTGACGAAGCAGCTCGGCCCACCTGTGCCGACCGCGTCGAGCAATCTCGCTCGCCGCGTCGAGAACGGCTCGCTCGTCAGGTCCTCGTCGCCGACGGCCAACAGGTCGAATCCGATGAACTGCGCGGGCGTCTTCTCCGCCAGCATCGTCACCCGACTCGCCGCGGGGTGAATTCGTTCCGACAGCGACTCCCAGTCGAGCCGCGTGGAACCGTCCTTCGCCCGGGGAACGACGATTTCGCCGTCGACGACGATCTTCTCCGGCAGCTCGGCCTTGACCGCCTCGACCAACTCCGGGAAGTATCTCGCCAGGTCCTTGCCCCCGCGTGAACCGAGCACCACCTCGTCGCCGTCGCGGAAGACGATGGCGCGAAACCCGTCCCATTTCGGCTCGTAGGACCACACCGGTGGCCCGTCCTCGGGCTGGGCGGGCACCACTTTGGCTGCTTTGGCGAGCATCGGCGCGACCGGCACGGCAAGAGGAAGATCCACGCAGATCATCCTGCCTCATGCGGCCGACAACCGAGTCCGATATTTTCTACACACAGACGATCGATGCACACAGCACGGTTGAATTCACGAGGGCAGGACTCACCATGGCGTCATCCAACCGTTCGGTCCGCGCTCTCGTTCTCGCGCTGACGGCGTGCACGGCCCTGATACTCGCCGGGTGCGCCTCGGAAGTGTCCGGTACCGCCGTCGCCATCTCGGGTGCCACCATCGCGCCCACCACCACGAGTGCTCCTCGCACCACCACGAGCGCCCCGACCCCCGACATCGACGACGGTGGCAGCGTCGACATCGATGTGGAGATCGGCGAGTGTGTGAACCTCGGCGGAACCGTCGACGAGGCCACCATCGCCAATGCGGCCTGCGGATCGCCGGAGTCCAACTATGTCGTCTTCGCCAAGACGCCCACATCGGCCGAATGTCCCGCGGACGCCGATCAGTACTACTACGAGACGTACTTCGACATCGAACAGGGAGCCCTGTGCCTCGACATCGACTGGATTGTGGGCGGATGCATGGACATCGTCGGTGAATTCGCCCAACGGGTCGACTGCGCCACCCCCGGTGCCGACACTCGCCGCGTCGTGACGATCCTGCAGGGCACCTCCTCGGTCGACGACTGCCCCGACCCCGCTCTCTACGGGTACGAGAAGGACTCCCGCAACTTCGTCGTCTGCGTAGAACGCTTGTGACCGCTGAGGGCATCGCACTCTCCAGTGCCAGGGGGCGGTGGATCGTCGCGACCACGGTGCTCGGTTCGGCTCTGGCGATGCTCGACGCCACCGTGGTCAATATTGCGTTGCCTGCGATCGGCCGCGACCTCGGTGCAGGCGTCACCGGTCTGCAATGGACTCTGAGCGGCTACACCCTCGCGCTGGCCTCGCTGATTCTGCTCGGCGGCTCCCTCGGTGACCGGCTCGGGCGCAGACGGGTGTTCATCTGGGGCACAGTCTGGTTCGCCGCCGCGTCGGTGCTGTGCGGCCTCGCTCCCAGCATCGAGGTGCTGATCGCGGCGAGGCTGTTGCAAGGTGTCGGCGCAGCGCTGCTCACTCCCGGTTCGCTGGCACTGATCTCGGCGTCCATCAAGGCCGAGGATCGGGGCGCGGCAATCGGGCTGTGGTCGGGATTGGGTGGTGTCGCGTCGGCCATCGGCCCGTTGCTCGGGGGCTGGTTGGTCGACGCCGTCGGGTGGCGTGCCGTGTTCCTGATCAACATCCCCCTCGCCGTCGTGGTCGTGTCGGTAGCCGCGAAACATGTTCCGGAGAGCCGAGATCCGCACGCGTCCGGACGACTCGACGTGCCGGGCGCGGTGACTGTCGCGGTGGCGCTGGGTCTGCTCACGTACGGGTTGATCGAGTCGCACACCGTGGCGCTGGTACTCGGGGTTGTTGCGGTCGGAGTGTTCGTGGCGATCGAGCGCCGCTCGCACGATCCATTGGTACCGCCGTCACTGTTTGCTTCCCGAGTTTTTCTGGCGGCCAACCTCGTTACCTTCGCCGTCTATGCGGCACTCGGCGGAGTGTTCTTCCTGCTGGTGCTGCAGTTGCAGTTCGCCGTGGGCTACTCGCCCATCTCGGCCGGAGTCTCGACGCTGCCGATCACAGCACTGATGCTCGTACTGTCGGCCCGCGCGGGCCGGGTGGCCGGGCGTATCGGACCACGCATTCCGATGACGGTCGGGCCGCTACTGTCGGCCCTCGGGCTGGTGCTGATGCTGCGCATCGGTCCTGGATCCAGTTATGTCACAGACATTCTGCCCGCGGTCGTCGTGTTCGGTCTCGGCCTGTCCGCTCTGGTGGCCCCGTTGACGGCAGCCGTTCTCGGTGCGGTGTCGACCGACCGCGCCGGCATTGCGTCGGGGGTCAACAACGCCGTGGCCCGCACCAGCCAACTGCTCGCCGTCGCAGCCCTGCCTGCGCTCGCCGGAATCGCCGGGTCCGATTACTCTGCGCCGGAGGTGTTCTCGGCCGGCTTCCACACAGCGATGCTCCTGTGTGCCGGACTGTTGGTGATCGGTGCCCTCATCGCAGCCGTACTGATCCGAGGAACGGGCGGCGAGGCGTCGAACTGCCCACCGCACTGCGACATGACGTCACCACCGATGGCACCGCGCCGGAGCGCGTGACTCAACGCACGATCAGCACCGAACAGTCGGCGTGGTGAACGAGGTTCTGACTGACCGATCCCAGAATCGCACCGCGGAGTACACCTCGACCCCGAGAACCCACCACGAGCATCGACGCGGACGCCGACATCGCACGCAACCCTCGCGTCGGGCTCGACTGAGTGCTCACGGTCGTCAACGTCACCTCCGGGTACTTCTCGCGCACTTTCCCCACATGCGCATCGAGCCAATGCTTTTCGTGTTCGCGAACGCTCACCCAGTCGACACCCTCGAATCCTGTTCCCAGACCCGGCTGGGCCGCGAATCCCCAATAGTTCGCCGCGACCACCGGTGCACCGACGGTATGCGCGAACTCGAGCGCGGCACTCAACGCTCGATCCGACTGCTCACTTCCGTCGACACCCACCACGATGGGCCGAGCGGAATCGACGCTCTCCCCACCGCCACGCACGAGCAGCACAGGGCAATGGGCGTGCGTGACGACTCGGAGGGTGTTGCTGCCCAGGGTCAGGTCTCGTAGTGCACTCGACTTCCTCGATCCCAGCACAATCAATTCTGCGTCGGCATTCGACAGGTACGACGCGATCGTCCCATCGACGGTGACGATGTCGACGGACACCTCGGGTGCCGCGTCGTGCATCGCACCGGCCGCTCGAGTGAGGTGCTTGCGTCCGATGATACGGAGGTCGCGCTCGAGCGCACCGGCGTCGACGAACGCTGCCGATCCGTACCAATCCCCCTCGGGGACAGCATGAATCAAGCGAACGGACGAATGTGTCCTCGCGGCGTAGGTGGCCGCCCACAGCGCTGCGGCATCGGCCTCGGTCGAACCGTCGATGCCCACCAGAATGGGAAGCACTCGGTCGGTGGATGTACTCATCATGATCGCCTTCGATTCGTTGTGTGGGCGGGCGCAGACAGCACCGACGCCACGGCGTGTCGCGGGGTTCGGGGTGGCGGCGAGCCGATCATGGGGGTGCCGACTCGAATCAACACCTGCGCCAGGCCGTTTCGCGGGGCCAGGGACTCGACCAGGTGCCTGCTCCCCGACTGTTCCGTCATGTGCGTCAAGGGGCATGTCGCCAGCCCGTCCGCAGTCGCGGCCAACAGGAACGAAGACATCGCGCGGCCGCAGTTCAACCAATCGAGGCGTTCGTCCGATGCCGTGCCGAGCAGCAACACTGTGGACTCGTCTTCGACCGGCTCCTGCGTCGTGGTCTCGGCTACCCGGTGCGGTTCGGGGAACTGTCTCCCGACCTGCACCCTCGACGCCTCGGCCCGGTTCGTCAGGGCCTCCGGCGGAATTCCTCCCGAGCGGAACGAGTGCCCGGCCCACCATCTGATCTCTGCCTGATAGGTCGCGTCGTACTTTCGCACGCTCGCGCTCAGCGTCGAGGCCTTCGCCAACGTTTGTTTGGACTCCGGCGACAGGACGGTCATCTGCGTGCCGTAGTGCGCCTGCCCGAGGTACCTCGTCAGAATGCGATTGCTCGGCACCGGTCCGAATGCCCGCCGATCCGAGTGGCGGCGGTTGATCGCAGCCAACAGATCGAACTCGTGCGAGCGCGGACGTGCGTCGTGAACGAAGCGAACATGCGCGAGATGATCGGGCGAACCCGGTGTGGGCAGCAGATCGATCTCGGTCGTCCACCTCAACGCCGCGGCAGCCTTGTCGAGATGGTCCAACGCTGCCCCACAGCTCAACACCATCTGTCGCTCCGCCGGGTCGATCACCCCGAGCACTCGCGAGCTGTCGGTGTACAGATCGAGTCCGCGTGCGGAGTAGGTCCACCGCCACGGTTGACTGTTGTGTACCGACGGTGCCCGACACGCGAGCTCCACCAGCATCTCCACCACGGCCGTATCCGGCTGATCGTTCATCGTCTCTCCTCGACCTCCCACCTCGATGCGGTGGCTGCACAACCACTGTCGCTTCCAGCTGGTACCGCTCGACAGGGCCATTCGTCACTCGACAGAGGGCATTCCGGTAGAGGAGTTGGGTGCAGGCCGATCGACGGCGGCAACCACAGGTTTAGTGTTGACGGTGAATGCGACTCAGGAGCGGAACCTGAGGACGCGCGTCCGCCGACCGCTCAGGAGAGTCATGACGACCCCGCAGAATCCCCCGGAAGAGCAACCCAACGACATCGACGTCAAGCCGCGTAGTCGCGACGTCACCGACGGGCTGGAGAAGACCGCTGCCCGCGGCATGCTCCGCGCCGTCGGCATGGGCGACGACGACTGGGGCAAGTCCCAGATCGGCGTGGCGTCGTCCTGGAACGAGATCACTCCGTGCAATCTTTCGCTCGAACGGCTGGCGAAGGCCGTCAAGAAGGGCGTCCACGCCGCCGGTGGGTACCCGCTGGAATTCGGCACCATTTCGGTGTCCGACGGCATCTCCATGGGTCACGAGGGCATGCACTTCTCACTGGTCTCCCGTGAGGTCATCGCCGACAGCGTCGAAACCGTCATCAGCGCAGAGCGGCTCGACGGTTCGGTGCTCCTTGCCGGCTGCGACAAGTCCTTGCCCGGAATGCTCATGGCCGCAGCACGTCTGGACCTGGCGAGCGTGTTCCTCTACGCCGGTTCCACACTGCCCGGCTTCGCCACCCTGTCCGACGGCAGCGAGCATCAGGTGACGATCATCGACGCATTCGAGGCCGTCGGAGCGTGCTCGCGTGGACTGATGTCGCGGGCCGACGTCGACACCATCGAACGCGCCATCTGCCCCGGTGAAGGCGCCTGCGGCGGGATGTACACCGCCAACACGATGGCCAGCGCAGCCGAGGCCATGGGAATGTCGTTGCCCGGCAGCGCATCCCCGCCGGCACCGGACCGTCGACGCGACGGATTCGCGCACGCCAGCGGCGAGGCCGTCGTCGATCTTCTCCGACGCGGCATCCGCACCAGCGACATCCTCACCAAGGAAGCCTTCGAGAACGCCATCGCTGTCGTCATGGCCTTCGGTGGCTCGACCAACGCCGTCCTGCACCTCCTCGCCATCGCCCACGAAGCTCAGGTGGAGCTGACCCTGGCCGACTTCACCCGCGTCGGCGCGAAAGTGCCGCACCTCGCGGACGTCAAGCCTTTCGGCAAGCACGTCATGACCGACGTCGACGCCATCGGTGGAGTTCCCGTCGTGATGAAGGCTCTGCTCGACGCCGGCCTGATGCACGGCGACTGCATGACGGTCACCGGAAAGACAGTGGCGCAGAACCTCGCTCACATCGCACCGCCGGACCCGGACGGAAAGGTACTGCGCGCACTCGACAAGCCGATCCACCCGACCGGCGGCATCACCATTCTCGAGGGCTCACTCGCTCCGGGTGGGGCCGTCGTCAAGTCCGCAGGCTTCGACTCCGACGTATTCGTCGGCACGGCAAGAGTTTTCGAACGTGAACGCGCGGCCATGGACGCCCTCGAAGACGGCACCATCGCAGCGGGCGACGTCGTGGTCATCCGCTACGAGGGACCCAAGGGCGGGCCGGGAATGCGCGAGATGCTCGCGATCACCGGAGCAATCAAGGGCGCGGGCCTCGGCAAGGACGTCCTGCTGCTCACCGACGGACGGTTCTCCGGCGGCACCACCGGCCTGTGCGTCGGACACGTGGCACCCGAGGCAGTCGACGGCGGTCCCATCGCCTTCGTGCGCGACGGCGACCAGATTCGACTCGACGTCGGCAAGGGCACCCTCGACCTGCTCGTCGACGCAACCGAACTGGACTCCCGCGCGAAGGGCTGGGCTCCCCTGCCGCCGCGCTACACCCGCGGAGTGCTGGCCAAATACTCGAAGCTGGTGGGATCGGCCTCGAACGGTGCGGTGCTGATCTAGCACTCACCCTCTGCTCGCCCCCGCTCCCCGCCCTCCCGCGTGAATGGACCGTTGCACACGTCTCGGCAGTTTCAAGCGATGGTTGCAACACAGCTCCTGACCTGAGGAGATGTGGAGCAGATGTCCCGACGTGTCATCCCGAACCGAGCAGAGGTAGTCGCTAGGTTCCATGCCATGCGAGATTCGGGCGCGTCAGTGATCGTTGCGTCGGCCGCCGCCGGTGTCAGTCGATCCACGGGAATGCGGTGGACAGATCAGAGGAGAGGAATCGTCCGCGGGGCCAAACGGATCCGGTCCGAACCCAGCGGACGATTCCTTTCTCAGTCCGAACGAGAAGAGATCGCCATCGGCCGTGCGATGGGGCTGTCTCAGACCGACATTGCCGATCTCATCGGTCGCGACAAGTCGGTCGTCTCACGCGAGCTCGGCCGCAACACCAACCTCGGTGGCACCTACCGATCGGTGTCCGCGCAGCAACGAGCGGAGACACGCGCCCGCCGACCCAAGACTGCGAAGCTGGCCGATCCGGACAGTGAACTCCGCGCGGAAGTTGTTCGCCGTCTGCGGAAAAAGTGGTCACCACAACAGATTTCGGCGACACTGAAGATCGATTACCCCGATCGGCCGGAGATGCACGTGTCGCACGAAACGATCTACAACGCCATCTACGTTCAAGCCAAAGGCGAACTCAAAGCCGATGTCGCCGACGCGCTCCGGACCGGCCGGGCACATCGCCGCAAGCATGGGCGAGTGCCCAGCCATGCCCACCACATTCCCGACAAGACGCTGATCTCCGAGCGCCCCGACGACGTCGAAGACCGCAAAGTCCCTGGGCACTGGGAAGGCGACCTGATCCTGGGCGCCGGAAACAAATCGGCGATCGGCACCCTGGTCGAGCGCACATCCCGATTCACGATGCTGCTGCACCTGCCGCACTCACACAACCTCGACGCCGTCAGAGACGCGATGATCGCCGCGATCCGATCGATGCCGGACACGCTCAAGCAGTCGGTGACCTGGGATCAAGGCATGGAAATGCGCAGGCACGCGGAGATCACGATGGCCACCGACATGGCCATCTACTTCTGCGACCCCCACAGTCCCTGGCAACGTGGCACGAACGAAAACACCAACGGGCTACTGCGGCAATACTTCAAGAAGGGCACAGACCTCTCCGCGCATACCGCAGAGCGGCTTCAAGCGGTCGCCGACGAACTCAACGACCGCCCCCGCCGAACGCTAGGCTGGAACTCACCAGCAAAAGTGATCAACGAGCTAGTCGTTGCAACGACCGCTTGAAACTGCCCTCGGCGGTGCGATGGTTCATTCACGCGAGGACACCGTGCGCGTGGATGTCACCCTGCATACGTCTCAGCCGTGCAATGGTCCATTCACTCGAACGGGGCGGGCGGGCA
>NZ_NOYI01000035.1 GCF_002258785.1 Rhodococcus sp. 06-235-1A
GCTGTGAGCCGGCTCCGTATGCCGCAATACCGCCGGCAAGAGGGGGCGGGTAATTGCCCGGGAACTACCCGCCCCCGGGCAATTACCCGCCCCCTCTTGCCGGCGGTATTGCGGCATACGGAGCCGGCTCACAGCTGCCCGGTGGTGCGCAGCCGGGCAGCCTCGGTATACGTTTCGCAGCGCGCTTCGTGGACGGGCTGATCGTCGGAGTCGTGCAGGTGATCCTCTATCTGATACTTCCGAACGGGTTCTTCGGAAGTCTGATCTTCGGGATCGTCTCAGCGGTTCTCGCCTTCGCATATTTCACCTACCTCGAGTCCTCTCGTGGCCAGACTCTGGGCAAGCAGATTTTCGGCCTGCGCACTGTCGGTGCCGCGGGCGGAATACCGACGCAGGCCGAGGCGGCCAAGCGCAATGCCTTCCTCCTGCTCAATATCGTGCCCATCGTCGGCAGCTTCCTGGTGTTGGTGGCGTACATCGTCATCGCCGTGACCATCAATTCCAGCCCCACCAAGCAGGGCAAGCACGACGAGATCGCCGGCGGAACCCAAGTCATCAGCATCTCGTAACAACCCGTCCACACACGAGCGGACCTCCGAAAACCCAGGAGGCCCGCTCGTCTGCATTCGAGTGTTCGCGGGCCCAGGATGCCCTGAGGTACCCACTCGTCCCACCACCGACCAGGAGAACGACGTGCCCGACAATTCGACCGACGAACCGCGGCCCGGCGAGGGCTCCGATCCCGACCGCCCCGAAGCGCCGAACCCTCCCCCGCCCTACACGGGAAACACCCCGCCGCCTGCCGGCGGTCAGTAC
>NZ_NOYI01000011.1 GCF_002258785.1 Rhodococcus sp. 06-235-1A
GGGCTGGGGCTGGGCGCTGCGCGCCCGCCGCTGCAGGCGAAACGGCAAGCCGTTCCGAGAGATTCAGATAGCGTGATCACGCTGCGCGTGTTCGCGGTCGGAGGTTTTGTTACCAAAACCGCAACGCGCGTCGAAACTGGATTCTCGCAGCACGCTTTTCGGAATCGAGGCGCAACGGAAACCGGCAAGTGCGAACAAAAATTGCCCAGCGGCAACGGAATTGGAGCGCTGCACCTCGGGCAGTCTTCGAATCCGGTCCGGTCAGCGAAAGTGCGTGGGTCCATGGATCAGAGTCTCTCTCGTAGGTCTGACAATCAGGGAAAAGAAGGTCGGGGCACCGGGTCTCCCCCGGCCCCTGGGATCCGGCCGAGTCGAGTTACGCAGCCGGATTCCAGGAGGGTGAGGGTTTCGATCAGTCCGTGCGCAATCGATCGGATTCCGCATCGCGTGCAGCGGGCCGGATCTGCTCCCACAGTGAGGGGTTGATTCCCGCGTTGTATGCGCGTTCGAGAAGCTGCCCCAACGAGTGATCGGGGGCAAGCTCGCGGGCAACGTTCATCGCCTCACGCGCCGGAACCGCTTCCCGTCCGATCCAGTAGCTCAGAGAAGCGAGGACGAACGCAGGGCCGGCTTCGCTGGTGGGCAGCACTGCGCCGACCTGCCGCCACAATTCGCCGAGGACCGCGGCGTTGGCTTCGGTGAAATGAACAAACAGCACATCGCGCACGCGCACGTCCGAGGCAGCGGCTGCGAGCATCGCAGCGTGATAGTCCGATATCTCGATTCCACGGTTGTCCGAATCGAGATACCCGGCGAGCACTTCGCGGTGGATGGTCTCCGCTGCGGAGATCGGTCCTACGGCCGGGAAGGCCCCGCGTGCGGCCCGCATCATGTCCACAACACTCGTGGCGCGTTCGGTGCCGAACTGCTCAGCAGCAAAGCCAGCGCGAATTTGAGCGCGTGAGGCCAGGCGGATCTGCCCCTCGAGTAGAGCTTCCACCACGTACGGGTGAGTGGTGAGATCGACCGCCTCGCCGACCACGTCCGGTCCCGCCAGCACCCCGTTCATCAGGTAGCAGCGTGCACGGCCTTCGTGGAACTGGAACACGGCCACGTCATCGTCCGAAAACTCGTGCAGAACGGCCATCGTCGCCGCATCGGCGTGTGCGTCACTACCGAACACCACCACTACACGCGGCCCGGCCAGATCACGCACGGGGTGACCACTGGGCACCATCAAGGGCACACCGCCGATCGGGGCATCTTCTCCCATGGGGTAGACCATCACGGCCATGACCGGCGCGTTCGGGGTGAACACCACCATTTCGTTCTCGGGAACGTAGCGGACGAGCAACACGGCTGCAGCAACGGCATCGGCGGGGGTGGAGATACGAAAGACAGAGGACATGGGACAAACCCCTTTCAGGGCACAGGGGGCAGATGGTCAGTCCGCCCGATCAACAGAACACCCATAATCTAGCCGAGACCACCGACAAGAACGGTTCACGCGCAACGGAATTCGTCCCCGGCGCACTCGGTGCCGGGGACCGGCACCGAGTACAGAGAGATCCGACGCCAGGACGGGCCCCGCGCAGCCGCAAAGAGGCGGTTCCGCAGGACAGTGAGTCACGACTTTATTTGCGTCACTTCGATATTGGCCGGGGACTGTGCAATACGTCCGATCCCCTCGTAGATCAACGCATGGCATCCTGCCGACGCTGCTGAGGTCACCGGCCCCGGTATCGCGTACACCGCACGTCCGAGCCTGTGCGCTTCCCTCGCCACAGACAGTGCACGTCCGCGCGCCCCGGCCTCGGGCACCACTACCGCATCGGAGAGAGCAGCCAGCAGAACACCACTCCCGTTGAATCGTTCTCGACGAGGCTCTGCACCGAACGAGTACTCGCTCAACACCACACCCTGCTCCGCGACGCGCTCGAGCAACCGAGCATGACCGGACGGATACGCCCGATCCAAACCGCACGGCATCACAGCGACCGGTCCCCCACCGACCCCCAACGCTGCCCGCAACACCGCTCCCTCGATCCCGAACCCGCTGCCCGACAGGACCGACACCCCGCGCATCGCCAAATCCCCGGCAAACTCCGACGCGACATGATCGCCGTAAGCGGTCGAGACCCGGGTGCCGGTAAACGCCACCGCCGCCGAATCAGCACCAGGCAGCACGCCCTGCCCACGAACCCACAGAGCGACCGGAGTCGATCCCTCCAGCCATCCGGCCATCCGCAGCCGCTGCGGCCACTCAGCGTCCGCAGGAGTGACCAATCGTGCTCCCAACGTTGCCGCCGTCTCGAGGTCTGCCTCGGCCCCCGAGTACTCCCACGAGCGAGCCGTCGCACGCAACAAGTCCTCCGACACCTCCCGATGCCGCACAGCCTCGGCTGCAGCCTCCACACCCGATAAGGACACCGCCAGATGAACCAACGCGCCCTGCCCCCGCGCCACGTGAGCGAGATACGCCCACGCCACACGCTCACGCCACACCATCTCGCTACCCGACACCGCGTTCTCACTCGAAACACCGCTCACGACAAACCCTCCCAGGGCTCACACAAGGGGCAGATGGTCAGTCCGCCCGATCAACAGAACAACTCGAACCTACCCCGACACACCGACAAAAACAGCACCTGACAAGCGGAAATGTCCCCGGCGCACCCGGTGCCGGGGACAGCGGGTGCGCCGGGCGGTAAGTTCACGAAGCGGCCAAAAGAGCAGACCGAAGTGTCCTGTTCGAGTGATACAAATACCGAGCAAACGTCACGGGCCACCAACGAAAGACGACCGCGACGTTCGAGAGGGAAGCTGCACACATGACCGAGCCCGAGCCATGGCGTCGAAGCAAGACGCCGGCCCCGCTCCCCCCGAGTCCCGCTGACGCCCGAGCGACCAGCAAACTGACGGACCCGGAGCTGGCTGCGATCATTCGTGACAACCTCCTACCTCGCTCGAACGCAGCCGGCGATACCGCCGATTGGCGCGCATTCTGGAATACCCTCACTTTCGATCCGCAGCTCAACGATCGGGCAAACGCGATCATCGATGTCTACGTCGAGCAAGCAGCAGCAGCGCTCGATACCGGCGAGCTCGACGACGCTCAATACAAGCGTGCCGGCAAGTTTCACGATCTGTGTATCCACGCTCTCGACAGGCTCGACAAGGTGGTCGACGACCCCCTGGCCTGGGCCGGTGCGCGAGCTGCCGGATTCAATCCACGCTCTCGTGAGGTCATCAACACCCTCGTGCAGGCCATCGCCGATCACCGAGACGACGGCGACGACGCCAAGCTCTGGGCGATTCTCGCCGAAGTTCGTTTGGATCCAGGCCATCGACGCCGGTAAGCGCTCCGCTCAACATGGCCGCCCGCGGAGCCTCTGACCGATGAGCTTCTGGGATTCATTTGCGCCCGGCCTCTCGGAGGAGCCGCCGCGACGGGTGATCGTGTCGACCAGAACGCTCAGGTTGGCGATCGAGGACACCTTGATCTATGGGTTCACGCGAGCCGCCCTCGAAGTGGTCCTACCCGACGAACTCAACCTGACGTGGGCAGGTACGGGTACCCCCGTTGAGGCCGAAACCAAGCGGTCCCTGATCGATGGGTACCTCGTAGGATTCGAGATCCCCCAGCTCGTCGCACTGGCGCGTCGCGTGCTCGCAGAATGCGACGTCGCGGACCACGGGCTCGCGGTGCTGATCGCAGAGTACGAAAAGGACTCCAGCGGTGTCGATTCCCCCGCAAAGAACCTGATCTTTGCGGCCACGGGTCCGAAGCCGGAGATGGTGCTGCGCGATGCGGTCAGCAACGACATCCTGATCACCAAGAACGCCGAGTTCTGCCTTGTCTACGACAGACCGATCACCGAGGCCGGCCTGTCCTTTCAGGAGCTGATTCAGTGGTGGCGTGAGCGCGAAGCAATGACAGACAAGGACGATCGCGATGTCGGGCTGTCACTGCACCAACGGCTGCGAGCGAGCCTCGGTAAGAACGAACCCGAGCAGATGGTCTTGGACGTCTACTCACGACGATACAAAGAGCACGGCTTCGGCATCCCCGCTCTGATCCCACAGGTCTACCTCCACTACGACCCGTACACCAGATATCAACGTAAAGGCAACAGTCCCCTCAAACGCCAACGCATGGACTTCTTGCTGCTCTTCAGCGCAAGAAAACGCGTCGTCATCGAGGTCGACGGACGCCAGCACTACGCAAACGAAGACGGCCGCGCCAACACGCAGCTGTACGCCGAGATGGTCACCGAAGACCGACGTCTCCGGCTATCGGGATACGAGGTCTATCGGTTCGGGGGCAAAGAGTTCGAGAGCCCCGATGCACCGTCGATGCTTGCAGCATTCTTCGACGAACTGAGCTCGCGAATGAAGTAGACCGGGCACTCATGCCGGAGCGAGGTATCGATCCTCCTCGGGGGCGACCTGGAGCTCGTCCTCCGCGGCCGCGATCACCGCGTCGACGACCTCGACAGACAGCCCGGTCCTGGTGGCCACTGCAGCGAGCTCATGGCCTTCGCTGGCCAGCTTCAGGACGTGAACGCACAGGACGGCTGTTTCGGCCTCTGTCGGGCTTTTCAGGGCCACCTGACGCTCGCTGGTGTCGTCTGCTGCCGGTGCTTCGAGGCGGACGAGCTGGATCATCAGGTGTGTGGTGACCAGCAATACCAGCGGCGGCGCAGCAGCGGTCAGAGCGGCCACGGTGAAGTTCGAGCTGTAGTCCGCCATCGAGACGTGCACGATGTTGCCGGCTGTCGATGCGACCGATCCGAGGATCAGTAAGGTCCACGCGAACCAGCGGTGCGAGGCGTCGACGACGAGCATGAGTGTTGCGAGGATGACCATTCCGTCGAGCACCAGTGGCAGTACCCATCCCAGTGCTGTCGGGTACCCACTGGCAGTCGCCAGCTGCCACAACGACATTCCGCTTTTGGTGAATGCGCTGATACCGATCAGCGCATTGCCTATTACAGCGCAACGTTTGATGGTCGTCAGATTGGTCATCGGTGTCCTTCGCTGGTGGCGATCGAGGTGTGGCCGGCTGCTGCCGTCGGACATGCTCGATCGGAGTGATCGGGGGTGGGAGTGTTCGACAGTCGATAGATCGACCACAGAGCGGTGAGCGCGATACACCCGCCGATAATTACCTGAGCCACGGTGTAGTCACCGTTGTTCGCAATGACGAGTGCATTCCACGCTGTATGGGCCAGAACGAGTCCTGTGAGACTGCGGAGTCGATAGTAGACGTAGACGGCCACTGCGCCCCATACGAACGCCGACAGAGCCTGCCCCGTTCCCTGGTACAGATGGATGGAAGCTCGAAACAGGGCTGAGCTCGCGATGACGGTGCCGAGCATCCATGGCCGGACGCGCCAGACCAGTCCGACGACCCCGAAGAGCAACAAGACGGGAAGCGCACTGAAGAACGGTTCCTCAGCCGAGCCGGCGACGAGAAGGTGCGCACTGCGCCACCATTGCCCATCGTTGCTGTAATCGCTTGTGCGCGAGATGTTTTCGGCATCTTCGGGGGACAGTAAGGTAGACATCGCCAGGCCGGTGGTGAACAATCCGGTACTGATCAGGGTCCGTGTGCGCCACGTACCAGGGATGGTGTTCGGTTCGGTCTCGTTCGGTTCGATGAATCGGCGCACCGCCGCGACGAGAGCGAGGCCGGCAACTGCGGCGAAGAAGAGAAGCAGGAAGCCAGTTCGAGCGCCGGGCATTGTCGGTGGGGTCGACTCTGTGATGACCTCGGATCCGGCACCGATATGCATCTGGACCGAGGCTGTTGCCTCAACAGGCCAATACGCGATGATGTAGATGGCCGCGAGCGCTAATGGAGAGGCGGCCATGTACAGGCCTAGATCTCGGATATTGTTGCGATTCAACGTGGTTCACTCTTTCTTTGACTCGTCTCGTCTCGTGGCGACACGGACGGGCAAGGCTGCGGATCTGAGCAATTGGGGGCGTCGGGCGGGCCAGGCTCAGTTGTCGAGCAGGCCTGCACCGCGGGCGATAGTGGGTAGGTCGATCGGTGGTGCCCACGCGGCCCACACGCGGGTTCGGCCGAGCTCGACGACGCGATCGTCCGGATAGAGCCGCCACGGCCCGACGCGGTCGAGCAGCTCCCCGACGAGGACGTCGGCGTGAAATCGAGTGGGAACGGTAACGAAGTCATCGAGCGGTCCCCGCTTGTGCAGTGCCGCGACAGGGCGGGGGGCACCTCTGGCAATCGCCGCCTGCCGGAGGTCAGGAGATCCATGGGGGCGGAGGACCGCCACGACATGGGGGTCCATCCAGCGTCGCTCTCGCCATTCCTTACGGACACCGCGGCCCCGGGGAAGGTCGAGCCCGGTCAGGACAGTTCGCGCATTCGCGAGGGTCTGCTGTTCAACTCGTCGGATCTCAGGAAGGGGAAATTGAAGTTGCTGCAACCGGCGGACGGGAATGGCCGCTCGACCGCGAGGTGAGCCCTGCAGCCAACGCTGAACGGTACGGCGAGTAACCCCGAACACTGCTGCGACATAATCGATATCGACACCACCGTTGACCGATGATCCGTAACACGCGGTGAACGCGACTTCGAGCTGTCGTTTGGTCCACCGCGGCCGCTTCGGGTTCATGTCGCCCTAATTGAGAGGACCGAGAAAGAAGCCGTATCCCGTTTTGGCCTGCACAACCGTGCCGACGAGAATCAGACCCACCACCGCACCAATGACCCGGGTCTTCCACTGCTGAGACTTGGTCTCGAACATCTCTTCCTGATCCCTCCTGCAGAGCGCCGCCGTGCGCGATTCCACCGATACCGTAGCGGTTGCACCGGACACTCCGAACACCCGAACTCGCCGACTCTTAAGGTCAGACCGGGTCGACGGAGATGTTGTCGATACTCTCGAAGGTCCACCCATCGACGTACCGATCGCTGGCGTAGCCGCTGAGCCACTTCGAGAGCTCTTTGTCGCCGCCGCGTTCGTACGCCGACCACATCGACTCGACATCGGACGGCGACATACCACTCTGATCCGGAGGGATCTGGATGGAACGATTGCGAATGTAGAACCCTCCCCCACCGGCGACCCCTTGTCGGCCCTTGATCTGCACGCGCGCACCATATTTGGCGATCGACTTACCCTGTTTGCTCTCTCGGACAGCTTTGATGGCGGTGCGCCGGCCCTGTTGCGTCGTCGCCGCCTGCCGCGACTTCGTGGTGAGCTTGCTCAGAGTCCCGGCCTTCGGCTTCGAGATCCGCTGGCGTCCCTCGGCGGCAACCCACCGTTCCACCGTACGACGCGAGACCCCGAGATCCCGCGCAGCTGCGGCAGTGTTCACCCCGCCCCGCGCACCCGGGCCGTACGCGGCGAGGAGCATCCCACGCAGGTCGGGGGCGGTGCCGGCCTTTCCGGAGACATCGGCACCACGCCGACCCGTCAGGCCCTGGAACAGTGAGCTGCGTCGGCGTTCGTCTGCTTCCAGGTTCTCTTTGAAGCCAGCATGTTTGCGACCGGCCATCGGCTATTCCCCCTTACCTGTCGTGGCATCCCAGTTCATCGTCAACGCTTCCTTGCCCTTGTAGCGGCCACCGACGAGGAACTCGAGGTGATCTTCGAGTCGAGCGGAGCCCTCCCACTTGTACTGGCCGAACCCGCGACCGAGCTGCTTGTCTTCGCCGGGCCAGGACGCGATCGGATCCGGGTCGTCGCTGGAGTAGAGCACCGTGTCGTTCGTGATGGCCACCGGCCACCGGTCGGAGACGGTGCCGATCTTGACGATGCGGCGAGTGATGTTCGCGCGCGCTTTGGCGATGATGTGATGGCGTCGCTCCGGCGAGAAACCGGCTCGGCCGGTCATGTGGACCGAGGACCCCATCTGTCCGATCGTGCGGGTGTAGACGCCCTTGAGAAGATCCCTGGCCAACTGAGCATCAACGTCATCGACGTCCAAAGCTGTTCGTGCGTCACGGATTCGCTCGTACCACGGATCGAGTACTCGGCCATGTTCGTTCCACACGTAGGCCTCGATGGGTTCGAGCTCGTAGCCGAGTTCTTCGGCGACCTGCAGACTCGGTGTGGTCACCCACAGCAGCCCCGGACGGCCGCCGAGAGGCATCAACGGATGGGGGATGCGCCAGTCCCCTGCCTCGGGAACCTCCACCCGCCAATAGCCCGGCAGTTTCTTGTCGAACGCACGACCGTCCGGATGATGAGTGGCCGATCCGATCGGCATCTCCAAGCCAGCGATTCCCGCAGCGTGCGAGCCGCCACGGTCGTACGCGTGCACGTAGGTCATCGATGTCTCGTCGCTGGTCGGCTTTCTGGACCACGCGTAATCGTCCTCGAGAGAGCTGATGGTGGCCGGGCCGACGGGGGTCTGTGCCCCGAACATCCGCTCGCGGTCCTTGAATCGAGTCGAGATCATCAGGTCGAAACCTGTGGACTGCGGGGTGATTACCCACGGCATCTTCAGCGCACTGGCGAACAGCGACAGTCGACGCGCGAGTGTGCTCGGTGACGGTCTGTCTCCGAGAATGGGGATATCGCGCGGATCGGCGTTCATGCCGGCAGCCAGAACGACCCACACACCGCGGTGCTCGCCCTGGGTTCGCCACACCCGGGTCCATGCGCCGAGCCGGTCACCGGGCTTACCCAAGGTCCAGCCATCGGCGATCGCATCGGTGACGAACGCCGTGCCGGCAGTGGCCTCGCCGACGTCTTTGCGTCGCTGTGACGGATCGTCGCTCAGCGTGCTCAGATCCACCTCGAACTTCTCGGTCATCGCCGCGGTCACCCAGATCTGCCCGGGTTCGGTCTGCCACGACGAGGTCTGAGTGCCCAGACGCAGTTCCTGCACCAGCTCTGCCACGTGTCCGACGTGAGACATGTTCTGTGGCAAATCGATCCGACTGCCATCGGGCATCCAAATACCGTCGACGTCGAGGACGGCGGCAGGGGCGGCGAACGGGTTGACCGCGGTCTTCGCGGGAGCTGAACGCCGAGGCTGCGTGGTCTCGAGCGGCGCACTGGGTTGCTCGACTGCAGGAGTACTCGACTCGGAGGCCGGTCGACGGGCAGGCTCGGTCGACGGCCGCGGGCCAACAGCGGGCGCAGGCGGCTTCGCTGCGGCTGCGGTATCGGCAACCAGTGCAGCGCGGGAAGCCGCGGTGCTTCCGAACCAGCACGGCGCGTGCAGAACGTGGCCATCGAAGCGAAGGCCCGAGTTCACCCCGCACTTCACACACGGGACGCTCGGCGAAATATGTTCTGCAACAGCGATATGACCCTCGGCGTCGGGGTAGCTTCCCACTGGAATGTCCTCCTGTCCGGAGTTGTCAGACGTAGCTTCGGCGTCGTCGGCACGAGAGCTGTCCGTCGTCGATGAGGTGTCGTTGTTCGATACCGAGAACAACGTCGCAAGTCCGGCCACTGCGGAGGTCGAACCCGGACCGTCGCACGGTGTCGAACCGTCAGGAGAATCGTCGGGCCCGCCATCAGCGTCGAAGATGCCGATCTGACCGTCGTCGGGACCATCGCCGAGGATCGCCCACAGACGTAACGCGGTCATCCGCTGCCGCCGTTCCTCGCAATGAATGGTGCGTTGGACGGTGTAACGGGGCGTCTTGCCTGCGCGTTCCTCGGCAATCAGAACTCCCTCGTCGTAGAGGGCCCGCAGCGCCGTGCCTCGATCGATCTGTGGAGCATCGGACATCGTGGAGGCCGCCGCTTTCAGAACCTGTTCGAGGGCAGTCGATTCGATCAACAGCTGCGCTTCGCCGTCGCGTGGACCGGGGTCGGTGAGCACGTACCCCAACCGAATCCCGCGAGCATCTTCGCGGTACTTCTTGATCTCCTGATAGTCCGAGACCAACGTCCGCCGCCACCCCAAACGGCCGGCCAGCGGGCGGTCGGGTGCTTCACCGGTCCGCACGTCGTCGACATAGGCCAAGCCGGTACGGAGAGCGTGCGCAAGGAGCTCGCGCACCCGAGCTCCGGTACGTGAGGGAAGATCAGGATCGGCCGCAGCGACGACCGCGTCGTGCAACCCGCCGTCGACGACGTCGAGAACCTGCTCGACTTCATCGGCATCGAGTGCGCCGACATCGAGCAGAAAGGCCGTGAACGCCTGCCACCCTGCCCACACGGCACCGACAGCTTCGGCCTGGCGCACGGTCTCACCCTGCTCACGCAGGCCCTCGGCGTAGTGCGCACCCTCGTTGAAGACCTTCTCCCGCAGCTCCTCGAGGCGGGGGCACAACCACTGCAGGAACGAGGCCATCAGCAGTGCGCGTCCATGTCGAGACTGCTCACTGTCGAGTCGAATCAGCTCGTCGAGTTCGATCTCGTCGGACTGCAACGGCACCACCAACATGCGCTGCGCACCGGATCCCGGTCGAGGCATGACCTCCGAGGTCACCATCGCGGACGAGCGAGGGGCGGTGCCGTCGAGGATGCTCAATCCATCGCGACTGGAACGGCTCCGCTGTTCGCCGTTGTGGACCATGCGCGCGAACTCCTCGAGCGCTTTCTGTGCAGCTCCCCAGTCTCGTGTGGGCGCGACGTCGTCGGCCCAGTACAGCGCATCTTTCGACGAATTCAGTTTGATCCGAAGCGCATTGAGGGTGTCACCGTTGCCGGACATCGACGATGCCGGCCGCCGGCGATCCCAGAGCTCACCGAAGTGATGCATCGCGATCGAGGCAATCGAGGTCTTGTAGGACCCAGGCGAACCGATGAGCGACAGGACCCATGGGTTCGGCCCCAAAGCCGCACGAAAGACGTGCCCGAGCAACGGTGCAGCGATTCGCACCGGCAGGCGCGTCAGCATCGATCCCGAATCGACCATGAAAGCATCACGCAATCTAGGTGCATCGGCGATCGGGCACGGCAGGTCGTAACGCGAGAGCGGCCCACTGAGTAGAACCGGTGCAACACGGGCACCGGCAGCACTGATAGCGCCACCTGCGTGCACGTAGAACCACTCGTCGTTTCGGTCCTTACGCCAACCGGTGGAACGGAATCGGACCGTCCGGGCGATCGTCACCCCGCCGGCCACTTTCAGGGCGTCGCGAAGTTTGGCGATCCCAGAGGGTTTGGAGTCGTACGTCGGCGGGCCGGGAAGAGAATCCACCCACGTGCAGTCCCGATAGTCCTGTGCGTCCACCCTCATACGCATGAACTCGCCCGTATCAGGATGGGTGTAGCCGATGACGACAGCGGAAAGTTGTTCGGGCGACGGCGGATTGGCTTCCCGTTGCCCGGCGATGTCTTCGCGTCCGAGCAGCGTCGGCGCGTCGACGTCGAGGCCGTCATCCTGCGACTCGAGGTATTCCATCTCCACAATCCGAGCATCGATGCTGAGCACCATTTTGGCGGTCTGCTCGCCATCTCGGTTGGTGACGATTTCGACGAGGCTTCCTTCGACAACCCGATACGTCGGTGCCGATATCTGAGCGCCGCGAGTGGCCGCCCCGACAACGTGCAGTTGCGGTCCTTCGGAGAGCGGAGGGCTCGATTCATCGGCATCGACGTGGCCGGATCCAGTCGACGGCGGCGTCGCGTCGTGGTCGTCCTCGTCGTGCAGCAGCGGTGGAATCGGAGTGCGGGAAATATCGTGTGCGGCACGGGCAGCAGTGCGGGCTGTGCGCCACACTGCGGTAGCGGCGTCGACCGACTCTTGCGACCACTTCGTGCCTTCGGCGGCAGCGAAACTCCGCACCGCATCGACGGCTTCGCTCAACGGCTCGAACAGGCGCTCCGCCTCGACGGCCCACCGCTGAGCAAGGCGTAACTCGTCGGCGCACTCATCCTGGTGACCTGATACTCGCCCGCGTTCGGCACGCGCGGACGCTTCCTGCGCCGCCTTCTCGACCTCGGCGGCCTTGCCGCGAAGCTTGGCCAGAGCAGCATGTGCCGCAACCTCACCGACATGGACGGGGATCAACCCGTTCCATGCATCGTCTGGTTCCCACAGCTGGGCCTCGACATGATCTGTGAAGTCTGATTTGTCGTCTGTGGTGCCGGGTAGCAGTAGCTGTACCTCGGCATCGACCGCGCCGAGCAGCGACGCCAATTCAATGCCGCGGTCGTATCCGGCAGCGTCGCGATCGAGAACAACACGCACGGCAGCACCGGTGAACACGTCGGCGAGCTGTGGCGGAAAGTTCAGGCCACCTTGGGCATTCGTGGTCGCGCACAGGCCGAGACGCATGGCGGTCTCGACATCCTTCTCGCCCTCGAGCAGCCAAACCGGCTGGCCGGCAGATAGGGCCGCTCGCAGCTGCGGCATCGCGAACAGGACTGGGGTGAACACCGCAGGTTTGCGTTTGACGTAGGTGCGATTCGGACCGACGAACAACTGTCGGAATCGTTTGTGTTTGACGCCGCACGAGGTGCACTCTTCGCGGATGACTTCCTGAACCAATACGCCGTCGGCATCGGTGTAGGGATAGCGCGCGACCTCCGACCAAGAGTGCTCGACTTCGGGTTCCGGTGCCGGACCGGCTATCCGGGCAGGCAGACGTCCCAGACGTCCACGTCGTTTGCCAGCTGCACGTTGCTGCGGGGATCGGCCCACACGCGGTGCGCTCGGATCCCGGCTCGGCAACGGCTCGTCGAACAGATCGGACACACCGATATCGAGACGCTCTGCGATTTCCGCGGCCGTCGCCGAGCAGCCATGGCACCGCAGCAGCACCATTCCAGAACCGTGGTGGCCCGGAGTCCAGGTGACAGACAACGACGCGTGACGGTCGTCGTGAACAGGGCAACGAGCCTGAAACTGAGTGCTCGATGTGGCTTTGAAGCCGCCGAGCTGCTCGAGGCGTGGACGGATGTTGTCCATCGACCACATATGGCCACGGTTGGGCGTCGGTGAGGTCACGACGCACCGCCGACAAGTGGATGTACGACGCGCGCCGGGTTCGGAGCGCAAATCACGGCGAGGCAGGGGTACTGAGCTATGATGTCAATACACCTCCTGTCGTGTTCGTGGTTGTTCCCGGTGGGTGGTTGGAGCGGAGCGATTCGCTCACTTGTGAATCCGGAAGACCCCCCTTCTCGCCGCCAAGCACGAGGGGGGTTTTTCACTGTCTAGGGGTCGGTCATCACGCGCCCAGCTTGTACTGTGCGGGATCGATTCGATCTTGGATGTAGTGCGGCATGGGTAGATCATGGTGTAGCGCCATGACATAGACGTAGTAGTCGCTGAGGTCGAGGCCAAGGGCATCTGCCTCATTTTTGTAATGCGCATACTGCGTGTCGGGCGTGCGCACCATTGCGGGTATGCGAGGGCCCTTCGACTCTCTCCCAGGTTTGCTTCCAGCCATGCCATCACATTAAACGGATTCGGTAACAGAAACAGGGAGGGCGCGACACCCGGTGTGTCGCCTGCCTGTCGTGTCATGTTCACAGTGCCCTATCCCCGTAGTCCGTACCGCCGTCGTGCCTCACATGAGAGGTAGATCCGTCTCGATCTACCTCTGTGACAGAAGTGGCGAAATCTCTCGACATTGTCTCTGCGGCACCGGACACGACGAACATCCCAACTTGTCGGACCAACTCGCGGCGCAAGCCCACTTCTTCCCTATACGCGTGACCTTGGGTCAAGTGAGTGGGGAGCATGGGGAGCATGAACGTAAAGCCAGCTCAAGGACGAAAAAATGCTCCCCACCGGAGTGGGGAGCATGGTGGGGAGCATGGTGGGGAGCCAGGAGCAAGACGCTCCGGCGGGTCGATCAAGAGATCAAATAGCTCTCAACGACCGCAGCAATCAATGCGCTTCGTGAGGGGATGAGCGGGCTTGCTTCTACCTGCTCGTCTATCCATCGGGTCTGGGCGACCCACAGATGCGGACGCACCTCCACTCCCCCGCTCGCGACCTTCGGGCGGGCCAGACGCGGCATGCCTCCGCGTGGTGATTCGACGGGGCGAGGGGCGAAGAGACGAACCAAGGTTTCCGGCGTGTGCTCGGCGAAGGCATCCTCGACGATCTCGCCGTAGGACTTCTTCTCCCGTTGGGATCGCGTTTTCCAAGCCTCTTTCACCGTCGCGGGAACGTAGACCGCGATCGGGCGCACATCTTCATCGCCGATAATCGCAGCCAACGGGTCCGCTGTAGCCGTGTCGGCCACGGTTTCGGGTGTGGTGGCTACGTCCTCGGTTGCGGCAGTGCTGACACCGCGGGGCGAGTCCGGTGTAGCAACCTCGGTCGGGGGCTCTGGTGCGGGTGCCGTGGGAGCCTCTGGTGCGGATGTCGCAGCCGTAGCCTCTGCCGGAGCCTCTGTGCGCGGCGCGTCGACGGTCTTTTCGGCAGCCACGTCGGTCGAGAGAGGTTCCACTGCGGCAGGCCTGGTGAGGGAACCGGTTCCATTGCGAGGGAAAATGTTAGCGAGGCCAGAACCACGGGGTGCGGGCTTGTTGAATTGGTCTGCCAGGCTGGGCCGCTTCTTGCGATCAGTGGTGCTCATGCGGGTGCCACCTCTTCTGCGCGATCGGCTTCGGCAGCAAGCTCGGCCAAGCGTTGCAGAACCTCAGCTGCAAGGGCTTCGTAGTCATCTGCTAATCCGGTTGCATCCCGAGAGAGCAGAAGGCTGGGTGGTTTCACCTTGTCCCGCAGGGCTTTCAACCGCGCCTTCTTTGCGCTTGCAGTAGCGCCTTCGAGTTCGTGAGCTAGGAGGCCGTGCCGCCGAGCGTCTGCAGCGGCGCTCTCCATGTAGCGGATTGTCGTGTCGAAAATGGGTGCGATTGTGTCGGGAATTGCTTGCGTAATACTCTCCCGCACCTGGTCTTGGAGCCGTTGTGACCTACTGCCCACTGCAAACAAGAGCATGCCCGCCAATCGCAGTTGCGGATTGTGCTCCCGGGCACGCGCGAAACGCTCGGCGACGCGGTCGAGACCGTCGAGGCTGCCATCGTCAGCGCGAGTAGGGATGAGAACGGACGACGTGCAGTACAGCACCGCATCGCCGATGATGACGTCGCCCGGCGGGGTATCGAAAAGAACAATGTCATAGTTGGGAACGATCGGGGCAAGGACCTTATGGAGGATCTGTCCCAACGATTCGCCCCCGCGGCTGAGTCTGGAGAGCATCATGCCGGCGACGTCGACGAGCGCAGGACCGGCAGGAATGACGTCGAGACCGGGTCGGACGTCTTTGATGATCGGGGGTTGTGTGCCTGACATCAAAGACATCAGAAGTGCTTCACCGGACTGCTTTTCATAACCGAAATCGCGGGCCAGGTTGCCCTGAGGGTCGAACTCACCGACGAGAACGCGGTAGCCGGCTGCGGCGAACAGGCCTGCGAGGTTGGCAACAACCGTCGTCTTGCCCACTCCCCCCTTGCCTTGGGTCACTGCGAGGGAATTTGATATTGCCATCGAATGGAACCTTTCTTCCAGAGTCCTGGATCCGCGGGCACCCACTAGAGCGCTGCCGTGGAGGATCGGGACCGGGAGCGTTCACAGGGGCCGGATCGATACGTGGCGAGTGGCCCGAATTGTCCCGCACGCTCTTGCACGGGTGGATGCGCGGTTCGTCGTGCGTGGTTGTGTGCGCGAGAGTACGCCCAAACCCGCGCGTAAGTCAACACGGTACAAGTCGCGTAGCAACACGGGTAGCAAAGTGCGCACATGTACGCGATTAGAACACGGTGCTAACACGCGTTGTACTGCGCACAAAGAAATGCGTGTACATACGCCCTGATGATCGCGACTTAGAGCACTGGTTTACACGCACTGCAATACGCATATTAATGCACGTTGCAATGGGGGAATCAACACGCGTGTTGCTCTGCGCATTGCCGTCCGTACTAACGGGCGAGTTTTGACGCGTGTCAACAAACGTACAGACGAGCGTAGCCAGCCGCCACTTAATACGCGGATTGCAACGCGACGACAGGAACGGGTGGCGATGCGAATAGGTCTACGGAGTACTGCGCCCATTATGACGGGAAGGTTGGTCGGTAGATGCTAACGATGATAGGGGAGTAGTTCACAGGGGTGAATCACGGGATCGACCATGGGTAGCAGTCCCGGTCTATCAGAGCGAAGATATATGCGAATCGCGGTGCGATTCAAGCAGAGATGATGGCCGCAGTTCCCCATCTGCAAGCTCCTTCCTGGCCTTGCGAGGACTCAAGCGATGCAAGGCCGGTAGAGATGTCGGTAGGGGAGTGCGAGGAGTGCTGCGTAATCGGATGCGAGGACAGAAGGGGTTTCACACAAAACCGCAGGTCACGAGCACTGTTCCCGTTCCAATCAGCGAAGATCAGAATAGCTTTGACGCGGACGCCGGCGGGGATCGCCAGGCTCTCCGCGGGTCGTTCGCTGCTCGGCTATCCGTTCTTTCAGACCGATCTTCGACGCCATCTGGGTGGCCCACAACAGGGCGGAGTCAGAGACCGATTCCGAGAGCTCAACGGTCAGATCCACAAGGGTGTCTTCGAGCAGTGTCTCGGCGGCTCGGTAGAGGCCCCATAGGTGGCTCAATTCCCAGCTGAGAATGAGGGGATTCCCGAACATCATGCGCTCGCACGAACGCTGAATGCGCCGGACTTGAGGGTTGCTCAGTGCTGTTGGGTCGTACGGGTCAGCCCAGGTCGCAAGGTAGCTGCTCTGCTCGCACGTTCGCGGCAACAGCATGAGGCTGTCTGTCGCGAAAGACCAGCTCCTCGTGTCGAGAACGCGTAGCGATTGCTTGAGTGCGCGGCCCAGGGCTCGCTGACAGGTGGCGGTGTAGTCGGCAAGGGCTAGCCGATAATGCTCCAGCTGTGCCAGATCTTGCACAGTGTGGAACTGGTCCTGCCCACGAGTGAATTCGGTGGCAACGAGCGCGGCCTCGGTGTCCCACCAACGAAACTGGGACTGACGATGGAACTGGCGGTGCCATCGTAGGTCGTCGAGCGCTCGGGCCGCGACCCCGCTGCCTGGCGCGGTGGCGGTGTCGGGGAGGCTCATCGTTCCATGGTTGCAGGTAAACGGTGGCGTGTCACCATCCCTCTGGCATCAGTTCTATGACTGTGCCCACGACCGAAGAGGAAAACGCGGTGGTCGTTCGAGCGCAGTCTCAATGGTGTTCAGTTCATACTCATCGTCTAGCAACCCCTCATTGTCGGCCCATGAAGTTGCAGACGGGGTCGTGTCGACCTCTCATCTACCAAGTATCAGAAGGCAATCAGCGCCACATCAAACCCAAATCAAGGGCACATGATAATTCGCTGATGCCTACACGATATTTGCATAATGTCCAGCCTGGCTTCAATGCAATGTGTGTGGGAGGAAAGAGACAGCGTCGAGTGCAGTTGGGTTGAGGGTCAAACGACTACCAACAGAAGTTGCGGAGACCATCGCGTGCAGCACGGTCCAGGAGGGATCGGTGCTACATCGAGAACGCATCGGAACTGGACGAGTGCGAGATCGACGGCCTTGTTACCGAACTGTTATGTACCGGGTGTTGATCACCACTGTTGTTGAGGTGGAGATAGTCTTTGTCCTGGTGGGGAGGGGATGGGGTCCTCTTGCGGACGAGCACGGGGTTCGTTTTGCAAGGTTCGGATTGGATCGACGCTGTTCGCGGTGTCCGTGAGACCCGGTATATCTCGTACGTCGCACTCAAGACTGCGACCCAGGTATACGGGGATATCGGAAGGATCGTGAGTGAGGACCGACAGCGCTGAGGGTGCGAACGTGCCGACATCTCCGCCTGCGCGACAGTCGCTCGGGGCGGCCTTCATGCCACTGCCGCCGGCCGGATCGATGAGTGCTATGTCAGCGGAGGTGGTGCAGTTGAGTTCCAACGGGGAGGAGAAATCCTCTGGTGCAGCTGAATTGGGGCACGACGACACGATTGTGCCGTCGACAGTTCATCTTGCTGTCGGGGTTGCACACGGTCTGGCGCAGGAGAGCAAACGGACAGGGAGAACCCACGGCGAGGTGGTCATCACTGCTATCGAGGATGTCCACAGCGATCTCGAAAGCCTTCTGTTTCCGGGAGGCAAGATCGGCGGAAGTCTGTTCCGCGCCAGGGGAGTGGGTGGGAAGCCGTCTGAGGGTAAGGCGGAGAAGAAGGGGGTCACGGTCGGGTTGTACGCCGATGACTGGGTCATCATCGATCAACTGAAAGACCAGTTCAAGGCCCGGTCCCGCAGTCACCTCATCGGAACTGCCCTCAAAGCACATCTCGGCCTCGACGCCACGACACAAACGGAAAGTGACTGAGCTATGCCCATGTTCGGCAATCTCAAAGACAAGACATCGACCGCCCCAGTGGGGGAGCCGCGCAGCGCAAAAGAGGCATCTCCTAAGCCGGGCCATGACTTCACCGAAGTCGTATCCACCACCAAAGTGCGCCGTCGACGGTCGTACTGGATCGCGGGACTCGCATTGATGGCCGTCGCAATCGTGGGAGCGGTTTTCCTGGTAAACGCCATGCGCGCCACTACGACAATTCTGGTGCTCGCTCGCGACGTGCCACAGGGGGAGACGATCACCACCGACGACCTCAAAACCGCAGAGGTCAACAGCGATGTGACAATCGCGACCGTTCCTGCCACAGACAAAGCATCGGTCGTGGGACAGAGCGCAGCAATTCCGCTCCTGAGCGGATCGGCACTGAACCCATCGTCGGTCACCAACGCCGTAATCCCCAGCGGGGACAACACTTTGGTCGGCATCACCGTCGCAATCGGCAAACTTCCCGCAGAGCCACTGTTCGCAGGCGACAACGTCCGGATCGTCGACACTCCCCGAGATCAAGACGATTCCCCGGTGCAGGGTCCGGTCACCGCGAACGCACAGGTCGTTGCCGTGAAGGACATCCCCGAGACCGGACAGACGACAGTGGACGTTCTGGTCAAGAAGGACGAGGCCAGCTGGATCGCTGCCCGAGCCGCCACCAACCGCGTCGCCATCGTCCTCGACTCCCGGGAGCGCTGAGCCATGCTCGTCACCCTGACCTCGATCTCCGGCTCGCCAGGCGTCTCGACGACCGGCCTGGGCATCGCTCTCACCGCAGACTCCCGCAAGCTGCTGTACATCGAGGTCGATCCGATCGGATCGTCCCCGACGCTGGCCGGGTACTTTCACGCGCGCCGCCGGCACGACCGATCGATCATCCAACTGGTCGAGCCGAACAGGCACGGCCGAATCGGCCCAGCCTTCCAGCACCAAATAGTTAGAATCGGGCCGTTCGATCCAGAGGAGCCGACCAAGGCGCAAGGATGGTTCGTCCCTGGCCTGGTCAATGCAGCTCAAACGGAATCGATGAAGTCGACGTGGGGCCCGTTGGGGGCACATCTGGCGTTGTTGTCGAAACAGGGCGGCGGTGACCTGCTCGTCGACGCCGGTCGCCTCAATCTACGGTCCGGACATCAAGACCTGATCCGTCACAGTGACGTTATCGCCATAATGCTCAGACCGACCAGGACCGCAGTGGCAGCGGTTCGTGCTGGCTTGGGCCCACTACAGCAGCATCTGGAGAATACGAAGTCACCGGCCAGCATCGGCCTCATTGTCAGGGGTACCGAGCCCTACAGCGCAGCCGAAACCGCCGCGGCGACCGGTCTCGACGTCATCGCAGTCCTTCCCGAATCACCGGTACACGCGCAAGTTTTTTCCGAAGGTGCCTCGCTCAGTAAATGGCGGCGACGTCGATCAAGCTATCTACGCGCAATCGACGGAACCTGGCAAAAGATCGAGCGCTTCCACGAAACGCACCAGCCCGTATGGATCGCCAACTCGCCATACAGCTCACAGCCCGCGTAACGAGCCGACAAGGCCAAAGGGAGAACACCCGCATGACCAACAACGCCCCCGACTTCGACTACGACGAGCGACCAGCCCTACCCGACCTACCGATGTTTGCCGCCGATCCGATCATCCTCGACGATGGCGACAACGAGATAACTCGTTACAGGAGCGGGCAATACGGCTCCTCATCTGCAGGTCTGCTCGCCGCGGCCGGCAAGGACGGTCGCCACTCCCACCCGGAACCCGAGCGACTCGAGACGGTCCCGTTCACATCGCCATCACCATTTCCAGCTGAGCGGTCGGACGTCGCGAGGACCAACCACCAATTGGTCAAGCAGCTGACCAAAGAAGCATCCGAAATCCTCTCTCTCCGTAAGACCCAACGAGCAGATCAGGCCCTCAACCCTGAGCTGGGCGTCACTGCCATGACCCCGGACGAGGAGCGTGAGTCGGGCAGGCAGATCGTCATAGATCTCGTCAGCAAAGAAGTGCAGTCCGCGATCGACACCGGTCACGAACAGCTGAGCGTCCAAGAGGAACAGACGCTGGTCAAAGCGGTCTTCGACACGCTGTTCGGACTCGGCCCACTTCAGCCGCTCGTCGACGACCCGAACGTCGAGAATATCCTCATCAACGGCGACAGCGTCATTGTGATGTACCCCGACGGGAGTCTGCAGACACGACCGCCGATCGCGGACAGCGACGAAGAGCTCTACGACTGGCTCACCAACCTCGCGCAGCGCGCACCCGGTGGTGGACGACCGTTCTCGCAGGTCAACCCCAACCTCCGCCTCAATCTGCCCGGCGACATCCGCTTGTCCGCGATGGGCTACTCGGTCCGCCATCCCAGTATCGCCATCCGCATGCACCGCCACAAGGATGTGACCATCGACAAGATGGTCGAAATGGGTGTTATGCCCCAACTGTTGTCCGAGATCCTCAGCGCCGCAGTCATCGGTGGTGCCTCCATCGTGATCTCCGGGCCCATGGGATCAGGCAAAACAACCAACCTTCGTGCGCTCGCCAACTGCCTTCCCCTGCAAACACGGATCGGCACAGCAGAGACAGAGTACGAACTGTTCCTCGACAAACTCGACGGTCGCAGACCGTATGTCGTTGCAGCCGAGGCAATCACCGGCGGCGGCGAACGAAACGAGCTGACCGGAGCGCTACGCGGCGCGACGACGCTGTCCGACATCCTTTACCAGTTCGTGCGAATGCAGCTCGACCGTGTCATCGTCGGAGAGGTCGCCGGCGGCGAGATCATCGACATGTTCAAAGCAATGCAGATGGCCAAAGGCTCCCTGAGTACCACGCACGCCGAACATGCCGCCGGCGCGATCGACCGACTCGTCACCTGCGCCCTCGAAGCAGGAGTGCCGGTCGAGTACGCCTACCGCCAAGTGGCACACCACATCAATCTGATCATTCAGCTGCAGACGGACTACGAATTCACCGACACCGGCGAGAGGCGTCAGGTCCGATTCGTCAGCGAGGTCATCCATATCGAGGCCGGCGAAAACGCCATGCCCGCAGTAACCAAAATTTACGAAGGAAAGCCGGGCGGCACTGGCGAATACGGAACTCTGCCCCCAGCTTTGCTCCGCAAGCTCTACGCAGGCGGTTTCAGCCCGAACCAAATCCCCATCAACACGATCACAGGTGGTGGGCTCTGATGTACACGTTCACGGCCGTCGGTATCGTCCTTGTCTTTGCCGCCGGGATATGGTTCTTTGCCAACGGAATTCGCGATCGCCGCGACCCGACTGCGCCGACACGCCACCGCACCTCACGTGCGCGAATTCCCCGGCGGACAAAATTACTCCTCGCCATCGGAACTGCCGCCGGCCTTGCTGCATGGCTCCTCAGCGGATGGTTCGTACTCTTCCCCATCATTCCGATCGCAGCAGTAGGCGTCCCCTACCTACTCGGGTCATCCGCCGCCGCCGACGACATCGAACGCCTCAATGCCCTCGAAGAATGGGTGCGCAACCTGACCGGAGTGCTCGCAGCAGGATCCGGCCTCGAACAGGCCATCATCGCAACGCACAGGGGAATGCCTCAAGCATTGCGTCCGGAAATCACCAGCCTCATCACGCGCCTGCGTGGCAATGTGTCGATCGACGAAGCGTTGCTTCGGTTCGCAGACGATCTCGACGATTCCACCGGCGACTACGTGGTCGGTGCACTGCGGCAGGCAGCTCGCCTGCGCGGCTCCGGGCTCACCGCAGCCTTGAAGCGACTTTCGGAATCGGTGGCAGAGAACGTGCGCAACCGCAGAACGGCCGAAGCGGAACGGCAAGGGCCCCGCACGACCGCTCGCGGGGTCACCGTCATCACCGTCGTTGTCATCGTTGGGTTGTTCCTGTTCACCAACTACATGGACCCGTACAAACAGCCCCTCCTCCAGCCCGTTCTGTTCCTCGAATTCATCGGTTTCGGCCTGGTGCTCGGGTGGATGAAGCGATACACCTTGCCAGTGAAATACCCCAGGTTCATCGGCACCAAGGACCGCGACGCAGCAAACACCGCACGTGAGAGGAGCGCAGTATGAACAACTTCGAGCTCTGGGCAATCGCCCTTGCCGCTCTCGCCGCTCTCGGCCTGATCCTCCTCGTTCTCCGCATACTGCCGGCCGACCCAGCACTCGGCGATGCTATGGAACGACTGTCCGGTGCAGCCCCGGACCCGTACACCGTCGACACCCGCGGCGGTGACGACCTCACCGGTTCGGATGCCCTGTCCTACAAAGTCGGTGCCCGCTTCTACCCGCGGCTGCGATCGCAGGCATGGTTCAGGATCCCGACCGCGGACCTGGCGATCCTCCGAGAAACTCCACAAAAGTTCATCGGAGACAAAATCCTCACCGCTGCAATAGGTCTGATCATCGCGCCGATCTCGCTCGCACTCCTGGCGCTGTTCGGCATTGCAGTGCCCCTGACTTTTCCCGTAGCCGGTTCCCTCGTCCTGGCGCTGGTGGGCTTTTTCGCGCCCGACGCCGACGTCAAGACTCGCGCCGCGAGTGCCCGACTCGAATTCACCCGAGCATTGGCGGCGTTCATCGACTTCGTCTCGTTGAACCGCAGCGGCGGCGTCGCTGCATTCCAAAGTCTCGAACGCGCTGCCGCAGTGGGCGATAGCTGGGTGTTCCTACGCCTGGATGCCGAGCTTCAGAAGGCGTCCCTCGCCGGACAGGCACCATGGGCTGCTCTGTCCAATCTTGCAGCCGAACTGGCGCTGCCGGAGCTGGGAGATCTCGCGGACATCATGACCTATACCGGCGACCAGGGAGCGAGCGTGGCCGACACTCTTGCCGCCCGGGCCGGAGCGCTCCGCAGCGCCCTGCTCTCGAAAGAACAAGGCGAAGCAGGAGCCAAAACGAAGAAAATGGACGCACCTCTCGGCACCTTGGCCGTGCTGTTCATGATCATGCTGATCGTGCCGGCCGGAGTGAACATCATGGGCGGCGTCTAGACCGAACAACCCGAATGCGTTGTCATTCAACGATCAACTACCAAGTTTGAGCTGTGCAAACACCGATCCGTGCACTTCACCTGCTCGAAGTGTCCGGTCTTGGCGATAGTCTGACCGGCATCCAGAACCGTCATAACCAGGGCTTTTACATATCGAAGGGAAACGTCACATGGCAGCATCGCGCACCATCGCAAACCGGATCGCAGCGACCACCGCAACACTGTTCGCACTGGCACTGTTCTCCTACACCCGGATGACCGAGCGCGCCGGCGGACGCAAAAGCGACAAGGGCTACAGCATGGAGACCGTCGTCATCACCGCCGGCCTTGTCATCCTCGCCATCGCTATCGTCGCCGGAATCACCGTGGTTGCACAGCGCTACCTCAACCGAATCCAGTAACCCCACCACTCGCCCAACGAGACAGGGGAGGACCAGCGTTGCTCACCGACACACATGTACCACTACGCGAATGGCTCACCCGCATACGTCGAGACGACCGCGGCGCAGCCCTCGAAACAGTCGTGGTCTTCGGCGTCGTCCTACTGCTCTTCCTCATCGCAATCCAGGCAGCTCTCTACGCTCACGCACGGACCGTAGCGATTTCGACCGGTGAAGAAGCCCTACGACAAGCGCGATCGCAATTCGGCAGCGCTGCGGCCGGAACAGCGGCGGGCTACGCCTTCGCATCCACCGCCGGCCCGACAACCCTTCGAGCACCCGTGATCGTCGTCAACCGAGGCTTGCGAGAAGCAACTGTCCAGATCACCGGGCAACCCATCCGCCTCATCCCCTTCTTCTCCCTCGACATCAATGTCAGCGAGACGCTTCCCGTTGAACGAGTCACTGCCCCAGGAACCAGATGAACACCGCGAACCAACTGCGCCAGCTGGCAGCCGCAGCCAGAGCCGACGACCGAGGATCGGCCCTGCAGACTGTCATCGTCGCCCCCGCCACACTGTTCCTGATCGCACTGATCGTCACCTTCGGCGTTCTCGCGCAAGCGCACCAGAAAGTAGTCCACGCCGCGAACGAGGCCGCGCGTACCGCCTCGATCGCGCGAACGGCGTTCTCCGCAGCCCCGGATGCGCAAGCAGCCGCCCGAAACGACCTGGCAGCACGAGGGCTCACCTGTTCCGCTCTCAACGTCAACACCGACCTCGGCGGATTCAGAACTCGCCCTGGCGTTACGGCTTCCGTCTCGGCCACCGTCACGTGCGTCATCTCCCTCGACGCACTCGGATTCCCGCAAGTCATGGGCTCACGGACCATCACAGCAACCGCGACTTCACCCGTCGACACCTACCGGGAGCGCACCCGATGACCGAAGCACTACGCCGGGCCGTGGCCGTCTGCACACGCCGAGACGCGCACAACGACGCTGGAACCATCGCCATGTGGAGCGTCATCACAGCTATGGCGTTGCTGATCATGATGGGTCTCGTCGTCGACGGCGGCGGCAAAGTTTACGCCAAGCAGCGCGCCGAGCAAGTCGCTGAAGAAGCAGCCCGCGGGGCAGGACAAGCCATCATCGAACCACTCGCAGTCCGCGGTACCAACGTCGTCGTCAATCCACTGACAGCCCAAGCCAAAGCCACTAAATACCTTGCCGCAGCTGAAATCCCCGGCGTCGTCGTGCAGACCGGACCGACAACACTGCTGATCACCACCACAACGACCTATCAACCCCGTGTCCTCGGTTTGATCGGCGTCGGGCCACAGCAGATCATCGGAACAGCCACCGTCAACCTGAACCGCACCAACCTCGGAATCCCCGGCACACCATGACCAATCCACCGCAGAGCAGACGAGCCGCAGAACTCCACGAGAAGACGAAGGACGTGATTCGACAGCTCGCGGCGCAACGCTGCGCGACCCCGGCCACCCTGCAGCCATCGGAAAGGACACCCGCATGACCACCATCCGACGGCGCTTGACTGGTTTGCTCTACCTAATCGTCCTACTCGTCCTCGTCGTCGGACTTCCGTTCGCACTGTGGACATTCCGCGGCAACCCCATACCGACGACGCTGCCCGATCTCAACCAGATCAAAACAGCTCTGACCACCCAAGACGACGGATCACTCTTCCTCGGATTCGTGACCTGGATCGGCTGGCTCGCCTGGGCCACCTTCACCTTCAGCACCGTCATCGAACTCGTCGCAGCACTACGGGGCATCAAAGCACCTCAACTCCGAGGCCTCGGCTTCCAGCAGCGAAGCGCCTCCGTTCTCATAGGCGGAGCGCTCATGCTGGTAACAGCGGGCACCGCTACAGCCCAACCCCTCACCGCCACAGCACTACCGCTCTTCGACGCCCCCGCCCACTCGGCACCGATCCAAGTAACGCAACAAAGCCAACCGCACCCAGCAGAAGCCCCCGCCCGCCCCATCAACGGGGAAACCATCACGGTGCAGCAGGGCGACAGCCTATGGAAACTCGCAGAACGCCACCTTGGCGATGGCTTTCGATACACCGAGATCAAGCAACTCAATGCCGACGTCCTGACCGACGACGGATGGTTGCAACCAGGATGGAAACTTCAGCTCCCCGCCGCCGCACCCACAACCGTCGACGGGGCCTACACAGTTCGAGAAGGCGACAGTCTCTGGAGCATCGCCGAGCAACATCTGGGTGACGGACACCGCTACAAAGAAATCATCAACGCCGACGGAACTGGACCATCGACGATCATCCACGTCGGCCAGCAGCTCACCGTCAACGATCAAACCGCCGAGACCGGCACGCCCGAACCGGCTCCGGTCGCTGCCGCTCCTGTACCTGCTGCTGTGCCCGACCCGACCGTCGCTCCTGAACCGGCTCCGGCTGCCGCTCCTAAACCGGCCCCCGCAGCAGCGCCTGAACCGTCCTCAGCTGCACCTCTCCTGGGTGGCACCGACGTTCCGGAACAAGCGGAGATGGTTCCGGGCGGTGATGAACAGGCCCAGGCAGAAGCGCAGGCCGCTGCCGCCGTCGCTGCGAAGATTTTCGGCATCGAACTCAACAGCGCTTCGTCACAGCTACCTGCTCCGACAGCGGCGGCTCCTGAGCCAACGCCTGCTCCGGTGGCGGCTCCTGAGCCAGCAGAGGCCCCCGCCCCGGCGGCGGTCCCTGAGCCAGCGCCTGCTCCGGTGGCGGCTCCTGAGCCAGCAGAGGCCCCCGCCCCGGTGGCAGCCTCCGATCCTGCTGCTGAGTCCGCAGGCGCAGATGTTGTGGCACCCGGGCCGGCACCCGCTCAAATGCCTGCCCCAGCGCAAGCGTCGTCACCCAGTCCTGCTGCAGCTCCCGCCCCGACTCAGCCAGCCACCCAGATCCCACTGAATACACCCACGCCAGACCCGGTACATATCGCCGCCACTGCGCAGCCAAGTGATGTCTCCGAGAATCAGAACAGCACATTGTGGCTCGGTATCTCAGTCCTAGCGGCCATCGGACTGGCTGGGGCCTTCGGGCTGCGCCGGCACCGTCAACAGCACGATCGCCGCAGAGGCGAGACCCTCCCCGAAACCTGGGGCGCTGCAGCAGTTGTGGAAGAACAGATTCATTCTGCAGCGGACAACAACGTCCTCACGCGGCTCGACGAAGCACTGAGGACTATCGCCGAACACGCTCGGACACAGGGCAACGCACTGCCGGCATTACTCGGCGCATTCATCGGTCCCGATGCGGTGGAGCTGGTAATCCTTGATGACTCCGTACTGCCGGACCCGTGGCTCAGATCAGAGACCGGCGCCTGGACCCTCCCCGCCGACGTCCGGATCGCCCCAGCACCCACCACAATCAGCCCGTACCCCACGCTCGTGACACTCGGTTCCACAGACGACCGAACCCAAGTTCTTCTCAACCTGGAAGAACTCGGCTACCTCGGCGTCTCAGCTTCACTAGAGCACGCCCGCGGCACTCTCCAGGCCTTGGCCCTCGAACTCGTCGAATCCCCGCTCGCCGACAATCTGCACCTGACGCTGATCGGTTTCGGACAGGAGCTCCCCGAACTGTTCGGCAACGGTCGAATCGAGCACACCGACCAACCAGACGAAGTGCTGGCCAGACTCGCCCGACAAGCCGAACGTGACCAAGACACCCTCGTCGAACAACACATCGACAGCATTGCAGCGGCCCGCTCGATCTACGACACAAGCGAAATGACCGCTCCCGAAGTAGTTCTCATCGCGAGTCAGTTGACGGCCGACCAACAGCAATCACTCGACCAGATCCTGGCAGCCACACCACGCGTAGCGTTCGCTGCCGCCAGCACCGCCAGCGAGAACACCCAGGCCGCGTGGACACTCGACATCGTCGACCGCAACACCGCAAGCCTTGTCAAACGAGACACCGACGGCGGCTTCGCATTCCAGCCAGCATTTCTTGAGCCGGACCAATATGAAGGCATTACCGCCTACCTCGCGACCGCCACACAGCCAGCGATCCCCACAGAGTCGTCCATTCACGACCCCTGGGCTGCAGCCGAAATCGACGCACACCTCACCGACGCCGAAAGCGCTGAGACCTTCCTCGACTCCGTCACCGCGGTCGACCCCACCGACCATCTGCTGCTGAACGGAACTACCGCATCGGAGACCGCCGCCGACGTCACAGACGTTCCGACCTACAGCCCGGACGCCGCGCAGTGGACATCCCCAGAAGCGATCAGGTTCGACGACCAGGCCCCAGCCATCGCTTCTGTCGCTGGTGACGTACCTGCCTCGGGACATCTCTGGCTCCATCTTCTCGGGAAACCAGCAGTCACAACCCTAACCGGGGAGCCGCCCAAGGACGGCCGTGAAGTACTCCTGACCGAGATCGCCGCTCTTCTCTCCATCCACCCGGGAATCAAACACGACTCCATCGACAAAAAGATCTGGCCTGCAGACAATTTCGACAAACTCCCTCTCGAGCATCAGCCGAAGAAGAAGGCGACACGACGCCAGAACTACCTTTCGAGACTGCGAAATTGGTTGGGAGAGACAGAGAACGGCGAGCAGGCGTTTCCGAAGCACGGCGACCGCACCGGCCGCACCGGCTACCGGCTACACCCCGATGTCCGATCGGACTGGGACTACTGGCAACAACTGATCGATACCACTCCGGCCGCCGCCACCGATGCGGAATTGTGGACGGCTGCAGAACTGGTAAACGATCAACCGTTCGCCGGGACGCGGGCAGACCGTTACGGGTGGGCACGAAACCTGCAGCAGCACATGATCTCGACCCTCGCGGATGCCCTCGAAGAGCTCGCCACCCGACAAATCAAGACCGGAGATCTCTCCGCCGCGCTCACCACCGCAAACCGCGGTGTCACCGTCGAACCGTTCCGAGAAGGTCTCTGGCGACTGGCGATCATCGCTACCCACGGGAGCGACGAGATCAGCAAGACCCAGGAGCTGATCGACCAACTGCTCGCGAACCTCGCCGACATCGATGTCGACCCAGAACCCGAAACCGACGAACTCTTGCGCGCCCTCGCGCAATTTCACAATGGCGGCAACGCCCTCTACCGGATCGGAGCAATAGCCAGTTGATAGCAAGCGCGTCAATCGAGGTGTCTGAAGTGTCCGGTAAGCACGTTACGGTCGGCACAGCCGCACCACTACCGTTACCGCAGTACAACGCACAGAACAACGTAGGGGGTCCACGATGATCAGCACACGACGTCGCACAGGCGCGGCAATCCTCGCAGTAGTGGCCGCTGCCAGCATTAGCGTCGCATGCGGGAGCGGAGACACTGGAGCGACTCCCGTAACGACCACCACGCAGCCGGTCCTCACGGGCCCAGAGGGCGTCGAAAAGTCACCCGAACAACAGGCGACCGAGCAGGCGACAGCTAAGAATGCAGAGTTTTTCGCGGTCCTGGCGAAAGTCGAAGGTGATCCGCTCGTTGATGTCAATACGCTCGACACGGTTGCCAGCGGAACGGTTCTTGACCAGTTGAAGGCAAACATTAACTTTCGCCGGTCGCAGGGCATTGTCGCGAAGGGTGCGTTGCAGGTTGTGAATGCGGAGGTTACTCAGCTTCAGGCCCCCAAGGACGAGGACGGGAATCCCATACCCGGCAAAGCGTCAGCAAGCATGAGAGTTTGCGTTGACAATTCCAACTACGACACTGTTCGTCCAGATGGGACCAGCACCTTGGATCCTGCGAGAATTCAGCAAGAGCTCGGTAAGCCGACTTTGGAGAACCCGTTGTGGCCGGACTCGTCCGGTTGGCGAGTCGTCTCTGACTCCGTGACTGCGGGTGGAACGCCATGCGATGCAACATGATTAGCGAACATTCGCGCAGCAAGAGCGCAATACGAAGTAGAGGAGTGCCGCGGGGGCTGGCAGTCTTCGTAATTACTTCGGTCTGCTCGATTCTGCCAGCTGTCAGCGGAATTGCTAACGCGCAGCCTGGTATTGGCGGTGGTGGGGCTGGCATTTACGGCGGTGGCGGTGGTGGGCAATCAGTGGTTGTGACGGGTACGTACACGAGTGTGCCGACAGGGGGTGGAACGACTGGATCCGCGCCAGCTGCTGTGGGCGGGGGAGGTGGCGGGAGCGCCGCACCGGCCGGGCCGCCGCTCGAGTTCGTTCCGTCGACTGACGCCGCCAATATGACGCTTGTTCGCAATGCTGATAGTGGTGCCCCGATGGCAGTCAACGTCGTCAACGATGACGGCACAACATGGTCTTGCGAAGCGGCCGGTCCGTGTGTTCAAATTCCGGATGTTGGGCTTCCAGCGACACCCCCTGTGGTCGACGTTATGACCGTTGTCGGCCAAGCGGTTACCGCAATGCAGTTGGACCCGCCTGGAATAGGTATTACCCCGAACCCCGCCAGCACAGGTGCTGTCGGCCTGGTTGGTCTGGCTGGCTGGTTCTGGGTCGCTGACCCACGGGAATCCACAGTCGGCCCCGTGACCAGAACTGCGGCTGGACCCGGCGTTCTCGTCAACGCCACGGCGGTCAATACATCCGTAATCGTCAATTGGGGCGACGGATCCGTACCGTCGGTGTGCCCAGGAGCGCTTCTACCCTTCACGCCGTATACCGATGTTGCACAAGGGCTTCCAAGTCCGACGTGCGGCAATATCGTTTATCACAAGACGTCCACTACCGAGCCCAGTGGGACATTCAAGGTCTCCGCGACATCGAATTGGCTCGTCACGTGGACAGCGACGACACCCAACGGGACGGTCGGTGGAGTCATACCCACGCCGCTGACTTCGCGTACTGAAGTTCGGATTGGCGAACTGCAGGTCCTGGTCACAAATTAGAGCCGTGCGCCCCCGCTCCGCGGGTGCGAAATTGAGTCACTTAAGGCTTACCGGTTTGTAGGCTGGTGGAATGCCTGAACGGTTGACTGTCAACGTCACGATGCCACCGGAGTTGGCTGGGGGGCAAGTGCAGGCCTACCTGGAAGAGCTGGGGTACGAGGTCGCCCACACGTGCGCACCGGACGTGTGGGCGTTGACGGAGCCGGCTAGCGGCATGGACCGGGTGGATTTCATGACGGTCCGCACCCTGTCGGGTTCGGAAGCGGACGTCGATGACGAGCTCGTCGACCTCCCGCAAGACCCTTACGCCTCCAGGCTGGACCATGAGCGAATCGCCGAGGAACGCCTTCGCGCGATCAGACAGATGAGCGCGGGTGCGGTGGGATCGTTCCTGTACGGACTCCAGCTACCCGTCATCACCGCCAGCGATCGAGCCTTGTCCGCGGCAGTACAGGACGCGAGTAGGGAGTTGGCCGGAACTTCGGACGACGATGACGAGCATCCGTTTGAGCGGCATGCTGTCCACGTTGTTCGCTATGGCAACGCCACGCACCGTCGGATGCGGTTTCCTGGTTTCGTGTTACGTCTGAATCAGGACCCCGAACTTCTCGACGACATACGACGCGGGCCGATCGACGTCGACGAGACCATTTTCGCGTCGGGATCGTCGATCCTGAGCAGTGTCTTGATTCCCGCGAGCCATCTCGGTCCGTTGTTGGCCGCACGGTCTCCATGGGTATGGGCGTTTCAAGCGAACAGGGTGTCGGGTGCGGTGATTTTCACTCTTGGCACAGATATTGTCGGGAGGTCTCCTGTTCCGTACGAAGCGCATCAGGTGCTTCCCCGATCACCAGTGGGTCGCCTTCCCCAGCGGCAGGAGCCGCCGGCACCGGAGGCGTGGGGTGCAGCCGTCGCTTGGTGGGTTGCTCAGATGAACTCGGTTCTCGGGCACCTCCTGAACCCATGCCTGTTCGCAGATGCTGACGGTGACTACCTCCCCTATGCGCAGCAGAACCGGTTGATGGAATTTGCGGATCTTCTGCAACGAGTTACCTCGACGCTGCTATCGCTGCATGACGACTACGCAGCCGGAGTTCTGATGTGGTCAGCAATGGACCTGATCGAGGCGACCTGGCTTTCATGGGATCTCACGGCACTGTGCAAGCCCTCGGTTGCCGCGAAAGCGCTGCAGCAAGTTCGAGAACGTATGCCTGCTGATGTTCAGTCCGTCCTGCTTCCGTACGCGGTTTTTGGTGTGGAGGCGTTGACCGAAGTGGGGGACGGGTTCTTCATCAAGAGTTACCGTAGGTCGGAGAAGGTAATTCTGAAGCTGCCCGGTGGAGCAGAGAAATCCCTTTCGCTCGATGACGCAGTGAGTCAGTTCATGCGTTTGCGCAGGAACACTACACACGGGTTCGACAAACCTGATCCCGTCCGTGACCGACTCTTCGCGCAACACAACGGCCGGCTGCCGGCGACACTGATGTACCTGCCGCTGCTGTATCTCATGCACATCATGTCCGATCCTGAAGACCTGAGACGTCGTCTGCTCCGCCGATCCACTAGACGAACTACGACGCAGTGAAAGGCGCGGATTACGATGACCGTGTTCACCTACTCCGTGGTGGTGCGATGAGAGAATGTTGTGGTGAGCGGCGCGGTGCGGCGGGTGATGGGTTCGGTGTGGCCGACGAGGTTCGGTGCGGTCGACAAAGGTGTCGACGAGGGGCCGCTAGCAACGGATGCGAACGGCCGGGGTGGGCGCGAGAATGCTTTGCCCGACTCCGCTGCTGACGAAGAGGTGGCGTCCGATCTCGATCCGGTAGGTGTCGAGCTGAATTCAGCGGCAATCGAGATGGTGCACGCGAGCATCGAGCGGACGCTGGATTCTCAGGAACGCCGAGTGACGAGCATCGATCAGCGTGGGGGTGTGTTGCTGGGTTTTGCGGGCATTCTGGTGGGAATCGTGTTACGCAATCCCGCGGGGATCGGTGTGTGGGAGGTTGCCGGTGCTGGGCTGGCCGGTGCGGCGGCAATCATGGCGGCGTTTGTGATTGCGCCCAACACCGCGTCGGGACTGAACCCGGAAGTGGTGTTGGAGGAGTATTCGACCGTCGATGAGACGACGGGCCGGTTCGAGATCGCGTCAACACTGGTGTCGATCTATCAGGTGACCGAGAAGCGGCTGCGGAGCAAACTGACGCGGTTGCGGATCACGACGGGTCTGTTGGCTGGATCTGTGCTGGTGTTGCTCGTGGCGGCTATCATTCGGATGTAGGAGGACATCATGGCTACGGTAAACGAGCAGCAGAAACCTGATCGACCGGTGGGCTCGGCGAGTCTGCCGTCGTCGTCGCGGCGTCGGAGGGTGGTTTTGCGTCCCAATCCTCGGCTGGTGGGCAACTACGAGGGCAGTTCCCGCACGATCGACGAAGTGCGACGTCAAATCGAGAAGCGGCAGGGGGCGTCGGCGTGACGGCCTCGAAAGATCAGAACCCACCATCAGGGTCGGCTCCACGTGCCAGCGCGCGCCCTGTGGTGGTGGTGCCGACATCGGCTGCGGGTGATCGCACCATTGTTCGGGCAGCACCCAACGAGAGAGCTATTCGCAGCATCACAGCGGGTGCCGCACGTCAAGATGCGCGGTCCGCCGTGCGACGCGAGCGTTGACCTCGCCCCTGCGTTGCGTCGTAGATGATCCAGAATCCGGCTCGTAGACGAGTGAGAGACGCTTTCGTTGAGATCGACGATCTGCAAGGTGTCTGAGGCGTCGCCGTCGAACACGACGTTCAATTGGCATACACCGCGCTTATCATTCGCGAGGATCCTGCCGGCCGGATCTGTGTCAGGGAGTTTTCGCCGCGGGTGCAGAAACCTTCGAAGCGACGCGGCCGTTACATAGCTAGTCATGGGTTCGTATTGATCTCATCCCACGCTTCTAACGCGTGTCGGTAGGCCGCCACAGCACCCGATTCAGTCGGAGCATCGCAGAGCGCGATCGCAGCTCTGGCAAGCGAGCCGAGCGCAAGATCCCCCAGACCCAAGAGAGCGTCATCGCCACCACTGAGCAGAGAAAGCACCGTGGTGGCCATCATCTTCGGATGTTCCAGGACCTCAGCGGGCTGAGGCTGGCCCAACTCGATCAGGGTCAGCGCTTCGAGAAACATCGGTACGGCGAACGCCACCCTCGGATTAATTACGCTCATATCGTGAAGGTTAGCAATTGGCCGAACACCGGATGTTCTGGAGAATCTCTATGTCCCGGGCTGTGTAGATGATTGCGCGGTATCGACCCATGCAGATCCGGTAGTCGCCGTAACCTACATCGACAGTCGAACACATGCCAATTTTGATGGTCCGCGACGGTTCCAAAAGTCACAGACATTGACCGTACCGCCGATTCTGGCTGCGCTTTTCGGCGGCGTGCGGTCGTAACTGCCCGCCGGGAAGTATTGTCTCTCGTTCGTCACTATTGCGTAGCGGTATCGTTTTTGCCGCTGGTTCGACTAAGGACTGCTTCCAGCATCGCAGTCATAGATGCCGTTTCAGGCTCCTGGCTCGTTGTATTGAATGCGGGTTGGGCAAATATCCTGAGGCCGAATTGTTCGAGCACGTGGCCGCGCGCGTCGTCAGCCAGCGGCTGAACGTAAGCACTGATGGTCTGCAATTGTGCTGCGGTGGTGTGAGCCCACCAGGCCTGATGGCGATGTCGACTAGCGACACTTGACGCATAGGCAGACAAGGCTGCTACCGGGAGGGTCAATGCGAGGTGAAGTAACTGCCGAGTCCAGTCCTGGCTGTGTGTAGCGCCTACCAGCAGGACGACGAACGCGACCGTCACGATACCTAAGAGACTGCCCACCGCCAATTTCGACCAGCTACCGGCGCTGGTGGCTTCTTTCGCCGCGAGAGTGTCGAAGTAAGTTGCCAGAGTGATTGTTCCGGTGCGTCCAGCCGTTTTTTCTGCCGCGTCGGCTGCTTTTTCAGCTCTCTTCGCAGAGCCCCGCGCTGCCTCGAGCTCGGGGCCGACAGCGAGCTGATCGCTGAAGTCTCGTTCGATGCTGCGAAGTGCTCTTTGCCAGGTTTCAAACGCTGTTTTGACGCTCGGAGAGTTATCTGGGTATTTCACATACAAACCAAGCTGAGTCTCATCCCACACGGTTGTCTCGAACCGCAGCTTCATTGATACTTCGGATAGCCAGTTTTTGAGATAGCTCGGAGCCGACGGTTGATTCCATGTCGTGGCGGTGTCCTGGCCGGCAACTGCTACCGGAGGTGTGAGGTAGGTGCTGAGTTCGTCGAGTAGTGCACGATTCACGAACTGGACCGGATATGCGTGACGTGTTGTGGACCCTTCGTTTGTCACCATAGGTTCCGCTTGGGTGAACAAGAACGAAAGTAGACCATGGGATAGACGGCCAATCGCTGCGATCTCATAGCCTCGTAATCGCTCACCAGTGCCAGCGGCGCGGCCCGCGACATCGTCGGCCACCGCGTTGTCTACATCGGTTCCTGAAGCATCAGCCAGCTCGGCTAGCGAGGTGAGGGTGTCGGCTGCCTTGCCCCATACGTCGCTCGCTGGTCTATCTCCGGGGAACGGCCGGACATCTTCTAGGGCGGGAGCAATCAATGCGGCCGTGCCCGCGTGCAGGTATGTCACCTGTCGCACTATAGGAGGGCGGACACGGGATGCGTCGCAGATGTGTCTATGGATCCTGACCCGCATGATCTTCAAGGACCAACACAACGCATCGGTGATCCTCGGCGCGCCGTCACCTCGATCGACCTCGAGAGCCGCATCGTCACCTCACAGTTTCTCGAGCGCATCACCGAGACCGGCTACGACAGCCTCATCGTCGCTGCCGGTGCCGGTCAGTCGTACTTCGGCAACGACCACTTCGCCAAACATGTACCCGGCATGAAGACCATCGATGACGCCCTCAAACTCCGCGGCCGCATCATCGGCGCATCGACCAAGCCGAACTCGCAACCGATCCGGCCCGAGATCGAACGTCTGCTCGTCGTCGTCGTCGTCGTCGTCGGAGCAGGCCCCACCAATGTCGAGATGGCAGGGCAGATCGCGAACACAACACTCCACGGTGCTTACCGCCACATCGAGAGCCGCAGCGTGAAGGTCATCCTGCTCGACGCCGCACCGAAAGTCCTGCCGCCGTTCGCCGACTCCTTTGGTCAGGCCGCCGCGAAGCGCCTGACGAAGACGGGCGTCGACATCCAGCTCAGCACAATGGTGATTAACCTCGACGCCGAAACCACGAAGACCCGATCACCTGGTGGTGATCGGGTCTTCGGGCCGACGCAATGCCCAGTTGCTGGCGTCTGGGGCAGTTATACCGTGCGGTCGATCAGTACGTCCACGTCCACCCGCCACCGGGCGGGGCGAACGTCAGACCGGCCCACTTGCCCTGGGCTTTGGCGGCTTTCGCGGCGTCGATGACCATGCCGGTGCAGCCGACCGCAGCGCCGCTTACACCGGCGGCTCCACCGGCAGCTGCGCCGGCGAAAGGTCCAACGCCCAAGGTGGCCAAAGCCAGCGCAGCACCGGCCCCACCACCGATGGCCCCCCACGTCGTGCCGTACTTCTCGATGATCGGTCCGCAGTACGAGAATGCGGCCCACACATCACCGCTCGCCGCTCGCGCGGTTTCCTCACCGTTCAGAAGCATGTCCGTCTGACCGAACTCCGCGCCGGGGCCGGTGTAAGGCTCCGCGTTCGCCGTGGCTGGGCCACAGACGACTACGGTTCCTGCAAGTGCCAGTCCGACCAGACCCTTGGCTGCTCGATTGGTATTCATGATGGGGTGTCCTTTCGTCGAGAGAATCGGCGAATCACGCCCGGTCCGACCTGGTGTCAGCCCGTGGAATAACTATGAACGGGCCACGAATAGACGCGCAACAGATAGTCGTTAATGTCGGGCAAGTGCCCAAATTTTAAAATAGTAGGCAGTTGCACCTTTTCAAAATTCAGGGCACTTGCCTGATTCTTTCAGAATGTCGGCTCGCGACTCTGGCGAGCAACGACAGAACGGTATATACCTATTCGCTATGAACCAATCCGAGCGTCGCAGCAGGATCGCCTACCAGGTCGCACTTCAGAGGGTCGGCGACTATGGGTTCCGAGCCGCTATGACGCGACTGGGAGCACTGGTCGTCCTTACGGTGACCTTAGGGTTCAGCAGTCCGCCGTGGTTCGTCTGGCTGATTCTCGCATTTGCGCTGTTCTCGACGTATCTGTCGGTCAGTGACAACTACTACACCGACAAGCCCGAGAGCGTCACCCCGATCAATCCGATCGCTGCCAAGAGCCTGGCGTACTCGAACCGGACCCTCGGGCTCAATCGCCCCAATATCCCCGGCATCCTCGAAGCATTGAGCTACGTTCCGCTCGGCATACTCGGCCCCTGGCTCCTCGCCGACCAGCCCCCCGCTGTCCGGCTGGTGTGTGTCGCGGCCTCGTTGGTCTACATCGGGAGCTGCCTCGGCGCGGTGTTCGGTGATCCCGCGTTCTACAACCCTGACGTCAGGATGCCGACCTTCATCGAGGGTGTGCGGGCGTCCGTCGGGCTGCTGAGTGCCGGCATAGCTGCCGCCGTCATCCTTCCCGCGCCCTGGAGCTCGGATGCGAGGTGGGTTGCCCTAGCACTGTGCGCCGCACTTATCGCGGTCCAGATCCGTCTCCGGGAGACGGACCGGGCATTCGTTCTCGCACGAGCATTTTCGGACAACGAGCAGATCGTCGGCCGTCAAGCGATCACGGCGTCACTGCACTCGAGGGTCGGTGCACCACTCGACGCACTCGCGCGGTACATCACCCGTAACAAAGATGCCGATCCAGATCTGCACGATCAATATCGGCTGCTGGTGGGTGGCTATCGGGAAGTGCTCGAACAGGACAGCGAAGCCGATCTAGACATCGAGTGGCCCGGTGTCCTGGCGGGTCAGTTGCAGCAACTCCTGGGTTCGCGGGGCATCGACATGACCTTCACGCATCCGGAGGACCCGCTTTCTCGGTGGGACCGCTACACAGCGACGCTGGTGCTCGCCGACTTCGCTCAAAATGCGGTGAAGGCCAACGCCACTGCGTGCACTGTGTCCTTGGGATTCGACGCGAACACGATGGTGTACACGGCCACTTCGATCGACAACGGCGACCCGATCAACGCGGATGCGTGGATGCGGGAGGGCGGCGGGCTCGTGCGACTCGATGCCAGACTGAGGGAGCGCGGCGGACGAATTTCCTACCGGACTCTCGACGACGGGTGGAAAGAGGTAACGGGTCACTGGCAGTCGTCGAGAGACTGATCAATCGGAAAACTAGCAAGGGGGCGTCACCATGGTTCGAGTTCTGCTCGTAGAGGATCACATAGCATTCGATCGTCAATTCAATGACATATTCGGTGAGACCGGAACTGTCGACAAATTCGAGAACTACGAAAGCCTGTCGGAATCAAATATGTCCGGTTGGGACTATGCTTTCGTCGACTTCGAACTCGGACCCGGTGAAGATGGAACTGCCGCGACCGGCTTCTCCGTGTTGGAATACCTGCGTGCCCATAGTCCGCAAACCAAAATAATCGGTTTTACCGCCCTGACCGAAAATTCGCGCCCGCTGTTCGCCATGGCGGCGCACCATTGGTTCGGAGCGTGGGCGGTTCGGGAAAAGCGCGGATGTACAGACGAGATCCTCATCGCGATCCGCGACGACGGTCGTAACCCGACTTCCGAGCTCATCGCGAAACTTCTGCGCGAGGAGTCCTGGCGGATCGATCAACTGTTCCCGGAAGCAAACGCTCTGGCCCTGTGGAGAGTATGGACCGAGCACCGCGGAGCGGCGCGAGTCATCGCGACTGCTTTCGGGCACTTCAACAAGAACCAGGTCGAGGCGTTCAGCGCGAACGCCTATGCCGCAGTCCTGGGTATTCGCGACAAGGTGAAGGTGCTGTACGGCCAAAATCGTCGCCCGGGTGCGCCAACTGGGGGCGGCCGAAACGACAACAAGGGCGTCACTCTCTCGTTCGTCCAGGAGAACTCGGAATTCTTCTTCGCCCCCGACCTGCAGACAACCCTCACCAGAGTCAAACCGTGGGACTCTCCTGCACCCGCCCCGGCAGGCACTGGGCGGAGCTGATCGTGCGCTCGACCTGTGCGCTCTACGTCGATACCGGCTACCTACTGGCGTCAGCGGCAAAACGCGTCACCGGTACCTCGCTGCGCAGTGGAATCCACGTCGACTACGCAGCCCTGGTCGCGTCGCTCATCGGCATTGCCGAAGCCCGATCAGGGCTACCGGCCCTCCGAGTGCACTGGTACGACTCGGCCCGCCACGGCGTGCCCGACGCCCAGCAGGAGCGCATCGGTGAACTGTCGAAGGTCAAACTCCGACTCGGGCGGTTCGGTGTGAACGGGGAGCAGAAGGGTGTCGATCTGCGCATCGGTCTCGATCTCGTCGCACATGCTCGAAACGACGCGTCGGACGTGTTCTTCCTCGTCTCGGGGGACGACGACCTCACCGAAGCCGTAGAGGAAGCACAGGCACACGGTGTGCAGGTCGTTCTGCTGGCGGTGCCCACCACAGTGGGGGCACCCCACGCGGTGAGTCGGCATCTCCTGCGAGCTGCAGACGAACTCGACACAATCGACGGTGACATCGTCGATGCTGCCGTGACCAAGATCGAGCGACGATCACCGCCAGAGCCCGCAATCCCGGCACTGACACCCTCGAATGCTCGCTCCTCTCGTGCTCGTCCCACTCCGCTCGACATAGTGACCAGTTCGAGGCGCAGCACCGCCGCACCTCGGCCCGCTCCGTCGCCGCACGTGCCGGTTCCCGCGTACAGCGGATCGACCGGGCAACCGTCGTGGATTGCACCCAGTTACGAGGAGCAAACTGCGCAGGACGACCTCATCGAAAAGGTGGTGGTCAACGTCCTGGACTCGGTCCTGAACAGCAACACCCCAGACGATGTGCGCGAACTCGAACGCGCACGTCCGTCCATCCCGCCGGACATCGACCGCGCGCTACTGCGCGACGCGTCCGATGCGCTGGGCGTCGACGACCTCGACGCGAACATCCGGCACCGCCTCCGCGCGTGCTTCTGGCGCAAGTACGACGGATCGCCGTCGGCATGAAGCTGTGGGCGTCGGTCTTCCGGGGCTTGGGGAGCTGCGCGACCTACTGAGTGGCATCGACAAATCGACTATGAGTCCCTGTCCGGCACTCTGCGTCGACTCCGCGAGAAGTGGCAACGGTAGATCGCAGTCTCGGCCGAACACCGGACGTTCCGGACAATCTCTGAGACGGTGAAGGTATGACACCGAAACGCACCGCCGCCGGCGACAAACGCGCCCGCAAGGTCCAGCAACGTCGAAAGCGACTCGCACAGCAAGGCGTCTCACGTGAGCAGCATGCTGCGCTGGTGCTCGAGCGCAGCGGCGATCCCTCGTTCGTGCAACGGCGCACCAACGCCGACGGTGGGCGCACCCTGTCGTGGAGCAATGACACGGTGGGTGGTGCGGAGCTCAACGACTCTCTCGAAGAGCAGCAACAGGCGTTCCGGGACAAGTTCGGCCGAGACCTCGGGCCCAACGATCCGTTGTTCTTCGACCCAGATGCCGACACGCCGCAGGAAATCAGCGAGGAGACCCTGTTGGCCGACGTGGACTCGCTGATCGACAAGGCCATGGAAGCAGGGGAGAACCCCGCGTACCTCCAAGCATGGCGCGACACCGGATTCTTACTCACCGAACACAACATGCACCTGTTCTCTGCCTCGGACATCGACGAATGGAATGCCGCGCTCGAACGGCATTGGGACGAAGCATCGTTCGGACCGTTCGACGACGCGCCCTAGGCCTGACGGCCCGGGCAAGCCCGAACGTGACGGAGGAGGTGGTACCGCGGCGCAGCAAAAAACCGTGCCTGTGGCTACGGCGGTGGTGAGTGTTATTGGTTCGTGGTCCTCTGTCGCGGGGGCCGCTTGATTGGTAAGTGGCAGTGGTCCGGCTGCGGCTGGTGACGGTGTCCTCCCCTAGCCTTCCGGGCATGGACGAGGTTGCTGTGCCCACTCAGATGTCCCTCTATGAGCAGAAGAGGTGGAAGGAGCTCCAGGAGCATTGGGAGAAGAAAGCTGAGGGGCGGAAGGCGCTTCTACCGCTCAAGGCCCGTGCAGCGCTGGACACCACAGTGCAGGCTACGAAGGACAAGGCATCGCACGTCGGCAAGGCTGTGGCTCACCGTACGCCCGAGAAGGTGAAGGATGCAGCTGGCATAGCAGTAGGCGCGGCGCTTGTCCCCGCGGTTCACAACGTTGTGCAGATGCTCGAACTTCTCAACGACTGGGTGGTCGAACTGACCAATCCGGAGACGGTGCTCCGATATCACCGGGAGAAGGGTCGCGAAGTGGAGTCGCTCGCGGACCTCCGAAAACTGGACTTGGAACACCTGGAGGAACTCACCGATCGCATGTCGCTGCGGTGGAGAACCATCGGAGCCGGAGAGGGGGCACTACTCGGCTCGCTCGCGATGATCCCAGTCCCTGTCCTTGGAAGCGCAGCGGCCATCGGCCTCGACATGATTGCCATGCAAGCGCTCACGGGTGCCATCGCCACTCGCATTTGCTACTCCTACGGTTTGAACGCCAAAGACCCCGCTATGAAGTACGTCATCGACCGCATGGTGGGGCGTGCCTACAAGAACCAGGCGGTAAAGGTGCGCTCGGTGAAGAACGCGGCCAGTGCCTTCGACGCGGCGAAGGGGCGGGTCAACTGGAGCCAGAAGCTGAGGGAGGACCATCGGCTCATGGCCGCAGTGGAGAAACTCCTGAAGCAGGCGAGTGACGGGCAGCGAGTCCCAATCAAGAACGCACGCATGGGGATGCCCCTCATTGCGGTCCTCGCCGGCGCTGCCACCAACCAACACGTCTTAGGGGACACGGTGAAGCAAGCCCGCCACTACGGAGCGACGGTGCTCCTTGCCGAGAAGCATTGCCTAGAACTACCTTCCAATCTCCGCCGCGGTATGGATGGCGTCGAGGCTGAAAAGGACTGAGGTGGAAGAGCTTCGGTCCACCACCCGCCCGCAGATCTCGGCGTTTTTGCACACGGCGAGGGAGTCGCAGGAGGGCTTCTTTTCGGTGTTTGGAGTCATTGGCCGCCGGTCTTTGCGAAACTCTGAAAGATGACTCCTCCCAGTAACGGACCGACAGGTAGTAGCCGCAACCCGGCTCCTGGTTGGTATCCAGATCCCCAATCGCCGTCGTTGCGGTGGTGGGACGGACAAAGCTGGACCAACGAGTTCGCGCCTGTACCTGGTGCATCTGCTGCGCTGCGCTCGTCTCGACCTACAGCCGCACCCCAGGGATCTGGGTCGCCATCCAATGATGGCCAACAGGCGGTGTCGTCGACCAATTTCCAGCACTTGTGGAAAAGCTCGACACCCGGCGTTCCGGCCGGAGGCGCAGCCACCACCGCCGAGCAGTCTTCTGGATCGGGTTTGGCGTCGAGCGCCACCGCATCGAGCCGACAGTCCTTGGTGAGGGTGACATATGTGGCTCATTCGGGATTGCAGCAAGTATGGGACATGCAGGTGGACCAATCCGCGACATCGGAACACATTCTCGCGGAGCTCAGAGCTGAACGGCCCGACGTCACGACGATCGTGAACGTCGAACGACTGGACAACGGCCCGTCACAGCCCCGATCTGCGCACACGGGGAACACGCTCATGCATAGCGCCGGTGGGTCGCCCCGGCGGAAGGTTGTCGTCGTGTGCGCCGTCGCCATCGCTGTGCTCGCGGTGGGGGTCTGGCAAGTGAACAGCCACAGTCGTGATGAGCTCTCCTACCGTGCGGGTCAAGAGACCGGTACGACGTACGCGACCAGCTTCACCGCGTTGTCGTCGGACAGTTGGTCCGACGATTCGCTTCGTACGGATTGCGGAACCCTTGCTGCCACGTCCGGTCGGCGGGTTGGCGATCAATTCGTGGAGAAGGATGATATCGACCGCGAAGACTTCGTCGACGGGTGCTACGACGCAGCGAGACCCATCATTCCGCGGTAGTGCTCGAATTGACGCGACGTAGGTCAGATCGGGGTGACGTAGGCGTGCGGGCGCATCGCACCTCGTAGAGGGCTGCTCAGCCGATGTCGATGCCGAGTCGCCAATCATCGCCCTCCCGAAAGACTGTGACAACGAGAACCTCGGTGGTGTCTGCGTAGGTTTCGACGGTGCAGCGCGCAACATCTCCGTCGACGAAGTCCCGGTTGGTTGGGCAGGCAATAGTGTTTGTTCGAGCGGGGGAGCCCTCGGCAGCGCCGAGATTGGAGCGCAACATCGACTGCAACTCGGTGCCACTCAACGACGGCTCGCCGTCAGCTGCTTGGACTGCGACGAGCACAGAGAGCACCACGGTTCCGACGAACCACACAGCCATCAGAGCATCGCGCAATCGCGTGCCGGCGGCCTCGCCTTCAGGCTGGCGGTCCACGTAGAACTGCGATCGCCGCCACAACCAGAATGCGGCCCCGGCCGCTGGTATCGGCAGGATCGCCACTCGCACGTAGTCGGCGGTCTCGGGGGATCCGCCGACTATCGTGCCCAGATTCCGGAACACCGATAAGAGCAGCAGAGACGCGACGAGGAGGAGGACGGCGTCGAGCAGCAGCCGCTTCCGATGTCGACGGAACAACTGTGCAGCACGTGAGGGTTCGGCCGACGCTGCCGGCGAGCTCTGACGCGGGCGACTCCATGGCACCGGATTGTCGCTGGGCGGCGGTGGCTGAGACTGCGGTATCGCCACGACGGTATCGGACCAGTTGTTGCCGTCCCACCAGCGCAGCGACGGTGAATGGGGGTCCGGATACCAACCAGGTGCTGGGTTGTCGCTGCTATCTGGGCCGCTTCTAGGAGTGTCCATCACCTCGATGTTCCCACTAGCGCCGAGACGCAACCCGCCGTTCGTATCCGGTCGGCGAAAACAGGACCAGTCGTTTCGTTGGGTCGTACTGCCGTGGCACTCTGAGGACCATGAGTGCATTCTCTGCTGGTCAGCCGGACGCGATGCCGCGCAGTCGTCGACCACTGATCATGGCCGCTGTGGTCGTTAGCGTTCTGGTGATCGCAGTTGCTACGGTCGTGGCCTTTGTCCGTGCATCCGATCAGGGAAGAGCTTCAGGTATCGACTGGTCCGCGCTTCCGCTAACCCTCTCCTGCGCGTCCGTGCCACAGCCAGCCGAGTCGGAAGGTCCGTTCGTCGATCGACCGGCACCCGACGCGATCCGCGCTCAGACCGCTCTGTTGGAACATGCAGGAGGAGATCGCCTCAGAATCGAATTGACGATGGCCGGCCCGCCGCCTCCCATCCCCGAATTGCTCTCGATTCCCGGGTACGACGACTACCACCCGGTCCCGGGGAGCCTCAACTTTTCCGCTGCCCTCTTCTTCGACGACGTTGTCGAAGAAGAGGGCGGATACACCCTGAGTTTCAGCCGCAATGTGTACGGCTCCGGAGGTAAGCAGTGGACGGTCGAGGGGAACACCAACGACCTCGACGGCATGATCAGTGTTCCTCCGAGAGCGGTGGATTCCGAGGCCGTCGGTGAGACCATCTCGTTCATCGCCGACTTGCGCGACTTCCCGCAGCTGTCCGAAGGGTGGGCGATGACGCCGAACGTTCAGGTCATGCCCGTCGAATTCGGTTATCCCAGCGGGAATCCCAATGACGATCTGAGCTTTCCTCAAGTGCAGCAGTGCAACACCTCCACAGCCGCACCCTCAGCCCCGACATCCGTAGTTCCGTCCGCAGCAGCCGCGGTGCCACCGGCAGGCCAGAAACTCAACGAATCCGACGAGTCCGAATCCGGTGACATGTTCGGTGGGACGCCGGTTGACCCAGGTGTCTGCGCCGACGGCGGTATCTGCGAACTCTCCGCGCCCAGCGGCAACTACTACTGCACGATCTCGCGGACGGGCGCGTTCTGTTCACCACCGTTGGGCGAACCCCTGACCTCCGGAATTGACGATCGCCTGATCAAGGTGGGCTCGGACGGTGAGACGGGCTTCCTGGCGGATTCGGGTGGCAACTCACACCTGGAAGACCGGCAATCGATGCGGAATACCACCTTCCAGTACGGCAGCAGCATGACGGCGTACGGAATGACCTGCGAGTTCGACGGCCTCAACGGTGGTGCGAGCTGCCGCCACGATGAAACCGGACACGGCTTCACCATCAACTCCTCGAGCTATCGATTCTTCTGAGAAGGTGCAGTCGGACAGAGCCTTTCGGCTCAGGAGGCCCACACGTTCTATGCCTGCTGTGCTTTAGGTCCATTGTCGGCGTTTCGGCCCCACTTACTGATCTGTCTCAGAAGTGGCCAGCGGGGGTGAGCCACCCCTCGCCGCCTGTGATGGTTGACATGGTTGACATGGCAGGGGCGGCCGGGGATGATCGGGGTATGTCCACTGTCGAGAAGGATTTCGAGGTCATGGCGCACCGGCTGGTCGAGGCCAGTGGCGCACCGGATGAGCGTGATCTGGCGTATGCGATAGCGGGCCTCGATGGCATCGTCAACGGCCTGAAGGCGCGTCGCGCGTGGAGTGAGCACGTAGGGGAAATATTGACCCCGAGTCAGGCCCTCGACGTTGCGGGTTGGACGCGTGCTGCCTTGAGCAAGGCTGTGAAAGAGAACCGCGTTCTTCGGTTGACCGGCAGCAACGGCAAATACGGGTACGCCGCCGCGGGCTTCACCGATGCCCAGCCCGCGAAGCCAATTCTCGGCATCCAAGAGGTCCTCCGCGTGTGGGCGGGGCAGGACCCGCGTGGATGGTCGACGGTCGCGTGGCTGACTACCCCTCAGCCAGAGCTCGACGGCCGCACGCCGCGGCAAGCCCTTCTCGACGGGGACGTGCCTACCGTGGCTCGCGCCGCCCGGGCTGCGGTCAGTCGGCTTGCGGCGTGAGCGCTGAACGTGCCGTCGTTCATCTGTTCGAGCCCAAGCCCGTCGGTGAATTGGCGGAGCGATTTCCGTCGTGCGTCTACCCGGCTGGGACCGAGCTGTTTCGATCGCATCAGGCCAGTCTGGGACCGTGGTGGTACTCATCGAATGGCGGCGGCAGGTTCGACCTCGAAGCCCCTGATGGGACTTGCTACCTGGCGGAAGACGAAGTGGTCACTCTTCTGGAGATTTTCGGTGGCCAACAGATCGTGCCGAGATACGAGGTCGATGCGCGTGCAGCGTCGACGATCACGTTGGATGCTGATATCAGGCTCGCCGATCTGACTGCGAACACCGGTGTTGCGTTCGGGGTGACGGCGGAGATCTTCTCGACCGCTGACTATCCGTTGACGCAGCGGTGGGCGGCCGCGTTACGGATGGCCGGGTTCGAGGGTCTGCGGTACTGGGCCCGCCACGACCTCGAACATGCCCGGCGGTGCATTGCACTGTTCGGGCAAGCGGGGGTGGCTGGCAAGGAGCATCGTCATACCGTCCAGGCCACGGTCACCCTGTCCGAGCGAGCGGATCTGCTGGAGCGGTGGCGTGAAGAAACCGGTGTCACGATCTTGGATGTTCCGGATCTGCTGTAGCGATCGTGGTCAAGAGCCCGCAGGGCATTGCTAACGGAACTTACAGTAAGTACTGTAAGTCTCATGAAGATCAGCGCACGTCCTCTGCTCGACAATTCCGTCGCCGCCGAACTGTTCGTCGGCCGGCGAGACGAACTCGCCGCGATCTGGGACGGATTGAACGCTGAGCTCAACGTTCTGGTGACGGGGGACCGAGGCACAGGCCGAACGTCGCTCCTTCGACGGCTGCAGCTCGACAGCCGATCGCCGTTCACCGGTGCCCGCCGAGAAGGCGACTTCCCGATGAGCTTCGTTCGGGTCGAGGGGATCTCGGACGGCCGTGACATGCTCGCCCGCGTCGTAGAACAGGTCACCGGCGAACCGGCAGTCGACAGTGACGGGCCCGACGTCTTGCTGCGGCGATTGAGTGACTTTCGCCTGCAGTTCATCGACGACACGCTTCGGCGATGGGCAGCAGAAAGCGACGACGGCACAGCTCCGCTTGGGACGCGGCTGTATCCGGTGATCATCGTCGACGACGTCACCGCCTCGGCCGGGCACGCACTGTTCGGGCGGTACCGCGATGAGGTGTGGGCGACGGGATACCTGTGGGCGGTGTCGGTGCGTGAGAGTGACCGTCAAGGTCTCCTGACTCCGCCTGCAGATGCATTCTTCGAGAAGATCGTCGACGTGCCCCCGCTCTCGAGAGTGGAAAGCATCGAGTTGATCACTCGCCGCGCCGGAATCGACATGGAACCGCAAGCCAGCACCCTTGCTGATGCGGTAGGGCGAAACCCCCGAGATCTGGTAAGTGCTCTGCGGGGATTCCTGCAGGACCCCGGGTCGTACGAGGACAACTACCTGGCCCTCGCCGATAGAGACGATGCGCTCTGGGCTTTGGGTCGCCCAGCGTCGATGCTGGCGGCCGAAATGAAGGTGCGGGGTCCGGTCAGCGCATCGGATGATGACTTGCTGGCCGCGTTGGGGTGGACGCGTCCTCGTGCAGTACAGGTCTTCAAGCAGCTCTACGAGAAGGGGCTGGTCCGAAGCAGCGAAGTCTCGTCGGGTCCGGGGCGGCCGCGGCGTGTGTACGAGTTGACTCCGCCGGCGGAATGGCTGCGGGCCGAACAAGCTGATCCGGAGGATCAGAAATGAGCGGCGACCTACTTCGTCAATTGCGGGACTCGAAGGCCTTCGACCCGTCGCCGGATCCGGATCGTATGTGGCAGGTCCATGTGCCGTTCGACGTACTCACTGGCCCCGTGAGTGGTGACTACGAGCAGCGCTTCATGGATGCTGTTCGGCGTCGTGAGCGTGTGGCTCTGATCGGTGCCAGTGGCTCGGGTAAGTCCTCGATCACCGAGTACGTGATGGACGCTCTTCACTCCGAAAACGTTGCAGCACTGAGGATCAGGATGGGGATTCAGAACGACTCCCTCGTCTCCGATCCGGCTGAATTCCCGCGTCTGTTGGTCAACACCATAGCCAAACAGCTCGACGAGAACCGGGCAGTCCAGAAGATTGCTCGGGAAATGCGCGGAGGTTCCGCACATCGACCGGTCAAATTCTCGGTTGGTCTCCCATGGTTGGCTGGCAATCTCGCGATCGAGCTCGGCAGCGTGGTGAACGAACCATCGCAAGGTGAGGATGTCGTGGATCAGGCGATCAGGGTCCTGGAACTGATTTCGCGCAGTGGCTTGATTCCGACGCTCGTGCTCGATGACACGGACCAGTGGATACGTCGTCCAGGTATCGGGGTCGATCCGGAGCCGCGGATCGCGATGTTCTTCGGCTCGACTCTGAGGATGATCGCCGAGCGACTTCCGGCCGCATGCGTTGTCGCCGTCCATAACGATTACCTCAGCAGTCCCCACTACGAACAGGCCCGCGAGTATCTGAACACTCGAATCACGTTGCCTGCCTTGGCCAATTCAGCTGCATTGGGGTCGATCATCGGCATGCGGGCTCGCCGGGCCGTCGAAAATCCAAATCTTCGCGCGATCGACGTCATCGACGATGACGCCCTCCAGCATCTCTTCGACCACTACGTGGCCGGCCGCAGTGTCCGCCGGGAGCTGGTCGTATTGCAGGATGCGTTGGTACGAGCATGTTCCGTGACCAGCGAGACCATCGAGGCCGCTCACGTCGTCGCGGCGATTGCTGCAGGTTAAGTACACGAACAGCGGCGGCGGAGGCGGCGGCGGTGTGATCGCCCGAGCTTTGTATTCCAGTTCGCGATCGGCGGCATCTTTCAGTAGTAGGTGTGGAACTTCTTGGCCCTGTCCACTGCCGAGACCACCGCCTCGTCGAGGCCTTGCGCTTCACGTTCGATTTCGTTTGTTCGTCGCTTCATGCATGCTCTGGCGAGCCATGGTGACCACATCAGCCGACTGAGCTGTGCCGCTGACGAGCGCACGCATCGACTCAACGCAGTGCTGATTCCCCCGGCTTCTTCCTGCCCGTCTTTTTCTTCTACGTCGTCGTCGCTCATCAGGCGTGCTGCAGTGGCCAGTTGGATGTACAACCTCAGTGGTCGTCGAGGGACCCTTGCGATGATCGCGGCTGTTTCGAGCTCGCGGATACTGTCTTTGAACTGCTGAAACGATGGATCAGAGGACAACGCCCCTGCCCACCGGGTGCGCTCGGTGTTCGCCAAGTGCCGGAGAACCTCACTGCGCAGTTGACGGCGTTGCTGGCTGCCGATCAGATACTGGCCTGCAAAGGATCCGATACCGAGAGCGCCGATAATCGAAGCAACACCACTGATATCCATTTGGTAAGGCTATTCGGGTCCAGAACAGAGCGTCGCTCGACGCAACGTGAGCGGTGGAAATGGTAATTTCGCCTCCCGTACCTATTGCGGGAGCGGACGTTCCTGACTTCGTGTATTTTGCCGGTGCTCGAAGTGTCCACCTCCGAAGCCATAATCATGGCCTGATGGAGCCGAGCAACTTTGTGCAATGGCGAACTTCCTAGCCCGGCACCGTGATCAATCGGTCGTCGACGGAATACCCGGATCCGTGCAGGTGCGACCGGAGTGCAGAAGCAGTCCATGCAGCGATGCAGCGATGCAGCGATGGAGCGATGGAGCGATGGAGCGATGGAGCGATGGAGCGATGGAGCGATGGAGTGTGTGACATGACGGTTGTCGACCGACAGGTTTCGGAGCATGCGGATGTCGAGCAGCGCGCGCGCCCTCCGCAGAAGCGTGCGCAACGGACCCGCGCGGCGCTGTGATTGCGGGTGCGGCTCGCATCATCGCTTGCGAGGGAAGCGGTGTCACAGTCAACGACGTGGTCCAGGCTGCAGGGGTAACCAAGGGGGGCATGTATTTCCACATTCCATCGAAGGACGCTGTTGTTCATGCCGTGATCGACGAGGCCGCCCGACGATGCGATTTCCTCCGAGCTCCCCGCTCGTCGACGGGAGACGCAGTGGCCGATGTTCAGGGTTTGCTCGGCGGCTACTTCACCCATGCGAGGCGGTATTGGTCCTTGCGGGCTACAGCAGTTTTGTGGACCGATCTCCACTACGAAGCCGCGGCACGATCTGCGACGTACGACCCTCTCAGGGCCGCAGTCTTGGCGATTATCACCGGTAACGGGATCCGGCCGGAATCGGTCGACGCTACCGATGCCGTCATGGCAATCCTTTGCGGTGTGACAACCACCGCCGGTCCGGGCGGCTTCGATGACGGAGGCGATCTCGACACCGTTCTGCGGTTGACAAGGCCTGTGCTCGCGGCCACCGTTGGTGCAGCCGCGGAATGAACAGCGGCGGTGCAAAACTTCGGGAGGCCTGATCTCTGCCGGCTATCCGCGGCCTGCTGTCGTCGACGAACCAGGCCAGCTCACGCTTTCGTGGGGCGTCGGTGTCGGTGTGCGACAGAATATGTGTGAGCCCTTCAAGGCTGGTCACGGTGTGGGTTGCTCGGACGCCGGACGCTGTCTTCGGGTTGGGCTCGTCTCGTCAGTCGGCGGCAGACTGGTTGTCTCTGTGTACCCGGTGATCGCGGAGCCGATCGCGCACAGTTCCGAATCGCCCTCCCCGGGTGATCGAGCCTTCGACCGAGCTCGTTCGGAGCGTGTCGGCGGTCTGGCTCGAGCCTGACAACATGCCCTGGGCTGTCAGTGCGCGGCGTTGTACGCCTCTTCGACATCGGCGGGTATACGTCCGCGCTGACTGACCTGATACCCCTTGTCGATCGCCCACTTGCGGATTGCTCGGGTTTGCGCAGCATCACGCTTGGCCGGTGAGCCTATAGAGGCAGCCGGAGTTGGAGTGGCTGCGGGGGAGGGCTTGCGTTTGCGCCCACCTACGCGGGTGCCATGATCGATGTAGTAGTTCAATTTCCGGTGAAACTCGTTGGCGTTCTTCGTTTTCAAATCAATTACGTACTCGACACCGCTGACCGAGAATTCGATTGTCTCGCCCGCATTCTCGTCGATGACAGATCCATCGATATCGTCGACCAGCTGGATGGATACCTGTTTAGCCACAGCGAAGAAAACCTCTCGTAGAAAAGTTTGAAAGATTGGAAGGTCAGTATATAACAGGCCGACCTACTCACGACAACCCTGTGGATGAAGTCAGCTGCGCATTCGGCAATTGTGAGGGTATGAGAAATGAGATGGTTCCGTACTTTCGCGTGCGGCTTGATTGATAGGGGCCATTCTTCGTATCTCGCGCATGAGATCTACTCGCATCTAGTGCATGATTCGAGTGGTCTCGGCGGCTGTCGAGTCTTCGTTCTGGCGATTTTTTGGGCCATTCCCCAAAGGCGTGTCGCGTCAATATTTTGGATCCACTAAGAAGGCTTCCAGCCACCCCATTTAGCCAACTTGTTCGCAAGAGTGCTGGCGTTTCTGGTCATTTCGCTCTCGACGCCGTTATATGTTGCGCTCGATGTAGGGAAGCAGTTTGGCCCACACTTCTTGGTTCGATCCGGTTGGCCGCGTTTTATGCAGCAAGCGCATCCTGAAGACGTGTGATCCAGACTTTGACTCGTGTCCTTCGGCACCTCATGGACCTCTAGTTCGGGAAGAGATCGTTTAGATCGGCCTTCGTGAGCAGTTTTCCATGCGTCGGGCTCAGGAGTGCGCCGAGCCAGCGCCCGCCCGGTAGTCGATCCTCCACCTTGGTGCGGGCTTTCCCGCGAGACGACGCGCTGTCGTCTCCACAGAGCGCGTCATACTGCTGAATTCGTTCGGCAAGAAGGTCGTACAGATGCAGCGCGGCCGTGTGGTTGATCAGCGCGATGATGTCGTGTGACGCTTCCTGCGCATCCCTCTTCACCTCCGTAGCGGGAGTGAGCAGACAGCCGTAGACACGGGTGTTGGGTGCGCGTGTCTTCTCGACCTGTATCTGCCCGAGCAATTGATTGACGTCTCCGCGAATCAAGGGGGGTGGGTCACCGTCCGGCACTGTCTTGACCTCCCAGGCACGGCGTTCGGACCGTTTGGTGGTCGACCAGGTCCATCGACAGTCTGTGGCGCTTTGTTCCTTGTCCGGTGGTCGTTCACCGCTGGCACCAGCAAGACGCGCCAGCACGAGCAGGCCCGCACATTGCTCGTCGTGGCTCCCTGCAAGCAAGACTCGTCCGGCCGATAGCTCCTTCGCCAGCCGGGAGCCGGCCTCCCGACGCCACTCATCCCACAGGAGGAACAGTTGGTCCGTGTCATCGGCGGGATCCGCGTAGCCGTCGAGGTCCGAAATCGTGCGACGGAGTCGTTTGAACCAGGTGGTCCGCGGTCCATCACGGGTGGCATCCTCCAACGCGTTGCGAGCCGCTGTGATGTCTTTGGATGTCCCTCCGGTGAAGTGCGCGTGGGCTTCGACGTACCGCCAGAACGCGGCGTGCTCGGTTTCGCCTGCGGCGGCGAGCATGTCCGATGCCTCCCGTGCGTGTTGTGCTGCCGCAGTGTGGTCGCTGATCCACATGTCGGCGACAGCGGTTACCTCGAGATCCGCGCTCGACACGGTGCTGCTGCCGCCCGTCTTTTTCCCGGGTCGTCGCCGGCGAGGCGGCGTGTACGTGGCCACGGGCGGTGATGCAGTTGGTGACCCTGCGGCCCAGAATGAATCGCAGGTGTCCCGCGTCCCGGCCCAGTCGGTATCGTGAATTTGCAGTGCCCCTTGGACGGTGGCTTGAGTGCCTGTGGGGATTGATTGTCGGACAACCGGATCGGCCAGGACCCGAGCAAACAGCGGGTCCAAGCCCAGATACATCGACCGGTCCGAGGGTTCGCGGTTCGCGCGTCCGAGAGCCTGTGTCACGCGTTGGCCGACGCGGTGGCGCATGAAACTGGCGTCGCCGAGATAGGCGACTACGAATCGCTCGAATTCGCTGCTTGCTTGAGGTACGGATGTGATGATGACGAGCTTGCAGAGGTCACCAGCGAGATCGAGCCCGTCGTAGCGTCCTGCCGCGATGAGATGGCCAGCGGCAGCATGAGTCCAACTGTCGAACATGGAGTCGTCACTGGGCTTGAGTCTGAATACCGTGAGGCTTTTCGCCACTAATTTGGCCTGTAGGGCGTCGGCTTCGGCGTGGCTCGAGCACAGCCAGGCGGTTCTGCCGCCTGCTTTCGTCGACTGGTCGAGCGCCCACGCAAGTGTGTTGGGGCCGAGAGCTTCTTCTGGGCTGGGGTTTAGTATGAACAGACGCTCGCCTGTTGATGCTGCATTCAACGGGTCGGCGGTCGACAGGGCCACAATCTGACGGCCACCCACTCGTCGCTGCAGGTCGTCCATGGTGCCGAGGGTTGCTGACAAGTAGATTCGCTGCTTGGCGCTTGCGTACCATTTGTCGAGGGTTGTCGGCGGATGATAGGGGCGGATCTCGATACCGGACGGGCCAATCAGTACCCCGCAATACCCGAGGTGGTCCCGGATGATGGGCCACACATATTTGGCTTCTTTATCCGTGACGTAGGGCGATGCTTCGATGGCGTTGCGTATGCGTTCTTCAAGGGTTTTCCAGTCCTTGAAGGACAGTAGTTCCGGTGGCGTACCAGGTCGAGCTGTCCCGTCCTGCATTGCGTGAAGACCGGGGTACGACGCCGTGTGTGCGATCACGAAGCCGCAAATCGTTCGATAGAGCGTCCTGGCTTCACCGGCCTTGTCTGGTATCCGGAACGTGCGCATAGAGCTCAGCGGTTGCTCGGCGAGGTGGGCGTCGTCGAAGATGACGAGGTCGGCGGGTTTTGGAACAGGGCTGGAGTTGAAGTAGACCCAGTAGTTCATCACTCCGACGACCTGGCCTTGGTGGTAGTCGTCGAGCGTGGTCGCGCCGTAGGATTTGCTCGAGAAAAGAGCCACCTCTAACCCGAGCTCCTCCGCCTCTGCTTTCACACGTTCCGCGAGTTGCCGTGTTCCGGCCAGATAGGCGACCGTCCGGCCTTGATCAAGCGCGTAGTCGGCAATGAGCAGCGCAAGTAGGGTCTTACCCTCGCCGGTGGCCATTTCGATTGCCAGATCCGGTGTGGCCAGGTGCTCTGCGGCGTATGCGCTGAGCACTTGGCTCTGGCCGGGGCGCAACTCGGTGAAACGTGCAGATCTCAACGCAGTCAGGCGGTTTGCGAAGTCCGGCACGGTGCCATCGATCGTCAACGTCACATACCCTTCGTCGAGGCCAGCGGCTTTCGACTGTACCTGCGAACTCCTATGTTGTTTCAGGGTTTCTGAGTCGCTGGGTTGGAGCGGTAGCTGCCGACGCTACGGGCGCTATCGCAGGTCGATCGCTACGGGCGCTATCGCAGGTCGATGCTGGTTCTGCCAAGTGTGCTGCGGGTCATTCCGACGACGATGCGGTGGTGCTTGATGGCGGTCAGCTTGCTATCACCGTGACTGAGGTCTGGCAGCGGACAAGCCTTGACCAGTGCGAGCAACCGGACGCCCGATCATTGTTCGGTTTCGATTGCAAAGCGGAATGCGTTGGTGTGAGCGTGCGATGGGGCCGACCCGTGGCAGTGTTGCGGAGCACAGATCTCGCCGAATCGGAAGGGCATCGTAAGCCATTTCGGTACCAGGAATCCGCTGCCAATTTGGAGCGAGTCGCCTACAGCCAGCAGTGCAGGTTCATGAGGTTGGTGGTATCCAGCGGTGGGGATCCGTCATCCAGACCTCGGAGTCGGCTGTAAAGGTCTCGCATGGCGTTCTTGTCAGGAATGTGTTCGCCACCTGCTGCGCGTTCGAGCACAGTCACGGTATTGATGAGGCGAATGCTGCCGACTTCGGCACCGAGTGTGTTGAGCCGTTGCAGCCGGCGGGCCTCGGTTGCTGCGGCCTTGCACCCTCCGCCATCGTCGATGAGGACGATGACATGTTCCCCGGCTTCGGCGGCCACAGTGGCGTGAGCAATGACCATGGTCTCACCGAGGTCTTTTCCGGAACGCGTCCGCTGGTTTATAGGGACACCGCTGATGCGGTGAACAGCTGCCGACAGTTCATCGGTTACATCGTCTGACAGTATCTCCATGAGTCGCTCCGGCAACTTCGCCCAGACGCGGCCTGCAACTTCAAACCGCTTGTCATGACCGGATTTGCGAAGAATCTCTGCTTTTACCGCTTCTGGCACACTCAGCGCGCCCAAGGTGCTGAAAAGCAGGCGTTGCTTGTTGACAGAGAGAAAGTTCAGTCCGGGTCCTGCATCCATGATTGGACGTTGGTTCATTCGTATGAACCCTCAGGTGTCTCGTCGTCTAGTAGGTCGCTGAGGTCCACGGTGACAGGGGGCAGATCCGTCGCAGCGGTCCACTGCGGTTGGTGTTCCCTCGGGATGATTCCGGCTTGGGTGAGTTCCTCGACCACTATGTCGACAGTGAGTCCTCTCAGAGTGGCGACGGTTTGTGCAGTCACGACGCCTTCGCTGTAGCCGGATACTGCGCGTGCGAGTAATCGTTGTGGGGATCGTGTGCGGTCAGAGTCGTTCTGAAGGGACTGATACTGATCGCTCCAGCCGAAGCGGGTTGCGAGCCGGGGCGTGCCAAGGGCCATCCACTGAGCTTTGGTCGCGGTGTCGATGTATCCACAGTCATGGAGCGCAATGCAGGAGATGGCAGGGGAAGCAAGGAACCATTGCACCACAGCGGATAGCTCAGCTGCCGTGATGCTCTCACGGTGCCCGAGGAAGGCGGTCAGACCGTCGAGGGGTACAAGGAGGTGTCGAGCAAACGCGTCCGCTCTTATCTCCAGGGGGGATCGAACACTGCCCAGATCTTCGTCATCGGTCCAATCACCGAAAATGACGTGGGCGAGTTCGTGAGCGAGCGTGCTGCGCTGCCGCATGGGGTTGCGGGTGCGCGCAACCCCGATGAACGCGACATCGCGCACGGGGTCACGCATTGTAAGACCGTGTTCGTCGGGGCCGACGTCAAGAACAGCAACGTCATGCCCGGTAATCTGTTCGATCAGCGCTGCGAGGTCACCGAGGGGGAGCACTCCCAGGCCATGCTCACGACGGAACGCGCTCGCTGCTTCCTTGCCCTGCTGTTCCGGAGTCGTGTTACGTATCGTCACCGGGGAGCGGCGATGGCTTGGTCGTCCAAATAGGCGTCCAACTCGACGAAGTGCAGCAGTCGCTGGCGCATCTTATCCATGGCTGAGCCGTTCGTTGCTCGCGCGGCACACAACACTCGGCTTGCGGCCGCTGTTCCGGTCAGCTGGGCCACGGTGCACCCGGTGGCGTCCGCGATCTGAATGATCTCGGTCATCTTCGCTGCGCGTTTGCCGGACAGGATGCGACTGAGCGTCGACTGCGAGATGCCGGTTCGATCTTCGAGTGCTCTCTGGGACAGCTGAGCTGCCTCGCGAGCACTCTCGATCGCCGCACCCATATGCGTCGTTGGCATACGAATCACCTCCCTTTGAATCACTTCTACTAACTTGATTCAGTGTAGCTGGTGTCGCCCGCGGGGGCCACCTCATGCGCGCTCTCGGAATCGACGGGTAGAGCTTTGGTGCGTGTAGCTGTGATGACCCTGTCATCAGCAGACGCGCCACCGCCTCGTGTGATTCGGAGATGTCAGCAGCTCCAGAACCGGGTCTCGTCGAGCAGCTTGCTCTCCGAACTGCTGTGTTGGTTTGCGCTGGTGCTGCCATGCGATCTTGCGTTGAGCCCAAAGTCGGTACCACTGCTGAGATTGGTGCCGGGTCTGAGCAGATACCGCAGGCTTTTCGCGTGGGACATGCTCTACCTGCGGTTAGAGCCGTATCGACACACGCTCAGCATACGGTAGTCGGTTCGGTATCACCGTACGGTATTACAAATACGTATCTGTTATTGACAGCGAGGGCGGGTGTCGATAGTTTGTGTTTGGCAGCAGAATATGCGCCCATCCGACCGGGATGTTGGCGTGTTCTGTAATTCAGTTACGCACGAGGGGGCTCGGCTTTCAGGCGCACACTCAATTCTCAGTCGACCGCCGCTCACGTGGACCGTTCAACTTCAATCGGAATTGCGCACTGGGACAACTGCATTCAGCATGTCAGACGCGAACTAATGCCACGTTGCTCTTAGGCTCGACCTCGTTCGATGTGGACTGATCGGGGTTCGGTTTCTTGAGTCGGACTCAAATTCTCTGAGAAGTACTGCAGAGCAATGCTATTCGGTGTACACGGCAGGTATAAAGAAGAGCAGTAACAACTTTCGTTGATGACGCAAGCTGGGAAGCTCGGAGGGGACAAGATCGGCACGTCTTGCCGATCTGTGCGCAATTCATTCGATTGCTGAAATTCCGACAAGAGTGGAGAAGTTTACGATGGGCAGTGAAGTGCAGAAGAAGGTCACAGCCGTTGACCATGACGAAGACGGCCAAGCTGTTGGGTCACTGGCGGACCACGAAGGCGTAGACGCGAAAGTCGTTGTCGATGACACGCTCGAGGACCTAGACGATCTGGACGATGTCGACTTCGATCTAGACGAAGTCGAGAACAAGATTGCACCACTCGCGCTCGCTGAGGCCGAATCGGTGGTGCATCCGTGACAGTCGGATCTGTGACCGCCGATCGCGCGGTCATCTCCGATGTCGCGACCGGACCCGCCGCGTCCTATGCAGGACTTAGGCAAGCGATCTCCGATATGCGTTCGAGTGGTGCATCGTTCGGCTCTCTGCCGACGGATTATGCCGCCGAATGGGCGACCCTCTTCCCTGGCGAGGTCACACCCGCGCGTCCCCTGCAAGACATTGCGTTGGCCGCCTCCGAACGTCGTCTGCACCGAGAAAGCGAGCAGGTGTACAGGACAGTCGCGGTCGCGGCCGCAGCACTGTGCGCCGGGATGATCGAGCTCGATCGCCCGCTGGTGCTCCGGGGGCTCGGCCAGACCGACCTCAGCTCCTTGCGGGGATTCATGAGGGCATTCGAGTTCGCCCGGATGGAGTCCTCGGCGCGGATCGTCGTCGACGACATCGGCTCGGTACGTGTGCCAGAGGGGATCGAGGCGGATTTTCGAGCGGAACGTCGCCGTTGCCTCGCACGAATGAACGCATCGGTGGCCGAATCGGAGTGGGTGATCGACTCAAGCCCTACGTTGCCCACGACAGGCGTCGGGCAAGAGGCCAGCCTTTTCGAGGCGGCGATCAGCAATCAGAGCAACTTAACCGATCGGCTTGCCGCATCGCTGACCTACTGCCAGGCTGGCTTCTTCAGTGCCAACTGGGAGGGCATGTCGATCGTGGCGCTTGAGTCGCTACGTTATCTGCCACGTCTCGGCGAAACACGGGTCGCTGAAATCCTCGACCAGGCGATCCGCGCCGGCGACGATCGTGAAGCCGCCATCGAGTTCGAACCCGGAATCTTGCGCACCGCTTCCGATCTGGCAGCATACTTCGCCAAAGTCCTTGGCATACAAGCAACCTTCCGCGGAGATCAGACCTCAGCCCTGCAGTGGTTCCGTCGAATGCGTGAGTCGGGCGAAGGGCTTTCGCCTGAGGTCCGAGCTCAATCACATCTCTACAGCGCACTGACCTTGACGAAACGCAAACGCCAACTGTCTGCAGCCGTCAGCGAGCTGGAAGCTGGGTTCGCCGCACTTGCCCCGACTCCCGGTGAGCCCGCAAGTATGCGGCGCGAGCGAGGGTGGCTACACAATCTCCGCGGCCTCACTTACTTCGCGGAGAAGCGGCACAAGTCCGCATTCGAGCAGGAGAAGCAGGCGCTAGGGTGCCTTGCTGATCTCGATGATGCGAGTTCGGCACACCTACGGATCAACATTTACTCGAACATCAGTGTCCTGCAGGAGCGTTCGGGCAAACCTGAAATGGCGCTCCGTACTTGGGAGCGGTTCGCTGGCGTACCGGGTGCCGACACCATCAGTTTCCGCAAGCACCACTCATACCGCTCAGCAGGGTTGAAGCTGTTAGTGGGCGAGAGTGACTCCGCGTTGGTCGAACTCGGCACGGTGCTCGACGCCGCGAGAGCGGGCACCGACGATTTCCACGAGTGCGAGGTAAATCTCGAACTCGGTGGCCTTCACCTGCGGCTCAGCAACACTGATGCTGCCGAAAGTCATTTCGTGCATGCAGAAGTCGCTGCACGGAGGATCGGCGACCCGTATCGCACGGCACAGGCCATAGCAGGTAGACACGCTGCCGGTGACTCAAGGGTATCCACCACAACTGCCATCGACATCGCAAGAAGGAGTCTTACACATCCGCACGCTGCGGCCGAGTTGGCTGCTGAGCTTGCGAACGGATGCGTTGCGATCGACTCGCTTCCGCAACCACGAACGAAACTGAACCGGCCATTCGACCTTGTCAATTTCCAGGACTGAGGATGACAGGACAACCTGTTTGGAAGATGGGGTCGCGTTTACTGCTGCGTAGGGCGGGTTTTCCTGTCGACATGTGGCGTGAACTCGGTCATGAGGCCACCACTGACGCATCGGGGCACTACCGAAGCGATGTTAGGCAGTTCGAGACAAAGCGAGCCGAGCTGCTGGAGACAGTTGTCTCGGCCGTAACCCAGGCTGCGGCGGAGAATGACAAGGCTCGGCTCCGCGCATACTCACGGGTGCGAAGTCGAATCAACAGACACCTCGACATCGAGGCGAACGCGGACCTGGAGTCGCTCAGCGGGCAGATCGAGGCATACCGCACCGCGCTGAGTGCCGCGACAGCCGCCGCGGAACGACTACTCGAAGCCGGCACCCAGGAACTACAGGATCGTCCCCATCGAATACGAAACATGCTGCTCGACCCGCGCTTCCGTGACGCGGTACTCCAGCTCGCACCCTCGGTACACGCCGAGGTCATGCGGTCGACAGCACGACCGCCCGAACGGGTTCTAAAGGCCAAAGACCGCGCATTTCACCGACGCATGTACCTCTATGCGCAACGGCTCGCAGGTAAAAATGAAACCACCAGCTTCTTCGGACCACTGATCCACGGCCGAATCGATGTCGACACCTCAGGTATCGCATTGGGCACAGAGACCGCGTCCGGGGTACGCGCGGTTGAGGCATTCTTCTCCTTCTGGGCGGTGTGTGCTCTCGCCGAATCCATCGCGTCTGAGCCGCTAGTTATAGAGCGGGTGCCTCTGACATGGGTGCCTGCATGCAGACTCGAAGCCGACGTATTACATCTGTCTGATGGTCGCCGGGTTCACTTGACCGGTGATCGCGCGAAAGTTGCCGATGCAATCGACAACGAACGCGGACGTGCATCGATAGCGGAAGAGACTGAGCTCGATGTTGCAACCGTCGAAGACATCGTCGGACGATTGAGCCGAATCGGCGCGGTCCGAACGGTGCCGGAACCACCATCGACATCATCACGACCGTTGGCCTGGCTCATCGAGTGGACGAACACCTACGCCGCGGATACGCGATGGCCCGGCATCCTTACCGAGTTGAACTCGGGCGCTGACAGATACGCCGAGGCAACCGACGACATCACTCGGCGTGACGCGCTGGAGACGTTGGAAGCACAATTCGCTGCCGTGTCCGGTGTGCAAGCTCGGCGCGCGGCCGGCCGCATGTATGCCGACCGCGGAATCGTATCGATCGATGCATGCGGAGATCAGAGCCCGGTGCTAGTCGGACACGATGTTGCATGCGACTGGGAAGCGCAGCTAGGCCCGGTACTCGACGTTGCCATTCACTACGGTGAACTGCGGGCGTCAGCTGCGGCCGGGCTCGTTGCGGAGCTGATGCGGTCCCGAGGAGTCACCGAAATCGCCTACGACGAGCTGATTCGTTGGACCCAAGACCTCAACCAAGACCAGATCATTGCGTTGGACGCGCCAACGGAAGCCTTCCGCGACAAATTCACCACATTGATAGCGGGTTCCGTCGCCGGCAGCAGCCCAGGAAATGCTGTACTGGATCCCGAAACATTCCGAACGTTGCTGCCGCAAAACGTATCCGGGGCACGCTTCGTCAGCCCCGACATCATGATTGAACTCGACTCGTCGGGAGAGCAGCGGCTAGTGCTCGGCGAACTACATCCCTACGTGTTCAGCTGGGGTTCGCAAAGCCATTTCTCGGATGAAGGACAGGACCTACCGGACGTAGATCTGGCACCCTGGGGTGGCGCCAGCCGACTGGCCACTGTCATTCGTAGACGCCAGCACAAGGGGCTAGTCTCCGACATCTTTCCTGGCCATTTCATCGAAGTAACCGCGGTAGCGACCGACAACCCGGCGCGATCGATCCCCTTGTCGCAGGTGCGAGTGTTGCTGACACCGGATGGACCGAAGCTTCACTGCTCGACCGGGGAACTCGTGCTCTATGCCGGTGAGGATGACCACCTGCACTTGCGTGCGTTCGCCGCGCCAGCAGCATCCTTACCTACAGTGCGCTTCGGTGAAGCAGCACCGAGAATTATCGTCGGTGACGTTCTCGTGCAGCGGGCTCGATGGTGGTGCCAGACAGCGGATCTGATTCCAGACCGAGGTACGCGGTTACCCGAAATCGTGAGGCGTATCCAGTCGATGCGAGCCCTGAGCAGTGTGCCTCGATTCTGCTTCGCAGGAGTTCCTCAAGAACCCAAACCGATTGGGATTGACCTAGACAACCCTCTCGCAGTCGACGCCCTCGCCGCGATGTTGCGGTCGGCAGATGCACAGCAATTCACGTTGACCGAGATGCGTCCCCAGCCGGACCAGCTGTGGCTGCGCCACCATGAAAAGCCGACGACCTCGGAATTTCGAATCACGTTCACCCGGAGCGATGCATGACGCACAGCTGGACCATGTTGTCGACGCTGGTGCTGCGTAGCGCGGGCTTCCCCTGGCAGCTGGTCGAGTCGCTTCGATACACACACAGCGCCGAAATCGTCGCCGAAATCGTCAACATGGAAGATCACGCGCGGACTCTCGCACAGCAACTGCCCGGTGTCCGGCTCAGCCGTGGTGACCAAAGCAAACTTCGGACACTACGTCCACTTGCCATTCGCGGGAATAACTTTCCTGAGCAATGGCTGACCGAGTGGAACAAACTGACGTCAGGATTAGCAGACAAGCACGAACAACTCGCTGAAGCCGTCACAGTTGACGCAGCTGCGGTAACCCAAGCCTTCGCAGCGCTGCGGTCCGATGAACGCGTTGGGGAAGCTATTGCCTGTTCTTCGCCACCGGCATACCGAGACCTGTCCCGCGGGGTGAAGGGCGCACGCATTCGCCGCCAGCTCGCGTCGTACGCGCAACGTTTCGGTGCGAAAAGCGAAACGATGAGCTTCTTCGGCCCGATCAATTACGCGGACCTCGCACCGCTCGATTCGAACCAGTCGACAGTGACCTGGCGGGGACATCGAGTCATTCGAGACCGAGAAGCCCATACTGCAGCCCGGGTTCTTCACGCGATCAACCAGATTGTCGATGCCGACGACAACATCCTCTCCGATGCGATCCCACGTCGAAAGACACTGTTGAGCACAGCGTCCGGATTCCCAGCCCTTGTCGACGGCTGCCGAACCGTAGGTGAGATCGCTCGTGATGAGGCAGTGCCACTGTCGGTGGCGCTTGACCACGTGCGTGCAGGGCTACGTTCGGGTCGGCTAACTCATGACCTGACTCCACCTTCGACACTTCTCGACCCGTGGGGGTGGCTCGATGATCGATTGTCGCAGCGCACGGCTGCGGGTCACCCGAGCGAAGCGCACGACACAGTCATAAAGGTGCGGAAGTTGCTCACCGCGTACCCGTCTGCCTCCGCGCCGGCGAAGCTTGCGCTACAAGAAGACCTAGACTCGATGATCAAGTCCGGCCAGGCCAGCGATGATCGTTTTTACAATGACCGGGTCGTGGTGCATGAAGCCGCGGTGGGCACCACCGAAGCGACTCTGCGCGGCGACTTGGCGGGCGATCTTTTGAAAGTCGTCGCACCCGCACTGGACTTACTTGCATATCAGGCGGACCTCACACGCGAATCCACGAATCGCGAGCTCGCTGCGCGGCTTGGGAATCGAGTGGTCCCGTTGGCCACCGCGCTGCGAGAAGTAGGCGACTTGACCGTCCAGACCGCAGACTGGCTGACCGATATCATCACTGCCGCACTACAGAGGATCGACCCAGACACAGCCGTTGTCGATCTCGCCGAGCATCTCGACGATCCGCCTGCGCCGCGTGATCCGGTTCTTTGCTCGATCGACATGCTCCCCGCGACCGGCGACCTAGCGTGCTATCTACCCGGATCGACACCACTGGTCCTCGGCGATATCCACGACGCGCCTCTACTTACCCCGTGGGCACTGCGGTTCCATCCCGATTCCCAGCACGTACTGCTTGACCGTGACGCAGCCATCGAAGCTGCACTCGGAACGCAAACCGCAGTCAATGTCATACCGCGGCGCAGCACGGGATTGCCTCCCCTGGAATTCCCTGGGTTGGTATTAGAACTCGGCGGCACCGCTGCCGACACGACCCGAGCGCGGATCGGACTCGACGCACTGCAGGTCCGCAGCGATGGGAAGCAGGCAATCCTCGTCGATCGCGCTGATCCAGAACGCTCATTGCTCTTTCACAACGGGGAGCTCGACAGTGGACTCCACACAGCACTGGCGTTGCCCCGCATAAGACGCGCCGTTCTTCCTGACCTGCCGCATGTACCGCGCCTGACGTGGCACAACGCGGTACTGAGTCGACGCACTTGGAAGCTGCCCTCAGCCGAAATTCCACAGCCGAACATAAAGATCGGGGAGACCGGCCGACTGGTGGCGACCGCGCGAATGTGTGCCGCACGCGCGCTGCCCACCCGTTTCTTCGCGAAATCGCCAACCGAGCGAAAGCCGATTTTCGTCGATACCGCAACCCCGTCGTTGCTGGATGCATTGACCCGACTGGCGGCGACCTGCGAGACCTTAACTGTCAGCGAAGTTCTGCCGACTCCAGAAGAGGCCTGGTTACGTGACGGTGAGCTGCGCTTCGCAGCAGAACTGCGGTGTGTTTACCTCCGGAAGGGAGCGAACCAGACATGACGCCACAAGCACCGCTGCTGGTGATTCCACCGCTATCCGATCCGACGAGGACAGTCACAGACCCTGGGCCCCGGGTCCTCGACCTCAACACGAATTTCAGAAACCGCGCCGCCGACCCAGCCCGATTGAGTGCGTCCGCCGAGACAGCCGAGCCGCTCGATGCACTGTTCCTACACGCTGCCACAGCAATATTCGCTCGTAAACGCCAGGACGAAGCAACCTTGCGAGCGATGGGAGTGGCGCTGCGGTCGATGACTGCACACGACGAGACCTTGCGGATGACCGCCGACGATGTCGAGATCGTCGACGGCAGCACCGAATCGAGCAAGGATGTAGCAAACGCGGGACGGCGTACGACGCTGTTCGGGCCGGAGGTCGCACTGGCTGCGGAGGCCGCCGGCCGAGGTCCGATGCGCGTCCTCGTCGACACAGACCAGCAATTGCCAGCTGCGATCGCCATCGTCCTCGGTTCGGCATCGAACAATATCGCGCTGTGCGGAAAGTTCGCGCTCGCCCACCGGGCGACCTTGTCCCGCCTACCCGAACTACGCGGCACAACAATCTCAGCGTGGGTCCCACGCTGGCAGTTGGCACCGCAGTGGTCCGACGGGAAACGGGTCACTGCGGTCACAGACCCGGCCCATCCGACCCAGGGTGAACCCTGGGTCGGATGGCTCGATGTCGCGTCGCTACTCCACACGCCGGAGTCTGCTCTAGCACTGTGCCGGGGCGTGATCCTCACTGCTGCTGCTCGGTCCGGCCGAACTCAATTCACCAGTGGCGTCAACGGCACGACCGTCGACATCGCCGATGTCGTCAGACGGATGCCGTCCGATGTCCCGATACGTGTCGAACTCCTCGTCGGTGCACCAGGGGTGGAGTCCGAAGCGGTCAAGGAAACAGCACATGCCTTGGCCAACGACGACGAACTTCGTCTCGCCGGCCTCCGTCCGTTCCGTCTTAGCGTGAACGCACACGGCAGCTGGGGAGGTCGTCAACTGACCCACCGTCCGCAACCGACAAGCCGGGATCTGCCCAGAAGTCGAGACTTCGACGCCGCGAAAACTATCGAGCACCAAATGATCTCGGGAACCATAGCTGAGCTTCTGGCGGAGCTCTCGCCAGCGGTGGAGCTCTTACCGGGCCGCTTCGCTGCTACCGCACCGATGTCCACGACAGGACAGGACGGCTGGTCTGCCAACGCTCAGGTTGTGCGCAACGACGGACTAGGCCCAGACAGCCGGGGACCGGGGTACTTCGTTGTGAATTTGCGCTCAGGAAGCGCTTTTCGCCTGCACCCTCGCCTCTCTTCGGTCGTAGACCGGCTCGCGCGCGGCGACAGATCGGTTGCGCAGCAACTATCCGACCGGGTTCGTAACCGGCTTTCCGGCCAATTGGTCGGAGCCGGCGTATGGAGGGGATCTCTGTGACCAGACAATGGCGTGTAGGACGCGTGTTCGTCCTACGCCACGCCGGAATGCCGTTCGACTGGCTCGAAACTTTCACCGCGGACGCCGACCTCCTTGCCGTGGCGCAGGACGTGCTGAACTGCGAAGCAGCGCTACTGGACGCAATTGGCGGACAGGCCGCCAACTCAGTGCGTTCCGCGGTGCGTCGAGGTTCGGGCGACAGGTTGCCTGGCCTGACCAACCCGCGCGCTCGTGCGGCAGCGGAGGAATGGACCGCCGCTACCCGTCGCTTCGAGCTGGCCTACGCGGCCGCAGATGCCGCGGCGGGCGATCAGCTGCGCGAGGTGCTGTGTCGACCTGAAGTCGGCGAGGCAGTATTCCTGTCAAACCCCGACGCGTACCGAAATATGCTGGTGCCCTTTTTATCCCACGAAGGTGCGCTGAACTCGCGGTGGCGTCGCGTCCGACGGCAGATGTACACCTACGTTCAACGATTCTGCGCCAAGAACGAAACCGTGAGCTTTTTCGGACCCATGGCGTATGGAACAGCGGGTGAGACGACACGGCTTCACAGACAACGCCCACGAATAAGACGCGTCTTCCTATCCGAATGAGCGGTCCGTACCCTGATTCGCGCGATAGCCCGTGACACGCGACTACTACCTCATCTCCGATTCCACCCCGTGGCAGTGAGCGGTGTCGCAGCACCCGCGACCTTCTCGGCCCTTCAGGTCGGCGGAACCCGGTTCATCGACCTGGTCCGTTCGACCGGTCGTCCACCCAAAGAGATTGCCGGCGACCTTCGCAAACTGCTGGCCGACGGTGCCGCGGATGTCGAACTCGGAGAAGGCGAATACGACACTGCTCCCCTCAGAGCACTGCGGGACCAGCTCGCCGCGATCCCACCGATGCCCGCAAAAGACGAATGGATCGACCGTATCGACGAACTCGAAGGTCTGCGCGCGTCGATGGAAAACCAGCCGCTGGACGAGCGCATTTCTACCGTAGCAACTTTGGAACACCGATTCACTGAGATCACCGGTAAACCGGCCCGGCGAGGACAAGGTGCTACATATGCCGACCGCGCGATCTTCTTCGAAGAATGCTCTTCCGAGTTCGACCTCGAGATCTCCGAACATCAACTGGCCGAATGGGAACGCCGCCTTTCACCTCTGCTCGAGGTGGCAGTCGCGCACGGCGCTGCAACCCAACGAGCGGCAGTGGCGATGGTTCGTGACGCGCTCGCGGACGCCGGACACGACCCTGACGACGCTATGACGCTCGCGGACTGGTCGATGCGCGCAGCTGCAGCCCTTGAAAGACGAGAAGTGAGCACTTCGCGATTCCGCACAGGACACGCCCCGACCTACTGCGGCGCAGCCGCCGACGCGGAGATCGCCACTCTCCTAGAGAAGGCCAAAGACCAGCGGGGGGACCGCTACGCAGTGGTCGACCTCTGCCCCCGCGCCGTCGATGAACACGCACTTCCCGGAGCACCACTTATCGTCGCGCGTACACACCACCACCTCCTGGTGCATAGCTGGCTCGCGACCATGTTCGACAATCCAGACAAGTTCGCCGGCGACGCAAACGATTGGATCACCCGCAGTGCGGACAGTCTCGTCGGCCTCGATTTCGGGCGCCGAAACAAGGGCTACTACAGATTTCCTGGACCGGAGATCGCCTTCCGGCCGCTGTCGTGGGCCGACACTCGGCGAAGGGACCTACTGACCGCAGACGATGTGACAGTCACTCCGGTCGGCGATCGGGTTGAACTCCAGGATCGCCGAGGCCGACACTTGCGTTGCTATGTGCCTCTGAGCGATTTCGTGAAGTATCCGCCCACCGCCTCGTTGTCACATCCGCAGGTAGTCCATCCCGTGTTCTCCAGCGAACAACAACATCAACCCGAGATCGAAATAGAGGGCGTGGTTGTGCAACGCGCCCGGTGGGAGGTCTCGACGGACGAGCTCACCGGTACGACTCCTTCTAGCCGTTTCCTGAACCTACGACGCCTGGCCCAGCTGACCGGCTGCCGGTTCGTCTTCTGCCGCAGCGCAACTGAGCGAAAGCCCTACATGCTGGATCTGGCTGCACCCTTGGCTGCTGACCTGCTGGCCCATATTGCCAAAACGCCGGGTGTGCTCGACATCGAGCCGATGTCACCGGAACCGGAGATGCTGTGGCTACGTGACCAACAGGGGCGTCGCTATACCAGCGAGGCCCGAATCCAACTCATCGGCCACGACACCGAGGAGGCACGGTGACCGTTGTCCTGTTCGCCGAGAACACTATTCGCGGTGTCATGCAGATCGATCCGACCGGCACCATCGAGCGTGAGAACTACCGAACCGCGGGTGGCTGCGTAGAAACAGTGGATGCCGCCGGGATGGGTGAGCACCGTGCGGCGGACGATCCGGCACAACTTCCACCCGAGGCCGCTGCAGCATTGGCGCATGTCTTGACACAGTCTGTCCACGCGTTCGCTGCGCCCAGCGAACCTATTCTGCGTGAGCTCGCTCGCGAGACCGGTGCGGTCGTGCGATTCGCCGGACTACATCAGCGAGTAGTCGCCGGCAACCGGGAAACCCAGGTCGAAGATCAACGCAGATACGCCTCCGTGGAAGTCGAAATCGACACACCGAGTGGACCGGTGTCCGAGGCGCGTTTGTCGACCAGCACCGCAATAGAAGTAGATGATATTGCCGCGCTGGTCGACGAACTACGCTCGCGGGCGTATCTGCCTTCCGCTGATCCGAGCGAGATCGATTGGCAGCAAGCGGATCTGGTTCTACTTCCGGGACGAGCCGGAGCATTCTTCCACGAGCTCGTCGGTCACCCGCTCGAAGCTGACGTCCTGGCGACCGGGACCAGCTGGCTCTCGGGCCGTCGAGGTGAGGTGATCGGTCCACGCTGGCTGACCGTTGTCGACGGACCGAGTGGGGCAGAGGGCGGCTTTCGTAGCGCTATCGACGACGAGGGGACCGAATCGACACCTGCAGTTCTACTCGACAACGGTAGGGTCTGTGAGCCGATGACCGACGCTATGTCGGCTACGCGTCTCGGTTTTCGCCGAACCGGCCACGGTCGTCGCCTGAACTATCGGCACCCCGCAATCCCACGGATGACGCACACCGTCGCAACAATCGAGCCGGGCATTGTCACAGCGCCCCCTGTGCGACCGTACCTCGCACCACTGGGTGTGCGGTTGGAGTCGATGAATCTCGCCACCGGCAATTTCGTCTTCCGTGCCAACGAGTCACTGTGGTGCGAACCGGGTGCAGTGACACGCCGGTTCGGGGCAATCGAGATTTGCGGCAACGCAGGTACTGCCCTCGGTGCCCTGATGCCGGTCGACCCGGCGATCTTGGCGTACGGGAGAGCCAATCGTGGGTGCGGCAAACTCGGCCAATTTCCGCTTCCGGCTTCGTTCGCCAACGCTGGAATGAGCCTGCCCGCCAACGTGGTCAGCGTGCGAAAGGTCCTCCATGGCTGAATTTGATCGGACCACCCACACGCTCCTGGCCGGCCCGCGGCGGAACCGTGCGATCGATACCCTCGCGCTACAGCGCGACCGGTCGGGCGCGGTCATCTCCTCGATCCGGCTCGGCAGAACCGAGCAAGGTTTCGACTCCGTAGAGCCGGATGCAGCAGTGATCAGCACACTCGATCGGTGGAGCATCGATCGTGGCGTGCCTCTGCAAAGCGCGATCGTCACCGTGCTGCAACGCCAAGACTCCAGACACACAAGCGTGCTCGCGCGGCTCGAAACCGCAGTAGGCCCGGTACTGATCGGGACGGCGACCACCGCGGACCCAACAGAACTCAGTGACGCGCTCGCCCTCACTCCGCCAAAGATGCCGAACAGGTTAGACGAGCCTCCCACGGACTGGGCGCAGCTACCGCTGTGCTTACGACCGGAAGTGGCCGCTGTTCTCATCGCCGGGGCGGGCTTCTCACTGTTGTCCGCCAAGGGAACCGCGACTCGCAAGACGTTGACGGGCCGCAAACTGTTACCGGGACTCACTCTTACCGAAGTACCCGTGTGGCCGACCCAAGGAACACCCAACGATCTCGGCGGCATATCGATGGTCACCGAACTGATAGAGAACGGGCGAGTGCTCGCCCCAGATCTCGAACCACGGCTGGTGTGGAATCACGACCTTGGCACCACGGTTGCTCCGGCCATAACCGGGTGGCGGCTCACCGGCCCAGGAGCGACAGAGCCGCCGCGGTTCATCGAACTCCTCCACTGTGTAGAGGGTCTGCAGCGCTATCACTCCCGCGGCATCGTCCGGCTCACCTGCCTTGCCCGCGAGAGCGACTGCGGCACATGGTTCTCGTTGACTTTGACCGGCCGCCCGATTCATCTGCTGCGCTATGCGATGGGGGTCAGCGGCCCGGTCTCCACTGTCTATACCGACGCCGAAGTGACCACATCAACCGTGTTGCTGCCTTCAGCAGAAACGCTCAACAAGAAGGACCGCGATGTCATCACCGTCAGTCAGCCATGATTTCGCCATCGTAGGAGGTGGCATCGTCGCCGCCTGCCTCGCCGACGAACTCGCCACTACTGGTGCCTCGGTTGTCGTCTTCGACGCGGGCGCTACCGCAGGAAGTGCGACCCAGCGCGCCGCAGGCGTCGCAGTACCGTCGTTGCGCTATCTCGGCGATCAAGAGTTCTATCAGTGGCTCTGCGCTGCCAGTGAGTATCTGGCATCCGATATCGCGAGGCTCGAGCAGGAGACGGACCAGTTCGCGATGGCTCGTCCGATCCTTCGGGCACTGCGACAAACCGACGCCGAACAGCACGCCGCCAGCCTCGCAGACGTCGACGGCAGGTGGGTCGAGCACGCTGATCTCGGTGAGATTGCGCCCGGACTGAACCTTCCGAAAAGCCGGCAATACATCCTCAGCGACGGGCTGATGGTGGATGGGGCCGGATATCTAGGTGCAGTACGTGATCACGCAGTCGCCCAAGGCGTCACCTGGTTGCAGGGAACCGAAGTACACGAACTCAACGAAGACTTATCCGGAGTCAGTGTGACGACGGGCCGCGGTGTGTTCCGATCCGAGCGTGCGGTCGTCGCAGCCGGTGCATGGAGCAGTTTTCTCGGAGCACCGGCCGTGACTCCGCAGCGCGGCCAGATGATTCTGTTGCGCACCGAGGTCGAGCTACCGGTGATCTTCTCCTCGGCGCTATACCTCGCGCCGGCGATCGGTGGTGGTGTTCTAGTCGGTGCCACCGAAGAAACCGTAGGCTTCGATGCCAAAGTCACTGCCGGTGGAATTTCCGGTTTGTTGTCGTTCGCGACTGCGGCAATGCCAGCGCTGGCGAGCGCCGAACCGGTCGAACTGCGCGCCGGGCTTCGCCCCACGACCGCATCAGGTCGACCGATCGTAGGCGCGATACCGAATCGCTCCCGACTCTTCGTTTGCGCTGGGCATGCCGGTCACGGACTGCTGAGCGCTCGAGCAACCGCTATGGGTCTGGTCTCCGGCCTCACTGAAGACGACTGGGACTCACTGCCATACAGCATGTGCCCCAGCAAAATCACTGCCGAATCGGCTCGGTGACCGCAGTGATGCGCATCGACCATGTTTTGCTCGGATCTCGTAGCATCGAGGCGTTGCGCGATCGGTTACGCGACGAATTCGGGTTCGGCATCTGCGACGGCAGTCCCAACCCGGACGGTACCGCCAGCTGGATCGTACCTATGTCCACCGACCAGGTGCAGTACCTGGAAATTCTCGTAACCCACGACGAGAACCTGCTCGCTGGTTCGGAATTCGGGCGGCTGTTCCTCGACCGCACAGCTGATGGGCCCACACTTCTGAACTGGGCTGCGCTTGTCGACGACATCGAACAAGTAGCTGCACGCATCGCCGCCACCGGAGCGTCGGCGGATCTGCTCACCGGCGAATCGGTACGCGCAGACGGGGGAGTGGTCCCTTGGGCAGAAGCAGGCTTTGCCGCATCATGGGCCACGCCCGAGCGACCGTTCTTCCTGGCTTACGGAGACATGGCGACACGGCAAGAGAGGGTGCCTGTCGACCTCGACACTGCGGCCCACGATCGCGTGCCGACCGGCATCACTGGTCTTCGTGTACGAACCGCCGATGCGACCGACTACAGGGCATGGATGGGCGGCGAGCGCCCCGGTATCGAGATCGTCGAGGACCCCATCGGAGGCATCGACGAAGTGCAGATGGCAACAGCAGAAGGCCCGGTGACTCTCCAATGGTGAAGGCGTCGCCGGTACTGCACGCCATTGTTACCGGTGCCCCGCCGGCCGGTGGAGTCGGCGCGCTGGTGGCTGCTGCCCAGGCAGACGGGTGGCAGGTCGGGATAATCTCCACCCCTTCCGCCTTGCCGTTCCTCGACGTCGACGCTCTCATAGCGATGACCGGGTATCCCGTGGTGCACTCTTTCAGATCACCGACCGAACCGGAACCGTTGCCGCCTCCGGATGCTGTGGTCGTTGCCCCAGCGACAGCCAACACGATAGCCAAGCTTGCGACCGGAATATCGGACACGCTCGCCACCGGACGATGCGCTCAAGCGATCGGTGCAGGCATTCCGCTCGTTGTTGTCCCGTTCAGTACCCGGGACCACTTAGCCCATCCTGCGATCGTCACAGCCATGTCGTCGTTGCGCGCCTGGGACGTCACAGTTCTGTACGGAGAACAAGTGTGCTCTTTGCCCGCAGGCGGACCGACAAGCCCTGTGGCGGGGGCCTTCCCGTGGCGGCTTGCCTGGGACCACGCTCGTACGGAGTACACGAGGGCACAGTGCGAGCGACCGGACAACCATCAGCGGAAGACGACACCGTGAACACATCCTTAGTAGTACTCAGCGGCTCGCTGAGTCGCGGTTCAGCGAGCAATCGACTCGCAGACTGGTGCGCGCAACAATGCGCACCGCACATCGATGCCACGGTATTTCATGGCCATCAGCTCGAATTCCCCTTCTACACACCAGGCCGGGTTGCCACTTCGCCAGTGGACCGATACCTAGATGCACTCCGCGCTGCCGACGGTGTCGTCTTGATTTCACCTGCGTACCACGGCAGCATTTCGGGACTGCTGAAGAACGCTTTGGACTACATCAACGAGCTGTCCACCGATACACGCCCTTACCTGCACGGACGGGTGTTTGGTTGCGTGGCTGTCGCCGGTGGGGAGCAGGGCGCGGCCAGTACACTCGCTGCTCTGCGTGCGATCGGCCACGCGCTACGTGCCTGGCCAACCCCTCTCGGCGTCGGAATCGCCCGCCCACCGTTCACCTCGGAAGGGCTGCCCGCCGACCTTACTGTCTCCCAACAGTTGCCGAGCATGCTCGACCAGGTGATAGAAATGTCGCGCGCTCTGAACCACACGAAGCAATCGCTCCCAGCCGGGTCGGAATGATGGACATCGATACCGCGGTGCCACGCGCACGCGCGTTTCGCGCATTCGCCCCTGAAATGTTCATCGCAACAGCCGCATTCGGCATTCTATTGATCGTCTCACTGGTGTGGACCCGGCCCGCCGGCGTCGGGCCGGTACTGTTCGCGCAGTTGCTGTTGGGCGTGACAGTGGTCATTGTGGCGTGTCGGCTCGCTGGGCGTGCGGCAGTCTGGCTGGGCCAACCTCGGGTCATCGGAGAGATCGCCGCAGGAATTGCTATCGGACCCTCGCTGCTCGGTCAGCTGTGGCCCGGTGCTGTGGATGCGCTGTTCCCCGATCAGGTTCGATCACCGATGAATTGGGTTGCCCACCTCGGTATGGTCCTGTTCTTGTTTCTGGCCGGGATGGAGATCGATCCAAAACTGTTGCGGCGCAGCGGCCGCTTCACCACATCTGTCAGTCAAGTCGGCTTTCTGTTCCCGTTGTTGCTGGGAATGCTGTTCGCGGTGCTCGCATACCCGTACCTTGCACCTCCTGGTGTGCAGTTGCTTCCGTTCGCGCTGCTCGTGGGGGCCGCGATGAGTGTCACTGCATTGCCGGTTCTCGTTGTGATCCTGCGGGGTAGCCCGCTGCGAGGTACCGCACTGGCAGCTATCGCAGTCACCGCGGCCACCATCGCCGATGTGCAAGCATGGATTCTTCTTGCACTGGTTGCAGGCCTGGTCGGCGGCTTCGCCGGGGGGGTACTTCCCGTCGTCGGACTTACTGTCGCGCTCATGGCGGGATTGATGCTGGTACGCCCCTGGCTGCGCGCATTGCTGACCAGCCAGGCAATTCCACTCCTGATCCGTGTCGTCATTCTGACTGGCTGCGCAGTCGCATTCGCCGAACTCGCTGCTCTGGCTGGAATGCACGCAGCGATAGGCGCGTTCGTTTTCGGGTTGCTCGTACCCCGTGTCGGTGGAGTGGCGGAAGGGTCGATCAGGTTGTTGGGTCCAGCCGCCGCAGTCCTGTTGATGCCGTTGTTCTTCGCCGGCAGTGGCATGGCTACAGACCTAACGAAACTCGGAGCGGCAGGCGCATTGTGGGGATGGTTCGCAGTCGCTTTGGCTCTGGCGCTCGTCGGCAAGTACGGAGGAGTCGCGTTCGCCTCACGTGCGGCAGGCGCGTCGTGGCCGAACTCGGCGCGGCTCGGCGCGCTCCTGAACTGCCGCGGCATGACGGAGTTGGTCGTACTGGGTATCGGGCGGGATCTCGGTCTGCTCGCGCCCGAATTGTTCACAATTCTGGTGCTCACGGCGTTCGTGTGCACCGCAATGACATGGCCTGCGCTCGCGGCGGTAGATCGATTCAGCCTCAGCGACCCGGTTGCAAGTCCACGTTGAAAGGTTTTCGCATGTCCGTACACCCCTTGAACGACCTCGATCGTTTGCTCGCTAGCCTGCCTGACGACGACTCAACCGCAGTGCGGGAGTGGTTCGCCACCACGAACGGCTTCAGCGCCGGCGTCGCCGAGAGCGAGGCTGACGACTTCCGCGACATTTCGGCTAGTCGCCCACGCGATGACGATCCCCGCGCAATTCGTCGTATCGGGATAGTCGGCGGCGGCACCGCGGGTTACCTCACTGCGCTGGCTTTGCGTGCCAAGAGACCATGGTTAGAAGTGACTCTTGTCGAATCGAGCGGGATCCCGATCATCGGCGTCGGCGAGGCGACGACGCCGTCGATGGTGCCGTTCCTGCACCACTACCTCGATATCGACGTCGAGGAGCTGTACCGCGAAGTTGCACCCACGTGGAAGCTGGGCATCCGTTTCGACTGGGGCCCCAAACCCGCTGGCTTCATGGCACCATTCGACTGGGGTTCCAACTCGATCGGTCTGTTGGGCTCGATCGCCAGCCAAGGCGACATCAACGCATTCACGCTCCAGTCGCTGCTGATGGCCCACGACCGAGCGCCGGTCTTCGACCTCGGCGATGGCGAACACATGTCGCTGATGAACCACTTGCCCTACGCCTATCACCTCGACAACGCGCGATTCGTCCGGTATCTCACCAAGCTCGCTCGTCGTCGCGGCGTACATCACCTCGACGCCACCGTCGATCAAGTCGTGCTCGACGCAGACGGTTGGGTCGAGCACCTGGTCACGACCGACAACCAACAGATCGAATTCGATGCCTACGTCGACTGCTCCGGTTTCCGGTCGCTGTTGTTGGGCAAAGCGCTCAATACTCCCTATGTGCCCTTCACGGACAGCCTCAAAACCGACCGCGCAATCACAGCGGTTGTGCCACACCAGGGCACGATCAAGCCGTATACGCGCGCGACCACGATGGACGCCGGCTGGTGCTGGACCATCCCGACGCGCACCGATGATCACGTCGGCTACGTCCATTCGTCGCAGTTCTTGGACGAAGATGCTGCTACAGCGGAGTTGCAGCGGCTCTACCCTGACGCGCATTCTTTCAGGACTGTCCGATTCCGCTCCGGCCGACACGACGAAGCGTGGCGCGGCAACGTCATCGCGATCGGCAACTCCTATGCGTTCGTCGAACCGCTCGAGTCCAGCGGGTTGATGATGATCACGTTAGGGATCATGTCGCTGGTTGGTTCGCTACCTGCGTCGTGGGATGAACCCAGCCCACGCGCCGTTGTCAACGCCGCACTTGCTAAGAAGTGGGATGAGATCCGATGGTTCTTGTCCCTGCACTACCGCTTCAATACCCGCAAAGACACCGAGTTCTGGGTGGACGCACGGGCGAACACAGATATTTCAGGTCTGCTGCCGTTGCTCGAGGTGTATGCAGGCGGTGCCCCGCTGCGATTCCGTGACCCGGTAGTGCGTGGGTTTCTGGAGTCCACCGCGCCGACCTTCTACGGCCTCGATGGGGTCGACTGCCTGCTGCTCGGGCAAGAAGTGTTGACGAAACTGTTGCCGCAGAGCGAATCCAGCGACGCGTGGGCAGCACGCAAGGCAGCCGCCGATGCGCTCGTGGCTCGCGCGTTGCCCGCCGGGATCGCATTGAAGGCTTTCGATCAGGATCCTCGGCTCAATGCAGCTGTCCTCCGCTCCCGAGACAGTTGGGCCGGCCCGCGTGGCACCGAGCGCCTTGTCGGGGCCGAACCTGTCGCCGCAGGTACACGAGCCGAGCCGGCGTGAGGCAGACGCCGACTACCGCGGTTTTCGATCTGCTCGGCGCTGAGATAGGCGAGCGATGCCGTAGTGCGATCGAGAACTGGGCCGAGGACCTGCGCGAACTGTCGCACGCCATACATGCCGACCCGGAGACTGCGTTCGACGAGCATCGTGCGGCTGCACGCTGTGCGGATCTCCTGCAGGCGAGCGGTTTCAGGGTGCAGCGCGGAGTAGGTGGATTGGCAACCGCGTTCAGCGCCGAGTACGGTTCCGGGCCGTTCGTTGTCGTGTTCTGCGCCGAGTACGACGCGCTGCCCGAAATGGGTCATGCGTGCGGACACAATGTGATTGCCGCTGTCGGTGTTGGTGCAGGGCTAGCGCTGCGTGATGTTGCTGACGAACTCGGCATCACCGTACGAGTTTTGGGGACCCCAGCCGAAGAGTCCGGTGGGGGAAAGCTCGTTATGCTCGCAGCGGGTGTCTTCGACGATGCCTCGATATGCTTGATGGCACACCCGGCGCCGGAAGAGAACTGTGCACCGAGGTCGCTCGCGGTGATGGACATCGAAGTCACATACCACGGTCGTGCCAGCCATGCGGCCTATGCACCACACGCTGGAATCAATGCCGCGGATGCGGTCACTGTCGCCCAAGTGGCGATCGGGCTGGCTCGACAACATCTAAAGCCCCGGCAGATGGTGCATGGCATCGTGACCGAGGGTGGGAAATTGCCCAACATTGTGCCGGAGCGGACCCGTGCGCTATTTCTGCTGCGAGCGTCGGATCTGGAGGATCTGCGGGATTTGCAGAACCGAATCATGGGATGCATACAGGCTGGGGCGTCCGCAACCGGATGCACGTTCACCGTCGCCGAGCCAACGCCGGCCTATGCCGAACTCACCCATGATTCCTGGCTGGTCTATGCCTACCGCTGTGCCGCGCGCGCACTGGGGCGTCCTTTACTCTCCGAGCAAGCCGAGGCTGAAATGCCCACTGGTAGCACTGATATGGGCAACGTCAGTCGGGTGGTGCCCAGTATCCATCCCACGCTGAGCATCGACTCTGGCGCTGCGGTCAACCATCAACCCGAATTTGCTGCGGCATGCGTCTCCGACTCGGCCGACCGCGCAGTACTGGACGGGGCATTGGGCCTCTGTTGGACCGCTGCGGCCGCTGCCGCCGACGTGGATCAGCGAGCACGCTTGGATCAGGCGCGGACCGACAGGTTGCGGGAACACAGGCGATCGACGGACAAGGGGTGATGACGATGCAATCGGCAACTGGCCACTCCGAACAGGTCGAGAATCAGAGTAGAAGCCCTCTGACACGAGAGGTCGTATTACCCGATCGAGTCCTGCGAATCCAGTTGCGCCAGTGGGCATTGCTACGCACCCCGGGTTTTTCGGCGCAGTTGGCCGACGCCGCGGTGGACATCCGACGTTTTGCTGCTGTCACACGCATTCTGGACAGCGAGGCCGCCCTGGATGAGATCGCAACTGAATTCGGCGAAGCGGTCGCGCCGAGGCTCGGCGAGTTCGCGACGAGACAGGAGAATCGACAGCGGACGCAGCGGGCGGTACGTCATGTCCGTCGACTGCTGACCGAACGTGCTGAGCTCGACGCGCGTGCCACGGACCTGTTACTCAGTGCAGGCATCGATGATTGGACGAGACGATGGACCGAGGCTGTGCAGGACTATCGATCACTTCTGGCCCCATACGAGTTCACGGAATCCAAAGCGTTGGACGAAGCCCGATCGAGAGTGCGCGAAGCCTTTGCCGATGAGCGAATTCGCCACGCAATCTTCGTTTCCAATCCCGACTTTCATGATCATGCCGTCGCGGTTTGGGACCGCGACCGCGCCGAGTCGCCGAACGCATCGTCTCGTCGCACGCTCGTTACGTTGCACCGCTATCTGCGGCGATTCAGCACCAGATGCGAAACAGTGTCATTCTTCGGCCCGGTCCAGTTCGTTGCACTCGACGGGGCTGCAATGGAGCCGCTCACCATAGACGGGCCTGGCTCAGAGCGGGTCATCGTTGAGGCGAGCAGCTGGCTGGTTGAAGCGATGACCAGGCACCTCACTGCCGCTGCTGTTCCCGCGGACCGATCGGTACGACGTAATCCGCTGTTCGCAGAGCTTCCCGATGGCATCGGGCTGATACACACCGCTAGCGGCCGTAAATTCCGCGTCAACGCGCAGAAGCTCATAGTGTGGAGGGTCGCAGATGGGCGTACGGCCGAGGAAATGGCTCATGAATTGGGCTGGAAAGTCGACGAGGTGTTGGCCGCAGCACGCTCACTCGGTGGAGCGTTGTCGGTTCTCGCTCACCCGACCACATCGGTAGAGCTGCATGCGCTGACGCGACTATCTGAGGCCACCGATGACCCTGTGGTGGCAGAACTCGCGGTGGTGCGTGATCGCTACGCGAGCACAGTCTGGCCGCAGCGGCGTGCGATGCTCCTCGATGCAAGGCGTATCGCCGGTGAGTTGTCGAACGGGACGATCCGTCGACAAGAAGGCAGTCATTACGCTGATCGGGAGATCTTTCATGAGGACCGAACCGGCCCGTACAGCGAGAGAATCCGAATCGGCGGTCAAGCCTTAGAAGGGATTGGCGACGCTCTGGGATCGGTACTGCCGATCTGCTACCTGGGAGCCTTGCTGCGCCGCGCCGACGCGCAGTCCGCGCTACGAGAGGTGCTCGGGGGCAAGGCCACACCGTTGGCAGCGCTTACCAGCCTCACGCTGCCGGCTGAGGGGCCCGCCATGCGTGAGCTTCGAGACCGGCTCGAGTCGGTATTCGAGGCTAGCCCCAATGTTCGGTCGGGAGACATACATAATGCGTTGGCTGATCTGTGGTCATCGGTGCCGCCCGACGCGACTGCGGATAGCTGTTTTCCGAGTCCGGATCTCATGGCACTCGGCCCGGAACTGTCCACGACATCTTGGCTTCTGGCAGAACTGCACGACGACTGCAGCTCGATCTACGGTGGGCTGGAATCCCCGTTATTCAGCGAACCTGATCGGCTATGGCACGAATTCGCTACTGACGTCGCAGCGATGGTCGGCGATCATGCGGCAACGATCGTGGGGCGTCGGCGGAGCGCTCACGTCACCCCGGAGCTCCCAGGCATATCAATCGAACTGGCAGGGCGCTCAGGCAAAAACCAGCACGAGATCGTCCCGATCGCTGATGTCGTTGTAGCACCCGAAGGCGACGCCGTGTTGATCCATGGGCGCAGGCGCAGGCTGTATCCGGGAGATCTGGATGCCCCCCTGTACTGCGCCCTGGCACTTCCGGCCGTCGTACCGGTTCCTGTCGGCTCTGGTGCGCATACCCCGCGACTGACCATCGACGGCACCGTGTACCAACGTGAACGATGGCGCTGCAACATCCCCGTATCCGGGAACGCGCTCGATCTGCACAGGCTCCGCCGCCGCCTCGGTCTGCCACGACGAGTGTTCGTAAGGTACCCATCCGAACCCAAGCCGCTGTACCTGGATTTCGCAGACCCGCTGAGCCTTCGTGAAGCGGCGCGGTACGCAGGTGCCGAGGTCAGTGTGACCGAAATGCTGCCGGTATCCGATGACCTGTGGTGGCCACCCCAAGACCCCCAATGCGCTGAAGTGCGAATCGGTTGTTCGATCACCCCCGTCGAGAAGGAGTAGATATGACGATCACTGGAACAGGTTTGGATACGTTGTTGGTAGACCGTCCAAAGGAATACTGTGAACGTGTTCACCACCGTTTAGTTACCGAGCAGGTGGTGTGGTTCACGACCGTGAACTCGCGCGGAGTAGCAGCACCGAATCCGGTGTGGTTCTACTGGGATGGAGCGAGAATCGTGGTCGCCCACGATAACAGGGCGCACCGGCTGGCACACCTGCGCCGCAACAGTGGCATTGTGCTGCACTTCGACTGCGGTTCTCATGGGCGCGACATCGTCGTGATGGAGGGTAAGGCCGAACTGGCCACAACGCCCGACATCGGACCGGATGCCGGATATCTGGAGAAGTACCGCCGCCCGATCGACGAGATGTTCGGAGGAGTGGAGTCATTCCTGCAGTCGCATCGAGCCCTGACGTTCATCGAGCCGACACGACTGCGTGGATGGTAACAAAGTCAGGATTGATTAAACCGCAGTTGCCGCAACGAGGCTCGTGCGCTCGCTGAGCGAATGCTCTACACGATCGAGGCGGAATCCGGCCGAAGCCAGCAGGTCGGCGGTTTCCGCCTCGGTGCGCTCGCGGCCCCCGATGATCATCAGCAGATGTAAGTCCAGGAGACCACGCGCCGCGGGTTGTCCAGGTCTGCGTAGGCCACCGACAACGAGCAATGCGTCTCCTTCGCGCATCGCTGCCCTGCAATTGTCCAGGAGGATCGCGGCATGAGTGTCATCCCAGTCCGACAGCACTCGGCACAGGACATAGGTATCGCCACCAGTGGGAACTCGGGTCAAGAAGTCGGCACCTTCAACGCGCGCACGTTCCCCGAAGCGAGTCAGCGCACGTGCTGCGCGCTCGACGACCCCGGGTAGGTCGACCACAAGAACACTCAGATGAGGATGGGTGTCGAGCATGGTCGACGCGAGTTTGCCGTTACCTCCGCCGATATCGGCGACGACAGTCGCCCCACGTAGTGCCGGGTCTTGGGTGATGAGCTCGCACGATTCGGTGACCGAGTCCGCCATCGCTGCGTCGAAATCCGCAGCTGCATCAGGCCGGCTGGCCAGATGCTGCCAGAACGAGGTTTCGAACACTGCGTCGAAGGCGGGTAGCCCGGTCCGAATGGCGTGAGCGGAACCTTCCCACGCCGCATATTGCATTCCAGCGGACATTGTTGTCCATCGAGAGAGTGACCCAGGCACGTCGCAGCGCAACAGCTCACCTGCGGGGGTCAGCGAGTAATTGTCACCAGTTCGGGTGACCAAACCAACCTCGAGCAACGACTCGAGTAGTCGGCCGGTTGCCGATGGATGGGTCTGGCACCGGACAGCAAGTTCGTCGACATGGAGAGGGCCATCCTTGAGTGCATCAGCGATACCGAGGTCAACTGCTAGGGCCGTTACCTTGGCACGTCGGTAGCCGGTTACCAGTTCGCGAATGTGGTGTGCGGGATCGGATACAGAGGGAGATTCTGGCGGGCCGGCAAGGGGGGAGGCGGAGTTCATGGCGTCTCGATCCTGAATCGATGCGGCGGCTAGTTTTTCAGAAACTTGTACGGTACTGTTTGTCGGTACAGCCATACGGTACCATCGTACTGAACTGGTGGGGAGAAGTTCGAGCGGAAATCGCTCAGAGGGCACGCCAGTGCCACATCCGAGAGGGCTTGTGGCACGTTTGCCTGACGCGCGGACTCGAATCTGACTATTAGTAAGGGAGTGCATTCGGTGAACGCGAAAGCTGGTCGGCCTGGAGTGGCCTTGGTGGATGTGGCAGTTTCTGATCCCAATGGTGCAAGTAAGTTCTACGGTGAACTGTTCGGGTGGGACTTCGACCCTGAGCTGTGGCCTAACGGATACCGGTACGCGCGCGTTGACGGTTCCGTCGTCGCCGGAATACGTCCCTTGAACGATCAGGAATCGGCTAAGTGGGATGTCTACTTCGGGGTCGATGATGTGGACGTCATCGCTGCAAAGGTTTCCGATCTGGGTGGGCAAGTAGTTTTCGGTCCTAACGACGCCGGTGATGCAGGCAAGGTCGCGATCGGCCTGGACACCGCGTTCGGTGCTTTCGGTCTTTGGGAGGCAGGTGCTGGATGGGACTTCGTTCAGGGCCGTGACGACACGCTGGTGTGGTCGGAATTGCTGACACCCGAAGCTTCGGTGGACGAATTCTATTCATCGCTGTTCGGCTTCGAGACCCATCAAATCGGAGAAGAGGCATTCGACTACACAGTCTGGACACTCGGCGGTGAGACCTCGGTCGGTCGGCTCAAGTCATCTGACGGAGAAAGCGCCTCTTGGACACCATATTTCGGCGTCGATTCTTCGGTTGGCACTGACAAGGTCGTTGCCCGGGCCTCCGAGCTAGGCGCGCAGGTCCTGTTCGGCCCCGCAGACATCCCGGCGGGACGTGTCGCGACTTTGCGAGATCCCTTCGGCGCACAGTTCTCTCTGGTCGACCTGTCCCGTTCGACTCGTTGATCCGGTCGGCTCCCGTATGAATACACCCGAACCCGTCCACGCCAGTGCTGCTCGTATGTATGACTATTACCTCGGGGGCACCCATAACTTCACAGTGGATCGTCAGCGTGCAGAGGAAGTCATCGCACTGTTGCCGATCACGCCGACGATCATGCGAGCCAATCGGCAGTTCTTAAGGCGAGCGGTCCGATTCTGCGCCGAGCAAGGGGTAGATCAATTCCTTGATCTCGGCGCGGGCATTCCGACCGAAGGCCCAGTGCACGAGGTCGTCGGTGAGGTGACGCCGGACTATCGGGTTCTGTACGTCGACAGTGAGGAAGCCGCAGCCGTCTACGGTAGGCAAATACTCGGCAGCGACCCGAGATGTGCATTTTTGCACGCGGACATCTGCGATATCGACGCAGTCCTGGACAGCCCCGAGGCCAACAAGGTTCTGGATCTTTCGCGACCAGTGGCAGTGCTGCTGTTCTCAGTGCTGCAGTTCGTTCCGGACGCCGCCGATCCGTGGGGCGTGGTTGCGGCCTATCGAGATCGACTGGCCGACGGTAGCTATCTTGCGCTTTCCCATGCCACAGCCGAAGGCTTAGCGGCACAGTCCGGAGATGTCACCGCGGTCTATTCCAAGACCGACAACCCCATCCGGTATCGCAGCGACGACGCCGTTCGTGCCATGTTCGAAGGGTTCAACCTGGTCGAACCAGGGATGACCCGCATACCGGAATGGCGCATGCCCGGCAAAGAGTCGGATGAGCGGTACGTCGGAAAGGTTTTCGGCCTTGCCGGCGTCGGAGTCAAGGACGGCACCGCGTCCGGGGCAATGAGGGGAGCTAGAGGTAGAGTTCGCCGATGACTTTTGCTCATACTCGGCGACGACGTGCAGGTGGCGAACGCAGGCAAGCAGTTCTCAGGAACGTAATCGAGGTCCTTGCTGAGCGGGGCTATTACAACACCCGCTTCCGAGACGTCGCGGATGCTAGCGGGGTTGCTATCAGCACGCTGCAAGGCTACTTCGGATCACGGGAAGACATGCTCGTCGAGGCTCTACAGGCGGCGACCGAGGGCGAGGTCACCGAGATGCGTCGAGCCAGTGAAAGCACCGAGGACCTATGGCAGCAAGTGGTGCTGCTGGTTGATCGTGGCATCAACACCCCAACGCCGGTATGGCGAATGCTTATGGAATTCTGGACCGCCGCCGCGCATGACGACGAGCTGCGGGCCGACAGCATTGGCCTACAGGCACGGTACCGGGAACCCTTCGAAACAACACTGCAACTCGGTGTCGACAACGGTGTGTTCCATCCAAAGCACGACATCAGTTCCGTCATCGACTTGGTGGTGGCCTCGCTCGATGGCCTCTGTTTTCCGCGGGTGCTGCAACAGCCGTATCCGCAGATGGACGGTTTTCGGGCCGTACTTCTCGATCAGCTCGCAATTACATTAGGGGTACAGACGTGACAGTTCTGGTAACCGGCGCGACAGGAAAAGTGGGGTCGCAGGTACTCGCCGAACTCGGCCGCCGCGACGTGGAGGCGCGGGCGGCCAGCCGCAGTTCCTGCCCTCCGTTCGATTGGCAGAATCCGCACGGTTGGGAGGAGGCACTTCTCGGCATCGACAAAGTATTCATTGTCCTTCCCGGCGGCGACGACGGCCATCGTTCTGTTCGCGGTTTGGGCGACGGCGCAGTCAGATTCCTGGACGTACTTGAACGATCGAGTGTCAAGCGCGTTGTCCTCATGACCGCTCTGGGGATGGAGCATGCGCCAGAAACTGTTGATCAGCGCCGACTGGAACTGCGAGTGCAGGCATCGTCTCTCGACTGGACGATCGTGCGCCCGAACTGGTTCCACCAGAACGTGACGGAGGGGCCCTTGCAAGATATCGCCGCCGCAGGGGCTGGAACACTTCGGCTTCCAGTTGCTCAGGCCGCGGTCAGCTTCGTCGATACCCGCGACATCGCGGCGGTAGTGACCGAGGCTCTCATCGTAGACGGCCACGCGGGCAACGAGTATGCGTTGACCGGGCCAGATTCGCTCACCTTCCATGAGTTAGCTGCTTTGACTGCCGGTACCGGTATCGGCGTGGAAAGCTACGAAGCGGTGTCGGACTCAGAGTTCAAACGATTTGCCCTGGAACTGAGTTGGGACGCCGAGTACATCGACACGTTGCTCGGTCTGTTCTCGACTATCGCGAACGGATACGCGGCATCGACGACGACCGATGTTGCCGACGTATTAGGAAGGTCCGCACGTACATTCGCGGATTTTGCCGGGGTCGGCGCAGTCCGGTCGCAATGATTTTCACCGATCGTGTCGCCCGTGGAATTGCATCAGGAAAGGTCACTCGTGTGTTCCGACGCTGGGCCGCCCCGAGAGTACGCGTAGGCACCAAACTTCACACCAAAGCCGGGGTTGTCGAGATTGTCAGTGTAGATCGGGTCGATACAAAAGATATTTCGGACGATGACGCTCGCGCGGCAGGAGAACAGAGTCTGGCCGCACTCTCGGCGACTCTTCGCGGTACGGAACTAGACCCCGTGTTTCGAATCGAAGTTCGCTACACGGGCCCCGACGAGCGCATTGAATTGAGCGATCGCGCAGACCTGTCCGAACTGGAGGTTGGTGAAATCTCGTCGGCATTGGAGCGTCTGGATCGGGCAAGTCGGCGTGGAGCTTGGACGACCGCAGTGCTGGTAGCTGTCGCTGATAACCAAGGATGCAGAGCAGCTGAATTGGCGACTCTACTTGGCCGAGAAAAAGAGTCGCTGAAACTCGACGTCCGCAAGCTGAAGAACCTTGGTCTGACACGCAGCCTGGATGTTGGTTACGAGATTTCATCGAGAGGAGCCACGTATCTGCGGACTATTCGTTCCCGATCACCGGCGTAGACGTTTGCCCGATCGATTGTTGTACATTGATTGGTTGATCTCTAAAGCGAACTGCACAAGCGTTAGTGTGGGAAGTGTGAGTAATCGATGCTGACGACTCAGCAAGCATGCAATGCGCGCAAGAAGACGACGCCCAGCCAGCGATGTCCGGAATGCTCTGTAATCAGCAGCATTGGCTCTTATTTGCCATGGGTCGATCTCTAAGACTTCCGATCTCTCGTCCGAACACGAGATGAGCGGCGATACCGGTGCGCTGACTACCCATCGATCGAGTCAAGCCGCCGGGCTGTTGTGTGGAACAGGCTGAGGGGTTTTCTGCCGGTCCAGACGTGGTTCTGTGCGACCGAGGCCTTCATGCAAGAGTTCCGGCCATGTGGCAATACACCTGACAGGAGGGGATCGGGCGTCCCTTCAGAGGTCCTCCTCGATCGCGATTCGAAACTTTCCGCTGAACCCTGAGCCTGTTCTTCCGACGTCGAACGTCCAGTCACCGGCGTCGCTGCGTGCCAGCTGTTGCACTCCGTTGGCCGTGTTGTCGGCGAGAAGTTCCAGCTCGGCCTCGGACTGCGGGTCGTTGCTGCCGAGAAACCGTTCACCGGTGTGCACGAACACGGCCGGTCCATCAGCGCGAGGGAACACCTGTACGTAATACTGCTTTCGGAAGATCACGTTGTCGGAGAACCCTACGCCGTAGCTGTCTCTCTCGCCGACGTACACGTCGAGGCGGAAGACCAGTCCGAGTGCGTCCGGATCAGGTTTGTCGTCTTGGTCGACCCAGCCTTCCCAGACCAACCGCTTCGGGCCAGCCCATCCCGTGGTGTGATCGCCGGCATCGCCCAGTGACTTTTCGAGTTCACTCTTTAGGTCGGGTGGCCCGCCCAGCAGGTCCGGACGGTCGAATGGGCCGTAGCAGTTCTCCGCCTCCGGGCTTTGGTGAAACAGCTCGAAGTCCACGTACCGCGGTTTGATTGTCACCCCGAAGTAGAACTCACTTTTTCCGAAACAGTCCTGTCCCCGCTCGATATTTGCCTCGTCGAGCCAGAGCTGGATGTGATGCGACCCGTGCAGGAACCGCATAGCGATCTCGTAGGATTCCCTGCACGTCACCAGTGAGTCCACCCCGCCGTGGCATTTGTGTACGAAGGTGCGGGGCGCGCCGGGAAGCTGCGCGGCGGACTGTTTGACGAGCCCATCGCTGCGGTTCGTGCTGAGTGAACCTCCGTCGAACAGGGTGGACAGCCGATTCGCCATGGAAGCTCCGCTCGCGCCGTAGGTGCGGTAGTTGGTGCCGACCACGGTCAGGATCCGCCGGGCAGGAAATGCGTCTAAGACCTTCAAGAACCTTGTGCTCGACGGTGAGAACGAGGCCAGTTCGTCGCTTGCGTCGCGCGCGCCCGGCAGCAAATCGAGCAACCAGCGGGGCACGCGTTGAAACGCAATCCCGCGGTGCGGTGTGCCGAGGGTGACGATGCGATGCACCAGGTCCTGTGACGTGTCTTTACCCATCGCTATCAGGGCCTCCCGCAGAACCAGCCCACCCATGCTGTGGGCGATGACGTCGACGCCGTCGAACTTCTGGTTGTGCTGTTCTGACGATCGTTGAATCAGGGAAATGAGGCGGGCCAGCCCGTCAGCGTATCGGGCCAGGGTCCGCGGTGAGAGGTCGTAAAATCGGTACACCCAGATCGTCCCCGAAGTGGCCTCGTTGAGAACGCGCGCGGCCGTGCGCGGATCGATGACAACGGTGCCACGTACGTCCGAGGGGGGGTGTCCGCCCGTGTCGGCGGGTGCGTCGACATCCTGCGCGTAGTAGCCCACAACGTTCGTTGCGTCCGTGTAGCGGTACCTTTTCGATTTCAGTGCGCGGAGCAGGAACCCCTCGTAGATGTAATTGTCACCACGCTTGGTGGGGTAGACCGTGCCGTCGTTGTATCCCTGATACGCACTACGCTGCTCATCGGCGACATCAACCCCGCCGAACCCCCTGATCAGGATCAACGGTCGGCATTCCATTTCGCCCATCTGAACCTCCACGAGTGTTCGTCGCAGCAGGCACATGCCCCGCTGTAACTCGTCGTCCTCGACTCAGACCGACGGGTAAAGATACTGGGTGCAACTGCGAACCCGCTGAGCTGATCGTTGCGACCAGGCCGCTTCTGATGGTCCTCGTGTTGGGGGGCGATGTCACTGGTAGTTAGGGCTGACAACCGTCTGAATGACAGACGAGTTGGCCTGCGGATGAGATTCGAGCTGTTCGTGGTGTCCGGTCCTGCCGCTAATGTGCATCGACAGAGACAGCCAACAGGGGCTTGGCCTCTCGGTGGGGATGAATGGTCATGCGAGACAAGAGCGGTGGAGATGTGAACGTTGACGGAAGCGGGGACGTTGCGGGACACGTCGTGAGCAGGTTCGCCGCGGTGATGACCGAGTTCGATGTTGATTCTGCCGGCGTGGGTGTGCCGTGTATCGATTCGGTGTGGCAGGGGGAGTTGCGGGGATGAGGGGCCGGCAGCTCGTCGTTGTCGACGTCCACACCACGGGGCCGTCGTTCGAGGCTCACGAGGTGTTCGAGCTCGCCGCGATCGACGGTGCATCCGGGAGGGTGTGGGATCTCGCGCTGCCTTTGACATCGGTGCAGCTCGAACGGGCAGATCCTACGTTTTTGCAGCTCAGCGGCTACCACCGCCGACGACTGGGGGAAAAGGCGCAGCATGACGCGTCGACCGTCGAATCGGAGCTCGCGGCGCTCAGTGATGCGTTGGCTGGAAACACGCTCGGCGGTGCGGATCCGGAGATACATGCGGCATTTTTGAGCAAGGTCTTTCACCGGCATGGTGTCCGGTCGTGTTGGCACCATCTGCCCGTAGATATCGCGGCGTTGACCGCAGGTGCCCATGGGATCCCCGCGACCAACATTCCGCGTCTTGAGGTGTGCTGCGAATTGTGGGATGTGCAGCTCGCGGAATTTCCTTCGGCGCTGGATCGGGCGCACGCTGTCGCCGGTTGTTTCGCTGCGTTCGACCGCAGCAGTGGGCGGGAGTCCCTGCTAACAGCTTTGGGGCGTCGTTGAGGATCCCAGTCTGTCGGTGTAGCTGTGTGTCGACCACACCGGTGCCGGAGCGCTTTACTCATCTTCGTGGGACGCCCTACGACGTCCCCTGGGTCATTCAGCTGGGCTTCACTTTGTTTCCCACCACACGACATGGCGACCACGCTGGAAGTCGATCTTGCGTGGGTAGGAGCAGTCGGCTACCGACACCTGCCCGGCCTTCACCCACTGACCGTAGGCGGTGCCCACATAGATTCCGTTCCAGGCGCACGCTGCGCCTGCTCGTTGGTAGCCAGACCCGCCTGAGCATTGTGCGTAGGCGCGATTGTCAGTGGCGGCCCAGACGGTGCATCCCGTGACAGCGTCGGCGGCCGGGGCGAGGACAACTGAACTGCCCGCGGCGGCCGCAGTGAACGCAAGCACTGCAACTGCGCGACGCAATTTCTTCAATGGCATAGCTCGCCTCTCAAAGTGATCAGTGAAACTCAATAACACTGCAGGAGGCGATGATTTGTCGAGCGTTCAAACGTAGTAATCAACACTCGTTTATGAGTAGAAGTGTTTTTCTGCCTGCCAGAAGAAGCCCCGTCATCGGGCCGTGGTTTCGAGGTCTCTCCAGAGGTCTTCGCAGATGCGGGGGGCGGTGAGATCGGTGATTGCGGCGAGGTAGACGTTGGCGCGGTGTCCGCGGTGAGCGAGGACGGACAGTAGTTGGAGACTGCGCAGGCAGGTGAGGCGGAGGGTGTCTACGACGTCTTCGAGGGAGTCGATGACGAGGTATGCGGGGGTGAAGTCGCGGGTTGTGGCTTGACCGTTGTCGATCAGAGTTTTGCGTTGGGTTGTGAATCGCCAAACGAAATCCATGACGTCGACAGGGTCAGGGGCGGTGTCCGCGTCCGCGGTAATCAAGAACGTAGGGGTTCTGGACGGGCCCGTGATTATCCATACGTGCGGGGAGTGGCCGCTGAGGGTGTCGGCGAGGGTGTGTGCGAGGTGCGTCGACGCCGCGGGATCGGCGTCCAGGAGGAGATGGCCGTCGCGCTGGGGGTGCCAGGTTTTGGTACCCCCAGCGTCGTATGGCTCGATGCGGACAGCGATGTCGGGGTCAGTGTCGGGGTCGTCCAGCTCTGTCAGCATCGTGGTGGTTCCTTGTGTTCGCGTAGTGAGGTGGGTCGGCTACGAAGCGATCTGTGCAGTGGGATTGGTGATGCGTGTGCGGAAGAGGTTGGTGAGCTCGTCTGCTCCGGTTCGACCGTTGTCGGCCATCGGCTTGCTCGCGTAGGAGTTGTGCGAGTCGGTGGCGAGAGAGGTGGCGTAGTTGAGCACCTCGTCGAGGACGCGGCCTGGGGTGAGATCGTCGGCCAGCCGGTTCAAGAGGGGGAACTCGTCGAGGGGCAGGGCGCGGAGGGTTTTGCGGACCGCGTTGTTGACTTGGCCGACGAGTTTGCCGAGATCGGCCGGTAGTGCCACATAGTTCTGAGCGGCTGCGTTGGTGGAGATTCGCGCTGCGGTGGTGCCAATCGCGATGTACTCGTTGATGGGCAGTTTGGAAACCACGGTGCCGATCATCGAACTGAATTGACTGGCGAAGGTGATGACTTGGGGTGTGAGGGTCGCCAGCAGGCCCGGTACAGCGAACATGTCACCGCGGTGGATCGCATCCGTGAGCTGCGAGACGGTAGTGGCCATCGGGGCGATGTCTGCTCCGGGGATGGTCATTTCTGCCACTTTTGCGCTCAGCGTGGAGACGTTGCCGGCGAGGTCGAGTGCGAGCTGCGGCACGGTGAGCATGTTGCCTGTGGTCACTGCGGTGTTGAGTTTGCCGAGCGTGTCGGTCAGGGGTTGGCCGTCGAGGCCGAGCAGTGTGGTGACGACTCCTGCTACCGAGGAAGCGGGATCGGAGGCGTCGATTTTCGATCCGAGTTGCCCGACGAACTGTGTGGCGATGGCGTCGCCGGGGGTGTTGCAGTAGGTGTCGTCGGGATCGCACACGCTGGCGGTGACGTTGTTGAGAGCTCCGAATCCTTCGGCGCGCGCACCGACGAATCCGTTTCCGGTTGTCTTGGCTCCGAGTTGAATACCGGCTGTCGGGCTCTGGCCGGGGTCGGCCATCAGGCCCACGGCGAAGATGCGATCCGCGCTCACCGGGCCCTCGCCGTTCCCAATCTTGCTGGCTAGATCTCCCGCTGCGTCGGCACCTTGAGAGAAGCCTGTCAGCCCGAATTTGGTGCCTGGGCATTCGGCTGCCTTCTCAGAGATATGTTGCGATGCGCGGTCGATCGCTTCTTTCTTGCTGGTTCCGTAGGTCTGGGCTTTGTCGTTCACGATCGTCGCGACGTAGGGAACTGTGTATGTCTGCAGTTCCTGAGATGAGAACTCGGAGTCGAGTGGGTCCACGACGTTGCGGAGCATCCCGACCGGCACATTCGGGTCGGCTTGTTCGTTGGTTTCCGTGGTGCCGGGGATGGCCACCAAGATGTTGTCCGGGCATGCCGGGGCACCGGCTTGTGGGTCGGCAATGGCGGAGGGAATGACGACGATGCTGGCAGCGACGGCGATTCCGACTGCGCAGACAACAATCCTTTTGCGTGTACGAGATGCGGTCATGATGAGCGTCCTTCGTAGGTGAGGTGGTGGTGAACTTCAGCTCGCCAAGGCGGACTCATGGTGGGATCGGGTGTAGAAAAACGTCCGCTTCCCGGTTGCTGGAGCGCTGCCGGTGCGTGCTGCCACTCCGTCGCGGACGCGCGCGACAGCGCGGCTCAAACGCTGTCGAAGAGCTGCCGGTGAGCAGTCCTCCTCGGCGGCAAGCGCTGCGAGATCGGCACCTTCGGCGACGAGATATGCGCGGATCAGAAGTGAGTGCTCGTCGGCAGTGATGGTCTTGGACTGCACTGCCCATGCGAGAACCGAATGCAGTTCCCGCGCTGATACCTCACCCGGATTGTTGGTTGTGCGGCTAGTGGATCCGTCGGCCACTTGCTGTAGCTGGTCGGGTTCGGCGGGGGTTTCCACCGCGGATTCGCAGGTTTTGGTGATCAGACCCAGCGTTCGAAGCGAGAGCGCCCCGGCAATTCCAGTGCCGCCGGGACGGTGCAGGGTGATCACCTCGTAGAAGGCGGCGATGGTGCGTGAGGCGCGTTCTTCGCGGCTGTGATCGGTGCCGTCGAGCCGCGCGTAACGGTGGATTCGGATCAACTTGGGGAGCATCAGCCGGACGAGCACTGTGCCGGCGAGGGCGCTACCGGCACTGTGCTCGGAGAGCAGCAGGGACAGGGTGGCGTCACTGTCCTGAGCGGCAAGCTCGGCGATGTCGGCCACGGTGCGAGCGGCGGACCATGTGGGGTGTCGGTCTGCCCACGTGCGGACTTCGCGGCATGCGAGAGCGTCGACACAGAGGGTTCTCCATTCGGCGTTGATCGTCGTAAATAGCGATGTGCTGTATCCGAGTGGTGTGGAGGAAGGCGAGGAAGGCTGCGGCGAGGTCACTGGGGCGCTCCTGGAAGAGGCAACTGAAGTTCGATCGCCTCTGACACAAACAGCGCCTTATATCCGCTGAGCTGCGGATTCTTCCTCGAAACGGCTGTGCTGTTATACCCGTCGGGCCCGGCGGGATCGGAAAAGGGCCGCGCCACTCATTCGCCATGTACCCCTGTGACCTGCAGTTTCGCGTCAGCGGTGATAACAGCCGGACGAGTTGAAGCGGGGCGGCGAAAAAAGTTCGAGAAATTTTCGGCCGGCTGTGTCACAGACCCTCACTCGAAGGGATCTACCTGTTCTCAGAAGCCCGTAGATGGCGGGCTACCGACAGGAGGACCCCGGATGGACGACCACGATCCGTCGGCCGCATTGCTCTCGGACACCGCTTGCGTGCACTCGGTGTCCGAAGAGATCCGCGGCCTCGCGGCGCAGCTCGGTGACAATCCGCTCAGTGCAGAGATCGCCGGCCGGGTCCGCGAGGTCGTGCTCGGTGCACCGGCCGAGCAGGCGCGAGCAGCGCTCGAACGGATGATGGCGACCCGGGGGCGAGTGTCCCTGCGACTGGTGGACGAATGCTTCACCCCCACCTCGGTCGAGCCCTCTCGGCACGAGGAGATCTCATGAAGATCGGTCTCCGCAAGAAGAGCTCGGATGAGCCGAAAGAATCAGCACTGTCCACGGAGCTTCATCAGTGGGCCGGCAAGCAAGCGACCGCGACCAAGGCAACGAAATTGGGGCTGTTCGCGGCGATCGGCTCCGGAGTGGTGGCATTGGTTCTCGTGTTGGCCGGCGTCGGGTCCACGACTCCGATTCAGAGCAAGGCAAGCACTCAGCCCGTCATCGACGCAGCCCGTGAGGCAGCAGCGACCGACCTCGCGCAGGACTTCGTGTTGACGTGGTTGCAATCGAAGCGGGGAGACGAGAAGGCCCTCGCGCGCTTCGTCCGCACGGACGGAATGTCGCTTCCGGCTCAGGCGAGCTATACCGCGTCCGAGCCTCGAATCGCGAGCGTGAAAGCAATCGATCCACCGACGCGAAATCAGAGTTCTACGGGATCGACGTCGCAAGGTGGACCGCTACAAGCTGCCGGCCAAAACTACGCGATCGTGGTGTCGGTCTCGGTGGTTCCGGTCGGTGCAGACCCCGCTGCGACGCCGGAACGCCGATACTTCTCGGTCCCTGTCGTGTTCGTGGGAGACGATGCGCGGGCTGCAGCGGTACCCGCTGCTGTGGCGGCCCCGGCGACCGGTGGTGACCTCACGCTCGGCTACCGATTCCGAGTCGGCCTCGAGCACTCGCTCAACCAGTCGATCGGCCAGTTTCTCTCGGCGATGGTTGCCGGTGCCGGTGAAATCTCGCGCTACACCTCACCCGGCGCACCGATCCGTGCCGTCACCCCTGCGCCGTACACCAGTGTCCAGATCACCGACCTTGTCTCGGACACCGACTTCTCGGCGGGCGCGTCCGGAGCGCCGGCAGACGGCGCGACGGTACGGGTGCTCGCCACCGCGACCGTCACAGCGACGGATCGAGCGCAGACCTCGACCGTGCAATATCCGCTGACCGCGATCGCTCGGGGCGGCCGGTGGGAGGTGTCCGCGCTCGACCCGATGCCGTTGCTCGCGAACTCGACCGGTGCCAGCGCAGCAACCTCAACCATTGCGGGGCCAACCTCGACTGGTGCCAGCACTACCGCCGCCGTTCCCGCAGCGCCGGCTCAACCGAACTGACGCTCTGTTCTCTCTATCCGAAAGGTACGAACAATGACCATTACCTCGATCCTGGCCGATCCGTCGTCGACCGTCGTCGCCGTAGGAATCATCGAATGGGCAAACCAGAAAACCACGGAGGTGCAGGACCTCGTTCGCGCCGTCGTAGCTGTCGGAGTCGTCGGGTTTGTCGCCGCCATTGCTTTCAAAAGTCAATTCGCCATTGCCAAAACGCTGGTGACGATCGTGGTCGGCGGGGCATTGATCTGGGTGACGTGGAACATGACCGCCGTCAAAGACAGTGTCGGCGACGAGCTTCCCGGCTCCGCCTCGTCACAGAGCAGCGAGGTCGTTGTGGTGCCCGATCCGATCTCGGCGTTCATCTGACACTGCTCGGCCACCCACGAACACCTCGACTTAACGGACCCGCAGGAGTGTGACCGACCATGACCGAACAGCAGGCCTCCTCGCAAAGCGTGGTCAAGATGTTCACCAAGGCGCGGAATTTTCCGCAGCTGATCGGCAAAGCGCCAGACGGCCGAAAGATCCCCGGCGGCCCCTACACCCTGACCCAGTTCGTGGGCGCGGGTATCGCAGGCGGCCTGCTGTGGCTGACCCAGTCGCTGTGGGCGCAGGGCAGTGTCATCACCAACGGTGCCATCTTCCTCGGCATCACCGGCGGCACCCTGTGGGTGTTGGGGAGGCTGCCGCAGGGGGCACGGAATCCGATCTCAGTAGTCCGGGGTGTCGGACGGGCGGCTACCGGGGCCATGTCGCCATCGAAGATCAATGGTGAGCCGATCCGGATCAAACGCCCTCACGCGGTACTGGGGTCGGTGATCATCCTCGACACCCCGTCAATCGACGGCGGTGCTATCGGCGAACCAATAGCCGCCAGGGCACCCCGCGATCGAGCCGAGAATGCCGCGGCACCGGTGGAGCTCGACGACAACGCAGTACCGGCCGCGCCAGCATTCAGACCCCTGACCCAGCCGCGACCGGAGCGAAAGACCGTACCTGCGCCGGCCCGGCCGCGAGCGGACGACGAACGCCAGCGCACGCAGAGTCCAGCCCTGGCGGAAGCGCTCGACGTCGCCAACCTGGCACCGGCGAGCAGCGTTCAGCAGCTGCTTGCCATGGCTGCAGCGGCCCCCACCCCGACCCGAGAGAAGGCGTAATGCAGCAACCGAACAGGCTAGTCACCTCGAACTTGCGTTGGACCCGCTCCGGGGTCGTCTGGGCGGACTACGTCCTGACCGGAATCCCATACGGGTACCGACCGATCGAGGACCGGCAGACCGCGCGGGCGATGCACAAGATGCTTCTGCGCGCCCTTCCCGGTGAATCCCTCCTGCTCAGTGTCGCGGTCAGTCTGGACCCGATGACCATCGTCGAGCGCATGGAACGAGGTGTCGATCTCGATCTTCACCCCGCGTGGGCGGATGAATGCGACGCCACGATCGACCGCCTGGAAGAGATCCGACCCGGCCAGCGCGTCTACTGGCTCTCCATCCCCCTGGCCAACCACGGCTTCGGCGACACCATCAAGTCGGCAACGTCCGCCGCATGGTCCTCGGTGGCCGATCTTATGGGGATGCCGCCCTCGTCGATTCCCGTCGAGGAGAGAGAACGCCGCGCAGCTCAGGCCGCGCAGATCGCGGCGGCCATCCCAGCTTTCTACGACGCGACCCCAGCAACCCCCTCCCAGATGGTGTGGCTGCACCAACATGCTCTGCAGCGTGGCCTCGGCCTCGATACCGACATGCCCACCGCCATGGAGCATCCGGCAGGTACTGCCCGAGGATCCTTCACTGCCGCGCGGCTCGACGAAGGGGCTCAAAGCGATCGCCCCGAATCGGGCTGGCGGGCTAAGGCACCGACCTTGTCGCGTGTGCTCAAAGTCGACCAGCCCTGGGAGGTAACGCCACCGCCGGCCAGCTATCAGTGCTTCCTGGTGCTCGCCGCCACTCCTTCGGGCGGCACGTTGTTTCCAGGCTCGGAGTATCTGACACTCGCGGACAACCTCGGCGGCGTCGATGTCGACTGGGCGATCCGGTTCAAGAACTCCGCTGCTTCAGAGGTACTGAAGAAGAACCGTCGTGCCCTGGTGCAGATGAACGACCAATACACCCAGCGAGAAGACGAATTGAGCACCGGCAGTGTCCTCGACGATGCTGCCGTCGCCCTCGCGGAGTACAACGCGCTCCTGGAGGCGGACGCGATGGAGATGGAAGTGCAATCGACCACCATCTTCTGTGTCGCGGCCGCGGACGAAGAGACGGCCATCGCATATCAGCGGGAGCTGGCGAAGGAGTTCGAGGGTTCGACATACAGGTTGCAGGCACCGATCGGATTTCAGGAGGAGCTGTTCTGGGCGATGACACCCGGCGTGCCGACGCCGGCGATCTGCAACGAGTTCGCGCAGATCACCGCGTCCGAACACTTTGCCGCGTACGTACCGGTCACCCGCAACGATCTCGGCGACGGGGACGGCCCGCTGATCGCACTCAACATTTCCTCGGCCCGCACTGGCGTCGTGCACCACGACATCGCCAAGAAAGCGTCACGTGACGTTTCGGGTTCGGTGGGAGTGTGTGGCAACTTGGGATCGGGCAAGTCCGGCTACTTGAAAACAACCGGTAACCAGGTCGTCGACCGCGGCGGCCAAGTCATCGTGGTCGACCGGACCCCTCTGGGCGAATACGCACTGTGGGCCGAAGCGATCACCGACGCGGTGGTCGTCGATACCGCAGCACCGGACGTCACGATGGACCCTCTTCGGCTGTTCTCGCCCGCACGAGGAGGGGAAGTTGCGGTGTCTATTCTGTTGCCGCTGTTGCAACTTCAGCCCGACGACCGCTTGGGGGTACTGCTGTCTCAAGTGCTCGAGCCGGAATACCGCGCTCGCTTCGGCAATTTCACTACCCCAGGCCTGGTTTCGCACCTCGAGAAGGACTGCACCCTCGACGGAGCTGCCGAGCTTGCCGGAAAGTTGAAGGTCTACGCGACCAAATCCTATGCAGCAGCGCTGTTTCGGCCGGACCTGGAGCCGTTCAATCCACGTGCAGGAGCCATCGTCTTCCGCACTCACACACTGGAATTGCCCTCGGAGCGAGAAGTGGAGAACGAGCATCTGTTCAAGCAGATGTCGCTCCAGAAGCGGGTAGGGCGAATGATGTACACCCTCATCGCGCAGATCGCCCGCGGCATTTGCTTCGCGGACCCCAACACCCTCGCGGTTTTCCTGCTCGACGAATGCCATCACCTGACGCGCTCGAGCGAAGGTGTCGAGATCATCATCGACTTCATTCGAGACGGCCGTAAACACGATGCCGCGGTGATGCTCGGATCGCACGACCCCGAAGCGGACTTCGGCTCCGAGACGCTGCGAGGGCTCATCCCCACCCGGCTCGTGTTCCGGCAAACGGATCGACGGCTAGCGCAGAAGTCGTTGAAATGGCTGGGCGTCGGGGAGAACGATGTCGACCTGCTCAAGGAGCTGATGGAGAACACGTCGCCCGTCGAAGGCAAAGACGGATACGTCGCACCGCATCGCCGCGGAGAGGGCTACATGCGCGATCCTGCCGGCAACGTCGGCCGCATCAAGGTTTTGCTTCCGGCATCGGAAGCGAGATATCAAGCGGCGAGTACGACTCCGAAAGAATCGACTACGGAGCGCGCTGCGGAGTTGGCGACATGGTGATGTCGAAACGGGTTGTGCGCCGGCCCGGTTCGATTGGCGGCGGCGTCAAGACGGTTCTCAAGCTCGTGCTGTGGTCGTGGATCCCGCGGTCGTGGTGCAGTGTTCTCGCTCGTTTGCTCGGCCCGGTCGTCAAGTGGGTAGTGGCATCTCGAATCCGCCGCGCGATCGTCACAGGTGTCGCTGTCTGGCACATGATCGGTCTGCTGGCGATCGCCCTGGCGTCACCGGCTCATGCCGACCCGGGTGAAACCCTGCCCACCAACAGCACATTCAGCTGGATGGAAGTCCGTGACTCTCACGGAATTCTGGTCTGGGACTACTTCATGTCCATCGACGAAGGCTCGGTCGGGCACCCGATGTACACCGTGTTCTCCACCTTCATCATGCTCGAGTACGAGGTGTACCGCGGGGTGACCGGCTTCGCGATTTGGTTCGTCACCTACGCTCTGCGGTTCGAGTGGCTCGAGCTGTTGACTGCGCCGTTCCGTTCGATCGGCGATGCGATGCAAACGGTCACCGACCAATTTCAACTCACGGGGCTACTTCTCACTGCTGCCGCCGGCATCGGAGCATGGTGGGTCATTCGCGGCCGGTGGTCGACGGGAGTCTACGAGCTCCTGATGGCAGCAGCGATCGCTGCTGCGGCAGTCGGGATCCTCTCCAATCCAGTCGAACGAGTCGCAGGACAAGACGGCCTGATCATGCAGGCCCGCGACGCCGGAGTGCAGCTCGCGGCGGGACTGGCCAACGAAGGAGACACGACGTCGAGTTCTGACGAACTCATCGACCAGATCTCGGAGCAGATGGCCGACACGTTCATCAGGCAGCCCACCCAACTGCTCAACTTCGGCCGCGTCATCGATGGCTCGCCCGACGGAGAACGTTGCACCCAAGCCTGGGACGCCGGCCACGAAAAAGCAGACGGCAACACCCGAGACACCCTCAAAGACAACATCAAAGGCTGCGGTGGTGAGGGCGCAAAACAGATGAAGGACTTCGCCGATCACCCCGGACCGGGACAGGTCGGGTCTGGAATCGCGATGCTGCTGGCCGGTGTCATCCTGCTCGGCTTCGCCACGGTTCTGGCGTTCACCCTCATCCTTGCGGTCCTCACCGCCCTCGCATCGGCGGTCAAGGGAATCGTGGTGACCGTCATCGGAATCCTGCCCGGAGCCGGCCGCGGAGCATTGTGGAAGACCCTCGCCGCGGTGCTGATGTCGATGGTCATCGTCATCTTCGCGGTGGTGTTTCTCGTCGGGTACATGATCGTGATCGGACAGCTGTTCAGAGGAGACGGTGACTCTCCGCTGATGATGAAGTTCATCCTGACCGACATCGTTCTGATCGCGGGCATCATTCTCTACCGCCGCGCAGTGAAAGGCCTACGGAAAGCCTCAGACGCCCTCGCGCGCAAGCTCGGAAGTAGACCAGGAGCGGCACCGACCGCGATATCGACCAAGACCCCCACAAGTCCACTCGCACAAGCTGCCTATGCCGGGCAGGTTGCCCGCCAGGCTTATCAGGGCGGAAAGGGACTGGCCAAGACAGCCAGCCACGCGACGGCCCGAACCGCCAAAGCCAGTAAAGCTCTCGTCGACGGGACAGCAGCCGCTAGCAGTGCAGCGACGCTGGGGACTGCTGCCGTGGTCTACTCGGCCGGAAAAATCGCAACGGCCGGTGTCAAGAAAGTCGTCGGTCGACGGAGCGACGCCAAAGCCGCCGAGGCCGCCGGCGTCAGCACGCCCAAGGCAGCCAAAACCCATCCCCGGCTTCAAAAGCCGGTCAACATCGACCTTCCCCCGACGCAGTCCGTCGTCGGGTCCGGTCAATCCCACACTCCGGCTCCCAGCTCCGCCGGGGACCGATCGGCCCGCAGCTCTCAAGCCGACAGGGCAACGAACGCGCCCGGTATCAAGCGTCCGGTGGCCACCGCTCCCGCGCTGTCGACTCCTGGAAGCCGAGACGTTCGGGTCAGCCGTGCCACAGTGACCGGCCCCGGAGGCGGACGGTTCCGCGAGTACTCCACCGATGAGGGGTCACCGCTACTGCTTCCCGCCCGGCCCTCGCGGCCGGCGAGTGCTCCGCGCCGTGCACGACCGACCGTCGAACCAGGTTCCACTACGAATCCGACGGAGATCCTCCATCGAGCTGCGTCAGGTGCGCGGCGATGACTTTGGTGGCCCCACCTGAGACGGTGGTGTCGCCGGACTCGAAAACGCCACGTCGATGGTGGAAGCTCGCTCTGGCGGCCGGGATCGCCGCTCTCGGTGTAGTTGTTCTCGTTCCGTTGGTGGTCATCGTGATCGTCACGTCGTCGGGTTCGAGCGGCTGCGCTCCCACGGTCTCGTCCGGTGCCGGTGGAGATGACTCGTCGCCGTTGACACCGTCCGGTCCGATCGGTAAGCCGACCCGCGATGGCACGACCACGATGACGTCCCCCTTCGGGCAGCGGTGGGGGACGATGCACCGAGGTGTCGACTTCGCAGGCCCGATCGGTACCCCGATCTACGCGGCCCTCGACGGCACTGTCGTCAAAGCTGAGCCCGCTCAAGGCTTCGGAATGTGGATCGTTCTCGACTCGATCGTCGACGGAAAACCGGTCTCCACCGTGTACGGGCATATGTACCCCAACGGTGTCCTCGTCAAAGAGGGACAACAGGTCAAGGTCGGCGACCATATTGCCGACATCGGCAATGCCGGCGGTTCCACCGGCCCACATCTGCACTTCGAGTACTGGGAAGGTGGCCGTCTGCAGGGCGGTACGGCTATCGACCCGATGATCAAACTCGGTCAGGCAGGGAGCCCGCAATCGGCCGGTGCTGGTTCACCGACCGGCGTCGGCACTGCTGTCGATTGTGGCTTCGGCACGGCCGGCGGAGATCTCCGAACCGGGTCCGCGCCGCCGGAGTTCGAGCCGTGGATTCGCAAAGCAGGGGCTGTGTGCCCGGGCGTGAGTGCTCCTCTGATCGCTTCTCAGCTCTCTGCAGAGAACGGGTTCCGCTACGGTCCCAACGCTCCGGTATCGAGCACCGGCGCGATGGGACCGGCACAATTCATGCCCGGTACATGGGCGACGTGGGGCAAGGATTACGACGGAGACGGCCGGGCCGATCCGAACTCAATCGGCGACGCTGTTATCTCGCAAGCCCACTTCATGTGCGCCATCAACGGCGATATCACCGCCGCCATCGCAGCAGGAAAAGTCAAGGGTGACCCGACGGCACTGACCATTGCCGCCTACAACGCGGGCCCCGGCGCAGTGCTCGCCGCCGGCGGAATGCCGTCCGGCGGTGACTACACCACGCAAACACAGCCCTATGTGGCGAAGATTCTGGCCGGACAAGCGCAGTACACATCCGAAGGTTCCATAGGCCGCTTCGTGCCGACCGGCGCTGACGGAGACAATGTCGTCGAGGCCGCACGCCAGTACCTCGGAACCCCCTACGTTTGGGGCGGCGGAGATATCAACGGTCCCTCCCGAGGGGGATTCGACTGCTCGGGCCTGACGAGTTTCGCCTACTTTTCGGGCAAGAACATCACCCTGCCCCGCACATCCGAGGCCCAGTGGGGAGTGGGCTCGGAGATCCCGATCGATCAAGCGATGCCCGGTGATCTCGTGTTCGGATCGTTCGAGGCGAACGGCCCAGGGCACGTCGGCATCTATATCGGTGGCGGCCAGATGATCCATGCCCCCACCACAGGAGACGTCGTCAAGCAGGCTCCGCTCATGGCTGGAATGAAAGCTCGGAGGATCTGATGTCCATTGTCGGCCGACGCCTTATAGCCGTACTCGTCGCCGTTGTAGCCGTGGTGGCCATCGCCTGGTCCTGCAGCTCACCCGACCCCGATGAGCCTGCTTCGATACCGGAGACAACGAGCGGGCCGATCGCGCCTGCACTACCCGAGATCACCCCACAGCCGTTCGAGACAACCGAGATCCCCGCTCCGATCAACAGCGATGCCGCCGCCGCGGAGACCGTAATCCGACAAGCATTGACGACCTCGTTCACCTGGTACCCCAGCACCGACACGAGCTCGACCGATGCTTTTCTGCGCGCCCGCCGATGGTTCACCGACAACCTCGCGGCTCAACTTTCCACCCCTGCAACGACCGAGCGCGGCCCAGGTGCCCAGTGGGAACAGTGGAAGGAAGAAGACGCCGAAATCACCGCGACCGTCTCGATCGGCTGCTCCGGATGCCCGGCAGATACCGCCGAGCGAATCTATCGAGTCGCGGAGATAACGCAATCGGCCGTCACCTCGGACGCCACGGTCCCCGTCGACTCCACCACGACCGTGTGGGTATCGGCAGTGCTGACCGCAGCCGGGTGGAGTGTGGACACGCTCGACTTCTGACGTCTCGCCGGTCCCGACTACGAATGGCCGCCGGCCGCTGAACCGACTGCCCTGGGCAGGGACCACGCCTCACGATCGATGTGTCCGTGCCCGGTCACCGTCGCTCATGACCCTCCCGCGCTCCCTGGCAACGGAATGCGTCGACGCCTGACTCGCAGATCCTCGATGCAAAGACCAGACCCTCAGGCAGCCTGTGCATATCGAATCTCGTGGCGGTCATGCCGGCGCGGCAGTTGATGGAAGAACTCTGCTCAAGGGTGCGTGAGAGGGGAATCGAACGACATCCAATGAGCCGTTGATGAGGCACCGATGCTGAAGCAAATCGGGGGTTATATGCCCCGGATGTGGGAAGGTCGCTGCAAGCCTTGCTCGCTTCGCTTCGCCGTTTGCAGCGTACCCCCCATGTCAAGGGGTGTCGAGCGCACATAGCTACTCCTGGGACGGTCGGTCGCAACACGGGACTCGACGTGCCGGTCCCCGGCCGCACCATCACCGATAGACCACCGGTGACCGATCGGTGCGCCACTGATGAGGCAATGAACGCATGCGCTGCTGCGCGAGATGAAGGGTTGTTCGGAAAAAGATTCCCCGCAGCTGTCACAGAAGTCGGCCCATCTGGATCTACCTGTTCTCGAGAAGGCACGACGAGACAGGGAGTCCCATGAGCGCACCGACACGACTACACGTAGCGAGGGCACGGTCGAGAAGCAGCCGATCCACGTCCGGCCCCCTCAGCTCTGTCATCGATCGGGGAGCGCTACCCAACTTCGCTCGCATCGAGACGTTCAAGCTCAACGATCCCGCGGACCGGATCGTGACCATCGCAACCACCGACGAGGTCTGGTCACTCGTCGTCGAGTGGGATTCGAGCAACCTGCTCGTCGATTCCGAGGACGAGCGATTGATCAGGCTCGTCGATGCGGCGGTCCGCGCAGTCCGTTGCCGGGCCAATGCCGCGTGCGGTTTCACCCTCGACTACAACCCGTCCCATCTCAACAACGAAGTCGGTCGCCGCAGCGTTGCACTGACCGCGACGATGCGTCGGACTTCCGGTGAGGAATTCCTGATCACGATTACCCGGGATGCGTGATGTGCGCGCTACCTAGTCCGACTCAGGCTCCCCTCGACGGATACCGGTCGCTGCGTGATGCACCCTCGCTTGAGCCCCGAAACAATCCGTGGATCCGCAACTGCGTGCTCTGCGTGACCGGTGGAGTCGTGTCGGCAGCACTGGGCCCGATACTCGACCTCGACACCGCGATCGCATGGGGTGGGGGAGCCCTCGGCGTCGGGGCGGGCGCGGCAGTCAGCTACAACGGCTATCGAGCCACGATCCGAGCCGAGGAGACCGATCGGGCTATTGAGCAGCTCTGCAGGCTGACCGCTGCACCGCCGACCCGCGATGTAATGACGGCGACTCGGTGGAGCGGACAATGGCCCGGCCGCCCGGGCCGGATCACCGTCCGATACCAGTCGGCCGCGCTCCTTCTCGACGAACAGTGGGAGCCCCGCGTCGTCGAACTGCTCTCCCAGCAGAACTGGGGCCGATACCGGATCCAGAAGCACAACACACGCAAACGCCGACTCGTTCTCGTCCCAGACACTCGGTCCGTCTCCGAGACGCACCTATCGCCCGAACTCGTCAAAGCCACGCGCACAATTCTCGCGCTGCTGGGGCCGACCGGAAAGATCACCAAGCACGAGACGGACTCGAGCACCGGGGATCTACTCGCTGTCGAAGCCACTCACGAAGTAGGACATCGACTCGAGTCCGAGGGCTATCGGGCCCGAGTGCAGCGCGTGGTGAGCGTCAATCTGCCCGGGCGGTGGCGTGCTCGCTGGAACCTCGAAACGGACTGGGTGCGTTTCGAGGTGCGTCCGACCTTTCCGAAGAAGCTCTACAACCCGGCCGGTCTCGTCGACGAAAAGTCCGCTGTCGACCTCAGCGACCTGGCGCACTCCGACTACGACTCGGTCGCGATTTCGTACGGCGAAGACGAGGACGGCAACCCCATGGTGTGGCGGCCGGCGATCGACCCGCACTTCATGCTCGTCGGCGCATCCGGAACCGGAAAGACCGTCACCGCTCACACCCTGCTGACACAGCTCACCGCGCACGGCTGGCCTGTGTGGGTCGTCGACGGAAAAGGGGTCGAGTTCTTGGGGTTCCAGGACTGGCCGAACGTGCAGATCGTCGCCAGTCACATGGAGCACCAGATCGCAGTAATTCATCGGTTCTGGAAGCTGATGGAAACCCGGTACTCGCTGATCGTCAACGGAGAAGCTACCGAGGCCGACTTCGAGCCTGTCGTTCTGTTCATCGACGAGTACGCCGATTTCCGAGGCAACCTGCTCAACTGGTACTCGAGCATCAAAGGTAAGGGCGACCCCACCAAGCCGAAGACCCTCCAGGAAGTGGCGTCGATCGGGCGAAAAGGTCGCACAGCGAAGTGCCACATGGTGTTGGGAACGCAGCGTCCCGATGCCGAGTACTTCGGCGGAGACATGCGAGACAACTTTCGCCAGCGCGTATCGATGGGTCGGTTGAGTCCGCAGGGCGCGATGATGATGTGGGAATCGGCAACCACCGGAGTCGGTATCCCGCGCGGATGTCGTGGGCGTGCGACCAGTGTCAACGACCACAACCAAGCCGTCGAAATTCAGACCTACTTCACTCCCGACCCCCGCAAAACCGCGCCAGACACTGAGGACGCCGCAGTGCTGGACCGCCTGCGTCCTATCGAAGTGCGGCACGAGCGGTTGGTGATTCTCGACCCGGATCCCGGCGGCACCGAGGACGGAGAAGAAGAGATCCGCTTCCATCACGTCACCGGTGCGCCGTGGGCGCGCGCGGCGAACCATCCCAACCTCGATCCCGTCGCCAGGCGAAAGACTCGCGCGGACAGTGAGACCGCTCGTCGCGCTTCGTCGCCGATGGCAATGCTCAACCTCGACACCCCCGCCGTTCGCGGGCCCGCGCACGACTCTCAGACGCCGAAAGAGGAGCATGCCGTCCTCGTGCCGGCCTCGCCGGTGCGCTTCGACCGCCCGCACCTGCAGGTGGTGCCCGACTCCGACTCGGACGTCGATGTCGACGACTGGGAAGGCTACGGCGAATCCGAAGACACCGCCCCGGTCGACCTCGTGGCCGGCGACCTGATTCTCCTCGACGAGGACGCCGGGATCTGGGTGGTCGTCGACAACGAGCCCGACATCTACGGCGACGACTCCGGCGACGACATGGTCGGGCTGACCTGGCGCGGCGACGGCGATGCCGAGGGGATGCTCGACATTCCTCTCGATGTGACCGTTCAAGTTCGTCGCCCTCTTGCCCTCGCCACCTGAATCACCCTGCGAGACACACACGATCAGAAGAGGAACAACCACATGCCCCAGCACGGCAACAACAGCAAAGCCCTCTCAGACGACGATCAGATGGCGCTAATCTGGATCGCCCCACTCGCGGCCACCATGGCTCTCGGATCCGCAGGCCTGTGGTGGTCGACAGCCATCGCCTGGATGGTCGACCACTCCATCCTGATCGCCAGTGAGGCATCCCCAATGGTGGCGATCCCGGCATCGGACGGTGCCGGTCTCGACGGTCGACGACTGATCATCGCTCTCGCTGTCGTCATCGCACTCGGGGCCGTCGCGATCAGCGCCGGCCGCACCGCCTATTCAGCCCGACAGGCTCGTCTGCACCGAGGTGACCGGGGATGAGAACGAAAGCCACCAGTGGTCGCCGCGCAGAACTACGCGCGATCGCGAGCAGAGAATCGTTCACGATGCCACTCGGACAGTGTGTCCGAGACAGCAACTGGGCCCCGCGTGAAGTGACCGTCGCAGAGATGCTGCAGTCACGGCTCCCACGCCTCGAACGCCGCCGGCAAGCAACCCTCGCTGCAGCGGATCTCCTCGAAGCATGCGAGATCTGCCCGCTCGCAGCCTTCGTCGCATGCCGAACAAGAGCCGAGGCAGATCGCTATACCGGCGTTGCGGCCGGCGGACTGTACGACCGCGGCGCTCTCATCACCGAAGAAAAACGACCCGACGGTCTGGACGCGATGCACCCCCGCGAGGTAGTGTCCCCAACATCTGATGTGCGGTCTGACCAACCGCATCAACTGAAAAGGGATGCACTATGACTGACGTCGACGTGGTTTCGCGTACGCAAAATAAACTTCCCCCCGCACTGTGTGATGCAGTGCCCGATAGCAATACAATGAATCGCGACCGGAATACCGGTTCATGGAGTTGCTCGACGACGCCGAGGGGTGGTTCCTTCGGTCCGACGAGCGACGGCAGTGGTGCTGCGTGTGCGCAGCCTCGCTCCGCTCCCACGGCGGGATCTAACAGAACATCTCGCCGTGGGAGTACCTCATCGGTGCCCTCCGGCCCGGCCCGCCGCCATCTGCTGTCCTTACGGCTCGGCGGCATGCCCGACCAGATGATCCTCGACCTGACGAAGCTCAACCTCAGCGATCTGGAAACGGTCGCCAACCTCAGATGTACCGAGATCACCGCGAGCATCTCGAAAGCGATTCTCGGCGTCACCTTCCACCCCAGCCGGGGTCGGGCGATGACACTCGGTGTCGGAGCTCAGCGACGAATCCGGGCACTCGTCGCGATGGGCTACTCGGTGCAAGCGCTGTCCGAATTGACCAGACTGTCGGTCCCCAAGCTCTCGACGTTGCCGTCTGATCAAGTCGTCCCCAGTGAGGTCTGGTCCGTCATCAACGATGTCTACGACCAGATCTCCATGACACCAGGTCCGGACGAACATGTACGGAACGCAGCCCGCGAGCAGGGATGGGCGACGCCTCTTGCTTGGGACGACGACGAAATCGACGACCCCCGAGCGCGTCCGCATTCGCCCCGAGGCATCCGCGGCATCGACGAGGCGGCCGTCTACCGTCGGTTGTGCGGCGAATGGCGACTGCCGCTCACACTTGCAGAGCAGGCAGAGATCGTCTCGATCGCGCTTCGGCGGCAGTGGTCCACGGAGCATCTCGCGGACGTGCTCGGAATCGATCTCGGCTCAGCGCTGAAGAAGAAGATTCGCTACCGTGCCCGGATGGCCGTGTACGCCGCTCGTTCTGATGGTGAACGAGAAGCTGATGCTGCGTAGCGACTACGTCAGAAGTGTCGTTGTCGCCCTGGTGGCAGGCCTCCTCTGGGTCTTGATCGTGGCCTCGTCGGCATCCTGGGCCGGCACCCAGGCAGGAACCGAGATTGCGGCTGTCAACCGCATCTCGATCGTTGCGATGGCTGGGATCGTCGGCGCACTTCTGGCGGCCGCGCTGCGGCCCACGGTCATCGCAGTGTGTGAACGGGTCGAGATCTCTGTCGACGAGGCGGCGCTGGGGACGAAAGTTCCCGTCATCGTCTCCGGCGTCGTGTGGGGCGTCGTCTCTGTGCCCGCCAGCACTCCGACGAGTTCACCGCATGCGGCTTTGGTGTTCTTGGCTCTCGTATTGCCCTGGATTGCATGGATCGACCAACGCGTGCAACGGATTCCGACCGCTCTTGCGTATCTGGCCGCCAGCGGAACTGCAGCAATGATCTTGCTCACCGGTGTCGTTCACGGCACCTGGGGCGCGGTCGGCCGCGCCCTCCTCGCCGGCCCTACAGCAGGTGTGGTGTTCTTCGCGCTTGCCGTTCTTCTGCGCGGCGGAATCGGTATCGGTGATGCGCGCCTGACGGTCTCGCTCGCGATGGTCCTCGGCTACGTCGGCTGGACGGCTCTCCCTGCGGCGCTGGTGTTCTCGATCCTGACGGCATTCGTCGGAGTGATCGTCGCCCGAGTTCTTCGAGCGATCCGATCCGAGCCTGCGCGGTCGCATATCGCGCTGGGCCCGTATCTCGTACTCGGCACCGCGCTCGCCCTCGTCGCGTCCTGACCCTTCTCCTCCCTGCACGTCGTCCTGCCACAGATTTCTTTTCTTCCCCGAACTCGACAGCTCCCGAAGAGGTGATCGCCATCATGGCGAAGACACATCAGACCGCATGGACAGCCATTGCCGCAGCCGCGATGGTCGCTGTGGCGGCCGCGGCTGCCGTGGTGATCACGACGGATCACCACGAGGCCGACACTGCGCCACCACCACCCCAGGTCTTCCACGACGTCATCACCGTTGCGAGCCTTCTCGACGCCCTGCCCGTCGTCGACGATATCGACAGCACGGCCAGGTGGCCCGACGGTCAGCGCTCGGCGGAACTGCTCGTGCGGCCGCCAGGCAGCGATCACGGATGCGACACCAAGAACATCGCATTGGCAGCGGAGCTCGACGACGTCACATTCGCTGTCGGAACGGAAAATTGCGTTGTGGCACAGGGCGTGTTGAACGATCCATACACCGGTGTCACCGTCGAATTCGATGCAGCATCCGAAAAAGATGCTGCAGCAATCGATTACGTCTACCCGTTGGACGCGGCGTGGGCGTTGGGCGCGGCTGCATGGGCACCCGAACAGCAGCAACGATTCGTCAGCGACGTCCACAACAACATCATCGTCGCCAGCGCGCAGGCAGTCGAACACCGAGCCCAACGTGGGCTTTCTCAGTGGCATCCGAACAACGACGACCTCGCATGTGCATTCGCGGCGAAATACCTTCGCGTGGCGCAGACATACGCCTTGCCCATCACCCGCGGCGATGCCGCCGCGGCCACGCAACTCTGCGGCCTCGACAACACCGCTGCGACCCCTGCGGGCGAGACCGAACCGGCGAACTGACCACACGATCGGCCACACAAATCTCCTCCCCAAGAGGAAATGAAAGTCCCTCGCACACAACACGAAAGAAGGAAATCATGCCCAAGACCGCCGACCAGGCCGATGCAACCACCCGCGAGATCCTCGGCCCGCAGTTCACCGCAATGCGCAACCTCGTCGAAGCAGCCGAGAACAGCCGACAGAAGGCCGAAGCAGTCGCCAAAGCCCAGGCAGAACACGTCGACTCGACCGCCGAATTCATCGCGGCCTACGACGCCGCCAAAGCTGCAGGCTTCACCACCGCCCAACTGAAGAAGGGCGGCTACGTCCGTCCATCACTGAAGGGAGCCGCAAAACCTGCCACCAGCAAGAAAGAACCCACGCAGACCCCGCCGGCAGAAACCGACGCCACCGGCGGCGACCCCCACGGGCACGAGAGCGGACAGCAGAACCACGACGGGCCGGCATCCGAGCGCCACCAGAACGAGCACAGCGAACACGACGCCATGGCGAGCTGACATGACATCCCGTCGACAACCAGAGGGGGCCGTGCGATGAGCACCGAACGAACCGACGCCATCACCCATATCGAGCTTGCATGCGACGTCTGCGCGCTGGAACCCCGGGACGGGGGAGCAGGACCGCGGGGCGCACGGTGGGCGGTGGCCATGAAGGATTGCTGCGCCGGCGGACAGCTCATGGCCCACCTCGCGTGCGACGAGCACTTCTTCGATCTGATTTCACAGAAACTGCCCGGCGAATGCACCAGTTGTGGCCACCTGAGCCGGACCCTGTCCGACGTCGTCGATGTCGCATGGACGATAGGAACCGCAACCGACTTGCCCGGCCGGCCAGGACGATGACCCAAGCTGTCGCACTGCTCGGCGGCGGCGTCCGCCGAGCGTGCACTTGCTGCAGCGCCGTCGAATACTTCGGCGGCGCTGCAGGTCGAGTCGGTACCGCCCCCCGCGGGGCCGCAGTACCGACTCTGCAGCCGGGACCGCAAGACCCCCTCCGGGCGAGGTCCGATGTCCTCCGCGCGCCGTAGTCGCAACCGCGTCACCCCAGACGGGGGCGCGTTCGACCCCGATCGCGGATCCAGCGGAGAGCTGGAGAAGAAGCAAGGGGTGGTGCTCCCTCACGCATCCTTCGCCGACCGAGCCGCGAATCGCGAGCATGCCCGCGGCCTCGATACCGACATCGAAGGACTGCCCGGTCTGACACGCGCGCGTCGCGACCTCGAACGCGCCTTCCCCCGCAACACCGCCGCGCCGATCATGAACGAACGAAAACGACGTTCGCTGCCGGCCGCGATCGAACTCCGCCGAAGCCTCAGCGCACGCCAGCGCAATGCGCGATCAGCCACCAAAAGGACTGTGGAGCAGAGCGTTCCCCGCGCCCAGCACCGTGCGATGAGCACACTGATCGGAGATCCAGACAATTGGAAACGCACCAACGACGCATTGTCCGATGTCAACGGTGATGCAGTTCGGCTCGACGACGACCAGCGCCGCCACATCCAGAGAGTCGACCGCGCAATCCAGCGATACGAGCGTGAGTCCGGACGTGGACATCTGGTCTACACCGTCGTGAGCTTGCCCCACGCCGTCATCCATCCATCCGAGCTACCCGAGACCCTCTCACCCGGCTCGGTCATAGCCTTCGACCGCTTCACCGGCGCTCGCCACTCGATCCACGAACTCGACGCACACAGCCATCCGACGGACGCCGTATTCGAGATCCAAACAACACGAGGGCTGTACCTCGGAGCATCGGACAAGGGCGACGACACGAGCCACCTCCTCCCACGGGGCACCCGCTACCGAGTCGTCAACTCGCACATCGTCCCCTACGAGCGACCAGGTCAGAGCGTCGGGGAAAGGCTCGTCGTGCAACTCGAAGATATCGACACGGACTGACCATCACCGAAAGGAACAAACAGATATGCCCACCGAAAAAGCCTCACCGCCACCACACCGACGAGAACGCCGCACACCATGGCGATTTCATCCAGACATCATGCCGCGCGCCGACTTTTCGCACCGTCCAAGCCGAAGACCCCCAGACCGGACCCATCGACGGAGCAACCGCCACCGACGAGAAGCCGGAATAGATGCATATGACAATCCCAATTGTGTCGATTAGCGTTGGGGCACTGGTGGTCTCGGCAGTTGTAGCCGTCATGATCGGGAAGGTAATCGTGCACGCCGACCGAATCGAAAGCGCACGGTGGTCGGGCATCTGCTGCACCGGATGCGGTCTACCGATCGTCGACAGACGCCCCGCCGACCACGCGCTCGGGGCTCAGCCCGAGCGGAGTCACGACACCGACGAAAACTACTGCACGGACTGCACCGCAACCAGATTCCATACCTGGGGCTACAGCCCATGAACGGTATCCGCCCTACACGCAGACCTGGAAGTCGATCGAGCTCAGATGCCGCTATTAAGCAAGGAGAGACACCCATCGACACATCCACCGCTCCACGCACCCTCGCACTCTTGACCTCGTTCCTCTACCGCGTGGCCGGAGATCTCGGAGCCGCCGCGATCAACGCCCGGAGCGAGGCCGAAGCCGACCACGCCAGCAGGGGACGGGAGCTCTGCGTCGAAATGTTCGTCAGGCTGACCCCGACGGTGGCCCCCGACTCCCGGGTGGTCGCGTAGAAGCGAGGCGGCAGCGTGGCTCACGAGCGCGCGCCGTTTCACTCTGCGAGCTCGTCAGTGCTGTTCGTCCCGAACGCCCAGGTCTCTGGCAGAATGCGATCTGTCACTGCAGGACGTGGGGTCGGCCCGACACCGGTGTATCGGGCCGCAGTGACATCCCGGCTTCCGACCAAAGGGTCACGCCCACACATGAGCCTGCTCCTTCGATGGTGGTCCCACCCCGCAGACTATGCGTGGACGACGGCGTATCACCGCACCAATCCCCTTTTGCGCCACGCCCATATCGCGGTAGGCGCGTGGTGTTGGCTCTACGCCGCACTGTGCATCCTCGGTGTACACACCCCTGCAGGCATCGTCGCAGTCTATGGACAGCTATTTGCATATGTCCTCGCCGGTTGCTTGGCTGTCCTCGGTGCTTGGTGGATGTGCGGACCATTTCCCGGTGAGACGGTTTCTCGGGTGTTCGTCGGGTTCTTGGAACTGTCCGCTGCCATGGCATTGTTGCTGCTTACCGATCCGTTCGTCGCGCTTGCCTGCGCGTCGGCGTTCGGCGTTATCGGCAGCTACATCGCCGCGTTCCACAGCCCCAAACTCTTTCTGGCACATCAAGTATAGGCCTTGGCTACCGTCGTCTCACTCTTCATTCGAGCGATCGTGATGCCCGAAGCAGACGTGGTCCTCGCATGCATCTACCTGCTCGTGCTGACCCTCGTTCTGTTCTCCGCGCCCATCCTGACGCATGCACTGTTGTTGCTGTTACGCCGTGACGCGGCGACAGCGTTCTACGACCCGCTGACCGGCTTGCGGAACCGGCGCGGCTTCGACGCGGCGATCGTCGAGCATCGGGCCCATCGTCGTCCGGCCACGGTGATGGTGATCGACCTGGACGAATTCAAGCTGGTCAACGACCGGTTCGGCCACGCACACGGAGACGTCGTTCTCCGACGTACAGCCGATGCCATACACAGCACCTTTCTGCCGCCGTCCATCACCGCGCGCACCGGGGGAGAGGAATTCGCAGTAGTCACGTTCACCGAACTCGCGCAGGCAGCCGACCAGGCCGATGCACTGCGACAATGGTGTGCGGCTCAAGCGGACCTGAGTGCGACGGTGAGTATCGGTGTCACTCACCACCCTGGATCAGGCTCACCAACCACCGGCCTGGAGCAGGCGCTGGAAAGAGCCGATATCGCGATGTACGCCGCGAAGCATGCTGGCGGAAACTCGGTGTTCGTTCACAACGAGTCGTCCACGCCGACAATCACGTGAAATCACCGGCAGAGGAGCGCGCACCCGCGCGATGTCGGTCGACCACCCCAGCCATCTCTGAACTCACGCTCGAAGCACCTGCGTGCGCGGCTCGATGCGCACCGGCGGCCTGTGCCTCTACGTCGCCGACTCCGTGGTGCTCATACCTCGCGCGGCCGAAATCGGGCATGATGAAGTTCGTTTCGACGGTCGCAGGTTCGATGGTCTGTGCGATCAAGCGGTAAGCGGAAAGGATTGGGTAGGAAAAGGTATGGCGCGGCGATCGGACAGAAGAGGGCAGAAGCCCCGGAGTGCGAAGGACACTCGGGTTCGCCGAGATGGATTCGACGGTGAGTTCGTTCCAGGGCAACAATTTTGGGTCGACATGCGTATCCGCCGTCAAGCCGCCGAGGTCCTGGAAGCAAAGGTCACCGCCGCGCGGTGGCCGCTGGTGCTCGAGGCCATCGAGGCCGCAGCCTGGCCGGTGGAGACCTACCTGGGAAAATTCCTGAAGGGCGGCTACGACGTCATCCGGTTTCGGTCCGACCCGACCAACGTAGGCGAGATGCTCCACAGGTTGTCCCGGCTGACGAAGCTGCCGGTCGAAGCTGTCGCGCGGGAGCCCCACAAGCACTTGCCCTTCTGGCTCGATGACGAACCGGAATCGCACGATGTCGGCCTGCAGCCCTTCCGTAGGTTCCAGATGCTCTACTACAGCCACTTCCTTACTGCGCGCGTCGACGGCGGACCGATATGCCTACTATGCGACGCCGGAGATGACTGCGTTGATCGAGGCCGGCCAGAGTGCCGATCGAGACCACGACGTTGCTGTGACCGTGGCAGATCTTCCCTCGAGCAGAGGAGTTCTCTATCTCGCTCCAGCAGACGGAGTGCCCGACCACGGGCGCGTCCTGGTGTGGAACGAGACAGGTCGCGACAGTGAAAGTGGAACCGACGTCCTCCTGATAGCCATGCTTACCGTTCCTGCTTTGCGGTGGTGGTTGGCGCGGGCCGACGGGGCACTTCCTACTGACGGAAACCGGTTGTACCGCGTCGTCAACGACTACCTACCGTTGTTTCCTTTCGCCGAGGTCCAGCTCAGCCCAGCGGAGTCCGATACCGCGCCCAGTGCACCGAACCGATCCGGAGGCGCGGGTTTCACGGACGTCGGTCCCGACGAACCTGCGCATTCCGTGACCGCCATGAATGACCTGGATTACGTTGCGCGAACGTTCTTCTCGATGGTGAACATGCTGCGACGCGACAAGTTCGTGGAGTCCACCCGCCAGCAGTCGGCGCGCATGCGAGACAACGACGGCGTGGTGAAGCGGATGCGGGAGGTGACGTATTTGTCGTACCGGCAGCCGCGGTCGGCGTCCAGTGCTTCATCGTCGGAAGGATCTGGGAAGCTCTCGCACCGCCACGTCGTTCGGGGGCATTGGCGTCGGCATTGGTATCCATCGCAGAAGCGGCATCTACCCATGTGGATCGATGAGCATTTGCAGGGGCCTGCGGATGCCCCGATTGTCGTCAAGAGCAAGGTGACTGTGGTGCGCCCGCCTGCGGAGAATGAGAGTGTGGAATGACCAACGACCGTAGTTTCGATCCGGACGCCGATCACGGACAGGCGGGGTGGGTGACTCTGCCCAGCGGACAGCGTGTTTACCGCTACCACGGCTCGGACGACCTGATCTACGACGCAGCAACCGCCTCCGAGGCCGACGCGTCGAACTAGACGTAGATTGGAACGCCTCGACGCAGGCTTGAGAAGACCGATGCGCCGTCATGCCGGGAAACGACGACGCAGCTCGTCCAGTCCTTCACATGAATGACTGTTGCCGGGGAACCACGAAGCCGCGCTGTGCGTCCAACGCAGCATGGACGACGACGAGTGCGCAGCCATCCGTGACGAGGGGCGCGACCCCAGCGACCCGGCCGTCGTAAGCGCCCTCGAGCAGGTGAAACGAACGCTTCACCTGTACCGGCACATTGCCTGGACCTTCACGGCAGACGACCTCGACACCCACACCGTCCACCGCTGAACCCATCCACCAGCACATTCGACAGTCGAACGTGCGTTCGATAAAGTGCAGTGGTTCCTACCGGTACGGCGAAAGGTCGATTCACATGGCCACCGTCGACGCGATCGGGGACCTCACCGGCCTGGCCAAGGCCGAACAGCTCGCCGCGCTCCGACGCAGCATGGCCGCGATCCCCGGACGACGTGACCACGCACCCACCGAGCCCGTCGACGCATCCCTGTTCGCCCCATCTCAGCCAACGGCCCCGCCCGCCGACGCACAGACCCTCAGCGGCCCTGTGCGTCCACAGACCCTGCGCACCATCCCCGTGCCCACGCCACTGTCAGAACTCCTCCCACGCGGTGCGCTGGCCCGAGGAACGGCCATCTCGATTACCGGTGCCGGATCGATCCTCGTCAGTCTCGTCGCTACCGCCAGCGCGGCCGGCCACCACGTCGCATTGATCGGGCAGTCGAAGTTCGGACTACTCGCAGTCCGCGAGCAGGGCGGCGACCTGTCGAAGATTCATCTGATCGACCCAGGCCAAGCAGACCCTCTCGACGCTGCGAGCATCTGTATCGAGGGCCTCGATCTGGTCGTGACGACCGTGCACGGACGCGATGTTCCGCCGACCCGGGCGCGTGCCCTGTTGGCCCGAAACCGTACGCACGCTGGGATTCTCGCGATCACGAACGGCCGCATGCCCGGTCTCGACCTGACAATTTCCTCGAGGCCTGTCGCGTACGGCGGAATCGAGCAGAGCAGGGGCCGTATCCGGTCGATCACCCTCGAGACCACCGTGCACGGTCGCGGTATCGCCGAGCGCACCGGCCGCTACACCCTCACCGCGCCCACCTTCGGCGAGCAGGGCCTGCGCTGGACCCCGGTCAGCGTCGACGCGGCAGCTACGCACCTTCCGCACCGATTGGCGGTCGCGCAATGACCCCCGCCCTGTACGAGAACTGGCCCGTCACTTTCGAGCCGCCCACACGCCGCATCGTCGATCCACCGCAGAGAGTCCTGGTCAGCGTCGCGCTTACCGTGGCGGGGTCGTCCGGAGGATCTTTCCGTGACGGGGTGCCTCTCAAGGTCCGGTCGGAGGGGCTCTCGATGGACGTCAAGGCCCCCGGTCTTCTCCATGCGTGGGCGAAAACGTCACGGGGACAGTGGATTTGTTGCCTCAGCTTCCAGATACCGATCGGAAATGGCAAAGGGTTTCTTCAGCTCGATCACCAGTGGTGTCCCGCCGACGCCGCGCAACCTATCCGGTGATCGACTCTGGTTCGCTGCCCGGTGGTGCAGGACTTCCTTGTGCGAGCCTCAGGGGTGTAGCCGTTGTTAGAACGCGCGCATCACTCGGCCGTTCAGCTGGGTCACTCGGCCGTTCAGCTGGGTCGTGAACCCTGGGCATGGGTCGAGCGGCGGACCTTTGTGTAAGAGTCCGCCGCTCGACTGTCCTGCCGTTATATCGAGTTTGCTCTGTCGGGGTGTGTGATTGATCGGTAGACGATGGTGATGAACCCCGATAGTGCGAGGCCGCCTCCGACATAGCCGACGAGAACAGGTGAGAAGATGTACGGCTCATTTTGGTGCTGCTGGTACCACCAAATTGCGTAGATCGCGGCGACCGAACCGATCCCAATCGCAATCATCTGAAGCGCAGACCCGAAGGGGGATAGGAACAAGGTGACCAGAACGGCCACGACGGAGAACGCGCACACCCACGCGCACACCGTTCCCACGCCGTCATAGTCGAGCTTTCCTGCGGTGAGCCCGACTGCAACACCTAATGCAAGTAGTATCAGCTCGGGCCACGGAGTTCGCCTGTCGGAAACTTTGCTCATTGCTCCATCCAATCGCGAAAGTTCACTCGGTGTCGAATCGATCAACCGAGCTGTCAGAAGTACTGACCTGGGTGGGCCAGTGCCACTGCTTCGAAGTACTCCCTCGCCGTCGTTGTGCACGCACTACGACGAGGATCGAACGTACCCGTGTACACATTTCGGCACACTGTCAGCAGATTCTCTCGCAGCTCAGTGTTGCACTGCGCCATCGCATCATCGTTGCCGTCATTGGCTTCGTAGCACATATCGTGCCGTGCACAGGCCCCACTGAAGTCAGCGTTGTCACCCGGCGACGGGAACTGATCGGGCGAATTGGTGCAGTAGTCGTTCAAACTCCCCAAGCTCGTGTCGTAGACGTAGCCGGCCGGGACGCTCACGCCTCCGTCGTTCGACGCGCGCCGCGCAGTTCCTGAGCCCTCGCCGAGGACCTCGTCGAGGTCGAAGCCGTTTCGCTCGGCATACTGCCTCAATGATTCGGCGAGGATGTTGTTGACCTGTTTGCCGGCGATCGCGATGTTGCCTGCATTCCGCATGAGCTGGGTCAGATTGATTTCGCCGTTGCTGAACCCTTGGACAAGGTCACCGGCGGGATTGAGGTATTGCGCTGTTGTCGGGTATCCGTACTGCCCCGCTTCGTATCCCGAGATTGCCCAGAGGGCGAGGGTCAGGCCACCCACTTCGTGAGCACCGAAATTGGGATGCCAGTAGATAACTCCACTCTCGAAGCGGTTCATTCGGCCTTGACCATCAGGCAGCAGCGTCTCGTCCGATGTCGGATAGCCGAGAATGCCGCTCTGTGCCTCGGATCCGAGTGCAGCCCACCGATCCCGGATAGCGCCGCCGACGAAGTACGCCTCATTCAGCTTCCAGTAGACCGTGCCGCCCTGGAACTCCTGCCTGCGCCCCAGCCCGTCGGCGTTCACGATCTCGTCGGTGGTCGGGTACTTCAGCGGGCCGGCTTCCCACCCGTTTCGCTGCCAGGCGGCGAAGAAGTGGTTCGCTACGGGGTGCGCTCCGGACGCGGCGGACCAGTAGATCGGGCCGTTCTGGAAGGTCTGTCGGCGGCCGAACCCGTCGGGGTTGACCAGTTCGTCAGATGTTGGCCACAGCAGGAAGCTGAACTGAGCTCCGAGTGAGTTGTACTTGTCGCGAATTGCGCCGCAGACCCACTTGTCCGAGGGCCAGTACTGCTGACAATCAGGTCCCGGCGCAGGCCCGCGCGCGGCACTTTGTCGCTGCTGGAGCTCGAATTCACGAACCTCGGCCCGGTCGGCGTCTTCTTTGGTGAACGGCTCCGGCCATTCCTCCCGGTCCGATCGCATCTGACCGGGAATGATTGTGCTGTTGGGGTTCTCGGTAGGTAGCCCGGTGTACGGGATTTTCTCGCCCGAAGGTGTTGCTGAGGTCGTAGTCGCCGGTGCTGCTGCTGGCGGGGTAGTGGTGGGAGCGGACGTCGGCGGGCTCGGTGCAACCGTGGACACTGTAGGTGCCGCATCTACCGCGTCACATGCGGCGGGGGCGGCATCGTCGGTCGTTGGGGCAGGGCTCGTTGTCGCGGACGGTGAAGTCGTGGGCGTCGACACGCACAGCTCGGCCGGTGCCGGCGCACGCTCGACGGTCGCCGCATCTGGAGCCGCCGACGGGGTCGGCAACGGGGTAGTAACCGGTTGCGCCAAGGCGCTCCCAGCGCCTGATATCAGCATCAATGCCACCGCGCCGGATGTGAACAATGATCTTGTCGCGGAATGGGTTCGACGCCGTGGATGGCGCATGGGCGTGAGCGAAGTCGTCATGGATTCCCTCTCTACTGGGGGTAAGCGGATCGCATTGGGCCGCTCTCAGAATCCTTAACCAAACTTCCCGGTCTTGCTTAGGAAAAGTAAAGATTTCCATCATAAAAAAACCTGTCGGTCGGTCCTGAGTGGTTGGCGATGCATGAAGCTTGGTTGTCACGCGTGTGTGTGCATCAAGCCTGGTAGAGATTGCGAAAGCGGTTATTGGATAGGAAAGTTCGGATCGGCTCATTGCATGTCGTCGGTGAGACCGACACAGGCTTCGTCGACGACCATTTCGAGTTCCGCTACGGCCGCGGTGACCGCTGGTGGGTCGAACGCAACGGTGAGATCGTCTACGCATCGTCGAGCTCCACCGACACGGTGCCCGTCGCCCGCATCGATGGACAGATGGTTCACCAGCACACCGCCAGCCTGATCCGCCTCGGCGCACTGTTCACCCCGCGAGATCTCTTCGGCCCGCGATCACTCCTGCGCCGCCGCACACCACCTCAGCACGTCACCCAGGGCCCGACGGCGATCGACCACGCTGGCCGTCCGGCCTGGTCGACCGAGCTGACATCGCCCCCTGGACTCACTACGACAGTGGTCATCGACGATGGAACCGGCCTCGTCGCGGGCCTGAGCAGCCGCGAGCACGGCCAGTCGCTTCGCCTCGACAATCTGACCGAACACGTCGAACTTCCCGACGATCGATTCGTGTGGGACGGCGACACCATCGAATCGAATGATCTGAGGAGCTTCCGGCTCTCCTGGTAGGTCACCGACCAGCGGCCCTTGTTCGTCCGTGGATATTCGATTTGCATGCACGTCGGCTTAGCGAAGCCCCGAACGGATAGCCGAGGTCGAGGAAGTTGCGGTTCGGTGGGCCAGCTGTTCTGCGACCGCCGCGGTGGAGGCGGGGTTCTGTCCTGTGATGAGTGTGTCGGTGATTTCGATGTGCTGCTGCCAGGGGTGTCCTGCGGTGTACGTGCCGCCCCGGCGCCGGATTTCTTGCTCGATGGTGAAAGGGAGCGTGCCGAGTAGTCCTACATCGGCTTCCTCTTGGTCCGAGAAGCTCGTCATCGTCAGGGCCGCATACGGCCACGTTGCTCCGGATGCGGTGTCGGCAAGCAACGCCGCAGTTCCATGGCAGACCGTCGCGATTGGGGACCCCTCCCGTCGGAGCGCGAGGTTGCGGATAGCGACAGCGACGCGGCACCGGCGATGACCAGCGCCGCATTCCCGCTCACCCCCCGATCGGCGGCGTCAGCTCTCGGTATCGCGGTTCTGGTCACCTGGTCAAGGCAATCAGTTACAAACCGATAAGTCCACTAGCCAGTTCTACCGCTAAAACAGTAGTATCACTTATATGTTGTCGTGGGATCGGATGAAAGTTTTCGCCGCAGTAGCCGAACAAGGTTCGGTCACTAGAGCTGCAGAATCTTTACACCTCACCGGACCCGGAGTGTCGCAACACATCCGCAAGTTGGAGAAGGAAGCCGGCACCACCCTGGTCGAGAGAGAGGGAAGGTCGATACGGCTGACCCCCGCCGGTCGCGCACTGGCGACACGTGCGGCCGCCATGTCCGCTCTCGCCGAAGCCGCAGAAGACGACCTTGCCTCGATCGACACCGACGTCGCCGGAGCGCTGAGAGTAGGCGCGGTCGCAAGTGCATTACGTCGGCTGGTGGTCCCAGCTCTGGCAGACCTTGCTCGCACGTATCCACTGCTGCGCCCCGAGGTCGTCGACGGAGAAGGAATCGATCTGCTCGACCGTCTCCAGCACCGCACCCTCGATCTCGTCGTCTTCGAGTCCTGGGACCATCGGCCGGCGACGGTCCCCGCAGGTATCGACGTCCACACGCTCCACACCGAGGATGTACACCTCGCGGTACCGATCGAGGACAGCCGTGAGATGGCAACCCTCTCCGGCGAAACGGAATCGATCTGGACGGTATGCCCATCAGGGTCGGATGCGCACTCCGCGCTCGTGCACGCATTGCGCGAAGCTGGAGTCGAACCGACGATCCGCTACGAGGTGTCCGACTATTCGACCCAACTGGCGCTTGTCGAAGCAGGTCTGGCCGTCGCGCTGGTTCCGGACACCGCGCGAGTCCGAACGGCCGGGGTGCGGTATCTGCCGACCGAGCCGGCCGTCACACGTTCGTTGCGTGCGGCGAGCTCGACCCGAATCCCGGCTGTCGGCGCGCTCCTGAATGCGATGAACGTGATTCTCGCAGGCTGATTCCGCGGCCGACCTGCACCCATGGCCCTCGGTTCTCAGGACTGCTCAAAAGGTAACGCGGCAGGCACATGACATCTGCGAAACAGGTTGTATGGCAGTGATTGCCAGGGCGCAGGTATGCGCTAGATCCGGGTTCACGGCCACCGGAAGCGCGGGAGATCGCGAATGCTGAACGTCAGCACGGCGATGGTAGTGGCCGAACACTGTCCGACACGCCCGTGGGATCAAGCTTCGTAGAATTCCCCTATTCGGGGAATTCTACGTTCCGTTCAAGACCTCCGCCATCGGTGCCACAATCGTTACGGTGCGGCGATGAACAGCATCACGCCCCATGAAATGACCCCACTCACCCCGATTGCATCGGCAGGTTTGCTCGGATGAGCGGCGACGACGTGCTGAACTTCTGCTCCCTGGTAGTGGCAGTTACTGCCGCTATAGCGATCCGTTCCTTCACGGAGCTCCGATCCAAGCGGGTCACGATAGTCGTCTTCCTCGCGGTGGTTCTGCTCTTTAGGTTCGGTGTTCCTCGTCTTACGCCGTTCATCGGATGGCTGCTCGGTTTGTCCAACGAGTAACGGTGCGGGCCGAACGTGCAGAGGTTGCCCGCTGGCCGGGAGAGAAAGGAAAGCGATGCCGAGCGGTATCGTTCATCGAACGATCGAATAAAGGGTGTGTGCGAGTTGTGAGCTGCAGCGAACAGGGTTCGTTCGAGGACATCGTGCCGGGGCTTTTCAAGACCTCGAACGGCACCGCCGCCGACGCCGTGAACGGGTGTCTGGGGTACAAATCGCCCCAGGTCCAGCAAGTGACTGGGGTAACGTACCGCCAGCTCGACTACTGGGCCCGTACAGGGCTTGTGTCACCGTCGATCCGCACTGCATCCGGTTCTGGATCGCAAAGGCTGTATGTCTTCTCCGACATCGTGGTGGTCAAAGTGATTCGTCGTCTCCTCGAGGCCGGAGTGTCTTTGCAGAATGTACGCATTGCGATCGAGTGCCTGCGTGCGCGTGATGCCCAGGGTCTGGCATCTGTAACCCTGCTCTGCGACGGTATTTCGGTGTACGAGTGCACATCTGACGACGAGATAGTGGACTTGCTACACGGTGGGCAGGGCGTGTTCGGCATCGCGATCGGACATACAGTCGCGGACGTGGCTGCCGATATCCGTGCGCTCCCTGTATTTGCTGCGGAAAGCGACAAGGTCGCCGGGATCGACGAACTGCGATCGCGACGCGACCGCAAGACCGCCTGAAGTCGGCCCCGGGATGAGTACACACTTCAGTGCCAATTACATGGTCCACGCGATGAATGAAGCAGCCTCGGATACCTGGGATCTGATGGAGACGGGAATTGCAGGCGGTATCGGACCTGGAGAAGAGACGCTCACCGACCTCAACTTGATCAAGCTTCAACAGCGTATTCCGTCGCTGAGAGTGACGAAATACGCCAAGGCGGTCGAGGCGGGTAACGGTGCGGATTGGGAGTGGTGGATCGGTTCTTCGGCCGACGAGCGGTGGATCAAGCTTCGTATTCAAGCAAAACGCGCCAGCCACAAATTCAACCGCTATGAGCAGCTCGGACACTCAGTTGGGAAAGTCAAGCAGTACGAGACCCTGATTTTGAAGAGCAGGCTCGACGGTGCAACTCCGTTGTATGTCTTCTTCAACGGGTGGCCCGAAGATAGATTTCTCGTAAAGGGCCAGTACAACGACGCGATCGCACGCAACCTCAGGGCGGTGCACGGCGGGCACGTTCCGTATCCGATGTGGGGCTCGTTGGATTGGGGGTGCGCAGTCTCCGCGGCGCAGAAGGTCAAAGAAATTTATGAGAACCCATCCACATCAGTCTTCCCGCCAGCTCTCATCTCAGCTGCTACCCGCCGAAACAAGCGCTATATCCCGCGGTATCTCGTGCACTCGACCCCTTGGGCGTATCTACTTCACTCCGGGCCTTCGGGCGCGGCTCCGACTGTGCGGCAGGTGGCCGAGAACCTTCACCACATGGAGGGAAACAGATCGCCGCTCACCGACGATGCCTTCGAAGCAATGACCCACCCGCTTCCGTCTCGCGAAGCCGAGCAGGCCGCCTACGGCATGTACACGATGAGGAAATTTCTCGACGCCCGCGATGAGGCGCGTTACGCTCAGCGCCTCGCGAGCGCCGAACAATTCGCTCACGAGATCGGCAGAGACGATCTGGTGGGTCGAATGCTGAACCTGCCCGACGAGACCGAGCGGACAGGGCCGGGGTATCGCCTGTTGTTGGAGCTCAACCCGGAAAGTTCAGACCTCATGAACCTACGCCTGAGCTAGCGCCGATCGGCCGACAAGAGGTCGTTTGGTCCTGATGCAAAGAAGTCGGAGGCCACCGTGTGGTGTGCCTCCGACTCACCCTGTGCAATCTCAGTACCAGGAATGCTACACGCGCACAGTCGATATGGCGATCTACACGAACTCGCGTATTCGAGGGAGCACTGCGGTGATCTCCTCGAACAGGCTCGGCCAACCTCGACGCAGACGAGTGACCCTGCCCGATTCGAGGAAATTTCCGTCGAGAATGTGTGAAACCCGCAGATTCGCTGCAGGTGCGCCCAGCGCGGCCAGTTTGGCGTAGACAGGGTTGCTCGGAAGGTCGTGCTGATGCGAATAGGCCAGAACATCGTCCGCGGCCCAGTCCCACACCGGCCCATAGGCCACAGTTCCATCGGTGCGGTGAACCGTCCCCCCGTGGTGTCGACGCTGCTCCGCTTTGTTGCTGCAGCAGTTCGGGCCTTGGCAGCGCTCGCTGATCTCACGTGCGAGAGCGGAGTAGTACATCGACCACCTGCCGGTGCCTTTCCTGGATTCGTCTGCCCGCACGCCCCAGACCTCCCCGTCACCGAACTTGGTGTGCGCAGCCCGGGCAGGCTGGGCAATCAAGGTCTCGAAGCCTCGTGCGGGTACATGAGCCGACGGGCTACCGCCGTGGTCCCATTCCCCGGTCCGGGCCATCACTGTCAGCAGCGTTGGTTCAGCGCGAATGATGTGCAGGTCCAGTCCCAGCCTCGTCGCAATCTGCTCGACGTAGGCGTAGGTCTCGGGGTATTCGAGACCGGAATCGAAAAAGGCTACCGGGACATCTGGGTCCGCCTGTCGGGCGAGATCGACAGCAACGACGGAATCTTTTCCACCGCTGAATGCGACGTACCCATCGAATTCGTCGAGGTGTTCGGCCACGCGATCGACGATCGTCGAAATGTCATGCCGCGAGGATCGAAGGGACCGCAGTCGAGTGAGATCGAGGCCGTCGAAATCGTTGCTACGCACCGTCACAACGATAGTCGGAACACGGACACTTCAGACTGGACGTAGCAGAAGCTGCTACCCGAACAGGCGGAATTACTGGTTACACAACGGCGGTCCGTGGGGCCGCTCGGCAGCAGTTTTCGGGGTGTTCGAGGTGTCCGGTGCCGGTGTTATGTTCGCCCGGATATCGTCCGTTGAATGAGCAAGAGGAAGAGGTGGCGACCGATGAGTCCCACAGAGTCCGACCCAGGCAGCGCGTTGCCCCGGTGGGTAGTCGATCCGTCGGCGGCGAACAAAGCGACCGATCAGTCGACCGATTCCGAGCCGGAAGGGGGGTCGGAAGATCGCCACGATGGGCAGGACGGTGACCTCGTCCAGGACTCGGGTGCAGGCCAGCCAGAACCCGCCCGTGAACAGCCTCTAGCCAGCGAATTCGTTCCGATCGACGCACCCAGGATCGCAGCCGACAACGTTGACGAAAACGTGTTAAAAAACGTATCCCAAGCCCGGTCCAGAGTCGCATCTGAATTCGCGCAGAGAGACCGGCCCAGCGCCGCACCCAGCAGCTCCCCCTCGGCGAGCCAGCCCAATTCTGGTGCTCATCGACCCACCTCGGAGCCGGCCTCACGGCCGCCGCGCGTCAACGATGGTCAGGCATCAATGCCGGACCGGCCCTCGGCCTGGCCAGGGCAGGGCGGCTCCGCACCCGCTGTTGAGCAATGGCACACCAACAAGTCGGTCGACAGTTCAGCACCGACATCTCACCCGGAGCCAACAAGCGCCCCCGACTCTCCGGCAGTGACAGCTCATCGCCCCTTCACCTCGCAGCCCGTTCAGTTGGTAGAACCAGTGCCGACAGCAATTCCGACAGCAAGGCCGACAGCAGCTGTTGCCCCTCCGCGGTCGATCGACGAACTGGAGCTGATCCGCCGTGCGCAACTGCCACCGAGCAAAGGTTGGCGACGATGGCTCTACCGACTCTCCTTCGGTTCAGCCAATCCCGGCCAGTCGCCGGCTGAACTCGAGTACGAGCAGCTCCTGCGCCGCGTACGGCAACCGGTTCGAGGAAACTACAAGATCGCAGTCCTGTCCATGAAGGGCGGGGTCGGAAAAACAACCACGACAATAGGGCTTGGATCGACCTTCGCAGCACTGCGGGGCGACCGCGTCATTGCCTATGACGCCAACCCAGATTTCGGGACGCTCGTCTACCGCATTCACCGAGACAGTGACCGCACAGTGCGAGACTTGCTCGCGGACAAAGAAGTACACAGCTACTCCGACGTACGGAGCTACACCTCGCAAGCGCGAAGCAGGCTCGAAGTTCTTGCAAGCGAGCGTGATCCGTCCGTTTCCGAAGCATTCAACGAGCGCGACTACACCGCCGCATTGCGCATCCTCGAACAGTTCTACAACATCATCTTGACCGATTGCGGCACCGGTCTCATGAACTCGGCCATGGCAGGCGTCCTCAAAGAAGCCGACGCATTGGTCCTGGTCTCCTCCGCGGCCAAGGACGGAGCGCGCAGCGCTGGGGCGACCCTCGAATGGCTGTCGCGACACGGCTTCGACGACCTGGTCAAACGCACCGTTGTCGTCATCAACGAATCACGGAAGGGCTCGACGGCCCTCGATGTCGAGCAACTCAAGTCCTACTTCGCAGAACGCACTCGCGCCGTCCAGGTCGTCCCGTACGACGACCACCTTGCCGAAGGCGACACCATCGATCTTGAGTTACTGGGCAAGCCTGCACAACGCGCGTTCGTTGAGCTGGCTGCTCTGCTCGCCGACGACTTTCCTGCCAACGTCGGCCGGCACGTACCAGCGCCCGGCCCGAGTCCTTGGTGAGTTGGACTGTGCCGGTGAAAGTTGGCCTGTTCGTAGTGTCCGGTCGCGCCGTTAGAGTGCAGATATGGCCGAACTATCAAGGGGCAGTCCAGCGCTCGACGTTGTGACGACCGCCTACGAGGCCGCAACAGAATCTGCGGTTTCGTGGCCACCAGCCAGCGTTTCAGGTGACTCCGCGTGCGCGCGGTGCGGTGGCGCGACAGAAGGTTCCGGACGGCGAGTGCGTGAGACTGTGTCGAGAACGTTCACCGGGTTCGACGGGTGGGTAGACGTTGCGGCTCCTACGATGTGTCGAGTCTGCGTTTGGGTGTACACGACAACGGCACTTCGCTCGGACCTCCTGCTGGTCACCAGTGATCCACTGCGCGTCACGAAATTGTCGAAGACCCGCTTACGTCGCGTTCTGGGACAAGCGATCTCTCCGACGTCCGCCGTCGTGGTTCCGTTACGTCCTGGGCGCAAGCACATTCTTCCTCATGCACGGTGGGGTCGGGTCGCCGTCGACGACGTCGCGCTTCCATGGACAGAGCACGACGCGGAACGACTGAGCGCAGTCGTGCGATTGCGACGGCGAGGGTTCTCCCTGGCCGCCCTTGCGCGCGCAGCACCGGCATTCAGCACGCTCAAGAACATTCCGCATCGAACGTGGACGTCTGTGTTCGAGGATTGGGGCAGCCTCGATCCGTGGCGAGAGCGTCCTGTGTACCTCGACCTCGCAGCGACGGCTTCAACGTCAACCAGAGGCACGGCATGACCCCGACCAGAGCTACGACACCGACCCGAACCTGGCTGGACGCAGCGACCTTCCTGCCGCCCGTCACCGGTGCCGCAGCAATAGCCGAACGACTGTTGCTGCTGCTGCACTACGGAATCAACTGGGACAACGGGTGGGTGGGACGCCGGAGAGAGCTGTACTGGGACCACCACCTGCCAGACCGAGTCCGGGTCGCGACATACACCGGCGGAGCCGACCTCGATCGATGGTGGAGCACCGTGGCAACCGATCTCGAGTCAGCGCCGTCGACGAAAGAACAACGCCTCGAACTATCGGTCCTTCTACGCGAGGAATCGATACCGGTCCTGACCCTCTTACGGGAAAACACCACCGCCCTCGTACTCCGAACACGGATCGTGGCCGAAGCTGTTCAAGCGCGCCGGTCCACCACAGCGACTCTTACATCGCCCAGGAGGCAGAAGTGACCTCGACCCTGCGCTGGCACCTCGACATCATAGCGGTCTCGGCGATCTCGCACCGCGGTGAACACAGCGCCACCACAACGACCTTGTTCCGGCGCGAAAAAATACTGCAGCCCAACGGTTCCGCAGCCTTGGTTCCGATTGTGTCCGGCAACTCCTTCCGAGGGGCGCTCCGGCGGATCGGAGAGGAGCTATTACGGGACGCCCTCGCATACGAAGGGCTTCTCAGCTTGTCTGCAGCACACACACTTCGGAACGGGGGCAGCCTGACCAAGGTCACCGGAGAGCCCCTGTCCGGCGAACGGCTCCACCGGCTCCGTACATTGAATCCACAGGTCAGCGTCTTCGGCGGCAGCGGCGGCGGTCGAATGATCGACGGCTGTCTCCGCGTGGGCAAAGTGATCCCGCACGTCCTCGAAACCGACCACCTCATGAGCCGTCCCGCACCCGACCGTGCTGTCCTGAGCCAATTCGACACCATGGCGCTCGAACGGTACAGCCGGTTCGATGATTCCACCGATCATGACTTCCCCGCAGTCGCCCGAACCGACGCAGCCACCGTCGACGGTAGCTCCCTGATGCGTTACGAGATCGAAACGCTGCCTGCCGGTACGCGATTCGAGTCCTTCTTGCGTCTCGATCGCGCAACCGATCTGGACGTGGCCTTCTTCTCCGACGTCGTTGGCAGGTTCGTCGAGTCCGGAACCATCGGCGGGCGTACAGCTATCGGACACGGCCTCGTCCGCACCAGATTCGAGCGGACCCTTCTCGCAGGCGACGAGCCGAAAGAGCTCGACTGGCGAACCCATCTGCAAGAGCGCCGTGACGAGGCGCTGGAAGTAATGGAAGCGCTGACGTGATGAGGCCGTTCGAGGTGAAAGCACACCTGGCGGTTGGACTTGCGCATGCAGCTCCGTGGGCGACGAGCCTCGATGGCTTGCTCGCATCCGAGATGTGGGAAGACGAAAAAGCCGCTGCTCGGGACCGCGGACAGTACCTCGAAGCCGCCGGCCCCGACGAGGTGCCCGCCGATCTGGATTTACCACTCGCTCGGTGCACTCTGGGGGGAGGCGACGACTGGCATTGGTGCGCGACATACGCCTATCCCGAAGACCTTGCCGACGCGCCGGAGATCCATCACTGGAGCGGCCGCCCCGACCACCGTGCGCTCGAGCAACTCGCGAGGTACCGACCGTCGGTCATCTCCGACCGGCAGGGTCGGTATCGCGCACGCCAAATGCCGCTGCTGCTGACTTCCACGCGGACTGTGCTCTGGAGAGGTGTCGGCGACATCGACCGGGTGAGCGCAACCCTGGCTTTGATCGATGCGATCGGGAAGAAGCGCAGCCAGGGCGAGGGGCAGGTGCTGAGATGGGAAGTGCAGCCCGTCGATATCGATGCCTGGTCGGCCGGCCATCTTCATCCGAACGGCCACCTCGGTCGCCTGAGCCCACGGATCTGTCTGCAGGGCAGGCCAACAGTTGAAACAGGCGGTTTGGGCCGAGGCGCGTTACGGCCACCGCACATGCACCGGTCGAGAATGCGCGAGGTATGCATGCCATGGACACCCCAGTGACCCGTGAACCCTCATCGGAAGCGTTGCGGGACAGCAACTTGTCGGTACCGAACGCCATACTGACAACCATGCGAATCCGAACCCTCGATGGTCCACCGCTACCTGCCGAAATCTTGGCCTATGCGGCACGCGCGGTCGTTCTTGCCGACCTTCTCGCCAGTCAAGACATTTCCTGCGGCGAGAAGCCTTCGCGTTGAGCGACGCAAGTCGAGACGCGTCAACGATCAACCGCGGTTGACCGCGCCGACAGTAACGGGGTTGGCACCACCGGGCAGTCTGACCGGCGACACGCGCATTGATTCACGCTGTGCGGGAGCGTATTCGGTACACCTGCCGGGTGGTGATTCCGAGCTGGCTTGCAATGGACTTGGCTGGGACGTGCTGGGCCGAAAGCGTGGCTATCGTGAGCGCCTGTTATTGATGCCGGGTAGGCCGGCTCTCTATGGCTCGCAGACCAACAAATTCTGCTATTCGGAACTTGCCCCCTGTTGATCGAGCCATCCACCCTCATCCTCATGCTTCACGCCAAGAGAGGTTGCCGTCATGAGTGACATTGGCCAACTAATTATCGAAGAGCTCACCCCTGAACAGGCGCGCGAAGAGATAAGTGTAAGGACACTCGCCGCGTGGCGCACCTACCTAGAAGAGTCGGGCGGTGTCGTGCCAGGCCCAGAGGGAAGCACCCACAAAGTGTCCTTGGAGCCATGGAAGGAATCACCACCGGATACTCTGCTTAAGATCGTCGTGCGATGGGTCGACCCAAGTCGCGTCGGTACATACGACAAAGGTTAGTCCCCGAGAATGCTTGTTCTCCAGATCCTTGCCACGCTCTTTTGCTTCATCGCGGCCGGGCAACTGCTGACCGCAGGAGCAGCAAAGACAGGTAATTTTCGCCTAGTCACGATAAGAGCCGGGTCTCAAACAACCGCGATCGCGATTATTTTGCTCGACTTCGCTGTCGGAGTGTGGGCTGCCGTCGGTCAGCCGTCAGCAGCTTTCCTTCTGTGGGGCCTTGCAGCTTTCTACGGGTCGGGTGCCGTCTACAAAAGCTTCGTTGTTTTGAGCCCTAACCGCGAGTACTGCGCCTGCACGATCGCCAACAAGCAAACAGAGGGGGTGGACGTCTGCGCAAATCTGATCATGGCTAGTGGCGCGGCCGCCCTGGCTGCCACAGGCGTGAACAGACCTACATGGAGCTCGGTTGCAGGCGCAGCTGTCCTAGTTGCCTTTGCAGTCGTTCACCTCCGCCGTTCTGTTGCACAAGTGCGAGTTCAGCGTTGGTCGTTCTAGGCGCGATCCGTCTTCGTGTCGAGTGCTCGTCCCCTCCTCACCCAAACCCGCAAGGCGCGCCTCTCAAGCGATCCGGCCGAAGCGGCAGACGAGCCATGCGAAGGCGCGTCGTCACCAGCCTGTGTCGTTCCGTCGTATCGATCGATTGTCCTGCGGTGTGGCGGAGCCCGGTGGCGGCCGTAGGCCTCTTAGGGTTCGGCCATGGATTCGCGCGGTACAGGTGACGACGGTCGACATCCCACAGACGGAACCGACAGCAGTAGCATCGGCGCGGACGACGCCCCTCCCGGTCGAGACGGCAGCGGTGACGGTGTGGTCATTCCGGTGAACTTCGGGTCCGGAACTCCTCGACGGGGCGATGCCCCCTCCTCCCCCGATGCGGAACCGGACCTGTCCGCAGATATCGACGGCGATCCGGTGTTCGAGGATCTGGTGATCGAACTGACGGCCCGGCAACGCCGGTTCGTCGAAGTCGCAGCGTGGACTCTGGCCGACGATGTCTACGACGCGATCGAAGAGGTACACCGACGCCCCGAGTCGGCATCGCACGGCTCGTCGATCCTCAACGACTTCCCGCCTGCGACATGGACGCAGCCGGCGGCATGGTGGCGTGAGCAGGCCCGCTGCTTCGACGACCTCGCACTCGAGGCACAGGCCGGTATCGACCCCGATCCGGTCTGCACCGGGGAGGAAATGGCGCTGCACCTGATCCTCGGCCGAGCACGGGCAATGGCAACCGACGAGTCCGATCGCCGTATGGATTTGGTCGGCAGCATCGCCGCGCACGACAACGACGACGACTGGGAAGGTCCGCTGGACTTTCTGTTCCAGGACCACGATGTGCTGACGTTGTTCGACAACGACCTCGAACCGTTTCCCGGTGCAGCCAATCTCGCGCCCGACAATTGGTTCACCCCGTTCGTAGACACCGAGTCACGCAGGCCCGATCGCGGTTTCAGACGCTGACGCCCCACGCCGTCGCTCCTCCTGTCACACGCATCAACGCGCATCGAAGACGTTCGTTTCTGGGGCACCGATTCGTGAGACACGGGAGCGGCCCAAACGAGCCGTGCGATCGCAGACCGCCGGTGCTGTCCCCAGCAGGGGGACAGGACCCGTCTGCACTCGACAGCGCGACATTCGAGACCAGATCGTGATGTGTCTCAGAAACCTGTCTCACGCCCTGACGCGTCGCCTGTGGCTTGTCTGCCGTTTCTGAGACAGTCATCCTCGTGAGCGCCATTTTGGGATACATGAGGGTTTCGACCACCGATCAGTCGCTGGATCTACAGAGAGACGCACTGACGGCCGCCGGCTGCTTCCGGGTCTGGGAAGAAGTCGCGTCCGGAGCGGACAAGGATCGACCACAGCTGCAGCTGCTCCTCGACAGCGTCCGCGCCGGCGACGTCGTCGCAGTGTGGCGACTCGACCGACTCGGCCGCTCCCTGAGCCACCTCATCGAAACCAAAGGCGCATCACTCCGCAGCATCACTGAAGGAATCGACACCTCCACAGTCGGAGGACGACTGACCTACAACATCTTTGGCTCACTCGCCGAATTTGAACGAGACCTCGTCCAAGAACGCACAATGGCAGGCCTCGCCGCCGCACGAGCCCGCGGCCGCATCGGCGGACAATCACCCAAGATCGACCCCGGCAAAGCCCGCCACATCCGACGCATGCTCGCCGACGGAACACCGAAGACGGAAATCGCCTCCGTCCTCGGAATCGGCCGCGCCACGCTCTACCGTCACCTCACTTCCACAGCCACCTCTCGTGACGAGTAGGGCTCTCACGCCACCTGCCGCTGTAGTCATGTAGTTGGCATACTTGTCTGATGAACAGCAGTGGAATCAAGTTGTCGGACCTCGTGGCCGGTCTTCCGGTGGAATATGACGGGCCCGATACTGATATCGCGATCATCGACGAATCTTCATTTCCGCGTGTCTTGTCATCTGGGCATCCAGGACTGGTTCGCGATCCAACACCGCAGCATATTATGGTGGACTGGGTTTGCTTGGAGCACGAACCTATTAGCTATGCATCCGGCTTCGTGGCGGATGGTTGCGAGGCCGAAGAAAAAGGCGTAGTCCCTGGATTGAGAAAGCTGACGATAGTTGAGTACCAACGGCGCGCCGCCGCAATGAGAGCTGCGGCGGCGCAGAAAAATCCGTGATGCTCAGCTAGTTGATTGCGTACGGCCACTTTCCCTTTGCCGGGTACTCGATTACCGAGTTGACCCAGGGTTCGCAGTCAATCTTCCCATCCTTTGTGCAGTGCATCGTTACAACTCCATACGTATTATTTTCGGTTGGGAAAGATGAAGGACGGTAGTCAACCACAAGCTTAATAGTATCTTGCTCATAGGTTTCACACCCTTTGCCGAAAGGTCCGACTACCCAATCGCATTCTGTCCTGCCTATAGGCTGATAATACTGGTAGACGGTCCCGCTTGGCGGCTGTTCTTGTATGCCTCCACCTGGCTGAAGGAGAGTAGATGCGAACAGATTGTGGTTATCTATGTTGTGTTTGCGCAAGATTTTGTCTGCGCCTGCACCATTCAACCCGTCCCAGTATCCACGGCGAAGAAGAGCAAGTTGCCCATCTTGATCCGAAGCTTCCATGACAATGTCGTATGTGTTGTTTACTGTCTGAGCTGAAGCCTTATCCGGTGGTGCTGAAATCATGGACGTCGCGATGAGAGCGATTACAAAAAGTACTTTAAGACGCATTTTGTTATCTCTTTCTTACCGTTAGTAATGCCTGTAGTAGGCGTAACCGTCAGACCCAATAGTGACTTCTCCCCGCTGGAATAGCTGACGAAGATCAATTCCGGGAGCCGGGGAGAATCGTGGCAGGGCAGTCGGGTACCCCAATGCACCCAGCTCGTTTCCGAGATGCTCCCATATTTGAAAGACTTTCCATGGGACGCGCCACGCTCCGGTAACGACTGTCGAGTAGATGTAATCGCCCGACTCGAAACGAACCCAATGTCCAATGCCGTCGGACGAGACAAGCTCGTCGCTCAAGGGATATCCAAAGTGCCCATCTTCGCGGCCATCTCGGGCCCACACGTCACGTACAGCGCCGAAAAGTAGACGAGCACCGGTGGGTTGTGACCAGGTGATGGTCCCGTTGACGAAGTTGTTGTATCGGCCGTTATTCTTGTTCACCGGGAGCTCGTCTGAGCTGGGGTATCCCAGGGGTCCGGCGTAACCGCCTGCGCTATTCCACTTGTCTCGTATGACGCCGCCGATAGCGGACCCGACTGCGTTTTGAAACGCTACGTATATAGCACCGCCTTGGAATTCCTGATGCCGCCCCACTCCGTTCGAATGCACGATCTCGTCGGTGGTTGGGTACCGGAGAAAACCAGCCTCGTAGCGATGAACTCCCCAGCGGTTGAGGAAGCTGTTGACGACGGGGTGTGCGCCGGTGGCGGCGGACCAGTAGATGGGGCCGTTGAGGAATTGGGTGCGTTTGCCGTAGCCGTCGGGGTTGGTGTACTCGGGGGAGTTGGGGAAAGAGAGGAAGCTTCCCGGTCCGCCGAGGGAGTTGTACTTGTCGCGGATGACACCGCACACCTCGTAAGGCGATGGCCAATAGGTCTGGCAGCCTGCTGCAGCACGTGACATGCGCTGGCGGGCTTCCATGGTTTCGGCCTTGTCCGCATCTTCCTTGGTGAACGGTGCCGGGATCTCTTCACGGTCCGACCGCATTTCACCGGGGACGACGGTGGCGTTCGGGTCTTCGGTCGGTGCCCAGTCCGGATCAGGTTCGGCGGTCTTGGACGACAGGTCGTCGTTCTCGGGTTCGACCGGTTCGACGGCAGACGGTTCCGCCGGAGTCGGAGCGTCTGCGAGCGCGGGTGCCGGCTCCGGTGCTGGAGTCGGTGACTCCGGTGCGGGTGCGGGTGCAACCGCGGGGGCCTGCGCCGCGGGCGCGGGAATGGTGGTCGACGTCGCTGCCGGCGGTACGGCGGGCACGGTTGTGCACGACGGTGTCGGGACCGCGGTAGTGGTCGTGGTGGTCGGCGGTGCCATGGTCGTGGTGGTCGGTGCTGTGGTGGTCGGTGTCGCACACGGGTCGACCGGTGCGGGTGCCTGCTGCACCGACGCCGATTCCGGGTTGCCGGACGGTGTCGGGGCCGCCGGGGTGGTGCTCGGTTGCGCCAACGCACCAGCGGTGCCGGAGACCAACACCAGTGCCACGGTGCCGGCGGTGAACAGCGACCTGGACGCTGAACGGATACCTCGGCGTGGTGGCCGCAGAGATCTCGACGAAATCGTCGTCATGGATGTCCTTCGTTCACGGAGAAGCGGTTCCGATCGGGCCGCTGACAGCATCCTCAACGACAATCCCAAGCCTGACAACACGAACCGTAAAGAAAGTCCATAGAACAAACCATGCGGTCGTCTCCCTGCGGGCTAGTAGACCCGGTTCCCCGTTTCGGGCACAAGACTCAAGCGCAATACTCGCTAGGCATGGTGAAAAGGCTTGAAGCGGTGAACCATTGGTATGTTTCGTGACAAATCCGTTCGACCACGACTTACCCCACAACGTGCGGCCAGGTCTGCTAGCGTCGGCTCCGCGCCCACCGCAGTCCTTGCAGTAGCTGTCAAGAAACAGCGGGCGTGTGTCACGCATCCTCCGAAACGTCTTCGAGAGAACGGGCCCCATCCATGACTCGATCGACCCTCACGGCAGGCACCCGCGGACTCGTCGTCGCGGGCATCATCGGCGCAGCCGCCGTCACCGGCCTCGCCACCGCACAGGCCGCGCCAAGTACCGGATCCTCCTCCGTCACAACCGTTGCCGCTGAGTGCACGTCTTTCTGGCCCTCGCCCCACCAGGTGTGCGGCGAAATACGAGACCTCTACGTCAGCCTCGGCGGCGCACAGAGTGCGCTGTCGTTCCCGAGTGGACCCGAGGTCACCAACCCCGACGGCAGCAAGTACAGCACTTTTTTCAACGGAACCATCCACTGGTCACAGGCCACCGGGGCATACGTAGCCTGACTCCCGGCCACAGGGGCGACAGTCCCTTGCACGGAAAGCCTCGGACTGCCGCGCCTGCGTGAGTGGCAGGCTAAGTCGACACCGAGGGGAATACGCTCACCGCGGTTCGTATCCGGGTCTCGACGCGCATTGGTACGTGAGTCGTCGGTATCAAACGTTTCGACGCGACAATATTGGCTCTTGCCAGGTGGTTTGCGGCGGAGAGGCACCTCAACGGGATTACAAGCCCCGCGAGGTGCCTTTCTTGTTTCCGGACTCCATTAGCCGATGAGTTGGCCGATCAGGGTACCGCGACACTGAATGTGTTCAGCCTCCGTCGCTCCCGCACAATCACCGCGCGAGCTCCACAGGTGGGAGGTGGCCACCCCGCCGGCGTCGACGCGCGTGATGCATCCCGCCTGTCGGCGGTGCCGGCCACCCTGCGGGCGTCCCCCGAATCGAGCTTCGCTGCGCTCCGCACCGGAGAAGAGATCGAATTTCTTGTCGCACATCTGGCTCCCGGCGATACTGCATCACCCGTGCCCGCCGCCTCAACCCCTCGCTCCGCTGCGCTACGACCGAAGGCTCCGAACACTTTTCGTAGAGCAGTCGCTACGCGCCCACGGAAACTGTCCGGCCGCGGCGTTGCCCCGTCGTCCCCGTGCGCTGCTGTATCTCCTCACGCCAGATGACGGCGAAAAGAAATTGGCAGAGCAGGCCGGGGGACCGGTCGCGGGGGAGAGGCACCAGTCATGGCCGCACGAACCAAGACCAGCGCAGCGGACAAAGCCGAAGCACGCCGCGAGCTGGCGGCATCACTGCACACCTCGATCACCGCGAAAGTAGCCGAGCTGACCAGCTCCGATACCTGGCGCGCGTACCTCGCCGGATACTCAGCCGAGACCTGCCGCAGGACGAAGCGATGCTCCGCGCACTCTTCGCCGAGCTCGCGGCACACGGGTCGGTGCTGATGGTGGTCGACCAACCCCGCAACATCGGAGCATTACCGATCGCGGTGGCCCGCGACAGCGCCATCGACGTCGCCTACCTGCCCGGCCTGCGGATGCGCCGCATCGCGGCACTGTATCCAGGGCAGGCGAAAACCGACGCCCGCGATGCCTTCATCATCGCCGACGCCGCCCGCACACTGCCCGACACCTTGTACCCGTCACCCAAGACGACGACATCGTCGAAGGCCTGCGAATGCTCGCCGGATTCGACGCGGACCTGGCCACCGAGGAGAACCGCATCACGAGCCGCATCCGATCGGTACTGCTCTCGGTGCACCCCGCCCTCGAACGGGCCATCGGCAAACACCTGTACCGCCCCGTCGCCCTGGCACTGCTGGCCGAGTTCGGTGGCCCGGTCGGGTTCGCCGCAGCAACCCCGGCGGCACTGCGACGGGTCGCGAAACGGTCGGCACCGCCCATCGGCTACAAGATCGCGGACTCGATTATCACTGCACTGGCCGAGCCGACCGTGCTCGTGCCGGGGGCGGAGAAATCGAACTTCGTGCTGAAAACCCTTGCGCGGCAGCTGAGCGAGGTCCGTCGTGCCCGCGCCGAACTGGAAGAGCAATTCGAGTCCGAACTGTGGTTCCGAGGGCATCGGTGACCTCGAACCGTAGATGTGGCCGGCCGTCGCCTGTGTGGTGTTGGGCGGCTGGCTCAATCCAAGCGCTTGAGACACCGCGTGCATCGAACGTGCGTGCACGTCGACTGGAACAGAAGTGCAGGGCATCGCAGAATCCGTGTCCGAGGACAGGAGTCCGGCAATGTGTTCGCTGGGCCCTATGTTCGCACCGGCGTCTCGTCGGCTACCGGACGTCGAGACAAAAGCTCGCTGCGAGGGGGGGATCAGGAGCCTGCGACGCCGCCGGGTGGGGTGCCGCCTGCCGGCGGAGTGCCACCGGTGGGTCCGCCGCCCATACCCGTTGCTGCTTGCTGAGTCGCGCTGTTCGCGTAGTCGTTGGTGGGATCTCGGTAGATGGTATGCACGTGGCCCCAGCCGGATGTGGTGACGCCGGTGACGTCGGCGCCCGCCGATCCTTGCTGTGCGGCGAACTCGACGTAGACGTTCGGTCCGGAGACTTGGAAGTAGATGCCGTCGCCTTGCGTCATGTCGTAGGTTGTTGCGCCGGACCAGTTCACGTAGGTGGTGTTGAGAGTGGATTCGATCTCGGCGAGTGCGGCGTCCGTCGTTTCTTCGTCGGCCATGCCGGCCCAGTTGGCGATGACGTCGAGGAGCAGTTGCTTCTGTTCGTCGGTGAGGTCGGCGCCGGAAAGGCCGGTGCCGGTGGGGTAGTCGCAGGTGCTGCCGGGTGCGCAGACCATGTTCGCCACAGTGTCGCCCTGGTACAGGGTGGCTTTCTGCTCGTCGGTCAGGCTGTCGTAGAACGCGAACGCATCGGTGTAGATGCCGTCGAACGGTTGTACGTCGTTACCGTCAGCGTCGGTGTATTCGGCCGGTTGGATGCCCAGGTGCGTCGGGGCGAACGTGATGGCGTCGGACGAGCCGTCGAGGGTGGCGTTGATGCCGAGGTGGTGACCGCCGAATTGGACCTCCCAGGCGCTGGTGTCGGACGGGTCGCCGAAGAACGCAATGTAGTACTGGCCCAACGACTCTTCGGTGGAGTTGCTGTTCTCGTGCAGGTATTCGTCGCCGCCCATGATTCCGCTGACGGTGGCGTAGGCATCGTCGCTGAGCAGGCTTTCGAGCACGGCGAGTGCTGCTGTTTTCTGTTCGTCGGTGAGGTCGGACAGGTTCACACCGGCGCGGTCGACGAACGTGACCGGGAAGTTCGACCACGACGTGGTCTTGGTCTCGTCGTCGTAGGAGTAGAGGACGGTGTCGCGCTGCTCCTCCGACAGCGTGGCCAGGAACGCTTCGGCGGCGTCGGCGGTGGACGAGATGGTTTCGGCGGTGGTGGTCGCTGAGGCGGATGATGAGGTGGACTCGGCGCTCTGCGAGGTGGTCGCGGTTGTCGTTGCGGTGGTGGTGGTGTCTGCAGCGCAGCCGCTGAGGGCGAGACCGCCGACGAGTAGGGCCGAGGCGAATGCCAAGCGGATTCGTTTGCGGGGGGAGGTGGGCGATTGGCGAGGTATGTCGATCGTCATGCCACGAAGGTTATAGCCCGATCCTGCAAGGTCCCTGTGAGCCAGCTGTGCACTAGCGGTGGAAGAGCCGATGCGAGCCGCGACTGCCGAAGCTCGGGGCCGGGTGGCCAAGCCGGTTCGATGAAAGATTGTGATCAGCCGCCCGCCCGAGGTAGTGGCGTTTATGCTTCGACTATTGACTAGACCGGAATGGCGGACCGCCTTGCTGATACAAACCACGACCAGTTCGGGCGTTTGCAGGCGACACGGAACCCGGCGGCGACCAGGTTGCGCAGCGAGGTGTCGTCGGTGCCCTGGAGCGCGAGCACCCGTTCCGGAGGAGAGGACTGGGTTCCGCGTTGGCTCCGGCGAGAAAGCGGCGCGCGGCGATCAGCGCCTAGTTCGATGCTGGTTGACGCTGAAGGCAGGTGCAGGGTGTAGCGCGAGGCCAACCAAATACGCGTCGATGCCCTTGGACGTCGCAATACCGCACGATCTCGACGCCCATGTTTTATCCGACATCGTTGTCCGCGAGAGGGCGTGGCCTTTGCAGCGAGAGGTCGGGCATCCGCGGACAGTAATATTGTTCATTCCGACATCGAACGGGCTACGAAACATCGGCGCGAAACGCTGGGCAGATGGCGTATCTCCCGTCGATCAGGATCGACGAACCGTGCGGAGTGGCCATGCCCGAGCTGCCACCGAAGCCGTCCGCCTGACGTCGTGACCGACACCGCTTGAGCCGCTACGATCACCCTCCCAAACGCCTTTCACATCCCACGGCGAAGCCCAACCCATCGATACGCGAAATGACGCCGGGCCTTTGTCGCGGTGGCTGTCACGGACAGCGCGCGTCACCAACGGGCGGACGGCATGAACACACCTTGCGGGTCGACTGAGTTCCGAAGCGACTGAAAACGCTGGAGTTCCGCTGTGCTCCACCCCGCGCGGACCAGGTCCATCGAACCGGTGCCCGCGAGATTGAGAAACGCGCGCCCGGCGGAATCCTCCTCGAAGCGAAAAAGAAACCGATCGAGCACACCGGGCAGGTCTGCCGCGATGGACGAGTCGGCAACGCCGATCAGGAATAGACAGTACGCGGCTCCCCGTCCGCCTACTGAACTGGGAGAGCGTGACGGCCGATCCAACGCTCCACCCATCAGCCTCAATTCAACTGTGGCAATGGGTAAATCGATGGCCGCGAGGACAGCTTCGATGGTCTGTTCGGTCATGTCCGTCAACAATGTTCCTCGCTCGATCACCGGTAAGGGTTCTACAGGATCCATGTGGATCGACGCCACCGCAGTCAGTGGCATCGTCGTCACCGTGTCCATGATCGGTTCTGCACTTGACCGCATGGGCTCAAGGAGTTCGGGTCCGAGTTCCGCTGACCCGACATAAGCGTATCGCAGGTGCAGGACGGTGCGGCTGCGCAGTTGCATCGGCAGTGCTGGTTCGGACGGTAAATGCAGCAGGGCAACGGATGTCGACACAGATTCCGGAACTGTCCGTGTCCACGATCGCCACGTGTTGAGAACCGCCCGGGCGTCGGAGACGTCGAAGAACATGCCGCCGCCGTACACCGTGTGTATCGGCAACAGGGCGATCACCATCTCGGTCACGATGCCGTAGCCACCACCGCCGCTACCGCGCAACGCCCAGAACAAGTCGCTGTCGGAATGCTCGTTGATTCGGCTGATACGCCCGTCAGCAGTGACGATTTCGAACGAGTGCACGAGGTCGGCGGCAAATCCGATGGTGCGACCCAGTGGACTCAAACCCCCTCCGAGTGTGTATCCGACAGCACCTGCCGCGGTGGATGATCCGGACGGCGCTCCGAGACCGAAGGCGGCGGCGGCGTCGAGTACCTGCTGCCACAGGACTCCCGCGCCGATGGTGGCGGTGCGGGAATCCGGATCGATACGCAGAGTGGTCATCAGACGTGTGGACACCATTACGGTGGCTTCGTCCGTGGCATGTGCACCGTGACCGGTGCATTTGACCGCGACCGTCAACCCGGCCGATGCGGCCACCTGGACTGCTGCCGCGACGTCGTCGGCGTCCTCGGCCACGACGACCGCGGCCGGTGAATGCGACACCGCAACATTGAAACCGGCGACTTCGGCGGTGTAGGCCGCGGATCCCGGACTCAGAACGGAACCGCGTATGGCGTTGTTCAGGACAGCGGGAATCGAGGTGGAATCGACGGGTGTCATGTGTTCCTTCGGTTGCTTCGGTGATGCCGAATTCTTTCTTCCGTTGTACCGCAGTGGGTTCAGCTAATTGGCACCACCAGGCACGAAATTCGTTCGCAGGTGAGGAGAATTGCGGCGCAATTATGTGGTCGCCGAGCTGTGTGGAGATTTGTGGTTCACGGGCTTCACCTGCGGGAACGGAAGCCGACGGCTTTGGGGAGGCCGCCCATTTGGGACCTACTGGGGAACGAGTCCCATGCAGTACGTTTATGGCAAGCCGAGAGAAAACGAAAGATTCGCGCACCGAACCTGCACTCAGCGGTGCCCATAAACAATCCGAATCTCGCAGCGTCGAAAAATCTATATTCCGACGGGACTTTCTGCTGCGCGATCTGCGCTGTATCGGGTGTCATCAACCATTTCATTCGTCTTCGTCCGGCCGGGCATGCTCAGCCGAGTCGGCATACGGAACACAACGAAGGACACCATGGCTACTCAATTCTGGCCCGACGGAGCGCAATTGGCAGTCACCGTCTCCATGCAATTCGAAGCGGGAGGGCAACCAATTAGCGGTGCGGGCGGCCCGATCACCGAGCCGGTGCTGCCAGGATTTCCCGATCTGGGACAGAACAGCTTCTACGAATACGGTGCTCGAGAAGGGGTGCCGCGGATCTTGGATCTGCTGGACAAACATGCGATTGCGATGACGTCGTTCATGATCGGCGATGCGGTTCGTCGGCATCCCGATGTTGCCGCCGAGATCGTGGCCCGCGGGCACGAGGCGGGCGCGCACGGACGTCGGTGGGAACGGCAATATCAACTCTCCCGCGCCGACGAGGCCGCGTGGATCGCCAGCAGCGTCCAGGCGATCGAAGAAGCCACAGGAACCCGTCCGACCGGCTACAACAACTACTGGATCCGCCCCGGGGTGAACACGTTGGAGGTCCTGCAAGAGCAAGGGTTTCAGTATCATATCGACGACCTGTCGGCGGATGAGCCATTTCTGCAACGGATCAACGGTGAACCGTTCGCCACGGTGCCGTACTCGGTGCACCTCAACGACATTGCCAGCTTCGACTTTCCCGGTTTCTCACCGGCCGACTACGAGCAACAGCTCGTCGACGAGTTCGATCAGCTCTATTCCGAAGGCGCGCACCGGCGCACGATGATGGTCATCGGGCTCCACGAGCGACTCTCGGGTCATGCATCGCGCGTGCGGGTACTCGACCGCATCCTTTCCCGGCTCCGCGAGCGCGGCGATGCCTGGTGGGCGCGCAAGGATCAGATCGCGCAATGGACTCTGGACCACCCGGACACCGCGACCTGGGTCGACCGCGATCCTGCGCCCATCAGCGGCCTACCCGGCCGCAGCCACTGACACCACAACGACAAGGATTTTCGACATGGACAACGGACAGCACGTCTTGCGTGATGCCCACCTCAATCGCGGCACCGCCTTCACCAGCGAGCAACGCCGCGCACTCGGGTTGACGGGGAGGCTACCGGCATCGGTGGAGACTGTGGAGGCACAAGCCGCACGCTCGTATCAGCAGCTGGGCTCGCAGCCGGACGACCTCGCAAAGTACGTGTATCTCAACGCATTACACGATCGAAACGAGACATTGTATTTCCGACTGCTGACCGACCACCTCGCCGAGCTGCTGCCCGTGGTCTACGACCCGACCATCGGCGACGCCATCGAGCAGTGGAGCCACGAATACCGACGATCGCGTGCACTGTACCTTTCGGTCGACCAGATCGGCGATGTGCGGGCTTCGTTCGAGACACTGGGCCTCGGTCCCGACGATGTCGACCTCATCGTGTGTTCCGACGCCGAAGAAATCCTGGGGATCGGGGACTGGGGCGTCAACGGTACCGACATCGCGGTCGGCAAGCTGGCCATCTACACCGCGGCCGCGGGCATCGATCCCCATCGCGTTATCGCGGTCAATCTCGATGTGGGCACCGACAATCAGGAGCTGCTCGACGATCCGGCCTACCTCGGCAACAGGCACGAACGTGTTCGCGGTGAGAAGTACGACGAACTGATCGACACCTATCTCGACGTCGCGAGCGATCTGTTTCCCCACGCGCTGTTGCATTTCGAGGATTTCGGACCGTCGAATGCGCGGCGGATCCTGATCGAGCACGGCGAGAGGCACCGGATTTTCAACGACGACATGCAGGGCACCGGTGCCATCGTCATGGCCGCGGTCATGTCCGGCATGAAGGTCACCGGTGGGCGTTTTGCCGACCAACGCCTTGTCGTGTTCGGTGCGGGTACCGCGGGCACCGGTATGGCCGATCAGATTTCGGCAGCCATGGTGGCCGACGGTCTGACGCTTGAGCAGGCGCGAGCACGGGTATGGTTGATCGACAAGGACGGGCTGGTCACCGACGACATGGACCATCTCCCCGACTACCAACAGCCCTACGCGAGGCCGGCAGCGGAGGTGACCGATGCGGGCGGAACGGTGGACCTGCTGTCCGTCGTCGAGTCGGTTCACCCCACCATCCTGATCGGGACCTCGACCGTCGCCGGGGCTTTCACCGAGGATGTGGTCCGAGCGTTGTGTGCCGGGGTGGAGCGCCCTGTCCTGCTCCCGTTGTCGAACCCGACGAGCCGCATCGAAGTGATACCGCGCGATGCCATCGCGTGGTCCGACGGTAATGCGTTGGTGGCGACCGGAATTCCGGCCGATCCGGTGGAACGCGATGGCGTGACCTACCACATCGGGCAGGGAAACAATGCTTTGCTCTATCCCGGGCTCGGGTTGGGCACCATCGTCGCCGGTGCGTCACGGGTGACCGACGGAATGCTCCTCGCGGCCGCAAATGCCGTCGCGGAGCAGGTCGACGTAGGCGCACGAGGCGCATCGCTACTTCCTCCGGTCGAGGACCTGCGCGCATCGTCGGCGATTGTCGCCGCAGCGGTGGCACGCGCCGCCGCAAGCGACGGAGTGGCGACCAAAGTTCACGGCGATCTCGATGCCGCTGTGCGCGAGGCGATGTGGACGCCGCAGTACCCGCCACTGGATCTCGCGTCCGAAATGGAGGCCGGCCGATGAGTAACTCGGACTGCTCGGGAGATCCCGAGGTCACCGATTTTCCCATCGGAATCACCGCGACCGGGATGCGCAGCGAGAGCGATTCGATGGGCAGTATCGATGTGCCCGCAGATCGTTACTGGGGCGCGCAGACCCAGCGGTCCCTGCAGCACTTCTCCATCGGAGACGACCGCATGCCGTCAGCGGTATACCGCGCGTACGGACGCGTCAAGAAGGCTGCTGCCGTTGTGAACGGGGACGCGGGCCGGTTGCAGGGGTGGCAACGCGATCTCATTGTGGGTGTGTGCGAGGAGGTCATCGACGGACGGCTCGACGACCACTTCCCGCTGTTCGTCTGGCAGACCGGTTCGGGCACCCAGTCCAACATGAACGTCAATGAGGTCATCAGCAACAGGTGCATTCAGCTCACCGGAGGCGAACTGGGATCGAAGACGCCGATCCACCCGAACGACCACGTCAACATGGGGCAATCGAGCAACGACACTTTTCCCACCGCGATGCACATTGCGACCGTCGCGGCGATCTCCGACCGGCTGCTTCCGGCCGTGCGAACACTGCACACTGCGGTGCAGGAGAACGCAGTCCGGTGGCGCGACATAATCAAGGTCGGGCGCACCCACCTCGAGGACGCGGTTCCGCTCACCGTCGGGCAGGAATGGTCCGGATACGCGTCGCAGATCCGTCAAGGAATCGACCGTGTCGATGCGAGTCTGCAAGCGCTGTACCAGTTGGCGATGGGCGGCACCGCAGTCGGTACCGGCCTGAACGCACCCGACGGGTTCGGCGTCGCCGCGGCCGTGCAGATCGCTGTCCAGACCGGTCTGCCCTACGTGTCGGCGGAGAACAAGTTCGCGGCGCTCGGTGGGCTCGATGCGATGGTCGCGGCAAGCGCTGCGCTGCGCTCGCTGGCCGTGGTGTTGCTGAAGATAGCCAATGACATTCGGTGGTCCGCGTCGGGCCCACGGGCCGGACTGGCGGAGCTGATCTTGCCTGCGAACGAACCGGGTAGTTCGATCATGCCTGGGAAGGTCAATCCCACTCAGTGCGAGGCGATGGTGATGGTCTGTATCCAGGTACTCGCCGACGATACCGCTGTGGCGTTCGCCGGCAGCCAGGGCAACTTCGAGCTCAACGCCATGCGGCCGATCGTCATCGACAATGTGCTCCACTCGGCAACGATCATGGCCGACATGTGCACCAAATTCACAGATTACTGCGTCAGTGGAATCGAGTTGAACCGCGACACCATCGCCGGGTACGTCAGCCGGTCACTGATGCTCGTCACCGCACTTTCACCGATCATCGGCTACGAGAAAGCGGCGGCCATCGCCCACCGCGCGCTGGCCGACGACAGCACACTGCGCGACGCCGCCCTGGCGACGGGATACATCGACGGCGACGACTTCGACCGGATCATCGACCCCAGGGCCATGGTAGGCATCGATATAGCTAATGAAACATAGTGAAACTATCGATTGTTCGACGGTCAAGTTCTTGTTTCACTGAGAGGAGCACACGAAACGAAAGGACGATCTGTATGCGCGTACTTCTAGTCAGCGGAGCGTCGGGAATCGGTCGGGCGATAGCGTCGGCTGTTCTCGACAGCGGCGGCGAGGTGGTCCTCGCCGGCCGCCGACGTGAGCCGCTCGATGCGGCGACAGCGGAGTTGGGTCCTCGCGCGAGCGCGGTGGTGATCGACCTCGCGGACGGACCGTCCATCGCGCAGGCGGCGGTGGCCGTCGGGCCGGTCGACCATGTTGTCAGTCTCACGGCTGATCACGCGAACGGGCCGGTCGCGGACCTGGACGGCGCAGCGGTGCGTCATGCGTTCGACGCAAAAGTCATCGGTCCGATTCTGCTGGCAAAGCACTTCGCCCCGTACCTGCAAGGTGGCGGGTCATTCCTGTTCTTCTCCGGCGTCGCCGCGTGGAAACCAGCACTGGGCCTATCGGTGATGGCCACGACGAACGGAGCAGTGGCGTTCCTCGCAGAAGCGCTCGCGGTGGAACTCGCACCCCTCCGCGTCAACGCTCTCTCACCCGGAATCGTGGATTCGGGGGCTTGGGATTCGATGGGTTCCGGCAAGGACACGTTGTTCGCGGACACCGCGTGTGCCAACCCCGTGGGCAGAGTCGGGCAACCGTCCGACATCGCGGCCGCGGCGCTGTCGTTGTTGACGAACACCTTCGTCACCGGCGTCACCCTTCATGTCGACGGGGGAGGGCGACTGGCGTGAGGCAAACACTGATCGTCGCCGCGGTGGCTGCGTCGGCGCTGACCGTTGCGTCTTGCGCGACCGACCCGACCGATACAGCTGACGCCCCGCCCCTGGTGGACTCCTCGGCCGACCTCGTCGCACCCGGGACGGTGGACGTCGGCGACGCACCGGTCACTGACCGCACACGACAGGTGGTGCGGCTCGCGCAGACGCTGTATACGTTCTGGGATACGGGCGATTCGGCGTACCTCGACCGTGCGGTGGACCCCGGTTTCGTCGACAACACGCTGCCGTCGGGCCGACCTCAGGGCCCTACCGGCCCAGCTGCGGCGTCGACGGCGTTCCGTACCGCGGTGCCCGATCTGACTTGCGAACTCGCCGATCTTAACGTCACCGGCGACACCTTTACAGCGCGGTTGGTCTTCCGAGGTCATTTCACCGGGACGTACGACGGCCGCGAGGGTGCCGGGCAACAGGTCGAGTTCGGCGCGATCGATATCCAACACGTCGGCGACAGTCGCATCGTCGAAGACTGGCACCTCGAAGACAACCTCACCTTCCTCCAGCAAACCGGAATCGTGCAGAGCGGCTGACCGAATCGCGCCTGCCCTCGCGCACCAATATTTCTTGAAAGGAACTGACACACATGAACATCGACCCCAGGGTCAGAATGACCGCAGGCATCATCATGGCTGCGATCTCCTTCTTCGTCGCCGTCACCAACTTCATCGACGGCGACATTCGTTCCGGCGTGATTCTCACTATCATCGGCATTTTCTTCAGCACGCTTCTCGTGCAGACGATCAGCCGCTTCATGACCGAAGATTCCAGCTAACGGTGCCGGACTCCCGTCGTCGCATACCCTCGATCGATGCCGACCCTCCGATCCCTCGAATGCTTCGTCGCCGTCGTGGACGCCGGCTCCGTCACCGCGGGAGCAGCGCAGCTGCATCTCTCTCAACCCGCGCTGTCTCATCAGCTTGCGTCGTTGGAAGCTGAGATCGGCTCCCCGCTGCTGGAACGCCTTCCTCGAGGGGTCCGTCCCACACCCACCGGTCGTGCTGTACTCACCGACGCACGGACCGCACTGACGGCGGCCGAGCGTGTTCTGCGGACCGGGCGAGCGGTGGCGGAGGGTAGTGAGGGCCGCGTCCGACTGGCATGCGCCGAAAGCATGACCGTCCCGCTCCTCGCGCCGACCTTGCGGAAGTGGACCAGAAAGTACCCGCACATCGGACTGGATCTGACCGAGTTCACCAGCGCGGATGCGATGGCTGAGGCGATCGACAATGGTGACGTCGACATCGCGCTCGGCCCTGCCCCTGCTCGTCTGCCCGCAAACACCGACGAGCTCGGCACGGAGGACATCGTGGTGGTCGTACCGGAGGGCCTCGATCTTGAAGACAAGCAGGACATCTCGTGGACGGAGCTTGCCGACAAGCCAATCGTTCACTACCACCCAGCCAACGGTTTGCGGGCCTGGTTAGACACTGTTGCGGCATCGCACGATGTCAACCTCGAGGCGGTCACTCACACTCGAAGTGCTACTACAGCAGCGCAACTTGCCCATGCCGGTCTGGGCCTGGCTCTCGTCCCGACCACCGCACTCCCTGCCCGGTTCACCGGCATCGCCAGGGCGCTCCACCCTCCGCTGCAGCGGTCGGTCGTCGTGATGGTCGGGTCTCGCACTGACACACTCACACGCAGGTTCGTCGACGACCTTCTGACCCGAGGCATGGGTGCGCGACGCCATTGAATCGCGACGCGAATGCAAGGCCGAACAGGTGCACGCAGACACCGAGCCGCCCAGTCGTGCACCGAGGAGGACCACGTGTCGTTTCGTTATCGATTTGATGGTGCTCGGAGACGAGAGTTGCGGCCGCTAGGCCTGGTACAACTTTTTTGCCCCGGTCATGGCACCGTCACCGGAACGGCGGGAAACGGTTCGTAATTCTGAGCCTCACCGTCGCACGTGCGGGCTATCGGATGGGGACGATCTGCGGGCCATTCGTCTCGATCACGGCGTCTATTCGACGCCGCGACTGTAGCCGGGTGGAGCCGTCCCTTGGTCGGTGGGACGGGCTCGCAACGCAGTGACCGAAACCAGCTCCGCCGCATCTTTACGTGCAACCATCGCAGCGCTCACTGCAGCGACATCCGGGTCGTCGAAACTGCGAAGCACGGCGTGGACGCGATGTTCCTCCTGCGGCCAGGTGAGCCCGAACGCTTCGGCTACTGCGACGTAGTCTGCGGCGCGTTGCTCGACATCCAGTGCCCTGGCGGAGCGGTTGCGGCGCACGAAGTCTCGTACCGCCCGCCAGCGCCAGTGATGGACGATCAGCCGAACGCGCATGCTGCCACGGGGACGTCGGCGAACCGGTCCATCAGAAACGCCGCAGCTTCGCCGCCGTACCCGACGATTAGCTGCAGCCCGAAATGGTTGGGCAACACTGCACCCTGCAGGATCGGCGGCAACGGATTCGTCCGGAACTCGACCGAGGCGAGCCAAGCCTGCCACAGCGCTTGCACCGAAAAACGATCGGCGATTCAAGTTCGACACGTACCCCCCAAGGTGCTGCAGCGCCCGCGAGACCTGTGTCACGTGTACGCGCGATGCAAAACTAGACAGAAGGGGACAGCAGTGTCAAATTTACCAGGGTCAGTCCAGGGCCAGAAGCGGCACCAACCACCGTCTGAGGTATGCCCGTAGACCGCCGTCGTCGTGAATCGTCGGGTCGTCGAACAGAATGACCGACAGACCGTTCCGCGCGAACATGGCCTCGACCCCGTCGAACTTCGTCGAATCGAATTCGGGATTGCGTTCGATGTAGCCGTCGAGGAACTGACGCACCACCGGTGCTGCTCGATCCATCATGTCCGGATCGAACAACGGATTCCCATTACCCGAACGCATCAACGAATTGAGCACTGGTTCTCGGCGAATGAGACTGCGGGCAGCCACAATTGTCTCGACGACGAACTCCGTCGGCGTCTCGGCCTGATCGGACTTCTCCCGTATCCCGCCGATGACGTCGACGACGAGACCGACCATGGCCTCAGAGATCATGTCCTCACGCGTGGTGAAAATCGAATACACCGTCTGCCTCGTCACGCCCGCAGCCCGTGCCACCGCCGCGATGGTGACGTCCTCGAAGCCGGACTCGGCGATCAGCCCGAGCGTCGCATCGAGAATCTTCGGCTTCGAGCGCATCACCCGATTATGACTGCCTCATTAAGGCTGCGCCCTGCATTTCTGTGCAGCCGTCGTCGATGCCGAACCGTACGAAGGCTGTCGGCAATATGATCGATACGTTCGACGCGGACCTCCAGGGGGTGTCCTAACCGCTGGTGGTGAAGCGTCCGCCGGCCCCGGCTGGAAATTGGAACGATGCTCGCCTCGGAGCCAACAGTCTTACGGCAACCAGCAAATCCAGTACGTCGGCGAAGTTGCGCATGTCTTTGCCCGTTCGCTCCGCAATTCGGTCCAACCGGGCATATGCGGTGTTGCTATGGACGTATATTTTCGCGGCTGTAGCTTTTGCATTCAGGTTGGATTCCACATACGCGACCAACGTCACGATGTACAGGCCGTCGGCGTCGTCGTCTTCTTCTACGAAACGGTGAATTCTTGGAGTGATCAGCCTTCGCGCGGTTTCGTCGGCCCGTGTGACCAGGTACTCGAACGCGCTCAAGCTTTCCAATGAATGAACGCCTGGCACCGCGTATCTCGACGATCGAGCCATTGCGGCCTCTCTGTATGCCTTCGGTACGTCGTCGAGACTTTCGTGGACGGTACTGGTACCGAAAGACACCTGCAGGCCGTTCTGGTTCATGGCCTGCAGCACCGGGCGTAGCCGGGCGAGCAGGCTCGAACTTCCCTGGTCGGAGACGGGGAAGATGCCGACGATTTCGGTGCCACGAATCGTCACCACGCCCTGTGCACCGGCCTGTGCCGCTTGGCCGAGTGCTCGCGCGATCACTCGCTTGTCACCGGTGTCGTCGACGGTTCCCCCAACACCTACAACGATTTTGGAGGATTGGACGAATCCTGCGTCGCGCAGCGAATCCTGCCTGATTCCCATTGCAGGTGGCCGTCCGGCCAGGAGGTCCTCCACCAGATCGCGTGCTGCCCGGTCGGCGTCGGCGAGTAGGTATTGTTGGGCCTCGATATAGCTCTCCGCTGCTGCTGTGCTCCCGGCCTCGATGACCTGCATGACGTACTGGACCGATGCTGTTGCGGCCGCACTCAGTTCTGGGTGATCTGCGGTCAACTCGAGGATCATTTCCCACAATGTCATCTGACTGATTCGGAACGCTTGTAGGAAGTCTGCGAGTGGAATGTTTTGAGTAACGCGGCGCATCGAGTAGGTTGCGGCCACTTCGAACTCCGCCCGCCGGGATGGCCGCTGCTCCATCAAGCTCCGAACAAAGGTTTTGAAAACGTAGTGACAGTGAGCTGCTACATCCTCGCGCAGTGTGGAGTCCGCGTTGTTGCGGTAGCTGGGGACCTGTTCGCACACACGTGAGGCTGCACGATCGGAGATCACCTGGAGTGATTCCTCGATCTTCATCGCGAACGTGTGCACAGCTTCACGCTCTCTCTCGATCGATTCTCGCGGACTCACCAGCTTCACCGACCTCGCTCGTGTTCGACGGTTGTGCGTACGGGCGGCACCTCGTCTACAAGTCTCCGGGCCACCATGGTCCGATCACAGCGTACCCCGTTGCCCGTTCATCACGGATGACAATGTTCATCAGAGGTTTCGGGCTAGTCGACAGCGTCGTCGACGTGGAGCTGGGCGTTTGGATCACTCTTTCCGGGGTCGTTGCGGCCAGAGCACCTCTGCTTGGGGGCTGCGTAGCTCTTCGTCACCCCCTAGTGACTAGTAGGGGCCACCACTTTCCCTGTGGCCGAGTCACAGAAAAGTGGTCGCTACCTTCCGTGGCGTAGAGATACAGGTCACAGTTGCAGAATGACATCAAAGACTCTGGCTGCACCAGTGACGCATCTCAAAGATGCGCGCCGGGCGTCGATGGCGGCCGCACTTGCATCGTCGCTCGAGTGGTACGACTTCTTCATATACGGTACCGCCGCCGCCCTCGTGTTCAACAAGACATTCTTCTACACCGGCGACCCGGTCCTGTCTGCTATCAACTCGTTCGCCAGCGTGGCGGTTGCGTTCGTTGCCCGGCCGTTCGGCGGAGTGGTGGCCGGACACTTCGGCGACAAAATCGGACGCAAACCGGTCCTCGTGGCGGCCATCGTGTTGATGGCCTGCGCAACGTTCATGATCGGTCTGACGCCGGACACCGAAATCATCTGGGTGGCACCCGCTTTCCTTGTCCTCTTGCGTATTGCGCAAGGATTGGCGTTGGGTGCGCAGTGGGGCGGCGCAATGCTGCTCGCCACCGAATACGCACCCGAGAACAGACGCGGCTTCTACGGAAGTTTCGCCCAGATCGGAGTGCCGGTAGGGGTGCTGACCGGAAACCTCGTGTTCCTGTTGCTGTCCAATGCAATGGACAACGAAACCTTTTTGAGTTGGGGATGGCGGGTCCCGTTCCTGCTGAGCATTCTCATGCTCGCAGTCGGCCTGTACATCCACAAGTACCTCGAAGAGACACCGTCGTTTCGAAACGCCGAAAAGGCGATGCTGAATGCGCCGAAACAGAGTTCACCCGTGATACAGGTGATTCGCAACAATGGTTCCACCATTATTCAGGCAGCAGGAACTTTCGTCGTCATCAACGCGATTTTCTATTCGACGATCATTGCCTCGCTTCAGTATGCGGACGTTGTGCTGGGAATTTCGACCTCTCAGGTCCTTCTGCCGATCCTGGCGGGTGCCGCGGTACAGGTAGTACTCATGCCGCTCTCGGCGCTGGCATCGGATATCTACGGCCGGGTGAGGGTATACACGATCGGGATCACGCTTCTCGGACTGTGGGCGTTCCCCATGTGGTGGATCTTCAGCCAGGCGACCCCGGACAACACCCTCCCCATCTGGATCTCGATCGTTCTTGCCTCGGCGTTGATCAGTATCAGTTATGGACCCCAAGCTGCACTTTTCAGCGAGATATTCCCGGCTGCCCTGCGCTACTCGGGAGCATCCCTCGGATATCAGATCGCCACAATTGTCGGCGGCGCAACCCCGGTCATCATGGTCAGTCTCATCAACGGCGACAGCGACAACTGGTGGCGATTCTCCGCATACATCGTGGCGCTTTCCATTGTCGCCCTGATCAGCGTGGCAATGATTCATAGAAACACCACACACTCCAACCGAGAATCGGTGTAACCATCAATAGTTGCTCAACGCTTCGATGTCTGTGCGAACACCGTCAGCGCCCACGCGCCGATGGTACGACCTGACTGACACGACCAGAACAACACGCAACCGAAAGGGCTTGCATGAACTCAGCAGTGGAGCGTTTCGGCCTCGCGGGACGAGTCGCAATCATCACGGGCTCGAGTTCGGGCCTCGGGCGCGGTTTCGCACGGGCGCTCAGCGACGCCGGCGCTGCCGTCGTCCTTGCTGCCCGCAGACAGGAGCAGTTGGCGGACCTTGCCGCCGAGATTACCGTGGCTGGACGTGAAGTCCTCATCGTCACAACGGACGTGTCCAACAAGCAGGCGTGCACTGCCTTGGTTGCGGAAGCCATGGATACATTCGGACGAGTCGACGTACTGGTCAACAATGCAGGAATAGGAACGGCAGTACCTGCGCTGCGGGAAACCGAAGAGCAGTTTCGTGCCGTCATCGATGTGAACCTGATGGGGACCTATTGGATGGCGCAGGCGTGCGCCCGGGTGATGTCACCGGGTTCGGCCATCGTGAACATCGCAAGTGTTTTGGGTCTGATCAAATCCTATGCGCCACAAGCTGCCTACTCCGCCAGCAAGGCCGCGGTCATCGGCCTGACCAGAGATTTGTCCCAACAATGGTCCGGGCGACGAGGCATTCGCGTGAACGCGATCGCTCCAGGATACTTCGAGAGCGAGATGACCGCATCGATTCCCAATGAGCTGCTCACGCAATTTGTGGCACAAACATCGACACTGGGGCGACTGGGCCTGCAACACGAACTCGACGCAGCGGTGCTGTTCCTTGCCAGTAATGCCTCGTCGTATATAACCGGAATCACGCTACCGGTCGACGGTGGCATGTCCGGCCACTGATACGTCATCGATGGCTGGTCGTTGATCGATGTGCTCCGCCGGGCCTAACGCCGGACACACCTCGGATAGCGTTGTACGCCATCGGCGAGATCGGACCCATCGCGGCTCGACACAACCCAGGGCGACTGCTCTGGGTTGTCCACTGACATCGACAGAAAGACCTACATGTACGCAGTGACCATGCACGCCCACGGAGGACCGGATGTCCTGCAGTGGGCGAAGTATCGGGACCCTCGACCAGCTCCGGGTGAGGTGGTGATCGACGTTGCCGCCGCCGCGGTCAACAGAGCCGACGTGATGCAACGGCAGGGCAACTACCCACCCCCGCCAGGTGCCTCGGAGATACTGGGACTCGAATGCTCGGGAACCATTGCCGAAGTGGGCGTGGGGGTATCGCGGTGGAGCGTCGGAGACGAAGTCTGCGCTCTGTTGTCAGGAGGGGGGTACGCCGAGAAGGTAGCGGTCCCAGCGGCCCAAGTACTAAAGGTACCCGCCGGGGTCAGTGTGGTCGATGCAGCCGCGTTGCCGGAGGTAGCGTGCACGGTCTGGTCGAACCTGGTCATGTCTGCAGGTCTCGGCCCGGGGCAGTTGTTGCTGATCCATGGTGGTGCCAGCGGTATCGGCACCCATGCCATTCAGGTTGCTACCGCGCTCGGTGCGAGGGTCGCGGTGACGGCCGGATCGGCTTACAAGCTCGACAAGTGTCGTGAACTCGGTGCCGAGTTCACGATCAATTACCGAACCGATGACTTTGTCGAGGTGATGATCGCAACGGGTCCGCGGGGAGGAGCGGATATCATTCTCGACAACATGGGCGGGGAGTACTTGAAGCGGAACGTCGACGCTCTGGCATTCGACGGGCAATTGGTCGTGATCGGGATGCAAGGAGGACGAGCCGGCGAACTCGACATCGGAAGTTTGCTCGCCAAGCGGGGATCGGTGGCGGCAGCCAGTTTGCGGGGGAGACCACTCACCGGACCTTCGAGCAAAGCCGATGTCGTGTCGGCGGTTACAGCGGGATTGTGGCCGTTGATTACAGCGGGTCGGGTCGTGCCGGTCGTGCACACCAGATTGCCGATCACGGCGGCGGGCGATGCGCATGATCTTCTCGATTCGTCCGACACCGTAGGGAAGGTGATACTCACCGTCGACTAGTGACGCGCCCTGTGTGCGAGGTGAGTGTGCTACTGCGACCGATAGCGCCGACGAGCAGGTGAACACGTCCGTTTACGGGTATCCCCGCCTTTTGGCGGATGCATCACATCGAGAAGCCGGGCCGAACCAGTGCCCCGTTCGGGCATTGAGAAATGATGCAATCAGCCAGGAATAGAACGTTATTTCACTCTGGAAGAGTTCACCCATCGAGCTCGCAGCAGACATGCAGGACGTGGAATACGGTTCGCTCACGATGATCACCGAAGCCACTCGTTTTCGGCCGGGGTGATCACCGAACAGCAGGGATCGCGCGCGTTGGCCGGAGGTCTACTGCTCCGCGGATGCATGTCCGACGCGCTCGACTCCAGCGAATCGGTCATCCCCGGAACCAGAGTGGCTGCAACGAGCGAGATCTGGCCACGCCGGCGGTGCGCAGCAAAGGCAGCACTTCAGGTATTCGAAGGCGCTTTGCAGCGACGGCGCGTACGAAGCGATTACCGGCCTCATGGGCGGGGCCCGATACTCGGGCCGAAGCAGCACATTCGACCGCCGACACGACCGACAATCAGAAGTTGTAGTTGCTCGATGTCATCGCGAACTGGGTGGGTACGGCGGACGAGGAAGCTACTCCGCCACACTCGCGCGGATGGAAGCAACCATTTGGACCGGAGTTGCGTGAGCTGTTCCAGGGCAACGAAATATGACGTGATGACAGGCGGTGGAAGCTACTTCAAGATTTCCGGCCCCGCTTTTCAGCGAGCCAACGCACGCAGGCCTGTTGCGATGAACTCGCCTGTCACATCGGCGGCGTCTCCGGCTCCGTTGCCCGAGTCCGATCCCGCCAAGGCTCGGTGGGTAATTCCTTCGCCGATAACACCGAGTTTGAAGTTCGCGAGCGCTACGTAGAAGTTCCAGTGTTCGAGTTCTCGCCCGGACTCGCGGACATATTGCTCAGCGAGGTCGTTCGGGGAGGGATACCGCGGGCTTGTCCACGCGGCCTTGACGCCCAGCACGGCGTCGAAAATCGGTTGCCGGTAGGCGCACATCAGTGCGACATCAGTCAACGGATCGCCGATTGTCGACATTTCCCAATCCACCACCGCTGCAACCGATGTGACGTCGTTTTGGACAAGAATTGTGTTGTCCACTCGAAAGTCGCCGTGGACGATCGACGCCGCAGACCGCGGAGGCACGGACGCAGCCAATGCGGCGTGCAACCTGTCGACGTCGGCTAGTTCTCGAGTTTTCACACGCTGCCATTGGCGATTCCACGTGGCCACCTGCCGCGCAGCGAACCCATCGGGGCGGCCGAAATCGGCCAGTCCGACTGCGCGGTAGTCCACCGCATGCAGTCGGGCAAGGACGCGCACCAGCTCACTGGCATTTGCGTTGATCTGTGCATCGGAGAGATCTTCGAGATCGGCCTGCGAACGGATGACGCGTCCTCGTTCGAAGCCGACGATCGTCATCGGTGCTCCGAGGACTGTCCCGTCTCGATCGAATGCGACGGCAGCAGCGACGGGCACATCGGTGGGTTCGAGCGCACGGGTGACCGCCCACTCTCGAGCCATGTCATGCGCAGACGGTGTCAGTCCACTGGTCGGCGGTCTGCGTACAACCCAGGACGAGTTATCGTCGTACGCTCTGAACGTGAGGTTCGATCGGCCACCACTGATCGATTCGACCCGCAAGTCCCCGTGTAACTCGACTCCGCTGTCGAGTAGGAATTGCGTCAAGGCGCGCGTGTTCATCCCCGCGAGCTCGTTCATGCGTGCGCCTGAGACGTCGCGTGCACATTGTTGTTCACAGCTCGCTTTGCTTGTCCCACAGCACGCTTCGCGATCGCCCACCGGTGCACCTCTGATGGGCCGTCGTAGACCCTGAACGGCCGGACCTCGCGGGAGAGCCTGGCGAGAGGTAGGTCGTCGGAGACGCCGATTCCACCGCACATCTGTATTGCTCGATCGACGATGCGGAACACCGCTTCGGCACCGTACGTCTTGGCAATGGAGGTTTCGTTCCCGGCCTCGCTTCCCCGGTCGAGAAGGAAACATGCGTTCGTCAGGAGTGCGCGGGTAGCTGCGATGTCGATCTCGTTGTCGGCAACCATTTTTTGCACCATTCCGAGGTCTCCGAGCTTGCTACCGAACCCTGCCCTTTGCGCGACACGCAGGACCGCGATGTCGTGGGCTCGACGCGCGGCACCGAGCCATCGCATCACGTGGGTCATGCGCGCGGGCCCCAGTCGTACCTGCGCATAGGAGAAGCCCTCGTCCACCGCTCCGAGTACGTTCTCGTCCGGCACGAACAGGTTGTCGAAGAACACTTCGCAGTGCCCGCCGATCATCGCCTTGTCCAGCGTGCCGATGTGTCGGCCGACCTCGATCCCCGCGGAGTCGGCGGGCGCAAGGAACATCGTCGCCCCGCCGCGATTACCGGGCTGACCCGAAGTTCGGGCCATGATGATGAAGAATCCGGCTCCATCGGCTCCGGTGATCAACCACTTGTGGCCGCTGATCTTCCAGCCCCCCTCTGCTCTGACTGCCTTCGTCGTCAAAGCAGAGGGATCAGAGCCGGCACCTGGCGCTGGTTCCGTCATCGCGAAGGCGGACCGCAGTTCTCCTCGCGCGAGGGGCGCAAGAAATTGTTCTCGCTGCATCGGCGACGCGATATGGGCGAGCATGTGCACGTTGCCTTCGTCGGGCGCTGCGAGATTGAGTGCAATAGGACCGAAGAGTGAGTAACCCGCTTCCTCGAACACCGGCGCTCTGTCGCTCATGTTCAATCCGTGCCCACCGAATTCGACCGGGGCGTGGGGAGCGAAGACCCCGGCACGTTTGGCGTCCGCCTGCATCGTGATCCGCAGTTCGTCGCCGCCGGCGTCGGCGATGTTACCGAGATACCGGTCCTCGAGTGGCACCACGTAGTCACGCGTGAAATTGCGAGTCTTCTCGATCAACGTCTGGACCTCGGGTTCGTAGGTCAGGTCGATGGCCATCGTCGTCTCCTCATCCGGTACCGAGCGAACGCTCGGTCGCTCTTTCGGTCAGCGTGACACATCTCCTGCCGGCGGTCAATGCCCGCTCGCGGATGGGACATCGTCCCAAGATCATTCGCTCGCGCGACAAGTCTGCCCACAGTGGGCATTCGCGACGCCATACACGCAGATGTGTGCGGCGGTCGCCGACGCCCAGTCGTCGGCGTATTGACACTTCGAATGTGCTCCGCAACACTTCTTCTGGCACACCGAGCGAGTGATCGGTCGGTATACATCGAACACCAGAGACGACCGGAGCTCCTATGTCTTACGGACAAGCGCAATCAGAACAAACCGTCATCAGCGCTTGGCGTGAACGTGTGCGGCGGTGCCCGCAGCAACCTGCGCTCGCCTATTTCGATTTCGTTGCCACTGCAGCAGAGGTCGATTCCGCGTCCGACTCGCTGGGGGCCGTTCTGGAAGACAGGGGTGTTTCTCGGGGCGAGCGAGTGGGTATCTACCTTCAGAACGTGCCACAGTATGCGGTGGTCCTTCTTGCCCTGTGGAAGATCGGTGCAGTGCCGCTGGTGCTCAATCCGATGTACCGTGGTCGAGAATTACGGGTGATCATCGATGATGCTGAGCCGATGGCTCTCGTCTGCGACGAGGCCGATCTCGATCTCATCGGCCCTGCGCTTCGCGCAAGCAGTGTGCAGTTCGTTCTCAGCACGTCCGGTCTCGATTATCAAAGCCGCAACGACCCCCGTGTATTCGCACGTCGGCAGCGTTTGTCACCGAGGCCGGAGGACGATCTGATCGGTTTGATTCAGGCCAACGAGCACCGGCACCCCGCCCAGTACGATGTCACCGGGAAAGACCTCGCGCTGTTGGCCTACACATCGGGAACGACGGGTCCGCCCAAAGGCGCGCTGATCTCGCACGCGAATCTCTTTGCCACCGCCGCCGACTTCGGTGAAGTCGCAGGGGTGAAGGACGGTGACGTCGTCTTCGCGATCGCGCCGCTGTTTCACATCACTGGTGCGACCCTGAATGCAGCGCTTTCCCTCGTACGAAACTGCCTTCTCGTTTTCGCCAATCGATTCAACGCAGCCGTCACATTGGATGCGTTCGTCGAACACGCCGTTACGTACACGATCGGTTCGATTACGGCCTTCAACGCGCTCTCTCAGGTCCCGGGAGTAAGCAACACAGAGTTCGCGTCCATCAAAGCCCTCTATTCGGGCGGCGCACCTATACCCCCGTCCACGGTCGAGCAGTTCGAGAAGCGGTTCGGATGCTACATTCACAACGCCTACGGAATGACCGAGACCACAGCCGGCGTGATTGCAGTGCCGCCAGGCCGCCGGGCCCCCGTCCATGGCCCCAGTGGATCCCTGTCGGTGGGGGTTCCACTACCTCGTGTGAGCCTGCGGACAGTCGACCCGAACGGTCAACCTACTCCAGCCGGAACCGCGGGCGAGCTCGAGATCCGTGGCCCCCAAGTCGTAACAGGTTACTGGCGAAACCCGTCCGCTTCCGCCAGCACAATGCCCGAAGGTCGTTTACGCACAGGCGATGTCGCGATCATCGACGACCTAGGCTGGGTGTATCTCGTCGATCGACTCAAAGATCAAATCAACGTCTCCGGCTACAAGGTGTGGCCACGGGAAGTGGAAGACACCCTTTACGAGCATCCCGCAGTCTTCGAAGTCGCAGTCGTCGGCCAACCCGACAATTATCAGGGCGAAGCCGTCACCGCTTATGTCTCGCTTCGCGACGGCACAACGGCCACACCGGAGGAGTTGATCGCGTTCACGCGGGATCGTCTCGCCGCATACAAGCGTCCGCGAACCGTATATGTGATCGACGCACTCCCCAAAACACACACGGGCAAAATTCGTCGAGCCGACCTCAAGCACACAGGGACGCCGCTCGTCGAGAACATATGAGCTTGTCCGACCCGAGCTCGAGACGGAGAATTGCGCGTACCCTGCCCACTTCCTTTCGATGCTCTGCCGACGCAACGCGACAGTCAATCATGTTGAACCGTACACACTTCCGCCGCAAGTACATCGGCAAGGAGCGTCCGGCACTCACGGAAAATCGGACTTCGGGTCGCCCGACCGCCGGCGTCCGGCACCGAGCGGGCAGGCCCCGTTACGCAAGCATTGCCCCCGGGGTTCCCGCGATGCCGCGCACGTCGCCTTCGCTCGATGGCACGTGTAGACGCGAATCGATCGACCGCGTCCCGCTGAAGCCGGTCAGTGCGTCCTGCCGCCGAAGCCCACATCACTGCAATTAGAAGTCGAGCAATTCGACTTGACACGCCCTGCAGACGCCCGTCCCCACGTGAACCGAGAGACCTCAGGATTGGACGCCCGGCTGGCAACTGCATGCTTCCTTGACCCATCAAAGTATATAAAGTAGAAAGTACAGATGGCTACTGTCGAAGAAGCGGACGCATTCGGAGACGTGACGCTCGAGCACCACACGATCACCGCGAACGGCATCGCGCACCACGTGGTGACCGCAGGCTCCGGACCACCCGTCTACTTACTCCACGGATTCCCCGAGACCTGGTTCGGGTGGCGAAAACAGATCGCAGTCCTGGCAAAGACGTACACAGTGATCGCTCCGGACCTGCGTGGATACGGAGCAACGGACAAACCCGCCACCGGCTACGACAAGCGAACCATGGCAGCCGACGTCGTCGCCATAATGGACGCACTCGGACACGAGAAGATCGCCCTGGTAACACATGATCGCGGCTCCCGCGTGGGCACCAGATTCGCGAAGGATCACCCCGACAAGCTCGATCGACTGGTGGTGATGGACAACATTCCCACTCGCATCGTGGCAGAGACCTACGACGTGGCCAAAGCAAACGCCGGCTACTGGTTCTTCACATTCCTCGCGGTTCCCGATCTACCCGAAACCTTGATTGCAGGAAAAGAACGCGAATTCCTGACCTACTTCTACCGCACGTGGTCGTACAACCCGGAAATGCTCACGCCCGCAGAGATCGACGTCTACGTGCGGGCCTACCAGCAGCCCGGAACAGTCCGGGGTTCTTGTGCGGATTACCGCGCTGCAGCGGAGGACGTCGCGCAGGACGAGCAAGACCTCGACACCCTCATACAATGCCCTCTTCTGAGTATGTGGGGTGAAGACTTCGCGGCGGTGGGCGGCGCGTACGACGTCGCGGCCATCTGGCAATCGATGGGCACGAACGTACGCACAGTGGCCATTCCGCGCTGCGGCCACCTGTGCCACGAAGAACGACCCGACGTGGTCAACCATGAGTTACTCGAATTCCTCCACGGATGGACAGGCTGACCCGCTGCCGACATCTCGGCCCAGTCTCAGCTCGCACCGCTTTTGGGGCTCGAACGCAGCCTGGAAACGTAAATTCGGCCGACCGAATACCCGCACGAATACCCGCACGAATACCCACAGTATCGACACAGAGAGCGAAGTGCTGAAAAAAATGACCGACTTCGATTTTCCATCCAAAGACACAGTCCTCGGCTACTACGATTCGCTGTCGAACTGGGGCCGATGGGGCGAGAACGACAGACTCGGCACGTTGAACTTCATCACACCCGAGGTCCGTAAGAAAGCCGCTGCTCTGATCAGCAGCGGCCAGGTGATCTCGCTCTCGCAGAACCTGGATCCCAACAACCCGGACCCACTGGGTGCGGGAATGGGAAATATCCAACGCTTCATGCAGCTCGGCGAGGTGTCACACATTGCGAATCAAAAGGTCCAAGCAGATGCGGTGACCGATTTTATCGGCATTGAAGCCCATGGCTCGAACACGCACTTGGATGGGCTCGGACATTACGCATGGAAAGGTCGAAACTACAATGGATTCGACGCATCCGAGACCAATTCGATCGACGGCTCGCAAGCGTTGTCCATCCACCAAGCCGAGCATGGAATCGTCAGCTCAGCTGTCATACTGGATATCTGCGGACTGCACGGTGTCCAGTGGCTCGAAACCTCCTATGCCATAACCCCGGATGATCTCCTCGCCGCCGAGAAGCGACAAGGGGTCACCGTAGAACCCGGTGACGTACTGCTGGTGCATACCGGCCATGTGGCAAAGATACGGGCCAACGGACCGGCCCCGGTATCCAGCGCGGACACCCCAGTTCCGCCGGGCGCGGGCTTACATGCCAGCTGCCTCCCGTTCTTGCATGACCGGGGCGTCTCCGCACTCGGCTCCGATACCGTGCAAGACGTCCAACCATCCGGATACGACGACTGGGATCTGTTCAGGCCGATCCACTCCATCGGAATCGTAGCCCTGGGGCTGTGGCTGATCGACAACATGGACCTCACCGAGGCGGTAGACAAATGCCGAGAGGTCGAGCGCTGGAAACTATTCTTCGCCCTTCTACCATGGAAAATGGTGGGCGTCACCTCGGCGGCGACCAACCCCGTTGCAATCTTTTGACCTTTTTCAAATAGACGAAGCCTATCGATCCTTCTATCGAACATCGACCCTTTGGAATTCACAGAAAGTCGACGCATGGCTAATTACGGCGAGTACCAGAAAACCTTTTATCGCACAGGTTCCGAAAGCCCCACGTCCCCCCAATCGCTGCCCTTCAAATACGCTGATCTCGAGAGGCAAGCACTCGACCTGCTCGACCCCAAGGTGGTCGATTATGTTTTCGGCGGTGCCGGTGATGAGCACACCCAGCGACAAAATGTTTCGGTATTTGAGGAGAAGTGGGGAATTGTCCCTCGGATGCTCAATGACGCCGCCGATCGCGATCTATCGATCGAAGTCTTCGGGCGCACGTTCCCCACGCCGATATTCCTTGCGCCCATCGGGGTCATCGGAGTCATGTCGGAAGACATGCACGGCGATCTCGCAGTGGCACGCGCGGCGTCGGAGACAGGCGTCCCTATGATGTCGGCGACCCTATCCATGGACCCTTTGGAAGTAGTTGCGAAAGAATTCGGCGGTACTCCAGGGTTCTTTCAGCTGTACACATCCAGTGATCGTGAACTCACTGAAAGTCTCGTCCGCCGTGTGGAGGCTGCCGGCTACACAGCAATTGCCCTCACCGCCGACACGCGCGCCCAGGGATGGCGCCCTCGGGATTTAGCGCAAGGAACAATACCGCAGTACCGAGGCTTGTGCTTGGAAACATATTTCTCGGATCCGGTCTTCAGATCCCGATTGAGTAAGCCGCCGGAGGAGGATCTGAACGCGGCGATTGTCCATTGGATGAGCATTTTCACGAATCCAACGTTGAGTTGGACGGAGGTGGAATGGATCAAGTCCCTGACGAAGTTGCCTGTGATGGTCAAGGGGATCTGTCATCCCGACGACGCTCGCCGTTCCCGAGACGCCGGCCTCGATGGAATCTATGTAACCAACCACGGCGGCCGTCAAGTCAACAATGCACCTGCTCTCGAATTTTTGCCCGCCGTGGTGGATGCAGCCGACGGATTACCGGTCCTTTTCGATTCCGGCGTCCGCAGCGGAGTGGATGTGGTCAAGGCACTGGCGTTGGGCGCGACGGCGGTGGGAATCGGACGTCCGTACGCGTACGGTCTCCCTATCGCAGGTACGGATGGGGTCGTGCACGTACTTCGCAGCATCCTGGCTGAAACTGACTTGACCATGGGCATCAACGGTTATGCGCGCATAGCAGACCTCAACCGAGATTCTTTGATAGCGCTGTGACAATCTGCTGTGCACCGATCCCCCCAGCCGACCGGTACGCCGCCGCCAGCCCGCGTTTGCTTGGTGGTGACGTACCGGTCGCCGCGGGGCTGCGCAGGGGATGGATGAGCACCGTCGATGGGGCCGACCGCCTCGGTCTCGTCGCATAGCGACCTCCGCTTCGAGCTCTCCCCGTCCGTAGCTGGTCGTAAACCAGACCGCCCGCCCACTACAGGTCGAAAACCTGCTCGCACAACGCAGAATCGATTGACCATGCACAAGCAACAACCTCAACTGGTTGCTACCGACACTGCGGGAGTGGACACATGAGACAACACAACGATAAAGCAGTCGCCAGTCACGCTGCTGCGTTCGGTTCCGGCGACCGGGACTTTGCCTGATGCGCTTCGTGAGATTCGGCCCTGCCGGCCGTGAACGGCCCGGAATGATGTTGTCGAGCGACAAGGCTGCGGATCTGTCATCGCTGGTGGGGGACGTCACCGGCGAGTTCCTCGGAGACCTACCGATCGCCGAACTTACCGCCGCGGCATCGGGTTCCGTCCCGGTCATAGACCTGAAGGGTATTCGACTCGGCCCTCCGATCACGCGACCGTCGGCGATTTACGCGGTAGGTCTGAACTACCGCGATCACGCCGAAGAAACGGGAATGGACTGCCCGACACAACCTATCGTCTTCGCCAAGGCTCCCAACTCCGTATGCGGATCGACCGATGATGTCGTATTGCCCCGCACTGCCCGGCGCGGAGACTGGGAAGCCGAACTCGGAGTGGTGATCGGCCGAACCGCTTTCGAGTTGTCGTCGCTCGATGAGGCTGCCAGAGTGATCGGTGGATATGTCGCCGCCAACGACGTCTCGGAGCGAGACTTGCAGCTCGGGGGAGGCGGACAGTGGTTGCCCGGAAAATCTTTCCCTACAGCCTGCCCGCTCGGCCCGTGGCTGGCCACTCCTGACGAGGTCACAGACCTGTCCGCCTTACGTGTCCACTTGACGGTCAATGGCGAAACCAAACAAGATGGAACAACCGCAGACATGATTTTCACGGTGCCCGAGCTCGTCTTCCGCCTCAGTCAGTATCTCCGCTTCGAGGCCGGCGACCTCATCGTCACCGGAACCCCTGCTGGAGTCGGAATGGGTAGAACACCCCCGGAATATCTAGCCGACGGGGATCTGATCGAACTGTCCATCACTCATCTCGGCACTTTGCGGAACACCGTTCGTATCCCTGCCCCGCACCCGACTTCAGGAAGACTCTGATGCCGCCGATCTCGTTGAAAGTTCTGCGCTCGATACAAGCACGCGCCGGACTGGGCCCGCACACAGATCACGGGACAGATCGACGAAATTTTCCTGATCGGGTACACGGCGCAGCATCGGCTGCTTTGGTCGCCGAACTTGTCGAGACTCTCGGCGATCAGGTACTCGGCGAGGTACTCGACCTCGCCCGCTACGCAAGCGATGCAAGCCCCTACCGAATGATTCCCAGTGCCGTGGTCGTTGCCGAAGACCTCGATACCGTGATCGGTGTACTCGCGTACGCACATACGCACCGTCGGTCGGTGGTCTTTCGGGCTGCGGGAACCAGTTTATCCGGACAATCGCAGACCGACGACCTTCTCGTCGACGTTCGCAAGCATTGGGGCGGATTCGAGATCCTCGACGACGGTAAGACCGTACGGGCACGACCGGGCGCGATCATCGGCCACATCAACGCCGCCCTCAAGAAACACCAACGGGTCCTCGGGCCCGATCCTGCGAGCAGCAACGTTGCATGCGTGGGAGGCGTCGTGTCCAACAATGCCAGCGGAATGGCCGCCGGTACTGCCCACAGTTCGTACGCCACCGTTCGCTCGATGACTCTGGTGCTGCCCAACGGCACAACTGTCGACACAGCAGCCCCGGATGCCGAACGTCGATTCCATGACGCCGCACCCGAGCTCGCCGCCGGGCTGCTGACGATCCGTGACCGTATTCGAGCCGACACCGAACTCGCAACACGTCTGCGGCACAAATACGAGATCAAGAACACCAACGGATATCGCCTCGTGGCATTCCTCGATGCCGACTCGCCGCTGGAAATCTTTCGTCGACTCGTCATCGGTTCGGAAGGAACCCTCGCGTTCATTGCCGAGGTGGTTTTCGACACTGTTCAACTTGGGGCTCTGCACACGACGGCACTGCTGCTGTTCCCCGATCTTCGAGGTGCAGCCGACGCCGTCGAGCACTTCGTCGCAGCAGGTGCCAGAGCCGTCGAGTTGATGGACGCGCCGACCCTACGTTTGTCCGCCGACAAACCGCGCGCTCCTGCTTCGTGGGCAACACTGACAGACCGGTGTGCCTCGCTCCTCGTCGAGTTCCGTGCCGCCGACACTCGATCCGTGGCCGAAGTACAGTCGCGCGCCCAATCGATCGTCGATGGTCTCGTCTTGCTTGAGTCTGCCGAGTTCACCTCCGACGACGATCTCGCCGAATTCTATTGGTGGGTACGCGGCAGTCTCATGGCCGGTCTCGGCGCAAGCCGACCTCCCGGTACGACTCTGATCGTCGAGGACGTATGTGTCAGACCCGAACACCTGGCCGAGGCCAGTCGCGCCATAGCAGCCTTGCAAGGCCACTACGGTTACCCGCCTGGAGTCGCGGGCCACGCATCCGCCGGAAACCTGCACTTCATTCTCGCGCTGGACGCAAGCTCGGCAGCCGACCGAACTCGCTACGAAGCATTCATGGACGACCTCGCGCATCTGGTCGTCGACCGCTTCGACGGCTCATTGAAAGCAGAGCACGGAACGGGCCGGAACATGACACCGTTCCTTGAACTGGAATGGGGCCGCGCGGTCGTCGATCTGATGTGGAAGATCAAGAGTTTGGCAGATCCGCACATGGTTCTTGCGCCCGGAGTGATGCTCAACCGCGACAATACAGCCAACATGTCCAATCTCAAGACCATGCCTGCGATCGAGACGATCGCGGACGCCTGCTTCGAATGCGGCTTCTGCGAGCAGGTATGCCCAAGCCGCGACATCACCACCACTCCGCGTCAACGCATTTCGCTCCGCCGCGAGATGGAGCGTCACCCGCACGGCTCACCGACGTTGGACACCCTTCTGCGGCAATACGAGTACGACGCCGTGCAGACCTGCGCCGGTGACAGCTCGTGCGCTGCGGCATGTCCGGTCGGTATCGACACCGGAGCACTGATGAAAGACTTCCGGACAGCGTCCAACACACCCCACGCCTCCCGGGTAGCAGTTTCGATGGCGCGGCATTGGTCACTCGTCGAACGCGTCGCTCGGACGACGTTGCGCATCGGTGCAAGGATGGGAACCCGTCGAATGACAGTGTTGACGGCGCTGGCCAGACGAGCAGTCGGCAACGAACTGGTGCCGTCATGGATCGACGCCATGCCTACAGCTGCCCCGTCGATGCCCTCGACAACCCGTTCGGGGGCGCACGCGGTGTATCTTCCAGCGTGCATCAATCGGATCTTCGGGCCATCGCCGAACGGCGACGACGAGCATGTCGTGGCCGCGCTCACCGAAGTTTCGGCCCGGGCAGGGAAGCCCGTCTGGATTCCCGACGACGTAGCCGGGACATGCTGCGCCACAGTGTGGCATTCCAAGGGTTATACCGACGCCAATACGTACACAGCACGACAACTCGTCGACGATCTCTGGCGGTGGAGCGAGCAGGGGCGGCTTCCCATCGTGGTGGATGCAACCTCGTGCACGTTGGGAGTGAGCCGCGAGATTTTGCCATACCTGGACGAGAAACGCCGCATGCACCACACTCGACTACAGATCGTGGACTCTCTGACGTGGGCGGCGAAGCACCTCCTGCCGACTTTGCGCGTGAGCGCGCCGTTGTCATCGATGGCGGTCCACCCCACCTGCTCAGCACGCACCCTCGAACTCGGTGCTGATCTTATGACGATCGCGGCCGCCCTCGCCGAGACCGTCGACGTTCCGGCCTCGACCACATGCTGCGGCTTCGCGGGCGATCGCGGGTTTCTACATCCCGAGCTCACCGAGTCGGCCACACGCGCAGAGGCTGCCGAGGTAATCCTGGCAGGTAGCGCGGCAGTGACGTCGTCCAACCGAACATGCGAGGTCGGGTTGGAACATGCGACGGGACGCACCTACGAATCGATCGTCGTCGCACTCGCACGCGCCACCCGCACGCCCTCGGAGCGATAAAGAGCGAGCACTATCATCGAACGACGGCCGTACATCCGGCCAAGCGACGATCGGAGAGGACTGGGCCTCGTGACAGACGTGAGCACCACTGCGCTTTCCCAAGGGCTCGGCCGCGACATCACCGATCTCGTACGCGCCATGATCCTCGACGGCACGTTGAAACCGGGACAAGTGCTGCTGCCCCGTGATCTCCAGGCGCAGTTCGGTGTATCCACCATCCCCGTCCGTGAAGCCCTGCGCACACTTGCATCCGAAGGATTCGTAGTGTCGTCGCCGCGCCGACGCACGAGAGTGGCCGGTGTCTCGATGACCGAGCTCGGTGAGGTGTACACACTCCGGCGTTCAATCGAGCCGCCCCTGATGCGGCAGAGTGCAGCCAGCCGCACCGAGCTTCACATCCGGTTGGCCGTGGCCGCATTCGACGACATGGACCGCCACGTCGGCTCTGATGTGAATAAGTTTCTGGCCGCGCACCGCGAATTTCACCGAGCGTTACTGGAACCGGCATTGGGGCCACTGACCGAACGTATTCTCCGGCAGCTGTGGCTCACATCGGATAGGTACGTACGCCTAGGGGTGGCTAGTACCCGAGTCGACGAACGTGCCCGAGACGATCACCTCACGTTGCTCGATTCGTACTCCTCAGGCGATGCGATACTTGCCGAGCAGACTGCGCGCGCGCACTTGCAGCTGGTAGAGCAGTCCGTAACCGGAGCGTTGGGTGATCTTCTCAACTGAACGCCCGGCGATCGGCCCAGACCTGATTTTGTCACGAACCGCTCCGGGATGCGGCGATGACTCGGACACCCGCGTCAACGCACCGACCGCCGCGAGCCCAAGGCGGCCAACCGTCAACAGCTAACGGAGTAATAGGTGACCTCTGTTCCGCAGTTCGGCATCGCCGACGAAATGAGTGTGTGATCGCATGAAGCGTTCTCGACGACAGGTACTTCGCCCGCTGTGGGAAGGAATTCAGAACCCGGGTGGTGTGCAGATGAACAGAAATTTCGCAGTGTCCTCGGTGTCGTTGAACCATTGGTGCGGCGACGATGCGGTGTAGTAGATCGTGCTTCCGGGTTCGAGGGTGTGCTCAGCGTCGTCGATGACGAATCGAATGCGTCCGGAGATCACGTAGAGGAGTTCTTCACCGTTATGGGAGGTGGGCGATTCGGCGGCACTGCGAGGATCGGCTATCACTTCGTTGCATGCCATGGAACGAGAACCCGCCGTACAGAAACGCATCACAGCTCCTGGACCGAGAGAGTACGACGACGAATCGTCGACATGGATCACTGTCGCGTCCACGCGTGTACCTTGTTCGAGGAGATCGTGGGCCGTCGTGCCGAGCACTTGGGCAATTCGGTGCAGATTGATGACGCTCGGCATGACGTTACCGTTCTCGATCTGACTCAGAAACGGTTGTGACAGTTGCGATCTCGCGGCCACATCGGTCAAGGTCAGCTGGATAGCGCGGCGCGCGGCGCGTATCGACGCTCCCAGCAATCGGGCGAGGTCTCGCTGGTCGTCGTCCACTCCCGGACGCTACCAAATCCGGCAATTACATGCGGTGGACGGTCCGCTTGACGACATCGAGAGTGCGGCCTAGGCGGCGGTGAGCATAACGTAACAGAATAAACACATGGAATTAAATATTACTGTGTTCAATGTTATCTAACGCGAACTGCGGTTCGACAGGCCCACTACAGTACGAAGCGGAGAAGCAATGCCACGCAGTATCGAACGCCCTACCTTCACGGTTCCCGTCATCGACATCACCGCGTACACGTCAGCGGGCACGACAACCGAACGCTCCGAGGTCAGCTCGCAGATGGATGCCGCATGTTCGACGGTCGGGTTCGTTCAGATCCTCGGACACGGCATCCCCCAGGAAGTCTTGTCCGGGTTGGCAGGCGCGGTCGACGCGTTCTTTTCGCTCCCGCTCGAGACGAAGAAGCGATACCGCGTCGACGGCACCAACCGGGGTTATAGTCCCCCCAAGAGCGAGTCTCTGAGCTTGAGTTTGGGCATCGAATCGGCCACAAGGATGAACGATTTCTTCGAGGCTTTCAATGTCGGCACAGAAGCTCGTTCCTTCCCGCACTTGAGTCTGTCCGAGGACGATTACGGCCTCAACCTCTGGCCGGACGTCGAGGGTTTCCGCGCCGCAGTGGAAACCTATTACCAACATGCCGCACGCGTAGCACGAACTTTGACAGCGGTGTTTACTGACGCCCTGCAACTGGACAACGAATACTTCGATGTCCACGCCGACCATTCGGTCGACGTGCTGCGCATGAACAACTACGCACTGCCTGAAGGCACGATCACGCTCGACGGCGATCTCACTGGAATGGGCGAGCACACCGACTTCGGATTCGTGACCGTACTCTGGGCGGACCAGGTCCCAGGTCTTCAGGTACTCGCCAGCGACGGTACCTGGCATGACGTTGAGCCCATCGATGGAGCACTGCTGGTCAACCTCGGCGATCTCACCGCGCGCCTGACCAACGATCGCTGGATGTCCACGCTGCACCGCGTCAAGCCGCCGATCGTCGAGGGTACTATCCAGCGCCGGCGCTCGGTGGCGTACTTCCACGACGGGAACATCGACGCCACGATCTCCACACTGCCGAGCCATCTTGACGCCGCCGACGGTCTCGCCTACGAGCCGATCCTGGTCCGCGATCACATCACCGCCAAACTTGCCGGCTCCCGCCAGGGAAAGGCGAACGTCACCGCGGTGCGCGAGGCAGCCCGAGTTCTCGCAGCGCAAAGTAGCCAGGTATGAGCGGTGCAGTCATCGTCCTGATCCACGGGGCGTGGGCGGGCCCGTGGGTATGGGACAGCATCATCGACCGACTGAGCACTGCAGGACATCGTCCGTACGCAGTGGCACTGCCCGGAGTCGGTAATGCGATCGACCCCGACGTACCGATCACCCTTGAGATGCTCACAGACTCGGTCATTGCCGACATCGCAGGCTTTGACGGCCCGCTCGTCATTGTCGGTCACTCGGGCGGCGGAGTCGTCGCAACCCAGGTCGCGGAGCGACTGCACGATCACGTTGCCGGGGTCGTGTTCGTTGCCGGGATGATGCTCCCCTCGGGACGATCGTTCGACGATATCTGTGCCGACGTGGAGTTACCTTCCACTGTCGGTATCACCGCCGATCTCGAATTCACTGCCGAAGGTAGAATCAGCACCGTGCCCGTAGACGTGGGCTCAACGGTGTTCTTTCAGCGTGCAGATCCGGCGGCGGCAGCGGATGCATCGCGCCGCCTTCGCCCGCAACAGGAGTCCGCACGACTGATCACCCCGACGTGGACAACCACCCGATACGGGTCCATCCCGAAGTTGTACATCGAGGCCCTCGACGACCGATCCGTTCCGCTCTCGGCTCAACGCCGCATGCAGGAAATTTCACACGGTGTAGAGATTTTCTCTCTGGATTCCGATCACGCGCCGCAGTTGTCGGCGACCGACGAACTCGCCACCGTGATAGCGAATTACAGCAACCGACTGTGTTCAGTCAGCCTTGCCCCTTGAATTCGGCGACGGATGCTGCGGGAAATGAAGCCACCGTGAGCTGATCTGCAAAGGGTGATACATCCACCTGAGTGCCGTCGTTGCCAACCCAGACTGACGATGGCCATCGTCGGTGCGCCGATGATCATGCGGCTGGTACCGACACTTGTGCAACAACACGATCGGGGATCTCGTCCAACCTGCATCGGGCACTCTGCGATGAAACCGGGGGTGCCTGTAGTTCGAGCATTGTCGTCGAAGTGAAGCCGGCTTGCAGCGTGTTCGACCGTAGTGACGCGACAGTGGGTTGGACGTCGATCTCCTCGGCAGCCAATCCGTTCGAAATCGCTGTGCCCGCGCGGCGTGTCAACTCTGTGCCGACTGGGCATTCACCCACGGTGCCTTACTACCAGGACACGTCAGAGCAGCGACGTTCGCACGGCCCCTCGACGCACTAAAGCCCAGTGGGCGACTCGTCGTCATCGGAGCCGTCGGCGGCGCGCCACACCGATCTCGACCTGACGAATCTGTCTCGCCGCTCGATCACCATCGTCGGATCCGCGATGGGCAGCCCCAACGAGCTCGCCCCGCTTTCGCCGCCTTCTGCGTCAAACACGACGTCGAACCTCCCGTGCACTCGAATCGGGCCGATCACCCACTCGCAGAACGCATTCGAGGGTTTCGATAAGAGCGACCGCTTCAGGAAAGTCATCCTCGACTGCGCACCGGGTCGAGGATCACAGGACTCGTGAACCCCGATCGATCGAGATCGAGGTTCTGTGCTGCATAGCTCGCGCAGGAAGAGCGTCTAGCCGGATCTGGCTGAGCGGGCGAGGCACATCTCGTCGCGCGGACTGATGCCACACTCGCGGCTCAATTGCGACACGCTGTGCACGATGGCGGTGCATTGTTGCTGCGGCCCCAGGACGGGTGGGCGGCCCGCATCGACTGGCAACGGATGGGTTCCGACGCGTGGAATTTATTCGCGACCGTCGTGCTCGCCATGCCTGGAACACCACGGACGGTTACAGAACAGAAACCTGGACGGCGGGATCGTAACAGAATAAACATCGCCAATTAAATATTTCCCTCAAGAATAAAAGTCCTGAATACCTCGACATCTGGAGCACCCCCATGACCCACGCTGTGGACATACGCTTACCTACCCCGAGGCTGCTCGCTTTCGGGCTGCAGCACGTACTCATCATGTATGCCGGGTGCATCAGCGTGCCACTCATATTCGGCGCAGCTGTCGGTCTGGACACGCAGACCACAGCCATGCTGATCTGCGCCGATCTTCTCATTTCCGGTGTAATAACGGTGATGCAGAGCCTCGGAATCGGAAAACTTGTCGGCATCCGACTACCGATCATCTGCGGGGGATCCTTCGCAGCGTTAGCGCCAATGATTCTCATTGCGTCCGAGTATGGAATGCCCGCCGTATACGGATCCATGCTGATCGGCGGCATCATCGGCATCCCATTGGCATGGATATTCTCTGGGTTGTTGCGCTACTTCCCAGCCCTGGTGACCGGATCTGTTCTGACCGTGGTCGGTCTGTCACTGATTGGTGTAGCAGGCGGGCTGATCGTCGGAAACGACCCGTCTGCGAGCGACTTCGGGTCGCCGACCAACATTGGACTTGCCGCGCTGATCCTGCTCGTCGCTGTCGGCTTTCTATGCCTCGGCCGGAATCTGTGGCGTCAACTGGGCATACTCATCGCACTATTGGTCGGCGCTGTGATTTCGATTCCCCTCGGGCTCTACGATCTGGCATCGGTGAGTGACGCGTCGTGGGTCGGTATACCGTCGCCCTTTCACTTCGGCGCACCACAATTCCCGCTTACCGCAGTAGTAGCAATGACGGTCGTCATGGTTGTGATCTTCGCGGAATCGACCGCGAGTATTCTTGCGCTCGGAGAGATCACCGGAAAACCGATCTCGCGGAGCGATCTAGCTCGCGGGCTTGCTGGCGACAGTGTTTCGGGAATTCTAGGTGCGGTGTTCAATGCATTCATAGATACCGTGTACACCAACAACGTCGGTGCCGTTGCCGCAACACGCGTCTACAACCGCCACGTCACGGCGGTCAGCGGTGTCATCCTGATCGTGCTGGGCTCGATTCCCAAGTTGGGCGCTTTCGTCGCCGGCCTACCGGCACCGGTCGTGGGAGGTGTTGGTCTCATATTGTTCTCGGTCATTGCAGTCGTAGGAATCAACACCCTGCGGCAGGTCGACCTGTCCGATCCGATCAACATGACCATCGCGTCCGTTGCTGTCGGCGTCGGTATGCTGCCTACGTTCGTACCGGGCATGTTCACCCAGTTTCCATCATCAGCTCAGATCATCCTCAGCAGCGGGATAACGCTCGCGGCACTGGCAGCCTTCGCACTCAATCTCATCTTCAATCACACTCGCCTCGGCCGCAGCGCCCGCCGCGCACTCTCCACCGCCGCTGACACGAGTACCGAAACCACCTCCATTCCGATCGAAGAAAACCATGCCACATAAGAGTGTTGATCATGACGAACTCATCAGTGAAGACGAACGTCACCGCAGTGGACGAGGCAGCCCGAGTCCGCGCGTCGAAGAGCAGCACCGCAAGAGCGTGAAATGCTGCGCATCACGTCGCCGATCGAGCACGATGGCGCGCCGCGCGACGGCTAAAGTCCGACTCGTACGACGATCTGATCGCCTTGCTCTCCTGAAACTGCCCGGCCAAGTCGCATCTTGGGAGAACCTATACACGTCGAAGAAACCTGTCGGCTTCCCGTCTCTGTCAACCACGCCTGGCCGAACGTCGATGGGAGTGGGTTCCCGAACGGCGACCTCAATCACACCGCAGAGCGATATCAAGATTCATCGGTACGAGCAGCGTGCATGGTCGGTGCGAGGCTTCACGACCTTGACATCGCGGATCGAGCGTTCCCACAGTCGGTTTTGCCACCGGTGCCCGGATTCGTCGATGGTGCGAGTCAGAAGCCGTGCGGTCCGAATCGGAATGCAGCGAGGACCGCACTGAGCAGGCCGAGGACTATCGGTCCCGGTAGGGCGGTGAACTCTCGTCGGCGGATGTGGACTGCCAGCGCGGCAAGCATGGTGATGCTCAGGCCGGTGGCTGCGAGGGGGGTCAGGATCACCGCGATGCCGAACACCGGCGGCAGGATCAGTCCGAATGCGCCAAGCACTTCGACGGCACCGATAGCTTTGACCGCAGTATCGGAAAGGTCGTCGACGTAGCCCATGCCCGCCGCGGAGAGTTGGGCCCGCGTCCTGATGAGTTTCATGCCACCTGCGCCGAGGAAGGCTATCGCGAGGACTGCGGCGAGGATCCAGAGGAAGATATTCATGATGGTGGTCGGTCTCTTTCGTTCGGTTGGAGAAGTCAGCTCAGTCGCATGAGCCGGGGGATTGGCCCGAACTTGCCGGCGTGGAAGTCGTTGAAGGCCTTAGTAATTTCGACTTTGGTGTTCATCACGAACGGACCCCCGAGGGCGATGGGTTCGTTCAACGGGGCACCGCTGAAGATCATCAGTCGTGTCGTGGTGTCCCCGTCGGGTGTGCTCAGGTAGAGCGAGCTCGCTCGTGCGGTCGCGTCGGCGGCGCGTTCTGAGGGCAAGGGTTCCGACCATGCGGTGCGGCCGGTGTCCAGACGGTGCCCGCTGACGTCGGCGCTGCCGGAGAGTACGTGTACGAATGCTCGATGGTTCCCAGGCAGTGCATAGTCGGTTCGGGTGCCGGGTTCGATGGTGATGATCACCGCCTGTACCGCGACGTGGTTGTGGGCCGGTCCGGTACGCCCTTCCACCGTGCCGGAGATAACGTCGATGATCACGCCGGGGCGTTCGATACGAGGTCGTTGTGCGGCGACCAGGTTCTGGTAGTTGGTGTCGGTCATCTTGTCTGCGGCAGACAGATTCAGCCAGAGCTGCAGAACATGTGCACGTTCGTTGCGGTACGCGAGCTCTCGGTGGATGATTCCGCGGCCCGCGGTCATCCACTGGATGTCGTCGGCTTCCAGGGCTCCAGCATGTCCCTTGTTGTCTCCGTGTTCGAGGACGCCGTCGACGACCATCGTGACCGTTTCGACTCCCCGGTGAGGATGCCACTCGAAACCCGGGGTGGAGAACCAGTCTTCGCCGAAGAACAAGAAGGGATCGGTGAGGGTGGGGTCGCTCGGATCGAAGATCAAAGCCTTGTTGTCGACCTGTGCGTCGGGTCCGAGGGTGCGAGGCGACTCCACTCGTGAAATGGATCGGCCGGCTGCCAGCGATGGTGTATTCACCGTACTTCTCTTTCGTTGCGAGGTGGGTGTCAGCGCAAGGGCGCAAGGGCGTCGGCCCAGGCCTCGACCTGGCCGAACAGGACGGACAGCGGTGCCAGGTGTCGTTCCCCGGGCGTGAAGGTGCTGTAGTTCTCGAAATCGTCTGAGAGGGTGAGGGTTACCTGCTGTCGTACGTCGGCCAGCTGAAGTTCTCCGGCGATCGAGCGCAGGTGTTCGGCCGCACGGGTGCCACCGGCCGATCCGTAGGAGACGAATCCGACGCTCTTGTTGTTCCACTCTGCGTAGAGGTAGTCGAGTGCGTTCTTCAGGACCCCGGGGATGCTGTGGTTGTACTCGGGGGTGACGATGATGAAACCATCGAGTTCCGAGACGACTTGGGCCCACTTCTTGGTGCTCGTACTGGTAGGGACCCATCGACGGCGGCATGAATTCATCGAGATGAGGTAGGTCGACCTGTTGTAGATCGATCAGCACGTACTCGGCGTCGGATCGTTCGAGGGCATGGTCGTACACCCACTGTGCAACTTGTTGTCCGTTCCGCCCGGGACGGGTGCTTCCGATTTTGGTCATGATGACTCCTCCTCGCTTTAACTCGGACATTTTAGCTGACGCGTCACCTATTTTGCCATCTGCCGCTTCGGAAAACAAGCTGATGCGTCAGTGAACTATGATCGACCAGTGTCCGATCCGAACTGGCTTAACGAAACGGAAGCACCGATGTGGCGGGGGCAGGTCGATATGTGGAGGCGGATCGACCGCGAGATCGACGTGCAACTCGCGGGTGCGGGCCTGTCGCGCGCCGAATTCGAGTTACTGGGTCCACTGTCCGAGGGACCGGAAGAAGGCATTCGACCCAAGGAGTTGGGCGGCATTGTCGGCTGGGACACCAGCCGGGTCGCGCACCTGTTGCGGCGGATGGAAAAACGGGGGCTCATCGAACGGTACGACTGCGACGGCGACGGCCGCGGCACCGTCGTCCGGGTCACGGTCGTTGGTCGACAGTTGATGAAGGATGCCGCAGCCGGGCACCTGACACTCGTCCGTCGACTTTTCGTAGACCAACTCACCGACCATGAAGTCGAAGTGCTTACGCGCATCTCCCGTCGCATCCGACACGAAATCGATCCAACCAAGCCCCGATAACGCGTCCGTCCTTTTTTCAGAGCTGGGCGCGCGTTCGGCCAAAATAACGGTTTACCTACATTCCGCCGGCTACACCCTGTATTTTTGGCGCTGGGATGACCGTCGATGACCCCAATCGACCTACCCTGCGGACGGTCGCTTGTGTTCGAGTAGGCAGTATCACCAGGCTCGAATCGGCACTCCAGTCCACGAACACCCCATCCACCTGACCATTGACAGCCGTTCGAGCCGATTAGCAGGAAAGCCTCGCATGACACTCCGCCTGAGGATCCGCGGGTCCTTGATTTTGCTGGCCGCTGCCTTCGCCGCCACATTTTTGATGAGCGATCCCGGCCGTGCAACCGCTGAACCAGCGCTGTGCATGGATCGACAGTGGGTTGCTAGCTGGGCAGCGAGCCCGTCTGACTCGGCGAGCGTTGTCGACAGTTCGCTCAACCCGACATTTGCGGTCGCAAACCAAACTTTCCGTATGACGGTCTCTCCACATCTCGGAGGATCCACTCTTCGGGTGCACCTGAGTAACCGTTATCGCCCGATTCCGCTCTCCTTCGAGCGTGCAACAATAGCGAAACAAGATTCCGGCGCATCCATCAAGCCAGATAGTCTTCGCGAACTACGCTTCGAAGGCGAGCAGTCAGCAACACTGGCTGCGGGTTCCGATCTGGTGAGCGACCCCGTTGAACTCGATGTCGAGGCCACTGAACAGCTGTCGATCAGTGTCTACATTCCAGGTCTCGCTGTGTTCCCGACCGAACACTTCACAGGAAACACCACTAGTTTCTACAGCCCGCCCGGATCCGGCGATCATACGAACACCATATCGGGCACTCCGCTGAGCTCGTCGACGACGACGATGCTACTCGCGTCCGGAGTGGATGTACTCGCGCCTGGTTCCACTTCATCCCTGGTCGCGTTCGGTGACTCGATTACCGACGGTTTCGTCGGAAGCAACTATTACCTCGGTTTTCCTCAAGATCCGTCGGTCGTCGACCGAAACGCGAGGTATCCCGACTACCTTCAGCGCCGAATCGACTCCAACGATCTTCCCATCTCGGTAGTAAACGCCGGTATTTCGGGTAATCGAGTTATCGCCAGCGGATTGATCCCACAATATTCGGACAGCATGGTGTCCCGACTTCAACGCGACGTCATCGACAAAGCGGGTGTCCGTGACGTCATCCTGCTCGGTGGTATCAATGACCTAGGCATTCCGATTGGCGCCAGCTTCGAACAGATCATTGCTGGATATACGAATATCATCACTCGTCTACGTGCAGCTGATATCGCGGTACACCTCGGAACACTACTTCCTGCCAGTAATGCATTACTCGATGGCGTCCTCACGGTGCCACTCGCCAACCCGGTTCGTCTGCAAATAAATGAATGGATCAGGACGCAAACACTGGCGGACAGCGTAGTAGATTTCGATGCCGCGCTCCGAGACCAACGCAATCCCGACGTTCTGGATCCCCGCTATGCAGGACCCGACAACCTGCACCCTAACCCCGCCGGATACGAGGCAATGGCGAACGCAGTCGATCTCACCGCATTTTCCGGTCGTCAATGCGAATAAGCGGTCAGCGAAACGCAGACTGTTTTGCGCGCGTCCGGCCATTCCGGGTGTGCCGGAACCCCACCACACCGTGCCGCGATTGCGGTATCGAGTTGGCTAGTAATAGATATCGATGTGACCTATCCCAGCGACACCAACGGCGGTCTCGTAGCACTGACGTCAATGCCGTAGAACGATGCGGCACCTCATTCGAGTGTCCGGTTCCGGTGTTTCACGACTCTGCGGCGCAGCAGTTCAGGTAGTCCACGTGGTGTGCGAGGATGGTCGAATTGGCCGGGCACTCTTGCAGCTCACCACGCGTTCAGAGCGGTGAGTATCTGCGGGCGTGCCTTCCACAACTCGGCCGACCAATAGGGCCACGAGTGTATTCCCGAATTGAACCTGAACGTGGCATCGATACCGAGGGTCGTCATGCGAATCCGATAAGCCATGGTCTGAGCAAACGACAAGAATTCCAAACCCATTCCTGTTGCTGTATTGAAATAGTCCACGGGTGTGCGAGGATGGTCGAATTGGCCGGGCAGTCCGTTCCCTGTCGAAACATACATCGATAATCCTCGCATTTGTGAGGCTGACACGAATGGATCATTGCGTAACCACGCCTCGTCCCAAGGAAATCCCCACATAGCATCAGAGTTGAACCCACCCGCATCGAGCATCGACACGCGGATTGCTTCGCGCATACCGATTGCAGACGTATTGAGGTAACCAGAAAGTGAACCAGCAAACCGAAACTGGTCGCGGTGGTATGCGGCCAAGGTCATTGCTGCGGTGCCACCCATAGAAGGTCCCATTATGCCGCTGATCGTGCGGTCCACTCCGAAACGCGACAGATACGTCGGCAGTTCGCTCGTCAAAAACGTTTCCCACTTGTAAGTGCCCTGCTGGTTGTTGAAGTTACTTTTGTTGTACCAGTCGGAATAGAAACTCGACTGTCCACCGACCGGCATGACCAATGTCAGATTGTCCCGGGCGAACTGGTCCATTGCGTTGGTCTCGAAGCTCCACGCATTTCTGTCATTACGGGCTCGCAACCCATCGAGAAGGTACAGTGACGCTGTTCCGCCTCGTGAAGCCCATCGTACTTGCACCTTGATATCACCCATCGAGGATGGGACCCACAGTTCTTGGTATCCGCCAGCGTCGGTGTAACGGGCGAGGTTCGTTTCTTGATTTGCATACGCAGGCTGTGATCCGAAGCCTAATGCGAGCATCAATGCCGTTCCGACGATTGTTATAGAGCGCCGCCAACTCGCAGATCTGGCTGCGAAAAAAGACCTAACGTTTGGCATATTGGTATTCTCCCATCGCGACAATTAAGACAGGCTCGGATTCACCCACTCACTTATCGTGTTCGGCCGCGGTCTGTTAACGGTTATTTCAGTGATGCACATCCCAATTCGGGCAGTGCCGTGAACGCGAGTCGATTGGTCAAGTTTAACCAGATTGCGTTTTGTTATTCGATTTCTTTAGGACACCGCACAGGGTCGATAAACCGACATGTGGACGCATGCAATGCTGTGGCAACTCCGCGCACACATGACTTGATGCCTCAGTGCAAGCACGGGCACCGGCGCTGACGGTGCCCGTGCTCGGTTCACGAACGCACGCGTTGGATAATCGCCGCGTCGCGCCGTGCTGTCGGTATACACCCGATTCGGATATTACCGTTCCGTCGTAGAGCTGAGGAAGAGTTGTCACATGGAAGGAATTTCCTTGCGACCGGGAACGAAACCAACGTTCATCGTGCCGATATCACCACGATAAACACGATCTGGGCCCTGCAGAAGAAACGGCCGTGGTAGGTGACGCTGACGATCGGTGATGCCGCAGGTTCCTATGCCGAGGTAGAAGCCTTCACGGATTCGACGAATCTCGTCGACCATGTTGATCCGGCCACAGATCGAGTTGAAGGCCCGATAGATCAACGTGTACGCAGGCTTCTGATCATAGCGAGACGGTGCCATCTGTGTCAGCATCGGATTTCGCTGTACGATTTGGTTCGACCGACGAAAAGTATTGTATCCGCGACCTGTTGCGCGGTCCACGGGTCGGAATGCCTTAGCTTGCCACGGGGCCAGTGGGTTTCCCACCGAAACGGCACCCAGCGCAGAAGCGAATACGTTCGGTTGTGCAAGTAGCGTCGCCGGGTACTCGCCGTTCATTTCTTCGATGGTGGGACTTCCCAGAGTGGCGAACAACACGAGTAGTTGCTCGGTGCTGCTCTGCTTCAAAGCGTCGACCGATATAGCACTGTTCATAGCCATCCCCGATGTTGGTCCGGCAATCGAATCGATACCGGTGAAGTCGTACGTTACGCGGTATAGGTTGCGGAAATATCCATGATGAATGGCCAGTGGACGATCATGTGACGCTGGATGGTCGGCCCCCCGGGGCTGTGCGGTGGGCGGAGCGGATCGGATGGACGTCGATCGGTGCAGTCAGCGACCGGGGACCGAAACAGGTTCGGTGCAACTGGGCAAAGGGTCCACCAGTGAGCACTGCGCGGGCGCTCTCGTGGGGCGGTAGTCAGCTCCGACGCCGTTGTTCGCGATCACCTCTCGATAGGCGGGGACTGCAGCCGTCGGACGCCGCGAGAGGGTGGGGTCGGACTGGACGTCGACCGCGTACAGGCCCATTCGAGGTGTGTAACTGCCCCACTCGTAGTTGTCCGTCAAACTCCAGTAGTTGTAACCGACGACATTCATACCGTCCATTTTGGCTCGTTGCACCCAGTACACGCTGTCGCGCAGCGCGTCGTCGGATCGATACCCGTCGGGCCGCGAACCACCTTCTGTGTACAAGCCTGTCTCGACGATGAACAGCGGCAGGTTGGGAAACTTTTTCGAGTAGTGGCGTAGGGCGTAGTAGACGCCCTCCGGCTCGGTCGGCGCGTTCCACATCTCGGCCGTCAGCAGCGGCTCGACAAGGTTCGGATTCTGCACGGACAGACCGACATAATAATCGATTCCCACGAAATCAAGCTTATCTGCCACCTTATCGATGAATTGAGTGTCGAGCGCAGCGTTGATTCCGGGAATGTATGCGACATTACTCGAGACCATAGCGCCCGGCTGCGCGAGGTGGATGTGATCGTAAATTGCATTGTGCGCTTGCGACAGTCGATCGAACATCATCGGAATGTCAGCCACTCCGATGCCCCCGAACCGAGCTTCTTGAACGGTGTACGAGGTGGGTTCGTTGATGGTTATCCATATCGGGTTGTACGGCGCGAAGCGGTCGACGACCTTGGTTGCGTTTGCGAGCCAGTCGGCGACCATGCTCGGGTTCTTCCAGCCGCCACGGTCGACCTCCCATCCGGGGTATACCCAGTGATCGAGCGTAATCATTGGTTGCATGCCAGCATCGACGATGGTCTGGACAACGCTGTCGTAGAATGCGAGCCCAGATTCATCCCATGACTCTGGCGTCGGTTGCACACGGGACCACTCGACGCTTATCCGGTACACCTTGGTGCCGAGACCTGCGGCCAACTGAATGTCTTCCCGGTACCGGTTGAAGAAATCGACCGTGTCGCCAATGGGTTCTTCCGTCAACCCTCGATCGACGTACCGTGTCCAGTTGCTGTCGCGCGCCGTGCCCTCGGATTGAAATCCTGACGACGCCGTGCCCCACATGAAATCCGGTCCGAATTCTGATGCGGACGATACCTGCTCGGGCGCTTCGGCCTGCGCGGGCGCTACGACCAGGAACGCCGCTGCTGCGGCAACGACAGGTACGAGGAGACGAGTCAATCGCCGGCGGTAACCGCCCGGGTGAAACGTTGGGTGCATTGCGCTGATTCCTTGGTGAAAGTGGGTCGTTGGCGAGCATGGTGAGCAGCCTTGGGGTGACGGTATGACACACCCTATACGTTGTAGGTGACGGAATGTAAGTCCTGTGGTCTACTATTCCATGTGGCTATCGCATCGCGCTCACTGCTTCCTCGTCTGCCGGCAACACGCCGAATACGGGGGACGAGATCACGCAATGTCGGTGCCGATCGCTGCAGTACGAGGTCGAAATCCGTGACTGGTGTCGGGCGCGGCAGGAGTGCCGTTCCGACCAACTCGGAGTCCTGAGCGCTCCTGCTGACTCTGTCGGGGGCAGCAGGGGTGTGGATTGTGGATTTCCTTGGGCGTTCGAGGGCGGGGGCGCTCGGTTGTCGACAGCGGTGAACAGTAGATTTCGCACTTGGTTCGGCAGAGAATGATGTCACATCCAATTTGCTCCACAACGGAGCATTTACATCGAACGGCGGATGGAAGTCGCATCGACGTCGCGGGAGGGAGGCGAGCGACGTTTTCAGGCATAGCCGTCCGTATGTGGGCAGTAAGCACAACATCTGCTGGCGGCTGTCGGCGATGGATCAAGCAGTTCGACGAAAAACATGCTGCAGCCTCGTTTCAAGGCCGCCGCATAGAGGTGGCACTTCCAACTGCTACACGACTCATGTCGTAGGACAGAGCATGTGTTTCCGACGGTGGCCGCCGTCGCACGGTGCTTACTTTCGCCGGTATCGAGCCTTGATCCTTAGTTGCGTTGGATGGCTGAGTACTCGTAGATCGGTGTCCGGCGGCTATTTCGGGCCGGGTGCGAACCGTGCTTCGAGCTCACGCAGAGTGTTTTCGATCGCGGCGGCATTGAGGGTGGGCCATCGAAACAGCTTCAGCATGAGAGGCAACTTTGCGTCACCGTAGTCCCACGTTTCGGTGACGCGGGTAATGGTGGGTGTCACCGGCTCGAACTCCCACCGCCAACGCTGGCCGAGGCTGTGTTGCCACTCGATGGTCTGGTTGGTCTCGAACTCGGTCACTGTCAAGGTGCTGGTGTAATTGTTGCGGTACTTGCGCATCCCGACCCTGAATACCGCGTCCGTGCTGAGGCGGTGGGGGCCGGATACCGGAGTATCGCGAACAGTTCCCGACCCGTCCAGTTCGGGGCGACGGTGCGGATCGGCAACGAGGTCGAAGATCTGGTGCGCCGGTGCCGCGATCGTCGCCTGCCGCGATACCGCGGTGCCGCCGGCATCGACGACAGTGATCGAGGTGTTCATGTGTGCCGCCCCGCTTTCGCCGGCGGCAATGGCCACGGGTGCCCATTCCTTCGACTGCTCGAGTCGCGCGCTGTAGACGTGCGGGACGTAGTCGACACCGAGTCGGCCCAGAAATGCCCGCAAGGGCGGGTCGTCGCTGTCGACGATGCTCAGTAGCGCCTCGCCGACTCCGTCGGGTGTCGCGCTGACGGTGTTCCCGCCTTGCTCCTGCTGCTGTGCGCGCATGTCGTCGTAGGCGGGTATCGGGTCTGCATATACAGCCGACGAGCTACCGACTTCGGTGGAGAAAGATCCGGGCTCGAGCAATGTCACTTTGATCCCGAAACCTGCAACCTCCTGAGACAACGCATCACTGAACCCCTCCACTGCCCATTTGCTGGCGTTGTATGCCCCGTAGTCGGCGAAAGGCAAGTACCCCACCCACCGATGAGACTTGAATGATGTGGCCGGACCGTTGCTCTCGCATGATGGGCACAACGTGCTGGGTTACGTGCGCGACGCCGAAGAAATTGGTCTAGAGTTGATCGCGCAGTTGTTGTTGACTGGTTTCTTCGACAGCGCCGTTGAACCCGTACCCCGCGTTGTTCACGACGACGTCGATCCGCCCGAACCTCTTGTGCACGTCCGCTATCGCCGCGCCCACGGCAGTACGGTCGGTGACGCCGAGTTCGATCGGATGTACCAGATCGCCGTAGGTCTCGATGAGGTCGGCGAGCGAAGCGACGTTTCGCGCGGTAGCTGCGACTTGGTCCCCTCGCTCCGAAGCAGTCTGGACAAATTGTCTACCGAAGCCTTTCGACTTTCCCGCGGTGCGCGCCGAACTGATCGACATAGGTATCGATTTGTTTTCGAAACAGGGCTACCAGCAGACGAAGGTCGAAGAGATTGCCGTCGCGGCGGGAATGTCCGAGCGTTCGTTCTTTCGCTATTTCTCATCCAAGGACGACCTGGTGATGGGTAAGTTCGAGGACATGGACGATCGCATGGCGGAGCTTTTCGCGGCACTGCCCGACAGCGAACCGATCTGGGTCTCGCTCGAACATGTGCTTCGTGACATCGCCGTCGGAGGTGGGCAGGGAGCCCACGATTCCGCTGACCTCGCAATCGATCGGATCGTGCGGAGCACCCCGAGTTTGACGGCTCGATACCTGGACAAGATGTCTCAGATGCAGCGTCCATTGATCGCCGCTGTTCGTGCGCGACTCGATTCGTCTCCAGGAGATCCCCGCCCTGCTGCCATCGTGGGGGCCGCGTTCGCCTGCGGCATGGCTGCACAACAGGTGTGGATCGAAACCGACTACGCCGACACCTTTGAACACGTCTTGGCGCAATCGATGGCCGCAGTAGGACCTAGCTCCCACCTCGTACCGTGATCGGCAGTGCTCGATTTCAACTGAGGTGCGGCCGATGAGGTGGAGGCGGGGCCCCTCGACTCGCCTAATGGCTTTAACGAGTGATGTCCCTTGTGAGCAGCGACCCCAACTGCGCCTGGGAGCTTGCCGAGGGACATCACGACCCGACGACGAACGCCAGGGTGAGCGAGAAGGTTGGCAGTTGCTCGCCAATGCGATTCCAGCACGGTCGATGTCGGTGCCGGATCTCGTGCGACCGCGCGGTGACGTCGGCGCTGCGCCTTCGAGAACCATGCGGCTCGACGGGAAATCCGTTGCTGCACAGAGGGACCCCGAGAACCGTGCACGTCGCCGGTAGCCGACCGGCTTCATCGATACCGCCCGGGATCGCGATCGGGGGATACCGGCCGTGACCGTGGTGTGGTTCGGCCGCGGCGTCGGCGGCCTGGGAACCGCGTCGAGGTCGAGAGTGGCTCGACTTCCGCTCGCATGACGCGATTGCATGTCGGTGATGAGCTCGACAGCAAAGGCGGGAATGGACCGGCAGCTCGAAAGAATCTGACTGCCGACCAGAAATCTGGACGCCTGGCGTCACCCGGATCGCTTTTTGCTGACATGTCAGCTATATTGCCGACAGGCCTGTAAGGCGTGTACGTCGACGATCGGAAGAACACTGACGACAGGGGTATCACTGCCAATGCCGCGATGATGAATAACCCCGGAATCACCACCAACCGAACCCTTTTCGGTTCGGTTGGCATCTGCACCGAGCCGTGGATGCGGATAACGATGGAGACGGAGCACGTGAGTGCGCCGGATCGAAGTTCGAAAAGTCCACAACTCATCGAGGAGCAACAAAACCATGCAAGCACGTAAAAAGTCACTGATCACAGCTGGCACCGGTGGATCGGACTCGAAACAGCACTCGGCCTTGCCCGTGTAGGGCATGCGGTGACGGTGGTCGGCCGAGACGCTGGTCGCGGCGAGGCAGCCGTGACACGGATCAGGTCCGAGGTGCCCGGAGCAGAGGTCCGATTTGCCCAGGCCGACATGTCCTCGATCAACGACGTCCCAGCGTTGGGAGCCAGTATCGCCGCGGAGGGTCCGTTGGATGTGCTGGTCAACAACGTCGGCGGAATGTACGTGGACCGTTTGGAGACAAAGGACGGCATCGAACGGAGCCTGATGCTGAACCACATTGCGCCGATGATCCTGACCGACGCACTGATAGGGGTGCTCACCCGAGCGGCCCCGAGCCGGATCGTGAACATCACTTCAGCGGCTATCAGCGCATCGTCGATGGACTTCGCCGATATCGATGCTGTGGGCCCGTACTACGGAATGGCCGTCACCGGCAGAGCGAAAGCGATGCATCTGGTGCACACCAACGATCTGGCTGAAAAATTGAAAGTCAACGGCATCTCGGTGATCGCTGCCGATCCCGGAGGTGCGGCGACATCGAATGCTGCGGAGATGGAGGTCGAGATGCTTCCACCTCCGTTCCGGCCGTACTGGGACGTGATTTCGGCGGGCGTACAGGGTTCGGTGGCGGACGCCGCACAGTCGGTCGTATTTGCTGCGACCAACCCATCCCTCGATGGTAGAACAGGTGGTCGAGGTCGGTTCGGATTGCACCGTCGGAATGGCACTGGCCTCTCAGATCGATTCCGATTCGACTGCGGCAGCGAGGAGGCTGGCCGAACGCCTGCGTGCACTCTGGGTGGACACCGCAGGCCACTGACCATCGGGCTTCAGCATGAGGTGCCAGTCGTTCAGAGATCGGCCGCGTCATGTCACTAGTGGTCCGCGTTTGAAGTTGTTGGGCGGTTGGCCTTCTTCAAGATCTGCTCCGCAGTTTTGGTCCAGACGAATGGCTGAGCGCGTGGGTTCCAGCCGTTGATGAACGCACGAATCTTGGCGGTGAGATCACGGACGTTGCGGAAGGTTCCGCGATGGATCGCTTGTCGTTCGATGATCCCGAACCAGACCTCCACCAGATTCATCCACGACGCCGAAGTGGGCGTGAAATGCACTGTGATGCGCGGATTGTCGGCTAGCCACTCTCGTACCTCCTGCTTCTTGTGCGTGGCGTAGTTGTCCATCACCAAGTGAAGCTCCTGACCCGGGTAAGCCCGCGCGACGTGTTTGAGGAACACCAGAAATTCTTGATGACGGTGACGCGGTTTGCAGATTCCGGTGACCTTGCCGGTCGCCACCTCAAGTGCCGCGAACAGTGTCGTCGTGCTGTTGCGGACGTAGTCGTGGGTCTGTCGCTCGGGTATCCCGATCTGCATCGGCAACGTCGGTGCGGTGCGGTCCAACGCCTGAATCTGCGACTTCTCATTCACGCACAACACGATCGCGTTCTCGGGCGGTTCGAGATAGAGGCCGACGATGTCGGTGACTTTCGCGACCAACTCCGGATCGGTCGAGAACTTGAATGTCTCACTGCGCCATGGCTGAACGCCGTGCTCCCGCCACACCCGCGCGACGGTAGCGTGCCCGATCTTCAAATGATCGGCGAGCAATCTCGAACTCCATGCGTGACGCCGTACTTCGCCGGTGGCGGCGTCAACGTCACCGAGATCAAATTCTCGCGGTCGAGGGTGCGAAGCCGACCCGAGCGCTCTTCATCGAACAGTCTGTCGACCCCGAACTGCTCGTACCGCGCGCGCCAATTGATCACCGTCTGACGCGAAATCGAGAACCGCCGCGCGATCTCCGCATGTGCCACGCCATCGGCGGCCAGCAGAACGATCCTCGCGCGCTGGACCAACCCGGCCTTCGCCGTCGTCGATCGCACCCACTTCTCGAGCTGGGCACGGTCGGGATCGGCAATCAACAACGGTGCGGCGCGCATTAGTAATTCAACCAAATACGATCGCCCAACTACTTCAGGCGCGCCGCACTAGAGTCTCCGGATGCTGCGTCGGCCATGCCGGAGGTCAGTCCTTGTTTCCGGTTACACGTCCACGGCCTGCGTCACACCGGCATCACTCTCGTATCGCAGAACGCTGCAACCACGGCCCGAGTCCATCCGTCTCACAGACGTTATTCTGCCCCGTGTTGGTGATGCGGTATCAGCACACATTTGACCCACGTGGCATGGAGTTGGTCGATTAGGGCCCGTAGCGAGCTGAAGTCAGATGCGCGGAAAGGGCGGCGGGTTCGCATCGAGCAGTTGCATGATTGTTTCCATGTTTTTCATGATGTGAGGTAAAGACGCCAGGTCGTCGCCCATCACGCGCATTGGCCTGACTTCACTGACCAATTCCAGCACCATTGTCGTCATGCGAGCAGCCGCCTTGCAGTACAGATCGTCCGGTGCTCGCCCCAAACGCTCCGCAACAGCTTGCTCCAGCAGAACTCGCTCGTTGACATACTGCTCGAACAACCGCGCCTTCAACGACGGGGTGGCTTCGAGAACCCGCTGAATCTGCGACAGCCTCTCGACCCCCGCCCGAGGAGTGAACAGCAATACCCGAAGAGCATGTCCGAGAGCGGTATCCAACAGCTCGTCGTCCGGCCGTGACCGCAGTTCGTTCGCCATCTGCCCGTTGAGCTCCAACGGTCCCACGACCAGAAGGTCTTTGCTCGGGTAGTAGCGATACAGCGTCGTCGTGCCGATGTCTGCGGTTGCGGCGATCTCTTCCATAGTCGTTTTGTCGTATCCGCGCTCGAGGAACAGTGAGAACGCAGCGTCGAGTATCAACTCCCGCGTTTGAGCGGCATGCACTTCACGTAACCCCATGTGCAGCAATGTAGCAGCCCACACCGAATCGGTAGTGACCACCGTCACGCGATTAAATGCAGTAGTCACTACCAAGTAGGTTTACGCTTCTCAGTCAGAGATCGCTTCCAATCGAAAGGTGCGCCACCCATGGCATGGCAATTGTTCAGGCTGGGCCGCTGGTCCTTCCTGCATCGCAAACTCGTCGCGGGAATCTGGGTGGGACTGCTGCTCCTCGGAGTGCTGGGCGCATTCACGCTGAACACCCAGACCTCGGACTCTTTCGAGCTCGACGGCATCGAATCCACCGAAGCGTTCTCGCTGATCTCCGAACGCAGCGGTGAATCCGCCGACGGTGCCACGGCCCGCATCGTGTTCGAGGCCCCCGAGGGACAGTCCCTGACCGACCCGGCCAACCAGGCAACCGTCGGCGACGCCCTCGCTGCCGCGCAGGCAGAGCACGTCGCCGGCGTCGCGGATCCGTTCACCACCGGAACCATCTCCGAGAACGGCCGGGCCGCCTACGCCACCGTCACCTACGACGTGCCGGCAGTCGAACTCGTCGACGCAGACAGAACTGCACTCGAGCAGGCCAAGGACGTAGGCGAGAACGCCGGACTGACGGTGGCAGTCGGTGGAGACGCCGTCACTGCCGTGGGTGAGGTTCCGCTCGGCGAACTGATCGGCATCGGAGTCGCAGTCATCGTCCTCGCCATCACTTTCGGCTCGCTCGTCGCCGCAGGCATGCCGCTACTGACCGCCCTCATCGGCGTCGGGATCGGCATCATGGGAATCACCGTGCTGGGAGCCTTCGTCGAACTCAGCTCGGTCACATCGGCATTGGGCACCATGCTCGGTCTCGCTGTCGGCATCGACTACGCCTTGTTCATCATGTCCCGCTACCAAAGCGAAGTGAAACAGGGCCATTCGCTCGAAGAGGCCGCAGGCAAAGCCGTCGGGACCGCGGGTTCGGCAGTCATCTTCGCCGGCCTCACCGTCATCATCGCCCTGGCAGGTCTCTCCGTGTGCGGCATCGGCTTCCTCACCCAGATGGGCGTCGGCGGCGCCTTCATGGTCTTCATCGCCGTACTCGTCGCACTGACTCTTCTACCGGCGATCCTCGGTTTCGCGGGGAAGAAAGTTCTCGGCGGAAAGATCAAGGGACTGAAGACGATCGATCCCGAGGACACGTCGGCACGTACCAACGGCCAGCGTTGGGTCGAAGGCGTCAGCAAGTTCAAGTGGCCAGCCCTCGTCGCCGGACTCCTCGTCGCAGCGGTCGTGTCGTTGCCCATCGCGTCGATGCAATTGGCACTTCCCGACGACGGCACCGCCCCCACCGGAAGTGACAACCGCGTCGCGTTCGACACCATCGCCGAGAACTTCGGACCCGGCGCCAACGGACCCCTCGTCGTGGTCGTCGACACCCTCGACGCAGCCAATCCCGTTGCAGCGGTGAACACCGTCGTCGAGCGGCTGCAGGGAATCGGAACCGACGTCGCCGCAGTTGTCCCACCCGCCGCGGAAGTCCTGGAACCTCAGCTCACCGCCGTCGGATTCACCACCATCCAGATCATCCCGAACAGCGCTCCCTCGGACGCTGCGACCAAAGAACTGGTCTCGACCATCCGCGACACCATGTCCGACCTGCCCACCGAGACCGGGGCACGCGTACTCGTCACCGGCCAGACCGCCGTCGGAGTCGACATCGCCGACGAGTTGACCTCGGTGTTTCCGCTGTACCTCGCGGTGGTCGTCGGACTCGCCTTCATCTTGCTGATGCTGGTGTTCCGTTCCATTCTGGTTCCACTCAAAGCAGCTCTGGGCTTCCTGCTGTCCGTTGGAATCTCGCTCGGAGCCACGGTTGCGGTGTTCCAGTGGGGCTGGCTGGCGAACCTCATCGGCGTCGACACCCAGTCGCCCGTCGTATTCATCCTGCCGCTGCTGCTGACCGGCATCTTGTTCGGCCTCGCCATGGACTACGAGGTGTTCCTCGTCAGCCGCATGCGTGAGGCGTACGTTCACGGCACCCCCGCGAGACAAGCCGTCATCATCGGCTTCCAACACAGTGCGCGTGTCGTCGTCGCTGCCGCGATCATCATGTTCGGCGTCTTCGCGGGCTTCGCACTGACCGACCAGGTGATCATCAAGACCATCGGATTTGCTTTGGCCGTCGGAATTCTCGCCGACGCATTCCTGGTGCGAATGATGATCGTCCCGGCCGTCATGGCCATCGTCGGAGACAAGATGTGGTGGCTCCCGAAGTGGCTCGACCGCGCCCTTCCGAACCTCGACGTCGAGGGAGAGGGCCTGAAAGACATGCTGGCCCCATCACTGAATGCGGAACGGGTGCAGGTCTGAGTGCAGCTGTGACAGCCCGGGCCGAAAGCCCGTTCTCGGAGGCATATCCAGGTTCGCCTCCAATCCACGCAAACACTGACCCCCGTTGCATGTCCGGTGTATAGGTGAGATTCGGACACGCCGACTTTCCCTGGATCAACCGGGGTGCTTGCATCAAGGGCGATATCGCCGCGGAGGGCCCGTTGGGCTTGCAGGGAGGGTAGTTCGCTCACGGGAAACAGTGGAGGCACCGAACGAAGCTTGGGGCCCCTCGCCTCGCTTTTCGCCTCGACCGAGACCGGTCGACCGGGACAGACCCACAGGGGAGACACAGGTGTCCGAGCCGCGAGTGTCGGTCCTCCGAGGTCGAGCGACATGCTGCCGGTTGCTTGGAGAACAAACAGTGGTCGTGGTTCACTGCACTGAACACAACATCGCACCACGTCAGCAGCTGACCGGGGCAGCTGTACTGTGTCACAGCAGAAAGATAGAGCCTCCGTGTGAAGTCCCTAATCCAATGGTGGTCGCAGTCGATCGATTACGATTGGATCGTCGACTATTTCCGCTCCGCTCCTGGTTTGCGTATTGCGCGGGTTCTCATCGGTGCCATGTGCTGGATGTACGGACTGGTATGCGTGTCGGTTCTGAGTGCCGGAGATCTGGCCACAACCACGCTCGGTCGCATCGTGGTCGTGATGGCTGCGGCCTCGACCCTCGCAGTGGGCGCACTATGGGTACGCGGTCCCTGGCCCGCGTGGGCACTATCGGTTGCATTCATCGTCTACGCCGATGTCGGAGTGGCCGCAGTGTTGTTGGCGCTCGTCGAAGACCCGGTGAAGGTATTGCCGTGTTCAGCTCTGCTGGGCGTAGTCGGCAGTTATATTGCGGCATTTCATGGCCCGAAAGCATTGCTGATCCATCAGGTGTGGGCGTTCGCGGTGTCCCTACGTCTGTATTTGGCAGCGTTGTTCACCGCGCCAGAGGATACTGCCCACGCTAACGCGTATTTTGTCGTTGTCCTCCTGGTGCTGTTCGCGGCACCGGTGTTGACGCAGACACTGATCTTGCTCCTGCGGCGCGATGCAACCAACGCTTTTTACGATTCGCTCACGGGACTTCGCAATCGTCGGGGCCTGTTCACCGCGATCGAGTCATCCACCGGAGGATTGTATTTCGGGATCGAGGATGGTGTTGTCGTGACAGAGTCGGCAATTCTCACTGCCGTAATGATCGATCTCGACGATTTCAAGGAAATCAACGATCGCCACGGCCACGGCCACGGCGACGAAGTAATCAGACTGACTGCCGAACGCATCGCCTCGGTGTTTCCGGCTCCAGCTGTGACAGCGAGGCTCGGCGGGGAAGAGTTCGCGGCCGTGTTCGTCATGACTCGTGGTGCGTCGGTGTCGGCTGCGGAGCGGCTGTGTGAAGTGGTGCGTCAAGCATCTGTGCGTACACCGATTTCGGTCTCCGTCGGCGTCGCACACCTCGGTCGATCGCCGGATCCGAATAATCGACAGTCCGCGGTTAACGCCCTGCTCGCGCGAGCGGACGCCGCAATGTACGAGGCGAAACGCCGGGGCAAGAACCAAGTCGTCGTCTATTAGAGATTCTGTCAGCCTCAGTCGCGCAGCTCGTAGTGCTGCGGCAGGGCGTCCGGCGTCACTGCCGAGACACGTGAGACCTGGTCGTGCCGGGGTGCGCCACCGTCCCGGTGTGCCGAGATCCGATACTCATTGCAAGCAGCAGCGAGTACTTGCTGCGCCAGCATGATGTATTCGGCGACAGTGTGCGGGTTTTCGTCGCCGAGTCGTCGGAGACGTCTGCAAACGGTATCGAAGGACGTGGGCCACGACAGACCAAAGGCATCGGCTACCGCGAGGTAGTCCTGCGCCCGTGCCCATGCATCCAAAGCGCCGGGTTCGCGGTTACGCGCCACGAATGCGCGTACACCTCGCCATTCCCACCTGTCCGATATGACTTCGCCCCCGTTGAGCGTGATCTGTTTCAAGATGTTCATGACATGCACCGCCACTCTGTTCGAATCAGGGAATGTCCCTAATTTTATGCACGTAACCGACGGTAGCAGCTACTATTCAACGATTATCTAGACAGGTCGGCTGATTGGTAGGACAGCGCGCTGCAGGCGGGCTCCCGGGACCGCCGGTGAGTGAGTGCGCATGGTTGGCCGCGTTCGGCCGTCTAAGCCAACTGGGGGGATATCGTGTGGTCAAAGACGTCATCGACTGCACCATGGGTATCGAGCACCCTGTCGACCAAGTGCGTAACCCAGTGTGTGCAGCGAATTGTAGGACCGATTCGTTACCGGTAGGTGCTGTGTGCTCGGCGGACGGGAACCGGTCCTCGACCGCCGTCCATGATGGACGACGTGACGAAGACTTGTCCCAACCAGGCCGCGCTCACATCCACCCTTCACTGCAGATGCCCAGTCTTCTCACAGCCGCCAGGATCTTCATGCGGCACCGCCGATGACGTAGATCACCTGGCCGATGACGTACCGTGCGGGGTCCGGCGAGTACGCACCACCTCCGCGATGTCATCGGGAGGCGGAGGCCGTGCAAGGAGAGTCGAAGAAATTTTTAGCATGTCGGTGCGAACGCGGTGGACCTGGCGCAATATCACTCTCAACGTCAGATCGAGGAAGCACCTAGTGGGACGCGATCGGTCGATCTGCGGACTACAGCGAGCCGTTCTCCGCCGAGTCGATCGAATCTGAAAGCTTGACCACCCACACCGCAGCGCCACGCTTTGGGGCCGCGCCATCGTTGACTTCTCTAAGCTCCAATGGCTGTGAGCGCGGGAGTTTGTCGGTCACTCGGTGTCGTGACGGTCCAGATCAGTAGGTGTAGAAGCCTTGGCCACTTTTGCGGCCCAGGCGTCCGGCGTCGACCATCCTGCGCAGCAGCGGCGGCGCGGCATGTTGGGGTTCTTTGAATTCCTCGTAGAGAGACTCAGTGACAGCCAGTACAACATCGAGTCCGACGGTGTCACTGAGCCGAAGAGGGCCCATCGGGTGCGCGCAGCCATTGACCATGCCGCTATCGATGTCGTCTGCGGTCGCGAAACCCGACTCGAGCATTCGTATAGCCGAGACGAGGTAGGGCATCAAAAGAGCGTTGACGATGAATCCGGCGCGATCTCCCGACCGAATTACGTTCTTGCCCAGACGGTTCGCGGCATAGTCTGTTACGTCCGCGATGATATCGGCTGAGGTCCGCAAGCTCGCCACTATCTCCACAAGCGGAAGGATGGGGACGGGGTTGAAGAAGTGGACACCGACCACACGCTCGGGCCGAGATGTCGCATTGGCGATGCGAATGACCGGGATCGAGGAGGTGTTGGTCGCCAGAATTGTTGTGTCGGAGACGATACCGTCCAGACGTGTGAAGAATTCTACTTTGAGCTGCTCGATTTCGGGTGCGGCCTCTATCACCAGGTCACGGTCCGCGAACTCGCCGAGGTCCAGGGTTACCGTGACGAGGCTGCGGGCGTCGGCCGCAGCGGCCCGGGTGAGCCGCCCACTTTTCACCGCGCGGGCGAGCGAGGTGTCGATCCGCTGCGATGCTGCCGACGCCGCCTCCGTGCCTCGTTCGAGCACCAGAACTGGATCGCCGGCCCGGGCTACGACTTCCGCGATACCTGCTCCCATTGTTCCGCCGCCGATGACTCCGACCCTCGTCACGTCCGTATTCTCCTCGAATATATTGTGCTGCAGTACAGTACCGACGCGTGTTCCGGCGACGTGTCAAATTTCGAACAGGCCTGCTGCCCCCATGCCGCCGCCGATGCACATGGTGACCACGACGAATCTGTTTCCGCGTCGACGGCCTTCGATCAACGCGTGCCCGACAGCGCGGGCTCCCGTCATACCGTAGGGGTGTCCGATCGAGATCGCGCCACCATCGACGTTGAAGCGCTCGGGGTCGATGCCGAGGAAGTCGCGGCAGTACAGGGCTTGAGATGCGAAGGCTTCGTTGAGTTCCCACAGGTCGATGTCGTCGATCTTCAATCCGTGCTGTCGAAGGAGCTTGGGTATGGCGAAGATCGGGCCGATACCCATTTCTTCGGGACTGCACCCCGCGACAGCCATACCTCGGTAGGTTCCCAGAACGTCGAGCCCTCGGCGCGAGGCCTCTGCGCTGTCCATGAGTACCGACGCCGATGCCCCGTCGGAGAGCTGAGAAGAATTGCCGGCAGTGACGCTCGCGTGGTCGGTGACGGCACCGTCTGCGAGGACGGTCCGCAGGGTGCGCAGTCCGTCGAGAGTGGTGGAGGGCCGATTGCCTTCGTCGAGTTCGAGGGTCACCGACTCCTCGGTGGTCGTACCGGATTCGGTGTCGGTGACGATCTGGACGGCGGTGGTGGGAATGATTTCGGCGTCGAAACGGCCGGCTTCTTGAGCCGCAGCAGTGCGGTGTTGGGATTGCCATGCGAATTGGTCCTGTGCGTCGCGGCTGATTCCGTATCGTTGAGCGACGATTTCGGCCGTCTCGAGCATCGGCATGTAGGTCTGGGGTAGGTGCTCGCTCAACCAGGGGTCACGTGCACGGTAGGTGTTCGCGTTCTCGTTCTGGACGAGGGAGATAGATTCGACGCCGCCGCCGATCGCGACTGCCATTCCGTCGACGATGATCTGCTTGGCTGCGGTGGCGATGGCCATCAGCCCGGACGAGCATTGGCGGTCGATGGTCATTCCGGGGACGGTCACCGGTAGCGAGGCTCGAAGTGCTGCCTGGCGTGCGATGTTGAGTCCGGATGCGCCTTCTTGCATGGCGCATCCCAGTACGACGTCGTCGATTTCGGCTGGATCGACGCCGGCACGTTCGACCGCGGCGGTGATTGCGTGGGCGGCGAGTTCCTGTGGTGAGGTGTTGTTGAAGGCTCCGCGGTAGGCCTTGCCGATCGGCGTGCGAGCGGTGGAGACGATGACTGCTTCTCGTGTCACGGGTGTGCCTTTCGATTACAGGGTGGTGGGTGTTGCGAGTGCGGAGCGGCGAGCGTTGCCGAGGGTGACGAACTGGTCAACAGCAGCGGCGTCATCGATCGAATCGATGCTGAGAACGTCGTCGCGGGCTGCGCCCTGCAGGATGCGTTTGAGGGGGACTTCGATTTTCTTTCCCGTGCGGGTGTGGGGGAGGGATCGCACAGCGATGACCTCGTCCGGGACGTGTCGTGGCGATGCTTGGGTGCGGATGATCGTCCTGATTTCGGTGACAAGGTTGTCGTCGAGTTCGATGCCGTCGGCGAGGACGACGAACAGCGGCATCCAGTAGCTGCCTTCGCTTTCGTCGACGCCGACGATCAGCGATTCCACGATCTGGGGAAGCTTCTCCACTGCCTGGTATATCTCGGAGCTTCCCAACCGCACGCCGTGACGGTTGAGTGTGGAGTCGGAACGTCCGTTCATGACCACACTTCCGTCGGTGGTGATGGCAACCCAGTCTCCGTGACGCCACACGCCGGGATAGTGAGCGAAGTATGCGTCGTGGTAGCGCTGCCCGTCCGGGTCGTTCCAGAAGAACACCGGCATCGAGGGGACTGGTTTGGTGATGACGAGTTCGCCGACTTCACCGATGAGCGGGTGGCCGTTGCCGTCCCATGCCTCCATGGCGATACCGAGGCCGCGGGCGCTGAGCTCTCCTGGCCAGACCGGCGTGGTGGGCGCGCTGCAGGCGAATGCAGTGACGGCGTCGGTGCCCCCGGTGGTGGAGGACAACTGAATGTGGGCACCGACGTTGTCGTGGACCCAGTGGTATGACGCTGCCGGCAGTGTCGATCCGGTCGAGCCGATGGTGCGCAGGGAGCTCAGATCGAAGTTGTCCTTGGGTACCAGCGCCGCCCGTTCGCATGCTTGCAGGTGGCCGGGGCTGGTGCCCAGAAAGGTGACGTCGTGGGTGTCTGCGATGCGCCAGAGTGTGCCGGCATCCGGGAACGTGGGGCTGCCGTCGTAGATGACAGCGGTGGCACCGGTCAGTAGTGAGGACACCACGACGTTCCACATCATCCAGTTGGTGCTGGTGTACCAGAACAGTCGATCACCGGTCCGCAGATCCATGTGCAGGCCGAGTAGGGACAACAGCGAGAGCAGAACTCCGCCGTGACTGTGCACGATGCCCTTGGGTAATCCTGTTGTCCCAGAGGAGAACAGAACCCACAGGGGGTGATCGAACGGAACTGGGGTGAAGTTCGGAACTGCGTCGAAGTCCACGGCCTCGTTCCACCGGATGACGTCGGTGTACTCCTCGCCGGCGAAGGCGTCCGGTGTGTGATGGTCCACGACGATGGTGTGTCCGACGGTGGGCAGACCCCGTCGAATCGTGGCCAGTTCGTCGCGGCGGTCGTAGTGGCGTCCGTTGTAGCTGTATCCGTCTGCGGCGACGAGGACGGTGGGTTCGAGTTGTCCGAACCGGTCGATGACCGCGGTCGCGGCGAAGTCCTGCGCGCATTGGGACCAGATCGCGCCGATGGAGGCCGCAGCGAGGAATCCGATGACGGCATGTTGGCCGGGGGGAAGGTAGCCGACGACGCGGTCGCCCTTGGTGACATTGTGTTGACGCAGGGTCACTGCCAGCGCGGCGACGCGTGAGCGCAGCTCGGTCCAGGTGACGGTGGTTTCTCGCCCGTCTTCCTGGATGCAGATCAGGGCGGGTGAGTCGGTGTGTTCGTTGGTCAGTGCGTATTCGGCGTAGTTGACGGTGGATCCGGAGAACCATTGCGCGCCGGGCATGGTTTCTTCGGTAAGTGCGCTGGTGTAGGGGGTGTGGGAGTGGATGCCGAAAAAGGTCCAGACTGCTTCCCAGAAGTCGGCGATGTGCTCTGTCGACCACGTCCACAGGCCGGTGTAGTCGAGTGGGTTTCTCACGCCTGCGGCGAAGCGTTCGTCGGCGAAGGAGGAGAAGTCGGCCAGTGTCGAGGCGCGCGCTTGATCAGGATCCGGTGCCCAGATGGGTTGAGAGCGATCGGGTTTCGGTGTTGTGGTTGTCATGAGCTGGTCGCCTTTCGGTCGGCTCGCCGCCGGAGCCGATCAGGGCTGTGTGTTCGACCGGTTCCGGTGTTCGTCGCGGGGTGGTTCAGGGATGCGTGGTGTGCGTGGCTGCGATGAGGTGGTGTTCGAGCCGATCGGCGGCGGCTTGCCGGCTTTCCGGCGTCCAGGTGAGCAATCCGGATCCGGTCTTCGCTCCCAAATGACCCTCGGCGATGAGTGTGGACAGCAGCGGTGAAGCGTGATCGTCGTTGTTGAGACTGGGGAAGAGGTAGTTGTGTACCGCGGCGGCCAGGTCGAGTCCGACGTAGTCTGCGTTTTCCAGCGGTCCCATTACGGCTAGGCGAAGTCCGAAACTGTTGCGTGCTACGAGGTCGACGGTTTCGGCGTCGCACACGCCTTCTGCGACCAGTGAGATCGCTTCTCGCCACATTGCGTGCTGGAGGCGGTTGCCGATGAACCCGGGGATGTCCTTGCGGACGTGGACGGGGACTTTCCCTGCGCCGGTGAGGATGTCGAAGATCCATTGTGCGGTGTCGACCGCGGTGCTCTCGCCGTGCACCACCTCCACCAGGGGTACCAGGTGCGGCGGATTGAACCAGTGCGTTCCTACCACGCGCTGCGGGTCGACCGTGTCGCGTGCGACGTCGCTGATCTTGAACACCGAGGTGTTGGTGGCGAGGACAGCGCGAGGCAGGAGTGTTCCGAGGTCGGCGAACAGTTTCTGCTTGAGTTCGAGGATTTCCGGGACTGCTTCGATGGCCAGGTCGGCACCGGTCACTGCGTCCTCGAGCGTCGATGCCAGACGGATCCGGTCTGCGGCGTTGCCGTCGTGTCCGAGGTTGATCAGTTGCGCCCGTACACGTTCGGGCACCAGTTGCAGGGTTTGCTCGGAGGCATCGAACACTGTCACTGCCGCGCCGGCGGCAGCGAAGACACCGGCTATGGAGTGTCCCATCAAGCCTGCCCCGACGACGACGACCGTGAGTCCCTCGATGTGGTCGGGTCGGTCGTAGAATCCGGACTGGCTCATGGTGTCCTCTCGATTGGCGGCGTTCGATGTGGCGACGCGATGGTCTGCGTCGCTTCACTCTGCTGTCGTGTTCTGGATCACGATATCGACCGTGCGCCTCCTGGCGCGATGGAAAGTTTTGACCCTCGATGGACTCCGTGGTGTGAATTACGCACACCCCTTGCGTCGATAGTCACGAGTGTTCGACGGGCCTGGATTGCGTAGCTGCTGCGGTGGTGGGTGGAACCGAATCGACGGGTCCGGGGCGTGGTCGCTTGAACGGGCCGATGCGGGGCAGGGGTAGTTCACGGCCGCCGGTGATGCCGTCGGGCCGGAGCAGCAGGACGAGTATCAGGACTGCGGCTACGACGAGTTCGCGTGTGCCGGCGGGAAGGCTGATCGACAGTCCGAGAACATCACCACCGCCTTGCCATTGTTCGATGACGTAGGAGACCGCTGAAACCGCCGCTGTTCCTGCTACGGCACCGAACAGGCTTCTACTTCCGCCGAACACGAGCATTGCGAGGGTGATGAAGGTGACCGACAGGAAGAAGTCGTTGGCTGAGAAGCTGCCGACCGAGTGGCCGTAGAGGCCGCCGGCGATGCCGAACATCAACGCGCTGAGGGTGAAGGCGAGTCTGCGTTCCCGTGCAACGTTGATTCCGACGGCCCGGGCGGCGACTTCGTCTTCGCGGGCCGCACGCACGCGCAGCCCGAAGCGGGTTTGTTGGTAGAGGAAGGCAACGATGATGGCGATCAGTGCCCACCCGAGCATCATGTTGACGTTGGTGTCGGTGGGTATGCGGGTGAGGTTTCCGCCGCCGCTCGATCCGGGTTTCCAGTTTGCGAAGAATGTGTGCACGATGAGCAGCAGCGCCAGGGTGCCGATGGAGGCACCGATTCCGGTCAAGCGCATGAGGGGGATCGAGACGATGTAGGCCACGATCGCGGCGACCACTCCTCCGAGCAGAACCGCGACCGTCGTTGTCAGAGTGGTGTTCTGGAACACGGAGGGTGCATTCGGAATGATGACGCCTTTGGCGATGTGCGGGATGGTGAACATGCCGCAGATGTAGGCACCGATGGCCATGAAGCTCACTTGGCCGAACGAGACGACACCGGAGTTGCCGACGAACACCGACAGGCCCACCACCATGATGAGGTTGACCAGGGCGATGATGAGGACTTGGTCGAGGCCGGGGCTGTGACCGGCCAAGGCCAGGGACACGGCGGACACACCGATGCACAGACCGAGGGCAGGCCAAATGCGGCTCGTCAGCCGGCGGGTGGCGAGTTGAGCTGTGTTCATCAGACACGTTCCTTCGCGAAGGCGGGGGGGAGTAGACCTTGGGGCCGGGCGAGCAGCATGGCGATGACGAGGACGAAGACGAACGCGTCGCGGTAGACCTCGAGCGAATCCGGGAGCACGGTTTGCAGTATTACCGTCACGATGCCGAGCAGGAGGCCGCCGAGAGCTGCTCCGGAGAGGGACCCGATGCCGCCGATCACTACTGCGATGAAGGCGATGATGACCGGTTGCACGCCGAAGTCGGGGGTGACGGTGGCGGTGCTCACGGTCAGTAGGACTCCGGCCACTGCGGCCAGGGTGCCGCTGATGGCGAAGGCGTAGGCGATGACGCGGTTGGCTTTGACTCCGAGCAGACGTGCCATAGCGAAGTCTTCGGATGCGGCGCGTAGTTGGCGTCCGACGCCGGTTTTGTTGAACAGCAGGGTCAATGTGGCAACTATCACGACGGTGGCACCGATGGTCACCAGGTTGAACACGCTGACTCTGATGCCGCCGATGGAGATGCTGTTGATCAGTGCTGCGCCGAAGTCGAGTGTTTTGGGTCGACTGCCTTCGATCATCAGAACGCCGTTCTGCATGAAGTAGCTGACGGCGAACGAGACGATGAGCAGGGTGGTCGGGTGTGCCGCTCGCACCCACCGGAAGACCAGCGAGTCCATGGCCAGCGCCGCAAGGACTGTCACCAGTACCGCTGCCACGAGCACGATAGGCCAGTAGAGGCCGACGACGAGGACCATCGTGTATCCGGCGACGGTCATCAGTTCGCCGTTGGCGAAGTTGACGATTCTGGCGACACCGAAGATGACTGCGACGCTGAGCGAGAACAGGGCGTAGAGCGCACCGAGGCTGAGCGCGTCGATGCCGCTTTGAACGAACGTTGTCATCAGGGGTGGTCCTCGGTGTGTGCGGAGAGCCCGAAGTAGGCGTCGAGAGCTCCGACGTGGTTGTGGTCCTCTTCAGCCGTGATGGAGCCTTGACGCAGGAGCAGTGCGCGGTCTGCGATCGCCGCTGCGCGCCGGGCGTTCTGTTCGACCAGAACGACTCCGATTCCATCCCGTCGAAGCTCGGCAAGCAGCGCGAAGATGTCGTCGATCACTTTGGGTGCCAAACCAAGTGAAGGTTCGTCGAGCAAGAGGATCGTGGGTTTGGCGAGCAGCGCTCTGGCGATCGCCAGCTGTTGCTGTTCACCGCCCGACAGCAGCCCTGCCGGTCCGCCGGCCCGGGAGGCGAGGATGGGGAAACGATCCATCATCTCGCCGATCTGGCGGTGGGCTGCGGGTTTGTTCCGGCGCGATGCCGTGGCTACCTGAAGGTTCTCTCGCACGGTGAGGCTGGCCAGGATGCGGCGGCGTTCGGGTACGAGGGCAAGTCCGCGTGCGACGCGGGTTTCCGGTGCCAAGCCCAGAAGAGAGGTGCCGTTCAAGGTGACGGTGCCGCTCACCCCGCTGCGCAGTCCGCCTGCCACAGCAAGCAAAGCACTTGATTTGCCTGCTCCGTTGGCACCGACAATGGTGACGATTTCACCTTCGTCGCAGGTGAAACTGATTCCCCGCACGGCGGCGACGGGTCCGTAGGTGACGGACAGGTCCTCAACTTTCAGCATCGTCCACTCCTAGATACGCCGCGATGACCTCGGGGTTGTCGCGGATCTGCGCCGGTGTACCGAGCGCCAACGGTGCCCCCTGCGCTAGAACAAGAATGCGGTCACTCAGACGCATCACCAGAGCCACGTCGTGTTCGATGAGCACGATGGCCGGGTTGTGGGTTCGACGGATCGAGTCGATGGCGTCGCCGAGTTCGATGGTCTCGTGTTCATTGAGTCCTGCTGCGGGTTCGTCCATCAGGATCAACTGCGGTTCCATCGCCAGGCAGCGTGCGATGGCGAGGCGGCGTTGGTCGCCGTAGGGCAGGCTTCCGGCCGTGGTGTGTGCCCGATCTGCCAGTCCCAGCACCGCGAGCGCCTCGGCCGCGTGAGCGCGGGCCTTTTTTCGGCCTGCTCGGCTGAGGGCTGCAACTTCGATGTTCTCCTCGACGGTGAGGTGATCGAAGAGTCGCACGCCTTGAAAGGTCCGTGCCAGGCCGTTGTGCGCTCGTTGGGTAGCAGACATGGTGGTGGCGTCGATTCCGCCGAGGTGCACCGAGCCGGTGGTGGGTCGTTGAAATCCGCTGATGACGTTGACCAGGGTGGTCTTGCCTGCTCCGTTGGGTCCGATGAGGCCGAGGAGCTCTCCTGGCGCGACCTCGAAGTCGACGCCGGACAATGCCTTGAGTCCGGAGAATGTCACGCTGACGTCGCGGACAGCCAGGCTGGCACTGCTGGCTTCGGTGGTCGAGCCGGTGGTGGTGCTCATCATGGTCAATTGCCGAGGTGAAGATCGACGGTGCCCTCGACGGGGAGGGTCTCGGTGTACGCGGGTTTTCCTGCGGTGTACTCGATGATCGCCAGTGGGCGATCCGCCGGTATGTGCAGTTCCGGGGTGAAGGTCGTCGATCCCGCCAGCAGGGGCTCGTCGGTGAGAGTGTCCAGTTGGTCGGACAGCGCCGCACCGTCGGTGCTTCCGCCTGCCTTCTCGATGGCGTCGAAGATCATCTCTCCGGCCGAGTACCCGCCCACTGCGGCGTCGGTGGCCGGTCCCGCGCCCGTGGCCTCGGTGAACGCGGTGATGAAGTCGTTGACCTTCGGGTTCGGGTCGTCCCCGTATATCGAGGCGGTGGAGGCGGTGTAGAAGTTGCTCAGGTCGGGGACTGCGTCGAGCCAGTAGGTGCCGGCCATGCCGATTCCGGAAAGGATCGGCAGATCGATGCCTGCAGCACGGAGCTGGCGTACTGCAGTGGCCCCGCCCGGGGTGTAGGAGCACAGTGCGATCGCGGTGGCCCCGGAGGATTTGATCTTGGTGATCTGCGAGGCGATCGACTGGTCGGAATTGTTGAACGAGTCTTCCTGCGTCTGCAGGCCCAGGTCAGCGGCATGATCCCGGAAACCTTGGCAGACCTCGGTGGAGTAGTCCAGTGACTTGTCGTCGAGCAGGAATGGGGTGGTCCAGCCTTTTTCCTTCGCAAGCTGCGCGAGCGTTGCCCCTTCGAGGTAGGTCGCCGGTGCCACGGTGTATGCCTGAGGACCGATTCCCTGCGCGCCGTACTTCGGGGATGCGGCACCGATGCTGACGTTGAGGATGCCCTGGTCTTGCGCTGCAATACCGGCTGGGGACCCGACATCGAAGTTTGCGCTGGTCAGCAGAATCCGTGCTCCCTGATCGATGAGCGTCTCCGCGGCCTTCTTCGCTCCTGCCGCGGTCGAGGTGGTGTCTTCCTGGATGAGCTCGATCTGTCGTCCGTCGATACCGCCGGCTGCGTTGACCTCGTCCATCGCGATCTTGAACCCGGCCATGTCCGGTTCGTCGAACGAGGTCATGAAGCCCGAGGTCGCGACGGCCGCACCGATAACGATCGGTCCGTCCTGCGACTCGCTCGATGTCGCTGCGTTGGGGTTGGTGGAACTGCCACACGCCGCGAGCATCAAGCAGGACACTGCGACGGCGGCAGCGATCGGAATACGAATCTTGTTCATGCTGTGAACTCCTCGGGCCTCGTGATTGGCAACACACCACACAACAAATGTGAAGTAAGACACTTTGTGGGTCAGCGAAAAGTACCGCTGCATTGCCCGAACCATGAGGGTGGGAAATACCACTTCTGTACCGTCAGCGGTGTGGAAAGTAAGCACAACGACCCCAATGCTGCCGAGGCGATCGCAACCTCGAATCCGACTCAGTCGATGTCGGAAGCCGTCGAGCACCGCCAGCGCCGCGAACGCGAACTGGCAAGCCTGTATGCCACCGCACGGGCTCTCACCGCGCTCGGCGATGTCGACACCGTTCTGTCGTCGATCGTGCGACATGCTCACGAACTCGTCGGCACCGACGTGACGTACCTGTCGGTGTTCGATGATCCGCACTCGCAACTGACTTTGCGTGCAGTCGAAGGGTCACTGTCGCCGGAGTTCAGGACCGCTCACGTGCCGGGCAACACCGGTGTGGGTGGGCGCGTGGTGGAAAGTCAATCGGCGTTCTGGGTCCGTAATTACCTCACGGACGACACGCTGATGCACGACGCCGGCTTCGATGCTGTACTTCGAGCCGAGGGCATCGTGGCGCTGCTGGGGGTGCCGCTCCGCGACGGAACGCGAGTGTTCGGAATTCTCTACGCCGCGGATCGAGTCGAGCGACCATTCGACATTGACGAGGTCGCGCTGCTCAGTGCTTTCGCAGACCACGCCGCGATCGCGCTGCAGAACGCCCGCCTGTACGAGGAAAGCACGCAGGCCCTCAAGGATCTACAGGACGCGTACGCCACCATCGAGCGCTCCGCCGCCGTCCACGAGGCCTTGACGCGAGTCGTACTCACCGGGGGTGGTGCGCGAGAAGTAGCGCACTTGTTGGTGGCGTCTCTCGGAGGCCGCGTCGCGATCTACGACCGGGACGATCATCTGCTGGTCACCACCGACAATGTGCGCGGCAAAGCCGATGCACCGTCCGACGGCCTGAGTGACGCACTGTCCGATAGCCGCAGAACCGGACGATGCGCGACAGTTCAAGACGGCGACGCAGCTCCGTTACCGCAGTTCCACAGTCTCGTTGCGATTCTGGCCGGTGACACCTACCTCGGCGCGGTGGTTCTCTCTCACCTGCACACCCCGAGCGCCGTCGAACAACGCACCCTCGAACGGGCGTCGCAGATCCTGGGTCTGATGACACTCAAGCAGAACGCGGTGGTCGAAGCCGAGGAACGCGTACGAGGAGAACTTCTCACAGAGGTGATTACCACGGTGCGGCCCATCCCCGCCGAACTGGCGGCCCGCGCGGCATCTCGACACGTACAGGTGGAAATGTTCACAGCACTCGTGGTTGCGGAAGGCGTTTCGCGGCGATCCCTCGATTTGACCCGACGCCTGCATACTTTTTCCGCGGAGTGGAGCGGCCTGGCGGGGGAGTACTTCGGAGTCGCGACGATGCTGATCGTCACCGATGACCTCGACGGTGCCGCAGCTGCCATTCAGCGGCGTCTGCGGGCAACGCTGCACGAACCCATCCTGGTGTGCGCGACACCGATCACCGGACTGAACGAGTCGCTGACTCGGCCGTTCACCATCGCGTCACGGTGCCTGAAAATCCTGCGCGCCAGTGGAATCGACGATCGCGGCACGACGAGCGCGCATCTTGGGCTCTATGCGACGCTGTTCGACCCCGCCCGCGCCGAGGATCTGACAACTCTTCTCGCCGACAACATCGGCGAACTGATCGACTACGACACCCGGCGCGGCACCGACCTCGTCGGCACCTTGGCGGCCTATTTCGAGAACTCCGCGAACCTCACCAAAACCTCCAAAGCGCTACACGTCCACATGAACACTCTGATCAAACGACTCGACCGGGTCAGCGCAGTGATCGGCGAACAGTGGCAACAACCCGACAACGCTCTGTCGCTACAGGTCGCAGTCCGACTGCACTCCCTGACCAGTGTCCTCGGCTCGTCGCCGGCGAACTGACGGCCCGGCGGCTTCGCGTCATACACTGGCTCGTACGCCGGTGCGGTCCGCCCCGACTAGCACGAACAGCATGGTCGCCGGGCTTTCGCTTCTGTTCTCCCATTTGTGCCGCGTTCCTCGCTGAACCACACAGGTACCGGGGAGGATCTTCTGCTCGGTGTCGTTATCGAGCCGAAGCCACATCTCGCCTTCGAGGCACAGTCCGTAGTCGACGGAGTCGGAGGTGTGAAAGCCTGGATTCTCGGGCTCGAACGCTCCCATCAGGCCGGGTAGCTGACGCTCTGCGTCAGCGTTGAGCATGTCGATATCACCGGACGGTTCCGGTACCGCGGACAACGGTGCCCACCGCACCAATAGGAAACGGGTACCACCCGACTCGGGCCAGTAAGGTACCGATCCGGCACTGTCCGGGGAGACGTGCCGACCTTCGCGGTCTGTGGCCCAGATCGGGAAGAAATCGAGTCCCGCGAGAGCCGCAGGCGCGACGGGCTCGAGAACGTCGTCCTCCGCGATCACAGACACCTTCTCCGCGTCGTGACCTGTGACGATCCGACGAATATCCACTACAGCCTCATTCTCTCGATGGGTGTCGATACTCACTACTGAAACTTGTGACGCACGACATACCGATCACTCTAAGCAGGTGCGCCGCCAGTTGTGCATAGCAACTTTATCTACCAAATCCGGTTGAAGGGTGTATGAGTTCATTAAGAGAGCAGTTGCATTCAGTTGCCTAGAAATGCATGTGACCGTTTGAGCACGCGGGTGACGTCGGTCAGAAATTGCCGATATGGAGTCAGTTATCACTACCGAGTACGTCCCGACAGTGGTAATAAATACCCTCACGCAGCGGAGTCTCGCACAATATCGTGACGTACACCACGCAGTGACGACCGTTGGTAGCGACGTCACATGCGAGCACATCTACCGGCCGAATCCTGTGGATGCTTCCGCCCGCGAGAGGACCTCGAATGACCACCCCGATTCCGTTGGACGCGATCGAGCGTTTGTACAAGTCAGCCACCCAGAAGGTGTGGTTCCGACTCATCCCGGTGCTGATGTTCGCCTACGTGTTGAATTTCCTCGATCGAACGAACATCGCCCTGGCCAAGACGCGACTCGATGCCGACCTGGGAATCTCTGCCGCGGCGTTCGGCTTCGGCGCGGGCCTGTTCTTCATCGCCTATTGCGTTCTCGAGATACCCAGCAATCTGATGTTGCACAAATTTGGTGCGCGTCGATGGATCAGCCGCATCGTCATCTCCTGGGGTCTCATCTCGACCCTGACGCTTTTCGTACAAGGAGAAACCAGCTTTTACATCATGAGGTTCCTGCTCGGTGTCGCCGAAGCCGGCTTCTACCCCGGAATGCTTTTCTACTTCACGCTGTGGTTCGCAGCCCGAGACCGCGCCGTCGCTGTCGGAATGCTTCTCGTCGCCCCACAGATTGCCACCGTGTTCGGCAGCCCTCTCGGTGGTGCGATCATGACCCTCGATGGCGCGCTGGGTCTCTACGGCTGGCAGTGGCTGCTTCTGCTCGAAGGAATCCCCACTATTCTGTTCGGGTTCTTCCTGTGGTTCTACCTGCCCAACGGCCCCAAGGACGCTCGCTGGCTCACCGAAGACGAAAAGGAAGCACTCCTCGCCAAGACCACCGTCGTCGGTGAAGAAAAACACTCTGTCCGACAGGCGCTCGGATCGGTGTTCTCCAGTGGTGTGCTGCTTTCGATCGCTGTCATCTATTTCGTCACCCAACTCTGCGTGTACGGCATCACTTTTTTCATGCCGAGCATTGTCGAGGCCTCCGGAGTGTCGGGAACTCTCGCCATCGGTGCCATCTCCGGACTTCCTGCGGTCGGTGCGTTGATCGGTGTTCTGATCTACCCCAGACTCTTTCGTCAGTACGGCAACCCAATCCGCTTCGTCGCAGTGGCCATGGTCGGCGCGGCTATCTCGACCTTCGTCGCCGCAAATTCCGGTCACGTGGTGAGTCTGATCGCGCTCGCAGTCATGCAGTTCTTCGTCACCGGTACGGCCCCGGTCCTCTGGTCGGTAGCCATGAGCCGAATAAGCGGTGTTCAGTCGGCTGCAGGCTTGGCCATGATCAACTCCATCGGGCTTCTCGGTGGATTCTTCGGGCCGAATCTGTTCGGCATCGCCGAGTCCCGGACAGGCGATCCTGCCTCCGCGATAGCACTCCTGACAATCGCAACCATCGTGGCGCTCGCTATCGTTGTTGTCCTGCGCCAATTACTCCGGAGAACCCCACCGGTGACCACAGTGGCCGCCGTTGTCGCAGAAACGTCGAATACCGACACCACGACAGCCACCAACTAGTCATGTCTTCACTTTGGCTCTGCATCGAAAAGACTCGGAGCAGGGCCGAAGTGCTGTTTCGTACGGGCCAGCTCGTCGAAAGTCGGAGGAGAACAACAGGTGTCAGGATGTGTTCGTGTTGGTGGTCTTCAGGTTGCCAAGGTGCTGTACGACTTCGTGCAGAACGAAGCACTTCCGGGCACCGGCGTAGATCCCGAGAAGTTCTGGAGTGGTGCCGAATCGGTCATCACCGATCTGGCTCCGAAGAACAAGACTCTCGTCGGAGTGCGCGATGAAATCCAGGGCAAGGTCGACGCCTGGCACGGTGAGCACGCCGGACCGGATTACGACAAGGCCGAGTACAAGGCGTTCTAGCGACGTGATCTTCCAGGGCACCAGCCAGCCCAACGGGTACACCGAACCGATCCTGCACCGCCGCCGCCGCGAGTACAAAGCAGCCAAGAACTGACACTGCTTCGGTTTCTCGATAAAGCCGACTTTCGAGGCAGTTCAGCGGCCTTTCTTGATGGACTCGAAGACCTTGGGGTCGACGAGGGTGGAGACGTCGCCGAGTTCGCGTCCTTCGGCGACGTCGCGGAGCAGGCGTCGCATGATCCTGCCGGAGCGAGTCTTCGGAAGCTCGGGGACGATGGAGATCTCGTGCGGACGTGCGATCGGCGAGATCTCGGTTGAGACCTGGGCTTTGAGTTCCTTGATCCTGACAGAAGTAGCGCTCCCGTCCATTCACCGACTTTTTCTCTGCTGGTGCAGACGCGCTGGGATGGGGGACGCGCTGGGATGGGGAGTGCGACGAACGCTGCGATCAATGCTGCGACGGAAACGATGACTGAGAAAGTAGGCGGCGGGTACGCCGCTGAATTGAACAAGCAGTCTCGCGATGGGGTAACCGATTCCGATGCCGACGGTGGAGGCCACCGAGAGCATCGCAGTGGTCCCGGGGGCGCGGTCGCATAGATGCTGACGGGCGGTGGCCATCATCAAAGCGGTCAGCTCGAGCTTACTGCCTGCTGAGCCGGCCAAGCTTTTTTGCGAGGACCGCTGCGGCGTCTTTCAGGTAAGGAAGAAAGTTGACTGCAGAGACTTCCTTGCATGTGGGAGTCAGTAACGACAGCGCAAGGTTCACTTCCATCCGGGGGACATTGACGAGCACCGACAACGAAGTCTGTCCCGGTCGAAGCTCTCCGGCTGCAATGGAGAAACCTTTATCCCGAGCTTCGTCGACCATGGTCCGAAGTTTCTCCGAATCGTAAACTGGCGTCGGGGTACCAGTGTAAGAATTGCAACTTACCCGCGCCGCGCACGTTTCGTCCAGCTCTTTGAATGCCCCCGATAGCTGCGGTTCAGCGAGCCCCGACAGCAATATTCTCCCTGCACTGCTGGGCGGTAGCGGTACCTCCTCTCCCGGCTGTACCAGGTAGATGGATGGAGTGGAACCCCATGCCCTATCTACGCAAACGATCTTGCTCTGATGAAGAGTCGTCAGCGCAACAGCCTGATGAAGGCCTTGCGCCAGAGCAGAGACTAGAGGGCGGGATTCCTGCCGGATCGAGCGCTCCCAATCACTGACGGATCCAAGCATCCACATCTTAGGTCCTACGCGATACCGTCCGTCCGCTGTTTTATCGAGACCGCCCCAAGACACCAGGTCTTTCAGGTACCTGTGTGCGGTGGGCCGAGGCAAGCCTGTGAGTTCACTGACTGCAGATAAGGTCAACGAGTCCGTCGACCGTAAAAATAGATCGAGGATCGCGAATGTTCTTGCTGTTCCAGATGTCTCGGTCATGCTTCGTCTCCCACCACTTCTATACATCCGGGCATGCGCAGTTCATGCGAGCCCTGTTGTGTAGACAGTGAACACGAAACATTGATCGTTTGCACGCGGATCTGCACTCGAACTGTTATGCCACCCCGGAGTTCTGGGGGGCAGCGACTCGTTCAAACGTCGTCGAGTTCGGTGGATCTCGACATGATCATGCTGCCCAAGTCGAGCGTCCAAATTCTTCAGGCTTCGCTGACGTGACGTGACGTGACGTGACGGACCGCTGCGTCAAATCAACTACGCAGGGGTCCTGCTGCTTGGAACGGATAGGTAGGACTGGAGATGCGCTTTCAGCGCGGGAATGACTTCTTGTGAGTACAGCTCGAGATTACGCAGCGATGCTGCGAAATCCATGTCCCCGAAATAGATCATCGGTTCCAAGTAGTTGAACATTCCGGACGAGAACTGAATCAGAAGTTGCTCGATGACCGAATCAACCGTTCCGACTACTGCATTGCCCGATTTGAGGCCGAACACCGGGTCTGCGAAGTTGTCGACCCGGTGATCGTCGTTTTCGTGCCACCGAAGGACGACATGTTCTCGGAACCGAGTCTGATGGCGCATGAACAGTGCATTGGCTTCCTCCTCGGTCCCCGCGATAACGAGTGTCGGATTGATACCGACCCTGGGCACAGTGTCTGACGATGCATTGAGTGCGAGTTCGGTGTCCCGTGATTTCCATGCCGACCAATATGTTTCGGCACCTTTGAGAAATTCGCCGTCGTTCCAACGTCCGACGAAATTGACTGCATTGCTTCCCGCCCATTCAGCGGTCGCAATGTTACTCGACGCGTACCACAGTGGAGGATAGGGACGCTGCCGGGGCAGCATAGGCAGCTCGACGTCGATGTCTCGAAGGTGGGGGCCACGATGGTTGAAGCGGCCTGTGGTGAACGCAGTGGTGATCGCAGCGAGAGTCTCGACGTAGACCGGCAGTGATATATCCGGATCGACACCCAGATACTTGAGTTCATACGGCGACACCCCCCGTCCGACTCCGAAGTCGAGGCGACCATGAGATAGCTGGTCGATCACGGCGAGCTCCTCTGCAAGCCGGACGGGATCGTAGGCGGGAAGCACATACACCAGCGCCCCTATCCGCATCCGCGTAGTTCTCTGCGTCAGCGCCGAGAGGAATATGTTCGGCGACGGACAAACCGACAAGGGCGTGCCGTGGTGTTCGGTGACGTGATAGCGGTCGATACCCAAACGTTCCGCCTCTACCGCAAGTTTCAGGCGATCGTCGAGCACAGCCTCTGGGGTGCCGGTACCCAGATCGAACGAGTCGAAGATTCCGAATTCGATGTCCATGTAAATCCTTTCGTGTGGCCTTGAATAGTCCTGTTCAGCTGCGGTCGACACAACGCGAGTTTCAGTGGGCGAAATTCAGGCGTTACAGCGGAGCGTATTGAGGTAGACAACAACCCTGCGACGTGTGAACGCGGCCGGATACGGCGCGCAACACGAAACCCGTTCCGGCGAGGAGCTGAAACCAGTTGGGTCGCAGTCGAAAGCCGCATCTCGACGCTTGACAATCCAATACGAACAGAAATCGGGGAATCCCCACATGGCTGACACCATTACCAAGATCGATCCGAAGCGGTCCTTCCGAACCGCCATGAGCAACTATGCGACCGGCGTTGCGCTGATCACCGCTGGCGGTCCTGGCCAGGACTGCGGGTTCGCGGTGAACTCGCTGACGTCGGTGTCACTCTCGCCGACGATGTTGCTGTTCTGTCCCGCGCGATCGAGCTCGTCGTGGGCCACCATTGCGAGCATAGGCAGTTTCTGCGTGTCGCTGTTGGCCGCTGACCAAGAACGTGTTGCCCGAACGTTCTCTGCTCGATGCGACGATCGATTCGCCTGTTCTACGTGGACGAGAACTCCGATGGGGCACCCGGCACTTGCGGATGGTCTGGCCTGGATCGAATGCTCAGTGCGTTCCGTTCATATCGCTGGCGATCACGATGTAGTCATCGCCGAGGCCACTGCATGGCATTGCGATCTCGGAGATTCGGATCCACTCATCTTTTTTGCCGGGCAGTACAGACAGATACACGCCGATCAACGTTAGACAACGAAAATGCAGGTGATGGAGCTCGTCAAGTGCCGGCATAGCCGCGTGTTGAGTGGTCTGAGCTGGAGACGCTCGACGAGTGGGTATGGACACGAGCCGCGCAGCCGGCATGGCATTTGACACCCATTGCCTCGCTCCTCGCGGTCTCTACGGCGAAGTACTCGCTGCGTCCGACTGTCCCACATCGGGCAAGTCGCCAGAATGCGACGCACTGTGAAAGAACGAAGGCTAAGGAGTCCTTCGAGTTCGCCTATCTCGAAGAAGACCTCGACATGATGCTTCCCTTCCCACAATGATAAGCGGAATGGATGCCCGCGCATCGAGGCATCGAGAACAAGATCCGCTACGTCCGCGATGTCACGTTCGGCGGCGACGCATCACGTGTCCGTACCGGGTCCGGAACGGGCGACTTGCGGAACTCGCGACCGGGCTCCTACGTGCCCATGATCACACCAGCATCGCTGACGCTACCCGGCACCTCGGACGACAACCCTATCGTCCGATAGATCTACTTCTTACCAGCGGAAAGGCAGACTTCACCATGACCTCGGGGGTATGTCCTGGTCTGATTCGCAACTTCGCAGACCTAAATCTCCGTGCAGTCAGCGATCGCGGTGCCACAATGGAGACGGATCAGGGACGTCCGAACCGCAGCTCGGATGAGGAGGTGCTTGTATGAGCGAACCGGACGGTCCCACAGACTCAGGCTCGAGGACCGCCAAGAAGTCCTTCGAGAACGAAACCATCCACGCTGCCCTCGCCGAGGTTGCTGTCCGCGGGGCACTGTTACGGGAATGCATTCCGATGTTTGAACAATATCGCGATGAGTCCATCGAGACGGCAATTGATGCTGGAGCTACCTGGACGCAACTCGCGAAAGCCCTCGGTGTGACACCTCAAGCGGTACACAAGAGATTTGGCGCTCGTGGGGCAACGACTTTGAAATCGAAGCCATTGTCGCGCCTCATCGACCGGTCCAGTGGCGCACACCCTCACGGTATCTCACACTTGGTAATGGTGCGTCTGGGCAGGCTTGCTGAACTGACAAATCGAGCTACAGACAATGGCATTGGCGTTCCGTACGGCCTCAGGCGTACAGAATTGCGCATCCTTCGTGTTCTCGACTCTCAATCCGAATCGCAGGGAGTTGCCGAGCTAGGAAGGCTGTGTGGCGTAGATAAGGCCAGCGTCAGCCGCGCTGTGCACCAATTGCTCACCCGTGGTTTGATCGATCGAACTGTGGACTCGGCCGAAAGCGCTGCACACTTCTGCCTGTCGCCGGCCGGTACTCGTCTCACTGGAGAGATGGCACCCCTCGCGCTCGCCCGCCAAGAGATCGTACTGGGACCTCTGCCGGCCGCAGGAGTCAACGCGATCCTCGACGTACTCAGCTCGAATCTGGAGAAGCTGCTCGACTCCACAATCCCTGATGGACTGTGATGTAAATCACTTTGTGAACTTTTGTTGTGAACGACATCACATTCCATCGCTCGGCCTGGAGGCACGCGGGCGCTGTATCAACCTGGGTTGAAACCGCACCTCGATGGCTCTGCAGCGGCGCTCCAGCTGATTGACGCAGGGCCTGAGCGTGCGGTCCCATCATTCGACCCCTTCATTTTCGGGCTACGCCTAAGGAGCACGCCATGGTTTCCGCCGAGACCCGTACGCATAACGGCACCGACACCGCATCGTCCTCTTCCGACCATCGTCAGGGTTTCGCATCAATGGAAGACGAAGTTCGCGTGGACAGCATTCCGGTGCACGGTGATATTCCCGAGTGGTTGACCGGTCGACTGATTCGGGTAACCCCCGCACTGCTCGATTACCAGAGTAAATCGGGGGTCAAGACCATGGGGCACTGGTTCGACGGGCTTTCGATGTTGAACTGCTTCAGCTTCCAAGGCGGACGCGTGTCGTACGCCAGCAAATTCTTGGAGACGAACGTGTACAAGCGCACACGTCAAGACAAAGAACTGCATCGCTCAATGTCGATGGGTACGGATCCCTGTCGGACGCTGGGTAAGCGGATCATGTCTTTGTTCGTCGAAAACGACAATAGTGATAATCCAAACATCAACGTCACTCGGATGGGCGAGCGTTACTTCGCCTTGACGGAAACTCCGATTCCAATGGAATTCGATCCGGAAACATTAGGAACCCTCGGGCCCATGAAGTTCGAGGAGGACGTCAGTGGACAATACGGTCCGATCTCTCATGCACATTACGATCGTGAATCGGGAGACATGATCGCTACCCTTACTCAGGTAGGGCTCAAATCGACGTACAATATCCACAAATGGGGTCCGAACAGTACGAAGCGAGAGCTGATTGCCTCGGTGCCCACCGGCGGCACCGCAAGCTACATGCACAGCTTTGCCGTCACGGAAAACTACGTAGTTCTCACCGCGCAACCTCTGAGTATGAACCTTGCCAAGTTCATACGTACAGGTAAAGGCGTCGAATCGCTTTCGTGGGATTCAGGCGGCGTCACTGATTTCATCGTCGTCAACCGACACGACGGAGAGCTGATCGGCCGATTCGAAGCTGAACCGTTCTTCTTCTTCCATCATTGCAACGCGTACGAGAGTGGAAGCGAGATACACGTCGACGTAGTAGCAATGAATGATCCTGCATCGATATGGTCGTTGCAGATCGACAAGCTTCGAGACCCCCACCACAACCCCCGCTTCCATGGAGAACTGCGTCGATACACAGTTTCGCTCGACAAACCAAACGTAACGGTGAAATCCCTCTCCGCGTCCCTTTGCGAGTTTCCTCGGATCAATTACGCGCACTGTAACGGACTGGAGTACAGCTACGCCTTCGCGACCGCATACGAAACGCCGAACAGTAAATGGTTCGACCAGCTGGTGAAAATTGACGTCACCTCCGGGAATGACAAGGTTTGGTCCGAGGCAGCATGCTTCCCAGGGGAGCCCGTCTACGTTGCTCGCCCAGGTGCGACAGCAGAAGACGACGGTGTAATTCTCTCAGTTGTATTGGACACACGCATCGAAACGTCGTATCTGCTGGTACTCGACGCACACACATTCACCGAGATCGCGCGCGCGCAAGCACCGCACCATATCGGATTCAACTTCCACGGCGATTACTTCGCCTGACGGTCCAGGAGCTGCACGATGGTCACATTCCCTTCCGTACCTGTAGGTCGCGAACTACACGCGCCGAATCGTTTCGAGATGTTTCTCGAAGACGTCGAAGTCGCCGGAGAGATTCCGCCCGAAATCAATGGTGTCTTCTACCAAGTTGGACCGGACCGAAAGTATCCGCCCCGCTGCCCCGAACCGGTACCTTTTAACGGCGACGGCGTCGTACAGGCCCTTCGGTTCGATCACGGACGAGTGGACTTCTCACGAAAGTACGTGCAGACTCCGCGCCTGAACCGTGAACGAGAGGCGGGCGAAGCGTTGTACGGCGGCTATCGCCTGCCTCATCAGGACTCCGAAACGGTCAAGAACACCAATCGTGGCGTCGCCAACACCAACGTGTTGATCCACAACGGGAGGCTCCTCGCGTTGAAGGAGGATAGTCCCCCTATCGCTATGGACCCGATAACACTGGAAACCCTCGGAGAATGGGACTTCGGAGGCGATCTCGACAGCCCTACCTTCACTGCGCACCCCAAGAAGGACCCAGAAACAGGTCAGATGATTGCCTTCGGCTTCGGTGCGAAAGGCCTGATGACCAAAGACATCGCCTACTACGAGATCAGCCCCGAAGGGAAGATCACCCACGAAGTCAAGTTCGAGGCACCCTACTACAGCGAAATGCACGACTTCGGCGTCACCCGGGACTACGCAGTATTCCCGATCTTCCCACTCATCGGAGACATGCACGAAATGCTCTCTGGCCAGCAGCATTTTGGCTGGGACCCGAAGCGAGACGTCTACATCGGAGTTCTCCCACGTGGCGGAAGCGCAGAAGATCTACGCTGGTTCACCGCACCCAACCAGTTCGCCTCGCATGTCATGAACGCCTTCAACGATGGCACGAGGGTCAGCATCGACCTGCCGGTTGCAAACGACGTGGTCTTCCCTTTCTTTCCCCCCTACGACGGCACGCCCATAGACCCGGCTGCGGCCCAGGCCAAGCTGACCCGATGGACTGTGGACATGAGCAAGAAGAGCGACCGACTCTCGGATGTGAAGGTTCTGAGTAACTTCCAAGGCGCAGAGTTCCCTCGTACCGACGACCGAGTTCAGATGTCCGAATATCGGCACGGATGGATGCTCAAGCTCGACGGTCCCGTACGAAACAAGTTCGCGCACGTCGACCTTGACCGCGGAACGACGACTGAATGGGAAGCAGAGGACCCGAGAACCATCTTGCAGGAACCGTGCTTCATACCCCAATCGTCGAGCGCCGAGGAAGGGGAAGGGTTCCTCATTCAGGCGGCGACAGTCTCGGAAAGCCGCACCGACATTTTGCTATTCGATGCGCAGGACATTTCCCGCGGGCCTCTGGCAACCTTGAAGATACCGGTTCGGCTCAAGCCGCTCTACCACACGAGTTGGTCCGATGTGGCCGAGATTGTGCCCCCCGCAGATCCTGCGACTGCCATCGCCTCGTCCGAAACCGCTACCGACGCCGGCCCGAGGAGATGACATGCTCGACCAGGAACTCTTCGACTATGCCTCCTACATGGAGGCGTTCAACTCTGGAGACGACGATGTTCTCGTCGACCGATTCTTCACCGACGACGTCCTTTTCGCCGGGTCCAGCATGACTCTCCACGGTCGCGAGGAAGTCCGGGCGTTTTTGCATCGGACGCACGACGGAATCCTGGAAACGATGCGTCCTCAAAAACTCGTGGTGACGGCGGGTCAGGTCGCCGCTGAAATCGATATGGATTTCCAAGCCGTCACCGACTCGCCCGGGTTCGTTTTCGGGGCACTCCGAGCGGACGAATCTCTGACAGTGAAGTTCTTCAATTTCTACGAGATCCGCGGGAAAAAAATAGCAGCACTCCGCGCTGCCGTTTGGGCACCTGGCCGCGGAGTGAGTGAACGACCCACGTCCCTCAGCCTGGATTCATCCGGTAAACGAGCGTTTTTCGCCTATACAGCGGCATTCAACAACGGAGAAATCGGACTGTTCACGCAGTTCTACGCCGAGAACGTGGAACTTGTCCTACCGTCGGTCACATTGCGCGGAAAGGCAGAGGTGGCGGCCTTCTACGAGAAGATGTTCGCCCAAGTGACCGAGCGATTGATCCTACACAGCGTGGACGTCGAGGGATCTGGATTCTCGGTCGATCTGACCAGCACATTCACTGCCCACACTGATGCTCCCGACCTTCCGATCGGACCGCTCACCGAAGGCCAGTCCTACGAAGGTAGATACGTCGTCTTCTACCAACTGAGCGCGGGCAAGATCACCAAGGTCGACGCAGTTCGCACGGAGCCGCTACGGGGGCCGTTCAGTGCGGAATGACGCTGCCTCAGCACAATCGAGATTCAAGGAGCTCTGAATGTTGATCACGTACGATCGGTTGTCGATCGGTGGGGAGTGGGTGGCCCCGTCCACCGAGGCCCGAATCAAGGTGACCAACGCCAGCACGGGCGCTCAAATAGGATCGGTCCCCGAGGCGTCGGAACCTGACATCGACGCGGCTGTGTCGGCGGCGCGCATGGCCTTCGACAACAACAGCGGGTGGTCGACATGGGCACCTACACAACGCGCTTTGGCGCTTCGAAGCCTCGCCGACCAGCTGGAACAGCGCGCCGAAAACATGGCGCATCGAGTCAGCAGCCAAAATGGAATGCCCATTTCGATATCCAGACATCTTGAGGGCATGCACCCGGTGAGCGTCTTGCGTTATTACGCCGATCTTGCTGAGCGGATGCCTGTCGAGGAAGACCGTGACGGAATCAACGGGCCCGTGGTGGTACGAAGGCAGCCGGTGGGCGTTGTCGCTGCTATCGCGCCATGGAACTTTCCTCAGACTCTGGCGGCTTTCAAGTACGCGCCGGCTCTGGCGGCTGGTTGCACTCTCGTGATCAAGCCGTCGCCCGAAACAGTCCTGGACTCCGCGCTGTTCGCAGAAGCCGTTCACGCCTCAGATATTCCGGCTGGTGTCGTCAACGTCGTTCCAGGCGGGCGTGAGGCCGGCGCCTACCTTGTCGGCCACCGTGACGTCGACAAAGTCGCGTTCACCGGTTCGACCGCAGCGGGTCGTTCGATCGGAGAGGTTTGTGGCCGATTGCTACGACCGGTGACGTTGGAGTTGGGTGGGAAATCTGCCGCTATCGTCCTGGATGACGCCGATCTGAACTTGGAACGGATCGGTCAGGAACTCTTCGCGGCGACCCTGTTCAACAACGGGCAGACATGCTTTCTAGGGACGCGAATTCTCGCACCTCGCTCGCGCTACGCCGAAGTTGTCGATGCCATCGCGACTCTCGCATCCTCTTTGCGCGTCGGTGACGCGCTCGACCCCGAGACACAGATCGGACCTATGGTCTCTCGATCGCACCGGGACCGCGTCGAACGGTACATCGCAAAGGGCAAGGAGGAGGGGGCCCGGTTGGTGGTTGGCGGCGGTCGTCCGCGCGGGGATGGACCTGGTTGGTTCGTCGAACCGACAGTGTTCGCGGACGTAGACAACCGGTCCACTATCGCACAGGAAGAAATATTCGGTCCCGTCCTGTCGATAGTCTCGTACACGGACGACGATGATGCGATCTGGATCGCGAACGACTCCGACTACGGATTGGGAGGGTCGGTATGGACTAACGACCCCAAACGCGGTCGTGCAGTTGCGAATCGAGTGCAAACTGGAACCATCGGCATCAATCACTATCGACCCGACTTAGCCGCACCTTTCGGCGGTTTCAAGAACAGTGGAGTCGGCCGAGAACTCGGTCCTGAAGGGCTCGCCGCGTACCAGCAACTGCAAACGATCTTCTGTTGAACGCGCGCCCGCTGCGGAAGGACACATCTGGACTCGGTCCGGTCGAGGAGTCGGCGCTAAGACCGGACGCAGAAGACGCAGAGCAGCTGAGTGTCGCCCAGATTGCAATCTTCGTAATCGCGAACCTCTTCGCGTGGACCGCCATCCTGACCCCGATGGCGATCACTCTTGCCCTCAAGATCCGCGAGATGAATCCAGACGGCGCAGGAACCGCTCTCAGTATCGTGGCGGCTGTGGGTGCCGCCGTGGCCATCTTCGCGAACCCAATCTTCGGTCGACTCTCGGACCGGACTCGATCAAAATTCGGTAGGCGCAGACCGTGGATGGTCGTCGGAATTGTTGGAGGTGCTGTCGGCCTGACGGTAGTCACTCTCGCTGACGAATTCGTCATGGTCGTGGTGGGCTGGACCATAGCCCAGTCCGGCATGCAAGCGCTGCTGGCGGCAGTGACGGCGCTACTTCCAGACAAGATACCTGCTCGCCAGCGTGGCAGGGTCGGCGGCCTCATCGGTATGGGACAAAGCGCCGCCACCACGGTTGGGTCAGGGTTGATCGCGCTCAACCCTGAATCACCCGCGTGGGGATTTCTCGCCCCGATGGTTCTTGCCGGAATCGCGGTCGCTGCTCTCTGCGCCGTCTTGCCCGACAGGAAGCAACCGAGCGACAACGTGCCGAAGCTGTCGGTCAGGGAGTTGGCATCCAGCTTCTGGACCAGCCCGAGACGATATCCGGACTTCGGGTGGATGTGGATCAGCCGGCTAGCAGTTTTCATGGGCGTAACTTTCCTGCTGACATACCAAGCCTATTTTCTCTTGGCTCGGGTCGGAATAGATCCGACGAATATCGCGACGGTAATGTTCGCTGTGTTGCTCTTGGAAAACGCAATGAGCATAGGCAGCAACCTGTTTGCCGGCTGGTTGTCGGATCGCCTTCAGATCCGTAAACCATTCGTGACCGTTGCTGCGCTCGTGGCTGCGACAGGGATGGTCGTCGCCGGACTTGCGCACTCTCTGACCGCGTTCTTCCTCGGAGTCGCGATATACGGTCTCGGTAAAGGTACGTATGTCGCGGTCGACCTCGCGCTTGCATCGGAGCTCCTGCCTCAGGGCGATGAAGATGCAGGCAAGAATATGGGACTGTTCACCGTCGCCAGCCTCGCTCCAAGCCTCCTCGCTCCCGCACTGGCCACGGTCCTGCTCGCAACCGGCGATCCCGGACAAGTGCCCGGTGCGCCGGAAGGAAATTTCCAGATCATCTTTTTCGCTGCAGCGGTCTTCATGGTCGTAGGCGCGATCGCGATCAGGCCAATCAAAGGAACCCGATGACAACGCCCAGCGATGTGTCGAAAGCGTCCAACCCGAAACCACATTCGCACGATGACGCTGACGCACGATTCGCTCCCACCGAACAACATTGTACGGTCGCTGGCTACTCCACCAGATTCTTGACTGCAGGGTCTCGTCACTCGGTACCGGTGGTGTTACTCCACGACGGTGCATGGGGAGGGTGCAGTTCGGTGACGTGGGGTCCGTCAATTCCTACACTGGCGCGAACGCACTACGTGATCGCACCTGACATGCTCGGTTTCGGAGGGACCGACAAAACGGTGTTCTTCGACCGCAATCCCTATGATTTTCGGATCGAGCATCTGATCCAGTTCCTCGACGCAGTCGGGATCGAGGAGCCAGTGCACGTAATAGGCAACTCGTTCGGCGGATCGGTGGCGCTGCGGATGCTGGCGACGTACGCAACATCTCAACGTATTCGGTCGGTGGTCAGTGTGGCCGGTACCGGCGGTCCGTGGCGCACGCCGCTCGCGATGAGTAATTTGGGCCACTGGGATGGAACCGAGAAAGACCTCCAACGCATCGTCGCGCTGTTGGTAGGGACCGGCCCAGCCGCCGAGCGGCACCTTGGCGACCGCCTGCGTTGGGCCAGTGAACCAGGCCACTACCGCGCTCTTGCATCACCAGGATTGGAAATACCAGCGCCACTTCAGCAACCCCGGCCGGCGGACCTCTGGCCGGTGCACCTCTCCGGGTGTATGACCCCAGTCTTACTGGTGGCCGGAACGGACGACTTACTTCTCGATCCTGGATGGACCGAACATCTAGAGCGCGTGCTCGAAAATTGCACCACGGAGTGGATGGACTGCCTCCACTCGCCCAACATCAGTCACCCCAAGGATCTCTCGGCTGTCATAACGTCGTTCCTCACCGGTATCGATCACCACGATCACCCGACAGCCGCCCGGAATGCTTTCCCAACCGAACCCAAGAATCGCGCAGACCCTTCACAGACAAGGACCTGAACATGATCACCCAAGACGACGTGGTGAACATTCCACTTCACATTGCAGGCGTTGCTTCTGAGCCGACCGGCCATCGCTACACCGTCAAAGTCCGCCGCCTCACCGGGCGACCAATCTCGCGGGTTGCTGCTGCGAGCTCGGAGGACGCGCGGCGAGCTGTCGACGCAGCTGCCGCGGCTGCCCCCGGTTGGTCCGCCACAGCGCCCGCTGAGAGACGCAAAGTTCTGGAGAACGCGGCCGATCTGCTCGAATACCGCCGTGACGCAATAGCATCGATGATGGGTAAGGAGATGGGTGCTGCTTCAGCGTGGTGCCACTTCAACGTCAACCTCGCCGCGAGAATGCTCCGTGAGGCCGCAGCACAGGTGTATTCGACTGTCGGACAGATAATTCCGTCGGATGTACCTGGCCTGACCGCTCTAGCAGTGCGCGAACCGGTCGGAGTAGTTGTAGGCATCGCACCCTGGAACGCTCCGATCATCCTCGGCGTTCGCGCGATCGCGATGCCGCTGGCCTATGGCAACACTGTCGTTCTCAAAGCATCGGAGGAGACACCCGCGACCCACGCAGCGATCATCGATTGTCTGATCGACGCCGGCATTCCGGCCGGTGCCGCGAACCTGGTGACAAATGCCCCCGAGGATGCCGCGGACATTGTCGAAGCACTCATCGCTCATCCCGAAGTTCGATGCGTGAACTTCACCGGATCGACCAAAGTTGGCCGCGTTATTGCCGAAACGGCAGGTAAGCATCTTACGCGAACGGTACTCGAACTGGGAGGAAAGGCCCCGTTCATCGTCCTGGCCGACGCCGACCTCGAAGCGGCCGCGGCTGCTGCTTCGTTCGGAGCATTCATGAACCAGGGGCAGATCTGCATGTCCACAGAGCGTCTGATTGTCGACTCCTCGATCTCGGCCGAATTCACCGATCTACTCGTTCGGCGGGCCCAAGCGTTGGTCGTCGGTGATCCAGAAGACCCCTCCACTCAGCTCGGGCCTATCGTGCACGAGAGTGCGGTAGCAACCGTCCAAAGGCTCGTCGACGATGCGGTCGATCACGGAGCAACTGTGGTTGCCGGTGGGTGTCCGGACGGCCTCTACTATCCTCCGACTGTCCTGACCGGCGTCACCTCAGCCGCTCGGATCTACTCGGAAGAATCTTTCGGGCCAATTGCTCCGATCATTGAGATCGATGGCGTCGAAGAGGCCATCGCCGCGGCCAACGACTCAGACTACGGACTGGCTGCAGCGCTCTTCACTCGCGATGTCGGCAAGGCGCTCGAGACAGCCTCTCGAATTCGCTCGGGCATCTGCCACATCAACGGCGCAACGGTACATGACGAAGCCCAAATGCCCTTCGGCGGTCTCAAAGCCAGCGGTTTCGGGCGATTCGGCTCTCAAGCGGCCCTCGAAGAATTTACCGAGCTCCGCTGGATCACGATTTCCTCTAAGGACCGTCACTATCCGATATGACAATCAGCATGTTGTTCGAATGAAGCGCCACGTTTCAATCGAAGTGAGCTGATCTGTCGTCGCTTCCCAGTCCACATCGACCCGTGGTCACAGACAGCTCGTCCGGACAGGCGGTCGTCCGCCGCGCCAGCGCTGAACCGAAACACCCACAGAAAGACCTGCCGCAACATGAAGCTTTCCAACAACTTCCCTCGGATCGCCATCGTCGGAGGAGGAATCGGCGGACTGGCTGCTGCCGCCTTTCTCCACCGCGTGGGCCTGACAGCAACGGTGTACGAACAGGCCAAGCATCTGGGCGAGGTAGGAGCGGGTCTGGTTGTCTCCCCGAACTCCGCTCGAATGCTGCGGCGGCTAGGAGTCTTCGACATCTTTCTCGACAGCGCTGTCCCACTCGACATCGGTTGGGAATTCCGTCGATGGGAGGACGGGCGTGTGCTCTCGGCGGAAAACATGGCAGACCGCTGTGCCAAGTTGTACGGCGAGCGGTCGTATGTGACCCACCGAGCCGACCTTCTTCAAACTTTACGAAACGCCATACCCGACCACATGATTCGGTTGTCCTCTCGACTGATCGATGTCGAAGAACGAGGTGACGCGCTGCGATTGCGATTCCAGGACGGTTCCTTCGAGAAGGCAGACATCGTAGTCGGTGCAGATGGAATTCACTCCACCATCCGCGGACTGATTGCCACACCGACCCCGGCTGAATACTCGGGACTGTGCGCATTTCGCGCCCTCGTTCCGGCTCAGGAGGCTCCGATGTTCACCCGGCGGCCGGTGCAAACGCTATGGATCGGGCCAGGACGCCATCTTGTGCACTACCCTGTTTCCGCCGGCTCGATGATAAACATTATCGCCGTCGCACCCGCAGCGGGCATGTTCGATGAAGACTGGAATGCGACCTCGACTGTCGACGAATTCTTGGCAGAATTCGACGGTTGGGATCCACGTTTGATCGACCTGATCTCCTCGGTCAGAAATCCTGGCCGATGGGCATTGCTGGATCGAGCCCCACTCGATCGGTGGACGACCAAGCGGATGACTCTCCTAGGTGATGCCGCACACCCGATGTTTCCATTTCTCGCGCAAGGCTCGGCCCAAGCTATCGAAGATGCGGCCGCCTTGGCTCACTGTCTGGTCGGCAATCTCTCGGATCCGGAGCAAGCCCTGTTCCACTACGAGAATATCCGCCGCCCTCGCACCACCAGGATTCAAGAACTGAGCCGTTCACGTAAAGACACGAACCACCTTCCCGACGGTCACGATCAGCAGCTTCGCGACTTGCGACTCGAAACCGCAGACCCCCTCCTGCAAAACGCATGGCTCTATGGATACGACGCCGAACTCGATGAAAACCTGGTAGTCCGCTGATGCCTGCATTCGTGTACACAAGCCAGCCGCAACGAGTTCTGTTCGGATGGGGTTACGCCCAACAGCATCTTGCAGAAGAATTCATTCGACTCGACGCCAAGTCGATTATGATAGTCGCCAGCGGACGCGACATGGTTCGCTCGCGGCAGCTCACGCCCGGTCCCGAAATAAGACTGCGGTGGGACGACATCGCCCCGCACGTACCCCGCCAGAACGTCACCACGGCAACGGCCGCCGCGATAGAACACGAAATTGACCTGATAGTGAGTATCGGCGGAGGATCGAGCACCGGCTTGGCCAAAGCAATCGCGCTCGAAACCTGCACAACGATAATTGCGGTGCCGACAACCTACGCCGGATCTGAAGCCACACCGATGTGGGGAATCACTGACAGCGAGCGCAAGAGCACCGGGACGGACATCAACGTACTGCCCGCCACCATTGTCTACGATCCAAAGTTGACGTTGTCGCTTCCGGTCGACACGTCAATGGTGTCCGGTCTCAACGCTCTAGCCCACTGCGTCGATTCGATGTGGTCGCCAAATGTCAACCCGATTGCTGATGCTCTGGCGGCTGAGGGGATACATCTGTTGAACCAAGCACTGCCTGACATCAAACAGAGTCTCGGAAAGTCACGGTCAGGTAGGGAGAGCGCAATGCTCGGTTCTTACCTGTCCGCCACGGCCTTCTCCTCGGCCGGTTCCGGTCTACATCACAAGATCTGTCATCTGCTGGGAGGTACCTATGGACTTCCCCACGCCAGTACCCACGCGGTGGTATTACCCTACGTGTTGGCGTTGCTCGGTCCTGCTGTGCCTGAGGCCGAAACGCGTATCGCAGCGGCGTTAAAAGCCGCGTCGGCGCTGGAGGGTCTTGAATCGCTGAGATCCGAAATCGGTGCGCCTCGCAATCTACGCGAAATCGGGTTCTCCAAGTCCGACATAGAGCGCGCTGCTAACGAAATCGCTTGCCTCATTCCCGCCGTGACGCCACGCCCAGTTTCCGTGTCTGACCTGACAACACTTCTATCGCACGCCTGGTCAGGCAAACCTCCGACCGCAAAGGCATTTTTGCAGTGACCGAATCAAATCAAGAATACTCAGACGGCCACGAACAGCAACGCCGCGAATCGCAATTGACCCAGACGGCACTATCTAGTTTCAATAATGCCCAAAATTCACGACTCAAACTCTTGATGACTAGGCTAACTCGACACTTACACGAGTTCGTGCGCGAGGTCCGGCTGACTGAAAAAGAGTGGCGTGTCGCTATCGAATTCCTTACCGAGGTCGGCCATGCTACCGATTCCGATCGACAAGAATTCATCCTACTCTCCGATGTCCTCGGAGTATCCATGCAAACTGTCATGGTGAACAACGAAGCCCATAGTAGTGCCACCGAAGCAACTGTTTTCGGTCCATTCTATGTTGAAAACTCCCCGCTCGTAGAACTTGGTGGTGACATCTCCGGCGGTGCACCAGGGAGACCTTGCTGGATAGAGGGTCGAATCACGTCGACGGACGGCTCGCCTGTTCCAGGCGCACGAATCGAAGTGTGGGAAGCCGACGAGAACGGACTGTACGACGTGCAGTATCCCGACCGACGTGTAGCAGGTCGCGCACATCTGCTCGCGGATGATGAAGGCAGGTATAGTTTTTGGGGCTTGACTCCTACTCCGTATCCGATCCCGTGCGACGGACCGGTAGGGCAGTTACTCGAAGCAACGCGTCGCTCTCCCATGCGGGCGAGTCATTTGCACTTCATGGTGACCGCCCCAGGAAAAAGAACGCTGGCAACTCACATTTTCGTGCAGGGCGACAAATATCTGGAGACGGATAGCGTTTTCGGTGTGCGTAAATCCCTCATTGTCGATTTTATCGAAATGCCGAACAACTCAATTCCCCCTGGTGGTCGGGAAACGATAGCGTCCGGATGGACTTCCGCACGGTTCGATATCGTCCTATCAACAAGCGCCTCACAGGTGACATAGCATATATATGCGTACGTAAGCTGAAGAGCGCTGAGTTCGCTCCTTTGCGACCGCCGTATGCCAAACCGGGCCGGTAAGCCGCACTTGTTGATCACCTCCATTACCTGAACGCTCGCGGGCATATCCCACATACAAAAAACATCGTCAAGTTGGCACGTTGTGCCGTCCGGCAGACGAAACCTCCACGCCGACCATGTCAGATAAGACATCTTTACGCGGCCGGACGCGCGCTGCTGGTTACGAGTTCGACGCGGCATGGATTTCGCACCTGCCACATACATCGCGTGCGCCCACCGGACCTGGCTGGCGCGCCCCACAACTCCTGCCGGGGCGGTTTGGTCTACGCCGCAGCGATCACCGCGAAATGCGGGGCGGCGAATACGCCTCGTCGTCAAACGCAACCTCACGGTGCTGCTCGATTAGATCTGCTGTCGTAGATTCGGCGGGGCTGTAGCCGATCCCGAGAACCGGTGCCCGCCACTTTGGCCGGTCCAGGTCGTCGGGCCGTAGCACCGAATCCATCACCTGGATCGCCTTCGTGGAACCTGACCTTTCCTCGCCGGTATGGTTCGACAGGCTCGATCGGAACGATCGTTGATGCCTTCGGACTGTCAGTGGCTACGCTGACTGCGGAAGGCGGAGTACCAGTAGCAACGGACGTAGAGAGCACGCCAGGGTAAGGAAGTTCACATAGATTGAGGAACTGCCGCCCTGGCAAGGCCCGGCCCGGCCATCATCGACGACAGGGGATCGACGGGTGACAATGATGGCAGAACGCCCCGAATTCAGATCACCGAACACCGGCAGCAACTCCAAAGCCGAGTATTCCGAGCGCGACCACTCGATGATCGACTACGCGTTGCGGTGGGTGAACCACGGCGGCGGACCGGACAAGGACATCCGCGCCCGGTTCGGCATGACATCCCGAGAGTTCTACCGCGATATCGTCATGATTCGCGACCGCGACCGCGACCGCGACCGCGACCGCGACCGCGACCGCGACCGCGACCCCGGCAGCGTGTTCGGTCGCGGACTCAGTCCGGTCATGGTGGCCCGCATCAAAGCAATTGCGCGACGCCGTATGTGGGGCTCGTCGTGATCGTGCCGCGCAGCGTAGCATCAGCCCGGCGTTCGCATGCTGGGGAATGCAGTTGTCCCTGACTCGGTCCGAAGCTGCGGGTCCGTGGCGGAGCGGGGATTCCGACCTATGGAGACCCACGGTCTCGGCGATCGACGTGTCGGAGTGCGTGCTCGATGTACTAGTCGAGCTTCCTGTGAACTCTTTGGCACTCTTTGCTTTCAAGTCGGCCGTACTCGACGCCATCCTCTCCAGCATGACTAACACGCGCAAGTGGACGGTTGTCCAGAGCCAGAAACGCTGTGGTCAGCGACCCATCCTGCGGCGAGGGTGCCGACCGACTTGCCAACCACGAGATGGGGGAGTCCACCGACCTGATCGACGAAGTGGTCAACGGCACTGTCCACTAGCTCTTGGCGCTCCTCTGCCGGCTGGTCCATCGGCATGTTCCACACGGCCGTCCACACTTGCCAACCCTGCAGAGCCAGCGCTCGCGCAGGCCAGAACAAACCCGGCCTGTCGATGTCGAACCGAGCGCCGGGTAGGCGCACGACAATCGGATGGTTCAGCCCTGAATGCACCTGGCACTCCAATGCTCGCGGCGACAAACGCCTCGCCGCGCAGATCTCGTTACTGTCAGACGACCTGCCGTCCGAGGCCGTACAGCGGTCGAGGGCGACGATGTGGGACGTCGTCCGGTTCACCGAGTACCACCGATACGAATTGGTTTTCGTCGGGAACGTCGTCGAGATTTACGCATGGCCTCTCTACAGGCCATGGATCGCGGCGATGCACGCCCTCGGTTCCGAACATCGCCTCATCTGCCTGGACTTTCGGGACACCAAGCTCCGCTTCTGGAAGGCCGGCAACCGGGCACTTGACTTCGAGACCGTGGTCCGTCCACCGGCAACCTGCTCTCGCTGCGGGCCCGTGCGTGCGCTGCAGGCCTGGAAGAACCCAGCGCTGGCTGTGGGCAAGTACCGCAGCCAGTACTCCTATCGATGCCCGCACGTGCGTGTGCCGATACCGTGCTCGAGCCCGACTGGCTGCCTGCATCGACCATCATCGACTGGACCAAGACTGGCCAGCGAATAGGGGATCGCACTCGTCCCCTGAAGCCGAAAACGATCGCACGAATTCAGGCCGGCATCGACCGCTACTGGGCACGGCCGCAGACCGAGGACGCGAGAGAAGGCGACGGCACGCTGTTCGACTACCGGCCGGCAAGATCACGGCCGTCTGAGGGGCAGGTCCCGGCACTAGAGCCCTTCGTGTCGGTGTTACGGGGCCAATCGAAGAATCATCGAACGTCAGAGGCGCTGTCGACCGTGTCCGCCGGCGGCCGCCACCACGCGGTGATCACCCCGTTCATCGCAGAGCTACGGGGCGGAGGTTCGACAGCACGATCGGTCAGCGACGCTCTCTGCACCGTGACCGCATCGGGCAACCACCACGGCCTGGTCGTCCCAGCTGCTGCTCACCATCGAAAGCCCACACGCCGACCGATCGCTGTCGAAGACCTGTGTTGAGAATGCTCGACGTAACGGAACTCAAAGGAGCAATGGGATTCGCGTCGACGTACGTTCTACGCGGGGGAACCAAGCAGCGAAATGTTCGGATGTGCGGAAACGCGGTTACCCCACCGACCTCGCGAGATATCGTGGGACTCGGCGTGCAGAGCTTGAGCCGTTGACATCGGCCAAACAGTTGTTCTGTAGTTGCATTCATGGTTCCCGGGCAAAGGGGACGCACCGATTCTGTTGTCGTCGCCTCTCCTCCAGTTTGATCATTGTCAGACCCCGTATATGCGGGTCCTGACGGAGATCGGAGAAGTCATGAGCGACGACCGGGCTAGCCGAATCGATCCATCCAGGTTGCACTTGCTCGACATCGAGAACATGGTGTCCGGCGACGTTTCCGCTGTCCGATGCTCCGCCTGGTGGGGGGACTACGTCACCGATGTGGGCGTCGGAGAGCGTGACCAGATTACGGTCGCCGCAGCCTGGCGACATGCCGCGCCGGCATTCTTCGCCGTCCCGGCGAACGCTCGGCGTATCGGTGTCACGTCCGCGCCGGATGCCGCGGACCTCGCGTTGCTCGATTCGGTGGATGTGGAGAGGGTGGCTCACCAACACGATGAGGTGATCATCGCGTCCGGGGACCACATCTTCGCACCGCTTGCACGCGCGCTCCGGGCTGCCGGCGTTCGAGTCGTTCAGGTCGTTGCCTCCGGCGTCGGTGTGAGCGCCGAACTGTACTGCAGCTGTGACGATCTGATCCGTCTTCGTGGATCAAACCGTGTTGTCGAGGCGCGCTGCGAGCATCCGACGATCGCAGCGCGGCGTGTCCCACGTGCGTCCGAGCGCAGCTCGGGTGTCGCCGTGCTCGCAGCGCGGATGGCCGATAGTCGGCCGCAGTTACGGACTACCGATCGGGCAGCGCAATGAGCGGGGAAAGCAGCGTGACGTCCTACGACGACGAGGAGCCAACGGTCTATCCGGACGGGTCGGTCGGCGGCGAAGTCGAGCGAGGGGGTGATGAATTGAGCGGCCAGTACGGGCCGAGTCGTTTCTCCCAGGCGCTCGTGTGGTGCGCCGGCCCGACGTACGTACGTACTGCGCCCGTTGGTACATGGACTCTGCTGCAGAGCGTCGGAGTAGCGGGTTTGTTCTCGACAATGATCGTCGCGCTCAGCGCGACGATCATTGCAGGGCTTGCCGACATGGGTCCTGTGTGGGCATCGATCGTCAGCGTCGTTGTTGCCGCCCTCTACTTTTCGTATCGCCGCCTCGTGGTGGCGACCGTGGCGTCCACGGTGTTCGCGCGGTCGCGACGAACCGGATCGCATCTCGTCAGTGTGGCCGTCATGGCGTCCGTGAGCGTGCTCACTGCCGGGACGGGTTCCTGGGTGTTCGGGATGGCGATCTTCGGGCAAGAGGTTCGCTCTCAGGTCGCGGTGAACGTGGCGATGCATCAACAAGACGACTTGAACGAGTGGTACCGCAGCCGAGAAGCCAACCGCGATGTCGCGTCGAGGATGTACGCCGAGCAACTGGCGCAACCCGAGCAGATGCGAGACAGCCTGCAGGACGCAGTCTCCGGTCTCGAGATCCATGAGGTCGAAGCCCGGCGAATAGCGTTGTGCGAGAGAACGACGCCCGACTGCTCAAGTGGTACAGGCAACGTGTCGGTGGTCCCGAGGGCGGAGTCGGCGAGCAAAGAACTGTCTGATGTCATCGCTGAGCGCACCTCGGCCCAGCGACGGCTTGCCGAGTACACCGTCTTTCCAGTGCCTGCCCCCTTTGACGCAGTCCAACTTGCAACGTGCGGCTACCCGAAACAGACGACCGAGTTGACGCCCTACGATTCCGACCGCTGTCAGGGCATGCTGCTGGTCGAATCGAGCGTCGACCAACTCACCCTCGAGCACCCACCCACGCGCTCAAGCAATGGGCTTCTCCCGCACCTCGAGGCATTCGGATCCCTGCTGTGGAACTCCGAGAACGCGGGCCCGGTCTGGCTCGTCGTGGTGGGACTGTTCCTCGTTCTGGTCAGCGTGGATCTCCTACCTCTGTTGTTTCTCGTGCAGAGCGGCCGACGCGGATGACTTCTAGCTACTTCAACACCTGCGACCATCGTGATGCCGATCCCGTCGGCGTTCAGCAGCATTCGGAAAGGCCACGGCCATGACAACCCCCACCCGACCGGACACGATCACTCGGCCCGGCCCCATCGCACGCTTTCTACTCGGTTGCTGCGGTGCCAACTGGATGCACATCAAGGAAAAAGCGGAGCTCAACTGGTACTGCAGCCTGGGGATGTCGGTCATCGTGACCTCGATCATCTCAGGCATTTCCGCAGTGCTGCTCGCTACCACTGGCTACTCGAATCTGCCGCTGGCGCTGGTGATTGCCATCGGAGTGGTGTGGACGATCGTCGTGTTCAACGTCGACCGCCTGATCGTTTCCCGGCCGCTTACCTCGTCGCGGTGGCAGAGCAAATTCAGCCTGTTCTTCGTGCGCTTCCTCCTCGCCGCGGGCATCGCGATCTTGATGGCCGAGGGCGTTGAGCTGACGCTTTTCGACGACGAGATCTCAGCGCAGGTCGATCGAGACAACAATGCTGCAGCAGTCCGGCAGCAGAACGAGTACAACCAGGCTCGGCTCGATGCCAAGGCATCGGCAGAGCAGAGGTACAAAGAGCAAATCGAGTACCCGAACACAGCCGTCGACCGTCTCACGGCCTCGGTCGATGCCGCGACGAAACAGGTCGAGGACGCGAATCGCGTGCTCAAGTGCGAATCAAACCCGGCACCGGACTGCGAGACGGGAACCGGCATCCCGGGGCTCGGCGCAGAAGGGCAAGAGGCCTCCGCAGCCGTCGCGAGAGCAAACGAAGCGCTTCAGCGAGCAGTCGCTGCGCGCCAGGACTACACGGTGATACTCAAACCATCAGGCTTCACTCCCGATCAGTTGCAAGCGTGCGGCCAAGGACCGACGAGCACTGACCTGACACAGCAGGCCATCGATACATGCCAAGCACAGATTCTGGTCAGCGAACAGGTCAACGCTGTACCGGTACCCAGCGCGGCTGACACCAGCCAGAACGGGCTACTGCGTCGGATCGTCGCGCTGTCCTCACTTGCCTCCGGAGAACACGGAACCACTATCTGGGCAGTGCGCATCCTGTTGTTCATCGTGCTCGCCAGCATCGATCTGGTGCCGTTGACCGCGAAGTTCGTCGGCGGCACCACCGGTCATGACGCGCGGGTCCGCAAGGACAGCATCGACGCGAACAACGAACTGGCTGAGAAGATCAACGACTCTGTGCACGCTGTTCCACACTTCCTGGAAAAGCAGAGGGGATGGAAGAAGCCCGCGGCCGATCAACGCCGCGCGTTCTTCACCGACGTCTTCGAGAAACAAGCCGACGACATTCGGGGGCGCTGGCAATCCCCGACCAACGCCCGTGACGATGTTCTCGACGAGCCGGAGACACTCGTCGACCCGGACTCCGAACCGACGAACGGTGTCGGACCCGGATACGTCCTCCGAACGACTGACGGGGACAAATTCCAGCTCGTGGAACCACTCCCGGACGCTCGAACACGGTGGTACGACCTCTGGCTGTGCACCAGAAAAGAGCGTGAGGACGAAGACCAAACGACTCGGGAGGAATACTTCGTAGCCAAGATCGGGAAAATCGATCCTGCGTTTGCGCCGGCGAAGCAGCCAGCGTTGAAAGGGCTCGAACGCGACGTTCTCGCTCGGCTCATTCCGTTGGGTCGGCACCATGTCGTCGACATAGTCAGTGGACAAGACGTGCAGCTGGACGACGATTCCGAGAGACCGTTCATCGTCATGAGGCACTACCCGCTGGGCGATATGAAGAAGTACGTGGAGGACCGATGGGGTAACGAGGTGCCGATACTCCCACTGCTGGAGTTGATCCACCAGACGCTGGAAGCTCTGCTCGTGACGCACCGCGCCGGCTTCCTGCACCTCGACATCAAGCCTGCCAACGTCCTTGTCGACTTGATCAATGGAGAACCTCACGCTGTGCTCACCGACTTCGGTATCGCCGGAGCGACCCGCGCATTCGATCAAGCAGGGTTCACCGACATGGACTCCACCTTCACCGGCACGTACAACTACGCCGCGATCGAACAGATCCTCCCGGGGCGCGGACTCGGCCATCAAACGGCACTGTGCGACCTGTGGTCAGTGGGCGCAATGGTCTATCGGCTCATCTCGGGGGCGTACCCGCGTGACTTTGCCGAGTCCCGTTGGGTCGACATGCCCCTGCTCGACGACGGCAAAGTCGACCGCCGATCGGACGAGTACCGACGGTGGCTGGAAAAGACCAGGCCTGACGCGCCCCGGCTGGACGTCATCACCCCCGGTGTGCCTACGCCGCTTGCTGATCTCGTCGAACGATGGCTATCGAACAACCCGCTCGACCGAGTTGATCGCACTGCTCTGACGTTGGCCGAGGGTGAGAGCCTGTCCGACCCCGGTGCGCTGCTCGAGAACCGCGGTGACGAAGCCGTGATGTCGGACGCTCTGGCACGCCTCGACTCGACGGTCAGGGGCATACGATGAACAAGCATCTACCACTGAGAGAGGCACGTGCGATGGTCCCCAACTCTTCGCCAGTTCCGCCCGCGAAGATCGGGATCCGCGAGGCACTGCGTACCCGGATAGCCTGCGCTGCTTTGTGGATCGTTTTCGTCGCTGTGCTGGTCTTCGGTGTGGGGAGAATCGACTTCGTCCGTGACAACGCCGCACTGGCAGTCTTTCTCGTGGGAAGTGTTGTCCCACTGATGGTGTGGCGGTTTGCTGGTATTGGCATTTCAGACCTGAAGTATCGCCGCGAACGTGGGCAAGGGATTGGGTCCCAGGCCGGTGCTTCATGGACCGATCGCGAGGAACAGACAGAACACGATCGCTTCGATCCTGTGGCACAATCACAGGCCGCCTCCCCCCGCCGCGACGATCGGAATGACATGTCTCGCAACCCGTTCGACTTCCACGATGAACGCCGGCCGGAGCGAACACCGGCACCGCAACCGTTCGGTCCCGACCGGGTGCTACGGCAAGCGAGTCCGGACGATTTCAGTGCGCCTCGTGCAACGGTCAACCCGGACAGCCTGACCGTCACCCGTCACGTTCCACTCGGCGGTGAAACCGACTCTGTGCAAAGCGAAATGACCGATATCGGTGTGCCCCCTGCGTCTCGCGTAAACGATCGTGGCGAGCCCAGTACGAGCACCCGAGGCGGAGCCCTTGACCGGTTGTTCGGCCGATCGACAGACCGGATCGATACCGAGGAATCGACAGTAGGTCGAATACTGTCGTTTCCCGGCGGCGGCGGCGGTGGCGCACTCTTCTTCGACGCCGACAGCGCGACGGACGCCGGCCCGCGTAAAGAAAATCAGGACTGGGCGATCCTCAGCGGGTCTTTGCTGGGTATAGCCGATGGGGTCGGCGGGCGGTCTGCCGGCGGTCAAGCATCTCGCGCTGCGCTGCGGGCAGTCCGCGATGCGATCGAGGAAGACGGCATGAGTCTGGCGTCGGCGGTTACGCGTGCGAACACCGACGTCCGCGCGCGCCAGGACGACGACCCCGCGGATCGAGGAAGAGCAACGACTCTGGATATCGTTCACTTGGATGAAACCGGCTATCTGTACGGTGCCCATGTCGGTGACAGCCGCGTCTACATTCTTCCTGCGCGAGGTCGGCGACTGAGAAGATTGACGGCAGACCATTCGACCGGCAACACGCTCACACGCAGTATCGGTGGTGCGCGGTCGGTCACGCCCGATGTGTGGGCCCACGAGGCAGAACCAGGCGACATCGTGCTCGTCGCCACGGACGGTCTGTGGAAAGGCTCACTGCACGAGAATGACATCGAATCAACGTTGGTGGAGGCGCGACAACGCTCCACGATTCACATCGCAGAACGCCTCGTTGAAATTGCCAAAACCGGTGCGACCGACAACATCACAGTGATCGTGGGCCGAATCCAGCGCGCGTGAACTACAGAATCCATCGGTTCTGTTCGTGAAGGCCGTAGCACGTCATGCTTTCCTCGACCGAGGAGGAAAGTATGACTGCTCTGATCATCATCGCAGTACTGGTCGCTACAGCCGCTGTCATTGTGAAAGTGGTTCGGACCCAACGCGCACAGGGCACTTTCGCGGGGAACGCTCCTCGCGCCGTCTCCAAGACGGTGCAGGAGCGTCTTCGGGTTCCTCTACCCACCCCCGAAAACGTTAGTGTCCGGGTTCTGGACAAGATCGTGAGCGGTGCGATCGGCACCGCTCGAACGAAGTTCATGCCGGTAGGCGTGCTCCTCGAACTCGCTCCGGAGATGTATGAACGCGTCGTGCCGATCTGGGCGCAGTTCTCCCGTGAACTGGGAGAAGATCTCGCCGCCCGTGCTGAAGCAGAATCGTGGAACTACTCCGGCGTTGCGTTCTCCCTCCGCGCAAACCCGGCTCTCGGCCGACGAGATGTCGAGGTAGTACTTCGCTATCCCGACGGCGACGACTCTCCGACCGACCAAGTCGGCGACGTCCCTCGCCGGCCGCGCGGCGAGGACGACATCACCGATGTCGCGCTGGGTGACGCCTCCGAGCTGTGGTTCGCCGACCTGCCCGACGGTCGACGCGTCGCCCTTCGCAAGGGTCGACGCTACGTGGTCGGCGCATCCTCCACATCCGACATTGTCGTTTCCTCGCGGACCGTCTCACGGGCACACGCTGCCCTGCGCTGGCATCCCGCCGCTCAGGTGGTCGAAGTCGAAGATCTCAACAGCACCAATGGCACCTGGCTCGACAACAGCCGGGTGGCCCCCCGCGAACCGAGGGCGGCGACGTCCGAGTGCGTGATCCGACTGGGAAAGCACGACCGGATACGTCTGGTGAAACGAAGTGCCTCGGGGGCGTCGAGATGATCGCCGACATGCTCGCGACGCTGTCCGTACTGGCGCTCACAGTTCTCGCCCTCCTGCGGGTACACGCGGAAGCGGTGGCGACTCGACCAGCAGGTGGCGGCGCACCCGGTTTCAGCGGCGGGCAGAGTTCCAGCGACCTCGCGGCTCTTGGGGGACCTCCCGCGCTGCTGGTGCTGACTGCAGCAGCCCAGCTGGGTTGGTCCGTGCAGCATTCGTTGCTCTACGTCGCGGCGGCAGCGGCGGTTCCGATCGTGTTGTGTGCGTTCGTTCGGCGCGTTGTGGGCGCATCCGCCTCCCTCGTGATCCCAGTCGCCGCCTGGACCCTCACGTGCCTCGGTGCCGTGACGGCGGAGAGGCTCTATCCGGATAGCGGCGTCGACCAGGCGCGGTGGGCCATGGTCGGGGTGGCCGCGTTCCTCGTCGCTGCGTGGATCGGCAGTACGTGGAACACCACCGCTCGCTCGATCACGGGGACAGGCGTAGCGGTCGCAGGTTGTGTCGCACTGACGCTTCCCCTCATGCCCGGGATCGGCGTACTAGTCAACGGTGCCCCCGGTTGGATATCCGTCGGGCCCTTCGTCGGACAGACAGGCGATCTGGCCAGAATCCTGATCATCATCGGATTGGGATCGATGCTGTATGCCGCGGGACCAGCGCTGCGAGCCGGAAGGGTTACGCCCGCGTTGCTAGCCTGCTGGCCGGTCGCCTTCGCCGCGGCCCTCGGTGGCTACGTATCCGACCTCGGTCCGGTACTTGTGCTCACCGGTGCAGTAGCAGTCATGCTGATCGTGTGCGGCCCGCCACCGCGCGTCTGGATCGGCTTCACGGCCGTCGGTACAGTCCTCGTCGTCGCAACCTTTTTCGGTGTGGGAAAGCTCCGCGCCCGCATCGACCAGATGTTGAACCCCATCACGTCCGACGGACAGCTTCAGAACACAGGCGCGGCACTTCGGTCGTTCGCGACCGGAGGCTGGCTCGGCACCGGCTTCAACAACGGATCCCCGCTCGACGTCGCCAACGTAGAGAACGACTTCGTCCTCGCCGGCATCGGAGAGGAACGGGGAGCGATAGTGGTCATAGCAATCTGTTGCCTATTCGGTGCCTTGGTCACCGCCTGCTGGCTGTCGGCAATCCGTGCCACCAGCGCAGGGCCACGCCTGATCTCGACCGGCCTGGCAGCCATGGTGTCCGTGCAAGCCCTGTACGTCACGCTCGCCACCATCAACAAGGTGCCTGTCACGGGGATGGTCGTCCCGTTCCTCTCCAACGGAGGAAGCTCGCTGACCTGTATGTGGATCGCCGTCGGGCTTATCGTCGGCATCGGATCCCACCGCTGGCGGCCGGTTCCAAGCGTCCCCGAACTCCGCGTTGTCGCACGCGTCGACCGAACGAAGTGGGCGATCCTCGGACTGTGGTTGATCGTCATCACTTTGGTTGCCTGGCAAACCGTCGCACCCGAAGTTCCCGCACGAACCGCAGCCCAGGACGCCGCGTCACGAAACCCCGGCCCGGTTGTCTTCCGCGACGGGACGCCGTTCCTCGTCCCATCGACGATGCGTGACGCGACCACCGATGCCGACGTGCAAACCCGCACCCTGGAGTCGTCGATACCGCAGCTCAACGGAGACATCGACGCCGCCTACTTCGTCGCCACGAACATGAGCGCCGGCACTTGCTTACGACCGTGGCTGGAACACCTTGTTGTCAAGAAGGTATGCGAATCACCGACAATGGTCACCTCCCTCGATTCAGCGGTCCAGACCGCTGCCCGCGACGGTCTCGAAACCCGCGGATACGAAGGGGACGTCGTAGCCTTGGACCTAAAGGACGGCAGTATCCTCGGCCTCTACTCACGCCGCTCGGACCAACATTCCTACGACGCCGGCTACCCGGCGGTGTATTCGCAAAGCGCACCGGGATCGACGTTCAAAACCATCGTCGCAGCCAGCGCCCTGAGCGCAGGACAGAACACCACAACGCCGGTTCGCGACGAATACACACCCCCGGGCGGGGTCGGCATCGTCCACAACGCCGGCAACGTCGAAGGCGGCGGCGATTTGACCCAGGCACTTGCGGAGTCCAGCAACACCGCATTCGCCGAGATCGCCATCCGAACCGGTCTGCAGTCGATCACCCAGATGACCGCGGTGCTCTCCGCCGATTCCGCCGATTCCGCCGACTTCCCGACTCACCCCGGCATCGTCGTGGGAGGCGTCGGCGATGACCCAGATGTGCTTGCGCGCACGGGATTCGGTCAGCAGGACGTCCGCGCATCACCGTACGAAATGGCCGTGGCGGTGGGCCGACTCGCGACGAACGGAGCTCTACCCCGAGCGCGGGTGCAGCTAGGGCAATGCACAGACGACCAGCTGGATGTCGACTCCGTTACGTCGCCACCGGCGACCGCACTCGTTCTCGACGACCCGGTTACCGCACCCGTGCTCGACGGTATGCGGGCGGTGGTGCAGGACGGACACGCAGGCGAGCTCGGGGATCTCTACATGCCGGTCGCCGCGAAGACCGGCACCGCGGATGACGACCGCGGTTCCTACGACGGTTGGGTAGTCGCACTCGCGCCGGCAGAGAACCCCGGAATAGTCATCGCCGTCCGAATCTTGGGCGGTGAACAGTCGCCTCGATCCGGTGCAGCGGATGCCGCTCCCGTCGCAGCCGAGGTAGCGGTGGCGGCAATCGACGCAGTACGAGAAGATATCGACCCGTGTCGCAAACCACAAAGAACGCAGGGGAAATAGTTCATGACGACAACGAATTACACCACGGTCGAAGTGTGGGCCTCGGACATCGTCAAGTACCGAGATGACGGTGCGAACAACCGTCGCGTCCCCGTCGTAAGGTTCAGCCCGCCGAAACAGGTCGGACCTGCGTTCCAGCTGCAGGAAGGGGACCGCCTCGAAATCGGTAGGCCCACCAAGAACATCACCGACGGATACACGCGACTCGATGTGCCGGATGCGCATAAGGCGTTCTCTCGGAACAGTTTTTTGATCACGGAGAGGGCGGACGCGACGCAGGTTAGGACCAAGCAGCGCGGGGGCTGCCATATCCAGTGGTGGGGTCACGCAACCGCTAGAGCGCTGAGAATGAACGAAAATTTCTTCGTGACAACGGATCCCACGTCGTTCCGAGTCGATTGCTCGGGACCGTTGGAACGCGGTCAAACGACATCCCACGAGCAGGCAGTCTGGGTTCTCGTACATCCGGGCAGGGTGCATCGGTTGCCACCGACCTCCCCGAACTATGTTCCGGGCGAATTAGAAACCGGTCTCACAGCCGGAGAAGACACCACTGACGAGTACTTCTTCCCAAAGGTCGTGCCGGGGACCAAGGCTCACAAGGAGTATCTCGCCGCACTAGAGCTTATCGAATGGCACTTCAGCGATCTTCTGGAGTGGCCGCCGCGTTTCGAGCCTTCGGCGAGCAGGCCCGGGCTCGCTGGCGAGCGTCAGAAGGTGTTGCTTTTCCGTCACGCCCTGACCCAAGTCGGGCACCACGTCGATGCCGACGCCATTCACGCTCTCCCGGATTCGTTTCTACAGTGGATCGTCGCGCACAACATGCTGTCGTTCCACGATCATCGGCAAGACTCGCGCCTGGGATCGCTCGACTAAGTCACTGTCCGGGCGTATCGCCGTGTTCCGTCAAGATTGCGGGCGAAACACACTGACTCGGCACGGCTGTACGACCGCAGTGATCAGGGCGTCCGCCAAGGTGGGATCGCTCGCAGGAAGCGATCCCACTGCAAGCACCAGCCTGTTATTTTGAGTGACGTCTCGCGCCGCCCACGTTTCCGGGAACGCTGCCATGTCGTCCTGACCGTCGGCCGACTCGGCTGCACGATTGGTCGTCCGCGCTCCGCCGTCGAACGCCGGCCGAACCACACACCCAGACGCGAGCATTACAGCCAAGCACACCTTCGCAACTACCTCGGCGCGTCCGGACCGGGCTACGAGCTGCTGGGACGCCGCCTCTATCAGATCAAGAAACTCCTGATCTCCGTCGCCGAGTGAGGTCAAATATTCGTGCCACGGCTGCGCGTACGGACGTTCGGTCAACGCGACTCGTCGAGCGCGTGCGAGTTGCTGTTCGAGGACGAGATCAGCGGTATCGCGGCGCAGTTCGATCGGACCTCGAACATCAACAGCGTGAACCCGAATAGTGTTGTTGCTGTGGGCCGCTAGCAGATCCCGTGAGACGTGGGAATGGATACGAAAGTTTTCGGTTCCAGTGTGGATCACAGTGCAATCGTCCCCGGCCGAGTCGGTGCTCAACAGGATCGATGAGTTCTGCTCAGTAATTCACGAAGGGTCACTGTTGTTGTCACGTGCGCAACGTCGAGGGTCGTTCAATTAACTACGCTGGGTGGGCAATCCTCTTGCAGGGCTATGGGGCGGGGCTGCGGAACTGTGTCGAGCGACGGCTTCCCCGCCTGGCGGCAAACCAGCTCCAAACCGGGTTGTCGAGTGATGCAGTTCGATCAGGTACTTGGCAAGCCCGGCGAGCTCGTCGCGGAGAAGCAGAGACCGAGACCAAGGGGCGGACACCTGCTAGCTAGATGCCTGCGATCACGTCGTCGCGAAGCGCGTCGGACGACTTAGTGAGGCTCTGTGCTGCGGCAGCAAGTGCTCCTGAGATCAGTCTGAGCTGGTTCCCTTCAGTAGGTTGCCCAGCCTCGGTAGCTGCAGCGTAGGTGTCGAGAACGAGAGCTAGGCGAGCCAGTTCCTCCTGCGTTTGCGCAAGGTCTCGCTTGGTGCCGTCCAGTGTGGACTGCAGAGATTGAATGCGGAGGCCGGCGTCGTGGATCGTAGAACTGGCCTGGTCCAGCGACCTGGTGAGCGTCATGCCTGCGAGAATACATCGCGGATACGAGGTCGAAATGGGACCTACCAACGCTGTTGGCGGCGGAGCGGCCGCGCCGTGGGCTAGCCAAGGTTCGAGTAACTGATGGGTTCGTGGCCGTCCTCTGGCCAGGCAAGCGCAATGTACTTCTGGACGTCTGTCGAGGGTCTGTCGAAGCGATACGAAGCAGGTTGTACCGTCGCGCTGTTCTCGGGCACCCCAAGGCCGAGGTTCAGGTTGAGTGCCCCGAATTGAACTGTCGCACCCCATACCTCGTCGTCAATTGTGTGGTTGATGACGCCGATGGATTCTGGCGTGCCCATGGAATCGACTCGGTGCCTTCGAGCATAGAGTCCCCATCGGTTAGGAAAGACTGCTCCGCGCCACAAAATATCATGGAGCGCAACTCCTGGTTGTGTTCTGACTGATTTCAGGGGTGTCCCGCCTGCGCCGAATGAGTGTGAGGCCACGCCCCCCAGAACAAGTTTGAGGAGCCAGAGTTGTAGTCGTGGTCCACTGAGAAGGAGGAAATGATCGTCGGCCGGCCCCAGGAAAGGGGCTGTCTTGCTCGCCAATGACAGCTGCATGTCTCGTACTGCCTGAAAGAACTGTCCTGCAATGGAATCCAAAGGTGACAGTGCATTGTTGTGGCGCTCGCAGAGGATCTTCGAGGCTAGTGCTTTTGTGCCTACCGATTTCGATGCTCCATGCAGCCACGGTGCCCCGCTGAGCATGGGTGCTTTTCCGTCGATGTGCAGCTGTCGGTGAATGTTGGCACTGATCCAATGCTCTCGGCTGATCTTGTCGGAACAGTCTGCTCCCGCCTGGCCGAAGCACTCGGGGTGTGCGTAGCCAGTGCGAGCATCGTTCAGGAGGGGTGGCGGTTCCGAGGCGATCCAGCGACCGGCTGCAGTTGCATGGCAGGACCGTGTCCGCCGGCGGGATCCGCAGAGGCAGTCGTCGTCGAGATCGGGTCCCACTCTTTTGGTACTCCGCTTGTATCCGGAGGAAGTGAAGACGGAGTCGTCGAGAAGAGGAAGGGGCCGCGGCACGTGAGCGATCCTATTCCGGCATTGGCTTCGGACAGGGCGCACCCTGTCCCCGGCACCGAGTGCGCCGGGGACAATTGAGGCTGCTGCCGGGTTGCGTCCTGTCAATAGTTGTGATCCCAAACGCTCTGTTTGCCAACATATTTCGAAGATTCTTGCGTCTGTCAATGCAGGCGTTTCGATGGTAGATTCAGAGGCGTTCTGTTGATCGGCGGACTGACCATCCGTCACCCAAATTGAGAGGCTGAAATCTGCCATGACATCAATCGTCGATTCAGTGTTACCAGTTGCGTCCGTGCTCGAGGTGGCCTTCGACAACGGGTCTCTAGGGGGTGCCGACTGGTCGAACCGGGCCGTCGTGCTCGAAGCCTTGCCAAAGCCCCTGGTTGCGGGATACCCCGCAGAGGGGGCCTATGTACAGATATGTGACGGAAGCGGCGGTATCGCCGCGTCAGGATGGTTCTCGGTGGACGAGCGCAATGCCACCGAGACCCATGCAAGCGTTGCTGTCGTGTGGCGTGAGCCGTTGATGGCCGTCGAGCACACCTACAAGAGCTGGACGGGGTTGGTGCGTCCACGTGACATCTCACCGGTCACAGTCTCACCGGGTACCGCTCCCGCGTGGTTCGGTGAGTACGTGCGGCCCATCCACGAACGGGCCGCTGTCGAACGGACCTTGCAGGCCGTACGCGAAAGCGCCAATACCGAGCGTGCGAACCATCACGAGTGGGTTAGACGGTTGAACGAGTCCGCGTGCGAATGGGCGGACGAGAACAGTCTTTGCAGCGAGTTCGAGAGGTTCTGCGAACAGTGGGGGCTCGAAGGCCGAGAACGTGACTTCGATGTCACAGTTGATGTCACAGTTTCATTAACAATGACGCGACCGGCGCGTAGCCAAGAAGATGCGGGCGAGTCCGTAGATCTCGACGATGTACGGGGCAGCATCTACGGGACAATTTCTCCTATCTTGATGTGAATTTCACTGTGGGGGAGTAGTAAAGCAGTATCGCAGTGGGGTGCGCGCAGCGTGCCCCACTGCGGATGCGGTTCATCGGTCGGGGCGCGCAGCGGTCCGAAAGTGTCCTGATATGAAACATATTGGGAGACAACCAAGATAGTTGACCCGTTGGCCGTTGGCGCGCAGCGCCCGGCAAGGAAAGTCCGCATGAGGCCGCCTTGGCGGCCGGCTTCTGGCGGTGGGCGCGCAGCGCCCACCAGATCC